>NZ_CP042434.1 GCF_007971385.1 Arachidicoccus ginsenosidivorans
TTAGACCAGCGGCTGTAGCTTCTTGATCAGAGCTATAAACTCCGTTTGTTTTATAGCCAAAAAACAGATTTGGGGCGTTGTCAATACTGGTCAGAAACGCCGTCTGCAAAATCTGTATAAATAGGCCCGGTGGGTAATTTTGTAATAATGGATGTATATTTGGCGATATTAAATCCTAGCTGCCAATTGAATCGTCGCTTATTCACGAGTACCGCATTTAGGGAAATTTCACCACCACTCGTTTTCATGCCCCATTATTGGTAATAATATAGTCCTGTCCGGAAACCGTTGGTCCGGGTTCATAAATAACCATATGGCTGGTCTTATTATGATAAGCATCCAGCGTTAAACTAAGCCGGTTATTCAACAAATCGACATCTAAACGATATTAGCTTTTGAGACACGCTCCCACATAAGCGATTCATTACCCAGGTTTCCTTTAACAAGCCCTGAAATACCCAATAGATTTTGTGCAGTATAATAACTACGCGCAGTATAATTACCAATATCATCGTTGCCCATCATACCATAAGATACCCTGAATTTTAACAGATCCAGCCAATTAGCGTTTGCCATGAATTTTCTGAGGAGGCAAGCCATGAAAACCCGCGGAAGGAAACACACCAAATGGTCGATCCGCGATCCTTAATGCCCCACTATTTACATTTCTGCCGAACTTTGAGGAAGCATCCATTGAGGCATTTACATTCAAAAAATACTTATCCTGCAAGCCATAAGCTGCATTTAAATAGGTCTCCATCCAGGTGGAGCCAATCGAACCTCCTATTTGCCTTAAAGTATTTAG
The DNA here is from genome assembly GCF_007971385.1 of Arachidicoccus ginsenosidivorans. Classification (GTDB taxonomy): domain Bacteria; phylum Bacteroidota; class Bacteroidia; order Chitinophagales; family Chitinophagaceae; genus Arachidicoccus; species Arachidicoccus ginsenosidivorans. The sequence continues at coordinate 806 of NZ_CP042434.1, forward strand.
TCCATATCCGACACTGGTCAATTGATCTGTCGCTGCATTGAAGCCTAATCCGTAATCCTGTTCAGATTTAAGTTTATTATATCGGAACCCAAAGGTCACATCCAGATCATTGATAAAGCCAAAATGCTGATTATAGTTGATCCTGGAATCATTATAGACATTAAACAATTTAATTACCTGAGCGCCTGACCGGTTGTTGGCCAGTAAGTCATTCATTAAGGTATCACTTACAATTCCTCTTTGGGGAACAAAAAAGGTTTCCCGGATTTTTTGACTCGTAATGGACACCGTTGTGGCCAGTGAAAGATTTTTACTTAATAAGTATTTAAATGAAATACCTCCGTTATACCTAAAACTATTATTCTGCCCTTTTTCGCTGTTGATAATGGCAATAGGATTGCTGATACCCAACGTGTCGTGGTCTGCATATTGTGGTGAAACGACTCCTGAGGCGGAGATCAGATGATCTGCAAAAAAGGCGCTTTCACAAGACTGGTAAAAATGGGATTGGTCGTGGGTGCAATCCCAGTATTTCTAATATTTTGCTCATTTCTATAATAACTAACATTGGCAGAAGCAATAAGTCTTTTTGTCAGATTAAGATCCGCATTAAAGCGCATATTATACCGGGTCAGCCCGGTATTTTGTAAGGGAGATTTATTATTACCATAACCGATACTCAAAGCGTATTTGGCAATATTATCTCCTCCCGCTATCTTCAAATAAGCATTTTGCATATATGAATTTCTAAATATTTTGTTTTGCCAGTTATTGTTTTGATGTACATTATAATAATCCATTGAAGAGTACTGTCGTTCATATAGGATAATGCTGAGATATCTGCATCTGTCATACCCTTGGATTGTAACATCTCAGACAGGTAGGAGCGAAAATCGCTTGCGTCCATCACTGGCAGGCTCTTGGGGCTAAAATTAACGCCCCCGGAGAGTAAAACATCAATAGAGGTCCTCTTCATGCCCTGGCAGTGGTGATAATAATCGCACCATTAGCGCCCTTTGAGCCATAAGTTGAGGTAGCGTCTTTTATAACGGTAATCTTATCAATGTCTTTTAAATCAATAAAGGATAGCGGGTTGTTATAATAGCCTTTATTCAAGCTGGCACCGTAGGTAGCATTATCATAATAAACCCCATCTACAATGATGATAGGTTGATTTGAAGCGTACAAGGAATTATAGCCGCGCAAATATAAATTAGCTCCCGCAGCGGGTGTACCTGAGCGCCTAATTACATTTAAACCGCTTACTTTTCCTTGCAAAAAGTTATCAACGGAGCCGGGATCGGCATTCCAGTTGCCCTTTGTTTCAATGGCGTCCATAGCGCCTGTTATTTTTGATCTACTGACTTGTCTGGAAGGTGTTACGATCTCATTATAGAAGCTGGCAGCACCGGACTTCTGCAATAATATCTCAATAGAGCTGCGTCCTTTTAAGGCTACCTGCTGATTGTTATAGTCCTCCGCCTTAACCATTAAAGTAATCTGCATATTGGGAACAGCAATACTGAAATGACCTAAAGAATCCGTAATAGCAGCACCATAATCCTTATAGGAAACGTACACTCCATAAAGCGGCCTTTTGCTGACAACGTCTAATATAACACCTGATACCTGTAGGGTGTCCTTTGGTTTTGTAATGGACGGATGGACGGATTTAACACTTTGAGCAAATCCATGCTGCAATGGCAACCCGATTAATCCTCCAATTAATATATAAATAATTTTCTCATAATAATCATAGGAAGTATAATTAAATTAAAAAACTGGGACGAATTTCAAATAATCAAGTGTCAGATTATAAGGCTGCTATTACTGGAGGGCGCCTGCAATCGGATAAATTTGGTTGCAGGATTCACCTCGTAGGTGCTACCATCTGGCATAACCCTGGGTATGAAAGCACCAGTTGTACCCATCATTTGTAAATTCTCCAATATAGGTTTCTGTATAGGTATTGGGCTCTACCACTCCTGTCTCATTAAACAACACTGTAGAGAGTGAGTCATTGGCCATCACCTTTACAATTTGATTGAGATTTCCAGTAGTTCCATAGGCATCGTCCCCTGACCTGAACTGACATAATCATTAAGAGCCACCCAATACACCTTAAGTAGCATAATAAATATTGGTCGCATAATCTGCGTAAAAATTGGCACCGGATGAACCACGGTTTACAATAAATATCCGTAAAAGTATCACGCGTGATAGGGTTAAATCGTTTACGGTAAAAAATATCTTCTAGTGCACTCTCGGTTCAGAAGAAAAGCCGATCGGGTTTTCTCCCTGAATATACACAACAGGAATTTTCTCTGCTATGGGCATGGATAGGGAATCATCACATACACTATACCATTACTTACTTTTGGGTGCAACAATCGAAGCGGATTATTGAAAAATGAACATAGATTTGGTAACGAATTGTGTCGTAGCGGATAAGTTCTCATGTAACCCACTTACAACTAAATCTTTCACAACACTCCAATTTGCATTGCTTATAGAGGTATCTTCACTAAGCGCCTTAAATAAGGTTTCATACTAGCTTGTTGGCTTTCAAAAGCAGCATCTGTCAGCACAAAATAGGTATATAAGGAATCCTCATCTGCAACATCATATACTTTCGTTTTAAATGTATTGATTTCTACAATGCCGGTCCCTGTTTTATAAACAGGGACACCGGTTGTTAAATCAATACTGTCAATTTCTGCCTGACTTAAATCCTGACCTCTATAGTTTAAAGAGGCGATATAGGCATTTTGCTTATATTCCCCTTTCGTGGCATTGAGATATTCCCAGATATTGGGCAGTGGCAATACGGGCTGGTCGATAATATGTAAAACCCCGTTTTAGCCACCATATCACTTTTTGTCAAATTGGCCTCTTGGAATTTACCCTGGTCAAACTGAATTCTTTTCCACTGAGCATCCTGATGCGTAAATCACTACTGGCATCTCTTGTATAATAGGCCTTACCGGCAATTAAATTCAAAAGAAACCTACGTAGACTTGCGGGGTTTTGCCCAATAGAATCGGGTAATTGCTTTAAAGCCTCATTGGATGGGGCAAACACCGTCAGATTCATGGAGGAATTCAGTAAGGTATCTAGATTTGCTTCTTCTATGTATGATGCAAATAAAGACAGGTCACTATTGCCTTTGATCTGGGCAAATAAGGTTTCATTTAAGCCTGGAGTGTTCAAGGCTATATGATCATCCCACTTTTTACAGGAGGCAACAATTAATATTGTGGCCATCATCATTATAATATATTTCTTCATTCAATTGTTATTAATAGTTTAAAGAACTGGAAGCAGCTGAATTTAATATTCGACGGATCCATCAGGGTTGAACCTAGGGCTAGTCTGACTGGCCAATCTACCGGAATAAACTGAACCATATCAAAATTGCAATCCGCATTGGCACCGGATACCAGCTCAAACCTGATCTTATGTTGACCTGTTTCTTTTACATCCACCACACCCAGCATACGCGCTGCAGTGGAACCGGATTTTTTATTTACACCTGCCCACCATTTCCAGCCAATAGCAGCCAGTTCTGATTCTTTAGCAAAATCCACTGAGGAGATTTTTTTGTCAAACTGAATTAAAGCACTTGTCAGAGGAACAGAATCAAACAATGCCTGCACTGAGATTGTAGTTGAATTTTGTCTATAATAACAGAACCAGACTTTATATTTCCTTTAACCAGTAAGGGCGTGGTAAATTCAATCCAGCTATTGCCTGAACAGGTCCCCAGATTATCTGTATTACTGGAGGAACGTCCCATGCCGACCTGCCAATAATCCCCTAAATATCCATTGACACCTGCTCTATATTTTAAACAACTTTTTTCCCACTTAATACCAGCAAAAGTATTTCCGTCTCCATAATCGAATAAAAAGGTTTGTTTCCTGTAGATGGACGAAAGTCGTGTTAACTCAGGTTGTGTTGCGCATAAATCCCAATAAACGGGAAAAGGCTTCCTGACTTTAATCTTAATGCCGCCCTGGGCAGTATGTAATACACCATTGGTCGCCGATTGATCGCTGGAGGATAAATCTATTTTAACGCCTGGCTCATAGACAGTCCCTTCCAGGGTAGAATAAGAATCGTCATTGATTAAAACGGTATCACCCACCAGCTTATCGGTCAAAACTTCTAAAGGCGCTAAAGTGGACTGTGAATTGGTGTTGACGATATCTGCTAAATACTTGACATCGGGTATAATATGATAAGCCACATATAAATGCAGGCTGTCTAACACATTTTTAGGATTACCGGTATTACTGAAGCGTTGTTTAAGTGCACTATAGTTTGCTATGCCAGAATCTCGGTAGCTCTGATTTCTTTCGGCAATTACCGTAAGCCAGATCTGACTACCCCTTGATCTTTCATGGCATTTAGGGTATCATAAAAACCGGTTTCTTTAACGGCCTGGGTAAAAATAGAATAGGTCGTATCTTTAGACAGTAACTCGGCAATAGTTGACACGGAGGGTTCCAGTACGTGATCCACGGCATGGATAATTCCGTTGCCAACCGTAATATTGGCCTGAGTCACCAAGGCTTGCCTATTGATAAAATAGGAAGAAACGCCATTGACATTTTTTATGCCTGTTATCAAATATTGACCATAATCGGTAATGGCCGGTAATTTACCATCAGTAAAAGTGCTGCTGGGCAGGCTTTCTTCCAGTAAATGGAATTTCAAAACCTCCTGCCACTGCTCTTTTGTAAGACCTTCTATGGAGGCTATATTATGTGCCATTAAATAACGATTTACCGCTGAATCCGTTGGCGCAAATAGTGTATAAGTACCATAGGTATTTAATTCAGTTGCGTAGGCTGCCCGATCAATAATCTTCACAAGCTGGGTAAACCTGTTTAAGGAATCGCTTCTTAAATAATCCATTATATTTGGGCTAGTTGAGGTAGTTCTTGTCAACCTGGTTTGGTGCAACATACGATCACTGTACAAAGCAGTAATGCGCAGGTAACCACTGATAATAGTCTAACACTTTTCATGACAGATAGGTTTATTGGTAGAATGGGTTTTGAATAAGTAACTTATTGGTTTCTAGTTCATAGGTATAAATCGGAAAATAATGGCTGTTATGATCCAATATTTTCTCTTTTACCAGTCGAACCATATTTGCTGGGACAAGTGCCGCGACAAAATCTTGTAAATAACTGATATGTTCATAATTGTTCTTTTTGGCATAGCGTAATACATCATACCATCTTTTGCCTTCAAAGGCAAATTCTCTGGCTCTTTCGCTTAATATATATCTGGAGAGTTCATCTGAGTTATTCACATCAGGGCTTTCCTGGGTAGATGCCGGTGCACCTGCTCTTTTGCGGATGACATTTACTAGATCAAGTGCCTGTTGTCCTCTACCCGGTATTTGCGCCAGCGCTTCCGCCTTCATTAATAGTACGTCCGCATAACGGTAGAAAAACCAATGGGTATAAGAATCACTGTTTCCGATCATACTGGTGGCATTGCTGCCTACGTATTTCCAGATTACATTATCCTCCGCCCGAACCGAGGCGCCGGCACTTCGGATATCCTGAGCATTGGTAGAATCACTGATTTCTGTAGTATAAATCTCATCCATTACCTTGTTGGAAGCAATAAACTCCTTGGATGATGCCCCAAACATATTATAAAAATCGTTGAGTTTTTGCTGGTCAAACTGAATTTCAAAAATGCTTTCTGTAGAATTTCCGTTTCTAAATAGGGTGGTAAACCAGGCAGTGCTGCTGGCAATAAGGCCAAATTTTTTTGCGTTAATAATCTTGTCACAGGCAGTCACCGCATCAGGATAGTTTTCCATCCAGAGGTATACGTCTGCCTCAATGGCGTCTACTGTATAGCGGGTGATTCGCCCTTTATCGGAAGCCTGATTCCCATAAGTGGTCAGGGTCAGCGGCTCTGCATCTTTAAGATCTTTTACGATCTGTTGTAACACATCTGCTTGCGAACTTTTCGCCATTTGGACAATCTGGTCATCATTTGAAGTGGGGTCTAATTTAAGCGGCACCTCTCCAAAACTGCGCACTAAATAAAAATACATTAATGCCCTAAGTGTCTTCATTTCGCCTATATATCCATTTAACATGTCCTTTGTGAAGGTCTGGTCATTTTCCAATACGCTAGGCGCGTATGCAATAACCGTATTACATAGATTGATAATTTTATACACCGGACTCCAATCCACAATCGGGTTTGCAGTCTGGGTAGTCATATTCATGACTTCAATATCATTACTGCTGGCACCAAGAGAAGCGGCCAGCATATCACCACGCAATTCTCCCCACTTAAATAAAGTAATATCCAGGTTCTTTGCACCATTAGAGGGATCACCCATTAATGAGGCATAGACGCCGATAACGGCTGCATGAACTTGTTCTTTTGTTTTCCAATAATTGTTTCTTATAATACCATCTTCTGGTTGCTGATCTAGCATCTTTGAGCAGCTGCCTAAAATCATCAGTAGCAAGGTTGATATTAAATATATATTTCTACATCTCATAATTCTAAATTTTGAATTTTAAAAGGAAGCGGTTAATCCCAGCGTAAACATTTTAACAGGCGGTGTCATGGAATTGTCTGTGGCCACTCTAAAAGGATCCGATCCTCTTACACTCACCTCTGGATCTTGTCCCTTATATTTGGTTAAAGTCAAAATATTTTCCACGGTCAGATAAGCACTCAACGCCTTTGCCTTTATCCTTTGTAGCAATGGTTTTTGAAAGACATAACGCAGCGTAGCTGTTCTAAATCTCAAAAAAGAGCCGTTTTCTACATATCTGGAAGAGCCCAGCCAGTTATAGCCTGCCTTATATAATGCCCTGGGAATATTGGTCACGTCCCCTTCATTTCTCCATCGGCGCATGACTGCCGTACTCTGATTATCATAGTCATACATATTTGTTGTATTCATTTCTGTTCCATTAACCACCTGGTAACCTGTTCTGAAATTAAAAAAGGTTGACAGGCGCCAAGCATCTGCGAAAGAAACATTAATTCCAAAGCCACCTGTTAGTTGAGGATTGCTGTTGCCCAGGTAGACGATATCGCGGTAATCAATGGTACCATCATGATTTACATCTTCATACATAGCATCTCCTGGTTGAAAAGTATAGCCGATGGAAGGATAACTAAAGGTCATATATACCGGATCGCCGTTAGGACGGGTAATTAACTGACCTTTTTCATCTTTGGCTAAAGTGGCTTCTTTATCTTTATACACGCCTAAGAAATTGTAACCGTAGAATGAGCCAAAGGGGTTATTAATCTGCATGTAAGTTTTAAAGGTGCCATTTGTGGTAACATTGCCCTTTTCAACAGGGTAGAACTCAGAAATTTTGCGTATAATATTTTGATTTTTAGCTACATTAAAAGTAAAATCGACTTTCCATTTACCGCTTTTATAAGGCTGCGTCTGTAGGGTAATCTCGAAGCCCTGGTTATCCATAGTCCCTACATTCATATTAACTGAATTGAACCCATTGATAGATGGAATTTCAAGGCCGTTAAACAACAAATCTTTCGTTCTGTTTCTATAGATTTCTGCATCAATAAAAAACCGGTTTCTAAACATAGCGAGACTGACGCCAAAATTGGTACCGACAACTGTTTCCCATCTTAAATTGTTTAGTTGCATGCTGGATGGAACGATACCGGACTCCCCATAAAGCTCCAATCCATATTATCATAAATACTATAATAGGAATAGTCTGAAGTAGGCGCATTCCCGCTTTGACCATAACTGGCCCGGAAGCTTAAATCATCTATGAATTTTAAATCAGATAAGAACTGCTCTCCTGATGCTCTCCATCTTCCGGAAACGGAAGGGAATAACCCATAACGATTATCAGGAGCCAGTCTGGAAGTACCGTCACCTCTAAGACCAACATTAATTATATAACGGTCTAAATAACTATACTGGCCATTTAATAATAGGCTTCCACTTGTCCTTTGCTTTGTACTGGAACTTAGCGCTGATTGAGCGCCATTCACTCTTGAGGGAATCGAGGGATCCTGCAAATCTGAAGATGCTGTATTGGAGGTTCTGGCCTGATAAGAAATATTCTTTGACTGATAGGTCATCATGTTAATCAGTCCCATAAAGTTGTGTTTGGTATTTTTAAATGCAGGGGTCCAGACCAGCGAAGATTTAGTTTGTACAGAAAAGGCGTCATTATCTCCGTCATAGGCCTTATTCACCTCAGCATTGGTCCAACCTAGACCGGTGGCAATTTGTGGCAGAAAGCTTTTATTTTTCGTGCTATTGATATCAAACTGCACGTCAACGGTCGCCATCAGTCTGGAAGGAACGATTTGATAGCGAATATTAAATTTTGGGGTGATCCTTTCTGCCACCACTTTATTAACCGCCGCCTTTGCCAAGGCTACAGGATTATAAGTGGAACTATATTGACCTTGTATGTTGGATTCTGGCGAAAAATATATAGGTGTAAGACTGCCATAATCATCCAACTGGTATATACTCATATTAGGCATTTTTAAATAAGCTACATTGCGCACCCCGTCCGAGTAGTTTTTATTGGTCTCTGAATGGGTAAAAGAGAGGTCCGTTCTTATATGAATTCTGTCAGAAATACTATAATCCAAGTTTACTCTGTTACTGATCCTGGTAAGATCTGTACCCAGGGTAATCCCCTTTTGGGTTAAATATTCCATTGAAGCATAATACATGGCCTTCTCTCCCCCACCTGACATGGAAATATTATGATCCTGCGTATTCCCTGAACGGGATATGGCGTCTATCCAGTTGGTGTTATTGCTGTAATTGTAATAATAATATGGATCATTGGGATCATATTTAAATTCATTGACAGTCTGCGTATTAAGCGGAATGCCATTGGTATTCATATACTCCTCTGGGATCAGACTAGAGTATTGGGATCCCGTAAGCATGGGTATTGGTTTGGCTCTGGGCGAGCGTGTACCCTTAAAAGTATAGTTAATGGATGGCTTTCCTCTTTTTCCTCTTTTGGTCGTAATAAGCAATACCCCACTCGCTCCCCTTGAGCCCCAGATGGCGGTAGCAGCAGCATCTTTTAATACAGTAATTTCCTTTATATCTGATGGCGCAATATTAATCAAGGCTGCATAACCTTGTTCGTCAGCGGTACCAAAATCAAAATCAGCCGGTACATCTGTATCATAGGGCATACCATCCACTACTATCAATGGATTATCTGACGCATTAATGGAGGACGTTCCTCTGATTCTAATTTGAAGGCCAGCTCCCGGATCCCCGGAATTGGCAGCAATATCTACCCCAGCCAGACGTCCTTGTAATGCCTGATCAATAGAAGTGGCCTGCATCTCTTCCATTTCTTTGGCATTGATTGTGGAGATGGCTGTTGTCAAATCTCTTTGCCTTACTGGCAACATGCCGTTATCAATCAGGTTATCAGAAGAAATCACCACATCTTCCAAATCAGTACTGGACTGCGTGAGTTTTATATTAAATATTCTTCGGGTATTAATCGCTAGACTTGATTCGCTCTTGTACCCGATGATGGAAAATGTCAACCGATCTTTTACATTTTTCACGGATAAGGCAAAATCACCCTGTAGATCAGTAGCAGTTCCCTGTACGACACGTTGATCATTGTCCATTTCGATAACAGAAACACCACTAAGTGGCGCTCCATTTGCATCCGTCACTTTTCCTGTAACAATTATTTTGTCTTGCGCTTTGGCTGTTTGATAACAACACAAAAGGCACCCAATAAAAGACAATAGCAATAATTTTCTAAATATCATTCTCATAATAAATATTAATGGCGTTATTCTTAGTTGTATTTAAGGTAATTATCGATCAGATGAATCACACAGCGGCTGGCTAAATGGTTACTCTGGGCAACAATCACATGCGCTGTCCGGTTATAATCGTCCGTTAGCGTCATAGCATCTTTATCATTTTGCACCTTGATTTGATAGGTGGTTCCTAAATCATCTTTGAGATCCGTATCATACTTGGCAGGATCGGTATTGCCATCCACAACAGCTGTATGACTGGCCAGAATATGGTATTGCAAGAACTTTCTTACCAGTTCCATATCATTTACATTCGTGGAATTAAATTTGGGTTCCCCGGTAAGCTTATCGCCTGGTAAATATCCATCCATTACGGCGCTTCTGATGGCCTCATTTGTCGGCACAAAAAGGGTACTAAATCCGGTGTTACCGATAATGCTGTTGGTGCTGACATTAAAAACGGAGCTTGCGTTTTTAAGTAGTTGCCAGAAATAATAAAATGAAGAGGATTCGTCTGGGGCTAAATTTGATAGCTGATAACCTACACCGTTATCTGAATAGGACAATACCTGGTCAACATAATAGACTTTCCCATTTGTGGCCGTCTTTGAACTATCCACGTGAGCCGCAATGCCTGCATCCTCTAAACCAGAGGTCCAAATCTCATTATTATTAAATTTAATATACTCACCTTCGTTGTCAGCATCTCCGGATTTGACAATACCTGATCCGGATAAATCATCCATCTCATTTTTATAATTGCCAAAGAAAACACAGGTACGAATAATCCTTTCCAGGCGGTCGGGCACCCCATTGGTGCTGCCGTTGTATTTAAATTCTTCGCTGGAGGCATTATAAGTAAAGCCTGCCTGGGCAAATACGGCGTCAGGAATTAACAAGATATTGACCGGAATATTGGATTTCCCAATTAACAGACTCAGCCCTGAAGATTCAAATAGCCTTGTCATAAAAGTATATTTTGGATTCAGGTAGGCTTCACTAAAGACGGTACTAAAAATATCTGCTTGTTCCACTTTGTTCGTTCCATAAAAAAAGCCATTGCTTAATACTTTGCGGTCAACGACATCACTAATCGGATCAAAGCGTGCTGGTTCGGAAAAAGAGTTGACGGTCATAGAAAACTTAGATGGCCATACGACTGTTGGAAACATATGTGCATTTAAAAAATCCGTAATTATCTCCAGAGGCACACTATCCAGTGAAGGGTAATACCTGAGTAGGGTATGCTGTACATAATTGTCTACAGCGCTGTTGGTGGGTGCAAACATCGTCCAGCAATCCTTCTGCCCGTCGTTATCCCCTTCTTTCAGGAAATTCTCGTTATTAGGCGAATAGGACAATAATGCGGAATAGGCCTTTACATAAACCTTGTCGGAAGATTTACTTAGGATCTGATAGCGCTGGGTGGCCTCCTCGTTATAGATATATTGTACTGTATTATTGGTGTTCAGACGGTTTAAAATCTTCCAGAAGCTAGAATAATTTGGATTAGTCTTTAAATATTCATCGATACTGGGAAGTGGATCAATGACCTGATCGATTTCATGAATCATCCCATTTTCAGCGTCAATATCTGGTGTTACTACACTTGCGCCCAGTACATTAAAACCCGTATAATTAGACTTTGGGTAAAAATAATTATAATCAGCGGCTGTCAGCGTTGCATTTGAAAAATAATTATCTTTAAAATAGGTGATATATTTATTGTTATAATCCGACGGTACATAATTGCCCGTAAGTGAGGTGGAGATATTATTGCGATTATCAGCAATAGCTACTATTGGACCTTGCGTTGATTCATCATGGTAAAAGCCTGTATAATAAGCGGTCCTTCTTCTAAACGCTTCATTTTCGGTCCAGCCTGTATTATTTTCTGAGGCCTGATAATCGTCCAGGCGACTTGACGAAAATTTATTATAGATCAACATATACTGCACCATAGCTCTGGCGGTTGAAGAATCAATGGCAGCGACACCTGAAAATTTACCCGACTTAAAATAAGCGTCAAAAGCGGCGTCATTTGGCGCAAAAAATGTCCAATACCCTGCACCTGTATTCAGGGTTTGTTTATATCCGCTTTTATCAATCAGTTGTAGTAGTGTGGTAAAATTGCCCCGCTGTTCTAATACTTGATAAATAGGGGGCGCTAAATCATCCGGTCTTCCATAAAATGCATCCCACTCTTTTTTCTTGCAGCCAAAAGATAGTACCATCATAAGTAGGACAACAAAAGCATTTGGTTTAAGCATAGCACATTTATGGTTTAGTTTATTTTTAAAAATCAATGTGTTCATTTTTTAGCGTACTGGTATAGATTCTACTCAAATCAATTCAAATATTAATTAACAGTTCAGCCTTTTACAAACGTTTATTTGTAAACAAAACTATAAATTGCAATCGATTGAACTGTCCTGTACTATCCTGCTAACTATCTCTTTATAATTTAATTATGAAAATATAGTATAAATATTTATTTATTAAATATATGTAACATAATGGTTTTATACAACAATAGATATTTTTCCTTTTTTGAATAATTGCTAAAATTTTATATAAAATATCTTCTAATTTTGATTTTTTTAAGACTTTATTTTCTTTTTTATAGGAAAACAGAAAATACATATAAAATATTTCATTATTTTAATTAAACTCATTTAGTAAACTATATATTACATAACATCTCCATTAACAGGAATTCACTTGCTGTTTCAGCCATTTTTATCGCCCTGAAAGTGGATAAAGTCGTCAGGGTGTTTTACAAATATTTTTTATGAAAAACATCCTGACGATAATAAGTGGTTCTTTGTTTTATTTTACGATTACCTTCTTTTCGATGCGTTTGACGCCATCGCTGACATTTAAAAGATAAATGCCTTGGCGTAGCTTGTGTGGGAATTGCAGTGTATAAGTATGTTGTGGATTAACCTTAAAATCTGCAGATACAATATGCATACCATTTAAACCATAAAAGCTGGCATGGAATTTATTTTTCTCAGTAAAGTTTTTTAGATAAAAATGCAAATGATTACCATAAAACGGATTAGGAAAGACATCAAATACTTCCTTATGTCCAAACAATACCAAAGTTTCTGCCAACAGGCTTCTTTGACCGATTTCATCCATTTGCATTAATCGATAGTAGTTTTTTCCGTGTATAGGATGGCCATCTACATAAGAATAACTTGTTAGGCTATCCCCATAATCCTTTGCCCAAACTTTAGTGAGCAACCGGTAATGTATACTGTCCGCTGAACGGTATAATTGAAAAAAGTGTGTATCTAACTCATGCTCCGTCTGCCACTTAAGATAAATTTTTCCGCCAATCTCCTTGCCTGTAAATGACTGGACACGTAAAGGATTGGATGCGGGATCGGTCAAATGGTAAATATCAGCAATAGCATCCGCCGTTAAGGCATTATCATAAAATCGAATATCATCTATCTGATCTCTGTAAGGTTTTTGTTCAACTGAATTACCAATCGTTAAATCTTTATCCAGACTGCCGATACCGGTTGTCGCACTACCGGATGCAGATCCGGATAAAACACCATTTATATACACATATATTTGTTTTGAGGCCATATCCCTTACGGCGACAATATGATTCCAGCTATTATTATATATATTATGCGCCCCTTCCATTTTCACACTCAGGCTGCTTTTATGAACACCATCATCAATAGCAAAGGTCAAATTATTGTCTTTTAGCTGCAAACCATACCATTTCCCTGTATTTGCCTCCATTGTTCCTTTTTGGATCAGATAACAATCCTTCCCATCTGCGAATGAATAGGTATTAGCGGGTATTTTAACCCACAAGGAAATCGAAAAAGAGGTACTATCCAATTCTACAGCTTCGTTGGCAGGCAAAATCAATGCTGCATTTTGCTCGGTTGCATTGGTAAAGGCAAGGGCGCCATTAATTTTCCCCTGGTTTTGCGCCCAAACAGGTGTAAAATTTACCGTAGCTGTTAAATCATGTCCACTCTGATCAAAAGCGCTATCGCCCGATAGCTCATCTAAGCTGTAATGCACAATCATATGAGCCGGATTACCTGTTGTAAAGTGCCAAAGAGGCCCCTTGGTCGTATGAGCACCACCCAATGCATCTACCCGCCAATAATAAGTCGAATTGCTTTTAATATCAGTAACAGCTATGCTAGCTGTGTCGGAAAATAAAACATCTCCCATCTTTCTTAAATGCAGGGAATCTTTTCCTAAATAAACGGCAAAACTGTCCGTATGGGCGCCTCCTTGCCAATGCAAGATGAGCTTTGAGCCAAGAAATCCAGACAATTGTTGCTCATTAGTTGGACTAGGCGAGGTGACAACAGCAGCGGGATAATAATCTAAAGGCGTCCTAATGGATACGGTATCACTATACGCTGACATTTGGGCATTACTCACCACTGCCTTTAGACGGTAAAAATAAGTCGTATTAGGGGTTAATAATGAATCCGTGTAGTTGGTCATATCTTGGCCTAGACGGGCCACCTCATGAAATTGACTATTTTCAGTTGCTCTCTCAATGACAAAATAAGATTCGCTATCCGAATTATCTACCCAGTTTAAGGCTATGCTACTGGTTGATGTTGGTATATCTGTTGTCGTATTTAATTTAATATCTGATGGGGCAAAGACATATCCAGGTGCACCAACCATTAATATTCCTGCTGTTGGATTAAACTTCCAAAATAAGTTTTTGCCAGGAGTTGCAGGGCTATATGCCCTAAAATCACCCGCAACAAAGCCGTCGGGTTCAAAAATTTTAAATTTACTGCCTGCGGTAAGTGCGCCGAGCGTTGTATCAATAGAAAGCAAGCCTCCGTAAATCAGGGTATCAGCGACATGTATTTTATCTGAACTGTCCAGACCCTTATTCACACGGACTGCGGTAATTGCACCGGAATCTAATGTAAGATTGGCCTTCAGCCTTAAAGTTCCCATAAGACTATCCCCGGCTGACAGACTCCCACCAGCCTGTACGGTGACGTTTCCAGCAATGCTTCCAATGCCAGAGAGGGTGCCTCCTTCAACCCACACATTACCTTTACCACTGTTTTCTCCGTTAACAATTAATTGCCCCTGGCTAATGGTGGTTGTTCCACTATAAGTGTTATTGCCTGTCAGCCGCCAATAACCTGCTCCCTCCTTAATAATAGAAGTTTCACCAGTTGTATTGCTGGTTGAGCCATATGGCTGGTTATTGATCTCACCCTTAAAGGTCTCATCCGTTCCAGCTGACCCTACTGAATAAGTCGTATACCCAAAACCAAAAGATTGTGTTTTTACCCCTCCGCAGGATAACATGGTTCCCTCATCTCCTGATAATCCACCAATGGATATTGTTTGATTATTGTTCCAGTTCACAATTTTGGCAGAACCGGTCACAACTACCCTATTATTAGGAAAACCCACATTATTATCAATGATTAATAATCCATTATCTGCACTGCTGGCAATCAAGGTTCCAGAAAAATCACTCCAGTCGCCCTGAATAAGCTCCCTAAGATAGGGGATCTTATAGTTCAGTATTCCATTTCCATGTAAAGTCATGGTAAGATTTGCGTTTCTGTTGGGCTCAAATCCATTGACAGTACTATCATCTATATAAAGATCCAAGGGATAATTTTCATAAATGGTATTGCTGCCACCGGAAGTTCTATAAATCCCATTATGCAAACGCATAATATTTGAGGTACCAATACCTCGATTCTCATCAATGATATCTTCTTGCTGGCTAGCGCTACTGACCGGCCTTACTTCCAATACACCTCCATTTATGATGGTGGGGCCTGCATAGGTATTTTCCTTTTGTAACAAAAGTGTACCTGGGCCAGATTTAATCAGACCACCCTCCCCACTTAGCGTACCTGTAAAAGTAACCACAGCGCTGCTGTCCTTAACACTAAAAACTGTATTCTCATCTATAATCGCACTGCGATCTGTTGTAGCAGACTTACCGGTATACACCCAGCTACCGCCTTTCCATCGCCAATTAAAGGGGTAATTAGCAGCAGCACCAATGGAACTGACAGAATCACCATTTGCTAGCTTGGCAAACTCGATGGCCCCTTTATATAGAACTGTGGGCCCCTTATAAGCATTTATATTTTGCATAAACAAGGTTCCGGTACCGGTTTTATTTAAAGATGACTGGCCGGTGATGGCAGCCTGACCTTTAAAGGTATAGTCCTGATTACCCTTGATTAAAATATCCCCTGGCGTCACAGGGTCATTTATTACGATCACCTGTGCAGTTTCTTTATCTGGGAATAATAATTTGCTGCTGTCTTTGAAAGTGGCCGCCAGACCATTTTGATCCACCCAGTTTTTTTTGTTAAAATCCCAAATACTATCTATGTTGCCAAGCCAGGTAAGATCAGCTTTAAAAGTAAGCGTATCTAAAACAGGTACAACAACCGCTTTTGATTTAGCAATCAGTTCATTTGAATAGCCGGAGCGTGCCGTATCTTTAAATGCGACGACCCTAAAAGTATCGGTCTGCTCGGGAGCCATCCCAGTTACTGAAAGATGATTTACATTACTGGCCGTCGTATCAAATGCTTGCCAAATCCCCCCTACTCTTTTTTCTATGTAAAATCCATCTTCCCCAGAGGTATAATCAAGCCAGGATAAATACACGGTAGTCTGGGTGGCGGAGTCCTTAGTCAAGCCCAGAGGGTTTCTTAAATAGGGTTGCACATTTTCTTTCGTAAGGCTGTTTATATAGTTTTCTATATTGGTATACCCATTGGCAGCAAGGTTCATTGCATCGTCTGACTGATCATTAGTACCGTTTGCAATCTCCCAATCATCTGGCATACCATCACCATCTGTATCCTTAATAGGATTACCTGCCCATAAATGCCAGGAAGTTGGCGCACCAAAAGGAAGTGAGCCTTCATTGGCAATCAGTTCCCCTTTTAATCCAAGTGATTTAACTTCACCGATTACATAATAATCGGCATAATCTCTATAAGGCAGGCTGGCGCCTACAGCTGGCAATAGAGAGTCAAATAACCTGTTTGCAGACCATACCGGCAAAGTTGGATAGTTAAAAGGACTTACTTGAAAATCAGGCGGTCCTACATATTCACTTTCAGGAATTAAGTAGGGATCAAAAATAGCATTTGTATTTTTGTCAAAAATATTGTCAGCCGCATAAATATGAAAAGAACTGTTACCTAAATTAAAGGGAGGCACTCCATTTTCTGGTCCTTTAATAAAACAGTTATTTGTTACATTAACGTAAGAATCGCCTTCAGACTCTCCTCCCATTATATAAGCGCCGTTATTCCAATTATACACTATGTTATTCACATACTGACTGCGGCCTTTTACTTTATTGTTTCGGGTCGTATTATCCGCATATAGATTTCTGTATAAGGTGATACTATCTGCCTGTATTAACCCTCCGGCCGAATGACTCATCAGGCCTTGAGAGATAATACAATTTTGGATGGTAATATTATAAGCTGTTGTAGAATTAATGGAAAAATTTTCGTCTCTTCCCCAGGAAATGGAACAATGGTCAAAAATCATATCATGCCCGTTGGCTATCCCGTTGGCATCTTTACCATCACTGCCAACAATTCCCATCCTGATTTTCATATATCTGCAAATCGTATTACTTGCCCCTGAAAAAGACCATCCATTCCCATAAACGGTAATCCCTTCACCTGGAGCTGTCTGGCCAGCCAGATAAATATTGTTTGAGACAACAATGCGGCTATTAATACGTATTACGCCCGCCACATCAAACACGACTATCCGATTGGGCTGACTCACCGCGTCCCTTAGCGAACCCGCTCCAGCGTCATTTAAATTTGTCACATGATAAACAGATCCCCTGATCTAGCGCCGATGGCATATTTCCCAAAGCCCTCAGCCCCCGGAAAGGCCACTTTCTGCGCCTTTAAATGACTAAGGACACCTATCAAGCCACATAATACGATTGTCATTAATGACTTTAATTCAAATACATGTAAAGTTTTCTGCATATAATTATTTTTATTGTGTAGCAAAACGAGTTATTTAAATATATCCCACATAACATGCTCATTTTTAATTTCATTCTCCTCCAAGGCTAATCATTCAGGCACTTTTCTAATCAAGGCATTCTCCTTTCCATTGAAGGACGTTGCTGGACGCTAATCAGTCTTTTCAAAATTTAAATCCTTGTGTCGATTTCACGCAAATCAGCATGATTTTTAACGGCCATACTTCACACTAAGAAAACTTCAAATAATAACATTTTAGCATTTTAGCATTCCAAACAATCAACGTCAATTTCAGATTATGAGAACTGTTGGTGCAATTCCCCGCGCATAATCAGGAACCAATCCATGGAAATACGCCTTCAACTACAAACGTTTATTTGTAAACAAAACTATAATGCGCAATCGATTGAACCATCCTGTACTGTCCTGCTTCATTTGATCCAAAAAGCTGCCTTATGAAAATAACCTATAAATATATTTTATTTAAGTATGTATAGTCACCTTAATATAAACTATTTAAGATTTACGCGCTTCAAACAAATTTGATATTATTTGCCAATCATCTATGTGCGCAGTAAATAAAGCTGTATGCATATTGGTAAGCAGCAGTTTTATTATAGTATCTGGATATGCCTCCATTCCAGGTGACTTACCCCTATTACAATTACTCGGATCTTGGTGGCAACCACTTGGTGCATCTCAAATATTGTTTTGAATGGACTTGAGTCAAAATTTCAAGAATTGTCTAACAATGACATAACGTTTAAGTCCCCGTCATACAGACAACATACCAATAAATCTTGACCAAATTATGTTGTAAACTTTGAATATTCTGTCTATTTTTTAAACCAAATAGCTTTCTTAAATTTGTTTATGGGTTCAAAATCAAGTAAAAAAAGAGCAAAAAAAATAAATCCCCATGGTAAGCTATTAAAATCAACAAAACGGCAGACCAACAAGGAGACTTATTTTGAATCGGGACGGATAAAGAGTCTGGCTCCAGGTAGATATTATATTGGCCACACCTTTTCGAAAAAAGAAGAGATGATAATCTTTATCACGATTACAAGAAAGCATGTAAATGGTAATATCTCTTTTGTTATCTTCGGCATTCATGACAAAACTGGCTGGATTGAAAAGGTGCAATATGACTTTAATGTCCCTGTGGGGATTTTGATGCATTTATAGCAACGACCAATATGGTCGATTTTGAGGATTATGAAGCCTTGGAGCATCTTATTTTTGATGCGGAGATTCAATCCAGAAAAAATGGCCACTTACCTAAGGATTTCTGGCTGGCGGAAAAAATCCTTGCTTCAGACAAAGTTATCAACTTAGGTGAACGTCACCGGCTGCTGGCAACTTTTCAATCGCCGGTTGCCGGCCAAAAAGTTGCCTTAAATGAGCGGTATTTGGCCAACCATCTTGGTTCTAAGTTCGCTAGCTATGAACCAGAGTTTGTTGAAAAATGGAGCCGCGATCAATGGGAAGCGTTCATTTGTGAACTGCCTGCAGGCGGACTGGATCCTGACTTTTCCAAATTAAATAGCGGCAATCTGACGCCGCTCATTTATCTTTTTGAAAAAACAGAACTGCCCTTTCTGACTGAGCCTGAAAAAACGACGGTTATTTTTGAACAATTATCAAGTCAACAAGCGTGCTACCTATCTGCCTTTAATAAGGTTCAAATTCCAGAAGATAACAAGCAATCGGATCGTCTTTCATTGACACCATCAGATTCTAATCAGCAGCCACAAGAGGTGAATCTGTTTGACTATGAACCTAACGAGGAGGAGCATTTTCTACAAATCAGCCTGGATGAAGATATGCAAATTGAAAAATCCAAGGCTGACCATTTGCTAATCATAAAAAGGATCAGAATAGCCATGAAGAAATACCCTGAAAATCCTTATTTTAAAAATCTCCTATATGCAGCTTACAGATATGCGGATGAGGCTTATGCAGCAGAAAAGGTAGCTGTGGAAAATTATAAGGACTTTCCGGATAGTATCCATTTTACGCTGATTTATCTTGCTGAGCTGGAAGCCCACGGAAGCTCAGCTCGCCTCAAGCGCTTTTTTAAAAAGGGTTACCTTTGGGAAGATCATTTTGGCAAAGAGCAAATGATCACAGGGAAAAATTTCTTTTGGTATTATCAGTTGGTAGCTGGCTTTTTTGCCTTGCAACTGGATTTTGCCAGCTTTTGGCATTTGTATCATTTTTTAACGAAGTACCCTGGATATAAACAATTTACAGACACCAGGGCATGGCTTCCATTTCAGTTTTTGATTGCCTTTGGGTTGGCTCAAAAACTGGACAAGTCCTCCAAGCATGAGATCAGTTTACGCCTTGATAAACTATTTGCGGGGCCACATAAAATTGATTAACTTTACTTGAACTTTTGGCTGAAGCCTTCAAGCCATTTAAATTTGACAAAGTTCATTAAATCCCAGATTTTAACGCATGCAGGACCTAAGGCAAAGAATATATAAAATGACACTGGCCAGTGTTTATCCTTTATACCTTCAAAAAATTGAAAAAAAAGGCCGCACTAAGCAAGAACTCGATGAGGTTATCTTTTGGCTGACCGGGTACAATAAACAAGGATTACAAAATCAATTGGATCTGGAGGTTAATTTTGAGGACTTCTTTGCAAAAGCACCTGCCTTCCATGCAAATGCCCTCAAAATAACTGGCGTTATCTGTGGCCAACGCGTGGAAGAAATTGACGATCCGGTTATACGTAAGGTCAGGTATTTGGACAAATTGGTGGACGAATTGGCTAAAGGGAAGGCTTTGTCAAAAATATTACGCCCTTAGATAGGTTTCTATTAAGGCAATAATTGCAGGGCAACTAGGCAGCCGTGCGCATTTACTGCTCACAGCGGGGTATTATTTCACGATTCTCTCTTTTGCAACTTTATTTATACCAGAATTTTAAATTCACTTCTTCACCCGCGGCAACTCGATGGCCAGGTCATACTAAGCGCAATTTAACGCTTTAAATATAACGTTCAGGACTCCAAAGCTGCCTTCCGTTTTCAGGTTTTTGACAATTTTAGTTATCGATTCATTAATTTTTACGCGTTTTTGGCATTTAGCATGCAGGATACCACATTTAGGTATATTTTTATCTTTGGATTCTATTTAATAATCAAAGGAAAAACCGGGACTGGATAACGACATTTTCGTCCCGATTTAACAGGAAAAACGGGAGGTGGTTATGAAAAAGAAATTGCTGTTAGGCACTACAATCGCCATGGGAGCTGTGATGATCCTTAGGTCTATGAAATACAGGCCAAAAAAGCGGAGCCTGTAAGGGACTTTGATTTGTATGACTACTTGGGTAACTGGTATGAAATTGCGCGCTTAGACTACCGCTTTGAACATAATCTGGATAACGTTATGGCCAATTACAGTGTTAATAAGGAGGGAAATGTCCGGGTCATCAATAGTGGCTTTAATACAGTCGAGGGTCAATGGGAAGAGGTGGAAGGCATTGGTAAATTCAGAGGCGATGAACATATCGGGGCTTTAAAAGTCAGGTTCTTTGGACCCTTTTATGAAGGTTATAACGTAATCGCCATAGATAACCATTATAACTATGCGCTGGTTGCTGGCAGGAATTTAAATTATTTATGGATTCTTTCTCGCGATAAGACTTTGCCACAACCTATTAAGGAAAAATACCTGAAGCTTTCTGAGTTGATTGGCTTTAACGTATCTAAATTGGTATGGGTGAATCATGATAAGGTGAACCCTTTAGAAAACAGAAATACCCAGACTGAAGAAGATTAATAGTTATTGTTACTCCCTGAATGCACTGTTTTATTGGATGATTTATGAATGCGCCCTAACGCATCTTAAATTAGGGCGCGCGCTTATTTAAAACCCTTTTAATTTATTTTTAATCTTTTATTGCAAATTATAGGTTAAGGTAGCAGATTTGAGCCCAGTAGCGCTGGCCTTAATCACTAGCTTTCCTTTTTGGGTTGTTGCTTGAATAAGTATGGAAGCTATACCAGCCTCAGTTTGCCTTTCATTTGGACTGACAATCACGGCGGGGCCGCTGATGCTAAAATGAATCGTTTTATCAAGATCTGCTGTATTTGTATAAACGGGGTGGCCGGCGCTATCTATGAGTGTTGCCCGGACAAAGACGGCGTCAGCTCCATCTGCTTTTAGTGGCACTCCCTGATCATCCAAGGATAATTTTAAGCCTGTGGGGGTACCTGGGGTATAAATAGTTTGTGTAGCCGCTATTTTTCCTTTTGCGTAGGCAACCGCCTTAAGGCTGCCTGGCGTAAAAGGCACTGCATCAAAAGTAAAGGGCGGCGCGCTTAAATCAGCCGCATCTCCGCCAGTGAATGGGTGGCCTCCTTTTTCCAGATCTGTTCCATAAGGCCTGTCTGCTCCGCTGTCCGGTTTTCTTGTTGCAATGGCTTTGCCGTTGATGGAAAGTTGAACGGAGTCGCCATTGCTATATATAATGACTTTTCTAGTTTTTTGGGGTTATCTGTCTGATCCCTGCTTTTTGTTTTTGCCCAGTAATCCGCAATATACACCATGGTGCTGTCTGTTTTTTGTTGGCTCTGGAAAAAATAATAGGAAAACTTGGGGATTCTATAAAGATCTGCCAGTCCCCATGATTCTACTTTATTGGTTACACCAGCCAGTCCGTCAAAAAAGCCCATGTCATATCTCCAATACACCTTGGATAGCGTAATTGATTGCGGTTATGTTCCCATTGCAAGTTCCAGGCCTGTTGTAACATCGCCTGCTGTCCATCTCCTCTTGATTTGCGGGAAGTGCTCTGGCCTCCCCCAAACTCATAGTCTCCGTATTCGCGGATAAGAAATGGATTTGCTGGATAGGTGGTATTGTTTCTGTTGCCGGGATCTCCATTCCAGTCGTCATAGGGAACATCCCACGCTGCTTTTGTAAAGTAGGAATCCCCACTGGTATAAAAGTCGGTGCTGTCCTGCCAGGCCTTGTGGGCCACCTGGGCTTGTTTAATTCTGAAGGCGGCAGGCGGATAGGATTCATTTAAGCTGGTTTCCCATAAAAATATAGCCGGGTGATTGCGGTCTCTGTATATCATTTGCCGGATATCCCGCATGACGAGCTCCTGGAAGGTTTCAGCTTTATTAAAAAATTGCCAGCCTGGAATGCAATCTATCAGTAATATGCCCAGGCTGTCACATGCGTCATAAAAGGATGGATCCTGTGGATAATGGGCCAGTCTGAGCGCATTGATTCCGGCTTTTTTCACTAAGATGGCGTCTCTGATATTGGCATTATCTGATAGTGCGTTGCCGATCCAGGGGTAGTTCATATGCCTGTTGGAGCCGTTTATATGTATGGGGTTGCCATTAATAAGCACGCCCTTCTCTGCTGTAATGCGCAGTGTTCTAAGTCCTATATTTGTATTTTGTCCACTGATCAGCTTACCATTTTCCTTTACAGTGGAGGTCAATGTATACAAATAGGGCTTATCCGGGCTCCATTGCCTGGGGTTGGTTACTAGCAAGGTTTGTATTATAGTAGTATCCTGACCAGGTAGCAGGCTACATGGAGGCGTAGTGGGGTTTGCCCTAAGATAGGATCTGGCAAAGGTCTGCCCGTTTAATCTTGGTCGGGACAAGCTTTGCTCCAGGCGAAAAGTCCTTGTTTTGTTATCCTGATTTTTAATATGGGTCGTGATTTTTAAAATGCCGCCATGTCCGCGTGGTGCCAGGCCTAAATAATGTGCAAATACGCCACCACCTCCAGGTTTTTGTATTTCGTTCGCACTTGTGATATGCAAAGGATCGGTGATTTTTAGCCAGGTATCTCTGTAAATACCGGAATAGTAGATAAAATCCAGTTTCTCCACTGGTTTTCCTGGTGGCAGAATGGGATTTGCCCGGTTATCCAATTTGACAAAAATGGTATTTTCTTTGCCAAAGTTGAGTATATCAGTCAGATTTACGCTAAAGGGCAAGTAACCTCCTAAGTGTCTTTTTACAAACTGTCCATTTACCCAGATTTCTGCGATCTGCATGGCACCATCAAATTGGAGCTGAATCAGTTTGCCTTTGAGGTTGCTGGGCACTTTAAAGGTCTTTTTATAAAAAGCGTAGCCTTCTATTGGCTTTTCTATAGGTACGGGTTCTATAAAAGCGGAGTGTGGTAAGGTGACGGGGTGCCAATCAGCATGCTCTAGTTGCGTTTTAATGACTGACAACTGCTCTTTGTTTTTAATGGTGGCGGATTTTGATGTATCCTTATATTTAATATCTACTGATTGTATATTGAACTGATCATCCCACTTACTACCGAGTCCACGCGGTTTTGCTGCCTGTGCGTCTTTTTTGTCCTGAAAACGCATGGTCGTATACTGCCAGCCGCTGTTAAAGGATTGCAGGGCAATAGGCTTTATTTGCGCCCGGGTAGTCTGTATCAACAAAATAAGGAAAAGGGATAGACTTGCTGTTTTTAAAAATAAAGATGAGGAGATCTTGGGCCAATGATGGTGTAATATGCCCATTCGCATCTGCAATCTTTGCATTTTGTTCAATGGATAGTATTTTACGGCTTTTATTTTATTGGTAAGCGACATAATATAGATACTTTTTAATTTTTGCATTTATCCTATTTAATTCCCAAGAATTTAGAATCTGGTTACTGGTTACTACTCCTTTGTTTTCAATCCTTATTCATTTTACGACCCTTTTTTGTGTTATTGCTGGATATTGATGCAAATATTTAAGCTACGTAATCAGCCTATAGGTTCCATTTTAAGGATTGACGCCTCAATATAATTATATTTTGTTATATAACGCTTTACCCGACCCTTTTATCTTGTTTATTTATATTTAAAGGCAACTTTATCACTTTACTCAACCTCGGCCCATTATTGGACTCGCGCGCGATTTGGGTATCATTTTTATCTCCCACGATCAAATTGGCAAAAATCACATAAGGTCCCGAACAAACCGCCCCTTTCAAAGAATCGGTCTTGCATTCTAAGGGCGGATGCATTTTTTTAAAGCAGTGAATGTTAAGCAGCTGCTTTCAGGTAAACCAAAATTGGGTAAACCCTAAGCGTAAAACAAAAACACCTTACTTTACTAAGTTCACAACCAACACATTTTCAATAAAATACACATATTTAGCAGATCTAAATCTTCCATTCAAATTGAAGTAATCTTTCTTTAAATTAGCAACAGCTACCTTCTTGCCATTTATGCGTAGCTGGGGATTATACGGAAAATTTGCCTCCTAACACCTCCTCCCCTTATTTTCGTCCAATGAAAAATAATAAACACAAAAACACAGCAAAGCATCGCCATGTGTCAAAAAACGCACAGGTAAAGATGAAAAATCGGGGCAAAGAAAACCCGTATGTCGCCTCCAGGCTAAGGCAATTGGAACTGCATTGTTATTACAATGATTGCGCTGAACCATTCCCGGAACTTAAACAAGTCTGTATTGCCAGAGAGCACCCAGATGGAACGATGACCTATTTGTATTTAGGAATGCAGGATAGAATGGGTATTATTGAAAATTTCAAAACGGAAATTAGCATTGACAGGCAGCGTTTTGATGATCTACTTCAGTATTTTAAGTTACACCCATTTAATGATGTAATGGCGCTTGAAAGGCTGATTTATGATACCAGAGCCTGCCAAGCATTCTGGATGCTTCCATTACCCAAGCAGCTTCCGATGGCTTTAGGAATGCTTAGTCATAAACAAAATAAAATTCAAAAAGCAAAGAGGCTGGCGACATTCCAGGAGGTACAGGCTAATATCGCGATTGTAGAAACAGCTATAAGAAACTCAAGGAAGATGAAGTATTACAGATGCTGTGTGACTATTTTAAAAATAACAAAAACAACGAACCTTATCATCCGACCAGTCAGGATCTTATTTTTGACAATCACAGTTTGCCTCAGGGGGTTATTGATGCGCTTATTGGTGATCAGGGTCAACAATCTTCTGGCAATGACGCATCAGCTCAGCCCATGGATGGTTTGAGTAGTGCAGACGCTATATTAATAACCACAAACGAATTGGATGATCCTAAAGGTCAGCCCCGAATGCAGGATGGCTCGCACGGTTCTTCTACTGGGGTTAATACCGACCCAATTGATGATTATTTAATTACAAGAAAAAAGAGTTTGATGATCAAATAAAAGAGCTGATTCCTACGGATTATCCAGATTACGACCCTAGTTATTGTAAGGATTGGAGTAGAACCGATTGGGATAATTTTGTGGAAGAGCTGGTTTGTCTGGAAAAGCTGCCAGATTTGCATAACGCTCGACTGTTTACACCTTTGCTTTATATGTTTTTCCATGGCCTCCTCCCTGAATTAGCCGCTGATTCTTTGGTTTTAGAAGAGCTCGATTTTCTAGGCACCCACCCTGCAGAAACGGGACATGAGCCTAATTTTGATCTGGGATATAAGCCTTCCATACAAGAGGTGTTATCTATGTCGAAAATTCAACAAGATTATAGAGGTTCCAAGGACATTAAAAAACGACGTAAGCTTTGTAAGAAATTGGAAGAAGTGAATGAACAATATCCAGAAAACCCTTATATAATGACGCTTTTGCATGATTTTTATTGGGATTTAGAAGATGGTCAAATGGCATACAGGCAGGCCTGCAGGATGTACAATTCTTCTAAAGACAGAGAGCAGTCCGTTGTTAAATATTTTATGGAAATCTGCAAAAACAATAAAAAGCAGCTACTGGAGCAGTTTTTAAAAAAATCTGTTTTATTGGAAAAGCATCTGCCTGAAGGCATAAAGTCATACAATTTGTATAATTATCATCATTACTACCATACGCTGGCAACTTATTATGTTCGCATTGGGCATTGGTCCGAATTTACAAGACTGATGGATATTTTTATAAACCTTGATTCCACCAGAAATGACTTCGCATTATCAAAATTATGGAAGGATCTTTATGCTGCGGCTGCGGTGTTTATGTGCGTTCAGGTAAGGAATGCCCTGGAAGAAGAAGACGATGATAATGAGGTTGAGGATGAGTTTGAGGATTATGCAGATATTGAGGATTATGCAGATATTGAGGATTATGCGGGTGATGAGGATTATTCGGGTGATGATGTAGGTGTTATTGAGGGCGCACAAATACCTATGAACTTAAACATTATCATTAATAATATATTAAATGCCGCTGATTCAATAAACAATTAAATTACCCTTTTAAATTATTCCAGATATGCAAAACCCTTTTGAAAATTGCTTACAATTTCATTACTGACGTCCCTTCAGCCCGTCTGGGGCTGATTTTATATGGATACTTCGTTATATTAGCTGATTCTTCTTGCGGTTCTCGCTTTTATCAGGTACGACTAATATTATTATTTTTGTTCTTGTTGCATTGCACATTACTTTCTGCTGTAACCTTTAAGTTTCCTTTGCTTAAGCTAGTCTTCCAATTATATTTTTAGGCTATTTTTCTAAATATGTACATCTGGATTAAGGGCATATATGCCTTTGCCAACTCTTAGAAATACGGCCTTGCAATAGGGTTTGTCTCTGCGGTGATATTCATTATTTGAAAGGATGGCATTGATATAGGTTCGTTTTTTCCGGTATTTAGGCAGAATTTCACCCGGAAATGCCGAGGTTATTTCCATAAAATCATTCATTGAGAAACCGGGCAATGGCTGATTTTGTTCTTTTGCCTGATGATCCACCCATTTTACGCTGTAAGTGGGTTGTTTCTTTTGTACTGCCCGCATCACGGACATTAAAAAAAAGATCATAGACTGGCCAGCAATATACAACTTTCGATCGCCTGTATCTACGGTAATCCCTACAGGTTTTACGTCTTGAAATAGCTGTTCCAAGGTGTCTGTTGTTGCCAGCTGTGGATTTTTTTGTTGTAGGTACTGGAAATAGCCGGACAAAAGGTGATCCAGGGGCAATAAGCCATTCTCGTCTATTGCTGTCAAGGAGGCTTTTCTTTTAAGCATGGCTCTGGCAAAATCTACTTGTCCATGGTATAAAGCGAGCATTAGGCCGGTTTGTCCTTCATCTGTTTTAAAATTGGTGCCGTATTTATTGATGACGCTAAACGCGGTCTGGGTGCGGCCGGTGCGGACGTTTTTGGCAAATTCCTTTCTGACGAGTCTAAGCTCTTTCATAAAGGCAATGGCTCTGGGGAAGTGTAAGTTGGCCAGGGCTTCTATCCAATCGAACCGCTGATGATTGCTCGCATACTGGAAAAGCTGTTTGCGCTCTTTTTTGACTTCTTGCTCTGTTTTGGTTGGATCCAGGGCCAGTTGGCAAATTTCTTCCAGTTGCTGTTGATCGAGATATTCATAGCCCAGATATTTGGCTCTGATTTGCTCCGCCTGTTCTAGTTTACCTTGATCTTCGAGTCTTCTGGCTTCTTCCAGCCATTCGTCCATGGAGGACTTTTCTTCTTTTACCTGCAGGCCGCTTTTGGTTTCTCTGAGCTGCATTAGGGTCAAAATGGGATGATCCAGCCTGGCTTCAAATAAATAGATATTTTTAATGGCGCGGGTGATAGCGACATAAAATGAGTTGATATAGAACTTGTAGATTTCTCCTTCTTTGTCTGCTTTATTGGCGCCGCGGCTATAATGGAGCTCATTTCCGGTCAGATCTTCAGGGCTAACGCCTTGTATGATCTCTTTGAACTGCTTGTCGTTATTTGAAACCAAATTCATTAAGATGACGTTCTCGTATTCCAGGCCTTTGGCTTCCTGGACACTAAACACCAAGGGTGTCTTGAAATAAGCTCTGGCGGCCTCTTTATACTTATTATCTGTTACAATAACGGCAAAACGGGTGCTGCTTTGCGTGCGTCTATTTAGTTCTTTTTTTGTTTTTTCGTCATCTGGATATAACAGGACTTCCCCTTTTTCCTGACTTATCGTATTTACCAGGTAATTGCTTTCTTTGTCGATGGAGCCAAAACGTGCGTTTCGGATTTTTAACAGGTAATTGCTTAGGGTGACCACCTGAGCGCTGTTGCGGTAGTTAGTCTGCAGTATCTGGAGTTGTTTTGTGACATCTACCGTCTGGTGAAAATAGGATTTGACTTTGGCCCAGGAAAATAAATTGGGATGAACAATCTGATTGCTGTCACCGGTCAGAATAAAATTACCGGGGGTGGCCAGCGATTTTAATATGCAGTTTAACTGCATATTGGTCAAATCCTGAACCTCATCTACCATTATATAATTGTAGGTTGGTTGAATCTTTGCCAGATGGTGGAAGCAAACCATATTGCTGTCATAAAGTCCACTTTCTTTGAGCCACTGGGTATATTTTATAAATAAGGGATATAACTTGCGTCTGTCCTCTATTCCAAATACAGATTGTTTGACACCTAGGGCCAGATATTCGGTTTGGGAGAGATAGGGGCTGTCTGTAGCGGAGCCGGTTATAACACCTTTAAACTCTTCAAATACCCTGTAGGGTTCATTTATTTTAATGGCCTGTATATGGCGATTATACCAGGGTTCAAATTGTCTGAAAGTTACTTCCTTGCCTCTTAGTTTCTCCCAGCTACCTAAATAGTCTTCCAGGGATAGAAATTCTACTTCTTGTTTATCGTTATTATAGCCATTGCCATAATAAAGTGTGCTGGCATTTTCAACCAGAAACTTGGACTGCGATATGTAGGCCACGCTTCCGGGCAGGTTTTTAAGTTTTTCCAGTACTAAGGCGGTTTTGCCGCTACCAGCAGCACCTATGATGATCAGGGGGGCGGGTAGTTTTAGTACGGACTCCTGAAATTATCAAAGGAGAGGTATTTATTCAGCAGATGTAGTTTTCTGGTCCCTTGGTTTAGATATTTTAGCTGGATTTCTTGATCAGGCTCGGCTTTTGCCGGGTCTGTCAATGACTGGAGACTGGCCTCATCTGGGATTAAGCCGCCTCTTAGAAAGCGACTGGCTTTATAATTATGGTCTTTGATGACTTCTAATAAAAGAATATGCTTTTGTCCTTCAAAGTTGATTATTTTAAATAGCAATCTGTCCCGGATATCTAATCTGGCCCTGTAAAACCCACTGGTGGGCATTTTTTTAACGTCTGCACTGTCAAAATCGCCTCTGGAGAGCTGATCCAGGGTTTTTGTATATGTTTTCTCTACTGATTTAATATCCAGATCGCTATGGAATAAAATAGGCATATTCATGGTGGCAAAATAAAACAAATCAAGGCAAAAACAGGCAAAAAACCTGCTAATTTAAGCTGTTGAGCAAATTATTCTGTATATAAACCAGTTATTAATTGCGCACTGACCTTCTTTTTTTTAATGCTATGCCTTATGATTAAGTGGTTTTATGGCAAATAGAAGAGATATATCCTTCATTAGCTTAGCGGCGCGGTTTATTTGTAAAAATCAATTATATCTATATAAATGTATATTGAACCAATTTGCAGAATACGACAGAAAATTTGGACCCAAATAGCCGCTGCCCCTATTTTCGTCGCATGAAAAATAATAAACACAAAAAATCGACCCAGAACTATGGATCAGCGGGCAAACCGACTTCCACTGTTCTAAAACTCACTAGGGAAGACCTATTTGAGTCCGGCATCGTAAAATGCATGCCGCCATGTACTTATTACACAGGAATTTTTCCTGACCTGCCTCATTTATTGCAGGTTTGTATTTCCAGGGGGGAACCCGAGGCAGATGGCAGCAGAAGCTTTTTACTTTGTGGTATTAACCTCCAAAAGGGGATTGTGGAAGTGGCGATGATTGAGTTCGCACTTGAAAGGTATTTGTTTGATGGTATGCTCAAGGAATTTTCCTTAAAACCCTATGAGGACAAAATGGCTTTGGAAAGGTTGATTTATGATGCATATGCCAGACACAAGGCTATTGACTGTAAGTTTCCGGAGGAATTTTTAGCTGGAATGCATATTATGCATTTTAGCAAAAATGAGGTTAAAAAGGCTGCCTTAATTGCAGCATTCCAACACAGGTCTCTTTCTGCAAGTATTGAGTCTGGTAGCGCTGCTAAGGATTTCCTGGAGGGTTAGATCCAAACCAGGTCTCTGTGCATACATCTGGCAACGCACTTGTTTTCTCCAACATCCCCATGCCCCAGGAGGTCGTCGACGAGTTTGTTGACAAGTATATGGAAGGTAAGATTGGGCAGGGCCAAGTGCAGAAAATGTCCAAAGAATCCTCAAAGGAGCAACATGGTAATAAAAAAAGTAAGCATAGTGAGCAACAAGCTGACAAACAAGATGGCAAACAAGATGGCGAAATTGACAACAAACATGATGGCAAGCAAGCAATTAAGCAAAGTGATTGCAACCTGGGAGCTTCAGCGCCGAATGCCTCGCAAGAAGCTTCAAAGAATGATGCTATTGATGATTCAAAGGGTGTTTCAGAACCGGTAGCTGTGTACACACCTGAACAAACCGGTCTTATGGGTCCAGCCCAAGCGGGTAAGGGTCAAAAAGATGGCACAAACGAGGTAGAGGCTATTATTTCTGATCTGCTCGAGGAAACAATTGGCACGTCGCCGAAGGGAACCGGTAGTGAAAATATGGAAGATCAACTTTCGACGATTGCTATGGGAGACGCAGCGGATGAAAACCAACAGGCAGCATCGTCAAAAGAGGACATGGGATATTCTGAAAGTGCATCGAGCTTTCTTAAAATGTCTGAACCAGCCCCTAACGTACAGCAGGAAGCAGAAAATATTAATGAAGATGCAATGAGCAAAGAGGCTTTTAAACCTGATATCGCATCACTCAGGCTTGGTGGCCAGCCGGTGGATGATCCTTTTGGTTTAATTAGCGCCCAACAAAGGGTGCAGGATAAGATCAATAAATTACTTGAATATAAAATCCCTGAATATACGCCTGCTTATTGTAAGGATTGGAGCAGGGAAGATTGGGCGCGTTTTTTAAACCAGGATTTTGCCATGATCGGTATTAAAATGTTGCATGACACAAAGTTGTTTACACCGCTTTTGTATTTATTAAAACATGGGCTTGCGCCCGATTTGAAAGCGGATCCTGAATTTATGGCCCAGCTGACTCATCTGAAAACACATCCAGCGCTTACCTCTGTGACGCCTAATTTTAAAGAATGCTATTTTCCTTCTCCTGATGAGGTTATGGCGCTTGCAAGGATCAAGGATCAATTTTATGCAACAGATAATCAGTCCAGCCAGCGGCTAATATGTAAAGAACTGGAAAAGATCATTGACAAATATCCGGCTAATCCATACCTCGTTGAGCAACTATATCATTTTTATGAATCCTTCCAGGATAGTCAGGTGGCTTTTCGGTTGGCTTGCAGATTATACAATTCATCAACAGAGCGCGAAGGGGCTGTAAGTAGGTATTTTATTGAGATTTGCAACCAAAACAAATTTAGTCTGGTGGATCAGTTTTTAAGCAAATCCATTCTTTTCGAAAGGCATCTTCCTGATACTGTAAAAGTTTATAATACACATTATTATCATCAATATTATCAGGCACTGGCTAGTCACTTTGCAAATACAAATCAGTGGCTCGAATACCTTTTTATCGTTGAAACTTTTGTAGAGATTACTGCGGCTAATAATGAGGAGGATCTCCTGGCTATTTTGTGGAATACCCAATATTTACAGGCTGCAGATTATATGAATGAATATTTGTTACTTTTGGGTAATAATTCAGCAGCTAAAAAGAGGTTAATTGACAATATATTCTGTCAATCAGAAAAAGAAAATAACCCGAACATTAACGATTAAATCTAAGAAAATGACTACGCACAATACCAGAAATAGTCTTCGTTATCCTTATTGACGACTTCCAATAGCTTGCTAATCGTAAACTTGTACGCACTATTTATTAAACGATTAAGGTCTTATGCCGGGCCTTCTTTCTTACGCCTAATTTAAATGACCAGATACAAGGGTGTTGCAGTATTGTTTTATACTTGTTGATTATTTTCTGGCATAAATTGCTTGAAAGTATCTCCTCTCAGACCAAGCCTAAGTGTTTCCAGGGAAATAACGTCGTCTGGAGCAATATTACCCAGATTTACATTGGCACCGAGCATACTGATAAACCAGGCTTGTTGGGATTTATTGGGGGCTTCCCACAGGATATTCTCATGGGAGACATTTTTGAGAATTTTATTTACCAGTGTAACATGCGTATTCCCATTGGGTCGGTATATTCCTACTGTACCACTTTCTCTGGCCTCTGCAATTACTTTCCAGGCCCCTGCTTCTAATTCCTTTTGCATCATCGTTATCCACAGGTTGGGTCGAATCATAATCCCTTCTTCTTTGGAGCCGACCTCTGAGAGTACGGTAAAGTCTTTGCTGAGCACTTCTATGTAATGACACTTTTGATCGTGATCCATCTGTATGGATCCATCTGATACTTCAACGCACTGCATTTTATATTTGTGGGCCAGACCACGAAACTGGTCAAACATGTCTCTAACAATAAAAGCTTCAAATAAAGTGCCTCCAAAATAGGTCTTGATGCCTGCTGAGTGATATAATGACAATTTTTTGTCCAGATCTTTTGTCACCAAAGATGTCCCGAATCCTAACTTTACAATGTCAATATAATCGTCACTACTATTGATAAGGTCTTCAGCCTGGCGTAAACTTAGCCCTTTATCCATTACCATTGTGATCCCGGTTTCTCTTGATTTTACCGTTCTTTCTGGTAACTGGGGCAGTTCAAAATTATACATGGGCTTGAATGTTAAGTGGTAAGAAAAGACAGCCTTCACGATCACTTAGGTAATTACGGGCAATACATCCTAAACACATGCCCTTCGTCTGGCAAAGGCAGCGGGGATCTTGTTGGTGTAAGGGCGAGCATCTTGTTGCGCTCGTCGAATCTGGATGATTGCTATTAACACTTAGTGACCTCGTTTTTGTACCACAATAATACAGCATCTCCGTTTTTTTCAAATTTTCCCCCATAATTTAATAAGAACAATAAAATAATAAATTGCTTATCCTTTTTTAGCACCTTTGTTCTACGATGATATATTTATCACTAATCTACAGCAAGTATACAAAAAGGAAAATTTTCTATTTTTTGTCGCAAATCATTTTAAATAAGAGAGTTACGATCTAACAAAATCCATCACATTACAATATTAAATTTAAAATGGTCAATTGATCTCCGCTTATACCCTATCGAAGGCCCGTCTAAAAATGGTCGATATTCTAAACAAAAGTTTCGGTCTTTTAAAATTTTTATTTTGCAATATTAAATTAAAATTTAATTTCACATTTCATAAAATCTATTTTCACTCTGATTTGGACTTAATTAAATAAAACCCCATTAATTATGGCAGTAAACACTTTACAATTCAAAATCACCTTAGTTGATTCAATCCCAGTTGTTAATCGAACCATCCAAGTACCCTCGGATTATAACTTCTTTCAATTCCATATGGCCATACAAGGAGCATTTGGGTGGAATGACCAACATCTTTTCCAGTTTTTTGAGAAAAATTGGATGGAGGATGCGCTCATCGGCATCCCTACAATCGAGGATGAAGCGCCGGTGCAGGATGCCAGGTCTATACGAATCAACACTGTATTTAAAAAGGCAAAAGCGAGCTATTGCTATATTTATGATTTTGGTGATGGTTGGCTGCATGAAATCATATTGGAAAAAATAATAAAGGAACCTATTTATACCCCATTTTGCATTGAGGCGAACAACGCCTGCCCTCCGGAAAATGTAGGTGGTCACGGAGGATATGAAGAAATGCTGATCGCATATGAGAATAAGGACAAACAGGAAATTAAAAAATATAATAGGTGGATTGGTCTTGAAAAAGGCGAAGATTGGAACCCAAATTATTGTAGTCTCCGAGAAATCAATAACAGGTTATCCCTACTTGGGTACTGGTCTTATGAAGCAACCGTTCGGTTTATGCCTAAAGGCTGGTATATACCTGTCGTTTAATTAATTGGTAAAACGACATTCAAAGCAACATTTAATTTAATTTAATTTGATTTGATTTGATTTGATTTCCAAAATTACTTCGAGATACCCACAAAAAAGGCCGTCCTTTTCAACGGCCTTTTTATTTCACCCAAAATCTAGCCTCTGACATCGAAATTACAGGACTATATTGTTATCCTCAACATTATAACCAGAAATGTGAATAACTATATCTTTTTTCCAATTGGCTGGCATATTAATGCCTGGTTCAATTTCGATTTCTTTGCTTTCTCCTGGCAGTAAATTGACGAAATTATCGCTATAAAAAGCGCCTTTTATGGGATGTCCATCTTTATACTCGAGTTGCAATTGTACAAAAAAAGCCAGGCCATTAACTTTATCCTTGTTGTTCAGCTTAATCTGGATCACAGATTTTCCATTTTTTGGGATAATGCGTGCTGCGCTTTCCAATTGAACCTTTTTAAGGTATTTAACGCTTCAAAGCCTCCGGTGGCTGGGCCTGTAATTGTCCATGGACCTTTATACGCGTCAGTGGAACGCCAATAAAAGGAGGAGGCAACAACTTTCCCTGTATTGTCCAGTAAATTAAGTTTTATAAAATGAACGGGTGTGATATCCTTAGGAAAATCTACTTTAAAAAGATTATTAACGACGCCATCTGCCGGTATATCCACTTTGCGCTTTTGATGGCTGATTTTTTTGGTGTTCAGATCGTATACATCACAAATCACCTCATACCCTTTAAAAGCTTTTCTATAATCATTTGAAACAGAAACCGTGTTTTTCAAATAGTCAAACTGCACATGTAGCGGTTCAAGGCCGTTTTTGGTATAATAGAGTGCTGCGGTTGGCTCCAGGCTCCAGTCATATAAACGGCTAGCCACCTGCGGCTCTGGACTGTTGATATACCAAAACAAAAATCCAGAAGCAAACCGGTCCCCAAATCCGAATTTATTATAATCCCAGACCTCCATAATAGACCTGTAATTCATGGCGCCTACTAACTGTGCCTTTTTTACATAATCTGCTAAGTTGTCAGATTGCCCAAAGGCTTTAACGGCGGCGTCATAATCGGTGGTCATTTTATGAAATCCACCGCCATCCATATAATCCCAGACTTTTTTATTGATCGGCCATAGGTCTTTTGCGGGCATCATTTCTTTTAAGGAAGAGAGGATGGGTAGACAAGGAGCACCATATTCCGGGTTAAATCCATCTACACGGCTACCTCTTTTGGAAGCGGTATTATCAAAGTATTGCATGGGATTGACATAGGTATAGGGGCTACCGTCATGCACGCCGCAGCACTCTGACTGTCTTTGATAATTTGTCGCGCTGTCCAGGCTGTAAATCACCCTACCTGCACCAGGCAGCTCGGTTGATTCATTTGCTGAGACATAATAAGCCACTGAGGCATGAGAGCGAATTCTTTTGATTGTACTGCGAAGATTATGCATATACACACTGGTATCTTTAGGAAACCGGGTATTGCCGGTGATCCAAAATTCACTCCAAACCATGATGCCTAACGAGTCACACAAATGATAAAACTGATCAGATTCTGCAATACCGCCACCCCAAAGCCTGAGTAGATTAAAGCCTGCCTGGTGTATATAGCGCAACTCATGATAGGTGCGATCTTCTGTTTGCTTACACATAGCCTCTGGTATCCAATTGGCTCCTCTGATAAAGACAGGAACACCATTAACTAAAAATCTTCTGGAAGAATCCGGTGTATTGCGGTCTGTTGAGATATTTCTGATACCAAATTGGGTGGTTATCTGATGACTTAGGGCTGTTTTATTAAGATCGATACACTTACTAATAACCTTATTAATAACTTTCTTCTTTGTTGTAGCTTTTTCAGCCGCATTGGCACTTACAAAACTAAGAGTTAGGCTATATAAATGCTGCGCTCCTTTATTGATGGGCCACCAAAGCTTAGGGTGCTGAACATTTAGAGTGGGATAATCCGAGGGGTCCAAAATAATTTGTCTTTTTTCGTGCGGCAATAAAGTCACGCTTTTTTTAATATGAATACCCAAATCTTTCACCTCGGCCGCTAGCACGCCTTTTTGTTCTTTATTTGTGCTATTTTCTAATAAGGCAGAGATGGTCTCCTTGGCAGTTGTGGTGTCTGGCAGGGGTAGTTTGGACTGTACATAAGGGTTTTTGATTTGTACAGGTCCAGTTGCATATAATTCTACGTCTTGCCAAATGCCTGTATTTCTATCGCGGACGCCGTCAGGAAAGGTAAAATCCCAACCTACACTCATGAGCATGGTGGTATTTTTACCAATTTCTCCGTCTCCACCATTATGGCCTTCACCTTTTGCACCAGGTACTGGCTTTTTAGGGGGAAGATTGGAGCCAGGGTAATCTACCGGATCAATATCAACAGCCAGGGCATTTTCCCCATGTAAATCTACAATATCTGTTACGTCAAATGCTTTTGCGTTAAACATGCCGGTTATCTTTCCCAGGCGCTTTCCATTCAGCCAGATTTGTGCGCGGTAATTTATCCCATGAAATTTGAGCCACACTTTTTACCATCAAATACCTCTGGCACCTTAAAGGTTGTTTTGTACCAATAATGGTAAAATTCCCGTCCAGTATTCGCGATATCTGGTATCAAGCCTTTGCTGATTCGGTTATTATCTCCAAAATAAGGGTCTGGATACACTTTATTTGCTACCAGAGAAGCAAGCACCGTTCCAGGTACGATGGCAGGTTGCCAGCCTTTGTCTTTCTTTGCTAAACGCCCTGGCTGCGAATATTCTGCACCTAAACCTTGAGCGCCTCCTTGACCGGCAGCCTGATCAGGCGTCACGCTATCTGCTTTACGTATCCACCACTTATAAGTTTTCCTAGCCCCCTTTTCAGCTTTACTGGCAGAACGCAAAAAGATGGAGATATTACTGGAAGGTTTACTTAGATGGGCTTGACCGGTGCCACTATTTAGCTGTGCCTGTAGATTTGGCCCATTAAGGCTGGTTAAGATGATGACTAAGGCGAAGCTTAGGTAGGGACAAAATCTTTTCATTGTATTGTATTGTATTGTATTGTATTGTATTTTTAATATTTAAAAGCCTAGTGTTGATTTAATTTTCTGCGTGTTATTTAGATTCTTTAATTAAACACTTCTATTATCATTATTTTCAATATTGCACTAACCGTTAAGGATGCTTCACTTCTATGTCCGGCTTAATCTCCATCACCTGTCCGGCTTTATCCAGTGCACTTCGGAGTTCAGGGTAAGCAACCTGCTGTACGGATTGGTGCTTTTTTGAGGCAATGGCAGCAGCAGTACCGGCTGCTTCAGCTACACACATAAAGACGGGTTCCATTCTAATGGAACCGTAGGCGATATGTGAGGCTGATAGGCATACGGGTACAAGTAAGTTCTGGCACTGGCTTTTTGGGGGATAATGGCGCCGTAAGGTATTTGATAGGGGTTTTTAACCGCTATTTGCACATCGCCTTCATTTTGCACATCTCCTTGCGCTGTTATATAGCGTTGGGTATTATGACTATCCATTACGTAGGAGCCCATGGCAATCGCATTTTCAGCATCCCCCTTCAACACGTCTTGCTGACTGATCACATAATCCCCAATCATCCTTCTTGCCTCTCTTACGTATAATGCATATGGAAAATGCCCGTTATCAGTAAATTCATCCTTTGGTAATCCCCAAGTGCCAAAGCGTTTTCTTATGACAGGTGGCATTGCTGGGTCATTTTGAACCGTCCAGATCAGTCCGAGTGTCCAATATTTATGTCTGGCGGCAATAACAGCTCGCTGATTGTCAGTAGCGGTTACATAACCTGCATTCCAGCCAATGGCATCCATGGATATTCCACTGTCATTATTGGCATCTATTTTTTGATTGGGCAAGGCAGATAGTTTCCAAAATCTCTTTTCACCCAGGGCAGCAGCCCTGGTAACGAGTTCAAAATCGGCTTTTTTATAGCCATCTGGCTTTTGTACCATAATCCTATTAGCAGAATCATTTGTCAAACACATTCTGTAGCAATAGGCCTGTAGCTTGTCGTCACCCTCTCCATCTTCTGTATGCAGATATGGTAGAACTCCGTCTAAAATGCCACTATTGGAGTCCCCTTTTATTTTATAAGGATCGATTCCTCTGGGCAGGTTATTTTTAATCGTCAACGCTTTTTCTACCCCATTTATCGTCTCGCCATACTTACTATTGGCCTCTCTACCGACCGTAAAACTTACACCAGCCATGGCCATTAGATCCCCTTCATAGCTGGCATCAATATATACTGACCCTTGATAGCTATTGCCATCCACCATTCTGATTGCATAAATTATATGGCCGGTTTTGTCTTTACTTTTTTTAATGTTCAATTTTCTGGACCGATCCAGCCTAGTGGAGGTTATGAGATCGATTCCAGACTGCTCGAGCATTTTATTTAAAATATTTTCTGCCACATGCGGTTCAAAGGTCCACATCAGGGAGTCCTTGATTTTGTAATAACCATACAATTTTTCTGGTAGGTTGTTAGATTAGAAACCTTCCAGGAACTGTCTTTTTGGTAATGTAGCCAAATCTGATGATAAAAAGAGCGTGCAAGGCCGCCAATGGTCACTGGATTGCCAATATCTGTCCATCCGAGCCCACTGGTAGTGACACCACCCAGGTGTTTATCCGGGCTCAAAAGTAAAACCTTTGCCCCCATTCGGCTGGCAGCAATGGCAGCCATCACGCCAGCCGCCGTCCCCCCATATACGATAACGTCATAGCGGTCAGAATGATGCTGGTGCTGCTGATTTTGCTGCGCATTTTTTCGACTAAATCCTGGATAGGCCGTTATTAAAAATAACCCTAAAACAAAAAAAGATTTTAACCATGCTCGAATCATAAGATTAGCTTTTAATTGAATAGATGGATATATAGGTTGATTCATACTTTTTACTAATTAACATCTTACTATTTACCTGCTAATAATTTCTTTAGAAAAGCAGGGTAACTATTGCGCGTGATGGATCCATCCCCTTTGGTGATGCTATCACCAAAACAAACGACGCGTTTATGGGGTAAGTTAGCCATGATTATTCGTTGATAAACTAAGGCAGCCATTAACCGGTAACCATCGACAGTTGGATGAATACCATCTGTTTTGCCGGTATTTTTTTCATTACTGATCAGACTATATTTATCCAGGCCTATTTTACCAACACTTGCAAAATAATGATGCATATCCAGTAAAGGTACCTTTTCTTGTTTGGCTATTTGGGATATTGCCTTATTTACGGCTTCCTGGCGCCCCTCTGGACCAGCTTCGCCATAAAACGCTTTTGGGTGCCTGGTTAATAAATAGGGCGTATAAAATGGTAAAATATTCATTAATAACACTTTAGAACCACTGGCTTTAATAGTATCCAATAATCGAATGAGGTTTTGTTTGTACTTTTCTAAAGGTACATATTTAACGCTATTCATATCATTGGTGCCAATCATAAGAATGGTCAGATCGGGTTTATAATCAATACAATCCCTTTGAACTCTTTTTAATAGGTCAATCGTGTTATTACCACCAATACCTGCATTTTTGACAAATACGCTATCTGTCGTTTCCACTGTTTGGGTAGGTACCTGGGCATACAAACTCTGGGTATTTGTGCAGATTATGATTACTTGCGACAAGACCAAGACCAGCATCAAGATCAACTTCCGATTGTTTTTTTTCTTTAGAGCATTCTTTGTATTAAATGTTACCATCTTATTTTACTTTTTTTATTATTTTAATTATTTTATTTTATTTTTTATGAATCGTTTATTTTATAAAAGACTGCTCATTGAGGCTTATTGCCGTGACTAATCTACTGGCTGAACGATGAGCCTTCCCTTTTGATTGGTGGCAGGTAGTGTAATAGCCAAAAGACCACTATAAGGGCTATGAATGCTTAAGGTTTGTCCATTAAAGCTTGCTTTATACCGGTGATTGGGCGTCATACATATCAACATGGTTCTTCCGTGGGGCGCAGTGGCATCATCAAAACTCAGTAATGCATTATAAGTATCACATGCGCTATTAAAATTTTGCTGGCGTATCCAGATTTCAAAGCCGTTTGTAACCGTACCGATTTTGTAATAAGCGTTGAACCAGTTAAGAACAGGGCTGGACAGGCCCGAAAACTGATGCCACCCTCCGCCTCTACCTGTTGTAGGGGAAAAATATTCCAGACAATCATAGGACGCCTGGACTTCCTGCTGATAAACATCAAGTGCTGTTTTAGCAATTTTATAGGCTAGATCTCCCCGGCCCAGGTCTAGCATCGTCTTCCACATAAACCATTGATGCGGCATCCAGACCTTACCGTTCCAATAACCGCCAGTTTGGTAATAAGGAGCAGACTGATCAACGACACTGATTCCCACCTTTGTCCACATATGTTTGGGGGAAAATATTTTATTAAGCAGCGTCTTTTGTTGATCTGGGGTACAAATGCCGGCAAGTAGCGGATAGGCGCCATCCAGTCCCTTATTATAATCAATACTGTCCTGATATAAAAAAGGTTTAGTAGGCTGTTCATTAGACTGCCCGTCAGCCGAATGCTCAACATAACTAAAATAACCGCTTTTTTTATTCCAGCTGTATTTTTGCAGGGCATTACCCCAGGTGATTATATCCGACTTATAGCGCTGAGCGTCTTTATTTTTACCCAGCTGTAAAGCCGCCATCCGAAGCATTTTTGCAACTCTTATCATTTGCGCTGTGGTAATGGCGGGAGCTACCTTATTATCAAGGTGC
Source organism: Arachidicoccus ginsenosidivorans (assembly GCF_007971385.1). GTDB lineage: Bacteria > Bacteroidota > Bacteroidia > Chitinophagales > Chitinophagaceae > Arachidicoccus > Arachidicoccus ginsenosidivorans. The sequence goes on from NZ_CP042434.1 coordinate 42,373, forward strand.
CCACGATGCACTGCCACTTGAGCCGGGTAATCGTCCCAGCCACCTGAGTTGTAAAAATAGTCCCAGGTTGACAGTATGCCTGATTTAAATTTAGTCGTGGTCGATCCTTTGGCATGGCCTGCCAAAAATTGGTAATATTGTTTAAGGCGCGGATAAAAATAATGCAAAAGCGGTTTGGACTGGGTTTTATTCCATAAATCAAAAAAGCCGTACTGCTGTGTTGGCACAGGTGAGCCGTGGAAGACAAATGGCGACCAGCTGCCTGGCGCCGTCGTATACGCGTTCAGGCACTGGGCTGCCAGTGAGGGATTGATTTCAATGAGTCCCTCTGCAATAAAGCCAAGATCCCAGGTATAGATACTATTCCACCATTTACCTGGTGTAAAATGCCGGATATAGGTGTCTTGTGTATAAATAGGATAAGTCACATTGGTCATAAGGGTGGCTTTTAATAATTGTCCCCTAAAGCATATTTTTTACCTACAGGCAAAATGTCTTTACTAAGCGCTGCATTACTATCCCCCTGGCGATCTGCAGCCGTGAACAGGCTATCCAGGTGGTATTGAATGGGCTTTGCTGGCTGTTTTTTATGGGTGACGCTAAAGCTGGCATAGACCCATTTTTGGCTATGCGGTGCGAGCGTCAGTGAGGGCAAACCAAGTGCTGTATAATCTCCTTTCTGATTCCCTCTAAATACACTACTGACATGGTCGTTAATTTTTTCTCTATAAAACACATCCAACTGGTCATTTTGAAATTCACGAACGCGCACGCGCGTTTTGATTTTAGTGTCACTACCCTTGCCAGTCTCTTTACCAGCATCTTCCTGGTCTTTCGGCCAACTGATTGTATACCCAATCGGTAAATCTGGATATTTTAAGAAAAGCTGCTGATTAGGCCGGTCCAGGACTTTTTTGGGGATCAAGTGCTGCGGCTGAGTTTTCACTAAGGTGTCTAGGATGGATGCGAAGGAATTTTCTGATGTAGCCAGTGTCGCAGTTGTAGCAGGCGTCGCTTTTAGATTTGCTTTCACCTGCGGTTTGGGCCCACTTATAATTAGAAATCCATTCAAATCAACTGGGTTTCCGTCTCCGTTCCCGTCTCCGCCCAAAGCGATCAGTTCCAAATGGCTAGGATGCATTGATTTTGAATAGCGGTCTATACGGACAGTCTTCCAGGCTAATTTACCCGTTCCGGTAAGCACGACTGTTTTGTTGACTAAGCCAGACAGCTTAAAAGTGGCCTTTTTGCCAACTTTTAGCTGATAGGCAATGGCAAGGCTACCGTTTTGGAACTGAGCTGGTAGTCTAAGCTGGTAGCTGGCCCTATCACCGCTGTCCTTCCCAAAATTTTTACCCACTGCCCTACCATCTATAAAACGACTATCTCTAATCTCTGCCTGTAACCATCCATTGTCTGGCAAATAGTCCTTAGCGTTGGGGTGGGCAAATTGAAGACTTTCATAATGAATTGCATTTTTCCAGGTCATATTTGGAGAAACAGGCAATTTTATACTGGAATAGTTTTCAGGATAACTGACGGACGCCATCAGATCTGCATCTAACTGCTGAAATTGATCCGTGTTATTTACATACTTAATCGCTACAGCTGCTGTTAAGCTGTCAATGATTTGGTAATGCACATCTGCGTATAGCTGATCTTTCCATTCCAATTCATAGCGGTAACTGTAACGAGTCAGGTCATTTGAGGCTTGCCAGGGGTGATAACCTGACTCAAAACGTACATTGGGGATAATGCATTTATGTTCATTTTGGCTAATAACAACTGATAGGTCAAACCTGAGGCCTGATCTGATATCTGCAATATGAGAAATGCCGGCATACTTTTTTGAATAAGGCCCCCAACTGGAAAGCTGGAGATCATGGGTACCACCGATCGCCGCATAATTTAGCGTTTTTAATTGATCAGTATCGCCGTCATAATCGATATCGCCACCCATCCTATGTGCATGCGTATACCCGTTCTGTGCATAAGTTTTTTGGGGCTGCAGCGCGCAAAGAAAAAGCCCGCAAAAAAAACATACGAAGGACTTCTTTGGGATACCTATAAGCATGGATTTTAAATAAAAATCAGCCATATCTAATCAATCATCTCATGATTTTACAAGTGGCTCAATGCCAATTATTATTATTGATTTCTTCTTCATTGAACCTTGGTTGTTTGTGGTCCTAAATAAGAAGGTTTTAAACCGCCAAGGTCAATTACAATTTTTTGCACAACAATACCGGGATCACCTGTAATAATCTTCAAGGTATGTTTCCCTGGCTTATCGATATACAAGGTAGAGACATTGACAGCTGCATTTCGCTGAACATGAGTGGCCCAAGTTTGTGAATATTCAGGGGCGGAGGAAGAAGGATAGTCCACTGCACCATCATCTATTGTAACACCATAGGCTGTCTGGACCGTGGAAATCTCATGAAATCCAAAATCTCTGTTTGAACTTAATGGAAAGGTAGGTAGCACATAGGTATAGACTTTTACCATGCCTCTATGAAAGGTATAAAAGTCATACTGTAAATTGGGCGCATTGGTATATTTTGGGTTAATGACTGGCAAAATAGGACTTCCCATCATTACAGATGTGTCTGCATAGCCTAAATCATTAATCAGCTGCATTTTTACACCGCGGGTTTCTACTTTACGGGTAAAACCGGCTGCCGGAATGGACACAACTCCATTTTGTTCTACATATAATCCCTTTAAGCTATCCAGACTTACGGCTGGCGCGTTTGCGGCCACCATAATTTGTTGATGACCGCTTTTTGTGATTAGATCAATCATTGCAGTCTGTCTACCTTTTGCTTTAAACTGATCCCAGTCTACCTGAACGTCTATTTTTTGTTGATTTGTAACTTTACCTGCATGACTACTTAGCTTAATCCACGGCGCACTGGCCTTGGCAGACCAGGTTAAAGGGGTCATTCCGGTATTGTAGAGTACAAAATAATGGGATTTTTTAGCGAGCTTATCAAAGGTCGGCAGGATATTATTATATCCGTCAACACCAGTAGCTCCTGCCCCTTGGGCTTTTATTTTCAGTTGTCCAGTGGTTGGCAGGGACAGCGTTTTGAGTTTGGGCTTTTCAAAATATGAGGCCGTTACGCCATTGACCAGAGAAATTACATGATTCCATTTACCATTTAGTAATTGGTTATAGCCAGCTGTCACCAATTTTAAGCTGTCATAGATAATATCTACCTGTTTTTTTAACTCATTAGCCGCACTGTTCCCTTCATAATAATAATGTTTTTGCCTTTGCGCTGTGAGCCACATTCTATTCATCAGGCTGGCGCCTGTTACAGGATAAAGTACCAGCTCATAAAAAGAAGGCTTATAAGCGGCAGGAAGCTGGTTATAAATATCCGTAGCTCGCCGCTGAATTTTCAGGTAGTCCTGGATCCTGTTTTCTGCTTCATTATAACTGGCAAAGGAATACTCCGTTTCTGTCGGAATTTCTCTTGTATGTTTATTAGAATTCCACTCAAAGCCCCAGGCCATGGCCTCTGGCTTTTTGGAAAATGCCAGCCTGATATATTCTTTGGTAATATGATCCAACTGTTTAAAGTATTTTTCGCCGTAAATTTCTGAGAGCCATTTTGCCTGAAAAGATGGGGCATTTTTAAAGCTAAAGCTGTCCAGCTGATAGGCCATACTTAAAAATTGAGTCACTGGCGCTTCACAGGATTTGATATCACCGGCATTTAGTAGCCAATATCTGTCGGCTCCTGTCAGATAAGCCTTATGGAGCTCTTCGTACATTAAATTAGGGGGTGTTGATGCGATCCACAGATAATCATGGGGCATGCCAAGGTAAGAGGCGTGGTAATATACCCCGGAGCCACCGGAGCGTTTCCGCTCCGTCTCATTAGAGAGTTGTTTCATATAGCCAAAATTATCGTCTGGCCATACAATGGTTACTTCGTCTGGTATTTTTAGCCCTGCATTATAGATAGACAGTACTTCTTTATAGGGTACAAAGATCTGTGGAATATCTGCCATGGGGGTATCTATATGTTTTTTTAGTAGGTTGCGCTGGTCCTGCATGGCTTCGTCTACTAATTTAACTCTTTCTGACATCGGGTAATCGCCCTGCATTTCCTTATCATGCAACCCTCTTAAGGCGAGAGTCCAGACATTCTCATATGGGGCATTTTCGCTGACCCTTTTGTCCAGCACTTTTAATATACCTTCCCGATTGGTCTTATAATCCCACTTTCCCATGGTCTTTGTATCCCACTCAGAGGCATTATTGAAAAGTAGCGGTTCAGGATGGGTGGATCCCATCACAATACCAAAGCTGTCAGCAATGACTTTGTTTTCAGGGTACTTATTAAATGCGCTGGAGCCCGGATGCATGGCTGGACACAGATAATTGGCATTAAGTCTTAATAATAGCTCAAAAACAGCCTTATAAGTCTTTGGACCAATGTTTTGCTTTGGATCATAGGTGTTTTTAGCCCATGGACGCAGTCCCCAGTCTTCATCATTGATAAAGACGCCTCTATATTTTACCGATGGCTTAGGGGAAATATAATCCTTAACGGCCAAACTAATATTAGCGCGTTTTGTTACAGGAACATCTGCCCAAAAATACCAGGGAGAAACGCCAATCGCCTTTGAAATAGAAAACAGGCCATAGGCGACCGCCCGGCGGTCGCTACCTACAACGACCAGTGCTTGTTTGATATGCTCAAAGGGGTTATTTACGATAAAAATACCATAACGCTCCCACTGTCCTTCTAAGGAATCTGTGTTTATTTTCCCTGCTTTTTCCAGCCTTTTGATCCAACGATTGCCCTCAAGCGTACCTGCAATGACCACATTTGGGGCAAGGGGTAGCTCGTGATTGATTTTTGCTATTTTGCCTGTTACACGTTCAATATCCTCGGCAAATAGACGGGTATAGGTACTGACCGCAGCCTGGTCCTGGCTATCTTCCAGCAACTGGGCCCGGGTCAGATCAAAAGTTTCGGCTGGTTGACTGCTATGCTGCTGGCCGGCTGGCGTAGTATTTGACAAGCTTACCTGTGCATGACTTATTTGCGTACCTGCGCAAATAAGCAAAGCAGCCAAAAGCATCGCTTTTGCCTTTCGTTGCATGCTGCCACCTTTGCCTAATACGTTAGATACATTAACAGGACCTGATTTGCCTTCTGACGCTATTCTAGCCCCTGTAGCCATTTGGCCCAATTTAAGATAATCCTCCAGTTCCATTTCCCTTTCTGCTTTCACTTCTAATGCTACATCCATTTTCATTCTATCTATACACCTGTTATTCATATTTATGCTATTGTACTTTTAATGCTGTAATTATTGTGACTGATATGACTGTTGTGACTTAATTGATTTTTAAAGTTTTTTTTCTCGTTTTTACTCGTTTTTTCTTTCTTAAGGCGCTGTAGATAGCGCATCCATGGTAAAGTAAAGATCATAGATCCTGCCTTGATAGGTTCTAAGCCTTCCATTAAGACTGCGTCCTTGAATTTTGCCACAGGTGACATAGCCGCCTTTGATCTTTGTTAGATCGCGCTTAAGTGCTGCGGTTACAACTGGCTTTTGTTCAAACTGGATCTCCAACTGGCCTGCTTCCGTTAGTTTTAACAGCAGATGCCCTGACAAGCTGGAAATACTGTCGCTCTGATAGACTTTACCTCCAGGCAGTTGTATGCCAACTTTTCCCTCATAGGCAAAGAGTTTGAAGTGACCAAAATAGTCAGCTACCACCCCACCCTCATTTAAATCACTTATATAAGCCGTAATATATAGTGTATGCGGGTTCCATAGTTTTTTATTAAAGGAGAGGTCGGAGGCACTACAGCCCTGCGCAATGGTATAACGATGATCAAAAAATGTTGGCAGGGTTCCTTTGAGGATCATCGCGTCCGTTTCACCTTGGCGGTCTAACTCTTTTTTTAGTAGCGTACGTCCTCTTAATAATTCTTTTTTATAAGTGGCGTCCATGGCCAGGTTGGTAAATTCCTCCTTGTCCTTGTTTAGGTTATAAAGTCCTTCTGGTGGATGATAACTATACCGGTTAAGTAAAAACCGGGTTTGAGGGTCAGATGCAGCAGCGGCTACCCAGCTATCAAAGTAAAACTCATTGCGTTCTACCTTATCAATATGGGTGATAAAGCGCTTACCTGGATGGTAGTTTTTTATATACTGCCAGCCGTCTTGGGTTATAACAGTTCTTCCTGGGGTATAATTGTACCAATAATGGGGTTCCATGGAGGACTCTGCAAAAATATAGTCGTGTATTTTCGTTTTGTGATTTATTAAAACGTCTTTAAAGGAGCGTCCGTCTAGTGTGTCGATCTGTTTGCCACCTGCCAGGTCGATAAGTGTGGGGGTAATATCTACCAGCGATACCAAGGCATCTGTTTGGCTTTCTTTTTCAATATGGCCGGGCCATCTGATAATCAGCGGTACATGGAGGCCCTTATCAAAAACGCTCCATTTAGCCGATGGAAACTGCGCACCTTGATCGGATGTAAAAAAAGTAGCGGTATTATTGGTCTGGCCTGCCTGATCCAGGGCATTTAATACCCGGCCCAGCATCTGGTCGGCTGCCTGGATACTCTGGTAATAAGAAGCCAGGGCACTTCTGGTTTCTTTGGTATCGGCTAAATACGCGGGAATTTTTATTTTGTTCGGATCAAAGTCTTTGTGGGGAAACCAGGGTACATGTGGTAGCCAGGGGGCGACAATCAGACATAATGGTTGTTCTGGACGCTGCTTAAAATGGTTTTCTATCATATGAACCGACTCATTTTTGCGGTCCACTCTGTTTGTTATGGGTTCATATTTGCCAAACTCTTTTCCGATGACTTCAAATGGGAAATTATCTAAGGGGAAGACATCGGTTTTGCCGGAGATAACCACGCGGTACCCTTGGGCTTTCATAAACTGCGCTATGTTGTTTATGCCGGGTTTTACGGTAAAGTGGTTCATCTGGGCACCGTTATGGTGGGGGTACATGCCGGTAAAAAGGGCACTTCTGCTGGGCGTACACATGGAAGACGCTGCGTAGGCATTCATGAACATCATGCCCTCTTTGGCCAGCCTGTCCATATTGGGCGTATGGACGTCTGTATTACCATAGGCGCCAACGTCCTGCATATTCAGGTCATCGGCTATAAAGATTAGTATATTGGGTTTTGTGGGTGTTTTTAGAGCGCTTTTTTGTTGTGCATTTAGTGTTTTTGTGGCTCCTGTGATAAGTAAAATCAACAGAAAATTTGCAAAATGAGCTTGTTTATATGCAAGCCTGCTACTGAAGGTTAAAATGAAATTCCTTAACTTTAACCAAGCTATTGATTTTGAAGATATAATATCCTTTTGACTAGGCCTTGATACCACCTGAAATTTTGACTGCTCACTACTATCCTGATAATGCATAATTTTAATTTATAAGCCCTTGACTTGCTCCCATTTAAGCACAGCAGTATCTAAAAGCCTTTGTCGACTATAGGGATTTTCAAACTTATTGAATTTTAGCAATAGGGGTAGCGTATTATCTTCTCAAAATTTCATACAGGCATATCAAATTACATAGTAGGATTTTGGGCAAACTGAAAAATTTTGCTCAATTGAGCTAGGTAGCAGGAGTATAAGCTTGTAACCTCTTATTTTTGATAGCAATTTGGGTAAAGCAACTAAATAGTCAACTCATTTGAACGCTACAATGGCAATAGCCTCTAAGCGTTTATAGAGCAGTTCAATTCTTTGAAACCCTGCCTCTTTAATATCTGAGAAAAGCTGAAACAAATTGGTGTTCAATTCAGTATATGGCCATTCATTTACGCCTGCTTTATGGCGTTCCACACGTAAATGACTGATATGATTCAGATACAGGGCTCTTGCATTTTGCGGTTGACATTGCGCCCCATTTATGGAAAGGACATTGGTAATCCACAGGCTCCCCCCGGGAATTATTGAAGTATAGAGTTTTCTTAAAATTAATTTTCGTTCTTTCGAATCAGGTAAATAATTCATCGTCGATTCCAAAATAATTGCTTCGACGGGCCTTCGTTTGGCAATGGCGTTTATAAGGTCCGAAGGATGATTTACTGGATTGCCAGTGTTTATTAATTCAACCTGGTTATTTAGTGTTTCTAATAGGATGCCTCGGATATCTATTAACGAAATTTGAAGATCGAGTTTGCTCGCCACAAGCCGATAAATAAATTTACTTGTCCCATAGCAAATTGAAAGTGTTGTGGATATGTTTGGATGGCATGCAAAAAAAGCATCGATCACCAGATCAAGTAAATACTCCTGTTCCTTCAAAATCCCCCTTTCCTCCTCAAAGCAACTTTTTTGCCCGGTAATCTGGTCAAAACGCGCCTTTAATTGCGCGAGTTGACATGCATCAATATTTGCATCCATTAAAAATTCACATTATATTTATTACTATCATTTACATTGGTTAGTAAATTCATTCTACCTTATTCAAAAAAAAGAACATTTGCGTTGTCAAGGTCACTTACCATTTTATTATCAATAACCTCCTTTAGCTCAATTGCCCAATCTAACATCAGGCCCTCTTCTGTCAAACGTTTAATTATTACCCGCCGCATTTTATAGATGATTATAGGTGGATAATGCTGCGTAAGGTCATCCCTTAAAAGCAAAACAAATTGCGCTCATCATCATCATTCATTATCATCCATTTTTACCTTATATATGGTAATTACCCTTTAAAGTTCCCACGCAAAAGTTAAGAAAAGGAGACTACTTTTTTTCATCTCCTTTTCTATGGTTTGCTATTACCATCCAAAATTTTGAATCAGATTTGGATTTTTATCAATTTCAAGTTGGGGGATTGGAAATAAATAATGCTTTTTTGTAAAGGTTCTGGTTTGAACGACTACCTTTTTATAAAAAACATCGACACCGGCCTGTTCACTTTTGGGATCTAATCCTGTCGCTTCCAGTTCCTGTTGACTCGGCCTTGCATTTAGGCCATACATCGGTCCGTTATCGACTTGTGTCCCAATCAGCCACCTTCTTACATCCCAAAACCGGTGGTTTTCAAAAGCAAATTCGACGCGCCATTCATTATGAATCCTGGCTCTCAAGCCTTCTTTGGTATGATCCTCTGACGTTATAGGCAATTCAGGCATGGATACCCTGTCTCTAATTTTATTTATGGCATCATAAACATCTTGTGAAGGTGCATCCAGATATTCATTCATGGCCTCTGCATAGTCAAGTAAAATCTCAGCATACCTGAAAACAGGATAGTTTCTATTAGCGTTACCTGTGTTGTGTTTTACATCTACTCTTGGATCACTCCATTTACGCCAGTTATATCCTGTTACGCAATTGGTTCCACTTTTTGGCCAACCATCGCTTGCTCCATTATTGCCGCCGTAATAGGCAAATTTAAGTTTTCGGATATGGTTGGTAGAATCCCAATACTCATTTTGAAAGAAGATCGTTGCATAAAATCTTGGATCCCTATTTTTATACATATTAGAGACATCTTTTACCTCTCTATATGCTTTTCCATCCCAGATTTGACCATCCCAAAACCCAGTGGAATCATATCCAGAATTAGGATCCGAAATAGGCAGGCCATTATCCATTTCGTAGCTATCCACCATCGTCTGAAAGACGCTCAACTTTCCATTACCACTTTGTCCCGTGGCATCCTTTCCGTTGGGCAAATAATTCGCTTCCAAATTCCTTGTCGCACCAAACATGAGAGGCAAAATAGTTTCTTTATATTCTCTGGTATAAAATAATTGTGCATAATTATCCACAGGATTTGAAGGGTCTGGATTATATAATGCATATATACCCAAGTCCATTACTGCTTTTGCTGCATCGGCTGCTTTTTTCCATTTCTGTTTGTCATAAGTTTGTGGGAATAATTGTGTACCATCTGGGTTTTTCACATCCGCATACATGGTATTTCCATTAAATAGAGGACTCGCTGCATACAATAAGGTTCTTGCTTTTAAAGCTAGAGCTGCTCCTTTTGTTATTCGGCCAATTTCACTTGGGTTATTATTAAAATCCAAAGGTAAATCTGCGGCGGCCGCATCGCATTCTGCGGTAATAAATGCCACCACCGAATCAACCGGGCTTCTTAATAATGAAGAGACTTCGCCTGCTTCATTGACATTATAAGATCTGGTAATTATTGGAACTGCGCCATATCTTCTGAAAAGTTCAAAATAACGCATGGCTCTCAAAAAGCGGGCATCTGCCTTGTAACCAGGTATTCTAGGTTTGTAATAGGACAGTTTATCTGCAGGAATCTTGGAGTTATCAATATTTTCCAAAAAAATATTGGCTATTCGAATAACCTGATAAGATGAACTCCAATTGTCTAGCGGATTGGACACGCCATTCCAGGATCCTGAATTAAACGCTAATTCTGCAGGACTTTCCCAGTGATTCATGCACTCATCTGTACAGGCATCCAGTAAAACGCCATTATATCCTCCTGTTTCAACTAAACCAAAATCCTGAATAGTTTGATTGTACAATCTGGCCCATATTTTTTCAGCATTGACAATATTATCCAGTACATCTTTGCTGGAAATTGTTTCCGCAGGCACAACATCCAGATACTTTTCACAACCACTCATGAATAGTCCGCCCACAAGAAATAGAATAATAAATAGTGATTTATATCGATTCATAATTGAAAAAGTTTATGCTTTTTTCTAAAAAATATAATGTCTTAAAAACTAAAATTTAAACCCGCATTAATTACTTTTTGCTGTGGGTAGGTTCCGGTACCGCCATCAGCAATCTCAGGGTCAAAAATCTTTAGTTTATCCCAGGTGAACAGATTTATACCGTTTACAAAAATCCGGGCATTATCAATGCCAATTGTTTTTAACCAGCTTTTAGGGAAGCTATAGCCCAACTCAAAGGTTTTAAGTCTGAGATAATTGCCAGAACGTACCCAAAAGGTGGAGGGTTCCTGATTATTCGTATTTACCTGTGAAGACATTCTTGGATAATCATAATGCCCGTCGGGGTTGGAAGCAACCCAATGATTGTCTTTTACGTCGGCGAGCACCCCGGCAAATCGATCAAAGGGGAAAATACCACTTCCTATTGTCATTATTGAACCCCCTAATCCTGATTGAAAGAATATACTTGCATCCAAGTTTTTATAGTGATAACCCAGGCTTAATCCCAAGGTTGTTGTGGGCGTAGGGCTACCTGGAATAAACCCCTTGTCCAGGCTGTTGATAATGTTATCCCCGTTTAAATCTTTATATTTGATATCGCCAGGTTGAACTTGTCCAAAAAATGACTGGTCTGGACTATTTGCAATATCTTCTGCACTCTTAAAAAAGCCTAAAGCTGTGTATCCATTGTGCTGCATTATCTGTGTACCTGTTACGGCCTGCCATTCCCTTCCGGTAAAATCCGGTTCAGCATAATAGATAATTTTGTTTTGGGCATATGAGGCATTAAAACGAACAAAATAACCTTGGTTACCAAAGTCTTTTCGATGTTCCAAAGAAACTTCAAACCCATGATTATTGATAATCCCTCCATTGGTTGGTGGTATATCGATTAAACCCAAAGTGGCTGGAACCAAAAGAGAGGTCAGCAATATATTATTTCGATGGTTCCAAAAATAATCGGCAGTAATGGAGAGTTCATTTTTCCATAGGCCAATATCTAACCCGACATTGGCATTTTTGGACTTCTCCCAGGTAATATCTGGGTTACCGGTCTGGACTTCATGCGCACCGCTGTAACTATTGCCATCTCTGTTTTGGCCAAAAACATATCCATCGTCTGATATGGTCCAGGTAGACATATAAAGAAAACGGTCTCCACCAATCCGGTCATTCCCTACAATTCCATAAGATCCTCTTATCTTTAAATGATCAACAAACTGCCAGGCTGGATTATCTGCCATGAATTTCTCTTTGCTGATTTCCCAACCAGCGGAAACTGCAGGAAAGAAGCCAAGTCTATGCCCGGCCGCAAAATTTTCACTTCCGTTATAGCCTGCATTGAGTTCCAGTAAATACCGGTCGTCGTAATTATAAGACACTCTTCCAACCAAACCGTCGTATTTATATGGGAGGCCGGCCACTGCATTGCCTTGTCCACCGCTTACATCTGCAAAATAGCTGGATTGATTATAAACTAAAACGCCATGAACACCGTGTTTGCCAAATTGCCTGTCATAATTTAAATATAATTCAAGCGTAGTTCTCCTACGACCATTGGCGCCTACATCATAGCCCAGGGTGCCATCACCTTGTCTGATCGTCTCGTACGTCCCGGAGGCGGCAAGGTCTGTAACTGTATCTGCTGACACACCAGGCAATAATAAATACTCATAGGTTGATCCATTTAGGGATCTGGTTACATTTCTGTAATTTAGGTTATCAAAGGAAAGCCGAACCCTTGAGCTCAACCCTGGAAGGAAGTAATGCATATCCCATTTAAAGCCAGCGGTTGATTGTAATTGGGTTTCAAATAGGCGCTGATAACCAGAATTCACCAACAGTTCATATGGTGAGGTAACATTTGGTCTACCCGGCACTGACCCATCTGGATTCTCTAAGGGAAAATACCAGGAAGGAATCTGCTTCATGTCATTGAAAATGGATTGTGCAGAGGTACCGGGGTAGTTTCGATCCCTTACAATTGCGCCTAAATTAAGCTCCATCGTAAGATCCTTTGTGATTTGAAGATCAATATTGGATCTGAAGTTATATTTATTGGTTACGGCCTGTATATCATATTGGTTAATCTGATTTTCAAAATTGTACAAGCCATTTTGCCGTAAATACGACATGGATACAAAGTATTTGGCAAAATTATTTCCTCCTGTCACATTCAGGTTACCTTGGGTCATCAGTGAATACGGCTTTAGCATCACATCCATCCAATCAACATCAGGGTATAAATACTTATAGGCAGGGCTGGATCTGTCTTTATAGAGATTTATAATAGAGTCTGTATATTGAGTCGTACTAAGTCCATCATTTTCAAGGCCTTCTCTAAAAAGATGCAACGCATCATAAGAGTTAGCATATTTAGGTAGTCTTGTGGGGGATTGCCAACCGTTTTGACCGGTAACACTAATGGACGGTTTTGCATTTTTCCCTCTTCTTGTCGTTACTAAAATAACGCCGTTCGCGCCCTTAATCCCATATATGGCTGTAGAGGCGGCGTCTTTTAATATGGTTATATCTGAAATTTCATTTGGATCCAGATTTGAGAAGTCCCGCTCTATTCCATCTACTAAAACCAATGGAGTATTACTGCCTGTGGTGCCAAGGCCTCTTATATATAAATTTGAACCATCCGCTCCAGGTTCCCCACTATTTTGAATGGCGATCAATCCTGGTAAGCGGCCGGCTACTGCATTGCTTAAGTTTGCTACTGGGCTTTGGCGCAGATCTTTCTGGCCAATTGACGCAATAGCCCCCGTAACATCAGATCGCTTTTGCGTTCCATAACCGACAATGACAATATCATCCAGATTATTATTGGTATTTAAGAGCATGACTGTCAATTCTTGCTCATCATTGACAGTTAGCTCTTTTGAGCTATAGCCTAAATGAGAAATGACCAGGATATCCCCTTTTTTTACCGCTATAACAAAATTGCCATTACCATCTGTCAAAGTACCTTTATTGGTGCCTTTAATTAGGATAGATGCCCCAGCTATTGGTATACCAGTAGTGTCTTCCACCACCCCTGTTATAACCCTTTGTTGTATAATACTTTCGGGGATTTTTGATCTTCTCGCACTGGGAATAATATAAACAAATTTATCTTCGATCCGGTAGGTAAATGGCTGATCGCTTAAAATCATGTCCAGCGCATGAGCCAAGGTGCTACTATTAATATTTACAGAAACAGGATGCGCTTTTTCAACTAGCTTATCGGACCAAAGAAAAGCATACCCAGTTTGATGCTCCAATGATTTTAGCGCCTCTTTCAATGTGATGTGGGACTTTTTGAGTGTTACAGATTGAGCGGTGGTCCTGGCACTTACCTGTAACATTGTTGCCAGCAAAATAATTACAATTAAACGCATTGCTTTAAAAAATTTAGAATACAAGCATGCACAAGCGCCTAGTTTTTTGGGTAAAGAATAATATTCCATACTTTTGTAGAATTAGGGTTAAATAAATAACGGATACAATACAGCGTAGATGTTTGAACATTGACCTTACTTCTGGAGGGAGCAATTGCAGTTGCTTCCTCTTTATTTATGGTCATTCAATGAAATGTTTAATTCAAGTTTTAAAGGGCATAACTCATTGTTTTAATTTTGATTAGAATATTTTAGAGATTATTAAAGTGCGGTTTTTAAGTTGACAATCAACGCCATTTGCCTTTAGCGCTGCAAGAATTTGAGTCAATGGAACCTTTCTGTTTAAATTTCCACTAAAGGTCTGTTTAGGTATTTCAGTTTTATATATAATATCAACATCATACCATCTGGAAACTTCTCTTAAAAATGCATGAACGTCCATGTTTTCCATGGGAAGCTTTCCGTTCATCCAGGCGGTTGCAACCTGCGCATCTACCTTTTTCACTACAATTTCACCTGCCTTATTCACAACGCCTTGCTGGCCAGGCTTTAGCTTGGCTGAACGCTTGTCATTGTTTAACTGAATAGCTCCCTCCAACAATGTAGCATAAGTGGCTGGTTCATCTTTATAGGCCATTACGTTAAAATGTGTTCCCAGCACTTTTATCTCAGTTCCTTCTGCTTTTACGATAAAAGGATGTGCAGCATCTTTTGCTACTTCAAAGTATGCTTCTCCTGTAAGCTGAACTACCCTTGTGGAACCATTAAAAGTCACGGGAAACCTAAGTGAAGAGGCGGCATTCAGCCACACTTTTGTCCCATCAGCCAGACGCATTTCTGGCGCCTGTTGCCCTCTTTGAGTAACAAGTGTACTATAAACCTGCAGGCCAGCTACCCTATCCAAATTTACCTTTTGCCCGTTGTCCTTTATCAAAAATAACCTTGAATTGGACACTTGAATGCTCTTTATAGAACTGGATAACGAACTGTCTAAAGCAACCGTTTTCCCATCAGGTAATACAATACTGGCACTGGTAGAACCAGGTCTTACAACGATATTGGTCGATAATGCTACTTTTTGTTTTTCCACCTGTCTGGCTTGCCAAAAATAAAATAGTCCAAAAGCAAGGCTTACTGCAGCTGCGACCAAACCCCATTTTAAAATCACGCTCTTTTTCCAAGCCATACCTTTAGTAGATAAAGGAGGTGTTGTTAATTGCTCACCTATATTTAGCTCAATTTCATTTTGTAAGCGATCCAACACCTCCCGTCTCTGGTCTTCATCAAGCTCACTTGGACTACCTGCTGCGTACCTATCCAATAATGTATTTACCAACCTCAGTTCTGCTGGGTTGCATTGCCCTTTATAATACCTTTCTAGCAATATATCCAGTTCTTCTATTGTCATTTATTAAGCTTACAGTATATAAGTATCCCAAAAGGTGGCTTGGGAGTATTCGATCTCAAAATATTTTTGACAAAATCAGTACAAGCACCAAATCTATTATACTTTTCTCACGGATAAAACGAAGGGCATTCTGGACAGTTTTTTTGACGGTACTTTCGGCAATATTGAGTTTTAAGCCAATTTCTCTGTGGGAAAGCTGCTGCTCCCTGCTCAACACAAAAACTTCTTTCATTCTAGCAGGCATTCCTTCTATGGCATTTTTTATGGAATTATCCAATTGGTGATGTTCCAAGCTGGTGGCAGGGGAGTTATGCTCAATTTGCGGCAAATATTGAATAAGCTCTCCGAGAATTTCCCTTTTGCGTTGAAGGTGATGAATATATTTGGCCGCCCTGAATCTGACAGCCTGGTACAGCCATGCTTTTATAGAGTGGCTGAATTCCAACTCAAAGCGCCGATTCCAAAGGGACATAAATATATCTTGGATTATATCAGCGGCTTCTTCTTTGTCCTGGATTAATTTAAAGGCAAAATCAAATAAAGGTTCATGATAGCGGTTAAATAATGCGGCAAATGCATCAAGGTCTCCTTGGCACATCATTTTGGACAACTTTTCATCATCATATTTACTATAGGTAAAATCCATTTAGTTCAAAACTACAAAGCGGATAATATTTGCTTTTCGCACTGATTATATTATAAACAATTACAAATTCAAATGAAAGATAAAGGTTTTTATTGTTTTATTTAACGTTATTTAAGATTCATTTAAAATTGTTTTAAAAAACTTGTTCCCATATTAATTCCCTGTTCAGCCTGAACTGCCCTTAGAACCAAAAGAGCCCAGCATTAAATTAATAACCCGTCAAATATTTATTGTTTAAACATTTGACGGGTTATTAAGTCAAGTCCTGTATACACATCTATCTAAAATAGCTCGTTATCATTTCCCATTTAATTTCTTAATCAAGCCTACCTCATCTTGCTTGTAAGGGGTAAAGTCCTTCCTAAATATATCATGAAACCAAAGTTTTGGTTCTCCTCCATTTGGCATTGGATTATCCCAAGCATAGATAGTATTGCTTTTTCCTTCAACAAACCCCCAATTAATGGCTCCAACATTTTCCTTCTTTAGCATAGGCAATGTATTGCTAAACAAACTGCCTTTTGTTCTGGCCATATATTCAGTACAAATGAGCGGTTTACCAAATGCCTTTAATAATTCCACGACTCTTTTGTGCCACTCTGGCTTTTCATAATCGTGATAGGTTATAATATCTGAATTGGCAATTTGTAGTTTATTCAAATCTTCTAAATCCCATTTCCAGAGTCCAGCCGTAATGGGTTGATCGGGTCTGACTGCCTGCGCCCATTTGAAAACGGCCTTAAGTAAGGGTAAAGACAAATTTTCTTTACCATTGTTCCCTGGTTCATTGTATAAATCCCAAGCCAGGATTCGATTATCGTGTTTAAAGGTGGTCAGGATATCAGTGACATATTTTTCAAGTTCTGGGAAATTAGTTGTATCTGAAGATGCTGGCTGCCCAGGATCCTGTACCCAGCCTGAATTATGAACGCCTACTTTGGGTGCGGGCTGTTTTCCTGGATGTCCTTGTTTATTCCAGCAATCATCAAAAAAGACGAACATTGGCTTTATGTGATGTTTATCAGCAATGGTTAAGAATTGCCCGATTCGTTTCTTAAAACCTTCTGCATCTTCTTTCCAAACAATACTATGCAAAAACACACGCATGGTATTAAAACCAATCGTTTCCGCTAACTGAAATTCTTTATCAATTAATTCTGGGCTAAAAGTTTCTTTCTGCCACATTTCTAGTTGGTTAATCGCATTGCTGGGAACATAATCGGCTCCAGTCAGCCATCCTTGCTTGGCATACCATTCATTGGCATGCTGCGCTGTCCAAACGGCAGCATTCACGGTATCATTCATTGTATTTTTCTGCTGACTGGAAGTCGTACCATTCACATTTTCGGTCGTCCCTTTACTACCTGTCCAACAAGAATTCAACAATAGTCCTGCCACCACGGCAACAATACCAAATTTAAAAATGCCTTTAAAAGTGCACGTTCCTTTTTGGTTTAGCATGAAATCGTTTTTATTTATATTTTTCACTCCTTGTGGCTCCCAATCTTTACTTATGCACTCGATTGTTTTATGAACATTGCTGCTGGTCTTCATCTTTAATATATTCTCTCTGTTTTATTTATAATTATTGCGTTAAATATCTGATTCCACTTTTTAGTAAAAACTCATATACTTCATTCACTACTCTGTAAATTACTATATATCATACATTTATATTCGACAATATCCCCTATTCAAATTCACAGCTACTAGGACAAATTTGACAAAGATTGATTATAGTTCAACAACATATCCTCTCATAAATTCAACAAATTTTATTATTTTCTATGTTTTTATTAAATCTTTGTCTTTAAAGGCTAACTTCGTTAAAGCTCAAACTAGACATATAAACAACAGATGACCAGGCATAAAGTCGCATTTACTGCTATCAATAATTGGCGAATTCAATTCTTTTGGTTCAGGCATTTAGTCAAAATGCCTTCACTAATAATTGGGATTCTGCTGTTGATATGCTTATTTAGCCCATTTTCTCCTATAAAGGCACAACCCTATTATTTCAGGCACTATCAAGTCGAGGATGGGTTATCCAATAATACAGTTTTTTGTTCTGAATTAGATAGACACGGATTTCTATGGCTAGGCACCAAAGATGGATTAGATTGTTTCAACGGATATAATTTTAAAGAATATAGAAGTGGGGATAGCGCCAAAGATTTAAAAGATAGCTATATCCGCAGTTTGTATTTAGACACCTCAGGAGTCCGAGACCTGCTTTATATTGGCACACGAATTGGCGTTTTCAAATTTGACCCACTTAAAGAATCGTTCGATTTCATTTTAAAAACGGCTGGCGAGGTAGATGGCATAACTGAGGACAACTACGGTCGTCTCTGGGTCATTACAAACAAAAAACTCCTCTGTCTAAATCTGCGCACTTATAAAATATTACCTGTGCCCGTAGTCCAAAATCTGGAAGCTACTGCTATTTGTAAAACACCAGGTGGGCAAATATGGGTGGCTACAGCTACAGGAGGTCTACACCAACTTCATTATGACCTTGAGACAAATCATTTTACCCTAGAACATTATGAAGTTTTCAGGGCTGGCCATCATTTAAGCGCAAAATGGATCGAAAGGATTTACTCAATGAAAGATGGCAGAATTCTTATTGGCACCGCTAACTTTGGCGCAAAACTCTTTGATCCAGAGACCAGATCTGTTAAAGACTTGCTTACCTATAATAGTGAAAATAACGGGATATTTGCCAGGGATTTTAAGGAAGTAGGCGACTCAGTCATTTGGATCGCCTCTGAATCCGGCATTTATATTTATAATCTACATACGGGTAGTTATCAAAACCTTAGTCAAAAAACAGGAGATTCCTATTCTTTAAGTGACAATGCTGTCTATTCATTAACGGTTGACAGAGAAGGGGTGTATGGGCGGGAACCTATTCGGGAGGACTTAACTACTATGCGCACCCTTATAGCAATTTTCAAAAATATTATAGTAGTCAAAGTAGGGAAGGTTCCATTTCTGGTAATGTAGTCAGGGAAATCACCCAGGATAAATATGGAAATTTATGGATTGGAACAGAAGACGGTGGACTGAACAGGTTGAATCCGAATACAGGGAAAGTTAAACACTTCTTAGCCACAAACAAAAAAACCGATATCGCCTATCCGAATATCCATGCATTATTAGCATATGGAGATACGTTGCTTATTGGCACCTTTGAACATGGGCTTGATGTTTTGGACTTGAAAACAAACAAGGTCATCCGGCACTTCCCTGAGAAATATAACCAAACAAGCTTTCAACAAGTACTAAAAAGCAGTTTTATTGTAAGTCTCTGCCGCACACCTGACGGAACGATTTATGTCGGTACGCGTCTAGGTTTATACAAATATCACCCGTATCCCAATAAAAAAGGCAATTATTTTGAGCCAATCATCCCAAAACTGGGTGGCGCGTTTATTCACACCATAATGCTCGACAGTAAAGACCGCATATGGATAGGAACGATGGGTAGCGGGCTTTACTGTTATAACCCAGCTTCAAAGGAGCTGCAAGCGTATTTGCACCAACAAGGCAATGAAACATCCATCAGCAATAACTGGATCACTTGTACTTTTGAGGACAATATGCACCGCATCTGGGTTGGTACGGAAGGAGGCGGATTATGCCTGCAAAACAGCCATTCCGACAGTCTACATAAATTTAAAAAATTTACAGTCCAAGATGGTCTGCCCGCCAATACTATTTACAAAATATTACAGGATGAAAAAGGGCTATTATGGGTCACTACTTCCAGAGGGCTTATGAGTTGGAATACGCATACCAATAAAAAAGAAATTTTCACAACCGCTAATGGGCTGCTCAGCGATCAGTTTAATTACAACTCAGGTTTTAAGGATTCTTCGGGGAGATTATATTTTGGTTGTGTAAAAGGAATGATCAGTTTTAACCCTAACAATTTCTCTGAATCCAAATTTACAGCTCCATTATATATTACCTCCGTTCAAGCAGAAGGAATAGAAATTGCGTCCTGGAATGATTTACTTAATAGCAAGGTTGCTGAGGACAGCAACAGGGATAGGCTTCCTCACTTTATAGAAATTCCTCATAAAAAATCATCTCTAACCATCGAATTTGCAGCACTCTCCTATACTGCTCCTGAAATGCTGCAATATCAATACAAACTCGATGGACTGGATAATAACTGGACGTATCTAAGCAGAAACAGAAAGGTCTATTTTACCAATTTATCCCCTGGTGATTACACTTTTAGGGTAAAATCAACCAATGTAAGCGGTAAATGGAACAACAAGGAAGCCATATTGTATATAAGAATATTGCCTGCCTTCTGGGAAAGCAATCTTGCCATTGTGCTTTACTGGTTGATTGGTCTAGGGATCTTAACACTTTTATTAAGGAGCTACCACGACCGACAAAAAGAAAAAAATAAGCGGCTGGTCGAACATATGGCCTATGAAAAAGAAAAAGAGCTTTATGAGGCTAAAATAAACTTTTTCACCCATGTTACACATGAAATTAAAACTCCACTTACTCTAATCAAGGCGCCTTTAGAGAAAATAACCAAGCAAATCGACCAGTATCCTGCCATACAAAAGTATATAAGGATGATTCAGCGCAATACTGTCCGGCTTATTGCACTGAGTGAGCAATTATTGGATTTTAGAAAAACCGAAGTTTCTGGTTATAATCTTAAATTTGAAAAGGTTAATATAAGTCAAATTTTAAATGAGATAAAACCAGATTTTAAAGCACTCACAAAGGAAAAAGGATTAAAGTTTAAAATGCAATTGCCTGAGGATTCCATAATATTGGAAGCCGATAAGGATGCTTTAACGAAGATTTTGACGAACTTATTAGATAATGGGACTAAATATGCAGATACGAGGCTAGAGGCTATATTAACCGTAAATGAAGCGACAAACCAGGTAATATTTAGTACAATTAATGACGGGCCAATAATCGATCCGATGGATAGTGAGCGTATATTTGAGCCATTTGTAAGGATGGACACTGCTAAAAGTAGTTCTGGAGCTGGGTTGGGACTTTCGCTGTGTCGGACGCTTGCAAGATTGCACCACGGTTCATTAAAGCTGGATTCGCAAACAGCCACCATTAATAAATTTATTTTGACACTACCCTTGAATCAGAACATAAATTAAAGGCAAAGCTTTAATCAAATGAACAGTAAAATTTCAAACTAAAAATAGCCAACGTCAAAATTCAAAAGTAACCTTATCACCTTCAATATTTAAAAATGTACCCATCCAGTAACTAAATATCTAACTTTAGCTAAGGATGGGTACAATTTTAAAGAATAAGTAAAGAGTGAGCAATACAAAATCATATTTCCCCACTACTATACCCATAAATTAATATCCCTCATTTTGAGGATATCTAGGACCAGTTATTATCCTGTCGATTTGTGATTGTGGAATTGGACGCAAAGTGTGTTTTTCTTCTATATTCGGTGCTGCATCCATGTTATATAATTTTACCCTTTTAATTAATTGTCCAGAACTTGCCAAATCTAACCACCTGCATTGTTCTCCGCAAAGTTCTCGAGAACGTTCATCATATATTTAATCAAGCGTTACATCAGCTGGTTTAATATCCATTACAGAAGGAGAAATATTAGCTGCGGCTGCCCTTTCCCTAACTATGTTAATATATTTTGCTGCACTTTGTTTATCACCAAGCTGAAAGGCTGCCTCTGCAGCAAGCAAATAGGTCTCACCTAATCTATAAACAATAACTGGCCTTATAGATACGTCATTTATAGCAGTCCTTTTTGTATCTTGATATTTTAGCATGGTGGTGAAAAGTTGAAGGTTGTAATTTCTTGGCGGAACTAGTAAGTATCGGGACGCATCAATTTTGGCATCAGAAACATCCACGCCAGGCATATAAATCGCAGTATCACCAACACTATATTTTGGGACACCGTTTTCTTTTGGAATCTTATCAGCACTATTAGCCAACCATACAGACTGAAATGTTTTAAAATACCTAGTATCGTTTATTTTGTCCGCAAAACAAATATTTGAAAGCCAATCAGTTGGTCTAACCCGAGCATATGGTCTACCATACGCCATGGACCTTATTAATCCAGGAAAATTTTCATACCCCATTACAAACAAAAAATTAAGCGTATTACTCACATTATTATAAGTAAGATTAGAGGTGTGTTGAACACTAAATAAAACTTCTTTATTAGCTTCATTTCCTTCCGCATATACAGAAGCAAAATCAGGTAATAAACCTAGACCTAATGCGTCAACATTATCAAGAACAGATTTAGCAGCATTATAAGCATTCTTAAAATCATCTGATTTTTTCGCTGAAGAATATCCCCTTGCCAGATATACTTTCGCAAGTAGGTGCTTAGCGGCAGCCGCAGTTGCCTTCCCCAGGAGTACATCGTTATCCATAGGGCTTGCTGGTAATACTTGTATGGCATCCTATAATCTTAAAATTTTAAAATGAGATATTTAGGCCAAAAAGTAGTGATTTTATTGCGGGAAGATCAGTACCGAGGCTGCCAGCTGCCTCTGGATCAATTCCATGAAACTTATTGACTAAAGGCAAAAACAAGATAAACGCGTCATTTAATGTAGCATAAAACCGATGCCGATCCAACCAAGGTTAACTTAAGACTTCTCGCTAGTGCGGAATCTTCTGCTGTGTTTTGCCAAATACCTAATCTTTTATACTTAGTCTCTGCCAGAAAAATCCTTAAAAGCTGATCCCGCTTGAGTTTCAGCAAATTTATCAGCTCGAAAGTTATCCACACTGGTGGATAATTAATTTATATTAATAATATATATTTCATTTATTATCAGTATAAATTGATTATATTTGTCGTATAATAGTTAACCCTCCCTTAATATTTTTCAATTATGCGTCAAAGATTCGAGCAAAAAACCACTCTTAGGACCCTTCCGATAGCGGATGCAAATTTGAATTTCAAGAGCCGGGATGAGTTGCCACCGATATTCAAGGCACTCCAATTTATCTTTACGACACCCGAGTTAAATGAAAATGTGTTTGAGATTCTGGAGAAAAGGGTGTTCCCAAAAGCTAAAAAGAAAGTAGGCAGAAAAGGAATGGATTTATGGCACGTGCTTGTTCTAGCAGTGGTAAGACATGCCATGGGAACAGATTGGGACAAGCTTCACTATATGGCCAATAGTGATAGATATACCAGGAGTATAATGGGCGTGTATCAGACGGGCTTTTCAGATGACAATATAGAATTTAACTATCAAACCATATTGGATAACGTAAGCCTGTTAGATGAAGAGACTTTAAGGGAAATCAATGGAGTTGTAGTGGAAGCAGGCTACTCCATCATAAAAAAAAAGAGGAAGAGCTTCGTCTAAAAACAGATAGTTATGCCATTGAAAAGGATGTTGATTTTCCAACGGACCTCGGCCTGCTTTGGGACAGTTGTCGTAAGATATTTGATTTAGTAGAATCCCTTAAGGAAGAAGTTTCTAATATAAAGGGCTGGCGTAAACTTAAGTCAAATTATAGTAAGTTGAAAGCGCAGTACCGGGCTACGATGTTCCAGGTATATAAGGGCAAGACAGCTGAGAAGAAGAAAGCTTCTGTAGAGGACTACCTTAAGAAGGCAAATGAATTGATCGAAAAAACCAACGGCATCCTTTATAATAATAAACTGGTTCTAAATAGCAAGGCCATCGTCATTTTAATCGCCCTTAGAACCTTTAGAGATTATGCGATGACCTTTACCAATCAGATCGATCGCCGCTTGTTAAAAGGAGAAACGATTCCATCTGAAGAAAAGAGATATTCCATATTTGAACCAGATACGGAATGGCTGACCAAAGGAAAAGCCAATAATAAAGTAGAACTTGGACATCTGTTCCTTGTTACAACTGACCAATACCAGTTCATTGTAGATTATAAGGTCATGTATGATGAACGTGATGCTGCTCAGGTTCCAAGCCTAGTGGAGCGCCTTGAAAAAATATATCCCAATAAAGACATCAGTAGCATTAGTTTTGATAAAGGGTTTTATAGTTTTGAAAATCTGGAAACACTAGAAGCTTCCAAAATAAAGAAGATCATCCTTCCCAAAAAAGGTAAAAAGAACAAAGAAGAAAAAAAGAAAGAGGCTGAAGCTGAGTTCGTAAAACTCAGACATAAACATAGTGCTGTAGAAAGCAATATCAATATGTTGGAGCATCATGGATTAGGCAAATGTATGGACAAAGGAGTGAAAGGCTTCAACCGATATGCAGGGATAAGCGTCTTGGCTCACAATCTACATATTCTAGGCAACCTTCTGGAAAAACAAAAACAAAAGCCAACACGTAAAAGGCAAAAGCCAGCTGTAAGAGAAGCAGCCTAAAAGCCCCCCACTGAAGCCTCCAAAAGCATCTCAGTGGGGATGGTATGCCCATAATACAAGGATACTTGTAATTTAGAGCCTAAAATGGCATCATATTATATATTATATATTATATATTATAATATGTGATAGTTTTGAAAAAAAATTTTTGAGGCCAAAGGCCTCCTTTATTTGATGCTAAAATTTTAAAACTACCTCATTTTCTGACAGACACTAATTATATAGGCTATTTATCGGGTAACCCACAAACCGGTTACTTCCGATATCCTCTGTTACGCCAGAAGACAAAGCGGTAATTTTATTCCTATTAAGGCTAACGCTCAGATTCGTAGTCCAACCGAAAGTGCTTCTACTTACGGGCTTAAAATTAATCGAAGTCAGTCCGAATTCAATCCCTTTGTTTTCGGTTTTGCCAACATTAGCAAAAAATTGTGAGCTGTAACCTGTAGTGATAGGTAAATTTTGTGGCAAGATGATGCTTGTCGTTTACTGATGATAGAAACCAATTGAACCATTTATTCTGTTTTCAAAGAGCGCAAAATCCATTCCTGCGTTTATTGATTATGTATATTCCCAGCCTAGATTTGGATTTGGTATATTAACAGGATATGTACCTGTAACATTTGTACTTCCATAATTACAATTTATGGCAGCAAGGCCACCAAGCGTCTGATAAGGAGCAACCGCTGCATTACCCACCTCTCCATAGCTCAAACGATTAAACTATTGAATCGGAAGTTAATTATGTACGAACCCTAGTTCATATTTGACATTATCGGTGTGTATAAAAATCCCCTGTCGGATACGGGTTTCAACACCTATGTACACTGCGTCCAGTTGGGGATATTTATTATGTTTTATGCAAAAATATCTCTACATACTTAACAAATGTGGATAACACTAGCCATAAATTATGATTTTACGCCAATACTATTGGAATTGCCCGCTGTTTTTGAGGGAATACGAAGAAACCTTAGAAAAAAATCAAGGAAGATCATTAACAAAATAAGAAAACCTGAATACATTTTATTACAACCACTCTTTTTGAAAAAAGGATGAACTAAATATAGCTGATTAGCCCCCAATCATTAAAACCACCATGAAAAACAGAAGGTTTTCACATAAAACAAATTTAATACCCAGTCATCAACCAGATTAATTAAATCTGGTGATGACCGGGTATTACTTATATATCCATTACAAACAAACCAAACTCTTTACCACTGTATTTGCTGATCCTCGTCTGGAATCAACGTATTTAAATCTCGCTGCATAGTTAGCGTACCATTGACCCTGTATTTTAGCCGTTGTCCGGGAACAGTATTATAATCTTCAAATTGGTAATCCACGTATAATGTATAATACTTGTGTATCATATAAGGTTGTTTAGGATCTTGCTCTTCTTCTATGGTATAATAGGATTGATTGCTACCTAGTTTGAAATTATTATATTCTTGATTATCACTCCATAGTTCTAATTTTCGTTTCTGAATATCAATGGAATCATTGGTGAATTTCATAAAGACTTTGTAATTCTTTCGATCCAAATAATCGATATCTCTTGTACCCGCATAAATAAAAATAGTACTATCGTCAACAACGAATGTTCTATGGGTATTTATTGTCAATGGGTCTGTATCGTCCCCTAAATAAATCTTATATAAAGTACCTCCATAAGTCCCAGAATAATCATTAAAGGGGTTAATACGTAACATAGCTCTTCGGTAAGTTTTATTGGGATTTGCTTTATAATCATAGGCAGATGAGTCAATTATCTGCAGGGGCAGCACCCATTTATCTGATTGATCCAAATCCCCTAAAGTAAAATCAATTGGAATAGTCGCTGTACTTTGCCCGGCGGGAATCTCAATGGTGGACGGCATACTATAATATTTAGGATCTAGTTGCTTAAAATAGAGTTCCTGGCGGTCTCCATATTGTTCATGATTTAAAATAGCCAAAGTATCAGGGTCTAAACCAATATGAACAATACGATCTTTTGAATTATTGGTTGATCCGCTTATAATAACTGGTAATTCGTAACGTACTTTCCCTTCTGGATTATAACGAACATAGGCCCAAGTAACACCCTGCGTATTGGGTTCAGCTTTAAAGGAGGCCATTTGTTCAAATTGTTCAACCTTCCAGGAGTCATTACAAGATATAAATATAAGGCCCATTGCCACCGTAAAGGCCAAAAGTGATCTAATTAAATACTTATTCATCATTATTTTTTTAATTTAATTGTAATAAGACACATGCTTATTAAAACAACCATTACAAATTTTATTCGTCGATTTCCATAGGTCGAACCAATTACTGCAAAATATTGTATAGGTAATTATTATTCAGGATAAGTCCAACCTGGATTTTGTGTCAATTCCTTATTGCGTTTTAATTCCGTAAAATCAATTGGCCAAAACCACATCTTTAAAGTAAAAATGGATGGCATGGAAGGAATTGCAACTGGCGTATGGAAAAGAACCGCCTGATCTCTAGTAGAATAAGCATTACATCCATAAACTGGAGCTGCTTCTTCTTGGGGAGCATCTGTCCAACGACGCAAATCAAAATAACGCTGTCCTTCGGCAAATAATTCGATCTGGCGTTCTCTTTTAATTTTAATCCGGAACTTGTCTCTATCAGCATAAACTTCACTAGAATAGTCTGGCAAGCCAGCACGAATCCGAATTGGCTGGACACCGGCTTTCATCTCATCAATATTGCGTGTGATAACATGTGTTTTCTTACCATCCCATGAAGGTATAGAATAAGACGTCCCGCTCAATTCATTTAATGCCTCAGCATAATTCAATAAAACCTCCGCATACCTGATAGCTGGATCCACTTTTTTTACCATTCTACCCTGGTCGTAGGCCGTTACCGCTACATTACTGATATCATCTGGATTGATGTATTTTTTTATGCCGATACCAGATCTTGGCCAATAAGTAGTATTTTTATACCCATTAGGGTCACCACGGTAATAAAATATCTGAACATTCTTTTTTTCATCATTTTCAGTAGTGGCATTCAAAAAATTCCAGGTGGATCCATTATAAGACACAGAAGCGTAAAATCGAGGTTCCCGTTGTACATACTGCTTACTTACTCCAACACCCAGTGGGCCTAGTTCAGGATAATCAGCTAAATCATCAATTGTCACAAAATCAGTCGGGCGAGGCCGTGTATTAAAGCGATCTTTATAAATCGGTAAATTACTGTACATACTATTCATGCCTGGTATATCTGTGCCATCATTCATGTAATAGGCATCCGCTTGCTTTTGGGTCATACCATGTGAATTATAGCCCTTTCCTTCAAGACGTGGTAATTGATGCAATACAAGTACATTAATACCTTCGGAGCCTTGATTCTGACCATGCGTAAAAATCAATTCAGGATTTTCAAAAGCCTGTACCTCTCCATTAAAAATTGAACGATAGGATTCAAAAGGATCAATATCTTTCCACCCATTTGGCCAATTACTATTTGAAAACTGGGGATCAAAAGGAGGTGTTACGGTCGGAGGATAGGCTATATCTCCAGTCTCACGACGATAGGCGACATATAAATGGTACCTACCCAAATCAATCACATCTTTAGCAGCAGCTGCTGCTCTTGCCCATTTAGACTCATCATAGGTAGGGGATAATAAAGGATTGCCTTGTCTGTCTTTCATTGCCGCCGCCACCGCAGCAGGCGCCTTTCCATTAGCCAGAGGACTTGCTGCATACAACAACACTCTTGCCCTTAGTGCTAATGCCGCTCCTCTAGTCGGCCGGGCAATTTGCTGAATACCTTCACTAAGTGGAAGCGTTTTGGCTGCCTCGGCCATTTCAGTGGCAATATATTCCGCACACTCTTCATAGGTGTTCCTTTTTTGCGCTATCTCGTCGTATTCCTTGGTATAGTCAATCCCTTCATCAGGTACAATAGGAACGGGGCCAAAGACTTTAAGCAGCTCCCAATAAAAATAGGCACGCAAAAATCTAGCTTGGCCTTTCATATCGGCGATTTCTTCTTTGGAAAGTTCTTTGTTTATGTCAATATTTTGTAAAAAAACAGAAGCTTGCCTAATTCCTAGATATGCAGTATTCCATATTTGCAGGCTTTCTCCATGAACTCCACTTTCAGTATATTGTCCATTTTTCCACCTTTTGTAGCCATCAGATTCATCGCCATAATACATATCATCTGCAAAATTGAAGGGCACTTTTTTCTTGCTGGCAACATCCTGCATATAGTCACTTCCTAAAAAATAATAAGCCCTGGCCAACCACCTGTTGGCATAATCAGAATTAGTGAATACATCCTCTGTAGACATGCGTTCATCAAACAGGTAGTCAGAATCCAGATACTTCGAACAACCACTTAACATAAAGCTGATGCTCGTAATTGATAATAAAATTATTAATTTTTTCATTTCTTTCTATTTTTATAAACTAGCTGATAAACCGAGTGAAAATGTTTTGCTCAATGGATAAACCTTTCCGGTTGCGCTTCCTAACTCAGGATCCCAAAGTTTAAATTTGGTAAATGTGAGTAAATTAGTAGCAATAAAAAAGATCCGGACGTTACTGAGGTGAACGCGGTTCACAAATGTCTTAGGTAAAGTGTACCCAATATCCAACGTTTTCAAGCGTAAGTATGAACCATCTCTGAGCCAAAAAGTTGAAGCACGGTTATTATTTGCATTATTGCCATAAGTGAGCCTAGGGTAGTCCGCATTGGGATCTTCATTTTCCCCCAAAATCCAACGGTTACTCTTAGCCATCTCATCGAGAATATTACCCCAACCATCACCTGTACTAAACATATAAACCGTCGAACCATTGATAAAATAGGTTGATTTTCCTACGCCCTGAAAATGAACATTTACATCTAAACCTTTCCAGCTTCCAGAAATACCAAAACCATAAGTCAAATTTGGTTTTGTAGTCGCACCAATGGCCACCCGGTCATTATCATCGATAATTCCATCACCATTTACATCTTTGTATTTAATATCTCCAGGCATAACCTCACCGAAAGTTTGTCTTGGACTATTACGGATATCATCATAATCTTTGAAAAGCCCTAAATCAATCAGCCCTCTAGCTTGATTAACACGATGTCCTTCATCGAGTTTATACTCATAAATGGTATTTTCTTCATCTCGCTCAACAATTTTATTTTTGCTATATGTAATATTCCCTCTAATGGTAAGATCTACCCTACCAACTTTTTTCTTGAGCGAAAAATTACCATCAAATCCGCTTGCAGTCACCTCACCAACGTTTGCAGAGGGTACACTTTCCAAGGCAACAATCCCGGGCAGGTAATTTCTGGCCATATAAATACCTGTGCGCCGTTCACGAAAGTAATCAACCGATCCATTAAAGTTATTATTAAAAAAAGCGTAATCGAGACCTAAATCCTGCTTAGTGGCCACTTCCCAGGAAACATCTGGAGAAGCTACTGAGGAGTAATGAATTCCGGTCCAGGTATTATTAGAAGTAAAGTCTGCAAACTCATAACCTTCAACTCCTTGTTCAATTGTATATAAATAAGGGAACCGGACGCCATTTAAATCGTCGTTACCAGTTTTCCCATAAGAATACCTGATTTTAAACATGTCAATCCAGCCAGCATTTTTTAAAAATGGTTCCTGACCAATATTCCAGGCTCCAGAAATTGCAGGAAAAAAGCCAAAACGATAATCCTTATGGAAATTTTCAGACCCTGTATAACCAAAATTAAAATCAATAAAATACCGGGATTTAAAATTATAATTAACGCGTCCAGCTAGTCCTTGGTTGCGGCGGGCTATTCCATTTTTAAGATCCGTTCCAATATTCTGAGTAAAGACTTTAGAAGATTGGGTATATTTAGTAACTGCACCAAAATTATGTTTGCCAATTGTTCTGTCATAATGCACCTCCCATTCAAGGAACTCTCGTTTTTCCCCATCTGAACCAGAAGATTGTTGCATTTTCTGCTCTTCCACTATACGTTGAAAAACAAGCTCTCCATCTGTATTTCGGTAGCGACTAGCTTTCCACAATTCAGGGTGTTTATCCCGTTTTATGTAGTTGCTATTATAAGTGTCATAACCAAATCGCCCTAAAAACATGAGTCCTTTTGTAATAAAATCCAGCTTTTGTCGTAAATTAAGGGTTGTTTGAATATTATTGGTCCAGCTTTCATTATACCCCGTCATAGTACCTTGAACCCAAGGATTAAAGCGATCCCCATTATCATTTCCATCTGCAGGTATTTTTCCATCTGAATACATCATAGGGGCTGTTATAGGGTTATAACCCATTAATGCGGTCCAAATAGAATTACTCCCCACGCCAGGATCATTTTGCTTACGTAAAGACCCAGAAACACCAGCGGTCAATAAAGTTGTTTTAGTGATATCCATATCCACTGTCAGCCTGTATGTATATTTCTTAAAATTGGTGTTAGTGTTATAATCCTCCAAAGCATCATCAACCTTGTACATTCCTTGCTGATCCTGATAACTTCCGGAAATATAGTATCTGGCCGTATTACCACCTCCACTTATATTTAAAATACTACGTTGACTTTTGGCTCCATTTCTTAATAAAACATCCATCCAATCGACGTCAGGAAACAAATCTGGATCAAGCCCTAATCTTAAGATTTCCAATTCACTAGCGGAATATAAAGGTTCTTCATTACGGGCATTTTTTGCCTCGTTAGCCAAAGTTGCATAGGTATAACCATCAGAGAACTTAGGAAGTTTGGTTAATTTACTATAAAATCCTTCAACTTTACCATTAATATTTACTTTGCCTCTCTTTCCTTTTTTTGTGGTAATTAAAATAACTCCATTTGCCCCCTTAGTGCCATATATCGCCGTAGCAGAGGCATCTTTCAAAACGGTAAATGAGGCAATATCTTCTACGTTAACTTCATTTAAATCACGTTCAAATCCATCAATTAAAACAAGTGCTGCGCTACTGCCGCCAAACGTAGAAATACTACGAATCCAAAACTCAGAAACACTACCTGGACGTCCAGAGGTCTGCATCGCTTGAATACCTGGAACATTCCCTGCCAAGGCATCAGCAACGGAAGTACTTGGATTTGATTTAAGCTCTTCTACGTCAACCGAAGTAATAGCTCCTGTGACAGATATCTTTTTCTGAGGACCAGTTGCCGTTACAACAACCTCATCTAATGCACTCACTTTGGCCTCCACCATAGTGACATTAATAACCTGCTGTTCTTTCACTAAAATCTCTTGTTTTTCGTATCCTAAAGAAGTAAAAACAAGGGTATGATATGGAAGTAACTTGATTTTATATTTACCATCCTTATCCGTTATAACACCAGTTCCGGCGACATTACTAATAGAAATGCTCACACCTGGCATCGGGGCTTTGTTAACATCTGTCACCACACCACTAATGGTCATTTCGTCCTGCGCCCATAGATTAGTTGTGCCGGCTAACAATGCAATACATACTATTAAAAATATTTTCTTTAACATTTAATTTAGTTTTCGTTTATTACTGTTCTTGTGCTATTTTCCGAATGATCCAGTTGCCGGCATCACCAATATAAAAACATTTCCTTTGTTCATCATAAGCAATTGCCTGCGGTTTATTAAAACGGGCTTCTGTGCGCAGATCACCGTTCGCGTATCCACTCGTACCATTATTACCGCGACCAGCATAGGTACTCACCCTTCCTTGAGGAGTAAGAATTCGGATAGCATGGTTATCTTTATCACAGAAATAAAAATCATATTGATCCCCGCCGTTATCAGCGTATTCTGGATTTTTGACAAATACTCCTTGTACAGGGTGATTCAACAATGCATTGGTTCCAACACCATCTCTATAACCAGCCGACCCCGCAGCTCCTGCTATTGTATAAGGTGTTTTGAATATCTTCTTCACAGGATCATAATCTGTGCGCATAATAAAATGCTTTTCATATTCAATAAGATAAGCATAATTACCCGATGGGTGCATAACCATATAAACCGCAATAGCACTATAAGGATTGGCAAATGCAATTTTATCCTCTCCTGTCTTAAAATCGTAACGACGAACATCTCCTGCACGGTATCTTGAATAATAAAGCTCACCATTGGGATGCACCATCGTACCATTCACGCCGCGCGCATATACTTCAACCGGCTCTTTTTGCGTAAAACCAGAGGATCGACTGAAAATATAATTCCCGTACTTAGTATCACTGGCATGATTATCTGAAGCAATCATATCTTGATCACCATCTGTTCGCCAGCTAATAATTGAAGTCCTTCCAAACCCCGTTCTGAAATAACTAACATATTCTTTATCAAAATCAATCATACGGCAACTATTACCATCTGCTGTAAAATATAAATGATCGTGATTTTTAGGATCAAAGGAGAACCAAAGAATCCCTTTAAAGGCACCACAATCATCAAATGGCCCTTCTTTTTCTTCAAAGTCACTACCTACTTCATAGTACTTTCCTAAAAATGTAGAAACTAGCCATTTTCTGACATACGAGAAAGAGTCAACAGCTTCCGCATTTGCCAACTGCTCACCACTTTCATCCACAATACTAACTTTTATATCACCATCATATGCCTTTTCCGGAATAACGCAATACAAGCTACTACCTTGTACCCCGACAACTTTCGCAGGCTTTCCTCCAATAGTTACTTGCGTCCTGGATAAATCATTACCAAAATTACTACCATACAAAATTAAGTTAGTCCCAACACCTCCTTCTTTAGGAAAGAAATCTGAAATAACAACATCTTTTGAAGGATCAAATCCTTTGACCACATCTTCATTCACCCCCTTTTTGCATTGCACAAAAAGAAATGTAATCAGCGCAAGCGTTATCATTTTAAATAACATGCACCATTTTTTAAATCTTACTTTTTTCATATACTTTAAATTAATATCTAGTGAATAGTTGCAAAAAGTTCCCCAGTACCTATAAAATCAAATTTTATAGATATAATAAAATGCAATAGTCCAGTGCTTATGCACACATTTTATTCCTTACGGATCATATTCAGACATGCTGCATTAAGTATATTTTTGTTCTCTTCTCAAATGAAACAATTATATTTTCTCTAGCATTCAAAAAATCTATTTGGCTCTCTCACGCAGGCCATATATTTTAACACCGGCTACTTATAATTAAATTAAAACGTCCAGATTACTAATAAATAATACCACTAAAAAATATCAACAAATCCATTAGCTTCAAAACCGATATAATATTTCGATGTTAAAAAAACATTAATTTATCAGCTCTAATACTTACTATTGGAGTTATTTAAATATCATAGAGTAATGTAGACAGTTAAAAAAATAATTCCTTATATTATATAACCAAATAATAGGTAATAATTAAAACATATTAAAGCAACGTCCAAGGCAATCCTAATTATTAAACCTTACGTTAATCTTAATATGCAAATCTGTAACATTTTATTATAATAATATCTACATATAATCTCATAGATTCAACATCTATTATCATTTCATTAAAATAAAATTAAAAATACCGTTAAACAGTATTAATTGTTTCTGATTTTTTTCTGAAAACTGCCAAAACTTTTAACAACATTGTCATTAAAGACTTAGGAGCTATAAAGGATAAAAAACTCCAATTATATTACTAATATTAATGAATCATATTCATTGAAAGTTTTCCTACAAGCGCCAATTCGGTTGAATTTTGTGTTAATTATTTATATGTGGTCGATTTTCTTCGCTAACGCTAAAAGGCAGCATAATTTCAACGTCATTTTAATTATGGCGGTTTTTTGCATTAATAAATCTTTTTTTAAAATGGAAGCTCAATATTTTCAATATCTAGCAGGTCAAATTCTATTGAGATCTCCTCTATATAACCTATAATGGTTTTGACTAATGCAATTTTTAATTACAATTTTAAGGAAAACTAAACCAGTTAACACTCAGTATTTACTGGTAAGTTTGTGTTAGTCGGTCATAAAATCTTATAAGAAATTATTATAATTCCTTGGACAATAGCGCATTAAAGTTAGTGGTTCTGTTAGGGATAATAGCCACCATCCCTTATCCAAACAATTGGGAGTGAATTAGGCTTGCATATATTTTATCTGAGCATTACCTCACTAATGGAAGGTGTTTGGGTTTCACTAAGACGTAAGACTTTTTACCTAATTAAATTAAGAAAATAATTAGGTCAAGTTTGTTGGCTAATAGCGTCTTGTATCTCTGTTATCCCCCTTTAATTAATATTTTCCCAGTTTTACTTTATTCCCCACTTTGGCACACCATAATAAGGGTAATGATCAAATGGATCCACCTTGTCTGTGACTGGGTCGTTTGTGTTTTTTCTCCAATGCATCAAACGCTCAGCTAATTCCTTTTGAACCTTAGACCAAGCCGGTTTTCCTGCAAGATTTACCAATTGATCAGGATCTTTTTTCAGATCATAAAGTTCTTCACTAGGTCGTTTGTCCAGGCTCCAAATGCGAAAATTTTGATAAGCAGGCGTATCTTTATTTTCCAATAATAACTTTTTAGTCGGTCCATTATCAATATCTCCATAGAATCTATTCGATTCTAAATTTGCCGGATCACCAGCAGGCCAACGTGCTGGCCGCAAATTATTGATATATAAATACCGGTTAGTTCTAATCGCCCGAACCGGGTAGCCCACATTGCTCGCTCTTACGTAAGCATGTCTTTCTCTTTCACTAAAGATGGCTTGTCTCGGATGTTCCGACTTACCAGTGGCAAGGAGTCCTAGCAATGACTTGCCCAACATAGCTCGCGGTACTTTTACCCCTGCAGCAGAAAGAAAGGTCGGTGCAAGGTCAATCAGGCTTACAAATTCATTTAACCGTTTCCCTTTAATAAAATGATCTCCCCAGCGAATGATCAAAGGTATATTCGTGCTTAAATCATAAGCATTCGCCTTAACTCTTGGAAAGGGCATACCATTATCACTTGTAATAACAATTAATGTCTGATCATATATGCCTTTTTTCTTTAATAGTGCGATTGCTCCTTCAATCATTCGGTCAAAACGTTTTGATTCGGCATAATAATCTAAAAAATCATTGCGCACTTGTTTGTTGTCTGGAAGCCAAATTGGCACTTTTACTTTTAATGAATCAATCCCATATTCTTCTTTCAGCGAGGCTTTGTATGGGCGGTGCGGATCGTGACTACCGAGCCAGAAACAAAATGGTTGATCTGCTGGCTGATCTTTCATAAAAGCCTCGAAGCTTTTATAGGATTTACCTGCAGGATTATGTTTATACCCTCCAGGTTTATAATCACCTGGTGCCCAGCCTTTTCCACTTAAACCTACGCGATACCCATTTTGGGCCAAGATGCTCGCATAATTATCATATTTTATGGGTAATGTTCCATGAAGATTCCCTCCTTGCTGCAATTGGTGTGGGTATTTACTGGTTAATATGCTTGCCCTTGATGGCGTGCAGGAGGAAGCGGTGCAATAGGCATGGTCAAAAACAACACCATCTTTAGCAACGCCATTCATACCAGGTGTAATAATCGTTTGATCTCCATAAAGCGGTAAGGTCTTGGAGAGATCATCAGCGATAATCAATAATATATTGGGGCGTTGGCCTTGAAGGCCCTTTGTCAGTGTAGCATTTGAAGCACTGGCATGGGGGCCACCAGCAACCTGTCCAAAATATTAGCAAACATACTGATTACGCAAATAATCAAAAGTTTTATTTTAAGATTTGTCATTTTTATTTTTTCAATTTTGAAAATTTAACTACTTAGGATGCTCACTATCTCAAATAGAATACGATTACTTTGGTATATATATCTGCAGTGATGTAGCTTTCTCCTTGCATACAGGTGATTGGCCCCAATTATATTCAACTTTTTATGCAGCACGGTCTTTAAATGGCTATTAATTTAATATTCCCGTTCTCTTCATACCGCAGCGCCAACATTGTTGAATTCATTAATTTTATAATTGATCAACCAACCAACCTCTTCACCAGTTATTAAATTCTCCATAATTGCTGTAAAATCAACGGCTGTCTAAACAATTCATTCACATCAAAGCCCTTACACTGATTAAATTTCACTTCATATTAACCCGCTTATGCAAATCTGTCATTTTTTCCTTTAAAAATATCGATAAATATTATCATAGATTCAATTTTGCTTATCATTTCATCAATCAATATCAGCATAATTTAGATCGATCCATATGCCTATATAATTGCTTAACCACACACTGCCGCAATAAAATTAGGCAGACGTAATGATTGGATCTAGAAAGAAGGGGCTATTTTCTTTTTCTTTTCTGTATTTTATTTTTATGGTTTAGGAAACACATGTACTTCATTTGCCCATCGCTGCCACATACTATCCAACTGATGCACCTTGTCAGGATAACGGTCTGCAAGATCATGGAGTTCAGTCTCGTCTTCAGCAATATTATAAAGTTGCCAGCTATCTTTACCTCCTTTTTTTACCAGCTTCCAGCCACCGGAGCGCACGTACCGGCTACCAAAATGTTCATTAAATAAAGCCCTATGTGTCTCAGCCTTTTGTCCTTTAAAGACAGGGACCAGGCTCAAACCCTGTGTTGGTGTTATAACGTGACCGCGGAATGTTCTGGGATATTTTGCCTTTGCAAGATCAACGAATGTAGCCATAAAATCCATTACATGGCCTACATGGTTATTAAAGCCACCTTTTTTAAGATTTAAGCCTTTAGGCCAAAATGCGATCATTGGCGTATGGATACCTCCTTCATAACTGTCTGCCTTCCAAAACCGGTAAGGGGCATTCACAACGTTAGCCCAACGCTGCCCAATAGATGAATAGGTTGTTTCTGGTCCAACCAACCGCTGTTTCTTAGTATCATATACGATCTGTCGTCCGTCACGTGTTTCACTTGGCCTGTCAAAGCCTGGCCCGTAATTGGCACAGACTTCAGCGCTGGCGCCATTGTCACTTAAAAAAATAATCAATGTATTATCCAACTCTCCGGTTTCTCTTAACGTTTTAAGAATCCGGCCGATCCCTTGATCCATACAGTCAACCATTGCAGCATGAACAGCCATAGCCCTGGCATCCCAGATGGAATCAGGATTGTCTTTCCAACTCAAACCTTTATTCCATCGTGGAGAAAGCGCAGCCTTTGAACTGTCTATCAGCCCCATATCCACCATTCGCTTATACCTGGCTTCTCTGATGGACTCCCAACCGACTTTATAGGTATTTTCATATTTAGCAATATCTTCAGGTTTGGCCATAAGTGGCCAATGAGCCGCATTCTCAGCTACATATAAAAAGAAAGGCTGCTCCTTTCCGCTCATCTGGCGAATAAATGCTGAAGCAGAATCATTAATGGCATCGGTATGGTAATACCCCTTGGGCACTTCACGAACGGCTGTACTGTCATGCACAAGACTAAAGGGATCAAAATAATCCACAACGCCCCATATGGTTCCATAAAACTTATCAAAACCTCGTTTAATGGGGTATTGATACAATGGAGAGAAATAAGGATGAAATGCCTGATGATTTAACCAGGCAAGCTGTTCTTTTTTGGTTGGCTGAACATTGGTGTTGGAAACGTGCCACTTGCCGGACATAGCGGTCTGGTATCCGGCCGACTTAAGAACTTCCGCAATAGTAACCGTATTGTCTGTAAGATAACCTCGATAACCTGGTTCGTGCTGGTCTGTTGTCATTTCTCCAATGCCGGACTCTTGGTTATAGAGTCCTGTTAACAGGGAGGCACGGGTAGGACAACATCTGGACGTATTGTAAAAATTTGTAAAACGCGTTCCGTTTTTGGCCAGCCAGTCGATATTGGGTGTATGGATTTCTCCACCAAAACATCCGGGGTCGGAAAATCCCATGTCATCGGCCAAAATTACCACAATATTGGGCCGATGATCTTTTTTATCTTTTTTATCCTTTTGAGGTAAATGACAGCTATACATCCAGGTCGCAAGGCTGAGTAATGCGGCGAATTTGCGTTTTATCATCATATTTATTTTTGTATAAAGCACAGCCGGTAAAGGCAGTTTCGTGTCAGAATATTACTTTGTTATAATCCAGTCCTTAGGAGCAACAAATCCTTTTCTTCCCTGGCCGTAAGACGGAACTTCATGGGCGGGCTTAATTTGGTCAAAGGGTAACACAGCTCGCTGAAGGTCTTTGTAAATGTCAGGTTGTTTTTCTATCACATTATAATGTTCTGTAGAATCTTTTAAAATATTGAATAATAGGTCTTTTTGCTCTTTCATTGCAGAATTTCCTGCATTGGCAGTGACAAGTTGCCAGGGCCCGTGAATGATCGCTCCGTAGCCCAAATAAAAATAGCGGTCGATTTGTTTTACTTTGCCCTTTAATACTGGTAAGATATTAATGCCGTCAAAGGGTTTTTTAGGCTTTTCCTTTACGCCTGCTAGATTAAGAAAGGTGGGCATCACATCAACGTAACCCGCAACCTGGTCAATCTCCCGGCCACCCTTTAAGCCGCTTGGCCAACGAATGATCGCCGGACTACGAACGCCTCCAGCCCATTCTTGAAACTTCCAGCCACGCAATGCACCACTGCTACCTCCTGCCCCTTTTTGTGCACCGTTATCACTTAAGAATAATACCAGCGTATTTTGATCAATATGCATATCTTTTAGCGCTTGAAGAATCTGCCCCACACCTCTATCCATGCAGGTAACCATCGCTGAATAAGTCTGGCGCTTGTTGTTTCCTCTGCCTTTCTGTCCATAGGCTCCCTTATGTGGAAATAATGGTTTATTTTCGTCAAATCCATATCGCAATAAGTCTTCCTTCTTGGCCTGTAATGGACCATGAGGTGCATTATAAGCAACATAGACAAAAAATGGCGATTTACCCGCATATTGATGAATACACATTACGGCCTCCCTGGTGATAAGATCGGTGGAATATCCTGTGTCATGGCTAACTGCCTCATCGTTATGCCAATCTAACTCTCCTTCTCTTTGATGGGTAAAATAGTCAAAGGCACCATTGTAAAATCCGTAGAAATGGGTAAAGCCTCTTTGAAGGGGTAGAAATTTCTTATAAGACTCACCTAAATGCCATTTACCAATAGCCGCCCTGTTTTTATATCCAGCCTTTTCGAGCATCTCCGGCAAAAAAGTTTCTGAGGTGTCGACACCGAACTTACTCCAGGGCGGTATAACATTGTGCCTTAGGCCGAAACGATTGGGATAGCGACCGGTCATTAGACCAGCTCTTGAGGGAGAGCATATGGGTGCTGTATAAAATTGATTCATAACAAGACCTTCATTCGCTAACCTGTCGATATTGGGCGTTTGAATATCGCTGCCATGAAACCCCAGATCTCCCCATCCCAGGTCATCTGCCAGAATTATAACAATATTGGGTCGTTTAGCCGGTTGAGAATAGACAGTCGTATACACTGTCAAAATAATAAAAAACAGCAGTATCTTTTTCATAGATAAAGATTTAATGTTGTAAACAATTACAATAATTTTTTCTTCGATGGTATTTTTACTTTTTTAAGCGGTACATCCATTGCAGCTCCACTATCTCCCTGGTCAGCCATCCACTGATCTAGACGGACGCGAAGCTTTTGTATTGTATCCTGATACCGGCTCTCTTGGGCCAGATTGTTTAGCTCATAAGGATCCTTTTGAATATCATAGAATTCAATGGCAGGGCGGTGCACATACCGCTCTACTAGTGCCCGCGCCTGGGGGAGCTTTCTGCAGCTTTCAGCCAGGTTTCCCAATAGGTGCCTGGTATGCGTTTGGGAGCCATAATATATTTTAAAAAATAATCTTTTTGAGCTGTAAGGTTCATAATCAATTTGTATCGGCTATCCCCGATACTTCTGATTGGGTAGGCTCGGTCTTCAGGGATATTATTGTGTATCCCAAAGGCGTACTGTCGAAAAGTCTTTGTCTTGCCCTGGATAACCGACAGAAAGCTTCTACCATCAAGTGTCCTGATGGGCGCAACACCGGCAATATCAATTAATGTAGGGGTAATATCCTCGTATTGAACCAAAGCTTCAGTTTCACTGCCCGGTGTGACCACTCCGTCCCATTTGATGATCATGGAGCTTTTTAATCCGTAGTCCCAATTGGTCCATTTGCCGCCTGGAAATTGCGGTCCCTGTTCGCCTAGAAATATAACGATGGTGTTTTTTTCCTGACCCGATGCCTTGAGTGCTTTCACTACATCGCCTACCTGGTTGTCAAGTTCTCGGATCTCAGCTAGATATTTACAAAAATCTGTCCGGGTCATTTTGGTGTCAACAAGATCTGCGGGCAATTTGATTTTATCAGGATCGAACCGTGAAGGGTCTCCCACTGTCCAGGGTTTATGAGGGTTTATGCTCATAACAAATAAACAAAACGGCTTATCTTTTGGGCTAATATAGGCACTTACACTATCCAGAAAATAGGCATCAGTAGTAGACACGCAGTTCGGTTCAAATCCTTTTATAATATCAAATGGGAAAACAGACCGAGGGCGTGTACTATGATTTTTTCCGGTCAGGCCGACTCTATATCCTTCCTTCCCTAAATACTGACAAATGCTTTGTATATTCGTATAGACGCCTTTGTGATTTTGATAGGAACCGTGATGCACAGGGTATAAGCCTGTAAAAAGTGTTGCTCTGGTGGGTACACACATGGCTTCAGAGCAGTAGATCTTATTGAATTTTAATCCGGTTTCTGCTAGCGCATCAATATTTTTGGTTTTGATATTCTGTCCGCCATAACAGCTCAACTGCCGAGAATCCAGATCATCCGCCATAATAATCAATATATTTGGTCTTTTGGCTGGATCAATAGGATGACCAAGCGATGGCTTTCTCTGTGCAGTGGCCGTCTGAGCAAAGCCAGTTACTGCTATTATCGATAGTAAAAGCACTTATAAAAAAATAAAAAAACGTAGTCTTAAAATTACGCTTATTCTTTGTGCATGCTTTTTCATCTTGATAAGATTAGTAGATTAGGAATAATATTTTTTAAGCATTCCGATAAAGCTAATTTTTTTTTCGGATATCTACAAAAATACTATGTTGAAAGTGCGCTATTTATACCCACAGATAGC
Organism: Arachidicoccus ginsenosidivorans; assembly: GCF_007971385.1. Classification (GTDB taxonomy): domain Bacteria; phylum Bacteroidota; class Bacteroidia; order Chitinophagales; family Chitinophagaceae; genus Arachidicoccus; species Arachidicoccus ginsenosidivorans. The sequence goes on from NZ_CP042434.1 coordinate 83,971, forward strand.
AACTTGGCTACCTTCCAATATTTTTATAATCTACATTGAACAGTTGAGTATTTTTGCCCAAAAACAATTACTTCGTTATTTAAGTATCCAGCGGACCAGTGATCATTAAATCTATCTATTCCCTAGATAGGCTTAAAACAATTATGACAAGCTTATCCTAATTGTTTCAAATTCATCAACCAGCATTTAAAAGTAAAAGCTTTTATGGGGATACCCGCAAAAGCGCACAGGGACGTAAGTTTATATTGCAATAATTACTTATACGCCAATTACTATAAATCAGAGACCCACCGGCATCAGGAGGGTATGCGTGTCGTCAAACCAAAGATAGTCAAGACACGGATTGCCCTTATACCTTTTTAAAAAGCATAAAGTCTTGTCAACAAAATATGCGGTCTGGTTCCAGTGCTTAACACTGACTTTGATTGTGGCCCCAGCATAACCAGCTACAAGACGTCCTTTTAAGGCTAATGGGTGAACAAGATATTTCCTTTTTTGAATATTTACCTTTTATCTGCAAAAGATCTTTGTGGGATGCATCAATGATCGTTGTCTGATTACCAGGACGGCCCCTCATACCTATCTAATCAGTCCGATGTCTTACCTATCAGCGGTAAACTTACAATTTTTGTAAAAAAAATATAAGGAAAATTATATTATCTTCGTTTTTAATATATCCCCTATGTAAATATGTGTCCAGAGTGATGAAAAGCCCTGCTAGCGAAGGTTGACGAAGTGAATCAACGTGGGTCTTAGGAATTGTAGGACTTATACAAAGGATATGGTTACACTTTAGTGCTGAAGAGGACACATCGTTAATCCAGACGTGACGACTATGGATATCGTGTAGGAGGTTTTGATAAAAATCTGGGATCAATTTGAATATTTGGTAGAAATAGCAAACTTGTAAAGATAGCAAACGTTGAAGATCAGACATTTCCTTTTGTCAATAAGATGGATATTCAATGTACTTGTTCTAATATATATAGTTAAACGAATACCGTAAATTTTCAAAACCAGTAATCTTTCTCCTAATCACTTTATTTAATTTCAGCATGAAAAAGATCGTTTCGTTTATATTGCTATTTATTTTCTTTTTGGCTGCTGATAATAGCACCTACGGCCAACAGAGCGCTGACAGGAGTGCCCGGCCAAACATAATTCTTATTATATCGGATGACATGGGGTTCTCAGACCTTGGTTGCTATGGAGGAGAAATATCTACGCCCAACCTGGATGCCCTTGCAATGAGTGGACTTCGCTACACGCAATTTTATAATATGGATCATTGTGCACCTTCCAGGGCCTCCCTATTAACAGGGCTGTATCCCCACCAAACGGGATTAGGCTGGATGCCTGATAAAAACTTTCACCTCCCTGGGTATACAGATGAATTAAATAACAACTGTGTAACCATTGCCCAAGTATTGCAGAAGGCAGGCTATACGACCCTAATGGCGGGTAAATGGCATCTGTCCCGTAATACGCATGCTGGAAAATCGCAGCATAACTGGCCTCTACAAAGAGGGTTTGACAAGTTCTATGGTATTCTTACCGGAGCAGGTAATTATTATGATCCTCCCTCCTTATGCCGTGCAAATACTTTAATAACGCCTCAAAATGATCCAGATTACCATTCAGATCATTATTATTTTACCGATGCGATTACTGACAATGCCATCCAATTTATAAAAGACAGGCCCAAAGACAAGCCTTTTTTTACATATGTTGCTTATACGGCGGCACACTGGCCGATGCAGGCGCCAGAAGCGGCTATAAAAGCGTATAAATGGAAATATAGTGCGGGTTGGGACGTTTTACGCAGGGAGCGATTAAAACGAGAGAAAAAATTGGGGGTAATTGATTCTTCGGTTGAGTTGTCTGCCTTGGATACAAAACCGTGGGCGGAGGAACAGGATAAAGCTCCGATGGAACGTAGAATGGAGACCTATGCTGCGATGGTGACGATTATGGATCAGGGAATCGGAAAGATTGTCAGCGAACTAAAAAAAGAAGGGATTTATAATAATACAGTAATAATTTTTCTACAAGACAACGGCGCAAATGCAGAAGGAACCGGTTACGGCAAGCAGCAGGAAGGTGAAACTACTTATGTAGCCAGAGACACTTCTCAGTTAAAACCTTTGGGCAAGAATGACATTCAGTATGCAGTGGTTCCTGGTATAACACACAGTGGTGCAATTTCGGTGACGGGCAAAAAAATTATGGCGGGCCCGGAAAACACCTATTTAGCTTACTTAAAACCGTGGGCAAATCTTTCTAACACTCCTTTTAGGAAATTCAAGAACTTTACTTACGAAGGCGGCATCTCAACACCGCTTATCGTCCACTGGCCTGGGGGAATAAAAGCCGAAACAGGGGCACTAAGAAAACAGGTGGGACACGAAATTGATATTATGCCGACGATAATCCAAATCGCACAAACAAGTTATCCGAATGAATATAACGGAAACAAAATTACGCCGGTATCAGGGATAAGCCTGGTGCCAACCTTCAGTAATCAAAATTTAAAACCAAGAGCCATTTATTGGGAACACGAGGGAAACAAAGCAATGCGGCTGGGTAAATGGAAGATTGTCTCGGGCGGTATTTTGCATGGCGGCTATGGAAACTGGCAAACCGTTACCGTATTGCCATGGCAGTTATATGATATGGAAAATGACCGCAGTGAAATGAAGGACTTATCGGCCGTGCATCCAGAGCTGGTCAGCAAGATGGCTGCCATGTGGAACAACTGGGCGCATAAAGACAAGGTGTATCCTATGCCGTGGAAGGAAATCAAGCCTGACGAAAGGTCTTATTATATGTCTACCCCCTGGGAACATCCTGGATTTTAAGGTCGAAATCCTGATTGGTGGCGAGGTTCCGAGTTCCACGGAATTCGCAAACAATTAATTAGATTTCATATCCGTTTGTATCAGCATACTTATGGGGACCAAATTACTATGTATAAATAAAATATTTAAATCATTTATTAGGGTAAATATGGTGCATGTTGCATTTTCAAGTGAAGTTTTCCCAATTGAGGATAAACAAATTTTGCATAAACAAATACCACAACAATCCTAAATGACAAAAAACTAGTTTTCTTGATCAAAGCCCAAAATAAGGGAAGTTACTTTGATCACCCCATTCAGCAATAATAATGTAAGATCCCAGATATAGGACCTTTGAGCCTAAAGGTCAAAAGTTCCATGATCTTATTTCGGGGATCTAATTATTCAGATTAGACCACTATGCAGGCATTTACCAACTTTCCATTATATTTGTCTGAATCAATACATCTTCCAATATATCACCGAAATGAACCATTCTAAATTAATCTTTATCCCTTTAATGACTTTGAGTATATTGTCACTTTGCAAAGCCAGCAGAGCGGCAGAAAGAGTTGCATATTTCCACGACAACAAGCCGCAATTTATTCAGGCAAGTTATGCAGACTGTCAAATTATTTTATCAAATGACACATTAATTATAAAAAATGCACAGATAGCTAGAAAGTTTCGTTTTAATAATGGAAACCTGATTTCATTATCACTTACTGATAATGCACATCCCTATCAATGGTCTTGTCAAAGTTCGCAAACAGATTGCAGTATCCCGGGATTAAGCAAGTCACCAGATAGTGGTTATCTGGTGGTAGATACAATTGCCACTACCTCCGTCTCCCCTGCTTACTTACAGGCTTCTATTTACACTAAAAGCGATAAATTAGAAGTTAAAAGGGTCCTTAAGATTTATCCCAATTGTCCGGCCATTGAATGCATTTATTATCTTCGCGGATCCACCAACAAAAAATGGTGGTCACAAAGCACTAGTTTGGGTAATCTAAGTAATATTGAAAGCCTTAATAAGCGCAAAGAAACACCCGGTGCTATCCCAATTATGGAGTCCATTTCACTTGGTGGCCGCCACTGGAATATACAATGCATTGAATTTAAGGATATTACCGATAGAAACAATAATTTAGTAAATGAGGTAAACCAAGTAGCTTACCGCCAACCCGCGAAGCTAATCGGCAATCTCTTATATGCGACCGATGCACAAAACGATCACGGAATATTCTTATTAAAGGAGGCGCCCAATACGCAGGCACAATTAGATTATCCGGGATACGATTTTCTAAGTAGTCTTGGTAAATTTCAAGTTATAGGTATTGGCATTCAGCCAAGTGATTTAGACACTGAGGGCTGGGTACGTGCCTATGGATTTGTCATTGGGGTCACTTATGGCGGGCAATTAAATAAAATGCAAGCCCTTCGAGATTATCAATCCAAAATAAGAATTCATAAACCAGGTAGAGATGATATGGTACTTATGAATACCTGGGGTGACCGAAATCAGGATAAAAGTATAAGTGCATTTTTTATAGAAAAGGAACTTGTCAAAGCCGCAAAATTAGGGATATCTCATTTTCAAATTGATGACGGATGGCAAACTGGTAGGTCCTCAAATTCAGCATTTAAAGGCGGTTCGCTAATCGGCATTTGGAACAATAAAGATTATTGGATGCCAGATCCGAAGAAATTCCCCCGTGGGCTTAAACCCATTGTTGATTTGGGTAAAAAACTGGGCATTGAGATCTGCCTTTGGTTTAACCCCAGCAAGGACAGTAGTTATTTAAACTGGCGTAGTGACGCTCAGGCCATTATCAAGTTATACAAAACCTATGGCATTCGCACCTTTAAGATCGACGGCGTTCAGGTAAATGATAAACGCTCCGATATCCGGCTACGCCGGATGTTTGACACCATTATGGAAGTTACTCAAAAAAAGGTTGTATTTAATTTAGATGTCACGGCGGGCAAAAGATATGGCTACCACTATTTTAATGAATACGGAAATATATTTTTAGAAAACAGGTATACGGATTGGGGGAACTATTATCCATTTTGGACACTTAGGAACTTATGGCAACTTTCAAAATATGTACCTCCACAAAACCTGCAGATAGAATTTTTAAATATTTTTAGAAATATAGACAAATATCCAGTGTCAGACAGTTTCGCCCCGGCCAAGATGGGATTTGATTACTGCTTTGCCCTTACAATGATGGCGCAACCTTTAGCCTGGATGGAAGCGACAGGTTTGCCCGCTAAGGCATTTAATATTAGCCCCATCATTAAAAAGTACAGGTCTTATCAGACAGATATACATCAGGGCCAAATTTTTCCAATAGGAAAAGAGCCATCCGGTAAATCATGGACAGGTTTTCAATCTATCCTAAATGCTAAAGAAGGGTATTTATTGATATTAAGAGAATTAAACTCCTTAAACTCGACACTTATAACAAGTTGGCTACCGAAGGGAAAAAGCGTCAAATTAAAATTAATTTTGGGTCAAGGCCAGGATCATACAATAAAAACAACTACAAACGGTAAACTACCCATTAGTCTTATAAAGGAAAACAGCTATGTGTTATATCATTACACAATTGTAGATTGAGTTATTCTCTTTCCATAAATTAGAAAGATGCAAAGAGTTGTAATTGCAGGAACAGATAAGAAGGGCTTCCTACCAAATATCGCGATGCAAGTCCTTTTAAAAATCTGAACCTTTTCTTCCGCGAGTATTGCGTCAAAGAATTTGTGATCTAGTCTAGCCTAATCTAATCTTTTCAAAAATTAGACTTTTACTTTTTTCTAACACTAAGGTAATTCCCTTATATTCAGCGCCCCTATCCTTATTTAGCATTCCTCCATCAGGATTATCCAGCAAGGCCGCTAAGCAAATCACTCTGAATTTACTGGACAGCGTTCAGAAACTACGAAAAATTGCCGTTCAATTATTCGCACCTTTTTCCTTTGACCTTTGTCCCTAAATCTTTCTATGACTACTTAGGGTAGATGTATATTTCAGCCACTGGATATTATCTATAAGCAGTTACTTACCCGCAATTGAAACCAACCAATTCGTCAATTCTTTCATAGCCTTTACATTTTCAAAGGAATCAGGTAATCGACCATTGACATATTCATTATAAAACCACGGATCTCCGACAGCAAACACGACTCCTTTGCCATAATGAGTGCTCACCGCTATTATACGCCCTTGCTTTTCCAAAATAGGACGCACTTGGCCTTGGCCAAAAGTAGTAATCGTGGATAATTCTTTTATGTAAACGTGCCTGGTTTGTTTAAATATAGGATTGCCCGCAGCAATATTTACAGCACCTAAGTCAAAATTATTGCCCGGAACATGGTTATAGCTATCTTCATTGAATCGAAAGCCAAATTTCTGTGTAAGCAAATTAAAATGTTTAATATCGGCATTACCACTATCATTTGCCATCAGAACCAACACGCCGCCATTACTTACCCATCTGGCAATTGTCTCAGCAAACTCCGGTGTCATGTATTTTGCATTGCTGTTTTCACTAGGAATATCCGGATCTGTAATAATATATATGGATGCATCTCTTAGTACTTTTTTGGAAGGCGGATCAATGGTTATCCTTGTCGCTGCTCCTTTTTGCCTGAAAGCTTCACCCCACTTGGAATATCCACCATAGTCTTTTTGATTCCACTTATAATGTATAGAAATAAGCGCTCCAGCCTTCGTTTTTCGCTTTTCATTATTAAAATAGCTGTCGAGCAATACGATCAGGCTATCTTTTTGATTGGTTGAAACGCTCTCATTATAATCATCTTGCTTCATCGCCTGGATTGTTGATGGGCAAGTCTGCACGACATTGTCCTGATAGGCTCCAGCATTGCCTCCAATAATGGTTGCGGCTATCATTGAAATCTTAAACAGAAAGTACATAATTGAATCAATTTTTAAATAAAGGTTCAAACAAAATCATTTTCCCCACCAAAAATAAGACACAAAAACCAGGTTATTGGTACAATTTATTCTTTATTATAACTTTAGTTGGCACCTTCATTTGCCACCGCATCCTCCCATTTTGTCCAGATTTCAACACTTGGGTCATAGCCGTCATAGCCTTTATTTTGGCGCAGCTTTCCATACAAATTTGCATCTATTGCCCATTGAGGAATCGGAAAGTAAATAATATGCGCGGCCATGGTATATTGCCGGCCTTTTACAGTCACTTTATTTTTATTATAAAAATCATTGTAGTGCTGGATGCGCTGGAACCAATAGCTATTATCCTCTAACCCATTCACTGTATAGGTATTACCCCATTCATCCGGCTTTCCACTTAATGCGAGGCAATAGGATATGCGGGCCAATTCCTCATGCCGCCATTCTTCCATCCATAATTCCCGAGCACGTTCGTTGACAATATCACCAATGTTCACGGTGGTATATAACTCTTTACAATGTGCACGCTTTCTGATCACATTGACATCTGCTGTGGCTGCACCGATATCACCTTTATAGAATTCTGCCTCAGCTCTCAACAAGTAGGTCCCTGCCAGCCGGTAACAATACCAATCTGCAGAACCGCCCTTATTGTTGTTGCTGGAGCTATTGGCTAGAAAATCAGGGTCGTTCACGTAGGTTTTATAATGCGGCCAGTCAAACCAGTTGCGGATAGTATCTGTGCACAATATTTTATTACCATCATATAGGCGGAGATTTTTCCCGTAATACTTTTTGTCAGAAGGATCATTATATTTTAAAGAGTCCATTCTCCCCCAGTTTCCAACGGAGCTATTATGTCGCAGATCTGCAGTATCTTCTTCCCCATTAACATACCAGAGTGTGTGTTGGGCAAAATAAGTGGGTCTGATCATCGCAATGCCACGGCCTATTGCTCCATTGTAATCCAGGTCGGGATTGTAATTTTTATTGGTCTTGGCATAGGATTGTACAGATTTTCCAGCAGGTGAAAACAATGTGGACATATTCCACATAGGTCCCCAGTTACGCATGGAGCGAAACTTAATGGCAGCGTCTGTACCATCTCTGTCGGGCATCACCAAAATGGCTTCTTTATTAGCGACAATGGCTTTATTGATGGGCCGGTGAAGATCCCATATCACATTACGTGTTATATGCCAGGTAGACTCAAGCGGGCTCTCAAAGGTGCCAAATGGGTTCTCCATTAACGAATACCCTGAGTTATTAATTAGTGTGTCGGCCTGAGAGATGGCTTTATCCCATTGTCCAGTGGCTAAATAGCATTTGATCAGTAACTGCCGACAAGCCCCTTTATTGATCATTCCTATATAAGTCATCTGAGACTGGTCGGGCACCCACTGGACTGCTTTTTCCATATCCAGGGTGATCATTTTAAGAATTTCTGCCTGGCTGGTACTTTTATAGTCTTGTTTGGGGCCGGTAATTATCTTTGTAACCAATGGAACATCTTTAAACTGAAAACAGAGTGCAAGATATCTGAATGCCCTGTGAAAATACGCCCGACCAATATACTCATGCTTGGTCGCTTCGTCCAGTCCTGGTACATTGTCTATAAATGAAGTAATCGTATTGGCATATTTAATACCGTTGTAGGTTTCAGTCCAGAAGTATTTTAGCATATTGATATTATCTTGATGCAATCCATCTGTTGGGGTCAGTCGGGTGGCTACATCTGCGAATAGTGAGCCATCATCGGTTTTCCCTGTGACATCCAGATCTGACATCATATATTCACTACTGATAGGCAGTGATACGTCTCTTGTGCTAATATAACTCCAGTAGTCCCTCAAATGCCTGTCACACATGGCAAGTGTTGCATCTAATCCGGAAACGGTGGAAAATGTGGTGGTTGGTTCATAAAATGATAGCGGATCTGGTTGCAAAAATGTCTTTTTGCAACTGGTAATCAAAGCTGTAACCAAGACGACCACTAATAAAATTGGTTGAAATTTATTTTTCATGATATATTTTTTAAAAAGTCACGTTTACGCCTAATGTGTATATTCTGGGAGCAATGCCTCCTGTTTCAATATCCCAATAGTGCCAGTTTTTGTCCTTTTTCCAAACAGCAACATTGCGCACGGTCGCATAAACTTTAAGATTTTCCATCTTCCAGGCATTAATCAGTTTCTTTGGTAAGGAATACCCCAAGGTCACATTGTCCAACCGAATAAAGGACCTGTCATAGACTCTTTGGGGAGCGGTTATTCCCGCAGGTCCTTTAGAATCTAATCTGCCGTAAAAATCACTTGGATTATCCAGGGACCAATATTCTCTCTCATAAGTATTCGTATTGTAAGTTACGCCGGAAGTGGAGTTATTCTGATTTAGATAATTTCCACTCATACTCTTTGCCCCCCAATAGGAGTACATATTAAAAGAAAAATTAAAGTTTTTATAGGTAAAATCATTGCGCAAAGACCACATAATGGGAGGGGCTGTCTGGCCTAAAAAGGTTTTGTCTTTGTTATTGTAAACTGGCGTAGTCGTGCCGTCTGCGTTTTGAATATCATCTGCTGTGTATAGATTTTCTACTTTAGGATCGCCCGGTCTTTGGCCATATTTTGCGGCTTCTTCGATCTCATTTACCTGCCAGATACCTGTTACCTTATAATTCCATATGGCACTGATGGGTTGTCCGATAAACCAACCATTGGATACATCATCGGCTTCTTTGGAGGAAATAAGATTACCCTTCGCATCTAATTGATCGACAAAAGTGTAATAAAGATGCTTGATGGTGTTTTTATATTTTGAATAGCCAAAAGTGGTGTTCCATGTAAAATTTTGGTTGGCGATATTCTTGGTATTAATGGAAATCTCAAAACCTTTATTTTCCACTTCACCTAAATTGGTGGTTATGCTACCAAATCCGGAAAAGTCCGGTAAGGATTGGCTCATAATCATATCATGGGTCGGCATTATATAATAATCCATGGTAGTTGTTATCCGATTATTTAAAAAACTCAAATCTAAGGAGCTGTAAAATAATAAAGGTTACTTATTTGGCGAAATGGTATAGTTCCACTCAGGGTGGAAACGGTGACGTTTAATTTTTACTTTATTAAGCTCTTCATCTGAGATTGTTATTCCCTTTTCATATTCATTAAGATCTAAAATTGCTTTGACTTTTAATCCACCTTTTGTTTTGACTGCACTAATTAGCTGAACTACTGTTTCATAATCCTCCAATGGTCTTCCTTTCCAGTTCATGGATATGTGGCAAAATAATTTATGCTCGATTTTGTTCCATTTGCTTGTTCCAGGAGGGAAATGGCAAACAGTTATTTCCAGCTTTATTTTATTTGCTAGGCGTTGAAGCTCAGTTTTCCAAAGCTTGTTCCTATGACTATTTGACCCACCTCCATCTGCTGTTATAAGGATTTTTGTAGCGTTTGGAAACTGCTTTTTCCCCATCTTTTTCCACCACTGTTCTATGCTAAATACAGCGAATTCTGACGTGTCACAAGATGTTCCAACATTTACAAATCCCTGGTTATTACCTATATCATAAATACCATATGGGGCAGCCTTTGTATTACCGAAATCATGTACTTTGACTGGTCGAGGATTCTTTTTTGGCCTTAGCTCTTTGCCTCCATTCTTGTATTCCCCTACCAGTTCCTTTTTCTTTGTATCTACTGATATTGCAGGGCATCCACTTTTTATATACTTCTCCGTTTTTGTATTTATGTACATAAATTGTTCATTGCGATCTGGATGATTTCCACCTTCAAGTGTCTTTGAGTTTGCCTGAAGGCTAAATCCAGCTTCTTTTAGCATTTCTCCCACCTTTGTATGACTAACAGAGTATCCCTTTTTTTTCAGTGCTTCTGATAAACTACGAGTACTTAAGCAAGTCCACTTTAAAACACTTTCTGGATGACCTCTTGTTACAGGTTCTAACATAGTTTCAAGTGCACTAAATAGTCCCGGATCGATTTCATTAAGACTTTTGCGACCACCGCCTGGTTTTCTAATCCGGAATATATCGACTTCGGACTCTTGATTAACTTCATCTTCAATATTAGCCTCAGATTCTGCAATTTCTTTTTTGCCATTTATTATCGTTTTTCTCGAAACAGAAGAGGCTTCAGAAACTTTCTTTACACCACCATGACCTAAATCTTCTGCTTCAAGAGCCAAATAGATCCGTTTCTGTTTCTCATTCAGATGTGGGAGCATTTTCGAGATCTTGTCCTTAAGCATATATTTGAAATTTATTCAAATATACTACAATTATTCTAATTAAAAGTAACCTTTATTTATTTACACGTCCTAAGCCTACATTATAGGCCGTTGTTTTCTCCCATTGAAGATTGGGATTGGCCATTCTGTCTATTCTCAAATAGTAATACTGGATATAATTACCGCTGGGATCCACATACCCCTGTGTTCCAGTCCCATTGGCTAAATTAGCCAAGGCAATATAGGGATCCGCAAGTGACCTATTCCCATTTTGACCATAAGACACACGGAGTTTACCGCTATTTAGTGGCGTCCAATGAAAGAATTTTTCATTGGTAAAAGTCCAAGCGAGTGCTATAGAATAAAAGGTGGCTCTTGGATTGGAGGTTCCAAAGGCTGAATAGCCGTCTCTACGTACTGAGGAGGTCAGCATATACCGGTTATCATAGGAATAAAATAGGCGTGCCAACAAGGCATCTGCCGTTTCATGGGAATCTGTGGTACTAAAACTGCTGTATAATGGATCTCCATTTGCTGTCTCATGAAATCCTAAGGCATCGCTGGGTAATATATTACGCGCTTTAATTTCGTCGAACCAGGATTTTCTTTCCTCTGCTTCCTGCACCAAAGTCAATTTTACCTGGTGCTTTTCTGCAAAAGCTTTTGACCAATTGATCGTATTATTCAGTGTCCAATCAAATCGCTTGCCATTACCTCTGTCTGCTCCATGGGTAGTCGCAATCCAGTCTGGATGCTCACTTGAGGTAAAATAATGGTTATAATACCATTGATATCTGGGTGCGACATTAAATGAATAGGTAATATTAAAAGGTAATTTTACTTTTGCGGTAAAAATTGAGTTAATCACCGTATAGCCTCTTTCAAGGGACATATACTGTTTATCAAAATCAAAATTATAGCCCTTGTTTGCGGTGATTTCATCGCCCATTGGATGCACCACTAAATTGCCATCATCATCTTTATAGTCTGCAAAAGGGCTGTTTGTTGTAATCTGTTTGCCCCAATCAACCGCAATATTACCATCTGAGCGGTCCTGGAAATTAATATTGGCGCTGATATCTAACCAGTTAGTAATCTTTCCATCTACTTTTAAATTGGAGCGTATGGCTCTGTAGTTGTCTCCCTGTACAACACCTTGATTTGAAAGGTAACCAACGGATAAATAATAGCTCATTCGCTGGCTTGCACCAGATACACTTAAATTATGATCCTGATTTACACCCTCACGAAAACTATGATCATACCAATCAAATGACTTCCCTTTTAGATAATTTGTCAGGGTCGTTCCACGCATCATGAGTCTTCTTGCCCAAATCTCATTATCAGAGGCATCATCCGCATTGGTGGTATAGTCTCTCCACTGATCTATGGTAATACCGTAATGATCCAGCATTGAAGATGTAGGTAATTCATAATATCCCTGTTTCCCGGCAGCCACTTCCCCTTGATATGGTTCGTATTTGCCAGTTGTCTTATTTACGCCATAAGAGGCTTCTGTATACCAGTCTTGCCTGTATTTTAAATAGCCTTCCGGACTAAAGACCCGCCGGTTAGCCCCCATTGTAGTCAAACCTATATTGGAAGTCATATTGATTCTAGGCTTGCCCATTTTGCCTTTTTTTGTAGAAATAATAATCACGCCATTTGCAGATTTTGCGCCATATATAGCGGCTGCAGACGCGTCTTTTAAAATATCAATTTGGGCAATATCGTCTGGATTGATCTCAGAGAGCTCTCCATAAAAAATTACGCCATCCAGAATCAGCAATGGATCATTATGTCCACCTGCACTATAAACAGATCTTTGTCCTCTAATTCGGATAGTGCCACCGCTTTTGGCCGATCCGTCCAGGCCTACCGTTACGCCAGCTGTTCCTCTTAAGATGTCCTGCACTGTTTTGGGATTATCTTCTGCTATTTTATCGGGTCTTATAGAGGTTATGGCACCAGTAAGATCCTTCTTTTTCATGGTCCCGTATCCAATTACGACAACAGAATCTGCCTGCTCGCTTTTTAATTTTAGCGTTATATCTAAATGATTTGCATTGCTTTTTGTTACATTTACATAATAATCTTCATAACCTACATAGGATATGACTAATCGTCCTCCCTTATTGGGTACTGAAATGGAAAAATGTCCCTGGCTATCTGTACTGGTGCCACTGGTATGACCGACCAACTTTACGCTTGCACCACTGAGTGGCAAGCCCTGCTCACTTTTGACTGTTCCTGTAACGGTAATTTCTGCCACGGCTTTGGATGATTGCCGGGCTATCCCCATAACCGGTCCAAGTATAATACACACAATCAAAAAAGCGGTGACCAACTTTAGACTTACAGCTATACTTTCGCATCCGGTCTTATTTGGGGTCTTGACATTCAGATTCCATTTATTCATTTTATACAACGATTTTTTATTAATTTATTCCAGTTAGAGATTAAAACCCTGTGGTAGGGGTTGCAAAACTTTTCAAAACAGAAAAAAATCAAAAAGGCTTAACAAATAAAACGTCAATACAAAATTTTAAGCTATTTTTATTCTGCAACTTTTAACAATACGAAGAAAATAAAAGTAGGGCATAAATACTGTTCATCTTTTTGTCGAATCGTTCCATAAATTAGTTAAAACAATTAAGTCTCAATAAATCAGAAACTTTATAAATAGAGTAGCATAATATATTTGCCGGTAAGCATTATGAAGACGATCTGTCAGTCCTTGGTTTTTACTTTCGCATTTCAATTCGTGGCTTTAATTTGCCATGGACAATACTATTTTAGGCATTACCAGGTAGATAACGGATTGGTATACAATGCAGTGTCCTGTATAATGCAAGATAGTCGAGGTTTTATGTGGATCGGAACGCGTGGTGGGTTAAACAGATTTGATGGCACTAATTTTAAAACCTTCTTAAATAAAAACAACCAATTTGAAAGTATCAGTGATAATATCATTACTGCACTCGCAGAAGATAAAAATGGAATGATTTGGATTGGTACAGCAAAAGGTATATTTGAGTTAGACCCTTACAAAGGCCGGCTGACTGACGTTCAAATAAAACCGCGTGGCTATGTCAACCACCTTGTAATTGATAATTATAATAATCTTTGGTTTGTATCTAACCATTCCTTATACAAATATAACCAGCAGAAAAATCAGGTAGAAAAAACCAATATTCAAGCTTCTTATATATCAAAAGGTTATCATAAGAATTTATGGATTGGTAAGGATAATGGAACAGTAGGCCTTTATAATACTCAAGAAAAGAAGCTAAAAAGTGTGCGTATTGTTTCAAATGAGGCTCCTTTAGATCAACGTTCAATAAGCAAAATCTATCCCATTAATGACTCGCTGGTTCTAATTGGTTGTTTTAGTAGGGGGCTAAAACTCTATAATGGAAATAGTGGTATTATAAGCAGCCTGCCACTTGAAAGCCCAGAAAATAATTCCATTTACATCCGCGATATTACGGCAGGAGATTCAAATAAATTTTGGGTGGCCACTGAATCGGGGATTTACATTTATGACTTATCAACAAATAAAAGTATACATCTAAAAAAAGAGCAGGTGATCCATATTCTATTACTGACAATGCTGTTTACGCCCTATGCCAAGACAGACAGGAAGGTATGTGGGTCGGCACCTATTTCGGTGGATTACAATATTATTCAAAGAAAAATGCACGTTTTAAAAAATATTATCCAATCCCGAATGCCAATTCTATTTCAGGAGATGCCATTGGGCAAATAACACCAGACAAGGAGGGCAACTTATGGATTGGTACGGAGGATGCTGGCATCAATAAATTTAATCCTAAAACAAACAAATTCACACATTATGCCGCGACTAAAAAAAGGGGGAACTGTCCTACCCTAATATCCACGGTTTACTAGCGTTTAAAAACAAATTATACATTGGCCCTTTATATCATGGCATGGAAATCATGGATATGACAACTGGACATATTATAAAAAAAACTAAGGTCATAGGTGAAAAGTCAGAAAAGGCCAGTAATTTCATTAATCGTTTTTATCTAACTAAAGATAGTACAATACTCGTAGGGACCTCTTTTGCAAACTCAGGATTATATCTCTATAATGACACATTTTCAACATTTAAACGAATTAAACAAATACCATTCAATTCTTATGTATTAGCGATAGTAGAAGATCATACTGGTAACATTTGGACAGGAAGTGTCTCCAGAGGTGCTTTTTATTATAACCCCAGAACTGGAGCGCATGGTAATATTCATTTTGGAGAAACAGTAAATAATAAAAGGGTAAATGAATATACCGTATTAGATATTTTGGAGGCAAGTGACCAATCGCTTTGGTTCGCAACAGTTGGTGGTGGCCTGATAAGATTAAGCAAGGATAGGAAAAAGATGAAAAGGTTCACGACAAAAAATGGACTTCTTAGCAATGTTGTTTATTGCATACTGGAAGACAATAACAAACATCTATGGGTCAGCACCCTTAAAGGCCTCATCAGCTTTGATCTACGCACAGAAAAAGCAACTGCCTATACAAAATCAAATGGACTGACCACCAATCAGTTTAATCACAGTTCCGCCTATAAGGGAATTGATGGTCATATGTATTTTGGGACAGTCAAAGGAATGATTGAATTTGATCCACGTTCATTTGAAGCAAAAGAAGCCGCTCCGGCAACTTATATAACTGGTTTTCAAATAAATAATAAAGAAATACAGCCCGGAGGTAAAAATAGTCCACTTGTCAAATCAATTTTGTATACGGATACAATTGAACTTACACACAAACAAAATAATTTCAGTATTGAATTCGTTGCTCTGGATTACGCCTCACCAGAAGCCGTAAAATATAAATACAGGATGAAGGGACTCGCTGGGCCCTGGACCTATCTCAATTCAAATAGACAAGCTTATTTTACCGACCTTGCTCCAGGAAATTATGAGTTTATACTTCAGGCCGAGAGTAGTACCGGAAGCTGGCATGGAGAGCAAAAAAAACTATTTATTAAAATCATCCCTCCTTTTTGGAAAACCAATTTGGCCTATCTGTTTTATTTTTTCTTAATAGCGGGTGGCACTTATTGGTTGATTCGGATGAAATTAAAGCGAGTGAATAAGCAGAATCAGCGTAAATTACAATTATTCAAACATGAGCAGGAAAAAGAGATATATCAGGCCAAAATTGAGTTTTTTACTCATATTGCCCATGAAATCAGAACGCCTCTAACCTTGATTGCGGGTCCTATCGAGTGGTTAAAAGGCCAGTTCGACAATAGAGAAAATGTAAAAAAGAGCCTTTCCATTGCAGCGCGCAACGCAAATCGGTTAATAGAACTGACCAGTCAATTGCTGGATTTTAGAAAAACAGAGACCGAACAATTTAGCCTGAATTACGTTAATACGGACATTTTTGCATTATTATCCGAGCAGGTGGCTCGTTTTAAGCAAGAAGCTTTAAACAATAATATTCGCCTAGAATTGATTGATCCTGAAAGTTCACAGATGGCCTTTGTGGATAGGGAGGCGTTTATTAAAATATGCAGTAACTTAATTGCCAATGCAATTAAGTACGGTTCAACCATGGCGACCATTCAATTATATGTTGCTGGCCCAAATGATGATCATTTTACTATTCAGTTTCTAAATGATGGTAATGGGATCGGCGAAGAATTTCATCAAAAAATATTCGAGCCCTTTTTTAGGGTTAAAGGATCCAACAAGCCGGGAACGGGCATTGGATTATCTCTGGCACATTCTCTTACCGAATTACATAATGGATCCCTACGACTGGTTTCTGGTAAACCTGGAAAGGTTATTTTTGAACTCAAACTGCCCATTCATCAAAAATTTGAATTTCAATTAAGTAACTGGAAAAAAATAAACTAATCTCATGGAAACGATTCTACTAATTGATGACAATAGTGATATGCTGGATTTTCTATCCGTAATTCTTGGAGACTACTATAATCTACACCTGGCATTAAACGCTGAGGTAGCCCAAAACATTTTAGACAAAGAAATTATACATCTTATTGTATCCGATATAATGATGCCTGGAATAGATGGCCTTGAACTGTGTAAGTTGATTAAATCCAATGTTGAATATTGTCATATTCCCATCATATTATTAACTTCAAAAAACACTTATAGCTCCCATATTGAAGGCTTGGAAGTTGGTGCAGATGCTTATATCCAAAAGCCTTTTTCTTCGGAGCTATTGCAAGTACAGATTACCAATTTGCTTAAAAATAGAAGCAAAATAAAAGAGCATTTTTCAAGTTCCCCTTTTGAGGATGTCCGTGTCATGGCCCACTCAAAAACCGACGAGGTCTTTCTTAAAAAATTGGATAAATATATTAAGGATAATATCAAAAACCCAAACATTGATATTGATACGCTGGCTGAGCATATGTTTATGAGTCGAACTACCTTGTATCGTAAAGTAAAATCAATCTCCTCACTCTCTCCTAAAGAGCTAATTGATATAACAAGGTTAAAAATGGCCGCTGGCTTAATCGCTGAAAATGAATACGCTATATACGAAATATCCCAAAAGGTCGGCTATAGTTCACAAAGCATTTTTACAAGGAATTTTCAAAAATATTTCAAAATGTCCCCAACACAGTATTATAAGTCCTTGCCACGGGCTTAATCAGTAGAATGCAAGGGGAATCTAGGTTTAAAACGGCCACCCCTTGCAATCTATTAATTATCAATAAAGTAGAAAATTTTCGTAGGTAGGCATAATTTATCATCTTCACCAACCTGATAAGGGTACCCATTTTTTTGTTGTGGTATTGGTCGGGTCTGCAACGCCGTCTTCTTTTTGGCCCACATCTTTAATGGAGAAATTAACCAACACAGGTGCACCAGGTTTTATGTTCAATTTAGAGCGGGCAATGGCGAGCTCTACAAAATAACCCTCATCCTGGTCACTCATATCAGAGATCGTACCTTTGTAGGCTGCTCTGGCATCAATATGCAAATTTGTATTGGACCAACCACTGTTATTGTAAACTTCGCAGCTTTTTAATCCATCATAAGACACTTTTAAACGGTATCCTTCATTAGGTTCCAACTTTTCAGAATTTGAATTAGTGCTCAAATAAATGGTAGCTTCGTCATCTTCATCGATAAAGTCATCCAACACTTCCACAAGAAAATAAACACTATCGCTGTTAAAAGATGACCTTAAGGTTGCCTGCGCCTGAGATAAAGCCCCAACAAATAATGCCTGGTCTGTATTTTCCCATTCAGCATTATTGCCATCCACCTGCACATTTCTATTAGTAGCAGTAATACGGTGGTTCAATACAAATTTAGAAAGCATAACTTCGCCCTGAGTGGTATTGGGCATTGCCCCTATGAGTTGATGGCTGTCTATTCTTTCCATGGTTCCCCAAAAACCCTTGCCGGAAAAAGGTGCATAAGGCTGCCCAAAATTGTGCGCACTGGTGTCTCCCATTTTCATGTAAAACGTTGAAGTGTAATTATAAGACAATACCGTTTCTCCAGATGGAAATTGAACCAAATAAGGGCCACTCCCAGGAAATGAATTATCATTTCTATCTTCTGGCCCTTCCTGGTCGGGACTAAGATGCGTCCACGCTCCATCCGCTCCTGAATAAGCAAACGAAATATAATAACTACCAACATTTGCTTCTAGTGCGGCGGCAAGCTCTTTATTTTTGTTCAGTTCAATAACCGCAGGCATTTGATCCGTAAAATAAATGTACCCGTCTTTTTCATGTTTGGTGCGTATAACAAAGTATGGAGACGAGCCAAAAGACGGCGTCCAGCTATTACCACCATCACTTGATGTAATCATTGCGGTACCTGTATAGGCTGATTCATTAAGCGTACTATCACTGTCGGTAAAATAACATTGGATCTCACCAGATGCCCTTTCTAAAAGGAAAGGTTCCCAATTAACGCCCTGGTATATTTCTATGGGGTCACCCCAGCTATTGCCATTATCTTTACTTCGTCTCATTTCAATGCCTGCATCCAATGGTTTCTCCCGGTAACCTATGTTTGCCCGATAAGAGGCTACCGCTATGATATCCCCATTTTTAAGGACAATGGCATTGCAATTAGAATAACGTCTTTCGTTATTTTCTCCCTTGCTATCAACGATACTATAATTCTTAAAAATTTTGCCTTTATGGGTCCATGTCTTCAAATCTTCACTGGTGGCATAATCGCAGCTTGCACCAATTTGATTATTGTGGTAAAACAAAATATAATGGCCATTGCTTAACTTTTTAATGCGCGGGTAATTGGGCTTTGAAACGCCAAGTTCATCCTTTCCCAGATTAACATAACTTCTAAAATTCAATTCAAGTGAGCTTCGAGAAGTAACAGTTGAATGTGAATTGACGGGTTCTGCACCTTGGTTAAGTCTGTCAATTGGGGTAATTTTAAAAGGAACCGAAATGGGCGGTGGTGGTGGTCCATTGCTACCATCGCCATTATTATCCACAATTTCACTCTTTTTACAACTCGTAATTAGACAGCTGGTCATTAAAAGGTAGCAAACAGGTCGCCAAAAACTTATCTTCATGCGCATTATTTTATAATTTTGGTTAAAGATTGTTTATGCAGGTGCAGAAGCTTGGCTTACTAAAATCAAGTTGGTAGGCCATTATTCTTCCAATAATGGCCCTTAGCCAACAGGTTTTCATCAAAATCAAATTTTTATTGTATGCGTAAAATCGAATATATTTATCAATATCAGCCTTTGGTTTAACGTTGAAGTTTGGCCATTTCTGTGGCCGCTAATAAAACAGGCCCCAAGACATGAAAATCATTTGTAACATTTGGCCTGTTATAATAAAATGCAATATCATCTTCAATACCTGTACCTATACAGACATTTTCAATTTTACCATCTGGTCTAACCTGTCTAGTTAAACCTTTCCAACCCTGAATAGCAATCGATTTGTAGGATGCGGGAATCCATTTTTCATTGACTGCTTTGGCAATGGCGTAAACAAACATAGCAGTTCCAGAAGACTCCAGATAGGAATCCGGCTTGTCTATTAACTGATGCCAAAGACCGCTTTGGTCTTGATATCTGGATATGCCAATAATCTGATGTAGCAAATATCCGATCAGTTCTTTGCGGGCTGGATGATCTTTCGGTAAGTTTTTAATTAACTCAACTTGTGCCACTGCCAGCCATCCATTGCAGCGCAACCAATGGGCCACACCATTTTGGGCAACATCACTAAACCAACAGTGGTAATACAAGCCATCTGTAGAATCATACAGGTGTTTATTGAAATTCCTTACTTGTAAAATTGCATCGTCAAAATATTTGCGATCTCCGGTAACCCTACCCATTCTGGCCAAAAAAGGGACACTCATATAGAGGTCATCGGCCCAAATAGTCATTTTGCGTGGAAAGCTCCTGCAAAGTGTGCCATCGCTGAGTCTTACTTGCTTATGCATAATATAATTAGCCGCTTTTTTAAGATAGGTCTCATACCTTTGGTTATGCTGAACTTCATTAACGTCAGATAAAGCAGCTGCCAGCGCACCACAATCATCTAAAGAGCCCATGCCGACCAGCCTACTCCATTCAGGCAAACGTTTTTCGCCAGCATATTTTTTCTGAAGTATTGCCAGGTTCTTGAATATAAAATCAAAATTTTTATATACATAATCAGCGTAAGACTTTTCCTTAAACTGTTTTGCTGCTTCAAGCATCCCAAACATCATTACGCCATTTGCATATTCCCATTTATTGTACAAAGACTTTGCTTTGACGCTTACACCAGCTGGGACATCATCTAAGCTTTGATACACGGTCTTTGTTTTAGGATCAACAAAATTAAAAGACGTATTTCTAATGATATTTTCCGCTACACTATGCACGACAGCAGACACACTTACATCTTGGGCAGTGCATGGAACCGCACTGCCAAACAGGCCCAAAAGCGATATCGCTACAAAGGAAAAATATTTACTAATTTTAATTAGGGGATTTAATTTCATTATAGATCTTTAGTTTTTAGTTTTTTCAAATATTAAAAATTGTATTTTAAGCTATTGCTTCCGTAAATAGCTGCTGCGTCTTACAATGGTATATAATACTAGTTAATACTACCTAGCTCAACTGCCTATGCGAAGTAAAGACATCTTCTCTAAATTTATTATTCATCCTTTTGACGAATCGTACCAATTTGGGTCTTAAATAATCCCAAAACCAGGATCGTAGCAATAACTGAGTATTAGTTATATGGAAGCTAAATTTAAGATTCCTGCATTATTTTAAATGCATTCGGATCGCCCAATTTCATAGAGACATCGTCTTATAGCATTCTTCCAATGATCACAATCTAACATTGGTAAGATTCGGATTCAAAGAAAAAGTCTAAATCCTGTATTTCCATATACTGTCTATTTTTTTATCAGTTTTACTTGCTGTCCATTTACTTTTGCAAAATAAACGCCCACACTCAGCTCACTAATTGCTATCGTATTAGCTCCTTTTTGCAGCATAACTCTTTTGACCAATACGCCGCCTGTGGAATAAATCCTAAGTTCACTGGCTCTATTCACCTGTACGGTTATTTGATTGGTCGCTGGATTGGGATACAATTTAAGTGGGCTATCTATATTTTGTTTTAACTGTACCAGGTTATGGCTATAAGAAATGGCTCCGTCCTGATCCACAATCTTAAGCCTGTAATAAGCATTTTCCGCAGTTTGGGTAACAGACATTTGATAAGTACTTCCGCCTCCTTTAGGTTGTAGACTGCCAAGGCTAACAAAGCTACCTTGAGGATCCTTACCGTTTGCATTATAAATGGCTTCCAGCTCAAAATGATCAACGTTTACTTCTACCCCTGTCTGCCAGTGCAACTTTGCCTGACCACGGGTGAGGGTACCGCTAAAATCTGCCAGGGTTACCGGTACAGAAGATTCATCGACCGTGCAATTACCAACCGCATCTCCTGTTATTACCCAGCCCTTATTATTGACCAAGTCATCATGATAGCCAGTGGCATAATTATCGTCATAGGTGAGTCCTGTAGCTGTAAGCGTGAGACCTGATGGGGTCGTTGGATTTTCATCCCAACCTTTCAGAATCAAACTGTAATTACTGCAACTGATCCCTGAATTTGTAAATGCATTTACCAGAGAGCCATCTCCATTTTTTGCCTTGGCTACACTGCTTATATCCCATTTACCCAGATTCTGATCGAAGGCAGAGGCTCTTTCTAATAAGCGTACCATATTGGTTACATGAGACACATCCCAATTAGAAATATCCTGATTGAAACTACTGGCATCATAGAACATATAGGCCATATTGGTAACGCTAGACACGTCCCATGCGCTGATATCCTGATTAAAGGCATGGGCACTCTGAACGATATGGCCAATATTTGTCACTTTGGATACATCCCAATTACCAATGGGTTGATTGAACTTTGTTGTACCAAAAAATAAGTTACTCATATTGGTAACGGAAGATACATCCCATTTATCCATTGGCTGATTGAAGGTTTTGCAACCGTAAAAAGCAAAATCAAGTCGTGTAACACTGCTTACATCCCAGTTATTGAGGTTTTGATTAAAAGCTAGATCATCGCGAAAGATATTGCTCATATCTACCACATGGCCGGTATGCCACTCGTTCATGGCCGGATTGGTTGTAATACCACTGCAACTTCTAAAGGCACCGGACATTTTGGTTACCAGGGCCAGATGAGGGGTATCCACTGCATTGAGTGTTAGATTGCTGGCGCCACTAAAAGCGCTAGCAAAGCTGGTCCATGGGATACTACCCCACTGCTCGACGCTCAGTAGTTTTTTGGGCGTAGCCGTTCCTATTTGAAATGCGGTAAAACTGCCACTGCCAGGTGTGATGGATACTAAATAGGTGCTGGCCTTGGGAAAGTTGACGGTATTATTGCCACTTACACCTGTGGCCCCCCTGTGCTGGATGGATCAAACAGGTCCTCCCAGTGAATGCTAAAATTACTGCCTGTAGCCTTGAACTCAATATCGGTCGCTGTGCCGCCCGCATTGTCTGTTTTCCAGGTGGTGGCAAATGCGCCCGGGGGCACCTCTGCTACTTTTGTAGGGGTAAAGGTAATTGTCGCCTGGTCACTGTCTGTTGGTTTATCCAACTGTACACTGAACACATGGGTGGCTGCATCCATTTGCACATCTCCTTTATCGGCTCTGACAAACTGAGGGCAATATCCTTGTAGTACAACAGAGGATTCACCGGGAGCAAACTGGACGGTCACCTGCAGCTCTTTGCCCATGGGCTGGATAGCAAGGATTCTTTTCGCACCAGTAGCAGCGATCTTGCCAGCATCACCCAAAAAGGCAATGCCGGAACTGGTCACGGGGGCTATAATATAATAATTAAAGTTATCCGTGGATACCTGATCGGTAAAAGCAGTGGTTGCGGCCTGTACTTTGACTGTTTTGGCGATGGGGTTGTAAATAGCTACTTCTCCTATTGCCCCAGCTCAGTGGGTTTAAAGGAAAAATCACGGACTGTATGCGTATCATCGCAAAATGCATACAGGTAATCGGTTGTGATATTGCCTGTTGCAGTGTGGGTATAGGTATAACCTAGCACCGGTTTACTGTCTCCTGCCGCCATAGACAGGTAGCTTTGATCCAAAGGTAGGATGGGTACATCTGGGCGCACAATCTGACCGTCCTTTCTGGCAGCCATTAAGATATTACCTTTGTTTTCCTTTCCAATAGCATCTCCCGTGCCTACCGGCCCGGCAGAGAGTACGGAAAATACCATATTGCCCATTTCTGTGCTCTTGAAGACATCGCTCCAGGGCATGGTGCCTGTCTCATAGGCTAGCTGGGAGGTAAACAGAAACTTAAACCATTTATTGTTTTTAAAACGGTCGTCACTGGTACGGATAGTGGTGAGGTTATTGTATTTTAATCCCTGGAGAAAATAACGGGGCATGGCCATGCAATATTGAAGGTTGATGCCTCGGCTGGCTGCCTGGCTGGCCATATTGTCCGTAAAGGCGTCTGCTACGGTGAGGGTGTTTTGCATCTCAGGGGAACCGCGGTAGATATAATCCAGCCAGTCTTGCTCATAGCAGCTGACATTTGCGGCTTTAAGGTAGCTCATGATGTCTTGCCAGAAGGCAGGATCAGGGACATAATACCTGATACTTGATACTGCTCGTTATAAGGGCTTCTGGGATCTACCCAACGGTTATGGGTAGCCAGCGGCACACCTAGTTTCCCCTGGAAGCCTTTTAGCTCATCCGGGAATACAAATGGGTCTGCCACGTAATCCATCAGACCGCCATACAGGTTCCAGGCCCCCGTAGGTAGTTTTGAGTTTTTATAACCGGGACCTTTTACGCCTGTGGCGCTATAATTACTTTTTTCATACCACCAGCTGTCTAGTTGCATATAACCGATGGGGATAACGTTATCATCATAATATTTTTTTAGGTTAAGCAGTGTCTGCTCATAGCCCAGGTTGGTATCGTAGTTGTAATAATAATCTGCCCCATTATCAGTCCAATAACCGTAATATTTAAGTAGCGGATCCTGATCTTTATCCGGAAAGGATCGGTCATATAGGTTCCTAAGGGCGGCGCCCCAACTATCCCAGCTTTCTCTTATCCCGTTATCCATGACCATAATGGTGGAATAGGAAAATCCTGCTGGATAACTGGTAATGGCTTCATTAAGTGTACTGGTAATTTTACGAGTGCCGTCTCCTTCCATCTTAGCAACCATAAAGTGTGATGCAGGCGATATAATACAAGCGTTTTTATTATCATCAAAGAAAAGCCAAGGTGTAGAAGTCTCATTTAGCTGGAACTCGGGCCAGGAAAAATGATCATTATGATAACTAAATGGATGCATGCCGGAGG
The DNA here is from genome assembly GCF_007971385.1 of Arachidicoccus ginsenosidivorans. Lineage (GTDB taxonomy): Bacteria > Bacteroidota > Bacteroidia > Chitinophagales > Chitinophagaceae > Arachidicoccus > Arachidicoccus ginsenosidivorans. The sequence continues at coordinate 108,914 of NZ_CP042434.1, forward strand.
GCATGGATGTGAAGTTTGGGAAACCTTTAAGTGCACCACTCTGGCCATTGGGAAGACTGATATCAAAAATAACAACAGGACTGTTTTTGTACCAACGGATGGAACCGGTTTTATTGCCGCCATCCCAGCTGAAGCTGGTCTTGGTGTAGTCTCCCACCTCATCATTGCCGCTAGTTGTGGTGATATCTGTTAGCGCCTGCCCTATGGATCCCGAAAAATGCCAGCCAGTTATATTGGAGGTAATAGTATAGTCGCCCGTGGTGGCATCAACTGAGATCTCCGTTGAGGACATTTGCGCCGTCTGCAACGCATTGGCACACCAAAGTATGGGTGCCTGACCATGCAAATCACCCGTATTTTGTTTCCTTTCAAGATAATATTCTCGATCATTTTTTTTATTGGTTCCCTCACACACATTCGTAATGTCATCATCACTATTGATAAAAGATATAAGGCCTAACCACGCTTTTCTCGCAGCTGGCCCATAGGATCCATTATTCAGCCACCCTTCTTTTACTCCAGTTATAAATGCATAAGCAAACATGCCCGTGCAGGAAGTTTCCTCCCATGCATCTGGATCATCAATCAATTGATGCCATACGCCATTTGCGTCCTGATATTGCAATAATGTAGCCATCATTTTTCGATAAGCAGTAAAAATAGCAGCCCTATCTGGATGGCTTATCGGTAAAAGCTTTAGGATTTCTGTCATTCCAACGGCCATCCAGCCATTCCCTCTTCCCCAATAAAAAGGCGCATCAAGGGCATGAAAGAACAAGCCATTGGGCTGCTGCAGTGAATCTAAATAATGAACCATCTCTTTGGCGGCCCTGTCCAGATATACTTTATTACCTGTGGTGATATATGCCTGGGTCTGCAAGGCAGTAATCATATACATATCATCAATCCACATTCTAGTCTCAAAAGAGAGCCCTTTATTGTAATAGTAATAGGAACTAGCGTTTACATATCTACCAAAGGGCGCACCCCATTGCTTATCAGCATAGTCAACTGCGAGATCCAGATATTTTTCTTCATTTGTTTGCCTGTATAATGCAAAAGGCACAATGCCAAATACAGCAAAATCTACATGATCACCAATGGGGACCATACTTTTCCTCTCTCCTTCCAATGGCAGATAGGCATCCAGAAGATCTTGCTGAAGCGCTTTATCATTGGTAAGTCTCGCAAACTCCAAAGCGCCAGACCACGCGCAAGTGACTGGGTAGTGAATATAATTAGGTTTTTGATTTTCCCCTATAAATCTATTGAGTGTTCCAACAAAATGATCGGCAATACGTTTACCGATCTGCGTTGGGGATTCTCCATATGGAAACACACTTAGATAGTCTGTATTTCCTTGTCCATTGCAGTATATATAAGAAAAACCCAGAATGAAAAGCAAAAAACTTGATTGAATGATTTTTTTCATTTATTCTAAAAAATTTACCAACGGAGTAATAATATATTCTAAACAACCATTTTCTCATAGGGCCATATTGTATCGTCAAATTATCCAAATAGCTTTATATATTGCAAGCGAAAAAGGTATTGGGCAAATTGAAATGAGCATCGATAACTGTTTACGTCAATAGCAACCATGGCATTTCTTTGACCAACAAACTTGCAAAAATCGCTTCAATATATAGAGATTACAAAGCTATATCGCTCTACCAGAACACATCAAAAGCTAGGCCCAATCACCCACCTCCTTCCATCACATATAATTTAGCTGTAAATTGGCATTGTCCTTTTACGTATCATCAATCTAACCCATACCGTATGTGTAAAGCTACTTTCCTTTGGCGTATTTTTTCCTTCAAACAGAAATATAAGAATTCAACTTGAGCTTGTAAGGAAAGTAGCCTAAAACCTAATTATCCATATACTTTTTATTTTTTTATCAGTTTTACTTGCTGTCCATTTACTTTTGCAAAATAAACGCCCACACTCAGCTCACTAATTGCTATCGTATTAGCTCCTTTTTGCAGCATAACTCTTTTGACCAATACGCCGCCTGTGGAATAAATCCTAAGTTCACTGGCTCTATTCACCTGTACGGTTATTTGATTGGTCGCTGGATTGGGATACAATTTAAGTGGGCTATCTATATTTTGTTTTAACTGTACCAGGTTATGGCTATAAGAAATGGCTCCGTCCTGATCCACAATCTTAAGCCTGTAATAAGCATTTTCCGCAGTTTGGGTAACAGACATTTGATAAGTACTTCCGCCTCCTTTAGGTTGTAGACTGCCAAGGCTAACAAAGCTACCTTGAGGATCCTTACCGTTTGCATTATAAATGGCTTCCAGCTCAAAATGATCAACGTTTACTTCTACCCCTGTCTGCCAGTGCAACTTTGCCTGACCACGGGTGAGGGTACCGCTAAAATCTGCCAGGGTTACCGGTACAGAAGATTCATCGACCGTGCAATTGCCAACCGCATCTCCTGTTATTACCCAGCCCTTATTATTGACCAAGTCATCATGATAGCCAGTGGCATAATTATCGTCATAGGTGAGTCCTGTAGCTGTAAGCGTGAGACCTGATGGGGTCGTTGGATTTTCATCCCAACCTTTCAGAATCAAACTGTAATTACTGCAACTGATCCCTGAATTTGTAAATGCATTTACCAGAGAGCCATCTCCATTTTTTGCCTTGGCTACACTGCTTATATCCCATTTACCCAGATTCTGGTCGAAGGCAGAGGCTCTTTCTAATAAGCGTACCATATTGGTTACATGAGACACATCCCAATTAGAAATATCCTGATTGAAACTACTGGCATCATAGAACATATAGGCCATATTGGTAACGCTAGAAACGTCCCATGCGCTGATATCCTGATTAAAGGCATGGGCACTCTGAACGATATGGCCAATATTTGTCACTTTGGATACATCCCAATTACCAATGGGTTGATTGAACTTTGTTGTACCAAAAAATAAGTTACTCATATTGGTAACGGAAGATACATCCCATTTATCCATTGGCTGATTGAAGGTTTTGCAACCATAAAAGGTAAAATCAGCACGATTTACATTACTAACATCCCAATTATTGAGGTTTTGATTAAATGCAGCAGCATTACGAAAGGTATTACTTAAAGTAGTAACAGCCGATACATCCCAATCGCCCATTGCTGCATTTTCTGTAAGGGAACTGCATCCATAGAATGCGCCAGCCATATCCGTACAATTACTAAGGTCTGGTTTATCGAGTGCGTGAATTTCCATATTGGAAGCCCCTTTAAAGGCATTATTGAAGGTGGACCAACTTGTACTCCCCCACTGCTCGATGCTCAGCAGCTTATTTGGCGTACCTGTTCCAACTTTAAAAGCTGTAAAACTGCCGGTCCCAGATGTGATGGAGACCAAATAAGATCCTGCCACAGGAAAAGTAAGGTTATTGGTTCCGCTCACACCAATCTGATCACCGTTAACAGTCGGAACATCCAGGTATTGCCAATGAATGGTAAAATTACTACCGGTCGCTTCAAAGGAGATATTAGCTGCATTCGCATCCCCCATGTCTGATTTCCAAATAGTACTGAAGGCTCCTGCTGGTAGGTTATAATTACTGGAAGGTGCATCCAGCAACTGTCCTACTGCCACTGCTGTCCCAAAATCAGGACTACCATCTACCTTCCAGCTAAAGGGCTGGATCCGCACATTTCTAGGGTTATCACTGCCTCCATTGGCTTTATTTCTGGCATGATAAACAATCCAATCCTCAGTACCATCTGGAGATTTAAAGAATCCATTGTGTCCCGGCCCGTAAACTTGCCCTGCATCATTTCTGGTAAAAACAGGTTCGGATTTTTTTGTCCAGCTAGCCGGTAGCATGGGATCAGATCCTGGAGTAAGGGTTAATAATCCTAAACAATAATTATCGGTAGCATACAAACTGGCAGAGAAGGTAACAAAAACATTGCCTGCAGCATTTTTCAGGACTTCAGGCCCTTCATTAAGTGATAAGCCGTGTTTTTCCCAGGCATATTGTGGTGTGCTTATCAATACACGATTGCCAGAAACGGTCCAGGGGTCACTTAGCTTAGCAATGTATATGCTCTGCAAATGTTCGGAAGTGGAGGTCCATCCACTCCAAAGCATATAGAGTTGACCACTGAGTTCCATAATCGTACCGTCGATGGCCCAGTTATCCGTTGCGTCTCCAACCTGGCCTTTTAAGGTCCAGTTTTTTGAAGTTGGATCGCTGTCGGGGTTTTCAATCACGTACATGCGGTGATTGGCATTATCTCCATCGTCTGCGGCAAAGTAAACATACCATTTGCCGTTAATCTTATGCAGTTCTGGCGCCCATATATTTTTCATAGTTGACGGCGGTGTATAAACAGTCGCATAAGACGGCTGCGAAGAAACGACATCCCCCAGATGAGTGATATCGCCTGTTCTGTAAATCACTATTTTGCTTCCTTGGGTATAAGTAAAATAATAAAGTCCACCTTCTTGATAGATCCATGGATCCGCTCCTCCAGTGGCCCAGATAGGATTGCTAAACTGTGGTTGAGCGGGGCTACCTTGAGCAAAAACAGTTGTTTTGCTATTAATGAGCACCATTAGTATTGCTAATAGACAAATACTTACATGTAAAATTCTCCTTTTCATCAGCTTTGATTTTATTGTTTAAAAAATATATTTGTTCAGTTTGTTTATTTATTTAAATAGATATTCTCCCGGCTAATTGTTTTAAATCATCCAACCTGTAAGCGCTACGTTTAGGTTGACATGTACTTAATAAGTAAATTTTTGTATTTTACTTTTTAATAAACTTGATTTTCTCAGAATCTCCTTCCAAAGCCGCATAATAAACGCCTGCGCTAAGCCCTACCAGGGGTATTTTATTGATTCCCGTTAATAACTTATATTCTCCTACCACCTTGCCTGTAGCATCAAAAATGTGCAACCTGCTTTTGTTACTCTTGCTTAAAATCCTGACATTGATGTAACCTGTAGCCGGGTTGGGGAAAACATAAACATTCGCATCCAGTGGCTGCCAGATGAGCTTAACGATATTATGGCTGTAACTAATTTTGCCATCTTTGTCTACCATTTTAAGCCGGTAATAGGCTTTGGCTGCAGCCTGAGGTAATGTAATACTATAATAAGAACCAGCTCCACTTGCGACACGCTTGCCTACAAGGATAAAATGTCCTGTAATGATGGTGCTATCTTTGCTTTGCTTTTGGCCCTTATTTTGCTGATTATTATCATATAATGCTTCCAATTCATAATGGTCGAACTGAAGTTCTTCACCCGATTGCCAGGTCAAGGTGGCTTGTCCATAATTTATATATCCCTTAAAGCTAGCAAGTGTCACGGGCACTGGCGCTTCTGAAACGGTGCATTGTCCCATTATATCTCCAGCAATTGTCCAATTTTTGTTGCTTATTAATGCATCTCTGGAATTGGAAGCATAATCCTGATCATATGATAGGTTGGTTACACCAAGCGTCAATTGCGAAGGGGTACTGCTATTTTCCGACCAACCTTTCAGTGTTTGGCTATAATTACTGCAATCCATACCGCTATTACTGAGCATACTCACTAGTGATCCGTCATTATTTTTAGCCTTAGCCACACTGGATAAGTTCCAACCACCGAGGTTTTGATTAAAAGCTGAGGCCGAATTAAGTAGGGAGACCATATTAACAACCTTTGCTGTATTCCAACTGCCAATATTACTATTAAAACTCTTTGCATCATAAAACATAAAGGCCATATTGGTAGCGCTGGACACATTCCATCGACTGAGGTCTTGATTATAAGCATGGGCGCTTTGCAGAACATGCCCAATATTCTCCACATGACTGACGTCCCAACTGCCAAGCGGCTGATTAAATTCGGTAGCACCATTAAAGAGATTACTCATATTGGTAACGGCAGAGACATCCCATTTGTCCAATGGCTGATTGAAGGATTTACAGCCTTTGAAGCTACTATTTAAGGTGGTAACCTGGGACAGATCCCAGTTGTTGATATTTTGGTTAAAAGCAGTAGCCCCGTTGAAGAGATTACTCATGTCTGTTACATGGCCGGTATGCCACTCGTTCATGGCCGGATTGGTTGTAATACCACTGCAACTTCTAAAGGCACCGGACATTTTGGTTACCAGGGCCAGATGAGGGGTATCCACTGCATTGAGTGTTAGATTGCTGGCGCCACTAAAAGCGCTAGCAAAGCTGGTCCATGGGATACTACCCCACTGCTCGACGCTCAGTAGTTTTTTGGGCGTAGCCGTTCCTATTTGAAATGCGGTAAAACTGCCACTGCCAGGTGTGATGGATACTAAATAGGTGCTGGCCTTGGGAAAGTTGACGGTATTATTGCCACTTACACCTGTGGCCCCCCTGTGCTGGATGGATCAAACAGGTCCTCCCAGTGAATGCTAAAATTACTGCCTGTAGCCTTGAACTGGATATTGGTCGCTGTGCCGCCCGCATTGTCTGTTTTCCAGGTGGTGGCAAAGGAGCCCGGCGTCACATCTGCTACCTTAGTAGGGGTAAAGGTAATGGTCGCCTGGTCACTGTCTGTTGGTTTATCCAACTGTACACTGAACACATGGGTGGCTGCATCCATTTGCACATCTCCTTTATCGGCTCTGACAAACTGAGGGCAATATCCTTGTAGTACAACAGAGGATTCACCGGGAGCAAACTGGACGGTCACCTGCAGCTCTTTGCCCATGGGCTGGATAGCAAGGATTCTTTTCGCACCAGTAGCAGCGATCTTGCCAGCATCACCCAAAAAGGCAATGCCGGAACTGGTCACGGGGGCTATAATATAATAATTAAAGTTATCCGTGGATACCTGATCGGTAAAAGCAGTGGTTGCGGCCTGTACTTTGACTGTTTTGGCGATGGGGTTGTAAATAGCTACTTCTCCTATTGCCCCCAGCTCCGTGGGTTTAAAGGAAAAATCACGGACTGTATGCGTATCATCGCAAAATGCATACAGGTAATCGGTTGTGATATTGCCTGTTGCAGTGTGGGTATAGGTATAACCTAGCACCGGTTTACTGTCTCCTGCCGCCATAGACAGGTAGCTTTGATCCAAAGGTAGGATGGGTACATCTGGGCGCACAATCTGACCGTCCTTTCTGGCAGCCATCAGAATATTACCCTTGTTTTCTTTGCCAATAGCGTCTCCTGTGCCTACTGGCCCGGCAGAGAGTACGGAAAACACCATATTGCCCATTTCTGTGCTCTTGAAGACATCGCTCCAGGGCATCGTGCCTGTCTCATAGGCTAACTGGGAGGTAAACAAAAACTTAAACCATTTATTGTTTTTAAAACGATCGTCACTGGTGCGGATAGTGGTGAGGTTATTGTATTTTAATCCCTGGAGAAAATAACGGGGCATGGCCATGCAATATTGAAGGTTGATGCCTCGGCTGGCTGCCTGGCTGGCCATATTGTCTGTAAAAGCGTCTGCTACAGTTAATGTGTTTTGCATCTCAGGGGAACCGCGGTAGATATAATCCAGCCAATCTTGCTCATAGCAGCTAACATTTGCAGCTTTAAGGTAGCTCATGATGTCTTGCCAAAAGGCAGGATCAGGGACATAATTCCCGATACTTGATACTGCTCGTTATAAGGGCTTCTGGGATCTACCCAACGGTTATGGGTAACCAGGGGCACACCTAGTTTCCCCTGGAAACCTTTTAGCTCATCCGGGAATACAAATGGGTCTGCCACGTAATCCATCAGACCGCCATACAGGTTCCAGGCCCCCGTAGGTAGTTTTGAGTTTTTATATCCGGGGCCTTTTACGCCTGTGGCGCTATAATTGCTTTTTTCATACCACCAGCTGTCTAGTTGCATATAACCAATGGGGATATCGTTATCGTCATAATATTTTTTTAGATTAAGTAGTGTCTGCTCATAGCCCAGATTGGTATCGTAGTTATAATAATAAGCTGCCCCATTATCGGTCCAATAGCCATAATATTTAAGCAGCGGATCCTGATCTTTATCCGGAAAGGATCGGTCATATATATCCCTAAGAGAGGCGCCCCAGCTATCCCAGCTTTCTCTTATCCCGTTATCCATGACCATAATGGTGGAATAGGAAAATCCTGCTGGATAACTGGTAATATCCTCATTAAGGGTGCTGGTAATTTTACTTGCGCCGTCTCCTTCCATCTTAGCAACCATAAAGTGTGATGCAGGCGATATAATACAAGCGTTTTTATTATCATCAAAGAAAAGCCAAGGTGTAGAAGTCTCATTTAGCTGGAACTCGGGCCAGGAAAAATGATCATTATGATAACTAAATGGATGCATGCCGGAGGGCATGGATGTGAAGTTTGGGAAACCTTTAAGTGCACCACTCTGGCCATTGGGAAGACTGATATCAAAAATAACAACAGGACTGTTTTTGTACCAACGGATGGAACCGGTTTTATTGCCGCCATCCCAGCTGAAGCTGGTCTTGGTGTAGTCTCCCACCTCATCATTGCCGCTAGCTGTGGTGATATCTGTTAGCGCCTGCCCTATGGATCCCGAAAAATGCCAGCCAGTTATATTAGAAGTTATTGAATAGTCACCCGTGCTGGCATCAACTGAGATACTGGCAGGCTCATAGTCCTCTAATTGTTCCATCTTTACCGCATAGCGTTTGCCTAAGGTATCCGCAGATACTGCATTAAAATGAAGTGCGTCCCCTCTGTCCGACAATCCTTCGGAGGAGACGACACCTACATCACTCAAATGTTCAGTTAACTGCGGTAATTGAGTATTAATCATATTATGTGGCGCATAAAAACGCCCCAGTTCACCAACAATAAACGGCAATTTAGCATTTCCAACTTCTTGCCTGATATTGGCAATCAACTGGTAAAGTTGCGGCATATAATTTGGGGCAAGATCAGTCGTACAATCCGATTCCCCTTGGTGCCAGATAACCCCTTTGATTATCCCCGCCTTCATTGCTTCTTTGATACGCGTTATGGCATCATCATAGGGATGTGTGTTAGTGGCTGCATCATAAGCACCCGGCAGCCAGTGTTCAATCGGAGAACCGCCCACGGCACAAGGCACAAGCCCAATCTTAATATTAGGATTAACTGCATCATCATACATTTTCATACCAAAGGCAAGCCCAGGGCCTACACCATCCTGATTAGGCTTCTCATAGTGCAGCGGGTTATGTGCTACTTCCCACTGCATATTTTGATTCAAGGCAAGTACATGGTCATTATGAATAGCCTTATTCTCATCTGTCAGATAGCCCCTTCCTGCCATATTAGACTGCCCCATCAAAAGATAAATATGAAAGGAACTGTCTGGCCCAGTGGCAATAGTTCCACGGGCCAGCACTGTTCCTGTAATGCACAGAGACAACAAGAGGCCTATCAACTTGATGAAATGCGCAATATATCTACGTCCCAAACGACTATTTTTTGACATAAAAACGTATAATAATCCCATTTTGCTTAAAACATTTAAGTGGTATGGCAATTGAAATATTTACAATAAAAAATTAAATATTAACGAATAACTCTTTAGATTAAAAATTTATGCGCAACAACTGAAAGTCTACCAAAAGATCAGAAATCATCAAACATGATTACACAAAAATAAAAGCTAATGAATCTAGCATTACATGTCAAGTTAAAGGCGGCGACCTGCAATTGCAAGAGCCGCCTTACACTACTCCACACTCAAATTCAAATCTTTTAGACAGTTTAGTCATTAAGGATAAACAAATAGTCAAAATCAAATCCTTGGTTGTATAAAATATCTCCCTCATTTTTACACTTAGTCATAGTATATTTTTTGAAGATAATATATCAGCCTATTTCATAAACTGCCACATTTTCCTATTCTCACATAATTTCAATAATACAGTTCATATATATCAACACACATTACCCATTAACATCAAGACACCTTCTAATGGGTTGTATTTTAAGCACTTAAATTAGAATCATCTTACAATTTTCCCATTCAACTTTTTAATTAGTTCAACTTCTTGTCGATTGTAAGGTGTATAATTTTTCCTCAGGATATCGTGAAACCATAGATCAGGCTCCCTTCCATCCGGCATTGGTGTATCCCATGCATATTTAGTGTTGGTTTTACCTTCGACAAAACCCCAATTTATAGCACTAACATTTTCTCTCTTAAGCATCGGAAGGGTATTACTAAAAAGGCTGCCTTTTGTTCTGGCCATATATTCTGTACAAAACAATGGTTTACCATTCGTTTTTAATAATTCTATCACTCTTTTATGCCATTCTGGTTTCTCATAATCATGATAGGTGATGATATCTGAATTGGCCATTTGAAATTTGTTGAGTTCATCTAAATCCCATTTCCAAAGGCCAGCAGTAATTGGCTGATCTGGCCGAACAGCCTGTGCCCACTTAAAAACTGCCTTCAGTAAGGGTAGTGATTTATTTCCCTTTCCACTATTGCCTGGTTCATTATATAAATCCCAGGCCAACACACGATCATCATGTTTGAATGAAGTCAAAATGTCTGTAACATATCTTTTTAATTCTGAAAATGTAGATGGGTCCTCTGAAGTGGGTTGTCCTGGATCCTGTAACCATCCTGAATTGTGTATACCGACTTTGGGTTCAGGTTGTTTACCAGGATAGCCCTGTTTATTCCAGCAATCATCGAAAAAAACAAACATGGGTTTAATATGATGCCTTTCCGCAATAGTCAAAAATTGGTCCATTCGCTTTTTAAACCCCTTTGGATCCTCTTTCCACGCAATACTATGCAAAAAAACACGCATAGTATTAAAACCAATATCCTCAGCAAGCTGAAATTCTTTATCAATCAAACTTGGGCTGAATGTTTCTTCTTGCCACATCTCCAGTTGATTAATTGCATTACTAGGAATATAGTTAGCTCCAATTCTCCAGCCTGACAGTGAATACCATTCACCTGCCTTTTCAACAGACCACACTGAATTTTTAAAGTTTGTTCTTGTAGACAAAGTCGCTCTAACCGATTTATTCTCTGCAGCATTACTCAATTCAAAACAAGCACTAACCAAAATACCAAATATGAAAATAAAGCAGCTCGCCCCTATAACTGACCGAATTACCTTTCTATTATGCGCAGTAAAGGTAATTAAGGGCAAATGCTTTTTAATATTAAGGCAGGCGTTTATGAACGGATGCAGCACTACTTTAATGCTATTTTTAGTTCTTTTAATTCCCATAATAATTATCCGATTAATGAGCCTCTGTAAATTTATTGAATATATTATACAACAGTTTTTATGTAAACAAGAAGCAATTAAAATGATGCAGTGACCTATAAATAAAACCCCTAATGACTATTGGCGCACCTCCCTACCCTCCCAAATAAAAGTAAAGGCTTTATTTTCTTTCTTAAAGCTGATCCATCTTCTTTATCGAAGATGCTAATTTTTATTTGACAAATGTGTAACAGAATAATTATAATAGAACGATCATTCTTCTCATAAAATCTACTAATTTTATCATTTTATTAATTACTGACACCGCCAATTGTTAAACAATTAACTTATTTGAGAATAAATCTTCCATTAGAAGCGGTGATCTTTCTTGTTTCGATTTTCTGAAAAATTACAGAATATTCAGGTGATGAACCCTAGTAGACTTACAAAAGGCCGATCCACCAAAAATAGGATCTTCTTAAAATTGTATTCAGGTGAACACTAAAGGCAAGCATAATTATTCTTTAACCGTTAATACAGCGTACCGCTCCAGAGAAAAAAGTTCCTGATTAATCATAAATTTTGCAAAAATCACATCAAGATCAATTGAAACTTGCCATATCAGCAAGATTTATTAAATTCGTTTTAACTTTAGCATTAAAATAAAGTCAAATTAAGGTTAAATACAAAAGTTACTCAAAATCAATAGGGACAATGCATTTTTTTGATACACATACACATAAGGCCACTATTCTGATTGTCGATGACAATACTGAAATTCTAGAATTCTTGCAGGATGACTTAGAGGAACATTACCACGTGCTCATAGCAACCTCTGTCAAAAAGGCAATGCCATATTTCGAAAATGAAATGATCTCGCTGGTAATCAGTGATATTCTTATGCCCGAGACAGATGGTCTAACTTTTTGCAATACAATAAAGACAAATTTGGAGCTGAGTCATATTCCAGTTATCCTTTTAACAGCTAAAAATGGAATTCCTGCACAAATTGAGGGATTAGAACAAGGGGCAGATGCCTATATTGAGAAACCTTTTTCACCTGAGTATCTACAAGTACAGATTGCCAACTTACTAGATAACAGAAGCAGGATGCGTTCCTATTTTTCCAGCTTTCCGCTTTCTACTATTCACAGTATGGCTCACAACGCTGCTGATGAACAATTTTTGGATAAATTGCATCAAGTAATTGTCCAGCACATCGATGACCCGAATTTAGATGTTCATCTACTTTCCAGTAAATTGTTCATAAGTAAACCTACCTTATATAGAAAGATAAAATCAATTTCTGATATGACACCAGGCGAATTGATCAATCTCACACGTCTAAAGAAATCTGCGGAATACCTTTCTGAACAAAAATACAGCATTAATGAAGTTTCTATTATGGTTGGCTTTAATTCCGCTACCCATTTTGGAAGGTGTTTCCAAAAACAGTTTGGCATGAGCCCGAGTAAGTTCTTATCAACGGGGGATACTCAATAAAATGATAACTGTAGTAAACGAATTCAAAATTACCTGAATCCATTTATTTCAAAATACTGTCCGATTATGCTTTTTCAAATTTATGTGCTAACTGCTAGAATGATCCGGTTAATTTGTGCAGGATATCACTAGTTAAGGCATCAAAATAGCTTCTTTAATTACCCTGCGCAAGGTTTAGCAATACGCTCTACAATATGCTTTATTTATCCAATCACTGATCGTCTAAATGATAGGGAAAGGGTAAATCAGGTTTGAATGTCGGATAATTCCAATACGCTTTACCCGGTTCTTTGCAATCCTTAGGCAACGGTCTTTTTGAATACTGTTGAAAATAAAGTACACAGCCATTTCTCCACCATTTAGCTTCCAGATGTTGTTGTTTTAATAGTTGGGTGACATAATTAAAACGATCTTCATCAATCTTACCTTTCATGGACTGCCAGATTTGCTGCATGGCGGCCACTTGCTTCACGCCTTGATAATAGTAATGTACGAGGGAATTCCACATGGTCTCGCCAGTGGCAATTTTTTGATCCCAACCGATATGATGAAACCACAAGATTAAATTGAGTGGCGTCGTTTTTAGATTACTGTATTTTGAAGCTAATGCGGGTGCATACTGACTAACCGCATCTGAACCTGTTACTGTTCGGTCTAGACCTATACCTACGCTATCTGCATGATGGTATACCTCAGCGGATTTAGACCAAGGACCCGGGCCGTAATGCAGGGCAAATTTCATAAGGTGGCTCAGGCCCAATGGTGTCATATAATTCACCGCTACTTCTCTGGAACCCAGCATCAGTTTTTTTATGGGGTTTACAAAACCGGGGTCATTGGTAAAAGTCATTTTGAGCCAATCTGCTGCAATACTGTCGGCAGATGCCATAGGATTCCAGGCAAATCTGCCAAATGCATACCAATTTGCCTGACCAAAGGGATGACCACACCAATTAACATCCGTTCCTATATTAGCGACTCCTGCAATGCCTGTCAATCTATTATTGTCGTCAGTTCCTGGATTAACGCGCTCTTCCAACACCTTCGCAATAGTGGTACCCGGCCCCTTTTGATAGGTATCTTTTCTTAAATATTCCTGAAAAAGACTACCTAAATATACCAGGTGGGTGGCAAAGCCAAAATATTCCTGCGTAATTTGAAATTCCATCATCATATGGGTATGGGGCATGGCGCCAAACAGTGGATTAAAGGCCTCCCTGGGTTGAAAATCAATAGGGCCATATTTAGCCTGCAATAATACATTTTCATCAAATTTACCATCCAGCGGCTTAAACTCGTCATAGCCTTGTTTTGCCCGGTCAGCGCCTTTTTTATTTTCGTACACAAACGTGCGCCACATAACAATGCCACCATATGGTTTTAAGGCTGCGGCCATCATATTTGCTCCATCAGCATGTGTTCTGCCGTAATCACCCGGACCGGGCTGTCCTTCTGAACTGGCTTTTACCAAAAAACCGCCGAAGTTAGGGATATAATGATAAATCTCTGCCACCTTATCCTTCCACCATTTAATGACGGCAGGATCTAAAGGATCCGCCGTTTTAAGGTGTCCAAGTTCTTTGGGTGCACTAAATTTGGCAGTCAGATATACTTTTATGCCATAGGGCTTAAAGGCTTTTGCTAGTGCGGCCGTCTTGATTAAATACTCTTTGGTCAAGCTTTTTACACTGGCATTGACATTATTGAGTACTGCACCATTGATCCCAATGGATGCATTGGCTCTGGCATAATCAATGTATCTTTTTTGGATTATTCCAGGTAAGGTTTGCCAGTTCCAGAGAGAATATCCCGCATAACCTCTTTCAACAGTGCCATTCAGGTTATCCCAATGATCTAAAATACGAAGTTTTAATCTGGGCCACTGCTGTATATTGAGCGCTTGCAAACTTTGGTGTGTCTGCATCAGCTTCAGCAAGTGAAAACTGCCATAAAGTAACCCAATATCCGTATTTGCGGCAATTAGAATTTGCGGTACACGGTTCTGCCTAACGGTTTTGATAAGGTAGCCTTCCTGCCCGATCTGTCTTAATTCAACTGTAGAAAATTGAGCTGCAATTGCTGGTTGATCCAGTTTGGCTAATACTAAACGGTTGGTCTTGAAATCAATGGCAGCATTGCCCGTTATGGAAGATACATTAGGCACCTTACCTATCATCAGATTTATGCCGTTTATTAACTCTTTAAGGGCAGCATTTATTGTTGGACTTTGATTACAAACAACAATGCTGGCTAGTTGATGCTGATAGGCCTGTCTGAGTTGCCCATTTTCTATTGGCATGTATCTTAACCATAGATTATATCCGTTTTCAGCGCGCACTGCGCCCAGGTTAAAAACTGAAAAAATGGCTAATATTACCACCAGCTTGTAAATTCTTTGCTTCATGGCTACTTTTTCTTCTTTGTCCAAATGTGATGATGCGTCTGTCTATCTGTCTGCCTGTCTGCACTCATCAATACTAAACATTCCTCTAAGCCGGTGACTAAAGTAATGAAGTAATAGTAATAGTAATAACAAAAATGGGGAGTGTATTCTCCCCATTTTAAAAAAGGTATAAGGCCTATTATTTGTAGGCGACGACCTGTAACTACTTAATTAAGTAAGTAAGTAAGTAATAAAAAGATGGTGTTGCCAATTCAAAACACCTACTGTTCTGGAGCAACATTGCTTTCAGCACCCGGGTAACCTATATTCTGATTGATATGCCCTTCTGAATTCGCTAATATCCAGTTTTCTGGAATCGGCCAAAGCACATGATAGGGTTTCATAACATAGGCATTGGTTGAATAGAAGTATTGGGTCGCATAAAAGTTATTCTTTTTCATGATGCGATCATAATACCAGTTCTTTTGACTGAAATTATCCAAGGAATAACCATTTCTTTTTTCCTGTGCCATAAGGAAAGCGATTCTGGTTAATTCAGATTTACGGTGTTCTTCCAAATATAATTCTCTTGCACGTTCACTCAATATGTCATCTAAGTTTACATTTGCCAAAAGAGGTGCCTTGGAGCGCGCACGGATGGTGTTTACGTCTTCTGTCGCTTTAGAGATATTATTCAACCACCAGTAGGCTTCTGCTCTTATCAGGTAGGTTTCTGCCAGTCTAAAGACATATGAATCAGTAAACCCACCAGAAGGAGCCTTCCCTTTATTAATATCATCCTTATATATCAACACTTTAACAGTAGGAAATGAAAAATAACACCGGATGGTATCTCCTACATATTTTGCCTGAATAGGTTTACCGAACCATGCAGCACTTCCGCCTTTGGAAGCAGGCCGATTATAATATAACCTGGATTTATCAAACCAGTTATTTGGATCGTGTCTAAGATCTGCACCACAATTTTCCCAAATCTCGTACTGTCCGTAATTAGAAGGACGTATTTTAGCGATACCACGACCAAGGCTATCCACTTCTTCATATCCATCATATGGAGCGGCGTCATAGGTAGTACCCTGTTTACCATCTGGGGTTTTTACTACGCCGCCATTGCTCCAATAAGGGACAAAGTTGCGCATTCTGTAGGAACCATTTACAGATCCGTCTCCTGGTACACCGTAACGCTCCTGTACTACATACAACCCTTCCTTATTTTCTGGCGCACTGATATTATCTGGATCAAAAAGGTCATTGAATACATCTAGTTTGGGATTGCTGGCATTGACACCAAAACGGTCTGTCATTAGTTTTTTGCCATAATTATTAATACACCTGGTACAGGCATCAATTGCATCTTGAAAATCACCTAAAGCGAGATCAATTTTTGCTAGCATATGTTCGCCTGCTGCCCGGCCAACTGCGCCTGGCTGCGCGTCCAAAGGTAACCACTGCACTGCAAACTCCATATCAGATTTCATCTGTTTTAGGATTTTTGTCCTGGAAGCCGTTTTAAAATCAAGTTTCGGTGAGGTCACTTCGTCAAGAGATAATGGCACATCACCGAACTCATTGACTAACAGATAATACCAATAAGCTCTATGAAAATAACCTTCTGCTAGGATGGCATTTTTGGCTTCTTCTGAATCAAATGTCGCTTTTGGTACATTACTGATAACTGTATTGGCATAGGTGATACCATCCCACCCAAGCAACCAATAGCGCATATACAAATTATAATTGGAGGTTGGTGTGAGCTGCGTTTCCAAGTTATGAATCTCCTTGGTTTCCGGACTACCTATTACAGACAGATCCGAGAAGGCATATTCATACACAATGGGTGTACGACAGGTACCTGCATCAAAGGCGTCACCCACCCATTCAAGTTTCTGTTGTTTTCGGCAGGTAACAAGCGCTGATTCCAATCCCGCCTGATCTATAAAGACATTTTCTGGAGCATAAAAGGATAAGGGCTCCGGTTTTAATTTCACACAACTATCCGTACTAGCCAGTATACAGATGGCCAGGGCAGCTTTTATTATATTATATCTCGTTTTCATATTCTTGTTATTGTATAATAAGTTTAAAGGGTAACGTAAACACCTAGGGTATAAATACGAGGCACCCTACTCATAGTTTCCGGATCGTAATATTTCCATTTCGTAATAACAAATACATTATCAACACTTGCCATGACTCTTAATGCAGGAATGGAATATTTGCGCAAGATCTTTTCAGGAAAATTATACGTAAGGCTGGCATTTTGCATCCTTAAAAAATCCCGTTTTTCGTAAAAATAAACGGATGGGTTACTGGAATTTGAGGCCAATCTTCCATAGGTATTAGAGGGATTAGTAGGCGTCCAGTAATCATTCCAAATGGAATTTGAACTCTGAAAATATCGGTTATCTTCATTACGTCGCATATTATTTCTGCCCCAGTAATCAAACTCACCTCTTATAACAAAGGAGAAATCGAAATTTTTAAACAATTGAAGGTCACTTCTAAGGGAAGCTCTGTATCTAGGCACTGAAGAACCCAGCCAGACTTTGTCATCATTATTTACTACGCCGTCCTTATTCACATCCAGCGCTTTGGGATCTCCGGGCTGTTTTCCATAAACTTTGGCATCATCTTCTTCCCCTAGTTGCCATATACCCGTCACCTTATAATCACGAATATCGTCTAAGCCATGTCCGATATACCAACCGTTGGAGATATCATCTGCCTCTTTGCCTGTAGTCGTATCCGTTGTGCCATACAAATGCACAATATCGTTACGATTCATACTGAAAATCAGTGAGGTAGACCAAACTACTTTATCAGGTATATTGATATTTAGGCTGGTTAGTGATATTTCAAGGCCTTTATTGTCTACTTGTCCCAGGTTAGCCAGTACACTGGTGTAACCTGTAAATCCAGGCAATAACCTATTGAGTACTAAATCGGTTGTTTTGTTATAATAGCCATCGATTGTCCCAGATAAACGGTTATTCCATAAACCAAAATCAATGCCTATATCGGTAGCGTGTGTGGTTTCCCATTTAATGTTTTCATTGGCCAGTCTGGTCTGGTAAACACCCTTAACATTTTCGCCTCCTTCTATATTATCTAAGATGGCCAGTGTACCTAAAGCTGCATATCTACCAATATCTCTGTTACCACTTGTTCCCCAGGAAGCTCTTAATTTAAGGTCATTAAATATGGACCCTTTCATGAAATTTTCCTGTGATATTCTCCAGGCTGCCGCAAATGCTGGATAAGTCCCATAGGGATTGTTTTGACCAAAGGCGGAGAATCCGTCTCTACGAATAGAAGCCGTTAATAAATATCGGTCTTTAAAACTATAATTAACCCTGCCTAATAAGGAAGTTCCTGTCTGGACCTGATCGTCTGAATTCGTTAACGGATTGATACCTGTATTTAACTGATGATAAATAAGGTTTCCATTGGGTAAGAATCCTTCGTTGGAGGCAATGGTATTGTAGGTATTAAACTGTTCTTCTCCTGCTACTGCTGTTAACTCTATATGATGGATCTTATTGAAGCGGTAATCCCAATTGAGGATATTTTCTACACTCCACTCATAATCAGAGTATTCATTACGGGAGGCTTTGCCTCCGGTGGGCACCCCTGCATTCTTATCGGAAGTATAATTATAGGTTTTCATCCAACCATACCGGTTATTCCAGTTTGTCCTGAATGTGATACCATAAGGTAGGGTCAATTTACCATATAGTGTGGCATTTAATGTCTGCACTTTATAAAAATAGCTATTGACAGTAGAGGCATATAATGGATTGGCAATTCTGGCATCCCCTGTCGGGTAAATAGCCAGGGAGCCATCATCATTGTACATATTGCCATAGGGGCTCATTACATCTGCATTTCCTTCATTAACGGTTAGTGTATTATCTGTTCGATCAGCAAATTGGGTCGTTGTACCAATTTGTAACCACTTGGTCACATTAGATTCAAGATTGATTCTCGCATGCACGGATTTAAAGTCATCTCCTACTATAAAACCTTTGTTATTTGTATAACCAATAGAGGTATAGTAAGAAGTGCTTTTGCTTCTTCCGGAAACGGCTACGTCATGATCTTGTCTGAAACCGGTTTGATAGACTGCATCTCTCCAGTCCACCGCTTTGCCAGCTTCGTAGTTTTTAATCTCTATATCACTTAGTTGCAGCCTAGATAACCATGTTTCAATATAATCTCCATCAAACTCACCATCATAGGTAGACCATTGTTCTTTGGTCACTCCATCTGGGAGATTATTTGGATTATCATAATACCCTTTACCCTTTTGGGAAGATGCTGGATTAAAATAATCTATGGTTTTAAAATAATCTGATCTGCGCTGAATATACTGTGCTGGTGTGGGGCTAGGGGGTAAACCAAGCATTTTTGCCACACCCAGCTTGGAGCTGAATTCCACTTTGGGTATTTCTGAGGTACCCCGTTTTGTCGTAACGGCAATAACGCCAGCAGACCCTTTAGCGCCATATATGGCTGTTGAACTCGCATCTTTGAGTACATCAATACTCGCAATGTCATTGGGATTGATATCGTTAAGATTACCATTAAAAGTCACCCCATCTAAAATAATCAAAGGCGTTGTAGAAGCAGTCAGTGAGGCGGGACCTCTAACCTGAAGGCTACCGCCACCTGCAGCATTATTATTAATGGAAACATTTACGCCAGGTATTGTACCTTTTAGAAAATCAACAAAGCTTGTGGCTACTTTGGTATCCAATACCTTTTTGTCTAAATGGGAAATAGAACCAGTCAGATCTCTTTTGGTGGATGTTCCATAACCGATAACGACTACGTCGTTTAAGGAACTGTCACTGGTTGCCGCTAAAACGACATTTACAATAGAATCCTCCCCTAATAGTTCTACCTTAGGCATATAACCTATCATAGAAAACTCTAGGGAGTTGCCTGAACTTGCTTTTAAACTAAAATGGCCATTGTCATTAGACATGGTCCCGGTTTTCGTATTCTTTAGTAATACGGAAACCCCTCTTAATGGAAGTCCGTCATTGTTTCTGACGGTTCCAGAATAGGTTTTTTGCTGCGAATAACCGGCAATCGCTATAAGTATCCCCGGCAACAGACAAATTAAAAATTTAAATTGCTTCACGTTTTTGATTTTTTTGATGATCGACCCATTAAACCCAACTTTTTCTATGCTTCGTATATATCCCAACTCTTATTACAGGGCCTAAGCATAGCATACCCCGTAACGCTGTAAATAACAATCAGCAAAGCCCTTGTAAAACCTACTTTATTTCTCCTCCCTGCTATTTCATCCGTCTTTTTCGTTTTGCTATAAGTCTCATTTTATTATAGGCAATAAAATCATGGCCAAAACCAACAAAAGCATCGCACTTTAGAACTTGATAAAAAAGAGGTTATTGAATCAGTTCGTACAATTCATCTCCTATTTTCATTCGCATTGGCAATCGATGAAAAATTTAAAAATCTAACTAATTGATTTACTTACTAGTGAAATAATTACTTTTTCATAAAAAATAAGTTTAATATTAAAATAAATACCATTCAATAATTGCCTGCCTTTATTTAAAATCAAACATTTATTTTGAACAATATTTACCTTTTTTATCCTTATTTTCTAAAGCAAATTTGTAACATTATCTTTTTAAAAGGCCTTCAAATATTCTCATTGATTCAATTTATCTTATCATTTTCTTAATAATTAAAATCAGTGTTGTTAAATTGACTATTTTCGTTTTGAAATATCGGTTTTTCAAAGTTATAATATTAAGTATCAAAAGATTAAGAATCTAAACTTGCAAATTTAAAAAATACAACATTTTGCCGGCTAATATCTTATAACAATAAGAAATCGTCTGATTTAATGCATTTCTCTATAGTGGAAAAGACCTAAATGAGTTCATATTTTACATTCAAACGATAAAACGGACAATCTTTTACCCATAAAAATTAAATACATTATGATAAAGTACATTCGTATCAGTCGCTGTTTGGTCGCCCTGGCCTTACTCACATTTTTTTATTCATCGGCCTCTGCCCAAAAAAGCAAGCACTACCTGAAAAACTTCCCTGAAGGTGACTCGCCCAAGGAAATTGGCCAACGTATTGCCAATCATTTTGTCGGCACACTCAATAAATTTATTGGCGAGGATCAGCGTCCGCATTATATACATTATCCGGTTACTTGTACTTGGTTCGGTGCCTTGGAGTTCGCGAAGCTTACCAAAGATAAAAAGCTTCAAAAGGAGCTAGCTGGCGCCTATCAACCTTTGGAAGGGGACAGAAAAAAAATGGTCCCCAAACCCGATCACGTAGACTTTGCAGTATTTGGTATCGTCCCATTTGCCCTTTACAGACAAACAAAAGACAAAAAATATTTGGATTTTGCTGTTTCATATGCTGATAAGCAGTGGGGTAAGCCCTTTGGCCGACACGTAAATAGTAGTTCATATTACTATTACAACAATGGACTTTCTTTTGAAACCAGAATGTGGATTGATGATATGTATATGATCACTGCACTACAGACCCAGGCGTATATTACCACAGGCAAAAAAGTCTATTTGAATAGGGCCGCCAAGGAGATGGTCCACTATCTTGATTCTTTGCAACAACCAAATGGGTTGTTTTATCACGCTCCAGATGTACCTTATTATTGGGGAAGAGGAAATGGATGGATGGCCGTTGGCATGACTGAAGTGCTTAAGGTCTTACCAAAAAATCACCCAGATAGAGCAGCAATACTGGCTGGTTACCATAAAATGATGCGCTCTTTATTAAAATTTCAAGATGCCAAAGGGGTATGGCATCAATTAATTGATGACCCTAAGGCGTGGGAAGAGACCTCTTCTACAGGCATGTTCACTTATGCATTCATAACAGGAGTTAAGGAAGGCTGGCTTGATAAGGATATATATGGTCCGGCAGCAAGAAAAGCATGGCTGGGACTCATTTCGTTTATTAATGACAATAATGATATAACCAATGTCTGTGAGGGTACAAATAAGAAAAACAGTCACCAATATTATTTGGACAGGAAACAAAATACCGGTGATTTGCATGGTCAGGCTCCGATACTTTGGTGTGCCAATGCGTTAATTAGCAAGCTTTAATAATTGCATAATTACTTTGGCGGTGCATAAGCATCTTCTCAGTTTAGAAAAACAACTAACGTTCAATCAATTATATATTATTGTTTTTACAAACACAGCTAAAGGCCACTTGTAATTCCATACGAGTGGCCTTTAGCGTACTAATAAATAATAATTTGAATGTTTTGGAAAATAATTTTTGGCAAATAACCGAACATCACCCAAATTGTCCATCAAAACGTAATAGTATAACTGAGATTAGGAATAACCAACGCCTCCCTATAATCTTCTATTTTTTGATTCAAATAATTATAAGCAAATCCAAAATGTTCCCTATATCCATTGGCATTTATAATTTTTAAGGATATCTCATGTGTACTTTTTTTACGGTTTATTTTATAATTGATGGTCAGGTGTGTTGTTAAGGCAGGATCATATTGTCTTGTAAACGCCTCATGTTCATTAAATACAGCCTCCCTTTGTGAAAGAGATGCTGCCATATCTAACGGGCTGTAATGATCTCCTCCCTGATAGCTTATGCGTCCATTGACACCTAATGATTTTTGTTTATATTTTCCCAGTTGCCATTCTTTTCCCGCTAATAAATTAAAAACATAGTTGCGGTCATACCTAGTATCTCTCCATGTATTATCTCCACCCATATATTTAGATTTAAAGACTGAGCTGGTAAACATCCAATAAAACCCACGGGTCATATTTTTTTCCAGCGTGAGATCCACGCCGTAATTTTTGCCTTTTCCTGTGTTCTGTAATGGTGCATCAAAAAACCAGTCATCTTCTAAATTAATTAAGGAGAAAGAGCTGTCTTTGATTACAGGTACATCAAATAAATATTGATAATAGGCTTCTAATTTAAAGTGTAAAGCAGCGGAAAGGCTTTTATCAAATCCCAGAACAAAATGATGTGCCTTTGTGAAATCCAAACTTTTATTGACTAGGTCATTATTTAATCCTCCCTTTACAAAATAATTACTTATACGATCTAATCGGCTATGTAATCCATAGGCTAAGGTGAAAAATTGTCTGTCATCTACGCTATACTTAAAGGCTAATCGTGGTTCAATTGTATATTGATGGTTAAGCATAAATACCTGGCCATTAACCCCTGCATTCATGGTCCATCTATTTGCCAGGTTTAAGGTAGACTGCGTATAAGCTGACAATAACGTACTGGACCCTTTTGCATCAGCAATTGTTTTCAATGGCGCATTTAGTACTGGTTGGGTGCGCATTAAAAGATTATATTCCATTTGCGTAATGGTAAACCCTGTTTGGTTGGTATGTCTAGCATTAAATTTAGTCCGTAGCGAAGAAGACAGTACAAAATTTGTATAGCAGTTTTTGATCCGGTCCTCTGGTATAAAAACATTTTGTTTGTCTAAGCTATCGGACTTTAAATGAATACCACTTGACGTGGCCGCTAAGGTTGTTTTTAAGATGAATTTATTTGAAAAAGGCATTTCATGTGTCAATCCAAGTGTCCCCATATATTGTTTTACATCTGTTTTTTCCTGATCATCCTGGTATTCCCACTTATTTCGATCCTTTTTAGGTTTGTCTCCCGAGTGATCCAGGAGCCCTATCCCCCAAAGTGAGAAAGTGCCTGCTTTTCTTGAGGGAAAATTCAGTTTAAACGATAAGTCTTGAAAATTCACACCCGCATTATTGCCGATAATAGGTCCTATTAATCCTAAAGTAGAATACCTGTAATTAAAAAGATAGGAAGAATTGCCGCTTTTTTTGAAAGGCCCCTCAGAGGAGAGGTCCAAACCAATTAATCCTAACCCCACCATACTTACACGCTGTTTATTGCTTCCTGTTCGCATGTGCACATCAAACACACCAGATAGCGCATTGTTATAGGGCGCAGGAAATGCCCCTGTCAAAAAATCTGCACTGGAAAGTAATCTGGAACTAAGTGCAGTTAAAGCGCCTCCACCAAAACCGTCCAAATCGGCAAAGTGATTCGGATTAGGAATCTCTATTCCTTCCATTTTCCATTGTAATGAATTCGGGCTATTACCTCTCACAACAATTCCGTTGGAACTAACACTGCTGGAAACACCCGCAAAAGATGCGACAAGTCTTGCTGGATCATCAAAACCTCCGGCAAATCGACTAGCCTGTTCTGGCGTCAACTGACTGGAACTACTAATAGCCATATTGTCTCCAGCTCCACTTCTAGAGGAGGTTTGAATGACAATATCATCTAGTTGTCCAACTTTTTCATTTAAGACCACTGATAACTCCGGCTGCTTTACAGAAGAAACAATAATATTTTCTAATATAATTGATTCGTAACCCACAGCGCTACATAAAATATTGTACCTGCCAACCGGAATATGCTTAATTAAAAAATGTCCCATGGAATCGGCTACCATTCCAATAGAAGCCCCTTGTATAGTGATCGTTGCACCGGGTATTGGTTTTCCTGTTGCGCCGTCTTGGAAGGTTCCACTTATATTTTGAGTAATTGTTTGTCCACTACTCTTTGTCTGGTAGGCCCATATAAGCAGCAAAAGGCATATAAGCGGCCTTATTTTGAAAGTAAGGTTACATTTTATCATTTTGTAAGTTTTTTTTTGATTGGGAAAAATTTAGGTTATTCGTTTAAATGTGGGGCAATAGATAGCCCCTATCCCGACTTTTAATATAGTTGGGAATGAAATTTTAAATCCAATATTGCTTTGAGATTTTAACTAAGACACTTAGATAGGGAGAGCCCCCTATGGGATAGCCAATAAATTTTTAGCAGTTAACAGCATAGAAATTCTGGAGTTTTATTGTGGGTATACGTTGGGTATACAATGCGTATACTTTGAGCAGCATACAATTATATAATGTTCAAATAAAACGCGCTTTAAAAAATGTCTATACCGGCATTTAGACCAATCCAGCCACTAATATTATGACCGCGGTTGATAGCTGGATAGTCTTTGATAGGCAGTTTAATGGGCCGTCTTGGATCCTGTCCATTACGAAACACATTAATGGACGGCCCAATGAACAGGCCCAAACCACTAGTCATTGGGAAATGAAAGTCAAGAGACGACTTATACAACAAGTTTATTTTATCATCATGCGGGCGTGTATAATTTTCTATAGTCGCATCTATAGATATTTTCATCTTATTATTAGAGGGAAATATATGTCCTAAGCCAAAACCAAAATAATAATCATTGCTGTTTAGATTGCCTAACCCAAAGACTATTTTAGAGTAAAAGGCTTCCCGCCCGCTTTTAAATGAAATATTGGCCAGGGAGGATTCATTGGCGAATATACTTAGTTGATAAAAGCCCCCATGTTTGGCCAAATTCACTAGTCCTATACTGGTGCCCGAAGCACTATCCAATAGATTAATGAGGCCAAGCTGAAGCCCAGAAGAAGTGTTCGCCTTATTGATCAGTCCGGAAATTTGTGTTCCTTTCAGGTGACCAGCATTATTTAATAGGCCTGCCAATTGCACCCCTTGTAGTGTTCCTCCTACTTTATTATTCAACCCAGCCGCCTGAAATCCTGAATATGAACGGTTTACTTTGTTACGCAAACCTGCCAATTGAATACCACGACCTTGCTGGTAGACTTGATTGGCAACTCCTGCCGCCTGAAAACCACACATCTCTCCACCAACCAAATTCACAACTCCTGAAAGCTGACCCCCTTTTACTTCGGTTCTGTTGATATTGGCAATTGACCCCATTTCAAAGCCATGTACGCCAGCGTTATATCCGGCTAGAAGGTTGATAGAAAATTTGCTAATCACCTGACCACTCATAGCTCCTCTTGTATTCCATTTTGGAATAAAGGAGAATTGATAGGATCTATTGGCCATAAAATCTTTGATATTCAGGCTCTGGATGTGTTGTTTGGTAGAAATAAACATCTTACCTAAAAAAGAGCGATTGACAGCGGCGCCTTCGCCTGTATCAGCATAAGTGATCGTCGTCAGATTTAATTTTGTTGCTACTTTTACAGTAGGTAAAATGGTGATTATAATTTCGTGGTACCACTGTTTACTTACCGTAAGTGTGATACTACTTGAATCACTGGTCAGTGGAATTTGAAAATAACCATTCTTATCCGTTAATGTTGAAACTAGGTTGGTCTTTTCATAAATACTTACATTTTTTATTTTTTTGCCGGTGAGCTCATCAATAATTACCCCAGACAATAAGACGCCTTTTCTTGTAATTATTGGTGGTTGAGTTTCGACCCTAAAGGAATTGGGTGCATACCTTAAAATTAAATACCCCGGCATTACTTTGTAATCATAATTATCATTTAATAATTGATCCAATATTGTTCCAACAGGCAGACGATCACTACTTTTAAAACTCACTAGGCTATCCCCCGGTAAATCAGAGCTGTTATAAGAAAAGATGAAGCCTGCTCTTTTGCCAACTGAATCCAGGACTGCCCGAAGTGGCATATGATTAACGTTCAGCTTTATCTGTTGGGTCAAATAGCCCTGTGATCTGCCTTTTACCTGTAATAATACAAGTATTAATACTATACAATAGGCTAATAAATATTTTTTATTTCTGGAATACATTAGTTATATCGTTAAGTCAATCATGTTGACAATACTTTGATTTAAATCAATAAATTAATTACTGTAATTCAATAGAATCTTTTTTATATATTACCCTGATCCCAAGGGTTTCAGAGATTACCTTCAAAATAACCTCTATGGGTTCTTTAGAAAATACGGTCGTAATACGCATGTCCTTTATTTCTGGCCTTGCAAAAACGATATGTCGATTATATGCTTTATTTAAAATATTTACAAGATCTTCCAGCCTGGTGTTATTAGCAATAAACTTTTTAGTGACATAATAGTTATATAAAAGGCTTTCACTTTTTTGACTAACCAACTTTGTTGTTGTCGGATCAATGGATATTTTTTCTCCGGCATGTAAAATCAGCTTTTCTCTCTTAAAACTAACTTGAACTTTGCCCGTCGCTATGTCAATTATTGACTGGTTCCCGTTTCTTCGTATATTAAAGGAAGTGCCAAGAACCCTTACTTCCATTCCATCGACATGAACCAGAAAAGGTCGCTTGGAATTATGCACTACATCAAAGAAAGCTTCGCCATCCTGCAAAGTAACCTCTCTGGTCTTACCGCTAAATTTACTTGGTGCAAGTAGGCTGGAATAACGATTAAGCGTGATAATGGAACCGTCTGACAAGGTGTCTGTAACTGGAGAAGCTGCGGCGGTCAAAACTAATTGTCTATTCTTGGTCTTTGAGGATTGAATTGAATGTAAAGCAAACCAGCCCCCCATCCCCAAAATAACAATTGCTGCGGCCCATTTCCATATTTTTAAAGGCAAAACCTTACTTTTTTCCGCATGGACTGGTTCATTAGGGGCAATTTCGGTTGTTAATTTAGCTTGCCCATCTCTCGTCGTTTGTGAATTCCTTTGTATTTTTTTTCGGAGTCGTTCCCATTCAGCGTCGGTATCATATATATGGTCAGGCTCAAGCCTAAGCGATTCGCTTTTCTCCCAAATCCTTTGTAGTTGTAAATAATACTGCTGGTTACGACCATCTTTGTGGAGCCAATCCTCAATAAAATCAATTTCTTCTACAGTCGCCTCACCCAAAAAATATTTTATAAGTATTTCGTCTTTCATTACTATTGGTTTAAAATGCGCCTCCTGGCCTTTTATTAAAAAATCTCTGACATTAATATTAATAATAATATCAAAACGAGGTAATCGTGAAATTCTAGCCGGAGTATTTTAAAAGCTTTTCCCATCTGATTTTCTACTGTTTTTATTGATATCCCTAATTGCGTTGCGATCTCCCTGTAAGTTAAATGCTCAAATCTGCTTAATTGAAATACGGTGCGACATGCTTCTGGTAATTTGTTCATACCAGTTCTTAATTTTTGTTGTATTTCTTTGAATTCTAATCCATTGTCTGGTTGAAGTTGATTTATCTTATCCGACGCGTTTTTCATTATTGATTCATAATTCCTTTTTACTTTGAGGTGTCTGATATGATTCATGCAATCGTTATGCAAGGATCTGTACAAATATGCTTTTAGGGAAGTGTGAATTGTCAGCGTATTTCTTTGGTCCCAAATCTTTAAAAATAAATCCTGTATCAATTCTTCTGCAATATGACTATCGTTTAATAAAGTATATCCATATGCGTGGAGTGGCCTGGCATACTTTTTAAAAGCTTGTTCAAAAGCCTTTTCATCTCCTGCCTGGATAAGTGTTATCATTTCCTGTTCTATGAAATCCATCATTAAAAAAAGTATGAACTAGTTATTGTTTTTTTTAATATATCTACAACTCACAGCCAATACCTGTAAGTCTGGTGGGTCTTGCTTATTTCTCCACCTGCCTTTTTCATCACTTTGATCATCTTAGGGTTATAATCTCCCACCCAGCCACACTCAATACTACGATATGGGATTTTGAGCTCGTTTTTCCATGCGTCCAGCATCGCAGCAATAAGGCCAAGGCCTACATTTTTACGTTTAAACGCATCCAGTACGCCATAATATAAGCCATTTGCCTTATCATAAGCGTTAACCCATCTTTTGCGGGCCAGTTTAAATTTGTCAATGAATTTAATTTTGCCATTAATGTGTTGCAGAATCTGATGATTCAATTCAGGAATTCCAACAAAAAATGCAATTGGCTCTCCTTCAAAATAAGCAAACCAAATTAACCGCCAATCAAGCACCTCTCTTAGCCTATCCATATAATTTAAAACCTGATCTAAACTTAATGGCGATTGCTTTTCTTCTGTGGCCCATGTTTTATTGAAAAGTGATTTGAATTTTGCGGCGTTATCCAGCCATTTAGCAGGATCTGCAGATTTAAATTCATAACGGTCATCTTGCATAAAATGGTTCTTAATTGCTTTAAAAAAGCAATTAGGTGGCTCAAATTGCTCAAATTTAAAGGTAAATTGCCGGTAATTTACGACAAATCCGTAATTTTCAATGAGGCGCCTGTAGTAGGGAGGATGGTAATTGGTGCAATAATTAGGTTTGCCCTCGCCATTAATATATAGCCCCCACCAACATTGCCGATTGCCAAAATTTACAGGTCCATGAATGACTTTAACGCCCATTTCTTCCAGCCAGTATTTTGTTTGGTCTATTAGCAAATTAGCGGCCATTTGATCATCAATGCATTCAAAAAAGCCTAAGCCGCCTACATGGCGAATATGCATGCCTTCCATTCTAATTTTATAAAAGGCCGCAATTCGTCCAATACATAAACCATCCTCAGTCCATAATAGCCACCGCTTACAAGCGCCTGTTTTAAACAAAGGGTTAGCCATGGGATCAAATATGTCCATGATTTCCTTATCTAGGGGACGAATATAATTGGAATCAGATCGATATATATTGCCAGGCATTTCCAAAAAGGCTTTCTCATCCCTAGTAGAGGTTACTTCAGTCAAAACCATTGATTGTAAAGCACTAGTTGAATTCATAATCTTTCCAATTTGAAGTAAGACACTTAAGTGGCTTCTCACCCCTATGGCTGGTGATATAATATTTTACACTGGTTTGATCTCAAATTTACAATTACCACACAGGGCTCAAATCAATATAGAACGGCAAAATAAATACCTAGGTAATTAGGTTAGAGAAAAAAATAGCCTGACCGAAAAAGGCATTTATTCGCAATACCTGAACAGAAAATCAAATCTAATAAAGGATGAGGAAATTTTATATTTTCCGATAAGACCAATATGTACACAGCTTATTGATTATTAATCACAAATAAGAATTACTCACTTTTGGCCGCTTATAAAAAATTATAAGTGGCCAAAAGTTGAATATAAGCCACTGGCTATTCTTATTGCATGAATATGATATTTAAATTAAAACAACAAAATTGTAACACGATGATTATTAGTACATAACAAGAGCTGCTCACTTTTGGCCACTTATAAAAAATTATAAGTGGCCAAAAGTTGAATATAAACCACTTGCTATCCTTATTGCAGGAATATGATATTTATTTAGAAAAATACAATCGTAACACAATGATTTTAAATACATAACAAGAGCTGCTCACTTTTGGCCGTTTATAAAAATTTATAAGTGGCCAAAAGTTGGGGATAAACCACTGGCTATTCTTATTGCAGGAATATGATTTAAACTAAAAAAAATAAAACTGTAACAAAATGATTATTAGTACGTAACAAGAGATACTCACTTTTGGCCACTTATAAAAAATTATAAGTGGCCAAAAGTTGAATTAAACCACTGGTTCCCCACTACAACACAATTTCAATTCTGAAAATCTGATTCAACAGGAATTAGACATGCATTGTTTATTTCGTCCATAACAGTGTATTTATGGATGGAAGCAAATCGGATCATTTTACATTTTACGCTTGCAAAATATTCTTTGTGCATTCCACAAATGCCTTTTCTCTTTGGAGGTAGCTATCATCAAGGAAAAGTTCATAAAGGCGGTCTTTTTGGATAATTCTAAACCATAAAAGCGCCGGGAAACTTCCTCCGGAATGTATATCTAACCTGAAGGCTAATTTATCTTTGGGTCTTCTGTGATGATGGACAATCTGGCTTATTTCCGTTGGCAATAAACTTATGGAACGGGCAAATTCTTTATGCTTCACACCTAGCCGCTCAATATATTGACCGAGAAAATAGCCAAAATGATACTTTGGATCATAATAATCTACCTCAAGGTGATCTTCCATTAAAAACTTGAGTTGTAATAATCTGGAGCGGATTTTATCTATAGGTATTATTTGATTTACTTGCGCCAGCGGCAATTGTCCATCACTTATGGGGAGGACAGTGTCGGGCGCATTTTGTAAACGTATCTGATTTGGCTGGCAAATAACATTTGGCATGCGCACTATTTCTTTTGTACTATCTTCTATAACAAATGACTCCTGAAGGTTGTCAATTAATTCCATGGCAATTTTCTACTTTAAAGACTAAATCGAACGTTTAATATGGCTGACTGGCACATGCTGCCAGCGGGTGCAAATTAATTCTTTGTGTTTATTTGGCAAAAAGCACCGTCAATATTTTACTATTTTTTGTAAACATCATACAAAATAAGATTATCTTCTATTTATAAAGGATTTAAAACAAACAGTTGATAACTTTCCCAATTATCAAATTGTTAAATAATGTAAAACGTGTTAATTTCACCTGTCTAAATTGAACCGGATTTTGCTCGAAAAAATAATGAATGGGGATCAAAAAGCATTCAGCGACTTTTACCTTTTGTGGGAGGCGCGGATCTATACGTATTTCCTGAATCGAACCGGTGATTATATCCAAAGCCAGGAGCTGACACAAAATACTTTTATAAAGATCTGGGAATACAGATCCACACTTAGCACTGATTATAATATAGAAACTCAGTTGTTTAGAAAAGCGAAGCTGATTTATATTGACTGGTTACGGATGCAGATTACTTTACGTAAGCGTAAAGCGGCGGAGGAGAATTATGCATTCCAAAAGGAAGCAATTGAATCGAATGCAGGCCAAAATGGTGGAGCATCTATTCCGGAAAGATTGGAAAAGGCTATTAGTCACTTGCCTCCTATGCGTCAAAAAGTACTTCGGCTCTCCCACTTGCAGGGATATGCCTATAAAGAAATCGCTCGTGAACTGAATATTTCTGAAAAAACAGTCGATAATCATATTCATAAGGCGCTCAAACAATTACGTCAGATTTTGAGTAGTCTGCTATTCATTTTGCTATTATTTTCCAAATTTCTTTAAAATTTATGGCCCTGAGTAGGGGATTTTTTTCTAACAAACGTTACTACTCTTATAACAGATGAATAGCGCATTTACACCTGAGGAGATTAAGAAGTTCCTAAATAATGAACTGGACGGGGACAGTGAAAAGGCAGCTGTGATCGCCGATTACCTGCATGGCTTATCCAGTGAAGCTTTGGATGAGCTCCTTCCGGATGCGGCGTTTTTAGAAGGTACGCCTGTAGAAATTCCCGGGACCATCCAAGGTGTGATGCGTAAGCAGGTTAAAAAAGCGGTTAAAGGAAATGATGGCAGTTGGAGAAAGCCGCTGCTTATTGCCGCTTGTCTGATTGGCTTTTTATTGGCAGGACACTTTCTATTAAAACTGACCGTCAGCCAGGAAGTTTTATCTCCTGTGACTTTTGATTTGACTAGAAAATCTGTTGCCAATAATACGGGCACAGAAAGGTATATTCATCTGCCAGATGGTTCTGGTGTCTTGTTAAAACCAGGGGCCAGGATCAGCTATCAGGATAATTATAAAGATAACCGGTTTGTATATCTGGATGGTCAGGCCAGATTTGATGTAAAACATAACCCGTCAAAGCCTTTTAGGGTAATTGCCAGTGGCATCGGTACACTGGATATCGGTACATCGTTCTGGGTTGATAACAATAAGAAAATGGGAGAGATTACTATCAAATTACTCGAGGGCAGTATAGCGGTGAAATCTCTGGAGAATAGTTTTCCTGATAAAAATATTTATCTGCAACCAGGACAGCAAATCAAGATATTTAAAAGGGAGGGGCATTACCTGGTCAGTAATCTCTACCCCACAAAAGTAATTGGAATTAAGGGAGTTGATCCTAGCGCATTATCAGACAAGACAGCTATCACCAACTGGACCAATCAGGCTTACAGCTTCTCAAAATCGCCACTGCGCAAGGTATTTGATCAGCTCTCCGCCCGCTATCAGGTCGAAATTCAGGTAGACCCGGCGCTTTTAGATAACAGAGAATTTACAGGAAAGATCATGTATAGTGATTCTTTAAATGTTTTATTGGATGCAATATGTAATTTAAATCATCTAAGCTATACCAGAAAGGGGAATAAGATTCTGGTAACTAAGTAACCTTCATTTTATTTTTTGACATTTTAAACACACCTGCAAAAGTAGGTGGAGTACAACTTTTGTCCTATCACCAATTAAAATTTAAACCCATGAAGCTTAAAACAGGATTAGGTACATTTTTTATGCTTTGTTCTATGGGACTGTACGCACAACAGTCCACCCCGGTCAGGGGCACGGTTCTAACGGAGTCAGGAACCACGCTGCAAGGGGTATCCGTCAGGATACTGGATAAGCAAACCCAAAAAACGGGTTATGTTACCAGTGACTCTACCGGTACTTTTACCATTGATATGCAACAAGGACATCCCTATAATCTGTATTTTACTTATGTAGGGTATGACAATGACTCTATCACCAATTTTCTGGTCACCAGTGGAGAGAAAAGCACTATTATGATGCGTATGCATCCAAATAATGCAGCATTGTCAGATGTGGTCATTGTGGGGTATGGCACGCAAAAAAAGGTGGATTTATCTGGTGCCGTTCAACAGGTTTCAGGGGAAGTGCTTGATAACCGTCCCATTGCAAATCTGGGCGCTGGCCTGCAGGGGGTGATTCCTAACCTGCAGATTACCCAAAACAGTGCGGCGCCAGGTCAGGGGGCGAGCTTTAACATCCGGGGTTTTACCAGCATTAATGGCGGTTCTCCATTGATATTGGTAGACGGGGTCGTTCAGGATCCGAATCTGGTCAATCCAAATGATGTAGCCAGTGTAACGGTTTTAAAGGACGCTGCATCTGCTGCCATTTATGGTGCCAGAGCTGCATATGGTGTTATCCTGATTACGACTAAAACCGGCAAACACAATCAGAAGCCTACAGTAAAACTCAGCAGTTCATATGCCACTAATAAGCTTTTGGTTAACCCGAAGTATATGAACTCTATGGATTATATTAATTATATGGATACGGCAAGTATTAATGCTGGCAACGGGGCGTATTTTTCTCAAAGGATCAGAGATGGGGTGACCGCTTATTTTAAAGATCCTGCTAATAATCCTTATGTATTATATGACCCGAGTATTGATGTGACGGGATATTATACTTATGTAGGTAATACTGACTGGACGGATGCCTTATACAAAACCGGTAGCCTTCAACAAAATAACATTTCACTGAGTGGGGGCTCAGATAAGACGTCTTATTATATGTCTTATGGCAATTCCAGGCAAAATGGGATGCTGGCCGCCTACCACGACTATTATCAGCGCCACAATATCAATATGAATATAGCCTCTGATATTACGCCCTGGTTGACAGTCAATGGTAAATTACGCTATACCTATTCTTTTGAGGATCATCCCTCTGGTGGGGGCAACGGTAACTCAGGGATAACGGCCATTAGTGGGGAGCTCAAAAATGATCTGCGGCCTTTGATGCCTATTAGGCATCCAGATGGCAACTGGGCAGGTCAGGGTTCTTTTACCAACCCTTTTGCGGTAGGTGCTGAAGGCGGGCATAACCAAACGAAGATAAATGACCTCTGGCTAACGGCAGCTGTGACGGTCCGGCCTTTAAAGGATTGGAATATTAACCTGGATTATACTTTTAATCCCTACTCAAATAACAACGAGTTCACTTCGCGTTTATTTAAAGAGTATCATGCGGACGGTACTTTCAATTATTACCCCTGGACCAATCCAAATGAAATTGATCTGTACAATGCTAATGATTATTATCATGCACTTAATATCTATAGTGATTATAGCAAAAATTTCGGTCTACACCATTTTAAAGTGCTGGTAGGTTATAACGAGGAGGTAAAACAGTATAAGAACTATACAGCTGGCAGAACAAATCTGATTGATAATGATCTGCCTGCTATAAACAGGGCAACAGGGCCTCAATCTGTAGATGGTGGCATTACCAGTTGGGCCGTACAAGGATATTTTGCACGCCTTAATTACGACTATGCTGACAGATATTTTCTGGAATTCAACGGGCGCTATGATGGTTCTTCCAGGTTCCAGGAAGGCAACCGGTATGTAATGGCACCCTCTGTATCTGGCGCATGGCGTATTTCTCAGGAGAACTTCTGGAAAAACAACGCTGGTCTCTCTGATTTCATTAATGAGTTTAAAATCAGGGGATCCTACGGCACTTTGGGCAATCAATTGACTGATAATGGTAACTATTTCCCTTATGTCTCCAATTATAGTATTAATACAGCACTGCCTTACATTTTAGGTACTGAGAACACACTGCCGGTGTCTGTGGCACCTGGCGCACTTGTCAATCCTAATTTTACCTGGGAAAAGGTTAAACAATGGAATGTAGGTGCGGATCTGGACTTTTTGAAGCACCGTCTTTCTGCTACCATAGATGTGTATAGTCGCTATACAATCGGCATGTTGACACCGGGTCAGTCTTTACCGGCAACGCTGGGCGCTGCGGTTCCTGTGGAAAATGCAGCCGATCTGAAAACTAAGGGTTTTGAGTTGACGCTGGGTTGGCATGATAAGATCTCAGGCGATTTATCCTACCGCCTGAGTTTTAACTTGTCCAACTCAAAATCCTATATCACCAAATATGACAATCCCACTAATTATTTAGGCGATTATTATAAAGGTGAGCGAATCGGAGAAATCTGGGGCTTTAAAACAGCCGGGCTGTTCCAATCTCAAGAGCAGATCAATAATTGGGCTGATCAGTCACTGCTATATAGTGGCACCTGGAACCCAGGTGATGTAAAATATATGGATCTCAATGGAGATGGGGTGATTAGTAATGGCAATTATACGTCGGATTCGACTGGTGATATGCGCATTATTGGTAACAGCGAACCCCAATTACTATTTGGCTTTAATGGTGGATTTACCTGGAAAAATCTAGACTTTAGCTTTTTCTTTCAAGGTGTAGGTAAACAGGATTTTGTTCCAGATAGCCGTTTTTACGGGATCAACAGTGAATGGGATGTGCCTATGCAGTTAGCCAGTGATTTCTGGAGTTATGCGAACACTAACGGTTATCTGCCCCGCCCCTATATTAATGGCGGTCATGGAAACAGGGGCGGCTTGAATGGAACGCTGGATAGATATCTGCAAAATGCCGCCTATATCCGGTTAAAACAGTTATCTGTGGCGTATACGCTTAGATGTCCCTGGATGAAAAAAGCGATGATTGACAATATCCAGCTTTATGCAACCGGTCAGAATATTCTGACGATTACTAGCCTTTCTAAGCTCTATGATCCGGAAAACTTAAGTCTCATGAATTATCCAAATACCAAATCATATTCTGTGGGTATTAATATAACGCTTAAATAATATATAACATGAAAAATCAACATATTCTATTCTATTTATTGTTGGGTAGTCTTTTAACGACAGCTGTCAGCTGTTCAAAGGTGCTGGACAGGAAACCCCAGGATTCTATATCTGATCTGAACTATTGGCAGACAGCGGATGAGCTAAAATTATACTGCAATAATTTTTATCCCGAGCTATATGTCCCGGATCAATTTGCTGATGATCAAAGTGATAACTGTGTGCCAAATTCTCCTAATAGCTGGTTGTATGGTCTGACAACGGTGCCTTCCAGTGGTGGTGGTTGGGCCTATACGGATTGGGCATATATCCGCAGTGCCAATTATTTCCTTACGCATTATCAAACGGCTACAGGCTCTGTTGAGGAGATTGATGAATATTTGGGGGAAATTCATTTTTTCAGGGCTTATGAATATTTTAATAAGGTGAAAAGTTTTGGCGATGTTCCCTGGATTAATAAGGACCTGAATGTCAATGACAGTAGCTTTTTGTATGCCCCCAGAACAGACCGCAAAATTGTCACGGACAGTATTATTGCTGATTTGAAAATAGCCGTTGCAAAACTGCCTTTGCCTGACCAGGTTGAACTTGGCAGGTTGCACAAATATGCAGCAGAGCAAATGCTGGCCAGAGTATGCCTTTATGAAGGTACCTGGATGAAATACAGAAATCAATCTGGCTGGGAGACTTATCTTGATCAGGCGGCGGCTGCAGCTAAGGATATTATGGACAATGGTGGTTATTCCATTTACAAACCGGAGGCGGCTTATTATTACAAGGCAGGTGATCTGGTAGACGCTAAAACCAATACGGTGGCAACGCAGGATTATCCCCTATCCTATAAAGAACAGTTTATCCAGGAGGATCTGACTAAAAATCCTGAATGTGTACTGCCTAAAATCTACCGTCTGGATCAGCTCACCAGTAAACTGTCCCGCTCTGTCAATGAATCGGGAACTGGAGTCAGTAAAGATTTAATCGATGCATTTTTATGTGCAGATGGCAAACCAATAGCCCTTAGCTCTCTTTATAAAGGGGATGATTCAGCCAGTGTGGAATTTTAAACAGAGATCCACGCCTGAGAAATGAAATAGATAACCGTTATCTACCCAATTATCTGAATGGGACTGCGCCTATCTCTAATTATTTGACAAATGTAAATAGCACGACGCCCACTGGGTTTATGTCTTCTAAATTCAGAAGCCCGGTGCCGGCGCAAAATGAGGCGAACCAGACAACTTACGATATGTATGTCTTTCGGTATGCGGAGGTCTTGTTGATTTATGCTGAGGCTAAAGCAGAATTAGGCAGCATTACGCAGGGCGATTTGGATATCAGCATCAATCAGCTAAGAGCAAGATTGGATGAACCAGATTTACCGGGCGGTAAAATGGGGCGGCTTACCTTAAATCCTCCAGCTGACCCTAATGCATTAATCAATGGTCAACCTCGCTATGGCTATCAGCTCTCCCCTCTTATCTATGAAATCCGTAGGGAAAGAAGGGTTGAACTGGCATTTGAAGGTTTCAGATGGGATGATATCGTTCGCTGGAAAGCGGGTAAGCTGCTGGAAAACCCCAACACCGTCTATGGTATTGTAGCTAGCGCTGCTGTTCAACAGGAGTATGATAACTATTTTGGCTCTGATATCTTTAGTGGCGTAAATGTGGTCACCTATGATGATTGGGATGGCAGTAAAAAGCTCGTAGCTCCTTACACAGTCGCCATGCGCAAATGGAACGACAAGCTTTATCTAAAACCCATTCCAAGAGATCAGATTTTGCTAAGTAAAGGACAAATCCAGCAGAATCCAGGTTGGCAATAAATAAACCGTGATGGTTAGGTCATAACCACAGGCGTAATAATATATTTTGCCTGAAATTTAATTGCCGGTGTCAAAAATACAAAGGGCAGTAGATGGGATTAAAAATCCCATTTACTGCCCTTTATTTTTAAAGCCACGTTTATTTTGCTTAATGGTTAATCGGTCGATTTACCCTTTACTAGATTCACAATAATCATGATAATGCCGATAATCAAGAGTAAGTGAATCAGAAAGCCGGCTACATGATAGACCACAAAGCCAAATATCCACCCAATTATTAAAATAATACCGATAATAAATAAAAGACCTTTCATGATTGGTTCGTTTTTATATTTGTGGAAGAATGGGGTTAATAAAATTCATTGCTTAAATACACATAACTCTTAAAAGTCAACCAATTTACAAGCCAGAATCCATCAATAGATGGCTTTTTATTAAAATTGGGAGGAGAAGTTGCCTAAAATTCACTATTTCCCCTTTTATTTTAGTAAAATCCCTTAATATCTGACTTTGGACTAGATTTTATGTACCTGACCCCAGCAGCGACAAAACGACGGGAAATTTGAGTAATCTGCCCCCAATTGTATAAAAATTTACTCAAGTTCGTATTCAATCTGATCACCTTTATAGAAGGATATAGCACAAAGGGAATGTTGTTAGGCATATGTATCAAAACTCATCATTAAAGTAATTTAGTGACATAATTATTTTCCACAACAAAAAGTCTTTTCTTTTTCAGTCCAAAAAGCACTCTTTATATTAAACTCTATATATTCATAAATACCTAGTGTAATAACGAATACTTGGTAGCATTTCATTCGTTTTAAGCTATATAAACAGGTTGTAGTACTTAGCTTAGCTTTGCTCTTGTCTTCTGTTATTGCTAATGCAACAAACCTTTTATAAATAGTGGTTCAAAAAAACGGAAGGAGACCATTTTAATTATAGGAACTTGCTTCTCTTCCAAAGCAACTGTTTTAAACCTTAAAAATAAGTTTAACGAAAAAGGTTCATGAACCCAACTGGAGCCCCAAAAATATCATTTTACTTTTATACTATATTTCTAATTGAACTATTTTTCCATTCTGGCGGCATTCTATCGTCCATTTATGCCCGTCATTTTTTTCTAATAAATTTTGAAGCGCACCCGATTGATCCCGCAATAGCTGAGAAGGCAGGCCATTTATTTTTATAATCTCAGATGCCTCTTCAATACCATCTTTAGGGACAGTTGTGCCTACAGAATGCAAAAAATATAATTTCCCATCAGGTGAAAATCCAAATAACATCCCTGAATGTATAAAGTTTTTCGGGTAATGGAAGCTGTGATTGGGGCTGAATAAAATTTGCTTTGCCTGCATATCAATGATAAAATTATATTTGCTAATCAACTTGCTACCAATTGATCCATCAAAACCCGGATTCCAGCTTTCACTCTGTCCTCCCCCACTCATCAGGGTAACCGTCAAATCGTTTATCGGCGGCATATCTCCCACTTGAAAGCTATTGGCGGCACCAGTGAAAGTAGGTGTTATCATTCCCAGACTTCTGGTAGTACTCATATATTCTGATTGAAATCCGTCCACCAGTAGGCGGTTATGCTTCACAAAAGGTCTGAAACAAATTAAGCTATAGGCTGCTCCCAGATCAAAAACAAAGTCACCGGTATACATTTTCCCTTTCGTAACGCTAAGATTACCAGAAATAATCACCAGCCCAGAAGGCATAGTGACATTGACTAAATGTCCATTTGTGCCCACTTCACTTTTTAAATCAAAATCGCCAAAGCTATATAAAGAAATCATATTGTTATCATAATCAACCTTTGTGATATATTGTTTTATCAGCGCATTGCCCATGATACCATCATAACTGTCCATTTTATCAAATAAAGCAATACTTTGGTGTGGGAAGGAGAAGTCTCCCAAGTGTACGGTATTATTTCTGGAGATTTCTATCTGGGCGTTTCCGCCTACAACAGAGGCCGACTGTTTGACATCGCTTTTTATACCTATTGAATCTGCCAGTGATTTGGATAAGGCCATGCCATCTGCCCCAGTATCAAAAAGAAGTTTTAAGACACGATCACTTTTATTGAGCTTTACTTGAAGGATAATGCTGCCATTTTGATCCGATTCAAATGGAATGGTTGCCACCAGCCTTGAATGTGCATTTCTATCCATGCCATACATCTTGTCAAATAAATCTACAAATAGGATCTTTCCACTATCATTGAATGCGATAAATCCTTCAATCTTTTCATGATTATTTCCTTTCGTTTCCTTTGTAGCTTTTTTTGTGAAATAAACTTCACCCCCTGATGGCCATATTTATCTTTGCTTTTTTTAATCCTTACCTTGTTAAAATCCAACCGCTTGGCAAGGGTTTGCAAACATGATAAAGCCGACGGGCCGCTGTAAGCACCAACCGAAAAATTTTCGGCGCATAAAGATTTTAAAGTATCTGCAGAGCTCAATTTTGTCATAACTTCCAGTCTATTTGCAATAACGGAGTTTGTTGGGCGCTGCCCTAATACCCCATCACTAAGCATTGTCAGCAAAGTAAACAGCAATAGATTTATCAAAGCATTTCGCTTAAATCTTACAATTTTGGAACTCTTATTTACATTATAACTATTATTCATAATATCTTTTTGATAATTTGGTGTATTAGCTTCAGAGTTAGCCAGACAAGCCAAAACAAAGCCGCCATAACTTACGGG
The DNA here is from genome assembly GCF_007971385.1 of Arachidicoccus ginsenosidivorans. Taxonomy (GTDB): domain Bacteria; phylum Bacteroidota; class Bacteroidia; order Chitinophagales; family Chitinophagaceae; genus Arachidicoccus; species Arachidicoccus ginsenosidivorans. The sequence goes on from NZ_CP042434.1 coordinate 149,809, forward strand.
TAATAGGCTAACTAGGCTAGCCATTTACTTCAGCTACGACGGCAAGTACATGATCATTCAAATCTCTTCAAAGCACTCGGTGAAGATTTATGACTATTCAGCGAGTGTCTTTTCCAGAAGTGCTTTTAATTCAGGCTGGGAAGGTCTTGGTGCGTCTACACTGACGATCTTACCATTTTATCAAACACCATAAATCTGGGTATCCCTTTGATCTCATAATATTGGGCCAAACCTGATTTCTGATTCCATCCGCCTGCAAATAACTGGGTACCTCCTAATTTAGCAGTATCTATATAATGTAGCCATTTTTCTTTATCCTTTAACTCATCAACAGAAATGCTAACAAACTGGACATCTTTTCCTTTCATTTCTGCTTCCAATTGTTTTAAGTAGGGAATCTGCGCCTTACATGGTCCACACCAGGTTGCCCATACATCCACTAATACAACTTTACCTTTCATATCGGATAGACTGGTTTTTTGGCCATGATTGTCCACATAGGAGAAATTATATGCATCGTCTCCTTTTTTAAATTTGAGCAAGGGTTGCCTGATAGCAGCTTCCCGAACTTTCTGACTATCCGTCAATATGTACCTTCCATAATTATCCATCATTTCTTTGAATTGACCATAATCTTTGATTCCACTGGCACGGTTTAGAACCATATCTCCTTTAAGGGTATCATTAATAATATAACCATTGAATGCTTTTATCATATCCATACCTTGTTCATATTTCCTGCCTGATGTTCTGAAATCAAGATTAGCGAGTGCCTGCATGGTCCTGAACCCATAGGGATAATTATAAATAAGGTCAGTTGATTTAGTAAAATCTTTGGCATGTAGACGCTGATAATAAGGACTGTATTCTTCGACTGATGGATGGGCTGTTCTTGGGGTCTGTAAAAAATTGCTGGCAATCAAGGCCATATCCATTCTAGCATAGTCCTTCATATAGTTATCAAAAGTTTCATTGCCTGTTTTATTTTGTTGAAGCCAACTTTGTACTTTTTTTGCAGTCGCCTCTAATTGCGGGAAAAAATCAACATAGGTGCTGATACCGTGCATAAAATTTATGGATTTGCCATAAATACTGTCCGTCAGTTGATGCCAATGATACATAGCTAGATTCTCTTTAGTGTTATCGGGGCTAGTCAATGCATAATCCCATGGACCCATTTTTAAATTGAGATGATCTCCGGGTTTAAAATAAAAACTAAAATTACCTTGAGCTGACATGGTATTGCCAATGCCAATAACGTAAATCCCCGTATAATCTGGATAGAACAAAAAGCCAAACTTGCCCGTTTGATTACCATTACAAACTGCTATTTGTTGTAGCCTACCTTCGGTCACTTTAAAGAGTTTCACAGGTATTTGCAGGTTTGTGTCCATGGTTAGTTTTCCAGAGATAGTAGCGGGCTTTTGTGCCATGACTGCCATACTCATTAAACCGCAGGCGGCCGACATCCACCATTTAATTTGCTTTTTCATTTTTCAATTTTTAATTGTACTTGTAGGATCAATCAATTTCACTTGCAGGATACAGCCTGGCAGAAATCTAAAAAGTGACCGCCTGCCCCGCGTTGATTATTAATCAGTCCTAACAAAACAGGTGTTTCATTATTTATTTTTATAACTAATATCAATAATATGATCAAAACCAGTAAACGTTTTTGTGGGCGCACCACCCTCGATATTCCCTGTGGAGGCCAAATTAAACAAATACACAGTTGAATGGCTTCCATCATAGGTAGCTGCCACTAACCCGTCATTTCCATTCATTTTAAAGATCTCGAGTTTTTCTGAATCTGGAAAGCTATATAGTTCTCTTGCTTTATTAGCGGCAATATCATACAAATAAATCGAATTACCATTGCTATAATAAAGTTGCGGCAAAATTGGGGAACAGGCAAAGGAGCCTGCCTTATTTAATCCCGTTTCCGGTGCAGCCTTTTTAAAATCGGCAGCAACAATGTTTTGATCAGGTTCCAGCGTATATATAGCCGTGCTGTCATCCGCACTTGTTTTAAACAGGGCAATGTACTGATCATTTGTTGTGCTTTGAATCGTTAGCAACTCACCGGGTATATTATTTAGATCAAAGGCATCTTCCATTGATTTAACCGGAAAGTCCTCTATGGAAGTACCATATGTTGGTACCCGCCCAAATCGATGATTTTGTTTATCAAAAAATACATCCTGACGCAGGCCAGTAATGACATAAGGGGCCAAACTATACTTACCGGCAAATGCATCGCTGAATTTTTTGGCTCCAGAAATAAGCTGCTCACTGTGTAAACGGCCATTATTGATAATATAGGCCGTAGTAGCACCAGGACCTAAATAGATCAGCTCAGGATGCAACTCAGCGGGCGCTCCGTAAAACTGGTCTGCATATTGACCAATTACTTGGTAGGTATTTTTATCTAGTATATACCCCCATTATCCCATAAAACAAAGGTTAGGTCGGTGGCAAACCCTTTGACCTGGTAGACCTTGGAGGCATCTTCAGGTAATGGAAAGGTAGCATTTAAAGTACTATAAACATTATGTCGTATCTGATCATCGGGTAATATAAAATCGATATCACTTTTATTCCCCTGGTGTGTTAATACCATCCAGCCTGCTGACAATGCGGCACTGATGGTGACAGAAAAGTTATATTTAAAACTGACACCGGTTGTCGTATCAGTAACAGTGTATACCAGTGTATAAGCCTCTGCCCTTGGTGGCTGGCTGATCACTACGTTTAAGTTCTTTTCAGTAGAAATAATTTCAGGTAATGCACCTGGGTATACGGGGCTGATATGTGAATTATAAATTCCCCAAGTGTAAGTTAATGCGTCTTTGCCGGCGATGCTTTGATTCAAAACTGGTGTTATTTTGAGGCTATCAAACTGCATCAGGCTATAGAAATTTGTATCCGCAGAAATTTTCACTTCATTGATGGGATGATAGGAATAATTACCCTTATCCTTATAACAGCTACTAAAAAGCGCAACTGCCAGTAGCAATCCTGCAAGGTTCCATAATAAACATTTTCTCATTTTAATATCGTTTTACAACCATGCTCCTGAGGGATGTAAATCTCCTTGCTCCTGACATGGTTTAGGGGTGATCTAGAAAGTTATTAAATTACCATATTCGTCTTTCATGGGGCGCCTGGATGCGCATCGTTATATGTTTCCAGGGCATTTTTAAGCACGGAGGCATAATAAAGCAAATCACCGTATCCTAATGCACCCGTGCCCGAAGTAGGAAACTCTCCCCGGCCTAATACATCAATGATAAACCTGTATTTCACCTGGCTATAGGTACCAAAGATGTAAATTAGAAAGGAATCCCAATTAGAAGGTTTGGTTAAAATATCATTGATTTTAATCTGGTATTGCATCTGTCCACTGAGTCCGGCTGTAAAATCACTGGAAGATTCCAGACGCAAGGTGAGTCGATAAGTCGTATCCTGCAGGTCAGATGCCCGAAGTAACACTATGCCAAGTTCCGTCGTGTAGGCTCCCGCGGGCATACTGTAAGGTATTAATAATTTATAATGGGTTCCTTTTACGGCGTCTGTTAATGAATCCACTACCTCAAGATTAATAATTCTGTCTTTGGAGCTGGCAAGTCCCATAATTCTTACCGGTAACCAAATGGTATCTTGATGAATTTCTGAGTTTTTAATTGCAAATGAATAATCTACGCTATCATTTACTGGGCTATATTGATCTTCATAAAAATAAATCCCTGCCGGCCCCTCATAAGGGCTTAGTGCTTCCTTTTTACAGGAGGAATTAACCAGTGCCAGAGCCACCAGCATTAATAAAACTGTATGGATTTTATTGGATTTTATTGTCTTAGTTAGATGCATGACGATTGATGATATTTAAACATTAATGATTGGTTTGGTCTCCGAACTGCAATTCATTATCTGGCAGCGGGAACACAAATACTTTTTCAGAACCCGTCGTGGATGACCTTTCAATATGGGTCAGGTCCAAACGCTTATAATAAAAGAAAAGCTGTCCTTCCAAAAAGAATTCTTTCTGATAGGCCTTGAAGATCTCTTCCTTTAATTTCAGTTCGTCCAGGTCCACAGGCAGGCCTTCCAGCCCTCTGTTTTCTCTGACTTTGTTCAGGTATTGAACCGCGCTGGGGATATCTGGTGTACATTCAGCAGCGATGTAATACATCTCTGGCAGTGTTACCAGGGGTAACAGGTATTTGTATTTATCCTGGTTGTCGTCTTCTTGCCAAAGCTTGGATGGATATAAAGTACTCTCATCTGTTTCCCAGAGATAGGCATACCTGTAATCGGCACTTCCACCCGCGCTCACCTCAAATATCTGATCTCTGACAGTTGAAGTCATCGTCAGCCGGATGGCGTTATTGGCAGCGCCTTTAAAATAGGTATCCACTGGAGTTGATAGGTCAAAATCGTACAAGGAGAAGATCTGCTCCATGGAAAAGGTGCGGTTTTTGTTGGTTTTGGCAGTAGTTAAATCCGCTTGTTGCACAAAACTAAAGCCTCCATTTTCAATAACTTCTTTTGCCGCTTCTAGTGCTTTTTGCTTATCACCAATATATAAATATACTCTTGCCAGCACGGCTTTTACAGCCCAGTAATTAAAATGATTCTGTCGAAAGCTTAATAGTGGATCACTGGGATCCTCATTAGGGGACGTAATTTTATCCATTTGCATATATACGCTCAGCAGTGTCTCTGCCTCGCGCAAATCTGCAATAATGCTGTCTGCCACGACTTTAGCTGGTAATATTTTATGGACATTTCTGGAGAGGTTCGTAACATATGGGATGGCTGACTTTTCTTTGCCTGTAATATAGACCGGCCCAAAGGCTCTTAGCAAATCAAAATGCATAAATGCTCGAAGGCCAAGTGCTTCTCCTTTGATTATTTTATAATCCAGATCGGAGAGTAAGGACTTGCCTTGATCTATATGTGCCAGCAGGTTATTGTCATTGGCTATGTTATTATACATATTTTGCCAGATGCTGGCAATCCTTGTTTTTACGCCATCGTCTTGATAATCATAGAGTGTGCTTCTGTAAAAATAGTGATCTGTATAGGTGCTGGCCTCATAATACTGTGCAAGTGCATCCATAAATCCAAAAGTCAGGTTTTCCCCATAAAGGGACCGGTGGGTCATTTGGGTATAAACGCCTGTCAATGCATCTATATACCCTTGTTTACTGGTAAATAATTCATCTTGTTTTATCTGGCTTTTAGGGCTCACATCCAGAAACTTATTGCAGGAAAACAAACTATTAAAAGTGATAAACAGTATAATAAAGATCCCCCAATGAGCCCTGTTCTTATGCTTTAATTTTTTAAATTTTGATTCCATAATCATGATTTATCGATTTGCCTTAAAAGGAGGCTTGAATGGTTAGTGAATAGGTTCTCGCAAATGGATAGCTAAGTCCGCGTTCCTGGCGAATAGAGGACACAACAAATGGGTTATTGATGTATAAATAGGTCTGTAATCGACTGAGTGTCCATTTTTTAATGAGATTTGCCGGGAATTCATAACCTAAAGTAATCGCATCACAATAAAGACTATTGCTACTTTGCACAAATCTGGATGTGGCCTTGGTTACATCAGTTCGGGTTTTGCCTTCAATATCTACTACGCCTTTAAACATTGTTACATCCCCAGGCTGTTTCCAACGGTCTTCATATACTCTTCTGTCTACATTGTTTTTAAAATTTGCATTCTCTACGCGGTCAGCAAGGGTTGTATTATAGGCGTCCGCCCCCAGATTTGTGCGCATACGAATATTGATACTAAAACCTTTGTACATGACATTGGTCCCAAAGTTCCATAGATATCTGCATCAGTATTACCTACCGGCACCTCATCTCTTGGATCCCAGGTATTGGTCAATGTTCCGTCTTTTTTGATAAAAACTTCATAACCGTTGCTGGGATCAATGCCTAAAGATCTGACCGCCCATATGGTATTGGTGGATAATCCTTCTCTGTACAGCAAGACAGGGGCTGTAGTACCACCTGAGCCTTGCTGACTCTCCAGATTTTTCTCGTTAAGTTCTTTTAATGCATCGGAGATCTCTAGGATTTTATTTTCGTTGTGAAAGAGATTGGCCGTTATGGACCAGAATATATTCTTTTTGGTGTTTTTTATTAAAAACCCTGTCAAATAGATTTCTTCACCTTTATTTTGCACTTTACCCAGGTTTGCGACATAGTTACTAAAACCGCTGGAGGGAGCCAGTGTAATGGAAGTAATCAGGCCATCAGATTTCTCGATAAAATAATTACCACTGATCAGTAATCGGCTATTAAGGAAGGCCATGTCGGCGCCAATATTCATTTTTGGGGTTTTTTGCCACTGCAAATCCGAATTCCCCAAAGAAAGCAATACTGCGCCTACCCCAGTCCTGTACCTTTCATCTACCAGATATTTATAGGTCGTAAGTGACATATAGGAGTCAAAGTTCTGTGAGCCGGTCTGTCCATAGGAAGCCCTCAGTTTTAATTGATTGATCCATTTTAAGGTCTGCATAAAGGCTTCTTTATGCATGTTCCAGCCTAAACCTAAGGACCAGAAAGGAGCATACCTGCTGTCCGTCCCGAATTTTGAGGAGCCGTCCATCCGAAAAGAGGCATCTAGTAAATATCTGTTGTCATATGCATAGCTGGCATTTGCCAGATAACCTACAGATCTGGATTTGGCATCTGTACCATATGGTCTGCTATCCTTTTCATATAAATTCGCATAGTTTATATCGTCTAGCCGGTCATTGGGAAAGCCAACGGCTCTTATACCAACGACCTTGTTTTCACTATTTTCGACCTGAAAACCGGCTGTTCCGTAAAGTGTATTTTTTCCAATGGCTTTTCCGTAATTTAAGGTCAGCGTTCCTTGATATCTTAGGCTATTGCCATTTTCCAGCGTGTAGGATCCTCTTTTAAAATAATCCTCTCCGGAATATCCTGAAGCAAACTGGTTAGCCAGAGCAGATACAAATTTATCATACTGATCTTTTTGGGTTTGCAGACTGAACTGTGCTCTGGTCTTAAATCCAGCCCCCATATTCCACTCGGCTTGAAAATTTTCTGTTATATTCAAGTATTGTGAAAGGTCTTTTGAATGTAGTGTTGCATCATACATTGGATTGTAAACCGGACTCACCCCTATATCGTCGTAATTTTCCATCACTTGCTGTATATTACCCAAACTGTCATAAGGTCTCCAGTAAGGATTAAGTTTTGAGTAATCACCGAAACTGCCATAAGGAGAATTTACGCTGTGGTTATAAGCAACGGACAATCTGTTTTGGAAACGAAATTTCTTAACATTATAAACAAGTTGAACACCGGCACTGTAATTGGTACGGCCAGAGCCTTTCATAACGCCGCTTGCATCGTTATTATAAGACAGATCCACACTATAGCGCATGGCCTGGTCGCCCCCCTCTACATTGATAGAATGCTTTTGGCCAAAAGCAGTTCTCAGTGGTTGTGACAGCCAATAGGTATTCACCCCTCTTTGGGCTTCTGCCAATCGCCGGCTATATAAAATATCCAGATTTTCCTGTGACGCGCCTATATGATGGATATCTGTATAGACACCGGCTGCTTTTTCAAACTGTACTTTTTCCATGGCATTTAACAAGTCGTAACTGGTTAAATCTGGCATATTTAGGGTAAAGTTGCCATTATAGCTTAAGCGAAGTCTACCTGGTTTAGGGGCAAAGGTGGTGATAACCAAAACGCCATTGGCGGCTTTGGAGCCATAAATAGCGGTGGCAGCCGCATCTTTTAATAAGTCCACAGATTTAATCCGGGTCATATCCAGATCATATACTTTTTGCAGGCTAACTTCAAACCCATCCAGGATAAATAAGGGTAGATTAGGGTCACTTTCATAATCTTGTTTGAGGTTGATGCCACTAGAACCGGACACCGCTGAATTTATGCTATTACCTCCTCTTATTTCAACAGATGCCAGATGGTTAGGATCCGAGCCAAAATTCAAGTTTTCCGGTATTCTAAAGGATGGATCAATGGACTTTAAGGCGTCCAGGACATTGCGGTTACTCACTTGCCTTAACTGTTCTGCCGTCACCTGGGTGGCTGCGCCTGTAAAGTTCTCCATCGGGCGATCAAAAATTCCGTTGACCACTACGCTGTTTAAAGTGGCCTCTGCCGAAGCCAATAAAATCGTGTAATGATCTATGCCTGATTGTAATTTGGTGGTCTTGGTGGTATATCCAATGTATTCAGTGGTAATATATTGACTAGGTTTTGGGACCCTTAATTCAAATCTGCCTTGATTGTCTGAGGTGGTAGCAAGTCCATGTGCACTTTTGCTACGTATTACCGCTCCTGCCAGTGGTAAACCGGTGATTGAATCCAATACCTGGCCTTTCAGTAACCGAAGACTGGCGGGGATCACCATGGCCCTGTTGCCGTATCTGGAATAATTACTTGGCACCGTATCTTTTGCCTTTACGATGATGACATTATAGCCATTTTGTACATACCTTAAGGCCCTGGCCGGCAGTATATTTGTCAGCACATCCCCTAGGGTCACTTCGCGGTCACTGTAAGTTACATGGCTAGCAGGGCGGATATCGGCGTTTCTATAGGCAAAGTTGAACTCCGTTAGCTCACTGAGCCTTGTAAAAACGTCCTTTAATGAGGTATTATCGAACCGGACAGAAAATCTCTTATCATTCAAGTCCTGGCCCTTTCCAGTGTTGGCATAGGACACAAAAAGTGCCAATACCAATATGGATAGTATAGAGATGCGCATAAGCCATTTTCTTTTGAAGGCAGTAGGGAAAGGGGTAGCAAAAAACGCTTCGCATTTTTGGCGAACAGCGGATAAAATCATAATTTTATCTAGTTTTTAGTTCAAGGAATAGAATTAATAAACACTTAGCCGTTGCAGGTGGCCGCCTGTAACGGTTTTTTATTGGCTGTTGACATTATTTGTCATTAAATATCTTCTGGCTTTACATTGTTTTTTATGTTTTATGTTTTATAATTTCTTATTGTTTATCTAAGCCGCGATTGCACCTGGCAATAAAGCTTTATTTTTTAATTATTCACTTCTGTTTGCCACCCAGCTTATTGTATTAAATATACATCACCGGATTTACGGATCTGGGTGCCTGTCAATACGGCAAGGGTCTCCAGAACACTATCCAGGTTATCTCCTCTATTAAAAGAAGTCGTAATTACTTCATTAGATAACTTATTGTTTTTTAATTCAATACGAACGTCGTAGACTCTTTCCAGGTCTTGAATAATATCTTGAAGATCCAGCGCATCATATACTAGCTTTCCTTCCTTCCACATGGCAATATCTTCTTGTTTTACCGTTTTTACCACTGGTTGTAGTTGCTGGGCAACATTCATTTTTATCTGTTGACCTACTGTTAAGGTGGCTAGTGATTTCTGATCTTTGCTGACCAGCACCTTACCTCTTTTGACGCTTACGCTATAATCCTGATTTGCATAGGCTTTAATATCGAAGGCAGTGCCTAGCACTGTGGTTGTCACATTACTGGGCATATGGATAATAAAAGGAATTTTATCTGCATGTTTTACGTCAAAATACGCCTCCCCTTCCAGGTACACGACTCTTTTTAGGCTATCGAATTGATCGGGTATAATTAGGGTGCTTTCGGCATTCAGCCATACCTGTGTACCATCAGGTAACAGCAGGTATTTTTGCTCGGCCCGGTTGGTAGTTTGATGCTTGTATGTTCCGGGCAGAAAGGTCATTTTCGGCTGTTGCTTTTTGCTAGGATTTAAAGCGATCTTACTGTATTCCTGGCTATTTTGGCCGGTTTTAGTAATATGCCAATAATATATCATCCCCATTGCCAATAACAGACACGCAGCTGTAGCTATTAAATACCGAATGCTTTTAATTGCTGTTTTGTGATTTTTAGAAAAAGGACTGTTCCCTAATTGGCCATTGCGTGCTGTGTCTTCCCATAATGCTTCCGACTCATTTTTTGACGGTACTCCGGCTGGTGTGCCAACGAAAATGTCGGAGGTGATGGACTGATCTACTTGCTGGTAAACCTTTTCTAGCATCAACCGGAAGGTGGCCTCTTGTTCATGTTGCTGTATTAGCTCCATCAACCTGTCCAGCTCTTCTTTGCTGCAAGTTCCTTTTAAAAACTTTTCAAATAATTGTTCAGCGTTTTGCTCCATTACCCAATAAGACGCATTGGCTTTTAAAAATGACTAGTCAATTTTGAAAAAAATTAAAAAAAATTAAAGTTTTTTCTCTAAAAATATAAAAATCAACAAATTAAGTTCCATTTTAAAAAGAACTACCTACCTTATTTAGTCCTTCTTTGTTAGCTTAACTAGAATAAATGCCAACTGCTTAAATTCTGGCGAACATACAGTCCTATCTGTTTAAAGGCTTCAGACAAATGATTTTTAACCGTATTGGGTGATATTTTTAATGCTTCTGCTATCTGTGCATGTCTTTTCCCTTCTCTTTTGCTGAGGTGATAAACGGCTTTTCTTTGGGGTGGCAACCGGTCAATTGCAGTTTCAATGATGGCATTATATTCCCTGTCTATCAGGGTTTGGCTGTGATCTTGTATGCTGTTTTGTATTCTATGCCATAGTTCTTCCCTGGCTTTCTTCTCTACAGCCGCATGACGTAAATGATCATATACTTTGTTTTCAGCAAGTTTATAGAGAAAAGCATTAATATTTTCAATATCTGCAATCCTGGATTTAATGGACCAGAGTTTTAAAAAAACCTCTTGAACGATATCCTGCGCCATCACCTCTGAACGCAATATACGCAGTACAAATACAAATAAACGCTGCTCATATTCACGAAATAGCTCCGTGAATAATTGCGTTTCTACATCCTTATATTGCTCAGATTGGTCGTGTTGATGACTCATGCCCTATAGGCCTGTTATATTGTTTAACCCTTATTGTACGGCATGCAAAATAGTTAAAACAATCTAAATATGCCATTTTTATTTTACATATTTAGTCACTTTTCATGATAAAATTTGCCATTTTGGCTTTAATTATTTCAAAATCAACTATTACTAAATGCCGATTTACGCAAAAATTTGCACAAATGCATTGCTTGACGATGACCGTTTTAAAAACAGCCAAAAAACAGGCTTTGCTTTGAGGACGCATGGCTTTCGAGTTATTTAGCGAACGCTTACCAGGGGTCTTAAATTTGCTTAACTAAAATTGACCAAATTAAATGGGAATGGATTTTATGTTTTATGATTGTTTGTCTACTTTTGGTTACTGGCATTTGCATATGTGGGCCCAGGCTTTCTGATTTTTTCAGGAAGCTGCATCTTTTTATGCTGCTACAACTCATCCATTAAATAAATTAGTATGACACTCCAATTGGCCAGGCGGATGGCCAGTATCAAGCACTCAGAGATCAGAGAGATTTTAAAAGTGACACAACAACCTGATATCATTTCTTTTGCAGGCGGATTGCCTGCTCCGGAGCTATTCCCTGTGGAGGCAATTGATCGTGTGCAGCATCTTGTTTTGCAGGAAGCTGGGACTCAGGCGCTGCAATATACCACCACGGAAGGTTTTGCACCTTTACGTAGCTGGATTGCCAAACGAATGAATAGCCGACTCGGCACTTCTTTTGACCTGGATAATGTTTTAATCACGCATGGATCACAGCAAGGATTGGATCTTTCCGGGAAAGTGTTTTTAGATCCGGAAGATGTCGTTTTGTGCGAGAGCCCTACTTATCTGGCGGCAATCAGTGCTTTTAAAGCCTACGGATGCCGGTTTATAGAAATCCCGACTGATGCAGATGGCATGGATATGGTCGTATTGGAAAATACCTTAAAATCTACAGATAACGTTAAACTGATCTATGTCATTCCTACCTTTCAGAATCCGACGGGTAAAACCTGGAATCTGCAAAAGCGGCAACAATTGGCCCAGCTTGCCTCCCGTTACAATGTGGCGGTAATTGAAGATAATCCATATGGCGAACTTCGCTTTGAAGGGCAAGATCTGCCTTCAGTGAAGTCTTTTGACAAAACCGGCCAAGTGCTTTGTACCGGAAGTTTTTCTAAGATTTTCTGTCCTGGATTTAGAATTGGCTGGATTGCCGGTGACAAGGAGTTGATACGTAAATATGTGCTGATTAAACAAGGCACTGACCTGCAATGTAATACAGTTGCACAGATGGTCATCGCCAAATACCTGGAGTTGTATAATATTGATGACCATATTTTAAAAATTGTGGCGCTTTATAAAAAACGTCGGGATATAGCCTTGCAAACCATTCAGGAACATTTTCCTAAAAACGTGCATTACACGCATCCTGAAGGTGGTTTGTTTACGTGGGTGGAGTTGCCTGAAAATGTTTGTGCCAGAGATATTTTGGATCTGGCCTTGCAATCTAAAATTGCTTTTGTACCGGGTGGCTCTTTTTCCCGAATAATGAAAGACAAAATACCCTTAGGTTGAACTACTCTAATATGTCCGAAGATAAAATAAAGGCTGGACTGACCACCTTGGGCGGTATCATAAGAAATTACCTGGCAACCGGGCAGCCTTAAGATACGAAACACCTATTTGTCTGAGCACTTACCCAGGTCCTATATGGAGGATGGCATCAAAAGGCGTAATATTACTGGCAAACGCTTTTTATGTGGTCTGGTTGTATATAGCGTCACCCACTTCTGCCCAAGGGGGTTCAGCCCCCTTTCCTTAGCCAGCCACCTTCATCAATCTTTTGTTAATTATAATAAAAGACAAATTATATGTAGCAACCTACGTAGTTTTGTACAATAAAAGTTACCCAAATGGAAATAATAATTAAACCACTGAATAATAGGTTTGCCGAACAGGCGATTAGGCTTATTTTGAATATCCAGCAAAATGAATTCAATATTCCAATTACAATAGAGGATCAACCTGATTTGCGTTCAATAGAGTCGGCTTATTTTGCAGCTGGGGGACATTTCTGGGGTGCCTTTTGTGCGGGAGAATTAGTGGGCACCATTGGATTGATAAAATTTGATACACACAGTGGTGCGATACGAAAGATGTTTGTAAAAAGTGATTTTCGGGGTAAAGCCTTTGGCGTTGGCCAGCGTTTGCTGGACACTTTAATGGCTTATTGCCATAATGCGGGTATTGACCGACTGTATTTAGGAACAGTTTCTACTTTGCAGGCTGCAAAGCGGTTTTATGAACGAAACCAATTTGCCATTATTGAAAAAGACAGTCTTCCGTCAAAATTCCCGGTAATGGGCGCAGATGATACTTTTTATGCACGAAAATTAACAAAAGTCTGAGCAATGAATACAATAAACGAGGTAGGCATTCTTGCCCTTTCCACCAGGCTCCAAAGATTGAGTGAACAATTGCGCAAAGAAGGCGCCATGATTTATAAGGCCTATGGGATAGATTTTGAGCCTAAATGGTTTCCTGTTATTCTTACGCTTTGTAACCATCAAAATCTAAGTGTAGTGGAAATTGCCAATGAAATTGGCTATACCCACCCCTCCACGATTACGCTTTTAAAAGAGCTGGAAAAACAATCGCTTATTCAATCCAGTAAAGATAAAACAGACGAAAGAAAAAGGTTGCTTCATTTAACGACTAAGGGGCATGCATTGGTGGAAAGGATGAAGCCTGTCTGGAAAATAATGTCACAGGCACTGGAGCAGATTGGGGATAATGAACATAACTTACTGCTGGCGATCAATCAATCAGAAAAGCAGCTGACGGGACAGTCATTTTATCAAAGAACAATGGCGATTAAAAATAATACGGAAAAGTAATCCGCTACAATAATTTTCTGTTTCTGTCTCCACCTTAAACATGTTGTTTACATAATCTGCCATAGCGCTTAAAGCATGTATTCGCTTCTGCAGACGGGCTAAGCAGCTTCCATCCTATTGAATTATATATATTTTTTATAAAGGAGCAATACTTATACATTTTTACTATACAATACAGGGGCAATCTAACTAGTAGCGTCGCCCCCTTTTGTATAGGATAGTACTCATTTACCCTATTATTTTTACGATCTCTCTATTTTAATCGTCGCTTTTTTTTATCAATATGCGCATAAACATTATTGAATATGACAGGGAATACCAGGAGTGAAAAGATAGTAGCACAGATAAGGCCACCTATAACAACTCTAGCCAGTGGCCTCGCACTCTCAGAGCCAATACCTGTGGCCATGGCAGCAGGAAGAAGTCCAATAATTGCCATTAGTGCTGTCATCAGTACCGGTCTGCAAAGGACGCTAACCCCTTTATGAATGGCTTGGGATAGTGGCAGCCGAATCCCACTTTCTTTGTGTTCAAGGTTGTCTTTAAAAGCTGATATCAAAAGAACGCCTTCTAATATGCATATGCCGAACAAGGCGATAAATCCTATCCCTGCTGAGATACTAAAATTGGTACCTGTAAGCAGTAACATCAATATGCCTCCTACCAGTGCAAAGGGGACGTTGAGGAAAACCAATCCTGCATCTTTAAAATTACCAAACATGACAAATAATAACAGGAATATCAATAGTAAACTAATGGGCACCACTTGGGCCAATCTGTGTTGGGCGCGTTGTTGGTTCTCAAAGTCCCCTTGCCATATGAGTGAATAATCTTTATTTAGATGGATTTGTTTGCTGACTTGGCGCCTGGCTTCATTTATAGCACTACCCATATCTCTGCCTCTGACGGAGAATTTAACGGCAGCATAACGCTCATGATCATCTCTAAAGATAAGTGTTGGCCCAATGGTTGTTTTTAGGGTGGCGATTTCATGCAGAGGAATCTGAACCCCAGACATGGAAGGCACTAATACATTGCTGATCATATTTAGATCGTTTCGATAGGACTGCGGGAAGCGGATACGAATATCAAATTTTCTGATCCCCTGATACAGTTCGGTGGCGGCCTTTCCGCCAATGGCTGTTTCTATTACTGCGTTGGCCTCAGCCGTGGTAATCCCGTATATGGCCATTTTTGTCTGGTCTAACTCTATTTGCAACTGAGGCTGACCAATATTTTTAATAGCGCCTACATCTGTAATGCCATCAATCTGTTTCAATATTGCGGCAATTTGTGCACATTGTTGTTCCATATAGGGTAAAGAGTCTCCATAAATCTTCGCTACAATAGACCCTTTCACTCCTGACACAGCCTCTTCCACATTGTCCATAATGGGCTGGGAAAATTCAGTTCTATGCCGGGAATAACGGCTAATGACTGATGCATATGATCAATAAGTTGATCCAGGCTTTCGCCGCTTTTCCAGTCTTTTTGACTATAGAGGGCCACGTCACATTCAATATTATAAAACCCCGTTACATCGGTACCATCGTCTGGTCTGCCAGTCTGAGAGACTACTTTTTTAACTTCAGGAAAAGCCATGAGCTTTTGACGAATCTCATCTGCCACATTTTTTGATTTTCCAAGTGCTACGCTATATGGCAAAGAGGCTCGTATCCATAATGACCCTTCATTGAGCTCTGGCATAAACTCCGTTCCCAGGAACTTAAAGCTGAATAGTCCTGCCACCATAATGATTATGGAAAGAATAAAAGTCAATCGCTTGTTTTTAAGCGTAATATGAAATGCACGCATGATAGCAGCGGTAAGAAAACCTACTATCGGATTATGTTTCTCCCGAACATTTTTATTTAATAAGACACCTACCATCACGGGTACCAGGGTAAGGGTAAAGATCAAAGCGCCTAACAGGGCGAAACCTAATGTATAAGCCAGTGGCGAGAACATCTTTCCCTCCACTTTTTGGAAAGCAAAAATGGGCAACAGTGCTGTTATAATAATGAGTTTGGAAAAGAAAATGGCTTTACCCAATTTTGCCCCTTTTTTCTTGATCAGACTCATTTTTGCCAGCTTATTGAACCTTTCCATGCCTATTTCCCGGGCTTTCTGATCCATTATAACAAATAGTCCTTCGACCATCACGACAGCACCATCAATGATTATCCCAAAATCAATAGCTCCCATTGAAAGCAAATTAGCCGGCATGCCCATTAACCGCAGGCAGATGAAGGCAAATAAAAGCGATAAGGGAATAATAATGGAGACGATTAAAGTCGTCCGCCAGTTAAACATAAAAACAGAGACAATAATCGTTACCAGCAGCATGCCTTCAATTAGGTTATGAAGTACTGTATGGGTCGCTAAATTCACCAGATCTTCTCTATCATAAAAGGGATTTATCTTAACACCGGCAGGTAGTTTTTTACTATTTAATTCTTTTATTTTAGTTTTCAATAAGGGAATAATATCTTCTGGATTCTCTCCTCTTCTCATTAATACGATGCCTTCTACGGCATCGTCATTATTGACTGTACCCAGCCGCTTGCCCATAGAATCAATGGCATCCGTCCGCCCCACAGCACCAAGTCTGGGTAAATGTGCTATAACGACATTTGCGATATCTCCTATAACGACCGGTACGCCATTTATATTGGTTACGGTAATATTTTTGATTTCGTCAATGTTATTAATCAGGCCAATTCCTCTGACCACATATGCCTGATCATTTTTTTCAATCATATCACCACCAATATTGATATTACTACTGGCCACGGCGTCATATACGTTGAGTAGATTGATCCCTAAGCTTTTTATTTTCTCCGGTTGCACTTGAATCTCCAGGGTCTTTACCATACCGCCAAAGGCGGTTACATCCGCCACGCCAGGCACAGATCTAAGTTCCCGGTCAATAACCCAATCCTGAATAGTTTTGAGCTCCATGGGGCCATAGACGCTGCTTTTAAGCGTATACCTGAAGATTTCTCCTGTGGGTCCTGTAGGTGGTTGTATAGCAGGCTTTACACTATTTGGTAAATCAGCATTCCCAATTAAATTACCTATTTGAATACGGGCATCTTTATCGGTTACATGATCGTCAAAAGTTACTTTTACGGTGGACAAGCCAAAAATACTGGTACTTCTGATATGTACTTTTTGCTGGGCAGCATTTAAGGCAATCTCAATGGGAATGGTCACAAACTTTTCTACTTCCTCTGCACTTCTGCCGGGCCATTGGGATATAATGGTGACACTTGTATTGGTGACGTCAGGAAAGGCATCGATCGGCGTATTTTTAAAGCTGACAATGCCAACTATAACTAATAATACAACCAGAAAAAATGTAAAGTATTTGTATTTAAGCGAAGTGCCTATAATAGCTTTTATTAATTTATTCATTTGCTTAATTTATAATGGAGCCGATCAATAATGTTTGGAAATAAATTTTGGCAACTGCTTTTTTGTTCCGATTTTCAGTCATTTTCTTGCTTGTCTTTTTCCCATTACTTTACATTATTGCAATAAAGCATTATATAACAGTAGCTGATCCTTTGTAACTATGATTTCTGAAGGACTTAGTCCGGTTTTGATATAGGTCGTATTGCCCTGGGAGAGGCTTGGAAGCACCTCCCGAATTGACAGGCTATCACCGCCACCTTTAACCAGGACATAATAAGCATTGTTGTCAAATATGATCGCAGAGGAAGCTATAGCGATCATACTGTCCTTGCCAGGATAATGGATTTTTACGGAGGTAAACATTTCTGGTTTTAACAAGCCGTGGTTATTGTCTATTTTGATACGTGCCTGCATCGTTTTGCTGGCCGGATCTAAAAAATTATAGACCTTATCAATGGTCCCATGAAATACTGAATCAGGATAACTTATGGAGGTGATTTCCGCCTTATACCCTTCTTTTACTTTAGGTATATCCGTTTCAAAAATATTAGCGATCACCCAGACATCATTGATTTCAGAAATGGTGAAAAGACTTCGATTATTGTCACTGGTAATTTCCATCCCATTATTGATGTTTTTTTGAATAATATATCCGGATATGGGAGCCAGGATCTGATAAGTGGATCCTTCTCCTTTTTTGTAGATTTGAAAAAGATTCATCACTTGTGTTATTGCCGCCTGTGCTTTACTGACTTCACTTTGTGCATCTGTGACATCTTTGTCTGTGGCTAACTGAGAATTTTTTAAATCCATTTCTATCTGCAGTTTCTTTTTAGCCACAGACAAATTAGACCTGGCATCTGAGAGCTGATTTTCATAGGTGGCTATTTCTCCGCTATGTACAACAGCGAGTAATTGCCCTTTGCGGACGTAATCTCCCAATTGTACATTGACTTGAGTGGCATATCCTGTAAGGGTTGCAAATACCTGGATGAGTTTGCTGTCATCGGCAGCCACTTTCCCATTAACAGTCAACACACCTTCTACCTTCTGGTAATGGACCGTATCGAACTGTGCCTGCTTTAGCATATTGTGGCTAATTGGTAAATTAGCAGAAGTTGCTTGTAGGATATTATTTTTCTTTTCATTGTTTTCACTGTTTTCATTCTTTTCCTTGCCAGAACAGGCGCCCAGGCTCAATAGTATTGCGAGAATAAAAAAAGAGATGCCCACTTATTTGGTGTATTTGCCATTATGGATGATTAAAAATTAATTAGGATTAAAAATTGAACTTTCATTTTATGAGGCTACTTTAAATAATTTCAGGCTTATTGTTTGCTTCGGAAAACAGCACATTGCATAATATTATTATTAATAAATGCAGGATCAATGGTTTATAAAAGGCGCCCCTACGGCATATTCTAAATCGTTTAAGGCGTCATATAGTGCACTATAATAACCGTTTTGGTCATTAAAATTATCGCTGTAACTGTTGAAAAAATCGATGAATTGCAAAAGGGTAATATTACCCTTGGTGAAATTTTGTGCTACTTTATCAATTAAAATGCTAAATGAATCCTGAAAAGCACTGAGCGCGCCTGGCGTAAAGGCTTCTCTGTATTGCTGAAATTTATTAAAAGCACTGATAACCTGGGTTGTGATGACATTTTGTGTTTGCTGCCATTTTATTGCACTTTGCTCAATTTGCAAGCTGGCACGCCGGATATTCCCTTGATTTCTATTCCAAAAAGGAAGTTCCACTCCCATGGTAAGCCCCATATAATTGTGAACAACACTGGAGTTCTTGTCATAGATAACGCCGACATGCAAATTGGGGACGGCTAATGCTTTTTGCAGGCTGTAATTGATGGCGGCTGTTTTTTGATCAATCCCAGAGAGGCGTATTTCAGGTCTTTCCTTAAGTGCCTGCCCAATGAGTTGCTCTAGCGTTATTTCTGAGAGAACTGGGACGCTGTATTGTTTGGCTTCCATGATTGGATTAACAGGTCGCGCCGTGCCCAGCAACTGTTGTAATATCTGCTGCTGATCCATCAGGCGACTAAGCGCTGATAGATAGTCGTTTTTAAGGCTCATTTGTAGTTGAGCCAGTCGAATATAGTCTGCATGAGCCACACTGCCACTAGAGTCGGCCTTGCTATAAGCCAACACAATACGATCTAATACCAGTTGTTGCTCTTTTAATACTTTTATGGTTCTATTTTGAAAGTAATATTCAGTGAAGGCTTTGTGAAGTTCCCATTTTAAGGTGCGCATCAATTCCTCAAAGCTGGCCTCGCTGTAATCCGCATTTAATGTAGCCAATGCAATATTCTTATTGCGCTGGCCTGCTAATTTGATTACCTGGTCAATTGAATAGGCCGTTTGCCCTTGATTTCCTACACTTAATTTTGGATGTGACCAGCTATTCATGCCAAATTCTGCTGTAAATTCAGGATTATCCCATAATCTGGCCTGTTTAATTAAGGCAGAATCTGATCGAACCTGATAACGACTGACCAACAACCGGAAGTTATTTGTAAGAAACAGGCTATCTACCTGTTGTAAAGTCAGTTTAATGGTGTCCCTGGTTTGAGCCTGAACCCCTGTTATGAATAATAGTGAGCCTATTAATGTTAATAATATTCGCATATACACCTACCAAAGTTGAGGTGCAAATGTGAATTTTAAGACCTTAAAAAGACCTTAAGATGGATAAAAATCAACTTAAGGGCATGGATATTAGGAAAATATTTGCGCTTTGACCCGGCCTTGATTGACTAGAAAAATGCTGTTCATTGTTTTTTTGCTCGGAGAGGTGCGCGGCCACAGGCTGATCCTTGTACTCAATTTGGCCTTTATGGAGTTGGATGATTTTGTGTACCATGACCAGTCCCAGGCCAAAGCCAGCTTTCGATTTGCTATTTTGGCCCCTGAAAAAATAATTAAACAAGAATTTTTGTTCCTCGGGTTGTATAGTAGCACCGTCGTTTACAAATGTCAGATAAATGGTCTTTTTTTCGGTTTTGATTTTAATCTGGGCCTGTTTTGTCCGGCTGTATCTGACGCAATTTAACAGCAGATTCGAAAAAGCAATATGCATCAGTTTTGGATTGCAACTAGCCATTAGGCCATCTTCTGAGTCGATTTCACCTGCGAAGGAAACCTGAAATTCAAAATCGGGTGCAAGTGCGCGCACCTTTTCAATGGCATCAAAAAGCAATTCATCGATTCTGTGTGGCTTTGTAGGTGGTTGATTACCCGTTTCTAATTTGGAGATCTCTAACAAGGCATTAATGATATCACCTAAGGAGCGTGTATCTTCTTTTTGCGCAAGAAGTAGGGCCTTGAGTTTTTCAGGATCTGTCTGTTTTTCCATTTGATCAAAATTAGACACCAAAATGGTAATGGGCGTTTTTAGCTCATGGGATATATGATGGACGGCATGGCGTTGAAAGGCAAAGGAATTGTCGAGCCGTTGCATGAGTTCATTGAAACGGGTAGCCAGGTAATTGATTTCATCTTTGGTATCTGGCACGGTGATGCCATTACTCGCGGAGCCCAATTGTATTTGATTCATTTCCCTGGCCATCTTGTTAATGGGTGAGGATATCTCCCTGGATAAGTAAAAGGTGACAATAAGGGTTATAATCGTGATAAAAGCAAATGCACCCCATAGAATATAAGCCAAAATCCGCTTTTGCGTATAACCGAAGGTATCATAGGCTTTATAGATACCATAATAGGATTTTCCATTCATCTGCACATAAACACCGACTACATCAAATTTCCCTTCTTTGGATTCCAACCAAGTTCTGCCAGGCCCTAGTTTACCCAATATAGAGACCGACCGATGAATTTTGGTATCATCCAGACTGGCATAAATGAGCTGTTTGTTGCCATCAAAAAGAAGCATTTTCTCATCATATAAGTCATTGATGGTAATCCTGTCCAGGTTGTTGAGCAAGGTCTGGCTGGTCTGTTGGACTTCACCCAAAAACTTCAGCGAAAAAGTAATCTTTTCACTAAGTCGCTGCTGAAATTCCTCTCTTCTATACGCCCCAAAAAGTGTGTAAATAATGTACAACACCAGTCCGGTTAACGCAATGGTTGTGACAGAAAAATATAGGATGATTTTATTTCTGATTTTCATATTATTGGCTTTGTATCTTTCTTTGACTCACTGCCCATCTCTATATAATAGCCATAACCAATTCTAGTCTTAATCAACGGTTTATCAAAGGGTTTATCAATTTTATTGCGCAGAAAATTAATATAGACTTCAATAGTATTGGTGTTGTGATCAAAAAGACTTCCCCAGATCTCTTTGACAAGCTCTTTTTTGGAAACGGACACTCCACCTGCCTGGACCAATCTATGTAATATCTGAAATTCTCTAGGGGTCAATTCTATGGGAATCCCTGCTCTGGTTACGCGATTATCTTTGAGATCCAGTGTTAGATCTTCAATGCTGATTGTGGCTTTTATAGGAACGTCATCCAGATTGTGCCTTTTATCTGAAGCCCCTCTCCTTTTAATCAAGGACTGAACTCTTAGAGAGAGTTCCTTCATATAAAAGGGTTTGGTCAAATAATCATCTGCGCCTAGTTCAAAGCCTTGGACTTTATCCTCTAATTCATCAAATGCGGTCAAAAATAAAACAGGGGTGGTGCCTTCTTGTTGCCTGAATGCCTGACAAAGTTCAAACCCACTTTTACCCGGGAGATTAATATCTAATATTACACAATCGAAAGATTGTTCTTTTAATGCGCGCTCACCAGTCAGGCCATCTTTACACAATAGTGTTTCAAAACCTTGATCCAAAAAAGCGGTTTCTATATTTTTGCCAATTATCTGATCGTCTTCTACAATTAAGATTCGCATGATTTACCAGTTTGCTTTTGCCAGATGAATAATATTAACTTTTCCTCTTCCGAACAAAAATCAACAATTTAATTGAACCCTCGCCATTTTTAACAACTATTTGCCGGCCCTCTTATATCCATTAAGCCGTGTTAACCTGTCGTTAATTTACCCAATCCACATTTGAATCCTATATGAGTTTGCCCGGGTAGTTCTTAAATAAAATCCCTGCCAGGCAAGCCTGGCAGGGATACATCAAACAAAACGGAAGGGTTCAGAAGATTACTATTCTGTATTTTTTTCTTTAGTTCTCCTTAGAATAGGCCACTATCCTCCCCACCTACAAACTGTAATTTTTAATTATTTTTAAAAAATAGCGAGATTAAAAGGATACTTAATGCAGGTACTTAAATTAAAGGTACACTAGGCTCGCCTTCTTAAACATCCAGCTTTAAAATCATTATTTCATCATTATTTCACTTCCAATACATAGGTATGACAATGGTAATCAACCGTGTATTCCTTTCCATTAAAGGTGCCTTTGTTTTTATCTGTAAGGGTGGTTTCTATCAGATATTTTCCAGGCCAGAGGGGTGTAAAACGAGTACTTGACTGATCGTTGGTATAAAGCTTTTTGGTCCAGGTGTTGGGACTGATCACTGTAATTTCTTTATCTCCTTTCAGCTCCTGGTTTACCAGTACAGACAAATCAATGGGTTTACCCGTTATATAACTACCGGTTTGGGGCTGCAAAGTAATTGGCAGCAATTGTTGACTAAAATCACTGGAGCTACTGCCTACCTGGACATGCGCTGCGGCCATATAATCTAATTTATACCCGTAATACACTTCACTGGCAATTTTATGCAGCACAACTTTATATAAGCCCTCTTGTTCAGGGGTAAAACTGGCAAAAAAATGATCTTTGCCGTCTTTAAATGGCAGCGTTGTTGTATTGCCATCTGGAGCGAGCAGCTGTAACTCAAACTGGCTTAAATCAGCAAACCATTCGCTGGTCTGGCTAATTTCCTCCGTACCAAACTCTCCAAAATAAACTTTCACTTCCTGGGCGGTTCCTTTTTGCCCTTGTGCGGAGGTTTCAATCCAGATGGCGTGTGCATAACTAAAGCCCAATCCTAGCATAAATAAACCAATAAAAGTCAGTATTGCTTTTTTCATAATAAAGTTTTTAAATATAATGGTTCTTAAAATAATGACCGGTTCGTCAAACGGCACACAGTAATTTTATATTCCTGCCGGCTGATGACGACTGTATGTTGATGACGATCCAGACAAAATTAAAGACAGACTGGTGTTATTGGTTTATCATTTTGGGAAAAAGAACACCGCTTTTGGGAATTTCTGCCTATCGGGCCTATGAAGATATTTTGTAACAATAGCTTATGGACAAGTTGGCCGTTAAATGGTTGTTTTAAATCAGCAGTTTAACTTTAACAGCTGCAGTTTAAAAAAAAGGTACATTTTATGTAAATTGCAGAATATCAATCTAGAAACATGCGTTGTTTATTAATTATATTTTGTTAAACACCTCGGCTTTTGAGTAAAAGCACGATCAAAAAAAAATCACGATGCGATCTATCAACCCCACGAACGGCAAGCATTTTAAAACATTCAAAAATGATGACTGGAATGCTGTTAAAGAAAAAATAGCTTTATCTGACAAGGCATGGCTGCATTGGAAAACAACCAGCTTTACTGTAAGATCCCGGTTATTAAAAAATGTCGCTACTGTGCTGCTAAAAAGGAAGACCAGTCTGGCTCAACTTATGGCAATAGAAATGGGAAAACCCTTGAAAGAGGGTGTTGCAGAAATTGAGAAATGTGCCTGGGTCTGTATGTATTATGCGCAGAACGGTGCTGCCTTTTTAGCAGATGAACCCGTGGTAACAGATGCAGCGTTAAGTTATGTGAGCTATCAGCCCATCGGAACGGTTCTAGCAGTTATGCCCTGGAATTTCCCTTTTTGGCAGGTGTTCCGATTTATAGCACCTTCTATATTTGCGGGTAACTGTGGCCTACTCAAACATGCATCCAATGTGCCTGGCTGTGCAGTGGCCATTGAGATGGCCATGCTGGACGCTGGGTTTCCCAAGGGTGTTTTTCAAAATCTAATGGTAGGCAGTCATTTGGTAGATAAAATCATTGCCCAACCTAGCATAAAAGCAGTCACGCTTACCGGTAGTACTGAAGCGGGGCAGGCAGTAGCTGCCAAAGCAGGCTCACTTATTAAAAAAACTGTATTGGAGCTTGGCGGTAGTGACCCCTATTTGATTCTATCTGATGCCAATTTGGAAGAGGCTGCCTCTATTTGTGCCAACAGCCGGCTGATTAACAACGGACAAAGCTGCATTGCGGCCAAACGGTTTATCGTAGAAAAAAATGTCGCTGCCAAATTCACTCAACTACTCAAACAAAACATGCAAGCAAAAGTCATGGGTGACCCTATGGATCCAGCCACTGATCTTGGCCCCATGTCCCGCATTGATCTCAGGGACCAGTTGCACAAGCAGGTCAAAGAAAATATTAAAAAAGGTGCTAAACTCATATTGGGAGGTGAGCTTCCTGAAGACCATACAAATAATGCATTTTATCCACCGACCATACTAAGTCATGTTACTCCGGGCATGTCGGCTTATTCTGAGGAAATTTTCGGGCCTGTGGCAACCATTATTCGGGCAAAGGACTCAGAAGATGCCATCCGTATAGCTAATGATACCAGCTTTGGATTGGGCGCCGCTATATTTACCAGCAATACAAAAAAAGGGAATAAAATCGCCCGTGAACAGCTGCAGGCGGGCGCATGTTTTGTCAATAGCCTGGTCAAATCTGATCCCAGACTACCTTTTGGTGGCATTAAAATGTCTGGTTACGGTAGAGAGCTTGGCTTGCATGGCATCCATGAATTTGTCAATATCAAAACCGTTTATGTAGCGGCTAATGAAGCTCCTCAAAAAGCACACCGTCGGGCTAAATCTGCTGAGTCGCCCCAACCAGCCAAAGCCTCAAAAGCCGCCAAATCTAAACAAGGCACCGGTACTCCCAAAAAGAAAGTGCCAAAAAAGGCACCAAAACGCCAGGCGCGTAAAAGCTGATTTTTCAAAATAATGATATCGGGAGGTATTGTCCTATCTATTCGGTCTTTAACCTTACAATCCTTCTCAATGGATCGCCTTGCATTTTGAACGGATATTTATATAATTATTTTATATCTATAGCTGTAGCTCATGCTGGTGCTGGTGGATCAGATCTCTACGAATCGTGTATACTCAGTTAATGAGGTATCTATATTGGCCATTTAACCTGTTTTTATTATGGTACTGCTTATTTTTTTTGAAAATTTGGCTTACCTTGGAATGGCGCAGGTACCTATTTAGTTGCATTGCATTGATTTATAAAGAGGGATAGCGCCGTAATATAATCTTATGATCAGTAGAGAAGAAATTATTTTGCGTCTGGCATTAGCGGCCGTTTTAGGAGCCGCTATCGGACTGGAAAGGGAAAGAAAGGACTGGGTAGCAGGCCTCAGAACCCATATGATGGTATGTGTTGGGGCAACGCTTGCCATGATTGTTTCTGCCTTTGGTTTTACTGATATCCTGGGCACGCCTAATGTCACCCTGGATCCAAGCCGTATTGCGGCTCAAGTCATCAGTGGTATCGGCTTTCTGGGAGCAGGCACCATATTATTTTTAAAACCGGGGTTGATCAGAGGGTTAACCACGGCATCCGGTTTGTGGGCGGTGTCTGCCATTGGTCTGGCCATTGGCAGTGGGATGTATGTGGCAGCAGTTGCCGCAACGCTTTTGGCATTGATCATCCTATGGGGGCTGCAACCCCTGGAGAAGCGTTTTTCTAAAAGATTTAAAAGAAAATACCTGAAAATAACCATTGATACCAATGCGAACCCTGCGGAGATTATCACGCAACTATTTGGGCAAGAGGCACTCGATATTGCCAGTTTCTCCTTCGATAAGAACAGGGAGTACTGCACTATTGAATTCCATTTTGATCAGATGGATGGCGTTAAGATGAAAACAGTGCTGTCCAGATTGCAAAATGAGACGGCCATTCGAGAAATCTATTGGAATAAAGAAAACCCTTGATGTTTTTTTGTCATTGACTAGGAACGAAGCACCTGGATATATTCATCAATAAACAGGTCTTTTTCTTTGGAACGGTATTGTTGGATATAGCGCGGATGGGGCAATACCACCACCTTTTCAAAAAGTTTTTCCCGCTCGTTGAGCCTGTTAAAAAAAATGGCATTTTTCTTTCCTAGTACATACGCCGTAGACTGATCTACGCCAAAGGCTACTTGTGCTTTCAATTGCCTGCTCATATATGGCATTAAAGCCTCAATAAGCCTTGGATCATCATAATAATTGCAATTGACCCAACCACCTTTGCTCCCTTCTCTGACTAAAGCTAGCGGGAACATGGATTGAATATACACATCCTTATAAAAAGCCTCTACGCCCCCATAAGCGGCAATCATATCATATACAAAATGCGCCGAAACCTCATGGGTAGAAGGCAAATTCGTTTCAATACCGCAAAGCGATTTAAGTCTTTTGGAGTCCGTAAAAGGTATTCCTGTTGTCCCTGCACCATGTCTGCCTGGATTAATACCGACAATAAATTTTCTGATTTTATGGTCATTATAAAATTTATGGTAGAACTGGCCCATGATATCCAGAACACCTGCAGTTTCCTGCATGGGATTTAATACACCGAACCCAGGTGGCAATGGTTCATCATAACGTAAGTTCGCATGAAACTTTATGATTTTATCGGCAAAGGTAGCCGTGGCTTTCTTTGGCCCATCTGGAAGGCTTCGAGAGCCAAGTCCACCGCTTACTTTTATGGTACCTCCTACGGTTGTCTGGTTTTCTTTTTTATTTTTTTTCCTGCCTGTTGCCATGATATTGCTTGCGGTTGCTGCCTTACAGCATAAACTAACCAATCTAATCTCCTTACAAAGATAGCAAATGTCTTATACCTAAATTATGTCTTCTTTTTTGGGCAGCTAAAATTCAATGATTTTAGCCACCGTTTTGCCACTAAAAGGTTTGTCTGGAAGGTACATGTGGTAAGTGTGATGGAGTCTCAGGCCGCTTTCATTGTCCATCGATATCTGGATGTTTACTGATTTTTGCAGCCCACTGGGATCTGATACAGAGAGTTTATAAGCAACATTTCTTTGCTTGTCTTCCATTTTATACTTGAATTTTTGGGGACGCACTTTGCGTAACATCACCAGGCAGGGTTTGTCCGCCTTTATTTGTAGGTCATTATAATGATAGCTGACGCCTGGTTTATAGAATATAATCTGGTGCATGTTATCTTCCCTATTCAATCCTCTAAAATACACAGCCTGGATACTGTCTGTATTAGCTACAACAGTAGGTGCATGATAGGCCATGAATTTCCCCACATTAAATCCTTTTGTAATACCAGGTAATATTGCATAACAATAAGTGGCATTTTGGGGATGGCGCCCATGGTTTAAACTTAGTTCAAAGAGTTTTCCACTAACAGCCGGGTATTTGCTTGAATTAACCCCCCGCCAGTCACTGGTGCGTTGATCAACTTTGAGTTCCATTGTGGTATTGCCGGCATCAGCTGCTAAGTTTTGGCCTTCGCCATTATTCGCGCCTGATATTTTATTCAAAAGCGGCTTATTAAGCAATGGAAAATAGGCTACAGCACCATGCATAATATAATCAGGCATGCTTTGCGCTGTAAATACAGTATCTATTGGCTGCTCTAGTTTGTATGTACGGCCGTCCTTTGCCAATACAACTGCCGTGCTGCTATCAAAATAGCATTGATTGAGTGTCGTTAGTACTTCTTTATCCAGGTCAGGTGTCGTTTGAATACCTGCTCCCAGACAATAAATAATATTTCCAGCCATAAACCAGGCTTTACGGGCAGAAAGTCCCAGGTCATTATGTATAGTATAAACGGTTATTCCGTTTATACTGTCAGAAACACCTCCGCAAAAAGCACTGGTGCCTTTTCTGTCTCCTTCCCCGGGGCTTTATCTTTGGGAATAATCAAGGTGTCTGGAAGCGTAGCTCCAGGCAATCTTTTCCAGTTCCAAAGCGGAAAAATATTTACGTATTCTTTACCTGTGACCATCAGATCCATAACGCCTTCTGCCCCCAGTAACCTTTTAAATTCTCTTGATTGCCGATTTCCTGGGCGTGATTTCTATTAGAAACGCCGTGTATGGATAGATAAAATCCTGGTCGGCAATGAACGGTAAAATCTGTATGCCAGTAATGCTGATGATCAGGCTTCACTTTATAGGAAGGAGGTTTTTGCCCAAGCATTCTTTGTCGACTATTTTGATACGTTTTTTTATGGGCGGGGTCGATAATTTGTAGTCTTTGTAATTGAAGGGTAAAATCTGGCCTTGTGGCATTGTATCGAGAAATGCTTCTTCCCAGAATATTCCAATCCATCGACTTTCCTCTGATCTGATCAAAAACGGAAGGGATAATAAAATCACTGAAAAATTGCAATTGATCTCCCTTTAGCGCGTAACGAGTCCCTTTAAGAAACCATGCACCTTTCGTAATGGATTTTAATAATACTGCGCCATAGGCGCCATTATATAAATAGCCATAGTGCATATCAAAGGACCGGTCATATTGTATGCCTTCACCAGTTGTATATTGTAAAGGGCGATAGAGTTCTCTTGCACCTACTGACAACATATGCGCATTTTGAATTAAACACCCAATATAGATCCAACCAAGGGCAATTTCTGATTTATTAGCCCCAGAATTATACCGGTGCAGGGGTTGTTTCTGCCAGGACTGTTCACCGCAGTGTCCTTGCAAATCGCATGAATGGTAACAGCCAGTGTACTATCTGGTACCTGATGACCGGTTCCATGCATACTAATCAGACAAAGTGCCAGCGTTTGAGGCCGGGTAATGCCTTGTTGATACCAGTTATTGCAATATGGCAGTGGTTTGTAATTACAAAAATAAGCCAGTGCACGGCTGATATCGTTATAGAGCGCAGCATTCAGATAATACTTGCTCTGTGGATGACTGTAGGCCAGTGTCATCCGCCGCATCCTGATTAAGGCGGGCATCCAATCTACACCGATCCTTTTGTGATCACTGTAATCCAGATCAGTATATCTGCCTGTAATCGTATCCAGTAACTGAAAGTCTGCCTGCAACTGTGTTTCCAGGGCTCCAAGACTTGAGCCTTGTTTAAGTTGGGATTGTCGACTTGATGGGTAAAATGGAAGCAGCTGATCTTTGTGAATCCTTCGCAGTATTTGCCTGTAAGGAATAACTGCAGTATCAACTTTGTGTACCCTTTGCGATGGATCCAGTTGATTTATCGCCCGCTGTCCTAAGGTAAAGCTAAAGGTGAAGGCCACCATTAAAAGCGCACTGACCGTGCTAATTCCTGTTTTTACAAATACCTGCATGATTTACATCATTTTTAAAATATAATTTCTTATTTGTGTCTAGCGATTAATCTTCCCATGCTAATTAATCATTTTTTATAGTCGTTACCGCATTTTGTTCAACAATATAATTAACTGGCCCAATTATATTACGCTGTTAATTAAACCATTTTTCTGCATAATTGTCTTGTGACTGTAGGCAAAGATCCACTGCTGCTCCGGATACTTTGCCTACCTAATATTAAATGCCCACAATTGAGTTCTGGAAAGGCAAAACAAAGCTCAATGGAACAACAATTAAATAGTCGGTATTTATAGGATTGTAGTGCTTATTTTGATGATCATTTATACCCAATCCTTACAATCCCCATTTGACGCTACAAAATAGCTAAAAGATTAAACAACCAGACAGAATTCTACTATGAAAATTAAAAGCCATTTCATGAAATCTTACAATATAAAATTTTGGTAGAATACTTAACCGTTAGCGGCTTATTTAAGTATTGCTTTATTCTCCATAAATAGTGTTTTTAACGCTGAGCTGATACTCGGTTGATGCAATTAATTAGGATAAGGCTAAATAATAGCATGTAAACAACCTCCGCTCCCACAAATAGCTCCCTTAGATAACTTTCTAAGATGACTTTCAAAGGGCGAGGTCCTACAACATATTGAACACCGAACCTCCTGATCATGCTAAAAGCAGTAACAATATCGATCCAGGGAAGGTCGCAGGCCTTTTCCGCCGTTTCAAGCCAGATATTGAGACATTACAGCTGTTGGGCCCGCCTTTATTACCTTTGACAATCAGGGCCAAACCGCGGTTTTGGCGGTACTAACAAGCATGCCCTTATAATTACAGTGGCACCAATTCTTATACAAATATGGTAGGCCGTGGGTATAAATTGTCTTATATTATTAATCACCCTTAAACGCCCTTAATTCGCGTTTTTAACCTCAAAATGACCTTCCAGGCCCCTGAAATCAGGTAAATAGTTTAGGTCATCGGCGCCTTAGCCCCTAGCTTATCTGGATTTAAATTGCTGATTACAGCTACGCAGGCTAACTTCTATATAATTAATCCCTTGGTTTTACGTCTAATGTCAGATATTTGCAACCGAAACGACTTAGCAAGCTATTTGTTAGTAGGTCTAAAATCCTGCTCAATAGCCCATACATTATCAAGGGTCTACCGTGAATTTAATACGATCGCATTATTTTTATAGATTTTTTAAACTTATAACTACCGATGCAGGGAGGCAAAAATACTGCCACCTAAGGGTGTCGGTACTGCTCTTACTATCTGTGGTTATAATGCATACATCTATTCGGGGCCAACTTTCTGATAAAAATCAACAAATAACCCGCCCGTCACTGGACGTGCAATATCCTCAAGACAGTCAATACCTAGCTGCGCAAAAAAGAGCCATGAAGTTACAGTTTCAATACCAGCAGCGCCGACATCATTATATAGAAATAATCAGTGATAATGATAGTTATACGTTAACTGCCAACGATGGGTACTATACCAATGGATTGAAATTCGTATATGGTTGGAATAGCCATAAAGATACCACCAATACCACCATCCACACCCTGGAAATCGGCCAATTGATGTATAATGCCAAAAATGGTTCTTACCGCAGAAAGGAGGAATTGGATAGGCCAGTGACCGCTTTTTTGTATGCCCGCTATGGGAGCAACATTTTACAAAAAGCAATAATTTATTAGCTTGGGGTATTAATATTGGCACCATCGGCCCTCCTGCTTTGGGTAGACAAATGCAACAGGCGATTCATTCATTATTTAATATGTATACGCCTGAGGAATGGATTATCAATTAAAAACAGAAATAGGTGCCAATGCAGATATTACCTGGTCCCCTTCCCTGAATCTATCAGATAACCAAACACCTGTTTTCAGGTTATTGCCTGTGGCTAGCGCCACTTTTGGTAATACATTTACCGGTGCCAGTTTAGGACCAGTCTTCTCTTTAGGCAAAATGGGCAAAAATAACCAAACAATATTTTGGGGGAGTCATTTAAACGGTTATTCTAATGAGTCTTTCTTTTATTTTTACCCAGAAATGGTGATGAGTCTGTATAATGCCACTATACAGGGCGGCTTATTTAGATCCGATAAAGGTCCATATACCGGTAAATTGAATCATTTGCGCTACCGACAGACCATCGGCTGGATGCACAGTGGTCCAATCTTTAATATCGGCCTTGGATTGGTTTTTGACAGCCGGGAGTCCAAAACGCAGTGGCATAGCCAGTGGTATGGTCATGTACAACTTGGGGTATCATTCTGATATTCAGCCTGCTACTAACATTCCCAACCTTTCCTCTATTTTCCTTATTGTTTTTCTCCCGCTCTTTACACTTCTGCACTGCTATTTTCTTTTCTTCACTTTACTATACATTACTTCACTTCACTTTCCTTCCATATTTTTATTTACAATTCGGCTCTTTTATGAGTTTACACATTGACACTAAAGTCATACTTAATCAAAAGCGCCCGACATTTACCTTCCATTTCCAGGAGATATTGCCAGACGCTTTATTGTTTTTGTTTATAAGAAACGAAGATCCGTTAAGAAGGTTCCCCTGAGATGAAGATCATCGCTGGTCAACACTTTTGGGACAAATCATGATTTTTTGTCAAATCAATACACTTTTTAAAATGGTGATGACTATTCATTTACCGTAATGGTTTGTTTCAGGCGAATATCTTCACTGGAACTGCCAATCCGAATTTCAAAATCTCCCGGTTCAACAACACGGTGCATATCACGATTAATAAGTGACAGATCATCAGGCACCAGTTCAAAACTTACCGTTTTGGTTTCTCCGGACTTTAAGTGCACCCTTTGAAAGCCTCTTAATACAGAATTATAGGTGGTAACACTGCTATAGAGATCCTTTAGATAGAGCTGTACGACTTCATCACCTGCTACAGATCCGCTGTTAGTGACCTTACAGGTGACATGGATATTTCCCTGGGTGTGCTTATCTTCTGGAGAAATTTGCAAATCATTATATTTGAAGCTGGTATAGCTAAGCCCGTAACCAAAAGGGTACAACGGACCATTGACCCTGCTATGTCCGTAGCCCTCTTTTTTATGTGGGCCATTCTGATCTAATTGGCTACCATTTTTAAAAGGGAAATTAAACTGAATTTGTCCGACGGACTTAGGCCAGGTCATGGAGAGACGGCCACCCGGATTATAGGCCCCAAATAACGCCTCAGCAATTGCCGTTCCGCCTTGCGGGCCTGGGAAGCCGGCCGTCATAATGGCCGGGATATTTTCATTAGGCCAGTTAATTGTCAGCGGTTGACCGGTAATCAACACTAAAACAATGGGTTTGCCAGTGCCTTTTAAGGCGCGTAATAAATCCAGTTGTTTTCCGGGCAAACCAAGCGAAGATCTGGAATAACCCTCACCTACTGTTTTATTATTTTCACCAAGCACGGCTATTATCACATCCGATTTTTTAGCCGCCTGAACAGCTTTCTCAATGGCCGCCTTTTCATCTGCATCTGGTTGGGAGGCAATAAGCTCTGACTTTGGCCAGTCATGGCTGAGCACCTTGGCACCCAAGGTATAACTCACCTCAGTTCCAACATGCTGATTTTGTATAAATTGCTGGATCCCTTCCAGTACGGTGGTCACTTTATTGTTATTAGGACCATACCGACTGGTAGCATAACTACCATCAGTTGCCAACGCTCCAGTCACTAATATTTTTTTATATTGTCCTGTTTTTAGCGGCAACAGGTTGGCTTTGTTTTTTAAAAGTACAATTGACTCCTGGTTTAATGCCAGCGCAATGGAATCTGCCTGTTTATTTTGAACGATCTGGTCAGCTGCTGCTGGATCTGCTACATAAGGCTGATCAAATAAGCCTAATTCAAATTTTACCCGAAGCACATCACGCACCCGGTCGTTTACTGTAGCAATATCCAATTTACCAGCTTTTACCAGGTTACGAACGTTATTGATATAGTATTTTGGTTGATTAAAATTGGTCCAGACGTTCAGGCCTGCCTCTACTGCTTCTCTGGTCGCATCTTCAAAATCGTGGGCGACATGGTGCTTTTCATAGAGAAACTCTACTGCCTTACTATCAGAAACCACGTATCCTTTAAATCCAAATTGCTGCCTAAGCAGGGTTGTCAGAAAATAATGGCTTCCCGTAATAGGCTCTCCATCCCAGTCGTTATAACTACTCATTACGCCCAATGGGTGCGCATTTTCAATAACTTTTCTAAAAGGATATAAAAAGATTTCATGCATTTCTTTAGGTGCCACATGTGGATCCGTTCTGACTTCTCCATCCCTTCCACCTTTAGGAACACTGTAAACAGCAAAATGTTTTAAGGTGGAAGCGACTCCATTTTGTTGGATACCCTTGACCATCTCAGTTCCCAGCGAGGCAATCAAAAAAGGCGATTCTCCATAGGTTTCCACCACCCTGCCCACCTGGGGTCTCTGGAGGGATCCAAAATTGGTGCATAAACATTGGTATAGCCCAAGGCTTTTGCCTCCCTTCCCACTACATCTCCTGCCATATGCACAAGAGGTTTATCCCAAGTACTTCCTATAGAAATGGGTGCAGGGAATGGAGTGGCGCCATCAGAGCATAAACCATGAATGCCTTCATTTGTAAAGTCCACTGGTATACCCAACCGGGTATCCTCCACAAACCAACGCTGTACATTATTCATCGAGGTAGCATGGACACTGTGTGGATACCCGAAACTCGTATGTTTACCTGTATGATTGGGTACATTATTTAAATTCTCGTCTATATTAGCAATGCCATCCTTCCAGATTTCATTATGCCATTCAGGCGTGGGTTGAGAATCCTTCAGGATTCTCCTGTAACCATATAATGTGGCCATCTGACAACTCTTCTCACTTAGATTCATCTGCGAGAGTAAATCCTCAACCCTTTTATCCACTGCCTGGGCCGGATCTTCAAAGACGTCCATTTTACCATTCTTATTAAAATCAATCCAGCCCATGTGGTATATGCTGGATTTTGCTCCTTGTTGGGCCTTAAGGTTTGATAATGGCAACAGCCCAAGTGCTGTCAGTACCAACCAACTCAAGGAAGGAAGACGTTTGGGATTCATAAATTTGATTTTGATGTGTGTATAGTCTTATATATGTGTCTATTTTTATCAAAAACTCAGTTCATAAAACCTCAATCCAATCTCAATGCCTCTGCAACCAACAGTAAGCACTAAATGACGGGAATAGCTGTAAAATCTAAAATAACATCTTAAATTAAGTGTATTTAGGGTCTGACGTTAAAGCTGAGTAATTAAACTAAAAATAAACTGCTGGCTAAGTTAACCGAAAGTTCATAAGCAAACTATGATTATTTACGCAACCGTTTCCGAAGCAACCTTTAGGAAACTCAAAAAGCAACCACAGCAATTACGCCCGAAAAAACTTATAACATCCTGACAAGCAAATATCGGGTAGTATAATAGACAAAACACCCACACCTACCAACTATCCCTACTCCTTCCTTCGCATATGGGCATAAAAAAGTCTCAATAATTGCTTATTGAGACTTTCTTAAATAAATATGGCAGCTACCTACTCTCCCAGGGATTATACCCAAGTACCATCGGCCATGAGGGGTTTAACTTCTCTGTTCGGTAAGGGAAGAGGTGAAGACCCTCGGAATAACCACCATAAATCGGTCGT
The DNA here is from genome assembly GCF_007971385.1 of Arachidicoccus ginsenosidivorans. GTDB lineage: Bacteria > Bacteroidota > Bacteroidia > Chitinophagales > Chitinophagaceae > Arachidicoccus > Arachidicoccus ginsenosidivorans. The sequence goes on from NZ_CP042434.1 coordinate 185,087, forward strand.
GTGCTGTCTTCAGCTCATGGTTTTAACCATTAGCTACACACTTAAATAAGGTCATATTGGAAAAGCTCAACTTTAGAGCAACTATAAATACCATTTCCATGCATTTATAGATTTAAAAAATAAAGCTTACGGGCAATTAGTACTACTCGACTTTGATGTTACCACCTTTACATCTATAGCCTATCAACGTCATCGTCTCTGACGACCCTTAAAAGTAAACTCATCTTGAGGAAGGTTTCACGCTTAGATGCTTTCAGCGTTTATCCTGGCTGTACGTAGCTACTCAGCACTACACCTGGCGGCATAACTGATTCACCAGCGGTACATACGACCCGGTCCTCTCGTACTAAGGTCATGTCCTCTCAATTTACTAGCGCCCACCACAGATAGAGACCGAACTGTCTTGCGACGTTCTGAACCCAGTTCACGTGCCACTTTAATGGGCGAACAGCCCAACCCTTGGGACCTTCTCCAGCCCCAGGATGTGACGAACCGACATCGAGGTGCCAAACCTTACCGTCGATATGAGCTCTTGGGTAAGATCAGCCTGTTATCCCCGGAGTACCTTTTATCCTTTGAGCGATGGCCCTTCCATACAGAACCACCGGATCACTTTAGCCGACTTTCGTCCCTGCTCGGCGTGTCTGCCTCACAGTCAAGCACCCTTATACTAATGCGCTCTATGTACGATTACCAACCGTACTGAGGGTACCTTTGCAAGCCTCCGTTACTTTTTAGGAGGCGACCACCCCAGTCAAACTACCCACCATGCAATGTCTCCTTATTCAGGATTAGGTTCTAAGCAACAGAAGGTTGGTATTTCAACGTTGACTCCACACACACTGGCGTGCATGCTTCATAGTCTCCCAACTATCCTACACATCGGTTGCTCAAAATCAATGCAAAGTTGTAGTGAAGGTTCACGGGGTCTTTTCGTCCCGTGGCGGGTAACCGGCATCTTCACCGATACTACAATTTCACCGGGCTCGTGGAGGAGACAGTGTTCAACTCATTAGACCATTCGTGCAGGTCGGAACTTACCCGACAAGGAATTTCGCTACCTTAGGACCGTTATAGTTACGGCCGCCGTTTACTGGGGCTTCAGTCAGAAGCTTCGCCCTGAGGCTAACATCCTTCCTTAACCTTCCAGCACCGGGCAGGTATCAGGCTCTATACGTCATCTTTCGATTTTGCAGGGCCCTATGTTTTTGTTAAACAGTTGGTTGAACCTATTTACTGAGACCATATCGCTATGGTATGCTTTATCCCGAAGTTACAGCATTAATTTGCCTAGTTCCTTCTCCACGGCTCACCCGAGCGCCTTAGAATACTCATCCCGTCTACCTGTGTCGGTTTGCGGTACTGGCTGCATATCTCGCTTTTCTTGGAACCACTTTTACACTTTCGCTTCCCCGAAGGTTCTGCTCAGCGACCTATTCCGTCAGGACGCAAGTGCCACGGCGATCCGTCACTTTCATTGATATGCAGGTGAAGGAATATTAACCTTCTTTCCATCAGATACCCCTCTCGGGTTTTCCTAAGGACCAGACTAACCCTGATCCGATTAACGTTGATCAGGAACCCTTAGACTTTCGGCGTTAAAGTTTTTCACTTTAATTATCGTTACTTATGCCTACATTTTCTTTTGAAAACACTCCAGCAATGGTCGCCCATCACCTTCAACGCAGTTTTCAATGCTCCCCTACCAATATACACTCATAGTGCAATTTTAGGACTTCGGTTCACGTCTTGATGCCCGATTATTTTCCGTGCAGGACCTCTCGACCAGTGAGCTGTTACGCACTCTTTAAATGAATTGCTGCTTCCGAGCAAACATCCTGGCTGTTATAGAAGTCCCACCGCGTTTATTCAACTTAGACGTGGATTGGGGACCTTAGTCGCTAATCTGGGTTATTTCCCTCTCGGCCACGGACCTTAGCGCCCGTAGCCTCACTCCCGGAGATATGTGTTAGCATTCGGAGTTTGTCAGGGTTTGGTAGGCGATGAAGCCCCCTAGCCCAATCAGTAGCTCTACCTCTAACACACTTCTTTTTATCCGAGGCTGTTCCTAAAAACATTTCGGGGAGAACGAGCTATCTCTCAGTTTGATTGGCCTTTCACCCCTATCCACAGGTCATCCCAAGACTTTTCAACGTCAACGGGTTCGGTCCTCCATTTTGTGTTACCAAAACTTCAACCTGCCCATGGATAGATCACAAAGTTTCGCGTCTACCCCCACTGACTGAACGCCCTATTCGGACTCGCTTTCGCTACGGCTCCGTTATTTAAGAACTTAACCTCGCCAGTGAGGAGTAACTCGTAGGCTCATTATGCAAAAGGCACGCCGTCACATCTTAATGATGCTCCGACCGCTTGTAGGCGCACGGTTTCAGGTACTATTTCACTCCCCTGTTCGGGGTACTTTTCACCTTTCCCTTACGGTACTGGTTCACTATCGGTGTCTGAGGAGTATTTAGCCTTACCAGATGGTGCTGGCAGATTCACGCAAGATTCCTCCGGTCCCGCGCTACTCAGGATACTGCTCGTCCGTATTAATTTCCGCTTACAGGATTTTCACCTTCTATGATGTAACTTTCCAGATACTTCTGCTTGATAATACTTTCTAAATGCAGTCCTACAACCCCAGTGAGGCACGCCTCACTGGTTTGGGCTCTTCCCTGTTCGCTCGCCACTACTTAGGGAATCATTGTCTTATTTTCTTTTCCTCCCGGTACTTAGATGTTTCAGTTCTCGGGTTGGCTCTCTTTGCAGAGTGATATGTCTTCAACATACCAGGTTGTCCCATTCGGAAATCTACGGATATAACGCTCGTGTGCAACTCTCCGCAGCTTATCGCAGCTTACCACGTCCTTCTTCGCCTCTCAGACCCTAGGCATCCACCATGCGCCCTTATTCGCTTTAAAAAATTTAGAAATTGTAGTGATGTTACCACCACTATGTGTTTGAGTCTCTATATCGCTATAGAGTCTCGTTACTCTTATTGTTTTTGCTTTCCCAATATGTCAAAGATCTTTATCTGCTCTCAACATAACGTAAAACTTATTGATAAGCCCATCCGTTACTCCAGCACATCTGTTTGTGTTGTGAATCTGATTCCACCACCGCTGTTGTTTTTCTTTGATTAACCCTTTAATCAAACAACCCGGTAACACATCTAATCTATCTTAAAGAACTATGCGCCTTTTTAATTGCGCGGCTTTTATCTCTTAATCCCTCTTTTTTAAATGTGGAGGATATCGGAGTCGAACCGATGACCCTCTGCGTGCAAGGCAGATGCTCTAGCCAACTGAGCTAACCCCCCATTTCTATACCTTTCAGCATAGCACTTCAGAAATCATCCGAATTCTTTGTAGTCCCGCCCAGATTTGAACTGGGGACCTCTACATTATCAGTGTAGCGCTCTAACCAACTGAGCTACGAGACTGTGTCGCCAATCTTGAGCCTTTTTAAGTTGGCCGTCAGTGCTATCTGTTTTAAAGAACTAATAATTTTAAAAGGAAAAAAAATAACAATAAGTCAAACCATACTTCTACTCGCTAAGCAAGTAGACGCGTCGCTCTAAAAAGGAGGTATTCCAGCCGCACCTTCCGGTACGGCTACCTTGTTACGACTTAGCCCCAATTACCAGTTTTACCCTAGGCAGCTCCTTTCGGTTACCGACTTTAGGTACACCCAGCTTTCATGGCTTGACGGGCGGTGTGTGCAAGGTCCGGGAACGTATTCACCGTATCATTGCTGATATACGATTACTAGCGATTCCAGCTTCACGCAGTCGAGTTGCAGACTGCGATCCGAACTGAGAAAGGGTTTTTGAGATTCGCGCCTTGTCGCCAAGTGGCTGCTCTTTGTCCCTCCCATTGTAGTACGTGTGTAGCCCTGGGCATAAAGGCCATGATGACTTGACATCATCCCCTCCTTCCTCGCGTCTTACGACGGCAGTCTCATTAGAGTTCCCAGCTTTACCTGATGGCAACTAATGATAGGGGTTGCGCTCGTTGCGGGACTTAACCCAACACCTCACGGCACGAGCTGACGACAGCCATGCAGCACCTTGCTTCATGTCTATTGCTAGAAAATACCCTTTCAGGTACGGTCATTCGCATTCTAGCCCAGGTAAGGTTCCTCGCGTATCATCGAATTAAACCACATACTCCACCGCTTGTGCGGACCCCCGCCAATTCCTTTGAGTTTCATTCTTGCGAACGTACTTCCCAGGTGGATTACTTAATGCTTTCGCTCAGACGCGCACTGTGTATCGCGCACGTCGAGTAATCATCGTTTAGGGCGTGGACTACCAGGGTATCTAATCCTGTTTGATCCCCACGCTTTCGTGCATCAGCGTCAATTTTCGCTTAGCCAGCTGCCTTCGCAATAGGTGTTCTATGTCATATCTAAGCATTTCACCGCTACATGACATATTCCGCTGACCTCAACGACATTCAAGACCTATAGTATCCAAGGCAGTTTCCGAGTTAAGCTCGGAGATTTCACCTCAGACTTACAAGTCCGCCTACGCACCCTTTAAACCCAGTAAATCCGGATAACGCTTGCACCCTCCGTATTACCGCGGCTGCTGGCACGGAGTTAGCCGGTGCTTATTCATAGGGTACCGTCAAGCTCTATAGATATAAAGTGTTTCGCCCCCTATAAAAGAAGTTTACAATCCAGAGGACCTTAATCCTTCACGCGGCATGGCTGGTTCAGACTTGCGTCCATTGACCAATATTCCTTACTGCTGCCTCCCGTAGGAGTCGGGCCCGTGTCTCAGTGCCCGTGTGGCTGATCATGCTCTCACATCAGCTAATGATCGTAGGCTTGGTGGGCCGTTACCCCGCCAACTACCTAATCATACGCGCGACCATCCTCATCCACCGGAGTTTTAATATCTTAGTGATGCCACTCTGATATATTATGGGGTATTAATCCGAATTTCTTCGGGCTATTCCCCAGATAAGGGAAGGTTTCGCACGTGTTCCGCACCCGTTTGCCGGTCGTCAGCTAAAATATTGCTATTTCACTGTTACCCCTCGACTTGCATGTATTAAGCCTGCCGCTAGCGTTCATCCTGAGCCAGGATCAAACTCTCCATTGTTAATGTATTGTTTGAACTGACTAAATTTCTCTCGAAAAATAGGCGTCAAAATTTGTTGTCTTTTTCAACGCTTCGTAGTGTCTTCCTTACTGTTATTTTTAATTTCCTTTCAAAGATCTTTATAGTAATAAAGCGTTTCCACTTTACCCCTATTTTGCTATACTATAAACCCTGCGGTTTATCGTATCGGTTACTTAATCCCCCTGCTCCCTTTTTCCTATTAACCTCTCCGTTAACAGCCCTGCTGCTCAGCAGATTGGCACCGCTTTTTTTAGTGACGATCTTTACCGTCTGGCGGAGTGCAAAGGTAGTAAACTCTATTTTACTAACCAAATTTATTTAAGTAGATTTTTTTATTTTTCTTTTCAGCTCACGTCTTACAACTTATTGTTAACCATTTGCTTAGAGACTAATCTTACCGTAAGAGCTGACCGATTCAGTTTGCTTTTTCCGTTTCGGGATTGCAAAGGTAAGCGGAATTTTTACTCTACCAAACTTATTTGATATCTTTTCTGAAATTATTTTTGAACTATCAATGTTTATAAGGGTTTCAGCGAAGAAAATTTTTAAAAGCCATTGCGTACGAACAAGACGCAAACAGCAAATTGCTATTCCGATTACCGCATAGTAAAGCTGTTTGGAACTCCCACCCTATCTACTCTATAAATATATTGGACTTTAGCATCTTGATTTATTGATTGCCCAAAACATAAAATATTAGCCCTATTTGGAAAGGCTTTTATTAAACCTGAACAAATAGCCTTACAACATACTCATTATCCAACACAGAAAAAAGGACCCATGCTGGCTTTTGAGTCCTTGCATTGATCCTTTTATTTGTAATTTTTAAAAATCAGCCACTTAGAACATGGTGGGTTATTTTAAAGTCCGAGTAACCTTACCAATCCCTCTATACTACCTTCTTTTGTTTATTTCAAAGTTAGCACGGCCAGTATAGGGCAATGATCTGCTGGGAATTTAAGTTTGCCGTATGTGTCACTTAAAACGCCCCATTTACTTACCGTAAATTCTTTTGAGCAGAAAATGTGATCAATAAATTGTCCATCCTCATATTTACCAAATTCATTAAAAGATCCTCTGGGCGTATATGGATCTTTTGCCAACACGTAACTATCCTCCAATTTATCGGAGGCTTCCAGCGTCTTATACCAACTGCTATTATTGTCACCATTGATATCTCCTACCATAATAACGGGGCTGGCACCGGCAATTTGTTTAATTTTTTTCAGCATCAGAATGCTGCTCTGATTGCGGGCATAGTCTTTTTCATAATCATAATGGGCATTGAATACATAAAAAGTTTTGCCTGAGGCTTTCACTTTTAGCTTAACCCAACTACAGATCCGGTTGCAACAAGGTGCATCCCAGCTCTTGGATGGAACATCCGGTGTTGCTGATAACCAAAAATCGCCTTTGTCCAGCACATTAAATTTGTCTTTTCTGTAGAAAATAGATTCATGCTCTCCTGCAAGTTTCCCGTCATCTCTGCCAATTCCATAATAGGCATAACCTGGCAGCACAGCTTGCAATGTTTCTAACTGATGCTCAAGGGCTTCTTGTACGCCAAAAATGTCAAATTCATGAAATTTAATTAAGGCCGCCACATGACTTACCCTGTCTTTCCAGAGATTGCCTGTATCGTAGGTATTTTCATTGCGAATATTATAACTGGCAATACGCATTGTCTGCGCATGGAGCGTAGGTGTAGCCAGCCCCAATAATAAACAGGCCATAACGGCTCCTGCCATCAGAATGATACCCCTGTTACAATGTTTGACGGATTTACTTTTGTTTTGCAGTATAACTTTACTCATTTTTATTTATTTAGATATTATTTTTTTTATATTTATCCACCTTCTCCCAATTTGAGAACAGTTTAAAAAAATTAAATCGCATCTATTCCTGCCCGATGCTTTTTTGTAATGAAGATTATATTCATTGCCTTTAAAGTTAAATAAAGATTGCAATAGAAGCGAAAATTTCCAGCGCCTTAGGTTTCTGTTTAGATTTCCAGATGGATTTCGTAGAGCGTTAACTTAGGGATACTTATGGTCAATTTCAGGGGGACGAATCAAAATTAACGTGCCCCTGGAACCATGCACTTGATTGGAAAACTTATCGCTATATTAAACTTTATACAAGGTTTAATATAGCGATAAGTCGACCTAAATCAAATCTTCACTTGCTCAAACACTATGTATCTGATCTGTTTTAAAACATAATACAGACAGCCGATTTTTTTGAATCTGTCGCTTTTACCTCTCTTTACTCCTCCCACCCAGGATTTTGCTTCAGATCTGGATTGACCTGCAAATCTGCATAAGGGATGGGATAAAGGTATTGGTAATCATGCCAAACCCTTGGGACATTATCCAGCCAGTGCAATTCACCCTTAGTGCCATTAGAAAGCGTCTGAGGTTGTTTGGAGACATCTATGTAAGTTACACCACTGAGCTTACTGGAAGGTGCTGTAGTATAAAAAGATACATCCAATACACCGTCTCCATTGAGATCCAGCGGCTTATTTAAAGCCGGTACATAAAAACCGTTCCAGGGAAGTTCTAATAATTCTCCATGCTTCCATCGAATCAGATCATCCATTCTAAATCCTTCCAGGCAAAGTTCAATTCCTCGTTCCCTTCGAATCTCCAGAATTGCAGGATCGCTGACATCTGGGAAATAGGTCTTTTGCATATAAGCATCTATAGCGGTGGGTTTGGCGTCGAGTCCACCTGTGATTCCGGCCCTGGCTCTTAATGCACCTACGGTTAGCTGCCAATCCTGATCCGTCAAAGTACCTAGCTCCGCCTTGGCTTCTGCATAGTTCAGTAAAATCTCTGCATAGCGCATCAGAGTAACAGAATTGGTATTTAGGCTACCACCGTCATAATACATATCATCCAAGGTCCATTTAATTGGCATATAGCCAGTATAAGTATAAGAAAAGGCAGGAGGTGCTGCTACTTTATTTCCACCGGAGATTCTTTGATAGTCTCCCATCCGGATGGTTTGTTGCAATCGCAGGTCTCTATTTTTCACCTCAGAAGCAAAAACCATTGTATCATGTCCTGGCAGATCCGTAAAAGGTTTTCCATCCCGCATCAAATAGGTATTTATAAAAGTCCTGGTAAAACTAAAGCGACTGCCATAGGTGGCACTGGTAAAATACCAGTTAGCATCATTGTATTTGGCTAAGGAGACACTACTTACATCTGCTAACATAATCTCAGAGGAGACTGGCGATTCGCTGATAAAGAGGTTACGGTAGGGTTGATCCCCTGCTGTATTTAAACTATATATACCACTTTTGATCACCGAGTCAGCTGCGCCGGCAGCCATTTTCAGGTACTTATCCGCACTGCTGCCAAGTTTGTAGGTCGTCTGATACTTCCTGAATGTACCGGCAAACAGACAAACCCTGGATTTAAAGCCCCAGACAACTGTTTTGGTCACCTGACTTCTGGAGGCATCTGAAATGTCTGTAATATGACTGGCGGCAAAATCAAGATCAGCAATAATGGAGTCCATAATCACGGTGCGACTGTCCCTGCCTTTATACAACAAAGTTGTATCACCTACATCCAGGGGCTTATTATACCAGGGCACATCCCCAAATCGCACCAGTTTATCAAAGTAAAAGTAAGCTCGAAAAAACTTTGCCAGGCCAATATAATTATTGCGTATTTCCGCTGGTACTGCCGGATTATTGCAGTTCTGAATAAAATAGTTCACATTGCGTAAATCCCCCAACTCCAGCCACTACCTTGCCTGGATGAATAAGCCCCTTCCCGGATATAATCAGGAACACTACTAGTAGCTCCGAAATCAGATAGAGAAGCATCCGTTTTATAAATATCACTGATGCCAGGCAGCATATTATAAAAGAAAGTGTGTATAGTTTTAAACCGTCTTCACTGCTGAAGACTGCATCTTTCGTGGCAGTACTCACGGCGGTCTGATCTAACTGCTTAGTGCAGCTGAAACCAACAAGAATCAATCCCAGCAAGCATAGATATATTTTATTTTTACTTTTCATCATCTTCATTTTTTTAGGGAGCTTTAAAAATTAACACTCATGCCTATTGTCAGGCTTTGCAGAATTGGGTAATTATTGCCATTACCGCTGGTGCCACTAGTGAGCACTCTATCTGAGCCATGAATACCCTCTACGTCCATTGCCTTGGTATATTTATAGAGTGGCGAAGCGGTCCAAAGATTTTCTCCTGATAAATATATTTTTGCGCTTTGGATATGCATGCGTTTCATCCAATCTTTAGGTAGGTTATAGCCTATTTGTGCATTTTTCAGTCGTATATACCGGACATTTTGCAAGTACTTAGACTGGGTAGCATGTAGTTCCCCAGAACCGTTCTGAGCGACATAACCGCGATATCTTGGAAAATAAGCATTGGGATTGGACGCAGACCAAATGTCGTCCAGCTGCGATTTGAAGGCATAATTATAGGGTCTGTTGTATTGCCCCCAGAAAAGATCGGCCTCACTGCCTGGCCACCAGTCTTGTTTTAGAACTCCTTGGAAAAACAAGCTGGCATAAAACCCTGCATAGTCTGCTGATAAGGTAATGCCAAAGTTATAACGAGGAGTGCTGTTACCAATAACTTTCATATCGCCAGGGTTATCTACTGTGTTATCTCCATTGTTAATTACTCCATCCCCATTCAGATCTTTAAATTTAATATCGCCTGGCAACCAGGTTCCTGAATTGGACGCCTTGAACAAAGCCTGAGCGGCCTTAGCATCTCCTACATTGTCTGCGGTCCAGTAACCGTCATTGACGTAACCCCAGATCTCTCCTACCGTCTCACCGGCATAATAATCGGATAGTTTTCTGGTTTCATTGTTGTATTTGTCGATCTTAGCTATATAATCTGACATCCATACCCCAATACTATAACCAAATGGCCGGTCATGCAGCTTAAAGGCATCCGCCCAGGTAATGGAAGCTTCCCAACCTTTTGTCGTCATATCGGCATAGTTTCCTTTGGGAACTGTAGCGCCAAATACAGCTGGCAATGTCTGCCCTACCGTAAACATGTTGGTGGTTTTACGGGTATAAATATCACCGGTAATATTTAATCGATTACTGAGCAAAGTGCCGTCCAATCCAAGATCTGCCGTTGTAGCAGTCTCCCAGGTAAGTCCTGCGGGAATCACTCCTGGAGCACTGGTATATTGGCCTAATACCCCGTCTATTACCCTGCCGGATTGACTAATATTAAACCTTTCCTGATAATTATAGGACGCAATATTACCATTCCCTAACGAACCATAGGAGGCCCGGATTTTCAAATCAGAAATCGCTTTAGGAGATATATGCCAAAAAGCTTCTTTGGACAGCCGCCAACCAGCTGAAGCGGAAGGGAAAAAGGCAAATTGTTGATCACTAGGAAATTTACTTGAACCATCATAACGACCATCTAATTCAAGTAAATACCGGTCCTTATAAGAATAATTCAACCGGTAAAAGCCACCCAGAATAGCCCATTTTCATATCCTCCACCCGTATTTATACTCTGACCAAGCGCCAGATTTAAATCCGTGGCATCTGCATAGATCAGTCCGTTTCTGCCGGCAGAAAAGGCATTATAAACCGACTGTTCATAGTTATATCCAACCATGGCTTTCAGGTAATGATCCCCTAAATGCGTCTCATAATCCCCGTAGATATTAGTGGCCAGATAATCAGTTTTATATTGATCCTGATTTAGATCATTATAAGCTGTACCCACATAGGCAATCACACCTTCGGTCGTACTATAGGGGACTCTTACCCGGATCTGTTTTTGATCTTCTCTGGTATTTTCAAAGGTCAAATCCCCGTGAATATGCAATTGATTATTTAAAAAAGCAGCCACAAATCCCGATGTGTTGCGTATCACTGTTTTGGTCATATCGATCCCGTTTTTACCATAGACAAAATCACCGACCGTATAGGCCGCCGAAAAAGTCAGGGTGCCATCTGGATTAAAGAGCATGGAAGAAGGATGCCCTTCATCTGCCAGGTTACGCCAGATACTGCCTCCTTCCCCTACATTTAAGGGATTGTGGTAATATCTGCTGGAAAACTGAAAATTATCCGTAATCTGTAACCAAGGCAACACCTGAACGGTACCCTTTCCTGTCAGATTATAGAGATGATAATCATCAGAATTATATCTAAATAACCCTCCCTGACCATAATAGCGTCCGGTCAGGTAAAAACTGGTCTTTTCGCTACTCCCAGAAATTGATAGGTTCTGACTGGTCGCACCCAGATAATCCTTGTACAATAGATCGTACCAATTCGTATTGCCATAATAGACATAATTCCCATTTTGATCCGTTTCCACCTTAGGCAAGGAAGGATCGGCATTTCTTTTTTTGTATTCTTCTAAATAGGCTTTAGAAAAGGGCTGTGTCTTATTAATATTCTGGGCAGTCTGAGCGTAATCATTCCACGCACTCCAGGCTGAATCAAACATGGTTGCATAAGTATACCCGTTATCTACGATATCTGGCACAACCGTTGGTTGTTTGGAAGAATAATCCGCACTATAATTGATACTTACTCTGTCTTTTTTAGGCGTTTTGGTTGTAATCAATACTACGCCGTAGGCTGCCCTGGCGCCATAAATAGCAGAAGAGGCGGCGTCTTTAAGCACAGTTACCGAAGCGACGTCATTGGGATTTAACAGACTTGGATCCCCTTGGACTCCATCAATAAGCACCAGTGCACTTCCCCCTTGACCAATGGAAGTATTACCCCGGATATTAAAGCTGGGTGATTGGGTGGGCTTGCCATCCTGAGGTACCAGATTCAGGTTGGGAACCATTCCCTGTAATCCCTGACTGATATTAGGCAACGACCGGTCTTCCAGTACTTTACCGCTAACCTGGGCAACCGCACCTGTCAAATTGGCTTTTTTCTGTTTTCCATAACCGACCACTACGACCTCATCCAGGCTATTATTCTCTGCACTCAGCACGATTTCTACATGTAAGGTACTGTCGGCCGAGAAAGGAATATCAGAAACAACCGCAGCCTTAAACCCGACAAATCTGGCTCTGATATTATAATGATCCTGGGGAATATTGTAAAAGGCAAAACGGCCAGTCTCATCAGCCACCATTTGGCGGTGAAAAGAACTATCTTGATTGTATAAAACAATTGTTGCACCCCTACCACGCTCCCCACATCACTGTGCACCTGACCGTTTATTCCCGGACTCGTCTGGGCAAATAAGCGGTCAGGTGCCAATATCAACAGACAGCAACACCCTATGACCCATGCCATAATGTGTGCAAACCCAATTTTCCCCGATCTTTTTTTCATACTGCTCTAGTTTAATGTTTAATGTTAATGTTTAATATTTTTTCAATTCGGATTTGAGGACATTACTTTGTGCACTTAAATACGGCATCACTAACTGTTTTAAGTCGGGCAAAGGTGTCTTTCGATTTTATCCTCCATGTTTTCTTAAGATTAACTAATTGTTACGTAGTCACCTTTTCATATCGACTATTTTGTCCCTAAAACAGCAAAGTGAAATCAATATGAAGACTTATCGTATTTCATTAGTTCCTTTTTATTACTGGTAAAAAATTAGTTCATTTACAAAAAGAACAATTAATCACTACAAATACCTCATTTACAATAATTTAAAATACTATATATGTACAATCAACACGATTAACCGTGATTATAGGTCACCTAACCATTGCTTAACCTCTATTTTGATTAATTATTTTTTATATTTTTTATTTTCACTTCAATAACTATTCGCTTTCTTTTATATAATATCACAAACTAAAAGAACTGAAATGAAACTATCTTTTTAATCCCTGCTGATTATTGTAAATTTCTATGGCACAGTAAGCCCCTTCTCATTTTCTTATTGTAAGGCAATGGACTTTCTATCTGAAACAAAGCTCTTTATATAGAAAAGCAGCAGATAATTATTGGCTAATAAAAGGTGTGTTCTCTATCTCAATTTAGATAACTACTGGCACAATCCCCTTTGGGATGCATCCATATGGCAAAAAACTGCTACGAAGGGCTGCTTTCGATCAGGCCTCGGCAGCAGCAAGATCATCTCATAACCCAAAGCTAGGTTTCGTGTAGATATTTTATTTAAGGCGAAACAGATTTTTTAATTTTGGACGACATTCATCAGTTTTCAGGCAGTGGTCAGGTGAATATTCGGATGCGCCTCAATAATTTCAATGATAAGATCAAAATAGGTTTTCCCTTGTCCAGCCTCCAACTGTTGCAAGGCCGCTTTAAAATGATTTTTATTGAAAGGACTTTTGGGAGCAAGCTTGCCTAAATAATATTTACGAGTCGTTTCTAAACCTAGGGCAGCTTTACTTGACTGAATATCTTTCCAAATAAGGGAGATCTCCTCTGACGGGTTTAATAACCCAAATCCACCGTAAAGCAAATCATTAAACCCGTCAAGGGTCTGACCCAATTTCCAGTCCTCTTGCTGCATAAAAACCCGGTTAATTTCCTCGTAAAAGGAAGCGATATCAAAAATATGACTCCCCTGAATCTCTACTTGCTTCATTATCACAAAGATAATAAAATTAAGGCTGCTTTGAAAGCCAGGCTAATTCATGGCAGCAATTTGTTCCTTACTGCAGGCTTTATTGTAAATCGCAAGCCCGGTTATTTTCCCTGTAAAACCCCTAATATGTCTTAAGGGAAACATTAAGGTTTCTACTTTGCGAACCTTGGACTTATCCTTATCATTAAATTGCAAAAAGTGATTGTATAAACTATCCTGAGGTGCACCATTGACAAACAAAGCAGTTCCTTTATTGGTTCCGGTTATAACAATATGTACCCATTTTTCTTTCGGCACCTGATAATTAAAACTCAGCGCATACCCTTCTCTTGAAAAACCAAGATGACCGGTGCCCCTTTGGTTTAAAACGACACTTGCATGTTTACTGCTAAATAAGGTTTCATCTGGATTTGCGCTGGTGTTACCTGCTTGCCGGTATAAATAAAAAGAGAGGGTATAATCATAACCGATTTCCTCCGTAGGCAAAGTTACCCTGTCAGATACGTTATTAAATTGCCAAACATGTTTTAGACCAGATTGTTTTAAAACAGCGGCAGTGGTTTGCAATTGTGAGATCTTTTGTTTTTCGACACTTTTAAAATCTTTAGTATTCAGCTTTGATAACCAATTTCTCTGAACAGGCAAATCTCCCCCTTTACCATCGACGTAAGTTCCTACTTTGCCTCTAAGGTTTAAACCAGGGCCTTCTCCCAGCGTTTTTCGCTTTTGATCAAAAGTCTTAAAATCCAATGGCTTATCCTCACCTCCCCACATTTTCTGGCTCAAGACCTGGAGTGCGGGAAAAACTCTGTCCGTGACGTCTTCAGCAGTTATGCCGTTGCCAACTATATCATTCCACACAGCAAAGGCGCCTCCAATAATGGCAGTATCGCCGGGTTCGAATCGGACGTTTCCTACTTGTGCCGGGATCCAGTGATCATATAAGTGATGCAGATTGAGGTAATCATAATAATATCCTGCAGCAGGTACAATATACAGCCAACCGTCAGGCGTACTGATCTGGGGATAACCCAATTTTTTCATCGCTCTGGGCTCGGCATATCCGTTATACCATGTATTCATGGTAACGCCTTTAACCCGAACCGGCGTTTCTCCCTTTGCCCAGGTAAGTGCGCCCCATAGCCGGACCTGTTTACCATAGTCCTGTATCCAGCTAATGACGCGATCAGTAAAGGCGCGGAACGCCTCTGCATCCGCTTTGGCATATTCATCGGTTCCAATATCTACTACTGGTCCGGTAAAAACGGGGTTCGGTCCATCTAAATACTCTTTGAATATATTATGCACTACAGTATCCGTCAATGGATTATGGAGATCCAAGTGATCCATGCCGTATTTTTTTGAACCTATGGCCGGAACTGCATGGGTCAGCGATAAGGCATGAGCCGGCACATCAATCTCTGGTACGATAAGGACGCCATACTGCCGACCAAGGACCTGCAGCTCACGAAATTCTTGTTTCGTATAATGACCATCTTTTGCGGTGAGTCCTGGATATCGATCATTTTCCAACCTGAATGCGGCATAAGTGCTATCCCAATTGTCTCCAAAATACTTTTTGAATCCATTGTCATTTAAATGAATTTGAAAATCATTCATTTTGTAATAAGACAATAGTTTTACATAATTGCGCAGGAACTCCATGGAGAAAAATTTCCTGCCGCAATCCAGCACCAGGCCTCTGACCCGGTAGGTAGGATAATCCACGGCCATTCCCTGAACAATTTCCAGATGCTGATCCAGTAATTGTAATAAAGTTCTGGTACCCCAAAATAGGCCCTTAAACTTTGGCGCCGTTATGCGTAAAACATCGCCTATTTCCATTTGATAGCCTTCATCCCCTAAACGAGGTTGCTGGCTTGTAATGCTCAGGTAGATATCTGATTTTCCAGGTTTTCCGACTTTTATATCCAGTTGCAGTCCTGTTACATCCATAATTTCCTTTTGAATCTGGCCGGATAAGCTGCCCAGAATTTCTTTTTCAGTCGGCGGCAATACAATTTTGGAATGATTGGTTAAGGTAAATTTCCCCTGGCCGCCCCGCCATGCTTTTAAAGCTGGTATGACAAAAGGAGCCTGGGTATTTATTTCAAGTGCTGCATTCACCGCTGTATTGGGCACAGCAGGCACCAAAACAGATTTGGATAGATCCAACTGAAAATCAGTGTCTTTATCACCCACCAACTGATAATATATGGACACCTTCGTATCCGCAATAGGCGCATAAACTATGCCCTTATCAGAAATAATGGGGGAATGATCTGTACCTTTCAGTACCAGATGATAGCCTTCAGGGCTGACTGGCAACTCAAGAGCTATTCCATTATTGCCTGCATCATAAAGCGTCTGGGCAGCAGGGATTTTTACCGGCCCCACCGCTGCCAGCAATGCGGTTGTATCTCTATACGTGTTTTTCAAGATTGTCTGTTGTCCAGACACGACCTGCACCGCTAAAGTCATGAATACCAGACAGCCAACTAAGGAACAGAGGATATGTTTATACAAACGCATCTAATTCAGGTTGAAATTTTATTGTAAAAAATAATTCAGTGGGAAAATACAGAAATATATTGAATACAGACCACGCAACCGTTTGCCTTGAATGCCTTCTCGACCACGATTTTTCTCCTTTTATTGTATGAACTTAAGTTACCCTTCCCAACACACTCCTTTCATAAAAATATTTATTTTATGCAACGCAGTTGCATTTAAATTTTATTCCCTAACTTTGCCAAGTATCAAAAAAATAAAATGAATATGCGCAAACCCCAAACCCTGTCCGAAGTGATTATTATCGGTGGCAGTTATAGTGGTATGTCAGCCGCCATGACACTAGGAAGAGCACTAAGAAAGGTGGTCCTTATTGACGCTGGCAAACCCTGTAACCGTTTTGCCCCTCATGCACACAATCTGCTTGGCAGTGACGGCATCGCTCCGGCGCAGTTGCATGCAACTGCCCGTGCGCAATTAAAACTTTATAGTACCATTGAACTGATAGAGGATAATGCAATATCCTTTAAAAAAGACAAGGCACTGTTTACGGTTACAACAAAAAAGGGCGCTGAATTCATGGCGGAAAATCTGCTGCTGGCAACCGGACTTAAAGATTCGCTACCCAATATACCAGGCCTTCTGGACTGTTGGGGCAAATCTGCTATTCATTGCCCATATTGCCATGGTTTTGAATTCAAAGGAGGCCAAACAGGCATCCTGGCCGCAAGTAATGAAGCGCTGCATATGATCAACATGCTGATGCAATGGACCAGCAATCTTACGATATTTACGGTGGAAGGCTTTTCTTTTAATCCTGCTGCGCTGGATTTTATCCACCAGCACAAAATCCGCCTAATCACCGAAAAGGTCACGGGACTTCAACATCAGGCAGGCAATCTTGAAGCAGTCACCATAAGGGACGTTTCGGGAAAGCTTGGTAGTATCCCTTTGAAGGCTTTATATGTTATGCCACCAATCAGACAGGCTTTGGAACAGCAAGCTGCTTTAGGGTATAATTTAACGCCTTCTGGCCATATTGAAGTAGATGAGGCTGGTAGGACAGCCACCAAAGGTTTATATGCGGCTGGCGATAATTGTAACCGTTTTAGGTCACTTGCCCAAGCAATGGCTTCAGGCATTACAGCAGGAGCTATGATTAATTATGACCTGATCAATAAACAAAGACCTTTGCCTAAAATGTAACGCATACATTTTGGCAAAGGCCATCAAAAGTAAACAAAGACTATAGTGCGTGTTGAATTGCGCGCATTTTTATGCACTCATTCGCTTGCGCTCCATTACTGGGGCTACAGGCTCAAAGCGAATAATCTCTTTAATACCATCTTCATAGGAAGTTGGCTGAAAGGCAAAGCGTTTTTCAAATTTATCACTGTTAAATACATAATCCTTATCATACTGATAGAGCATTTCTCTGGATTCCCGCATAATCGGCATAAAAATACCTAACAGACTCGTCATTGTTTTACCAACAATACGTTTTTTGGGTTTTACCCCCAGTTCACTGGCGACCATTTCAATCCACTGCCTGCCTGAGGGCGGATTTTTGGCAGTAGGCAGATGCCAGGTATGGCCAAAGGCTTCCGGGCAATTGCCTAGTAGTGCAGTAGCACTGGCAGCGTCCACGGTATAAGTAAAACTATGGCGGTAGTGTTCATTAACCAGCCAATTGGCAGGTTTGCCTTGCTTCAGCGGCTTGATCACCATCTCACCAAGGATACTATTTTTCACACCTGGTCCATAAAAATCAGCACATCTGGCAATAAGGGCTATTAGTCCTTTTTGTTTTACATTATCCCAAATCATATGAATCAGTTCAGCCCGCACTTTACCTTTCTTACTACTGGGTGCAATTCGGTGTGTTTCCATAATCTGATTAAGATTATCCCCGTCATACATATAAATGTTATCAAAAAACACCAAACGACTACCCTGCTTAATACAGGCCTCTATGACATTTTCCATAATTACAGGCCAGTCTCTTTGCCAGATTTTATAATCATAAGGAAGGCCTGCCGTAAGATAAACAACTTCCGCTCCCTTTACGGCCTCTGACACCTCTTCTCGTTTCGTAAGATCGGCGGGGAATAATAAATCTTCTGCCCCCACTTTTTGTGGATGGCGGCTAACCAGGCGAATTTCCCTGGTATAAATCCTAAGTGCTTTTGCCAGCTCAGTACCAATGGCACCGCCGGCTCCTAATATTGCCTGCATGACTGGATTATTTTATACTATATTAAATGAAAACGAATCAACTAAATGGAATTGGACAAATCTGCTCTTAAAAATTATTTTTAATAACAACAGCGCTACATTCTACCCTCTACGCTTTTTAATTCCCGATAATAAATCCCGACAATTTTTTTGGATTTCTGTACATCTAAGCCACAATCTCACGTACATTAAGTGTCACGCTATTATTTTTCCTTTCCTTTGAGATGGTAAAATTAATAAAGGAAGATTATTAATGGTGCAAATTTCTCCGCTTATCGGTAAATGGACAAAATAAACGGGCAAATGACACTCCCCCACGGTCTATGTCAGAAAATCTCTGTAACATCACGTCACATCCACTGATCAGGATTATTTTACAACTTATAGATAATATCTATAGCCTGGGAACAAGTAAATCTGTTTGCCGTTCATCCTGTTCGTGTTTGCCTGCAAATAGATTTTAGTTATTTTTGCAGGGTCTTATTAAAAGGGTATTATCCCCTATGCGTTTGGCAAACCGGTCGTCAGAAAAATAACTATTAGTGCCTAAAAAAAAGCAGATATTAAAAGAGCATCATTTGCCGCCCATGGCGAAGGCGGGTATTTTACTACATCAGTACGACAATGAGGATCTCAACCGGGAGGATGATATCTTTGAGCCGCACAGGGACACCCATGCAATATTTAATTTTGCAACAACGGGCTCCAGTAGTTTTTTACTGGACTTTGAAAAATACGCTTTAAAAGCACCTGTGCTGGTCATGGTCTTTCCAGGTCAGGTTCATCAGATTGAACATTGCCTGAATGTTTCAGGCTGGAGTATTGCTTTTGACCCGATTTTGATGAACGCAGAACTGACCAAAACGCTGGAGTGCATCTTTCGTGCGCCTTTACCCATTGACGACACCAGTAGCCTATATCAGGAGCTAATGCAACTACTATCCTTATTGACCAATATGTATGAACAGGCCAGTGGCACCGAACAAACCGCTGCGGTCCAGGGATTATTTAGCAGTCTTTTGCAATGGACCGCAGGCAAATTAAAGGATAGTTGTCCATGTACCACCAAAGCCACAGACAGAGCCAGTCTTATCGAGCTGGGCTTTAAATCACTTTTGCAGGAGCATTATGTCAAACATAAAAGACCCGGCTTTTATAGCGATCAGTTGAATATTTCCACAACACATCTTGGTGATACAATTAAAGCCCTGACAGGCAAATCAGTGACAGCACACATTCAGCAGATCAGTATTTTGCAGGCCAAGCGATATCTATATAAAACAGATCTCAGTATTAAAGAAATATGTTTTTTGGTGGGTTATGATGATCCGGTGCATTTTGGTAAGCTATTTAAAAAACACTGCCAGCTCACACCACTGGAATTCAGAAAACAAATCCGAGAATAATACTAAGATTCCAAGTTATAGGCCTATTTTATTTGCCCGTTCCCTTATTACTTTGCATCATCTAAAATCAACAATATTGATTGCAGTAGTAATAAAAGCAAAATTGCGGCCGGATGTACAATTACTTTTGGTACCGGCAATTGGCTTTAGGACTGCCGTCAAAATTTAAAATGCGCTTTTTATGCCTAACGTACCTAAATGGATGGCAGATCTAATGGAGACTGCCCTGGGATCCAAGATGCCCGTTTTTGAAGTCGTCGGCGCAGACTGGATCAATGAGCAAATACGTTCTGTCGTCTTTAAAGGCAACCTGGAGAAATTAAACCTTAAACCTGGTTATGCCATTGCCTTCAGAGTCAGTCAAAACGCCTTTAGAAACTATACGCCTTCCTACATTGATGCAGAGGAAAATATATTCCAGATCCTGGCTCATATTCATGGCAATGGACCTGGAGCCCGTTTCTTCGCTGATCTTAAGCTTGGACAACAGATTCCTGTCAGTATGGCCAGGGGGAGGAAAGTAACAGAATCTGCTTCAAATTATTATTTATTCGGTGATGAAAGCACTTTAGGGTTGGCCTGTATTCTACAGGAACATTTCCAAGCCCTGGGCAAGCATTTCTCAACCCTGCTTCATTTAGGGCAGCACCACCAAGAAATGCCCGCCTGTCTGGGATTGACCAGTTACGAACTGGTACAGCGTTCAGACAACGAACCCAACATTTATGTCCCGGGATTTACCATATTTGATAGCCAAAGCATAAGCAGATGGGCACATGCGCAGTTTATTCTGGCAGGCAATGGTTTATATATTCAAAAGATCAAAAAAGAATTGCTCAGATTGGGCATCGAGCGCCGACAGATCCATGCGGAGCCATACTGGGTTCCCGGGAAAGTAGGATTATAATAATTTTAGCTTTGAACAGAGGAAATTGAACGGATTTTCTTAAATTGCAGTAGCTGAACGTACAAGAATTTAACTGGTAAATCTATTGATTTTCCAGTTAGCTACTACAAAAAAAGAAATCTGTCGGGAAATGCGCATGGAAGGGTTTTTAAGCGAAGTAAGGGGATCAAAAAGGCCTAAGCCAGGTGAAAGCGTTGGCCTCAGGCATAGACAAACGGATCACCTCTTTAAAAAAGAAGTTCAGAAGGCGGCAAATGGTCTACATCTGGGCTCGACTATACACCAGCTCTCAATACCAAGCAACGGTCTGTTTTTAATCCGGTACAGAAAAATAATAAACTGGCCCATGGTTGCTTTTTTAACCCTTGCGCTCCTTCTCACACAACCAGCTGCGTCATTAGCGCAATTCTTAACTGCAGATCAACCCACTGGAGGAATCCGGATTAATCAAATTGGTTACGGCAAATATGATCACAAAACAGCTATTTTGGACAGCGATCTATTCCCGGGACAACGTATCCCTGCTTTTTATATTATTGCCCTGAATCAAAATGCGGATACCGTTTTTACAGGTCAGCTACATCCTACCGGTAAAGATATCTATAGTGGAAAAAAGAATCTGGAGGCAGATTTTACAAAATTCACGAAGACTGGTCATTATTATCTGTCTATTCCAGGCCAAGGGACCTCCTACCCTTTTACCATCGCTGTACACCCTTTTAAAGCGCTGCTGAGTGCCAGCCTGAAAGCCTATTATTATAACCGCGCCTCAATGCAGATTTCAGATACCTATGGAGGCATCTGGGCAAGGCAGGAAGGTCATCCAGACTCGATGGTATATATCCACCCATCTGCATCTAGCAGTTCCAGACCAAAGGGAGCTGTTATCAGCGCTCCTGGCGGTTGGTATGACGCTGGCGACTATAATAAATATATAGTGAACTCGGGCATTACGATGAATACTTTATTTTGCGCTTTTGAAGATTATCCAGCATTATTTAAGGGAACTGCGCTTGATATACCACGCGCTTCAGCGGTATTACCGGATATCCTAAATGAACTCTTATATAACCTGCGCTGGATGCTGCGCATGCAGGACCCCGCAGATGGAGGTGTTTATCATAAACTGAGCTCAGCCAGTTTTGACAAAATGGAAATGCCTGCCAAGGATCACGACAAGCGTTATGTCGTACAAAAATCAACAGCGGCTACATTGGACTTCGTGTCCGTCATGGCTAATGCAGCAAGAATACTTGCGCCCTATAAAGCGCATTTACCGGGGCTGACTGACAGCCTGCAAGAGGCCGCGCAGCTTGCCTGGAAGTGGGCTGAGGCAAATCCGGCAGTGCGCTATGACCAGGACGCCATGAACAAAAAATTCAATCCCGACATTACAACCGGCGCTTACGGTGATAAAAACTTAAGTGATGAATGGTATCTGGCCGCATGCAGTATGCTGCAAAGTACGCTAGATCCTAAATATCTGACGGCAGTGCAAAAATATACCCCCCAACATATTTCAATTCCCTCCTGGAGTCAGGTAGCCGCTATTGGCTGTATCTATCTGACCAAAAGCAACTTTTCCAACCTTCTAAATGAAACTGTCTGGAACTTGCAAAAGCGCACTCAGTTAATTGCACTTCAACAACAAGCCAAACAGGCCATTATCTACCTGGCAGATCAATTAATCCATCAGGTCAATGCTGGTTTTAATACGGTGATGGGAGGCAGAAAGACAGATTTTAATTGGGGAAGTAATAGTAACTGCGCCAATCAGGGCTGGATCCTGATGGAGGCATACCGACTTACGGGTAAGGTTGACTACCGGCAAGCGGCCATTAGTAATCTGGATTACCTATTGGGCAAAAACCCGACAGGATACTGTTTTGTAACCGGATTTGGTTCCCTCTCCCCCTTACATCCACATCACAGGATCAGTATTTCAGATAAGGTAGAGGCACCTGTGCCAGGCTGGCTGGTAGGCGGTCCCAATCCAGGAAGGCAGGACGGCGTCAAAGGCTATCCCTCTGAGCAGGCTGATCTGTCCTATATAGACAATGATCAGGCTTATAGTGTTAATGAAGTTGCCATTAATTGGAATGCACCGCTCGTTTATTTATTAGCCGCAATAGAGGCGACCGAACCTGCTTCAAAAAATTAATTACAACCTTCTTTTATTTTATTTTGCCGTATTTAAAAATTTCGACAAATTAGAAAGAGAACCTGCAATGCAGGTTCTCAGTTCCTTATAATTTAATTTGTCTAACAAGACGCATGTCGCGCGACTGTACTAAGCTACGCGCCAATTAATCATGCGGGGCTCATTTACTTCCCATTCGCTATCACTACTGTTACGGTCCTTCCAAGCCTCCGTTTTTTGCCTGGCTCCTTGTAGTAACCTTAATAATAACTGCATATTCTGACTTTCCCGGTGTATTGAAAAGGCAGCACTATCTAACAAGTCATTTATCTCTTCCAGTAATATTTGCTCATCCATCAAGCCTGCTTGTTTCATCTTTTTTCTGGTTCTCATAATATGTGCAATGGCCATGCGAGCAGCAGCCTGATCAAATTCATTAAATAGATCAATATCTACTTCAAAAACTTTTGCCAGTTGTCGACGACACCCAAGCTGCACTTTTTCAGAACACTCTAACCTGGAAACCCTTTTCGCGGTCCAAGTGCCACCCAGCTGGCAGGCCAACTCCTTCTGGCTCAAGTCAAATAAAAGGCGAATACGCTTTATATTTTGGCCGTGATGGATCCTTTTTTCTGAATTTTGAATATTTGGCGTCTGATTTAATTGTTCCATAATTATTTTTTTAATTGAATTTATTGCCAACCAAAGCATAGGACCTTATTTACTTTCCTTACCAAGTAGTGTCGCAATACATCCAGAATTATTGATGAAATTATATTGAACGCTGCTATATTTAAGGCACCTAACCGGCGAATCAGTTTTAGTGCCTTATTCTTAGGCAAAGATACTAAACAAAAATCAATTAAAACTAATTATTTTACAATTAAAGCAAAATTATTTAGCATATTTTACTACTTCTTACCCCAACATCCTTTTGTATTCTTTTCCTTTTCACATTTTATCTAGAATGTCTGCCGATTGGTCCTCCACCCATTTACCTACAAGTGGGGGTTCATACGCATGCATTTTATCCAGTAACCCAGGAATGGAATTATCTACCAGCAACATTTCTTGATTTTGTTGCTTCAAAAACCCTGCGGTAACCATTTGGGAAGTAAGCGCCATTAATGAATCGTAGAACCCCTCTATGTTGAGAATACCTACGGGCTTCTTATGCAGCCCGAGCTGTCCCCAGGTCAGCATTTCAAATAATTCTTCCAATGTGCCAAACCCACCTGGCAAAGCAATAATCCCATCAGATAATGCATCCATTTTTGCTTTTCTTTGATGCATAGATTCGACTACAATTAATTCAGTGAGTTGTTCATGGGCTATCTCAACGGATTTTAAAAATTGAGGAATTACGCCTATTGCCTTGCCTCCGGCTTCCAATACACCATTTGCTACGGCACCCATAAGACCCACTTTAGCACCGCCATAAACCAAGCCAATGTCTTTGGAGGCGAGCACAGCGCCTAATTTATAAGCCGTCTCATAAAAGATCGGATCCTTGCCGCTACTGGATCCGCAAAAAACGGTGATATTTTTTAGTTGCATGTATTTCTATATTTTTAGATTGAGCAAATGTAAATGGAGGTAAAATTAAAATTGTTCCAACGTTTTTTCAAGCGCAGACTTAATAAAATCAATATCCTCCTTTGAGGTCTGCCAATTAACAAAAGAGGCCCTTATGGCCTTTTTTCCACGATACAAAGTGGGACTCATAAAGACTTTTCCGTCTTTGTTCAATTGATATAAGAACTGCTCCACTTTTGGATCATCCTGCTTTCTTAGCGTAAAGCAGATATTATTGAGCCGGGTGGGTGCCACCAGCATCAGTTTAGATTGCCCTTCAATCCACGCCGAAAGCTCCCTGGTCCTTTCCACGCTGTTTTCTACGATCTGCTGATAACCCTTTTTACCATAGCTCATTAGCGAGAACCAGGCTGGCAACGCCCTGAAGCGTCTGGAATTTTCTGGCAGAAAATTCAGGAAGTTCATTGTCTCCAATAAGGCGCCATTTTCTACCTCACCCAAATAGGGTGCATTAGAATTTCTGTATGTCTCATAAGATAATAAATGATGGCGTTTACGAATAAAGAAAATACCACTATCATAGGGCACATTGAGCCATTTATGTCCGTCCACTGTAATAGAATCAGCTGCCTGCCAACCATCCACCAAATGCTTATACTTGGGACTACAAGCAGCAAATCCACCAAATGCCCCATCAATATGCCACCAGAAATTGTGCGTTTTTTTGAGCGCATTTATCGCATTAAAATCATCAAAATCCACTGTATTCACCGTACCGGCACTAGAGATCAATATAAACGGCGCGCCATCCAGTGCCTTTATTTTTATTGCAAGATCTTCCATATCCATCACCTCTCTATCCCCTTGCGTAATTTTAACCTGAATTAAATTCCTGCTGCCGATACCTAGCATCGATAGACATTTTATACTGGATGAATGCGCAGTGGCGGTTAAAACCGGTATATGCGCTGTGATCCCATCCATGGCAATATTGATTCCCTTTTGCGCACCCCACCACTGCCTTGCCGTTCCAAGGCATGTAAAATTAGACATAGTCGCTCCAGTAACAAAGCCGCCCATAAAAGCGTCTGGTAACCCAAGCAATTCTTTGACCAGTTCTATGGTCACTTGCTCGAGTCTGGCGGAGACATCACCCTGCCCCGACACGGCTTGAGTGTTTTGATCCCAGACGGTTGTAAACCAGTCGCCTGCCAGCGCCGCTGGCGTTACACCTCCTGTTACAAAACCTACATAATGCGAAGAAGAGGCCCCCACTAAATGCGGCGTCCAGTTTTCTTTAAACTGTTTTATTACCTGCTCTATGCCCATTCCGGTATCTGATAAAGGCAGCTTTTCAGGCAACGGTAATTGCGGATCAATGCTAACAGGCTGCCCTTTCATTCTTAAAAGATATCCCAAAGCGTCCTGCTTGACCTGTTCCAATATACCCGCCCATTGGTCAAGCCTAAAACCTAATGGATTCTCATTGTTAGAATTATCTGAATCGTTTACTTGGTTATCAATATTACTTAGTGCTGCGCCTAGTTTTTTGTGTATTTGTTCTTCCTCCATGACGGCTAATTTCTACCAAAGGTAAGAAAGTGCCCGTAATATCATTTTAAACAGTCTACACCCAAACATATATTTGCCGCTAATTGTCGTAATCCATTTTTTATTGGCAAGGCAAATGCAGCATAACTTCAAGCTATAAATATTTATTTTCAAACCCAAGGTTAATAGCCTATTGAGCGGAATCTGCTTTAGTAAATTACCCTACAGCTGACCAATTACCTCCATTACATTATTTTGCCCCCAGTGTGCTATATATTTACCACCGCGCAACTTAACAAAATCCATCACGCTAAACGTTACTGCTTTTCCGGTAGGTGCATGGCCAAAAATCATCCCGGTATGCACCGCATGGATTGTTTTTCTAGTTGCCACCAGGTCGCCTTCTGCGATCATCTCATGGATGTCAACTTTTATTTCTGAAAACCCACCATGCAGGATCTCAATAAAACGAATAAGCCCAGCCACGTCACTACTGACCATTTTGGCCGCTGTATGGTTGATAAAATCATCAGCCACAATTTCTGGCAAAACCTTCAGATCCGCCTTTTCCATGAATGCGCTATTGAATCTTTTAACCACTGTTTTGTTTAAAGATGCTATATCCATATGTTTTATTCTTTTATGGTATAAAAAATTTATTTTTATTACCAGACAAAACTACAGCCAAATTAAAGCCGTGATTTTGCTTAACGGCTCAAAGATTTTTGTTCTGGAGCTCAGAGGCCTATAAGCAGGCTTTACCAGACTGCCTCCCAAATGTTGACTGGCCGACCATTTTGCTATATAATATAACAAAATGGTCGGCCAGTCAATGTAAATTATCCAAGGTGACTGCCAGATGAATACGATGAATACAAAGACCCGAGCTAATAGTCACCATCTCAATCCTTAGGACAGTCTTGCCATTAGCTAATCGCATTCAACAATAAAGCTTAGACTTAATGCTAATGGTGGGGTTCAAAGTCCAGAGAAACCGAGTTCATACAATACCTTTTATGGGTCGGCGCCGGACCGTCATCAAAGATATGGCCTAAATGTGAGTGACACCTGGCGCACTCTACTTCTATTCTGTGCATACCATGGGAATAATCTTCTTTATAAATGACGGCGTCCTTCCTGTCGGTCTCAAAAAAACTTGGCCAACCACAGGAACTGGCAAATTTAGCATCTGAGTCAAAAAGTTTATTGCCACATACCGCACAATAATAGGTTCCTCTTTGATCGCTGTTCCAGTATTTTCCTTTAAAAGGAGCTTCTGTTCCTTGCTCTCTGGCTACGTTATATAAGTCAGGAGGCAGAATTTTTTTCCACTCATCATTTGTAACGTGTAGTTCACTGGTATCTGTTCTTGAATAATAAGGATTGTTTTCATGTCCTGAAAGTGCGCCTGTATGCTCTTTTACATTTTCCATATGTTGTTTTTTTGTTCCCTGGGCAGTACAACTAAATACCGTTATCAGCAGTGTACAATATAGCAGGGAGATCTTTTGAATATTAATTAAGCTTTGCATGGATTCTAGCCACAATTTACATTACTGTGCTAATAATTGGTGGCAATAAAATCCTAAATTGAACCAAGGAAGTCCTCTTCGCCTTATTTTGGGTTTTTCTTAGCAATGGTTCCCGTCTATAAAACCAGACTCATTACTTCCCCTGGTAATCCATCGATTTCTCCAACAAACTCAGAAACAAACCCTTCGCGCACCAATATCTTTCTGGAAGCGCTGTTTAATGGATCTAAAATGGCTTTAACCCTTAAAAGACTGCGGTCTTTTCGGGCAAAATCAATGAGTTGCCTGGTAGCAGCTGATGCAATGCCTTTACCCTGAAATTGTTCCATCAGCAAAAATCCAATTTCCACCTCTTTGTCCTCCAATTGCTGTCGGACCAGTTTGGCCAACCCCATAAACGCATTATTTTCCTCGCTAATAATTCTAAAATTGCCAAACCCCTTTGCCACCTGGTTTTGTTGCAATAAACGGTCAAAATGCGCCCGGCTTTCCTGCTCACTCAAGGGCCTGCCGGTAATCATCTCCATGATCTTTGGATTGCTGGTCAAAGCACGGTAATCTGCATAATCTTGTTCCTTAAAGGGTACAAGCATAAATGGGATGGCTGTCTCCATAAAATCCTATTTTTAGATTCGATATTATTACCATTAATCCACACACTAAAATAAACCATATTTTGGACTCGGACAAGAAAACCTAACAATTGTTATTGTATTAATTTTCCGCTGCCTAATTGGATAAGAAAAGGCCCGCAATTGCGGGCCTTTTCTTATCCAATTTCGCCCAATTTAAATAAAATTGGGTTTATCTTTTTGTGCAAACAGCAGAGCGAAAACAAATCATTTGCATTTGCCCAGTATTTAAATTTTGGCTATTTATTTATCGTCCTTGCCTTTGACAGCATCTTTGACGGCTTTAGCACCATCAGAGGCGGCGTCCCCTACAGCTTCAGCTCCTTTTTTAACGCCTTTTCCAACAGCTTTAGCTCCTTTGGCTGCGCCTTCGCCCACGTCAGATGCTACTTTTTTTGTACCATCCCAAGCTTTTTTAACACCCGATTTGGTATCTTCTGCTGCATTATCCGCAGCGGCTTTCGCTTCTTTTCCTTTTTGTTCAGCTTTATCAGCGACATTATCAGCAGCATCAGCGGTAGCTGCTGCTGCATCAGAAGCGGCCGCGCCTACTGCGGCGGCAGCGGTATCTACCTCGGCCGCTGTGGCAGCTGCTGCTGTATCCACTTGCCCAGCAATGGTTGTTGAATCCGCAGTAATTGCATCTGCCTGTTGGTTATTGGAACCGCAAGCAAACATGAAAGAACTGGCGCAAACGGCCACAATTAATCCATTGATCTTTTTCATTTGTTGTTTTTTGATTATTATATATTTAAGTTTAAAATTATCTGATGCGATGCATCCATGTTTTGTTAGGGCCTGATTATTTGGCTGATCAGGCATTTCTCTCATGAAGCGTACATTCAGCCAGTGACTAATAACAAAGTCTATACCAAGACTAGTTCAATCAAAAATCAAACGCATTAAATAACGATTTTGAGCCTGTTTTACCCTTTCATTAATCCTAAAATTTCTGCCAGCCATTGCTAAGGGAGCGGACCTTTTTTTTAAGATACAAACATCAATCTGTTATATAAACCAACCGTCCACGATCTCACTGCACCTCAAAGCTTATATTACTTTGTTTCTTGCTTTATTTCTTGGCTCAAAAGCGCATTATATTCACCATGCTGTACCACTGGTGCAAATCCAGCTTGTTTGTCCTTAGGCAGATAATGACTGGCGGCTTCCTGTAAATACCCATAAGCCAACCTGAACAAACCGGAGCCAAGGCTCACTCTTTTAACACCAATCGCTTCAAGTTGTTTCAGTCCATATACTTGTTGTTCCATATTCAGAAGCACATTGATCGGTTTAGGCTGTAAAGCCTTTACCACTGTCTCAATATCTTCTAGCGTCTTGATTCCAGGTGCAAATAAAACATCAGCCCCCGCCTCAGCATAAGCCACCAGTCTTTCAATCGTGTCCTTTAAATCAAAATTGCCATTTAAAAAATTTTCAGCTCTTGCAGTCAGCATAAAAGGTTTGTTTAATACCCTGACCGCCTTTACAGCTGCTTTGATTCTTTCAACAGATAGCTCAAAATCATAAATGGGCTGGCTCGGTTTCCCGCTGGCATCCTCAATTGAAGCGCCTGACAGTCCAGTTGCTGCGGCCAGCTTAATAGTAATGGCGCACTCCTCTGGGCTGTCCCCAAAACCGTTCATGAGATCTGCAGAAACCGGCAAATTGGTATTTTCCAAAATCAGCTGGGCATTTTTAAGTGCATCTTCTCTAGATATCTCTGTGGCCTTATCTGGCTTACCTAGGCCAAAAGCCATACCGGCACTGGTGGTAGCTATTGCATCGAAGCCCATTTTCTCTAAAAGACGAGCAGAAGCGCCGTCCCAGGCATTGGCCGAGACAAAGATACCAGGTCGGTAATGTAATTCCTTAAATCTGGCCGCTCTTTGTAAATGATTCATAATTATTTTTTTAAAGTAAGGCATGTTGTGTCCTGGCAATCACCATTTGCTGTTTGACTTATCCTTTTTGCAATGGTGCATCAGTAATTGTCCTGATTCATTATTCTAATGTATTTTACTGCTGTTTTATCCCTTTAAAATTACTAATTTTAACCCTCTTGAGCCTTATAAAACTTTTTTCAGCAAATTATTAGCACCTTTTTTCATTTTAAGCAGCCCTATGCCTTCTATAAATAAAACTGATATTCAACCATTTAGCTATGGCTATTGGAAAAAATCCTGGCTTATGATACTCATGATTTTACTAGGCAGCTTTTCTTGGGCGCAGCGCGATCTAAGTAGTTTTCCCAACTATGACCTGGTGCCTAAAGCTGTCAGGTTAAAAGCGCAGCCTGGTAAATTTAACATTACCAATCAACTGCGGATAACGGCACCAACACAGTGGAAAGCGGCAGCTGATTTGCTGGCATCAAGCTGGCATTTACCCGCTACATCGGTCATTTTAAAAAATACATCAAAAGTCAACAAACACCAGCCTGCTATTCAATTTATTCAAGTATCTGCCGCAAGGTTATCTAAAATCATATTAGATTCAATTGGTGTTGCTCATCAAAATGATCTGAATTTGCACATAGCTGAGGCTTACTCTTTAAAGGTTAGCGATAAAACCATCCAGATTCAGGCGGTAGACAAAGCAGGTGCCCTTCATGGCCTATTTACCCTCTTGCAATTAGAAAAGCTACAATGGCAGTCAAACCAATTGCCGGCAGTTAGCATTCAGGATTATCCAAGGTTTGCCTATAGAGGACTGATGCTGGATGTCAGCCGCAATTTTTTCCCTCCAGCGTATATCAAAAAACTGCTGGATCTAATGGCCCTTTACAAATTGAATAATTTTCACTGGCACCTGACCGATGGCGGCGGATGGCGGCTGGAGATTAAAAAATATCCCCTACTGACTTCAAAGGCTGCCTTCAGGCCGGAGGGCACGCAGACAGCCTGGAGTAAAGCCGGTAGAAAATACAGTAAAGAAGGCGAGCCAGGCAGCTATGGCGGGTATTATACCCAGCAGCAAGTAAGAGATATTGTAGCCTACGCAAGTGCCAGAGGCATTAATATCATCCCGGAAATAGAATTTCCGGGACACGCAGAAGAACTTTTACACGCTTATCCCTTTTTATCAGCCACCGGATCCGCTCATGGTGTTCATGAACTCAATGTCTGTAGTGAGGCGACTTATACCTTTATGGAAAATTTACTCACAGAAGTAATGCAGCTATTTCCTTCTACCTATATTCATATTGGTGGCGATGAGGCCTCTAAAAAGTCCTGGAAGGATTGCCAGGATTGTAAGGTTCTTATGAAAAAAGAGAATATCAAAACATTGGCGGGGCTGCAGAGTTATGGCATCCGGCGATTAGAACAATTTTTAGCCAGTCATGGCCGTAAGCTCTTGGGTTGGGATGAAATTACCCAGGGAGGACTCGCCCCTGGAGCCGCCGTTATGGTCTGGCGTAATCCACATACCGCTATTGAAGTTGCCAGGCAGGGGCATTACGCCATTGAGGCGCCCAGCAAATACTTATATCTGGACCATTACCAGTCTGACCCCATGAGCGAGCCGGAGGCCATTGGCGGTTATATTCCTCTATCCAAGGTCTATCATTTTAATCCACTTCCCAAGGACAGCTTAACGGAGCGGCAAAAGCCCTTTATGCTGGGTGTGCAGGCAAATTTATTTACAGAATGGGTACCCACCGAAAAGCATGCCGATTATATGCTGTTCCCCAGAGCCTTAGCGCTGGCGGAGATTGGATGGACTCCCCATAAAAGCCAGCATTACCAGGATTTTTTAAAAAGAATACAAGGCCAGTATCTGTTATTACAGCGAGCATTTGTGCATTATCACAGACCAGATCCAACCGTGCTGCATGATGAATACATAGATAAGCAAAAGAGGCAAATGATGGTTACCCTTTCCAGTGAATACAACCGTCCGGCTATTTATTATTCTACAGATGGTTCAGATCCCTTAACACATGGCATATTATACACAGCACCTTTTCCCATAAAAGGCCATGCGCTCGTAAAGGCGGCAGTTCTGGACAGTACGGTTCGAAATATCAAAATCGACAGCTTTACAGTAGATTATCACCGGGCCATCGGCAAAACTGTCTATTATAATTCGCCCTATGCTAAAAGCTATCCTGGCGCAGGCAACAGCACCTTAACGGATGGTATAACCGGTACACTCACTTACAGCGATGACCGGTGGCAGGGCTTTTTAGGAAAACAGATGGACGTAACAGTAGACATGAACCTCCCTACGGACCTACATAGCCTGGATATCCGTTTTATGCAACTCACAGGCCCGGGCGTTTATATGCCTATTCAGGTTGCTGTTTTTTTGTCAAATGACAACAAAAACTTTCAACCGGCAGGGATTATAAAAACCACCACGCCCACCACCCAAACCCGGCTGCGTTTTGAAAATTATCACTTTAATCTTCAGGGAAATAAAGCCCGGTACATAAGAGTAGTGGCTCCTGTTTTTCGTGGATTTCTCTTTACGGATGAGATTAAAATTTATTAATCAGGACATTTTTATTTTCTTTTTGAACCCATGGGGCTAAAAAAGCCTAACTTTATAAAAGACAACCTGTTCTCCTATGGCTAAGCACCAACAAAATAAGGGATCAAAAAACACACATACCCCTATGATCAGTCGACTTTCCGGAACGGTTAAACTGATCATCAGTCTAGTACTGGCTGTCTTATTTTTCTTTTTGATCCCGGTTCCCAAAGCCTCTCATGTTGTATTTAGCTGGGATATTTTCTGCTTAAGTCAGGTGGTGCTGATCTGGTGGTCCATGCTTCCGGTAGCCTCAAAAGACATCAGGCAGGAAGCGCAGCACCAGGATAGCAGCCGTGCCTATATTTTTGTATTGTCATTATTTGCCGCCTTGTTTTCAATATTCTCAGTGATACAGATGCTGCTCAGCGCCGGATCAGATGAAGTATATAAAGCCTTGAATCTAATAAGCGGCGTCAGCTGCATGATTTTATCCTGGGTCTTGGTTCATACAATTTTCGCCGTGCGATATGCCCATTTATTTTATGCAAGAGATATGAGTAGAAAAGACAGGCATGCAGGCGGGCTTGACTTTCCGAGCCATCCAGAGGATGATACACCCGCCTGGCCGGACTTTATGGATTTTGCTTATTTTTCGTTTACCTTAGGCACTACTTTTCAGGTATCTGATGTACAGATAACAGATCGGCGCATCAGGCGCATTGCCATGATTCACGGTTTATTCTCATTTGCCTTTAATGCGGCAATCATTGCGCTTAGTGTAAATATCATCTCAGGACTCATCGGTAAATAACCCTTTTGATCAGATAGCAACTTACATTATATAGCAACAAAAAATAATTTGGCTGCCTTTTTAAACCATTTTTAAATTTAAGGAAACCTATTTTTCTTTTGATGCTTGATGTAAGGTGATCATTTCTTTGCCTGCGAGTAAAAAGGCGCCCACTGCATACAATTCGGTATCATCATAATTAACATGACCCGGCGCAGCACCGATGGGCTGGGCAAACCCCAGCATCCCATTAGGATGCAAACATCCTACCAATGCTTCCCAGGCTCTATCTACCGTGGAAGTATATAAACTGGCATCCAGCACGCCATGGTTGATTCCCCAGGCCATCGCATAGCAATAAAAAGCAGTGCCACTGGTCTCTTTGCCAGGATAACTACCCGGATCCAATAAACTGGCATGCCAGGTACCGTCAGATTGCTGCAACCCGGCAATTCTACTGGCCATTTCCCTAAATTGAGCGACCCAATAGCGCCTATCCCAATAATCTTCTGGCATATATTGAAGCACTCTGGCCAGACCCGCCATCACCCAGGCATTGCCTCTGGACCAGAAAACCTTTGCCCCATTATTTTCCTTTTTGTCAAAATAACGGCTATCCCGGTAAAACAATCGTTCTTTTTTATCATAGAGATAATCAGATGTCTTCCACCAAAGTTTATCTACCAGGTTCATATAATTGCGGTTACCTGTAACATGAGCCAACATAGCGATTGGTGGCGGTCCCATAAAAAGCGCATCACACCAGGCCCATTCTCTTAGGGAAATATTATTTTTCCACGCCAAAGATTCTGTATGAGGCCTGGTCTTAAGTGTATCTGCAAGTGCCTTTAAGTCGGCGATTCTAACAGGATCTTTATGCAATTCATAGAGCCCGCAGTAGAGTTGTCCAATACAATAGTTGTCTGCATGATAACGATCTGCTCCTGATTTAAGTTTCCACTGCAAAGAATCTGCTACCTGATTTAAAAATGCCAGTGTTGCAGAGTCTTTGGAGACCTCCTGCCAGGCGAGCAGGCCGGTATATAAAGCAGCGCTGGTCCAATTTCCCATTGGATGGCGCCAACCTTTATGTTTAATGGAATCCATCTGCCAATTCGCAGCACGCTGCATATCGGCATAGATACTTTTAGCACTGATGCTGTTTTTGGCAGCACTATATTGGTATAAGGCTGCCGGTTTACAACCTGCCAGGCTGAGCAGGGCCAGTGCAGCTAAAGTCATGCCCGTCAATAAAAATCTGCTTTTCATAAATGGTATAGGTCGTTAAATTGAACAGATCGTTGATCCCAAGGAGCTTTTTGCTAAGGTCATCAGATTCCGATTTTAGCAGCAGGTGAGATGACCTAAAACAGGCGTTTTGTTGTTATTTCTGTCATACGCTTTTTTGCCCCTTAACCAGGCAAAAATAAACAAAGTATTTTGGGTGGGCAAATCTACTATGATAAACAGTCCATAATAAAGGGAGTCCCTTTTAAAAAGGTGACTCCCCGATGTAACGACAAAAAAGACTTTTTTCAATCGTTTTGTCCATTTAAACCGCTTAAGCTGTTTTAGTCAGCAGCGCCAGATGCCGGTCATTTTCAAGATAAGGCCATTGAATACCGTTTAAACTTGCATTGATCTGCTGAATTCTCCCGATGAGTACCGGAAATTCCCAGGACGGATCAAAAATAACCTCTTTGCGAAGGCGCCGGTAATCATCCATAAGCGGCCCCAGCAGCCTGAATGGCGGGATAAAACAAAGCTTTCGGTGACAACTTTCCCTATAAACCGTGGTGGCTCTGCCAAGCCAGCGACTGCGATGCATCCTTAGCTTATTGAGTAAATTCCAATCAATTTTTACACCTTCCCCTTGTAGTTTGTCATACAAATGAACGATATCATACAGGTGTCTGGAGGTACCAGGAATGTATCTGGAGGGAATTTCAGGGATCCTGTATAATTCATGGAGTAATAACATTTTCTCCAATAAACAATGCATGGGGCTTACCGTCCTAACAGCAAAAGGTACATTTGGAGACTGCGCCGTCATGGGACCTGCATAGGTGGATAACAGATCCTGTTGTGTACTTCAAATAGGATGAAGGGCAGCAGAGAGCATACTGCAATGGATTTTCACGACCCCTCTGGCATTATGAGAGCCGCTGTACAAGGAGGGATAATAAATATAAATAGCCCTGGAGGGTTTATCCGGTGCATCAGCGGGCAGCAGTTCTGCCCGAACCTCTACACTTATGCCGGTATTGCGTAAATTACAGTAAAGACGATAAGCCAATTGCTTGCAGAGTACCTTTTCAACAAAGGCACAACCAAGTCTTCTGAGGTTTTTAATATAATTACGGGAAGGATTTTTCTGAGGGAGTTTCCCTACGGCTTCATGCGCCAAGACTAAATCGATGCTTTTACTCAACACCGGAGTAGTCCTTCATTGATCACAAAGGCTGCGGCTGCCATTAAGGGTTAAAAAGGAGGCAAATGGCAATTCAAATAAATTTTGGAGTACAAAGGATTGCCACCAATCATGTTCTAATAAATTGTGTGGAATACCAGAGCGCAGGGTGGCTATATTCATATGTGCCTGTCGCTGGCTGGGCGTTGCTGTTAAAAAGTTCTGCATAATGTTCAAATTTAACAAGTGACGAAAATTGATAACAACACAATTTAAGGGCACATGGTAGAAATAAATTTGACATCCAGTGCATTTTTTTTATTTATATATGTTTTACAGCAACCTAAAAATCCACTATATTATTAAACCTCGTGCAATTCAAAGGCATTAAAAAATATCCTTTCTTTATTAATTACCAATGTTTTATATTTTCTTTTCAATGTTTTAACTGGCTATAAAGATCAGGAAAATCGGTAATCAAGCCGTCCACTCCCATGTCCGTAAGTTTTTGCATTTCATCCAGTGTGTTGGGCGTCCAAGGGATGACTTTTACACCCTGCTGATGGAATCCTTGTATCATTTCTGGTGTAACAATATGATAATCAGGACTAAAAACAGTAGGTGTAAAGCCCAAGGCATTGATATAACCTTGAACAGAATTTGTATCATTTTTGCCCACCAAGTAAGATGTGGCAATATGAGGGAAGGAATCATGCACCATCCTTAGAGCTCTGACATCAAAGGACTGTATCATAGACCGCGATGCAATCCCCTTGTTATTGATTGTATGCATCGCGCTTAAAACATAGGTTTTTAAATCTGGGTAATGAACACTGTCTGCCTTAGGGCTGGTTTTTAGCTCGATATTATAATGATTAGTGTGATTTTTGATTTTACCGTAAGCTTCCACAGAATCAATCAGTACAGATAATAAAGGCCGTATGGCCGGTATTTTCTTTTGCCTGGTAAAATTGGGATAAGGCTTTAACCCTACGTCGTATTTTTGGATAGAATCGTAACGCATATTAAACAGCAGCCTGCTTTTGCCATCTTTTTGAGTCATCGTTTCTCCGGCTGGATCCAGACTAAAATCTGCATTAAAGTAGGCGTCATGTGAAACAACTACCTGGCTGTCTTTAGACATTTGCAGATCCATTTCCAGGGTACAATTATAATCGATTGCGTTTTTTTCGCTGGCAATGGTGTTCTCCGGCATCAACCCGCGACCACCACGATGGGCCTGGGCGTCAAAGCCATCTAAAGGCTTATTTTGGGAATTTGTATTGCAACTACTGGTCAATATAAGTCCCATTAGTAAAAGCAGCAAACCTGCCGCATAAATTGATATGCGGCTTTTGTTTGCTTTAGGTGTCTTCCCTGGTAAGCGTCCTGGGAAATGAGGTAGGTTAGATAAACGTTTCATTTTGTTAGGTTTATATCCAATTATAAAACAAAGTGGCGTAAATTATATTACGCATGTTGTTTGCTAAGTAGTGGATGATCCGCTGAGTTGTGGATCGGCAATTGAAAGTTTACCAGTTTCCACCCTGCCGGCGTAATGTCGCTCAAAAAGATCATTGCCGGTTACTTTTACAACAAAGTCGTACCAGCCATCAGAAGATTTTAGGTTAATGACCAGATCAGTTGTCGCGCCTGCTGGTAATCTTTTTTTCAATGGGGCTTTCCCATAGGCTTTATCGATGATCACCAGTTCATGCGAGAAATGTTTGTCTTTATTGCTTAGCTTTAAGACCAGATTACCTGTCAAGGAGTGTACCATTAGACGTTTGGGTTCATACTGCAACTCTAGATCCAGGTCAGGATCTTTTTGATTGCCGCTAAGTCCACGGTAAAAACCATTGGGACCATAAAGTCTGAGATCATAACTGCCTTGCTGAAAATGATTTAATGGCCACTCATAGCGAAGCCGGCTCCCTGCTGTAAGTGAAAAATGCCAGACACGTACGGGCTCATAGACTTTGGAGTGATTCTTCTCTGCCTCCATACTCAGGTAGCCTCCATGCGCATATACCATAAATGGCGCTCCGCAGGATTTATCTTGGAAGATTTTATTACCGGCTTGCATATCTATGGAAACGACTTTACTGGCTTTATCTATATGACCATCTGCATAGAGTTCATAAGGCAAAGGAAGGGAAGGTCGTCCACCTGGTTCCTGCAGTGGTTTCCATTTGGATTTTGTGGGATTATTTTTAAATACGTCCATTTCTTCAGCACTCAGGGCTTTATAGCCTTTGGGAACATCCTTAAACTTAGCGTTATAGATCCGTTGCACAAATTGATTTCGGTTTAAAAAGGGCAATCGTTGTTTATCTGTTTTATCAAATTTAGTAAACACAGCAGTCAGGTCACCGCAAATGGCCCTTCGCCAATCGGTAATTGTATCCTGATAAATAGTTTTTCCAAATTTGCGCTGAATAAACTTTTCGATAAATTGCAAAGAGGAAGTATGGTCTAGTACCTGTGAGCAGACCTTACCGCCTCTAGTCCAGGGAGACGCAATTATCATAGGTACCCTAAAGCCCAGACCGATCGGTCCCCCACGTGCGCCTTTTTTTGAGATACCGTCCCGGAGTTCATTTTCTAAACGGACCTGTTCTGCCGCGGTTTCTTTTATATCAGCAGTAACGCTACCTGTCAGGGGATTTTCAGGATCAGGGGCTACATACGGTGGTACATGATCAAAGTAGCCATCGTTTTCATCATAGGTCAAAATAAAGATTGTCTTTTTCCAGACCTCAGGATTTTTTGTCAGAATATCGAGAATCTCAGAAGTCAGCCAGGTTCCATACCAGGGTGCACTGGGATGATCTGAGAAATTTTGCGAAGGGACTAACCAGGAAACGGTGGGTAGTTTGCCCTTATCTACATCTTGTCTAAATTGATAGAGCACATCCCCTGCCGGGACTTCTACATCCCTTTTCTGGCCGTTATCATTATAATCCAGATGAATCAGACGGCGGTAATCGGGGTCTGCGTCATTAATAACAAAGGCATTGCGGTAGAGTCCTTTTTGAAAATCAGTCAGCTTTTCAAAGCGACCTTTGGTCCATCGACCTATTTGCTCACGGGCATCTGCCAGCACTTCATTTTTCTTTGCGATGGTCGCTCTGGCTGCATCCCATTTATCTGAATTTTCTTGTAGATTAGCTAGATTCGACTGCAATTCCTTGATTTCTTTTTGCAATTTCTCAGCCCTCTCTTGTACGGTTTTGAGATAATCAGGTCTGTACCTGATATTATACTGCGCCAGAAATTCTAAAGGATTACACCCAAAATTAGAAAGCCAGGCTCTTTCGTTGCCTTTGTAACCACCTGTGCTGGACAAATCATTTTGGTATACCTTCCAGGAGATCCCTTGCCTTTCTAAATGTTCGGGCATGGTTTTCCATCTGGCTTCTCCCCAGGGATATCATTGCGGATAAATGTTTTTGAATCGCTGTTTTTCTCCTCACGAATCGTACCTCCCCACAGATATAACCTGTTTGGCCAGGTACTGGTCATAGCAGAACAGTAATGTTGATCACAAATCGTAAAAGCATCTGCCATTGCATAGTTGAAGGGCAGATCCTCCCGGATATAATGCCCCAGGGTCAAAGGCATGTCTCTGTACTGCGGATTACCCGATTTTTTAGCCTCCAGCCAACCATCATACCTACTTAGGTTATCTGCATCTACCTGACTGGCCCTGGAATGTGGAATAGACCCCATCCAGGTAATTTTGCTATCCTCAATGCTAAAACGAAAAGGAGCATAAGTTTCCCCTTTTTTATTGCTTTGCAGCCAGACGGGATTGTTATTTCCCAGGGTAATTACCCTGGGGTCATTAAATCCGCGAACACCTCTAAGCGCTCCAAAACAGTGATCAAAAGCCCGGTTCTCCTGCATTAAGATGACAATGTGTTCGGCCTCATAAAAATCACTTCCCTCCTTTGGATCTATCTCCAGTGCCTTTTTGATGGAGGCCGGTACAGCCGTTGCCACACCGGCTGCCCCTGAAAGCAGCATCGCTTTTTTCAGAAATTCTCTTCTTGAATCCATGTTTTTAATTTTTATATAAGCTAGCACAACCTAACTTGAGTTGTTTCTTATTTTATATAACTTATTTTAATAAAACGATTACATTTATTGACCGCAGGCGCAGCCGCGGTATTACCCAGGTTCGCAACATCAGAAGACATTAGAATACATTAAGATCTCCTGGCGCGGGTTTCGATTTTTTTCAAATTGCGCCATACCACATTTTATAAACTACCTAAGCTGTGCAACACAACGCTTTAACCGAATGTCGCTTATTTCTTATTGCGTTTGCTATTTTATGTTGACCATATTTTACTTGCTTGTCCTTGTATGGTGGATTAAATATACAATTATTTATGGATGTCCGCTGCATTATTTAAGGTTGGTTTACATTTTATGATATCCCATTCAATAATGAAAAACAATAATGAAAAGATATAACCTTACTGCCTATGGATCTGTCACAGATCCATAGGCAGGTTTCTCCCCAAATGCATTGAAACAGGTCCTTGTCTTAATCATTCTCCTATTAAGGATCCCAGAAATATCCAACTATTAGTAACCGGGCGCCTGGTCCAAATTTGGATTCAAATCTCTTTGCACCTGAGGAATTGGCCACCAATAATCTCTGGCCGGATCAAATGTTCTGGTTTCTATCGGACTATGATTATAGGTATATATTTTTTGATTAAGTTGTTGCTCTGCTGTTTTCCAGCGCCTGATATCATTATAATACAGCGCCTCACCAGCAAACTCAATGCGCCTTTCCAGATGAATTAACTTACGTAAGGAATCTTTTGTATAGGTCCCTGTGAGTGGTGGCATATCCACACGGCCCCGGACCTGATTGATCGCCGCCAGTACTTTTTCATCAGGGCCAGTGGCTTCGTTTCTGGCCTCTGCATACATCAGAAGAATGCCCGCATATCTAAGAACAATAAAATTGGTATAAGATTGGCCCCCTTTCAGATCGGAAACATCAGAAGAAGCAGGCTGCTTATCATAGACTGTATATTTTTTCATACCAAAGCCAGTGATGGCGAATCTGGATGTGGTAACCAATTTGCCCATAAAAGTATCCCCAGGAAACACAATTGTCGCATACAGCCTGGGATCTCTGTTCTCATAGGGACTAGTTTTATCATACCCAGAATTGGGCGCATCAATGGCCAGACCATTTTTCATTTCATAGGCTTCTGCCAGATCTAGCAAGGGCGCATTGGAATTATACTGACGACCAATTAAATCAAAGGAGGTGCCTAGATCCGGATAGATAAATTGAACATCAAAGATGACTTCTTTGTTATTTTCATTTTCCGGCAAAAATAGTGCTCTGTAATTGTCAAAAAGACCATAACCGGCTGCGGGAGCCAGATCGATTACCGCCTCGGCTGCGGCCTCGGCCTCCTGCCATTTTTGCTGGCTATTATCCGTATTCAGCAAAGGGCTGGCCTCGTAAAGTAGTACCCTGGCCTTTAAACTCAAGGCTGCTCCTTTGGTCGCTCTACCGATGTCTGCCCCGCTGTATTTGAGCGGCAGCAAAACGGCAGCGCTGTCCAGATCGCTGAGTACTTGTTTTACAACCTCTTCTCTGGGCGTACGGGGCAACTCGCCCTGAGTAGCGACATCGGGTGGATCCAAAATAAGCGGCACTCCACCATAATAATTCTCAAGATTAAAATAAAATAAAGCCCTTAAAAAATGCACTTCTCCTCTCATACGGGCATAAGTATCTGGATCCAAGGGCACCTGACCTGCATGGGCTAAAAAAGTATTACAGCGACCAATACCGGAATAGCAGTCGTGATAACGCGTAGGAATAATCCCGGAACTGGAGGATTCCTGCGTACCCTCTGCAATTGCGTTAAAACCCATGGAGTTACCATAATTATAGGCATTAGGAGAGGCTGTCTCTTCCCATAAAGGAGTAGCATCCCCTCCATAGAGCCCTGAATAAGTCAGTACGGCGTAACAACCGGTCAGTGCGGCATTTACGGCTGCCTCTGATTTCCAGAAGTTCCCCTCTACGTATTTATTATCTGGCGATGTTTCCAGCAGACTTTTGCTAC
Organism: Arachidicoccus ginsenosidivorans; assembly: GCF_007971385.1. Taxonomy (GTDB): domain Bacteria; phylum Bacteroidota; class Bacteroidia; order Chitinophagales; family Chitinophagaceae; genus Arachidicoccus; species Arachidicoccus ginsenosidivorans. The sequence goes on from NZ_CP042434.1 coordinate 227,027, forward strand.
AACCAAACAGTATTAGTGAAGCAACTGCTGTTATCAGCATTATATTTTTAATTTGCATTGCTATTAATTTTTTGATGAATCTTATATATACCACCTACTACTTAAAAAGTGATCCTTGCACCTGCACTCAGGGTCTTGAGCATCGGGTAATGATATAATGAGGAAACATTTAAAGTCGTCTCAGGATCATAGTCCTTGAATTTGGAGAAGGTCAGATAATTCTCTGCATTGATATACACAGAAAGGCCTGTAATTTTCACACGATTTAACCATTTTTGTGGCAACTCATAGGCCAGCTGAATATTTTTCATCCTAAGATAAGAACCATCCCTTAACCAGAAATCTGAGGCCTTGAAATTATCATCCCCATCTGTACTGGTGGTAACAATAGGTAATCTTGCATTTGGATTTTCCGGTGTCCAGCTATCAGTGGCCCACTCCCAGGTAGCATCGGCGCCATTTTTAAAGGGTAATACCATGTTGCCTTCCGGATAAATTTTCAAACCCCCTACCCCCTGGAAAAAGGCACTCAAGGTGATACCTTTATAGCCAAAGTCCAGGTTGAAGCCATAAGTATACTTTGGCATGGCTGATGAGGATTTAATAATGACCCGGTCATCCGCATTGATGACGCCATCATTATTCACGTCGCGGTATTTAATATACCCTGCCTTGGTGGTTACTGACTGGAAGGGGCTGGCAGCCACTTCCGCGTCACTTTGGAATATACCAATGGCATCTAACAGATAATAGGAATCAATGGGTAGCCCTGCCTTGGTAATGGTCGCCAGATTGGTGCTATATTTATAGAGTATCTGGCCATGAATATCAACGACTTTGTTCTTATTAAAAGAGATATTGCCATTAAAACCATAAGTAAATGAACCGGCGTGATCATGATAACCCAGTGTCAGCTCAATGCCCTTATTATCCATCACCCCGATATTTTGCTGTGGGCCTGTAAGGCCACCTACTTGATCAGCAATATCTACTGCACGCAAAATATCCGAAGTCCTTTTTTATAAATATCCGCTGAGAAAGTTAACCGGTGATTGAGCATTTCCAGATCGAGCCCCAGGTTATAATTGGTCGTTGTCTCCCAGGTAATGGTGGGATCCGTATAGGCGGTTGCTGCAGCTCCTGAGGCCAGCTGGCCGCCAAAACTATAATTTCTGCCCAGATTAATGGAATTTTCATAACTGTATAAAGGAACCGCCTGATTACCAACCTTACCATAGGAAAGTCGAAGTTTTGCCAGGTTAATTGTATTTTTCCAGGGAAAGAAATTTTCTTTATCCAGCCGCCAGCCAGCAGAGATTCCGGGAAAAGCCCCCCAGCGCCGGCCATCTGCAAACCGGGAAGAGCCGTCTGTACGGATAATACCTTCCAACAGATATTTTCCATCGTAATCATAATTAACCCTGCCAAAATAAGAGATTAAAACATCTCTTGTACTGTTTCCTCCTGTGGCATAACGCTCGGTACCAGCATCCAGGGCTGTAAGGGTTGCATCCAGATACCCGGTCATGGAGGCGTCAAAATTCTTCGTCTCGAAATTATCATAACTGGTTCCAACCATAAGCGTCAGATGATGCTTATCAAAATTCTTGTCCCAGTCAAGGGTCTGATAAAAATGGAGATTCAGATTGTTGTAATCTGTATTAGAAGACCTGGGCGCCGTTGAAGGGCTATTCCAGTTGATAAAAGCCGTAGGATCTTTGGGATTCCAGGTCTTGACTTGCGGGGTAAACTGTTCCAGCAAACCGTCATATTTATCTACACCATATTTGACATTATAGGTAATATCAAAAGGAAGTTTATAATTGGCAAAAACAGTAGCCACAAAGCGCTGTACGGTTTTATGTCCATAACCGGTATAGGCTATCATACGTGGGTTTTCCCAGTTGTTTCTACCAGGCGTTCGCATCCATGAATTACCATAGCGGCCATCAGAGAGCGTATCTGTTAAAATCGGTAGTGCACGCATCAGATAACTCCAGAAACTCGTATAAAATGGCGTTGTATAATTTCTGTAATATCCATCCAGTGTCATGCCAACAGTCAGCCTTTTGGTAACGTGGAAACTGGTATTCAGGCCAAGGGAGTATTTTTTCTCATGGTTACCCGGACCAAACATAATACCATTTCTATCAAGAACGCCCAGCGATAATCGATAAGAGGCCTTATCACTACTCCCTGAAACACTGACATCATGTTTTTGAATCCTGCCATGGCCCAATGCAATATCAAACCAGTTACTGGAAGGATAGGTAATCGGATCAGTTTTCATGCCGGCCTCATATTCTGCGATTTCCGCGTCAGAATAATCTACTGCGTCTTTACCTTCGTTGATCAGGGCCTGGTTTTTTAATTTCATATAGGCTATCGGATCCCAGATAGCATCAGGTAGATAGGTGGCCTTTTGTGTTCCCTGATAGAAATTATAATTAATTTTAGATTTACCACGCCCTGACTTTGTGGTCACCAAAATAACCCCATTGCCAGCCCTGGAACCATAGATGGCAGCAGAGGCGTCTTTAAGTACGGTCACGGATGCGATATCATTCGGGTTAAGTTCATTAAAATCATACTCAATACCATCTACCAATACCAGTGGATCATTGTCGTTTAAGGTGCCGATTCCACGGATACGGATCGTGGCTCTGTCCACGCCCGGTTGACTATTGGAAAGGTTAACAAATAAACCAGGCACACCATGTAAGGCATTACTGGCATTGGTAATTGGCTGACCTTCTTTCTTTGTCATATCAACTGTAGTTACAGCTCCTGTCAGATTTACCTTTTTTTGCGTGCCGTACCCAACAACAATGACGTTTGAAAGATCATTTTCTACTTCCTGTAAGCGGATAATACCAATGGAGGATTCAGTGACCAGTACTGTTTTACTTAGATAACCAATCATGGTAATCAGTAAAGAGTCTCCTTGTTTTGCCTGAATAACAAAACCTCCGTCGCTTTGGGTAAGGGTGTTGGCTCGACCACCGACAACATGAACGGTCGCGCCTGAAAGTGGACTTGCATCCACTGCCGACTGAACTTTGCCAGTCACGCCGCCTTGGGCAAAACCAGTGACATAAATCGTCAAAAAGCAAATCAACCATAGCCCCCTGCTCACCGCCTTGCTATGGCAATAAAGTTTAGCTGATGGCTTTTTGCTGTCAATTGTAAATTTCATAATTTACGCTTTAGTGTTTAAATAGAGAAAATTAGAGTAATGTAATATTTGACCTTTACAGGTGTGCTGTGTTTTATATGATATAATCTTACAAATTCATAGGTTAATTGTCAGATTTGAAGCCGCCACAAATAAGTTGGCATGTCAAGCCATGCCTGGATTTTAAAGGCGGTGGCGCTCGCCTCTTTTCAATCCGCTTACCTTAGGTGTCTACGACAGATCTTTTCTTTCCTTAACAACTTGTCAAACGCTCAGCTGCAAAACAACATCAACTTATGCGAATGCGCTTTTGTTTACTATTATCCAATTATTACCATTTTAGTAATGCAGGGCGATTTATACTGTATTGCCCCTATGCCGCTCCAGCCAGATTACATTTTTAATGGCACTTCCATATAATGTACACAATTTCATTTTCGCTTTTTCACTGCCCTCAATCCTACAATTGCGCTCAACTTGGCTTAGTGCCGCTCTTCGCAACTGTCTTTGTTTTTCAATCTACTTTACAAGCGCGTAAATCTTCTCTGCCATTTAAAAAAAATCAATACACATATTTTCTCTATAAGTAAGTTCAACGCCCATTTCAAAACTAATTTATAGTCTTTATGAACTGGAACACTTGACATGTTAGAATCCTTTTAGAATCCTGTTATTAAATACCCCTCTGCAAGGCGGGTAAAATCTTCTACCTGGCGCTGTTGCCACTGCGCATCCAGCCCCAATTCTGCGGCCATGATGGCAGCCACCGGTAAGGCTAATTCTATAGCCTTTTTCGCATCTGTGAATAGTATGCGAATACGGCGAGCCAGGACATCTTCTACTGTCTGTGCCATTTCAAATCGAACAGCCCAGACGACTTGGATGGCCAAAAGCCTTTTGTAACCACCCACCGGCCTGGCTAGTTCCAGATTGCTTTGCATTAAAGCTTCCATTAAATGTTTATCCGAACCGTATATAGCAAGGGGGTCAGCGAATACAGCCGACTTTAATTCAAAGCCGGCTTCAGGTTTACGGAACTGAGCGCCTCCATGAATGGATAAATTGACCGTTTTGCAGGTGGCCTTAATCAGTAATCCTTGCTGGATCATTTTATCCAGGGTATCTTCGGCCATTTTCCTATAAGTTGTCCATTTTCCGCCAATTACAGAGACCAACCCGCTTTTGGTCACAAGTACTTTATGACTTCTGGAAATTTCTTTTGTTTTATCGTTCTTATCCCCTGTAGCTGCCAGCGGTCTAAGACCGGCATAGACACTCAGTACATCCTTACGGGCAGGCACCTGGTCTAAATATTTGCCAGCCGTTTTTAGCACAAATTGAATTTCAGTTTCCAGTGCCCGTGGTTCAAGATCATGTTTATCCAGCGGCGTATCTGTTGTCCCCATCAGCACTTTATCATACCAAGGCAATACAAATAAGACCCGACCATCGTCAGTTTTGGGAATCATTATACCGTCCGGGCTGTTTAAGAATTTTCGGTCCAGTACCAGATGAATCCCCTGACTGGGCCGAATGGTAGATTTGGCCAGCTGATTATCCATATGCAGGATCTCATCAGCAAAAACCCCGGTGGCATTCACTACGCTACTGGCACTAATCTGATAGGCAACGTTTGATAGCTTATCCAGGATATCAACTCCATTTATCCGTCCATCTGAATTTTTATGCAGTGCAGTGGCTTTGACATAATTTAGGCAGACAGCGCCGTGTTCCACAGCGGTCTGTGCCAGATTTAACGCCAGTCTTGCATCATCAAAAGTTCCATCATGATAGAGGACGCCACATTTAAGCCCTTTTTTGGCGATGGTGGGTAATTTGGTCTTCAGCGTATTTTTTTTAATCAGTCTGGACGCACCAAAACTAAGCCCTGCTGACAGCCAGTCATAGAGCTTTAAACCTGCAACATATTTTGCGGCACTCAGATAGCTATAGCAGGGAATAATAATAGATTCATTTTTTGTAAGATGAGGTGCATTTTGCAGGAGCCTGCCTCTTTCTTTCAAAGCTTCTCTGACCAGGCCAATATCACCTTGTGCCAGATAACGCACCCCACCATGGACCAACTTTGTGCTTCTACTGGAAGTCCCCTTGGCAAAATCAGATTGTTCTACGAGTAAGGTCTTATATCCTCTGGTCGCGGCGTCCACCGCAATGCCCAGTCCCGTGGCGCCACCACCGATGATGACCAGGTCCCAGATTATTTTTGCATCCAGCTTTTTCAGTAATGAATTTCTATCGAATGATTCCATTTGTCGCGTCTATGTTTGCTTTAAGGCAGGTGCTGGGAAAATTTAGGTGTTTTTCAGTCGCAACAGCCTCAAACAAAACAATTTAGTTTCACATTTAATCAAATAAAGTTTCCTTTATTTTCTTTTATACTATTTACACAATAAAACGAAATTAAAGATAAACTTTCAGAAATCACAAAAAATCTACAAAAAATCCTTAAATAAAATTATATTGCACTCATAACCAGAACGATATTTTTCACCGGCCCTCGTAACTGAAGGAATTACTATTTGAATAAAGACAATTGCAGGTCATTCAGTAACTTTGGTCACAAAACTACAACCATGGCTAGTTTAGAGCGACATCAGCAAATCATCGACATCGTCCAGCAAAAAGGTTATGAAAGTGTATCCAACCTTTGTAAGACGATGAAGGTATCTGCTGTTACAATACGAAAGGACCTTAAATTCCTTGAAAAAGCAGGCAAACTTTATAGAACCCATGGTGGCGCCTCTAATACCAACCCTTTTATCACTGACCGTCCTGTGAACGAAAAAGAAACAATGCAAACGGCAGAAAAAAAGGCCATTGGAAAAAAAGCAGCTACTTATATTACGCAGGACGATTCTATTATCATCGCCTCCGGCACGACAATGCTTGCCCTGGCAAGGGAGATTCAACCCCAACAAAAGCTCATTGTGATTACAGCAGCCCTACAGGTTGCGAGCGAACTAATCAAACACAACAATGTAGATATTATGCAGTTAGGCGGAATTGTCAGGCAATCTTCTTCCTCTGTAGTAGGGCGTTATGCGGAAGAGATCCTACAGGATTTTTTCTGCAGTAAATTATATTTAGGGGTGGATGGTATTGATTTTGAGTTTGGCATTACCACTAGTAACTCCATGGAAGCCCAGCTTAATAAATCTATGCTTGGTGTTGTCCAAAGAGTCATCGTACTAGCGGATCATACTAAATTTGGTAAAAGAGGATTTAGCCGGATTTGCGGATTGCAGGATATCGATGAAATAATCACAGATAAAGGTATTTCACCTGCTATTGTCGACCAGTGTCAAAGGCTGGGCATTAAGATCACCATTGCAGATTAAAACTAAACAAATACAACAAGGGGGGATTTCTGACACGCAAATCACGGTATCCTGAGACCCTACCTCTCCCCTTGCCTGCCCAAATTTTACTAGTGGCCGATCCTATTCATTTTTAGGCTTTTCAAAGCCATTTGATCCATTCTACTTGTATCGATTGGAACCAACCCGCCTTTGCAACCCATTGACAACCTTTTATTTGTTAATATTTTTTAATTTATTTTCACTTTTTCCTTTTTTTATTATTTCAGATAGGTTAATTTGCGTTTGATATGTTTCGTTTCTTTTCACTTAACCTGTAAATGAAAGTAGGCAAGCTTGGCCGGTCTCCTAAACCAATGGTCGCATGCTTAACACCTGCTCAGTACTTAAAACCCAGTAAAAAATGGAAAAATATATCCTGACCCTTGATCAAGGAACGACCAGCTCCAGAGCCATCTTATTTAACCATATTGGGGCTATTGTCTCCCTGGCACAAAAGGAATTTACCCAGATATATCCAAAGCCAGGTTGGGTTGAACATGATCCTATGGAAATCTGGTCCTCTCAGGCCAGTGTCATCACAGAGGCTGTATTGCAAAAAGGGGTTGATCGCGGTCAACTGGCAGCTATCGGCATCACTAACCAACGAGAAACCACCATTGTTTGGGATAGACAGACAGGCGCTCCCGTATATAACGCTATTGTATGGCAAGATAGAAGAACCGCAGCGGTCTGTGATGCGCTTAAAGCGAAAGGCAAGGCAGATCTAATTCAGGAAAAAACGGGACTCATCGTGGATGCCTATTTTTCGGGCACTAAAATTAAGTGGATTTTAGATAATGTTGCCGGGGCGAGGTCCAAGGCAGAAAAAGGGGAACTGGCTTTTGGCACTGTGGACAGTTGGCTGATTTGGAATCTAACTGGGGGCAAACTCCATATAACCGATGTAACCAATGCCTCCAGAACCATGCTTTTTAATATCCATACCCTTAAATGGGACGAGACCTTACTATCATTACTGGATATCCCGGCCGCCATGCTTCCTGAAGTTAAATCATCCAGTGAAGTGTACGGGCTGACCTCAGGCAGCTTATTAGGGACCCAGGTACCCATTGCTGGTATTGCAGGCGATCAGCAATCTGCACTTTTCGGGCATATGTGCAATAAACCAGGCATGGTAAAAAACACGTATGGTACAGGTTGCTTTATGCTGATGAATATTGGGTCAAAACCGACCCTTTCTAAAAACAACCTGATTACAACCATTGCCTGGCAAATCGGAAATGAAGTTCAATACGCACTTGAAGGGAGCATTTTTATTGCAGGAGCTGTGGTGCAATGGCTACGAGATGAATTAAAAATGATTGTAACAGCCGCTGAAATAGAAAAATTTGCATCGGCAGTACCAGACACAGCAGGCGTTTACATGGTACCCGCTTTTGCAGGCCTGGGCGCACCGCATTGGAATCAGGATGCAAGAGGTGCTATTTTTGGTATTACCAGAGGTGCTAATAAAGACCATTTTTGCCGTGCGGCCCTGGAGAGCATTGCTTACCAGACCATGGATGTATTGACGGCCATGCAAAATGATGCGGGCCTTGAAATCCGCCAACTACGGGTGGATGGCGGAGCGACCAGTAACAACCTTTTACTGCAGTTTCAGGCAGATATCCTGAAAACTGAAGTGCTCCGTCCTAATATCACCGAAATCACCGCCATCGGTGCAGCCTATCTGGCCGGGCTGGCAGTGGGTTTCTGGGAGAATATGGAAGCGATCGAAAAACAGTGGCAGGTCAATCGCAGTTTTCAGCCTGAAGGTAAGGATACCGAGGAAAAGATTAAGGGATGGCAAAGAGCGGTTACGGCAGTGAAAGCCTGGACGAGTCTGGAATAGAAAAGCGGTATCATCCAACGCTATTTTCTATATGTATAACTTATCTGACTTTATTCATTTCTTTTTTTAAATACACTTTATGAATCCTATTGTCGCGGAATTTATTGGTACCATGATTTTAATCCTTTTGGGTAATGGCGTCGTGGCAAACGTGCTCCTGAAGGATACCAAAGGCAATAACAGCGGCTGGATCGTGATTACTACCGGCTGGGCACTGGCCGTCTTTGCAGGTGTGATTATCGCGGGGCCTTATAGTGGCGCGCACCTGAACCCGGCGGTCACCCTTGGACTAGCAATTGCCGGTAAATTTGCCTGGGCACAAGTGCCTGGTTTTATATTGGCACAATTATTAGGTGCGATGACAGGTGCTTTTTTGGTTTATATGATGTATAAGGATCATTTTAGGGTAACAAAAGTTCCTGGTCTTGAAGCAGCCTGTTTTTATACCAGTCCGGCTATTAAAAACCCTAGACTGAATATCCTAAGTGAAGTATTAGGCACATTTGTTTTGATTTTGGCGGTGTTCTATATTACCGGTGGGGAATTCGGGGAAGCCAAGACGCCTATTGGGCTTGGTTCTATTGGCGCTATTCCTGTGGCTTTTATCGTATGGGCTATTGGGCTGTCTTTGGGTGGCACAACGGGGTACGCAATTAATCCTGTCAGAGATCTAGGACCCAGAATCACGCACACATTGCTTCCTTTAAAAAACAAGAACAAGGCCGACTGGCAATACGCCTGGGTACCGATTGTAGGGCCCATGGTTGGATCAGCAATTGCTGCAGCGTTGTATCTCTTACTAAGTTCGTAATAACAAAGCATTTTTGTAATGCAATCAATTTACACTTGTTATTACTTAGAAGCAATCCTTATTTCATTTTGCCCGCTAAAATAGCGGCTGCATCTTGTTGCTTATATTGTTTGATCAACTTATTCAATTCTGCTTTTAATCTTTTTACGACAGCAGAATGTTTATTTTCCTCATACATATTATGCAGCTGTTCCGGATCAGCCTTTAGATCATAAAATTCCCAATAATCCTTAGGGTTATAGGTATCAATAATCAGACTACCTTCATTTACCATTTTATTTTTCCAGGCTTCACTGGGCTTATAAAATCTGACCAGTACATATCTTTTTGTTCTGATGCCAAAATGGGGTAATGCATTGTGCTCATTTGGATATTCATAATAGTGATAGAAAACGGCGTTTCGAAACTCTTTGTCTTTTCCCTTGAAAACAGGAATCAGTGATTGGCCTTGCATGTCAGAAGGCACCTTTAAACCGGCCAGTTGCATAAAAGTAGGGGCAATATCCAAGAGCATGACCATAGAACTATCTTTAGTCCGTGGCTGAATCATTTTGGGATACCGGATAACCAATGGCGTTTTCATGGACTGATCATAAATAAAGCGTTTATCAAACCAACCATGTTCCCCTAAATACATGCCCTGATCGGAGGTGTAGATCACAATCGTATTATCACCAAGACCGCTTTTGTCAATATAATCCACAATCCTGCCGACATTTCTATCCAGACTCAATACGGTCGCGTAATAATCGCGCATATACCGCTGAAATTTCCATTCAGTCAACGCCTTGCCAGTCAGGTGTCTGCTTTTAAAATCCTGATAAATCGAATCATAATAATCATCAAAATATTTTTTCTGCGAAGGGGTAAATCTGGTATAATTATCTTTTCCAAAACCAGTATCCGCTTTCATTTTCAGATCATAGCCAAGGCGCATGGTATGGGCAATATTCATATTATTGACCTTGCCTGCATACCTGCCCGGAAAGCTATCATAGAAATCATCTGGTAACGGAAAATGGACGTGATCAAATGCTCCAAAATCAGCCGTGTCCGGTATCCAGGTTCTGTGCGTTGCTTTTTCTCCGATGACCAGACAAAAGGGCTTTGTGGTATCTCTGTTTTTCAACCAGTTTTCGCTGAGATCCGTTATAACATTGGTTACATATCCATCAATACGAGACGTATCATTATCCATATTAATAAAATCTGGATTATAATAAAAGCCCTGCTCAGGCACAATTTTAAAATAGGAAAAATGTAGGGGTAGACTACCCAGGTGCCATTTGCCAATCCACGCTGTCTGATAACCGGCCTCAGTTAAATGACTGGCAAATGTCGGTTGCGCTGGATCAAACCTGGAAAAGTTATCTTTAAAACCATTAAGATTGCTGTATTTACTGGTTAAAAGACAGGCCCTGCTCGGCCCGCAAAGAGAATTGGTCACAAATGCATTTTGATAAACAGCTCCCTGACGTGCTAGCCTATCAATATTGGGGGTAGCGCCATAAGGCGAGCCATAAGCGCCAATGGACTGATAAGCATGATCATCAGATACGATAATCAAAATATTGGGGCGAGCATGGGTGTTGGATTGAGCCATTATTTTGCCAGTAGAGACTAACAAAAGACAAAGAAATGCGATTAAAAATTTATTCATAAAAGTTCCAAACTTATTGGAGATGTCTGACTCAACATTTGAAGCCCACAGGTTATAAAGTCAAAACCTTTCCTGCCGGCCAGTCAATGCAAAGCCTTTCCAAACCCGTTATTAAAATTGTGGGAATAAAGATAAATAAATTAATGGGGGAAAATAAAATTATGTATGACTTTTTATCAAAAGCCGCCCTTCTAAACAAATAACTAAAATCTAAAATTTAGTATAACTATCAAGTACTTATAAACGTTTAATGATCGCACATGGTTTATGTAATAAATTTAATTTTATTAAAAAAACCAGTTTTATGACCAACAATTTCTTAAAAATCGAAGCCAGTTGCCATGCATGATACTTTTAATGTCTGATGGATTATATCCAGCCTTTTCAAAAATATCGGGCAATTTGGACAGATCCGCAATATCTTCCAGATCATAGGCGGTCTGCTCTTTGCCAAAAGCACCATCCAGATCAGAACCAATACCAATGTGGTTCGCATTGCCCGCTAATTGACAAATATGGTCCATATGCTCAAATAAAGACTGCAGGCTGAGGCGCATTTTTTCAGGCGTAGATATCCCTCTTTGCCAGCCAGGCACCATCATCCAGCCGTCCAACGCACCGCCAATGACCGCTCCCCTTTCAATAAGCGCCCGGATCATATCATCGGAGAATTGGCGGTTGTGATCCACCAGTGCTCTGCAATTATTATGACTCGCCCAAACAGGACCCTGATATAATTCCAACGCCTGCCAAAAGGCCTGATCACACAAATGTGTCACATCTAAAATCATATCAAGTCCAGCCATTTCCCTAAGCAAATCCTTACCCGCTTTACTTAATGGCGCATCACTATCTGTTCCAAAAGCGTATCGACCTGGTCCATAATGTGCCGGCCCCAGGGCCCTTAGGCCATCCTCATAACTGCGGTGCAAATGAGCCAGTGTTACCAGAGAGTCTGCTCCTTCCAGACTGCGGATATAACCAATGGGTAAGTGATCCGTTGACAGCGTTTCCCCACTTTGCTGTTCACCACTGCGCTGCCATAGTAAGAGGATTTCATCTAGTGTTTTAAGATTTGTAACCGCTTTTAACTCACCAGCAGCTTCCATCTCCCGGTACCAGGCCAGCTGCCCCTGGGTCTGTGCCCATGCCTGCTCCGGAGAATGCCATCCTGGTAGTACACTGCCTTTTTCTACAAAACGCGCTATTTGCGTAGCGACAACCAGTCCGATCTGCCCGCTACGCAGCGCCGGGAAACTAACTGTTCCTTTTGCCCTGTCCGGTAAATCGCAAAGACCCTTTTCGGATGCGCGTAACTGTGCAATTGTCAGCCTTAAATCCCGGTTCCATTCCATGGCATTCATGGCCAGATCCAGGTGTGCGTCTATCGTAAACATGTTCTATTTTAATATAAAAACGCTTAAAAATTAATCTTTCTTCTTCTGGCTTGTACCTGCCACTGTTCAGTAATCTTTCCATCTACCACGACCCAACCATGATCATAAAGCGCAACCGTTGGACAGATATGATAAGGAACTCCGTAGAGCAATTCCCCTACCTCGGGCAACCTGCCCTGGCTCCCCTCTTTTAGCCGAACATTAAGATGTTCTTCGCTATGAAACACTTCGCTCAGATCAGGATAGTTCAAAAATTTAACTCTTGGAAAAGGCATTTCTGAGGCCAGGGCCTTGGTTCCCAAATCAAGCGTACAAGTACCGTTATCCAATACATCAATGACTCTGGTGATGACCAGCGCCGCCGGTTCAAAAGGCAAATCCGGGAAACTTGTTCCATAGCCCATATCCCAGAAAACAAAAGTTCCGGGACTGAGCTCTGTATCGATTCTTTTTATATGGGTAGAAAAGGAAGGAGACCCTCCTATCACCAGCTTTAAAGACTTTGGACGCTTTTGTGACAATTGATTGCGCAGGGCCTCAATGGGCGCAAATATTTGATCACTTCGTTTTTGCCTTTGCTCAGGGTCTGTCATCTTTAAATGTCCGTCATAGACATGCAAACCAACCACCTCCAGACCGCGCATTTTACTCATCGCCTGATAGAGTGCGGCCACTTTTTCCACCGCAATACCAGTGCGGTGCATACCTGCATCAATATCGATAAACACCAGTAATTGTGTTTTAGCGGCCAAGGCCCGCTTGTTAATCACTTCCGCATTTTGTTGGTTAGACACCAGAAAACTGAAAGCGGTTTTAGGGTAGCGTTGAACCAGTTGCAGCCACCTGTCCAGATCAGGACCGATTAATGGATAGGCTAATAATACATCAGATGCGTTTATCTGCGCCAGCATCTCTGCTTCAGCTATTGTGGCGCATTTAAACCGTGTAATATAATGCTGTTGCAATAGCCGGCAGACTTCGGGCATTTTACTGGTTTTTACATGCGGCCGGATTCTGCTGTCATCGCCGACCATCTTTTTAATTCGCCTGATGTTCGCTAGCAGGCGGTCATAATAGATAACCAGCGCGGGGGTTTCCAGGGCCCTGGTTTCTTTAATGACATACCAAGGATGCTCATCTGTATCGTTTACCATAGCTTGCTATTTGAATGAGGAGGCTATTTCAAAGACAGCTTCTATTTCTACAGGTATATTATCAGGCAATGAACCCATGCCAACCGCACTGCGTACACCAACGCCAGCGTCCTGTCCCCATACCGTCCTAAAGAGTTCGCTGCAGCCATTGATTACATAAGGATGCCTGGTAAAGCCAGGCGTGGCATTGACCATACCTAAAACCTTAATCACGCGTTTAACATGATTTAGACTACCCAGGGTTTTTATGATGGTAGCAAGCATAGCAAGGCCTACTTGCCTGGCCGCCAGTACGCCTTGTTCGATATCCATATTCTCTCCTACCCGTCCAATGATCAGGCTACCATCTTCCTGCACGGTCCCATGACCGGAAAGGTATAAAAAGTCACCCACGATTAAACTGGGTTTATAGACACCTAGCGGCTGAGGCGCTGGTGGCAAAATAAGACCGGTAGCGGCAAAATTTGCCTCGGCATCCATGGCGCCCGCCTCGGCATTGTTATTAGATAAAGACATATCATGCATTTTAAATTATTCTAAATAATTGATCCTTTGACTAGATGTCAAATTTAACCTATTTACCCTGGCTGACCTATCTAATCCTACGAACTTAGGATTATTTAACGATGAGATGCAATATAAATACGCCCAACAGTCCCGTCACTGATACGATGGTTTCCATGACAGACCAGGATTTAAAAGTGTCTTTCATGCTTAAATTAAAATATTCTTTAAATAACCAGAACCCTGAGTCATTAACATGGGAGAAGAAAAGGCTTCCCGCACCAATGGACAACACCATAAGGTTGGGATCAATATCACTATGCAGGGTTAATGGCGCCATAAATCCAGCTGCAGTCAAGCCGGCAATTGTGGCAGAACCAACAGCTAATCGAATGATCGCTGCCATTAACCAACCCAGCACCAGCGGATGAATGGGCCAGTGATGAATACTGGCAGCGATGTCGGCACTTACGCCGCTGTCGGCCAGGACCTGATTTAAAGCACCGGCGCCTGCAATGACCAGTAAGATAACAGCGATGTCCTTAATTGCTGCACCATAAAACGCCCCTACTTTACGCATGGATATTCCCTGAAAATAACCAAGGGATAAGGTGGCGACAAGAATGCAAAAAATCATCACCAAAGAAGCATTGCTGATAAATTGCGTCCAGGCGGCCTCAGGGAATTTCCATTTTAACCAGGCGCCTGCCATGAGCATTAGGACTGGCAATAATGCAGTGATAATACTATTAAACTTACCTGGCATCTTGCCTGCTCCAATAGGTTTTGGGATAAAACTTTCAAGCGGACTAGAAGGTATTTTGCGCAGGTATCTGCAAAAAAAAGGGCCGGCTAATAATAGAGCCGGCACGGCCAGGATACATCCATAGAGTAAGGTCGTGGTAATACTGCCTTGCAGCGCATGAACCAGCGCCGTGGGTGCCGGATGTGGCGGCAAAAATCCGTGTGTAACGGATAGGGCAGCCAGCATAGGCAGCCCGGTGGCCACAGCCGGTAATTTATATTGATAGGTTACTGAAAAGATCAGTGGCACCACCAATACAAAACCCACTCCATAAAACAGCGAAATTCCCATTACAAATCCAGTAATCATCAGCGCCCAATGCACATATTTGGTTCCAAAATATTTGATCAGCTGACTGGCTATTTGCTCTACTGCGCCACTTTCTGCAATGATTTTTCCAAACATAGCGCCCAGGGTAATAATAATGATTAACGACCCCATCATAGAGCCGATACCTTTCTCTATAGAGGGGATGATGGCCGTTAATGGTAATCCGAATAAAAAACCAGCCATAATGGACACCAGCAAAAATGAAAGAAAGGCATTTAATTTTACCCATGAGATTAAAATGATCAGGACTGCAATACAAAGAAATACCAGTATAAAGGTCATGGAGTAGGCTATTTTTAATCATTAAGTAGAGTTACCATCAAAGCGTAACCAATACAAGATAACAAAAATATCGAATAACCGTAATTTTTCCAACAGCGCAAATGGGCCTTCTGAACTGCAATACAAGGCACTGTTAAGTTCAACCCTTAGAAATACTCCCGGGAGAAAGGCAACTACTAATGGTTCGTGGCCTATTAAGCAAGCAAATCGGACAGCACAAATGTCAAGAACGCTAAATCAGCCGGGGTAATTGCTGAGAACTAATGAAAAGCCTTTTCTACTTGGCCTAAATTGTATAATTTATGTCCTTTGCGCCACCAATCAAAGTGAGTACTTTTGAACAATGGAAACTTCCAGTTCAAAAAAGAAAATTGTCATTATTGTTATGACGGGCAATATGTTAGTCGATTTTGCGGGTCCCTCGGACGTATTTACCCAGGCCGACAGTTATTTAATGCAATCAGCAGCGCATGAGGCCACGCCATCAGGCTATGAGGTATTAATCACTGCGCCCACCATGGACCGAACGATCAAAACCCAAACAGGCGTTGAAATCCATTGTCCTTATCATGCGATGGAAATTAATTTTCCCGTCGATACCATAATTATTGCAGGTAATAATTTTAACCAGAATAATGACAGCGCGCTGGAACCTTTTTATAAGTGGCTCACGGCCACTTATAAAAAGCAAAGCGTCAGGCGTATCGCCTCCATTTGTGGAGGTGCCTTTGTTCTTGCAAAGGCGGGGTTGTTGGAAGGCAAAAAAGCCACCACCCACTGGGAGCTGAGCGAAAAATTAAAAAGATCTTATCCCGACATTCAGGTGCATGCCAATCAGTTTTTTGTAAATGACGGTAATATTTATACCTCGGCTGGAGTTAGCTCCGGCATTGACCTCGCCCTGGCTTTGGTTGAGCAGGATTTTGGCAAAGAAACAGCCATTCATGTGGCCAGAAAGTTGGTATTCTATCTGAGCCGACCGGGATTTCAGGCGCAGTTTGGCCGCCTACTTCCAGTTTATGAAAGCGTAAATATTGCCGGCAAAATACAAAAATGGCTTCAGGAGCATTTGCATGAGTCTTTGGAAGTCGCCCGTATCGCAGCTAAGGTAAATATGAGCACACGCAACTTTACCCGTGTTTTCCATAAAGAGACAGGCATGCCTCCGGCAAAGTTTGTTGAAAAATTAAGGGTAGAGGCTGCTCGCAGGTTTTTAGAACAAACCAATACACCACTGGAAAGAATTGCTGAAAAATGTGGTTTAGGCAATCTGGTATCCATGCGTAGGGTGTTTTTACGACATCTTTCAGTAACCCCCTCCGATTACCGTCGTGTTTTCCGAACAGCACTAAAAGACCCGGCTATGGAAGATGTATTGTTTGAGACATAAACATACGCATTTCAATCAAAACAAACCTAATCAAATCAACTTCAAAAATTAAACATCATGAAAAAGAAAATTGCAATTAATGGATTTGGCCGGATTGGCCGGATGACACTTAGAGCCTTGCAGCAACAAGCTGAAGTAGAAGTGGTCGCCATTAACGACCTGACGGATATAAAAACACTGGCGCATTTATTCAAATATGATTCCGCGCATGGTAAATTCACCGGGGATATTCAAACAGATGAAACGCATCTGATTGTGAATGGACAGGCCATACAAATGCTGCAACAAAAAGACCCTTCGCAATTACCCTGGTCGGCATTAAAGGTTGACGCCGTGATAGAATCCACCGGCCGTTTTACGGACAAAACTGCTGCCGAGGCCCATATCATTGCCGGTGCTCAAAAGGTCCTTATAACCGCACCCGCTTCAGGCGGTGTAAAAACAATCGTCCAGGGCATCAATAATGAAATTATTGGTGATGAAAAAATCTATTCCACCGCCTCCTGTACGACGGGTTGTATTGCACCTATTTTATATATTCTGGATAAGGAATTTGCCGTTGAGTCCGGTTATATGGTCACCGTGCACTCCTATACAGCGGATCAAAATTTACAGGATGCCCCCCACAGAGATCTGCGCCGTGCACGCGCAGCAGCTTATTCTATTATCCCCACTACTACCGGAGCAGCCAAAGCCATTGGCCATGTACTTCCTAATCTGCAGGGCAAATTAGATGGCTACTCTTACCGGGTTCCAGTCATTGATGGCTCGATTGTAGATCTGTCTATAAATCTGCATAAAGAAGTGAGCGCTGATCAAATTAATGCCGCTATAGCAAGTTATGCCCAGGGCGACTTAAAAACCGTCCTTGAGTTTACCAAGGAGCCTTTTGTATCTGCAGATATCATAGGCAATACCCATTCTTCTATTGTGGACGGCTCCATGACTAAAGCCATCGGCAAACTAGTCAAAATCGTGGCCTGGTATGACAACGAAGTGGGTATTTCTAACCGGATTGCAGAGCTGATCTCTTTGATCTGAGTAAGCATTATTCACTTTTGGGTAGTCAAGCCGCAATTCACTATATAAAGGACGATGTCTCCATAAGCGACATGTGCGTCTTCAGCCCTGCCTTCTTCGTCTTACTGGCCTTTTCACCAAAAAACACTAAATACAGGTTTCAGTCAAAGCCTCCCAGTTATTAATTTAATGATTGGGAGGCTTCTTTATTACTTTTAATGGGGTACTGCTATTTATACTATTTATTTCAACTATTGATATCTCTACTAGGTTCAAATGCGGCATTTTACATTGTTAACCTCTTATAAATAAAGCTTTTAGCTGCTCTAATAAGAAAACGCCCATGCCGACGCTCACCCTTCTAGCATCACTTTAGCATTTCTTTTACATTATTTATTTGTTGCAACAAATATTGTTGCCTTATCTTTGCATTATGAAAATAGAAAATGCCATCAAACAATCCAGTTTTACCAGTAACTATCATAAGATGCTGATCAATCTGATGTATACAGGCAATTGGCTGCGTGATGAACAAATGAAAATTTTTAAACAACATGATCTGTTACCGCAGCACTTTAATGTGCTACGCATTATCCGGGGAAGCATCCCCGGACCTATTGCCCCAAAGGAGATCAAAGAGGTATTGATCGACAAGGCCGGGGATCTTACCAGGCTGATTGACAAATTGGAAAAAAAGGAACTTGTAAAACGCAATTTATGCCCATCCAACCGTCGAAAAATGGATATCAGTATCACAGATAAAGGCCTGCAACTGTTAGAAGTATTAAATGAACCTATGGAGGCTTTTACTCGCAGGATTCAGCAAAACATAACAGAAGACCAGGCAGCGAATCTCAGCGATTTGCTGGATACACTGCGTGGATAACAAAACTTTATCTATCAAAACACTTTCAAGGCACGCTTTTAAGGTAATTTCAGAAAATAGAATTAAACAAAAACAAAATTAAAATTTTAAAAAATTAAAATTATGGCAACACAAAAATGGATCTCCGATCCAACGCACAGTGAACTTCAGTTTAAAGTAAAACACCTGATGATTAGTAAAATTACCGGTAGTTTTACAGACTTTACCGTGCAGGCAGAAACCCAGGACGATGACTTCCAAAGTGCGCAAATCACGGCTAAAGTACAATTAGACTCAGTCGTTACCGGGCAGGCTGATCGGGATAAGCACCTTAAATCTGGTGATTTCTTTGATACTGAGGCCAATCCGACTATGGATTTCACATCCAGCAAAATCGTCAAAACAGGTGATGAGGATTATGAACTGGATGGCGCATTAACCATCAAAGGTGTGACAAAACCTGTATCGCTCAAACTGGAATATGGTGGCACAGCCGTTGATCCCTGGGGTAATACAAAAGCAGCCTTTAGTATTGATGGTAAAATCAGCCGTAAGGATTGGGGTTTGACTTATAATGCCCCTCTGGAAGCAGGTGGCGTTATGATCAGCGATGAAGTAAAGATTCTAGGAGAAATCCAACTGATTAAATCCGCTGAATAATAAAAATGATCTGCATGCTAACCGTTGGCGGTTTTTTAGATGCCGATCAAAAGAAAGTCAGTCTTTTTAAATACAATTTCAAGAACATATAAGCTGTCAGACCGGAGAGGCGCCTTTATTTACCATCTATTTATCATCTATTTATCATCCTAAAATGGAAATAAGTCGTATAGTTAAGTGAGCCATCTTTTCTCTTTTCTCTCTTCTCCGGTTTGCTTTTTATAATAGCCCTAATAACTGAATAACCTAATATCAAAACAAATGCAGGCTGTACAAGGTATGGGCTATAACAATGAGATGGTTTTACGCACCCATCTCGATTAACTTTCAAATTATATACTTAAATTTTATGCTGATAGAAAGAACCAATACCCGTAACTGGGTACCCTTATTTGCCCGTCTGGCTATTTTTTTATCGATATTTCCCCATGGAGCGCAAAAATTATTTGGCTGGTTCGGCGGCGCCGGCTTCAGTGCCACCATGGAGGGGCTGTCCAAAGGGGCGGGTCTGCCGATGTTTATTGTATTTTAGTGATCATTATCGAATCCATTGCTACTTTATTTTTGCTGATTGGTTTTCTGACCAGAATTTCGGCCGCAGCTGTTTTTATTAATTTTTTGGGTATCGTCTTTACGGTCACCATCCATAGCGGCTATTTTATGAACTGGAAAGGTGAAGCAGGTAGAGGCGAAGGGTTGGAGTTTTTTATTTTACTATTCGCGTTGCTGATTATTCTACTCATCAGAGGAGGCGGTAAATTCAGTCTGGACGCTCTGCTGTTCAACCGACCAAAAACAACCCTTTCTAGATAAAGTAAGGCATCCCAAAAAAGTCGTCTCCCACTCCAATCACTGTATTTTCCATCCTTAAAATCAACCACACACATGAAAAAGATAGGTTTTTTATCATTTGGCCATTGGGGAGGGCATCCTGGCTATAGTGTAAAAACGGCCAGCGACGCCCTGTTACAATCCATTGATCTGGCAGTAGAAGCAGAAAAATTGGCGTAGATGGCGCTTATTTCAGGGTGCATCACTATGCAGCTCAACTGGCCTCCCCCTTTCCCTTACTAGCAGCCATTGGCGCCAAAACGGATAAAATAGAAATCGGCACGGGCGTCATTGATATGCGTTACGAGAATCCACTTTATATGGTGGAAGATGCCAGTGCCGCGGATTTAATTGCTGGCGGCCGACTACAGCTGGGCATCAGCAGAGGGTCTCCAGAACAAGTGATCGATGGCTGGCGCCACCTGGGTTATCTACCTGAAGCAGGAGAAACAGATGCAGACATGGGAAGACGTAAAGGCCAGGTGTTTTTCCAACACCTGGATGGCGTGGGATTTGCCCAGCCAAACCCCAGACCCATGTTTCCCAATCCCCCGGGGCTACTTAGATTAGAGCCCTATTCTCCAGGTTTAAAGGAGCGTATCTGGTGGGGTGCGGGCTCTAATGCCACAGCCATTTGGGCCGCGCAGCAAGGCATGAATCTGCAGAGTTCTACGCTAAAGGAAGATGAGAGTGGCAAGCCTTTTCATATTCAACAGGCAGAACAAATCAGGTTATTTAAAAATGCCTGGGAAAAAGCAGGTCATGCACGTACCCCCAGAATTTCTGTCAGCCGTTCTATATTTGCCATTACCAATGACATGGACCGGATGTACTTTGGTCATGAAAATGACCGCCGTGATCAGGTTGGACAAATAGATAATATGCGGGCTATTTTTGGCAGAAGTTATGCAGCTGAACCGGAGCAGTTGGTAAAAGAACTGGCAAAAGACGAAGCGATTCAGGAGGCAGACACTTTACTGCTGACCATACCCAATACCCTTGGTGTCGCATACAATGTACATGTACTGGAATCCATTCTTAAATATGTAGCTCCTGAATTAGGCTGGAAATAGCATATTGTGCAGACTTAGCAGATTAGCGATTTATTGCAACAAAGCCATTAAGTGCCTCTTTAAAGAGTAGCACTTAATGGCTTTTTAGTTTTATATTTTGCCTGTTTTCAATAAGAACGCTCAAATACGCCTTAAATCCTTGGGTTACAAGTTCGCATACATCGATTCCACCTTCTCCAAAGACACCCCTTTGGTTTCAAAAACATATTTGGCGACAAAGGCAATCATCAGAAAATTAATCACCCCATAAATAAAGAAAGTCACCGGCGCGCCCATTCCGGAAAGCATAACAGGGAAGGTCCAGGAGACAATGGCATTCGCGGTCCAGTTCCCAAAGATGGCAAAGGATGTCGCACTACCCCTGATCTTATTGGAAAAGATTTCCGCAACATACACCCATAGTACTGCGCCCCAGGTACAGGCAAAAGCTGCGATATACACAAAAATAGCTGCCAGCACCAAATAATTATCCAGGTTATCTGTATAGAAAAGAATTCCGACGATCACCATACAGGTTCCCATAACTGCTGAACCGGCAAGCAGGAGTTTTTTTCTGCCAATCCGGTCTATCAGCCAAAAAGCCACAATTGTAAAAATAAGGTTGACAACACCTGTCAGCACTGTCTGAAACAGCACACTGCCGCCTACATGGGTCTTTTCAAAGATCAAAGGAGCATAATAGAAAATAATATTGATACCTGTTAACTGCGCAATGGCGGCAAAAACCACCCCTATCCAGACTACTTTTCTGTATTTAGGAGAAAGATTTCCATAAAACGCAGTCCCTGCTTACTGGAGGCAATATCCTGCCTAACCGTTTCTAGTTCCTCTTTAGCTTTAGGTGCATCATAGATCCGGCCAAATATCCGGTGGGCATGGTCGTGGCGTTCCCTTTGAATCAGCCAGCGTGGGCTTTCAGGAACCAGTAATAACAAAATAAAGAAAACAACAGAGGGAATAACGGCAGCAGCCAACATATAACGCCAGGTATTTTCAGGCGTCAAAAATGTCCAGCCCGCACTATCGATAAAATAATTGGAAATAAAGGCCAGCAAAATACCCACCACGATGGCTAGCTGCTGGCTCATACCCAGTCTGCCTCTATATTGGGCCGGCGCCACCTCAGAAATATAAATCGGGGCCAATGTGGAGGCCATACCAATGGCTAGTCCGCCTATAAAGCGGTAAAGCACCAGCGATTCAAAACTACCAGCCATCCCACTGCCAAGCGCAGCGATTACGTATAATACAGCGGTTACCAGCATCATCAGCTTTCTGCCATATCGATTGGCCAGATTGCCGGCAAATAAAGCACCTGGAATACAACCGATGGAGGCTGCTGCCACTACCAGACCGATGGCATTATCATCTAAGGTAAAATAGCTGCGTAATGCAGGGATGGTTCCGGCAATAACGGCCGTATCAAATCCAAACAGCAGGCCGCCTATAGCAGCTACAGCAGATATCAAAATGGTATATTTTTTCATGCGTGCTTTTTTTCTAAAAACTTCCCCCAAAGGGACTGGTATTAAAAGTGAACTTATCGCTTTGCAGCCATAAGTAACCTAACTACAGTTTTCCCGCCACTTCAACGATCAATTTAGCGTTTTTTTGTCAGGTTTATCTTCAAACCAGTGTCTATTTGGAAAGTATTCACAAGCAGCCAGAAACAGTCTCCCTATAACGCCCATTTTACGCTACGGCCCTTTTTTCCATCCATTTAGTCACATAAGGGCCGATAAAAGGCATTCTCTCCAGTTCTTTTTTCTCCGCAAAGAGGACCAACATCAAAAAGAGTCCCATCAGGATCATGCCGGCCAATACTCGGATAACCAGGTTGCCGGTAATCGCTCCTACGCCCACGTGTATAAAATAAAGCAATAGCATGGCCACCAGATAGGCAGCAATTTTCTTAACATTATAGGGAATGGGATACATCCGTTGTCCAACCTTATAGCAGATAATCATCATCAGAAAATAACAGCTAAAAGTGGTCCAGGCACAGGCATAATAACCGAAAACCGGTATAAAATAATAATTACCTAAGAAGGTAATAGCCGCCCCAAATAAGGCAATATACATACCAATGCGCAGTTTATCGGCCAGTTTATACCAGATAGAAAGATTGTAATAAATCCCCAGGCATAGATTGGCCGCCAGTAAAACCGGGACTACACCCACGCCACTGCGATAGGCCGGGCCCACAATATATTTCCAGATATCTAAAAACAGGGCGGTAAACAAAAATGCAATGGCCAGGGTAATAACAAACCATTTCATCACCCGGGCATAGACTTTACCCGCATCCTTGTCCTGACTTTTATTAAAAAAGAAAGGCTCTGCGGCCATCTTGAATGCAGAAATGAACAGGGTAATAATAATAGAGAGCTTGTAGCAATAGCCATATATAGCGACCTGGATATTGGACTCCTGCTCACTGCCATTATAAAGTTTACCGAGCATTTGCCTGTCAATTACTTCATTGACCATACCGGCCAGCCCGCCGATAATCATAGGAGAGCTATAGCGCCATAGCTGTCGCCAAAGATTTTTCTCCAGTTCAAAACGAATGGTCCGCCATTCCTTAAACAAAAGAATAAAGGTCACCACCGCCTGGGCCAGGTTAGCTTTTAACAGTAATCCGGTTTTGGTTTGCTGCAGATACCAGTTATGAAGCCAACCGGTAGACTTAGCTGCCGCATCCGGCAAATAGGCCAGAAAATAAATAATCAGAAAGACATAAACCGCAATGCCTGCCAGATTGACAAAGGCATATTTTTGGGCCGGGCCTCTTTTCTGAGCTTTGCCAGGGGATTACGCAAAACGTGTCAAAAGCAATAATTGATAAACACCATTCAATATAGGAATAATGACCTTCTACGCCAACGAAGTCCCCGATTGATACCCTGAATAGAGATATCAAAAAAACAAAACAACAGGTACTGATAATATGAGAGGTAAAAGCCGTCTGAAACAAAGATCTTTGGGAGATGCCTTCCTTATTGGAAAACCGAAAATAGGCCGTCTCAAAACCATAAGTAAACACAATATTGAGTAAGGCAATATACCCATAAAGTATGGTATAGGTGCCCATCTCCGCCTGACCGGCTCTTGTGCCGACCAGATAGGTAATAATTGGCGTTGTCAGATAACTCAGGAATCTGCCGCCGATATTACTGAGCCCATACCAGACGGTCTGTCCCGCTAATTGTTTGATCCCACTCAAAATAGTGCCCTTTTATGATACATATCCCTACGATGATAGGTGCAACAAATGTAATCAAGTTCAACTTACTGTCACACATAAGTACCTGAAATTTCTTATCCTTACATGGCAATGGCAGCAACAATGCAACTTATTCCAACCCTGTGGCAGATCGCCACTGCTTTTTCAGTGACTGCCGCTTTTTATTATCCAGCCGCTTTTTTTTGGCGGCATTTGAAGGCTTGGTGGCAATGCGGGACTTTTTGGGAATAAGCGCCTGATTAATGAGCCTGTTCATTTTATAGATAACCTCCTGCTTATTGCCGAGCTGTGTACGCTCGGACTGGGATTTTACCAATAAAACACCAGCAGCGGTCAAACGGCCAGCTAAGACTTTCATTAGGGTATCCATTTGTTTTTCTGTCAACAAGGCGGAGTTTTGGATATCAAAGCGACCTTCTACCATCGTTTCTACCTTATTGACATTCTGCCCTCCCTTACCACCACTACGGGCGGTTTTAAAGGAAATTTCAGCAGATATATCTATGTTTGCCATTATTCAATTGATTAAAAGTAAGTACAGCATAATGGTTACCTGTCCAACATGGCCGGCAACCTTTTGCATGTGCAAAATTATAAAGATATTAAAGATTATGCGTATCCTATTACAAAGAGTTCAAAAAGCAAGCGTTACGATTGAAAATCAATGTATTAGTAAAATCGGGCCCGGTTTTTTATTATTTTTGGGCATTGAGGCCCAGGACGGTCCTGACGATATTGAATGGCTGGCCGGCAAAGTGGTCAGGATGCGCCTGTTTAATGACCTGAACGGTGTTATGAATAAAGATATCCTGGAAACGGGGGGTGATATCCTGCTAGTCAGTCAGTTCACCCTACATGCCAGTATTAAAAAGGGTAACCGTCCTTCCTACATCAAGGCTGCCCGCCCTGAGATTGCTACTGGCCTGTATGAAGCCATGATTCAAGCACTTTCAACCAAATTAGGCAAAGAAATTGCAACAGGTAGCTTTGGTGCCGATATGCAGGTCGCACTGGTTAATGATGGCCCGGTAACCATTTGGATGGATTCCAGGGACCGGCAATAATTTTTTAAAACAAAACAAAGGCAATATAGCCACGTTTGAACGAAGGAGGTGCTATGATAACAACCGTAGGACAAAATAGTTTTATTTTTGACCTAATACGTATAGAAGTAGCAACTACGCTTAAGCGACAATAATACTGATTAAAGGATCTGCAATTATTTAACTTATTTAAATGACTAATAAAATGGCAATAGAAGAAAAACAAAAGGCACAGTCAGCGACTACAGCAATACAAACGGACATCACACTTAAATCGGCTCAAGCCCAGGTGGATCAGTGGATCACTACCGTTGGTGTCCGTTATTTTAATGAACTGACCAATCTGGGCATTCTGATGGAAGAAGTCGGAGAACTGTCCAGGTTAATGGTTAGACAGTTCGGGGAACAATCCTTTAAACAAAAAGAGGCCCACCTTAATAACAAAGAGGCGCTTAGTGATGAGTTGGCCGATGTACTCTGGGTGCTTTTATGCCTGGCCAACCAGACCGGTGTAGATTTAACGCTGGCACTGCAAAAAAACTTTGCCAAAAAATCCAGCAGGGATCAGGATCGACATAAAAACAATCCCGCACTCTCTTTAGATGCCAAGTCTTAAATAGCATACTCTATTGCCTCCCCGGCCCAAACAGCCCAACTATTATGATTAAAAGAATTAAACATATCTTCAAAGCCCTCAAACAGACAATCAGCGATTTTGCGGAGATTAACATCATGCGCATGAGTGCCGCTTTGGCCTATTACACCATTTTCGGCCTGGCTCCCATGATCATTATCGTTCTTTCACTTTCTTCCATTTTTGTCCGTAAAAAACCAGCCGGTTATGTGTTCAATCAACTCAATGAACTTTTAGGGCCCAGTGCTGCCCAACAGGTGCATCAGATGATTCAAAATGTGCTGACTCAAAATAACGGTACTTTAATGCAGATTGTGGGCATAGTGGCGCTGATTGTTTCCGCAACCGGTATATTTACAGAGATTCAGGATTCCATCAATGTCATTTGGCGTGTAAAAGCCAAACCCAGAAAAGGCTGGCTTAAACTGCTGCTCAACAGACTACTCAGCTTTTCCATCGTCATCGGTCTGGGTTTTATCTTGCTGGTTTCCCTGCTCGTAAACGCTATAATTGCGGCAATTATGACTCGGTTTACGGATATTTTCCCCCAGACAGAAGTATTCACCTCCTATATCATCAATATAGCGCTTACCTTTTTAACCATTACCAGTTTATTTGCCATTATCTTTAAAGTCCTGCCAGATGCCAAAGTCAAATGGAAGGACGTCTGGAACGGCGCCTTTACCACGGCACTTTTATTTATGGTCGGTAAATTCCTGATAGGCTATTACCTGCAGCATAGTAGTATTGGCAATACCTTCGGGGCCGCTGGTTCCATCATAATCATCCTTTCCTGGGTGTATTATTCTGCCATTATCCTGTATTTTGGGGCAGCCTATACAAGGGCCAATGCAAGAATAAAAGGTCGGATGATCTATCCCAATGATTATGCGGTCTGGATCCAAACAGTGGAACAAAAAGCAGATCAGCCATTAAATGTCGCACCGACAGATACAAAAAAGCAGGAAGATCCCGCTTAAACACCCATCTTGAATAGCTAGCTTAAACTTGCAAACAAAACCATTGGCCCAGCACAAAGGGGCCCGGTTATTTAGTCTTTTGCAGGGCATAATGCAATTTTTAACAAATAGTCCACAAGAATACCATCAAATCAGCGCGTTCAATAAAGCAACCAATGGACAGTAACTTCGCAGTTGACCTTTTCAGTAAATTTTTCAATTATTTTACCACATCTGTTAATAACTTATAAGATTTATCCTGGCACGAGATTCGTAAATTGCAATGAAAGGAGGAAAAACAACCATATGCTTTTGTGATGACGATTGAAAAATGGCGCGACTATTTTAATTTTAACGACCCGCGCCTTTTATTGGATTTGGAAAATGTTCACTATCTCATATGCTACAGGCAAATTACCATGTGCAGTAGGACAGTCGGACAATATTATTAACCTTTAATTTTTTTATTTTGACAGACACCATCATACACCTCGACACACTAAACCCCATTGAGTTTTTTGGCGTCAATAATGCAAAATTAAATCTGCTCAAAAAAAGATTCCCCCTTTTAAAAATCCTTTCCAGAGGTACACAGATCAAACTTAGCGGTGCCGCTGAATATGTAGAAGAGGCCAAAGAAAAGATCAACCTGATCCTAAAATACATGGAGCGCAGCGGAGATCTCAGTGACGCTTACTTTGAGGAGATTCTGGGCAGCGTAGATGAAGGCAAAGTGGATCATTTTCTGGAAAAACATCCCAACGATGTACTGGTATTCGGCCCCAATGGAAAAACGATCCGGGCCCGAACAGCCAATCAGAAAATGATGGTACAGGCTGCAGATAACAATGATATTGTTTTTGCCATCGGACCCGCTGGTACGGGTAAGACCTATACAGCTGTAGCTATTGCTGTTCGTGCCTTAAAAAACAAAATTGTCAAAAAAATCATACTGACCCGTCCCGCAGTGGAAGCGGGGGAAAGCCTAGGATTTTTACCGGGGGATTTAAAAGAAAAGATCGATCCATACCTAAGGCCCCTTTATGATGCCCTGGATGACATGATTCCGGCCGATAAGCTGGGTTATTATATGAGTAACCGAACCATTGAAATTGCACCTTTGGCTTATATGAGGGGCAGAACCCTGGATAATGCCTTTATTATTCTGGATGAATCCCAAAATGCCAATGATCTGCAGTTAAAAATGTTTCTTACCCGTATTGGCGCCAATGCAAAGGCTATTATCACGGGGGATCCAACACAGATCGATTTACCTAAGAATCAACGCAGTGGGCTCTGGAAAGCCGTTTCCATACTGCGTCAAATTGACGGAATTGCCCATATTGAGCTCAACGAGGAGGATGTCGTCCGCCACCGTTTGGTAAAACAAATTATCAAGGCATATAATAAGGCAGATGAGGTAGAAACCGGCGAGCAGCATTTTTTCAGCCATAAAAACGCTGTAAAAGAAAAAAATGCATAATCTTTGCAGGTTCATAAGAAAATGTAAAAAATAATGAAAAAATCTATTTGGCTGGGCGCCCTTTGCATGTTGGCAGTGACTGTGTACTCTTGTAAATCATCCACTTCCCCTTCTGAGATAGCAAAATCATTTGAAACAGCAATGCTCCACAATGATTTTACCAAGGGTAAAACACTGGTAACAACAAAAGATCAACCAATGTTGGACCAAGGAGAAGAGATGACTAAATCCAATCCGGCTCCTGATTCCATCAAGGCCATTTTGGATGGTGCCGTAATCACCGCCTCTAATGAGAAAATGGAAAATGATACTACGGCTACCGTAGACGTGAAAACTGTTTTCAAACAAGAAGTAATGGGTCAGAAAGAAACAACCAATACCTATGTACTGAAAAAAGTAAAAGGTGATTGGAAAATTGACCTGGAAGGAACCATCAAAAGAGTTATGGAAAACTATGGTGCTGCCATGCAGGGCCAAGGTGGAGATAGCCTGGGAGAAAGTGAAGCCGCAGTTGATTCAGCAGCAGCTCCGATTTTAGACTCTCTGAGCAAATAATTTTTATTGAATTTAAAATGCATACCATGTGTTGCTGTTTGCTAAAGCAACACATGGTATCCTAGGAGGCCTGGAAACTTAAAAATGAATTTTAAGTTTTCAGGCCTCCTATTTATTAAGTATCATAGCCTCGTCTATATGCGCAGTGGACTTTCTTCGCAAATACCCCGTAAAATTGCGCAGGCATTAAAAAATAAAAATTATTTTTGTTGAATAACAAACGGAGTAGTAGCTCAAATAGCCCAATTAAATAACTTTAATAACATGACTGGCATCATCCCAAAAATAATCCTTGGCAGCACCTCTACCCTTTCTGGACAAACCTACCTGCAATACCTCAGACCCGTATTGGAAAACCATTTTGCGGGAATAAAACGTTTACTTTTTGTGCCTTATGCCAGACCTGGTGGCATAGATCATGCACAATATACCGCCAGTGCAGCCAATTTTTTTGAGACCTTAGGTATAGCAGTAGATAACCTTGCTGCGGCTAAGGACCCGGCTCTCGCCATCAAAAATGCCGAGGCCATCTTTACTGGCGGCGGCAATACTTTCGTGCTGGTCCAGCAACTGCACCAGCTAGGACTGATGAGTGCCCTAAAACAACGGGTACTTGAGGGCGCTCCTTATCTAGGTACCAGTGCCGGCGCCAACATAGGGGGCATCAGTATGGGTACGACCAATGATATGCCTATTGTCTATCCTGCTTCCTTTGCAACACTGGGTCTGGTTGGTTTTAACATCAATCCGCATTTTATTTCTGGAAGAGCAGCTCCTCAGCATATGGGTGAGACCAGAGAAACCAGGATCGCTGAATTTTTGACCCAGAACGATACCCCTGTTGTAGGACTACCGGAGGGCAGCTGGATCCAGGTCATGGGCCAACATATCACCCTTGAAGGCAGTCAGCCGGCGCTGATCTTTGAAAGGGATAAGCAGCCCTATGAATTGCCTGTCGGCAGTGAGCTTAATTTTAAAAAATAATACTTTTTTGATTAGCAGCCAGCTCAGCTACAAGGCCATTTTTATCCCAACACATTTTGCCTTGTTCAGCCTTGTTCAACCTTGTTGCCTGTGGGAGGCACTCAGATCCAACTGTAAAAAACCAGATCTAAAACCGGCCAAATTTAAAGCCTACTTCTTTTAAGTGGCCTGACTTGACAAATCCGTTTTTCTCATGAAACCTTATACTGCCATGATTATCGGCATCTATGCCGGCGATCATCCTGTGCAGCCCGTCTGCTTTTGCTCTGTCAATCAGGGCTGTTAAAAGCAACTGTCCGATGCCAGCGCCCCGGTGAAACTCATCTACATAAACAGAGTGTTCCACGCTAAACCGATACCCATATTTTGGCCGGAACTGTCCATAGGTACCATAACCTACCGTGGCTTCATTATGCAGGCAACTAAAAACAGGCATACCACTCTTTTTTTGCGCTTCCAGCCAGTGTTCCACATAGGCCAAATTTCTGGGTTCCTCTTCGTAGATGGCTGTACTGTTGCGGATAGATTCATTCATAATTTCTAAAATAGCGGGCAAATCCCCATAACGAGTTTCTCTGATGTAATAAGTGGCCTCCATGACGGTACTGAAATTTGATTGATTGGATACAAAGATCAAAAAAACTAGTAAAAAAAAGGTCATTATTTTGGTGCAGGCTTTCTCCCATTTGTTTTGGTCTTATTGCAGGAAAATTAAACTGTATTGCCTTACTTTTGTCTCAAAATAGGATTTGTTTTTCGGTATTTTATTCTATGCCTTCTAGCGGGGCATTTCATTAAAAAACAAAATTTATGAAGAAGATCACATTATTTTTGGCAGCAGCATTATTGCTGATGGCGACTGGGGCAAGTGCTCAGAGCCTGAATTTAGGCGTTAAAGCTGGCGCTACCTTGGGCAAAATCGACGGCCAGCCCTTTAAGGATGGTTATAATCTGGGTGTTCATGCTGGTTTCTTTGCCGATCTGGGCATTGGGGAGAAATGGGGTATCCAACCCGAAGTCCTCTTTAATCAGACAAAGACACAGGTGAGAAGCAGTTCAGATGTAGGAGATGTCTTAAACCAAGGCACTAAAGGCCATCTGAACTATCTCAGTATCCCGATTTTATTAAACTTTAAACCGGCCAAGATCCTGACTATACAAGCAGGTCCACAATTTGGTATCCTGATGAATAAAGACAACAGCCTGGTAGACAATGGCAAAGAGGCCTTTAAAAGTGGCGATTTTGCCATTGATTTAGGTGCACAGCTGAATCTGGGTGGCTTTAAAGTATATGGTCGCTATAATATCGGACTGTCCGATACAAGAGTTAGTGATGTCACCGATAAGTCCAAATGGACCAATCAGCAGATCCAGCTGGGTATTGGTTATGTGATCTTGTAATATTCAGGGGTTCGTCTTTTCTGGACCAACCCGCAAAACCTCTTAAAAATACCAGCGGCGGACATTCCAAAAAAAGGAAGGTCCGCCGCTGTTTTTTGCCCCACCTGATAAAAAGCCTTTAAAAACCGAACAAGGCCAGCGCTGATTACTAAGGTATTAAGCAGTCACATTGCCCAAAAATCGCCTAATTTTTATGCAAACAACGGTTCGCTTTTATACATTTTAGCCGCGCAGCAATCCACTTTATATGCTATTATGGTCAAATGCTAATTTTATCTCTAACATTATCCCTAAAGATTTAGGCTAAAACTGCGCAAAGAAGCGTTTGTTTCTTAATTTCGTGCATCGTTTATTTTAAAACCAACAAAATCGTTCATTCGTTAAATTAAGTAAGCTAAAAATGGAACTTTCTCACGAGCAGTTACTAGGGATTGCCCAACAATATGGCACCCCGCTCTATATTTATAATGCAGAGCAAATTTCCAGTCAGTATAACCGGCTGCAAAACGCCTTCAAAGGTGTTAATGCCCGGTTTTTCTATGCCTGTAAGGCGCTGACCAATATCAATATCCTGAAGTTCATGAAAAATCTGGGCACCAACCTGGATTGTGTCAGCATCAATGAAGTGAAGTTGGGATTGGCTGCTGGTTTTAAACCCAAGCAAATTATGTTTACACCAAACAGTGTGGCTTTCTCAGAACTAGAAGAAGGTAAAAACCTGGGGGTAAATATCAATATTGACAATATTTCCTTTTAGAGCGATTTGGCAATAAATACGGCGGGAGTTATCCAATCAGTATTCGGTTAAACCCGCATATTATGGCTGGTGGCAACTATAAAATTTCCACTGGCCATGTGGACAGTAAATTTGGGATTTCTATTCACCAGATGCGCCATATTGAACGTGTTGTACAGTCTACAGGATTGCACGTTAAAGGGCTGCACCTGCATACTGGCAGTGAAATCAAAGACATTGACATCTTTTTAAATGGATTGGATGTCATGTTGGACATTGCCCGGCACTTTCCGCAAGTGGAATTTTTGGATCTGGGCAGCGGCTTTAAGGTCCCATATAAAGAGGGCGATGGTTCCACGGATGTTGAACTCCTGGGACAAAAAGTGGGCGAAGCCTTCGCTAAATACGATAAGGAAATGGGCAAAAAACATCAGATCTGGTTTGAACCGGGCAAATTCCTGGTCAGTGAATCTGGTTATTTTGTCGTTAAAGCCAATCTTATTAAGCAAACAACTGCCACGGTGTTTATTGGCGTAGATTCTGGTTTTAACCACCTGATCCGTCCTATGTTCTATGAAGCCTATCACCGTGTAGAAAATATCAGCCGGCCTGCAGGGGATGAAAGAATCTATACAGTAGTAGGCAATATCTGTGAAACCGATACCTTTGCCTGGGATCGCAAGATTATCGAAACCCATGAAGGCGACCTGCTGTGTTTTTATAACGCCGGTGCTTATGGTTTTGAAATGAGCAGTAACTTTAATTCCAGGCTCAGACCGGCCGAGGTAATGGTCATAGACGGCAAAGCCCAACTGATCCGTAAAAGAGATGAATATGAGGATCTGTTGCGTGGCCAGATTACTGTAATTTAAGGCAGGCAGTTTAGCACAGTGGCCATTTCTACCTGGCACCTTTAAGGGATTTAACGGTAATTTCTAAGGCGGATTATGGTTATCTAAGCTGCCCGGATTATCTTTAATCATTAAGCGGTTACTTTTATCAGACGAACCGTAACCACCTGTTTGAAAATAGTAGTATGATTGAATTAAAAGACGTAGAAAAAAGCTTTGGCGATAAAACCATTATCAAGGGCGTATCCATGAAGCTGGATGCAGGCAAATGTAACCTGATTATTGGTTCCAGTGGTAGTGGCAAGACGGTGCTGACTAAATGTATTGTCGGTCTTTTTACACCGGAAAAGGGAGAAATTCTTTTTGAAGGCAGAGATATTGTCTCGATGGAAAAAAATGACCGCAAAGAACTTCGTCAGCAAATAGGCATGCTTTTTCAGGGATCTGCACTCTTTGATTCAATGACAGTGGAACAAAACATTATGTTTCCGCTAGATATGTTCTCTAAACTGACAAATGCTGAAAAGCATAAACGGGTAGATGAGGTGCTGGCGCGGGTAAATCTGGAAGATGCCCATAAAAAATATCCTTCTGAGATCAGTGGCGGAATGAAAAAAAGAGTTGGCATTGCCAGGGCCATTGTCCTGAATCCTAAATATCTTTTTTGTGACGAGCCAAACTCGGGGCTGGATCCACAAACTTCCCTGCTGATCGATAAGCTGATCAAAGAAATCACTGTAGAATATAATATGACCACCATTGTGATTACCCATGACATGAACAGTGTAATGGAGATTGGCGATCATATCATTTACATGTACGAAGGCCATAAGCAATGGGAAGGCTCTAATAAGGAGATTATTTATTCTAAGGATGAAAAGCTGAACAATTTTATATTTGCCTCCGAGTTCCTGCAGGATGCAAAAAAAATGCGTATGGAAGAGAACGAGGCAAAAAATCAAACGCAATAAAAGAAAAATAAAGCAAGGCAAGTCGTTGGCAAAGCCCTTATGATTGTAAATTATAGTCCCTGCCAGCCGTATTATCCGTTAATTTTTAGCTCGAAAATTCTCTGATAACACGGCTGGTTTATTTTTAGTGGCTAAGTCAGATCAGGTCTTCTCTATAACAACCCATTACTGCCTAATTGTGGCCCTCTTTTGTTTCACTCGTCTGCCGCTATAGCCAAAAAGACCGCAATTTGAGGTAAATGTCCATTATTTCTCCATCTGCCATAAATTATTTACCTTCAAAACGGGTGCTCTTATAACAAGTGCATATTTTTGTGTTTCTAATATTCAGCGTTATGGCTTCATTCAAAAATAAAGTAGTCGTCATTACCGGCGGTTCAGAAGGTATAGGCAAGGCACTGGTTCATGCCTATTTGCAGGATGGTGCAAAAGTCGCCACCTGTGGGCGTAATTTTGACAAACTATACCAATTACAGACCCTATATCCCAGCAAAGCGTTGTTAACGCATACCGCAGATGTCAGCAAAGAGAGCGATTGTAATCAATTTATTCAAAAGGTCATCAAGGTATATGGCACCATTGATATATTGATCAATAATGCCGGAATCTCCATGCGGGCTTTATTTGAGGAAACGGAACTGGAAACCTTGCGCAAGTTGATGGATATTAATTTTTGGGGGGCCGTATATTGTACAAAGTTCGCGTTACCTTTTATTATAGAAAACAAGGGCAGTGTAGCAGGTATCTCTTCCATCGCCGGTTTCAGGGGTTTGCCTGGCCGTTCAGGTTACTCTGCTTCCAAATTTGCCCTGAATGGCTGGCTGGAATCTGTCAGAACAGAACTCTCAGATAGCGGCGTTCATGTATTGACAGCCTGCCCAGGATTTACAGCGTCCAATATCCGCAAAGTGGCCCTTAATAAAAATGCAAAGCCTGAGGCAGAATCACTGATGAAAGAAGAAAAGATGATGTCTTCTTCTGAGTGTGCATCACATATTTTCAAGGCAATTGAACAGAG
The DNA here is from genome assembly GCF_007971385.1 of Arachidicoccus ginsenosidivorans. Lineage (GTDB taxonomy): Bacteria > Bacteroidota > Bacteroidia > Chitinophagales > Chitinophagaceae > Arachidicoccus > Arachidicoccus ginsenosidivorans. Next base: position 262,098 of record NZ_CP042434.1, read on the forward strand.
AAAAAGAACATTGATACTGACCAGTCAGGGAAAGGAAGCTGTGTGGCTAAATCGTCTGTTTCCTTCTTTGGCAGACAAATTGATTCATAAATTTTATTTTAAAGACGGTAGTCTGATCAAATAAGAACCAGATCTGAAAAGTCTAAACAAATGGCGATTATCACCTTATCGACAGATATTGGAACCAGCGATTTTATCATCGGCGCTTTTAAGGGGCAGTTGCTTTCGGGCGGCACCTCCGGTAGCATCATTGATATTACGCACCAGCTATCCTCCACCAATTTTGCAGAGGTAGCCTATATCTGTAATAATGCCTTTAAATACTACCCGGAAGATACCATTCATATTATTATCACCAATCTTTTTGAATATGCGCACAGGCATTTTCTTATAGCGCGCTTTAATAATCAATATATAATTTGTCCGGATAATGGCATTCTGACCATGATTACCCGGCAAGTCCCGGCAGAAGTTTTTAAAATACCACTGCCAGAGGTGGATGAGCATGCAACCATGGTAATACTTGCGGCCTTTGCAAAGGCTGCGGGGCAGCTTTCCAAAGGCCGCTACCCTATCCAGATTGGCCAAAAATTCACCGAGTTTGTAGAACGCTACCCCATCCGACCTACTTTTGGAGATGATTGGATAGATGGCCAGATTATTTTCATAGATAAGTTTGAGAATGTCGTTGTGAATATCTCCCGCGAGGAGTTTGAGGCATGCAGAAAGGGTCGATTATTTGCGATCACCTTTGGCCGTAATTATTCCAGTAACCAGATTAATAAGATCTCGGAAAATTACAGTAGCGTTAGCAAGGATGAATACCTGGCCTGCTTTAACTCAGCGGGCTTACTGGAGCTTTCTATACGCGGCGGCAATATGGCCGGTCTTTTTGGGCTCCAAGGCTTTAAGGAGGAGAACCAGCATGTGCAACATATACTGGACAGCGCACCGGGTGGTAATAAGCGAAACTGGTTTTACCAGACAATCAGAATCTTTTTTACCTAAGCGTCACTTTCTTTTAGCGTAACCACCACGTTATTCACCAAATATTGTACCCTATTTTTAACCGTTCATCCATTCAACTAAATCCCATCCACCTTGAAATACTATATAATTGCAGGAGAAGCCAGTGGGGATTTACATGGCAGCAACCTAATCCGTAGTTTACAACAGTTGGATCCCACAGCGGATGTCCGCTGTTGGGGTGGCGACAAGATGGCTGCCACAGGCGCCACCCTGGTCAAACATTATAGGGATCTGGCTTTTATGGGTTTTGTCGAGGTGCTGACGCATCTAAAAACCATATTCAGAAACCTGGATCTCTGCAAGAGCGATATTACCCAATATAAACCTGACGTACTGATCCTGATAGATTATCCCGGATTTAACTTAAGAATTGCAGGGTGGGCGAAAAAAGCCGGCTTCAAAGTGGTCTATTATATTTCTCCACAGGTATGGGCCTGGAAAGAAAGCAGGGTACCCGCCATGAAAAAAAATATCGACAAAATGCTGGTTATATTGCCTTTCGAAAAGCCCTATTTTGAAAATAAATTTAACTGGCCAGTGACCTATGTAGGCCATCCTCTTGTTGGGGCTATTCAGGCTTTTGAGGCCAATAAAGAAAGCCATCCTTTGCCAGATAAGCTAATGGAAGTAGTCGGTCATAAAAAAATCGTTGCAATCCTCGCCGGCAGTCGCCGCCAAGAGGTGCAAAAAAAGCTGCCGGTCATGCTATCTATGGCCCGCTATTTTCCGGCCTGCCAGTTTGTAGTGGCTATGGCACCATCGCTGGAAGCAGATTTTTATGCGCCTTTTTTAGCCCCTACCCCAATGTCATGGCAGTTAATGGTAAGACTTATGCACTGCTACTCAGGGCAGAAGCGGCACTTGTGACCAGTGGCACTGCCACATTAGAGACCGCCCTGTTTGGCGTCCCTGAAGTGGTCTGCTATAAAGGCAATCCTATCAGTTACCAGATTGCCAAACGCCTGATTAAAGTAAAATATATTTCATTGGTAAATCTGATTATGGACCGCCTGGTGGTGGAAGAGCTGATCCAGGATGATTTTAATGAAACGTCACTCAAGAAGGCGCTTTCCAGTATTTTGGAAGATCCTGCTGTTCGTAGCCGGATGAAAAAGGATTATGCGCAACTAAAAGAAATCTTATCAGCGGGCGGTAACGCCTCGGACAATGCCGCCACACAAATACTGGAATTTATCCGTTAAACAGCATAAGCCTCAGGGCGCACCTGCCTGTTTGCTTAAATTTACCTTTCAGCTATACGTGTGCACATAACCCAAGTGTCTTGCTCACTACAGCAAACAAGTGGTAAATTAAGCGGTCGTACTTCCAAACCCTTACGGCCCGGCCAATAATTATTTAATAAAACCTGTCAGGTTTTGCCGAAAATATCGCCAATTATACCGTATATTTAGGCTGAGAAGAATTTTATTAAATATCCGATATTATCCAATTATAGCCAGGAGATAATCCTGTTTGGGAATAAGGGAATAAGGCAGCAGACTTGTATGAAGATATTGCATGTAACGGCGGAATGCTATCCAGTAGCAAAGGTCGGAGGACTGGGAGATGTGGCGGGTGCTTTACCCAAATACCAGAAAAAACTGGGACACACGGCAATGCTGGTCATGCCGATGTATAAGACACCATTTTTAAATACCCATCAGTGGGCTGTTGTCCATAAAGGACAGGCCTCGCTTGGAGACTATCATTTTAACTTTACAATTATCAGGGAGGAAGGCCAATCTCTAGGCTTTGATCTCTATCTGGTAGATATTAATGGCCTGCTGGATCGCCCAAAAGTCTATGGCTATCCGGACGATCCCCAGCGTTTTATCGCCTTTCAGACGGCAGTAGCCACCTGGCTGCAGTCCTGGAAATCTTTGCCTGATATTGTCCACCTGCATGACTACCACACAGGGTTACTGCCATTTTATTTTAAACATGGTTACGGATTTAGAAGACTGGAGAATGTCCCCACGGTCTTAACCGTGCATAACGCTGAATACCAGGGCTGGCTGGACTGGCGTAACAGCAGCTGGCTACCGGCTTTTGATGAGTGGAAATCCGGCCTGCTGGAATGGAATAAAACCATTAACCCACTAGCCAGCGCCATTAAAAACGCCTGGGCGGTGACCACCGTCAGCCCTAGCTATCTGCAGGAACTCCGCTTTCATTCCAATGGGCTGGAAGCGCTGTTTGAGTATGAAAAGGGCAAATGCAGCGGCATATTAAATGGAATAGACAGCGAACTATGGAACCCCCAAACAGATGGCTTACTTGAGCATCATTATCATGCCAAAACGGTAACAGCTGGCAAACGGGCTAACAAAAAAGCAGTATCCGAAAATTTTGGCCTGAATCCCGATAAACCACTATTTACTTTTATTGGCCGATTAGTAGGGGAAAAAGCGGCTGATTTATTGCCAGATAGTCTGGCGGCCTTTCTCAGAGAGCAAAATGGCGCTGCTAATGTCATTGTTCTTGGCAGTGGTGAGCCGGAAATTGAAGCCGGACTGCAGGGCCTCAAAGGCTATTTTCCGGCAAATTATGATTTCTATAAAGGCTATAGCGAACAACTCAGCCATGCGCTCTATGCAGGCGCAGATTTCCTCTTAATGCCCAGCCGGGTGGAACCATGCGGACTAAATCAGATGTATGCCCTCAGATACGGCACGGTTCCGCTAGTCAGACGAACAGGGGGGCTGAGAGACACCATTACGGATATAGGAGACAATGGCAACGGCCTTTGTTTTGATCAGGCCAGTATTGGCGATATCCTGATGACCATGAACAGGGCCATGGATCTGTATGCACAGCCTAAAAAAATGGAGGCGCTGCGTTTTAAAATGATGCAGATCGATCACAGTTGGGAAAAGACCGTCTCGCAATATATTGACCTCTATCAATCATTGATTGACCAAAATAAACAATCTCGCTAAATAAGGCGAATACAATCTAACTATAATTTTCTAAATCCCTTAAAACACACCAATATGAGCTTTGATTCCGATAAAGTCGTAGCCGTCATTTTAGGTGGCGGTGCTGGTTCTCGCTTGTACCCCTTGACAGCCACGCGCTCTAAACCAGCTGTACCCATAGCCGGTAAATACCGGCTGGTGGATATCCCCATTAGTAACTGTATGAACTCCGGTATTTATAAAATGTTCGTACTGACCCAGTTTAACTCAGCCTCCCTGAATAAACACATTAAAAACACCTATCATTTTAGTGCCTTCAGTAAAGGCTTTGTGGATATTCTGGCGGCAGAACAAACGCCTGAGAGTTCTGAATGGTTCCAGGGCACCGCCGATGCGGTGCGTCAATCACTCAGACACCTGCAGAACCAGGATTATGAATATATTCTGGTGCTCAGTGGAGATCAGCTTTATCAGATTGACTTCAAAGATATGATCGAAAAGCATATTGAAAACCACGCAGAAATCTCTATCGCCACCATTCCTGTCAATGCCAAGGACAGCGGCGGGTTCGGCATTATGAAAACAGATCATGATGGAACGATCACTTCTTTTATTGAGAAGCCCACTGCGGACCTGCTGCCAGATTGGATCAGCGATACTGGTGCACAAATGCAGGCACAGGGCCGGGATTATATGGCTTCCATGGGCATCTATATCTTTAATAAAAGCATTATCGGCCGCTTACTACTTAATGTGCACCCAAGCGCCAAAGACTTCGGGAAAGAAATTATACCGGCAGCCATTGGCAATTACAGGGTCAGAAGCTACCAATATGATGGCTACTGGACAGATATAGGTAATATTCACTCCTTCTTTGAAGCCAATCTGGATCTGACCGAGGATATCCCCTCCATCAACCTTTATGATGCCGCTATGGCGATTTACACCCGCCCGCGCATGCTTCCGGCGGCTAAACTAAATTCTGGTTGCGTAAAATCCTCTGTTATAGCAGAAGGCAGTATTATCCTGTGTAAAAGCATTGAGCAGTGTATCGTAGGCATCCGCTCCCGTATCGGATTTGGGACCGAATTGAAAAAATGTTATATTATGGGTAATGATTATTATGACACGCTGGCACAGATCAATGCGCAAAAGGAATCTGGCCTGCCCCCAACCGGTATAGGTGAAAACTGTCATATCGAAAATGCGATTGTAGACAAAAACGTCCATATTGGCAATAATGTAACCATTATTGGCGGACCAGAACTGCCAGATCAGGATCATGAGCTCTATACTGTTAAAGACGGCATAGTGGTCATCAAAAAAGGCAGTTATATCTCTGATAATTTTGTCCTGAAATAACCATTAGTGTAAAGTTTTTTACACAGAGCAATTAATGATAAAAAAGTGAAGCCCGCCGTCAAAGAAGACTGACAGCGGGCTATTTTTTAGGTATTCAGGTTTAAGCCAAGTTTCTCAGATTCGCAATAACAGCAGGTTACGGCCCTTTATTACTTGTGCTTTGTGCACATGTCCGGTATTCGGATATAGGTGTTCATATTGATTTTTTATTATGAAGGTTGTGTGCTACTAATTTTTCTGTTTATTTAAGCCCCTGACTGCCCTCTTTGGGCAGTCAGGGTTTCCTTTTCTTTATTTTTTATTATAACATGGCGTTTTGGATAATCATCTGCCCGTTTTTACCCCAATCATTTAAACGGCCATGTAGCTTTTCATATAATGCCTTACGTGTCATAGTCTCCGTTTTCCTTTTACCCTTGGGTGCTACAAGGTTCGTTGGATCTACTGCCGGGCTAACAGAAACCTTGGTGGCAAACCAGGTCATATGCTTATGCGGAAGGGCCAGCCCCAAAATCATTCCAGGCAGACCGGTAAAAGACTCCGGACCTCCGCTGGTGGGGATCATATCCGTATAAAAAGCGACCACATAAATGGAGTCCATTACAATGGCATTAGCCCTTCTACACTGAAATCCGGCAATATTTCTGGTTTCATCTGTGATCTTCCACCGAATCTTTCTAAGTGTATCTGCAATTAGAAAACTCTCGTCGTAAATATTTTTATAAGCCACCGATTTTGCACTGTCCAAATTGGTATATATCTGATTATTACCGGCTGCAGATAACAAAAACTCCATCATTGGAATCTTTGGAGCGTCTGTTTCTACGGGTGTATACAAGGTTTTATTCCCATTAAAAGCCAGATTAAAAGTAAGGACAGCGCTATGTGGCTGGCTGCTTTTTTCGTAAGCTTCCACCATTTTGGCTCCCCAGACATTATCATCCCCCATATTCTCCTTCATTATGGCCAGCACATTGGTGGTCTTTTCAAAAGTGATATTGCCCTGATTTAAGAATAAGGCATTCTGACTGATGGCCTGACTGGATAATAGGACTACCAGTACTATTGCCATTAAATTATATATAAAATACTTTTTCATTGTTTTCTATTTACGCTTTAAACATTAAAGGTTCCGCTCTTTATCATTATTTAACCACACTACCAGCGCCCTCTGCCTTTTTACCGGCCCCCATTTTATTGAAATCCCAGGTTAGGGACAGCATAAAATACCGATGGATGGTGGTGTAATAGGTTTGGGAAATATTGTTATTGTAAGCGTTTCTGGTGAATCCTTTGTTCTGATCTAAAAGATCGTTCGCCTCAAATTTTAAAAGCAGGCTCTCATCTTTTAAGAATTTCTTACCCAACCAGGCATTCCAGATCGTTTGTTTGCGCGCATCAAAGCTTTGGGTTGCCCCCTGATAGTCATAATTCAGGTCGGTATGTATCTGGAATTTGGCAGGCAGGAAAAAGTCCAGATCCGGGCTTATGGTATAAGACCAATAATTGTTGTCAATCTGACTTTGCAAAGTGGAGGAATTTGAGTTGTATCCGCCTCTTAACCGGATGGAACAATCCAATACTTTTTCTTTGTACTTACTTAAACGAAGTCCGGCTGAGTAATTATTAGACTTTGTCACGTTCATTTCTGAATTGGTATAGTTGACATATTTATTTCCACTGATATTTAAATCGGAGGACAGATTCATATCCCAGAATTTTAGTTTTCGACTATAGAAAATACTACCATTATAGTTAGTGGTGCTTTGGTTCAGATTCTGATACTGGTATACACTCTTTCCTGAATCCAGATCGGTGGTCACATTGGACACGATCGGATTGCTCACAATGGAATAATTACCATAGAAGCCCATATAGCGCTGATTGAGTACTTTAGAACTAAAATAACTGGCATTAATGGAACTCCTGAACGATGGTTTCAGATCTGGGTTACCGATATAGACATTTTGGATATCGCTGTTATTTTGCACCGGCTGCAACTGCGTGATACTGGGTTGCGTGGTACTGCCATAATAACCGATCCTCATGGTTCTTGTGGAAGAGAATTTATACTGGAAGCTCGCTGAAGGATTCCAATTGATGAAATCTCTTTTTAATTCTTCACTCGTATATTCATTTGTCTGGGTGTAGTTTACTGCAGACAAATTGGTACCGGCGCTGATCTGGATTTTATTATCCTTGTACGCATAGGCAGCGCCCCCGACATGAGCAAACTGATCAAATAAATAATGGTTACTATAAGTTTCGTCTAACTCTGTATATCCAGCATCCCCCTTATTAAAACTTTTAAGGTCAGAATTTGAGTTCACACTATTGATGCCATAGTTGACAACAACAGAGGATTTTGTACTAAGCGGTTCCGTATACGTCGCCTTGATATCCAGATTATTACTTTTTGAATGACTGGTCTTAAACTGATCTGTGATCTCTGAGTCCGTCATTTCATTTTCTTTATAATAATCATATTTAGAATACAGGTAACCAGAGATATCACTGTTTTTATTGTATTCACTCAGATTGACCGTAAGTGCCCTACCTTTTTTATGGAACTTCTGGGCCCAGAAGGCATTCATCTGAAAGGCTTTATCGTGTCCATCATTGTTAATATTGCGATTTCCTCTATTGACCACCGTGTCTCTGTCAATGCCCCTGTCAGCAGCCGTACTATAACTATCATGCGTGGAGTTATTGGAAAGACTACCTCCCGCATTGATTTTAAGTGTAGCCATGGAGTCAATTTTAAGCTCATAGGCAGCGTCTAGTTTTTGACGAAACAGACTCTTTTTAAAATCGTCATTGGTATGCGTATATAGCACGCCATCCGGCAAATTACTTTGTAAATCTGTAGAATTATTTCCTTTGACGCTCATGCCGCCTATTTTATAATTCAGGTTCAAAAAGTCCTTGTCCTCATTCCATTTGGTATCATAATGAACACCGCCTGAATTCACAATTGGGATGCCGTGTCCATCATAATTGCCATTCCAGGAGGACAATGCATCATCTCCACTACCACCAGAGATCATAATACCACCACCGTCCATAATCTGGACATTATTGCCGGATACGCCATATTTCATCTGATCCTGGAAGCCCAATCCCATTTTACCCGTATTGGCAAAGGTACCGTATGCGGCAAATTTACGTTTACCTTTAAAGTAATTAAACATGCCCTGTGTACTGTAAAAATCGTCTGTACCAACACCAGCAGATAATTTACCAAAATAGCCGTTCTTTTTATCTTCTTTAAGCTTAATATTAATGGTTTTTTGTTTTTGACCGTCATCAATTCCGGTCATGGCGGCCTGATCACTGGTCTTATCAAATAACTGGACTTTATCCACCATATCCGCCCTTAGGTTTTTGGTCACCAGCGTCGGGTCATCTCCAAAGAATTCTTCGCCGTCTACCAGCACTTTTTCTACCGTTTTGCCCTGAGCCGTAATCTTACCATCCTTATCCACCTGAATACCAGGCAATTGTTTTAATAAGTCTTCTACATTCGCATTGGGCTGTGTACGAAAACTATCCGCATTGAATTCCGTGGTATCTCCTTTAAAACGAATCGCAGCAATTTGCTGGCGCACAATGACATCTTCTAATAGATGCGCCTTTTCTACCAAGGTAATGGCCCCGATCTTTGCCGGACTTTCGTTTGTAATGTGCAATTTCTCTACATAATCAGCAAATTCAGGATAAGTGACCAATAATACATAGTTACCGGTATCTACATTTTTTAAGGAAAACGCACCATCCTTATCTGTCCTGGCAAACTGATTCATGATAGAATCTTTGGCTGCCAGTAATAAAACAGCGGCGTTTTTCATGCCCTGATGGGTCGAGGTGTCCACTACCTTGCCCGTAATGTTTTGAGGTGATTGCGCGAATGCCTGCATAAGCAGTAGCAAACCTGATGCGATTAGCAGAAGTCTTTTTCTCATGTACTTATTTTGCGTTAAACGAACCAATCCAACAATTAAAACTAATTTATTAGTTACAAATATATGTTTTTAGTAGACAAATAAAATGTTAACTTCAGCAATAACCCTTCAAAATCAGTATGAACGGTTATATATCTGGATGAAAAGAAATTCTCTTTGCTGACAAGGCGACTGCCATATTAAAAATTTATGTCATAATTGGTGAACTGTCTCTGTCATGACTGCCATTTTTGCATAATATAAGCGGTGGCATGGTGATTGACATACCGTTACAGAACAAAAAAGTAAAAAATAAAAATCATATAATATGGGCAAAATAATAGGAATTGACCTAGGAACAACCAACAGTTGCGTTGCCGTAATGGAAGGGAACGAACCTGTTGTAATCGCCAATGAGGAAGGACGTCGTACGACTCCATCCGTTGTTGCGTTTTTGAAAAACGGAGAAAGAAAAGTAGGTGATCCGGCAAAACGCCAGGCAATCACCAATCCGCAGAATACAATTATGAGTGTGAAGCGTTTTATGGGACGTAAGTTTGATGAAGTCTCTAATGAAATCTCTCACTTCAGCTATAAGGTGGTCAAGGGTGATAACAATACGGTAAGGGTTGATATTGACGGTCGTCAATATACCCCACAGGAAATCTCTGCCATGATTTTGCAGAAAATGAAAAAGACTGCCGAAGATTATTTAGGTCAGGAAGTAAGCGAAGCAGTGATCACTGTTCCTGCTTATTTTAATGACGCACAACGTCAGGCAACTAAAGAAGCCGGCGAGATTGCAGGATTGAATGTTCGCCGTATTGTGAACGAACCTACTGCTGCTGCCCTGGCTTATGGCCTGGACAAAGGTGGCAAAGAACACAAAATCGCCGTATTTGACTTAGGTGGTGGTACATTTGATATCTCTATCCTGGATCTGGGTGATGGTGTCTTCGAGGTAAAATCTACCAATGGTGATACCCACCTGGGTGGTGATGACTTTGACAAAGTCATTATGGACTGGTTGGCCGATGAATTTAAAAATGATGAGGCAATCGACCTTCGTAAAGATCCAATGGCTTTGCAACGTTTAAAAGAAGCTGCTGAAAAAGCAAAAGTCGAATTATCCTCTTCTTCTGAGACAGAAATCAACCTGCCTTATATCACTGCAGTGGATGGCGTACCCAAACACCTTGTCAAAAAACTGACTCGTGCCAAATTTGAGCAGTTAAGTGACAGTTTATTTGAAAGATGCCTGAAACCTTGTCAGGCAGCCTTAAAAGATGCTGGTTATACAGCAGCTGATGTGGATGAAGTCATCCTGGTAGGTGGTTCTACGCGTATCCCTAAAGTACAGGAAATCGTTGAAAAATTCTTTGGCAAAAAACCCAATAAGGGTGTAAATCCTGATGAAGTTGTAGCGGTAGGTGCTGCTATTCAGGGGGCGGTTTTAACCGGAGAAGTGAAAGATGTATTACTTTTAGATGTCACCCCGCTTACCCTGGGTATTGAAACCATGGGTAGTGTAATGACGCCTATGATCCCTTCTAATACTACGATTCCTTCTAAAAAAACAGAAGTATTCTCCACTGCCAGCGACAATCAACCTGGCGTACAGATCCATATCCTGCAAGGAGAACGCTCCATGGCCAAGGACAATAAGAGCCTGGGGGTATTTAACCTGGACGGCATCCCCCCTGCTCCAAGAGGGGTACCGCAGATCGAAGTAACTTTTGATATAGATGCCAATGGTATCCTGCATGTCAGCGCGAAGGATAAAGGCACCGGTAAGGAACAGAAGATCCGTATTGAAGCCGGTAGCGGTCTGAGCAAAGAAGAGATCGAAAAAATGAAAAATGAGGCAAAAGCCAACGAAGCAGCCGATAAAGCTGAACGTGAAAAGGTAGATTCTATCAATAAAGCAGACAGCCTTATTTTCCAGACCGAAAAACAATTAAAAGAGTTTGGCGAAAAGATCCCTGCTGAGAAAAAAGCACCGATTGAAACGGCGCTGAACAACCTGAAAGAAGCACATAAAACCCAGGATATTGCCGCCATCAATACAGCGATGGAAGGACTGAATACCGCCTGGACCGCAGCTAGTGAAGATATCTACAAATCCCAACAAGAAGCGGGTGCAGCTCCGGGAGCTGACGCTGCTCAGGGTGCTGCAGGTGCCGATCAAGGTCAGCAAACAGGTGGCGATGATGTGACAGACGCAGAGTTCGAGGAAGTAAAATAAGCATAAGTTAATGCGATAAATCGCTATTTAGCAATAAAAAAATCGCAGTCGGGGAAAATATCATTCCTGGCTGCGATTTTTTTATGCGTATTCAATAGCTGAGGGATGCTACAGTATTGCTTTTCTGATTCTGAGCAGTTTTTCCAGCAAAGGCTCCAATAAGTCCAGCTGCAGCATATTGGCACCATCACTTTTAGCCACTGCAGGGTTGGGATGGGTTTCAATAAATAAGCCATTGGCACCAGCGGCAATGGCTGCCTTTGCAATGGTTTCTATCATCTGCGGATTACCGCCGGTAACACCTGTAGTCTGATTGGGTTGTTGTAAGCTATGTGTGCAGTCCATAACGACTGGTACGCCAGTTTGCTGCATCACTGGGATGTTACGATAGTCTACTACCAGATCCTGATAACCAAAAGTCGTACCTCTTTCTGTCAGCAACACCTGGTCATTGCCCGCCGCTTTAATTTTTTCTACAGCGAATTTCATGGAAGCGCCGCTTAGAAACTGGCCTTTTTTAACATTTACGACCTTGCCTGTCTTCGCAGCTGCCTCTAAAAGTTCCGTCTGCCGGCAAAGAAAGGCTGGAATCTGCAACATATCCACATACCCAGCTGCCATAGCGGCTTCGGGCGCTGAATGGATATCAGATACGGTCGGTAGTTTATACTTTTCAGATACTGCTTTAAGCATTGTCAGCGCCTCTATATCTCCTATACCTGTAAAAGAGCTTGCGCTGGTGCGATTAGCCTTCCTATAGCTGGCTTTAAAAATATAGGGGATTTCCAGTCGCTTGCAAACCGCCGATACCCTGGAAGCGACTTCATCGAGTAATGAGGCTCCTTCTACAACGCAAGGACCGGCAATTAAAAAGAAATGATCAGGATGATATTGCTGGCCACTTACCAGCTTATCCATAAATGAGGTTGTATTTACCATATCAAACGTTTGTTTTATTTTGTTCAGATATGCGAACTTACGTCAAAGTTTTGTTTTCTTTGTGGTTCGAAAATAAAATACCTTCGTATATGGATATAGATACCGAAAAGATACTGGTTATTGGAGCCGGTGGACAGATTGGCGGTGAGCTGACATTAGCATTGAGAAAGAAATTTGGTGGTGCGCAAGTATTGGCCTCCGATTTAAGGGAGGAAAGCCCGCTGATTAAAGGAACAGGGCCATTTACCACGCTGGATGCCTTAAACAAAGAGGCCATGCACCAAATTGTAAAAGAGCATGGTATAACGCAAATCTACCATCTGGCTGCTGTATTATCGGCCGTAGGAGAAAAACAGCCCTTAATGGCTTGGAATATTAACATGACCGCACTTTTAAATGTACTGGAAATTGCCAAAGAGGAGCATTTAAAACGTGTCTACTGGCCCAGTAGCATTGCTGTATTTGGACCCAGTTCTCCAAAAGACAACTGTCCGCAACAAACCATCGTAGAACCAACAACGGTTTATGGAATCAGTAAATATGCCGGCGAATCCTGGTGCAATTATTATTTTGAAAAATACGGGGTGGATGTACGCAGTATCCGCTATCCTGGCATCATAAGCTACAAGGCAGCGCCAGGAGGGGGTACCACCGATTATGCGATTGATATCTTCCACAGTGCCCTCAAAACAGGCACCTACACTAGTTTTTTAAAGCAGGATACCTATCTGCCCATGATGTATATGGAGGATGCTATCAGAGCCACTTTGGAGCTAATGGATGCCCCATTAGAAAACATTAAAACCCACAGGTCTTATAACCTGGGCGCCATCAGCTTCTCTCCCAACGAAATTGCCGCAGAAATCAAAAAGCATCTGCCTGAATTTACCATTGAGTACCAACCGGATTTTCGCCAGGCGATTGCAGACAGCTGGCCTGCTTCTATTGATGATAGTGAAGCCAGAAAAGACTGGGGTTGGGAACCTGAATTTGACCTGGCTAAAATGACTGCGGATATGTTGAAAAATGTAAAACCATAACAGGGCATTTATAGGCGAAGTGGCTTCTTAGATGACTAAACGCCTATTTGTCCCATATAACAAGCCGTAAAAAGACAAAAATCCCCTACTTTAATAAAGTCCCTTGAATAAGGGCTTGTTAAAGTAGGGGATTTTTCTATATACTTATAGCTTAAAAAATAACGGCGTTACTTAGGCTAACTGGTCGTTATTATTAATGCCTGAAGTGACGCTGACCGGTAAGAACCATGGCCAGATTGTTTTCCTTACAATATGCGATACTGTCTTTATCACGAATGGAGCCTCCTGGTTGAATGATCGCTTCGATACCTTCTGCATGCGCCAATTTAACACAGTCATCAAAAGGAAAAAACGCATCAGAAGCCAGAACGGCGCCATGCAGGTCAAAATCAAACTGTTTCGCTTTTTCAATACTATGACGAAGGGCATCTACCCTGCTGGTCTGGCCGCAGCCTTTGCCCACAAGCTGTTTATTTTTAATCAGCGCAATGGCATTGCTTTTCAGGTGTTTGCATACCAGATTGGCAAATGCCAGATTTTCTTTTTCCTCCTGCGTGCATTCCCGCCCACCGACTTCTTCCCATTTGTCGAAGTTGCCTTTATCGATGTCTTGTACGAGTGTGCCGTTGAGTATGGATTTAAAGGATGTCTTAGCTAAAGGGGCATCCGGCTTAATCTGCAAAATGATCCTGTTCTTTTTTGCTTTTAATATTTCCAGCGCCTCCGGTTCAAATGCTGGCGCAATCAAAACTTCAAAGAAAATCTCACTGATCCCGTCTGCGGTGGCCTTATCTACAGTTTTGTTAGTGATGATCACACCGCCAAACGCACTCTCGGGATCGCCAGCCAGTGCAGCGTCCCAGGCTTGTTTTAAGGTGGGTCGAATAGCGATTCCACAGACATTGGTATGCTTAAAAATAGCAAATACTGGTTCTTTTTCCTCTTTAAATTCCAGGGCCAGCTGTACCGCGCCGTCAACATCCACCAGGTTGTTATAAGAAAGCGCTTTGCCATTTAACTGTTCAAATACCTCATCCAGGTTACCATAGAAGCTACCTTGCTGATGCGGATTCTCTCCATAACGCATTACCTGCTTGTCATTAAGCGTTTGCAGGATGGTACCATTAAAGAAATTATTGATGGCAATATCGTAGTTCATAGCCACTTCAAAGGCTTTGGCCGCATAAGATCGACGCTGTTCTAAAGTGGTGGCACCTTGCTGTGCTTTTAATAGGTCAACCAGTCCGGCATAATCTGCTTTGTCAGAAATGACCACCAAGTCCTTATAATTCTTGCCTGCAGCCCGGATCATAGAAGGCCCCCCTATATCAATTTTTTCAATAATCAGCTTTTCCTCACTAGTTTGTTTTAGTGTCTGTTCAAAGGGATACAGGTCTACGATCACCAAGTCGATTTCCGGAATTTTAAATTCCTTCATTTCCGCAAGATCCTGTTCATTATCTCTTCTGGCAAGAATGCCGCCAAATACGCAAGGATGCAAAGTCTTGACACGGCCACCCAAAATAGAAGGAAAATGAGTCAGGTTTTCTACCGGTACGCAGGCAATACCTTGCTGTTCAATAAATTTCTGTGTCCCACCTGTGGAATAAATGGTGACATTTTGTTCATGCAGCTGCTGAACAAGCGGAGCCAGTCCGTCTTTGTAGAAAACGGAAATCAGTGCAGACTGAATTTTTTTTTGCATATGATTTGATTTGCGGCAGTTTTTATAGAGATAAGCTGCCAAAAGAATGATTAACGATTAGGGCACAAATTTACAATGTATACCGGGTATTACAAGGGGCAATTTTCCACAACAATCAATTCTGCGGTGCAAAACTCAGGCTTTGAGTTAAGTCATCATCGTATTGCCCAATTTAAGCCATCCTAAGCTGACTTCTGGCGATGACTTTGAACAATGACTTTGAACAATGACTTTCAACAATGATTTTCAACAATGAATAAGGCCCTCCAATTGGAGGGCCTTATTTATATTATTATTAATCTCTAAAATCTAATTTGCTATGACTATTTATGTCTATCTGATATTAGGTATCGGACAGGCTTTCATTGGACAAATCACTACCTGAAATTATTCGAAGTCTTGAAATTCTGTAAGGATTCACGATTCTTATTGATTTTAAAGAACCAACTGATTCATTATAATCCTATAATCCAGTCACTCCGTGTTCAATCTCAGTCAACTTTTGAATCCGATTAGATTCTGAAGTGAGAGAACGCTTTATTTGCGTCAGCCATACGGTGTGTATCTTCTTTCTTTTTGAAAGCAGCACCTTCACCCTTACTGGCAGAAATAATTTCATTGGCCAGTTTATCCGCCATGGTTTTACCATTTCTTTCCCGGCTGAAACGGATTAACCATTTAATGCTCAGGGAAATTTTACGATCAGGACGAACTTCGATTGGAATCTGGAAGGTTGAACCTCCGATTCTGCGGCTGCGAACTTCAACAGATGGGGTAACATTTGCTAAAGCTTTTTTCCAGATTTCATAACCATCTTCGTTAGTGGTTTTGGAAACCTTATCTACAGCATCGTAAAAAATTTTGATAGCCGTACTCTTTTTACCGCTCCACATTAAGTTGTTTACAAAACGGGTAACCATTTTGTCATTAAAACGAGCGTCGGGCGCTAATGGGAGCTTTTTGGCTTGGGATTTTCTCATTATTTATCTAAAATCTGCTGTTATTCAATTATTTTTTAACCTTTTCCTTCTTGGCACCGTATTTAGAACGGCTCTGTTTACGGCCTTTAACACCAGCTGTATCCAGACTACCGCGTACGATATGATAACGTACACCTGGCAGATCTTTTACCCTTCCACCACGAATCAGAACGATGGAGTGCTCCTGCAGGTTATGGCCTTCACCCGGAATATAGGCGATTACCTCAATTTTATTGGTCAGACGAACCTTAGCTACTTTACGCAGGGCAGAGTTCGGCTTTTTAGGTGTAGTGGTGTAAACACGTGTACAAACACCACGACGTTGAGGACAAGCGTCTAATGCTCTGGATTTACTCTTGGCTTTGATTGTCTCGCGGCCTTTTCTTACTAATTGTTGTATTGTAGGCATTCTAAATACTTAATATTTTTTTTACGGATTGCAAAGGTAGGTATATTATTCAAACAATTCAAAATTTTATCAAAATAATATTGCTTCGAAAATATCCACACCTGTGTATATCTGTATTTTAAGTCTTGGTGCAAATTTACATAAAAGCTACCTTATTATATATATGAACTGCACATTAATCAAAAAAACAATCCATAATACTTATACCTGCTTGATTATAAGCAGTTTACCTTATGTATTTTTAGATTTAGGTCATATTTTAAAGAAGAAGGGTCCGCAAACTTAAAACCACTTGAATCCGGTGTAATATCCCCATAACCTTCCACCAGATAATCAGCAATTGGTTTAAATGCCACTTCCCTTCTGCTAGTCATTCCTTCTGCACTAAATTGATAATCAGCCAGGAGTATTGAATCCTTTAGGACGCCCTCCAAGGTGCCGATATTTCGATCTTTTTCATGCAGTTGGTAGCGCATTGATCCAGTAAATTTGCTGGAATCCAGCCAGTTAATAGAAATGACAATCGTATCTCCCCTTTCCATCAAATTATAACACTGCCGCTCTCCTTTCTTATGAGGTGGTACTTGTTTAGCATCTTTTTGCTGGGAATCAGCTGTTTGACTATTTTGGTTGTTGCAGCCAGCTGCAATCATCAATATGGATAGACAGCCCGCTGCCAGTAGCTTGGAGTAATTGTATTTTCCGGGAATGGATATATGCATTGCTATGGTATGGTATGGGGGTGAGAGAATGTTTAATGTAAAAGCTAACGCAATTTAAGGCACCCAGAGGTAAAAATACAATTTTACCTGGGAATTCTCTAAGTAAACCATCCTGCGCAATAGCCCAAAGCTAAGTTGAACGATTCATATCTTACTATTTAACTGAAATTGCGCTTATAAGAGGCTTTTATAGTACACAAAAGCACAATTAACGTTTCGTATCCCCTGCATTAGTCTAGCTTCGTGTTCTCTTTACTCCACTTGAACGCAAATCAAGGCATCATAAGCAAGAAGTAGATTGCAGGCATCACCATTTATCCTTTCTTAAAAAAATAAATTCATGTACAAAAAATTATATAACACAGGAACAATGTTGGTCATCCTATGGATCGTAGGATATCTTCTTTTGGGCTTGGGAGGTTATTTTCACTTATTGATTCCTATTTTTATAGGTCTGTTTGTCGTTAGCGAAAATCAGAGAATGCGCAAACTGAAGGTCGTAAAGGCTTAAAAGCAACAATCGCCTTACCGGTTGTAATAATCAATAAGGCTTTTTTGTGAACCAGCTCATTGCTGGCAAGGTCGTGTTCATTTGCTTAAAAACAATGACGGGTGCTTTATAGCACCCGTCATTGTTTTTAAGCAAATGCCAGATTTAAAGCCCTGCTTCTTAATGTGCTAACCGCAACCCAAAATTTATTATTTTGCAGGCTGTAATGATCATTTCTCAGCAGCAAATTATTTAACAAACCGATGTTAGGACTCAAATTAACCACCGATCCCAGATGGGCCAATATTGCAGAAGGCAATCTTTCCGAGATATTAACGGACCACGCCTGGTGCGAACAAAAGGCGGCAACCAATGCTATTTCTTTGATTGCCAATAACTCAGAATATCCTGACCTGGTGAAGGCATTAACGGAGGTTGCCATGGAAGAGCTACAACACTTCCAGATGGTCACCCAACTGATCTGGGAAAGAGGGTATACACTCGGCAGAGAGAGAAAGGATGATTATGTGGGCCAGTTGATGAAATTTTGTAAAAAAGATGGCAGTCGCAATGCTTCTTTTATTGAACGCCTCTTATTTTCTGCCATGATTGAGGCCAGGAGCTGTGAAAGGTTTAAATTACTTTCCACAAACATTAAAGACCCGCAATTAGCAAAGTTCTATTATGACCTGATGGTTTCTGAGGCGGGGCATTATACCTTATTTCTAAATTTTGCCCGTAAATATACCGTAGACATAGATGTTGACAAAAGATGGCAGCAGTGGCTTGAGTTTGAATCTGTTCTGATTCAGTCATATGGCAAAAAGGAACATATTCACGGATAGTCTTTCCTCTTTTTCCTTTTTCCTTTTTCTTCTTCCCTTTTTCCCATTGTACTAATAATCTTTAAATTAAAGTGCGCCAAAATCTTAACTCAGGATTTCTGGCGCACTTTCTTATTTAGTTTAATCTGGCCCCTTTTCTGATCTAATTATTACAGGGCCTGCCCCATTAAGGGATCTGTCTTGCTGGCTTTTCCATCTTCCACCCTGCCTGCATACTGACAAATGATGCCGGATTTGGGATCGTGAATGGAGAAATCATACCAACCATAGCTCTTTTTAACGGGCCAGTGGATAACAGCATGATCTTTTGCCAGCAGCGTTAACGGTCTGCTTGGATTCCCATAACTATTGTCTTTCAATGTCAAATGCAGGGTTTCTTCGGTTGGATTTTTAATACTGATATCAAAGCCCTTCCCCGGTTTTGCATCATTTAGGTAAACAATACTGATTTCTGGCAGATAAGCTGCTTTTGTTTTTTCTGCTTTCCAGACCCTTAAAAAGCCGTTAGGCCCATGTAACTGGAGATTAAAATGATCCCCTTGCCAGTTGTCCAAGGACCAGTTATCCGTTAACCGATCGGCCGCTTTTACAGAATAATTACGTACTTTAAAATCTTCGGGGCTTCCTTGGCAGTAAGCTGCAAATGGTGATCCGGCCGATTGATCACCGAACAGCCTGTCTGCTGCCTGCATCTTTAAAATCAAGGCTCCTTCTTCTCTATTAAAATGAAGGTCAGCGTACAACTCATAGGGAAGTGGACAGGCGTTACGAATCCCAGGTTCCTGTTTGGGCTGGTAGGGTGAACTTTGCGGTTCCTGATTTAGTTTTACTATATCCTGATCTCCCATCAGGTGAAACCCGTCCGGGACCTCTTTGTCCTTTGCCTGCTGAATACTCCCTAAAAACGCATCTCTTTCTATAAAGGGCAGTTTACTCTCTTTGCGGTTAAAGGGCCGAAATACGGAGTGCAAATTGCCACACATAGCCCTGCGCCAGCTGCCGATATTTTCTTCCTTGATTTCTCTGCCCGTCTTTTTGGATAGCCAGGATTCTATTAATTGCAAAACAGAGGTATGATCAAAAATCTGAGAGTTCACCCAACCACCTCTTGTCCAGGGTGAAGCAATCATAAGAGGCACCCGATACCCCAAGCCCACGGGGCTCTGCCTGGCATAAGTTTTACGCCGCTCTCCTACTCTTAATATATCCTCTTCCAGGCTAACGAATTCATTTTCGATATCAAGTCCTTCTGAGGCCAAGCCGGTGGTCTTATCTTTGGGATTGGGGGCTACAAAAGGTGGAACATGGTCATAATACCCGTCATTTTCATCATAGGTCAGAATAAAAATCGTCTTTTTCCAGATTTCTGGGTTACTGGTTAGAATATCCATCGCCTCAGATACATACCAGGCGCCATACCAGGGTGAGCTGGGATGATCAGAAAATGCCTGTGGGGCAACCAGCCAGGAAACAGCCGGTAAGTCCCCGGAGCGCACATCTTTTCTGAACTGGTAAAAAACGTCTCCCTTAGGTGCCTTCATTTGTTTAGATTTGCCGCTTTCATTATCTGTATATCGGATGGTATCCACCTGGTGATAGCAGGGATCACCAGCATTTATGGTAAAGGCTTTATTATGCAGGTTTTGAAGCTTTTGGGGTAGTTTTTTAAATGCTTCTGGGCTGTATTTTTCCACGGCCACTTTGGCATAGGATAGACTTCTTTCCATCTGGGCTATCTTCCTTTCCATTTTTTGTAATTCAGGCCCTGATAACTGATTTGACTTTTCCTTCGCCTTTTCAATTTCACCAGGCAAAGTCTTTAGATCCTGCAATACTTTGTTATAATGACCGGGGCTATAGCGGATACCATGCTGTTTAAACCATTCCAGTGGGTTATCTGTAAAGTTACCGAGCCAGAAATCCGCTGTCCCATTCATGCCATTATCCAGACTGACATCATTTTGGTAAACTTTCCAGGAAATGCCGGCCTCTTCCAATCTTTCAGGGAAAGTCTGCCAATCTGCTTCATTTGCGTAGTCTACATTTTCATTATCCACATTGGCCTGATTATTTTTCCCACCTCTTAATTTGCCGGTAAAGAAAAATAAACGATTGGGCGTAGTGCCGGTAAGGGAGGAACAAAAATGCTGATCGCACACTGTAAAGGCATCAGCTAGTGCATAATAAAAAGGGATATCCTCTCTGGTGTAATGCCCAAGGGTCAAGGGGAGATTGCGATATTGTTTAATTCCCGATCTTTTAGCAATCAGCCATTTATCAAAACCTCCATTATTGCGGGCATCTGTTTGATTGGTCCAGGAATGCGGCAAATTGCCCGTCCAGGTGGATCTTGTCTTTTTAATATCCAATCTAAAAGGTGCATAGGTCTGCCCCTTTTCATCCGTTTGCATCCAGACTTTATTGCCAATAGGTGTAGTGACCACTCTGGGATCATTATAACCCCTAACGCCCTGCAATGAGCCCAGCAGATGATCAAAAGAACGATTTTCTTGCATGAGCAACACAATATGTTCTGCATCCATAAAGGTGCTTCCTTTTTCAGGATCTATTTCTAAGGCTCTTTTGATAGAAGCCGGAAGTGCCGACCATACACCAATGGCGCCCCCAGCATTCCTGCCTTTTTTAAAAACTCTCTTCTTGTATCCATGTTTGTTTTAATATTTTATTCAAATGCCATGTTTAAAGAAAACGCCTTGCTTTCACAAGGCGTTCAATATACATTCTATCCATTAATTTGCCTGCAATTTTAACAAGGCGCTTCTGGCCAGTTTATTTTAAAATCCACATCAGGTTATTTACATTATCGTTGCCACCAAACTGACTCTGAATGGCTGCCGCCACATTCTCTGCATTATGGTCCAGTTCATTTTGTGGATACAGCCATCTTTTAGGGAACCCTGTATTTGGCTGATTTTGATTGGTAGCCGTATTGAGTTTAAATACTGGATAACCGGTACGCCGGTTTTCAAACCAGCCATTGTTATTCGCATCTTGCATAAAACCAGCGATATATTCCTGGGTTATAATCTGTTCAATTTGCTGTTCAGTCGTTCCTGTCAATTTAACGGTTGGCAAAAAACTAGTGATATATTCATCTGTTATTGGCATACCATGCGTATACTTATCACCTGTATTTGCTTTAAGGAAGTTCATGTTGGCCCGAATCCCATTTTCAAAATATGTTTCGGCATCTGAAGCAGGTAACCAGCCCCTGACGGCTCCTTCTGCAAGCACAAATTGTAATTGCCAGTAATTAAACAGGCCTACAGGCTCTGCATTAAAGAGATCCACGTAACGATTATTGACATCACAAAAAAGGTCATTATCATGTGCAAGTTTCACCTGATTGATTGGATCAGAGGCCTCTACTCCCACATAAGCATTATAGTCATCTGCGCCCAGCCCGCCTGCTATCTTGGCCGCAGCTGGTTCTGCAAAATAAAAAAGACGCCGATCCTTTGTTGTTTTCAGTGGTTCAATCAGATTTCTGCCAATGACCGGATAAATCACAAAGGAGTTCACCTGCACCGGCGTATTGGACCAGGGATAGCAAAGTCCACCTGCATTCTGATAAGTCACTGCAAAGTTATCATTAATTGAACTCATCAGATTTCTGGTAGTAGCTATTGTTTTAAAACGTTCCTTTACTTTTAAATCCGGATCATCTGTATGTTTATAGAGTTGTATCAGTACATAAAGTTCAAAACTATTGGTGAGTTTCTGCCACTTACTAACATCTCCATCGTAAATAAAATCCCCTTCAAAATTAGCGCCTTTCCCAAATAACATGTTCGCACTGTCCAGCTCATTTAAAATGCCGGCAAAGACCTCCTTCTGACTATCATATTTCGGCTTAATGACGCCATCTGACTCTCCTTTAATGGCCTCGCTATAAGGAATATCTCCAACAGTCATTGTCGTATAAAAAAACTCCCAGGCACGGATAAAATGCCCCAATGCTTCATATGAGGGTTGTGTACCATCCGTCAGATCCGCGGCATAGTCCAGCATGACCGGCACGTTTCTTAAAACTTCCAGTCTGTCAAAATCTGTTCTCCCAATCTTATTGTATTGCGAACCTTCCTGCTGTTCGGTCCAAAGTATAGATTTATCCATCATAAATGGCTGCATAAAAGTCTTAGTCCCACTTATGTCAGAGGACGTGATAGAGGCAATCATACTGGTTGCCAGCGCAGCAGCACTGGTACTGGTTGACTTGTCCGGATTGGTGTTGATTTCATCAAAATTTTTGGTACAGCTACCCAGCAGTAATCCGGCGGCCAAAAATATAAATATCGTTTCTGATATGTATTTAAATATTGTTTTCATCTTGTGTTTTTACTTTGTTTAATAATCAATCAGGCAATGGTGGATTAGAATCCTATACGGATATTCACACCAATCATGCGCTGTGATGGGGCGTTCAAATCTTCTCCGTCATTATCAGGATCGGAGTACTTGAACCCGGTGAATAAAAACAGGTTTTGTGCAGTAAGGGATAAGGAAGCATTTTTAATGCCGGTTTTCTTCCCAAACCATTTTTCTGTAGGGACTTTAAATCCTATAGAGAGTTCTCTTACTTTAACAAAGGTCTCATCGAAATAACCATGATTACCACCACCTGAGAGGGATTGCTCATAGTCCTGATAACCTACTTCTACGTCATTTTTAGCGTATTTTCTGGTATCACTGGTAATTCGACCATATTTATCATAACTCACTTCGCCGGATACGATTTTCACGCCTTGTCCCACGTAGTTGTTCTTTCCGTTAACCACCTGGTCATAACGCCATTTGGTATCGGTCTCAGGACTGGCCCCTGTTTCAAACATATCATCCCAGATATCATCATACATGATACCTCCAATACGGCCATCAATATTCAATCCGATAGAAATGCGCCCTATTTGGAAATCATTGATCCATCCAAAGGAGAAATCAGGGTCACCATAGCCAATTTTAGACTGATAATCACTCTCTACTGGAAATCCAGATTCGTGAATGATATTGCCCTTTGGATCCCTTAACCAGTCATAGATTAGGTAGCTATCCACCCTGGCACCTTTTTTTGTCCAAAGGTTATCGGAGGAATAAACAGGATCCAGTTGTACATAATATCTATGCTGTTTAGAGTAGTTTAAGGTTGAATGCCATTCAAAATTCTGATGTTTGATAATTGACCCATCTACCGTGATTTCCAATCCACGGCGTGCAACTGTCTCATCGGTATTGACCAGCGTTGTCTCAAAACCAGAGGCCTGTGAAATATCTACTGATTGTTGTCTATTATAATACAGTTTGCTATAATAGGCAACATCAAAGTGCAGTCTGTTATTCAACAAATAGGCTGCCGTCCCAAACTCCCAGGTTCTGGTAGAGGAGGGCAATAAATCTGAAGGAAGCAAAGAGTTGGGATAGCTGGAACTGGTCAACCCCCAAGAAGAACCAATTCCATATAAACGGTTGGTCGCATAAACGCCTGCCATGTCCTTATCTACCGCCCAGGATCCCCGGAGTTTCCACATATTTACCACCCTTGGCAGATGAAAAAATTCTGAAAGAATAAGGCTGGAGGAAACCGAAGGATAAAAATAGGATCGTTCTGAAGCGGGTTGTGTGGAGCTCCAGTCCTCTCTGGCAGTCAAATCAACAAAAGCAGCACTTTTCCAGTTTACAGAGGCTTTCCCATACAAACTATTCACCTGTTTTTTCCAGGTTCCATAGTAATTGGTAATGGAGTTTACCCCGACTGCAGTAGAAGGAATAGCGTTGGCCAATGAGTACCAACCCGGTTCCTGCAGTCCATTGGCCGTTTTAGCGCCAAATTCTCTATCCTTATAATAATAGATACTACCACCACCCAAGGCGTCCAGTCCAAAATCGCCGAATTTCTTATTGTAGGTCAGGATCAGATCACTGTTGAGACTATATCCCCACATTTCATTCATGCCATACATCCCTTTGCCATTCCAACTCCAGGAAAACGATCCGCCACTGGAACCCCCTCTGGTGGAATTAATCCCTGCCGGATTACGTACGGTTTCTTCGTTGCTGTAATAATCATACCCATTACGAAGCATCAATTTAAGGTCCTTGGTAAAATGATAGTTGGCCACCAGACTTGCATTGAGCTTATTTTGCTCCAGTCCATCGAGCTTTTCATTGGCAATCAAATATGGATTATCATACCAGGCCTTATACAACCAATTCTGCTTAACATTTGGTGTAACCCAATAATCCTTGTAATCTCTTATATCGTAATCAGGACCCGTCCAGACGAGTATCTGGTATAAATAGCCTTGCGCATTATAGCCCCTTCCCCAAATCTGCGGAGCGGTCTGACGGGTATATCCCATATGTCCTTCTAAATCAAATTTGTCGCCCATTTTGATCTGGCCGCTCATCGTATAATTAATGATATTCAAATTCTCATTAGGAAACTGTCCCTTGTTATAAACATGGTTAAGTCCGGCTCTAAAATAGCCATTTTCTCCGCTTTTGGTAACACTGATATTATTACTGGTGACTATACCTGTCTGCATAAAATTCTGCAGGTTATTTTTTCCACTTGATACAAGTGGCATCATTTCTTCCTGTTTAGTCTTTGGATTCCACTGGATGGCAGAATCACCAATATCCAGTTTTGGCCCCCACACATAATCTGTGGATATCTTGCCATTTTGGCCATGGGCATAAGATGTCTGCACTTTAGGGATGGCAAGGTAACCCAAATTAAACATTGTATTGCTGTTGATCGTTACTGATAAGCCGCCATTTTTTGTACCTTTTTTAGTGGTGATCATAATCGCGCCGTTAGACCCTCTGGAACCGTATAAGGCAGCAGCAGTGGACCCTTTTAACACACTCATTTCTGCAATATCATCAGCTGGGATATCCCTAAGAGACACATTTCCATAAGGCACCCCATCAATTACCAAAAGAGGGCTCTCTCCTCTTAATTGAATATTGGGCGTCTGATTGAACTCCGTGGAGTTGCGAACAACTAACCCTGCAACATGGCCGGTCAGTGATGTCCCGATATCCACCCCTTTTACCGTCTGAACCTCATCACCGCCTACTTTCTGAACGGCATATCCAAGTGCCTTTTCCTGGCTTTTAATCCCCAGGGCGGTGACGACGATATCATTCATCTGATGGGGTTGTTCAGTCAACTGGATCGTAATTTCCGTTTGATCACCAACAGAAATCTCCCTGGTTACGTACCCTATAAAACTAACGACTAAAACTGCCGTTTTGGGGTTTTGCAGCTGTATGGAAAATTACCTGCCCCGTCCGTAATTGCGCCTTTCCCGGTTCCTTTTACCAGGATAGCAACGCCATTTAACGCGACGCCAGCTCTATCCGTTACATGCCCTTTTAAAGTTGTTTGCTGTGGCACTTCCGGCGTAACAACTTCATTTTGAGATGGACGCTTGAACTCCCGGCGGACAAAAATCGTTTTCTTCTTAATAACAAAAGCTAATCCCTGCTGACTAAGTATTTGTGTAAGGGCGGCTTTTAACGGTTGTTTGGTCAAGTTCAGTGAGGACAATTCTTTTCCTTGAATATCAGCATTTTTATAAAAAAAGCTATATCCAGTTTGTTGCTCTATATTTAAGAAAGTTTGTTTTAAACTAATAGAGGATGCATGCAGGGTCACTTCCTGTGCATAACCTTTGGCCTGCACCTGAGTCAGCGCAAACAATAACATAATAATAGTCAGTCGCATGACGAGTAAAATTTGACGGGAATGAACCACCTTCCGTTGTACTATCAGATGGTGGACAGTATTTTTTTCCATACTTTTGTAAGAGTTTGAAGTTAAAAATTCGGTTTTCACACACAGAATGGTTAATTTTAGACTTTATGGCCGGATTGTGTTCGCAGCACCTCCGGCTTTTTTGTCTTTTTCATTTTTATGTTTTTTTCATAGCTTGTTTAGTTTTCGATTATTATTGTTCTTTTATTTTTATCAATTTTAAAATGCATTTTTGTAAACTGCAGGCCATCTAGTAATTCTTGCAAGTCAAGGTTCCGATCTATACGCCCAGTAAACCTTTCTAAATCAGTTTCACCCTGTTTATTTAAAAAGGAGCCACTAAAGGCGATATCAACATCGTACCACCTTGAAAGCTGTCGCATAATTTCTTTGACATTCGCGTTGTGAAAGGCAAAAAATCCAGATTTCCAGGCCAATATCTGATTTAAATCCGCCTTATAGACGGACATTTCTCCATGACTTGTTTTAGCTAATTGTCCCGGAACCAGCTTTATCATTTTTATTCCACTCGAAATATTTACGGAACCTTCCACCAGCGCAGTTTTGGTTACCGATTCATCACTATAAGCCTTAACATTAAATTTCGTTCCTATATCTTCTATCAATTGATCTTTGACCTTTACCTGAAAGGGATGTTGCTCATTATGCTTTACCTCAAAATAAGCTTCTCCGCTTAATTCTACAGTCCGGTTGTCTTTATCAAAGACGGTGGGAAAGCGTAGGCTACTAGAAGCATTGAGCCAAACTTTGGTTCCGTCAGGCAATTCTATCTGAAATTGTCGGCCCCTAGGTGTGTTTAACGTATTATAAAGTACCTGGGCGCCGGCAGTACTCACATTTGTAAATTTAGCAGCATCTTTATTTTGTAAAATTGAAAGCCCTCCTATATGCAAATGATTCTTATGCCCATTACCTAAAGCGACTTTTGCCCCACTACTTAGTGTAAGGATAGCACCAGAGGAACCGGGAACAATCGGTGTGATTCTATGGTAAGTGGGCAGAGTATCAGCCGTATTGGAAGGCATCTTGTTTTTTTGAGCTGAATGATTACAAAACTACCCAAGCCAATTAATAGGGCAATAACTGCTGCACTGAGACCATGCTTTTGCCAAAAGGCAAAGGAGAAATGAACCGATAATTTGTGGTCCTTCTTTTTTCCTGTATTTGAATCTTGCGATCCCATCTCACCTGCCTGTTGGTCCAAATTATTTTGCTCGTTAGGATCATTCAACTCACTGCTTGTCAACGACGTCTGCGAATTGTTAGCTGGTCTTACCAGACCACGAGATTTATGTAAGGCGTTCAATTTCTGTAAAAAGCGTTGTAAGGCTTCCTCCTTAAAGGCATCTGAAAGGCTTTCAATGTCAATATCCTCCTTTTCTAAGGCAGATAACTCCAAATCCATTTGCTTATCAAGGGCTTCCAGACACAAAGGTTCCTGCAGGCCAAGTTCCAGCAATTCCAATTCTGCTGCACTTAAAGGTGCCCCTTGGTTATAGCGAATAACTAATTCAATTAATAAATGAATTTCTTCGGCCCCCATCAATTTTAAAAATATTTCGTTATTAACGACAGATGTCATTTAAATAGACGAATGGTTGTTAAAAAAGGATAGGTGCAATTATGACTTTTTTTTAAAAAAAGAGGGAAAAAAAGAAAATAAATAAAAAAAGTTCACTTTCATGGTTTTTCAAAAAACGGCTTAGCGCTTGAAATGCCGCTGCCGCATGCCACTTTACCGTAGGCATGGATACTTCCATTTCCTGGGCAATTTTAGCGTATGACCAACCTCTTTCTTTACTAAGGGTGTAAACCCTACGTTGTTGGGGAGATAGATGATTAATCGCTGCTGATAAAATGGCTTCTCTGCCTACACGTAAGCTCAATTCTGTATTTTGCAGTACGCTGGGCTCCACACCTTGTTGAACTTCACAAAGCTGTTGTTGGTATTTTTTATAAAGTACTTGCCTCCTGATTAAATCAATGAGCTCATTTTTTACGCTCCGATGTAAATAGGATGCAATATTATTGATGTGTTTTAATGTCTCTTTTTTTTCCCAGCATTTTAAAAAAACCTGTTGGATAGCATCCTCAGCCTGACAACGATCTTTGGTATATTTTAGGGCAAAAATGAATAATTTAGGAAAGTAGAGTTCAAACAGGCGCCCAAAAGCCATTGCGTCACCATTACTGGCGGCGTACCATAATTCAATTTCAGGAACTGTTTGTTGCTTCATTAGGATAAACCAAAAGTGTTAACGTAAAATTAAGTAAAAAGAATCAAATTGACTTCAGTTGAAAATCATGCAACCGTTTGCTCTACTGCTATCCTATTCATTATCATCAAAATATTTTGTTTGTTTTTATTCATTCACTTGTCATAGACAAGCCACATATTATCAATAAGGATAATACTATCCATATTTTATTTACTATTTTCAATAGTGATGTCGTGATTATTTTCCATTGTCAATACACCTCTGCAGCTTTTTTAAAATGGTACAATCAAGGTATAAACCTCCATAAAAATAATTGTGCAGAAAACTTAGAATATTTTATTTCCTGCCCCTAATTTGATTTAACAACTATTCTTTTGTTTGGCATAGTCATTGAAATTATACCCCTATAAATAAAAACAACCTTTATGAAAAACAAATTCAAAATTCTGGGGCTGATGTGTATGGCTCTACTGGCTATTTCGGTGTTTACCATTTCTTGTAGTAAGGATGATGATCCCGCCGATAATGACTTTTTTATCGGTACATATAATGGGGACATCAGTTATCAAGGTGATGGCCAAACCATTACAGATGATGACGGTAAACTTACGGTGGTCAAAGTAGGCTCCTCCTATAGCTTCAAATTTGGCAGTGGGATTCCAGACATTAATAATGTAAAATTTGAGAAAAAGGATGACAACACGTATGTAAGTATTGGTTCAGGCGTTACAGGTATTACCATTACAGCCAGTACCTTAAAAATGCTGGTATCCAATGATGATGGAACATGGACAGCAGATTGTAGCAGATAACGCTGTTGATACTACCCGTTATTTGTATAATAACCCTTAAACCTTTAATGGCCAGGAAAGTATAAAACTTTAAAAAAGAGTTTTTACTCTCCGGCCATTTTTTATTATAATCTGCACAGGACTTTGATATTCAATTGCCACAACTTGGGGTATTATAGGGACAGGGGCACCCTTTATAATTTCCAGCCAGTCCATCCATCTTTTACTTTAAAAAAAATTTTGGCAGTAATTTAAATTCCCTTAACATTGTTATGATAATTACTTTCGGGAACGTTCTCGTAAAATAAAACTACCATAACCCACAACATTAGATTATGAAAAGGATTGTTTTTGTGTTACTCATACTTGCTTGCACTTCCGCCAGTGCCCAGCTATTACAAACGACTCCTAGATTTATTCAAGAATCAACATCTTTACCGATTCAAATAATCCTAAATCCCAATATGGGTAATCAAGGATTGGCAGGATATACCGGCGCAGTATATATCCACCTTGGCGTAATAACAAATAAAAGTGCTGGCGCCAGTGATTGGAAATATGTTCATTCCACATGGGGGGTGCCAGATCCAGCCTATCTTTGTGATAAACTCAATGATGGCAATTGGTCTTTTTCCATCAAGGGCGGTTTGCGTTCATTCTTTGGTATTACAGACACCAGTGAACATATTATTAAAATATGCAGCTTATTCAGAAATACAGACGGAACGCTTAAAGCAGCCAATCGTGATGGTACTGATATGTACCTTTTAGTTTATCAAGATGCATTACAAGTAAGAATAGATTATCCTGTTTGGGACCCCACCTACATTCCAACATATTCGATTACTAATTTGCATCCGGGTGACAGTATTAATGTGGTGGGCTATGCAAGCCGAAAGGCCAATATGACACTTTCACTAAACGGCAATACTGTCAAAACAATATTTGACTCCATAATCGAACAAAAAATCCCGATAACTGATTTGGGTGCTCAACATATCACTTTAAAAGCATCTTTGGGAGACCAAAACACCAGCCAACAACTCAAATTTTCAACAATAGGGCTAACTGATACCTTAGATTTACCTCCAGGCGTTAGTCAAGGAATTAATTATGACTCGACCGACCCCACAAAGACGACCTTGGTACTTTATGCTCCTCAAAAGAAAAATATATATGTAATAGGCGATTTCAACAACTGGACAAAAGGGCAAGAAGCTTATCAAATGCACATTACACCTGACGGTCAGTACTTTTGGTGCACAATACAGCATTTAGAAAACGCTAAACAATACGCCTACCAATATATAATAGACGACAGTCTGATTGTAGCGGATTATAATGCGCATCTTATTTTGGATAAAACCAACGACCCTTATATCGACAAGGCAACTTATCCAGACCTACCGACTTTCCCAGTCAAAGCAACAGGAGAACTAGTTAGTGTACTGCAAACCGGCCAACCTGCCTATAAGTGGAAAACCATGAATTTTTCCAGGCCAAAGGCCAGCGATCTTAGAATTTATGAATTACTGGTTCGGGATTTTACAAAAGCACATAACTGGCAATCTCTTACGGACAGCCTGCAATATTTGCAAAATTTGGGGATTAATGCTATAGAACTCATGCCATTTAATGAATTTGAAGGAAATTCCAGTTGGGGTTATAACCCGGATTTTTATTTTGCGCCTGACAAGTTTTATGGCCCAGCGACCAGCCTCAAAGTATTTATTGACAGCTGCCACGCCAAAGGAATTGCGGTAATCATGGACATGGTGTTAAACCATAGCTTTGGCCAGTCACCAATGGTTCAAATGTATTTTGATACAAGAAAAAACCGACCAGCAAACAATAATCCTTGGTTTAACCCTGTTGCTAAACACGCCTATAATGTGGGTTTCGATTTAAACCACGAAAGTGAAGCTACCAACCTTTTTACAAAAAGAGTTATGACTTATTGGTTGACCCAATATAAAATAGATGGATTTAGATTTGATCTGGCCAAGGGGTATACCCAAAAACAGACTTGCGATGAAAATGGAGAAGGCTGTGACGTTAATGCCTGGAGCGATTATGATGATTCAAGGGTTGCCATCTGGGATAAATATTATGCCACACAACAAAAAATAAGCCCAGGTAGTTATACTATATTAGAGTTCCTTGGGAATAACCAGGAAGAAAAACATTATAGTGATGAAGGCATGTTGCTTTGGGAAAATGGCAATAGCAATTTTAATCAAGTGACAATGGGCTATCCAGATGGAAGCGACCTCTCCTCCTTTATATATTCCAACAGAGGCTGGAAGAACAACAACATGATTGTATATATGGAAAGCCATGACGAGCAAAGACTTATGTACAAAAACTTACAATATGGCAACAATAGCGGGGCATATCAAATCAACGATACAATAACAGCCCTTAATAGAAATGCCATGGCTACCGTATTATGGGCCGCCTTACCAGGACCTAAAATGCTCTGGCAGTTCGGCGAATTAGGCTATGACTATTCCATCAATTACTGCATGGATGGATCGGGTAACGATGATTGTAAGACAGGTCCTAAACCGACCGGTTGGTCATATTTGCAAAAACCGGCACGTGTCAATTTAAGTCAGGTTTATCAACAAATGTTTTTACTCCGGCAAACCTATCCAATGGTATTTAATAAAGGCACTATAGACCCTAATTCAGTTTTAAAACAAACGGACACAAACTTAAAAACACTCCTTCTTAAAAACGACAGTATTGATATAGCCGTGATCATCAATTTTGGCGTTTCAAATACTTCTGTTTCCATCAGTTTACCCGATACCGGTTATTGGTTGCCATTTATTTTGAACGCTGAAAACAAAATAGGCTTTGTCAATAAAAATAAGGCATTTATACTCCAGCATATGGATACCACTTTTTCGCTTCCAGCCGGTGCTTTTCGCGTATTTATACACCCAAAAAGAAAATTAAATCCAGCTTCCTGGCTTACTAATATTACAATCATGCCTCAATCTTCCAAAAATATTATTCGTTGGACCTCGCCAAGCTCAGATGACAGCACACAATATATAATAGAAAAAGCATCATCCGGTGATAAGTATATTCCATTGGGGATAGTGCAGGGAAGCATATCTAATCATGAATATCTTTATACAGATAACAACCCATCAACTTCCTCCACAGGTAGCATTAACTACCGCATTGTAGTCATTAATCAGCATGGAATCACACAAGGTACTGGCAAAACACAAATAAATCCAACGCGCACTTCAAAACGCATGTCTGTCTACCCTAACCCAAGTGCAAATATTTTTCATATATCGATAATAGATAACAAAACGGAAGTACCCTATACAATTTACAACCAAATAGGTAAAACGGTTACCAAAGGCAGTTTATCCTCCACAGGTGGAGATATAAATCTAAGTCAATTAAACACAGGTATTTATTTTATGAAAGTCAAGATAGAAAATAAAGCTTATCTGACAAAATTATTAAAGAAATGACCATTTTGTTTAAATGAACAGCTGGTTGGTTCAATTGGATTATTTATCTTTACCAGACCATGATAGAAGTTACCTGCGCAGTTATAGAAAAAATCTTAAATGAGACAAGTTGCTTTTTGGTCTGTCAAAGATCAGAGAACATGCGTTTGCCTCTTAAATGGGAGTTTCCAGGTGGTAAATTAGAACCAGGAGAAACCAAAGAAGACTGTCTAACCAGGGAAATCAATGAAGAATTAGGAATTAAAATAGAAGTAAATGACCCATTAACACCGGTTACGCACCAATACAACTTTGGTAAAATCACATTGTTTCCTTTCCTCTGCACCATAAAATCAGGTCAGATTAAATTGACTGAACACATTAATTATGTCTGGCAACCAATATCGTTACTAACCGAATTGGATTTCGCACCCGCCGATTTACCCATCGTACAAGAATTAAAAAATAGATGAATACAGGAATTTATGAATCATTAATCACGCTGCAGTTAAAGGAAAAAATCGCTCAACTCGATCCTCAAAGGTATTATGTAGCCGATGGCAAATACCTGGACGCTGGAGAAGCTGTTCATTATTTAAGCCAACACTTGGCCAAGGCCATTCAAACAGCATTCAATTTGATTGCAGAAAAAGATAAAAATCTACAAGTTCAAAAGCAAATTGAGGTGGCCAATAAGCTTTTAACCTATCTGATGCAACAAATTGAATCCTACCATGTTCAGGAAGATCTGATTGCCACAGAAGGTAAAATATTACAAGGTGTAGTCGACAAACTAAACACCGACTATACAGACATATCAACTTATTTAAAAGAAATCACGCCACTTTCCCGTCTTACGCAAAGCGAATTGTTCACAGGGGGAAACGTTGGTCTATCCTTGGATGGAGAACTAAAAAAAGAAATTCGTTCTTCTGATAAAATCGACTTGTTGGTGTCGTTTATCAAATGGAAGGCAATTGTAATCCTCAGAGATGCCCTACAGGAATTCACACAAAAAGGTGGGCATTTAAGAGTAATAACCACTACTTATATGGGCGCTACGGACGCCAGAGCCTTAGAGGAGCTGATCAAATTAAAAAACACAACGGTTAAAGTGTCCTATAACAATGCAAACGAAAGATTACATGCCAAGGCCTATTTGTTTTACAGAAAAACGGGATTCCATACGGGTTATATTGGATCTTCTAACTTCTCCAGATCAGCACTTACAGATGGGCTGGAATGGAATGTAAAAATTACGACCGCAGAGATTCCTCACATTATCGACAAGTTCCAAAAGACCTTTGAATCCTACTGGAATAATGACGAATTTGAAGCGTTTAATGAAGGAAAATTGAAAAACTGAATCAGGCCCTTAAGCAAAATAATACCATTAAGCAATTAGAGCAAATTGCTTATTTTTTCGATTTACACCCTTATCATTACCAAAAAGAAATCCTGGAAAAATTACATGTAGAAAGATCAGTACACCATTCATTCAAAAATCTTGTCGTTGCAGCTACTGGTACAGGCAAAACCATGGTGGCAGCATTTGATTTTAAAAGTTATTTAATAACCAATCCAGGTGCGCGGCTTCTATTTGTCGCACATAGAATCGAAATAATTACCGAAGCACTTCATACATTTAGAAATGTATTAAAGGACCAGAATTTTGGAACGCTTTTAGGTAACGGAGAAAATCCATTCAATAAAACAAATGTATTCGCAACGATACAGTCGCTTACAAGTAGTGACCTTGCTCAATATGCCTCCAATGATTATTATGATTACATCATTGTGGATGAAGTTCATCATAGCAAAGCATCAACTTACCAAAGGGTGATGAAGTATTTCACCCCAAAAATCCTATTAGGGCTTACAGCGACACCAGAAAGAATGGATGGAGTTAGTATTTTACCAGATTTTAATCATCGGATCGCCGCTGAAATAAGATTACCTGATGCGCTCAATAAAGGTTTATTATGCCCGTTTCAGTATTTTGGCATAACTGATCAATTAGACTATAGCCATGTTAGTTGGAAAAGTGGGCATTATGATACGCAGGAACTTACAAATCTTTACACAGGTAATGACTTAAGAGTCGTTTCCATTTTACAGAATATAAGAACCTATTGCAAAGATATTGATAACGTAAGCGCTCTTGGCTTTTGTATAAGCATAGAACATGCAAAGTACATGCAACAAAAATTTGAACGTGCAGGCCTAAAATCGGCATATCTGGTCAGCGAAAACAGTCATCACCGCAAGGAGATCATTCACGAATTTAAAACAAGAAAAATAAACTACCTATTCGTCGTAGATATATTTAACGAAGGGATAGATATTCCACAAATAGACACCTTGCTCTTTTTAAGGCCAACTGAGAGTCTTACGATATTTTTGCAGCAATTAGGACGGGGCTTAAGATTAAATGAAGGTAAAAACATTTTAACGGTTTTAGATTTTGTAGGCCAAGCCAGAGACGAATACGATTTTGAAAATAAATTTCGAGGTTTAATTGGGAAAACACAAACACCAATCTTAAAGGAGATTGAAATGGATTTCCCACATTTGCCATTAGGATGCGCCATTATACTTGAAAGGAAGGCAAAAGAATATATCCTGGAAAATATCCGCAAGGCAACCCAGCTATCCAAAAGAGCACTTATTAGAAAAATTCAAAATTACAGCAGTATTACAGATTTACCATTGACCTTAGAAAATTTTCTAAAGGTTTATAATCTGAGTTTAAAGCAAGTTTATCAAAACTATCTATTTTCTGAATTAAAAGCCATGGCATTTGGCGAGATATTGGAGCAAACAAATTTACGACGTGTAAAGACAATACTTTGTTCTAAATGGCTCGTTA
Source organism: Arachidicoccus ginsenosidivorans (assembly GCF_007971385.1). Taxonomy (GTDB): domain Bacteria; phylum Bacteroidota; class Bacteroidia; order Chitinophagales; family Chitinophagaceae; genus Arachidicoccus; species Arachidicoccus ginsenosidivorans. Next base: position 297,882 of record NZ_CP042434.1, read on the forward strand.
CAGACGCCCTTCATTATTTTAGATTTATTCAGGCATTATTGGCTGTTGATTGTGATTTGGACCAACTAGAAAAAACGGCTGAAAACAAAAGCCTGGGATTAATATTATATTATGATTTCTATTCTCAACCACCAATAAATAATTTGACCAAAGGAATTATGGCAATTAATGAAAATAAAAATTTACTTCCCGAAATAAAGGAATATGTTAAAATAAAAATAGATCAAATTACTTTTGAGGAATATCCATGTGTAGATTTGGGATTTTCAATGCCTTTAAAAATTCATGCCCGCTATACCAGAGAACAAATTTTAGTGAGTATGCAATTAAGTACTGCCCAGACAAAAAGTTCAAACAGAGAGGGGGTTGCATTAAACAAAAGCTATAACACTGAAGCTTTATTTATTAATCTCAAAAAAACTGATGAAGAATTCTCACCTACGACCATGTATGATGATTATGCAATCAATGAGGTTAAATTTCACTGGCAGTCTCAAAACCAGACCTCCCCTGAAAGCAGCAAAGGCCTTTCCTACATCAATCAAAAAAAAGAGAATAAGAAGATCCTGCTATTTATCAGGGAAAGTAAAAAGGACAGTGATGGCAACACGCAAGGATATGTTTTCCTTGGTCCTGCACATTTTGAATCATTTTATGGCAGCAAACCCATGTCTATAACCTGGCAATTAGACAATAATATACCAGAATACTTATGGACAGAATCAGCTAAAATGAGAACTGGTTAAATTTATTTCCATAAAAAATCGCAGAATGATAAGCATTAAAACCTAAAATCTGGATCGGGTATAGAACTTTTTTTGTAATTAAGCATACAATTAATCAAAATAGCTGATCTATAACTTAATTCCACTTAATTACTGAAATTAATTATCTAGAAAATCGATAATAAATCACTAACTGTTTTTATAATACAAAGGCAAATTACAACTCAAATTGGTGTAAAATATACCACAAAATATTTTGAAACAGACATCGCTAATGCCTATAAATTAATAATCCAATCATACTATTTCTCCCGCGCGATGAAACAGGAATAAAATAAGGATGGGTAAGGTTCTCAATATAATATTAGGTGCGTTTAATACTTTGTGTAAACAGATGTAAGAGGATACCCACAGATTCGCTTCGTTCAGCTGCCTGTATGGCGGCCCCAAAAATAGGATAATTTTTTATAAGTAAAGGTGCGTCAAAAGTCAATTTTGGATTACTCGCACCAGAGTTTCTATAAAGCCCACAGCCTGGGTCTGAGCCTTTCACTACCCATCGGAGAAAACATATTCCAGCAAATCCTGCATAGTTGGTAATCAACAGAACTTATTCTATGCGCCAAAAAGAAAAAAATTTCGTATAAAGTTAGACTTGCCCTTTACCCTTTAATCTTTCCATAAAATGTTTCATTGTAGTGAACCGTTAAATGGAAGACAAAAGACTAAAAACAACCTATTGCCAGTATTGCACAATACTCAGATGGGAGCCATATCAAATAATAACATAACTCCCGTCTGACATATAATTCCCCTACAGTTAAAGAAAATCCCGGCCCTGGCGGTTGTATCATTAGAATTTAATCAACTTCATTTTTTGTCCCCCTACCAGCACATAATACACCCCCGCCTTTAACTGACTGATATCAATCCTATTCACCCCGGCAGAAAGGGACCGGCTCAATAATTTAAGTCCTGCGGTATTATAAACAGACATAACGGTTACACTGCCGCTTAATTTAATATATATAAAATCCTTCGCCGGGTTCGGATAGATAATGGCTTTTTCATCATTTTCGACTGTACTATTGCCTTCCTGGCTAAGTGTGACAATACGACTATAGGCCTTACTGCCATCCTGATCCACCATAGCCAATCTATAAAAGGCTGTAGATTCTGTTTGCCCCGCTGCATATCTATAATTGCTCCCAGCGGCCTTGCCGCTGGCGGCAATACTGGTCAGCTTTTGCCAACTGGTTGCAGTATTGATATCAACTGCCTTCTCCAACTCAAAATGATCAAAACTGACTTCCAGGGCGGTAGACCATGTAAGGGTGGCCACCCTGTTTTTAACAGCCCCTGTAAAACGGGTCAGCGTAACCGGATTTGCCCCGTCTGTATACTCATAAGCTCCAAGATCAATGCTGAGTCCACTCAGTCTCGGATGCCCAGACAGATCCAGTGTTGTGGCCATAAGGCCGGTATAAAGGCTATTATTACCCACATTGACAGCAGGGCCATTGGTCTGCAGCGTATAATTGCCTGTTGCGGGACTATAAAACACAACATCGTCCGTGAGCGTTGATCCGTCTATATTATTATCAGCGGTACTGCTTTCTCCTTTGATCAGGCTATAGCTAGCTGTATAGTTACTACCTGTAATCGCATCCCAGAGGATAGCGTTTTGTAATGTGTAGGCCCCGCCCCCGCTGGTGACAACACCTAAAGCCCCATTTTCGCTGTTACCCGCCAGTGTCAGATTCGTAAAGCTGTTGCCAGAAGAAAGCAAAACGATGGCCCCCGAACTGGTCAGTTCAGTCGTGTTACCCGTTAGCGCAACGCCCAGTAAATTCAGGGTGCCGGAGGCACCATACATCACACCGGCCCTCGGCGCCTCATTACGGGTAAACAAGCTGGTCTCAAACTGTGTATTGGCCCCCCCGTTATAGACAGCTCCACCGTATACCATCCCATAATTACCCTCAAAAGACGAACGGGTAAATACCGGGCTCCCCTGGTCGGTGGCTACCGCTCCGCCATAACCTGCCGTATCACTGGTAAACCGGCTATTGGTTACCACAGGGGCGCTGTAATTATTATACATAGCCCCTCCATAATTAAGTACTCCTGCTTTATTTTCCGTAAACAGCGTATTTAAAATGGTTGGAGACGCATAGACATTGCGGATACCGCCGCCATTACCGCCGCTGGCATAGCCCCTGCGAACAGTAACACCATCCAGCACCGCCGAATTATCCAGCGCCGTAGTGGCCGTAAAATTATTATCAATCACCCGAACCAGACCGCCTCCATCCAAGATCGTTCCGGTCAGCGTAGTGCCAGAGGCAAGTGTCGCCGTTGAACCGGAACCGGCATCAGCTAAGGTATGCGTCATCTTTGCCGAAGCCATGGCAACAGCAGTGATCGCCGGATTGTGTAGTGCGGCGCTACTGATAACAGTACCACTGCCTGCATTTATTTGCACACCTGCACCCGTATTACGTCTATCAGCGCTTGAAGAGCCGCTGCTAATATTGCTGCTGCTACCATTGGAAGTAGCCGCCATTAAACCAGCAGGCATTATTCGGCTATCGCTTAAAGTTTTGATGCCATTTGCCGGATCAAAACCGCCATAAACAGATACGCCATTTTTCATTTTGAGGCTACTGGTTAAATGATAGGTGCCTACGGCTAAAAAGACCTGACGCACGCCAGGCGCATCTATGGCAGCCTGCAGGCTAGCCATGGCAGCTGGGTTATCCCAGCTGGAGCCATTGGCCAGACCAGCACCTGTACTACTGATATAGATAATACCTGCTGGGTCTGCACTTAATCCTAGTTCATAAGCTCCCATATCAATATCGGTCCCAAATAACCGGCTATTGTTTAAGAGGTCCTTACTGGTCGTCGCCAGATCAGCATCCTGATTTAAATATAGGGTATTATTTCCGGCGTTTACCCCTGGGCTGTTATATGACAATCGATAGTCCCCATTGCTAAAGTCCGCAAACCAGCCTGGATAAATCGAGTTATCTGTACTGACCAGTGAATGATCGGCCGTGATACCGGCAGCCCCCGTTACCCCACCTGCAATCAGACTGTTCTGTGCCAGTAGGGATCCGCCAGCAATTTCTACGGCGTTCCCGGTATTACCTGCAATTGTGGTATTGATGAGTGTAGTAGTAACCATTGCAGAGCCGGCATTCTGATACAGCCCGGAACCATTATTGCCCGTAATAGCCACATTTAATATAACCGGCGCCGCACTGCGGTTATAGATACCGGCTGAGGTGCCGTTGGCTGCAATCAGCAGATTTTTAAGTAAAGGGTTGCTGTTGTAATTAAAGAGACTTCCCTCATTGGTACCTGCCGCACCCGTCAGTGTAAAGCCGTCCAGGACAGCCGAATTACTCAGCCCGTTATTGTAGTTCCAGATGACAGGCCGGGTATTATTGCCGTCCAGTATGGATCCTGATGACAGTCCAGGAGCGATTCTGGCGTCTTCCAACGTCTTTATATTATGATCCGGATCAAATCCCCCGTAAATCCCCACGCCTTCTTTCATGATATAGCTGTTCGCTCCTACCGTATAGCGTCCTGTCGCAACAAAGACCTGACGGACACCTGCCGCGTCAATAGCTCCCTGCAGATCATCTGTAGCGCTCTGCCAGCTGCTTCCGTCTTTATTGCCCGTACCCTGCGGTTTAACGTAAATGATACCACTCCTACCTGGATACAAATTAAATTCATAGGCGCCCTGATCGATAACGGCTCCATAAAGCCTTAAATGCCCCGCCAGATCCCGGCTCAGATCACTGGTATCAGTCGCCGCCTGACGAAGCGCCGGATACAGGGTATTACTGCCAGCGCCGGTGGCCGCGCTACTGGCTTTTAGGCTATAATCATTATTTCCATAATCATTAAAAAGACCAGTTATCAATTCATTATCAGCAGTCATTAAAGAATAATTATTCGTAACACTGTTCAGCACATCCGTTCCACTATTATTTAATACGCTGCCACAAATCAGACTGTTATTAGCCGTCAGACTACCGCTTATTAAAGCAATAGCCTTACCCGCATCTAAACTACTGTTGCCATTACCCGCAATGGTCGTATTATTAAGTACAGCAGCGCCGCCATTTTGATAGATACCCAGCGTATTTTGGCTGATCAGCACACCGGTGACGACCGGCGCGCTATTACTATTATATATACCCGTGGTATTATTAGCCGCAATCATCAGATTGCTAAGTGTGGGCGAACTATAGCTATTATAGACAGCTCCCTGCTGGGTACCGGCAGCATTTGTAATCGTAAAGCCGTCCAGTACAGCGGTTGCATTCAGTCCGTTAGAGACATTCCAGATGACAGGCCGCGTATTATTCCCATTTAAGATACTGCCTGCCGTTAAACTGGGCGAAGTGCGTTTATCTGCAAGCGTGGTCACACGATTATTCGGTTCAAAGCCACCGTAAATAGCCACACCGGATTTCATGATAAAGGAATTGTCTCCTACCGTATAAGTACCGCTGGCCACAAAGACCTTACGTACATCCAGCGCATTAATCCCGCCCTGCACATCGGACGACGCGTTGGCCCAGCTGCTGCCCGTATGATTGCCTGTAGCCGACGTTTTCAGATAAACGATACCCGAGCTATCCGGATAAACAGAAAACTCATAAGCGCCCTGATCAATAGTGCCGTTATAGAGTCTGGCATGACTACCCAGGTCTCTGGTGGTGGTGGAAACACCGCTATATAAACTATTATTGCCTGCATCTACCGCTGTTGAGTTATATGGCAGCGTATAATCCTGACTGTCATAATTATTAAACAAGGTTTTCAGCTGATCCTGATCCGTTAGTGTTACGGAATAATTACGGGTCAGATAACTAGTACCATCAATTCTGCCTCCAACAATACTATTATTCGCCTCCACTGTACCGCCTACAATACTAATGGCGGCATCGTCATTAGCCACTATTGTCGTATTGATCAGATTTGTGACGCTGGTCTGTGTCTGGAACAGCCCTGCTAAGCTGTTATTACTGATACAGACATTAATAAGTGTGGGATTAGCGTTAATACCATACACCCCATTGGTACTATTGCCCGTAATCAGTAAGTTTTTGAGTCTGGGGCTGGTACCGCTATTATAAATTGCCCCCTGATTTTTAGTACCGGCCGCGCCGGTAATGACAAAACCATCCAATACAGCAGTTGAACCCACTGCGTTGTCCACATTCCAGATCACCGGACGCGTATGGTTTCCGCTTAAAATAGAACCAGCTGTATCTAGTAGATTCATTACCGGCGCTATTCGCTTATCATCTAAGGTTTTGATATGATGGTCCGGATCAAATCCGCCATAAATACCCACCCCTTCTTTCATAATATAAGAGTCATCTCCAACCGTGTAAGTACCTATACGCACATAGACCCTGGATACATCGACCCCGTTTATGGCACTTTGCAGATCATTGGTTGCATCGTCCCAGCTGCTGCCATCTTGTTTACCCAACGCTGCCGTGCCGACATATACAACACCGCTCGCATCAGGATGCACGACAATACCCTGATACTCATACGCGCCCATATCTATTATACCCGATTTATTAAAATGATAGACCCTGTGTTTACCACTGAGATCTAATGTACTATCTGTCAAAGTACCATACAGGCTATTGTTTCCATGATTAATAGCCGGTGCGTTGCCTTTCAAGGTATAATCACCACCAGCCGGGTTTTTAAAGATATTTCCCAGCGTCACCCCGGTCGCATTTAAATTACCATTAGCGGTAGCCGTGCTACCTTCTATTAAACTGTACTGATAATCCGTACCCGCAAAAGCAGTAATACCACCATAGGCGATACTATTATACAGCGCGACATTCCCCTCCGTCTCAATGGACATATTATCTGTACCACCGGTATTGCCTGCAATAGTCGCATTCACCAACTTAATCACCGATCCTGACCCCATCTGAGAAATACCGTTGCCATTGATCAAAACGTCCGCTGTAGCTGTATTACCGGTAATTTCTACATCTTCGCCGATAATATTGGTTTCACTTAGCCCCAGGATACCGCCGCTGGCTCCGCCTGTATTGCCCGAGATTTTCACCCTGCTTAGATACATATCTGACACGGAAGTGTCACATATAGCCCCACCCCGGCCGGCCACATTGCCCGTAATGATAAGGTTTGAGAGTACCGGCACGCTATTGCCCAGATAGAGTCCACCACCGCTGGTACCCGCTTTATTACCAGACAGTGTGCTCCCGGACAAATAAAGTGCAGAATTATCCGCATAAACCCCGCCTCCATAGGTTGTCGCCTGATTATTTTTAATGGTTACGCCATTTATTTCTACAGAGCCACTTTCACTTACGATTCCTCCACCCGGACCACTGATCACTGTATTTCCAGAAATTTCACCTCCCTGAATCCTTGTCATAGAGCTCATATTCATCATACCACCACCAGCCAGACTGGCTGTATTACCCATAATCTTTACATTGGTATAAGTAGAGCTGTCCTGCGAGTTACAGATGCCGGCACCGACAATGGAGCTGTTATTAGAGATTGTACCACCCGTAATTTTCAGGCTACACACTATATTAAAGATCCCTCCACCTGCCAGCGCAATCAAGGAAGTATCCCGGCCAACATTTACACCTGCCTGATTATTAATAATAGAGACGTTATTAAGCCTACTATTACTATACCAGTTCAGCATGCCTCCACCATTATTATTTTTAATCACCACATTATTTAAACCTGGACTGGATTTATAGCTATAATACCCCCGCCCAGTCCCTGCATGGAAAAATATAAGTCGGTCATATCACCGGAAATACTATAATTGCTGATCAGGTAATCCGTTCCATTGGCATTGCCCCCGGTAATGGTAAATCCATCCAGCATTGCACTATCTACCGCACCTATAGCAAGCACCACATGGAAAACATTATCGCTATCCTGGCCAGCAACACCAATATCACCACTTAAAATAGTGCCATAATCACCTGTCAGCCTGGTATCAGACAGTGCCTTAATATTATTTGCCGGATCAAATCCTCCATAGAGCTGTACATTGGGCAGCAAATTAAAGCTCTTATCCCGGTTACTCACCGTCATGGAAGAGGCTACGCCCGTTACATATTTCGGTTTATACGTTCCCTTGGCCACAAAGATCTTCAGCGGGGCCTCAGCCGTATAATCCCCAAATCTCTGTACATATTTTAAGGCATCGGAAAGGTCAGCAATGGCATTTCCCCAACTGGTTCCATCCCCTTGGCCACCACGCACGTTTTGATTCACATACAAAATATTATCAGCCAGGTTCATCTTTGGCGCTTCCAGCGCCCCCAGATCCAAAACCTTCACGATGACCCTGTCATTGCCTGCCAGATCATAGCCATCAGCGCTGATCCCCCCAAATGTGGTGGCTAGATCCATCTTACCTGCATTGATAGCTGGCGAGTTCCAATTCAGGGTATAATCGCCAGCAGCAGGATTTTTAAACACCTCTGACTCGCTATATACCATACTGGAGCCAGTATTATCAATAATGGAAGCCTGCAGCATTTCCATTAAATTACCGGACGTAGTCATAGCCCCCAGACTACTTAGATTCCCGTCGATAATAGAAACCAGTGAAGCCGAACCATTAACATGCCCAAAAACAATGGCGTTCACCAGTGCATTACCACTGCCGACAACCGCATAACCGCCTTGACTGGTATTATCAGCAACCGTCAGATTAGAGCAGCGAAAGCCACTTCCGGTCTCTGAATAAATAGCGCCGCCATCTCCTGTAGCCGTATTACCCGTTATCAGTACATTAGCCATGGTAATGATGGAAGTATTACCATAAACCCCTGCGCCGTTCACCGCTGTATTACCTTCAAGCTTTACCCGGTCAACCAACGTGACACCTCCCGTAATGGCACTTGCATTCAAACTATAATAATAATAAATACCACCCCCGTTTGCCATAGCGATGTTATTTTTAATCAGTAGATTATGTAAGGTTGGTGCCGCAAAATTATTATAGATGCCTCCGCCGTTTTCTGCCTTTCCGCCTGTAATGGTAAAGCCATCCAGAACTGCAGTATTTGTCAGCATGTTAGTTAAACCAAAGCTGTTTTTAATCACGCTTGCTTTACCATTACCCTGCAATACAGACCCATCGCCAAGACCTTTGCCCTGACAGGCCAAAATGCGGTTGTCATCCAGGCCTACAACCCCATTATCCGGATCAAAACCGCCATATATCGCCACATTTTCTTTCATATTGAAACTATTTGTCAGGGGAACATCATAGACCCCGATGGCCACATAGACACGTAAGACACCCTTTGCGTTAATGGCAGCCTGCAGGTCTCCGGCAGCACTGTTCCAACTAATCCCTGTACCGGTAGCCCCGGCTTTCACATAAATAATTCCGTTACCATCCGGGCTCAATCCATTTTCTGTATTACCATCATTAGATCCATACTCATAGGCACCTACATCAATCGTTACTCCAGCCACCCGTAGATTTGTCGCCAGATCTTTAGAGGTTTCATTCATACCCGTAAACTGCGTATATAAATTCATCTGCCCCGCATCTTCGCAGGCAGTTCCGGCGAGCAAGGTATAATCCTGATGAGAAGGGTCCTTAAATAACTGGGCTGCAGTAATGGAAGTACCATCCAGATCACCAGGATTTACAGCTGCCTGTCCTTCTATAAGACAGGCCGTCTTTATTGCAACCCCCGTGATGCCTCCAAACACAATGGAGTTAACCATCATCACCTTATCATCTCCCACAATAGCATGGACTGCGGCATTATTTATGATAGTTGTGTTAGCCACGAAAGTATTCCCACCCACATTATAAAGCGCCGCGCCATCATCAGTGGCACTGTTACCAGCCACCAACACGCTGGCCAGCCTTTGGCTGGAGGTACTGAGATAAACACCGCCGCCATTGGCAGCCTGGTTATTGATAATTTGGCAACTAATAATGGTTGCCAACTGACTAGCATTGCTGCTTAAGCCGTAATCATAATATAGCCCGCCTCCATTTGCGGTAGCCCTATTGTTTTTAATGACCAGATTATTGAGCAGCGGAGAAGCATACTGATTATATATACCGCCCCCGTTTTCTGCCTCGCCACCCGTAATCGTAAAACCGTCCAGCCTGGCAGAGATATCCATCATATCCCCCGGCTGACCAATATTACGCACGACACTATGTGCCCCGTCGCCAAGCAAAACAGCGCCTTGAGCCGTATCCTTATTGGGCAGTATCCTTAAACTGTCTAAATTAACAATTCCATGATCCGGATCAAAACCACCATAAACCGCTACATTAGATTTTAACCCAAAACTCCCGGAATTAGGTACCCGGTAGGTTCCGGTGGCCACATAAACCTGTGATACCCCGGCAGCATCAATCGCTCCCTGCAGGTCCCCTGTCGCATTATCCCAGCTTCTGCCATTACCCGTAGAGCCTGCCTTCACATAAATAATTCCACGCTCATCCGCAGCCAGGGTACTGCCCGCCTGTACGAGCTCCGAGGCATTGCTCTCCTGGGCGCCCAGATCCATCGCCGTGCCTGCAACCCTTTGATTACCTACAAGATCACTAGAAGTAGCCGTGGAAAGACTGGTAAATAAAGTGTAATTAGCGGCACTGGCGGCGCTAATAGCCACAGCGCCCGCAAGCAAACGATAATCAGCATTTGCCGGGTTATTAAACACTTGACCCTCAGCCAGATTAGTTCCGTCCAGATTACCGTTTGCGATATCATCTACTCCCCCGATCAGACTATTTTGAGCTGTCATCTCTCCGCTAATACCTCCGAAGACAATAGAATTCAACGACATAATATTACTTGCACATACAACTGCCACGCTGTCCGCTCCACTAGCCGTACTTTTATTACCCGCAATCGTGGCATTGACCAGATATACCACACCATCCGGACAGTAAAAAGCACTTCCTGCTCCACTAGCTGTATTGCCTGTAATCTCTGTGTTAGCAAATCGTTGATTACTATTACTGATATATACGCCAGCCCCATGAACGGCAGTGTTAGCAGATATTTTTACATTCACAATAAGCGCCAACTGACTAGGATTGGCATTATTACTATTACCATAATAAATACCCCCGCCGTTCTCGGTTGCTGTATTACCTGTAATCAATAAATTTTTAAGCGTGGGAGAAGCGTAACTGTTATATATCCCCCACCATTTTCTGCCTCACCACCGGTAATGGTAAAGCCATCCAATATGGCCGTATAATTCAGCATACTGGTGGCCGAAAAGTTGTTTTTTATAACACTTCCTGATCCATTCCCTTGCAAAACAGATCCTTTAATAGCTCCCTGACACTGCATGAAGCGGGTACTATCCAGTGTACTGATACCATTATCCGGATCAAAACCACCATAAACAGCTACATTATTTTTAACATTAGGCCACCAGTGACTGGAACCTTATAATTACCGGTGGCTACATATACTTTTTTTACCCCATTGCCATTAATAGCACTCTGAATATTACCGACCGCATCTGACCAGCTACTGCCTTTTCCAGTTCCACGTTCCCTGACATATATAATACCGCTCGCATCAGGAACAATCCCTACAGCGCCCACATTTACAGTCGCAGAGCCGCTCTCATAAGCCCCCATATCAATACTGGCACCTGCCTCCCGGTATTTACCTGCCAGATCAGCCGAGTTTTCATTTAGAAAAGTCAATCCTTCAAATATAGTACGCATACCCGCATCTATGGCGACCGAACCGCTAGCTAAACTAAAATCTCCCGTGGAAGGGTTTTTAAATACCTGGGATATGCTCAGCCCTTCAGAGCTCTTATTACCTGACTCATTACTGTTTAGTCCTTCTATCAAAGAATATAAAGGCGAACTCAAATTTGTTGAACGACCAAATAAAACTGAATTGATTAAAGCAACACCATCGTCGCCCCTGACAGTAGTTGTACCCACATTCTGTGCAATGGTACAGTTAATAAGCATATTTGAACCCCGATTATTGTATATAGCAGCCCCTTCAGTTGTGGCCGTATTGCCTGTTATCAATACATTGACCAGCCCATTGCTACTTGCATTAAAACAAATACCACCACCATACATGGAGATATTATTTTTAACAATAATATTTTGAAAATTAGGCTCAGAAACACCTAATGCAATAAGAGCAGAATCCGTAAATATACCACCACCTGTTCCCGTAGCCGTATTGCCTTTAATCACCAGGTTCCGTAGTAAAGGCGTGGCCCAGATATTATTCACCCCTCCCCCTTCAGCAGCCTTACCTGCCGTCAGGGTAAAACCATCCAGAACAGCTGAGCTGATCATCTGGTTTGCCTTGGTAAAGACATTTTTCACCACGCTGCCTTTATAGTTCCCCTTTAAGATGGATCCTTCTGCCGAACCTCTGTTGGGTAATATACGCTCCCCCGTTAAATCAAATACGCCCTTATCCGGGTCAAATCCACCAAAAACCGCCACACCATTTTTCAGGGTAAAGCTGTTGGACGTCGGCACATTATACGTACCTACGGCCACAAAAACCTGGCTAACGCCTTCAGCATCTATGGCTCCTTGTAAGTTACTGGTGGCAGCTGACCAGCTGCTACCATTTCCTGTACCCGCTGGCCTTACATAAATGACGCCATTTGAATTTGGTCTTAGAGTAGCTGTTTGGCCCAGACAAATTGCTTGGCTCCCCAACAAAAAACTAAAAAGCAGGCAACTAAAAAATACAATCCGCGCAAAAAAGCGGTAACAGCAGCTCGTAAAATTCTGATTCATAACAGTGGTGATTGAATGGAAAGAACAAATTTTCATCGGCTGTCAGGTAAAATGAAATTTCATAATAAGGGATTGTCCTACCCATAAACAGTCAATACAATTTGTCAGAACGAAAGTAATTTTCAGGCAGGAATCCCGCAAAAATCAGCCGTAACAAATGCGTAACAGATTACATTCATACAATTTACTCACTGATGAACAATCACTTATAAAAACAGACTTACAAGTATTCCAAATGCATATCATACAGGCAATTTTATAGCAATATAAATACTATAACCACTTTACTTAGGAAACTAGACTAAACAATTAATTACAGTCATAAAGAAAACCCTCATATTTATTGTATAATGAAGATAAATTCCGTACCATTGTGATAACAGTACCCATTCTTCATACCATAAGAACGGCAAGTGGGTCATTTTTTTATATTGCCATGGCAAACAAACTAGCTTTCAGTATAGTCGATCAAATAATTCTTAAAAAATAGCTCAAATTATATAACCTTTTTCCAAACCATAGTGCCAACTAGGAATAAATCCAGATCCTTCTGGGTTAAACTCAGGCCAAAATCTTCTAAATTTATAAATTTCGTTTTTGATAATTCTCCTTCAATATTGTCTGAATTCACAAAATATCCATCACTGTACCTACTGGAAATATCAGCAAATAAAGTAGACTTTCCGGAGCCATTAGGGCCTGCAAAGATTCTTAATCTTTTTGTTTCTGTCATTTCCAGTCCCAAAATTTAGTCTTTACTAACTACTCGAGGAATAACCTTAATAATTCTAGTGCTTCCATCAGGAAGTGCCTCAATTAATTTGCCGTCTTTTATATAGTGAATAGGTAAATTTAAAGCTTTAGAAATACGAATAGCTCTAGCAGCGGCAGACTTGCCTGCTTCAATTAGTATTTCTTCCTCTTCTGATTCTAATATTTCCTTTTTATTATCCATTTTCATTCTTTTCTTATGCACAATATATAAATACTTTAGCCCCCCTTATAATAACTTTCTTAAATCATCTAATTAAAAAATTGGAAAACAATTTAAAAAAGAACTATTTACCAATACAACAGTATGTTCGTATTGATTGACATTCAATGTTATATAAAGGTTAAGATGTAAATTAGGTGTAAAAATAATTCCAATAATAATATACACTCTTAAATACAATATTTAATTAGCACCAAATACTAAATTACATACATCTCCAATAAATTTGAAGAAAACTGAGCACATTCAGCAATTTATCTAAAAATTAAAGAAGTTCATTTTTATATAATAATATTTGTTTAGCTTTGTAACGATCTTTACCATCGGTAGGGAACCTACAAAGGTCTTAAACGTTGAACCCGTAAATCAACGTTTTTTTTATGCACACCTAGGTCGAGATAAATATTTATTTCTTAAATCTATTTTCATTAATAGAGTTTATTTGCAGATTAACAAAAGATAACCTATATTTGCACTATACAGATTTAGTCAAGCCTCTTTCTTTTTATAGAAATGTAACTAAATAAAGAGATTAGGAAGCCTTTCGGCTTCCTTTTTTTCATTATCTATTAAACCTAAACTGGTTCACCATCTAAGCCATTAAACTCTTTTTATAAAAATCTAGCATTAAAAATCTACAAGCTGCATGCAACCATGCAAAACTATAAAAAATAAAATCAATCTTTAAAATTTCCGGTCATTTTTGAATGGTTATTACTCAATAATAAATCAGTGATATAATACAGGCACAAAAGCAATTCCCTTACCGTTGCCTTTATATATTATGCATTTCTTTTTATTTGCCAATACAAAACTTTCCAAATATAGTCCCAAGTATATCTCGATCATGTTCAACTCGACCAGATATTTCCCCTAGATAATGAAGACATCTGCGAATATCAATAGCAAGTAAATCACCTGTTATTTGCCTTTCCAATCCTACTATAATATCTTCAAGGCTTTCGGCAACCTTAAGCAATATTGCATGATGTCTGGCATTGGTTACAATGGTATTTTCAGTTTGTAATTCTGTACCTACTGCTTTGTGATACATTAGCTGTTTTAACTGATCAATACCTGTTTTCCGCTTCGCCGATATTAGCACATCATGTTTACTGGTTATGGCTTCCACCAAATCTGCCTCTACTGTATCCATCTTATTAAAGACTTTTACTGTTTTATCTTTAAATGGGACTAACCAGTCCAATTCAGCATCATTCGGTTCAGAACTATCAACAATATGTAAAATAATATGAGATTTTTCAGCGTTCGACTTACTTCTTTTTATCCCCATATTTTCAATATCATCAATTGAATGCTCACGAATACCAGCCGTGTCAATCAATCTAAAAAGAATTCCATTAATATTCAGTGTTTCTTCTATGGTATCCCTGGTGGTTCCTGCAATATCACTGACAATCGCTCTTTCTTCATTTAAAAGCGCATTCAAAAGCGTTGATTTACCCGCATTAGGCCTACCTATGATAGCAACGCGGACACCATTTTTTATTACATTCCCAAGTTGAAATGAATCAATTAACTTTTTTGTAGCTAATCTAATCTTTTCAATTAGTACCAAAAACTGGTTTCTATCTGCAAATTCCACATCTTCCTCAGAAAAATCCAATTCTAACTCAATTAAAGCGGCAAAATTAATCAGCTCCTCCCTTAATCGCTGTAAGTCTTCAGAAAAGCCTCCTCTTAATTGTTTAAGGGCAGTCTGTTGCGCCGCTTTACTATTCGAGGCAATCAAATCCGCCACAGCCTCAGCCTGAGTCAAATCCATTTTTCCATTAAAAAAGGCCCTTTCCGTAAACTCCCCAGGTCTGGCCATTCTGGCTCCAGAAGCGATAAGTACCTGCAAT
Source organism: Arachidicoccus ginsenosidivorans (assembly GCF_007971385.1). Lineage (GTDB taxonomy): Bacteria > Bacteroidota > Bacteroidia > Chitinophagales > Chitinophagaceae > Arachidicoccus > Arachidicoccus ginsenosidivorans. Next base: position 313,305 of record NZ_CP042434.1, read on the forward strand.
AAACGCTGTTGAATATAAGCAGAACCGTGGCAGGATATTTCAATAACATCCTCTCCGGTATATGACCTTGGATTCCTAAATAATGAAATTACCACCTCATCAATAATTTCTTGTTGATATTTGATCACCCCAAAATGTAATGTATGCGATTTTTGCTTCAACAAATCCTTCCCTGTAAAGAGTTCATTAACAATAACAAAGGTTCTCGGGCCACTCACCCTTATTATGCCCAGCGCCCCAGCTCCCTGCGGTGTTGCTAAAGCCACAATTGTATCCTGATTTCCCTCTATAAAATGATTCATCTGTTCAATTTATGCAAAAGTACAAATTCTACTGTTTGTCCCTTGAAATACATCGAATTATAGCTACCCCAAGCGTTTAAAAGTCAAAAAAATAAAATTCGTAGTTTTTTGGGATTTAAAAAGCGACGAATAGGTATATTGCACACAAATAATCTAGGAAAAACAAGACATGATGATAAAAAAATTAACCAGCCTTGCAATAATAGCCCTGATTTGTGTAACTGGCATAAATGCCCAAAGCGAGACATTTAAAGTCCCCTTAAGCTGGCACATGCTAGATCCAATAAAAGATAGTGTCTATGGCGTGTCTGTCAATAAATGCTATGAGGAACTTCTCAAAGGCAAAACATCCCAAAAAGTTATAGTAGGGGTTGTTGATTCAGGTGCCGACACCTTACAGGAGGACCTGAAAGCTGTATTATGGCATAATCCAAAAGAAATACCACATGATCAAAAAGATAATGACAAGGATGGTTATATAGATGATTATTATGGATGGAATTTCCTGGGTGGCAAAAGTGACACTTCCAATGTTACCGAGGATACCAGAGAGTCTACCAGGTTTTATTTTCAGTATAAGCATCAGTTTGAAAATATTACTGACAGCACACAGGTGCCGCAAAAAGACCGGAATAATTTCCGTACCTGGCTTCAGGCAAAAAACATCGAGTTAACCACTACAGAGGCGGCAAAAGAGGCCAGTGCAATAGAAAGAATCTCTAGTCTTTTGCCTCAGATCAGCGATTTCAGTAAAGTATTATTAAAGGATACATTTAGTCTTGAAGATGTAAAGGCCTACGAACCGATTGATCGTAAAACCAGTGCAGAAAAACAGATTTACACGATCTTATTGGAAAAAGTCGCACCAGGTACAACTAATATTACGCTGCCTGGCAAATTAAGTAGCTTAATGGACAGCCTAAAAACGGCCAATCAATTACCTGAGACTGCCCCCCAGCCTATCGTCAGCAAATTGTAAAGGACAATTATGATGACTTTAATGACAAATATTACGGCAATAGCAATATATCAGCAGGAGATGTCATGCATGGCACCCATGTTTCGGGTATTATTGGTGCAAGCAGAGACAACGGCGTAGGAATGGATGGCATTGCTGATAATGTTGCACTTATAGAAGTAAGAACAGTTCCAGGCAGTGGGGATGAGCATGATAAAGATGTCGCCCTGGCTATCCGTTATGCAGTAGATCACGGCGCAAAAGTCATCAATATGAGCTTCGGGAAACCCATCTCTCCCAATCGGAACTGGGTTGAAGGAGCTATTCGTTATGCGCAAAAGCACGACGTACTACTTGTCCACGCTGCTGGTAATGATGGTGAAGATATTACAGGCGCGCCTAATTTTCCTACCCAATTTTATGGTCCTAATAATAGCGAAAGCTTTGATAATGTCATTACCGTAGGTGCCAGTGGTGCTATGCAAGATGATCTGGTCGCAGAATTTTCCAATTTCAGTAAGACGGATGTGGATGTTTTTGCACCAGGCGTACAGATTTATTCTACACTACCTGGAAAAGACAATTACGGCTCATTAAGCGGCACCAGCATGGCTTCACCGGTAGTAACAGGGGTGGCAGCAGTAATCCGTTCTTATTTTCCAAAGCTTACCGCTCCACAGGTTAAACAACTAATTATGGCCTCTGTCACCAAAATAAACTTCCCAGTAATTAACCCGGCTACCGGGAAGAGACTAAATTAAGTGACCTGTGTGTAACAGGCGGCATTGTAAACCTATATAATGCCATAAAATGATGCAGTCTCATCAATTCCCACTCAATTCAGGGAAAAATAAGCATAAAAAAGCAGGCAGATTAACCGCATTTGTGACCGGCAATTATTAAAAATTGCCGGTCACTTTTTTTTGAGGGATATCCAATGCATAAATCACACTATTCCTTATCTTTATAGGGTACAAAAGATTAGGAAAAGAAACGCTATTATGAAAAATTAAAAACCTGCATCAAATGCATTTAGACTTTTTAAACATTGGAAACAAAAAGTATTGAGCGATCCGAGCATCAAAAGATAAATATATTGATCAGTTACAGTTTGCTAAGTAGGAATCAGATAATATGGTCCGCTCAGTAATGGCCTTTAATTTAAAAGGCAAATTCAGAAATTAGCACTCAGATGTAGCCTCTAACTAAAGTTTCCCAAAGGCAAGTTCAATTGAAATTGACCCCAAAATAAATTATGTAATAAAAAACAATCATCGACCATATGAAAATACTTTGCACAGGCCCTTTGGCCACATTGGGCCTCAAAATGCTGGAAAAAGAAGGCCATCAAGTGGATCAACATTTATCTAAATCCATGCTTACCACTGAACAACTTATTATATGTTGTAAAGATTATGATGCATTGATTAGTGCAACAATAACGCCGCTCAATAAAGCTTTTTTTGAGGCCTGCAGTCATTTAAAAGCAGTAATATTATTACAACCCAGTTTTGACCACATTCAGCCTAAATGGGCGACTAAAAATAACATTCCGGTAGGCTATACACCTAGCGGGATTAATCAAGCTGTTGCCGAGACCACCCTTATGTTGATGATCGCATCCTCCAGACAAATTATTGCCCAGCACAATCGGATCATTTTTAATCAATGGTCCAAAACAGAACACCTAATTTAATGGGAAAATCCTTGACCAATAAAACACTAGGTATCTTTGGACTTGGACAGGTTGGCCAGCAAGTGGCACGCCTTTGCAGGCGAACTTTTGGCATGAATGTCATTTACCACAACAGAGCTCCAAACCAACAGCTTGAAACCACACTTGATGTCCAGTATGTACCCATTGAAGTACTTCTGGAAAAAAGTGATGTGCTCTCAGTACACGCTACACTAAATTCAGATTCAAGCGGTTTTTTCAATGCAAAGGCTTTTTATGCGATGAAACGATCAGCTATTTTCATTAATACGGCCAACGGCAAAATTCACGATCAGAAGGCACTCACCAGGGCAGTCTATGAAGGTTGGATTTGGGGTGCCGGGTTGGATGTCACTGATCCTAGTCCCATCAGCGGTAGTGATCCTTTGGTCCATCATCCTCATGTGTGCATTACGCCTCGCATAGCACTAGATACAACTGAAACGCAAACACTCCTGTCCAAAATTGCCGCAAAGAACCTGATTGCGGCACTCAATGCAGAAAAAATGCCCAATTGTATCAATCCAACCGTCTACCGTTATATCAACCATAAATAACCCATCAATCGCCATAAGCAGCATTGGCAAGCATTTTATCTAAAAATAAAATACTTGCCAATGCATAAACCATTATCGGCTTAAATATCTGTATTCAACAACAATAATATTATTCAGCTAACAATTTATCCATCAAATCATTAAATTCCTTAACATAATTGGTGTAATAGGACCCTGTTCCAGGCCCCTGGAATCCTGTATCAATTTTACGCACCTTGCCTGTTTTGTCAAGGATTATCGTCGTAGGAAACATTTTAATGGGTGTAAACTGCGGTAAGGTCTTTTCTGTCCTTTGCTTATCTGTAACCGTAACACCGGTTATTAAAACAGGATAAGTGATATTATAGGCCTTCTGAAACTTTAATAAACTCTTTCTGGAGCGTTCAAAATCAGTTGTTAGTTCATAGGCCAGGCTAATTACCTCTACTCCCTTATCCTTATTCGCATTGTAATATTTGCTTAAAAAAGCGGTCTCATCCATACAATTCGGGCACCAGGAACCCATCAGATCAATAATCACAACTTTATTTTTAAACCGAGGATCATTAATGGACACCTGCTTGCCATCCAAATCCTTAAAACTAAAATTCAAATGACCACTTTCGCCAGGCTTCAGGTACATTGCCGCCTCATTAGGCAAACTAGGATTAGCTGTTTTATATGCTTTAAAAGATTGTTTACTGGCAGCTCCACTAAACTGAACACCTGTCAGTTTATCTCCATTAACCAGCGCTTTAAACAGCAGGCTATGAATCCCATCGAAGCCGGAAAAATAAAGCGAATCTCCCGTCACAATGCCTTCCAAATACCTATCATCCCCATAAGGGGTTAATACAGAACCAGTCACAATATCCCCTTTTGATGCAGTGTTGCAATTGCTGGAGACTGCTTTCCGCTTGGACTAGTAAAACTTACCTGCCATTTTCCCTCAACGTTCAGCCTGCTGGGGCCATTTGTGGCCAGGAATCGAACGGCATGCTTTGCAGATGCTGTCAGGGGCAACACGATTTGCTGACTTACCGAGGCTCTTTGCCATACTCCACTCAAACTATCAGGATTGATTATTTTAAATCGAAATCCAGACTCAAATACCGGCATATCAATAAGTAAGGAATCTCCTTGGACAGTTACTGCCGGAACCCGCATCTTTTCTCCTCCATTAACAACATAAAACACCAGGGAATCATTTTCTACCGTTGTTTGAAGATTAAATACAATGCCTTCTCCATCCGGGCGATGAATGACTGCCCGCCACATGGAGTTACTGATTTGCGCCTTAACGCCCAGTGCCATAAGCATCATGGCCCCTATACCGATAATTCTTTTCATGGTTAATTTATTAATGCTCAGCTATCTACTTATTATACCTACATCGATAATGCGTTTTAAATACTAAGCACAGGTTCTTGTTATTACCGCATAAAGGTAAGTCAGTTGGAATTAATTTTTTAAAATTTAGTCTATAACTTTTGTAGACTAAAAAATGCAGCCTATCTTTGCTCCCGGTTGAACAATGTTACAAGTATAGAAAATGAAAGACTACAAGAAAAAACAAGTACTCGCACGCATAAGAATCACGACAAATTATTGTTGTAGCTAAGGGATGATATCCAGATTATTACAATAGCTGTATATATTACTTATTACTAAGGACAAAAAGCAATGACAAAAAGAGCATGAAGCAATTAATGCTTCTTCAAATCGATCAGCTGATTATTGTCACTATCTAGGTCTGACCTACTGTAAAAGCGTACCCTTTTGTCTGGCACACCCTGCTACAGCAAATAATTCACCCTATACAATATTGTCTAAATTACGTTTACAGCTTATTATAATGATAGACAGAATAAGCATACAGTCAAAGCAGGTGCAATAACCTGAAAATTGCAAAAGTCAGGATTCTAAAAGCTATATCCAATTCAAAATTAATCAAAACATAAACAAATCCGATTCAAATATCAATCAATCTCAAACAAATCTTAAACAAAATGAAGTATCGTTACGTATTATCGTTGTTACTTTTACTCGGGTTCTCTTTGCCGCAACATTTATTGCATGCACAGACGAGTCCGGTAAATGGAACGGTCCAGTCAAATTCCGGCACTCCCTTATCAGGGGTAAGTGTGCGGGTTTTAGGCGGCAAAGCTACCCTCACCTCCAACCTGGGTAATTTTACCCTTGCAGCTAAAATAGGTGACACGCTTAGCTTTACTTATATAGGCTACGAAGCCACTCAAGTCGTGCTCACAAGCCTCTCCGCACCATTAAATGTCCAGCTGCAACAGGTATCTGGAGAACTAGGAGAAGTTGTGGTCACAGCGCTTGGCATCTCTAAAGAGAAAAATCGTTGGGCTATTCTGTCCAGGAAGTTAAATCTGAGCAACTCAATACCACCCAGACGCCCAATCTTGTCAATGACCTTTCTGGTAAGATAGCAGGCGTTCGTGTTACCAATTCTCAAGGAGATATGGGGTCTTCCAGAATCGTCATCAGAGGAGAAACCTCTATATCAGGAAACAACCAGCCTTTATTTGTGGTCGACGGGGTCGCAGTAGATAATTCCCAGTTAGGGGCAGGTGGATCCAGAGATTATTCCAATGCCATAGCAGATTTAAATGCAGAAGATATTGCTTCCGTCAGTGTTTTAAAAGGGCCTAACGCTGCGGCACTTTACGGAAGCCGTGCGGCACACGGGGTGATCATTATTAAAACCAAATCCGGTAAGCAGAAAAAAGGGCTGGGCATTACGCTCAACTCTAATAATACCTTTAGCAGCCTGTTAGTACTCCCTAAATACCAGAACACCTTCGGACAGGGCGGCAATGGAGAATTTAGCTATGTTGATGGTAATGGTGGCGGACTCAACGACAATGTCGATGAAAGCTGGGGCCCAAGAATGGAAGGTCAGCCAATACCACAGTTCGGCTCAGATGGCAAGGCAGTCCCCTTTGTGGCGCATCCAGATAATGTCAAAGACTTTTTCCAGACAGGATTTGCCACCAATAATAGTGTCTCCATTGCTGATGCCGGTGATAAATACAGTTATCGGATTGGATTTAATGATGGTCACCAAACAGGCGTTATTCCAAATTCAAAACTCAATAAAAGAAATATCTCTTTAAACACAAACTTTAAAATAACCGACAAACTAAGCGTTTCAGCAGTAGCTAATTATCTGATCACTGCCGCCCCTAACCTACCTGGAGTCGGTGGCAAAAGAGCCACTAGTACCATGCTGCAGTTCACTTGGTTTGGCAGGCAGGTAGATATGCAATCGCTCAAAGACAGCTATTTTTCTACCGGCAGTCCAGACAACTGGAATAATGCATATTACCCTAATCCCTATTTTGGTGCCTACGAAAATACGGTTGAACAAAGACGGGATCGCCTGATTGGCGATATCGGACTGACGTATGAGATCACTCATGGTCTGACAGCGCATTTGCATAGCGGAACTGATTATTATAATGATCGCAGGAAGCTTAAAATTGCTTACGGCACCAGCGGCACTCCTTTTGGCTCTTATGAAGAAGTCGGTTATACCCTCAATGAGAACAATACGGAGGCCACCTTAAATTTTGACAAAAATATCAATAGTGATTTTTCCCTGAATATACTAGCAGGTGGTAATATCCGTAATAAAACTTATGAAGAAAATGACCAGAAGGCACCCCGACTGGCTGTTGGAGGAATTTATACCCTGGATAATTCAAGAGACCCACTGATTTCCAGCAACTACTACAGTCGCTTAAAAGTTTATAGCCTTTATGGATCTGCCCAGCTGGGATTCCGTAATTATGCCTTTGTCAATTTCACAGCCAGAAACGACTGGTCTTCTACCCTGCCAGCTGACAATCTGTCTTACTTTTATCCTTCCGTCAATGGAACCTTGGTTTTCACCGATTTGTTTAAAGTGAAAAGTGATGTATTAAGTTATGGTAAAGTAAGAGGGGGTTGGGCCGAGGTCGGAGCCGATACGGATCCTTATCAATTGTATAACACCTATGCTTTCTCATTGTTTGGTTCAAATCCACTGCTTACCACCTCTGGTATTCAGATGAACGCCAATTTTAAAAGTGAATCCACAACTTCTACAGAATTTGGTCTGGACCTGGGATTTTTTCACAGCAGGGCAACACTTGACATCAGCTTATATAATACCAATAGTTTCAACCAGATCTTAAAAGTAGATATCACGCCTACTACAGGATATACCCAGCAATTACTCAATGCGGGCAAAATCAATAACAAAGGACTAGAAATCGCACTGGGTGTTACGCCTATCAAAAATCAAGACTTAGACTGGAACCTGGGGATCAATTTTGCCATGAACAGAAGTAAAGTCAAATATTTGGACGAAGCAGGCGAACTTGAAAACTATACCCTTGGTTCAGATGGTACCGTACAAGTAGTCGCAGCAGTAGGCAAAACATATGGAACGATTATCGGTACCGCCTACCAAAGAGACGCTGAAGGCAATATTATTATCAGTGCAAGCGGACTACCTCAAACAGACCCAACACTTCATAACCTGGGGCATTTTACCCCAGATTGGAATGGCGGCTTTACCAATACATTAAAATACAAAAACTGGGGGTTGACCTTTTTAATTGATGCCAGCATGGGTGGCTCCATTTATTCAGGAACTAACTCTACCGGACAATATACAGGAGTGCTTGCCTCTACACTACCCGGAAGAGGTGCTGAATTTGGTGGTCTGAGTTATTACTTCCCGGGTGACGACAAAAAACAATTACCGGTGGCTGCCAGTGGCAGCGCTCCTAATGGAGAAAAGCTGTACGATGACGGCATTATCGCTCCCGGCAATACCAGTGATGGCAAAGCGAACCAGCAGATTATTCCAGCGTCGCTTTATTACAAAACCATCTCTTCCGTGGATGAACAGTATGTTTATGATGCCAGCTATGTAAAATTCAGGGAACTGAACCTCCGTTATAACTTACCAGAGGCCTGGTTATCTAAAATCGGAATCCAGGCAGCCAGCATCGCGCTTGTTGGTCGCAACCTATTCTTTATTTATAAGAAAGCACCAAATATTGATCCTGAGACCGCATTTTCAACAGGCAATGGCCAGGGGCTGGAAGATTTAACGCTTCCTACATCCAGAAGCTACGGTATTAACCTAACTGTTCAATTTTAAAACAATGACCATGAACTATTCTAAATATCAACATTACTTATTAAATCCGGGTTTATTACTAGTGAGCAGTATGCTATTGTTTGCAGTCACTTCGTGCAAAAAAGAACTGGTCCGCATCAATAAAAACCCAAATGAAGTAGAAAATCCGCAACCCGATTATTTATTGGGCGCTGCTGAAAAAAATGGCGCAGATGTTTACTGGGGCCAAAGCAGCAATTTTGCCTCCAGTGAATTAATCACCCAACAGTGGGCCATGATTCAATACACAGATCCAGATCGATACATTTTTAATGGCAACAGTTTTTCCACACTCTGGACAACTATTTATTCCAGCACATTAACAGATATAAAAGTGATGATGGAACTTGGGGAAAAACAGGACAACAATAATTATGTCGGTGTCGGCCATGTGCTGCGTGCGTGGAATTTCCAGTTGCTAACTGATGCATTTGGCAATGTACCCTATAGCCAGGCCGGGCAGATTGAACAATCCTCTGTGGCTATTTATGATCCACAAAAAGATGTCTATGCAGGTCTTTTAAAAGAACTGGATACTGCACTTACAGACCTGGATCCAGCCGGCACGCCCATTGAAGGGGATTTGATCTACAATAACGATATCAGTAATTGGAGAAGATTTGCCAATAGTCTTAAATTACGCATCGCTCTTAGAATCGCTGATGCAGATCCTGCACTTGCCAAAACGACTGTGCAGGAGGTCCTTACCGGTAAGGAGTTGATCAGCTCCAACGATCAGACAGCAGCGTTTATTTATGGCGCCTCTCCCAACTGGAATCCAGTTGCAGCAAACTTCTCTACAAGAAATGATTACCGTATCTCCAAAACGATTGTAGATAAGTTGTATGCACTAAATGACCCAAGGTTACCAGTTTACGCAAGTTTGCCGGAAAATCCAGAGATCACCAAATACGTAGGTGTACCCAATGGGCTTACAACTTCTGATGCCAATAGCCTTGGGCTGGCCAACACCTCAAAGCCTGGTAGTTATTTTCTGGCAGACAATGCGCCAGCTGTGATTGAGTCCTATAGTGAGGTCTTGTTTCTTCGCTCGGAGGCAGCTGCCAGAGGCCTGAGTTCAGAAGATGCCCCGTCCCTGTACAAACAGGCAATTACCGCATCGCTGAATCAATATGGCATAACGGATGCGACTCAGATTACAGCCTATCTTAATCAACCAGGCGTAAAATACGATGCGCAGAATTATAAAAAATCCATTGGCGTCCAAAAATGGATCGCACTATTCGGCCAGGGACTAGAGGCTTTTGCAGAATGGAGAAGACTCGATTATCCTGTATTAACGGCAGCCGTTTCGGGTAAATACGGTAAGGATATCCCGGTAAGGTTTATCTACCCCTCTACTGAGCAAACCCTGAATCGAAAAGCCTACAAGGCCGCAGTTGCCGCACAGGGCACTGATGATTTGTTTACTAAATTGTGGTTTGATAAATATTAATCAGATTTTAAGAATGTGTCATCAGTAAAACACATTCATTGAATAAACAATTAGGTCGCCAAAGGATTTTTTAGATTCTCTGGCGACCTTTCTGTAATTTGCAAACACACCCCGGCTGTCATTCAAACATTCATATTTTTGACTGCAATAGCCGGGAACTTCTTCCCGCATAGTTATAATTAAAAATAAGAATATGATTACTATTAACTCCAAATTTCCAGATACGCCTACCAGTATATTTACAGAAATGTCACAGCTTGCTATCCAGCACAGCGCCATAAACTTAGGCCAGGGTTTCCCGGATTACCCAATGGATCCTTTACCTATACAGGGCGTTACCAAGGCCATGGAAGATGGCTATAATCAATATGCACCGTCCAGCGGTTATCTGGTGCTAAGAGAAAAACTTGCTGCAAAAACCTTAAAAGAACATGGTCAAAGTTTTGATGCGCAGTCAGAAATCACCATTACACCGGGTGCCACCAATGCTTTGTTTACGGCAATTGCCACTTTTATTAAAGAAAATGATGAAGTGCTCTATTTTGATCCGGCCTATGACAGCTATCGCCCCTCGGTAATAGCCGTGGGTGGTGTGCCCATAGCTGTGCCGCTTAGTTATCCCGATTTTAAACTGGATATTGATCTTTTGAAAGATAAAATTACGCCCGCTACCAAAATGATCATCCTTAATACGCCGCATAATCCAACAGGAGTCACAATAACGGAGGCAGCCCTGCTCAAGCTCCATGATCTTTTGGTTGGTACAAATATTATCCTTGTCTGTGATGAGGTTTATGAACATGTTATTTACGACGGACAAAAGCATTTATCTCCACTTGCCTATCCACAACTCAGGGAGCGAACCGTATCCGTACATTCTTTTGGAAAAATGTTTAATTGTACCGGCTGGAAAATTGGTTACATTATAGCTGATAAACACCTGACAGAAGAAATCAGAAAAGTCCATCAAAATAATGCTTTCAGCACTTTTTCACCAGCGCAGATGGCCATTGCCGAGTACATGAGCGATCCTGACACCTATCAAAGATTAGCAGGGTTCTTACAAATGAAAAGGGACTTGCTGATGCAGTCATTAAAAGATTCACCACTTAAACCATTAGCAGTTCAAGGCAGTTATTTTCAGCTTTACAGTTATGAGGGGTTTAGCTTGATGCCTGAAAAGGAATTTGCCATCTGGCTCAATAGAGAAGCTGGCGTCACTGGGATACCGCTCAGTGCCCTTTGTGAACAGTTTGGAGATCATAAGCTTATCCGGTTTTGTTTTGCCAAGCAAGACGAGACGCTTAAAAAAGCTGCAAAACGCTTGTGCCGGTTGGGCCGTTCATTGCATCCGCCTTATTAATGGCGAGTCAGGCAAAACGGCCAATCGTTCAATAGACTGTATTGTTTATATAAAACAATTAACTACCTGTAAAGTTCAACATTTTATACCCTTAAAATAAATCGAGCCAGTCGCTGCCAAATCCAAATAGAAAATTTACATCTATGGTATCTGGGGTAAGGACTGACTCGATTTTTCTTAAAACCTAAACGAGTTACTAGACGGCCTTTTTGGTTTCTCCAGGCAACTCACTATGGTGATGGGCTTCACAGCCATATTCCGGGTTTTCACCACAGGTACACTCGGTTTGTCTTTTCAAAATGCGCTCCCGGTGTTTAAAACCCCAACTACAAAGTTCATTTATGATATTTTGCAGGGTCTTTCCATAATCTGTAAGTTCATATTCTACGGTTACCGGGCGTGTGTGCAGAACCGTTCTAGTGACCAGCTCATTGATTTCCAGGTCTTTTAATTCTTTTGAAAGCATTTTAGCACCTATGCCTTCAATATTGCGTTGGAGTTGCATAAAGCGACACTTGCCCATTGTATGCAAATATCCGATAATAGCTACTTTCCATTTTCCGCTGAGTAGATCCATGGTATCGTGGATGGCTCTTAATCTGGGTTTGCAGAGCGCATGCAGCTCTTTTTCATTATCCTTAGGTGCCTCTTTTTCAAAAGGCCTTATAGACGTATTTGATTTAGCCACTATTGCATTATCTATCATGATATAAAATAATTAAATCGTTTGAGTGATGAATATAGTTTCCAGCTGGCAATAACTATAAAAATAACTGCCAGTTTCAAAAGTAAACTATAATGCCTTGCTAATGGCCGCTTTAACGATTTGATCAGGAAAACTTGACGCTTTTCTGACAATCATGCTTACTTATATATCAAATTTATCAAATACATACGCCTAAAAAATTTATTGGGGCCCTTCTGCAGAGGACGATTTCTTACCCAACTCAATCACCTGGCAATCAGTTATATTACTCCCTTCAATCGCAAATTTTACCAAAGTCTGCACCTGATGCCAGCCTTGTTTGCCACAAGCTCCCGGATTCATATGCAGACAGGCTAATTTTTCGTCGTACATGATTTTTAAAATATGGGAGTGACCACTGATAAACAGTCTCGGTTTTTCCTTTTTAATCAGATCCCGGACGCCGGGCGCATAACGGCCGGGATATCCACCGATATGACGCATCAGCACCTTTACCTCCTCACAAAAAAACAGGTTATCCAATGGAAAGCGACTCCTTACGGCCGCTCCGTCGATGTTGCCATAAACACCTCGAAGCGGTTTAAAAGCAGCCAATCTGTCCAGCACCGAGATGTCACCTACATCTCCTCCATGCCAAATCTCATCCACCGCTTTAAAATGGTCAAAAACGGCTTCAGGTAAATAACTATGTGTATCGGATAATAGACCAATTTTCGTCATGCGTCAATTAAAAATCATTAAAATAGCCGTTTGCAGGCTTAAGAACCAACTTCTCCAATAAACTTGCTTCTTAAGGTTCAATTCTTCTTTTCAAATAAGCCGTATAATCAGTTTGTTGGCAGGCGTACTTACTGTCCATATAGGCAGAAGAGATCACAAAATCTGCGGTAGCCGGGCAGCAGGCCATCGGAATATTCCATACCACGCCCAATCTAAGTAACGCTTTAACGTCACTGTCATGTGGCTGAGCTTCCATGGGATCCCAAAAGAAAATAACCAGATCAATTTGCCCATTAGCGATCATAGAACCAATTTGTTGATCCCCGCCCAAAGGACCGCTCAGTACTTTTTGTACTTCCACCCCTAAATGCGCTTCAATTAATTTACCGGTGGTACCAGTGGCTACAAGTTGATGGGGAATCAGTTTTTCTTTATTTTGCCCTATCCAGGCAATCAGATCATCTTTTTTATGATCGTGCGCTACTAAAGCGATGGTCTTTTTTTCCTGTAATATTCTCGGCTCAAGCATAAATTATTTATTATTAATGTGAAGGTACTAAGCAGTACATAATCATTTAAAATGTCCTGCTTTTATCTTTTTCATGTTTTCCCTTTTTGCTTTATTGGTTTATTGCGGCTCTCCATTTAACTTCTCATCTGATTTTTCCGCCTCCTCCACTAAAGGCTGTCCATCATTATGCGTTTTATTCATTTCTATGGTCGAATAATCAATAGTCGGATGCCTTTCAAAAGGATGACGATCATCAAAAATATAACGGTAAGTCACTAGATTTCTGGAAAGCCTTCCGCCAAGCGCTTTATATATATTCAACATCCTGGGATTCCAGTCTCCGGTCCACCCCATCTCATACTTTTCATATGAACGCTTCTTCTGAATATGGGCTGACCCTTCTGTGATCATAAAAGCATCAATCCCTAATGCCTGGTATTTTGGTACAACCCCAAAAGCAATACCGGTAAAACGTTGACATACACCATTACGTTTCATCAGCATAAAACGCAGCTTTTGCAAAAGGCCAAATTTACCCTTAAAGTGTTTAAAATATTCATTCAGATCCGGGATGTTGATCCACATGGCAATCGGTTCTTCTTTGTAATAGGCGAACCAGATGATATCCTCATCGATGATTGGTTTCATCTCATTGAAGTTGCGGATCATATCCTCCTTGGTAATCGTTTTACTTTCATTATGCTGCGACCAGGCAGCATTATACACGGTCGCAAAATCCGCTGCATGTTTCTCTATATTGTCTAAATCTATATGACGGGCAGTATAATCCTTTTTGTTTTTAAAACGGGCATGCCTTTCAATGTATTTATCTGGTACTGGATCAGTAATTTTCATGGCAAAAAAATACTGATCATAAAAATTTTTAAAACCATAGCGCTCAAAGAGTTTCTGGTAATAAGGTGGATTAAAAGCCATTCCATATATAGGTTCTTCGTTAAATCCCTCAATCATCAGCCCCCACCACCTTTCTCGATCCCCAAAGTTTATGGGTCCATCCATAGCATCCATGCCACGGGTCTTGAGCCACCCGGCGGCCTGGTCAAACAACATATTGGCGGCCTCTTGATCATCTATGCATTCAAAAAAGCCAATGCCGCCTGTTGGAAAGTCCGTCCCAAAGTTCTTATATTGATCATTGATAAAGGCCGCAATCCGACCTATGACCTTGCCATTGTTTTTTAAAATCCAACGCGTAGCTTTCCCAAATCCATAGCATTTATTTTTTGCGGGATTAAACACATCTTCAATATCTTTATCCAGGGGCTGCACGTAATTGGGGAATTTCTGACCTAATAAAGGTGAGATTCGCAAAAAATCACGTTTATCCGCCTTGGTATGTACTTCAAATATCTCCATTCTTTGCCACGTATTATCCGGTTGTTCGTTTAAGTTTTCTTTTTATAACGCTAGTCTTTGACGCTCAATTGCCCAAAAATAACCAATGCATTAAACAATAAAAAAAATAAGGAAAAGCTCCTTTGTCAGTTTGTGTCAAAACACAAACTCCTTACCTATTTCCATAGCGACGCTGTTGCCTATCTGGGTTACTGTTCACTCTTATTTGTTCTTCGATTAAATGCCGCAATCAATCCCCGGATCATCCGTGTATTAAAAGGCGCATCATTTAATTCCCCTGCCAGATCCGGCTGCCCTACTAAC
This sequence comes from Arachidicoccus ginsenosidivorans, assembly GCF_007971385.1. Classification (GTDB taxonomy): domain Bacteria; phylum Bacteroidota; class Bacteroidia; order Chitinophagales; family Chitinophagaceae; genus Arachidicoccus; species Arachidicoccus ginsenosidivorans. Next base: position 328,451 of record NZ_CP042434.1, read on the forward strand.
AAACGGTGGACATTTTCTTTTGCTTTTTCCTGAGTAGATAATACGCCATTCACATTAAGCAAAGGGCCATTTTTTTTCTGAGCCAGCCATACCACATAACTTTGAGGTAGATTTCTGGGAGAAACCCTGGTGGCAGCACCGTAACTGACATATTGATAGAGGTTAATAGGTCCTCTTTCAAGCCACTCCATCCAGACAGGATCTGCTACACTGGTTAATTGCACGCTCTTAAACCAGGTTCCGTCATGTTTATAGGCCTGATATTGATTGGCATCCAATGGATGCTTTTTCCCTTTATAAGTAAAACTGCTATGCCCAAAAACCGGTTTATTATAATGCCCTGTAAAAACAGTTCCATTATTGCTAATCAGGGAATCTTTTCCAACGCTGGCATTGTCCTGTCCAATAACAGTTGAAGTCCCAAAAAAGATCAGGCTTATACTAAAAATCGTATAAAGCCCTACAATAAAGGATCTGCGCTTCGACCCAAATAAACCAATCTGGCACCTGAAGGCATTTTTGCGGGTATTTTCTATGCTTTTTACACTATCCATATAAAAAAGTCGACTATTAGAATATTATATTGCCCGTAAATATAGGGCTAAATGGACAGTAAGACAGCGCAATTGACATTATTACAACAAATTTACCCTCCCACACGATGGGCTTATTTGTACACAAAATCGGCTTGAACATTGTGCAGGTAAAATTATCAAACACAAAGAGCGTTTTTTTTATGATTGCCCTTTTGTAAATCCGGGCCAAAAACAGCATTCCAAGCAGATTATCAATGAATTACAAAAGAACTTACTCAATCACTAAAAAGTTGTTAAGATTGAGGCTATCTTTATTTGCTTTAGGAGAGATACACAAACAACTCAGTTAGATCAGTGGACTTAACAAGTAGCAATTTAGCTGGTTCAAGGATCAAAATGCTGATCCAAATATTGCAAAGGGACTATAGCCTTAATTTTGGGCAGGCTTACAAAAATGCAAATGAGCCTGCCCAAAAAATGTTTAGGCTGTTTTCGATATTAAAAACACGGCAATATATTTTAAATCAGTGTTTTATACTACACAACTTCTAATACCATGGCGCTGGCCCCGCCACCACCATTGCAGATGCCGGCAGCACCGAATTTGGCGTTATTTGCCTTTAGCACACCAAGTAGTGTGACTAATATACGGGCACCACTACAGCCTAGTGGATGGCCTAATGCAACGGCTCCCCCATGCACGTTTACCTGTTCAGGGCTTATCCCTAGTTTTTGCGTATTGACAATGCCCACCACTGAAAAAGCTTCATTTAATTCAAAATAGCTAATATCTTTTAGTGCAAGGCCCGCTTTCTTAACAGCAATCGGTACTGCTAGTGCCGGGCTGGTTGTAAACATTTCTGGGGCTTGGGCGCTGTCTGCATAGCTGCGGATAATCGCAATCGGCCTTATTCCTTTCTTTTCTGCAGCAGTTTTGGACATTAACACCAGCGCGGCCGCTCCGTCATTCATGGTGGAGGCATTGGCTGCAGTAACAGTTCCATCCTTTTTAAAGGCAGGCCTTAGCTTTGAAATCTTATCAAAAATCACTTTGAATGGTTCCTCATCCTTATCAATAATTAAAGGATCTCCCTTTTTATTTGGGATGATTACAGGGGTAATTTCTGGTGCAAAAAGCCCGCTTTCCCAGGCAGCCTGACTGCGCTTGTAACTCTGAATGGCAAATTCATCTTGCATATCTCTGGTAATCTGACACTGATCTGCACAGCTTTCAGCAGCCATGCCCATCGCCTGGCCGCTGTAGGCATCTGTCAGTCCATCGCCGGCCAGCCCGTCCTCCACTACGTCCGGTCCATATTTAAATCCCCAACGGTGGTTTTTCAAATAAAAGGGGACACTACTCATGTTTTCCATTCCCCCGGCAATCACTATATCCCTGTCTCCACAAATAATGGACTGAGCCGCCAACATGACTGCTTTCATGCCACTGGCGCAGACTTTATTGATAGTGGAGGCAATCACAGAGTCGGCAAGACCAGCCTTTAAGGCAGCCTGTCTGGCAGGTGCCTGCCCTGCACCGGCCTGCAATACTTGACCCATAAAAACCTCTTCAATATCCTGGGTAGCAAGGCCCGCTTTTTCGATGGCAGATTTAATAACGATACTTCCCAGGGTCGTGGCAGGTATATCTTTTAAAACACCGCCAAAACTCCCCATGGGCGTTCTGGTAGCACTTACTATATATACGGTTCTATCTATTTCTTGCATACAACGCTTAAATTTATTTAATTAGTTTAATTTACTTTAGGTAGCATCCTGATGCCTACTTTTGAAAACCCTCTGCATGGTTAACAAACAGTAGCAGCATCAAACCGCACCAAAAATAACAATTGTTAGCTAAACTACAAAGTCTCTGTTTAATTTTAACCTTATACAGATAGCTGGTTGTGTTGCATTCCAAGTTCAGCCTGATCCCCCTGATCTCCTTCACGGCATTTTGCGACAGGAAACTAGCTCCTTTGCTTTTTATTTATTTATTTTGTGACCACATGGACAATTTGTTATAGCAATTGTCTTTTAAATTATAAAGTATTTACTTAAGTAATGCTTATGCAAGGAGGTTCATCAATGTTGCAAAATCCTATTGAATACCTAAAAGGGGTGGGTCCCCTAAAGGGGGATTTGTTGCGCAAAGAATTGAATATCTTTCGTTTTGAAGACTTACTCTATCATTTCCCTATCCGACATATTGACCGCACAAAGATCAACACTATAAAGGAGATCACACCCGCCACGGAGTATGTCCAGCTTAGTGGGAAAATCACGTTTCATGAAATGCTGGGACAGGGCAGGGCCAAAAGACTCGTTGCTGAGTTTAGAGATAGTACCGGTATTATTGAATTGGTCTGGTTTCAGGGAGCAAACTGGGTAGCAAAACTATTGGAAAAAAGTGCGCTCTGGCTAATTTATGGAAAAGTCAGCTTTTTTAACGGTAAGGCCCAGATGTCCCACCCTGAAATGGAATTAGCCGAAAGCCAGGATCCAGCCGCAAAGGCATTTTTAGAACCTATTTATCCTTCTACCGAAAAATTAAAGGCCCGCGGGTTAAGTGGTCGTCAGATCGGTAAATTAACCTTGCCGCTCATTCAGATGTTATCTGAGAAAGAGCTGCCAGAAAACATCCCTGAGGCAATTTGCCAATCGCTTCAGTTGATGCCACGCTTCCAGGCCTATTGTTATATTCATTATCCACCAGACGAAGCCACTTTTAAACAGGCGCTTAGAAGGCTCAAATTTGAAGAGTTATTTATAGCCCAAGTCCGTTTAAACCTGATCCGAATCAGAAGGGGCAGGCATTCCAAAGGCATATTATTTGATAAGGTGGGTGATTTTTTCAACACCTTTTATGAGAAACATCTGCCATTTACGCTTACCGGGGCGCAAAAACGTGTTTTAAAGGAAATCCGACAGGATACGGCCCGTGGACATCAAATGAACCGACTACTGCAAGGTGATGTAGGCAGTGGCAAAACCATTGTTGCCTTACTAAGTATGTTGCTGGCAGCTGATAATGGTTATCAGAGTTGCCTTATGGCACCCACAGAAATTCTGGCGACGCAGCATTATACGGGTCTTTCTGCGCTTTTAAAAGACCTCCCGATCACCTTGCGTTTACTAACCGGCAGTACCAAAACGAAAGAGCGACGACAAATCTTTTCTGGATTAGCTGAAGGCACAATTCAGATAGTTATTGGCACCCATGCCATTATAGAAGATAAAGTCGTCTTTAAGAACCTGGGATTGGCTATAGTGGACGAGCAACACCGCTTTGGTGTTGCCCAAAGAGCCAAACTCTGGCAAAAATCGGTCATCCCCCCTCATATCCTGGTGATGACGGCCACCCCTATCCCAAGGACACTGGCGATGACCGCCTATGGAGATTTGGATTATAGTGTCATGGATGAGCTGCCTCCAGGCAGGCAGCCGATAACGACGCTCCACAGAACCGATATCTACCGTATGAAAGTCATGCGGTTTATGCGTTCAGAAATTGATAAAGGCAGACAGGCCTATGTCATTTATCCACTTATTGAAGAAAGTGAGAAACTAAGCTATGAGGATCTGATGCAAGGCTATGAACAGGTGAAGAGTTATTTCCCGGAACATCTCTATAAAATCAGTATGGTCCATGGTCGTATGCCGCCAGAGCAAAAAGAGATGAACATGCAACGTTTCGTTAACGGTGACACGCAGATAATGGTCAGTACAACGGTTATTGAGGTAGGTGTGAATGTTCCGAACGCTTCTGTTATGGTTATAGAAAGTGCGGAGAAATTTGGTTTATCTCAGCTCCATCAATTGCGCGGACGTGTGGGACGTGGCAGTGAAAAAAGCTATTGTATTTTACTGACCAGCAATAAACTCAGCGAAGATGGCAAACAAAGACTGGCCATTATGTGTGCCACCAACGATGGATTTAAAATTGCAGAAAAAGACCTGGAATTACGTGGACCTGGCGATATTGAAGGGACCCGCCAGAGTGGCGCCCTCAACCTAAAACTCGCTGATTTGGTGGCAGACCAGGAAATTCTGCTGGTAGCCAAAAAGTTGGCCACCCAGCTTGTTGAAGCTGATGAAAAACTGGAACTGCCGCAAAACATGATGTTACGTACCTTTCTGATGCAAACCATGGGCAAAACAGCCTGGAGTAAGATATCCTGATCTGTCTGCAAATACCCCAAAGAATTAGGACTGAATAAAACAAAAATTGTATTTTTACGCCGCGTCATATACAATTTCATTTATTTCATTTTTATTTATAGTAAAACCAACTAGTAAAGTCTGTTTTCCTATTAAAAAGACAGGTAAATGAATTCAACTATTCATTTTAAAAATATTATTAATTATGGCAGAAAACACGCGCAATTATCACTTAAACCTTCAATGGACAGGAAATACAGGGAAAGGTACGGCCTCTTACTTAAGCTATGAAAGGGCCTTCGAACTGAGTGCGGAAGATAAATCTATCATTCAGGGTAGCGCAGATCCAACCCATAGAGGCGATAAGGCCAAATACAATCCAGAAGAAATGTTGCTAGCAGCACTTAGTTCCAGTCAAATGCTTTGGTTTTTGCAGTTATGTGCAGAAAAAGGCATCACCGTTTTATCCTATCAGGACAGCCCTATTGGGGTGATGCAGGAAGAAGTACAAAAGGAAACAGACAATGAACTATTAAACGTGGTACCCGGCAGGTTTAGAAGAGTCGTTTTAAATCCAACAGTCAAACTTCAAAGTAAGGCAGATCAGCAAAGTGCTCAATTATGCCAGGACCTGGCTGCAGTGCGTTGCCCGATTTCCCGATCTGTGAATTTTATGGTAGAGATCATTGTTACATTTGAATATGCCAGCGAGTAAACGTATCTTCACTTTTTATGGCCACATTACCTAACTTAGGCAATCCTTACACTAGTCATTTGGCCAATTTAAATGTGATTTATGCGGCACCTACAAATACTGGCACTGATCGGCAGTACAAAAGATCATTCCTCTAATTATAAACTGGTTAAGTTCCTAAAAGGACTGGCGATGCAACCTGGCTTTGGTGAAAGCCAAAAACAGCGTACTCCAAGTACAGATAAGACGAAGGACCAGCAGGCAAAACTTAGCTCAGAAGCCTTGATACATTGGAATACATTTCCTATTTCAGGGCTTCCGTTTTTTGATCCCGACCTGGATAAATCAAGTGCTGGAACTGACACGCTGGACGCACTATCGACACCCCAGTACATAAATGATCCGAATCGTGATTTGGATCAGCATCCCAGATTTGAAAAAAGGTCAGATGCCGGTGTGCCAGGAAGTCGCGTACCGACTGTCGTCCAACAGTTGCGCGAAAAAGTGGCTGATGCAGATGCGGTCATTATCTGCAGCCCCGAATATGTATTTAGCTTGCCGGGCATCCTTAAAAATGCACTTGAATGGCTGGTAGCAACAACGGTGCTCTCAGATAAGCCCATGGCATTAATAATAGCTGCCGCTTCCGGGGATAAGGCTAAGGAAAGTCTTGAATTGATTGTTAAAACCTTAGGAGGGAAATTTACCGACCAAACCTCCATACGTATCCGTGGCATAGCAGGAAAATTCGACAGCAGCGGACAACTTATTGACCCTGAAACAATTGCTTCATTACAACAGCTTTTATTTGCCTTGAAGGAACTTATACTAGCCGATTTCAAGGAAGAAAAGCTGATCTAAGGCAAAATAATAAAATCTTTTACAAAGTCATATATACTTTTTGTGGCAAAAGATAACTGTAAAGGGGTAAAGATCAATTTAACAATCTGACGAAAATCAAAATACAGAAAATAAACAGCAATAACCGGACGATCAAAGTCAATAATACTGGACAATCTTTTTCCATAATTTAAAATTTAATCAATTATTGAATATTTTAGCACCTTATCCAATTTAAATATACAAAAAATATACTTTCTTATTAGCTGTTCCAAAATCATCCTGCCAAAGCCAGGAATCAGGCCAATTTAATCCGCTAAATTACCATATCCTGCCGGTCCCATTGGGCAGGTTCCGGTAAATATACTATCCCAAATTGCTGCCTAGTCGTCTGACTGGCTGTTTTTATCAAATCCAGTATCGCTGAACCATATTGTGCATAAAATCCTGCAATATTTTCCGTTCTTTCCTGCAGGCTATCTGCTGGAAATAATTTTTCCTTTAATTTTTTAATCTGCCTGGTTTCAATAGCTAATTTTTTGCGCTGCGCGGTTTTCATTTTTGTAAGTAAGCGAGAAGCCTTGTTTTTAGCGATCGTTCCAATAGCCTTTGTATGGACGGATAAGGTTGTATCAACGATTGTAGCCTTTTGCCCCATTTTTTCGTAAATGGCTTCCAAAGCCATCAATTCATTATCCAAATCAATGGCAGCCCCCATTTTTTGAAGCAAAGTATCCTGGATAACATGTAACGGCTTGAAAAGCGTTATAGGTTGTAATCCCAGTTTATCCATAAGCGCTTTTTCTTTTTGGCCAATCAGCATAAAGGAATTTCGCAATAAAAGTACAGGATAAGGCAGGTCAATTGCCTCATATACGCCTTTCATTTCCAGCCAGTAAGCCAATTCTCCTCCACCGCCTACAAAAGCGATATCTGGCAAAATAGTTTCCTGGAATGGCCCTCTTAACACCACATTGCCACTGAATAAATCTGCCTTTTCTTTGACCTCCTGTTCTATTTCAGTCCAAGTTTTGGGACTTTCCTGCCCCTCTATATAAAATAGTTCATTTTCTTTAATAATTCTTTCTCTATGGTTCCCTTGCTGGTAAAACAAATTAATAGGGCGACCATGGGTCTGCACCTTATATCCAGCTTTTTTTATGGCCGCTGATGTTTTTTCAACGGCTTTATGAGAAAAGCCTGTGGCTAATTCCTTTAAGACTACGGGTTCAAAGCGCTCTTTCAACTTTCTGTCATCTGGCATCAGTATCAGCAGGCCGTAGCGGCCAAACAACTGATGAATAAAAGCGAAAGTCGCCTCCTGGATAAGCCGGCCAGGTTGGTAGGCATCCTTAAGTAATTGTATAAATTCAGGCCCATACACCTCTACTCCAATCTGCCCTGAAAGTTCATCTATCAAGCCGAGTAAAGGCTTGTCAACCTTCATACGACCAACCGGGCCTGTTTGATCGGTCTGCCAGATATACCGCTTACCATTTACCTGCATCTGACCAATTTCTTCCAGATCGGCATCCTCACTTCCCATATAATAAAAAGGCACAAAGTATTTTCCCTGCTCCTTATACTGTACGTTTAGTTCTTCTGCTAATTGGATTACATGCAGGATTTTATAAATCAGATAAAGCGGACCGCCAAAAATATTGGGTTGATGAGCCGTGGTTATACTAAAGGTGTTTTCAGACAGTAGCGCTTCTATATTTGCCTGCACTTTTGGATAGGATTGCAAAACCGGGCGGTCCACGTTGTTATCAGGATGCGGTCCATCTCCATAATGACGCCTTAGATTTTCCACCAGCGTCTTTCTGTTTTGAACAGGGAAGCCTTCTTTTAGACGCAAAGCCGAGGCAAGACCGGATTTATCCGGATAATGCGCATAAAAAGAACGGAGCGCAGGGGCTCCATTCAGGTAATCCAAAACTATTTTGGAAAAATAATTCGTATCGGCATAATCCATAAAAGGCCCCTTTGTACAATCCTTACAGTCCTCAAGGTTCACTTCTTTTATATTTGCTGTTGTTTTATCTACTGCCATGTTTAAGACTTTAGCTTTACAAGCGCTGAGGCGCCGCGACATAAACGACTGTTCCCCTGGAAGAAAATTAGCTCACTAACCGCTAAGGCTATTCTACGCAGATCCCTTCCAGGTCATAATCATAGGCTTTCGTGATTTTCACCATAACAAAATCACCAGGATTCAGCACGCTGTCGGTCTGCACGACAACCTCATTATCTACTTCCACACTGTCAAATTCGGTGCGCCCCAGATACCTGCCGGCTTCTTTTTTATCTATCAGAACCCTTAGCGTCTGACCAATTTTCTCCATATTCTTTTCCAGGGAAATTTCCTGTTGAACCTCCATTATTTCCTCTGCCCTTCTTTGTTTCTCTGCTGCGGGGATATTGTCTTCCAATTGGTAAGCACTGGTATTTTCTTCATGACTATATTGAAAGATGCCAACACGGTCGAATCGGTTTTTTATTAAAAATTCCTTCAGTTCTTCCACATCCTCTAAGGTCTCTCCAGGGAATCCGGCGATAAGGGTTGTTCTTAGACAGATTCCTGGATTGGTCAATCTGATCTTATCAATTAATTCCTGCATCTCTTTTCTGGTGCTTTGCCTTTTCATGGCAGAGAGCATATGATCGGAAGCATGCTGTAAAGGCATATCCAGGTAATTACAGATATTCGGGCGACGCTTCATCACCTCCAATACCTCCATTGGAAATTTATTGGGATAGGCATAATGTAACCGGATCCACTCCAGGCCTTTTACATCCGCTAATTTATCCAGTAATTCAGCCAGGGCTCTGCGTTTATAGATATCCAGTCCGTAATAGGTCAGTTCCTGCGCAATCACCATAATCTCTTTAACCCCTTTTTTCACGAGACTTTCGGCTTCGTGAACCAGATCTTCTATTGGTCTGGAGATATGACTACCCCGCATTAACGGAATCGCACAAAAAGCACAGGTTCTATTGCAGCCTTCACTGATTTTCAGGTAGGCATAATGCTGTGGTGTACTTAAAAAGCGTTCCCCTAAGAGTTCAGCCTTATAATCTGCCTCGAACTTTTTCAGGATAAGCGGGAGTTCCATGGTTCCAAACCAGGCGTCCACTTCCGGAATCTCGCTTTCCAGATCCTGACGGTATCTTTCGCTCAGACAGCCGGTCACATAGACCTTGTCCAGCGCGCCTTGTTTTTTTAGCTGCACCTGTTCCAAAATCGTTTGAATGCTTTCTTCCTTGGCCTTATCAATAAAACCACAGGTATTAACAACCACGACATTATGGTCCAGGGCCTCATTTTCATGCGCCACATCAATATCATTGGCCTTTAACTGACCACTGAGCACTTCACTATCCACCAGGTTTTTACTGCATCCCAGCGTAATAATATTTACTTTATCCTTCTTGAGCGTTCTAGCCTTCATAATTAAGGGGCAAAATTACTGATTTTACCTGGCAGTTGCCACCGTTTAAGCCGGATAGTTATGACCTTAACACTTTACCTGCGGAAATCACCGGTTAAATACACGGTATAATTACCAATGAAAGGTGATATTTTGCTTTAAATCCGAATGCAGACTTTTTGCCACCGGGCAGGTATGGGCAATATTTTCAGCAATCTGGCGCTGTTTATCATCTAGTTGAATTCCGGCCGGGGGATAGATGTCCACATCCAGTTGTCCGACTCTGCGTGGGTCCTGACTCATCGTCTTGGTTACTTCAATGCGCGTACCTTCAAAGGAGCTCTCACTGGCCCAATCATCTGTTTTGATGCCAATAGTCGTAATAATGCAAGTACCTAACGCTACTGCCAGCAAGTCTGAAGGGGAAAAGGCAGCGCCTTTTCCTTTGTTATCCACAGGCGCATCCGTAGCAATCACTGTTTTGCTTCTTTCGTGAGTGGCTTTACATCTTAACTCACCCTGATATATAATTTCTGTTGTCATAAAATAAGTAATTATTTAACTATTTAATTTTTTTATTAAGTCCTTAACGGTTCCATACTTAAATGGCTTCCAGTGGCATTACCTGTAAGTAAAATGCCCGTTGCCAAACAAATGTAATTACTTTTTGCATGCAATCAATAGAGCCATCCTATCGCTATATCAGCCACCAACCTATCATAAAAATTCTACCCTTCCCACACCAAGCTGAAAAACCTGGCCCTAATTGATATATTACAACCGAAATATCTGGCAGGCTCCCTTAAACTAATTAGTAGTCACTCCTAAAATCAAATGTTAAAATCTTATGGAACCATTTTATAACAGCCTTTGAATCCCTTACTACTATCCTTTGATATACCCATAAGGCTTCCTTTCTGATCAGAAAGGAAGCCTTATGGGTATATGTTTGCCTGATCTAAAACTTAATCACTAATTATCAAACAATTATAAACAATTATTACCTATCCTAGAGTTGATAGTGCCTATTTTTAACAAGGTGGATGCAAATTTCTTCTTCCCTTAGAATTATGTACTTTTGCGTTATCCATTTGTATTCGCTGGGCGTTGCAATCAGGATAAGGAAACTAATCCACGATAATCATATAAGTAAACATAATGCAGGAATTACCCGTTATTAGCGACAAACCAAGAGTAAAAAAACCAGACTGGTTACGCGTAAAACTGCCTATCGGAAAAGAGTACAAGCATGTACGCGGCCTGGTAGATCAACATAAGTTACATACCATTTGCGAGAGTGGCAATTGCCCCAATATGGGCGAATGCTGGGGAGCCGGAACGGCTACATTTATGATTCTAGGCAATATCTGTACCCGTAGCTGCGGCTTCTGTGCCGTTGCCACTGGCCGGCCAGAAGCCGTTGACTGGGACGAACCTCAACGGGTTGCGGAGGCCATCAGCTTAATGAAAGTTAAGCATGCGGTAATCACCAGCGTGGACAGAGATGAATTAAAAGATGGCGGATCTATTATCTGGCACAATACCATTAAAGCGGTAAAGTCCTTAAATCCAACTACCACACTGGAAACCTTAATTCCTGATTTTAAAGCTGACCGGGAAAATATTCAACGCGTCATCGATGCCGCACCTGAGGTCATATCGCATAATATTGAGACTGTAGAAAGGCTGACTAGGCAGGTGCGCATCCAGGCTAAATATCGCCGTAGCCTGGAAACATTACGCATTCTTAAAGAGGGCGGCGCCCGTACAAAGTCAGGCATTATGCTAGGGCTCGGTGAAACCAAAGAAGAAATTGTAGAAACCTTAAAAGATCTGGCAGGTGTGGCAGTTGATGTTGTCACCATTGGTCAGTATCTGCAACCGACCAGTAAACATTTGCCGGTTGCCCGCTTTGTCCATCCGGATGAATTCGCGGAATACAGAGAGATCGGCTATGAGCTGGGATTTGATTATGTGGAAAGTGGGCCGCTGGTTCGTTCCTCCTATCATAGCGAAAGACATGTTGATAAAGGTTATGGCCGTGGCAAATGGCTGGAAGAAAAAGGCCTGGCAGGCTAAAACCTCCATTTGAGATCGCAAAATAATTTGATTACATCTATTATAAGCCAAATAGCTAATATTTTATATTATAAGCTATTTGGCTTATATTTTTTACTATAAGCATTTTACCTTATATTTGTTCAATGATAGCCGTTTTAACAGGGGATATTGTGGGTTCTACTCACCTGGACAAATCAAAATGGTTGCCCGCTTTAAAATCTGCGTTGATTAATTGGGGACAAGAAAGCGTCGATTGGGAAGTATATAGGGGCGACGAATTTCAGCTGAGATTAATTACAGCTGAGGATGCATTGACGGCTGCCTTTAGGATTAAAGCAAAATTAAAAGCACTTGCGGAAACGGAGGTGCGTATTGCCATAGGGATTGGCGCTATGGAAGGAAGTAAGGAACAATCCAATAAGGAAACAACCGCTCTAACGGAATCAAACGGTCCGGCCTTTATCCTTTCTGGTCGTAAGTTGGATGATATTAAAAATAAAAGGATTCACCTGGCAGTCGCCACAGACAATGAGGCCTGGGACCGGGAATGGAATTTACTCTTGCAATGGGTACTATTGAGCGCCGACAATTGGTCGGCTGGTTCCGCAGAAATCGTAGATCTGGCATTATCCAATCCGACCTTATCCCAGACAGAAATGGCAACGCGGCTAAATGTAGCGCAATCTGCAGTCAGCCAAAGAATTAAAAGATCCGGTTTTGACTTATTACAGCAAACCCTGGAATTATTCAAGGAAAAAATTAAGATGCTATGCAGCAGCTAAATCTGGCAGTCTCCACCTCTGCTGACACAGCAAATTCCATGTCGATTATCATGACACTGGTATTGTTGCTATTGGCACATCTGTTGGGTGATTTTGTCTTACAGCCCAGTCGTTGGGTCAGACAAAAATCAAGGTCAGGTTACAAATCAAACGCGTTCTGGTGGCATATAGTTCTGCATGGTGTCCTGGCCTGGCTATTAATTGCAAATTTTAGCTTCTGGCCTTTTGCGTTGGTTTTAACCATTTTGCATGGAGCCATTGATCAACTGAAAAGTGAAAAAGAAAGAACCTTTCAGTTACCTGCAAAGGTTGCAACTGCCGCAAAAAGTAAAAGACGTTGGTTTTGGTATGATCAACTTCTCCATTTACTGTCTATTTTGCTCATTGCCCTGTTATGGCAGACGGTTAGCTATTACAATGGAAATCCCAAAATACTCCTTAAAATAATTTTATCAGGACTAAGTAGCTGGTGGAGTCCGCAACACATCCTACTTATAACGGCCGCAGTCTTTTTAACCAGTCCTTCGGCCATCTTAATCCGCAACCTGATTACCGTATGGACCCCTTCCTACAACACACAATTGGAAACGGATTCTTTAAAAAATGCAGGCACTTATATAGGGATGCTGGAAAGACTTTTTGTATTTACATTTATCATATGCGGCCATTTTGAAGCCGTAGGCTTCTTACTGGCGGCCAAATCTATCTTTCGGTTTGGCGACCTGAGGGCTGCCCGGGACCGAAAATTAACAGAATATGTATTAATTGGCACCTTGCTCAGTTTTGGGTTGGCAATTTTTGCAGCTCTTTTATTATTACAGGGGAGGCTGGTCTGACATTTATAATTAGGGGCAGATTTTGAGTTTTTAACAGCAAAGCGACAAGGCTGCCAAGGCCAGTTTTCAAAAAAACATTATTTTTAGCGCATGGAAAATCTAACGATGAATATGGAAAATAACGAAATGCTGTCCTTTGAAGATTTTAAAGACTCGGTGCTCAACGACTACCGCATCGCGATAGAAAGCAGAGAAGCCAGTCTTTTGGGTCGCAGAGAAGTATTAACAGGCAAAGCAAAATTTGGTGTTTTTGGAGACGGTAAGGAGGTTGTACAGGTAGCCGTGGCCCGATTTTTCAAGCCAGGCGATTTTCGTTCCGGATATTACAGAGACCAGACACTGGCCTTTGCTACTAAAATGGGAACGATCCAACAGTTTTTTGCCCAGATGTATGCAGACGCAGATATTAATAATGAACCTTTAAGTGGCGGCCGCAATATGGTCAGTCACTATACCACGCCCAATGTGGATAAAGATGGCAATTGGCTGCCATTAGTTAACATGAAAAATACGGCGGCTGATATGGCACCTACCGCAGGTCAGATGCCAAGAGCATTGGGGCTGGCTTTTGCCTCCAAAGCTTTTAGGAACAATCCCAGCTTACAGGCGCCCCAATTTAAAAATCTGTCCGATAATGGCAACGAAGTCTGCTTTGCCACTATTGGTGACGCCGCTACTTCCGAAGGTCATTTTTGGGAGATTATGAATGCAGCCGGCGTCTTGCAGGTTCCCTTAGCTGCCTTTGTATGGGATGACGGTTACGGAATCTCGGTTCCTACCGCCAAACAAACCACCAAAGGTTCCATTTCCAGAGCAATGGAAGGACTAAGAAAAGAAGCGGACACAAATGGCATCGATATCTATCAGATTAAAGGCTGGGATTATGTTGCACTTTGCGAAGTACTGGAGCCAGCCATCGAAAAAATCAGAACAACCCATACACCGGCCCTCTTTCATATCCAGGAGATCACCCAACCACAAGGTCATTCCACCTCAGGCAGTCATGAAAGGTATAAATCAACAGATAGACTACAATGGGAAAGAAACTGGGATTGCTTAAAAAAGATGAAGGAATGGATGCTATCCAGTGGACTTGCAACGGAACCTGAACTAGCCCAGATTCAACAGGATGCTAAAAAGAAAGTGAAACTTGCCCGCGATCAAGCTTGGGAAGATTATGTACGACCACTGATAGCAGAAGCCCAAATAGCAGGCAATTTGATAAGGGCTGCGGCCCAAACTCCCCCAGCAGCCAAACCCAAAATTAAGGATACCCTTAACGATCTGGCAACCGCATTAATGAGCCAAAAAGATCCATTGCGTAAAGATATCCTAGGCGCTGTGGCGGAAGCTTTGGAGGCTGTTAATTATAATATCAGCGCTCCACAAATAAAAGCTTTGGTAGATTACCAGAAAACCACCACGACCAATTGGCATCACCTTTATGATAAATTTCAATATGACAGGGGACCAAAATCGCATAAAAATGTACCGGTAATCCCAGCCGAAATACCGGCTAACGCACCGGTTATCAATGGATTTGAAGTATTAAATAAATATTTTGATCAGCTCTTTGCCCATAACCCTGCTGTCATGGCCTTCGGGGAAGACCTTGGGAAAATAGGTGATGTCAACCAGGGCTTTTCCGGATTACAGAATAAATATGGCGCAGAAAGAATATTTGATACGGGTATCAGAGAACTGGCCATTATGGGTGAAGGGATCGGGCTTGCGCTAAGAGGGCTCCGCCCTATCGCCGAGATCCAGTACCTGGATTACCTGTTATATGGCTTGGAACCATTAAGTGATGATGTGGCTTCTTTGCATTACCGAACAGCAGGCAAGCAAAGTTGTCCCATCATTGTACGTACCCGTGGACACCGCCTGGAAGGGATATTCCATAGTGGCTCCCCCATGGGTATGATTATAAATGCCTTGCGCGGTTTTTATGTTTGCGTTCCACGCAATATGACTCAAGCTGCCGGTATGTATAATACTTTATTACAGACCAATACACCGGCACTGATGGTTGAATGTCTGAACGGCTACCGGTTAAAAGAAAAGTTGCCAGCTAACCTGGATAGCTTTACCGTGCCGCTTGGTATTCCACAAACGCTACGCGTGGGCACCGATATCACCATTGTCTCTTATGGATCCGTCCTTCGGATTATTCAGGAAGCAGCTGAGAGACTTGAAAAGCTTGGGATAGACTGTGAGATAATGGATATTCAGACGCTCCTTCCTTTTGACACCGAGCACCTGATCAGCCAATCCCTGGCTAAAACCAGCCGGATACTTTTTGTGGATGAGGATGTTCCGGGAGGGGCTTCAGCTTATATGTTCCAACACGTTATGGAAGTGCAAAAAGGCTATAAGCTATTAGATGTGGCTCCACGGACACTATCTGGCAAAAATCACAAACCGGCCTATGCCAGTGATGGCGATTATTTTAGTAAACCAAATGTGGAACAGATTATACAGACAGTTAGAGAAATGATGGCTGAATAATAACAGTAAACCTAAAATATAACCTAACAAGGCCTGCAAAGTTGAATGATTTAATCAGGAAACATTGCAGGCCTTGTTACGTAATGATACTTTGACGATAATCAGCGGGCAAGATCAGGAAGGCTGGCCTCTAATGAGGCAACTACCAGTTTTAGGAGTCGGATCTATGCCAGACCCTGGATCAAAAAGTGGTATTCCTGGAGCTCATCTTTGAAGATTTTAAGTGCTTTGCCAATATGCTTTTCTACGGTACTTAGAGAGATATCTAGTTTTTGGGAGATGGCCTTTTGACTCAACCCCTCTTTACGGCTTAGTAAAAATACTTGGCGACATTTTTTGGGCAATCGTTCGTATACCTTTTCCAATTTGTGCGATAATTCCTTGACTTCCAACGTGGAAAAATCGGTTTTGCACAAAGCAAAGGAAAAAACGGTTTTGCTGTAATGGATGCGAACAGCTTTTGACCTGTATTCATTCATAATTTTAAAACGAATGGCTTTATTCAGATAAGCACTCAATGAGCAGCTGATCTCCAGCGTATCTAGTTTCTGGTAAAGTGCAACAAAAATCTCCTGAACAAGATCTTCAGATAAAGGCTTGACACCCAACTTTTTATAAGCTATATTATACAGCAGGGGAAAGTACTTTCGGTAAATTTGCTCAAAGACTTTTGGGTCTTGTTGGGCTTGCTTTAATAAAAGATTATCTGCTGTTAAATCCGAAAAATTACTCATTGTTTGCATCATCATTCGGTTTGTTTGTTTTGTTAAAAATAACGCTCCTTAGTCGAATAGACAATTTTTTTTTGGCATTTTAATAACAGTATGTAAAATATTATGTCTATCTTATTGTGAATGACGGATTTCCGTTAAATTTCCGCTAACATATCTTTTTTTTGAATGTTAAAAAGGGGAAATAGAGTGTTCTCCATCCCCAGTGTAACCATTAAAATTAATCCATTTTAGGGTATGCTTAAGCTATTATTAAAGAGTATAAAATTGTAGCGCACAGAGATCTACTATAGAGATCAAAATGCATTTTTAAAAGCAGCCTTATAAATAGCTTTTGCCCATTTATTGCCCAAAACAGCTGAGCCAGCATTATTAGGATGCAGATAGAATACGCCTTGGTGTCCTTTTTCCGGCGCCATACTCTTATTATGATGTTTTTTAAAATAATCAAAGGCTGTTTGATCCCCTAAAAAAACCTGGTTGGCGTTGGTTGATTTATAATGACTGACAAGGTCATGTATAGCGGGATTATAACTAAGCAATCGCTGGCGACCTTGTTTTAAATACTTGGCGCCATTGTAAGTATTATCACTGTACCAGGGCGCCTGCTGAATCACAATTTTGGCACCGGGATAGCGAACCAGTAATGAATCAATAAGCACTTCAAGGTTATGTTGATATTTTGTTGGTGGAACTGGCGCACCATGGGTGCCTTCTATGGCACTATCATTGGTGCCTAACATAATGGAAAATATCAATTCATTGGTCAATTGTTCGCTGGAAGTTAACTCTTTTTGCTGCTGATAAAACTTGTCAGCAGCCTCGGTTACATTATGAAAATAATCAGTGCCAGGCAAAAAATCCAGTGTAGTTGCCCCACTCTTGCCTGCATTATAAAACTCAATATTTTTCACTAAGGCCATTAATTGCAAAGCACTGGCCGCTGCAGCAGGTGGCGCAAAATGATCTCTATCCTGAACGGCAGCCCCATAGGTGATACTGTCACCTATAAAAACAATATGAAGCGTCTTTTTTTTAACACCATTGAAACCGCAAATCAAGGCAAAAATAGCCACGATAACCCAAAGATTCCTTCTTCTATGTGTGGGGTACATTTAAAGCAGATTTAAAAATTAATTGTTACAAACGTTTGCACCAGTTTATTGCCGAAAGGTAAACATTTTCGCCATATTGATAAAAGTTCCGAGATAAATTAAAACAAAACGCCTTCTACTAGCTAGTTTGATTGCCTGACATTGCATGATTACCATGTTTTGTCTGGGTTGGACGAAGCTCATAGAGACCCACAATTAATGTTTATTAAATCATTAAGTAAGAATATAAACGCGACATTCACTTACAGTAAGATGGGTGTCTTTGTGAAATAATAAGTTTTTGAATATTTTTGCGCCGGGTTGTGCAATTGATGGATTACTGTGATTCGTTTTTGGGTCCGCTTTTTGTCCGAAACTGATAAACACAAAGGCATCATTTTAAATAAATAAATTAATAACTATCACATGATAGAAGTCATCAAAGGAGATATAACAACAATCGCTGCCGATGCGATTGTCAATGCGGCGAATACTTCACTTCTGGGAGGTGGTGGCGTTGATGGAGCGATTCACCGGGCTGGCGGAAAAGCCATTTTAGAAGACTGTATCAAAATCAAAAATAAACAAGGCGGTTGCAAAGTGGGTGAGGCGGTGATTACCACTGCGGGTAATCTGCCCGCTAAATATGTTATTCATACAGTAGGTCCTAAATGGAATGGCGGACAAAGTAACGAAGCATCTTTACTCGCCGCTTGTTATCGCAATAGTCTATTCCTAGCTTTAAAAAATGACGCCAAAAGTATTGCTTTTCCCAATATCAGCACTGGCATTTATGGTTATCCAAAAGAAGCGGCTGCTACAATAGCGGTGGATACCGTGCGTGAATTTTTAGGCAGGCAGGATCAAATTGATAAAGTTCTCTTTGTGTGCTTTGACAAAGAGAACTTTATGTTGTACGACAAGTTATTATAAATTTAAAGACATCAAAAATGCATTAAGTAATAAATCCTAAAAAAATGTACTACATGGCAAAGCATATATCCAATTGAAAAGGCTACGTATACCCCATCAAAGAATTGCTTTTTATTTACTTTATAAAACCCTTTTTCTGTAATAAAGCCATCGCCTCAATGGTTGTCGCTCCACTAATGGCAGATCTTAAATCCCCCCAAAGTTCAGTATCCCCAGGGTTTTTCCACCATGTATAACTGAATTTAATATCCGGACTTTTCTGTGTACCTACCTCCCACAAATATTCTGCATTATTAGTCAGAAAAGCAATGTACCGGTCTCTATCTTCAGCAGGCAAATCAGGGTTTTGAATCAATATAGTAAAATAGCGTACAAAAATACCCTTAAAAAGATTAACGTCATTTCCGCCACCATTTCCACTCTGTTCGCCATAATCAGTCATTACGCCATAAGTTCTATTAATATTATGTGTAATATGATAATTGGTTATCCGAATAGCATCATTAAAATAAACAGAATCTTTCGTGATATCATACAATTCAAGGGCAGCACCAAGGTCAGTTCCCACGTCATAAGAATAATCATTATTCGTATTATTAATTGCCTCGAATACTCTTCCAGAGGACAGAATTGTCCGATTGTATTTAATCCAATCATAAATCTTTTTAGCCCATTGAAGATCATTCAGTCCACCAACAACTTCATTTGGGTATAATTTATACCTCCTGGCAGCAATAATAGCTGCAGGTCCATTAGCGGGAATACCTTTACCTTCACCAAGATCATCTGATTCTTTTCTCCACTTAATGCCTCCCCATCATAATCTGACCAACCTTGTGTAATCCACGTCCATAAATCCTTGGAGGATTTGGCATAACGCTGGTCACCTGTAGCCTCTAATGCCCTCATATGCGCCAAACAATGCCAGCCCATGTCATCATAAAAAACATTTTCCCAGTCATCACTATACCAGTTCTTCTTTCTAACACCTTCATACCAATCATAAATATCCTGTTTAAAATTTTCTGATTTAGTGCGCAAATAAGCATCTACCATAACATCCAAACCATGGGCCTCAGGCCAATAATCATTCCACGCAATTTCTCCATCATAAGTATTGTTGAATACATGACTGGTCGTATTCCAATATCTATTAATAAAGGAATTCGTACTGCTATCTGCTGCTGCGACCCAATCAACTTTATAAAAATTGGTTTTTAAACCTTGATCCCCATTATATGGATCAAGATATTTCTCACAGGAAATCAAAGGTAAAAACAACAAAACAATAATAGATACCATCAAGGATTTACATGTCTTAATCCACTCAAAATCATTGTACTTTCTAAAGGTACCAGATTCTTGATCTCGATTACAATAAAATGTTATCATATTAAAAATTTAATATTCAGCGCCAAATTTAATTTTTCTTAACAGTATGCGTATAAGGAGCTCCGCCTTGTAACAAAAGTGTAACGGTGGTGCTTTGTCCATCTAAACTGTGGTCAAATTTCCATTTATGATCCCACTGTGTAACCGCATCTAATAAGGTTACATAAAAGTAGGAAGCCGGGGAATTAGCATCAGGCGGACTATCACTATCTATTTTTGTACCTAATTGTTCTGTACCAGAAGATGTTTCCATCTGGAATTTGTAACGCTCATCAAGTCCCCAGCTTTCAGGTTTCAAATGAATAACCGTGGAACCAGACCATACTCCCAAGCCCTTATAATCAAGATTTAGCATAATTGAATTAGTTGGACTAAAAAATACACCTACACTTTGAATAGTCGTTATCGAGGTTCCTTTATTGGTAAAATCAACTGTAATCCTATAAATACCATCTTCACTAACTTTAGAACTCTCGCCATTATCGGCTTCTGCAAGTTTGCCAGATCCATCTATATAATAAGTAGTAGGCGTTCCAGACACTCGGTCTACAAATTCATACCCACCTTGAGCTTTTAATTTCGTATAAATCTCAAATTTACCATCACTAATTTTTTGCATCTGCATCGATTTTGCCAAGTCATCACCGGTTTCCGATGCATCTCCAGTTAAATAAACATTATCAGGGATCACCTCAAATCCTTCTAGACGTTTAACGACAAGTTTATTTCTAACAGGGCAAGTAGCAGAACTTATTCCACGCCAAGAGGATACAGTCCAATAAATCGTCCCTGTTTCCCCAGTTGGAATTCCTGCGGCTGAACAGGCCTTATTTATATCTATATGCGAAATATTCGCATATAACTCTTTCCCAGTATTTTCGGAAACCACTCTATAAACCGGTTTATCTGTATCAGCATCCGAATAAAAATCCACCTCATAAGACACAAGTTGTCCATCCTGCGCATGACTTGGGGCCCATTGAAAAAGTAAATGTGCATCAGGTTGTGTACTCAAAATTATTTGTTGATTATCCACTGGCGCATACAATTCATCCACAGAACTAACTTTTGGATCTTTATATTCCATATCACTTTTCTTACAACCTGCAATGCAAGCAAGAAAGAAAGCGCAATAAAAACTTTTGTCATTATTGTTTTCATCTGTTTATTATTTAAATTAATTATTTTTCAGAAGGAATGCTCCATAATATCTTAAAACCATTCCGTCCTTAAAGTTCCATATTATAATTACCCTATTTTTCGACAACGCGAAAGAAGGCGACTATTAATATCCAGGATTATTGGGTTTTAAATTAGCATTCAAGTCCATTTGATCCAATGGTACAGACCATAAATAGTCTCTGTTATCACTAAATTGATATTGAGCAACACGCAGATAGCCTCCATCTACATTTGCATCACTACCGCCAAATTTAAATCCATGCATATAGCCATTTAACACCTGCTGTCCAATCTTCCATCTTTTAATATCAAACCAGCGTAATCCTTCCATTGCCAATTCCACGCGACGTTCATTTCTGATAATATCCCTTAATTCAGCTTGTGATTTGTTTGCTGGATAATTTAATGCTGCAGCGGCAGTAAAACCTGCTCTTTCTCTTATGGGCCTAATCGTCTCATTCCATTGACTTTCAGTTATTTTTGAAATTTCGTTACATGCCTCAGCATTCATTAATAACACATCAGCATAACGAAACATTATAATATTGAGTCCAGATTGAAAATTATCCCCCATAGTCCAATCAAAATATTTATGAACATAATACCCAGTTTTAGTTTGTCTATCGACTGGACTTATGTAAGAATCTTCGGTATTACTTCCTTTTGCAGTGCGAATAATATCTGTCGAACCGTCTTTATTCAGCCATTTATAATTGTCATAAACAATTGTGGCATACAACCGGGGATCTCTATTAACATAAGGATCTTTTTCGTTATAAGATGGATCCTTATCAGCACCTTTTACTGGAAGCCCGTTCATAGTCAAATAACAATCCACCAATTCTTGTGTAGGATTATCAGCAGAAATTTGTGCTTTCTTGGAAATAGGTGCCATTGAAGTCATATTAGTCCAGGTCTTCAAATTAGGAACATAAGTTTCATCGAGAATTACTTCGCTGTTATATTCACTCTCTGGAGTAAATAACATAAAATAACTCATATCTTTTTTTGCAGCATAGGTAAACAGACTATAATGCCCATATTTATCCTGATCATTCATCATTTCAGTCGTCAAATCCTTAACCTTCTGGTAGTTATTTTCATATAAATAGGCACGCGCCTGAAAAGCCACCGCAGCCCCTAAAGTAATTCTTCCATTCTCCTCTTGGGCCAAATTATCAGAAGTGGGAAGATTTCCGTTTTTAATAATGTCATCCAATTCAGAATGAATAAATGTCATAATTTCGCTTTTGGGGGTTCTAGAAACCTTATATGCCTCATCTAATGTGATTTCATCCGTAAAAAAAGGAACGGCACCATAATAATTCACAAGTCGAAAATAAATAAAAGCTCTTATGAACCGAATTTCATCGATCATTCTAGCTTTTGTCGCTTCTGGTATATCAGTAATACGATCAATATTATCCAAAAAAACAAGGCAAGTCTTTATGCCACCGTAATCGCCTTTCCACTCATTGGCAAATAAACCCAAAGCCGGCGTAGCTTCTCCCCTACGAATTGAAAAAGGATCGCTTGCGCCATAGGTATGCACCAGATTGTCACTTAACTGTTCATCCTGCCACATGGTATTAGCACTGTACATCTGGTTATAAGCCATATTTAACACCAATTGTGCTTTACTTACCGATGTCCAATAGCTCTCATCGGTAAATTTATCAGTAGGACTGACTGATAATTTCTGGCAAGACAGAAAATATACAATAGGTATAATTCCCGCAAAATATAAATCAGTTTCTTCATGTTTATAATTTTTAAAAATTGATATTAACGCCCGCTCCATAAAATTTAAGTGTAGGATAGTTTCTGCCACTATTTCCACCACTAGCATTCAATAAGTTATCAAACTCCGTAGATTCGGGATCTATAAAGGAATTAGGCGAGAAAGTGAAAGGATTTTGCAAATTAATAAATGCCCGTACCGATTTAAAACCACATTTTGAAACAAGTTTCTCAGGTAAAGTATAACCGAGTTGTATATTTTTTACCCGAATATATTTAGCATTGAGAATAACAAGATCAGAAGGCCTGCCCCAATTATTAGAGAAGGAAGAAGAATTATCGGTAGTCAACCTCGGAAACCTTGCATCTGTATTGGTAACAGTCCAAGTATCCAACTCGTGTTTAAATATAACAGGATACCATGCCCCATTATGAAAAGGCATATATATATCACCTCTTAAAGATTGCAATCTTTTGCCTACACCTTGAATAAGAACGGATAAATCAAATCCTTTATAATTTAAATTATAAGAAAATCCAAAATTATAATGAGGAAAACCGTCGCCCAGATAATAACGATCATTATCATCTATTACACCGTCATTATTACGATCAACAAATTTAACATCGCCCGGCTGCGGTGTCACACCAATTGGTATAGCAGAATTGGCTATTTCATCATAACTTTGGAAAAGGCCATCGGTTTTCAATCCATAATAAGCGCCTAAAGGCAATCCATTTTGCTGAATAAAACCAACATTGTCCACTACTCTAATCTGTGGATTACCAAGGTCTAATGCCTTATTTTCAGTATTGCCAATATTAAAAGATGCTGAATGATTAAAATCACCTGTCTTAAAATGGTAGTTCAAAGTAACTTCCCAACCTCTGTTTTCCATAGAACCAATATTAACGTCTCCAAGCGTCGTTCCTAAAACAGTTGGTGTAATCGGACTTAAAAGAATATCATTGGTTTTATTATAAAAATAATCCAGATTAACCGATAATTTGTCATTCAAAAAACTGAGATCAGCTCCAATATTTCTCGTATTAACCTTCTCCCATTTCAAGTCTGGGCTCCCTAATTGAAATCCTGTCCCAGAATAAATATTATTATCAAAACCTGCAATGTTAGAATAAACAGTATAAGTTGTAAAATATTGATAATCCGCTATTTCTTGATTCCCTAAAATCCCCATGAACCACGTAATTTTAAATTACCAACATTTTCCTGATAAGATTTCATAAAAGGCTCCTTGGACACCATCCACCCTAATGAAACAGAGGGGAATACGCCCCATTGATTTTCTTTAGGAAATCTTGTAGACCCATCAGAACGAATAGTAAATTCAGCTGAATACTTATCCGCATAATTATAATCAGCGCGTCCAAAAACTGATTGAATCACTCTTTTCAATGTTCCATTTACCTGTGTTCTACTTTGGTCAAAAGTGGTTTGATTATCACCATCAGAAACCGGAGTACCTAATTCCTCATCCGTAAATTTGGTTATAACTTTGATCCCCCTATTATTTACGACTTCTTGTGAAACACCAGCCATGGCAGATATATTGTGTTTGCCAATTTGTTTATTATAATCCAACAAAAACTGCGCATTTACATAAACATTCTTTGAGGAATAATTTTCCGTATTTCTATCTGTATTATTCAGTACCGGCTCTGTACTTTCTGCACTATTATAGGTTGGATATTGCAGATTCCTTACAAAATTCCAATCAGAATTTAAATCATATCCAAATACCCCTCTTGCCTTCAAATCATTCGTAATTTTAAAATCTAAGGCTGTTCCTACAGTCACCCAATCATTGTTATGTTTATTAAATCCCCCTAGCTTTAAAGCTGCTGCAGTATTGGTACCTACAGAACTAATCAAGTATCTGCCATCTTGCGTCATAGGCTGATTTGTATAATATTTAGGTGTTCTACTGGCATCCGCAATTTTAAAGCCTGCATTTGCCTGATCCCCTTTGCCATCATTACGAACGTATCCTAAAATGACGTTTATTTTTAATCGCTTATATTCTGCAGTATAATTAGTCCGAAGTGTATATCGTTGAATACCATAACCAGGTCCTATAAAGTTACTTCCTTGCGAAAAATAACTTCCAGAAACCATATAAGTACTATGTGCTGAACCGCCTGAGACACTCGCATCATATTGTTGTTGTGGCGCATTTTTAAAAATATAATCCATCATCCAAGGAGCATCCTTATGATCTTTTAAATCTTGTATTTGTTGAGGCGTATATGCGGGACTATTACCACCATTGGCTAAAGCAACATTCAATAAAGTCGCGTTTTGCCAGCCTTCTACCGGGTGATATAAAATATCTGCTGTTTGAACACCTCCTGACGCTCCAAGCCGAATATTGGGAGCCATATTTTTTGCGCCATGCTTAGTCGTAATTAAAATAACACCACTAGCTGATCTTGATCCGTAAATAGCCGCAGTTCCAGCATCCTTTAGAATAGATATTTTATCAACATCATTAGGATTCAAGCTATTCATATGGCTTATATCTGAAACCATACCATCAATAACCACCAAAGGTTGTGCATTCGTCTTGGTATTCAAACCTCTGATATTAATATTAATGGCATTATTATTTGGATCCATACTTTTTTGCTGAATCACCAGACTTGGGGCTTCCCCCTGGAGCGCTTGTGTCAGGTTACCTACAGGTCTGTTTTCAATATTTTTTGAAGACACCTGATCCACAGCACCAATGAGTTTTTGTCTAGTTGTTGTACCATAACCAATAATTACAACATCATTTAATGCCGTTGGCTTATTACGTAGGGAAATTTTAAATTCCGTCCTATCATCTACTTCAATTTCGCTTGTTAAATAGCCAACAAAACTAAATTGTAAGATATCTCCTTTCTTTGCATTGATCTGAAATCTACCATCTGGTCCAGTAATAGTCCCCGTCTTTGATCCTTTCAACAAAACAGATACACCCGATAGAGGATTGCCCGTAGAATCAGTAACGACACCGCTTACCTGACTTTGTTGCACAATATATCTTTTGACATCCGTTTGTGCAAGAGCAGACTTTTTGGGAACAATTAAGACGGTTTTGTCTTCTATTTGATAATCCAATGGCTGTCCTTTAAAGCACACAGATAAAGCATCTTCGATATTGGCATTTTGCAAACTCAAAGATACTGGAAGAGCCGAATTCAAGGCACCCCTTTTATAAAAAAACACGTAGCCACTCTGTTCTTTGAATTTAGCGAGTACACTTTTTAACGGAGCATCCTTAAAAGAACAACTAATATTTTGTGATTTCGCCTTGCCGCTCGCTTGTAAAGCAGCAACAAAAAGCAATGAAAAGACAAACTTCATGGATAAAAGGAATTGCCTTCGCCCTTTAGACGATAAATGCATAATCATACCTTTGCAATGTTTGAGTTAAACAATAAAAAACCATTGCGCACCCTTGCGCTATTAATAAAATTAAAATCACTCCTCTATACCAGCTAAACTCAGGTTAAACAATAAATCTTAAGGACGAATCGTCAATTTATTGCCATTCAAAGTATAGTGTATTCCTGTGCCAGCAATAAGTCTCAAAACTTGTGACAGATTCAAACTCCGCTGGATTTCTCCTTCAAACTGCTGGGACGGCACTGATGATGCATAATCCACTTGTACATTATACCAACGACTCAACTGCCGCATCACTTCTTTAATACCAGCATTTTCAAAATGAAAGAAACCAGAAACCCAAGCTATCGCTTCAGTTGTATCAACATATTTAATCTGTCCATTTGCATATTGTTGTCCTGGTTTTAGAACAATATCACCGATTTGAACACTTCCCTCTAATAAAGTTGTTTTAACTTCCGATTCATCACAATAAGCTTTAACTTCAAAATGTGTTCCCAGATCCTTAATTTCATCATTGCCTGCCAGTACAATAAAAGGCTGATTTTCATTATGAACCACCTCAAAATACGCTTCACCAGTTAATACCACCCGGCGTTCAGTTCCTTTAAATTCAGAAGGAAAATGAATAGATGACCCTGCATTAAGCCAGACTCTGGTCCCATCACTAAGGATTATTTTCTGTGTACGCCCATAAGGGGTCTCCAACGTAGCATAATATATTTCATCTTCATTTACTACACTAATTCCATTTTCCGATTTTTTAATCCCAGGCCTTATCATTCCATCTTTAGCTGTATCAAGCAGATAAGACATCCCATTAGAAAGAGTAAGAACAGCTCCCTGGTGACCAGGCTTTGCATCCTTAATAACTTGATTATCAAAAACGATTGATTGTTTCTTATGCCTTCCATTATTAAAATAAATGGCGATAAAAAACAAGGCTATTGAAACAACACTAAATAGATTCAAATATTTCTTCTTCCTTACACTTCTATTCTTAGGCTTATATTGTATTTTAAACAAATTTCCATTGTCATTACTATCCTGTTTATCAGCCAATAAAATATCCGATAATATCTTTGAGGCAATATCCTTTGGCAAATCTATACTAGGGAAATCATGAAACGCTTCAGAATATTTGCGCAACAGCTTAATGGACTGCGGCTTTGCGACAAGATTATAAAACTCCTGCCGTTCTGTTTCAGAAATAGTATTATCAATATATTTCCGAAATAATTCTTTCAGCCTTAAACTATCCATCCGCACTTTTACTTTTATAAAAGACTCCGCTTCTGGAAAATGTTATTAGTTCTTTTTTAAAAAACTAAAGAATATTTATTAAAACGCAGATTAAAAGGGTTTCATAGCTATGTTCAAAAAGAAATGAACGCACCCTTCGAAGAGCAATCGTTAAATGCACACTTACTGTGGCAGGAGACAATCCCAAGGTAGAAGCAACATCTCTCCTATCCAATCCTTGCAACCTAGACAACTCAAATACTTTCCTTTGCTGGGGAGTCAGACACAATAAAGCAGTTTGCAATAAATCCTGAAGTTCCTTTTGTTGGATTTCATTTTCAGGATCTTTCATTGTTTGATTCTTAGATATAATTTGCATCGCAGCTCTTTTGTTATGCTCTACAGCAATTTTCTTTAATAGTGTTAAGCAGCGATGACGAGTAGCAGTAATAACCCATGCAGAAAAATTTTTAATTTCAGGAAGCTTCTTTCTATACTTCCAAATCCTGGAAAAAACGTCTTGCAATACTTCTTCTGCATCCGTATTATTTTTCATAAAAATTAACGCAACACCATAAACCTTATCTTTGTACGCATAAAATAGTCTTTCAAAAGCTCTTTCGTTTCCTTCTGATATACTGACCAAAATATAATCGTCATCTTTAAAAATATTCTCCATTTGCAAGGTTTAATTATCCAATGACCCACAATAAACAGGTAAAACAATAAGCACTTTGATGGATTTAGACTACCCGAATAATGTACATCCCAACTACAATTATCAAATCCTCAAACCTAAATCTAAAGAGACACATTCAATTAATATGACCTTTTCTTTTACATTATTTGGTATATATCAAGCACTTAAAGATTATCTATTACCCTTTGAACTTTATCAAATTAAAATTGGAGCTAATTATATATCAGGTGCCTCCACAAACTAAAATCACCATACATCCTTATTAATCAAATAATTGCATAATTTATCTTTAAAACCTTTACACTGATATAAAAGCCTTAGACACAATTCATCTTGACTCCGCCTTATAAGTACCGTATCTATGCAACAACCCCCATTGATCGAAATAATAATTTTTAAGAAATAATTATTTCGATCAATGGGGGTTAGTCAATAAAATCACATCCGTTGAATTCTGTAGCTTATAAACTAATTGCAAACAGATTTTCAGCAGGTTGCTACAAAATTTTACTTCTTCCCTGCTCAATATGAAAAGATAAATACAGTTCTCAACATATCTGTTCTTTATTTATAATGATCTTTTCTGTTGCAAAACGGAAAGTCTTGCCAGGATCTCCAACATTCCACCCTGATTTACCAGGTTTTGAGCCTTTTTCTGACCAGTCAGTCCATTTATATTCTTATCATGATTCAGGACATAATCCGTACATTTTGCAAATGCTTTCAAATAAGCATTATCACCTATATGTTTGTACAGGCGTTCAAATCCTCTGAGCAGTACTGCATTAAACCAAATATCATCTCTAAATTGACCGCTATCCAAAAAATAAGTTGCCGCACTGGCTGCGATCCTTTTCGCTTCAATTAAATAGCTGCTATCTTTGGTCGCCTCAAATAAGTACACATTCGATTCCAACATGGTACCAGTATTATAAGAAAATTGATGCTTTGCGATTTCACCGGTATTTACATTGAGGTTATCGTAAAAAAGAAAATCTGGGGATTTCAGATGTTTATTGGTCCACTTATAAAGTCCCAGCGCCTTGTCCAGATAATCTTTTTTGTGGGTTGCCTGAAAAAGTTGCATTAGGACAATAATTCCGGGACCATTGCTGCAGGTATTCTTAGTGGACTTATCGCCTTCGCGCCAATATAAGCCTCCGCCAGAAACCGTATCATATCCTGTCATCATAAATGCACAGATTTTCTTACCCATCTTCAGGTCTCTTTTCTTGTGGCTTCTAAAATAGGCATCCATTGCAGCAATACCGATCCATTGATTATCATCATAATACCTGTCTTCTCTTTTAAATATACCTGGATAGGAATCATATCCAGGACTGGGAGGGGCCGGATCGTCATACTTTTCAATCACATTATAAATCTGGTCCATATAATTACTACCTGGCCGGACACGCTCCATTTCACAGGTAGCCTGTATAAGTGCACAAAGGGGCCACAGATAAGACACAGCATGATCTTCCTTTTCCCGAACGGCATGTTCTCTATAAAAT
The DNA here is from genome assembly GCF_007971385.1 of Arachidicoccus ginsenosidivorans. Classification (GTDB taxonomy): domain Bacteria; phylum Bacteroidota; class Bacteroidia; order Chitinophagales; family Chitinophagaceae; genus Arachidicoccus; species Arachidicoccus ginsenosidivorans. The sequence goes on from NZ_CP042434.1 coordinate 358,240, forward strand.
CCGCTATCAGGCATATAAAAATTTTGCTCTACTGCAGTATATAGACTTTGGAGTTCCTTCTTATAATTTATGGATTGGCCATAACTATTATGTACAGTACCAAAAACCATTATTAGCAATATCGCAAGAAATCTCCTTGTTCTAATCTGCTTAAATACATTCACAATAAAACTTTTATTCATTGATAATTAAGATTGTCCTTTCACTAAATAACCTATAAGTCCCCTTAGAACTGATTACCCGCCATTGGTTAAAAAAATAAATAATCAATGGCGGGAAATTGACATATAGGTGACAAATATAAGTGGGGTGATGGCAGATTGGGAGACATATTATCAATTTATTGCAGATTTATTAAAAAATCATTTAATTTGCAACAATCTCCACCAATTCACAAAGCCAATTAATCTAATAAAAATGCGTTTCTGGCCCTTTACTAACAGCGTTTTTAAGTAAAGATTAAAAAAAATATTACTATTGTGACATTATTTAAACAGTTAATTAATGTTGCTCTCTGGATATCCTTGTATCAGGAAACAAGCATAAACAAGCAAAGAAACCTTCTATAAAGATGAAGAAAAAAATATCAATTCGGGACATTGCAGCAGATCTGGGCGTCGCCATTAGCACTGTATCTGCGGTGCTAAATGGAAAAACAGAAGAAAGACGCATTAGTGATCGAATGCGAGACCGGGTTCTGGAACATGCTAAAAAGTGCGGGTATCAACCCAATTTAATTGCGCAGAGCCTAAGGACGGGCAAAAGCAAGATCCTTGCAATGTTAGTGGAGGATATTGCCGACCCTTTTTTTGCAGGTATTGCCCGTTTGGTCGAAACACATCCCTCTTTGCATGATTATAAGCTCTTTTATTCAAGCACTGAAAACGATCCACAAAAAGCAAAGTCTCTAATCAAAGCCTTTAGAGACCGCCTTGTAGATGGTTTTATTATAGCTCCAACACCGGGCACGGAAAAGGAGATTCAGGTATTACTTGCTGACCAGGTGCCTTTAGTACTTTTTGACAGGTATTTACCAGATACAAATGCCAACCTGGTCTGCGTAGATAATTTTGAGGGTACACACGAAGCAACAGAACTGTTGATTAATAGAGGATATAAAAATATTGCCTTTATCACCCTATCTTCCGTGCAAAGCCAAATGGCAGATCGTTTAGAAGGCTATAAAAAGGCCATTGATGACCACAGTTACGCTCCCTGCATTTTGGAAATTGCTTATACATTGTCTGAGGAAGTCCTGGTCAGCCAGATCAAATACTATTTTCGGACACAGCCTCAGATTGACGCCGTTATTTTTGCAACGAACTATTTAGCGATTAATGGACTTAGAACACTACAGGAATTGAACAAAAGCATTCCTGACCAGATCGCCGTCATCGGATTTGATGACAATACACATTTTGGACTATTCTCCCCTTCAATAACAGCCATTGCGCAGCCGATTGAGGATATCGCATCAACCATCGTTAAGTTACTAAAAAAGGAACTTCGCGAAAGTAATGGTTTATCAAATAATCATCACAACGAAAAGGAGCAGGTGGTGCTCCCCACAAAGTTAATGATCCGTAAGTCTTGCCCCACCGTAAAATCAAAGGATTTGAAAAGGTAATAATCTTGTATTTAACCAAAGTTTCGTCATTGAGTAAAAATTGACTATTTACTACATCGAATTTAAAATAAACGTTCATCAAAAAACCAAGGTTAAAGAGAAATTGACCCTTTCGTCTATTGTAACCCAATTATCGGGATCTGTTTGCTCCATTAGGCAAAAGTTCGGGCGTGAATTATTTTGACTTCTCCATTGCTCAGACAATTTAAATTCTGCACTGGTTTTCAGGCTTCTTCTACTATTGCACACAACTCAAAACTGGCAATGGCTAATAGATCCAAATAAAATCAATACCTCTGTCATAATTCACTTATAACTAAGAAAGACCAGTTGCCCCTTGAATAATCAAAGAACAGCTGGTCTGACATCGAAATACGATTTAATCTCTCCTATTAATTTATTTACGTATTAATTTTCTACCTCCAATTTTTCCTTAAGTGCGATATTAGCGGAACTATGCCCGATCATAATTTCAAAGGTCCCCGGTTCTACCACATGCTCCATCTTTCTATTCCAAAGCATCAGATCATCCGGAACAATCTTAAACGCAACTGTTTTTGTTTCCCCTGGTTTTAAATGCACTCTTTCAAATCCTCGTAAGTTTTTTTCAAAAGTAGTCACTGAACTTAAAATATCTCTGGTATACATCTGAACAACATCATCGCCTTCCCGATCACCGGTATTGCTCACATCTACATAGACGGTAGTAGTACCATCTGTTTTGATATGATTTGGTGCAATTCTTAAATTTTTATAACTAAAAGTTGTGTAACTTAACCCATGGCCAAATGGATACAAGAGCCCTTTAATTTTTGCACCTTCTCCCGCATCACTTTGAGCATTGGGCTTAGATGGAAAATGAAGCGGCAACTGGCCGACCGATTTAGGAAAAGTAAGCGTCAGTTTTCCGCCAGGATTATAATCCCCAAATAGTACGTCAGCAATCGCGGTTCCCCCTTTAACGCCTGGATAACCTGCGTAAATAATCCCCTTCACATATTTATTTATCCAATTGATGGTCATGGGTTGCGTACCAATAAGCACCACCACCACCGGTGTTCCAGTAGCATAGACCTCCTGAATTAACTGTCTTTGAAATCCAGGCAAATCCAGATCCGTACTGCTTTTATTCTCTCCGGCAGTCCTTGTATTACCGCCCAATGCTACCACCGCTACATCAGCCTGCCGGGCGATAGCCACTGCACTGTCCATCATCCTTCTTGCCGCTGAATCAGGCGCCTCAGGTAAAATCTGACTTTCTGGCCAGTTCTTATCCACCAGGTCACAGCCCTTTGCATATACGACCTTGTTTGTCCCTAATTTTTCCGTAACCCCTTGCAATATATTTACACTTGGCGCCATCAAAGGTCCATAATGTGTATGTGCATAATCATTATCCAAAATATTAGGCCCAATCAGAGCCACTTTATTTATCGTTTTATTTAATGGCAATATATTGTCCTTATTTTTCAATAGAACAATGCTCTCCCTGGATGCCTGGAGCGCAACCTTCTGATGCGCTTCGCTATTAACAATTTCCTTGCTATGCTCGGGATTTTCGACATAAGGATGATCGAAGAGGCCCAGCTTAAATTTTACACGTAGCACATCAGCCACCCTTTCGTTGAGTATTTTTTCTGCCAATTTCCCTTCTTTAACCAAGGCTCTTACCGCCTCAATCATATTATTTGGCGGTGCAAAGGTCGTACGAACATTCATCCCAGCCATCAAAGCCTGATAAACTGCATCCTTAAAATCCTTGGCCACATGATGCTTGGAAAACAGATACTCCATGGCATCACTATCACTGACGACATACCCTTTAAATTTAAATTTGTCCCTTAACACATCTGTCAACCAGTAATGACTACCTGTAATAGGAATGCCATCGTAATCATTATAGGAACACATAATTCCCATTACGTCTACACTATCGAGCACATGCCTGAATGAATATAGCAACAGGTCGCGCATTTCTCTTTCTGGAATTTGTGGATCTGTCCTGGCCATCCCTTCCCTGGCGCCATTATTATTACTGTAAACGGCAAAATGCTTAAGCGTACTGGCAATGCCTTGTTGCTGCATCGCTCTTGCCATCTGGATACCCATTTGGGCCACCAGATAGGGGGATTCTCCATAAGACTCCTCCAACCTCCCCCACCTTTGATCACGTACTACATCCATAATGGGTGCATAAACGTTGGTATAACCTAAGGCCTTTGCTTCTTGTCCTTCAATAATCCCCATTTGTCGAACCAAAGATTTGTCCCAGGTCATCCCCATATTAAGTGCAGTCGGGAAACCTGTCGCATTATAAGCTTCAACTCCGCGAATACCCTCATCGGTAAAGTCAGCGGGTATGCCGAGTCTTGTTTGTTCAATAAAAAAACGCTGGACTTCGTTCATGCCCCAGATATGACGAAAGATATTACTGGCCAATGGCCCCTTGTCAATATGTCCCCATTGGATAAATCCATTAAATTCTTCATCGATATTGGCGATCCCATCTTTCCAGATTTCATTTTTTCAATCTTTTGTGGGCAAAGAGTCTTTGAGGACACGTTGATAACCGTATAAGGTAGCCAATTGGCAAGACTTTTCATTTAAATTCATTTTGGATAAAAGATCCTGAACACGCGCATCAACAGGCTTTGTTGGATCCTCATAAATATCTTTTTTGCCATTTTTATTCAGATCATTCCAACCTTTATGGTAGATTTCCTTTTTGGGAGCAAATGCCTGCCCCCAGCCAGTTGTTGCCACTGTCGCCATAAACAGTGTAAAAACCAACCATTTAATATTGCGACCACATTTTTTTTCTTTCAATTTATAGGTATCTGTTATTTTCATTACAAAATGATTATATTATTTTTTTATATATATTTCTTATGCACCTGCTAATGCTGATAAATCTACTTTTTCACCTCAGGTGTATAAGCAGGATCAAATGGATTATAATAATCAATACCCGCCTTATTATATAAGTAAAGTTCAGATTTAAGCGTATTTTCAAAATGATCAATCTGTCTGACGGTCTTTTTTGTCCAGGCTGCAGCTGCGAGCGCTGCCATTCTTGGGAAAAGCATAAAGTCCAATCTTTGTACTGTGTGCACAGTTTCTGTCCAAAGATTGGCCTGTAATCCAAGCACCTTTCCTTTACTTTCCATATTGATAGTATATGATGCGGGATCAAAATCAAAGACCTGCTGAAGGGAGGCATATTTTCCAGCCCATTTCCTACCCACTTTATGGGAACTGTCCTGCACAAAATCAAAATATAATGGAATCCTGGGGCACATCACAACATCATACCCTTTCTCAATGGCATGCTTTAACGCACCAATCTTATCATGGCGCCACCAAAAAATAATCGTTTTATTAGCATCTAACCCAGCATCCACGCCCTCGTCCCAGGTTAAAATTTTGTCATTATACTGCAATGCAGAATCTGCCATTCTTCTTAAAAAATAGGCCTCTACTTCTTTATTGTCTTTTAAATGCCGGCTAGTCATCAGGTTTTTGACAGCTGGTAATTGTCCCCAACTACCATTACCAAAAGAGACTTCATCCCCTCCCAAATGCACCATTTTGCTACCAAATAATCCTTGTACTTCTCTTAGAATGTTGGTCAGAAAGCTATAAGTACTATCTCTACCTGGATTAAAGGTAAAATTGGCAAATTTCCCTACCCCACCACCACTATTTTCAGGATAAGCCCTGTTAGCAGCGGTCGCGTGTCCCGGCATATCTATTTCAGGGATGACAGTGATGCCTAATGCCTTTGCGTAGGTAATCACCTCTTTAATGTCCGCCTGCGTATAATACATTGCAGGAGCTGTGGAATCCGTCTTATTACCAATGGCTCCAATTGTCGTAAGTTTAGGATAGGTATTCATCTGAATCCGCCAACCAGGCTCATCGGTCAGGTGCCAATGAAACCGGTTGAGTTTATAATAGGCCATCCAGGTTAAAAGCTTTTCTACCTCAGCTTTACCAAAGAAATGCCTGGATTCATCCAGCATAAGACCGCGCCACTCATAATTTGGTTGATCCTGAATCTGCCAGCAAGGAATCCTTAATTGAGCAGAATTCAGCATAGAACCTTGATTATTAATATTTTCATGAATCCCTAATTGAATAAGACTTATAAGTCCGTATAGAAACCCTGATTGATCGTTAGCTGTAATGACAACCCTATTTGGAGAAATGCTTAATCTATAACTACCTGTCTTCGTGGCAATGGCTGCATCACTAATTAGCTTATCGCCAGGTCTAGCTAAATTCAGCATAATACTTGGAATTGATTCATTCAAAGATTGATTGCGATTCTCATTAAAGGAAAAGTCCAGGTCTAAATCTAAAAGCCTTTGGATATTAGTTTTAAAAAGAGTTTGCCACTGATTGCGCAACCTGGGATTAATTATCTTTGCTGCACCTTTGTCCAATATAATAACCGTATTTGTTTTTAAATAAAAAAACTTACTCCTATTGACCACCAACAAACTGTATTTGTTAGGCAATGGGATAATCGCCGGGCAAGTGTCCTGTACTTGTTTATCTGCTAACACCTCAAATTGTAAGACCTTTTCCGAGTTTATTATTTTGAAATCGTTTTCCCAATTATTTACAATTATTGCGCTACTTGGATTTGGCAAGGCCATTACCAATATAAAAACAGCAATTACAGCCTTTATCATAGCCAAATAACGACAACCAGGCAACTCACCGCCTATCAAAAACCTATTATTGAAATCCCTCATATATATTTTTTGCATTATTTAAATCACCTTTTAAAATCAAAATAGAGGCATATTCAAATATACCGACCATCATAATGGAGTATAATAGGCTACATAAAATCTTTTGCCATTATGCCTACTCCCTTACAAGGCCATTGTCAACCTTGTTTAAAATTATAGTAAACCAAAAATAGCTTATTTGTTTGTATAATTGCCATCCAAGGTATGCTATATTTGATATCCACATATTTATTTAGCCTGATAGACCCTCACATAATCGTATACAACACTATCAGGATATTTCCCTAGAGTCGGGTCTCCACCAAAACCTGTCAATTCTGTACTGAGAATAATATATTCGGGACGATTAGATATCCCAAAAGATGTTGTAGATGTAATCACTCCATCTACATAAAACGTATAAGCATCTTTTGTCCATAAAAGTCCAAAAGTATGAAACCCACTATCTATATGGGCAATTTTAATCTGTTTAGATTCCGCTTTATGAGAAGCGCCATAACCATTTATGTGGACAGTCTGCCATATTGTATCCGGACTTTTTCTATGATATTCAAATATATCTATTTCACTGCCGTTTTTCCTGGTATTATTAATGCAGGTGTCTGCTACCTTTTAGAGCCAACAAAAGTTGCATTTCCAAATTTGCCAAACCACTTAAAAGCGGACACGATTTTAGTACAAAAAACGAATTTCAGAAGTCATTAAACGGCTAAAAACAGAATTGGAATTAATTATTTTTTAAGAAACTCTCTATTTGCTTTTCATTATTTATGCTTAAACCTAAAGATCTATAAATAATCACCCCATGCTTGTTTATTAATAAAGTTACAGGGATTGCAGTGACTCCATATAAACTTGAAATTATATTTTTATTATCAAAAATTTGCCTCCAATTCATTTTACTTTGTTCAATTTCCTTTTTAAATTTATTGAAATCATTGTCCTTATTGATACCAATGATTACTAAGCTATCAGAAGAGAAATTAGCTCTTAACTTTTTTACTAAAGGAACTGCTGCCATGCATGGTCCGCACCAGGTTGCCCAAAAATCAAGTAAAATGTATTTTCCATTCAACTTGTTTAAGTCAACATCATTATCTTCTACATCCTTCGCAACAAAGAGAGGAGCTGTTTGACCTTCTTTAGGAGGAGAAATTACATAACTCTTTAAACGATTAATAAGTTGAATACCTTCAAAACTATTGATAAACTTTTTTGGAAAAATAGACTTTAATGATACAAGTAAAGATCGTAGGTAAGCAGTATCTTTGGCTAAAAAAGTTAAAGAAAAATCAACGATTTGATTTTTAAAAAACTAAAATGAATAATAACTATTTGAATGATTTTGCAAAAAAGAAATCGTATTGTCATTTAATGCTTGAGTTATTTTTTTGAAAAGTCGATGCAAGGAATCATTTGTAGGGCCTTTGGAATTTTGTTTCCAAAAGTTGTTCATTGAAGCTACCTCTTTTCTTCTATTTGTTGATAATTCTTTAAAAAGTCTATTATAAACAGTATCAAAAGCTGGGAGTATTTCCTTCAAAGAATGATATTTAAGTAATGTTTCATGATCTTTATTTTCTTGGGACAAACAAATTTTTGCCGGATGATTATTGACAAAAAATATGATCTTATTTTTTTCAAAGACACCATTTATAATTGATATGGTAAATGTAACATATTCAGAATAATAAACTCCATGTAATCTCAATATATTTTTTGAGAAATTATCGGAAACAATATTTTTATTTTTACCATCAAAATATTCAATACGAATATTCTTTGGGTTAATTGAACTATCTATCTTAATTAGTATATCAAAAGAATTTGCGGACCAAGCTTTAGCATGGAATAAAAACAATGCAATAATGATAAAAGGAATTCCATAAATATTTTTGAGCATATATGTAAATACAAGTTTTGTGTTTATAAAAATACTAAATAACGAACACTCTTGTCAGATCTATATATCTATAATATATATATATATATAGAGAGAGAGAGAGTGAGTGAGTGAGTGAGTGAGTGAGTGAGTGAGTGAGTGAGTGAGATAGACAATGCCAATATCATAATAAATGTTTTCCAATAATTAAACCTTCTATTTTCTTTTTATCATCATTATTTAACAAGCCTATATGCCTATAAATAATTGCTCCATGCTTATCGATAAGAATCGTCGTAGGGAATGCGGTTATGCCATATAAGTTTGTAATTTTATTTTTTACATCGAAAATATGTACCCAATTCATTTCACTGCGTGCAATTTCTTTCTTAAATAGGTTAAAATCCCGATCTTTATCGACGCCGATGATCACCAAGCTATCCGAAGAGAAATCTGCCCTGATTTGTTTTATTAAAGGAATTGAAGCCATGCACGGACCACACCAGGTTGCCCAAAAGTCAAGTAAAACGTATTTGCCTTTCAAGTTATTCAAAACAACATTATTGCCTTTTATATTTTTAGTAACAAAGAGAGGGGCAATATTTTTTTCTTTTGGGGGAGCAATTAAACCCTCTAAGCGGTTAATGATTTGAATCCCCTCAGGGCTATCGACATATCTTTTTGGAAAATTAGAGCGCAGGAAAACTAGCAAAAAGTGAAGGTATGAAGAATTAAAGTAGGTTGTATCATCTACAAAAAATGATATTGCTTGTGTAATAACTTCATTTTTAAAGTACCAAAAAGAAAAATAGTCTTCGCGATTTTTTTTTGCGGCTTGCATTATAGATGCATTTCTCAATTTTGTCAGTTGAAAAAATCTATTTGTCACAGAATCTGTTTTATATAGCTGTTTCCCATATTGCTGCAAAAATTCATTGATTAATTTGGTTTCTTTTAATGATTTGAATATTAATACAATTCTGTTTGTTGTGTCGTAAATGGGTTTTACATTTTGTGATTTGGAATTGTAATCCAATTTGTTTTGCTTATTTTTGAATAAATTGATAGTTGCTGGACATCTATCAATAAAAAAATCGAGACGGGAATATCTTCCGGAATCTGAATAGTAAAGTTCCAATGCTAAATACCTTGAAAAGAATTTTCCTTCCAAATGTAGGGTATCCGTTTTATTTAAAATAGGAATAAGATTTAGCCCATTATCATATTGAACTACTAACGATTTTAGATTAACGCTTGTATCTGATACTATTGATACATCAAAATTCTGTTGAGATAAAAGCGAGGTAGGTAAAATAAACAGTATAACTACACAGACGATGAATGATCTTAAAGAGAGATTAAGAATGCTAATACGGCAGGTTATTTTTAAGATGTGTTTATAAAATCGATTACCATTAATAACCATTTTAATTTATTTCGGATTTAGAGAAAAATGCGTTTATAGCGTAGCAGATTCATTTAATAAACTCTTTAAATGGTCTCAGGTTAATATTTTCGCTTTTTTTAATAATAAATATCATAAGTAGATACGGGTAAAAAGAAACAAGAAGGAGAAACGCTTCATATTCATTAACTGCTATTGTTACTAACAGAATAGGTACTACAAAGTTTCCTCCCTATTTAATATCCAACATATTTTTTTACTTCGTAAAAAAAAGATATAAGTCCTACTAAACAGAGGAGGGACATGACTTCATCGTTGTCGTTCTAGAAACACTATAATCAAAAGCAACAAACCTATTGCCGTTCATAAGTACAGATTGCTGAATGTAAATCCCACTTTCTTCACTTCCACTACCATCCATAACACTTTTTAAATTACTCTCTTGTAAGTATTTCTGTATCGCCAAGTTCAAGCATTTAATTTTAATTTTTCCATTTTGAAAATTTTAAAGATCTTAAAAATAACTTACATTAACAAAGTTAAGTTCATATAATGAAAAAATACCTCATTATATAAAACAAATCGTTAATTAGTTGTAAATATTATAAATATATATTCTTTAACATTATTGTCAGGTTAAAATTGGCGTAAAATCCCCTATACTCTTATACATAAGAGGTACAGAAGAAAAATTGGCTGTTATACTTGCAGGGCTATTATATACTGTATAAGTATTGGTGCCCGGTTTTCGGTACCGAGGTCTGATATTAAAAAGATTATATCCTCTTACCATTAGTCGAATATTTTTTTGATCTCCTTGGCAATGGAAACGTTAAGCGCCGAGTAGATAAAAGGCAACTTATCTTTTAAGTTAACCTCAAGGTCCCTTTTAAGATAACTATACGCCGGATCTGATCTTTGATCTGCTGCAATAGCAATAAATGTCATATCACGCGTATAATAGCCTATGGCACGATTGTCACTTGCCGGGGTTTCCCTGGTTTGCAAAAGGGAAATATCCATGGAGAGATTCACTGTAAATCCCAATTGGGGTATATGAGTAATACTGGAAACGGTACTGTTCCAGGTTGTATTTTTGCTGGATTTATCATTATATACGGCAAATACTGCCTCAGAGCCGTCACGGATAGCCTGTTCAGAGACAGGCTCCATATCTTGTAAGTAGCGACTATCAAATTGGGAGTAACTGATTGCCGAGCTAAGGGATAATCTGGTTGCTAATTTTTGGATTTCTACTGTGGAGTAAATCAGTTCAATCCCATAATCCCCTGAATAAAGGCCATTGCCTATCACATTTCTACCTACTCCGGCATAAAAAGTTGACGCATCCGTTGGATAATAATTATAGGTATGATCTGCGTTAATTGTATAATCATATACCGGCAGGATAATGGGTATATATTCTTTTGTGCTCGAAAACCCGTCTTTATTCTTCTTGGCATAAAATGTAATGGAACCACTGCCTGCTTTCCCCTTATAATCAATACTAAATTCCAGGCTTTGGCTTTTGGCTGGCTTTAAATCGGCATTATCGGTCGGAACCTTTCTAGTGTAAACCAGAAACAGACTCTGATCTGCATTGCCATTATAAAGATTAAGTAATGGAATATCCAGCCAACTCGGTGCCGGGTATCAATGCGCCAGGGAGGGTGCCTTAGTGCTCACACCATAAGCCAACGAAATTCCCCAGCCTTTGGTCAATTGATAATGACCACTTAGCCTTGGCTGATAGGCTGCAAAGCCATTTTGAATATCTGTTCTGAATCCTAGATTCAGATTATATTTTCTTGAAAATATTTTTCCTGATAGATTATCCTGGACATAAAAGCCGAAATTTGTCGCAAAAGGCACTAGCTTACTGTAATCTACAGGCCGTTCTGTTTGATTATTAAAAATACCCCATCTAGGACGCTCTGGATCAATAATTATACCAGCACCTTTATTTCCAGAACCGGCAACAGTCGCTCCTGCAACGAGTCGGTGGCTAAAACCACCCGTATTGAAATTTCGGGCACTAAGGTCCAATGATCCGTTAAATGTAACCGGCACTCCCAGAATCTGCTCCACTGCAAGGTAAGCGCCCGGGATATAATATCCCTCATAAATACCTGTCGTGTCTTTATCAGCAACGGCCTTGGGCGGCCCATTTAACAACCATTGATTATAAGTTTCCTGGCGACCTCTGGAGTAGGCTGCACCTAAGACAATTTGTTGTAGAAATCCGTTTACTGGCTGCCAGGTGAGGCGATTGCTCAAGTTAATCGTATGCCCCTTTTGAAATGTTCTTTTCTCCGCATCATCATCCGGATCCATTTTTACATTATCCAAACGGGTGTCATATCCAAAACCAAAAGTATTACTGAGTTGTTTGGCCAGATCCACAGACCACTGCAGGCTTGTATTAATCCTCTTATAACTTTTAATTTTATCCGTAGGGTCAGCATTACTATAAGTATATCCGCCGCTAAGATTTAATGCACCAGCCTTGCCGCCAAGCGCCACACCTTTGGAGGCTGTAATTTGCGTGGAGCCCTCATTTGCCCGCAAGGATACCTCCAGCGGAGTGCTACCTGCCCGGGTCGTTATTAGAATAGCTCCATTGGTCATTTCTCCATATTTGGCATCCGCTACTCCTTGAATTATTTCAATTCGTTCAATACGTTCAACAGGAATATCCCTTAAATCAAACCCATTATAAGTTACATCAAAGCCACCATACTTCTGATTTGAGATACTGGCACCATTAATACCTCTTATAGATTCATTGCGTGCCTGCATGTTGGCATCGTTGCTGATACGGACTCCGTCAATATAAATAGCGATACCAAATGAATTATTCAAAGCATTCTGCCCGTCAGCATCTGTGCGCAAGGTCAGGGTCTGTGGCGACTGCAAATTTGGCGCAGTCGTTTTCTTTCCTGGCAGCATCTGCAAAATATCAGCGAGCGAAAAAGCCTGAGACTGCTCAATCGCTTCGCGATCAATAACTATAGAGGTATTGGAATGCAGCCTTTCACGGACAGCCTGTACCTGTACATCTTTGAGGGTCAGACTCTGTTGTATTAAATGAACTTTAACGGGCTTTTGTAAATCAGTCAGATATAATTTTCTGTATGCCGTTGCTTTATTAACATACCGAAACTCAACATTAAAAACAGAATCAGAGGAGAAAAAGTTCAGCGTAAAATTCCCTTTATTATCTGTATGAGTCCCTACACTATGTTCGGGTAGAATAACCGTGGCAAATTCCAATGGCTTATTATCCATATCCAAAACAGTGCCCCGCAATTGTAATTTTGATTGTCCTTTCAGAGCCCCGGCTAAAAGAAAACACCCCAACATAATAATAAATACACGCCTTCTTGCCCAATGTGCATAATGATGCCCCCTGCAATGTAAATATCCTTGTGTAGATTTCTCCATGAATTCTTAGTCCACCTTATACTTTAAATAAGTTACAAAGGTCCTACGAACTATTTACAATCATTTACCAATTCGGGAAATAATGTTCTACATTAAATAGTCCTTTGATTTTCATAGAGATGTATTTACCAAAATGATCCATATCGAGCAATCCCCATTAAAATAACCGAATCAAATGGTACGTTATAGGGCTTAATTAATCACATTAAATTCCTGGTTCAAACTTACTTTCTGGTTTAAAAGAAGGGCACTATCCTCGCCGATTTACAATATTTTTTTGTGGCACTCGCTGGAATTTCCCTGCCTAAGGTTGACCACGACTTTACAATGCTCAATTAAATATTCCTAATCCTTGTTCTTTACCTTCAATGGCTCTTTTTCACCGGAAGATAATTTACTGGAAGACTCCCTGATAATAATCTCCGGCATCAACACCTCTGTGTGGAACTTTGCCGGTTTTCTTTTGGATTGTAATAAGGAAAGCAATTGCCCTGCTGCCACTTCACCCAATTTTTCAGATTGTTGCTGTACCACAGACAAGGAGGGAGAAACAAAGTCCGTCAGTGGAAAATTAGAAAATCCTATCAGCGCCAGTTCACCTGGCATAGAGATGTCATGACGCCGCAGATATCTATAAGCATCTGCCGTTACCTTATCCCAGGCAGTGAGCAACCCGTCGGGCCTTTTATTTTTGGGCAACCGCATCAGTCGATCCATAGCCACTTCCGTTTCCACATAATGGACGCCTCCTTTGGGTAAATAATGAATCCATTTTGGGTCTACATTAATACCGCCATCTTCTAGGGCTTGTAAATAGCCTGCTTTTCTTTCCTGTACAATGGACTGAGTAACAGCACCGCCCACAAAAGCGACTCTTCTACAACCCTGATCCAAAAGATGTCTGGTCGCTTCATAGGCGCCCCTATAATTATCAGAAATAGTCATATGTGTTTGCAAATCAGCACAAATCCGGTCGTAGAACACAATCGGCATCCCCTTTTCATATAAATCTTTTAAATGGTCTATGTTTTTCGTTTCAGAAGAAATAGAAACCAAGAGGCCGTCCACCCTGAAGGACAAATACTGGATCGCTTTCATTTCCTTTTCTGCAGATTCATCTGTTTGTACAATAGAGACTTGATATCCCTGGCTATAAAAAGATGATTCCATCCCGTGCACGACCTGAGAACAAAAGGGGTTATTGAACTGAGAAATCACGATACCGATGGATTTATTGCGTTTTTCCCTCAGACTCAGGGCAATAGGATTGGGAATATAATTTAGCTTCTTAGCATAAGCGACTACCCTTTTTTTGGTTTCTTCACTGATCTCATGACTATCATGCAAAGCCCTGGATACAGTAGAAATACCCAGATTCAAATCCCGGGCCATTTGCTTGATCGTAACAGGTTCAAATTTCATGATATTATTTTTATTACTCCTTAGATTCACCAGATTTATGCCCAAATATAAGCCCCTTCCCTGGTTTTCCGGTAACGGTTGCGTAAATAAATACAAGTGCACCACCTTGTTGTTCTATGATGTTTTGTAAATTGCTGACCATAATAAAATAACGAATAGTATTTAGTTATTGAGCATCATTTAATTTTCAGACCATTCCAGCGTCTAGAGCGGTGCATTATTATATACTATAATATATACTATGTATTCAAAGGATCTTAAATTTAAAATTATTTAAGCCCGCTAAAAGGCAAAGGAATCTCAAAAAGAAAAAAACAGACAGATGAAACCTTTTTTAGACAAAGACTTCTTACTTGAGACAGAAACTGCAAAGAAGCTTTATCATGAGGCAGCGGTGGATATGCCTATTATTGACTACCACTGTCACCTTTCTCCTCAGCAAATTGCAGAAGATTACCAATTCAGTGACATTACCGAAGCCTGGCTGGGTGGTGACCACTATAAGTGGAGAGCCATGCGGGCAAATGGCATTGATGAGTCCTATATGACGGGTAATAAACCAGCGAAAGAAAAATTTCTGCAGTGGGCAAGAACAGTGCCTTATACCATGCGCAATCCATTATACCACTGGACGCATCTGGAGCTACAACGTTATTTTGGCATTACCGATCTTTTAAACGAAAATTCGGCAGATGCCATCTATGAAAAAGCTTCCGCCCTGCTTAGAACCCCGAATACAGCGTAAAGAATCTGCTCAGAAAAATGGGCGTCAAGACTGTTTGTACGACGGATGACCCGACTGATGATCTGAAATGGCACCAAAAATTAAAAGACGACGGTTTTGAAATCCCGGTTCTACCTGCCTTTCGGCCAGATAAAGCCATGGCGCCAGAAGATCCGGCAGCATTTAATCATTTTGTCAGCTTATTAGAAAAAGTAACGGACAGCAAGATCAATACCTATCCAGATTATCTTAAGCAGCTTAAAAGCCGCCATGATTTCTTTGCCAGTATGGGTTGTAGTGTCTCTGATCACGGTCTTGAAGAAATCTATGCAGAGGACTTTACAACCGACGAGATTGAAATCGTTTTCAAGCAGTTACGCGCTGGTCAGACCATTAATCTGGATCAAAACCGTAAATTTAAGTCCGCCATGTTACTGCAATTTGCCAAGTGGGATCATGAAAAAGGCTGGGTACAACAATTCCATTTAGGAGCCCTTCGCAACAACAATACCCGTCTATTACAGCAAATGGGTGCCGACGTTGGATGCGATTCAATTGGAGACTTTAAACAAGCAGTAGCGCTCTCCAAATTTTTAAGAACCCTGGATGATGCCGACCAATTAACAAAGACCATTATTTATAACCTAAATCCGGCGGACAATGAGATTTTTGCGACCATGGCCGGTAATTTTAATGATGGCAAAACTGTCGGTAAAATTCAGTTCGGCGCCGCCTGGTGGTTCCTGGATCAGAAAAACGGCATGATAAGTCAACTCAACGCCCTTTCCAATATGGGACTAGTCAGCCGCTTTGTTGGCATGCTGACCGACTCCAGAAGTTTTCTTTCTTACCCCAGACATGAGTATTTTAGAAGAATTCTTTGTAATTTGTTCGGCACAGAAGTTGAAAACGGCGAATTACCAGCTGAACAGTTAAACTGGATTAGCCAGATCATCAAAGATATCTGTTTTAATAATGCAGCCAATTATTTTGGCTGGTCTCATCTCATTGAAAATAAATAAATTAAACACACACCATCATTAAAACGCCCCATTATTGATGCAGCAGATTCTTTGTTTTGGAGAACTTTTACTCAGGCTTTCCCCTGAAACCGGCTGGCCCGGTCAGGGGAACATGTCTTCTTACGTGGGTGGTGCAGAGCTCAATGTTGCCATGGCACTTGCCGGGTGGCAATTACCAGCAGCGGTCGGCACTGCCCTTCCTCAAAATCCAGTCAGTGATTTAGTCAGAAATTATCTTAAATCTGCCCAGGTAAGTACCGATTATATCCTCACAAAAGAAGGAAGAATCGGCACTTATTATCTGACTCCAGGAGCAGATCTTAAAAGTGCGGGGGTCGTCTATGACAGAGCTTATTCATCTTTTGCCCTTTTGCAGTCAAAGGATATTGATTTTGACAGTTATCTAAATAACACTCGACATCTACATTTAACGGCTATTTCACCAGCCGTCTCCAGTTCAGCGGCCGCACTCTGCCTGGAGCTGGTAAAAGCAGCTGCTCATCGACAAATTCCTGTTTCACTGGACCTGAACTACCGGTCCAAGTTATGGCAATACGGCAAATCACCTATTGACATCATGCCAGAAATTGCCCAATATGCAGATTTTATCATGGGCAACATCTGGGCCGCCGGCCAGATGCTGGGCATTCGTCCAGCCCCCAAAGCTGATCAAACCATGGATCCTGAGCCTCTGGCAGCCTTCGCCAAAGACAGCGCCGAGCGCGTAATCAAGGCCTTCCCCAATTGTAAAAAGGTGGGATATACTTTCCGCTTCAATGCACCTGAGAACGAGGCAGCTGTGCGTTATTTTGGCGCGCTTTATCAGGAGGGTACACTTTTTTGTTCCCCGCAAAAGGATTATAGCGGCATTACTGATCGGGCCGGTTCCGGGGACTGTTTTATGGCTGGCTTATTATACGGCCAGTACGCCGGGCTGACCGGCCAGGACAAGGTAGATTTTGCAACGGCTGCCGCCACTGGAAAATTTTATGAAAATGGCGACCATACCAAACAAAGTCTGCAAATGGTGGAAAAAAGAATGCAGTCCTTAAAAAGCAGTTAGCTTATACATTGAATTTAATTATTATAAAAATAGAACGAACTTAAAATTATGTCTACTATTTCTAACAATGCAAAAGCAGTTTTTGAAAAAATCAGCCAGCAAGCAATGCTGCCCCTGTATTTTCATAAGCGCCGGGAAGTTTCCTTATCTGCCTTGCAGGCGCTTTATGCTGCAGGTATCCGGGTAGTGGAATATACCAACCGCGGCCAGGAAGCACTTGAAAATTTCAAAGCAATGCTGGCGCTCAGAAATGCCTCTATGCCGGATATGCTGCTGGGCATTGGCACAATTAAAAATGAGCACCAGGCAAAGGATTATCACGAGGCAGGTGCAGACTTTTTAATTTCCCCTTGTTTTTACCAACCAATCAGTGATTATGTCCAAAAGCATAACCTAACCTGGATTCCTGGTTGTATGTCCGCTTCAGAAATCAATCTGGCAGCGCAAAACGGGGTTGGATTTGTCAAATTATTCCCTGGAAATTTGCTGGGACCTGGCTATGTTTCCGCCATTAAGCCCTTATTTCCAGATTTGCTCTTTATGCCCACCGGCGGCGTATCACTGGAACAGGAAAATATTCAGGGCTGGTTTAAGGCAGGTGTTACTGCGGTTGGAATGGGCAGTAAGCTGATCACCAACGATGTATTAGAAAATGAAGATTATGCAACTTTAACCAATACAACTAAAAAATTCTGGCACTCACCCAAACGATTAAAAACAATTTATAATGACAAGTCAAGTACAGAAGCAAGTGGGCAAGTACCGGTGGACAATATGTGCACTACTGTTTGCAGCTACCACAATTAACTACTTAGATAGACAGGTTCTTAGTCTATTACAACCGACCTTATCCAAAGAATACCATTGGACCAATACTGATTATGCCAATATTACGGCCATCTTTCAGTTTGTTTATGCCTTTGCCTTACTATTTGCCGGCAGAATTATCGACAGAATAGGCACTAAAAAAGGATATAGCTGGGCGCTGATTATCTGGTCGCTTGGCGCCATGCTGCATGCGCTGGCCATACCTATGGGTGAAGCCCTGGTTAGTTTCTTTGGTTTTGTAGGACTGACACTTTTCCCTATCTCTGTATTTGGTTTCTTAGTTTCCCGCTCTGTACTTGCCATTGGCGAGGCAGGTAACTTTCCGGCAGCCATAAAGGCAACGGCCGAATATTTCCCTAAAAAAGACCGCGCTTATGCAACCGGAATCTTTAATTCAGGGGCCAATATCGGTGCCGTACTGGCACCCTTGACAGTGCCCTGGATTGAGACGCATTGGGGTTGGCAGGCAGCCTTTATTTCTATTGGCGCCATGGGCTTTCTCTGGCTGATATTCTGGTGGGTCTATTATGACAAGCCTGAAAAACAAAAAAGATTGTCTCAGGCCGAACTGGCATATATCAACAGTGATGACGCTGAAAAAGGTGTGGAGAAAATTAAAGAAAATGCCGGCCATAAAGTCAAATGGACCACGCTTTTGGGTTACAAGCAGACTTGGGCATTTGCCATTGGCAAATTTATGACGGATGGCGTCTGGTGGTTTTTCCTATTTTGGCTACCAGCCTATCTGGACGCTCAGTACGGCATCAATGGCGAAGCCATTATGCTGCCACTGGCCGTACTGTATACGATGACCATGTTTGGCAGCATTGGCGGCGGTTATTTCCCAAAATATTTTATTAATAAGGGGTATTCACCTTATGATGGTCGTATGCGGGCTATGTTTATTATTGCATTATTTCCTTTATTGGTACTGCTGGCGCAACCCTTGGGACATTACGGATTTTGGATTCCAGTATTTTTATCGGTATCGGCGCCTCTGCCCATCAGGCCTGGTCTGCGAATATCTTTACCACCGTATCGGATATGTTCCCTAAAAAGCAGTAGGTACAGTAACTGGTATTGGTGGTCTTGCTGGCGGCCTGGGCGGCGTTGTGATCAGTAAGATTGGCGGCTGGATTTTTGATGCCTACGACAAGGCAGGTCACCTTTCAACTGGCTATACAATCATGTTTGCGATTTGCTCGGTAGCTTATCTGATCGCATGGCTTTGCATGAAAGCCCTGGTTCCACGTTATAAATTGATTACGGATCTTTAAATATAAAAATATAAATTGTCCCGGGCGGTTTTTAAGTAATTATATATAGCCCGGGACGCTTTTCTTATTAATGACAAAATCATGAAAAGACCTAAGATTCCCTTTTTTGTCTCTCGGCAGCCATGGGGCTG
Organism: Arachidicoccus ginsenosidivorans; assembly: GCF_007971385.1. Classification (GTDB taxonomy): domain Bacteria; phylum Bacteroidota; class Bacteroidia; order Chitinophagales; family Chitinophagaceae; genus Arachidicoccus; species Arachidicoccus ginsenosidivorans. The sequence continues at coordinate 377,825 of NZ_CP042434.1, forward strand.
GCCATGACATTAGGGAGCAGTCTAATGCGCTCCAATGGACCAAAAGCACAACAAGTGATTACGCTTTATACCAATAGTATACCTGGCAGTAAAACCGCTACAGATTATAAGGAAGTCGCCACCACCGGCAAGGACGGTGTAATCCGTGTGAGTAAGGTCACTACGCCTACGCTAACGGTATTTAAACCGACTTCTGGCATCAATGCCCATGCGGCTGTCATCATCTGCCCTGGTGGCGGATATGGCATACTGGCTTTTAATAAGGAAGGCACAGCCATCGCAAAGCGGATGGCTAGCTGGGGACTGACGGCATTCGTTTTAAAATACCGTCTGCCTGCTGATCAGATAATGGAGGATAAGTCTGTTGGCCCTTTGATGGATGCGGAGCGGGCTATTGCCCTCATCAGAAGTGAAGCGGGTAAATGGGATGTATCGCCTGACAAAATCGGCATTATGGGCTTTTCTGCAGGTGGCCATCTGGCCGCTAGTCTTTCAACGCTTTATAACAAAGACGTGCTAGGTAATGCCCGCCCTTTACATACCAGCCTTAGACCAGACTTTTCCATACTGGGTTATCCGGTGATTTCTATGCAAAAAGAAATCACGCACATGGGGTCCAGAAAGGCCTTACTTGGCAATACCCCCAATCAGGCACTCGTCGACCAGTTTTCTTGTGAATTACAGGTTACTGACAGCACACCCAGGACTTTTATTGTACTGGCAGATGATGACAATGGCGTCCCACCCGCCAATAGTCTGCGTTATGTTGAAGCCTTACAGACACATCACGTACCCGTGGAGCTACACATATATCAAAACGGCGGACATGGGTTTGGCGGCCATAATAAGCAGTCTCCCGATGACTGGATGAAGCGACTCAAACATTGGCTGGAACACAATAAACTGATCGCTAAAGCAACTAAATAAATCATTAAAAAGCAGTCGTTGCATTGAATTGGAAGTACCTGTCCCCCACTTCTTTAAACGATGGCAACCTGCCTTCAAACAAAACTATTATTAAATCCAAACAACTATTCAAACAAATTAAGTATTATTATGAATGCATTTTCATTAAAAGATAAGGTGGTTGTCGTTACTGGCGGCACCGGTATTCTTGGCGGCTCTTTTGTATTGGCAATTGCCAAGGCGGGAGCCCGTGTGGTGATCATTGGACGCAATCAGGAGCGTCTGGAACAGAAAAAAAATGAGGTGCTGGCCCTGGGCGGCCAGGCACTGGCCTTGCAGGCAGACGTGATGGAAGAAGCCCAGCTAATCAATGCCCGCGACCAGATCCTGGCCACATATGGCACGATTGACGGGCTGGTCAATGCCGCTGGCGGTAATGTCCCTGAAGCGCTTTTAACTCCAGATCAGGACATATTTGATCTGAATATAGCAGCGACAAAAAAAGCCATGGATCTAAATTTATGGGGCAGTGTCGTTCCTACCCATATCCTGGGCGCTTCCATGCTGGAAAAAGGCGGCAGCATTGTCAATATATCCTCCGTTAGTTCCAAAAAAGTCCTGACGCGTGTGCTGGGCTATAGTATGGGCAAAGCGGCCATAGATCAGTATACTGAATGGCTGGGCGTAGAAGCTGCCACCAGGCATGCTGGCAAAATCAGGGTCAATTCCATCACTCCAGGTTTTTTTCTAACAGAACAAAACCGCAGAATGTTGACCAATGAGGACGGCTCCCTGACGGAGCGTGGTGAGAAAATCATCCGGGCCACCCCATATGGTCGTTTTGGTAAACCTGAAGAGTTAAATGGTGCTTTAATTTATCTGCTCAGCGATGCTTCTAAATTTGTAACCGGCATTACCGTTACTGTAGATGGTGGTTACACCGTCTATGGCGGGATCTAATAAGGCCAATAAGGGACAGTCCTTTAAATAGGGCAACCCTGCATTGACCACACTTCCTGCCTGATTAGTAGGATTTTATGGGTTCAAGTTTGACTATTTTATTATTACTATTTATTTAAAGCCATTATGTTACAAAAAACAATGCGTTGGTACGGCCCTCAGGATGGGGTAAGCTTACAAGACATCGCTCAGGCCGGTTGCACCGGCGTCGTAACAGCACTTCATCATATTCCCGTAGGGGAAATCTGGACGGATCAGGAAATTAAAAAACGCAAACACGAGGTAGAAGCTGCCGGTATGGTCTGGCAAGTGGTGGAGTCTTTACCTGTTCATGAAGATATAAAGAGAAGAAACGGCAATTTTCAAAGGTGGATCGATAATTATAAAATCAGCCTCCAAAATCTGGGCGAAAACGGCATCCAGGTGGTGACTTATAATTTTATGCCGGTACTGGACTGGCTTAGAACAGACCTGCATTATCCAACAAAAACGGGAACCGCCCTACGATTTGAGTGGGATGCGTTCCGCGCTTTTGACCTTTTTATTCTTAAAAGGCCAGGTGTAGAAAAAGACTATACGACCGAGCAGACAGAAGCAGCTAAGGCTTATTTTGAAAAGCTCTCTGAAGAAAACAAAGCCCGGCTGGCCAGCAGCTGCATGCAAGGACTACCCGGCAGCAAAGAGGCCTTTTCCAGAGAAAACATCCTTGCTTTACTCAAAGAATTTGAAGGGATCGATGAAAAGACCTTACAATCCCATTTATTCCAGTTCTTAAATGAGATCAGCCCCGCTCTTGAAAAAAGCGGGGTAAAAATGGCTATCCACCCAGATGACCCTCCATTTCCTGTACTGGGACTGCCTCGTATTATGAGTCATGCGGACCATATCAGGGCGCTGCTGGAAAATACGACTTCTCAACATGTAGGACTTTGTTTTTGCACCGGTTCATTTGGTGCCCGCAAAGAGAATGATCTACCTAAAATGTTCAAAGAATTTGGCTCCAGAATTTATTTTCTGCATTTAAGAAGCACAGCCAGAGACCAGGGCGGCAATTTCTTTGAGGCCGACCATCTGGCGGGAGACGCCAATCTTTATACCATCATAAAGCTGGCCACAGAGCTGCAGCATGTCGAAAATCGATCTATCCCCATGCGGCCTGACCATGGTCATCAATTGCAAATTGATGCAGCCATTGACAGTTTTCCGGGCTATTCATTTGTCGGAAGAATGAAAGGACTGGCTGAGATTTGTGGAATGGAACATGCAGTTTATCAAGAGCGTGCTGAAAAAGGATTATAACATGTAGCAAAGCAAACAAGACATGAAGTCTTGTTTGCTTTGCTACCTTGCTTTTTTAACCTGTGCGCCTATCTGGAACTAACCGTTGTGCAGGCGACCAGCTCTGGTGCTCTATCTGTATAAGACTGATAGTAAACCAATATGGTATACTTATTTTCAGTTTCCCAGTAATTGCCTTCTGTCAGATCAGTTTTAGAAGGCTGGTTCGTGGATTCAGCCGTCCCATATAAATAACTATAATAACCCTGCTTTAACAGCAGGGTTTTCTCGTATAGGCCTTTTGCCGGATTATACACCAAACGGCTGTTATCATCCTTTCTATACTGGTTAAACTGGCCTAATACATACAGATCCCGGCCACTATAGGGCTGTCCGGTAGCCGTTTTATAACTAAAACGTACGAGTCCATAATCTCCCTGATAAGCTACCTGAATATTTTCAGTCGAAGCGATCTGGTAAAACCCGTCATAATCTACATAAGGCATATACTGGGACTCGTTACGACTCGGGTCGGTTTTTAAGAGGACGTCATAGCCTGCAGGCTTGCCGTCAGAAACGCTAACCCCGGCTACCCGATCACTCTGAAAACGAAAACTTTTAAGATCTGCCCACCGAAATTCCTTACCTGCTGCAAAAAGCAAATCTCTTTCACTATTGTATTCATAGGTCGTGCCACGCATAAAGGCCGGTTGCAGCTCATGAACGGCATTGTCCCAACGGTAATTTTGCAAAACCACCACTTTAATCTGATCCCTGGGTTTTGTAAACGAAGTCTGTTTACACTGATAGAAAGGTTTAATTTTTGCTGATCGCCTGTGGGCGACTGCCCACTAGGCCGCACGACGCTTGCCGCTACACTCACTTTGGGCGCTACTACCAGCATTCTTCTTTCAAAGGCCAGTTTGGAAGTATCTCCATCCAGGTATACTTTTAATAAGTAATTGCCACTCTTTTTGATCTGGGACTCGCTGGTAGGAAGCGTAGCCGCATAATGTACATATCTGGTACGGCTAATGGAGCTGAACTTGGCGTCCCTTATTCGCATATCAGTAAATCCCTGGATATAATCAAAGGAAGATTGTAAGACTGGCTGCCAGTTTTGATCACAGCGAATATACGTGTAGCTATAGTTTTTTAAGCGTGCGTCAAAATCATCAAAGCTTAGTGCTAACGCCTCTGTGCTACCTAGGGTCATTTCAGGGTAACTCAGCTGATTGCCGGCCTTAGAGAAAATAACCCCATGGATATCCGGGTTATCCGCTGAAAGGGACGGATATCCACCGATCTTAACCTGCGCCCTGCCATTTAAAGCAATAAATAACAGCGTACCGATTAAAAACAGTGGCCTTAGTCGCTGCATGACAATCCCTTTCACTTGATTGATAGTCAGCGTATTTATAAATATTTTTTATATATTGAATACATAAATAAGCTATTTTAGGCTTGTTTCACGTTATATTTTCAACAAAAAAGCGAGGAAATATCGGTCCTGTGATACAATGCCAGGATCTACATTTCTAGGCAATAATAGCGAAAAATTTGCCGGAAGCTAATTATACGCTTTGCTGTCATATTTATTACCTTCGCACCGGCCTGACGAATATAAAATTATTTTACTTTAGAAACGTTTAAGTTTAAGGATTTAGTTTAGGTTTAGTTTAAGTTTAGTTTAGCGTTAATTTAAATCAGATTCAACAAAGTCAATCCAAGCAAGTATCTACATGAATGTAGCCTCTTTTATAGCCAGGCGTATTGCCTTTAACCACCAAAAGTCATTTTCCAGATTTATCATCCGGCTGGCAACGGTGGCTACTGCCATCAGTGTAGCGGCCATGATTATCTCCTCTTCCTTCGTTAATGGCTTCCAACATGCGATCTCCGACAAGATCTATAATTTCTGGGGGCATATCCGGGTTCAGCAGTTCGAGCCCTTAAAAGCACTAGTTGCCGAAGAGACCCCTTTGGAGCAAAATGAAAGCGTAGATTCTATTTTGCAACAAAACCCCAATATTAAACAATACCAGGCCTTTGCCACTAAGTCTGCGGTCATAGAACACAAAAAAGACATTGAAGGCATCCTGATCAAAGGCGTAGGGGCAGATTATGATTTTTCCAATCTGCAACGATTTTTGACCGGAGGTAAGTGGTTATCCTTTACAGATAGTTTATACAGTAAACAAATCGTTATTTCTCAGCCGATTGCAGAAGAACTAAAAATCAAACTAGGTGATACCGTTTCCGTTTATTTTATATCCAGTGCTAACCAGCCGGCCCAAAAACGCCATCTGGAAGTAGTTGGTTTTTACAAAACCGGCATCGAGGAGTATGATAAACTCTTTGCCCTGGCAGATCTCAGACTCATTCGCAGAATTAATAACTGGAATAAAAACGAGATTGGCGGTTATGAGGTCTTCTTAAAAGACCCTGGGCTCATGAACAGTACGGCAGCTGATCTTTACCGGGCACTGCCAGATACCTGGGTTGCCAAAACCATTCAGGAAGTCTACCCTAATATTTTTGATTGGCTGAATATTCAGGATGTTAACAAACAGGTTATTTATATTATCATGGCCATTGTAGCTGTGATAAACCTGATTACCTGTCTGCTAATCCTGGTTCTTGAACGTACCCCATGACTGGCATATTAAAGTCACTTGGCAGCAGCAATTGGGTTATCCAAAAAGTATTTTTATACCACTCTTCGCTGATCGCCATTCGTGGTGTGCTCTTTGGGCTTATTTTCGGTGTGGGCATTTGTTGGTTGCAACAGTACACAGGACTGCTAAAACTGGACGAATCGGCCTATTATATTCGGATAGCCCCGTTATGATCAATTGGTATCAGGTTATAGTCATCACCTGCGGCACTTTTGTCGTCTGTTATCTGGCATTACTCATTCCTACATTTTTCGTCAAAAAAATCCAGCCAGTCAAAGCAATAAAATTCAATTAAGCGATTATATAATATTATTATGCGGCAAAAACCAATTCACCCGGCCATGCAGCCATTTTTGGATGGTCAGGTTATTTTACTAGATAAGCCCTTACACTGGACTTCTTTTGATGCAGTCAAAAAGATCCGTATTTTGACGGGCGTCTCCAAAGTGGGCCATGCGGGAACGCTGGATCCCTTGGCCACAGGTCTACTGATTATCTGCACCGGCGCTTTTACCAAAAGGATCAATACGTTTATGGCCCAGATCAAGGAATATACTGGTAGCTTTGAACTAGGGGCCACTACCCCAACTTACGATTTGGAAAGCACTCCGGAAAATATTAAAGATTATCAACATATCACAAAAGAGGATTTAATAGCTGCAACAAAAGCGTTTACCGGTGAAATTTTCCAGACCCCGCCGATACATTCTGCCATCAAAAAGGACGGCAAACCCGCCTATCTTGCTGCCAGAAAGGGGAAGAGATTAAACTGGATCCCCGAAAAATCACCATCGAGGCATTTGAGATGACAGATATTGATCATGTCCAATTACCGACCGTTCATTTTAGAGTCGTCTGTACAACCGGAACCTATATCCGGACGCTGGCAAATGATTTTGGTGCTCATTTACAAACGGGTGGCTACCTCAGTAGCCTTAGACGTACAAGAATTGGTGAATTTACGGTGGATCAGGCTTTAAGTATTGAACAGTTTGAAAAGAAGATTAAGGCGATGAAAGAAGCCTTTCATAGAAATCAGGGTGAACAGCATGCACAATAATTTGAATGTGCCATTTAATTGCACTGCGCTTCACTCTTGAAGGCTAACTTAAATAAGCACCATAGGACAGGCGCGCTAAAATAGACTCTTACATCTGGATTAGCGCGCCTGTCCTATGATCATTTTCGTTGTTGTTAATTATTTGGGCTGTAATTAACCTTTATTAATATAAGATCCATTTTTGAGCATTTTATTTTCAGATATTAGCAGCCTGAGCGGACAACTATCTTATGCTACCCCTCATTTTCACCTCGCTGCATCTTAAAAGTCTGGACATCCTCTTTTCTGGCAGGCAGCGTAAAGCCTACCGTTGTACCTACATTTTGTTTACTGCGCACATGGATGGTCTGACCATGGGCTTCAATAATATGTTTGCAGATCGCCAGGCCAAGACCTGTACCACCACTGTTTCTGCTGCGGCCACTATCTGTACGGTAAAATCTTTCAAATATACGTGGCAGGTGTTCCTCTGCAATACCTATCCCGTTATCTGAGATTTCAACCAGCACCCTGCTTTCATCCATTTTATAAACACTGGCGGTCACTTCCCCGATGCTGCTGGCATATTTTGCAGCATTGGTAACCAGATTTATAATCACCTGACGGATCTTTTCTTTATCCGCATAGACGTGAACAGGTGATTCACAGCCTCTTTTAATCCCAAATTGAAGTTCTTTGCCTTCAATATGCAAATGCAGGTTCTCCAGAACTTCTTTAATCACGTCCTGGATAATAAAATCTGACCTTTCCAGCTTTTGCTGCCCCGATTCGAGTTTGGAGATTTCATCAATATCGCTGACCAGATGTGCCATTCTATCCACATTATGTTCGGCCTTAGCCAAATATTCCTTTATTTTCTCCGGATCCTCGATATCGCCAGAAGACAGAATATTTAGATAGCCCTGCACCGCAAATATGGGGGTTTTGATTTCATGGGAGAAATTCTGTAAAAATTCCTTCCGGTACTGTTCCATAAAACGGAGGGATTCCAACTCTTCACTTCGCTTATTGGCCCAGGCAGTCACATCATCTTCAACTTCCTGGATGGATTTTTGGGGCAGAATATGCTTGTAATACATTTCTTCCCTTTTACTGGCTTTGGTCTGATAGATTAATTTATAAATCAGCTTGATCTTTCTGAACACAAAGCGCCGTAGCACTTCCCGGAAAATAAAATAATTACACAGGAATACACAGAGCGTTGCAATAGCTGCATGCCACCAAAGGATCCTGAAAAACAGAAAGCAAATACCAACAGCTACGCTGATCAGAAGGGCCGTAAATAAAGCCAGCTGCGCTGGCGTAAAATTCTTTGTGCGTGCCATATTTTGACGCTATCTTAAGCGCATTTTAAGGTGATTAAGACGGAAGTTCAAATTTATAACCGACTCCCTTGACGGTTGTGATACAATCCAAATCCAGTTTCTGACGAATTTTGCGAATATGTACATCTATGGTCCTGTCTCCTACAATAACATCCGTTCCCCACACTTTATGGAGAATCTCCGTTCTTAAGAAAACCCGACCCGGTTTGGAAGCCAGCAGATATAATAATGCAAATTCCTTCTTAGCCAATAATTTGGGTTGCCCACTAATATACACAATAAATTGAACAGGATCAATTTTTACATGGTTAATTTCCAGAACTTTATCATCTTCTACCTTGGGGCTCCGCCGAAGCAATGCGTTTACCCTACTAATCAACAACTTAGGCTTAATCGGCTTGGTCACATAATCATCTGCTCCCCCTTCAAGACCTTCAATTTCATGGATATCCCCGCCTACGGCGGTCAGAAAAATGATGAGTGTATCCTCAAATGCTGGTTGGGCCCGCAGAATCTCCAGCACTTCCAGCCCGTTTTTACCGGGCATCATTCTATCTAGTATGATGAGATCCGGTTTTATTTGTTTAGCCATTTCAATGGCTCTGTTACCTTCCGTTGCCTCATACACATCAAATCCTTCTTTTTTCAATTGGTAACCAATGATTTCCAGGATATCCGGTTCGTCATCTACGATTAAAATCTTTCGTCCTGTTGTCTCCATTATTTATAATTTATTGATACAAAATTAAAAGCTAATTCATGAATGGCACTTAATTCGGTATTATCTAATTGTTAATCGATCTAAAGTACTTCATTTTGAGACCTGGATCGTTAATTGCCCTGCTATGATTGCATATACGCTGATTTGGTCGTATTTTTGCAGTAATCGGGAAAATATAAATTTGCCTAAAAAGCAGTATTCTTAAAGAACTTTTGACGCAATGGATATTTTTGGATAGTACTTTTCCACTAATAACCTGAAAGCTAAACTTTTTTGGTGTTTTCTGGTCTGAATTATGTCTTTCTGGTTCATTTTGACTGGGATAGTAGGATATAAAATTGTAAACAGCTCGGATTATTCTGCTGCTAACCTTTTCCTTTCTCCCCGTCTTGTTAATTAACGATCCTAAACAGATGCTACTGTTTTTTAAAAATAATTTTAATATAATATATAATACAATAGAACAATTCAATTTAGATGAAGCGATTATTTACATGTTCAGATACAACGCTAACCTTGTTTGTTGCAACCCTATTGAGTTTGAGCGCTATACATAAAGCATCTGCTCAGGAGATTCCTTTTTCCAGGCAAGGGTTTCACGCCCAGGTGGATAAAGCACAGTTATCCGTATGTGCAGCAGACGGCACCAAAGATGATAAGTTTACTCCATATTCGGATAACGAAGCATTAAATAAACTATCAACCAAGGCGATTACGAAGCAAGTGGATAAAGTCCAAAAAGCCATTGAAAAGGCAGATCTGGATAACAACGGCAAGATCCGGTTTTTAAGAGGACTGTATGAACTATTATATGCTTATAAAAACTCATTTCTGTCAAAAGATATCACAGGTGCCCTGTTAGCCAATACCATACGCGGTTACCAGGATGCCATGGAACTCGAAATCAAGCATAAGGACATTGGGCCCATTTTGAGAGAAAACAAGGCAGAGGTCGCTTCGCTACTCGCCATTAACTTTGCCTTTAAAAACAATCCGGGCCAGCCAAATTTTCAATATATCTTACTGGATAAGGAAATTGGCTCTCATCCAGACAAGGCATTATATATATTGAGCAAGAACAATGATTTTCCTGCTACCGACAGCGTTGTGAGTGTCGTTGCCAGAAGAGATGCTGACGCCGTTTATACCTATGCCGCCTCTTATACCGACCTGGGAGAAGCCATCCGCAAGAGCCAGGATCCGCTGGTCAATCTGATTGCGCGCATTGCTTCTGCCAGAAGCCCATCTGGTCAGTTTATCGGCAGACAACTGATGCCATTCTTAGATGAAATCAATGCAGGCAATCTTGAAATGGAGGACATTGAGAAAAAAATGGATGATCCGGTGGCCTATTTTAAACTTCTGGTACAAACAGAGATTCATTATGCTGCCCGTGTCATGAAACGCGATACGCCCATGGCGATGGTTCAGATCCAAAAGAAAATTCACCAGGTAGGTGTCGATAATTTTATCAATAAAATTAATGGGCTGCATGAAAAGCCCAATGCGGTTCGCTACGCCTGCTTAAAACCATTATCTGCCCTGGATCTGTATTACCTGACCATTACCAGTGAGGATATTATTTACACTTCCAGCTATGTGAATGGTAAAGACTATGGAGTTTACAACCTGCTTTGGCAAAAAGCAGGCAAGGATTTTTCCAGCGACAGTCTTTTAATGAATGTTTATTTTGATAAGTATAAGAAATGGATCAAAATGGCCGCCAACTATAACACGCTGGATAATTTTTTGGGCCGTATGGCACCAAAAAATGCCCAGCAGCTTATGCTGGCCTTCGTTCGGGGTCTGGACAAAGGCGTTGGTAAGGACTCTTTAGAGGACGCTGTTGATGTGGCGGGTAGTTACGCTTCTATCGATGATCCCAAAATGAGCCAACTGGTACTCCATGAAGTGCAAAGACAACTCCAGCAGGCCAAGGCCGAAGGAAATACAAAGAAGTTCAATATTTATGATATCCTGAATACTTTGTTTCTTTCTATGAATCCGGATAATAAAATTGATCTGTCTGCCAGTCTGGGTATTGGACCGGTTTATTTTATGCCGATTAAAGACCTTAAAGACAGTAGCGGACGAATTATCATTCAACAGTTTACTTATGGTGATGAGGACGGAAGAGCTAATTACGGCAATTTCATGAATGCCGTCAGTGGCGCTGGTTGGAAATCAACTTCTAATAAATACTGGTCTACGGTGAGCTCCACTTCTGGTACCCCTATTACGATTTATACCAATAAACCCCTCGATGAATTACAGGCGCTGGATGATAAAGCACAACAAGAATTAAATAATTATTTACTTGAAAATGACATCCATCCGACCATGGTGCTGCACAGAGGGCATAGCTATTACCTGGAGAGTACCATTGAACAACTGGTGCCTACAGCCAGAGTCGTTTTACTAGGTAGCTGCGGCAGTTTCCAGTCACTCAGTAAAGTGCTCAATAAAGCACCTGAGGCGCAGATTATCTCCAGCAAACAAACAGGCGTGGGTAATCTTAACCTTACCTTAATTATGGGGATGCTAAGTACGCTTAAACAGGGTCAGGATCTTAACTGGGTTAAGATGTGGACAGGTTTTACCAAAAAATTAAGCAGTGACAACCGTTTCGTGGATTATGTCCCTCCTTATGAAAATTTAGGTGCTGTGTTCTATATGGCCTACCGTAAATTACAGGATAAAGAACAGGAAAAAGCAGATAGTATTGAGGCGGACAAAGCAGCCATTTCTATGAATGGCCAATAGTGATATTCCATGAATTAACACTTAATTATTCGCTCCAAATAAAAGTATCAAAAGCATCCCTGCTGCAGATTAACCGCTGCGACAGGGATGCTTTTTTGGGAGCGGGCGTTTATGCTAGTTATTGCCCTGTTATTTAAACCAACCTGACCGGCTACCACCCGAATAACTGGCTAAATCTTATTTTGAGGTGCCAGTTATATTAAGAAAAATAGCCAACTAATCGGAAAAAGAAAAAACTTCGATCTCGGATTCCAAAGTTGTTAGCCATAAACCGCTGAATTTTGCCATTCATATTCTCAGCTTTAGCATTAGTATGTCCTTCCCTAAAGTAGTTTATGATGTCATCATAATGCTTCTCCATCATCCTGCGAACGGCCCTAAATGCAGGAATTTTTGACGCAATTACGTCGTCAAACCAGTCATAAAGATCACGTTCTACGAAGTCTATGTCTTTTCTGATATTCTTTTTGTCGTACCAGTTTCTTATTTTTTCAGTTAACGCATATGCTTTCCCCAATATGGGGTAACGATCAAAGAGATAGCCCATGATGGCTTTATCTTCTAACTCCCAAACAGCTTCTCTTTTACAGAGTATATATCTGGATCTCTCCAGATACTCCAGTTCAGAAACGCCTTCAATGGGGCCATTGGCTGTTGGCTCTTCTATGGACTCTTTAGATGGTACTTCTTTCATCTGAGATTCGTTTGAAACGGCCTCGGTTTTGCTATTGGCCGCTGACTTATTTTTCTGTTTTGCCTCTTCTTTCGCCTTTTGTGCTGCCGCAGCCTCTCGCTGCTCCTGCTCCAAAATTACTGCTGCTTTGACTTGTTTGCGGACCGTTTGTAATGCATCCAGTATGTGCATAATAACATGGAACTTATCAATCGATACAACTGCATTGGGGAATAATTCCTTGCTTATCCTTTTATAAGTTGGACTCATATCGCTACTGATGGAAGTGACTTCTTGCCGTTTGGTTTCAGGGAAATACTCGCGTATAGCCTGTTTCAGCTCTTCCCCGTTCTGACTTTCCGCTATAAATGCAAGTTTCGTTGACTTAAGATTGGTCATGACCGTATACATCTTTTTACCTATCATCTTCTCATCTATAGTCATATGAGTTCCTACGTTCTCTTGCTTGGCCAAAGGGACTTGCTTTTCCTTTATAACTTCTCCCGTAGATTTATCAGCAATCTTAATCGTCTTTTCCCACCAGGTTTTTGAGGCTACTTTTTCGGGAAAGCCACTAAAATAATGCTTGTACCAAAAATGAGGTGTCCGCGGCTTTATGCCAAACATAAAAGCAACACAACTGATGTTTATTGGGTGGGCTTCTATTCTACCTTTTAAAAAAGCCTGCCATTTCGTTTGTAATCTTGGCTGGTTTATCAGTAATACCATATTCATTACTGAAATGAGTATCTGTCCCTGCTACCTTCCATCGCCTACGACGTAAAACTAAATACACTGGCTTCAAACTGAATCCATGGCTCAATATGTGCAGTGGATTACAAAAACCATCAAGAACAACATGAAACTCATCTTTAAGAGCTGTTGGTATTAATTCCTTTTTCTCTTCAAGTAAGAGTTGCCATTCTGAAGGTAGTTCCTTTACTTCGACCACGTCGAAAAACTCTAATAGATCCCGGGGAACCATCATCCGGGTCAGACCCAAAAGAACTTCATTTGGATCTGAAGGACTTTTCGCTTTCATATGCCAAAGTTACATAATATAATATAACTGGCACCTCAAAATAAGATTTAGCCGAATAACTCCATAATGCCCCTCTTTTCTTACAAAACACGTATCTTTAAATAGCTAAATAACACCTCTAAATAAATAAACACCTAAAAATTACGAGATCATGCGTAAATTCAATACAGGCTCCGTAATTTCAGTAGTTGCCGTGCCTTTGCTTCTTTTGACAGGTCTCGCCCTGGCGCGTGCGCAAAAGATTCCATTTTCCAGACAGAGCTTCCACAGCAAAGTAGATCAGGCGCAATTATCTGTATGTGCAGCCGATGGCATTAAAGATGATCAGTTCACTCCCTATAAGGATAATAAGGCCTTAAATCAGGTAGCGACGAAGGCAATTAACCAGCAGGTAGATAAGGTACAACAAGCTATTGAAAAGGCTGATTTGGATAACAATAGCAAGATCCGGTTTTTAAGGGGCTTGCAGGAGCTGCTGCAAAACTACAAAACCGCCTATTTAGCCAGGGATATCACAGGTGCCTTACTGGCTAACACCATTAAAGGTTATCAGGACGGCATGGCACTACAAATCAAACAAAGGGATATCAGTCCAATTTTAAAAGCCAATAAACCGGAGGTAGGTACTTTACTTGCCTTTAATTTTGCATTAAAGGACAATGTGGGTAAGGATCATTTTCAATACATCCTGCTGGGCAAAGAGATCCATGCCCATCCACGTAAAGCTTTATATATTCTCAGTCAGAATAATGATTTTCCAGCGACAGATAGCATGGTCAGTGTCATTGCCAGAAAAGATGCCGGTTCTTTATATGATTATGCAGGCTCTACCACCCCTTTGGGTGAAATCATCCGCAAAAGTCAGGATCCATTGGTTAATTTAATTGCCCGCATGGCCACCGCTCATGACGCGTCCGGAAAATTAAGCGGGCCACAGTTAATGCCATTTTTGGATGATATTCTGGCTGGCAAAATTGATTTGGATCAGATTCGTGGGGTTTTGGACAATCAGGTTAAATATTATAAGCTGCTGGTACAAACAGAGATCCATTATGCGGCCATGCTGCAACATAAAGACACCCCTTTAGCCTTGCAGCAAATGCAGGACAGATTACATGCAGTAGGTATCAACACCTTTATCAATAAGGTCAATGGCTTGCATGAAAGATCCAATTCAGTCCGGTATGCCTGTCTGAGACCTCTGTCCGCAATTGACTTGTATTACCTCATTGTTAACAGTGAACTGGAAATCTATACTTCCAGTTATATCAATGGAAAAGATTATGGGATTTATAACCTGCTCTGGCAAAAGCTGGTAAAGGCTTTACCAGCGACAGCCTGCTAACCAGCGTCCACTTTGACAAGTATAAGAAATGGATCAAAATGGCCGCCAACTACAACACTCTGGATGATTTTTTGGGACGGATGGCCCCAGAAAGCGCGCAGCAGCTAATGCTGGCCTTTGTTCGTAATTTAGATAAAGGTGTGGGAAAAGATTCTTTGGAGGACGCCGTAGATGTGGCAGGAAGCTATGCCTCTATTGATGACCCTAAAATGAGCAAACTCGTGGTCCATGAAGTGCAAAACCAGCTGCAGCAAGCCAAAACTGTGGGCAATTCAAAGAAATTTAATATTTATGAGATTCTAAAAACGCTCTTTCTTTCGATGGATCCGAAAAATAAAATTGATCTTTCCACAAGCCTTGGGATAGGGCCTGTGTATTTTATGCCTATCAAGGACCTGGAAGACACCAGTGGCCGTATCATTATCCAACAGTTCACCTACGGCGATGCAGATGGCAACGCAAATTATCGGAACTTTATGAGTGCGGTTAACAGAGCAGGCTGGAAATCCACCTCCAATAAATACTGGTCAACGGTCTCGTCGACCTCCGGCACCCCAATTACAATTTATACCAATAAACCCCTGGATGAACTCCAGGCACTGGATGATAAAGCACAACAGGCACTGGATGATTACCTGATTGAAAAGGATCTACATCCGACCATGGTCCTGCACAGAGGCCATAGTTATTATTTACCAACCACTATTAAACAATTAGTGCCTTCTGCCAGAGTCGTACTTCTGGGTAGCTGCGGGAGCTTTCAATCGCTCAGTGATGTACTAAACAAAGCCCCCGAAGCCCAGATTATCTCCAGTAAGCAAACCGGTGTGGGTAATTTGAATCTTACACTCATCATGGGCATACTCAATACCCTTAAAAAGGGACAGGACCTCAATTGGGTGAAAATGTGGAGTGGTTTTGAAAAGAAACTAAGCAGTGACAACCGATTTGTGGATTATGTACCACCTTATGAAAATTTAGGCGCCGTTTTTTATATGGCTTATCGAAAACTTCAGGAAAGTGAACAGGAAAAGGAAGACAGTATGGAGGCAGATAAAGCAGATATTTCTATCAATAATTAACCAATGATCAATCAACAGCTCAATTATTAGAGCCGCATTAATTCATTGCACCAGTATAGCTATAAAGCCCCCTATATTTTACCTAAACCGGTAATTGCCTGCCAAAAGCACAAGAGGTCCCTTTAAAAAGATGGACCTCTTGTGCTTTGCGGACTAAAGGGCCGTCTACGGACCTTTTTCATTTCATTATATGAGTCACTTTGTTTTACCGGCGAAAAGGCAAACAATTAAATAATAAGGATACTGCAGTTGAGCAGCCAAAGGCAGAGCGTGGTTTCCCTTCCGGTGTCCTGGTTCCCCATTTGGTTTGAATCAGATTGCTGGAATTACGGTTGTTATAGGCAACTTTTGCGTTTAGCAGCATCCAGTCTTTCAAATCATCTTTTTTGAGTTCCATTGTATACATACGCGCATACCTGGCCCAAATGCCTTTAAAACCTGGTAAATCATTACCATTATCTTCAGTATTTATAACCTGGCCGTTAAACATGCTATCCCTGGTATACCTGGCAATGTTTTCCGCTTCCTGAAGATAGCTTTTTTCCTTTGTATACTGATACAGCATAGTTGCAGCTCCCAGGTAAGTACCTTGATTGTAGGTGGAACTCCAATAACTGGTTTTGATATTCCCCTGCCTGTCAAAGTCAATTGCATCATTGACTTTCCCGGTCTTTGCATTCAATAGATATAGTTTTGACCAGGAATATAAGGCAATGGCTTTATTGTAATAAGTGCTGTCTCCGGTAGCTCGGGCCAAATAACAACAGGCTACAATAGCAGGACCATTAATACAGGCATTCTTGGACGTTTTGGTTTCATACCAGATCAATCCGCCACCATAAGTATTGGTAAAAGCCCTGGCGTACATCTTATCAAACTGATCTTTTGCCTTTTCTAAATACGTTTTATTGCCTCCCAGCAGATATCCTCGGACACTAAATAGTACAGCCCAGGTGATATCATCATTATAATTATTATACATCCAATCTTCCTTATTATGACCTATAAAATTAGTATACATAGTATCAAAAAGATGTATATATTTTTCATTTTTTGTCACCTCAAAGGCGTCCAGTAATACCTCCATCATCTCCGCTTTATCCCAGAATCCTTTACGACTTTGAACATTATAGGTCTTATACCACGCATCAAAAATCTTATCTGCTATTGCAGCAGTAGGTGGGGCGTCTTGTGAAGATTGCTTTTCTAATTTCCATTTCTCAGCATCCTGCCGGGAAAAGTCAGAGACTGTTAAACTGCCCGCGTCACTATCGCCATTTGCGCTCACGCCCATGGCTAGTTTTGCCCCTTCAGGCTGTAAATAATAATACCCCTTGCCGGCTTTTTTAAGTTGCCATTTGCTCCCATTATTATTGACGTCCTTTTGCTGATCTACCTGCAATACTGAAGACCCGGAATGACCAGCCAGATGTAAAAGCAGACCGCTTGCGACATTTGTAAAGGTATACACATTGCTCCCTAGTTCCCTGACAACCCACCGCTGCGCAGCTGATCCCGTATTTGCGCAGTCATCTACCAGCGCACCTTCAACCATGGCGGAATTCCTTACGTCTACCACCTTACTATTTGCCTTAGATACTAGACTATAAATATCCCCTGAATGTATCGAGCGGGACTGTCCAACTGCCAAATGCGGTTGAAGGAGTAGAAATAAACAACTGATAAACAACAAGTTTAATAACTTCATAATTAGAGAAACTTAAATTAATAAGACAGTGCATTTGTAATGGAATACTTTTTAATTAAGCAAAACATCGAAAACGGGCTATTTAGAAACGCTGGTAATATTTAGTTCTAACGGAAAGAAAATATGATTCAAATCGCTATCTATTCCAATAAATCGAAAAGAGAAGACATTCAATAAATCTTTACCAAAACCTGAAATAAATTAGCACCATTATATTGTTTGCATATCCAAGAATAAAACTCCGCCACTAAATAATTAGAGGCGGAGTTCCATTTTGACATCCCACCTATTTGCTTAACAAATCAATTTCATAACTGAAATTGGTATCTTTTGAATGCACGACGAATTGCGGTAATGGACGCGGTCCACAACCATATGAACCCACACCTAACGTTTTTTTAGACACGCATAAAACAGTTGCATCTGGCGTAGGCAGATCAATTTTATATTCAACCGGCTGCATTTGCTCATCGCTGTAAGGCAAAGCAGATACTTGTAAATGATTCGTTTCAAGTTCACGAACTTCTATACCTGAGCCACTTGCACCAGTTACCTTCGCCCAACGTACATCTTCATGATTGCCGCATTCCATTGGCTTCTCATACCCTGTCATCTGTGCCATAACAGTGCTAGCGAAATTGCCCACATCCGAGCCTCTTTTTCGATCCGCATAATTTTCCATAGGACCTCGACCCAGATAATTAAATTCATTTAAATCCTTATTTAAAAACAATCTAACCCCTAATCTGGCTAATACAACATTTTGATCACTGAATTTTATATCATTGTCAGATTTAATGACTCCATTGCCATTTACCGTATAGATTACATGCTGATGTACAACGAAGTTATTTCTGCCATTTCCGGTCAATTGTGCATCAATCTTGATGACATTATCTTTCACTTGTTTGACAGTCACCTTGTCAGCGTTCCACCTCATATGATTGAGTCCGTTTTTCTCCCAGTCAGGATAGGCCCACATATCATCTTTGCGATGTGGAGCTCTCCACAAATGCAACATTGGTCCTCCATTGTCTTTTAATAATTGTTGACCACCGCGCTGCATCTGTGAGAAAGTACCTGGTTTCTTATCAAAGACAACCGAAAAACCTGCTCCTTTGATCTTAATATTATTTTGATCATCCTGTAAGGTCAAAGCAGCACCCAGGTCCTGTGTGGGAGCGGCTTCTGGTGTTCCTAACTCGAACTGCTGTTCAGCGACTTCAAAACCTTTTTTGGCCCAAAGCTGATTATCCGACAAATCAAAGGAAATCCTTAAAAAGTATTCCGCTCCAGGTTTGGGATTGACTGAATAAGGTACTTTGATCACTTTGTCTTGTCCAGGAGCAATACTACCTACTTTTAATGGTCCTGAAGCAATGGTTTTACCATTTTCACTCAACAGCCACTTGGCGGTCAAGCTGTCCAAATTGGTAAACTGATATCTGTTTTTGACGGTAAATTCTTTTTTCTGACGGTCTTTTTCTGTAATGGTTATCCATTGGTAGGCATGTTTCAACTCAGGATAATGCGGTTTTAAAGTACGGTCAGAAAACACTACACCTTTGTGTATAAAGTAACGGTCATTTGGAACATCTCCAAATCCACCGCCATAGGCTGTAATATGATGATTAGGATCACGATCATTATAAATACCTTGATCCTGCCATTCCCATATTGCGCCGCCTAATAAGGAAGGGTATTTATCAAAGAGATCATTATATATCGCTACTGCACCCATGGAATTAAACATAGCGTGCGCATATTCACACAAATAGAAAGGTTTGGTCAAAGTAGAATCTTTTGCATGCTTTTCTAGATCTCCCACACCAGTATACATTTCACTATCTATATCAGCAGGATTATTTTTACCAATTCCAAACCCTTGATAATGCGTCGGTCTGGTTGGATCAATATCTCTGATGGCTTTCAAAATAGCCCTAAAATTGCTCCCTCCGCTCCCACATTCGTTCCCTAAGGACCAAATAATAACTGAAGGGTGATTTTTAAAATTCTCAACATTAGCCACATTGCGATCTATTAATGCAGCTTTTACTCGGGGATCTTCATTAAACTCATCCCAAGATCCGTGACTTTCCAAATTTGCTTCAGCTACTAAATAAATACCATATTCATCACATAGTTCGTACCATCTGGGATCATCAGAATAGTGACAGGTTCTTACGTGATTACAATTCGCTTGCTTGATGAGTAGTATATCCTTGACCATCTGATCTTCTGTAATGGCATGTCCATCATCAGGCCAGTTTTCATGGCGGTTAACCCCTTTCAATTTAATTGGAACACCGTTAACCAAAAATAACCGACCCTTTATTTCAATCTTTCTAAAGCCCGTACGGGAGGAGATGGTTTCTTTTACTTCACTTCCTTCCTTCAAAGTCAAAACGGTCGTATATAATTTAGGCGTCTCGGCTGTCCACTTTTCTGGCTTTTTAACATCAAAGGAAGTTGACAGTTTTACTTCCTGGCCTGGAGCCAAAGAAGGAATATTAACTGTAGCACTCGCACCCTTTACTTCTTTATTCCCATCATATAAAACAGCTTTTAACTGTCTTGCTGGAATAGTCTCAGTTCCAAAGTTTTTTACCTTAGTAGCCACTTTTACCACTGCATTTTTATATTCTTTATCCAGGTCTGTTTTGATGAAAAAATCCCTAATATGTTCCTGCGGGCTGCTCCATAGGGTAACATTTCTGTAAATACCGCTTAATTTCCACATATCCTGATCCTCCATGTAGCTTCCCGTGGTAAACCGGTAAACTTCAACTGCGATCATATTTTTGCCAGGATGGACATATTTGGTTAAATCAAATTCGGCCGCATTGCGGCTGTTCACACTGTAACCAACTTTTTGTCCATTGACCCAAAGAAAAAAGCCCGCATCCACGCCATCAAAGGTTACAAATATCCTTCTTCCATTCCAGTTTGCAGGAATTTCAAAATCTCGTCTGTAACTTCCTACAGGATCCCTTTGTTCATAAGTTGTATAACTCACGGGCGGCGTGCTCATTACCCTAGGAAAGTCCTTTTTAAAGATATAAGTGAAGTTGCTATAATCTGGTGTCCCATATCCTTTTAATCCCCAATTGGAAGGCACAGCAATATTATCCCATTTGGATACATCATAATCTGGTTTATAGAAATTTTCCGGGCGCATCTGTGGCCAGGAAGCCCAATTAAACTTCCAGGTACCATTTAAACTAATAGCAAAAGAAGATTTACGTCTATTAGCGACTAATGCTTCTTTTGTGATGCATATGGCATTAATGTCGCATGATAAGGTTCTTTGTTGATCCCCAGGCATTCAGGATCTTGGATTTCCTTGGGCACAAATGCGGTGTCTGTTTTGGAAAACAAATGGCTCTTTGAGCCTGATTGACCAAAACTTAATTGACAAATTAAGGCCAATAAAAGTGCAGTTATCAACCGACCCAATTGAACCTTATTTGAGGGCATGTGCATTATTTGATTTTGTTTAGATGAAGATCTTTTTAAAAACATAATGATGGATGTTGTATACTGAAAAAATGCCAAATCATAAACTTCTTTAATGCAAACCTTTGCATTAAAGAAGTTTTAAAGATACTCAATATGTCCCCCTACAATTGACCGACCGCTACTCTTTGCTATTTTTTCCCATTTCGTTAACAATGACCTGGTATAATTCATTGCGTGTTGCTGACAGCCTGTATTTCAGGCTTTGTCTAGTTTTAGGTTAATCGAAGTGAAAATAAAAATACATTAGGCCAATAGAGGTTAGCCTATATAAAGGGTACACATAAAAGAACAGTACGACAATTCAGTGCAGGTTTGATAAGAAAAAACAGAAGAAGATTTAATATAGCAAGAGAATTGCATTTTCCATTGACCATAATTATTGATATAACGATCCATTCCAGATTTGACCTCAACACAAAATAAAAATGAAAAATCCCCCTATATCATTTACTTTCTTTTCATAATTACCGCATTATCCTGTCGTCAGCCAGGTCTGCATTTAACTAAATACGTAAATCCATTATTAGGTACTACTGCACTTACTGACTCCGCAGAACTTGGTTATAATCCTCCTTGGCGAACCTGGAACGGCCTCACTGGTCCAGCAGCAACAGTACCATTCGCTATGGTTCAGGTCGTGCCTGTTACTACTTATGGCAGTGGTAGCGGCTATGAATATGAAGTAAATACCATCAAAGCCTTCGCCCAAACGAGCGGCACAGATTGGGGACAACTTAATATTCCTATTATGCCGCTAGAAGGCAATAATTTTACGGCAGATGATTTCGCATCCAAATATAGCCATTCCAACGAATCAGCCCACCCGGGCTATTATAGCGTGGTATTGGATCGCTACCATATCAAAGCTGAACTAACGGCCACTAAAAGATGCGCCTTTCATAAATATACTTACTTGGATGGCCAGGATAAAAAACTCGCTTTCGACCTTGTTCATTCAGGAGGAGGCAGTAGCATCTGGAAATTTAATAAAACGGGGGATAATATTGTGACGGGTAGGCAGGGAGGCTTGTATTTTTATGCCGTCACTAATCTTAAGATTGATAGTTTTAATATTTACAAACGTAATCCAACCCAGCCAGATATTCCACGTAGCGGCCAAGGCGCAGGTGGTCAGCATAAACTAACAGGCGATATTGATATCCCAGTTGTTAGTTTTGAAAAATCAAATAAACCCTTAGAAGTCAAAATAGGCATTTCCAGAGTAAGTCCTGAAGGAGCAAAGCTCAATTATACGACAGAAATCGCCAACAAAAGCTTCTCCGAAGTGTACAAAAATGCTGACAATAGCTGGGAAAAGCTACTTGATAAGGTAAAAGTGACAGGTGGCACCGAAAGACAAAAGATGCTCTTCTATTCCTGTCTTTACCGCCAATTCTGGTACCCAAGTATCACCAGTGATGCGGACGGCAAAACAGCTATTTACCACCGAAGCAGAAGAGAGCCAGGTAATCATTCTAAGCCTTCCATTGAAAAACAAGATACAATCCCAGGATTTGATACATACTCAAGTCCTGCTTTTTGGGACGTTTTTCGCACGCAGCTTGTAATGCTTGATATGGTATTGCCTAAAGTCAGTAACGACATCATCAAATCCCTTATTCTGACCGGTGAACATTCAGGCGGCTTTCTGCCCACCTCCTTTCATGGAGATTTTGCTTCTTCTTTTATCACGGGTGCTTATCTGCGTGGCATTAAGGACTATGATGTCAAAAAAGCCTATCAGCTCATGCTAGATAATGCCAATACGCCAACGGGTGAAGGGGTGCGCGGTCCCAGACCTCACAACGGCCAGTATCTTAAATTAGGCTACGTTCCTGAAGCCAATATTCTTAATCCGGTAACAGAGACTGTATCCACTGCAGGAACTACCAAAACGCTTGAATTTGCTTATTCGGATTATTCTATCGCACTTATGGCAAAGGCATTAGGAGACTCTTCAACGTATAAATCAATGTTGAAGCGCAGTCAAAACTATAAAAATGTGTTTGATCCCGAGACTGAGCTGATGCGAGGCCGTCTGGCCGACGGCTCCTGGTATGCCCCGTTTGATCCGGGATACCCTTATTACGAATTCATGTACCGGGAGGCAAACGCCTGGCAGGCTTCCTTTTTTGTACCACAGGACACCAAAGGCCTAATTTCACTCTTTAAAAGTCCTGCAGATTTTGAACGTAAAGTCGACTCCCTATTCACCATTCCCTGGGGCGGATATGCCAAGGATAATCTATCCTGCTTTCTAGGACAGTTCTGTATGGGCAATCAGCCGGACTTTAACTATCCCTATCTTTATTACTTTGTAAATAAGCCAGAAAAATCCCAGGCAATTCTCTCCAAACTATTGTCAGATTATTTCGGGATGGGCCCAGAAGGCCTTGCCCTTCCGGGAATGGATGACCACGGTTCTCTAACAGGCTGGTATGTCTTTAATGCGATGGGCATCTATCCTTATTCTCCTGCAGATCCACAATATATTGTATCAGTGCCTATATTTGACAAAATCGAAATAAAACTTGGCAACGGGAAAACCTTTACCATCAATAAAAAAGGCAGTGGCAAAAATATCGATCACCTTACTATTGGGGGCAAACCCTTAAACGATTGGTTTGTCAATTATAAGGACATGTCTAAAGGGGAAGCCCTAAACATTTTCACTAAGTAGCACAAATTGCCCATTAGGTAAAGGATTAAAAGCGGCTCGCTCAGTGGACCAATAGCATTCTTAATTGATAAATTAGCACCAATACAATTAACCTAATTGCAATCTGGACGCAAGCCAGCTATCCTTAATAGGAACCAGCCATTTTTCTGTCCAGTCTTTTTTATTGGCCACCAGATTATTAAAATAAAGTGTTTCCTTGGTAAGAAACCCTTGACTAATTGCATAATCCAATTGATTCATGGGCAATAGCTGCACCTGGTCTTTTATAATAAAGGCCAGCAGTTGCCTGTCAAAAAACTGTACCCCAAATTTCTTTTCCAACTGTTTTACAAACCGGATAGAGCTATCGGTACTGCAACCACTAATCGGCCCCCCCGTTTCATCGGCCATAATAACCAAAAACTGACCAAAGAATAAGTTGATATAGGCACTATTGGCTCTTCCGTGGGTATTCCAGTCTGCGGCAAATACCTGGATATCATTCTCAAGTTCCAGTGCTTCGGATATGGTCAGCTTTCTGCTACTCTGGTAAATCCACACCTTGGAACTTTCGGGGAAAGTAACAGGGATATGTTGTATATAGTTTACATCCATCTTCTTCGTAATCTTAATAGCTAATTTAATGATTCTGCAATCAGCTCGGCAATGTCTTTTACGATGACATTTTCTTCCTGTTGCTTACTTTTAATGCCATCCACCATCATCGTATTGCAAAATGGACAAGCGGATGCCACAATACTCGCCTCTGTTTCAAGGGCCTGTTCTGCCCGGGCAATATTAATACGTTTATCGCCTTTCTCCTCCTCCTTAAACATTTGCGCACCACCGGCACCGCAACACATGCCTTTGCTGCGACAGTTTTTCATTTCTACCAGTTCAGCATCCAGGGCTTCCAGTACTTTTCTGGGTGCTTCATAAATATTATTGGCTCTGCCTAAATAGCAACTATCGTGGTAAGTTATTTTTTTTCCTTTAAAATTGCCACCCTCTTTTAGTACTATACGGCCCTCATCTAGGAGTTGTTGTAAAAATACACTGTGATGGATGACTTCATAATGACCACCTAATGCGGGATATTCATTTTTAAGGATATTAAAACAATGGGGACAGGTCGTTACAATTTTCTTTACTTGATATCCATTGAGTATCTGGATATTTCCATAAGCCATCATCTGAAACAGGAATTCATTGCCAGCCCTTCTGGCAGGATCCCCTGTACAGCTTTCTTCTTTGCCAAGCACTGCATATTTGATACCTGTCTTATTTAATATTGTTGCAAATGCTCTGGTGATATTTTGTGCACGCTGATCAAAGCTACCCGCACATCCAACCCAGAAAAGAACTTCCGGTGTCTCACTATTCATCACCATTTCTGCCATTGTAGGAACCTGCATGCAGTAGACGTATTAAAAGTTTTTTGTTAATGATTCTAATACCGCAAATGTACGGCTAATTTGTTAAATACTGGGTGTCATAGGGGGAAGTGCCCGCATAGCAAAATGTAAATATTAAAGGGATTCTGGCACTTGAGCCCCATTTTAATCTGTGAATTACCTACTTTTGGAATATGAATGTACAGATCGCCCCTAGCTGGAAAAAAGTATTACAATCAGAATTTGATAAGCCCTATTTTACAGGGATTGTGGATTTCTTAAAAGCAGAAAAGGAACTTAAAAGAACCATCTACCCTTCAGGGCCACTCATTTTCAATGCTTTTGAACAAACACCTTTTGAAAACGTCAAGGTGGTGATCCTGGGTCAGGATCCCTATCATGGACCAGGACAAGCGCATGGACTTGCTTTTTCGGTCAATAAAGGGATTGCCCTTCCCCCCTCTCTTAAAAACATTTTTAAAGAACTGGCAACAGACATCGGCCTTCCAATGCCTAGTCATGGAAATTTGACCTCTTGGGCCAAACAGGGCGTGTTGCTATTAAATGCAACACTTACGGTAAGAGCTGCTGAGGCAAATAGCCATGCTAAAATTGGTTGGATGGAGTTTACAGATGCAGTGATCTCTAAAATTGCAGCAGTGCATTCAGGTGTGATTTTTATCCTCTGGGGCGGTTTGCACAGCAAAAAGAGCTATTGATCAATCCTACCAAGCATCATATTTTAAAATCAGCTCACCCTTCTCCACTGAGTGCCTTTAATGGCTTTTTTGGCTGCCAGCACTTTAGCAAGACCAATGCACTGCTCGTGCAGCAAAAAAAGGATCCCATTGACTGGAGCCTCGGGGATTAAATATGGTCGGTAACTTCCCAACCCAGGACCTTATAAAAATGGCTCACACATAAATAACCAAACCCAGCGAATTGAAACCCTCTAAAAAAATAAAAATTCTATTCAAAAATATATTCGGCCGTATCTGGGCTGGCTGGGCATTGATTGTATTTTTTGTCACAATGCTCCCCTGTCTGGTCATTATGAGTAGATGTGCCTGGTTAAAAGACCCCAAAAAAGCTGGCTGGCAACAGGCAGTCTCCAGGGTCTGGATGACCGTTTTTTTGTCCTTACGGGATTGAGAAGAAAGATGATTCAAAAAGAGCACTACCAAAAAGGGCAGAATTATATTGTGGTCTGCAATCATAATAGTTTCCTGGACGTTATGGTCACCAATCCATTCCTGCCTAATCCTTCCAAGACCATCGCCAAAAAAAGTATGGCTTCTGTTCCATTATTTGGCTGGATTTATAGATGGGGATCCGTCCTGGTGGATAGAAATAGTGATGAGAGCAGGCGCAAGAGCTACCTGGAAATGAAAAAAGTTTTGGCCAATGGCATGGATATGTTATTGTTCCCGGAAGGCACCCGAAATAAAACCCAACAACCACTGGGCAAATTTCAAAGCGGAGCGTTCCGGTTGGCTATTGAAACGGGCAAACCGATCATACCGGTGGTTATCATAGGTACAAAAAAAATGATGCCGGCCAGCAAGTCATTTTACTTACTGCCCGGCACCATCGAATTACATTTTTTACCACCAGTGGATCCGACTGGCCTGACGCATATTCAACTCAGCCGCCAGATTTTTGAATCCATGTGGAACTATTACGAAGCCAATTATTAACGCTGCGCTGGTGGCGTTGAACTTCCTGGGGATTATTATTGGTACTCGAACCGTTACCTCCTTGGTTTTCACCTCTATTGCCCTGCCCATCCCGGTTATCTCGGTCTCGTCTTGGTTTATTAGGTTTTCGGCCGTCGGGTCTGTTACCCTGCGGTTGCCTGTCCCTGGGATCGTTTGATCCTTTGGTTTGAGGTCCCTTATTTGGACCGGCTCCATTATTTCCACGATTCTGACCTCGGTTCTTGTTCTGACTCTGATTCTGATTCTGACCTTGATTTTGACCTTGATTTGTAGCATTTCTGGAACTTTGTCCATTGCCACTGCGGTCGCGGTCTTTTTGTTGCGGTCCCTGTGCATTTTGACCAGGGTTGTTCTGTCCTTTATTATTTCCGCGGTTATTTCTACTTGTCCGATCCCGTTCTGGTCTATCAGGCCGATCACTTCTACCTTTGGTACGCTGATTTTCTCCGCCACCTATAGCGCCACCCTGTGTTTGTTGATCTGATGGACTACCTGAGCGGCTACCGCGACTTCGGTCTCCACGCTCATTTCGGCTTTTATTCTTACGTTTTTTGTCACTACGTTCCAAAGAACGAAGACTGATTTGCCCCACAACATCTACGAAACTAGGCTCGACTTCCTGGATTTTGCCTACCAATTCAACAGCTTCCAGATTTTCAGGACGTTCTCCTTCTGCATTTAAGCGCAGGATTTCCTGCACTCTTTTAAGCGTCAGTGGATATTGTTTATTGCTGTCCGGTAAGGTGTACCACATTAAGTCCTTAAATATATCCTTTTTCACCAGTGTGGCTCTGCCACGCTGGATCTCCAGTTTATCTGCATTATTTGGAAAATGCTGTAAGGCATCTAAATAAGTATCCAGTTCGTAATTCAGGCAGCATTTTAAACGGCCACACTGACCACTAAGTTTAGTCTGGTTAATACTCAGATTCTGGTACCTGGCTGCTGTGGTATTAACGCTCTTAAAGTCTGTCAGCCAAGTGCTACAACAAAGTTCCCTACCACAACTACCAATACCGCCCACTTTACCTGCTTCCTGACGGATGCCGATCTGGCGCATTTCTACTTTTACTTTGAATTCTGAGGCATAGGCCTTGATCATTTCTCTAAAATCGACCCTATCATCAGCAGTATAAAAGAAGGTGGCTTTTTTGCCATCTGCCTGGATTTCTACTTCAGAGAGTTTCATGGCTAGTTTTAGATCCCTGGCAATCTCACGAGAACGCATGAGTACTTGTTGTTCCCTGGCTTTACTTTGTTTAAAGAGTTCGATATCCCGATCGCTACTGCGTCGCAGTATTTTTTGATATCCGGACTGAACTCTTTAACGCCTTTTTTCTTCATCTGTACCCGGACTAGTTCTCCGGTCAGACTGATTTCTCCCACATCAAAGCCGCTTACGCCCTCTATGGTTACGTATTCGCCTTTTTCAAAATGCTGGAGTGAATTATTTCTGAAGAAATCTTTGCGACTTCCGTTCTTAAAACTTAATTCAACTATTTTACAGCTGCTTTCCTCATCACTCATTGGTAGGTTCATTAACCAATCATGTACATTCAACCGGTTACAACTTCCCGTACTACAACCGCCATTGCTTTTGCAGCCATTTGGCTTTGTGCCACAACTTCCACAACCCATGTTCGTTTATGTTTGACATTACCTGTTTCATTATTATGTTCAGATAACGGATGATTAAAATTGTTAATATATATATAGAATCAGCGAAACAAACCAGAAAACATTTGTTAGCTAACCAGCCAAAATTAATGATTTCTGTTTAATTATATGCCTTAGTTTAATACTAAGTGCATGAAACAGCATTTTGGGGTTAGCGTTTCGCTCAATATAGTAGGCGGCCTTATCTAATTCCTCCACAATTACCTCCTGCTGACTAACAGAGGCGACCTTGTTGAGTTTAATGCAAAATCCCGGTCTTTTTCAGAAATCGGGAACCCTTCAGGACCCAGAATTCTAAGCCGGATGCTTTGGCCTAATAGATGATTAAAATAAAATAAGAATTGCTTTTGGTTCTCCCTTCCCAGTTTGGCCACATCTTCTATCCACTTGACCAGCACGATATTACCTCCCTGGAGAATGGCATTCAGCCAGTCTCTGAGATAAGACTGCCAGTCTTCCTCATTATGGCCTGCCAGGTGGATGGCCTCTCTATAATTACCATTTGAGAGCGCAGCTACCTGAAGTGCCTGATCAGCAGAGAGATTTGCCTTTTGTTCCAAGGCTGTGGCTACTTCCAGATTATCCAATACAGGAATTTTAACCAGCTGTGTACGGCTCAAAATAGTACCTAGTACTTTCTCCTCATTTTCTGCCACCAGAATAAAAAGTGTTTTTTCGGGTGGTTCTTCAATGAGTTTCAGTAGTTTATTACCTGCAACACCTAAATACTCCGGCATCCAGAGGATCAGGATTTTGTATTCTGCTTCATAGCTCTTAAGCGCTAATTGGCGAAAGATATCATTGCACTCTTCTGTAGTAATATTACCTTGTTTATTTTCAGCCTGAATGGACTGCAACCAGTCGTATACATTCCCATAGGGAAGTCCCTTTATAAATTCCCGCCATTCCGGCAGATAATCTGAGCTTATGGGTTTATCTCCTGATTTTTTAGGGATTACCGGAAAAGAATAATGAATATCTGGATGAATCAGCCCTGCGGCCTTTTTACAGGCCGGGCAAACGCCACAGGATTCACCTTCAGTTTTGTTTTCACAAAGGATATATTGTGCAAAGGCCATAGCCAGTGGCAGTGCCCCTGTTCCTTCCTTTCCCAAAAAAAACAGCGCATGGCTTAATCTACTGCGATTAACCATCTCCACCAACTGCTTTTTAGTGGCCTCTTGCCCGATTATATCCTTGAATTGCATTTGCCAGCGAAGATAAGGGCTATTTATCAATTATGAAACATGGAGTTATCCACGACCATGCAGCAGAAAGGTTTAGGGTGGATCAGCAACAATTTGACTTTAAGAACAAAAGAATCACTCTTCTATCATTTATATTTTTGAAAAACTTAAAGTAAATGAGATTTTCAAAAATGACCAGGGCTAAAGCAAAATCCAGTGGTTGGTTCCAATATGGAACTAACCACCGGATTTTGCTTTAAAATAATTTAAGAGCGGAAGACGAGATTCGAACTCGCGACCTCAACCTTGGGAAGGTGGAGCTCTACCAACTGAGCTACTTCCGCTTATATATTATTTTAAAATACAATAACTAATTAATTCAGGAGCTTTTAACTCCTTTTTTTTAAATCAGGACACAAATGTAATAGAATTTTTGATTCAACAATAAAAGAAACCTAAGGATTCCTAAATAAACAACTGAAAAAACAGCAACTTGAGTATTGCTAATATTTTTGACAACAACTATAAAAATCGCGTCCAAAATTGTCCCTCTTTTAAAATTGAAATTTGTTTTTTTGTCCTTCTAAAAAATAGTCAGAGCAACTATGCATTTTAAATCTTATAAAGTCCGATTGGAGCCAAACAATAGGCAACGCTCCCAATTTGCGCAACACGCAGGTGTTGCAAGGCATGCCTATAATGCTGGACTAAACTATTGCATTGCTAGCTATGACAAAGAGAAAAAAACACCTTCGGCTATTACTATGCATAAATGGCTGGTAGCCGAAGTGAAATCTAAATTTCCTTGGTACTATAAAGCATCCAAATTCTCTTCCCAACAAGCCCTGAGAAATCTGGAAGTCAGTTTTAAAAATTTCCACCGGTATCAAAAAAAGTATGGTTATAAAAATTACCGTTTTAAAATCGTTAATGGCAAAAAAACGATAGTCGGCCTAAAGGGGCTTCCAAAATTTAAAAAGAAAGGCAGTAATGATCGTTTCTATTTGGAAGGGAAAATTCTTATAGAAAAAAACAAGATAAAACTACCAAAAATTGGTCGGGTCAAACTTTCTGAAGCGGTGCCAGTCGATGAAATCAAAAATTGCACTATCAGCAAAATAGCAGACCATTGGTATCTGGCCTTTAAAACTGAAGTCCAAACTAATCACACAGAAAAAAAACACCAGGCTGTTGGTGTAGATCTGGGAGTTAAGCAGCTTGCGGTACTTAGTAATGGTGAAACATTTGAAAACTTAAAACCTTATAAGAATGCAAAACTAAAAATAAGAAGAGATCAAAAAGCGGTTGCACGCAAATTTATGAAAGGCGCTGAAAACCAAAGCGCCAATTATAAAAAAAGTTGTCTAAAATTGGCAAAAACGCATAACAGAGTAGCCAATATCAGGATAAACAATATACATAAAATCACCAGTTACCTGGCCAAAAATTTCGAGTCTGTTACAATAGAGAACCTTAGGGTTCAGAATATGAGTAAAAATCATAAACTGGCATCCGCCATTCTTGATGGTGGCTTCTATGAATTTAAACGACAATTACTCTATAAAAAATCATGGTATGGTGGCAAGGTAATTATAGCAAACAGCTTTTTTGCAAGCAGCAAAACTTGTTCAAATTGTGGCGCAATCAAAAAAGAACTTACCCTTGATCAAAGGGTATACAATTGTAATTATTGTCATTATAGGCAAGACAGAGATTTAAACGCCGCAATAAATTTAGAAAATTTGGAGGTGAGTTCCACCTTGACAGCCTTTGGAGATGAGAGTTCAGCAGATAGTTTCAAACCTACTGCTCAGCTTGTCGATGAATTAGGAAGGAAACATCAAGTATTTAATTTTGAGTAAGTTTTCCAGGACAGAAGTTTGAGCTCTACCAACTGAGCTACTTCCGCTTATATATTATTTAAACTAAAATAATTAATTAATTCAGGAGCTTTTTACTCCCTTATTTAATCAGGACACAAATGTAATAGAATTTTTGATTCAACAAAAAAGGAACCTAAGGATTCCTAAATAAGCAACTAATAAAACAGCAACTTGAGTATTGCTAATATTTTTGACAACAACTATAAAAATCACGTCCAAAATAGTCCCTCTTTTAAAATTGAAATTTGTTTTTTTGCATGAGTCATATAAAAAGCCATTTGAGGACAATTATTATACACCGAATTTGTACATATTTAAAAACATACCCATATGAATCTAACCATTCACAAAGGATCTGAGAATTACACCGCTCAGATAATCGCCTTGCCGTCACAAGTTACTATACCAGGATTGGACAATCTGGTTCAAGTAACCTATTTGGGCAATAACTGTCTGGTACAGAAAAACTACAATCCCAATGCTGTTTATTTGTTCTTTCCAGCTGGAGCCGTTTTGGATCAGCAATTTCTGTCCAATAACAATCTTTTCCGTCATGGTCAAAACAACCTGGATACCAGCAAAAAGGGATTCTTTGAAGATTCCGGTCGTGTCAAAGCGCTTAAACTCAGAGGCGTCATCTCCACTGGTTTTATTATGCCAGTGACCAGCCTGAGTTATCTGATTGACCCATCTGAACTTAAGATCGGAGACAGTTTTACGGACATTAATGGCAAAGCCATTTGCCGCAAATACCTTCGCCCCGAAAGAGGCTTTAGCAGTGGTGGCAAAAGAGAACCAAAATTTGACATTGAAACATTGGTGGATCCTAAATTTGCACCTGAGCATACCGATACCGCACAGCTGCTGAGAAATACCGGACACCTCACCCCTATGTCCTGGGTTACGATTACCCACAAACTACATGGGACTTCCATTCGGGTGTTTCATACCCAGACCAAGCGCAAACTAAGTCTGGCAGAAAGGTTACTTAAGTCCCTGGGCTTAAAAGTGCAGGATCAAGAATACAGTTACATCGTGGGTTCCAGAAAAGTCATCAAATCCAGGAATTTCAGATCTGTCAATAATTATAAATTCTTCATGGATGACTTATGGAGCCAGGTAGCCAGGAACAATCTGGAAGGTAAACTTTATAAAGGAGAAGCCGTTTATGGAGAAATCGTTGGTACTGATTATACTGGCGGTGTTATCCAAAAAGGTTATAGCTATGGATTCCCTGCGCCCAAATTATTTATTTACCGGATTACTCAAATCAATGGCGAAGGCATTGAAATTGATTTATCCTGGCACCAATTAAAACAGCGGGCTTTGCAACTGGGTCTTGACATTGTACCAGAGCTTTACACTGGCAGGCTGGATCACTTTTTGAAACTGCATGACATTAGCTTTCCCGTATCTGATGAAGGCCCGGACTTGCAAGCCGCCTTGGAGGATTTGTTTTATAACAAGTTATTGGATAAACCCTCCACGCTGGATCATTTAGTGATTGAGGAAGGATTTGTTTTGCGTCAGGATACCTATCCTAAGGTCACCGCTTATAAAATCAAATCCCGAAAATTTCAGCTACATGAAACGTCTTTGCAAGATGCAGATACAGCAGACATGGAAGAAGATAATTAAATTATAAGGTAGATAAACATAAAATAGCTATAGAAGAAAAAAAACAATAGATTAAATAAAATCAAATGTTTCATTTAAAAATTGATGCCGCCGCGGGAGCCCGAAAAGTCTGGCTTACTTCGGATTTACATCTACTCCATAAAAGTATCAGCGGTCCTGAGAGATCCACCTGGAAATCCGGTTTTAGAAATTTCAAGGATGAATATGAGATGACAGAACATATCCTTAATAATATTAATAAACACGTTGGCCATGATGATATTTTAATCAATCTAGGTGATTTTGTTTTTAAAAATCACAAATGCATCCCGGAAATGCGTGGTAGGATTGTATGTCAGGAAGTACACCATATTATTGGTAATCACGATACCAAAATAGAGCAGTATGCTGATAAATTCAGTTCAATGTCCGATATAATGGCACTCAATTACCATGGTAATATGTTCATTCTCTGTCATTACGCCATGCGTGTCTGGCACCATATGAGTAAAGGCGTTTATCATGCATATGGCCACTCACATGACTCCATTGACCGACATCCAAACCAACCCTGGGGTAAAAGCATGGATGTCGGGATTGATAGTGCATACCGCATCCTGGGAGAATACCGCCCATTTGATATTAAAGAGGTAATAAAAATTCTATCAAAAAGGGCGGAAGATCCCAGTTCAACAATAGAAGAAGGGTTGTAGAATCAATATGATGAATAGAATAAAAATGAACAATGATTTTTCTTTTCTTTTATATATTCAGATAAATTCAGCATAGTATACTTGTAGGTTGTGGATACTATCTGAATTCCCAGAAAGGGGCGTCACAAAGGTCAATACAATAATCTTTGTGTATGCCCTTTTTTCTGATAACAAAACAATATTATTCATCCCGCAAACTAGAAACCGGGTTTGCACTAGCAGCTTTAAATGTCCTAAGCCAAAGAACAGCTAAAGCGATTAACAGCATACCCAATGCACAAAGTATAAATGTGATCCAACCTACCCGAATTTTATAAGCAAAATCCTCCAACCATTTATGGGAAAAATACCAGGCAAGGGGAAGTGCAATCGCGCAGGCTAGTAAAACCAGCCGAATTAAGTTTTTTGACAATAAATACATTAAATTAACGATAGAGGCACCTAAGACCTTTCTTATGCCAATCTCTTTGGTCCTTTGACCTGTCATAAAACTAACCAGGCCCAGTAAACCCAGGCAACTGATAAAGATAGCCAGCCCGGTGGCCCATTTAAGTAAGAAAGATACCCTTAAATCAAAATTATAAAGCTGCTGTATACTTTGATCATAGAATTCATAGTCAAAAACTGCCTTAGGATAGAATTTCTTAAAGGCCTTCCCTATTGTAGTAATTGTAGCGGCCCAACTTTCAGCATCCTTATTATTAAATAATACGGATACCGTATTACCTTTTATTTGATTGTCTGCCACCAAGGCTGTCGGCGCCATCGCCTTATGCAAATTCTGACTGGCAAAATCTTCCAAAACGCCTACAATACGGGAACTATCTCCATTTCCCTCTACTAAATAACTACCTAATACTGTTGTTGGATCCTGAAAACCCATTTTCTTTAAAAATGTCAGATTAATAAGTGCCTCACCTACCGTCTGCTTTTGACTGGTCCTGAGATTGCGTCCGGCCAGTAGTTTCAAATCAAAAAGGGCTAAATAATTTTGATCTATCTGGCTTACATGCACCTTTTGAAAACTGGATGTATTACCTCCCGAGGCAAGATTAAAATCCCAGAGAAACTGGCTGGCTTTAATGGGCGTTCTTGTGGACAAGCTTATATCTTGAATTCCTGACAGTTTTTGCAGTTCACTTATAAAAACCTCCTTTCCATTTTGTGGTATTTGATCAGCATCTGGTACCTTAAAAGTAATAATCCCTTTTTGCCTAAAACCTAAATCCTTTTGCATCATATAATGTAGCTGCCTACCAACCACGACCATCAATAAGAAAAATACCTGGGCAATAACAAATTGAGCCACTGTAAGCGATTTTCTAAATAAACCACCCCCACTCTTGCCAGCGTTCACAACCCGTCCCTTTAAAACAGCCACTGGCTCAAAACGCGTTAGCACAAATGCAGGATAAAAACCAGCTAACAGACTGACCAGTAATATCAAGCACAACAAAGCCAAAACAACCTGCGGTTGAAAAAGTACTGACATGTGCAGACCATCCGGGATGGCCCCATTAAATACCCGCAAAATAAATGGTACCAACAAAATAGCCAAAAAGGTAGCCACCGCTGTCAGTACAAAAGTCTCAAGCAAGAATTGCCTAATAATAGCTCCTTTACCACTGCCAAAAGTTTTTCTAATGCCAATTTCTTTTGCTCTAAGCGTGGACTGTGCTGTGGACAGATTGATATAGTTTATGATGGCCAGACTTAGTAACAGAACCGCCAGGATACTTAGCTTCACCAAAGCCGATTTCTCTACAACCCCATACACTTCAGTATTAAAGTGCACATGCGATAAAGGTTGCAACAGTCCCACAGATCTGTCACTACTATCAACTCCTTCACTGCGTTTTTCATACAAAGCTTTTATCTGGGCAGCAACAGATGCCACATTTACATTTGGCGCAATTTTTATCAAACATTGTGAACGGTCATTAACGGCATTCCAATTATCCTCTGATTCATTTTTAAATAGGTTGGTTTGTGTGAAAGTATTTAAAGAAACAAAGTTCTTGAAATCAAAATCCGATTTCTCTTTTATATCTGCAACTATCCCTTTTACAGTTAGTCGAACGCTGTCGTCAAATTGAATAACCCGACCAATTACATCCTGGTAAGTCGCGCCTGGAAATAAACGGCCAACCTCCGATTCAGCCAGCACCATTGAATTAAGGTCCGTAAGTACTTCAGGACTACCCACCAACCATTTATGTGGAAAAAGATTAAAATAACCTGGATCTGCAAAGCCCAGGTTTCCCCAGTGACGCAAATATGCAGCACTACCTTCCACTTGGGCATAATGCAAAGACCTGCCTTCTATAAAATGCGCAACAGCCTTTACCCCAATTACGTTTTGCTTAATGGCATTGGGTGCCTGTAAATTTATTCCGCGAAAAAAATATTTTCCATATTTAGTATACACCCTATAAATCTGACTACTATCAGGCTCCCATTTATCAAAACTATAATCGTATCTGACAATGATAAAAATAACCAAGGCAGCACTTATACCTACTGACAATCCAAGTACATTGAGGATACTGGAAAATTTATTTTTTCTAAGTGACCGTAGGGCAATTTTTAAATAACTAAAAAACATAATATTTAAAATTGAGTCAATGCAATAATATGGGCAGACTAACTAATTATTATACACTAACTTATGGTTCTTTATTCATTTTTCAAACTTTCAACTGGATTGGCTCTTGCCGCTTTAAAGGTCCTGATCCACAATACCAGATCATCCCATTTAGAAACGACCGCTTCACTGCCTCCATCCTTAATCTTGGCATAATTGAAAATACCTGCATCACAGATATGCGCTACCTGACTGACGCCCGTCACTTTTTGTCTGATAGCCTGAGGCGCCAAAAGGTTAATACCGTTATTCACTCCTTCAATGCCTATTTGAGTATACACCCTGTAAATCTGCTTATTTTCTGGCTGCCAATGATCAAAACTAAAATCATAACGAACAATCAGAAAGATGATTAACGAGGCACTAATTCCTACAGCAAGACCGATAATATTTATGATAGCCGACGCCTTATTTTTATTAAAATTTCTAAATGCAATACGCAGATTCTTTTTGAACATATTTTCTCAAATTTTGGTTTTCAAAATTTATGCATCGTCCCCAAAGTGCCGCTAAAGAGGACTATTCACAATAAATCTGCAACGTAAAACATGCCAAGTGATAATTACCTTATTTTAAATTATTTTACATATATTTATAAATAATTATTTGTATCATTTTCGGACATCAATTGTACGTTTTTGATACAGCGCTTCATTCAGATGAAGATATAAAAAAAAGACAGCAGGTATTCCAATTGGTAAAATAATTTACCAATTGAAATACCTGCTGTCTTACTTTATTTTTCGAGTAAGGCCTATATTTATCAGCCCTTATCTTCTGCTATAATTAGGCGCTTCTTTCGTGATATATACATCATGCGCATGGCTTTCACTCATACCTGCATTGGTAATCTGTACAAAAGTAGCTTTTTGCAAAGCAGCCAGATCTTTGGAACCTGTCAGTCCCATACCTGCTCTTAAGCCACCCACATACTGCGCAACGATTTCATTGAGATTCCCTTTAAAAGCTACGCGGCCTTCAATACCTTCGGGTACCAATTTCTTGGCGTCAGCACCCCCTTCCTGAAAATAACGGTCGGCGCTGCCTTGCTGCATAGCCCCAATGCTTCCCATACCGCGGTATTGTTTAAACTTACGGCCTTCATAGATAATTGTTTCTCCGGGACTTTCTTCTACACCGGCAAATACACTACCCATCATCACACACTGGGCCCCGGCTGAGAGTGCTTTCACCATATCGCCCGTATAACGAATACCACCATCGGCAATCACTGGGATTCCTCTGCGTTTAAGCGCTGCTGCTGCATCCATAATGGCGCTCAACTGTGGCACACCGGCACCAGCCACAATACGTGTCGTACAAATAGAGCCTGGTCCGATACCTACCTTAACAGCGTCCGCACCGGCGTCCGCCAGATCCTTCGCACCTGCATAGGTCGCAATATTACCAGCAATGACCTGCAAATTTTTAAAATTCTTTTTAAGTCCTTTCAGTGCATTGATCACACCGGCACTATGTCCATGTGAGCTATCTAAGGCCACGATATCTACACCTACCTGCTGCAAAGCATCGGCGCGTTCATGTAAATCTTTGGTAATCCCCAAGGCACCCCCTACGAGTAATCGGCCAAAACTATCTTTAACGGCATTGGGAAAATTCTTTAATTGCAGGATATCCCTGTAAGTAATCAGTCCAGTTAATTTACCAGATTTATTAACGACCGGCAGTTTTTCAATCATATGCTGACGGAAGATTTTTTCTGCCTTTTTAAGATCGGTTCCTTCAGGTGCCGTAACAAGGTTCTCTTTGGTCATCACCTCGGTCACTTTCTGACGCATATTGGTTTCAAAGCGTAAATCACGGTTGGTTAAGATGCCCACCAGTTTACCCCCTTCATCCACAATAGGGATACCGCCTATTTTGTTTTCACGCATGAGCCTTAAAGCGTCACCAATAGTAGCATCCGCCAGAAGCGTAATTGGATCGAAGATCAGGCCACTCTCACTTCTTTTTACTTTTCTTACCTGCTCTGCCTGTTTCTCAATAGACATGTTTTTATGCAGGATCCCGAGTCCGCCTTCTCTGGCCAGGGCAATTGCTAGAGAAGCTTCCGTAACGGTATCCATCGCTGCAGAGAGCATAGGGATATTGAGTTGTATACTTTTTGTCAGTTTCGTCTGGATATTAACCTGACTAGGCAACACATCGCTGTAACCTGGTTGTAACAGCACATCATCAAATGTGAGCCCGGTTCCGTAAAATCTTGACTTAAGGGAGGTTGATTTTGTAGAGGTATTGTTTGTTTCCATATGCAAAGATAGATTCATGAATAATTATGGACAAATTTTTTTTCAATCCTAACAATTCCATAAGAAGATTTAGTAGAAACGGCATAAAATTAGCAGAGAATTCGGCTAACCTATTGATCATCGTTAAAAAGACCCATATGTATCGTAAGATCAGACAGGCCTTAAAAGAGCAAGAACACCATCCACCACAGCGCCTACAAGGAGAACCGACCTGTAATCCTGGAGACGAAGTGTTGTTGTTTTCAAAAAAAGGGACCTATTTGGTAACAGAAGTAACAGATTCCACCTTTAGCGTAACTTGCCAACGCTGGCTTAATTCTAAAAATCAGAAAGATCGCAAAGAAGAACATCTTTGGTCGGACCTTAAAGAAGTTATTGCATGACGGCCTACAACATATCGCTTAATTTTTAATATACAAATAATCTGTCAGCGATCCCAAGAAGCAATTGGTACTCATCTTAAAAAATCACACCCGACAAAGGAGGCAATACAATATTGCCGCCTTTTATTATTCTCCTTAATTGCCTTGCTGCAATTGTATTTTTAATTGACATATCGATTATTATCATTTATTTCAACGTAAGCAAACTCAATAAAATGTGCCAATTTTTTGCAAGCAAGAAAATTGAGCGTATTCATACAAAACAGCCAGAACGGCTAAAAACGTCACCTTTACGCTAAATCAACGCTACCCATCAGTGCTTTAGCTATTTATCAACATTTCCCCCGATATAACTATTTTAATGGCCTTTTGCAAAATAAGCACGTTTTAATTGAAGCATATTCAGCGCATTGGGCCTAAATCCACGAAGATCCGGCTGCATCAACCAAATCACTTCATCATAGTAAATAGGGATGACCGGCGTTTCATCCATTACCAGCTGATCCATCTTCCGATAAAGTCCATACCTGGCACTATCATCGTTTTCAAGCAGTGACTGATTATATAAAAGGTCAAACTGCTTGTTATTAAATCGCGTATAATTGGGTGGAGCAGGATTCTTTGAGTTAAATACCGCCATATAGTTTTCCGGATCCGGATAATCGGCAATCCAGGTGCCGATAAAAAAAGCCGCCTCAGACTTGGCTGTCTGTTGCAAAATCATGCTTTTCTGGGAGACTTCCACTTGTATATGAATCCCCACATTATCCGCCTGACGGGCAATAAAACTGGCAATGTCCGCATTTTCGGGCGCGGTAGAGAGTTTAATAACGGGTAACCCTTTGCCTCCAGGATAGCCAGCTTGGTTCAATAAGGATAAAGACTTCTGCACGTCAAAGCTAAACCCCTTAACACGCTCAGCATTCTCGGAAGGCATACCTGCCGGCACAAAGCCACCAGTAGCGGGAAGTCCAATAGAATTGCGCAAATACATCATTAGCTCCTTTTTTGGAATAGCATAAGCAATGGCCTGACGGATGCGCTTATCCTTTAATGGACTGTTTTTTACAAGCGGATTATCTGGGTCCATTAAAATGCCTAAATACTCAACATTCAGGTATGGGTGCTTCTGCATATTAATGACACCCGCCCATTTCTTTCTCAAATGGCCACTTTTACTAATGACCTCATCTTTAAAAGCGGGATCAATATCATTGATAAAACTTAATTTTTGTTGCCTGAATTTTAAAAACTCCGTGGCTTTATTGCTGTTAAAGCTGATACTGACAGCGTCCAGGTAAGGGAGACGCCTGCCTGTACTATCCCTTTCCCAATAAGTGGGGTTTTTACATAGAACCAGGTTTTGGCCTTCATCCCAATACTGAAAGGCAAAGGGCCCGGTACCGACTGGATGTCGTCCAAAATCTTTCCCATACTTTGTTATCGCCTCCACCGGGATAATGGAGCAATAATCCATGGTCAGAATATTTAATATCGGGTGAAAAGGCCGAATCAATCTTAAGCTAAAGGTACTGTCATTGAGTGCTTTAAAACCGTCTGGTGCGATTCTGTCATTAAAGATCCAGGCACCTGTACTGGCTGTTTTGCTGTCAATAATCCTTTTGAGGCTAAAAACCACATCAGCGGCCGTCATTTTACGCCCCTTTCCACCCTTAAAAGCAGGATCATCCTGAAAATACACATCTGATCGCAGGTGGAAGGTATAATTTAGGTTATCTGGACTAATGTCCCAGCCCCTGGCCAAAGAAGGCTGAAGATTTAAATTGCTATCCAACACCACCAGCGTATTAAAGATCTGGTGGATTGGCCACATGACTGACTGACTCTTGGCCATGGCCGGATCCAGCGTGGCCACCCCTCGGGCCTCATTATAATAAAACACCTGTAGCTGTTGCTTTTGGGGATGGCCACAGGCCATCATCAAAAGCACACATCCGGATAAAAGCCAATATTTTAGACAAAATTGCATCTTCAAATATCCAAAACATTGTAGATTTACCGCATGAAAAAGCTATTTATTTTGCTATTGGTAGCCACAGGGGCATTACTTGTGCTAATGGCCAGCTACTGGATGGCCAGGCCAAAGCCTTTACTCATCAGGACACCTTAAGGGGCAGTAACGGTCCAGCCCGTAGTTGGTGGGATGTCACTCGTTACGATATCACTTTCCAACCTGATTATCTGACCAGAACCATTAAAGGAGCAAATAAAATCAGTTTCAAAGTAGGCGATCAGCCGGTTCATCCAGATACGAT
The DNA here is from genome assembly GCF_007971385.1 of Arachidicoccus ginsenosidivorans. Lineage (GTDB taxonomy): Bacteria > Bacteroidota > Bacteroidia > Chitinophagales > Chitinophagaceae > Arachidicoccus > Arachidicoccus ginsenosidivorans. The sequence goes on from NZ_CP042434.1 coordinate 419,306, forward strand.
GCAGATCGATCTGATGGAACCACTAAAAATAGATAGTATTGTACTTTTGGATGGCAGTCATATTACCGGCATAAGAGATGATGGCAATGCCCATATGGTTCCCGTACCAAAATGGAATCCAGGAACCACAAATGCGATGACCGTGTATTACCATGGTGCGCCCATTGTAGCAGTTAAACCACCCTGGGACGGAGGATTTATCTGGGCTAAAGATTCCTTGGGCAGACCCTGGATGACAGTTGCCTGTCAAGGTATGGGAGCGTCCGTTTGGTATCCCTGTAAAGATTACCAGGGAGATGAACCGGATAATGGTGCCAGCCTTACTTCCATTGTACCCGATACGCTACTGGCCATCGCCAATGGGCATTTAATTGCCAAAACCAGGTATCCCGGTCATCTGACCGGCTACACCTGGCAGGTTAAAAACCCCATCAATAATTACGATATCATTCCTTATATAGGTAAATACACTTTTTTTGATTCCAGCTATGAAGGGGAAAAGGGCAAATTACCTGTTAGTTTCTGGGCATTGGATTACGATATTGATAAAATGCGTGCGCACTGTGAACCAGATGTCTTTAAAATGCTGAAAGCCTTTGAATATTGGTTTGGCCCTTATCCTTTTTATGAGGACGGGTATAAACTGGTACAGGCCCCCATCTGGGCATGGAGCATCAAAGCGACATTGCCTATGGCAACCATTTTCTAATGGGTTATCTGGGCAGGGATCTTTCCCATACAGGGCTGGGCTTAAAATTTGATTTTATTGTTGTCCATGAAAGTGGCCACGAGTGGTTTGGCAATAACATTACCAGCAAGGATATTGCTGACATGTGGGTACATGAGAGCTTTACCAACTACAGTGAATCCCTATTTACAGCGTATTATTGGGGGAAAGCCGCAGGCCAGCAATATGTAAACGGCATCCGGGAAAACATTGAAAATGACCGACCCATCCAGGGAGCCTATGGTGTTAATCAGGAAGGCAGCGGCGATATGTATTATAAAGGCGCCAATATGATCAATAATATCAGAAATGCTATTAATAATGATACGCTTTTCAGGGAAATTCTTAGAGGGTTAAACAAGACCTTTTACCATCAAACTGTAACAGGCAAACAGATCGAGCAATATATTAATGAAAAGTCCGGGATTAATTTTGATAAGGTCTATGAGCAGTATCTGACCACTACCCAGATTCCCACCTTTGAAATTAAATTCTCCAAGGATAATAAATATGTGTCTTACCGGTACAGCAATTGTGTCAAAGGATTTGATATGCCAATGGTACTCAAAAGCGAGGATGCCCAAGTGCAGTTACATCCGAGCACTGAGTGGCAAAAGCAATCACTGGCATCGGCTGCCCAGGCAAACCTGTTTAATCCCATCGCTATTGAATATCAGTATTATCTGAGTTGCAAAGAAGTCCATTAAATTCTAAGAATTCCATAAAAGAATAGCGCTGAGAAGGGAATATAGGCCGCTTAAGAAAAAATAAACAGATTCATTCAAAAGCCGCCTGACATATAGGATTGAGCATTCGGTCAAGACCGTCATTGTTTCCATTATTCCCCGCAATATTTTTGCTTCGAATTAATAACAATGGCAAAATTTACCCAAGAACAAATTACCAAGATTATTGAAGGTAGACCAGTTGATGTGTCCGTCAAGGATTATTGTGCAGGAGTTAGTATGCAAGTTTTTTTTATTACCATAAAAGTAGGCTAGCAGCTATAAAAAACATAAGTGCCCAGGATGATTCCCGTAGCTACCATGCTGCAAAAGATGCTTCAGCGGCATTTATTCCATTAAAAATCAAAAATGGTGGTATTGATTCTCCTCTGGCGTTGATCGAATTGCCATCTAAGGCAAGTATATGCATCTATGATCCAGCAATCCTACCTATGCTGTTTCCTTTGCTGGGGATGCGACAGTAGCATTTTCATTTAATGGCTTCCAATTGTGAGACAATAGTTCTTTGACTTCATTGATTTTATGTGAACCTTTAAAGGTAATGATATCCACAAAGTAAGTGTATGGATCAATATTATGCTGTATGCAGCAAGAGATTAAACAATACATTAAGGCACTCCTATTGCCACAAAGCTGATTTATGCTGAATTCCTGTTTCATACCTTTTTTTACCGAACACAAGCGAATTTTTACTATTTTTGTTTTCTCTTTGATTTCCTCAAAAATTTCTATTGATGTTTTGAATAAAAAACGGGATTGGAGTTGCGTTTAAGGATATGAAAACCACATTCTTGCCATAGTGGTGTAGAACAATGTATATCATTGTTAAATTTTCAAACACTCAACTAAGAATGAACCGGAGAGGATGAAAATATGGAAATAAAAGTAAATATGATGAAATTAAGAAAAGATTTAATATTACAGGTACAAGCCATTATTTCGGAGGCACAGCTGAAAGCTATTCGCAGTGTGGATTTCGAAAGGGTACTCATGTATTGGAAAATTGGTAAAGTGATTTTTGAAGAAGAACAGGAGGGACAGGAGCGTGCTGGTTATGGAGAATTCTTAATTATGTCTCTTTCAACTGAATTAGAACCACAGTATGGTAAAACTTATTCATATCGACAATTGAATTGGTTTCGACAATTTTATCGAACGTTCCCAATTGTGAACGCACTGCGTTCACAATTCAGTTGGACACACTATCGAACGCTTATTCGTATTGATAATCAAGACAAAAGAGATTTCTACATTGCAGAAGCGGTAAAAAACAATTGGGCAGCAAGACAATTGGAACGTCAAATAAATAGCCAATTGTATGAACGATTATTAATGAGTAATGATGCCCAATCTGTCCTAGCCATGGCTCGTAATGAAAAACAGCCTACTGATCCTAAAGACATCATTAAAGATCCAATGGTCCTTGAGTTTTTAGACCTAAAACGTGAATCTGATTACTATGAGAGAGATTTAGAGAGCAGTATAATAACACATTTACACGATTTTATTCTTGAATTAGGTAATGGCTTTGCTTTTATGGCACGACAGAAGAGGATACATATTGATGGTGATGATTATTTTGTTGATTTGGTGTTTTATAATCGTCTGTTGCAATCTTTCGTGATTATCGAAATTAAGACAAATAAACTTACCCATCAGGATATTGGGCAATTACAGATGTATGTAAATTATTACGATAGGTATGAAAAACAGGACTTCGAAAACCCAACTATTGGCATTTTATTGTGTACTGACAAAAATGATGCAATGGTCAAAATTACTTTGCCTGAAAACAATCGAACAATAATAGCCAGCAAATATCAACTTTATCTTCCCACGGAACAGCAACTATTAGATGAGTTGAAAAAAGAGATTGAAAAGTTAGATAATCGGGAAAAATCATAAATTATTCTAATTTTCTCTAACGCTGCTCAAATACCAGTAGGAGAATCTTAATTGGGGAATATTATTGTGAAATTCAACCTACCCTAGAAGAGATGGCATGCCACTGCCAGATAAATCTGACAACGCGATCATGCGCCGCCTGACATTTAAAATTAAAATGTTCAGGCGGCTTGACTTATTATGTTATTGTGTAATCGATCCTTGTGTTGAATTGTACGACATCCAATAGGTTTGCATGCCTACAATATTAACAGGCAAAATTTATTTCATTTTGTCCTTGAATACCTTCTCGAACTTCTCCAGCTTGGGTTTAATTACATATTGACAGTACATCTGTCTAGGATTATTATTGTAATAATTCTGATGATAATTTTCAGCGGAATAGAAATTCTTGTAGGGTTCAATTGTGGTGACAACCGGATTAGGCCATGCACCGCTGGCATTCAATTCTTTTTTATAATTATCTGCCTTTTCTTTTTGCTGCGCGTTATGATAGAAAATGACGCTTCTGTATTGTGGCCCCACATCATTTCCCTGGCGATTCAGGGTAGTAGGATCATGGGTTTCCCAAAAGACCTTCAACAACTCGTCAAAGGAAAGTACATTAGGATCATAGAGCACCTGACACACTTCCGCATATCCGGTCGTGCCATTACAGACCTCTTCATAAGTCGGATTAGGCTGTTCACCACCACTATAACCACTCACTACCTTTACCACGCCTTTTAGCCTTTGAAATATCGCTTCGGTACACCAAAAACACCCAGTTCCCAGTGTGGCCGTGTCTACATTATCTGTTTCGATTTTTTGTCAGCAAATTGATCGTCCATATTTCTTTGATGATTTTTTTGTTCTACACAAGAAGCTAGTAGCGCAAAACAAAGTACTGACCCCAACCATAGTTTCTTACCACTCATTTATCCACCTTTTTTGATTCAGGTCATGCAAACTACTAAAGAATTTTATCCTGTCAAAAGAAAATTATTATTTAAACACAGACTTAACCATTCTGTCTTTTCCTTGTAAATCCTTTCTGATTTCTATATGAACAGCACCTGCACTTTTTAACATTTCCCGGATCTCATTAACAAATAGTGGATTAATTTCCATGAACAGATGTCCTCCAGGCTTTAGTCTTTTACTAGCTAAATAACTGATTTTCTGATAGAAAATAGTGGCTGGCAAAGTCTTGTCAGGAAAAAGCGCCAGATGAGGTTCAAAATCTAATACATGCGCTTCCATCTGCAGTTTTTCATCAAAATGAATATAAGGTGGGTTACTGACTATATAATCCAGTGGCGGCAACTTTTCTGTGCTTTGCGCATCGAGTATATCCAGCTTAAAAAAATCCACGTTTAGTCCTGAAAGTCTTGCATTATGCCGGGCAACACCCAGCGCTCCATCAGAGATATCACACCCACTTACGAATAACTCAGGCAGGCGACGCTTTACTGCTAGCGGAATACATCCACTACCGGTTCCTAAATCCAGTAATAGTTTTTCGTAAGGACTTCCACTTTTGGAACTTTCTTCCATGATAGTGGTAACAATCCATTCCACCAATTCCTCGGTTTCCGGGCGGGGAATTAGTACCTGATTATTTACTTTTAGGCGCAGCCCTCCAAAATAAGCATACCCCAATACGTATTGTACCGGCATTTTTTGCTGCAGTAGTTTAATAGCGCATTTTAGACGCCATAGTTGCGTCATGGTCAAAGGCTGTTTATCCTGCAAAATTCTATCCACCCGTCGTAGACCAGTCAGGTCTTCCAAAACCAAATCCGCTATGGCCGCTGCTTCTCTAATATCATAATAATTAATCAGAGAAGATTTTAATTGCACTCCAGCTTCCTTAAGGGTCATGATTATACTTTATAAAATTGCAACTTTATTTTGTCGGTCATTAGTCGGTAAAAATACAAAATCAAGCATTATTTTACGACTCTTTACGAGATATTGTCACAAAGTGCGGTTATTCAAAATAGCTAATTTCAGGGCATTATATGCAAAAAGCCCCGATTTACGGGGCTTCAGTGATCATATTAGAGAGGTCTCGAGCGGATTCGAACCGCTGTAGGAGCTTTTGCAGAGCTCTGCCTAGCCACTCGGCCACAAGACCTTATCTCCTATAGAGGGCTGCAAAAATAATCAATTCCTTCATAATACAAAATTCTATGTGGAAAATATTTCCTCCTCCTCTATTCCCGTCAAAAGTACTAACTTCCCACCTGAATCAGGCAGATAAATCCAGATAAATACTTTTCAGCAGAAAGTATATATCCGAAAATCACAATGTGAATATTTTTCTGGCTGTTCCCTAATGAATAACGATTAATTTTGCATTATGGCAAACCCAATTGCAGAGAGCGAGCTGATTATTAATGAGCGAGGCGCAATCTATCACCTGAACCTAAGGCCAGAGGAACTGGCCCCCACAATTATCACTGTCGGAGATCCCGACAGAGTAAGCGAGGTCAGTAAACACTTCGACAAAGTCGAATTCACCACCCAACACAGGGAATTTGTAACCCACACAGGTTTTTGGGCAATAAAAGAATTTCTGTTATATCCACCGGCATCGGACCAGACAATATAGATATCGTTTTAATGAGCTGGATGCACTGGTGAATATTGATTTTAATACCAGAACCATTAAACCCAACCTGACATCACTCAATATTGTCCGCATTGGCACCTGTGGTGCCCTCCAGGAAGAATACCTGGTAGATTCCATGATCGTGTCCTCCCATGGTGTGGGTATAGACAATCTGATGAATTATTATCAGCATGACAATACTGAACAGGAAAACGAACTATTGCAACAGTTTATTCAACATACCAACATTGATCAGCACTTTTCAAGACCCTATATCCATAGTGCAGGCAGTTCATTAAGAATGCATTTTGTTGATGGATTCCATCATGGCATGACGGTTACCTGCCCTGGATTTTATGGACCGCAGGGCAGGGTGCTCAGATTAGGTTTACACTATCCTAATTTTATTGATTTATTGACCTCATTTTCCTACGGTTCACATAAAATTGCTAATTTTGAGATGGAAACAAGTGCCATTTACGGGCTGGGCAGCGCACTGGGGCATCAATGCCTGAGCATCAGTACAGTTGTTGCGAACCGCATCAACCAGACTTTTTCCCCGGATGGGAAAAAAGCAGTCGCTGTAGCCATTCAAAAAGTACTTAATGTACTTAGTGGAATTTAGTTTGGATTTTTAATGGCACATTCATTATAAATAAGAAGAATGCAGGAATTAACATTTTATAAGTATCAGGGCACGGGAAATGATTTTGTAATGATTGACGCCGTAACAAACCCTGTAGAACTCTCCCTGGAACAGATCAGAAAATTATGTAGTAAAGGTTTTGGCGTAGCAACCGACGGGCTCATTATCCTAAAAAAAGCAGCGGGTCTGGATTTTGAGATGGATTATTACAACGCTGACGGCTCACAAAGCATGTGTGGCAATGGTGGAAGGTGTGCCGTAAAATTTGCCAAACAGATTGGTATTATGGGACCTACTTACCATTTTAAAGCCATTGATGGTCTGCATGAAGCGACCATTGAAGAAAATGGCTGGGTAAACCTCAAAATGAAAGATGTCAGCCAGGTCAAAACCTACGGCACAGACTTTATATTAAATACAGGCAGTCCGCATTATGTTGTCTTAACCGATAATGTAAAAGAACTAAATGTCGTAGAAGAAGGCAGAAAGATTCGCAACAGTGACCCTTTTAAAGCTGAAGGCATCAATGTCAACTTTGTCCAAACCGTCAATGACACCAGCATATTTGTACGCACTTATGAAAGAGGTGTGGAAAATGAGACGCTAAGTTGTGGCACAGGTGTTACGGCTGCCAGCATTGTAGCTGCCCATAATGACCGAGGCTTTAACCGAATTGAAGTTGAAACCCTGGGTGGAAAACTGGCCGTAGAATTTGACAGGACCAGTGAGGAGCATTTTGAGAATATACTGCTTTGCGGTCCTGCCCAATTGGTATTCGAGGGCAAAATCAAGCTTCCTTAACAGCCCCTGAATTTTATGTTTGTACTAATTAAAGCACAACCATTTTAAATAAATAAAAAACAATACGTACATGAAAAAACCCCTCATGGTTTTATCCTTGGCGCTAGGCCTGACCGCTATGTCCTGCGGCAATTTAAACCAGATAACCTCCGCCCTACCTGGCATGACTTCGACAACAGGCAACACCCAGAACACCGCTATTAAAGATCTTTTAACCAATGCAGTTGTTGCCGGTATTGGCAATCTGGGTTCTTCAGGGGGGTTCTTAAATAATGCGATGTATAAAATTTTATTGCCTCCTGAGGCACAAAAGGTGGCCAGCACCTTAACCTCCTTGGGTCTTGGAAGTGTTGTAAATAAAGCGGTTACACAAATCAATCATTCAGCCGAAGGCGCAGTTGGACTGGCTAAACCCATTTTTGTTAACGCAGTTAAATCCATGTCCATCACAGATGCGGCAAATTTGATTACCGGTGGTGATGGAGCGATTACAAATTACTTTAAGACAAAGACAACCAGTCAGTTAATGAGCGCTTTCACGCCTGTGATCCAAAAATCACTGGAACAAAATGACGCCACAAAATATTATAACCAGATTGCTGAAACCTATAATAAAGTGCCGCTGGTAAAAAATAAATTAAACCCGGATCTGAGTAATTATGTCGCCACTAAAGCAATAGACGCTATGTTTTCACAGATGCAGACTGCTGAAAAGGACATTCGCCATGACCCGGCCAAGCAGACGACAGCAGCTTTAAAGGCTATTTTCGGCGGCAAGTAAAGGGCGGTCTTATTTGGAATCAATCAACTTAATATACAGGCAGCGTGCGTACTTACATAAGGTATGCACGCTTTTTTTGTCAAAGTAATAAGGAGGCATTAGCAGCGGGCGTTTTCAATTTGTACAACAATGTTATGATAATCATTCACTTGAACAAAATCTCACCTTTTTTGTAGCGAACTTTTTGCGAAACAATAAACCGTCACCTTAAGACCTTCAGGATAATTAACACGCAGCAATTCTAAAAAATTGGTTATAACTAGATTTTCAAGGCTTAAAACCTATATAGAAGCCTTACCATAAATTAAACTTATTACCTGCCAAATACTATATTTGCACCATGGAATTAAGCAAAACTTTTGATGCCGCTGCAGCCAGCAGCAAATGGACTTCCCTTTGGAAGGAAAGAAGATATTTTAACAGTACACCAAACGACAAAACGCCCTTTACAGTGGTCATTCCGCCACCAAATGTAACAGGTGTCTTACATATGGGTCATACCCTTAATGAAACCGTCCAGGACATTTTGGTTCGCCATGCCAGGATGCAAGGCAAGAATGCCTGCTGGGTTCCAGGAAGTGATCATGCTTCCATCGCCACTGAATCCAAAGTGGTCGCCATGCTTAAGGAAAAAGGAATCGATAAACATACCCTTACCAGAGCTGAATTTTTAGACTATGCTTTCCAGTGGAAGGAAAAATATGGCGGTATTATCTATCAACAGATTGAGAAATTGGGGTGCAGTGTTGATTGGGACCGGGTTTCTTTTACGATGGATGACCATTATTACGAAGCAGTGATTAAAGTTTTTATCGATCTGTATCAAAAAGGACTCATTTATAGAGGTGCCAGGATGATTAACTGGGATCCCGCTGCCAAGACCGCCCTTAGTGATGAAGAAGTGGAATACAAGGACTTGCAGGGTAAACTCTACTATGTCCGCTATCAGGCCGTTGATAATCCCGAAGATTACATCACAGTTGCAACTTCCCGTCCGGAAACCATTATGGGGGATGTGGCGATTTGCGTGCATCCGGACGATCCCAGGTACCAGCACTTAAAAGGCAAAAAGGTCATTGTTCCGCTGATCAACAGACAAATACCGGTTATTTTTGATACGTATATTGACAGGAGTTTTGGTACTGGTGCCCTTAAGGTGACGCCGGCTCATGATATCAATGACTATAATATAGGGATGAAACACAACCTGGAAGTCATTGACACTTTAAACCCCGATGGCACTCTTAGTGAAGCGGCACAGATCTTTGTCGGACTGGACCGCTTTGTGGCACGTAAAAAAGTCGTGCAACAGCTCGCAGAAAATGGCCTTTTGATAAAAGAAGAGGTCTATGATACCCGGCTTGGGTATTCTCAAAGGTCAGGTGCGGTAGTGGAGCCCAGGATTTCTACCCAGTGGTTTGTCAAAATGGAACAACTGGCCGAACCCGCCTTAAAAGCTGTTACAGAAGGGAAGATTAATATCCACCCGGGTAACCGCTTTATGGCCACTTACCGCCACTGGCTGGAAAACGTCAAGGACTGGTGCATCAGCCGCCAACTATGGTGGGGTCAGCAAATCCCGGCATGGTATGGGCCAGAAGGTTCTATTGAGGTAGCCGCCACTGCTGAAGAGGCACTTGAGCAATTCAGGGCAAAATTTCCGGACATTCAGGCCTCAGATATCCGGCGTGACGAAGACGTTTTGGATACCTGGTTCTCCTCATGGCTGTGGCCTATGGAGGTTTTCAAAGGCATTACGGAGCCTGAAAACCCTGAATTCAACTATTATTACCCGACATCTGTTTTGGTCACGGGTCAGGATATTATCTTTTTCTGGGTAGCTCGTATGATCATGGCCGGTTTAGAATATGAAAAAGAAATTCCTTTCAAGGATGTCTATTTTACTGGTATGGTAAGAGATAAATTAGGCAGGAAGATGTCCAAATCTCTGGGCAACTCCCCTGATTTGATTGGCCTAATTGATCAGTACGGTGCAGATGCTGTCCGCTTTGGGATCATGATCTCCTCTCCTGCCGGCAATGATTTATTATTTGATGAAAAGTCTTTGGAACAAGGCAGTCATTTCAACAATAAACTTTGGAATGCCTTGAAGCTGATCAAGATGTGGGAAAATGCAACCGCCACAGAAATAGATGAAACGACAACTGATTTTGCGGCTGAGTGGTTTGAAGCCAGGCTACAGCAGGCAAAAGCCGAAATAGAGCAAATGCTCAGTCAGTTCCGACTAAGCGAGGCGTTAAAGGTCCTCTATTCTTTGATCTGGGATGACTTCTGCAGCTGGTATCTGGAATGGGTAAAACCAGCTTATGGAAAGGCGATTCGCCCCGCAGTGCTTGGCCGTACCATTGCCTTTTTTGAGGCGCTGTTACAGCTGCTGCATCCGTATATGCCCTTTATTACTGAAGAGATCTATGCCACTTTGGGTGACAGAGCGGAGGCGCTATGCATAAGCACTCTGACGCCGCCCAAAAAATATGATCCCACGCTTTTAACGCAGGGCGATCTTTTAAAAAATATCATTACCCAGATCCGGGACGCAAGAGGCAAAAATAATCTAAAGCCCAGGGAGACCATAAAGTTGTTTATAGAAACAGCTCAACAGCACAAATATCACCCCTTACTAGCCATCTTGCAAAAGCAGGTGAATGCCGACCAATTGCAATTTACAAGGGAGGCCATAGCTGGCACTGTAGTGATTACGCTGCAACAGGATAAATACTATCTGGAATTAAACCAACAAATTGATGTGGAGGCCCAGAAGTCTGAACTCAGCGCTCAACTCAAATATCAGCATGATTTTCTAGATAGTGTTCGCAAAAAGCTCAGCAATGAACGTTTTGTCCAAAATGCCAAACCAGAGATTGTAAATAAGGAACGCAAAAAGGAAGCGGATGCCCTGGCCCGCATCAAAACCTTGGAAGAAAGTCTGGCAGCCTTACCTTAAACAATTTTGGCCTGGATACAGCTCCTAAACCAGATTAAAAAGATAGATAGAAAGATAGACGGACAACTGATGCGTAGCCAGAAAGCTAAATCAGTTGTCTGTTTACTTTTACAAAAGCGCAGCAACCCCTTATGGTATTACCTAATTCAACTATTAAAATACAACCAGCAACCAGCAAAGACATAGCACATATCCAGCATATCGTGTCGATAAGCTGGCCTGCAACCTATGGTGATATTCTAAGCCCTGAGCAGCTGAATTATATGATCGATCTGATCTATAGTGATGCGGCTCTAATCAATCAGTTCAACCAAGGTCACCATTTTTATATATTGTGGGAGCAGCAGACAGCCATGGGCTTTATTGATATCCAGACGCTCAATGATACGGACTGTAAATTGCATAAGATTTACCTATTGCCGGATCATCAAGGCAAAGGTTATGGAAAAATACTACTGAACTTTGCGATTGAAAAGGCCCGGCAAATGGGTGGCAAAGCATTAAAACTAAATGTCAATCGCTATAACAAAGCCCTGGGGTTTTATCAGCGCATGGGTTTTAAGACCATCCTGGAGGTCGATATTCCTATTGGGCAGGGCTATTACATGAATGATTATGTTATGACGCTTCCACTATAAATCCACATGATGAGCATCAAAGATGATCAAAGGTGATCACAGTTATTATGTCACTATAAAGCCATTCTAAAAAAGCCATTCTCAAACTAATTTATGTTACATTAATTTATACCCAGCAGCTCCACATCAAAAATCAAGGTACTGTTCGCACCGATTACAGCAGAGACCGCACGCTCTCCATAAGCCAAATGAGGCGGTATAAAAAAACGAAATTTACTACCTACCGGCATGAGTTGCAACCCTTCGGTCCAGCCTTTAATCACCCGGTTGAGGGGAAAACTGGCAGGCTGTCCACGCTCAACAGAACTATCAAAAACAGTTCCATCGATGAGGGTGCCATGATAATGGCAACTAACCTGATCGGTATCCTGAGGCTTTTCTCCTGCGCCCATTTCAAGGACCTGGTATTGTAATCCACTCTCTAATGTCACCACCCCTTCTTTTTGGGCATTTTCCGTTAGAAAAGCCTGCCCTGCCGCCAGGTTCTCGGCAGCTTTTTTTTGATTGCGCTGAAATAACATATCTGCAATACCCATATTAGCTACTTTAATTTTTTTGATTCAATTTGCCAATTGGCAGCGGTAAAATTACTGGATTTCCATGTAAATACGGCCTTAGGTCTGCCTGAATATTGAACTTTCAAAAACCCGCTTTCCACTATTATAGGCGACTAGCCATGCCCGTTCACAAAAAAGCGCAAAACCAGCGATCATATTTTGCCAAAAATGCCTACATTCGGTACTTAATTTTTCAACATGCGCAAGTACAAATCCAAAGGAGCATCTCTTTGCTATCTATTTGCAGCGGGCTTATTGGCGGTCAATAGTGTGCAGGCTCAGCATTATGATCCACACGCTGCGTTTGCCCCGACATTATATACGCAAAACGGCAATGCCTTTAGAAGTGCCAGTGGCGACCCGGGGCCTGCTTACTGGCAGAACCGTGCAGATTATACCCTAAACGCCTCTTTTGACAGTAGCAGCCATGTATTAAAAGGAGTTGCAGTCATTGATTATACCAATAATAGCGGTGACCTGCTGCCTTATATCTGGCTGGAACTTGATCAGAATACAGAGAAGCCAGATGTACTGGCCAATATACTCAACCCCAACAATAGAACACTTACAGACAAATTAGGTTTCCAGTTTGCAAAAGTACAGGTTTTGCAATCCGGACATTGGCAAGACGCCAAATATCAAGTAGACGGAACCCGTATGCAATTGTTCTTACCCACGCCGTTAAAAGGTGCAGGCGCCAAAGTGCAGCTAAGACTGGATTATTCATTTGAATTGCAAAAATCATCGGCCGGGGACCGGGCTGGTTATATGACCACCCCACAGGGTACTATTTTTGAATTTGGCTATTGGTTTCCCAGGGTTTGTGTTTACGATGACATAAGGGGGTGGAATACGCTTCCTTTTATAGGTGGCGGTGAATTTTATTTTGAATATGGCGATATGGATTATACCATTACAGCGCCAGCTGGTATGCTCGCTGTGGGTGGCGGCGCACTAATCAATGCCAAAGACGCACTGGATAGTAAGCTATATGATCAATTGCAAAAAGCAAGACGTTCAGATAAAACAGTCGTCATTCGCAGTAAAACGGATATTCAAAAAGGGATAGCCACCAAGCAGAAGACTGGGCAAACTTCCTGGCACTTTCAGATGAAAAACACCCGTGATGTAGCTTTCGCCCTGTCCAGTGCATTTATATGGGATGGCGCTAAAATCAATCTACCCAATGGCAAAAACAGTTTTGCGCAATCCGTTTATCCCATTAGCAGTGCGCAAAATGACAGCAGCTGGGTCAGGGCCACTGAGTATTTGAAAGCATCAGTAGAAGACTTTTCCACCCGCTGGTTTGAATATCCCTATCCAGAGGCCACCAATGTGGCAGGACCTATTGGTGGTATGGAATATCCGGGGATTACCTTTGATCACCACGCAGCGAGTGGCAAATCCTTGTTTATGTTGATTTCTCATGAAATCGGTCACAGTTGGTTTCCCATGATTGTCGGATCTGACGAAAGAAGGGCACCTTTTATGGATGAAGGCTTTAATACCTTTATTGATATCTATGCCCAGCAGGATTTTAATCATGGCGAGTTCGCCCCTAAAAGAGACGGGGAATATGCGCCGGGCGGTGGCAATCCGGCAGATGAGATTGTGCCGGTTATAGCTTCTGTGCAAAACGGGCCCACACTTATGACACCTGCAGATTGGCAGGATTATAAATATGTCCATCCGATGAGCTATTTTAAAACGGCTTTCGGACTGGTGCTGTTAAGAGAGGTAATCCTGGGGCCTGATCGCTTCGATTATGCCTTCAGACATTATACCGCCAAATGGGCCTACAAACATCCGATGCCAACAGATTTTTTCCGCAGCATTGAAAATGCAGCCGGAGAAGACCTGGGGTGGTTCTGGCGCGGGTGGTTTTATAATAACTGGCAATTAGATCAGGCCGTAACCGGCGTTTCCTATGTGGATGATGACCCTACCAAGGGTGCATTGATCACGCTAAAAAATAAGCAGCAATTGCCCATGCCGGTAACGGTTGAAATCCACCAGGACGCAGCAGGGCCCATTACAATGAGCCTTCCTGTTGAGATCTGGCAAAGAGGAGACAGCTGGACTTTTAAGGTTAAAACCACTTCCAAATTAAAAAGTGTACAGCTCGATCCTAAAGCATTACTCCCTGATGTGGACCGTAGCAATAACCTTTGGCAGGCTAAATAATACCGTTTTGGATAGAATTTAACCAATTAAACGCTGTATATTTGAAAGTCGGCAGATTATTTGCTGCGGGCATCAGCATATTGATTTGGATTATAACAACAAGGCTGTAAAGCAAGTATAAAACATGTATAAAAAGAAAGCAAGCGACGGTAGCAGCCGTTTGGTCCGTTAAATTACCGCAATTTTATACATGTTCAGCATATAATCTTTTGAACAAAATCAAAAATAAGTACAAATTGGGTGTTGTAGTATGACAGGATCCTTTTAATCATTATAATCAACCGTTTTCCTTAGGATGAAAACCAGACCTTCAAGCCGATTTTCTTTACCTGTACCTTTATCTTTATATCTGTTACTGGCCCTTGGCAGCGTGACAATGTTCTCCTGTAGCACCATGCGCCAGAGTAGTTCAACGGCCAGCACCTCCAAAGGGACGAGCAGTGGTCCTCGCTTTTTAGATGATATCCGTGTAAATCCGGGCGATCGGGTCTCGTCAAAAAATAAAAGCTATGGCTATACGGAAAAGGCGCCCGAAAAGGAGGAAAAAGCAACGGTAAATAGCAATGCGGATTTAAGCCTTAATGAAACAACCCTGGTACGAAAATATGCGACCATTCTTGGCGTAGATGACAATAAGCTCCATAATATTGATTTACTGGAAGAAATTGATGATTGGTATGGTACCCCCTACCGATATGGCGGTAGTTCCAAAAACGGTATTGACTGCTCAGCCTTTTCCAGAACCCTAGCCAATGATGTTTTTAATGTATCGCTGCCCAGAACGGCGGAGCAACAATATAGTTATTGCGATCATATTAAAAAAAGCCAGTTAAAACAAGGGGATCTGGTCTTTTTTCATACAACCGGTGGCAGTAGGATTACCCATGTGGGTGTCTATCTGCAAAATGGGAAATTTGTCCATGCCTCCACCAGCTCAGGCGTGATGATCAGTGATCTGGATGATTATTATTGGAGAAGAGCCTATAGAGCTGCTGGACGCGTACCTAAGGGAGATATGACCAAAAACTAATTCCAGTAATTACATATAGTTAGGTGTGCGACAATTGAGGCCGCCTCACAACGGATTATCCGGTTGATCATGCCACCGTCTATTGATTGCGCAACAAGCAAATAAAAAGGAACCTGCAAGGCTATCGGGCTTTTTTTGTAACTTTAGGAGTATCAGATAAACTTTTTAAAAAATTACAAAAAACATATAGCCATGGCAGAAGACGAACAAATACAAACGGCTGAACAAAATCAACCCTCAGAGGAGCACGAGGTCAAAATATTAGGTATAGAACCTGTTACCCACAATGTCCTTAGAATTGCTGTTCAAAGACCTCAAAACTATCATTTTATTCCAGGACAAGCCACGGAGGTCGCTATCAACAAAGAAGGTTTTAAAGCGGAGCGTCGTCCCTTTACTTTTACCGGTCTTCAAGATTGGGATCACTTGGAATTTACCATTAAGACCTATACAGATCACCCTGGAGTCACCAATGAGCTGCGCAGTTTAAAAGAAGGCGACTCACTGCTGCTCCATGACGTATGGGGAGCTATCCAGTATAGTGGTGAAGGTACTTTTATTGCCGGAGGAGCGGGCATCACCCCTTTTATCGCTATTTTTCGAGATTTGCATCAGAAAGGACAGGTGGGCAATAACCGGTTATTCTTTTCTAATAAAACCGAAGCAGATATTATCCTGGAAGAGGAATTGGAAGAGATCCTGGGTGATAAGTTCGTCAATGTGATGACAGAGCAGACCAATAGTCAGTACATAAATGACCGGATCGACAAAGCATTTTTGCAAAAAAATATTTCAGATATGAACCAGCATTTTTATATCTGTGGACCAGATCCAATGGTGGCAGCCATTGGGCAGGACCTGAAAGATCTGGGAGCCGGCGAAGGGTTAATTACAGTAGAGCTTTAATCAATAGGCTACATACGAGCCATGCCTTATTAGATGAATCCAAAGGGCACAACAGGGCAATTATTGCAGGAGTCTTTATCATACATAAGGCAAAACAACAGTTACAAAAGTAAAGCAATAGTAAGGTAAAGTAAAGTAAAGCCCAGGCAAAAAACCTATGCTAGGTTTTGCCTGGGCTTTACTATTATTAAGTACAACGGCTGATATAAAATAATAAACACACCAGCCGGTATTATTTTCAACAAAGATGCACCGAGTCCGTAATGATTAGAGATCGGTCTGCTCGCCATAAGCCACTGCCGTCGCTTCTTTAAAGCCTTCACTCATGGTCGGATGCGGGTGGATGGCATTTAAGATTTCATGGGCAGTTGTTTCCAACTTACGGGCAACAACGGCTTCAGCGATCATATCAGTGACATTCATGCCAATCATATGTGCACCCAGCAGTTCGCCGTATTTTGCATCATAGATTACTTTAATAAATCCTTCCGTTGCACCGGCTGCGGTCGCTTTACCAGAGGCAATAAATGGAAATTTACCCACTTTGAGTTCATATCCGGCCTCTTTTGCCTGTGCTTCAGTCATCCCTACGGAAGAGATTTCCGGCTGACAATAGGTACATCCCGGTACATTGCCATAATCGATTCCTTCAGGCTGGTGTTCCAGTTTCTTATTGATATAAGCAATATGCTCTGCAGCATTGATACCTTCCTTACCGGCTTTATGTGCCAGCGCCTGATGTGGAGTACAGTCTCCGATAGCATAAACACCTGGCACATTTGTCTGCTGGTATTTATCAACGATAATCTTACCTTTTTCTACTTTTACGCCCAGGGTTTCAAGACCGATGTTTTCTACATTGGCCACTACACCTGCTGCACTCAGTACAATATCTGCTTCAATGGTAAAGGTTGATCCGTCTTTTTTCTTCACCGTAGAAACAGTACCTGCACCGGAAGTATCCACCGATTCAACGCTGGCGCTGGTAAAAATTTCAATGCCTTGTTTTTTAAACTGCTTTTCCAGTTCTTTAGAGATGTCTGCATCTTCTACCGGCACGACGCGGTCGGCAAATTCAACAATCGTCACCTTGGTCCCGATGCTGTTATAAAAATAGGCGAACTCAGTCCCAATGGCACCACTACCGACGATTACCATTGATTTTGGTTGTTGTTCTAGTACCAGGGCTTCTCTGTAACCGATAATTTTTTTGCCATCCTGCGGGATATTGGGAAGCACTCTGCTTCTTCCACCAGTAGCAATGATGATATTTGTTGCATCCAGTGTCTGTTTGCTTCCATCAGCAGCCACTACTTCAATCTGAGATTTAGATTTCAGGGTAGCAGTCCCCATGATGACCTCAATCTTATATTTTTTCATCAAAAACTGGACGCCTTTGGACATTTTATCCGCAACGCCGCGGCTACGCTTAATTACGGCATTAAAATCAGCTTCGATATTCTCCGCTTTAAGGCCATAAGCATCCGCATGTTTTAAGTAATTATTGACTTGGGCACTCTTTAAAAGTGCTTTGGTAGGGATACATCCCCAATTCAGGCAGATGCCACCCAGCAGTTCTTTTTCAATGATTGCTACTTTCAATCCCAGCTGAGAAGCACGGATAGCCGCCGGATAACCGCCAGGCCCACTTCCGATCACTATTAAGTCGTATGCCATAGAATTTGATTATGTTTATTTTCTTAAAATATAACCGCGAAAATAAGGCATTTTACCCATTCTAATGGCTAAAAACCAGCCAATTTCTCCTTTCATATATCGTAGCGAACCAACACTTACCTTTCTATTGTCTACTCAGTATCTGGTGCAACGCCTCCTTTAAATTAGGATACTGGAATATAAATCCCTTTTCTAACAGGTTTTCAGGATAAACCCAGCGGCTTTTAAGCAGCAGTTCACTGGAAGTACCGATTATACCTGCCCCCAATTTAAGTAAAAGCGCGCTTTGGGGCAGGGCCAGCGGTATTCCCAAGGGCATTTTTACTTCGCTGCGTAATGCACGCATAAATTCCCGGTTCGTTACGGCTTCAGGAGCGGCCAAATTAAAAATGCCAGTCAGCTCTTGGTCTTCAATATAGCGAATTGCGCTAGCTACATCGGCGATATGCACCCAGCTAAACATTTGATTGCCACTACCTTGTACCCCACCCAAGCCAAACCTGACAAGCCTTTTATAAGCAGGCAGTGCCCCACCGTTTTGTCCCAGGACAATGGAAATTCTAAGCGCCGCCTGTCTTGTTTCTGGCAAATGAAACCCAAAAAACGCTTTTTCCCAGGCTTTGGCCACTTCCACAGAGAAGCCTGCACCGATCTGGCCGTTTTTTTCGGTCATTTGGTGATCCTCTGCATGCCGGTAGATGGTCGCCGTACTGCTGTTAATCCACAGTGCGGGAGGATGTTGGCAACGGGCAATCGCTTCCCCTAATTTAGCAGTCGTTTTTAATCTGGAAGAAAAGATCAGCTGCTTATTATGTTTAGTATACCTGCAGTTAACTGATTTGCCCGCCAGATTTACGACAAGCGCGGCATTTTCCAGCGCAAAAGCGATGCCTGATGTATCGTTCCAGGAGATTTGCGGCTCCTGACTCGCCGGATCAGGGCGGCGAGTGATAATAATTACCTGATAGCCTAACTGCTGATAATACTTTTGTATATACTGCCCGATAAAACCCGTGCCGCCTGCCAGCACAATTTTCTTTTGCGGGGTATCTGGAGCCTGTTCTCCCTGATTATTTTTAGTTGTCATTGTTTGATATTTAGTCGCCAATCAATTTAAGAACCCAGCGTTAAATAGCTGTCCCCATACAAGTAGCTTACAAGTAGTCGATTTCCGGCACACGCCTGTTAGCGTGCGTTATTTTATCATGCGGGTTGGCACCTAAGCTTTGCGGGCTGCTTTTCTGCCCCGGAAAAACAGGAACATATTAAATAGTAGCATGATGCCCAGATAAATACTAAAACCGCCAATTTTGGTACTTAACACCTCAAATATAGTCTTTGTTGTGAGTTCGTCCTGGTTGATCCTAAGTATATAGAGTGCAAAGCCCATGTTGATCAAATAAAAACCAATTTTAAAAAGTTGATTGGTCGCGACAGCGATCTGCTTTCTGTCATGGAAAATATCCATCATGTAGACAATGGCGTTGCCAAACAATTTACCCGTAACAAAGATGGTTAACCATAAAGCAATGGGTAAATAGATCAGATATGCCCATAGAACACTTACTTGTTGCATAACAATTATTATTTAAGATTGAAAAATAAGGAAGAAAAAAAGTTTATACCTGATGGTATCTTTTCCATAAAAAGAAAACCACCAGATTGCTATAATGTAATATTGCCAGAAGTAAAACCAACTGACCAATTTGCGTCCCAAGGGCAGCCATGACTTCTGCCCAGTTATGAACAGCAGGCAGCCTGCTGAGTACAACAAAACTATAGCCGATATTTACCAGATAATACCCTGTGAGAAGTAGATTACTTATCAGATCTGCCGTCGTATAATCTTTTAAAAACACTTCCCTTATAAAAGGCCTGCCTGCATCATGCAGGGCCCAGCCAGCCCATCCGATCACTACGACCATCACCAGTAAATAAAAGGTGTATGTTGCCATAAGATAACTCGTCATGCCAGTATTGTAATTTGTTGTGTGATCAGCCAAATAATTTAAACAGCTTCAATAGCATATCTGATTTGGACGAGCAAAGCTTATCTGCGACCCTACTGACCTTTGCACTAAAACTGTGAATCTCTCCTACCTGCGTTTCAAAAACTGTTTCTATAGACGCCTTACCTGCAGCGCTAAATTCTTTAAGTTCTGTCAAAACTTCCAAAACAGGATTGAGTTCCCTTTGTTTTCTTACCGCCATAATCTTTGGCGCCCATTTCCAGATATCTTTTTCATGAACAAAATATTCTTTGCGCTGTCCGGGTACATTTTTTTTAGAAACCACCCCAAAATCCATCAGCTGCCTAAGACTCATATTTGTGTTACCTCTGGAGATCTGAAGTGCTTCCATCAACTCGTCCGTGGATACAGGATCAGGTGCCAATAGTAAAAAGGCCTGCACCTGAGCCACGGATTTATTGATACCCCATGAACTACCCAGATTACCCCAGGTTTCTATAAATTTCTCTCTTGCTACGTTTATTTCCATAACGCAAATATACTATATTTTCTGAACTTTCAATATTTTCTGAAAGTTTATTTTAATAATTTTTATTTTTTATCCTTAAAAAAACAAATTGGCACCTGACTTATTGAAAATCAGGTGCCAATAACTATTAATCGACGAAGAGAATTATTTTAAAATATTATGCCCCATTTTGTCCCTTTTGGTCTGCAGGTATTTTTCATTGTGTTTGTTGGGTGAGGCTTCAATAGGCACCACTTCAACAATTTCAATACCATAACCCAGCAGGCCGGCTCTTTTAGTGGGATTATTACTCATTAGTTTAAGCTTTGTGGCGCCCAAATGCCGCAAAATCTGCGCCCCTACCCCATAATCACGTTGGTCGGCCTTAAAACCCAGTTTCAGGTTGGCTTCTACGGTATCAAGTCCTTCCTCCTGCAGTTTATAAGCGCGCAGCTTATTGATCAGGCCAATACCCCGGCCTTCCTGATTCATATACAAGACCATACCGGTTCCTTCCTTTTCCACCATACGCATGGCGGCATGGAGCTGATCTCCGCAATCACAGCGAAGGCTGCCTAGAATATCTCCTGTAACACAACTGGAGTGAACCCTGGTAAGCACCGCATCCCCTGGATTCCAACTACCTTTAATTAAGGCCAGATGCTCTGCTGCATTATGCTTTTCTTTAAATGCCACTAATTGAAAATCACCGTACTTTGTCGGCATATGCACCCGAACCACTTCTTCAATCAGTGAATCAGATTGTTGTAGCCTATATTCGATCAAATCTTTAATCGTAATGATTTTAAGGTCATATTGTCTGGCAATGTCTTCTAACTGAGGTAATCTGGCCATAGTCCCATCTTCGTTCATAATTTCCACCAGAACACCTGCAGCCTTAAATCCGGCCAGTCTGGCCAGATCCACGGCAGCCTCCGTATGACCGGTGCGTCTTAAAACGCCGCCGTCTTTGGCCCTTAAAGGGAATATATGCCCAGGGCGTCCAAAGTCCTCTGGCCGGGCATTTTCATCTACCATCATCTGGATGGTTTTGGCCCGGTCATGGGCGCTGATCCCTGTTGTACAACCATGTCCCAGTAAATCAATACTTACCGTAAACGGGGTTTCATGTAACGCTGTATTTTTAGGGACCATCAGCGTTAGTTCCAATTTATCGGCTAGCCCCTCAGTAATGGGAGCGCAGATCAAACCGCGTCCGACCTTACTCATAAAATTAATGATCTCGGGTGTTATATTGGCAGCAGCAGTGATAAAGTCGCCTTCATTTTCACGGTCTTCATCATCTACTACAATCACTAATTTACCCGCTTTTATATCGTCCAGTGCTGCTTCAATCGTACTTAGCATAAATAATTATTGCCTTAAATAAAATTAACCGGTACAAACGGACCTCCATTTTTTAACTAAATGCATCCGTTTAGCGGTTGTGAAATGCAAAATTACAACTAAATCCGCAAAGCAAGGAGGCGTTCCAGGTTAAACTCTATTAGAAGAAAGTGACTGTACCTAAGTAATATGAAGGGCCAACGCCTATCAAGCGCACTGACAATCCATTAATTACAAAAATCCCGCTATCGTTTTCATGGTAAAAACAATAGCGGGCGCAAATTCAGGACTTGAGCTGGTAGTCATAGCAAAAGCAATGAAAGGGGGGCAATCCCCTAATCAGCTATTGGTCATTTATGCTTAATTGGCGGGCTTGACGGCCTGCCTTGCCAGCAGTTTCCAGGAACCATGGCTTTTGACCCAAACCAGCAAAATTTCCAGGCGAACTGTACCGGGGACTTTATTGTCAAAAGTTTTTGCCGAAAGAATATGACGCACAGTAGCGGTATTGCCAACCACATTAATGGACTCATCTGACAGATCAATTGAGATAAAATCAGACCTGCCTGAGGTGATGCCTTCCACAAACTGTTGTTGGTTCTGGATTACTCCAGAGGAATGCCCATAGCTTAAAGTCGGAAAGGTCATTTTGTACAAGGTGGTGCTATCTGCATCCACCATGGCTTGATTTAACTTTGTAATTGCCTGTTTTACAGATTCAGTGGCCCTTCGCTGGCCAAAAGCGGTTACTGCTATCATACATAATAAAAATGTACTGAGAAATAAATGTTTCATGATTTAGATTTATATATTAACTAGTCAATCAATCAGTTAAGTTATCATATATATTATTTATAAATATTTATTCTACACTTACCGGATGACTGAGTAAAGTAATTGCCTCTTGCAACTTATTTTTAAAGCCTGCCGCTGAGTTAAAGGCTGGATCAGTGAGCGACCAACCGGCGTAAAATCTAAAGGTGACCGGATGGGACCCACTGATGGAGGACTCTAACATATAACTACTGGTAATATCCGTTGTAACCGGGGCTTTTCTTTAATATACCAAATATGGGCAGCTCCGGGATCCAGACTAATAACGGCCATCCCCAGATTATCATGATTTTCAGATTGGGCTCCAAAGCTATAAACGGCTTTCGCCTGATCTGTTAGGATAGAATCCATCTGATTGGTATAAAAATCTGCTATACCCATATCTACTTTTAAATCTTTGGGCACATCTGCTCCTTTTACAGCCACCTCACTGGTATAGTAATAATCCCCTGCGCCTATACTGATCTTTTCTGTAACGATAACCGGTTTACCGGCTAGCTGCCAGGGATAGGTCATTAAAAAGGTGGCTTTTAAAGGACCGTCTGAAAGTAGTTGATAGGTTTCCCCTTTGATATCGTTTCCTCCGAGCCTGACCAGTGTATCCTTCCCGTCAGCTTTCTGATAATGAAAAGCGAGCGCTCCCGCACCTAGAGAAGTCCCTACTCTAAGAATATCCATTCCCCAGTCCGCCAGATTATGATAACTGTTTTTAGGGTTGGCGCCTACTGAATCCATGACCATATCAGCGGTTCGCTTGCCATAGATATCCTTATTGTTCCTGGTGTCAAAATATAACCGAAAGGCCACTTTATCATTTTCCCAGCCAGGCCCTTCTGTTAGATAAGGAGGCAATGCATGCTTGGAAAAATCCGTAGGCGGGTTCTGATCTGGCATCTGCACCTGCGTTTGGTTTTCACCAAAAGTCTGATCTTCATTTTTTAATTTCAGCCTGGCATGTGCCATACTAGCCCCCGTAACTTCTGGCTTTTTAGTTGTTTTTTCCAATTGCACCTCAACTGTTGCAGAGGCCTTGATGGGGCAAAGTAAAATAACCTCATCCCACACACTGTCACTATCCAGATCTTCATATTGGGCAGTAAGTATTTTTTGTCCACTATGAAAGCGAAGATAATTTCCTTTTAATGATCCAGCCTTGGCCTCCAGTTGTTCTCTGGTCAAACGAACGGTCGCCTCCGGTCTGTCAATGGCTGTCGTATTTTTCAGGGTCAGTGTACCAGCACTCTGCCCATCAGAATGACTGCCACAACTAAAAAGCCCCAGTAAAACAATGCCGGTCAAAAGTGTTTTATGCATATATATCTTTGCTTTAAATGAATCAATCGAATGCCTTTATTATTTAAATCGGCAATATCCACCAAATCCATATCAGAATAGGTGTAATTTTCACCAGCCATTCCCCATACAAATCCATAATTGGACGTGCCACAACCTGCATGAATGGACCAGGGAGCGGACAAAATAGCTTCATTATTGTTCACGACCAGATGACGACTTTCTGAAGGTTCTCCCATCAGATGAATCACGCGCTGATCCTTTGGTACATCAAAATAAAAATAGGCCTCCATTCTGCGCGTATGGGTATGGGCGGGCATGGTATTCCAGACGCTGCCTGTATCCAAAATCGTCAGTCCCATAACCAGCTGACAACTCTTAATGCCATCTGCGTGGATATACCTGTAAATGGTTCTTTTATTGGAGGTCTCCAGGCTACCGGTCTCTGTGGGAAAAGCATCCTTTTTGGCAAATTGTGTGGTGGGATGCTCGCTGTGCGCCGGTGCACTTAACATATAGAAAATTGCGGGATTGGCTTTATCTTTGGAAGCAAAACTGACATGCTCCGTATGAAGTCCGACATATAAGCAATCCAGTTTTTCCAGCTCATAGCTTTTATCTGCTGCCTGAATAATGCCTGGTCCACCTAGATTTACCACACCAAGTTCCCTGCGCTGTAAAAAATAATCGGCCTTCAGTTCAGGTTCATTTGGTAACTCAACGACAGCATCTACCGGAGAAACGCCGCCGACAATCACCCGGTCATAATGGCTATAGACCAGCTTAAGTTTATCTTTTTGAATCAGCTGTTCGATTAAAAAATTATCTCTGAGTTGCTTTGTGTCCATTTGTTTTGTTTCATTTGGACTATTTTGAAATCTTACTTCCATTGTTTTTTGTATTTAATAATTGTTTAATAAAGCATTTTTTGTTTAATTATTATGAGTAGCGTTTTTTGTCATTCAAATAATTGGCCATCAGCCTAACTATCTGGCCATCCAGCCGCCGTCTACATTGAGTATGGTACCGCTTACATAATCAGCCGCTTTACTGGCCAAAAAGACGACCGCACCTTTCAGGTCCTCTG
This sequence comes from Arachidicoccus ginsenosidivorans, assembly GCF_007971385.1. Taxonomy (GTDB): domain Bacteria; phylum Bacteroidota; class Bacteroidia; order Chitinophagales; family Chitinophagaceae; genus Arachidicoccus; species Arachidicoccus ginsenosidivorans. The sequence continues at coordinate 444,504 of NZ_CP042434.1, forward strand.
GTGCACCCCAACGGCCTGCCGGAATTCTTTCCAATATGGCTTTAGACCTGATCGGATCCGCCATCAGATTCTTGGTATTATCTGTGGCTATATAACCTGGAGCAATCCCGTTTACCTGAACGCCTTTAGCGGACCATTCATTGGCCAGGGCTTTTACCAGCCCTGCAATACCTGATTTACTGGCCGTATAACCTGGTACATTGATGCCGCCTTGGTAGGAGAGCATTGAACAGGTAAAGATAATTTTACCTTGTCCTTTGTCAATCATGGCCTTCCCAAATTCCCGTGCCAGAATAAAGGGTGCATTCAGGTTAATAGAGATGACTTTATCCCAATAATCATCCGGATGGGTAGCCGCTGGTTCCCGCATAATGGTTCCCGCATTATTTACCAGAATATCAATATCAGGTTGCTGTGCTTTTACTTCTTTTATAAAAGCATATACACTTTCTCTGTCTGAAAAATCTGCATTATACCTGGAAAATTTTCTCCCCAGTGACTCAACCACCTTTTGGGTTTCTGACGCTTTTGGAAAACTGGAACTGACGCCGATAATATCGGCACCGGCCTCTGCCAGGCCAATAGCCATGGCCTGGCCAATTCCCCGGTTAGATCCTGTTACGATGGCCGTTTTTCCTTCCAGGTTAAATGCGTTGCTATTAATTGACATTTTTACGTTTAATTTTTATGATGTTAATGATTGGATGTTGCACATTTTTATACATGCTTGTTTTCTGTATCCACTGCCTTGCCGTCATCAGTGGCTTCCAACACAATTACAAATGGTTGTGTATGTTCTTTTGTTCTAAATGGATCAGTACGCCGTTACCATCCAAAGGCTCAATCTTCAGATTTTTATGATCCTGCAAAAGGTAAGCATTTTTAATATGTCCCTTTTTGCCAGGCACGACTTTTAACGCACCGTTAATGGGAACATTAAAGACGATCATATAGATCTTTGCGTCCTTTCTGTTTTGGTATAATATCCCCAGTCTTGTTTTTCCCAACCTGCATAACCGGCGCCGTATATAGCCTCGTGATTGACCTGCATCCAGTCCCCTATCTGCCTGGCTGTCTGGATTTCTTTATTTCTGAATGTTCCATCGCCTTTTGGTCCAAAATTGATCACAAAATTACCATCCAGTGATACGCATTTGGCCAGCATTTCAATTAACTCATAGGGCGTTTTCCAATGTCCCATCCAGGTTTTGGCATATCCCCAGCCGTTTTCAGGAATAGTCATGACACAATCCCAGTCATTACCCCTGGTAGCGCTGTAATCTTTAGGGATCTTTCTTTCCCAACCCTGTTCATAGTCCCCCATTAAATGACCATTGGCATCAAAATGACGATTCCCATAATCATCAGCCCTGAGGCGGCTGCCAATGATAAGCCCCGGATGTAATTTTTTCAGATACTGATCCAGACTATCTGAGAAGGCACCGCTTTTTTTCCAGCTGGTATCCCAGGTACCATCAAACCAAAGGCCTTTGGTTTCAGGATACAGCGTGAGTAATTCTGTCAGCTGATTTTTGGTAAAGGTCTTAAACCGGTTAAAGGCCACTGAATCTGCCGCAGTTTTAAGATCATAACGCCAGTCCTTCTGATGCCAGTCCATCACTGAAAAATAAAGATAAACATCGATTCCTGCCTTATCAAAGGCGCGAACCATAGGACCGATCATATCTTTTTTATAAGGGGTTTTCGTAATATTAAAATCGGAAAATTTACTTGGCCATAAACAAAAACCGTCATGATGTTTAGTGGTAATGGTTACATATTTAACGCCCATTTGCTTGGCCATTTTTGCCCAGGCCTCTGGATCAAAATCCTTGGGATTAAACTTTTTATATAAGTTATCATAGACTTCATGGGGAAGTTTATTCCAGGAACGAATCCATTCGGAGGCGCCATTATAATGCATCCCGTTATAATCTCCACCTAAAATAGAATACAGTCCAAAATGAATAAATTCACCGAGTCCATAATCCCGCCAACGGTTCATATCCGGATCGGTTCTTTTGCCGATCCTATGGGCGCCATATTTTAACGGCACTTCTTTTTTATCTTTTTAACCTCATGCTTATCGCCTCCCTGTCCCCACTGCGCCTTTAAGTTAGTAGGTGTGATAAGGGTCAAAACCAAGGCCAAACTAACTGCGATAGCTGCTGCCACAGCAAACCGCACACCGGCCTTTAGGCCTGAAAGTGCCAGACCTGCATTTATTTTATTAATCATTTTTTTGCTGAACATATTTTTCTGATTTTAATTGCTACAATTTCCTAATGAATCTGTGTTCATCCAGAAAATTTAAAAGTTTTAAAATTTTGATAACGTTTTCAAAAATCCCAATCCAATAAGACCAGGCCCATGCCTTTCAGTCACTTCATAGTATCTATAGATCAATAGTCTACATGATAATCCTTGTGGAAGGGTTTTCCCGCCCAGGCGGCCTTGGCGGTCCAATCTGCCGGTGGATTTGTCCAGAATGGATTGTCCCCAGGCAGCCCCAAAGGCAAAAAACTAAGTGTAGACATGTACAAGCTGCCAGTAGAGGTATAATAATCTGCTACCTCAGGTTGCAACCCTACAAAACCCAGTTCCAACCACCCCTCACGATCAAAGCTATTGATTTTTGTATACATATTATAACACACCTTTGTCAAAGCACAACGCACCTGAGCCGGGTCGATATGCTTTGGCAGGTTTTGCTGCCAGCTAACCATGGCTAATGCCTGAAAGGCGCCCGTTCTGTATGGGATGGAGCGACCAATAGGCGGATAAGTACCTTCGGGAGAAATTAGTTTTTCCTGCTGCTCCGCATAACGGATCATTCTTTTATTGGCCTGCAGATACTCTTTTTCCTCCACCAGTTTATGCTGACTTAGAATTTGTAGCGTATCTACCATAAAAGGATGCATCACATAAGCGTTATAATAATCAAAGGCAAATCTGGGGCCATCACTATACCAGCCATCACCTACATACCAACGGTTCAAGCGTTCAACGCCATGCATCAACCTTTCCTTATCATACTGCTCGCCGATAGAAAGTAAAAACGCTTCCGCCATGGAGCCAAAGATCACCCAGTTGCTTTCAAAGGGCTTACGGTTGCGTAGAGATTTTACGCAGGAGACCACATTTTTTTTGGTCTCAGCGTCTAAAGGTTCCCATAAGGCTTTAGGCGCCCGGATAAATGCCTGCACAAAATAAGCCGTATCTACAATTGGCTGCATTTCTTTGGTGAAGTTTAAAAAATCCTTTGCCTCGGGATTCACCGCATTGGCCAGTCCTTTTACAGCGGCCTCCCGAAGTCTTTTTCTAAGCTTGCCTTCCTTTGTATCATCATCGGGCAATTCCAGCCAGGGAGCGACGCCTGCCAGGGTGCGGCCAACCGCTTCCAGATAGGTTACGTCGACGGTCCTGCTGTCATAGGTAGGTGCTTTTTTAACGATCATATTTTTTCGCAGCTCATCCTTTTCCAAATTCAGTAATACGGGCGCCGCCATTTTGTAAAGTAAATCTACCCAGTAAGCTCTATCAGCAGCGCCACTTTTTAGTAATTCTTTTGGCGCCAGCACCCCTGGGTAATCGGGATCGCCAGCTATATTTTTATTTGAATTTCTTGCCAGCAGCCTGAGCGGCAGCCCCCCTAATCCGACGGCTCCACCCAGTATGGCGGTTTTAAGTATTTGTCTTCTGTTTGCCATAACAATTTTTATTTAACGGCTATTCTCAGCATTTAGCTGAACGATAGTATTTCTTGTGTAAACGTTTTAGTTTTTGACCAAAAAAATAGCTTATAGATACCACTTTTTGTAACGCGTAAGTGCTTCCAGAAAATAATAATCAGCATAAGAAAGCGGACTGTCTACTTCTGAATTAAATGGTTTAGCGCCTGTAGAATGCATCAGAATAAAATCACCGTTTTGACCAAGTTTTGCACGGTACTTATCTGAGCTCAGTGAAACGATAATCTTTTTAGCTGCATTGACATAAGTCTTACGTTGTTTACCACCGGTGTAACGACCCAGCTCCAGCAGGCCGGAGGCGGTAATGGCAGCGGCAGAGGCATCTCTGGGCGCATCAGGAATACCCGGTGCATCATAATCCCAATAAGGAATCATATCAGCCGGGATGGAGGGATTGGTCAAAATATAATGTGCAATATGCTTTGCCAGATTCAGGTAAGCTTTATTTTTGGTATAACGATACATCATTGTATAACCGTAAAGTCCCCAGGCCTGGCCTCTGGCCCAGGAAGAGCTATCATTAGCCCCTTGCCAGGTTTTCTTTTGGAGGACAGCTCCTGTATTGGGGTCATAATCCACTACATGATAAGAACTGTAATCCGGCCTAAAATGGTTTTTCATGGTCGTGTTAGCATGTTCTCTGGCTATATGTAAATAGCTGGTATCTCCCGTATGGGCGCTCACCCAACAAAGTAACTCCAGGTTCATCATATTATCAATAATAACGGGACAGGTAAAATTCTTGCTTTTGTTCCAGGATTGAATCGCATGAACATGGGGACGATACCTTAGCGCTAGTGTGGCCGCTGCCGTATCCAGTGTTTTGGCATAACTGGGATTGCGGGTTAGCTTAAAGCCGTTGCCAAAACTGCAATTGATCATAAAACCCAGATCATGATTGCCCTTGTAATGTTTCATTGGGGCCAGTTCCGAAAGTTTTTTCTCCGCTTCTGCCTTGATTGTCTTATCCCCTGTCTGGGCATAAATCATCCAAAGCGTCCCCGGATAAAACCCGCTGCACCACCACTGCAAATTACTAAAAGTACTTTTGTCCGTTTTGGGATTGTACGTCTGGGGCATTTTGTCTTTGGGCGTTTGCTGCGCGAGTAATTTGTACTGTTTGGCAGCAAAATCAAATTGGGTTTTGATCAGCTGCTTCATCTCAGATTTTCGCTGTGCCTTTAGACCGCTGGCCGCTACCAGTAGTAGCGAAGCGCCCAGTAAAATTTGTTTTAGGCGATGTTTTTTTCTTAACATGGTTTGGAGGTAGTTTTTGTTTGTAAAAATGGTTTGTGAAAAATTAAATTTGAATTTGAATTTGAATTTAAAACGATCCATTGATTCAAGCAGCGGCGTAAATACAAATATTAAATTTTATCTCCTTACATCTTTATACTGATTCAATTCTGGTTGCACGGCCTTGTGGGAGGCTATGAAGCCATCAGGTAGATAACCTTCTGATTAACTGTACTGGCATAATGGTCGGTGCACTGATTTCTGTAGGACTCATATTTTTATGCAGTAACCTGGCCATTAACACTTCGACAATCTTCTCACCCATCTTTTCCGGATATTGTTCGATGGTCGTAATAGATGGCGTGATGATCTCGCTTCTGGGATCATTGGAATAGCCTACAATTTTCAAATCCTGCGGTACCTTCAGGCCCATTTCTTTGGCAAATTTTAAGGCAGCAATAGCCGTCGTGTCATTGTCTGCCACCAGCCCGTCGGGCACTTCCGGCCCCTCAAAGATTTGCTTTAAGGCAATTCTTGCATTTTCTTTGGTAAGTTCCTGATAGAACAACCACTCTTTGCGTACCGGTAAATCAGCGATTTTCATTGCATTATAAAACCCTTTTAACCGGTCCTGATATAAATTGCAATCCAGGGGGCCTGAGATATGGGCAATTTTCTTGCAGCCTATCTCTATCAGATGCGATGTAGCCAGATACCCCCTTGAATATCATCGCCCTTGATCACCATAGCACTTGTTTTCTCCACGGGAACGCGGTCATAGAATATAAGAGGAGTGCCACTGGCCATCAGCTGCTCAAAAGGGCTGAAATCGGTGGTATGTAAGGTACAGGCAGCAATTACTGCATCTACCCTTACCGATTGTAGGGTACGGATCAGATTCTTTTCAATTTCAACAGAATCTCCGGATTGGCAGATCGTCAGGTTATACCCGTGTTTATACAGGATATTCTGAATAGTGGTAATGACCTCTGCGTGGAAAAACATGGAAATTCTTGGAACAATAAGCCCAATGGTACGTGTCTTATTGCTTCTTAGCCCCGAAGCAATATTATTTCTTTGGTATCCCAGCTTCTCAATCATTTCAAGCACCTTCTTTTTGGTGGCCTCCTTTACATAAGGATGATTATTGAGTACGCGGGAAATTGTTGCAGGAGATAGCCCGGTCGCTTCTGCAACCTGAATAATAGTATTGCTTTTTGGCGTTTTTTTGATGGGTGCCATAAAATTAATTTTGCGTTTTAGTGGTCAAAAAAATACCTCTTAAACCTTGTAAATCAATTCAAAGTCAGTTCGATATTCATGAAAACGATTACATAAAAACGAACATTAATTTGGTAAATTTAAAAGCTTCCCTTTAAAATGCCAAATTAATAATTATTTCTGATAAAGCCATACCTTATTTAGGGGCTGGTAGCTACCTATCCTCAAAGCCGCCAGCTGGCAGATCCGTCGGCCGGATACCAAGTCCCGCCGTCCCTGAAAGACTGACCTTACCCTGCTCAATAGTCAGACCGACACCTCCGGGCCTTTCTAAAAGCAGCGGCCCGTCCATATCTACATAGTCGAGTTGTGGCAAAAACTGCGCAATAGCAGCTGAACCAATTACCGTCTCATTCATAGAACCCATCATTACCTTCATATCCCGACTACGAGCCTCGTTGATCAGTACTCGGGCCGGGGTAATACCACTGCATTTGGTGAGTTTTATATTAATGCCATGAAAATACTGTTCAATTCCCTTCATATCAGCCAAACGCACACAACTCTCATCAGCGATCAAAGCGATAGGTGATATTTGTTTTAAGTTGCGCATCTGTTCCAGGTCATTTTCCGTTTTTGCCCGTGCTAATGGCTGTTCTACCAGTTCCACGCCCAGTTCTGCCAAAAGTGGCAGCATTTGCTCTGCCCTTTGATAGGACCAACCACCATTGACATCCACCCTAAATGGGCTATCAGTTACTTCCCGCAGCGCGCGCAGTAACTGCAGATCACTTGGCTGACCCAATTTTATTTTGTAAATAGGCCAGGGTGTCTTTTTCACCTTTTCGACCATATTGGGTATACTGTCCAGACCAATGGTATAATCCGTCAAAGGCGTGTGTTCCCACTGATTACCCAGGAGTTGGTAGACTGCAGACCGATTCATTTGGCCATATAGATCCCAGCAAGCTATATCCAGAGCACAGACTAAAAACGGATGTTCAGGTAAAAGATGGTGCAAATAGTGCCAGTAGCGTTCGGGATCTGTCAGGGCAAATTTTTCAATAAATAACCTTTTAGCCTGGATTTCCCGAACCATTTTCTCTACGGTAACGTCATAATAACTGATGGCTGGTGCCTCTCCCCAGCCTGTAAATGGCCCCAGGGACAAAGAAACAATTAAGGCCGGTTGACTGATTTTAGAGCGCCCCCCGGATATGGTAAAGGTATCTTTGAAGGGCGTATCAATAGCATAATACTGAAGTTTCATTGCGTGCGGGTTTGCGTATTGAACGCAAAGGTAGGGGATTATCTATAAGAAAGGATTATAGGCCACTTCCCAATAGTTATCTTCGGGATCTTTGAAATAACCGCTATAACCGCCCCAGAATACGGTTTGGGTGCCTTTTGTATATACACGCCTTTTTGTTTTAAGAAAGCAAAAAAGGTATCTACCTTTATAATAGAATCAAAATTAAGGGCCAGACTCATTTTTTTGAAGCTATTATCAGCTGCTACCTGGTCGCTTTTCAGACCAATATCTTTTGCCAGATCCTCTGCACTAAAAAGTGCGAAAACAGTCCCGCCATTCATTTTAAAGAAGCTTACCCCTTCTTGCTCTTTTTCCATTTGCCAACCCAGTACATCCCGGTAAAACCGGGTCATTATAGCTAAATTTTTCACGCCCAGGGTAATAAAACTGATTTTGGGGTTCGGATTTTCCTGTTTTATTCCCACTTCGTTATTTGGAACATTTTCCCCCGAAGTCAAATTTTCTGCCATTGTCATAAATTTAGATCACGTTTTATCACTAAAGCATATGGTGCTCAACACTTTATTAGCGAATAGGAATAAAGCCTTTTCTAATTATTCGCTAAAACAAGCCATATAACAACCTGTCGATTTTATTGATAATCTCCCCCAGATGCTCTTCGCTCTCGGCAAAATTAACATTATCCACATCGATGACCAGTAGTGGGCCTTCTTTGTAACCCTCAATCCATTTATCATATAATTGATTGAGTTTTTTCAGGTAATCCAAACGGATATTATCCTCATATTCTCTACCACGCTTTTGGATCTGCGCTACCAGCGCAGGAACCGAGGCCTTCAGGTAAATAAGCAAATCAGGTGGCTTGATCATTTTTTTAAGGGTTTCAAAAAAATGATAATAGTTATTAAAATCCCTGGTGCTCATCAGACTCATGTCATGTAGGTTCGGGGCGAAGATATTGGCATCTTCATAGATGGTCCGGTCCTGGATAACGGTTTCTGTTCCCTGATCGATTTCAATGAGTTGTTTTAGACGGCTATTGAGAAAATAGATTTGCAGCTCAAAGCTCCAACGGGCCATATCTTCATAAAAATCTGTCAAATATGGGTTATGGTCCACATCCTCAAACTGTGGAATCCACTTATAATGTTTACTAAGTAATTCGGTAAGCGTGGTTTTACCCGCTCCGATATTGCCCGCAATAGCGATATGTTTAGGCTTTTGTTTTGCTGCTTTTGCCATCAGGTGGATTTAGGTGGACGAAGAAAATGGCGCTCAGCAGTGCAATTGGCCTTTACCGCCCTTCTCTGCTGCGCGTATTTTGTTGCTAATTTAATAATTTATTCCCATTGCCTCACGTACTATTTTTATCGTGCGGGATGCACTTTCCCGGGCCTTTGCAGCACCCTGGCGCATAATTTTATCTAAATAGGCACTGTCTTGCTGTATGGCCAGGGCTTTATCCCTGATGGGGGCTACAAAACGGGCCATATCTTCTCCGAGCTGTTTTTTAAAATCACCATACCTGATCTGGCAATTATTGTAGTCTTCCTCAAATTTGTTCACGACCGCAGGTTCGCTTACCAGGGAAGCGAGTGTAAAGAGATTTTCAATATAATCCGGCTTCTGTTGACCAGGCGCTGAAGGGCCTTGATCTGTCTGTGCTTTTTTAAGCTTTTTTTGAATCAATTCATCTGAGTCACTCAAATAGATGGTGGCCATCTGATTTTCGCTTTTACTCATCTTTCCTTTACCGTCAAGGCTCATAATCTTTACAAGATCACTATTGAAATTAAAGGCCTTTGGCATTGGGAACACTTCCCCATACCGGTGGTTAAAGCGTTCCGCAAAGTTGCGGGCCATCTCCAGATGCTGCTGCTGATCTTTGCCCACCGGCACTTTAACTGCGCGATGAATCAGTATATCAGCGGCCATCAGTACCGGATAGGTTAAGAGGCCGGCATTTACATTATCAGGATTGAGCCGAACTTTATCCTTAAAAGTGGGTACTTTTTCCAATTCCCCTTTATAGGCCATCATATTCAGATATAGATATAATTCGGCGATTTCCGGCACATCACTTTGTACGTAAATGGCCGCCTTGTCCGGATCCAGTCCACAGGCCAGATTTTCCGCGATCACTCTATGGACACTTGATCTGAGTGTTTTCGTATCTGGATGGGTGGTCAGACTATGCCAGTCGGCCACAAAAAAGTAACAGTTATAATCTTCTTGCATACGCACATAATTGCGCATGGCACCAAAATAATTACCTAGATGCAGGTAACCCGTCGGTCTGATTCCACTTAATACAATCTCTTTTTGCATATCTTTTTGCATAAGGGGCGAAGGTAAGAATTTTGCCTGTTTACACGTCACCCCGGCAGCAAAAAATTGCAGGCTCACGGCTTGCCTGTTATTGCTTCACGCAGACCTTAGCCGATTATTCAAAACCTCAGGGTCCGCCACTGCCAGTTTAAAGTATTAAAAAGTACCAGTTGGTTGTGGAGCACGGGCAGTCCGATCAATAACTTTAGCGCTTCCTGGGCCATTAATAACCCCATGATGCCTGGCAAAGTCGCCAGAACACCGTTTTCAGCGCAATTTGGAGCCATTTTTGCCGGCGGAGGGCTTGCAAACAAATCTCTGAGGGTTTTTCCGCCTTGATGGCCAAATACCGCCATTTGCCCTTCAAAACCTAAAATACTGCCATAGATAACAGGGATTTCCATTTTTTTACAGCTATCGCTGACAATATAGCGGGTTTTGAAATTATCACTACCGTCTACAACCAAATCATACCCCTGTAGCAACTGCACCGCATTTTCTGTTGTCAGGCGCTGGTTTTTGAAAGCAAAAAAAGTCGCCGGCCGTTGTTTTCTTAAAGTAGCTTCTGCTATCTTGACTTTATAAGCAGCAATATCCTCAGGGCTATAGAGCAGTTGTCGGTGCAGATTGTGGATTTCTATCTGGTCAAAATCAACGCATCCCAGATGCCCCACTCCTGCACCATTTAAATATTGCAATACAGGACAACCCAGTCCGCCGGCCCCGATGACCATGACCTTAGCACGAGCCAATTGCTGCTGGCCTTCCCAACCAATCTCTGGCACCAGCATTTGCCGTCCATAGAGCATATAATCCTCCCTGGTCAATTGTGAATGGTTACCCTTATTGTTGATTGTATTCATAAAGAAAACTTTTCCAAGATTATATATTACCTCCTGTCACTCCAGCAAGAGAAAGATCCCAGTCTTTAAATACCGGATCATAACCGGCATCCCGAATCATTTGGCAAATTTCTGCTACAGTACGTTCATCGCTGATTTCAAATTGCTCCAGCGAATCTTTGGCAGCGCTGTATCCACCAGGATTGGTCCTAGATCCCGCACTCATGGTGGTGATACCAAGGCTAATCAAATGATCCCGATACGAAGGGGTTTCCCTTGTTGAAAGGCTGATATCCAGATCAGGGTCTACCAGCCGGTAAGCCAGTATCAGTTGCAGGAGTTCTTTGTCTGTAACGGGAAAAGGGGCTACCAAGGCACCCTCCGCCGGACGCAGCCTTGGAAAAGACAGACTGTAGCTAGTCTGCCAGTAATGCCTGCGTAAAAATTTAAGGTGTGCCATGGTCATAAAACTATCCACCCGCCAGTTTTGTAGTCCTAACAGGACGCCGATACCGATTTTTCTAACGCCTGCCCTGCAGGCCCTTTCAGCGGTACCTAGTCTAAAATCAAAATTGGTTTTTCTGCCTTTTAGATGGTACTGCTGATAGGTCGGACGGTGGTAGGTTTCCTGGTAGACTGTAATACCATAAGCGCCTGCTTCCACCAGCGATTCATACGCCTTTTGCCCTAGAGGTTGCACCTCTAATGAAATCTGGGCAAAATGGCTTTTTAGCTGTTGCAATGCCCGTACAAAATAATCAGTATTCACTTCATTTGCCGCTTCCCCTGTTACAAGTAATACTTGTTCAAACCCACTTGCCTTTAGTACGCGTGCTTCTGCTTCAATCTCCCGAGCTGACAGGGTCTTTCTTGGCAGTTTGTTTCCCAGACTAAACCCGCAATAAGTACAGATATTTTGGCATTTATTGCTTAGATATAGCGGCGCAAACAGCCGGATTGTCTTCCCAAAACGCTGCCGGGTCATGCGCTGCGCTTTTACGGCCATTGGTTCCAAAAAAGAGGCCGCTGCTGGCGACATAAAGGCCATAAATGCTTCCAGGCCCGGTCTTGGATGCTTAAGCGCATTTGCGACCTGCTCAGGGGTCGTCCGGGCAATTCGCTCCTGAATTTCATCCCAGTTAAAAAGGTTGAATTCATCCAGAAAAGTGGCAGATAGATTTTCCGGGGTTTTATTTGCAAAAACTGGTGCTACCGGCATTTCCGGCGCAACCGAATCGCTTTGATTAATTTGGTCGTTTTTTTGAAAAACAGGCTTCGTACCCTTAGTACCAAACACCTGACTTGCTGTTGTTTTCATATTTCTGTCATTTTAAGATAACCTGGGTTGTGAAAGCATATCAATAATTCAATAAGAGATCTCTTCTTTTGCACTGCATTACGCAGTGTAGCAATGCACAGCCATGTCTCACCGGTTTCTATCTGGTCAGGATAGAAAATCAGTTAATGGGCTGGTCGCCTCTCCAAGCACGCCTTTGCTGGCAATACCTGCACGCCGGGCTAACCTGCCTGCCCTTACCGCCCATTTAAAGGCTGCGGCCATTGCTACTGGATCAGCTGCAGTGGCAATGGCCGTGCTGATCAGCACCGCATCTGCCCCTATTTCCATGGCCAGCGCCGCATCTGAAGGGCTGCCTATTCCTGCGTCGATGATTACCGGCACCGCCGAATTTTCAATAATTATTTCCAGAAATTCTCGGCTGCTTAAGCCCAGATTGGAGCCAATGGGGGCCCCTAAAGGCATGACCGCTGCCACGCCAACCTCTTCCAGCCTTTTGCATAAAACCGGATCTGCGTGCACATAGGGCAGTACAATGAATCCTTTATTTACCAGGGCCTCCGCAGCTAGTAGCGTTTCTACCGGATCTGGCATTAAATGCGTTGGATCAGGATGGATTTCCAGTTTAACAAAATTGGTTTCCATTATTTCCCGGGAGAGCTCCGCGGCCAGCACTGCTTCTTTGGCCGTCCTTGCTCCGGAGGTATTGGGCAAAAGATGTACTGTTTGTCTAATTTCCTTTGTGGGGTAAACCGCTTCAGGTATATACGACAGAAGTGACTGATTTTCTTTCTTATTACCTTGTTTATCCTTTGCAGGAAATGGTGCATCCATTCTTCTTAATGCGACCGTAACCAAATTTGTTTCTGCGGCGCTGATTGCCGACTGCATTGCAGAAAGCTGCCCATATTTACCTGTTCCTAAAAACAGTCGGGAATAAAAGACCTGGCCGCCAATCTCCAAAGCATCACTGTCAAGGGATTCGTTATCGTCGTACGGCGCTGCCTTTGCTTGATTTTCTTTATCCATTGTTGTTTGATTAAGTTCTGTCATGATTGTTGTATAAAACCTGTAAATTGCTAGTATTCAGATATCCAATAATGTAGATATTGATTAATAAAATTGTAAAAACCGCTAATGAAAGCAACAGCCTTCCACTAAAAACCAGTCAGGCATTTACCGTTTTGTTAAACTGACCAATGCTATCCAGCACCTTTTGAAATTCAAAACTGTTCTTTTCTTTCCAAAGGCTATAAAATTCTGTTACTGTAGCGCAACTCAGTTTCACCTTGCTTGCTATTTCGCCAGCTCTTAAGTCCACCTGACGACTCAGATAGCCGGAAACAGCAACCCCATTGACGCCTGTTTTAAATATGGCCGGAACGTCGTGTTCAAGTATTCCACCAATGGCATATATAGGTGGAAAATCAAGGCAATTATTGTTACTGGCGGCAACCGGGCTGTTTACGCCAATATCCTGCAGGATCTTCCTGTATCCCATCAGGCCTAAAACGGGGCTTAATCCGAGTTTAGTTGTGGTATAGCGATAAGGCCCAAGCCCTATATAATCCACGCCCTGTGCTACCCGCATCCGCACATCTGTCGCTGTATTGGCGGTGCCCCCTATAATAGCCGCATCTCCTAAAGTCTGCCTGGCCACTTGTATCGAAGGGTCTTTTAACCCCAAATGAACGCCGTCCGATCCCACCTCCAAAGCCAGGTGCAAATGATCATTCAAAATAAAAGTAGCCTGATAGCTATCGCACAGCTGCCTGGTTATACGGCCAGCCTCCAAAATCTGCTCCCTGGTCTGGTTTTTTAAGCGTAGCTGGATCCATCTGCAACCGCCCTCCAGGGCTAATTGAATATAAAAAAGATGCGCAGCTGACGTATTACCCTGGGAAACAAATTGCCACCGAGGAAAAAATCCATTGCTTCTGACTATCTGCTTTTTATTATATTTTGGATTACTTACATTACCTGCCATTTCTATATTTCATTTTTATTTTTCATTTTTATAGTCCTTCAACCTGAAACTAAATCCTGAAAGATTATCCTAATCTATATGTGTACCACTCAATGCACGCCAAGCAAGCCCTGGCTACTGTTTAAAAAAGATTCCATATACGCCTTAGCAGCATACGCGGCCACTTGCAATGTATTGCCTTGGGCTAGTTGGGCGGTCACAATACTACTGTGCACACATCCTGAACCATGCTTTTTAGAAGTAACATCCCTAGCTACGGCATTTGTCTTTAAACACGCTTGACGCGCCTGATTTGTACCAGGTTCATAATAAAATAGCCAGTCATCCGGCGTAGTTTGCGCTAAATGCCCTCCTTTGAGCAGTATTGCGGTAAAAAGACTGATTTGCTGTAGTAGCGGAGCTAAATAATCAAGGCTGCGTTCTTTGGAAAGGTCACTTGCCTTTGTCAGCCCCAACAGGCGACAAAGCGTGGCCGCTTCCCCTGCATTAGGCGTTACAAGAGCACATTTACTTAATATGGCTTTCCAGTTGACAGCATTTTTACCCGCCAGCTCTGTTTTTGTCAGCTCAAAAAAATGTCCGCCTGCTGTCGGGTTGAACACCGGATCCCAGACAATTTGTGCGGATGGTAAATACTGCTGAATCGCTGTGAGCAAAATGAACAACATCTGGCGGTTTTTAACTGCGCCGATCTTCACTGCCTTAATCGCAAATCTGCCGCTAAGCGTCTTTAAAGACGCCTCAATAAAATCCAATTTTACCCAAGCTGCCCGATCAAAATGTTTGTCTGTCTGAATGGTATTGCAACTTATTATGCCTAACCCATAAACATCCTGTTGGTGCATGGCTTTTATATCTGCTAAAAGCCCCGCCCGCCAGTAGGGTCTAGTCCAGCAATACTTAAAGCAAATGGCATTTTAACTGTGCCAGCGCCAGGCGGCCGATTTATTTTTTGCAAATATTCTCCCATACGACTTTCACTGTTTTAAATTTGTCAATAGCTCGCCTTTCCCACAGGGCACCTGCAATACCCCCGCTATTCAAGGGCGGCCAGATACTACCTAAGAGCGCCCCGCCTACGTAACCCGCTTTATACACCTGCCCAAGATTTTCCAGCTCCAGCCCACCCATTGCGATACACTTGGGGAACTTTCCTTTATGTGTAATAGCTGGCACATGCAGTAGAGCAGGATTTGCACAATACCCCTGCTTGGAGAGGCTATCAAATACCGGGCTCACCAACACATAGTTATAGTAAATTGAAGGGTGTCGGGAGGGGTGTCCGGGGGGCTGTTGATGGCCTATGTCAGTCGGGCACAGTTCAGACAGAGATGCCCATTTGTGTATGCCCGTCGAAAAAATCAGGTCTTTAAATTGACTTATATAGTCCATTACCGTTGTTTGATTATATAATGGCTGGCGTAGCCATTCGCAAATATGCATACGGTGTATTTGATTGTGATCCATCCAGTCCATCATTTTGTGCATAGCAGGTTTGTCTAGTGGGGTCTCTCCCATCGCTAAAGGCGGATGCACGACCAGTTTAGCACGATACGCAACAGGAATCATTTGTACAAGGGCAGTCAATGCCTTAAAATCAGCCTTTGGCTTTCTTAAATGCAAAAGTTCCAGCCCTGAAGCAAACAATTCTGTTATAGTTGCCGCCTCTACCTGCAATAATCTATCTGTAACATGCTCGGGTCTGGTGATAACAAGCAGCATTACAAATAGATTTCTTTGCCTTTTTGCTTAAACTCACCTGCCTTTTGCTGCATACCCTCTGCAGCATGTTTTCTAATTTCTTCTGTTATTTTCATAGAGCAGAATTTAGGGCCACACATGGAACAAAAATGGGCCAGTTTGGCTCCGGCGGCAGGTAGTGTCGCATCATGGAATGCCCTTGCCGTATCCGGATCCAGCGACAGATTGAATTGATCTTCCCATCTAAACTCAAACCTGGCTTTACTTAGCGCATTATCCCTGCATTGCGCCCCTGGATGCCCTTTTGCGAGGTCCGCCGCATGTGCGGCCAGTTTATAGGTAATCACCCCTGTTTTTACATCTTCTCTATCGGGTAACCCAAGGTGTTCTTTTGGCGTAACATAGCAAAGCATGGCTGTACCATACCATCCGATCATGGCAGCGCCTATTGCAGAGGTGATATGATCATAACCAGGCGCGATATCTGTTGTCAACGGTCCCAGCGTATAAAAGGGGGCTTCACTGCAAAGCGTCAATTGCTTTTCCATATTTTCTTTAATCATGTGCATAGGGACATGGCCCGGTCCTTCCACCATCACCTGTACATCATGGCTCCAGGCAATTTTGTGAGTTCACCCAAGGTTTCTAATTCCGCAAACTGGGCACTGTCATTGGCATCAGCAATACAGCCCGGTCTTAAGCCATCTCCCAATGAAAATGCCACATCATAGCTTTTCATGATTTCACAGATCTCTTCAAAATGCGTATATAAAAAATTTTCTTTATGATGATAAAGGCACCATTTGGCCATAATCGATCCCCCTCTGGAAACAATACCTGTGACACGCTCAGCGGTCAGATGTATATAGCGCAGTAATACACCGGCATGAATTGTAAAATAAGAGACACCTTGTTCTGCCTGTTCTATCAGCGTATCGCGAAATACCTCCCAGCTCAGATCCTCTGCGACACCACCTACTTTTTCCAGCGCCTGATAAATGGGGACAGTACCCACCGGCACCGGACAGTTACGAATGACCCATTCTCTGGTCGCGTGAATATCTTTGCCAGTGGAAAGATCCATAATGGTATCCGCGCCCCAGCGGCAGGCCCAAACCGCTTTTTCCACTTCAGTATGTATATCAGAGATGACAGCGCTATTGCCAATATTGGCATTGATTTTTACCAGAAAATGCCGGCCAATAATCATGGGCTCTAATTCGGGATGATTGATATTGGCTGGTATGATCGCTCTGCCAGCGGCAATTTCTGAGCGAACGAATTCCGGGGTAATGATTTCGGGTACCGGGCGGTTATGGAAAGGTCGCCCCTGGTGTTGGGGGTATAGATCTGGTGCATTTTGCTTTAGTAAAGCCAGCCCTTGATTTTCCCGAATGGCCACGTATTCCATTTCTGGAGTAATAATGCCCTTGCGTGCATAATGAAGCTGGCTAACATTTTTCCCTTTTTTGGCTTTAAGCGGTTTAGATTTAGATTTTACGGGGAATACATGCGTAGCAGTGGACTGGGGTGTTTTGTCCAGATTTTTTGTAAAAATGGCACTGGGACCTGCAAGTTGCGCTATATCTTGATTTTGCATTAACCAACTACTTCTTTCATGGCGAAGACCTTGATAAATATCAATCGGAGTTGCCGGGTCGGTATAAGGTCCTGAACTGTCGTAAACGACCAAAGGTGCATTTTCCATTATTTTCCCTTCAGCAGTTTTGGTATCTGTCAATAAAATTTGACGCATCGGTACCTGAATGGGGTGTAGCTTACCAGCGACATAGATCTTTTTAGATCCTGATATAGCACCCTGAGAGATCTTTTGAATATTGTCCCCTTTTTGAGGTGGCAAATCACGCTTTGCAGCTGTTGCATTTAATTTCGTTTCCATATCTGATTGAATTGATTGTAAATAATATAATCTGAGTCTGATCTAACTACCAATAACGCTCACCCACCCTGGGTTGCAGTCAGAATAAGCAATTGGTCATTTTCCTGAAGAACGGTCAGATTCCAATCAGCTCTTGAAATCACTTGATCCTTTAATGCCACAGCAATGCCATCAGTGGACAGTGGATAAAGATGCGCCATCAACATTTCAAGGGTCAGCTCAGTGGATAACACATCACTGTCAGACAGTGGATACTCAAATAATTTTTGATTAATTTCTAGTCGCATTCCTATAAGGTTTTTTAAATAAATAAAACTTTAGGAACGACTACTAAATGCCGGAAGGGCACCAGGAAGCTTTTCACTTTTCCCTACGCTAGTATGAACTAGATCAGGTTCAGAGGGTAAAATCTCAGCCTACACCTTGTAGACACCCCTAAAGTGATCCAAAGGTAAGGTTCTTTATGAACTTGCCAAAAGTTTTTAAACAACCACCTTTATGCATTCTTTTAAGTGAGCCAGATAACAACTGTTATTTCAATTATTTTTATCCATGAAGATCAATTAAAAAGGTGGACTATTATAGCCTTTCGTAGATGGATGAATTTAAAATAAAAATGCAACAATAATTAGGTTAACCTGGCGCAGCCTGGGAAAACAAGGATTTAAAAGGTCTTAAAAACAAATCAATGTATATAATTTATAATTGCGACTTTTCATCTTTGCGCTTAATAGGGAAATAATTCCCCACATAGACCCCACTTGCTTACCATCGTTCGTACAGCTACGATTTGCCATTTGTTTATGACTGATTAGTGCGCTTATCTCAGAAATATTAGCTAAATTGCTTATTGAAATAACATTTATCCATATTGCCTTAAAGTCCTATTTGACGAGGTGTTGAAGAGGCAATTTAAAAAATGTAGTTATGAAAGTTGTCATTATTGGAGGTGGGTTTGCCGGCATGCATATGGCTAAGGAGTTGGTTAAACAACAGAACATGGAAGTTCATTTAGTAGATAAAAACAATTATAATTTTTTCCCTCCTTTACTTTATCAGGTTTCTACGGCCTTCATAGAATCTTACAACATCAGTTACCCATTTAGAAAAATGTTCCAAAATAAAAAGAACTTCACCTTTCATATGGGCTCTCTTTTAAGCGTTGATCCTGACCAGCATTATATAATCACCACACACGAAAGAATTGATTATGACCAACTCGTGTTGTCTATGGGTTGTGAGACCAATTATTTCGGGATGGATGCGATCGAACAGGCAGCCTTACCCATGAAATCCATACATGACGCTATCAATTTACGAAATCATTTACTACTGATGCTGGAACAGGCATCCAGGCTTCCTGAATCCGATATCACCCCCTACACACAAATCGTTATTGCAGGTGGTGGACCTACCGGTGTAGAAATTGCCGGTATGCTAGCAGAAATGCAACGCGAAATCATCCCCAAGGACTACGCAAAAAAGGTGTGTGAACATATTCAAATCTATCTTGTAGATATGGAAAGTACCCTTTTGAGAACCATGAGTGAGAAAGCGGGCCAGGAGGCCTATGCGGTACTGAAAAAAATGGGCATACAAATAAAACTGAATACTGCTGTAAAAAATTACGAAAACAATCGTGTATATCTTAGTGATGGACAGGTGATTGAATCACATACCCTTATTTGGGCCAGTGGCGTCAAGGCAATGCAGGTTACGGGTCTCCCCCAAAGCGCTTTTGCAAAAAACGGAAGAATCCTTGTGAATGAATACAATAAGGTTCTGGATGTCGAAGATATTTATTGCCTGGGGATCAATGCCTGATGACGGCAGACCCGGACTATGAGAAGGGGCACCCTCAACTGGCCCAGGTAGCCATTCAACAAGGTACATTACTGGCTCATAACTTAAGGCATTTATACAAAAAGCATCCGCTGGAACCATTCAGGTATGTGAATAAAGGCTCTATGGCTATTATAGCAAAATATAAAGCAGTCGTAGATCTGCCTAAAGGATTTTTTAAAGGATTTTTTGCCTGGATGGTTTGGCTTTTTATTCATCTGATCCCTATTGCCGGTTTTAGAAATAAAGTAAAACTATTTTTCTCCTGGAGTTGGTCCTTCTTAACCAATGATCCGACACTTAGGCTTATCATTCGCCCACGGAAAAATATTTTCCTCCAAACAGTCCAGAAGCCAAATAAAATAATTCAGGGATTCATTTAAGGGATTTTAGGCTAGATGTGATAAGACACAGCCATCATATAAAGCGGAAGCAGTGAATATTTTCCATTATATATGATGGCTTTGTGTTTTCAGCTGTTAGAAGAATTACCAGCAAGTGAATTTACGGTTGAATAGGAGGATTTCGCCTCTATAAAATCGGGGGCAGCAGGTGCTAACAATTCAATATATGCCTCTAAATCTTCCCTCGTGTTTTTTAAACTGAAATGTTGTTTTAAGAAGGTATATTTCAACAACGGATAATTAAAATCCAGGTATTTATTACTGCATAAAAGATCATAATTCAGATCAATCATTTTTTCACCCACCAAACAGCAATGCAAGAGCCTATGACTTTTTCTATGACTTAACATCACCCGAACTGTCATCCAGGCTCTGAATATGGTGCCGTACCAGGAAGGATTCCCTTTGGTGGATAATCCTTGTAAATCCATGGCCGCCTTTAACTTGTCTGCAAAGGAATAACTTTGCTGCATACACTGCTCAAATCTATCCCTTAATGACACATCAGCCGTCAGCGATCTTGCCTTCTGATAACCCAAGGCTCGATCCAGGTGCATTTGAACGATTTTATTGACCTGACTGGTTAATTTAATTTTATTTTCCATAATAGGTTTTTTATAGGTTTAACGAAATCATAAGAAACGCCAATTGTAAAAACTCAAGAACCATCAAGGTCTTAATCTGGTCACAATGAATGCCGCTCTTTGCGTAATATCTTTAAACAAGAATCGCTAAAATCACAAAAAAACAAGGCCGTTCGCTACTACAGAAAAGAAATTCCATGATTTACAAAGCCAACTACTTAAAAGTTCATGGAAATTGCTAAACAGGCTTGCTTTGTCCACTTCCCTTATTTCTACTCTAATATGATTCCAAAAATAAATAGCAATTCATAATCAACATGTTACAATCTTCTTTAACAGAATCTGAGAAATTTACACCTAAAATCTTGTAACCATTCTCCAACATTTCGTGTAAGCCACACCACAGCTTACCACTGCCCAGACCACCGACCTCAATAGGTTAAGTAAGTTAAGCATTAAACCATACTGTAAAAGCAAGGGAAAATGGTGCAATTAATTGAAGACGAATATTTAACAAAGGCAAAATCAAACAGCTATCCAAATAGCATTGGCTTACACCATAACGAACTAAAAAAGTATAAGAACAACAGAAAATAGTTCACTGATTTTCATAAAAGACCTGCAAAGTAAAACTTGCCACCAGACACACTAAAGACCCGGTCTTTTAGCAGCAACGGCCGCATAAATCGGATCTCCTTTGTCCTGCCAGGCGCCCGTATCAGCTGGTGTATCTATTTTTGTCGGGGCTCTTTTCTTTCGAGCGGCCTTTGCCCTTTTTTAGAACCAAGATCCGAAGCATTTTTCCCGTCACTGCTTTTTCGTGAAGCGACCTTCCCGGCCGGCTTATTAAGTCTTTTCATCATCTGTCGTTTAAAATATTACCGGTTCCATCAAAACAGGCACAGAACTATAAATCCGGCAAATTATATTCCAAAATATGGCTAGCTACAACTCAAGTTTACTTTTAAAGTCCTTTAAAAGTTTATCTAATTTTTCTGTAGCAGTATGTAACATTTGACCCATTTGCTGAAGCTCTTCATTTTCATCCGTTAGCAAAATTCCACCAATCATTGAAACAGAGGTCAATGGCGTCCTGAAATCATGTCGAAATTTCTTTAATAAAATGCTATTTTGGTATAGCAAATAATATAACCGATTAAATTCCAGCAATTGCTGCATACAATTATTCAAAACAGCTAATGTCTCATCTTCCACTGCTTGCGCTACATGTTCAGCCGCTGATATGCTCAATATAAATATTTCTTCTTCCTCCTTTGTTGCTTTCATGGAAATATCATGGGAAATTCCTGCATCTACAGCAGTCTGGGACATTTGTCCCAAATAAAGCATTCTAATTTGAACAGCTATCTCACAGGGCGCTTCTGGCTTCAAAACGACCTCATAAGCGGTTTCAGTTTCATTTTTAAAACAATTTTCAAGATTTATTTTGAGCGCATTAATCTGCGATGAGCTCATTAAACAAGCAGCAGCATCCGACAATAGCATAATGGCAGGACCTTCCGATACTACACTTTTTTTCCAGACAAGTATTTCCTTATCTTTCCAGATCATCCTTAATTGACTGCAAACGCGTTCAACCAAAACCAAATTAGTCGGCATTTGGTCAAAATGAGTGGATTGGAGGTTATTAATTCTGGGCATATTGGGTTAACTGGTGGGCACTAATTCACTAGCAAATTCTCTACAGTTCTTTTGAAATTCATTAAATCAAAAGGTTTTCTAAGAAACCCATCAGCGCCAATATCATCGCTGATTTGTTCAATTTCTGCATTTGCAGAAAATAAAATCACCGCAATATGATCGTTTTGTTTATCTTCTTTCACCAGCTCAATGGCCCTTTTGCCGCCGATTTCCGGTATCCACAGATCCATCAGAATCAAATCCGGTTGAAAGGTGTGCACATCAGTGAGAATATTCTCACATCTGCTAAAAGTCTTGACCGTTCTGCCAGGTTCAGTAAGAATGATCTTACATAATTCCAGTAAATCACGGTCATCTTCGTAAATCAAAATGCATTGTTCCATAATATCACAATTTAGCTAAAGGCAAGGAAAAATAAAATGTACTACCAACCCCATAGGTGCTCTCTACCCATAATTTTCCACCGTGCCTTTTTATAATTTCATAAGTGATATAAAGACCAATACCTAACCCTTGAAATTTAATGGCATCCTGTTGATTAACCCTATAATAACGCTCAAAATCTTCTCTAATTGGTCCTTATAAATACCTATACCCTTATCCGAAATACTAACAACAACTTCCGCCTTTTTTTGCTTGATATCAACAACTATATCTTTATTGTGAGGAGAATACTTAACTGCATTGGATAATAAATTAATTAGGACCTGGGTCAGTCTTTCTTTATCACCCAACAACTGTTTTGACACATTTCCCTTCTTGGTAATTTTGTAGCCAGGTGACACATAATGAATACTTTCAATTGCATTATCTACCAAGGCATTAAAATCCAGTTCTTTGATGCAATAGGGTAATTTTCCATGCTGAATTTTGCTAACGTCCAACAGTTCAGCAATTAGCTGTGTTAGCCGAGTCATAGAATTGAGCGCCTTAGTCGCATATAACTTATTTGCACCATCTTTTTCTGCAAGACTCTGCTCAATGAGCTGAATATATGCGATAGCGGTAGTCAAAGGCGTCTTCATTTCATGACTAGCGATGCTTAAAAATTCATCCTTTTTCTGCTCACTAATCTTTTGCTCATGTATGTCAGTTGCTGTTCCCACCCACATAGTAATCTGCCCTCCATAAAATATTGGTATTGCCCTATTCAAATGCCATCTATATTTCCCATCTTTTTTCAAGTAACGGTTCTCGATCTCAAATGGCCCTCCGTTTTCCAGCGCTTTTTTAAATGCCCTAAGTGTCACGTTATAATCATCTGGATGAATAATAGACTTCCATCCACCCCATTTTTGTTCATCAAAATTTACGCCAGTATACCGATACCATTTCTGATTATAAAACGATACGGTACCATCCTCTTTATTGGTCCAGGTCATTACTGGCAAGGCTTCCAATATGCGCATCAAATTAGATTCATTTTCACGAATTTGTGACTGCGCTGCTATTAAATCCGTAATATCGTAAACAAAAACCATAAGACCTTCCGGTTCCCCACCATCATCTCCGAATATTTGACAAGTGATATTCACGTATTTACGCAATAATTTCCCATCAGGGCCTTTTAACAAAATGGGTATCTCCTTCCCCACATATGGGGATTTAGTCTGATAAACCCTATCAAATATTTTAAGGTATTTTACATCCAGCTCACTCAATACGTCAGCCAGACGCCTTCCAATGAGTTCTCTTTGCCCAATCAATTGAACAAGCGCCGGATTGGCAAATTCAAAAATCATCTCACGCCCCTTTAAGAAACAAATTGCAGCAGGTGTCTGGATAAAAAAATCATAATAGGTTTGTCTTTCTTTTGCAAGAATCTGATTACGTTCATTCAATTTCCTGTCAGTCAGGTCATCTATCGCCAACAAATACAAAGGTTCTGCAGCCTGATCAATGGGATGGATATTAAAACAAATATCTCTCAGCCCCAATGTGGGAAATACAAAATTCACTTCAAGATCAATGGCACTCACTTCTTTTTGTTGCACCTTTTTTAAAGAGACCTTTAGCCCGGGGATATTCCAGGCCTTTTGCTGTATTTCAAAAACCGATTTACCCAAAACTTCGGATTGAAGGCAATTAAAATGTTTTAGAAAGGCTGCATTTACTGATTTTACTTTAAACTTATCATTTAAGATTAAGAAACTTTCATGCAGCGTGTCGATAATCGACTCGGTTAATTTCCGATGTTCACTTAACTGCTCATTTCTTTCCGATAGTTCCATATTAACCGATAAGAGCTCCTCATTAGCACTTTGCAATTCTTCTGCACTGGTCTCCAATTCCTCATTGAGACTCTGCAATTCTTCACTATCACTTAGCAGCTCCTCATTAGCGCTTTGCAATTCTTCTGCAATGGCTTCCTGGTCCTCACTAATTATGTGCATATCCTCCCTGAGCCTGGCCAGCTCCTTTTCCAATTGAATAATCCGCTTGGTCTTTTCATCTACCTGATCCCCTTTTGCATCCAAGGCTAAAGATTGCCGGCTTTCCATAAATAGGATCAAATAATAAGGTTCAATGGTATTAAGTAAAGGTAAGACCTCTATTGTTACCAATTTTCCGCCGCCTAATGGAATATCTTGTTTGATAAAAGACTGATGGCTCTTTTTTACTTTATGCAGCGCACTACGCAATTCAAAGGCCAGTCCCTCAAGTACCATTTTTAATACATTAAGACTTGCCTTACCAGGTGAAGGCTGCAAATATCTTGAAGTAGCACCCCGGAATTGTACAATGTCAAAATGATCGTTGACAATGAGCGCAGGGGGTGTAAATTTTGTCAATAGTACATGGTCTGCATTGCGCTGAAAATCCTCATTTCTGCCCAAATGAGCAGCATTATGCGATTTACTCCTCAAATGCGGCACATGTGTTCTTGTAGAAAGGGAAGGTCTTTGTTCCGGAACTTTTTTTCTGGAGTAGACCTTATTTTTTTTATCATATACAAAAAACAAATCAGCAGCATTAATAATTGTTTCTGATCTACCCAGAAGCAAAAAGCCTTGTTCTGCCAGCGCATAATGAAATATGGTAAATGCCTTTTGTTGCAAAAAGTTATTCATATAAATCAAAACATTTCTACAACTGATAATATCCATTCTGGCAAATGGAGGGTCTTTCAAAAAATTATGAACAGCAAATATGCATAGATTTCTGATTTTCTTTTCAATCGTATACTTGCCTTCTGACTCTACAAAAAAAGTATCCAGTCTTTGATTGGAAATACCCTTGAGTTCTTTTTTCTCATATTGCCCTGCTTTTGCCTTGGCAATGGCTTTTTCAGAAATATCGGTGGCAAATATCTGGATTTTATAATGATCTATATCCTCCCCTATATATTCAAATAGTGAAATTGCCATGGAATATACTTCCTGCCCAGTAGAACAGCCTACAATCCAAATTCTTAAGGGTTGATCAACTGATTTTTTCTCAAGCACATAAGGATATATAGAGCTCCTTAAAAAATCAAACGTATTAGGGTCTCTAAAAAACTCGGTCACAGGAATAAGCATATCCTGAAAAAGCAAATCCTGTTCTTCTTTGTTTTCCTTCAAAAAATGTAAGTACTGACTCACATTCTCTTGTTTTAAGTGACTCATACGTCGAATAATACGGCGACGCACTGTGGATTGCTTATAAAAAGTAAAATCGACATCCTTTCTGAATAAAAGCACACTATAGATCTGTTCAAACAAATTCTCTTCCAACAAATTTTCCAGACTATGCTTACCAGTACTATCAGCCAAGGCGTTCTTTATCTGCATCAACTGACTAAACATCTGCTCTGGAGCCAGCACTAAATCAACCACTTCAGCCTGGATAGCACTTTCCGGCATTCTGGGAAATTGAGCAGATTCAAGATCCTGGGCAATACTGAGCCCCCCTTGTGATTTAATAGCGTGTAATCCCTGAGTTCCATCCTCATCCTTTCCTGATAATATAATCCCTATAGCTTGTTCTCTGTGGACCTCTGCCAGTGAAGTAAAAAATACATCAATCGCCCGATTTTGCCTGGTATAAGTAGGACGTTTTCCCAGTTTCAGCACGCCATCAGTGGCGATCAGTAATTTATCCGAAGGAATAATATAAACATTATCAGGTTGCACCTTTACATTATCTTCAACTGGCTGGACAGGTATCTTACTAAACTTTTGCAGTATTTCAGGCAGAATGCTTTCATGCTGCGGTTGCAGATGCTGCACCAAAATAAAAGCCATTCCTGAATCAGGTTCAATAGAGGAAACAATTTTTTTAAATGCATCGAGTCCCCCAGCCGATGCGCCAATGCCTACGACAAGAAATTTATTCTCCGATAACATTTTAGGAGGGGGATTTTGCGGATCAAAAGGTGCCAAAATTTATGTTCAATTAATGCTTTAACAAATAGGATGCCTGCCCAAGTAAGGAATGTCAGACTTTAAAAATTCTATTTATCTGATTTTTAAAGATCTATTTCTTTTAATTTATTATACAGGGTTTTACGATCAATCTTTAAAATGGAAGCGGCCTTTGTCTTGTTATAATTCACCTTTTCCAGGACACGTAATATTTCGTTTTTCTGGGCTTCAAGAATGACATTTTTAAGTTCTGCCGGCTGGCTTGCGGAGGATGTTTCCGAAAAAGAAGTAATTTCAAGCGGAAGGCTATCAATTTCTATTTCCGCTCCATCTTTACTCAACAAGCAAGCCCTTTTAATCACATTTTGTAATTCACGAATATTACCAGGCCAGCTATATTGATGAAAGAGTTTTTTCACCGCCGGGCTTAGGCCAATAATATGTTTATCCAATTGAGATTCTGCCTGCCTGATAAAATAAGCTACCAGTTGGGGCATATCTTCCATGCGCTCAGTCAATCGAGGTACTTCGAGTTTAAATTCATTAAGTCTATGATAGAGATCTTCTCTGAAGGTCTTTTGACGCACTTTCTCGTACAAATCTTCATTGGAAGCAGTAATTACCCGTACATCCACCTCTTTTTCTTTTACTTCACCAATACATCGAACAGATTTTTCCTGTAAGGTGCGTAATAAATACATCTGTACTTCATAGCTCAGATTGCCAATTTCATCCAAAAATATTGTACCGCCATCAGCCATTTCAAAGGCGCCCTTTTTATCCTGCATGGCTCCCGTAAAAGCGCCCTTTAAGTGGCCGAATAGTTCGCTGGCAGCCAGCTCTTTGGATAAGCTTCCACAATCAATAGCAATAAAATTACGATCTTTTCTATGACTCTGGTCATGGAGTAATCTAGCTAGTGCTTCTTTACCCGTTCCTGTTTCACCATGGATAATCACGCTGTAATCAGTTGGGGCAACAAGCGCTACATGTTCAAATAGTCGTTTAGAGGCGGCGCTGCAACCTTTTACATAACGTTGCTCGCTGGAAGGTGCTTTAACTTTAGCGGCAATCTTATCCTTATTTGGTTTTTTCTGAGATAATGCCTCTTCAATAGTGGCTAAAATAATGTCGGGATAGAGTGGCTTGGTCAAAAAATGATAAGCACCTTCTTTTACTAAATCCACAGCAGTCTGGATATTACCATAACCACTGATAAAGATGACGATGGACTGCGGATATAATTGGTTTAT
This sequence comes from Arachidicoccus ginsenosidivorans, assembly GCF_007971385.1. Lineage (GTDB taxonomy): Bacteria > Bacteroidota > Bacteroidia > Chitinophagales > Chitinophagaceae > Arachidicoccus > Arachidicoccus ginsenosidivorans. The sequence goes on from NZ_CP042434.1 coordinate 472,132, forward strand.
TTTTGATAGCACCTCAAGGCCTTTAATATCTCCCAGATTATAATCACAAAGGATCAGATCAAATACATCCTTTTTTAAAATCTGAAATGCCTGTTTGCCGGATAATGCAGTAGCTACTTCGTAACCACTTTTTTGCAAAAACTTACTTAATATCTTACAGATTGAAATATCGTCATCAATAATTAAAATTTTTTTCATGTTTCACTAGGTATAGGATTATAACAAATATAATCCAATTGCCCGAAAAACCGAAACAATAACAAGTTCCTGCTGTGATTCATTATTAAAAAACAGCGTTTTAACAAAAAAAACTCGGGCGTATCCTTTTTTCATCCATATCCCTTCAGATACTTCAGATATGCTATAATGTATGGCATTTGTCAACAGGTAACACCCAAAATTAAATATTAGCCTAAAAACGGCCCATTAAAGATTTGGCGTTCTGGATGACATTTTCTGCTGTAAATCCAAATTCTTCCATTAACACATTCCCTGGCGCGGAGGAGCCAAAATGATTAAGTCCAATCACAATCCCCTCATCACAAACATACTTAGCCCATCCAATAGGAGAACCTGCCTCCACCGCAATCCTTTTATGCAGGTCCGCAGGGAGTACTTTTTCCTTATATGCCTGGTCTTGCAGATCAAAAAGTTCCCAACTGGGAAAACTAACAACCCGCGCCCATATGCCCATTTGAAATAAATCGGTTTGTGCTTCCAATAATAAATGCACTTCACTGCCCGATCCCATCAAAATGAGTTCAGGCTTATGTTCAGTCGGTGGATCGTTGAGAATATAGGCTCCTTTTTGCAAATGGCAGGCGTGTGTAAAGTAATTCTGGTCTAATATAGGGATTTCCTGGCGCGTCAAAATCAAGGCAACCGGTCCACCTTTATGCGTCATTGCCACCTTCCAGGCCTGGACTGCTTCGTTGGCATCTGCCGGCCGGATCACGACCAGATTAGGGACGGATCTAAGCCCAATGAGTTGTTCCACAGGTTGATGTGTTGTCCCATCCTCTCCCAGTCCAATACTGTCATGAGTAAAAACATAAATCGGTTTTATTTTCATGATGGCTGCCAGCCGCATTGGAGGACGCATATAATCTGAAAATATGAGAAAAGTTGCCCCAAAAGCCGTAAAACCCTTCGTCAGGGTGATCCCGTTCAAAATGGCGCCCATCGCATGTTCTCTGATGCCAAAATGGAGATTCCTGCCACCAGGGTCTTGCTTACTAAATGACCCAAGACCTTTTATTAAAGTATCAGTGGAGGGAGCCAGATCGGCTGCGCCTCCAACCAGTAATGGAAAATAGGGCGCAATTGCCTCCAGTGCCTTCCCGGCTGCCTTTCTGGTAGCCATTCCCTTTTCATCTGGTTCAAACTCAGGTAAATCAATATCCCAATCGCCCGGAAATTCATCTTTTGCTGCATTTTCGTAGGTTTCAGCCAGCTCGGAAAAATGCTGACAATAATTTTTCCACAAGGCTTCCCATTTTTGTTGCTTTTCCATCCCTTCACCCCCACCTGACGATAATATTGCAAAACATCAGACGGGATCTCAAAACTTGTATCAGGATCAAAACCAAATCCTTCTTTTACTTTTCGAACCTCCGCTGTCCCTAATGGTGAACCATGGGCCGCGGCCGTACCTTCCTTATCTGGACTGCCGTAACCAATGACGGTGCGCACAATAATCAAAGAGGGACGTTTTTTTTCATCTTTGCCGGCTAATATAGCTGACTCGATGGCCTCCAGATCATTCCCGTCGTCGACCGTCTGTACATGCCACCCATAACTTCTGAACCTGGCCGCTACGTCCTCATTAAAAGCCAATTCAGTACTGCCCTCAATGGTTATATGATTATTATCATAAACGTATACTAAACTTCCTAAACCCAGATGTCCAGCCAGTGAAGCAGCCTCAGAGCTAACACCCTCCATCAGGTCTCCATCACTACATATCGCGTAAATATTATAATTAAAAACGTCAAATCCGTCTTTATTAAACTTGGCTGCCAGCATTGCTCGGGCAATCCCCATTCCAACACCGTTAGCAAACCCCTGTCCAAGTGGGCCTGTGGTCACCTCGATGCCTGGCGTAAGTCCGTATTCAGGATGCCCCGGTGTAATGCTATGCAGTTGTCTAAATTCTTTAATATCATCCATATGCACTTCATAGCCTGTTAAAAACAAATAGGCATATTGTAACATACATGCATGACCACAGGAGAGAACAAAACGATCCCTGCCGGCCCAATGAGGATCTTTAGGGTTGTAATTCATAATTTTACTCCATAAAACATGCCCTATGGGTGCCAGCCCCATAGGTGTTCCAGGGTGTCCGGAATTCGCTTTTTGGACACTGTCAGCGGCAAGTACACGTACTGTATTTATAGCTAATTGTTCTATATTTTCCATTCCTGCATTAATTTTTATATTGATACTTTCATTGACTTTATTCAAAAAGGCTAAAAATTCTTTATCACCATCCCCTCACACTTACAACAAAGTATATGCCGCGCTTATTTTGTACTTACCTGCATGGTCCCGCCTTTTGTCGAAGCATCCTTAAAATAACCAAGTTAAGTGTACCGACTGTGCCGAGCCATAGAAGTACCTAGACGCTAACACCCCAAAATTAGCACAAAGCGTTTGCTATTAAACTTTCTTCTAAAGCAATGCTTATTCAGCCCCATTCCATCTAAATTCACAAATTGTTCTAAAAATACCCCATCCTGATCTACAATCTAAAGTGGTATTTTTTGCGCAGGCAAGCACTTCTAAAACCATAACCGCATAGATTACCCAGATATTGGCAAATGGTATAAGAATTGCACAATTGCTGATAGCTTCAACAATCAATTAATTCATGAACAAGCCTAAATTGATCATCGTTTCCAACCGGCTACCCATTAAAATAGAAATTAAAAAAGGTCAATGGCAAATAAAAACAAGTGAGGGTGGCTTAGCCACTGGTCTTGGGAGTTTTTACAAGGAAAAAGGAGGGATTTGGATCGGATGGCCTGGTACACAAATAAAGGACAAGGCCATGGCTAGCGAAATTCAGCAGTCACTTCAGCGCCAATCACTAGAACCGGTTTTTTTGACCCAACAGGAAATTAAAGAATATTATGAAGGTTTTTCTAATCAAACCTTATGGCCATTATGCCATTACTTCCCATCCTATGCAAGTTTTGAGAAAAAAAATTGGCTAGCCTACCAATCAGTTAATAGAAAATTCGCAGAGGCAGTTATCCGTATTGCCAGCCCGGGAGATACGATCTGGGTGCATGATTACCAATTAATGCTGGTGCCTAATTTGATTCGGGAACAATTACCAGATATCAGTATTGGTTACTTCCAGCACATACCTTTCCCATCCTATGAAGTCTTTAGGATGATTCCCTGGAGAGAGCAGTTGCTAAAAGGGCTTTTGGGTGCCGATTTGATTGGCTTTCATACCTATGATGATGTCAGGCACTTTATCAGTGCCATTTTGCGCATTATGGATGTACAATCCAATATGAATATAATCGCCTTTGGCAAACGCTTAATCACTGCTGAGCCATTTCCAATGGGTATAGATTTTGACAAATTCCATGACCAGGTCAGTCGTCCTGTTACCCAAAAATATAGTCAGCGGATTATTGAAGGTTTGGAAGGAAAAAAATTATTGATTTCCATTGACCGGTTGGATTACAGTAAGGGCATTTTACAGCGTTTAAGCGGTTATAACACCTTTTTAAAAGATTATCCAGCATACAGAGGCAAAATCGTTTTCTATCAATTGATCGTACCTTCAAGAGACAAGGTTCCTGAATATGAACAACTTAAAGAAGATATAGATAAACAGGTATCACATATCAATGCCCAGTATAGTACGCTTAGCTGGCAGCCCATACAGTATTTTTACCGTTCATGGGCCTTCGAGATTCTATCAGCTTTGTATTATAGTGCGGATATTGCACTGGTAACGCCTATGCGGGATGGCATGAATTTAGTCTGTAAGGAATATATCGCCAGTAAAACGGACAGAGAAGGCGTTTTGATATTAAGTGAAATGGCAGGCGCTGCCAGAGAACTAACGGAGGCCATTATTATCAATCCAGGAGATGCCGATGGCATGGCCGCGGCTATAAATACGGCACTGCAGATGGATCCCTCAGAGAAAATGCAGCATATGCAAATCATGCAGGAAAATATAAAAAAATTCAATATACATATGTGGGTTAATAACTTTTTAAATAGCCTTTCCATAGCAAAAGAGAAACAACAAAAATTATCAACAAGACAAATCAGCCCAGTAAACCTTGACAACTTTACCAAAGCCTATCAGCAGGCAAATAGTCGACTTATATTTTTAGATTATGATGGCACCCTGGTACCCTTTGATAAAAACCCTGCTAAGGCAGCGCCCAGTGCTGAACTTATTCAATTATTAAAGGCACTTACCAGTGATACCAAAAACAGGATCATTGTCATTAGTGGCCGAAGCAGACAATCACTTGAAACATGGATGCAAGGAATTCCCCTTGATATTATAGCTGAACATGGTGCCTGGACAAAGAAATTCGGGGAAAAATGGACCATCAGTGAGGCACTGGAAAACAATTGGAAGACGGATGTCAGATCCGTGATGGAACAATATGAACTGCGCACTCCTGGCTCTTTTATTGAGGAAAAGGATTTTTCCCTGGCCTGGCATTACCGGAAGGCAGAACCCTCTTTGGGTGAACTTAGAGCCAAAGAAATTACCGGTCATTTAAAACACCTGGTTTCGGACAAAGGACTGCAAGTACTGGAAGGCCATAAAGTTGTTGAAGTAAAAAGTACCATTATCAACAAGGGCAAAGGAGCCGAAAAATGGCTTCGACAATTTCCTGCCGACTTTTATCTGGCCATAGGTGATGACACCACCGATGAAGATACATTTATGGCCATGCCTCAAAAGGCGATTACCATAAAAGTAGGCGGCGGCATGAGCCAGGCAAAATATTTTATAGACGACCCGGCTGAAGTTATTATGCTGTTAAAGACCATCAGCCTAAATAAGGATTTATAAACCCGTCATCTCTTAGAAAAAATTGGGATTATTTATTTTCTGGGCAATACGATAGGCGGCATTCATAAGTCCAACATGACTATATGCCTGGGGGAAGTTCCCCCATTGGCTGCCGTTTTCGGCATCCACATCCTCACTAAAAAGTCCCAGATGATTGCCATAGGTCAGCAATTTTTCAAATTTCACAATGGCTTCCTCTACCCTGCCCACGGCCGTGAGGGCTTCAACGTGCCAAAAGGCGGTAATTAAAAAAGTCGTGTCCGGAAAACCAAAATCATCCTCGTGCAGGTATCTGTAAAACAATCCTCCGGGCGCCTCCAACTTTTTTTCAACAGCTTTTAAATGATCCTGTGCCTTTTTACCTGCGGGATCCAGATAATGCATCATAATCAATTGTAGTGTACTGGCATCCAAATAAGCGGAATCTGTTGCTTGTTGGTACACTTTCCTTTTGGGGTCATAACAAGATTCAATCTTAGCTTCAGCCCTTTCTTTTAAAGCAACAGCCCAACGTTCTATTTTTTTGTCCTCAATTCGTTTGGCAATCTTTATAGCTGCAAGGCAGCCTGCCCAATGAAATAAATAGGTATAACAGTGGTAATTCCTAAAATTACGGAACTCCCATAATCCTGCATCAGGCTCATCCATTACCATATCAATTTTCTTTAAAAGCGAGGCGATCCAAGTGGAAGAGTCCGATTTTTCGCGGCGTACAAAACGTTCATCTGTATAAAGTGGCAATAAACTCAACATGACCTGACCATAAATATCATTTTGAATATGCGTTGAGGCTTCGTTACCCACTCTTACGGGCACATTGCCTAAATAACCAGTAAGACCCAGAATCCTTTCTTTCAGGTTTTTCTCCCCGGCAATACCATATAAAGGCTGATATCGGCCCTTTTCTTTAACTGAAATATTAGCGATATAATTAAAATAGCCTTCCATTTCCTCAAAGTGACCAATATTATTAAAGGCCAACAAAATATAATAAGCGTCTCTAAGCCAGCAAAAACGATAATCCCAGTTTCTACCTGAACCAGGCGCTTCAGGAAGTGAGGTTGTACTGGCAGCTATGATCGCACCTGTGTCTTCATATTGATGAATTTTAAGCACAAGGGCACTGCGAATCACTTGCGTTTGATACATGTTGCCTATGCTGGTTTTTTTCACCCACGCACCCCAGTATAATTGGGTCTTATGTAAAAAATCCTCTACTGTACTTGCCAGCGGGGCTTCTAATGGGCTGCCATAGGTCAGGACAAGATATTTGGTATCCGTAAGTACGCTATATTCACCCGCAAGTATATGGTTAATGGAAAAATCCGTTGTCAGTCTGATGGGATTACCTGCCCCAAAGTAATCGATATGATTACTTGCGGGATAAGCATCGAGCTGCTTATTTCCATACTCAGCCACTGGTTTGCAAGTTACCTTCACTCTGGGATTTCCGTCAAGCGGTTCTACCTTACGAATTAACATAAGCGGCTTAAAATACCGATCGTACAAATTAAAGCGCGGCGCAAAATCTGTAACCTTATATCTGCCCTCACTACACGTTATTTCGGTGCAAAGGATATTGGTATTTTCTTTATAATATTGATGACTGGTAAACTTCCCTTCTGGTAAAATAGAAAACGCTCCACCCTTTTGCTGATCCACGAGTCCACCAAAAATAAAGCTGCTGTCAAAACGAGGCATACACATCCAACATATATTTGTATTAGTCATAATATGGGCTAAATAAGAACAGTTCCCTATAAGTCCAAATGGGTAGGTATGTCGCTTAGATCTTTTAACTGATTTTTCTGCTTTTTCAGTTCCTTTGGCTGATTTTACGGCCTGGTCGGCTTTTTTTGCGGATGCTATTATTGAGTTAGTCGTTGTTTTCTTTTTTACACTTTTGGCCATAATACTATATTTTTAGTTTCTGAATAATACCGATCAGCTTATTTGCATTTTCATCTTAATGGAAAAAATTTGGGCTGGGCTCCAAACAACACTGATCACTGTACCCAATGCTGGGGAAATAATTCCCCATCGCCTAATAGATTAATTCTGGTGTCATTTTGATCAGATTAATCCTTTAAGTCGTCCGTCAGCTTTCTTTCGCTTTCCATTAATTCCGATTTTTGGGCCCTGATTTTCTCAACCAGGGTATTATCCAAATCAATTCCCTCGGTCAGCAAATGATTATAATGCGCGATTCTTTTTATTTCTTGTTGAAGCAGGATTAGAAAAGTCGCCTGATCACTTTGATTTGGGTCAAAATTATCCTGCTCCTGCCTGGTATAGTCCATGGATGCAGATCCTATAGATCCACCATAGAGCTTAAGGAAATAAGTTAATTCCATTACAAAGCCTTCACTTTGGCTGGATAGCTTCAGTAATAATTTCCTTTTTTCCGGGCAACTGACCAATTTAGCGGCAAACTCGTATCCATGCCTGCGCTCCATATTGATTTCAATAAGCTTTCGTATGATATTTTCTGATAATCTTTCCATTTATCTATTTCAGCAGCTGCTCATTAATCTTCATTATCATCATAAATATTCGAGTCTTCCTCTGACTGACCGATATCCAGATCTCCTCCCATCATATCTTCTTTTTCATTTAAGGGCGTCCCATCCAGATCCGAATCGTCAAGGGTTGTCATATCGGCCATATCATCTTGCTCATCAGGCATTCGAGTAGCAGCGTTTTCCAGATCTGCTATTTCCTCAGCAGATACATTATCAGCACCATCTGCTATCACCCCTTCCTCATCACTTGCGCTTACCCCGTCATCGGCGTCTCCAAAAACATCTTCATTGTCGTTAGCAATAGAAGCGGTATCTGCCTTGGAAAGTGATTCTGTCTGATCCCGCATAGCGTCAATATATTTTTCATCTGCCAGCTTATCTAATTTTGCAGGGTCAGTGTCCCTGATTTTATCGTCTTGATATTCTTGATTACCCATTATTATTTATTTTTTTAAATTAAAAACAATTGATATGCCAGAGCTAAGAAAGTCATCAATCTTAACCTTACCCATGGTTAAATCTCAAAATCAGTATTATGGAATAATATTTGACCTTTGGTTCTTATTATTAACTCTTGAAACTTATTTATATGAACCGCAAAAAGGATATTAAAACAGAAAAAGAAATAGCCATAAATACAAGTACCTGTAATCAGCAATTCCCGACAAATTTGTTATTAAGTTTTACGGCCGCTACCCTATGCTCAGCACTAAGCGTTAAGTTTCTCAAAAAAGGCGAACTCGCATTAATGACCACGCTAATGGTTATGCCGCTGGCCATTATATATTTAAACAAAAGAGCAGCGCAAAAGAAATTTAAATGGACTAAAGCGCCCATTTTTTAGACAAATAGGGCCGAGACTCTATTTGTCTAAGCCCTATTTATCATTTAATAAACAAAGGAAATAAATTGTTCTGTAAACTGCTTACTCTACATGACATGCTGAAATTAAACAGCCTTACCACCTCTTATTACACGAATTAAAATAGCAATAATCGCAATTACCAATAAAATATGGATTAGACCACCGGCGCTATAAACAAAAAAGCCCAGAATCCATCCAATGATCAAAATAACGGCCACTACATATAAAAGATTAGACATAAAATAAAGGTTTTAATGAATAAAATAAGTGCTTAAGCGAATGTTTATAAATCAAATTCAATTTGATCCTCACGTCCCTCTACAGGTATATTGCGCATAAAGTTGTTATACTCGGGGCCATGGTTGCTAACCGCTCCATATGCATCCAATGTATAACCAATCAAACCATCATCCGCTTTAATCACATAAAGAACTGATGAATCATCAGGATTCGAATCGCCTTCAAAACGGTAGGTTCTGATTATTTTCAAATCTCCAGGCTGATAATCTTTCCCCTTGCCGGCATTAAATCCTTTTTCGCTCCATTTAAATTCTGTGTCCAGTTTTCGTTCTCGAAGCTTCTCCATTACCGAAGTCAGCGTCGTTAAATCTCCAGTTTCCATAATAATATTATTTGGTTATAAATAAGGGTTCTTCAATTTAGGGAAACCACATAGTGATTACTTTTTGCTGCTTTTTTTCTTTGGCACTTTTGCGCCTTCCATTCTTGCTTCTGATAAACCAATGGCCACAGCCTGCTTAGGGTTGGTGACTTTTTTTCCACTGCCACTTTTTAGTTTACCTTCTTTCATTTCATGCATGGATTTTTCCACTTTCTCTTCTGCTTTATGACTATACTTTGCCATGATTTTACGCTTTGTTTCTGTGATATTAATCCAAAAAATCTGCCAGAAAGATTTAGCTGTAAAATTGACGTCTTCCAGGCATTAATGGGTAATGCTTTCTACACAAATGGTAAAATCCGCACTTACTTATTCTTAGTCAGTCATTTTTGAGTAGGTTATAAAAGGTTTTGGTTAAAGATGCATTCGTTAAATCCATTCAGGCATATATCAACTTTAAAAGATCCCGTAAATTATATCATTTAAATAAGGCACGCAAAAAGAAAGTTAATCCAAAAAATTTAACTGTTTAGCTACAAAATGCAGCTTTCAGTTCAAATGAATTGTTATTATCCTTTAATGTATTTGGATAATTGAATGTCTTAGCGGAACTTTATAGTTCTCATAAGCAGTTAGTTTTGGTTGCGGCCCTGGTTTCTACCAGGGCTTATTTTTTTTATATCAATTCAATCTAAATTTTACCCTTCTAATAATCAGTGATTTCTGATGTCTTTGTACTCCATAAGGCAATTAAGGAAGCAATTATGTTCTCAGGCGGTTTCACAAAATAAATTCCCGATCCACTTCCAGCACGGACACCTCTTACAAAATAATACAATACACCTCCGAAATCTCTTTCATAATCAAAGTCTTCTAATCTTTCTATCAAATATTTGACCGTTGCTACTGTATATATTAAATATTGCAAATGATAATTATGTCTGGACATTTCTTGTTCCAGGTTCCTAGCAGCATAATCAGACAATTCGCCCCCTAAATAAGTAGATTTCCAGTCCAGTACGTAATATTTACCGCTGTGCTCAAAAAGCATATCTATTTTTCCATTCATCATACCTTCCCAGCCCAGGGAATGATTTGTTTGCAATACCGCTTTATCACCAATAAGTGTACTTAAATCACTTCTATTAAACAAGTGCACCGGAAAATCAAATTCAAATTCATTTAATCTTTTATCCATACTCGTCTGACTCAGTGAAAATTGTCCATTATCCGTTTTTATGGTAGCAAAAGAAGTGTGTTCCAGTAGCTCCAACAGCATGGGCTCATAAAGAGCAGCATCATGCGGTGCATATCTTGACACTGCTTTTTGAATTTCTTTTGACCACGCGCCGGATTGTTCAAAACTTATATGTTCAAAAACGTCATGTAAAAGATTACCCGTAATATTACCTCGCCGTAAGACCTGAAAAACAAACTGATCATAGGTACTGCCAGGATTTCTGGATTCATAAGGACTATGGACGGATGGTGCCGCCGCTAAATAGGTATAGCTGAGTTTACGCCAGTTATTTTCTAGTAAAACAAACGAAACTGTATCCTTTTTTGGTGTTGATGTGATTTGAATATCCTTTTCTTTTCGCTTATATCTAAAACCTTCCGGTACAATTAAGGGTTCCATAAAGCGTATCCCTTCGGGTAGATTTTCTTTAAATGCGTTTAAAAACGCATAGAATGCACAATGCTGCTTTTTATTTGAATAAGTGGAACTATAAATAAAACAGGCATACACCCCTCTAGTCAGGATAACATAAAGCATTCTTCTGTTTTCCTGCATCCTTTGTGTATCATATTGCTCCAGGTCTTCCCCAATTAACAAATCAGCCGGGATTACCTCATCCACACCCGCTTTATTTTTAAAAACAAAAAAGTTTTCATGTCCATTTTGGGTCATCAGGTCCATGGCATGGGTCAAAACAATATTAAATTGCAGTCCTTTGCTTTTATGCACAGTCATGATCGTTACCGACTGATCATCACTCTCTACCCGTTGTTCATACTCGTCCCCTTCTGCAATGGGATCCTCAATACTGCGACTGAGCCAATCTTTTAATTCTACAGGTGATAACTTCTTATTAGATTGTTGTTTGTAGAGTAACTCAATAAGCTGATATAAGTTAGATATGATCCTTTCTCCATTTCTGGTTCTGGGATCTGTCAAATAGTTTTCCACCTTATAATCAGCAATAAATGAAAATAGTGCTTTATATACCCCGTTTTTCTCCCAGGCAAGTTTATACGCGCCAAACCGTCTGGTGGTAATAACATCATCCTGATTTAACACATCCTGAATGCTCATTCCCGTAATGGAGGTTAACAGGGCTTTGTTGATGGCATTTCTGGATTGCTCCAAAATGGCGTCCAACACATACAAAACTTCTTTCGCTTCCTCCGTTTCCAAAATCTTCGCATTGCCGATTACAACGGACGGAATCCCGTACCTGGATAACGCCTTTTTAAGTGGAATCATGTCGCGGTTTCTACGGACTAAAATTCCTAAATCACTCGGTCTGACAGGCCTCGATTCATAAACTTCTTCTCCAGCCGCATTTTTTACGATCGTCTCTATGCTGTATTTTCCACTTAAAATGGCCGCTACCTGAGCCACAAGGGCGTTTTCTACCTCCGCCATATTTGGCTGTTCGGTTATAGTAATAACAGGAAAAGTGTCCTTATCACATAATAATCGTCCTTTTTTGTTCCCCGCTGGAGCGGTTACTAAATGGTAATGAATGCCCTGAGGGTTATCCTTATAATAAAAGGTATCAAAATCAGCGGTAGGCATAAAAAAGCCATTCATTGCGGCTATAAAATCATTCGTTGACCTGTAATTAACATGCATCCCATATTTACGATCCACATGCTCACCGGCTTTTAGATAGGTATCAATATCGGCTTTGCGCCATGCATAGATGCTTTGTTTGGGATCTCCGATATAAAACACCACGGTGTCCTTACCAAAGGCAGTATTAAAGATTTCATATTGCTTGCGATCGGTATCCTGAAACTCATCGATAAATACCACTTTAAATTTCTTTCGAATGGCATTAATAAGCGCCGGATTATCTTCCAAACACAGCCGTTGATATAGCTGCTCAATTAGATCATCAAAACATAATTGCCCGTGTTTTTCTTTATAGGCCGATACAGAAGGGCCAATAATAGAGGTAGCTGCTGCATAAATATGATGCATTAGCTGTGTTTGTGCCTCATTTAATGCGTCGCTGAGTGGCGCTAACTTGTTCGCAATCTCTAGTAATTCAGGGAATGCCCGCTCTAAATACTGAGGTGGCTTCTCAAATTTTGTCCAAAAAGTTTCTAAAAAAGCGGTGGGTTGATCTATTAATGGGCCAAAAGTTTTAATAGCATTTTTCTCACGGCTGACCCACATTTCCAAAGTCTGTCTGTCTGCACACATATCCAGCATTTGTTGGTTCAGAGACGCAATATCCTGTTGTAAAGTCTGTGTGGAAGACCTACAGCCGTCAAAAAACGCTTCATCTAATGGATAAGACTGATTGGGATCATAATTATAAATGGGCTTTCCTGAAAAATAATCACCAATTACTTTACTTAAATCAGCCCTATTCAACCTACCTGCGAGCAACTGTAAAAAATCAAGTGGCATGACCGCTATATTGGAACGCCAAAACTGATTTAACTGTGTCGTAATTACTTGCGACATATCGGTTACCAGATCTACCGAAAAGGATTGTCTGGTTTCAAAGGCAAACTCGCGAAGTACCTGTTGGCAAAAACTGTGAATGGTCTGCACGGAGGCTTCATCCAGGAATGTCAATGCCTCGAATAAACGCGCTTCCACCTCCTTTTTAGCCTTATTATTTGCTAGTGCTAATTGTTCATCTTCCTCTATTGATTCCCCGTCCTCTGGTTGATCAACCAGGTCATCTTTATGCTTTAAAGCCCTGCGCGCAATTTCTGCTTCTATAATGGCAGTTATCGTCTCATCTTCACAATTTTCTCCCTGCGTCGCTCCATAGGCCATGCGTATAAAGCTACGTACACGGGTTTCCAGCTCTGCTACTGCTGCCTTGGTAAAGGTGACCATCAAGATTTCCTTAATGGAGATATTTCTATTTTTGCCATCCTCCTTAATATCGATTTCCAGCAAAATTCTTAACACAAGGATTGCGATGGAGTAGGTTTTGCCAGTACCCGCACTCGCTTCTATTAAGTTGGTTCCTTTCAGGGGGACCGTTTTCGCATCAAAATTTAATATTTCTACTGCCATTTTTTTATTTTTCTGACCTTCTACTTATTCAACTTTAAATTAATACAAAAAGGAGCCATTTATTAAGACCCCATATTAAAAGTTGGAAACAACTCTTTCAATGGGCTTTCCAGCATTTCTAGGATATCTATGTAATTCTCTAAGGCCTCAGGAGAAAAAACGCCCAATTCATCTGCTTTTTGGATATAAGGATCTGTATAAGCACCTTTATTATTTTTATTTTGTATTTTACTATACCATTTTTTAAAATCAAGGCCGTCTTTTGTCCCTTTTAACGCAAGGCCCAATACAAAAGGTAAGATGCCATTTTGCCCGCGCTGGTATAGCTCAATAAGCTGATTTAACGATTCAATGGCCCGCTGCTTATTGAGCGGCTGGGCCAAAAATACCTGGTTTTGTTTACTGGAAATTATAACCAATTCTGCATGTATATCACTAACCAGCAACATTAAATACTGTATATAGCCTTGCAGCAGGGTTTTCATTTCCTTTTTTGACCAGGACAATAAAATCAGTTTGTCCCCATATAAGCGCAGTTTTCCGCTAATACTGATGCCATCACAGCTGTAATTTACATGCACTTCACGAACTGCCGCCCCTGCAATTTGTGTCTCAAATAGCACTCTTACCGGACTTACGGTCTCCAACAGTTCAATCATTGCTACCCGACTGCTGTTTTTTAGAGGCAATTTACCTGTCTTTACCCCTTTATCCCGGTAATCCTCCCAGGCTTCCTCCTCATTTAAGTCGATCAGTTCGCCTTTATATTGATAAAGCTGTAAATTATTTAATTCAAAAATTTCTTCTTCTTTTAATACGTCTGTACGCTGCCCGTAATAAATACCGAGCACCTGATTCAAGTATCCTTTTATGGGATTAATCAAAAAACCGATAAATCTATCCAGATTCAAGTCAGTGGTGTCGCTTTCAAGGTCTGCCGTTGCTGCTTTATCCTGAATTTCATTTTCCGTATCTGACACTAAATGAAGATATTGAGGCACGTCACCTGATTGCATGGGGCTAAAATGATGCAAAGCGTGCTTAAAGATTATTGCTTTTCTAATCTCTTTTTTTTCTGCAGGTTTCTCTACCCTGCACTCGGCCACAATATACTCAATGAGTTCTTCTACCAGACTGGAAGCGGGCAAATCTGTGTTATCCTTGATATTTCTGCCGATATAACTGATATATAAATAATCTCTGGCGGATAAGATTGTCTCTAAAAATAAATGTTTGTCATTGGCCTTTACATTACGATCACCAGGTCTTTTTTGAATTTCCATCAGGTTAAAACCAAGGGACTGTTCTTTTCTTGGAAATTTATCATAATCCAGTCCCAGTAGGGCCACAACTTTAAAAGGAATGCTGCGCATGGGAATCAGCGAGCAAAAAGTCACACCACCAGAGGCAAAATTGCTATTTCTGGAGGCTGTTATCAGTCGCTGCCCAAAACTTTCCATAAAGACACCAAAACTAATTGCTTCTCCAAAAAAAGCCTCGGAACTATTGTAATCTGCCAGTAAGGCTGCCAGATATTCAAACTCTTCATCCCCTTGCTGCTCTTCTTTGAGAATAAACTTCTCCAATAGCTGTTTTACAAAATCTGCCCAGCCTGAGAGCGTCCGGTCTTGTTCCCGCCTTTCCAGCATGTCCATCAAATCCTGGACAAAAGCCACAAACTGGATAACTTGTTCGCTATCACTCCCTTCCACTAAATTCAAGGGATAAAAACCTTCCGGGCCTTCCCCGACCTGTTGATCGCTCATCATGCAAATACCATACATAATGCGCTTTAGGCCGTAATTCCAGCTCACATATACTGAATCATCCGTATAATTACCCTCGATCCCGAAGCGTATACCCGCCTGTTCCAACACCTCTCGTAATAATTCCAGCCGGGTGATGCCCAGATGACTTCTAATATAGGAACTGTCCAGTAGCCTTAAAACCGTCTCAGCTGTAAAAGCGCTGGATTCTAAAAGTAACAAACTTTCCAGCGCACTACTTATACTATCGGATTCTGTAAACCTTTCATCGGCTATTTTATATGGAAACCGATATGGTGCATGATCAAATACAGCCCTTATATAAGCCGCATAATGATCAATATCACTTACCATCACCACAATGTCTCTGGCAGACAATGACTGCTTTTTCCGGTCAATTAAATAAACCAGAAAATTATAGAGACTTTCCACTTCTCTTAAAGGACTATAGCAGGCATGAATCGATAAGGATCCATCTTTGATATCCTCTATAGCAAATAAAGGAGTCTCCTTATCAGGCGTTCTGTTTTCATATATAGATAGCTGCAACTTGTGCAAGAGGCTGTCCTCCTCCGGCAAAATCTCTGGAAGGGCTTCGTAACTATTTAGAATTTCATCCTTTTTAAATAACATACCAAAAGTATCCTTAATCACCTTACCCATACTTTGTAGTAACGGATGGCCCTGGGCAGTCTGATCCGAAGCAACTTTGCCCAGCTTGCGCAGGAAAATAAGTCTTTTCTCACTTAGATCATCATACCAATAATCAGCGGGAGCCGGGTTTAACAGGTAAAAATAAATCTGCATTTTACCAGCCAATAAATCAAAAATATGTAAGTGATACTCCGTCAAAAGGCTAATACCGAAAATAAAGACGGCCGGCATTTTTTCGAGCAATCTGGCAACCTCCGTTTGATTCTGCTGGATCGCTTTTTCAATAAAGTCTGCTATCTCATTTTTGTCCGCAAAGACCCTTTTTCCCCGCCCCGTATTATCTTGATCTTTTATATTAATCTTTTCCCATAAATAAAACTGCCAGGCTTCCAATTCCTGGCCTCCCTGCTGGCCTTTATTCCAGGCCATGATCATATCGGTGCGGTAAATCTGGTATTGATCAAATAAATCGGCCACCTTTTTTGCAAGACCTAATCTTTTTATCCGGGCATTATCTATAGCTATCTGATCTTGGGATTTTTCTTCAGTTAACACATAATAGCTGGCCACCTTGGGAAACTTAGCCATAAATTCCGGGGTTCCCATCAGATGAAACAATAACCAACACAGGTTATCGCCACTCATAATGGTCTGGGCAGTCCCACCGAGTAACAAGTAGATTTTGAATATAAGATCATTCGGTTTCAAATAGGCAATACCTGCTGCAATACCCTGCCACTCTGCCAGCTTGGTTCCCAGCCAGTTATTCATACCGTCAGTTTGGGTGACGATATAATAGGGTCTGAAAACATTCCCGTTATATTCATGCAGGTCAAAATACAGACTCTTTGCCAGTTCCTCTAATGAATTTGATGCCTTTAACTGAAAAGCCATTTATATAAATTATTTTAATTTGCTTTAAAACTGTCTTTATGGGTTTGCACGAAGTCTCCCTATCACACCAGACCCTCTATGAATGCCCACAGCAGCTGCTGTTAATATAGCAGCTTCACTGCCTTGAATAATAACCTGAGATCGGGCTCTCGTTACAGCTGTATAGAGTAATTCTCTTGTCATCATTTTAGTGGCCTGTTCGTTTTGTGGAAGCATAATCAACACATCTTTAAATTCTGAACCTTGGCTTTTGTGAATGGTCATGGCAAAAGCAGTCTCTACTTTGCCGACAAATCCAGGCAGCACCGATTTTAGGCTACCATCGGCCGCTTCAAACCAGGCACGCATAACCCCCTGTTCATCTTCGCGAATGATGCCAATATCTCCATTAAATAAATTTAACTGGCTGTTATTGGAAGTGACCATTATTGGGCGGTTTTGATAAAATGGCTCGAAAGGCTTAAGTCCTGCCTTTTGCCTAAGTAATCTTTCAATGCGCGCGTTCACCTGATCAACACCAAAAGCGCCTTCTCTTACTGCACAAAGCACCCTTAAATTGTTTAATTTCTGTAATGCTGAAAGAATATCCGGCTGTTCAATAAATTCTTTATAACCTCGAACAAAATGGTCAAAAACAGCCGTATCATACTTCGTGTCAATTTTTACCTGATCATCCTGATTACCAAAAAACTCCTGTATAAGCTCCGGTTGGTTATTTAATATCGCTTTGCTGAATTTACCAATGCCCTTGCCATCTGAAAACCGGTGACTAAATTGAAGTTCTACGATATGTTCAAACAATAAATGAGGGGAGTCAGTGCCGTCCGAGGCTTCGTGCAAAACAGATCCAGCGGGTAAGAGTGGGGCTATTTCCTGCAAAAATCTTTCGCTAAAGCCATTTAATGTAGGCAAGGCCTTACATAAATCGCCAAAAAGGCTACCCGCCTCTACAGAAGCCAGTTGATCCTTATCCCCCAGTAAAATCAGTTTGGTTTCTTCCCCTACTGCGTCCATGAGCTTGGCCATGAGTGCCACATCTATCATGGAGGCCTCATCAACAATGACAACATCTACGTCTAGGGGTTGCAACCGGTTATGCTTAAACTCAGGGCTGCTGTGTATGGTACCCAGCAATCTATGGATTGTAGCAGGTTGCAGCCCTTCAAAGGCCTCCCTTATAAAAGGAGCGCTATTTTTGCCAGCAGCCCGTAGAGATTCAGCCATGCGGGCAGCAGCTTTTCCAGTCGGTGCGCATAATGCGATGCGTAATTTATGATTCAACTGCAATAATAGGCTTAAGACCTTTGCTACTGTAGTTGTTTTGCCCGTCCCAGGCCCACCTGTAATAATAGAAAAATCATGCAGCACTGTTGTTATAGCCGCCATCCATTGCCACTCTACCTTTCCATTGGTCAATTCACTTCCTGGAAAAAGAGCAGCTATATCAGGCTGCAGACGTAAAAGATCTGTTAGCCGTTGCTGTAATTTGCCCCCTTCAGCATCAATAAAACCGCGAATACGGTCCAAGATCAAGGATTCATAATAGTAATAACGCTGCATATAAAGGCGGTCACCCAGCAAAATAAAAGGGGTATGCGCTCGCCCATCTGAAACCAATGGAGAAGAAGCAATAGCTTCCACCCCGGGCAAATCATCATAACCAGCCTCTTTTAATCCATCCAGATCAGCGCTTTGGGGATCCAAGCAAATATGGCCCTCTTCCAGCATTCTGGAAAGCTCAAATAAATAAGGCTCTAAGTGCTCATCTTTAAAAAATCGAGCAAATACCTGGTGAATATTATATACTGTACTCATGAGCGAAACGAACAAGGGTAATTTTAAAGGTTAAATTTAGGTAATTTGATGGCAAAATATGGACAATGTGCATAAGGTTCAACGCCAGTTTGCTTAGAAACAAGCAAATCCGCCTATTTAGGCATTAAATAAATAGAAATAAGTCGTTTTTATTTAACTTAGTCCAAATCTCATCAAACACATTAAATATTATTATCAACTATGAGCAAATTTGTACATGTCGTTAATTTCTGGCTGAAAAAAGACTTAAACGAACAGGATAAGGCCGCTTTTGTCGAAGGAGTGACCAGTCTTGGACAGATTAAAGATCTTGCAACCTTCCATATAGGCCAACCGGCCTCCACTTCCAGACCAGTAATCGACAGCAGTTATGATTATTGCCTGGTGTGCACGTTCCAAAGTCAACAAGATCACGATGCCTATCAGGTTGATCCCATCCATGACGTTTTTAGAGACGAGTGTGCCAAATATTGGGACAAGGTTTTAATTTACGATTCAGTGGGGATTTGAGCTTAAGAAATATCCTCAGGAGAAATATGGCGCTTCCCTTTATTACACAGGGTAGCGCTTTTTTAGTTGAGCTAATTCGGAGCTGGTGATGCCAAGAATGGAGCAATGCTTAGATTGCGGGGGCGGTTGCACCTTTATAGGATTAAACCGTTCAAAATCAGTTGTTTCCCAGGCGACAAAGGGCTGATGGAAAGGATCTGCATAAACATACCATTTATCTTCTTGGTTGAGCTGAATAATTTCTGGTCCTTCAATTGGTTTTACGACTTGCGGCATGTCTGTATATTGAGTTTTAATATTGCCAAAACTAAAATTGGGATCTTCCGGATTGATCGTTGGAGAATACATACATGCTACACTAAAGTTATCTTCAAGCGATCCAGGCTTATGGAAGGCGTAATAACCTGGTTTAGGGCCCTTATTTACTTTAGTTACCGTAAAATCAATATCATCTATGCCTAGATCATAATAAATCTTAGACTGGTTTGGACGAATATTTTTCCAGTCTTTGGTTTTAAGATAGAATATAGTATTATGTCCGTTATGGATACTTGCCCAAAAAACATAAAAAACGCCTTCTTTTTCTTCATAGTACCACTCAGGAGCCCAGGCCCGCTTTTTTTCATCTGATACCACTTGAATCGGTCCACCTACCCAATCTAACAGATCATCTGACTCATAATGATGTATTACTGGAAAATCCCAACCTTTTGTATGCACTAAATGAAATTTACCATTTGCCTTGCCAATAAAAGGATCTCGAAGATTGACCGAAGTCTCCAAAACGGGGTTACCCTTATTTAGCGGAGTCCATGAAAGGCAATTTTCACTGAAAGCATAGAAAAGCTGCTGTTTGCTTGACTTGAAATAGGCCATCAGATAAGCAGTTGGCGTACCTGATAAGTCGTCCTTGGAATCAGGCAACCTGGCCCCGACATTATTAACTTTAAAAAGGCCGCTACAGAGGGCAGGGCCAGAAATCATACCCATGGCTGTACCTAAATCCAATAACTTAAGTGCCTGTTTTCGATTCATGCCAGCGGATTTTGAAATTAGTTGTGGTAACGAAGTTCATTTAAAATTAATGTTTGACCAAGTGATCTTTGATCACTTCTTTGCTAGCTCAATTAGTTGCTTGTTATTGTAGCATTCCACACACTTAGATTTCAAACTTTATTACTGGTATACGAGTAAGTGAAAGCCAGCCACACAGTTATCCTTTTAAATTACTCATCAGTAGGGAATTTAAATCCCAATATAGTTTTGTCTGAAAGCTTATAAGCTTTTGCAAGTTCAATCAATGTGCTGAATTGAATATCAACCTCTCCCTTTTCTATCTTAGCCAATTTGCTGTTATCAAGATTTGACGAATAAGAAAACTGCAAGAGATTCTTTTCTTTCAATATCTTTTCTCTCCTAGTTTTCAAATAAATCCCGAACTCCGTTAAAAATTTAAGTTTTTGTTCCTTTTGCATCAGTTTATAAAGATGCATACAGTCACAAGCTGATCAGGTGACCGATTATTTGTACCTAAAGAAAAAATCCAAGAACGTCTCCAAGACTTTTTTTATTTTAACCGTCCATGCACTGCGTGCCGCTTGCAAAGTTTATGACCTTCCTTATGAGCATTTCAAATTGCCAAAGCTTCCAAATGCAAAAAAATTACCAGTCGTGCTGAATATGAAGGAAGCCAAGGCCCTGCTTATTGCAGTCGCTCATTACAACAAGGTATATGCCTTAATAATCGCCTTAATGCTTGACTGCGGTTTACGTATCAGCGAAGTTCCTGCCTTGGAAGTTGGTGATATTGACTTTGAACGCTCCAGGCTTCATGTACGAGAAAGTAAGCGAAACAAGGATCGGTGCATTCCTACCAGCAAAGGAGTCCTTGGAAAATTAAAGACACACCTTGATTACTGGAGCCCCCAAAAATTTGTATTTGAAGATCTTAAATGTTCAGGTCGTGCTATTCCTATTGCAGGAATCAACCAGGTGCTTAAGGCAGACGTTAAGGCTGCTGGGATCACTAAAAATGTCAAGGGGGATCTTGTGTTTACTACTCATACCAGCCGTAAAAATATATTTTTTTACGGATCTACAATGCAATAACCATCTATGTTTTAGCTAGCCGCGAAATTGCTGTGAAAATATTCTGCGTAGATATAATCCGCATAAAATGATACCGTTTCCGGTGCTTTTGTATCCTTTAAAAATTAAACTTAGCATAAAAACGATTTTTTCTACTGATAATCACTCGGTTATAATTTAGTAATTTGTAATTTTCCAAAAACCGGTTATAAACATCAAACTAATCCCATTAATTTTTGGCTTGGGATTTCACTGATTGCTACATTTATATTTGCTTGAACTAGAATTTAAAATTTATCTAATCAGCTGATTTATATTTATTTATGATAATTACAATTATGGCAAAATGATTTTTTCGAAAGATTTATACCTAAAGTACGGTTATTTACCGTACATTTGTATTATAATCTAAAAATGGAATATTATGAGTGTGGCGATAAACGATAGAATAGATATCAGGATTAGCAAAGACCAGAAAGAGCTAATTCAATATGCTTCCTCCCTTATGGGATTTAAGAGTGTATCTGAGTTTATTATTTCCTGTGTCAGCCGTGAAGCAAAAGAGATAGTTGCCGATAACAATCAAATATTAAAGAGTATTGAGGATAAAAGGATATTCGTGAATGCCATGATAAATCCTCCTGCACCCAATGCAGCCTTGAAAAAAGCTTATAAAAACTACAAAAAATTCAAAGAAACTAATGGGGCTTAAGATTGAAGATCTTCAAAAGAAGCACAACAGAAAAGATTTCAGTTGCGGCAAAATTCTTTTGGATACATATATTAATAAACAGGCAAGCCAGGACGTAAAGCGTAATCTTTCTACCTGTTTTGTGCTAGTCGAGGATACGGATCATATTGTAAAAGGCTACTTCACGCTTTCTTCCGGTTCTATCAGGCGACAAGATATCCCTGAAGACCTTGCCAAAAAGTTGCCATGGGGATATGAAGACATGCCAACCGCTCTTTTGGGACGCCTGGCGATTGATAATAGCTTAAAAGGTCAGCGATGGGGTGAAAGGCTTTTGCTAGAAGCATTGGAGCGCTGCCTGGGCATTTCTGAAATGATTGGAACACTGGCTGTTGTTGTTGATCCAATCGATGACGAAGCACAGAATTTCTATAAAAAGTATGGATTTATTCTCCTGCCGACTTCGGGAAAAATGTTCTTGCCTATCAAAACGATAAAAGACTTATATAAATATAAATAAGAGGCTGAAGCCGCCTATTAGCCATTCAATATCACAAATTCGCAATTTGCTGCGTTTGAGGCGGATATATTGTAATGGCCAATACTTAATCTGACAAGATAGTTTTTTTTTAAGGCATTGGCGATAAAATGAATTTGGAGAAGAAGCGGCCGTTTTTTCAGCCGCTTTTTCATTTCCATCGGTCAGCGTATTCCTGGCGGTTTGCTCCTCAGCAAGGATCGCTTCAGCTGACACATTAAAGGTAACGGATTGTCCGAAAAAATTAATCAGATCTTTGGATTTAGCCAATTCTTTGCTTTTCCTCCCAAGTTTGCATTGGAGTTTTTCCATAACAATATCGTCCGCTGTGGGTACGTTCTTTGTTATAGAAATTTATCCAAAGATCAACGTCTGCTTGCATTTCTTCAATGGATTGATAGATCTTTTTTCTTGCTAGTGAATAATTGCATGCAATTTGACAGAATGGCAATTTAAAAACAGGCGGATTAGGGCATTCGTCCTAAAAATCTTAAAAATTAAAAAGGGCTTGACAATTAGAAGCATTTAACCTGCAGAAAAATCCTCTATTTCTATAGCTTTAATAAGGTTGAGAACCTTCTTAAAGTTGTATTCCATATAAAAAAACAAAATCATAATCTTTACCCGCTTGGTTGTTGGTATATTGACCAAAGCTTCTGAAAAGATCTTTGAAGGTAAATCCGGATTTGAAATACCCTTTATTTTGAAACATATGAACCATTGCCGCTATTTCCGCATTTAGCCCTGTTTGGTTATTTCCCTTTTTCGTCTTTTCGATTGTTTTAAAAATGTTATGAGGGAGATTTGCTTCAATAATTTTGGATTCAATATAATCCAATGTATTTTCTACGGTCCCACAAACAGGGTTAACCATCTCTAAAAACAATGAATCATTATTGCCTGAATCCGCTTGCTCTTTAATTTCCGCTTTAATAAATCCAGATACAGAAGTCAGGTCCTCTTTTGTATGCTTTTCAACATCGATAGATTTCAATGCCAAATCCAATGCCATATTAAATGGTGTATTCTCTGTAGGAATATCAGGATTCAGGGTCTCTTCAATAAACTGCTGATTAGTGATAGGATTATAACCAGATTCAAGAAGTTCAAGTTCATTGGCTAAAAGGTATTTTGTTGCCGTTATTCGTTCAGAGAGAGACTCCAGATCATTCATACTTCTTTTTTGATCTGTCTGACCTTGCCAGTATTATCATCATAAAACCTATATACAATATACCATTCTGATTTTAAATTCGACTTGGCAATTTTCCCCTTTGTTGTCTTCCAATTTTTTGGAACAACAGACATTTTGCCTATGCGGCAATTGTTTGGCAATAATTTCATTCTACTTCGCTTTTTTGTGACTGTTTTTGTGACTGTCAAGCGAAATACCAGGAAAGTAGAAAAAGAAAAAAGCCTTGAAAGTCTTACCAATCAAGGCTTTGAAGAGTGACCGCGTCAGGATTCAAACCTGAAACCTTCTGATCCGTAGTCAGATGCTCTATTCAGTTGAGCTACGCAGCCGTCCTATAAAGGAGTGCAAAAATAAGAAATAAAAAGAAACTTCCAAATCATTTTCCAAAAAACCAGCAAAAATATTTAAGGTATCTCACTGATTTGCAACTAGCCTACTATTTGGCCTGATTTATTACCTGAAGCCCTTTTGTGACAATATTATCATAATGATTATTGATCTCAAAGTAACCCTGTGGACCAAACATATCCTTGGCTAAAAAAGCCTTGAATTTTTCCAATATATTTTCCTTGGCAACAGGTTGAATTGAATCCATATGGATGGAATCTGTTAAGGCAAATTCGCTCAATTCATCCCAGATTTCATTTTTAGGTAAAGAATAATCAAATAATGCATTGGAACTGGTCAAACTATCTAGTGGCGCCCTGTTGTGCATATAATACAAGAAGGTAAACCGGGTTAAAGTCCCTTTTAGGAATAGATCCAGTGCACTAGGGGGCAATTTTGTCGTATCGTAAGCGACCAGGTCATCAGGTGTTATACCGCCGCCACCATAAACCGTATTGCCTTTTGGTGTTTTATATGCCTTTCCGGTAGGAGAAGATGTATCTCCAAGTACTGTTTGTCCGCTGTGAACTCTTTTGGTCAGTTCTCTTTGATATTCAACAGTATTTTCATCATAGGGCTTTTGGATATTTCTGCCAAGCGGTGTAAAATATTTGGCCACTGTAAGCCGCATCGCACCACCATTGGTCAAATTAAACTGATCTTGTACCAGTCCCTTACCAAAGGTCCTTCTGCCAATAATGGTCGCCCGGTCCCAATCCTGCAGGGCTCCGGCCAGCACTTCGCTGGCTGAAGCAGTCGTTTCGTCCACCAGGACTGCCAGTTTTAAATCCTTATACAAACCATCCCTTTTACACCGATACTCCTTTTTACCAACCTTATCACCATCGGTATATACAATTAATTGCTGATCTGCTAAAAACTCATTGGCAATTTCAGTTGCTGCAGTCAGAACCCCACCACTATTGCCTCTCAGGTCAATCAACAATTGCTGCATGCCTGCCTTTTTCAGCTTTTCCAAGGCCAGCATAAATTCTCTATATGTTGTTTCAGAAAACTGATTAAGTTTCACATATCCTGTCTTTGGATCCAGCATATAAGCTGCATCCACCGAGAAAATAGGAATCATCGCCTTATGTAAGGTAGTCGTAAATTCTTTATGATTACGTTTAATTAATACTTTAAAGCTTTTACCCACTACTTTTTCCAATATATTCACCACCCCTAAATCAGAACGCCCAGGTCCGGACATCTGAATTGTATCATTAAAACGTAAAAACTGGTCTCCTATTTTTACACCCGCCTTATCTGCAGGGCTTCCTGTAACCACATTCGTAATGGCTACTGTATCCTGAATCACCTCAAATCCAATACCGATACCCACAAAACTACCTCTAACCTTATCATTGATCTCTTTTAACTGTTGTGCACTGATATATATGGAAAAGGGATCGAGCTGGCTCAAAAGCGCATTAATGGCTTTCATTTCAAGACTATCTTTATCAGTACCTTTCACATACATTTTATCAATAATACGAACAACTTCACCTATCGCAGTATTATGAGGGTTTGCAATAAAACTATCCGGACCTATGGTATCTTTTCTTAATTTATAGCCGATTACCATTCCCAGTACAATCATAATAGATAACAGGAAGGGCAACCAGAGTTTAAGGTTCGTTTTTTTCATGGATTCACTTCTAATTTTATTGCCGTGCGAAGTTCCTATTTTTTGATGACAATAAGTTCTAAAAATTATTTAGAAAATTAACATTCAAATAATCTGTAAAACGCTCAAAATATCATTAACTTAGAATTACAAACGTATTTACAAAATCCTATTATATGGCTGTCAAACTTATTGCAGATAATGGAAGCTCAAAATGTAGCTGGCTACTCCTGGAAAACGGCCATCCCCGAAAATTTTCCACTGAAGGATTAAGTCCTTATTTTAACAGTAAAGAGGAGATTCAAATAATTTTACAAAATAATGTAATATCTAAAATAAACAATATCAGCATAAATGAAGTCCATTTTTATGGAACGGGGCTGGCAGATAGTAACTACAAAAAAATGATGGCGGGTATTCTAAAGCAATCTTTCCCTGATGCCGCCTGCACAATTGCCACGGATCTGGTAGGTGCAGCGCACGCCACCTGCGGCTCCCAGGCTGGCATTATATCTATTTTGGGCACTGGTAGTGGTTGCGCCTATTATAATGGTAAGGACATCCAAAAATTACAAAATGGCCTGGGCTTTATTCTAGGCGACGAGGGCAGTGGTACCTATCTAGGCAAAAAAGTCATTCAATATTATCTGTATAATACATTTGATGACGAGCTGCTACACCGTTACAAACTAAATTATGAGACTGACAGAGATGTTATTATCCAGGCAGTCTACCGGGGAGAGCGCCCCAATAAGTACTTGGCTGGATTTTCCAGATTTTTATCGGAAAACAGAGGGCATTATATGGTTGAAAACATCCTAGAAGACGGCCTTAATGATTTTATTAACCAGCATATTTACAAATTTACAGAAGCCTGGACTTCTCCTTTGCACTTTGTGGGCAGTATAGCCTATGCCTATAAAGATGTCCTGCAGGAGCTCTGTAACAATTATGAACTTGAACTTGGCACCGTCATGAAAGAACCAATTGATGGACTGGCTACCTATTATGCTGGATAGAAAAATGATTCAATGGTATGGTTAAAATAACAATCAGTTACTTACCTACTTACTTACTTACTTACTTACTTACTTACTTACTTAAGGCAATATTTTTATTGCTCCAGTAGTTCAGGCTTTTCCCCGAACGCTGGTGTGTTAGATGGCTGCAAAACGCCATTTTTTTGTGCCTGGTATCTATTCCAGGTTTTAAGCTGTTTTTTGTATTTTTTCTTTTGCTTTCTTTTCTTACCCCACCAGATATAAAATCCGGTTATGGGAAGAGAGGCGCAAACAAGACTCACCAAAAAAGCAATAATCTTTCCTGCCAGGCCACCAATCGCCCCTACATGAATATCATAATTCATGGCGATAATCTTGGCCCCTAAATTCTGTTTTTTAAACAGCACATCCCCTAGCCTTTTGCCTGTTCCCTGATCAAAATACAGGGTATTGGCATCATAATAAGTCCCTTCATGACCATAGGCAGAGAAACCGATCGCCGCCGATTTCCCGGCAACTGTACTGGTCGCATAACGTTTAGCCTCGGGATAGACTTGCTTAATTTGCTGAAATGCATAATCAACCGGACTTGTCAACGCCACTACTGCCGTCGTATCTGAATTAAAAGTGGGATAGGTGATGGGTTTTGTGCTTAAAGTAGCGGTTGCGTATACGGCCTTATTAAACCACTGAAAGGCCCAGACCAGGCCCGTAAGTCCTAAAATCAGTGCGATGATAAAAGTATAAAAACCCAATACATTGTGCAGGTCATAGTTCAGTCTTTTAAATTTCGCCTTCCAGCGAACTTTAAAACTATTGTCTCTATTTTTTTTGTTCCACTTTTTAGGCCACCACATGATAAGACCCGTAATAAGTAAAATCACAAATATAAAAGTAGACCAACCGACAATTCGTTGACCAATGGCATCATTTAGATAAAGACTCCAGTGAATGCCTTTTACAATCATAAAGAAGTCTTTTTTATAATTGACTTCACCTGTTATGGCACCTGTGTAAGGATTCAGGAAAACGGATTTATACACCTTCATCGTCCCACCATAGGTCAGCGCGTCAGGATCACCGGGCACATAACTCATAAATTCCCAGCTTCTTTCGGGGCTGGTATAAGTCGTTGTAAAGGTTAACGGTGCGTCACTACCCAGGGCTTTCGCTGCCTTTGCCTGTAAGGTACTGAGCGGTAAGACCTGCTGATGATTTGCGGGCGGATTGACATATAATACATCATGCCTTGTAATGCTGGAAATTTCTTCCTGGAAGACAAACAAACAACCTGTAATGCTGACAATCACCACGATGATACCAGACACCAAACCCAGCCACAAATGTAGCCAGGTGATGATGTTATTGATCTTCGATTTCTTATTGATCGGCATTACAGGTTATTTAATCTTCTAATATATTACATTTTCTTTATTCTAACCTAAAAACGATAGGAAATACCTAGTTTAAAATTTCTGGGAGCTTCTGCCTGATAGTAATAGAAGTTGGCATAAGGCGCACCAGAATACAGATATCTGTTCAGTAAATTATTTACATTCAGATTAACGGTCATCTTCTCTCCTTTCCAGAAGAGCCCGCCGTCCATCCTGAAATAATCGGGCAAGCCCTTCTGGTTGGCAGAAGCCCAGCTCCAGGTTGAACGATCTCCCAAAAATGTATAACCAGCCGATACGCCAAAGCCCTGTAAGGCACCACCACTAAGTGTATAGGTTAACCAGCCATTAGACACATGTTTAGAAAACCCGGTCACTTTCTGACCCACATTTGCAGGATCAATATCTTTGGTCACTTTGGAATCGGTATAAGCATAGTTCAAAATAACATTCAGGCCTTTTACGATTTCTCCATGAATATCCAGTTCAATTCCCTGGGTTCTGGTCTGGCCGATCTGCAAAGAATATTTCAGGTCCTGATTACCGCCACTGGTGTCCGGATCTGTTACCAACGCTCCGTTTTTAATGATTCTATAGGCAGAAAGCGTTGTATTCCAACGGCCTCCAAACCAATCCCTTTTAACCCCAAATTCTATATTGTTACCAGTCAAGGGTTTAGGAGATTTATTCCCTCTAAGCAAACCTGATTGTGGCATAAAGGACTGATCATATAATGCATAGACAGAGGTATTTGGATCAAAGGAATAACTAAGTCCCACTCTTGGTGTCACTTTTTTGGCATTATAAGAAGTCCCATAATCATTTTGGGTTACATAGGTATAACGACCGGCAAGTGTCAGCCGCAGGGCATTATCAAAGAAGCCTAATTCATCCTGCAAGTAAAGTCCCGTATAAGACTGGCTGGTATAGGTTCCGGCAGCTGCTGCTCTTTGCATTAAATCGATGGAACGGTCAAAAACAGGTAATCCGTTAATCGGTGTATTATTACCTGGATTATAGATATTGAAGGGGTCTTTTTCAGTGTCCAGCTCTTGATTTTGTCCCCAGTCATAATAATTATCTTTATCCCCCATATCCAGACCAATTAAAAACCTGTGCTGTATGCCTCCCGTCTGGGCTTTTCCATTTAAAAAGGCCTGGCCAAATTTTTGACGAATAATCGCATCACTTAAGGCAATGGCCCTGATCATATTGCCATCAGCATCCAAAGAGCTGGGCCAAAGATCAGATGCCGTCTTATTCATATTCATATAAGATCCTTGTACAGTCAATTTCCAGTTAGGGTTGAACTGGTGATGCAAATACAAGGTCACATTATTATCATTGAAGATATTGGGTTTAATACCCGCAAATGCTGTTGTAAAATCAACAGGCAAATCTGCATAGCCTTTTGGAGAATACACATATGCAGCTCCCCCATCCTGCATCCTGGCGTATTGATACAAATATTCAAGGGTAATATCTGTTTTATCGTCCACTAAATATTTAATGACAGGAGAAACGGTAATACGGTCATTGTATCCATATTTCTGGAATGAACCAGAAGACTGTCCCATTATATTGAAGCGGTACTGCAATTTATTGTTTTTATCCAGTTTGCCATCCAGATCGATCGCTCCTCTGTAAAAATCATAACTTCCCAGCATAATGGAAGCTTCCCCTTTTGTAACACCGGTCGGTTTTTTGGTTACGATATTAAAAATCCCGCTGGGTTCACCATTGCTCATCATAAAGCCGGCTGGTCCTTTTACAAATTCAATCCGATCGACGACAGCCATATCAGCCGTTAAAGGCCCCCAGGTGGAAGTCACATTCATACCGTTTCTGAATTCAGAAGCTCTGGATCCACGCATATTGATTCTGGTGTAATCGGCCCAGTGCTCCAGTTTGGTCGCACCACTTACGTTTCTGATGGCTCCCTGATCAAATTGCGTAATTCCCTGATCAGCAAGTGCAACAGAGCTGATTTCCTGAATATTTTGTGGAACTTCCAGCAGCGGCTCATCTAAACGAAGTGTAGCTGAGCTATGATTGATTTTATAAGAATTACGTTTCGCATATACAATTACATCTTTTAGTTCATTTTGTGTCAAATTCAGATGTAAGGTTATATGTGCCGTCTTATTCTTTTCAACAGTAACTTCCCCTCTGACAGGTGTATATCCAACATAGGTAGCAACTACCGAATAAGTACCGGCCAGTACTTTAAAGCTGAATTCTCCTGCATCATCGGCTAAAGTATGGAGATTCGTATTTTCAATTGAAACAGAAACGCCTGCTGCCTTGGCTCCGTCACTGGTCAAGACGACTCCCTCAATAGTACCTTTTTTCGCGTCATCGTCATCATCACCTTCTCTGCCATGGGCCATTGCATATATACCCAGACAAGACATCACTAGTATTAATAAGAGCTTTTTCATCAATTTTGTTTAACGTATAGAAATGATTGATTTGAGGGTGCAAAATTACACAGGCCTCGCTCAAAGCATTTACGCAATCGGGAAAAACATTTGTGCAATCGGCAATTTTAAACGAAAACTTCGTTAAAGTCCTTTAAATAAAAAACCCACCCTGAAAACTCAGAGCGGGCAAAAAAAAAATATGCGATGGGATTATTCACCCACTACCTCGAAGCTAACCTCTGTGGCATTGCCATTACCAAAGTCAATATTGGCTTTGTAGGTTCCCAGTTCTTTAACTTCTTCAGCGATAGTGATGTGCTTACGGTCAATATCATAACCTTTTTGCTCACGGATAGCGCGGGCAATCTGTAAAGTTGTGACACTACCAAAGATTTTACCAGAAGTACCTGTTTTAGCGCCCAGTTTCAATACTGGTTCAGCCTGTAATACTTCGATAACCTTGTTGAGTTCAGCCAGCATTGCTGCTGCTTTCTTGGATTTAACTTTTAAACGCTCATTGAGCTGTTTTAAGTTAGAAGAGCTAGCTTCTACTGCAAACTTCTGAGGAATCAGATAGTTACGAGCATAACCGTTTTTAACGGTAACCAACTCATCCGGTGCACCCAGATTATCAACATCCTTGATTAAAATAACTTGCATTTTGCTTTGTGTTTAGTTCCATAACCCAGTTTGGAAACTGTCTTCCTTTAAAAGGAGTTAGGGAAGGTGACTAAATTGAATATTATTTGAACAGATCCGTAACATAAGGCAGTAAAGCCATCTGACGTGCTTTTTTAACAGCATCAGATACTTTGCGCTGATATTTCAGGCTGTTACCAGTCAGACGACGTGGCAGCAATTTACCCTGTTCATTGATGAATTTTTTCAGAAATTCAACATCTTTATAATCGATGTAGCGAATACCGTATTTTTTGAAACGGCAGAATTTCTTTTTGGTCTTCTCCTGCTTGATCGCAGTAAGATACTTGATTTCGTTTGATTTTGCCATAACTTATGCTTCTGCTGCTTTTTCGTTACCGGTTGGTACGCCACTTCTCTTTTTCGCATTGTACTCAACGGCGTATTTGTCGAGACTAGTGATCATGTGACGCAGTACCTGGTCGTCACGTAAAAATTGGATTTTAAGCTTCTCATTGAAGTCGGATGGCGCACTGTACTCCAGAACCCAGTAAAGGGCAGTTGTTTTTTTCTGGATGGGATACGCCAGTGATTTAAGACCCCAGGGATTGCTGTGCGTTACAGTACCACCATTTTCAGTAAGAAAATCAGTGTATTTTTTCTGAGCAGCTTTGAATTCATCCTCAGAAAGCACAGGGGTTAAAATCACCATCAATTCGTAATTGTTCATTACCCTGAATTTGTTTTTGTTAAAAAATTAAATTTAAGGGTGCAAAGGTAGCTATTCCTAAGGACATTCTCAAAATAAAGATTTCAAAAGCGTTTCGATTTAGCAGTTGCTTAAATCAATAAACGCACCTTTTCAGGTGCGTTTATAAAGTTATAATATCTATCTATTTGATAATCATTATTTAGATTTATTTAATAGCGCGGCCAGCGTTTTTCCGATATCTGCAGGGCTATCCACAACCGTTACGCCATTTTCTGCCAGGATCTTCATTTTGGCGGCAGCTGTATCATCTGCACCACCAATAATAGCCCCTGCATGGCCCATTCTACGACCTGCCGGTGCCGTTTGACCGGCAATAAAGCCCACCACTGGTTTTCTATTATTCTGATTGATCCACTTAGCAGCATCTGCTTCCATAGATCCGCCAATTTCACCTATCATGATAATCGCATCTGTTTGATCATCATTCATTAAGAGTTCAACAGCCTCTTTAGTTGTGGTGCCGATAATTGGGTCTCCACCAATACCAATGGCAGTAGAGATACCAAGACCTGCTTTTACAACCTGATCTGCAGCCTCATAGGTCAGCGTACCTGATTTGGATACGATACCTACCTTACCTGCCTTAAAAATAAAGCCGGGCATAATGCCTACTTTCGCTTGTTCCGCTGTTATAACGCCAGGACAATTGGGTCCGATCAGTCTTGCAGTTTTGCCTTCCAGAAAACTTTTAACTTTAACCATATCCTGAACGGGAATGCCTTCCGTTATACAAACGATGAGTTCAATGCCTGCATTAGCCGCCTCAAAAATAGCATCCGCTGCAAAAGCCGGCGGTACAAATATGATACTTACGTCAGCTCCAGTCGCTTTAACCGCATCAGCTACCGTATTAAAAACCGGACGATCCAGGTGGGTTTGGCCACCTTTTCCCGGGGTAACGCCGCCTACGACCTGCGTGCCATATTCCAGCATCTGTGTCGCATGGAATGTGCCTTCTGTACCTGTAAAGCCTTGTACAATTACTTTTGAGTCCTTATTTACTAATACTGACATTGCAATATATTTATTGATTATGGATGTGCAAATTTAACGCAAAGACATTAGACCATCAAACCAATTCACGGGAATTTAGCTTTGAATGGCAATAATCAAGCGCTGCACCTTACCGGGTGTTATTAATAATGCATAAAAAAAGTAGCCGTTGCAGATCTTATAGGAAAGATCTGCAACGGCTGCTTAACAAATAAACTGCCTTCTTATTTGGTTTTACCTCTTTTATCCCTGGCCATTCTGGAATAAACCGATAGACTGGGATCAAATAAGAATTTCAATAGTAATTTGGTGTAGGATTTATGAGATCCTAAATTTTCATAATATTCCGGGGCTTCCTGATGTAATTTAGGCAACTGATTCCAGGGAACAGATGGAAAATCATGATGTTCATTATGATAACCTACATTTAGGTTAACAACGTTCAACGGACCGTAATAGCTTTTGGTTTCCTGTTTGCCATGGGTCAGAAAATGCTCTTGGACCCAGCGAGCTCCAAGCGGATGAAGTCCTACCGAGAAAAAGAAACTGACTAACTGGTATAAGATCGCCATCCATCCCCAAAAATAGACCAAGGTGGCTACGTAAGCAATCTGGATCAACCAGTTTAAAATCGTCATGCCATCAAGGGCTTTTATTTCTTTACTCATTCTGGCAAGCCTCGTGGCCTGGACGATGGGATAAAACAAAAGCCAGAGTCCCTTGCCGATGGTAGAGTTACCGACAAGTTTAGCCTCCCACTCTCCTGGCATATCTGCGTCGAGGTTTACAATTCCCTGGAAAGCGTGATGTTTCAGATGGTATTTTTTAAAGGAGATAGAGCTGGCAAATACCAAGGGTAAGTTCGCAATCAGACTGGCCATGGTATTCAGGGCCCTGTTTTTAAAGATCAGATTGTGTGAACACTCATGTACACATACAAATAAGGTATGATCTATAAAAGCGCCAATGCAATAAGCTGCCAGCAGCATCCAGTACCAGGCCACATCTTTCAGCCAATAAGCCAACATGGTCTGCAAGGCGACACAAAACAAAATAATAATAAAGGTAACTCTGTTGCGTCCGATAAAGTTTCTGATCCCAGGGTGTTTTTGGATAATTTCTTTGGTCCGAAGCTTATGTGGTTCGCACTCATCTGACCAGGAAAACGCTTTGTTTTTCATTAATTTAAAAATATGGAGTTATGGAGAAATTTAGTTGGATTCTTTAGTTGGATTTAATGATAAGATTTAATAAGTTTTACAATTTTATACTATATAAGTTGTTAAATACTAATTCTTTTTTTTATTTTGTTGAGGTTGCTTCCGATTTACCCTTCATCCTCTGCTGCTGTTTCCAGGATTCATTGAAAGTCTTTTGACTAAAATTCAGCGCTCCTCTGTATTCAGTCCAGTCCGTAAAAATCCGGTTAACCATTTTATTTTTTAGTTGCCCATTTCCTAAATTCATTAAACGGCGATGCAGGCTTACTGTCTTCCAGGCCTTCCAGGCCATTTTCTCGGCCATAGTATTATCTCCTTCCTTAACTGCTTCATGACGATTGATCAACAGTAGTTCGTGAATATCGATTCTAACCGGACAGACTTCGGTACAATTGCCACAAAGTGAAGAAGCATAACTCAAGTGGTTATATTCTTTCATGCCTTTTAAATGGGGCGTAATAACTGAACCAATTGGCCCGCTATAAGTAGTCTCATAGGCATGGCCACCAATATTTTTATAAATCGGACAGGCATTCAGGCAGGCACCGCATCTGATACAATATAGCGCCTGTCTGGATTCGGGCTTTTTAAGCATATTGGTTCGGCCATTATCCAGCAAAATCACATACATTTCCTCGGGGCCGTCTGTCTCATTTGCTTGTTTTGGCCCCGTGATCAATGTATTATAGGAGGTTACCTTCTGCCCCGTACCAAAGGTGGAGAGCATAGGCCAAAACAAGGACAAATCCTGCAAAGTCGGAATCACCTTTTCGATGCCCACAACAACAATATGGGTTTTAGGGAAAGCGGTGGTAAGTCTTGCATTGCCTTCATTTTCAGTAATAGCGATTCCCCGATGTCAGCAATTATAAAATTAGCCCCCGTAATGCCCACCTCAGCTTGGGTAAACTTGTCTCGCAATTGATGACGGGCAAAAATAGTGAGTTGCTCAGGAGGCATATTTGCCGGCGCACCCAGTTTATCGGTAAATAGCCGGGCAATCTGCTCTTTGTTTTTATGCATGGCCGGCGTCACAATATGATAAGGCGGTTCGCCGTCAAGTTGCTGGATATATTCTCCCAGGTCCGTCTCCACGCTCTCGATACCATTTTGCTGTAAAAAAGCATTCAGATGGATCTCTTCTGTCACCATGCTTTTACTCTTTACGACCGTCTTACACTCTTTTAATTGGCAAATCTCTCCGATTGCAGCCAAGGCCTGGGCCGTATCTTCTGCCCACAAGACTTTGGCGCCTCTGGACGAAATCTGCTTTTCAAAATTAAGTAAAGACTCGTCAAGATGTTCCACAGCCTGCCATTTGGCATTTTTGGCTAATTGACGGGCGCTTTCAATATCATAAAATTGCGTCTTGCCTCTGGGTACAGCCGCATTGTATTTGGATATATTAAAATTGATGGTCTGGCGATGGCTCATATCGCCAGCTTTCACGGCCGCTTTGGCCATAAATGATGCTGCTTGTTCGTTCATCGGGTACTTGTTCACTCACTTTACGGTTCACTCACTGGAGCGCGATCTATATAATAACAATAGAACGCTTTTAATTCTCGCTCAAGATACAAAAATCTGAAAAAATCGGGCCTAATTTCTCTAATCTGAAAAAAATAACAACAACTCAGACAATGAAACGACCTGAAGACAGCAAAAAACACATTTTCTACCCCAAAGAAATGGGTCAAATATGTCATACATATTATAATGCCTGGCCTTAAAATCTTCGGGTTAGGGATCAAAACACAAAGCGGCCAATTTTCTACTAAATTGGTGGATTTTAGCGCTTTCTGGCCTCAAAATTATAGTATATTGTCCATGATATAATAGAATTATAGCAGTCCTTTAACACTTACACCCGCTTTTATCCTAATAGAAACGTTTGCGTTTTAACATGAAAGTCTTTCAAGTTCAAGTAACTTTGCTGCTTCTTATTAAAATATATCACAATATTACAATTAATACATCATGATTGAAATAGCTGTAGCAAAAGGTGACGGAATCGGTCCGGAGATTATGGAGGCGGTTCTACACATTTTTAAGGCTGCCGGTGCCCCATTAAACTATCAGTTTGTTGAAATGGGTAAATGGGTATTTGATAAAGGATTTGGCAATGGAATGACCCCGGAAGCTAAATCTACCATAGAGCAATTGGGCATCCTTTTCAAAGGCCCTATGGAAACCCCAAAAGGGAAAGGCGTCAAAAGCATAAATGTTACTGCCAGAAAAACCTGGAACACCTATGCAAACAAAAGAACCTTCCAGACCTTGCACGGCGTAAACACCGTATTTAGCAAAGCTGGTATTCCAATTGACTTAACGGTTGTACGTGAAAATATTGAAGATACTTATGGAGGAATCGAGCATCAGTTAACAGAGGATGTGGCCATTAGCCGTCGTATTATTACCCGTCCTGGCAGTGAACAGGTTATCCGCTACGCTTTTGAAATGGCCCGCCAGAAAAAAGCGCGTCGTGTGACTTGTGTTCATAAAGCCAATATCATGAAGATCACAGACGGCATGTTCTTAAACACCTTTCATAAGATCGCACAGCAATACCCTGAGCTGACAGTAGATGACATCATCGTAGATGACCTTTGCATGAAAATGGTTACACGACCCGAGTCTTTTGATGTACTGGTACTAACCAATCTGCAAGGTGATATCGTCAGTGACCTTTGTGCAGGACTGATAGGCGGTCTGGGCTTTGCACCAAGTGCTAATATCGGAGACAATATCTGTATTTTTGAGGCCGTTCATGGTACTGCACCTGACATAGCTGGTAAAAATATAGCCAACCCCACCGCTCTTCTGCTAAGTGGTATTGCCATGTTGCAACACCTGGGGCTTAACGCCACAGCTGCTAAAATAGAAAATGCACTTTTATATACCTTAGAACAGGGATTCCATACAGGAGATTTTGGTGATAAGGCTACCGCTGCGCTGAACACCACAGCATTTGCAGAAAAAATCATTGCGCATTTTGGTAAAACACCTAAAACTGGCGCAAAAACAGCCGTTGCGGACCAACCCATTAAAATTGAAGTGCCTCAATTACAGGAAAACCTGCTGCTACATGCTAAAGAGCCCGTCACTAAAACACTGGCTGGTGTAGATTTCTTTATTGATAGCACCGCTCAGCCAGGTGAAATCGCTGCATTGGCTCAAAAATACAGTACAGCAGACCTGCCATTGATTAATATCAGTAACCGTGGTACGCAGGTTTGGCCGGAAGGCAGCAAATTTACCGTACTGGTGGATAATTATACGCTGCGTTTTGAAGCGACTGAAGGTCAGGCGGTTACTCAGCAGACGATTATTGACCTTTATACAAAGCTTGCGAACGAGTTTCAGATAACTTCTGTGGAAACCCTCCTTGAAATCAACGGCCAGAAAGTATACAGCCTGGCCCAAGGTCAGTAACCAGGGCATTAATAAATATGACTTAACCATCGTTAAGCAACATCATATAAATAAAAACGCTGTCTGTATTACAATACAGACAGCGTTTTTATTTATTGTATAACAGTAGGTATTGGAAATTATAGATTCGGTTTTGACCTAATCGCTTCAGATTACCTATCCTTACTTTCTGTAATCCTATCGCTAATCTAAATCTGGTCCCACTGTAATAATACTACCTACTTCTCATTATTGTAGGTCATTTTACCTGACAGTTCCGTTAACCGATCAATATCTTCTTGTTCAATCCTTGCGGCCAGATCCGGCACAGAGGCAAGTATATCCAGATGCGCCTCTTTGGTGGCACTGGACAAGGGCGCACCAACCATGGGGGTGAATAGTAGCCAGGCCATGGCTACAGCCGCAGGCGTCGTTTGATATTTATCTGCCAGCTGCTGCAAAACATCTACAATCATTAATCCCTCAGGTGTCAGATATTTTTTTACATGTAATCCCCGGATACTTTGTTCCAGATCTGATATGGTGTGGTATTTGCCCGTCAGAAAACCACCAGCCAGTGACCAGTAAGGAAAAACCGTTAGGTTGTAATGAGCAGCTATTTGCTGCAGGTCGCTATCATATCCTGCCCGTTCCACCAGGTTATAATGCGGTTGCAACGCCTGATAAGCAGGGTAGCTTCCTGTTTTAGCCAGTTCCAATGAAGCTTTCAATCTATCTGCAGGCACATTTGAGGCCGCTATATAACGCACTTTGCCAGCGTCAATTAACTGTTTAAAAGCCCCCAGCGTTTCTTCTAGCGGCACTTCCCCTGTATCAATATGGTTATAATACAGGTCAATGGCGTCCACCTGTAATCTTTTAAGGGAATCCTCAGCTGCCCTACGGATATAATCTGCCTTTAATCCCTTCCTGCCATCTTTAAAATCCCAACCAACTTTTGTGGCAATCACAATTTTATCCCTGTTGCCTCTGGCTCGGATCCATTTACCAATGATCGTTTCAGATTCTCCGCCTTTGTTATTAGGGCCACCCCATACAGAATACACATCTGCTGTATCAATAAAATTAAAGCCCCTTTCCACAAAGCCATCCAAAATTTTAAAGGATTCCTGCTCACTCAGCGTCCAGCCAAATACATTGCCACCCAGATTAATGGGCATCACCTTTAATGCTGAATCGCCAATTTGAATACTATGCATAATTATTGATTTTTTTATTTTGATTTTAAACAAAGCCTTTAAAAAAGGACCTTAAAGGTAAATGAGATCGCCCAAAACCTACTGTCATTAAAATGTTATAACTCGATTTACCAAAAGATAGCCAGTTTCGGTAAATGAT
The DNA here is from genome assembly GCF_007971385.1 of Arachidicoccus ginsenosidivorans. GTDB lineage: Bacteria > Bacteroidota > Bacteroidia > Chitinophagales > Chitinophagaceae > Arachidicoccus > Arachidicoccus ginsenosidivorans. The sequence continues at coordinate 510,853 of NZ_CP042434.1, forward strand.
TCGGCGAGCGTTTAGGCGAGTGGTTTGGCTAATTTTCAGGATCTATTGACCTTTGTTTTATAGTGGCAGCACAAACAGCAAGTTGCTGAACAATCGAGCTTAATTGGCCCAGTAATAACCTGGTTTAAAATATACAATAGACAATGATTACCATTTATGCAATCCTAAAATCTGTACATATCCTGATGGCAATTATGGCCTTGGGTGCCAATCTAAGCTATCCCTTATGGCTCTATATCGGGCATAAAAACCAGAAATATCTGCCTTTTGCTTTAAATGGCATCAAGATGCTGGATGACTATATGGCCAATCCGGCCTATATACTTAGTCTGTTTACCGGTTTAGGCCTATGTTGGTATATGCACTTAAATCCATTTACAGCGTTTTGGCTCTGGGGCTCTTTGATATTATATGCATTGGCGGCAGGCACTGGCATTGCCATATACAGTCCGCTACTCAAAAAGCAGATTGCCGCCCTTGAAAGTGCAGGCAAAGACAGCCCCCTTTACCAAAGGCTAAATAAAAAAGGAATTTATACTGGCATTTTTATATTTCTGTTAGCCTTTGCCATCATTTTACTCATGGTAGCGAAGCCTGCATAATAATTTAATCATGCAATAACTTTTTGATCACTGGTCAAGTGCCTTTGACATGCCCAAATGATCAATGCTCAAGCAAAACGGACTATTCAACTCCATTGAATAGTCCGTTCCCGTTTAACCCCCAGTTTCCCCCCTCCCTTCAACATGTTATCTCAGCCACCCTGCTTCAACTACAGGTAGACACAGCACTCAAAACATCCACAGATAATCTACAGAACGCCACCTTACATTTCTTACCAAATGGTAATTGTGAACTCCTGCAACTTCCAGTTCTTTGTGTATAACAATAAAAAATAAACAGCAAACAATGAACAATCAAAAGTATTACTGACAGGCATCACTGGATTTTTAGGTTCACATACCGCCATTCAGCTTCTAAACAAGGGCTATCTCGTTACCGGAACTTTGCGAGATAAAAACAGGATTAATTCCATCCGGGAAATCATTGGACAACACACGCCCAACGTGCACAACCTGACTATTGAGGTAGCTGACCTAGATGATAGTAAGGTCTGGAAAAAATTAGTCCAAAATATGGACTTTATCCAGCATATTGCCTCCCCTTTTCCACGGATACTACCCAAACATGAAAATGAGCTTATCCTGCCCGCCAAAAACGGCACATTAAATATCCTCAAAGCCGCCAGTGAGGCAAAAGTAAAACGAGTGGTTATGGTATCTTCCTTAGCCGCCGTCATATACGGTAAGTCAAAAAAAGACCGTAATAACGTATTTAATGAAGCGGACTGGACCGATGAAACCAATAAACAGGATACGGCGCCTTATATGAGGAGTAAAACCATCGCAGAAAAAGCGGCCTGGGAATACCTTGAGCAAAATAATACTGGATTGGAGCTGACAACCGTATTACCTGGAGCGATATTAGGCCCTGTCCTTGAAAAAGACTTTGGCACATCCGCTAACATTGTGATTAGTATTCTAAACGGCAGTTTACCTGCCACCCCAAAAATCGGATTTGATATTATAGATGTCCGCTCTGTGGCCGAGTTACTTATACTGGCCATGGAAATGCCCCAATCTGCTGGTAAAAGGTACATCGCTTCTGCCGGCTATCTAAGTTTTGCGCAAATAGCCAAAATCCTGAAACAACAATATCCAGGAAGGAAAATCTCCACCAGGGAACTGCCCAACTGTGCTACGAGAATATTCTCGTTATATGAGAAAAATCTCAAACCCATTTTACTGGATCTGGGAATAAAAGAAAGACCTATATTTATAAAGCAATCAATGAATTAAATTGGCAGCCACGACCGGTTAATGAAGCCATTATAAGTTGTGCCCAAAGTGTTATTCAAAATAAATAGTCAGGTAAAATTGGAAAAATTAAAATCAATATTAAGTTTTGGCGGGATTCTTTCAAAAGATGAGATTGATTACATCTCCTCCTATTTCACCTATAATAAACTCAAAGCCAATGATCATTTTCTGGAATTTCAAAAAGTGGCGCATGAAATTGCCTTTGTAGAAACTGGGATTCTGCGGGTTTATTCGCTGGATCCTGAGGGCAATGATATAACGAAACATTTTATTTCAGAAAACCAGTTTTTCGTTGACCTGGAGAGTTATTATACAGGGAAGCCTGCTACTGAAGCCTTCCAGGCAGTCGTCGCTTCTGAACTCATGACCATTCATAAAAGTATTATTGAGCAGTTAAGTAATGAGATCCCCAACTTCTATATTTTCATCAAAACTGTTACCGAGGTGGCATTACTAAGTAAAATCAAGAATAATGACTTTTTGCATTTTGGGCATGCCAAAACCAGATACCTGGAATTTATAAAGCGCTATCCATTATTAGTGCAACAAGTTCCCCAACAATATATTGCTTCCTACTTAAAAATAACCCCACAGTCTTTAAGTCGCATCAGAAAAGAATTAACCCAATAAATATCCTCACCAAAAAGCAATACAAAACCAGATAGGTGATCCGCTTAACCGTTAATAGGTGAATACCAAATAGAATCGGACTATTCAAAGTATTGAATAATCCGATTCTATTTAACGTAATGATATCTAACAGTCTTATTCAGATTTTGTTTCTACCAGGGCCTCATCAGAACCGTTGATCGTTCCTGCAGCTTTGGCCAATTCATTGCGCTCAATTTTATGCCCGGGCCTACTCCACTTAGGACGCTCTCCCAGTGCATGTACCTCAGCATCCTTCGCCTCAACAACAGGTCTTTGAGGATGTTTTTCAAAAGGTGCTTGTGGCACGATGCCTAACTGATCAAATAATTGTTTATCCTGATGGATATCCGGATTGGGGGTTGTCAGCAATTTATCGCCTGCAAAAATAGAATTGGCACCCGCCAGAAAGCAAAGGGCCTGGCCTTCTTGTGACATACTGGTTCTGCCTGCAGACAGTCTGACCTGGGTCGTAGGGATAACGATTCTGGCAGTGGCCACCATACGCACCATTTCAAAAATGGAAACGGGCTTTTGATCTTCCAGCGGCGTGCCTTCCACTGCCACCAGTGCATTAATCGGTACACTCTCCGGTTGGGGATACATATTGGCCAGTATACGCAACATATCGCACCTGTCCTCTATTGTTTCGCCCATACCAATAATGCCACCTGAACACACTGTAATGGAAGTCTTGCGTACATTATCAATAGTTTCCAGACGATCTTCAAAGCCTCTGGTAGAAATAACTTCCTTATAATAATCCTCTGAACTGTCTATATTGTGGTTATAGGCATAAAGACCTGCTTCCTCCAAACGCTTTGCCTGATTTTCGGTGAGCATGCCAAGGGTACAACAAACCTCCATATCCAGTTTGGTCACTGTACGAACCATTTCCAGTACCTGGTCAAATTCTTCCCCATCCTTTACATTACGCCAGGCAGCTCCCAGGCACACCCTGGAAATCCCATGTTGTTTTGCACGCAGCGCCTGCGCCTTGACCTGATGGACAGGTAATAGCTCATGAATCTTCACTTCCGTATGATACCTGGCCGCCTGTGGGCAATAGCCACAGTCCTCCGGACAGCCGCCCGTCTTTATAGAAATAAGTGAACTGATCTGCACTTTATTTGGATCGTGATGTTCCCGGTGAACACTAGCCGCTTCATATACTAATTCCAAAAACGGTTTATTATAGAGGGAAAGAATCTGCTGCTTTGTCCAGGTTTTTCTTGTCTGGTTATCGCTAAATGTATGATTGTCTGTCATGGAACAAATGTAGGGAGTTTTGTAATTCAAGACATATATTTTCAACAATTATTCCCATTTAAAAACCTTATATCCATACCGCTTTAAAACCTGAAGCTATATCCCCATGAGCATTTTATTTGTTGTCCCTTGATTAAGTAAAAAAACTACACAAAGCGACTTATATGAGGCGCCAAATATCAGTCACGAAAGAAAATTATGCCAATAATTGAAAAAATATTTCGACATAATTAATTAAATTACAATCATTTAGTTAAAAATAAATTCTATTAGTCTACAATTTTAGTAGATTTATTTGGTCAGCAATTAAAAGGCCCTATTTTTGTATCCGCATCAAGAAGTTAAGCAGTTATTTTTAACGCCAACCGAGCGAGAAAAGCTACGGTGGTCAAAGGATGAGGGTTTTAGAAACCAAAAAAGTTGAAAAGTCCAACGATTTAAACAGCAATTTTCTTTGATGCAATATTTTTTAACTATAAAAATTTATTGCAATGGATTACGAAGTTTTATTACAAGAACAGGCACTATTATTTAAATCAGAGTTTACCAGGCTGCCAGATGAAGAGCTGGTTGCAAGGTTCAATAAGCAGGTCAGGTGTCTGGGCAGAAATACCATCCGTAAAGTTTATCTTGAAGTTTTAAGAGCAGAATTAAGCAAAAGAAATTTTGATAGCAGTATTGTACTCAATAAATGCGGGCTGCGCCTGCATCATAAAGTCAAATTGCAGAATCAAAGGCTGGTGTATGCCTAAAGAAGCTTGAAATAAAGGCCTACGCAACCATTTATTTCAAAAGTTTTCATCCATTTGTATAGGAACTACTCTGTAATGGAGTGGTTCCTTTTTCGATGACAACAGCCGCAACTCCGCCCCAAATCTAATCCTGCAGCACACCTGTTACGATTATCCTTTTCTCTCCATCATACGGATTATGGGCCGTTATATGAATATGTTGAATTGAAAAAGTAAAAAGCAAGGTATTTTCTTTAAATTGATCACCTACGTGCAAGGCTGGATAATGATCAGATAATATGTGTTGTAAAAATGCCCTGGCAAACCCGAGTCTTGGATGTGCAGGTTCACTATCCTGCTGCTCAATGAATACATCTGCAGGATAAACATCTCTATTTCTGGTAATGGTTTTTAATTGTATGGTTGCTTGCATAATGGTATGATTCAATTTTATTTTTAATGCTTGCTTAAAATCCCACCCTACCAAAGATACAAAAAGTAAGGGTAAAACTATTTTGGCCGTTTTGATCTGGCGTCTATCCATTTGTATATAAATTTTCAATAATATCACTTAAGCTAATAGCTACCTATTGCTCTTGGGACGCCATAATGGCAAAACATAAAGGTTCAGTGCCTGTTTTTCTTATAAAAAAGGATTCAACGAATATATTTGCGGCAAGCGCCTTAAAGATGTGGCCATGCGCCTGCCAGCGTTGTTGATTTAGCCAAATTAACCATCACTTTTCTTATTAATAAAAAAATCTTTATATTTAGGAGTATAATTCTTAAACTATTTTATATATTTTTATATATTGCCCTCATGTATCGTAAAACAACCACCATACTTCTATTTGCAGTGCTGCTTTTATCACTTGGTTGCGGCCAGGCAGAAAGAGAGAAAAAACTGGCCGCCCGCGAAAAACAGGTCATGGAACAGCAACAAGAGTTAATATTAAAGGCCAATGAACTGGCATTAAAAGAAGACCAGCTCCATAAACTGGCCAAAAGCCTGGATAGCGCCCATGTCATTGAGGATTCACTTAAAGTGAAGTTTCCTCAACTGCCTGGTAAATGGAACGTCAGTATGGTTTGTTCGGTAGCCACCTGCTCGGGCTCTGCCGTTGGAGATACAAAAACGGAACAATGGACTTTTTCTATTGCTGGTAGTTCAGTAATTGCCCAGGCTTTTACAAAAAATGTGTTAAGTCGGGTCTATGTGGGTCAATATAAAGATGGTTTATTGCAATTGACGGCACAATCTGCAGATACGACACTTAACAGCAACACGCAGATTAATGTATTTTTAAGACAAATGAATGATTCTTTAACCCTTGGCGGAAAAAGAAGCATAATCCGGCCCGACTGCCAGATCATCTACAACCTGACCATGAAAAAGCAGTAAATCCACCTTTGGTTTACCCGGCAAACATCACCTTTAAAACCATGTTATGACCCTTATAGCCGCCTTAGATTTTTCTTTACCCCTAACCAATCCGGTGATCATTTTTTCGCTGGTGCTGTTTATTATCCTATTTGCGCCCATATTGCTGAATCGGATTAAAATTCCGCATATTATAGGTTTGATCATTGCCGGGGTTATTGTTGGCCCATATGGACTCAATTTATTATTAAGAGACAGCAGTATTGTCTTATTTGGCACTGTAGGTTTATTATATATCATGTTTTTGGCAGGCCTGGAAATCGATCTGGTGGAATTCAATAAAATAAGTTCAGAAGCATGCTATTTGGCCTATTTACTTTCTGCCTGCCAATGCTTTTAGGCTCCATCAGCGGTTATTATATATTGGGCTATTCCATGACAACCTCTATATTATTTGCCTCCATGATGGCCTCGCACACGCTTTTGGCCTATCCTATTACCAGTCGTTATGGGATCACAACAGATCCTTCTGTGACCATTACCATTGGCGGGACCATGATCACTGATATTCTGGCTTTACTCGTTTTGGCCGTTATCGTTGGTATGTCACAAGGTGTGATTGGCAGTAGCTTTTGGCTGAATCTATCCATTTCAATGGTTTTGTTTGCCTTGACGGTTATATTTATCTTTCCATTGATCGCTCGTTGGTTTTTAAACATTATGAGGATAGTATTGGTCAATATATTTTTGTGCTGGCCATGGTCTTTTTGGGTGGATTTCTGGCGGAAGTAGCTGGTATTGAGGCAATCGTCGGTGCATTCTTAACCGGCCTTGTACTCAATAAGTTCATACCGCATAATTCGGCACTCATGAACCGCATTGGTTTTGTTGGCAATGCCATATTCATCCCGTTTTTTTTGGTGGGTGTCGGCATGCTAGTCAATGTCAAAGAACTCTTCAGTAATCTGGGCGGCCTGAAAGTTGGCGCAGTCATGATTGCGGTTGTTATACTGGGGAAAATTGGCGCCGCCTGGCTGACCCAAAAATCTTTTAAGTTAAGCCGGGACCAGCGCCGTATGATCGGTGGACTGAGTATGGCCCAGGCGGCAGCGACGCTTGCCACCGTTTTGGTTGGTTATAATGTTATTTTAGGAGAAGCGCCGGATGGCACGCCTATTCGCCTGATTAGTGAAGATATTTTAAATGGGAGTATCCTGACCATTTTAGTTACCTGCACGGTCAGCTCGCTTATTGTGGAGAAGGCCTCTAAGAACATTGCAGAGGCGGACGCCTCTGCTACGACAGAAGAAACCAACGTGGATAAGGATAAGGTACTTATCTGTTTTGATGAGCCGGATACGGTCAGCGATCTGGTGGATTTATCCCTAATGATGAATACCAGAAAAGAAGCACCAGAGCGTTTTGCCCTCCATGTGGTGGAAGAACAAAATGATGATGAATCCAAACGTAAAGAGTCCGAAAAAATGATGAAGACGGCTCTGGAACAGGCAGCCGGTTCAGATACGATCATTACCCCTATTATCCGGTATGATCAGAGCGTATCAAAAGGTATTTTATATACCATCAAGGAGCACCTGATTACAGATATCATCATTGGCGTTACTCAATCTGGTAGCAAAAAGAGCCTGATTGGTGTGACCACCGACCAGATTCTCTCCCATACAGAACAAACTGTCTTTGTACACCACTCAGTCCAACCCTTTAATACCCTTGGTCGGATCGTGGTGGTGGTGAATAAACATGCAGAATGGGAGGAAGGCTTTAATCATTGGGTCATTAAAGTATTGACGATTTCCAAAGAGAGTGGTTTGCCCTTGGTCATCTATTGTAACCCTGCTATCAAAGACGCGGTTGAAGCCATCAATCAACCGTCTTCCAAGCCGTTGACCATCACCTATGAGAATTGGGAAGACTGGGATGATTTCCTTATACTGAGTAGAGAACTGCAAACAAATGATCTGTTTATTGTCGTGATTTCCAGACCCGGATATAGCTCCTATCATGCCAAACTGGCGAAGACTTCCTATTATCTGAATAAATACTTTGCAAAATTTAGTTACATACTGCTGTATCCACAGCAGCAAATTACCTATTCTAAGCTGACCGATCTGCATCATGAAGAAGGAACTATTTTGGATGTTTTCTCAGAAGGCCGCAAAGTGGCAGAAAAAACAGGTAATCTGATCGGTAATTTATTCAGAAAGGACGCCCCAAAAAATAATCCAGGATTAGAGGAAGGTCCAGAAGAAAAAAGGAGGAAATTTAAATTAATTTAATTAACCTGGATATATGCTGCGCTTTCTGAAGCAGCCTTTTCAGATCTGGTTTCCAGCCAGCCAATATTATGTACAGGCAATCCCTCTGCTTTTAAGACTGCTTCAAATTCATCCGCTTTATGCTCCTTAACAGCCACCAGCAGTCCACCGCTGGTCTGCGGATCGGCAAGCAGTTGTTTGAAGTGCTCTGATAATGGCCCTATAAATCTGCCATAACTTTCCCAGTTGCGGAGCGTACCGCCTGGCACCGCTCCCGCAGCCAAATACTGCTCAATATGATCCAATAAAGGCACTTTTTGCATTTCTATTACCGCATTTACCCCACTGCCCTGGCACATTTCCTTTAAATGCCCCAGCAGGCCAAATCCGGTTACATCTGTCATCGCAGTGACATAATCCAACTTACCGAACACCGCACCTGCTTTATTCAACCGCGTCATATTATCTAGTGCTGCCGCGGCGTCTAAGGGTCGAATCAGCCCTTTTTTCTGGGCGGTAGACAAAATGCCTACGCCTATTGGTTTGGTCAGATATAACCTATCCCCTGGTGTAGCGGTCGCATTTTTTTCAAATGCGCTGTTTTGACCAGGCCGTTTACGGCTAACCCAAAGATGGGCTCCGGTGTATCAATACTATGACCGCCGGCCAGGCTGATGCCTGCCTCGGTGCAGATCGATCTGGCACCATCCAGTACCTTTCCTGCCAGTTCAATAGGTAAGATTTTTACAGGCCATCCCAGTATGGCTAGTGCCAGTACCGGCCGCCCGCCCATGGCATAAACGTCGCTGATGGCATTGGCCGCGGCCACCCGTCCAAAATCAAATGGATCATCCACAATAGGCATGAAAAAATCGGTGGTGGCAATTAAGGACGCATGCTCATCTATCTGCCAGACAGCAGCGTCATCGCGCAGCTGATTACCTACTAATAACCTGGCGTCCTTAAAGGCATTTAATCCTCCTTGGGGTAGAATTGCATCCAATACAGCCGGACTAATCTTACACCCACAGCCTGCACCATGAGAATAAGCGGTCAGCCTAAAATCTGTTGTTTCTTTATTATCAGAAATTGGGGTTTTATTATCTGAATGCATCTCTATTTATATTTTTATAGCTTATTTAGATTGTATTGAGCCGTTTTGTTTGGCCAGCGCCAAAACCAAAACAGCCACTTGTTTTGCGTCCTGCACCTGCTCAACTGACAGCTGTGCCGTCCAGCGCTTTTTTTCCACAGGTTTACGGCTTTTAGCATAAGCTTTATCATAATAAGTTAATACACGCCTGATAAAACTACGCATTTTGTTATTTTGAATATCTTCAATAGCGGCGCTGGTCTGATCCGGTCCCAGTCTTTTTTTTATTTTGAGCGTGGAGGCTTCCAGAAAATCTTTATCAAGTATTCCGTATTGCTGATGAAGTACCTCTACCCTGTTTTCCAAAGGAACCGCTAATTCAATTTCTGGGGCAATGCAAAGCTGTGCCCAAAGTGGCGCTGGTATGGCCACTTTACCAATGGTCATACTTTCATCCTCCATCCAGACTTGTTTATTTGGATCCAACACTTTTATGGTCCAGGCCAGATTGTTTTCAAATTGTTCCTGGCTTGGTTGGGTAAGGCTACCCATACTCCCATAGGCGGATCCCTGATGGCATGCCATGGCCTCCAAATCTATCACCTGTTCACCGTCAAGTTGTAATTGGTGCAATATCCCGGTCTTATTGGACCCGGTTTTACCTGAGAGTACAATTAAATCTAATGGCTGACTACAGATCCTACGCGTCCATCTGCGAAAGGCTTTATACCCGCCTTTGATTACATAGACGTCAAATCCATACAGATTTAACGCCCAGGCCATGGCTTCACTGCGCATCCCGCCTCGCCAGCAGTGTAGCACGACTTTTTGATCCGGTGCATATTGCAGCGCCGTTTTAATAAACCCCGCCCATTTGGGACCTGTTATATCAAACCCTTTTAAAATGGCCGTTTGTCGGCCTGCCTGGTGATAGGTGGTGCCTACTACTGCACGCTCCTCATCTGTAAATAAGGGAAGGGATAACGCACCTGGGATGTGCCCCTTAGCGTACTCCTTCGGGCTGCGGATATCCAGGATTGGCAGGGTAGACAATATTGGATCCAGAATCATTTCTATAGTAACAGGATGGATCATTACCTCCCAAAGATACCAACAAACCAATAGAATCTACTGCTTAAAAAATGGGGGCATATCTGCATCAAACGTTATTTATGAAGGATGCACCAGTAATCCCTTGTATTTTTTAAGTAGTTTAAAGGTGCAAACAATATGGATGGCCAGCAGAACATCAAAAATCAAAAAAATATCATTATATTTTTCATGCTGCTATATAACTCTTCGGCTGTATATTTAACTGAGCCACCCCCTTCCATGCCCTGAATCTGATTTAAAAGCAGTTGACAATTAGCCAACACCTCTTCTTTCATGACCATCATATAGCCTGCACTAAAGATCAGTTGGAGTACAAAAAATATGGCAACAAAGGCATTCACTCTTATCCAATCCCTGAGATTCGCTTTGGCCGGAATCCCTGGTTCTATATTACGGCGATAAAACTGGGTGGATTTGACCATATAAATGGTGACACAGCCCAACACAAAGGCTGCAAACAAAAATGCAGGATTAGAAAAGGAAGCCATCAAAAGAGCATTGCAAAAAATGCCAGAATAAATATAATGGGCATCAAAATGGCACTTAGTATACGGTACAGCTTTTCTAATTTCATATTTTTAGGTTGGTCCCTTAATGAAGGACTTCAAAGGAAAGTTATTTGTTACTTATTTAGACAAATCGGGATCAGCTGCGTTTGTTTGCTGCATGAGTTCTAAAAATAATTGCAATGCCTGCATTTTTTCAGGATTCACATCATAGCTGATTTTCTCCCTGAAATACGTCTCCAGATCAAAATAGCTATAGGGATTCTCCGCTGATACCGCTGCTAAATTATCAAGTCCTACCTGATTGGCCAAATCAAATGCTTTAATAAAGGATTCTGGGAGCGGTTTATTGGCAATCCAGGCAGCCATCATAAAGGGCAGACCGGTAAAATCGGTCCAAACTTCTGCCAGATCATAAATATACCTCTGGGGCTTGGGGCCGTATTTTTGCTCAAAACCCGGTCTCCGATAATAACACCGGCTGTTGTGCCTTTAATTTGGTCAATATATCCCGGCGTGGCGGGCTTATATACTACCTGTTTTTTCCAGAAGTGGTGGAAGATCACCCTACACAGGTTAATGGAGCTAAAACTCTGGTAATCCAAAATCACGGTTTCAATTTCCTGAACAGGTACATCACTGAAAAGGCAAACTGTTTCAACCGGGCCTACAGACCCAATACAGTAATCTGAAACTATTTTCCAATCTTTTAATTGGGGAATATAGGCTACAGGGATCAGTCCATATCTACTTCATTATCTACCAGCATCTTACCGATTTTTGCAGGAAAATCTTCCACCAATTCCATTTGGGCCAATAATGCTGGAGATCGTTTTATGCCATACAATAAAGGCTTTGTATTCAAATAACTAACGGCTGCGACTTTAATCTTCTTCAAATGCTGTAAATTTGCCGGCAAAGATAAGATTTATCAAAATAATCAAACGTTAGCAAAAACAAATAGAATGGATCTCCACCAGCTTACAGCCATCTCACCAATTGATGGCCGCTACCATCCACAGGTAAGCACTTTAGAGGGCTTTTTTTCAGAATATGCCCTGATCAAATACCGCGTGTATGTAGAAATACAGTATTTATCTTCCTGGCAGATAAGAAAATCTTCAAATTATCCGCCAAAGACAAAATAAATTACTGGAAGTGGCTGAAGCATTTAGTCTGGAAGATGCAGTGCGTATCAAGGAGATTGAGAAAACCACCAATCACGATGTAAAAGCAGTAGAATACTTCTTAAAAGAAATCCTGGACGGATTAGGTCTCAGTGACTTAAAGGAATGGATTCATTTTGGGCTAACTTCTCAGGATATCAACAATACCGCCATCCCTTTAGGTTGGAAGGACGCTGTAGAATCCCAGTATTTGCCTGCACTTTTAAATCTACAGATGCACCTGCAGCAAATGGCTACCCAATGGAAATTCATCCCAATGCTGGCCAGAACGCATGGGCAGCCCGCCTCGCCTACAACGCTCGGAAAAGAATGGATGGTATTTGTCGAAAGACTGATTCATCAGGTAGATTTATTAACGGCCATTCCTTTTGCCGCCAAATTTGGTGGGGCAACCGGTAATTTAATGCGCACCATGTTGCTTTCCCGAAAAAAGACTGGGTCAAATTGGGCAATGAATTTGTTGATGAAAGGCTGGGATTGCAACGTATGCAGTTTACCACCCAAATTGAACATTATGATCTTTTGGCAGCACAGTTTGATGCTATTAAAAGAATCAATAATATCTTAATCGATTTATGCCGAGATATCTGGACTTATGTTTCCATGGATTATTTTAAGCAAAAAACAAAAAAGGAGAAGTGGGCTCTTCTGCAATGCCACATAAAGTGAATCCGATTGATTTTGAGAATGCAGAAGGAAACCTGGGCATTGCCAATGCATTATTAGAGCACCTGAGTGCAAAACTGCCCATTAGCCGCCTGCAGCGTGACCTGACCGATTCCACGGTTTTGCGCAACCTGGGGGTTCCGGTCGCCCATAGCCTTATTGCTTTACGTTCCATTGAAAAAGGTCTGGATAAACTATTGCTGAATGAAGCAAAACTTAAGGCTGATCTGGAAAATAACTGGGCAGTGGTCGCCGAAGCCATCCAGACCATCCTGCGTAGAGAAAACTATCCAAATCCTTATGAAGCCTTAAAGGATCTGACAAGGGGCAAGACGTCCATCACCAAAAAGGATATCCAGAAATTTATTACAACACTTAAAGTGTCAAAGGAATTGAAAGATGAACTCCGCCAGATCACTCCTGAAAATTATATCGGCATTACGGCCGCTTTCTAGCGCATATATTACGCAAAAATAAGCTGGTCGTATAAAAATAATATACCTGTTAAACTTTAAATAGAACGCGTCAAACAAAAGCTTGCAGCTTTTGTTTGACGCGTTCTATTTACTTATATTTTGTTTTTTATTTTTATTTGGCCAGAAACTGCCCTGTAACTTCCTGCAAACAAGCCAGGTCCCCATCTGACACCTTTCCGAAAAAAGAGACACCCCGGCACCATTATCCAGTGCATAACGTATGCCTTCTTTTAGATCGCCACTGCTTTTAAAATCGGGTAAATATAGTCCGGCATAAAGCGGCATCTTACCATGCAGGAAATGTACGCCTTCCGCTACTGCATCTCCGATCCAGCGCGTGTTTTCCTTATAAAATCCATGGTAAATCATTGGGCAGACACCATCCATATTCCAATAAGTCCAGTCCTGGCGCACATTTCTTCTGGCTACTTCCGGTGTGGGGAATACTGCAGCAGTAATCTTTTTATTGGTCCCATGTGCGATTTCTGCAAGGTGATTCACAATATTTGTAACCTGATTATAGCGAAACTGCCGCCAGGATAGACTTGCCTCAGGATAAGTAATGTCGCTTAAAGTTTCTCCACACCACTTCGTAAAGCTTTTCTGACAATGTTCACAATAACAAAAATCATAATCTGGCAATTCAGTTGTTTGCACCAGATTATAGTTAGACCAGAGGTTTACCGGTAAAATCACATCACAATACCGGACATAATCCAAATGAATGCCATCTACATAGTCCAGTGCCAGAATACTACTGACCTGTTTTTGCAAATATTCCAGCGTGGTCGCTTTGGATGGGCACAGCCACCTGTAATAATCAACATAAGGTGGCTGGGTCGCACAACTCTTGCCAGTTCTGGAGACGGCATACCAGTCGGGATGCGCTTGTAAAAGGTCTTTTTCTCCTCGATTCATGGTCCACATCCAACGGTGTGCTTCCAGTCCCTGGCGCTTGGCGGACCTAAAATGCTTTTCACTGTCATTTTCAAAGAACACACCTGTGATACCTGCTTTGGCATACGCGCCGTAGGTAGTATCGAGTTCAGCCGTTGATTTATTTTGATCCGGATTGATCCAGACCCAGTTTTTGAGCACCTTTTTAGCGGCCGTTTTCCCGGTATTTTCCAAGGAGGGGTGCATACCAGATTGCTGCTCAGTTGAGCGGTGCGCAGCACCGATCAGGGGCGCTGTGGCCACGCCAGCAGAGGCGAGTAATGCCTTTTTTAGAAAATCTCTTCTGTGGTCTTTCATTGCCTTATATTTTTAGCATTAAGGTTTTTATGTCTGAAGAATATCGTATCACTTAAACACGGACAGTGCGCCGTTTTGATCAAGGGCTAATAATTCCTGGCCTTTTTCATCTTTTAAACAAACGCGGAACCACTGATCACCCGCACTTAACCCCAGCCAATAGGTCTCTGTTTTGCCATTTTGGGGATTAATGAGCTCAATACGGCTATCCCCCGCACTTAGTTCTGCTAAAGTTAAGGCAAATTTATGACGCTTAGCATATCTATACTGTTCAGCATAATAAATTTTCCAAAGCGCAGCCTTTTGCAATTCAATCATAGGCAATACTTCTTTCTGGGTACTGTCTTTTACAAAAAATAAATATCCCCATCTGTCTGGCGCATGCATATTAACGATGCCTTGCGGTGACCAGACCCAGTTATGCTCTGCCAACAACCGACCACCTCCTTTATTTCTTTGGTAGCCGCTGGCAGTGGGATGTGCATCCCACTGCACCCTTGAAAAATTAATCCGCCAATAATCTCCTGCCTGAGGTCTTCTTTGACCAAAAGCCAATACTCCTTTATAAGGAATGGCCATTTCTACTGTCCAACCGCTGTCTTTATCTGCGCTGTTATTTAAAGTTCCATGCAATTTCACGGCTGATTTAAGGCCTTTTAAATCCCAATGAATGAGTGCCTGCCCTCTATTTCTGTAGGGCCTGGTCATAAGGAGATCCAAAATTGTCCCCAGCTGGTTGATTTCCAGCTCATAATAACTATTAGCTAAAGAGGCGGTGGAAAAGAATACCTCAAAATCATTATTATTATAAATAATGGTATCTCTTTTCTTTAAAGTGGCCCATAAATCTGGGTCAGTTAATTTTGCGGCAATATATAAATACGTATCGTCCCAACACATTTTAACCTGCGTAGGCAAAATTTGATCCTGCCCATCAATCCTTACATTTTTTAATACAGAATTACCGGCTATATCTGAGAAATCATCACTCCAGGGGCATTTTGCCAGGCAGCGTCATTAAGATCTCCATCAATCACGATGGCCTTTCCTGCCATGGGCGCATGGTAGGTCTTGGGCGTCGTAAGTAAGCCAATTGGGATACTTGGGATACTAGGCGCAGTAGAATCTTTTTGTTTTTTTTTCAATTCGCCGTTGTTCAAGTTATGAGCCTGTAATCCTGTATGGCAAAAGAAAAAAATGAAAAGACTTAAATAAATAGCAAGCTTCCAAAAGCAGCGTTTGAACGGTCTGCTACCACTACTTTGCAGAGCGGCTTCTTTGTTTATATAATAATTTATTTTCACCACCCTTCACCCTTTTGTCAGATTATTTTCATTGTATTCAATTGCCAGGCTTAAGCCCGACGCCATCGTGAACAACAAATCTAACGCTTTTTAGAAAAGGAAAATAAAATCGTTAAAAGAACCAGGGATTTCCAGGGATTTCCAGGTATTTCCAGGGATTATGCAAGCGGTACTATGAAGACTTTGTTGGAAAAATCGGCCTATCTGTTCCAATTCATCCAGTTTTCTTCTGCCTGTATGGTCAGCATGGGATAGCCATTTTGTATTCTGGCCCCTTGCAATTGTCCTTTATGCAAAAACTGGGTAACGGCTGGGTTATACACCAGGTCATATAGATAATGACGATCAGATAATAGCTCATAGGCCAGATCAGGCGCCTGGTCTTCTTTGGGAAAGGTTCCTACCGGACTACAATTAATAATGACGGTATATTGCTGTAAAATATCAGCCGATTTAATATCCTGATAACTAAACTGATCAGCATGAGGGCTGCGAGAGACAAATTTATACTCAATACCCAGTTTTTGTAGTACAAAACAAACAGCCGCTGCTGCGCCACCGGTCCCCAGAATCAAGGCTTTTTTGTCTGATTTGTGCAGTTTGGTAATGAATGATTTTTCAAAGCCAACAACATCTGTATTAAAACCAATGCGCTTGCCCTGTTTTAACTGCACACAATTGCAAGCCTGCATGGCTTGCACTTCTTCACTGCACTCGCTTAGATAAGGGATAATAGCCTTTTTATAAGGGATCGTAATACAAAATCCTTTTAGTTCAGGATCTCGAAATAAATGCTCAACTTCTTCAATTCGCTGTAGTTCATGGTTTTCAAAGACACAATCTGACAGTCCTTCCTGGGCAAACTTTTGTTCAAAATACTTTTTTGAAAATGAGTGTCCGAGCGGCAGTCCGATGATTGCGTACTTTTTCATGTATCTTTAAATGAATCCTTTTGGGGTTAGATTAATAGGTGCTCTGCTGATCCTTGTTCAGGTATAAATGGAAGGTGTCACTTCTTAAACCGATCCGCATAGTCTCCAGCGGTATGATTTCGGTGGGCGCAATATTACCCAGGTTGACATTACAGCCACAAAGTTCCAGAAAATAAAGTTGTTGGTTTTTTTGAGGTGCTTCCCAGATAATTTTTTCCTTAGGAATCTTGGTCAGGATTTCATTAACGAGTCCCTGTCTAACTTCTCCACTATCCCGATACAAACCAACATTGCCTGCTTCCCGTGCTTCAGCAATAACATAGGTAGCTCCCGCTGAGAGTTCATCCTGCATCAATTGTATCCAACGGTAAGGGGCCATAATATTGGTTGCGTCCTTGCTACCCACCTCGCTTAAAATAGTGGCATGTTCAGTCAGCTTTTCTATATAGCCACATTTTTCTGCGTGTGGTATGGAAATAGAGCCATCACTGACCTCCATATAATCAATCCCGTAATCTTTACAAATGGCGATATAATCTTCCATTTGATTACGGATTAAAAAAGCTTCAAACAAAGTGCCGCCAAAATAAACAGCGATACCATGAGAACGGTAAATATCTATTTTTTCTTTAAGATTCGGGGTGACCATAGAGGTTCCGAAGCCCAGTTTCACGATATCAATATAAGGTTTTCCGATGCTGACAAAGTTTTTTGTTTCTTCCAGGCTCAAGCCTTTATCCATGACCATTGTGAGTCCGAATTCTCTTGGGGAAATAGTACGCTCAGGAATCTGAGATAGTTTAAAATTCATCTAGAAAGTTTTTACTTTGGGCGCAAAAATAAGCTTATTGATTGAAATGTACTTTTAAAATGATCAATTTCCTGTCCAATTTACTATTTAGGCTTCTTATATTGAGCCAGTAAATTAACAATTCTGTGGTTTTGTAAAATCGCAGGATTTAATTCAACTACTTTTTTAAATTGTTTGGGAGAGGCTGCCAGTGCGGTTTCCAGATTGATCAGTGCATCACCTACCCGACCCTGCTCATATTGGGCAAAAGCTGTAAAATATAAAAATATAGCTTTACCATTTGTCAGTTCATAGGCAGTGGCTGCCTGCTCCTCCGCATCCTCGTAGGCGCCAGCCAGATACATGCATTTTATCAGATTAGACCATCCTGTTACACTTTTTCTACGATGCTTTACAACGGTTCCAAAGGAAAAGATGGCTTCCGTATATTCTTCCATATTCATCAGACACTCCCCTTTAGCCAGTTCGTACTCATATGCATTCTGATTAAAGGCCATAGCCGTATCCAGTGACTTTAGGGCCTGAGACCATTTCATCTCATCCATATAAGTCAAGGCGATTTTATAATAAAGCTTACTCTCCGTTGGGCTCAGATGAATGGCTTTACGAAAATAAAACCGGGCATTTTCTCCATTGAGTAACCTGTGATAACAATAGCCAATAGCTTCATATACGACGCTATCCGGCTTTGAAAGCTCAAGTGTTTTTTTCAACACTTCAATCGCCTCCTTATAGCGGCGCATATGCATCAAAGCATCGCCCATATTGCGATAGGCATAATCAAATTTATCATTGATAGCGATGGCATATTCATAGGCATCCAGGGCTTTTTCATAACGCTTAATGCACTGGTAGGCGGCACCTAGATTAAACCAGGCGAGCTCGTTATAAGGATAGGCATCTATGATGCGTTTATATATCTGAATCCCCTCATAATGACGATTGGTAAAATCTGTCCAAAAACAGATTTTATAAAGTGCCTCTTCATTATTAGGGTCTATTTCTAATACCGAAGCTAAACAATTAAATACGTCATTGTATAATTCATAATCATCAAAAACATCCGCCAGTTCAAAAAGAAGATCCACTAGTTCCTCTCCTTCAAACAAGTTCATAGCAGACTCAAGAATCTCTTTGGCTTCCATGTTTTTTTTCATGGCGAGCAAAGCTTCTGTCTTTAAGATATAAATATTTACATCCTGATTATCATAGATCATGGCCTGATCCAGGACCGCCATCGCTTCATCCAGGTGTTTATATACAATTAAATAGTCGGCTTTTTTTACCAATAAGGGTGTTGAATAGGGGTAATACTGTAAGGCAATATCTACTGCCTCCATTGCTTTTTTCACCTTATCCAACTCATCAAAGTATTCAATGATGGTTAAAAAGACATCTTCTTCCAAAAATACATTTTCAGCTCCGCTACGAAGTCTTTCGTAAGTTTTTAACCATTCACTTAAAAATTGTTGCTCCTCTCTGAAATTATCTTCTCGCATAACCCCCTCCTTTTAAAAATGTACCAAAATGTTTTTTTTGCCATTCTGCCACCAAACAATTGCAATCCGGTAGTTGCTTGCCATTGGGTACCTGTATGGCAAAACGCTGAACCTTGCAATATTAGTCATTATCTGACTGGAAAGGCATTTTCTAATAATTTTATCAAAATATTCAACAACAACTGTTTACATTAGTGATAAAATCATATACAACCAACTAAAAATAAACAATTATACAAATTAACATGTTAATATATATAACCTATTCCCCTTTACAATTAACTATCTAAGATTCATAGACTCAATACAACTAATGTAGTTCAGTATTTTGATTTGACCAACAATAATCCATGTCAAATGTGCATATCTGGATAAGTAATAGGTCAAATATATAACTCCCTGAAATTACACACATTTGTTCATAATTTCTTAATGTAAAATAAAAAAATAATTTTTGCAATATTTAACAAAGGTTGTACCTTTGCAGTAATGTTAGGAAAGATATTAAATATTAAAGTCATTTTTACCCTGGTATTCAGTGCCATGGTAGCGATGTCTTATGCATCTTTCAGCAACACAAGTGCCTATAACCGTGACGATAAAGACAAGGATAAAAGAAAGATAAAACAGAAAAATTAAGTTTGAAGGATCTGCAAAGTCCTGAGCCTTTCTTTTCGCTTTCTTCTATTTCTTCAGGCAGAGGGGATGTGACTAGCTTATCCAGCCTGGGTAAATATCGATTTGTGAGTCCCGCTGGAACCTTTACGGAGCAACCTAAAATTGCCCCATCAGGCAAAAGTGTAGAAATCAATTCTAGCATCCGGGTACAAAATGGTAATCAGGTAGTTATATATCCATATAGCTACAAACTGAAATCATCACCATTCTCTATATTCAAGACTCCTATGGATCGTTGAGGTGCCATTGGCAAATTTTGAGAAATTATCCTTAATATTTTTTCTATTCAGGTAAAATGTTTTACTTTTGCCCACCTTTCACAACAAAAGCAGTTAATGGTCGCTGTTTTGTTTTAGAGTTAATTATATAGTCAAATTATTAAAAAAAAGAACTGATGAAACGTACATTTCAACCACATAACCGCCGCCGTAAATCTGTACACGGATTCCGTGAGCGCATGTCATCTGCCAATGGCCGCAAGGTTTTGGCATCTCGTCGCGCTAAGGGCCGTAAAAAGTTAACGGTTTCTGATGAAAGGAAATTAAAATAATTGTATTTGAAAGGGCTACGGCTCTTTATAATACCTACGAAAGGTATACAATACTTAAAAGCGCTGTAAAATAATATTTTATAGCGCTTTTTTTATTTTAATTTTCGTCTCATTTTCATTTTGCTGGTAGCGCTTTGCGGGCCTTTTGTCCTGCATTCTTTCATAACTTTATCAATAGAAGTCTCTCAACCATAAATATAGGCTTGTCCCTCCTATCCTATTATGAAAACGAACCGTTCCCTTGGAAAATCTGAAAAGCTTAAAAGTCGCAAACAAATCGACCAACTGTTTAAAGCAAGAAAATTTATAACAGATACACCCATCCGTTTGTTTTACGAACTGCATAGGACAGAAGTTGCCCATGGTGACGAGTCCGCAAATAATATTAAGGTACCCCTTCAGCATGTGGCCAACGTGCAGGTGGGTTTTGGTTGCAGCAAAAAGTTCTTTAAACAAGCTGTACGTCGCAATAGAGTAAAAAGACTATTAAGGGAAGCTTACCGGTTGCAAAAAGGTCCATTATGGACCTTATGCCAGGCAACTGGCTGTAAGCTCACTTTATTTTGGTTATATGGTCACAATCAGTTGCCGTCGCAGGAATTGATCAATCAAAAGGTAGGTAACCTCATACAAGAACTTAATGAGAAATTAAGCGGGAAACTGAATGCTTAAGCCTAGGTGGTTTCTCCACCTATTGTTTTTATCCGTAGGTTTCTGCTGTTAAACCGACTACCTCAATAATAACCAGTCCTTACATTTCTTTTACATTTTCTTTCCTTAAGGTATATTACCTTTGATTATCATTTGTTCATCAAAGGATTATGCTTTCTGGATTTATTTTGGCGGTTCCGCATTTAGATAATGGAACTTGATGTAATTAAGGGGCATGATCTGGTGAACGTATAAATCATTTATTATTAAAGCAATACTTAAAATATTAGGATATCCGTTTATTTTATTGATCAAGATTTACCAACTTGTCATATCGCCTACATTGCCTGCAACCTGTCGATTTACACCGACCTGTTCACAATATGGCATTGAGGCATTTAAAAAATACGGTTTATTCAAAGGAGGATGGCTGACAATAAAACGAATATCCAGGTGCCATCCCATGGTGGCAGTGGCTATGATCCTGTGCCTTAGCCACTGAAGTATTGGTTTGGTATCACTTATTAAACAAAAAAAATGCGAATTGGAATTGTTTGTTACCCCACTTTTGGTGGCAGTGGCGTTCTGGCTACTGAATTAGGTAAAGCCCTTGCCAACGAAGGTCATGCTGTTCATTTTATTACGTATCGGCAACCTGTGAGACTCAACGAGTTTAACGCCAATATATTCTACCATGAAGTGCGCGTTCCAGAATATCCCCTTTTTGAATATCCGCCTTATGAACTGGCATTATCCAGTACACTCGTCGATGTAATTATTAAATATGACCTAGATCTTTTGCATGTCCATTATGCCATCCCGCATGCATCAGCAGCCTATATGGCCAAGCAGATCGTTAAAGAGAAAACGGGCCGGGATGTACCATTTATAACAACGCTGCATGGTACGGACATCACCTTGGTGGGCAAGGATAAGACCTATGAACCGGTAGTTACTTTTTCCATCAACCAAAGTGATGCGATTACGGCTGTGTCCAATAATCTAAGGGAAGAGACCTACAAATATTTTAATATTAAAAAGGATATCCAAGTCATCTATAATTTTGTTGATATCCAGCGTTTCGATAAAAAGCCTATTGATGCATTTAAGAAGGCTGTAGCGCCAAAAGGAGAAAAGATCATGGTGCACGCTTCTAACTTCCGTAAAGTAAAAAGAGTGTGTGATGTAGTAAGAATCTTTGCGAAAGTCCAAAGTGAAGTTCCCTGTAAGCTATTAATGGTTGGTGATGGACCAGAAAGGCCGGTTTGTGAAGAAGCAATCAATAAACTTGGTCTGGAAAACGAAGTGCGCTTTATGGGAAAGCAGGAGCAAATGGAGGAAATCCTGGCGATTTCTGATTTATTTGTATTGCCTTCAGAATATGAAAGCTTTGGGCTCGCAGCGCTGGAAGCCATGGCTGCCCATGTACCGGTACTTAGTAGTAATGCAGGCGGATTACCTGAAGTAAATATAGAAGGTAAAACTGGGTATTTATTTAATGTTGGCGATGTGGACACCGCTGCTGAAAAGGCAACACTCCTATTAGGCAACGATGATTTACTGAATCAATTTAAGGAAAATGCGTATCAACAAGCGCTGAGTTTCAACATCAATAATATCATTCCTATCTACGAAAAACTCTATAATAAGTTTTGTAGATGCAATTGTCCAGAAGACGAATAAGTGCCAGTAAAAAATAATTTTGAATTTTTCCTTTAAAAAGTTTGCTGGTATAAATTTTTCTTTTATTTTTGCACTCCAATTAACCCAACAAGGTTACTGAAACACAGAAACTTAGGTGGTGAATTAAGGAAAGATTCCGTAGCTCAGTTGGTAGAGCAATACACTTTTAATGTATGGGCCCTGGGTTCGAGTCCCAGCGGGATCACATAAGGCGCTAGTAATAGCGCCTTTTTGCATTATTATAGCGCAATTACAGCGTATTTTATAAATAGGTCATTTTTCATCAATTCTAATCAATCTGACTGGTGCCCAAACGGGTGCCCTATCAGAAGCTCTACCTGACAATTGAAAGGGAACCACTACTTAGTGAGGCTTCGGCCAAAAAGCAGATCAAAAATACGAAGCAGATACTATCGTTCGCGGAGACACACGATTAATTTGACAAAAACCCTTCAGAAATTTCGTTGTGGTGGCGATGATACCGATGTTCCACCGTTAGAATTACACGAGGTAAAAACACTGTGGGAAAAGAATATATCCATTCAACGCCTCGCAGAAGTTAGGGATGCATTTATATTCCAGTGCTTTACTGGGTTTGCCTTACAGGATGTCTAGGGACTACCGGAGACAATATAATTAAAGTAGGGATAAAAGGCGAACTCTGGCTAAGTAAAGAAATAGGGAAAACTGGGGTTTCGGAAATAGTACCAATCATGCTCATTGCAGCTGAAATTATTGACAAATACGCCAACCACCCTTGCAGAGTCAATGACGGGCTTTTACTGCCTAAACAGCAATGCCAGATACAATGGATATCTCAAAGAGCTTGCAGTAATCGCTGGAATCAACAGAAACCTAAATACGCATTTAGCTCGGCACGCCCTTGCGGACATGATGCTTAATATTTTTGAATTTTCATTAGAAGAGGTGAGCAAAATGCTCGGTCATAAATCAATTAGAACCACTCAGCGATATACACACCAATAATACCAAGTCATTTTTATAGTGATTAATTAACCATTAAAATCAATCGCAGCTGAATATAATTAGGCTGGAGCAACATTATTTTTATGGACGCCGGCCCCTTCCCTTTCACTTTATTTCATGAACTAAAATAGCCCCTTTAAATGATCTATAAATTTAGCCCCTTACAACCATTACAATATTGTTATTATATTCGAAAATAGCCAGCAACTTCACAAACATAGCTTATGCTAGGTCATTATTAATTTTACTATTTAAAATTCTCAACCTCCAGCACTGTCAGATACGCTTCAAATCAACTATATTATTTAAATCTTTATTAAAATATCCATTAATTAAAGGCCAAATATCTGCTCCATCAACACCCATTTTTCATTGCCAACTGCCCAGGGAAGAGGTTGCTGAAACTTCCACATCAACTGCTCCCATTGCTGAACAACAGGATTAGCCTCATCCTGGATCTTTTTATCTTCATGACGAAAATCATCGTCCGTTTCCATGATCATAAATAGTCTATTGCCCGTCCGGTAAATCTGCATATCTGTTACACCGGAACTAATTATACTTTTTCTAATCTCAGGCCAACCATTTTCTGATTTATGCCAAAATTCATATTCCGAAATCAAATCTGGATCATTAATTAAATCCAATGCATAACAATGTTTCTTCATATTTATTTTTATACGTATAAGTAAGCTTCCGCAAATTCAGGGTTAATCAATTTTTTTAAAACAAGTTTATGCCAAAACGCATCATCAATTATTGATTTAACCATTTCAGTATTCGATTTAACGCGCTTCGGATTTGTAGTACTCAATGCGATTCCACATACCCCGGGTGCTCGCTTAGCGAATATTGCGCAGGCCACTTCCGGTCGGATACTAAAATCACGACAGACAGCAAAGAATTCCTCCCGCCAGTGATAAAGATCCGCATTTCGCTCAAGTGTTACAGGCTGGTAATTATAATAGTCTCCTCCTGTCAGAAATCCACCATTAAAAACAGCAGAGTTAATAACTTGAACCCCATGTTTGTCAAGCAACTTCAAAAAATCAATCAGCTCAATAGGGTGGCTATGCAACGTCATGCTGTTGGCAATCATAACCCAATCCAAATCCATGTATTCTATAATCTCCCTGGAGACTTTCCAGTTTTTTGCACCAATACCCACTGCCTGAACCCGACCCTGACGTTTCAAATTAGCCAACGCCTCATACGCCGCTAGTATATCCTGAAAACGTCTATGATAATCAGCCTCTCCTTGTGCAGAAGCTAAATATTCGTCAGGATCATGGACAGATACCCATTTAGCCTCGTAACCATTAAGAAGCTCATTGCCCTGCTCATAGCAAGCAATAATACCTTCCTCACTAATCCTCTGCACTGCGTCATATTTAAGGCTTTTCCAAACCCCAGGCTCAAAAGAGGGCTCGGGAGATTTCAGTTCAGTCCGTATCCACCCAAGCTTATTACTGATAGTCACGTCCTTAGGATTCACACATGCCTGCCGTAACCCATTACCTAAAGATTCAAGCGCTAATCCGGCACCATACTTGCCAGCAGTGTCAAAAACTACCGGCCTTGACCCATGCATTACACTCTCCAGTATAATATCCTCCTTTTGCGATTCAGGTAAAGCAACATAAAGATTACCTAGCCCGCTCGTCCCGAAAACCACATCAGGAATTATTAATTTATCCATTTTGATATTATGTAGCTAATCAATACCTTCTTCGTTCATTTTAAAAAAATAAACCAATTTATAATAAAGGCTTAAACAAAATACAGTTATCCGAGTTTCTTCTAATCAAAGAATACCCCAATAAAAATCACCCGAATTATTTAAATCTATTAAAGAAACTATCAATCTCTAACTGTTACCCATCAATAACCGGCATTTTGTGTCAGGTTGGGATTAATATCTCTTTCTGATTGCGGAATGGGCCATAATTCATTCTTACCAGCAACAAAATTTCGCTTCTGATAAATAAAGAATCCATTGGCATCAACAGGAAAATCTTTATAAGTTGATGGGCTATTTGTGAGTTTCATGCCAGTGAACTGGCGATTGAGTTCAGAGGCAGCAATACCCCAACGCAGAATATCATAATAATGTAATCCCTCGAATGCAAATTCAACAGTGCGTTCCCTGCGAATGATCGGCCTTAAGGTGGCCGCGTCGGTAGCCGTAACAGGGGGCATATTTACAGATGCCCTGCCACGAACAGCATTAATGGTCTGATCTAACAGAGATTGACTAATCGGATCCCCTGCCTCCATCTTTGATTCCAGATAACTCAATAATACTTCCGCATACCGAATAATAGAAAAATTACCACCATAATTCATCAGGTTTCCACTAAAAGTAGAATCCATAAATTTATTGATACAATAGCCACTCCAATTATATTTATTCATTTTATCAGGTGAACTGGAATTCGGAGTGGAGACAAAGGTTTGACCCTCAAACTTCGTTCTACCATTAATCATAATTGTATAATCGAGTCTGGGATCCCGGTTATCATATGGTGCATCGACATTATATAAAGGAGACTTATCAATCGTTTTGCCATCCGTGCATTCAAATGTCTGTACCAGCTCATTATAGGGCGAAAATTGATGCCAACCACCAAATGCTTCAGGATATAGGTATTGAAGCATCACATGACTATACGTATCCTCCTGAAACTGAGCCGCTAATATAATTTCTTTACTATCCTCCCCTACTTGCATAAACAATTGATGGTATCCCTTCTGATCAATTTCATAAACACCCAGATCGATGATCTTTTTATAAGTTGCTGCTGCGGCAGCCCATTTTTTCTCAGCCATCTGTACCCTCCCTAAAATAGCCAAAGCCGCTCCTTTAGTAATCCGCCCCTTTTCATCAGATGTTCGTGTATTTGGAAGTGAGTCGTAACTATCATTTAATTCCTTTTCACAAAAATCCCAAACATCCTTTTGCGGCGTCCTAGAAATGGTATTCGCCTCATCAACCGTTAATAGATGGGTGGGCATGGGGACTGCCCGTAATAGAGCGCCATGTTAAACAATTCATAGGCACGAATTGTCCTAACCTCGGAGCTCATCATGCCCCTGGTCGTTTCCTCCATAGGAATAGTACTAATATGATCCAGGAAATTATTACAGCGCTCGATCTTATTGTAAGAATTGCTCCAATAAGCACTTATCTCGCCATAGGAAGGTGTCACCGTACCATCAGTGACATGATCCGGTATTAATTCCTTCTCCGAACCAAATCCCGCCATCAGATCCAGGTACAACAGACTGCGCGGCATCCAAAAGTTTTCCCCTGTCCAGCCTGCTCCAATATTATAACAACCGATGAGTGCCAGATTCGCATCTTTCTCGGTTTTCCAGAAAGTTGCATCAGAAATGGAGTCTAATGGTTGTTTGTCAAAATAATCCTTATTACACCCTACAATGGTTATCAGCAGCAACATAAGCGCCCCAAACCAATAACGAAATGACCTTTTATTGAATATATTAATATTTTTCACCTTGACTTATTTTAATGTATAGAAATTTAAAAAGAAGCATTAATCCCAAATGTATAAACACTGGTCAGCGGATAAAACTGGGAATTATCTCCTGTAGACATTCCCATTTCCGGATCCCAGCCTTTATAAAAGTGATTCCAGGAAAACAGGTTCTGTCCACTAAAATAGAGTCTCACCTTGCTAAACTTAGCCTTCTCCACAAAAGTGGTCGGCAAGGTATAGCCCAATTGAATGCTTTTGATCCTTAGAAAGCTGGCATCCCGGTTCCAGTAAGTGGACGTAAGTATCGCGCCGCTGCCCATATTCAGGCTTGTTAGTTTAGGATAAGCCGCCCGGGGATCGGGATTCTCCTCAGTCCAGCGGTTGTCCACCTGCCATTGTTGAATCTGCCCCCATTATAAAAAGCAAAAGCAGCATAGGAACCAATTTGTTTTTCGTAACCACCAAGTCCCTGTGCGAGAACATACAGGTCAAATCCCTTGTAGTTAGCATTAAAAGTAAGGCCATAAGTATACTTAGGTACTGTATTGCCAATAATAGTCCGGTCATAAGTCGCATCTACCTTGCCATCCGGAACTCCATCCGGACCGCTGATATCCTTATATCGCTCCATCCCTGGTTCAGCACTATAAGGCTGGGTGGCATAACTGGCAATATCCTTATCATCCACAAATAAACCATCCGCAACATATCCGTATATGATCCCTATTGGCTGGCCTACAAAAAGGCCACTGCCAATATCCTCTTTAAGGCCATTTGCCAGCGAGGTAATCCGGTTTTTTGTATAGGAGAAATTAGGAGAAAGACCGATTTGCAGATCACCAAAGCTTTGACGGTAGGTCAAGGCGGCCTCAAATCCAGTGTTTTTAACCGAACCCACGTTGACAGGGGAAGTGCCCAAACCAAGTACCGAAGAAGTGGCAACGGTATATAGTACACC
Organism: Arachidicoccus ginsenosidivorans; assembly: GCF_007971385.1. Lineage (GTDB taxonomy): Bacteria > Bacteroidota > Bacteroidia > Chitinophagales > Chitinophagaceae > Arachidicoccus > Arachidicoccus ginsenosidivorans. The sequence goes on from NZ_CP042434.1 coordinate 538,886, forward strand.
TGTTGTATTCTTATCAAACAGATCTACCACCAGACCAAATTTGCCATTTAATACATCTAGGTCCATGCCCAGATCTTTTGTGGTCGTACTTTCCCAGGTTATCGCCGCATTACTCAGCCGAGTGGTCGCTGCCCCGGAGACCAAGGTTCCACCAAGGGAGTAGTTCTGCCCCAGGCTAATAATATTCTGATAAGGATAGGTGCCTATATTCTGGTTACCCAATTTACCCCAGGAGCCGCGTATTTTCAAATTGTCAATCCAGCTGATATGGTCTTTAATAAAGGATTCTTCCGATAGACGCCATCCCGCAGAAAAAGAGGGAAAATAACCCAGCGACCATCTGAGGGAAACCTTGAAGTGCCGTCAGCCCGGATATTTGCTTCAAAGAGGTATTTATCCTTGTAGGAATAATTAAACCTGGAAAAATAAGAACGCATAGACCACTCAGAGGCGGAACCACCATTGGTCATTCCGGTAGCACCACCTGCATTCAGCTCATAGAGTAGTGCAGTGGGAAAGTCCTTTCTATAACCAGTAAGAAAACGGTCATTGTAGCGCTCCTCTGATATCCCCCTAATAGTTCAAATGAATGAGCCCCAATAACTTTATTATAAGTGGCAATTGACTGTAAGGTCAATTGCTCACCCTGACCCGAGGTAACAGAAAGATTATTTGGCCCCACATATTTATTGGGATCAAACTGAAAATCAGCAGCATAATCTTTATTATAATAACTCCAGAAATTATACCCCGCTTTTCCACTTATGCTAAAGCCAGTGAAGGGTTTCCAGATAAGTTCCGCCCCACCCAGAAAATAGTTGTTTGAACCCTGGTAAAAGGCCCCGCTGGCCAGCCAGGCTTCCGGACTGTAATTATCTTGGTACCCATAAGTCCCATCTGATTTCTCCCCTGCATATACAGGCCCTTCCCTGACAGCGAAATTGATCATGCTGTTCATTCCCCCGTCATACTGCCTTGGTGAATGCTGCTTCGCAGTATAGCCGTTTATACTTACTTTTAAGGTGAGATTATCGGTGAGTTTGCTGTCCTCATTAAACATAAAATTGTATCTCTTATACCCGTTTTGGGTTACAATCCCGTCCTGGGTAAGGTAACTGGCAGAAAACACATAACGGTTCATTGCATTTCCACCAAGAAAAGTAACATTATGACTGGACTGGAATCCTGAGCCAGAGGTCAGCAGATCTTTATAATGTGCTACATCCGGATAATTATCCGGATCAGATTGGTCTTTAAATTTCTGAATTTCCTCTTCCGTATAAGTAGCAGATCCACCCATATTTTTATTTGCTTCATTACGCAGCGTTGCATATTGCCATGCGGGAACAAAATCAGCCAGTTCAGTTGCCTTTTGCCAACCCGCATAACCACTGTAATTCACCTGTATCTTACCCGCTCTGCCTCTTTTGGTCTCGATCAGGATCACACCGTTGGCCGCACGGCTGCCATAAATGGAAGCTGATGCCGCATCTTTCAATACAGAAATACTCGCTATATTATTGGGATCCACATCGTTAATAGAAGTAGCCAATCCATCTACCAATATTAACGGGCCACCACCTGCACCGTAGGAACCGATGCCACGGATCGTAATGCCCGCACCGTTATTACCCGGCTGACCAGAGCCCTGTGAAACAGTAACCCCGGTAGTCAGTCCTGCAAGTGCCTGAGAAGTCTGGGTAATTGGCCGATTCTCAATATCTTTTGTAGAAATTGTTGAAACAGATCCCGTCAGATCAACCTTTCTTTTTGTACCGTAGCCAATTACGACCACCTCATTCAAATTGTTATTGGTGGCATCCAAAGTAATGAGATAAAACGGTTCCTTAGTTAGTTGCACTTCCTTATTTGCATAACCTACTGCACTAATTACTAAGGTTGCATTTTCAGATTTAGGCATTATGGAAAAAGTACCATCAATTAAAGTCAACGTTCCATTACTGGTGTTTTTCTCAATCACTGATGCACTGGCAATCGGCGCGCCATCTGTACCAGTGATCTTACCCTTGACTAACCTTGCAGTATCCTGATAAGGCAAGGCTTTTACAAACCCGACCAGCATCAGAAGAATTACACAACTAAACATTTTACCGAACATGAAATGAAAAGTTCTTTTTTGCATTTTGGTATTATAATATTGTTTAAAAATCGAATTAAAACCGCTCAAAAACCATTTAGTCTAAAAGATGAAGAGGCTAAATAAAAACCCTTGTAGTTAATGGAATTTATGCAACCTTAACATGAACCAAAATTAACCTCACAAAAATTATATAAATTACAATTAATCGACATTAAATTATAAAAATCCGACATTCGACAAATCAATATATATTAATTGCACACTAACAACTAAAAAGCATAATTCAACAATGTCTGCCAAATTGAACTTGGATGCCAAACAAAAAAATTAAAAATTCACATCGAAGACCAAATTCAATTGAATCAAAAAAAAAAAATTAAATGCACATGATAATTGCAATTTAAATAGTGTTGTAATTAAATAATTTTGCTCAACTGCCTTTACCCGTTGGTTCACCGTTTTGATACATCACTTTATCGAGGTCAATAAAGCAGGAAGTCCTCCTTTTAACTTACCATTTCTACCCGTATGCTTTTGGGCACAAGGCATAATTCCCTTTCCTCTTCCAAAACACAGCTTCGGCGATGTAATAGCCTACATGTCAACAATAATGTGCAGTCATTTTAAATAAGCCTACCTGCCACTCATAATTAGTTTCTATTTCAAAAGCAGTCGCCGCTCCATTAGAGGTAAAAGCAAGCCTCTATCCCATTTAGGAGTATCGTTATATAAAAAGCCCGCAAAATTAAATATAATTTCATCCATTATTCAGGGATTGCTCTAATTTTTGTAACCACCGTATTAAAATTTGACTTATCCTTATTTGCAATTACCCGCAATCGACCCAGTGTCTCTGTCAATATGGTTAGTCCTGTGCGCAAAGAGAACATGTAAAAATTCGCTATAGCTCTTTTATTTTTTATAAGTTTAGTTGGTCAGAATTATGCAATCGACTGTAAAAATCGGCCTACCTGAGACCCAATATTATCGTCTTTTACATTAAGGGCAAACTAACAAGGAAGGCCCCAATATCCAGAATTTTATTGGGAAAAATCTCCTTTATAGAACAAATACCGCTGCTACATTTCACTTTCATACGTTGGCCCTGCTTTTATAAAATAGCCCCCAAATCCCAACTTTCATCAATATTGGAACCTGCTAATTTGCGCTCAAAGACACTCCAGCCCCAAAGGGGGGCTGAGTATCTCTGTCACTCAAATCATATGACAAATTAATTGATCTCCTGGAGAAAGAACACTTTGGAGTATTGAATTCCTACATAATTGATTCATCAAACCAATTGAGGGATAAATTTTATATAGGCTTAAAGACCAACCCCTGAAACCTTAAACCTTATTGATTTATAATCCACTACAAGGAAAACCGAATCCATTATATACCGCTGGTCTCTTTTAGCTTCAACCACACTAAACGATAGCGCCTTCGATTTTAAATACATAGGCATCTTTTAATTCGCCTGGCTCCGGCAAATCAATTCTTAAACCTCCAGCCGTCTGTTCAAAACGACAATTGCCATTTGCACCTAATAATTGAACAGTTTTGATACGACCTACACCATTTCCTTGTGCGAGCTTCTTGATTAAAGCAGCTTGGCCACCAGGCCAGCCTAACATAAAGGCATAAAGTGTATTCCCTTTACATGTAAAGCGAAAATCATGGGCACCAAGGGGCTTTCCTTTTCCTTCGTTAAAACCCTGCGCACTTAAAGGTGCTGCAGATTCTATTGCCGGCCCCTCGCCGAAGACCTTCCATGGCCGTGAAGCATAAATACCTTCACTGTTTACCATCATCCACTTACCAATAGATTCAACTACAGCTCTTTCCTTGTCGTCAATCGTACCATCGCCACGAATGGGTATATTGAGCATCAAATTCCCATTTTTACTGACTACATCCACCAGGATATGAATAACTGTTTTGGCAGTTTTATATTGATTATTGTCATAAAGCCGCCGATCATAATGCCAGCTACCTATACAGGTATCGGTTTGCCATGGAATGGGTTCAATTTCATTACTTTGTCCCCTTTCTATATCCCAGACCATACACTTTCTTTGCTGTTCATTTAATATCTTACCAGTTACTACTCCTGTCAGCTTTCCATTATCCTTGATCGTTTTATTGTATAAATGTGCTGCGATCTGAACGCCTTTATCATTAATGGGATAAAATGGAAGCACCGTATCATCAAAATAGACAAGTTCTGGGCTGTATTTATCAATCAATTCTATCGTTCTCCTATAAAACTTCTCACAATATGCATCAGAAGGTGGGGTTACACCATTTCCCCAATTCCATTGTCTATGGATCTCACCATCATCAAGGCTGTTCTCACTAAGCGCGTGATTTTGTGCATATAAATCAACCTGGGGATCATATCCATTCCACCATTTACCCTTACCATCCTTCCTCGCGACCCGTCCATCATAGGACACTCCCTTTAGCGGGCCCTTTTTATCAGAACGCTGCGCTGTTTCATACCAACTCCAGGCATGTGCTGCATGTACACTTACACCAAAGGTGAGACCATTTTTTTTTGCTGCTTTAGCCCAACCAGCAATCAGATCCTTTTTCGGACCTAGTTTAGTGGAATTCCACGGTTGATAAGTACTGTCATATAAATCAAAATCATCATGATGATTTGCTAGGGCCATGAAATATTTAGCACCAGCCTTCTTATAAAATGCAACTAGCTCTTCTGGATCCCACTTATCAGCTTTCCATACGTTAATTACATCCTTAAAACCAAATTTAGAAGGATGACCGTATTTCTTACAATGATAGCTGTATTGATCACTACCTTCCTGGTACATCCCTCTGGCATACCAGTCACCCCGTTCAGGTTCACATTGAGGGCCCCAGTGCGCCCAAATACCGAACTTCGCGTCTCTGAACCACTCAGGAACTTCATATTTTTGAAGGGAATCCCAATTGGGCTTGAAGGGACCTTTTACAAAGGCTCCATCCTGACCGAATGCACCCAAGTGATCAAATGCAACACCCCTTTTGAGAAAAAACAAGCCAGGAAGTGCCGCAGCAAGGGTTTTGATTACTGTTCTTCTTTGCATTTCTAATTAATTTTAGTTTTAAGTCAGTTTAAAAAATCCATATAATAATTTCCAGCAAATGTTTAGGCCCACGTCTATATTATCTTGTTCATAATCATTAAAATAACTAATCCCAACCTAATACCATATCCTAGTCTAAGCGCCTCATCTATTATGTTCAAGCAAATAAGGTTTGGGGCAATGAGCGGTTCGATTACCTAACTATATCCCAAATGCATATTTATAGGCCAATTCTTAAAAATGATTTTCAAAAAGAGCTCCTATCAAATTAGCGAAACCTTGGAAATGAAGCAAAATCAGGATATAATCAATTAAATTCTATTTCTTTTAAATTAAAAGGATAAAAATCAAAATTAAAATAAATAAGCGCAAGGAATTTTAATTAAATAGACCAATATTTATAAAAATCCGACTTTAATACCTATTGTACAAAAACAATAAGAGATTCATTCTTTATTTTTTTATATTTGACAGTATGATTAAACGAGTTCTACAATACACTTTTTCCCTGCTAAATATTGATTATGTTCAATTGACAGCTAAATGGAATTATAGAAATGTCTTAAGTCCATACTATAGAATCTATTATATTGACGATGGTGAGGGCGAAATATCTGATTTTAATCAAACGGTTAAACTTGAACCTGGATATTTATATATAATACCCAGTTTCACCATGTGTAATCTTAGTTGCAAAGACAAACTAAGTCAATATTTTGTGCAATTTTTTGAGCAATCTTCACATGGCATCTCCATGTTTTCCAATAACAGATCCGTTTTAAAAATTCAAGCCACTGATATTGATATTCAACTATTCAATCGATTATTGCAAATTAACCCCGGGCGAGGCATTAATCGGTCAGACGATCCAAAAATTTATGAGAAAAATATATATTATGATGAATACCAAGAATTGAATAACAGCCAAAGCCAAGGAGTTTATATTGAAACCCAAGGTATATTAATGCAATTCTTGTCCAGGTTCCTCAATCTGAATAAGAATGAGAAACCAAATGAGCACGTCATTCCCATTAAAATAATCGAATCGCTTAATTATATACTGGCCAATCTTCAACTTGATCTATCTGTTACGCAATTGGCTTCCATGGTCTATCAAAATGTCGATCATTTTTCCAGGCAATTTAAGCAATATACAGGGATGCGACCCATTGCTTATATTAATGAAAAGCGAATAGAACGAGCCCAGTATTTAATGGCTACTAGTCGTATGATCCTATCAGATATTTGCGATCAGACAGGATTTGATAATTTATCCTATTTTTCCAATACATTTAAGAAAATAACGGGTATGTCACCCAGTGAGTACAAAAAGCAACTGCACTTCACCAAATGTTAAGACCCGTTGCCAAAACCAATGCAGTAGGATGAAATATGAAACTAACAAACAATAAAAAGACAACCTTTCTGCTTCAGTCACCACATGCAATCCCATACAACCTAAATATTTCTCGTTGAATCTTACGTATAAAATTATTGCTGGAACAACCAGATAGCGGGCCCTATAAGGAGCTGCACCCCCTTTTAATACTTGCATTGATGTATGATACTGGAAGTAGGGCTCAGGAATTGGTAGACCTTTCCGTAGAGTACTTGCTATAACATGTTCTTTTTCAGGTGCAATACACTTCCCAAATCCTTCCATTCCTATCAATATTATTTGGTTCTAACAACCTTAGACTTTTCAAAAAGATCCATAAGATCATCGCGATCATAATAGATATTGCCTCCAATCTTAGAGAATGTGAGCAAACCGCTATTCCTTACCACCTGAAGCTTACCTGGAGAAAAGCCAAGCAATTTACGGGCTTCAGAAGCCTTATGCCATTTCTTTATTGGCCGCTCACTTTTACCAGCCAGGATCTGCCTCATATTAACCAAAAGTTCCTCCTTCAAATTTTCTAGGTCGTCAACGGCAACCAAATGATCATTTCGTAAATATCCCATATAATCTCCCAGATTTACCAGCCCTGTATCATATTTCCCTACTAGGCCAAAATTAAAAATTTATTATCCAAACATTTGCAACTCCCAGGTCGTATCTGGCCAATACATCTCCCAATTACGCTTGAATGAGGAGTTTTACCCAAAAGCCAACTGAACGGTATTCTATCCATTGGTAGTTTCCTACACGAGCCTGCACCGCAATTCCCTAGACCAATCATTCAAAAAAATTAATTGTAACACGATTTTTAAAAGGCGCTTAACAAAGACCCGCAAATGAATATTTCACAATAGCAATTCGCATGTTCATTACCTTTTTGGCAGACAAATTTACAAGCCCATATCATTTCTTATTCCCTTTGATTTAGCGCAATTGCCGATGATTTGCCAAAAGGCTTTCTTTTGCCTGAAGGTGCACTCCAGGCCAATGGTATTGGGCTTCCCACTCGTGTTCTCCGCGAAGCATTAGTTAACAGCTTGATTTACAAAACTTACCGAGGAAATCAGACTTTTCAGTTAATTCGGTATGGGAATAGGTTAGCAATTAAAATCCTAGGTTTTCGTTGAAGCCAGAAGACCTATTGAGAGAACCCGGATCTCGAAATCGAAATCCTTTCATTGCAGCAATTTTTCATGAAACAAATTTAGCTGAAACTAAAGGCAGTGGGATTCGCTCGATGCGATCGCTTATGGAAAAGGCTTAATTATTGCCGCCCACATTTGAAAGCAATCACACTGATAATCCGTTTACTATGCGATTATTATCACATCATTTCTTAAGTGAAACCGACATTAATTAGTTAACAACCTTTAACATATTTGAATTGGATGACAGCCAGAAACGCGCACTTATATTTTTGAGAGAAGTTGGTGCAATAGATAATGCGGCGCATAGGCAGATTAATGGTATAGATATGATAAAATTAAGCACCGATCTCCGTGATCTTAGAGATAAAAATATAATTCTTCAAAAGGGCAAGGGGCGTTCAACTTATTATATCCCTAATTACAGCTTTCAATACTGGAACCCTGATAATATTGATTATCAGACAACTAAAAAGAATACCGGTAAAACTGATAATTAAAGTGCACCAGTTGATAAAATATTATTTAACCAATTACCTCCTGAACTTCAGAAAAAAATAGAAGTCTCCCACAAAGAAACAAAGACCACATATTACTGAGTAATATAATATTAAAGCTCTGTAAATGGCGACCACTTAAATCTAGTGAATTAGTAAATATTTTAGGACGAACTGAAAAATATCTCATTAGTATCTGAACAATTATATTTTAACGCAAACTGGCAAAAAAACAGAACGATTATGCACATAGGCTTGGAATAATCACTATATTTTTAAGCTTTAACCCTGTAGTGATTGCAGCTTTGCCGATTATAGTCAGATAGTATTTATAACTGTTTCCTACCTTTTTAATTATTCCCAGTACGCGTAATCTTTTTAGGATTCTGGAGATCTGTGACGCGGAGAGTGACTGACACCATTTTTTATATCTTTTGCTCTGAATCCATTAATATTAAATTCTCCACGTGTAAGTATCTGTATGAGCTTAATGTCTTTTTTCTCAAAAAAATTTATTCCCTTGTAATTTCGGTTGTTTTCAACTTTAGGGTTTGTGATTTTATTGAGCTGCATTTTACCACCTGTATGGTCCTCTATCGCAGAAATGAATTCAATATACCTCATGTTGGATGCACCTAGAAGATCTAAAAGTGGCTCCAGGCTGTAAATGTTTTTCTTGACAGAAGCCTGCTTTTGGGATGTTGTTCCATCCCGGTGTTCTACTGTTCTGTAGTGTTTAAATTGAGACACATTATTGACGGTGGTCTCTATACGCAGTATTTTAGAATACTTATCGTACATTTTTATTGAAACAGTTCCCATTACATGCTTTATACGCCTACCTTCAATGCGTACATGGTAATTGTTACCTACCTCACCTATATAGTTACCATGAAGTTTTTGACCGAGGAAACTGGCTATATTATCTGGTTTAACAGTATGTATGGCGGTTGATATCAGTTCATCATATATTAGAGCCAGATCCTTTTGATCCTTAAAAACAATATCTGTGGAATATTCAACCTGCATGATAGACCAATGGTATTTTATATCAAATTCATTATGCACTGGACAATATAAATTTGAAAGCCAATCAAGCTTTTTATGCAGTTTTTTAATGCTTAAATTGTCTGCCATCTTCTGTGCCTTCTTGAAATCTGCTATATTGTCGAAAGCATTATCAAGCATCGAATAATCAATTCCTTTTTTTTGTAATTCCAAGGCTAACCAATTATGGCCATTAAGGTAAACCTGTAACATGAAAGGGCACCAGGTTGGCACACGTACATAGCCAAACCCAATCTCAGGGTTATTAAAATAAAAGTAATAATGCGGGCACTTCCCTTGCGTAGCTTTCAGAAAGGTTTTATGAGCGATCTTATCATGCCACGGTTGGTACCTCTGGCATCCTTCCATTGCTGATAATATGCATATCAATCCTTGCTTCTCTCCATCCCAGTTCTCTTTTACAATGTCTTCCTTTCTGGCCTTATGGCTGCGAATAAATATAATATCCAAATTATATTTAGATGCCAGACACTCAGCATTGGTTCTTAATTGATCTCTGAAACCATCAGCAAAATGGGCATAGTCAAATATTCAAACACCATGATCAAATAAATAATGACCCATACCATCAGCATAGCAGATACTGGGCAGTATTCCTTTTATTACTATCCGATCGTAACAACCCAAGCAACCCAATATTTTGTCTGAATATCTATCTTGTATTAGTTCCATGGCCAAAATTTTAGCCAAGATACAATTTTATCCTTTTCGGTTCTGGCTTTGCCAGGTTAGGAATTTAAAAGTAGTAATTGACTAATAATTGACACAAATTAACATATATTATTACCATTCAAACACATAAAAACATCACTAGGTTCGGGAAGTAATAAAAGCAAGCTAGTCCCACCTTTAAATGTGTAATTCAGCCCAAATTTGACCAAATGCTCCACCAAAGAAAGGGCATAAATAACCATTTCCATGATACTGGGGTCACTTTTCGTGTAAATTTTTCTATTGGCTTTAATCCAGTCAGGTGTATCCGATTCTGCAATATCATTAATCGACTAATTCTTTTAATAAAGTGTTTTTAGTAATAAATTCAAGCAATGCTTCCTCTTTGCCCCTTCTCTTACTGTACCCAAGCAATTTTGTAGTATTTATACAAAAATTTTTATAGACAGCGTTGAAGATATGGATAAGCTCTCCTCCCTGAAATGGTGCGTAAAGGTTCTTATCAATAAACAAATCTACCAATATTTTTTCCAGTGTAGGGACACTAAAGTGCTTTTTCTTTTGGATAGGCGCTTTTGTTACAAGCGTTTTAACAACGATAGTTTCCATTTGTTCATATATATACTTTTCAATTATATCTTCCGTAGGATTCAAGAATACATTTCTATAATTAGCATCCTTTAAAAAATAAAATACGGATTCTATTGCTGATGCCTCTACTTCTACCACCGTTAAAAATCTCCCTGACTGATGTATTGTCCATACATTCAGCCACTTTGTACTCCATACACAATTATGAGCCGCAGAGAACTGTTTATTAACTTTTCTGCCAAGCGCTTGCAACTTAGGAGAGGTCACTGGTTGAAATTTGCTTTTCTCCACCAGTGTGTAGATATTCCGCTTCACAGGTTGCAGTATATTTTTTTCTTTAAGGTTATAAATACGCCAACCAAAAGTAGCCAGGCTCAAATCTGGCTCAAACAACCTATAGAATTCATAAAGTTCATCCCGGGTAATAAATTCTTTTCCGCGAAATTTCTCTTCTAATTGATATGTCAAAAAATCCGTACTCATTTTTTGTTATATTATCCAAATTTAAATCAAAAAACGGACAATAAAACTATTATATAGTCAAATTTTTGAAACCAAAAAAAGACAATAAATGAATTTTATTGTCAAATATTTGATTACATAATTTATTGTTAAATTAAAATATTTATTCTACGAATTACGCCTCCTACGTAGATTAGTACGATCAATTACTATCATATGATAAATTGTCGTATTGCCAATACGACAATTTTCCTTAATTCCTCAATATGCATTCAAAAATGAGCCCACATTATTCCATTTCACCTGGGAGACATCAATATCACGAATTGCCAGGTTCATCTTTGCCAACCGCCAGGAGGTCTGGTTGCCTTCCTGGCCATAAATGGTCGACTTATTATTCCTGAATTATTTAGCCTAAAAATTGGTAGTTGAATTACAAGGTCCTACTATTTCAGGCCTCCGTAACACAATTAGGGACAAGAATTCCATAATATCAATGCTATTCATAAGCCTCGATTTGGATCTAGACCTGGCCATTTGAGGAATATCAAAGGTTCCTTTAAAAAGCTCCTTATGAAATGGCTCAAAGAAACATTGAATATTCTACAGAAAAATTTGGTTTTCAAATAATTATCCAAGCTAAAATGAAGTAGTCGCAAATTGCGACTGAATCGAAACGGTAATTATATTATCCTTAGAACAGTAACCTACTTGTACTCTACCCTTATTCTATTACAAATAAAGGAAATAATTGCCCTTATTTTGTTACAAATTTCCTGGTGTTTCTTTATCGGATGCTATACCGGCGCCCTATAGTTTACGGATAGCCAATAGCTTCTAATACCTTTATTTAGAATGACTCGATAACATTTTCGGTGATTGGTGGCCTTTATTCGAATTCTACTGGTTCAATAAACTGCTTGCCAAAAGTAAAAGGAATTACTTTTTCATGTTGCAGGCGGCCTATAATAATAGCAGGGTGCGTATTAAACTTTTTGGAAAACTCAACCACCTCCCCCACCTTAATAACCTTTCGTTGTAAAATTTCCTTTTCCTCGTCTTTAGACAGTGTCCACTTTATAGCAAATTCATCGGCTTCCTTTTCCTTTTGTAAATCTTTATCTGAATAGTCTACATCTTCCATGAAAATCTCCTTCTTGCCATGCAATAAAATATGTCCAGCTTCATGAAAAAAGGTAACCCAGAAAATATCATAGCGGTTATAGCGTCCTGTTAACTGAATTAATGGCGTATCATTCAACCAACGAGTACTTCCATTTATTGGAGCTTTTTTTATACAAGAAGTGTGAACCACCTTTACACCAGCATCAAAGCATATCGTTTGCAACTGTTTAAATAAATCCTTCGGATGCTTGGCCATAATTTTTTTTATTACAGGCAGACTGTCCTTAAATTTCTTTTCAATGTAAGGTTGGGCATTAAGTTCTGCCGCCTGTAAATCCCCTTTACGCAACCATGCAGACACTGCATGACACTCCTTGGTATGCGATAGTGAAATACGAAAGGCCACTTTCAGCTGTTGCTTGCAATAATAATCTTCCCAACCAGTATGGCTGCTAAGGCTGAAGAATGCTAACAACTCAGCAGTTTTCTCTTCAATAGTTGTTCTAACAGGTAGCCAACCCTTTTTTTGCATGTCAGCAATCGGAAAATTTCTCGCCCATTGTGTAGATTGATTTAAAAGTTCTAAGCGTTCCTTACGAGCAACAAATTCATCATAATTACGCTGCATGTTAAGCCAAAAATGAGCAGGAATTTTAAGCACATTTTCAAATTGCACCGCCATGTCAGCAGTGATGCTACTTTTGCCCTTTAATATAGCAAATACTGTTTTTTCAGGCTTGCCTGTCCGAACAGCAAATTCCTTAGGCCCCATACACATTTCTTGTAACTTTTCGGCAAGGGTTTCACCTGGATGAAAAAAGGTCTGCGGATTATACTTATTTATTATATTTGCCATAGTCTGTTATGATTGACTTCTCTTTTATTTGCCATGGTAATTGGTCACCTCAATAATTTCAATGCCCATTATCTCCATCCAAATAGATTGCCCATTCTCATGGGTTGGAACAGGGCTCTCATGGGGCTCAAACACCAGCCGGTATGGTTGGTCGAGATCACAGCCCCACTTTCCTTTATAATTACCTACAAATTCATGATAATGACCAGGTAAGTAACGAACACCCTCCAGGGTGTAGGCTCTCTGAAGATCGCCGAGGCGTCTATTATAGAGCTTAGCCCGATTTATCCCAACTCCTTTTGGCACTTCTTGTAATCATTAGCTAGTTTTTCAAGTTTTTTTCTTAAAGGCAATTTTCACGGCAATAATACGGTTTTTTAAATAACAGCAAATGTAAGTTTAATTAAATAAACAGACAAGCTTTCAGACGCATTTGTTAACTTATGTATCGAAATTCGAGAATTTAAGTGACAATATTTGGGAATAAATTCTTTCTAATTATATTTGATATCCATTCCATATTATATTTAATTCTTCCTAACCTCGGATCAAATATAAAATAACCGCTTCATTACTTCCATTTGTTTTTCCAAAACGCCGCCATCAGGAATGGCTGACTTAATTTTTTTCCCAATTGTTTTCGAGGCCCTAGCCGTAAGAGGCGCTTCATCTGTTTTTATCCATTCATTGGCAATGGGCGTGGGAATTTTTAATATCGGTCAACAACGCCTACAACCTGTAACAAACCCTGGGCACTAAATGGCAAATAAAATGCTGCAACTAGCCAAAATTAATATTTCCAGTAGTTGGCGCACACATTACCAATAGCCATCCTTACGCTCGATGAATAAAATTTACATTAAAACACCTGCGCAATTAATTTAAAATTTGAATATTTGTGCATATGAAAAGTCTGGATAAAGTAAAAGAACACCTAAAACCTGGAGAGGTTTATCACAGAGCTGACCTCAGGAAGTGGTCCACTTCTATTGACCGCCATATGCAGGAATTGGTGAAAGAAGGAACGATAGAAAAGCTATTTAGAGGTATATATTATGTCCCTTCACAAAGCGTATTTGGAAAAGTTCCAGCAGATGAACAGAAGCTGGTAAAAGCTTTTTTAAAAGATCACCGTTTTGTCATCGTGTCATTCAACGATTACAACGCCCTGGGAGTAGGAACCACTCAACTTTATAAGGAACGCAGGGTTTATAATCACAGCCGACAAGGTGATTTTAAATTAGGCAATCGCACTTTCCGGTTTATTAGGAAGCCTTATGTTCCGAGTAAGGTGACCAAATAGTTATTGTTGGTTGATCTGGTCAATAATTTAAAATCTTTGGCAGAAGATCAGACCTTGTTAACAGAAAATATAGCAAAACGTTCTGGCGAGATGAATTCCCATCAGCTAAAACAACTTGCTCGTGATTTTGGAACTGTCAACACTAGAAAACTATTTGATTCATTGACAAGCTAACAACCTGATCCTTATTTATTTACGCGACCACAAACGCATTCAAGAACTTACTCGCATTATTAAGGAGGAAAAGGACATTTCCATAAGTCTTAGAGATATCACGTATTAATCCAGCCGAAAAATCTCTTTAAGTTCTTTATTGCTGAGATTGCCTATCCAACTTTCTCCTGAACTGACGGTCAGATCTGCCAGCTTCTTTTTGGATTGTATCATCGCATCAATTTTTTCCTCAAATGTATTTTTAGTTATAAACCGATGTACAAATACATTCCTCTGCTGTCCAATACGGAAAGCTCTATCTGTTGCCTGGGCCTCCACGGCCGGATTCCACCATAAGTCAAAATGAATAACGTGGTTCGCCGCAGTGAGGTTCAATCCTGTACCAGCTGCCTTAAGAGACAAAATAAAAACCTTATCCGCTGGATTTTGCTGAAAGGCATCCGTCATTTCTTTGCGTTGTTTAATTGAGCAACCTCCATGGTAGAATAATGGCTTTTCTTTATAACGCTCTTCAATAAAATATTGCAATAAAAGCCCCATTTCCTTGAACTGCGTGAAAATGAGCACTTTTTCTCCGGTTTCTGCTATTGTATCTAATTTCTCAAACAGTAAATCCATTTTGCCGCTAAGCTGACTGTTCAAGATTTTATTTTTTAAAAACTGCGTCGGATGATTGCAAATTTGTTTTAATGCCAGGATGAGCTGCAAGACCAGGCCTTTTCTTGCAAATAATGATTTTTTGTCTTTGGGATCCATGGCTTCTATCGACTTCATTGCCTCTTTTAGCGTTGATTCATAGAGACTGGCCTGAGACTCAGTCAAATTCGCATAACTATTGATCTCTACCTTATCGGGGAGATCACTGATGATTTTCTTGTCGGTTTTAAGCCGGCGCATCATAAAAGGCGCAATCACTTTTTTGAGTTTAGCCGCAACATCTTCATCATTTAAGGACTCAATGGGCTTACCATAGTTCTCCTGAAAAGCATTTAAATCCCCTAACAAGTTTCTGTTACTATAGTCCATGATTGACCAGAGTTCGCTGAGTCTGTTTTCCACCGGTGTGCCACTCATGGCAATAAAATTTTTGGCCTCAATACTTTTAATGGCTTTAGATTGCCGCGTATACTGGTTTTTAATATTCTGTGCTTCATCTATAATGAGAGAATGCCAGGGGAGTTTCTTTAGTTTGGCACTATCTGATCTGGCAATACCATAAGAGGTCAATAAAATATCAAAATCCTTTGCAATTTTGCGTTGGTTGCCATGAAAAACCTGCACTTTCAAACTGGGCGCAAACCGCTCAATTTCTGCAGACCAGTTGGTCAGCAGACCTGTTGGCGCTACAATCAATGCCTTTTCCTTATCAAGGCTTCCTTCTTGTTTAAACTTCAGTAAAGTAGTAATGACTTGCAAAGTCTTCCCGAGTCCCATATCATCAGCAATGACAGAACCAAAGCCAATCTTGGCATTATGATACATCCAGTTATACCCTCTTAACTGATAAGGGCGAAGTGTTGCCTTAAGCCCTTAGGCGGACTTATGGTTGCTACTTTGGTCAATTTTTCAATTATCTTGGCTGCATCCAAAGAGATGGCAATATCGGCACCTTCATAATCTTCACTTAAGGCTGCTCTTAGCACATCCATTGGTTGGATTACCTTTCTATCACTAAAATGCTGATGCAATTTTTGTAGATCCTCCTTGCTGACATATAGGTATTGTGACTTGTATTTAATCAGGCGGTCCGATTGGGTCAAAAGCTTTCTAAATTCCGCTTCACTTATCACTTGATCTCCGATAGCCACTTGCCAATCAAATGCGAGCATTTCATGCAATTTGAGCATGCCATTTCCTTTCGTGGCAGAAATCTTCATGGAGGCTTTTGGCCTCAGGATGTTTTGCAAGGATTTAGGAAGCAGGACATCTATATCCATGAGTTGAATGACTGGCACCATATTAAATAGAAATGTTGCAAAAGCGTCTTGATGCAAAACTATTGGAGATTTTGCCTTATTATAAATATATTGCCCTAAATTAGGCAGCGCCTCCTCCAATTGCAAAACCGCTTGCAATATTTCAAGTCTAGTTTTGTCATATTTAGCTTGTTGCAGTATCGCAGCCAAAGTCACAAAGCGTTTGGAGGACGAGCTATCAATCCCCACCTCAATGTCTAGGTTAAAAGCATCTTTATTGGTTTCTTTAACCAGAATCCTAGGTTTATATTTTGCGGCCCCCAGATGATAACGTTGCAACCACGTTTGTATAGCTCCACTGATTCCCTCCTCACTTATCTGATTAAAAGCCATAGACGCTCCCTGAAAAAACAGGCGTAAAAAGCTATCTGGTTCCTGCCTCTGACTCACCTCTTCAATCCAATGACTAATTAAAAGGGAAAGAAATTGCACGGCTTCATCATTGAAGGTTGCAATAGTTGCCGATTTCTTTTTATCCACAAATTGCAAGTAGCCTGCTGGGTAAAACTGTGCAAAACGATCCATCAAAAGCCGCACCTCACTACTGATTAATGCAGGTAGCCACCTGATCTTGGTATCTCCCTTTTTTGTCAGAAATACCTGCGGAATTATGGCACCCTTAGCCAATAAATGCAAAGCGAACTGCAGCCCATGAAATAGCACCGCAATAGATTGCTGATAATCAGGTAGATGAACAGCTGGTATACTTAAAATAGTTTCAGCTGTCTGCTCAAATGAGACAGGTAAATCATCCAGCAGAAATTCACCACAAAAAGCCTCATCTATTAAGACCAGCACATGACTATGACGGCTAAACGGCTGCAGTTCCTTCCCTTCCTGCCTTGATTGCCGGTCTTGGTCAATGATTTTATTTGCCTGCAATATAACTCTGTGGAGTGCCTGGCTGTATTTGGGCAAAAAATCTTTGGTGCCACTATAGAATACTGGGGCTGGTTTTAATAGAGCAACAAGTGGTGCTTCGATATCTTTGAGGTCACCATATGCTAATTTAAGTGTAACAGAAGGGACCTGCTTGTTTTTCCCCTGAACTTTATTACCACTTTTATTGCTGCTTTTATTGCTGTTTTGAAGTAGCAGCAATTCATCCAGCATTGGAACACGCTGATTTTCCATTACCGTCCCTGTTCCTTCACCTTGGAAAGCTTCCAACAACTTCACCTGTCGAAGTTCAAATACAACGAAGGGATCAAGATCAATTTGTTCACTAATCTTATAAATTACCGCAGCCAGGTGCTTACAAGGGACTGCAGAATCTGGACAACTACAATGCATTGACAGATCTTTCCAGGACTCAGGAAAGATCTGCAAACCTTCATCCTTGGCGAGTTCCAGGATTTGAGGGTCCAGTTGCCGGTTTAATAATTTGGAAACCAATGAGGGGTGTTCTTTTAATGACTGCAGGAAGCGCTCCAATTTGGAAGGGGCAAAAGGCGGCAGTGTGATGGAGATCTTGTAAGGCTTATAACTACTCCCCTGGACCTCAGCCTGGATAGCGCCACCGGCAATAGTAATTGATTTCACAGAGCCATTTCTGGCATATCTACTGCCCCTGGGCAGTCGGTTACTATAATCGATCTGACTTAACGCGTTTAACCAAGATTCCCCCCACCATGTTTTTCCAAAAAATTTGCTCATCGCCGCCTATAATTGAAGCTTTAGTACCTTAAAAATTGGGCATAAAAGTACAATTAATGTTTTGAATCGCCCTAAGCGACGTCGTAACACTAAAAACAAATTTAAGATCAGTCGCTTAGATGGTGTTTAACCAGTTACTCAACATAGGTTTTACTATCTGCACCTCCCGGTTTCCCCCTCTTCTTTAGGCATGTGGCATTTCAAAGGTTCAAAAAGCAAAGGGCCGCTAGTCTTGAGCTGGGTTTAATATTCTTTAAAATGACCATTCAGCTTACATGATTCGATTAGGCTCCCTATCTGTTTTTCTTGGCTGAATTCCCAACCTTCGAATTCTTTTTTAACCGCTCAATTTGTTTCAATGCCTCTTCATAAGTGGTCGGCGGTTGCCTTTTAAGGATTTCTCGCCCTCTGAGTGAATTTTCTTCAAATGACAATTTTAAATTTTTCTCTTTCACCATCGACATGCATTTGTACAAAGTTATGAAAAAGTAAAAATAAGTAACCATTTCGTACGTAATTGATTACCAGAATCTAAAAAACATTAAAATAATCTCGTGGAATGCATTTTACGAGATTTCACTATTTACCGTTCGCCTACTACACGTAATTCAGTGTTATTCATAAAACGGGCTATTATCGCTTTTACCCTTCAGTTTTCAAGATCCACTGTATATTTTAAAATCCTTCCAGAATCTAAAACATAAGTGCTCCCACGGTCCTTGCTAATATACGCCCTGTTATTACCATAATTAGGTGATTGGCCAAAGACGCCGCCATAGCGACCTGATAAAGGTGTAGATTCGGACCTTAGTATAAAAGCAAGTCGTTCATTTTTCTTAACATCGAGGCCAGGATAAATCTTTAACTGATTGGGTGACCATCCGATACTACTTGAGGCGACTTTTTTGGAAAATAGCGGTAGCCCAATCGGGTAATCTTTAGCGTTTATCTTAAAAACTTCAAAAACTAATTCACCATCCGGATAACCACTTCTGAATATCGTCATCGATACTTCTTTTAGATTTCCAGACATGGGCGACTGCCATACTTGCAAATACCGGGTATTACCTGTAATATCCCCTTTTGCGGTGAACTGAACACTGTCAATGACATTATCTGCAAGTTTAATCACTCCCCCCTTCATTACTTTATTTGAGCAATCAATCGCTTGAATCTTGCCATTAGCATTAAATTCAAGAGGTGTCCAAAAATAGTTGGCCAATGCTTCATTTTTTGCCCCATTATTCCAAAGGTCACTACCATACACATATATCGTTTTAGCATTATACTTTATAACAGAGACAAAGGAAGGCTGACCTCCACAAGAGTTATTGGTAATCTTAACTGGCTGCGACCAAGGGCCCAAAGGTGAAGATGCCGTTTTATATGATGTTCCTGTACCGCCGCAATAGCCACAGTTTGGATCAGAATAAAGAATATAGTATCTACCTTCACGCTTGAACATTGCAGGTGCCTCAGTTGCTCCATTTGTGACAGAATCCACATATTGCCCAGTTCCTGTTAAATAATCATCACTCAGTTTTTCTATAACAATAGCACCCTTTTTACGCCAATCGGTATAGGCTAAATAAGCTGTGCCGTCATCATCTACAAAAAGGTCATGATCCCCATTATTTAATCCTGCCGTGGGCATATCGCTATTTACAGCCAAATGAGGTTCCTTTACCTCCTTAAAAGGACCTGTAGGCTTGGAAGCTGTAAATACACGATACCCCACACGATTATCGTAGACATTTACCCACAATACATAACGTTTCGTTTTTTTATTAAAGATAACATGAGGCCGAAAGCAACCATAAGTCTTACCGTTACACCGGCACTGCCACTGCTTGGTTTGGGCATCAAACAGGTAACCCTTGTAATCCCAAGTTTTTAAATCTTTTGATGCGTAGACTTTAAACCCGCAAAACGGCGCATCCTTATTCCCCCATTCAAAACCACAGTCATAACTTGTCCCATATAAATAATAGGTACCATTAAAGTAAGTAATTTCTCCATCATGCGCATCAATGGCATCTCCAGTTGTGCTAAGACGAACAATTGGCTGCCCCTCTTTATTAAAATTAACAAACTGAGACAAGGCTGCATTAATACAAAGGGAGGAGAGGAAAATAAAAAGCGTTTTTTTCATAAATGATTATTTTTTTGGTCCTTAAAGTAAAATAAAAATTATTCAATAAAGGATCGACAAACTATTATCACCTCCATATCTAATAGTGCTCCCAGTTTCTTAAGTTTATCAGAAATATGCCCGATACCTACAGCACAATGATGCGCAGGGCCATGACTGTTCCATGACTCTAAAAAACGCTTTGCACCGATAGAAAACTTATAACGACTATTGGTATTCCCTATTTTCAAAATTTTACCAGCAACTGATGTTCCCTCTGCTACAAGTAGCGCAAGTGTTCCATCTGCCTGTTCTATCACTGATAACATGGTCACGGGGCCGTGTTTTACCACCATTTCAACAGAAAGCCCCTTTCCTACTTTGCCATGATACACCTGTAAAGGCTTTACTTTAGGTTTTCCATCAGCAATCAGAATATGTCCAGGTCCGTCATGCCCCATAAGTATTACATCATCCTGGTAATCCATAGCATAATACTCAGTAAATGATCCTCCAATACCAAAGCTATCAAGAATTTTCATTGCCTGCGCATTTTTTATATCATATTCGCCCGCCACCGGGATATTATTAGCGGTCAGTAGTGAGTTTCCTAAGATTACAGATGCAAAAGTATCTTCATTATTTGAATCTGAGCCTTTGCAATAATATGCAATAGCTCCCAATTTATATTTCCTGACCAGCTTTTCAAGCGCAGCAGAGGTTTTGGCAGCCCGAGTAAGCTCAGACTTCAAACAATCTAGTTCAATATCAAAATGCGTTTCAAATAACAACTCCTGTCGATTGATTTCAGTTTGTGTTACAGAATTCCTGATAGAGGTTAGTTCATCCGGTTCAATTAATTCTATATGACCTCCAAAATACTTATACTGCCTTGTCAAGTCTGTATAAATGTCCAGCATTCCATTATAATAATTACCAATGCAACCAAGCCTGTTATAGAACATAACGTTTTTAACTTTCGCCGCATCAATCCATTCTGATACTTCCTGCCACACCAAAGGATCGTCTTCTAACAGGCCGGTAACCTGATGATATCTGATGCCAATACGTTTAAACACATTAATTAGCTCAGGCACAGGGCAGGCAGAACTATATGCTAGCCATTCACCCGTCATCCGGGTTCTGTCCTGCATCGCATTAAAGGTATCATAATCTATTGCCTTTTCAGGGGAAAGGTTTAATAGAATAACCGGGGCTTGGGCTGCCTGAACAGCAGGAAGTACTGTAGAGGAAAGCGCGTATGTTGAAATGTATAAAAACACAAGATCCACCTCATTTCTTCTAAAAAGACTCCCCGCCTCAAAAGATTTGTCTACCGTATCAATCAGTCCTGCATTAATAACCTGAGGGTGCAATGCTTTAATTTTTCCTTCAACCACACCTAGATAACCTTCAAGCCTGGACTTTAATCCATCAAACTGGTTCCAATAAGTCTTTAGACCAATGGCGAATAACCCTAATTTTAATTTGCTTTGCATAACGTTTGACCTTATAAAATTAATACCTTGGATAATTCAATTACCTATATTACAACCCATTACCAACACACCACCTGACAAGATTCTACCGAATCCGGCACGAAAACACGTTAACTTATATACGATATTAGCGGTTTACTGCGACAATAAAATCTGATTTTTGATTGAATTTGTATAAAATTTGATCTTTTCTGAAGTTGCATGATTTTAAATGCTATACCTTTAATCTATCTCGAATTAAAGGATTTCCTATGCACAACAAATATTTCAATGGCGTCAAATACCTTACTATCAATGATAATGATCTCAAATGGGGTCTGACAACTACCACCGTTGGTTTCCAATCGATAAAACCAAGCCAGGACTATCCAACAAAGGAGCACCCTTCCCCCTATTACTTCTACCCTGATTATGGAAGAATCCTACAGGAATTTCAACTTATATATGTGACTAAAGGCAAAGGATCATTTAAATCTGCCCAATCAGACGCCACTGCCATTGAAGAAGGTTCAATTATTTTTCTTTTTCCAGATGAATGGCATACCTATCGTCCTTCTGCCAAAGAAGGCTGGGACGCCTATTGGATAGGCTTCAAAGGATTAATAGCTGGAAATTTATTGGACAAACAGTTTCTTCAAAAAAGGGCTCCTATCCAAAATATTGGTCACAATGAGCAAATGGTCAATTTATTTCAGCAAGCACTTGACATTGCGAGCCGTGAACAGACGAGTTTCCAACCATTACTCTCTGGAATTACGATGCATTTGTTAGGACTTATTCATTACACCGTAAAAATGATGCTGTTAAGGACAAGGAAATCATCCATAAAATTAATAAGGCGCGCTTGCTAATGCAGGAATATCCTTTTGGAGATAACCGACTGGAATCAATTGCCGCTGCACTAAATATGAGCTACTCGTGGTTTAGAAAATTATTCAAGCAATATACCGGTATTACACCGGCTCAGTACCAGATGAACATCAAGGTGGAAAAAGCCAAAAATATGCTGATAGCCACCTCTATGCCTATTAAAGAAATCGCATTCACGCTTGCATTTGAATCAACAAATTATTTTTCCATTTTTTTTAAAAACAAAACAGGAAAAACCCCACTTAGCTTCAGAAACTTAAATCGTCGCCAGCTTAATCAAACCTTTTAACCTAAATCCCTTTTCGGTCATTGATTGGATAAATTGCGCTATAGTTTATCTACCAAAATTGGGCGCATTTAGGAACGCACAATAAAACAATATTTTATAGAAAAGACCAATTGGATGTCCTGGAAATAAAGGCAACAATTTTAAGAAATATTTTTGAAACAATGTTGCATTTATTACCCTACATTTGCCAAATGCAACAACATTGCATTTATTTAAGTATTCAATTTATATGGCAAAAATTAAAGGCTTTACCCTGCTGTGCACGATCATTCTCTCTAGTGTGTTATTCGTTTACGGGCAAAAAAGTCATTATGTACTTTCATTACTTATTAAAGATCAACAAAATGGGCAAGTCCTCCCCGGTACTACCATTAAAATAGGTGCATTTGAGCTGTTAGCAGACGATAAGGGAATAGTCACTTATACTCAGTCCACTTTTAGGAGCTTTCACGCTTTAATTACGCATACAGGATATGATCCACTGAATATTCATTTTTTTCCAAAGCAGTCCATGGAAAAAGATACGCTTTATTTATCCGCCGCTGACAGCCAACTGCAGCAAGTAACGATTAGGGGCTATAGTATGAAAAGTGGCGTGAATGCACTTGCACCTGCCACGACACTTACCGCCAGCGATCTGGATAAAACCAGGGGAGCAAACCTTGCCAAAATCCTAGAGGCAATTCCTGGGTTAAATATTCTCCAAACCGGTAATACAATTGGTAAACCGGTAATTGATGGATTATATGGCAACCGCGTTCTGGTCATCAATAATGGGGTAAAACTGGAAGGCCAACAATGGGGTGTTGAACACGCACCAGAGATTGACCCGTCCCTTGCACAACAAATTACCGTGGTTAAAGGTGCAGACGGTGTAAGATATGGGGCGGAAGCATTGGGGGGCGCCATATTACTAGACCCGCCTCCTCTTCCCTTTTATGATTCGGCATTACATGGAGAAATTGCCCTTAACGGTGTTTCCAACGGAAGGGGCGGTTCGGGTTCTGCTATGTTAAGTAGTAGTTTCAGAAGATTGCCAGCATTAGCATGGCGACTACAAGGCTCTTACAATAAGTTGGGCAATTTTAGGGCGAAGGATTATTTTTTGGAAAATACAGGTATGGAGCAAAAAAACTTTTCCGGTGCCTTGGGATATCAAGGAGCACACTTCGGCGGTCAGTTTTTTTTCAGCCAGTACCAGACAAGTCTGGGCATATTTATCGGTTCCGATATTGGTAGCGTGGCTGATTTATATGCCCGCATCCATGCCACAGGCCCCTTTGAAAAAGGGGAATTTAGCTATGACTATCGCGCCCCCTATCAAAAGGTAAAACATCAGCTATTGAAGGGCGATTTCTATTACAATACAGTATCTGGCAGTCGTTTTGAGATAAAATATAACCTGCAAAAGGATTTCCGCAGTGAATATGACAAACGACGATCAACAAGAGCAACTATTCCTATTACGGATTTACATTTAACAACAAACACCCTCGAGGGGAGTTGGCAAAAAGTTTTTGCGGGCAAATGGCACAGTACCGCTGGTATCAGCTTCAGGGCACAAAGTAATTACAATGACACCATTACACTAGCCAATCCTGTTATTCCAAATTATAGTGCTAATTCCGTGGGCCTATTTGGTATTGAACGACTTTCCTTGAACAAAAAAGTAGAATTAGAAGCCGGCATGCGCTTTGATTATCAGGCATTCAACGCTGCCGGCAAACGATATCTCTATTTATATTATGATAAGGACGGCAATATTGTGCCTAACGCAGAAGTACCTTTTCGCCATGACACCTTAAGGCTTCACGGAGGATATCATGATTATGGCGGTGATCGTAAATTCAAAAGCTTCTCGTTTATAACTGGTGCATTATGGCGCCCTAATACATATTGGCAGGTAAGATCCAATCTGGGGCTTGCCTGGCGCGCACCGAATCCAGAGGAGTTATATAGCTTTGGATTGCACCAAAGCGTTAGTTCGATTGAGTATGGCGACAGCACACTAAAAAGTGAACAGGGGTATAAATGGATAACGACTATTTCAAAATCTGGCTCCAGATTTGATTTAAACACCAATATTTACTTTCAGTATATCCGTAATTATATCTATCTCAATCCAACTGATTCATTTGAACAAACCGTTACGGGGTCTTATCCGGTTTTTCGTTATTTACAGACCAATGCACTTTTAAGGGGAATTGACTTAAATGCCAAATATCGTTTTGGCAACAACGGCAAATTATTTGAATATGAGCTTAAGGCATCGCTACTCAGGGCAAATAATCTAACAAAAGATACTTATCTGCCTTTCATCCCCGCAGATCGATATACCAATAGCTTACAATGGAATCTGCCCCAGCTTGCAAAAATGACCCAAAATTACCTTTCGGTAAATTATCTATATGTTACCAGGCAAAAACGTTATACCCCTAACAGTGATTTTATAGCACCACCGTCACCCTATGGACTTTGGGGAATAATAGCAGGAACCAACCTTTCATTCAATGGCGGCACTCACACCTTAGCCTTGAATATTACAGTCGATAATCTATTTAATATCGCCTATAGAGATTATATGAACAGGTTCCGCTATTATACGGAAGACATAGGCCGCAATATCCAATTACATGCAATATTTAGATTTTAAAGCAATTTATCCATTAATGACTAAAAGTAAAAAAATGAAAACAAAAGCAACAACAACAAGTGTATTGTCAGCCACAACAATCTTATCAGGATTACTACTATTTAGTGCTTGTTCCAAAACGCCGCCTACAAACGGCCAAAGAGTCGCCCCTCAGGAGTTCATCTCTTCCACACAACTGTCCATCACTCCAGGGCATGCCAGTGGCACGGGCATCAATACCGATTTTACAGCAGATGGAGACCCACAGGTTTTATACGTAGATGGTGCAACAGGCCAATACTTTACCATCAAAGATGGGGACACGACCAAAGCTGAAACCCCTACTGTGACCATGAAATCTGATCATGACTACCGATTCCAGATTGAATTCCGTGGTGAGGATGGCCTGTCAAGCAACGATGAGTATACAGAAGAAGGCAATGAGGATGAAGGTGCTAATATTCATCAATTCTTCTTTGTCCCTGTCGCCACCGGCTCTGTAAAACCAATCGATCAAGTAAATGATGACGGCGATCCGCTCCTGGGATATGTAAATTTACAGGGATTGGAAGATCATGGCGGTTTGGATTATCAATATGCAGATAAAAGCCAGGACGGCACCAAAAACCTAATGATTGGCCTAAACGGTTATTTTTCCGTTGTAAAGGCAGGTCAAACATTTGATTTGGTGGTAGATTTGCGCCATGGCATCCAAAACAAGTTTGAAAATAACTATCCTTGGTATGATGCCGATTTCTCTAAAGCCAGTAATGACGTAAATGCCCCCTATGGCGCCACAGATTTTGCCACCCTATTCCACCTGCATATCCAAACGGTGAATTAATAGAAATTAAACGACTATTTAACGGAAAGCATAAAGCCTGACGTCAGGTTTTATGCTTTTTTAATATGCTGTATTCAAGTTATCCATCAAAGCGCCCCAAAAACTTAAAAGCCACAAGATTCATTTATAATAGCGAATGGTAATGCCACATTTTACTTAAGCGCTCCTAGTTTCCAAAAATGATCATTAATTAAAGCGGTTACTAACCGGCAAAGAGGGTTAGTAACCAACTTCAAAATACAATCCTCAATTAGTCCATGCAGCATTTTTACTTATTTTCCATTGCAGGTATACGCCCAATAATATGAATGGAATACTAAGCAATTGCCCCATATTTAGCGGCATGGAATGCTCAAAAAGCTCCTGATTTTGCTTCCAGAATTCGATGATAAAGCGCACACCAAAGACCGTAATTAGGAATATAGAAAAAAGATACGCTTTTTTAATCCCCCTATTTTTTTGTACAACCAACTTAATACCAAAAAGATTAATAAATATGCAAAAGCCTCATAGAGTTGTGCGGGATGTCTAGGCAATGCATCAACTCTTTTAAAAATAAATGCCCATGGCACGTTTGTAGGCGTTCCTATAATTTCCGAATTACACAGATTGCCCACACGAATAAAAAACCCAGCCAAGGCAACGACAATGGCCATCCGGTCCAGTAACCAAAATAAGTTAACTTTATACTTTCTACAATAAAGCAGTATCGCAAGCAGTATTCCAATTGCACCTCCATGGCTGGCCAGACCTTGATAGCCCGTAAAAACAATATTACCACCCGGTCTAATTTGCAGTGGCAAAAAGATTTCCACTATGTGGTGCTCATAATATCCCCACTCGTAAAATAGGCAGTGCCCAAGCCTGGCGCCCGCCAGCGTTCCTATGCCAACATATAAAACCAATTTATTTAACCCTTTTTGGTCAACCCCTTCTTTGGTATAAATTCTTTGCAAAATCCAAATGCCACAAATAAACCCAAATGCAAAAAGAACAGAATAATACCTTAATGCAAAACCATGAATCTTAAAGATTTCTGGCGAAAGATTCCAAATTATAAAATTAAACATATAAAGATTTTATCGAAATTATTTGGCAGGTGAAATATCCACAGGAAGCGTTCTATATATTTTTATATAGGATATGGCCACTGATAGTACCAAAAGTAGGCCTAACCATAAATTAAGCATTTCGGAAAGTTCATAGGCAGGATTAATTATGCTTAGCATTTTTTGCACGCCAATACTTAAGGAGAAGATTACAATTACCCAACTGAGCAGCCGTCTTTGCCTTAATACTTTTTCATTCATAAAAGAACGTTGAATCGTTTTGGCCAGTAACCTACTATCAATAGTATCTGTAATAATCATCCCAATAGTAAAAATAGCCCCAATTACCAATGCACTAAAAATACTGCCTTTGCTGGCCGCAGAGTACCCCCAGGCGGCCGCATCCGATAAGGTGTCAAAAATCATAATCATACTAACACCGATTAGTATAGTAGTTAAGGAATTGCCCTTTTTGTTGCTGCCTTTATAAAGCTTAATACAACAGTGAACATGGGGTTTATTTAACAAAAGTGTTCTCAGGTTCAAAAAAGCAATCATAAAAAGGAGTCCTACTGGAAACCATTCCAGCCAATGGAATGCATAATGACCAGAAAGCAGCGCTTCCACCCCCTGATTAGTAAGCGTAATGAAAAGGATAATCACCATGCCATGGCCCAGCGCAAATAGCGTCCCTAGCCAGGGTACGATACGATGTTTACCATTTCTACTCAAATGCATCCCCAAACCGTCAATGACCGCTATATGGTCAGCAGCTAATCCATGCCTTAGCCCAAATAAGAAAACCAACAAAATACCATATATATCCAATTCCATCTTTTATCATTTTCAGCAAAGCTAAGGATTTTATTGCAACACTGTTGCATTTATGTACAATTCACAGACACATTACTGTATGCTAATACAGTGACAGTATACATTCCACCCCAAATCAAGGTTCAAATAAATAAAGTAAATGCTGCTACTGCACACACTTCATTCTAAGCCACTTATAAACATTATTTTAATCGGTTGTTCCTCCTCTGCTCCTAGCATTAATATAAATTTTTTAGCCACTTTCTTGCATTAAACGTATACAAGTACTTTAATACTTTTTTAAAGAAATCACCTACCTTTGTCTCATTATTAAAAATTCAATAAAAACTTCAACACATGCAAACAACTGATGAGAACATCATTAATGTTCAGGAGATTGAACCCAGATTAAGGCATCAAACGATATTCAATGTATTTAACACCTTAATGGAAGGCGAACATTTGCTTATTCATAACAATCACGATCCCAAGCCAGTATATTATCAATTGCTGGAATTAAGGGGCAACATTTTCTCCTGGGAATATTTACAACAAGGACCTGAGTGGTGGGATATCAAAGTTACCAGAACCGTCCCGATAATCCCCACAGAAAAGCAAGAGGAGATTATACTGAATATACCAAAGGTGGAACCTCAGCAAAAACATGCATTAATATTCAAGGTATTTGAAACCCAACAACCAGGAGCAAGCTTTATTATCCATAATAATCATGATCCCAAACCTGTTTTCTATCAATTGCAAGCGTTGCATGGAGACACATTTAGCTGGGATTATCTGCAGCAAGGGCCCCAGTGGTGGGATATACGTGTAAGTAAAAACTTGGAATCAAGTAAATAACACAAAAAAATTCATAATTATTATGCTGATCAATGAACGGACTAAAATAGCAGCACTTTTAAAGCACCATCCAGATGCATTGGAGGCCATTGTGCCACTCAGTCCAGACTTTAAAAAACTCCGCAACCCGGTCATGAGAAAATTAATGGCAGGCAGGACAACCATCGCCATGGCCTCCAAAATTGGAGGATGTACCCCAGAGGATTTTTATAAGGCATTGGTACCACTAGGTTTTGAGGTCGATCAGACTACTTTAGCCACCAAAAATCAAGGCCACCAAAAAAATAAGTCCATACCCGAATATTTACATAACATACCACAAGATAAACTCATTAATTTTGATGTACGTGCCATGTTGGATACAGGCAACGACCCCTTAAAATCCATCCAACAAAAAGTAAAATCCTTAAATCCGGGTGAAGTGCTGGTCATCATTAATAACTTTGAACCTGTTCCTTTAATAAAATTATTAGAAAAGCAAGGATTTCAGACATATGTTGATTTTATTGACCAGGACACCATTAAAACCTATTTTTATAAAACAACGAAGCAGGATGAAAAAACAGCACCAACCAATGTAGGTGATGAAAATCTGTCGACATCAGAGGATTGGGATACGCTTGTAAAAAAATATGAGGGAAATATGGTCAATATAGATGTCCGTCATCTGGAAATGCCGATGCCAATGATGACAATTTTAGAAAACCTGGAAACCATGCCTACAGACAAAGCGCTCTATGTCCAGCACAAAAGAATCCCAGTTTTCCTTTTAACAGAGTTAAAAGATCGACAATTTGATTACCGGATTAAGGAAGTACAGGAGGGGGAAGTCTACCTATTGATATTTAAAAATATATAAGTACCTTATAATGACGCCTATTATCGGAGGATTACAAAAAACCACAAATTATAGAGTGGTATTGCCCTTTTATATTTATGCATCCTTAGGCTTACTCTTGGGTACTACCCTTTTATTGTTTAGCACCAAAGACCTATTTGTACATTATTTCAATCCCCATATACTAGCCCTTACCCATTCTATGGCACTAGCCTGGGGTACCATGCTCATCTTTGGTGCCTCCCATCAATTATTGCCCGTTCTAGTGGAGGGAAAGCTAAATAGTGATAAATTAGCCTACCTCACCTTTGGATTGATGGCTATAGGTATTCCTTTTTTAATTTATGGATTTTATGTATTTAATGTTGGTGCACCACTTAAAATAGGTGCAACTATGATTAATTTAGGCGTTCTTTGTTACCTTCTCAATGTCATAAGCACGGCTTTTAAAAATAACCAGAAAAACATCCACGCCTGGTTTGCTATCACAGCTACCATATGGTTGTTAACAACAACGTTTCTGGGGCTGTTACTGGTATTTAATTTTCAAACACCACTTCTGACAAATAATTCAGTTTATTATTTAGCTGTCCATGCACATCTCGGCATTATTGGATGGTTCTTATTAATGGTGATTGGCCTTGGCTCAAGATTGATACCCATGTTTTTAATCTCAAAATACACAAATAACAAGATACTTTGGTTGATTTTTGCGCTATTGAACTTTGCATTAATCAGCTTTTTAGGCTTTTATCTTTCAGGCGCCCCAACTTACTTATATTATATACCAAACGTAATGGGTGTTGCTGCTATATTATTATTTGGCAGACATTGTTACAAGGCCTATAAAATCAGAATAAGGAAAAATGTAGATCAGCAAGTAACAACATCTTTAATTTCTATCGTGCTTATGCTTATACCATTTATCATACTTATAGTAACAATCGGCGCAATACCAAAAGCCTATATCAATAGAATGGTTATGTTATATGGTTTCACTATATTTTTTGGTTGGATCACTGCAATAATTCTAGGCATGACCTTCAAAACGATGCCTTTTATTATCTGGAACAAAGTATACCACAGCAAAGCACACAAAGGCAGAACGCCAGCTCCAAAAGAGATTTTCAATAACAAAGTCTACAAAATCATGCAATTGTGTTACCTAGGGGATTTGCCATCATTATCATTGGCATCATACTACTCAATCAAATAATTTTACAGACGGGTGCAATATTCTTATTTGTTTCAGCCATATTATACGTTTACAACATGATGATTACAACCAACCATAAATCAAAATAATTATGAATATCAAGACAAATAATAACGAAAAATGTGATTATGCCTTACAAGATTTATATAATGTAATAGACCCGGAAATCGGCCTAAACATCGTGGATCTAGGTCTTCTATATGAAATGTATTTTGATGAAGATGCAAAAAAACTAGAATGCATCATGACGTTAACCACCCAATTTTGCCCTATGGGTGAAGCTATCACATCAGATACACACAATTCTCTTGAGCAATCATTCCCAGATTGGGACATTATCATCAACCTTATTTTTGAACCAGCATGGAATATGAATATGATTTCTATGACCGGTCGTGAATATTTAGGTCAATAAGGGTAGTACAATAAAATTAAACATATGCTGAGTCTTACTTGTAAAACCGCCATCAAAGCGGTTATTTATCTGTCAAAAAAAAGCGAAAACGGTGAAAAAGCAAATATAAAGGAGATTTCCAGCGAAATCAACGCCAGTGAACATACTGTCGGCAAAATATTGCAGCTATTAGCCCGAAACAAAATAATTAATAGTCTAAAAGGACCTGCAGGTGGGTTTTATCTAAATCCAGCACAACAGCAACAACCCATTATAAAAATTGTCGAGGCAGTCGAAGGCATTGAGGTGTTTAAAGAATGTGGCCTTGGTTTGAGCCAGTGTTCCTCCGCGCACCCATGCCCTATTCATAGTGAATATAAGGTTGCAAGGGAATTAATGGAGAAGATATTTAGGGAAAGAAAAATACAAAATCTTTGTAATTCTGTCCAGGAGGGTTCGGCATACCTGATTGGTTAGACCGAATTCCATAATAAACATTTTAAGA
Source organism: Arachidicoccus ginsenosidivorans (assembly GCF_007971385.1). Classification (GTDB taxonomy): domain Bacteria; phylum Bacteroidota; class Bacteroidia; order Chitinophagales; family Chitinophagaceae; genus Arachidicoccus; species Arachidicoccus ginsenosidivorans. Next base: position 570,941 of record NZ_CP042434.1, read on the forward strand.
TTAAATTTTAAACAATGAGTATAGAAAAAAACATAAATGGAGAACTAGATGTACGGGTACTGATACCCATTGAACGCCATAAATTACTGATCAATCTTTTTAAAGAACTGCCATTAAATGATGACTTTGTCTTTATTAATGACCATGATCCCCTACCCCTATTCTATGAGCTTCGTTCCATCTACGGCGACGTTGTAGGTTGGGACTATCTTAACCGTGGCGGTAGAGAATGGAAGGTAAAGGTAAAACGGCTCGAAGAATCAAAAGAAGTAGAATTTGAAGGCATCTCTACGCTATTAGATCTTAATATTGCTGAAAAGTCCAAATGGAATCAAATTGTGTTTCACCGTTATGGAATGATGGAAGCAAATACAACAATGGAATTAATCGCTTCAGAAGATCCGGTAGATATACACGGTATTTTTATCAGAAAATTTGAGGGCAAACACAAATGGATTTATAAAAAGAAAAACGAACATGAATTTGTTATTCATATAACCAAACTGGATAATAGTGGATTAGGGGATGATGGATTCTCCGTGGTCAATGAATTTGATTTACGGCCATTTCCACCAACTGAAAGGCATGAAATGTTTTACAAGGCATTTGCAGATATTGGACCCGGAGAAGCTTTTGAATTCACCAATGATCATGACCCAAAACCCCTTTATTACCAAATGGAAGCAGAAAGCAAAGAGCCATTCAGATGGGAATATCTGGAAAAGGGACCCGAAGACTGGAAAGTCAGGGTGATCAAAGTTAAAAATAAAAAATAACAACCACCCCATGAAAAGGCAACAGGAGAGGTCACTCCGTGATTTTTTTACCAGTGATCACAGAAGAATTGAAACGATCTTTGAGCAGGCCACAAAAGATAGGTATAATGTGATTTTAGAAAAATACCACGAATTTAGGATTGGACTATTGACACATATTAAAATGGAGGAAAAAATCCTCTTTGTGGCGGCTCAAAAAGCCAACGGCGGTATACCACTTCCTTTACAGGCTAAACTGCGATTGGACCATGGAGCCCTCACCTCCCTGTTAGTTTGCTTTCCTACTGCGCAAGTAATTAATGCAATTGCACAAATCATGCACCAGCACGACAAACTTGAAGAAGAGGAAGGTGGCATGTACGAAGCATGCGAAAATTTAACCTTGCACGAGACGCAAAAAATACTGAATGATCTAAAAAATGTAACGCCTGTCCCGGTCCATCCATTCAATTTGGCTGTTTATGCCCTGGACGCAGCCAAAAGATCCATCAAAAGGGCCGGGTTCGACATGGATATTTCTTAATTTTAGCAACCTTCATTTGGTTTTGCTGTAAAAAAGTGATCAAATTATTTTCTCTAAATAAATCAACTCAATTACTAACAGCGTGCTAATCGTTCACCACACAGTGTAAAACCTGCTAGACCCAACGTTTTTAAAAAGCAGCTTTGGACCCAGTTAGGGGCCTCAAATCGCGGTCGATCCAGATTTGATCCGTAAATTGCATTATTGTATAAAAAATCAATAATCATGATAGTCAAGCAAAAAGGATTAAAAGCGTCAAAGCAATACATTACTTATGTTTTACTCGCAATCATCGCCTTAAATAGTACTACTGTTTTCGCTCAGCAAGAGAATTTATCTAAAGCACATTCAACATCAAAATATAGCATTCAAAAATCTGACAGGTGGACAAAATTATTCAAACGTCAGATGGGCTGGACCGGCGGCGACGGAATCTATTCCATACAGTTACCTGCAGGATTTCAAAATCCTATGGTCAGAAAAGGTGAAAAAAATATTCTATTCCTGTTTAGTGATTCCATTATAGATACCCTCGTTAACGGCAATCAAACAGGCAATGGATTTACCATGGTTCATAATGCAGTGGCAATATTAAATGGCGTCAGCCCAGATAGCCCACAAATACATTTTCATTGGCAAAAAAGAGCCACAGGTCATCCAGGATCTGTATTTATGCCAACCGACCAGCAAAAACTAAACGCATCTTCAGATGACTCCATATATTACTGGCTGGGAGATGGCATTGCCTTAGATAATAAAACTCAGCAAAGTAAAGACGATCCCGCGCTAGCTATCTTTGCCTATAAAATGATCAACACCAGTTCAGAACCTTTTGGCTTTAAAGATATTGCTAATGATCTATTGCTAACTGATCCTCAATTTAATATTATAAAAACAATCGAGTTACCTGTTATTGCCGAGGGAAATTTCGGTGCTGGAATTTACCAGGAAAATAATTACCTTAAAACCAAAAATAAGCCCAGCATAGCCGAAGAACCCTTTATTTATATCTATGGTGTACGCGGCATACATAAGGGCTTAATCGTTGCCCGCACAACAAAAATGAATTTAACAAAACCAAAAACCTGGGAATATTATACGGGACAAAATTGGGAAAAAGACATCCATCAATTGAAGGACATTACAGCACATGTATCAAATGAATTAAGTGTGACTAAAACCCCTGATGGCCGTTATGCGCTCATCTATCAGTTAGACGGGATTCAACCATATATTGGTATGAAGCTATCACCTACACCTTATGGCCCTTTTAGCAAAATGGACACACTTTGGCATTGTACAGAACCAACGGCTGGCAATAAATTATTAGTGTATAACGCAAAGGCACATCCAAGTATATCTCCATCCGGCAAACTTCTCATCAGTTACAACGTCAACTCACTTGATTTTTTAAATAAATTAAGTAAAGAACCTACTTTTTATAGACCAAGATTTTTATTGCTTACCTGGCAAAAAACAACCCATTAATTATCATCTACCAAAGTTTAAACATCGAAAAAAGTATCGATTGTATTTTATTTTAATTAGCCCAAATGTGTTTTAATTCATAATGACACATTACATTTGCTGCGCACTAACAGCATGACTCAATGCTGCTTTTATTTAACTTAAATCATTGTATCGGATCACTGGGCAATAGATGCAAGTATTAATTATGAAAAAAATATTTCTTACGATAGGCGTACTCGCCTCCTTTTTCTCATTTGCGCAACAAAAAAAAGATCAAAGCAATCAACTCGATGATGTAATTATACAAGGAAATCGCATCCAGACACCATTTAGCCAGGCAACTCGCGATATCCAAATCGTTACACAGCAAGAGATTGAGCAAATGCCTGTCAGATCACTTAATGAAGTATTGTCATACATAAGTGGTGTAGATATACGCCAAAGAGGCCCCTTTGGAGCGCAGGCGGACATTTCTATTGATGGCGGTACATCTGAACAAACACTTGTACTTTTAAATGGAGTCAAATTAATCGATGCGCAATCCGCGCACAATATGATGAACATTCCCATTCCCTTAAGCGCTATTGATCACATTGAAATTCTAAGGGGTGCCGCTGCCAGAATTTATGGCATCAATGCACTTACAGGAGCCATTAACATTGTCACTAAAACATTAGATCACCCTTCCTTAAATATTGATGTCCATAGCGGAAGTTCTTTTAAAAACAAAGACGAAGGGGATGGATCAGGTATTTACTGGGGTGGTGGTGCAGCATTAACCGGAACCTTTGGTAATAAAAAGGTTAACCATTTGCTTGCTGCCTCACAAAATAATTATAACGGCCAAAGATATAATTCAGCCTCGAAAGCCAGTAAGATATTCTATGATGGCAATTACAACATCAATGATAATAACAGCATCCAAGCAATGGCCGGATATGCCAGAAGTCATTATGGCGCCAACGGTTTTTATGCAGCACCTGGTGATGTAAATTCTGCAGAAATCGTTAAATCCTCTGTCTTTAGTTTATCCTCCAGACATAAATTTGGCAAGTTTATACTGGCTCCAAGAATCAGTGATCGATATGGTGATGACGATTACAGATATTTTAAAGATGATTTAAGTACGGCCAGGTCCAGACATTATACGAATGCCTTAATGCTTGAACTCAATAGTAGCCTGGAAACAGCCATTGGCACCATCGGCATTGGCTGGGAATCCAGATTTGAGAAAATCAGTAGTTCCAATATCGGCAAACACAAAAGAGAAAACCATGGCGCTTATGCGGAACTAAAGTCCTCAATAGGCAGGAAACTGGAAGGCTCAGTGGGCCTATATGCCAATTATAACACCGATTACAATTGGCAGCTTTATCCCGGTTTGGATCTTGCTTATCTAATAGATACCCATTGGAAAATCTCAGCCAGCGCCGGCTCAGGCGAGCGTGTTCCTTCTTTTACGGATCTATATTTAGATCAACGACCGGGGAATATAGGCAATCCGGATATTCAGCCTGAAAGTGCCTGGAACTATGAAGGTAATATCCAGTACAATAAAAAGAATTTTAAATTCCAGGCCGGTTATTTTTACAGAACAATCAGTGATTTCATTGACTGGGTAAGAGAAAATGAAAGTGAACCTTACGCACCCATTAATTTTGGCAAAAATAAGATTCAGGGCATTTATGGAAGAATACAACAGTCATTTGACCTTGGTCACAAACAAAAATTTGGCTATCACCTGAGCTATAACTACCTCAACCCAATTATTGACAGGTCAAGTGATTTGCAGTCAAAATACGCACTCGAGTCCCTGAAGCATCAGTTTATTGCTGGTATTAATTATGGCATAGGACAGTTCTCCTGCCAGCTAGAAAATCGACTCTTAAAACGTGAACTGGCAGATGGCTATGACGTCGCTGATTTTAGGGCAAATTATCAAATCAACAAAATCACCCTCTACAGTTCAATCAATAATATTTTCGATGCCCAGTATACAGAAGCAGGCGCAGTCCCCATGCCAACCAGATGGTTTGCACTTGGGGCCAAGTTCAAGCTCCAATAATATACAAAATACAGCAACTTAAAATCAAGCCTTACCCACCCTATCTTTAGCGAGCAATTGCCGCTGGCTAAAGATATAGTGGGTATTTTTATCTGCTAACCAGCTGATCAATTTAAAAATTCCAACTATATTTAACAAAATACCGAGTGGGATACCAATTAAATAATCACTAAATGAAGCCATATGCCGGGCTACAACCAGGTTATAATAGCCATAAACACAAGGAACAAAAAAAATAAGGCTGCTGACCATTCCCGCATTAAACCAGGTTTTGCCCTTTATATTAAAGACAAACATATGGGCAATAATATTACCCAGGGACACCAGCATCGTCGCCATTCCCAGCCACATTGCATGCTTGCCGATGATCGCTGCTGTAATATAGGTCGCCCAACCTATGATTACGTTTATAATAAAAGCAGTATTGGTATTTAGAGGATAACGATCCGGTAGCTGGCTATTAAACATAATATGGTTGACCATACCCGGGAAGGTACCTACCAGTCGATATTCTTCCACCTGATGGAAAAACAAGGATATTAAGCTAAGCCACATTAACAACTGATAATGGGATAAATATCTAAGGAATGTCAAAACCATTATCAGTGTAAGCATACCTAAAATGCCCCCGATATCGTACCAGTGACGACGTAAAAAATTCATGTCAAATATTTTATAATAAGATAGGTGCGTCTTATTGGTTGGCCATATTCTGGGATGAAGTTACTTATACCCCAAAATACCGGAAGGCAATATGCACAAAAACACATTACCTTCCCATAAAGATAAAAAAGTTTGACAATAGTCATTCAATCCCCCATAAATTAATGCCAATCAATCAGCCCAAGCAAAGCAATCATTCACAATCCTACTTTCAAATCGTTAGAAGCCTAAATTACGTTTTACTACACTGCATCTGCCATATGATCTCTGCTTATTTCCAGGACCTGCAATTTTGCAGTGAGTAATTTAATCTTTTGAATAATCGCTTGCAGATCATCGAGCCAATCCTGATTTAGTCTTTCGTACATATTGATTTCATTTAAGAAATACAAATGTGTATTAATAATATCGCGGGGAGTATTGCCAGAAAAAACACGTAGCAACAACCCAACCAAGCCCTTACTAATCGCATTATCGCTTTCTGCTGTAAAGTACACCCTGTTATCCATCAAACTTGCTTTAATCCAGATATTACTTCTGGCACCCTTTACAAGATGCTCCTTATCTAATTGCGCTTTAGCAATAGGCGCTAGTTCATTGCCAATCTGAATAAGTTTTCTAAAATAAGGGAATCGATGTGCCCTATCAGAAAACTGTTCAAACTCTTCAATGATCTTATCTTGAATGTTATCAATTTTCATACTGCTTTCGTTAAATAGTGTAAAAATAAAAATGAGGATTACAAATTTAATGTTTTCTGGTTAAAAGGAGGTTTAAATTATATGCGGTTGTGGATAAATTGGGACTTGCAAAATTTCATAAAAACTGCATTGGCAAGCGATAATATATAACATTCTAAAAATAGATTGAATTAAATATTTACATGAAAATAATATGAACCGCTGAACAAAACTGCATATAGCTTAATAAATGTAGTCCTTATTCATCAGGATATTTACCCCGCATCTCCCCCGTCTTCCAAAACCATAAAAATCATAACTAATTAATTTACAGATATCTACAACCACCTGTAGACGAATGGTAGACGCAAACAGGAGGCTATGTAGTTCATTAGTAGCACCTTTTAATTTGGTTGACCGTAATGTGTGGCTGATATTTGTTCCCATTCATATCACTACGCATGTAATAAAATTTATCGCCTGACTTTTTTCAATACACCTTATGCATCCATTAACCTATTTAAAGCACAGAAAACTATTTGTATTTGCGGCATTGCTAATACTTTGCTGTCGTGGTCAGGCACAAACCAGAAAGTATGAAGCAGGTTCTGATTTTGAGTTTGGTTTTGCCAGAATACTAACAAACAAAAACAGCACCGGTCAGCGTACACAAAATATCCAGCATTATATAGACCCAGAAGGCCATATTGCCTTTGATTCCATATTAAGGGGTGGCTTTCTTGCCAAAACTAAGTGGGAATTTCCAGATGACACCACCTTGCTTCCTGAACACTATTACGTTGTCGTGGAGAAAAAAAAGAAACTTGGCGTACTAACCAGTGACGGACACTGGCTATTAAGGCCTTTGTACGATACAATTGACACGAGAAATCCAATGGGGTGGATTGTCAAAAAAGATGGGCATCAATCTATCTTTACTAAAAATGGCCTCGCAGTTCCCCTTAAATTTGAACAGGTCTGGCAGATGGATAGCAATTATTACAATGTAGTGCAACAGGGAAAATGGGGCGTTTATAGTAAAAAAGACAGCACGCTGGTAATTCCTTGCCTATATGAGGATATGGATTATTGTTATAGTTGTCAGGATAAAGGTGATTACGTATTTGCCAAAATAAAGGGCAAGTGGGGCATTGTAGATATCCACAACAAAATACGGGTGCCATTTCAATACGACCATCGCCATATTAATATGACCAGTGGTAATATGGTCTATGCCCTCTACCATAACAATACGCAGCTGAAGATTAACCTTACTACTGGCAAGGTAGACTCCTGTCAATGCGCGCCAAATGATAACGGGGATAGCATAGATTTAGAGGGTGGATTTAAACTTGTCGAACAAAACAATTTGTATGGTTTGGTAAATGCCGCAGGCAAAAACATCCTGGATTATAAATATTCACAAATCCTTTATGAATCAGATTCGGCCTGGATCAATGTGCCAGCGCCTTATGTTCAGATCCGAAACGAGCATGGCTGGGGTATAGCAGATACAACAGGTAAGCTCTTGGTGCCACCCATATATGACCATATTTCAATGGTATCAAATGACAGTTTATTGATTTGTACCCGTAAAATTGGCGGGATCTATCAAGACGTCTTGATAAACTTGCACATTGGGCAAATATTGCCGGATCATTATGACGCGATAAAGGCAGCCGCCACTGATCATCAAATTGACAGTCCTGTTGTACATTTTCTCCAACTTGAAAAAAATAACCTGTTTGGATTGTATAATCCTGCTACAAAAGTATTAATCCCCCCTAATTTCGATGAGATTAAGCACTATCAGTTCTCCACTCAATTTCCACACGCTGTGGTCGTTAAAAAAAACGGGCTATCTGGTATATTGGACGTAACAACAGGCAAATGGATTATCAAGCCAAAGTTCAACAGCATAGAGACTGAAAAACTACCTGCCGGACTTGCGATTGTTGCGCAAAATGGACAATTTGGCCTATACAACTACCTGAGTAAAACAATGATCATTCCACTTAAAAATATCGTTTTATATAAAACAGAGAACAACAAGGCATTACTTGTGAAAGCCGGACTAAAATATGGACTACAGGATTTTAAAGGGGATAAGATTACAGATTCTTCCTATGATGAAATCCATTCGTTGAATGATTCTTTATATGTACTCATGTCCAGAGATGCGCAATTTAATAATCATTACCGCTTTTACAATAGTCAAAGCAAGGATTATTACACTGCCCCAGGCGATACCCTTGAAGGTGTTTATGTGGACACCATGGCAATTCTCGTAAAAAATGCGCATTATTTCCTTTGGAATCCCGCGACCCGCCAAATCATTCACGGGCCATATGACAAAAATGGCGCGCCTACCTTCATCGATGTCTTTACCCGAGGGCTGGCTATATTTTACAATGGGCATAAAAAAGCAGGTGTGTTAACGACTAATGGCAACCTTATTGCACCCGCTATCTATGACGGCCTCACGCGTTTTAAAAATGGGTATTCGCTTATTTTGAAAGGAAAAAACAAAAGAGGTGTATTCCAATATGGATTTTTAGATTCCACGGGCAGGACAGTCATACCGGCAAGTTATGACCTGGATCAAAATCGACAAGTCTCCGATTACTTTATGGATAGTTGTTTTGTACTCCTTTTGCAAGACAGCCTAGGTCATTACTTGACCGGACTCGCCAATCAAAATGGCCGGCAGATCATCCAGCCTTTATACAGTAAAATTATTGCTCAGCAACAAGGCCAGTACTATATTGTCAAAAAAAATAATTTGTTCGGCATAATAGACCGGTTGGGAAATACAATATTACCGGTCGTATTCAGTGACATTGGTCTAAGTTCCTGGCCAGTTTATGAGCAGCAGTATGGTTTTCATTTTCCGATATTTGCCAAAAAAGGTGGCTCCTGGCACTATTACCTAAAAGATAGCTCCATGCTCCCTATAGTAGTAGCTAGACATATACAATTTAACGAAGCTATTTTTTAAAATCTTTCATCGTTTTAAATCTTCCGTTTTAACAAACCCTACAAACATCTATTATGCTTAACCTCTTCAAATCAAAGCCTTTACTGGATAACTTTTATCAGCAAAATAAATTGGACCCTCAACTGGAGCCTTTTTTAAATATCGGCGCACTACTTTTGGAATTCAATCAAAAAAGAGACAGTCTGACCCTTAGATCCAGGTTGCCATCTCAAGATTTAATAGCTTTGCTGGGTAGCGCCTGGGGGCTAAATGACTCAGTATCCTGCAAGCAACTCCTTGAGGAATTACTGACACTGCCTAATCAAACTCAGCAGGCAGATTATATTAATGCTATCTTACTGCAAAGGTGCAATGTAAATCCTCTCGCCTACGGTGTTTTGGTGAGCCCCGGAAAATTATTTACTTGCCTGGAAAAAAATTGCCAGACTATATTTACTGGTCAAGACCATCCCTTTGATCGCATCCGTTTTGACGCCATAGGCAATGTAACCGCCTGGGATCTGGAAAGAGCCGGCCTGGTATGCCGGTATGGTTATAATATTAGTTGGCTCACAAAGGAGGAAACAATTGCTTACCTTAAGCGGCTTTATAAACTGGCCTCAAACTATTATGATAACTGGGCAGATTATTATATCGCGTACATGAAAGCACGTACGCTATTTTATGAAGAACAGGAAACTGAATATATTGATTATGTATATACGTTAAGGGACCTATATAGTAATGCGGCCTATTTCTGTTGTAAATACCCTATTCAAAACTTCTAAATATTATACAATTAAATTTTTCCATTATGAAACACAGCCAATTAACCCATTTGTTTTTAGCTACAGTAATAATTACGACTTCTGCCTTAGTCTGTGGTTGCGGCCATGCACATCTCACTAAAGGCACTTTGGTGGATCCGTTACAAAATCAGTTACTTAAATTAGAAACCAACAAGGCCAATAAAGGCAAAAGAGTCAGCGTAATTGGCTACCCTAATTTCACAGGAGATATTAAAACGGGCATAAATGACGATCCTGTACTTAATGTCAACAGCGAACGGGATGGAAAAGGTCGATTACTCGCCAGTTTTACGATTCCATTTGGCAAGGGTGCTAATGAAGTTCATGTTCCAGAGACATTCACTAATCACGATATTGTTCTTTATGATAATGACGGGCTAAAACATAGTTATGCTGAAAAATTACAGTTTAGTTTTACCCTGTCCATCCAGGATAATCGTACCCGTATTACCCAATACCCTTTAAATGCAGCAGGACTGCCAATAATGGACAGCGCCATAAAAGTCTATCCAACTTACCTGACAGATATCAGGATAGACAAGATTCAATAATATCATCTCCGCCTATGGGTCATGCATCCATAAAAGTTGATTGTCTTTTGGCAATGCCCTCTACATGCAGGTAATCCCCTTTGTATAGGGGGCATCTTACTTGCCCAACACGTAAAAGCACCAAAAGTGCTTAAAGAGAAAGAATGCTCAGGGGCAAATCCGCCTATAAGGGCTTTGAATTAGGGGTAAATTATCATCCCTGGACAGCACTTGCTACAGGCATCAATTACACTTACATCAAACGTAACAACCTGACCAATCCGGCAATCTATTTTACAGATGTCCCTAAAAGTAAATTATTCACTTTTGTGCAGTACGCTATTAATTCCTGCTTATCGTTACATGCGGATGCAGCGTTGGACGCCAAACGTTACAGTACCTCCTATGGTACCATAGCAGATGGCTATACTTTAATGAATGCCAGTGCAAAATTGCACCGCTGGAAATGCTTCTTTCTGGAAGGAGGCGTAAATAATATATTCGACAAAAACTATGCATTAACTGAAGGATATCCGCAGGCAGGCCGAAATTTCTTGATTAACCTCCATTATAACCTCCAATGCGATTAGGCGTCAATCTATTTACAGTTTTTATGGTGCTGCTCCTAAGCTTGGCTGGTGCAATTATGGCCTGTTCATTTACATCCAGCCAACCATTTTTACCGGTAGATACACTTGCCAGACCCCAATCATTGCAGCTGGCTTTCCCGGCCTACTTTGGGCACCATTACAGTATCCCTGAGAACAATCCACAAACAATCGAAGGCTTTGAACTGGGCAGAATGCTGTTTTACGAGAAAGCGCTGTCTATAAACAATACCATATCCTGTGCGTCCTGCCACCAGCAGCAGCATGCTTTCAGTGATACGGTAGCCTTTAGCACGGGCGTGGATGGCATAAAGCAAACCCGCAATACGATGGCGCTTATCAATTTGCTGTGGTTGCGGCATTTCTTTTGGGATGGTCGGGTGACAGGTCTTGAAAATCAAGTGGACACTCCAATGATCAACCAACATGAGATGGGACAATCCTTCCAAAAAAGCATCCAAAAACTAAAGGAGAAAAAGTTCTACGGTAAGAAATTCAAGGCAGCCTTTGGCGACGAAAAAATCACCAAGGACAGAATCGAAAAGGCGCTCGCACAGTTTGAGCGAGGTTTAATTTCCTGTAACGCCAAATATGACAAGTATCTACAGGGCAAATGTACACCTACACAAAGCGAGCTTAGGGGGATCCAGTTGTTTTATGGCAATCCCACCACAGTGGCTTATACGCGGAGACCTAATTGTAGCCATTGTCATGGGGGGGCCAAAGACTTATGAAGAACTGTACATGAATAATGGACTGGACAGTACTTTTAAGGACCTTGGCAGAGCCGACATAACCAATGCAAATGATGACAGGGGACGTTTTCGCGTGGTAACGCTCAGAAATATTGCACTCACGCCGCCCTATATGCATGACGGAAGGTTTAAAACGCTCGAGGCGGTGCTTGATCATTATAGCGATCACATCCTTAGCAGTCAAACCCTCAGTCCGTTTTTAAATACGGTAACCGTCGTATCGGGGCCACAGCACAGCTCATTTACCCGGCAGGAAAAAGCAGATTTACTTGCTTTTCTAAAGATGCTGACAGACTCCAGCTTTATTACAAACCCTCAATTTTCGGATCCTTTTATACAGAAAACCACCACAAATAATTAAAAAACAATAAATTCGTCACTGAATGATTCCTCAAGCTTCAAAAACAATCCTAATGATGAAATTAAGATATATAACCTTGCCACTGATCCTATTATTTTTTGGTCTCGGACAATCAAACGCCCTTAGCGCACAAAACAATACTACAACGAATATCGCCTTACAAATCAAGGGAGAAGTGCTAACTCCTTTAAATTTGACGATTAAACAGCTAAAAGAATACCCAACACACCAAGTCGACGTCAAAGACAAAAATGGTAAATCGCACCGCTATACGGGCGTTTATGTGCAGGATGTCCTGACAAAGGCTGGGGTCACTACTGGCCACGACCTTAAAGGAGAAAATCTAACCAAATACGTATTGGCCGATTGTGCAGATGGTTATCAGGTTCTATATTCTTTGGCAGAACTCGATAGCAGCTTTACCGCCCACCCACCGATTATCGCCTATCAGATGGATGGTCAGCCGTTGTTTCAGAGTAAAGGCCCCTTGCGCATGGTGATGCCTCAAGATAAAAAGCCAGCCAGAGACTGCTTTCAATTAAAATCACTGAGCGTGCATTTTGCCAAAGAGTAATGATTTTGCTGTTGGCGCTTATTTTTGACAAGGTTCAAAATCATAGTCTGTCACAGCTACTTCCTGCTTTTAAAACAGGCAGCTTTAAAGTAAGCTGCCTGTAGCTGTCTATTGATGCCTGCAAATGCCCCGTTCAATGTCTAATAGGTCAAAGTTATACCGGCACCCCATCCCATATCACTGTCGTAATGAGAAGAGACAGAAAAAAGTTTTGTCAGGATGTATTTCCCGCCAAAAGAATATTCCCGGTCAGAATTCACCATAAAACTTGCCCTTAAACGTGGGGTTAGTGGAATATCTTCCCGACTTAACTGCATCCTGAAATAACCATGATGATCTACACTGCCATCCAATATCATTAGCCATGGCAGCGTATATTGCATCCCCACATGGAAGACTTTACGGTCATCTTTTGTATTGCTCTGGCCAAATAGACTTTTTTCTTCTTGCTTATGGCGTCTATGTCGCCAGTCTACCCCCACATATGGAAATAGCCATTGCATCTGATCCAGATATCGGCCAAAATGCGTTTCTACTTCATACCCGTCCGTGTTATTATATCCCAGTCGCCACTCGCCCTGGAAAGCCCAGCGCGTATTAGCATAGACCAGGCTCCCATCATTACCATTGGTCGCAAAATCATTTTCAGCCTTTAAATGAAACATCCGGTCATCCATTTTCAACATTTTATACCCCATTTCTGGATGCGGCATTTCTGGATTGACGATACTATCCTGGTAACTGAAGATTCTACCCATCCCACTCATCATGTGATAGAGAATATGGCAATGAAAGAACCAATCTCCACTTTCTGATGCATTAAACTCCAAGGTATCAGTTTCCATCGGCATAATATCCACTACATTTTTCATGGGAGCACGGTCTCCATATTGATTCAGGAGCCGAAAATCATGCCCATGCAGGTGCATAGGATGTCGCATCATGGAATTATTATAAAGGATAATGCGCAAATTCTCTCCCTTTTTTATCAGAATCTTATCTGCCTCCGACACGGTTTTGTTATTAATCGTCCAGATATAACGGTTCATATTACCGGTCAGTTCAAAACGAAAAGTTCGCCACGGGCCCTTTGGTAATACGGTACTGTGTGTTGCCTGCAGCATATTATAATTCAAAGTCTTGGAAGAGGAATTGCTATCTGCTCCACCACTATTTTGCATTCCAGCCATATCCATGTCCATTTCACTGCCAATATTAGCACTGCCATGGGAAGCAGACCTATTTTGCGTGTGCGCTTTTGCAGATACGGGTTCCAAATCCATACCGCATTTGGGACATTTGCCCGGTTTATCCGACTCAACCGCTGGATGCATCGGGCAGCGGTATATTATAGCAGCGCCATTAGCATCAGATTTATTATCACGATACTGACTAGCGTCATGGCCCTGATTCTGACCGAGACCTCCCATATCCATCTTTTGCTTTTCATCCATGCCCATAGCGGGTATCGACATGGATTTATGCGCTGCTGCCTGCTCCCCCTCAGGATACATGACTTTATTCATATCCATGGTCTGCAAAGTCATGGACATCCCCATATCATCCATCTTCCCGCTGGTTCTCATCATTGCATTCATCATTTTCATGCCCTCAAAATAATGAAGGCGACCCAGGGATTTTGCAGGCACTGCCCTGCCTGATCCCAACCATAGTGAGGCAGCACCTGTTCTGTCTTCCGCTGTGGCTAAAAACTGATAACTTTTATTTGAAGGAATGGTAACCACAATATCATAAGTCTCTGAAGGACCAATAATCATGTCATCTACCATAACTGGCATTACATCATTCCCATCACTGGCCACCACCATTAATTTTCCACCGCTGAATTTAAGCCAGAAATAAGTGGAGGCCGCCCCGTTCACGACTCTTAACCGGACTTTATCACCTGCTTTGAATTTTTGGAGCTTGCTGGAAGGGCTGCCATTTAATAAGAATTGCTCATAATAGACATCACTGACATCCATGGCCTTCATTCTTTTCCATTCATTAAGCAGCTTTACACCAAACTTGCCCGCTGCGATAGCCTCACTATAGCTCTGAACCGCATGCTTTTTAATGGAGAACCAATCAGAAGCCGTATGTAGTCTGCGATCTATCTCCTTAGGTTTCATATGACTCCAATCACTCAACACAATTGGGATGGTTGGGATGTTTGGTTCCGTTCTTTTATTAAAGATAAGCGCTCCATATAGCCCAATTTGCTCTTGCAAAGCATAATGACTGTGGTACCAGTAGGTGCCCGCCTGCACCACCGGAAATTTATAGATATAAGTCGTATGCGCAGCAATGGGATGCTGCGTCAGATAAGCCACTCCATCCATTTGATTGGCCAGTTGCACGCCGTGCCAATGAACAGCGGTTGGTTCATCTGTATTATTATGGACATATATCAGCGCTGTATCGCCTATTGTAAAAACAAGCGTCGGCCCAGGCAACTGCCCATTTACCGCAATGGCCTTGCTTTTTTTCCCGGCATAATTAACCGTGGAGTCTGTTATATAAAGATCATACCTGATCGTCTTAGCATTAATGGATCCGGGGGCAAAATGAATCCCGGCTCCTGCCGCCTGCACTGGCCTTTGCGCAATATCCTGCTCCATATTAGAAAGTTTGCCCGTAGGCGGCTCACTTCCAGGTAATGTCGGCCGGGCTACCGGCACCGCAAAATCTCTAAAGGGTGTAAATTCATGATTATTTCCGTGATCAAAGGTCGGTTTAGTCTGGGCATTTGCCTTGTAAATGCTAATGATTAGCATCAACAACAAAAAACCAATAAACCGCCTGGTATATATTTTCATCTGAATTAATTATTAGAAGGTTCATCAAAAATGTCAGACACCGCTAAAGTCACCTGCAAAGCAGAAGACAAATGGCATTACCATGCATTCAGGTAGGCTGGTATTCAGTTTTCAGCCATGCATGCCATCAATCTTCGCCTTGAATAATGCCCACCAGTGTCCTTTGTTTCATAGATCAGAAACAAAATACATTGTTTGTTAAAAATGGGTAGAACGCCAATATTTTACCCAACAACTGATTTGTGATCCTTTAAGGATTCAAGGTCTCCTTAACCGTACCACAGCTCAACATTGACTTACCATAATAGGGGTTAGCAATAGCCTTTTTATCGCTCAGCCAACTGGCTTTTGCCATCGGGCAATAATCGAAGTACAGCGTTGAAGAACTGCCATTTTTTTTCACCAGTTGGTACACCGAGTCACTTAAATCCTTAAAAGCACTTCTTTGCCCCTTAATATCAGCTGCATTACTTATTAATAAGGCGCTTTTTATGGCTGCATTCCCGGCCTTACCAAAAGTATTTTTATCTGCACTTTTCTCCAACTGCTTCAAAGTAGTGACCAGTGCTTTGCCGGCCTCACGGACCAAGGAGGGATTGTCCGCCACCAATGCGTTTTTCACTATTAAATAAACCCTGATCAGAGAATCTGCCTGGGCTGGCAAAACAAGGTTGAAAGAGGTTTTAAATGCTAATGTATTAATATTCGTATTTGTATTTGATACTGGGGTAAAGTCAACTCCGTAATTTTTTGTAAACCCTGCTGCCATGACAATTGTTGTCATAAATAACAAGAGCATAAAGCAAAATATCTTTTTCATAATTATGATTTTAAATTATTCAAAATAGGAAAACCGAAAACCTAAGGGCCATTTTTAGTATGGTAAAACGCTACTGGCCTTAACCAATTAATTTATTTCCTATTTTGGGCGGGCGCCAGATAAAATCAAAACCGGGTGGCAACCTCAGGGGTATAAAAACACTTCGTTGCTGAAGATGGGAAGTCAATGGGATATAAATAGCCGATTTTGCAAATAGAAATAGCGGACTTATTGCCATGAGGCTGCAATGACAACCATGGCCACAATGACCTTCCCTGTCCTGCCCTCCATTACTTGCACAGGTCGTCGTGTTGGCAATTTCGCTCAGATGCTTCAACCTTGCATGACCCGATTCAGGCCTGACAGATGTATCAGTCATCCTTGTATTTTGCCAATTGTTGCTTTTAGTAACACAACAAGAACGCTGACACATGACCTTATTTGCTCCCATATCATTTATAGAGCAGGCCACCCCTAGCTTTGGCACACAAACCAAAGCTAATACAGCGAGGAACACCCAGGATACTATAAATTGCTTTTGCCGCAAAAACAAGGATTTTAATACCTTCCAAAGGTATATTATTTACGGGCCTACCTGTTATAAAATTTCCTTTAAACCTTACAAAATTCACGCGAATAGCAACTAAATCAATCGTTTGCGTAAACTTAAGATATTTAAGGTTCTTTATCAATTTAATCCACACAATGACAGTAGATTTGAAGTTTTAGTAACATATTCGCATTTCCACACATATATGAACATCTTTACACGATTATTTTTAACCATCCTGACAATTTTGTTTTTGAACAGCCAGATAATGGCACAAATAACCGTGCAAGGTCACATTACCGATGACCAAAATAAGCATGTCAGCAACACTGCTGTCCGTCTCCAGCTGCTATCTGATACCACTATCAGTTCTGGGCAAAACAGTACTAATGGCGTTTTTAGTTTTACAGGACTAAAAAAAGGCCTATACGCTCTAAAAGTTTCCAAAGTCGGGTATACACCTTCACAAACCTATATCCAACTTAACCAGGATACCGTCATCAACGTTCTTTTGTCGTCCTACACCGAACAGCTCGGCCAGGTTACCGTCACCGGCAAAAAGAAAGCCATTGACCAGAAGGCAGGTAAAATTACCTTTAATGTGGGTAGCAGTGTTACCGCACAAGGAGGCAACGCACTTACAACACTTTCGAAAATCCCGGGAGTCAAGATTACAGGCACTGATATCGGATTGGTCTCTAAAGGTTCAGTCAAATTGATGGTAAACGATAAAATACTGGAAATCAGTGCCGATAATCTAACAAATTACCTATCCACGCTAGCTGCCAAGGATATTGAGAAAATAGAAGTCATCACCAGCCCAGGCGCCAATTATGACGCAGCCGGCAATGCAGGAATTATCCATATTATCACAAAAACCAACAAACAGGAAGGCTGGAGTGGTTCTATGCAAGGCAGCTACGGCAGACAAAACACCTACAATAATTATATACTGAATGGTTCAGTTAACTTCAAAAAGAATAAATGGAACGCCTTTGCAAATGTCAATTTAAACCGGCGAAAAGAATTAATGGGCTGGATTATAGGCGTTGATTACCCTACTTACAACTGGTCACTCAATGATACAGGTATTTACCGCATTGATGACTATAATGCGACACTTGGTGTAGGGTATCAGATTGGCAAAAAAAGCCAGATTCAAATGAGCTACCACTACGGATACCGAGAGGAAGGCCATCATCTGGATGGACATGATGATGTGAAAAACTATATTACCGATAACAAAACCGGTAAGTTGGATTCAATTATCAGAAGTTATGCTACCTACAATCCAATCGCCAAAACCAATGCACTGAACCTGCATTACACGACAACGCTGGACGAGAAAGGCACCACCCTTAGTGCGGACGCGGATTATTTTAACTTCTTTAGAACCGATTATTCCAATTTCAGGGGCTACATGCAGCCTGAACTCAAGGAGGATGGTACAGAAAATGCAATATTTTCAAATACCGCAAAACAAAATATTCTGATCTATACGGCAAAGGCCGATCTAACCCTACCCACTCCCTTTGCAACCTGGATGTTTGGCTTCAAACTGAGTGACATTAGTATATACAGTGATGCCCTCTACTTTAATCACGGCACTGGCTCCCCTGTCTTTGACAGTAGCAAAAGCAATATATACGACTACAGCGAAAATACGCAGGCCGTCTATATTCAGGGTTCCAAAAAATGGGCAGATATTGCCCTGAACGGTGGTGTGCGCGTGGAGCACACCACAACGACCGGGCATTCTATCCTACTGGGAAAAACGGACCAGAATAGCTATATCAAACTATATCCATCCGTGTCTTTCACCTATCAAGCCAGTAACAATAATAATTTCTGGCTAGAATATAACAGACGCATCAATCGACCGACCTTCTGGAATTTAAATCCATACAGGTCAATGCTTACCGCCTACGCCTATTATGACGGCAATCCTGCCCTGAAACCTGAATATACCACGCAGGTGGAATTAGGCCATAGTTATAAGCAATTACTGTACAGTTCTATATATTACCACCATACTACGAACAGTTTTGACAACCTGACAATTGGCTCGTTGGACACTTTTCTGGTATATAGAACGCCGCTGAATTTCCTAACCACCACCACCTGGGGGTTACAAGAAAGGGCCAACCTGACACCTGTCCAGTGGTGGGACGCCGCCTTGCAGTTCAATCTGTATTATACAAAGAGCACATCAAAGTTAAATTATGTGACTGATCAAAAGGGCTGGGGAGAGTATGTTTCCATCGGCAATACCTTTTATTTTAATAAAAAGAAAAACTTTAGCGGCGCCGTAAATTTCTGGTGTCAGTTTCCTGAAGTTGATCATATCGGCACAACCAATACCTATAATTCACTGGATCTGGGCCTGCTTTATACCACAGACAATAAGCAATGGACTATTGGACTGAATGCAACAGATATTTTTAAAAATAGCTGTCCAACATATTATACGCAGGTCAATGGCTTAAAACAGAGCTACGAACATTTTCAATTAAACAGATCCTTGGTATTTTCACTGACATATCAATTTGGAAGGCGACCAAAAGCAAGCAGCCAAACAGAATCCGGTAACCAGGAAGAAAGGAGTCGACTATAAATTATTGTATAAATCACCCAATAGCTATAACATAATTTTATGATTTCTAAATAGATACAAACCCTATAATTTCACATACATTTCTTAAATTCGAGAATCTTATTACTAAATCTCATTACCGAGTTGAACAAAACGCTAATTTACTTATGTCTGGCCTTTATTTTGAGTATTTGCGCCAATCGTTCGCTCTATGCACAAAAAACAGATGTCGCTTTTAAAGTCGTTAATCACGTTGACAGCCTGGCCCTCGCAAAGGCATCGATAATTTTAATCCGTAACAAAGATTCGGCATTCCTTGGATTTGGCATCACGGACAGCACAGGCCAGTACACCTTCAACAAACTCAAATTAAAATCCGGAACCAGTTTCGTGGTCTCCTCACTAGGTTTTATACCAGTAAGCGTACCCGTGAAGTCCACTGACTCAGCCTTGATTCACCACTACATTTCGCTTAAACCAGACACTGGGTTACTCGCAGATGTGATTGTGCAGTCGGCAACTGCAGTACAAATGAACGGAGATACCTTAGAATATAATACTGAATTTTTCAAAACGATGCCCAATGCCGTGGTAGAGGAGTTACTAAAAAAACTTCCAGGCATAGAATTCAGAAATAATGATGAAATTTATGCCGATGGGCAAAGAGTGAGTAAAATTACAGTGGACGGAAAAGATTTCTTTAGCAGTGACCCGAAAGTCCTTTTAAAAAATTTGCCGGCGGAGCTCATCAAAAAAGTGCAGATCGTGGATGAGAAAAATACGGTTGCCACCGAAACCAGACAAAAAGAAGATATTCCTAAAATCATTAACCTTAAACTAAAAAAGCGGTTCGCCAAGGCATTTTGGGTAAAGTATTTGCAGGTTATGGAACTGATAAAAGATATGAGACGGGAGGCCTTTTGAATCTTTTCAGAGATACTTTACAAGTAAGTCTTATAGGTACTTCCAACAATCAAAGCAGTCAGGGATTTTCTATGCAGGATCTCAACGAAATGGGCGGATTTGACCGTTCAGGAGATATGGGCGGGCAGCAAGGCTATAATTTAGGTGGCTACGGGTCTTCAGGCATTCCCAAAAAATCGCTGGCTGGCACCAATATCAATTATAATTTCACCAAAGATATTAAGCTCAACCTGCAATATTTTTATAAACAAAACGAAACCCGAAACAGCTTTTTAAGAATCAATGAAATTGATTATATAGATTCCACCTCCTATATTCACTCTACTGGTAATTCAAACAATGCCAACCACAGTCATCAAATCCATGCTGGTTTTTCCTGGAAACAAGATAGTACAGGGTATCTGAACTACAATTTTGACTGGACGCATACTGCCAGTAGTTTTTTCAATTCAACTTTTTCAGAAACTAAAACTACCCATGTAGATCTGTTCAATACCACTTCCTATCGAAATAATAACCATGATTCTCAGCGGGACCTAAGCACTGATATCAATTACAACAAAACCTTCACCAAATCTAAAATTGATATTTCCTTGAACGGCAACTATGCATCTGGTCTAAGCGCTGCAGATCATTATGTGGACAATATCACCACTCAATACGTAAAAGGTTATATTCCTGATTCCATTTTACGCCATGAACTCAATCATTTACCTTCAAGTAATTATAATTTTGGTGCCTCAATACACAAATCCTTCAGCAAAAAGCATATGCTCATGGCCGCTATCCATTACAATAATGATGTAGGCCATAGCGGGGATGAGGTTTATCAAAGATTTTCAATTTTAAATCAATATGAATACACCCCTGGCCAATCCATTAAGTTTAAACACGAGAACGGGCAATTCAACTCCAACCTCTCCTACCGATTCCATGACGACAAATCAAATTTGAATTTTACGATAGGCGGTAAATTTTACCAGTATAAGCTTGTCAACACCTATTCTGAGGCCGCTATTGGCAAACAGACAAACATTACAATTTTCTATCACCTGACCTGAGTATCAATTATAAATCCATTGGCGTAAGTTTTTCCAGATCAATGCAACCCCCTTCTTCTTACTACCTGTCACCGATCACAGATAGTTCCAGCAATCTGTATTACCAAACCGGCAATCCAGACCTATCTCCTACCACCAACAGCAACCTTTCCATTCATTTTAATAAATATTGGCGCAAAAGCCAGTTTTCTATTTACACGAATTTTACCCAGCGTTGGACTGAGGATAATATCGTAAACAAAACAGATATCGATGCGCAAGGTATTTCCAGATCAACTGTCATCAACTATGGGCATGGGGCTAATAACACCTTAAATATTGGCATCAACAAAGGTTATCATAAAAAGGATTTTAATCTTGGCACCGGTATCAATCTCTATGCGATGCAAAATAAGACGCCTTTATACCTGAACAATGCCATTACCCAGACAACGACCCAGAACATTTACCTTAACCTAAATGGCAACGCCTCTTATAAAGAACTGATTCAAGTCGATGGAGGCTGGCGAATTAATTTCAACAACAGTTTTAGTAAAGATGCCACCTATCAGACCAATAAAACACATACCATCACTACCTATCTAAATTTAAAATGGAAGCCAACACACCGGCTGGTATTTCAGTGGAACAACCGCTATAATACACAGTCTAACCCAAATCCTGGTCAGAAAACCAAATGGTACTTTAGTGATGCATCAATGGCCTATAGCTTCTTCAAAGCAGAAAATGTCGAGCTAAGACTAAGCGGCTATGATCTGTTCAATCAAAACAAGGGCAGCTACCAGTTTGCCTTCCAAAATCAAATCTTTACATCCCAGAATCTCGTACAAAAACGTTATTTTATGCTGACGATCTCTTATAAATTCAAAAAGATTGGTAATTAACAACTTAGAGTTTGCTTAACCATTAAAGCGCTGATATTCTCCGTGGTTAGAAACGCTGACTGGCTCCCTTTAATTTTCAGGCTAATTTGTATCTTTGAATAGGCAACTTTATAATCGATACTTCTTACATGCAATTAAAATTCCTTAAAAAAGGCAGTATTGGCCTTCTGATTGGCAGCTGTATGGCCCTCAGTTGTCATAAACCTCCACAAAGCCATTTAAAAAAAGGATTTTACTATTGGAAAACCGCTTTCAAGCCAACTAATTACGAATTAAAACGGTTGGATAGTTTCCACTGCAATTCCTTATATGTTCGTTTTTTTGATATCGACTGGAATGAAAATCAAATACGCCCCAGCCAATAGCAGTTAGTCAGATCGCAAAAAGTAGACCCACAGGTTATACTTACGTGCCAGTTATATTTATCACCAATGAGGTAATGCATAAAATTCAAAGGGAGCAGCTGGAATTGCTTGCAAAAAACTGTACTAAATTGTTGTATGAGAAGTGTTTACAATCAAATATCCAACCAACAGAAATCCAAATCGATTGTGACTGGACTCAAAGCACTAAAGAAAATTACTTCTATTTTTTGAGCCTTTGCCATAAGCAATCTTTCTTTAAAGGAAAAGTATTAAGTAGCACCATTAGACTCCACCAGCTACGTAACCCAAAATCAAGCGGTATTCCTCCTGTGGACAAAGGGCTATTAATGTGTTATAATATGGGAAACCTTAAATTGTCAGGAGACAATAATTCCATCCTTGACTTATCTGTTGCCAAAAAGTATTTGGTATATGTACAGGATTACCCCCTCACTTTAGACGTCGCTTTTCCCTTATTTAGCTGGTCCCTTTTATTTGACGATCAACACCGGTTCTCTGGAATACTTAGCAAGATTACAGAAGAGCAACTTAAAAACGCCGCATTATTTAATCCGCTCGGCAACCACTTGTATCAGGTCAAAACCGATACCACGTGGCAAGGGTACAATTTAAAAAGAGCTGCCACAATACGTTTTGAATCCTGCAGTACGCAGGATTTAACCAAATTAGCGTCACTCATAAGTGGCAGAGTTCCTAACTGCTCCACCATAATATTCTATCACCTCGATAGCCTAACAATTTCAAAATATAGTAATGATGACCTGGAAAAAATTTATCGTACTATGCACTAGTATTGTAACGATCATAATCGCAGTAAAAATCGCCTACAGCTGCCTGCCGGAGCAGATCTATTATGCCTATCCTTCATTTTTCGGCAACAAGGCAACGAACAAACCTGCTTACAGACCTTTTTATTATGTCGCAGAAGATCCATTCTATAATAACTATGATGACAATCTCCAAGACAACAGCGACATACTTAACCAAGAAAACATTCAGGACTGGAAGCACTACACCAAGGCTGATATCCCCTTGAAAGACATCGACAGCCTGGTGAACAAATACACCATCCAGGATATTAAGAAAATCGCTGCTGGCCAAGTCAAAATGCTCGCCAGCGATAAAAAAAATAATGCTTTTACCCAATGGTTATTGCGACATTCAGCTGCAGCTGTTATAAATTACCTGATTTATGCAAAGCAGTGTGAACCCTATGTGATTCCACAAAGCGATTGGGACACATTAGTCACAAATATTGATTCCTCTCAGATATTGATCCGGACCGGTTTGGCTCTACGACACAATACAACAGATAAGTTCTTAAAAGCGCGTTACACCTTCCAGGTGCTAAGACTCGCCTTTTATAATAAAAGGTATGATCAAACCCTTCATTTATTTGACAGCTTAATAGGAACATTTGATCCCAAAACAGCAATGCTGTCCGATTATCGCAGTCTGGGGTTAAAAGCCGGCGTATATTACCGCACGAAAAATTATCCGATGGCCACCTATTTATACGCAAAAATGTTTGACGGGCCTGACGGT
This sequence comes from Arachidicoccus ginsenosidivorans, assembly GCF_007971385.1. Lineage (GTDB taxonomy): Bacteria > Bacteroidota > Bacteroidia > Chitinophagales > Chitinophagaceae > Arachidicoccus > Arachidicoccus ginsenosidivorans. Next base: position 595,314 of record NZ_CP042434.1, read on the forward strand.
TTAAAAAACACAGCCATGATTTCATTTGTCTGGAGCACCAGCCGATGGGCAAAGCAAAATAAAACAGCGATCATTGATTCCGCTTTTCAATTATGCAAAAATGATCACGAGCGTGCGGTCATTACAGTAATGCAGGCACTCAGATCCAATGATAAAGCCCTTCCACTCATAAAAAAAGCCTACGCACTCGATCCAAATATAAAAGGCATCGATGTGCTTGTCAATAGAGAAATAAACAAGATGGAAGAACGATATGAGCAGCATGGCATTAATCAGACAAACCATATAGAATACGACAGTTATTACTATTATTTTGAAGGGCGACCCGCTGATAAACAAGACTACCTGATGGATTCCTTAATTAGCACTTATCCAGGTTACCTTGGTGCCTTAAATAGCTTTTCTCAACAAATGATTAGAGAACAAAAAGCGGGAAATCCAGCCTTCTGGCACCTAGCCTGCGCCTATATCAGTTATATGCTTAATGACACCCAAAAGATGAATCTGGAAATGGAAAAAGCAAAAACAGCTGGTATGCAGCCTCAGGAAGCGCAGCTCTATCAGGTATTCAAAATCTTGCAAACTATAAAAGATCATTCTACTATAACATCCTTAGAGGAAAGCGAGCTATTACCTAAATTAAAAACCTTGGATTCATTATCTAACCAAAATGCAGACCAGGACCATAATTTCTATTGTATCATGAATTTACTATTGGCGCCCAGATATCTAGCACAAAAGGATACCATTAAAGCGCTTTACTGTATGGCCCATAGTAAACGCTTTAAAGGTCAATCTTATGGAGATTATAATTGGTTTATTATGACTATCCAGAAGCGACCAGTGAATATAATGTGGATACGCATCTAAGGGACAGGCCTGGACAAATCCTGGACAAAATAAGTCTTAAAAGCATACAGGCAATGCAGGCATTTGTAGACAGTAGTCATTATTCGGCTTTCAATAGCTGGTTAGTATCTGGCACCTATTATACCCAAACAATGCTTAAGGAAATGGAAGGGACAAAATATCTACGCGCTTTTAAGTTCAAAACTGCCGCAGATATTTTAAAAGACAACACCAATCTGGACAGTCTGGCCTACCCATTTGAAATGCATATAAATGATATTACTGATACCATTTACCAACTGGATTCCACGCATATTACTACTAAATGGACATTTGCCAAACAAATGGCTGATTTGCAGGATATTATAAAAAAAGATACAGATAATGCTCCTGCATTATATAAATACGCCCTTGGCTTATATGGCATGTCCTATTATGGAAGATCACCTAATCTGTTTTCTTATTTTCGTAGCACAGCAGATGAGTACAAATACTACAAAACCAAGCAACGGGACCAACTTCCTGCGCCGTTCCAGCAGTATTACGGGCTCTACACAGCAGAAAAATATTTCAATCTTGCAGCCAAAGCGGCAAAAACCAACACATTGAAGGCTAAATGTATTTTCGGCGCAGCAAAATGCTGGCAGAAAAGATGTACAAGGGCAAGTAAGACCGGGTATTCAGATTTAAACTATGTTGGTTATTCGCTAACCAATCCTTATTTTAAAATTCTTAAAACGCAATATGGCTCCAATGAATTTAGTAAAGCCATTTATAATACTTGCAGTTATTACAGGGATTTTATTAGAAAAAATTAATTAAATGTCATTTGAACCGCCAAAATATTATTTATTGAAAGCCACTCCACCAAGAAGTTTTTCAATACGACCGACAACGGTGCGATTTATACCTCCTTTATTTTTAAGTCTTATAACGACATAACGACTCATAGTTAAGGAAGATGGTAGCCAATTTTCTTTTCCATAAAAGGCATGTTGCTCCGCTACCTGCCATTGGAATGCTGTGCTGGCTTTCGCATCTGAACGGTCACTTAAGTTTTGCTCTGTAGCAACTATCTCCTCATGTACAATCTGAATAAGTGCGACAGCTCCATTTTCATCACTGCCATCTTTTTGGATCTGACAAGCTATAAAATCATGAGAATTCCCCTGCAGATCTTCTTCACGTAAATACATAGTAGACGCATATTTCTCCACTAACTGTTCATTTTCAACACTCAACTGAATGAGTGGCACTTCCACTCTATGATTGCTTTTAATACTTGGATCATATTTATCCATATACTTTTCAAAATAAGTTCGCAATGCAGGATCTGCAACATAGACAAATGCCCCTTTAATGCCACGAAGCATCATTGTACTATAAATATGCTTTATATACCTATCAAGCTCCTGAGGATCTTTAATACTATCCTTCCCCGTCCGGTCTTTATAATTTGACTTTATCACTTCTATTAACCCTGTTTGGGTATTGAATGTAATTTCAGGTCCAAAAATCACTCCCACATAATTAAGATCATATCCCTGAACCGTATGAATACAGCCAACCTCATATCTGGCATTTTCGCTATTAATCCAGTCCTCCGTCTTCGTATTCCATCTTAATTCAACGCCATCCAGCTGGATATCAAATAGTGATTTATTTTTTTTCGACACCCATGGCCAGGCATAACCCGCCACCAACCGACAAAGCCCAAAATGTCTTTCTTTAATTTCCAATTGCTGAATTAAATCACTTAAATCATCAAACAAGCACAGTTCATACCCTTTAATTTTTGAAGAATTTCAGCAGTCGAGCCTTCAATTTGCAGCAAACCTTGAATAAAACGAACAAGTGTATCTCCTCCTTTTGAACGCAACTGCGTTTTCAACCTTAGTCTTTTCGTATCAGCTGCTTGAGCAACCTGATCAAATTCAGATTTCTGTACATCAGATGGCTTGATACTTTGACCGGCATCATAGAATAAAATAGCCTTAGAAGACTGTTTAAGCACCCATTGTAATTCGGAGGTATTACTTGGATTCAATCCAAGACGCTGGCTATTTTTATCAAAGCTGGAAAATACTGGTCCCAGATTAACCCGTCTTCTGAGCCGATGAGATTCATCCACCAGCAATATATCATATTTTTCCTTGGCAACATTACTGGGTCCGATGACCATAGATCTGTTCAGGCCTTTTATCTGCGAAAAAATCTTGCTTACGGTCTTTCTAAAGGAGCCCATAGGAATCACCAATCCCATTTTCAGGTTTGAATATTTCTTTTTGACAGCTTCCACCAATTCAACAATTTGCTGATCTGCAGTCCCTAGTTCAACAAATTTAAATGTTTCCAAATCTGTATTCAGGAGCTTAAATAGAAAAATAGCCAGAACACTCTTTCCAGTACCAGCACTTCCACTTACAATAATCGTTTCAAAATTATCTGATACCAAGGCTTCGAGTATTTCTTTCAGAGAAATAACTTGATCAGCACTAAGCGATTTATAAGGCGAGTACTTGAATAAATCTGAATTATCAATATCCTTTAAAGTTTTCCGAACAACTTTCAATTGCCTTAATTGCTCCCATACATTTTCAAATAGGCCCTCATACAACTCTTTTTGTTGAAAATAATGATGATTGGCAATGCCAATATTGCTATTAATCAGATGATAGGTTTCATCAGCTGACATATATTTAATTAGACTTGATTCAATATCCAGCGTGGCAGATTTATTAAAAAGATTACTGGAAATTAACAGGGCCTCAGACAACTTCTGCTTTTGCTCATTTTTAAGATGCACTTTCATGCGTTCAATAGTATCGGTTGTTTCTCCTATATAAGCTTGTTTTTCATGTTCGTCTTTGAGGATATATACCAGGGGCCATTGATTATTCTCAAAATAGTCCTGAGATTGCTTAATACGGTTTAATACATTTTGGTTAAAATCATAACGCTGGATTTTAAATACCCCTTTTTCATTCATAATTCATTATATTTTTTGGCAGTTCCTCTAGCTTTATCTACAGGATACTTCTTATTATTCAAAAGCAGCTTTTCTTCAATAATTTCCGTGATATCCAAACCCTGTTTATCCGCCAAAAGCAATGCATACATTAAAACATCTGCCAGTTCTTCTCTGATTTTTTGAGGATCCGCACTTTCTGGTGCCTTCCAAAGGAAAAGCTCTAATAATTCAGATGCCTCAATAGAAAGTGCTAAGGCCAGATCTTTCGTATTGTGAAACTGCGCCCAATCTCTTTGATCTCTAAACTGTCTTATTTTTTCTTTTAATGCCTCTGTTTCCTTCATGATCCATTTTTATGCAGTAAGATTTACCCGGTAACTGATTGCAATTTAAGTAATTTTCAGAGAATTTAAAGCACCATTTCTTTACCCAGACAATAAATTTCAAGCAATTTTGTCGCTCAGACATCCCCCTATCACCCCAATCAGGTGTGCGTAACTACTTTCCACGCCTGGATTAAAATTCAGCAATTTTTTCTAAATTTACCAGGTCAGTTTATGCGCAAGCAAATTTACCTATCATATTATTAAAATAAATAATTCCACAATCCATATAATGGAACCAATAAACAACGAATTATGCATGCAATTAATCAAGAGGTCGTATCAATAAAAGTTAATGGCGAAGCGGACCCCATGGGCGCCTATCTTGCTTATCCAACAAATTCAGGCCAGTTTCCTGCTGTTATTATTGGAATGGAAATATTCGGTATTACAGATCACATAAAAGAAATCACCAACAATATGGCTGCGCTTGGATATGTGGCCATAGCTTTGGACTTTTATCATCGTACTGCCCCAGGGACTGATCTGCCATACAATCAGCAAGGTCGCACCAAAGGATTGGAATTGATGCACCAATTAAAACGTTCAGAGGTCTTGCTGGACGTGAAAAGTAGCATTGATTTTCTACGTTCAAGGCCAGATGTGACAGGAAAAATTGGTTGTCTTGGCTTTAGTATTGGAGGCCATATTGCCTATTTGGCAGCAACACAGTTAGATATAAAGGCAACCGCCTGCTTTTATGCAGGATGGTTAACAAATACTGACATTGCACTTAGCCAACCTGAGCCCACAATTACACTGACAGCTGGGATTGCAAAAAATGATGGTTATATTGTATATTTTGTAGGCGACCAAGACAGTTTGGTGACCGAAGATCAATTAAAAACGATGGAAGCGGCCCTAGGCTCAACTAAGACAAAATTTGAATTCGTCGTGTATCCAGATACAAAACATGGCTTTTTTGTGACCAGCGCCCCGAAACTTTCAATATGTACGCCAGGGACGATGCCTGGCGACGCGTGCAAGAATTGTTTGCGAAGGAATTAGAAAAACACTAATGGAACCCTTTTGGATTATTCAATGCACAATGCCTCTTCTAATTCATCCAACGCATTGTCTCTAAAACAAAGCTATCACGATATATTTCAATGCAGTTTTGAAGGTAAAATTAAATCAGGAAAAAGCTTATATCAATTAAATATAATTTAAAACACATCCTGAGCTACCCATCATCCAAGTCTGCCACATTTTACATAATATTACGGTTAACCACCACCCTATCAGCTTAGGATCTTTACCTTATAATTGCTCAATTCTTTCTAAATTTACCGGGGCAGCATGCGCAGGAGCACGCCTCATTTATATTATTAAAAACAATAATTCCACAAGAATTATGAAGGTATTACATACAGCAGACTGGCATATTGGGCAATTATTTTATGAATATGATAGAACTTATGAACACGAACAGTTCCTTAAATGGCTGACAGAGACGCTATGTACGGAAAAAATTGATCTATTACTGATTTCAGGAGATGTATTCGACATTTCCAATCCATCGGCAAGCTCTATCCGGCTTTTTTATACTTTTTTAAATAATGCAACCAGAAAATGCCCTGACTTGCAAATTATTATTACAGCAGGCAATCATGATTCCGCCTCCAGGCTGGAAGCGCCCAGTCCGCTGCTGGAATCCTCCAGGATTCATATTGTAGGTACAATAGAGAGGCAAGGCGATGGCCTGATTCATTACGATAAAATCTCCATTCCGATCCTTGATCATACAAATCAAATCACCGGCTGGTGCCTGGCCATTCCTTATTTAAGAGCCGGCGATTATCCAAAACCAGATAAAGATCATCCAGAAGAAATCAAATATCACAGCTACACGGCAGGCGTTGAGTTATTTTATAAAGAAGCACATGCTTTCATCATGAACAAGAAAACAAAGGATCAATTTGTCCTTGCCATGGGGCACCTACATGCCGCCCAAGCAGAGATAACGGATATGGATCAAGCGGAGAGAGCTATTATGGGGGATTGGAATGTATCTCCGCCAGTGCCTTTCATCCAGACTTACTCTATGTTGCCCTTGGACATATACACAAAGCGCAAAAAATAGGTGGAGAGCAGCGTATTCGCTATAGCGGCAGCCCGCTTCCACTTTCATTCTCTGAGCTCAATTATAAGCATCAGGTCTTAAGTTTTGAAGTAACCGCAGGTGGCATCGATCAAATTATGCCCATTGAAGTCCCTGTAAGCGTTCCTTTAATCAGAGTGCCCCAAAAGCATGCGCCCCTACCTGAAGTAATACAGGAATTGGAAAAATTGCCTGACGCCTCCACTTTGCAGCCGGATCTTTACCCACCCTTTTTAGAAATCAGGATTTTGCTCGACGAACCCCGGCCTGGTTTACGACATCAGATAGAAAAAGCACTGGAAGGCAAAAACATTCGCCTCGCCAAAATAGACGTAAAATATCCTTCCAGAAAAGCAGAGGATAACCATTATGGTAATATGGAAGAAAATCTGGGAGAATTAACGCCAGAGGAAGTTTTTAGCCGCACTTATTCAGCGCAGTTCCAAAGTCCTCCGCCGCAGGAACTTTCCAGATTATTTAAGCAAGCAGCCATCGAAGCGTCGCAAAATCAAGATCAAGCATAAGTTTAAAAAATGAAAATTCTACAGATTTCAATCAATAACCTGGCTTCACTGGAAGGTGAAACCACCCTTGATTTCACTAGCGAGCCATTAGCCTCTGCAGGTATTTTTGCGATAACCGGCCCTACAGGGGCAGGCAAATCCACGATACTAGACGCTCTTTGCCTGGCACTGTATGCAAGAACGCCACGATATGTTCAAGCCAAAAGCAAAGGCATTGAATTACAGGACATTTCAGGGGAGACTATTTCCCAGGGAGATCCCAGAGGAATCCTTAGAGATGGCACTACCGCTGGAAGTGCCTCGGTTTATTTTGTCGGTATAGACGGGGATAAATATGAAGCTACCTGGGCCGTAAAAAGGGCCCGGTTAAAAGTAACCGGCCGACTGATGGCTTATACCCACTCCTTGCGAAACCAAAGCAAACAAAGGGATGTTCCAGGCAACAATACGGTAATAAAAGAGGAGATAGAAAGGCTGATTGGATTAAATTTCGAGCAGTTTACCCGTAGTGTACTCTTAGCCCAGGGGGATTTTACTGCCTTTATGAAGGCGGATAAAGAGGAAAAATCCGCTTTACTGGAGAAGTTGACAGGTTCACAGATTTATTCAGAGATCTCAAAAGTCATTTATGAGCATTATAAAAATGAAGCTGAGGCGCTTAACAATCTGAAGGCAAAGGCAGAAAATATTGATCTATTAAACGAAGAGCAAATCAACCAAATCGCAGCACAGATTACTGAGCTGCAACAACAAGTAGCGCAGCAAACAAAAGAAAAGGCGTTAATAGACCAAGCCATAAATTGGCATCAGGTAAATGCAGATCTTGAAAATAAACGCCAGCAGGCAACCAATTCTCTAAACCAGGCCCTGTCAACCCAAGAAGGGTTGGCAGAAACAAAGATTCAACTGGCGTTGGTACAAAAGCTGCAACCTTTAAAAAGCATCCAGGAAAACCTAGTGGCAGAAAAAGACATTTTCCATCAGCATACAACTGCCTTAGAAACGCTAGAGCAACAACTCCAGTCACTTACAGACAAAAAACAGCTGTCAGATCACTTTTACCAGGAAGTATTCGCTAAAAAGGGTCAACAGGAAAAAGCGCTAAAGGAAGCCAGGCCCCTACTTGCCCAGGCCAGTAACCTGGATACCCAAATCAAAATTGCAACGGACCAGCTAAATCAACAAAACAACGACCTCACAGAAATCCGTCAAAATAAGGAGCAAATTGAGCAAGAACAAAAGACTGTTCAGGAAAAATTAAAAGCTAACGAATCTACACTGACAGCCCTCAAAACCTGGCTCAACCAACGACAAGACCGAATTAAAATCGCAGAAAGCACAGAATTTATCAGTAGCAGGTTGCAAGAAGCATCCAGCTTATTGCTAAAATCTACAAATGCCAAAAAGGCTATAAAAGAATTGAACGTTGAACTGGAGACCCTCCAAAACAAATTGATTACAATCAAAGACCAAACGGATCAAACCAGTGGCAATTATTTGGAAAATGTACAATCATTGCAAGAGGTTCAACAACAATTGGCGCAGATAGATAACAACCAGCTGGAAGAAAATATTACAATACTTCAAAATAAACAGCGTGACTTTGAAAAGACGCAAGTTTTATTTACAGATTTTGAAAAAGCAAGCTATGAGCTTGGACAAGTCAGTGAGCAGATTACAGAAAATACCGAAAAAATTGAATCTCTGACAGCCGCCGCAGCACTTTTGGAGCCAAAAATCCAGACGCTGGAGACCCAAATTGATACGACAAGATCTCTGATTGAAAAGGCAACCCTTCGCAATACAGAAAATATTGCAAAACTAAGAGCAAGCCTGCAGGATAAGGCCCCATGCCCTGTTTGCGGCAGTACCGATCATCCTTATGCAAGTAATGCACACCCTGATCTGGCAGATCAACTTTTATCAGCCCTGCAAGAGGAGCTAAATACGACAGAGCGCGCATATAAGGATGCCGGACGCAAACATGCCGCCCTTATTTCAGAAATCGAACTGAGACAAAATCAGCAACAACAGCTGATGGCCAACCATGAAAATAAACAATCCATTTATCAAACAGCCAAAAAATTATGGGAAGCAACACCTTTTGGCAAACACTAAATAACAAGCCGGCAGATGCCATCCTGGGTTGGCTAGAGGAGCAAATCGCCGCTGCCAAGGAGACACTCACAGACTTCCATCAAAAGAAATCGCATTTCCAGCAACTGTTTCAGCAACGCGAGCTATTGCAAACTAATACCGAAACACAAAGGGAGAGACTGCAAAAGCTAAAAGACGCCCAAAAAGACCTGGATGCTGCCCTGGCTTTAAAAAATCAACAATTAGTCGTCAGCCAATCAAATCAACTGGAAGCTGATCAAATCCTTGGACAAATACAAAGTGATTTGAATGCCTATTTCCCTACGGCAGATTGGTTCTCCAACTGGCAGGCAGCACCCGATAAATTTACAGGTGCTATACAAAAGTTTGCCTCAGATTGGAAGCAAAACAAAAACAATCCGATAATCTAGACGTCCAGTTAGAGGGTCTCAAAATTGAACTGGAAGGTTTGGGGCGCGCTTTACAACGCGCGACCCACCAATTGACGCAGCAAATGGCCACCGTTAATAAACAACAAGTGGCACTTGATGACCTACGCAAGAGTCGCATGAATATTTTTGAAGGCAAATCAGTTTCCTCCATTGAAAGCGATCTGGAAAAAGCGCTTGAGGATATTAACCAACAGGTAGAGATAGCTCATAGACAAAACGAGGAACTTCAAAAAGATTGGATAGCTTCAAAACAGCAGCAGGCGATCTTAGAAAACAATTGGAAACAAGCAAAGACCAGATGTGCGCAATTGGATCAGAAAATTATCGATTGGATTGATTATTACAATCAACAAAATAATGCGGCAGACCAAATTCCACTTGACAGAGATCAGGTAGACCACTTACTCAGTTACACTGAACAGTGGATGGAGGATCAATTGGAAAAAATAAAACTGGCTGATCAGCAGGTAATAACTGCCAAAAGCAAATTAGAACAGAGGGATCGTGACTTACAAAAACACCGAGCTACTACCGGTGACCAGAGAAGTCTGGAAGATTTACTGGCATTACAACTGTCTAAAGGAAGCCAGCTGGAACAACATCAAATGGCTGTTATGGAACGGCAATTAAGAATAGAAAACAATCAAAAAAATCTAAAAAAGCAAGGTCAGGTACAAAAGCAAATTGAACAACAATTGCAAAAATATGAGGGCTGGGCCGCTTTAAATGGTTTGATTGGTTCCAGGGATGGGCGTAGGTTCAGGGAGATTGCGCAGCAATATACCCTGGATTTATTACTAGGTTATGCCAATAAACATTTATATGTGCTAAGTAAACGATATGTGCTTAGCAGAATCCCGGATTCTCTGGCCATCCAAGTGATCGATCAGGATATGGCAGATGAGCTAAGATCGGTCTATTCTCTATCCGGCGGAGAATCATTTTTAGTATCCCTGGCGCTGGCCCTTGGGCTCGCCTCTCTATCCTCTAGGCGCTTAAAAGTAGAGTCTTTGTTTATCGACGAAGGTTTTGGTTCTCTTGACCCAACGACACTTTCTGTTGCCATGGATGCCCTGGAAAGACTCAAAGACCAGGGCAGAAAAGTAGGCGTCATCTCTCATGTGCAGGAGATGACAGAAAGAATAGCTGTTCAAATTCAGGTACATAAAAAACCCAGTGGAAAAAGTAATATATCCGTGGAATCTTTGGCTTAAAAATAGGCAATGCGAAGGCGACTATACAACTCTATAAAAATCAACAATATATAAAGACATCATGTTGCTTCATCCATATTTATGCCTTATAAAAAGTGCTAAATATAGGTATTATGTCATACATGTTATATATTTGGTGAACGGTAATCATTTCCACTCAATTAAAAATAGTCATTTTCATTGTTATGAAATCTTTATTCTCTGGTACTGTGCAACAAAAATTACTGGTAGCCATTTTAATCATTGGCGCGCAGTTTTTTGTTAAGCAGGCTTTGGCGCAACAAGTCCCCGCGGATCTTTCTGACACGATGTTTTCTACCTATTACCAGCAAAGGGTTAGTCTATTTAGATTGCTGCCCAAGGAGCCTGGCCAAATCGTTTTCTTAGGCAATAGTATTACCGATGGGGCAGAGTGGGATGAACTATTCCCTGGTTCGGCTCCCATCATTAATCGGGGCATTAGTGGAGACATGACAGCGGGCATTCTTAACCGCCTGGATGAAGTTACCGACAGAAAGCCTTCCAAAATTTTTTTGTTGATTGGCACCAATGATTTGGCTCATGGTCTTTCTACTGACAGTGTGCTATTCAATATATTTTTAATTGCAAAACTGATTCATAAAAACAGTCCTCTGACCAGGCTATATATTCAAAGTATTTTCCCGGTCAACGCCTATTATCATAAGTTTGCCAGTCATACCGGCAATATGACCAAAATCAGGTCAATCAATCAGGCTTTATCTGCGAATGCAGCCAAATTAAACTATACCTATATTGACGTGTTTACTGAGCTAAAAGGCCCTGACGGCTTACTCGACATCCATTTAACCAATGATGGGTTACACCAAAAGGGTCCAGGCTATATGCGCTGGAAACACCTTATCTACCCTTATGTCATGGATGTCTCTACACGTCCAGCACTGTTGCCAGCCCCCAAAAACCTTCAATGGCAACCAGGTAAATTCCCCTTATATAAGTTACGCCAGATCACTTACCTGCAAGACTCATTAAAAGATCTGGCCATAGCCTTTGTTCAAAAGACCAAAGATCTTCATCCAGAAATGCTCGTTAGTCAAAACCTTAAAACCAATCAGCCTTCCTTAATCATCCGTTGTGCACATCAGTTCAATTGGCCTGCTACTGCGGGTAAAGCACCAACGAACTCTGGTAATAAAGAAGCCTATACCCTACAGGTAACTGAACAGCAGATTACCCTTACGGCCGGCACACGACATGGTATTTATAATGGTTTACAGACCCTCAAACAACTGATGCGAGATGGTAGTTTTATAGATAACTGTCAAATTAGTGATTATCCTAGTTTTGCCTGGCGCGGTTATATGATTGACGTTGGTCGCAATTATCAGCCTGTGAGCCTGATAAAAAGGCAAATAGACTTGATGGGAGATCTGAAACTAAACGTTTTCCATTTTCATGTAACGGAAGATGTGGCCTGGCGACTAGCCATCCATCAGTACCCTGAGTTAACTGCAGCAGCAAACATGACCAGGGATCAGGGCCTTTTCTATACTGAAAAAGATATAAAATCACTGATTCAGTATTGTAAAGAACGGTTTATCACTTTTATTCCAGAGATTGATATGCCAGGTCATAGTGCCGCATTTAAACGGGCTATGGGATATGATATGCAGAGCGATTCAGGAATAATAGCCCTCAATAACATTTTAACGGAGATATGCAATACCTATGATCTTCCTTATTTCCACATTGGTGCAGATGAGGTGCATATACACAATGACAAATTTCTGCCATCCATTATTAAGCTACTGGAAAATAAAGGTAAAAAAGTTATAGGATGGGATCCGGGTGGCACCTACCCGTCTTCTGTCTATCGGCAATTATGGCGCGGCACGACCCAAACACTCAAACCGGTTAATTATAAAAGAATTGACTCCCGTAATCTTTATATTAACCATATGGCTCCTGAGGAAAGTGTCCTCTCCATATATAACCATGCAATTGATGATAGCCAGCACGGCGACCACAATAATTTAGGCGCTACACTTTGTTTATGGAATGACAGAAAACTGGCAAGTCCTATGGGCAACCTGACACAGAATCCGACCCTGGCTTCAATATTAGCCTTTGCAGAAAGAAGTTGGTGTGGAGGTGGTAAGACAGGTAATCTAATTGGTTTAAATCATCTAAACGCTCTTGAAAAACATCAATTTGCTAATTTTGAAGACCGCTTATTGTCCATCCAACAAACCTTTTATAAAAACATTCCCTTTCAATATATACGACAATCCAATATAAAGTGGCAACTTCTGGGGCCTTTTAATAACAAAGGACATCTAAATGCAGGCTTTGCGCCAGAAACTACCGAGCAAAACGCCGATACAATAAATGCCGATTCTGGAGAAACAATCACAGGTGGTACAATTATTCTGCGTCATTTTTGGGATCCGGTTGTCAGGGGGTTACTGGATACACCAAAAGAAAATACGACCTATTACGCCAAAGGGCGTTACTATAGTCCGGTAGATACAACAGCGCTACTCTGGGTAGGCTTTTATGATAACTCCAGATCAACAGCCACTGCACCGGCCAAAGCCGGTAGCTGGAATAACCTGGGAAGTAAAGTCTGGCTAAATGGGCAAATTATTGGACCACCTGACTGGCAACGAGCCGGCCAAAAGGGCGATCTGGAAATCCCCTATTTAGACGAAAATTACTACTTTAGGGCACCTCGTGAAGTACCCATAAAAAAGGGTTGGAATTATTTATTGTTGAAAATGCCAGTAGGCAGTTTCAATTCAGGCAAATGGTATGCTCCTGTGAAATGGATGTTTACGGCAATGTTTGTTGAGCCACAACCAGGTAGCCCGGTAAATAATATGGAGCAAAACAAAATGCTTTATAGAGCCCCCTTATCCTTATAAGATGAGCGCCTCTAATATTTTGCTACTGTCAAGTTATACAAAGGAATTACTACAAACAAAAAAGCTCCTAAATTAGGAGCTTTTTTATTTTTTGGATTGTTGCCCGACCAGGATTCGAACCTAGACAAACGGCACCAAAAACCGTCGTACTACCATTATACTATCGGGCAATTGCCCCATTTGGGAGTGCAAATATAAAAGGCATTTTTTGTACCGCCAAATTATTCGAGGTAGAAATATTTCTAATTCTTTTTCAGGCAGATAGCACAAAAAAACAGGCCCCGTTTTTTGCTAAGGCAACAAACGGGGCCAGTTTTTATATTAGACTGTGGATGGATTAAGTCCTATCCGTTATGTCTGTTGTTTCTATCGCCATTACCTCTAAAACCGCCATCTCTTCTTTCAGGACGGTCTCTTCTCTCAGGGCGATCAGAACGCTCCGAACGTTCAGGACGTTCTGGCATTCCTTCTGGTCTTGGTTCCAGTGCTTTATGACTCAATTTGTATTTACCTGTTTTAGGATCTACAGCGATCAGTTTAACCTGAACTTTGTCTCCGTCATTGAAGACGCCATCCATGGTTTCCAAGCGTTTCCAGCTAATTTCACTAATATGCAGTAAACCTTCTTTTTTCGGTAAGAATTCAACAAATGCGCCAAATTCCTTCACACCTTTAACGGTACCTTCGTAGATCGTACCTACTTCAGGAACCGCAATGATCCCTTTGATGGTTTCCAGTGCTTTGTTCACGCCTTCTTTATCATTAGAGAAGATACTTACTTCTCCTTTGTCATTGACTTCTTCGATATTGATGGTCGTACCGGTTTCTTTTTGCAATTCCTGGATCACTTTACCACCGGGTCCGATCACTGCACCGATAAATTCTTTATCGATAATGATCTTAACCATTCTTGGTGCATGCGGCTTCACATCATCATGCGCTTTCTCGATGCAGTTATACATCGCATCAAGAATATGGAGTCTACCGGCTTTCGCCTGCATTAAGGCTTCCCGCATTACATCCATGCTCAGACCATCCACCTTAATATCCATTTGTACACCGCAGATACCGTCTCTGGTACCCGTTACTTTGAAGTCCATATCACCCAGGTGATCTTCATCACCTAAGATATCAGAAAGGATTGCGTATTTACCATCTTCTCTTGTGATCAGCCCCATAGCGATACCGCCCACGTGTTTGGGCACCGGTACCCCAGCATCCATCAGCGCCAGAGAACCGGCACAAACAGTTGCCATAGAGGAAGAACCGTTAGATTCCAAAATATCACTGATAATACGAATGGTATAAGGATAGTCTCCAGTAGGGATCATTTGTTTCAGGCTACGCATAGCCAGGTTACCATGTCCAATTTCTCTTCTACCCGGTCCACGCATTGGTCTTGTTTCACCGGTAGAGAATGGAGGAAAATTATAATGTAAGTAGAATTTAGAATAACTTGAGGAAGCAGCTGTTTCAACCAACAACTCATCCAAAGGCGTACCTAAGGTTACCGTAGACAGGGATTGTGTTTCTCCTCTTGTAAATAAGGCAGAACCATGGGGGGTAGGCAGTGGATCAATTTCCATAGCCAGTTGGCGCACTTCATTCAGCT
This sequence comes from Arachidicoccus ginsenosidivorans, assembly GCF_007971385.1. Classification (GTDB taxonomy): domain Bacteria; phylum Bacteroidota; class Bacteroidia; order Chitinophagales; family Chitinophagaceae; genus Arachidicoccus; species Arachidicoccus ginsenosidivorans. The sequence continues at coordinate 610,420 of NZ_CP042434.1, forward strand.
GGCGGCCATCGAGCCGGATACGCTCATCCAGCATCATATTACGTACCAGTTCCCATTGCAGATCTTCATAATATTTTTGGCCAATTTTACAGTCAGCTCTTCTGGCTCTTCACCCAGGCTTTCAATAAGCGCATCTTTTAATGCTTTAAATGCTTCGCTTCTTTCATGCTTGGCTGTTTTGGCACGTGCAATTTCATTGATCTTGTCGGTCGCGAATTCGGCAACTTTTGCTTTCAGCGCTTCATCCTGCTCAGGTTTGGTATAATCTCTTTTGGAAGTAATACCTTTCAAATCGCGTAGTTTTTCCTGGGCTTTAATCTGAACGCGAATAGCTTCATGTGCAATACCCAAAGCCTCAATCAAATCTTCCTCACTGCACTCTTTACTCTCACCTTCGACCATCATCAGGTTTTTCTCAGTAGCTGCAATAATCAGATTCACATCTGCATTCACAACTGCGGAACGGCTAGGATTGACAACAAACTTGCCATCAATGCGCGCCACGCGAACCTCAGAAATGATTTCTTTAATGGGAATATCTGAAACGGCCAGGGCTGCTGAAGCGGCCAGACAGGCCAATGCATCAGGTAATACTTCATCATCGCTGGAAACCAAGGAGATGAGTACCTGCACATCACATAAATAATCTTCTGGAAATAAAGGTCTTAAAGCGCGGTCGATCAAACGACTGGTCAGCACCTCATAATCATTCAGACGGGCTTCCCTTTTGAAAAAAGAGCCGGGAATACGCCCAGCAGAGGAGAATTTTTCTTGATAATCAACGCTTAATGGAAAAAAGGATTGCCCTTCTCTTGGTTCCTGGCTAGCAACGACAGTAGCCAGAATGATATTGTTTCCCTGGCGGATTGTAACGGCGCCATCAGCTTGCCTGGCCAGTTTACCTGTTTCGATAAAAACCTCGCGGCCCTCACCCAGGTCAAATGAAACACTTAGTGGTTGTGTTAACATAAATATTTTTTTGAATTTGTAAAGGAGTTGTGCTTAGTAATAAAGGCGGGAACTCGAAATAGCACGGAGGATCTCCCCTACGGTTGACTGAATAACAGTGCGCTACAAAAAACTATTCCCAACTAACAATAAACTGTACGTTGGGAATAGCCAGTGTAGATCACTATATAAATTATTTTCTCAATCCTAACTGCTCAATGAGCGTACGGTAACCTTGTAAGTTATGTTTCTGCATGTAAGCAAGCAGACGTTTACGCTGGCCAACCATTTTCATTAAACCACGCTGAGAGGAGAAATCTTTTTTATTTTCTTTCAGGTGAGCGGAAATTCCCAGAATACGCTCAGTTAAAAGGGCAACCTGACCCTCAATAGAGCCAGAATTAGCGGCGTTTCCACCGTATTTAGCAAAGATTGCTGCTGTTTTTTCTTTTGTTAAATAAGACATTAAAAATCTGTTTTTAAACCTCTTTTAAAATTTTCTTCTTTTATTATTCGCTGGCAAAAGTACAGCTAAATATTTATATTGTAAAATAATTTTAGCGGGAGCTTCTCCCATAATGATCAATTTTGTCACTTCATGGCCAAAAATAAGCGATTTACTAACAAAATAGCTTTCCATCGGGGTAGGTTTTGGATAATCATCCACTATCTTTGCAACGTGAGAAAAAAACGCCCTAAAATCATTGTAGAAGACATACTCGCCCTTGATTATGCCGCCGGTGGCAAGGCCATTGGCAAAAGTGAGGGTAAGGTCATCTTTATTGAAAACTGCATCCCAGGTGACCGGCTGGATGTTCAACTGACCAAAAACAAAAAAGATTGGGCTGAAGGCTTTCCTGTTCAGTTCAGAAGTTACTCGCCCGATAGAATCCAGCCTTTTTGTGATCATTTCGGTATTTGTGGTGGTTGCTCCTGGCAATCATTACCTTACGAAAAGCAGCTTTTCTATAAAACCAAACAGGTTCAAGATAATTTTGAGCGCATTGGTAAATTTACATTCCCTGATATTCAGCCAATTATAGGTTGTGATCAGACAGTGGCCTATCGCAATAAGATGGAATACACCTATTCTACCAAAAAATACATTTCTCAGCAGGAAATGCTAGCGATCAAGGCTAAGGGAGAAAGTTACGACCCTACCGCCGACAAAGGTGTGGCTGGTTTTCATGCAAAAGGTTTTTTTGACCGGGTTGTCGAAATCGACACCTGTCACTTGCAGGCTGAACCGACCAATAAAATCAGAAAATTTATTGCTCAGTTTGCAAGGCTTAGAAATCTGCCTTTTTACGACATTGGCGAACATACCGGCTGGATCAGAACAGTACAGGTCAGAAATACCCAGGGCGGTGAGTGGATGGTAAATGTAGTGCTCGGTTATGATATTGCGGAACACAGAGAACAGTTAATGGAACTACTCCAGGAGAAATTTCCGGAGATTACCTGTCTGCTTTATACCATTAATGACAAAAAAAACGACAGTCTCTATGATTTAGCGCCTGTTATTGTAAAAGGAAATGGCTATATTTTGGAGCAGCTGGATGGATTTAAATACAAAATCAGTCCTAAATCTTTTTTCCAGACCAATTCAAGGCAGGCAGAGACCTTATATAAGGTAACCAGGGAATTTGCCGAACTAAAGCCAGACGGCAACCAGATTTTGTATGATCTATACTGCGGTACTGGTAGTATTGGCATTTTTTGCAGCGCTGGGGCCAGTTCGATCGTTGGCGTAGAGGTTGTAGAAGATGCAATTACGGATGCTAAAGCCAATGCGGCATTGAACAATCTGGATAACTGCCATTTTTATGCTGGCGATGTCATTAAAATCTGTGATGACGCATTTTTCGAGCAACATGGGCGTCCAGATGTTATTATCACTGACCCCCCAAGGGCTGGTATGCATGAGAAACTTGTACAGAAATTACTGGAGATCCAGGCACCCCTAATGGTTTATGTTAGTTGCAATCCAGCTACCCAGGCCAGAGACCTGGCCTTGCTGAGTGAAAAATATATGATTACAAGGGTTCAACCGGTGGATATGTTTCCTCATACACTACATATTGAAAATGTGGTTCAATTAAAATTAAAAACGACTTAAACGACTCAATAAATTATGCAAAACGGCAGGCAACTTGGTTTACCCCCTATCCCACCCATCATCAAGAATCTGATTATCATCAACTTCCTGGTCTGGATGATCCAGAGTTTTCTAGGTCAGCACGTAACGGCATTTATGGAATCCACCTTTGCGTTACACTCCTTTTACAGCCCGCTGTTTAAGCCTTGGCAGATCGTCACCCATATGTTTTTACACAGTCCCTTTGGCGGGCAATATGGCATTATGCATATTCTATTTAATATGTTTGCACTTTGGATGTTTGGCTCAGCCTTAGAGATCAACTTTGGCGGCAAGCGCTTTTTAACCTTTTATCTGTTATCAGGTATCGGAGCAGCCCTGATTTACCTGGGTTATCTCCAGTATGAACTCACCCCGGTCGTGGATCAATACCATGCACTTATCAGCTCTGGCGCACCGGATTTATACCTGCAAAAGTACAGGGCTGTTATTAATGAAGGCATGTTAGGGGCCAGTGGAGCCGTATTTGGCGTACTGGCTGCTTTTGGTTATCTATTCCCCAATACCCAATTATATTTATACTTCTTCTTACCGATTCCGACTAAATGGGCGATTATCGGCATTTTAGTTTATGAACTTTACGGTGCTTTCAGTAACACAGATAATGTCGCACATGTGGCACACCTGGGGGTGCGCTCACCGGCTTTTTAATTATATATTTCTGGAACCGGTATAACAAGCGACATTTTTACTAAAAAAGAAGCAATTTTTGGATTTTGATCAAATAGGCAATCCAAAAGATTGCATCTTTAAAATAATATACAAAGGAAATGAACGACATCTTACCCCATAAAAACAGGATCACACTGGGTAGCACAGGCAATGCACTGGTACTTTTATTAATGAGCAATGCAGTGCTTTTTGTACTACTGATCTTTTTTAAGATTTTTTACTTCATGACAGCCACCAGCAATGTGGCCAGTGAAAATGTTGCGCTCTTCCATAAAGAGATCTTTGATTATTTTGTTTTACCAGCTGATGGATCAGTATTTTTGCATCGCCCCTGGACGATACTTAGTTATATGTTTTCCCATGAGTCTTTACTTGCGCTACTTTCCAATCTGCTTTGGCTTGCTGCCTTTGGATTTATCCTCCAAAGCCTGGCGGCCAATCGTAAAATGATTCCTTTATACTTATATGGCGGTTTTTTTGGTGGCCTGGTTTTCCTTATTTGTAGCGTGGCCATGCCACATACAGCACACATGGCACAGCTTGAAGGTGCAACAACGGCGGTTATTGCTGTAGCTGCCGGCACAACTGCACTCGGACCAAAATACAAAATCTTCCCAAGGCTAAATGGTGGTATTCCACTCTGGATCCTCTTTGTCATTTTTATTGCCATTACCCTCAGCTCCAGTGTAGCAGCAGGCCTACCGCTGATATTAGCCTATATATGTGCAGCGCTACTGGGTTTCTTTTTGATGTGGAGCTATGATAGAAAAAACAGAGATTACTGCGAGTGGATGTATAACTTAGTCTACCGAATCGACGATATCTTTAATCCAGAAAAGAAAACCATAAAAAAAAATCGTAAGGGGCAGCAACTGTTTTACAAAGCGAAAGGACAGCCTTACAAAAGAACGGAACTCATTACCCAAGAGCGCGTAGATGAGCTACTGGATAAAATCAGACTTAAAGGCTACAAATCTCTTTCAAAAGAAGAAAAAGCCTATTTACAACGAGCCAGCCAAAAATAAATAAAGCGGGCACACTTAATTTTTCTTATTAATTTTAATGCAGGACCTCATGAGCCAGCCAAAGGATCACTCCTCATCATTACATAATCACATAGCAGCGATCAGAACGGAGTATAAACAACTTACCTTAGATGAAAAGGATGTCGAACCGGATCCTTTTTTACAATTTGACAAGTGGTGGCAGCAGGCTATTAGTGCCGAAGCAGGTGAAGTCAATGCCATGACACTGGCTACTGCTTCCCAGGATGGGATCCCAGATGCCAGGATCGTGCTTTTGAAAAATATTGCTGAAAACGGCTTCGTCTTTTTCACAAATTACGACAGCCGTAAAGGACAACAGTTATTGGAAAACCCGCATGCCGCATTGGTCTTTTTTTGGAAGGAACTGGAAAGGCAGGTACGCATTAAAGGAAAAGTAACAAAAGTAAGCCAAGAACTTAGTGACAGTTATTTTGCTTCCAGACCTACGGGTAGTAAGGTAGGTGCCTGGAGTTCTCCTCAGAGCCAGGTTATTGCCTCCAGAGTCATTCTCCAGCAAAATGAGCTCAATTTTAAAGCCCAATTCGGGGAGACAATTCCAAGACCAGAACACTGGGGTGGCTATGTTGTTATTCCGCAGTCCATCGAATTCTGGCAGGGTCGTCCTAGCAGACTACATGACCGTATTTTGTATACCAAAAATAAGGATAGCTGGCAGATTACAAGGTTGGCTCCTTAAATCCGATTATGCCATTTCGTTTAACCGTTTATCAGCCCCCTATACTGCCAGATAACCCAACTCAATGACTGTGATCTGGGTTTACAAGGAGCGATAAGGAGCATACAAGAGCGCTTCCTCCTCTTTTTACTTTCTTTTTTACTGAATTACCTTTGAAAATCAGGCGTCCAGCAAATCGGCAATCGCTCGTTTTGGATCAGCTGCTTTAAAAACGGAACTCCCTGCAACCAGCACATTGGCGCCTGTATCAAATAAAGTCCGTGCATTTTGCTGGGTTACGCCACCATCAATTTGAATCAGCGTGTCCAACCCCTTGTCATCGATCATTTTTCTAAGCTCCTTTATTTTAGTATAAGTATGCTCAATAAATGCTTGTCCCCCAAATCCCGGGTTGACACTCATTAAATTAACAACATCTGCATGCTGAATAATATCTTTTAGAAAATCGATAGGAGTATGAGGATTGACCGCAATCCCTGCTTTCATATCCTGATCATGGATTTGTTCCAATACTCGGTGCAAGTGCGGACAGGCTTCAATATGTACACAGAGTTGATCCGCGCCGGCCTTTTTAAAATCGGTGATATATTTTTCTGGTTCCACAATCATCAGATGTACATCACAGAATTTCTTTGTAGCACTGGCAATATGTTCTACAACCGGTAGTCCAAAACTGATATTGGGAACAAATCGGCCATCCATAATATCCAGATGTAACCATTCAGCTGCACTCTCATTGACCATAGCAACTTCTGAGGCCAGCTGTAAAAAATTAGATGCCAGAAAAGATGGGGCGATGATTCGCTTCATATACTAGATTTTAAGTGGCGGATATTTTTTGTTGAATGTTAGGCTGAAAAGGTTTTATCCTAAGACTTTGCTGATAATATTTGCGGGCACTGTCTTTTTCTTTCAATGCCTCAAATACGGTCCCGGCGGTATTAAGGAGCTCAATTGAGTGGGCATTATGTTTTAATCCCTCCAACACCGCCTCTTTGGCGGAAGCGGACTGTCCAAGTCGCAGCCAGAGCCTGGCCTTAGTGCAATAAGCTTCGGCAAAGCCCGGATCCAGTTGAATGGATTTATCCAGTAAAGGCAAGGCGGCTGCGGTATCTGCTTTTTGAGCAGCATATAAACCTTTGATATAGTGACTATATGCCTGATTTGTGAGGATGCGGTCGGCTATTTTCAGGCAGGTATCCTCACTTTTTAGCGCAAAAATAACACCTTGAGCCAGCAAAGCCTCTTCTCCCTGAAAATGCGTCAATGCTTTACTATAGGCAGCCATGGCACCAGTTGTATCAGTGCTGTCCAGCAAAATATTGCCCTTTACCACCCAAAGTCCGTATTTACTACTATCTTCATTTAAGAGGGTATCCATCTGACACAGCGCATCCTTGTATCGACCAACACTGTCGAGTTTTTGGGCAGTTAATAACCGAAGGCCCGAACTATCCGGATGTGCAGCCAGAAAACCCAGATAAGCATCTGCCTGCTTTTGTTTAAATAAAAGTGAATGTGGGTCTTCAGTTCCCTGTTTGCAGCCACTAATAGCTATTGCTGCCACCACCACACCGATGAGACCTTTTAACAGGCCAGTTGTCTTATTCATGCCACAAATTTAGGTGATGTTGGCCGCATGGGCAAAGCATTTTTATGGCAATTTGAATTGGAGATCTGCATTTAACGATCACTCCCAAATAAATCTTTGAATTCATATTGAATTGTTGCCATCACCGAACGTCTAGCTACAAATATACCAATCACTCTTTCAACACCGGGGATGTGCTCAATTGCACGTTTACAAGCTTTAAAATGTGCACCTGTAGTGATAACGTCATCAAATAACACCACATTTTTAGTGATATCTGCACAAGCCTTTTTATCAATTCCCAAGTTTTGAAAAAGGGCATTAACATCTCTTTTCGCGAGGATGTATGGACAGCTATAACATCTTGTTTTATAAAAAGCAATTCTTTTAAATTTGCATCAGAATACTTTTGTTTATATTTAAACAAAACTTGAATCAGACGGTCATCATATTCTGGATTGCACTTTGTTTTCGAGGGTGGAATTGGAACAAAGGTCGTGTCCTTATTCTTTAAGAATGAAGGGACCGTCTCTATTAATAGTTCTGATATGCGATTTATAGCAACTTCTTTATATTTCCACTCCGGTAAATGTCTACGACCCACATCTTTTTTAAAATTGCTTATCAAACTATTTGAGTCACTAGCTTCATAGCCTCCCCTTGCAATAAATTCATGAAAATAATAACATTCATCATTTTTATCTAAAAAAGAATGGTCACAGCGAACAAGATCATCAATCTTTAAAAGTAATGAAGACATAATTTAGCTTTGGTTTAAAACATTTATTATATCTGCATATTCTGTTACTCTAATCGCACCTAATTTTAAAAACTTTTCCGGCCACGAAATCGCCTTATTTTTAAAGCAACTATCCAAAATAAATAGCTTACGTCCTTGTTGGAGTGCAGCTTTGGCCTGAACTAATGTGCCTGAGGTTTCTCCCGCTTCAATAATTACAGTGCCTTCTGATAATGCTGACATAGTTTTATTGCGCTCGGGAAAGAATAATCTATTACCCATAATTCCTTGTTGTCTATATCGATAAAAAGGAACTTGCGAGATCAGCAAATGATTATGAGCAATAACATTTTGAATTTCTTTATTTTCTTTGGGATAAACCTTATCCAAGGGTGTCCCTATAACGGCGACAGTCCTCCCTCCATTCGCAATAGCCGTTTTATGTGCATGAGTATCAACCCCGCGAGCCAAACCAGAAACAATAGTAAAATCATCTTCAACTAAAAGTTTAACAAGCTTTGCAGTCCTTTTTAACCCTTCAGGTGTAGGATTTCGAGTACCAACAATAGATACAGACCTGGTTGATAAATAATCTAAATTTCCACTATAATATAATAGTTCAAGTGGTTCCTTTGCATCATTTAGTTTTTCAGGATAATCATAAGTTCCTTTTATCAAAAGATTTGTCTTATAACCAAAAACATTATTAACAACAATTGCTTTGATTTCTTCGTAGAATTCCGTGGTCACTCCTTCATTTAGAAAATCTGACGGGCGGCTACCTGGATGCTGTGAAAATAAAACAGCAAGACGTTTATAGCTAGCTTTCTGCTCATTCCATAAAGCTTCGTATGCAACAATTTCCTTTAATGGTTCAATTGGAGGTCTACCTGTTAACATTATTACTGTTTTAAAATTATTATTTAAAAAATACGAAAATCTAATTGCTGCCCAAAAGTAAGATCAAATTTGATTCAGATCTAATTTCCTGTATTGACCTTAAAAAGGCGTCATAAGACAATATGTAAATTTACACAAAAAAACTAACTTTTAGAACAAAAAAAAACAAAATTGCTAATATTTATAAAATCATTCTACTCCTTAATGCAATATATAACAGTACAAAAATTAACAAATAACAACAAATAATATCAGAAACTTAAATACATTTACAATAAATACCAATTTAATTAGCAATATTGATTGTACACTATCTTGTACCTTACTACTTAAATACTTACAATTATTCGTATTTTTGCGTCAAAGTCAATCCTATATGCACTTCCAGTTTAATCATTTACTCACAGTTACTTTTACCTTGTTTGCGGTTATTGATGCCCTGGGGTCCATCCCATTATTTATCTCCATTAAAGAAAAAAGCAAAGGACAGTTCAATGCCCGGAAAATTTCTATCATCTCAGGCATAATAATGATCGGTTTTTTGTTTGTGGGACAGCAGTTTTTAGACCTAATGGGTCTTGATATTAAATCATTTGCCTTGGCGGGTGCCATCGTACTGTTTCTATTGGGCCTGGAAATGACCCTTGGACATGAAATTTTTAAAGGCGACAATAATCCAGAGTTGGGTATTATCGTTCCGGTTGCATTTCCACTTATTGCAGGCAGTGCTACACTAACCACGATCATTTCTCTCAAAGCCATTTACAGCCAACTGGAAATTATTGGGGGTATCCTGCTCAACCTCTTTTTTGTGTATATTGTCATTACATCCCTTAGGTGGTTTGAAAAAATGCTGGGGCCAGGAGGTATTATTGCCGTTAGAAAGATCTTTGGTGTAATATTACTAGCCATAGCAGTGAAGATCTTTTCTTCCAATATGGGGGCATTCGGTTCTTAATAATCAACTACCTGATTATCAAATTTTAATTTAAGCCCATTGCCTAAAAAACACAATCCATTTGGTCGATTCTATCAGCTTGTGCCTATGAAATAATAAAATCAACCCTTTTATTATCAAATAATTAAGGACGATCCACGAAATATCGTCACTAAACCGGTCATTTCACTAAATATCGTCAATTTTCCGAGTCGTAACAATCACTTCTTATTCATTACTAATCATTTATACCATGGCACCCCAATTGCCAATTGGCAAAACAGTTGATAAATTTATCAGTGTAAAAAAAAGGTACCCATGGAAGCGAACAAAAAACAACTCATTATTATAGGCGGCGGCTTTGCTGGCATCAATCTGGCAAGAAAACTCTATAATAATCAATATTATGAAGTCACGGTTATTGACAAGCATAACTACAACTATTTTACGCCACTGTTATACCAAGTAGCCACCGGATTTCTTGAACCTTCGGCCATCAGCTATCCATTCAGGAAGTTATTCCAGCATACAGGCATTCATTTTAGATTGGCAGAATTAAACAGGGTGGACCCGGATAAACAGCTATTATTTCTATCAGATAATAGCATTTTAAAATATGATATACTTGCTTTTGCAGCCGGTTCCACCACCAATTTTTTCGGTAACGCATTACTCCAAAAAAACGCCTTGTATATTAAAAGCATTGAAGATGCCATCAACATGCGCAACACGTTATTGGATGTTATGGAACGGGCCAGCGTAGAGAAAGACCCGGTTATCCGAAAAGCCTTACTCACGATGGTGGTCGCCGGAGGCGGTCCAACTGGTGTAGAACTGGCTGGCATGCTCGCAGAATTCAAAGCGTGCCTGATGGGGATGGATTACCCAGAGTTGAAAGGAGAAACCCTCCAGCTGTATATGATTGAAGGGTCAGCTAATCTGTTGGCACCTATGAGCGATGCTTCTCACAAAGAAGCCTTTAAGACCTTGAACAGGCTCAAAATTGATATTAGGCTCAATACAAGAGTGGAAAAATACGAAGCAAACCTCGTTTATCTATCCACTGGTGAAGTAATCCATGCCGGCACGCTTATTTGGGCCGTGGGTGTAACCGCCAGGATTTTTCCAGGCATTGACCAGGACTGCCTGGATAAATCCCACAGGATGATAACCGATGCCTATAACAGGGTAATAGGTTACCAACAAATCTATGCCATTGGTGACATCTCAGTGCAATATGGTGACACCAGATATCCTTCGGGACATCCGCAACTAGCTCAGCCCGCCATACAACAGGGGAAAAGACTGGCTAAAAACCTTCTTCTGGCTGCCAAAGGAAAACCCATGCATCCTTTTCATTATTTTGATCGGGGAGACATGGCCATTATCGGGCGCTCCTGGGCGGTGGCTGACCTTTTCAGGCACAAAAAGCATCCAGTTCACCTGGGCGGCATTTTAGGTTTATTGAGCTGGTTATTTATTCACCTGGTTTCTCTGGTCAATTATAATAATAAAATAAAAACATTTTATAACTGGCTGGTGGCTTATCTCACACATGACCAGGTATTAAGGATGATCTTTCATGCAGATAAACCCACTTCACAAAAAACACCCCGCCCTCATCCTCACTCCCTGCTTCCCGACCAGCCTGCGGCGCCTAAAAAAGTGGCCAATGGAAAGCAGCGAGTCTTATTTTAAGTGTAGCAAAGATCAAAAGCTAAAAAGATGATAGATATAAATCAGCTGTTTATATCTCTGATCCGGCTAATTAAACTTCGTTTTTCCTAATAATGGTCTGCAGCGCCTACTTATAACATGTAGAGAAACTAAACCATTTAAAAGTATGGCAGACAACTGAAGGCCAGTAAAATAAAAATAAAATGAAAATTGTAGTGATCGGAGGAACCGGACTAATCGGTTCCAAACTGACGGCCAAGTTAAAAGCCTTGGACCATGAAGTGATTGTGGCGGTACCTTCCAAGGGTGTCAACACCCTTACCGGTGAGGGCCTGAATGAGGCATTTACAGGAGCTGACATTGTAGTCGACCTGGCTAATTCTCCCAATTTCGAGGACGAAGTAGCCATGCATTTTTTTAAAACTGCGGGCGCTAATATATTTGCCGCAGAGAAAAAAGCGGGTGTAGGCTATCATATCGCTCTTTCCGTGGTTGGCACCTCTAGATTACTGGCAAGCGGTTATTTCAGGGCCAAACTAGAGCAGGAAAAAATTATTGAATCCTCTGGCATTCCTTATACAATCGTGCATGCTACGCAGTTTTATGAGTTTATGCCAGCCATTGTTGGATCAGCCACCTCGGGAGAAGAAGTCAGGGTTCCACCTGCGGCTTTCCAGCCAATTGCGGCCCAAGATGTTGCAGAAATTTTAAAAGACATTGTACTCGGCGCTCCGCAAAATAAAATCGTTGAAATTGCCGGTCCCGAAAGAGGACCTCAGGACGAGTTTGTCAAAACCTACATGCAGGCTACCGGAGATAAACGCAAATTATTAAGAGATGTCCATGCGCTTTATTTTGGCATTAGCCTAAACGATGAGTCATTAGTACCCGCGGCTGATCCTAAGCCCCGTCTGGGAAAAATACGGTTTATTGACTGGTTAGCACAGCAAAATGGGAAACAAGGCAATCAGAAAAGCAAAAAATAGTATCGCGCGCCTTGCACAGTCTCCATGACAATGCCTACTACAATCCTACACCTGCTGCCCATCCAGGATGGTCAGCAGGTATATTAGGCAAAAATTGGAAGCAGGCAGGATTGGTTCTTTTGGCAGCCATGAAAAAGTATAAGGCCGTCAACCACTTTTGTACTGCCCCGGCACATTGTTCAGTTCTCATAATTTTGTAAATTTGACAAAATATGCTAAAGTGACATTAAACAGGATAAAGCAAACAGTATAATACAAACAGCATAATTTAAAATAATATTAAGACAAGACCCATTTGAATCCATTACGAATCTAATAAGTTACGCTATTAAAATTCCTGCCACATTTATGATGATCCAACCTTAAAAAAAGAAATCATGCGTGCTACTTCTTTACCTTTACCGCCCGCCCAGGCGCAGACAAAGCAACCTATTCATCAGGATATCGACGCGCTGATCAGAGAAAAGGAAACCTTGCTTTCATTAATCAGGGCTACATCGCAGGTACGTAATATCCAGGATTTGATCACACTGTTTTCGAAGAAAATAAAAGGACAGGACCATCATTACGATTATGCCCAGTTAGTATTGCTCAACAGGCAAGATCAAAGCAACCTTTCAGGCATTACTGAGCGAATGAATACCTTATTGAAAAATAACGATGAGGCACATTTAAATGCCGTTTATTTGGTCAATATACAAGCAGAACTGCTGCAATACATTTCTAAAGCGACAAGTCCTGTTGTCGTGCACCTGGATCCGGCCAGTAAAAACCCAGGTAAAGAAATAAATCAAAAGACAACCAAAACTACTGGCTCAAGTCTTGACAAATCATTAGAAGATTTTATCACTCAGTTTTCTGTTACAGCCAACAAAGGGCAAATGGAAGACTGTCTTATTATGGAACTTAAAGCCAAAGATCACCTAATTGGACTGCTATTGATCCATACCTGCTTACCTTCAGGATTCCCCAAGGAATTTTCCCTGCTGACTGAAGAAATTGCCCCATTAATAACTAGTGCCCTTTTAAATATTATGGATCACGAACAGATCCTGCAGAAAAGCTGGGAGGAAAGCTTTCTGCTTGCCTTCAGCAGCGGCATTGCCGCTGTTAGAACCCAGGAAGATCTCTCAGAAGTGATCTATGGTTCCCTAAAAAAGCTCAGTATGGTTCGGGCTTATTTTATTCGCCTTATTGACGCAACTGACCGTTATCTGCTCCCATTTATCCATGACAAAGAAGCCTTTTATACGAAAGAAGCAAAGTTTGAACAGTTATTGCGAAAAAAAATCAGTATCAAGGAAGGTATATCCAGAAACGTACTTCAGGCTGGCGGCCCTTTGAATATAGACTTTAGGCAAGAAGTGGAAAATGGCACCCAGGACCCTTACCTGGAATTTTGGAAAATGCTTGGCGAGGAAAAATCCGGTTTTTCCAAGATAACGGGTATCCCGCTCTCAGTGGGACAAAAAAACATTGGGATATTATGGGTCATAACAGAAAAAATAGATAACCGATTGCTGGAGGGGATATCTGCACAAATAGCCATTGCAATTTCCAATATCAAGGCCAATGAGGAAATCCTGAGAAAGGAAAGCGAAAAAGCCACATTACTTTCACTGAGCCAGGAGATGGCAGCGCTAAGAGACCGAAATGATTTATTTCAGAAGTTTTATAGCAAGGTCACCACAGTATTAAATATTGAAGAGTTTGGAATGGTTTTGCTGGACCAGGAGAAAAAGACTTATAAGATTATCATCGACCAGGCCGCTACTTTTGCCCGTTTGCATCCAGGACAGGAAGCTGTGCTGGAAATGGAGTTCCAAGCGTCAGATGCAGTCTTTCAACGCATCGCCAGTTCTACCGAACCTGTTTATTTTGACGTAGCTACATTGTCTGGACTACCCGATATGCCTGCCTATGTCCATTTTTGGAAAGCCATTCACCTCAGGCAGGTCGCCGCCGTACCTTTAAAAGTGGGCGGTGAAGTCATAGGAGCGGCTTTTTTCCATGTGGACCCGGTGACGAAAACACCTGCCTACAGTGCACTATTGCAAGCGGTCTCCCATCAGTTGGCCGTGGCGATTTCTAATATTCGTTCCAATGAACAGGTGCTTCAATATAAACAAATGCTGGAACAGGAAAATGTACAGCTAAAAGAAGAGATTAATAGCCTTTATAATTTCTCAGAGATTATCGGCAGTGGGGAAAAAATGCAGGAAGTCTACCGTTTGATACGCCTTGTAGCGACTACCAATTCAACTGTATTAGTGTTGGGAGAAACCGGTACGGGCAAGGAATTGATTGCCAGGGCAGTCCACAACGCCTCCCCCAGAAAGAACAAATTGATGGTGAAGGTCAACTGTGCGGCCCTACCAACTAACCTAATTGAAAGTGAGCTGTTTGGCCATGAAAAAGGCGCTTTTACAGGCGCTGTAGAGCGTAGAATCGGCAAGTTTGAACTTGCTAATGGCGGAACCATTTTTCTGGACGAAATCGGAGAAATGCCCCTGGAAACCCAGGTAAAATTACTTCGGGTGATTCAGGAAAGGGAATTTGAACGCATTGGTGGAAAAACACCCATAAAAGTAGATGTGCGCATCATCGCTGCCACCAACAGAAAGCTAGACATAGAGGTCAACGAGGGGCGGTTTCGTCCAGATCTATATTACCGCTTAAATGTATTCCCCATTCATTTGCCCCCACTCAGGGACAGAAAGGAAGATTTGGAAGCACTTACCTGGTATTTTGTGCGTAAATACAGCAAGCGTACCGGCCATCAAATCAAGACAATCGCGACTGGTGTATTCAAGGAGCTGCGCAGTTACCACTGGCCGGGCAATATCAGAGAGCTCGAACACCTGATTGAAAGAAGCATACTACTAATGGATGGCGGTGTTTTAAAACAAGTACAAATACCCCTGGGTCAGGCAAAAAATGCAGAACAGCGTCCTGTTGCTGGCCAAGGACTCAATCCCGGGCAACACGACATGGTTCCGACCAGTGAAAAAATGACGCTTAAGAATATGGAAGCCGAACACATTGTGAAGGTGCTAAAAATTTGCCAGGGTAAGATTGCTGGTGTAGATGGCGCAGCCGCCCTGTTAGGCATCCCCGCCACCACTCTTCATTCCAAAATCAAAAAGCTGGATATCAAAAAAGTAGACTATCTGGATTGACAAATCTTAAATAACAGGGCGGATTCAACGTTCAGAATACTTAGCGTTCTTATAGTGGAAAGGGGATGCAAACACATAAAAGAGATCAGTTTAAACAATATCATTCAATTATATTTTAATATTTCAACTTCACTTTTTAATGATAAAGCAGTTCGTTCTAAGTAAATTTGGGGCTCGTCGATAAGTAAATTGAGATGGCAATTACGCCTTGCCTCAATTCAGCAGAACGCCTCAAAATCAGTTATAAAATATTTCCAATAAAATTATAAATTAAATTCCTGTTTCTTATTTGATACACATTTTTATTAACTTGCATATGTCAAAGCTCGATGTATATATTATCCATTAAACAAAGAATGCTTTTTTTTACTTTATGGTTTTAATCTGGTGCGGCTATGGAAAAAAATACGGCAAATAAAACAACAACGCTTTCTCCTGGAAAAAAAAGCAATGATCTTGATAAAGACTTCTTATTAGCACTCGGTAATGATATCACCAGCGTCAGGGAGAAAAATGACTTGATCACACTATTTAAAAGCAGGATTAAAAGTAAGTTCTATTTTACCCATATTATCGTCACACTGGTTGATCCTAAGGATGAAACCTACACGCCTTTTTTACTGGATAATGACGGCTCTCCTATTAGGGAGCATCCACGGTATGCAGAAATGGTGGCGACTCATTTCTCTCTAAAAGATGCCTTTATAACCAAGGTTCTGGCCGCTCATGAGCCCGTCTCCTTTATATTGGAACCCATTATGGACTTACCGGGCATGGCTCCATTCCTTAGAGTTAATTATGAAAAAGGTGTCCGGGAAATCCTCATGACCAAACTTACCAAAGCAGGCAAGACTATGGGTTTTATCCATGTATATTCCGACCGCCTGGACAGCTTTACAACTGCTTTTAGAAATGTTATGAAAAACATTGCACCTTTGCTTTCCAGCGCAGTATCCAATATCATTAAAAACGAAGAAATTCTGCAAAAAGAAAAAGAAAAGACATTTCTATTGGAATTTACAAGTGCCATCGCCCAGGTACGCACAAAAGAGGAGCTCAATTGGGTCATTCAAAACGCCATACATAACATTGACCCGACATATCATTTTATAATAGCCAGAATAAACCCCGAAACCCAGCTACTTAATACTTATATCCACGATCTGGACAGCCAGGTATTTAAGCATCGCATGAGCAGTAATCCAGAAAAGAAGCTGCGTATGCAGGTAGCTAAATTACTGCATAACACAGAAAACACAGCTATTGACGGCCTGCAAAACCGCATATTAAACAGTGGTATACCACAACTTTTTAATGTCAAAAGAGAAATTACCAGGGGTGTCCAATCTAATTACGTCTCAATCTGGCAATTACTTCATACAGAAAACTTTGTGGGCATCCGCCTACGTAACGCTGCTGTCAATCAAGGCATTTTATTTTTAAATATTGAACAGATAAACGTTGAGCTCCTGATTGGCCTTGCCGCTCAGATCTCTATCGCTTTGGCTAATATTCTGGCAGAAGAAAAGGTTCGCACCAAACAGGCCGAACAATCATTCTTACTTGATTTTAGCAAGGACATTACGCATATCAGAAACAGAGAGGAATTGAAATCAGCTATATTCCGCGTACTGGATAAGATCATGCATACAAAACTGGCGATGATCCGTATCATCCATGAAGACGGTATTCAAATGCCGGTTTTTATGAATGATCCTAGTTTATTTGAAAATGGTAAAGGTAGCTTTGAGAAAATGGCCGCTGCTGCAGTAACAGTGAAAGAAGCTTATAACATGGAAGTACTCGCCAGTCAGGAAGGTGTGGTTTTCAATGTGGAAGAAGAACTAAAAAAAGGGAATGACTATGCCAGACTCTGGAAAACCACCGGGCTAAAAAACATGTATGCGCTTCCCATGCGGGTGGGCAATATAAATACGGGCACCATCTGGTTGCTGGCTAATAAACTGAGCCCACTTTTACTCAAAGGCATTTGCGCACAAATCTCCATCGCCATTGCTAATATCATCGCTAGTGAGAAACTATTAACTTATAAAAACAATTGGAGGAAGAAAACGATTATCTACGTGAACAAATTAAAATCATTTATAACTTTTCAGAAATCATCGGTAATAGCGCCAATATGAAAGAAGTATACCGATTAATGAGACTAGTGGCAGATACAGACACGACCGTCTTGGTACTGGGTGAGACCGGTACGGGTAAGGAACTGATTGCACGGGCTATTCATGGTGCATCTCAGAGAAAGAATAAACTAATGGTAAAGGTCAATTGTGCCGCACTACCCACTCACCTTATTGAAAGTGAGCTTTTCGGTCATGAAAAAGGAGCTTTTACAGGGGCTATAGATCGCCGCATCGGCAAATTTGAGCTGGCCCAAAACAGTACGATATTTCTGGATGAGATCGGCGAATTACCGCTGGAATCACAGGCGAAAATCCTTAGAGTCATTCAAGAGAAAGAACTGGAACGTCTTGGCGGCAAACAAACCATCAAAGTCAATGTCCGGTTAATTGCCGCCACCAACCGCGATCTGGAATCGGAGGTCAAGGCAGGCAGATTCAGAGCGGACTTATATTTTAGATTGAATGTCTTTCCGGTATTATTGCCCCATTAAGAGACAGAAAAGAGGATATAGAAGCATTGTTACATTTTTTTATCAATAAATACAGCCGCACTACCGGTAGAAAAATAAAGAAAGTGGCCGCCAGCGTCTTACATCAGCTTCGCAGCTATAGCTGGCCAGGCAATGTCCGGGAGTTAGAGCATTTAATAGAACGCAACATCTTGCTTAGTACAGATGGCGTACTGGACACAATAGAAATACCAAAAACAACTGCCTCTGATCAAAGTCAGGAGGCCGCACTTATGAACCGTTCTTTGGAAGATGTAGAACGTAGTTATATATTGCAGACCCTAAAACGCTGCGGTGGTAAAATCTCTGGTGCCGGAGGCGCTGCTGAGATCCTTCAGGTACCCGGCAATACCCTGCATTCAAAAATAAAAAACTGCAAATCCGCAAAAGTGAATACTTCGATTAGGCCACAGTGTCTCTCAAGTACGATTTATAGCGTAATAAAGTGGAAAGCGTCGTGATTACACTATATAAAGTGAAAAAATAATCACGACTAAATCAACAACACATTGATTCTCATAAAAATTCAAATATTGGCATTGTTTTCCAAAAGCTACTAGCATTAACAATAAAAATATTTAATTATGAAAATCGTTGTAATCGGAGGCACAGGCCTCATCGGAAGCAAAGTCGTTCAAAACTTGCGTGATCAAAATCATCAGGTTGTCGCGGCATCACCTGCCACAGGCATAAATACCATCACGGGTGAAGGGCTGGCAGAAGCCCTGAAGAACACAGACATTGTCATTGACCTGGCAAACTCCCCTTCATTTGAAGATGAAGCAGTAATGAACTTCTTTAAAACTGCTGGCAATAATTTGCTAACAGCGGAAATTAATGCAGGTGTTAAACACCATGTCGCCTTATCCATAGTAGGTGTGGAAGAGATGCAGAACATTGGTTACATGCGTGCCAAAAAAGTACAGGAAGATCTTATTACTCAATCTGGCATTCCTTATACCATTGTGCGCAGCACCCAGTTTATGGAATTCATAAAAGGGATAGCTGACCAAGCTACCCAAGGGGATGAAGTACATCTGTCAAGCGTTTCCCTCCAGCCCATTGCTGCAGTAGATGTCGCTAATTATCTGACAGAATTTGCACTGGGTAATCCCTTAAATGACCGCGTACAAATTGCGGGGCCCAAGCGCTATCCTATGTATGAGATCGTTCAGCAATACCTGAGCATTATGCGTGACAGTCGCAAAGTTACACCAACAGGCGAGCCGGTGTACTTTGGTGGCACAGTTACTCATGAAGCGCTGGTACCAGTTGGGCAAGCTAAATTCGGCAGGATCAGTTTTGATCAGTGGGTCGAAGATCAGAAGTCACGCAATTAGCAGGAAGAAAGATAAGTGCTGTTTGAAACGAAGATGACAGGTGTCAGGCTGCCGAGGAGACTGTATAAGGGGTGCACTTTCTACCTGTTCGTGCACGCGCATTACCTAACGCCGGCGTACAATGCATACGAAAACCGGTCAGTTACACAGCAGTTCAAACAAGCCCTTTTCTTAACACAAATCAAAACCACTTTACTAAACCCGGGTAACAACTACTTATCAATTAGTAATTTTCAATCATTAAAACCAATTAATCATGTATTTCCCATTTTTAAAAAGAACCCATCGTCAACAACCCAAAAAAGAAAACGGCGTTTCCATTCAGGACGCCATCGTATTTGCCATGTCTAAAGACTTTGACATTACCGATGGTGCAGAATTTATCGATGACGGTATGCGCATGAAAGAACAACCGCTGACTAGAACGTTCTTTAGTGAACCACAGTCAGCTAAACATTATAATCCACTGCAAATCCAAATCCAGTCTGAGCGTCAGGCACTCAGACCCATATTTAACTATCAAGAACACCTATCATCATCAGCTCCTGCGAAACAAAATCCTACGAATATCAGTGGTCATGCCACCCCAGACCCCTGGCGACATACCCCTGCAACCGTGCTTACCGCTCCCACATACAATAGTCCGGAAGAGGTGATCAGGTCATTAAAACAAGAAGGTTATACAGAAAATTTTGCAACGCAGGCCATGAGTCTATATAGTGAAGATCAGGAGGATATACGATTTCATCCAGGTGATTTCACCATTGACAAAACCTTTCGTTTTAATAAAAATTGTGGACCACAAGGAAATCCCATCGTCTATGCCATTACGTCCACAACGGGTGTAAAAGGCACGCTTACGGACTCAACAGGCACTTGTTCACTCCATCCGGACATGATAAGCAAGATATACACCAACAAGTAATTATGCGAACTTAATAAGTTAACAAGAACAAAAACAAAAAGCAGCAATATTATTGGCAAACGCAACGTAACAAAACAACCTCAAAAAAAATCAATTATCACCTTCAAACAAAAATCACAATAATCATGAACCAATCGTTAAACTTACATGCAAATCCGAATGCATCAAATGAAACAAATCCAGCAGAAGATCCAAGGCTTTTCAAGCAGGTACGAGAATTCCTACAGGTCCTTAATGGCGGGGATAAAGCGCCGATTGAAACGCTACCTCCAAAAGATGCCCGAGAAGTACTGAGCAATGCCCAGGAGGCTGTTGTAGTGGACTATACCGGTATTCAGGAATCAGAACACACCATTACGGTATTGGATGCGCCGCTAAAAGTTTATATAGTTAAGCCCGAAGGACTAAGCACGACCGCCCCTGGCTTCCTTTATATTCATGGCGGCGGATGGGTCCTGGGAGATTACAAAACGCATCGTAGAATCGTACGTGATCTAGTGGTTCAGTCTGGCGTCATCGCTATTTTCCCTGAATACACACCATCTCCAGAGGCCAGATACCCAGTGGCATTACAACAAATCTACGCCACTTTGCAATGGGCAGTCACTGAAGGACAACCTTTTGGCATCAATGGCGAAAAACTGGCCATCGTAGGGAACAGCGTAGGTGGCAATATGGCGGCAGCTACGACCATTATGGCCAAACAACTGGCAGGCCCTGCACTACTATTACAGGTTTTACTGTGGCCGGTAACAGATGCAAATTTTGAGACGACTTCCTATGTCCAGTACGGGAAAGGTCGGTTTTTGACCACCGCTATGATGAAATGGTTCTGGGACAATTACCTGCCTGATCCTGAAGGGCGTCAGGACATTCTGGCCGCACCGCTACAGGCATCCATTGAAGATCTGCGTGGTCTGCCACCTGCACTGATCCAAACAGCTGAGAATGATGTTCTGCGAGACGAGGGTGAAGCGTATGGCAGAAAGCTAAATGAAGCCGGTGTTGACGTAACCGTCGTCCGGTATAACGGCTTAATCCACGATTACGGACTGCTGAATGCGCTGTCTTTCATACCAGCGGTTAAGTCCGCTATTTCACAGGCCGCTCAGGCACTTAAACGTGTACTCTATGCATAAGATCACCCGTTCCAGTTTGCTTATCGCATTAAGCTATCTAATCATTTTCAAAATATTTAAAATTTTACGTTATGTCTATTATTAAACATTTTACATATGTGGCCTACCTTATGGCATTTGCCACCTTTACCTGCATGCTAAGTTCAAAATCAAATGCACAGCGTGCTCATTCTACCGAAAAGATCCAGTCAAGACAAGTAGCCCAGTTAAATCATAATACCACCATTAAAAATATCGTACTTGTTCATGGTGCATTTGCAGATGGCTCCAGCTGGAATAAAACCATCGCTATTTTGCAAACCCACGGATATCATGTCATCGCCGTTCAAAATCCGCTGACTTCCCTGGAAGATGATGTGGCTGCCACCAGGCGGGCCATCGCTTTGATGAATGGCCCGGTACTGCTGGTAGGGCATTCCTATGGAGGAGTCGTTATTTCAGTGGCCGGTAATGATCCAAAAGTCGCCGCTCTTGTATACGTTTGCGCGCTAATCCCTAATGATAATGAATCTGTAGTGGATATCACAAAAAAGGATCCAAATGCGCCCGGCAGTGCAGAAATCAAGCCTGACACCTCAGGATTTCTTTCACTGACCTATAAAGGCATCCATTCTTTTTTTGCACAAGATTTGTCTGCTAGCCAGCGGGACATACTCTATGCTACCCAAACACCTTGGGCAGCGGTGGCCACTACCGCTAAAGTAAAAAATGCCGCCTGGAAATCAAAACCCTCCTGGTGCATTATTGGGTTAAACGATCATATGGTTACCCCTCATCTGGCAAGAGCCGAGGCAAAAATGCTCCACGCAAAATCCATTGAACTTAAGACCAGCCATGTGCCCATGCTCTCCCAGCCCAAGCAAGTCGCAGACTTTATCATGGAAGCATCTGAACAGTAAGGCAAACACATTCGTTAAACCAACTCATACATTAATAACGCTCAATAATTTTTAGACAACCCGATTTTTAATCATTAAATTCAAAAAAGATGAATGTTTTTTTAATCGTTATTCACAGAGACTTAACCAGTAAAAATCCCAAACCCTCTCCTGCGGAGCTAAAGGAAGCCCTGCAACCTTATCAGCAGTGGATTCAACATCTGGCTGATGCAGACAAATTAGTCGCCCCGCCCAAAAGATGGGATCTGGAAGGAAAAGTAGTAAGCCACGGTAAAAAGGTCAAAAAGGGTCCTTACGTAGATGGAATAACTTCCATAGGGGGACTACTCTTGATCAAAGCCACAGATTATGACGAGGCTGTTACCCTCGCTAAATTATGCCCGATCATCAAATACGGGGCTGTGGTTGAGGTAAGGATGGCTTTACCTACTGCATAGGGTTAATTTTCAAACGGGCGGTACACTTGGAGTATCGCCAGTTTTTTTTTGTAAATCCTCCAATTTAGGATTATGAAAAATAAAATAATTACCTGAATATCATTTTAACAAATTGATTGGCGATAATGTCCTTAGAAATTATTTGCCCGTTTCAATAAATAAAACGTCCCTTTCTAATGGTTCATCCCTACCGGCTTTTACCCCAGTAATAGTGGGTTTACAGATAATATCTGGAACAATGCCTACTTGTTGTATTTCTCCCCCATCTGGATAATATATGCCCAGACCTGAAAAAACGGTGGACATATCTCCTGGCAAAGACACATAGCTGATATCTCCATCGGCACCGGCTGTAGTAGAACCAATTATTGTAGCACCTAATGCCATAAAAGCCATGGCAGTATATTCAGATTGACTTTGGGTGTACTCATTGATGAGCAAGACAACCTTCCCCTTATAACAATCGGGGTTTTCTGTACCTGTTGAGGCTATATAATCTAATATCGACTGGCCAGGTCTTAAGGGGTCTATATGGGCGTATCTGGCAAAACCTGACCGGTGGCGACCAAGCTTATTCCCCAAAGTAAATACCATAAAATCCGCAGGATAACTTCTAAGATCAATGATCATACCTTTTGTTGAACGGGCTATCTGCATAACGCTATCCAGCATGCTATTTTTAAAGGTACCCGGATAGATATAAGCAATACCATCGCCTATGATTTTAAAAGGAGGCTGGCCACGTTTCACTAAACCATAAATTTTATTTTGGTAAATAGCACCGTTGTATGTCTTTACTTTTTTAATTTCCTGTCGACCATCTCTCTCTAAGGTTAAGATCATGGAGTCGTTTGCTGTATTTAGTAAATGCCAGGAAAGATTTCTGTATTTCACGGCCATATTTGAGCCGGGCGTTATATCAAGCCGCTCCTTGACAATATTTTTAATTGACTGCCCGTTTATTTTCTCCAATTCATCTCCTATCTGTATACCCGAACGAAACGCTATTGCGCTATCTAAATAGCGATCCACAATCCATTTCCCTCCTATATACCTTATTGTAAACAGCGGTGTATTTTCCCCAAAAAATAACCGTTCCTGCTGACTACCAAATAAAGCCCCATGTGAATCCTTTATCTTCTCAATCATGGAAAGTAGCGTCAGATCATATTTTTGCCGCGTATTTGCAAGAATCATTTTGGGAATATAATCCGTTAATACCTGCTCCCAATCAGTAAGCAAATAGCGATAGGGATAAAAATATTCCACCGCATTCCAATATCTG
The DNA here is from genome assembly GCF_007971385.1 of Arachidicoccus ginsenosidivorans. Classification (GTDB taxonomy): domain Bacteria; phylum Bacteroidota; class Bacteroidia; order Chitinophagales; family Chitinophagaceae; genus Arachidicoccus; species Arachidicoccus ginsenosidivorans. The sequence goes on from NZ_CP042434.1 coordinate 634,628, forward strand.
AACAGCGCCAAGAGCCTTAGGCCAATATCATTAGATTTTATATCCACAAATTCTTTGTCATGGGGAAAAACTACATTGGTGGATTGGTCAAATGAATAATAGTAATTTTCAGATGCGGGTTTGGCGTAGAAAACTGCACTTAATACTTTTTGCAAAGGCTGTGTAATCGCTTTAGCATAAAACCAACTGGTATCCACACTCATTTTGATGGAGGCCCCTTTGGGAAGTGCGCGGGCTTTGTATTTACCTTTGAGTGGACCTAGGCCTTGGATAAAACGGGTCAAAATTGTATCGCGCTGCTGATCAGTTTTAGCTGAAGCAATTTTTGGCAAAAGTCTAAAAAGGGTATTGGCCCAGTTATATTTCCCGGCAGCTACCCCTGGATGGTAAAATTTAAGAAAACCCCAGACCATGCCAAGGACCTTTAGATTGGTCAGCGTTTGCTTATTCATCCTCATGGTAGTTAGTCCTGAACCACGAATAAAGGCGGTGTCCTTTTCTGCAGGAAAACGCCTTACGGGTCTGATCTCAGCCACAGATAAGGACTTGTCATCGATTTGCACCTCCAGATCATCCAGCCACATTGTGCCTTCTGCGGTGAATAGGCCACCTATATAAATTTCTTTTGTCTTTGCAGGTATCAAACCCACAGAAAGGGTATATTTTTTCCAGGGCGTTGTACCTGTTATCTGTTGATCTAATATACCAAAAGTAACATTAGGAATATTTACCAATAATGAAGCAACCCCACCCGTTGCATTTTCTGTTTTTATATACCCTGTCAGTGTCAGGATTTTACCGTTATAATTATGGGGCAGTTTCAAAACGATACCTGAGCCTTCTTTTGGGGCCGTGGTTTTAATTCCTGTATATTGAAAACAAATGGAGTGCTTGCCTGTAAAGCTATTGACGGTATCTACCGTAATTGTATAATTTTGTGAATTCCGTATATCCCAGCCCTTGGGTACTCCACCGATCACTTTTTCAAAATCCAGATTCAAATCATTTATAATCGCTGAGTTACGTTGTACGCTTTTTATAACCTGGGCGGATACGTTACTGACCACACAAAAAACAATTATTAAAAATAACATAAAAGCCGCATAGATCCCTTATTTAAACATGCTGTACCCATTTTTCAATTATTTACCTGTATTGATAAATTCAATTGCTCTTTCCAGTTGTTCGTCCTTACCGGCTTTTATGCCTTCTGCAGTAGGTTCACAAAAAATATCCGGCACAATGCCGACTTGTTGCGTCTGGCTTCCATCTGGGTAATAAATGCCCAAGCCGGAAAATGTCGTCAGTATAGAGCCAGGCAAATACAGCTCAGAAACGTTACCATCTGCACCTGCAGTGGTAGATCCTACGACGGTCGCTCCTATTGCCCTTAAACTCATAGCATAAAACTCAGCTGCACTTTGCGTATTCTTATTTACCAAAACGACAATCTTTCCTCCATAATAATTGTGATTGAAAGCTCCTAAAGACTGCGCTGGTCCCATAATAGCCCTTCCTGGCCGCACAGGATCAATATGGGAATACCTTGTGTATTTCACCGCACTTCTGCTTAAGCTGGATATCATCATAAATAGACCTGATCCATTAGGATAGTTTCTAAGGTCTACAATCAATCCTTTTGCATTTTTAATGCCGGCGATCACCGGCTGGATATCCTTTCTTTGAAATGTGCCACCATAGATGTAGCCAATACCTGGACGTGCATATCCAAAGGCAGGTTTTGTGTCGTCCGTAAAACCAATGGACAACAAACTGTCTGCTGGATAAGTCTGGACATTTTTCGTCGCAAAGGTATCTTCACTGAAAAAACCAAGTCTTAGCGAAGGTTCATTAGTCTTTAAAAGGCTCCAGCCAATATTTCTGTATTTTGCCGCCGCATTTGAGCCAGAGGTAATGGCCAGCCTGCTTTTTACAACTGCTGCTACTGGCTTACCTCCAATCTTTTCCAGTATATCACCAATCTCAACACCTGAGAGGCGTCCTGCTACCTTATTTAAATATTTTGTCACGACCCATTTATTTTGGATATATTCTACTGCAAAAGGCGGTTGTAACTTTCCATAATATTCAAGGGTACTATTAATTAATCCTGAGACCCCGGCATGAGTATCTTTTATTTTTGCAACTAAACCAGCCAGAGCCAGTTCGTATTTCAACCGGGTATTTGCCTGGATCATAATAGGAATATATGTTGCCAAAACTGTCGGCCAATCTTTTATCAGGTTTCTATAGGGATAAAAATAAGCAATCGCATTCCAATACCTGTATAAGGCGAGCAAGCGAACGCCGATGTCTGGATTTTCAATCGACGGATACTCCGCATCATTGGTAAATAAAACATTGCCCGCCGACGTAAAATTATAATAGTATGAAAAAGAATGTGGCCTATTTGAAAGCAACAACCTTCTAAACTGAGCTAGCAATTTTTCAGACAATCCACCTTGATGCCACCAGGTAGTGTCCGTATCAAACATTATGGAATCTTTTCTGGCAAATGGCGTTCCAGCGTCATTTTGGGATACAGTGCCTAGTTTTGTAAGAAAGCTACTTAATAATTCATCTCTTTCAGCATCGGAACTCGCATTGGCCACACTAGGCAGTAATCTAAATAGTTCGTGGCCAAAGTTAAAATCACCCGCAGTGGCCCGGGGATGAAAAAATTTTAAATACCCCCAAACCTCGCCCAAAACCTGCAAATTTTTGACCGTTTTAGGATTTGTTGTCATGTGCGTTATTCCAGCGCCCTTACTAAATTCAGTATCAGCCTCAGCCGGGTAATTCGAAGCAGGTATTATCTGCGCCTCAGATAAAGGTTTGCCATCTATTTTCACCTCCAGATCATCCAACCACATCGTCCCTTTGCCCTCCAATATTCCTCCAATGACAATTGATTTTGTCTTTTCTGCATCGAGTGGCAGGCTAATTTCATTTTTTTGCCAATTAGTCGTTCCTTTAACAACATGATTATACATATTATTGATTCCTAATCGGGGATCCAATCTTAGCACAAGCCCTGCACGTCCTGGTTCAATCCGGTCGGTTTTGATATACCCCGACAATGCAATCATATGCCCTTTATATAAATGAGGCAAATTCATCATGTAAGCCGTAAACGAGGTCGAATCACCAGAAAAGTGAAAACGCATACTATACTTACCACTATGTTTAATAGTAGAATCCACACTGATTTCATAACCTGTAGTCGCTGCTTTTTTAAAATGAAGCGCACCTCCCTGCTGAATTCTTTCAAATCCTAAATTATAGGTCGTGTCAGAAAAAGGCACATCGGCATTCTGCTGCCCCATGGCCATGCCAGTCAAAATAAATACAAATAGGATCGTTGTCAGAAACTTCATAATGGTGCATAAATTTAAAAATGTGGGTATTTATGAACAAATTAAAGGTATAAAAAATAACACATGATCAGTGCGCCCGCACTTGTCAGGCGATCTCCACGTTCTTTTCAGTCTTTTCATACATTAGCCACCAAAGCGAATCAATATTTTTAACCTTGCCATCTTCTTAATCCATATAACCTTTAATAAATAATTGCCCCACGGAGCCCTACTAGCATCCGCCCTGTTACAATTAAAAGCCAGGAAAATGCATTATAACATCCTGGGGGGTGTAAGTAATACGGGAACGGTGGCGTGACGAACAACATATTCAGCTTTGGACCCACTAAGTATGCGACCAATCGCACTGCGACCATGCGTACCCATCACAATCAAATTCGCTCGCCACTCTTCGGAAATTATTAATATTTCTTCCTCCGGGATGCCAATTGGGGTAAAACAAGCGACCTGCTGCTTACCATCATACAACTTAATATATTCTTCAATGGTACGCCGCGCAGCGTTTAAGAGATTCGTTTCGCTTTCTTTGGCAGTGATACCCAGATCCGCATTGACCTGCTCTTTGGTTGAATCAACAACGTAAACAAGTGCCACTAAACTTTGTGTTTTATATGCTAGTGAGAATCCCGTTTTAGCAGCTTTCTTAGAAAAACGGCTGTCATCTATGGCGATGAGTATTCTATTAATTTCCTGACCCATAACCAAATTATTTCACAAGGATAAGCCCCACCCAGGTGGCCAGCAAACCGAGCAGCACACTGCCACCTAAATACATAAAAAAGTAAAAATAATTACGCTCCATTATCAGACTAATACCCTCGTATGAAAAACTGGAAAAAGTGGTAAACCCACCACAAATGCCTGTAATCAAAAAAAGTCGCCACTGTATTGAAAATTGAGGCATTTTTACAGCCATCCCATATAAAAGGCCAATAATAAAACAGCCCAGAACATTCACAATTAAAGTTCCCAATGGAAATGTTATGGGAGCAATTTTATGAACGCCTACCTGAAGCAAATACCGGCAAACGCTACCGATTGCGCCTCCTAAAGCAATCACCAAAATTGATCTTAACATGCTCAATAATTAAAATAACTAGCGGTTATAAAAACTTGCCCAGCGCTATCCAGAGATAAAAAAAAAATGTTTAATTCCGTCACCACAAGTTAAGCCTTTATTCAAAACAAAAAACTTGCAGGTGCTATCCGCCTTTAAAGCGGCCGTTGTAAATTGGAAAACACTATCCTATCACCCGATTTTCACACAAAACCACCCTTAAATGGAGACCATCCCTCTGGTAGGCAATAATGCGCCTGGGCTATCTAAAGTTAAAACAATCTTGATTAATGCAGGCGTGCAGGACACAAAAATATTATTAAAAAGCTGTGCTGAAAATAACAAATCCCCTTGGGATACCTACATTGGTACCCACAAGGGATTAGTTATTTTAAAAGGTAGGGCTATATAATGATAGCTACTGATTAATCAAATTATACAGTTCATCCAGTTTTGGAGACAGAATTATATCTGTACGGCGGTTTTTCGCCCTGCCTTCCGGTGTTGAATTAGTAGCAACAGGATCATACTGGCTATGTCCGGAAGCCACAAGATTCAATGGACTTACCTGATAACGACCCACTAAAATCCTTACAATTGAGTTGGCTCTGGCAGTACTGAGTTCCCAGTTATCCTGAAATTTACCACGGATAGGAATAGAATCCGTATGTCCTTCAATATCAATTTGAAGATCTGGGTTGGTATTGAGCACTGCCGCTAATTTAGCCAGTGCATCTACCCCTTTTGTACTGACCACCGCACTGCCTGAAGGGAACAAGAGATTTTCCTGCATGCTTACATATACCTTCCCGTTTTTCTGGGTAACCGTTAATTCATTGGAGTTAAATCCAGATAAGGCATCAGCCATTTTCTTTCTGAGTGCCTCGGATTTTTGTTTCTGAGAGTCCAACAGATCCTGCAATTGCTGTAACTTTTGTTGTTGCTTTTGCAAAGCCTCTTTACTTTGTGCGAGTTGATTTTCCTTTGCATTATTATTGTGCGACAAAGAGGCTACCTGATCGTTCAGATTAGAGATATCATTTTTAAGACCGGTTATCCGGTCCTGCAAATCACCAATATTGCTGGCCATACGCGCGCTATCACTTTGCAATTGTCTTGTTCTTAACTGGGAAGCCACTAAATCCCGTTTAGGGACACAGCTGCTAAAGACAAACACAAAACAAACGAGTGCTAACCCGCAAAGTTTCAATGTATTACTTTTCATTATATTTGTTTTTTGATTTAAGATATTATTTATTACCAGCACAAGAAGGGTAATTCATTATGTAAATAACTGTAAATCACACTAATAGATAAACAAAGAATCACTTACATATCTCTTATTACCAACACCATGCCTAAAATCCATCATTTTTTATAGTTCAATTAGAAGTAATTGACTAGCAGTCAGCTATAGGATCCTTACACTTTTATACTCCATCCCCTCCTCACTTTCTTCAGGGTTCAGTTCCACAAATAACTGTCCCTGGGTGGCTTTGAGGCTAACATTTTTTGGTCCTTTTTCAAATTCTCCCTGACTGATCACCTGAGCAGTTTCAATAAGTGATTTAATACGCCATATGATATAATATTCAGGTACACCTAGTTTGGCTTTGGAGGTCAACAGTCCCAATAGCTTAGAGAGCTTCATCGTAGCAGATCCTAACTGATCTAAAATAATTTTATCGTAATAATCGTTTTCCCTGGCAGATAGTTTCTTGCCTCCTTCCAACAATCTGACCGGGCCCGGTGATTTAGATAATTTATCCCATTCTTCGGGATCTAGTTCAAATTCACTGAGCGTTACCACTCTTGCCAAACGAGCAGCTTTTACAAATTCTTTAGGTTGTATTTCAGATAGCTGTTTGGGATAGAAAATGTGACCCTTTTCATCAATGAAAGGCAGGTTATTTAAATACAGAACATTTATACGCCCCTGAAATTCCATTAAATAACTGATGATATAATAATAACCGGCAACATCGCGTTCATTTTGCCCCATCCAGATCCATAAGACAGTATCTTCATCCTCTTCTAATTGCTGGAACAGCTGATGTAATTTCATTTTATCAGAACGCATTACTTCTGGCTGCACATCTTCTGGCAAACCAAGTACCGACTGCCACCAGTTTTTCCGGGCCTGCCAGCCTTCCGCTTCACTTAAATCTGCGACGGGTCCCAGGCTGTAATTATCCTCTATATAGAGTATATCTCCTGCATTAGCTGGCTCCAGTTCAAAGCTTTGTTTGATCTGTTCTCCACCCGCCTGATCAAAAACCATATGGAGAATCTTCACAGGGTTCAGCACTTCAGCGGTTTTGCCTGCTTTCTTTTTTCGTTTCGATTTAGGCTTAGGCGCCGGCAGTTCCGCGTCTGGTTCGGGTGCATCAAGTGTTGTCTCATCTGCGGTAGCAGAAGGCTTGTCCTCATTTTGATTTGCCGCATCAGATTCAATTGCCCCGTCCTCTTCTTCATCAGGTTGATGATCACCTGTATCCTGGGCCTGATCGTCATTATCTTCAGCGTCCTTGCCCTTTACTTCAATGTTTGGGTTTGATTCTGAGTCCAGGGTTAAATGCGGAGCGAGGACATCATCTTGTTCATGATCCAGATGCTGCTCTTGTTCTTGTTCTAGTTCTTGGGCCTGATCTGTACGCTGATCTGGATCATTTTCCTTATTTAAATACATATGATCCTGTTGATCATGCAACTCATTTTGATTTGCGGCTTGCTGTGCTGCTTTTGCATTTTCCTGTGGATCCTTTTCAATGCTCATATAAATATTTTTCTAATAAAGTTCTCTATTTACTTTCCATCTGGATGACCGGAATAATCATTTCTTCCATGCTCACACCACCATGTTGGAAAGTGTTTTTATAATAATTGACATAATAATTGTAATTATTAGGATAGCATAGAAAACCGTCTTCCTTGGCAAAAATAAAAGAACTATTGACATGAGGCAAGGGAAGTCCCGCTTCTTTTGGATTTTTAAAAGCCAGCACGTCCTTAGGGCTGTAATTCAGGTTTTTACCATGCTTATAGCGCAAATTACTCGTGGTTTGTTTATCGCCTATGACCTTATAAGGCGTTTTCACCTGAACACTACCATGGTCTGTGGAAATAACCAGGCGTATTTTACGGTCGGCTATTTTTTTCAATGCCTGTCTGAGCGGGCTATGCTCAAACCAACTTTTGGTAATACTGCGATAGCCATGTTCATCGCCAGCCAGTTCTTTGAGCACTTCCATTTCCGTTCTGGCATGACTGAGCATGTCCACAAAATTATAAACGATCACATTCAAGTCATTATTGAGCAGATTATGAATACCACTGAGGAGTTGTTGAGCATCCTGATTACCAACTACTTTCGTATAACTGTATTTAATATCTTTTTTCTGCATCTTTTTAATAAAAGCAGCTAAAAATCTTCCTCATATAAATTCTTTCCCCCTTCCTCTTCATCATTTTTCCATTGCTGAGGGAACTTCTGGGCAATCTCAATGGGCATCATACCCGCAAATACCGCATTGCGACAATATTGTGTAGCGGTGGGCAGTATACTGAAATAGGTATCCTCTTTAATCATCCTAAAGTCCTCCTCAAATAAGGGCTGAATCATCTTCCACTGATCAAAACGCAGATTATCGATCAGGATGAAAAAGGTCGGCGTCCCTGCCTCTATCAATGGCACTACTTTTTCTTTTAACAGATCGGGACTCAAAATCGGCCGGTTACCACTGCCTGCCTGTATCCAATCCGTATAATTCTTAGAGATAAACTTAAAGAAAGCCGTATTGGCTTCCTGTTTTTGGGATTGGAGGATTTCCATCATTTCCGGGCTTCTGCTCTTTTCCATTTCCAGTTCCCAGTAAATCAGCTTTTTATAAATTTCCTGCCAGCCTTCGGCATCCTGATTGTCACTGAGTGCCAAAAACAAGGATCTAAACTCCATTTGGTAGGCTGAGGTAGTTTTCTCAGCCACCAGTCGCTTATTATCCAATATTTTTTTAAGACTGAGTAAGACTTGGTTTGGATTGACTGGTTTGATAAGGTAATCAGCAATCTGACTGCCAATGGCCTCTTCCATTAGATTCTCTGTCTCATTTTTCGTTACCAATACTGCAGGCAGACTTCTATGTATCTCTTTAATGGCGGCCAGCGTCTCCAGTCCACTTAGGCCTGGCATTGACTCATCCAGCAGTACGACATCCGGTTTATTTTCCTTTATATATTCAATTGCGTCGAAACCATTGTTGAAGGTGATCACCTCATAGCCTTTCTGTTCTAAAAACATTTTCTGACTCTTTAGGCTTTCCATCTCATCATCGACCCATACTATACGCGCATTTGTCATTTATCTTGGTTGTTTTCTATTGTTTATACTGTTCAAAAAGCAAATATTGTTCACTTAAGTTTTTAAAGATACAATTTTGCCAGTAAAATTGCCCTAAGATAAATATAAATTTCAGCAAATCAACCAATTACAAATTAGGCTAAACTACAAATCAAAAAGAAACCTTAATTTAATTCCGGGCGCTCCAGTATCTACCCTAAACAGCAGGTAATCACGTCTTATTGCCAGCCACCTCCCATAGCAGCATATAGATTTACAATAGCCTCATTGCGTTGCAGATAATCAGTTACCTGATTAATCTCGGCCGACAGCAAACTTTGCATCGCGATCAGTACCTCACTGTAATCCGCAAAATCATTACGGACTAATTCCTGGGTATAATCCACCGCTTTATGCAGACTGTTAAGCTGCATGGTTCTGGGCGTTATTTTATCGGTAGCAGATTTGTAACTATATAAGGCATTAGAGACTTCCTGACCAGCGCCCAGTAACTTCTGCTTAAAATTATAGAGTGCCTGCAATTGATCTTCCTGTGCTACCTTAAGTCGGGTTTTATTGGCTCTTCTGTTAAATATCGGTTGTGTTAGGCCACCTAGTATGCCGCCAATAACAGAACCGGTACTAAAAAAGGTGGATAAACTATTGCTTGAAAGCCCTCCATTAGCAGTGATGGTAAGGGAAGGATAAAAATAGGTCCTGGCGACATTGGTCATTTCAAAAGCCTGCCTGAAGTTCAATTCAGCCTCCCTTACGTCTGGCCGGTTGGCCAGAATCTCAGCGGGTACGCCTGTTTTAAACAGAGGAATAAATTCTTTGACCGTCAAGCTATCTCTATTAATTCTACCGGGGTCTCTTCCTAATAAATAACAAATGGCGTTTTCGGTTTCTCTGATATTTCTTTTAAGATCTGGAATGGATACTTGTGTTGCATATAACCCGGCCTCACTTTGCACAACAGCCGCTTCTGTTACCTTAGCCCCCTTTTTAAGATCTTTCATCACCTCTACTGTTCTCTTCCAGGTTTTAACCGTTTGCATGGTCACACTGAGCTCTTTATCATAAGCCATAAGCGTATAATAATTTCTGGCTATGGATGCCACCAGGTTTGTTTTTACAGCCTGCTCATAGGCTTCAGATTGTAATAATGCCGCCATCTGGGCCTTTTTAGCACTTTTAAGTTTTCCCCAGATATCCGCCTCCCAACTGGCATCCACCCCCAGTTGATACTGATGCACATGACTGATGGACCCGGAATTACCAATCTTTTTGGCGTATTCTATGCTGGCATTTGCATTGAGTTCAGGATAATTATACAGCTCACTTTGCTTAAGGTAAGCAGCTGCCTGATTAATTCTGGAATAAGCTGTTTTCAGATCGAGATTATTATCAATCCCCTCCTGAATTAACTGCTGTAGCATTGAATCCTTGAATAGGTCTTGCCAATGCAGGGAACCGATATTTGAGCTATCATCCGAGATTAAGTGATTCCCTCTAAAAAGGCTGTCAATCTGAACAGTCGGACTTTGGTAGGTCTTTAATACGGACTTACAACCACTGATTGCCATAAGGGTCGAGACAGTGAAAAATATTAAATAGAAATTACGGCTTTTACACATATGAAATTGTACACTTTTCTTTCTTATTCAAATAAGGCTTATAATCAATAACTCTCTGTACCTATCGCAATCCACCAGTTACAAGGGTTGCCATCCTAAGGGATTACCCTTGTTATGACTTAGGTTTGTGGATGCAGGTTGTTGAACGCGTGCCACTTTATCATTGTCATCATCATCATCATCTTCATCGTCATCATAATGTTTATTTTTCCTTATTCTTTCCTGCAGGTTTTGGAAAATCACAAACAAAATAGGCGTAATAAAAACACCAAATAAGGTGCCTATCAGCATCCCACCCACAGCACTCGTTCCAATGGAGTGATTGCCATTGGCACCTGCTCCTGTAGTCAACATCAAAGGCAATAACCCAAATATAAAAGCAAAGGAGGTCATTAAAATGGGTCTTAACCGCATTTTAGCCCCAGAGATCGCGGCTTGTGTAATGGACATACCTGACCTTCTGCGTTTGACTGCATATTCTACAATCAAGATCGAGTTTTTCGCCAGCAGTCCGATCAGCATTATCAGGGTAATCTGAACATAAATATTATTGCTGACGCCCAGCATTTTGATAAAAACAAAAGCTCCAAACATCCCAATAGGTATGGTTAGGATAATAGATAAAGGCAGAATATAACTCTCATACTGTGCACTTAATAACAGATATACAAATATCAGACAGAGCATAAATACATATATGGTCTGGCTGCCGGCGTGTTGTTCTTCTCTGGAGAGACCAGAGTATTCATAGCTGAATCCGGGAGGTAAGGTCTCCTGTGCAACTTGTTGAATGGCGGTAAGTGCCTGACCTGAACTATAACCTGCTGCCGGGGACCCGTTGACACTAATTGAATTAAATAGATTAAACCTTGTTATCGTTTGTGAGCTGTATATCGTCGTTAAGGAGACAAACTCAGAAATAGGCACCATCTGACCACTCTTTGTACGAACAAAAATACCGTTCAGGCTTTCAGGCGTCATTCTGTATTGTGGTGCAGCCTGTACCACTACCCTGAACTGCTGCCCGAATTTATTAAAATTTGAAGCATAGATACCTCCAAAATATCCCTGCATCGCCCCTGTGATATCTGTTACCGCAAGACCCGCATCTTTAACTTTAGGGACATTAATATTCATGAGATACTCCGGAAAATTCGGATTAAACGACGTATTGGCATATTGAATTTCCGGACGCTGGTTAAGATCACTTAAAAAGTCTTTACTAACCTTATAGAAACGGGCAATATCTCCCCCTGTCTTATCCTGCAACTGAAAGGAAAATCCACTGGTGGTACCAAATCCCTGGATGGTCGCGGGGTATAGAATTTAACTTCCGCATCTTTAATATTAGCCGTTTTTTCAAAAAGCTCTTCAATGATCTGATCTACATCACGGTGTCGCTTATCCCAAGGAATCAGTGACATCACCAGCATACCATAGTTATTGCCCGAACCAGAAAGGCGACCTCTTCCGGTTTCAGCCATTATATTACTAATTTCTGGAATAGAACTGGCAATAGCGACCACCTTACGGGTCACAATGCCGGTCCGGCCCAAGGATGCGGCTGGCGGCAAAGAAATTTCACAATTGATCGTCCCTAAATCTTCCTTAGGGACAAATCCTGTTGGTGTAGTACGGCTAATCAAATATAATCCAGCGGTGCAAGCCAGCAAAATACCAATGGGTATCCATTTTTTCTTATTGAAAAAACCTATTGCATCTACATAGCGGTTAGTAACCTTCTCAAAGGAAGTATTAAAAGCCACATAGAATTTCTGAATAAAGCCCCGTTTGGGCTTTTTATCCTGATGCCCTTTTAAAAACAGGGCGCAAAGTGCAGGACTAAGCGTAAGTGCATTGATGGCGGATAAGGTAATGGCGATAGCTAGGGTTAAGCCAAATTGTTTGTAGAACATCCCGGCCGATCCGCCGATAAAACTCACGGGTATAAATACTGCTGCCATTATTAATGTAATGGATATAATAGCGCCTGATATCTCTCCCAAGGCATCAATACTGGCTTTTCTGCCAGATTTATAGCCTTCATCCAATTTGGCGTGCACCGCCTCCACGACGACAATAGCATCATCTACCACAATACCAATTGCTAAAATCAAGGCAAATAAGGTCAATAGATTGATGGTAAAACCAAAGAGCTTTAAAAAGAAAAAGGTCCCAATAATGGCTACCGGTACAGAAATCGCCGGAATCAAAGTAGATCTGAAGTCCTGTAAAAAGATAAATACAACAATAAATACTAAAATAAATGCCTCCACAAAGGTATGGACCACCTTATCAATGGATGCGGTCAAAAAGCATCCACATTTTTAAGTACAGCAAAATGAACGCCTTTGGGAAAAGACTTTTCAGCGGTTTTCATCACTTCCAAGGTCTGGCGGATCACCTCCCGGGCATTAGATCCAGCGACCTGGCTGACATAAATAGAGACACTGGGGTGACCATTCGTAGAAGAAGTCTGCAGATAGCTATAAGCGCCCAGTTCAATTTTGGCCACATCTCTTAAACGCAGCAGTCGCCCTCTGAGATCACTTCTAATTACAATATTACCAAACTGACTGGTATCGGTCAGGGTACCTGGATATTTAATAACATACTGGAAAGGTTGATTACTGCTTTCGCCGAACTGTCCTGGAGCCGCCTGAATATTTTGTTCTTTCAAAGCAGCTGTTATATCAGAAGGAACTAATCCGTAAGAGGCCATTTTGGAGGCATTCAGCCAGATACGCATCGAATAGTCCATTTGCCCAGAGGCAGATGCATCTCCTACACCCTGAATACGTTTAATGACAGGCACAATATTGATATCGGCATAGTTCTGTAAAAAAGTCTGATCAAAAGCCGGGTTATCACTATAAACAGAAAAGGCCAAGAGCGTACTTGTTTGTCTTTTTTTAACCGTCACCCCAGCCAGGGTTACCTCCTGAGGCAGCTGAGGTGTCGCCCGGGCAACCGCATTTTGTACATTGACTGCCGCAATATTTGGATCACTGCCAATTTTAAAATTGACGGTAATTCTGGCGGATCCGTCATTGCCTGCTGTAGAGGTGATATAATCCATATTCTCCACACCATTAATTTGCTGTTCCAAGGGCACTACGACACTTTTCAGCACCACATCGGCATTGGCACCCGAATATTTTGCACTCACAGAAATTGTGGGCGGTGCTATATCCGGATATTGAGAGATGGGCAGCGTGATAATTCCGATAATCCCCAGTATCACAATTAATACGGAAATTACAGTAGCAAGGACAGGTCTTTTAACGAATAGTTTTAACATAATTGGAGAATATCGCCGAACAGTGAGTCCATCACCTGATCTGACTCATGAATCTATAATCTAGTCTATATCAAATTTTAATATTGTCTTTGAAATTACAATAACGCTTACTTAGTGTTTATTCACTAATGGATTGCTGTAAGGTGACCATCTTGGGCTCGATCACCAAATTTTCTCTGAGGTTATCGATTCCATCTGCCACGATCCGGTCGCCTGGCTTTAGCCCACTTTTCACTACATAAAACTTACCGTTATTGGAACTATTGACACTTATACTTACAGAACTCACTTTATTGTCTTTATCCACTTTATAAACAAATAAAGCCCCCTGAATCTGATAGGTGGCCTTTTGTGGTATAAGCAGCGCATCCGCAATGGTAGTTGGTAGCCGTACTACGGCGCTGCTTCCATTACGAATAATCCCATTGGGGTTGGGGAAAACGGCTCTTAGATTAACCGCTCCTGTCTGGGCGTTGATAAAACCACTGGCCGACTGCACTTTACCTCTGTGAGAGAAGACACTTCCGTTGGATAGTACCAGCATTGCTGGTGGCAGGGTGGATAATTTTTCCTGAATGGTATTGCCTTTTGCAGAGGCAAAAAAGTCCAGCTCCTGCTTTTCATTAATGGAGAAATAACAATAGATCTGGGATATATTGGAAACCGTTGTGAGCGCTGTGGCCGTTCCACTGCCCACCAGGCTCCCCACTTTGAAAGGCAGAATACCAATCACACCACTGACAGGACTGTAGATGGAAGTATAACTCAAATTGATTTTAGCGTTCTCCAGCGTTGCTTCAGCCTGGGATAAGGCTGCTTTTTTGGCTTCCAGGGTAAATTTGGCTGATTTTAGTTCATAATCACTGATAATCCCTTTTTCTACTAGTGGCTTTACTTTATTTACATTCATTACTGCAGCATCTACATCTGCCTTGGCAATATTGATATTGGCTTTCGCAGTGCGAACATCTTGTTCATATTGGGGCGCATCGATTTTAAACAGTAATTGGCCTTTGTCTACACTGGCCCCTTCATCCACATAAATCCCAGAAATAAATCCATCTATTTTAGGCCGGATCTCTACGTTTTCAATTCCTTGAATGGTGCCAGGATAATCCGCATATAAGGTGGCCGTATCAGATTTTAAAGTTATAACAGGATAAGTGTTATTGGTAACCTGATGGCTTTTTTTGGCCTTGCTTTTACATGCTACCACTGAAAGCAAAATACAGGTGCAGAAAAGCAATGAAAATGAACGCATAAAAAATTAAATATATTATTTTTATTTAAATATAATATTCCAATGAGGCATACTTGTCGTTAAAACGGGTCTTTGATGGGATTTCTCCTTTGAAGTTTAATAACCAAAACGAACCTGATATAAGCTGAATTACCTATCCTGCCTCCAATTGGCTGACAGCGCTAAAATTAAATAAATCCCGTGAAGTATGCTAGCTTAGATAATAAGCGACTAAATATAGGACAATTTTTCAGCAAGAAGTCACAAAGCATGACTTTAAGTCAGTACAAATCAAACAATTATGCCAATTTAGCAGTTTACCACCTTTTGTATATTTTTTGCTTCTGCTTATGCGTCCGGTTAATAGAAATGTATCAAAATATAAAGATCGGACTATAGCAATAAGACCAGCGGTAAAAGGAAGCGTCAACCGGTTAAAGGCTCAGCTAAACCTTAAAGAAGGTTTAGCATTAGAATTTTTAACTTTGATAGGCAGTCGCTAAATCTTTTAAAGCTGACACAAAACAAAAAATAAAAACCACCATAAATATATGAATCCAAATAATTATACCATTAAAGCCCAGGAGTTGATTCAGGCAGCTCAACAAATCGCCTATAATAATGGCGATTTGAATATTGAGACCAATCATTTGCTACTGGCACTTCTTGGAGAGAAGGAAAGTACCATCGAATTTTTGTTGAAAAAAAACGACGTCAATATTCCCTACACAGAACAAAAAGCCCGGGAATCACTCAGCAAGTTACCTAAAGCAGCGAGCGGAGAACCCGCCCAACAAGTGGGTCGTGAAATGAACAACACGCTATTGCGTGCAGCAAAAGATATCACGCAGTTTGGTGATGAATTTATCAATCCGGAGCATTTGCTACTGGCCATCGTACAAGGCAGTGATGATACAGCCAAGCTTTTAAAGGATGGCGGCCTAACGGCAAAGGGACTGATCGCCGCCATTAAGGACCTGCGACAGGGCGGCACTGTCAATTCCCAGACTTCGGCCCAAGAGGTAGGTTCTCTTAAAAAATACGCCAAAAATCTAAATGAATTGGCGCAGGCAGGAAAACTAGATCCTGTTATTGGTAGAGACGAAGAAATTCGCCGGACCTTGCATATTCTATCCAGACGTTCTAAAAACAACCCAATTCTTGTGGGGGAACCCGGCGTAGGTAAAACCGCCATTGTGGAAGGACTGGCGCATCGTATTATTAATGGAGATGTACCGGAAAATCTGAAAACTAAGATTATTTATAGCCTGGACATGGGGCTACTCATAGCAGGTGCTAAATATAAAGGAGAATTTGAGGAAAGACTAAAAGGCGTCATTAAAGACGTTGCCTCAAGCGACGGTGAGATTATCCTTTTTATTGATGAAATCCACACCTTAGTGGGAGCAGGTGGTGGCGAAGGTGCCATGGACGCCGCCAACATATTAAAACCAGCCCTGGCCAGGGGAGACCTCAGAGCTATAGGTGCCACCACCTTGAACGAATACCAGAAATTCTTTGAAAAGGACAAAGCACTTGAACGTCGTTTTCAAAAGGTGATGGTTGATGAACCCACTATTGAGGATGCCGTCTCCATTCTAAGAGGTCTGAAAGAGCGTTATGAATCTCACCACCATGTGCTGATCAAAGACGAAGCAATTATCGCTGCGGTTGAACTCTCCAACAGATATATTACAGACCGATTTCTTCCCGATAAGGCAATCGACTTGATCGATGAGAGCGCAGCCAAACTTCGATTAGAGATGAATTCCATGCCGGAAGAGCTGGATGAACTAGAAAGAAGAATCCGTCAACTGGAAATCGAACGGGAGGCTATTAAAAGGGAAAATGATCAGGCAAAACTCAAAGAGCTGAATACAAATATTGGCAATTTGATGGTGGAGCGTGATACCTATAAAGCAAAATGGCAACAGGAAAAAGAGGTCGTTGAAAGAATGCAAAATGCGAAGGCAGCTATTGATACCCTCAAGCTGGAAGCAGAGAAAGCGGAAAGAGAAGGGATTATGGCAGAGTCGCAGAAATCCGTTATGGCAAGATCAAAGAACAGCAAGAGATTATTGACCAGACCACCCATCAACTCTCCGACATCTCCGAAAAACGCTTGTTGAAAGAAGAGGTTGATGCGGAAGATATCGCAGAAAATGTCGCCAGAGCTACTGGTATCCCTGTCAGCCGTATGCTGCAGAGCGAAAAAGACAAATTGCTGCATTTGGAAGATCATTTACACCAAAGAGTTGTTGGGCAAGAGGAAGCCATCACAGCAGTTTCTGATGCTATCCGTAGAAGCAGGGCTGGCCTGGGAGATCCTAAAAAGCCCATTGGTTCTTTTATTTTCCTGGGAACAACAGGTGTGGGTAAAACGGAACTCGCCAAAGCACTGGCCGAATTCCTCTTTGATGACGAATCCATGATGACCCGCATTGATATGAGTGAATATCAGGAAAAACACAGTGTTTCCAGATTGGTTGGCGCGCCTCCCGGGTATGTAGGCTATGAAGAAGGTGGACAATTAACAGAGGCCGTACGGCGTAAACCTTACAGTGTTGTTTTATTTGATGAAATTGAAAAAGCACATCCGGATGTTTTTAATATCTTATTACAGGTACTGGATGATGGTCACCTCACTGACAATAAAGGCCGCATGGTGAACTTTAAAAACACCATCATTATTATGACCAGTAACATCGGCAGTCATTTAATTATGGATGCCTTTGAAAATCACAGAGAGGACATAGAAAAGGCAGAAGAGGTGGCCAAAGATGAGGTCATGAACCTACTTAAAGAGACCATTCGTCCTGAATTTTTAAATAGGATCGACGAAATTGTGATGTTTCACCCATTACTTAAAAAGGAAATCAGAAATATCATCAATATCCAGCTTAGACAGCTCAAAAGACAAATCGCCGAGGGTGGGATTAAAATTGACTTCAGTGATTATGTGATCGATTATTTAAGCGAAAATGGATATGATGTACAGTTTGGTGCCAGACCGCTGAAAAGGTTTATCCAAAAAGCCATCGTTAATCCACTCAGTAAAAAAATCCTTGCCGGTGAGATTGACCGGGAACATCCGGTTTTGGTCGATGTTTTTGATGGGATTGTGGTCTTTAGAAACGAAGAAACCGCCTCATCGTAACCTTAATAGCTGCGCTGTGACACATAGATAAAATTAAAGGCAACTATGCGCCTGATCAGTTAAATTATAAAATTGATCAGGCGTTTTTTATACCTTAACTAAAGTGATTTTGAAAATTCTCTGTTCATTATTTTATTATGTTCACAAAACATGAACAGTCCAAATTTATGAACAAAATCCAAAACAATACAATATTATACATGCGGCGTTAAATAGAATACAAGATCAAGTCGGCATAACAGGAAACTAAGAAAAAACACCTATTGTCAATGGCTTTGATAAGTTATGCAGCTCAGTTTTTAATAAATTCAAAAATAGTCTTAAGAAACGCTGCATTATTTTCATAATAAAGCAAATGACCACCTTTAATCTTTGCGATCTGTTGATGTGCAAAATCAAATGTTTTATAATGATTTTCACCAATAGCATGGTCCTTTGTACCGGCTATAACCAATACAGGCACCTTTATATCATTGGTACGTTTGGTGTAATCCTTCCAATAATCTTCCACCTTAAATACATGTCTGGCAAAATCATAATCACTTGGATTTTGCTGGTCAACGCTACTTACCAGCTCGACACTTTTTTTGTTGTCAGAAAGCATTTTGTAATCAAGCTTTTTTTCTGTTAATAAATGCTTGGCTTTCAAAAAAGTCGACATTAGAGAGGTATCTGACTGGTCAGCAGGCGTAAAACTCGAATGCAAAAGTTTGCCCATATAAGTGATTTGATTATCTAAGGAATAGCGGAGATTTAATGTTGAACTCACCAGAATAATCCCTTTTACATGATCAGGGTATTTCAGCGCATAGTTTGCGGCCAGGATACCACCAAAGGAATGTGAGAGTAGATATACTTTATCAGCATTGAAATGCTGGCGAATTAAATCAATATCTTTTAGCATTCTTTGCAGTGAATAATCTCCATTGGGAGACTTTTCGGATCGCCCGCACCCACGTTGATCATAATAAACCATGGAGAGATTCCTTTCTAAATTACGCCCTTTTAAATCTTCAAACGATTTGCTCCATGCCCCCGGCCCTCCATGAATAAAAATACAAATGGCACCATTGCCGGATTTTTTTACAAACAATTTAGCACCATCGTCTGTGGTTAGAAATTGGTCTCCTCTGCTTTGGGCAAAAAGTTGCAAGCCAAGACAGGCAAATACCATCATAATGGCGATTGAAAATTTATTCATATGTCGTTCTTTTGTACTTTGTAAAACAAATATAGTTTACGATTTCTAAATTTCAGGTTTCTTAATCCATTTTCTGCCAAATTCTAAAGCGTCCTTTATTTTATAGCTGCCATCACTTAAGCAACTCGCTGACCACAAAATGATTCAACTTTTGATATAAAGTAAGGATCAAAAAAGATTAGAAACGGCAGTTAGTGCGTAAAACCCACATATTTTACCGAAAAAGTAATAATTAAATTCCAAATTATTTGGCAAAATAGAATATTTGCTCTTAAATTTGTAGACTCAATTTTCACTTTTATGGCCTTATCGAAAAAGTCCGCCATCAGTTTTATTTTTATCACCTTGCTCATAGATTGTATGGGTTGGGGCTTATTATACCTGTCATTGCGGATCTGGTAGCAGAATTAAAACATATTCCAATCAATCAGGCCAGTACCTATGGGGCATATTTACTCTCTGCCTTTGCGGTCGTGCAGTTTCTGTGCGCACCTATTATTGGCAATTTAAGTGATAAATACGGCAGAAGGCCCATTTTACTGCTTTCCCTTTTGGATTTGGTGTGGATTATATTATTCAGGCAATATCTCCAACCTATGCACTATTATTTTTTGGAAGAGTGGTGGCAGGTGTAACCGGTGCCAGTTTTACGACTGCCTCTGCTTATATTGCTGATGTCAGCCCGGATGCAACTTCCAGGGCCAAAAATTTCGGTATAATCGGCGCGGCCTTCGGCCTAGGCTTCGTATTAGGCCCTGCATTAGGTGCATTGTTATCACATTGGGGCATCCGAGCGCCTTTTTACGCTGCCGCCGTATTATGTCTACTTAACTGTATCTATGGTTATTTTTTCCTACCAGAGTCTTTGCCCAAAGAAAACAGAAGAGCTTTTGACTGGAAAAGAGCCAATCCTTTTGGTTCCTTAAAATTCTTAACCCGCCATCCACAAATCGGTAGTTTAGCCTTATGTTTTTCCTGGTTTATCTGGGCGCCCAGGCCGTGCAGAGTAACTGGAACTTTTTCACGATCTATCGCTTTCACTGGTCCGATAAAATGGTGGGCATTTCTTTGGCAGTCGTAGGTGTTCTAGTGGGCCTGGTGCAGGGAGGATTGACCAGGCTTGTTGTACCCAGACTAGGCAACAACAAGAGCATATATCTGGGACTCGGCTTATATGTACTAGGACTAGCCTTATTTGCATTTGCCACCAAAGGATGGATGATGTTTGCATTTTTAATACCATATTGCCTGGGCGGGATCTGCGGTCCTTCTTTGCAATCTGTTATTTCCGGAGAAGTCCCTGCCAACCAACAAGGAGAGCTACAAGGTTCTCTTACCAGCCTTATGAGCCTGACGACCATTATCGGTCCACTGATCATGAATGGCAGCTTCGCTTTTTTCACCTCTGCCAAAGCGCCATTTATATTTCCCGGTGTACACTTTTTAATTGGCGCCATCTGTATGCTACTTGGCGTAATAATTGCTTATCGAGTCCTTTCAAAAAGACCTGATAAAGCTACTTTATCTTCAGACGTTATATTGCCTGCTGCAGGAGAATCTTTAGAGTAGAGAAATCATGGGAAAATTAATCCAGTCTCGAAGTGATAATCTGGTCTATTTTCTGGAATAAATGATGGGGTTTATAAACGCGCCAGTCCTCTAGCTGCATCAATTCAACATAATACTGAAGTTTATATTTTTTAAACTCTGCCTGAGATTGTTCAGGCATATTCAGTAAAACGACCCAGCCGTCACTGTCACTAACTTCTTCGTACCATTGTTGGTAATACTCTGCGTCACTGCCATGAAAATTCAGGATATTCTCGCCAATCAAAATAAAATGAGAAATTCCCTGGTCAAATAAAAAATCTGTCAGATTGTATCGCAGCGTCATTACATCATTTTCTATGGCATCATTCCATTCTCCAATGAGTTCAATTACACAAAACTGCATATCATAATCTGCATAGAGGATCTTACAAAATAAGGTGGAACTACCAAAATTATCCCATTGGGGATGGATGTAATAGTTGTAAATAGCATTGGTAAACTCAAATTCACTATAGGTTCTGCCGTAAAACGGTGAACGTTCATCCTGTTCAGCCTCATAGAGATACCGCCAGTTAAAAAAAGGTTCAATGGTATGCACGGTGTCTAATCAATAATTTTTAAGGTGAGCACCAACTTTATCTTTCATAAAGATAAGGGGATTTTTCCCTGCTTTGCATGTGCATCTTGTTAATCTTTATCCACGATTCGCTACAAATCAAGCTTCCATATCTTCAGTTTCCATATTCACCCCGATTCTGAGCGCCTTTAAACCGGCCACACCTTGCAACTCTTCCAACTCTAAAAATTCCAGATCATCATTTAATATGTTTTGCTGCTGCAAATAGCGAATATAGCCCAGGTAATCATCAATATCCCGCTGCTGAAAATAAACCAGTGCAATCTTGTCTGGTTGGGTGAGTCTTTCTTCGGTATCTCTGATATGGACTTTATCAATACGCTTTTTAATTATTTCATAGCGGATATTATAAGCACCCTCCACATCAAATCGGTGTTCATCATTTCTGAACTCAATATCAATCGTGGCGGCATGAATAAAAATAAGCTGTGTGGTTTCCAGCCTTTTTTTCATCTGCGGAATCAACGCTTTGGTCAGCCTGGCCACCAGGGCCATGGAAGTCAGTTGCCAAAGCCTTAGGTTTCTAAGATACATAGGATCAAAGGACCTGTCAGGTGAGATCGACTGTCCGATGTATATATCATATTCCACTCCGTCAGAACGAAACTTTTCAAAATAACACGGGAATTCCATCTGAATTTCCTCATTCATCCTGTCCAGTAAACTGCCAATGGTCGCATTGAGCAGCCCCAGCGATTGTTCCAGGTCATCTCTGTTTTTATAGGCAAATCCGCCGGGTCCGGCATCCAGATAATATTGATTAATTAAGGCCTCCGCTCCTGTATAATGCTGATGATAATGCAGTAGGAATGCCACGATTTCTGTATCCAGAAATTGAGAAATTTCATATTGCTCGTCGGTACCAAACTGCTTATCAATTTTCTCCTGCAGCAACTTCGCTTTGAAAATCATTTCATCGATAATTGTCAGAAAATGGACTTTTTTAAGCGCTTGTAAAAGATCGGTCAATAAGTTTAGTTGCTTTCTCAGGTCCTGTTCCAGGGCCAGATTTCTTTCCACCGTTGAGTTTCTCACATCAATTGCGCCATATAATGGATAGACCTCCTCGAAGCGAATATTACCTATCTGGGCTTTTTTATCCAGCTTTCTTTTTTGCAAAAACTGCCAGGCGGCCTCTGTAAAAGCCCATTGCACAGAGGGTTGTAAAGAGGTAAAACGCTCTTTTACGACTCTATCCAAAGAAGCTTCAAAATCGTTAATATGCGCCTGAAAGAGTTGTTCTAATAATGGAATCACCGGATCCAGGGTCGCTAATAATTCAGGTGCAACAATACCTGGCTGTTTGGCAAATACCTCAAAGATGCCCACCAATTGTTTATTAAAATAAACTGGCTGAATAAGTAGTCCTCGTACGCCCATATTTTCCAGCATGCGGTACATATCCCTGGATTCGGGCGCAGCGTTTTTTTCCGCAATGTCTTGATCCAGGACCATTTCCGGATGCTGATAAAACCTTTCTACAGCATCCATATAGACCTGCTCTCCTACCCTGTTTTTAGTGCAAATTTCCCGAAGCTTTTTACCCATATTGCCATATTCATCGAGCACCATCCGGTTATTGACCCTGAGCATAGGGATCAACCGGATAACAACATGCGGACTGCCAATTAAGGATTTGATGCACGCGCCGACCTCATCATAGACATTGGCACCAGGCTTTAAGTTGACTATAATATTTTTTATATTTTCAATTGCCTTGCGGGCAGTTACATCGCTTACCTGAACAATACTAAAACCTTCAAAGCGCAAATGATCCAAAGGCAAGTTTTCCTGCAATAAAGTCAACCCCTCATCCGTAATATTATTATCATGAACCTCTATCATTTGCAGATCCAGATCTGGCAATTCATTACCAGTATAGCGCACATCCACAAATCTGGAATCAAACTGAACTTCATAGGCTCTTTGCAGGTTATCTGCATCCGAGGCCAGGTTTTGGAATATTTCCAACTTAACGGGGAGGTTCTTTTGATATAACCTATCCAGCGCCAACGTATAGCAAATAGTCTGAATATGCCTAATTCGCTCTTTTTCCGTCATAGAATGAACGATACTTCCTCTTAAAAAGCCTTGTTTATCCGTTAGAAAATGATAGATGGCCCGCGTACCATAAAAAATGACAGGGGAGAAAGGCAAACTTAAAGCCCAATATTTTTCGTTTTCATCTGTCACTGGTGGCAATAGTGCCATCTGAACAAATTCCAATACATCTTTATAATCAACAATTTTCTCCAGTGGCACTTCTTTTTCCAATTCAGGATGCTGCTCAATTTGCTCCAGAATATATGTAAAGAAACGGACTTTCATCCCTTTTTCCTTCGCCTGTCGCTCCCGTAGAAACAAGGCAAACCGGTGCAGCGACAAAACTGCCTGTGGAACAGCTAAGTCACTTCTTTGATCACTCAGATATATGATTTCGGCTTTCATCCGAATACAATTTAATTATTGACGGGTATTAAGTTTAAAACACTCAAATTTGTCTTTTAAAACCTGAGACCCATGGAAAAATAGGGATACCAGCCTTCGGCTGAATGTCCCATTTCAAAACTAAATACGGTAAGTCCGGCAGGTGCAAAATAAATACCGCCGCCTTGACCGTTATGCCACTTACCTGAATGCTGCCCTTGCTGCCATACCCGTCCAATATCAAAAAAGCCGCTGAGTCCCAGCTCACCTTTAACAATATAATTGCCAAAATCCATAAGTGACCAGCGCAGCGCCAAGTTATTATAGAGGGCTTGTTGACCTGCAAATCTATATTTGCGATAACCAAGCAAATCACCTTCGCCTCCCAAAAAGATGGATTGATAAAACGCTGTATGTCCAACACTTAAACCACCACCAAGCCGCTCTGACAATATGAGTCTGTTTCGGTTATCAAGCGGTTTATAGACAGCCAACTCAGGCAATAACTGTGCAAAGGTACGGGATAATTGATTCAACCCTTTATAAGCCTTTAATTGCACTCTGGCGTAAATGCCCCACTGGGGCAATACTTGATTATTACGATGATCCAACTCATATACCGCTTTCAAACCGAGGTGCATCTTATCTTTAAATAATGAACTGCTGTCATAACTACCAATCAGCGCAGGATCACCCTGGATAAACCGGCCATTATTGTCAGAACTGTTCATATGATAATATTGAAAACCAGGTCCTAATTCTAAAAGGGATCCTTTTTCAAAATTCCACCTAAGACCAGTGGCCAGGCCTACTGTAGTAAACCTGGTCCGGTAATACTTCTGATACCCCTCAAATTTATCCATCACGGTCTCATTACCTCTGCCAAAATAATTCTGTGTATTATTAGGCGCCTTGACGTCCAGATCAGCTACCAAATCGGCTTTACCGATTGCTGATTTCCAAATACCTTTATAATCAATACTATAGGCTTTTGTGGCAAATGAATGCGCCACCATAATTTGATGGGTGGAGGCGTAAGGACTTTTACGAAAGCCGTTTTGCAAAATAAATTTTGCGCCCAGACCAAGTGTGATTTTATCATCTGCATTATACCCTCCGGTTACCAGCGGTAAAACAGTACTATAACGGTTGGTCCTTACAAAAGCCGTCTGTGCACTGTCCTTACTGACAGACACTTTTAATTGATGCAGATCCTTACCGGAGTATGCTTCCCGGTCATGATCATAAACCGGGATTTTACGCCTGGACTGGGTGACATGATAATATTTATGTCCTTTGCCACCAATGAGTCGGAGCCGGACGGTAGAAGACGCATTATTAATAAAAACACTATCATCGCCCTTGCCTAAATATAGCCGAATCTCTTTTGTGTCTTTTCTTGGATAGACTTTATGCATTAAGGTATCCTGGATATTGCCTTTTTTGCTGATTTTCCGCATCAAAATATCAAGGCCGTTACTGCCAGGTACATCGTTAATAGCGATCCATTCATTTTTATCGCTGGCATGGATATCCACATATTTATTGCTTAAGGCGTAATATTTATCCATCGCTGCTACCAAATGGTCTCTTCTGGCTTTTAATTCCCTGGATAATTTTTCATGATCAAGCGCCAGCACACTAGCAGGGATTTTTTCCAGCGCCTTTTCAAGCACCGCGTCCGTTAATGCGGCCTGTTCTGCTACTGCTGTTTGATGCCATTTGTCAAACCCGATCTGAAAACTGGGATGCGCATCCAAAAATGCGGACTTATAAAAATAATAATTACTACCGCGCATCGGGTTTTTATAACTAAAGCCAAATACTCTTGGCATCAAAACGAGCTTTTTGGCAATCCCGGGAATCAGTCCTTCGGTCACATTCAGCGCCATATCCCTGTCTCTGGGTACCGGCCTGTAATATTTAGGCTTGCCTTTTTTTCCCGTCTTTTGAAAACGCCATTGATCCTCATGGCGGTCCCAGTCAGCCAGCAAATAATCTAATCCCCTGGCTCTTAAAAATGCGTAGGCGTCAAAATCATTATCATTATCGTCCTGGAGATGATCAAGTGTTTTTAAGGTATTATCTGTATTACCTGCCGGTTCTCTTTGTTCCAGCAGTGTCACTTTACCTTCAAAGAGCCGGCCATAAGCTCCAAGAGCGGTGTCAGGCGCCACAACCCCGATCACAGGACTCGCATGCAGGACATCCACAGCAGCGGCCAGTGGCGGCACCACCAGTGCCCCATAAGGGTGTTGCGCACTGGTGGCATCATCCAGCCAGTCTTTGACAAAAGTTCCCTGGAACTGCTCAGGTGTGATTAAATCTGAGGACTTTTCAACACTTCTAAGGGTATATTCCTTTCCACTTTTGTCAGCCATTCTAAGGGAAGTAGACTGAAAGCCCCCACCCAACTTGACCGGTTGAAGCCCCCCATTAATACTAGAGACCCGAAGCACGGGTAACTGCACCGGCAAAGCCCACGCCTTTCTGTAATTTTTACCAAATAACACTTTATGGGCACCACTTATGGCTGCATAGGGCGGATGAGCTGCCGCCATTATACTATCTCCAGTAATTTCAGCCATTTTGGCGGCTTCCACCTCTTGGTAGGCACTGGGTTTAAAAACATATTGAAATGGCGCAGTAAAAGTAGATGCAGGCACCGTCTTATCAGGCGATTTATTATGCGACTCTCCCGTTTCATTTTCCGTCACCACTTGAATGCGGATACGACCATCACGCAATTGATCCAGCACAGTAAAGCCCGGATCGTTACTATTAAAAAGACTGTATTTTCCATTTTTAGAGGTTCCTCCCTCGGTTAGTCCACCGCTTATGACCTGAAAGATATGCTTCCCGTTACGCGCTTCGTTTATGATTTGCAAACCCGGTTCATGCGCTGAGAGGTGGATTAGATTGGGGAACCCAGTAAAGACCTTACTTACCATACTTCTCATTTGCTTATAGAGCGGATGATAAAGCTGCTGCGGCGACTGGAATGCCCGGCTAAGAGCTGGATAAAGACTGCCAATTACAGGCAGGGGTAAATACAGGTCCTTTTGAAGGTGGGTGAGTGGAAAGAGATGATCCTTCCAGGTAAAGTTACTGTTATAAAATCCATAATCAGCAAAGGGATGGTGGGTGGCCAAAATAACCGTCTTATACCGATTCTGATAGAGTAATGCCCTAAGAGCGCTAGTCACATCCCGCTCATTGGCACAACCGCAGTCAGCACCTTCTGTTTGTTTATTGAATCCATGCAGCCACCACTGAGAATCCATTACAATAATGGCGAGCTTATCAGAAACATGAATAAGTACCGGATCCGGGCAGCCCCCCTCGGGTGCCTGATGTACCAGTGAATCCTCCAAAGTCGCAATATAGGCAGCTGCCCGGTTCACCTTGCTTAAGCCGGCTGGCCCACTGTTGTCCCAGTCTTTTTCGCCCGGGGTAAAATAAACAGATGCCCCCTGACGGATAAAAGGTTCATATTTAGCCTTAAGGATTGTTTCAGCTGCTTTTTCATCCTCATCATTACCACCAAACCCCTTTGGCGGTAAATTATCTCCTAAAAACAGCACGGTGGTTTTGCCAGTTAAAACCTTGCTGGCAGCGGCTTGCATAAGCGCTTTGAAAGTAGCAATTCCTGTATCACTTATATCTCCCCCAGCGCAATGATCCTGGCCACAACGCTACTATTCTTGGCAGAATCATCTGGTTGTGGCAAACTTTTATTTGACACTGAACCTAACAGCGGATCTATCGTCGAACCTGACTGCCCGCTTGCTGGCATAAGCAGTAGCAGCGAAGTGCAGGTAGCAGCCAGATAAAGACCCTTTTTTATTAGCTTTTGTATAATGCGATGTCCGTTTAAATTATCCACTACTCGAGTGGGTATAGTAAGCGTTGTTAAAAGGTCGCCGGTAATTCTGCTACGCCTCCTGCTCGTCCAACTTACACACGCAAAGTTTATGTGTCTAAGCCATTGTTTTTGAATTTTGTTATAGGTAAATTTAAAGGCCATTTACGTCAATTTCAGGATTGTTAATTGAACCATTTGGTGAAAATCTTATTTTTGTTCCCGAGGTGCAAACTTCAGCAAAGTAGCCTCCCCAGGCAATTGCCCCTCATTGGAGATATAAAGATTATGCTGCTTATCAAAGCAGATACCTTCCGGCTGCGCGTATAACTTACGACTTAGTGTATGAACAGCCTTAACCTGCCAATCGGTCCCCAGGACAACCAGCATCTTGTTAATTGAAGATAATACGTACCACTGATGGGTTAAAGGATCCTGGCATAAAGCAGAGGGTTTGAAATCGACCTTCTTCTCCTTCTTGCCTTTTTTCCCTTTCTTACCATT
The DNA here is from genome assembly GCF_007971385.1 of Arachidicoccus ginsenosidivorans. Lineage (GTDB taxonomy): Bacteria > Bacteroidota > Bacteroidia > Chitinophagales > Chitinophagaceae > Arachidicoccus > Arachidicoccus ginsenosidivorans. Next base: position 662,915 of record NZ_CP042434.1, read on the forward strand.
GTCCTGACCTGTTGGATCTACCAGGGTACTAATCTGACTTACATCAATGTGATAAACAGCACCCCTTACCCAATGGCCTGCGTCATTATCCAACCGGTAAACAGAAACCTTTTTTTTATGATCTTCACTTTTACAATCCTTGCAAAGCAGATACAGCTGATTTCTGGCAGCATCTGCAAAAAGTCCTTCGTATTCTCCTTTAGGAACTAAATCTTTCCACTCTTGTAATGACCCAGTAACAGGTGTTCCCTCCTTGTCAGCTGCAGGCGTAAAATCAAAACTATAGAGTACCCCATTTGACTTGAGTAAAACGGCCTGCTCTCCCACAAAGGCCAGGTCTTCATAATCACCATCCTTGCCAAAATCATAATATTTTGCGGTCTGATCTCCTGGCTTGAGCCAATACAATCTGCCCTTTTCATCCTGCTCTGCATAAATCTGTGTGTCATCGCCCTGATGGAAACTTATCCCAGAAATCTCTGTCAATGCCTCTGGCATTTTATAAATGGAGGTTGGGTGCTCTAAATCATAGACAAAGCTCTCTGAAACCCCGCCTGCGGCCCGGGCCATATTGGAGTTGACGATAGACGGCACGCTGCTGTCAGGACTACCACTATTATTTTGCCCTGTCCCGCAGCTACTTGCACCTAGCGATAAGACTAAGGAACTACTCAGGGTAACCAAGGTGGATATAACTGGAATCATTTTCATTGTGATTTATCTTTTAATATTTTATGGTAGCCTTTAAGGGACGCATCCTTGGGTAACTTAAATCCCATTGATCCTCCTTAGATAGATGAATAGTGAGCTTAGCACACAGATACCAAGGAAAAGCGAGTACTTTACTTAAAAATTTAAAAGTTTCAGATCATCCTTGTCTGTTTTCATCAGATGAGGGAACAGGCACCGTTTTCTCACTTTTTACTGCTGTCAGGTCTTCACCTAACTTTTCAGTGGCCTGCGCCTGCAAATACTGATAAGTTTCAAATTGCGCTTCACGCCACCTGCCCTCTTGCGTACTTGCCTCTGACCCACTCAGCATCCACTTATTTTGCAAATCACTGGTTAATTGTACCAAGTGTAACTGGTCTGCAAACTGTAGCGCTACAATATCCAGGATCGTGCGCAGGTTTTCAGGGTCCAATACAGGACAACACACCTCAATTCTTCTATAAACATTGCGGTTCATCCAGTCAGCAGAACCGATATACATATTTTGCTTACCAGCTGCGTCAAATATAAAGACCCGGGCATGTTCTAAATAACGGTCCACCAATCGGTAAACTACAATATTTTCACTCATCCCTTTTTTTCCCGGGATAAGCCGGCAGATACTGCGCACCATCAGTCGTATCTGCACACCTGCATTAGAGGCATCATATAATGCGTCTATTAACTTTTGTTCCTCTAAATTATTCAGTTTTATGGTGATCATTGCGGGTTGCCCCTCAAGGGCAGCCCTCTTGCAACGATTAATCTCTGTAAGAAATGCTGTTTGGAGATTAAAGCCGGCCACCAATAATTTTTTTGGCTGGAAAAACTGATAGGACTCCGGACGTGCTCTTTTTTCTAAAAAAAGCATGAGCGTTTCTATATCTGTCATCATCGCCTTATCAGCTGTCATCAGGATATGGTCCGCATAAATTCTGGCAGTATTTTCATTAAAATTGCCGGTCGCTACAATGCCACTATAATGTAAGCGCCCTGCGTAATTTCTTTTCACCAGGGCAATTTTAGCATGGACTTTCAATGCCCAGATACTATATACAATCTTCACACCGGCAGCTTTCATCTTGCGTGCCCATTTAATATTATTGGCTTCATCAAAACGGGCTTTGAGCTCTACAAACACCGTCACTGCTTTTCCATTTTTAGCAGCGCTCATCAGTGCCCTGGCAATAAGAGAGTCGGGGGCAATCCGGTAAAGGGTAACCGCAACAGAGCGAACTTCGGGATCAATAGCTGCTTCATTAAAAAAGCGCAGTACAGTACTATAATCCTGATACGGCGTACTAATGAGCAGATCCTTTTTGGCAATCTGATCCAATAAAGAGACAAAAGGTGCCTGTTGACGATACTGCATAAAGGCAGGTCGGATGGCGGGCCACTTTTCGTATTTATGTTGACTAATCGGAAAATCCATCAGATCTCTTAGGTTGTGATACCTTCCACCGCTAACCAAGGCCGCTTTTGGGCAATTTAAGGCCTGCCTTAATTTTTGAAGGATTGCCTCTGGCATCTGTTGATCATATAACAGTCTGGTAGCCAATCCGTAATTCCTTTTAGCGACCTGTTTTTGTATAAATCCAGCCAGATCTTTACCATACTCATCCTTATAATCAATATCCGCATCCCGGCTTAATTTGAAACTATAACTGCCTTCAATGACAAAATCTTCTTTCCCCGTGAGTTGCCCGATATGCATACGGATTATATCATCCAGCAACCAGACATCACTCTTAGTCCTGCCACGTGGATTATCCAGGCGTACAAAACGGCCACACTCCACTGAAGGGATTCGTATAATAGCCAGGCCTTGCCTCCCGGATAGTTTGCCCGAGACGACCAGATAAATCTGATCGTTCTCAGGAAAAAAACGGGGACGTTTTTTGTTGTGCCCTTCCTTGCCAGTCGCTTGAGCATCTGTTTGTGTATCCGTATCTGAGATTATGTCTGTTTGCGTATCTATTTGTTGATCCTCCAACCAACTCATCTGCAGATTAGCGGCTACTTTTTCAAAGAAAAAGGCCTGGATCCTTGGATCTATTGCTGTTGGAATTTGCGCATTGTATTTAAAATCAATGCCGGCCATGGCCAGATCGGGCAGGATTTCCGTGAGCATCGTAAGACCGAATCTGTTTTGCAGCCCATCGATTTTACCACGCACTTCTGCCAGTAAGGCTGTTTGAGCTACATTGGTTTTAGAAGAAATATTTGTATCGGTAGCGCTAAGGGCATCTGTATCTGCATCTGATCCTTTAGCCGCATTTACCGATATAACATTTTCAACCTCCCTTCCAGTTGTATTTTCGCCGCTCTCGCCCAAGTTATAATTTTCTTCTTTAATGGATTGATTGGGATGGACATTGGGATGGACAGGGAAGTTCTTCAAAGCCATAATAGCCGGCATCCTTACCCGGTAGAATTCATCCAGGTTAGACGCAAAAATCCCTAAGAAGCTCAATCTTTCCTTTGCCGGCACACCTGGTCTTGCCGCCTCCATAACAATACGCTCATTAAAGGAGAGCCAGCTTAAGTCTCTGTCAAAATAACAATATGTATCCTTGGATTGCATTGATTTCACTTCATTTTTTATTAAGAGACCATTACACCAATCATATAAGCGATGACAGACAGCACCAACCCATACATAAATACATTATAGGCGGTTCTTAGCAGTCTGTATTTCTTACCCAGTACCACCCCCTGTGCATAGACATCCTTAATCAGGGAGCCATATAAGAAGTCCCGATCATCCATCACTTTCCACATGCCTTCTGTATACTGTTCAAGTTTCATTTTATAAAAGTTCCCAAAAAATAAAAGGTTGGTCTTCTTTTCTTCAATATCCTGCCTGGTAAATGTTCCTTTAGGAATGGTTGGCCTGGTGGACAGTATGGAAAATATAATGGTAATCAGACTAACTGTAATTAGGATAAAAGTGGGAATAATTAACTCTTCATGTGCGTCGAGCTTTCTTAAAAGTAAGCTGATGACCGCAGACAGGATGATCGAATTAACCGAAATCAAAATATGGGCTTTATTATCCGCCATATTAGAGAGTTTCTGATTATTACCTGCCGTTACCCTAAACATAGTCTCTATTCCCTTATCGGGCTTATCTGTTTTTTCTTTCTTCTGCTTCTTCTCCTTCCTTCCCTTCTGCTCCTTATTTTGATATGGTGCATTGTCGCCACCTTGGTCAACCTTTTCAGGCTGCTCCAGCGCCACCGCTCCATCTGCCGGTAATGTTCCCTTTATATTACCACTTGGCTCCGGCTGCTTTAGCGTTACCTCCTGGGGCTTTTTAGCCATTTTGGCCGCTGCCGAGGCGGCTTTTTTCTTAAGCCTCGCCAAATTAGCTGCTTTCTTATCGGAGAGCAACATCTGACAATAATCGGTATGATAATGATGTGCTTCTAAAAAGGCAATGGTGCCCAGTCGCCACTGCTGTTTGGTAAGGACTTTACCCAGACTTTGCCCTTTTTCCTGACACATGCATTCATTAATCTGATTAAACCGGTCCTGGCCCAGATGAAAAAGATCAGCGTCACAGACAATTTCCTCCAAAAGATTATGGGGATCTTGCGGCATTTTAGTGGCCATTATACAACCCTGCACTTTAGTTATCAGCGCCTCAGATTGACCTTTTTTTTGCAGAAAAGCGGCTGCTGCCTCGGCGCCTGCCCTTTCATGAGCGTCAGGTTCAATATGATAACCAATGTCATGAAACCAGGCGGCGATCTGCACCACTTCAAAATCCTGGTCGTTAAGCTGATAATGATCGCCGATTTGTTTAGCTGCAGCTACGACGGCCTGCGTATGGGCCAGGTTATGATAAGCACGCTTTTCTTCCTGGTGCTGTTCAAAAAATGCCTGGACTTCAGCCTGCACTGCTTCCACTAATTTTAAAGAAGATTCAATCATATACTCTATTTATAATCTGAACGGCCACTTTACATTTATTAAAACAATTTATGGTAAGCAGGCAAGGCTCTTGAAAAGCACCTAATTGCCCTTCTGCTGCTACCTGTATTCATAACAAATTTACCGCTTATTTTTTAACTGTACCCTGGCAAAAATAATGGTGTTATCCGGTCAAAAATCCTGTTTTTAGTCAAAGGCCGCTTTAATCCCCGTAGATTCTTCCCGTAAGCCAGTGCCCAAGTATACCACTTACAATCCCCGTCGCTATGCCACCCAGAACATCCGTTGGATAATGCCGTCCTAAATACATCCTGGAATACCCAACTGAGCCGGCCCATAGCGTAATAGGCACCGTAACCGTCCATTGCTTGCGGGTAAGTGCCAGGGAGGTAGCTGTTGAAAATGCGAGCGTTGTATGCCCGAGGGAAAAGAAGGACCTGTTCCGTAATTAATTGGATGGATTCTATCCGGAAATGTCATAAAGGGTCGAGGCCTGTTAAAAAGCTGTTTTAATCCAATGGATATGGCCTGCCCAATGCCCACTGTTACCGTCGTTTCTACTGCATAGCGCTTATTTAAAGCATCGTTATTAATTAAACCATACCCCAGTTCTCCTACGACAACAGCTGCCGGCAGCCAATAAGCGCTATTGCTGATCTGCTTTTGATATTGGCTGGCCGGTGTATCCGGGTTGATTTTGTCTAATAAATTAATATCAAAACGACAATGGTTGTCATTGGCACCGAGACTGGATGGCAAGGATAAGCTATCCTGGTGCTGATATTGGTAGGAATTTGCGTATTTATACGGATACTTATACCCTTTCTGGCCCCAGACCAGGCAGGGCAATATCAGCACTACCAGTAAATGCAGCAGGGCACGCCTGGTCTTTAAGGAAAAATGAACGCTCGGAAGTTGCTCCTCTATAACCCAAACGGATTTTGAAATATCATTTGCTGCTACTGTTTGCATCGTTATTATCTATAATAATTTGCTTACAGTAGTAAAGGTAAAGGTTAATAGCCAAACCGGTTTGAATAAGCTGATGGAAGCAATATCCTCAGGAGATTTCTTTGGAGGCGTTTTTAGAGGCTTTTTTGCCTTTATCGCCTCTAACCATCTTAATGATTACGGGTGCTGTAGTAATCACCACTAATATTATAATAATATATTCCAGGTGATGGGTTAAATCCACATTATAAGCCTTAAGCACGGCTCTGTAAAGATAATGACCACCGGCCAGTAGCAGCAAGGCCCAACTGAAACTGCCGATCATATTATAAACCATAAACTTTTTCTTTTCCATACCTACAATGCCTGCCACAATAGGGGCAAAGGTGCGGATAATCGGTAAAAACCTGGCCAGGATAAGAGCGCCCCCACCTTTTTGTTCAAAAAAGTCATGTGCCTGCTGCAAGTGTTTTTTCTTAAAGTACCAGGTATCTTTTTTCTTAAATAGCAACGGGCCGCTTTTGCGACCAAACCAGAACCCAAAGATATTACCCAGGACGCCAGCAATGAACACCAAAACAATAATCTCCATCAGGTTTAAAAATGGACTACCTATATCCACAAAGGATTTGGCCAGTTCATCACTATAAATGCCGGCTATAAATAACAAGGAGTCTCCCGGCAGGAAAAAGCCTACAAACAACCCGGTCTCCGCAAAGATGATAAAAAGGATTAACCAAAGGCCACCCGCCTGAATATAGAACTCAGGGCTCAAAAGTTGTTTCCAGTCAAAACTCAAAAGTATTGCATCCAGCATGGATTCTAATTATATTGTCTTTTTATTGAAAATAAGGTAACAGATTAATCGATCTGGTATCTCAGCAAATTTAAGTTACCCATACCAGTAGTGACCGCAGATTTTGGTAATTAATATTAAAATTAAACCTAAATTTTATTTAATAATGGACCAACCCCCTTTGGCACCATGTGGTTACTAAGAAATCCACTTCTATTGCTACATGGTATACCGACCTTTAAAATGAATAAACCGTGCCAAAGATAGGTCAAAGCAAGGTTAAAACGACAAGACACCAGTCCTGTTCACCGATTTTACACCGAACAGCATCGAGATCACTATTTAGCTCAGGCGGCTCTGGCGGGCGCCTGTTCCAGTAGCGCAGGATCTTTAAGCTCTCCCTCCCATTTACTGACCGCAGCCGTCGATAAAGCATTGCCCACAACATTGGTCATGGAACGCAGCATATCACAAAAATGATCAATGGGCAAAATCAGGGCAATGCCCTCCGGTGGAATATCAAACATAGCACAGGTGGCTGCAACAACGACCAGCGAAGCCCTGGGTACCCCGGCCATGCCTTTACTGGTCAACATCAGTACAAAGAGCATGGTCACCTGAGTACCGATATCTAAGTGTATGCCATACGCCTGGGCAATGGCCATAGAAGCAAAAGTCATATTGATCATCGAGCCATCCAGGTTAAAAGAATACCCTAGTGGCAGTACAAAGGACACAATTTTATTCTTACAGCCATATTTTTCCAGTTCTTCTGTCAATACAGGAAATACAGCCTCACTACTGGTGGTACTAAAGGCGATAATCATGGGCTGGACAATGCATTTAAGCAGGGGTACCAATCGTTTACCCAAAATCAGATAGCCAACAAGGGCCATTAGTAACCAAAGAATGGCAATAGCCAGCATAAACCAAAGCAGGTATTTACCATAAAACCAAAATATGCCCGGGCCATTGACGGCCATCGTACCGGCAATGGAGCCTAAAACCCCAATAGGTGCCGTATACATCACATAGCCCACCATCACCAGAATGGCTTCTGAAAGCGTATCCAGCGCTTTGACGACAGGTTTAGCTCTTTCACCCAGTGCTGCTAACGATACACCCAGGAACATGGCAAAAACCACAATCTGGAGAATTTCATTGGTCGCCATGGCCTCAACCACACTTTTGGGCACCAGGTGGTTGATAAAATTTTCTGCGGAGAAAGACTGCGTTCCTGAAATTATATCGCCTACATCCCCACTAGCACTACCTAGATTCAGGCCCATACCTGGTTTGCCTAAATGGACGATCATTAGACCGATAAACAGACTGGCAATGGAGGCTGAGATAAACCAAAGCATGGCTTTACCACCGATCCTGCCCACACTTTTCAGATCTCCCAGCTTAGCTATACCTACTGTCAGCGTACACAATACCAACGGGGCTATAATCATCTGCACCAGCCTTAAAAACAAGGTAGTCATCATTTTGCCAATAGAAACCAGGGTGGGTATATCCTGCTTAGGCATATATATATAAGCAAAATAGCCAATAATAGCGCCCACGGCCATGGCAATAATAATATATAAGGTTAGCCGGTTTTTAGCATTCTTCTTCATTAACTTCATCAGGAACTTTTCTACTTAGAAAAACAGACCTGGAAAGGTCTATTTTTTATTCAATTTTAAAAAGGGTTAATATTATTTTATATTTATAGTCTTCTATTTATTGATTTGCTTTTGAGAAAGCGAACAAAAACAGCCGCAAGATAATCAAAAAAACAAACAGACATTAGCTTACAGGGTTTCTTTTTATACTTTTTTATCCACCGACTGAAGCCAATACCTGCTCCATAAAACGGCTTTTTCAATAAAATTTGACGATAATGCGCCCATTTTCCACGCATTTTAACGCAAAATCCGGAAAGATAATAAAACAAACAGATATTAGTTGATTTTCTGCTCAATTTATTCAAAAGCACCAAAAAAAGGCAGGTTTTGTTAAACTGTTTAGAATTAATCCTTAATTTTCCACCTCGTAACTAATTTAAGAATCTAAATATTATTATGAGCTTATTTGCAAAAAAGTCAATTAGTTCCCTGATTGCCGAATCCGCCGACGCGGATGGCCTGAAAAAAACGCTCAGTGCCCGTTCCTTAGTTGCACTGGGTATTGGCGCTATTATCGGAGCCGGATTATTCTCCATTACAGGGGTTGCGGCAGCCAATATGGCGGGTCCTGGGATTATGATCTCTTTTATTATTGCTGCTGTCGGTTGTGCTTTTGCCGGTCTATGTTATGCAGAATTTGCGTCTATGATCCCTGTGGCTGGGAGTGCCTATACTTATTCCTATGCGACCATGGGTGAGTTTATCGCCTGGATTATTGGGTGGGATCTGGTGTTGGAATATGCCGTTGGGGCAGCCACTGTTGCCTCCAGCTGGTCGGGCTATTTAAATGAGCTACTCAAAAGCTTCGACATCGCCCTTCCCCATATGCTGACCGCAACGCCTTTTGATAGTGTGCCAGGCATCCTGAACCTGCCGGCAGTGTTTATCGTGGTCATTATTTCCATGGTGCTGATACGAGGCACCAGTGAATCTGCCTGGGTGAACGCCATTATTGTTGTGGTCAAAGTCTCCATTGTCATTGTATTTATCGCACTGGGACTACATTATGTTCAACCGGCAAATCTGGAGCCTTTAGTGCCTAAAAATACCGGTGAATTTGGCCATTTTGGCTGGTCTGGGGTAGTAAGAGCAGCAGCTGTTGTCTTCTTTGCCTATATCGGATTTGATGCGGTTTCAACGGCGGCCCAGGAGACGAAAAACCCTAAAAAAGCCATGCCAATCGGAATATTAGGCTCTCTGATCATCTGTACAGTTCTCTATATTGCCTTTGCGTATGTAATGACCGGTGTAGCGCATTATACCATGTTCAATACCGGTGGCAGTAGTGATCTGGCGCCGGTAGCCATAGCCATCAAGCAAATGGGTACCATTGGCGCAGGCGGCGTCGTTATACCTGCCTACCCATGGTTGAATACCTTGATTATTGTGGCTATCTTACTGGGTTACTCTTCTGTTATCCTGGTTATGCTTTTAGGCCAGAGTCGTGTTTTCTACTCCATGAGCAAGGACGGTCTATTGCCTTCTATATTCTCTAAACTGCACCCACGTCATAAGACACCCTATAAGTCCAATTTGCTTTTTATGCTCTTTGTGAGTCTGTTCGCGGCCTTTATCCCGGGCAGAATCGTTGGCGAAATGACCAGTATCGGCACCTTGTTTGCCTTTATCCTGGTGTGTATCGGTGTCCTTGTGATGCGCAGTAAAATGAAGGATGCTCCAAGGGCTTTCAGAACACCATTTGTACCACTAGTGCCTATATTGGGCGTGTTTACCTGCCTGTTTATGATGGTATTTTTGCCCCTGGATACCTGGATCCGTCTGATCGCCTGGATGATGATCGGTCTGGACGTTTATCTGTCACGCGGCATACTGAAAAGCAACCTGAATGCGGCAGATTCATTTAAAGATCACAGCCGCAGTTATAATATCACTGCCATTAGCGGCCTGGCATTAACGATCATATTAGCCATTTTGGGCACCTGTCATCATTTTAACACCAAAGGGTCAGACGAAGGCCTGGTTATCTTCTCTTTTGTGATGGTGATCTTCCATTTAATCTATTATGGCCTATATCTGGCCAAGGGTAATAAATTAAAAGGACGCTCATAAAAAGGCCGTTTAAACCGCTATTGCAGGCAATCAGCGAAGCTGGTGCAGAAAATAGTGGATATTTGTAGAGATTTTATAGAATAGCGATAGTGTCTGATGGGTCAGACACTATCGCTATTCTTTTTTGCCCAATATTTTTATTTTAAGTCACAAGCAGGATTATTCCTTAATTTTGACAATCATTTGCATTCAAAATATGCATGACAAAAACCTTGGACAACTCAATCATTACTTAAAAAAACTATCCATCCACATATGACGACGGATCTACTGGTCATTGGTTCGGGAATAGCCGGACTTACTTTTGCCATCAAGTCGGCAAAGGCAATGCCCGATAAAGAAATACTGGTACTTACAAAGGCTGCTTCTGCTGAAGAGTCCAATACCAATTATGCCCAGGGCGGCGTGGCTGGTGTCTGGGATTTCGAGAAAGACAGCTTTGAAAAGCATATTGAAGATACCTTGATTGCAGGTGACGGCTTGTGTGACCCGGCGGCAGTGGAAGCAGTGGTAAAGGAAGGGCCCGACCGCATCCGGGAAATCATAGGCTATGGTACCCGTTTTGACAAAAATGAAGGGGGCGATTACAATTTAGGCAGAGAAGGCGGACACAGTGCTTTCAGGATTCTGCATCATAAGGATATCACTGGCAGAGAAATAGAAAGAGCCTTGATAGAAGAGGCCAGTCGATATAACAACATTAAAATACTGGATAAATACTATGTGGTGGAGTTGCTGACGCAGCACCATCTGGGTTTCTTAGTCACTAAGTCTTCCAGGGATATTAATTGCTATGGTGTTTACGCTTTAAATAGAGAAACCGGCACCATAGAAAAGATCCTTGCCTCTGCCACCCTGCTGGCAACAGGCGGCTGCGGGCAGGCTTATAGGACAACCACCAATCCCAAAGTAGCCACAGGAGATGGTGTAGCCATGACTTATAGGGCCAAAGGCCGTATTGAGAATATGGAATTTATTCAGTTTCATCCGACGGCACTATTTGAACCGGGCGTTTCTCCTGCCTTTTTGATTACAGAAGCTGTCCGCGGGGAAGGAGCAGTTTTGCGTAACCATAAAGGAGAAGCCTTTATGGAGCGCTACGATCCTAGAAAAGATCTGGCGCCGCGCGATATTGTAGCCAGAGCGATCGATAGTGAGATGAAAAAGCATGGTACCCAACATGTCTATCTGGACTGCACGCCGATTGATCAGCAGAAATTCATGCAGCATTTTCCCAATATTTTTGAGTACTGCAAAAATATTGGTATCGACGTATTTAAAGATGGTATCCCGGTGGCACCGGCAGCCCATTATAGCTGTGGGGGCGTTAAAACGGATTTATCAGCCAGAACCTCCATTCAACATCTGTATGCATGCGGTGAGTGCTCTTCCACAGGCCTGCATGGCGCTAACAGACTGGCCAGCAATAGCTTACTAGAGGCGATGGTCTTCGCTCACCGTGCCTTTGAGGATGTTCTACATCAGTATAATAACGGCCAACTGGGGCAATTTAACGAGCAAATTGCCGCCCTTAATTTTCCTGACTGGGATGCACTAGGTACGGCTGAACCCAAAGAAATGATCCTGATTACACAAAGCGTAAAAGAATTGGAACAGATTATGACCGATTACGTCGGCATTGTCCGCACCAATGTCCGACTGGAAAGAGCCATGCGCCGACTGGACCTGCTTTTTGAGGAGACGGAAGCCTTATACAAACAATCCCAGGTTTCCCCGCAGCTTTGCCAGCTGCGCAACCTGATTTCTGTGGGCTACCTGATTGTCAAAGGGGCACAGTTCAGAAGAGAAAGCAGGGGACTTCATTTTAATACAGATTATCCCAAGAAAAATGATCTCTTACAAAGCGTGATATTATAATTTTATACTATTTTATTTATTTATCCTGAAATAGGGCAGCTTACCCGTGCCCTATTTGTATATTTGCGACTTATATCGCTGAGCACCTACTCTTGTAATCAGTCACTAAAGCAGTCAGCAAATATGTATTATATTGTTTACGGTTTCCTCTATCTGATTTCCCTGCTCCCTTTTCGGGTGTTGTATGCCATTAGTGACTTCACGGGGTTTATCCTTTACAGAATTGTCAGGTACAGGAAGCAGGTTATTTTAAACAATCTAAAAATCGCCTTCCCTGAAAAATCAGATGCGCAGCGAGCGTTGATTTGCAAACAGTTCTATTACCGATTCACTGATAACTTTGTGGAACTGATCAAATTAATTTCCTTACCGGTGAAAGCCATTAACCGACGGTTTAAAAGGGATCATGAAACGATTCATGCACTTTATAATGAAGGTGTTAGTATTGATTTTGTCCTGGGTCATTTTTTTAATTGGGAATGGTGCAATCTCTCTTACAGCTATCAAAATCCATATAAACAGATTGTTGTGTATGCACATGTCAGCAGTCCCATTGCGGAAAGGCTGATGCAAAAAATCCGTGGCAGGTTTGGAACGGTACTTATTGATAGTAAAAAGTTTAAAGAACAGTTTAAACCTTATATAAATGAGCGCAAGGCCTTTGTACTGGTCGCCGACCAGAATCCACGTTTTCTAAAAAGTGCTTACTGGTTGCCTTTTTTTGGCAGATTAACCCCCTTTGCCAAAGGACCAGACGCCAACTCCAGGTTAATGAATAATGCCGTCGTATTCTGCAATATCAAAAGAATTAAAAGGGGCTATTATACCACCGAGTTAAAATGTATCACCAAGGCCGCCGGCAGTTTTGAAAAAGGGGAGATTACCCTGAAGACCGCAGCACTGCTGGAAAACAACATCCGGGAGGACCCTCCTGGATATCTCTGGAGTCACCGCCGGTGGAAACATACTTTTACCCCGGACAGAGATGCGCGAAATTTATTGCAAACGGATCAAATGAATCATTCAAATTAAACAACAACATTCCCTTCCAATAATGTAATGATGGAAGGTCAAACGCTTAAAGACAAACAACACAAATTCATATGCGATTATCGACGGTTATTTTTGATATGGACGGACTTTTAATTGATAGCGAACCCTTATGGAAAGAAGCTGCTCAGGAAATTTTTGCTGAGTATGGTATTGTCCTTTCTGACGCCCAGTATGCTACCACCACAGGGCTCAGAACCAAGGAATTTACCGAGTGGTGGCTTTCAAGGCACCAGATAGCTGAGACGCACTATGACAAGGCAGAGGCTAAAATCCTTCAGTCAGTGATGGATAAGGTAGACAAAAGGGGGCTGGTGATGCCTGGCGTGGATCATATCTTTGAATTTTTCAGTGCACTGAATTTTAAAATCGGTATTGCCTCTTCTTCTTCTTTGCCATTGATTGATCTGGTCGTAGAAAAGCTGGGCATAGGTAAGTATCTGCATACCATCGCTTCTGCGGGTAATCTGCCCTTTGGTAAACCCCATCCGCAGGTCTATCTGGACTGTGCAGCGGCGCTGGGCACCCCGCCTACCCAATGTATCTGTTTTGAGGATTCTTTTAATGGAATGATCGCCGTTAAAGCCGCCAGAATGCGTTGCGTAATTGTACCGGGTCCGGAGCATTATAAAGAGCCCAGATGGGCCGCTGCAGACCTTAAATTATCTTCTTTACAGAATTTCAATCAGTTACACTTGAATCTTTTAGATAATTAACAAATAGTGTGATAATCAAGAGAATGCCAAAATTGGAATTTGAGAAAAAACGCTTCCTAATTGTCCGATTTTTGGCAAATTCTACTTACATTTATCTTTCAGTGCCGGGGTTAGGGTTCGTTTCCAGTAAGCAAACACACACTCTCTGCCCATAATTTCATTAGATTATCAAACAAAAATTAAAAAGATGGACACTTCAAAATTTATTAAGGCTTATTGTCTGAAAACAAAAGAAAAGAACGTTCCCATGCATAATGCTGTTGTTTCTAAAACCGCCCGTGGTGGTTATATCGCTAAAGGCGATGATGGAAAAGGCAACAAAATGAGTGCAATCCTTAGTGAAACCAATGCCTTAAAAGCAATTGCTGACGGCACTGCTAAAAAAGACTTCTAGGTTTTCACGGCGAGGCGAGTATAGGTTAACTTATTTGGGGTCAAAGTCTTGCAATGCGCAAATAATATTATTGCATCCTTGCATTTAGTTAAGACGATAGCCTATTTTAGAGGGACTGGTTCCTCAAAAAACAAAACAGATCCGACAGTTGGTTTAACGCTAATCACGGATCTGTTTTTTTATTTCCATAAAACGACGGCAAAATTTGGCAAATACCTTTAAGGCTTTTACATTTGCACCCGGCAGGTCTCACACGGCCAGCTCCTACTGAATCCTCCCAGGGCCGGAAGGCAGCAAGAGTAGGTGGTTGTAGCGGCGCGATGTGAGTAGCCTGCCTTCTTTATTTCCAGAAGGCATCGGTAACTGAATCAATGTAAAGGGTTTAAAGAAGGTATTGGATCTTAGATCGTTTGCAGGATATAAGCATTATGCGTTGTTTGGAGGATTACCTCCTTTTTTTATGCCCCTAATCGCCGTTTTCCTTCTTATTTAAGTTTATTTTAGCCTTACATCAACTAAATGCAAATTTTTAATACTTATTAATTCTATTTTTAATTTTTGTGTACCTTTGGGAGAAGATTGTTAGGCACCCTGCTAAAGGCGCACAGCAAAAAAACGAAAAATTAAAGATTTTAAAAGAATATATATTTACCAATCATTAAACTAAAAAAAAGACTGATGAAATTTTTTATTGACACGGCAGATCTGGAACAAATTAAGGAAGCCAATGATTTAGGTATCCTGGATGGTGTGACCACCAACCCTTCCTTAATGGCGAAGGTAGGTGTGAAAGGACATGAAGCCGTAATACAGCATTACAAGACCATTTGCGAAATCGTCGACGGTGATATCAGTGCTGAAGTGGTATCTACAGATTTTAAAGGCATTGTAGAAGAAGGAAAGAAACTCGCTGCATTGCATAAAAATATCGTTGTTAAGGTCCCAATGATCAAAGAAGGCGTTAAAGCAATCAAGTGGTTTACAGATAATGGCATCCGTACTAACTGTACGCTGGTATTCTCTGCAGGTCAGGCTATATTAGCGGCTAAAGCAGGTGCCGCCTACGTATCTCCTTTTATCGGAAGAATCGATGACAGTGGCTGGGAAGGAATTAACCTGATCTCTCAGATCGCCGAAATCTATGCCGTGCAAGGCTTCGAAACAGAAATTCTTGCGGCTTCTATCCGTAACTCCAACCACATTATCCAGTGTGCAGAAGCTGGTGCTGATGTAGTGACTTCCCCACTTGAACCTATCCTGGGATTACTCAAACACCCACTGACTGATATCGGTCTTGCTAAGTTCCTGGAAGATGCCAAGAAATTCGCATAAATCCTGGCTAAGCATCTTGCATAAGTCAGATAAAACAAAACATTTCTTGTGAATTGTCATGTTTTTAAGTTAGGTCAGCTATCTTTATTAGAAAGCTGACCTTTTTATTACTACCTTTTTATTATCGACTTTCTGTTGCGATTATTTTTTACTGATTACGCATGGGCAATAGGCCCAGTATGCCTAATCTGTCCTGGACGACTTTAAAATAGGCCTGCTTTGCAGCCTCAGGCAAAAATGAGCGGGCAATAAGCTTTTCTGCCTTGGGTAGCCAGGTACCTATCCGGTTAAATACAGAAAGTACCTGTTTAGGATTTAAGCCAAGGACTACCGCAAATCGTTCAAAATAGGCACCGTTTAATTTTTTCTTTTTCCCGCCTAGCTTTAAGGCCAGTTCTTCACTATCTTTAGGTAAAACTATTTTCACGTTCAACAGATCATAAGCAGGTGCCAGGCTCCATTTATCCTCTAGTAACAGCATGGAGAAGTTCTTTAGGTGCATATCATTATTGCCGACAATGAAATTAAAGACTGCCAGTTCGAAAAAACGAAATTTATCATAGAGAATATAGCTAGATAACTCCCCTACTTTTTTGCCAACCTGTTCCATCGTTCCAGAGTATTTATCTTCCAAACCGAGGATCTGCATAAAATCAATCATATGATTCATTTCTCCAGTCAAAGTGCGATCAATTCTTCTGGAAACATAACATAACTCTCCGGATTTTAAACGCATAAGACTGGAAGGAACCACCAAAATTTTAAATAGTTCCGCCAGCCGCATGGTTAGGTGCTCATTTTCCGGCATCAGCGGAAAATCCTCATCTTGTGGTTTTAAAATATATTGTCCTTTAAGTGCATCCAAAACCGTCGATTCTTCATTTTGCCCTGTTTGCAAAACTTCCTCAATTAAACCCATAGAAATTTTAGGCTGTACTCCAGGAACAGCCACTGAGCTCTCTAAAATTTTTTTTGCTAACTTGGGCATATCAGATGAGTCATATGGCAGTCTTGGCAACTCTGGAACGCCGAAAAACTTCTTAGCACAGGCCGGATGAAACTCACTTTCCATAGCATCATCTATCTTATCGTAACAATACAAACACCTTGTCATTTAATCAATATTTTTAAACTTTTCCATTCCTAATGCAACAATGGTTACACCTTAACTGCTGGTTGCATTAATCTACTTTTCATTTATTTCCAATGGGTAGACGCTGACAGCGCCAATACAGTTTTTGCAGCAGGCTAATAAAAGTCCCATGCGATCCGACTTGGCAATACCAAGGATCTTACATGCAATATCAAGCAGCCATCCTTCTGGCAATAGCCCATCAAAAAATGGAAATAACTGTTGATTGTAGAAAGGAAATTTACTAACAGGCATACTAAAACAAATAAATTTGTCTGAAAAGTTTCTGATATAGCTTTTGTCGTATTCAAAAATAAAGCTCCCATCATTTTGCTCAGTTAAAATACCCGCAATATTATTGGTGTATTTAATAATCGCCTTTCTCATATGAACCTCTTTTTTTATGCTCTAACCACAGGTAGGCATTTATGGCAAACCGAATTAACTGGTGCAAATATAAGCATGATTGTGTAATCAGCCTTATTTGCGGTAATTTTTAGACACTTAAACTATGCTTATAAAACCAGCGACAAACTTAATATAAGAATCCTTGATAGCCTAACATTTTCAATAAGCAAGCTCCCACATGCAAGCGCACCGCTACCAAAAAGCCCAATCCGGTTTTATAAAAACGAATTGGGCTTTTGTTATTTAATAACTTAAAAAAATGTATGCTTACTTCAACTTAGCATGCGTCCTGACCATTGGCTTAAAATTGCGCCTGTTTTGCTGATCTTCAAAACTTTTCAAAGAAGACCGCAACCTGCTGTTTCCCCTGACCTTACTAGCCTTAAAACTGCTCTTTAATGACACCCTGGAACTTGCACCTGGCACCTTATAAGTATCGTCCAAAGATTGCAAAATACGGTTCAGTGATTCCAAAGGGTCTTCAGACTTACCAAAATCTGCCAGCACATCATCATACCCCAGGGCATCTGTCAACATTCCATCATAATAATCACCTTCTCCTGCAGCATTTAATGATTGGAACATGGACATATAGACGGTATAATCCCCTACCCTAAGATCAAAAAACCCGACTGGTTTGCCATAGGTTCTGATTTCTGTATTACCATTATTATCTGTTTCCGGGGATTCTGCATACCAGGCGCCGACTAAAAATACGCTGTTATAGGGTTTTAAAGCATTGATCAATAGTTCACTGGCTGAAGCCGTGCCGCCACCTACTATAAAATAAATTCTTTTGCTGGTTGTTGCGATGGCGCCTGTCTTAGCCACCAGTTCAGTATTGCCTTTTACACTGTAATCAATATCAAACGTAGTATTGCCTGAAGGTGAGCCATCATCATTATATAACTTCTGGGACTTAAGCACGCTTTTTAAAAAACTGGAATAGGTAGACGCGTCTCTTAGACTGTCGTTGTAATTCATGGAAAACAAGGTCTTACCGTCATTGCCGCTGGCAACAAATGCATTAGCCAGATACTGGGAGGTTTCAACTGCACCGCCACCATTATAACGAAGATCTACAACAAGATCGGTCACATTTGCAAATTTTGCCAATGCCGCATCTAGCGGCTTCTTTGCATTGCTTAACTCGGTAAACCCTTCCAAAATCAGATACCCTACTTTTTTCCCGTTAGGTAAAGCAATCACTGAGTCCAGGATCACCGGATCAAATTCATATTTTGTTTTTGTCAGTGTTTTTTCAGTGGTTTTCCACTTACCGCTCTTGGGATACAAAGAGTCAATGGTGACTATATCCAGACTGGTACCATCTAGGATATCATTGTAGTATTTATTTAAGGCATCATTGCTGGTAAAATCATTAAAACTTTTAGCCTCTCCATTCATTTTATAAATAATATCTCCTCGTTTAAATCCTGCCTTTTGGGCCGGTGAACCATTGTCCACATATTTTAAAACAGTGACAATCGTATCATTATTAAAGGTCCTGTCTCCATCTGAATCTAAAATATAATTACCATCAGTATCTACGGCGTAAGGCGGGGTAAATCCAAAATGGATTCCCAGGTCATTGCCATATCCGTCCAGCGTAAATGATTTTGTATTGGGCTGAACGAAAAACGAGGAATTGCCTCCACCCGTATTGTCGGCAGTCAAAAGCATATAGGAATACTTAGATTCTCCGGCATAGGTTGTATACTCATAGGGCTCACTCGTTTCTGCGTTAATAGGAATCTGAGTGAATGCATATAATTCCTTTTTCAGGCCAGCCAGACTGTCTGCACTTTGATATTGTTTGGGATTAAATTTCCCAAAAGTGGGCAAATCATTGTTCCAGAGATAGAATGCCTTAGCATACATATATAGAGAATCGTACAAAGAATGCGTAAAAGTATAGTCCCCGTAATAGGGATCAGTCTCTGTTCCAGCGCCATCCCCACCATTAGAAGGACTATCCACTACCTTTTTACAGGAAAAGGAAAATGCAGTTACCACCGCCAGTAAAAGGCAAAAAATTGATACACGTTTATTAATCATAGATTGCTTTGTAAGTTGAATATGAGCATTATTTTATTTGAATAATACTGTAATAAAGATAGCGGTTTTTGACATATTCCAATATAAAAATCTATGAATCAGAAAAAAACAACCTTAAATGGAAAAATTACGACGATAACCTTTTAGGATTTTAGGATTTAAGCGGACAAATTAGCAAACTTAAACACAGGCATCTATAAACTTGTTTTCTCATAAACATGATGCTATTATTACCAGAAGGGAAAACATAGCATATTAATAATGAAAAGGTTCGGGAATATAATTTGCATTGCTGTGCAAATTAAGTCCAGATAATAACCTTATTTGCAAGATACAGACACGAGAATCCAGCATAGGCAGGCTACACAGATCCAATTTCTGTTGGAAGGTTGCGCTGAAATTAGGCTGAGTATTAGGCTAAATAATGTACTGAATATTAGTCTGAATATTTCAAGGGATTGCGTCTGGCAAATAAAACATAGCGTTTAATATTCATCCAGAAAGCCAGTACCATATAAATAATCACCGGGGATCCGAAGGTCAGAAATGAAATATAGATAAACCAAAGACGGATCCTGGAGCTGGCAATACCCAGTTTGGTACCGATAGCGGCACAAACCCCAAATGCCCTGCACTCAATAAAACTTCTAAATCTGTTCATCTAAGTAAACTTTGGTGTCCAAAGATTTTAAATAGCTTCTTGTTTGAATCGGGCAATGTATAAATGCCTAATCCATACAAAAGGACCGCACGTGATTACAAGATTTGGGCCTTCAACGTCAAGTCTTGTATCTAAATGGACAGACAAATATACAAAATCCTGAAAAACTCAAAAATATCTTCTTGTATATTATTACAAGACTATAACAATCAAAGGATTTCATGCTTTAGGAGCATCAAACATAAAAATTAGGTGAACCAAATTTTAACAGATTGAAGTTTTAAAAATCCACCTGTTTTTAGTAACTTCGCAACAATTTTATATCACACTATTTAAATTGTAATGTTATGGCTTTTGATATTGACATGATCAAAAAGGTCTACAGTGAGCTACCTGACAGAATTGCAAAAGCACGCGCCGTTACCGGCACACCACTCACACTTGCCGAAAAAGTTTTGTATGCGCATTTACACAGCGACCAACCTTTAAAAAAATTCCAAAGAGCACACGATTATGTTAATTTCGCACCTGACCGTGTCGCCATGCAGGATGCTACTGCACAAATGGCGCTACTGCAATTTATGCAGGCTGGTCGGCCAAAAGTAGCCGTTCCATCTACTGTACACTGTGATCACCTGATCATTGCAAAAGAAGGTGCAGCAAAAGACCTGGCGTTCGCAAAAGAAGAAAGTAAAGAAGTATATGATTTTCTGGGTTCTGTATCCAATAAATATGGTATCGGATTCTGGCGTCCGGGTGCAGGGATTATTCACCAGGTCGTACTAGAAAACTACGCTTTTCCTGGGGGTATGATGATTGGTACCGACTCACACACGGTAAATGCCGGTGGACTTGGCATGATAGCCATTGGGGTTGGTGGTGCCGATGCCTGTGACGTAATGGCTGGCTTGCCCTGGGAATTAAAATGGCCTAAACTAATCGGCGTAAAACTGACCGGCAAACTCAGTGGCTGGTCTGCGCCTAAAGATATTATTCTAAAAGTAGCTGGTATCCTCACCGTGAAGGGTGGAACCGGAGCCATTGTTGAATATTTTGGCGAAGGTGCCCAATCTATTAGTTGTACCGGTAAAGGTACCATCTGTAATATGGGTGCTGAAATCGGTGCCACTAACTCCACTTTTGGCTACGACGATTCTATGGGACGTTACCTGAGAGCCACTGGCAGGACTGAAGTCGCAGATGTCGCAGATTCTATCAAAGAGCATTTAACCGGGGATCCTGAAGTATATGCAGATCCTGAAAAATATTTCGATCAGGTCATTGAAATTAACCTGTCCGAACTGGAACCACACCTGAATGGTCCATTTACTCCAGATTTAGCAACACCGGTTTCCAAAATGAAAGAAGTTGCTGATGCGCAAGGCTGGCCTGAAAGAGTGGAAGTGGGTCTTATCGGTTCCTGTACCAACTCCTCTTATGAGGACCTTTCCAGGGCTGTCTCTTTAGCCAAACAGGTTTCTGAAAAGAATCTGAAAGCAAAATCAGAATTCTTGATCAACCCAGGCTCTGAACAAATCCGTTTCACAGTGGAACGCGACGGGATTCTGGATGTATTTGAATCGATCGGTGCAAAAATATTGACCAATGCCTGCGGCCCCTGTATTGGTATGTGGGACAGAGTCGGTGCGGAGAAAAAAGAAAAAAACACCATCGTACACTCATTCAATCGGAACTTTGCCAAAAGAGCAGATGGTAATCCAAATACCTTTGCATTTGTCGCTTCACCGGAACTAGTAACAGCCATTGCCATTGCGGGTGACCTTACTTTTAACCCTATGACGGATTACCTGATCAACGAAGCAGGTGAAAAGGTCAAATTAGATCCCCCAACTGGAGATGAATTACCCACTAAAGGATTTGATGTTGAAGATCCGGGTTATCAGGCACCAGCCGAAGATGGTTCAGGCATTCAGATTCAGGTTTCACCGGATTCTAAACGCCTCCAACTCTTAAGTCCGTTTTTGGAATGGGAAGGTACAGATCTGAAAGGGCTAAAACTCTTAATCAAAGCAAAGGGTAAATGTACCACTGACCATATCTCTATGGCAGGACCATGGCTGAAATTCAGAGGTCATCTGGACAATATCTCCAACAATATGCTGATCGGTGCTGTCAACTACTTTAATGAAAAGACCGATAGTGTTAAAAATCAGCTCACCGGGGAGTACGGCCCAGTACCTGCTACACAGCGCGCTTATAAAGCGGCTGGTATCGGCACCATCGTGGTAGGAGACGAAAACTACGGTGAAGGATCCAGCAGAGAACATGCAGCCATGGAACCACGTCACTTGGGTGTTCGTGCTATCATTGCCAAAAGCTTTGCCCGTATCCACGAGACCAACCTGAAAAAACAAGGTATGTTGGGTTTGACCTTCCAGGATAAAAATGATTATGATAAGATCCAGGAAGACGACGTTATCGATATTCTGGGTTTAACCACTTTTACACCGGAAAAACCACTGACCATCGTTTTACATCACGCAGATGGTACTACAGAACAGTTTGATGTCAATCATACCTATAATGAACAACAGATTGAATGGTTCAAACATGGTGCGGCGCTCAATATCATTCGTAAGAGCTTCGAGCAAAACAGATAAGTTTACAACCCGCATTGTCTTGATTAATACGGCAACGCTTTAATCAAATGACCTTTGAGGTCTGCCCGTTATCAAAAAATAACTGGCAGGCCTCTTTTTTATGGACATTATGGGGCGACTTAATACTGTAAGCAGGCGGTTATCTTTTGAAAATTATGTACTTTTATTTTGTGCAAGTAAAACAACAAATATACTGGCAACCCAAACCTTAACCGATAAAACAACCTTTTATGGATCCGTTATTACTGACCCACCTGCAATCAAATATCCATTTAACGGATGAACAGTTGAGCGAGCTGGAGGGATTTTTTCAGCCGCGACAGCTGAAAAAAAAGCACTATTTATTACAGGAAGGAGAAATTAACCTGGGGCTAGCCTTTGTAACAGAGGGACTTCTGCGCAGCTATAAGGTGGATAGTAATGGCTTTGAACATGTTTTGCAATTTGCGCCTCCGGGCTGGTGGATGGCTGATATGAAAAGTCTTAACCGCCAGGAGCCCGCCGAACTGTTTATTGAGGCACTGGAACCTACTGCGTATCTGTTTATAACCCGACAAAAACTGGATCTGGCATTTAAAGAAATCCCCCAGCTGGAAAGACATTTTAGAATGCTGGCAGAAAATGCCGTTATCGCTTATCAGCAAAGACTTATTGGTAATCTCAGTTTGCCGGCCATTGAAAGGTTTGCCACATTTTGTCGTCTTTATCCCACCCTTACAAGGAGCTTGCCCCATAAACAAATCGCCTCATTTATCGGTGTGACCCCGGAATTCTTTTCCAAAATGATCAATAATACTCCCCTTCCAGATTAACCTAATAAAAAAAGGTTCATTATCAATAATTTACATTTTTTCTTAATCCAGATTAAGTAGCATTCTTAATCTGGATTATTGGGCACCCCTTTTGTGATAACTAACTTTGTATCGTTAAAAAAAAGACAGCATATGAAACACAGTATCCTGATCATCGTTAATAGCGAAGCCGATCTAGCGGAGGTGCAGCAACTCTCCACCCGCCATGACATTAAAGCAGTCATCGGCGTTGAGGCTGGCATCGAACAGCTTTATCAAATCGTCTTTGACGGGATATTATATGATCCGGGAACAGATCAGAGACAAGAAAGAAAATTAAGGAAGATTCTGTCTTTGGATCCCGAACCTCCAGAAATTTTGAGAAAGGATAGCATTCAAAGCTGGGCAGCGAGTCTGGATGAATTAATCAGATCTCTACGCGTTCATGTAAACTTTATTGATGGAGGTATTGAAAATGATCTTTTCAAAATCTGTCTGAATTAGCATATTGCCAGCGACAGAGCATCTTTGATAAGGGCTACCCGGATTTGTTATGCACCTTATTTTACATTAAATAAAACGATACAAGGAAACAATAATATGAAAAAGAAAATAGACAGAGTCATCCCAAGACCAGCCAATCCAGGCATGGTAGGGGACGGATTCAGGGTCTTTAATTTTATTCCCCAGACCCTGGCTCAAAGACGGATCAGCCCTTTTCTGATGCTGGATTTTAATGCCCAATATGATTTTGGGCCTTCTGACCACTTAAGAGGCGTAGACGTTCATCCACATAAGGGATTTGAAACCGTCACCATTGCCTATCAGGGCAGTGTCGCTCATCACGACAGTGCGGGAAACAGCGGGGTTATTCACCCAGGAGATGTGCAATGGATGACGGCTGGTAACGGCATCCTGCATAAGGAATATCATGAAGAGCAATTCTCTAAAAAAGGCGGCAATTTTGAAATGGTGCAGCTATGGGTCAATTTGCCTAAGAAAGATAAATCCGTATCGCCGCATTACCAGCCCTTAACCAAGGAAGATATTCCGGTTGTAAAGTTAGAAGATAATCAAGGTATTGTAAGAGTCATAGCAGGCAGCTTTGGCCAGCAAAAAGGAGCTGCCAATACCTATACGCCGGTGAATCTACTGGATATTCACCTGGAAAATGAAGCTACTGTAACGCTTCCTATCCCAGAAACGCATAATACAGCCTTATTATTTATTAATGGCACAGGTGAGGTCAATGGCAAACCGGTCAAAGAACATGATTTTGTCCTCTTTGACCATGAGGGGGAAGACATTGACATAAAGGCCACCAGACAGGCAGTCATTTTACTCATGAGTGGTGAACCAATTGATGAACCTATCGCAAGTTACGGACCTTTTGTAATGAATACGCAGCAAGAGATCATAGCAGCCATTGATGATTTTAATGCCGGTAAATTTGGCCATTTAGCCTAAATACATAAAAACAGCTATCCGCTTTTTCTAAAAAGCGGATAGCTGTTTTAGGAACCAACAAGATCAAAGTAATTATCATGTTAAAGAAAATATTGCATATTCTGGACGCACGTTCAAAAAGGATAACAGAGACAGAAACCGTTTTACAGCCTTTACCACACCGGGACTTCCGATTTGCCAGTCCTTTTATTGTACTGCATCATATAGCCGAGCAGAAGATTACGCCTGGCTCCGCCAGAAGGATCCATCCACACCCCCATAGAGGCTTTTCTCCAGTCACCATTATGCTGCAAGGCGAGGGTTTTCATAAGGACAATCATGGCGGCAGTGGCGTTTTA
Source organism: Arachidicoccus ginsenosidivorans (assembly GCF_007971385.1). Classification (GTDB taxonomy): domain Bacteria; phylum Bacteroidota; class Bacteroidia; order Chitinophagales; family Chitinophagaceae; genus Arachidicoccus; species Arachidicoccus ginsenosidivorans. Next base: position 687,898 of record NZ_CP042434.1, read on the forward strand.
AAGCCAGGAGATGCACAGTGGATATTTGCCGGCAGCGGCTTATTACACAGTGAAGGTCCGACAGAAGAATTGCTCAAAAATGGCGGGTCCTATGCGCTGATTCAGCTTTGGATTAATAGCCCGGCTAATTTAAAAAATGAGCCACCGAGTTATCAATTAGCCCGAAAAAATGAGCAGCCGCTTATTGCTTCAGGTGACGGGTCTTTACTTCGACTCATCAGTGGCCAGTATGAAGGGCTTAATGGTCCCTTGAAGAGCCAAACGCCTTTGACGATTATATACGGGGAGTTAACCCCAGGCAAACAGCAACAACTGCTCGCAAAACCCGGTTATTGGACCCTATTATATCTAATATCAGGTTCGCTGCTTATCAGCGGAGAACAGATCCAGGCGCATCAACTTATTGTATTTGAGCAGCCCAATGATGAACTACTGATTCGTAGCTGTACAGATAGTCAATTTTTGTATTTAAGCGGTGAGCCAATAGAAGAACCCGTTGCTGCTGCAGGCAATTTTGTCATGAATACCACCCAGGAAATAAAACAAGCCGAGGCCGATTACAAGGCAGGCAAATTTGGCACTTTAGATTTTTAGTCACTAAAACACATAACACCTTGAGTACTTCAATATACAGCTCCATGAAACTCGTGGACAATAAAGAGCAGCATAAATTGGCATTACCTATTGATCCAAAGCAAGGGTATGCTTTTGTCAGGTACGGTCTTAGGGATCATCATATAGATCTCCATCATATAGAAGTATCACCCGGTCTCAGGGGCCAGGGCATTGCCTCTGTGCTGGCAGAAAAAGTATTTGCTTTTATCGCTGAAAAGCAATTAGACTATACGATCTATTGCAGTTTTTTAAAGACCTGGAAGTACAGAAGAGATAGCAAAGAGAGCGATAATTAGGACTAGAGCTACGTTTTTTTTGCGGGATGGTGGTTGCAATGACAAGGACAATGACAAGGAGCGGTATAAAATATTGATAAACCAAGTTGCTTTCGCTACTGCGGCTATCAATATTTCAGTCCGCTGTCTTATGCAATACCCCGATCGTAAAACCACTTTAGTTAAACTTAAGCACCGTCCAGATGAAAATCAATGCCCTGGGCCAGTGGCAAATCATCGCCATAATTAATGGTACTTGTCTGCCTGCGCATATAAGCCTTCCAGGCGTCAGAGCCACTTTCCCTGCCACCACCTGTTTGTTTTTCACCACCAAAAGCACCACCGATCTCCGCCCCTGAGGTACCGATATTAACATTGGCAATACCGCAGTCAGAACCTAAGACGGATAAAAACTGTTCCGCTTCTTTTAGGTTATCTGTCATAATAGCTGAGGACAAACCCTGAGGCACGCCATTTTGTATCTGGATAGCCTCCTGTAGTGTTTTATATTTTATGACATATAAAATCGGGGCAAAGGTTTCCTGCTGCATGATAGCCAGGTCGCTATTTGCGGCGGCAATGCAGGGGCGGACATAGCAGCCGGATTCAAAGCCGTCACCACTTAGTTTGCCAGCTTTTGAAAGTATCTGCCCGCCTTGATTTTCAATAGCCACCAGTGCGGCTTCATACTGCAAGACCGCCTGCTGATCAATTAATGGGCCCACATGAACCTTAGGATCCAAAGGATTACCAATAACGAGCTGCTCGTAAGCCTTTTTTAGTTTCTCCACAAACTGTTCATAAACGGCCTCATGAATAATCAGTCTTCTGGTAGTTGTACAGCGCTGCCCTGCCGTACCAACAGCGCCAAAAACAGCGCCGGTGAGTGCCAGGTCAAGATTTGCATTTTGAGTAATAATGATCGCATTGTTGCCCCCTAGTTCCAAAAGACATTTTCCCAGGCGAGCCGCCACCGTCTGCCCAACACTCATACCCATTCTAGTAGATCCGGTGGCGGATACCAGGCTGATTGCCGGATCAGCCGCCATCATTTGTCCGATCTCACCAGAACCTTGCACAAGGTTGCAGACACCAGCCGGTACCTGGTTAACCTTAAATACCGTGGAGAGGATCTGCAAACAAGCCTGTGCGGCCAGAGGCGTTTTTTCAGAAGGTTTCCAAACCGTAACATTACCTGCTACCAGTGCAATCATCGCATTCCAACTCCAGACTGCTACCGGGAAATTAAAGGCCGTAATAATACCCACGACGCCTAGTGGATGCCACTGTTCATACATTCTATGACTGGGTCTTTCAGAATGCATGGTCAGTCCATGCAGTTGTCTGGATAGTCCTACGGCAAAGTCGCAGATATCAATCATTTCCTGCACCTCGCCTGCACCTTCCACCAGGCTTTTACCCATTTCATAAGAAACCAGTTTTCCAAGCATTTGTTTTTGCGCTCGCAGCGCCTCAGCAAACTGGCGGATAATATCGCCCCTTTTGGGCGCCGGCCAGGTCCGCCAGATTAAAAAAGCGTCCGCCGCCTTTTGGATGATCGCCTGATAATCGGCTTGCGTTGCGGTGGTAACTTTTGCAATTAACCTGGCGTCTACCGGCGAGAAAGAACTGATTTCTTGCCCCTTGGTTAGCTGATGCGCGATCCCGTCAAATCCACCATTATTATGTGCCCTGATCGCAAATTGATCCAATACAGCTTCCATTTCTTTTTGTAAATCCATATATCATTGTTTATACAACCCGGCTCAAGCCCAGTTGGTGATTTAAGTTATTTGTTAGCTCAACGCTTCTTTCTTACTTACCTACCCATCCGTTTGTGCCCTGTACGTACTTTCAAAGATCCGGTCAGCATTACCCGCTTCAAAACCATCGCGCCTGTGGATGCGCCTGATTTCACTGGCAGGCAGATCCTGAAAAGTATCCAGGATTTTACGCTCCGCAAATTCAACATAAGATCCGGCAATTTCTCTTTTCCTGCCGTTTTGGAAACTGGCCATCAGTTTTCCTGCTACCGTTGAACTTTGCCTAAGTTTTCCATCTTTGCTTTCTTTGATCTTCCCGCCTGCACTATTTAGTTTGATACCCAGGGCTTCCAAAAAGCTGTTGAACTGTTCCAGCGTATTATATCCTTTGGGTAAATTATGGACACTGATTGTAAAATGATTCAGGTAATAATGATTGTAAATCACCCATGCGGCGTATTCTGACTCCTCCAGTAAACTTTCATAATCAGCTAGCGTTGGAATCATCCAACGCCCCGTATGCAGAAAATGATCTACGGCTGCGCCGTCATCCAGGTTCAGCTGATCCACCGGATCTACATTTACGGTATCTGTATATTTGCGGATGATTTTTTGAGCCTTTTCACTAAGGTCTGCGACCCGTAGTTCGCTGGCAAAGATGCGGGGATATTTATCCTCAGGCGGGCTATACCAATAGGCATCCAGTTTCTTTGCTTCAAAATGATAATAATCTCTTTTTTCATAACCGTAATGCAAAAAGATCTTTTCCAGCGACGCTATCCCCAGATTAGGTACGCCCATTGTCCTAAAGGCAATATGATCGTTTTCAATGGCCGTCTTTTCTGGGATGATACCCTTTTCAACCATGGCTCCCGTGATCTTCTCTACATCAGGTACCCTTTGGATATAACGACGCATCAACCCACCAAGTACCTGATCCAAAGTCTTAATTTCATCTTTTTTGCCTTTTTCCTTGTGCTGCGTCATTTTTTTAAATTTTAAAGTTGAAACAATAAACAAATCACATCCCTACTTATAAAAACGAACAAAATCAGAGACCATTAAATCTGGCAGCGCCACCTGTTCCTGGCGAATAAATCCTTTTTGGGGAAGTTTTCCTGCCGCATGCAGATCCATAACAGCGCATACTGCACCTGCTGTAGTCACCTGAATAGCGGTCAGTTCCTTACCCGCCACTTCCTGATTGTAGATCGTGCGGGTAAATACTTTTTGTGTAAACCTACCCTTAATTTGACCGCTTACCGTAATAAAGACCAAAACTTTATCCTGGGGCGTAAAAGGTAAGGTATTATCCAAGAGCTCCACCAGCTTTTCCCGGTGCGCTTTAAACCCCAGATCAACCAGCAAAAATTGCATTAAATCCCGATGTCCCGGATAACGTACCGTTTTATAATCCAGGGAACCCACTTTCCGTCCAACACTTCTGCCAAAGCAGATAACCCACCTGAGGTATTAAAGGCCTCATAATCTATGCCATCAGCCATAAAATGTTCCAATCCTTCCATGGGGAGTACCTGGGTACGCTTACCATCCACAATTGCATCACAGGGATTGCAATATTCATTTACCAGGCCATTGGTGCTCCAGGTTAGGTTGTATTTAAGTCGGTTTACCGGATACTGCGGCAAAGCCCCTACTCTGAGCCGCACGGATTGCAGACTGTCAAATTGCTGACACAGATCATAGGCGGCAATACTGATAAATCCTGGTGCCAATCCGCACTGGGGCATAAAACTCACTGCCGCCCCTGGGCCATTTGCCGAATGGCTTTTGTCGTGGCTACATCTTCCGTAAGATCAAAATAATGGGTATGGGTCTTTGCTGCTGCACTGGCTATTTTTACATTTAGAAAATAAGGACAGGCACTGAGCACCATATCAAAGGGCTCCATAAGCTTCGAGAGTGCATTTTCATCTTCTACATTGGCCTGGACAGTTTTTATCCCATCCATAGCTGCCATCTCTAATAAAGCAGGGTTTACATCCGATAAGGTAACATCGAACCGGTCATGCTGATGGAGCATAAAGGCTGCAGTAGCCCCGATTTTCCCTCCACCTATAATAATTACTTTGGTCATATTTTTAATATGGATTTATAGTATATTAAATAATGGATAGCTCCTAATGCTTAAGGCAAGGAGCTGGTCAAAAAAATATAAAACCCTGGGGCTATGGGATATGTGAACAGGTGCTTCTCAGAAAGGAGAGCCTGGATAATTGTATGTTAATTAGGAGGTTCACTTTTCAAATATAGTACAACAAAATCGTACTAACAAACAATCGTTTTAATATTAACAAACCTCCTTTAAATTATGACCGAGTTAATTGCTCCGGCTGGATAATCGCTATAAATCATCCTGGAAAAATGCCAATTCTTCACCCAAGGCTAAATAGGGATGGAGTTTTTGTAAGGCCTGGATCTGTTCGTACATTTTTTCTCTGAACTGCCGGTGGCGCATAGATCCAGGGTGAAATGGTTTATGCGCCCTGGCTATGCGGATTTTATCAAGCTGTTCAAGTAAATCCACTGTCTTTTCCTCCATATAAGTCTGCTGAAACTTCTCCAACACAAATTGAGTAGCTGCGTAATTAGGATGTACCAGGTCAATGTCATAGAACCGGTAATCTCTAAGCACATCCACCACCAGTTCATAGGCAGGAAAATAATACAGGCGGTCAAACTTATCTATCATATGATGCACCGCCTCGATGAGCCGGGCTTTACTGCGATTATTTTCTATGACGCCGTCTCTTATATGACGAACCGGAGAGATGGTAAAAATGACACGTAATTTTGGATTAAATCTAAAAAGCCGGTACAGCATACCATCAAGCGCGGTAACAATCTCCGCTATGGAATGCATATGTTTATTAAATAGCTGTGCCGGTGCCTTATGACAATTCGCGACCGTCTGGGCAGTAGAGACGAGTTGATAACTATTGGCTGAGCCCAGGGTAATAATCAACCAATCCGCTTTTTTTAAAAAGGAGGTTGCCTCGTTTTGGGCCAGGTTAATGCGATCAATCACCTCACTGGCATCTGGACCGGAAAACCGGCTATGGTGCGCCCAACTGTGATAGAGCTCCTGATGTAAATAAAGTTCTTCCGCTTTATATTGTCTGCCCTCCATATAGCTGATCAGACTAATACAAACACTGATCGGATCAAATAAAATGCCGCTTGGATTTTGTAGGATATTAAATTTAACCTCAGATAGTCTTTGACCAATATGTTCTGTAAAACAAGAGCCGGTCAATAGGATCTGCTGTCGGTAATCAATACCTGGGCGTACTTCGGGTATTTTGATGGGTATTAGGAACTGCATAGAGCAAAAATACTTATTTGGCGGGTCATACTTCCAACTTCGGCCTGGAATTTGGTGCGCTTTTCAGCACAAAATTTATTTTAAGCTAAAATTCAGAGAATATACGTAATTTTAGAAAAGGGAAGTCAATGGTACCAGTACCAAAAGTAAAAACACCCCTCACCTAACCATGTAATTTTTAACCTTTAATCATAAAACAAAAATTTACAAATGAAAAAATCAATCAGCATTTTCGTAATGGCACTTGCACTTTCTTTTGGATTTCAAAGCGCAATGGCTTCTGGGGGCCTGGCAAAAAAGCCATTCATGAGGCCAAAAAAGAATTGACAACGGCGCAGCAAGCCAGGCTCGATGAAATCATCACCAGAGTCAATGAAATTAAAGATATGGACAAGTCCAATCTGACACGTTCTGAGAAAAAAGAGCTGCGTTCTGAACTTAAAACCATGAAAACCGAAGCCCGTGCGATGGGTGGCGGGGTCTATCTTTCTGTAGGTGCGATCATCATCATTATCTTACTGCTGATCCTGATTCTGTAATAACCTGCGTATTTATTTGAGTTTTATTAGGGTTGCCCTATGTGGTCAACAATCCTAAAATAAAAAAGGGGTGAAATCATGATAAAAGATTTTGCCCCTTTTTACGTGATGGACCCATTTCATCAGGCGCAGTTATCGCATCATTTACCCGTTACTCAAAGTTTAATTCAGCTCCGGACAGGATTTTTATAAAAAACAAAACAGCCATGGCAATAAAAAAAACCAATATATATAAGGTCCAATTCCAGGAAGTTCAGTTAAAAGACAGTTCAACACCTGAAAACGCATTCGCATTTGAATTTGAAAACCACGATAACATTTTTGAAATTATCAGCAAAATACAGCAAAGCAATATGCTGGGCAATAAGGAGCTGGAAATGCAACTTATATTGGGCATCAAACTATTTGGCGATGTAATGCTACGGCACAAAGGCAATCCTTTATTTGAACCATTACAACCTGCTTTTATCGAATTTATGAAAGGGCTCAAAGCCAAAACGCAGCAGTAAAATAGGTTAGGAAAGCCTAAAATATGACAAGAAAAAAGGGTAATCTCATTTCTAGTTTTGACAAATAAAAAGCCCATTGTCAGGACAACAGGCTTTTTATTTATTATACCATCCAGTTAGATATGCTTAAATATCAATTCTGGCGTAAGTGGCGTTTTCCTCAATAAATGCTCTTCTTGGTGGTACGTCATCACCCATTAGCATGGAAAAGGTCTCATCTACGGCAGTCAGATTATCAATCGTCACCTGTTTTAAGGTTCTTCTGGCAGGATCCATTGTGGTTTCCCAAAGTTGATCTGCATTCATTTCACCCAGACCTTTATAGCGCTGAATATTTACGCTATCATCCTTTCCGCCACCCAGTTTAGTCACCAGCGCTTTACGTTGGTCTTCATTATAGGCATATTCTTGCTCTTTGCCTTTTTTCACCAGATATAAAGGCGGTTGTGCAATATATACATATCCTTGGGTTACCAGTTCTTTCATATAACGGAACACAAAGGTCAAAATAAGCGTGGCGATATGGCTACCGTCCACGTCAGCATCCGTCATAATAATCAGCTTATGATAGCGGAGCTTGGTCAGGTTAAGCGCCTTGGGATCTTCGGGTGTTCCAATTGTCACCCCCATAGCCGTGAAAATATTGCGGATTTCCTCATTCTCGTAGATCTTATGCTCCATGGCTTTTTCTACGTTTAGGATCTTACCTCTTAATGGCAAAATGGCCTGATAAGAACGGTCACGTCCTTGTTTGGCCGTACCACCAGCCGAATCCCCTTCCACCAGATACAACTCACATTTTTCTGCATTGCGTTCAGAACAGTCAGCCAGTTTACCAGGAAGACCGCTACCGCTGAGTACAGATTTACGCTGCACCATATCACGGGCTTTTTTGCAGCAACCCTGGCCTGTGCCGCCAGAATCACCTTCTGAATAATATTTTTGGCCTCTTTAGGGTTTTCCTCCAAATAAGCCTGCAGGGAACGCGCCACTGTTGTTTGAACAATCCCGCTGACCTCACTGTTCCCCAGTTTGGTCTTGGTTTGTCCTTCAAACTGCGGTTCAGGTACCTTTACAGAGATAATGGAAGAAAGGCCTTCCCTAAAATCATCCCCTTCAACCGTCACCTTAGCTTTTTCAAAGAGTCCTTCCTTATCCCCGTAACTCTTAAATACACGTGTCAGGGCTTGTCTGAAACCAGTAACGTGTGTCCTCCTTCAATGGTATTGATATTATTAACATAAGAGAAGATATGCTCCTTAAAATCATCATTATAGCTCATAGCTACCTCCACGGTAACATTGGAGCTTTCATCATATCCTTCTACATAAAGACTATTGGTAATAATGGGCGCACGCTTGGCGTGTTTGTCCAGGATTTCCAAAAACTCCACGATACCACCTTCACTGTAAAACTCTTTGGTATAATAAGCGCCGTTTTCATCTACTTCCCTTTTATCCGTAATTGTAATGCGGACTTTTCTGTTTAGATAAGCCAGCTCCCTGAGTCTGGATTCAAGTATATCTTTTTGGTAAACAGTGGTCTGGAAGATGGTATTATCCGGCCAGAAGTGAACATAGGTACCTGTTTTATCAGAAACACCGGTCTCCCTGACGGGCGCATCCGGGATCCCTTTATGGTAATCCTGTTCAAATATTTTGCCTTCTCTTTCCACCACAGCTTTTAAGTGGTTACTGAGTGCATTGACGCAACTAACCCCTACCCCGTGCAGACCGCCGGAAACCTTATAGGTATCTTTATCGAATTTACCCCCTGCATGCAACACGGTCATAACGATCTCCAGGGCGCTTTTCTTTTCTTTGGTATTAATGCCTGTAGGAATACCCCGGCCGTTATCTTGAACAGATATAGAATTATCTTCATGGATGGTCACGCCAATGGTATCACAATAACCAGCTAAAGCTTCGTCAATAGAGTTATCTACTACTTCATATACCAGGTGATGCAATCCTTTAACCCCCACATCGCCAATATACATGGCGGGTCTTTTTCTCACTGCCTCCAGGCCTTCTAAGACCTGAATACTGTCTGCTCCATAGGTTTTAGGTTGTTTTACATTGTCACTTTGCGGTTCATTTACACTTAGCTGATCCGGCGTATTTTCCTGACTCATATGATTGTTTAAAATTACGTTTTAGGCTTTTAAAAAAGTGTAGCGAAGTTACGGAATTTTAAGGGATTTTCCCCCTTTTAAAACACCTTATTCAGGCAAGTGGATCGGTAAAAAATGACATAAAAGTACTGTCTTTTTTCAATTTACAACTAATTGATTTAAAAGATCAATACATATTAATTTTATAATATTCAGTAAATTCATGGCTGCCTTGGTCAAAATGCATCATTTACCCTATTTTTGTCTCAAATTTTTACGCTTAACACATGTCATCATTTAACGAACAAACCATTATTGATTTTCTTGAACCAGTACATCTTTTTGAGCTTTCCCAGGACGAAGGATTTAAAAAATCCCAGATTGGCTATTACATTGATAGCTATGAGGATAATTTCCCCGATCTTTCAGAAGCAGATTTAATTATTCTGGGCATCGGTGAGTATAGAGGCAAAGGATTTCCCAACAGAGGCACCCCATCAGCCGATAATTTCAGAACAGAATTCTACCAGCTTTATCAATGGCATAAAGGCGTCAAAATTGCAGATATCGGCAATATCATCATTGGCAAAAACATCGCGGATTCTTATGCTGCGCTGAAAATCGTCTTATCGGAACTGCTGCTACTGGAAAAGGCAAAAATACTGATCATCGGCGGTTCTCACGACCTGACCACTGCCCAATGCGATGCTTATGCCCAACTGGACCGCACCTTTGACCTTTGTTGCATTGATGCAAAAATGGATATGGATGCAGAGGCCCCCGCACCCGCTGACAGGTTTTTATTGGATATGTTTACCAAAACACCCAATTACCTGAATCATTATAACCATCTGGCCTTCCAGAGCTATTTTGTACATCCTGAAATGCTGGAAGTCATCGATCGATTGCGTTTTGACTGTGTCCGGGTGGGCAGGGTAAAAGAAAAAATAGAAGAAGTCGAGCCGCCTATCCGCAACTCGGACATTATCAGCCTGGACATCTCTTGTATTGAGAGTGGTCACGCCCCCGCTAATTTAATGACACCCAATGGTCTTAGTGGCGAAGAGGCCTGCCGCTTAATGCAATTTGCCGGGATGAGTAGCAAGGTTAGTAGTATTGGATTGTATAATTACCAACAACATTTAGACAGGAATTCACAGACAGCCAAGCAGTTAAGTCATCTTGCCTGGTATCTGGTGGATGGGCTGCAGCAAGGCAAGCAGGAGGCAGATCCGACCACCAAGCAAAATTTCAATGAATTTCACCTGGCTTTTGCTGAAATGGAGACCACTTTTTTGCAGAGTAAAAAGACCGGCCGCTGGTGGATGACCCTGCCTGACGGTCAGCTGCTACCCTGCAGCTATACTGATTATATACTGGCTACCCAAAATGAAATCCCCGAAAGATGGCTTAGAGCCATTGAACGGAGTTAATTGTTTGCTGCTGGCCAGCTTTGGGCAACAAAAAGCGTGCTTTTAAAAATAAAAAGGGCTGTTTACCGTTAATTAAAAACAGGTGAACAGCCCCTTTTTATTAATTAAGCAACTAATCCATTTATCTTGAAAACGCATACCACTAACAAGAGCCGCTTCCGGTTATTCAACATCTGTATAAGCCTACTACTGTTAACCTCTATATGGGGGCTTAGTTCCTGTTCAAAAGCGGATCTGGAGGATTATGGCAAAACCCTTACACCATATAGTACTTACTTACCCACTGAAACTGGCAGTGTTTCCTACTATCATTTTGACTCCATCGTTGCGGCTCCTTTTGGCACGGCCATGGATACCGTCCACTACACAGCAAAAGACAGTATCGGGGTGGCTACTATTGAGGGAGCAGATACTACTTATCCGGTATACCGGTATTTGGCCGAAGGAACAAATGCCGGTATTAACGCGTCCTGGTCTTATTTATTAACTTACCGACTGGTATTTTCAGCCCATACGGCCGCTTTAATTGATGAACATAACCGGCGTTTTATCATTTTGACGGATCCGGTAAAGCAGGATTATAGCTGGGAGGGCAATCGCTATTTTAGCTCTGATCTGAATCCCGGCGATTTTTACTATGGCTGGCAATATACTTATGATCTGAGCATGGAAGGCAATCTGTTAACTGTGCATCAGATCGACCAGACCAATGGAAATCCGGGGGATTTTGACCCCAGTCTATACCAGGAAAAGCTCTTTGCCCAAATGGTCTTTGAAAAAGGGGTTGGTTTATACAGCCAAAAAGTTTCCCATATTACCTACCAAGCTAATCAAAATAATCCCAGTTCCTTTGGCTACTATGAACAGGATAGTTATGGCGTGGTTATTTCCAGGATTAGCGTAGCGAACAATTGAACCTGGACATCCTGATAAGATAAATGACAATAAACTGATGATCCCTAATCCCTGAAAACTTTGCGTACTACGGTAATCAATCATTGCCATGCCAGTAAAGTAATTAACTATTGCGAAAATTATTGCCGGTGTCGGTTCTATTTTTTTGTATTATAAGATCGCACGGATACTGGCTCTACCAATTTGAATCAGCTTAGCATCCCCGGATTTACGTCCCTCATATTGAAAGCTAAGTTCCAGACTATTCATCAGCCTTTTATTGAGTTCAATGACAAACCGGTAGTTTTTGCCAGGCAATAATCCTTCCAGCATATTATAACCAACCGTACTGGAAGGATCCCCTGTAAAATCAATATTGGTATATTGAAACCTGGCCGTTATGCTGGTTTGTTGTACGGCGTTATATTTACCTTCCATTTGCAAAGTGCTGTTAGTGGCTGACTCTGCGCCATATATCGCTTTATTTTTTATTTTTTCATATTCATAACCACCCATCAGTCGCCATTTGGTCCGGTTGGTATAGGTCAGCGTCGGGTTGCAACTCATGGAAGTCAGCTGGAAGTTCCTGGTGGCAAAGGCAGGTGTTGAAAGATTATGGGTTCCGAACTGTTGCTCCAAGGACAGGTTATAAGCAGGGGCAACCTGCCAGCGCCCTTTCAAATCCCAGGTCGTCACTTTTGTTGCCTCTGATCCATAGGTAAGTAGTGATTTATTATAATTAATCAGCCTTGTTAGGTCCAGTCCCCATTTACTGTCCATTTGCCCATAACTTAAGGTGTTGGTGAAGATATAATTAAAGTTCAAAAGCGCAGAATCCGCCACACCTGTTGCAAAGGGATTAAATACAGGACCTCCTTTCGCGTACTCTTTTTTGGCAGACTGTAAAGAAGAACGCAGTTGAACCTTACGAAGCGCTTTGCTTAGCCCAGTTACAGAATCCGAAAAGATCCTTCTTGGGTTTAATTGCACGCTGTAATTAAACTGTGTATAATCGGCCTGAATATATTCATTGGTAGGGGTATATATCTTAATAAAAGTGGCTTCATCTGAGAAGGCAGCTAGTTCAAACTCTGTGAGTTGTTTTATGCCATCTTTATTATAATCATTCCAGGTATACTGTCCCTGGCCTGGCGAGACTTCATAAAAGCTAAAATCCCTTTTTTGTTCCTGGCCGGCTCCTGTTTCATAGAGTGCATTACCTACCAAAAAGCCGGATTTACTACGGACATTATAACCAATACGGCCTAGAAAACTCTTATCTGGAGCGTCCCCAGTAGTCAAAGCTGGATCATCTACTACCAATTCCCTGTAAGTGGCCTTTACTTTGACCTGTTGGTAGCGGTTTTTAAGCAAACTCAGATCAAAACTCAGATTGCGACTGTGATCCGAGCCTAGCAGCCGACTGCCTACCGGCAACTTATTTTTCCTTTCAGTATAGGACAAGGACCAGTTATTCATCTGGCTGGGATCACTGTTCAGATAGGCAGTTAAGGTCTGATAAGCATAACTGGTGAGTTGCATAGAATCCGTTAGATTGTCCTGAATCTGATTATGCTCCGCTTCATAACGGCCACCAAGGGTCAGGTTATGGAGTGCCTTTAGGCTTTTACTCACCTCAAGGGTTGGTTTCCAATAATATCCCCCTGCACTGGCCATGTGGATCTGTGTATAGGAGAGTTGTTCATTAAAATTCCAGCCACTTTGGCTATGATGTTGGTAATTCAGATCATGTTTGTATCCCTTATACCCGTCGCCGCGCAGGTAGGTCTGAAAACCATAAGCCAGATCTCCCATTTTTTGCTGGCTTAAGAGAAAATGTAGTGTCCCCAGCTGATCGCTTGTTGTCTCGGGTATTAAATCCAGCCCCCAGCTACGTGCAAACTCTACAGGCCTTAAAATTTCTACTGTCCGAAAGCCTGCAGACTGAAACTCAAACGAACCGGTTGTTTTTAACCGGTAAGGTGCTGATTTGTTTTTGCTTTTATCAAATTGGATATTTTTCTCAACCGTAAACTTGCCGGCATAACCAGTATTATCCTTATTGCCAAGATCAGAAAAAGTATTATCATCCGTATTACTGGTAGCAAGCTCCGTAGAAAGTAGCAGGCTGCTGTCTGGGTGGTAATCCACTTTGACGGACAGTAATTGTTGTTTTTTAGGCGTCGCTAAGAATTCTGCCGGTTCATAGTTGCCCTGAGGCACCCCTCCTACCGGAGCTACCCAGATAAATACCTTACCATTGGCGGCATTCATCAGCGGCACATAGTTTCCCTTTGACGGACCAACTTCCGCAAAATAAAGTTGATAGCGAGCGCTGTCTGGGTTAGTGGAATAGACAAAAATAGAATCATGCTGATTGCCATAAGTGGTATCGATCTTTTTATACATGATTTTATCCGTAGAAAAAGTATCTCTCTGGGCGAAGGGATAAAAGGCATTTTGGATACTATCCCCTATGGTTGCTAAAAATGCTCTTTTATCCTGATCCAAGGTTTGATTGATGGGCTGTGCTTTAGCATCCTGATTATTATAGGCAGAGACGGTAACGGTAAATTTGTCTGAAAAATCCGTTTTATTTTGTGCATACAACATGGTATTCAGATAATTTCTGTCGGCATATTCAAAACTTACCTGAATCCTGCTATCCTGGGTAATCATATGTTTTGGGGTAAAAGTGATCTCGGCCTGATTATAATCAATGGTATAATCCTGATCTTCCCCCCTGGTAAGTAAGGCGCCATCCAAATATACTTTTTCTGTACCGGCCAGTACCACAAAATAAAGCTCATTATTATTTCCCTGTAGCCGGTATGGCCCTTGATTGCCTTCCGTAACGGCTAGTACATTGCGTGCGAACTTGCCCTTGGCAATGGCACCACTAATGGTTGTGCTGGTTTTGATATTTTGTCCCAGTTGTAAATCCTGACGGTAGCTGGCCCCCTGCAATCTTTTGTAAAAGTTGACATAATAGGATCCACTGGTTCTAAGATCAATATCCCCCAGATTGATTTCCCAGTTTTTTTTACTGAACTGTAGCAGGATCTTATCAAATTCATTGAGCTGTTGGGTTGTGCCATCTGGTTGTATGGGAATATTGTCATCCGTGAGCGCCGCACTTAAATGAATGCTGTCCCCGATATAACCATTCATCTGGAGATTAAATTCGGAATTAAATACTGCATTCTGGTTATTGCCAATACTCATGGATCTGCCAAAGCTTCCGTTATAATCAATTTTCCCAAATTTAAATAGCGCGTTCTCACCTGGATTATTACTGGCAATTACCTGTGGCCTGATAACGGTCGCCTGTGTAGTATCCAACTGATATCTCGCTGTTTGCTTTTCCAGTAAAAAGGGAAAGACCCGGTATTGGATAAGCATACTATCCTCAGCAAATACAGCGCCCGCTATCCAATTAAAGGTGGCAGCCGCTGCATCCAAATGATAACTGGTTGGGGGCGCATTAATGATCAGGCTACCTGGTATTATACTTAGACTATCCAGTACGATAGCGCTGCTTCCGACCAAATGTCCTGTAGGGATTTTTTTTTGCCGTAAATTACTAGTCTGCTGCGCATGCAACAAGACAGGCAGGATTAGTACGAGCATTATAAAGACTCGTAAGAAAACATATTTATGCTGTGAACTGCGCATCAACGAATCAATAACGCAAAAACCCCCTGCTTTATTTAACAAACGGCAATTAATTCCAGCAGTTGAATCCTATGGAGCGTTTATTGCTGTCCGCCTAAAAAAAATCCCTTTTCCAGTACTGTCGGTAAGAACCGAGCAGCGCTAGAAAAGGGCCTAAATTGTACATACCTTTTTTTAGGTATTGGGAGATTTACGCTTGATCATGCCATAAATCCACAGCAGAATAATAGCTCCAATAACTGCTAGTGCAAAACTCTTAAAGTTCCAGCCATTGACATCTCCCCAGCCCAGCAAAGAAGAGCCAATCCAGCCGCCAACGACACTACCTAAAATACCAATAATGATGGTCACGATCCAACCTCCAGGATCCTTACCGGGATGGAGGGCCTTGGCGATCACTCCCGCAATCAAACCAAATAAAAGCCATGAAATTATACCCATAATTATAAGATTTTGTTGTTAAGCTACCTTAAAAATCATACCAATTGTTAAGCGGCATAACACATAACACTTATCTATTATTCTTTAATAAATAATATTCAAAGCGTTAAACATTTTAGTGCATGAATATCTAATGGATTTCCATATGAAGCATTTATGATATCCCGTAACGAAAAGCAAAAATCGTAGGGAAAATGCCAGGTTGGGGTTTAAAATTTCACCCAAAAGAGCAACTTTCCGCTTATTTCTTCCGGGAAAGTTGCTCTTTTGGATGGCCATGGTCAATTGTGCATTTAAATGTTCATAAGTGACTAATATAGCTGCTCATAGTATTCATGCGTCATTCGGTTACTATCAAACTGGTACCTGACATCGCGCATGGCATTTTTCATGATTTGCCGCCAGGTATCATACTCATCATAATAGGTGGGTAGAATCTGATTTTCCAGGATGGCATACAACTGATTTAGATCATACTCATCCTGCTGATGTGGCTGCATGTGGTGATAATCAGCAGCAGGTACCACAAAACCATTGTGTCCGTGATTGATAAATTCCGGGATCCAGCCGTCATGGGTAGAGAAATTTACCCCACCATTCATCGCAGCAGTCATACCACTCGTACCGGAAGCCTCTCTGGGGACTCTTGGATTATTAAGCCAGATATCGGCAGCTTGCTTTAAGCGTTTGCTAAGTGTCAGTTCATAACCCACCAGCACGGCCACATTTTTATATTTTTTGCTCTCATTGACTAATCTGTCAAAAGTTCCGATGGCTGCATAATCCATCGGATAGGGCTTGCCGGCAAAAATAATTTGGACCGGATAGCGGGTATTTTCAATGAGTTTTAAGAAACGCTGCTGATCCTGCAATAGAAAATCTGCTCTTTTGTATCCTGCAAATCTTCTGGCCCATACAATGGTCAGTATTTTGGGATCAAAGATCTTTCCTGTCTGATCAGCAACCAGCTCAAAAGCTCTTTTCTTCAGGTATTTTTTCTATCATCCAGTAGATAGTCCTCTCCCTGATTGAAAAATCGATAGAGTTGTTTATCCGCCCAATATGTCCAGTTCTGGGCATTGGTAATGGAAATAATCTTGCAAGTGCCTGGATAATGTCCCCACATTTCGCTAGCCACACGTCCATGGAGCTGAGAAACGCCATTGGCCAACCGGGCATACCTGAGTGCCACTAAGGAGTGATCAAACTGATCCCCCTCAATACCAGTCAGGCTGCGAACCTCCTCCAAGGATAACCCGCAGAAATACGACATCTTCTCACAAAGGTAAATGCTATGTTTTTCATTGCCCGCCTCCTCAGGTGTATGGGTGGTAAAGACCAGTTTTTCCTTTACCGCTTCCTTACTGCCCAATTTGTTTTGCAGGTAAAATGCGGCAGGTAAGCCGTGCGCTTCATTTAAATGGTAGACCTCTGCATCATAATCCAAAATATCCAGCAATTTGGCACCACCGATACCAAGTAAGATATACTGCGCCACTTTGGTGGCCTCATTGGCATCATAAAGCCGGTGGGTAATGGTTTGACTGACATAGTCATTTTCCGGCAAATCTGTGCTTAACAGAAAAAGCGGCGCTGTTTTAAAGACTTCTGGTGCGAGATAGAGCACCTTGACCCAGACATCTGCATCATGAATTTTAATCGTATAACGAATGCCGGTATCCTCTAAAAAGCTGTAATGCTTTTCCGACCAATGCGCATGCATGGTTTGATCCTGATGGCGCAATTGATCATAATAGCCAAACTTCCACAAAATACCAATGCCCACCAGGTGCTGGCTAAGTTCATAGGCACTGCGCAGATGGGAGCCTGCTAAAAACCCCAGTCCGCCACTATATATTTTTAAGGGTTGGTGGATGGCAAACTCCATGGAGAAATAGGCCACCCGTTTACTATATTTTTCACTAATGGGATAAAATGATCCTAATTTGAAATTACTCATGTAGGTTAATCAAAAAAGCTTTGCTTGGTTATCAATACGGGTCGAAGGTAATGAAAAATCATCGGTGTTGCCTGCATAAAAAATCTAATTTATGGACAGCTTACCTGAAATTTCACAAACGAACAAGCATTAATTAACCAATACGAATAAATAAATTAGGCTCCCCAAATTTATTTACTTATTTTGTATATCGTTAAATAAAAAATCCAGGCACACCTTTCATAGGCATGCATTATGAAACATCGAGTTATCCAAAATACATCACCCGTAAAACCCAGTCACAAATCCTTAAGTGATGTTCACCAATCTATTGATACGACAAGAGGCCGTTCCAGGGGCTTTAAAAAGATTCTGGCCTTTCTGGGGCCAGCCTATCTGGTAAGTGTCGGTTATATGGATCCAGGTAACTGGGCAACTGATCTTCAAGGCGGTGCGCAATTTGGTTATAAGCTGATCTGGATTTTGCTACTTTCTAATCTGATTGCGCTGTTGCTCCAGAATATGTGCGCGCGTCTGGGGGTCGTACGTCAACAGGATCTGGCTCAGGCCAACAGAGAGACCTACCCAAAGGCAGTTAATTTTTGCCTGTATATACTAGCTGAGCTTGCCATTGCAGCCTGTGATTTGGCTGAAGTACTGGGTATGGCCATTGGGATCAATTTATTAACCGGTCTGCCGATTTTATGGGGTGTACTGATTACTGTTATGGATACTTTTTTGTTGTTTTATCTCCAACGCCTGGGCATGCGTAGAATGGAACAATTTATTATTGGTCTGATTGCCATTACCGGCTTTTCATTTCTGGCGGTACTATTAATGGCCAAACCTGATATGAGCGATGTGGTAACAGGCTTTATTCCCACATCTTTAAATCAGGCGGAATTATATATAGCCATTGGCATCATTGGGGCGACTGTTATGCCGCACAATTTATACCTGCATTCTGCACTAGTGCAGACGCGAAAAATAAAAAGAACAGAAAAAGGTATTAAACAGGCGCTAAAATTCAACGCCATGGATAGTACCATTGCTTTGAACCTGGCCTTTCTTGTCAATGCAGCCATTTTAATTATGGCGGCCAGCGTGTTTTTTACCACAGGTAATACAACTGTTGCCAATCTGGAGGATGCTCACCGGATGCTGGAACCCTTACTCGGCTCTAAATTAGCACCGACCCTGTTTGCGATCGCCCTTATCGCTGCCGGTCAAAGTTCTACCATTACCGGAACACTCGCCGGACAGATTGTGATGGAAGGTTATCTGAACCTCCATTTAAATCCTTTACTCAGAAGGTTGATTACAAGACTTATTGCGATTATACCTGCGGTAAGTGTTATTCTCATTTACGGAGACGCCGAGCTCGATAAGCTCCTTATATTTAGCCAGGTGATTTTAAGTCTGCAATTAGCATTCGCTATTATTCCTTTGATTCATTTGTCAGTGACCGTTACCAGATGGGCAAATTTGCCATTAAACTGCGCACACAGATTCTTGGCTGGCTCATCTCATTGTTATTAATTTATCTTAATTTACAAATGGTTTACGGGGAAATCAGTGACCTTTTTCAAAGAAATGGTGATCTCTTTTGGAAGATCATTGCCATCGCTGGTTGCGTGGGATATATCGCATTATTACTGGCCACCTTCTGGTATCCTTTGCGGGATAGAAAAAACAAGAGGCTGGCAATTACTCGCCAACCTCCTACTTACTAACTCATTAAAATCTGCTGCTAAGTTAGGGGTTTGCCTCAAATTCTAAAAATAAATTTCTCGGTAGACGCATAAAAAGAGCCACCCTTAGAAGGTGGCTCTTTTTGTTTAAACAACAGTTATAAATAATTATTAATCAGTATTTTATAATATTTCAATTATATTTTTTATGTATATATAATGGAAGTTTTGCGATGCCTTTCAAGGACTGATTGCCAATAAATTACCCCGCAGGCTGTCTACCGTTTTAAATTTTTATTTCTTCCATTTCCTGGTTATAAAATTTAACGTCAATAAAGTTCAGATTATTATTTTCTGTAATATTAATCGGTACTTTGAATTTCTTTTTCCATTGCTTTTTAATGGAATTAAACCAGCCTTTTGTCAGGTGAGAATAGACAATTGGATGCACCTCAAGGGTTATATTTTTATGCAAATGCGTGATCAGATAACCCAGCTTATTCTCAATCTCATCAATCAATAAGAAAGTGGAAGTAACTTTGCCTGTCCCATGGCAGGTGGGGCAGACCTCTGCAGTATTAATATTGATTTCCGGGCGCATCCTTTGGCGGGTCAGTTGCATAACCCCAAATTTGGAAATGGGCACCAGTGCGTGGCGGGCACGATCATTTTTCATCTGGTCATTCATGGCCTCCTGCACCTTTTTGCGATTTTCAGGACTTTTCATATCGATAAAGTCAACGACTATGATACCGCCTATATCGCGCAGCCTTAATTGACGGGCGATTTCCTCTGCCGCTTCCAGATTGGTCGCTAACGCATTCTCTTCCTGACTGTTACTAATGCTCTTGTAACCACTATTCACGTCAATGACATGCATGGCTTCTGTATGCTCAATGATCAGGTAAGCCCCGCTGGGCAAATTGATGGTTTTGCCAAAGGAAGCCTTGATTTGTTTTGTAATTCCATAAGAATCAAACACATTTTGTGGTTCCTGATAGAATTTGACAATATCCGCCTTAGCCGGCGCAATTTTTTTGATGTATTTAAGGGTATCCTCATATAGTTCCTTATCGTTTACGACAATCTTATTGAAGTCCTTGGTCAATAAATCCCTTAAAATACTGGTCGTTTTGTTCTCTTCTGACAATACCTTTGTCGGGGTTTTAGCAGTACGCAAACTAAGCTGTATTTCTTTCCAGCTTTCCAGTAGGCTGCGCAGATCTTCATGTAATTCAGCAGTATTCTTTCCTTCTGCTGCCGTGCGTACGATTACGCCAATATTATTGGGTTTGATGGATTCTACAATTTTGTGCAATCTTTTACGCTCATCAGCAGAATGTATCTTTTTAGAAACCGCCACCACATTATTAAAGGGGGTTACGACGATAAACCGACCAGGAAGGGATATTTCACAACTAAGCCTGGGCCCTTTGGAGGCAATCGGCTCTTTTAGGATCTGCACCAATAGGTTGGGGCGTCCATTCAATACTTCAGTCACCTTACCGGTTTTGATAATCTCCGGTTCTACGTTAAACTTATAGAAATCAAACCCTCCGGGGCTTTTATCATGTTGTGCCTTTTGGGTAAACTTAATCAGGCTTTTAATATAGGGGCTCAGATCCGTATAATGCAAAAAGGCATCTTTCTCATGCCCTACGTCTACAAAGGCTGCATTTAAGCTAGGCATCAGTTTTTTAACCTTAGCAAAAAACAGATCACCGACCGAAAAACCCGCTTCAGCCTGCTCACTGTGCAGTTCGACGAGTTTTTTATTTTCAAGTAATGCCAGCTCAACACCTTTCTGTGTGCTCCTGACAATCAATTCTTTATCCACAAATATCTTTTTTTAGGTGATTCTTCCTGAAGGGATTTTGGCTGGACCATGGGGAAAA
This sequence comes from Arachidicoccus ginsenosidivorans, assembly GCF_007971385.1. Lineage (GTDB taxonomy): Bacteria > Bacteroidota > Bacteroidia > Chitinophagales > Chitinophagaceae > Arachidicoccus > Arachidicoccus ginsenosidivorans. The sequence goes on from NZ_CP042434.1 coordinate 709,026, forward strand.
ATCCCCCTGTTGCCTGTGCCTATGTTAACCCTAAGGAAGATAAAATACCACAACGATTGCAAATTCTACTAAGTGATTTTGGCTATTGTTTCTATATGATAAAACTTAAGGTGGGCAGCAGGCAGATTGCCACCAACGATCATTTGTTTATGCCAAAACACACGGAATCAACCGTTATGGAAAGTAAAGCCGCTCGTTTGATTTATAAGCGTATTTACAACGGATATGCATTGCAGAAACCGTCAGCGTCAGTAAGTATTATGGAAGGGCTATAATACTGACAAAGCCAGGTCAACAAATGCATGGGCTGACATGGTTTTCCTTTGGGTAAAGGAGCGGTGGCGATACCTCAACGTCCGGGCATAAAAATGCACCTACCACTAAGCCGCAATTTATTATATTTGGGAAAGGAATAAAAGCTGCAGGAAGGTAAAGGTGTTGTACTTTTCTGGTAAGTCAAGTAAACCTTTTATAGGCTATCAATGCCAGGTGGTTATCCTGGCATTAATAGTATATAAAGTCTACATCAAAAAAGGAAATAAATTCCAAAGCGCTTGCTTTGAACTATTTCTTCTTATGACGGTTCTTTCTTAATCTCTTTTTGCGTTTGTGCGTCGCTATTTTATGACGTTTTCTTTTTTTACCACAAGGCATAGTTGTAAATGAATTTTATAGTTATAAAAAAATATTTATGATTGCTGTTGCAATGCTTCAATTCTTTGTTGAATCTCTTTTTGGCCTCGGGCACCTCAATCATGTCCTTAGCTTTTTGATACCATTTAACGGCGTTGGCCTTATCTCCTTCCCTGTCATATACATCTGCCAGGTTAAAGATCGCTTCAAGATTACCCGGTTGGTGCTGTATGACGATTAGAAACCGTTCAATTGCTTTATCATACTGTCCTGTTTTGACAGCGCCCAAAGCCAGCATCATCTGTGCATATAAATTGTCCGGATGTTCCTCAGCCACCTTTCGGACTTTTAAGATCTGTTCCATTGGGTTACCAGAAAGATTACCAAACATGTAGCATCCGCCCAGACCAACAATAGCAGAATCATTTTTAGGATTTATCTCCAATGCCTTTTCAAATAACTCTTTCGCGTTGGTTGCCATCCAGGTTTGCATGGGCTGACTTTGCTCTACAAATACGTAAGACAACAACTTTCGGGCTGCAAAGGTAAGATTTTGTTCTGAATTTTCCAATTTTGCTGCTTCCCCTAAATAAAAGGAGCTTAAAGGCATATTACCCACTGTATCTCCCCAGAAATGAGAGAGTTGGCTAAATTGTTTGATTTTCAGATCTTTTACGTCTCCTCTATCCACATTATTTTCCAAGGTGGTAATACGGGTTTGTTCGGCAGGCGGCAACTTAGACTTGGCCGCTGATAAAACATCATGGGTGGTCAGTGTGGGCACTTCTGCGCCTACACCCGGACCACCCATGCCAGCCGTACTACTTTTTGGAGGGATTGTATTTCCGAAGAAATAAATCAAAATAATAATGATCAAACCACTTCCTATAAGTATTAACTGCTGTTTTTTCACACTTTAAAAATTTGTGCGAAGTTAGTTCGTTTTAAGCTTCTCCTTGACATCATTAACGAATTCTTTTGAAGGCTTAAACGCCGGAATATAATGTTCCGGAATTTCTACCGCAACATTCTTTTTGATGTTGCGTCCGATTTTGCTGCCCTTTTCTTGGCAATAAAACTACCAAAACCCCTAATGAAAATGTTGTTGCCTTCGGCCAGATTTTCCTTAACTTCTTTAAGGAAACCTTCGATGGTAACCAGTACATCAACCTTTGGGATGCCGGTTTTTTCGGAAATGTTGTTAACCAGATCTGACTTTCTCATTTTTTAGCATTTTAAGATGAAGATTCGGAGATAAAGTTAAACAAATCCTATATACAAACCAAAGAAAATGAACAAATTAAATCTTCATTTATAAAAATTAATTCACACTCGGAGATTTCTTTAGTAATTTCAAGCAAATTATTGCGTATTAAAATTTAATACACCTAATAATTATAGTTTTTTCGGCAATTTTTTAACTTTTTCAACTGGAATCGCACTTGGCTCTTTAACAGTCGGATTTACAGGCTTTTTGAGCATTTTTTTTGTACTATCAACCTGCAATTTTAATGATTTTGGCCGAATGGCTGGTTTTGTTACAGAATCATGCGGCATAAAACGTTTTTTTTGAAGGGAATCCTCCAAACGGTTACCATAACTGCGCGTTGAATCCAGTAATGTTTTTAAATCATCTGGGTGGGCTTCATAAAAAGCCATACTCCTGAAATACAAAGAGTCATCAACGTTATGCGCTTTTAATACTCGGTGAATTTCCAAGGTAATGCTGTCTCTTATATGGAGTTTAGTTATGGAGGAGGTGTCCATCTGTTTGACGGCTGTAGCGACCATGACATCAAATAATACAGGTTTGATTTGTTCTGGTGTCATAATATCCTTAGGGTACTTGCTTTTACATCCCATGGCACCTACCAGTAAAATAATGCTCAGCAAATAAATAATTTGCTTAAGCTGATGCGCTTGCTTATAAGCAGGCGTAATCCGGGTCTGTCGGAAAAATCGTTTCATGTAAGGATATTGATCTTTAGTAGATGTTATCATAATTTGTGTGGCAGGTTATTAACGGCTGCTGTTCTCGCCTATCAAATAGTCTACACCTACCATACCAAGGTAGTACGCTTAAACTATTTGAATCTGGCCTAATATCTTTTGTCAATTTTTTAATGCTTCATTGAATTTAGTTCCCCCATTGGCATTCAACTCTGTAAGTAATGGGAGTGCCTCGTTTTTAATATCTGGTGGCGCTTCTTTGAAGATACCCACTAGTTCATCAGTTCTGCTTTCCATAAAGAATTGTTCAATCATGGAATTTGGATGCTGGGTATTGAATTTTTGTAGCGCTTTCAGGGCGTTTAAGATATTACTTCGGGCTGTTTTCGGGTCACTGTACATACTATCCAGCCCACTGCGAAAATAAGTATAGAAGACCTGATGGATGTCCTGCATATTGGCTGCCGTAAGGTTATTGGCTAAATAATACCGGTTACGTTGCCCGTCAAAAGATTGCCAACCCCTGATATTACTGGCCTTTGGAGCGGCCAGAACGATGTTTTGTGCATTTTTGAAAAAAGGCTGCCCTTTGCCCAGTTCAAAAGAATCATAATCAAGTCCCAGGATAATATTAATATAATAGGCAATGGTAGCCGTCAGATTAGCCGCCAACGGCTCTGTGCCAGCCACCTGTGATGCATTGAACTCCAATCTTTGATAGGGTCTGTATTTAAAGGTAAACTGTGCATCCTGATAATTAACCAGTACAGATTGGTAGACTGTGTTATAAACGGGTCTTGCAGCCTGAACGGTCAACCTTGCCTCATACACATCCTGTGCAGCAATACTGGTAAGGGCAATGGAAAAATTACAGTTAATTTTTTCTTCTGGCTGAAACTGATCGGTTGTCCACTTGCGTTGATTGATAAAATCGGTCAATTGTTTTTCCAGATTACTGACCAGCGAGGCGTCAATGGTGGTCCCAAGCTGAGGCGCGACCACGGTCACCTTCGCATTGAGTTCCTGACAGGCTCCTTTAGCTACATTAATTAATAATATCACCAGGCAAAACATTGTGCGCAAAATAAAGCAACCCAGGCCTCTAACCCGGCGAATACATCCGCCCTGCACTTTTATGCAACCAGGCTTTTTATGTACATATGCTAGGTTCATTGCTTTCATTTGTTGAATCTGTATAAATTTCAATCGTTCTGCAAATTATTGTGCCATCCTCAGCAGGTCGTAATAATTAAACGCCTTTGCGCCACATTTATTTTTTGACAGGTCTTACCCCTGCTACCCTTCCCGCAACACGGTGGTATGGATTATAAATTCGGCGATTTGCTGTTTGCTGGCCAGGGTACTCTCGCTGATCTGTCCATTACTGGATAGAATACTTACTTTATTGGTGTCATATCCAAAGCCTGCACCGGGTTCCTGCATGGAATTCAACACGATAAAATCTGCATGCTTTTCAAGGAGTTTTTACGGGCATTGTCGATCGCCTGATCGGTTTCAAGGGCAAACCCAATTAATAATTTGCCTTGCTTACTTTCACCCAGGGTCTTTAATATATCTTTAGTTTTAACAAGGGCAAGGTTAAAATCCGCCTCCTTCTTTTTGATCTTTTTATCTTCAACGACGCTTGGTGTATAGTCTGCCACAGCAGCTGCCAGCACGGCAATATCTACCCGGTCAAAAGCTTTTAGGGTCGCCTCATACATATCAGCAGCGGTCGTAACGGGTATTTTTTCAATGCCGGGAAATACAGGCATTTTACTGCCAGGGCCATAGATAAAACAAACTTCTGCGCCTTTATTGTAAAATGCATCCGCCAGGGCAGCCCCCATCTTACCGGTTGAGTGGTTGGCAATAAAACGTACCGGATCCAAAGGTTCATGGGTGGGGCCAGCGGTAATCAATACCCTTTTTCCCTTTAATATATCTTCACGAAGTGTTGACTCAATGGCTACAAGTAACGCTTCGGGTTCTGCCATTCTTCCCTCTCCAATAAGACCACTGGCCAGTTCTCCGGAATTTACATTTAAAACCTGGTGCCCGTAACTTTTAATTTTTTCAATATTGGCTCTTGTGGCTGGATGGTGCCACATATCTGCATCCATTGCAGGTGCTGCGAGTACTGGACAGGTGGCAGAGAGGTAGACGGCCATGAGTAGATTATCGCATAAGCCTGCCGCCATCTTGGCCAGGCTATTGCAACTAAGTGGTGCCATAACCATAAGGTCTGCCCAGCGGCCCAGGGCAACATGATTACTCCAGCTATCCCCCGTGGCCAGATCTCTAAATACCGCATTTTTAGAAAGCGTACTAAGTACCAAGGGAGAAACGAAATTCGTTGCATTTTCGGTCATTACAATTTTCACCTCCGCACCAGCTTTCACCAGAAGTCGGGTCAGGATGATCATTTTATAAGCAGCAATGCTGCCGGTAATGCCCAGTAAAACTTTTTTTCCTTTTAATTGCATTGCAGTTGCCACGTCCTTTTAGATTTTTTAAAATAACTAAAGATACTGTAGTTCAGCGACTTTCGACGCCTTTTTTGCCTTGACTGTTTTACGCACGAAATGCCACAGGGACAAGTCCGAGTGGCATTTTGTAATTATTTTCCCCACCATTGGGCTAAATACGATTATTCAAACAAATCGGCATCGCTGTCCCGGTAGTACACCTTGTCTGCCATAAACTCTTCAGTGGCTAAAATGGCAGGATTGGGCATACGCTCGTAGGCCTTGGAAATCTCAATTTGTTCTTTGTTTTCATGGATTTCTTCCAGGCTGTCCGTATGGCTGGCAAATTCATCTAATTTAGAATGCAGCTCTTCACGGATACCGATATTGATCTGTCCTGCTCTGCGGGCGATAATGGCAATAGATCTGTACAGATTGCCTGTTTTACCCTTTATTGCGACTAAACTTCTGGTTTCAATGACGTTAGGAATACTAGGACTAACTTGTCTTCTGAGTTTGCTCATGTTGAAGTTTTTTAAATTTTGCTAATTGCTGTTCGGCTTCCGCTTTCATTTGCGTTGCCTTCTCTTTATATTGACTATCCGGGAACTGACCTAAAAAATTAGTGCAGTCCTCGACTGTTTGTGCATATCTTTCCTGTTGTGATTGCGGGACACTTACCTTGGCATACTCATAACTGGATTTTGCGATCATAAACATATACTGATCCGCCTTCCCTGATGCGGGATAATCACTTAAAAGTAAATCAAAATACAAATGAGAAGCCTTAAAATACCCTAAATCATAATATAACTGAGCAGAAAGATACTCTTTTAATTCCAGTTTCTCATTGCATTTTTTGATTAAAGCCTCTGCTTCCGCTGTTTTTTCAGACTTTGGATAGTTGTTCACAAAGGCTTTAAGTAAACCCAATGCCTTATTGGTCGATGTTTGATCCAGTTCTGCTTTAGGAGAACTGAGGTACAGACAATATGCCTGCATATAATCAGCATTAGGCACCAAAGAACTATTGGGAAATGTTTCTATAAAGGTCTGAAAGGCCATGGAGGCATTCTCGTAATCTTTCAGATAATAGGCACTATAGGCGAATTTATAAAAAGCATCTTCATAACGGGGGTACCTCTCAGGTAAGGAAAAAGATCCTGAAACAACTCCTCGGCATGGGCATATTTCTTATTCTCGTAATATTCGTTGGCCTTTTTTATGCGAAGTTCATTGTCCTTGCTATTCAAAATTTTGGAATATTTTGAAGCGCAGGAGGAAACCAGCAAAATCAGACCCACCAGGGAAAATTGGAAGATTCTCTTCATAAAGAGTGCAAAATTACATTTATTCGGCAATATATAAAGGAATATTTTCTACCCTCAGAATCATTAGTTAATTAAAGATTAAAAACCAGGCTATCAAAGTAGTTTGGTATTGATTTTTCCTTTAATATTTCGATACCAAAGGGTTCATTAAACATAGGAGCTGCTTTGTTGTCCAAAATGAAATAATTACTTGTAATTTTGCAGCCTGTAATAAAACAGGCAGGTTTAAATAAATTAGATTAAATTAAATTCAATTATATGATTAAGAAGATGATGACCGCAGCATTTGTTTCTATTGCCTTGATTGGCAGTAGCTTCGCGCAGAGTTCTGCCAGTGCTGTATTGCAGAAAGTAAGCAATACCTTAAAAGCCTCTAAGGGTGCCACCGCTAACTTTACCTATTCCACGATGGATAAAAATCAGCACAAATTAGGTACAATTAACGGTTCCATTGCCTTGAAGGGAAATAAATATTATATCAAACAAGGGGATAATGAGATCTTTTCCAATGGGCAAAAAACCTGGAATTTTAACGGTAGTGATGAAGTAACCGTAAGCCCGGTAGATAATAATAGTGGTACCTTAAATCCTCAAAAATTGCTTTCCGGTAATTTTGTTGAGAAAGATCTTACCTCTAAAATGGTATCTTCCAAGGGTAGTTTCTATGTGATTGACCTGACGCCGGTTGATGCCAGGAAGAACTTCAAAAAGGTCACGGTTTATGTCAATAAGGCTAAAAACATGATTACCAAAGCCACGGTACTTGAAAAAGGCGGCAATACGGTTTCCTTTAATATGACCAATATTAATACAAATGCCAGCCTGCCGGACAGTAAATTTGTCTTTAATCCGGCGGCGCATCCGGGTGTCGAAGTGATAAATTAAAATTCAAATAGATTTTAAGCTTAAAAGCACGGTCCAAAAAGGATAGATTTCCTTTATGGACCGTGCTTTTTAATGCAATGTATTTTTATATACCGTTATAAATTAAGTTCTGCTGCTCTTTTTTGCATTACTGAAATTGAGTCTGGCAGCGCTGCCAGTATCAATTACAGCTCCGTTGTTTTATTTGCTTGCTTGCTTCCTTACTTGCACCTGCTTGCTTAATTGCACCTGCTTGCTTAATTGCGCATAATTTGCTATTATTTATCTTTTCCTACCTTACCGATCAAACTTTCAATCAGCCAGGTAACCAGCGATAATACGATGCTAAACCAAAAGGCTGCCCACCAGGTGGTCACTACAAAATGAGACGGACCCAATATCATGGCCGCCCATTTAATAATGAGGGTATTGATAATCAATAGAAATATACCCAAAGTCAGAATTGTAATGGGAATGGTAAGGATCACCAGTAAAGGCTTGATAAAGGTGTTCAGCAGTGCCAGCACTGCTACCAAGAGTATTGCAGAAAATCCACCATATAATGTGACACCCGGCAACAGATTAGCGGCAATAATAGCTGCCAGTGCCGTTACCAGTAGTTTACCGATTATGCGCATAAAAGTGCTTTTGGTTTATACCATGAATGTACTAAAAAACCGTCAATTGGTAAAACTTAGATTCATCCATGTATTTTTCTGCGAGCGCTTTCAGCGCTGCAGGCTGAATAGTTTTTACCACTTCCATGTGCTTGTCAAAATGATCGGCAGACAAATCATGCAAAATATAGCTTTTCCAACGATTAATAATCTGAAACGGCCCGTCGAGTGTTCCTAAAACGCTGCCTATCACATAGTTCTTCACTAATTGCAGTTCTTCTTTGTCAACCAGCTCCGTTTTTAACAAAGTGGACTCTTTCCAGACTTCTTTAATGGTCTCGCCGCAGACATCCCTGCCAGCCTCTGTAGAAACTACCCATGCACTCTCATGGATATGATTTTGCAAATAGGAATGAATACCATAGGTATATCCTTTGTCTTCTCTGATATTACTCATTAACCTAGAACCAAAATAACCGCCAAAAACAGTATTGAGTACCATTAGTCCTGACCAGTCCGGACTTTTACGACCTGGCATGAGTCTTTCCAGGCGAATAGCGCCTTGTACACTACTATCATCATTGATGACGGTGTGAAGTTTTTCCTGATCCGGATCATGGCTGTAATCAATACTACTTAAAGTAGAATCCGCCTGATTAAAAGGCAGGTTTCCAAGGCTGTCATTTAATAGTGTAAATATATCTTTAGGTAATTTGCCTGCTACAAATATTTTTAACCTGCCATGGGTGTAAAAACCTTTATAAAAGTCTAGTAAATCCTGCCTGTTTAAGGCTATCAAATCCTCTTTGTGTGTGTATTTACCATAAGGGTGCCTGGGACCATAAGCATAGGCATCTATGAGTCTTCCCGCTACAAACTCGCCTTTTTTGAGGTTCATTTGTAAGCGCTGCAAACTGTTTTGCTTATAAATATCTAATTCCTGCTGCGGGAACTGACTTTCAGTCAGTAATTCAACGAGTAAGGGTAACAAATTAGGTAACTGGCGACTAAGGCAGCTTAAAGTCAGGCTGCTGTATTCTGTACTACACTGGGTATTTAAATAAGCACCATAAAAGTCTACTGTTTCTGCGATCTCAAAAGCCGATTTATCTTGCGTGCCGTTTTTAATAAGCGTATTTACAGCGGCGGCAACCTGTGCTTTTGCTTCAAAGGCAGCGCCGGCCTCGAAAAGTAGTTCTAAAGACATGACTTCTTCCTGACCGGCATCTATACTATAAACGGGTGTATGGTTTTTAAGTTCTTGTACAGCAATCGGTTTTAAATGGAGATCAAAATCAACCGGATCTGTTATATGGGTATTTCTTTTCTATTTAACATGGATAATTGTCGTTTTTAAATGGTTCACTTTTGTCGCGTGTGACTAGCTTTGACTTATTTTGCCCTTGTACTGCAAAATATTACAGTTGCCTTCCCTAAATATCTCATTAGCAACTTGTTGGATATCAGCTGCTGTTACGCTTTGATAACGAGCCAGTTCCGTATTAATCAGGCTCGCATCTCCAAGTAGTTCATAAAAGGCCAGACTATTGGCTCTATTAAGCACGCTCATATCTTCAAAAGCAATCATGCTTTCTGTTTTATTGATCACTGCCTGGAGTTCGCGCTCACTAACGGGCTCATCCATTATCTTTTTTATTTCTTCCCGGACGGCTTGCTCAGCTTGCTGCATCGTTACACCACTGACCAGTTTGCCATCAATCACCACAAGTCCTGGATCCAGTGTACCTAAATGATAACAGGCAATCCCCGAAAAGAGCTGTCTTTCCTTGACTAATTTCTGGTGGAGTCTGCTGGACGCACTCCCACCCAAAATATCTGTCATTAAATCTGTCGGAAAATACTTGGGATCCAACCGGTCACACATATGCCAGGCCATATATAGCGCGTCAATAGGCACATCAGCGCTCACTTCAAGATAGCGATCCTTCGTTTGTCTGGGTTCTTTGGGTAAATCTCTTGTATATGGCTCGCCGCTTTCTATTGGACCAAACCATTTTTCTGCCAGGCGTTTTACTTCTTCTAACTGGACATTACCTGCCACGACCAATATGGCATTTTGAGGCCGATAATGTTTAAAGAAAAACTGTTTTACATCGGCCAAGGTAGCATCTTCAACGTGTTTGAGCTCCTTTCCAATGGTCATCCAACGGTAAGGATGGGTACTGTAGGCTAATTCTCTGAGTTTATGCCAAACGTCACCATAGGGTTTATTGATATAGTGCTCTTTGAATTCCTCTGACACAACCTTACGTTGCACTTCCAGGGATTTCTCGGAAAAAGCCAAACTAAGCATTCGGTCACTCTCCAACCAGAAGGCTGTTTCCAGATTCTGCGCCGGAAGCTGCAAATAATAATTAGTGAGGTCATTGGTTGTATAGGCATTATTCTCCCCTCCTGCCAGCTGCAGCGGTTCATCGTAATCAGCAATATTAATACTACCTCCAAACATCAGATGCTCAAAAAGATGGGCAAATCCAGTTTTCCCCGGATCTTCATCCCTGGCCCCGGCATCATACATAATATTAACGACGGCCATGGGCGTGGTATCATCTGGATGAACCAGTACGCGCAGGCCATTTTCTAAAACGAACTTAGTATATTGTATCATAATTTGTCTGCTATCAAAAGACGGTAAAGGTAAAAAGAAATTGCCGACTGTTTCAAGAGAGTTTTGGACCAGGAAAAAAAATTAAAAAATCTTTGAAAAAAAGTTTGGTGATAAAAATTGTCGACCTATATTTGCACTCCGATAACGGAAGGGAGTTTAGCTCAGTTGGTTTAGAGCATCTGCCTTACAAGCAGAGGGTCGGGGGTTCGAGCCCCTCAACTCCCACAAAAAACAAAAAAACAAAAGGGATCCGATTTTGGATCCCTTTTGTTTTTTACCTAATCTTTATGCTTTATTTTGCCGGACATTTTAGGGTAGGTCAAGGCAAGAAGCATGATCAACACAAATGATTAATTAAATTCGCTACTGTATCTTTTTGGTTTATTGCCAATATGCTTTTCAAATACTCTGGTGAAATGGCTTAGGTTTTCAAAGCCCATTTGATAGCCTACCTGGGATACCGATAATTTTTCTTCCCGCAAAAGCCTGGCGGCTTCTTTCATTCTTATGTGCTGATAATAATCGTAAATACCCTTTCCAAAAACCTGTTTAAAAATCCTACGCATTTTTAATTCATTCATTCCGGCAATTTTGATTAGCTCAGCAATAGTACTGGGTTTGCTCAATGAAAAAATAATCTGGTCCCGTACTTTATAAATGGCATTTATGTCATTTTCGCTAAGCTTTTCATGTACTGATTGCGTTCGTTTGCGCAAACTCTTAAACAAATGATAAAGCAGTTCCATTGATTTAAGCCTGTAGTGATAACTTTTTAAAGTGCTTGGTTCATCCTGTCTAACGATTTCATTTACCGTTCGCAGGATATCATCCGTCATAATTTCTTCAATTAAAAAATTATGACTTTGGTCAAACAAAAACTGAAAATACTTAACCTCCTCATTTAAAAATTGCTTTAAATAACCCATACTAATCGCTACCGAAAGATGAGTTGCCTGTGTATCTTTGGTCATTTTTATTTTTTGTGTGATAGCAATGGGGAATATACGCACAAAGGGCGCTTCCTTTGATTGTGTACTGCTATTTTTCCCAGTGCTTTTTGTAGCATCCTCAAAAAAGTTATAAAAGTGAAAGCTAATACCATCCTCGATTCCGTTGACAGTCGCTGTTTGTCTTATAAATGTTTTTTTCACTATAAAAGACCCGAAATGCAACATCAGTTCGGGTAAAAAATCATAGGACTTCAAAAACTTGATTTCAAAGTTTTGAATATCACTTCCGATGATCTTTTCAAACCTTGTTCCATATTCAGTATCCGGAGTAGTTCCCTTTTTCATAATTTTTACGACTATTTTTAGTAGTTATATAGCTATTTTATTTGAAAAGTTACAAATAATTTTGCATTGTCAATAACAATAATTACAACAATAACAATCTTATAGTGATGAAAAAACATATATTAATTTCAGGAGCAAGTTTTGCGGGATTAACACTAGCCTATTGGCTAAACAAATTCGGGGGTGACCAATTGAAAATAACCATTGTTGAAATTGGAAAGGAATTGCGAAAAGGAGGTTCGCCAATTGATGTACGCGGTCAGGCCTTAAACGTGGTCAAAGATATGGGCATCTATGAAAAAATAAAGGCCAAAGAATTTATCCATGATACAGAAATCGTCAATGCAAAAAACGAAACCTTGGTTAATTTCTCCATCAACAACTTTGAGCAGTATCGTGGCGACATTGAGATTAATCGCTTTGATTTGGTGGAGATACTTTACCAAGCCACCTCAGATAATCAGGTTGAGTTTCTGTTTGGCAATAGTATTAAAACGCTTACACAGCATACGCAGCATGTTGCTGTAACTTTTGAAAATGGCGCGCAAGGAGATTTTGATTTAGTGTTTGGAGCAGATGGCACGCATTCTATTGTTAGAAAATTGGCTTTTGGAGATGAAAAACATTTCAGCAAATTTTTCGGAGTGTATTTTGCATTTGCCGAGGCCAATAACATACCTACTGACAGAGCCAAAGACACCGGAATTGTCTATCGGGAAGTCGGCAAACAAGCGGTGCTTTACCAGTTTCACCATAGCGTGAATGCCCTGTTGATGTTCCTTTCTCCAAAACTGAATTGGGATTACCGAAATCAAGCGCAACACAAGCAAATACTGAAAGCAGCTTTTGGTAAGGATACGAACTGGAAAATCCCTGAAATACTGGAGGCCTTACTGCATTCAGACAGCTTATTTTTTGATGAAGTGTGTCAAATTCATATGCCGACCTGGACAAAAGAAAGGGTCGCATTAATTGGAGACGCTGCATATGCACCAAGCTTTTTTACGGGAATGGGCACCACCCTGGCAATATTGGGGGCGAAAAATGTGGCAGATGCGCTTGTCGCTTCAAAAGGAGATTACCATGCAGCCTTTGCTAGTTACAATCAAACATTTAGACCTTTTACTGAAAGTATCCAGGCGCGACTTGCCCAAGGCCTAAAGGTTCAATTACCTGAAAATGAACAGGAATTACAGGCATCCATTGAATTTTTTAAACAAAGAGCCAAAGGATAACATCCAAAATATTCAGCATTTAATTAAAATAGGCATATAGTTATACTGCCCCTATGTTTTCCGGGTCTGGCCTTTAGATGAAAACTTGTTACATTTTCATGAAATTTTCATGAAAATATAATTAACTTTGAAGGATCCTTAGCCATCATCCTTAGTCCTATAAAAAATTGGCCCCTATGGATATAGGGGCCGCAACCAAAACTAACTGCTTATGAGATTATATTAAGTACAAAGCCTGTGCCAAAAGGCCAATTCGATTACTAAATTTATATTTATTACAGTTTTTTTTAAAAAATGTGACATTATAAGCAAAAAGCACTTACCATATAAACCAAAACAATCATATAAAAGTGAGCAATGTTTAAAAGCTGACTATTTAACCACCATTTTTTAATTGCATGCTCTTTTTAAGGGACCCTGCGATCCATGGATCGCGGCAGCGGCAGTGCATAAACGTTCTGGAACTACCGTCATCTTAATATCGTTCAGACTGTTTGGCTTTTTTATACCTATTGCCAAAGACAATACCAAGTAATACAACAACCGTAATGACCCATAGTATGCTTTTCCAAGGCTGGCCAATCTTTTCTCCCCAAAAAGCCAATACCAACAAAAACAGCGCGATAACAATTTTTCCTATTAGAATAAGCGTCCTCTTTTGCATGGTTTTATTTTTTAAATTTGTTTATACCTACCAAAGTTCTCTGGCAAATGATCAAAACCTTTCATAAAAATACTGATAATGAAGCAGTCTGGCAAAAATTACGTATTTAATATTTTAACGATAGGCAAATAGGGGCAAAAACTTACCTTTGCACACATTTTTTAATCCTGGAACAGTTTATTGACTGACCACTGCGTATTTATATGATCTCCTCCACATTTAAGGCAATTCGTGACATTGATTTAAAAACAGAAATTCTGGCAGGGATGACAGTCGCCATGACTATGATTCCAGAATCTCTCTCTTTTGCAATTTTGGCAGGCCTGGCTCCCCTGATTGGACTATATGCTGCTTTTATGATGGGACTAATTACCGCCATATTCGGCGGAAGGCCTGGAATGGTTTCCGGAGGAGCCGGATCTACAGTGGTTGTGCTTATCGCACTTGTAGCCACTCATGGACCGCAATATCTGTTTGCCGCCATTATCCTGGGTGGCATATTCCAGGCTTTAGTCGGTATTTTCAAGTTAGGTAAATTTGTAAGATTGATTCCTCAACCGGTGATGTATGGCTTTTTAAACGGACTGGCCATCATTATTTTTATGGCACAGGTAGAGCAGTTCAAAGTTTCCCTAGATGGCGTCTCGTCCTGGCTTACCGGTACGGCGCTTATGGTTATGGCAGCGCTTACTTTACTTACCATACTGATTGTTGTATTTTTCCCTAAACTGACAAAAGCAATTCCCTCATCACTTGCAGCAATTATCATTACAGCCTTACTGGTCTTCATATTTAATATCCACACCAAAAAAGTACTGGATATTGCCGCCGTCAGCGGTAAGTTTCCGCCTTTTCACATTCCAGGCGTCCCTATAAACTGGACTACGCTCAAAACCATACTCCCCTATTCACTACTAATGGCTGGTGTTGGCCTGATAGAAACTTTACTTACCTTAAATATGGTGGATGAAATCACTTGTACAAAAGGCAATGCCAATAAAGAGGCATTAGCTCAGGGAGCAGCCAATCTGGTCAATGGATTTTTTGGCGGTATGGGCGGATGTGCCATGGTGGCACAGACCCTGGTCAACATTGAGGCGGGTGCCAGGACCAGACTATCAGGTATCATCGGTGCGATTACTATCCTTTTGATCATTCTAATAGGCGGGTCTATTATAGAGCAGATTCCCATGGCCGCACTGGTTGGGGTCATGATGATGGTGGCTATAAATACATTTAAATGGGGCAGTCTCAGGATCATACGTAAAATGCCAAAATCGGACATTTTTGTGGGGATGCTGGTAGCAGCCATAACCGTCGTCCTGCAAAATCTGGCGCTGGCCGTCGTAATTGGTGTTGTCATAGCAGCTTTGGCCTTTGCCTGGGACAATGCCAAAAGGATCCGGGCCAGAAAGTCCATAGATAGTGAGGGTAATAAAGTTTATGAGATATATGGCCCTTTATTTTTTGGCAGTACCACCGCCTTTTTGGAAAAATTCAATGTGTCACAGGATCCTGAGCGGATTATTATCGATTTTAAAGCCTCCCGCGTGGCAGATATGTCCGCCATAGATGCCCTGAAAAATATTACAGAAAAATACAAAGGGGCAGGCAAACAGGTTGTCCTTCGACATCTCAGCCAGGATTGCCGCAAAATCCTGGCGGACGCTGCAGGTTTTATTGAAGTTGACATCCTCAGTGACCCAACTTATGCCGTCATGCCTAATTAGTTAATTAGTTACTCGCGCATTTTCTACTCCGTTTTAAGGCTCTTGACCGGATTTTTTGAGGCAGCCTGCAAAGCTTTAAAGCCTATAATCAGCCAGGTAATAAGCATCATAAACAAAATAACGATGACAAATACCCAAGGGCCTATGGTTATTTTATAAGCAAAATAGGTCAACCATCTGTGCATCATCCAGGATCCTACCGGCAAGGCAATAAGTGTTGCCAATAATACCAATAGTACAAAATCCCGGCTGATAAGCTCTATAATATCTTTTTTGGAGGCACCCATCACCTTTCTGATGCCTATCTCTTTTGTTTTCACTTCAGCTGTATAAGTTGCCAGTCCAAAAAGCCCCATGCCAGAAATAAGCACGGCTACAAGTGAAAAAATATTCAACAGGGACAATGACCTGCTAAAGCTATCGTAAGCACTGTTGAAGTTTTTATCCAGAAAATCATATTTAAAAGGTAGTTCACCAGCGTACTGCTTAAATATCGCCTCCGTACTGGAAATCGCAGGTTGCAAAGCGGCCTTTTTCGCCCGCACATACAGCACACTGCCGTGCTTCCCATTGGCACCCGGCCTGCTATAAATAACAATTGGGGCAATTTTTTCTTTCAGGTTTTGAAAATTAAAATCACGAACTACGCCGATAACAGTTCCTTTCCTGCCCTGATAAATAACCTGCTGTCCAATCGGGTGCTGAAGATTTAAAACCCGAACTGCCGTCTGATTTAACAGAAAACCACTTGAATCTGCCGGCGTTCCGCTAAAACCAGCCCCTTGAGTGAGCTTCATCTGCATAGCGGATAAAAACCCAGGGGCAATCTCCAAATCATTAAAGAGCAAGTCAATATCTGATCTGCCCGGTATCCCAAACCCGCCACTGCTTCTGGTTACTTCATTGATATTTTGATTTGCAGTACTGACCGCTGCAATAGCACTATTTTGTTGTAAAGCTGCAATGACCGCATCACTGTGGTTTTCCATGGCGGCAGGCATTTGCACGGTAAAGACCAGCGAGCGGTTATAACCGACATCCTTTGTTTTAATATAGTGCATTTGCCTGATCATAATGGCAGCACCAAAACGATGACCACAGAAATGGCAAATTGAATAACAACCAGCACACGTCTGGAGATAAACTTAGCAGGCCTGCCCTTGCTTTGCTGTCCACTCATAAATGCTAGCGGTCGAAAATTAGAAAGTAAAAGCGCCGGATAAACGCCAGAGGCCAAATAAGCGCCCAACAACACCAAAACAACCTTTGTCATAAAAGAAGCACCTAACAGATTCCAGGAAAACACATGTCCTGTGAGCCTGCAATAAAGGGGCATAAATAAAGTCACCAGCACTGCTGCCGCTAGAATGGCAATAAATAATATCAAAGCAGTCTCCATCAAGAACTGTCCCATTAATACTTTCCTGTCTGCACCCAGTATTTTTTTGATGCCCACTTCCTTTAATCTCACCAGTGCTCTGGCAGTAGAGAGGTTCACATAATTGATACAGGCAATCAGTATAATAAGTAGGCCAATCCAACCAAAAGCGTCCACCAAATGCAACATGGACTTACCACCGTATTCATCTACCAGGTGCATGGTTTTTAAGGATTGTAAAACAAACAGATTGCCACTCACATCTGGACCACCCAGGGCTAAATACTTCTTGGTAATCTGATTCTCAATTTGTTTAATATTACTTCCAGGCAAGATGCGTACATAAACCCCATAATCAAAACTGCCGTATTCGTCATCAATGGTATGAACGGCCTGGGCATTATTGGTAGATTTATCTGTAGATCGCTGATAAGGTCCTGCAATAAAGGTCAAAGGCAAAAAGATATCCATATGTGGCAAAGAGCTGTTGGAAGGCATATCCTTAGCAATCCCGGAAACAACAAAATGATCCTTATCATGCAAGGTAATGACTTTGCCTATTGGATCTACTCTGCCAAATAGCTTTCGCGCCATACTGGCGGAGAGCACCACTTGATTACTGCTTGCTAGGACCGTAGTCGGATCGCCTTTTAATAAAGGCAGCGCGAATAAACTAAAAAAATCTGTGTCAACAAAGCGGGTCGTTGATCCGATATCATAAATGGTCTTACCCTGATAGACTACTTTACTGGCCCCATAATCTGGTCCGATCCTGACACAAGCTGCTACCTGCTTATTTTGCAAAGCAATTTTTCTAAGCGGGGCAGGGGAAGATATCCAGATGGTATTATTACCGTCAGAAGTAGTATAAGCGTTATTCACTCTGTAAATCTGACTGACATGTGGATTAAACTGATCAAAACTCCTTTCATATTTTACCCAAATAAAAATAAAAACGGCAGTAGCGATGGCAACGCCCAACCCGATGATATGTAGTAAACTGTAATATCTGGCAGCTCTAATACTTCTCCACGCTGATTTTATATTATAAAGGATCATTTTTACTTTTTTAGCGCAACCTCTAAGAACATGCCAGCCAAGATTCAACCTAATTATCAATGAATTACACCAGTTCTCAAACCAAGCCAGGTGTTCGTTTTTGGAACACTTCGCTCAAAAACGAACACCTGGACAGATCAACGGATGGATAAATTAATCACCCAAAAAACAACTTCCCTCTTATAGGCTAAAATTAAGGCTTTGAGACTTTCAACACAAGGGCATATTTAATGGTAGCGGCTCCTTTTTGTTTGATCTGGAGGCTTGCTGTTTTTTCATCCAATTTTGTTTTCCAGCCAGGCTGGCCCAGAACTGTAATTTTACTTTTCGCTGACAAAAGCCCTGCAGGAAGCTGGATACTAGTTGGCACTGTCAGATCGCCAGCCGTATTTTTATCATCTGTCAGGATAAAGATATAGGTTGCCTTTCCATCTTCTGATTGGGTAAATACCAGATTATCCTTAGCATAAGGGGCAATCGGCTTGGAATTATAAATGGCACTGCTATTAATTTTCATCCAACTGCCAATTTCTTTTAAACGGGCGTACGCGGTGTCACTCCAGTCGCCTTTTGGAGAAGGGCCGATGTTTAATAGAAAATTGCCACCTCTGGAAACAATACGGATCAATAGATGAATCAGCGTATTGGTGGGTTTATAATGATCTCCAGGTACATAGCTCCAGGAGTTACCCATGGTAATACAGCTCTCCCAGGGATGGTCCAAGGGTTTATCAGGCACCTGCTGTTCAGGTGTCTGGTAGTTTTCATAGGGTCCCCCAACGGCTCTGTCTACTACAATCAGGCCTGGCTGATTTTTTCTGGCCATGGCAGCTATTTTGGGCATATCGATATCCTGATTGAAAATATGCTGTTCCTTTTGCTCTTTTTCACTATAAGGCCGAACCCAGCCTCCATCCAGCCAGAGGATATCCATCTGGCCATAACCAGTCATTAATTCCTGAATCTGGTTATAAGTGAACTGTTTAAACTTGTTCCATACATCCGGATACTTAGCCGGGTCATAATTAACATTGCGGTCTTTGGGTGGAAAATAAGGCCACCAATAATAAGGTACGTGCCAGTCTGGTTTTGAAAAGTACGCTCCGATCATAAATCCTTGTTTTCTAAAACTGCTAAAAACTTCTTTAGCAATATTTGCCTTTGGATTGCTTGAAAAAGGCGTCTTTGAAGAAGTAACCTTATAATCCGTTTGTTTGGTATCAAACATGCAAAATCCGTCGTGATGCTTGGTGGTAAAGACAACGTATTTCATGCCGGCAGCTTTAGCAGCACTGGCCCATTTATCCGGGTTAAAATCAACCGGATTAAAAGTGGTTTGCAGATGCTCATACGCTTTTTTATAGGTAAAATAATCATCCGCATATTTACCGGTGCGCTTTGTCCAGCCCTCATCCTCAGGACAGAGTGACCAACTTTCTACAATACCCCATTCACTATAGGTACCCCAATGCATGAGAAGTCCAAATTTCTCCCCCTGCCAGTGATGCAGCTTTTGTAACACCAACGTATCCGTTGGCCATACATAGTTATTATGCGTTTCCTGTGCCAGCCCGGAAATTGGATTTATCCCCAGCCAAAAGGCAGTTGTCAATACAAAAACAAATAAGGTTAAGCGCTCGTTACAGCGCCTCAGTTGATAATTTCTTTTTGTCTTTTGGCAATTTTGTGGGTTGCGTAGTACCCTGCTTAGTTTCAGGTTCATGGTGGTCATTGAATTGAATTCGTTATTACTTGTCAGTCACTCTTGATAAAATTAAGCTTTTCACCGCAATTGAAAAAGGTTTTTTACGCCTTTCAGACAACCTTCTAAAGCCCTACCCAGACGACCTCTTAGACTACAATCAATAAAAAGGCAGTCAAACTGCCTTTTATTCAATTGCAATTTGACTGCCGCTTTTTGTTAAGTGACTTTAGTTACGCACTTGTAAATCTGCCAGGTTTCCTTCAGCTAATCAGAATATCCGGGGTTTTGACCCAAGAGCTGATTTTTATTGACCTCATCTCTGCTAAATGGCCTGAAATACATTTTATTTACCCAGGTTCTGTTTTCATGCCCATTGTCAGTATAAGGTGTATAGGTATAATCATAAATGTTCTCATCGTGATGATAAGGCGCACTCATAGTCTTACCGGATTTAAACTTTCCTGTTATTTTAATAAAAGTAAGTTTTCTACCCAGAGTAGATGGGGCGATCATCCACCTTCTGCAATCATGATAGCGATGCTCTTCATAAGCCAATTCGATGCGTCTTTCATTACGATACTCGTTCATTAAATCAACACCTGTTGCCGTAACCTTAGGCATACCTGCCCGATAGCGGATACGGTCCAGCCAAAGCGTAGCTGTAGCTTCATCGCCTGTTTCCAGACAGCATTCAATGTAATTCAGCACCGCTTCCGAATATCTGAAAAAGGGCCAAGGGATAAACTGCTTGTCATTTGCATCAATAACATTGGGATCCGGATCAATGAACTTACGCATATAATAACCTGTTCTGGAACCATTCCAATCCTCAATTGAACTACTTCTGGTATCCAGTCCGCTTTGCGTAATTTTCTCCCCTTTGTTGTTTAATAAATCGTAACTACCTGTTTGGATTTCATTTGCCGGATCAACATCCCCTGAGATCTTACTGCGTGGTTTCCAAGATGCCCCATCATATAAAATGGTTGCATAAAGGCGCGGATCCCGGTTGTCATAAGGGTGCTCTTTTTCTTTGGCTATTGACCAATCAAATTTACTGCCGTCTGCCATCTCATAATCATCTACCAGCAATCCAATAGGCGTATTCCCAGACCAGTTATGGTAACCATTAGGTCCATTATATTTACCTATATATTCGCCGCCTTCATCCTTGGCAGCCACAAAATAACGGGCAAACAATAATTCTGAAGCCGCAGCAGCATCTACACCGGCAGCCTTGCTGCCACCGCCCATCGCAATAGAGATATAGTTCGCAGTCCCTTCAGCAGCGCTCACAGGTTTAGTCAAATTCAGCTTATAGCCCCCGCCACCTTTGTTTACAACTTCCAGGGCAGCCGCTTTTGCTTTTTCCCAACGCTCCTTTTGTGAGCCGCTGGTATAAGCTAGTTGATCTATTTTAAAATTAGGGTCATTATCATCAAAATCAGACAGCGCCTCAAGATTAGCGGCTACATGCAAATCACTGGCCGCATATAAAAGAATTCTTGATTTTAAGGCCAGCGCCGCAATGTAAGAAGCTTGTCCAGGAGACATTGTCTTATCCTCTAATAATAAAGCTGCACTGTCGCAATCTTTCACGATAAAATCAACACAGTCCTCAAAACTACTACGGGCAATGGCAAAACTATCGTTGAGCGCATAATCTTTGGTAATAAGCGGCACGCCACCATAATAACGCACTAATTGATGATAGTAATAAGCCCTTAGAAAATAAGCCTGTCCACGAAGCGTGGCATTGGTAGCTGCATCTGTAATAGCAGTGGTGGGACTCCCCAGGTTCTCTATAGCCAGATTACAGGCACGGATACGCTGATACATACTGGCATAGGCATAAGTCCCGGAAACCCATCCAAGACTCGTCGGGCTAAGACTACCTTCATTGATGGTATTAATATTACGGCCAGTATGCGTAAAGACCGCCTCATCCGACAAAGAGGCCAGCATCTGCTCATCAAAACCGCCGTTACCCAGTCCATTATAGATTTCTGTAACAAAGGCAGAGGCCAGGGCAGGGTCTTTCCAGACCTGATCTGCAGGAACAGCATCCAATGGTTGCTGGTTTAGAAAATCCTTGTTACAGCTGGCTATACTCAACAGCCCACCAGCCATCACAAAAGGGAGAATATATTTAAATAACTTTTTCATAATATTGATTTTTAAAGTACTGCATTGCATTTATGAATCTCAAACCATTAGAACTGAACACTCAGCCCAAAATTGATAATCTTTGCCTGTGGGTAATACTGCCCATTGGTCGAAGTGGATTCCGGATCCCAAATCTTGATTTTATCCCAGGTAATCAGGTTCAAAGCATTGACAAAGAACCTAAGTCTGGAAATACCTGCCTTGGTTAAAAGGTCTGCTGGCAGGGTATAACCAAGTTCCATATTTTTGAGTCTTACATAATTATTGCTACGCAGCCAATAGGTGTTATTGCCGGCAACAGCCATATCTGCATAATAAGTATTGTTACGATTGGCTAGTCTTGGATCGGTTGAACTTTGATTATCCACCGTCCATTGATGATCGTAAGACCATTTGGTGAAGTTGCCGATATCCCCGGATTCTGTCAGACCGATATATTGAAGACCACCAAATGCACCTTGGAATAAGACAGAAAAATCAAATCCTTTATAATCCAGGTTCAGATTAAATCCTGTTGTAAAAGAAGGCGAATTGGTCTTATCCATTCTTACCTGATCATCTCCGGTAATCTTCCCATCGCCATTGATATCTTTAAATTTCATATCACCTGGCCGGATCTGGCCGGTTATATCACTATAGTCGATTTTATTGGCATCCACCTCAGCTTGACTGGCAAAGACCCCGTCATATTCATACACTAAAAAGCTATTGACGGGCGCACCTGTAGATTTTTGATAATCGGGCGCACCGGGGGTTTCATCCCAAAAAACAATCTTGTTTTTAGCATAGCCACCATTTACGCTAACATTGTGTAATGTACATCACCTGCATTTCCATTATAGCCTACTTTAAACTCCCAACCTTTATTATCCACCTTACCTAAATTTACCGGTGGCAGTTTATCGGTAATGCCAGAACTTTCGGGAATGGAATTACCACGCGTAATCAAAATATTGGTCCTTTTGTTATAGAAATAATCAAAGGTTACACTGATATGATTATTGAGCAAACTTGCATCAAAACCGATATCAGTGTTATTGGCCGTTTCCCAGGTAAAGTCTGGGTTATTTACATTCTTTTCATATAGTGACTTTATCTCTGCCCCACCTAAGATATAACTTCCAAATCCCATATTGGCCAGGTACTGGTATTCAGCCAGATCGCTGGTTCCGGGTACATAGGCCTCAGCCCCCATTTTCCCCAGGAACCACGGATTTTAAAGTCATTAATAAAGGACAGGTTGTTTTTCCAGAAGTTTTCCTCAGATATACGCCAGGCTAAACTTACACCAGGGAAGAAGCCAAAACGCTTATTGGGCGGAAAGATATAAGACCCATCTGAACGCCATAAAAATTCTGCCATATAACGCTCTTTGTAATTATAACCTACTCTGCCAAAATAGCTCAGTCTTGCTCTTTGGTATAGCCCATAAGGATTGCCGGTAGGTCCGTCATTACCCAGGTCTTCTTCCTGGGTACCGCCTGCATTAAACTGATCAAGATAAGAAGAGATAAAATACCTGCGATAGGCATAAAAGTCATCATTATCTACTTTTTCCCGACTAACACCAGCTAGAAAAGTTACTTCATGCGCACCGCCAAAAGTGTGCTGATAATCCAACAGGCCCGTTAGATTTACGGCCAATTGGCTGGCTGCCCATTGTTTAAGCCTGGGATCCGTATAGGGCGACCTTACATGCCCGGTCAGATCCGGGGTAACGCCGTCTTCTAAATATTCGCCGCTTTCCCAGAAATATAATGTCCAGGGTATCTGCCAGAGTTTTCTTCTTCCCGACATTTTGTCGATAGAAGCGATACCAGATAATTTAAGACCTTCTACGCCAGGAATTTTAATTTCTATTTTACCATTGGTCTGAAAATAATCTCGTTTATCTCTATCGTAACCTGTCAGATTGGTCGTAATTACATAGGGATTCTGGCCGTATTCAATATCAGGACCGGGTTGTCCATTGGGCCATACTTCAATTTCAGTGGGTTTTCCACGCATAAGCATCCTGAAGATATCTCCGGCTCCAAGGGTTGGAAAATGCCGGTATTCTTCTCTGGCCGTTACGCCTAAAGTGGCTTTCACATATTTATTAATATTGGCTTCCAGATTGATCCGCATATCATACTGTTGATATCCGGTAGCAGAATTCTTATAATAAGCATCCTGATCCAGATAGCCCAAAGAGGCCAGGAAGTGAATCTTATCGGTTCCTCCGCTTAACTGGACATTATGCCTTTGTTGAGGAGACCAGTTTTTAAGTGTGGTCCCAAACCAATCCGTATTGGGATAATGCAACGGGTCAGAACCATCTGCATATTTTTTAATATCATCCGCTGAAAAATCAGCGCCTACCGTTGTACCAGCCTTCGTGGAATAAACGCCATCTGTGGCAAATGCCTGGGTAGCTGCATCCCACTCTGCTGTTGGTACATTGTCGTAGATTTTAAGTTCATTTCTGATTTTAGCATACTCAACGGCATCAGACATTTAAGGCGTTCTGGTGGGCCGTTGAAGTCCGTAACTAAAATCATAGGACAATCTGGGTTTGCCGGATTTACCCTGTTTGGTGGTAATAAGTATTACACCATTACCCGCTCTTGAGCCATAGATGGCTGCAGAGGCGTCTTTCAATACTGAAACACTTTCAATGTCAGCCGGGTTCAATCTTTCCAGTCCGCCGGCCCTGTTGGGTACGCCATCAATGACAATTAAAGCATCGCTATTACCCAGCGAGTTGGTACCCCTGATACGAATAGAGGAACCGTCATAGCCAGGTTCTCCACTGGACTGGATAGCCGTTACACCCGGCAGCCTGCCAGCCAGCGAATTCGACAGATTGGTCACAGGTGCTTTTTCCAGCTCCTCCCCCTGTACGGCAGCCACCGCTCCGGATATGGTCGTCTTTTTCTGTGTACCGTAACCTACCACGACGATATCCTGTAAGGATTTATCCGCCGCTTTCAGCTGAATAACCAGGTTTGTCAGCGACTGGCCAGCCAAAGGGAAGTCCTGCACCTCAAAACCAACATAACTAACAGTAAGCTGAGTAGTCGTATCCGGGATTTCCAGTGAGAAATGACCAGTCTGGTCAGTCAGGGTGCCTACTTTAGTCCCGTTTACCCTGACGGATGCACTGGCAATAGGAGCCTGGGTGCTCCCGTCCTGAACAACCCCCTTAATTTCCTTTCGATTTTGCGCTTTAACTGTTCCAATCAGCATAAACAAGCATACCAACGGCAGAAGCGATCTCATTTTTGTCAAACAACATTTACGATTCATAGGGTCAAATAATAATTGTGAAGAAATAGAATTCCAAATGCAACAACAAACCACTCTTAAGTGTTAAGAGAACAATAAAGATAGGATATATAGGTTAAATTTTAACACTATTTAAGAAAAGTATTTTTAATAATTATTTTTTGCATTAGTAAAATCCTTCATATGAATTAATTATTTTTAGAAAAGAAAATACATGGTCCGCCCAAAATCCCCACCAAATCTATCAGGAGAAAAATCCTTTTTGCTGTAAAATGCTTATTTCATATAACTATTAACAAATAAATTAAACAAAAATATATATATTATTTAACGTGTTCTGCAAATTTTGCATGCAGCGTCTTCCACATTCTTCTCTAGAATGCTGTTTCTGGTAAACACTCAATCTTTATTAGTGGTAAAGTCCGCTTCTAATCATTTTTTTTAGCAATACAATCTGACCTAAATGATAATAGGCATGTTCAATGATCCCTTGAATATTGTATATATTCTGACCATAGGTCTGATCCAAAAAATCTTCAGTAAGCCGCTTTTCATCCAGCAGGCCAACAAATGCGGCAAACCGCTCCGCACGCATATAAAATCCTTCCTGGAGATCGCGCCATGCCTGCACAGAGGACAGCGTTTGGATATCAAATCCATTATCTGCATTGGAGCGCAGCATGTCCCCTTTAAACGTTTTAGCACAATCGTTACATAATAATCCAGGTGATACACAATGGCTGCAATGGTATTTAGTGGCGGTATTTTAGTATTAGCTTCTGCCAGTGTAATATCTGCCAATACACTTTTAAAGTCTATTTCTACCCAGTTTTTACCCAGATAGGCATTTAACATAAACTTGCTCAGTTGCGCTGCTGTATTGTCCATAGATCATTATTTTGTATACATGTCTTATTATTACGTTCCTTCCATTTAGCTAAGGCTTATCAAAAGACAGGCCATTTGCTGGATCGGAAGGTCCCTGAGGCCTGGAATCTTCCCCTAAGACTATTACTCACCGACCAGGATATTCTCTCTAACGATTTCCATGCCTTCCCCCTGCATATCGAGTTCAATATGGCCTTTACTGACCTTAGGTTCAATTATAGCGACTACTTTTCCTTTCCAGGTGCTTAAGGTTTTTCCTTTCAGGGAACGACTACCTGCCTGATATCCGTTACTGAGTCCGACAAGCGTTGCCGGTCCTTTGATGGAGAACGTTATCTCTCTGTCATCATTTGTAACCAAAACACCCTTTTCATCTGTCAGGCGAACCGTAACAAATATGAGATCACCAATAATGCCCCTAAAAAAGGCCTGGTCAACACTAGCGGCCAGCCTGACGGCCGGTCCCGCTGTCTTAACTTCTTGGGTGAGCACGGTGACACCATCTTTTTTGGCAATAACTTCAAGTTTACCGGCTTTATAAGGTACCCGCCAGCTAACATGAAGCGGCGTATCTCCTGATTTGCCATCCCCTTTACTTCTTTTACCAAGTGAGTGGCCGTTTAACAATAATTCGACGCTATCTGCCTGGCTATAATAAGCCCAGACGCTGACAGTATCTGCTGCATTCCAGTTCCACCCGGGAAATACGTGGAGCATTGGTTTACTGGCCCATTCGCTTTGATACATAAAATAGACGTCCTTATGCAAACCAGATAAATCCACAATACCTGTATAGGAACTTCTGGCAGGAAAGGGATACGGTAAATTACCGCCCAGAAAATCAAAACCCGTCCAGACAAAACATCCCGAAATAAAATCTTTATTTTTAATAGCTAATAATGCCCTTTCATGGGTATTGCCGCCGGGGGCGGCATATTTATCATAAGCACTAACCGCCCAATTAGTCCCTACAGTATCCGCCAAACCATCTTTACCTGCACTAGGCAGATAGGCGATGGAATCTGGTAAATGCTTTGGATAAACGCCTCTGCTTTCCAACGCGGCAGCTGTCCCTGTGGCTATAAAAGCCTTTCCCGGATAATAATGCGGCAAAGAGTCATAAAGTTCGTCATGGAAATTAAAGCCCAATACATCCAGTAATCCAGAGCTGGCAATTTTATTTAGCTTTGGATCCAACTCATTCATAGCGGCTGTTATGGCCCGGGTACTATCCAGCCCTCTGATAATCTGGGTCATTTCGGTGGCCATCTTTACCCCCAGTGGCGTTGCCCCCAGCGCTCCGGTATTACCTAACGACCAGAGGATAACGCTTGGGTGATAACGATCCCTTTTGATAAAATCAGCGAGTTGCTGCTGATAAAGCCTGGTGGCATTAGAATCCTTTTTAACCGCCTCAGATAAGGTGTGCCAATTATCAAACACCTCATCCATTACTAAAAAACCCATGGAATCACATAAGGACAGCATTTCTGGCGCAGGAGGCTGATGAATGGTCCTGATCGCATTACAGCCCATATCCTTTAAGATCTTTAATTGCCGGGTCATTGCACTGTAATTATAAGCAGTTCCCATCGCCCCCCAATCGCTGCTCATACAAACACCTTTTATTTTGGCAGGTACCCCGTTTAAAAAAAAGCCTTTTGCAGAATCAAAGCGTATATCGCGAAAGCCAAGCGGCTTTCTGATCCTGTCGATAATATGACTGCCTTGCCTGAGTTCTACTTCCCAGGTATAGACATAGGGGTCTTCTGGCGACCAGGGCTTTATATTTTTTACCGAAAGATTCCACCGAATATGCTGTCTTCCGGGTGTAGGTTTTACGGATCCTGTTTTTTGCGCTACCTGAAAGTTATTCTCATCATAAATCGTGGTTTTTATCTGGATACGCATATCCAGAAGGTGCTGCTGCGCCTTCAATTCTTTTTGCTCGTATTCATCCTTCACCTTTTTAATAGCGGGCATACCCATATTATCAATTACCAGATCCTGGGTAATTTCTGCCACTGCATTTTCCATTCGTCTGGAAGGTATAGCATCATTCAGGTGGGGCATTTTGATCCGGGCATCATAGTTACTCTGCTGTTCATCTATGGTTATAGGCATTTTTTTAATCAACCAAACATTGCGGTTAATACCAGAGCCAGTATACCAGGCGGCATCTGGCTTTTGACTATTATCCACCCGGACAACCAAGATGTTGGAGCGGTCATCAAAATGCAGGTATTTGGAAAGATTATAGCTAAAGGCCACGTCTCCTGTCAGCTGGTCACCCAGTTTATGGCCATTGATCCAGACGGTGCAATTTCTGTATACGCCATCAAATGCAATAAAAATATGCTTGTATCTGTCAGCGCTGGGTAAACTAAATGTCTTACGATACCAGCCAATCCCAGTAGGTAATGCATGGCCGTTGTTTTTTCGGGCATTGGTTTTAGAAAAGGCGCCAAAGATACTCCAGTCATGGGGCAGCATTATATTATACCACCTGGCTGTATCAATAAGTCCGTTCAATGGCAATTCTCCCCCGACAAACACCTGGGTACTGTCAAGTGGCCCTTTGTGAAAAGTCCACCGTTGATTAAAACTGATTTTTTCTGTTCCGATGCTATGGCCAAAATCGTGCGAATTACAACCGGATAAACTTAACAACAAATAAAATAGGACTAATACGACATCTGGCACTAAGAATATTCTTAAGCGTTTGCGTAAAAAATAATTGTCCCTATATTTATCTATATATTTATGCATATGTTAGCTGCCCCGATGGGTTTTTAATCTCTTACACTTTTAAAAAAGAAATGTGCCAGGCACCTTGCAAATGAAACATTCAGCGCCAAAAAGATACATTTTTTTGTAATAAAGGGAAAGCTTATCCCTGCTATTCAATTACCTTACAATGAATCCCTTAAATGGATCTTAAAGGGGATAGGCATCAGCGCTTTTTCTCCCTTTGATATCAATGCTGCTGCTTCCCGGCCCATTGCAATAAAATCAGTAGAAATAGTTGTTATCCCACTCAAGATAATGCGTTTTATGGGCGTTTCATTGTAAGAGATCACACCAATATCTTTACCTGTTATCAACTGACGATCCTGAATAATTTCAATGAGCCTTACCAGATCATCTTCCATCACCGTAATAAAGACATCCCGGCTGTAATCTGAACAGACTGAATATCCGGAACAATGGCATGATCAAAAAGCATTTCTTCACAGAATTTTCTGAACCCACCGATAATCTCTCTGGGATAGTAGCTTTTATCCGGAAAGATCAACACCAACCGCTGATAATGTCGTAAACGATCGTTGGCCGCTTGCAAGGCACCGTAAATATCTTCCTCAAAGCTTTCATAAACGGCGCTATAGCCCATATCAGGTTCCATAAAAGACATTTTTTTATCTAACAAGA
Source organism: Arachidicoccus ginsenosidivorans (assembly GCF_007971385.1). Taxonomy (GTDB): domain Bacteria; phylum Bacteroidota; class Bacteroidia; order Chitinophagales; family Chitinophagaceae; genus Arachidicoccus; species Arachidicoccus ginsenosidivorans. Next base: position 738,334 of record NZ_CP042434.1, read on the forward strand.
TCAGTTTGTCTTTAGGAATCTGATCAATCAAATCTCTGACCGGAGGAGCCCCTTCCAGAAAGTGTGTAATCAGCACATAATGGGAATATTGGTCCAATCTTTCAATCAGGATTTTTTTGAAAAGGTTAAAGTCATTGTTGTAAATATAAAAATCGATCTGAGATTCTGGGTCCAACGCAGCCACAAAGGCGTCATAGATGATTTTTTTATGCGCACTCAACTTATTGAATAACAGTAGTATTTTATGCCGCTTTTTTTGAACCTTTGAGGTAATAAAATAGCCCTTACCCGGCACAGAATCCAAAACCCCTAATTTTTTCAAATGTCGGTAGCCTTTTTCTGCCGTATCACGTGAGATTTCCAGAGAGGCGCTAAGTTCATTGATGGAAGGCAATACATCTTCTTTTTGCAACTGCCCCGACTCTACAGCCGATAAAATACTACTGGCCAGTTGGGTATATTTGGGCGTTGCCGAATACGGATCAATTTCTATAATATCAAAAATGTTCACAGTTCAATCAATTCTTTAATTGCAAAAAAGGCATCCCTTCAAAAATAATAAATATTACTGGCACTCCCCGCTTTAAAATTACGGGCATTATAATCGTAGAAACAGGCTTAATTTGCTGGTGCAGCCAATATTTTAATTTGCGTCATTATTTGTTCCCGGGTAACCGGATAGTCTTGACCTTCCCGAATTGTTTGATATACTGCATCAAAGAGTTTCAGGTAGTTGGATGGGTTTTCTATCATATGTATACTAAAAATATGCTGTTCTTTTCGGGTAACGAAGGTCCCCACTGTCCCTTCAGGTGGTTTACCAAATTCAGGATTCGTGGGCTTCCATCCTGCTTTAAGCTGATCTTCCTGCACATCGCTGCGCATCTTTTCATAACTTCCGTTTTGACCATGGATCCTAAATGCAGGCATGATTGCAGCGGTAACCAGGCTTGCCACCACATAAACTTCCTGATTATTCGGATAGCTGAGTTGTAGACTGCAAAAATCATCCACCTGGCTTTCTGGTCTTAACTTGCAAAGCCTTTTATAAAATTTCTCGGGCGCACCAAATAAGGCAATTGCCTGATCTAACACATGGGGAATCAAATCATATTGGATACCGCTGGCATCAATAGGCGTTTCTTTAAACTTTTTGGGGCTAAGGCTTAGGTTATAGCGGTCAAACCTGAAATGCGCTTCATGGATATGTCCAAAATCATTTTTTTTAAGTGCCATTTTTAAATTACAAAAATCACTGTCCCAACGCCTGTTCTGATAAAACAGAATTTGCACACCCATTTTATCTGCCAGGGAAAATAAGACTTCCAGCTCTTCTGGTTTTGCACAAATAGGTTTTTCAACCAACGCATGCTTTCCCGCTTCAAGAACGGCCTTTGTGTGCTCATAATGCAAATTATTGGGGGTATTCACCACCACTAACTCAATGGAAGGATCCGCCAATAATGCTTCTATATTATTATAGCTTTTAATACCTGGATAGTCCTTTTCTGCCTTTTGCTCATGGCGTTCTAACACGGCTGATAAGCTAAAACCTTCATGAGCCGCCAAAAACGGGGCGTGGAATATTTTCCCTGACATGCCATAAGCTAACAGGGCTGAAGTAATTGCTGCCATAAATTGTTGTTTTAAATATATTTATTCTGTTCAAAACCGGGATCTAACATGCACTTTAACAGCTAATTAGCCCCTTGTGAAAACCTTTTTTACATTTGTTGCAATTTAATAAAAATCAGACAATTACAGTTATATTTTTAGATTTCCATGGGCTAAAACAACTAAAATCAATTTGCTTTACTGCACGTTTTACAATTCTGTGTGATACTTACAACTGTTACAACAATACAGCTGTTGTACCTTTGCAAACTCAGGAGGTGTCAGTAGGACAAGCTTTATTTATTACCTGGCACATTCTGCAATTTTGAATATTTTCATATGGAAAATAAAAAACTATTAACCCTGACACTTGGTGGGCTCAGCATTGGAACCACTGAATTTGTTATGATGGGGATTTTGCCCCAGGTAGCCAAAGATTTTGCCATTACGATTCCCGAGGCAGGGCATTTTATTGCCTCCTACGCGCTGGGCGTCGTTATTGGTGCACCGTTATTTGCGATCACCTGTTCAAAGCTACCTCCTAAAAAGTTGCTTTTGATCCTGATGTCAATATTTACCTTGTTTAACGGCCTCACCGCCCTGTCAACCGGACATACCATGATGGTTTTTACCCGGCTGATGAGTGGCTTGCCACATGGCGCATTCTTTGGAGTGGGCTCTGTGGTAGCAGCCAGACTGGCAACCAAGGGCAAAGAGGCAGCCGCCATGTCCATTATGTTCGCAGGATTGACTATTGCCAACATTGCGATGGTCCCTTTGGGAACCTATATCGGACTGCATTATAGCTGGCGCTATGTTTTTGCTATTATTGCTGTACTGGGCTTGCTCACGGTTATTTTTATTGCCAAAGTATTGCCCGCGTTACCGGCCAACCCATCTGGATCTATCCAAAAAGAACTCGGCATTTTTAAACGTCCGATGGTCTGGTTAATGATCTTAATTACGGCCATAGGTACTGGCGGATTATTTGCCTGGATCAGTTATATCGCCCCATGCTGACAGGTATTACCCATTTTAACGCCTCAGCTGTACCCTATGTAATGATCGTGGCCGGCATCGGTATGTTTGTCGGCAATATCCTGGGCGGTAAACTAGCAGACAAGTTAGCACCGGAAAATGCACTACTTATCAGTCTTGTAGCAGTAGCTACCAGTTTATTACTGGATTACTTTTTTGCAGATAATCAACTCATGACCATAGTAGGCACTTTCCTAACGGGTGCTGCCTCTTTTGCCTTGATCGCTCCCATTCAGATATTAATGATCCGGATTGCCTCGGATGCAGAAATCCTTGGGGCCTCTGCCACTCAGGCAGCCTTTAATATTGGCAATGCCATAGGCGCCTTTGCCGGCGGCTTGCCTATTGCGGCTGGCTTTGGCTACAGTTCCCCCATCCTGATTGGGATACTGATGGTACTGATAGGCATAGCGCTTACCCTGGGACTCATCCAAATGAGGCAGCGCAGCCTGAAAGCTAAAGTGATAACGGCCAAATGTTAAGACATTATATCTAATTGCAACATAACTAAGTTATAATCAGTTCATACCAAGATCGATTTGATTGGGGCATGGTATTTTTTCCTGATCCCCGAAAATTACTTACCCTGGAGCTGTTTTACTTTATCTTCTACTCTGTCCATTTGCTTATCTACGGGATTTAATATCCTGGTTCTCACTTTATGCCCCACACTCAATCTTCTGGCAAGGGTGATTCTAAACTGCTGACTAAACAGGTTATAGTTTTTTGCCGACAGCGCACTATGGGCAGGCACGCTATTATTGAATAAGGAGGCATTGATATTGGTGCGCCTGCTATTATACCCAATGCTGATCCGGTAACTCAAATTAGGAGAAACGGCGTTTTTCCCGTCAAAATCGCCCCCTGGTACTCCCTGGTGGTTGCGTAATCCAAAATTGTTGTAAGGCCTCCCGACACAAAAAAGTTCTTTTTGAATACATAAGTATAGGCATAACCAATGCCAGCACCAATGCGGAAAAACCGGATATTATCTACCCCGGCTTGCGGATAGTTTTGGGAGATAGCGGCTGGTACGAGGGCGCTGTCTGCTTTTGAATTGCCATAATAGAGCTCCCCGCCTAATAGTAAGGTTCCGGCGGATTTTACCTGCCACTCATTTTGGGTCATTACAGACCTGTAGGAAAATCTGTCAGAATTTAATATCCGCCAGAAATCCCCGCCCACTAACGTAGATTTGACATCGGGGCGCAAATAATAATTATTACCAACTGAGGACAAAACGTCTTTGGGAGACAAATACATCCCTTTAAAATGCTGATAAACAAAATCATACACCCACTGCTCCTTATAAAGTGAGGTCTGCAGTGAAAGAGAATGCGTTTTGCCCTTATCCTTATCTGTCCCCAGGAGTTTAAATGAGGCGTTGAGCGTGAGATACCGGTAACTTAAACCTAAACCTAGCCCTTTTGAGTTATTGGGTTTGTAATCAAAGGATGGTTGATCGGGAGCCCGAAGACTCAGTCCTGTATTTTCCCGGGTGTAATAAATCCTGCCGGTAATATCCCGGTCGTAGGTTTTGATATAACTAGCATCACGCTGATCATGAGAGCGGCCCAGTAAGCGCCAGAAACGACTTTGCTCCTGCCCTTGCGCTTGTTCAAACTGTTGCGTTTGCGGCGGCTGTGCATGTACTTGTGAGAGGGCGATCCAAAGTAAACTGCATAGCAGTATACGGGGCTGCCTCCACCAACTAGTTTTGTTTTTCATGTTGTACTTGGGTGTTGTTTTAAAGGTTGATATGAAGTTCGGTATTATTTTTATAACTCAATTAAAAAAAGTCAAATAAATCCTGGCCAGTTCCGTCAATGCAGGAAGTTGCCAGATCTCATAACCCAAAATAGCAATCAAATAACCAGATTGGTTAACTTTACTGACTGACTGTCTGACTATCTGACGAAGTACCCATTAACCTATTCATTGACTAATTCTTTGAATGTTCACTGCCCCATGTCCAAGGTGAAGCAAGTCACTTTGATTGACTGTTAATTTAGGCATTTCTTTGCATGGGCCTTATACATTTTGTCCCATTTTAGGCTTCGATTATGCCCCGTTCGACTCCCCTTGCGGTTAAATGCTCGTCTAATTGTATTTTCGTAGTACCCATGAAGTCCACATTATATATATTCTGTAGCAAAATTATCAGCCGGATGAAGGCCGTATCCTTCATTGGATACGCGTTCGTACTATGCATTAGCTGTACGGCACTTCACGGGCAGCTTACCGGTTTTACTGTCCAGAAAGACAATATCACCTGGCATACGTTCAGTAAAGATGCCTCAGGTTCAATGCCTATGGGCGGAGGAGATATCGGCCTTAATGTCTGGACGGAAAATGGCGATGTCTTGTTTTACATGGCCAAAAGCGATGCGTTTGATCAAAATAATACCCTTTTAAAATTGGGCAGGGTGCGTATTCATCTTACACCCAACCCATTTACCAGTTCCAGCTTCTCTCAAACCTTACAACTTGCGGATGGCAGCGTCTATATCAAGGGGCAAATAAACAAACGCCCCGTTAACCTTCACCTCTGGGTAGATGTTTACCATCCGATTATCCACGGGGAATTAAGCTATGCGGATGGCAAAGGAAAGAAAATAAGCGCTGTGATCACTTATGAAAGCTGGCGAGATAAAGACCACGTCGTCAAAGGCAAGGAGAATAATCAGAATTCCTACAAATTTGGTCCCCAGGGCGTGATTCAGGTAAAAAAGGATCATATTAGTTCGGGGAGTCACAAAAAAGACGGTGGTTATGTGCAATTCTTTCATGCCAATCCAGCTGAAACAATATTTGATGTGGCTGTCCATCAGCAAGGTCTGGACAGCGTAAAAAATAAGCTGTATAATCCACTTAAAAACAGAATTTCAGGGGGCTGTTATGTGGGTCTTCTCTAAGGCCTGCAGGCACCCTCAAAGGCAAATACCTAAATACAGATTTTACGGGCTTTATGCTCAAAACGATCCATCCCGTCAGCGCGCTTTCTTTTAGCATTGTCCTTAGCTGTGCGCAGACAGCTGACCAACATGCATGGATGGACGGCTTATGGCAGGCAAGAAGAACTGGAGCACAAACCAGCCAGGATTGGCTGCGTACCAAAAACTGGTGGCGGGATTTTTGGAAGCGCAGTTTTATTGATATCCAACCAAATTATAGCCGTGATTTAGATAACGACAGCCTCCAAACAACTTACTTCCAGATGGGCAGAAACTACCAGCTATTTCGCTATATGCTGGGCTGTAATGCTTATGGAAAGTTCCCAACTAAGTTCAATGGAGGCCTATTCACCTACGATCCGGTATTGGTGGATAGTACTTATCCGTATACACCGGATTTTCGTAATTGGGGTGGTGGCACCTTTACCCAACAAAACCAACGGCTGGTTTATTATCCTATGCTTGCTAGTGGTGACTTCGATATGATGCAAGCAAGTTTTGACTTCTACAACCGACTTTTAAAAACAGCAGAATTAAGATCCCTTACTTATTGGCACCACAAAGGTGCCGCTTTTACGGAACAACTAGAAAATTATGGACTGCCAAATCCCAGTGAATACGGCTGGAAAAGACCAGCTGGATTTGACCCTGGCATGCAGTATAATGCCTGGCTGGAATATGAATGGGATACGGTATTGGAGTTTTGTGATATGATCCTTAAAAGCAGGCTTTACAATGGTTCAGATATTTCTACCTATTTACCACTCATCAAAAGCTGTCTCAGATTCTTTGATGCGCATTATCAATACCTGGCCCAAAAAAGAGGCGCCCGGATACTTGACAGCCGTGGCCATTTGATCCTATATCCTGGCTCAGCAGCTGAAACTTATAAGTTGGCCTATAATGCAAGCTCGACCATCGCTGCCTTAAAAACCGTTACTAAGCACCTATTATTACTGCCAGAGGCATTGCTGGACAGCACTGACAGAAAATATTTTATCGCATTTTCAAAAAGGATTCCACCCATACCTTTAGGGGAGATTAATGGGCAAAAAGTTATTGCGCCCGCTGTTACCTGGGCTAGAATCAATAATCAGGAATCCCCACAGCTTTATCCTGTCTTTCCCTGGGGAATATATGGCATGGGCAAACCGGATCTAAAAACCGGGCTGAATACCTGGAATTTGGATACCAATGTGATTAAAAACAGAAGTTATATTGGCTGGAAACAGGATAATATATTTGCGGCCAGACTGGGGCTTAATGCAGCGGCCTTTAAGCTGACCAGCGAAAAATTAAAAAATGGCCCCAGACGCTTCCCTGCCTTCTGGGGGCCGGGCTTTGATTGGGTCCCGGATCATAACTGGGGCGGTTCAGCTATGATCGGGCTGCAGGAAATGCTCCTGCAAAACGCAGGGGATAGCATTTTACTATTTCCCGGCTGGCCCCAAAACGTGGATGTGCATTTTAAGTTACATGCACCCCATAACACCACGGTTGAAGCCTGGCTGAAAGGTGGCCAAATTAAAAAACTCACCATTCTGCCCGCCATCAGGCAAAAAGACGTGATCAATTATCTGAACGAGCGAAAGAAGTAATATAATATATTAAGAAACGGCTATAACCACTAAACTATTAATAATATCAATATTTATAATTCCTCTCCAAATTATACATAATATTTAAGCAATTTTGCGGAATTTCAGATAATCAAATTTTCCTTATCTTTGTATTACTTAACCTTGGAAAAATTATGCGCAATAATGTCTTACATCATAAATCAATTGTACCCAGAAAAAACGTCCTTAGGGCAAATTTCAGGAAGGCAATCTTTTGGGATGTAGATATGGATAAGCTTTCCAAAAAAGCAGATAAAGCTTTTATAATTGACCGGGTATTGTCTAGAAATATGGAAAATCCAGTATATTTGGAACGGCTTGAAAAGTTATATCAAATTAAGGATATTAAGAAAATTGCGAAGTCAAGCAGATCAATTCGAGGGAATGAGGCCATCAGATTTATTGCCAAAAGATACGGAATGGATCCAAATTCCTTTAAAAATTATATTCCGAATCTTTAAATTTCCTATCTTGAATATTAGCGTCTCTAAAATTTTACTTGAAACTATTAAGGAATTAATGAGAGAGCCGCTTCTCTCAGACTTTTATTTGGGCGGAGGCACAAATCTCGCCATTTAATACAACTATAGAATTTCAGAAGATATTGACCTATTTTCCTCTCGCGTTGTTGGTCTAAATAAGATGAAAGAAATCGTTAAGATATTGAAAGAAAAATATGCCGATTCAAATATTAAATTGGATTTGCAAAATTATATATAATTATTATTTCAATAATTGATAATATAATGGCGTTATATTTATACTATTTACTTTTCGCTTTAAGCCTAAGGTAAAAACTTCTAAAATGAAATTACAAAAATTACACCTTAAAAATATCGGGCCATTTCTAGACGATGAAATTGAATTTGCAACTTTTGAAAATTCAAAAAGCCAGGTAACCATTTTAACTGGCGAAAATGGAACGGGAAAAACAATCATCCTGGATGCCCTAAGAAAATTATTGCTATATCATCATGGCGCAGACATTCGTGCGATCGGAAGAAATGACGATTTTTATCTAAAATTGAATTTAAATTTTAACAATCAAGACATTACGTTAAACGCAGCAAAAAGAACTAATTCTGTTGATGAAATTTTTGACGTAACCAAGGACGACAAACCTTTTCGTGATATTTATGAAGCATTAATAGATGTAAACAAATCAAAAGGAAATTTATGGATTACAAATTATTGGACTTCACAAAATGACCATAAGCCTTTTCATATCTCAAGTCTGGATTTCATTAAACCTGAGCAATATTTGATAGGAAGCTTAAGCGGTATTCAAAAAAATTCTGAAACGACTAAAATTGTAACTTATTTTGATTACTATAAGTCTTCGGACAAAACTAATGAAAGAAAAGAAGGAGAATTTATCTTTGATCAGTTAAAAAAGATCTTTAAAATCAGTCTTTATAATGGTGAATTTGTTCACGTCGAGAGAACCAATTTATTACCTTTGATTAGACAAAATGGCTTCGATGTAACTTTAGAAAAATTAAGCAGCGGTAATTTGTACCTGATTCAACGTTTAATATCTATTTTAGGTCAAATGTATTCAGTTTATAAATTAAACAATTTACCTATCGAAGACCTTTGCAATACACCAGGCTTGGTATTTATTGATGAAGCAGAAAACCATTTACATCCAAAATGGCAAAAAACCTTTTTAAACTCTATCTTAGGAATGTTTCCAAATTTACAAATAGTTGTTGCTACCCATTCGCCTTTTATTGTAGGATCTGTTGAAGGAGCCAAAGTTTATGTTTGTAAACCACAAGCGGATCATTCAATAATTTCTGACGAAACAAATTTATATTCTAACAAACCGATAGATGAGATTTTAAGCACAGAAGTATTCGGCGAAACTTCACCTTTTGCAAGTATTGCCATAGACGAGTTATTGGAAGAAAGAAAAAAGGCAATTGGGAATGGGGATAAAGTGGAAGAAAACAAAATAGAGGCCAGGTTATTGAAAATTAATCCTCAATATTTTTCTTATTTAAATATTGAAAAAATCGTACCAAACCTTAAAGTAACTAATTGAAGATTAATCTTCAATTTACACTCACCCATGTAGTTGATCAGGCCTCACATACGCTTTCAATAAAAACGTCTCCACATATTATTTTTTTTACCGCTGGATGAATACTGAAGTCGGGCATTATTTTTAAGCCTTCGGCTAATATTTCATTTTGCAACATAAAAATCCAGGTCATGATATGCACCAAAAGATGGGCAGGTTCCCGACCTGTCAGCCCAGAAAAGCCCATTCTTGATCTATCCATAGCCGGAGCATGTCACACTAAATGAACAACACCAGTCATTTTTTAGGCGTCTAGCCCCAGATTCACTGAAATACGGCGGGCTGTTTCTTTTGCCTTGACAGCTATTTCCTCCAAGCTTACCTCCTCTTTGAGCTGCACGGACAGAATGGCTATAGTCAGACAGGCTATGGCCCGATCTGCGTTCATGACTGGCACAGTCACATCCATGATTCCTTTGGCCAGATCACTTCCGGTTATATAATGCCCGTCTGCTTTAATCTCCTGCAATGAGGCAATAAATTTTTGTTGTTTGCGTAGCGGGTATTCCTTAAAGAGTGTATTTCTTTTAAGCAGTTCCAGCCTTTCATTTTCCTCCATATAAGCCAGTAAGACTTTGCCAGAGGCTGTCAGCATCACTGGAAAAGTACTTCCCTCTTCAATCGACAAGGCAATGGGCACTGGGCTTCTGGATTGAGATACCACAATGAGTTTATCTTGATAAAGCACTCCTAGATGGCAGGATTGTTTAATACTATCTGCCAGGTCATCCATTGGATAATGAGAAGCTCTTCTGATTTCATCAATGGGTGAATGTCGGTGCGAGAGATTATACAACTTCAAGGATTGCTTGTATTTGCCAGAGATTTCATCACGCAGTAAATAGCCTCGTTGCTCCAGACAGACCAGCATCCGGTAGATTTCACTGGGATTCTTATCAATACCTTGTGCAATGTCTGCCTGAGAGAGCGGGCGTCCCTCAGCAGATATAAACTCCAGAATATCAAGCCCTTTTTCCAGGGCCGGCGCATGGTATTTTACGTCAGTTTCCTCAACAGTTTTCTTTTTAGCCATATGATCGTGGTTCGTTCTTATATATGAATGGTGAATTTACGCCTTTCAGCGGTACAAAAATAATATTTTTGCATGCATTTTTGTTTATTTATGAATATTATATTTATATTTGAATGATAAAATTGTAAAAATTGGGGCAGATTAGATTAAAAGGTATTACCTGGGATCATAGTAGGGGATACACACCGCTGGTGGCTACAGCGCAGCGGTTTATGGAACTAAATAAAGATGTAGAGATTATTTGGCACAAACGCAGTTTGCAGGATTTTGCTGACAAGCCTATCGGCCAGTTAGCCAAAGACTTCGATTTATTAATTATTGATTATCCTTGGATCGGCTACGCAGCAGAAACTGCAAAGCTGTTACCTTTAAATAAATACCTGCCGGAGCAGTTTTTGCAGCAGCAATTGCAGGCAAGCGTAGGCGCCTCCTTTGAAAGCTATACACATCAGGGGCAGACCTGGGCAATCCCCATGGATGCAGCAACGCCGGTAGCCAGCTACCGGCCGGATATCTTCCAGCAAGGCAACTGGCAACTGCCTGGCACTTTTGAGGATTTATTAGCGCTGGCTGACCGGGGACAGGTTATTTTACCTGGCATTGCAGTAGATACACTCATGAATTTTTATATGTTTTGCTGTACACTTGGAGAAAACCCATTTACACAAGTCGGCCAGGTAATTAGCGAGCAAACTGGATTACAGGCGCTGGAATTATATAAAAGTCTGATCAGCAAAATCGATCCCATTTGTTTTGAACTCAATCCGATCAAAGTCTACGAGCTCATGTCCTCGACAGATCAGTATAGTTATTGTCCCTTTGCCTATGGCTATAGTAATTATGCCAGAAAAGGCTATGCAGCGCACCCGATTCATTTTACAGATCTGGTTCGCCTAAATGGCAAACCACTGATTACAACCATAGGCGGAACGGGCCTGGGCGTCTCTGCGTATTGTATGTATAAATCAAAGGCCATTGCCTATTTGCAGTATACGACCAGTGCAGCGGTGCAGGAAGCTCTTTATTTTGAGACAGGTGGGCAGCCTGCCCACCTGCAAGCCTGGATGTCCAAAGGCACTAACCAGGCAACTCAGCATTTTTTCACGCGTACCCTGCCGGCCCTTAAGCGTGCCTATCTCAGACCACGCTACAATGGCTATATCTACTTTCAGGACCATGCAGGCGATTTGATCCGTAATTACCTGATTAGTGGTGGTCAGCCAAAAAATGTTTTATCCGAGTTAAATCACCTGTTAAATACTGTTCATTAATGGCACCATTAGAAAATCTGATTGTACTTGAATTTTGTCAATATATGTCTGGGCCATCGGCCGGACTCAGACTGGCAGATCTAGGTGCCACCGTTATTAAAATTGAACGGCCTGGCACCGGAGAAGGTGGCAGACAGCTAGCTATTAAAAACCTCTTTGCAGGGGATAATAGTATACTTTTCCATACCATCAACCGCAATAAACTTTCTTATAGTGCGAACCTGAAGGATCCACAGGATCTGAAAAAAATAAAAAAGCTGATTCAAAAAGCAGATGTGCTGATCCATAATTTCCGGCCGGGGGTCATGGAAAAGCTGGGGCTGGGCTTTCAGGATACACTTGCCCTAAATCCCAGATTGATTTATGGAGAGATCACCGGCTATGGCAAAGAAGGTAAATGGAAATTTAAACCGGGACAGGATTTATTATTACAATCCATATCGGGGCTTAGCTGGCTATCGGGTAATAAAAACGATCCACCTGTCCCTTTTGGCTTGTCTATAGCCGATTATATTTGCGGCACACATCTGGTTCAGGGGATCTTATCCGCCCTTATTGCGCGGGCAAAAACGAGCCAGGGCATGCTGGTAGAAGTCAACTTACTTTCTTCCCTAATTGATTTTCAATTTGAAGTCATTACGACCCATCTAAATGATGGAGGGCGTTTGCCCGCTCGGGCCAGCCTGGGCAATGCACACGCCTACCTTAGTGCACCTTATGGCGTATATGCCACTAGTGACGGCCATCTGGCCATGGCCATGGAAGATTTAAACTATCTGACAAAGACTTTAGATATCCCTGAAATCAGCACCCTCATCCAGGACGGTTTTGCCAATAGAGACGCAATTATGGCAGCTATTGCGGGTGCCTTAAAAAAACAGACCACCCAGCATTGGCTTGCTATATTTGAACCGGCAGACATCTGGTGCGCTCAGGTGCAGAACTATCATCAGTTCACGGCACACCCTGGCTATAAAGCAATGCAGATGGAGCAAGAGATCGTATTACCAGATGGCCGCAAGTTGACAACCACACGTTGTCCGATCCGTATTGATGGCCAAATTTTCAATAGTCCCCAGCCGGCCCCTGAAGTCGGTGGTCATAATCAAAAGTTAGACCCCACCTTATTATAAAAATGAGTTTTAACCTGCAGCACATGAATAAACCATTAAATGACATACTGGCAGTCGACTTCAGTCAGTTCTTGTCTGGCCCCTCGGCCAGCCTTAGACTGGCCGATCTGGGCGCCAGAGTCATTAAAATAGAAAGACCTGAAACAGGTGATATCTCCAGACATATGTATATTTCTGATGTTCAGATGAATGGCGCCTCTTCGGTATTCCATGCAATTAATAGAAACAAAGAGAGTTATGCAGCGGATCTCAAAAACCCGGAGGATCTCTCAAAAATTCTGGCACTGGTCCATAAAGCAGACATCGTTATGCATAATTTCAGGCCAGGTGTAATGGAAAGGCTGGGCCTTGATTATGAAACGCTAAAAAAGATCAATAACAATATCATTTACGGCGAGATTAGCGGCTACGGTACGCAGGGCCCCTGGGAAAATAAACCAGGTCAGGATTTGCTTTTACAAGCACTCAGTGGCATGTGTTTTTTGAGTGGTAACGCAGATATGGCACCAGTCCCCATGGGTATCTCCTTAGTAGATATTGCCACAGGCGGTCACTTGGTACAAGGGCTATTGGCCTGTCTGGTCAGACGCGCAGTTACCGGACAAGGCGGCCTGGTCCAGGTCAGCATGCTAGAGTCTGCCTGCGATCTTCAATTTGAATCCCTTACCTGTTACTATAATGATGGTCATCAGTTACCACAGCGTACTATTAAAAATAATGCCAATCCATATTTAGGTGCTCCTTATGGTATTTATAAAACAGCAGACGGCTATTTATCTATTGCCATGACGGCTGTAGATAAACTCGGGATATTGATTCATTGTCAAAAGTTAACTAAATACACCGATCCAGCGGGCTGGTTTACGTTTCGTGAACAAATAAAAGCTATATTGAGTGCGCATTTATTGACGCAAAATACCAGCCATTGGCTTCAATTACTAGAGCCGGCAGACATCTGGTGCGCTCCGGTACAGAGCTGGCGAGAACTTTTAGCGGAACAGTCTTTGCATAATACAAAAATGACCCAGATGGTCACTATGCAGGATGGCTATCAGTTTGAGACGACTTGTTGCCCCATCCGCCTCAATGGCGAGCTGTTAACTTCCCAGAAGGGCACTCCTGCTCTGGGCCAGGATAACCTGCGTATTAATAGTGCATTATTGACTGACAATGCACCTGAAAAGGCAAAGAATATTTTAAATGAGGTCAATAAAGATGTTGTAAACAATGTTATAAAGGATGTATAAAAGAAAATAATTATGCGGGCAAATCAGCTTCATTTTGCAATCAGGAAATTTGAACCTTTTGAAAAGTTTATACAGCAGCTATGGCAGGATTATACCAGACAGACGGGCTGCCCGTTGGAACTGGTAGCGGCGCCAATGGATTTACCTGAATTGCATAATAGTCTGCTGACAGAAAACGGCTTAAAAACAGGTCAGTGGGACCTGGCCTTAATCAGTGCTGACTGGATAAGGGAGGCAATTATGTCTGATGCAGTCCATCCCATTGAACCTTTGGTCGATGAGCTGAATTATTTTGAGCCCTGGCCACTTTCCTTACTGCGCGCACAAAAACATGGTAATTATCATTACGGTGTGCCATTTCATGACGGACCGGAGTGTATGATTTATCGTAAAGATCTTTTTGAAGACCCAATGCATCAAGAAGGTTTTCTTTTGCAATACGGTTATGTGTTGGAAGCACCTAAAAACTGGGCATCTTTTTATGATATAGCTCGCTATTTTCATGCAAAGCAAAAGAATTTAGCAGGCACAGCGCTGGCGGGCTATCCCGATGGACATAATGGCGTTTATGATTTTTGCATCCATTGCTGGTCTCGCGGCGGAGAATTCATCCAGCCAGATGGTCAGATTAACTTTCATCAGCCACCCATTGAGCAGGCGCTCAGCTATTACAGAAAGTTAGCCCAGGATTCAACCGCAGTGCATAGGGATTCAATGAGGATGGATTCAGTGCAACTGGGCATAGCCTTTGCCAGAGGCGAACTGGCCATGATGATCAATTGGTTTGGATTTGCCACCTATGCGGCGCAATTAAATAATAGCCCTGTTTCCGGTAAGATTTCGGTGGCACCTATCCCCCACCAGGCAGGCATCTCTCCGATCGCACCCAATTCATACTGGGTGTATGGTATCGGCAGCGGAAGTCAGCATGCTGCCATCGCCATGGATTTTATCCAATTTGCCACCACTGCCGATAGGGATGTACAATTGACCCTCAATGGCGGCATCGGCTGCCGCAAATCAACCTGGCACGATCCGGCCATTAATAGGCAACTTCCATTTTTTCATCAATTGGAAGACATTCATCAATATGCCAGAGAATTACCTGATTTTGGATACTGGCCCTCTATTGCAGCCATTATTGATGAAATGATGGTTATGACAGCATCAACAGATCGACCTATTGCAGACATAATATCTTTAGGCCAATCTAAAGCAGAAGCGGTGGAGGCGCTGGACTTACAACAAAATGTGCCCAACCTCGCAAATAATACTGATTAAATTTGCAAAAATTATTCAAGGGCTCAATGAAGCGAAAAAAATAAATAAATCAAGGCAGATAAAGATAGATCAATAAAAATACCCCATCAATAAAACAATGGAAAACCTAATTGATATAAATGGACAAGCGCAAGTTAAATTAAGGACACCAGCGCCAAAAAAACCAGTGCCCATTATAATTATTGGTGCAGGCGGCATCGTAAGAGATGCGCACCTGCCTGCCTATACATCAGCTGGACTGGAAGTATTCGGCATTGTTAACCGTACACGCAGCAAGGCAGCGGCGCTGGCAAAACAGTTTAGCGTTCCCCATGTATTCGATTCAGTAGAAGCGGCTGTAAAAGCAGCCCCCAAGGAGGTCGTCTATGATATTGCCCTGATGCCAGATCAGTATTTAGCCACGTTACAGGCTCTGCCAGATGGGGCGACGGTGCTGATACAAAAGCCCATGGGGGAATCGCTTGATGAGGCGGCTGCATTATTGCAACTTTGCCAGCAAAAAAAACTGACAGCAGCCATCAATTGCCAGCTACGGTATGCACCTTTTGTCCATGTTGCCCGCCAAATGATAGATCAAAGACTCTTAGGGGAGATCTACGATATGGAAGTCCGCCTGACAACTTATACCCCTGGGAAATTTTCCCGCATGTTGCCGTCAACAAACGACTGGAAATCCTCTATCATTCCATTCATTATATGGATCTGATCAGAAGTTTTCTAGGTGAACCTGAAAGTATTGTCAGCAAGACTTTTGGCCATCCGGCCAAAACTTTCTCCTCTACCAGGACGACCACTATATTTTCCTATGGGCAAAATAAGCGGGCGGTCATAAGTACCAATCATGACCACAATTTTGGGCCGGATGAGCAGGAGAGCTTTATCAAATGGGAAGGTACCAAGGGCGTGATCAAAGCAAAAATGGGCTTACTGCTGGATTACCCCACAGGAGTAGCTGATCAATTTGACTATTGCTTACTCAGTGAACAAGGAACTCCCAGGTGGCATAAACTGGATATTAAAGAAACCTGGTTCCCGGATGCTTTCAGAAATATCATGTATGCATTACAAAGGTACAGGGAAGGTTCAGATACACACCTGCCAAATCTTGTACAGGATGTCTATCACACCATGGAACTGGTGGAGGCAGCTTACCAGTCCAATAAACTCGATGGACATCACACGGCTGTTGGTTCCATCATTTAAATGCTTAACCTAATATTTTAACCATTATCAAACCATGCATATACACCAACAATTTTATGAAGATTACCAATTGGGGGTTAGCAGATTAAGTCTTGGCCGGACCATTACAGAAAGCGATATAGTCCTGCATGCGGGCCAGACTGGCGATTTTTTCCCCCATCATATGGATGCCGAGTGGTGTAAATCGCAGCCTTTTAAACAAAGAATTGCCCACGGCACGTTAATTTTTAGTGTAGCAATCGGACAGACAGCCACCCAGATTAATCCTGAGGCATTCTCCAAAGGTTATGATAGACTGCGGTTTATTAAACCTGTTTTTATCGGTGACACCATCCACACCAAGGTCACAATTACAGAGGCCTCCCTGGATAAGAAACCGGGCTATGGTAAAATTGTAGAACACGTGGAGGTTTTTAATCAAGACGACAACTTGGTTATGGTTTGCGACCATATCTTACTAGCAAAACTAAAAAATACTGATCCAAATTTATAACCCATGATGGTTCCAAATCCTATTGAGGGCATCGGATTACATGCGGTCGGCGCAACCGCCGCATCAACCTGTTATCTGCCCTATCATAAGACAACTAATTGGTCCTGGGTCTCCTATTGGCTGATCCAGTCATTGTTTGCCTGGATCCTGACACCACTTGTATTAGCGCTGTTAACCGTCCCTGATTTCTTTGGCATTATTCAACACGCTCCAACGAAGGTCCTTTGGCTTACCTTTTTATTTGGCGGCATTTATGGCTTTGGTGGCATGTCCTTTGGATTTGCGACCCGTTATATTGGTTATTCTCTAACTTATGCCATCTCCATTGGCATCTCCGCAGTACTAGGCACGATCCTGCCACTGATGATGCATGGAACAATAGGCGATTATTTTCAGCAACCTGGCGGACATATTATCGCTTTTGGTATGCTGGTGGCCATTGTAGGAGTAAGCTTATGTGGATGGGCGGGATTTAAAAAAGAACAGGAAATCAAGCAAAATACACCCGTAAGCGCTCCGATAAGATTCAATATGCGCACGGGGCTACTACTAGCCATCACTGCTGGTATATTATCCGGCATTTTTAATATTGCCTTGGAATTAGGACAACCCATTTCAGACATAGCCGCCCAAAAAGGTGCCGGTATATTTGAAGGGAATGCCAAACTAATTATTGCAACCAGCGGCTGTTTTGTGGTAAACTTTATCTGGTTCTCGCTGTTAGCACTGAAAGAAAAACGATTTAAAGAGTTTTCTCAAAAGCATTATAAGACACCTAAGGACAGTCCACGTCCATCAAAGGCGCTTTTTAAAAACCTGTTATGGTCTTCACTGGGAGGCATCCTTTGGTGCATGCAGTTTTTCTTTTATGGGCTGGGTCATGTCAAAATGGGTAAACTCCAGTTTGCCAGTTGGGTGATCCATATGTCTATGCTGATATTTTTTAGCTTTCTTGTGGGAATCGCCATGAAAGAATGGAAAAGCGTTTCCAAAAGCACCTATGGCATTTTAATTACCGCACTTGTTACATTGGCCATTTCCTTTGTGATCATGAGTTATGCCGGTATGTAGTGATTGAATAAAATTTATTAAAAAGCCAGCCGTGACTTGCCTGATAGACGAATCACGGTTGGCTTTCGGTTTTACTTTTAATTTTGCTTTCACCCTTATAACGTTGCTATTTTACCCGCTCCTTGCCAAATAATTACAGGTTGTATCACTTGGCTGCCAGCGGCATCCATACTTCCATGTCCGCCCGTCCTTTGTTTTCCCAACTATAATAGGGGATCAGTCGGATTTTAACCGGCCGGTCTGACTGATCGGATAGATTATAATAAAGCGCTGCTTTATTTTTTGCAGGTGGCGCCACAAAGGCAGTCGTTTCTAAAGCGGTAATTTGTTGTGGGCCGATTTTCATTTTAATGGCTTTCCACGGATTTTCTTTAGCGATACGAATACTGGAAATATCTACATTTTTGGGCAGATCGGTTGATTCCAGACAATATACCAGCGGCCCACGCTGAACCGCCACCTGCCCCCTGGTAGCCTCCACTAAAGGGTTAGCAGCCATCAGCTTCACCTCCATGGGCAAATTCAATTCAATTTTATCGGTTGATTGCCATTGTCTGGTAAGGGTAAAATAACTGCCTGCCTGAACGGGGCCAGCGACGGCCTTGCCATTTACCATAAGGCTTGCACCGGTAGCCCAGAGCGGAATCCTTAGATGTAAGGTAAAAGGCTGACTTGGCATTTTATGTAGTGCTAAAGTAATTTTACCATTCCAGGGATAATCTGTTATTTCTTGAATATCAATAGAATCTCCCGCCTCTGTCTTTGTATGCAGCCAATTGGCACCATACAAATGCAGATACAAGCCGCTTTTATCCATTCCATATACATAATCACTGGCCTCAGCTATTGTTCTGACAACATTAGGGGGACAACAAAACGAATAACCGATATAAGGATCTCTGGGTAGTTCCGACCAGCGAAGGGTAAATGGCTGATCGCGGTTATACGCTAAAGGATTGGCATACAAAAAGGTTTTGCCATCCAGGCTTATACCAGACAGCACACTATTGTATAAGGTCCGTTCTAATACGTCCGCATATTTTTCTTCACCAGTTATCTGGAGCATACGCCAGTTCCAGAGCATATTACCGATATTGGCGCAGGTCTCATCATGCGCTGTAAAATTTGGCAACTGATAAGGTCTGCCGTATGCCTGTGCCACCTGTTGTATTTCCTCTGGGTGATAAGAAGTGCCATCTGGAGATACCCCATCATACAGTGCACCACAGCCGCCAGTTATATACATTTTACGCTGGGTAACATCCTGCCAGATACTGTCAAGAGGCCGCAGCAAAGAGCTGTCTCCGGTTTCTAAAAAGAGATCTGCCGCACCACTATACAGATAATTTGCCCGCACAGCATGACCGACAGCAGTCCGCTGTTGTCTAAATGGAATCCGGTCCTGATTTTGATCCGTCCCATTTGTGACTGCGTCTCTGAGATCCATTAATTTTTTAGCTAGTTCCAGGTATTTTTGCTTGCCTGTAGTCCTATAGAGTTCAATAACGCCCATATAATGGGCAGGGCAAATGGCACTACGCGCTAATGCCGGAGAACTATGTTCATAATAACGTTGCAAAAAATCAGCCGCTTTCTCGGCTACTTTCAACAGTGTTGTTTTGCCGGTAGCCCTGTAATAAACGCAGGCTGTGGTCATTAAATGACCCATATTGTACGCCTCAAAACTCAATGTATCACCAAATACTTGTAAAGAATCCGGACGGCTCATGGCGGCAATCTGCACCTGTGTGCCTAAATACCCATCCGGGCGCTGTGCCTTGGCAATCACTTTTATAATACCATCCATTAATTTGGAGCGTTGAGCAGATTTTGTATGCGCATAGACAGCCGCTGTACCTTCCAGCCATTTAAGAAAATCGCCATCCATAAAAGGAGGACCGATATGGATTCCCGTATCCAGCCCAGCAGCAATCTTAAAGTTTTTAAATCCGTGACTTAACGTATCATTATTAAACAAGCCCCACATATTAGGGACCATGGAACTATCACAAACTTTAAACCAATCCGCCCAAAAGCCATCGGTCCACGCCACATCCTGCATGGGCACGCCTTGAAGTCTGGCAAAGGGACTGTATTTTGTATCTGTTATGCCTGCACTTCCATCCAGGCCTGGGGGTCTGTTGAAAGACCTCTTTTTACTTTGTGCCTGACTACTTAGTGGATGACTAACCAGGCAAGTTAACGTAAGTATCAGTAACGCACCCATCCTCGAAAATCGGATCAGTAGCATGCGCTGAATTTGGTGATTTTTTATTTCCAATTTTATCTGCATTTATTAAAGCGTTTAAGCCGTGTACAATTTTTTATATTTATTTCTATTTTTCATCCATGCTGTCCGATTTACCTTTTAGCGAAGGATTGGCATTACCCTTATTTACCATCAACCACACAGGACCTATAAGACCCGCTGGCAATAAGTGATGTCCTTGTAGATTAAAGGGGCTAGTGGTCCAGGTCTGTCTTTGTGATTCAGGCAGCCTTTCATCTGATAGTATTCTGTTAGCCCAGGTGTTGGCCACCTGGATTTCCAGAAAATTATCCCCCGCTTTTAGCGCCTTGGTGATATCTACCTGATAAGGATAGGTCCAGGCAACACCGAGATTAATATTATTCAATCGGACGCTGGCAATATCATGGACTTTACCCAATGCAAGTAAAATCTCGTTGTCCGTAGCGTCTTTATATGTATTTTTCTTACTAGTCCATTTAAAATGAATCCGATAAGTAGCTATGCCTGAATAATTTTTAATACTATCTGCGTCCAGGCTAGTCCAATCCTGTAATGTTTTAAAGGTTACAGGAGCCTTCGGACCGCCCCGTTTTGGATCAAACTGCACCTGCCAAGGGCCTGTTAGCTGCGCTGCTGGATCAAGCGCTTGTTGATCTGGGCCGGCCTCTAAATAAGTCTGCCTGACTTTATTAGCTACTTTAAATGCTCCTTTTTTCAGATCCCTTAAGAAAATAAAGACAGATCCGTTTTGTGGCAACTCGATCATAAGTCTTGTTTTATTTTCATCAGTCTTCCACCACCGGACTGCTTTAAATTGGCCTGTCACTGCATCGTAAAGCATTGGGGTTTTATTACCTTCTCTTAATGTTATCTGGATATCTCTAACACTATCTAGTTGATTGGAGACAAAGTACAAATCAGTTGCACCCAAGGCTTTAAGATCCGGGCCGTCCATGTTTGCAGCTTCAATGCTCTCATCTTTATTAGCTGGCTGTCTCTTGGGCGTTAAAGAAGCGTCTTTGCCAATACGGCGATGATTCCAGGCAATTGCTTTTGCATAGCTACCGGTCTTGGTGCAGGTCGCCTTAAAATCTCTTAGAATCCCCAAGGCACTCAAATCGGTGTTTGAATATACACCATAAACCACCCGGCCACTACCTATCTTACGCACAAAACCTTGGTCTTTATGGGCATTAAAAAAAACCTCACTTCCAAGTAATTCCTGAATAATTAAATGCAGCGAATCTAGTTGCGCATCCTTATTTACCGATAATCCTTCCAAAAACTGTGGATATCTATCTGCCAGCAGGGTCGCTCCGGCTTTTGTAAGCGCCAGCAACTTTTTTGCGACAGCCAGACTCATATACGCAGGATTCGGTTCCATTTTATCCAGTCTTGGTAATATGAGTAACTGATAACTGGCACCACCTGGCAACACCACTTGATCACCCTGCACACAGGCTAATCTGAGCAGCGCATCTCTATTGATGGCATCGTATTTATACCCATGTAATGGATCGATCCAATCCTTAGCCGTTGTAATCCCTGCAGAAGAAGTTACCTTTTCCGGAATATGTTGCAGGGGATTGCCTTTATTTTCCAGTCTTTTTTTCTCAGCTAAAATCCCGGATACACCAAAAAGTCCCGGCAATGTAGTCATCAGTCTATCTGGCAAAACTGCCCGGGAGGGAATTTCCTCCCCGTTAAATACAGCGATATCCGTAACAGGTGTGCCTTGTTGTAAAATCCATTGGGCTCTTCTGGTATAATCCATCCAGCCATGAGCCATAGGCCACCAGGTCTGGTCTCTTTGAAAATAAAGTCCGACTCCGCCAAGGGTCATGCCGGGCGCGCGGTTAAGCCATGGATTTTCTCCAAAAACATGAAAGACCAACCGGTTTATACCCAGTGCATAATGATGATCCTGCAACGTTTTAAGCATCCCAGGATATTCATTCCATTTATTGCGCAGCTCCGTGAAAGCCTCCGCCTGAATGATATTTTTACCATATATATGACCACCGCTAATCGCATCCAATATATCATTGGGCTTGTCATGCGTAGGGCTATTTAGCCAAAACTCTCCCATCGGAAAATCTACTTGATCAAAGTGACTGATACCGTCCCCCACCATAACCGGCGCCGTACATTCGGCAGTCACTTTGTATCCCTTTTGGTGTGCCAAATCGCAAAGGGTCCCAAAATAGTTATCCTTTAGTAAATCTGCTATCGTCTGACGAACATCATGCAAAAACTGCTCAGACTGCCTGGAAGAACCCACTGGATAGCCGGCCATTACTGGCAAATACTTTAATGGATCATAGCCACGCCGTTTAATAAATGCATTTCTGAAGACAGGTGACCAGTTCTGAGCGCCACACTCCCAGCTATCCATGTAGAATACTTTCAATACACTAGTAGATAAATGCGGACCCAATTTTTTAATGGCTTTACCGAACCAGCTGTCAAATTGAAGTTTGATGGCTACAGGATTAAATTTATCACATTCCAGGCCTTTGCCGCCGCCTGCTGTCGCATTGGTCATCCCAGTTGATGAATGTCCCATCCGAACAATAGTCCATCTACCCCGGGGAACCTTCCAATGGAGCGTACCATCCGCCTGTACATACTTTGTGATATTGATCAGCTGACTGGGTTTAATACAACTACTGTCTGGAATGAGGCTCGTATCCGTTCTTTTAGAAATCCGCCAAATGGCACCTGACTTTCCTTCAAAATGATCTATTCTGGCCTCTGAGGACAACTTAAGTCCCGTAAGTTTTAAACTGGGACTCCATTTGGCATCATCCAGATCCTCACTTCCAGGTTCTGTCCCCTCAGGATCATACACAAATCGAAAATATTTCGAGGTTACCGCTGGGATTGTGTAATGAACAGGATACAAATAATCCTGCCAACCGCTTCTGGCTGGCACTAGCTCAGTATAATAACGATAATCCTTTCCATTATCACTAATGTAAATTCTCAGTCTTTTTGCCTGAAAGGTTATCCCCTTTGTGATAATCTCAATAGATCTACATGTAAATGGCTTCTTAAACGTATAATCGATCCAACAGGACTTTTTGCTGCTAAAGTTTTCTTTATTACCAGGCGTTATCAATTTAGTGCCGTCTTGGCCAGGTGCATTGGTAGTAACAACTGGTATAATGTTATCAGTAGAACTATCCGAGCCAGGTAGGGCAGTAAAAGCATACACAGCAATATCTCTATAATACCCCTCTTGAATATTTTTAGCCTGGGGGAGTTTAATTATTTTTTCGTTGCCATTCCCCTTAACGGTGGTATCTGACCAGACAACTCTTTGCATGGATAAAGCAGGTGTAATCCAAGGGCCTCCTGAAGTAGCAAAACCATCTCCCACATGCATGCCCAGTTTAAGTCCCAGGCTATCTGCAATGCTAAAGGCTTTTTTGAGCATTTGCCACCAAAGTGGCGTCAATTGAACGACCGGCGGATTTATTAGTAGCGAATCCGGTTTACCTCTGACGCAAACTAAATAGGCACCCGCAATGCCTTGCTCCTTCATGGCAGTCAAATCCGCCCGAATACCCGCTTCAGACACGCTGGCATCCATCCAATACCATAAAACCCAAGGCTTGGCACTATCATAATCTGTGTGATGCGCTATGTGAGATGTACCCAAATTTTTTGGGCTATTTTGACCGTTAATGCGTACCCCAAAAAATAAACTTAAGGTAAAAATGCAAATAGCTGCAAGATTTTTTGTTTAAAAAATAAAGATTTTAAATGCATATTTAAAAAGTATGAATTTCAAGGGCTAATAAGAAAATAAAATGCTGCACTGATCTAACATGAGCAGTACATATTTTCAACCGCTGCGTAACTGCACGCTTGCCCGGCTGAACCAACTTAATTTAATTGATAATGATAAATTTATTCCCAGGACTGCTCCCCGTGTAAATTTACTGTAACATGGCCATATTTCTGGTATGGATTCTTGTCATTTTTACTATAATCTTTTATCCGATTTCTATCAAATCAATTAATATTCAAAGCTTTATCCGCCCGGCATCGTTTGCATAGATTCCGAGCATTATTAGGAGGATGTTTCTTAAATTTGTTATGAACATTCAACAGAAGCTTAAATCAGCATTTCTGAGACAATCATTAATAGAAAAATCAGCAAAATATTTAAAGGTGTATGAATAACACCTGCATCCAGGCATTCCTGAAATTCCACTTTTATTAAAAATAAGCAGACCATGAAACCTCAATTCCATAAAGTCCCCTGCTGGCAAACAGTTCCTATGTTGCCCGACATGAGTTCAAGCGTCAGCAAACGGAAACCAACTGGCATTACCATCCGGAAATGGAACTGGTTTATATCAAACACGGCAGTGGCTCGCGTTATATTGGCAACAACATTTCACCATTTGCAGCGGGAGAGGTAATCCTGCTGGGTGAAAATATTCCACATATCTGGCGTTTTAATAAAGACACGAGCGCCAAAGGCCATCAGATGGATGCCGAAGCGTTATCGATTCATTTTCACCCAGAATGTCTGGGAAAAGATATTTTTCAGTTGCAGGAGGCCTATTTACTGCCCCGTTTATTTGAAAAAGCAAAAAGCGGTCTGTTGATTGAAGGTGATGCCAGGGAAAAAGTAGCGCGACTGATGCTGGATGCCATGGAAGCCACCAATCTGGACCGAATCATCATCTTACTCAGAATCTTAAAAACACTCGCAGAATCCTCTGACCTCACCCCCATCTGTATTTCTCATAATGTCCCACCCAAATCCAGTGAATACGATCAGGCCCGGCTCAATGAGATCTGTGCCTACACCTTATCCAATTATAAAAACGACATTACACTGGAGGAAATCTCTGCCATCAGCCATTTGAGTACAACCTCATTTTGCCGGTATTTTAAATCCATGACCAAAAAGACCTATTATAATTTCTTAAATGAAATACGTGTCAGCCAGGCCTGTAAACTACTGATAGAGGATAAAATCCCCACAAATATCATTTGTTTTGAAAGTGGATTTAATAATATCTCTAATTTTTACCGCCACTTTAAAAAGGTCACTGGTGTCACCCCCTTTGAATACAAGAAAAAATATTTGAGTTGCTAATAAGTAAATATTTTTAGGAGGAAACTTTTTCAAAATCAAAAGGAGAAAAGCGCTGCGGCAAGCATAATGAGTGTGCTTACCTCAGCGCTTTTCGCTAAATGAATACTAAATAGAACCCATTATAAAATTCAGTGCCCAAATAATACCCTCCTATATACCCTACAAACCTTTTTACTCTACAGGCTTTTTCAATAAATGCGGGTCGCCAATAATCAGATAAAATCCATAGCGATAAGGCATAGCGGGGATCATATATTTATCCAGCGGCCGGGCTATAATACTCCAGCTGTCATTACCGCCAACGCCCATCTGTTTTAGATCTATATTAAGGGTGATACCTGCCATATCTTTTAAATCAATTGTGTGGCGCGCCTGATTGATATTTTTCTCTGTATAAGGCCATGCACTCATACTTAGTAAACTATCCGCTATCACCAGCAATCCACCAGAATTTCTGCCATGATCATTGGTATTGGCGCTGCCTTTTACATTGCCTTGCTTGACGCCTCCATTAGCCGAAAGCGCCATCCATCTGACATCCGTTTTATTGCCCGCTTCCTGGGGGACAACATAAGGTTCCATAAAAGTTGGAGAAAGTAAGGGCATCTGATAAATTCCTGCCATAGCTCCTGTATTGCGGTCAATATAATTCCCATAGGGGCCTCTGCCATACCAGCTTATATCCGAAAGCCGACGATTAACCGTCAGCTGCATCCCTATTTTGGGCAGATCCGGCAATCCTTTTTTCAGCGGCAAAAAATGCTGGGCGACGTGCAGTTGCCCCGAGGCAAAAAGCTCATAATCTATTGTAACCTTCACTTTGCCCTCCAGTAATTGATAGACGGATTTTATTTTAACAGACTGACCACTTTTGGAAGATGGCTGTACGGCACCCATGTCCATTTTCTCAAGCGTCAATTCGGAATGATACCATGGTGCCAACAGCTTATCCGATTTCCATCCTCTACGGTCATTATCTGTCAGCGGTCGACTAAAATGCGGCAGTAATGGCCCCTTAACATAGTCGACTCCGCCTTTTTCAAACCCATCCAATGCCCCATTTTCCTTGGAGAAACGAACTTCAAAATCTACCCCTTTGATAATGTAATGCGTCTGGGTATTTTGAATAAAAAGCTTCCCCTTCGGACTGCTTTTAGCAATTATCTGCACTGCCTGCTCGCTGCCAGCAGGTCCAGTCAGGGCTAACTGATCATGCGCGACTTCAAAACCCGCAGGCGCCCACAGCGTCGAATCTTTAAGCAACCACTGGATATCCAGTAAATATTCATGTCCTGGTTTTGCCGTTAAAATGGGCGCCAGCCACCCTTTCAAATCCAAACTTATGCTATCACCTGCTTTTAAGGTTCCAAGTGAAGCGGGCAGCGCTTTACGCGCAATTGGCTTCCCGTCAGCCAGTAAGATTAATTGTCCTTTATATTTGGAGAGATCCTGACTGGCACTTCTATTCAATATTTGAATTCGATATTGCGCTGCATTTGTCCAACTGGTAACGATTGGTTGAAAAACATGTTTACATTCATAGATAGCTGGTTTAGGTCGTCCGTCTGGTGCAACAATGCCTTTTATGGTAAAATCATCATAGTATTTAGCACCAAAATCACCCCCATAGGCATAATAGGGCACGCCTGCTTTCGTGTGTTTAATGAGCCCCTGATCTTTAAATTCCCAGATACATCCGCCGATGATACGTTTGGTGGACCGAAAAACATCCCAGAAGTCTTTAAGATTCCCATTAGAATTACCCATTGCATGACTGTATTCAACAAAGAAAATGGGGCGATTATCTCCGTTTTTCTGGTTCGCTAACAAGGCAGGTGTAAAAATACCCGGATACATTCTGGATACAATATCTACATAAGGTTGATCAATGGGGTTTTGTAAGCGGTGAGGATGATCTACAGGTTTTGGATACCTTGGATCTCCAGGCGGAATATAGCCTTCTGCCTGCGGCGTTCCCTGTGCAGGTTCATAATGGACCGGTCGGGTAATATCAAAATCATGCACCCAGCCTGCCATGGCCGCATGATTAGGCCCGCGGCCGGATTCATTGCCCAGGGACCAGAAAATAATGCTCGGATGGTTCTTATCGCGATTGACCATTCGGGTAACTCTTTCCAGATAAGCCGCCGTCCACCTGGGGTCATTGCTTAATTTAGAGCCAAGGCCGTGCGTCTCCAGGTTGGCCTCGTCTATTACCAAGATCCCATACTGATCACAAAGATCATAAAAATAAGGGTCATCCGGATAATGACTGGTACGGATACAATTAAAATTAAAACGTTTGATGGTCTGGACATCACGTAAAATATCGGCTCTGGATAAAGCCTTGCCTTTAATGGGATCATGAACAGGCCGGTTTACCCCATATAAATAGGTTTCATGGCCATTGATCAAGAGTTTGCCCGTCTTTTTAGAAAAAGCAATGTCTCTAAAGCCGACCTTTGTGCTTTTGGCTTCCGTTAAATGCCCCTTACCGTCATAAAGGCTAAAGACCAAGGTATAGAGATAGGGATCTTCCGGGCTCCATAGATGCGGATTTGTAATCTTTGTTTCCATCAAGGCAAACTTTACATTATCCAGCCTCGGATAGGCCTCATTGACAATACTATCTGCCTCCATCTGCCAGGCTGTAGACAAACAAGGCTTATTATCTGCATCATAAAGTTGCACTTTGAATATGGCTTTTGGATCTACACTATCGCCCGTCAGATTTTCTAATCTGGGCCTGAGTGCTAATAAGGCCTGATCATAACCGTTATCCAGTCTTGTCTGGTAAAAAAAGTCAGCAATTCTTAATCTGGGCTCCGCCATAAGATATACCTCTCTTTGTATACCACTTAGTCGCCATTGATCCTGATCCTCCAAATAAGCTCCATCGCCCCAACGAAGCACCTGTACAGAAAGCGTATTTTCTCCCGGCGACAAATAGGGTGTAATATTGAACTCAGATGGCAGAAAACTATCTTCTCCATATCCGACATATTTGCCATTGACCCAAACCTTAAAGCAAGAACTGACACCACCAAAATGTAAGGTAATATTCAAATCCTTCCATAATGCAGGTACCTTAAAACTTCTTTGAAAGCAACCCACTGTGTTATTTTGAATGGGAATATATGGCGGATCCACGGGCCGGAATGGATAGACGGCACTTTTGTAAATCGGTTTACCATAGCCTTGCATCTCCATACTGGAAGGCACAGTAATAAAGTCCCAGTTATGCACTTTATGCCTGTAAAATCCGCTAATATTACTCGTATCCTTTGGGGTGGGACAGTATTTAAAAGCCCATTTACCATCCAAGTCGATATATCTTGATTTTGTCCGGTCCCCTTCAAGTGCCTTTTCATTTGTTGGGTAGGAGTAGGCCGTAGCCCGGGAGCGGTCCCTGCCAACGGAGGTAATCTCTGGCACTTCATAGGGCGGTAGCTGCCCTGCACGGGGTGGTGGAGAAATTGCCGTAGGCGTTCCATCCACTAATTGCGCATTTGCAAATGAGGTGATGAAACAATAAAAAATCAGCAAAAACAAACCAACGCCTCTGCTACTTTTACCGAAACTGCCGTTATTCAAACGACTATCTGTTTGTCCTATTAGCTTCTCTATTACGCTATTCTTATAATCTCCCACTTTTACACTCCCTCTTATTTTTGCGGACTTAAACGCCGCCTTGTTTTATTTTCCAAAATGTACCTGTACCGTTTTATCTAACAAATTTTTGCCTGTGATATGCAAGCTAAAACTACCTTTCGTTTTATCTGGGCGGATCACAGCCACACATTTCCCCTTCCAAGTAGGATAATCCTTGTCTTTAAAACTTCTAAGTTCCGCCTGATATCCGTTATTCACCCCCACAAGATGGGCGTCACCTTGAACGTCAAAATGAAGCAACTTATCCTGGTTTGGCACCGGATTACCTGCCTTATCCTGCAGCTGAATCGTCAAATAGCAAAGATCGCCTAATACCCCCTGAAGGTGGAACTGTCCACTATTACCTGAATATTACTGGGAATACCTGCTGTTTTAACCAGCTCACGACGAACTTCCTTTCCATTTTTATAAGCAACCACTTTAAGTGTGCCCTTTTCAAAAGGGACCTGCCAGTTAACATGAAATTCATTATCTCCCGGGTGCTTATTCCCGTCTCCTTTTTTCCTTGTACCTAATGAGCGGCCATTTAAAAAGAGCTCAACCTGGTCCGCCTGATTATAATAGCACCAGACATCAATCAATTGTCCTTGCTGCCAGTTCCAGTGTGGCAATAAGTGCAATACAGGTTTATCTGTCCACTCGCTTTGATAGAAATAATAAATATCCTTGGGTAGCCCCGCCTGGTCAATAATACCATAATAAGAACTTCTGGCCGGATAAGGGAATGGAACGGGCTCCCCTAAATAATCTATACCTGTCCAGACAAATGTACCGGCGATAAACGGTCTGGATTTAACTGCCCGCCAGGCGTTTTCATGGTTAGTCCCCCAGTAAGCGGCTATTTTATCATAAGCACTGAGGGTCCAATCTCCATTTATATTTGGTGCAAATTTCTGCTTCGGCCCATAGGGCATATAGATAATAGAATCTTTCATCTTGGCCACCGTTTCATTAATGACCCCATCTTTATACATACCTCTGGTTTGCAGCGCCGATACCGTCTCACTGGCAATGAGCGCTTTACCTGGAAAATTCAACGCCAAACTATCATACTGATCGATTTTATAATTAAAGCCCAGTATATCTAATGCACCGGCTTTAGCAATATTATTTTTTGCTGCGTGTGTTTCTGTCATGGCGGCTGTCACCGGCCGGGTGCTATCCAGTGCCTTAACAATAGCTACGAGTTCATTGGTTAGCCTGATACCACTGGTATCAAACTGTTCTCTGATCTCATTGCCTATAGACCATAAAAACACACTTGGATGACGGCGATCTCTTTTAATCTGATCTTCCAGATCGCGCTTATGCCACAGCGCAAAATCTTTTGAATAATCATATTTGGTTTTCTTTTTCTGCCACATATCAAAAGCTTCATCCATCACCAAAAAGCCCATAGAATCGCATAAATCAAGCATACCAGGGGCGGGCGGATTATGCGCTGTTCTTATGGCGTTACAACCCATTTGTTTGAGTAGTTTTAGCTGCCTGACCATGGCACTATACTGATAGGCTGTTCCCAGGACGCCAAAATCACTATGCAGACAAACGCCTTTTATTTCTGTTCGCTGACCATTTAAATAAAATCCGTTTCTTGCATCAAAGTGAAAGTAACGGATTCCTAGTTTTTGTTGGTATTGATCCAGTAGCAGCCCGTCTTGCGTAACACTTACTTCCAGTGTATATAAATTAGGATAATCAGGTGACCATAACCGGACATTTTCCAAAGGGACGATGCTGCTAAGGGTCAGCACTCCTTCAGTTTGTACAGGTTGAAGGCTCTTTTTTTCATGGACTACCAGGCGATGGGCATCATCAAAAATTTCAGTCGTAACTTCAACCGGCTTTAATGAGCGCAGATCCGCCTGCATTACAATTTGCCCGTGCAAGCTAGCTGCTGCTGCGACTTGACTATTTCTCTCGAGGTTAACCTTTTCAAGAGTCGCAACTGCGGTGTCCTTAACTACAGTCGCAAAAAATAACTCTTTTTGTCATTAATAGAAAGCGGACCATTTTTGATCAGATATACGTCTCTATTGATGCCTGATCCAGTATACCACCTGGCATTTGGTTGGCGGCTATTATCTGCGCGTACTAATAGAACATTACTGCGGCCATCAAAATTCAGGTAGTTGGTCATATTATAATCAAAACCAATAAATCCATTGGGACGCTGACCAAGCAAATGTCCGTTAATCCAGACTTCACTATTTCTGTAGATACCATCGAAATGAATCCCTATTTTTCGGGTGCTGTCTTTACTGTCTAGTCTAAATACTTTCCTATACCAGCCAACGCCGCCCGGCAGGGCGCCTCCCTGATTACCTGCAGGATTTGCCTGACTAAAAGCACCTTCAACACTCCAGTCATGGGGCAGGGTCAGCGTACGCCAAAAAAGACTCTCAGAAGGCTTCTTATTTAGGACAGTAGTCGTATCTGTCATCGATTTTATAGAGTCTATACTGCCCAAATGAAATTGCCAGTCGGTATTAAAAAGTACCTTTTCCGATAAATAATCAGTGTCTGAGCCTGCATGTACCCCTATTAAATGACAGGCAGACAACTGGCTGAAAACAGCCAGCATTAAAAGCATCTTAAAATACGGGGGCACTCTTTTTCTCAAAATATTTCTTTTTTTATCATGCCGGATCATAGTTATGACCATTTTTTTGTTCCGGGATTTCCAATTAAGTTATATGATTATGCCGGGTCTTTTTCAACCACAATGCTTTACGGCTAATTTTTATTGCGAACCACGCTATAAACGGTCGTTTCAACTTCTCTATTTTTTCGCCTTCTTGATGGGAGGCGCCACAAAATGAAGACTGCTGGTCCCTATTTTTTTGATGTTGCCACAGCAATGCCCCGCTGCCCAGCCTTATTTACTGCGCAATAAAAATGATACACCACTCCTTTATACTTTAAAACAAAGGATTTATGGGCAAACATATTATCATACGCTTCAGAGGGCTGAATCAAATCCGCCCCTGTCCAGTCTGTCCAGTGAATCAAATCATAAGAACAGGCAAACCGGTTAAAGGCGCCGCCTTTGTTTTTCCAGAAAGCCCCAAAATAAAACATCACATATAGATGGCCTATTTTCTGAATGACAGGATCTCCTGTAATTCCTTGATGGTGATCCAGAACCGGATTTCTTCTGTAACGCTGCCAATGGGTCATATCATCAGAGACGGCCATACCAATTCTTTCTGCACCACGGGTTTTGGACAGGCTATCCCCATTGGCGTTATAATACATTACAAAAGGATGTCCTGTACGGCGGGCTTTGTCCCAGATTACCGTGCTCTTATATTGCGTATGGTTTTCCCACCAACGAACATCTTTATCAGTAGACATTAAAACCGGATGACCAATGCGCTGCCAGGGATGTACCACTGTTGGATCTTTTTTTGTCCAGGCCATACTAATAGACAGTAACCCTTTTTCGTAACCAGTGCTATTGCCACCAAAATAAGACATCCAGTATTTCCCCTGGTAAGGTTGCCATTTATATTTACCGCCCCATTTAATGGTTTCCAGGGCGACATAACCGGCTTTCTGATTAGCATCCCAGTCAGTGCTATCAGAAAAGGCCATCAATTTACCTTTACTTTCCCAATGTAGCAGATCTTTAGAAACTGCCAGCCAGGTCTCATAACCTCTGCCATCAAAAACAATATATACCATATACCATTTACCCGCTTTTCTAAAAATACTGGGACAATCCAGCTTCTTATCATTAGAGGCTGGCACCATAACGAGTCCATACTTATACGGTGTTTTGACCTGTTGATAGACAGATTCCATCACTTCTGCAGATACCGGCTTGGCGCTATCATTTGCGCTGCCTTTTGACTGCGCATGAATTTCACCACTCAGGTTAGACAAGGTTAAACCAATCAAGAGTGCTGCAACGTATTTCAACACCTTCGCATAACCTTTTATAGCAGTCCTGGTCGACATAATATCAGCCAACACTGAACGATTTTCCCGGATATCCTTTTATTAAACACTTTCATTAAAATAATTAATTATTTATTTAGCCAATTGATTGATGAATGCTTTGGTTGTAGTTTATAAATATGATCGCCACTGCTAGCCATTGTTACAAAATACTTTTTACCGTGCACCGTTTTTATTTGTACAGGCGCGTTTTCTGAATCTTTTTTTTGCTTTTTAGTTGTTAAAGCTGTTTGTTTCTGATAAGGTAATCTTACCTCGGCTGTCAATCCAACCGGCACCTGCAGCCTGAGCTCAATAGCTTCTTTGTGTTTCTGCCAATACACTTTAACCTGGCCATAAGGGGTCATATAATCTCCTTTGGCCCAGCTTAAACCACCCACCATCTCTGGTGCAATTACTAAATAGGGATGACCGGGATGCTCTTTTGAGGCAAAATCTAGGCGTATGCCCAGCAGACCGGAATAAAACCATTCCATTAAGTGCCCCAGCATAAAGTGATTATTAGAAACACTGGGGAGTGCCTGCCAGGACTCTGTGAGGGCTGTCGCTCCATGAGCAATCTGATAACCATAGCCCGGCACATCACTGCGGTTGTTCATTTTAAAGATCAGATCATTATAGCCTTCCGCCTCCAGTACCCTAAGCAAATAACGATATCCGATATCTCCTGCTGTCAGCCGGTAATTATTTTGAATAATTCCTGTTACAAGATGATGCACAACCAGGTCATGAAGATGATCCGGTACTAAATCCATATAAAGTGCCATGGCATCCGCCGTCTGACTGCCTGCACCATAATAGGCCGTCTTGCCACCTGCACTGTCTGTACCTTCATGCAAAAATTGCTGATTAAAGGCGCTTTTAACCTGCGCTGCTTCCTGAATAAATTCTTGTCGGTCAGTTTGTTTATCAAGCAGCTGGGCCGTATTTGATAAGATCCCCAGATCATAATAATAAATAGCCGTAGCGGTTAGACCTTTAGGGGTTAACTGAGAAGTACCCGGAGGTTTGGGGCCAAGGTCGTACCAATCTCCCAACCCCTGATAAAGTATATGATTTTTTGCTTTGCCCTTTAGATAATTGTGATAGCGGGCCATCATGGCATAATTATCTTTTAATGCCGAGCTGTCTCCATACCAGCTGTATAAATACCAGGGAACAATAATGGCACTACTTCCCCACTCCGGAGAATCCCTAAACATATCCCCGCCCCAGGTAAAGACAGTATACTCCGGTGCTATTTCCGGGATGAGGCCATCTTTGGTTTGCGCAGCCCGCATATCAGACAGCGACTTAGTCAACAGATGATGGATTTGGTAATTATAGCGAACAGAACTCCCCATCAAATGCAGTTGCTCCAGCCAACCAAGTTTCTCGCGGTGCGGACAATCCGTAAAAAGGCTCATCATATTACTTTTAATGGCCCACCTGATCAGCTCACTGGTTTTATTAAACAGATCACTGGAACAACTAAAATGACCCGCCTCAGGTGCACTGTTACGGATATGCCAAGTCTCCATTAACTTTACAACGGGTTTTCCATTTGGATTTGGCTTACCCTTAGGGACGGCGCCTTTTAACTGGATATAACGAAACCCATAATAGGTAAACTTAGGATGCCAGCTTTGCAGCCCGTCTTTTTCAAGTACATATATCAGTCGGTATTTACCGGTCGCCTTTTGATTGGCTGTATACCTGGCCGTCATAAGCTCTGCAGGCAATAGTGTAACCGTATCCCCCTTTTTCCAGAAAGCTCCATATAAGGAATCCCTGAACAGTTTTGCCCCATATCATAGAGCCAGTTATCCGTAGCTTCACCTTGTCCATTTGCTGGATTAACTGGATAAATGGCCTTGGCGCTAAACTTTTCCATCACTTTGATGGGATCTGTTTTCTGTAATGTCAAACCAGTCGGTGTATCAATTACCGTAATTGCGGCCTTCCAGCCCTTTTTTGCAGGATCAAATCCTGGTTTATCCCAGCCAGTAGCCTGTTTGGTCCCATTTTCCAGTTCCCCGCCATAAATGCTGGAAAACCAGGTAGCAGAAACCCCTGATTGCCAGCTCGTGTTCGAGACGACATTTTGACTACGGCCATCCTTGTAATGAATCGAGAGCCGACAGATCATTTTAGGAAAGCCGTATTGAACCAATAGTTTCTTATACCAATCCTTGGATCCTGGGATATAATAAAACCCATTGCCAAGTTCTACACCGAGTACATTTTCACTATCCTTAATTAGCTTTGTCACATCAAGGGCAACATATAAAGCGACTTTCTGATAATTGGTCCAGCCCGGATCTAAAAAATGATCCCCTATTTTCTGCCCGTTAAGTCTCGCTTCCAACTGACCCAAACCTGAAACATACAGCGTTGCTCTCTGGATCTGACTTGCCTTGCCAAAAAGATCAAAGGATTTTCTAAATAAGGGCAAGGTATCACCAACGCTCCCAAAAGGCAATTTCTTTTTCTTTCCATCTGAGCTAGTCACTATAACGGCGGTATCACCGGGTAATATCCGCTCTTCAGGCAGCATTTGATTTCTGCCAATCCAACGGGCTCCGGCAAAATCCTTTCTCTCAAAAAGTGCCGTCTGAAATGAATCCACCTGGCTCCACTTGCCAGGCCTCCCCTTTTCATCCCATACCCTGACCATCCAGTAATATATTCGATCTGACTGCAATTGCTTTTTGCCATTATAGATCGTATGGAATAAATCTCCTTTTGTTTGCTTAAAGCTGTTCCAATATAAGTCTTCATTGGAATTGAGCCACTTACCAACCTTTTTCTTATTCGTCTGGCCCATAACTGATTTTAGGTCGCTCAGTTGACCAACTAAAATCTGGTAAGCGCTAACCCGCGCACTTCCATGGTTTACAGTGCCTGCAGGCTGATTTGTTTTAACCTCCCAGCTAAACCTAGGTAGCCTCGCTCCTACCGCCATACCTGCTAAACTGGAGCGCTCATTTACCTTTAAATTGACCGTCATAAGCGCAGCGGGTTCACTTTTACCGCTTGATTGCGCCCATATTATCACAGGTACTAAGGCTAGGATCAGTTGTAAAATACCAGATAGCAACCACTGCGCATGGCCTGCCTTTTGTTTATAAATGCTATTTTTATCCTGATATGCTCTGAATGCTGTTATCACGCTTTTTTATAATATTTTTTTCATTACTCACGACCGGAATCAAAAGACCGCCTATATCGCTTCGTAATTTACAACATATTGCTGACCAGTGTGCAATTCCAGCGTATACGCCTGCTCGCTGGTTTGTTTTATGGTGCCCAAATTGGTCCGTGGCTGCGTACGACTATGGAAGATTAATGTTCCTTTTTCTGTCTGCCCTGTTGTTTTTACCTTTATTTGCTTTTGATCACAATAAATTTGAATATCGCCTTTAGCAAAAGGCACAGAACCTTTGATCCACTTAAGGCCACCCAGAGCGGGCTTAACTTCATAGGTTTTATAGCCCGGACTGGTAGGCTGGACCCCTAAATAATATTTTCCGAGTAAATAAATCGGGCTCGCTCCCCAAGCGTGACATAGACTCTTTCCAAATGGCCTGCCATACATGGCATACTGCGCATCTCCTTTTGCCGCCGGATCATACTCTTCCCAAAAACTGGTTGCACCCTTTTGCAACATGCCGCCCCAATAGGATTTTATTTCCCGGGTAACGACCTTTTGACTATCAGCGACGCAGAGTGCAGCCAATTCGTAAAACCGCATATAGGGTGTATGTATGGCCTGAACCTGGTTGTTTAGCAATACATGAGTAATAACTTCCTTTCTTTGAACCGGACTCAGATACCCCAGCAAAAGAGCAAACATATTGGTGTATCTAAAGACGGCCTCGTCCTTTTTTCCCTTAAAAATCCGGTGAATAAAAGCATGCCTTTCTGAGTCCCAAAAAACAGAAAACAGCTTTGCCTTTAGTTGTGAGGCCAGATTTTGGTACTTTTTAGCACCCGCTTTATCTCCACATACATTGGCACAGATGGCCATCGTCTCCAGACTTTGACAAAAAAGCAGCTGTTCAAAACTCAATGCGCCTTTTTTTGTCAGATGGTCCGCCCAGTCGATAAACACCCAGTCACCTGATAATCCTTCCATAAATCCATCTTTATCCGTTCTTGAGAGACAATAACGCATGAGCGTTTGCATTTTGGGATAAATAGTTTTCACCAGTTCAGCATCACCGCTATATTCATAATAGTCTTTTACTGCCATAAACCAGTAAAAACTATAATCCATGATGGTATTAATATGGCTGGTCACCGGATCTTTCCCTCTTAAAGCATACAGCGTTCTTTTGACTGTCGGCTGATCAAAATACAAATAATAGTTCATTAGAAAACTCTGATTGGCATCCCCTGACCAGATCCACCGGTCTCTTTTGATACCGTCTATAAAAAATTCACGGGTATTAAGGTGCAATGTATAAGCAGCTACCTGCCAGATTTTATTAATCAATGAGTCTGAACAGCTAAAAGCCCCCCTGGAAGTAACTGGTGCATATTCATAGAGCATATCCACCTGACCAATTTTCACGGCTTTGGGCGCATCGATCTGGACATACCGAAACGCTTTAGTGGAAGCTGTGGTGGTATCAAAATTATTAACAGGGGTAGTAAATTCAATTCGATCTAAGGTCTCACAACTATCCCTGGATAACGCCTCTGCCTTAGATTCCCCGTAATAAATATTTACAACGCCTTTTCCGCTAACTTCTTTAAGCCTGATAAAACCAAAGGTTTCTTTACCAAAATCCAGCAAAACGCTGCCACTTGGCAACACAGTTCTCTTTACAGGGCTTGCAGGCACCGTTTGCAGTTGAAACGCCGAGGGTTTATTAGCCGCTGTATTAAAATTCCAATAACCTGCATGTTCATAAGTAGTTCCGGACTTATCTGAAGCCTTGCCGGAGGCGTCTATCCACTCCTTATCTTCAAAAGTCACCTGCCAGCTTCCATCAGAAATAACCTGATTTCCTTTTACATAAATCGCCGGTACAGCCGCCTGGTTATAAACTTTCAGGCTAAGCCTATGTTGGCCTTTGGGCAGTTGGATCGTTTTTAAATTACCCGTAATGGCTTTGCCGTCAATTTTGACATTATAGCGACCTTCTACGGCAATCTGAATGGTGTCAGGATGGGATAGATTTATATCCTTATGAAATTCAACGAGTACATAATGACTGTCCATTTTCCAGAATACCGGCAAAAAAGCACCTCGTTCTGTTCTTCTGTTTTGCATTTTATTAGCCAGCCATACGGCGTAATCACCAGGATACCAGATCCAGGTAGCCTGGCCAGCTGGCGCATCTGCTGTTAAGTTACTACCCCTTGGCTGCGCATACAAGTCCCCCACTTGTATGGTCACAGCGCACATCAAAAACAGCAACAGCGTCTTTACCCCTTTAACAGGGCTTCTCCAATTTATACAAGTAAATATTCTATTTAAAAATTTCGGTTTCATATGCTGAGATTAATGTCCATTAAAATAAATATACAAGGCTACCATTACAATAGTTAGCAGCACCCAACTAAATATAACCAGCCGGGACGGTTTTTTAGGCACAAAGTCCACAACCAGCTTACCCTTATTTTGTATTTCCGTACGCCGGCCTGCCAGGCTGGACACGGCAAATAAAAACAGGGAGAGTATCAGAAAAATATAAAAAGACAATAGCAAAAAATGGGGCCAGGCAGGATACTTGCTGGATGGCCAGACCCAGAGATATAAAACCCCGACCAAAACACTAAACCCGGTTCCATAGGTCAAAACCATATTTACCGCCTTTGCACTGGTTTTCTTCCATAGTATACCAAACAGAAATACCACAGACATGGGCGGTGCCAAAAAGCCTAATACAGATTGAAATACATCAAAAAGATTCAGGCCTTTGATTGAATTAATAGCCAGGGCGATAATTACAGAAATAACAGCGCTGCCTACGGTAACATAGCGTCCGATTCGAATAATCTCTTTATTTGTCGCATCAGGCTGGTATTTTTTTACAAAAATATCCATCGTAAACACCGTACTGACCGAATTAAGTGAAGAGCCAATATTGGACACCAGTGCCGCAATCAGTACCACAATAATTAATCCTTTCATGCCTGCCGGGAATAACTGCGTAACCATGACCAGATAAGCTTCATCCGGATTTTTCATATGTGGATACAAAATAAAACAGATGATACCGGGCAGAATAAAAAGCGGCACATCCAAAATCTTCAGCCATCCGATAAAATTAGCACCCAGCTGCCCTTGTTCCAGGCTTTTGGCCCCCAGCACGGACTGCACCATGGATTGCTCTGTACACCAAAACCAGATCCCCATAATAGGGTAACCCAAAATAATGGCTGTCCAGGGATACGCCTTGTCATTTGCCGGTAAAAATAAATTCCAGTAATGGTCGGGCGTTTTTTGAAAAAGCTGACTTAATCCACCAATTTTCTCTATCCCTAATATCACCAGCAAAAGCGATACAGCAATTAAAAGAATCATTTGAAACATATTGGTCAGTGCAATGGCCCTTAGTCCGCCACTGGCTGCAAAAAAAGTTGCCAGCACAATCATTGCGAGTACGGACTGCCACATCGGGATATTCAGCAATTGCTGCACCAGGATACCTCCTGCAAAGAGCCCCAGTGAAAGCCAGGAAATCAGTATCGTAATCAAGGTATACCAAGCCAGTATGGTTCTTGTGCGCAGTCCAAAATGTAATCCCATATACTCTGGCAAAGTGGAAATTTTAGCGCCCAGGTACCGAGGTGCAAAATAAAGTGCCAGCAGGCCAATAAAAACAAAAGCGTACCAGGCAAAATTCCCGGCCACAATACCTGTGGAATAACCAATACTGGCCGATGCAATCAACATCGAGGGGCCTACATTGGTGCCCCACATATTTAGACCAATACTGGACCAACCCAGCGTATGCTGCGCCAAAAAAAGATTCTCGCCCTTTTTTCTTTTTTTTACAAAACTCACATAATAGCCCAGGCCAAATAGTATCAGGAGATACAAAATGACGATCACAAAATCGACTGGCTGAAGTGCATTATAAATAGAATTCATAATTAGCTAAATGCAAGATTAAAATAAAAGGTTTATAGCGGTGATAGCCCATGTTGTTGCAAAAGATGATCAATCACAACAGGCCTTCCTGTTCTAAGGGACGCATCCATCGCCTGCAAAACGGCCACCGTACCGATAGCCTCTTCCATATCAGGATAAGCAGGCTTATCTTCCAAAATAGCCTGGGCTACATATTCCATATAATTTTGGTACTCTCCTGCATGATGACTCTTACCTTCAAACCTAAAATAATGCTTTAAGCGGTGCTCCCAGGTCTGGATCAGCTCCTTGCCCTCCTTATTGGTAATTGCATAGCGCAAATCCATATAATCCCCCTGACTACATCCATGGGTCCCTCTAAGAATACAACTCATTTCGCTGTCTCTGGTAACTGGTTGTACAGGCCCTGTATAACAGCCACTGACCCTGGCGACACGGCCATCTTTGGCCTTAAAAATAAAATGCATGGTATCTTCATGATGCAATCCACCGGCTTTGCCATTTTGACTCAGCATGCCATAGCCCATAACGGAGTCCAGATGAGGTAAATACCAACGAATAAAATCCACCGGATGACTAAGCCCACCATAGAGCCATTTAAATGCATCCTGCAATGCCCATGGCTTTTCCAAAAACCACCGGTGATCCGCATGATAATAAGCCTCAATTGTTATTAATTCACCAATCTCTCCCGCCTCAAAATCTTTTCTTTGCTGACGCATGGGTTCAAAAAACCGCGAGCTCTGTCCAACGAAACAACGCAAACCGGTTTTACGCCCCAGCGCTAATAACGGCTTCGCATCTGTTAGATTATCAATAAAAGGTTTGGTACAGATAACATGTTTGCCTGCCTGTAGCGCTTGGGTTACATGGGCTGCATGTAAATGATCCGGCGTATAGATAGCGACGATATCTACCGCAGAATTCGCTAACAAATCGGCATAGCTGGTCGTATAGCTATGAAATCCAAATTCTTCCGCCCGATGCCGGCACACCTGTTCATTTAGATCGCAAACCATAACCAGGTTTAGTAGTGGACTATTTAACGCTGCAGACATTGCACTTCTCCCCTCACCAAGACCTAATATGCCAATGCCTAGTTTTTTATGTTGCATGATATTTAAATTAATTTTTATCCTTTATACTGATGACAGGCACTGGTTGCACCGGCCAATTGCCATCCGCTATCTTTTCATTTAGTAAATATTGATAGTTTGCCGTAAGCCCCGCATTTTGTTTAATGGAATCCGCCACCTGAGGCCCGTTATTTTCCAGGCTATTACCTGGTCCATTGGCATTTTTCATCACTTTTAAGGCAGGACACCAGTTGTTTTTAATGGTAATATAGGAAG
The DNA here is from genome assembly GCF_007971385.1 of Arachidicoccus ginsenosidivorans. Taxonomy (GTDB): domain Bacteria; phylum Bacteroidota; class Bacteroidia; order Chitinophagales; family Chitinophagaceae; genus Arachidicoccus; species Arachidicoccus ginsenosidivorans. Next base: position 779,821 of record NZ_CP042434.1, read on the forward strand.
AGCCCTCGTCCAAATAAAAATAGAACCAGTGGTCTGGATCATGCGGGTAGGGCGCCTTATAAATTGAATCAATATAATTACCTTCAATCACGGTTCCTGGCTGGGCCGATAAGGTATATAAACCACCTACATCGTACATTCTTTTGCCATAATGCGTGACTTTATTGTCCAGAATCTGATTTTCTGAAAGTGCACTGATTTTCCTGGTCCACCCCCAGCCAACACAAATGCCTGAATACGATACATCAGACACTTCATTGTGTGCAATATAGAGATTATGTACATAGCCTGCACTGATGCCCACACATCCCCAATCTTCATTAGCAGCGTCCGTTACCAAATTATTTTCAATGGTATCAAATTGGCAAATATCAGCCGGATTGACTGGGTTATACGGCAGATGCGTTTCCTGATTTTCTGGAGAATAAGTCCCCACCTGAACCCCTGTTCCGCCAATATCTTTAAATAAATTTCCCAGGACCACACTTCCTTTAGTACCGATGACCAGATCCAGTCCTGTGGAGGCCATATGCTGAAAACTGCAATCTTCAATTATTGCATTTTGGGTATAATACAACTGAACTCCGCCAGGTGGCCGGCCGATCCAGGCCTGATTTTCCAAAGAACGCTTCTCAGGCGTCCCTGGTCGCTGTAGCTTATAAGCCTCCTTAAGAAACATGCCGGCCTGCAGCGCTACATGGCCTTTATTTGAAGGTCTGAGCCAGGTGCAGTAGCGAAAATCAATCCCTGATAACTGGATATTATTAACCGTTGCCTCCGGGGTGCCTTCCACATTTAATACAGCGGTCAAAAATGGAAATATGACCTTAGCCAGTGATAAGTCTTCCCCTTTTCTGGGCAAATAATACAGTCTTTGTCTGCCCCGGTCAAAGTACCATTCACCGGGCGCATCTAAAAAACAAGGCGCATTAGATAGATAAAAAGCAGAGTTTCCGGTTTTGGTAGAAAGCCAGGGCGCAGGCCAGGGGTGCTCCGACTCAATCTTTGACTCCGGTTGCATAAAATATAACTGCACACTGTCTCCCCTAACTTTAGTCAGGCGAATGCGCAGATTAGCGATTGCCCACCACTGGTGAATCAGCATTTCCATGCCGACGGCCTGTGCGGGATTAAAGCCTGCAGGTTTGGGTATCCAACAAGACTGCTGCTTATGGTCCCATGAAAAGATGCGCTGCATGGGCCGTCCATAACTGCCCCCATTAATAGATTCCGCACGGATGGCTTTGTGACCGTTTACCCAAAGTTGCCTGAAATCAATTGCTGTCCCTAACTGACCCGGCACCTCTGCCACATAGATATTAGGCGCTGCTCCTTTAGGGAAAGCTGCATACATAGGGTCATGAGGGTTTATTTTTTGCCAGCCAGTAACGGATCTACCGCCACTGATCACCGCTTTACCCTTATGAACAGCAGCGATTCTGGTCGGCGCATTATCACTCCCGCCATCCTCCGGACGAATCCGAAGGGTGGTTTCAGGTTGATACACCCCATCTTCCAGTAATATCTGAATCCCTTGCAACTGGCCATCAGGCAACCTGTTTAGTTTTAACCTACGCGCATTTCTTGCCTTTCTGATCGCAAAGGCGACGGTTCTCAAAGGCGACACAGCTGTTCCTGAGTTTGCATCATCTCCCTTAGGAGATACGTACAAAGTATACCAGTTACCCTTGACAGCATTTTTTAGTGAAGCTATATTTGCTTGCTGCAACGGCTTTGCATAACTTACTGATGTACCGGCAAAACTACACAGACAGCCCATAAGGCAGATCGCAGTAACTGTCCGTAATTGTGGCTTATTTTTTTTACGTTTAATAAGGCCGGTATATTTAAAAATAATATGGAAAGTACGTCTATTCATGATTATTCATGGTTATGCCTGTCTGTTCATTTTTATTCAACAATTTACTTATTAGTCATTTGCGCCTTCTTTTTCGCAATAGCCATCTCCTGGTTATAGACCCGAACCAGGTTATCATACCCTTTTATGGCATCTGAGGGCAAATCCTCGCCATGTGGCCCAAATGCATACATCGCTTCTTTGGGCTCAATATGCACAAAGGATTCATCTATTAGACCACGCTTAGATTCAATGCGCGTCAACGGCAGGTGAAAATATTTACTGACAAAACGGTAAAGAGCCTGCCTTTTTGATGGGCCATAATCATGAGACTCTTTTGGCAGGTGCACATTGGAAACAAGTTGCTTTGCGCCAAAATAGCCATACACCTTTTGCAGATAAGGAAAGTCGTGTTCAGGCATATACCTGGTCCAGTCGTGCCCATCGGAGATGAGTAGTTGTGGATGAGGGGCGGCCATGGCCGCCAGTTCAACGTTATCCGTTCCGCCGCCACACTCGTGAATACCCCGGCCGCTCTCGCAAGGGCAACCACCATAGAAAAAAGAAGAGACTGCTACGACGGGCGCGCTTAATTTAATGCGTGGATCCATGGCCGCCATCAGTACTGTATGACTACCGCCGCCTGAGCCGCCACTGATGCCAATGCGACTAGTATCCACCTGTTTTAAAGCGCATACATAATCCAGTAACCGGATTGCGCCGAGCGTCTGTACGGTGATGGAGAGACTTTTTCGGTGATCCTGCGAGTGAAACTGTAACAGAGATTCCCCCAGGCAAAAAGATCATAACTGATGGCCATGGCGCCCAACTTGGCCAAAGTAGCACATCTGATCTGGCAATCCTTTCTATACCTTTGATCCGTCCAGTGACCATCAGGGCTTAACATGACCGGTATTTTGCCTTTAAAGTGCAGCGGCGCATAAATGGATCCATTCAGATATAATCCTGGCAGGATTTCCAGGGCAAAATTCTGCACAGTATAATCCGGATATTTTCTAAGTGGTGTTAGCAAAACCCGCCGCTTCGGCCGGGCTGGCATGGGAAATAACCCCACCGCCTGATAAAGCTCCGGCCTAATCGAATCCTTTCTTTTCTCCCAGCTTTCCTTGTCGTGATACTGACTGGCAATGGCATCAAGTGCTGCCCAGCCTTCCTTAACAGGCCACCTGTAATACTCAAAAGCCTTGAGTTCATATTTATGATCCCCATCCGGATTTACCTTTAAATCCAGCGGCCCCAGTACCTTTTCAAAAGTCGCCTGCAGGGTCGGCCTGAAACGCCAAAATGCATAAGTCACCCATTTATTTTCAACCAACTCAGGCGCATAGCGAATTTTTACCTTAAACCTGGATTCGATTTGGGATAAAACTGTTGTTAAAGGAAGTTTATACAAACTATCCGTGTTCTGGTTCACATGCTCATACAAAGATTTGGCCGACTGCGCCTGCAGCCTATGCGCCCGACTGCTTATAAAAAACAGCAACATCACGACTGTTACCAGCCAACCACTTTTCAATGTATGTTTATCAGAACCTGCCATAATTGACATTTTAATATTATAAGTACGGTAATTACGGGCTTTAAGACTACCGTGTATTATCCAGATGATTATTAGCCGTTTATTTTTCTGGCACGGGGGAATATACCCTTTTACAGGCGGCCAGATACTATCCTTAATGGGCAAGGTTTTTAGCTGGCCGGGGTCAATTACAGCATGTTTAATTTTCTTCCTGCGCCAGGTATATACCACGTGAAGCTTGCCATCGCTGGACTGAATAATAGTCGGATAAGAATACTGACTGATGGGAGAATCCTCCAAAATAGCCGCCGCATCCCAGTTTACCCCGTCTTTGGATACGGCTAGATTGAGCGGTGTTCTGGCACCTTTAGCCTTCCCGGCAGGTGGAATCACGTGATTATAAGCCAAGGCAAAACTGCCATCTTTTAGCGTAACTGCATCTATTCCCGAATTATTATTGGGAAGTTTGGTTCTGGCCAGTGGTGTCCAGGTCTGCCCATTATCGCTTGACCAGGACTCCAAAATTGCCCGATCCTTGCTTCTGCAAAGTAGTTGAATACGATGATCAGGATGCACTAAAATGGTCGGTTGTATCGCTCCTTGAAACTTGCCGTTATCAATGGGGCCTGTCATGGTCCAGGTTTTGCCAAAATCAGTTGTTTTCTCTATATGCACATGCCAGCCGTGATCCTCCGTACTGGATGGACAGAGCAAAGTTTTTCCATCTGGGAGTAAAACAGGCTGATTTTTAATGGGTCCTAAAAATCCTTCTGGAAGCGCTTTAGGTGCAGACCAGGTCAGCCCGTTGTCTTTAGAGCGAATCATCCAACCTTTCCAGGCAGATGGTTTAGGGCCAATTTTATAAAAAAGCAATAAATCACCGCCTGGGACCTGATATAGTACCGGATTCCAGGTAGGATAACGCAGGGTATCATTTTGAATGCCATTAGCCACCGACACGGGCGCTGTCCATTTACCGTCCACTTGCCTGGAAACATAAATTTCTACATCCGGGTTTCTTTCTTTGGTTCCACCAAAAAAGAAACCACCATACCGGCCGGGGTCTCTGCTATAGTGGCAGCATGACAGGAAGGAAAAGGTGCGCTGTCATAGATAAATTCATCGGTTACGATGCCATCTTTCCAATACGCCTTTGCCAAATCTGCTTGATTCGCATCTTCTTTGCCTGAGCTGTTCCCCAATCCGCAGGCAGTAACCATCATAACCACTATCAACACAAACGATAGCTGTGTAATGGCTTTTATCATACCTGTTTTTTTTACCCATTTGCTGAACATATATTATATTTTTAAAGTGTTTTATATGTAATCGTTACAAAATAAACGTTCTGTTCCTATTTTATTTTTTCTTCTCTGCAGCTTTAGCTGCTTTCTGTGCCTTTACTATATTGACATAGTTTTTAAAAAGCTGGTGCCAGTTTCGTCCATGCTCATTCAAATATTTTTCATTCTTGGTCTTATAAATCTCAAAAATCCCAGAAATGGATTTCATATTTTTATAATCGATGGCCTCTTCTCTGGCCTGTCTTAAATTTTTGAGAATCTCAGCAGTCTCCTGGTCTGTCAGATCAGGAACAATCGCCTGATAGCCTTTTAGGGTAAAAGCCACTTTGCCAACCGTATAGCCGTCTAAGACCTCTCCTACCTGATCTGGGGTCAGGTAGGCATTTAAGCTATCCATTAATGTTTGATGTACACTGCCAGGCATAGCAGACTGCGCAATCATTCTTCTATCCAGCGCTGTTAGCTTCTCTCCGGTTCTTGGATTTATGCCTGCAGGCACATCTGTAGCGGGATGGGTTTTATTCCAATTATATACTGCCGTTAAATGCTGCCGGACAAACCCCTTTACTTTTGCAGCTTTTGACACATCAGTCAGATTAAGCGCACTTACCCATTTATTCGCTTTTTGCTGTATTTTCTGAACTTCTTGCGTCGTAAGTACAGACTGCGCCCTCAGACCGCCGGATAGCAAGCCGCAAAGCCCCATAATAAGCAACCCCGACGCCATTAATACTACAGAAAAATGATTGCCGTGAATTTTCGGATTTAAGTATTTATTTATCATCTTCATTTTTTTCATCACTTTGATTTTTATCTCGTTATTATTAGCTCGTTATTATTATACGTCCCGTTTATAATTTTTAATGCGCCCATGTTTATTTTGTATCTGCCGAATTTGCCATTCCAGCCATTAATCTCCCCTGAAAATAATACGTACCCGATCCGATTTTTAGTTGAAGATCTTCCCCATTTTGTCCAGTTCCTTCAAGAGGGCGGCCATCCTGGCTTACCTTTTCGACGCCTTTTGGAAATTTTAATACCGCCTTGGTGCCTGCGGGTATGGACACCTGCCATGTCCACTGATCCCTGTTCTTGTTCTTATGCCATTCACTTTTAATAGCACCATAGTCAGACAGGTAAGACGCCTTCACGTACTGTAAACCGCCTTTAATTTGGGGTGCCAATACTATTTTTTTAAAGCCAGTCTGCAACGGATCGCTTTTGATGCCTGCCTGATTTTCAAACAACCATATCAGTAAATCGCCCAACAGCATCACGTGATTTTGAGAATTCATAGCAGGATCAGCTGTATTGCCGTTCCAGAGTTCCCAAATAGTCGTGGCGCCATTAGCAGCCATATAACCCCAGCTCGGATAGGTTCTTTGACTGGCAATTTTCACAGCCAAGTCATTTCGTCCATAGCGGCTAAGGATTCTAAGCAACCATTGAATACCGATAACGCCCGTACTGATATGATCATCATAGACCAGGTGCGTCTTATTAACAATACGGCTAAAAACCCTGGGTATATCGGCTTTACTGGTCAACCCAAAAGCTAATGGCAGTAAATTAGCCGTTACCGTATTATTGCCATAATATCCACTATCTGCCTTAAAATAACGCTGTTGAAATGCGGTCTTCATTTCCCTGGTGATAGGCCGAAAAAATCCAGTGTCTTTATCAGCACCTATAAGTAGGGCAAACTTGCTCATAAGCTCAAGATCATGGTAAAAAGTAGCTGTTGCAATCAAGCCTCCAGCCGTAATTTTTGCCGGATTGCTACTATGAATAACATGCAAGCTGTCGGGTGGGACACACCAGTCACCATAACTATCTTTATCAATTAATCCCCCCTTTACATATTTATGGTGCATATATTCTATCCAGAACTTCATGGAGCTATAATGCTTTCTAATGGCAGCCAGATCTCCATATTGCCTGTAGAGCATATCGGTTACGCTTAGAAAAGTGGAGGGCCAGGTAACGTCATCCTTATAATAGAGCCAGAAATTAGGTGCCACGTCTGGTATGCTGCCAGTCACTAATTGGGCATCCTGGATATCGCTCATCCATTTATCATAAAGCAACTGGTTATTGAAGGCAAAACTTTCTCCATATGCCCCCGTTGTTCGGTCACCCAACCAAGGCTGGCGTTCATTGCGTTGCGGGCAATCAACTGGCATACCTTTATAATTGGATTTAATTCCCCAGACAGCATTTTTATAGATCTGATTAATTGTGGCGTCAGAGCAGCTAAACCAGCCGGTATTATCCAAGTTATCATATACCACTTCTCCGGTAAAACTTCCTAATAGCTTTTGTATGTTATTTTCGGGGCTGGCTCCTTTTGTATTCGGAAAACCTTGTACTTCCACATATCTAAACCCATGATAAGTAAAATGAGGCCTCCAGTCTTCCTTTTCAGCCCCTTTAATAATATACCTATCAGTTGCCCGGGCATCTCGCAGGTTGGCAGTATACAACTGAGCTATTCCGCCAGCTGTTTTAGTCAGGCTTTCTGCAAAACGCAGCGTTACTGTATCTCCTCTATGTCCCAGTCCATTTAGATCCATATGAATCCAACCAGCCATATTTTGACCCATATCCAAAATGAAACCACCATCTGCAGCCGCCAGGACAGCTACAGGTTTAATCTGCTGCATGACTTTCATAAGTGGATTTAACTGAGCGGTCCACTTGCCAGTAGGCGCTGTTACCAATTGGACTGGTCGCCAAACATCTTTTTGCATTATATAACCTGGCTCGTCCCAACCCGTTAATTCCATCCGCGCGTCATAGCGCTCTCCATCATACTCATTATTATTTCTAATAGGCCCCATGGCCGATAGATGCCAGCTGTCATCAGAGACAACGGAGCTTACCGTACCATCTGTATATTCAATACGCAGCTGAAAATATAATTTTGGAAATCCAAAGTTGCGCCATTTCCAGGGCTTGTAGTCCTGTCGCATAGCAAAAAAACGGCCACTGCCCAAAACCACACCAATCGCATTTTGCCCCTGCTTTAAAAGTGATGTCACATCTATCGCGTTATACAGCACCGTTTTGGTATAATCCGTGGGTGCGGGTGCAAGCACTGCGTCTCCGGCCTTTTTGCCATTAATATGTAGTTCATAAAGCCCCAGACCGCTGATATAGGCAACTGCTGATTTGACCCCTTTGGTCTCAGTAAATTCTTTTCTCAGGTACCTGGCAGAGAGCACCGGAAATTTGCGCACACTATCCCACAAAAAAGGCTGATCCCATCCAATCCACCTCCCTTTCCTGTCTGAAAGCTGTAGCATTCCCATGCGCCAACTGGCCACGGAGCTCCAGTCCGAGCGCCCCTCAGTTGTCCAAACGCGTACCCGCCAATAAACTTTTTGAAAACTACGTAATGCTTTGCCCTCATAATTGATATGCAATTGCTGATCTGATAACACCCTTTTACTATCCCATAGATCTGCATTGCCTGCCAATAGATTGTTTTTGTTACTAGCCACCTGAATCTGATAGGCGGTCTGCCATACATTTTTCAGCTGTTCACCAGCTTTAATCTGCCACCCCAGTTCTGGCTTAGTCATATCCAGATTTATAGGCGCTTTCTTTTGCGCACAACTTAGCCCATCCACCCAGATAGTTCCACTCTTTTGATAGCGATCGGACTTATTTTGAAAGTTGTTTTGAATAGGCTTTTGCATCTCAAATACAGATTTCGAAAAGTCAACCCAAACATGAGTAGAAGCTTTTACTCCCTGAGCAAATAAGGTGGTAAGACTCATCAGGGCAATAAATTGCCCCAAACAATTCAATAGCGCCTTGTTAATACCACAGCAAAAAGAGCCACGGCAAAGCTGCGTAAAAGATGCCACATCTATATGCTTAATAGCCCGGTAATATGTTCGACATTTTTTCAAAGGATCACTAACATTCTTTTCATAAATATTTTTACAACTATTTTATTGAACACCAGCGCCAGCTTCAGCTCCAGTTTTAGTACCTCGCGCGGAGCCAAAAATAAAATACAGGGTTAAAGGTTTGGCATAATCCATGGACTTGCCATAATCATAATACATATTTTTTCTGCCAGATGGGCCCATATTTTCTGCCACCTGCGATTTAGTGCCTATCGGGTCTATCGCATGCATAAAAGAGATCTCTCCTGTTGGAAATTTGGGGGCCGTATTGTAGGGCTTTTTAGGAGACTCGGGGTATATAACCTTAAAAACACATCTTCAGAACCACACAGCACGGTTATAGGCATTACTTTAGTTTGCAATTGCATCCAATACAGATTTGCAAAATATCCTTTAAATTCAGGATAGACCATGCTGGGCACATTCTCTCCTGTGATGGTATTGTTATATGCATTTTCCCAATTACCTAGTTTTACGCCTTCCATTCTGTTTTTCCAGACGCGGTAAGGACCGGCTCCCATACGTCTGACACCTGTTACCAAATTCTCTGGAAAATTAAAACTAAGCCCCATAAAATCATAGTCGTATTGATGTGGAAAATAACCAGCCTCCATTTTTAGTACACCATCCGGATAAATGGTCCATATTAGTTTTTGCAGATCGCTTTTCTTTTCAAAAACGGCCTCCAGAACAATAGAATCCTGCTTATTTTGTAAGGTGAAACTTTTTACCATCGCCTGACCATCGCAAAGAACCGGGCCGTTATTAAAAGGTATTTCCCGGCCATTTTTTTGAACTTGCTCCAGCACCCCTGTCTTTGCATTAAACCGGTAGCTAAATGAATGTAAGCCACCCGTTACTTCATAATGATCCGGCGTTTGCGCAATATGCCACTTACGATCAGTATTCACTACTTTTTGCGGGAGTTGCAGCGCTTTCAACAGACTTTTTGTCTTTACTGCAGGATCTTTGATGGGATAGGTTTTTATGTCAACAACATGGCCTGTTTGATCCTGGATGGTCAATCTAAGATAATCCGCCTTTTCAAAATTTGCAGGCAACGTGAGTTGTAACGTTCCCCATTTATGGGGCGCAACATCTGGCACACCCGAACCAGTCACAAGACCGCTGTCCAGCACGGTGGCCGTGGAGCTGAGTGCATTATAGGCGGTTGACAAATGATTATAGGCTGCGCCTGAAGGACTAATGGAGGGAGCTCCTCCTTCCATTAATGCCCACTGGTAACGCAACGAATTTAAATTGGTGAAGTTATAACGGTTTTCAACCCTAAATTTACCATCAAAAGCCGGTGTAATCTCTCTATGTTCAATAAATACCGGTGACCAGATGTCTTTAATCGCATAATAACTACCTTCTTTTTCATGATAGGGGCCGACGATGCCGTCTGGCCCGTGATCACCGTCAGCGTCCAACTTACCGTCTTTGTCCGTGCGAACAACAGCCTCATCGGCAAAGACCCACAGAAAGCCACCGGCAGAAAGTGGATTTTGCCACATTTCGCGCCAATAATCGCCCAGACCTGCACCAAGTCCGCCATCATAGAGTCCATGTAAAAACTCTGTAGGGAAGGTAATTTCATGGCCGTGGAGATGCGTACCATTCCATAATCATAATTAATATAATGCTGCGTATCCATATGGCCAAATATGGCCCATGGATGAATGAGTGGTCGTTTTTGCAGATCATAAATATCAAAAAGCGAATCCAGATCAAAATTAAAGCCGCCTTCATTGCCGTTATCCCACATCACGATACTGGGATGGTTTTCATCACGGATAATCATCTCTGCTACCAATTTAGACCCCACCTGCGTATCATAATGATGGTGCCAACCGGTTAATTCATCCAACACAAAAAGGCCCAGTGAATCACAGGCGTCCAGAAAATGCTCATCTGGCGGGTAATGAGACATACGTACGGCGTTCATATTCATATCCTTTAACATAAGTACATCCTGAATGCTTAGCCTTTTACTAGTGGTTCTACCTGTACTTGGCCAAAAGCTGTGGTGATTCACACCCTTGAATTTTATTTTTACCCCATTGACATAAATACCATCTCTGGGTCTGACTTCCACCGTCCTAAAACCAATTTTCTTTTCCAGCGCATGTATCAGTTTTCCATTTTCCCACAACTGAAAACGCATTTTATACATGTGAGGTGTTTCAGGCGTCCAGGGTTTGACCTGTTCTTTATTATATTGTCCTTGCAGTTCAAAAGTCAGTTGACCCTGGCTTGCTGCGTCGGCCTGGATAACTGCCTGTGGACGGTTATCCATTTGACTTAATTTACCCGTAATGAGCGGCCCTATCTTAGTACCTTTACTATCCGTTAGCTGCGCCCGCACCTGGTAGCGGCTATTATCCGCACCTTCTATTTTCGCAGGTAGATTAATATGTAAAAGCGCATTTAAATGGCCATCTCCTTTTGCGTCCACACTGACGCGGTTTATAAATGCCGGGGGCATTGCCTCCAGATAAACAGGTCTGAAAATACCGCCAAATATCCAAAAATCGCCTTTCCGCTCCGCACTGTTCACGGAAGCGTTGGCTGAATTTTTCGACACGGTTACTTCCAATTGATTTTGTTTGCCATACCGTAATAATTTTGAAATATCATAGCGAAAAGTATAGAAAGCACCCTGATGAACCGGACCAGCCACCTTGCCATTAACTTTCACGGCAGCATCTGTCATTACACCGTCAAACACAATATGCACCACCTTACCTTTCCAATCAGCAGGCACTTGAAAATTATGGCGGTAAATACCTTTTTCATTGATCCGCAGGCTGTCCTTATCCAGGCCATAGTTATAGCCTCCAAAGCCTTGAAGTTCCCAATTGGATGGAACGGCAATCGTTGTCCACTTACCGCTGTTTTTGCCTGCCGTACAGTAAAAATCCCAGGGCACCGTATGATCACTGCCCGTACCAGAAAGCAGTTGTATGGCTGTTTCAGCCTCATTTAAAGCCTTTGGCCTTTTTGACGTCTCGGGCTGCGCATTTGCAACGCACAATATCTGTACGAGTAGTGCTATGGCGATAATGAACCTATCAATTAATCTTTTGTACATTATTTGTTTATTTCCTTAAATACAATCCGGTTTATTGTAATAGAATATGCCGATGCTTATAGGGATTATCCGTTCTAAAAGCCATGGCCGGAAACCCGGCCTTATTATAAAAATTAGGTTGGGCCGATTCTGTCCACGCAAACCTCGCCGCTACGGGTCGAGCAACGTCTTTGCTCGTAAGTTCAATATGATCTCCTTGTATGATCGCTTTGGCTGGATAATATTTTCCATCCGGTCCCGATAATTCAAAATAAGTCAGCGGCTTGCCATCCTTGGAAACGAGTCCGCCATCTCTATTTGTAAAATACAGTTCCATTTTACCCGCCGCAGTCACACTTCTGACATAGGTTGGTCCGCTATAAGCAATGGACCTGCCATATGTTTTGGCCAGCGCAATTGCAGCCAGCCTTTCGCCCACGACCCATTTACCGGGAGGATGAATATTGTTTAAGTTATCTGGCAGATCGGTGGATACCGTCATACCTGTATGAGGGATTTGCAGACAGAGCGCCTGCGCTTCCCAGAATTTAGGTAAGGTATAAATATCTAGCGGATAATCTCCTTTGTTTTTTGCGTAATAGAATGGGGCAATCTGGACATAGTAAAAAGGTAGCGTGCTATCTCCCCACTGCGTGCGCCACTGGTCAATCAGGGCCTGCATTTTATAGGCATATTGCAGGGAATCATTCATAAAACAATTGGTTTCTCCCTGATACCACAAAAACCCTCTGATGGTAAAAGGTGCCAGCGGCCTGACCAGGGTCGGATAGAACTTGCCTGGTTTACTATAATCAAAATACAAGGCATCACTTGCCGGGTCAATGGCTGTTATCTTTCCAGCCAGCCAAGGCTCAATGGCACTTCCGGGAATGGCATTGGCAATCATGCCAATCGGCACATGAAGTGTTTTATAGAGTTTTCTTGCAAAAAAATAAGCGGCCGCTGAAAACTGGCGCAAAGCACTATCCTTTGCAACGGACCAACCTTCGTGGTCGGGATGCACTTTAGCCATCGGCTTTCGTAAACCCAAAAAGATTCTGATCTGATCGTTATTGGCATATTGCAGTTCATCCACCGGTGAGTGATTAAATCCCTTAGGTATCGCGACGGATGCTACCTTACTGTTTTTACGCATGGTATATTCCATATTGGATTGACCGGAGCATAACCAAACCTCTCCTGTAAGAATATGATGCAGCACAATCGTATTCGATCCAGCGATCACCATATCGGCGTCCTTGCTGCTGGCATGCATGGGTGGAAGACTAACTAACCAATGCCCGTCCGCGTCTGTTATCGTTTTTACCGAGTGACCTCTGAAACGAACTGTCACCTCTTCCATGGGCGCAGCGCTACCCCAAATATGCACCGGTTTATCTCTTTGCAATACCATATTATGGCCTATAACCTGCGGCAAAGTCACGGTTGCCCGGGCATTTTTTGCAAGACCAGTGAGGACAGAAAGAAAAAGTACAAAAAGCAGCCCAGTTGGCTTAAAGCAGGGCATGCCCAATTTAAAATACCGTTTGGTTAAGTCGTGCATCACATGTACCTCTATATTTTTACAATTATTTTCCATGCTGCTTACTGTTTCTGGCTGGTTTTAAGTGAGGTGATATAATAGGTAGCCTCTGAATCTATTTTCTCTGCATCAGGTAAATCATCCATGGGGTCCGTGGGGGTATCGGCGTTGGGAAAACGTCTGACCCCACCTGTCCTAAAAACAATCCGGCTGATCTCGTGCACAGGCTGAAAAAATAAATTTCGCATTTTTTCTTCCCCATTAATGCTTACCGTATAAAAACGGGTAGTTGTATTTAGCGATACTTTAATATGATAGGTTTTGCCAGCCTCATAGTGAAAAATATCCTTATTACGATATCCAGCCTTGGCATAAAACATCCCCAAACTATCAAAGCTTAACCTTATGGCTGCAGCCCCGACTTTATTTTGAAATTCAATATCCAGATGCCCGTGGTCATTTTGTGCGGGCGTCAAAGTAAAAGCAGCCGTAAGCACAGAACCAGAAGGAATTAGTCTGGTTGCTTTTGCATAATCAAAAGGGTCTTTATCTTTTAAAGTAAGTGCCTTCACACCTGATTTCATTTTTGTAATACGAACAGGAGCCATCAGTGGACTGAAGTAATTCCAGTCTTTTAATTCTTTGCCATCTGGCATATCATTAAAGACATCATTTGCCGGGGTGGTCACCTGATCTGTGACCGGCACGGGAATATCTGCCACCCAGATATCCTCTTTATTCATACTATAAGTTACCCATAGATTATTATCCGGCACCTTGCCATTGCCTTCTACAATTCCTCTGGTATACTGAGGACCATAGGATTTATAAGCACCACCATAACGCATGGAAGTGATTTCCCCGTTTACCAATAATAAATTCGTATAATTGAGTCCATCCTTACTGGTAGAGATGGCCAGTGGCCACCTAAATTCCGAAGGATTGTACACAGTTGCATATTTTCCATCACTGGTGCGTTGTCCCCAAATTTTAGCGTTAGCATTGACAAAACCAGGGGCCCTGACCGCATTTTCAGGCCAGCTGCGTCCACCATCGCTACTAATAGCGGTGAGTGCATATTTCCAAAGACCGACCACCCGGCCATCAGGCAGGTGGTAAAAATTAAACGCCTTATAGTTTTTCTGCAATGGGATGAGTGGATCCTTCCGATACGATTCCTCCTCCCATTGCATCATCATTAACGGATCTGCCATCAACTCATCACAGCCTTTTACAAATCCTTTATCCTTGCTTTGTTTATAAAATGGATAGGCGGTATTTTCAGGTGTCCAGCCCGGATTATAATGAATAAAATAAATGGGTCCCCAGGAACCATCCTTATAGATTTCTCTGACAACCCTGCCGATACCTTTGCCATCATTAGGATCATCATGCGCATGCAGGACAATACCATAAAAGCCCAGTACAAATAGTCGCCCTGATTTGGTTACATAAAAACCCATCCGCTGATGCATTACGGCGTCCAAATGATTTGCAACACCTTCTACACCAGGCTTTGTCGTCCCGTCAGGGATTTTATAGATGGGGAAAACCACCTTGGGTTGGCTCCAGTCTTTACCATCTTTAGAGTGTAACAGCAATGTCTGCCCTGGCGGGACACTCTCTCCCACCTTATCACTGAGATATTCAACATAGAACAGATTATTCCAATAGGCCAGCATCGGCTGGTGATTATAAGTCCAGCCATAGCCTTCCGCTAGCTCAGGATGCTGGCGGTTGGCCCGAAATATCTGCTGATTATGTACACCGACGGCCATAGGCAACCGACCATCATGATAATCTACATTTACCTGCCTTGTGCCAGTGTAATGCACGGTATCTTGTGCCTGAACGCTGGACTGCGTCATAAGTCCTATGGATAATACCAGGCTGGTTATATATATTCTTGTTTGCTTCATGATGCATCTGCTTGCTTAAAAATCACTAATTCTTTATTTACTTTTCTATATTTTTCTTTCCTTTACTTTTCTGATCTATACTTTTCTGATCTATTTAATCTCGTTTACTTTTTGTTGCGACCTGCAATGATTTTAAAAATTTCCGGGAGACTGGTACGATCGTACCGTGCTTATGCCCTTGAGGTATATAAATCTTGTTAGTAATATTTTCAAAGTGTTTAAAATCTTTGGTACTGACAGCACCAAACCTTCCTTTTCTATACCAATCGTAATAAATAAGGCACTTTCCATGAATTTTCAAGGTAGAAGGCCCTTCACTAAATGCGGGGGTAACAGCTGCAGAGCTTGTAGTAAAAGGACCAAGTGCACTGCTACCAAAAGATACTTTGATATCTCTTTCATGTCTGGTATTATCTTTGAAAACTAAGACAAAATCAGATTTACCCAGTTGAACCAAAGTTGCATCTATGCTACTAAACCCTGGATCATAATATAGTTTCGGGGAACTAAAATGTTCAAAATCTTTGGTAATGGTATAATATAGCCTGTGGTTATTATCCTCATCTTCAATACCTTTAGGAAACTTAAAAGGAATGGTAGAGGCCCAGACAATCAAAAAATCATTTTTATCCTTTCTGTAGAATAGCTCCGGTGCCCAGACATTCACCGTCCCCTTTTGATCCCGCATCACATCCACCACTTTTTGTTTTGACCAATGTATCAAATCTTTGGAACTGGCATAACCAAAACCTTTATTACCCTTCCAGGCCAGGGTCCAGACCAAATGAAACACACCGTCCGGCCCCTGAACCATGGAAGGATCTCGCATAATCTTGTCACTACCTGCTTCAGGGCGTAAAAAGATGCCCGGAAGACTGTCCCAGTGGTAGCCATCCATGCTATATAGTAGTCTCAATCCCTGACTGGCCGGTTCATGAAATGAGGTATACAAAAATGCGCTGCGCTGACAACCCGTACCACAAAGTAAGACCAGACATAACGAAAACAGGATAACCCGGCTTTGCGGCCGGGTAAGATGGGAAAAGCTCCCGGCCTTACTCCCAGTTTTAGCCGTGGTCAAAAAGCGATAAAAACTGTGAATTTGCTGCATTTTGATTTAATATTCTACTATAAAATTTATTAGACCCGTTTTTTATTGTGGTGGCAGATTTACGCTCTTTTATAAATTACGCTTCTCTGTCCATGTATTTACCGCTTCTTAAGCGCTCTGATTGAAAGTAAATCATGATAAAATGCAAAAGAGATCATGATGATTTATTTAATTTACAGCAGGATTAAAAAACAAATCAACGTTCGTGACTTTATATATCAAAAGTACATTTATATATAAATATTTTCTTCCTAATTATTATCATTAAATAGTCAAAAATTGACATAAAAAGGGCTATCCGGTCGTAATCAATACATTGGATAGCCCTTTTTATTTTTCGTTACTGAGATGTTTAGAATCAGGTTGCTAATCGGCTTTTTCAATAACCAGCACCCAATCATTCCCATGGCCCTTTTCTAATGGCGGCTGCGCTGCATAAAATGATGCGGCCGCTATTTGCTTTTTATCTGAAACGATTCCTGTTCTAGGATTAAACCAGCTAGTAACAACCGGCGTTTTGTCTAAATTTAATGGATGCAGATCTATTTTAAAATCACGCCCATTGGGCGTATAAAAAAGGGCATATCCAGGCGCTTTTGTCACTGCTACATAATCATATTTCTTCCCCTGATCCGTAACACAAACAGTATCAGGTACTCTGTTTAGGTAATCTTTCCCAAGTAACAGCTTTTTAAGATAGACCAATTGGCCGGCAGCAGTATCCTTAAGTCCTTCCTGCCAGCTTTTGGTAACACCATATGCGCCTCCAACTCCTTTAGAGGGATCAAAAAACTGCATCACCGCATTGGCCCATAAGTAAACCCAGCAGCACCAGAAAATACGGACCAATAGGCATATCTTCTGATAGCAGCCGCATCCCATCTGGGCTGCAAGGAATCATGAAGCCCCTCAGGAATCCCCTCATAAGAAGGCTCAGCGTCCAGTGTAGGTTTTATAGGTTGTTTGTTATAATCGGCCAGGACGTATTTATAATTATCCTCGCCGTATTGCAGGCTGCCTGGCCCCCTGTCCTGATCATACCTGCGATGGCCCGACTGGAAACAATTAAAATCCAGCCAGCTGGCTGTTTGGAACCAGGTAGAAGACTGTGTTCTGCCTCTTGGATGAAAGCTCATTAGCTGAGTAGGATTTTCTGCCTTAATCGTTTTACCGATGGCCTGCCAGATAGCGGTGGAGTCACTACCAGGAATATCCCCGCCATTTAACCAGACAACGTTTTTTGCGCCATGGTATCTTTTTGCCAGAAACTGTGCAAACTGCGTAGCCTGAGCTATACTGACTTTCCCGGATTTAACCACGGAGCCCCAAACGGGCACAAGTGCCACCAGCATATTGTCCCTATCAGCCTTTACAATCAGTGAGTCGAGCCCTTGCCAATAATTAAGCGTATCTGTTCCCTGATTAAATAGGACAGCCGTATCGGGTTGGCTTAAATCCTTATTTCTTAGTGCATTTATACCATATGCATTTTTTTCATCCAAATCATGAATAACCATTACCTGCACAACATTAAATCCTTTGCGGTGTCGGTCATGCAGATAAGTCGTTACTTGGTCCTGCTTTAGTTTGCTGAGTAGCAACCACCCCGTATCCCCAACCAGAAAAATGGATGCCCATTTTGATCTACAAAATAGCGGTGATTATCCGAAATACGAATTGGAAAGGCGAGATGCGCTGACTTGTTCTCTTCCAGACTTGCTGCGCCTGATTTTTGTTTGTCTGCCCCGAGTGGCAGCTCGTTGCAAGGATTGTCAATATCATTAACGTAAATAACCCGCTGCATAGCGCCATCGATAAATGATGTTGCTTTTTAGCCTTAAAATCAAAATCAGTAGCTGCGTTCTTTTTACGATTCAACCTATTTAATAGCATATAATTTTAATGAATATGATAAAATTAAAATTGTAAACATCTAAACCGTTTATCAGCAATTTTAGTTGTTGCTGGCGTTCCAGCCATTTATTTAATCTAACTTCATAATTAATTTATTTAACCTGAAGCCAATAAACGCTGTCTGCATTTGCAGATAAAGCACCCTCATCTTGTGTATTGGTAGCTACTACCTGCCCGGTTTTAGGATCAATCACTTTTACCTGATAATGCTTACTGGTCACCTTTGGGGGCAATGTAAAATGCTGCCCTTTGGTTAAGTAAATTATATAATTGTCGTCACTGGATTTACCACTGGCACTGCCAAGTACGTAGGCATTGTCGCCTAGGTCTATGGGATGCATCGTTGCGGCAGCGGCCAAAAAGTCACCCGGCAAAGCGGCTGGTAAATCTGGAAGCGAACCGCCTGCCATAAAACTTGCCCAGGCCAGTTCAGGTGCATTTTTGGCAGAATACATCACGGCCTTATCTGGGTATTTATCCTTGTAGGTTCTAACAGCCTTATAAACCTGCGCAAAATTGGAATTTTTAGGCTTTAACAAACGAGCCCATTGTCTGGGCGCCAGACTTTTACCACCTTTTGGTGCATAGAGCGATCCATCTTGTTGATAATACCAATACCGGATATCAATAATTTTGATCAGTTTACTTAGCAGCGGATCAGCCAAAATACTGTCCTGCACATCCTTTGTCGTACTCAGTCCAATAAAAGGTGCATCCTTGCCAGTCCGGTTGTTTTTCTTTTCCCAATCTCTAATGGTTTCTAACCAAAACCTGACAAAATGAGTAGGGCCTGTAAATTCTTCACAGATAAACTGTATTACATTGTGATCGTCCTTAAAGTTACTAAGACACTGATCAATAAATGCCTGATGCAATCCTCTTCTAACCGGGTTATTTTCATCGTAAAACTGATCGGCCATAAAAAGGCGCTTATCTGCTGCGTAGTTAATCGGTTCAGGGAATCCTGTATGGTTAATATTATTCACTGGTCTCCAGGGAAAATCTGCATAGTGTGCCCCTGCCTCAATAATATTATGCTGAAAATAGTTGTGATGAATCAAGACCAATCCATTTTGATCAGCCAGATCCGCAAAACGTTTCAGTCTGGACCAGTAAAAGTTATTGTATTTGGTCAGGTCATATTTACTAAGTCCATCCCAGGCGATCCCCTGGCCGCTTCTGGCAAATGGTAGTTCATAAAAAGGAGGCCAGACATCCCCGTTTTGGCGACGAACGCGTTCATGATCATCGCGACGCCGGTCATACCAAAGTCCATAATTTTGTTCCATAACCAGCGTATGTGCTCTTTTCATCTGCTGGGTGACCGTATCCAGATTATCGGTAAGCCCTGTACCGGTTCTACCTGGCACAAACCGTGTTATAGCGGGTTTAGCCTTAGCAATAAAATCACGTTCAACGCTGCCAAACCACCAGGGCGTTTGTTGCCTTCCACCTGTCAACACCTTACCCCCTCTTTGAAGCCACCCATTTTTTAGCACCATAGGGATTATCTTAGGCACTACAGGAAGAGGCCTTAGCCCAATGGCATAAATACTTTTAGCACCATCACTTTTTGTAGGTAATGGATGGTTTGCTTCTAAGCTGTCAATCCAGTCTTTCATGGTTTTATCGGGTGCATAAGCCTCTTTTGTAAGTGCCGCTGCCGCTTCAGGTGTCGGGCTGCTGCTGGCCTCGCCCACAAAAGGTTTTAATAGGGCCTGATCATCTACATTTTTACCCAGGCGCTGGGACAGCTGTGCATAATAAAAACTTCTGGGGGTGATCCAATTATTGGACTCTGCCCAGTAACCATCTCCACCAAACTGGGACCAGGTTCCAAAAGCATAGTTTTGGGCTGTGGGCGGTCTGGCAACATTTACCATGGATGCATAGCAGTTCCAAAGTACGCAGTTAGCGCCGTTCCAACCCGCTCCTTGCTCATCCTGACCCAGATTAGCAAATTTTATGGTCTGCCCATCCAGGCGAACCAAATCAAATAACACCCCGGAGGCCCAGCTATTGACAGAACCGCTATAACTTAGCGCGCCTTCTCCCTGACACTGTACAAAAGCATTTGGTCCGGCAGCACAAAATCCTACCGAAAAATCATGATACCCCTGCTGGCTATACAGGCGTTGAAACAAATTCTGTTGTCCGGTAGTACTAAAGACATAGCGGCGCTGACCACCGATTTCTGAAACCGGATCTATAGCCTGACAGTCCTGCACAGTAAAACGTTGTACACCTTCTAAAAGACTGACCGCGGAGCCGGCAAAATATTGAAAATTAATTCTTCTAACCCAACCATCTATCGCATTATTTACAACAACGCCCATCCAGCGATGATCCTCATCTTTTTGCCGACTATGGTCATAAGTAGAAGCGAGATGCAAATTTTCCACACCAACATGGTCAATTCTGCCGGGCCAGGAAAACTTAGCCAAGGTGCCACCGCCATATTGTTTATCCAGCGCAGTAGTCAGCGGCGCATCCAACTGGATTCCACTGGCCGTAACCTGTTTTACAGTTCTGCTCCAAAAAATATCTTCCACGCCCGGCTTCCATCCAAGGGCGGAAACGCCACCTCCAAAGGTTTCGGTGCCCAACTTTTCAATCCAAGCCGCCGTACAGGGCCGGTGAATAACAACCTGATCGCCCACTTTGAAGGCTTCAGGATGACTGACTTTTAAATTAAAAGCGCCAACTGGCACGTATGGATCTAATATATCAACAGGCGTACTGTTAACACTGTCTTTAAGACCAGTCACTTTGATCAAAGGTGCCCTTTGCGTGCCTTCACCCAATAGCGTCGTGCCACCCTTACCTGCACCACTACCCCTCAGCACCACGCCTGACATGGTCATCCGTATGGTTCCGCCAACATGGAAAGTACCCGGTGCCAATAAAACAACGCCCCTAAACCCTGAAGGCTGCATTGGCAACCGGCCGACATAGTCTATGGCAGACTGTATGGCATTTGTCGCGTCTCCTGGTTTAACTGGCACAGTTACTTTTACCGGCAGATCATCGGGAATTTGCTTTTCAGAGGATTCATACCCGCAATAGGAGAAATCCACAATTTTATTGCCCAGCGAGTCCGGGTGATATACAAATCCCCGTTTTTGCCACTCAATAGGCGGTATCGGCTTTGTTATTTTTGCCTTTTTTTATTCTGTCCATACCCGAGCGCTGTACTGAGCAAAAATAAAAGAGACAGTGACAGACTATTTTTTGTAAGCCGGAAAGGGTGGAAAACAGCTAAAGCAGCAAACCGGGTTTGCTGCTTTAGCCTATATTCCATCTTTACCTGACTTGTGCCATCATGATGCATGCTATTAAATTACGTATAGTGAAGTCAATTTATCCTGGAATGTATCCTATTCCTACAAAAGTTTGCAGCAAAATATTGAAACTTTATCAGGGGCGAACACGACCAATAGGCACCAGGCTATTGAGATAAACCTCAATATTGGTATATCCATGACCGTCTTTTGCCAGCTGGCTGGCATCAGCGCTGTCTTGGGGATTTAAACCATGTTTTTGTTCATAATTATCAGGCATACCATCCTGATCCTGATCCATATAGGGGGTGCCTTTGTATTCAGGATATCCACCCACCTGGCTGATATCACTGATAATACCTTTCTTATAGGAATCTGCTGGCATACGGCGTTTGATATAAGGAGTCACGCCTGATTTACCACCTTCCGTATAGACAATTTTACCGGTTTTGACTTCTTTAAGCACGCGGGTATCCACAGGATCACGCACAGGTAAGAAGGCTCCAACATTTTTCAAAACATAACCATACGCTTTTTTGGCGCTCATTATACTAACATTTCCTTTGAGCGGAAAAGGTTTATCCACCTTAATACCCTGTGTAAATTTGCCTGCGTCTGGCATATCTTCAATTTGTACGCCTCCATTCCAATTGTCTTTGGTGACTGCCTTGTCTCCTTCTACATAATTGCCATGAACATAAGCCTTGCCATAATGCTTGACCCTTTGTTTGTCACGACCAGCCTCAGGCTTTAAGATTCTATGTGTAATAGGTTTATCCTTGGGTGTAACCGGACCTGGTTTGTAATAATTATTGATGAAGTTGTAAAAAGAGCGATCATCTCCACCGTCCACACTTCGGTTCCACCAGTTAAACACGACATTATTGACGAATCCAAAACTGCCATACATACCTACGGAAGGATTACGGGCGACATTATTGGCCCAGAGGTTGCGCATAAATGTACTGTTGAGTCCACCCAATGTACTGCCAAATGCATGGTTATAAGTATCTAAGCCCTCAGAGAAAATTGAATTTTGAATGGTGACATTTACTGTAGGCATTTTTTCCTGTTTATTGCCACCTCTATCATAGACATGGCGATAAATAGACATATTTTCATCTAATCCCCAGCTGGCTGAGACATGATCTATCATAATATTACCTACAGGATTACCGCCTAACGCATCATCCCTTCTTCCAACATCCGTAGCACCTCTTCTAAAGCGCATAAAGCGTATCAGCACGTCATGCGTATTAATCCAGACAGACTCACCCGCTATACAGATTCCATCACCCGGCGCAGACTGTCCTTCAATAGTTAAATAAGGAGCTCTTATGATGACCGGGCTTTTTAAATGGATAATACCAGCTACATTAAACACAATGGTTCTGGCGCCTCCTTGTTCACAAGCTTCTCTGAAAGTTCCCGGACCGCGGTCCGCAAGGCTGGTAACAACAAACACTTTACCACCTCTGCCGCCTGGCGTAAAGGCCCCGCCACCCTGAGCGCCCGGAAATGCCGGAATGGTAGCCTGTTTTAAATCTTCGGGCTTAGATGCCCAGGGCACATATGGGCGCCCCTCTTTAGCCTGTTGCTCTACAATAGGCAGCGCCTTTGCCCAAGCCGCATCTGAATGTTTTGTTCAACAGCTAGTGCGCTATCCGCTTTGGCCTGTACTGCCGGCGGTATTTTGGGATACTGTGCCCAGACAGTGGTACCCAGTAATAAGAAGCAGGAGAGTATACCGGCTCCTTTGCGCATGTTTACTATACTATTTCTAACCCTAAGGGATGTATTCAATGAATGATTCATAATATGGATTGCGACTCAAATCGGCTCCTTAACGTCGCTATTTTTTTACTAATTTACTATTTAAAAAATCAAATTTGTGGCTGCTGATAATCTTATATCTAAATATTGTTTTATTGCAATATGTGCTGATCTTAATTACCTGAAATTGAATTTAGGCTGTGTGTACTGCTTTCAAATACCTGAAGCGGTTTTAGAGTGTGTGCTGCTTTCAGTTCCTGAAAACAGCACGGACACCCACTTCACCAAACCAATTGATCCCTTTTCGAGGATCTTTCAACTAATCAAACAAAACAAAACCTTCTTATGATTTCTGATAGGTGGGACGCACGGTATTAACAGGCACCACACTATTCAAAAATACTTCAATATTGGTATAGCCATGGCCATTTTTTGCTTCTTTAGATGCATCAGACGAGTCATGGGGATTCAGCCCATTTTTGCTTTCATAGCTGTCAGGCATACCATCTTTATCACTATCCTGGTAAGGCGTACCCTTATAATCAGGATAACCACCTACTTGTTTAATTTCCGTAATAATCCCAAGTTTATAAGAATCTTTAGGTAGTTTACGTACTTTAAACTGATAATCATTATCTACATTGATCTCTTTATAAGTAATCTTACCTGTCCTTACCTGTTCAACCACTCTTTTATCCACTGCGTCTCTGACGGGCAGCGTTGCCCCGACATTTTTCAGCACATACTGGAAGGCTTCGGCTGCCGGCAAAATAGTAACTGCCGGGTGTGGAAAAGGCTTGTCCCATTTCATATAAGGGAAATATCTTTTGGCACTGTCCAGCGACATGAGATTACCGTCTGTGCCTTCCATCTGGACACCACCATCCCAGTTATCTTTGGTTATTTTATCATAACCGTCCATTATATTCCCATGTACGTAGGCCCTTCCAAAAACCTTATAAGGCAGCTTGCTTCGGCCTGATTCTGGCTTTAATATGCGGTGGCCGACTGGGTCACTTTTTTCTGTAACCGGCCCAGGTTTATAGTAATTATTAATAATATTATACAAAGTGGTATAATCGCCACCATCCACTGAACGGTGATGCCAGTTAAAGACCACATTATTGACAAAATTAAAAATACCGTTCCACCCAATGGACGGATTGCGACCGGTATTATCTGCCCAGAGATTTCTGGCAAGCATACAATTTTCTCCACCCATGGTGGACCCAAAGGCATGGTTCCAATAATCCAGGGATTCGGCAGAAATACTGTTTTGAACGGTCATATTAACGGTTCCATGTTTTTCTTCTTTGGAACCATCCCCGGGATCAAACATATGCCTGTAAATGGACATATTCTCATCGAGTCCCCAGCTTGCAGAAACGTGATCTATGATAATATTACCTACTGGGTTACCACCCAACGCATCATCTCTGCGTCCCACCCAGGTTTTACCCCTTCTAAAGCGCATATAACGCATAATCACATCATGGGTATTGATCCAAAAAGATTCTCCGGCAATACAAACACCGTCTCCTGGCGCTGTCTGCCCTTCAATCGTTACATAGGGTGCTCTTAAAATAATTGGCGTCTGAAGATGGATAATACCGGCGACATTAAAAACAATGGTTCTATGGCCGCCCTTTTCACAGGCTTCTCTGAAAGTTCCCGGACCATGATCGGCCAGGCTGGTAACCACATAAACTTTTCCACCTCTACCTCCTTCTGTATGTGCCCCACCGCCTTCAGCCCCCGGAAAGGCTAAAAGCTGGGACTGTGGAAGGTCTGTTGGCCTGGCCGCCCAGGGAATATAAGGCTTGCCTTCTCTGGCTTCTTTTTCAACGATCGGATAAGCTATTTTCCACATAGAATCCGAATGTGCCTTAAATCCATCTGTAAACACTTTAATAGAATCCCGCATTGCGGAAGTGATTGTCGGATACTGTGCCTGTAGCATTTTTGTACCGCCAATCAAAAGCGTGCAAAAGATTAAAGGCAAAGAATACTTTTTCATTAATTAATTTTAACTAATTTTGTTTTTAAATTTATTACGATTCTCAACTGGTTCCAATCGAATACCAGGGTATCTCTTACCCGGAACTTTTCCAATTGCAGCAGGATAAAGTTCTCTTATTCGATCCAGTATTATAGCAATAGTCACTAAACATGTCACATCTTAACTATTGCACATTTTTAGGCAGTGCTTACTAGAATAAGCGTTTATTTTCTAATACTGCCTGTTGACCTGTGACTTTAGTTTTTATATACTAAAGTAGTTCAACAAGGAATCATATGGCTCGCAATCTATGTTTGAATTGATTAACCTATTTTATAATTTGGCGGACTCCCTTCTTTTTTCCAGGCAATCTCCGCCTCCTTCATATCAATACCGGCCTTGGACAGGTAATTATTGATACGACCTTTGTATTTCCCAAACCAGGCGTGTTTCTCTTTGGAGCTTCCGCCGTCAATCGCATGTTCACGTGCCTCAACCAACCAGGCCATAATTTGCTTTTTCTGCTTACCAGTGAGATCTGGTAGCATATCCGTATACGCCTTATAAGTAACTTCAAGGGTATGATAAGTCATACCATCTTTTACTTCAGCTACCTGATCCTTATTAAGCAATTGATTTAACCTTGCTACAAACACTGGATGTAAAGCGGCCACCTTAGCGTCCGTGCGGCTCTTGGTAGCTGCTATAGCATCCTTTTGCGCACCTTTTGATAATTGTCCCTGGTTAATGGCATCAATGGCCTTTTGCTCATCTGCATCAATTTTGTTTAGATCAAAATATTGCTGTTCAATAACATTTTGCACTTTTTGTTGTTTTGCCGCATTTGTCAAATGGAGCGGCGCCACAATTTTAGCTACTCGCTGCTCAATTACTTTTACATAGGCAGGATCCTGCTCAGCCTTTGTGCTTTTAAATTGCGCACTTGCGAACTGTAAGGTAGCGCCGAGTGCTACAACCAGCAATATTAATCTCGAAAAGCCTTTTCTCATTTCCATTTTTTTATGTTTAATGATGGGATAACAAATGTGGACAAGTTGCCCGGAGCCCCCTCTTAACGACTTAACGCACATTTGTTATTTTTAAATCCCACACATTCAAGTTTTTGAATGTTCAGTATCGTAGCGATTTTTTTTGTAGAATGCCTGTTATTTATAAAGCTTTTAAACGAATGCCTTATATTTATATGTCAAAGTTAATTTTATATATAAATACATCTTTCCACAATATTTTCATTTAATTGTATTAAATTATCATAAAACAGGAAAAATGTGTCTATTTGCTTTTATTGGTCATGAAACAACTAAATACAAACCTTGGAGACCTCATTTTAGTCTCTTAGCAATCAGCCAATTAACTAAAAAAGCCTCAAAGACACAATAAGCCAATCAAGATTTTGAAAAACAGGCAAAATTCAACTAGCAGCATATGCAGTGCATTAGCGCATCTTCAAGGAATAAATAAAAAGCGCTTGTTTAATTGGCCGTTGCCAACTGATTCTAAGTGTGTAACGGCCCGCATTAATCATTGTCGGGGTTAGCAGATAACTGCTATTCCATTTATTTTCCCTGGTATGGGTGAGCCATATATTTGCGGAGGCCATGACCTTTCCGTCAGCGGCTAAAAGCGTTAATTTAGCAGGCAGACTATCCAGTCCTTCATAGGCATATTTCAACTGAAAGGAATGAAAATCAGCGACTCCAGTTAGGATATCCCAGCTACAAAAGGCTCTTTTCATCTCAGCGGGCTTTGTTTGCTGCACTTTGTAAACCAGACAATCCTTATCCGCCCTTTTTGTTTTTTGAGTGCCGGTATTATAACGAGTTGCATTTATGCCAAAGGTCAGATCCGGCTTCTGGTCATAGGGCGGTTGCATCAGACTGACTGGCTTAAAAGCCATCAGACAGCTATTCCACCAAGCAGTTTGTTGTATCTTTTGCATTGCTTTTAGCTCCTTTTTTAAAACAAGCAGGCTATCCAGCTTTTCAGCAATCCCCACCTTCTTAATAAGGAAGATTTTAGAGTCGGTGTCTATATATCCCGCTGCCTTTAATTGTCTAAGAAGCACCGTATCCTGCCAGGGCGTTGCTATATAGAGCTGTAGCGGCTCTTTGGCTTCCCAATAAATAGGCGTATGATTATCACTAGGACTGTCTAAGAGATGCGCCTTCTTAACTGAAGGCTGTTTGCCAGTCGTTTTATGCCCTAACCACTCTGCACCAAATAAAGCCGGCGGTAAATGATTAAAATGCACCTTCACTGCGCTATTTTTTCCCCCAGACTTTTTTAGGTACACTGTCGTGGAATCGCCAAGTGACAGCCAATCCTTCACCTGAAAATGGCTATTGTCACCATGATTTTGCGTCGGCGCAAAAATAGCAGATGGCTGGCTGCCAGGTGCTGTTTTTAGGTCGATAGCGTCATTTTCTGATGTCTTTATTTTTTGGGCGATGGCAATCCCTGAAACAACGGCCTGCCCGCTATACGTCTCGGGAAAATTAATGACAATCTGACCATTTTGCACTTGGACATGGAGCTCCTTTCTTAGCGCGTTAAGACTGCCAGCTTCCTTAAAAATATCTAAATGATGCAACATTATTTTCCCATTGAT
The DNA here is from genome assembly GCF_007971385.1 of Arachidicoccus ginsenosidivorans. Lineage (GTDB taxonomy): Bacteria > Bacteroidota > Bacteroidia > Chitinophagales > Chitinophagaceae > Arachidicoccus > Arachidicoccus ginsenosidivorans. Next base: position 807,682 of record NZ_CP042434.1, read on the forward strand.
GGCAACATCAAAATCTCTCCATCCGCTGCAGTTTTCGTGAGATCCGATGCCCCACCAGGGTTCTACAAAAAACAACTGCACCAGATAATCTCCATTTTCTACCGGAAAAATAAATTTTAGCTGATCTCTTCCATAACGAAAGGTCTGAAAAAGTGCTTCATCAAAGTTACCCTTTACAGGATCTGTAATATAACGCTGACTGGCAAAATAAGCAGGGAGCCCTTTATAGGCCGCCGTCCAGGACAAGGATCCATACTCATTTGCTGTTTGGCCGGGTGTCAGATTTCTGTCAGCCGACCATAGGTTGCCATAGTGATCCTTATAAGAAGGTCCACCAGCGTTATAACGATACAAATAATGATAACCAGCCTTAGGATACAACACGTCCTGATGGGTGTTCATATCCTCATGATCGCTTATTCTATTATCACTAGCTGTATTCAAATCAAGATTCTGATGCTGATTCTGCTCCGGCGTTTGATTTTGATCCAACGCCCCTGAGGCCTTTTTGCGGTTCTCCTGCAGCTGTGGCGCCACCGGTAAATTGCGTAACCTTATCCTATCAGATACCACTGCCCGACCATTATAGTATCCCACCGCATATAGTACGTTATAATGCAGTTGCACCTGGGACCAGGTAAAATGAGTACCTATACCCCTTCTACTTCTACTTCCAAGTGAGCGTTGATGGATGCCGTTATATAGGACCACCGAGTCACAGTTGGAATAAATAATGATATCTTTTTTTTCCGTAGGGTTTTTCCACCGCCCCACCCATTCATGGTCCGCAATATGCACCATGGGGGCGGTGTCTGCACTGGTAAAGTTAGACTGATATAAGTAATAGGCTTCTGTAGGTTCTTCCCAACTGGTAAGAACCCCTTTATAGTTGACCGGCCCAATCCTATCCAGATCTCTATAGCCTTCAGCTGCCTGTTCTCTTCCTGGGTTATCATGAGAATTAAATAACCACAAAAACTGCCCGGCCACGCTGTCACGTACCTTATTTGCCAACCAAATTTTCTTTTCAAGTAAAGCACACCAGCTATCTATACTATAAGGCCCCTTCGCATCAAATCCGCCTTCACTATGCAAGTCCATGGTACGCCAACCGCCGTACTCCCCGACCAGCACTTCTTTTTTCAGGTCCTTATCATAGGTGTTTGGATCTCCGCCATAGGTACCACTCCAGTTTTGAGGTACATCCCAATCTGTCCCCTGACCACCATTGCAGGTGGTAATAAGTCTTTGACTGGAGGCTGTGGGATCAAGTGATCTGATCAGCGCCACGCATTGTCTGGCAAAATCCGCCGGCAGCCGGCTTTCATTTTGCAATCCCCACATAATATTGGCCGGGCTGTTTCTTCGTTCCAGCACCCAATCCTTTAACAATCTTAAAAAGTTTTGTCTGAAGGCGGGTGTATCAAACCATATGTGTGCAGAAAACTGCGGCCACCACAGCACACCTAGCTGATCCCAATAATATTCATAACGTAAATTATGCGGCTGATGCGCATCTCTAAAGCCGTTGAACCCCATACTTCGGATCATCGCCACCCTGGTGGCGATTTCCTGGGCAGTAAAGGCGTGACTTTTCCCAAGCGCATGCTCATAACCGGCTATACCATTAATAAAGACCGGTTTTCCGTTGAGTAAAAACTGTTTGGGGACTGGATTATGAAGATCAGGCCATTTTATCCACCGGATACCATAGGGCGTGGTTAACTCATCCAGCACATCACCAGAATGCTTATCTAAGACCGTGGTTTTAAGCTGGTATAAGTAGGGGGACTGAAGCGACCATAAGTGTACATTTCCAGTTAGTTGAAGCTGACAATGCAGCTGTTTATCATTTGACCCAATAGTGGTTGATTGACTAAATCTCGCAACTTCAGAACCTGCTTTATCGATCAACTGTTGCCGGATGGTTACTTGTTTGCCCGGTTGAGCATAACTTTTTAATGTTGTTTCTACCTGTAAGATGGCCTCGTTTTCGTTAACAGTAGTATCATTATAGATATGCACGCCAAAGGGGATAATACGGACTTTTCCAGTCTGAATTAAATGCACGGGTCTAAAAATACCCATGGGTTGACTGCCTTCTGAAAAGCCTACTTCATCCGAGTACCCGCCGCATACCCAGGGCAAATCCCTGATGTTTGCCGGATGCGCCACCTTTACAGCCAGCAAATTATCCCGTCCATTTTTATTTAAATAAGCCGAGACCTCTAAGGTAAAGCTCGTTCGGCCGCCGCTGTGCCTACCCACTAAATGACCATTCAGATAAACGGTGGCATAAGAACTCACCCCTTCAAAAAAAAGGAAACTTGTTTTACCGGTCTGACATTTGGCGTCAAAAGTTTTTCTGTACCAACAGTCTCCATGTCTGTTGCCGTGTTTTTTGCGGATATATCCACCATAATCATCCCAGTTATGTGGCAGATTTACTGCCTTCCAGCCACTGGTCGCAGAAGCCTTATAGGTTAAATTTTGAAAATCCTGAAAAGCACTGCTGCCAGTAGTATCTGCCGCCGTTAGCCAATCGCTATCCAGCAATTGATCCGTTCTGTAATCCGAGCTCCAGGGCAACGCTGCCTGACCAGATTGATAAAAACAAAGCAGCAGCAGTAGACAAAGTGCATAATACCGCCAGTAAGCCAGCTTAAGACTAAGATTAAATCTAAGCTTACAATGACTTCTACGATATGATTCCTTCACTTGGTTTACACTGCTCGTCCGCATCCTGGCACTTGTCTTAAGTTTTATAAATCAATTTACCATCCCTTTATATCTCTAGGTTTCTCTTCTGCTTTAGCGCGCTCTTAGTATAAAATACTGTATATACTAAGGCCATAGTAATTGCGATTAATGCACACTATCTTACTTTGTGTTGTCCTTAAAATCATCTGCTGGTTGAATAGGCTGAAGCGCTCCATCCAATGTATACCATTTACCCGCACTGACCTGTATTTGTCTTTGTAGCTTTCCGTATCTGAGCTCGCAGCTACCATTAATCACACCACTGATTTGCACTTTTTGTAATTGATGATGCTGCCAGAACAACCTAAGTTCATAGCCACCTCTGGCCTTAATTCCTTTTACCCAGCCTTCAGCCAGACTATCTGGCAAAGCGGGCAGTAAATCTATATAACCATTTTGGCTTTGAACCAGCATTTCTGCCAGGCCTGCCGCACCCCCAAAATTGCCATCTATCTGAAATGGCGGATGGGCATCCATCAGGTTGTGATACACACCACCGCGCTCTCTGCCAGCGGCACCTTCCGCAGGTCTGAGTAATTCCTTAAGTAGCTTCAAAGCGTGATTACCGTCTTTGAATCGAGCCCAGAGATTGAGTTTCCAGGCAACAGACCATCCTGTTCCACCGTCACCTCTGTAGATTAGTGACTGCCTGGCCGCCCGCATCATAGCAGAATCCTTATCCCAGCTTATATCATTGCCTGGGTAGACACCCCACAAATGGGAAACATGCCGATGCGTATCCGACGTATCATCTATATCCTGCATCCACTCCTGCAACTGTCCGTACTGGCCAATCTGGTTAGGGGCGATCTTTTTATATTCTTCCTTAAGCTCACTATTGAAAGCGCTATCGCCCCCTAAGACTTTTGCGGCATGGATACAGTTGCTGAACAGATCGCAGATTAGCTGATGATCCATGGTCGGTCCTGCTACGAGTCCGCCGTGTTCGGGTGAGTTAGAAGGCGCTGAGACCAGATAACCCGTCTTTGGATCTTTTACCAGAATATGTTGGTAGAAGGCTGCAGCGCGCTTCATAATCGGATAGGCAGTATCGCGCAGAAATACACTATCTCTGGTAAATAGATAATGTTCATATAAATGATGACAGAGCCAGGCTGCCCCGCCGAGCCATATACCGTGTTTCGCTGCATCAATGGGCGCTGTGGCGCCCCAGATGTCTGTATTATGGTGCAGCACCCAGCCTGGAGCCCCATACTGCTCTTTTGCCGTAAGGCTGCCAGTTTTTGCAATCACCTCTATTAGTTTAAATAGCGGGGTCGTGCATGCAGAAAGATTGAGCTTTTCTGCTGGCCAGTAATTCATTTCCAGGTTAATATTAGTGGTATATTTACTACCCCAGGGTGGTGTCAGTAAGTCATTCCAGATGCCTTGCAAATTAGCTGCCCGGCCTCCTGGTGGCGTTGCACTGATCATCAGGTAGCGGGCGTATTGTGTATAAAGCGTGATAAGTCCCGGATCAGACTTTACACTAAAGGCCTTTATTCTTTGATCCGTTGGCAAAGAAGCTGCCTGATCCGTGCCGGAGCTTGCGTTGTTATTTGAGTTTTCAGGACCCAGGTGCAGGTCAAAGGAGTCAAATAACTGATGATAAGCCGCTTCATGACGTTTGTACAGGAGGTCGTAATCTCCCCATTCACTATGACTACTAGGATTACCAGGATTACGACTATCATTGCCAATCAAAGCAATCTTTGCTAGATAGGCCTTGCAAAGACTATCTGGCTTACCGGTAACGTCCTTTGCATTTACAAAATTAGTGGCGGCTACCGTATACAGCACCACGCTGTCTGCATGGCTTACTTCCAGGGTGCTGTCTGTAACCAGTACACTGGCTCTGGTGCCGTTTGCATTAATACGAAGGGCGCTATACCCTCTAAGTGCGCCGTCCTTCACCTGTAACTTCATTCCAATGGTCTGGGAATCAATTTTAAAATACTGATGCGCCTTATGCAGGGTAGCGAAGCGGGCCTGAAAACTGATTTTTCCCGGCTGACTTGCTTTTAATTTAAAAACCATGACCGGATCCGCCGCACTCGCAAAGTAGGTACGGTTGTATTTAATAGCCCCTTTTTGATAACTTACCTGAACAGTTGCTTCCCGCAAATCTAAGGATCTGCGGTAATGACTTATTGGATTTTTTGGATCCGCCTCACTTAAATTTTTGATATAAATATCACCAAAAGGCTGATAGCTGGCCTCATATTGGGGATAAGCCGGTGGTGCGTCATTCTGTACCCAGTATTTCCAGGTTCTGGATAGCGGTCTTCCTTCTTTAGGCGTCGCATTTGTGGGATAAACGACGAAAATCGGCCGGTCATTTTTTACGCCCGTAAACCCGCCTTTATCAAAAAAATTAATCACCTGAATGGCCAACACATTTTGACCGACATGCAGGTTCTGTGCTTTTAGTAAATAATGTCTTTTGGTAGAAATACCGGCACCCATGCCAACATAATGTCCATTGACATAGCAATAATCCTGATCCCTGATCCTACCAAGATCGACATATAAATCCTGTCCTGTCCATTCAGCAGGTACCTCAAAATCAACCCTGAACCAAAGAGCCCCGTCTAAGCCTTGATGGCCTCCGGATTCCCAACCGTTAATCAGCGGAAGCTGCATTGTCTGCCACCGGCTGTCATCAAATTTTTCGCTGGCAGCCGTCGTATCCTGGCGCACTTTTTTGAGCCAGTCCGACTTGAGCTTTAAATAAGCCTTAGGGTCATGATCTTTAATACCCATAAAATGCGCTTCTGCCAGCGCCTCAGCTTCTGATTGTTTACCGGCAAATATCAGCTGCCGGATCTGGTCTAAATACTTATAGGCACCTGGGTGCGCATAATTTCTGGGACGCCCTGTCCATAAGCTTGATTCATTAAATTGTATATGATCGGTATCCACACCACCAAATACCATGGCGCCAAGATGGCCATTACCAATGGGCAGCGCATCTGTCCAGTGTTGATCCTGGGCGCTTTGATTATACCAAAGTACGAGTTCATCAGGCTTTACGGCTTGCTGCTGGTCATTGCCTGTATCAATGTGACAACTTAAAAGCAATACGGCGCAAGAAAGTACCATTAATTGGCGAACTGTTTTACTTAGGGAAAATAAAGAGCTGGACATGATCATTTAATTTTAAAGCGAATGAGGTTTTCTTATAAGGAAATCTGCAGGGTTTTTAATTTTGCCACCTGTTTAACTTTCAGGCCATCCACAAACACGATAAAACCTTTTCCATGACCATAATGCTTCCCTGTTTTATCCCACACAATAGTCAGCATATGATTATGATAGCGTACTTTATCCAGACAGAACCAATCCCACTGCTTTTCAGGAATTAATGGGGCAATGGTCAGCTTATCGCCAAGGGCGGGTTTAATCCCCACTAAATCACTTATAATCAAGTCTGCAAATCCTGAGTGATTATAATATCTGCTGCGTGGATTATTGCGTAGCCAGAACCCTGTTTTTTCATCCTGATACTCACCAATAAAAGGTTGTCCGTTTTTTTGCTGTGCCCAGGCATATTTATGCAACGCATCATAATAAACCTGCCGGCTCATCTCATTATGGTGCTTATAATTATTCAATAAATTAGCCAGGCCCTTTAAAGTCTGCGTGGTCGCATAGGGCCATACCGCACCGTCCCATTCACAGCCATGACCGCTTCCATGGGTTCTAAAAAGCGGATGCCTTCTTTCAGCTGTTGTTATGCCCCAGGGTGCACTAAACCCAGTTGTATCCATTAGCTGATCCCACGCCTTGGCATACACTTTACGATCAGGGGGCAAGTTAAAATACCAGGGTATAAATCCAATCTCTTCCCGGGCATCTGCAAACTTGCCGTTTGGATGTCTGACTTCAAAAAAAACGGCTTTGGCATCCCAGAGACTATCCAGTACCAACTGCCTGAGCTCAGTTGCCTCATGCTGATAAGCAGTTGCTGCCGCTGTCCTTCCCAGTATCTGACTTATTTTAGAAAGCGCTACTGCATTGCCATACATATAGCTATTGAGCGTGGGGCGTCTGTTTTTTACGGTTCTGGAACCACTGATAGATTCTTCCATGGCATCCCTTACGTCATATTGCCAATAAAGCTTACTGGGCAACTGCCTTTCTACCCCCCACTTTTTATAATCCTTTTCCAGTGCAGGCAACATTTTTTCCAGATAGTTTTTATCTCGCCCCACCAGATAAAGGCCATACACAGCGTCATCAATCCATGTACTGAATTTATGAAATACCGGCTTTTTCTGCGCTGGATCTCCAAACATCCAATAGGCCGCATACTGCTGAATATAGGTTGGATTATGGAGCCACCGGCCTTCATAGATTTGATGGCCGAGCGCGGAGCTAATCCCGTTAAACGCACCCGCAAACTTTACAGGGGTTATAAACTCCGTAAAAATAAAACCATAGGGTGTTTTGACCAGGTGCTTTCTAAAGCTCCACCACCTGAAATAATAGATTTTCTGCAGTGTGGTATCCGGACAGGAAAAAAGAGGGATATTGGCACTTAGCCACTGATAGGCATCTTTATTTTCCACATAATTAACAACGTCGCCGCTGTCCTGGTGATTAAAGGCTGCAACATCCTCCTGCATAATGGCAGGATTAAGTATGAAGGGCTTCTGTATTGGATCCTGCCGGTGATAGTGTTGTTCAGTTTGTAAATAGGATTGGGATTGGGAATGGACTTGTGCCCGACCAGCCCCCGGTTGAACAAAAAATAGCCCCGCCAATAATGCCCAGAATCTATACTTTTTTTAATTTTTACTGTATGTTGTTGATTCATCTTAATAGGTAAGTCTTCAAAACGCTTCATTAATTAATAAAATTTTCATTTTCCCAGATTACAATTGCGAGTGCCTTAGTTGACTTTATCTGAAAAGCCAGTCCAGATCCGGATGTCCGCCAGCTGCACCCAGGCGCGCATCAAAAGCAGGCAAATGCTCCCCCGTTGAATTAGCCTCCACAAATCCCAATAGCAGGCAAATACCTTTGCCCAGCTGCAAATCATGCACACCTTTGTCAAAAGTATAACTATGCACATTTATGGCCGGATAACCAGGTAATATCCCGGCATTTGCAATTTTTGTGGCTGCCTGACCATAATCATTGGCGCTGGCATCTGTTTCTAATTCCGGTTCTTTTAGATAGGCTTTATTTTTCTGGGTAAAAAAACCTACAAATAAAGTAACCGGCTTGTCGGTTTTAAAATACAGCCGTGTACCGGCCTCTATTTGCCTGGTGCGGTCTACTTTCAATCCGCTGAGCTTTCTTAGCGGCATGGCCATACTGTCAATGGCCACTGTTGTATCACTAAAGGGTTGTCCACCATGCCTGGTTTGATAAATACCCGTTTGATTTTGATTATCCAGTTTTATATAATAGGCACCTAATTCAGCCATTGATAGACCCGCCGTATCCTTTGGTACTAAAAACTGAACACGCGTAGCTTTTAGCGCACCCCAGGTGGAGGTTGTTATGGAATTATCTTTTCCATGTGCCTTTAATGCTGCAATATTCTTTTTAAAATGATCGAGTTCTTGCTGGTAGACGGGCAATAAATCGGCCCAGGTTTTATACTGGCCGTTTTTACCCGTCATCGGAATCTTTCTGGCACCTGTCTGTAGACTATTGGCATACAGGTAAGCAGGGCCAGCTACCGCCGCTAAATGCTGAAAAGCCTGAACACTCTGCTCCATCAAAGGCACTGCCGCTTCCAGGTCCTGGAGATGATGACTGTAACCATATCGCAATATATCCAGCGCCGCCATTACTTTTTTGCTGTAAAAACTGGCCAGGTATTGATAGCTCAGCATATCTGTCTTTAGCCTTTTAAATTCAGCAGTATTTTTGGTCACCCCACCTTGCGCCGCCTGAATAGCCTTTACCGCTTTCGCTGCATCCGCAACCACTTCCCGGGCAATTTGTACAGGTGTCTCACCTATGTGTTTTTGGTGAAGCCACTCTTTGCTGGCATATTCGGTAATCATTTCTCCCTCAGGAGATTCTGAGTTATATAGTAAAGTAAATAAGCCATATCGCTCTGGATCAATCAACTGGCTCATAAGCATCCCCAGACTTAAAGTCTGACGATTGCCATCCGTGATTCCATAGCGTCTGAGTAACTTGGGGGCAATAAGACCGGAGGCTTCATAGGCCGTTAGTATATTTTGCCCCGTCTTAAGATCGCTTCCATATTTACCAGCGATTCTTTTTGACCAGTACTGTCTTTCTTTTTCTCTGTCACGCTCCGCATTCCAGGCGTAACGGGCCCACTCGCTGTACCATAACCAGTCCCTGTCCATCTGTAACAATCTGGGATCTGTATTGTCGGCGCTATATGGCCAGTCCCAATAAGAGGCCTGTGGATAGAGATGCAGACCATTGGAACCATATATTTTATGCATCGCCTGGACACATTTTTGAATAAAATCGTCCGCTCCATACCTAAAAGGCTCCAGATTAGCTAAAATATGTACATTCTCCACTTGTACCGGCGAGGTCTCACTTAATTTTTTATGTAAGGCAGCCCAGGGGCCGCGGGGGCGGTAAGTCGTCAAGGCCTCACCATTATATTTGGCCATGGTATACAAATTATGGTATAAAGGCTTAGCTGCCGCAATCACCGCTGGTGCGTCGGCGTCATGTGCTCTTAATATAATGGGCGGCTCCTTTGTTTGGCCAAGTGCTTTTAATCCGTCTTTAACGCCTGGAATAATCGTTTTGGTAAACCAGTTGGTATCATCCGGACCGACACCTTCCATGGCTTCGCCCAAGGTAACTAGCAGACCAACATTGGGATATTGTTTAACAAAGGCAGCAATGGATTTTCGGGTATAATCGGCAATTAATGGCGTAATGGGTCTGTTTCTATCCTGGGTTTTAATATGATGTTTTTCAGCAAAAGGCTTGGAGACAATGATGTTATAAAATGCCTGGATTACCCATATGCCCCTTTTATTGGCCTCGGTGGTCAAAAAATGAAACATCTGTTGATTGGCCGTAAAAGTGGCACTATCTACTTCCACGGCATCTGGATAATCTTTTAGCCTTACCAGAGAAGCAAAAGGATGTCCGGACCACAAATAAAGCGTATTCATGCGGTTTTCCACCAGCATATCCAAATATTTAATCCACAGTTCCTTATTATAAAACCAAGGAAAATTCTCCTTGGTATAAGGATATTCATAAGTGCCGCGTCCGGGAAGTAAATAAGGTTTTTGTAAACCAATGCAGGCGCCGCGAAGGGTCATCTGTGGTTGATCGCTGACATTTATATTGTTAAGCAGAGAATCAATAGCGACATACAAATGGCGGCTATCACTTCCCTTCTTTGTTGATATATCTGATACTAAAGCCGTTAACTGGTCGGCTAATTGCAAGCATCCATATAAGGCCCCCGACTTATCAGCCCCCGCAACGAGGGTCATACCTTCTCTGTCCCCTTGAATTACAAAACCTTCTTTTGCCGTATCCGGCTCAAATCTGCCCTTTTGTTGCAATAATAACCGGTTAAATACCGGGTCATCATTTACACCAATATAAATGCAGTGTCTCGTTTTAAAGGCTTTGTTATCTATAATTTCATTTAGGGGCAGCATAGAGGTCTGGAATCCCGCCTTTTTTAAAGTGGCTGACAACCTTGTTGCACCAAAAGCAACTCTTCCTGTTTTTTCCTTTTGATAGGCAATCAGCATCTTTTGCCCACTATTTTGCCTGCTATTTTGCCCGCTAACTTGTCTGCTAATTTGTCCAAATAGTTGTGCCTGCTGACCTGCCATTAATAAAAGCAACAGTAGGCACAATAACCAATGGGGGCTATACCCTCTATGCTTGTGACTATTATACTTACGGTGTCGGTCGCCTCCTATGCCATGGTTTACAGCCATACAACTCAAACAACTACCCAAACAATTCCTGGTGCTACTTCTGTTATCTTTTAAGGTTAGGTTCCACATAATTAATGATACCACTTTGGTGGTTTTATTGGAATATTAAATATCGCGTTATTCAATATTCTAGTTTTGCCTTTAATAAGGTTTTACGCCAAAAGCCAGATTTACTTTTCTTGTCATACTGGCGCCTTGGTTGTCTGTCACGGTAAAGCTAAAACTACCTAAGCTTACCTGTGTATTATGAGCACCCTGCATTTGATTTTCAAAAACGAAACTCAATTGACCAGTTTTATCAAGGGTTACCTTCCCGCCTTGAACGTCCGACACTTTAAATACAGGACCATCCACAAAGCCGCGGGACAAAGCCTTTAAATCGATACGCACAGGCTGATTTTCTGTAGTAAAATAATGCGGCTTAGCCATCCAGTCCAGGTAATCATCCAGGTTGGTATAACCATCTTTATCCGTATCTGCATTGCTGTCCGACATATCTGCTTTGGCACCTTTAGGATTTAAGCCGTGGCTTTTTTCCCACCAATCCGGTAGTCCGTCCTCATCACTATCCCAGTTATCTGGCCGCAAAACAGTTGGATAAGATTCATAACCGCCTGCATCTGCCACTTTATCAGGAAACCCTTTTTTATGCGTCACGCTTCCCACGACAGTAGTTATACCTGCCAGGGTTTCCCGGATAATTCTTTGATCATGCTGGTCTAGTTCAGGGCTATTGCATCCAACATCTGACAAGACAATTTTATAGGCCTCATCTGCAGACTGTGTGGTCACATAGGACGGGAAAAAGGGGTGATCTACGTAAGTCCGGTAACTGCTGGTATCGCCATTACTATGACTCACTTTTCTGCCAGCCGTCTGGGTTGTGGTATCAAAATGGCCAGGCATTACATTACCTATAAAATAACACTGCTGTGTTCCTCTGCCAACGCCTTCGTGTTGGGCATTGAATGCATAGAACCAATCTGTACCAGGTCCAGGTTTATAATAATTATTGACAAAATTCACCTCATGCGCTCCCCCATCGGTGGCCCGATGGCCCCAATTATAAACAACATTATTGGTAATATCCATTCTTCCACCATAATGACCATCTACCAGTCCACCACCCAGACTCCAGTTTCTGCCATAGTTATCTGCCAACAGATTATGATGGAAGCTGCCAATATCGCCTCCTATGGTGGCGGCAAATCCATGCTCTTTACCTTTAGGATAATTTTTATGTCCCGCAGCATTTAAGGCCTCAGATATTAAGGTCCTTTGTAAGGTAATATTATGTCCTCCTCTGGAACTAAAAGCCTCGTCTTTGGTCCAGCTAATAGAACAATGATCAACAATGCTGTTATTGGCGCCAGTAAGTCCCATACCATCATAGGTAGGTCCGTCACCGACTCTTACTCTAATAAAGCGGGCAATACAATCATTACCAGTAATGCCAAAAGGAGCCGACCGAATGCAAATGCCTTTGCCAGGTGCTGTTTGACCGGCAACCGTGACATTTGGCTGACTTAGTACAAGTCTTGATTTTAATTCAATCAGACCACCCACCTTAAATTCAATAATGCGGGGACCGATATCACGAGTAACCGCTTCGCGCAAACTACCAGGGCCATCATCACTCAGACTCGTGACATAAACGACTTTACCGCCGCGACCTCCTCTGGCAAACCGACCATAACCTTCTGCGCCGTCAAAAGCCAGATGGCGGCCTCTTAGTTCCCAGACCTTGCCTTTATAAATATGATCTGCCATTACTTCATCCACACGCCAATAATATTTATTCAACGTATTTAAATCTTTCGCCGTAAAGCTAGTATCCTTGGCTTCCAATCTGCCTTTATAGGTATCAGCGTGCTTATCAGCCTGAGCCACAGCAGTAGAATCTGTTCCAAAATAAAGATCATGCGAGGTTGCGTGACCAGGCGCATTCCACTGTAAGGTATAGCTTCCATCAGGGCTGAGTGCGACATGCTCATCCCGATCAACCGGTATTGGACCATAGGCCTGATCAGCCGGGTCTATTCCATCCAGCTGAAAGCCGTTTATAAATATTTTATGGTAAGGACTATTCGCCTTAGGGGACGCGACAAATCGGATGACTATAGCTTTGCCAGCTGATGCCGTTAGGTTAAGTTTGGCAGCGGCGCAGTCATGGATATCCAGCGCCCTGACGGATGAATTAAAACCAGTTATCACTTTTTTGTTATCTACATAAATATCCATGGGGCAAGCTTCAGCGGGATCCAGAGCATCAATAATATTATGATAGGTGATTAATGTATGCTTACCTGCACTTAAACCGTCAATTTTAAGTGTAATTTCTTCTGGTGTTCTACTGATCGCTGCTTTTTCATTTAGCCTTTGATCTGTCTGCCCATCATCATTTACTGTCAGACCATCACAGGTAAACCGGGCTTTTGCCGGCCCTCTGACGGCTGATTTAAACCAAGTGGGTGTTAAAGTTCCATGGTTGCCCGCAGCAACAATAAAATGAAGTTTACCCACTTGCAATGTATCTTTTTCTCCACCATTCACCTCCCAGGGCGTGTACCCAAATGCATTTACTTCTGCTGGTTTTCGGCCATTCATATTAAAGTCTACCTTAACGGATGAGACTTGCGCATAAGAAGAACAGCTACTGTATACAGCGCCCATTACACAAAAAACAAATCCCCAACCTATTGACCTTGCCTTTAAACTCACTTTATCCAATTTTTATATGTTACAATAATATTTTAATCCACTTCCAATGCCTTCATTTGCTTTTAAGCCTAAATACAACTACTGACCATGTTGTTTTTTGCAGCGTAATTACGCACATCCAAAAACAAATATTTCTGGCAGATAACTAATGCAATCCGCCAGAAATAATCTGTCAATAACAAAACCAAAAACCAAAATAAAAATCAATAAACCAATTTTCAATACCTGATCTATGCTTTACTTCTGATAATCAAAAGTACCAGCTGCGCCTGAATAATCATTCCAGCCAATCGTTTGCTCCAACCAGCCATTTGTGCTTAAGACCGATGAGGGTAATCCTGACAAATAATAATTGGGACGAAAATCAATACTAACGGCCGCACCGTTGACCTGATCCCAGGCCTTGTCAAGTGGCGTCATCACAAAATGTTTCTCATAGACCGCCTTTAATTGATCTAATTGCGCTTTAAAGTCGCTTGCATCAGGATCAATCAGAATATTGCGATCTGCCGCCGTTAATGGGTCAGTATCCGTAAAATCTTTAGCCTGCCAGTAATATCCATCACGCTCAGTGCCATTAATGGGATTTAATCCAAGTTTCTGAACCGTATTACCACTTCTGTCTGTATTGTCATATAACATCCAGCGTTGTACGTCCCAGAAGCGCTTGCCTTCATAGGCGAGTTCTACCCTTCTTTCATATAAAACGGCTTCAATGGCCTGGTATTTAGTAGTTAGATTCCCCACACCATAATTATTATCTGCAGGGATCCCAACTCTGGCTCTGATCTTTCCAATATATTGTACGGCATGGTTGATATCTCCAGTCGCGGCATAGCATTCAGCAATATTTAAGAGCAGCTCCGCATACCTATATTCAATGATAGATGTATTGGAATAGTTGAAGCTGGTACTGTCCGCATCCGGATTTGAATTTTTGCGTACAATAGCCGGGCTATTGGTCTGGTTATTACCATAATAAGAAACTTTTCCATCTTCACTAGGCTTCCATCTGTAAAACCAGGTCGTTTTATTTTCGTTGCCTTTGATACCCCATTTTTCGCCGGAAAACTCAAAGGTTCTATAAAAACGAGGATCTCTGTTTTCAAAGAAAAAAGTATCTACGTAACCATTTGCCAGCGTCGGCCGCTTGCCACTAGCCAGCGGAAATAAATCTAGCATCTGTTTAGTAGCTGATAATCCACCTCCACCATCATAATCAGTAGGGCGCACCTGATTTTCCCAGCTATTATTAAATCCTGCCGAAGAGGTCGATGAATTACTAAATTGAAATACCATAATAGCTTCTTTATTAAATTTGGCATTGCCGGTAAAAGCCATCTCAGACCAGTCTTTTGCATTTGATCCATACAGGCCGTAACCTGCAGCACTCAACTTGGTTTCCGCATCAAGGCCTGCCTGTAAAGCAGCCTTCCATTTATCGGAACCCTGATTATCCCAATCTTTATTAAATAATGGACTAGCTGCTGTCAGCAGTACCCTGCTTTTCATGGCGATGGCCGCAGCTGCAGTCATTTTACCATAATTATCACTGGGTGCATCCCAGATCATCGGCAGTAAGGCAGCCGCCGAATCCAAATCCTTAACAATCTGCGCAAAACACTCGGAAGAAGTAGACCTGGGTGTTTGTATAGAGACGTCAGTTGTACTGTTATTTTCTACTGTCAGCACGATAGGCACACCACCATAGATACGCACCAAATCAAAATATTGCAAGGCTCTCAACATATAAGCCTGTCCACGGGCCTCATTTTTAAATTCAGTAGAAAGAGACGCGGACACGGGGTCATTCATTTTTTCCAGCAAATCATTACAAAACCGAATGCGCGTATAAGGATTATTACTGACACTGGAGGAAGTTTTGCCATAATAACCATCCGCATCCGAAGCATTGATTAAGGTCTTGGTCGGATTAATATAATTTGGAATGGTGCCGCCAATTTCCTCCGTCATATTGGAGCGGTCATTGTTATACAGGCCAATTACTGTTTGAAGCGGATTTTTATAACTGACAAAATAATAATTATATAATCTGGCGATATACCACTCGGTTAATTCTTCATTGGAAAAAATCTGGTCTTCTCCATATTGATTATAAGGCTGCATATCTTCCAGAAATTGTTTGCTGCAACCTGAGGAGGCGATCAGCACCACTACTGCAAGGATATAGAATAATTTTTTCATAATATATGATCTACAATTAGTAATTTAATTTTTAAAACCCAATATTCACACCTAATGCCCAAGTACGCAGTGTTGGATAGCCAACATCCGCAGCATCATACATATTTCTGAATTTCTTTGGATATGGATTATACAGATCCCAAAGGTTATTCCCAGAAAGGAAGAAGCGAACGCTGTTTAACTTTGCCTTCTGTACCAATTTGGCAGGCATAGTATAGCCCACACTCAGGGTTCTGATAACCATTCTAAATGTCGGCAACATAAAGAAATCTGATTTAGTGCCGCCAAAATCATCATAGTAGGCAATGTTTGGGTATTTGCCGTTTGGATTATTGTCTTCATCATACATATCTACCAGATAGATGGGTTGCGCCCACATGGCGTTGCTACTGGAGGTACCTTGTTTTACGTAATCCAGGTAGCGCGTACCACCCCAGGAAGTTGCGATCTGCGCATATAAGGACAGGCTTTTCCATCCCAGGTTAATATTGGTGGAAAGTCCATAACTACGGTTGGATTTTTTAAGTTTTACGTAGTCTTCATCTTCTTCAATTCTACCATTTGGACCGGCGATCGTTTTATTATCGGCATCCAGATTACCAGCAACATCCTGATAAACCAGCATACCTTTTTTGAGCCCTGACTTATCTGTGATGCCTAAAAAGTCGGGCGTTGCACCTGCTACACCGGAACTAGCAGCATTCTGAGACAGGTAATTCCAGTAATTGTCGATATCTGCATCTGTTCTCAGCATCCCATCTCCACTAGAAGTCTGTTTCCAGGTTTTGAAGCCCCATACTGGAACAATACCGTAATTCCCTTCTGCCTTTCGGGTAGTAGATTCGGAAGGATAGGCAAATGGTAAATCATAATATTTTTTCACTTTATAATTACTTAGCCCTGTGTTTACGCCAATTGAATACCTGAAATCACCCTTTTGATCTTTCCAGGTGATGGACAGTTCCGTACCCCATGCATTCACGGCAGCAAAATTCTGCTCAGCAAAGGCGCCACCCACTGAAATCGGGGTATTAAGTGCGCCGGACATATCGGTCAGCATATCTGTCGTGGAATTAAAATATTGGTCAAAAGTCACGGCCAATCTGCTTTTCAAAAATTCCATATCTAGTCCAAAATTTCGCTGTAAGGTTTTGTCCCAATGTACATCTCTGTTAGGTGTAGATCCTGGCGTGGCTCCAGTGACATAGAGTCCTCCATTATTACCAAATCCGAAACCTTTATCTGTCTGCGCGGTATATACCTGTAACCATTTCCAGGCCTTGATATTGTTATTACCCGTAAGACCCCAGGATGTGCGAATTTTCAAAAGATCAACCCACCTTATATTATCCCTGAAGAAGTCCTCATCAGAAATCACCCAACCGGCAGAAAGCCCAGGGAAGAATCCCCAGTAATTTTCAGGTGCAAATACAGTGGAAGCGTCTGTACGGAATACAAAATCCAGCAAGTATTTGTGCTTGTAATTATACGCAGCACGACCTAAATAAGACAGGCTACCACTTTCATATTTATAGGTAATCGTATTGCCTGTATTAAGCGTACCAGCAGAAACGGATGTGCCATTGTAAATACCTGCTGTCGGATTATCATAAATCTGATAGCGATCTTCTAATTCACTGGTGGCCTTTTCCACGGACACCATAGCGGATATATTGTGATCCCCGAAACTTCTGTTATAATTGATAAAGAAGTTGGATTGCTGATTTTTGGACGTGGTATTATCATAGGTCACCCTTGAATTGGCTGTATTATTGGTTGCCTTCCAATCTTTATCTGCCGTCTCAGAGAATAAATGCTGGCCGGCAGCGGCAATATTAGTTGCCTGATAAAGCAGCTGAGGCATCATGATCTGCTCGGTATTGGTCGCTGCCTGAGACAAGCCATAATTTAACTTAAAGCTCAACCCCTGAATAAATGGCACATCGTAGGCCAGGGAGAAATTGACATTATAATTAAAATTCTTATTAGTGGTTTTGGAGCCATTATTGAGCAGGGCATAATAATTCCAGTTACTCAGCGAGTTATTACCTTTTACGTTACCCGCCCTGTTGGAGCCTAATGGGGGCGATACATACTGGGTTACACCATCAATAGTATATTCCCAGGGGATATACTTAGGCATATGTAGCAAAACGCTGTAATCATTTTGTTCCCCACCATTGGCATAACCGTCACTGAAATTAATTTTCGTGAAGGACTTTTCTACATTGGTGTTAGCGGCAGCAATTGTCGCTCCCAGGTGCAGGCCACTGGTTAGTTTGATATCTGCACCGCCTCTATATGTCCAACGCTTAAAATCCTGTGAACCCAAATTTGCGCCCTGTGTGTAATAGGAAGCGCCCATAAAATAGGTCGCATTATCGGAACCTCCGCTGATATCCAAAGAATGTTGCATGGTTCCTGCTGATCGCCAGTCATTACCCAGCCAGTCATAATCCAGTGTATCCATCATATTTAACTCTTGTTCAGAGTATTGGTAATCATCACTACGGCCAAGAGCCTTATTAAAACTATTAGAATATTCACCATATTGCCTGGCATTCATCACTTTGGAGTGACTGATCGCATCATTGTGTTCAAATTTGCCACTATAAGTTACTTTTGGCGCACCAATCTGCCCCCGTTTTGTTTTAATGACAATGACACCCTGGGAAGCCCTTGATCCATAAATAGCTGCGCTGGCATCACGAAGTACAGTTATGCTTTCTACTTCGGAGAGGTCCAATTGATTAAAACGATCCAGCGATGGCAAACCTGTTTGAGGGTCCACCTGTAATACATCGTCTATGACTATGAGTGGAGCGGTATTACCCCCATCTTTACCCCAGTTGAACTGTTGTCGAATACTGACGGTGGCTAGTTCACCTGGTCTTTGAGCGCCACCAGAAACATTTAAACCAGGAATCTGCCCTCTTAAAGCCTCACTGATAGAAGCTACTGGCATATCCTGAATCTGTTTAATATTAACGGTGGCCATAGATCCGGTAACATCCCGTTTATTTTGGGTACCGTAACCCACAACGACAACATCATTGAGATCAGCAGAGACAGTCGAATCCATCCGAATGGTTACATAAGACTCATCTCCGATTTTCTGTTGTACCCTTTTATACCCTATATAGGAAACGACCAATATAGAATCGGTTGGAAAAAGCTTTATGGAAAAAGTACCGTCATATTTTGTGCTGACATTACTTGGTCTGCCCTTGGCACTAATGATGGCGCCAGGTAAATGTTCGCCTGTTTTGCCATCAACAACGACACCATTGACTGTTCTATCCTGCGCAAACACACTTGTGCAACACAAAGAGAGCAGGAAAAACAACACAAATCTCATTTTTTGTCTACCCATTTTTTAAATTTTTTCAAAGCAGTGAATAAATGATTTTATTTTTCAAGTGTAATAATGGAAATCTGATAGATTGTAACTTTTGTTGTGCGCAGGAGCCGATTTTATACCTTAATGAACCTTTAAAATCAACAAATCCTCCTTATTTACGAACATTTTCTTAACAATAATCACTTCCCGAATCGGATAATAAATAACGAATTGATAATTTATACGTCAAAGATAAATTCATATATAAAAACATCATTATCGATTATTCACATTAATTTATACAAAATTGTCCTTTATAGGCTTTTTCTCCTATATCTGCTTATTTGGAAGAGGATTTTAAAAAAAATGAACGTCTGTTCATTAGCAAAATATAATTAGTTCATTATCTATATTTTATAATAATAATAATTTATTAATATTATTATATAAGTAATTGATTGAGAGAATTTTTCAGAACATATCCTAAAAGAATAGCGTTTATGCCTCCATTTCTTTCAGAATTCATTAACAATCAATATAATAAACCATTAATCCCTAGGTGATCAAAAAGAGATCCTAGAACAGCAATAAAAATGAATTATCGTTCTTAGAATTCACCCCAGGAGTTTTCATGCTGGCCACTACTTTACAAAGTGGATTCCAGATTCTTTCCAGAATATTGCACTAATTTTGATTGATGAAGATTTTAGTCATTGAGGATGAACCGGATCTGCTCGCAGCGATAAAAACCTCCCTGGAAAAGGAAGCCTACATTGTCGAATCGGCAGGTGATTTTGCCAGTGCATCAGAAAAACTAGGCATCTATACCTATGACTGTATATTACTCGACATCATGTTACCAGGGGGAAGCGGACTGGATTTATTAGCCTCCTTAAAAGAGGCTGATAAATCAGAAAATGTAATTATCGTTTCTGCAAAAGATTCCCTGGATGATAAAATCAACGGATTAGGGCTAGGTGCAGACGATTATCTGACCAAACCGTTTCATCTGGCAGAGCTTACTGCCAGGGTAAAAGCTGTCCTTAGGCGTAAACAACTGGGTGGTAAAAACTCCGTTGATGTCAACAATGTATCCTTACTTGTTGAGGAGCGCCAAGTAATGGTGGATGATGTGCCCATGTCGCTTAATAGAAAAGAATTTGATTTGTTACATTATTTTCTACTCAATAAATCCAGATTGATCACAAGGGAATCTCTTGCCGAGCATGTTTGGGGCGATAATATCGACCAGGCCGATAATTTTGATTTTATTTATTACCAGATTAAAAATCTTAGAAAAAAACTGCAAGCAGCGGCGGCAGAGGTTGAAATTCAGGCAGTCTATGGAGTAGGGTATAAACTAATCACCCCATGAAATTACAGAACAAGTCCTTAAAATACTTATCTATATCCATACTGATTATTATCAGCATCTGGGCGCCTTTATTTTATTATATTATCAAAGATGAAATCCATGACAGCCTGGATAAGGGCCTTACTAACCAGAAAATCCTGGTAATACAACAAAAACTCTTAGATACCACTACAGCAGAAATACTTGAAATACAAGGCAATTACTTTATAAAAGAAGTAGACGAGTCGAGTGCACTGGCCATGACTGATCATTTCAAGGATACCACCATTTATCCTCCCGGCAGTAAACACGCCGTTTCCATGCGAATGCTGACCACAGCTTTTCAGGCAGGTGAGCATTATTATGAATTGAAAGTCTTTTCTTCTACACTGGAAGAAGATGATTTAATCGCAGAATTATTCTGGGCTACGATTTGGCTCTATATTGTCTTAATTGTTAGCATAATTGCCATTAATAACCTGGCTCTAAAACGGCTTTGGCACCCTTTTTATCAGCTTTTGGATCACTTTAAAGCTTTCAGCATCGAAAAAAACGAGACGCTGCCTGATGTCAAAACCCAGACAACGGAATTTTCTGAATTAAAAAAAGCAGCAGACGAAATGACCCGGCACGCAAGAGCGGTCTTTAATAGCCAAAAACAATTCACAGAAAATGCAGCCCATGAATTGCAGACACCACTAGCGGTACTTACCAATAAACTTGAGTTGCTATTAGAAAAAGGGGAGCTGGATGACCTAACGGCTACACAGTTATCAGAATCGCTTGGCATCGTCCATCATTTAAAACAACTCAATAAATCGCTTTTGCTGCTCAGTAAGATCGAAAACAAACAATTTATCGAAAACCAGCAGGTGGAACTGGCCCCGCTTTGTCATGAAGTTTTAAACAACCTGGAGCCCTTTGCCAGCTTCAAAGCCATTCAGATGGATCTACAGCAGCCAGCCAGTCCAACAATCCACATGAATAAAATACTGGCCCATATATTAATTTCCAATCTGATTAAAAACGCCATATTCCACAATAAAGAAGGTGGTAAGGTATTCATAGAACTTAACCAACATCAATTTAGCGTCAGTAATACGGCCCTCAATGGAGAACTAAACGCAAGTAACCTATTTAAACGGTTTTATAAAGGAGATGCATCACATAAAAGTACCGGTCTTGGTCTTTCTATTGTAAAAGCTATTTGTGATACGTATGGGTTTGCAGTTCAATATAATTATGCGCAAGGGCGGCATCATTTTATAATTAACTTTAACAATTCAGCTATCTGACAATCCTGTTATTCCCAATTGTTTCCAGATTCCCTTTCTAGCTTTGCTGTATAATCAAAAACAAAAAACATGAAAAGTATTCTTTTAACTTTCGCTGTGGGATTACTATTTTCTGCAGGAAGTCTCCAGGCACAGGACATCCCAACAAGTCAGGTACCATCCGTTATTGCCAATAAATTCGCGACGCAGTTTCCCAAAGCAAAGGATATTGATTGGGAGCGCAAAGGGGAATTATACAATGTAGAATTCGAACTGGGTTGCAATATTGACCATGAGATTTGGTATGACAGTAAAGGCGTTATAGTCAGACATAAAGAGGATATTACCAAAAGCAGTCTTCCTGCAGCTGTCACATCCAAATTGGCAAAAGATATCAAGGGTTACCGCATAGATGACCTCGAGAAAATTACGGAAGGCAGTAAAGTAACCTATAAATTGGAGCTAAAATCATTTACCAAGGACTGGGATATTGTTATTGACAGCCAAGGTAACATCTTAAAACAAATAGAAGATTAACAAAGGAAATACCCCTTTACAAACCAACATCGAAAAACAAAAAAATGGTCTTCTGAGTGGTGCTTACATTCAAAAATGTGAATGCAAGTACCACTCAGCGGACCATTATCTATTTGCAAAGAGCTTATTGCGCTATTATGCATCCTTGGCATCCGCCTTCATTGGATTATCTTGTTTTTTTTCTATTTCAAACCAATCTACCACCTCGGACCAGGAGCGTACCCTGAAATGATGATGAAGCGTCGTATTATGATAGGCATGGAACATTAAAGTTTTTCCCTTAAATACATCCAGATTCTTACAATAATCATCAATCATATAATCTGTACTGATAATGCTTTTGTCACCGCAAAGTACAATATGGCGCCAGTCAATAAAAGGAAAATGTTCCCGTAACCACTCGTATTTCTCAAATAGCGATAAAGGGAATTCTGTCGCAGCAGAAACGACGTACACCTCATAATCTTTCATCAACTGCCTGACAGCATCAATAGCCCCAGGCATCACTTCCAAATCCCTGAAAAATCCAGGCTGATTCAGCATATACCGGGTAGGTGCATCTTTAGGGAATGCTTCAGCTCCAGACATACCTTGAATAGTTTCCAGCGTTAGCGATGCCCCATAATACTTATTATAATATTTTACTAATTGTGGTTCTACGTTGGCTAAGACACCATCCATATCAATGGCGATTGTCTTGCGCTTATTTTGCGTTTGATTCATTGGGCAAAATTATTATAAAATGGATACAAATGCTGAGCTGTGCCTTGTTATCCATTTAATGGACACGTTAAAATTAACGCTACCACGGGCAGTTCAGTAATTACTGCACCTGAACAACCCAAAATCTCTTTGACAGCCATAAATTCAAGCAAGTAACACCTGTTTTAGATCAATAGGCATCCTTAACGGTTAAAGCATAAGTTTCTGCGGCACCAGTGATGCCACCACCCACTTCAACATTTTTCGTTAAAATAACCGCATTGTCAATGGAAATATGATATTTGCCTTTTGCGTCAATAGTAAGTGTAGCGGAGCCGCCATTTACTTTATTTGTCGTATATTGTACAGCGCCCGTATTTACTGCCGTTCCAATGGTGCAATTTACTTCCATAAGCATACTCCCTTTATTAGTTACAAGATCCAGGTTATCCGTTAATGTGTATTTGCCGGCGCCCAGATAATTAGGAAATGTAAATACAAGCGCACTACCTGAAAAAGCACCATAATCACCGCCATCGCCTGAGGTAGAGACGGTAAGCGCAACAAAATCTCCAGGATCATTCCCGCCAGCATTATCATCCTGGCTGGAACCACCTCTTGCATAGGTATATGCACCAAATTTCCAGCTACTGTCACTGGTAGTATCGGTCCCATCATCCGAAACTGGGCCATCACTTTTACTACAAGCGGCAAAAATCAGGACAAAGGAGATCATTGCTAAAGAAAGCAGCGTAAAGGTTTTTTTCATAGTATTTTTACATTTTACGGCTTCCTAGCAATAACTATACCAAAAACATTAACAAAACTAACACAATCAACTCATTACAAAGAAAAACTGAATTAACGTTTAATGCATAATCAGTCGTAATACTTCCAATTATTGTAAAAAACAAACAGGGTACCTTATCACTAAAAGGCCCAAAATTAAGGCGGTCAGCTTTCAGCTTTAGCATGTCAATCAGTTTGCAGCTCGCGACCATGCTAATCCGCACTCAATTCTTTTATAGGGATAATTGCAAGCTCCGCCGAATTATTGTTCCATGAAGCGCGCTTGGCACCTCCACGCCCGCCAGAATTGGAATAAACAACATACAGGGCTCCTTTGTATTCCACCGCGTAAGGATAGGCAAGGCTTGCCGCTGCATTTGATTCAACCTTGTGCCCCTTATGTAAAGCCCCACGTATAGCGTAAATTTTACTAAAGCTGTTTTCTCCTGGCTTACTGACTGCTATAGTAAGCGGACGTCGGTTGTTTTTAGCATCCGCGGTCGTTGTCCCAATCAAATAGTGCTGACCATTGGATAAAGTTCCCGCATAGGGTTTGGACGCCGCCATGGGTAAATTACTAGGCCTTAATGCACTCCAGGTTTGTCCATAATCTTTACTTAAGGATACCCAGGCCAATGGATGCGAGTGCCCCTTAAATTTTGGCGTATTCATAGATGATCTTGATATCAATAAAACATTGGGGCCATTAATTATAACACCGCATTCTCCCCAGACATTAACAAAAACCGGCACTTTATTTACCTGCCAATGTCTAAAATCATTTGCCTTGCAAATAGCGACCGCAGGTATCGTCGCTTTTTTGCCAAAATAAGCACCGGCCATAATCCATGATCCGTTACGCATCCGCTGTGGTTCTTGTAAGGGCCAGAAACCTTCAGCTACGTTTACCCCCTTTAAAACCCAATTACTTTTATCCGCATCCCAGTAATAAGCATTTGTGTGCATATGTTGCATAATACCCTCAAATGAGGCGTTAAAGGAAAATAGCGTATCCTGAAAATTAAGTAAAACGCCGTGACTTACGGCAATATCACCAGCGGGGTTATCAATAGTGTGTGTATCCCCCAATGCTTCCCCGTCTTACTAAACATACTTTGCGCTTCCTCACTCCCTGTATTTTCAGCACCTTTATTATGTCCAAAACTCACTACCCACTGATGTTGAAACCTGGCAATGGCCACCCCGTGCAAAAAACGGTACTGATCCACCTGCGGTTCATATTTTTAATCTCTATAAACTTCACATGCTTTAAAACAGGAACTGCATTACTGGTGGGTATTTCACCTCCGGTCCAAAGGGGGTATAGTTGATCTACCTTTTTGGGCTGCGCATTGCCTTCACGGCCCAGTAATATCATTAACACCGCACTGGCCAATAGAAAACGTATTTTTCCTTGAATCATCTGTTTTATTTTTTTAGATTCAGAAAATATGGGGCACAATCTCAATTAACCGAATAAGCAAGTTAAGCATTCTTAGTTAAATAACCGCCTGCAGAACGCTTCCCCTATTTTCATAGTAGCCTCTACTTGGGGCCTTGCTTTGTCTTAATTCGCAGCCTGATAAAAGAATGTTTGCCAATAAAATTCCTTTCCATTACAAAGGCTAAAGACAGGCACAATTCTATCGGATCGTCTTTTTATGGGCAGATGACCATAAAGCAGTCACCTCACCAAACAAGAAAGTTCAGGACAGTACAGGACAGTTATAGTTAACAATTCAATATCTTTACCAAGGTATATAACAGTTTCAGATAGCAATCTGCCCCTATTGTTATCCGACAAATGCAATGATGTGCAATGAGTAGTTGCGATTCGTTATAGCATAAACAAGAAAAGCAATCTATATTACTTAATTCCGCACTGGATTAGTTATTAATGATAAGTCCAGTGAACAAATTAATCTGGATGTCAATTTTATCTTTAAAAAGGGGACCATTCGTATTCAAAAGAGGCATTATCACTTTTTCTTTAATAGTGATTTGTTGGTTATCGCTTTCAGCCTGTCACTTACATAACAAACCTCTGGAGCCTCCGTCCTTGAAGGTGTGCCCGACAGCACCCAGGTCGGCGCAGCCCACCTGCCTGATTCCATTGCTATTATAAAGGCTCCCTTTAATATGCCGGATTTCAAAAGGCCTGTTTTCCCGTCACGTACAATTGATATCCGTAAAAGCGGTGCAAAACAGGGCGTTTTGGCCACTGCCATTATTCAACACTGCATTGACCAACTAAGCACGCAGGGTGGTGGCACCGTGCTTATTCCAGATGGCGACTGGTTTACTGGCAGAATCAGCCTGAAAAGCAATATTAATCTGCATTTAAGTGGTGATGCCCGTTTACATTTCAGTGGTGACGTTAAGGATTATCAACCCGCTGTATTTACCAGAAGTGAAGGTATTGAAGTGATATCACTTGGCGCCTGCATATATGCTGAAGGGCAGGACAATATAGCTATTACCGGCAAAGGCACCATATACGGTCCTAAACAAGGTGGCACAGTCAGAAGTCAGGTAATGGATTCTATTGTCATCGAGGACTTTGTTTCCTACAAAACACCGGTTAAGAACAGAGTGTATGATGGTAAAAACGGCGGTTATATATTTTTACCGATGCTTATTTCGCCTATTAACTGTACCCGTGTTTTTATTGAAGGTGTTTCATTGGAAAACACGGCTTTTTGGAATATCGTTCCCATTTATTGTGACCACGTAATAATCCGGGGCGTCACGGTTAACTCCGTTGGCATTCCAAGAGGTGATGGCATGGATATTTCTTCTTCAAAAAATGTCTTGATCGAATATTGTACGTTGAGTTGCGGTGATGATTGTTTCACCCTAAAAGCTGGCCGTGGTGAAGACGGCCTTAGGGTAAATATTCCAACCGATCATGTGGTGATCAGAAACTGCCTGGCCATAAAAGGTCATGGTGGAGTGACCTGTGGAAGTGAGACGGCGGCCATGATTAAAAACGTATATGTGCACAATTGTGTATTTGAAAAGACAAATGTAGGCATCCGATTTAAAACAAGGCGACCTCGTGGTGGCGGTGGTGACAGCCTTTATTATGAAAATATCCGTATGTATCAGACCGGAAAAGCATTTCAATGGGATATGCTGGGTAGCACGGTTTATGTAGGCGATCTGGCAGCGCGTTTGCCGGCAAGAGAAATAGGGCCACTTACACCCGCATTTAAAACATAACCTTCAAAAATATTCAGGTGGATAGCGCAGATTGGTTTATTAAACTCACCGCTATTCCAGAAAGTCCACTGACTAATGTCACAATGGACAATATGCAAATACATACGCATAATTTCTTCAAGGCATCAGATGTCGATAAGTTCATTATTAAAAATGCGGCCATCTCAACCAAGGATAGCCTCATCTCACTTCTGGACACCAGACATCTGTTATTTGAAAACGTCCAGTTTAAGGTACCTGGTGACAGTCTCACAGTTGATATAAAAGGACCAAAATCGGCAGATATTCTATTCAAAAATTGTGAACCCGATCACCCAAAGGGTTGGAAGACTTCCGCTTATCCGGTGCAAGCATCAAAATAAGCCACTAGATAAAAAAACATCAATCATGCATTATAAAAAGCCCAAATGGATGGCAATAAACAGGATTAATTGGACAAGCCGAATAAATAATCATCTGGCAAAAGCAACATATTTTGCTATTGGCTGCATAAGCTTATTTTTCCTGGGTACTTTGCAGGCGCAGCTGCCCACTACATTAAAATTACTAAAGGCCGAATCTCAACCAGTTATTACAGCTGATAACCTGGACGTTTTGAGCAGCCATAACAAATCCGGATTTGAAACCGGGCAGGTCATCAAAATTGGCAATGCGTATCATATGTTTATCAACGAGATGTTTGGCCGTGCGCATAGAGATATGCGGATTGCTTATTGGACCAGCGATGACGCTGTCCATTGGCACAGGCAGTCCACCATCATCAACAGCATACCTGGAAGAACGCCGACCAACCCAAGATCAGAAGTCTGGGTCACAGGCGTGGAATATAATACGCAAGAAGACAGCTGGAATATTTTCTACGTAGCTTACAGAGCTGGCGATTCTACTAAAGGTGAGATTTTGGGCAATGATTATCAAGGTCGGATCTGGCGGGCAAAATCCGTTGTAAGCGGTAGAAAAGGTATTGCAGGTCCTTATGCAGATATGGGCATAGTGCTACAGCCAGATAAGAATAGCCAGACATGGGAAGGTCAACAGGCAATTGCCTGTTTTAATCCCTATAAAGTTGGCACAACTTGGTACAGCATGTATGACGGCCATTATCATACGCCCAGGGGCCCATGGCCTACAGGGATCGCTTTTGCCAAAGAACTGTCAGGGCCCTGGACAAGAATGCCCGAAGGCTTTAATCCCATAGGAGTAGCTAAAGTTTTTATGGAAAACGAAATCGTATCCAAATTAAAAGATGGTCGATATTTGATGGTCTTTGATAGTTTTGGGGATCAGCAAATCGGTTATAGTCTGTCAATTGACGGACTGCACTGGAGTCCAGAAAAAAGAGTAAAAGTTCAGTTTAAAGATCATTTATGGGCAATGAATGGCGACCATTCAACCCGCACGCCACTATGCGCTATTGAACAAAAGGACGGTACTTTTATGGTAATATATACGGCACTTACGGATAAAAACGGCAAAAAGTTTTATGCCGTTGGCAAATGTACTTTGGCATGGGCTGATAATTAATGCAGACCATCCCCGTGAACCTTCTCGCGCCTAATTTAAAAGGCCGCCACCCTGTTATACTTATTTTTATAATCTAAAGGCGTAAGGCCGGTCACTTTTCTAAAAACTTCCCGAAAGGCTTTGACATCGCTATAGCCCGCCTCATACATCACCTCAATTATTTGTTTTTGGGTGGATTCCAGCAGTTTTTTGGCGGATTCCACCCGTACACGCTGCAAATATTCTACGGGGGTATTCCCTGTAGCTTTAATAAACCTCCTGTCAAAATTCCGTCTTCCTACCGCAAACTTCTTAGAGACACTGGAAAATGAAACTTTATCTGCATAATTTTCTTCAATATAAAGCTGTACGTTTCTTACCACCTCATCCTCATGTGCTTTTTGACCAGTGAAGATCGAAATACTGATTGATTGTCCCGATCTATCTCCACCTGGAATATTTTTGCACATAAAATTGCAATCTGGCGGTCAAAATATTTTTCTACCAGATAAATAATCAGATTTAAAAAAGAATAAGCACCACCACTGGTATATAATCCGTCCTGGTCAGTAATCACCTGATCAATCTGCAACTGAACCTTAGGAAACCTGTTTTTAAAATCTGCTGCTGCTGACCAATGTGTTGAACAGGGTTTGCCATTGAGCAAACCAGTGGCTGCCAGAAGAAAAGCCCCGGTACATATAGCAGCCACCTGTGCACCATCATGGTACCTGGTCCAGATCCAATCTGCGAGCAATTTATTTTGCCCTACTGCTGCTTCATAATGATGATTGAGCGAAGGGATAATGATCAAATCCGTCTTTTTTATATCCGTAATGTTTTTTTGTGGCCTGACGGCAAATAACCCCTCATAGAAATCCACCTCCTCACTTAGTCCGGCCAGTTCAATTTTAAATATTTCCCTTCCCTTTTGGGCTTTTGCAATGGCATTCGCCCTGGAAAATATCTTAAAGGGGCCAACTATGCTGCTCAGGTTGTTGCCCTGTCCGGCCGGTACCAGAATAGTCAGATGTTTCATAATAGCTTATTTTCGATAAAGGTACAGCTTATTTTTGTCCAAATCGCCCCCTAACAATGTCCCCATTGCACCCTTTATGTAAAAACGGGGGGCGTTACCTTTGTTTTAGAAAAGATGAGTAATAATCAGGCCGGCAATTTTCCACATTAAATGCCTAAAGCCCTGATTTTGAAAGATCACTTTCTCTAAATTTTAAAATCTCTAAATTCTAAACCAATGTCTCAACAAGATTTTACAACCAGTTTTACTGTCAGCCAATCTCCCAAAGCCGCCCTAGAAGCCATCTGTAATGTGCGCGGCTGGTGGTCAGAAAACATAGAAGGTGATACCGCCTCCTTAAATAGCATTTTCCGCTATCATTACCAGGACGTGCATGTTGGTAAATTCAAAATAACGGAACTATCCCCCGAGCGAATTGTCTGGCATGTCCTAGAAAATCGTTTTAAGTTCACCAAAGACGAACATGAATGGCAAAATTCCAATATTGTCTTTGACATTGCTGCTGAAAACGGCAAAACCCGAGTTACTTTTACGCATAAAGAGTTGACACCTGCATACGAATGTTATGACCTTTGCAAGGACGCCTGGACCCATTATATTCAAGGTAGTCTAAAATCATTAATTACAACCGGTAAAGGGGAACCCACGCCTAGAGAAGATAGCGATACAATTAAGGAGTCCTCACCTGCAACAACTAATAAAATCAGCATCCGGCACCGCCTGCGTATTGAAGTCCCCGTGGAAACCGTTTATCACGCACTCACCACCAAGGAAGGACTCCAGGGGTGGTGGACACCAGATGTGGAAATAGAAAATGGATTGCAACAAGGTGGCATTCTTAAATTTGGATTTGGTCCGCAAAACCAGCATAACCAAACTACATTAAGAATTGAAGCACTGCACCATTATGACCTGGTAAAATGGAGCTGCCTGGAGGCGAACCCAGAGTGGATCGGCACTGAAATCAGTTTCGAACTGGAACCACACGTAAAAGGGGCTGTACTAAATTTCTCCCACAATAACTGGCAGGCTTATACCAATGAGTTTGCAGGCTGCAGTTACGCCTGGGCCTTATTCTTAAAAAGCTTAAAACGGCTCTGCGAAACAGGTAAAGGCTTGCCTTTTCCTGATTTTGATAAATAAGAAAAAAACTATAGTTAAATTGGGGCAGCCGTCAATAAAATAATTATTTTATTGACGGCTGCCCCAATTTATTTTTTAATACAGCACATAAAAGATTTGATATTGTCTAAAGAAGCGTCTTGCACCCAAAACAAAACATCAACTCAACCTATAAGATCAAAGGCCTATTTTTTTATTCTTGCCCTTAAGGCCTTAATGTCTATGGATATCAGCCGACCAATTGGCTGATTCCTTCTGTAGCTGATAACTCTTAACATGGCCGCATCTTTTGGCAACTTAAAGGGCCCGGTATACTTGGGATAAAAATTATCGGGGAAAGAATTATCTACACTATAATATAGGTCTATATTGTCCAACTCTTTATTTAAGGTGATATTCAGTGTGCTGTCAGAATTCAAGGCAACGGCAATATCCGGATCATACATACTGGGGGCATATTTGACGCTATCTGCATCCAGTCTTGGAAACTGTGCTTCTACCCTGCTAACAAAGGAGTCCCAGTTTTTCCTGCTTTTGGGTGACCATAAACACTCTGCAATGGCAAAACCTCTGGGCCAGGTCATATACTGCGCATGACGGATATTATAGAGCTGCTCAGACCATAAATTCGCCTGGCCACCTTTGATATAGGCCAGATCTGCCCCCTCAGGTACTGGATCAAATTGATAAGCCTTTTTTAGTCTGAGAGAAGCGTAAACGTGTGGTTCAATGGCTGGATCTCCCTGCATATAATCCAGATAGGCATAAGTTGTAGGACTCATAACCACATCATGCTTCATTTGAGTAGCAGCAATCCCGCCCTTTTCACCCCGCCAGCTCATAATCGCCGCGTTAGGCGCAACGCCACCTTCCAGTATTTCATCCCAGCCAATGACTTTCTTACCTTTGGACTCTACAATTTTCTCGACCCTTTTTTCAAAATAGCTCTGCACCTGATCCATATTTTTTAAATTTTCCTTTTTCATCAGCTGAGCAATGGCAGGGCTTTTTTTCCAGAAGGTCTTGGCACATTCATCGCCGCCAATATGAATATAGGGGAATGGAAATAATTTGGCTACTTCACCAAACACCGTATCCAAAAACTGATAAACCTTAGGATTAGCTGGACAAAGCGTATTATCATAATGAGCAACAATGCCGCTGTCGGTCCAATCCATAAATCCGGCCTGGCCGGATCTGACATGGTATTTATCTGCCCCCGGTGTGCAGGACAGTTCAGGATAGGAGGCAATCGCTGCCATACTATGGCCTGGCATATCCAGTTCCGGCAAGATATTGACAAAATGCGCCTTTGCAAAGGCAATGATTTCTCTTATATCTTGCTTCGTATAAAATCCACCGTAATCATATTTATCTTGCGCGGTTACCGGTGAAAAGGTGCCAAAATAGCCAATCTTCTTCACCTTCCAGGCACCTACACTTGTCAATTTTGGATACGCATCTATTTGAATACGCCATCCTTCATCATCTGTCAGGTGCCAATGAAACATATTGTATTTATATTTAGACATTTCTTTTATGTAATCCATCACTTCCGCTTTGGTAAAGAAATGACGGGCCACGTCCAGCATCAGGCCTCTCCAGGCAAACCGGGGATAATCTATTATTTCAGCGCAGGGCAATTTGATAGCGACCTCCCCACTCCCGGCAGCTCCCACTGTTAAACTTGCTGGCATGAGTTGCATAAGTGTCTGAATACCGTAGTATAGTCCAGCCGGTTTATTGGCCGTAATGGTTACACCCGTTTTAGCATTAATACTAAGCAGATACCCTTCCGTTTTTAAAGTCGTATCTGATCTATCTTTATCCAGCAACACAAAACGGACATTTGCACCAGTTTTATCAGAAGGTATAAGTTTTGCCTGAGGATTCAATTTTGATAATCTGCTGGTAAATTCCTTTTGAACAAAGCCAAGTTCTTTGGAATCTTCTGAGCTGGCTTTATTATAATAAACTTTTATTTGAGCAGGCAATTGATAATAGCCTGATTGCCTGGCAACTGATACCGGCTCTGGGATTATTTTGATATCACTGGCAGTGTCTTGCTGTGCCTGTTCCGCTCCCCTAAATAATCGGACATAATTACAAAAAAAAATTGTAACTATGGGTATGATTCAAACGGACAAGGGGACAAAAAAGTTTACGGAAAAGGAAAAGCTCAGCATCTTAAAAGAGGCTGATAAAGAAGGCGTTAAGAAAACGCTTAGTAAGTATAACCTTTATCCGGCAACCTATTATTACTGGAAAAAGAAATATTCCAGTCTAAAATCAGATGGTAGCCTGCACACCAAGGGTATATACGATGCATCGGCATTCCGTAAATTGGAAAAGGAAAATGCTGCTCTCAAGCAGTTGTTAGCGGAAAAAGAGCTTGAATCCAAGCTAAAAGATGAAATGCTAAAAAAAAAGTATCCACATCTGAGAAAGTTGCTTTAGCGCGTGAGTTTATTGGTAAAGGCATGCCGAGGGACCGAGCATTGAAACTTCTTGGAATAACCAGGCATGCCTATTATTATCAGCCAAAAGAAGGCAAAAGAGGTCGTAAAAAATCCCATTATACAGCGAAAGTGGACAGCAAAAAGGGGCTAACCGAAATGATAGAGGCAGATCAACTTATAGAGGCAATTATTGCTATTAAATCCAATCCGGAAACGGATTATGGCTATCGGGCCATGACAGCTGCGTTGCAGCTTAATGGGTATGTCATTAACAAGAAAAAGGTTTACCGGATAATGAGCGACTATCAACTTCTACATGAAAAGAGAAAGAAGCCTGGTAGGGTTTACGTAAAGCATCGCCGGGTCGATCCATGCATGCCATTAGAGGTTATAGAAATGGATATAAAATTCCAGTGGGTTGTATCTCATCAATGTTATGCATTCATCCTGACAGTCATTGATTGCTTCACCCGAACGGTGCTTCATTGGCAGGTGGCCTATTCAATCACGCAAAGTCAGGTGATAGATGCCTGGGAGGATGTTATTGTCAATTACCTGCAGCCCCACCAGATGCTGGGTAAAAAAATAACAATTGAAATCAGGAATGATAATGACTCTCGCTTTGCGGCACATTCTGTTCAAAAGTACCTGACAGAAAATGGGTTGAACCAGGTATTTACGCACCCATATACACCGGAAGAGAATGGGCATATTGAATCCTTTCATTCGATTTTAGGCCGCTCTTTGGACCGCATAGGCGCATTCAGGACATTGCAGGACTTAGAACAACATTTGAAGGGATTCTATAAGATCTATAATGAAGTCCGACTGCATGGAAGCCTAGATCATCTACCACCCAAGCGGTTCTGGAAACTATGGCAGGAAGGGCTGATTGAAAGCATAGAGAGAAAGAATAAGGGAAGGAGACATAAGCTACTAATACCTCACTATGAACTTTCGGGTAATGGAAGCCAGAAGGAGCATTCGGCTCGCCCCTTAGGGCGAATAAAAAATACCGCTGCAGTTGCAGCGGTATAAGAACAACTTTCGGTATAAAGGTCACCGTCAGTCGCATTCGGCAACACAAAAATAATGCATAATTAAATCAAATTATTAACTTCGTAAAAATTGTCCGATTTAAAGGGGGCCTAACCAGTGCCAGCAGCGAACTGCTGCAAAATATACTCATAAAGAGTATGGCCAAAAAAGTTCTTTCTAAAAAGGTTTTAAGCATATTTTATTAAAATTTAATTGGTTTATGAGATTATCAATACTGAGTTGCCCCATTAAGCCCATCACTTTCTGTAACGGCGAGATAATTACCATTGTACGCTGTTCATCACGCCATTGTACCCTACGCTGAGATTTGCCAAATAGGTCTCTAAGATACCAAAAATTCAATTAAAAATCCTTTGATAATTAAGATCGAAACTAAAAAAACCAGAAACACCTTTCCTATCTTAAATAAATGATTCTCTGTTATTTATTCCGCCAAAAAATAAAAAAATCTCCCAATTTGTCTGCTCGCCTGTAAGGCTTTAGCTAAAGTCACCTTGCTAATGGGTTCCTCCATTTTCAGGTAATTACACTTAGATAACATTTAAAGAAAAGCCAAACCCCTATATTTGTAAGAAGAAATTGAATAACAAACGGGGAAATTGGACATCTATCAATGATCCATTTATCATGACACTACTGATCTTTTGATCAGTTTCATATAATATATTTCTGTAATTTAAATTTAAAAAAATAGACACAAATGCGTTCATCACGGTTAATGTATGTAGGTCTGATTACACTTGGATTTGGAATATTCAGTTGTGGCACCGCTAAAAAAGCGCAGCAACAAAAGACCAGCTTTGATAATGGTATTCAACAAATTAAACATGTTGTGGTTATTTACATGGAAAACCACAGTTTTGACAACCTTTATGGAGAATTTAAAGGCGCCAATGGTATCAAAAATGCCATCAAAGGAAATTATGTACAGGTGGACAAACATGGCAAACCTTATGAGTTTCTGCCAGCCATCCCCCGCAACAATTCTTTCCCGACCAATCTACCTAATAAACTCTTCAACATCGATCAATATGTACCCAATGATAAGCCTACACCGGATGTAACGCACCGATTTTATCATAATCAGTTACAGATAGATGGCGGAAAAATGGACAAATTTGCCGCTTATAATGACTCCAAAGGACTGGCGATGGGTTATTATAGTACGAAGAAACTCCCCTTATATCAGTTTGCACATGATTATACACTTTGTGACAATTTCTTCCAAAGTGTTTATGGGGGTTCTTACTTTAATCATGTTTATTTAATTTCTGCAGGTGTCCCCACCTGGCCGAATGCACCCAAGTCACAGGTGGCAAAAATCGGCCCTGATGGTAAAATCATCAAAGATGGTGTCGTTTCTCCAGATGGATATGCCATCAACCACGTACTGTCCAGAAATTGGCCTTACCCACTTAAATCAGATACTTCCAAATTTTTACCTTCTCAGAATTTTCCAACCATCGGAGACCGCCTGAGCGAGAAAAATATCTCCTGGGCCTGGTATTCTGAGGGTTGGGATGATGCCGTAGCTGGCAGAAAAAATAACTTTGCCTATAACCACGAACCTTTTTTGTACTTTGACAATTACAAGCCAGGAACCGAAGGTCGTAAGCACATGCTGGACCAAAACGATTTTATTAAAGCGGCCAAAGCAGGAACGCTCCCCAGCGTCAGCTTCGTAAAACCTGGCGCCGGCAACGATGAACACCCAGGCGCCTCAGCAGTGTATTCCTCAGAACAACTGGCCGTCAACTTAATTAATGATGTGCTCAATGGACCCAATGGCAAAGATGCACTGGTTATATTGACTTATGATGAATTTGGGGGCTTTTTTGATCATGTCAACCCACCCAAAATCGATCGATTTGGACCTGGCAGCCGTATCCCAGCGATAATCATTGGACCTTTTGCGAAAAAGAAATTTGTGGATCACACACAATATGAAACCGTAAGTCTGCTGGCATTTATTGAAAAAAGATGGGGGCTTAAACCGCTGGCTGAACGCGACAAAAATGCCAGCCCGCTTAGGAATGCCTTAATCTTTAAATAGCCACCAGCAAGTTAATAAGTGCAGACAAGTTAGGAGGCAGTAGTATGTATCGCAAGACAGGCATCGTTATATTTTTTTTATTTGGACTTTTCATTGTAAGTTTCACTTCCATTGAATCTAGCAAAACCGCCGGCTTAAACACACGTTCTAAAAAGATCCATAGGCAAGTCTTGCAGCAAATTCACGACTTCCATGATTATATTCAGGATAGTTTGCTTGTTGCTGTTCGCAATAAGCAGTTAGATCAGCAGCAGATTGAACACGCTTTTATTCAGTCCAGACTCCTTTATAAAAAGTTTGAATGGGCAGCGACCTATTTCACCTTTGATTTGGCTAAAAGACTTAACGGACCACCCTTAGAAGAAATCGAAAATGCAGATTTATTGGATCCTGTCCTTGCCAGAGGACAGGATCCAATGGGTTTGCAAGTCATTGAAGCGCTCATCTATCCAAATATTTTAGCTAAAAATCAAAATAGCCTAATTCGTGCTGTTGGTTATTTAATTACCAATACAAATTATCTGATCGATTATTATGCGGATCACGACTTTGTCGATTGGCGAATTTTAGATGCCGCCAAATTGGAGGTATTTAGAATCATGACCCTGGGTATTACCGGTTTTGATGCCGCATTATCCCTTAACAGTATACAAGAGGCTGCTGTTTCCCTTGAAAGCCTGGAAAAAGCCCTGGGGTATTATACCAATAGAAAGAAGCAGCCTGGATTATTACCATCCATACAGGCAGCTACTAACTATCTTAATGGTCACACAGATTTTAATAGCTTTGACAGAGCGGCATTTATTACAAAGTACGCCAATACGATCACAAGTAGTATTGCCCAACTAGAAAAAAATCTACCCGGGCCAAAAATCACCTACAACCGATTACTCAATCAGGATGTGAATACCTTGTTTGATCCCGGCGCATTTAATGTCAACGCCTTTACTCCGGGTGCAAAATTCGACATTACACCAGCCAAGGTTGCCTTGGGCAAAAAATTATTTTATGACAAGCAGCTTTCCGGTACCAGAACCAGAAGTTGCGCTACCTGCCACCAGCTGGATCTTGACTATACAGACGGACTCCAAACCCCAGTGGACATCCTGGATTCTACATCCCGTCTGACGCGCAATGCACCCACGCTTATCAATGCGGCATTGCAGTCGAATTACTTTTACGACATGCGCGCATTGACACTAGAAGATCAGGTGCGGGACGTTATTAGTAATAAACATGAAATGGACGGATCCATCGAGGCGGCTATTTCGTATATCAAAAACAATCCAACTTACAGAACCTTATTTCACCAGGCCTTCCCAAGCACAAATGATCATTGGGAGGCTACAATAACTGCAGATCAACTAACTAATGCCCTGGCCTCCTATGTCAGAAGCCTGGTCAGACTAAACAGTCGCTTTGACGATTATATGCGGGGACAAAAAAATGCGCTTACCCGTCAGGAAGTTAAAGGTTTTAATCTATTTATGGGCAAGGCCCGTTGTGCTACCTGTCATTTTATGCCCTTATTTAACGGCATCACGCCGCCCAAATATATTCAAAGTGAATCGGAGATTATTGGTGTACCAAAGACTTTGACAGATTCCCTGTTGGATCCTGATTTGGGGTATTACGCCATCATTGGTGTCAATGCTTACAAACACGCTTTTAAAATACCCACCATCAGAAATATCAGCAAAACAGCTCCTTATATGCACAACGGCGTTTATACGACGCTGGAGCAGGTAATGGAATTCTATAATAATGCTGGGGCAGTTGGATTAGGCATTGACCTGCCCAACCAAACCCTACCCACAGATAGTCTTGGACTTACGGCGGAACAGCAAAATGATATTATTGCTTTTATGAAGAGTCTGGACAG
Organism: Arachidicoccus ginsenosidivorans; assembly: GCF_007971385.1. GTDB lineage: Bacteria > Bacteroidota > Bacteroidia > Chitinophagales > Chitinophagaceae > Arachidicoccus > Arachidicoccus ginsenosidivorans. Next base: position 845,625 of record NZ_CP042434.1, read on the forward strand.
TAAACAAGAAAAATAAAAAAAATGAGTCGGCATAAAAAAGCATTACCTATTTTATACCAACTCAACTTTTCAAAAGATTTCTAGCATCCAAAAATTTACCCTGTCAATTCATCTTGTTTTCGTTTTTGCTTTCAACTTCTGTGGCCAGCACCATCCATTTTTACGATTTTAGGGGTAAATCTTCCAATAACATCAACCAGTCCTTCTTGTGCCTGCATCACTTTATGGATATCCTTATAGGCAAATGGAGATTCATCGAGTCCCCCTCCCAAAAGTGTTACACCGTTTTTATGTAATGCCTCTCTAAACTGCTTGTCGGTAATCGAATCAATAGCCGCTCTACGACTTAGTTTCCTGCCAGCCCCATGCGATGCAGAATTAATAGAAGCTTCCTCGCCCCTTCCTTTGACAATAAAACCATCTGCAGTCATCGAACCGGGTATAATCCCTAACACATCTTTACCGGCCGGAGTAGCTCCTTTTCTGTGTACAATCACCTCATTTCCCTGCAGTGTTTCTTTCCAGGCAAAATTGTGATGGTTTTCTACTGTTTTGACAGGTTTTATACCTAGACGCCTGGTGATTTTTTGATGAATCACCTGATGGCAGGCGGCCGCATAATCTCCCGCCAGGTTCATGGCCAGCCAATATTCCATTCCCGGCTCTTCATTAAGCGTCAACCAGGCCATATGTTTCACTGCCTGCGGTAAGCGCCTGGCACTAATGGCTAGTTTTGTATAGTGGCTTGCCACCGCAGCTCCTAATCCCCGACTACCAGAATGAGACAGCAGCCCAATGTACGCTCCAGGTGCCAGATTTAAAACCTCATCCTTCTGATCAATTGTCACCACGCCAAATTCCACAAAATGATTTCCGGAACCTGAAGTACCTAATTGCTTCCAGGATTTACCATGTAACCTTTTTAGCAATGGCAATTGATAGAATAACTCCTGCTCCATCACAGCATGATCGGGCGCTTGCTTAAATGAGGATCCACTACCAAACAGGGTGGCATCGTTCAATTCCCGGATAAAAAAGGCCTCTTTGCTGATCAATTCATGTGGATTCAATTCATAAATACTCAAACACATTCTGCAGCCGATATCTAGTCCCACCCCATATGGAATCACTGCATTATCCGTGGCCAGTACGCCTCCAATTGGCAATCCATAACCGCTATGCGCATCCGCCATAACAGCACCGGCAACGCTCACAGGCAACTTTGCAGCCTGATACATCTGATGCAATGCCTCTTCAGCTATATACTGCACTCCAAAAACTGAAAATTCTATCCCGTTGCTTCTTAAGACAGTTTCTGGCATAACCACTTTTGATTCAGGCAGTAGTTGCCTGGCAATGATGCCCAGAACCTGATCCTCCCTGAACCTTTCTGGCTCACTTAAGATTTCCTCTAAAAGCTTAATCGCGGCAGCCTTATGCCAGAACTTATAATCCTTATTGAAAAGATTCATGGTTAGGCTAATCACCGGACCTTCGGGAAAGCCCAACTTTCTTAAATCTTTGCCTGTTATTTTTAATTTACTCATTTTTATCCTTCTTAATTATTTAAAATCTGCTCCTTTCTGAATCCTGCTATTTCAACCCTACGGGGCGCCACTTCTGTCTTTTCATTAGGATTAGCCACCTCCGCAATAGTCATGGGCTCCTTAATTGTTTGATCATGTCCCAGATGATCGCTTAAACGCTGCGCCTTTGCCACATTTAACTTCCCAAACTCATATCTGGCAATCAATCTACCTTTACGAATAAGCGCACTGTCGATCATAGCCAGTTCACTGTTAAATGTACAGATCAATTGAACATTTAGAAAGTCTGCCATCAATCCATCAGATATATTCAACAAATTAGAAACAGAAGAACTGCTATTAAATCGTCTGTCCATAATGATATTCTCCGCATCTTCAATTATCAGTACGGAGTTAGGATTATCTACCAAAAGTTCAATAAAATCTGGATCCATTAAATTACCAGCGACAGAGGGGGACAGAAATAATACCTTCTTTTTGATCTTTCCTACCAAATATCTAAGATAAGTCGTCTTGCCGGTACCAGGCAGACCATGCAATAACACAATCCCTTTATCTTTATCTTTTTTAACCGCTGTTGAATTATCTGATCCGTCTGTATAAAATCATCCGCATAAAATAAATCCAGGTCAAGCTTGCTTTTTTTTATTTCCATGGGTTTTAATTCCAGACCATTACTTGCTCTGACAACCAGGTTAATTTCTAGCGGCTCCTTACGTCTGGGCTTATTACAGGGAAGTACCAAATCCACAATACGTTTAACCATATCCATATGCTTACCGTCATGGTATAAGAAAAGGTAATCTTCTGAAACTTCCAGCATCGTAGCCGCATCAAACACTATAATTGCACTTTCCATAGCAAAATTTCTTTTGCGTTTAATGAAATTTCTTAACTGATATACCCCAGTGATCTCAGATGATAAATTCTCAGTAATTGTTTTTACAACCTTCTCGCCATTTATATCCTCAAAAAAATCTACGTTAGGAAAGTTATTAAAATGATGCAGGTAAAATGATTTACCGTCTATAAAACCCATACCGAACAACTTGCCGGTATCTAATGTTCTTTCTATATTTAAATTACCCATTATATTATTAAAATTTTAATTTCATTTCATTGCATAAAAAAGCCCGGTCGCAGCATTTACGACCGGGCTTTTTACATAAGGGTGATGACCACCTATATGTATATATGCATTTGCCAAAAATACCTGCTTTCTTGTAAAACACTCTTTCCCAAGGGAGCGAATTGACTCCCTTGGTCGTTTGCAATTTGTATATTTATATTATTCAGCACTTCAAGTAGGTTTAAAAAAATGAATCAACAAGATTTAATGCCACAAATCCAAAAAGGTAACCCATTTTTCATGACAAATATAAAAACAATTTTCAACTATAGCGCCCTCAATTATAAGAAATTAGAAAAGCACCCAACCATTAGCATTCATAAATTACCTTTAAATATAAACGATATCCACACCAAAAGCCTCAACAATTTAATTTTCAAAACAAATAAATCTATTTAAAAATCAATAGATACCATACCATCTGGATAACAAGACAATTAAGACTACATCATCAAAAAAACAAAAATCAGTCATTTTAAAAAAACAGCTACATTATAAATTAACAGCACTCAAAACTGATCTATCCTTTCCATACGATTGACGGGTAGCCAGGCCAAAAAATTATCGTTATTACGGACGATATATCCTATACTGTCGATGGCAAAATAATGAACATCTTTAAAGCACCTCAGTTAATATCAAGAACAGCTTCTTGTTATAATACCACAAATAAATCATTCTTATTGTATAACGCTGTACAGTTATCCCATCCCATCCCATCCCATCCCGTTCCTCCCCACTCGACTTACCAAAAAATCCCATGACTCTCAATACCATTAATGATAAAAGGTAATATAACCCCTGAGCTCGTTACATAAAAATACATTCCCTTTATTTCGCAAAGAACAGGATACTGGATATCCATTTCAGTACGAGGATAACTCGGCGCGGCATATATATTATCCAGGACTGTAGGTAAAATAAGCTCACCAGCCTCATCCAATAACCCCCATCTATCAAAGCGCTCGACCATAAATCCATTACCGTTTTTTGAAGGTAATACTTTTGTATAATTGGGCTTAACAATAACTTTTCCCGTCTGATCCATTAAGCCAATAAAATTTTTTTGGACACTTGCATCGTAATGACTAATCACTAAGTATTGTCCAATCTGAAAATAATATGGGTAGTCATCCCCCATCCCTTCTTTAAAATCATAAACAGCGTCAGACAAAAAACGGCCAGTAGTATCAGCATACTGATAGGTAAAATGACCATCCTTATGATCCTTTCGCAATTGAATAAGACCGCTTTTACTAATGCGTGTCCGATCAAAAGATGGCGTAATAACCACCCGGCCTTGCTTATTAATATACCCGTATTTGCTTTGCAATACCTTAAAGAGTCCGTGCGATTCGTATTCAATCCCTTCATAAATACCAAAATCACTTTTTCGGATTGGGTATCCTTTAGACACAACATGCCCCTTCTTTAAGCTGTATAAATAAGTTTTAGTAGAATCATCCACACGTAAAAGCCGTTGTTCTCCTGCGTTGATCAGTGGTAATAACGCTTCTTCGAAATCCGATAAATGCTCGGTTTGAAAGAAGCTTTCTGGAATCTCCGGTAATTGTAGTATGCCGTCTATCAGCTCACTGAATTTTTGAAGTTGCCCGCCTGTCCAGCTACCATCTGGCCATTGCAGCATATGGGTGACTTGTTGCAATATCTGGTTCAGTTTCTCACGGGTCCCGATGAACAATCCAAGTTCCTGGCGGATTTTTTCTTTTTGTTGACTGCTGTATTCACCGGGTTCCAGACCATACAGTGGATTTCTTTCGGAAGCGTCGCCACATAAGCCGGCGGCTATTTGCAATTCTTCTGCTGTATCTATCCACTGGTGCCACTTTTCCCTATCTAGGGTGCTTAACTCCTCGGCAGAGAGTGGGATGTCATCTTTTGCTTCGGGGTATTGAACATATTCATTGAACAGGTCGTATAGTGAATAGCCATGAGCTTGTTTTTGATGCAGCACTTCTACATACTCGTTCAATACCTCGCGCAACTGGTTGAGCCGGTCAGCCTCCGATTTAAAACTATCCGGCGCTTGCTTCCGAACAATTTCCATAGTCTTTTGCAATTGGGCGAGCACTTCGGATTTCTTGGCTTTATTAGAGTGTAATTCCAGGCAGAAAGGCGCTAATCCAATCGCCGCCAAACGGCTTTGTACCACAGACAAAGCGGCCATTTTCTCCGCTACAAACAAGACGCGCTTCCCACGATATAAAGCGTTAGCGATAATATTGGTAATGGTCTGGGACTTGCCGGTACCCGGAGGGCCGTGTAAGACGAAACTGTTTCCGGCTGTGGCCGCACTAATAGCCTGTAACTGTGTTGCGTCTGCATTTATGGGAAGCAGCAGGTCTCCATAGCCGTATTTATGATCGAGATTCTCTTCCCGGATATAGTCAAGCGGCTCCTTTAAAGATCCGTTTATCAGGCCGGCGACAATGGGATGTTCTTTTAGTTTATCAGCATTCGAATGTATATCGTTCCACATGATAAACTTACTGAAAGAGAACGTACCCAAGAATATCTGCTCTTCCACGTCCCACCGGGGCATAGACATGATCGTTTGCCGGATGATATTGAAGATTAACTTTACATCCACGCCATTTTCATCTCTTGGTAAAGGATCTAAACCTGATAATGCAAGACCATAGTCTTGTCTCAATTTTTCCAGTAAGGTGATGTTCAGTACCGTGTCTTCCTCCCGACTTCGGATAATAAAGCCTTTTTTGACCGATTTTCGAATAATCTCCACGGGCATCAGCAGGATAGGTGCAAATCTTGGCCGTTCACTGGAAGGGGTTTCGTACCAACGCAGTAATCCGATTGCCAGGTATAAAGTATTGGCCCCATTCTCCTCCAAGGCTTGCCGGGCACTCCGGTACAATCCGGTTAACCCGGCATAGAGATCTTCTTCTGATACATAAACACGCAGCCGCTTCTGTTTTAATTCCTGTCGAACCAATTGAAGCATGGGGTCCTGGCTATTCAGGGACTGGTAGACGCCAGCATTTCGAAGTGGGTTATCCCAATCCCTGGGCCTGGCCAGTATCTGAAACTCATCACCGCCTGCCATGGCGTCCTCTAACTCATTAGGAGGCACGGGGATGAACTGGAGCGATGTCTTTGAAATACGGAGGTTAAGCAGGTTATTGCGAAGACTGAGGTCCAAAAGCTTCCGCTCCCATAGCTGCTGTTTCCCAAAATTAATTTCTTTGACATGATTCAGTTTAATGCTTTGTTCTAAAGCGGCAGGATTGCTTATCTCCGGTTTCTCGTCAACACTATTTTCATGGTCGATCATTTGCCATTCCTCACCGATTTTTCTTCTTAATGGCATAGGCCTTATGCCACTGAAACGGCTGCGGTGCACATCAATAAAATATTCAAAAGCAGAGAGGTCGGCAAAATGATTAACCGCGAGCTGTATGGCATCATCAAAACTTGGTGACTGCCCTTCATTCATGGCAGTTGCTTCAATAAGCAGCATTTCGTTGATACCACTCGCTGTTCTTTTGGTAAGCAAGGAAGGATCGTCATTAACCGCATCTGGAAAAGTATCATCTACCAGCCAGGCGCCTACAAAGGCATGCCCCTTAATGAGCACCAGTATTGGGTGCAATCCTATTGCTTCCAGGCAGGAAGCATATAGCAAGGACATTTCAAGGCAATTTCCCATGCCGGTAGCCAGTACAGTGTCTACCAGCCTAACCCGCTGCCCTGCGCCGCCAAAACTGGCAGGCACGCTACAATAGGTGTTTTTTTTCTCTTTTATAACAGCATATAGCGCTGCCATTTGCTTTTTTACCCGATCCGGGTTCTGACTTTGATAGTCATTCAAAGCGGAACTATCCGTCCATTTTCCGAGTATACTCGCCGTAGATTTTAAGATCGGCACCAATTCGGGCAAATTGGGCATCACAAAGGCTGAAAGCATCTCCGGAAGGATACTTTTTCCCAGCCATTGATCGTATGCCAACAAATCAATGTCATATTCTTCGGTATAAACTTCTTCTTCATCTGCCCGGATGGACAGCTTTAAAGAAGCGGTCATTCTTTCTGTGAGGCTGTAAATGAAAACGGGTTTAAGCTTAAGCCGGATGACTTCTAGTTGAAAGGCACCTCCGGGTAACAACTGCTCGGTATGGAGCTCCAGCGGCTCTGCAAAATCATCCGAGGGTTCAATTCTAATAGTAAGGTTGCTCCACTCTTTATCTGTGACATTCTTGACAGATAATGTCCTGATGACAGGGACATGATTCTGGTAGAGCGCATAGCTAATAGCTGGTAATAATTAAGCTCAAGCTGCGTTTTGGTATCTTCGGTCATAAGAAGAGGTTTGTATATTTAAAGGTATAAATTTTTAATGTGTCTTGGGCACCTAGGAGTCGGTCAGGTAAGAAAAAATGATCCAAGGACGCGATCTTCAGCTTCCTAATCCTTAAACTACTCTTTACACAATTTAAAAGGCTGGTTATCAACAAGAAAATATTTTAGATAAAGTTTTCTATTGGTCATTTCCTTTTCAACACCGCGTTACTATGAAATTGTTATTTCAAAATTTAACCATACATTGGGTAAATTTAACCCATGTAATGGGTAAATTTGACCTAAAGAAAAATATTTAGAGTTATGTACGACAGATTTATCAGTCCTTTTATAAAAGACGCATTAAAAGATACCCCTGTAATATTAATTTCTGGTGCCAGGCAGACGGGAAAGAGCACACTTTGCAAGCAGCTCATTGAAAAGGAAATATTTACTGGCACGGCAGTAACCCTTGACGACCCAACTACCCTGGCTGCAGCAAAAACTGACCCGTTAGGGTTTCTTTTGAGTCAGAATAAGCACCTTATCATAGATGAAGTACAAAGAGCGCCGGAAATATTCTTGAGTATCAAGAAACTGGTCGACGAAGATAGAATGCAAAGAAGATATATTCTGACCGGCTCCAGTGAAGTAATGGCGCTCCCGGCTATGTCAGACTCTTTAGCAGGGAGAATTGAAATACATCACCTATGGCCTCTCTCTCAAGGAGAAATTAAAGGCGCAAAATCCAATTTTTTAGACATACTGATTTCAGAAAACGGCAGGTTCTCCAATACAGATTGTTCCTGGGAAGAGCTTATAGAAAATATGCTCATCGGGGGCTATCCGGAGGTTCTTGAAAGGGAAACAGAAATCAGGAGAGATAAATGGTTCTCATCATATATAACTGCCATTCTACAAAAGGACATAAAAGATTTAGCTAACATTGAAGGCCTTACACAACTGCCTAACGTCCTCCAATTAATAGCTATAAGGGCAGGAAGCACGATCAACCTTTCCGATATTGCACGATTATCAGGTATTAAGAACACTACATTACAAAGATATATGGCACTTCTGGAACAGGTGTTTTTAATCAATAAAATTCCGGCATGGACGCCAAATGCAGAAGGAAAATATGTAAAGTCTCCCAAGATATATATAAATGACTCAGGTCTTTTGTCCTATCTGAGAGGAGAAGGAAAACGCTTATTAGAAGACAGGACAACTGCAGGATTGATTCTGGAAAATTTTGTATCTATGGAAGTCATTAAACAAATCACCTGGTCTGACACCTATTTAAAACCCTACCATTTCAGCACACATAAAGGCGCTGAAGTAGATATCGTGCTGGAAGACAAGCATAGAAACCTATATGCGATTGAAGTCAAATCAAAAGCCTCGGTGAATGAAAAAGACTTTAAGGGATTAAAGCATTTTGCAGCGTTAACAGGTCCAAAATTTAAAAAAGGGATCGTATTATATAGCGGCAATCAAACGATAGGTGGTTTTGGCGGGAACAACCTCCAGGCCGTGCCTATATCCTCTTTATGGGGTGTTTAATTTAAAAGCAGACGATGCGTTAAGGCTTATTTCAAATTATAGCTCTGTAACAGCCTAATTTATGAAGACTATCTCAATAAAGAGATTTCAGAAAGCAGACCCTCCATTTTTATGGATTACGTTTTTTAGATCGGCTTTTGTTAAAATCACGTACGCTCAAAGTTGATAGCGCACCATCGCGAATTTCAACAGAAACCTGCCCAGCACATCCCGAATAAACACACGCCAATTTTTCTAATCTCCTCGCTGCTGACGGCTGCGGTGGTGGCCGTAGCCGTTGTACTGTTCGTGCCGGCATCTTTTACATAGCCTCTGTTCAGGCCCAGCAGCCAGCCAAGGATATTATAGTCATAATTCTCCGTGTCCAGCGGCGTAGTGGTATAAGCTGAGGTGCTGCTCCTTCGCTTGCTTATCTTCTTACTTTCCACCTGGCCCAGAACATCATAGGCTTTATCTTGCAGAAGGTTTATATTATTAGTGAAAGACGGAGCAAAATTACCATCTAACTTGCAAGGACTTTTTGAGGTCCGACATTCAGGAACAAACTTAGATGGAGATGCGACAATAAGGATACTTGAAGCAATTAATGACATTAAAAATCAAAAACTACCAGAATAATATTACAGCTAACTCTGGTAGAATTTCCGTCTCTCTTTCATACGTATTATCTATATTCGGGTTGCAATAATTTGTGCCCTAACAATCTATAACTTACATTCAATTTTCAAATGAAACAACTTCGCCCTCTGATCCTTATAGCCGTTTTTTCTAACCTGCTGACAATCGGATTGTATAACTATGCCGCAAATCAGCCAGGCGGAACTGGCGCTTCACTTGCATTTTTTCTAATATGGATGCCTGCCATCTGGATCATCACGATACTTCTTTCTATTATTCTGACAATAAGGCAGCGAAAGAAATTATTTGCGGGCGGAATAAAAAAATGGACTGTGGCGACGCTATTATTTTGCACACCGATTCCTTTGTATTTTGGTTACCGGCTGACCCATCCAATGCCGGAGACAATGCGTTCAAGTAGTTCATATCGTCCAAAAAACGGCAAAATCTTTAAATCTGAAAATTGGTACTACACCGCTGACTACGCAAAAACATATGTTGACAAGTATTTTGTAGCAGACTCAATAGAAGAAAAATCCAAAGGAGAGAATGCCTATAAAAAAGACAGCACGTGGATATATTTCACGAAAAAAGGCGATACATTGAAAGTCGAAAATTACAAAAACGGACAACTTATTTCAACAAAGCAATACGCAAATAAAGAATAGCGGCCGGAGTAGGCCCGACTGTAATTGCGCACTCTATGAAAGGCCCATATCAGAAACCACCGTGCGTTAATAATTCCTTTGACAAAAAATAGAGGAACAAAAGGTTGCCTTTCAAAATTAAACCTTGTTATAATTCAACTTGGGCACCTCTTTTATAGTCCAGCTGCCACATTCACTTTCCAGATATGTTTTGCAGGCAGCCGGCAAAGCAAGTTACCGGAGATAATCAAAGGCCACAGATCTCGCTACAACGGCACCTCGGGCCGTCACCCTGACAATGGTTAACAGTGCCTTCGTCCCGGAAAAAGACTTCATTCAACGACCCAAGACTGACCATGAAGGCCCTGGTCGGTTGAATGAAGTTGATCAAATACTACCTGGCTATTTGCGCCTGCAATAAGTAACCTCTCAGGCCGGGGTAAAACCCGGTCATATCACTTTTTAATAAATTTCAGTTTTTCTCCTCCCGCTACAACAAAATAGCTACCCATGGGAAGACTCCGGATATCAAGCCTATTTACACCTGCCTGCATCTGCAGTGTCCTTACCAGAATACCCAAAGCGTTATAAATTTGAACAAGAGTCGGCTGAGAAATTGAAATATTGATATAATCTTTAGCAGGGTTCGGATAAAGCGGGAGTTTGTCCGCAGCAAATGCCTGTGTCAGATATACGATCTTACTGAATTTGTACCTTCCATCCCTATCCACCATTTTCAGGCGGTAATAAGCGGCACTTTCTACCTGTATCACGCTAGCAACATAATGGCTATTATTACCTTTGGCATTTACAGTGGCAACAGTTGAAAATGTTTTGCCATCTGTACTTTTTTGCAGTTCAAAATAATTGAAATTATCCTCCGTAGCTGTTCGCCACTCGAAACCTGCCCTATTGTTTCCCAAAACACCTTTGAAAACCAAAAGCTTTACCGGTAAGGTGGCCTCAAATTCATAGGCGCCAATGTCTATAGCTGAACCCGCCACTCTTGTACTCCCTGCCAGATCTGTTGTGCCAATATTTAAACCCGTGGTGTCGGGCGTACCCGCGTCGATACAAGGGCTGGCCGCCGTTAACTGATAATTGCCATTCGTAGCGTCCGCAAACGCCGGGTCGACTGTAAGATTATTGTCTGTCGCAGTTATAGCGCCCATTGGATCAACCACATCATTTGTCCACTTCGGTATAGGCTATGATGCATGACCATGCTGCCATTGAATGCGTCATCCACATACATCTCATTTGCGTTGGATGAACTGTTTCCCCATATGATACTGTTATAACAAGTATAACTCCCCCTAAGTAAATTCCTCCACCCGAGTTTGCTGTATTTCCGGTAACTGATACATTGGTCAGGGTAACGGACCCGGAGGTGCTACGGATTCCTCCGCCCAGATCAGCGGTATTTCCACTGATAAGCACATTTCTTAAAGAAGGAGAAGCATTAGTATAGTCAATGCCTCCACCGCCATCTGTTGCTGTATTATTCTTAATAGTGACATGGTCCAATAAAGATGATCCATAGACAATACTGATCCCGCCCCCACATTATTACATCTGTTACCCGAAATTACCAAGTGGCTATATGTGGGGGAAACAAATAGATTATAGATACCTCCGCCTCCATGGCCGCCATTAATGCTTGTATTGGCATATCCGCCTGTAATTATAAAGCCGTCGAGTACCGCTGCAGCCGTCAGCCCATTATTGATATTAGTTATAACGCTGTTTCCGTTACCTTGCAGTGTTGGCTTACTGGCTAGATTTCTCTGGCTGAAATCAGTCTCCGAACCCAGGAACCCACCGAATATTTTTACCCCTTCTTTCATGGAAAAGCCGGTGCCGCTGGCTGGCTGGTACGGGGTGGCAGTTGCCGCGACAAACAGACTGTCACCGCTATGCGCTGCATTAATAGCAGCCTGCAGATCCGTGTAGGCGTCTGCCCAGCTTTGGCCGTTATTGGCTCCTGTAGCGTCCTGTTTTACATAAAAGCGCGTTTGCAATATACCTCCTGTAATCTTATAAACACTTGCTGTTCCATCCGCAACGTACAAAGTATTGGCACGGTAGGTCAACATACTAGGAGCGTAAGGCAGTCCGGACATAAAGGCAGTGGCCGGTGTTCCATCCACACTGCCGTGAGGAATCATACTGATACTGTTGTCCCCGTAATTGGCTATAAATAAATTGCCGGAGCCGTCTAAACAAATGCCAGTGGGGCTTTTAAAGCCCGAATAGGTAGCAGTAATATGGCCGCTTACATCCACTTTATTAACAGTATTTCCTAAATAATTTGCAACAAATAAATTGCCCAATGCATCTAAAGACAGGGCCACCGGTCGATTAAACCCCGTATAGGTAGCTACAATATTGCCGCCGGCATCTAATTTATTGACGATATCGGTAACTTCATTTGCCACATATAAATATCCTGACGCATCGAATGCCAGACCGATAGGGAAATTAAATCCTGTATAAGTAGCAGTAACTGTACCCGATGGATTTACCTTGCTGACCGTATTGTTACTGGGAGTTGCTACATACAAATTTCCCTCCCCCTCAAAAGCAAGACCGACAGGTTTAATAAATCCCGTGTAAGTCTCTGTAACCGCTCCACTCACGTCAACTTTACTAACGCTATTACCATTGGTATTTGATACATATAAAATCCCAGAAGCATCGAAAGCCAGGCCATAGGGATGGTCAAATCCTGTAGCAAACAGGGTGGATGTTTGCGCTTTGAGCAAGTAGGCGGCGGTTAACAATAAGGTGGACAGTAAAAATTTTTTCATAAAGGTATATTTATATTGAAAATGTTACTCCCTGAAACAATAAAGTAGGTGCCGGAGTGAAGATCCCGCACATCTGACTGATCGATTGCAATTCCCAAGGGGTGATTAAATCCAGTATAGGTAGCTATAATAGTACCACTTGGATCAATTTTATTAACCGTATTGCCATCTCTATTAGTTACATATAAATTGCCGGAAGCGTCAAAGCACAGGCCGTGAGCACCATTAAACCCTGTTGCGTAAAGCGTAACTGAAGTTTGCGCACGCAGCAGGTGTACACTTATTGCCAATGCCAGAAAGAGTAGTAGATTTTTCATCATTGTCCGTTTATCTTTTGAATAAGTATACCGATAACCTAAGCCATTTTCATCATATCTATTTTTGCCGGTTATTTTATTTTCACAAACCTGGCCTTTTTTCCATTTGCCTGCAGGAAATAAATACCTGGCGCCAATCTTCCTATATTTATGCTGTTCAGGCCTTTTGCAACAGAACTGTTTAAAATCAACCGGCCATTTGCATCATAAATCTGACAACTCCCCGGTTGAACAAGGGTAACACTAATATAATCCGAGGCTGGATTCGGGTAAACGGTCAGCTTATCTGGCATACGCTGCTGAAGGGTAACTACGTCACTGTAGCCAAACTTACCGTTCGCCTCTGTCATCTTCAGCCTGTAATAAGCCCTCGGTTCCGGTTGCAGCTGTGTATAGGCATAGCTGCTATTGCTCCCCTTGGGCTCAATAACAGCCAAGGTTGAAAAAGCAGATCCGTTCACGCTTTTTTCTACCACGAATTGGCTAAAGGCAGTTTCAACACCGGTTTTCCAGGCCAGGCTTGCCAGCCTACCCTTCAACACCCCACTAAAACCAATGAGGGTTACCGGCACAGTAGCCTGTTGCAGTTCATAGGCTCCCATATCGATGGCACTGCCAAACACCCTGGGATTTCCCGAAATATCAGTACTCTGCGAATTAAAAGCATTATTTCCCGTATTAATGGCAGGTGAGCCGACCTGGAGGCTAAAATCGCCACCTGCTACAGAATATCCAGCCGCTGGTGCATTGACAAATAAAGGATCACCATTAATGTTCCCGTCTGTACCGCCCCCGTAGGACTGTATATCGCTATTACTGATGGATACTGCAAAGGAAGTGGCTTCCGTAAAAATATCAGGATAGCCCATTAATGCGGCGTTGCCCCAGAAAATCGAATTACGGATAATGATATCGGCCGTGGCTGCATAACTATAAAAAGCTCCTGCATAGTAAGGACAGTAATTGCCCGAAATTGTACAATTCGTCAAGGAGACCGTTGCCGAATTGATGCCCAGGGCAGCCCCTCCGGAAATCCCACTAGTATAATTACCCGAAAAAAGACAGTTAGTCAACACGGGTGCAGAAGCGGCAAAACTAAACAGGCCAGCACCGGAGCCAGATGAATTGAGTACCCTGTTACCGTAGAATTGACAATCTGTTATCAACGGCGATGCATTGAGATTAAATATCCCCCGCCTCCCAGGCCATACGATAAATTATCTGTAAATGTACACTGGGTGATTGGCGGCGAACAATTCAGATTATATATACCTGCGCCACCTGTATTATTGGTGGTTACATTGGACGTTTGGTTGGCGCTAAAAGTACAATTGATGATCGTGCCATTATTGCCACTGTTAAAGATACCGGCACCGCCGGTGCCTTTAACACTGTTTCCTCTGAAAAGACTATTAGAGATTAAGGGGTTGGAATTATCAATATTAAATACCCCTCCCCCGCTACCCTGGACAATGTTATCCAGGAAGCTACAGTGATCAATGGTAGGGGAAGCCCCTGCATTAAACATACCCCCGCCGCTACCATTGACCGTATTGCGAAAAAATACACAACTACTGACTAAGGGGGAAGACGCTTCATTATACATCCCCCCACCGCCTATGCTGACATGAACTAGGTTGTTCGAAAAGGTACAGTACCTAAAGGCAATATGATCACTCTGATTACCAGTGGTATTAACACCACCACCTGCCGTCCTTAAAACAGCTATCCCGTTATAGATCTTGGTACTATTGATGATACTACTGCCAGATGCATCGCTAAAGATGAGCCCGTCCAGCACGACGCTGTCCGCGCTTTGACCGACGCCTGCCACCACCAGTACATGCTCACTGTTATCTACCGGATCATTAGTATTGCCAATGTTGCCACTTAATATGGTGGGGTTCGCCACATAATCTCTTAGTGTACTTCCACCAGGGGCGTATCCGCCATAAACTTTGATACCACTTCGCAGGATGAGAAAGGAGCTGTCTCGGTCAATAGCATTTTGCTGTCCGGTCGGATAATAAGTCCCTTGGCCACCAGGATACTGTCCACCGTTGTAAAATCAACCGAGGCGCTTTTAAGTGCATCGCTTAATGTTTTATAGGCTTTTGCCCAGCTGGATCCATCGCCGCTGACCGCAATACTACTGTCCACATAGACAATTTTGGACACAAGTGTATTTTCAAAAGCACCCATTTCAATGGCAGAAGACCGTATCCGGGGATTCCCCCCAAGATCGGTAGTCAGCTTGTTGGCTACATTGCTACCGGCGTCAATTACAGGAGAACCTGGCTGCAGCCGGTAATCTCCGCCACTGAAAGGAACCGCACCAATGCCTGGCGCCACAAACTGCGGGTCCACACTGATATTGCCCGTACCCGCTGTTACATCCTGCACATCACTATAGGTAACCGTGGCGGAAGACATTCCATCACTGACGATATTATTTCCATGGGCACCCACTGGGTTATCCCAGACAATACAGTTAATAACTGTAGAAGCTGACCCATATCTATTAAATATACCACCGCTATTACCAGCAAAAGTGCAGTTGATGACAGTTGGTGAACAGTTAACATTATTATAAAGGCCACTCCCTTTATTACCTGAAATCACACAATTAATGATCGTAGGCGAACTATATACATAATTATGGATGCCACCACCCATGGAAGCCGAATTGCCAGAGATAATACAGTTCCGGATGGTGACAGCGGAACTGATATTATTAATGCCTCCACACATAAAATCGTCCCCGCCGGTAATAATAAACCCATCCCAGACACCGGCTGCAGGGTTATTTTCATTTCTTACCACACTGGCTCCGTTACCAAGTAAAGTAGCCTTATTGGTTAAATTGCGCTGATTAAAGCTGGTCTCTGTACCGATAAAGCCTCCAAATACCTTTGCAGAACCGGGCAAAGAAAAACTAATCCCGATGGCAGGCTGATAGGTGGCAGTCGCCACAAAAACACTGTCCCCTCCGGAAGCGGCAATCATCGCCGTCTGCAGATCGGTATAAGCATTGGCCCAGGTGGTACCGTCATTATTGCCTCTAGCATGTAAGTTTACATAGTGCACCTTCGCCTCCAGCCTGAATACACCGCCAATGAAGCACATTATTAAAAGTATATTTTTTCTCATAATGAATATTTTGAACTTTTTTATTAAAAGGCCCCAGACAAGAAGATCTCCCGCCATTCAACTAACACTTCCGGCTTTTACAGCTGTCGCTTTTTGCTACTTACACCTTATTTACTCTTTCACAAATTTGAGCCTTTGTCCACCAGTCATTCCAAAGTATACACCGGTACTGAGGGCACTGATATCAATTTTATTGACACCTGCTTTGAGCGTTACCGCTTTAATAAAACTACCCGTCGCATTATAAATCAATAACTTACCAGCAATACTTGTACGGATATTGATATTGTTTTTGGCTGGGTTCGGGTATAACAGTAATCCTTGTGGAGAATTTTGAACTAATTTAACGATGGAACTACTTGCGACCTTTTCACTGTTATCCGTCATTTTCAACCGGTAATAAGCAACTCCGGCCGGCTGTAAAACCTTATAGGAATAATGACTGCCACTCCCCGTCGGCTTGACCAAAGTCAGCTGTTGAAAACTTTTCCCATCCGCACTGTGTTCAACCAGATAACTTTTAAGTTCTTCCTCCACTCCACTCTCCCATGTAAGTTCGGCAACACCATTTTTTAGTGAACCGGAAAAATCTTTTAAAGCAACAGGCAGTGGAGATGAGCTGGAGAATTCATAAGCACCAAGATCAATTATCCCCTCCTTAATACGTGGAGTTCCAGCCAGATCAAGCCCACCGCCAGCCGCAGTGGGTATATAAAGCGCCACGGCATGTATCAAAGAATCATTCAAGCCTACATCTATGGCAGGACTGGAGGGGGTTAACTGAAAATCCCCAGCGGTCGTATCGGCAAAAACAGGCAAATTTGACGTCCCGTCCAGTATATGATTAGATGGATCAGACGCCAGGCCCTGTATTAAGCTATAGGAAATTTTTGAAGGCGTAGACGTCAGGGAATCAAAAATTTTTTTACTGGTATTGCCCCAAATAATACTATTGGTTATATAGGAGGCTGACTCCGAAAGATTTACTATTAAGGGTCCGTGAATACCCGGGTTTATCAAATTCTTATTATTTGCAATGGTGATATTAATCAGACTGCAGGTAGAATTATTTTCATTCCCAATGATCGTATTGTTGAATAAATTAGCAATATCCTGACCAAGAGGAGTGTTATAACCCAAATTAACATTGTCAAGAATCGCGCAATTTACGAGTATAGAATTCGCGTCCTGCTGATTAAAAATGGCGCTAAATATCTCAGCACTATTATGTAGAAAGCGGCAGTTATAAAAAACTGCTGTACCCCAAAATTCTGCAGCACGCCTCCACTTATTGCTTTATTATCCATAAAATCTGAGTTCATGATCCTGGGGGATGCCATTGTGGTAAGACAAGTACTGCCATAGGCGGTAGGAAAATTAGGGATAGGAAATGCAGTATTATTTTTAAAAATACAATGATCAATCTGGGGGGTAGCGAACTGGCTAGGATCAATATAGGCAGCATCCGGCCCTGATATATATAAAGCCGAAGCGATCATCCCATAGTTGCCTGTCATTATACAGTTTCTAAGTACCGTGTTGGCAAACACATGGTTCATATTAACTCCGCCCGCAAGATATAGTTGGTCAATCCTATTTAAATCAAAAATAAACTTCCCTGCGGTTATGGTGAGCCCGTCTACGATCAAACTATCTACTCCATCGTCAACATCTTTAATAACCAACACATTATTTGTATTATCCGAGGTATCTGCCGGCAGACCAATATCTCCGCTTAATATAGTAGGATACAGGTTTCTATCAAATTGTCCTCCGCCATTTGAATAGCCTCCCAATATTTTTAACCCAGGTCTTGTAACTACAAACGCGCTATCAGCATACAGTAAACTTTTATCTCCAGTAGCATAATAAGACCCTTTGGCGATATGCACTTCTTTAATAGATGTGTTAGTTTTGGCTGACTCAGTAGCATTGCTTAAATACTTGAGCGCTTGCCCCCAGCTGCTGCCATTGCCAGGCACTGCCACCGCACTGTCTACATATACAATACCGGATGCGTCCGGTACCGCCGGTACCAGACATACCGGACGGTCTCCCAGGATCTGCCAGCTGTTTGTCCCAATGAGCAATTGACGCCCGGTAGTGGAACAATATTTGAGCCCTGCCGCACCCAAAGTGAGGCCAGGTTTAACCGTTTGAGCAGCCCAGCCTGTCAGGGTACTTTCATAATTGGTGGCGGATAACCCAGTCCCATCCAGCATATTTGTCATATTGGTGACGTTGCCTACCTGCCAGCCGCCGATATTTTGATTAAAAGCTGATGCCTGATTAAAAGCAGCATTCATGGTACTGACCTTTGAAACGTTCCAACCCCCGATATTTTGGTTGAATGCACTGGCACGATTAAACATGTTATCCATTTGCGTCAAACTATTCGTTTGCCACCCGCTGATATCCTGGTTAAAGATGGCCGCACCACTAAACATACCTACCATCGAATTAACTTTGCTGACATCCCAGCTACCCAGATCCTGATTAAATGCAGCTGCTGAAGCAAACATACCTATCATATTTGTCACATTAGATACGTTCCAGGAGTGGATATCTCCATTAAAAAGGCCATCCCCTGAAACATATAAGACATATCGGTCACCTTTGAGACATCCCAACTATTCAGGTTCTGGTTAAAAGCGGGCGCATTGGAAAACATAAAAAACATGTTAGTCACATTAGAGACATTCCAATTACTAATATCCTGATTAAAAGACAAAGCCAAACCGAACATATTGGACATAATTGTGACACTTCCCACATTCCAGTTACTTATATCCGTGTTAAATGCTCTTGCATTGGTAAACATATTATCCATCAGCGTTACCTTGGATACATCCCATTTAGAAATGTCCCCGTTAAAAACAAGTGCCTTTTCAAAGGTATTTTCCATATTGGTCACATTGGATACGTTCCAACTAGTCAGATTTCCGTTAAAAGCAGTAGCTCGACTAAACATATGGCTGATGTCGGTTACATTTGTCAAATCCCAGAGATTCAGGTCACAATTAAGTTGACTACAGTCATAGAACATACCCACAAGCGTGGAATTAGGCACGAAAATAGGCCCGTTAGCATTGGGAACTGTTGTCAAATTCTGACAGAACCTAAAGGCATTGGCCATGCTTTGCCAGGTACCATTACCCCACTGATCAACTTTTATTAATTTTTGATTATTACCGGTAATATTGATTGTTTTGTACATCTGAATAGCGGGAAAGGTACCAGTAATAGTGACTGTATGGGTCCCCTGGGCGCCATAGGCATGTGTCGCGTTTCCCGTCTGATGAGTTGACGAGCTTCCATCTCCCCAATCAACTGTATAATTATATTGCCCTGAGTAGGTTGTATTTATCGGAATGACGATGGACTGATTATCAGCATCCGTCTTCCAGGTCGTAATAAATCCATCTGTAATAACGGTGGCTGCAACCACCTCAGCCCTCACCCCTAACCCAAAAAAGCTCACAAAAAACAAGAGTAGTAAATTTCTTTTCATGACAAATATTTAAAATGGAAAAACAGAATAAAAAAAAGGACAATAATACAATAGCGACATCTTGCAATGCAGGATTATCAACACCGTTCACAAGAATTCAATTTACCGTACCGACTTCAGAGGGCCTCACCAGACAGCTAATAGGAAAACAACAAACAATAAGGTACGCCCCTCCCGATCTGGGTTCAAAAATCCGTGCAAAGTACATTTTTAAGTGTATTACCAACATTGTTATAATAATATCGGATATAATTGCCACCTGGCATTCAAAATAACAGCTTACTTTACCCATACATCCCCCCACGGATCTTAGCTATAAAATATGCATATCCAGTGAGTATCAGATTTCCTGCACAAAGGTGCAACCATAAAAGCAAAAAAAATCCCCCTTCTGGGGATGCCGAAAAACAATATATAATTGATCATCAAAAAGAGTTTTTTGATTTCCACTTACAATAGCCAGACAGCTATTTATATCCAGCTGTAGGTATACTTTTTTAGAGCAATAAAATGAAGCAGCACCTTAACCCGGCACACGTTCAACTACAAACATTATAATGAGAAAAGATTGGAACTGTATTGTAAGCGGTTTTAATGTCATTTAAAACAGTCACAGATAAAATACAGAGGGAAAATTGCCCGCCTGTACGTAACCCGCTTATTTTTTTGATAACCCTTACTCTAGCCCCGTTGATGCCGGCATAATACATACCAGCGCTTAAGTTGCGGATGTCTATTTTGTTTGATCCCGCCTGCAAAGGCTGTTGTTTTACGAGAATGCCAGAAGTGTTGTAAATATTGATGGCGTTTGCATTCATTACAATCACATAGATATAGTCTTTTGTCGGATTCGGGTAAACTAAAGCATGATCCACGCTAATTTGCGATAGCTGGATAACCATACTATAATCATATGTTCCATTATTACAGACCATCTTTGGCCTGTAAAAAGTCGTGGCCTGTATCGGCGGCACATTTGCCGTGTAGGGGCTGTTATCGCCTCTGACCATCGTTTTGGTCTGAGGCGATAATACTTTGCCGTCCGGCCCTTTTGCAATTCAAAATAACGGAAACTTGTTTCCGCACCTGTTTGCCATTTAAATTAGCCATACCGCTGTGCAATTTGCCAGCGCAACCGGTATGCCCCACGGGCATTGGCGCTCCAGTTGACTCATAAGCACCCTATCAATTGCAGCCCCTAAAATTCTCGTTTTTCACGGCAGGTCATTTGAAGTAATATTAACTGTGCTGTTGCCTGTATTTATTGCAGCAAAATGATTTTGCAGGTTATAGTCGCCACCCGCGAAAGGCGCATTTCTTGCCCTGGCGCATTAACAAATAGTGGTGTTGCATTGATATTGCCTCTGCCTGAGTAGCAGCAAGTATATAATACATACCTCTTTAACTCGAAAAATAACTTTCGTCACCGGCTATAACCGCTCCAGGCGTGGTAAGAAATTCTATGCGGAATAGCTGTGCTTAATTTTTATTTATTGTTTTAAAAAAGAAACCCTGCTATCGCCTGCAATAATAAAATATAGGCCAGAAGCCAGGTCAGAAATATAAATCTGATTTATACCAGCCTCAAGCTGTACTGCTTTCACCAATTTTCCGGTGGCATTAAAAATGCGGACCATTTCCGGATGCTGCATATTAATCTTGATATAACTTTTGGCAGGATTTGGATAGGCAAATAGTTTATCAGCAGCGTTTTGCGACAGCCAGATAACTTTGCTATACTGCACCTTACCACTTTTATCCACCATTTTGAGGCGATAACCTGCCGACGCCTCTGTCTGCGCAGCATTTACACTATAATCGCTGTTATCGCCTTTGGCCTGCACAGTGGATATAGTAGTAAAGTTTTCTCCGCTCAGGCCTTTCTGGAGTTCAAAATAATGAAGGTCCTCTTCGACCCCAGTTTGCCACTGAAGGTGAGTCGTCCGGTTCTGAAGTTTTCCCGAGAACGTAATGAGTGTCACCGGCAGCGGTATATCAGAATGTTCATAGGCGCCCATATCAATTGCAGCACCCGCAATTCTCTTAGCACCTGCGATATCCGTATTGCCTATAAGTAAACCGGTCGTATCCGGAGTACCTGCATCAATCAAGGGACTTGTACTTTGCAGAGAGAAAACACCGCTCGCCGGATCCGTAAACAAAGGATCCTGACTGATATTACCCGCACCGGATAATACCTGGTCCTGAATATTACTATAGGAGACAACTGGCATGCCGCCATTGGCATTGAATATTCCACCCCCCGCATCCGTGGATGTGTTGTTCCAGACAATAGTATTGGTAATGACCGGATTTGCTTGATTATTAAAGATACCACCGCCGGAACCTGCTGTATTATTGCCATATATGGTAGAGTTAATAATGTAAGCATTTGATTGTTCGTTTGCAATACCGGCGCCATAACTACCAGAGGTATTTGCTGATACAATACAATTAACGATGGATGGCGTAGCTGATCCACCGTTAAAGATGCCGCCACCATCGAACTGGGCCGAATTGTTTTCGATCATACAGTTACGGATAACAGGAGATACGTAACTGTTAAAAATGCCGCCGCCGTATGCTGCATTTCTGCCACCGGTAATAATAAAACCGTCCAGTACAGCTGCAGCTGTAAGGTGGCTATGATTATTTATAATAACACTGCCGCCATTGCCTTTAAGCGTCGCTTTGTTTATAAGGTTGCGCTGACTGAAAGAACTTTCTGTCCCGGCGAAACCGCCAAAAATCTTTACCCCTTCTCTCATACCAAAACTGGTACCGGCAGCGGGCTGATATACAGCCGTAGCCACGAAAATACTGTCTCCGGCTATAGCGGCGTCAATGGCTGCCTCCAAATCGGTATAGGCGTTACCCCAGCTGGAGCCGTCATTATTTCCGGTGGCGTCCAGTTTAACATATTTTACCGGTGATCTTTCTATGGCCCCATGTCGATGGAGGGCCCCATGATTCTTGGATTGCCTGCCAGGTCGACTCCGCTGCTATTAGCAGCGCTATTACCCGTATTGATGCAGGGGCTAAAATTTTGCAGGGAGAAATCACCGTTAGCCGGATCCGTAAACAGCGGATCCTGACTGATATTGCCAGCACCGGACAATACCTGATCCTGAATATTACAATAGGAGATAACAGGTCTTCCAGCATTGCCGTTGTATAGTCCATTAGCACTCTTCGTGGCTGTATTGTTCCAGATAATCGTATTGGTTATGGCCGGATTTGACCCCACAGTATAAATTCCACCCCCTCCATTAGCCGAATGATTGCCCCAAATAATACAATTGATAATGTGCACAGATGACTCACTATTGTTTATACCGCCGCCTATGCCGGCCGAGGTGTTCCTTGTAAATATACAATTGATAACCGTCGGAGTACTACCACCACCATTATACATACCGCCGCCATAGCTCGTCGCTGAATTGTTTTCAAAAATACAATTACGGATAATAGGCGATACATTTTTGTTATATATGCCGCCACCCTGATTCGCATTGCCGCCTGTAATAATAAAGCCGTCCAGCTCGGCTCCTGACGTAAGCCCGTTTTCATCATTACTGACAACACTGTTGCCATTGCCTTTGAGCGTGGCTTTATTTTTAAGGCTGCGCTGACTGAAAGAACTTTCTGTTCCGGTAAAGCCACCGAAGATCTTCACCCCTTCTTTCATAACAAAACTGGCTCCTGCAGCCGGCTGATAGACAGCTGTAGTTACAAAAATACTGTCTCCCGCTATAGCGGCGTTAATAGCAGCCTGAAAATCAGTGTAGGCATTACTCCAGCTGGAACCGTCATTATTTCCAGTGGCATTTAGGTTTACATATTTTACCGGTGATCTTTCTATGGCCCCCATATCGATGGAAGTACCCATGATTCTTGGATTACCTGCCAGGTCGACGGCGCTGTTATTAGCAGCGCTATTACCCGTATTGATGCAGGGACTCAGGTTTTGCAGGGAGAAATCACCGTTAGCCGGATCCGTAAACAGCGGATCCTGACTGATATTACCCGCACCGGACCATACCTGATCCTGTGTGTTGCAATAAGAGAAAACGGGGTTTCCGTTATTGTTGAATAATCCATTATCACCCAGGGTAGCCATATTATTCCAGATAATTGTGTTAGTAATGACTGGATTTGCCAGACGGTTATAAATCCCGCCACCAGAATTGTCGGAATTGTTACCCCATATAATACAATTGATGATGTGTACTTTAGCGTTGGTATAATTAAATAGTCCACCACCATTGCCTGCCGTAGTATTCCCTGTAAAAATACAATTAATAATATTGGCGGATGATGTCGCGTTAAACATACCGCCCCCATTTATATTGGCCGAATTGTTTTCAAAAATACAATTACGGATAACAGGCGATACCTTATTGTTATATATGCCGCCACCCTGATCCGCTGTACCGCCTGTAATAATAAAGCCGTCCAGCTCGGCTGCTGACGTGAGCCCGTTATCATCATTACTGACAACACTGTTGCCATTTCCTTTGAGTGTTGCTTTATTTTTAAGGCTGCGCTGACTGAAAGCACTTTCTGTTCCGGTAAAGCCACCGAAGATCTTTACCCCTTCTTTCATGATGAAACTGGCTCCGCTGGCAGGCTGGTAGACAGCAGTAGCTACAAAAATACTGTCTCCCGCAATAGCGGCATCAACAGCTGCCTGGAAATTAGTGTAGCCATTACTCCAGCTGGCACCGTCATTATTTCCGATGGCATTTAAGTTCACATAAATAACAGTAGCTTGTGCCTGCCAGGCGCAAAGAATAAGTGTTATTAAAAACGCAATGGATTTTCTCATGGCTGCAATTTATGACGACCATTTGTCATAAATTGTCAATCGACAGGTTTTCTAGGCCAAACTGGCCAAAAATCACTCTGGCGGGGGATGCTGGCGGGCTACGGCAAGTGTCTTTCGAGCCATAAATTGGAATTTAGGGCGAAAGAAGCACCTGTTTTTTACTTAGGATATCAAAACATACAGGCTCATATTTGAGGCTTAAATATGAACACCTGAATGTACTGCTCAGTAGCCAATAACTGGCCTTTCGGATTGTTATCAGATGACTGCTGTAATGCATTACAATTAAGATTATTGATATATGCCGCCCAATTTTGGGAGCCATGCACCAGCATCCCCACATTCACGCCACCTACGTATTAAAAGGCAGCTTTGAATTTACGATTGGAAAAGAGAAGAAAACTATCCGCAACGGTGAGGCCTGTTTCAGGCCCTCCAATATACCGAACGATTGTATCTGCCTGGAAGCAGGAAAGTTGGGTGTTTTTACACCGGAAAGAAAGGATTTTCTTTAACAACAAATCCAGCTTCTACTAGTCTGGTTTTAATAAAAGATATTATCATTCTATTAAAGATAAAACATGAATAGCTGCTGTTTGTGATAACGAGGTTATCGGCTGGCTTTTGTTGTCTGATGTTAAGACTTCGCTAGAACAATATATACGCCTTCAGACAAACCAGACAGATCTATTTTTATGCCTATTGGCGCCATAGCTTCTCTGATCTGCTTACGCCTTACGAGCCTGCCGGAAAGATCCGCGATCATCACGTGACCTTTGCGCCTGTGTTGGGTCAATATATATGAGCGCATGGGCGGGATTGGGCAGGCATTTAAACGAAAAGCAGTAATAGATCCCGCTATTCGGGTCATATTCGAATTGATCGCGCCCCATTCAGCCCCATCTGTTTCGGAGGATAGTACTTATCCGCATAAGTACAAAGATCAACTACCTTTATAAAATAAAAATCCCCATGACGGGGATGGGACGATCTTAAAAAAGGTGTTTATGATAAATTTCGGTTTAAGTGTGGGGTTTATCGGTATTTTCGCCTGACAATATCCAGTCGGTTATTGACTTCCAGTTTCTGATATATCTTCTTTATGTGCGTTTTTACCGTTTCAAGGGAGATATAAAGACGCTCCGCTATCATTTTATTAGTGAGCCCTCCTCAATGGCATGCAGCACCTGTTGTTCGCGCTGTGTCAGTGGATCCTTTATTTTCGATATGTAAGCAGGATTAAAATAATCAGTGATCTTTTTTGCAATATCCGGGGACATAAAAGCTCCACCGTTGTAAATACTGTTTAAGGCTTCTTTAATTTTTACAAAAGCCGTCTGTTTAGATACATAACCAGCGGCGCCCGCGCATAGTGCCTGAAAGATGCGTCCGGTATCATTATATACGGATAACATCATTATCTGGCATTTGGGCGCTCTTTTTTTAATGAAGCTTAGTCCTTCAATTCCGGAAGCGCCAGGCAACCCTATATCAGATAAAATAATATCAAAGTAAAGCTGGTCTTCCCAGTCAAGCATAAAAGCCTCCACTGATCCGGCAGCTAACAAGACCTCAAATCCGACCTCACTGTTAAAGTAATCCACCAAAGAAGTCCTGATCATGACATCATCTTCTATAATACCCAGTTTTATCATTTTGCTAAATTACGCCCCTTAGGTGAATTAAATATCCCCCTGTTGAGGGATGGGCCAAAGAATATTCCTGAATAAATAAAAGGACGGTAACTGGCTAAGCTAAACAATAGAGCCATAGCAAATATAAGCGCAGATTGCATTCAAAGAGCTTATTTCAACTTTGTACGCCGGTCCGAAATACACGCATGGACCAGCGACACCCTTTCTTTGATTAACAATGCAAAATAATGTTGTAAAAAATTATATATTTGAACAATATTATACTTCAAATACCCCAAACTGATGAATAAAGCAATTTATTGCCTACTGCTATGTTGGTTCTGGGGCTATCCGATGGGTAGCCACGCACAAAAAAGTCATTTAGCGATCAATGCCATTCATTTACCTAAACATATAGCTGACAACAACATCCAGATGGCGCTGCGTGATGATAGCGGACTGATCTGGTTTGTTACCGATAATGGCCTTTACCGTTATGACGGTTCCGAATTGCTGCATTTTGGCATAGGCACCACCCTGCCCTGCCCAGTCTTACAATCACGACCCTAAGCAGCGACCATCAAGGGAACCTTTGGCTGGGTTTTAGTGACGGGGCTGCCAGATTTGATCTAAAAAGTTGGTCTATATCTCCTTTATATTTAAATACTGGTTATCTGAAGTCCTTAAATCCACACGATAGAAGGCTTTCTACTGTTGCCTGCCTTGGGGATGGCGAAATCTATTACGGTACCAAAAGTGGGAAATTACTTAAGGTCCATGGCGATAGCCTGGTGCAGATAGCAGACCTGGGCATCGGGAAAGCCGGATTTATGCCCACCGGCCCCCCCACCCCTGAGCCGTCTATAGAAAACATACAAGAGCCCATAAAGGGCCAATTATGGCTAACGACCGGTGACGGAATGTTGGTAAGCATCCAAAAGAACCCTGCCGGCTATGAGGATCCGGTCTGTTACAAGTTCGCAGCTGTAGGGATTAACGGTATTACCAATGCCTGTTATGACCGTTCAGGCAAGTGTCTGTTGTCCTTTCGGGATAAGGGCATTTTTCGGTCTGATATCCAGGCCTTATATCGTGATAAAAAAGCCCATCCAGGCAGCGTGCAGCCCCGTGACTATTCGAAATTTATCCAGGCAGTTCCCTTACCAGACAGCGTGCAGGAGAACAATTATTCCCTGTTATTTTATGTACCAGGAGGGCAGCCCGGTATCCTCACCATGGGTAAAGGCCTGACGAGGTATATTTTTATGTATGACTTTGCAAGCAGTAAATGGTGGCGCAACGCAAAGCCTTATATGGCCAAGTACCCGGGGGAACTCATTCACGGTATCTCCTCCCAACCTTCAGGCAGGAACGCCTATATCTGCTCAGGTGGTGGGCTTACCGCCATCCATGCAGAATATTTGCCTTTTGACATGCAACTAAATAGCGAAGACAATATCAATAGCATCCGGGCCATTTATGCATCGGGTGACAGTGTCTATATAGGTTCTTATCAACAATATCTTTTACGTTATAACAGACAGACAGGAGAGGTCAAGCCTTTACAGACACTCTATGTCTATTCTATTCTTCCCTGGAACAAAGACACTTTGCTGATTGGATCGGAAGGTGCTGGCCTTTGTTGGTATGAGCCTTCTATCAACAAACTGACACATATCGGTCTACAGCTTAATGTAACCCGGAAAGCCAGTGTTTATCAAAGTAAATTTATTACAGTCTTAAGCCGAGTGAATCCTCCTTTAGTCCTTGAGGGTACCACGCGCGGTTTACACCTGGTGGACCCATTACATAAAAAATTGTACCCGGTATTCTCCAACGCTTCGGCTCAAAACATGCAGGCGGTAAAAATAAATGCCCTTACCCCCTATCCTTTTAAGAATAATGCTCCTTTTACTCAGTTTCTGGTGGGTACAGATGCGGGTGCTTTTGTAACAAATTCACTAAACGGACAGACCCGTTATCTATTTGCGGACAGCATATCTGCCGACATTAAACGATCGAAAGTCCATGGCTTTGCCGTAATTGGTGATCAAATATGGATAGCCACCAGCGGACTTGGCGTATTGGCTGTGGATTTTTCAGGCAAAATCAACTACATGGAATGGCTAAATTCCAAACTTACCAGCCCTACTGTCTATTCCATGGCAAAATCAGGCACCCACCTCCTGATAGGCACTAATAAAGGATTAAATATCGTTGATTTAAAAGATAGCAGTGTCGCGAGCTATCAAGGCGCTGATGGTATGCATTCCGACGAATTTAACCAGGCCTCTTCATTTACGGATGGACAGCAGATTTATCTGGGGACGATCAATGGCGTTATTTGCTGGAATAAAAACACGGCTCGTCACGCAAAGCAAACCTCACCCCTGGCCATTCGTATCAATAAACTGACAATAGCTGATAAAAACAATCATTTAACCACCTCCTACCGCCTGGCCTATCTTCCACCAGACAGCTGCCAGATCAGGATCCCCGCGAGTACACGTTATTTTTCAATCACTTTTGATAACCCGGAAACGCAAAGCAAAACAACCCCCTATTACTACCGGCTAGGCCCCACCGAAAGCTGGATCAATATTGGCTCCCACCGGGAAATCACGTTCAACAAAATGACACCCGGAAATTATACGCTGCAATTAAGCCATAACATAAATGGCAAACTCAAGCAGTCTGCCATCTTTCAGATACCTATTACCATTCTACCGGCTTATTATCAGACCCTATTGTTCAAAATACTGGTATTGCTGCTTATTACCGGGATTCTGCTGTTAATTATACGACTGCGTCAAAATCAACAAAACAAAGAGCGTAATCTACGCACAAAAATCGCAGGGGACCTGCATGATGAAATAGGAAGTTCCCTGACCAGAATATGGCACCAGGCACAGCGCTTGCAAACTGATGCGATAGCCCCGCCCCCGCCACACCAAAAGCAGGCAGAGGATAAAAAGCTGCAACATATTGCCGATACCAGCCAGGAAGCCATCGCCATGCTCAGTGATATGGTATGGTCTATTGATGCACAGTTCGACACGATAGAAGAGCTTATCATTCGGATGAAGACATACATATATCAACTTCAAAACGAATTTGACATTCCGGTAAATATGACATTTACCAACCTTTCTAAAGAGAAAAAAGTCAGTCAGATCGTCCGTCAAAATATCTTTTTGGTGTTTAAAGAAGGGATCAATAACGCCATTAAGTATGGGAATGGAGCCTTAATTAATATTGATATCACTATATCTACGGAGGCGAAAATCAAAATTAAAATGACCAATAACTTTAATCGGGCGGCAAAAAGCACTGGCATTATTGGCGGTAGGGGCATTGTAAATATGCAAAGGCGGGTAAAAATATGAATGGCGAGCTAATAGTTGAAAGTGAGGAAAATATTTTTACACTGATAATAACTGTTTAAAGTTCTATTAAGTGTCAGCCTTGTACATTATAATTATTGGCGTTTGTTGATAATAAAAATCCATTACAGAGCATCTATAATGTGGACTAAACACTTCAAAAATCGGGAATCCTCTCACTATTTGTGAAGAACAGGTGCTGAGTGCCATAAATAAAGGACAGCCTAATAAAGTAATTGATGAAAGTTTTGGGCATTGCTATTTAAATGGTAGAAAAACCATATAAAGAAGATATACCAGCCACCGAAAGTAGATCACAAGTTGGATATTTTAAGAGGGAAGTGTAGTTAAATTAACAAGTAATCAATATGGTGTCGCATTGCTATTTTCTATATACCCGAATCTTAAAAGAGCCTACGATCTTAGCTGTGACCCAAGGAGCATTTTTGACGAAAAGGATACCAGATTATGCGGATTTACAAGACTGGTCAAAATGATTAAGACAACTATTTAATTTAGGCTAAAACGATAGACTTTGCAGTATCTGCAAAATGTAAGCAGTTTTTATAAATGCTATCAATAGAACATAAATTGTCATTATTATTTTAGAAGCGAAGCCAAGGATTTTGATCCCAAAAATGGGAAAAAGACATTCTTGTGTTCTATTTCAATTTTGCTCCATTCTTTTATTATATTTTTTAACATAGGATGCATTAAGCAAGTAATAATCATATGGGTGCCATCATTCAACATAATTGTAAAAAAAAAGTAAGAATCGACAAATGTTGGAAAAGAATTTCCATCATTCATAATTTTATCAATTAAAATAATCCTATTTATATCATTCCTATCCACTTCTTTTATCAGCTTGCCTTCGTAAAAAAAACGTGCTGTATTTCCAGAAATATTAATTAATCGTTTTTT
This sequence comes from Arachidicoccus ginsenosidivorans, assembly GCF_007971385.1. GTDB lineage: Bacteria > Bacteroidota > Bacteroidia > Chitinophagales > Chitinophagaceae > Arachidicoccus > Arachidicoccus ginsenosidivorans. The sequence goes on from NZ_CP042434.1 coordinate 876,003, forward strand.
CTCGAAAGAATAATATTGTCTATGGATAAAAACACCCATCAACCCCAAAAGAACAATATCGAGCAAACCTAACATTACTAGCAACCCTATTAAACCATAAATCTTAAGAAAGTAAACCCAAATGACAAAAGCCAATGTATTGGAGCATATTATATTTCTTAATATCCATAAATTACGTTTGAGTGTATTCTTTAAAATAATATTTTTTTCCACAGTTGTCCGGGTAAAATTTAAAGAAAAATGAAGGGTAATTCCTACAAATCACCCAAAACGGTTAAATTTGAAGTAACTACAAATCATTTTTAACCATGAGCAAATCTAATAAAATCCGCGGACAGCGGGTTCATTCTCAGATATTAAATTTAATAAGCAGTCGAATTATCCGTGGTGCGTTTCTGCAGTTAGTTACCTGCAGCATCATAATAATACTTTACTAGACTCTTTCCTACGACAGTGATACCGCTTGGTAAATTTAAGACATTATAGCTGATGGTGGTAATCTTTTTGTTCTGGTCGTTGGTCATGTTACCGTTACCGTCATAGGCGTAATCATCACCGCTGTTTTAACTACATGACACTGAAAAGCTCTGCAAAACCCAACCTAATATAGACTCAAGCAGAATGACATCTCAGGTAGCCAACATTTAACGAGTCACCGCGTTCCAATATCGAACAGCAACTGTCACGAAATCGAACATATTTTCATTTTTTTTAATAATCGCTTTATTCATTTACAACTATTTAAAAAATGGCATATTAGTCGTACGCAAAAATCAGCTCTCGTAATGAGCTTTAAATGAAATAAATGAATTGTACGTAAACGAATCATCAATCGATAATCGAGTTCAACTATAAACCAAAAGGAATGTGTCGACACTATATTAAATCAGCAATTAGAAGTATCAAAACCAATCCACTTTTCAGCATATTGAATATTCTAGGGCTAGCAGTAGGGTTGACAGCAGGTGCAATTTTACTCCTATGGTCAAACAAGGAGCCACATTTTGATGATTTTCATAAAAAAGCAGAGAACATCTTTCACTTGAGTGTGAGCTTCGATGTTGCAGGAGACCTGCATTCTTTTGATGCTGTTCCTGGTCCCCTTTCTGTAATTGCCAAAAATATCCCCGGTATAAAGTCGACCATCCGTATTCATGAGGAAGATAATTGTGTACTGTCGGATAAGAATGGCCAAAAATATTTGATGGCAATAAGATTGGATATGTTGATAGCAATTTTTTAAAGGTTTTTGATTTTAATCGATTAGAGGGAGGAGGAAGAGAATTGCTGCCTAATGGTAGCAGCATCGCGTTAACGAGGCAAACGGCCTTGAAACTATTCGGCACTATTGATGTAATTGGTGAGCCAGTTAACTTTGATCATCACATATTTACTGTTTCAGCTATACTGGAGAATTTTCCCGATAATTCAACCCTTAGCTACGATGCATTACTACCCATGGCTTATTTTGGTGCCAACTTTACGGCTGGCGGTGGTAACGGCGATTGGAAAACTATCGATCAGGATCTCGGAAATTATCAGTTTCAGACCTATGTATTGCTAAAAGACAATGAAGCTCCGAATGTAATAGGGCGCGGGTTATCTGAAGCTTTCAATAAATTGACCAAGTCCGAACAGGGCGTCCATTTTAATCTGCAGAATATCCAGCAGATGCACCTGGTAACTATAGACGGCAATAAGGCAGACTTACAGATGGTCCGTATTATACTTCTGATTGGCATCTTAATACTCGTTATAGCCAGTATTAACTATGTCAATTTAGCTACAGCTCGTTCTCTTTCCAGGTCAAGGGAAGTCGGCGTCCGGAAAATTATCGGTGCAAGTAAGAAGAGCCTTTTCATACAGTTTGTATTTGAAACGCTTATCATTTTTCTCTGTTCATTGGCATTGTCAATAGGGTTGCTCTTTATTTCTAAACCAATAATAGCCTATTTTACGAATACGTCGATCTTTACAAGATTAAACGATCAGCACACTTGGTTTTTAATGGGATTGGTACTTGTTGGAACCCTAATGGCTTCCAGCATATACCCAGCCCTTTTGCTCTCCTCCTTTAATCCCATTCAAGCGATTAGTGGTAAAAGTAAAGCGAATGGTAAGACTAATTTCATCAGAAAAGGTTTGGTTATCTTTCAGTTTGGAATTTCTTTTGCACTTCTCGTATCGACACTGGTTATGAGTAAACAAATGCGCTTTATCCGTACCAGAGATCTAGGGTATAATAAAGAGCATGTATTTATTGTTCCTTTGCCTGGATCAACTCTCGATCATCAGGAGGCAATAACCTCAATTTTAAATAAAGAACCTGCCATCAAAAGTGTCGGATATGCCAGTTCTTCTGATGTATCGAATATGATGGATGGGACAGGAGACTTGGACTGGCCGGGAAAACCAAATGATTTAAACCTGATGACAGGTCAATTATTGGTGGATGAGCATTTTATTCCGACTATGCAGTTCCAATTTTTGGAAGGCCATAATTTTAGTGGCGATTCATCACAATGGTTCGGTAATTTTTTTGAGGCATAAAAAGTGTGGATAACTTTTAAATTTAATGATTTGGGCTATTTTTTATCCACATGAGGTAGGGGCATAAAAAAAAGGCGGTATTATTTGGTGTGAAAAAAATAAACTCCGCCTTTAACAAAGCCATGAGCTTTGTCAGTGCAAGAATAGATCAAGTTAGCGAATTTACCAAACCGCAGAAGAAGTTTTTAAAATGGATCATTGAAATCTGGGTGATGTTACCTGTACGTCATAACTTTCTTAACGTATATCGTTACAGTAATGGACAGTATTCAGAGAAAAGCCTGCGTAACCAGTTTGAACGAAAAATAGATTTCCCAGCCTTGTCTGATTCTGTATTTAGCCCTTTGAAAGAAAAAGAATGTATTGTGGCCTTCGATCCGAGCTTTATTAAAAAGAGCGGCAAAAAAACTTATGGCAAAGGATATTATTGGAGCGGCAAAGACGGGCAGACCTTACCAGGGCTTGAAATCAGTAGTCTGGCATTAGTGGACGTTAGCGATGAGACCGCCTACAGCCTGGAAGCCGTTCAGCCCCCTGCTGGCTTAAAAGATGGGAAGCAAATGGAGCATTACGTGAATATTATAGGACAAAATAAAGATCGGATCTTGAAGTATACCAAGTATGTAGCGGCGGATGCTTATTTTATGAAAACTGGCTTCATAGAGCCGTTACTTAAAATGGGCATTCAAGTTGTAACCAGAATGCGGCAGGATGCCGACCTCAAATATCTACATAAGGGACCTCAGAAAAGTGGCAAAGGTAGAAACCGGATCTTTGATGGGAAGGTCGATGTTAAAAATATTGATAAGCGTAGATGGGAGGTTTGTTATCAAGATGAAGACGTCTGCGCTTATGAATCAGTTGTTTGGTGTGTTTCATTAAAACGAATAGTCAAAGTTGTCTACCTTAAATATAAGAAGACGGATAGTTATTCTATTTTATTAAGTACGGATACAGAGCTGGGCGGTGAAAAGGTTTTGCAATATTACAGATTAAGATTCCAGATTGAATTTCTGCTGAGGGACGCGAAACAGTATACCGGTTTGGAAGAGTGTCAGGCCAGAAGTCAAACAAAGCTCTATAATCATTTTAATCTATCCCTAATGGCAGTCTCATTAATGAAATTAACCTGTTGGGCCACCCAGCAGAATAAAAGCCAGATTCCGTTCTCAATGAGACGTATAAAAACATGGTACTACAACAAGTATATCACAGAAACAATTTTTTCAAACTTAGGTATTGATGTGCGACCTGTAAAGGTCTGTTTTTGAATTGTTTCGGCACCGAAAGGTGTAGAGAAACCCGGTGTTCTGTCACCGGTTTCCTACCACGGCATGCATCGACGGTAACGACTTTGTATGAAGCCCGTGGGACAATGTACCGAAGGCGGCAACGCCTCTTGAAGAAGAGTAATCAGACTCAAGTGCTGGAAGTTTCATCCGGTATAGGGCTAGGAATGTTGACATGGATAAACTAATTGAATGATCGTTTGACGCACCGTCACCGAAGAGGAGCCAAAGAAACTGTCAGGCTTCAGCCAAAAGGCAACGATACGGGATGAGTTGTTGACAGCTCAACTCACACAGACAAACAACGTATCCGGTGTACAGATCAATCCTAAATCAACAATGTTCAAATCAGGCAACAGGGGAACGCCGATTACCGCCTCGCCTGAGAAGGCAGGGCAGGCCAACCGCAAGGAAGGCTGATGGGAGGCGGCAGTAAGATGAGGTAAAAAGCGAAGGCTTCTCTGTAATGGAGAAGATAGGTGTTGAAATATAACACCGCAGTGTAAAGCTGGCAGACGTACCTCAGGTTTGTTATCGTAATGGAGAAATAGAACTTTTATTAAGATGGAAAAGCAAATGATCAAACATAGGAAACCTTCGGCAACAATGCCGACAGCGGAACTATGCACGAATGCGTCCATCAGTTCCGTAAATGATTGGAACAGTATTAACTGGGACTATCATGTACTGATCGTCAGAAAGCTACAACTCAGAATTGCGAAGGCTTCAGAACAGAAGAAGTTTAATAAAGTTAAACGACTTCAATGGATTCTAACACACTCCCTATCAGCTAAATTAATAGCTGTTAGGGATATTTTGCAGAACTCCGGGAGTAAAACTCCAGGGGTAGATGGTATCACTATTAAAACATCGAAGGAAAAGTTAGCACTCGCCAAAAGTCTAAGACGTCGGGATTATAAACCGCTTCCTCTCAGACGCATCTACATTCCAAAAGCAGGCAATAAAAAGAAGCTCCGCCCAATTTCCATTCCCACAATTCGGGACAGGGCATTTCAATCTCTCCATACACTGGCACTCCTGCCAGTGTCAGAGGTTACCGCAGACCATAACAGCTATGGATTCCGGCCAAAACGGAGCTGCGCAGACGCCATAGCCCAAAGCTTCATCTGTCTAGGAAGGCAAGCATCTGCCAGGTTCACGCTCGAAGGTGATATCCGTGGCTGTTTTGATAATATAAGTCACGAATGGATGTTAAACAACATCTGCACAGACACAGTTATATTAGAAAAATGGCTAAAGGCAGGATATGTAGAAATTGATAAGTGGTTCACCACAGATCAAGGTACGGGACAAGGTGGCATTATTAGTCCGGTTCTCAGCAACATGACACTAGACGGAATGGAAGCGCTAATAAATAGGCTATCCCGATTAGGTAACAGATTGAATTTCATTAGGTATGCGGACGATTTCATCGTAACCGCATACTCTAAAGATCTTTTGGAACAACAAGTTAAACCCGCCATCGAATTCTTCCTAAAAGAACGAGGACTAGAACTCTCTCAAGAGAAAACAGTCATCACAAAAATCACGGAAGGATTCGACTTCCTCGGGCAAAACGTGCGCAAATACCCCGCCAACGGGAAACTAAAACTGCTGATCACCCCTTCCAAGAAGAGTATTCACTCTTTCAAGCAAGGTATTACACAGACCCTCCGCAAAGCACGTCACCTAACACAGGCTCAACTCATCCAACTGCTAAATCCCAAAATTACAGGATGGGCGAATTATCATCGAGGCGTTGTTTCCAAAAAGATATTCAATGATATCGACAACTTCATATGGAGAAATCTATATCGATGGGCAAAACGGCGGCATCCAAATAAAGGAACTCGTTGGATCATGCATAAATATTTTAAGAAAATCGGTGGGGCTAACCACAGGTTCAGTACAAATGAACTATTAGATAATGGCGCAACTATAGAGGTAACCCTCAAACGAATGGCTGACATTCCTATAAAACGCCATATAAAAATCAAAAAAGAAGTTCATCCATTCGATTCCAAATACGATGCATATTACGAACAACGAACTTCTGATCAATGGCGAAATAATAGCGAACGGAATACCGTTGCTTACATAATCTCCCGTGATCAATACGACCTTTGTCCATGCTGTCATCAAAGTTTGACCATCAACCAGCGATGGACAATTAGCCTTAGAACCAAACCGTCATTAGGCGGCGAGTTCAAATTAGGCAATATGGATATCATCCATACAAAATGTTATGAAGTTCGGCACAATACACCAACAACCATAACAAAGATCCTGTAGCCGGTCGTTAATGAAACAGACGACTTACAACGAGCCAGAGCCGGATGAGGGGAAACTCTCATGTCCGGTTCGTTGGGGACAAAAGCGCCGAAAGGCGCTTAGTTACCCGATATGAGTTGCAGAAAAATAAAGAAGATCTACAACAAATGTCTGGAAATCGGGGCAATGGCCGCCTGATTTTCCTACCGAACCATTGTCATTAAAATACCTAAAGAAAACAAAGTTGGATCGCCCCTTGGAAACCTTGGGGATGGTGTAGTGTTTTTGATCTTTCAACATGTCAGTAAAATTTGCCGGGCTGTTAACCCGTTTGTTAACTTATTTTACTGATGCTCCGAGAACGCATTGAAAATCAATATGGTTATTAAAACCTGCGGAGAGCGAGGGATTCGAACCCCCGGACCTGTAACAGTCAACGGTTTTCAAGACCGCCGCATTCGACCACTCTGCCAGCTCTCCGGGCGCAAAATAATATCTAATAATTTTAATAACCAAATTTTTTTGATATTCTTCCCGTAATTTTGCGATTTGATTCCTGTTTTCCGCAAAATTGCATCTATTGTACCTAAGGAATCGCCCAAATTACTATGAAAGAATTATCAGTTCTCAATAAATACTTCTGGAAATATCGTTATCGTTTTATACTTGGCTTCCTGTTTATCACGGCATCCAATTATTTTGCAGTCATGTCTCCTCAGGTTTTCCGTTATGTCGTAGGCAAGCTCCAGGAGACATTACCTGGCCCCCACCCCGAGGCAGGTGCCCAGGTAGTCAAAGACGTTATCCTATCCCAGTTTTTCGCCTGGATGGATCAATTCCCTTATGGCAGGATGGTGTTGGTCTGTAGTATAGTCATTATTATCCTGGCCTTAATACGAGGACTTTTTATGTTCTTTATGCGCCAAACCATCATTGTTATGAGCCGCCATATAGAATATGATCAGAAAAATGAGGTGTATAACCACTATCAAAAATTGGACGCAGCATTCTATAAACCCATTCCACTGGTGATTTAATGAACAGGATGGCTGAAGATGTCAGCAGAGTGCGTATGTATACCGGCCCTGCCATCATGTATTTTATCAATCTGACGACCTTAATTGCCCTTTGTTTGATCAACATGCTGCAACAGGACGTCAAATTAACCCTGATTGTTATTTCTCCCCTTCCAATCCTGGCCTTGACCATTTATTTTCTTAACATTAACATACATAAGAGAAGCACTAGGGTTCAGGCACTCTTGTCAGATTTAACAACCAATGCACAGGAATCTTTCTCCGGTATTCGTGTGATCAAGTCTTATGTTCAAGAGAAGGCTATTTTAGGCTTTTTTAGAAAAAGCAGTGAGGAATACCGAAAAAATGCTGTTGGTCTGGCCAAAATGGAAGCTGTCTACTTCCCAAGTATGAATTTGATCATTGGGCTAAGTACATTAATCACCGTACTTATTGGTTGTCAGATCGTTTTGCATGATACCACCAAAGTGGGACTCATTGTAGAATTCGTCATCTATATCCTGCTTTTAATCTTCCCGGTCAGTGCCATTGGTTGGGTGGCTTCCATGACGCAGCGTGCCGCTGCCTCACAGAAAAGGCTCAACGAATTTCTACAGCAGGAACCAGCCATTCAGGATAAACCAGCGACTAAACCAGCCGATTTAGACGGTGATATTTTATTTGAGCACGTTTCCTTTACCTATCCCAATACCGGCATCAAGGCCATCAAGGATTTTAACCTGCGGGTAAAAAAAGGCGAAAAAATATTAATTCTTGGCAAAACCGGCAGTGGTAAGTCCACTGTTGCCCATTTGTTGCTACGTTCCTTTGATCCTGACAAGGGAAATGTTTATGTCAAAGGGGTTAATATCAAGGATATGCCCTTTAACCAACTAAGACACAATATCAGTTATGTGCCGCAGGATGTATTCCTATTCAGCGACAGTATCGCCAATAATATCAGTTTTGGACTAAGCGAAAAGGCCTCCCAGCAGCGAATTGAAGATGCTGCCCGCTCAGCCAGCATCCATAATGAGATTCTTGAACTGCAAAACGGATATGAAACCATGGTAGGTGAACGGGGTGTCATGCTAAGCGGTGGCCAGAAACAGCGCGTCTCCATTGCCAGAGCTTTAATTAAAAACCCGGAACTCATGGTTTTTGATGACTGCTTGAGCGCCGTTGATGCTAAAACAGAAAATGAGATTATAACCCACTTAAATAAATTTTTAAGTGATAAAACTGCAATTATTATCACCCATAGAATATTTACCGTTTTCAGTTTTGATCAGATTATCATAATTGAAGACGGGGAAATTACAGAAAGGGGCACACACGAGTCACTTATGAAACAAGGAGGTTATTATGCCGAGCTGTATAGAAAACAGGTTACTGAAGCACAGTAATTAACATAAATGCATGATTTTCACACTTACAGGCGTTCGTCTGCATAAGTTTTGGGATGTAATATTTGCATTATTCTAGGATTAAATTGGTATTTATAGTTACCTTTGCACCCAAATTTTCCTATTAAACAAAAAAGGCATGATTAAAAATACGCAGGTTTTGCATCCCTGGCATGGCGTTGAGACTGGCGAAAATGCACCAGAATTCGTGAATTGCATTGTAGAAATCCCCCAGGGATCCCGTTCTAAATATGAAATCGACAAAGCCAGCGGCCTGCTGAAACTGGACCGCGTTATTTATTCCTCCTTTCATTACCCGGCCAATTATGGCTTCATCCCCCAAACTTATGGAGACGATAAAGATCCATTGGATATCCTGATTATCTCCAGTATGAGCATTCAGCCTATGTGTATTGTAGAGGCCAAGGTGATTGGTGTAATGCAGATGCTGGACGGCGGCGAAGGAGATGATAAAATCATTGGTGTTGCAGCTAATGACCCTGCCATTAACTATTATGAGAACATAGAAGAATTGCCTAAGCACTTTTTTAGTGAATTGCGCCACTTCTTTGAACAGTATAAAGTATTGGAAAAGAAGAGTGTTAAAGTGGAAGAATTCGGCAATAAGCAGCAGGCCCTGGGTATTATCCAAAAAGCAATGGAATCTTATAATAATCTGTTTACAGAAGAAAAATAAGGGCCTTGCGCTATTAATTTTTATTTTTTTACCTACATTTGTAAAAATTTTACTGATATGGAAGAAACTACATCACGCGGGAAATATTGGGTATGGTTTGTCATTTGGCTGGCAATTATTATCGGTCTGATGATCTGGGCCAGACAATGGTTCTGGTTAGCACTACCTGGTGTTTTGACCTATTTTGTAAAAGCAATGGGTCTTATGGACGATAATAAAAAAGAAGATCAGTTCTATTAATGGATTGATTATATTATAAATAAAATTTATTTGAGGGCTGAATTTTCCATTCAGCCCTCTTTTTTATCTCCTCAAACCAGCAAACTACAGCCATGTGCAAAAAATACCCTGAAAATCGTTACCTTTGCAAATTGCTTTTTGGCAACAAATAAATGAAAAAGACGAGCATTGTTACCTTTTTTTATAAAACAGATTTATAGCAACGGATCCGAAGAGATCACCACCAGGGGCCGTAAAATTTTTAACAGCGGGCGAATTGAAGTCGCCCACCATGACATGCTCTCGGACACGATAAGTTTCCGGGTAAAGGATGACATGTATGCCAGCTGGTATAAGGTGCAGGTCAGAGGCTATAAAGACGAGTCAACCTTATCACTCAAATGCAATTGCACTTATAATCTGGGGGAACTCTGCAAGCACGAAGTGGCTGTCTTATTTCAGTTGCAGCAAATGTCTGATCAACACCTGCTAACCAATGTGGAGGTTAACTATGATCAAAAACACACCACGCTGCGCATGAACCGTCTGGATCTGCGTCAGATCCGCGCATTTTCAGCTGGAGAGACCTATGACGAGGCAGAAGAATCCTTGCGCATGTCAAAGCCTGTGCTTCTGGAGAATGCCAATGAAAAGGTGGTCGCTGAAGTAACGGTCAACAGGGAAACCTTTCCAGTTATTATTCAAAAAAATGCAGAAAGGAACTTCGACACCAGTTGTAATTGTGGCTCAGAACATAAACATCCACTTTGTCTGCACAAAACCATACTCTTACTTCACTTGGTTAATATAGGGGGAGCCGATTATTTTGACTCAATCCGCAATTGGGATCGGGAGAAAAATCAATTATTAGGGCTTTACGGATTTTCTTTAGAAGACAACCTGGATGGAAAGTTTGAATTTACCTATAAAAACGGTAAACCCTTCTTAAGGGTACTGGATCCTTCCATAAAAAAGGTCATCAATCCCAATAGCTTTAATCCGCAGACTAAAGTCGTCAAACCGGAAGTTACGCCCGAACCGGCAGTCCTGGAACAGGACAGTGCGCAGTCCAGGGTAGGTATTGTTATTGCGGAGAGCCACCACCAATATCCTTACGTACAGTTTATACCGGTCAAGGGAGAAACCAATGAAGCAGGGACTAATTTTACCAATCAGATCGAAAAGCTCGATTTTGGCAAGAACATCAACCAGGACAGGATTGCTGAACAAGACTGGGGATTCTACATACCTTAAGAAAGATATCCGCCGGCGAGGTTAACCGGTATCTGGACCGTAATTCTGAATTCAGTGGTATCTGGGAAAATATTGTCCAGCAAAAAGGACAAGCGTTGACAGAGGACACCAGAAGACTGATCGTAGACTATCTCTACCAGAAACTCAAGCATTTATTTAACTTGTCTGTGGACAGTTATCTGACCTTTTATCTCCCGGGCGGCAAGGTGCTTACTTCAGCCAACATCGAACTGGCCAATTACTCTATCAATTATGTTAAACCTCATTTTGAGGTAGCGCATAATAATGATCAATATGAAGTCATCTGTAAGGTGGATACGCTTTTAGGCGAAAAGTCGATCACAGAGAACGAACTTGATTCTAATTTACTTTTTCAGGTGGAAAACCAGTTTTATCTCTGGAGTAAGGCGGAAGACGTTATTACTGTGGAGAAATTCTTAAATGATGGCCGTATTGTATATACGGAAGATGAGTGGGAAAACGCTTTATTTGATTTTGTCATCCCGCTTTCAAAGGACTACACGGTTCATTTTACCAATATCAAACAGGAAGAGATTTATGATATGGTCCCTGAATCCAGGATTAACCTGAAAGAAAGGGGCGATTATCTGATCTTTGATCCCATCTTTATCTATCACAACCACCGGATTACCGACGAGCAAAATGACCAGATCATTTTGCCGCAAAAAGATAAATTACTGATCATCCACCGCAACAGAGAGGCAGAAAATGAATTCTTTCAGAAAATTCACAATCTGCATTCCGGATTTGCCGTAGTCAATAAAAATCAATTAGCCCTTAAAGGTCCAGAGGTATTAAAAAATAACTGGTTTTTCCTTTTTGTGGATAAGATGAAGGAATTGAATGTACCGGTATATGGCTTTGAGACCTTGAAAAAATACCGGTTCAATACAGCTAAACCCACGACAGTTATCAACCTGAGCAGCCATACTGACTGGTTCGATGCTAAAGTGGACATCGATTTTAACGGACAGAAAATCTCTGTAGCCGAGGTTAAAAAAGCCTTGAATAATAAGCAACAGTTTGTCCAGTTAAAAGATGGTACCTTAGGTGTGCTGCCTGAGGAATGGCTAAAAAAATACAGCCTTTTATTCCAGGTGGGAGAAACCTCGGATAATACCTTAAAACTCAATAAATATCATTTTACCATCATCGATGAGCTCTATGCACAGCGCGATGAAAAAGAGTTGATATTCCATCTGGAAGAAAAATACGAACAGATCCGTAAGGCCCATGTGATTCATGAACTGGAGGTACCTGAGCATTTAAAGACCGTGTTACGCCCTTACCAGTCTGCAGGATATCACTGGCTGAACTATCTGGACACGGTCAAATGGGGCGGCATTTTGGCTGATGACATGGGTCTTGGTAAAACGATCCAAACCCTGACCTATTTATATTATTTAAAACAGGAAAGAGGATCTGCATTCTCTGCCTTGGTGGTGTGTCCAACCTCCCTCCTATACAACTGGGAAAATGAAATCCGCAAGTTCACGCCTGGGATTACCTATTTTATCCATCATGGCGCCGGCCGCAATCTGAATAAAATCACTTCCGGCGAGGCAGATATTATTATAACCACCTATGGCACACTGCGCAGTGACATTAAATCCTTTGTAGAAAAGCGCTTTAATTATATTGTACTGGACGAAAGCCAGGCGATTAAAAATCCTGTCAGTAAAATTGCCAAGGCGGTCAATTTACTGGACGCAGACAACCGGCTCTGTCTAAGTGGTACACCGTTACAGAACAACACTTTTGACATTTATGCTCAGATGAACTTTTTAAATCCGGGCCTGCTAGGCAGTGTGGAATGGTTCAAACAGCAATTTGCTATTCCCATTGATAAGTTTGGAGAGAAAGCTCAAAAAGAACAATTAAGGAAATTACTATTCCCATTTATCCTGCGCCGTACGAAAGAGCAAGTGGCCAAAGACCTGCCAGAAAAGACGGAACAGGTGCTTTTCTGTGAAATGGGCAAACACCAAAGAGAAATCTATGAGGCCTATCGCAATGATGTCCGGGATAAGATTTTGGGCATGATCGATCAGCAAGGAGTGCAACGTTCCCAGCTGTCGATTCTGCAGGGACTGATGCGCCTCAGGCAGATATGCGACAGTCCGGCCATTATTAAGGATGAAAACTTCCCGAACCATTCCATTAAAATCAAAGAACTCACTAAAGAGCTGGAAGAAAATCTGAGCAACCATAAAGCCTTGATCTTCTCCCAATTTTTGGGTATGTTGGGGCTCATCCGGGGGAAACTCGATGAAATGGGCATCAAATACCAGTATTTTGATGGTGGAACCTCTGTCAAGGACAGAGAAATAGCCATTCAAAACTTCCAAAATGACGATGAATGTCGGGTATTTTTGATTTCACTGAAGGCTGGCGGTGTGGGTCTTAACCTTACGGCCGCAGATTATGTCTATATTGTGGATCCCTGGTGGAACCCCGCCATTGAGCAACAAGCCATTGACCGTACCCACCGTATTGGACAGACAAAAAATATTTTTGCCTACCGGATGATCTGTAAAGACACGGTGGAAGACAAGATATTGACATTGCAGGAACGTAAAAAAGCGCTCGCCAATGAGCTGATCGCGGAAGACAGTTCTTTTGTGAAGAGCCTGACCAAAGAAGATATTGAATATCTATTCAGTTAGGTAGGTAGTTAGTTAGCTGTCAGTTGCCAACATAAAGCAATTGAAATGTAGCAAATATTTTAATTAAAAGCGCCCACCAAAAGCCGGCCACTAGCCTTAACTTTTGGTGGGCGCTTTTAATGGGCACTTCTTTTTTACATGCTCCCCAATTTCTTACTTTCTTAGCGGTTTTACGGAGTTATCAGTTCAGGGCTTTGCCTGATCTGTCGTTGCTACAAGCATGGCCAATTCCCTTTTAATCGATTTGAAATTTCCGGTCTTAACGATTTTGCCTTCTTTATTTACAAGGATTTTTGTCGGAAACATTGATACACCCAGCGCATTCTCTATATAGGACCGGCCGTCCGGCACAATTAGAAACGCAAATCCAGTACGTGTTAAAAACTGCTGAATTGTCTGTTTATCATCTAGACATAGACTTAAAAAGATCACGTCAGGTCTGTTCTTATAATGATAGACCCAACGGTTCAGATCCGGCATTTCCCGCACACAGGCACCGCATTTTACGAACCAGGTATCAATTACCAATATCTTTCCTTTGCAATTTGCACTCGTATAATTTCCCCCCTCAATCGTAGTTAGATTAAAAGCAGGCAACTCCGTTCCTTCCTTCTTAAAGTCTTTTAAAGCCATGGTGGTCATTTGCCGGATAACATCCGGTATACTAGTCGCTATGTTTTCAGGCAATGGCCTTAACTGATAGGTATACTGGCCCTGATCATAATCTGTTCTCTTTTTTTGAGCTGGCTGAACGACTTTTGTCAATACGGGCATATAATTGCCGGTATTGAGCTGCCTTAAAAATCAGATTTAGTTATTTGTCTGCTGTTAGCAGCTAAAGGTATAAATTCCCTGGTCAGATCAACGCTATCATACCAGTAGCTCCAAAAGGTCTCAAAATTTTTGGTTAGTGCAATTACATCTGGGTTTAGCTTGGTAATAACTGGTTTATTGTCCCCGGAAATGGCCAATCCTTTCACGGTGTTATCTTTAGTGGTGCCAGCCTTTCTAGTGTCAGGCACCGTGTTGCAGCTTATGACTATCAGGCTCAGGCTTATTATAAAACCTATAATAAAACAGGTTTTATGCTTACTATATATGCGCATATTTTCCCTTTATTAATGTGGAGAATATTATTGCCAGATATCACACACCTTAAGGTGCTAATTAGCTTTTCAGTAGCTGCTCGATTGCCCGATGATAGGTCGTAAAATCAAAGCTTGCAATCGCCTTATCCATATTCCCCTTGATTTGCTCCGTGCACAGATTACCGATACTGCCCTCATGGGTGTGATGCACCTCAGTAGAATATTCAAAGTTGCCGGCTTCAATACCAAGACCCACTTGCTTATAGGCATCTCTGAAAGGCACACCAGCAAGTACTAGCTTATTGACTTCTTCTACACTAAAGATGTATTTATATTTAGGATCTTCCACAATGCCTTTATTAACTTCCATATGGCTGATCATCAGCCCCGTCATTTCAATGCAATTATGGAAAGTCTTAAAAGCAGGGAAAAGATGTTCTTTTAAAAGCTGTAGTTCCCTATGATAACCGGAAGGCAGATTGGTGGTCATCATCATAATCTCATTAGGGAGTGCTTTGATGCGGTTGCTGTAGCCACGGATCAGCTCAAAACATCCGGATTTTTCTTATGGGGCATAATGCTACTGCCCGTGGTCAGCTCCGGTGGAAAAGAGATAAATGAAAAGTTTTGAGACAGATAAAGGCAGCAGTCCATGGCCAGTCTGGCCAGGGTCTCTGCGATGCCTGCCATGGCCATGGCGGTTACCCGCTCGGCCTTTCCTCTACCCATCTGCGCGTAGACAACGTTATAGTTCAGATCAGCAAATCCCAACAATTCTGTAGTCATCTTTCTGTTGATCGGAAAAGAAGAGCCATATCCGGCTGCCGAACCCAGTGGGTTTTTATTGACAATCTGGTAGGCGGCCTGCAGGTTCAGCATATCATCAGCCAGCCCTTCCGCGTAGGCGCCCAACCAAAGACCAAAAGAAGAAGGCATGGCGATCTGTAAATGTGTATAGCCAGGTAGCAAAACATCCTTATACGCTTCACTCTTTTCCATCAGCAGATCAAAGAGTGCCCGCACATCCTGGGTGATTTTTTCAATTTCTGAACGTAAAAAAAGTTTTAGGTCAACCAACACCTGATCATTACGGCTTCTGGCAGCATGGATCTTCTTACCCGTATCTCCTAGTTTTTGCGTCAGCAAAAATTCTATTTGTGAATGGATATCTTCCACATCTTTCTGGATAGTAAAATCTCCTTTTTGTATTTCTATATAAATATCTTTTAAGGCGGCTAATAAGTCATTTTTTCCTGGTCTGTCAATAGGCCAATAGTGGAGAGCATGGTAGCATGGGCCATATTACCCAGCACATCAAAGGGAGCCAGCTGCGTATCAAACTGTCGGTCCTGCCCGACCGTAAAATCTTCTACTTCTTTTAATGCAGTGGTACTTTTTGCCCAGAGTTTCATCGCTAATGCTTTTTAATGATTGATATCCTTATCTGTGTTTTCTTCCGGCCAATTTGTCGGAAGCCTTGATTTTCTATGCAAAGAAACAGCTTTTAGGGCGGATTATGATATCTTTGAAAGACAAAAACTGGAAAAGATGCAGGGAAAATGTATAATTGTAATGGGTGTATCGGGTTGCGGTAAATCTACCATTGCCAAAGCCATCGTGGGTAGGACAGGCGCTGTTTTTTTGGAAGGAGATGACTTTCACTCTAAGGAAAATATTGCCAAAATGCATAGTGGGCACCCTCTCAATGATCAGGACAGAGCCGGATGGCTGGCAGCCATCCATGATAAGATCCTTGAACTAACGGGTGCTGGCAAAGAGGTCATCGTATCCTGTTCTGCCTTAAAGAAAAGCTATCGTGACCGACTAAGAGATCCACGCTATCCCATCTTGTTTATCTACCTGAAAGGTTCTTTTTCCCTGATTCACAGCTGGATGGTGGCCCGAAAAGGCCATTTTATGCCCGCAAAACTGCTCAAAAGCCAATTCGACACCCTGGAAGAGCCTGATGCTACCGAAAAAGATATTGTTACCATTCACTTACAACCCAATCTTAAAAAAGAAATTCATCAAGTATTTGACAGACTTCGCGGCCGGCGTTATATATGAGGAAGATGATTGCCCTAACCTAGCTGCCAGCAGTATTTGTAATACAAAGCTAGCCTAATGCTTTGCTTTTGCTTTTAAAGCTTTTTTTCCTTGGGATCGTCTTTGATCAGTCTGAAATAAGCGGGAATTAAAAATAGCAAATACCTTCCCCAGACAGCATTAAATGCCCAACATACAAATAAAGAACTCATAAAAGCAAACGGCAAAATAAGCGCTCGTAGTTTGGCATTTCTTACAAACCTTTTAGGGAATACCTGCTTGCAAACAGGATTGCCCGGCCTCGTAATATATACCCAGATTAAGAAATTCGCTAATCCACAAAGCGTGATATTAAGGCTGTAAATCAAAAATGGACCAAGCAATTGTACATATTCCGGTGAGACATATGTACTGTAAACCTGGGTAGAAAAAGGCATTAGAACAATGGCCACTAACAGTACTAAATTTAAAAATATCAGCTTGGGTGAGTAGTCCGTAATATAACCAAATACGGAATGGTGCTTGGACCAATAAAGACCAATCAGGGCAAAACTCATAAAAAATCCAATAAACTGAGGCCTCAAATCTGACATTCGGGCGGCAAAAGATGCATCCGTCTTGGGTAATCCATCCAGACTGGGTGGGTGAATTTCAATGATAAGTAGGGTAATGGCAATTGCAAATACTGCGTCGCTGAATAAAATCAGCCGGTCCACCTGGAATCTTTTTCTTTCTTCTGTCAGCAAATCATGCATCACACTAAGACTTAATTGGTTCTAAATAAGGTTATTTTCTCCTGATTATTATGCTAAAATTAAGGCGGCAGGGGCAAAACAATGCATATTTCCCCATATTTTTCTATTGATTTTGCCATTTTTTAGCTACTTTTAAATCGAAGTCAAGGCAAAAACGCCGGATTTTGGGGACAGATTCCCCACAAACCCTTAAAAATTTACCTGTGATGGAGGAGAAAAAAACAAGGGCAAACACAATCTATTCGATCTGAAGCATCTGAATAAAAGTAAAGTAATCTGGCTCAGCGTCCTTTGGGTCATCGCTGTCATCTGTTGCCTTATTTATATGAGCGACTTTTTCACCAGATCGGTATTTACCAGAAGATCATTTACCCTCTGGGTCATCCTGATCG
Organism: Arachidicoccus ginsenosidivorans; assembly: GCF_007971385.1. Lineage (GTDB taxonomy): Bacteria > Bacteroidota > Bacteroidia > Chitinophagales > Chitinophagaceae > Arachidicoccus > Arachidicoccus ginsenosidivorans. The sequence goes on from NZ_CP042434.1 coordinate 893,673, forward strand.
CCTCAGCTTACACCCTTATAAAAATTCATCGGACCTATAACCGGCAAAAACGAGGGGAAGAAATTACTTAATTAACGTCCATGTAGCAAAATAGTCTATACACAAAATATTGGAAGTCAGCTTCCAATAAGCCCATTATTTTATAAAAAATAGCCATCAACGAATATCACAAATACTGTCTCCATCGCTGCCAGTGCTGTTTACATACCATTCAACAAGAACAATACACACACAAAATCAATGACTTAGCCTATTTAACTGACCGGATAATTTGCTACAGGCTAATAAGGCTACCTCCATAATTATTAATGGAAAACAGAAAATCAATTAAAAAAAGCCATTTAAACGTTTCGTTTAAATGGCCTTTTTTAACGCATGCTTAATTGAACTTTGTGGATTCCAGCATTTGAATATACCTTTCAATGCCTTTTCTAATCTCCTCTACAAAAATAAACTCATCTGCTGTATGTGATCTGGCACTGTCGCCCGGACCACATTTAAGTGCAGGGAAAGGCATCAGTGCCTTGTCAGAACAAGTAGGTGATCCATAAGGCTTTGCACCAAGTTTTATACCTGCCTGAACCAGGGGATGCTCCTCTTCTATTCTTGTAGATCTAAGCCGGATACTTCGTTCCTTAAAATCACTTTTTATATTTTCTCTGATGATTGCCAGTACCTCCTCATGGGTATAGCAATCTGGCAGGCGAATATCCACCACAAAACTACATTCAGCGGGTACGACGTTGTGTGCCTTGTTTTCAGTTTCAATAACCGTTACGGTCTGGTGTACTTCGCCCAGCCATTTGGAATCTTTGGGATATTTAAAGGTCTCAAACCACTGGATATCCTTTAGGGCAATATAAAGCGCATTTTCACCTTCGTTGCGGGCGGCATGTCCTGCCCTGCCCTGCGCCTTGGCATCCAGGACCATTAGGCCCTTTTCTGCAATGGCCAGCTCCATTTTAGTGGGTTCGCCTACAATAGCTGTAAATCTGTCCTGCTGCCCTTTAAAATCCGGGTGATGCAAACTGGCTAAAAACTCATAGTGTTTTAACAGGGCCTCGATACCATCTTTGCCGGTGATCTCCTCCTCTGCAGTAGCTGCAAGGACCACATTAAAGGGTAAGGCTGCATTATCATAAAAATGGACAAAGGTGGCAATCAGTGATACCAGGCACCCCCCGGCATCATTGGAACCCAATCCATATAACTTACCTTCCTCTATATCAGGCACAAAAGGCGAGCGGGTATATTTAGGATTGGGTTTTACCGTATCGTGATGCGAATTCAGAATAACAGTGGGCTTTAGCGGGTCAAAATATTTATTGATTGCCCAGACGTTATTCAGGTATTGTTTGGCGGCAATGCCTTTATTATGTAAAAAAGTCCGGATAATCACGGCCGTTTTATCTTCCTGTCTGGAGTAGGAAGGCGTCGCAATTAACTCTTTGAGCAAACTTACTGCATCCTCATATAATCCTTGGATGCTTTCAGATGAATGTTCCATGCGTCTTTGTTTTCCAGGTATTTTAGCTGTACCTGACTGGCTTTGGCATAAAACCAAAGCTGTCTTTTACCGCTTAATGCACCTGTGTTTTATTTTTGTTTAATAAATGATGAGCGTACCTGTAATCTCTGGCGTAGTATTGGCAGCCAGATCTTGGCTATCGCCAATCAACACTTCTTTGACGCCACTACCAATGGCGGCAAAAGCATTGTCTATTTTGGGAATAATCCCTTCAAATAATTTCTTTTCTGCCAGCAGTTGCTGATATAAAGGTGGATCTATTCGGTGAATCACCGAATGATCATCCTCCACATCAAGTAATACCCCTTTTTTCTCAAAGCAATAGATTAAACGAACATCATAGTGTTTTGAGAGCGCTACGGCTAGTACTGAGGCAATGGTATCTGCATTGGTATTGAGGATATGCCCCTGGCTGTCATGCGTTAAAGCTGCAAAAACAGGGGTAATATTTTGCTGGAGCAGTGCGCTTAATAGTGCGGTATTTACCTGGCTTTCCTGGATATCACCTACCCAGCCAAAATCAATTTCTTTAACCGGTCGCCTAACGGCCGGCAGTACATTTCCATCTGCGCCGGTAAGGCCGATGGCATTTTCATTTAATGCCTGCAAACTGGCTACAATCTTTTTATTAACCAGGCCACCATAAACCATGGTGACCAAATCAATGGTTTTATCATCGGTAATTCTTCTTCCCTGATGATAGTTGGGTTCTATACCCAGCCCGTGGCCTATTTTGGTGGCAATCTTGCCGCCTCCATGTACCAGGATCTTTTTTCCTTTCACCCGGGCAAATGTGTGGAGAAAATCTTGTAATTTCTCCGGGTCATCGATCACATTTCCCCCAATCTTAATAACAAATAATTGTTCCATATTTTTATTCAAAAGTAAATGCTGTGTCAGACCCGTCATCCAATATTTACCTTTTTGATCGCCTGAGCCCGCTGTCGAGCCCGCTTAGTAAAGCGGGTCCCACAGGGACCTTTTGCTGGAACAATACAGTGTTCTAATGTTAGCGTCGTAATAATTCGCTGATAACCGCCTGGGCTGCCCAGACCCGGTTACCGGCCTGTTGAGTTACAATGCTATGGGTACTGTCCAGTACCTCATCACTGAGTTCGACATTTCGACGAACAGGTAAACAATGCATGACTTTCGCCTGGCGTGTCAATTGCAATTTTTCAACAGATAACATCCAGGATGGGTCATTTTCAAAAATCTTTCCGTAATCATTATAAGTACTCCAGTTCTTGACATAAACAAAATCAGCATCTTTTAATGCTTTATCTTGATCATATTCAATTCTGGCCCCATTTGTAAACTCAGGTGCCAGTTCATATTCACCAGGATGCGAGATTACAAATTCGCTTTTACCCTGCCAGGCACACATCCACTGGGAAAAGCTATTGGCCACACACTGTGGCAACGGTTTTACGTGGGGCGCCCAGGTAAGCACGACTTTTGGCTTACGCCCTTTAAAATCCGCCGGGCGCTGCAGCGTCTGCTCGGTAATCGTAATCACATCTGTGAGCGATTGCAAAGGGTGCAATGTTGCACTTTCCAGGCTGATTACCGGCCTGCCGCAATATTTAATAAACTCACTTATATAAAGTTCACTGTAATCGTCCGTTCTGTTGACCAAAGACGGAAAAGTACGGATACACAAAATGTCAAAATAACTCCCTAAGATTGGTGCCGCATCTTTTACATGTTCTGAGGTGCTGCCACTCATAATGGCTCCTTCCTCAAATTCCAACTGCCATCCTTCCTTATCCACATTAAAAACAATGGCTTCCATGCCTAAGTTTCTGGCCGCGATCTGCGTACTTAAGCGCGTTCTTAAGCTGGGATTTAAAAATAGTAACCCGATGCGTTTTCTGGCACCTAGCTGGCTGTCCTTATAAGGATCCGCTTTATATTCAAGCGCCTTGCTTACGAGTGCATCTATATCAGATACATCCGTTGCTGTGGTAAACTTGCCGGTTAAAAGAGAGCCGGTTTCTTTTAATTTGACAGACCCCGCGGGAATTGATTCTTCCATTTTCCGAATTAATTAAAACGATTAATTATTGACCAAATTACAAAAAACAAAAAACAAAAAATACAGACTTGTATGGTAGCGCACATTTGTACTAAGGCACACAAGTGCGGTAAAGATAATTAATTTTTTCAGGCCTTCACTGTTAGCTGACTGAGTTCTTCCACTGTTTCACCCAGAATTTCCAAAAACTGCTCCAACTCAGCTTTACTGATTGCTAAAGAGGGCAACAACCTAACCACATTTGGTTTGGCGGTTCCGGTAAAGACCTTTTTGTCAAACAAAAGATGTTTACGCAAATCCTTTAATGGCCCCTTAGTATCAAAACCAATCATCAAACCTTTTCCCCTGATGTTTTCAAGACCAGGTATTTTTGCCAGTGATTCCATCAGAAACTGACCATGGTTAGCCGCTTGCTGGATCAGGTTATCTGATTCCATTACCTCTAGTACAGCCAGTGCAGCCGCGCAGGCCAGGTGATTCCCCCAAAAGTGGTCCCCAGCATGCCAAAAGACGCCTTTATAGCAGGTGAGATCAAAATACCCCCTATAGGAAAACCGTTGCCCATCCCTTTGGCCATTGAATAAATATCTGCCTGCACCCCGCTATGGTCGTGGGAGAAAAATTTACCGCTTCTCCCATAGCCACACTGTACACTATCTGCAATAAATACAGCCTTATATTTATCACAAAGTGTGCGGATCAGTTGCAGAAAATGATCTGTCGCAACTCTGATCCCCCAACGCCCTGAATGCCTTCCGTAATGACGGCTGCCACCTGATCTCCACTTTTCTCAAAATAGGCCAAGAGTGCCGCCTCATCATTAAAAGGTAAAAAGTCAATATTTGAGGTTTCATTTACAGGAGCTACAATGGACGGATTATCTGTGGCCGCTACCGCAAGTGAAGTTCTGCCATGAAAGCTGCCTGTAAAAGCAACGATCTTTTTTCTGCCCGTATGAAAAGAAGCCAGCTTGAGTGCGTTTTCATTCGCTTCAGCTCCGCTATTACATAAAAATAATTGATAATCCTTTTTGCCGCTGATTTGACACAGTTTATCTGCCAATTGCTGTTGCAAAGCAATATGTACAGAATTAGAATAAAAAGCAATCTGGTGTAATTGATCCTCTATGCGTTTTACCCAGTGTGGATGGGTATGGCCGATGGATATGACGGCATGACCGCCATACATATCTAAATACGCCTGCCCCTTGTCATCCCATACCGTGGATCCCAGGGCTTTTGTGATCGTAATATCATAAAGTGGATATACTGGAAATAAGGACATAATCTTTTGATTTTAATCGCATCTTAACTGTAAAAGTTAATGACGAGGATTTAAAAATAATTGGCTTTTAAATTAAGGCCTGTTGCTTCATCCAGACCAAAGATCAGATTCATATTCTGAATGGCCTGTCCTGAGGCGCCTTTTAGTAAATTATCTGTTGCGGAATGTACCACGAGTTTAGACCCGACTTTTTCCAGATAGAGCACACATAGGTTGGTGTTCACGACCTGTTTTAAAAAGATCGGCTGTTCACTGACAAAAGTAAAGCGCGCATCCTTATAAAAATCCTGGTACAACTGGTTGAGTTCAGCAAGTTCCAGGTCACAGGTGATTGTAGAACTCACGAATATTCCTCGGGGGAAGTCTCCGCGCCATGGCACAAAATTGATCACTTCTTTATTCTCCGCCCAGGTGGGCAGACTCGGCTGCAACTGATGCAAGGACTGTTGAATCTCATCCAAATGCTGATGGGTCAGGGTTTTATAAGCCTGAATATTATTCGCTCTCCAGCTAAAATGAGAAGTAGCAGATAGGGACTGTCCTGCACCGGTGGAACCGGTGATGCCTGTCGTATAGACTTCACTGAGCAGACCTGCTTTAGCTAATGGAAGTAAACCCATCTGGACACATGTAGCAAAACAGCCTGGATTCGCCACATTACCAGCTTTTATGATGGCCTCTTTGTTGATCTCTGGTAAACCGTAAACAAAATCCCGGCCTTTAAACTGTTTATCTTTCACCAATCTAAAATCATTGGCCAGATCAATAATTTTAATTTTCGGATCAATCTCGTTTTCTTGTAAAAACTTTTTGGAGTTCCCGTGTCCCAAACAAAGGAACAGTACGTCTACATCAGCGGAAAGTTCTTTGGTAAATATCAACTCCGGGTGATCAATCAAATCCTGGTGAACCTTGCACACAGGATTCCCGCCATTACTTTTGCTATGCATAAAAGTCAGCTCCACCCCTGGATGGTTAATTAGTAATCTGATTAACTCTCCCCCTGTGTAACCGGCCGCACCGATAATTCCAACTTTTATCATAATAACTCCTTTCTTAATTTATATAAGTAATACTTTGCTTATTGTGTTTTTTCTTGCGCCTCTTCGTTCGCTTCGCTGGCCTTAATGGATTCATATATGGCCACTTGATTGCCAAAGATTTTACTAAAACCCCTGACATCTTCCCCGGTCCAGCCACTGTTCATCTCGCCATACTTACCAAATTTGGCGCTCATCAGATCAAATGGAGACTCGATACCCAGCACCTGAAAACGATAGGGATATAACTGGATAAACACATCACCTGTTACATGCTTTTGCGCACTGGTCATCATGGCTTCCATATCCCGCATCACCGGATCCAGTATCTGCCCTTCATGCAACCAATTGCCATAGAAGGCAGCAATCTGATCTTTCCAGCTTAACTGCCATTTGGTAAGAACATGTTTTTCCAGACTGTGATGCGCCTTGATGATGATCACCGGCGCTGCAGCCTCAAATCCTACACGGCCTTTAATACCAATAATAGTATCTCCCACATGGATGTCGCGACCAATGCCAAAAGGTCCTGCAATTTGTTGCAGCTGCTGAATGGCTTTTGTCGGATGGTCAAATTGCTGACCATTCACAGCGGTGAGCTCTCCTTTGACAAAACTGAGTTTTAAGGATTCAGGTTCCGTTTTCGTTACCTGGGTAGGCCAAGCCTCATCTGGTAAAAACCCGTTGCTTGAAAGGGTTTCTTTCCCCCCAACGCTGGTTCCCCAAAGCCCTTTGTTGATGGAATAGGCTGCCTTTTCAAAATTCATCTCCACTCCTTTTTCTTTCAGGTAGGCGATTTCCGCTTCGCGGCTGAGTTTTAAATCGCGAATCGGCGTGATGATTTCAATACCTGGGGTTACTGTATTTAGAATCATATCAAAACGTACCTGATCATTCCCGGCTCCTGTGCTACCATGTGCCACAGCGTCCGCACCCAATTTTTTGGCATGCTCAGCCATATGCAGGGCCTGCACTAATCTTTCAGCACTGACACTTAATGGATAGGTATTGTTTTTAAGTACGTTTCCGAAAATCAGATATTTAACGATCCGGTCGTAATAGTTTTCAATGGCGTTTACAGCAGTATGGGTTTTGACACCTAGCTGATAAGCATGTGCCTCAATTTTTTTGAGTTCATCCTCAGAGAAACCACCTGTATTGACAATAATAGAATGTATGTCGTAGCCTTTGTCCTGAAAATGCTTCACACAAAAGGTGGTATCCAGTCCACCACTAAATCCAAGTACGATTGATTTGGCCATTGTTTAAATTTTCAATATTTGTTTTCCAGTTCCAGGGACCGCATTTTCAATTTTTGTCAAATTAGTCCACGACCCGGAAAGTGGTAATATAATTTATAATCCTATTTTTTCAAAAAATCCCATAAAAGGTTTGTTATGCGGCTGTGCTGCCTGGACCTTTTTGGCATTATTATCTTTTTTTCTAAAGGCCTGTAAAAACTTATGCTGTTTTAACCTAAGCAGCCTTTCATAAATTTTAGATTTCTCTTTAAAATGCTCTTGTGTTTCTTCAGGCTGGTAATGATCTTTGGGATCAAAGAGCATGGCTGTGCACATACAATTCTTACGGTTTTTACTCATCAGAATGTCGTAATTGACGCAACTTTTGCAGCCTGCCCAAAAGGCTTCATCATCGGTCAGCTCACTATAGGTCACAGGTTCATAGCCCAGGTCTGAATTAATTTTCATCACAGCCAACCCAGTGGTTAAGCCAAAGATCTTTGAATCAGGGTATTTTTTTCTGGACAGCGCAAAGGTATTTTCCTTGATTCTTTTAGCGACACCGCTTTTACGAAAATCAGGAGAAACAATCAGCCCGCTGTTGGCCACAAATTTGCCATGACTCCACTCCTCAATATAACAGAAGCCTACCCATACGCCGGAGGTGGTAAGGGCAATAACGGCCTTTCCTTCCAACATTTTTGAGCAACATATTCTGGAGAGCGTTTAGCAATACCGGTTCCACGAACTTTGGCAGATGAGGCCATCTCATCTACGATTTGCTGGGCGTAATGCGTATCACCTTCACAGGCTACACGAACTACAATATCATTATTGTTGTTGTTATTATTATTCACGGTTGATAGATACACTAATGGTATAACAATTAAACTCCACCGCCCTAAAAGGCGAAGTTTGTGGGTTACAAAGTAAGGCTCTATATAGGGATATAGAAATTAAAGCCTCGGTCGTCGGCTTACTGGAAAAAATGAGCGGGGTGCATTAACAATAGAAATCTTAGCACACATAAAGACGATATGCGTGTCATTCAGATTGTAGTATTTGTGATAATTTTTCAACTTATCTTAAAGATGAAATGTGAATCAAAATTGTTAATTTGCTTTTGCGCAGTAAAGGTACACTACATATATGGACTACAAACATTTTTGCCAAAAAATTTGTGGAATTTTGACATTAAGGCAGATATTTAGCCAAAATCGGCCCTACTACTAATGTTTGTTTGGCCTGATCTTCCTTAATTTTAAGGTCAGAGGTTACCGCTAAAGGTATATTTAAGGTCTACTTTCCAACCTTGATCCGTCTTGACTGACTTCAGTTTTCGGGTGATTTTATCATAAGAGTTCTGGTAAGTGATAATTTCTTCAGTGGGAGATACCGCTTCATCATTTTGAACAATGATATTAGCACTGCGGTACTCCACCCGCTGATCACTGTTATTATGATAGTACGCTTCTTTTAGTTTTGCCAGCTGGGCATTATTGGTGGAATCTGGTTGCAGGTAATAGCCCGCTTGTTTAAAGTCACCTTTCAGACAACCGCCTAGAAACTGCTGTGCGGCCACCAGTGCGTTATCTGCCGGGGCAAAATCCTGATCGGAACCACAAGAACTAAAATAGTCAGACCCAAAAACAGTGCGAAACAAACGGCGTATTTCATGACCAGTAAGGATGATTTGAATGAAAAATGGAATTCCAGAGCGACTTTATTAAATTTGCCGAACCTGGCTGGTGTCAAAAATACCTACTTTACAGGCAATATTCTCTAAAAGACCCTTAATTTTTAATCTTGGACCTGGAGACACGAACCCATATTATTAAAACCATCGCCGCTGAACTGGGCTTTGAGCATTGCGGTATCGCCAAGGCAGTTGCGCTAGATCAGGATGCCAGGCGTCTGGAAGCATGGCTGAATAAGGTATGCATGGCAATATGCATTATATGGAGAACTATTTTGAGCTGAGAACGGATCCAACGAAGCTGGTACCAGGCGCAAAATCAGTTATTACCTTGTTGAAGAATTATTATCCAGATCAGCAGCAAAATGAAGGGAGTCCTAAGATCTCTAAATATGCTTACGGCAATGATTATCACGAAATTATAAGAGCAAGACTGAATGATTTTATTGGTCAACTCAAAGAGAAAATCGGGGAAGTCCATGGCCGGGGTTTTGTGGACAGCGCCCCGGTGCTGGAACGCACCTGGGCCAGTAAAAGCGGCCTTGGCTGGGTAGGCAAAAACGGGATGCTGATCAATAAAGGAGCCGGCTCCTTCCATTTTATCGCCTCCTTAATTATAGACTGGGAGCTGATCTACGATCAGCCCCTGGCTAAAGACTTCTGTGGCAGCTGTACCCGTTGTATTGATGCCTGTCCAACAGATGCCATATTGCCCAATAAAGTTATACAGGGAAATAAATGTATCAGCTATTTTACCATAGAATTAAAGGATTTGCTCTTACCAGGGGAACTTCAGTCCTCTTTCCAGGACTGGGCCTTTGGCTGCGATATTTGTCAGGATGTTTGCCCATGGAACCGGTTTAGTAAACCGCACCATGACGCCGCTTTCACGCCCATTGCTGAGATTCTGGATTTTACCAATGAGCAATGGCTGGATTTGACAGAAGATGCTTTTAAAAAAATCTTTCGCCACTCTCCGCTTAAGCGCTCTAAATACCAGGGCATTATGCGCAACCTGAAATTTATCACTACAGCCCGTTAACTTATTCTTACAAAACAATATAGGCTCCTAATCAGCCAATATCCCGCATTTATAGTATTCTACCATGACCGCATTTGCTCCTGCTAAATAAAATCACGCTGCTTTAGACATCTCACATGACAATTTAGCGTAACTTAACGCAACTTTTAAACCTGATCGTATGCTAAAAAAAGAGCGGTATTACTCCCTGGATGTGTTCCGTGGTATGACGGTAGCCCTGATGATAACCGTAAACAACCCGGGTTCCTGGTCGCATGTCTACGCACCGCTAGATCATGCCCAGTGGGCAGGCTGCACCCCTACCGACCTGGTATTCCCTTTTTTCCTTTTTGTAGTGGGTAATGCCATGGCTTTTGTGATCCCAAGACTCAGGGAGGCGGGCGACAAGGCTTTCTTAAGTAAAGTGATTCGTCGTAGCCTCCTGATTTTTGGCATCGGCTTGTTTTTGAACTGGTTTCCCTTTATCAAATGGGATGGCGACCATATTGTTGCCAAAGGTTGGGAAAACATCCGCATTTTCGGGGTACTTCAACGCATTGCCGTGGCCTATTTATTTGGCTCTCTAATTATTTATTACTGTAAAACCAAAACAGCAATTGCTTTGAGTGTTGCGATACTACTCATCTATTGGTGGCTTTGTTATGTTTTAGGAAGCCCTGGCGATCCATACAGCCTGCAAGGCTGGTTTGGTACAAAAATGGTGGATATCCCGATTTTAGGCACCAACCATATGTATCATGGAGAAGGCGTTCCTTTTGATCCGGAAGGTATCGCCAGCTCAATGGCACCCGTAGTGCAGGTCATTATTGGTTATCTGACCGGGCGTTACATCCGGCTAAAGGGCAAAAGCTATGAAATGGTCACCCATTTATTTGTGGCAGGTGCTTTGTTACTATTTGTTGGGGCATTTTGGGGGCAATTTTTCATTATCAGTAAAAAAATATGGACCAGCACTTTTGTTTTGTTGAGTTCTGGCTGGGCACTTATTATCCTGGCAGTAATCATTTATTTTATAGAGCTTAAGTCCAAGCGCACGTGGCTGGATAAATTCTTTAATGTATTTGGCAAAAATCCATTGTTCATTTTTGTATTGAGCGGACTTCTGCCACGACTTCTATGGATGATCCGCATCCCTGCCGGCACTGAAAACGGTCAACCGGTTTATACCAATCCACTGGCCTGGTTCTATGACCATGTCTGCAAGCCGGTGTTCGCCAACGAATACAACAGTTCACTCCTGTACGCTATTTGTTTTATAGTCTTTATGTGGGTGATTGTCTATTTTATGGACAAGAAAAAAATCTACATCAAGGTTTAGTGTCGGTTGTTCAATCCAATAAATAAAATACTAGCATATTGCCAAAACACCCACCTTAAATAAGTTCTTTCAAGGTGGGTGTTTTGCTATTGTTTATAGTTCTTTTTGCGTTACGCCGTTCTTTTCCTTCAATTATTGAAGATATTTGGCACCGCAATCACTTCTAGGCTTTTGGTCTTGGCATGCAAAGTTCAATTGTTCATAAAATCAATACATCTTGCCACCCTTGCTTTGTAATCCTACCTGGCGTAAGGACGGCCTTTTCTTTGAATTCTCAATAGTAGGTTCAGTCAACAGCTGATCTGGCCCTCCGATCTTTAGATTATCAAAAGAGGCAATCGTTCTTTGGATACCATCAGGAGCGTCCATTGTTATTAGTCCTGCCATTCCTGTTTTATAAGTCGTGTCCAGAACAGCCAATACTGTTTTCCCGTCAATCATACCGCTAATTTGCGCTGTCTTAAATTTAAGGCCCAACCTGTGCCACTGATTGGGTTTGATTCGCGGTAATTTTTTGCTGGCCAGTAACTTTGGTTTTACCTTTTCGTCCTGACTAACTACATAAAGACTGCATATGCCACTGTCAGAGAGCGTCAAATAATATGCATTTGGCTGCACGCCAAATCCATAGCCCGTACCATTTACGCGTCCCATGACCCGGCCGCCCCCTGATTATCTATCATCATATCCACAGACACTTCATAATCTGTCCAATTCGGATCTCCAATAATGGTATAGGGTTCCCATTCGGGCGCCCAGCACTGCGGTTTTTCGGCTAATACCTGTTTTAGGCAGTTGCCCCTTTTGTCAGTACGCAGACTGATTTCAAAGACACCAGCAATATCTGCGGTATAACTTGGCAGATAACCATAAGCCTTGGGATTTTTATATTGATCAAAATTATCCTGATAGGGAAAGGGAAAAGAATGCGCTGACAGTGTATCGGAAAAACTTCCTTTTTGTTGCCCACGGGTAGTCGTTAAAGAATAAATGGCACCTGTATCAAGGGTTATGCTAAAATGGCCGTTTTGCGGCAAAATATCTGTCTGCCGGATAAATTGAGCATGCCAGTCACTTTTCCAAACAGCAAGTGCCCCTCTGGAGAGCCCGCCTTTTATCTCAAAATTTAGCTGCTGCGTCGACTTCGCCCCTCTGGTCTCTATAATAATACTGTAATCTCCTCTATCTGGTACCTTTAGTGTCACATAACTGCCACCTTCTTTTAGCGTATCACAGCCGCCATTGACATATTGCCAGTCGGCGGCTGTAAATTGTCCGTAGTGCGCGTAACCCCATAAGGCCTCTCTTATTTGATAATGACCACTCCAGGGTTGCCTGGCAATTAACATCGGTGGTTGCTGCGAAAAAGGTTCAATGCTATAAGTTGAACCGCATAGATACCAATTCACAATTTTAGTGGCCCCGCTGATGATATAATTTTTATTGAAAGCATCTACAATCCCCAGGGCACAATCAAAACCGTTCAAGTAAACGTGCTCTTCCGTATTCCAGATGGGTTTGTGCAGATCTTTTGCTAGTAATTGTATTGAATCTGGTGCGGGTATTTCTGACAGGGTATGGGCGCTTAAAATGGCTACCGCAGATCTAAGGGTCGTATCTGCTATCATCTTGGTAGCCCAGTCAAATTTATCCTTTTGCCAGTTATCAAAGCCATGGATTTTTACCTGGGCGAGTCCATTATTATTCAGTGTGCGATGCAGCATCTTTACATAGTCTATATTCACACCCCGCTCGTTTCTAAGCCCTATCGCATCAAGGGTCAGCCCGTGAGTGGATTTCAGGCCCTGGATCCATTTGACTACGTAATCACACATATCCTGACTCCAGAATTGATTGTTGCCAATCCACCTGGGCGCACTCCAAACATTCGCATCTAAACTTAGTGCAGGATTTCTTTTTTTGCTTCCCGCATGAGCCACCATTCATATCCTCTGTAATAATTCAGATCGGTTCTGCTGTGCATGTGACTGGGTTCGGACCCTGGGTAGAATTACCGTCACCCGGTACTTCTACCAGCAAAGCGGAAATAGATGCACCAAATTTAGGCTTAAATAGTAAATCCAGAATCTCGTCACGTTGCTTATTGGGATAGTCCTTTAACAATACAGAGGTTCCTCCACCGCCACTGACTGCACCTATCCCGTCAAAACGCTTCCCCCCGGCTTTGCCATTAATTACAATGGATTGCGCAAATGAGCCTGATAAGGCCGAAAAAACCATAATTACTATCATAAATTCTCTGAAATACAAGCGCTTATATCGATTAAAATGGCTGCCACAGCTATTTTTTTGAAGTATAATTCTGATCATAATATATTACCAGTTTGCTGAGCGTAAATTTACACTGCAAATTTGGTATGAAAAGCTTTCAAATCAACTAATTTGAGGTTATTTACTCATCTGCAGTACATTTTAGTATTGCCAGGGTGGCTTACCAGGCCACCTTAAGTGCTTACCATATCCATGAAACCCCCAAGAAAATTTAAACATTGCACGATTTTTTCCACAAAAAAGTCTAAATTTAGCGTAACAATAAACATTGAGCACACAGATATGTAACCCTTTCTAATTGGCCTTTAAACCTGTAAAATTGTATTTTATGAAAACAGTCCAGTTTATCCTGAACCAAAAACCAGATGTTCTTTATTCAGTAACCAAGGACAGTTCCGTATATAACGCGCTGGAACTTATGATGGACAAAAACATCAGTGCACTGCTCGTTATGGATGGCGAGGAGTTGCAGGGAATATTTACCGAAAGGGATTATGCCAGAAAGGTGATTTTACAAGGTAAAGCTTCAAAAACTACCTCTATGGCAGAGGTAATGACAGACAGTGTCATTACGGTGACACCTTCACAACAGGTTGAACATTGCATGGCCATTATGACCGAAAAACACATTCGACATCTACCTGTAGCAGAAAATGGTAAAATTGTGGGTTTTATTTCCATTGGGGATTTGGTACGGCATGTCATAGAAGACCAAAAATCAACCATAGAACACCTGCAAAGTTACATCAGCAGTTAGCATCCTGTTAATACTGACCTGCTAGCACGTCAGGTTTGAATAAAACGAGACTGACAAAAATGTAGTATATCTTTAGAAAGGAGCTCTCTTTACTGAGCAATTGACGCTTTATTTAATAGCGAATAACAAATCGGTAAAAAATATACTTAATTGATTATCAATCATATTTTATCAATTGTCAGAAGTTTTTACAAACTATTTGTTATTATTCGTCCATATTATCTTGCTCCATTTCCTCTCCAAAGAGTTCACGTTCAATTTCTTCCATCTGTACGATGTCCCAGGCCTCACTTTCAGTTGGGGTAATCTGAAAGACATCGATCAGATCCAGGCCCTGCATGGCGGATTTAACCGCCGGGTTCACGCCGTAGAAAACCAGCGAGGCCTGATTTTTTTGACATAACTGCAACAGGGTTGCCAGCTCAACGAGCGCCTGTTCATCGGCATTTGCAACACCGGTCATATCAATTATGGCGTTTTTTGTTGCGGTTCCAAACTGATGGGTAATGAGACTTATGATCTCTTCTGCCATTATTACAGACAATTCAGGGGTATTTGGGCGTAAAACCTGAAATTTTTCTTTGGTATCAACTTTGATTTTCATTCTATGTGCAAAATTAAGTAACCTTCCTTGATTTTAAGAGTCAAAGATAAAATCTTAAAGAAGACTTGAGTTCTATTTTTATTTTCCGGCCATCAAATATTTAAAGATTTATATAGCAATTTTCAACAAACCGCCGTACCTTACCGATAGAAACCCATAGTGTTCTGGCATTTAATCATATCACGCAACAACAACCTACAATTATGGACAGTAACTTCTCACCACAAGTAAAAGAAATAATCACCTTCAGCCGTGAAGAAGCTTTAAGGCTGGGCAATGATTTTATTGGGACAGAACATCTGTTATTAGGACTGATCAGAGAAGGCGACAGTGCGGCCATCCGTATTCTAAAACAGCTCAATGTAGACCTTTTTGAACTCCGCAAAGAGATTGAATTGGCCGTTAAGGATAAAACTGGCAAAAATATAGGCGACATCAATTCCCTGCCCTGACAAAACAGGCAGAAAAAGTGATCCGCATTACTGTTTTGGAGGCCAAATCTTTGAAAAGCCCGCAGATTGAGACAGAACACCTAATGCTCTCCATCCTGAAAAACAGAGAAAATATTGCTACTCAAATCTTAAATCAATTTGATGTAGACTATGATCTTTTTCGCTCAGAAATCGGTATCGTCCGCGATCCGGATGCTACTAGGGCTGAGTATGAAGAACATGAAGAGGATTTTGATGACGAAAAGCGAAGTTTTGGTCCGCAGCGTCCGCAGCGACCTGCTGCAGGTAACGCCAAGAGCCGCACACCTGCCCTGGATAATTTCGGCAGAGATATAACCCGACTGGCAGAAACGGGTCAGCTGGATCCCATCGTGGGACGGGAAACTGAAATTGAAAGAGTCTCGCAGATCCTTTCCAGAAGGAAGAAAACAACCCGATTTTAATCGGTGAGCCCGGCGTGGGTAAGACCGCTATCGTAGAAGGATTAGCCCTGCGCATTGTACAACGAAAAGTCAGCCGTGTCCTTTTTGACAAAAGAGTCATTTCGCTGGATTTACCTGCTCTGGTCGCTGGTACTAAATACAGGGGGCAATTTGAAGAACGCATGAAATCCATCATGAATGAGATGGAAAAAAATAAGGATATTATCTTATTTATTGATGAGATCCATACGATTGTGGGTGCCGGCGGAGCCAGTGGCTCTCTGGATGCCAGCAATATTTTCAAACCAGCACTCGCCAGAGGGGATCTGCAATGCATTGGCGCCAGTACTCTGGATGAATACAGAAATTATATTGAGAAGGACGGTGCACTGGATAGAAGATTCCAAAAAGTGCTCATCGAACCACCAAGTGTGGAAGAGACCATTCAGATCCTGAATAATATCAAAAGCAAATACGAAGATTACCACAGTGTCACTTATGATCCTGAGGCCATCACTGCCTGTGTAAAACTCAGTGATCGTTATATGACTGACAGGCTTTTGCCTGACAAGGCCATTGATGTTTGGATGAAGTGGGTGCCCGCGTGCATTTAAAAAACATCAATGTTCCTGAAAGTATGCTGGATCTTGAAAAGAAAATCGAAGAGATCAAGCTGGAGAAAAACAAAGTGGTCAAAAACCAACGGTTTGAGGAAGCGGCTACTTTAAGAGATAAAGAAAAGAAACTGGGTGAAGAGCTGGAAAAAGCAAAGGCAGACTGGGAAGAAGAAAGCAAAAACAAACGCTATCCCATTACCGAGGACGCCATTGCGGAGGTAATCTCTATGATGACTGGCATCCCTGTAAAACGCATGGTGCAGGCAGAAACAGAAAAGCTGCGTAAGATGCACGATGATATGAGTCAGATGGTTATCGGACAGGACGATGCTATAACAAAAGTAGTGAAGGCCATTCAGCGTAACCGTGTCGGTCTGAAAGACCCACGCAAACCAATTGGTAGCTTTATCTTTTTAGGACCAACAGGCGTCGGTAAGACTGAGCTGGCCCGCTCGCTGGCCAGACACCTGTTTGACTCTGAAGATGCGCTTATCCGTATTGACATGAGTGAATACATGGAAAAATTCTCTGTCAGCCGTTTAATTGGTGCCCCTCCCGGCTATGTTGGCTATGAAGAAGGCGGCCAGTTAACCGAAAAAGTTCGCCGTAAACCTTATAGTGTCATCCTGCTCGATGAAATTGAAAAGGCGCACCCTGATATCTACAATATCCTATTACAGGTATTGGATGATGGTGTACTGACCGATGGCCTGGGTAGAAAGATCGACTTTAAGAATACACTGATCATTATGACTTCTAACATTGGGGTTCGCCAGTTAAAGGAATTCGGTGACGGGGTTGGTTTTGCAACGGCCTCCAGAGTGGAAAATCAGGCAGAGAACAACAAGGCTGTGATCGAAAAAGCCCTGAAAAGAACCTTCTCTCCTGAGTTCCTGAACCGTATTGACGACGTTGTGATCTTCAACTCGCTGACAAAGGAAAATATCTTCTCTATTATCGATATTTTAATGGAAAAGGTATATGCAAGACTCAAAAACCTTGGCCTGCAACTTGACATCACAGAAGAGGCCAAGACCTATATCGCAGAGAAAGGCTATGATATTCAGTTTGGAGCAAGACCACTACAAAGGTCCATCCAAAAATATCTGGAAGATCCTTTGGCTGAAGAGATTTTAAATCATAAGGTCACAGAAGGAGATCAATTGGTCGCACATTTTGACAAGGAGAAATCTGCCATCTACTTTGAGATTAAGAAAAAAACAAAACCCAAAGCAGAGGGTAGTCAAAAGGAGCCTAAGGCTGAATCTTAAATATCAACCTTTATAATACATTTAATCAGGGCAACAGTTAATTAAATAACTGTTGCTCTTTTTTTTGCATCACCTATCTAGTTGGAACAATGTAGTTACCCATATTAAATGTTTATCAGCCCATACCTTTATTCTATTGCCTAATGGCCCTATGATCAACAAGGATTTGTCACAGAACTATCAGATTTTTATAATTTCACTGTGTTTTCAGATAGGATTAACAGTTTTTCCCACCACATTCTTTAGTCCTTTTCTATTTTTACATCAGTGAAATTAAAATTAGTCTCCATATTATTACTATTGGTCTTTATGGTCCAGATCCTCCCGATGAAGGAGGTTGCCTCGCTTTTGACCAGTGGGCAGATGACCGAGGACATCCATGATATGGGAGCTAAAAAACAAAATCCCAATGAAGAGGTTCATAAAAAACTCTTCTTCTATGCCACTTTACTTCCTACTGACCATAATGGACTACATCAAGCAAACGCACTGCATGTACCCAGTGATGAAGCCCTGATCAATAATTTGCTACAGGAAGTCTTGATTCAGCCGCCCGATCTAATGATTGCTTAATGGCATAACAATGACATCATTCTGACATATTTTATTTTCAATGGTAGTATTAGTAAGGCCTCTTTTTGCTGTTTAATACAAAGGCGAAGGCTGTTTTGAATTTCACCATACTCGTCTGACCAGTTACATGCCTGGCCCTTAATTTAGGAAAGGTAAAAACTATTCGCTGGAAGAAAATAAAATCCAGTATCAGCCTGTCTACCTCTACCGGAACTGTTATTATTGCATGTAGTGCAATCAATACATGTTAGAAGACGGTGCACCGTTGTTCACCCAAATTACCCTTATTTTATTAGGATACTTATCTGTGCAGCTATGTGCGCCAGGCTACTAGCTAAGCCTAATTGCTAGCGCCAACTTAGCTATTAATGCAGGTTTTTGGAACCTACTGGCCATCTTTTGTCCATATTCAAACCAATGCACGAAGTAAATAACGTTCTGGCAGCTGGCAGAATATCCTGGCCAGTAATTACGCTGAACCAACTTATTAATAATTTTTATGAAACAAAATAGATCATCTTCAACATCATCTTCCACATCACCCTCCACAGTCTTTTCCTTTCTGAAAAAAGATCTGATCGCGGGATTGATTGTATTTTTAATTGCCTTGCCCCTCTGTCTGGGTATTGCTCAAGCTTCCAATGTCCCGCTATTTGCAGGGATTGTTTCAGGGATCATCGGTGGTATCGTCATTGGACTAATGAGCGGCAGCACTTTTAGTGTGAGCGGTCCTGCAGCTGGCCTGGTAGCCATTATAATAGGCGCCATGGAAGAGTTAGGCGCTTTTGAAATCCTGCTATGCGCAACGCTGCTGGCAGGTGTTTTTCAATTGCTACTTGGTTTTGCCAAGGCAGGCACATTTGCCAATTTCTTTCCCTCCAGTGTCATTGAAGGTATGCTGGCAGGTATCGGCCTCACCATTATTTTTAAGCAATTACCAGACGCCGTAGGGTTTCATGGAGAGCTCTTAGGGCTACAGGACGCCGAAAGAGGTATTAATTTATCTTCACTTGCGGGTATTACTGATAACCTCCACTTTGGAGCTGTTATCATTTCTGTTGTCTGTCTGGGCATCCTGATACTCTGGCAGACAAAGCTTCCGGGCAAGGCAAAACTAATTCCGGCTGGCTTGTTGGTTGTTTTAATAGGAACCGGCCTGCACCTGCTTTTTCAAACCTCTGCAGACAAGCTTGCATTACAGCAAGAGTACCTGGTTCATTTAAGCATCCCAACGTCCTTCAAGGATTTTGCACAGCAATTCGCCACACCTGATTTTTCAGGCTTTTTAAATCCGCAGGTCTGGCGCTATGGGCAGTGATTGCAATTGTTGCCTCCATTGAGACCCTGCTTTGTATTGAAGCCACGGATAAGCTGGACCCACTCAAAAGAAACACTTCTGGCAACAGAGAGCTGAAAGCACAGGGTATTGGCAATATCCTCAGTGGCCTGATTGGCGGTCTGCCAATTACTTCAGTCATCGTACGTTCCAGTGCGAATCTGAATTCCGGGGCAAAGACCAGGCTCTCTACCATCGTACATGGATCCTTACTTTTGATCTGTGTGGCCACTATACCGGCCATTTTGAACCTGATTCCAAAAGCAGCGCTGGCAGCTATTTTAATTTTTACTGGTTATCGACTGGCAAGACCCTCTATTTTCAGGCATATGTACAAAGTGGGCCCAACAGAGTTTATTCCTTTTGTGGTGACCGCCATCGCCGTGGCTGTTCCTTTCCTGGGTTTACTTAAAGGGGTAGCATTGGGCTTTGTCATCAATATTTTCTATCTATTGCGTGGTAATATGCGGATTCCTTATTATTACCGTCGCATCCAGTCTAAAAACGGGGATGCCATTACGCTTAGACTGGCGCAGGAGGTCTCCTTTCTGAACAAGGGCAGCATTAAAAAACTTTAGATGCTTTTTCGCAGGGCAGCACAATTATTATAGATGCCACCGATAGCGCTTATATTGATTATGACGTATTAGAAGTGATCAGAGAGTTCCATGACGTAAAGGCAAGAGAAAAAGGCATTACCGTGTCGCTTGTCGGATTTAAAAACAGTTACAGGATCCCGGAAGGCAGTCGGGTAAACTACCTCATGAATGAACTGGACCAGGATCAGGAGGCCAGGCGTTCGGCAGGCAAGCACACCAAATTGCTGGATGAGCTGAAAGTCGTCTCAGTTTAACCAAGGCTGAATTCGACGTACAATTTAAATTATGTAAACAGTAAAATTAACACCCATGAATAGTCAACCCAGTATCAATAAGACCACACAAATCAAAAATCCGGGTCAAATACTACAAATCCTTCAAACAGGCAACCAACGGTTTATGGCAAACAGCCGGTTAAACAGAGACCATCACAGTGGCATTGATGCCACCAAAAATGGACAACAACCTATTGCAGCTGTACTTAGCTGCATGGATTCCAGGGTCGCTGCAGAACTGGTCTTTGACCAGGGAATAGGTGACATATTTAATATTCGGATCGCAGGCAATGTCATTACCCCTGAAGTGCTGGGCTCACTGGAATATGCAGTAGCGGTAACCGGCACACCCGTTATCCTGATCCTGGGTCACACCGGCTGCGGTGCCATTGGCGGTGCCTGTGATCAGGTAAGTCTGGGCAATCTGACGGGGCTGCTGGAAAAAATCCAGCCAGCGATTTTAGCCGAAAAAACGGAGCAGCATAACCGCAGTAGCCAAAATCCTGATTTTGTACGTAAAGTCACTTTATTGCACATGGAAAATGTGCTCAAAGAAATGCTAGAGCAAAGCGAGGTAATCCAGGTTGCTGTCACTGAAAACAGGTTACTGGTCACCACTGCCATTTATGATGTCAGCTCTGGCGAGGTCACTTTTCTGGCGGGCAAGATGGATTTGGAGGTCAATAACGACTGCCCAAAAATTAAAAATAGTCCTGTTATATAGGCAGCGATAGCAAGCGATAGGCTCAAAAGATAATAATAATCTTTGTTTAGTGATGTTTAAATAGTAGGCAGGCGCGTAATAATAATATTGCGCGTCTGTCTTATTTATCTTTATTGAAGGCTATTAACAGCCAACCATAAATAATATCAAAGCCGATATGTATATCTACGATTGGATTTCTGGGAAACAAAAAGCTGTCATCTATGGGTTTAATGTAAAAATAACCGCAACGTCTGTGCCTCCCTTTTTCTCAATTACCCCACCCGCAAAAATGGCCGTCTTCCCCCATGCAGCCGCAGCAAACCTTGTTCTAGATTGGCTTAAAGAGGCAGTTGACCAACTATTTTGACTTACATCATAGATATCTACTGTACTTGAATAGCCAGAATTATTTTCTCCGCCTGCAAAAATAATCTTGTTACCACATGCGGTGGCAGTTAAGTGATCTCTCGCTTCACTTAGATGCATAACCGTCCATTTGTCTGTTTTTATATCATACAAATCAACAGTGGAACTATACCCCGAAGAGCCAAAACCTCCGGCAAACAAGATTTTACTACCTGCTGCCGCGGCGGCCAGAAGCCCCCTGGCTTCGCTAAGATGAGCAGTAGACCATTTGCCCAAATTTGTATTATAAATATCAACTTCATCAGTATAACCTCCAACGTAAAACAAACATCCACCCCCAAAAGCAATCTTATTACCGATGCCAGCCCCAGCCAATAAACAACGACCTTTACTTAAGGCACTTTGGGTCCATTTATCGGTCTTTACATCATAAATATCAGCTTCAGAAATTATTTGACTGTTAAAAAAATTAATTCCTCCAGCAAAGATTATCTTATTGCCCGCAGCTCCTGCTGCAAGATAGGTACCTTTTACTTTCACAGCCTCCGAAGTCCATGTTCTACTTTTTGTATTGTAAATTTCTGCAATGGACGGGGTGGTCATATTGTACAAGGCTCCACCTGCAACCACAATTTTATTTCCTGCTCCCGCGGCCCCAAGCCCAAAACGCGGTTCCTGCAGGAATGTAGTTGACCAGGAATTAGATCCACTTGTATAAATATCTACTATTGCAGACACACCCTTTTTGAGTCATTTGTACCGCCAGCAAAAAGTAAAGTTCAATCTGCAGCCGCACCGCACAAATCTGCTCTACGTTCAGAAAGATAATCCGTCTCAGTAAAAGTCAGTTGCTTATATACTGGAGCTGGTGTATTGTGGTGTTTATTGCAACTGCAGATCAGCGGTGTAGTGGCCAGCAGTACTAATCTGGTAAAGTAATTTTCATGGTTTTATAATTTTATCGGCATAATATATATATGCTAGTTGTTAGAATAATGTTCGTTAAACGCAACAATCTCGATAACCAACTGAACTTACTGCTTTTTTGCATTTTTCGAGTTCTTTTTAGTCGTATTACTATTTTTATTGATTTCTATTTGTTTACTATTGGCTTTGGGCGGTAGCGGTTGTTGATTAATGGTTTTGGTAGCACCCTTTTGGGAGACTTTGGTCTTTCGGAGTTTGCGCCCATTGGTAGAAGCGTTGGTAGTGCCGTTGGTCACAGTAGACCAGGAAATTCTCTTTCTGGGATTTAAAGGCCCATGTAAAGAGTCTTTTTTGGGATGCTTAAAATTCCCTCGGTGTTTTTTAGGAGGGCTTGTAAGATGAATACCTCCTTGATTTGGAGCAGCAGGCAATCCGCTCACCAGGTTAGTTTTTGCCTTCTTTTCCGGGGCTTTGCCTTTAAAAGGCGGCAGTTTGGTTTTCAAACTTACTTTTCGCTCATTTTTGATCGCCTTATTGGGCTTACCGATTTTTAGCTGGGAGTAGCCAACCTGTGGATTAAATAAAATCATCATAGCTAACAATAGTATATTAATCACAGAAATAAACATCAGGTTCTTTTTCATAATAAACGTTTTATGAGTGGGTCAAACAGGTAACCGCTGGGCATCTGGGAAACTTACTTTTTTGCGTCCAAACGCAACATAAAATTCTTAAAAAGCCTGGGCGGATACAATCGCATATTCATGTGATTTTATACGCCAGGTCATTATTAAGGCCAGCTGGAATAAATTGGGCGCAGTACTTCTTTCTTCATTTTGGCTATTAAGGCTCAAAATAGAGAAGACCCGCCTAAAGGCGGGTCTTTCTAGTTGGTTGCGGCTAAGTGTTACCAAAATCATCCAATCAATAAAACAACTTACATCTTTCTATAAACATCTTATTCATTTCACTATTTCTTATCCCACCAAGTCCTGCCATAAGTAGCTTTCCCATCTACACCATAGTCGGGATTTTGCGAAATCATCATTTGAAGTGCTTGATCAAAATTATTTTCATTCAGATTTGCGCCAGTTGTTCCTATTACAAAGCCTGCTCTTCGAGGAATGGTCAGGACATCATTTGAAGTGCTTTGCAGTTTCTCCAAATAAGCAACCCCGCTCCCATCACCAATCTGATTTGTACCACTGGGATTAAAAGTAGAAAACGCTGGATAACCTGTGCGTTTCCACATGGCCCATGCTTCTTCTGGATTGGCCAAAAACTCCACCCATGACTGGGAATAGATGCTTGTTAAACCATTATATGGATATCTGCTAAGGTAATCCCCTAACTGACAGGTATCTGCTTTAGGCACTGCGGTCTGCACGCCCACCGTTTTATACTCATCGAAAGATGCTTTTACACCCTTATTATACCACTCAGCTGCAGTGGAACCCAGTCCATTACCTCCCTTTGCAGCAATCTCAGCCATCATAAAACAGGTTTCTGCATACGTTAGGAACAGCGGTCTCATAAATATATCATCGGAAGCCTGGTTATATGTTTCATCAGTATGAATGACATCTCCAGGTTGGTTATTAAATCCGCCAAAACCACCATTTTTCAAAAATATCCTTGTCTGAATTCTGCTTAAGTAATCCAGCGTTGTTGTGGTACTTCCATTTACCGCAGTTGTAAGGGAAAATGTGTGGCTTCTGGGTAGCCCTGTCCATCCAAATGCGGTATTGGCATTAGCAGCTGGAAAAGCATGCCCACCAAAATACCTGGACGGATCATTCTGCGAGACTGAATCCACGGTAGCGATGGAGCTTGCAGTACCATTTTGTTTGACCCTGGTGTATTTAACGGCATTATCCCCCCAGTCGTTTTGGCGAACCATTAAAGGCAAACGAGGATCCTTTGTGGATTTCAAAAATTCAACAAATGCATAAGACGCATTATAATTGATAAACAAATTATTAATATCATCAACATTACTATCCCATCCTCTTGGCTGTGTGTAACCAAATGAGCCGTCATTGCTTGAGATAATAGAATCAGCAAAATTAGCATGAATGTCATTTAGGACAGCTGCCAAATTTGCTGCGTCCCGCTTTTCGTATCGCTGGGCGATTTTTATACGTAACGTATTAGCGAAATTTTGCCAATGCTGAATATTGCCCCCATAGAAAAAGTCTTGTTGCCCCAGGTCAACTTGACCTGGTTTATCCGCCTTTAAGATGGTAGCGGCTACCTTTAAAGTCGAGTCAAAAGATTTATAAAGTGTCTGCTCAAAATCATAAGCTGGCAACGGGTACTGCACATCATCGAAAGCCTGATTATATGGAATCGCTCCTACCGCATCGGAAACACGCCACGCTTCATAGGTCTTTACGATCTCACAAATAGCCTTTAGGTTATCATAAGTATCTTTTTGATCAGCTGACATGGCATCTATTTTTTCTATAGTGCGCTGCATACCAAACCCGATGGTATTAAAAAAGGTATTATAATAAGCAAAGGGAGGCACCGGACCACCTGTCGTCTGACCAGGCTTCCAATAGGTATCGGCATTTGCGCCTCCATCTGGTACGATATACTGCATATACTGTAAATAAGTATATCTATTGATAAGATCAGATCGGCCCGATAAATTAAAATTAGCGGTATAGTTTGTGAATAGATATTCCGGCCTGGTATCAGGTAAGGAATTCGGGTTCGTATTTAATGACGTTAGATGTTTTTGACAAGACTGCGCAAATAAGGCAATAGCCGCAGTTAACAGACATCCAGTCAAATATTTTCTTGTCGATTTCATTTTGATATCAATTTAATAAGTTAAAACTTCAGGTCTAGACGTACAGCGAATGTTCTTGTAAAGGGAGCTCCACCAGTGATCCATGGATTAAATGGATCGTTGCTCTGTATACTGCCCGGATTTTGTTTTCCAGGAAGGGAATTATATAAATAGCCAATATTTCTTGCTGAAAAGCTGAT
Organism: Arachidicoccus ginsenosidivorans; assembly: GCF_007971385.1. Lineage (GTDB taxonomy): Bacteria > Bacteroidota > Bacteroidia > Chitinophagales > Chitinophagaceae > Arachidicoccus > Arachidicoccus ginsenosidivorans. The sequence continues at coordinate 919,054 of NZ_CP042434.1, forward strand.
TTTGGCATCCTGAAAAACATGGGTCTTTCTTAAAATCTTGGCCGGAACGTTATACCCTAGCGTTATTTCCCGAAGCATCAGCCAGCTCTCTTCGGCAATGGCACCATTCCAGTTAATTCCATTCTCCCAATCATAAGTACCTGCACTATTACCTCCATCATAGTAGGCGGGTGCATACCAAGATGCTACATATCCTTTGTTATAAGCCTCTTTAAACGTCATGCCTCCTATATCTACATTTTGCCCAGTTGGGGTATTGCCCTTTTCTCCCGCAGCAAAAACGGCGTCCGGTACGGCCCCGTTATAAACCTGGTTGCCATATACATCTGTACGTAGGGAACCACCATGTGCCTGATCCCTATATTGCAGGGATGCCAGCGGGGTGCCATTACCCATTGCATAGGTCCAGGATTCAGAATAGATATAACCGCCCCAGCGACCATCCATCTGAGCAAAGAGGCTAAAGTTTTTATACCTGAGATTAAAAGAAAAGCCACCTGTTAATTTAGGTTCTATTTTGCCCAGTGTATCAGGACCATCTGATTTATATTCATATGCATAGTCCTGAAAATCCATTCTGTGGGCAGCGGAAGTATCTGTTACCCGACCGTTGTTTTTAATGATAGGAAACCCTGTTTTAGGATCAAGTAAAAATTGCTTCCTCTGGAAACCAAAACACCAAAAGCACCACCTTCATATGCATGCGTTTCCACGCCCTCATAGTTTCCGGCTATTGTCCAGTCCGTAATATCACCACTATTAGAATGATAGAAGTTAACGACTTTGCCCGCATTATGACCGATATTGACCGACATGGTCAGTCCCCAGTCTTTACTACGTATCGGATTTACATTCAACAGGAGTTCATAACCTGTATTTTGTATGTTTCCGGCATTAATATAAAGTGTATTGTATCCAGTTTCTGGAACTCCCGGTAAATGCAATAACTGATTAAAGGTATTGGTCTTATACCAGGCAAAATCAATATCAAATAAATTCTTGAAAAATGCCAGGTTGGTCCCCAGTTCAATAGAACGTTGTTTTTGCGGTCTCAGATCATAGTTCGGTTTTACATTTCCATTTAATATGGAAGCAGTAGGAACAGATTGACCGTTTATATTTACCAAAACGCCCGGGCCATAACCGGCTCCTGTAGAATAGGCACCTGCAACACCATCATTGCCGACATAGGCTAATGAAGCCCTAAGTTTCCCAAATGTCAGCCACTCTGGAAGCTTGCTGCGCAAATGATCAGAAAATGCATAGGAAAGGTTGAAGGAGGGATAAAAAATACTATAATTATTCATCCCCGGAACGTTAACCGGATAGGTCAATGTAGATAACCAGTCATTTCTTCCGGTAATTTCCAGATTCAGATAATCTTTGTAATTGATATTAAAATCTCCGGCAATACTGACCGTACCTAAAGAAGGGTAACTGATCCCGTAATTTATAGAACTGGTCGTACCTAAATCCTGGACAGAATTGCCAAGAAAGAATTGGTTAGGCACTTTTAAGCCACCATTGGTATGTGCACCATAAGTTTCTCCTTTCAGATTTCCGTAATATTCATTGAGAAGTCTCAGATCAAAATTAAAGTCATTGACTTTTTTAGTAGCATGTGCCATAAACAGTACATCATAGTTGGTCGTATAGCTACCCCCTGTCCCATAATAGCCGCCAGAATTATCTTTACCGTTACCGTAATCCTTTTCTTCAAATTGTTGATTGTAATAATTTATATTGCCTTTGGCACTTAAATCCAGCCAGGGCGTTACTTTGGCATTTAACTGTAAATATGCAAGTAAGGAATTTTGCGTGTTCACCCTATTGTTCTTGTCCATAGCCGAGAAGCCTCCAACAATGGCATTTCCCTGTCCAGATCCGATCGTAAAAGGCTGTGGTTTGGTGGAGTTATCCGGATTTCGGTAGGTATTATGCCACTGTTCAAAATCTGTATTCCTGGGAACATAATAAACATTGAACCCTAGATTCTGCCCGCCTGTCCAAAAATATCGGCTTTGATTCCATACGTTATAAACCTTCGTATTTGCATAATTCACGCCCATATCAACAGAAAAGACCTTATTCATCTCTCCTGAAAATTTCATGTCTACTGCATTTCTTTTTAATTTGTTATTAGGTAAAACTCCTTTATCTTCTGTATTTGAATAGGAAATCCGATAATTTGCCTTCTCAGAGCCTCCGCTCAAGGTTATATTATTATTCACATAACGTCCATTATTATAGAAAGTTTTCCAGTTATCAGGCTTTGCGATATAGGGCACAAGCGTATCAGGATTCCATGGAGCAGGATGCAAGGTCCCGTCAAATTTTGGTCCCCAGTTGGTAACCGTCCTGTCCTGGGTTCCATCCGGGTAAAAGGCACCTTCCCTATAATAGAACCCCTGGCCATATTCATTTTGCAATTCCATAAATGGCGCATAAGCTACAGTGGTTTGATAAGTGCTTGAATACTCCACGCCAATACCTTTTCCTGATTTACCGGATTTAGTGGTAATGACAATTGCTCCGTTTAAGCCACGTGATCCATAAATGGCGGTAGCAGCAGCCCCTTCAGTACCGTTATGGATGCATAATCATCTGGATTCAGGTTTAATAATTGGGATCCCTGATCGGCTGCATCCGGACCTGATATGTTATTTTGTAAAATATTGCCGTCCACTACAAAGATGGGCTGATTGTTGCCACCTACTACTTTTGCGCCTCTAAGCTGAATATAAGGTGAAGTCTGAACGCCAGCTGAATTCATGACGTTAATCTGAAGCCCGGCGACCTTACCTTGCAAGGCAGCAATGGGATTGATGGAATTGGTTCTGGTAATGTCATCCCCTGCTACTGTTGTAACGGCATAACCCAGATTTTTGTTTTCCTTTTTTATCCCATATGCGGTAACGACGACATCCCCGCAGCGACCGTCGCATGACTGGGCACCAGCACGATCTTCATAACGCCTGCGGCGGCTGCCACTTCCTGCGGAGTGTAGCCTATATAGGAAAATGTCAAAATTTCTCCTACTTGGGCCTTCAAGGAAAATGAACCATCATTGTTGGTTATGTCATGGGTATTACTTTGTTTAGCGCCAACCGTTACGCCCGGTAACGGTGCGCCAGATGAATCACTGACAACTCCTGAAATAGTTCCATTCTGCGCGTACATAGAACTTTGTACAAACAAAATGAGAATAACCAACAAAGCTGTCTTGAATAATAGGTCAAATTGCTTTTTCATAAATGCTATTATTTAATTTCTGGTTGAAGAAGTTTAATGCGAACCTAATGGATAATGTTAAACTCTCTTAGGATTAATTTAATTTATTGTTAATCGTTAAATTATTAAGTCCAACTTATTTATTATAATAAACCAAAAGTAAGTATAAGAAATTTAAATTTCATTGATTATTTCAACTTTTTTTATGAAATCATTATGATAAATAAAAAAAAATAAACCATCAAATTATTGTAACTAATTAAAATATAATTCTATTTTTCATTTGAAAACCTTTTCAAAAGTTAGTTTTATTTTTTTTAAATAGTTGACTCTATTTTCACTTTCTTTTAAAAATTACTTTTTGGACTGATTGCTTCCATTATATTTAACAAATATGCATTCCATCTTATCAGGCTAATAATAACTTTTGAAATAAGAATGGACAAACACCACCAACGTGAAAAATGAGATAAGACTGAAGTTAACCGGCGCTTATAAACACGGGGTCATTTTGTGGCAAACACACTAAAAAAGATAAGCCCTTCACATTTATGTAAAGGACTTACCTCCAATTTTAAATCTAAAAAAATGAAAAAAAGAAAACTACCAAATCAAAATCATTATCAGAACCATCGGCGGACCGATTTCTTATAGTTTTTATAAGCTTTGCCGAAGCGGCGTTTCAAATACTTCTCCTCTCTTTTAATCACATAGAGTTTCATAACCATGACCAGGAAAGGCGCAATAATAATACTCCACCAATTACCCCAGAAAATTACAGCGCCAAAATATAAAAAGAACAGACTTACATACAGAGGGTTACGTGAATACTTATAGACACCTTTGGTTTGTAGGGAATGTGCAGATTTAATGGTAACAATGGAATTACGACTGATAATAAACTGGATTAACGTGATTAACCCAATACCCGCTCCGATAAAAAGCAATACCCAGCCAATAAACTGCTGATTGTGCCTTCTTAGAAAGTCAACACCCAGTGGAAAATCATGTTCCAGCAAAACGGAGAAATAAAAAAATGCAATATAAAACAGTGGTGGTGGTATATAAACTCCTGGATGGTCTTTTAAGCTAGTGGCAGCCTTTTGTTCAACCTGAGCCGCATGCTGCTCAGGAACACTTTGATCGAATTGTTGCGTGGTATCCATAAGTCGTCATTTTTAAACCAAAACACAAAGGTTACATACCAATTTTCCTTTGTTTTAACCAAGGTTAAGTTACGACAACCAACTTAAACTACCAAGAATTTTCTTACAAACATTCGGTAGTAATTAATAATCAATCTTCCAGATAAATTTCCAGGAGTCCATCAGGCAGCTCAACATGCAATTTGCGGGTTGCAGGATCCACTTTTTTTAGGGTCTCACTGTGCAGAGGAATCAATACTTCTTTTTCTTTAAATGTAATTTTGAGCAAGATCTGATGAGGCTGTTCAATAACTTCCTGGACTTCAGATAAGGCTTCACCATTATTTATAACCATATAACCAATTAAGGATACCGGCTGAAATCCATCAACCAGTTGGTCAAATACGGCTCTTTCCAGCCACACGTTCTTGCGTGTCAGGAGTTTGGCAGCTTCCTTGGTATTTGTATCTTCTAGTTTTACCAACCATTCACCTGTATGCTTCGTCGTTATCTTCTCTACAAAATAAGGGATATACGCGCCTTTAACCGGCTCAATAAAAATCACCTTTATTTGGTCTAGCGCACCCGTTTTAAGTTTTTCTCCAACAGCATGCTCAAGTACCATTTCCCCTTTTATGCCATGCGTGGCGACTAACTTTCCTATCTGAATATATTCTGTTGCCATATAATCGTCGACTTATCTAATTTATCCTCAATATACATTAAAAAAAAGCAGGCTGTCAAAACTTACATTCTGACAGCCTGCCACTAATTACATGCGAATTAAAGCTTTAGCTTATGCCGGCTCAGATCCTTCAGCCTTAGCTTCTTCAGCCGGAGCCTCAGGAGCCTTGGTTTCAGCTGGAGTTGCTTTTTTAACAACCGGACGCTGACGATTTGCACGCTGCTGCTTTTTATGTTCCTCAGTACGTTTCTGTACGTTGGCTTCATGATCTGAATACCATTCCTGGAATTTCTGCATGGCAGCTGCTTCATCAAACAGACCCAATTTTACACCTCTTAATAAGTGTTTCAGGTATAAAACACCTTTGAAAGATAAAATCTGACGTACTGTGTCTGTAGGCTGAGCACCTTTGTGTAACCATTCTAAAGATTTTTGACGATCTAATTGAATGGTTGCCGGAACGGTTAGCGGATTGTAAGTTCCCAGCTTCTGAATGAACTTACCATCTCTGGGAGAGCGGGCGTCTGCTACTACGATAAAATAAAACGGACGTTTCTTGCTCCCGTGTCTTTGTAATCTAATTTTCACTGCCATATTAAATAGAAATTTAAAGGCTAAAGGATTTGGTTAAAAAAATATTTTGGAATGCAAAGTTAACCAAAATAAGCAGTAAACCAAAAATTGTTCGCTGCTTTAATTTTTTCTTTTCCTGCCCGCCGAAAATGTTAAAAATATTAAGACTTAAGTACACCCAAATCCTTGCCCACCTTGACAAAGGCAGCGATGGCCTGATCTAAATGTTTCGTCTCATGGGCGGCACTTAACTGTACCCTGATTCTTGCCTGTCCCTTTGGTACAACCGGAAAGAAAAAGCCGGTTACATATATGCCTTCCTCTTGCAAAGCTGCCGCAAATTTTTGGGCGATCACAGCATCATAAAGCATCACTGGCACAATCGGGTGAATGCCAGGTTTAATATCAAAACCGGCACTAGTCATTTTTTCTCTAAAATAACGGGTATTGGATTCTAACTTATCTCGTAGGTTGGTTGTTTCGCTGAGCATATCCAATATGGCGATGGATGCACCTACAATACTGGGAGCTAAGGTATTGGAAAACAAATAGGGCCTGCTGCGCTGGCGCAGCAGTTCAATAATTTCTTTTCTGCCGGAGGTAAATCCACCACTAGCACCACCTAAGGCCTTGCCTAAGGTGCCCGTAATAATATCCACCTTACCCATCACATCTCTGTATTCATGGGTACCTCTGCCGGTTTTACCGATAAAACCTGTAGAATGACTCTCATCACTCATCACAATAGCGTCATACTTTTCTGCCAGAGCCACAATTTTATCTAACTGCGCAATGGTGCCATCCATAGAGAAGGAACCATCTGTTACAATAATGCGGCTACGGTGACCACTGGCTTCTTTTAATTTTGCCTCCAGGTCTTCCATATCATTGTGGTTATAACGGTAACGGGCTGCTTTACAGAGCCTTACTCCGTCAATAATAGAGGCATGATTGAGCGCATCGCTGATAATGGCATCCTCAGCGCCAAACAAGGGTTCAAATACACCACCATTGGCATCAAAGGCTGCTGCATATAAGATCGTATCTTCTGTACCCAAAAACTTAGAGATCTTGGCTTCCAGTTCTTTATGAATATCCTGCGTTCCACAGATAAATCGTACACTACTCATACCATAGCCCCTTTTATCAATGGTCGCTTTGGCAGCTTCCAGTACGGCAGGATGAGAAGAAAGTCCCAGATAGTTATTGGCACAGAAATTAAGTACGGTTTTACCACCAACCTGGATTTCCGGTCCTTGAGGGCTTTCAATACTTCTTTCATTTTTAAACAGTCCGGCAGCTTCTAACTCAGACAGCTCCTGACCAATGCGCTGTACAAATGCTTCATTCATAACGATATACTTATTTATTTTAAATAAAGGTAGTCAAGTTGGCCATAAAATTGCTGTTAAATCGTTTGCGGAAAATTTTCCGGTGCAAACAACAGGCGATTTTCTTTTTCTTATAAATACGCCACCAATTTTTCAAGCCCGTTGCTTCTGGAACCTTTGACCAGAATATAACTTTTTTCTATGTGCATCTTTTCAATGGCCGCTGCGGCCGCCTTTTGATCCAAAAACCAAAGATAATTAGATGCCAACGCTTCAAATTCAGGCCCAATCAGGAGCACTTCTTGCCAGCCGCCGATTTGTTTAATCTGACTAATCAATTTTCTATGTTCGGCTTCACTATCCTGACCGAGCTCTTTCATACCGCCCAGGATCAACACTTTATGATCTGCCTGCATCCTACTAAAGTTCTCAATGGCCGCTTGCATACTGGAAGGATTTGCATTATAAGCGTCAAGTATGATCTGATTGCTGCCTTGATGGATCAATTGAGAACGGCTGTTTGAAGGCGCATAGGCAGCAATGGCTCTTTCAATAGCTTCATCCGATATATCAAAATAACGGCCTATGGCCACCGCACAGAGTACATTAGGTAAGTTATAGGCGCCCACGAGCTGTGTATTAATCAATCTGTCTGCCTTATGATGTGCCTGTAATTTAATGATCAAAAATGGATCGCTTTTTTCAATACTTCCAGCCGCAATCAGCGGCGTTTTATTGGAATTGACATTACCGCTGTACCAATACTTACGATCGATACCTTGGGTCATATCTGTAAAATAAGGATAATCGGCAAAGGCAAAGCAAGTTCCATTATTTGCCCGCAAGTAGTCAAAGAGTTCGCCTTTACCCTTGCGTACCCCGGCCTCACTTCCAAACCCTTCCAGGTGGGCTTTACCACAATTGGTAATAATACCGATGGTGGGCTGCGTATAGATACAATAACCGGCAATTTCTTTTAAATGATTGGCACCCATTTCTATAACTGCCACCTCTGCATCTCTTTTTACCGACAGAATGGTTAGCGGTATGCCAATATGATTATTAAGGTTCCCTTTCGTGGTATAGGTTGTATATGAAGTGCTTAAAACAGTATGGATTAGTTCCTTAGTGGTCGTTTTACCATTGCTGCCCGTAATGGCAATAAAGGGTATATCAAAAGTCCTGCGGTGGTAATGCGCTAGTTGTTGCAAACAGCTGAGTACATCTGGCACCTGGATAAAGCGTTCATTATCCTGCTTTAGCGGTTCATCAATAATCGCATAGACAGCGCCATCACTTATTGCCTGGGCTGCATAAAGATTACCATTAAAATTGGGGCCTTTTAAGGCAAAAAACAAATCACCAGGCTGTATATTTCGGCTATCCGTTTTTACAGAGGGGTATTTTTTATAAATCTCGTAAAGTTCAGCTATTGACATAAAAGCAATAGATTTATGTTAGGTTATATTATTTATATTCCGGTTCGTTCTTATTCCTATAGCAACAAAAATAGCGATAGAATTGATTTCTACCGCTATCTACACTAAAATTAGGTAATGTTACATGCGATTAATTGATTCGAACAGTGACAATGGAAGTTGTTGATCCACTGGTCTTGAGCATAATGGTAATATTATAGCTTCTGGATGAGGCCTTAAGTTTGCCGGTAAGATAACCAGTCCCGCCATTTCCCTTTTAGAGGTTAACTCGAAGCTTTTAATATCCTGTTCGGAATAAAAGCTTTTTAAGATCTGGGTAGCCTGGTTTTTACTGACATTTTTCACTTCATCCTTGCCAGGAAGCTTAAAATCAACCGCACTGTCAAAATATTTACTGACCTGAGTGGCATTATTAGCCTTCAATGCATCGACAATTTCTGAAGAATTGGTGGAAAATGCCGTAAATGAAGCAAATAATAATACACAAGTCAAAATCGCTAAAATTCTTTTCATCTTCATTTGTTTTGTAAACTAACATCCTAGGTGCAAAGAGTGCGCCAAAATGCATCTCTTTCAAACCTAAGGATTTCCATGCCTTAAAAACTTGTAACAGTTAGAGTAACTAACGCTGGAAAGGTTTAAATTCTTTAATTTTACTGCTTTGGAACGCAAATATAGCTGAAAATATTAAAACAAAATTGCATGCAAGCAAAAAAAGCCATTCTGCTCATCATGGATGGATGGGGACTGGGAAAAAGCAAACAAATTGATGCCATTCAGGCGGCAAATACACCTTTTGTAGACGCATTATATGACAAATATCCGCATACGACGCTGGTTACCTATGGCGAATCTGTCGGATTGCCTGATGGTCAGATGGGCAATAGTGAGGTTGGACACCTAAACCTAGGGGCTGGAAGAATCGTCTACCAAGAACTACAACGGATCAATGTCGCGATTCGGGAAAATGAGTTTCATAAGAACCCGACGCTTTTAGCTGCCATCCAAAAGGCAAAATCAACACAGAAACCGCTGCATTTGTTAGGTCTGGTAAGTAATGGCGGTGTCCATAGTCATATCAACCACCTTAAAGCCATCATTGATGTCTGTAAGCAGGAGGATTTTAAAAATGTATTTATCCATGCCTTTACCGATGGCAGGGATTGTGATCCCCATAGTGGCAAAGGCTTCATCCAGGATTTACTGGCCCATTTAGCGGGTACTGGCGTAGGGCAGATTGCCTCCATTACCGGCAGGTATTATGCCATGGACAGAGATAAACGTTGGGAAAGAGTTAAGTTAGCCTATGATGCAATCGTTCATGGCACGGGCGAGTTAGCCACAGATCTGGTTGCCGCCATAGACGCTTCCTACCAAAACGAAGTGACCGATGAATTTATCAAGCCTATTATCAATCAGCAGCTTCAGGATAATCCAGATAGTAAAATCAGTGACGGTGACGTAGCGATCTGTTTTAATTTCAGGACGGATCGTTGCCGTGAAATCACTCAAGTCCTGACCCAGGAAGATTTCCCTGATTTTGGTATGAAAAAGCTGGATATTGATTATACGACCATGACGCAGTATAATAAGGATTTCAAAGGCGTTCATATTATCTTCCAAAATGAAGACCTGAATAATACCATCGGAGAGGTTTTGGCTTCCAATGGTAAAAAGCAAATCCGTATTGCTGAAACCGAAAATATCCACACGTCACCTTTTTCTTCAGTGGTGGGCGTGAGAAAGAATTTGAAGGAGAAAAACGCCTGATGGCGGCCTCTCCTAAAGTAGCCACTTATGATTTGCAACCGGAAATGTCTGCAAATGATATCACTGCCAAGATTCTACCGGAAATAGAACAGGAAACAGCGGATTTTATCTGCCTGAACTTTGCCAATACAGATATGGTTGGCCATACCGGTGTATTCTCTGCTGTTATTAAAGCAGCAGAAACCGTAGATCATTGTGTATCCCAGATTGTGCCCCTGGCCTTAGAACATGGCTACAATATCTTCCTTACAGCCGATCATGGTAATGCAGATAATATGGTAAATCCGGATGGCACCCCAATACGCAGCACTCAGTCAATCTGGTTCCCTTATTTTAATATCCAATGACTTTAAAGGAACTTTAAAAGAAGGCAAACTGGGTGATATTGCGCCGTCTATCTTAAAATCCATGGATATTGCGCTTCCTAAAGAAATGACGGGCACACCGTTATTCTAAAAAGTAAGCTGAATTCTTTTTGGCAGTTATAAATCAAATAGCCCCTGATCGTATAAAACGATCAGGGGCTATTTGATTTTGCCTAAATGTCTTTGGCCTATATGTCAATATTTTGGATTTGCAGTTGCTGATTTTGGGCAAAAAAATCCTGCTATCAATCTTTTCAATCAATAACAGGATTTATGTTTACTGGCTGTAGGGTAGGGATCGAACCTACACGGGCAGTTGGCTTAAGTACAAATTCCGGTGGTCAACCCCGGTCTTCCTTTCGAAAGGCTCTATACTAAGTTTATCCTGGACTCCCCACCCTCGAGACGAGAGGGCATGTCTGCCAAAATTTCATCACCCCACAATGTTTAAGATCTTCCGACTATTTTCGGTTACTTGTTTCACCTTTTTTTGTCGTTGATAGTGCAAAGATAGAAAAACAATCTAATCTTTCATCATTTTCTAATAAATATTTTAAAATAATAGATTCTATTTAATTTTTAATTGTTTTTATTGAATTTATACTAATTAAGCACCACTAATCCAAAACGCTTTAGAGATTATCTAATATTTTTAAAATGCCGCTGCGTGATCCTACCCTTTTCGTTAATGGCTTCGTTGCCGTTTTCACAAATTCTCCTTTTACTGTAAAGTTTTACCTAATTCTCACATAACAATGTTCACTATGCGGTGATGGAAAATTATTGGCCTAACTTTGCGCGGCAAAACACAGTGAAAATGTCTCGCTTAAAAAGTATACCATACAGTAACAAAATTTCCACCAAAATCACGATAGCCAGTTATGTGCTATTTACCTTTTTGGTTACCTGTGTATTGGTTTACCCTTAGCTATTTTACCCATCTTTATTACAAAACCCTGGGCTATTCTACCCTTATGGCTGGCATCGTCATCAGTCTGCAATATGTTGCCACCTTTTTAACCAGAGGCTGGTCCGGTACATTGATTGATAAATATGGACCCCGGCTTTCCGTCTATATCAGCATGGGCTGCCTGGCATTAAGCGGTGTTTTATTATATCTAACCTATCTTTCGCGCAGTCAGGCTTTTTTCAGCCTGCTGATTCTGATTATCGCCCGACTGGTCACCGGTTGCGGCGAAGGCTTTATCGGGGCCTCCCTATTAACTGGGCGATGCTTGTTGCAGGAGAAAAACAGACCGCTACGGTGATTTCTTATAATGGTATTGCATCTTATGGCGGCCTGGCACTGGGCGCCACGCTGGGCGTATTTTTAGACCAACATATCGGTATGTATGCGATTGCCTTTCTAACGCTGGCTTTAGGGGCACTGGGCTATTTTCTGGCCAGTAGAAAACCCAATGTGATTGCACCACCGTCGGCAGCTACAGCAGAAGGTCAAATTAATTTTATCACGGTACTGATCAAAGTTGCTCCTTATGGTATTTGTCTGATGCTGGCCGGTCTGGGTTTTGGTACGATTTCCAACTTTATCACGCTATATTATGATCATTTTCACTGGGAGCATGCCGCGCTTTGTTTGAGCGTCTTTAGTGTACTGTTTATAATAGGCAGGATGTTCTTTTCCAATGCCATTAATGATTATGGCGGTGTTAAGGTCGCCATGGCCTGCCTGGCCTGTGAAACGATCGGTCTTTTAATCCTGGCGCTATTCCAGCAACCCTATTTTGCACTGGCAGGGCTGCGGTCACTGGCTTTGGCTTTTCACTGATGTTTCCTTCTTTGGGAGTTGAGGCCGTAAAACTATTTGCTGCTGATCGCAGTGGATCCGCCCTGGCGGCCTACGGATTGTTTATAGACATTTCACTAGGCATCACAGGGCCACTTATTGGTGGCCTGATTGAATCCTTCGGTATTGAATACATGTTTAGTTTTACCACAGTCATTGTTTTTGCAGGATTTGTAGTTTGCTCATCACTGAACCGTAAAATGGTCAGAGGCCTGGCCACCAGATAGGGAAAAACCGAAGCGCAAAGTACATAGCTTTGGAAATAGGAATATAAGTTTAAAAATAGTGGATCAGGTTTTAAATTAAGCAAATTAAAAAGGCTAGCGTCCCATAATAGATGCAACCGTATCAATCTTCACTTTTCAGATTAGACTTCCATAAACAAGCATCAAAAGCGAACAGTACTGTCCCAGAATCGAACACACAATAAATATAACGTATATATATTTATATATAAACCAGTACATTGTTTTTTGGCATTATTTCTATTGGTGTTTGTTCAATACAATTACCATGTTCCATGGAAAATAATAACCTGAAAACGGCTTTCAGAAACCTGAAAAAAGATCGGACATTTTCCTTATTGAATTTGTTTGGGTTAACCCTTGCCTTGATCTGCAGTATAACCATCCTGCTTTGGATCCGGGAACAAAACAGTATCGACAATTTCCATGAAAACGGCGACAATCTCTTTATTGTATATGAGAATATGCACGTGGAGGGCGCTATTAATTCCAGCTATCGGACCCAGGGTATACTGGCCGGGCCACTAAAAGACAAGATCCCGGAAATCCAGGAAGCGTCGAGCGTGGCCTGGCTTAAAGATGAGCCCGATAAAGCAACTTTTGAGCTCAACCATAAGCAATACCAATTTGAGACCATCTATGCCGACAGCAACTACCTAAAAATCTTACGTTATCCACTGGTCACTGGCAATCCTAATGCGGTATTAAGTTCAGCAGAAAGTATATGTATCTCTGAGGATATGGCCAGGGCAGTATTTGGTGATGCAAAGAAAGCCTTAGGTCAGGTAATTAATTACGACGGCAAAAAGGATTTAAAAATTACAGGCGTATTCAAAAACTTGCCTAAAGAAGCCTCCCAAAGGTTTGATTGTATTATTAACTGGGCGACTTTTCTACAGGAAAATGACTGGGCAAAAGATTGGGGTAATGTAGGGACCAATACCCTGGTGTTACTTAAAAAAACTGCAGATCCCAAACTAACCGCAAAAAGATCAAACATTTTGTAGACAGCTATGTAAAGCCAGACAAACACTATAGTATTACGCTGGGCATGCAAAGGTTTGGTGACAGTTATTTACACGACAAATTTGAAAACGGAAAGATTTCAGGGGGCAAAATCCAGTACGTACATCTATTTAGGCTCATTGCCATTTTTATCATGGTTATAGCCAGCATAAATTTTGTCAATCTATCTACAGCCAGAGCGATGAACCGCTTTAAAGCGACTGCTGTGAGAAAAATAATCGGCGCTAGCCGGCGTGCTCTGATACTCAATTATCTGACAGAGGCCTTTATCCTTTCACTGCTGGCTGCCATTATTGCATTGATCGCTGTTGCGGCACTCCTTCCGGGATTCAATCAACTCACTGGTAGTCATAGTTATCTTCCAGTAAAAGATCCCATTTTCTGGATAAAATTAATCGTATTGGTATTCGTTACGACACTGGCGGCAGGCCTCTATCCGGCCATTATGACAACTTCCATCAAACCCATATCCTTTTTGCAGAAAACACTAACAGTGAATAAAAGCTCACTGCTATTTAGAAAAGGTTTGGTCGTTTTTCAGTTTGTCCTGGCTAATTTTCTGATTGCAGGGACGCTGATTATCTTTCAACAAATTCGCTACATTCATCATCTGGATTTAGGCTTTGACCGCAATAACCTTATTGAGTTGCCAGTAACTTCCAATATCGCCCATAAATATGAGGTATTTAAAAATAAAGCTTTGCAAATCAATGGTGTCCAGTCCATTTCAAAAATGGGTGAAAATCCGACTTCTGTGGGAAGTATGACCTTTGGAGTTGTCTGGCCAGGGAAAAATCCCAATGATAAAATATTGTTCAATAATTCAGCCATTGGCTATGATTTTGTAAAACCCTCAAACTTCATTTAAAGGCAGGCAGGGACTTTTCAAAGGCCTATCCTTCAGACACAGTCGGATACCTAATTAATGAGGCCGCTCAAAAGTAATGGGGCTGGAAAAGGCAGTTGGTCAGCCAATAAATTATTGGGGACACCAGGGAACTATCATTGGTGTGCTAAAGGATTTTCACTTTTCTTCCCTGCACGACCCCATTAAACCCATTATTTTTATTACGGTGAAGACAAGGATTGGGGAAATATCCTGATCCGGGCAGAGCCTTCTAAAACAAAGGCGGTTTTAACCGGCCTGGAAAGCATATATAAGAATCTGACGGGGGGCGCTGAATTTACTTATACCTTCTCTGATGATGATTTCAATAGGATGTACCAGAAAGAGCAGCTGTTAAGCAGATTATCAGGTTATTTTTCTTTTATCGCCATTTTTATATCCTGCTTGGGATTACTTGGATTGGTTATTTCCACGGCTAACCAGCGGACCAAGGAAATCGGAATCCGCAAAATCCTGGGGGCCAGGCTGCGTTCCATCCTTAATATCTTACTCAAGGAATTTGCAATGCTGATTATTATTGCCATTGTCATTGCAACGCCGCTTTGTTTTTATCTGATGCAAAAGTGGCTGGGCGGCTATGCGTACAGAATAAACATACAATGGTGGGTGTTTTTAATTGCAGGTTGTATTTGCGTGATCATTGCAATTGTAACAGTGGGGTACCAGACGCTTAAAGCAGCGCATGCAAACCCGGTGGACAGCCTGCGCAGCGAATAATAAATAAATTAATAAAGGAGCACCTGGCTATTATTAGCGCTCAACTGGTAGCAACTGCCCAGCCTATTGATCTGCAGAAGATGAAAACAGCCGTATAAATCAAAAAGCAGCGATTGTCATGAATTGATTCATTACGATCACTGCTTTTTATTTAAGTTTTAAAGCTTGCTGTAGGGGTAGGGATCGAACCTACACGGGGCAGTTGGCTTAAGTACAAATTCCGGTGGTCAACCCCGGTCTTCCTTTCGAAAGGCTCTATACTAAGTTTATCCTGGACTCCCCACCCTCGAGACGAGAGGGCATGTCTGCCAAAAATTTCATCACCCCACAATGTTTAAGATCTTCCGACTATTTCGGTTACTTGTTTCACCTTTTTTCGTCGTTGATAGTGCAAAGATAAGGCATGGGGCAATTCCTTTCAAATTATTCAACAAAAATTTTAAAAGTTTAGATATAATTTAAAATTGAATTAGTATATTTGAATATTAATCAAAATCAGCAATAAAATGAGCCATAAATTAAATTTAGACAAATTAGACTACCAAATTATCCAGGTCATGATGGAAAATGCAGAAATTTCCTATGCGGATCTGGGTAAAAAGCTATTTGTGTCGGGTGGCACTATTCATGTAAGGATAAAGAAGCTTTACGAATATGGTATTGTAACCGGCTCGCGCCTTAATATCAATACCAAGGCCCTGGGTTTTGATGTGATTACATTTGTGGGTATATATCTGCAAAAGAGCTCAATGTATGAAGAAGTGGCGCAGGAACTCAAAAAAATCCCTGAAATCGTCCGACTCAATTATACAACAGGCACTTATAGCATGTTCGCGGAAATCATCTGTAAGGATATACAGCAATTAAAGCATGTTTTGCATGATGAGCTCCAAAATATAAAGGGCATTGAGCGCACAGAAACCCTGATCTCTTTGGAAGAGAGTTTTAACCGCAATGTACTCGTACTAGATGAAGAAGAAATTAATTAATTAATTGATTGATTTTTAATTACTGCGGCTGGCAGCAAATAACAGCCGTTCAACGCAATATAAAAAGCTATGCAATTAAACCGTCCCCAGGCAGAAATCCTGCATAAAATGCTCTCCCATTGGGAAAGCAGTGGCCTGCTTTCTGCTGAAAAGACCCAGGAACTAAAATCCAGCTACACGGTACGCAGCTTTGACTGGAAAATGATGGCTCGGTATTGTTTTATCATTGCCATATTACTAGGCGTTGCGGGCGTCGTAGCTACTTTTGCCGACAGAGGCCTGATCCGTTTTTTCCAGTCGCTGGTGGACAGGATTTACAATGCGCCCAACTTTATTCTGGCAGTATTATGCGCTGTTATCAGCGCTGTTTTCTACTATTTTGGCGAGAAAAACAAGCAGGCACAACCCAGTCGTATATTTACCAACGAAGGTTTTATCCTGCTGGGTGCAACTTTTACCGCTTTTACAGCAGCCAACCTGGCTGCCATGGCAGGCACAGGTGATATTTACTATATCACTGTTTTTCTCATTGCTTCCCTACTCTACCTGGCCTTAAGTCTAAAATTTAAAAATGCCTTGCTCTGGCTTTTTACTTTAATTTCTTTTACAGTTTGGTTGGGTGTTGTTACCGGGGTCCTCACCCATTGGAAAGCCTATTTTCTTGGCATGAACTTTCCGGTAAGATATATACTGATTGGCCTTATCCTGATGGCTGTATTTTGGCGCACCAGGAAGTTTTCCTGGTGGAAGGGCTTCTACCCGATCAGTCATTTTTATAGTTTACTGCTGTTATTTACAGCGCTGTGGGCTAGTTCTGTTTTTGGCAACACCGCAAGCTTTGAGCGCTGGTCGGCCACTTCGCAGTGGCATTTTTGGCCCTGGGCGCTGCTTTCCACCGGTGCCGCTGTGGTTGCCACCTATCTGGGAAGCCAAAAGCATTTATTGCAGCTGCGTAGTTTTGGTATTGCCTTTTTATTTTTGAATATCTATACCAGATGTTTCGAGTATTTTTGGGATAGTGTTCCAAAAGCGATCTTTTTTATTGCGCTGGCCGTCTCCTTTTGGCTGATTGGCAGAAGAGCGGAAAAGATCTGGCACCTGGACTTAAATGAAAAGCGGGGCTTGGAAAACCAAAAACCTGATAAAGAAGGCGCATAGCCGCATAGCTAATAAATCAGAAGCTATGCGCAAAAGATATTTGCCTATTATGCTATTTAAATAAGGTAATTTCCATCTTCGCCGAATCTTTTACACCATTTACATCATCTACACGTTTACTGGTCTTTGCTTTTTCCACCTGCCAATCGGGCCAGCCAGCTGTTTTTTGAGCCGCAAACCTAAACCAGTCTTCCACCGCTTTATCGGTGCTCGTAATATGGGTAACTTTAGTGCGTTTTCCCTGTGAGGTATTTTCCAAATAAACTTGAAAATAAATACGCGCTGTATCCACATGGATAAGGCCCTGTTCTATTATCCCTTTTACAAGTTTCTTTTCTAAATATTTCTTAAGGGCATCAAATCCGTTGACAGGTGCCAGATCGCCACTAAGCCGTGTAATATGCACTTGACGTAGCGGTAGTTTTGTAGAGGATTCCAAAACGACTATGCCTGGCACTTTACCGGCTAATGAGCCGGTAAAGTTTCTATTTTGAATCGTATCCAATTTATTTTTAGGCAATTTTCCTCCTGCAATCCGATTGTCAGGTAAAAAGTCCAGTAACGCCTGTTTTTTTGTTGTGACAAGGATCACGCCGTTTTTAGCTTTTTTTCCATAAACAGGCACGCCGTCCTTTGCGTTTATGATGGTCACTTTATCGATATCCTTTGGATCTAATGAATACGATTGCCCCTCTTTCAAAAGCTTGCCATCCACGACAAACAAAGGCTGGGTTTGATAATCAGGCGTTATACTATCTGACTGTCTGCCTTTGATCATTATCCCCTTGTTTGTCATCCTTTTCATCTTCCGGTTAACACTTCTTTCAGCGGCCCCCGTTATGCGCTGTTTGCGTTGTTTACCAAAGCCAACGACTACGACCTCGCCTAGCGAACGAGTACTATCTGAAAAAATGCCTTTCTTATGTGCTTCTGCACCATGAATATTTATATCCGTTTTCCCAGCCTTACCAGCAAGCATTGGTTTGATATTGGCTGGTGGGATAATAAATCTTCTAAGGCCTTCCCTGCGGGCGCTACGGTTGCGGCTTGCCCCTTTGTGGTAGCCGCCGTATCCATTATATCTTCAGCAGGTAAGTCGTTTTCTGCGACCATTGTAGCAGCAGTCAGCATCTCTCTTTGCATTCGGGTATCCCGTTTAGCTATTACAGAAACATCAGCATTGGGCGTTATTGGATGTAAACCTTTCGGCACTTTTACTGTGTTTTTACCCATAGCTATTTTATGCTGACCAGACTTTGATTGGGTATCTGCCCGCTTCTCCTCTTTGATCTTGCTTGCCTTTGTGATCGCATCAGGCGCTGATTGCCCGTTATTTATTGCCGCAATTGAATCTGCCAATACTTTATTTATCGCACTGGCGATCTCATTTGAGGAGGCGCCAGGAAGCGATTGATTGCTTATAGCAGTATCTACCCCATTTAAGACAAATTGCTCATCAGCACTGTTACCAGAGGGGCCATGCTTACCCTGCATGCCAAAATAAAACCATGCGCCCACTAGTAATACTACGAGAATGGCAGCAACACGCCACCAGGTGCGTCCTGTAACCATCCTTGTCTTGTCCGCTTTTTGATATAAACTAGCTTCAGGGGTATGTATCGTTTCGCTATTATCAGACTCATTTGTAACCGGTTCATTTGTAAGGGATGCCGTAGAGGCGTTATTTTCCAAATCAGCTTTGATTCGCTTATCCAGTCTGGTGGCCAAACGATCCATAGCTTTGTCAATATTCCCTGTCGTAAGTGAAGGATTGGCCATCAGCCCTTCTAATGCATCTGCGAGCACTGGATCCTCCAGTGCTCGGCTTTCCAGGGCATGCATGGCTTTAGGATCCAGCTTTCCAGCCAGATAATCCTGCAAAGTTTTTATATCGTAATTTCTACTGGTCACTGACTTTTTTTCCATACAAATTTTAAGGTTCCTACGACCGTTTTGAATATAACTGCGGACTTTATCTATTGCAAAACCGGTAATTTCTGCTACTTCCTTATAGCATTTTTGCTCCAGGTAAAACAAGGACACGCAGGTTTTCTGCTGCGCCACCAGGGTATCCAGGCAACTTTCCATACTGGTTAGGATAAATTCCTTTTCTTCGGCCTCTGTCTTTGCTAAGTCTCCCACCCCGAAGTCGCCACTATTAGGATGCCACAACTTTGCTGAATGCATAAAATCCGCTTCAAGACGCAGGGTTTCACCATCAATAGCCTTTTTTTTGCGCAGTTGCATCAAACAGTGATTGCGGGCAAGGGTGCCCAACCAAGGCCTAAAATGCTCAATATCATAGCGTTTCACTTTGTCTATCAATTGCTCAAATATATCCATTACCGCATCTTCACTTGCTGGTTGCGTCTTAAGATACTTTAAACAAACGGCAAATACTAGTCCCATATATCTTTTATACAAAATAGCCAAGATCTCTAACTCACCAGACGCCTTATAGGCGGCTAGTAGCTCCTCATCCGTTTGGGACATTGAAACCTTTATATCGGATCTTGTTTGCATTTGTTACTGCAATATAATCAATAAAATTTGCCGGCGAACAAGCATTGGATCTTTAAGTACTTTCTTTAGCCTTAGTCGGCAACTGTCTCTAATGCAAAAGCCACCGATAGACCCTATCGGTGGCTTTTGCATTATCCAGAACAATGCGCTGGTATTTAATCTAAGTCCTTTTGACGGGGCTTACCCCTAGACAAAGTCACCATAAAGAAGCCACTATGGCTCAATTAATTTAAAAGCCATACATGCCTCCTGAGACAGCAAGTTGCTCTCCGGTAATCCAGGCAGCTTCATCAGAGGCCAAAAATACCGCCGCCTTTGCAATATCTTCAGGCTTTCCAAGACGCCCAAGGGGCGTATTATTGATAAACATTTGCTCATAGTCACTACCCGTTGTAACTCCTGCACTTTGCGCACCTTCCGTCCTTGTAGCACCGGGCTGTATAGAATTAATCCGGATGTTTTTAACACCCAACTCCTTGGATAAGGCAATAGTTATAGCGTCAATAGCTGCTTTGGTAGCAGAATACAAGGAGGCGGAAGATAGTGGCATTTTGCTGGCTCCTGAGCTGATATTGATTATATTGCCGCCTTTATCCCCAAACAGCTTTAGTGCCTGCTGTATGGACAGTATCGAACCCAAAACATTCACACCAAAATGCTGATGATAGCTTTCTACCGTTGCCTCTTCGATTGGCGCAAAACTTTGAAAAGCTGCATTATTGACTAAAATATCCAGCGTCCCAAATGCCACGTTGGTTTTCTGAAATAACCCGATTACATCGGCCTCTTTGGACACATCTCCCCGCACTGCAATAGCAGTACCTCCCTCATCTTTTATGGTTTTTACCACTTTTTCTGCTGCTTCTTTACTGTTTGCATAATTGACCACCACTTTTGCACCTTCCCTGGCAAATCCTATGGCGATAGCAGCACCGATTCCTTTTGACGAACCGGTTATTATGGCTACTTTATTTTCTAATTTACTCATTATTTTTGTTTTTAATATGCCTTATTGTTCTTATTACAACTTGCTGGCATACTGGCGCAGATTTATAATAATCTTCAAATAAAACAATCCCCACGCTTATTCTGGTCATTTCCCAAAAAATGACTGCAATGGCTATTTGCGCCTTACTTATTTACTTACTTACTTACTGAACTACTTAACTGAACTTTACCAAATCCTGAAAGATCAGTGGTCCCCAGGTATTGCCGCGGGCATTCACCAGCAGTCCACCTTCAGCAAGTCCTCCTAGCTGAATAGGTGCAAAGCCAAGTTTTACGGCAATCTCGGCAATCTCGGCCGCAGCATGTTGATCATCACTTGCCAAAAACACGGCTCTTTTACCGCCGTTTACAGCCGGATCGCCACCAAAGACCGCTGAAGCTAAATGGTTGAAACCTTTGACGAGTCGAGCGCCAGTGAAAGCCTTGGCCACAGCACTGGAAGAGGGTTGTTCCCCTATTTTTTCAGGGGGCACGCCGTAGGCATTGGTTACATCAACAATGATCTTTCCTTCCCAGTTGGGCAGCAATTTGGCGATCTGTTCAAATCCTTCAAAGCGAGCCGCCAAAAAGATAATATCCGCCTGAATTGCCTCCTGTAGTTTTTTGGCAATGATACTTGGTCCAATTTTCCGGGCGATGGGCGCTAAAACTTCTACTTCACGCCTGGAAGCTACTGTCACCTCTATATTTTTGCGGGCAAACACTCTAGCCAGTGCCTGGCCAAAATTGCCAAAACCGACAATTGCATAACTTTTTTCCTTATTGCTTAGATTACTCATTTTATTGTTTTTTTATTTTTTAATTTTATGATAGCTGGTCTCCAATCATAGCGGCCAGCTTATATCATTTTTTTTACGCATCTACTTATTACTTAGCCAAATAGGTCAAACCACCATCTACAAGCAGTTCCGCCCCCAACATAAAGGCAGCGTCTTCAGAGGCCAGGAAAACAGCTGCTTTGCCAATATCAGATGGTTGGCCGATTCTCCCAATGGGCATCACATCTGCCCAGTATTTTTTTACCGCTGCCAGCTGATCGGCTGGCACAAACTTGTCAAAGACAGGTGTATCGGTTGTACCTGGGGTGATGACATTGGCCCTGATCTTTCTCGCTAATAGGTCGTTAGAAAATCCTTTTGCAAAATGGATGACCGCAGCTTTGGCTGCGCCATATAAGGTAAAGGAAGGATAGGCTCTATGTGCTGCATTAGAGCCAATTAGAATAATTGAAGCGCCATCATTCATATGTGGCAATGCATGATGGACCGTAAAATAGACGCTTTTCAGGTTTAAATCCATTGTCTTGTCATAAACTTCTTCACCAATATCTGCGACAGATCCAAAAGTCACACCGCTCACCGCACCACCTGCATTGGCAACGACGATGTCTATTTTACCAAACTTTGCCTCAGTTTCTTTAAATATCCTTTCCAGATCTACCTGTTTGGTAACATCGGCATTAATGCCGATAAAATTTTCGCCAAGCATTGCCAGCGCACTATCAAGCGTATTTTGGTTTCTACCGACAATAACGCCTTTAACGCCTTCTTCTTTAAATTCCTGTGCAATACCTAAGCCGATACCACTATTTCCCCAGTGATGACCGCTACTTTGTTTTTTAATTTATTCATTTTTTTATTTTTTGATTTTTATCAAATTGGTTACACAAAGGTACCATCAATAGTTTATCTTTGTAACCATAATAGTTTATTCCGGTTACCAATAGGTAACCACAAAATTTAAAAATATGAGAGACGAAAGGTTTTGTAATTCTAATTGTCCGTTTACCAGGGCTATTGGTACGATTGGCAATAAATGGAAACCCATCATTATCAATGTAATGGGTACAAGGTCCATCCGGTTTGGTCAATTAGATGCGATTATACCGCACATTTCAAGGAAGGTATTGACCGAACAGTTAAAGGAATTGGAAGAGGATGGCCTGTTAGAGCGTTATGCCTATAAAGAAATTCCGCCAAGGGTTGAATATAGGTTGTCTGAAAAAGGCCTGGCCTTTTTACCGATTTTAGAAAGTATCAAGGAGTGGAACCTAAAATATGAGGTGAGTACCATGCCCGCTATGGAAGCATAGCAGCTATTTAAGGATTGAATAAAGAAAAGAGAACAGGTTCATAAATAAAGCTATTATTGAGGCTTCAAAGGCAGTAACCGCAATGGATTAAAACCCAGCCGCAACGCTTCCCGCCCTACTCCGTAATCCGTAATCCGTAATCCGTAAACGGCCACTTACAGGTAGCTGTACTGTGATTAGAGCGCCCCTCTACAGCTGATGTAACCTGCACAGAAAATATCCCATAATTGGCCTAAATAAATGCCAGGCATATCCATAGCTATGGATAAGGAGGCTATTTAAAATGCTTTTTGCCAAAGAAATTCAAAGCAGAATGGCTTTTGAAGGCGACAGGTCCTAAAGGAATATTCAAATCCGTTTTATCGGTATATAATAGCATCTCCTCTCCTTTTTGCATTTTTATCTGATAGGTACCTTTTGCCATATCTTTAGAAAAATTTACCAGGCCACTATTTTGTTGACTGATCAGATCTTGTTGACGGAGCCTGCCTCTAGCTGAACGCAAATGCACGTGGGCTGCCGCGTCAAACCCGGGGTTAATTGTACATATCCCATCTACTGTTGCCTTTACTTTCACCCAACGCGTTTGATGATCTTTATAGACGGCGCTGATTAAAAAAGCGCCTTCAGTTCTTAAATGATCAAAGCTGACATCAGCCCACGCACCGGGAACTGCAGGAAAAACCCGAATGATATCGTTATAGCTCTGAAGTAATAATTCTTGCACAGAAGTAGCGGCTGCCAGCGGTGTTTCAATGACCGGTCCACTTTCTGTATACATTGTATTAGGCTTGACAAATTTATGAATCAAGGTTTTTAGATAATCTAAAGCCTTGTCTCCTTCACCCATCAAGGCATAAATGGAAGCACCCCCTGTAAAGGAATAGCCTTGCAACGCACCAGGCATGCTATGCCAGTGTTGCAAGGATTTGGCGATTAATGACCTGTTAGCCGTATCTGAGCACGTCATCAGATGCAGTGGATAGATCATCAATAGATGAGAGTAATGCCGGTGTGATTTTGCAAAAGGGACGTCTCCCCCTATCCTAAGACCATTTTCATCGGTTGGATAAGGCGTTAACGATTGTAGGATTTCTTCCCATTTAGGTACTAATACATCTTTTTTGTTTAATATCTTATTAGCCTTTAAAAGCGTCTGACAGCCCCATTTAAACAAGGAAAGTGCATAATTGGCATCCCTGGTTATGCCTTTGGGATATTCGGGAGAATAGCTATAAGGCAGGTGATAATAACCGTCCGTTCCTTTTTTGGCCAGGTGCAGGTAATAATTGATATTTTTCTAAGAATAGGATAGAGTTTTGATAGTACAGTGGTATCCATGGTGTAACGATACTGTAGCCAACCATAATAGAGATTCCAGGTCAGGTCTCCCAGTTCCAGATCGCTTTCTGGGTTGGATGTATCCTTATCACTGCCCGTCAGCTTTAAAGGCGCAATCATATCAGGGCCTCCGGCCCTGCCCAGACCTGCGGAATTATACTGAAACTGCCTGGGCACATTTAAAGAGAGATTTGCTTCGTTTTTTGAGAGCGTATGCATAAGAACAGAGGAGATGCCCAGATGATTAGCGGTATATAAGGGACTATATGTCAGTTCCGTATTCAGGTTCCACCAGTTACCGGGCCAGGGGGTGCTGGCCATCCAAGGGCCCATAAGGTCAATCAGCGGCTTATTTTTTCTGGAAGCAGCCCCTAGTTTATACATCTGTATCCAATAAAAACTATTTAACACCGGATCTGGAATACTAATAAAGCTTTTGGTATAATAATGATGCCACCAAAAACTGTGCTTGCTGCGTAATCCGGTTATATCTGTTTTCATGGCAGTCTGGATATTGGCTTTTGCCTCCCTTATACTATTTGACCAGTCTTTTTGGTCATTACCAATACTGATATAATAGGTGCGGATGGTCAGGGGCTGCTTATTTTGCCGCGGTTCCTTTAATGCAAAAAAGGGGGCAGTCGTTTGCAAATCAGTCAACCACCTCGCTTCTTCAACTGATTTTGTCTGAACTTCTTTCCAGGCCGTGGTATAACCACCGCCAGCGCTTAAGGGTTGCACGCAATATGGATCATCTTTTTGAAAATGCGTAACCGGCCCTGGGTTGGCCTTGTATTTACTTTTTAGCTCGGGATGAAAAGCCAGTCTCGGACTCTGGGCTACCGCCGGATGGAAAGTCCAGCTTATTTTATTTTCGCCGGCTGATGTAGCCACCTGAAAAATAATAATGTTTTGATTCGCCTGGGTCCAGCTGCGCCAGTAAATCTGGCCTTTTTCTGTGCGCATTTCTCCTTTAGCGACTGCGTCCCAAATATCCAGCCTTGCCTTTATTTTAAGTGGCTTGCCTTGTGGCTTTAAAATAAAATAACCAATAGGTAGTCTTGCTTTACTAAATAATGGACCTAAAACAGTATCCCTGCGATGGTCTCTGACGTCCGTTCTGCCAATATCTATACGCAGTGTATTGGCATCCTTCATATAAATCGTATTACCCAGCAGGCCATTACCAGTAAAAAGGCCCGCTGTCCATTTGCTTGTCAGGGTGTCATAAATCAAATCACTGGACCTCATAAATGTTTGCCAGTTAACCTGATTGGTCATAGATTGTACGGGCAATTGTTTTACTACCTGTGCCTGGACAGCATAACAACATATAGTAACAGCTAATAAAACCGACGGTAAATAAAGCATCCTGATCCTTTTTGTTTTATTGTACATCTACTTTATGTTTTACGAATTTGGTCAAATTTAAAGGTACCGCAAATATGGGCCTCCTGGGTTGCATTATACGGGTGGCCCACCTTTTTAATCCTTTTGCCTCGCTAAATGCCTGGCTCGGCTCTTTTTATATTACCTATGCGCAAAATCTAAATCAATTGACAACACCCGTGACAACCCATTAAATTTAGAAAACATTCTATAAATCCAATTACAGGAGATTGGCAATTGCTAATGATATATTGGCAATCGGTCATTCGTCACTTTACTGAAGGAACGCTGCCAATGCCAGTTGCGTTTAAGCCAATTACCTATTAATAATCAATTAGTAATACACAACCTTACAGCGTCTTTTGTGCTTATTTAATTTTTTGAAGTCCTTTTATGTATTCTGCTTTTTTCCGGCATCCTAATTAAAAAGTAAATTAAATTAAAATTAAGCCCCGGATTAAAACAGAATCCCAACATAGCTCCCTGATCAGACCTTTGTTATATAAAACTGCAGTTTATATAAAGTAGGCATACTGACTTAAAAAGTCTTTTAGATCAAAGGCGATGCGATATACAGGGTTCTGCCCTCATTCAGTCACAACTTAAATCTTGTTCTTATGGCAACTTTTAAATATGCTTTACGCAAAAAATCCAATCAAAGTCAAATCAAAACAGCTACCACCATTTATCAGGGCACGATACCCTTTCGCTCAGGCAAAGGCCGCAACCAAAAGTACCTGATAAAAATACTGGCAAGTATCATTACTTTCATGATTGTGTCGAGTTATTTTTCAACAAATCTCTTCGCTCAGACACTAAAAGGGCAAAAAACATCAGTGGTTTGGTGACCGAAGAAAATGGGATTCCGGTGATGGGTGTAAAAATCAGCACGATTCCTTCTGACCAAAGCACTTATTCAGATGCAAAAGGTAATTTTAGCCTGACTATAACCAGCCGAACTAAAAAAATCAATTTTTTAAAGACTGGTTATGTCACAAGGACAGTAAATATTAAGACGCTTAAATTTCCGGTGCATATTCAATTAAAATCGCTGAGTGCCAGTGATTCAGCTATGGTGGCTAGCGGACTAGGCTTAGAGGACGTAGTTGTTGTTGGCTATGGCAATCATTCTCGTGAACAAATAATAGGTAGTGCAATGGCCACAGCCCCAAAGATGAGGACCATCAAAGGGAGACGTTTAAATAACCTGAAGGAGCAATTAACGGGTCTTGCCGGACCCAGCCGCGGTGTAATCATTCAAAATAATGGTTATTTTGAGCCGAGTACAGAATCCTATGCCCATGAAAAGGAAAATGGATTTAAAGCAACTGCCAGTGCGCCATTTTCCACTTTTTCTGTTGATGTAGATAAAGCGAGTTATAGTAATGTGCGTCGCTTTATTCGTGATGGCCATCTGCCACCAACAGACGCGGTTCGCATAGAAGAATTGATCAATTATTTTGACTACCACTACGGGAACCCTCAAAATAGTGCTCCAATCAATATCAAGACAGAACTTAGCAGCGCCCCCTGGAATCCGGCACATTATTTATTGCAGATCGGACTGCAAACTAAAAAAGTATCCGCGGACGATCTGCCCCCCAGCAACCTGGTATTCTTAATTGACGTGTCTGGCTCGATGGCCTCCAGTAACAAACTTCCCTTACTCGTGTCGTCTTTTAAAATGCTGACAGACCAACTCAGAGATCAGGATTATGTCAGTATTGTCACCTATGCCGGTATGGCAACAGATGTTTTAAAACCGACCAATGGCAGCCACAAAAAGGCCATAAAGGCTGCCTTAGACCAGCTCGTTGCATCAGGATCTACCAACGGTGCCGGCGGACTGGAAAAGGCCTACGTCATGGCCGAAAAACATTTTAGAAAAAATGGCAACAATCGAATAATACTGGCCTCGGATGGTGACTTTAATGTTGGTGCCCGTAGCTTAAGTGATTTAGAAAATTTGATTACAGAGAAAAGGAAATCAGGTATCTATCTTTCTGTCCTGGGTTTTGGTATGGGTAATTATAAGGATGATAAAATGGAGCTGCTGGCCGATAAAGGCAATGGCAATTATGCCTATATTGACAACAGTAGCGAAGCGCGCCGTATTCTATTAAAGGAATTTGGCGGCACGCTTTTTACGGCAGCGAGGGATGTGAAAGTCCAGGTTCAGTTTAATCCAGCGCTGGTCAAAGCATACCGTCTGGTGGGTTATGAAAACCGCGCATTGGCCGATGAGGATTTTAACCGGGACACGGTGGACGCAGCAGAAATGGGCAATGGCAGTACCGTAACCGCCTTGTATGAAATCATTCCACAAGGTGTTAAAGACGAATTTACGCCCAAAATAGATACCCTACGCTACGTATTTAGTCAGCTCCCCAAAACAGGAGGTGGCCTCCATAAGGAACTTGGTCTGGTTAGTATCCGTTATAAAGATCCCAAGAGCATTAAAAGCAAACTGCTCAGTCACATAGTAGCTGATAATAGAACTGCATTTAACAATACTTCTGCAGATTTTCAGCTGGCTGCAGCCGCCGCCAGCTGGGGCATGCTGCTAAAAAACAGTCCTTATAAGCAAAAAGCCAGCTATGATCTGGTGGCGGGTCTGCTCAAACAACCTTTAGCAGCGGATAAAACCAGTCAGGTAGGTGAGCTTCTGGACCTGGTCCAGACCAGTCAGGCACTCAAAGGCAATGAAGTCAACGAAAATGCGACCGGGACTCGTCCGCCCATTTTCAGACCCAGACCCAGACCCTATCCACATCCACTTCCTCACCCTAAAACGCCGTTAAAGCGCAAAAAACCTATGGTGATGAAAATCCTGCCAGTGAATGGTTCGCGCAGTATAAATTACTAAAAAGCAGACAGCGCGCTGGCAGAACCGGTAACCATTACCAAAAACGGTACTGGATCCGCTCTTCATGCTGCTGATTAATGCTTTTATTAATTACACATTGATAATCACTACATTTAGCTCAATTATAGTCAGCTAATTGTAGTGATTTGTCTTTACTTTCCCCATTATCATGGCCTATCCGCCATAATTAAGCAGCGATTACAAGAAAATGCATCCTAACTTATCCGTTGATTTAAACAAATAAGCTCGAAAATTCAAAGAACCCTTGTTATCTTTGCCGCCAGATGAAGCAAATAAGAAATTTCTGCATTATTGCACATATTGACCATGGTAAAAGTACCCTGGCAGACAGGTTATTAGAACATACTAAAACGGTTGGTGAACGGGAAATGACCAATCAGGTGCTCGATGATATGGATCTGGAAAGGGAAAAAGGCATTACCATTAAGAGTAAGGCCATTCAGATGGAATATACCATGAGCGGTAACGCCTATATTTTCAATCTGATTGATACGCCAGGTCATGTGGACTTTAGCTATGAAGTCAGCCGGGCACTCGCGGCCTGCGAAGGTGCACTGTTATTGGTAGATGCCACTCAGGGCATCCAGGCACAGACCATTAGCAATTTATATTTAGCCATTGATAATGATCTGGAAATCATACCGGTAATTAATAAGATTGATATGGATGGGGCGATGATCCCTGAAGTAAAAGATCAGATCGTAGATTTGATCGGCTGCAAGGAAGAAGATATTTTATTAGCCAGTGGTAAAACAGGCATCGGTATTGAAGAGATTCTGGAAGCCATTGTGCGGCGGATCCCTGCGCCTACAGGCGACATCCAAGCGCCTCTGCAGGCGCTGATCTTTGACAGTGTGTTTAATAGCTTTAGAGGTATTATTGCCTACTACCGTATATTCAACGGCACCATCAAAAAAGGCGATAAGATCAAATTCA
Organism: Arachidicoccus ginsenosidivorans; assembly: GCF_007971385.1. Lineage (GTDB taxonomy): Bacteria > Bacteroidota > Bacteroidia > Chitinophagales > Chitinophagaceae > Arachidicoccus > Arachidicoccus ginsenosidivorans. The sequence continues at coordinate 948,618 of NZ_CP042434.1, forward strand.
TCAATACCGGACAGACTTATTTTGCCGATGAAGTGGGCAATTTAGGCATTGGCCTCCACCCAACAAAAGATGTAAAGGCAGGGGATGTAGGCTATATTATTACCGGCATTAAAAATGCCAAGGAGGTAAAAGTAGGGGATACGATTACCCTTACCGAAAATCCCGGCGTTTCTATCAAGGGCTTTGAGGAAGTAAAACCCATGGTTTTCGCGGGTATATTTCCGGTGGTAACCGAAGACTTTGAAGAGTTACGGGACTGTATGGATAAACTGCAGTTAAATGACGCCTCCCTGACTTATGAGCTGGAAACCTCTCAAGCCTTGGGCTTTGGTTTTAGATGCGGCTTCCTGGGGCTACTGCATATGGAAATTATTCAGGAGCGGCTGGAAAGAGAATTTAACCAGACAGTGATTACTACGGTGCCCAACGTAAGCTTTGTCGCATATACCACCAGTGGCCAAAAAATCATCGTAAATAATCCGGGCCAGATGCCGGAAACTACCAAACTGGACAGAATAGAAGAGCCTTTTATTCGGGCACAGATCATCACTCATTCTGACTATACCGGTAATATTATGACCCTTTGTCTGAGTAAGCGGGGCACCTTGACCAATCAGACCTATCTGACACAAACCAGGGTGGAGCTTACTTTTGAAATGCCGCTGACAGAAATCGTATTCGATTTTTATGACAAACTAAAAAGTCAGACCAGAGGGTACGCTTCTTTTGACTATACGCCGCTGGATTACAGAGCCAGCGATATTGTCAAAATGGATATCCTGCTCAACCAGGAAAAGGTAGATGCCTTAAGTGCACTGATCCACCGCAGCAGATCGCAGGATTTTGGCCGTAAACTTTGTGAAAAATTAAAAGAACTCCTGCCAAGGCAACAATTCCAGATTGCCATTCAGGCAGCTGTCGGTGCTAAAATCATCGCCCGAGAAAATATCAGTGCGATGCGTAAGGATGTAACTGCCAAATGTTATGGCGGGGATATCTCCAGAAAACGTAAACTACTGGAAAAACAAAAAGAAGGTAAGAAAAGAATGCGCCAGATCGGTAATGTAGAAGTACCACAGGAAGCCTTCCTGGCGGTATTAAAACTGGATGATTGATCTAATTTTCTTTCGTTTCTATTAAGGATAATTTTAAAAAAGGCAGGTTTTCTACTAAAGAAAGCCTGCCTTTTTGATGAGTAACCATGTACGATATTTACCGGGATTCATCGCCAATGCTACCTTTGAGCGCGCGTCATAATATCTTTTCCACTTATGGCAAAAGCTACTGAATTTACAACGCCTAAGCTTACCTTTGCCTCCTGATGGCCACACAGAAAAAACAAACAAGGCAGAAAAGCAAAAAAGGCAACAAGACACAAAGCAACAAGACACAAGGAAAATCAAATATAGCTATACGGCTCATGGGTAAACATTTTGGAAGATCCTGGGCCTGGTGACTTTGGGTATGCTCCTATTCTCTATTGCCCTGTATATCTATAATGCCCGTCACCATAAAGATGCCTATTTTGCCCATTACAAGGAATTTGGCATTGATTTGCCTGAGAACTTTCAGATCCATGGCATCGATGTCAGCCATCATCAGGGTAAGATTAACTGGCCCATGGTAAAATCCATGGAATCCCAGCAAGTCAAAATTGGCTTTGTTTTTATTAAAGCTACTGAAGGGTATAGTCTGGTAGACAAGAGTTTTACAGACAACTGGTTTCAGGCGGGGCTTGCAGGCATTCCAAGAGGCGCCTATCACTTTTTCATTGCCGGCAAAAGCGGGGCTTTGCAGGCTGGCAATTTTATCCGTCATGTGCCCAAAGAACAGGGCACACTACCGCCAGTCATTGATATAGAACAACGATATGGTGTAGCGCCTGCCCTATTTAGAAAAGAGTTGCAAATCATGTTAGATACACTGGAGCATTATTACAAGCAGCGGCCTATAATTTATACCTATGCCAGTTTTTATAATGATTATTTAGCGGGGCATTTTGATGATTATCCCCTATGGGTAGCCCATTATTTTGAGCTAAAAAGCCCCAGAATCCACCGGGATTGGTTATTTTGGCAACACAGTGAAAAAGGCCACGTTTATGGTATTAAAAGGTTGGTAGATTTTAATGTATTTGATGGAGACAGCAGTGATTTTAAAAAGCTGGTGCAGCCTTTGGCAGAAAATTAGCTAAGACAATAAGCCCTTATACTTGTACCACCCTACCACTACTATTTTCGCCTGTGGTTTTTACAATTTCTTAAATGGCCAACTAAAAAAAGCAGTAGTGATTACTACTGCTTTTTTATTATGTTTTATACCCCTAATAACGTTTTTTGTAACCGTTGTTACCCCGATTATTATTATTGTTATTCCGGTTATTATTATTACGATTGTTATTATTACGGTTCATATTACCGCCCCGATTGTTATTGTTGTTATTATTTCTGGGAGTATAATTTCTTCTGGCACCCGTATTAATCTGGGAAAAACTAGGTTTAAAGTCTTCCAGTTCTTTGCGTATATATGGCGCATTGGTAAAAGTCAGCTGGCCATGGCTTAAGACATCCAGCTCGGTTTGCAACACCTGATCAGAAACAGTCTCTTTGTGCCAATTATTATAAGAAAGTTTCATATAATAAGCGACCGCATTGGCAAGTCCCTGTCTTTTTTCTTCATTTTCTTCTGCCAGTGCTTTTTCTACGACCACTTCAATATTCTTACCCAGGTGTCTTTTCCTTGGATACCGCTTAGGATAAGGCAATGGATCCGGTTTTACTTTGTAATTTTCACGCGTAGGAATCGGATAGGGACTGTCTACCTCCAGTTTAAAATCACTCATGTAATAGAGGTGATCCCATAGTTTATGCCTAAAATCCTCTACATTTTTCAGATGTGGGTTTAAAAAGCCCATCAACTCTATCAAAATGCCGGCTTGTTGCTGTCTTTCTTCTTTATTTTCAATGGTAAGTAGATAATCTACCATTTTTTGGATGTGCCGGCCGTATTCTTTCATGACAAGGCCGGTACGTGCAGTATTATATTCCATAAAATTATTGAATTGCAAAAATAAACTATTTTAATGACAAAATGCAGTTAACATCGAGGCTTGATGCGGGCTTTCACCAGCACCAGAAAATAAAGCCGCTACATGCTAAACGCTCAATTTCTGTTGGATTCTAAGTATTGTCTATGGTCCATTCGTGATTGAAGGCGCTACTTCATATTTATAAATGTAAGGGGCAATTTTATATCGGAGGTTTTAAGTGCCTGGATCACGGATTGTAGGTCATCGATTTTCTTTCCTGTTACTCTAACCACATCATCCATAATCTGGGCCTGGACTTTAAGCCCGGCATCTTTGATAAATTTTACAATTTTCTTAGCATCTGCCTGCTCCAATCCGTTTTGTACGGGGACTTCTTTTTTGATCACCTTGCCGCTGGGATAAGCATCTTTATCGAAATTAAAGGCAGATGGATCGATGCCCTGTTTCATAGAGCGACTGATCAACACATCAATCAACTGTTTCATTTTCATTTCTGATTCAACTTCCAGGTGAACGACAAATGCTTTTTTGTCTAAAGTCACCTCTACAGGTGAACCTCTGAAGTCAAAACGATTGATGATTTCCTTTTTAACGGTATTTACTGCATTATCCAGGGTCTGCAAATCGACCTTGCAGGCAATATCAAATGAAGGCATAATTCTAATCTATATTTAACAAGTGAATTTCGTTATATTAGGATAGCTTATAATCTGGCTGCGCTGTGCACAGAATCTGACTGGTCCTGCTACCTAAATTTATTTTCTAATTTATTACATTTTTAAATGTTCATCCTTTGACATTCATCCTTTGACATCTATCCATTTTCGTGCATCCTTTACAATGCTGACAAATCCCCGTTAGGCGCTGCCCTCCTTTATGCAGTCTTCTGTCCTAACTGCGAATTCATTGAATGTTAAATCTCCTATATTTAATACCCTATAAAAGGGAGGCAACTTTCAATATTACAACATACTGATTTATCATTTGCGAACCTCCATGTGTAATGGCTTATTTGCAACAAACAATAGTATGCTATTTATATTCCAAAATTGCGCCAAATTATTTTCCTTGCCGCTCAATTTAATCAAGTATTAATCAAGTAACATTTTATAACGGCCTTTTTTCAGTTTTTAGCTGCTACGGATTACTGCCTTTGCGATAACCATTATGCAATTTTGCGTTTGCCAATAATTGATTTTCTTCTGTTGGTCTGAACGATTTTGGACGTCTTTATACGCCCTGCAATATCAGCTTTTTTAAGGAAAAGTCCTAAAAACGTTGCTATTTCTATACAAAATTGGGAAATCAATTGTAAATCAGCTGGCTGACTGAGTACAAAAATAAGAATTTATTGAAACATAACATCCCTTTTGCCTTTTTAATTTTACATTTGTCTTGTCAGACCACGAAAAATCCCAGAAGATGAATTCACTCGAACTTTTTAAGCAGGTAAAGGCATTTGTATTTGATATTGATGGCGTTATGACAGATAATTCTGTTGTATTACTGCCCGATTTCAATATTGACGGCAAAATTGTAATGGCCAGGACCATGAGCGTAAGGGATGGCTATGCGATCCAGCTGGCTGTAAAACTGGGCTATCCTGTGGCTGTCATTTCCGGAGGTAAAGATACCGGTGCCGGCAAACGACTTCATGGTCTGGGCGTAAAGCATGTTTTTATGGACGTTAAAGATAAAGTGGCTTGTTTTGAAGCCTTTATCAAGGATTATAATCTGGATCCTGCAAGTGTTCTGTTTATGGGAGATGATATTCCGGATTATCAGTTAATGCTGGTGGCAGGAATCAAAACCTGTCCGGCGGATGCCTGTAATGAAATCAAAGCCCTCGCCGCATATCTGTCTCCCATTAAAGGAGGCCATGGATGTGTCAGGGATGTAATCGAAAAAACCCTGAAACTGCAAAACAATTGGCCATTAACCACCGATATCCAAGCGAAGTAGAAAACCTAAATTGGCATGTTAAAAGGGATAAATGCTTTTATCAGACTGATACGCTGGCCTAACCTGGTCTTTATCTTTCTAACACAGGTGCTTTTTGAGTTCACCGTCATTGTGCCGGCTTTTCATGAAGCAGGTAAAATGCCCAACCTGTCGGGTGGCTATATCTATCTACTGGCATTATCCTCTGTGTTGATTGCCGCAGGCGGCAATATTATCAATGATTATTTTGATATCAATATAGATCTGGTCAATAAGCCCGGTAAGGTCATTATAAGTAAATATATTCATCGACACTGGGCCATTTTATGGCATATTCTGCTGAGTCTTGCGGGCGTCTTACTGGGGCTATTCATTGAATTTAGGACACATGCCTATTTATTGGGCCTAACCAATCTGGCATGTGTTGTTTTGCTATTTATTTACTCTATCGTACTTAAACGAAAGCCGCTCTCCGGCAATATTGTCATTGCCCTGCTTACCGCCTGGACGGTACTTGTAGTCACTTTCTCGGAAAGCAATGTACTATTTGCCGAAGGGTCGGCTCTGCCTCTTTCTAAAATCACCCGGCTTACCTTTCTTTATGCAGGCTTTGCTTTTATCCTGGCACTGGTCAGAGAAGTCATTAAAGATATGGAGGATGTTAATGGGGACAGCCGCTACGGCTGCCGCACCTTCCCCATCCTATTCGGCCTGAATGCAGCCAGAATCTTTGTAGCCGTCTGGCTGGTAGTACTGCTGGCCCTACTGGCCATTATGACCATTTATATTTTACAATTTGGCTGGTGGTTGAGTGCGCTGTATTGCATCCTGCTATTAATTCTGCCTGCTATTAAACTATTTAAAAATTTATTTAAATCAAGGGACGGAAAGGACTTTCATGCAATGAGCAGCCTGGTTAAATGGATTATGCTGGCTGGGATTTTAACCATGCTATTTTTGGTGCTGCATATTTAAGCCATTTATAAGGTTACCCAATAACACCCTGTATTTTACTGATGAATATTCCGCCCGTCAGTTCTTCATTATGGCACAAAAAAAATTAATACTGGCTTCAGGCTCACCCAGAAGAAAAGAGCTACTAGAGGCGCTCGGCATTGAATTTTCTGTACAGACCGCCAACACGCCGGAGGATTATCCCTTGGATTTAGCTGTAATGGACATACCGGTGCATATAGCGACCAGTAAGGCAAAGGCAGTTGCAGCATTAGACAACGCGCAAAACATTGTCCTTGCTGCCGATACGATTGTGGTTCTGGAAGGTCGTGTACTAGGAAAGCCAAAGGATGCAGATGAGGCAAAATCCTTTTTAAATTTACTCTCAGGCAAGACCCATCAGGTCTTTACCGGCGTTTGTCTTTATTATGACGGGGCGCCGCACGGTTTTGCCATTAAAACAGATGTGCATTTTACGAAGCTTACAGCGGAGCAGATCAACTTTTATGTCGCGCAGTATAACCCCCTGGACAAAGCTGGAGCCTATGGCATCCAGGAGTGGATCGGCATGGTTGGTATTGATGAGATACACGGCGATTATTACAATGTAGTAGGGCTTCCTGTAAGTGCGGTAAGCAAAGCGCTAGCTGCCCTTGGATTTTAATTATCATAGATTTTAATATGACTGTCCGCTTTGGGTACACTGTGCCAAAAGCGGACAGTTTTATGTATAACATTCATCTTGTAATATATTGATTTACAAAATATTACAATTATGGCACTTTTATCGTAAGCTTGATTGTTAGTCAGTTAGAATAAAATCCGAGATTTTATTTCTGTCGTAATTCAATCTTAAACTCCTGGAAGCATATGTTTTACCACTATATTCGAATCGCCTGGCGTAATCTTCATCGAAATAAAAGTTTTTCCCTGATTAATATCGGTGGTCTGGCCATTGGTATGACGGTGGCGCTTGTGATTGGGCTTTGGATGCATAGTGAATTTCAATTTGACAAGAGCTTTAAAAATTATGATAAGATCGTGCAGGTAATGCGCCAGGACACCATCGAGGGGCAAATTGAAGTTGAATCCGCCATTCCTATCCCGATCAGTTCTTTTTTTAAAAATAAATACAACCAATATTTTCAACACATTGTCATCGCCTCCTGGTTTGAAGACCACATTTTAAGCAATCATCATAAGCCATTAGCTTTTAACGGTATATATATGGATAAGGGCGCAGGGGATATGCTCTCCCTACATATGGTTTATGGTAATTACCAAGCGTTTTCTGACCCAAATTCCATCCTTATTTCTAATTCAGTTTCAAAGGCTTTTTTTGGTAACAATAACCCCATTGGGCAAAACCTGACCATTGATAACGAATTCCCGGTTAAGGTGGTGGGTGTCTATAAGGATTTTAACCGTAATAGTAGTTTTAGCGGGCAGGATTTTATTGCACCTTGGCGTCTTTATGTCGCTTCCAATCCTTGGGTAAAAAAAGATTACGATCAGTGGGGCAATAACTCCTTTCAGTTTTTTGCTCAGTTAGCGCCCAACCAAACAGTAGATCATGTCAACCAGATCATCCAAAATGGACTAAAAAGGGAAGATATTCAAAATTTAAAGGAGGATCAAAGCACGTTCCGGCTACTGCCTATGCGCGATTGGCACCTACGCAATCAGTTTAAAAACGGTAAACAGACAGGCGGCTTAATATCCCAGGTACGTTTATTTGGTGTTATCGGTATTATGGTGCTGCTCATTGCATGCATCAACTTTATGAACCTATCTACGGCCAGAAGTGAAAAAAGAGCCAAAGAAGTGGGTATCAGAAAGGCAATAGGGTCTCTTAGAGGCCAACTCATGCGTCAATTTTATTTTGAATCGCTGCTGGTTAGTCTGATCGCATTTGTAATAGCGATGATCACTGTTTGGCTTGGACTCCCTTGGTTCAATAATCTATACCAAACAAATGTTACCATACCCTGGAGTAGTCCATTATTTTGGGCCGTACTTGTGGTATTTATTTTGATAACAAATTTAATTGCCGGAAGCTACCCGGCCCTTTATCTTTCCTCCGTAGGTGCGATAAAAGCCCTAAAAGGAAAATTTAAAGCGGGTACAAATGCAGTTACCTCCAGGAAGGTTTTGATTGTGGGGCAATTTACCCTTTCTCTGGTTTTAATTATTGCCACAGCTGTTGTCTATCAACAAATCAAATTCGCAGAAAACAGAAATCTGGGGTATGATAAGGATCAATTAATAGATATCCGCATGAAATCCAAGGATTTTTATGGCAAGTATGACTTGATCAGAAATGAATTGATCAGCAATCAAAGCATTAAGGATATGGCAGAGTCTTCCAGCCCAATGACACAGATCTGGACCTACAACGATGCATTTTTCTGGGAAGGAAAAGATCCTGCTTTAAAGCAGAGCTATGGCACTATTTGGGTAACTGCTGATTATGGCAATACCATTGGATGGCATATTAAAAATGGCAGGGATTTTTCTAAAAACAGGATAGCTGATAGCACGAGCATTATCTTAAATGAAGCTGCTGTACAATACATGGGGTTAAAAGATCCTATTGACAAGCGCATCCGGTGGGGAGCAGGGAAAGAGGCAAAAAACTACGAGGTTATAGGTGTGGTTCAGGATATGATCATGCAGTCTCCTAATAGCCCGTCACTGCAGACGATTTATTTTATGGATCCAGAACAGGCCAATTGGATTACCATCAGGTTAAATGCCGCTGCGGGTATTAACAATGCGCTGTCCAAAGTCCAGGCCACCTTCAAAAAATATATCCCAGATGCTCCCTTTGACTACAGTTTTGTCAGCAAGCAGTACGCTGATAAATTTGCCAGTGAAAATAGGGTGGCGACACTAGCCGGGCTATTTTCTTTCATGGCTATCTTTATTTGCAGCATTGGTCTTTTTGGATTAGCTTCCTTTATGGCAGAGCAGCGCATCAAAGAAATTGGCATTAGAAAAGTCCTGGGTGCTTCTGTCACCCAACTTTGGATTATGCTATCCAAAAGTTTCCTCTATTTGGTATTGGTCTCAAGCATTATTGCGATTCCAGTAGGTTGGTATGTGATGCATTTATGGCTCAGACGCTATACTTTCAGAACGCCAATAACCGGGTGGCTTCTAATTGCTCCCGCAATCATTGCCTTAGTAGTCACGCTGCTGACGGTCAGCTGGCAGGCCATTAAAGCCGCCAAAGTAAATCCCGTTGAAAGCCTAAAAACTGAATAAAGTCACCTTTCTTTAACTGTGTACCAGGCATCTTGCTGCCTATTAAAAAAAAGTACCGGCACTGCCTTCATAATATCCAAAGAATGCCCTAAACCTGCCCTTCCACAATCGTTCTGAAAGTTAAATTAACCCTCGGCAAGCGCACCTTTTTGGTAGGGGGCAACCGATGCAACCAATGGGTCTGCGTCGTTCCTGCCATCATAAGCAAACTTCCGTGTTCTAATAATAAAGCCACCTTTTCCCCGGTCTTTTTGTGTTTAAAAGCAAATTTCCTTTCTGCCCCCAGGCTAAGAGAGGCAATTGCCCCATTCTTTTTCAGATCCTTTTCTGCGTCGCTGTGCCAGGCCATACCTTCCTCACCGCTATGATAAAGATTTAAAAGACAGGAATTAAAGGAATGGCCTGTATTTTCTTCAATTAGTTGCTTTAAGGTGATGAGCGCTTCCGTCCAGGGGAGTGCATATTTAGTTGTATTGGAATACGTATAACTAAAAGCCTTATCACCATACCAGGCAACTTTTCTTTTGGTGGTAATTTTCTTGCCATAAATAACCGCCTCATCACTACGCCATTCAATATGCGCTAGTAGTTCTTTTAGAAAAATGTCCGCTTTTTGCCGCCCTAAAAGTTTCCCATAATAATGCACCGTTCCATCATAGGGCAACCAGTTTTTCGTGGGGTCTACTGTTTCTATTTGATCAAATAAATCCATGTTTACTTTAATTTTTGCTAGTTCGCTTCTAAACCTATAGAGCGCTATTCTAGCATCCTAACTGCATTATTATTACGCCTAATTGCATTGTTATCACTTTGTTATATAGATAAGATAGGCAGCCTTCATGCAATGTCTGCAAGGCCAGTAATCTTCATTAATCGCCTCTGACTGAATGCTAAAGAAAATTCTATTCTAATTTCGATTTTTTCAGCCAGTAGTGCAATCCAGCCTTTCATAAATCCTGTCCTTTCTATATTACCTCCAAAGGTAATTACTTTTTCTACGATTTTCTGAATATAATCAATATGGGTAAAAATAGGCAATCTCAATAAATTCCATAGTTATCCACTTTTTTTTAACCTCAAAAAACACCAAGCCACTGTTCCAAAAATCAATGAATTTTCTTCTAATTCCTTTTTACTGAATTCATAACGATAAAGTATGATCTTACAATTTCAAATAGGATAGCTTCCCATCTGAATAGTAATAAGTTTCCACAATTTATCCTTGAAATGGAATTAGAAGTAGTTTTGGAGGAGCCCAATCCCCTTGGAGTAATCCACGATATCCGATATCCTGTCATTAATTGTTACTTATTGACAATAAGTAACAATTAATATATTTTAAGAAAAAGAATATGTCATAGCATATCTATTTTCCCAATTAATAACGTATCTTTTCAGTATCTTCATTACAAGATGCTATGACATTAATAAGACAAAATATTGACAAAATGAGTACTTCAATGCGAGACTTAAATGCTCGCCTCGAAAGGACACTTCATGATGTAAAATCTTAAAGTGCAGGCGAGTCATAATGTACCCTTCATTATTAATGATAGCCGATGCAAAAGGAAAAATCAGTTTATTCACCGATATCCAGATGGAAAGGTGCATTTGATTCAACAAGACCTAGATACATCCAAAGAAGTCGTTCTAGAACAACTTTAAACTCCACAATGCGACCTAATCTATATGTTGTTGCGGGTCCTAACGGAGCGGGTAAAAGCATATTCTTTTCAACTTTGATTAAAACAGATTTCGGAGTATTCGTTTATGATGAACTGTCAAGAAATTTAATAAGGAAATACTTATAACAGCCAAGGAGGCATGTATGCACGCATCGTATTTGTGTTAAGAACCAGACAAAAAAGGCGTATTATGAAATCGTATAAAGAAATTGAAAAAAAACATAGTCCTGAAGAAATTGCGGAAGCGCTTGTTTTTCCAAACACGGATAGTATAAGTGAAAAAGAGGCTTTTATGTCCGAATTTCGGACTTTTAGAAAAACCTTATCAGAAAATCAGACGGAAAAGAATAAAAGAATTTCGCGTCTGCTTCAATTAAAATACTCAATTGAAGACTACATCAATTCACCAAATTTTATGAAGGATCACTTCTTCGGATTTTTTCTGAAGGCGTATATCAATAGTCTAGGAATAAAAAATAAGGATTTCGCAGCTGCTATAGATATTGACCCTACAGAATTAAGTCAGATAATTAACAAGCATAGAAACCCCACGGATAAAATTATTTACAGATTGGACATACATTCAAACAGGAATTTTCCGGCTGTGATGTGGTTTCGGATATTGGAAAAAGACAGGGAAGCTTTACTGTTGCACAATACTGAGTTAATTGAAAAAGAAAAAAGACATGTAAAGCGAAAATTAGATTTTTCTTTTTAATCCACTAGGATATCCTTTTGGTAAAAAAATAATCTTATCCAGTAAAAAATACCTGGGCATTAGTCCGGGTATTTTTTGCGTAGATATGCCCATCTGAGAAATCTGTCCGGTTAATTAATAAAATATTTAAACTGCTACTTTCTGGAATAAAGGTCTAATAGATGGCACAAAAAAGTAAAATAAAATAAGGGTTAAATTTAAGATAGAAGTTTGCCTACTTATCCTCTTTATCTCCATCCGGTCCCTTATGTAGCGGATCCCAAACAATTTTCACATCTCCGTTTTTATCATCTCTGGCTCTGAGATAAAGCACAATGCCTTTATTTTTTTTGGGTTTAAGTCCCTTCGCTTTTCGCTCTGCCACTTTTTGTGGGTTTCTAAGAGGTACAACAATACCAATATCCGTTCCCGGTCCAAATGCATAGGTTCCGTTCAGGCTTAGATTAATTGCACTGGACTCGATATTCATTTCCGGGATAGATACTTTACCATTTTTAATGGTCAGCACATTGCTCACTGGTTCAAAATAAATATGATCCAGGTTGCGTTTTCTAAACACAAATTTCTGAATGGTTTCAAAAGGCGCAAAATTAATAAGTTCACCGTTTTAAGTTTAAAAGAGACCTTTCCCGATAAACTCTTTTTAACGATGGCGGATTGATTATTTAATTTGCCCGCAATATTAATTTTTCCTGAAAAATCACCCGCAATATTTTTTGAGGTCAGTGTTTTCTGCCCCAGATTATCCAGACCATAAAATAATTTAGAGGTGTTGATCCCATTTAAATTCGCCATCAGTTTAAAGGGCACTTCCGTCAGATCTGGTTCCATAGAAACAGCTGCATCTAATGACCCGTCCGCAAATTGCATGGTGAGTGGCGCCAGTTTTATTTTATTTTGATCCAACTCCAGGACACCCTTCACATTTTTTGCCGTAAAAGAACTATAATATAAACGGTTGACAGAAGCGTTAATTTTCATAGCACTGGTTTCCATGAGCAAGGCCAACCTTTCGTTGACCTTATGATATTGTCTTCGCTGCTGGGCAGCCGATTTATTGCCTTTTACCTGTGTTAATCCCTTAAATTCAGCCAGATTCAGGGTATCACTGTGTAAATACCACTCAAAGGAGGCTTTTTGAGGATCATCAAAATAAACATTTAAAAACTGGCGGGCAATCCCATGAAGTTCTATGTCACTATTGCCTGTTGAAAGTGTACTATTATTGATCACCAGATCCGATCCATTAAAATCCAGATCTATATTGCCTTCCGTAAAGTGAATCTGATGCGGCACATAAGTAAACGCTGCATTTTTTATTTTAAGTCCCCCTATAATTTGATGCCCAAGGGTATCATGGGTCGCTACCCCGCCGTGATAATGTATCTTTAGATCCGCCGAGCCTTTGGTGAAATTAAAGGTTTGATTCAGGGCGGTGTTGAGTCTGGCCACAGGAAAACCGCTTCTTAGCTGAAAATCAAGCAAAGGATGTTTTAAATTCAAAAGCTGAATACTATCGGCAATAATTGGAATATCTAAATAATTGGCTGTCAAGTGATTGACCGTAACAGCTGAATTATCATCCCCTCTGCCACGACCTGGCACCACTTCATTATTAAAAGAGCCGGCGAAACTGGCATTTTTAAGTACACCAAAATTAGTCTGAAAATCATTGCTTGTGGTCTGCCAACGGGCATGTACCAGTGGCGTATCAGGAGAAGTAAATTTACCATTTAAGGAAACCTGCAGCGCAATGTCCTTGGATAAATTAAATCGTTTTAATTTATCAGCAATACTTTTACTTAGAATGGACAGGCTTTCCTTATAGCTGATCTTTGCTGCATCCACCTCTATTTTAAACCCAGGCTTCTGACTTTTAAAATCGAAGGTGGCGGATAATTTCATGGGGGTGCCTCCGATTAACAGTTGCTGGAAAGGCAACTGTAACTGTCCTTTTTCTCTGTCAAAAACCAGCCGCATCTTTCCTTTAAAATCCTTATCCGTCAGATAACCACCCTTTGCCAGGTTAAACCCAAGCTGACCAATATGCATCCAGGTCTTGGCCACTATATGCATCACATTGTTTCTTTCAGTGCTGGCCCCGTCAAATTCTTTAATCAGCACTTGTATTTTTTTGTTCTTGATTTTATGGTCAAATGTAAATAGTATATTATCCAGGCTAAAACTGGCAATATGGACTTCCTTTTTATTTTTTTTAGGTTTGGAACCGGGCTTTTTCTTTAACAAATACCCATTGGTAAAGCCTGTAGAATCTGTAAACAGATTAATTTGTCCATCCCTTAAGGTTATTTTACTTACCTGTGGATTGCCCCCAATGAGTGAAAACAGATTAAACTTTACATAAACCGATTTAAATTGCATGAGTGGCCTGTGGTTACCCTTGTCCGTGCTATCACTTAGCGCCACATCCTGTAATTCTAAAGCAACATCCGGGAAACCTTTGAAAAATGCCGGATCCATATCCCGGATTGTAAATTTCCCATCAATATGTTCACTGACAGAACTCGTTAATCGCTCCAGCAATTGTTGTTTATGGTTATTGATATACCAACCCGCCAGCAGCCAAACAATGATGAGTAGCAATATCAGGCCACCGACAGAAATTGCAGCAATTCTTGCCCACCTTGGGGATTTAGGCGGGAATTTGCGTGGAGATTTGGTTGCTGTTTCCATGTTATTTTCCAGTGTTATCGGGTTGATGCTAATTGAGCCGCTCTAAGAACTGTTTTGCAAAGTACATCAAGGATCAGGTAATTTAAAACCCGCAGTACCTGGTTACCTTAAAGTACTTCACAATTTGCCTGCTAATGTTGCCAGTCAACAGCATCATAGGTAGCCTCATCAAAACCGATTGCAATTACTTTGCCATCTAATTCAATTAGCGGCCTTTTGATCACGCTGGTCTTGGCAATGGCCAGATCAAAAGCTGCCGATTTATTGGTGATACTTTCTTTGGTCTGGTCATCCAACGCACGCCAGGTCGTTCCTTTTTTATTGATTAAAGGTTCCCATCCAATCTGGCTGGCCCAATTAGACAATATTTTTTTAGTCACACCCGCTTTCTTATAATCATGGAAAATATAAGGCACCTGATGGCCATTTAGATAATCCAGCGCTTTTTTAACGGTATTGCAGTTTTTAATGCCATAAACGGTATACATAGGAATGTTTTTATAGGTGAAAAGTTTAGGATGGGCTAACCACTGCAGCCGCAGTGGTAGTAGCCAGTCTTCTTCTATACATCTGAATGGTATTTTCCAGCCCCAGATAAAGTGCGTCACAGATCAAAGCATGTCCAATGGAAACTTCATCCAGAAAAGGTATATTGTCTTTAAAGAATTTCAAATTACTTAGATCCAGATCATGACCGGCATTTAAACCCAGGTTTAGCGATTTTGCTTTCTCAGCTGCAATAATATAAGGAGCAACTGCCTTTGCCCGGTTTTTCATAAATTCCCGTGCATAGCTTTCTGTATATAACTCCACACGGTCTGCGCCTGTAGTGGCGGCTGCGGCCACCATTTCCTCCACAGGATCCACAAAAAGGCTGACCCGGATGCCTACTTTTTTAAATATGGCCACCATCTCTTTAAGGTAGTCCTGATGTTTAATTGTGTCCCAACCGTGATTGCTGGTAATCTGACCGGCACTGTCCGGAACCAGGGTGACTTGATGGGGCTGCACTTCCAGGACCAGATCTATAAATTTCTGCTCCTGGCAATTCCCTTCAACATTGAATTCAACCTGAATATTTTTTCTGATGGCCCTAACATCACTGTAACGTATATGCCTTTCATCCGGGCGCGGATGAACGGTAATGCCCTGTGCACCAAAACGTTGAGCGTCAATAGCGGCTGCCAGCACATCTGGGTTGTCCCCGCCACGACTATTACGCAAAACGGCAATTTTATTTATATTTACACTAAGTTTGGTCATACTTATATTGATTTTACTTCTGACAATGATTTTGAATGGATGATAGAGCAGACTCTGAGTGAATCCCCTCCATTGTAATTAGGATGCAATTTGGGTGATTTAGAGCAGGCTCTACTCAAAGTTACATTAAAATTAATCAAAAATTTAGAGCCACCTTTCGTATTATTGCAAACAAACCTATTTTTTCAGTAAATTATATGCTACAGAAAACCTTTGAATTACAAGCAGCAGCCCCAAAAAGCCGTATTCTACAAATTGAATTAGGCCATCAGCATGTAACCATAAATACATTTAATAAGGATTTTAATCCTGTCTTTCAGCTGGAGCACTTTAATTTTAAGCCCCAGGGTGGCAAAGATGGGCTGGACTGGCAAAGTCTTTTGAAGGACCTCAAAAGTCAGTCTGCCATTTTATCTGCAGATAGTCCTTCTGAAAAAGTACTGATCACCTGGGAAAATGATCTGGTACAACCTGTCCCTACTGCATTATTCAAACCGGAGACCAAAGAGGGCTATTTTCAATACTACAAAGAAAGCATCACGGCCGAACCCACTGATTATAAACACCTAATAGATCCAACAGCCGAATATCAATTTGTATATAGTGTACCTTTAAGCGCCTTTGACTGCCTTAATGAGGACTATCCAGGTGCTACGCATCAGCACAAACAAGCCGCCATTACCCGTAAATTAAGCAGTTTTACAGATCATTATCCTTTAAAAGCTTTACTGGTATTTTACCAGGATCATTTTATTTTAACTACCTTTGCCCAGGAGCGCTTGCAATTAATAATTTCCCGGCCTTTCAATCATGGAGCAGATATTGTCTATCATCTGCTAAGTGCTATCAAGGAAGCTGGGGTAAGTCCAGATCAGTGTTGTGTCTATTTATCAGGGCTGATTGATGGCGACTCTCAACTTTTTAAGGAAATCTATAAATTTGTCCCGGTCATTGATGTGGACAGAATGGATAATATGGCGTATTTAACAGACCACCCGGATTATCCTTCGCATTTCTTTGTACCTTTTTATAAATATGTCCAGTAAAGTCTGGATTTAAGCAATTTGGATAAATAATATGAGAATTATATCCGGCATATACGGTGGCAGAAGAATTAAGCCCCCTGCTAAAATGCCCCATACAAGACCTACAACGGATATTGCCAAGGAAGGGCTATTTAACATCCTCAATAACCGTATGGCTTTTGAGGATATCAAAACGCTCGATCTTTTTGGTGGCACTGGCTGCATTAGTTATGAACTGGCCTCCAGAGGGGCAACAGATTTAACTATTATAGAAAAGGATGCCATTATGAGCCAGTTTATCCAGAAAAATATGGAAATGTTACAGGTGGAAGGGGCAAGGGTTCTGCGTCTGGATGTTTTTCAGTTTATTGAAAGCTGTACAGATCAATACGATTTTATCTTTGCAGGTCCACCATATGCACTGGGAACTATTGACGAACTCCCCCGGCAAATCGTTATGGGCGGCTTAATAGCACCGGATGGATATTTTGTATTGGAGCATACGCCACGTAATAATTATGAGGGGTTTGCCGGTTTTGAGATGCAGCGCAATTACGGCACTACAGTATTCTCCTTTTTTAGGGCAACAAACCCAAAAAGCGAGCCTACTGAACAGTAGCGCCTGGCTTAGGCAAAAATTAAATCTATTATTCCGATTTATCCTGCAAACAAATTTATCATGGAAATTCTTCGCAGTTTTAAAAAAAAGGCACTCCGCCCCTACTATAAGCACCTTCGGGCCAGCCTGGACAGGGAGAATTTGATAAAGATGAACCAACAGATAATGACCCAGTTTCTGAAACTACCTATCAGAGACAAGGACTATAAATATGCGTTAAGCTATTTGCCGATTACCATGACCAATGAGGTTGACACGGCGCCTTTTAATCATTATCTGCTCCATTATGTTGAGCCGTCCATTCAGGTGGCCTTTCCCAGGACAAATTTCAGGACCCTGAAAATGGAGGCGGTGTTACCTGACCAGGAGGCCAGGTTAACCCAAAAATGGCTAAAACTCATGGAACCAGATAAAGGATTGATACTGGATCCCCGGCAAATTGACCTGGTTTTGATGCCACTTTTAATATTTGATGTAAAAGGCAACCGGGTGGGATACGGAAAAGGGTTTTATGATCGGTATCTGTCTAAATGCCGCCAGGATATCTTAAAAATCGGGCTGAGCTACCTGCCAGCCATCAACAGAATCGAGGATGTTGATCCCTTTGATATACCTTTAGACTATTGTGCAACTCCAGAAAGGTTATATGACTTTACCTAAAGGCCGTTTAAATTTTTGGGGGTATATACTACTTCCCTTTCCTGGCCCCTAGCCCTGATCTATGGTGGGGTGATCCGTCTGCGGCACCTGCTGTATAATAAAGGGATATTGCCTACCCGTAATTTTGACCTCCCCATTATCTGTGTCGGGAATCTCTCTACAGGCGGCACCGGAAAAACCCCAACGGTTCTCTATCTATTGGATTTGTTAGGGGATCAAAAAGTGGCGACCTTAAGCAGGGGGTATAAACGCAAAACAAAGGGATTTTTGATCGCTAACAATGATACGGGGCCAGCTGATCTAGGTGATGAGCCTCATTTATTCCATCAGCAGTTCCCAGAGGCCATTGTAAGTGTCGGAGAAGACCGGTGTGCCGCTGTGGATCAACTTATGCATTTACCCGACCCGCCAGAGGTGATCATACTTGACGATGGCTTTCAGCACCGCAGGCTTCGCCCTGGGTTTTCGATTATCCTGACCGATTATAGTCGGCTGTTTTCCAGGGATTATCTACTGCCCACCGGGCAGTTAAGGGACATCCGTAAAGCAGCTAAAAGGGCCCAAATGATCGTTGTGACCAAATGTCCGACCGACTTAGCTACGGCAGATAAAGAAAAATTAACCAACGAACTGTGTAAGTACGGGCCAAAAATTGTACTTTTCAGTTATATTCATTATCAAAAACCGCTTTCTTTAACATCCGGTTCGGTAGCAGATTTAAGTGGACCCGTGCATATTTTGCTCCTGCATGGAATTGCAAGACCAAAATCCCTTAGAGAATATGTCCGCCAGCTGGATCCTGATTTTAAAGAAATGGCCTATGAAGATCATCATGACTATACTACCGCAGATATTCAAAACATCAAAAATGCCTTCCGGCAGCTTCCTGAAGGTAGGCGGATGGTATTGACGACCGAGAAAGACAGTGTCAAACTCAGACAGTTTGATCATTTAACGGCAGCATTGCCGATTTATATACTACCCATAAAACTGGATTTTTTATTCCAGGGGGAAGGGATCTTTAACGAACAGATCCTTGCATTCACTCATAACTACAAGCATTAATTATGTCAAAAGACAAAAGAAATACGAAAATTAAAAATAAACAAAAGACCAGGAGTCCACAGGCCAGCAAGGCGGCCGGCACCTTGGTTGGTACACTGGATATTACCCGTAGCGGTATGGGCTATGTAATTTTGAAAGACCCAGACCTGAAAGACATCATGGTTCGGTATCCGGATCAGGCAACCGCCCTGCACGGAGATACCGTGGAGGTTAAAATTACAAAGGTAAGCGCTACCACCGGCCGTCGGGAAGGCAAGATTACCAAATTAATCAAAAGGCATCAGACAGAATTTATCGGCACCTTAAGCGTTTCTGAAAACTATGCTTTTTTTATAGCTAATTCTGTCGCCCCTATGCCGGATTTTTATATCCCCAGAGGCAAATACCAGAATCTCCCCAGCGGCACCAAAGTCATTGTCCGATTAACCAACTGGGATAAACGTAGCAGAAAGCCAGAAGGCGTCGTGGTATCTAGTGTCAGCCCGGAAAAGGAAAATGACTTCGCCATGAAAACCTTACTCACCAATAATGGGTTTACTATTGGCTTTTCTGAGCAGGTACAGCAGGAAACGGCGGCGCTCCCTACAGTGATTTCTGAAGAAGAGATCAGTAAAAGGAAGGATTTTAGAGAAACCCTGACTTTCACCATTGATCCGGCAGATGCCAAGGATTTTGATGATGCCATTTCCTTCAAAAAAATAGATCGCACTTGGTATGAAGTGGGTGTACATATAGCCGATGTAAGTCATTACGTAAGACCGGGCAGCGAACTGGATAAGGAAGCAGCACTCAGGGCTACCTCTGTGTATCTTCCAGACCGTGTAAATCCGATGCTGCCTGAGCAAATATCCAATGTGCTTTGTTCCCTCAGACCGGGAGAGGAAAAACTGAGCTTTTCTGCTGTGTTTATTATAAATAAGAAGGGTCAGGTTAAAGATACCTGGATCGGCAAGACAGTCATACATTCCGATCATCGCTATACCTATGAAGACGTTCAGGAGATTATTGAAGGCGCCAAAGGTCCTTATCAAAAGGAGATTCTATGGATGAAGGACATGACTCAAACACTCAGAGAACAGCGGTTTAATAAAGGAGCCATTAACTTTTCGTCCCAGGAAGTAAAATTTAAACTGGACGAAAACGGCAAGCCTATTGGCATTGAGATTAAAGAAAGCAAACCCGCCCATCAGTTGGTAGAAGAAATGATGCTTTTGGCAAATAAGGCGGTAGCTACATATGCCTCCTCCATAAAAATTGGCGATAAGCCGCTTCCTTTCCCTTACCGGGTGCATGACCAACCGGATGAAGAAAAATTTGCCAGTTTTGTCCCCTTTGCCCGTAAATACGGATACACCTTTGACACCAGTACGCCCGAAAAAATAGCCAAAAGCTTTAATGAAATGCTGGCGCAAGCAAAGGGGAAACCTGAACAACATTTGTTGGAGCAACTAGGCGTCAGAACGATGGCCAAAGCGGTTTATACAACCGAAAATATTGGACACTATGGGCTTGGGTTTGAAGACTATTGTCATTTTACCTCTCCCATCAGACGTTATCCGGATGTACTTGTACATCGCATCATTGAAAGCTGCCTGGCTGGGCATCCTATCATAGACAAACAACTGGAAGAAAAATGTAAACATTGCAGTGAAAGGGAGCGTGCGGCGATGGAATGTGAAAGAGCCGGCAACAAATACAAACAGGTTGAATATATGCAACAGTTTGTAGGGGAGACTTTCCCGGGTGTTGTTTCTGGAGTAGCTGAATTTGGCTTCTGGGTAGAGACTGTCCATGAAAAATGCGAAGGTCTTGTCAGCGTCCATACCTTAATGGAGCCTTATGACTATATTCCTTCAGAATATATGTTACAGGCTGAATTTTCTAAGCGGAAAATTCAGATGGGCGATCCGGTAACCATACAGGTCGTATCTGCTAATCTAGACAAACGCCAAATGGATTACCACCTGATCGATCCAAGTTTCCAGGCTAATACCCAAACAAAAGGCGCTTCAAAGAGCAAAGGTGGTAAATCACAAGGAGGTAAATCTTCCAGGAAGTCAACAAAAGAAGGCAAAAGACAAAAGGAGTCAGCAAATACCCAGGCTGCAGACAGCGCAAACAGCAATACTAAAGACACCACCAGTCAGCACCAAAAAACAAATAAAAGAGGCAGGAAGGCTGAAGCAGCTCAATCAGAAACGAAAGACAAAAAGGTAGTCAAGGTTGTCCAAAAGCGGGCAAAAAACAGCGAAGAATTACCAGTGTCTATTGAAGGAGCCTCCACTGTTAAAAAGAAAAAGGCCACAAGTAAGCCCAAATCCAGTAAAGTTGGCCAGAAAAAGGAAAAATAGACGGTTAATCCACTTTGATAATATTAAAGGGGCTGTCCGGAAGGCGGCCCTTTTTCTTTATTCATTATTTACTTGCAAAAGCATACAATAAAAAACATAAATAAAAACAACAACTTGGATATTCAGATAATACTTGCCGAACTTATTAGTGCGTAGGTTCAATACCTTTTAAAATTATAGGCAAAATTACCGCTTTGGATAAATGGGTAGTGTAAAAATGGAATGGCTCTACCATGTACGTTAGAATTTCGTAAATTTGACCATTGCCTAAACCATTTCTAATCATGATAACTAAAGTAAGCAGGACGGAAGCGATTAAAGCTAAATTGAAAAGTGAAGGTAAAGTTACGTCCCTTAATAGCAAGCAACATATTGCAGCTATTATAGCGATGAATAAACGACTTGAATCAGCGAGAAGAGCGTTCCAAATAATGGATAGAAAATCTATAAACGAAGCTGCTTCTATTATATTGACAGCATAAATTAGAGACTGACCAAGTGCACAGAAAAGCAAGAGATTGACGCACCGATGAAAATTCCAGTGAGGAATTTTCATTTTAGATAAATGCAAGTCAATCACCTATGGGTTCAGGAAATCAATCACCTATTGGACTGACCTTGGTCTAAGGGGACTGGCAAAACAATCCAAATTAGCTTATCTTTCTTTTTCTTTTTTATTTTCATCTTCCTTCGGCTTGGCCTTTACCGCCACCAGATCTGATAAATCTACCTGCATCGGCAAGACACCTATTTTTACAACGGCTCTTTTTCCTCGGATTTCTATCACTTCCCCTACCTGATGATTCTTTTTACTTTTAACCTGCATCCCTACTTCAATAGGCGTATCCAGCTCATCAAAATTAGACTTGATCTTTCTGGCCATTTTCCCGGTAACTACTTTTTCATTTTTAGGAAACAAAATGGCAGCAAACTCTTTGATAACAGCATCCTTTTGTTCCGCCTTGCGCCAGCTAATCATCAGTTGTCTAAGTTTACGCTCCGTATCTTTTAAGTATTTGACCTTTTCCTCAGAAATCTGATTTTGATGTTTTAGCAGTTCTACTTGCTGTTTGTGCGTTTCTTTATTAAGCACCCGCTGCATATCCGCCTTCAGCTTGTCATTTTCCCGCATTAGTTTATGGAGCTGGCGTTTTTCTTTTTCCAGTTCCTGTAATCCCTGTTCCGTAGAGTTTAAAAGTTGATCCAGCTTGAACTGGTTTTCATCTACCAGACTACGGGCCCGTTCAATTAAGGCCGGCGGCAGGCCAATGCGCTCGGCAATAGAAAAAGTATAGGAACTGCCAGGTTTTCCAACCAGCAGCTGATAAAGCGGCTGTAATCTACGTTCATCAAAGGCCATCGCACCGTTAAATATCCCTACCGTTTTGCCCGCCATAATTTTTAGGTTCAGATAGTGTGTGGTGACAATACCGATTGCATGTATTTTTGCCAGTTGTTCTAAAATCACCTCTGCAAAAGCGCCTCCAAGGTTCGGATCGGAACCGCCCCCTAGTTCATCGATAAAAAATAAGGTTCGTCCATTGGCATTTTCTATAAAATGCTTCATATGCAACAGATGAGATGAATAAGTACTCAACTCAAATTCAATGGATTGGGTATCTCCCATATGGATAAATAACTGCTTGAAAATCCCCATCTGAGAATCCGGATGCACTGGCACCAAAAGACCACTTTGTAACATGATCTGCAAGAGCCCGACGGTTTTCATAGTAACGGTTTTACCTCCCGCATTGGGGCCACTGATGATCAGAATCCTGTTTTTATCATCAAAGCTTAGGTTAACTGGTATCGTCCTTTTCTGGCTTTTTTTATTATACAGCAAGAGCAGCGGATGATAGGCGTCAATGAGGCGCATTTGTGTTTTATCAATCACGACTGGCAGGCTGGCCTGCATATCGATGGCCAACATGGCTTTTGCCCTGATAAAATCAAAAAGACCGATAATTCTGTAATATGATTCCAGCAGCGGCGCATATACCGATAAAGAAGACGTTAGGGCACGTAGTATTTTTTGAACCTCCTTAAGCTCATCGTTTTCCAGTTCATAAACCTGGTTATTGAGCTCTGTCGTCTCCTCAGGTTCCATAAAAGTGGTTCTACGACTATCGCTTTCTCCATGGAATACACCTTTGATCTGCCTTTTGTACTCAGAAAGAATGGCAATAACCCTGCGGCCATTGCTAAAGCTTTCGCTGATATCTGCCGTATAACCGGCTTTGCTGAGTTTGGCAACGACTTTCTCAAAAGTGCGTCTGAGTTCCTGACGTTTTCTGTATAAACTTTGACGGATTCTGGCAAGGTCCTGAGATGCGCTGTCTTTCACCTGACCGTTTTCATCGAGCACCTCATCGATCATCTGGGCGATCAATTTTTCATAATAGGCGTCTTTGATCACAAGCGCCATATTGGGAAAGGCAAGCCTCCTTTCATTATTAAACCAACGAAAAATATTTTCAGTTACCGTGAGTAATTTGCGGATATCCAGCCACTGTTCACCAGTCAACATGCTACCGGTAATACTCAATAATTTTATTTCTTTACTCAGATCACCTGCATGCTCGCTGGGAAAATACAGTGCCTGTTCAATAATTAATTTGTACTCATAAGCCTGGCGCAATTCCATTAATAAATGCTCCAGTTTGGTATGCAGGCGCAGTCGTCCCACACGGTGCTTGGCAAAGCTGGTGGAACAATGCTGGTCTAGTAAGGTCTTTACCTTATCAAATTCCAACTGAATAAATGCATTTTCCGGATATACTTTCATGAATAATTTACTACTTCTAAAATGGTCTATACTTTGAATTTGCCCAAAGTGGGTTCTCTTTATTTTTATTAGGTAATCTATCTCTTTTAGAACCTAAAATTGGATCGTAAAATCCTGTTTTACTTTATTTTCTTTTCTAAAAAAAACAATACCAATAAAAAAAAGATCGATGGTCAGGGTAACTGCTGCTGACGCTTTAATAGCCGCCCAGGCCTCCTCCATTTCACTACTCCAGTGAATATCATCAAATATAATGACGGAATCTTCCTGTAATAAAGGTAATAACTCCTGGAAATATCTAAGCGTGGGTTCCTTTCTGTGGTTGCCATCAATAAAGACAAAATCCAGCGGCACCCCTTGTAGTCCCAGCTTTTTGGTCAATTCAGGCAGTTTCATATCAAAATTGCCCTCGATAAGTTTAATATTATGCAACCCGAGTTCACTGAAATTATGCCTGGCCACCTCTGCAATTGCGGGTGCGCCTTCCATCGTATATACGGTCGCATTCTTGTGCCCGCTAGCCAGATAGGCCGTTGTCACCCCAAAACAGGTCCCTAACTCCAATATGGTAGCAGGTTGCATTTGTTGCACCATCCTAAATAAAAGGCGGCTGTATTTTTTGGGTTTCAGGGAAGATTTTGCAATATCCCCTATGCGCCGTGTATTGCTGGGAATTACCCTCGATCCTGCCCCAAAATCCTGTACATCAATGGATCTTTCGTCGGTAGCCAGGATCCTTCTTAAGGCAGCCAGTGGCTGATAACAGGGATAAGTTCTTTTATCCCTTAGCACTTCCCGGACAAAACTATAAACAAAGGGGGAATGGATACCATGCCCCTTACCATTTAAGGCATTTTTCCTGTATTGCAGGTACTTACGGGCTAAGGTGTATTTTGAAAACATGGCGCAAATATACGAGTGGTCATTGAATTTAGGTGCAAGCTTTGGCAAATCCTATGAAAATGATGATTATCAATACTTAAGGCTAATTGTAGCACTTATAAAATATTATATACTATTACAATATAATATCAATAAAGACAAAGGGTCTGACAATGCAACCACTAATGTTACTTTGTCAGACCCTTTATATATTAATTATTGTACTGGTTAATATATGTACTATTTAATAGTACAGTTTATTGAATACAGTATGTAGGTAGCTATGTTGTGCTGCTTTTCTGGACAATTGTTACTGCACTTCGTTTTATATTGCTGCATAGAGTGTCTGGACTGTCCTGTGGCTTACATGCCACCTTGACCCATGTCGCCACCCTGGCCACCCATATCACCGCCATTATCGCCGCCCTGACCTGGTTGTGCCTTACGCTTAAACAGGGATTTATCGATTTGACCAAAGCGCCAGCTTAGGGTAAAGCGAACAATCCTTGGGGTACGGAACCTGCTGGAATATTCCTCTGTAATGGCTGTTCTGGAATAAGAATCATGTTTATTGGTGCCAAATATATCACCGATGGAAGCCGTCAGGGATAAAGAATTACCCTCACCCCATTTCCAGTCCTTTTTAACAGCCGCATCTATCCGGTAGTAGGGAGATATATAGCCCTGAGCTGTTCCCAGGTTACTGCCGCCCCATCCATGACGATTGCTGCTACCATTGGGTAATACTGTTTTAGCATGATAGTCTCCTGAAAGCTGGAAGGAAAATCCTGCCGGCAGCTTAAAGGTGTTATTTAGTTTTGCAAACCAACTCCACTGCTGATTGCGGATATTGGATCCATCTATATCTTTTGTATTAATGATAGAATTAAAGATATTGACGTTTCCGGTCAGATCCCAGATTTTAGCCAGCGTCATTTTATCGGTCAGTTCCAATCCATAAGTATAACTGGTATTGGCATTGATGTAACTGTTTACTATGGTAGAGTCATTAGACGGATCTACTTTGGAATCAATATATTGATAACGCGTAATCATATCCATGGTCTGGCGCATATAACCGCTGACCAGAAAATTATTGTTTGCGCCATAACGTATATTATAGTTCAATTCAAACAAATTGGTGAACTCTGGTTTAAGGTTGGAGTTACCGACCCGGATATTATATGGATCAGAGTAATCATAAACCGGAATCAATTGCCAGAAATTAGGGCGATTGGTTTTACGGGAATAACTGGCCTGCAGATCCTGCTTGTCATTAACGGTGTAGGTTAAAAAGGCGCTAGGGAACAGGTTTAATGGATAGCTCACCGAAAACGGTGTATAATTGTTGCCATCAATGGTGTAGTTCTTTCCGTTATATTCATAGCGTTCTGCCCGAAGACCTAACTGATAGGTAAACTTCTCGGACAGTTTTGAGGACCAGATACCATAGGCTGCATAAGTCTTCTCATCATAGGAATACAAGCTGGAAACACGGGTATTGAGTTTCATGCCATCCAGTCCAGTAGCGGTACCAGTGGAGTCTTCGTATTGATAGTTGGAGTTATTGCTGTTCTGGCTGTCAAAACGCAGACCTGCCTCAATTTTGCTATTCTCGGTAATCGGGTTAACATAATCTGCCTGAACGGTATAGCGTTTGCGCTTGCCATCTCCAAAAGTTGTTCTTAATATATTGGGGATACGGGGATCTGTAAACTCGGGATCATTATAAATACCGGTATTCAGATTAGAATTATTCCCATTGTCAGAATTGCTGTAACGAGCGTCAAAGGTCAGGTTATGATCCCCATCTTCGTTAAACAGGTGTTTATAGGACAACTCTCCATTAAGGTCTTTAAAATGAAAACCTGAATTGGTTGCCAGGCGGCTATAGGAATAAGGATCTTGCCCTGCAACCAATGAGTCCACATATTGCGGTTGATCCTGATCAAAAGTTCCTTTTACATAACGGCCTTCCAGGGTAATGGTATTGCGCGTATCAAGCAAATAGTCCACACCGGCATTATAGAAGCTGAAGGAGCCGGTACTATGGGATACCCCTGTTTGAACAATTGAGGTATCATTGTTGAAAAAATTACGACGCGTGGAGTTGTCTGTTTCAGAGTTTCTACCCCTGTGCATCCCTCTGGCAAAGAAATTGAATTTACCCTGGCGAAAAGCAAAGTCACCACCAAAATTCAGAGCACCGCGCGTATCCACACCGGCAGTCAGTCCGCCGTGATAGCCACTTTTGCGATCTTTTTTGAGGACAATATTAATAATACTACCACCATTACTGGAGGCATCAAATTTAGCGGAAGGGTTGGTAATCAACTCTACCTTGTCAATAATATCTGAAGGAATCTGATCGAGCGTCAAGGTGGTTGGCTTTCCGTCGATAAATAATTGTGGTGATCCACCTCTTAAGGTTACATTACCATCCAGATCCACATCTACTGACGGAATCTGCGCCATCACTTCCTCTGCAGTCTGTCCGGTACTAACCAGACTTTGGGCCACACTGAAGATCTTTCTATCTACACCCATTTTAAAAAACTGATCAGAAGTAGCATTAACGGTAACATCTTTCAATTTGGAGGTAGAAGTGACCATTTTAATCGTTCCCAGATCCTGGATATTGCCATCATCAGATAAACTGAATACTTTCTGAAAGGTTTCATGTCCCACCACGGCAACCAGTATTTTCAACTTGGATGGTGTAGGGAGGTTACCCAACTGAAATGTACCGTCGTTTTTGGAGATCATGGAACCGACCAACAACTGCCGTACCCTGTGGGTGGCAGTGTCCAATATATCCTGATAAATCTGAACGGAGGCACTGGCAATCGGAGTCCCTGATTCCTGTTCCATTACAAGGCCCTTAATGGTACCATTTTTTTGAGTAGATACAATAATATCGGAACTTGGGGAAGCCTGCTGACTAAATGCTGAAGTACTTACTAAAGTCGTTGCGAATAATAATGCTGCGGTAATAAATTTCATAAATTGTTAAACTAATCAGAATTTTCAGCGTCTAAATAATTAAATAAGCGTTTTTCTTATCGTAATAAAAGTAAAGAACCTGCTATTACGTTATCTTAAAGCCTTTGGAATTCTGCAAAGGTGTGATTTAAAATACATTAACAGTGTTATCAAATTACAAATAACCCGTGTATAGACCTTTTTTGGGCCTGATAGTTAAGACACTGATTCTTAAAATCGGTGAAAACAGCAAATGTTTAGGTGAACTAAGCAGCAATCAACCCAATTAACAAACCATATATCAAGCCAAATACCAAAGCGCCCCATTTTACCTTAGAAAACAGGCCTTTTAATTTGCTTTGCGTCCCGGAAATATAACTGTACACTGCCGCAGATTGCAATTTTTCTGTTAACATGGGATATAACCGGTCATCTTCTAATAAGCCATCCGCATATTGCCCGATCAGTTGTGGGAAAAGTACACTGATCTCTGAGACAAAGACCTCTTTGATTTGCCCAATGGTCTTGTCGCCAATGAGCATAGCTACCATAGGCATTGATTTGGGTAGTTTTTCTCTTAAAAAAAAGTCAATATGT
The DNA here is from genome assembly GCF_007971385.1 of Arachidicoccus ginsenosidivorans. Lineage (GTDB taxonomy): Bacteria > Bacteroidota > Bacteroidia > Chitinophagales > Chitinophagaceae > Arachidicoccus > Arachidicoccus ginsenosidivorans. The sequence goes on from NZ_CP042434.1 coordinate 977,155, forward strand.
GATTCAATTTGCGGCATCAGTTTATCCATCTTATCTTGCGCGGTAATCTCCTTTTTTAAATTCTCTTTATGGGTCAGGATTAACTGATAAATAATATCAGCCAGTTTCTGGCTCAGTTTTTTAAAATTGGCCGGAACGGCCCCTGGACCTTTATTCCAGCTATATTTACCGGTTGTTCGGGTTTAAATACCAGATAAAGCATCAAACTGACACATAACCAACAACCAATACCATTTATAAGTGCAGAAATTAAAATAGTGGACATAAATTGTAATCGTATAAATATTATTATAGTATAGAAGATAAAACCTGCAAGCTATACCCTATGGTAATATTATTTTTATAATATAGTAAAGATAAGCATTCAGCCTTTATCTATCCGCAAAACACCCGGCAAAATCCCTTAAGCAAAACCAAGGCTTTACCCCCAAATGATGCACCCAGTTTTTACTTTTAAGGCACAAAAAAACCATAATTGCTTAAAGGACAATTACGGTTTTTAAATTTTACTTTTGGGAGAACAATGGGTCTCGAACCCACGACCTTCGGAACCACAATCCGACGCTCTAACCAACTGAGCTATGCTCTCCGTTTCGGGTTGCAAAGATATACAATTCAGTATCTCTTCCAAATAATTCAAGAAAAAAATATTGCGCAATTTCTTACAAAAATGATGCTTGAATATTAAAAAACTGCCAAATATGTTAGACGGCGACATTTTTTTATGTTGCAACGCTGAATATTAATTCTAATTGTTTATGTTTACCTTCGATTATTTTGAACAAAATGATATTAAAAATATACAACTTTATGATGAGTAAAAAAGCGCTGCCCGTGTTTGCTTTGGTATTAATGGGCGGTATTCTGGGCGCTCTTTCCTGTAGAGGCAGTAACGAAAATGACACCCTGACCAGGCAGCAGCAACTACTGGTGGGGCTGGGGATGATCATAGAACAGCGTCATTATTCTCCTAAACCCATTGATGATAAATTCTCTGAGCAGATTTTTGACAAATTTCTGGGTTCACTGGACGGGGAAAAGAACATCTTCTTAAAATCCGACATAGAAAACCTATCTGTATATAAGGACAAGATAGACGACGAGATCCATGGCCGTGCCGCCATGAAGTTCTACCCTACTGCCATCAGTATATTCCAGCAGCGCATTGCGGATTTAAAGCCGCTTTACCATGATATCCTCTCAAAACCCTTTGATTTTAATAAGGACCAGACTTACCAACCGGTCAGCGACAGCCTGGATTATCCTGCAGATCAAACAGCGGATAAACAAGCCTGGTATGATCGGTTAAAATACAGAACACTAGTGGCTTATAATGACTTGCTTTCTCAAAAGGCCAAGGCAAAGCCCACAGATTCTTTGGCCAAAAAGTCAGATGCAACCCTGGAAAAGGAAGCTAGAGAAACTGTTAAGTCTTATTATGACAGGTATTTTGACAAAAGATTCAATCCGGCCACTTTTAATGCCACCCAGCAATTCAGCTTATTTGTCAATACGATTACCCATGAAATGGACCCGCACTCGGATTATATGCCGCCACTAGATCAACGGGAGTTCAATGAAGAGATGAGTAACCGTTTTTATGGTATTGGCGCACAACTCATGGAAAAAAACGGCCAGATCAGTATCGAATCCGTAATTGCCGGTGGCGCTGCCTGGAAAAGCAAGAAGATCAATGTAGGGGATATCATCCTAAAGGTCGCCACCGGAGAGGCGCCTTTAGTAGATTTGAGTGGTTATGAGATCACTGAAGCCGTAAAACTGATCCGTGGCGCTAAGGGCTCCACTGTCCGGTTGCAGATCAAAAAGGCATCTGACGGTACCATTGAGACTTTAAGCCTTATCCGTGAGGAAGTTAAATTAGATCAGGCAGCAGCTAAAAGCTTAATTATCAACCACAATAATCAAAAAATTGGTTACCTGAGCCTGCCGCAGTTCTATGCGGACTTCCAGGATGACAAAGGTGCCCGCTCTGCTGTAGATGTCGCAAAAGAACTTAAGAAACTAAAAGCAGCTGGCATCAAAGGGCTGATTATTGATCTGCGTACCAATCCAGGGGGATCACTGGCAGACGTCAATAAGATGATTGGTTATTTTGTAAAATCCGGTCCTGCCGTACAGGTGAAAAACCGCAGCGATCAGAGCCAGCAGTTAATGGATAACAATGATTCTGACGGGGTAATGTATGATGGACCCATGATTGTTATGGTCAATGAGTTCAGTGCATCCGCCTCAGAAATCTTTGCGGCCGCTATGCAGGATTACCACCGCGCTATTATTGTCGGCTCCACTTCTACCTATGGCAAAGGAACAGTACAGACGCAGTTGCCTCTGGGCAAACCCAATGCGAATGGTATGCCTGAGTTCGGTGGCCTTAAATTGACGGTTGAGAAGTTTTACCGTATCAATGGCGGCTCTACCCAGCTAAAAGGAGTTTCTTCTGATATCGTACTGCCTGATTTACTGGAATCTGTTAAAGCCAGGGAAAAGGATAATCCTTCTGCCCTGCCTTGGGATAAGATCAACCCAGCTACCTATACAATCTGGCACCCTGCCTATAATACCGATTCTGTCATCGCCAGAGCCAATCAACGCATCAGCCAGGATCCGGTGTTTAAGGCCATCACCCATACCAATACCTGGATGGATGCCAATGAAAACAGACCCGTCAGCCTGAACCTGAAAACATATAAGGCAGATCAGGATAAAATCCGTAAGATGTTTGATAAGGACGACAAGGGCGTAAAATTGAAAGATCCTTTGTCCATCACCATTATGCCGGTAGATTACAAGCAATTTGTGGAGAATCCAGATAAAACCAAAGTGGATTTTTATAAAAAATGGAAGACCGATGTCTCTAAAGATGTCTACTTAAAGGAAACGACGCAAATCATGGAAGATATGATTAGCCAGCAAAATACTTTGCGGCTTCTGATATCGGCCAAGTCAATAAATAAGTGTAAATCCTAAAATAATCACCAAAAGGCAGTCTATTAAAAGACTGCCTTTTTTGTTGTCTTATGTCTTATCCCCTTCTGAACTGACTTTCAGCTGCACAAATATTGCTGATTTTGACAATGGGACACTATCCTCAAGACCTGGCCCACGCTTAATTTTATCTTTTTAAGCATTAAGATCCTTTCCAGCTCCTTATATACCAAGTATGCTATGAAGCATATCGTTACGTAAGCTTCTATCTTTTTTTTTTTTTTTTGGGGGGGGGGTAAAATGGAACATTGGTCATCGGGATACCGACCGCCATAACTGCTGATGCCGATTTCAAAAAATATTACATGTCATGTTGTTGACCGCTACCATAACTGAAAGAACTCTATGGTCTGAAACAGAATATATTTAGCTGGACGTCAAAATTATTTTTAGAATGCTTCTGGACAAAAGGTTGCTGAATTGAGTCGTCGGCAGTAGTCATGTAGACTGAGAATCCCATCTCACCTATCAAGTTTAGAAGCCGGTTCAGTTGATTTAGCTGATCGGTTTTGCCATGGTATTCCAAAAACATGTTTTTTACCTTATGCAGCTGGTCTTTCGCCGCTGGGATAACTTGATTTTCGGCCCCTTCGATATCAACCTTAAGGAAATCAACATAATCGAAACCTTCCAATAGTTCATTTAGATCCTGGGTTTCCACCCAAGTGCTACCTGCTGTGTTTTGCTCATTTACTTTGCTGCCTTCGGAACCTTCTGCCTGAAAGGAGATTCCGTTATTGTTTGTCCATAAGGCCTTTTTAATCAGGTCAACCGATACATTTAGCGTCGGATTTTGCAGCAGATTTTTCTGCAATAAATGAAAGTTATGGGGATCCGGCTCAAAACCGATGACACGAGCAGCAGGGTATATTTTCTTGAAATACAATATACTAAGGCCAATATTCGCGCCACAGTCAATAATCAACGGATTGGCGCTGGCAGCTTCGAATCGATAGATTTCCCGGACAAAGATCTCTTCATAGGTATGAAAAAGAGAATGACGGTGTTCATAGATGAAGCTGACACCATCGATTCTGATGTTTTTGGGCGTAACGTCATCCAGATGTTTATGATACTTGGCCTGGCCCCAGGAGAGCTGCGACGGCTTGTTATTGAAAAAGACCGGCTCAAACTTTTTTTGACGGCAGACACCAGATTGTGGGCAAATTGTAGCGGGCTCATTGTTTGAGGTCTTTATGCATAAATGTTTTACGGGGTACCGATGGGCACCTGTTAACCGTGATTTGTCTTCAAAAACGGGTTCAGTGGAAGGTTCATCCTCAGATCTTTTACAATTGTGGGCCATCTTATTGGTATCGTATTGTACTCATGGCTCCAAATTATCCAGACCGGTTTGTGAACTGCTCCTGAACGAATAAGTCTGCAAAATAATGAGGTCTTTACCCCCATATTTGACAGCGGGTGGGCCGTAAATGCAAAATTAATCCTGTTATTTATAAACCAGCCAACCAGTATTATTTTCAAAATCCTGCTAAGTGCACTTCAAAGATATACCGAACTAGGCTGACCAGCAAAATTTCAGCCAAAATACAGAGATCAGGGGGTACAATGGGGGGTAAAATTGAAAGATCCATTGTCCATCACTATTATGGCGGTAGATTATAAATAATTTGTGGAGAACCCAGATAAAACCAAAGTGGATTTTTATAAAAATGGAAGACCGATGTCTCTAAGATGTCTACTTAAAGGAAACGACGCAAATCATGGTAGACATGATTAGCCAGCAAAAATACTTTGTGGCCTCTGATATTCGTCAAGTCAATAAATAAGTTTAAATCCTAATATAATTACCAAAAGGCAGTCTATTAATAGACTGCCTTTTTTGTTGTATTAAGTGATATCCCCTCACAACCTGGCTTTCAGGTACGCAAATATTTGCACAATTGGAATTTTCCTTTTAGGTTTGTGAACAATACAAACCCCTATTAGATGAAGTCTATTAATTGGAAACAGGTCTTTCCGCATTTGATCGCTATTCTGGTCTTTTTAATTGTTGCCGTTATCTATTGTCATCCCGCCTTGAGTGGGGATGTGCTGCAACAAAGTGACATACTCCATTGGAAAGGCATGGCCCAAGATGCATTCAATTACAAAGAGCTGCATGGTCACTTTCCTTTGTGGAATACCCATGGCTTTAGCGGGATGCCCAATTATCAGATTGAATTATTCAGTCATAGTTTTTTACCCAATTTTACCGCCATCCTGACCCTTTGGCTTCCAAAACCGATTGCCTTTTTCTTTTTGTTTTGTATTTGTTTTTATATTTTGACGCAGACGGTGCGCTTAAAACCCATTATTGGTGTGCTGGCCAGTCTGGCATTTGCCTATGCAACTTATACCCCCGTCATCGTGGTAGCAGGGCATGAGACCAAGTTATTTGCCATGGCCTATATGCCTGCACTGATTGCCGGATTAATATTACTGTATGAAGGGAGGTATGCCATTGGTATGATCGTAACCACATTTTTTGCCACCATGGAGATAGGCGCCAATCATCCCCAGGTGACATATTACCTTTTGGTCTGTATTGGAATCATGACGGTTGCTTATATAATCCGTTGGGTAAAATCAGCTGAGTGGAAACGAATGGCAGTCGCCTTATCGCTGGCCATCCTGGCTGCAGCCATTGCCCTGGGCAATCAGGCTATGGCCATATTCCCCACGTATCAATATGCCAAATATACCATTCGTGGAGGTAGTGGCATTGATCTGAGTTCAGGCACGCCAAAGCAAATCGCTAAAAAATCCGGCCTCGATGAAAGCTATGCCTTTCAATATTCATTAGCCAAAGCGGAGACCTTTGAGCTGGCCATGCCCAACGCCTTTGGCGGCTATACCGGCAATATGTTTGACCAGGGGTCAGATATGTATAATCAGGCCATGCAACTGGGCGGTCAGTTAAACGGTAAACTGCCTCCTCAACAATTAAATCAGGTTATGCAAGGCGTTTTATCAAAGTATTGGGGCGGTGTTATCCCTTTTACCTCGGGCCCTATTTATGCCGGAACCTTAATTGTCCTGCTGGCCATTATAGGCTGGGTAGTTTGCCCTTCCAAGCATAAATGGTGGATATTAATCGCAACCGTGCTGACGACTTTTATGGCATGGGGTAATTATTTTGAAGGTTTCAATCAGTTCCTCTTTGATCATTTACCACTTTATAATAAGTTCAGGGCGCCTTCTATGGCGATGATTATTCCGCAATTACTTTTGCCACTAATGGCAGGTATCGCACTTCAAAAATTATTTTTCAATAAAGAGGCGACTGATTTTATCACAAAGAACAATAAAAAAATCCTGTATGCCCTAGGTGGATTTATCGCCCTTTTACTGCTGATCTATATCGGCCAAGATTATTCTTTGAACAATCCACCCTTAAAGGAGTTTTTAAATCAGCCTCAGGTAGGAGGATCCGGCATTTTACACACACTGGAAAGTGCCAGAAAATCCATGTTCCTTTCTGGTATTGGCCGGGTTGTCTTATTTAGTGTAATCCTCCTGGCGGCCATTTATGCCTATACGAAAAAGCTGATGAAGCCTACGGTTATTATCAGTCTGCTTTTAGTGGTCACGATGATTGATTTATTGAAGGTAGATAGCATGTACCTGAATAAGGATCAATATATGGAACCAGCTGTCGCTGAATCCACTGCTTTTCAGGAGACTTCCGCCGATCAGGCCATACTTCAAGACAAAAGCCCCCATTACCGGGTACTGAATCTTGCGGCAGGAGATCCATTTACAGATGCCTCCACCTCTTATTATCACCGGTCGCTGGGCGGATATCATGCGGCCAAGCTCTTGATCTATCAAAATATGGTGGCTGCCCATATGAGTGGACAGCTTAACCAATCGATCCTGGATATGCTGGACACCCGTTATATTATTGTACCGGGCCAAAAACAGGGGCAGACAGCTGTTCAGAAAAATCCAGGTGCTCTGGGAGCCGCCTGGTTTGTAAAACATGTGCAGCCAGTAGCAACCACAGTTGATGCACTTAAAGCTATTGGCAACTTCAATCCCACCGATACGGCCTTTGTACTGCAGGCGGATAGTAAAAATGCCGGCCCAGCGCCGGTTTATGATAGTACTGCCAGCATACAGTTAGTCAGTTATGACAATGATTCCATCCAATATAAAACCTCCGCTAAGACGGCTCAATTCGCCGTTTTAAGTGAGATCTATTATCCAGCTGGTTGGAACGCATATATTGACGGCAAAAAAACTGATTATGTCCAGACGGATTATGTATTGCGAGGTCTGGCTGTTCCGGCAGGTGATCACACAATTAGCTTTAGGTTTGAACCGACCGTTGTTGCTGCGTCACAAACGGCAGGATACATATCAAATGTCATTTTCTGGATCTCGATTTTAATTTCTATTTTCTTTTGCTACAAGAAAAAAAATAAAACAAAAGAGTCAGAAACCCAAAACCTACATAAATAGCATTTTAATTTTGCGACGCTCAACGTCATTTATGGAATCGAACTCTTGGAAAAAGGTCCTAACCATTGCACCCTATACGTTTATCCCAGCGTCTTCAGGTGGGCAAAGGGCCGTGTATTATCTGGATCAGCATTTAGGTAAACAAGTAGACCTTATTTGTGTATCTACAGATGGCAATAATACAGGTGAGGACAAAGTGCCTTTACATTTTAAACTATTGCCCTTATTGGGTAGTGGCATCAAAAGATATATTAACCCCATCAATTTTATTAAGTTAAAGCAACTCATCAAAGAAAACCAGATTGAGGTAATTGTTATTGAACACCCTTATTTAGCGTGGCTGGGTTGGTTGCTAAAACTTGCAACAGGTTTACCGCTTGTTATTCGCTCCCATAATATTGAAGCGCTTCGTTTTAAGGCACTGGGCAAATGGTGGTGGCGCATACTGGCCGATTATGAGCGCTGGGCACACAGAAAGGCCAGTCATTCCTTTTTTATTACCAAAGAGGACGCGGACTATGCAGTAACCACTTATGGTATTAAAACAGAACGAACCTCGGTGATCACTTACGGATTGGAAGGGCAAAATACCTTAATGCCCCAGAACAAACAAAAGGTGGTGGTCAATTATAAAAGCACGCATCATATCCCGCAGGATAAAACGCTTTTATTATTTAATGGCATATTTGGCTATCCACCCAATGATCAGGCACTAGAAATCCTAATGGATAAGATCTATCCTGAACTGCTTAAATTGGATGCTAATTTTCATTTATTGATCTGTGGCCGGGATATTCCTGCAAAATATCAACACCAAAAAACGGAAAATCTTACCGTACTTGGATTTGTCCCTGATATTGAGCAGGTCTTTCAGGCAGCAGAAATCTTCTTAAATCCGATCTGGCTGGGTGGAGGTATTAAAACAAAATTGGTAGAAGCGCTGGCGGGTGGCGCTGCAGCCGTATCTTTTCAGAGTGGCGCTATTGGTATTGATCCGGGCTTGCTGGAAGGAAAATTAAAAATTGTTCCCGATCAGGATATTAAGGCTTTTGCTCAGGCGATCCTTACGGCCAGAGCGGCTATTTACACACCTGTACCGCCTGCATTTTTAGCTCATTTTGACTGGGATCAGATTGCAAAAAAGGCAGTCCATGCAATTAGAGGGTTATGACCCAATTAATAATCCTTTAATATTCCTACAAAAAGTATTTTTACCAAATAATTCGACGGCTTTTTCCTTATTGAAGATACCCATTGCCCTGGTAGTTTCCTTGTTTGAAATCACCTTTTTTATAATTGCTACACCTTCCTCGATTATTTTGTTATCCTCCATAGCCGTGATTAAATACCCGTTTTCTCCATCTTTAATATAATCTGGTATGCCACCTACAGCTGTGGAAACCACTATTTTGCCATAAGCCATCATTTGCATCACGACTATTGGTAATCCTTCAAATTCTGATGTTAGCATTAAAACATCTGCTTTTTCATAAATCTGCTTTAACCTTTGCTCGTCGTTAATGTTGCCATAAAAGGTACAAAAAGGATAATCATCAGTATTAAAAACAAGTTCAACATCGCCGACAAAACTAAAATGTACTCCTACATTTTCCTCAAAAAGAATGCGAGCAATCCTGGCAATCAATTCGGGTCTTTTCTGTGGAGCGCCACGACCTACAAATATTACTTGCAATATTTCATTATTGATCACCTCATTTGTCGGAATTTCAATACTATTATCCATAAAACGAAAACGATCTTCATAATCGACAGGAACGCCAGCTTTCAAATAAACGTTCTTTACTTCGCGCATTAGATGCATGGTACTAAATAAACGAATATCCAAATAAGGGGCAAAGGCTATTGAATAATTAATCCAAGTAGACAAATGAATCAATTCGATCTTTTTAATCCTTTTTGATAAATGAGGTACAATCTTATACAAAAAAATGCATTCTCCACCCATTACAGTAGCACTACCCTGCGCCTCTATCCAGCTAGCAATAACCCCTCTGTAAAAGAAATTAACAAAATGAAAGAGCTTATTATCAATTTTGGAATGAAGATCTATGATTGGAACCCCAAGAGCTTTAAATCTCTCAGCAAATAAATTATTCTTTGGCTTTTTAGAGAATATAATCAGGCATTTTTTGTCTTTTTTAATACAATCCACAATATCCAGATTCACTTTTGGGGAACCACCAATGTCAGCATTCGGAAAAAAAAAGAATATATCGACTGGAAATCTTAACTGTCGATATTTACCATATATCCTTCCCAATAAGACAAAGGGAAACATACAAAGCAACTCGAATTTTAATTTTAATCTGGATTTCTTATAGGATTTCATTGCTCAAAAATACTTATTTAAAATCCTTTCAATATAATTATGTGAAAAATCAATCTGCAATTGGCTAATAATTGGATGAATTTCAATCGTAGGGATTAATGGGCCATTCCCCCTATTTACAATATTGTAAATTCCCTTTATCTGGTAATGCTTTTCAATTGCTTCAACAATATCCAATACAGAATAATTTGTAATATTTGCTACATTTACGATTTGATTCATAAAAAATTCGTGTCTTAAAATATAATCACAAATTTTATACATATCATCAATATCCAAAATATTTCTGGAAGCGAATCGCCAAATATCAAATGGATGTTTTTTGATAATTTGATTTAGAAAAAAATTAAAAAAGGTATGCGTATTGTTTGTGTTACCAATAGGATTCGAAATTCTAAAAATTACAAACTTTTTTACATTACCTTGGATCCAATTTTCCATGGAAATTTTGTGCTGAACATAAGGAATTCCCTTTTGCTCATCATCCAATATACTACAGGTACTAAAATACACTAATATTTTATCCGGATGCCGTAAAGCATATTGCCGTAAAAGATCATATTCTCTGTTAAAGGCTTTCTGGTCAAGGCAATTAGAATTCGATACACCTGAGGCGTATATCAAAAATCCATCTTCGTGCTGATATGGTGCAAACCGAGTTGCTATCATTCCATTACCTATAACCATCCACTTAATTTTAATTCCATTCGTGATAAAGATAAAGTCTTTTAATCTTTCATCTTAGGTAATTGACTCAAATATGAACCAAACATGAATATTTTAGAAAAAATGCCCCTTTTCAAAAGGCCATAAGGGACTTTTCTTTGATGCTCCAACATCCTAATTAATAAATCTGGCCAATTCCCACCACCATATGCTGTTAGTTGATCGTAGCTTTTGACCTTCATATTCCTTAATAAGCGCCACCAACCATCATATACAACTATATTCTTTAACCAATTTTCATGATACCTATCTAAAATCTTTTTGGCCTCCCCTATCTCCACCGTGGGATTATTTTTAACAGATTGGGTGACCTGTTCCTGATTGACACCTATACAAATAAGTGCTTTGCTAATATGTGCCACCCCTACTTTTTTTAACAAAACCTGAATATAATAATCGATATCTACCAACCAATGAAGGTCTGGATTATACATCACCATCACTTCTGCTCTTATCATGCAAACACTAGGTGGTCCAATTAAGTTGCCTGACATCAATAATAATGGATTTTCTTCAACCTTCTTTAGCTTATATTTTGGGAAAACAACAATCTTCGACTTGGATTTATTCAAATACTGATTTACGTAATTAGAAAAAACAAAATCAATGTCTTCTTTTTGCGCCTCCGCAGCAAAAATAGACAAACTATCCTTGTCGGAAAACCAATCGTCATCATGCATTATCTTTTTCCATTGACCTTTTGATTGGCTTATTGCATAATTCCAATTATCCGGCATACCTCTAGGTCTTGAATTTGATTTGTAAACAATCTCTGGAATCCGATCGCTGTATGTTGCAACTAATTTTTCTACTGCATCATCTGGGCTATCATCTGAAATAAAGACATCATAATCTTTAAAGGTTTGTATAGCAATGCTGTCGAGCAGCCTTTTTAAATAGGATGTGTTTTTATATGCTGGAATGCAAATTGAAATGAATGGTTGATTCTTATTTGCCACAATTATAATTTTATAATACGCTTCAAAACTGTAATACTAAAATAACGACCAAAATTAGCCAATTATTTTTAATCCATAAATTAAAAAATAAATACATTTACATATTAATCAATGTATTATGTATATATTATTTAATTATTTATACTCATTGTCCAGTTGTCATTCACAAAAGGTCTTACCTCTCGCTAATTTTACAAAAACTGAATACAAACGATTTAATTTTGTTACTGAATAATGCCCTTCCATAAGCAATAATACCAATACAATTGCGTTTTCCACTTCTTTTCGACTTATTGTATAATTTTTGTGGTAATTTTCCTGTCCGATCACTTATAAATTAATATATCCTATGGGATCCATTGCCGCAATTGTTATTACTTACCAACCTGGACCAGAGGTTACTAGCAATATCCAGTCTTACCTGGGTTTGGTGGATCATCTCTATATCGCCGACAATAGTGAGCCCAAATTATCTTTTTCCAGTGGTATTCTGGATAACAGCAAAATCACCTTAATTAATACTGGTGGCAATGAAGGCATTGCCACCAGGTTAAACCAGGTGGCAGAAAAGGCCATTGCTGACGGTTATCAGTGGCTATTGACCATGGATCAGGATTCTTATTTTGAGCCGGAACATATCCAGGCCTATTTTGATTATGCAAGGGAATTTCCCGGACATGACCAGGTAGCCATGTTTGGGGTAGAAACTGTCAATAAACCGGAACTGATTGCAGATCTCAGTGAAAAGGCAGATCAGTTAATCACTTCCGGCAGCCTCGTGAATCTATCCTTATATAAAGACATTGGCCCTTTTGATGAAAGCTTATTTATCGATGAAGTAGACCATGAATATTGCTATCGGGCCAGTCTCAGGGGCTATCAGGTAATCCAGTTCACCCATATTTTTCTCCAGCACCAACTAGGAGAAGCCGTCAATATCAAAACCATCCAGGGCAGCAGCAGATCAACCAGCTTCCATTCCCCGCTCCGGCTCTATTATATGGTACGCAATTTTCTGTATGTACGGGAGAAATACAAGGACGTATTAGGCCATGTATTTAAAGTAAGAACTACCGCGCTTATGCACCGGATAAAAAACAATTTGTTATATGGTCCTAATAAATGGCAGACACTAAAAATGGTGCTCTTAGCCGTAGGGGATTTTAAAAGGGGGAAAATGGGTAAAAAGAAGTAGGGTGTAAACATCCTACTTAAAATGAAAGCCTTCCCCACTAAGAACTGTTCATAGCAGGGAAGTTATTAACTTTGCGCCGAAGCGGGCAGCAGGTTTTATCAGGCAAAACAGATATTATTACTGCCTTTGTTGCTCTTTGGTAAACGATCAACTTTTTTAAATTGGCAGACAATTCAATTTCAACAGATTCTAAGAATAAAACTACTTCTTCCCCTAAATCCATGATTCAGGGGGTATTTGACGGATTTAAAAACATAACCGTAGCCGTACTGGGGGATGTTATGCTTGACAGCTATCTATGGGGTCAGGTTGACAGAATATCCCCGGAAGCGCCTGTCCCAATCGTCTACGTCCAAAGAGAAGAGCTCCGATTGGGTGGTGCAGCTAACGTAGCACTGAACCTGGCCTCATTGGGGGCACAGGTTCATTTATTTTCTGTTGCAGGTGAAGACAGTTATAGCAGTGCCTTATTCAACCTGCTTGAAACCCAACAGATCAGCCCGCAGCACATTCTGCTTAGTCCAGACCGACCCACAACCCGCAAAACCAGGATAATGGCCCGCAATCAGCAGGTGATGCGCCTGGACAACGAGATCACGGATAATTTACCTAAACATCTGGAAATCCAACTATTAGAACAATTAGAAACATTCTTTAAAACCCAAAAGCCCAAACTTTTAATCCTGGAGGATTACAATAAAGGGGTTTTAACACCTAAAGTAATTGAAGGCGCCATTGGGCTTGCAAAAAAATATGGGGTAATCACAGCCGTTGATCCCAAGCATCAGCATTTCTTTTTATATAAAGAAGTGACCATCTTTAAACCCAATCTGGGTGAAATTAAAACGGCACTCGGCCTAACTGATTCAGGTAAACTCGGTATGGAAAGCCTGAGGGTAATGCATGAGGCGCTCTTTAAAGAGTTGGGACACACTTATTCCTTATTTACCTTATCAGAAAAGGGTGTTTTTTACCAAAAAAGCGGGGAGCAGTCAAGACTGATTCCTGCCAAAATTCGCAATATTGCCGACGTGAGCGGTGCAGGCGATACCGTCATTGCAGTGATCAGCCTGGTTTTTGCGCTGACAGCCGATATGTCACTTGCCGCTGAGCTGGGTAATATAGCCGGTGGGCTTGTCTGCGAACAGGTTGGTACCGTTGCCATCGATAAAGGGTTATTATTAGAGGAAGCTTTAAAACACCTTTAACAATTACCATTCATTAGATTTTTTCCTGGGAGAATATACAAAAACTCGGCTATCTTTGCACCTAACGATGCAATGTACGATAGTGAGCAGATTCCTCTTTTAAGGAAAACTTGAATCTGACTTGCTTCCATTTTTTAATTTATTTATTAGTGAATGGCCATTTTTGATATTAAACTTCCCAACCGGATGGCAAAGGCTTTGCGCCTGGCTAATGGGGATGTGTGTAAGCAACAGCTAAGGATACTGAAGAAGTTGTTGCATAAAGCCAGATTTACGGAGTTCGGACAAAAGTATCATTTTGATAATATATTAATGCAGCCTGACCCGGTGAAAGCCTTTCAGCAAAACGTGCCTATTTATAATTATAGCTCGATCTATAAGCAATGGTGGCACCGTTCTTTGGAAAACAAGCCGGATGTCTGCTGGCCTGGCAAAGTAAAATACTACGCCCTTTCCAGTGGCACCAGTGATGCTGCCAGTAAATACCTGCCTATTACAAATGACCTGCTCCAAGGCAATAAGCTGGTCATGATCAAGCAACTGCTCAGCCTGCGTAATTATACAGATATCAATGTCCGCTCTATTGGACGTGGCTGGCTACTACTTAGTGGCAGCACTGATCTGCAAAAAGGAATCGGCCATTACCTGGGTGACCTGAGTGGTATTACGGTCAAAAAATCGCCTTTCTGGTTCCAGCCTTTTTATAAGCCCACTAAGGAAATTGCCCGGGAAAAAGACTGGAATAAGAAATTGGAGGAGATCGTTGATAATGCCGGCGATTGGGATATTGGGTTTATTGTAGGTGTCCCGGCATGGGTACAAATGTGTATGGAGATGGTTATTGAGAAGTATCATCTCAATAATATCCATGAAATCTGGCCCAATCTCTCCTATTTTGTCCACGGCGGTGTCAGTTTTGAACCTTATAAGAAAGGGTTCAATAAACTACTGGGAAAACCCCTGACTTATATTGAGACCTATCTGGCCAGCGAAGGGTTTATCGCCTACCAAAACCGTCAGGACGCCTGCGGTGGTATGCGTCTGGTGGTCAGTGATCATATTTTCTTTGAATTTGTTCCTTTTGATGACCGAAATTTTACCCCGGATGGCGATCTGGTGGAAAATCCTGAGATCTTACTGGCCCACCAGGTCAGTGAAGGAAAAGACTATGCATTACTAATAAGCACACCGGCAGGTGCCTGGCGTTATTTACTGGGAGACACGATCCGTTTCACGGATGTCTCCCGCTCAGAAATTATTATATCAGGCAGGACTAAACATTTCTTAAGTCTGGTAGGGGAACATCTGAGTGTAGATAATATGAACAAGGCTATTCAGCTGGCTGGAGAAGAGCTGGACCTTCCCATTACAGAATTTACGGTATCTGGCGAACCGCATGGCAGTTTTTTCGCCCATAGGTGGTTTGTCGCCTGTGATCAGCCGGTGGACAAACCAGTCCTTGCTGCAGTCATTGATAAGCACCTCAAAGCGCTCAATGATGACTACGCAGTGGAAAGAAAAAGTGCACTCAGAGAAATCTTTGTGGAAGTTTTTCCGGAAGAGACTTTTCTTAAATTTCTGGAAATCAGAGGCAAAATGGGTGGCCAGCATAAATTCCCCCGGGTTTTAAAGGGCGGTTTACTGGAAGCCTGGAAGAATTTTTAACCGAACAGGGCTATTAATTTGCTTTTTAAGGGTTTATTATTTGAAATCCTCTAATATTTCTATATTTTCACGCTTATAAAGGCTTATCTGATAGCGTAAAACGCTATCAGATCCTTCTTTATTTGTTTTAAATTATAAAAACAATCATGGGGTGCGACCAGTCGAAAATTGAACAGGTAGCCTTCCGTAATATATTTAATGTTATTTTCAGCAATAATAAAAGGTCTGGCTATCGGACTTATGCTAGGCATTTCTGTTGGCCCGGTTATTTTTGCGATCATCAAACAGAGCATTAGTAACGGTCACAAAGGCGGGGTGGCCTTTATATTAGGCGTATCCATGTCGGATACGCTGCTGGTTATCTTATGTAACTTTTTTACCCAGATCTTCAGCTCTACCGGAATGCTGGAAAAGATCATTGGTTTTGGCGGTAGTTTCTTTTTAATCGGACTCGGCTTTTATAACTTCTTCCTCAAAAAGTCTATCACCAACGAGGACAATGAAATCCTGCATAAAAAGCTCAGTCATCGGGACGTACTATCTATCTTTTTTTCCGGATTCTTAATGAATTCCTTAAATCCGGCAGTTATTTTATTCTGGATTGCGACCTCGGCCAGTATTATGGTCAGTGCCAAAAACTATCTCCCCTATGAGATCCAGTATCGGATCGTCGTATTTTTAACCTGCCTGATATTCACTTTTACTCTGGATATCTCCAAAGTATTTTTAGCCGGCAAGATCAGGAACCGATTAACGCCCCATAATATTCATATTGTGAATAGGATTTCCGGGGCAATTTTTATTATATTTGGTTTAGCTTTATTATATGGCATTTATTCCGGTCGGGTACTCTCCCACTAGGATACATAACTAAGAAAATACGTTAACTGTCAAACAAAGCATCAATGTAATATGGAATCAATGTCCGCGTTTTTACATCTGGCCTTTATTACTTTTATCACCTTATTCCCGGCGGTGAATCCGGTGGGTAGCTCCTTTATGATAGATCCGCTGTTAAGCGGTCTGACCAAAAAGCAGCGATTGATTGCCGCCAGAAAAATATCTTTTTATAGTCTGACTATTTGTGTCGTATCCGTTATCCTTGGTAGCTGGATCATGAAATTATTCGGGCTATCACTACCCATAGTGCAGATTGCCGGTGGGATTATTATCTTTAATATGGGTTGGAATCTGCTGATTTCTAAAAAAGAAACCAGTAAAGGCCCTGAAACCTTTACCCAGCCAGAGGATAAATACAAGGAAGTCGAAAATATTCTTTTCTATCCGATTGCTTTTCCCATGCTGTCAGGTGCCGGTACAATTTCCGTATTACTGACACTAAGCGCCTCCAGTGCCAATCAAAACTGGCAACAGTATCTGTTTAATACCGGCTCTTTGATTGTGGGAATTATCATGATGGTGCTGTTAATCTACATTTGCCTGATCAATACCTTATTTTTATTTAAACGCATTGGTAAACGTGGCCAGCAGGTAGTCAACCGTATTAGTGCCTTTTTGGTCATGTGCGTAGGACTTCAGATTCTCTGGGAGGGTATCCAGCACCTGCTGAAAATGAAATAATGGATTGTTTTATTCGGATTGATCAGCACTTTGCATGCCTAAAAAAATTTAATGAATGACAAATCATTCATTATTGCACAAATTTCGCCTCTATGAATGATTTTTCATACAATCCAGCCATTAGTGACGCGGCCATTATAAAGGATATTGGCACTTTTATTAAACAAAAAAGAGCAGAACAAAACCTGACACAAGCCGAACTATCTGAGCGGGCAGCCATGAATCGCTCAACACTCAGCCTGATTAATCTGATAAAAATATTGCGTATGCTTGACTTACTGTACGTATTTGCGGAGTTTAGATATGAGCCTGTAATCAGTCCCATGTTATTGGCAAAAGCAGATGAAAAAATGCGTAACAGCGCTGCCAGGAATAAAAATCAATCAAATACAGGTGCAGATTGGTCATGGTAAGACAAGGCCTCAGGACAATTTATGATGTTCACATTCGTTACAATAATTGTCCGAAAACGAACAGTTAGCCAGAACAAAAACTCTAACTTATTATTTATCTTATAGTTACATAAGTGGCATCAAAATCGTTTAAAAGAAAATGCAATACGCATTTTCTTTTTTTTACTTTTTTGATTACAAAATAATCCAAAACGCGATGTGGAAGCATTACCTAAAAGTTGCCTGGCGGAATCTAAAACGTGCCAAGACCTTCTCCTTGATTAATATCATCGGGCTCAGCCTTGGGCTTACCTGCAGTATCCTGATCCTGTTATTTGTCAAAGATGAGTTGAGCTTTGACAGGTTTCATGAAAAGGGGCAGCAAATCTATCGAATCAATTCAAAGTCAACTGTAAATGGGGAAACTGGACAAAGTAGTATCACTGGTACCTTGGAAGGCCCCAGGTTTGAGCAGAATGTACCGGGTATTAAGGCATTTATTCGCTATCAACAAGCCGGCACCAATATCAAAAGGGGCACAGACGTAGAACCTTTAAGACTTTTTAGAACAGACAGCAACTTTTTCCAGGTCTTTAGCTTCCCACTTATTGCAGGGGACCCAGCCACTTGTCTAAAAGATCCTTATTCCATTGTTCTGTCTAAAGATGAGGCCATCCGGCAATTTGGTTCTACAGATATTATCGGTAAAACCATTCAGCTAAAGCAGGATAGTGCTTTTGTACCGTACACTGTGACAGCTGTTGCAAAAAATTGTCCGGAGAATTCTTCCATTCGCTTCCCAGCCCTGGCCCTTTTCAGGGCCAGTAAGGCCGATGAACAAAATGATGAAAATTGGTTCAGCCATTACTTAAATACATTTGTCCTGCTGGATAAAAATGCCAATGCCACCCAGGTAGAGCACCAGATGCAAAAGTATTTTCAAAAAGATGCCAGTGGCACTTTTCATGCGATGCTGCAAAAATTCGGGATACCGGAAAATTCCATATCCTTACCTATTTACCAACTGCAACCGCTTGAGCGGATGCATCTGGACAAAGATGTCCACTCTGGCAATGGCATAGTAGCCACTGGCAACATCACAAATGCCTATATCATGGGGCCATTGCACTTTTTATCCTGCTGATCGCCTGTATCAATTTTATTAATCTTACAGTAGCCAGGTCCATCAAAAGAGCCAAAGAAATTGGTATCCGCAAGGTCGTTGGCAGTACTAAAAAGCAACTCACAGCGCAGTTTATGGGGGAATCCATTTTGCTGTGTCTCATTGCTTTTACGCTGGCACTTATCCTGACAAAGGCGACACTTCCTTTATTTAATTCGCTGTCTAACAAGTCCTTATCGCTCAGTTATCTATTTGACGGGAAACTAACAGCGGAGCTAATTGCACTTTTTTTATTGACCAGTTTTATTGCCGGGTTTTACCCGGCAATGGTGCTCACCCGCTATGAGCCCACTAAGATTCTCTATAACCGCTTTCAGGTGGCTGGCAAAAACTATTTGCAGAAAAGCCTGGTTGTCCTGCAATTTGTGCTAGCCACTTGTTTGGTTGCACTGACCTTTGTACTATACCAACAGTTTAAATACATCACAAGTGCCAATCTGGGTTATGACGACAGTAATCTGGTGCTCATCGAGCAATATGATAATCATTCAAAGGGGCAGCTTTTCACTAAGCTATTAGCTGAAAATCCAAATATCCAGGAAGTGGCCGCAAAAAATGCAGGCAATAACTCTACCATTGGCAAAATCACCAGCGGAGAAATCATCAATTTCAGAAAGGACTTAATTACGCCCAATTACCTGACGGAATTAAAGATCCCCATGGTACAAGGCCGGAATTTTTCCATGACAAATGCCTCAGACTCTGTGGATAAAGTCCTGGTCAATGAAGCCTTTGTCAAAAAGGCCGGCTGGACGGATCCGCTTGGGCAAAAAATCACCTTTACAACGGAAAATAATAAGACAGCAGAGATCATAGGCGTTGTTAAAAATTATCATTACGGTTCCATGAATGAAAACATCGAACCTCAGTTATTTAAGTGGCAGGATGTCCAGGACTTAAACGGCTTTTATATTAAAATCAAACCAGGTAATACCACGCAGGCCCTGGCCTTTATCAAAAAGGCATATCAGCAGGTTTATCCGATGTCACCCTATAGTTATAATTTTGTTCAGGCCTCCAATAAACTCCAGTACAGTGATATTGAAAAATGGCGTCAAATATTATTTTTTGGTGGTCTGATTACTATTTTAATTTCATTTATGGGGCTTTATGGTCTTTCTGTACTCTCATCTGAGCGGCGCAAAAAAGAAATTGGGATCCGTAAGGTCTACGGCGCCACTGTTAGCAGTATTACAAGGCTACTGACAACAGATTACCTGAAGCTGGTATTAATAGCGTTTATCATTGCAACACCTTTGACCATTATTGCCGCCCGGAAGTTTTTGCAGACGATGCTTTATCGGATCCCGCTATCTGTGGAACTATTTATTATCCCGGATATCCTGGTGATTTTACTAGCCTTTATAACGGTTTATTTACAGACCAGGCAAAGTGCCATTACAAATCCTGTCAAGAGCCTGAAAAATGAATAACCGTGAGCAACAAATCCGGTAAATCCGGTAAGCCCCTTAGACTGCCGGTTTAAAGATTATTTCTCTTCTGCCGGCAGTTTTTTATGGATTTCACTAATCAGTTCCGCTACAAGGGCTGTCCAGCCAGTCTGGTGACTGGCGCCAAGCCCCCTGCCGGTATCGCCATTAAAATATTCATAGAAGAGTACCAGGTCATTATTTTCAGGCCTGTCATAAAACCAGTCATATTGACTGCCATTTAATTTTCTACGACCGTTTTCGTCTCTTACAAAAAGGCTGATGACTCTTTTTGTAAGCTCTGTAGCAACTTCCAAAAGGTTTAACTGATGGCCGGATCCGGTTGGATATTCTACCTTCAGGCTGTCTTGATAGAACCGGCCATATTGCAGGATGCTGCGAATGAGTAAATAGTTAATCGGTATCCAGATCGGGCCGCGCCAGTTGCTGTTACCGCCAAAAAAGTCAGAAGTCGCATCCCCCGGGTCGTATTGAATCCTATAAACAACACCATTTACGGTCACTTCATAAGGGTGATCCTTGTGGTATTTTGAGAGACCTCTGATTCCGCCCTCACTTAAAAACTCCGTTTCACTTAAGATGCGCTCCAGTAAAAACACCAGCCTTTCTTTGGGTATTAGTGAGATCAGAATCTTGTCACTACCTTGTTTTTCCTCATTGGGCCAGAATTTACCATTTTCCTTTCTATAGGTTTCAAACCAGGAGATCCGTTTGGTAAAATCTTTCAGGTTTTTGAGTGCCGGTTTTCGGATCACGGAAGCCGCAAATAGCGTGGTAAGCCCGACAATGCTCTGAATCCTCAGATGCAAGGGATCACCACTTTTGGAGGCTAAGACGTCATAATAGAACCGGTCTTCCTCATTCCACAAGCCTAGTTCATTCAGCGATTCTGCAATTAATACAAAATGCTCAAAGAACTTGGTAGCCGTATCTTCAAAGGAGGGGTCATATAAGGATATTTCCAGGGCAATGTCCATCATATTTAAGGCATACATCCCCATCCAGCTGGTTCCATCTGCCTGCTCTAGTTTCATTTCACTGTGCAGGGGCATATTGCGGTTAAAGGCGCCGATATTATCAAGGCCCAAAAAGCCGCCTTCAAATATATTTTTCCCATTGGGATCCTTTCTGTTGATCCACCAGGTAAAATTGATCAGTAATTTATGGAAGACTTTTTTCAGAAAATTAATATCCCCCGGACCACTACCCTTTTGTTTTTTTTCAATCTGATAGATTTCCAGAGCAGACCAGGCCTGCAGTGGCGGATTCACATCGCTGAAGCTCCATTCATAGGCCGGAAGCTGCCCGTCTGGTTTCATATACCATTCCCGCATGATAAGGGAGAGCTGATGCTTGGCAAATACGACGTCTATTCTGGCCAGTGCAATACACTGAAAGGCCAGATCCCAGGCGGCATACCAGGGATATTCCCATTTATCAGGCATCAGGATGATATCCTGATTTTTAATATGTTGCCAGTCCCAGTTCCTGCCATGAGCGCGGACTTCGTTATTATGCGCAATCCCGTCACCAAACTGGATCCATTTTTCTATATCATAATGATAATATTGTTTATTCCAGAGCAGTCCGGCAAAGGCCTGGCGCTGGATATTGATCGCATCCTTAGACAGGTCTTTGGGTAGTACGGCCTGGTAAAAAGCGTCTGCCTCTTGTTCTCTTAACTTAAATATATAACTGGCGCCTTGTTCAAAGGGATCTTCCATGGCTTTACTGGACAACCTAAGAAACAGTACACGTTCTTCTGCCGGCGCTAGTGTCCAGTGATAAACCGGGGAAAATTTAGTACCGGAAATCTGCGCTGCGAGTTCGGCTTTATCCGTGCCATGGATGACGGCTTCCTGGATGGCATCTTTGGTAAAAGCTGTTTGATTGGGTTTACCAAAGAGCTTCTCAAAATTGGTTTCATTTTCTGTAAAATACTGTTCATCAGCCGCTGGATAGTATAAATAATAATCTCCCAGTCTCTCATGGGTAGCCTTTACAACACCTGTCTTTTCCATTGACATAGAAGGCTTTATACTTCCTGGCTCACTCTGCCACCGGTTATAAAACCAAAGTGTTGGCAAAATGGTTAAAGGGGCAGTGTTCTTTGAGCGATTTTTAACGGTAATTCTAATACCGATATCTGTTTTGTCGTATTTAGCATAACAGATATCTACATCAAAATAATTATTATCATTAAAGACCCCGGTATCCAGGATCTCATACTCTTCATCCAGCGCAGTACGCTTTTTATTTTCTTCCAGTAACTGATCATAGGGAAAAGCGGCCTGCGGGTATTTATATAAATACCGCATAAAATAATGGGAAGGAATATTATCCAGGTAATAATAAAGCTCTTTTACGTCTTCGCCGTGATTGCCATCATAATTGCCCAGTCCAAATAGTCTTTCTTTTAATATACCATCCACCCCGTTCCAAAGACCTATAGCAAAGCATAGATTCTGGAACATATCAGAAATACCGGCAATGCCATCCTCACCCCACCTGTATGCCCTGCTATCAGCATGTGAAAAGGGAAAATAGTTCCAGGCGTCCCCGTTTTCACTGTAATCCTCTCTAACTGTTCCCCATTGTCTCTCTGCCAAATAAGGTCCCCATTTTTCTAGCGGCACCTCTGTTTTGGCGTTTGATAATAATCTTTGCTGCTCAGCGGTCATTGTAATAATGTTTTCTTCTATTTATTCAGGGGCGAAGATAGCCACTATTGCTGGCTTTTGGTGGTCCAATTTTGCACAAATAGCCAACAACTGTTTGAATAGGAACACCTGCCACATACTAAAAAAATGCCTGATTTATCTTAATTTGTGGCCCAAATGCAAGCAAAGAAACGTACACAAAAGGCGAAAATGCGCAAATCTGGAAAAGATCAGCGCCCTTATCTTAAAACAAGGTCCGGTAAATGTCTAATTGCGTTATTGCTGTTTTGTATACTACTCTCGATGTTATCCAGGTTTCCTGCGTTCATTGAACATTATTATGCGCTAGGGCTTTATCCTGTTATTGCAGGCGGGCTTAGAATCAGCTTTGGCTGGCTGCCTTTTAGCCTGGGGGACTTACTATATACCCTTCTGGGCATTTTTATGCTTTGGCGACTCATCCGCTTTATCAGGATCCTGGTGAAAAGAAGATGGTCCAAACCGTACGGTTTTAAATCTCTATATACAGTGCTTTGGACCGGAGGGATTATTTATGCACTTTTTTATCTTTTCTGGGGCCTGAATTACAGCCGGCTGGGCATTGCGAACCAACTAGGGCTAAGCGTCACTAAGGATTATAACACCGAGGAGCTGCAGTCACTCACGCAAAATCTACTCAAAAAGACCAATCAGGACCGGCGCAGGCTCGGCAGCCCCATTGAACTACCCAATGCCAAAACCCTTTTTAATGGCGCCGTACAGGCCTATCAGCAAATAGACAAAAAATATTCATTTCTCGCATACCGGCATCGCAGCATTAAAGTCCCCATCTACAATGCACTGGGAGGTTACCTGCAATATACAGGCTATTACAATCCTTTTACAGGAGAAGCCCAGGTCAATACGGCGCTTCCTGGCATTTTACTGCCTTATGTAACCTGCCATGAAATGGCGCATCAATTAGGGTACGCTTCAGAAGATGAAGCCAATTTTGTTGGTTTTCTGGCGGCCACCGCCAGTCCGGACCCTTTATTTCAGTATTCGACTCATCTGGAGCTCTTTCGGTATGCCAATAGTGAACTTTGGTATCGGGATTCTAATATGGCCAGAAGTAATTACAAACAGTTGGATACACTGGTCAAGCAAGATCTGACTCATTTACAGGCATTTTTTGAGGCCCACGAAAATCCTATTGGCAGGTTTACCACGAAAATCTACGGACTCTTTCTAAAGGCCAACCAACAGCCACAAGGACTGGACACCTATGATCAGGTGACAGCCTGGTTATTGGCCTATCAAAAGAAATTTAAAAAATAGACTGGTTCTGGATAAATAAATGGAAATAATCTCAAAAATTAATTAATAATAACAGAAGTCAATCTGTGCTCACCTCTCCTCTCCTCAAAAGGAGGTCCTTCCTACTTTTGACTACTAAAAGCTAAAACGGTCCATAGGTGTATTTACTACCTTTATATTTTAAATCGGTCAACCACCTTTGCTCATGGCTAACAATCCAACCATTTCTGATAATGAATGAGACCAAAATCCTCTTTCTTGGCATGGTTTAGAAACGAAAATTAAGCTATTTTTCTTCGTATCAACCTTCCCCACCCTTGAATTTTTCGCTTACCATCACATCTGATAAGCAGCACCTTAACAATTATAAAGCTTTCATTTGGGTCGAACTAAAATAAAACAAAACTACAATTTTATTCAAAAATTACTAATATTTTTATAATTGCGTTTTTTTACCTATCTTTGCATTTTAATTACCCTTTTTCAGTAATAATATTATATATTTGCCATGGAAATATTTTTTGCCACCAAGAAATTACAAAAAGAACTTGAAAATTTAAACACATTAAAAAAAGCCTTTGGCACTAATGCAAAAAGAATTTCCAAAAGATTGGACGACATTCGTGCATCACGGAATCTAGCAACTTTAGTCTTATTGCAGGGGGCAAATTGCCATTTGTTAATAGGTAATAAAAAGGGCCAATGGGCCATTCAGATATCAGGTAACTTACGCTTGACTTTTAGAATCCACAATACCCCAATACCTCTTTTACCAAATGGGGCAATTGATTTAGAGCAAATCACAGAAATTGAAATTATAAACATCATTGATTATCACTAATTAAGATAAAAAATATATGACAACGAAACAAAAACTACAGAATGAAATTGAATTCCTCTCCCCGCCCGGAGATACGATAAGCGAAATATTAGACAGTTTAAATATGAGTCAAGTTGAGCTTGCCGACAGAATCGGTAAAACGCCCTCAAAAGTCAATGATATCATTTCTGGAAAGGAGCCAATTACCACTAACACTGCCTTTAAATTAGAATTAGTACTAGCGATGCCTGCTCATTTTTGGCTAAATAGAGAAATGCTTTACAGGGAGAAGTTGTATAGAATTCAGCAGGAGGCAACCATGTTGGAAAATATCCAATGGGTCAAACAACATCCCATAAAAGAATTAATAAGATATGGATATTTGAAAAATGGAAATAAAGATGCTAAAATGATAAAAGAATTATTGCAATTTTATAGTGTAGCCTCTCCACAACAATGGCAAAACATATATGTAAAAGAGTTTGCACTTACGGATTTTAGAAAAAGTAGTTCCTATAAAACCTCTACTGCCAGTATAGCAACATGGCTTCGTCTAGGAGAAATAGGCTTCAGAAAATTGGATTTACCGAAGTACAATAAAAATGATTTTAAATTTGCGCTAGAGAAAATTCGGGTATTGGTTAAAGAATCCCCTGCAGATTTTGCGCTTAAATTAAAGGAAATAGCAGCTGGAGCTGGTGTTGCTGTTGTATACACACCCAATTTACCCAAAGCTCCTATAAGCGGAGCAAGCAGATGGATAGGTTCGAATCCTCTTATTCAATTAACAGACCGGTATAAGAGTAATGATAAGTTTTGGTTCACTTTTTTTCATGAAGCAGGCCATATTTTACTTCATGGGAAAAAATATATAAATTTAGAGGAAATTAATACATCAAAATTCAATATTGAAAAGGAACAGCAAGCTAATTTGTTTGCTGAAAAATGGTTGCTCCCAGCTAATTTTACAAAAGACTTGCCTAAAAAAATCACAGAAAATGCAATTAAGGATATAGCTATAAAATATAAAACGCATCCTGCAATCGTAATAAGTCGTCTTCAGAATCTTAAAATAATTGCTCATTCATTTGGAAATGGCTTCAAGGAGAGAATTTCTTTGGTAAATATGATCACTAATCCAGCTCTTCATTAGCCCTGTTGCATTGTGCGCCATTATTTTAAAAAATATCATTATACTTCTATTGGCGACTTAATGGCTGGCCATTTTTCTCTACACGCCTGTCCTGCCCTGATATGGCGGGCACGTAGAATTTCTGATTTATAGCAGGAAATCAGCACCTGCCCTATAGACTCCTTATCGGTAGCCGCCAGATCAAAACGTGCTCCTGGTAACAATTCTCTTGATGCGGGTGTATCTGGCGCCACAATCAAGGTCTCCAGACAAGCAGCAGCCAGCTGAATATCCAGGCACCTGTCCTGAAAATCAGGCGTCACCACTGCATAAGCCGACCGGATCCAGCCATATAAGTTTTTTGTATCCAGATCAGTAAGCAAATGCACATCCTGCTTATAAAAATAGGTATCGATCTTTTCTTGAAAATCAGCACTTTGATTTAAGGACGCTGATATTAATAATGCCAGTTGCATGGAACTTCTTTGCCACTTTTTAAAATGGGAGAAAGCCTTCAAATATTCAATAATGGTCGGCTCTTCACGACCACGACCATCAAGCAGAAAATAAGCTGCATCACCGGTATGTTGCTGTTTAAATTGCTCCATCCGTTCGTCGGTATACAAATCAGGATCCAGCCACTTGATTTCAGGAAAGGGAATCCAGCTGCTGACACTCAAGAGCGGTTGCTTAGCAGATATCGTTTTTATTGCCTCAACAGCCAAGTCGCTATAACTGATAATCTTATCTGCCATAGCCAATTCAGAAAGATTTTTTTGCTGCTTTTTAATCTGGGCTGCTTTAGCATCAGCGGGTAGCTGCAAATTATTGAGCGCTGCCACAAAGCGCCACTGAGTTGCACCTTTTGGATTTTTTAAAACGGGCAGATCCTGGCCAAGGTAATAAATACTTTGTGGAAGTAGTTGTCTTACCAAAGCTGGGAAGTTCACCTTTTCCCACAGGCCTTTTTTGATGCTGTAGGCCTGAGGCAGTTCAATAAGCAGTAGGGAGAGGTTGGTCTCGGCAGCTATTTTTTGATAACTAACCTCCTGAAAACCTATTACCTTACAGTTGCCTTTGGGTTGATACAACTCAATAATGGCATTATATATGTAATGCAGATATGGAAATTTCTCTAGTGTATCCCGGTGAAATAAGACAAGTGCGGTTTTCATGGGTGCAAAGTTAAATATCCATTTAAATTTCAAGGGCTATTTTTTCAGTTGGGTTTCAAACCCTACTTTTGGATTCACTTAACAAAATGATTATTAATGAAAAGATCTCTAGGTTTGCTGATCATGATCCTTGGTGTGGCTGTATCGGTCAGCGCCCAGCAAATCAAACATGCGCCCCCCATAGATGGGTATAAATATATCAAAACCGATGACCCCGACCACAATTTTGGCGATATTACCTATGGCACGCCCGTAGAATATCCCATTAAAATGGTCAATATCAGTCAAGATACGCTTAGACTCACAAATATTGTTGTCAGTTGTGGCTGCACCACACCTGTTTACACAAAAGGTGTCTATGCGCCCGGTGATACTATTGCCATGAAAGTGGGTTTTAATGGGCACGCAGATGGCAATTTTAATAAAACCCTGAGCGTACTATTTCAGGCGCCGGCCGGTCAATTTGTGACCATTCTCAGATTCAGGGGCAAAGGCGTCTTAAAACAATAAACGATTCTAAATTGGGCGATCAACTACCACTGCTGTGGATATTCAGGGCTTTATAGTTAACAATGTGGCAAAACAGTTTGGATCAGCCATTAAACCTTACTTAAGCTATATTATCTAAGTAATCGGTATCCAGTTTTCGCATTTAATTTATAATCAATAATTTATACTAATTTAAATATAAAACATCCCATCTAAAACTAAAAAAATGAAAAAACTATTGTCGCTGGCATTTTTATTACTGGTAGGCGTAACCTTCTGTTTGGCCCAAGACACAACAAAACAGACAGCGGTTAAAGAAGCCAAGTTTAATGAGTTAAAGCATCATTTTGGAGATATTACACAAGGCAAACCTGTTACAACTAAATTCACCTTTGATAATGTGGGCAAAAAGCCCTTGATTATTGAAACGGCTGTTGCTTCCTGTGGCTGTACAACACCTACCTACCCTAAACAACCAGTACTTCCGGGCAAAACCGGAACCATTGCCGTGACATTTAATGCCGAGGCAAACGGCGTATTTACTAAAATGGTAACGGTAAAATTTGCGGGATATGACCGTCCGGTATTACTGGTTATTGATGGTACCGTAAAGTAAGGCTGAACAACTAACGAAAATTCGTTTGTAAAATACCGGAGGACTGATAATCAGTGCCCGGTATTTTTTTGTGTCTTCCTTAAATGGATTTTGGAGAGAAAATGCATGATAAGTCCTCAAAATGATGTTTTTTTGCAAAACGAAATTTATAAGCATGTCTTCAACTTCTCAACCCGCTCTATTATTATTAGCTGACGGAACGATTTTTCATGGAAAAGCTTTTGGTAAAATTGGTACTGCAACAGGCGAGATCTGTTTCAACACAGGTATGACTGGTTATCAGGAAGTATTTACCGATCCCAGTTATTATGGTCAGATTCTGATCATGAATAATGTCCACATTGGTAATTATGGTACCAAAGCCGAGGATGTGGAAAGTGATACCGTTAAGATTAAGGGCCTGATCGGCCGTAACCTGGAAAACAATTATTCCCGTTACCAGGCAGATAAATCACTGGAGGAATACCTTGTTTTGAATAACATTGTCTCCATCGCAGATATCGATACACGTGCCCTGGTTACCCATATCCGCAATAAAGGAGCAATGAATTGTCTGATCTCCTCTGATAATGATAATATTGAACAGCTGCAAAAACAACTGGCAGCCGTCCCGGATATGGAAGGCTTGGATTTAACTTCTGAAGTAACCACAAAAGAAGAATATGAATTGGGTGACCCAAATGCAGCATTAAGAGTAGCGGTACTTGATTTTGGGATCAAAAGAAATATCCTGAAGAATTTAACCGACAGGGGCGCTTTTGTCAGAGTGCACCCCGCACATACATCTTTGGAAAGACTAAAAGAATTTAATCCAACCGGTTATTTCCTGTCTAATGGCCCTGGTGATCCGGCAGCCACTGCCTACGGCGTTGAGATCGTAAAATCCATCCTAAATGAACAGATGCCTGTTTTTGGTATCTGTATGGGCCACCAGCTACTGGCTTTGGCTAATGGTGTACCTACCTACAAAATGCACGCTGGTCACAGAGGATTGAATCATCCGGTCAGAAATACCATTACCGGACTTAGCGAAATCAGCACCCAAAATCATGGTTTTGCAGTGGATGCAGAAAAAATAAAGGAAAACAAAGCACTCGAAGTTACCCATATCAATCTAAATGACGGATCTATTGAAGGGTTCAGGATGATTGGCAGACCAGTATTCAGTGTGCAATACCATCCTGAGGCGACGCCTGGCCCTCATGACAGCCGTTATCTGTTTGATGATTTTATAAATGCCATGCAATCATTTAAGCCAGCTGAAGCAACCGCCTGATATTGGTTATAAAATAAATTGTTCAATCAATAAGCTACTGCCGGATCAAATAATTTTTGATCCGGCTTTTTTACTCAAAAACCTGATAATTTTTGATCCAATGGAGTTCAGTCAAATTATTCAGCACACAGCGCTGGTTCAAAAAGCCGCAGACTTTGCCAGGATTTCTCTTGAAAGTGCCGAAGGCGGCCATGACTGGCAGCATATTAGGCGTGTTGTTGTCAATGCCAATAATATTGCTACTACGGAACCTTGCAATAAAGAAATCGTTCTGCTGGGTGCATTACTACACGATATTGCAGACAGTAAGTTTCATGGCGGCGATGAAACAATCGGCCCTGAAACTGCCCGTGGATTCCTTATAGCAGAGGGTGCCTTAGAAGATTTGACAGAAGCTGTCGTAAACATCGTCGCTCATATTTCCTATAAGGGAGGCCAGGTAAGTAGTTTTTATTCACCAGAGCTGGCCATTGTCCGGGATGCGGATAGGTTGGACGCCATTGGCGCCATCGGCATCGCCCGGGCATTTAATTATGGCGGTTTTAAAAACCGCAAGCTGTTTGATCCGGAAATCCCACCAGTTGAGTACCCGACAAAGGAAGCTTATAAGTCCAGTACAGCACCTACGATCAATCATTTTTATGAGAAGCTGCTCAAATTAAAGGATTTGATGCATACGGATACCGGAAGAAGGCTGGCGGAAGATCGCCATCAGTATATGCTTGGATTCTTAGAACAGTTTTTTCAGGAAGTAGGATTTGAGGGATTTAGTGAAGTTAAGTAGGTCGGTTTTAGCTTTTGCCTTTAACCGCTGCTTTCTAATTACCACTGGCAGAGATTTTATCCAATTTTCTTAAAATCCTGCGCAACCTATAAATTTTTGGGTAAATTCACAGCAAAATAAAACATCAAAAGAAATTACCCCCATGATGCAAATCGCAATAATCAATGGGCCCAATTTAAATCTGTTGGGTACCCGTGAGCCTACCATTTACGGAGACACCAGTTTTGAGGCCTATTATAAGGCTTTACAGGCTAGATTTCCAGATGTCCAGTTTCATTACTATCAATCCAATGTAGAAGGCGAATTAATTAATGAACTGCAGCGCGTAGGATTTGACTATGACGGTATATTAATCAATCCAGGTGGGTACACCCATACTTCAGTTGCACTTGGCGACTGTATTGCCTCCATTACCACCCCGGTGATTGAAGTACATATCAGCAATATTCATAGCAGAGAAGCTTTCAGGCAAATATCCCACGTTTCTGCTAAATGTAGGGGAACCATTGCCGGACTGGGCCTGGAAGGCTACGCCCTGGGAACGCAGTTTTTTATAGATAATGCCGCCCCCAGGGAGAAAAAAGTTTGATGGTAGGATAATTATACCCGCCTAGGCCATTGTGGCAGCGTCTCTATTTTGCACTGTTTTTTTCAAAAAAACGGTGCAAAAAGAGCATTTGATAATTAATGGCGTTGTTCCAGTAGTCCCAATTGTGCTGACCGGGGCGTTCTGCATAGTCATGATCTATTTTCAGGTTGGTTAGTTTTAGATGGAGTGCCCTGTTGACGCCCAAAAAGAAATCTCCGGTTCCGCATTCAAAGCTCAGGGCTAGATCTCCGTTATTTAAAGTCCCGGCCAGATACTCGGCCGTATGGCGCTGCCAACGCTCCTTATTCTGGTCATAAGGGCCTAACACTTTTGCAATATCCCAGTTCTTGGGAAAAGGGGTAAAATCCACACCACCACTCATGGAAACGGCGGCGCCAAAGAAGTCCTTGTGAAGTATTGCCAGATATAACGCTCCATGTCCCCCCATACTTAAACCGCCAAGTGCTCTGAACTTACGGTCTTTTTTGGTCCTGTAATGACTGTCCACATAAGCAGGAACTTCTTTACTCACAAAGGTCTCAAATTTGACGGTGCTATCTATCGGACTATCAAAATACCAGCTATTGAAATTACCATCCGGGCAAATGCCGATAATATGATACTGATCCACACATTTGATAAAATCCGGTGCATGCTTAACCCAGTTGGCATAATTACCACTGTATCCATGAAGCAGGTACAGGACCGGATAAGACTGATCGGCTTTGTTATACCCCTCCGGTAAGACAACGACACATTTTATATCTCTATTCATAGCCGCACTATGGATCAGCACAGTATCCACTTTAGCGGCAAAACACAGGCTGATACTCAATAACAGGCCACCTGCTATACTTAGTAATTTTTTCATGAAAACATTGTTTGTTTTTGTTCAGTGATGACTGAAAGTAATAAAAAAAGCAACATATCACAAGAGGAGATGTTGCTTTAAATGCGTTTGTAGCGTGCCTATAAGGTCTTACGCTTTTTTTGCGGCTGCTTTTTTAGACTGTGCTGGTCTGGCAGGGCGTACCTTACCGTAAGAGCCCAAGAAGATTTTACCTTTCTTTGATTTTTTATCGCCTCTTCCCATTATTTTTCTTGATTTAAATGTTTATTACTGCTGCAAAAATGCGTAAAATTTTGCTAGCATCCAGTAAAAACAGGGAAAATTTCTGGATCTCGGTCATAATACTTGAAATTCAGGGGCCAGAAAGCTTGGTGAGGGCCTCTATTACCTGCAAAAATGCCTTTTAGCAGGGCCGGATCATGACCAGAACTGCCGTTATTTCCAGATTCATGCTCAATTTGGTATCCCTGCTATAAAACAAAGAGGCTGCGCTACAAAATGTAATCATACCATACCTTAAGGTCAGTTGTTACATAATGAAGCGCAGCCTTGCTAAGTTGGAAGCTTTTTTAAGCTTCAGACCTGTCAGCCTCGCTGCCAGGCAGCAGGGCAGGACAAAAATCATTAGATTTTTGCAGACAATTCTTTACCGGCTTTAAAACGAGCTACTTTTTTAGCTTTGATTTTTAATGGAGCACCAGTCTGAGGATTACGTCCTGTACGTGCTGCACGCTTGGTAACAGAGAAAGTACCAAAACCAACCAAAGTTACTTTGTCGCCAGATTTTAATGTTTTCTGTACGGTAGTAGTGAAAGAGTCCAGTGCTGCGTTTGCCTGTGTTTTAGTAATATCGGCGTCTGCTGCGATTTTAGCTACTAATTCAGCTTTGTTCATAGTTTTATATTTTTTGAGTTAATAACAGAAACAAATTTATTAGCTTTTCGCATATAACAAAATATTTTTTTTACTTTTTGGCTTTTATCTTTCCCGCCCAACTGCCCAATTGACAAAGGTTCTGGAAAAATGGGGCCGATCAGATGCAATGCAAAAATACGTAGCATAACACTAAAACCCTTTATTTATCAATGTTTCAGAGGATCAGTCCCCTGAAACCTGCGCAATATAGGGTACTCAGCAATATACAATTCTTTTAAAATCTACAAAATTTCTTTTTAATTGTTCACATTTAATGCACAATCTCCATTAAGGTCGAAAAACTGAGCATTTTCTCGCCCCAACTGGCCTTTTGCTGCTTGCTAAAAGTGGCCTCATGTACGACTTTAAAGGCGTTATAATCGGCCTTACTCTCTGCAAAAAGCTGCAATGCATAGGTTGGTCCGTCACTTTCATCCACTTCTCTTAGCCGCAGCAGCTGATGGTTGGTAAACTTACCGGTTTTCAAAATAGCGGGGATATGTACTTCATGCATCCATTCCAGCCATGAATCATGGATTTCTGTAGCGACCTTAATGGTAATATTATAAATATACATTTCAGTATTCGTTAGGTTTATATTAAGGGCTATTGTTGTAATAGCCCTTGTTTTGAATGGTTTGAAAGGATTTGGATTTGTTTGAATGATGATGGATGATGATGATAGATGCTTAATGGCTGCAGAGAGGACCGTCCTGCTCCCTCCTCCCCTTGCCTATTTAGCACTTACATCCGCAATTTCCATATAAATCGGGCAATGGTCACTATGTTTCACGTCCGGATAGATTTCTGCGGCGGTAATTCTTTCGTGCAGGCCGCTGGTCACACTGATATAATCAATGCGCCAGCCCTTGTTATTGAGCCTGACGGAAGGAAAACGCTGACTCCACCAGCTATAGGCACCGGTTCTGTCGGGATGAATATGGCGAAAACTGTCTACAAAGCCATTTTCAAAGAATTTATCCATCCAGGCACGCTCCTCTGGCAAGAAGCCTGAAGACTTTTTGTTCCCCTTGGGATCATGGATATCGATCTCCCGGTGGCATATATTATAATCCCCGGTAAGGATCAGATTTGGCCGGATTTTACGCAGCTCGCTTAGATACGCCAGCAACTCATCCAACCACTGATACTTATAAGTTTGCCGCAGATCTCCCGATGTACCGGAGGGGAAATAGGCATTAATCAGGGTAAAGTCCTTATAATCCAGCCGGATACAGCGGCCCTCAAAATCACTTTGTTCAATACCATTGCCATAGAATACTTCCTGAGGCTGCTCTTTAGTAAAGACCGCTACCCCACTATAGCCTTTTTTTTGTGCAGAGAACCAATAGACATGGTATCCTAATTTTTCTATCAGGGTCAGGTCAATGTCTGTTGACTGGGCCTTGGTTTCCTGAATACAGATAATATCAGCCGGATCAGTAGCGAGATAGTCTAAAAAGCCTTTTTTGATGGCAGCTCTGATTCCGTTAAGGTTATATGAAATGATGCGCATAACAAAAAATATTTTGACGCAAGGTAATTAAGGTTTTTTACTTTCGCGGTGGTTATCCATTGTCACTTTCAGTTTTTGTATTTAATTTGCTGAGACAATGGGCGCTACACGCCGGCTGGTGGCCGGGTGTCCATTTAACTTTAATATTAATAACCCCTCGCGTTGAAAAAAAATATTGCCTTGGTCACCGGCGGATTTACAGGCGAATCCGTTATCAGCTATCAGAGCGCCGAAAATGTGCGCAACAATCTGGATCTGACGCTGTTCAATGTTTACACCATTGATATCAGACAAGATGATTGGACCTATACAGATAAACAAGGCCAGATTCAATCAGTGAATAAAGCTGATTTTTCCATCCTTGAAGGCTCAGGTAAGGTAAGATTTGATAAAGTTTTTTATGTATCCACGGTAGTCCGGGGGAAGATGGTCGTCTTCCGGCCTATTTTGAGCTCATTGGTCTGCCCTTTACTGGCTGCAGCAGCGCCGTAGCCGCCCTTACTATGAATAAGTACCATACGGTTCTGGTGGCTAGGGCTGCTGGTGTCCGTACGGCTGCCTCGTATCTGGCCATCAAGGGAGCGCCTGTGGACATGGAGCGGATCAGCCAATTAAACTTTCCAGTTTTCGTGAAGCCCAATGACCAGGGGTCCAGTATCGCTATGTCTAAGATAAATAACCTCGATGAGGCGGCTATTTTGCAGGCACTGGACAAAGGATTTTCAGTCAGTGGTCAGGTACTCGTTGAGACTTATATTCCCGGCAGAGAATTTACCATAGGCGTTATGCGGGATGCAACTGGCACGGTTATTAGTCTTCCCATGACTGAAATTATTTTAAAAAAAGGCCGGGAAATGTTTGATTTTGAGGCCAAATATAATGGCGAGACTGGCGAGATCACACCTGCAGAGGCGACCCAGGAAATGACGGACCTGGTGGCTGCAGCGGGCAAAATGGTATATAAAGCCCTGGGCTGCAGCGGTATCGTTAGAATAGATTTTATTTGGCATGAAACAGAAAACCAGCCTTACTTATTGGAAGTCAATACGATCCCTGGTCAAACAAAGGAAAGTCTCGTACCCAAGCAGGTAGCAGCCAAAGGTTGGTCATTAAAAGATTTCTATACAGAATTAATATTGGCTAAATAGATTAAAAACCGTAAAATTGTACACGTGGATAACACAAAAAATATAAAGTCCATTCTACTGAATCTGGTCATCATCATCGCTTTGTCGCTGCTGATTCTTTTTATATTCTTTTTCTCCTTAAAGAGCATAACAAGGCATGGGGAGGCCATTAGTGTTCCCGATGTAACCGGCATGCCTTCCAGTCAGGCCATGGCTAAAATCACCGCCATGGGGTTGCAACCTGTGGTATTGGATACCGTATTTTTTGATACCCTGGCGCCACTCAGCATCGTCTCTCAGACACCGGCCAGTGCGGCTAAAGTAAAAGAAGATCATATTATTTATCTCACGGTCAATAGAGCCGTCCCGCCAACCATTCAGATGCCCAACCTGGTAGGCTATTCCCTCAATAGTGCCACATTACTTCTTAAAAGCTTCGGTCTGCACCTGGGAACGCATAGCTATACGGCTAATTTGGTGAAAGATGCCGTTGTGAAGCAGATGATGGGCGACAGTGAAATTGTGGCGGGCACCAGAATCCCAATGGGTACCACCATTGACCTTGTTATAGGGGATGGCTCAGGTAGTCAGATGATGAGTGTCCCTGATATTATTGGGATGCAACTTAGTGAGGCTAAGGATTATATAAGCTCCATGAACTGTTCTATCGGTGCCGTAACCCTGATATAGATGTGCAGCATGCAGACAGTGCTTATATTTATAAACAGGATCCGGCTTCCACCATTATCAACGAGCAGGGACAGACTGGTCATGTCAGAATGAAAATCGGTGGCACCATCGATGTCTGGGTAAGCAGCAAGCCTCCAGTTCCCGGAGCCACACCCGGTGCTACGGGACCTGAGCCAGCAAGCGGCGCTGCAGCACCGGTTAGAAGTACTCAACCAGCCACCTCAACCCCCAAATAAGCTGTATGAACCAATGAATGCGTAATATTCAATCTAAATTAAATAAATAATTCAAAAATAAAGGGCTTTGCATCCGCTTAAATAATAAAGGGGCAAAGTCCTTCTCGATAAAGTAGAAGGCGGAGGATATTTTTAGGATCAACTTAAAATCAATAAAAAAAGTAAATTATAATGGAACAGATAAGCGTAAATGAACTCAAACAAAGACTCGATAGTGGTGAAAATGTGCACCTGCTGGATGTCAGGGAAGACAGCGAAAGAGCTGAATTTAATATAGGCGGGAAACATATCCCGCTTGGCCGAATCCAAATGTTTGAATTAGAGGACTTGGAAGAGTGGAAAGATAAACAAATCGTTGTTTATTGCCGAAGTGGAAAACGTAGTGGACTTGCCACCATGATGCTTGGGCAGGCTGGTTTTGAGCAGGTATTAAACCTGGAAGGTGGCATGCTTAAATGGGTAGAAACTTATGGAACACAGCTCTGATAATTTGCTTTCAAATTAAAAGGTAAAAATTCTGTAATTTTTTATAAATAGTGCACAATAATAGGTCTTGATTGCTATTAATGGCGTACCTTAACCTAAGAATGAAAACGAGGAAAATAGGGGCAATTTGGTACAGTTTTGCCCAATTTATTTCTTGTTTATTTAATCACAGTTAAACGCATATGCTATGAACGTAAACATTCAGACCGTGCATTTTGTCGCAGATCAGAAGCTTACTGATTATGTTGCCAAAAAAGTAGAAAAGCTAACGACTTTTCACGACAAGATCATTAAGGTAGATGTCTTTTTGAAGCTGGATAATGTTGTACACAACATTAAGGATAAGATCGTCGAAATCAACGTGCATGTCCCAAAACATAAATTCTTTATAAAGTCCTGCTCTAAATCTTTTGAAGAATCCTTTGATATCGCCCTGGATTCAATGGCCAATCAGGTAAAACGTCATAAGGAAAAATTAGCCGCCGCCTAACAGGTGACGCGTTTCACGAAAAAAGATATAGTAGTAAACATACAACCGGAAAGGATCGTAGTTGCGATCCTTTCTCTTTTAATAGGGTAATAGCACCCCACTCCCGTTTGGTCCAAACAGCTCGTTTCGTTTGAAAGCTGGTTCAGAGCGGCATTTTTACGGCGATTCTAATACCCTGAAATGCAGACAGATCGCGGCTTCCAATAAATTCTTTCAAATGGGCCTAAAAAAACAATATAAAAATTTTGAAAAGTAAAAGATTATCCTAACTTTGCAATCCCAAAATAAGGGAATAGATCTTTCACAAGCCGCTTTAGCTCAGTTGGTAGAGCAACTGATTTGTAATCAGTAGGTCGCTGGTTCGACTCCGGCAAGCGGCTCATTTTTCAGATAATGAGTCTTTAAACAAGCAAGTTATTAGGGCAGGTTCCAGAGCGGCCAAATGGGGCGGACTGTAAATCCGCTGTCTTTCGACTTCAGTGGTTCGAATCCACTCCTGCCCACTAAAAAGTTTAAAGACTTATTATTTTAAAAGCGGAAGTAGCTCAATTGGTAGAGCGATAGCCTTCCAAGCTATAGGTTGCGGGTTCGACCCTCGTCTTCCGCTCAAAGAGAGTTCAAAAAGCCATATCCTTCAAGGCAATCAGTATAGAATAGCCAGGGGTTGGTCCCATGGCTCAATAACTTTCCAATTATTAAAAAGCTGTTGTAGCTCAGGGGTAGAGCACTTCCTTGGTAAGGAAGAGGTCGTGAGTTCAATTCTCATCAACAGCTCTACTATAATAGGATTGAAGAATTTATGCTATTATTGTATGTTTAATCGTAAATATTAATATACATTTGCACGAAATTTAAACTTTTTTATAAAATCTGGTCTGTGGTCATGCGACTGTGGACCGTTGCATTGTAAAACCACAACAAAAAACCGATTTAAAATGTCAAAAGAGACCTTTAAGAGGGAGAAACCCCACGTAAACATTGGTACCATTGGTCACGTTGACCACGGTAAAACCACTTTAACAGCAGCCATCACTACAATCCTGTCTTCACAGGGTCTGGCTCAGATTAGAAACTATGACGATATCGACGGAGCTCCTGAAGAAAAAGAGCGCGGTATCACTATTAACACCGCTCACGTTGAGTATCAGACTAAAACGCGTCACTACGCACACGTTGACTGTCCAGGCCACGCTGACTATGTAAAGAACATGATTACTGGTGCTGCCCAGATGGATGGCGCTATTCTGGTTGTGGCTTCTACAGACGGTCCTATGCCTCAAACTAAAGAGCACATCCTGTTAGCTCGTCAGGTAGGTGTACCTAGAATCGTCGTATTCATGAACAAAGTTGACCTGGTTGACGATCCTGAATTGTTAGATCTGGTTGAAATGGAAATCCGTGAATTATTAAGCTCTTATGGATTTGATGGCGACAATACCCCAATCATCAAAGGTTCTGCTACAGGCGCACTGGCTGGTGAAGAAAAATGGGTTGCTGCAATCAATGAACTGATGGCTGCAGTTGATGATTATATTCCACTGCCTCCACGTCCGGTAGATCTGCCGTTCCTGATGTCAGTTGAAGACGTATTCACTATCACTGGTCGTGGTACTGTTGCTACAGGCCGTATCGAACGTGGTATCATCAAAGTTGGTGAACCCGTTGAAATCGTCGGTCTGATCGATACGCCTTTACAGTCAACTTGTACTGGTGTTGAAATGTTTAAGAAAATTCTGGACGAAGGTCAGGCTGGTGACAACGCTGGTATCCTGCTTCGTGGTATTGAAAAGAAAGATATCCGTCGTGGTATGGTTATTTGTAAACCAAAATCCATCACTCCACACACTGAATTCAAATGTGAAGTATACGTACTGAGCAAAGAAGAAGGTGGACGTCACACTCCTTTCTTTACTAAATATCGTCCTCAGTTCTACTTCCGTACAACAGACGTTACTGGTGAAGTAACTTTACCTGAAGGTACTGAAATGGTAATGCCAGGTGATAACGTAAGCATTTCTGTAAAACTGATCATGCCTATCGCAATGGAAAAGGATTGAAATTCGCTATCCGTGAAGGTGGACGTACAGTTGGTGCGGGTCAGGTTACTGAAATCATCAAATAAGCAGTATCTAACTAGTTCTTTAGTTTAGACACAATATAAAACCAATTAGCTAATTGGCCTCTTCGCTAATTAGCTAATTGTTTCTACGGGCATGGTGCAACGGTAGCATACGGGTCTCCAAAACCTTTGATCTGGGTTCGAATCCTAGTGCCCGTGCAAAATTGGTGAATAATTTGAACTTAGTGGTGAGTTTTCACGACGAGTTCAAATTATTTTCATATAATTGCACTTCATTATTATCATTAAAATGAGTAAAGTAACCTCCTATTTAAAGGAATCTTACGAGGAGTTAATGCATAAAGTAACCTGGCCAACCTGGTCCGAGTTACAGCAATCTACTGCTATCGTATTGGTATCCACTGTTTTAATCACAGCAGTTGTGTGGTTAATGGATGCTGCCAGCAGTTCAGTGCTTAAATTCATCTATTCTCTCTTCAAGTAATATTCACCCTTAAGGAATTAAAAGCCATGGTAACCGAAGAAAATGTAAACCCACAAAATAACGCCGCCAGCGAGGAGTCTCAGGAAGAGAACACCAAATGGTACGTTTTGCGGGTGGTGAGCGGAAAAGAAAAGAAAATCAAGGAATATTTGGACAAAGACATTATCCGTAATGACTGGTCTGAAATCATAAAGCAGGTTTTCTTACCCATGGAAAAGATCTGGTACGTACAGAAGGGTAAGAAGGTGATGCGTGAAAAGAACTATTACCCTGGATATGTGATGATTGAGGTCGCTAAAGGTAAATTAACAGATGATATTGTACAGCACGTAAGCGGCATTACCAATATCATGCACTTCTTAACAGACGGAAAGGGCAGCAAAGGAAATATTATCTCGCTGCGCCGCTCAGAAGTCAACAAAATGTTAGGTAAGGTAGACGAAATGAACGATCAGGGTGAAATCATCAATGAACCATTTATTGTCGGAGAAACTATTAAGATTATTGAAGGGCCATTTAATGACTTTAACGGGGTTATTGAAGAAATCAATGACGAAAAGAAGAAATTAAAGGTTACTGTAAAGATATTCGGCCGTTCTACACCAGTGGAACTGAGCTATGTTCAGGTAGAAAAGGTACTGTAAGGTCTGACCTTCAACGTTTTTTGCCGTTATTAGCAGCACTAACTGCGTATAAAGCACTAAAAAACAGTCTGAACTGAGTTTAATCCCTCAGTTTCAGACTGTTTTTAATTAGGGCCCACTTTGTGGCCCCCTATCTTTGATTACATTCTGATGACCTTGTGTTTATATACTTGTTTACAGGTATCCTTTCGACGTTATAACCAAACCATAAAGTTTGACTACTGGCTGTCAGGCTACCGGTTTACCCCTTCTATTTAGGATTGGCGACATAGCTTCTGATAAACCAAGCCCATTCTTCATGGCGCTGTAATATGCCGGTTATAAAATCAGCACTTCCCGCATCCTTAAATTTCTCATCAAAATCATCGATGTCGTTTCTTAGATAGCGGATAATGGTCTCATGGTCACTAAGCAGGTTTTCCAGTTGAACACTCTGGTCGTTGGTATATTCTCCTTCCAATAAATGCGCTTGTTTTAGGAAGTCTTCCATACGCCCCTGAGCATAATGGCCGATTTTTCTGATCCTTTCTGCAATCTGATCAATTACTTCTGCCAGTTCACTGTAAAGACGTTCGTAGAAAAGATGCATCTCCATAAAATTGGATCCTTCCACATTCCAGTGATAATTACGGGTCTTCGCATAAAGTACCTGCTCATCAGCCAGGAGTTGTTGTAGCTTATTGGCGACTGATTGTGCATGGGCGGGTGTGATGCCGATTTCTACGGTAGTGGCTACTTTGGTCTTTTTTAGTTTTGCGCCGGTGGCGGCTTTGAGTTTTCCGTTTTTCATAATGATTGTTTTTAATTGCCCCACTTTTACAGCCTTGGCCCATTAGGGAAGGAAATTTAGAAGTAATGGCGCCTGGGCTTTGTTAGGGCTACTTTCGTTTTAAGGTTTAAATTAAATGTTGGTTAACTGCTTCAATATAGGCATTGACTCCTTCCTTCCTATAAAGTTAGATCAGGTGAGCCGGTCTTCCAATTATGTAAGGTTAAGATATTGATAGAATTTAGTAAAGAACCTGCATTAGAGCCATAATAAATGCCAGCTAAACCTAGCCAAAATTAGTCCAAGTGGGTTTCTACAGATTGAATGCTTTACCTTTGTCTGGCTTTTGCCTGCGTTTACAGGCCATAATTTGTCTACAAATCATGCTAAAAGATACCCCAACCATTCATATAACCGTCCTGGATATGGACGAGACTTATACCATTGCCGCTTATCCTGGCCAATACAGAAGCCTGATGATAATGCTTTACGATCAGATTTATCTGGAAGATTTTGGTGAGTGCCTGGGAATGGGCAGGTGTGCCACCTGCGCCATTTCCATTCAGTCCTCAAAAACAGCACTGACTCAATTTAACCGCAATGAACGGGTCACGCTTTCTAAAGAGGGGATTATGGATCCTGACATCCACCTTTCCTGCCAGATCGTGGTAGATGAAAGCCTGGATGGAGCGGTGATTAGAATCTACCATCCAGATTATTGATAAAATCCTTTCATTGTCCATTGTTCATTGGCCATCGGCACAACCGTACAAAGCCTGATAGTGGCATTATTGGCTTTTCTTATTTAAATGGATCAGAACTTCTGCCCAAAATATTTATGAATCAATCCTCTTGCATATAGATCTGGATTGGGCTCAAGATGTAGTTTTTCAAATAATTGTATCGAGAGGGTTTTATCTGCCCTGTAATGCACTCCTTTATCTACTAAGGAACAATTAGCCTTACGTCCTGATAAATCCTCAAAATGGCGAACTATATTATAAATAGGGATATCGACTGGATGGATCAGATATAGCACCTGACCTATAAAGCCCATTTCTATGGCTGAAGCGGCCATTTTGGCCAAATCATCCACATCAATCAGGTTACGGCTGGTGCCAGTCCACACCTCAAATGGCGTTGCTTTTATCAGGTTATCAAAAATAAAATTCATCAGATTCCCAGGCTGCCGACTGTTACCTACTACATTGGATGTCCGGATGATCAAATACCGCGGGGCCATTTGCGCTACCAGCTTTTCCATATGCAGTTTATGTTCCAGGTAAGGCGTATTTTTTTCAGGATTTTGGTCATCAATGCTATAGGAGCTGATATAGACAAAAATCTTGTCAGCATGGAGCGCAATCTGCTTTTCAATCAGCTGCCGTTCTCTTTGTCTTTCTGCCGGATCTGCCCCCTTTAAATTGGAGAGTCCGGAAGCCGCATACAACACGTCTTTTCTATTTACTGCTTTTAAGGCTGTTGCGATCATCCCGTTACCTAGTACCATGTTTTATTGCCTGTTTATATGTGTGTTTAATCGTTTGTTTAATTGTCTAAGCCCTTTAAGGCCCTAAAATTAAGAACCCTTCCGTGATTTCCCGAATTCCTTATTATCTTTGCGCACTATGAGTCAGAATCTTTCAGAACAAGAAATTATCCGCAGAGAAAAATTAAAAGCACTGGAGGCCGCGGGCATCCAGGCATATCCCGCTGCGCTTTACCCTGTAACCCATTATTCTCAGGACATCAAATCTGTTTTCACTGAGGAAAATAAAGAGGATTTTGCTGAGGTCACGTTAGCTGGCAGGGTCATGAGTATCAATGATAAAGGCAAAGTATTCTTTATCAAGATCCAGGATAGTAAGGGAATTATTCAACTATACGTAAAAAGGGACGAAATCTGTCCTGAAGAAGATAAAACATTTTGGAATCTGGTTGTTAAAGGATTGGATTTGGGTGATTTTCTAGGTGTCAAAGGGTTTGTATTTGTTACCCGGACCGGAGAGACTTCCATCCATGCCAAAGAACTGACGCTGCTCGCGAAGTCCCTCAAACCCCTTCCGGTGGTTAAAAGAGATGAATCCGGGCATGTCTTTGATGCGGTGTCTGACCCGGAATTTCGTTACCGGCAACGGTATGCGGATCTGGTCATCAATCCAGAGGTAAAAGATACCTTTATCAAGCGAACAAAGATTATCAATACCATTCGTGAGTTCCTGAATACCCAAGGAGCACTAGAAGTGGATACCCCTGTGTTGCAAGCAATTCCAGGCGGCGCCGCCGCCAGACCTTTTGCAACGCATCATAATGCACTGGATATCCCATTTTACTTACGTATCGCCAATGAACTTTACCTGAAAAGACTTATAGTTGGTGGTTTTGACTGGGTTTATGAATTTAGTAGAAACTTCAGAAATGAAGGAATGGACCGGACACATAATCCAGAATTCACGGTACTGGAATGGTATACCGCCTATAAGGATTATATCTGGAT
This sequence comes from Arachidicoccus ginsenosidivorans, assembly GCF_007971385.1. Classification (GTDB taxonomy): domain Bacteria; phylum Bacteroidota; class Bacteroidia; order Chitinophagales; family Chitinophagaceae; genus Arachidicoccus; species Arachidicoccus ginsenosidivorans. The sequence goes on from NZ_CP042434.1 coordinate 1,020,959, forward strand.
GATGGAAACTACAGAGCAACTGATGGAAAAGCTGGCCATCACCATCCACGGCACTACTGATGTGCCTGTGGGGGATAAAACCATCAGCTTTAAAGCGCCATTTAAAAGAATTTCCATTTTTGATGCCATTAAGGAAAATACGGGCATAGATATCAGTGAAAAGGATGAAGCTGGTCTCAGGGAAGTGTGCCAGCAATTAAAAATTGAGGTTGCACCCAATATTGGTAAAGGCAAATTAATTGACGAGATCTTTGGTGAAACCGCAGAACATACCTACACGCAGCCTACTTTTATCATTGACTATCCTGTGGAGATGTCACCACTTACCAAAAAGCACCGTGAAAAACAAGGGCTGGTGGAAAGGTTTGAATTAATGGTAAATGGTAAGGAAATTGCCAATGCATACAGCGAGCTGAACGATCCTATTGATCAAAGAGAGCGTTTTGAAGAGCAGGTAAAATTAATGGAAAGAGGTGATGATGAGGCCATGTTTATCGATCAGGACTTCTTAAGAGCGCTGGAATATGGCATGCCGCCTACCAGCGGCATTGGCATAGGCATTGACCGGTTGGTAATGCTACTGACAAATCAAGTATCCATCCAGGATGTGCTGCTGTTTCCACAAATGCGTCCGGAAAAACAGGATTAAAAGAATTCTCTTAATAGACATAATAAAGCCCCGCAATGCGGGGCTTTATTATGTCTAACCGATTAGCATTTTATCTTTCTCAGTCAATTATTCGGTCACAAATATGACCAGTATCATGCTGACGATATCACAAATTAAAAAAAGCAACATACTGATTTTAATTTTTCTATTTAATCTATAAAACGAGTCATCCTGATTACCGTATCCATTATAAATAATAAAACCATAATGATAAAGCACCAAAAATATGCATTACGACCTTTAAAAAGTTAAGTATGTTAATAAATTTAAACATAATCAAAATACTCAATATTTTCTCATTCTAAAATAATCCCTTACTGAGAAATCCCAGTAAAGACAAATTCAGGATGCTCAACGCTTGTGAAAGAAACTAATATTCCATTATTGTCATCCACATAATAGTCTAAATGAAATGTATCTTTATTTAATCTATCAGCTAAAATTGGATCAAACTTATCCTCATGTAAATCTGCATTTCCATTCATTGTATTAAGGTTAAATTTAAAGACACCGTCATTGGTCATCGTATAATTATAAGAGAAGGTGGCATTAAAAAGTGTCGTTCCGGATAAATACAACACCACAAAATCCATCGTTTTAGCATCGACGTTAAATACGAAATCCGCATTCTGAATCGTCCTGCCTGTTGCTACAAAATTAGCCTTTACCTTCTGAAAACGCGAATTAAAATCACTTGACCAACCAGCATAATTACTACCTACCGGTAAATCAATAGTGGAAAATGTTGCGCCCAATGCCACATATGCAGGGATAATAGGCCTGTCGGATACCAAGACATCAGCAATACCACCATTGTCTAATTGAGCAACTAATTTTGTTTCTTTTTTATCAAAGGTAATTCTGGAAATCAACGCTTCATTAAAGGCCAATGAATCTAACACTTCCATACCATACAATGAAAATGCAAAATCACAAGATTTGTACGTAGCTTTATCCTCATCCACCCAAGTTAAAGTCAATTTTTTAGTCGCAGGATCAGCCGTAACTTGATAGACCTTCCCTGCTTTATCTTTTAAATAAACAAAAGGATGATCAATCTGGTAAAGCAGAATTTGCTCAATAGACGAATAAAGTCCTCTATTTAAATAGGCCGTCTTTTCTGCAGTAGTCGCCTTTTTTAATTTCAATACCGTTTCATTATAGCGACCAATAAGGTTCAAATCAGTAATGGATTGAGGATCCTTATTGATTTTCTCCAAAGCTGAATCCGTCAAATAAAACTCAAAATCAGAAACCAGACCCGTCCCATTACTACCACCGTTTACGCGACCATTAGGATCAGCCAACAAATGAATGTAAGAATAAGTATCAAATATCAAAGTGGGTTGCTGCAAGGCTTTTAATCTGAAGCTAGCCTCACTTACATCCACTGTCGTAACAGAATCAAAATCACTCAGCATCTTTACGCGATTTTGATCATCAAACTGCATCCAAAAGCTATATCCGCCCCCTTCTTTGGTCGCAATTGTAGCAATCCAGCCGTCGGTTGCACTTCCAAGGGTTGTCTGAAAATTATTTAAAGCCTGTTGAACCCTTACATCGGCTGACTCAGAAAATACACGCGTATCGTCTTTTTTGCAAGACGCAAATATCAACAGAAAACCTATTAAAACACATTGAAGAATCCTTTTCATTGTCATTATTTTACAATTTATAATCCATTCAGATTTTAATACCCCAATCTAGCCTGCATATAGGACGCATCATCATCGGTTTGATAAATAGCCCCAATTTGTATCTGCGCAAAAGGATCTGGCTTACCATTTGGCCATTTGGCGATAAAGGTGTTATTAGATAAGTAATCAAAGAATGGTTGCATCGTATTTTTGTAGTATGAAGCATTACTTCCATTATAACCATCTCTATTTGGAAATATAATTGGTGCTCCGAATTTCATCTCACCAGATTCGCTTTTATTCATATGGAAGTAAATATCTGCAAGGTAATATGAATTACTTCCATCATCTGGGTGCATTCTCCAGTGGAGCAACAGTGTATCTGCATTTTTAAATCTAAAATAAAGACTATCGGCAATATCTCCCAGATTGTTGTGAATAGCAGAAACTACTTTACCCAATGTTTGGTCAAAATTCCCGTGCAAATTGCCGGCAAAGTCTCCATTCCCGAAATAAAGTGTATGATAAGTCCCCATCGCAGACAAATCATCACTTAAAGGTACTACAGGTACAGGAGCTACCTCTTCCAATGCCAAATAAACGCTTTTTTGTAACTCCCTAAAATCAATATCCCATTTGGTTTTAAAATATTCAACCACTAAATCCTCCTTAGCCCTAAGTTTTTGCTGCCCATCAGCAGCCTGCTCACTAACTAAATGATCAAAATATGCCTGGCCTTCCACCAAAAGTGTGGCAATGGTTTCTACAAAATCTTCATCATAGGCAGAACTCGCATATGGAGTCACAAATCCTAAGGCATGCGCTTGGGCAGCAGAAACATTTGCCCAGTTCGCTGTATAATCACCACCAGGGCATATGGTTTTAAAGGCAGGATCGTAAAGTTTATTTTGATGCATGATATGTCCAAACTCATGCTCTACCGTATGCATCATTCTGATAATCTGATCTCTTTTTTTAAAATCCAGGTCATTGATTTCATATAAAAGCACTTTCTTTCCCCCTTCCGCTTCTCCGATTGTGATCGTACCATTTGAATTATAACTAGCACTACCGACTAAAACTATCTGCTTCGGAACCAAGGTCTTAAAAAATTTATCACCACCATTTTCCATATAAGTATCCATCCAGACAGTTTTTAAGATTCTGAGTACAGGGATCACCCTTTCCTCTTTGGGCGGCGTCAAGTCTCTGGTAAGGCTTTGTTCAAATTCATCAAACTTATATTTCACCTCAATATTAAAGGGAACAGTCAAGGTATCATGGATCCACTCATCAATATTGTTTTTTGACCATGTATCTCCGCCTAGATTTGGTAAATCAGAGATATCTACAGCAGTATCTTTTCGGCAGGAAAACAACAGCACACAACCCAACATAAAAAACAAGGGTATTTGTAGCCAATTGGATTTTTTCATTGTATAAATCATTTCTTTATTATTTATTCAAAATAAGGTATCGGCTTAAGGCATTACCTTGGATTTAGTTCTAATCCAGATAATACTGCAGATTGTGGAATCTGCAATACTCTTCTTGGGTCATTAGGTTCTACAATAACACTATCCACTACTGCTTGTCTGGTATTCCTTATATAATGTTTAACCGTTAGGCCGTTACGGATAATGTCCAGCCATCTGAGTCCTTCTTCCACAAATTCAGCTCTTTTAAAGTCTAAAACAACATTCACCAATGCTTGTTTAGGGTCCGTTAAATCATAATAAGTTTCTGCCTTATCCACTGTCACCGCATTAGAAGTCGGATTATAATTTTTAAACCGCTGACTAGCATAAGTATTTAAATCCTTAACTGCGTTATCAGTCTGTCCCAATCTAGCATAAGCCTCGGCCCTGTTCAACAAAACCTCCTCGGTCGTAAATTGAGGAATCATCGAATAATCCTGACCAAAATTTGGATTTTCAGGCGCATAGAAAAAATAGGACCATTTTGGAACATTGTGGTAATCAGATTGTCCATAAATCGGAATAGCCCAGGAACTATTACCTGTTACATTCTTGCCAAATATCTTGCTGGACAATGGATCCGACATACCAAACCGCATACTTGCAAAATTCCTGTCCCACCAGGAAGACGCTTGAATTAATAATAAGTTCGCATTTTCAGAACTTTTTGTATAAATAGCCTTCATCTCATCATAAGAAAGGTTTGAATATACACTCAACCAAGGGCGCATATTTTTAATAAAGTTACCGGTAGGAAACGCTGCATTTGCTGCATCAACGACTTTTTGATAATCCTGTTTAAATAAATAAAATCGAGTAGCAAATGCATTGGCAGACTGAGTAGTAAAATGATATTTTGGTGCAGTATATTCACGACCCGCAAGTAAAGGCAACCCTTCTTCTAAATCCTGCTGAATCTTATCATAGTCATCCTTAACCGTACCTCGATCATAATTTTTAAATACAACCGTTTCAGGCTCTGTTACATATGGGATTCCTGGATCACTAGCAGCAGTAGCCGGATCATAAACTTTCGCAAATAATGTTACCAGCATAAAATGTGCAAATGCTCTACATACCAAAGCCTCGCCTTTTTGGGCCGCATAGGCATCAGGATCAGACGCTTTGCTAATAGCGTCCAAGGCTTGATTAGCAGCAGCAATTGCACCATATGCCTGCATCCAATAATATTCCGGTGTATCCTGTGCATCTTTAATAATATCCTTAAAATGATACGCATCACTATTGTCTTGATCAAAAGTAACACGTCCCTCCCCTTTATCATCCGCATTATCGGACATGGCCTCTAAAAAAGGAATATATGAGGCCTGGGGATATGCAGTTGTCAGCAATTCTGATACCTTTTCAACTGAATTCAGAGAAGTTCGGTTATCAGGCAATTTGTCCAAAAACTTGTTACATCCCAATACTGCAATGGATGTAGCCAGTATGCCAATATATATCAATCTAAATTTCATCTCTTTTAGTTTTAGAATTTAATTAAAAGGAAGCCTGAACAGTTAACGTAAACTGCTTTTGAATGGGTTGGGCAACACCGCCCGCGTTAAAAAATTCAGGATCCTGTCCTTCCAGCTTAGGGTCTGAATAAAGCATCCAAAGATTATAACCGGTAAGCATGACAGAAGCACCTTGCATTCCAACGGATTTGGCGGCCTTTTGTGGCAATTTGTAGGAAAGCGAGATCGTCTTCATCCTAACAAACCCTCCATCTGCTACTCGTTCCGTAGAGTAGTTATAGGCATTATAAGGATAGCCTTCTGTCAGGGTTTCTATTCTTTTATCAGAGATAACAGGGACACGTGTCATAGACTCATCGCCTGGCAATACCCAGCGATCAACGAACTCATTGGGCATGGCATCAAGATCGGAATACGCACTAAAGAATGAAGGATTCAACCGTATTTTGTTTCCGGCCTGAAAGCTAAAGAAAGCATTCAAGGTGAAATTTTTCCATGTAAACGAGTTATTCCAGCCACCGGTAAAGGTCGGATCCACCGGACCATTATATTTTAGATACTTGGTGGTTTGAGACTGAAAATACACATTATTACTCAACAAACTATCTTCATTAATGAATAAAGGCGTACCGACTTGCTTTTTTAATTCTTTAAAATCAATTGAAAATAATCCTCTTGCTGGATAGCCATCAATAAAACCTCCTTCAGGCATAATCAAGTCGATGATTCTTGGAATATTCTCGGCTCGAGTGATTAAGGTATGGTTGATACCAAATGTGAAATTGGTATGCCATTTAAAATCCTTTGTTTTAATCGGATCACCCCCTAGCTGGAGCTCCACACCATCAGATTTCATATCGGCAAAATTTGCATTTTTGAAAGCTTCGCCTCCTATTCCGGAGGTCTTAACCGTATTAATCAGATCGAAACTTTTACGCTTATACCAATCAAAGGCAAAATTTAGTCGATTGTTAAACAGCGTCCCGTCTATGCCTAAATTAAGCGTGTGCAATTTTTCCCAGGTCAGCTCTGAATTTTCCAGGCTGGACAATTCCAGCTCTGTTTCTTTATCCACAGAATATTGTCTGATTGTCGTTCCACTTCGGATAATTATCGCTGAATTTGTCGCATTTCCCATACTTGCTGTAAGACCATAGGAAGCTCTTAATTTAAGACTATTTATAAAGTTCAATGGCTTTATAAATTTCTCCTGATCTAAATTCCAGGACCCATCTACTGACCACGTGGGTAACCACCTCGCAGTCCTGGATTCTCCTAATTTATTAGATCCATCATAACGCCCATTAACACCTACATTATACTTGTTATCATAGCTGTAACTGGCCGTCCCAAAGAATCCGGCAAACCGGTCATCAGTTGGCGTCAATCCATATGGGTAATCATTTGTTTCCAGCGTTTTTTTGTAAATCCTATAATCAATGAATGGCACCCCACCACGATCATATTGATAACCGTATCCTTTATTGAAAAACTGCTCTCTATGTGCGGACCTGATTTCTTGACCTGCAAAAACAGAAACATAATGTTTGGTATTAAAGGTTTGGTTATAGCTTATGGTATTTCTAATATTAAAGCTAATCAAATCACTTTGGTCCCTATTATATAGCCCTCCTTCAGGCAATACCACTACGGCCGGATTATTCGGAAAATCAGGATCGTTGTATAAATATTTATTGGCTCCATTAACGACAGAATTAGGATTCGCTCTGTAAGCTTCAGCCATATTGGAAGATTCTTTTACAAAACTTTCGGTCAAAGTCTTTACCGCCCTGATAGATCCAAGGAATTTATAAGAGAAATGTTTATTAAACTGGTACCCCAATTCTCCTTGCAATTTTGCATCAATCACATTGAGTTTCATGTAATTATTTTCCAGTTCATGGATAATATTAAAAGGTGCATAATTGCGCCTAAAATATTCCAAGTCCCCTTTTTCATCATAGGCCGTCAATGTACGGCTGGTATTTAAGGCATAACTGAATGGGTTAATATCGAAATCTCTGGAATAGGCTCCTTCCACTGGATTGCTGATTCTTGTCAAGGCGCCGGGGGCTCTTTGGGACCTATAAGACCCTACAGTGCTAAATCCAGCTGTCAACTTATCACCTAATTTATAGTCATTTCTAAAATTAAGGGTTATACGTTTTACTTTGTCGGCAATCGTCCATCCATTATCGTTATAATAACTAAGTGAAAGAAAATGTCTTGCATATTCTGTCCCAGAAGATATACTCAGGTTATGTTCTTGCATAAAATTATTTCTGAAAAGCAAATCAAACCAGTCAGTATTGGCCGCGGCATATCTACGCAAAAAATCATTTCTGGCCTCTGGCGTATTTTCTAAACCAAAAGTCCCATTGGTTGCATTATAAGTATTAATTAAATCAGCCATCTTTCCATAAACACCTGCATCGGCCGCGTTGGCCAAATCGGCATAATTCAACCAACCTTTATTTTGCATTTCATTATAAACGGACATCTGATCTGCAGAATTCATGATATCGAAACTATTATAGGACGGTTTTAGTTGACTGCTGAAATTCCCGGTATAGGTTATACGGGGTTTGCCAATGCGTCCTTTTTTGGTGGTAATTACAATTACTCCATTCATCGCTCTGGCACCATACATGGCTGTAGCCGCCGCATCTTTTAGTATATCTATACTCTCAATATCGTTGGCATTAAGCCCGGCAACGGATGATCCCAACAAGGTTGCGGGATCGCCACTGGACAGTTGATCATTAGAGATGTTTATCACATCCTCCAATACGACTCCATCTACCACCCAAAGCGGTTTATTATCGCCAGTAATAGAGGTGGCACCACGAATTCTGATTTTGGGAGCTGATCCGAAAGTCCCAGAAACATTCTGAACAGAGACCCCGGCCGCTTTACCCTCCAACATACGGCTGACATCCAACTGTCCGTGCATTTCCACATCTTCTATTTTCAGCTTTACGGCAGAACCAGAAAATCGCTTTTTATCTACATTTTGAAACCCTGTAATGACAATATCCTTTAAAAAAGCCGGATCTTCCGCTAAGGTAACCAACAAAGAAGTATTCTCACCAGCCTTCAATTTAAAGCCTGACACCCTTTTGGATTTATACCCTACACTTGTAAAGGTGAAGACATAGCTTTGTTTTGGATCCAGCCCGGTTATTCTGAAAGCACCTACAGTATCTGTCATTTGATTTGAACCCTTATGGGTAGTCAGGTTTTCTATCTTGACACCCACATTTGGCAAAGGTTCACCTTTTTCATTACTGACGACTCCTGACACCGATGTTGGCTGCTGGGCAAAAATAGTAATGGAAGAAAATGTAGTTATAAGCAATAAGCAGATACTGCTCAAAAGCCTTGATTTTAGTTGCACCATTTTTTCGTATTATAAAAATTGGGTAATCTCTTTCAAAAGGAATACGTAGAAAAATGACTTATCCCCTAAAAAAAATTAATTTTTTTTTAAGATCGTGTCAAAAAAATAATAAAAAATTTTTGGGTAAATAAGGCTTTATCTTGCGATATGTATTACTTGATTTTCTCAATCAGATACGTACTGTCATCTAATTCTATCATATCCAGACCATTAGCTCTTGAAATATTTTGCAAAATGTGTTTGATTGATTGAGTTTTGGGAATTTTTGCAATAATATTCATGTGCTGAATATCCGCTGGGGAATATTGAATCTCTACATTATATTGTAAGGCTAACTTGTCCAGCGCTTCTTGCATGGTTACATTATCAAGCGTGACTATCTGAGATTGGCTTACACCTAATGACAGGTTTTTATTTAGATTTTTATCCTTAGTAGTCAGACGTTTATTAACAAAATTACTTGTGGTAATGAACTTATGTTGTTTTTTATAATAGCTAGTGGACATCCCAGGGCTTAAATAACAATAATTATTTTTATCACCCTCTCTATTATTTGAACGGACCATTACTTTCCCATCATATAAAACAACAGTCACCTTATCCAGTTCTTCTTTTACATTAAAACGAGTTCCTAATGCTGTAGTGGCTACTTCACCACAAACGACTACAAAACTTCGGGATGAATCATGGTGCGCTGTAAAAACGGCCTCTCCTTTCAAAAAAATCTCTCTTTTACGGTTGCTAAACTCAGGCAGATAAGTGATACTTGCACCACTTTTTGCATCTACCAGAGAACTGTCCGGCAATATCCAGTGTTCAATTCCTGTTGATGTGTTTGTTTTTGTAATTTTGGCTATGGCCATATTATGAACAGTCGCACTATCTGGTAGGCCCTTTTCCCTCTTAAAAACTAACAAAAATAACAATATAGAGGCCGCAGCCATCCCAGATATCCACAACACTCGCCTGGAGCGCACTTTTTTGTTTTGATAAACTCCAGCATAAACGCTATTTAAGATATGATCTGACCTTTCCCTTTCAAGTGGGTCATTAAATTTATCCTCCATTAATATTGGATGCTCCTTGCAATACTGCTCAAAATAAGTTGGATGTTCATGCAGGTATTCCATGACAAGCTTCTCCTCTTGTTCAGAAAGCCCTCCTTCCACAAATCTTTTCATTATCTCATCGTTCACCACCATTATGTCCTTATTAAAATTTGAAGAGGTTGGCTATAATAATTAAAAAAACTGACAAAAAATGAGAAAAGAAAGGTCTTATATACTTCAATGCTAAGTTAATATGATTCTCAACAGTCTTTGGGGAAATAGACAATTTATTGGCTATTTCTTTATGACTCATTTCCTCAAATCTGCTCATCCTGAACACTTCTCTTCTAGTTGGTGGCAAACTTTCAATCAAGTTATTTAGCTTTTGCTGCGTTTCCTTTAAAAACAACAAAGGCAGCACTTGTGCAGATTCCAGTTCATGTGTTCCTTCCCCAAAAACCATTAAATGATTTTTCCTTTCATACTTGCGAATCATATCTATTAAGGTCGTATTCGCAATCTGAAATATCAACGCTACCATTTCTATATGCCCAGGTAATGACATTCGCCGTTCCCAGATTTTAATGAAAGTAAGCTGCACTACTTCTTCGGCCATATATTCAGACTTTGTTTTGCCATAAATATAATTATATACCCTATGATGGTAGGTATCAAATATCTTTCTAAATACAGGTAAGCCTTCTTGCTGCAATTGGTTGACCAAATCCATACAACATTATTTTGGGTTCAAAGGGTTGATAAGCATCTGTTAAAGATATTGCTTTTATTTTAACACCCAAATAAATTTATTAATATTTTGATATTCCCCTAAATAATTTCAATCACCGCCTTTCTGGCAAAATATATTTACTGAAAAAAGCGTAAGAATTATAACCCGTTTATATTCAGATCATTTCCCTACGCTTTTGTTCTATAAATATTGAATCCCGAACGAATTGGCTACAAGCTTTGTGGTGTACTTACGTATTTGTCCAATAATTGACGAATCATTGCCTTCTGATCATTGCTTTTTGTTGTTGAAAGGGTATTTTCCAGCTCATCCAAGGCTTCATAAAGCCTTTTACCGTCCACCTTACCTTTCAGTTGCACAAAACTGGCCTTTTCTAATATATCATCCCATCCACCGTGAACGTTTGACCAAAAGGCAGCCTTTTCAGGTGTCCAGAATGTTTTGGCCGCAGCGCAGTCTACCTCAGGCAACCGCACATAATCATTATAGCCTTTTTCTTCAGCAAGAATGCTATCCGGCTGGTTATCCACACGAATTACCTTTTTATTATCCTGCTCATGGGTATACCCCTTTTCAGTAACCACCAACCGATTGGTCCTGTTCATGACATTATAATCCTTACGGGTGGTATATTCTCTTCTGGGAAGGGGGGCGTCTGTCGTATTCAGCCAGAAAGTCTGGTTATTCAAATCAACCCATTTTCCGGCGCCCATGTACCTGGGCGCATCTGTTACTTCCCATACCGATTGTGTCCAGGTGCCTTTTACTTCATTAGGTGACAATTTTACCTTCTTCCAGGTGTGATCCTTAATATATTCCCAGCGCACCGTCTGTTCATAATTCCAGTCTTCGCGCCAGTGTTTAATAACCGTACCGCCCGGTACCACCAAAATATGCTGAATCACTACCCTTTTTGGTGTTTTAATAATGGGCAGCTCATATTCAGTTACCGGCCGATTATCCCTTGGATGGGACTTGAACGTATTATTGGTATCATTGGTAAAAGTCTCTGCATAGTTAAAGGTTACAGCAAAACAGCCGCATAGTTTGTCTATTGAAGCTTTATCCTGAGACGTTTGTGCATGCCCGGCAATAAGTCCTGCCGGTACTGCGATTAATAAGGGAAATATTTTTTTATAAAAATGCATAATAATAAAATTTTTAGATGATTTAATTGCTTTATATATATTCAAAATTGTACATGTTATTCAGCTGCTTTCACAAGGGCGTATTCAATATTGGGATAACCCCTGGTGCCGCCGTCCTGACTGGTAAAATTATTGAAGCGTAGTTTATAATAATTACCGATAGGGTCCTTGATGATAAAATAGCGGTCGGTATAAACACCTATAGAGGTTCCTGTGGTTGCACGCCAGTTTTCCCCAATAGCATCTCTTTGTCCACTAAAGCTAAGACCACTTAGGTTTGAAGCGGTAAAAGCGTCATACTTAACTGCCTCAGTTTTCACCTCAGCTGCCTGTACACCGTCCCGGTTATTGATGAAAACCAGATCAGAGAATGGATAATAAATCGTGCTGCCTTCATTGCCCGTATAATAAGCACCTACTCCCCACTGAAAATCCCATTTATTTTTAGCAGGTTCTACATTTACTTGACTGCCGCCGTCCAGGGTCACATAAGAAAAATTATGCGTATCTTCTTTGGGTATATCTACCGTTTTGAAAGTAGCATCAGCAATTTTAGCATATTGCAGCTGATAGCCCTCATCCTTTTGAATAATACGGATTTTCATCCAGTCTCTTTTGCCATCCGTATGGGCCGCTGCTTCCCCTCTGTTGAGGATATACACTTTATTGCCCCCCGGATCAGTAGAGATGGCACTGATCACTGTTTTGGTTAAGTCTCCACCAAAATCATCTACTCTTGCTAAATCTGCAGCAGTAAAAGTACTTGTAAGTACAATACCGGCGGTATCTGCGGCAGTCACCTGACTCAGATCCGTCTTGTCAATAGCCACTGCCATTGCATCTGGCAAGGTATTATTAAGGACCACCCTAAAATCATCTCCATTAAAAAAGCCCAGGTCCCAGCTCATTCGTTTTACAGCTGTCTGCTTATTAGCGCTCAGGTCAACAAATACCACATTTTCTGCAGCACTACCGCCCTCACCTCCGTTTAATTTCATGGTACTCCCTTCAGAAACAATGGCTGAGAATACCACATTTAAAGAGTCATTGGCTCCTAAGACCAATGATGACCCAACTGAGCTAATGGCAAATCCCAATGACTCATCACCATCCAAATGCACTCCGGCCTTCTTAGTGACTGTAAATACTGCTTCCTGCGCTCCTTGTTCAAAAGGTATTCTAATCACGCCAGCAGATACAGCCGGATCGGTTTCGTATTGATCCCCATACGCTACTCCGTTTTCTTTCAATTGTAATTCTACTATTCCAGCAGCGTCCGCCGCTCTGGATAATTCTAAGTGTACTTCTACTTTGGATTCATCGGCACTGAAACCAATCTTACTGGACTCAAACTGAATCTGGTTGGCCGCTACAGGCGGATCATCTTTCTTACAGGCACTAAGTGTTACGATAATCGCACCCAATAGCAGTACTGCCTGTTTCAATGTACTTGATTTAAGTATTAATTTTTGCATTATAATTGATTTTACGTGAAAATTTTAAATAGAAATAGATGAGGTTTTGATTATTATCCGTTAAGGCCAGTGCCAATGGACCGCTACAAAATAGCTTCGGCCATAGCTGAGCGGCAATGGGCCACCCGTACTATGCGCCTCTGCGCCCCCCATACTGGTATTATTTATATCGGTTATATCAAAAATATTTTTCACCCCAACGCTGAGTTTAAGGCTTTTGATTAAAGATTTGGAGAGGGAGAAGTCCAGCCAATTAAATGAAGCGGTTTTGGCTAAATATGCCTGTTGCTTCCCATTGATTTCATCAATCTCATACTGAGACAGGGTGCCTGTAAATTTATATTGCATAGAAAGTTCCAGTTTGGGACGGGCAAAAGTGTAATCAAGATCTGCACTTAATTCAGGCGACCAGATAAACGTTGGCAAATGACCGTCTTTATAATCTTCGTCATCCACATAAGTATTGTATTTGGCGATATAGGAGAAACCAAGTCCGGCATGCAGACCCTCTTTTTGCAGGCTTCCATGAAGGGATGTTCCTAAGGTTTTATATTTAGCCAGATTAATATAAGAATAAACATTGGTACCTAAAGCAGGATCAATCGCTAGTTCAATGCGGTTGCGATAATCGCTATAAAAAATATTCCAATCGGCTGTATACTGTATGCCTTCGGCTGGGAAACGATGCCAGCTAAGGGACGCAGCATAAGCATGTGCATATTCTGCTTTTAGATTTTCATTGCCTTTAATGGAGTGATTGGCGTCAAAAAACCAGAAATATAATTCTCTGAGTGCAGGGGCCCTAAATCCTCTTGCATAGGATAAGCGAACGGATAGATCATGGCTTAAATTAAATTTAGCATTGAGCGCAGGGATCACCGGTGGCGCATCGTAAATAGAATTCTTACTAAAGCGAAGGCCAGGTCTAATAGCCATCCAACTAGTTGGCTTATAATCACCAGATAAGAACAGTGAATAGTTATCGATGCTTGGTTCTCCTTCTATTCTGGGACCTGAGCCTTTCTCATGAGCAAGTTCTATCCCGGTTAAAATTTCCAGTCGTTCACTCATCCTGCGATGCCCGGTTATCCGCACAAATCCGCTATTAAAATCTGATTTTTCCTGCAACGCCGGGTCCGGAATCAAATTACGCACACTAGTCTCCGTATTAAATGTCGTTGTACGCGTCCGCCTGCTATAGCCTTGATAGGATCCATCCAGATTAAAATGCCAGTCCGTTTTGGGTGTCCAGCTCAGATTAACCAGTTCGGTCGTTCGATCTGTCAGGTATTCCTTATCTGTGGCCGTGGACGTATTGGGGTTCACTTCTCCATAAGACCAAATATCTTCCTGCAGGTACTGATAACGGTACCAACCCGTCCATTTTTTCCCCTGAAAACCAACGCGACCACTGGCTAGCCATTGCTCTTTGGGTAACCAATCTTTGGTCCGTTTGCCGGCATTTTCTTTTTTCTGCCAGCGCCCAAAATTATTCCTTGTCAGGGAGCCATCTGCAAACACCTTTCCTTTTTGCCAGTGCATCGACAAGTTTCCATTATGTTGTCCCTGCTTATCAAATAACTGATACTGTTTTCCGGCTGTTTGTTCCAGCAGATTCAAATCTATTCCAAGCCGACCAAGCTTCGGCACTTTCAAAGCGCTTGTATCAACTGCCTGCCGCCTGGTGATGATATTAATCACTCCAGCCAACGCATCAGCACCATACATAACAGACAATGGGCCTTCTACAATCTCAATTCGTTCTATATTATGCAGATCAATCTGGCTTAAGCTATTTCTGGTGGCGCCTCTATCTAATAGTGGCACACCGTCCAGTAACACTTTAATATTCTCGCCACTCATACCTAGCAGCGAAATATCCGTTTCGCCTAAAGTCTGGTCGGTAGATAATCGAACCCCCGTTATCGTTCTAAGTACATCTAATACATCTGCAGCATGCCGGCGTTCAATAGCCTTATGGTCAATTACCCGAACCCTGTAGATGGATTTTTGTAATCCTACGGGCTCAATCGTACCTGTGACCACGACTTGCTGCAACTTAGACGCAAAAGAAATTAATTGGATATGCAACTTCGTGGTTGCCTTATTTAGATCTATCTGCTGATAAACGCTCCTATAACCTGCTTTTGAGAGGGCCAGTGTAACACGTTGCTTTTTCAAACCATTAAATACAAAGCGCCCAGCTTCGTCAGTTGTATTGAATAGCGTCCCATTAGGCGCAGTTAATTTCACCTGCACACCAGATAAAGGTCGCGTGGCAGAATCGTATACAATCCCTGTTAGAACGACGGAAGAATCAGCTATGACAACAGATTTAGCCAACAGGGTCTCCTTCCCTATAATCATATATAGAAAGACAATTAATAATAATCGCATGCCTGATCCAGCCTGATTCATAAAATAATATTTCGGCTGCGAAGTTGGTGCTAATTAACTTTCTTTATTTACCGAAAAAGGAAAATAACTGTCGCAATCAGGAAATCTTATAATGGCTTCTGCCAACACTGAAAATAATTCAGCACAATAACGACTATAAATTCCCATGACAGATCTCCTAATAAATAACCCCGCTTAAAACAAGTATCCTTCTGTAAAGAAATATATTTCTCCACAGAAGGATACTTATAAAATGAAATATGGTCTTATGCTGTTACCCTTTTCGGTTGGCCATTTATTCCAATTCCTTTTTAATCGCCTCCAGACGCGTCTGCAACGCTTTAACTTTTTTTGGATACTTTTCTGCGAGGTTTTCAGATTCTGAAGGGTCATTTACCAGATGGTATAATTGCGGTTTTTCACTATAGCCTGATGCTATATCCACCCCGGATAAAACAGCGGGGCCTTTATGCGGTTCAATAAATTTCCAGCCGTCTTTGACGATGGACAGCGTCATATTTGCGGCCTGTTCTACAATCTCTGAACGTGACTTTTCAGATTTTCCCAGTAAAGTCCCCAGATAATCCTTGCTATCAGTAAACTGATCTGTCGGTAATTTCTGGCCCAAAAGTGCGGCAAAACTGGCCATCAGATCCATCTGGCTAAATAAGGCATTTGTTTGCTTGGGTTTTACCTTTCCTTTCCAATAAACAACAAAAGGAATCCGGGTACCTCCTTCCAGTGCGCTGTACTTGCCCCCTCTGAACGGCCCTGCCGGTTTATAGTGTTCCGTTTTTGCAGTTTCTACCGCCTGATCCAGATAGCCATCATTTAATACGGGGCCGTTATCACTGGAAAAAATTATCAGGGTATTGTCTAATATCCCTCTGTCCTTTAACGCCTGGATAATAACCCCCACGCTGTGATCCATCTCCAGGATCACATCACCTCTGTATCCTAGTTTACTCTTTCCTTTGAACATGGTAGCCGGCATCCGGGGAACATGGATATTTTGAATGGCATAATAAAGAAAAAATGGCTTTTTAGCAGCCAGACTCCGGTCTATAAAATCAATTGATTTTGTGTTGAATGTCCCCCTAATTCTTCATCCGTCCAGGTAGCTCTTTTGCCACCTGTCATAAAACCGATGCGCCCAATACCATTTGTTATATGTCCTGAATGTCCCTGATGTGGATCACTTTGAACTTTCAGCATTTCAGGATGCTGTTTTCCGGTCAGCTCTCCTGCAAACTGTTTATTATAACTGACTTCTATAGGATCCTGAGGATCCAGTCCAACCACTTTTTGATTCTCCATAAAAACTGTGGGTGTTCTGTCGGCGGTGGCAGGAAAAATAAAAGAATAATCAAAACCTACTTCTCTGGGTCCTGGTTTAACTTCATGATTCCAGTCAATGGGAAACTTTTCTCCTAATCCCAAATGCCATTTGCCAACAGCCCCTGTCAGATACCCAGCCTGTTGGAAGATTTTAGGCAAGGTCATAATATCTGTAGGAATCACCAGATTGGCATTACCAGGAAGAATATTTGTCCCTTTTTTGCGCCAGGCATACCTACCTGAGAGAATAGAAAACCTGGAAGGTGTACAGGTGGATGCTGTACAATGTGCATCCGTAAACTGTCTTCCATTTGCTGCCAGGTAATCAATATTGGGGGTAGCAATTGCCGAAGCACCATAACAACTTAAGTCACCATACCCCAGGTCATCTGTGTACAAAATAAGCACATTGGGCCTTTGCTGAGCAAAAGATTTCAAAACAGCTAAAGCTAAAAAGCAAATTAAGATTAGTTTAATGGATTTCATCTTGAAAAATTGTTTGATTTAGGCGTAGAAATAAAACCTATCTTATTCAAAACTAATAAATTTCCTCTACCCTTTAAAATTATTGCATACTTATTATGTAATACATTTGAAGTATGCCTATTTTTAATATCCACCCTGAATCAAAACAAAAATGCCACACTTAATTTATTAGGTAAGTGTGGCATGAAAGGAGAAAATCCTTTATTAAAATATAAACCATTGCAGTTTATCTGCTTCTGGTGGCTTTTCTACTTTGAGAAGAGGAACCATTACTGCGGGTATTGCTTCTTTGCTGCACCCGCTCTACCCTTTGCTGGGTCCGTTCAGCACGTTGTGTCTGTTGCTGCCGAGCCCGCTGTGTAGCTCGCTCTGCTCTTTGCTGCGTGGCACGCTGTTGGGCAGCTCTTTGCTGTGTAGCACGTTGCTGAGCTGCTTTTTGCTGGGCCGCTCTTTGCTGTGTTGCCCGCTGCTGGGAAGCTCTTTGCTCAGCAGCACGCTGCTGGGCGGCTCTTTGTTGGCTGGCACGTTGCTGGGTTGAACGCTCTTGGGCCGCTCTTTGCTGCGTTGCTCTTTGCTGAGCAGCTCGCTGTTGGGTAGTGGTTGCCCTTTGGGTTCTTATTGGTGTCGTAGTCTTTCTCGTATTTGTATTACTACGAGTGGGAGCCGTTGACCTGGTAGCACCACTTGATCTTTGGACATTACTATTTGATCTTGTCGGTGTGGTGCCGCTGCTTCTTACATTGCCACGACTTCTTGTATTAGAACTGTTACCCCTTACTGCCGGGCGATACATATGGAGCTCATTATTTCTAACTCCAGTATTTCTAGTGCTGGTTGCATTAACGATTCTAGTGGATCTAACAGCTCTGCCCGTGCTTCGTGAAACCTCTCTGGGTTGGGGACCTAATGCATAATGACCACGTCCTACACTACGATAGTTAGAGATGATGTTAGAGCGTCTGATAATCGAACGGTAACGGTTTCTGGGTATATAGTAATTATGGATATTGTGATATCCCAAATATCTTCTGGGCATAAATGTCCAGAAATTAATCGGAATAGATCCAATGGAGAAACTAACACCGATACTGGTACCGGGCGCCAGTGGTGCCCAACCATACATATCTGCATTAGAGCTCCAGCCTACCCAGGCGGGCCCCCACTCATAGCCTGGAACCCAGAACCATCCATTGATATTACTAAAACCCCAGCGACCATAATGAAACGGCGCCCAGCCCCAGTTATAATTGGACACCCAGGTCCAGCCATAATTGGTATAGGTCCAATAACCATTGGTGGAATAAGGCTGAAAATTACGCACATTGGCAATCCAGACACGTCCATAGTTCGGATCCATGACCCAACGGCCATAGGGCGCTAACTGACTATAAAAATCGTTAAAAGAGATTTGGACACCGGCGCCTCCATTACCACTTTGGTCATAATTGTTGTTATTATAATCATAACTATTGTCATAACTGTTATTATTTCCATTGTCGTAGTTATTGTCATAGCCATTATCATAATTACCATAATCCCCTTGGGCGTAAGCGATTGAATTGCAGCCAAGTGCAATAGTCGCCCCCGTAAAAAGGATTAATAGTGATGGAAGATACTTTTTCATAATATTATTTTAGGTAATTACTAATTGTTATCATGCAAGTACAATACCAACTTGCATTACTATGACGGCCTAGGATAAGCAATGTTTAATAAAAGCGGCAATTTTAACTACCACTCATTAGTTTAATTGATTTCCTTTATTGATTTTCAATTTGTTGGCGGGCTCTTTCCAAATCATCCGGGGTATCAATTTCTACCCCCATTTTAGCCACCTGAACCATTCTGAGCGCAACACCGTTTTCTAAATACCTTAGGCATTCGATTTTCTCTGCCAGTTCTAATGGCGTCATTTCCCACTGGGTAAACTGGATCAGTGCAGCTTTTCTAAATGCATAGACACCTTTATGTTCATAGCAGGGAATCGGTATTTCTGTATTACGCGGATAGGGGATTCTGGAGCGGCTAAACAGTAAGGAGTTATTGTTTTTATCCACAACTACTTTTACGCAGTTCGGATTCTCCATCTGCTGCTCCTCTTCAAATGGCTGCATCAGACTGGCTACTTGCACTGTAGTATCTTCAAAGGCTGCAATCAGCCTTCTTAATACTTCCTTATTAATAAAAGGGGTATCTCCCTGGACATTCAGGATTATTTCTACCTCCATGTCAGCAGCCACTTCTGCGATCCGGTCACTACCACTCTCATAATGACTTTTCGTCATCCGGGCCTGTCCGCCATGACGGGTAATTTCTTCATAGATAATATCACTGTCCGTGGCCACCATTACCTGATCAAATAAACCGGTGGCCAGGGTCCTTTCATAAGTATGTCTTATAACCGTTTTTCCGGCCAAGTCCTGCATCAGTTTTCCTGGAAAACGGGAGGCCTTATATCTGGCAGGTATTAATGCAACTACTTTCATATTGATTGATTATGTTGGTAAGTAATCCGCTGCTTACGCCTATTTTTTAATATTGCTTTTTTTCGATATTCTTTTACAACTACTTTTATATATACAATTTTTATGCTCTTTTTAGACGGCTTTTACACCTCTTTTATTTGGCCGTAATCAGCGCCTTGATTTTACCATCTCCCTGTATATTATGCATTTGTCTTAATATCCAGGCCGATTTAAAGTTGACAAACTTACTTCTGGGCTTAACGGTAAAGCGCTTGGGATTCGGAAGACAGGCGATAATAGAAGCCGCCTCACTTCGACTTAAATCCGCCGCATCTTTCTGATAATAATTTTTAGCCGCCGCCTGAATACCGTAAATGCCTTTACCCATTTCTATAACGTTCAGGTATACTTCCAGGATCCTTTTCTTTCCCCAGATCCATTCTATGAGCTTGGTATAAACAAATTCCATTGCTTTACGAACATACCGGGTTACACCGCTGCCCTGCCACAAAAATACATTCTTTGCCGTTTGCTGACTGATGGTACTGGCGGCTGAACCTCTGGCTCTTTTTCCTTTATCGCTGCCAAGGCTTTGTTTGAGCGCCGCCCAGTCAAAGCCGCTATGGTCTGTAAATAATTGATCTTCGCCGGCTATCGCTGCCAGTTTTGCATTACTGCTGATCTGATCATAAGATACATAATCCCGCTTTAAACCGTTACCGCTGATTACACTGCCTAGTTGCGTCAGTGTAATAGGGGGCATTACCCATTTGCAGACCACCAGGTACAACACGGATATAATAAATAATTTTAAAACAGTCTTTAAAAGCCAGATAATGCTCTTCTTTATTTTGCTCACCGGGCAAAGATAATGGCAAATTTGGATGCAACGCGGTCTTACCTGGAAGGATCCATTGAAATATTATAATTGGACCGACGGCGTCACAGCTACCTAAGGTTCGTTTTATTGTACCTCCCTCCCTCAATGATAAAAAGAGGGCGCCACTTAAATTGGTTAAAAAGACCAGCCGTTCTGGAAGCTTACTGCTCTTCCACCAAGTACTCCTCCACCTGCCTGGTCTTTGATGAAAAAGAAATACCAACGGCTATTTTCTTTCTTGGATCTACAGCGTAGGGAGTAAGATAACCCCTTGCATTTAAATCTACTTTAATCTGTTTCAGCGCTTCACCTGCATTGCCATCCAGCTTTAATTCCAATACATAAATATAATGGGCGGTCTTAACCAGCACATCACATCTGCCCTGGGCACTGTGTACTTCACTATAGACTTCCACGCCTAGCAGCCTGAAAATAAGGGAAGTCTGCGCATGAAATATAGACTCAGTATCGGGCTTCCACACGTCATATGGGGTCGTGGCGATTATAGCATTTAACCCAAGAATCATGGCTGGTATATCACCTTCTTTCAACGCCTTTTTAATGACGTCCATCTCAGCCACTGATTCTATGCCTTCCATGCCCCTGTAAGCACCCAGTAGCCCATCCAGGAAGCTGGACTTTACCTCCAGGTTGGGAAATCCCAGGTCATAAACCTTTCTGTTTGGAGAAATGTTTTTAATCGTCAGATACCCTGTCTGGAAGAGCAGGGCGCCCATATTTGGGTTTTTTGTATCAAAATTAGATAAGGACTGTCTGCCCATTTGATAGGTTTCCACATCATACTTCCACTCTTTTTTAAGTAGCCCAATCAGAAACGTAGGTGTACCGGTTTCATACCAGTAAGGATCAAAATCACGGTATTTCATAAATTTTAGCAGTGAAAATGGGTTATAAACCCAGGTTTTCATATCCCAGGTGTAGCCATCATACCAATCTTTAATCTGTGTTAAGATATCGGGCCTGTCTTTTTGTAAGGTTGCAATTTCCTCAGAAAAATTTACTTCAAGCTCCTGCTGCGTTATTCCTATTAGTCCACCATATTGAGGTTCTAAAGTGATATTATCTAAGTTATTCAGATCAGAGAAAACACTCACCTGGCTAAATTGACTGATACCTGTAATGAGTAGAAAACGTATATACTTATCATTGCCTTTCACAATCGAATAAAAATTCTTCATAATGGAGCGATTAGATTCCGCTAGTTCTGGCTCTTGCAAAAAATCAATGATCGGTTTATCGTATTCATCAATTAAAATGACTACACGGCCCTTTACAGATGCTTTTTCAATGAGTTCTTCAAACCTAAGATCATATTCCTTTTTCGTAAGCGTTATCCCTAAACGAGTTGCATTCTTCTCTAATGCACCATAAATAGCGCCTTCTAAACCCGCAGTTTTTACGCCCATCTTCGAAAAATCAAAATGAATCACCGGACTGGTCTGGGCCCAGTCCCATTTGTCATAAATCCACAGGCCTTCAAATAGCTCTTTGCTGCCCTTAAAAAGTTCCTCAATCGTATCCACCAGTAAACTTTTGCCAAATCGCCTGGGACGGCTTAGAAAATAATATTTGCCCGTTTTCACCAATTGGTAAATCGCCTGGGTTTTATCTACATAAACATAACCTCCTTCCCGGATTTCCTGGAAACTCTGAAGGCCAATAGGATATTGTTGTAACATATAGCGAAGATACGAAGATATAAAGTTTTTTTTATGGCAAATAAGCCCAGTAGCCAGACCTAACACTTTATACCCTATGCACTCACCAGACTTTATGCTATCCAAATTATTACCTTCCTTATACCGCTGACGCATTCGCCTTAAGTCTTTCCACGATCAAAGAGTATCTTTGGGACGGTTTCATCTGGCTCTAATATTTTGCGTGAGCATGCGTACTTTCTGACAAGTCTACATCAATTTACCTTCGTAAAAAGTAACACAAACTTGCGCCCTACCCCATCACCAATGCCTCAAGGGGTAATTTTCTAAACCTGGCATAAGCCAACGCTTCTGGCTCCGCCAGCTTCAATATTTGTTTTTGTGCAGCAGTATTTAAGGGTGTAAAGGGTAATAGCTTTATTTTGAGTCCTGTTTTAGCACCTTTGTGGATTTGTTTTTCAACCTGCCAACCGGCAATAACCTGCCCCTTTTCAACAACAGCCGGTCTGAATAATCCGTTCACCGTTATAATCTGTTTATTATAGGCAGCGGGCAACATGGCCGTCCGATCTTTATAACTGATCAGGTATTCGTCAAAGGCGGCCAAAAATTGCAGATTTGCATCTAACCTTTCAGAAATTAAGGCTGCAAGGCCTGGTCTTCCAGCGCTTATATTTGATGCCATCTGATAATAGGCTGTGCCTGCTGTTTGTTGCTCTTTTAAAAATGGATCTTCCGCTAGCATTATCTTATCTCCTAAGGCTGCAATCGCTTTTTTGATCTGTGTAATACCTAAGCCAGACCACCAGGCAAAATCCTGCAAACTGGCAGGACCTCTGGTGGAAAAGTAACGGCTGGCTAGCTGCTGAACGCCAGCCTGGTCCTTAAGTGTATTTTTAAGTTTTTCTGCCTTTTTATAATTTTTGCCCAATACTTTTTCAAGTAATGCGTAAGTATGCTTGTCATTACTTACAGGGCCACTACAAATAATCCCCTGCAGTTCAGCATGCATAATATAGTGATTGCTGCGGTATTCATCCATTGCAAACCCTAATTGGGTGAGCGCTGTGATCAATTCCTGCCGACTTAAATGCGGGTGTTTTTCCAAAATGCGGTAAATAGCCTTGTCCGAACGGACATATTCTTTTTCCTCAATACCCAAATGCTTATCTCTTGAAAAAAGCGTCTTTTTAATTGCGGGGCCAGTCAATTGTAATATCCAAAGTAAATCCTCTCCAGAAAGTAATTGCCATGTTGGCCTAAGTGCATGGGTACGCACGATATGTCCTTTTTCCAATGCCTTTTGAACGTCTGCTGCTGTCACGGCCTCGCCCCGTGAACATAAACTAAGTCTTTTCCCAATGGCCCACTGTGTCATTTCCAGATGTTGCGCCTGCAATGCGCCCATTTTTTGAACCAGTGTCTGTACAGTAGACACCTCATGACAAGTAAGTAATTGCGCCTTCATTCTAGCGGCAAGAAGTGGATGGTCTTTATTTCCATCCTTTATTTTGGAGGTCGTAGCCATAGTACTGCCAATGCTTTTTCGAGTTTATTTTCCTGAATACATTTTTGGGCATATAAGTGCAGTGCTTTATAGCACTGCACGTCATTTAAACCTGCATTAAAGATAGCTATTATCTCTGGCAAGAACTTTAATTCAGCTAACTGTTTTTGGGTAGGCAACTGCTGCATATTGCCTAGTCTGCCCAGATCATTGCCGGTAAGAATCTCCGATAACTGTGCACTTTTAGGTAACTGATCAACGCCGATCCCCATTGTGCGCAGTGGTTTTTCCACTTCAAATAAATTCTCAGGTGTTACTCTAAGGTACCAATTGGCGCCCAATCTTGCCACCAAATCGATTTTGGCCTGATCAATCTGCCCCTGATCATTTAGCACTTCTTCCCTTAAATGAATTCTAATAATTTCTGCAAAGACCAGGTTGCCTGCGCCAGGGCCAGTTCCCAGTGGTTTTATTTCAGTAATTTTACATTCCAGCTGCATAGGCGACTCCAGCACCCTTGGCGGGCGCACTAAATCAGCGCTTTCCATTGTAAATCCAGCCTTTTCAAACTCATTGACACCTTTCGGATACTCCGTACTGGACAGACTGGTTTGCTGAACCATACTGTAACTTACAATATTAATGACTGCTTCAGGCACTTCCAACACATTTTCCAGGGAATGTTTAGTGGTATTATCCCTGACCCTTCTGGCCGGAGAAAATATACAGACAGGCGGATTAGTAGAAAAAAGATTAAAAAAACTAAATGGACTCAAATTTATTTGCCCTTCCTTATTGATGGTAGAGACAAAGCAGATCGGCCTGGGTGCAATCCCATGTTGCAGACAGAACTGCAGATCGGCTATGGACATAGCGGCTGGGTCCAGGCTACGAATTGATGACATAGCATACTTGCTTTAATTTGCGAAACGAAAATTTACGATTATTCTAATTATAAAATGGCCAATAAATCATTGACTAATGGCTCATTTTAAACATTCTTTTTTAGGGCCAATAGCGAAAAGCCACCGGCATCTTTGTCTAACACCATCACATTTTGCAGGCTGCCCAAACCGGTAATTTCCAGTTCTACCTGATCCATAGGTTGCAGCCACTGAACCGGATAATCGGGATCATTGAGTTGTCCGGTCCCGTTAAGTTCTAAAAAACAACCCGTACCAACTGTGCCGGAACCGATCACATCGCCGGGCAGAATGTCTGCACCATAGGCACACCTTTCAATAATCTCGGCAAAGGTCCAGTCCATGTCTTTTGCATTTCCTGCAGATACCTGTTTACCGTTAACTTTGCAAGTCATTTGCAGATCATAGCTTTTACCGGTATGGCCTTGTTTGGTGGTTGAAAGAAAAGGGGCAAGTTCATCTGGAGTAACCAGCCAGGGTCCAATAACCGTTGCAAAATCTTTGCCTTTTGCCGGACCTAAATTAAGTTTCATTTCCTCCATTTGCAGGGTTCGTGCGCTTAGATCATTCATAATGGTAAATCCGGCAATATAATCATCCGCCTCGGCGGCTGTTATATTGCGGCCTTTCTTACCAATTACAACGGCTATTTCCAGTTCAAAGTCTAATCGCTTAAAATGATCGGGCATCAGTTTTACATCACCGGGGCCTACAATTGCATTATGGTTGGTAAAGTAGAAAATAGGAAACTGGTCGAACTCCGCTATCATGTCTACTTTTCTGTTTCTTCTGGCGGTGGCCACATGCTGTCTAAAAGCATATCCGTCTCTGCAGGATGTAGGATGCGGTACTGGTGCAATCAGCTCATAGAATACCTCTTCTTTATAAAGTTTACCTTGTTCCAGCTGTTGATGCACATCTGCAGCCCTTTTCATTAGCGGCGCCTCCCCAGCTAAAAAGTCCCGCATATTATCCGGGATTTGTTTATCACAGCTATTCAGGTTATAGATATGTCCTTTATAATATATCCCAAGGTGTTCGTAACCATCCGTTTTGTAGGAGACCAGCTTCATAAATAAATCGTTTTTATGGTTCTTGCAATAGTGTAAAAAGGCTTTTTTCTGCCAATTTGCTTATCTAAGCCTTTTTACACACAATTTACGGGACGAAGCTAATAAAAATTACTACAAAAACTAACAATTGTTATAAAAGTTCTATAAATTCGCGGCCAGTGACGGCTGTTCCTTAAAGAAGCCGTAACTTAGACTTATCTTAAATTAAATAGGATAACAACCATTTATGATGCATTTGGCAATTCAATATATCACCAAGACCTATAGCTCCCTGGAGTTTAGGGCACGTTTCCAGCACCAACTGGTAGCGAAGTTGGTTTTTGCCCAATATTGATCCTGGATCTTGCCAGAGGGCCACGACCTTAGCCATAGCCATAGCAAAGGCGGTGCACCCCCCTTTTATTTTGTCCTAATTGTCCCTAATAAATAATAGAAAAGTGATATTTGGATTAACCAAACCGCTAATTCCTCGTCACTCATTATTCATTCATGCTTTTAAATTTCACTTGGCTTTCTGCCCATAACAGAAAAGTAGAGAAAAGCGGCCAGTGAAGCTAAACGAAAACAAAGCAAGTGAAGGAACATTAAGTCAAGAAAAGGTAAATACCGGTAAGGGCGCAAAAGGTCTTCGTTATTACCATTCCAATTCAATTTACTTAAATCATTACAGTTATGCCTTTTTATCATCAAGCAGGCAGTATTCCGCACAAAAGACATACCCAGTTCCGCCAGCCGGATGGCAGTCTATACGCGGAAGAATTAGTGTCTACCGAGGGATTTTCCAGCGTATATTCATTGGTTTATCATACGCATCCACCTACACTGGTTAAAATACTAGGAGATCCTTATGATGTGTCACCAGTAATCGCCCGTGAAAAACATTTAAAACATACCAGTCTTAAGGGGTTTAATATTACTCCCGTAGATGATTACCTGGACAGCAGAAAGCCGGTGCTGGTCAATGACGACCTTCATATTATCCTGGCTGCCCCAAAACAGTCCATGACGGATTACTTTTTCAAAAACAGTCAGGCAGATGAAATGATTTTCGTTCATAAGGGATCTGGCGTACTAAAAACCGGCTATGGAGAAATCACCTTTGGTTATGGTGATTACCTGATGATCCCCAGAGGTACCATCTATCAGATGCACTTTGATGATACAGATAACCGGCTGTTTATTGTGGAAAGTTTCAGCCCGTTAAGGATTCCAGGTAAATACCTCAATAAGGCAGGGCAATTAATGGAACATGCCCCTTACTGTGAAAGAGATATCCGGATTCCCCAAAACCTACAAACCAATGATGAGCAGGGCGATTTTAAAATTCTGATCAAAAAACAAGGGTTAATTTACCCCTATATTTATGGGACACATCCCTTTGATTATATCGGCTGGGACGGTTATCATTATCCATGGGCTTTTTCGATCCATGATTTTGAACCCATTACCGGCAGGCTCCATCAGCCACCTCCCGTCCATCAGACCTTTGAAGGGAAAAATTTTGTGGTTTGTTCTTTTGTACCCAGAAAATATGATTATCATCCGCTTTCTATCCCTGCACCCTATAATCACTCCAATGTTGACAGTGACGAAGTGCTCTATTATGTGGACGGAGATTTTATGAGTCGCAAAAGCGTGGAAAAGGGACAAATCACGCTGCACCCAGGCGGCATTCCACATGGCCCCCATCCGGGAACCGTGGAAAAGTCCATCGGCAAAGAAAGTACGGAAGAATTGGCCGTTATGATTGACCCATTCAGGCCTTTAAAATTGACTGAATATGCCATCGGTATTGAAGATCCTGATTATTATAAAAGCTGGCAATCGCAGTAATCATTTTAGACAGGCATACTGATTAAATGGATCCAATAAGTGATCAACAATTGAATCAAACCAGGAACAAACCCATAAAAACAAAAAGACAAATATTTAAAATATTATAATAACCAAAATGCATTCTATAATCAAACCAAAGCACCCACCTGTCAAAAATGTCATGCGCAGTTTAGGCAGAAAGGTAATTATGGCCATGTGGTCAAAAGCAAAAATGCGCTGCTGCGCACAGGCGAACCTTTGAGTCGTCATTACTGAACAGCGCCTAGATGTGACGTAGCGACCACAATTATTATTTGAGCAACAGCATTATTCTAAACAATGTACATAACAAAAAATATTATGCAAACTAATACAGATACGACTTCAGGTAACCTACCAGAAACTGCACACAAGCAGCCAGCAACATTTGCCGAAAAAATAGCCAAGGCCGAAAACTTTCTGCCTATTAATGGCACGGATTACATTGAATTTTATGTAGGCAATGCCAAGCAGGCGGCACATTATTATCAGAGTGCCTTTGGCTTCCAGCCAGTGGCCTACTGCGGCCCTGAGACAGGAGAAAGAGCTTTTGCTTCTTATGTATTACAACAGGGGAAAATAAGGCTTGTACTTACAACTGCCCTGCATTCGGATTCAAAAATCGCTGAACATGTAAAAAAGCACGGGGATGGCGTGAAAATACTGGCCCTTTGGGTGGATGACGCCCGTAGTGCTTTTGAACAAACTATTAAAAGAGGGGCCAAAGCTTATTTGCCTCCGGAAAGATTGGAAGATAAAGATGGGGAGATCTGGCGCTCCGGTATTTATACCTATGGAGAGACCGTGCATATGTTTATCGAGCGCAAAAACTATCAGGGTGCCTTTATGCCTGGATATACAAAATGGACACCTGATTACGCACCTGAACCCGTGGGCTTACTCTACGTTGACCACTGTGTGGGTAATGTAGGCTGGAACCGGATGTTGCCTACCGTTAAATGGTATGAAGATGTCATGGGATTTGTGAATATTCTTTCATTTGATGACAAACAAATCAATACGGAGTATTCAGCCCTGATGAGTAAGGTCATGAGCAATGGGAATGGTTATGCAAAATTCCCTATTAATGAACCGGCTGAAGGCCAGAAGAAATCTCAGATCGAAGAATATCTGGAGTTCTATGAAGGCGAAGGGGTACAGCATATAGCTGTCGCTACGCATGATATTGTGGCTACGGTTCGCGCCTTAAAGGCGCGGGGTGTGGAATTCCTTAGCGCACCGCCAGCGACCTATTATGAAGAACTGACAGTGCGTGTTGGAGAGATCAAAGAAGATATCCAACCACTACAGGAATTAGGCATACTGGTCGATAGTGATGAGGAAGGCTATTTATTGCAAATCTTTACCAAACCTGTAGAGGACCGGCCTACCCTTTTCTTTGAAATCATTCAACGCAGAGGCGCGCAGAGTTTTGGTGCGGGTAATTTTAAAGCGTTGTTTGAAGCAATTGAAAAGGAACAGGCGCGCCGGGGCAATTTATAAAAAATAAAAATTTTATCGGCATTTAATAACAAAAGCCATTCATCACCTTAAATAAAGTGGGGCAATCTCCCCATTTTATTTATCTGGTCTGGAGCGTTGGCTAATAATTGGTGTGATTTAAAACGTTTTGAAGGCATAAGTCCCGGCTAGCAAGAAGAAATGGAAGCAGCCCTTCATGTTCCGCGCCGTTCTGCCCTGCTTAAATTTAAAATCCCCAGTCATTATTTTGTTTTACAACAAAATAAAACCGGGGATTTTTCTTCACCTAAAAAACCATGCTTATTTGTTAAGTGAGCTGCAACTTGGCTGTTAGCCTAGCCGTCATTCGCGCAGTTCTACTTTTATCTTTTTACGTTTGGCAAGTTTGGCGATGAGCACAAACCACACAGGCACAATAAAGATGGCCAGCGAGGTAGCGGCAACCATTCCGCCCATTACCGTCCAGCCAATGGTCCTTCTGGATACCGAAGCGGCACCTGAGGCGAAAGCCAGTGGCATTACGCCCAAAATAAAGGCCAGGGAGGTCATAAGGATCGGTCGAAGACGAATCTGCACCGCGTGCAGGGTCGCCTCGACAATATCTCGACCCTGCTGCACCCCTTCATTTGCAAATTCCACAATCAGAATGGCGTTTTTGGCCGCCAGACCAATCAGGGTAATCATACCAATCTGGGCATAAATATTATTGGTCAGATCTGGCAGGAAGTGCAAGGTCAGCATGGATCCAAATAATCCGACCGGTACAGCGAAAAGTACCGCAAACGGGACGCTCCAGCTTTCATACAAGGCTGCCAAAAACAAGAATACGAATATAATAGAGGCCGCAAATACGAGTGCTGTACTTTGACCTGCCTTGATTTCTTCTCTGGACATACCAGAGAATTCATAACCATAGCCTTCAGGCAATACCTGAGCGGCTACTTCCTTAAGTGCATCAATGGCCTGACCGCTACTATATCCGGGCTTGGGCGCCCCTGAGATTTCAATGGAACGATAAATATTAAAGTGAGAAATAACAGCCGGCTGTTCGATGGTCTGTACAGAATCGATTAAAGAACCCACTGGGATCATATTACCGACGGCATTTCTTACGTAATAGTCATTCAGATCTGATGGCGTTGCCCTGAAAGTGCTGTCTGCCTGTGCCACGACCCTAAAGTTACGGCCATACAGGTTGAAGTCATTGATATAACTACTACCTAATAGCGTGGACATCGTGCTGTACACATCTGATACCTGGACACCCAATTTACGCGCTTTATCTCTATTGACATTTATCTGATAAGCCGGTGTCTTCGTATTAAAGAAGGTATAAGCCATCGCGATTTCCGGGCGTTGAAACAGTGCACCAATAAACTTCTGGGCGACTCCTTCAAACTGCTGAATATTATCTGTACTACCGCGTTGTTGTAATTCAAAGGTAAAGCCGGCTGTTGCACCCAGGCCTGGGATGGCCGGGGGCCCGATGGCCATAACAGTGGCTTCTTTAAATCCGGCGCACTTTTTTTGAATCTCCGCCAGCACGCCATTTAATTTATCCCTGTCGCTGGTACGCTCATCCCAGGGTTTTAATCCGACAAACAGGGTTCCTGAATTGGATTTAAAAGAGAAGTTGGCAATATTTAACCCGGCCAAACCACCCACCACATCTACCGCAGGGACGCTTTGAACAGAGTCCATGATTTGTTTAATCATGGCAATACTTCTGGTCGTGGAGGTCCCTTCCGGCATCTGATAGGTTACATATAAACGCCCCTCATCTTCCTGCGGGATAAATCCGGTAGGCTTGGTTTTGAAAAGATAAATGAGCGCTACGACCAACACAACCAGCAGGCCAATGACCAGCGGTGTCTTTTTGATCCAATTCCCCACCGCTCTGGTATAAGAATGACTCAGTTTTTCAAACCATCTGTTGAATGCTGCAAAGAATTTATTGATCCCACGCGGATGCGCTTCTTTTCTTTATGTGGACGCAGCAGCTTAGAACAAAGCGCCGGTGTCAGAGAAAGCGCCACAAAGGCTGAGATAATAACGGACACGGCAATGGTGATCGCAAACTGCTGATACAGCTGTCCGGAAATCCCCGGAATAAAGCTTACGGGTACAAATACCGCTGCCAGGATAAGGGCGATGGCCACAACAGGTCCGGAGATATCGTTCATCGCCTTTTTGGTCGCTTCTTTGGGCGATATTTGCTCCGTATCTATATAGTGCTGCACCGCTTCCACCACCACAATGGCATCATCCACCACAATCCCAATGGCCAGCACAAAGGCAAAGAGCGTCAGGGTATTAATGGTAAAGCCTAGTGGGATAAAAAATATAAAGGTACCGATCAGAGAAACCGGGATGGCTAATAGCGGGATAATGGTTGCCCTGATATTTTGCAGGAACAAGAATACGACAAGCACCACCAGGATCAGCGCTTCAATAAAGGTATGCAATACCTCATTGATGGACACTTTTACCACTGTCGCTGTTTCATTAGGAACAGCATAATCCACATCCTTAGGGAAGGATTTTTTCATGGTTTCCAGGGTCTTCATGACCCCATCATAGGTTTCCAGTACATTAGCACCGGGCGCCTGATAGATCAGCATGAACGCCGCTTTATGCCCATTGACATAAGGGTTTTTACCATAATCAAAGTGTCCCAGTTCGACTTTGGCTACATCGCTTAAACGAACCAGTGATCCAGTTGTGGGATCTGCTCTTACAATGATATCCTTAAATTCATCGACTGTATTGAGGCGACTATTGGTCAGGACGGAATATTCAAAAGCCTGGTCTACTGGCTGTGGATTACCGCCAATGGTACCGGCCGCTACCTGCAGGTTTTGCCCGGCAATAGCACTGGTCACATCAGATGGTGTCAGTTTAAAGGCCGCCAGTTTTTCTGGATTCAACCAGATACGCATACTGAAGTCATCGCCTACCGCAAATACGTCCCCTACACCTGGTACACGCAAAATCGCATCTTTCAGGTAGATATTGGCATAGTTTCCTAAAAACTCGGAGTTATGTGAGCCCTTAGGTGAATATAAGGCCAGTACCATCATCATATCAGGGTTACGTTTTTTGGTGGTCAGACCAATACGTTTTACCGCATCCGGCAATGTTGGCTCTGCCACACTTACCCTGTTTTGTACGTCCAGGGTCGCTATATCGATATCGGTTCCAATCTCAAAGTTAACGGTAATACTTGCCTGGCCACTACTGGTACTGTTACTGGTCATATAGGTCATCCCAGGCGTACCGTTAACCTGGGTTTCAATGGCCGTGGTCGTTGTCTGTTCAATGGTCTGTGCATCGGCCCCGGTAAATGTTCCGGAAATAGACACCGTTGGCGGCGTAATGCTCGGATATTGTGCCACCGGTAAGATAAATATCGCAATCAGCCCTACCAGCACGATCACGATGGAAATGACAATGGCTGTGACCGGCCGTTTTATAAAAGTATCTGCTATCATTACTAATTTTTTTCTGCTCTAATTAAAAATTGGCTGCTTTTCTCTAAGACTGCTGACCGTTTATTTAGTGGCCGCAGCGGCTGGTGCTCCAGCTGCCGCTGGCGCTCCTATTTGAACTTTAGCGCCTTCTGCGAGTTTTTGTTGTCCCTCTGTTACAATCACCTGTCCGGCACTTAGGCCATTTTTTACGATAATATTTGTACCGATGGGCTGCCCCAGCTCGATTTTATTCTGTGTTACCGTATTGCTATCTGTTACGCGATATACATAGTATTCTCCTAATTGTTCGATAACCGCCTTGTGAGGAATCATTAAGGTGTTTGAACCATTGTCGCTTTTCACTTTAACCGAGGTAGTCATACCGGCTTTCAACATGTTTTTATCATTATTGAAAGACAGCCGCACTTTTACCGTACCGGTCTGTGGATCCACCGCTCTGTCAATTAAATCAATGGAGCCATAATCAGGATAGGTATCCGCGCCAAAAGCCAGGGAAAACACTTTATTTTTAATTTCTGTGCCAGCACCTTTGATTTTTTCAAATCGATAGATTTCTTCTTGCGGCACATTAAAATCTACCGCCATCGGGTTGTCGGTAGAGATCTGATTTAAAACGGTGTTGCCAGCTACAACAGATGTTCCTACGCGCACACTGGAAATACCGATGGTGCCACTGAAAGGTGCATAAATGGTTGTAAATTTAGCATTAGCCCCTACCGCATTCAGGTTGGCTTTTGCAGCAGCTACTTGTTTTTCTGCAGTAGCCAAGGCAGCATCTGCATAATCCACCTGCTGTTTGGCAATAGCGTCCTGCTCATCTAGTTGATGATAACGCTCCGCATCTTTTTGTGCCTTTACCAGTGCAGCTTTCTGAACTTCCAGCTGCGCCTTCGCATTCTGCACATTGGCATCATAAATCTGTGCATCAATGGAATACAGCTTCTGTCCTTTAGAGACATGCTGTCCGTCTTTAAAATAAATCCCGGTTACATAGCCGCTGACCTGCGATAATAAGGTTACATCTTTTAGTGCAGTAACCGTACCTGGATACTGAACATAATAAACAGCATCTCCTGGACGAACGGTATCCACGCCCACAGATACGACCGGCGCTGCACCTGGCCCTGCCTGAGCGGCTTGTTTTTTGGAAGATTTACAGGAGACCGCCAGTGTCAGTAGGGCTGTACCGGCAATGATGGAAAGTTTTGTAAAAGACATCTTATGATGGGTTTAATAGTTTTTGAATGGAAATTAATAATGGATCTGACCTAATGCTTGTTCTACATCCAGTTTATCACTTAATAATTGATAAAGCGCATTGGAGTAATTTACCTGAGCGCTGCGTAAATCCGTTTCAGCTGTGATAACATCCAGATAAATCTTGACACCTGCTTTATATTGTAAAGTGATGGTATTGTAAACTTCTTTGGCCAGTTCTACGTTTTCTTTGAGCGCTAAAAAAGTATTCAAATCGCTTTTGTATACTGCCATGGCCGTCTCAAATTGTGTATTGGCTGCATTCAGGAAGTTTTCCTCATTGAGTTTAACCAGATCTATCTGCAAGCTTGCTTGCCGGATATTTTGTTTTCTCTTACCGCCCTGGAAAATAGGTACACCCAATTGTAGACCGACAAAAGAATTGGGATAATTGGTATTATATAACTTACCAAAATCTTGATTCATATAACTCAGGTTGTAATTAGCAAATGCAGAGAGTGTTGGAATAAAACTCCATTTTTCATATTTAAGGTTCGCCTGCTGCAATTGCTCCTGCGTTTTTAATTGTTGATACTCAATACGATCCATCACATTGACTGTCTGGGTGGTATCAATCATCGCCAGGCCTTCCAATGCAGTGCTGTCCGTATGCAGACTTAAGGGCTGATCTGCCGGATAGCCCATTAATTGCTTTAAATTGGCATATTTTGCTTTTAAAAGTTCTGCATTACTGCGACGCTGTGCCACAACATTATTTAAGGAGATGGTGGCCCTTTTATAGTCAATATTATCCACGATGCCGCCTTTATACTGATTGGTGGCATCTTTCAGGCTGGTCTTTAAACGAATGATATCCTCATCTAATACCAGAATTTGTTTTTGGGTCAGTAAAACGTCATAGAATGCCTTGCTTACATTTACAGCAACATCAATTTTTGTCGCTTCTATGTCCTGCTCGGTGCTCTTTTTGACAATATCTTTGGTAGAAGACGCCAACAGGGCATCCCGGTTAAATATATTTTGCGTCAGGCCAAATTGTATACCAGAGCTATTTCTTACACCGGACTTGGTGGCCGCACCATTAAACAGGGTGGTTGGCAATTGAAAATAGTGCTGATAAGAGGCGTCCATATTAATCTGCGGATACCAGTCAGCCAATTTCCCTTTGATCTGGCTATTGGTTATCTCCTGATTTACATAAGACTGTTTGAGCACCGGGTAATGCTCCATGGCATATTGTACGCAATTTTCTACCGTTGCACTGTCCAGTATTACTGGTTGTTGTTGTGCTTTTAATTGCGCGGTGAGTCCCGTCAGCAAACCTAAAAAACAAATGTATTTTCTCATTATAAAAATTTCTATTGCAAACTTTAGTTATTATTTCACTCGGAAAATTCCCTAAAACAGCTTAAAAGCTAAATTTTATACCAACCAGCCTAAAACCCTTTCCAAAATTAAATCTTTTGATTTGCTTTTTTGTACCGATAAAGCGCTTTTGTTTAATGCTTTTAGCGAATAGACGTTTAAACAACGTTTTTCGCAGTGGCAAAAGTAAACTTTCCCCTCAAAAAAATCAAACAACTGTTTAATTTTTGAATTTTAAAGACATATTTTAACATTAAGTAGGCAAGACTCCATATATTGAGAAAACTAAATTAACTCCTGTTTATCAATGGATAGGGCGAGGTGGCCAGGTGCCATGCTTCGGTGAATTTTTCGGTGAGTAACCTTCTTTTTATTGCCCCAAAATCAGGGTTGTGCGCCCCAAAAATGAAATACCCTTGCCTGGTAAGCTTAAAAAACAAGCGCATAAAGGTTGCCTTTTATCAGCTGCCTTTATGCGCTTTAACTCACTCACAGACAAATAGATGTAATTATTTGCCTATATTTATTCCTAAATAGATCAATTCCTTGGATCTCTTTTAAATTCAATTTTAAATTCTTTGGGAGGTCGTTTACCCAACAAGTTTTTGACAAAATAATCCCACCTGCGCCGCATCATATAGGTACTATACTGTCCATATCCATGATGACTGTTTGGAAATACGATCAGATCAAAGTCTTTACCTGCTTTTTCCAGCGCTTCTACGACCAGCATGGTATTGGATGGCGGTACATTATCATCCATCAAACCATGCGCTAGTAATAATTTTCCTTTTAACTGACCGGCATAAAGCTCATTGGCCTGGTGAGCATAATCTGAATTTTGGACCAGACCGTTATAGCGCTCTCCCCAATCGGCTTCATAATTTCTATTATCATGGTTACCGGACTCCGCGATACCTACTTTAAAGAAATCCGGATATTTAAACATGGCGGCAGCAGTGGCAAAGCCGCCTCCTGAATGCCCCCATATGCCTACTTTGTTGGTATCGATATAAGGTCTTTGGGTAGCCAGTTGCCGGATGGCGGCGATCTGATCGGGCAAGGTATTGGTGGCCATGTGTCCATAGCTCATATCATGAAAGCTTTTTGTTCTGTTGGGATTACTGGAACCTTCCAGTTGCAGGACAATAAAACCCAATTCTGCCAGCGATTGATTGTCATTTCTAGAAGCGGAAAATGACCAGCTGCCTACGCTACCGCCTTGTGGGCCTGGGTAGATATAATCAATGATCGGGTATTTTTTATTGGGATCCAGCTTGGTGGGCAGATATAACAGGCCATATAGATCTGTCTTGCCGTCTGCTGCCTTAACAGTAATAGGGGTTATTGGTTTCCAGCCAATGGCCTTTAGCCTGTCTACGCTGGCTTCTTCAAGGGTCACTGTTTTTTTCCCATCCAGAGATCTGAGTAAGGTCACGGGTGGGACATTAGGTTGAGAATACGCATCCACAAAATGCTTTTCATCCGGGCTAAAGCTAATGGAATGATTACCAACCTCTGGTGTCAGTATTTTAAAATCGCTTCCATCCATTTTTACACTGCAAAGCTGGGCAAAATAGGGATTTTGTTTTTCCAGGCCTACGGCCATAAAATACAGGGTTCTTGACTTTTGATCTACTTTCCTAAGATCCGTCACGATATAATTCCCTTTGGTAATCTGGTTTTTCAGGCTACCGGTGGCTGCATCATATAAATAAAGATGGCCATAATTATCTCTTTCCGAAAACCAGATAAACTCATTGGATTTGCTTAAATACCGCCAGTTGATGGCGTCCCAGCCG
The DNA here is from genome assembly GCF_007971385.1 of Arachidicoccus ginsenosidivorans. Lineage (GTDB taxonomy): Bacteria > Bacteroidota > Bacteroidia > Chitinophagales > Chitinophagaceae > Arachidicoccus > Arachidicoccus ginsenosidivorans. The sequence goes on from NZ_CP042434.1 coordinate 1,058,005, forward strand.
GATTCAAACTGAGTGGGGACTGTTTCCTGGAAAACTTCCCTGACAGTGCCCGTGTTCGCATCTGCGATCCTTACTTTTTCAATCTTATGATCTCTTGAAGTCGAAACAAAGGCTACTTTGCTGCCATCCTCACTCCAGTCTATATCATTCATTTTGCCACCACTACTAATATTATCGCTTAGGGTGGACCTGCGTGGGTCTGCCGGCACCTCAAGCATCACGACCCGAGGTTGATCCACATATACTATGCAACGGTGAATTTTAAAAATAGCCGTATCCCCTGGAAGTTCGTATTTCCAGGACTCCAGTTTTGGGGCACCTACATTGGTGGAGACCAGATACATGTCATGGACATTACGCTGATCCTGTTTATAGGTGGCGACTTTTTTAGAATCGGGGGACCAGGCCACTACAGCGCGGTTGGAATGTACCCAACCGGCATTATCAGTACTATAGCCAAAATCTTTAATGCCATCTGTAGTCAACTGGGTTTCCTTACCATCCACCAGGCTTCTGACCCAAAGATTATAATCTCTGACAAAAACCTCTTTGGTTTTATCGGGAGAGATTACGCCGGGCTCTTTGTCTGCTTTTATAAGTGGGCCGTGTTTAATATCAGTTTTGCCAGCATCCGATGCTGTCAATTGATTTTTTCTGGTATCGTAATGCCACCACTGCCTTTTATAGACAAAAGAAACGGTTCTCAGGTCTTCTGAGAACTGAATATTATTAAAAGGCAAATGCTCTCCCTGAATACTGTCTCCAGTTTTGGCGGCCAGTGCACCGGCTAATTTATTTTGATCAAAAGCCGGTTCCCGGCTGCCTTTGCTGGCATTTACCAGTACATACTCACTGCCCTTAGGGGTTAATACTCTATACCAGAACTGATCACCATGATTAATCCAGTTTGGCCGTACACTGGCTCTGTCGACATATTGATTTAGATTGTAGCTGAAAAAGTTTTCGGCTCTTGTATAATCCTGTGCGGTTAAGGCACCCGGATCAACACTTGAGGTTTCAGACTGGGCCCAAACTGGCAGTCCATTTATTACTAAGCCACCCGCGAGCAGCATAGCGATCATTGGTTTTAGCATATGAAATGGTTATTACATGAATTTGTGCGGCTAAGGTAATTAAAAATTGATGTTTGACAACCTGAAAACTATCGATCGTTATTGAAAAGTGTCAGCAATGGAAAAAAATGAACAGGCATTTAATTCAATCCCAATATAAATTAGCCCAACCTCCCGCTCCCAAAGGAGGATTTCACCTATTTATACGCTGTAATGGAAATGCATAGTAATTTAATAATGAAGCAATTGAATAACCATTTAATTAATTTACTACATCTCACTATCCATACAAGGTCTTATGATAGACTTTATAAAGATCGTTATGCAAAAGTCCTTGAAAAGATTACCAAAATTTGTTGCACAATTCTTGTTTCAAATAATGGTAAGGATGACCTGAATTACTTAATTTTGTCTCGCATACATGGATGAATGATCGTGCTTGAACCAAAATATTAAATTTGACCATCTTAATTGCACACACATAATAATAGAATAATATCGTTAGTCTGATTTAAAAGTATTTATGAATAAAAAAATAATCTTAGGATTGCCTGCAGTTTATGGTTTGGGAAATCTCATCAAGGACAATCTACAAATTTTAGGATTCGAAGTAATTGACCTTAGCTTTGATTACAAAGGATTTAAATATAAAAATTTCAACCAACGCCTAATTAATTTTATCCAGAAAACAATTTTTAAAGACAAGTCTTATAAGGACAAGCTCAGGTTTGCGGCGCAAAAACATTTAATGGATAAAAAATTAACCCTTTTGAAAGAAAAGGCTGATTACGCAATAGTTATCCGTCCTGACACTTATCCACCTGAAGTTTTGGCGCAAATTAAAAACAAATCCAACTATTTAATCGGTTATCAATGGGATGGGATGGGAAGGTTTCCATGGATCGAAAAATATATTCCCATTTTTGATAGGTTTTTTATTTTTGATCCCAGTGATGTTCACTTTAATAACCTTAATCTACCTTTTATTGGTAATTTCTATTTTACAATCCCTGAGTTATTAGCGACTCGCCAAGCTGTGGCGACAGGGGCTTATTTTGTGGGTTCTTTTAATAGAGACAGAAAAGAAATTTTAGAAACCTTATCCCCCATTTTAATCTCCGCCGGTATTTCTACAAAATTCTTTCTTTATTCAAGAAAATCAAGAAAAGCCGAAGAGGGTAACAAGAGTTTTACGCTGACTCAAAAAATCAAAACATACGAGGAAAATATTGAAGAAGTAAAATCTTCAAGCATACTAGTAGATATTACCATATGCGCACACAGAGGTCTCTCTCTGAGATTTTATGAAGCACTGTGTTTTGAAAAGAAAATTATTACAAATAACAATTCAGTCAAGGACTACGATTTCTACCATCCTGACAATATATTTATTTATGGGCATGATGATATTAATACTTTGATTTCATTTATTAATAAGCCTTATAAAACTATTGACCCAATCATTAAGGAAAAATACAGTTTTGATAATTGGGTTAGGTATGCACTGAACATACAGCCTTTTCAGCCTATTACTGCTCCAAAAACATTGGATCAATCTTAATAGTACTAATTTTTTACATAATCTTGAAGCCATTTTTGTAAGACATTTGCCTTTTCAATTAATTCCTTATTCTTTATAAAAGAATCGAGTTCAAGTATTGAACTTTGTAGGTTCGGTTTAAAGAGTTGAGCATAGGGAATGAATTTCAAATCTTCTAATTTCCAATTATTTTGCATTAGATCAAAAATATGGCTACTTGCCTGTAACAGGATATTCTGATCCACTACTATATATTTTTGCTCAGGCAAACTTTCTATTAGCTTTTTGATTTCTTGATTATATAAAAGCCATGTTTTTAAAAATCGAGTAGCCCACTTACGCTGCAAATATCCCATTCTTCTCTTTTGTTTAAATTTGTCCCAAATGAATCTACTCAACCCTGTTTTAGCGGCATATTTCCGTTCTGTTCTTTTATAAATTCTCGTTATTAACGAGCTAACAACTGTCCTATAGTCTCGAATAACGATCAAATAGTTTGCATTTGGTAATACTTCTCTATAATCATTTATAAAAAGGCAGGTTCTTGGCTCCTTCCAGCCCCAAAGATCATATTTCTCATTTTTCCGTTCAACCAGCCCTCTGAATTCCAGCATCTCATCTGAAGTAAGGTTAGAAGGTAATCTGTCAATCAAACCCGAAAAATGAAGTTTTCTTTTAATAAAAAGACCTTCATGAAACTTTAAAAAGTCCATATCCTCATAATGCCCCTCCTTATTACCTATGCTAGCGCCCAATAAATCATCTCCTAAATGGAGCCCACATTTGTACAACCATTGAGCTAATAAAGAAGTACCAGACCTGTGCATGCCTATTATAACAATCTGACGTTTTTCCTTATTTCCCATTCAATATTGTTTGGTCCAAAATATAGTTGAATAACATCTCAGCCGACTGTTCTACAGTATGAATATCAGTTCTTAAATGTAAATCTGGCCTTAAAGGTTGCTCAAATGAATCTCCCATTCCGGTCAGATTTCTTAATTTATCAGGATCATTATCTGGCAATAAAGCTCTTTTATACAACCCTTTAGTATCTCTTTCAATAAGGGATTCCAATGGACAATCCACAAATACGGTTTTAATCTGGTCCGGATACTTTTGTTTTAAATCCATGCGTACATCTCTGTACGGATGAATGGCGCTGATAATAGCAATCCTGCCTTTTTGGGCAAGTTCAAAGGCAACTTTGGTTAGTCGTTTTAGATTCTCTGTTCGATCTTCTCTGGAAAAACCCAGGTCTTTACACAAAGTTTTTCTATACTGGTCTCCATCGATTACGTCAACGCGCAAGCTCTTTTTTTCTGCCAACGCCTTGACTGCCAGTGCAAGCGTTGTTTTACCTGCACCAGATAGTCCGCATAACTGGATAATCATTTTGTCTCATTCATTTGTTCAAAAATAATATATATATTTTTTGGCAATTATAGCAAATTATATTTCTAAAAATTTAAAAAATCGACTTTTACCGACATTTCTCCTATGTCTGGCTGTTTTAATTTCAGCTTCGAGAAAAACTTGGACACCTAATCCAATAAAAAAGTAAAAAAGACAGACAGGTGTTTAAGTAATTCATCAAATGGGCATATGATCTGTTGAGTCTCCTGCAGTTACGTCTCCCGCCAACAATTCTCTTCGCCCCAGCCGATAATTGGTACCAAGTATTCTAACTGAATGTTGAAAATAATCCATATTAAATTGTCAGCCAAGCTGAAAATCAATATTTATTTTTGATATCCAAAAAAATCGTAATTTTACCGTCCTGCTCAAAAAAAGCCAGGATGCAAGCACAGCATTTGCGGATTCTTGCATTAAAGTGTCCGGGAATAGTCCAGGCCACTAATTATCATAGAAAGCGCTCGGATGGATTATAAATTTTTAATTTATACGTCTTACAGTTACGCCATCCCTATTGGCCGACCGCTGGAACTTGAGATCCTCTCCAGAGGGTATCAAGTGTGCTGGTTTACCTATATCCCTGAAACAAAAGCCCATATACCAAAAGACAGCAAGCTGCTCGCTACCATTCAGGAAGTAATGGACTATGATCCAGATATTATCCTTTCCGTCACGGATTATGTACCGGATTTTCTATCTGGATTAAAAGTGCAGGTTTTCCACGGGTTTAATCCCGACAAAAGAGGAGATGATGATCATTTTAATATCAGGGGATTCTATGACCTGTATTGTACGCAGGGACCTTCAACCACAGGCAAGTTCCTGGAAAAACAAAAGGAGGATCCTCATTTTGAAGTGGTAGAAACTGGTTGGTCCAAAATGGATCCTTTATTTGAAAAGGGAGAAGAAAAAAGCTGTTCACTTCCGGTTATTCTGATTACCTCCACCTTTAGCCACCGGCTCAGCCTGGCCTTAAGAGAGGACGTGCTTGAGGAGGTCAAAAGGCTGGCCACTACCGGTAAATATCAATTTATTACGGTACTACATCCTAAACTTGACGAAGAGATCATCCAAAAATGGAAAGCCTTAAACGGGCCACATTTTACCTTTTATGATACAACAGATCTGGTACCTTTATTTAAAAGGGCAGATATTATGCTCTCTGACACCACCTCTGCCATCCAGGAGTTTATGTTGGCGGATAAGCCCATCGTGACTTTCAGACACCGTAAGCCTAACCCTTGTGTCATTGACGTAACCGAAGCAAGGGAACTGGAAGCAGCGATTGACCAGGCGATTTTGCGTCCAGCCGAACAATTAAATGCCATCCGCCAAGCGGCTGATTTTAACCATCCATACCGGGATGGCAAAAGTAGTGAAAGAGTAATTGACGCCTGTATAATGTCCCTGCATAAGGACAAGTCCCACCTTAAAAATAAATCACTGAATATTATCCGAAAATATAAGATCCGCAAACTTTTACAATATTATCCATTAAAAACCTATCGAAAACCCGCCTATAGGCCAAAGCAGTAATACAAACAACCGCTTAGGCGGTTGCTTAGATTACAAAAAGGTCGGGCGCACCATTTTTTCACACACTTTAAAATCCGCCAGGTATGGAACTGTCCGTTATAATTAGCAGCAGCAACCATGACTCCAACTGTTTAAATAAGGCTTTAACCGGTTTTGCTATGCAACGGTTCAAAGATTTTGAAATTTTAATTGCTGGTATTCAGCCCAGTAAATCTACGCTGGAACTGATAGCATCTTTTAAGCAGCGCTTTCGCGCTATTAAATACATAGAGCAACCTCCAGTAAAAAATAAATCTGCGTTACTCAATATGGCCATTCAGGCAAGTCAGGCCGACTATCTTATTTTCACCGAGGCAAATTGTATTCCCCGTCAAGATTTTCTGCAGATCCATCAAGAGCGAAAGGAAGAGACCTTTTTTCTATCGGGTGGCGCCTTTAAACTAGCACCTCAAATCCATCAGGAAGTGGAGCAACAGCATATTGAGGCGCAGACTTGTTTTGAAACCCGCTGGCTAAAAAGCCATGGTCTCCGTTTTTCCCTTAAAAACCAGCAGCTCTCCAAAAACAAGTTAAAATCCAATATTTTGAACGCCTTGATTCCGGGCAAAGCGCTCTGGAATCCTCATAACGTTTCCTGCTGGAAAAAAGACTTGATGGACATCAACGGCTTTGACGAACAAATCGATGACGCAGATCTGGCGGCCAGGGATCTCTACCAACGGCTCCGCAACAATGATATTAAGGGGATTCGTGTTGGCTTCAATGCTATTTGCCTGCATCTAAATAAAAACACAAAAGATGCACAAAACGCAGTAGCTGTAGCCTTACAGCCTGCGGCTATAAAGCCGCTACGTTCCGCCAGACAGCCGTGGACCCAATATGGCATATACAAGGGCCGAACCCTTCCTGTGCCTTATACGGAAATTGATAAAGGTTAACTGTTTTCCCTTGCCCTTAGGGTATGGGTAAACAACATGGTGACAGGAACTAGGTATAAGCTACAATTTGCGTTTTCTGCCTTTGGCCATTTTCAAAACAGAGCGCATGGATGGCATAAGTAGTTGTTTTAGATGGATTTTAAGTATCTTACCCATCGTTTTAGCCTTGATGTAGCGAAAATTATGATAATGATTGCCCAGTTCAAATTTTAGCTGCTCAATTTTTCAGGGGTAGATAGTTCCTCTGGCAGCATCGTGTCCATAAGTTCCCTGACTCTATAGCGCTCCGTGGCAATTCTATAAGCGGTACGGGAGCGTTCTTCTGCCTGGTATTGTTTGATAGATTCACTATCTAAATGTTTGACCACTTCTTTTACAATCGGATAGTTTTCCTTGGCAAACTGCGGCATATAAAGCCGCATTCTGCCTTCATAGCACTGTTGATCAAAATCAATGGCACGGATATTATATTGGGTCCCTTCGATGTCTGGCGTAATATCCACCACAAAATTATAAGACCGCATATCTCCCAAAAGACGAATAAAGCAGGATTCATTGAACTTGACAAAGGTTTTCAACAACCTGACTTTATTGGTTTCAGGGCTATTTAGGTAATCCCTGATAAAAATATCACCTGGAATACCAGCAATATGCTCTTCAATTAAAGTTTGCCCATAAGTAAAAAAAGTAACCCTGGAGGTAGCCAGTAAATGCTCCCATTCTAATCCATAAATACGATTGGCATCAGCTTTTTTGATATAAAAATGGTCGTAATTGCCATTATTTACATTGACAATACGTATTCTGAAGGGTTGGCTATTGCCAAAACTGCAAAAATCGATTCTCTCAACGCTCAGATTGGCCGCAAAGCTATAATCCCCCTCCGTTTTGAGGATGGCATAACACTTTAATAAGCCGTCTTTTAAAAATCCCATTCCCGCATATCATAACTCACCTGTTCCCAGGCCGTTTCCTCTCCCTGGTCATTAACCAGAGGCCGGGCATAGGTAAAATGAATCAGGTCTTGGTACTGAACGGGTAATATTAGCTCTCTACCATAGGTTTTCAGATAGGTGCGCAGCCTTTCACTGACCGGATAAATCGGCTTTTTCCTGGACGGCGGGGCTGCTTTTTGGGGTTCTATTCTCATACTTACTTTACAAAAATGCAGCTGTGAAACGGCTGCCTTTGTTGCCATAAAAGTACAATTTAAATTTTTAGTCGCTTTAGCGGCTCCTGGATAATATTTTAACTGCTTTTTTGCTTTTTGGCTAGGGGTAAGGCTGATCCCAAACGTAATTACATGGAAGAAACATTTGCCAGTTTTAGTAAAAGAAAAAAAATGAAGAAAATTACCAAATTTGGGGTCAAACTAATCAGACTTCTTTACAGTGACCGTATGGCACTTATTCAGATAATTCTGGGGTTGGTAAGTATTGCTTTTGGGCTCTGGCTAGGTAAGCGACCAGAATATGTGAATATTACGGTAGGCTGTATCCTGATTCTTATGGGGACTTATCAACTCATCTGCAATAAAATAAAAAGGAGAAAACAGATGCACCGCCAACGTACATAGCAGACAAAGACTCATTTTTTTCGATAATCAATTAAGGCAATTCAAATAGTTGACACTTCTTTATTTCCTTCACACAAATGCGTTCATGGAGCAACAGTCTATTCAAGTCTTCCCCTTTAAATTATGCTTCCAAAATCCCCTATTATTTTTAAGCGTTGTTCTTTTCTAACAGAACGATCCTTTGATAATTTTTTATAATTCGATTAAATGCTGCAATGGCTTTAAGGTCAACCACTTTATGGGGAATATCACTAACCGGACAGACTGACTCACTTAATGCAGTGTCAATGTTATCAGTGTAGAAGATGGCTACATCAACGCCAAACAAATCAGCCAATTTTTCCAAAATATCGAGGGAGATTTCCAGCGGCTCTTCAATAGATTTTTCTGCCAGCACTTCTGAGGCCGCTTCATAACAATTGACCAATTCCTTTTTAACCCCGAGAAAAGCGGCTATTGCCTCTTGGCTATAGCCAAAATTTTCTCTTAACCTCTTTATGATGCTACCTTGATGTTGTATTGTTTTCATATATGGCCATTCAAATGTTTGCAATTAATATTACAAAGATCGGCAATTTCTTTAAAAATCCTTTTCTAAAATTGTCAGATTCAGTGCTTCACCGCAAAAATTATAATTTGCGCCCATTTAGCCATGCGTGGTAAACCTATTATAGCATCCAGGCGTTTTTGTATTCTAACCAGGTAGCACAATTTAATATCCATCAACACTGTCATCTCCCCTGGTGTCCGCTGCTGCCTGCATACCAGCTCTTTCTTTAACACCCGTTTTACTCATTTTTTGCTGGTCAAATAATATAATTTCTGTCCTGCCAATACCGTTTACTGTTTTGATGGCATAGCCCATCTGTTTTAGGCTATCTGTTACCCCTGGGGCAAAACCGTCTTCCATCATGGTGGTATCAGGCAGCCACTGATGATGAAACTTAGGCGCTGCTGTCGCTTCTTTGGGTGTTTTCCCATAATCGATAATATCTACGATGGTCTGGAAAACAGAAGTTGGGATCGTTGTTCCACCTGGCGTGCCTACCACCATATAGGGTGCATTATTTTTTAAAACAAGCGTTGGACACATGGAACTCAGCATCCTTTTGCCAGGCTCAATAGCATTGGCGATGCCGCCTACGGCGCCAAACATATTCGGCACGCCGGGCTTGGCGCTGAAGTCATCCATTTCATCATTGAGCAGAAAACCGGCACCTTTTACCACTACCCTACTGCCAAAATTCCCGTTTAAGGTCGTGGTAATGGACACAAGATTTCCCTCTTTATCCGCTACGCAGATATGTGTGGTTTCTTTGTGTTCATAAAGCTGGCCTGCTTTTACAATGGTTGAAGGTGTGGCTTTTGTGGGATCAAAACCTGCCATCCTACTCTTTAGATATGTCTTATTTAGCAAAAGACTGTCGGGTACCTGAAAATAATCCGGATCCCCCATATATTCTGCCCTGTCCGCAAAGGCGCGCCGTTCTGCTTCTGTCATGATATGCACGGCCTTGGCGGATAAAAAGCCCATGGTATCAATATTAAAGGGTTGAATCATGCCCATCATCTGGGCAAGTAATAAGCCGCCGCTGCTGGGAGGCGGAAAACTGACAACCTGGTATCCGTGATAAGCAAACTGTACTGGTGTTCTTGGGATGGCCTGATAACGGTTAAGATCCTGCTGCCTGATAATCCCACCACCTCTTTGCATTTCGGCGACGATTAATTTAGCCGTTCTTCCTGTATAAAACCCTGCGGCGCCTTTATCCCGAATAAGGTTTAAAGTGGCGGCAAGTTCTGGTTGTACCAGCAGATCTCCTGATTGCCATGGGGTAGCTTTGACAAATGCCACTGGCGCATCATTATATCTCTGGAAGTCTTTTTTAAACCTGTTAAGTAACCTGGCCTCACTTTCAGTAATCTTAAATCCTTTTTCCGCAAGTTCAATGGCCGGATCAATCAACTTTTTAAAAGGCAACCTGGCATTTTTATACATACTAAAAATGCCCGCAACCGCCCCAGGGACACCTACTGAGAGATGGCCATCCTGAGATTTATGCAGATCTGCCTGCCCATTGCTATCTAAATACATATTTTTGTTGCTAAAAAGGGCGCTCTCTCCCTAAAGTCCAAGGCCTGGAGCTTGCCATCAGCTGTCCTTGCAACCATAAAACCTCCTCCTCCGATATTGCCTGCTTGTGGGTAAACAACGGCGAGTGCCAGCTGTGTAGCAATTGCGGCGTCATAGGCATTGCCACCCTGGCGCAAAATATCCGCACCAATGCGTGCACCGTAGGCCGATGCGCAGACGACAACTCCGTTTTTATAATGGCCATTTTTAACGGGCCTGGGTTGTGCAGACAGCAAGCCAATGCTTAAACAGAAAAGATTAATCAGTGAAAATAAAGGAAAAATGTTGATTTAATTTTAACATTGTAATATTTTGAAGGATCAAACGATAGGGGCCTACTGCATCCAGACCTGGTTTTCACAGCTTGCTCAAGTAAAATTAACCAATCATTTGCAGTCCGTCCCTCAAAAATTCCGTTATTTTTAGCCGCCTTTCTAAATCTAGCCAATTGAATCAAATCACTGAAATATTTGAATATTTTTCAAGATAATTACACCGGAATACTTTAACTTTCCTCATGAATTAGAAAGCGTTTATCTATACAGCAAAAATTAGAATCTATGATAGTCGATGAAAAAGAAGCAAAAGAAGGATTTGTAAAATCAGAGGTACATAACCATATATCTACCATTTTATTTTATCACCCTAAGGGCAATGCACTCCCTTCAAAACTGTTAAAAAGCTCAAGGAAGAAATAGACCATGGCTCCCATGATGACAATGTTAGAGTGATTTTACTGCGTTCTGTGCAACACGATGTATTTTGCTCAGGCGCTTACTTTAATGAGTTATTGGAAATCAAGGATCAAAAAGCAGCTCAGACATTTTTTATGGGCTTTGCAGAAGTCATAAAATCCATGCGTAAATGTGCCAAACTTATTGTGGCCCGGGTACATGGCAAGGTTGTCGGCGGCGGACTGGGACTGGTAGCTGCTGCGGATTACGCCATCGCCCTTGAAGGTGCTGATGTAAGGCTTAGTGAACTTTCCATTGGCATTGGTCCTTATGTTATTGCGCCAGCCATGGTTCGTAAGATGGGCTTATCCTCATTTAGTCAACTAGCGATCGATGCCCATCTGTGGCGCAACAGTGACTGGGCACGCAGAAAAGGATTATATGCTGAATTACATCCCAATAAGGCCTCTCTGGAAGAATCTATTGAAAGGCTGACCACATCGCTTTCTAAAATTCTCAGGCGGCCAACACCAATCTTAAAAAGATGCTCTGGGAAGACACCCCAGATTGGGATAATTTATTACAGGAGCGTGCTGCCAAGACCGGAGAATTGCTCCTGCAACAACAGGCACAACAGTTTTTAGCCCAGTTCAATAAAAGTGTAATTTTCTAAAATGGGAATTTATTAAAATTTTAAAGAAAAGGCCCCGTTCCAAAAATTAATTGGAGACGGGGCCTTTTTTCATGTGGTTGTAGAAAAATGTATAACCGGCTACTTCAGGCAATTGCCTTAGTCAGCCAAAACTGTAATCAGACTCTTGATGACAGCGCCTAATTTTACGGCTTCTAAAATCTTGATTTCTGGAGTGCCTTCGTTAACGAGTTTGGACTCATGAGAATTGACACAGAGTTCACAACCATTGACAGCTGAAATGACCAGGCTGATCAGTTCAAAAGCTTCTTTGCCGATCACTGGATTCATCATTATAGACATTTTAATACCAGCGGGCTGTGTATTGTAAAATTCTTTACCGGCGAAGTGTCGGAAACGGTAGAATATATTATTGACATTCATAAGAGAAGTCAGGGAGACCACTTCAGCCAATTCTTCTTTTGTGGCGCCTGCCTCAACAGCCGCTGCGCTGAATGCGCTTTTCAGGGGGACAAATTTTTCATTAACGGCCACACTATAAGCGATTAGATAAGCTTCTTTTTGTGACAGATTCTGGGCATTTTTCAATGAATTTGTTACATTAATTTTCAAATCCTTGATATAGCGTGCATTGGTCTGTAATAAAGTCTCTGCTTCTGCAGAGGGCGTATAGTCTTCTACCTGTAAGAAATTCAACAAATTCGTATACGTTTCGTTTTCTATTGCTGTAATTGACATAATATTTAAATAATTTAATTGGAGGATGTTGGTTGATAAAAGAAAGGATCGTTCTTGTTATCCTAAAATAAAGATACTCCTCATTTAAACCAACCTTTTTTTAAAAAAGGGCAGGCAAGTTTTGCCCGCCCACCCTTCTTTTTTTCTTAGTTGTCACTATTTTTCACTTGCTGCAGGAAATTAGTTTAATTCTGCATTTAACTGAGCGGTTAAGGTTTCTTCACCTTTATTCCAGTTACAAGGGCAAAGTTCATCTGTTTGCAACCCGTCCAGTACACGGAGTACTTCTTGTACATTACGACCTACATTGAGATCATTTACGCTCACCCAACGAATAACCCCTTCCTGGTCAATGATAAAAGTGGCACGGTAGGCTACTTTTCTTCTGCTTCCAGAATACCCAGCTCTTCTGCCAGGGATTTAGAAGTATCGGCCAGCATTGGGAATTTAAGGTCTTTTAAATCTTTATGATCTTTTCTCCAGGCGACATGTACAAATTCAGAATCTGTGGATGCACCGATTAAAGTAGTATCACGGTCTGTAAATTCTTCATAATTTCTATTAAACTCAGCTATTTCAGTTGGGCATACAAATGTGAAGTCTTTTGGCCACCAGAACAGTACAGTCCACTTACCTTTCAAATCCTCATTGCTTAAATCAATAAACTCTTTGCCTTTTCAGTTGAAACGGCTGCCTTCTTGGTAAATGTAGGAAACTGACTTCCGATGGATAAAATTCTGTTGCTCATTTTTAATCCTTTTTATTTATATGGTTGATAATTAATTATTACGCTGCAAAATTAGGACAAAACATTATAGGTAAAAATTGTTATTAGCTATCCTGATATAGATAATATCTATAAGATAAATCCGATTTTCTACCAGCTCCCCTCCTGGCTTACCTTACAGCAATTTTCTGTATAAACTTCCGTACTTTTAAAGCCAAAATTTTAGATGCATGAAGCAAGTTAAATGTTTACTAACCCTATTTTTTGCCTGTGTTTGGATGACAACACAGCTAGCTGCGCAACCTTATGTAACCAAATATAAATGGTCCAGGGATGGCGATCAGTATTACACCATAAGTAATGGAGAGATTGTCCGGGTGCATATGCCGGATCAGACCTCCACCACAGTACTCTCTAAAGTGGATCTAACAACCCAAAGTATCAAGCAGCAAGTCAAACCGGAGGACTTTACCATTAGCGAGGATGGCAGCAAAATTCTGATCTATACCAACTCTAAAAAAGTATGGCGATACCATACCCGTGGCGATTACTGGGTCTATGACGTGGCCTCTAAAGCCCTTACTAGGCTTGGTAAAGGCTTGCCAGAAAGTTCTTTGATGTTCGCTAAATTTTCACCAGATGGCAAAAAAGTAGCTTACAGCAGCCAGCATAATATGTACGTGGAAGATTTAACGTCTCATCAGATAAAACAGTTGACTAAGGATGGTACTGATAGGATTATCAATGGCACCTTTGACTGGGTATATGAGGAAGAATTTGGTGCCAGAGACGGATTCAGATGGTCAAATGACAGTAAGAAAATCGCTTTCTGGCATGTAGATGCCAGAAAGATCAAGAATTTTCTGATGATCAATAATACAGATTCTATCTATCCTTTTACCATCCCGGTAGAATATCCGGTAGTGGGAGAAGAACCTTCTGCTGTAAAGATTGGCGTAGTTAATATTGATAATGATAAGATCACCTGGATGCAGATACCAGGAGATCCGAGAGAACATTACCTGCCCCGTATGGAATGGACGACAGGGGATGAAGTAGTCGTTCAGCAACTAGACCGTAAGCAGCAAGTCAGTACACTGTATCTGGCAAACAGCTCAAATGGGGTGGCCCATCCTTTTTATAAAGAAAAAAGCGATACCTGGGTTGATATTAAATCCCGGTGGCATGGGATAATCCGATTGGCTGGGATTTTATTGAACAGGGCAAGGCCTTTTTATGGGTTACGGAAAAAGATGGCTGGCGCCATATCTACCGTGTAGATATGCAGGGCCATGAAAAGTTGATTACCAAAGGAGACTACGATATACTGGATCTGCTCGCCGTCAACGAAAAAGAAGGCTACGTTTATTTTATGGCTTCCCCGGATAATGCCACTCAAAATTATCTTTATAGAACCAAACTGGATGGTTCAGGCAAGGCGGAAAGAGTATCTCCCACAGATGAGCAAGGCACACATTCCTACAATATTTCTCCAAACGGGAAATATGCGGAACACACTTTTTCCAATGCGAATACCTTCCCTATCCGCGATTGGGTAGCGCTTCCTTCCAATAAGATTATCGGCACAAAACCGGTTGCAAGAACGCTGCCTCCCGGCTTTCCACAGGTCAAATATATCCAGATCAAAACAGATGAAGGAATTGTTATGGACGCATCCGTTACGCTGCCTGAGCATTTTGATTCTACAAAAAAATATCCCCTTGTATTTTATGTCTATACCGAACCAGCCAGCTGCACGGTCAAGGACAGCTGGGGCAATGGTCGTAATTTTCTTTATCAGGGGATATGCAAAAAGACGGCTATATCTATGTCAGCATCGACAGTAGAGGCACACCGGCACCAAAAGGCACTGCCTGGAGGCATAGTATTTATAAAAAAGTCGGTATTTTAAATATTCATGATCAGTATGAAGCCGCTAAAAAAGTGGTCGCCTGGCCTTTTGTTGATAAAAACCGGGTCGCTGTATGGGGCTGGAGCGGAGGTGGTTCTACAACGCTGAATCTGATGTTCCAGCATCCGGATGTATATAAAACAGGAATCGCTGTAGCTGCCGTAGCCAACTTTTTGACTTATGACAATGTCTATCAAGAACGTTATATGGGGCTGCCCACCGATCCGGACAATACCTACAAAACCGCCTCCCCTTTGAGCCATGCAGGTGGTCTGGAGGGCAACCTGCTGGTAATTCACGGGTCAGGAGACGATAATGTGCATTATCAGAACGCAGAAATGCTGATAAACGAACTGATTAAACACGATAAGATTTTCAGCTTTATGGAGTTCCCCAATAGAACACATGCACTCTCCGAAGGCGAAGGCACGTCTAAGTTTTTAGCGCATTTATATACGCATTACCTGCAGCAGCACTGTCCTGCTGGCGCAAAATAGGGTTTTACTTTTGCGTGCAGTAACATTGCCCTTTTCTAAAAATCGGAGAAGGTTTATTATCAGGGAAAGCCTACGGTAATTAAATAAAAAATCGGTTTGTGTTTAAATCTAATTAAACACAAACCGATTTTTTATAATCACACACTATTTCTAAAATTGCTTTACTTCAAAAAGCCTTTAGTTCATCCCTTTAGTAAATCTATGGTACATTTATGTATTTATGAACCTGGACGCAAAGATTCCATTGGGGATTGGATTTGACATACTCAATCATCAGAGGCAACATTTGTTTTTCCTTTGACCATTCGGGTTGTAAAAATAACCGGCAGTCTGCGCTAACCTGAGCCGCATGCTCTTCTGCCCACCTAAAATCAGATTTATTGAATACCACTATCTTGAGTTCATTTGCTTTTGCCAAAACATCCGGTAAAGGCGCCTTGAATTTCTTAGGAGAAACACAGACCCAGTCAATGTCCCCGGAAAGAGGGTAAGCACCGGAGGTTTCTACATGCACCCTAAATCCAGCTTCATGTAAAGCCTTGGATAATGGGCCCAGCTCATACATCAGCGGTTCCCCGCCGGTAATCACTGCAATAATATTTTTTCAGCGGCCGATTTACCACTGGCCAGTCCAGTAAATGTCTTTATTTCTGCAAGGGCTTCCTCAAGAATCTGGTCTATGGATTTTACGGGATGCGCCAGCGCATCCCAGCTATCTTTTACATCACACCAAACGCAGCCTACGTCACAACCACCTAGACGAATAAAATAAGCCGCCTGCCCTTGATAAGCACCTTCTCCCTGAAGGGTATAAAAAGCCTCCATTATCGGCAGGGATGTCCCCTCGTTAATGCCTAGCTCAGACCTTTGAGCTTGCAAGGCGATTTCAGTCATCTTATCTTGTACATCCATTGTTTCAATTATCTCCTATATTCCCTTTAAAACCGTTATGCGCTTAGCTTATCTTGGATTATCTTGGACTATCCTGGATTATCTTGGATTTTACGGTTATTTATTGTTTAGCGGCGGCTGCAGTACGCTTTCATAGGCGACCAGGGTATTTTGCAATAATCCTGCAATCGTCATCAGACCCACGCCACCTGGTACTGGGGTAATATAAGATGCTTTAGAGGCAACAGCCTCAAAATCAACGTCCCTTTAATGCGGTAGCCTCTTTTGGCTGTAGCATCTTCTACTCTGGTAATACCCACGTCGATTATAATCGCGCCTTCATTGACCATTTCTGGTTTAACAAAGCCAGGACGCCCCAGGGCTGCAACAATAATATCTGCCTGCAGGCAGAGCTCTTCAAGATTAGGTGTATGAGAATGACAAAGCGTAACGGTGCAATTGCCATAGGGATTATTGGTACTCAGCAGGATACTCATGGGTCTACCCACGATATTGCTTCTACCAATCACCACCGCATGTTTGCCTTTGGTGGAAATATGATAATGCTCCAGCATCAACATAATGCCATAGGGCGTAGCCGGGATAAAAGTGGGCATGCCCAATGTCAGATTACCGGCACTGACCGGATGAAACCCGTCCACGTCTTTTGTGGGATCTATGGCTGCGATCACTTTTTGTTCATCAATATGTTTTGGCAGCGGTAACTGTACCAGGATACCATCTACTGACGGGTCCTCATTGAGTTTTTGGATCTCTGAGAGCAGATCTGCCTCAGTGATATCCACTTCCCGTCTGATTTCAGTAGACTGATAACCGATTTCTGCACAGGTTTTTACTTTGCTGGCCACGTAAGTTTCAGACGCGCCGTTATTGCCTACCAGGATAACTGCCAGGTGTGGTGCACGGGCACCTGATGCGATAATTTTATCAACTTTTGCTTTCAGTTGTTCTTTGACCGCCTTTGAGGCGACCTTTCCATCTAATAATTGCATGGTGCAAAGATAATTTTAAAGATTGAATTTCCTTGAATTGGAATCATATTATATATTATCAGAATATCGTCTAAATTTAACTAAATAAATAATTCTGTAATATTTGTTTCAGGTCCCCTATCTTAGGCACCGCACCATATCGCCCGGTAAGATACCTTTCCCCTCTAACAGCTGGGCTATGATTTTCAACCCGTTTACTTTCCAAAAAGGAAGAATCTGGATTATTTTGAGCCTGCCAATCCTCAAAATAAACAAAATCTGATAAACAGAATAACTCGGTAGCCTCTTTATTTTTTTCTGCAAAGTAAATCTGATCTTCCCTGGTTTTGGTATGCGTCATAAGACAAGTATCGTTTGTGCTAAAAAAAAGTTGCGACCGGTTGGGGTTTGTGGCAGGATCTAAAAATATTTCTATAAGTTTTAATTTCAAGGCAGGGTGTAGCCCTCTATCTATATCATCTATAGCTAGTAAACCGCCCTCCATAAGAGCGTTAATCAAAGGTTCCAGCATTTGAATTATTTGACGAGTACCAGAAGATCCATAGCCAATGCCACTATTTTGCGCCTCCTCACTAAATGACAACGGCGTCATATCCAGATTAAAAGCATCGAAAAGCTTTATAGCTAAAGTCTTATACATGTTTATAAATGCATAAGACTTTTTATCACATCGGTACTCAGTTCACCTTCTCCAACAACTTTGCATTGTTTTCCAAACCAATCAAGTACTACTACAGCCTCTTCAATTTTCATATTGGTACAAGTAGTTAAAAACAAATTATTGCTTCCTGTCGCCACAATAGCTTTGTTTATCTGCTTTTCCTGATCCTTAAAGCTATTATGATTGGCATCTATAATATCACATTCTCTCTCAAATAGATTAATTTCATCTAGCTGGTTTACCTCCTGACGATATAGCCATTCACGCTGCACTGCTACTGCATTGTAACAGAAACCATATCTATACTTAACTTGATTTCCACCAATAAAAATGATTTCAAATTCCGTGAGAGCTAAATCAGGATCACTCCAAAAAAAGGGGGCAAAAGGCAAACACTGTCTCGTTTTGTAACCATCTGAAGACAAGACCATCTTCTGCATACAACTTATGGCATTAAACAGACTGGATTTACCACTGCCATTTTTGCCATAAATGGCTAATGTATTCAGGGCAGTGTAGCTTCCTATCCTAAAAATATTTTCTTGATATTGTTTGTCAGTGGTGACAGGCATAAAGCTCAATATCACTTCTTTTCCAATGGACCGAAAACCGGCCACTTTAATTTGTATCAACATGGCAATTCATCGAATATTGCTTGCAAAGCTATATTATTTTTTTTATTTTTATGTATCTATCCGCCTTAAAATCAATTAATTTCCTATTTTTAAGCTGGAAGTCTGCAAAAAAAATTTGCCAGTAATTAAAACAGTATTAATTTTGCTAACGGTGTTAACTTAAAAGATCATGGGAATAACAGAAAGAAAAGCACGTCAAAAAGAAAACGTCCGCGCTCAGATCCTGGAAATGGCTTGGCAAATTGTCAAGGAAGAGGGCTGGCAGGCGCTTTCCATCCGCAAAATTGCGGATGGTATAGAATACAGCGTGCCTGTTATCTATGATCATTTTGCAAACAAGGAAGCGATTTTATATGAACTGTCTCTTCATGGATTTGATCTGCTCAAACAAGATCTGGATAAAAACCGGAAAAACGCCGAAAACCCGGAAGCCTTGTTAAGAGCGCATGTGGACAGTTACTGGAATTTCGCATTCAGGAATAAGGAATATTATCAACTGATGTATGGGCTTGGGATGCCTTGCTGTGGTGCCGGCAAAATGAATTCTCAGGTCAATATTTTCCGTGATTATGTTCTGGAAGTCATCGAGGAGATTATGCGCCAGCGAGGTTCTGACACCAGTCAGCTTTGCTTTAAATCTTATGCATTATGGTCGATTATTCATGGACTAATCTCCATTATGCAAATGCGCGTCTCTGATATCGATGACACCTTAAACAAACAGGTCCTGACAGAATCCCTGGAGGCATATATCAAAAATCTATAAATCGATTAATTTTTTTTATCATTCAACTAACACCGTTACTTTTAATAACACTGTTATAATCTTGAAAATCATGACCAAAAAATCAAATTTATCCAACAAAAAATGGCATCTCGTTGTAATCGCTGGCCTTTCATTACTGGCAGCCACCTTACTATCCAGATGCACAGAACCTACGCAGGCAGCAGTTGCTACCCCTCCGGCCCCAACCCTGCCAGTAATTCAGGTAAGTCAGGAACCTGTTACAACTTACCGGGATTATACCGCAAATGTTGAAGGGTCGAAAGACATAGAAATCCGGCCACAGGTCAAAGGCATTTTAAGCCATATTTATGTGGACGAAGGGGCATATGTGGAAAAAGGCCAACTTTTATTCCAGATTGATCCTAGTCCCTACAAACAGGCCTATCAACAGGCTTCCGCCAGTCTGGCTTCAGCTGAAGCGTCTTTAAAAGTTGCCCGTATCAATGCCGACAGGCTGGAACCTCTTGTTCAAAGAAAAGTGGTATCCGATGTGGAACTGCAAACAGCCCGGGCCAGCTATGAACAGGCTAAGGCAGCCGTAGCAGGCGCCAAAGCTGCTGAGGCCAGCGCCAATATCAACCTGAATTATACCAGGATCACTGCACCGGTTGCTGGTTATATCAGTTCCATTCCCTATAAAATGGGGAGCCTGGTGGGAGACAATGATGATCAGGCGCTCACTGTTCTATCTGAAACAAAGCAGATGCACGTCTACTTCTCCATGAGTGAAAAGGACTTTATGGATTTTAAGGCTTCTTATACAGGCGCCTCATTGGAAGAAAAACTAGCCAAAGTACCACCTGTGGAACTGATACTAGCCGATGGAACAATCTATGGGCAAAAGGGTAAGGTTGAACTGGTGGAAGGTTCCTTTAATAAGGATGCCGGTGCTATCAGCTTCAGAGCTTCCTTCCCTAATGAACATGGACTGCTGCGCTCTGGCAATACTGGAAAGATCCGCTTATTCGGGCAGGCAGTGCATGGCATTTTGATCCCTCAGGGTGCCACCTTTGAAATTCAGGATAAGACCTTTGCCTTTTTACTAACGGATAGCAATAAGGTGAAGAGTGTCCCTGTTCAGATCGCGGTTAAAAAAGGTAATTATTACGTATTAAGTGAAGGACTTAAGCCAGGCGACAAGATCGTTTTACAGGGCCTTGACAGACTGAAAAATGGTATGCAGATCGCACCAGAAGCTGTATCCATGGACAGCCTGACAAAAGCCAATCCATATTAAGTGCGTAAATATGTAAACGCAATTCATCGTGCTCATTTCTAAAAACAAAAAAGACGTCTGACAATTATTGAAGTTTTAAAATAATGAAAGGATCGGCTAATATTTCTTAAATCACCGGTCACTACGATTGGGTATTTAACCGGTGATTTAAGCAATACTATTCTCCTACATTTCAATTAAAAGCAAGCAGAGAAAAACAGACCGGCTTTATTATTCCCTACTAAAAATCAACGTTTTTTAGTGGACTGGGAAACTATTGCCAAGTCAATATGTACCGGTTGTTTAATTGGTTTTAATAGCGCTTAATTGAAATGTGAGTTCTGCTCAGCAAAGCGCATAATTGAAAAAAAAACTTCAAATCAGGCGGTCACAACTCCGCATTAAACCATGTTTAAAAAATTTATTGAAAGACCGGTTTTATCGACAGTTATAT
The DNA here is from genome assembly GCF_007971385.1 of Arachidicoccus ginsenosidivorans. GTDB lineage: Bacteria > Bacteroidota > Bacteroidia > Chitinophagales > Chitinophagaceae > Arachidicoccus > Arachidicoccus ginsenosidivorans. The sequence goes on from NZ_CP042434.1 coordinate 1,079,075, forward strand.
CCATATTACTGGTTCTAGTGGGCCTGATCGCCCTATTCACACTTCCCATCACGCAGTTCCCGGATATTGCGCCGCCTACCGTTCAGGTAACGGCCTCCTATCCAGGGGCCAATGCGGAAGTCGTCGCGCGTTCTGTTGCTACACCTATCGAAGAGGCCGTCAATGGCGTAGAGAATATGACATATATGACCTCCAACTCTTCCAATGACGGTACTATGACCCTGAATGTATATTTCAAACAGGGCACAGATCCGGACATTGCCGCCGTGAACGTCCAAAACAGGGTATCTAAGGCGACCAGCCAGGTCCCTCAGGAAGTTATACAAGCGGGCATTTCCACCCAAAAACAGCAAAACAGTATTATCATGTTTTTAGCGCTTTCCAGTAAGGACAGCAGCTATGATGAGGCTTTTTTGCAAAATTACATTAAGATCAATCTGATTCCGCAGTTGCAGCGTATCCCAGGTGTTGCCCAGGCGCAGCCTTTTGGTAGCAGGGATTACTCCATGCGAATCTGGCTGAAGCCCGACCGGCTGAATGCCTACGGGCTCTCTCCTCAGGATGTCACAACAGCCATCCAGAATCAGAGTCAGGAAGCTGCTCCCGGCAGGCTGGGCCAGAGTTCAGGTGAGGTATTTGAATATGTTTTAAAATACCGTGGCAAGCTTAGCAAAGTGGCTGACTATGAAAATATCGTAGTCAAAACCGGCGCTGACGGTGCACTGATCCGGTTAAAAGATGTCGCCAGAGTGGAACTGGGTTCATTTACCTATTCTTCTAATAGTGCTTTAAATGGTAAACCAACTTCCGGTATTGCTATTTATCAGACTGCCGGCTCCAATGCCAACGATATCCTTACCGAAATAGAGCGTCAGACCAAGCAGTTTTCTAAGGATCTGCCAGAAGGGCTTTCTATTACGACCATGTATAACTCTAAAGAGTTTTTAGATAGTTCTATCCATCTGGTGGTAGAAACCCTGATAGAAGCTTTTATCCTGGTATTTATTGTGGTATTCCTATTTCTTCAGGATTTGCGTTCCACACTGATCCCGGCCATCGCTGTACCAGTAGCGATTATCGGCACCTTTTTCTTCATGAAATTATTTGGGTTCAGCATCAATCTGTTAACGCTCTTTGCTTTGGTACTGGCCATTGGGATTGTGGTGGATGATGCCATTGTGGTAGTGGAAGCCGTCCATGCTAAAATGGAGACCACCAGTCTTACGGCCAGAAACGCCACCATTCAATCCATGCGGGAAATCTCAGGGGCCATTATCTCTATTACCCTGGTAATGGCGGCCGTATTTATACCAGTTGGTTTTATGGAAGGTCCGGCGGGTGTTTTCTACCGGCAGTTTGCCTTTACACTGGCTATAGCCATTTTGATTTCTGCGCTGAACGCCTTAACACTGAGCCCGGCACTGAGTGCCCTGATTTTAAAAGGGCATGCGGATAAACACCCAGAAGGTGAGCTTAGCGGTGAGGGTGCACTACCGGGTGGTAGCCATCCGGGGCAAAAGCAGCAAAAACGAGGCTTAGGTAAGCGCTTTTTTGATGCCTTTAATGCAGGATTTACGGCGCTCACTGAAAGGTATCTTTCAGCCATCAGACTGCTCATCAAAAGAAAATGGCTGGCCATTGGGTTTTTAGTCGCCATTACTGGTGCCACCTGGTGGATGGCTCAGCGTACCCCCAGTGGATTTATTCCAACAGAAGATCAGGGGTTCTTACTCTACGCCGTTAATACACCTCCGGGTAGCTCGCTTGCGACAACCCATAAGGCCATGGAGCAAATTGACAGTATTGTCATGAAACAGCCTTTTACGGCCAATCACTACACGGTGGAAGGGCTGAACTTTATCTCTAATGCCAATGCGGCACCCTATGGCGCCGGTTTTATCCGGATGAAAAAGCCTGAAGATCGTGGTCCGATCAAAAGCTATGATCAGATCGCTGCCATGATGACGCAAAAGGTGGCCACTGAGGTCAAAGGCGCCAGCGCCTTTTTCTTCACCTTTCCTACTATCCAGGGATTCGGGAATGTCAGCGGTTTTGAATTTATGCTGCAGGACAGAGGTTACGGCAGCCTGGGCAATCTGGACACAGTGGCACATGCATTCATAGGCGAGCTCATGCAGCGAAAAGAAATCGCCTATGCATTTACCACTTATGCAGCCGGTAACCCACAATATGAGTTACAGATTGATGATGATAAAGCGTTGCAGTTAGGTGTTTCCGTAGGGGACTTACTTAGGACATTACAGGTCTACTATGGTAGCAGCTTTGTGGATGATTTTAACCGGTTTGGTAAATACTACCGGGTCATCGCCCAGGCAGATATCCCCTACCGGATGGATGAGTCTTCGCTCAACGGCATTTATGTAAAAAGTAAGGAAGGTAAAATGGTCCCTGCTAACCTTTTGGTACATTTTAAAAGGACTTATGGTCCGGAAACAGTTACGCGTAACAACCTTTTTAATGCGGTGACGATTAACGGAGTGCCTACACCAGGTTATAGCACAGGGGATGCCATTGAGGCAATTAAAGAAACGGCGGCCAAGTTCCTGCCGAATAATTTCCATTATGAATGGACGGGGATGACCAGAGAGGAGATAAATTCTGGGTCACAGATTATTTTGATCTTTATTATGAGCCTGGTCTTTGTCTACTTCCTGCTCTCGGCGCAATACGAGAGTTATATCCTGCCACTGGCCATTATTCTGACCATACCGCTTGGTGTATTTGGTGTCATGGGCTTTATTAATCTGTTTGGCATAGATAATAATATCTACGTACAGGTCTGTCTGATTATGCTGATCGGGCTGCTGGCGAAAAATGCCATTTTGATTGTGGAATATGCAGTTCAAAGAAGAAAGGCAGGTATGCCGCTGGTACAATCTGCCCTGGAAGCTGCCAAATTGCGGCTTCGTCCGATCCTTATGACTTCCTTTGCCTTTATCGCAGGCTTGTTACCGCTGATGCGGGCAACGGGCGCCTCTGCGCTGGGTAATCGTTCAATCGGCACAGGCGCCGTAGGTGGTATGCTGTCAGGCGTGTTACTCGGCATCTTTATTATTCCTGTACTCTATGTTATTTTCCAATATCTGCAGGAAAAAGTTACCGGTCCTGCGACAAGGAAAAGACAGTTGGCGGCAGCTGCTGCTAATGCTGAGGAGCAAAACCCCGATCATGATGGAAAAAACAAGTAAGCGAAACATCTGGGTTTAAGATATACTGGTAAACACTTTAAAATTTAAATGATTTATTCCATGGACATATATAGAAATTATCACCTTGGGCAGTGGCAAAAGACGGCTGCTCATTCACTGGGCACGATCATCCGACTGCTTTTGCTACTGGTTGTAATTGCTTTTTGGGCAGGCTGTAAAACACCAGCCTCGGTTGAAAGCAGTATAACACAAAGGCCACAGGTGATACCAGCTCAGTATAAATCTGCATTAGCGGTTCAGATACATGGCTCAGCAATTGAACTCTCTGATAGTCTAAAAGGTTATGACAGCGCAAATCTGGGAAGTACTACCTGGGACAGCTTTTTTCAGGATACTAGCCTAAAAACGCTGATTCGTCAGGGACTGCGTTATAACTATGACTTGCAAAGAGCCATTAATCGATTGGATATAGCAAGGGTTAATTTAAGGCAGGCGAAGCTACTACAGCTTCCTACACTCGGCATTTCAGCAGATGCCAATTCAACCCGTTTTTCTGATAATGGACTGACCGGACAAAGTATGGCAGGAGCCGGCTCTGTACATCACTATCAGGATTATACCCTGCAAGGACAACTATCCTGGGAAGCGGATATTTGGGGTAAAATTAGAAACCAGCAAAAATATGCGCTGCAGGACTACCTTAGAACCGCTGAGGCGGCTAAAGCTGTCCGCACTAGGCTGATCGCTGAAATTGCCACCGGTTATTACAACCTGCTCATCCTGGAAAAGCAATACCAGGTTGCCACTTCCAGTCTTATACTGGCCGACAGCACCCTGGAGCTTACCCGGCTACTTAAAACAGCGGGCAAGACCAACCAGCTCTCCGTGCAGCAAACAGCGGCGCAACGCGAAACAGTAGCGCTTTTACTACCAGATCTGGAAGACCAGATCTCGGCTCAGCAAAATGCGCTACTGGCCTTAACGGGGCAAATGCCCGGCACCATCGGCGATCACGGTGCACTGGATCAGGTAGCCTTACCCAGTGAAATCAGAACCGGCGCTCCGGCGGATCTGTTAAATAACCGGCCTGACGTCAGAAGTGCAGAAACGGCCCTTAAAATGGCTATCAGTAAAATTGGCGTAGCAAAGGCTAGTCTTTATCCTACGCTCAGGATCACCGCAGCGGGCGGTGTAGAATCCTTAAAGGCCAGCAACTGGTTTAACCTGCCGGCTTCTTTATTTGGGATGGTTGCCGGAAGTGTATTACAACCGGTATTCCAACAAGGAGCCTTAAGAAGGGATTATAAAGTGGCGGAGCTGGAAAAAGTGGACGCTGTACTGGCCTTCAGAACTTCTGTATTAAATGCTGTAGGTGAAGTAAGCGATGCGTTGACACATTACCAGAAATTAAATATTCAGGCGGTAATGGCCAGCCGTCAGGTAGACACGTTACAACAAGGTGCTGAGAACGCTTCCTTGTTGTATAAAAGCGGCCTGGCCAATTATCTGGAGGTCATCAGTGCTCAAAACAATGCCTTACAGGCGCAGCTCAACCTGGCTTCTATTCATGGCCGGGAGTTGATTGCTGCAGTAGATATTTATAGAAGTCTGGGAGGTGGTAGAGGACAGTAATATGTTCTGTCAGCATAATTATAATTACAATTATAATTATGCTTCTATCATCCGGCTTTTAAAGCCAATACCGCCCATCGCGCACTTTTACCTCACTATTCAGGCCGTCTTTGATGCTGTGCTTTCCATATGCTAATGCATGGTTGGACTTAGTCGAACCTGGGATTAACAAAGGCGACAAAGGCTTAATTGGACATTATTAAAACGGTTTTTTTAGCATGGTTTAGTATATATAAAAAGGTGCCGCCAGGGCTGCAGAATAATGTTTATTGCAATGATTACAGCAAGCGGCACCTTTCCTTCTGAAGTGGGAGGTTTTCTCAAGGACTCCCCTCTTATTTTTTAAAATTTAAAACATTAAAAATTATTCGCAATGGAAAAATTATTTACCCCATTTGATAAAAATGGGCTCAAACTCAAAAATCATATTGTAATGGCGCCTATGACCCGCTCTCGAGCCTTGGACAATATCCCTAATCAGCTGATGGCTACTTATTACGGGCAGCGTTCAGAAGCCGGGCTTATTATCACGGAGGCCACCGCCATTAACCCTGATGCGCTCGGCTATACCAGAATTCCGGGTATTTTTAACCAGCAACAGATTGCCGGCTGGAAATTATCAACGGACGCCGTACATGCCAGTGGTTCAAAGATCTTTTTACAACTGGTGCATTCTGGTAGAATCGGCCATGTGGACAACCTACCGGTAGGTGCAAAACTGGTAGGCGTGTCTGATATCAGGGCCAGTGGACAGATTTATACGGATACCCGGCAAATGCAGGATTTTTCTCAGCCAAAGGCACTTTCCACTGCTGAAGTAGAAACGGTCATTGAAGATTGTGTAACCGCTGCCCGTAATGCGATTCAGGCAGGTTTTGACGGGGTTGAACTCCATAGTGCCAATGGATATTTGATGGAGCAGTTCTTAAACCCGCATATCAACAACCGTACAGACCGCTTCGGTGGCAGTATAGAAAACAGGGCTCGTTTCTTACTAACGGTAGCGGCTAAAATTAGTGCAGCCATTGGTAGAAGTAATGTGGGTGTACGTTTCTCCCCCTACTCTACCTTTAATGACCTGCCAGCCTATGAACCTCAGCAGGTACACGAAACCTATCAATATCTGGCAGACAAATTAAATGAGATTGGCATCTGTTATATTCATCTGGCCCTGAACCCAGATGCGGATAAAGCAACTTACGAAGCGGTCAGAGAAAAGTTTACCGGTAATTTGCTTTATTGTAACGGGCTGGATATGCAAAGTGCAGAAAAAATTCTGGAGGGTGGCAGTGCGGATTTAGTCGGTTTTGGCAGACACTTTATCGCCAATCCGGATCTGGTCACCAGGTTACAGCAAAAGGCGGCATTACAGCAGCCGGATTTTACCACCTTTTATGCGGCTGGTGAACAAGGTTATATTGACTATTCCTTTTTGAGCTAAGTATTAATGATATGGCCCGGGCGTGCGTCTAAGTTACCGGGATTTACTTTTGTCTTGGTTTTTATTTTCGCTTTTATTTTTTGCTTTTGTTTTTTGTTTTGTTTTTAAAAGGAAAGTAATCCCGGATAGACCAATAAGAGTGCTTCGGGTTATAAATACAGCTTAGAAAGTTTATACATATATCGGGATTTTATATGCAATCCCTAATAATTGGCGCCCAATCAAATGCTACTATGCAGCGATTTGATTGGGCGCTTTCGCTTTGCTTATTTTTTAAACAAGGCTTAAGGGTAATAAGAAAGGTGTACTGGAAAAATAAAAGATTTATTTTTCCAGTACACCTTTAAACACCTCTGCGTTAGCAATGCCTTAGCTTATATCACCCCGAAGGGGATTTAGTTTAGTTGCGGGAAAACTCGTAATACACATATGCCGTTTGCCCGTCTACTTCAACGGGTGACACCAGGGTAAAGCCTTGCTGAGATACATCTGTAATATCCAACAAATAGCCTTGTGTTACTTTTTTTGCTTTCTGACCGTCGATGATCTTTAACTGAAACTTCTTCTGTCCACTCTGGTCAGTTCTGACGGACCAAACAATATTACGTTTACCTGCATAACAATCACCATTGTCCTGAATGGTGTAGGTACCATAACCGTTATGTGGCAAAACCCATTGGCTGCCTGTAAAGCAATTGGGGGTTACATCATCAAAAACAGTCGTTTCCAGTTTGACTTTAGTGAGTATAGTAGCGGAGGTATTGCCGGCGTCATTAAATGTTTCTTTATGCGTTGATGAGGCTGTATTCACCCCTTCCACGCGCACATCTGTAACGGTATAACTTCCGTTCAGGTTTACTTTATCGATTGTATGAGAGGTGGTTGAACAAGAAACAAAAAACAGTACGGCAAAGGACATTAGTAAGATTCCAAAATGTTTTTTCATGCTTTTAGTTTTAATATGTAATTTATTAATAAAGGTTTTATAATCAATAGATTGTTTAAAGCCGCCGGCGTTTAATCCATGAGATAAACATTTTTTATAATGCAATTGAAGTGCCAAAATCAATTGCTGACAGCTATGGATGGTGCCTACCAACTGGCCCTGGCCGATGGGCTTATGGACATGTCTGCAAATTCTCCTGCCAGATACTTATAATAACCGGTCATGGCGATCATGCCTGCATTATCTACACAATACTGAAAATCAGGACGGTAAGTCGAAATATTTAATTGTTCTCCTAACTGATCCAGCGCTGCCCTAAGGCCTTTATTGGCACTGACTCCGCCTGCAATACAAACATGCTTAATGCCGGTTTGCTGGATGGCTTTTTTTAATTTTTTTATTAATACCTCAATAATAGTGTGCTGAATGGAGGCTGCCAGGTCCTGGAGGTTCTTTTGTACAAAATCAGGATCTTGCTGAATTTGTTTTTGCAGAAAATAAAGCACCGAGGTCTTTACGCCGCTAAAACTAAAATTAAGATCCGGCACTTGCGGTTTAGCAAAAGTAAAAGCCAGTGGATTACCCTGGGCGGCATATTTATCTATAAGAGGCCCTCCGGGATATGGCAGTCCCAGGATCTTGGCTGTTTTATCAAAGGCTTCTCCAGCAGCATCATCGATGGTCTCCCCTAAAACTTCCATCTGCAATGGACTAGTGGCTTTGACAATCTGGGTATGCCCCCACTTACTGTCAGGCACAAAAAAGGAAAATCCGGTCTTGGGTCACCTATGAGATTTGCCAGTACATGCGCCTGCATATGATGCACACTGATGAGCGGCTTGTTTAGGGCAAGCGCTGTTGACTTGGCAAACTGGGTTCCCACTAAAAGGCTGCCAATTAATCCAGGTGCCTGGGTAAAGGCAACGGCGTCAACCTGCTCCAAAGCAATACCTGATTCCTTGATGGCAGTATCAACGACCGGAACAATATTTTGTATATGAGCCCTGCTGGCCAGTTCAGGCACAACACCACCGTATTTTTCATGCACTTTCTGTGTGGCGATAATATTGGACAGAATCTGCCCATCCCGGCAGATGGAAGCACTGGTTTCATCGCAGGAACTTTCAATTCCAAGTATGGTTATGGACGTAGACATATGATTAATAAACTCCTTAGAAGAGCAAAATTAGCTCAAAGAAGCTCCATTTACCAAAATAATTACAACTGTCTATAGAATTTGCGGAGGATTTAATTGCTCCGGATGGCGACTACCGGATTTAACCGGGCAGCAATGGTGGCCGGAATAATCCCGGACAGCACACCTAAAATAATACAAATGGAAAAGGCCAACACGATAATGCTTCCCGCTATCACAATCGGGAACGGCAAAATCGCACTTAAGGCCAGGGATAATAACCAGACCATAAACAGCCCTAAAAGCCCCCCGATAATGCACAAAAAGGCACTTTCAATGAGAAACTCCGTTAGTATTGTCCGGCTTTTGGCACCGATGGCCTTTTTAAGGCCAATCTGGGAACGTCTTTCCCTGACGGTTACAAACATAATATTGGCAATACCGAATCCACCGACTAAGAGGGAAAGACCGGCAATGACCCAACCCCCAATATTAAGAGAGGCGAATACTTTATCAATTTGTTCTCTAAATAGGTTGATGTCATTTAGGGCAAAATTATCTTCCTGTTTTGGGCTGAGTCTTCTGACCTGGCGCATAAGTCCTCTGAGTTCATCAATCAGCGCTGAATTTGGTACCCCTTCCTTGCCTTTTACAAAAATCTGGGGACTGAGATTTTCCGCATTATAGATGCTGGCAAAATAATTATAAGGCACCAGAATGCTTTCATCAAACTGAAAGATATTAATCATCTGGCCTTGTTTTTTAATCACCCCGATCACATTGACCTTTTTGCCATCTACACTAATCTTTTTACCAATTGCTAAATCAGGGCGTTTAAATAACTGGGTGGCCACTTCCTGTCCGATGACAGCCACAGCAACCCCTCTTTTAAATTCACTGGGGTTTATGTAACGGCCATATTCAATTTCTACGGTCTGTACTAAATTAAATTCTTCAGAGGTACCATAGACGTTCCCGCTATAAGTATTGTCTTTATAGGTGAGGTTGCTGCTTGTATTATTCAGATAATACATATGTTCAGCATAGCCTGTGTTCTTTTTAAGGAATTCAAACTCACTGTATTTGACTTCCGGTCGGTTGATGAATTTCCACCAGGGGTAATCGCTGGTATTGAGAAATTCCCATTTGCCGACCTGAACAGTATTGGATCCAAGTTCATTCATATCCGACTGGACCTTCTGTTTAAGGCTATTAACTAATGCCAAAACGCCGATTATGCAAAATATACCAATGGTGATCCCAAACAGAGATAGAAAGGTTCTCAGCTTGTTCACTTTTAGCTCCTGAAGGGCCATCAGAAAGCTATTCCATAAGATTCTTAATAATTTTCGCATAATTTTCACCCCAAACCTACAGCAAAAATGCCTGTTCTGTTTAAAATCTGGATTTTTTTGGATGGATGGAGCATAAACAGGTTATTTGGTTTGCTACCAATTTTTTTTCTGATATTTTTTTGGATATAAAAATTATTAGTTTACTTTTGCATCCCGCTGACAAAGTAAAGCAGCAATCGGGGCGTAGCGTAGCCCGGTCATCGCGCCTGGTTTGGGACCAGGAGGTCGCAAGTTCGAATCTTGCCGCCCCGACTAAATGAGAAATCAAAATGGCTTAAAAGCCCGTAAACACTCGGTTTTACGGGCTTTTAAATTTTAAGAAGTCAATAAAACCCAAATAAAATCAATCAATTCGTCCCCTATTCGGTTCCCTGCCCTTGCCCCCTATTTTTGCTTATAATAATTTGAATATCAGAAGATTATTAAATCACATTTCAAATCATTCTGTGTGATTTTGAACTATTCGGGTGACCTTTTAAGATGGGAACCGAATTTAGGAATTTATGCTATTTATTTTAAATTAAAATCAATTATCATGAGCAACGAAAACAAAACATTCAGCGTCATCTTCATTACAAAAAATGACAAAGAAAAAAACAACCTTCTTTCCGTGTATATGAGGATCACAGTGGATGGCAGCCGAAAGGAAATTTCCATGAAGCAATGGGGCACCAAGGACCAATGGAACTTCCAAAAGGGATTGGCAAAAGGAAACAGTAAGACTGCTAATGACTTAAACCTTTTTTTGGAACGGGCCAGGGGAAAAGTATTGAATGATTCAAAGGAACTTCTTCTAAATAACCACAGAATCACTTCAGAAGTCCTGAAACGGAAATTTTTAGGTCTTGATGAGAACTCAAAGACGCTGCTTGAATTGATCGACTACCACAATGAAAATATGCAGCACACCCTAAGTAGGGGAACCTTAAAAAATTACAAATCAACCCGCCGGTATGTCGAAAAATTTATCAGGGAGCATAAAAGGTCTGCACCCGTCTATCTATCAGAATTAAATTACCAATTCGTAGTAGAATTTGAGAATTTCATCCGATTACATCCACTTAAAGAAAGCGATCCGTTACATAACAACGGATTAATGAAACATATTGAACGACTAAAAAAAATAACCAGCCTAGTCTGAGGTGGACCATTAAAAATGATATTGGGTGGTCCGTACAGGCGTAGATTATCCACCAACCTTTTAAAGCAATGAATCATTAACCACCAAGCATTTTGGGACACAGCCTAAGACAATTGCATTTTTCCGAATAATCGTCAAAAAACGCTTAACGAAACCAGTCAATACACCTCGCCAGTCAATATCCTGGCGCTTACTAGTTCTATAATAAACGTCTTTACCGCCATTTGCCATGATTTTACTGCCAGCCCGGAGAAAAGCATGCACAGTGGCATGGTTTAAGAATGGCAGAATTAAAAGTACTGCAAGGATTGAGCTAATGCTAGCCCCCTGTCGCTTAAGGTAGCCCAGCCCTTTATTTACACATTTTAGATCAAAGAACCTAAGACTATCAAGTAAGTAGTCGACTTTTTTTTGGAATTGCAAAGAACTTTTTTAACTCTTGAATACTTTCTATACACTTTAGAGTGTAGCATGATTATTTTTTGTTTATCGACACTAAATTACTGACATTCAGTTATTTAATCAACCAATCATGCTACTTTTATCGTACTATTATGATATTTTATTTTCCACCTTTTTAGGTGCGAAACTCAAGTTATATAAATTAAAGTTTGACAAATTGACCGTTCCTTTTTGACACAAAACGAACTCGATGAGCTCGAATCCCGAACATTCGATGATGAACACCTAAATATGGTCAAAGATCTTTTTATATTTAGTTGCTATACTGGACTTATTACACCTAGATGATATTTCCCCGTTTTATTGTATTTCTCTACCCTGCCGTGTTGATAATCCCATTCAAAAATTGATCCGTCTAGCATTCTCCACCGCTTTCTTCCACTTGGCTTGTAAAATCTCCCTTTACCAGCATCTGGGTAAGCTTTCAATGTTGACGGTGCAGGATTATAATTCAAGATAAGGCTTCCTTTCCCTTCCTGTTTGACCATTGCTTTGGCCGAACTACATATAATCTTGTCGGATCAAGTTCAATTTCCTGTCTCGAACTTTGGATGGCCAACATCCTTTTCCAAAACCGATAATTAGTAAATGTACAACGTAGCGTACTTATGGGATTTAACGTAACAGATCCATGCTTATATTTGCTAGTACCATCTGCAATTACGTCCTTCACATCGCTTCAGGTAAGTATAGGAGCTGAATTATTTTCGAGCATGCAACCTTGAGTCATTTGCATGAAACGTCCCAATTAGTTTCATCGAATCGTTTTGCACTAAAACTAATGATACCGTATCCATTACAACAAGGTTATCGTAGTCTTTTTTTGAAAGTTTGGAATCACTTTCAAAGCTAATACTATATTTGATACTATCTCCACCTTTTATGTAAAATTGATTTGGCAGCATTTGTAATCCACCATATTTATGTTTTAAAGTCAATAATGGACGCAATTTATATATGATTTTTTTAGAAATAAGTTGAAATGATTCCCTATTAAAAGTATAGAATCATTTCCCTCATTTTTAATTGTACAAAAAAGACCTATTATCGGGTTTTTCCTTCTACTTAAAATAGCTCCTAAATATCCATCTTTTACATATAAATGATCAGAATATTTAATTACTATTGGTTTTATAGGCTGCTGATTATTTGAGCTAGAAGTTAATTGATATGGACGACTAGGATAATATAAACATGAACTTAATAAAACAATTATTGCGATCGTTAAATTCCATTTCATATACTATTAATTTGAATATTTGGATTGATACTGCGTTGCAGGAAATTCGTTTGTATTAGAATTATTATATGGATCTGGAGTAAAAAATTGATCTATAAAGCCTTTAGATAGCTGTCCATACCACCCTTGATTCAAAAGCTGGAAGTAGTGGTAAGATTCGTGGATCCAGGTTTGTACGTCATTGATTTTACCCACTCCTGTAATAATTGATCCATTACCATGAGCAATTGAGTGAGATATCCCTACACTCAATCCTCTTTGCCACAAACCTCCTGTTCTATAAACAGGACCATAAGGATCATCAATTAATTTTATACCCAAATCAGTTTCCATTTTTTTCAGCTGTGTTGAGATTGTTTTATTTGGTCGAATTGTAGGACCTAAAATAGCAATATTGCCGAAAGTCCGAACCCCTCCCCCAATCAACCCTGTTTTTATACCAGATACGACCCCTTCTGCAATATCACGGTGATCAATTTCAGCGCCTACAAAACCAGAAACGGCACCACTAATTCCCCCTTTAACCTCATTATATTAGAAAATGGGTGAAACCATTATATGCTCTTTCCTTTGTATAAATCTTCAATAATTTTCTTAAGTGCATTTTCTACTCGTGATCTACCTTCACCCGTATTTATATCTATTCCACAAAACGTGCTTCCATTGATTTTTGCATGTAGTCCTAAATAATATATTCCGGCGATTTGTAAAGCTAACGAAGCGGGAAGATCTATGTCTGTATTTTTAAAACGATCTTCTGTCTGTTCAAACAACCTTTTACCAACATGCTCGCGTTCATCCGATATTTTACGAATAACATCGCTCTTTTCACTTATATCCCAATGAATAGCCCGTTGAAATTCTTTATTATATAAAATGGCATCGAACTGACCATGTAAAATTGCAAAAATATCGTCTGCATCCAACGGCCTATTATTATTTAGCAGATTGGCAATAAGCTTATTATAAAATGGGTCCCAAAAGTCTTTTTCGCCAAAGTATGTTCTCAATAAATTATCAAATGATCCAAAATAATGATAAATCATTCTCGGGTTAATGCCTGCTTCTCCAGCAATTCTTGTTACATTTAAACCAGTATATCCTTCTTTTGAAAACAGTTTGCCAACTGATAGTAATATTTTCTTTTTCGTTTTTTCCGCGCTCTTAATGGGGCCATCTACAACTTTACGGACTTTCTTTTTTATCTGCTGTTCTGATCTTAGTTTGGCCATAGTACATTGATAAATTTAGCGTAGGCAGTACCTACCAAAATTAGGACTTTGTTCTAACAAAATCTCAAACACTTACTTGATTTTAATGTAGATTTATTATTTTTTTTCGTTTGTTTTATGAAGTCTAACTGTATTGCGCTAATTTCGATAAGTGCCTATACCATAATAACTAACTGAACTTCATAATTTTAGACATTAAACATGCTCGAATGAATCCAAAGTTTTGCAGACTACAACAATGTATCCAGTATCAATTATCTACAGATACCCGTTATGGCCAAATTTAATTTTCCATTGAACCAAAATCAACGGTTAAAGTTTTTTGTTCAAGCAGGGCCCTTTATCAGCTTCCTGGTGGGTGCGAAGCAACTGGTTAAAACAGCTGATCTAAAGGTCTATTTGGATAAAGCGGGACAGCAACAGATTCCACCAGAAGCCGTCGCTGCTTTTTTTGGTACAAAACTCGATACGGCGATCAACGCCAAAGGCGAACTACACAAAACCAATGTCGGTGTTCAGGGTGCAATTGGTCTTTCCTATAATTTTGGACCAGGCAAACTGTTTATCGAAGGTGGCGGCAATTATGGCTTTATCGATATGCAAAAGGGCGCTGAACATGGCAAAAACCGCATTGGTGCTGCTACGGTAGCCTTAGGTTATGCACTTAGCATCTGGGAGCGGTAATCTATTAATTTTCAATCTTTCAGATCTTTTTAATAAAGGTTGTATTAAGGAAGATTAAAATATAAACAGGAATGCCCTTTCGGGAATTTAAGGGCCGTTTCAATTTTTTGCCTTTTAAATGGCCGGAACTTTGCCTATCTGATTAAAATTGTTTTACATTTGAAAATTGGCTCTTGATCATATCAGGAAAACAAATAGGTATTTATATGATAATCAAACGATTAAAACAATGATACATATTTTATAACTTAATATAATTCAAAAATCATTGTCTTAGCATAAATTAATAACCTTGAAAAAATTAATTAAAAGAACCCTTTTTCGCACCTTAGGTCAGGAAAACTACCTGCAATTTTTAAATAAGGGATTTTATTTTGCTTATTCATTAGGCCTGTTGAAAAATGATAAGGCCTACCAATATAATTATTTTGTCAAACATTTAATTAATAAGGGAGATTGTGTATTGGATTTAGGGGCCAATCTGGGCTATTTTTCAAAAATATTTTCAAAAATAGTGGGTTCCGAAGGGGAAGTCATTTGTATAGAGCCGGTCCGGCCATTTTTTCGGGTGTTAAAAAAATGTATTGGCAACAGAAGAAATGTAGTCCTATACAATTATGCATTGGGAACGGAAAATAAAATGATCAAAATGGTGGTTCCTAAAATGGATGGTTATTTAAGAACGGGACTTGCGCATGTCCCAACCAAAGAAGACCTGGAAAACCAAAATCAATATGAATTTAATGTTGAAATGGTCAAAGGCAGCGAACTATTACAAAACCTTCCTCATTTGAATTATATAAAATGCGATATTGAAGGCTATGAACAGTTTGTTTTACCGGACCTTAAAGGTATTATTGAAAAGCAAAAACCCATCATTCAGTTGGAGACATGGGGCGAACATAGAGCTTCCGTCTTACAGCTACTAACGCAGTTGGGGTATATTCCCTTTGGGCTTATTGATAATAAGTTAACCAAAAATATAGATATAGTGCAATATCCGGGCGACTTTTTACTCGTGCATAAAGACAGTGAAGACCAGTTAACAGCTAAATTGAGAACAAACAATCTAATATCAATATAACATAAATCCTTAGATTGTATCTGTATACCACCTCGCCCGTCGAGCTTTAGCGCTAAAGGTATAGACATTTGCAACTTCTAAATTGCACTGAGATCTTTATGTTGCACGTTTATTTGATGGTACTTTCAAATTAGGCCTGAAGTTTGTCCATCTGTCCTGGCTTTTTTTAGGTATTATTTATACTCGACGGTAAAAACTGATCAAAAGGATTCGTATCTGGTTTCCTTTCAAAATATAAATTAGGCAAGATGATCTTATAATCCTTGCCATTTTCCATATCCTGCCAGTACAGAGTAAAATTCACCTCGGCCTTTTTTAATATATAACCCTTGATTTCTTGTTGTTGAACAAACTGGGCAAATTCCCTGGAAAATTGCAACACTCTTATACCTTTAGCGTTCAAACAACCACCCGCCACTACTTTTAGGGGATCACCACTGACTAGTTGTTCTATCTGCCACTGCACTCCCTTAAAGTGGTTCAGGTAGATTTGCTTCATATTCAAGGGGACAAGAATATCTTTGGTTGGCAAGTAATCACGGCTGTCTTCAATCCTTTCCAAATCTGTTACAGATATATCATCCAAATAATCACTATTGAGATGGATACTAAGACTTGTTTTTGCACGGGTCATTCCTACATATAAATCCCGCCTGTCATCATCTGTTCTTATTTGAAGATCCTGGAGTAACAGAAAAACATGATCAAACTCTTTACCTTTCGCTTTATGAATAGTTGATACATAAATGGTCTGACCGCTTGCCGAATAAAAATCTTCGAGTCTGGACTCTTCAAGAAAAACTTTAAAATCGGTTTTATATTTTTTCTTCGGATTAATCTGCTCAAAATCATGGATTAGCTGCTGACATAAATCTAGTTTTGTACTTCTTTGAAATTTAGTTTTTAATCGTCTTTTTGCCTCCTGCCACTGATCCTCATCAATGATTACCGTATCCACATTTAGATTGAGGGCATCCAAAAAGTAGTGCACCTCAGCCATCATTTCAAGTTTAAACCAGCTATTGGTCTGTATGAGTTTTGCCGGCAGGCCGGCCATTAGTAACTGACCTGTGATCTGAAGTGCCTCATCATTGGTCTTAGTAAGCACGCAAGTCGTACCGGCCAGTTCAGTACGCTTAATTTCCTGCACCAGCGCCGTAACCAGGTAAGGACTCATGTAATGAACCAATTTTATTTTCCCTTGCCCATTTCCAGGCCTGGCGGATAAAATTGGTGTCTGCTTCAGGCGATGCTGAATGCTCTCAGCAAACTGATTGGTAAATGCTACTAAACTCGGGACACTTCTGTAGTTCTCGATCAGTTCATATTTTTTTGCCCCCTGTCTCCCTGCGAATTCCTCCATGTAGGCGGCGCTGGCGCCTCTAAAACCATAAATACTTTGATCATCATCACCCACCAGGATGACGCGCATACCTTCATTTTGTTCAATCAAGGCACTAATCAGCTGGTATTCGTTTTCATCCATATCCTGGGCCTCATCAATAACCATAACCGTTTTGGTTATCTGGCTTGCTTCCACTTCGCCGCTTTTTATTTTCTGAGTGGCTAACGCAATGACCTTTTTAGCCTCACTCAAATTCCCCACCTTACCCAGAAGATCAAAACCATACGCATGGAAAGTTTTGATGTCAATATATACAGCAGCGTTTCCTACCAGCGCAACCAGTCTTTTTTTAAGCTCAGTTGCGGCAGCTCTTGAAAAAGTAAGCATTAATAACTGCTCATGTTTCACATCTTCCATAAGCAGCAAGGCGGCCATTTTATGCACCAGAATCCTGGTTTTACCACTTCCTGGTCCAGCCGCCACGACGATATATTTGGTTTTATGATCCTTTATAATATTAAGTTGGGCCGGGGACAACTCACCAAATAGCTGTTTAAATTTTGCCTGGGTGATTTTTCGGTTCAATTCCCCAGCTTTACTACCAGGGAAATATTTACGCAAAAACGAGTCATAATTCAGCTGAAAATAGTCTTCCGTAAACTGAAGTGCCCCTTTATAATCCTCCACCATTTTGGCGGCATATGCACCGACAATATGAATTTGCTGTACCCGGTTCTCATAGAAATTATGCAGGCTTTGGTAATCCTGACTGGTAAATCTCTTTTTATTATCCTTTTCCAGCCTTTCGATGGTAAGCCCATTATAGGTGACCATAAAACCTCCTTCAATCTTAATCGCTTCAATTTTGGAAAGATAAAACAGTGCATCTTCAATATCTGTAACGGAAATATCCCGCTCAAATAGATGACCCGCTGTCTGGTATGCTGATTTTAATTCGTGGATGGAAAACTCAATCAACACCTCCATATTTCCTGCGCCTGCCACAGGCGACTCGGCTTCCAATCGCTTATATAAAAACCCAGTAATGAATTTAGCCAGCTCATGGCGTTTTTCCATTTTCTCCCTTAATACTTCTTTGGGCTGAAGTAATAAGATGGACAGGTTATGCGGGCTGGAGGCCGCAGACTTTCTTTTGACCCAATGCTGTATCACCCAAAAATTAAGCAGGGTCCTGATTTTAGCTGGACTGACCTCTGAGCAGCCAAACTGCTCAGCTGCGCCATTCAACTCCTTGATATGAAAATGCTCAACCACGTCGGTTGAAGATAATAAAGAGAGTAGAAATTGTTCTATTTTACCATAAGTCTCCAGTATTGCCAAGGACCGGTTTTGACGATCTGCCCTTTTAATAAAGGCTGTCAAATCCCTGTTGTCGGCCAGAATCTTTTCCTCTCTGAGTAAATGCACAATATGAATGACCACTTCTTTGGCGATACCTAAATCATCGCTGATATAATCTATTCTTGATTCCGCGACCTCCTCCCCTGTCTGTTGCCGGCTCCTGCTGGAAAACAGCTTTTTAATAATTCTTGTGGCATCTTCTTTTTGCTTCGGATCAAATCTAGTGGACTTTTCGATGGTGTCAATGGCCTGCTGTGCGGTTCTGGTTTGAATGCTACTGGCAAAGATTCTGGGCATATTTTGTCCTCTTGTTAAAAACCCTGCATTTTCCAGACTGGCAATGGCAGTGCTTACCCGGCTCTCAATATCTCTGACATTTTCTTCCCAACCGGCTTTTCTAGCTATTTCAAGTGCAGAATTGGATACAGTGGATCTAAAACGGGTCAGATCCTTAATGGCTTTCCAGACCTGCTGAATTTCCTTTATGGTGAGTTTTGTCTGATTCAGCAATAGTAAGTGCTGACTTAAGTCTTCCTCATTATATAACACATAGCAATTGGCATTTAAGCCTTCATCGCGTCCGGCCCTTCCGGCTTCCTGCACATAGTTCTCCAGGGAATCCGAGATCTCATAATGAATCACCAATCCAACGTCCTTTTTATCGACGCCCATCCCAAAGGCCGAAGTGGCCACCATTACATCCACCGCTCCTTCCAAAAATGCATTTTGATTCTCTGTTTTTTCCTGGACCTGCATTTTGCCATGATAGGCTTTAGCATGAATGCCATCTTCTAAGAGCATTGCTGCCAGGTCATTTGCCTTCCTGGTTCTGGATACGTAGACAATGGTGGGACAATTTGCATCCATCACCAACGCCCGCAGTTTCTGGTAACGCTGCACATCCGTTTGTACTGGAATAACCTCATAATGGAGATTTGGCCTGGATGCACTTGCCGTATAGACCTCCATGTCTATGCCTAACTGGATTTTAAAATAGTCCTTGATATCTTCAATTACATTTCTTTTGGCTGTGGCCGAAAAGCAGGAAACAGGAATCTGGTCTTCCAATCCCTTTTTCTGTTGCAAATGTTTGATAAAGGGGCCTATATAGGTATAGTCAATCCTAAAATCCTGGCCCCAGGCAGAAAAACAGTGTGCCTCATCTATTACAAACCGAATGATCTTTCGATTAAGTAGCAGGCGCTCCATGGTTCTGGATCTTAAAGATTCAGGGATATATACAAAATAGAAGCTGAACCGTCCTCTATCCTTTTTAAAGATTTGGCCCTGGCTATAGGATCGAGCAAGCCATTGATCATAACACCATCGGTTATGTTATGCTGCTCCAGGTTATCCAACTGGTCTTTCATGAGTGATTGTAAAGGCGAAATCACCACCGTCAATCCTTTTACTGCCTCTCCACCCATCAAGGCCGGCAATTGAAAGGTGATCGATTTGCCACCGCCAGTTGGGAAAACGGCCAAAAGTGATTTATTGTCTACTGCCGCCTTTACGGCCGTTTGTTGTAGCGGCTTACCATCATAACTCCTGAAAGATTCATAACCAAATAAACGCTTTAATCCTTTATGGATATCCCAGGTATGATCACAATAAGCACAACTGGTTATACAAGGCTTGCTGCGCAGTAAATGCATGACCCTGTTTACTTCTGGATAATTTTTAAGTACCCAGGGTGGTGTAATAGAATAGCGGTCCTGAACATGGATAAGTGCCAGGCAGTAGGCAAGGGCAACCGGAAATGACGCTATCATTTGCGCAAGATCTGCTCCACTACAGATCTTGCCAGTGAACATTTTTTTGATGTGGCTGGATATAACAACTGGATCTGCAGCCTGGCCGGACGAAAAACCGAGGTATTTGAAAAAGCCGACAAATTCCTTAGTCCCTGCTAGCAGACCATAATAAATCTGCTGCAGGTTTGCATCCAGCCTTTTAAAAGCATCCACCTCATCATAGAATAGATCCCGCGCCTTTTTAGCATCACTGAGCGGATTATTCAGTTCACCGGTCTGCAATTTATCATCTTTTACCAGTGCATGGTAAGGATTTTTTGGAAAAAGTAAGGGAGATAGCAAAAGGGTATCAATTATATGCATTTCATCGATCCCTGCTTCTGTGATGATTGTATCTATGTATTTGAGATCGTGGCCCAGGATATTATGGCCGCATATATATTTACTTCCTTTTATAAAACGCATAAATCCCTCGATAGAAGGGTCGTGATATTGACGTCCCTCATCCCTTATGGCCCCTATATCCAGAACCATTTTACCATGAAGGGCAATTTCAGTATCAATAAATGCGACGCTCATCTTAGGATGCTATAATGCTATTAATGTATTAGAATGTTTTTTAACTTATATCACTAAAATCTTTTTAAACATCTAATTTGGCTAGACTTCTTTGCCAAAAAAGATATCCATTGTGAGTTGATTATGAACGACCGATCTGGAATGTTCGTTTTCTTTAAGGCCGTTTGGTGTAATCATTGTCAAAAGTAAAGCTTTTCTGGTCTTTGTATTGCCTTGGAAAACGCTCAGCTTATTGCTTAGATTACTCGCCACTTCTTTATCCATAACATAGAGATTCATGGAAAATTTAAATTCACATAAGTTTATTACCTGATCCCTTCTATCAATTACCAAATCTATTTGTGCTTTTCTCCCGTTATCCTCTCCCACCCAGCAGGATGTATTTGTTTTTATGGCATCTATCTTTAGCGCACGTTTAATATCAGCAATATGCGTAAGGCCTATTAATTCAAATGCATATCCGCTCCAAGCCCTATGACTGGGATCGTCTATACCATTAATCCAGGTATTTGTGTCATCAATACTGGTCCCTTCAATAAATTTTAAATAAAAAAGGGAATAGAAGTCGATTAGTTGATATAAAACACCATATTTTTTTTTACCAAAAGCTACATATTTACGAATAAAGCTACTCTGCTCCAATTCAACCAACACCTTGGTCAGTGTACCGCCACTAGAAAATTTTGTGGCTGTTGCAATTTCTTCCCTTGTGAGCCCCATGCTTTTTTTTGCCAAGGCCTTGACAATTGAAATATGTTGCTCTTCATTTTTAAAAAGGGAGCTATAAACGCCATAAAAATCAGTCCGCAATTTTCCATTCTTTCCAAACGCCATATCGTTAATATTCTGAATAGCGCTTTTTTCTACATCAATATCATTCAAATAAAAAGGGATCCCTCCCATGATCATATAAAACTTCAATAGTTGATATTTAGTAAATACAGCTTTTTTTGCAGATAAAAATGCTTCAGTTTCTCTCAAAGTGAATGGCGTCAATTGCATCCTATGGGTTACCCTGTTATATAACCCACCTTTGTTCATGATCAGTTTATTCAACATCCAACTAGCGGCAGATCCACATACAATTAAAAAAATATCACTGCGTGTACTAGCCCAGCTGTTCCAAAAAAATCTAATGCTGCAATAAATTCAGATTTTGGTGTATCCATCCAAGATAACTCATCTAGAAAAATCACTTTACGTCCTTCTCCTCTGCCAGCCAAAACAGCTATTAAGGCACGAAAGGCTTCAAACCAATCATTAATTAATGGCAAATCCTCCTTTAAAGTAGAATAACTCGCAAGCGCTCCATTAAAATTTGCTAACTGGCGACTAGTTGAACCTCCAAATAATCCAGTACAATAAAAAGCAAACTCCTCCTGAAAAAAAGATTTCACCAAATATGTTTTTCCCACCCTGCGCCGGCCATAAATAGCAAGAAACACAGGACTTTCTTCCTGCCTTAATTTGTCTAATAATTCCTGCTCTTCCTTTCGTCCTATGATTTCATTCATTAATAAAAAATATAATATGCAAAAATTGTTGCTTATAACCTATCAGACCAATTCCAATATCTGGCTGATAATTCTAAACAAAACTAGCCAAATTAAAATAAAATTAAGACATTTGGCTGATTGTGCAAGGCCTTACCAGCCAAAAATGAACAAAAATATACCGCAATAGAATATATCCAATTGATTTTAAATCACTTAAGGACAATCCACAAATTAATTAAAATCGGCTCTTCATCAGGTTTGAAATAGTATTCATATATGAAAATCTGGCCGGTTATTAAAATCGAGCCCAGAAATTCTACAAGACTAATCTTCAGGCAATTTCGACAGCCTATGCCAGCCAAAAATATGTATTTCATCTCTTTTTGGCTTGCTCAGCTAAATCTTTTACTGGCCAGGCCGTTCGCTCAGGTCTCATTTCCCTACAGCAGCCAGATGTTTCTTTTTTCACTTTTTTTGGCTGGTTATGGTGGTCATAACTAGCCAAATCTTTATATTTTTAATTTTTTGGCTGATAATAGCACCTATAACCAGCCAAATCTACCTTTATCTTCGATTTTTGGCTGGTTATTTTGTCAACTTTTGAATTTCTGTGTCAATAAATGACCTGGATATAATAGCAGCTTCGACGCTCAATTGCATTTCCCTAATCTATCATAGGTCGTTTAACCCTTTGCCAGCAAGGATGTGAGGCTTGTACTTTTCAATCCGGCTAATAATTGTTTTTTCCTGCTTGGGTGCAGCAAAATAAAGCAGATATCCTCTTTGCCTTCCGGGTGTCAATGCTTTAAAGGCCTGATGCAGTTTGGGTTCTTTTTTAAAAACAGCCTTTAGCACTTCCGGCACCGGATACTCTTCAGTTTTTTTCTTAGGGACGGTAAGCCCCGATTGTTCCACTGCGATGGCCTCATAGATAAAGGCTTTGATAGCAGCCTGATTGTTTTTAATTGTTTTAAGCTCCGTAAATCGCATTTGCCTTGCAGCCTGTACCTGATCAGACTGCCTGATCAGCAATCCTTCCTTGTCTTCAAGCAGGGCTCCTTTAAAAAAAAGTAAAGCGCAATAATTTTTAAAATCATGGATCAGTACAATATTGCGGCCTTTTTCCGTGTAACAGGGGTGCCCCCATTTAAGCGTTTCCTCTAACCCGGTGGATAGCACGATTTTGCGTAAAAGATTTACATGCTTTTGCCAGGGCGACTGCTTTTCAAAATAAAATGCAATGCTAGGATTCATCATGCGTAATTTTTAGCTTAAAGATAATTTAAGTTTTCTGTTTTCTGGCAGAAAGCGCCAGGACACCGTCATCAGTAATCCGAGTAGTAGGGCGGGTATTATTTTAATCAGGCTAGCCTCTGTGGCTAAATGTGAATAGATCGCCCCCACAATTAAAAAGCAAATGCCGGCATACGCCCACTGTTTAGCCAGGCGCAGGCCTGGCACTAATATTACAACGGTGGCAATGATTTTCAATACGCCTAGTAAGCTCATCAGATACAAAGGATAACCAAGCGCTGTCATCATTTCACTGCCACCTACGCCGTCCGCTGTATGCAGCAGTTGCACAAGGCCGGTAGAAAATAGTCCCAGTGCCAACCAGATGGTGGCCACCCAATAAATAATTTGTTTATCTTTTTCATATTGTATTTTTTGTAATTTTTGTATTAATTGTGGTGCGCAAAAAAGGAGACTTATTATTGATCCAGTTGTTTTATCATCAGCGTTTCTAGTCTGTCGTGGGCTTTACTGATACCACTGGCAAATGGCATTTTCAGCATCTGATCTCTGAGTTCTTTGGTGCGGTAAATGATCTGCATCTTAAGTTCGCTTTCGTTTTCATTTATGGAAGCAAAATCCAGGAATTCTAATTGCGGTGCAAAAGGTGTATTTAGCATCTCAAAGGTTCGGATGATCTGTTTATTGGGTGTCACGCCATGGATAGTGCCTATGGCCTGAAATACGACTTTACCTTCCCCGTCCCTGGTTTCAAATTGATATTTACCCAAGGGTTGGTTTTCTAATTCAAGCACCTGGGTGCCCATCCACTGCCCTAGCAGTTCAGGCGTCGAAAAAGCCTTATAGAGCAAATCCACCGGCAGATTAAATGTTCTGGTAATAAGCAGTTGCTGCTCCGCTTCATTTGAATTGACTTTTGTTTTAAGTTCCATCTTTTTGATTTTTATTGGGTTAAATAAATTATTGTGCATTGGATGTGGTGATTAATCGGGGCTTATTGCCCTGGTTATTCACTAGGCCGATTTCCTTGTTGTATTTGTGTCTGGTCATTTGCCTGATTTTCAAGCTGATTTTTCTGGTAGTTTTTCATGACTGCTTCCAGCTGATCAAAGCGGGCTTCCCACATTTTGCGAAACGGGGTTAGAAAATCATCTACTTCTTTCATTTTTGCTGCGTTGACATAATAAAAAATTTCTCGGCCATCCTTATTGCTGGATAAAAGCGAACACTCCTGCAAAATGGCCAGGTGTTTGGATATAGTAGGTCTTGCCACCTGAAAACTAGCTGCAATAGCCCCTGCTGTCATTGACTGTGATGCAACCATTAATAAAATGGCTCTTCTGGTTGGGTCAGCCAGTGCCTGGAATACATCTCTTCTTAACTTCACGATTACTTTGTTTTAAAATTATAAACCCGTAGCCATTTGACTACAAATATAAGCGTAGCCATTTAACTACGCAAATTTATTTTTTAGAATTTTTATTGCGTCCATTAGGCTTTTAACACAAATTACCTGTCTAGCTAGTTTATAATCTGTTGATTATAAACTAGCTAGACAGGTAATTTGGCTATTTGCAGCTATTATTTTTTTGCTGTTTTGTGCTGAAAATTATTTTTATAACTAGCTGAGACGAACAACGGCTCTAATACCACTAGGCAGTTTAGCGTTCCACATTGCTGATATATCCTCTAATTTGTATTCGTTAGTAATTAGCGTAAGTTTCTGCTCAACAGCCAACTGGAAAAATGTCGGTAGAATTTCCTGTATCAATTTTCCTACTTCCTGCTTTGACCAGCTACCCAGGCCAGAGCCCATTAATGTTAAAGGTGTGCTACGTAGAATGCTGGAAGATAGTGCAATGCGATCACCGGCCATCCCACCAATGGATACATAACGCACCGGATGACCAAAATCACCATCCCCTTTTAATCCGTCTAAAATGGCACTTGCGGAAGGTCCCCATAAATAGTCCAGTACAACATCAATGGGGGTTTCGCTGTGTTGTCGGCGGATGGCTTGTGTAAGGGATGCACCCTCTTCAGTAAGTGTTATCCATTTATCTGCCCCCAGGGCCTGTAGCTGAGGCCAGACATCCTGGTTTCTTCCAGTCACTATGATACTTCCTGCCCCATAATGTTTAGCCACCTGAATAGCCATCCTGCCGGTTACTCCGGTAGCCCCATTAATTAAGACGGTCTCTCCTGCCTTTAATCCAGCCCTGAATAATAAGGCCATGGCTGATCCCATGACGGCATTGGGGATAGCAGCCGCTGTGGCCTCATCCAACGCCGCAGGTACGGGCACACTCAGGGATTTGTCTATCAGGGCATATTCTGCCAATACGCCACCTTTACTAAATCCATATACTTTGTTTCCTTCAGACGTTACACCTACTCCATCCGTGCCGATAATCTGCCCTTCTGGCTGGAGCAGGCTACGGCTGGAATAATGCTTGCCCATTGCTTTACTGATGTCCAGGTTTTTGATGGCTGCTGCCTTTACTTTTATTAAAAGCTGCCCTTCATGGACATCGCCCATGGTCGGTGCCTTTCTTTCACTAATGACAGGTGCTAGCGCATCTGGATACATTACAACTGCTTTCATATTTTTATCCTTTAGGGTTATCTTTTTTGTTTTTTACCTTTTTATATTAAAAGACAAAGGTATCCCCCTGGCTATTGCCAGCTGATAACATTTGTTATCAAATCTGCATGTAGCAGCTTGTCTGTCTGTAAGGTGCATTGGTAATTCCCTTATAAGGGCTATCCATATTATCGTTTGGCTTTGAGGCGGGTCGGTACGTTTTTTTGCGAACTACTTAGTGTTTTCCGGCAAGTTTGGCCTTGATCCGGCTCAAATGTACACTACTAACGCCCAGATAGGAGGCTATATAATGCTGGGGGACGCGCTGCAGTATATGGGGTCTTTCCCGAATAAGGTTTTCAAAACGCTCTGTGGGGCTGTCTTTTAAAAATGAAACGAATTCATTCATATAATGGATTTGGCGATCACTGAAAATATAAATCACCATATCCATAAAAGAGGGGGAGGCTTTTAGTCTTTCAAAGAGTTCAAGAACTTTTTCTTTGGGTAATCTTGTAACCTCTGTAGGTTCCAAGGTTTCTACATAAAAGGCACTTGGTACCGCACGCATAAAACTTTCAAAGGAGCTTAAGCCGTCGGTTTCAAAGAAAAACTGCACCGTTTTCTCTTCTCCAGTATTGGTACGCAGATAAGCACGCACGACCCCTTTTTGAATATAATAATAGTATTTGGCAGTTTCTCCTTCCCTAAGCAGTACATGTTTAGCGGGCAGATGTATTTTCTCCTGGAAACCTTCATATGTATCCCAGAGCTTTGACAGTTCAGGAAACTTATTTTTGTAATGAATAAACATAAGGAAGAAAATTCAGAGGGTCTTTAATAAAGGCTTAATGCGCTTTATATCCATACTGCCACACGGCTACACGGCCACACTGTCTTTAGTTGTGCTTATAGCGCGCAAGGGCCGCTTTCGTGTCAATAGCATCCTTTGCCAAGGCTGCTTTGAGCGGTTCCAATCCGTCAAATTTCAATTCATCGCGTAGCCTTTCAATAAACAAAAGCGTCAAATGCTGTCCATACAGATCCTGATTAAAATCAAATATATTAACTTCAATGGTCATGGGGCTGGCGCCAATAGTCGGTCTGACACCAATACTCATCATGCCATCCAATAACGCCCCGGCTTCAGTCCGCACTTGAACGGCATAAATACCAAAGGCAGGTAAAAGCTTGTCTGGTTCCGGAACATGAATATTGGCAGTTGGATAACCGATGGTGCGTCCAAGCTGATTGCCTTTTTCTACATGGCCTGACACAGTATAAGGATGTCCCAGTAAGGCAAGCGCCCTAGTAACATCGCCTGCTTTAACCGCTGCGCGGATAGCAGTGGAGCTGATGGTTACTTCGTTTAAGACTTTTTCGGGGATCTCAATTACGGAAAAGCCGTGCAACTTGCCATAATGTTCCAAGGTCGTATAATTACCTGTTCTATCTTTGCCAAATTTATGATCGTAACCGATAATGACTACGCTGGGATGGAGCCTTGCCACCAAAAAGTCCTCCACATAGGCGGCGGCAGATTGGCTGGCGAACTGTTCATTGAAGGGTACAACAACGACATGATCGATCCCACAGGATTCCAGTAAATGGAGTTTCTCTGAAAGGGTGGTCAACAGCATCAGTGGATTTTGTTCCTTATGGACGATCTTTCTGGGATGGGGATAGAATGTCACAATCACAGTCTCCCCGTTTATGCTAGCCGCTTCTTTTTTTAATTGATCAATTATTTTCTGGTGTCCCAGGTGCACACCATCGAAGGTGCCAATCGTGATGACGGCATTTTTTATGAGTGGTAGGTTTTGTATATCACGATAGACGTGCATCATATTGGTTTTGATAAGTGCCCTTTATACCTGTCGGATAAGGGTTGCATCCTGCCCTGCGAAAATACAAAAAAACCGGTGCTTTCAGAAAAGTTCTGAAAACGACCGGTGAATTTTTAACCTGGTGGCTGATTTTGCCCCCGGCAACTTATTTAATTTTAAATGCTTTTTTATTTTGCTGACATAGTCCAGTTTTTCCCAAGTAAACAGCTCTACCTTCTTTTTTATGATCTTTCCATCGGGAGCGGTAAATTCTTTGGTGACGACTTCATTTTTTCTACCCATATGTCCATAGGCAGCTGTCTCACTATAAATGGGATTTCTGAGTTTCAGGCGGGTCTCAATAAAATAGGGACGCATATCAAAAATGCCGGCCACGATTTTGGAGATTTCCCCATCGGTTAGTTCCACATTAGCGGTTCCATTGGTATTTACATAAATTCCCATGGGAGCAGCTACACCTATTGCATAGGATACCTGAACCAACACCTCATCTGCCACACCTGCAGCAACCAGGTTTTTGGCAATATGACGAGTTGCATAGGCCGCAGAGCGGTCCACTTTGCTGGGATCTTTCCCGCTAAAGGCTCCGCCGCCATGTGCGCCCTTACCTCCATATGTATCCACGATAATCTTACGGCCGGTCAGACCAGTATCCCCATGCGGTCCTCCGATAACAAATTTACCGGTTGGGTTTACATGGAATTTGATGTTGCCGCTGAAAAAGTGTTTATAAGCGGGGTATTTCTTAATAACCCTTGGAATCAAAATGGTTTTGATATCTTTTTCGATCTTTGCCAGCATTTTGGCTTCGCTATCAAAATCATCGTGTTGCGTGGAGATAACAATCGCGTCAATTCTGACGGGTTTGTTATTATCGTCATATTCAAGTGTTACCTGGCTTTTGGCATCAGGTCTTAAATATTTAATGACTTTATTTTCCCGGCGCAACGCAGCCAGTTCTATCAGTAAGGTATGGGCCAGATCCAGTGCCAGTGGCATGTAGTTTTCCGTTTCATTTGTGGCATAACCAAACATCATTCCCTGGTCTCCGGCTCCTTGTTCTTCTTTTTTCTTTCTGTCTACTCCCTGATTGATATCTGCTGATTGCTCATGGATGGCAGAGAGTACCCACAACTATTTGCCTCAAACATATAATCACTCTTGGTATAGCCAATCTTGCGGATTATGCCGCGGGCTATTTCCTGTACATCCAAATAAGCTTTGGATTTAACTTCTCCAGCCAGTACAACCTGTCCGGTGGTGACTAAAGTTTCGCAGGCGACCTTACTGTTGGGGTCAAAAGCCAGGAAATTATCAATTAGGGCATCAGAAATCTGATCCGCCACTTTATCCGGATGTCCTTCTGATACACTCTCAGAAGTGAATAAATAAGGCATCTTCAATATTGTTTTTTGGTCAATAAATTTTAATTACTACTCTTTAACCTGCGAATATACAATATGCAATTGTAATTTTCGCGTAGAATTTGTGGGACCTTTCACCCGAACATGACCAATGGAAGGATAGTTAAGCGGTAGCAAAGAGCCTCCAGATGTAGAAGTGCCTATACTGATAAACTGGCCTAAGTTAGGTGCATAAATGCTGTCCCCTGTTCCTGGACAATAGATATCCAGTGGCTTATTGACGGTTTTGCCCAGTAATATGTTTTGGACGTAATGTGTGATATTGAGTTGGTATCTGTAAACAGAATCGACGACTTTATCTGGATCCGGGATTTTATAAGGATAGCTTCCCAGACTGGTGATAGAAGAGGCGTCCGTTGCATAATAATAACTAAGTCCTGTACTTAATGTGGTAGCAGATACGTCACCTGTCAATAGCTCCCTGCGTTTATTGGCATAATCATAGGCAGCGACAAATAGGTTTGGCGGATCTATCAGATTCCCTGTAAGGTCTGCCGGATCGTCATCGCTATGGACAATCAGCTCAGCTTTATAGATTAAAGAGGCAGGAAAATTACTTAAATCAGGCAGTTTAATTCGGGAATAAATACCCGGCTCTGCTTCAAAATATAAATAAGGATCGCTCACGGTGGTATCTCCCTGGGGGAAATTACCCTCTAGTTGGGAGCCTGTCCTGTCTTTTTGAATATAGTTTGAGCTGGCGGAGTTGGCTGATGGCCTGAAATAAGCGACAGTCGTATCCTTGCCCGTACCATCCCGGTTGATGTAGGTATAATAGATGGCGAGCTTTGTATTGGTACCACTTAATATAATCGGCAATAAAGCATTGCCGGTATTTTCAGGTACAATCTGAAAACCTTTAAAGGCTTCCAAAAAGGTGCTGTCCGTCTGGTATTCATGGTTAAATGTATAGTCCTTCAGGAGCTTATTGCCAAAATCGTTATTTAAACGGATACGCAATTGATTGCTGGTGGTATCTTTAAAGACTTTGACAGAATCGTTGGTCGTGCTGGGAAGGATACTGACCGGTGCATTGTTATAGGTCAATTCCCCTGCGTGCGCAAAGGCCGTTGTGGTCCGATAAGGATAATTATTTTCTACGCCAATTTGTGCACTTTGATCGATCTCATAAACCCTGAATCCAAGCGGCTGGGTAGAATCACCATAAACGCCACCGCCGGTAGTAAGCACCAGAACGACTGAATCCAGACTCAGACTATCACTGGCTACCGGGAAACTGAAGGAATCAATGGCCGGTTGCATCTGGACGTTGATCGTCGCCTGTGTGTGACCAAATACGGAACTAACCGTATTACCCAGGACATTTAAAGAAGTAATTGGTATTGAAGCACTATCATCGCCCCAGGTCTTGCCAAAAACATCTAATATGGTGTCTTTGACATGGACGCCATCAATGGGCGGAATAAAGTCTTTTCCAAGCGTTGTTGTAATGTCTTTGGTACATGCAGCGACGATGCCAAGGGCAAGAGCTGCAATAATCCAGATTTTTTTGTGCTTCACTGATTATCTGCGGTTTATTAGATAATATTTAAAGGCTTTATTGGAATGAGTGGTTGTCCATAGGTTTTAAACGATATAAAAGTCTGATCTCCAAAGTAAGATGTAAAGGTAACTTTGGATACAACCTTTGATTATCTGTCTAGGCAGTAATGTACTGCCGCCTATTTCAAGCCACCTGGGAGATGTTGCCACAGGTTTCATTCTATTATCAGGCCAGGGAGATGTTGCCCTGGCAGGTTAAAGCTCGATAAACGATTAAGGCGCAATCTCGTTATACAATTCTAAATACTCTGTTAAATCAGTCTCCCATCCTTTAAATGGAAGAATTTTTTTACCTTTTGCCTTTGCAAACTCTGTTGTCAGTTGCTTGTCGACATTATCAGAAGCAAAAATAATCCCATCTGCAAAGGTAGCCCCACCGCGGTTCATGCCCATATTGTCAGCTGTTTTAAAGACTTCCAGGTCTTTACTTTTGACATTGGTATTAATAGCGGCCTGCCTGATAAAATCTTTGCTAAAATTTTCCTCAAAAGTCTGCCCACCTACTGAATAGAGGACTTTACTATTGGTAAATACCGGATCCTTCTTATAAGCAGTCTTAATATATAAGGGGATAAGGGCACTCATCCAGCCGCTGCAATGGATGATATCCGGAGGCCAGCCAAATTTCTTTACAGTCTCCAGGGCGCCTTTACAAAAAAATACAGATCTTAAACCATTGTCGTCGAACCAATTTTCGTTTTCATCATGGAAAACGAACTTTCTTTTAAAGAATTCATCATTATCCAAAAAATACACCTGTAAGCGGGCGTTGGGCAGTGATGCTACTTTTATTTGAAGAGGAAAATCGTCGTTATCTATGGAAACATTGATTCCGGAGAGCCTGACAACTTCATGCAAGCGGTGCCGTCTTTCATTGATTACGCCAAATCTGGGCATAATACAACGGACTTCCAGTCCTGAATCATTACTTTTAATTGCCAATTTGTTAATAATCTCTGCATATTCTGTCAGCTCTAAATAGGGCGACATTTCTGTAGAAATAAATAAAATTCTTTTTTTATTAGACATTCTTATACCAATTTTGTCCTCAATAGGTTTGCAAAGGTAACAAAAATAACTCAAATGTGTATTTTGCGGCCTTCCATACATTTAAGACAATGATTATATTAAAAAAAGTAGCAGCATTAACTAAAATTCTATTGGATAATAAAGTTGCTGGTAAGTCAAGCGCTTTTGTTCCAACAATGGGGGCCTTGCATGAGGGACACCTGTCTTTAATCCGTCAGGCAAAGCAGCAGGCAGATATCACTATTTGCAGCATTTTTGTCAACCCTACACAGTTTAATGATTCAAATGACTTCAACAAGTACCCGGTAACCACCAGCCAGGATATTTCCCTGTTATTAACCGAACAAGTAGATTACTTGTTTATGCCTACTGTAACAGAAATGTACCCTGCAGATTTGCCTAAAAAGAATTATGATTTAGGTAAGATCGAGGCGGTTTTGGAAGGTGCGCACCGTCCCGGACACTTTCAGGGAGTCGCCCAGGTGATTGATCGACTGGTTAGTCTGGTTCAGCCGGACTTTATGATTATGGGCCAAAAGGATTTTCAGCAAGTGATGGTGGTGGAGCGTCTGCTGGAATTAATCGGTAGCAAAACAAGGCTGATTACCAGCCCTACCCTGCGTGAAAACTCCGGGCTGGCAAAGAGCAGCCGCAACGCCCGGTTGACTGAGCTGCAAAAGGAGCAGGCGACCGCTATCTATAAGTCTTTATTATACGCAAAAGCACATATCGCTGAATTACCCATAAAGGAAATGGAAAGTCAAGTGACTGGTCAGCTCTTGCAGGCAGGATTTGATAAGGTGGATTATGTGGCCATCTGCCACCCTAAAGACCTCAGCCCCATAAATATATACACGCCTGGTATGGAAGCCGTGATGTTGATTGCTGCATTTTTAGGTGAGGTTCGTTTAATTGACAATATGCTCGTGTAGTTTGGTGGTATGGGAAGGTGTATGCACCTGAAATCCAGACAAAATTAAAAGTCCATCTGATATACTTCCTTTTTTGGGCTAAGGGTATTTTGCATGGTTTTAGCAAACCAAAGTTAGTTTTTATACAGGTAGTTAATATTGGGAGTCGTTGATTCTCAAACTTTTTTTAGAGTCTGCACCTTCGTACCTTTGTAATAAGCACTTCCTTAATTACAATAAAAATTTTTCTACCCTTCCAGGGAGCATATGCGTAAAAAAATAGCCAATAGTATCCGTAAATACCTGAAAGACCAAAAGGCATTAACTCATAAGAATTATCGGCTGTTTTTAGTAGGTCAGAGTTTTTCTTTAATCGGCACCTGGATTCAGCGGCTGGCCATGATCTGGCTGTCTTATCAACTGACAGGATCTGCATTCTTACTGGGGCTGGTAGGGTTTTGTGAACAGATCCCCATTTTTGTACTGGCACCTTTTGCAGGCGTATATGCCGATAAATGGGATAAGCACAAAGCCTTATGTCGTATTGAGGCACTGGCGATGATCCAGGCTCTGGTGCTGGGGGTGATTACACTCACCGGAGCGGTCAATATCTATCATATTATTATTCTTAGCCTTTGTCTGGGTTGTATCAATGCTTTTGAAGTCCCTATGCGTCAGTCATTTGTAGTAGATATGGTGGATAGAGAAAAGGATGTGTTGCCTAATGCCATCGCCACGAATTCTATGGTTTTCAACCTGTCCAGACTAATCGGACCTTCAATAGCAGGTATTCTGATCAGCTCCGTTGGGGAAGGTTGGTGCTTTATGGCCAATGCCTTCAGTTACGCCATCGTACTGACTTCACTGCTCTGTATGCATATTAAAAAGTTTCCAGCGGTAAAACAATCCACTGAAAAGGTACTCAAACGTCTGGCAGAAGGCATACAATATATAAAAATAAACATATTATGCGGACACTGCTGATTTTGCTGGCAATCGTCAGTTTCAGTAATGCCTCGCTCAAAACGCTCGCCCCTATTTTTGCCCAGGATGTACTGCATGGAGATGCTAATACCCTGGGATTTTTAATGAGCGCATCAGGAGTCGGAGCTATATGTGGCGCGATATTTTTGACCAATTCCAAGACAACACCTCTTTTGACAAGAATTGTTTCCGTTACGGGCATTCTGCTTGGCACGGGCATGATTTTATTTGCCATCTCTAAATCGCTTATGATCTCACTACTTTTTCTGGCAGTGACTGGTCTGGCACAAATGATGCATACAGCCTGTACCAATACCCTACTACAGCTGCATGTAGCTGATGACAAAAGAGGACGTGTGATGAGTTTTTATACGGTTTGTCTGCAAGGCACCACGCCTTTTGGAAGTCTTGTTGCAGGGGCTATTGCTGGCGTGCTGGGAGGACCATGGGCGATGGCCATTATGGGCGCAATCTGTATTGCTGCCACCTTAATCTTCCGCCATGATAAGCAACCTGGCGATAAGGATACAAAGGCCGCTTTAAATAGCGGGGTAAAGCCCGCTTCTCAAGCGATAGCGCCCTAAAAAGCAGTCAGCGATCTGTATCCTACTGACTTAGAAAAGTTTTCCTTATCAGGTAAGTGCAAAATTAATTTTTAAGAAGTCTAAAGAGCAGTCTAATTGATGCACTTTAGCATCTATTCATCCAGATCAATCATTACCCTGATCTTTTGTAATCTGTTCTTTGTAATTTCTTCCACGGAGAAATTAAAATCACCGCAATTAATCACCGAACCCAAATCAGGTATTTCTCCGGCCAGTTCCAGTACAAGACCAGCTAGCGAATCACTGTCTCCTTTTACGACGTCAAAAGTATTGGATGGGATCCCCATGGCCCTGCAAACATCATTGATCATGGTCCTACCTTCAAAAACATAATTATAATCATCAATCTTTTTAAAGGTCGTTTCCATATTATCATGTTCATCCTTAATTTCTCCAATAATCTCTTCCTGGATATCCTGAACGGTAACAATCCCACTGGTTCCACCAAACTCATCCACCACAACGGCGAAACGCAGGTGTTTTTGTTGGAATTCTTCCAATAACTCCCCTGCCAGTTTTTGTTCAAATACAAAATATAGATTGCCTATCAAGGTGTGCCAATCAAAATTATCATTTTCATGTAAGTGGGGTAATACATCTTTAATATGTAACATACCGACCATTTGGTCCAGGCTGCCTTTATAAATTGGAAGTCTGGAAAACCTTACTTCCTGGATCCTTTTAATGACCTGTCCGAAATTCAGTTCGTAATCCAGACCACAAATGTCTAGTCTGGCTTTCATAACCTGTTTTACGGTTACTTTATTGAATTTTAGCACACCTTGTAATATGCGTTTTTCCTCTTCAGAAGCGTCTCTATGTGTCAGACTGATAGCATTATCCAGTTCTACATTATAATAAGAGCTGGCATCTCTTTTAAAAATAACAGATTCCAGTTTATTGGAGGAGTATAACATCCAGGTGCCAATTCTTCTGAAAAATAATAGACGATCTCTGTTAATACCCCAAAATCTTTTGCAAATCTGATGCTTTCCTGGGCAGCATAGGATTTTGGTAAACATTCACCCAATAAAAATATCAGAATAAAGATAATGGCTGTCTTGATCAAAAAGATGCCGGCAAAACCAATACTGGTGACGATCAAATGATCAATCAGATAGCTGGAAGTAAAGATAATGGCCAAATAAATAAACCAACTGGCAATCTGCAGGGCATATAAAAGTTCCTGCGGATGTTCCAGTAAATCCAGGATGCGTTTATAGGAAGCCTGAGGCTTTGTTTTGATCAGGTTGATATCTTTAATCCCAAAGGAAAAGAAGGCTACCTGAGAACCGGATACTGCAAAGGCAAAAATAAACAGTACCACGAGCAATGCGCCAAAGATGGTAATCATCTGTGAGTCCGCCGCATCCATGTGCACTGTTTGTATGAGCGTATTGATCAATGTGGAGTTAATCACAGTCAAGGGTTGTTTAAGATTAATAAAATCGAAACCAGTTCACTTGCTAAGGGACCAGAACCTAAAATATACCACTGTCAAATAAGGGTAAACAGTGACAAACCTTCAGGTTCTAATGGATCTTACGTATGAAATTAATGAAAATTCCGGACAAAATTGCTTTTTTTGTCGGGGCGCTTTGCCGGTAAGTACGTAAAATCTACTGCAATAATAAGACATTTTTCAATACAGCGTATTATTCTAAAAGGTTGTTTTCTAATAAGATGAGTCACAAATGTGTAGCAAAACGCCCCTTTGGCAGTGCCTAGGGGCGTTTTAATAAATATTTTGGACCTATTTTACATTTGCCACCACTCTTGCGCCAGCCTTTTTAGCCGCCTGCATAATTTTAAACACATCGCCATAATAGGATACGGTATCTGCATTGATCACTACAGAGGGTGTGTCTACCGTTGCATGGAGCTTATTCACTGCAGCCATTAAAACAGTATCTAACTGATTGTAATCAGATACCTGAGTCTGACCCACGTAAATATGTTGATCTTTATCTATTGAAACGACAATATTTTGTTTCACCTTAGTGTCCTTCTGACCTTTTGGATTATTCACCTTGATCACATTGGGGTTTGCCAGGGTGGATACGATCAAAAAGAACAGTAACAGGATGAAAAGTATATCATTCAATGAACCGGTATAGACCTCCGGCCTGTCTTTAAGTCTTCTTCTTATATTCATTTGTTGTGCTTTAAGCGAACAGAAATACCAGCTTATCTGGTTGGTTCCTGTAAAATATCAATGAATTCGGTGCTGGCGATCTCCATTTTATTAGCGGTCTTATCGACTTGTGTGGCCAGGTAATTGTGCATGATATAGGCAATTAACCCGATCACCAGACCCGTACCTGAAGTGATCATCTTAACATAGATCCCTCCGGCAATAACGCTTAACTCAAAATTCCCCGTACTGTTGATTTCAAAAAAGAGCTGAATCATACCGACGATGGTCCCTAAAAATCCGAACATGGGGGCAATACCGGCAATCAATGACAAAATGTTCAGGTTCTTTTCCATATTATAGAGTTCTAACCTACCCACGCTTTCCATGCTCTTTTCAATGACGTCGATGGGTTTACCCACTCTTCTAAGGCCTTTTTCGATAATCCTGGCCACAGGGCTGTCTGTAGTGCGGGCCAGATTCCTGGCCGCTTGCACATTGCCAGACAGGATATTCTCCCTTATAACGTGCATGAAATTGCCATCAATTCTTGATGCCTTACGGATGGCCAGAAATCGTTCAAAAAACATAAATATCGCCAATATTAAAAGAAAATACAGCGGATACATCAGTACGCCACCTTTGCCCAGCAGGCCCCAAACGGAGATCTTTGCCATTGCCTCCTGACCAGTCTGGACGGCCTGAACGGTTGTATCTGCTACAATTTGCAATAAAACACTCATATTTATTATTATTAATATTTTCGCTAAAATAACAAGACCCTTACAAGAATTTTGTTAATGTTGATAAGTTTTAGTCCTTTTGGAAGGCTTTCGCGTTAAAAGGTTTAAAACAAGGGCTAAATGTGCACAAAATAAGGTCTTATTGCAAAAAAGGCTCCAACTATTTAA
Organism: Arachidicoccus ginsenosidivorans; assembly: GCF_007971385.1. Taxonomy (GTDB): domain Bacteria; phylum Bacteroidota; class Bacteroidia; order Chitinophagales; family Chitinophagaceae; genus Arachidicoccus; species Arachidicoccus ginsenosidivorans. Next base: position 1,116,379 of record NZ_CP042434.1, read on the forward strand.
AGATAGTAGGAGCCTTTTTTGGCATTATTGTTTAATCATTATTATAATCCATAAATTTCCCTTTCAAATTTTACCAGCCAATTCTGTCCCTGAAGTCCCCAAGAGCTCTCAGGTTCAACCTTAAGCCAGTAAAACATATTGGCCACCACATCCTCGGTAACTGGCACCACTGAAATACCTTCCGAGGGATCGGCCGTCATTGAAACAGGAACATCAGCTCCCAATCCGTCCCATACGAAACTTCCGCCTAACATCATATCGTATCCAACAGGAGCCTGATTGTTTATAAGACCTCCGCCACCTTCGTTAATCGGCCAGTAACCAATCAAATTGTTATAATAAGGATGTTTGGTAATATCTTTCAAATTAATATTATCGGCAATAGTCGTTGCATCGAGCGCCACATTAAATATTTCAATATCTGCTGCATGGAAATTCGTAGCAGATCCCGAAGACCCGTCATAGCCCATGGACAGAGGCGCCTTGGCATTAATATTTTTGTTTCCAGTTATATCCTTTGATACGATAAAAACGCCATCCGTATAACAATAAGCCGTCCGCTTACCTCCTTCCATCTTCACGCTAACAGTAATTGTATGCCATTTACCACCAACGATGGGTGTCGGAACTGAAATCTGATTTTTTCCGCTACCTCCATTATTAGTCCCTCCAAATTCCACATTATAATGATCCCCTTCCTGCATCAGGAACCACCCTGTAAGACTAGATCCGCTAAGGCCATCAGTTTTGCCAAAAAATCCCGGGTAAGAGGCATTGCTAGCCACACTTACCTGCAATTGGAATGAAAAGTCCTGGTCTGCCCCAAAATTATATAAGCCATTATCATCAGGAACATAAGCCAACACACCAGCAGTTCCTGTTCCTGAAAAATGAACCGTATTAAAACCGTGCTTCTGTAGCTCTTCTTTTTTAATTTATCATTTGAGGCTATAACAAAACCTGGTTCTGGTTCATTAACACTTCCCCTCTTGGAGAAGTAATCATTATCAGCCAGTCTTCTGCATTATAATTCGCTCGTGCCTTAAGCGCCGTAACCACCTCACCTATGTACCCATCAATTTTATCCAACGCTCCTTTGTAACCGGCATCAGAAATATCATATTTACCTGCGTTACCCGCAAGCTCAGCACTATTAAAATCTAAAAACATCACTCCCAGTGTATTTAGACGCATTAATGCAACCGCAGAATCTTTTACAGATGCATCATTATTTACTGCATATGGATAGTCTGCCACAGCTACATATTTAGCCAGATTCTGCCAAGGTGTAATAAGTGCAGTTTTATATCCCGGTTTGGTTTGCTGGATATAATTGATCACATTGGGCACATAAGGCGTTGATTCGTCTTCTCCCTCACTGATATCGCCACTGGGAACATATTGAAAAGTACTATCATATATTTGATGTTTACCAAAACCAACACCTGTAAGTAAAGTCGTCCAACTAGCCGCATCTGTACTATTCACGTTTTTGAGCTGTGCATAAGAATACTTAGCTGTTTCTGTCAATTTTTGAAGATTAGGCAGGTTTGCCTTTTCAAGCTGCGCACCACTTAACCCATCTATAGAAATAATCAACACCTTGCGTTGTGTGGTGACACTATCCTCTCCATACTCTTCAAAATAAGGAGGCGGATCTGCATATTTTTTACAGGCACTTCCCAATAGGGTCATAACCATCATGCAAAGTCCCAATCTTTTAATCATTGCCATAATATTAAAATTTATCCTATTTTCTTTTATTTTTAAAGCCGGCATACTTTAAACTTCAGGCATTGCCAGCATTCTTTTAAGATAACTAATAAACGCTTATTTCCGCCATGGATGCATAGGTTGCATTCGCATTCTGTCCACTGGTAAAGACAAGTTTGAATACACGGAAAGTTTGAGGTGTTGCAAAGGCCACTGCCTGTTGCGCATTCTGACCTATCAAATCTGCTTCCGTATATTTTGTAAGATGATCCTTATCCGGCCCCAGCCAGACTTCCACATGTTTAGGCTGTGTTCCGGTATTATTTTGTCTGAGGGTAAAATAAATACCATGCAGATCACTGGTCTCCTGTGTCATGTCTATTAACAGGTAGTGCGGATAAGGTGGTGAAGCGGCATACCACTGAGAATGCCAGAAAGTATTGATATTGCCATCCAGAATATTAGTCGCCTTACCATCTTCACCCTGCGTTTCTTCAGAATCAAAATAAACCAGCCAGTCAGTTCTTGGGACACTATAGTCGACAACATTGTTGCCTCCTGTTTTTGTCAGCGGATTATAGTTCCAGATATCTGTTTTTAATTTACTGGGGTACTGTACCCCATCGCTTCTCTGGCTTGCGCAGAAACACTGATACCCCAGGCCTGAAAAAATTTAAAATAATCCTGATGCGTATATTCGCAGACTGCTTCATATAAGAAGTCATGTTTGGCTAGATCATTCAGCGAATAACGCTGGGCATGCCTTGCTCTCCAATACAAGTAAGGCATTAAACCATAGCCATCATCTTTACCATCCCACCGGTGAATCCTATCAAACAACTGCATAAAGGGATCATACGTGTAAACGGATTATCCACCAATTCATCCTTATCAAAATCCTTTCCGGCATTGTCCTGACTGGTGTATGCGAGGCCATCGGCCGCAGCTCCAGGTAGGGCCGGGTGTAAAGCAGCCACATTTTTAATCCCGATCCGGTGTGCTCTTTTAATGGAAAAGAGATTATTGGTGGTTTCTCCAAGTGTACTCCAGCTCCAATAATTACCCTGCTGGTTATTATGCCCGATTTCATGCAGCGTTCCCCAGATAGAAACTGTATCAGTAGCGATCATTGCTGCACTAAACCACTCTCCATCATCCTGAGCCACAACAGGATAACCGCTATGCCCGTATCCAACTGAAGGCTGTATATCTAAAACAACGCGCCAGGGTAAATTAATGGGTTTATCAATGTCATCAGATGCAGTATCAGAGAGGCCTTCCCAATTATTATAATCCTTTTCAATTATTTCGTTCCATGCCTGGAGTTCTTTAATCGGATCAACATCCGAATGGTTTTGTAACCAGCTTACCATCTTAGCCGTCGGTAAGGTAAAATCAATATGTTCAGAAACAAAGTCGAACCAAGGCACCTTACTTTCAAGGATCTCCTTTTTCCAGGTAGCTGCATCTGTTTTACCTAACACAAAATCTGGACTTTTACAGGCACCCGTGAAGGTCAGTTTTACAGGATCCTTAATCGGGAAAGAGGTCATTATGTAGATATTCCCTCCAAATAGATTTCTTACATGGTTAATACCCGGAAACAACATTTTGCGGTTATAAATTATAGGTTCTCTCCTCCTGGGGGACTGCGCGGTTAAATCATCCGTCCACATGCCGATTTGACAGATTAATCCTTTTACACCTTCCGGCACCAAGATTGTCACGGGCTCTCCGGGACCTGCATACATGCCGGTACTAAATATGGGTTGAGGAATTACACTGATTCGAAGTCTATTATAAGCTTCATTCAGATAATTTAAATTTAGCGTCACCGCATAATTTTCCAACCGGGGCTCTGCAGCGTCCACCAGTCCTGGAAAAATCCTCGCTTTTGCCAGCATACTATAATCAGGACGGCTATCAGAAGTATCGATGGTTATATTCTCCTGTAAGGTATCCGTACCATAACCATCTGCCACATCAAATCCATACTTCTTGCAACTACTCAAAGAGAATACCATAAGCCCGGTAAGCACTAAAAGAAGGCTAAATAAATAATGTATTTTTTTCATCCCAAAATATTTTATTGTTTGATGGCCTGGTTTTCAGGATCAGTGATCCGGCCTTTTTCAAATCGACTTTCTTAATTCTATTAATAATTATCCGGTAACTGAACATCATTATAACCGTTGGACCAGTACTGTCCTTCCAGGCTCCAATCAGGCTGAATAATCAACCCTAACCATTGATAAATCTGTATAGGGATATCCAATCCGTTAGGCGTTGCTTTATAGAAGTTCTGATCGGGAGAGGGACAGACACTGTTACTGACCTCATTAAAGGTGTACCACTTGGCAAGGGCACTCGGATCTTGCACATCTCCATCTTGTTGATTTACAGAATAATCTTTAATTTTCGTAGCGCCATTCCCTTCATTTATTCTGTAATCTGCTGCCAGATATTGGTAATATGGACTGGAGGTCGGAATTTCATTTTTACAATTATATTGTGTGATAATAGAGTAAGGCAATAAGGTTTTCCAGTACCTGAAATCCGTTACATAAAAATCCGTATAATTACCTACACTATGGCCTTGGGGCATATGCCCAATAACAAGCGGTTTCCCCGACGTCATATCTGCGTCCAGCTGCACGGTTCTGTCACTAATATCGATTAATCCATCAAAATATAAATTAACATGCACCTTATTACTCCCTTTTGGCCAGGCAACGGTGGCAGAAAGGGTGTGCCAGTTATTGTCATTAACCTGAGCATTCATACCGATGTTATAATATCTGCCTTTACTGTCCGAAATATAAAATATAAACCCATTTCCATTACGCCAGAAGGACCAGGCATTCCCATTGGAATAAAAACCGGTAGCCATTCCTACTATATTCATAAAATATTCAGATCCAGTAACACCTGTTTTTACATATTTAAATTTAAAAGCAATGGTCGCACTATCGCCACTACGCAAATCATAAACATGTTTATCATCGGGCACATTAATATTTACCCCGGTGGATCCTGTACCTGTCAATAACAACGTTGAATCATTATAGGCCGAAAGACCTTTAGTGGAAGGTGTACCGTCTCTGCCAATGTTTTCAGCCACAAAACGGGGATTATTATAAATAATAAAACTGTTCCTTCTGGTATCATTATATGCTGAAGTACTGTCTCCGTTATTATTTTTATCGATCAGCCCATTTTCATTAGAGGCAACCACTATCAACCAGTTTTCATTGGCATAATTGGGTCTTGCTTTCAGCGCTTCCAATATTTTACCTATATAACCATCCACCGTTTTAACAGCACTAGCATATTCAGGAATATTAAACCTGTAGCCGAACTGGTCACCGGCCTTCGCAATAGAATGAAACTGTCCAATAATCAACCTTGCCGAATCATTTTTCAGGTTGTCAATAACATTGGCGGAAACAGCAGCGTCATCATTTTCAGTAAGTTTATTTTCGGAAGCATCCTTCAATAAATATTGATTAAACATTTTTGAAGATGCATAGCCCGCAGTCCTAATATCGGGTGCAATATTCTTTAACCTGGTGGTGATTGAAGGATACTCTTTCAGATTTGCCGTATCAAAATTCTGTTCTACCTTAGTTAAGTCCGAGTTATATCCAGTCATCATGGAAGCCCAGGCACCCGGCAATACAGTATCTTTATTATTTGCTCCGCTCATGCCTATCCACGTATAAACAGACGTCTTCAGCAAAGAAGTGATATTTGGAGGAGACAAAGTATCGATTTGTTTTCCTTCTGCACCATCAAGTATCAAATACAGTACTTTACGCCCCTGCCCCTGTATTCCATTTCCATCTGGAGGATAGGATGACGGAAGATCATTTACGACCGTCTTATTACAGGCGAAGGTGGCCATCACGCAAGCCGTTAAAAACAACTTACCAGTCATCCCCATCAAATTTTGTATATTTTTATGTATCGTCATGACTATCAACCTAATTTTAAATTAATCAAAAGCAATTTTTACAATATTCCCGACCTTAACATTGTCGAAAAGAGAAATTAACCCATAAATAACTACGCTGTGTGCACTGGTCTCCACATGGCCTGTGATCGCCCCTGTGAATGCCCCGGTATTATTATACCCTTCAGCCAAGGTCCCATCTGCATTCAAAATCATAAACCCTTGACGAACAGTATTGTCATAATTGCTAAAAGTACCAGAGACCAGGATCATTCCATTGTCTAATTGACCAGCATAATTAGGTGAACCACCGGAATAGGATTTTAATTTAAAGTCCCCGTTATAAGTACCATCGGCATTCAACATAACAATTCCATTGGCCTGATGCCCATCAAAATGTGTAAAATCACCTGTCAACAATATATGACCAGTCGTTTTATTGTAAGTTATTCTATACACATCCCCATCAGCACCGGAACCAATAGCTGCTGCAAAGGTAGGATCCAGTGCACCATCATCCGTAAGGGCGCCAATTTTTGGTGCACTGGCAGTGCCAAATTTAGTAAAGGAGCCCACAAATATAATTTTGCCATCAGGCAACTGAATTGCATCAGAAATATTACCATTCAGTTGTCTTGGGCCATAGCCTAAAACCGGATCGAAGTTATAGGTGGAATCCATGGCTCCTGTATCGTCAATCTTCACAAAATTGTACATTACCGTGCGGTCAATGTAATAATTATTCTTCTGCGATCCTTGATAATAATAGCTGTAATACTGGGTAATATTCCCAACAGAAATAATATTATGATTGGCATCCTCAAATAATTTGACCACATTACCACTCAAATAAGCATTCAGTTTAGGCGCCATAACTGTATCATCTTCGGGCTTTAACTCTGAATTAGGGTTTATTAATGTATCAATACCTACATCCAATGAGCAATCGTCATTGATCCTAGTGATGCCATCCACAGTATAATCACCATAAGTCGACATAATCCCTCCAATGTAATATTGTCCAGCTAAGGGAAGAATTGTGCTAATAAGTCCTCCATAGGCACCTTTGCCCGCATCATAATCAAGAAAGGATCCATCGGAAGACAATTTCACTATTCCATTAATTTTCTGAGTAGCACTCTTGCTGTTAAAATCAGTAAAGCTACCACCCAACAGGAACATTCCATTACCTGCACTGTTATAATAAGCCGTATAAATTGGTCCATTGGTTCCACTTCCAACTTTAAAAGTTGCGTCCGCTGAAACTTTACCATCAATTTTCAAAATCGGACCATAAAAATACTGCCCGTCTGTAGTTAGTACTGCTGCAGGACCGGAAGAGGTCCCTTCTGGAATAATTACTGTAGCCAGACTGTCGGTCACATTAACAATCTCAGCCTGAATCTGGTTAATAAAGAATTTATAATCTTTTAATTTATCCAGTCCGATTACCTCAAAGGTCACTTTGTCTCCCGCTTTTCCATCAACTGGATTCGGCTTTTTCCCAAAGAATTTGACCGCAGTTTGAGGTGCATCAAAATATGGCCCAGAACCTAGATTCGATTCTTTGTTGCAACTAAAAAGCAATAGCCCGGCAAAAAAGAAAACCAGCAGATAATAATATTTGAAAGCAACTTTATTCATTATTTAATTCTTTTTAAGTAGTTTGGTTACTCAATTAATTTTTATTTACTGTAATCGATACCCGCAGCCAAAGCGTCCTGTACAAATTCATAAGGCTGGAATCCAAAATAGACCGGTAAAATAATTTGATTGGTTTCGTCAGAATCAGGATCCAGATACATTACAGTCTGAGTATATTGAAGCACATGTACAATACCGTTATAAGGATTAATATCCGAAGAAGCGACCGGAATCAAATATGGGAGAAATGCCGGAGGAGTCTCACCTGAGAAATAGCCAAGCATTAATTGTCTGTAACCTGCATATTTTACCCCATTCACATCATTAAAATACACACCGATATTCATTACTTTACCACCATAAGAAGAGTAGTATTGCCCTCCATAGACCTGCATTGCAAGTGGATCAATCTGGGGATAGTCCTTTAAGCGGTGCACACCTTTAAAAATATACAATGATAATTCCTTTTTCCAGAAACTGCCAGGCAGTTGTTCTAAACTGGTAATTGTATCCTTTCCTTTTAACAACAATTGCTGATTCAGGTAGAAAACACTTGACAGAATACAGGTATCTGCAGGGGCAAAAAATGTTATAGAATCATTCTGGAATATATCCTCCATTCCCGCCAACCGGATTACCTTGCATAAAGAATCAAACAAGTGGTATTGGTTCTGCTCCAGATAATCCATTACTGTTCCTTTATATTCGGCTTTATGAAGGCCAGTATCGATATAATAGCTATCCTTATGGCAGGCGCCAAATGTTAGTACCCCCAAGAACAACATCCCCGCCCAGCCTATAAATTTCTTAATTCCCATTTTACTTTCTTTTATAATAATTTGAATGCTATTTAAAATGATCAAACACACATTTTTATCTCCAATAATCATTGAGTCGCATATTTGGATTTTTATCCAATGCTTTTGTGCTGATGGGCCAGGTCCAGGCTCCATTTGCAAAAGCTTCTGCAGACATCGGATGCGGGCAAACCTTGGCATCTAAGATTCTTTTGGTTCTTACCATATCGAAGAAATAATATCCTTCTCCAAATAGTTCCTTCCATCTTTCATAAAATATGGCATCGGACAAATCTTCATTTGGCGTTTCTCCTTCAACATAGTCAGTTGCGCCGGCCCTGTCTCTAACTATATCTAATAAGCGAATCGCTTCATCATTTTTCCCCAGATTGGCGCACGCCTCAGCTCTGAGTAAAATAGCATCTGGGAGGCGAAAAATAATCTGGTTATCATCAGGATTCACATCTTCCCCTTCCTCCGCATAGATATTACTAAATTTCAGGTACTCTAAATTAAAATTCGTATTCGTTCCTGTAAACAAAAGCTTTCTGCGCAGATCCGGTTTGTCTTCAGGAAATAATTTAGTCAGGTATTTATCCGTAATCATCAAATAACTTTGTGAACTACCATTTTGTTTATGTGGGTAGTGTAACATGTTATCTGTAAATGTCGCAAAAAGGCCAAACACCTCTCCTTTATTCAGGCTCTGCGAAATTTCAAATAAACCTTCTTTTGAATTTCCTTCAAACACCTCATGAAATCTATCCATAGGAAGCAGTTCATAGGCTCCTCCATTATCACTAAGCAATACGTTACCCAGTGAATCTGTCTGCTGCCAATATTTAACTTTATTATCTTCATCAAAACCGGCACACCACATATTAATATTCATCATCAGATCTAAAGCGGACCCCTTCATAGCACGCACACCCCTTTTCGAAGGATCATCGTAAGTCCAGGGCAAGCCATCTACTGCAGTACTCATGTCAACAAGGCACTTGTTTAGCACAGTAACCATATTTTCTCTGCTAGAAGCATCTGTTTTATATGGTTCAGTATAATAAGGGATATCGCCATATAGCCTTGCCATATAAAAATAGCATAGATTTCTCATAAAAACCGCCTCCCCTTTATACTGTCCAGCGAGTCTCGCCGTCAAAACACCATCCTGTTTTTCAATTTCGTCTACCAAAATATTACAAGAGGAGATGATTTGAAAAAATCTGGTCCAATCCGTAATTTTTGCATAAGTACCAACCCAGTTGGTTGTAGAATTAATTGCACCCAATAAATCATTATTAGCGAACTGATTAATATAATTACGATTGGAAGTATTTACACCAACAAAAGGCGCACACCTAAAATCGCCTATAGCTGGAAAAAATTGCGTATAGGTTCCGCCATAATCCATCATAGTCATTGTACGAAACTGGTTATAAATGCCAGCCATATAATTATCAAAGTCAGATTGGGTTTTCCAGAAGTTATTACCAGATAAGGCACTGATTGGATCAACATTCAGGAACTTCTTGCACCCTCCACAGAACATCAGACCTGTAGAGATAACCGCAATCCAAATGAGCTTATTTAAACTTTTCATATAAATTACTTTTTACTGCTCGAATATTTTTATATTATCTACACCTAAAATTGAATATTTACCCCGATCACATAATTCTTAGCGTTCGGATACCCATTTGCATTATCAAAGCCAAGATCTGTTACATTTTCCGGGCTACTACCTGAATATGGAGATAAGATTAACAGATTGGCACCAGTCAGATAAATCCTGGCAGAACTGATTCCATATTTCTGACTCCATTTCCTGTCCACAGTATAGGAGATTGTAATATTGTTTAATTTCCAATAAGAACCATCTTCAAAAAATAATGTCTGATTAAATCTATACGGATTAATAGTAGAATTTATATAGTCAAATGGATTTGGATAATTTGCATTGTCTCCATCCGCCTTCCAGTAATTATACTGATCAATTGGCACCAACACGCCATTATTGGCAAGCGTACTATTTGAACCAGTAAATAAAGGATCTTTAAAATGCGCAAATTTGCCTGCAAGAGATGTATTGATCACGTCTCTGAATAATGTAGCCGAAACATTCGTATTTAATGACCATTGTTTATATTTCATATAAAAAGTCAAACCGCCTGTTACCTTCGGCATTGGATTCCCCAACACTAATAGATCATTTTCATCAATGATATAATCCCCATTTAAATCAGTCCATCTTGGATCACCAGCACCCAGAAATACATTCGTGCCCACTCCCACCTGAATTGGCCTTCCAGTTAAAGGATCAACTATCACAGCCGAATTAGTCGGATAAACGCCTACCGTATTATATACCATTGTCTGTAAAGGGTTATTACCTACTCGGTACAAAACAGGGAAATAACCTGTAGATGCATCGTTTTTAATTAATTGCCTGGCATTATCCGGCAACTTAGTCAGCACGTTCTTATTAAGTGCCGCGTTAGCAGAAATATTCCAGCTCAATTTATTCTCATCACTACTCGGGGCAGATCTGAAGGACAATGTAAATTCATTCCCATAACTCACCAGAGAAACATCATTGGTCGTAATCTGAGCATAACCTGTTGTATTAGCCAATGTATTTGCATAGGTCTGATTATCTTTGGAGATATAATAGAAATCATACATTAAACTCAACCTGTTATTAAAGAAAGTCCCTTCATACCCTAAATCGAAGGAGGTATTGGTATATGATTTAAAATTGACATTTGGCGCATTGGAGAAGTCTGAAACAATGGTCTGCTGACCATTATAATTGCTTCCAGGATCAAATTTTCCATACACATCAAAAATAGTACCAGTTGGTACAAGCGTAGTACCATAGCTGAATCTTAATGAACTCTCATTCATCCATTTCCAGTTTTTTGTCCATTTTTCATTCTGCATATTCCATCTGGCACTAATATTTGGGCTCTTTTTAGATCCAATATTAGGCCCATTGGTTGAAGTTGCATCCACTCTATATTGAAAATCAACCACATAGCGCAATTTATAATTATAACTAAACGCGCCTCCATATGCTATATTCCTCGTCTCTGTAGCATTATCAAAAGTCCCCGCCACACTGGCATACCAGTTATATCCGTTGGGGCCAGTCAGATAATCATTGGCTGAGCCAGTAAGTTGAGACTGATCTGCTCGGTAAGTATTCTGTTGAATTTCATTAAATGCGAAAACCGTAAAATTATGCACACCCTCTCCATCCTTTTCGATACTCTTAATAAAATTTACGGAGTTTCTATTATACAGGGAATTAGTACGACTATGGAATGATGTAGTTAAACCATTCCCATCATTAATGATGGAGGGTTTAAAATTGTCACTAATTCCAGTATTAAAATTATAGTTAGCTTCTGTTTGGAATTGCAATCCATTCACAGGTGTCCATTGAATATTAATACTCGGCTGAAGTTGGATCGTTTTATTATCATCTCTTACTGAAATACTCGCCAAAGCTTCATTGTTCGCAGAATACTGAGAAGGAGCAGGTAATAATGAAGAAGCATTTGTTCCTGAAGCGACTCCATCCTGAATCAGGCTGTTACCGCTACCATTACGCTTTTGTGCCAAACCAGAATTAATGGCAGCTGTCAAAATAAACTTTTCGGAGGGCTGATATCTCGTATTCATATTTAAACTATACCTGGTAAGCCCCGTATTTTCAACGATTCCTTTTTGATCATAAATACCCATATTGACCTTATAATTGAATTTTTGGCTACCTCCGCTGATATTTATATTATGAGAATAGTTGTAAGTGGGCTTAAAAAATACGGCTTGCCAGTTCGTAGAGTTATTGTAATAAGCGTTCAAACTGTCGGACAAATATGGATGCGAATTAATCTCTGATAAAGCATGTGCATAAGAGGTATCATAAGCCAATAATTGTTGTATTCTGATTAAGCGTTCCTCTTTACCTCCGATCACATCACGCAATTTAGGGATATCACTGTAATAAAACTGGCCCGAATAAGCTACAATGGGTACTTCTGACTGGCCTCTTTTTGTAGTAACTAAAATCACACCATATGCACCTCTTGAGCCCCAAAGTGCAGTGGCAGCCGCATCTTTTAAGACTTCAACCTTTTCGATATCTTCCACAGGTATAAGGGACAAAGGACTGATACCTGGTCCACCTTGGTTAAAGCCGTACTGATATTCGGAATTCATATCCACTGGTACTCCATCGATAACGAATAAGGGCGAAGTCGGCGTTAAATACCCGCTAGAACCAGAGCCGGTTACAGAAATATTTGAAACACCGCGTAAAAAGATAGAGCCTCTTGTCCCAGGAGATCCATTATTGTTCTGAATATTCAGACCCGCAACTTTACCCTGCAATAGGTCCGCTACACTCGCAGCCGGAACATCCTGCAAATCTTTTCCTGAAATGATAACGGAAGAACCTGTATTCGCTTCTCTGGACACTTTTCTAAATCCGACAACAGCTACATCTTTTAAATCACTGTCATCCTTAAGCGTCATACTGATCTCCATAAAATCTTTGGACGCCTCAGCTATCGAATTCGTATAATTCACATAAGAAAAAGTCAATTTTGTCCCTTCAGGTACTTCAACACTAAACTTACCATGATCGTCAGTTCTACCAATCACTTTTTTCGTTTTCTGGATCAGGATAGAAACCCCAACCATTGGCGCATTGGTAACTTTGTCGATGACAATACCCGAACAGCTTACATTGGCCTGACCAAATGACGTCCGTATGCCAAAGCACATTATAAAAGTTAATAAAACAGCAAACACATGCCTCATAGCTAAACTTTTGTATATTAATAAAGTAATATAATTTTCTAAATCATCCAACGATAGCGACTATACCTACTCGTCGTCGAAATTCGGGTTATCATCCAAAAACAAGAATTTAATTTGCCATTGGCCGGGTTCATATATCGCAAAATTCAGTTGCAGGTCTGCCACTACCCTTCTATCTCCGAAACCCATTCTGTCATAACTAAAGGCGACATGTGCTTTTAAGCCATCCGTCGTCGTATATTTAGTCTCCAAATTGGTCAATGGAATCGGGTAAGCTACCTGATAAGTAACTGCCGTATCCGTCATCTGCATATCAAATCCATGAACCAGATGCGCCCAATCAGTCAGATTGAATTTTTTGGGATTAATCGGATTTTGCAGGGTATCATAAAACTGAAAACTCAATGAATGCCCTTCATCACTTATTTTATGAAAGACTACTCCGATATTATAAATTAACTGGCCTGAACGCTCTCCAAATATATTGCTCCAGCTGGTAGGACCGGTTCCTACATATGTTGTCTGTCCAGTTACGGGGCTTTGTGTTGTCGGTTCTACAGGAATCTCTCTATAGGGCTTCAGCCGCATATTTCTAAAATACCTCCTTCCACCGGAATTCGACATTTCCACATCAAATATGTACCCGGAATCAGGTTGAGCATGCACAAAACTCGATTTTGCTTCCGGCCACATAACAAATTGTCCGGAATGTTCTCTGATCTCAAAGAGGTGATGCATTTCAGTACCTCTTTTCTTTTCAATTTCCTCAAAAGATGTTTCATCGCCTGTGTATGCTTCCTTCCAAACCTTAACAGGAAAAACATCAGTGAGTTCAGGTGCAGCTTCCCCTGAATAAGTCCTGGGGTTAATTATTTTGAATGTCAAAGGTTGCGTTGAATTGCCGACATTAAACGTATTATACAATGTCGCTCTCCCAAGTGTAGGTGTATAAACATCCTGGGTAAAACTTGAATTTTTCGCTACTGACTCCCGTTCATCAGGTAACAATTTATCGCAAGAGGACATCAACAACGCCGCAAAGGCAATCACCGTTAATGGTAATTTGAATCTTTTTCTCATCAGAGTAGATTTATGAAATGGATCTTTCAATCTATTAAAATTGGTCATAAACTATTATTTATTCATTCTTCCGGAAAACTCACCAAAGCCAAATTCATGACCTCCGGATAATAAATGTACTAACCCATTATTTGTATGCACATTGACAGATGTTGTGTAAGTAGTCACCCAATATCTTTCAAATATGGAATTCTTAGGATCACTGAATTCAATTTCCTGAGGTCCGCCATTTTGATATCCATTTGCATCCTGTCGGTTATACCTCAAATGCATTTTGTAGTCATACCTCAGACTGCTAACAGATATACCGTCCGAAAATTCTACTAAAGAATCCGTCACATAATTTCCAGGTATGACATAGCGGCAAAGCAAAGTATCCAGTTCCACCAGATCAATATTCTTTAGCGATAATGGCATTTTATGCTGGGTTGCCCGCAGTTCATTTAAATTATTAAGGGCATTTGTGAAGCACTGGTTATTAGGCGCAAATAATGTAATATCATAATTTTTTATGGTATCCATTAAATCAGGCACCCTGTCAATTACCAAAAGCAAAGAATCGAAAAGTCCATTTTGCGACTGTAAAAACTCGTAGGTATTACCTTCGTAAACAGCATTTTTATTCTGATAGTTGTAATAGGGACCTTCATGACTTTTGGAACAGCTCACCGCCATTGTTATGAGTACGGCAACAAAAAACAGCCAATACCTCCTTTTTAGTATGTTTCGCTCCATTTTTTTCATCTTTACCATTATTTATTTGAGCTATAGTTATTTTTATTATTTATTATTCCAATATGCATTTTGCTGAATATTTGTATTGGCAGCCAAAACGGAAGCGGCAATTGGCCAATAGATCCCACCCTGTTCAATTAATTTGGTAATTACAGGATCCTTTTTGGTAATTTTATTATATCTCACCTGATCATACCATCTCCATCCTTCACCCATTAATTCTCTCCTTCTTTCGGCAAAAATTGCGTCAATAAGAGTACCATCTACTGTGGCATTATAGCTAGATTCCCCCCTCTTATTACGAATCAGGTTCAACATAGCAAGTGCCCCATTTACGCCATTAATTTTATTTAATACAGCATCAGCTTCCGCTTTAAGTAGAGTAATTTCTTCTAGGCGAGAAAAGATAATTGCTGAGCTATAGACAGCAAATTGACCATCTGTACCACCATCTCCCAATACTTTTATTTTTGAGAAAATAGGGATTTCCGCATTATAATTAGTAAAATAGGCAGTTCTAGGTAACCCATTTAAAGTATCAATACCAAAGCGCTGATCCATCCTGTCTGTAAAAGTGGCATTGATAATATTTACCGGAACATATATATCAGGTTTAGGTTTTGTAATCAATGGCGCAGCAAGTGTCCAGGATTCTAAATGACCTTCCCCGCTTGTACCGGTTTCGCCGTGTCCGTAAACAAAATTGAATCCTAAAAGCTGATTATAATCACCACGTGCATAAAAAACACCTGCTGGATCCGTAAGATCATCCGTTGACAGATAATACATGTTAGAATTGGAATAATTATCTAGTACATATTGAGCGTACACATCAACATCTGCATAATGTCCCTGCCAGGCAGCTACATGCGCTAATAATGCGTAAGCAGCATTTCTGGAAATCAACGTGTTTTCAAAACGGCTTAAACCATAAGTATAATATAAACCCGGCAAAATAGGGTCATCAAGCACTCCATATTGAAAAGGCAAAATATCGGCCGCAGCAATTAATTCCTTTTCGCAATAAGCCAGAATGACGGACTTATCACTTTTTCCAATAGCTGGAAATTGGCCATCATAGGAATTCGTTATAAAGGGCACGTCCCCCAAATACGGACAATCATAAAATATGCCCAAGCTCTGAGCGCTCTAACCTGTGCCACATCCACATCATGATTAAGCGTCGTATAACGAGGGTCAACTAGCGCCTCTGAGGACCTTTCGATAAAAAGATTGGCTGCGTTAATTACCGCAAAAAACCTTCTCCAGCTTTTCATCTCATCAAGAGTGGCATAAGATGCATTCAGATCTCCATCAATTACTGCTTTCAAGTCAGCTCTAGTTGTAGATACAAAATCTCCATTACGTAATTCACCCCACATCCAGTAATCATTATTGGTAGCTAGCGCAGCCCTAAATAGAGCATATACCCCTATCAGATTACTTCTGGTATCATCAAGTGACTTCCACTCTGTGTCTTCATTAGCCATTGCATTCGTATCTACATCCAGCTTTTTATTACAGGAAGCTGCAATTAACAATAACAGACAGGTGGATAATAATATTTTTATAGATCTCATTGTATAAAAGTTAACTCGATTTCAAATTAGTTACAGGTCAATACGTAAACCAATGGTATAAGTCTTTGGCAACATTTGGTTATATCCTCTATAATAACCCTGATAATCTACCAATTCTGGGTCTCCATGTTTAAAAGGACTGATAGTAAATAGGTTGGTAGCAGATAAATACAATTGAGCACTGCGAAATGCCTTTTTCCTTCTTTCATTATTACCATAAGTTAGATCATAGCCAATGGTAAGGGATCTTAATTTTATGAATGAAGCATTTTCCAGAAATAAATCCTGATCCACTTGATATGGGACCACATTGCTCCATGGGTTATACATCGGATACTCGCTAGCGTCAAATATTTTTTGCCAATAAGTGATCTCTTTCACAGTGTTCAGGTCACGACTGCCTTCTGTATTAATAAAATTTAGTCTGTTAGATATTTGCTGATTGAGTAATTTCTGGCCTAATGCAAAATAGAACTGGAAGCTCAGGCTAAACCCTTCATAATTAAAATCGTTGCCAAAACCACCTGTAACCGTCGGTAAATAATGGCCAGTAAGTACTTTATCTGCAATACTAATATCATTATCCCCATTAAGATCAGCCCATTCAGGATCTCCAGAATTTAACAACAAGCCATTAAATGATTGCCGTAATCCAGTCTGATTGCTTACCGGTATTTGGGCCAGATCTGTATAGATACCCTCATTTTTGTATACCCAGAACGCATCCGCAGACTGACCTACTTCAAATTTCTGATCTCCGATTACTACCGATTGTAAGCCGTCGGGAAGCGCCGTTATTTTATTTTTATTCAGACTTAGATTAAAATTCGTTGTCCATGCAAAACGATCCTGTTTTTCAGAGGTAAAAATCCGACCTCTTACACTAAGATCTACCCCTTTATTATTAACAGTCATCCCGCTTTTGTAAGCTACTGTATATCCTAACTCCTGAGGAACCGGAACTGGTAACAATCGGTTTTTATTATTTTCATTATATAGATCCAAAGAGAACTGTAACCTGTTTTGCATAAATCCAAGATCTGCGCCCAGATTCATTTTCTCAGATTTCTGCCAACCTATTCCATATCCCGCCCAACCACTGGTGTATGGTCTGGAAGACGCAGCAATTCCAACATATGAGCCTATGGCAGGATCTGCAGGCCATGAAGCATCTGTCACATATCTCGGGCCCTTACTATAAATATCTGTATTAAATAAAGAGCCAAAAGTTCCATAGGATGCGCGTAATTCAAAATTGTTCAGAACTTTCGATTTCTGCATAACACTTTTTAATACATCCCATGATAAATTCACGATGGGAGATGAAATCCATCTTTGGTCTTGTTGTACATTGGACGAACCATCTCTTCTAAGTACACCGGTCAGTTTCAGATAATCTTTATAACTGTAATTCACCTGACCATAAAAAGAAGCTAACCTTTGATTCAATTTTCCGAAGAAAGGAAAATACTGCATATTAAAAATACTCACATAGTCTCCGGCATCATTGGTTTTTGTTGTTCTGAACTTAATAAAATCATTAGGTGTATTATACCCAAAGGCATAATCATATTTATTGATATCTGCCTGATATGACTGCCCTGCCTCAAAATCAATTTTATTTACATCATCCAATTTAAATTCATAAGATGCCGTATTGGATACCATTAATCTTTGATTATAACCAAAGTAATAAGAAACAAAATTATTACCACTTAAGAGCTCAGAAGGCCAAAATGCATCCCTTAAAGACTCATTGTAATCCACAGAAAGCTTGGACAGGAAACTAAATCCCGAAATTTTGGCCCCCACTGAAAAATATCCCTGAAGACTATTGACTTTATTATCGTCGATCGCTTCGTCAAATTCATGAATATATTGACTATATACATTATAACTAGGAGGTAATGGATTACTCAAATCCGGGGTATACCGGATTTCCGCAAGTCGATCTCTGATATTGCGGTTTCTGTCGCGGTCCAATCTATTTGCATTAATCATACTAGAAACAGTCAACCAGGTAAGCGGAGACATATTTATGAAAAACGCTAAGCCGTAACGATCTAGCGCAGCGCCATCCTGGCCCGAAACAGATCGTGTATTATTTACTTGAAACCGAAAATTCGCTCTTTCTGACCCACCAGTAAGACTCATATTTACGGCATAGAAAGGTTTATTTTTAAAGTATAAATCCGTCCAATCAGCTGTTCCGTAATACTCCTGGTCTGTAGAATCCTTAAGATAGACGGGATAATTGATTAAATCTGCAGCACTTGCATATTTATCATAAAAAGGTTGCCTGAAAGCATTTTCATATGCAGCATTCACCGGGGTTACCTTAGGCGATTGTGTCATTCCAAAATAACCATCAATGGAAATCTGTTTGGCCCCAGATTTTGCACTCTTTGTTTTGATCCAAATGGCACCATTTGCGGCTATCGGTCCCAACTTAGCTAAGGTAGCAGGGTCTTTCAAAACTTCTATACTTTCGATATCGTTAGGATTCAATGTCGCTAGCAGATTGGTCGCAGGCCCCACCATATTAAAATCCGTGCTCTGAATATCAAGAGGCATTGTGCTATTCTGAATTAACGGAACACCGTTTAAGAAAACGACCGGTTGTTGCTCATATAGATCTTTCTTTGACAACATCGGGCCCTTCAACCCATGAACAAACATATATTGTTCTGATCCGGGTTCGCCGTTAGGTTCTGCTACAAAAACCCCTACCGCATTACCTTTTACCATCTGCTGTAAGGAGACGTAATCCAGACGATTGATAATGTTGGTATCAACTTTTGCTCTGTTGGGATTTGAGCCTGCAAGTTCATTGACAATATTGGACTGGTTAGTCAGATTCATCAACGAATCCACATTACCTGAAGCAGAATCCTTAATATTATTGAACATGTCAAGTGCCTTTGATCTGTGTGTGGAATCCTGGCCAAAGAGTTGCGCCTGACATGCAAGTGCAAAAAGCACTATTAGCAGCTTACGGTTTCTCATGTTCATTATAAATGTATACGTTTTTTTTATCATCTGTTCAAGAACTTTGAATAATGAAAATTCTCAGAATATTTTAAACAAGTTTCAGTTTTCGCCTTTTAAGATTCTTCTGGCCTCCCCAGTTTAGTCTGATCAATGTCTAGTAAAAACTCATTTTTATTCCATTTTTGAGCCGAAAACAAACGTTAAGGTATATCTATTGTTTCGCCTATTAAATGTTAAACAAAGAAAGCGGTTTTATCAGTAAAAAAAAGGGGGGCATACAACTAAAAAACAACAAGTAACTGTATATCAATTATATCAAACGTTTGCGCAAGTTTTTATTCCTTCATTTTGTTTTAAAAATGAACAGTAATTTTTTGTTAGTTTTTGCATTTTATTAAAACAACACTTCCAAATGTTAACACACAAACTAATTTAATATGAATGACATATTCTTTCGCTAAGAAGGTATAAAATTCAGGTTGAAATATTTTCATATTATGCAACTATTTAATAACGTATACTTTATATGTAGCATAATTTTGATCAGTAAAACGCAACATAAATGGTAAATTCTAAAAATATTTAAAACACGCGAAATCACCCAACCTCCCGAAAGCAATTTTATTATGCTGCTATTTCCAAAAACGCTTCATACGAACCTAAGATTAGACTATCAATGCAATTCTTTCGAAATATTTTGTTCATTAATAATAATCACACCTCATCGATGTGATCAGCAAATTATAATACACAACTTTTCGATAGCGAGGGTGCTCTACTTTTAAGTGTTTAATGTAAAATTATAGTCACACCAGATAATTTAGGTATATATCATTATCGAATAATCTTTTTATATATGGTTAAGATCTCGCTAAAATGGCATATTGTCAAAAACAAAGTTATTACATTCATGACAATATGATATTCTTGTAAAATCTCATCATTTGCTGCCGGAGCTTCAACAGTTACAGCACAACTTAACCCAAGTTCCGGCGACTATATTGTGCCTACAGTCAAATGATACTTTCCGACTATTTAGATTTTATGAGCCAATTAGATGATGATTATTATTATTTACTACATGTTCCTCCGTCACCAATTATAATTATACCTTAAAAAGTTGTTATGCAGTGTATTCTGGCGCTAACGCGGCATTATATCAAATTGTCGGACCAAATAATTTCGCTGCCTATAATTTAAGTGTAGCAATAGATAATAATGGCGATCCGACTGAAGCAACGATCGATCCATACGTAGCTCAAGATCCAGCAACAGGATATTACCCCAAATCACTTAAGACAGGCTTGTCAGGACAAGACAATAATTTAGATGCAAGTAGAACAAATTATCTTACATTAAGTTCGACGCAGAAAATATCTATGGAAGTACAGATGGGAGATTATGTAGCAGTGACCAACAATGATCCTAATAGTGCAAATTACGGTCAGACGTTATACGGTGTTGTTGGAGATAGCAGTGGAACAATTCCTCATTTAGGAGAAATGTCCCATCATTTTGCATTAGAAGTATTTGGGGCTAACTCAGGTATTACCAAAACTGGTGTTGATGTTTTGAACAAAGTGAATATTATGATAGCACATGGTAGTGTTAATACTACCAACGATGGTGAAATTAACCCTACTTATACACTTGATCTAAACAATGATGGAGTAGTACCACCTACCCAATAAGAAATACAAGATGCAATAAATAATAACGGTATGGCGAATTTCAGTTTTGGGGCCCAGGGTAATAATTCCTTCGCTTCCCTTTTCCGAAACCCTCCAGCGGGTGTATCATCAACCTGCACACCATAAAATGACAATATGAAATATGTAAAATTTCTATATTCTATATGCATTTCATTTTTTTAACCAATGCAAGCGCCCAGCCTTTTGCTGTCAAAGGCACTCCTGACCTTAGCAGTAAAAATGGTACATACAAGGGTATAGTTAAGGACAGATACGGATCAAATACACAGTATTATCGGATTTATTTTTTAAACGATAGCATCTTTGCATTTACCAACTTTACCGACTACGATTTTCTAACTACTTTAAAAGATAAAAAAGGTTCTTTTAATTACTCCGTTTTTGAAGGTATTGGAAGGCTTATAGTCCATAACGGTAAAAAAGAATGGTGGGGAACCAGAAATCAAATGACGGATCATGAAATATTGAACGGCATAATTTTGGGACTAAAATCTCGCCCGAACTTCCTGTTTAATATCGTAAATACACCTCCTCCACCGCAAGGGAATGGCTCAGTGACAGTTATATCGTTTAAATTTTTAGAAAATAAAATGGTTGCCTCACCTGCAAGAGCGCTTTCGGGAGCTGAGCAGGGTCTTGTAGACGTCTGTCTTCAAAAGGTAGATAATATCCCTTTAGATTTTACAATTGATAAAAAATACTACTACAATTCCACAATAGCCAACGCTCGCACTGTTAATTATATTGCACAAGTAAAACAAGATACGCATTTACAATTAATTACTATTCCGGAAAAAATACATGCAAATAAAAAGATGAAGCGGGTTAAAAAAGGCGAAGAGGTCTATCTTGTAAGGGTCTATTTAGATTATATCTTTGTTGTCAAATACAATGCGCAAAAAGAAGTAGTAAAATATGGTTGGATACCCAGAAACTTTTTATATAAGTTAAAAGAGATAAGAAAAAATCATTGAGCACACCTATGCCATCCTTCGTCTGTACCCCCTAAAATTAAAATAGAAAACTTTACAATCAAACAACAAACTAGGGATTTAAACTAAATATACAATTCACAAGAACCTTGGATTTTCATCACTATCATCCATCCTTCTTACGAAGCACTCCTTCAATTGATCCAGGATAAGTTGTCCTATTCTCTTTATGTAATCTAATATTTTGCTGCAACACTCCGTAATAATTACCTAGTTGAATTTAAAATAGCTTTTCAAATGAATGCATTACAGATTTAATATTTATGTTGCCATGATTAAGGGGAACCTTCGGACTGGATCGCATAAGCGAGTTCAATTAATGCTGCCTTGGAATCTGTCCATTCAAGGGCAATAAATAAGCTTCGTTCGACCTTGAGGCACGAAAAGGTCGTATGAAGCTTATTTATTGCTATTACACAACATTAAGCTTATCCACAACCTTGACTAACCCTATTCATTTCATGAATAATGTATATAGAAATACTAGCTAGGAAAACCCAATAGCACATACAATAAATTCATGGCTACTTGGCCTCAGAACTCTTCATATAGCAAAACGGGCAATCCTGCGTCCATTAAAGACCGGATTGCCCGTTTAAAGCAATAATTATAACTTTCAAGCCAACTTGTATTTTAGTGGCTTATTTAAGCTTATTTGAACTGAGGTGCCAGACCTTTTACCAGTTCTACCATTTTCTGGATACCATCTTCAGGTAAGTTACCCTTCCTAAATTCAGCCAGAACATTTGGTAATTTGTTTTCCATTTCAAGGAAGAACTGCGCTTCAAATGCTTTCACATTCTTAACGGCAACATCACGTAGTAAACCTTGAGAACCCAGATAGATAATCGCTACTTGCTTATCTACGGATAATGGAGAGAACTGAGGTTGTTTAAGGATTTCTACGTTACGGGCACCTTTATCCAGTACCAGCTTAGTTGCAGCATCCAGATCACCACCAAATTTAGAGAAGGCTTCCATTTCACGGTAAAGTGCCTGATCCAGTTTCAAGGTACCAGATACTTTTTTCATGGATTTGATCTGTGCACTACCACCTACACGGCTAACGGAGATACCCACGTTAATAGCCGGACGAATACCAGCATTAAACAAGTTTCCTTCCAGGAAGATCTGACCATCTGTGATGGAGATTACGTTGGTCGGAATATAAGCAGAAACGTCACCAGCTTGAGTTTCAATGATGGGCAGCGCTGTTAAAGAACCACCACCTTTTACCAAGTGCTTAATAGAATCCGGTAAATCGTTCATGTTTCTAACTACATCCTGATTACCGATAACTTTAGCAGCTCTTTCCAGTAAACGACTATGCAGATAGAATACGTCACCTGGATAAGCTTCACGTCCTGGAGGACGACGCAGCAACAAGGACACCTCACGGTAAGCTACGGCCTGTTTAGACAGATCATCATATACAATTAAGGCTGGACGACCCGTATCACGGAAGAATTCTCCAATCGCAGCACCGGCAAACGGCGCATAGAATTGTTGAGGAGCTGGATCCGCTGCAGATGCGGCAACAATTGTTGTATAAGCCATTGCGCCATTATCTTCCAGTGTTTTCATCACACCTGCAATAGTGGAGGCTTTCTGACCAATCGCTACATATATACAATATACAGGCTTTCCTGCTGCGTAAAATTCCTTCTGATTGATGATGGTATCGATACAGATAGCAGTTTTACCTGTCTGACGGTCACCAATGACCAATTCTCTTTGCCCACGACCAATAGGAATCATGGCATCAATTGCCTTGATACCAGTCTGTAACGGTTCTTTTACCGGCTCACGGAAAATTACACCAGGAGCCTTTCTTTCCAGTGGCATTTCATAAAGATCACCTGTGATGGGACCTTTACCATCGATAGGCTCACCGAGCATGTTGATAACACGTCCGACAAGACCTTCCCCTACTTTAATGGAGGCAATGCTACCTGTGCGACGTACTTTTGCACCTTCTTTGATACCAGTGCTCTTACCCATAAGTACCACACCAACATTGTCTTCTTCCAGGTTCAATGCGATGGCTTTGGTGCCAGTCTCGAATTCGACTAGTTCACCTGAACGGACATTATTAAGACCATAAACACGTGCAATACCGTCCCCTACTTCAAGGACCGTACCCACTTCTTCCAATTCAGCAGCACTATTGAAGTTGCTTAATTGCTGTCTTAATATCGCCGATATTTCATCTGGTTTAATCTCTGCCATATTATTTAGAATTTGTCTTTCGCTTGAAAACGAAAAAGGATTTGTGATTTTTAGTTTAAAAAAGATTGCTTATCTGATGTTCTGCACATAGTCGTTACGCTGAAATTGTCTTTTTACATCCTGCAGGTCACGAAGTATACTTGCATCAATCAGATTATTATTGTATTCTAGTATAAATCCACCGATAATATCCGCATCCACAACTGCTTCCATCTTCACATGCTCGAAACCGGCATCTTTTTTCAATTTCTGCTCCAAGCTATCTCTAAGAGCATCACTCAAAGGTTCAGCGGTGGTCACCTTTACCTGATGGATAGAATTGCGCTCATTATAAAGGTTGATAAATGCATTTGCAATTTCTGGCAAATACCCTTCTCTACCCTTTTTAATTAATAATGTATTAAACGCAGCAGTCAGATCACTGATATTATCTTTAGTGATGGCCGTTAGAATACTTTGTTTTTTATCAGCGTAAACGACCGGGCTTTTCAGTAAAACAACTAGCTCACGGCTAACTGCGCAAATGGCTTTTATATATTCCATATCCTGGTAAACCTGATCAAACTGCTTTCTTTCTTCTGCCAGATCTGCCAGACTCTTTGCGTAAACAGCGGCTAAACGTGGATTTTGCATCTTATTGTTATATTATAAATATCAGAGAAATAAATTAAACTGTACGGTGTACTAAACTGGCTTAATTTAATTTCACATTATCAACCAGATCCTTGATCAAGGATTCTTGTTCTCCTTTATTGGCTAATTGTTTACGTAATACTTTCTCTGCTACTTCAATGACCAGATTACCGACCTGATTTTTAACTTCAGTTAAGGCAGCCTGTTTTTGTTGCGTAATTGCCGATTGCGCATCTGCTACAATTCTTTCATACTCAGATTTTGCTTTTGCAGTGGCGTCAGAAATCAGTTTTTCTGCATTGTCTTTTGCTTCTTTGAGCATCAGACTGCGTTCTTCACGTGCTTTCTGTAGTAAAGATTCGTTTTCACTTTTGAGGCTAGCCATTTCTTTTCTTGCCTGTTCGGCTGTGGCCAGGCTTTTGGCAATTGAATTCTCCCTTTCTGAGAGCGAATTTAAAATTGGCTTCCAGGCAAATTTACCCAACACAAATAAAACCAGTAAAAACGCCAGCAGCGTCCAAAAAAATAATCCGAAATCCGGGGTAAGAAGTCCCATCTTGTAGTGAATTTATTATCAATGATTAATGTTCTTAAAAGAAAACCGCGTTTTAGCCCTGTGCGTCCAACGCGGCTTAAGGTACTTTTCTAATTAAAGTACGATTGCAAGGATACCGGCAATTACACCCAGGAAGGCAACACCTTCAACCAGGGCAGCTGCTAAGATCATGTTCGCACGAATATCGCCAGATGCTTCTGGCTGACGAGCGATAGCTTCTACAGCACCTTTACCGATTTGTCCGATACCAACCCCTGCTCCAAGGGCGGCAACGCCTGCACCAATAGCTCCGAGGCCTTTTGCCATTCCGGCGGCTTCTGCCATTACAGTGTTTAATACTGACATTGTATTTGGATTTTAAAATGAAAAAACAAAGTTGAATATATGAATATATCTATAATTCCTTTTTACTCCCTTAAACGCCCCTACCAGATTACAGAGATAACTCTCTTTCTGTATCTGTATGGTCAAATCCTTCCTCCCCCGCATGATGGCTATGATCTTCAATCATCTGACCAATGAAAATCGCCGTCAGGTTGGCAAAGATATATGCCTGAATTGCTGTCACCAAAAGCTCGATCAGCATCGAGAATACAGATAAAGCGACAGAAATAACAGAGAAGCTACCGCCAATCCATACATTAAGGTTTGCAAAAATAAAGATTAACAACACAAAACAGGCTATAACGATATGTCCGGCCAACATGTTGGCAAAAAGACGGATCATTAAGGCAATGGGCTTGATGATCAATGATATCAGTTCAATGGGCACCAGGATAAATTTAACCGCTGTCGGCATACCGGGTGGGTTAAACAGGTGTCCCCAAAAATGCTTCTTACTGGTAAATAACATAACAACAAATGCAATCACCGCCAGGCAGCAAGTTACGGCAATATTCCCGGTCAGATTGGCACCGCCTGGGATCAGGCCTAACATATTAGCGATCCATATAAAAAAGAAAATTGTCAGGATCAAAGGCATAAAGCGCTTATAATCTTTTCCTAGATTAGGTATTGCCACTTCATCTCTGATAAAAACAACACAAGCCTCCACTGCATTCTGCATTCCGGAGGGTGCCTTATCAGGTCCATTTTCTTTATATTTCTTAGAAACCCTTAAAAAGAGGATCAAAATCAGGATCACCGCCAAAAACATTGCGACAACGTTTTTAGTCAATGAGATATCATAAATTTTAGATCCGTCCAGTGCTTCTACCTTGCCATCTTTATTTAGCTGATAACCATTGTATGCAGCATGCCCATGCTCAAACCTGGACGACATAAAGGTTGAAAGGCCATTTGTTGGGCTATAAATGATCACCGGAAGGGGTATCGTAACCGGATTTTCGCCAATAGAAAACAAATGCCAGTCGTGTGCATCCTGGATATGAGAAAAGATCTCATGAGAGATATCCATTTTACCTGCTTCATGAGTTGGTTGAGCAGTTGCTTCCGCCACAGGTTCTGCTGCTTGTTCTGCTGCTGGTTCAGCTGCCCTCACCTGAAAGGAAAACAGGGTCAAAATAACGCTGAAAGAGAGTGCCCACAATAGTTTCACCGATTTAGATGCCATACCTATGCTAAATTTTCGGCAAAGATAACACGTTGCAACCATATAACGGGCGTTTGAAGGCAAAAAATTTGGCGGATTTTCTTCTATATAACTAAATATTATAATACATCAACTGTTAACGCTTCAATAATGTTTCAACATCTAAATTTATCCGCCAAAACCGGTTAAAATACTAACAGAAATAATGATCAACACCAGTAAAGTGATCACCACATACATCCGGTCATGCTCCTTGTTGAAAGCCCAAAGTGAAAAAACCACCCGAGTTAATGGGGTTGCGATAAGCAGTAATATCCCAAGTTCTATAATAGACAGACCATCTCCATGCAATACGCCTGTTAGGGTCTCTTTAATAAGAGCCAGCAGATTTTCATCTTTTTCAATAAAAGTGTTGTGCTGGACGCTGATGTGCTGTCCCTTTGCTGTCAGGTATATAATACCTCCGATCACCGCTACCGTTAAGGCAAGATAGACTCCCCAGCGGAGGATCTGTCCTATGATCAGTGAGATATCTTTATCTTTTATCGTTTTACTACTCATTTATGGAAGATTATGCATCAATTCTTTTTCTATATCTGTCCTGTTACGCCTTTATAAATCATATCCAGCGCCACCATTAATATGAATATGGAAAAGCCAAAGCGCAATTTGGCGGTGTTGGATTGTAAAAGGATTTTAGAGCCTCCAATCGCACCAAGCAATACGCCAATCATGACCGGCATACATAAAGCGGGTTGAATATAGCCGTTTTGCAAATAGATAAAAGCGCCTGCAGTGGCAGTGACCCCAATCATAAAATTGCTGGTGGTGGTAGACACTTTAAAAGGCACCCGCATGATATTATCCATGGCGATTACTTTCATGGCGCCCGCTCCGATGCCTAGCAGGCCAGAAATAACACCTGCCAGCATCATCATAAAAATCCCCCCACTACATTTTTCACGCCGTATTTAACAAGTCTGCCATCCTCCCCAGGATACGTGCCGCTCAATTTAAATTTCTGCCCCATCTTACTACAAACATTTGCTGCGAGTGCGGGCCGCTTGCGCAGGGAATTCACTGCAGATAATATAAGTATTACACCAAAAAGAACCGCTACTATCGGGGTAGGGATCAACCGGGAAGCGACCAGCAGTGCCCCAAATACAGCACCTATGGTCGTGGCAATTTCCAAAAACATACCCATTCTTAAATTAGTAACTCCTTCTTTTACATAGGCTGCGGCAGATCCTGAGGAAGTTGCGATGACCGCCACCAGGGCTGTCCCAATCGCATAATGAAAATCTACACCCAGGTAAGTTAAAAGGGGAATGATGATTACACCACCGCCCAGTCCTGTTAATGAACCCAGTAGACCAGCCAGGACTGATCCAATAAATAATAGTAACGTAAAAGTAAGTGTCGTCATATCAAATAAAACTAAGTGGCGGTCAATAGAGGATATATGGCAAAATTACAGCCCACTAGTAAACTAATTTTCCATAGTGAATTGCCATAAACTGAGTGCCTTTGAACAGAACTTATCTGAATATGCTATTTTTTAAACAGAAAACACGAAGTTTGCCAGATAATTGTGACTCAACAAAAATGTTTGGAATGGCGAAAAAGACCCTTTGTTTTGATTTTGGCAACAGCCGCTTAAAATGTGCACTGCTGCATGGCGCAGAAGTAAAGGAAGAACGTTTTATGGAGGGAACTGCCGCAGAAATGGAGGCATTACTTCAGGAATTTAAACCTGACCGCACCATTTTGGCATCGGTCATCCATCATGATCCAGACCTGGAAAAAATACTGGAAGACTACGGTCATTTTATAAAAATTGGTCCGGACAGCACCTTTCCCATCACGGTACCCTCTGGACAAGCCAAAACAGTGGGCGCAGACCGTTGGGCAATGCTTATGGCTGCCAAAGAAAGGTTTCCCGGCCAGCACAATCTGGTCATCGGCCTCGGATCTTGCATCACCTTTAACTTTCTGGATAAATTTGATAGGTTCCTGGGTGGATCTATCAGTCCCGGGCTGATGATGCGACTTAAATCTCTCAAAGATTATACGGCTGGTTTGCCCTTGGTAAAACCGGATTGGAATTTTCCTTTGGTCGGTTATGATACAAAAACCAATATACTCAGTGGAGTTATCCTTGGTATGGCCGCAGAAATAGATGGGATTATTGACCTATATAAAGCAAAATATAGCAAACTCAATATTATGATTACCGGCGGCGATATACAGTTTTTCGTCCCGCATCTAAAAAACACTTTAATCAGTGATCCCTATTTGATTTATAAAGGGTTGTACTATATCAGTCAGCAAGGGGCTTAAATGCAAGTGCCCTCTGAATACTTTTACTTGCATCTTATTTTTCCGTCAGCGCATACTTTGATAAGGCTGTATTGGAACTGATCGTATAGCGGTTGGTGTTGACAGGGAGCCATGAAGACCACCATATTATAGTTGGTCATCAATTGTAACCCAGTAAGTTTAACGTACTTTTAACCGGTCGGGGTAAAGCTATTTTTGTCCCGCACCTTAAAAAATAGATATTTGCAGACCCCTGTTTACATCACACAGGGGTATTATATCTTATTCGTATATAAAATGCTTAGAACAAACAAGTATCTATTACTTTTGGTATTGGTATGCTTTATCCATAAGGCGCATAGCCAGATCAATTCTCCTTTTTCTCGTTACGGTATCGGAGTTGATCATGCAAGCCAGAATCCCCGCTATCTGGGTATCGGTGGCATGAGTGCAGCCTTTAGTGATCAACAAGCGCTAAACACAAGCAATCCTGCCAGTTATGGTGATTTGCACACCATAGGGCCCGCTGGTGGTCTGGCCACTTTTGATCTTGGCTTTGACATCAGCTCTCATAACCTGAAAAGCCTGGATCCGGTAGGTACCTATAAGTCCAATAATTTCAGACCTTCTTATTTTTCAATGGGTTTACCCATCGCTAAAAGCGGATTGGGGCTGGTATTTGGTTTAAAATCGCTCACAGATATTAATTACAATATTAAAGAACAGGATGCACTGCCCATTAATGGTTATCCGGATTCTGTTCGCAATTACAATACACTATATAACGGATCCGGGGGCTTAAACCAAGTCTTTTTAGGACTCGGCAAAAGAATCGGCCATTTATCGGTGGGTGTGAATCTGGGTTATGACTTTGGAAAAAGAAGTACTTCCACCCAGACAGCCTTTGATTCCTCCGCTGCATTGGATCCTACAGAGGCGGCCACGCAAGGTTCCATCTATAATGTCCGTAAAGCGCTGGGCGGCTTTGTCTGGGAAGGTGGGGTTCAATATGAAATCCCTTTATCCACCAAAACGGATCCAGAGACTAAAATAAAGACGACTTCCAGTCTGACTATTGGCGCCACACTTTCTACGAGTCAAAAGCTGACCAGTAAAACAAATACAACCTTTTTTAAATATTATGCCAGCGATCCGGATAATCCCATTGGTCAGGATACGGTCCAGTCCACTGGAGAGATCAAAGGCAAAGTAACTTTACCCAGCAGTTACAAAGTGGGACTTATGTATAACAACTATATGGAGAATATTGACCGCTGGGGCGTAGGTGCAGAATATAACAGCACCAGCTGGACAGGTTATAAGGAAGACGGCGTAGCAGAACAGGCTTATGCGGACAGCTATATGATCAGAGGCGGGGTATATTTCCGGCCGAACCCTTTAAGAGGTAAAAGTATGTTCTCCAGAGCCAGATATAGTGCGGGATTTTACACAGGAAAAGATAAATTGGTCTTTGATGGCAAACAATATAAAATTCAAGCTGTAACTTTGGGCATGGACTTTATGCTCCGTAACTATGTACGGACTTCCAGGCAGTATAGTCAGATTAACACAGCACTTGAGTTTGGACGCAGAGGCTCCGATGAGAACAATGTTTCTGAGAGTTTTATTAAATTCTCTATTGGGTTCTCTCTGAGTGACTTCTGGTTCACCAAGAGAAGATATTAATAAGATCAAACAGATATGTTGTCTTTCACGTTAAAACATTTACGTAAAAGTTGCTGCCTGCTCTTAGCAGGCAGTTTGCTTCTTGCTGGTTGTGAAAATGACATCAATGAGGTCAAAGCACTCAGTAATCATGGTTATAATACAGAAGAAGCAACTGGTGTCACCAGTTACTTAAGTATAGGTGGTAAGGTTAAGGCTAAATTAACCGCTCCGCTTATGATCTCTACTGAAATGGATACGACTCGAATGATCTTTCCAAAGTCTTTGTTTGTCGTCTTCTATGATGATTCTACCAGCTTGCCTACCAGCTTTGTTACTGCTAAATACGGGGTTTATTATAAACGGCTAAATAAGGTCAAACTCAGGGATTCAGTTATGGCCTATACCATTGCCGGAGATACACTGACCACCAGTGAATTATGGTGGGATCAAAATACAGAGTTGATTTACAGTGACAGCCCTACTGTTCTTAAGCAAACACAGACCTATGGGTATTTACCAGGAAAAAACGGCTTCCATGCCAAACAGGATTTTAGCGAATTTGTGATGCTTAATACCAATAATGGCATTATGGAAGTTGACCAGAATGTGGGCGGCGCTACAAGTGCTGCTCAGACACAGCCAACACCCGCTGACAGTTCTGGTGCCCAGGCCACTCAAACAACGTCACCGGCCGGTCCACCAACCGGGTCGCCATCCGGAGCAGGGACCGCACCTGTTAATAAAGCAAAAGACTCTGCAACCATTTCTGGTTCTAAAACCAATACCCATCCCAAACCATCTACTAAAAAGTAGTAAAGGTGCGTCAAATCTGGCAAAAGTCAGCTAATACAAAGAATAACACACTGAATAGCAAAAGATTAGATTTTCCTATAAAAAACAATCCGGTTACTTTTCTGCTTCAATTGATTTGCATAATTTAGCTTATTCAAAAAAATTACCTTAATTTCAACCCTATGAGTCAGTTAAGTGCGCTAATAGGCATATTGATTACGCTTTTATTAATCTTGTTTTTTGCAGGGATGGAAGCCGCTTTCCTGACAGCGAACCGGTTGAATATTGAGCTGAAAAAAAAGCAGGGGTCCAGTGAAGGCTTGTTGTCTTCGCGTTTTGCAGATAATCCAACTACTTTTATTGGTACCAGTATCTTCGGCGCACTGCTTTGCCTGGTGGTCTATGGACTCTTCTTTAATGAGTTTTTTAACCAGCTTTTCTGGGCCAAGACCAGTTTTCACAATGAGAATCTGCAAATGGTCCTCAACACGATTATCTCTACCATCTTTGTGGCTTTCTTCGGTCGGTTTTTAGCCAGACTGTTTTTTAATCGCAATGACAAACTCTTTCATTCACTGCTTTCTATTTTCAGTATTTTCTATTCGCTGTTCAATAATATTATCCGCATCTTTATCAGTTTTTCCGGCGGTATCCTTAAATATCTGTTTAACGTGCGGTTAAAACCGGAAAAACAACCCTTTGGCCGGATGCAGGTAGAGCATCTTTTCCAACAGGCTAAGGACTCAGATGAAATGGGTAGTCAGGATCTGAATACCTATCTTTTCGAAAATGCATTAACACTACCTAATATCAAAATAAGGCAGTGTCTGGTGCCCAGAACAGAGATTATCGGGGTAGAACTCCATACCAGTATAGAGGCTTTACGCCAGTCCTTTATCAAACATATCATGAGCAAACTGGTGGTCTATGAAGGCTCCATTGACAATATCATTGGCTATGTCACTCAACAGGGCTTATTCACACGTCCAACCAGCATTGAACAAATCCTGATGCCGACCTTTACCGTTCCGGAAAGCATGAGTATTATTGATCTGCTAACCAGATTTTCCAAAGAGCGTAAAAGCCTGGCATGGGTGGTAGATGAATTTGGCGGTACAGCCGGTATTATTACCGTGGAAAATATTCTCTCCGAACTTTTCGGAGAAATGCAACATGAATCCGACAAAGAAGCCTTTGTAGAACAAAAAGTGGCTGAAAATGAATATATCTTCTCCGGAAGGCTGGAACTCGAATACCTTAATGAGAAATATGATTTTGAATTCCCGGAAAACAATTCCGAAACTTTATCCGGTTATATTATTAAGGAAAACAAGGACATCCCTAAGCAAAAAGAACGCATTATTGTTGATAACTTTGAGTTTGATATTATTAGCGTTACAGACACCCGCATCGGTATGGTGAAAATGCGGATTCTGAGATAGAGATAGCGCAATCGAAACAGGAAGCTGGGAAGACCTCCCCCACCTTAAATTCGCATTAAATCAATTATTTAGCTTACCCGTTTATAAGCCTATCAGGGGTGCAGAAACTTTCCTGCACCCCTGATAGGTTTATATATTCACAATACTTATACTTATACTGACGCTGATTCTGTATCTGACGCTAATTGCGGGTACCACAAATCAGGTCAATCATGGGATTTAAATCAAAAGCATTGCCTAAAACAAAGTTTTTAATTTTCTACTTAAAGCGTCCATGGTGAGATTCTTGGCAATGATCTTGCCGGAGCGGTCTACCAATACATTTTGTGGCAATAGCACCACGCCATACATGCGGCCGACTTTAGAATTCCAGAATCTGAGATCAGATACCTGTGGCCAGCTTAGGTTATCTTCTTTGATGGCATCCAGCCAATCTTGCTTTTCACCGGGTTTGTCCAAGGACACGCCTAAAATTTCCATTCCCTGGCTTTTATATTGATTGTACAGTTTAACCAAGGTGGCATTTTGCGCCCTGCATGGCCCGCACCAGCTGGCCCAGAAGTTAATCAATACATATTTACCCGCATAATCAGACAAAGCGATGGTTTGTCCATCAGGATTACTTTCTGTAAAATCAGGTGCCTGGCTGCCTACTGGTGTCAGTTTGGCAAACCGAATCAAGGTCTCCATCCGTCTGCCATCAGGTGACTGTCTGAGTCCCTCAGGTAGCAGGTTAAATAATTTTAGTGTCTCATCTGGCTTTTCGATCAGCGCCCCTGAAAATTGCTGCAAGGCAAAAAATGCGATGGGTGAATTCGGGTTTTTCCGGATATAATCTGCGTAAACGGTCTCTTTAAGGCGGGTCTGTAAGTTATCAATTTGCTGTTGGGTGTTTTCAAGCGCTGTATTGTTGCCCGCTTTTTGCTCAGCAGCGGCTCTTTGCATCAGGCTGGCTGCCTGAGATTCCAGCGGCTTTGCCGCTGCTCTTAATTTATCAAATTCAATATTGGATTTGGAGCCTGTAATACTGGCATTGGCAAATGAGTCCACACTTTTGATTTCCATCACGGCAGGATCTGCAAAAAAGGTAATAATATCACGGCTCATAGAAGGTTTTACCTTTTGTTTTGCATCATAACCTGCCCGAAGCTCTATACGGGTCGGTTGATGAATCATTCCCTGAATTAAGAATCGATTGCCCGCCACATTTGCGCTGTCAATTATATTATGACCACTGGATGCGTAAGAGATATAGACTTTCTCAACTTTGGGCGAAACGCCTCTGAGTGTACCTTGTATGGTAAAATTGTCTTGTGCCAAAGAATATAGTGGTGCTGCCATAAGCAGCATCAGGCCCACATTTTTTATTGTTTTCATTCATTTGAATTTTAATTATTTATGCTCTTTTCTAAGAACCTTACAAACAAAAATAAGGACTTATGGAAGAAATCAGAAATATATCCTTTTGGACACCACAATTAGGGATAAAGTTTATAGTCATTTTCATAAAATTTTAGGGTGTTTTTAGGATACCCGCCCTCAGTATGAGGGCGTTTTATCATTGCCACATAGATTATAAGCAGCGATTATCTAACCAAACTTCAAAAACGAAGATATTATCCTTAAATTTGACAACCAAGTTGTAAATTTCACTCCGAGTGATCTATTACGAATAAAACAATGGGAGACAAGTTTTTTTATAATAACAACAATTTTAGTAAAGTACAATAGCCGCTTTTTCGGATGAAACCCCAGTTACTCAAAATATCCAGTAATCCTGCCTTTTCTTTCCAGGTCCGCCACGACCGGGTTCCTTACTTTTATGATAAATGGCACTATCACCCGGAAGTGGAGCTCGTTTATATTATGAAGGGCACAGGAACGCAGTTCATCGGCAATGATATTGACCGGTTTCAACCAGGCGATATGATTATGGTGGGCGCCAATCTGCCGCATTTATGGCGTTGCGATCAACAATACTATGAAGGCAAGGAAGGACGTCTGGCAGAATCTGCCGTACTGCATTTTGCACCCCAGGCGCTTGGTGAGCCATTCTGGCAGATGCCAGAAAACAAGGCATTTCATGAACTGCTGGAAAGGGCAAGATTAGGTGTTGTGATTGAGGGGGCGGCCAAAAAAGCCATTGTTCGCTATATGAAGCAGCTTGAATCTGCCAGTGAACATGGCAGAACTATTTTATTGTTGCAGATTCTGGAAGCGGCGACCAATCAGGAGGAGACAAAAACCATCCTCTCTCCTACCACCCATAAGGAAGACTTTCATGATAAGGCGGAGTCTGAAAGAATGAACCGGATTTATCAGTTTATTTTTAATAATTTTCAGCAGAAGATTTCACTCGAGGATATTGCCGGCGTGGCCCATATCAGTCCGCATTCCTTTTGCCGTTTTTTCAAATCCAAGACTAAAAAAAGTTTTTCCACCTTTTTAACAGAGGTTCGTATCCATCATGCCTGCAAATTACTGGCAGAGACCGATCATCCAGTCTCTGATATTTGTTACGAGAGTGGTTTTAATAATTTCTCCAATTTCAACAGGCATTTTAAACTATTAAAACACAAATCCCCGCTTCAGCATCGCCAGCAATACCAGCAACCTAAAAAGGGGATTTCTTAATTAAAAAACGTTAGAAAAAGCTAAAGTAGCTCATCAATAGTGGTTTGTAAAGGACTTTATCGGAGTAGGTAACGATTTAGTAATGGTGCTTACAACATTTCTTTTCTTCTAATTTCCTTGTAAATCAGATGCTAAATTACAAAAAAAATAGGATTGGAGTTTAATCCAATCCTATTTTTCGTCCTGCTCATCCATTTTTCGTATGATAGCATCTTTAAGCGAATCAAGAAACTTGGTTCTGTTTATTTTTCTGTTTCTTATCTCAAGGTACGTATGGTAAAAATCACCCAAATCAATTTCAAAAACATTTTCAAAATATGTAGCGATAGCTTTAATGTCAGCCTTTCCCATATTAAAAACAGCATAAGATTGTAACGCATAGATCAATTCTATTAAGGCTGTTTTACTTCCCGTCCATTGTATCTCATCTTTCCAATTTCGCTGTTCGCAATTCCTATATGTTTGTTTAAATTCAATAACTGATTCTCTATATAAACTTGAATTAAATCATTTGCAAGAATTTTTGACACTTTAAAATCGTGTGAAGTAGAAAACCTAGAATCTGATTCAAAATAGTATGAGTCAAGGGTGTATTTAATATCATAATTACCTCTGATAAAGTATTTATCGTCCATGTACGAACTGTTGGTCCGATAGTACTTATAAAAATCAAGGTTATTATCGAAGAACATCTTTAAACGCAGGTCAAAAAACGAGTTGAAAAACGTTTGGTCAGGATATCCAGTTCTTCTTTGAAGACAAACCCATAATTGTCGGAAACATAGAGCAGCGTTAAATGCTCCCCATACAAACGGTCATCTTTGAGCCGCTCCACCAGCATCGGGAAAACGGTATTGATCCCATCGCTGTCGGCAACGAAGACAAGGTGTTTATCCGTGGTTTCTTTTACCTTTTGCATCTCTTTAAAATTTGATAATGCAAAGGACGTAAGCTTTTTTGGGTTGATTTTTTAGATATCTAAAAAAATGAGGAAGAGAAGATATTTTTTTTAACAATTAAGGGAGGATTTTGCTGAGTTTTTGCAAAATCCTCCCTTAAAAATAATGGTATTATCTTAGGCTATTTGGCAGCTAAAATGTCCAATTTTTCAATAGACGGAGGTGTTGCCAATAGGTCTGGTGCATTTTCCATTAATGCTTTTGCGATCTTACCGCTAAGGTGTGCCTCTCTGCCTTCTTCGTTTGAAAAAGTATCGTAAATACCGAAGGTAGAAGCATCAATACGGAATGCATACCACGTAACGGTACCGGCTTCTTCAAGAGCAAGCGGTAATGCTCCTGTAATAAAATCTTCAACGTTTTTTTCTTGGCCGGCCTTTGCTTCCAACCGAACTAACAATCCTAATTTTTTCATTGTTTTTATTTTTTCGTTAAACAATTCTTCAATCAGACAAAATTAGAAAAAACCAGCGCTGCTTCGTTTATTAGTTTGGTTCAATAAGTTATGAAAAGAGGTCAATTTGAGTGGATGTGGTTGGGGCTATACCCAAATTCATTTTTAAAGGCTGCACTAAAATTTGACAAGCTGCCATAGCCAAAGTCCATAAAAATTTCGGAAGGTGTGACTTGGTTATTATGTAACAATTCTTTGGCCTTGTTAAGCCGTTTTTGCCGAAACCATTTCCCTGGAGATTTCTGGTATATACTTATAAATTTTCTCTTAAAAGTAGAGGCACTCATATTGCACAGAAAGGCTATTTCGTCAATATTCAAGTTCGTATAAAGGTTCTTTTCAATTACCATTTTAAATGATAATTCTCTTTCATTGATTAGTAAATAATGTAAGTAATCTAAAAATACCGTCCCATATTTATCCGCCAGATAAAGCATTATTTCTTCAAATTTCAGTTCCAAAATCTTTTGAGAGATAGATTGTTGCAAACCAAAAATCTGTTGGAGCGAATGAATATAATGGATGATAAAATTGTCTTTCTCTAAGAGGAAATAAGGTATATCCTTTATCTTTTTATCTGAGGCATTCTGACTGAAAGAATGGGAATGTTTCAATAAAAAATCGGTGATGTTTTTGTGAGAAAAGAAGAAGAGTAAACAACGGTATGAACTTACACCTACCAGTTCGGTAACCAAAACATTATTAGATGTGATAAGTAACGATTGTGTTTCATTGATTGAAATGATATCATTAGAAAAGTGAATGTTTTTTTGACCATCCAATAAGAAACTGAATACATTTTTATTCAGGCCAATCTTGTTTCTGGAACCGTTCTTATACACTTCGTAATTGAAAATTTGCAAATCCGAAGTATGAGTTTCGTTATGTTTCCATAGATCTTCGGGAAGGTTTGTAATGTCCATCGTCAAAATTAAATTGATTTTTTACGGAGTGTTCTTTGGTTGTGTCATTAAGAAATTCGTTCCAAAAGCGATTTTAGCCATTTGAGTTTTTTCTTGCTGTAAGGAGGTACTTGATAACGCCTTACCACCTGACGAATAGATAAGCTCAAAAAGCTGTTGCTTTCTTTCATCCATCTTTTTCGGGAATATTTCAAAAAGTTTTTCCGAAACCTTTTCTGCAAAGCTATCTAAACTTGTAAGGTCTTCTTTAGAAATATCCCAAAAACCTGCGGGAAGCCGAATCTAATCTCATCTTTTCCAAAATCTGTGCCGTTCTATCCGAGCAGGTATTTGGCACCGAGCAAGGTAAGACATACCATAAAAAGCCTTGTTTGCTTTTTGAAAATATACCGCCTTGCTTTTTTATCCAGATTAAATAATTCGGCTACCAATGGTTCCTGATCTGTACAGCTAAACATAATGTCCACTCTTCCATCGGGAAAAATAATGACTTCTTTATCTTCATTGGTATGATTGGCACATAGCAGGAAACTCTCCACAAAACCGGAGAGCCGTTCGTCAGGAACAATTTTTATGTACTCAAAATCTTGCATCGTTTTTATGTGCATCTGACCTGGGAAGAAATATTGGACATTCTTAATCAACCTGTCAGATGAATTATATATGCAAAACTAACAAAATAAAAAAACAGTCTAAAATACACCACCACACCCGGCAAATGCTGAGTGTGGTGGTGTAAGATTTTACCATTAATGAGGTCGTATGGGCTGTTACAACTTATAGATTTCTTTTAATGCTTCTTTCAATGCCAAAGGTTTTCTTCCCAAAAGGTTTTCCAGATCGTTTGTTACCTCTTCAAACTGGTGGTTTTTCTGATCTTCGGCAAAACCGGCGGTTAGTAAAATGGCAAATTCGGGAACGCCAAACTGCTTTAGTTTTTCGGTAAACTCTGTTGGGTCGGCATTGGTGTAAGAAACCGATTTGCCTGATAATTCCGAAAGAGCCTGAGCTACATCGGTGTACGAATACAGTTCGCTGCCTGTAATTTCATAGGTTTTATTTTCGTGTCCGTCCTGCAACAAAACATTGGCAACAGCTTCTCCCATTTCCCTGCGGAGGGCAAACGGTGCTTTACCATCACCGGCAGGCAGGTAAATTCCGGCTTCAAAAACGTGCTCTCCCACATACATCGGTATCACATCGGTGTACAACGCATTGTGGAGAAACGTATAAACAAGGCCGCTTTCCTTGATGGCATCTTCTGTTTCGAAATGGCTTGCCATCAACCATTTGATAGCGGATGTGCTCAGATCTTTTAGCGAAACACCAGTGTAAACAATATGTTGTACACCCGCTTTTTTGGCAACTTCTACTACGGCTTTTTGCTGTTCGCCCCTGTTTTGAGCTACCGTTGAAATCAGTAAAAGTTTGTCTATTCCTGCAAAGGCTTTTTCCAGCGATGCGGGATCGTCAAAATCGCCAATGCGTACCTGTACACCCTTATCTTTCAATGCCTTTGCTTTTTCCTCGCTTCTCGCCAATGCAACAAAGTTCTCTGTTGAGGTATGTTTTAACAACTGGTCTATTACCGCTGTTCCCAAATGCCCTGTGGCTCCCGTTACTAAAATCATTTTTTCTATTTGTTTACTATTTTCTAATGTGACAAAGTTACCTATATTTGCTATACATTCTATATGAATATACGATTTTATAGTGCTATACAGATGTATAGTTCATATAAATAAAAGTAGTTGTTGACAGGAATTTTACGAACAAAATAATTGAAATGATGGATAGCAGGTATTCAGATATTATGAAGTGTGACAGGGGTTTAATCATGGCACTGACAGACACGCTGAATGTGGTGAGCGGCAAATGGAAGCTGGCGGTGGTATGCACCTTGCTCAGTGGTAAAAAACGTTTTACGGATATACAAAGGGCAATTACGGATATTACGCCCCGAATGGTTTCCAAGGAACTGAAAGAGCTGGAAGTCAACGGCGTGGTCAGGAGAAATGTGATTAACTCCACACCGGTTTTGATCGAGTATGAATTGACACCTTCAGGTGAGCAGCTTTATGAGGTCATCCAAAAAATGGTGGAATGGGGCTTGCAACATCGGGAGATTACGCTTAATGGGACGGAGGAAAGAAAGGCTGATGAAGTCATTATATCCGGTTAAACTGTTTTTTAAAACCTGTTACTTTCTATTCTGAGGTTTCAAATTCGGCACCACGTTCTCGCTCTTTGTGCCTACACGCATCGGCGGGCCGTGGCCATCAAAAAAGAACTGTATGTTGCTCCATTTCAACTTTTGAATATCAATATAAGAAAGCCCTGTAAAGCAACTGAAAATAAAGAGGTCTTTTACAAGTTCGTATTTGGACTTGGACGGTTTTAGAAGCATTAACTTTTCTACATCTCTTTTAAAAGATAGCTGCGATCAGTTTCTTCCATGCTGATTTCATAATCCTCAAAAGGGTTTTGTCGAATCAAGCCTTTTTTTATCGCCAGTTCCGCCAATGCAATAACCGGCATGGTATAAACCCAAACAGTGTTATGCGTACATTCCTTATCTATGCGCAGAAAGAAATCGAACTCCCGGATAAAGTCTGAGGTAAGTTCCCGAAACGCCATATCCTCCCTGTGATAGCGTTCCCTGATAAATTCGGACAGATCATTGTAAACGGTCTTGTATTTATTGTAGGTGTTTTGAGAACGTTTGCCCTTGCTGACCATTCTTTCAAAATCCTCATTCTGGTCTTTAAACACTTTAAGGATAGCATCATCCATTACACCAACTCCCAAAAATGATAGCTTTACTTTTTGTGCAGTTGCAAAGCCTTCATCTTTGAGCATATCATCGTAAATCTTATTGATACGCACCCGTATATTGTCCAATTTAAGATTGGTACTCAGCGCCTGGGCACTTTTGCCCAAAACCCTTCCGTGTTTTAAATCCCAATTATTGGGGTTGATGCCCAGTTTGGTACTAAAGGATTTTGGTGTTCCGTCAATAGTGATACGTCCCATAACAGGGACATTCCCGTTCTTCTTAGGTTCATTCTTCTTCAGGTAGAAAAGCAGCTTGAACGTGGATCTTTTCTCTTGTTCCATAACTCAATTGTTTAACGTTTAAAATTAACTTTCATTGAGTTACAAGGGAATATGAAAATCGGTGCAAATGACTGAAATATAGATTGTTATCTGGTCATTCGGTTAGTTGTAATCAGTAACGATTTAGTAACCTAACCTTGTCATTTTAAGCCCAAAACTTGTCGGACACCTACTTCCAAATTTTGCCTCACGTTTTATAAACCACTGTATATGAACGGTCTTAACCGTTTTGCTTATTTTTGCTTTCTCCTAATATTTTTTTATAAAAAAAAGTGCAATACTTATTTACACTGCAGGTTAAAGTTGGTGAGTGCGACAAATTTTGCAGCGCGGCTGTCAATATCCTGCTGGCTTAGGTTTTGCAAACGCTCAGTACCTAGTTTCTCACAGCAATAACTGGCTGTGACACTGCCCATAATAACGGCCGTTTTCATGTTCTCAAAGGACAAATCACCGGTGCTGGCCAAATAACCGATAAAGCCACCTGCAAAAGCATCGCCGGCACCTGTTGGATCAAATACATCTTCTAAGGGCAATGCCGGAGCGCAAAAAATCTCTTCCCCATTAAATAGCAATGCACCGTGTTCGCCCTTTTTAACAATCAAAAACTTTGGCCCCATCGCCAGAATTTTGTGTGCTGCTTTGACTATAGAAAATTCATCCGCCAACTGCCTGGCCTCTGAGTCATTGACCACCAGCACATCTACTAATGTCAGTACATCCTTTAGATCTGCCATGGCGGTTTCCATCCAGAAGTTCATGGTATCCAGTACGATCAGCTTTGGCCGCCGGGTCAATTGCTGGATCACAGAGCGCTGGATGGCGGGCACCAGGTTGCCCAGTAACAAATAATCTGTCTCAAGATAGTTTTTGGGCAAAATGGGATTAAAATCTGCCAGTACATTTAAATCCGTTATTAAGGTTTCTCTGGTATTCATGTCCAGGTGGTACTTTCCACTCCAGAAAAAGGATTTTTTATCTTCGACAATCTCAACGCCATCGGTATTTACGCCCAGGCGATTCAGATCCTGCAGTACTTCTTTTGGGAAGTCTCCCCCGACAATGGACACTTGATTCACAGCATGCATAAAATTGGTAGCCGCATAGGCACAATAAGTACCTGATCCACCAACGGTTTTTTCTGTTTTGGCAAAGGGGGTTTCAATCGCATCAAAGGCCATTGACCCAATAATGGTTAAGGACATGTATAGCTGATTTTTGTGTTGTTTTATTATTTTTTGTTTTCTTATTTATTTTCAACCTGCAAACTTATTGAATTTTAATAATATTTCAAGTTCCCGACCGGAATTTAGCTGGTTGTCAACTGGGATAACCTCACAGACGTACACCTACGATTCATCATCGAAGTGGCAACTTTTCCATTTTGGCATTATTTGCCACTTCGTTAACGGAGCATCAATCGGTTGATAATTCTTTTTAATGTAACTTAGAGCCATTATTCAAATTATAAAATGTTACGTTGATGAAAAAGTATTGGGTAGCGTTTTCAGCGCTGTGCCTCATGGCTGTTGCCTGCGGTTCTAATGGAAATAGTGATAGTGCAACCAACAAACCAGAAACTACCACACCTGCGGCTGAGAGTCATGAATCTGCAGCCTCTGATATTAGCAAAAATCCTGATTATACAAAAGGTCTCAAATTGGTCGCTCAAAATGACTGTCTGACCTGTCATAAAATAAGTGGGGAATCCACCGGGCCAGCCTATGATAAGGTGGCCGCTAAATATGCCGGCGCTGATGAAACGACGATCAGCATGTTGGCTGAACACATTATTAAAGGCGGTAGCGGTCACTGGGGCACAGTACCAATGACACCGCACCCTACAGTCAGTGTAGCGGATGCCAAGCAGATGGTTAAATATGTTTTATTATTGAAAGATCAACAATAAGAAGCCTATGGTCCAAACAGATACGTATTATATGCAGCAGGCACTCAGAGAAGCCCAAAAAGCCTTTGACGCAGGGGAAGTACCCATTGGGGCGGTGCTAGTAATGCAGGACAGGATCATTGCCCGGGCACATAATCAGGTGGAGCTTCTAAAGGATCCGACTGCGCATGCAGAAGTCCTGGCTATAACGGCCGCCTGCGACCAAATGGGGGCTAAGTATCTGCCAGACGCTACTTTATATGTTACCCTGGAGCCTTGTCTGATGTGTAGTGGGGCCCTTTTTTGGAGCAAGATCGGCCGGATCGTTTTTGGAGCCAATGACCCAGGTAACGGTTACGCCCAAAAAGTCAAAACCAGCCCCTTCCACCCTAAAACAAAACTGGAAGGCGGCCTGCTGGCACAGGAATGCCTGGCGCTTATGCAGGGCTTTTTTAAAAACAGAAGGTAGCAATCATAAGGAGGGTTAAATTTAATTAAGGGGCTCATTTAAATTTTATTAAACATATCTGTCTGATTGAAGCTGAACATTTAACCACATTTTTCAGTATCTTTGTTAGCCACCTTGGGCAAACCTATTGATAAATTTGTCTGAGGTCGAGAACATTTCATTATTCAACAATTTAAAAAATTAAATAGTATGGCTTTTACATTACCGCAGCTTCCATACGCATACGACGCACTGGAACCGCATATTGACGCAAAAACAATGGAAATTCACTACACCAAGCATCATCAAGGGTATGTGAACAATTTAAATAAAGCAATTGAAGGCACTGAAAACGCTGATAAGAGCCTGGAAGAACTGGTTAAGAACGCCGGTAATATCTCTGTTGCCG
Source organism: Arachidicoccus ginsenosidivorans (assembly GCF_007971385.1). Taxonomy (GTDB): domain Bacteria; phylum Bacteroidota; class Bacteroidia; order Chitinophagales; family Chitinophagaceae; genus Arachidicoccus; species Arachidicoccus ginsenosidivorans. Next base: position 1,160,428 of record NZ_CP042434.1, read on the forward strand.
TTCGTAACAATGGCGGTGGTCATTGGAACCACTCCTTTTTCTGGACAATCCTCTCTCCTAATGGCGGCGGCCAACCTTCCGGAGACCTGACAGCGGCCATTGACAGCGCATTTGGTTCCCTGGATGCTTTAAAAGAAAAATTCAATGCCGCAGGTGGTGCCCGTTTTGGTAGCGGCTGGGCTTGGCTGATCGTTAAAGACGGCAAGCTGGAAGTCACTTCCACTCCTAATCAGGACAATCCTTTAATGGATGTAGCAGAAACCAAAGGCACGCCTATTTTGGGTGTTGACGTATGGGAACATGCTTACTACCTGAATTATCAGAATCGCCGTCCAGATTACCTGGCTGCTTTCTGGAACCTGGTAAACTGGGACAAAGTCGCTGAACTTTACAACGCCGCTAAATAAGCATGCGTTGTAAGCAATAATAGCACAATACAAGGTGCAAAGCAGTAGTGTTTTGCACCTTTTTTTTCATTTTCATTTTAAAAATCAATTTTTATGAAAAGACTCTTATGGGCTTTAATACCGCTGGCCGTTCTGGCCTCCTGTGGTAAAAGTAGCGAACGTAAAATTCTGGTAGTTGCCAACGGAGACATTGCTGTCACCGGTCAGGATGTAAAAATAACCAATATTTCTGACGGTGCTGTGGAAAAGCTGGTAGATCTTAAAAATGCAGATCAGACATCATTTACCGTCAATAATGGCGGTACCTCCAGCACGGTTCAGTTGCCTAAAGAAGACGGATTTTATCTGCTAAATCTAATGAAAGACACCGTTTTTGGCAGTCAGCTAGTGGATGGCAGGGATTATAATACAGCAGAAGCCTTAGGACTGGACAAACAAAAGGAGATGATCGACAGTTTAAAGCTTGTTTTACAAGGTAAAAACATTTCAGAAGCCAACAAGAATTACCTGGTAGTGCCAGGTCAGCTAACTAAAGTCACTGACGACCTCGTTCATGCTCGTATATTTGGGCCTTTCCACCAGATGAACAGCGATATTGATGCGCCAGCCGACGGCAAACCGCCCGTTTTGTATAAATTCTATTCTTCAGATGAACTGCAAACGCGTTTGCAAACAGTGGAAGAATCCTATAACGCTACGGGAGATTAACTTCATCGAGCGTATTTAAAGTAAAATTGCCGGTGTGTACAATCTCTTGAATATACACACCGGCAATTTTGTATTAAACTATTTTCTGTGATATTTACCTTAGCCTATAAATGCTGAGGAGGCAGATAGTTAACATTTTGCTTAAAGCCATTCTGTTAGCCAGCCTGGTGTTTATTATTTATGACCGCTTTTTGGCTTTTTTAAGATAGCAAATACTTCTATGCCAAATCCCAGTAATATAACAATGGGTGCAAGGGTGATCCTTCTAAAGCTATACACCTCTGTTTTATCAAAGATACTTGCATTGGTACTGGCGCCACCGGACATCAGCATCATGCCTGCCGCAATGACTACAGCTCCGATAATCATCCACATATAATTATCCCTGGTAAAATTTAAGCCACCACTTTTTTGTGGTTCCTGAAGGTTCTTATTGTCCGACATGCGTTTTCAATTATTATATACAGTTACAAATATGCCATTTTATTTTTAATTCCGCTGAAAAATTGGTGTTATTTCTAGGGGATGATTCCCCAATTTACGATATCTGAAAAAAATCAGGATACGTCAATCATCCAAAATTACAGCCTACAAATTCCTTCTGAACCTGTTAATAAAGGTCATCTAACCTGGTTTTCAGGTATTTATTGACGCTTCGATTGGTACTAAACCAGGAAATCAACACCGCAAATACAACCATGCAACCATAAAGTAAGAGATTGTTGCTGCCGCTTTCCAATGATCTGATCTCCGGAAACCTTTCTTTTGCCCAACCGGTCAAAAGTAACATAATCACAATGGCGATCACCGCACTGATCAGCCCGTTAATAACCGCTCTTACATTCATGGGGCGGGCAATAAAACTGCGTGTTGCCCCTACCATCTGCATGGTTTTGATCAGAAACCTGTTAGAATACATGGTCAGTTTAATCGTATTGTCAATACTAACCACGACAATGATGCCCAAAATAATGCTGATCGCTAGAAATATCAGCCCCATTTTATTGACTTTATCATTCATGGAAGTCACCAGGGTCTCCGGATAATTCAGTCCGGACAACTGCGTACCAAATTTTTGGGTCAGTTCATTGGCAATCTTTTTTAAGCTATCCTCATTGACGTATTCTGCCTTGGCATAAAAATTAATACTTTCCGGCAATGGGTTATAATCCAGGATTTTATCCCAGTCCTCATTATTGTCTTTATTCCAGATTTCCTTGGCCTTTTCTTTATCAATATACTGTACATTCTTGGCATAAGGCTGGGCGGCTATATAATCCTTTATCTGGGCGATGGTGTCTTTACCAGCTACATTTAGATAGGCGGAGACCTCCACCTGTTCTTTCAGATTATTACCCATGGCCTTCAGGTTAAGGAAGAACCAGCCCATGATGCCCATGATCAGCAGCACCAGGGATATCCCGACAATACTAAAGACGGAATTGGATTTTTTCTTGTGCCTGGCGGTGGTTTGAATTTCTGACATATTGTCCTTAAAAGTAATTCTTAGTGTGAGAGAACCAATTAGGGCAAATTTAATGTTTACATAGTAATCACGTACATTTGCAGGCAATTATTTTAATTTGTTTATAGGTTTGACCATAAAGGTTCCTTTTATGGTCAGCCTGACATATAAAGTTAACTCATCATATGGATTATAATTTTAGAAATATTGAGCAAAAATGGCAACAACACTGGGCAAAGACTGATGCTTATAAAGTCTCCAATGATCGTACCAAACCCAAATATTATGTATTGGACATGTTTCCCTATCCCAGCGGAGCTGGGTTGCATGTAGGACATCCACTGGGCTATATTGCCAGTGATATCTTTGCCAGGTACAAAAGACTAAAAGGCTACAATGTGCTCCATCCCATGGGTTATGATGCTTTTGGATTGCCCGCTGAACAATATGCCATCGAGCATGGGATTCATCCGGCAGATTCTACCCGGCAGAACATTGCTACTTTTGAAAAACAGCTCAATAATATTGGCTTTTGTTTTGACTGGTCAAGAAGAGTCAATACCAGTGAACCTGGCTATTATAAATGGACACAGTGGATATTTTTGCAGCTTTTTGGCAGTTTTTACGACCGCAGTCAACAAAAGGCGCGCAGCATCGATGCATTACAAGCCATATTTGAAAAAGAAGGCAATCAAGTCCATCCTTGTCCTGGGGATGCGGCGCTTGTTTTTAGCGCCAAGGACTGGCAAAGCTATGACCATAAGCGCCGCCAGGAGATATTAATGAACTACCGATTGGCTTATTGCGGTTATGGGGAAGTGAACTGGTGTGAAGCACTTGGCACGGTGCTGGCCAACGATGAAGTGGTCAATGGCGTCAGTGAACGCGGCGGCCATCCGGTCGAAAAGAAAACCTTAAGGCAATGGTACCTACGCATCACTGAATATGCCGACCGTTTACTGGAAGGGCTGGAAACAGTTGAATTCAGTGAGGCGATGAAGGAGATGCAAACCAACTGGATCGGCAAGAGCACAGGCGCAGAAATTACCTTTAAGATAGACAGTGAACAGGGAACGGTGCCTGCCTTTACTGCATATACTACCCGTCCTGATACCATTATGGGGGTAGATTTTTGTGTATTGGCTCCGGAGCTTAGTTGGGTTTTAGACATTAGCTCCACCGAACAGCGGCCGGAGGTAGAAAAATACATCGCTTATGTAAAAAGCAGAAGCGAAAGAGAGAGGATGGCTGAAAAGCGCATTACTGGCTGTTTTACGGGTGCATACGCCATCAATCCTTTTGATGAAAATAAAAAAATACCGATTTATCTCTCTGAGTATGTTCTGGCCGGATATGGAACGGGTGCGATCATGGCGGTTCCCTCAGGCGATGAAAGAGATTATAAGTTTGCAAAATATTTTGAAATCCCGATCACCAATATCCTGGGCGACCTTTTTGACGGCGAAAATGCCAATCCAACCAAGGATGCTATACTGGTGAACAGCGGAATGTTAGATGGTCTGCCCATGCGGGAAGCCATGGAAGTCGTTATAGACAAACTCCAGGCAAAAGGTATTGGCAAAAGAAAAACCAATTACCGTATGCGCGATGCGGCTTTCAGCCGCCAGCGCTACTGGGGGGAACCCTTCCCGATTACCTGGCAGGACAGTGTGGCGGTACCGCTGGATGAAAAAGAGCTACCGCTTTTATTACCTAAGGTGGATAAATACGGCCCCGGACCGGGTGGTGCCGGACCGCTGGCGGCTATTGACAGTTGGACTGACCGCCACCTGGAAACCAACACGATGCCGGGCTATGCGGGCAGCTCCTGGTACTTTCTACGGTATATGGATCCGCATAATACGGAGGCTTTCTGTGATCCGGCCGCCAGTACTTACTGGAACCAGGTAGATTTGTATATCGGCGGTACAGAACATGCAGTTGGACATTTACTTTATAGCCGGCTATGGACGAAGATTTTATTTGACCTGGGCTTTATAAATTTTCAGGAGCCCTTTAAAAAGCTCCTGAACCAAGGCATGATCCAGGGCAGCTCCCGCTTTGTTTACCGGCGTCACGGTACCCATGAGTTTATTTCTCATGGCCTGATTATGGGGCAGCAAGTGGATAAAATCCACGTGGATGTCAATATTGTGGACGGCGTGGAGCTGGACACAGCAGCCTTTAAGCAATGGAAAAACGGGGAATTTAAGGACGCGAGCTTTATTTTGGAAGATGGTAAATATATCTGTGGTGTTGAGGTGGAAAAAATGTCCAAATCAAAATTCAACACAGTAAACCCGGATGTACTGGTCGAAAAATTCGGAGCAGATACCTTTAGAATGTATGAGATGTTTTTAGGACCTGTAGAACAATCCAAGCCCTGGGACACGAAGGGGATTGAAGGGGTGCACCGATTCTTAAAAAAACTATGGCGCTTATTCTTTGAAGATGAAAAAGGTGCCATCTGGACGGATGAAGTACCGACTAAAGCAGAATTAAAGGTGCTTCATAAAACGATCCAAAAAGTACAGACGGATACGGAACGTTACTCTTTTAATACGGTGGTCTCTGCCTTTATGGTTTGTGTGAATGAACTCACGGATCTTAAATGCCATAAAAAACAGATCCTCATGCCCGTCTTAATTATGCTGACACCTTATGCACCCCATATTGCAGCGGAGCTCTGGCAAGTCTTAGGTGGTGAAGGCGAGATACTGGACGCCGCGTTCCCAGAATTCAATCCACAGCTGATCCAGGAATCCTCCAAAAACTACCCTGTCAGCATTAACGGGAAAATGCGTACCAGTATGGAGTTTCCACTGGATGCGGATAAAGACAGTATCCAGGCAGCTGTATTGGAAAATGAAGTTGTCAAAAAATGGGTCGACAATAATCCCATTAAAAAGTTCATTTTTGTGCCAAATAAGATGATCAATGTGGTGATTTAGGGCGTATGATCGCCCCGAACCTCTTTATTTCTTATTTAGCCCGGTGTTCATGATGTTAGATGCACCGGGCTTTTTTATGCGCCTATGTGTATGTGTTACTCAATTTTCGAGTGATCAAAGGTTGAGTCACTGCTTCTCGCTTCCCGCTGACAGATTTTTGCAAAAAAAGCCTAGTACAACGTTTGCGTGAATTTAGCTCCCGCTAGGACCATTTGATTGTTTTAATGCATCTTTGAAATCGAAATATTTTCCCATTTTCATCCCTGCAGCTGACGAAGTTTTTTTCAACATTAAATGCATCTTTATGGACACAAAGCGACATGTAAGCAGTAAGTATTTCAAAACTAGGATTGACTTTCCTGGTAAGCATAGCTTGCTCATAGCCCTCAGTCTTTCCCTGGGTTTTAGCGCCCATTTACAGGCGCAATCTGCGTCTAAATCACAGCAGCCGTCGCAGCAGCAGTCACAACAACAGCAAGCCACCAAAACATTTACCGTTCCGGCAAACAAAGGTTATGTAGTGCCTTTTTCTACAGGTCGTAAACAAGGTGTTTCGGTGCCGGTAGGCTACCCTGAAACCGTGCGCCCTGTTTCCAGATGGACGGACAAATCAAAATCTGTGGTCTGGTATCTCTATCAGGAGCCGGGTAAGTACCAATTTAGCCTGGATGGACAGGTAAAAAGTGGCGTTAACTTGCCTTTTGAGCTATTGATCTCAGATGCAGATGCTGCCAGTACTTTTCATAAGATCCAGCGCACCGTTGAGCTTAAAGGCACGGGGATCAGGGATACTTTCCATGCTGGACGGGTGGAGATCATGAAAACGGGGTATTACCGGTACGAGTTAAAGCCCAAGGCAGATCCACAAAACGCAATTACGCTTCATTCGCTTCTTTTTACAGCTGCTGGTGGTAAAGGCGAAGTACACCAGACCGATTATCAGTCCTCTCCTTCTGTACATTTAAGTTTTAGCACCACTGCACCTACCACACAATCCTATGACTGGATTTATAGTGAAATTCTGGTACCTAAGGGCGGTGATCCACTGGCGACTTATTATGAAGCGCTGGGTTTTTACCGGGGATACATGGGCATCCAAACCAATAGTGAGCATGAGCGGAGAGTACTCTTTTCTGTCTGGGACAGTAAAGACGCTGAAAAGGATAAGAGCATCCAAAAATCAGATCTGGTAACGCTGGTGGCCAAAGGGCCTGAGACTGTCACCAATAATTTTGGCGGTGAAGGTACGGGCGGACAATCCTATAATCCCAAGGCTAACTGGAAAACGGGTCAACCGGTGCATTTTCTTATGAATGTTTTACCAGACAATAATGGTTCAGTTGTTATCTCCGCCTGGTATCAACTGGGTACAGCGCCCTGGGTGTATGTGGCCAGCTGGCGCGCGCCCAAGGAACACCGCTATTTTGACGGTTTCTATGCCTTTATTGAGAACTACGGCTATACCAATGGCTGGATGCGGCGCATGGCTTATTATTATAACAGCTGGGGCAAACAAAGCGGAGGCGGCGACTGGGTTAGTTTTAATAAAGTCCGCTTTTCTCATACAGATGGCAAGCCGGGCCAGCGGGTGGATTATGAGCAGGGCGTCTCAGCAAAATACCCGGATAGATTTTATATGGCCTCCGGTGGTTATACACCTACAAAACTTACCAAAGATGAAATCCCTGTCAGCACGAAAATTCCGATCAGCGATCTGACGCCTTTTGAGCGCCAGGTGCAGGCAGCTTTAAAACAGGAGGCCCAGCGTAAAGCCGCCCCATCAAAATAAAATAAAACGAGATTTATAGTTAACTAAGAAAACCAGAACGGGGCATTGCATGATGTACAATGCCCCGGATTTAACAGCGCCGGCAACAGCGATTTAATAATCACTCTTGCCGGCGTTTTTGGGTAAACATACATGCGCTTTATTCACTTTTCAGGTGGGGCAATAAATTGGATTTGGCCGTTTTATAGACATTTAGTGCCATGGTGATAAAAGTAATTAAAACCAGTACACACAGGACTTGGACAAATATACCCACGCCAATATGGGTCTTAAAGGCAAAATTATGGAGCCATTTATCTGCCAGCAGATAAGATAAAGGCGCTGAGATTAAAATGGCTAGGATAACCAATAACAAAAAATCCTTACAGATAAGTCCTATTATACTACGCACATCAGCCCCTAGTACTTTGCGAATACCAATTTCCTTTATCCTTGCCTCTGCATTGTAAGTAGCCAGTCCAAAAAGGCCTAAGCAGGATATAAAAATAGCAATGGAGGCAAAGCTGGTAAAAAGCGTTCCTACCCGTAAATCAGCTTTGTACAACGCTTCAAATTGCTTATCTATAAACGCATATTTAAAGGGCTGCTCATTGGTTTTATAAGGCTGGTAGGCCGCTTCAGCTGCCTTGATGGCTGCAGCCATCCGGCGCTGCGAAGTCCGGATATAGAGCGTATTGCGGGAAGCTGGATTTACATACATAACCAGTGGCGATATAGCCGATTTTAAGCTCTGAAAATTAAAATCCCGCACAATGCCTAAAATAGTAAATTTTTTGGAGCCAAAAGAGACCTGCTGTCCTACATAGGGCGGTTGCAGGCCCATTTGACTTATAGCAGTTTGGTTCAGGATCAGCCCCATACTATCTGTAGGTACTCCGGAGAAATTCTTGCCTGCCGTCATCTGCATTTTCATGGTTGGGATAAAGGCATCATCAACGGACACCGAATAAATCATAAACGTACTGCTGGGATCTTTGCCCTCCCATTTCATGCCGGTTGAGGATACATACAGATCTGTAAGATCCTCTGCATTACTTAGTCCAATGCTTTCTATATTACTGTTGCGTGCTAAGTCCGTTTTAATGGTCTCCAGATGTGGGATAGCCTGTTCAGGAAAGCTAACGGTAAAAACATAGTCCTTATCATAACCAATATTTTTATGACGGATATAATCCATTTGTCTGCCCATAACCATGGTCATGAATAACAAGATAGCCGCCATAAAAAACTGGAAGACGACCAGTGCTTTTCTAAAAGCATTGGCACTGACATTTTTACCTACTTTGCCTTTCAGAGAATTGAGTGGTTTGAACGAACTGAGCAGTAGTGCCGGATAAATACTGGAAACTAATAAGGTACCAAAAATAACCAGCAATAAGGTTTTCCATATCCGAAGATCACTTAAATCAAGGTGCAATGTTTTCCCGGAAATATAATTATAAAGCGGCATCAATAAATAGATCAACCCAATAGCTAATACCAGAGATATCCCAAAAATAAGTATGGTTTCTAAGACAAATTGAATAAACAACTGGCCTTTTTGGCACCAATAATTTTTTTGATGCTGACCTCTTTTGCACGAACCAGTGATCTGGCCGTGGCAATATTGACATAATTGATGCTGGCTATCAAAAATAACATAACGACGATCGCCATAAATATTTGCACCAGTCTCAGGGCGCTGTTGTCTCCATTTGGCGCCGTCAAATGGGTTTTAGTCAAATGCTGCAATTGAAAATCAAATCGTTTGTCGCCAAGGTCCGTCCAGGTTTTGTTAATGGCAGCTGCTACGTTTTTAGCGGAGGCTGTTTTTTGAAGCAAAAGATAGGTGGCCAGGCCAAAATTCTGACGGTCTTCATCCATGTCGCGGCCCGGATGACTGATTGCATAGGCAGCGCTGTAATAAGCCATGGGCAAAAGTACATCTGTTTGTATCGTTGACTTACTTGGAAAATCAGCAAGGACACCAGTAACGGTCATCTGGGTTCCTTCGTAATCCAGCAGCTGACCCAGCGGGTCTCTGTCGCCAAATACTTTTTGGGCAGCACGCCGGGTCATTACAATTGAATGCGGACTTTGCCACAAAGTCGCTTTATTGCCTGATTTAAGTGTATAGCTAAATACAGATAGAAAACTGTTATCTACAAACATAGAGGAAAGCTTGTAGGGCTGCCTTGCGCCTGCTTTTAGAAAAGTGGTCGTTCCATTATCCAGCACCCTGCAAGCAGTTTTTATTGCAGGTATCGATTGTGCAGCACTGTATACTTTGGGAGGCGTCATTGGATACACCACTGCTTTGCCGGCGTTTTTCTGGCCTTTAAACTGGGTATTGACCTGATAAATCTGATCTGCCTGTTTCAAAAATTGATCGTATCCCGTTTCGTTTTGCACCCATAGCAATAACATAATCCCAGTGGCCAGACCAATAGAAAGTCCAAGGATATTAATGACGCTATATAATTTGCCCTTTTTTATATTTCTCCAGGCGGATTTGAGATAAAATTTCAACATACTTCAAAATTTGGCATTAACGCTTTTCTGTGATACGTCTAAGATAATATGAGGCTTATAAAGTAGCCCTACCTGCATCCACCTGACGCTTAGCCACCGGTATGCCAAAATAATATCTACTGATTTTCTGCGTTTTAAGCATGTACAAAAATTAACACTTGTTCAAAAATGATACACCTGCTGTTCGTTTTTTGAACACTTCTACCTGATTGTCAATCATTATTTTATAACGCGCAGATGTTTACCATTCCTTCTCCTGGTCTTTGTCCTGGTCTTTGTTCTGGTCATCGTCCAGTTTATCGTCATGCCCATTACTTCTCTGCTCGCCTTCGCTAATATTTTTTTCTAAACCTGCTTAATTTTCCTGACATGCAATTGAAATTATAAAATAAGAGGTGCCGAGTCCCGGGACTATGTATCAAGGACTACTTTAACCTACTGCAAAAGTTGCTGATTATTTTTCAATCAAATAACACCAACGTTTTAATTTGCCCTCAAAATCAAAGGGCGTTGTTTTTTTTGTGATATCTGTAATTTTACTGGCGGTGATATGATCCTGATCTAAGACAAAGCGGGTAAAATTTGTACTAAAATAAAGCTGACCGCCTGGCGTAAGTGCATTTAAAACGTCTGTAATCAACTCCACATGATCTCTTTGGATATCTAAAACATCTTTCATCTTTTTGGAATTGCTGAAAGTTGGCGGATCCATTACCACCAAATCAAAGGAGGCCGGTTTTATGGTCTTTAAATATGCCTTGACATCGGCTGGGATAAAAGGGTATTTATTTTTGGTGGATGGTGTAAGTAGGTGGTTATAGCTGAAATTCTCGGCCGTCCAGTTTAAATAGGTATTGGAAAGATCTACGCTGGTTACACTGGCGGCCCCTGCCGCCGCTGCATATACCGAAAACGCCCCTGTATAGCAAAACAGGTTCAGCACATTTTTTTCACTTGCCACTGCACTCACCATTTGGCGGGTGATTCTATGATCTAAAAACAGGCCAGTATCCAGATAATCACTCAGATTGACCCTGAATTTTAATCCGCCTTCTTCCACTGTAAAATAATGTCCTGCACTGTCGACCTTTTCATATTGCGCACCTGCGATGCGGTGGCTCATTTTACTGCGCTGTTTAAGGTAAATTTCTGATTGTGCCACACCAGTTACCTGGCTGATAACAGCAAAGCAGGCATTAATTTTATCTTCCGGCCACTGGTCCTCCAAGTCGGGATCGGCTGATTTTTTGGCATAAATACTGACATATGCCTTTTCACCGTACAAGTCTATACTAATCGGAAACTCTGTCAAATCGCGGTCGTAGATGCGGTAACAATAGATTTTTTGCCTTCTAGCCAGCTTGCTTCTGTGTTTAAACACTTTGGTCAAACGGTTAAAAACATCTGTAATAAGGCTTCCATTGAGATTTCAGTTTAGGATCTGTATGATTTTATGGCTGCAAAATACGCCGAATTCTGGTCTTGGCTGCCGCTGCTAAGCCTGCTCGGTAAATTTTCTTATTTGTGCGCTGAAGCAGACTATACATAATTCGTCAACGCTTCGCTTTGGTAACAGGCTAATAGCCATTGGATTTGCCGAATGACCCTTGTAATTTAATTCTTAAAACCTTCTTAAATTAAATAGGAAAAGGTTCTTTGGGGCCGCCCGGATCCATGCGCTGGTTATACGCTAATGCCATAATTTATTTTTGTTCCCTAATTCTGTCAGAATTCACAGAACTAATCTTATTTTTGAATTTACGGCCCACTGATAAAAGGCTATAGCCTATTAAAATTCAATAAGTAAAGCAAATATCCAAGGCCGCAATCATAAAATAAACAAGATGAATTCTTTCAGGGAAATAGAGATAAATGGATTAAAACCAGGACAATTGGATCTTTTTGTAGGTCTTTTGTCTGAAGCGGGTTATAGCGGCTTTGAGGAATTGGAGGACGGTCAAACACTAAAGGCCTTTATTGATGAAGACAGCTTTGATGAGCCTTTATTGAAAAGTCTGTTGGCCCCGTATGAAATCCCTTATAAGGACCAAGTCGTCAATCAACAAAACTGGAATGCACTTTGGGAATCTAATTTTGAGCCTGTTGTAGTGGATGACTTTGTAGCGATCCGGGCTGACTTTCATCAGGATAAGTTCAATACGGAGTTTGAAATCGTGATTATGCCCAAAATGAGCTTCGGCACCGGTCATCACGGCACAACCTATATGATGGTAGCCCAGATGCGTAATTTGCAATGGGCGAGTAAAAAGGTGTTGGATTTTGGGACGGGCACGGGCATCTTAGCCATTTTAGCCAATAAGCTGGGCGCCAAAGATATTATTGCCTTAGATAATGATGATTGGTCCATTGAAAACGCCACTGAAAATATTTTGCGCAACAACTGTCACCATATCACAGTCAGTAAAGCACATACAGCTGCTACCGGTAGCAAGTTTGAGATTATACTGGCTAATATCAATAAAAATGTCATCATTGCCAACGGGGAAATACTTACTGATTCTTTGCTCCCAAAAGGAGATTTGCTGGTTAGCGGGCTCTTGCAGGAAGATGAACCGGATATTAAAGCCTTATTTACAGAGCTTGGACTTACTTACCTGACCACTGTGAATAAAGCACAGTGGATTGCAATGCATTTTAGAAAAATGTGATTGCACCCACATTTTTAAGTAGGTATCGTTCGCTATAAAGGGCTTGACCAAGCGGGATACCAAAGCGATCATGCTGTTGACCATTTTATAGTGCGTTTATAAACATCTAAAATGCTTTAAACACAACTATATTTTTTTGTTAAATTGTCTTAAAACGATATCATCCATACTTCATAAATCCCAAATTTTCATCGATCTTGTCTATAATTGACAATTACCTGTTATATTTGTGATTCACTATTTCTGACGAAAAGCTATTAATGCAAGAGATATTACTTTTACTGGTAGCCTATATGCTTGGCTCTATTCCTACCTCTGTGTGGGTGAGCAGACACTTTTTTGGTATTGATATACGTGAATACGGCAGTGGAAATGCTGGTGCCACAAACACCTTTAGGGTGCTGGGACCAAAATGGGGATCTATTGTCATGCTGGTGGACGTATCAAAGGGGGCGGCGGCTGCTTTATTGGTATTTACCTTGCAAAAATATGCATTGCATGACAGTATGCAACGCACCAACCTGATGATTGGTCTCGGACTTGCTGCTGTTGTGGGTCATATCTTCCCATTATGGGCAGGTTTTAAAGGTGGCAAGGGTGTGGCTACCTTATTTGGAATGATCCTGGCCATTCAGCCAGCAGTAGCGGGTCTTTGTGTGGGCGTTTTTGTTTTAGTACTATATCTAACCCGTTTTGTATCACTTAGTTCTATTCTATCTGGCGTTGCCTTTGCAGTGCTGATTCTTTTTATATTTAATGATGATTCAACTTTCTACAGGATATTTTCAATTGCGGTAGCTCTGATGCTGGTACTGACGCATCAAAAAAATATCAATCGTATTCTAAAAGGTACAGAAAGTAAAGTTCCCATCCTTAAATTCCGGGATCGTCGCAGAAATCGCCGGCGCGGTAGCCAAAAAAATGAACCTGACAGCGAAAATGCTTAGTGCTGCGGGTGAGGGATTGTAAATGACCTTGGATTCTGTCTATTAGCTTGTTACAATTACAGTTGTTTCCCCAATTGCCCTTATAATTGCTTTTAAAACTTATCTAAACGGCAATTCACAATCGCTTACTTGTACAACAACCTCCATTTTGGTATGGATATTGGTTTTAACATTTAACCTGTTTTCTGATGGTATGCTTTGCCAACAAAAATCGGGTTCAACTAATTACATCTGTTTTTACTGTCTTAAATTTAGTCTTATGTTACTTAAAAAACTGTCTCTTAGCACTTTAGGCATTATCATGCTTTTTGGCTGTACGCGTAATGCAATTTCTGGTCGCAGTCAACTGATGCTGACCTCAGAAACGGACCTTCAATCTCAGGCCCTGACAGAATACAAAGATTTTCTCTCTAAAAATAAGGTTGTGACCGCTGCTGCGGATAAAAAGGATTATGATGTTGTCCAAAAGGTGGGCAAAAGAATCGCTGCCGCCATCACTAAGTATTATGCCCAAAAGGGCTTATCCAGCGAATTAAGCGGTTATAAATGGGAGTTTAATCTGGTGCAGTCCAGTGATGTCAATGCTTGGTGTATGCCAGGAGGTAAAGTGGTGGTTTACACGGGCTTATTGCCGGTCGCTCAAAATGAGACTGGCCTTGCGATAGTGATGGGCCATGAAATCGCGCACGCAGTATTACATCATGGTCAGGAAAGAGTCAGCCAGCAGCAGGCCGCCTCCATTGGCGGGTCTCTGGTCAGCTCTGTGCTCGCAAATGGTAAAAACAAGATGGCGTCCAATGTATTTAATGCGGTTTATGCGCCTACCGCGCAGATGGGTGTGATTTTACCTAATTCCAGAAAACAGGAGTCAGAAGCAGACCATTATGGGCTTATTTTTGCTGCTATGGCGGGATATAATCCCCAGGAAGCGATCGCTTTTTGGGAAAGAATGGAAAAAATGGGTGGTGCAGACAATACACCAACACTGCTGCGCAGTCACCCCACAAATGCCACCAGAATCGCCGATATTAAGCGGTTAATGCCTGAGGCTGAACGCTATTACAAAGCCCGTTAAGATAGGAATTTTGCAAAAATAACGACCGTTCAAAAGTTAAAATGTTGTTCAACTTTGGCCCTGGGGCTGGATTATACCGATTTTTTACCTTAAATAGTGTAATTTTGCCTGTATTTGTTTTTTTAACCTTAAACCAAAGTTAAGGAATGTCCCATCAAGATTTGTACGAGCAATTTCAATTAACTAACGAAAAGAATATACTTATACAAGGCTTACCTTCTTCTATAGAAAAACAATTCGCGAAGATTTCTTTCAGTAAAAATGTAACCCCTTTATTAAAGAATAAGAAGATTGATTTTGCGCTGGTATTTGCGATCAATCATCAACAACTTTGCTCTATTCTTAAAGATGTGTTCCCTGCCTTGCATAGTTCAAGTAAAGTCTGGATCGCCTATCCTAAATCTTCCAGTAAGATTGTCAGTGATCTGAACCGGGTGGACTGCTGGGAAATACTCAGTAAAAACAGCTACGAAAAAGGCGAAGAGGAAATTGTTCTGGACAATGTCTGGGGTGCCGTAAAGTTCACAAAGGTACAGGTAGAAGAACCAGCAGAAGCAGCCTCTATTGCAACTAAAACACCCAGAGCGAAAGGATTTGATAAGAAGTTATCTATCATCCCAGCGGAACTGGATGCGCTTTTTGTAAAGCATAATAAGGCCAAAGAATTTTTCAGCTCCTTGCCTTCTGCCAATCAGAAGGAATATGTGACCTGGATTGAAGGGGCAAAACGCAGTGATACCAAACAAAAACGCCTGGCCTCGACTTTAGAAAAGCTACTGGCCGGCAAGAAGAACCCTATCGAAAAATAGGTTATTTGCAAGGAGTTTAAATTGAAATAATAAAAGAGTGCCAAGAATTAACTTTAGTCTTCACTAAAATTAATTCTTGGCACTCTTTTTAATTTATAGACCTGCCATACGCTGACTGCCTGCTGCTATCTCCAGCTACCTTATTTATTGATGCTCAGCAAAAAATGCAGTGTGCATATGGATTACCAAAAAATAAGGCAGTAGTGCTTTATGACTTTTATGGATCAAGCTAATGCTATAATTGCAAGTCAAAACAGAAACAGGCTGTTTCAGTTTTGGCCCGGTCAGATGCTATTTATATCAAATCCAATAATCAATCACGGATCAAAGTAATTTTAATGACTGCATGATCGGCTCCCTGGAGTTCGTCTGTATCCGGCAATCCACTTATATCTTCTAATTGTTCCAACACCATATTTGTATTATTTAGTGTGGTAATATTCAGCAGTGTCATATCTGGTTCGTCGCCATCGTTTTCGCTGATCTGAATAGTAGGTGGATTGACTTTTGTATTCAGAACATAGGTGCCTGAATGTACCTCACCACTTTCATCACCTTCGCCATCACCTTCTCTGGAGGTAATTTTCCCATCTTGAAGGGTCCATTTAATGCCTATGCCTTCCTCAACTGGTTCAGTTTTGATTACCTGATTATCTGCATCATATACTGTCACGGTTTCGCCAGTAATCTCCCAGTTGCCCTGGATGAGCGTTGCATAATCTTGGCTTTTCTCAGGTGTTTTGTCTTCTTTGCTGCAGCCGGTCATCATCGCTAGTGCAACCAATCCAATAAAAAGGGTCTTCATCTTTAGTTGTTGTATGTTTTAAATTAAAAAATAGACATTGCGCCCTATCCTTTGTACTGCTTTGTACAGCTTTACGCTAAGTCATCATATCCATAAAACGGATTTATACGCAAATCAATCCCATGTCTTACTGCTACAATGACGCTTGCCATGCCAGGAAGCAGGAAATCACTTTTAACGGCAAGTGGCTGCAAATTAATGAATTAAATACAAATATCCAATTGATAAGATCTGCTCAGCATCAATCTGTCCTGAAAATAAAACAACCTTGTTTTTCGGGGCAGTGGCTGTCCTATGCAAAAATTCCCAAAAGGCATAAGAATTATCCAGGGTTTCACCTGGATGATTTTCTTATGCTCGACACTTATTTTGTGCTTTGGTGTATTTTGTATTACTAGTTTTTATCAGGTTTTGTCAAAATTATTACTTGCAAGAACAACTGAGGTTTCAATTTGGCGAAGCGGAACGTTCCAGTATTTGCGTAACAACTGCTCCTTTTGCGCAAAGGCCACCTGCCTAAAACCGTTTTTCTGATAAAAGTTAATCGCCCAAGTCGCATCTGCCCAAGTGCCTATTAATGTGGGCTTTTCCGTAAGTGTGGATAAATGTTCTAATAGTTTGCGCCCGATCCCTTTATTGCGGGCTACTGTCCTTACATAGGCATGACGAATAAGGGTAACGTCCGATTTATCCTGAATCCCCATGACGCCGATGATTGTACCTTGTTTGTGATAGCACCAAAATTGAACACCATCAGCTATTTGCTTTTGCAATTCATCTTCGCTCATATAAGGTTCATGCCACCTGTCCGCCGGGATGATCCCCTTATAGGCTACCGCAGCGTCATTAATAATTTCATAAATATCCTTAAAATCTGATTGTTTACTCTTTGTAATCATTTCAGTCATATCGAATAATTTTCTAACCACACCCGCAAACTTTTCAAGTAGTTGACTGGCTGTTGTAGCTGTTTGACCTATTTTCTACTCAATGCAAAAAATTGCCTTATTTTATTCCAGGTTTCTTTCCTGTCGCCCGCCCACTTTTTATCTTTTTCCCCGCTGTATTCAATTGTTCAGGCTTTGAATTGCCATTTGATTTGGGCTTTGATATTGATTTTGCGCCTAATTCTTTGCCAGTAGTCGTAACGGGTTGTTTTTTATCTGCTTTTGCTGTTTTCTTCGAGTTCTGTTTTGTTTGTTTAGCAATGGCCTTGTTTTTATCCACTTTTGTGTTCTTGTCAGCTGCACTACTTTTCTTGGTGTCCCGGTTTGCCTTTTCTCCTTCTTTTGGCTGGCGAACCGGTGTACTACGCAGTTCTGCTTCTAAAAACTTGGCTGTAAAACTTTCTTTGCAATGAACCATCTGTTCTGGTGTTCCTTCAAATAAAATCCGGCCACCTCCTTTACCGCCTTCTGGCCCGAGATCGATAATATGATCGGCTACTTTAATCACATCCAGATTATGCTCAATAATCAGGACTGTATTGCCTTTGTCTGCCAGTTTATCCATGACATGCATTAATTGGCGGATATCGCTAAAATGAAGTCCCGTTGTGGGTTCATCGAGTATATAAAAAGTCTTGCCGGTATCCTTTTTGGCCAGCTCTGTTGCCAGCTTTACACGCTGCGCCTCACCACCGCTGAGCGTTACAGCTGATTGCCCCAGGCTGATGTAACCAAGACCAACATCTTGCAGGGTCTTTACTTTTCTAAATAAGGAAGGCACGGCATGGAAAAACTCTACTGCCTCATCTACGGTCATATTGAGTACATCACTGATAGATTTACCTCTATAGCGGATCTCCAGTGTCTCTCTGTTGTAGCGTTTGCCACCACACTTTTCACAGGGTACATAGACATCTGGCAAAAAGTTCATTTCAATTACCCGCATTCCGCCGCCTTCGCAAACATCACAGCGTCCTCCTTTGACATTGAAGGAGAATCTACCGGGTGCATAACCGCGGATTTTGGCCTCGGGCACAGCTGCATATAGCTGCCTGATATCGGTGAAAAAACCGCAATAGGTGGCTGGATTGCTTCTAGGTGTTCTGCCAATAGGCGATTGGTCTATCTCGATAACTTTATCAATATTTTCCAGCCCTTTAACCGATTTATAAGGCAAGGGTGTCATTTTTGAATGATAACAATGCCTGGATAATATCGGATACAGGGTTTCATTAATCAGGGTCGATTTACCGCTCCCACTCACTCCTGTTACAACGATTAGTTTTCCCAGTGGCAGGGTGAGCTGAACATTTTTTAGATTATTGCCCGTGGCTCCTTTAAGTTCAATGAACTTTCCATTGCCCGGTCTTCTGACCGGCGGAAGTTCAATGGCCGTTTCCCCGTTTAGAAAACGCGCCGTTTCTGTATGCGCGCGTAATGCCTCGCTCGGCGTTCCTGAAAAGACGATTTCTCCGCCATGTGATCCAGCTCTGGGGCCAATATCTACTAAATAATCAGAGGCCAGCATGATATCCTTGTCGTGTTCAACCACCAGTACACTGTTGCCAATATCGCGTAAATGCTGGAGGGCAGTGATCAACCTGTGATTATCTCTTTGATGCAGTCCAATGGAAGGCTCATCCAGTACGTAGGTAATGCCTTGCAACTGAGAACCAATCTGAGTAGCCAGTCTGATGCGCTGGCTTTCGCCACCGCTGAGGCTTCGGCTCGGCCTGTTCAGGGTCAGATAAGTAAGCCCGACATCCAACAAAAACTGCAATCTTTCCCGGATCTCTTTTAAGATGTCCTTGGCAATGATATTTTGTTTTTTGGAGAGTCGTTTTTCCAGGCCGGTAAACCAGCCGGCGAGTTCTTCCAGATCCATATCCCCTAGCTGGGCGATATTATGTCTGTCAATTAAAAACCAGAGACTCTCTTTTTTGAGCCTTTGTCCCTCACACATAGAGCAGGGTCGAAGTTCCATAAATCCAGCCACCCAGTCTCTTAAATGATCAGAACTGCCAGAGGAAGAAAACCATCTTTTCAGCATGGGAACCATGCCTTCATAGGTCCCCGTATAGACCTGTGGGATGGAATCATCCTGCCCGTCTATATCATAACTATGCACGGCGTCTCCATCGCCAAATAGTAACAAATCCAATGCTTTCTCACTGAGTGTTTCCAGGGGTTTATCCAGCGCGATCTTGTGCTTCTTGCTAAACTGAACGACTTGTTGATAGACGCTGGCACTACGCTCTTCTCCAAGCGGCGCCAATCCGCCTTTTTTGATACTGAGTTTTTTATCCGGTAATACCAGTTGTTCACTCACTGCATATATTTCACCCAGTCCCTTGCACTGGGGACAGGCACCATAGGGAGAATTAAAGGAAAATGAATTAGGAGATGGCTCCTCATAACTGATACCGGTATCTGCACAGACAAGCTGCCTGGAATACTGCGCCAAGACTTCCTTATCTCCCAGCAACACAAAGACCAGGTCTTTGCCCAGCTTTAACGCCTGCTGAATACTGGAAGACAGCCTTGGCTGCATCTCATCGGTTATTTTCATCCGGTCAATGACAATCTCAATATCGTGGATTTTATACCGGTCGACCTGCATTTCTGGTTTCAAGTCCAAAATAACACCATCTACCCGAACTTTTACAAAGCCCTTTTTTCTAATTTCCTCAAAGAGTTCTCTATAGTGGCCTTTTCTGCCTCTTACTACAGGTGCCAGGATAACAGCCTTTTGGCCTTTTTGGCGCAAATAGATATCGGCCACAATTTCTTCTTCACTGAACTTCACCATTTTTTGCCCGTATTATAGCTATAGGCTTCCGCCACGCGAGCAAAAAACAGCCTTAGAAAGTCGTACACTTCTGTTACGGTACCTACCGTACTTCTGGGATTTTTATTGGTTGTCTTCTGTTCTATAGAGATTACCGGACTCAGTCCGGTAATCTTATCCACGTCCGGCCTTTCCATATCACCCATAAACTGGCGGGCATAAGCACTAAAGCTTTCCATATACCGCCTTTGGCCTTCATTATAAATCGTATCAAATGCCAGTGAAGATTTACCGCTGCCAGAGACGCCAGTAAAAACCACCATCCTGTTTTTAGGAATTTGGATATCAATATCTTTTAGATTATGCTGCCTGGCGCCAAAGACGTCTAATGTTGTAGGGCCGTCCTGTAAAACAATGGTTTGTGCGGCCTTTTTTTTATTTTTAGTGACCGCCGTCAAAGCTTCGGCGGGTTTCTTTTTCAACTTGGTCATATATCACCAAAATTAATGGAAAATCAAACAATTTCTACTAAAATTTTTATAAGAATTAAAATATTTTGATTTTCCCCAAAAACGAAGGCCTGATCCGTTACAGATCAGGCCCTTACCAAACTAAATTGTATCAATTTATTGTCCTTCTTTCGCTTTTTTATTGTCTTTATGTTTACCAATACCGTAACCGGCTCCGCCGCCTACAGCTGCACCAATAACTGCGCCCAGTCCACGATTCTTTTTATCAACGATTGCGCCTATTACCGCGCCAGATCCGGCACCAATAAGCGCGCCTTTAGCGGCATTGCTGAATTTTTTCTTTTTGGCCGTAGTTGCTTCTGTCCCCCGTCATCTCCTGCCACTGCGCCGGCACTATTGTCATCTACATACTTTCCGTTATCATCATTCACAGATTTTACAGCTCCTGACGACTCATCATTTCCCTGATCATTCGCACTTGTAAAAGCCTGGCTGGAACTGCGTTGTTCACTGTTTGCAGCCTGTGACGGCTGTTCACTGCTTAGCGCTGCTAGAGAATCAGCGGTCTTTTGTGCATTAAAAGCGGCCAGACCTGCTGTGTCAGAAGGGTTAAGTGCTGCCTTATTTTGGCCATTATTCTTACAAGAAGCAAGTAGAAATGCGGCACTGATAAGAACGGACAACCAAAAATCCACTTAAACCGTGTTTGCTGTGCCCATAACGATCTATCCATGGTGACCATCTTGGCTTTAGACGCCTCTGTTTGTTTACTTGCTGGGAAACTAAGCTGCTGTTTATGCTTTATTGCACTCATAATTTATTTCTTTTGATGAAAATATCCACTTTGATTCATTTCTCTTACAAAGGTTAACCCCTGCTTTTTTTAAGAAAAATCAACCAAGTAATCCATAAAATTCAAAAAGCATACCAAGAGCACTATGAAAGAAGGCAGCCCTTGGCTGCCTTCAAAAAACATTCATATTCAACTCATTATAAATTAAAATATTATGCTTCATTGTTGTTAAAAATTCTTCTCTTTTTGCCAAAGTAAGCCATTATCAGGCTTCATAGGGTTTTACTTCAAATTCAAACTTCTTGTCAATGTATTTTGAATGCATGATCCTAAGAATGCCCATATAGTCCATTTTAAATTCTATCAGATCGCCTGTTTTTACCCCTTTATTATTCATCCCTAAATCTATAACAGTCATATCTGAACTGGAGCCTACGATTTGCATATCCGGATCTACGGGCTTAAAATGGTCTGCTTCGATATCCAACAAGCCTACATCCACAATTGCCCGATGGGTACTTTCCTGGGCGTTATTTTGATCAAACTGCAGTACTTCTCCGGAAAGATTATGGCCTAGTTCACCCATAGGTACCATGGGCTTTTCGTTGACCTCAATGACTTCTGCATATAGTTTAAAGACGTCATTGTGCATCTCAGCAAAGGTGGTATTATTATATACATCCGTACCCAGATATAAAGTCTCCCCCACCCTGAAATGATTCACCCCTGCCGGCAAGAGGCCGTTTTCAATCAGCGGTATGGTAACGGAGGCACCGCCTGATACATAAGGTATCTTTCGATCAAATTTTGTTTCAATGAGTTGTTTATAGATACAGAGCTGTATCAGTTTGTCGTGATTGGGTAGTACGCCATACATGCAGGTAAGATTGGTGCCAATACCTATCACTTCGATGCCGGGCAATTTAAAAATATCGCTGTAAAAATCCACTAAATGCTCACGCATAACGCCTTCACGCAACTCGCCCAGCTCTATCATAATGACGACTTTATGGATCTTACCCATTCTGACAGCGGCCGCTGAAAGCAGCCTTATGGTCTGAAGTTCTGTATTAAAACTAATATCCGCGAATTCAACGACACCATTTATGGATCTTTTGGCTGGCGGTTTTATAAAAACCGTTTCGATATTTGGATTAATAGCCTTGATGGCTTTTAAGTTGGTCACCCTGGAATCACAGATCTGGGTAACCCCCAGTTCAATGACTGCTTCCAGGTACTTTTTGTTACCACAAAGCAGTTTACTGACAACGGCCCAATCTATTTGCTTGCTTTTAAATAATGCATCCAGCTTCCCGTAATTCTCTTTAAGTTTCTTCTGGTTTAGTGTTATAAAAGCCATGGATTATTTTTTAATTAAACGCATTTCTAAATACTTGTTGCTAAACCCGAATTTCTCGTAAAGTCGCTTTGCCGGATTCTCAGGTTCTACATGTAGGGCAATATCGCCCGTCACCAGGTCTACCATCTGACGCATTAACTGACTGCCCAGGCCTTGGCCGCGCTTATCCTTATGCGTGGCTAAGTAAACCAGAATATTTTCCGGTATATATTCACCCATTCCGGTCTTGTTGATCACTGCAGCTGACACTAACACACCGTCTTCCAGTACTTCAATCAGATAACCACCGGGCGTATCCTTTGAATTGGCATAAAGAATTGCTTTTTCAATAGCAGTTCGCTCATCACCATACTGTTCTAAATGTTCAAATAGAAATGCGCTTAACTTGGTTAGTTCCTGAGCGGATAATTTTTCCTCTGGAGTAATTACACGTGTATCTTTCATGATAATATAGGCAGCCTATTGCTACCGCTTGTTAAAAGCACGCTGCCTAAAAATAAAATTGCAAGATGCCGGTTGTTACAAACAACCCATTAAATGCACATAATGCGTAGATGCTGGGAGAAAAATTGTAAGGAGCGTGATGCTGAAAAAATGATAAACCGAAGCCCAGCCTTAAGGCTTATCTTAAATTAAATCCTGCAATAAGTCTTTCGTTATGATGGACGCATAGTCTCAATTGCTCCGCAAAGTTACGAAAATTAATTTTAATGGGTCTAATGAAGGCAATATACAGTCATATTCTATTGGTTTACAACAAAATAAACATTACCTGAAATCATAAAAAAGACACCCGGGTGATTGAATAGATCCGGAGTCATTCCCTTAAAAAAATAGTTTTTATTTGAGTGATGCGTTGACTGCCCTATAGGGCATATTTACACTTTAATATGTTTTTAACACAACGATTCCATGTGGGGGTAACTGTAAATTGCCGAGCTCCTGGATAGCGCCCCTATCTTTATGCTCCCAGAGGTCTCTTACTTTTTGATCGGGCTTCAGGCCAATGAGGGCCGCACTTAGCTTGTAGGACGCAACTGTATCTGCACGGTTCATAACTGCAATGGCCTTTTGTTTACCTTTTTTACCCAATGGCTTTACCCAGACATCTATATTGCCTCCCGCCTGTTGGATGAGTCTTCTGGCTTGTTTAAAGCCATTATCCTGATCGATGGCGATGAGCTCTTTATTGGTCAGGATTTCTTTGGAGGGCTGGCTAATATGCTGCAGATCACAACTGATCATTAAAGGCGAAGTCAACATACACCACATCGAAAAATGTGTTTTATCTTCGTCATAGCTCATCCCACGTCCCACTTGTAACATATCCATATCATTGTAATGGCCCGGGCTGGCATACTGCCATAGGTTGGCATTTAAATCTATAATATTTTGAATCTCTTTAAAGTTGTTATGGATATCAGCAGAAAACCGCCAACTGTCTGCCGCTTTAATGGCCCAGGTACCTGGAAATTGCCAACGGCAGAGATTGAAGACCAGATCTGGTTTGATCTGGCGCAGGGTGTCAATTATATGTAGATAAGTGGCACTGTCATTTAGCTGCAATACTTTACCACCGCACCAGTCTACTTTTATATAATCAAAGCCCCAATCCTTAAAAAATTGCAGCCCATCTTGGGCAACATGTCCATAAAGCCCCACCCCAATACCCTTCTTATCATTATTCCAGATAGAACCACAGGTATTTTGTCCTCCATCGGAATAAATACCGGCCTTCATGCCAAGCTGATGAATATAATCCACGGTCGCTTTCATCCCTTTAGGAAACTTGGTTTTATCCACCAGTAATCTGCCATCCGCGGCCCTTCCCTCAAAGTATCCATCATCAATATTGACATAGTCGTACCCCGCTGCAAAAAGCCCCGAAGTTTTTAAAGCCTTTGCCTGGGCCTCGATCTTGTCTGCGCTGATACGTACGTCATACTGATACCAGCTGCACCACCCCATAGTAGGAGGTTTGATTTTTACTTTTTGTGCCTGCAGTAGCGTTATAAAGCCGGGCAGCAGACCCAAAAACATGAATAGAAGCATAAACCGGAAGGATTTTAGACCTGCTGCAGAAAAAAGGCTCACTTGTTGTTGCATCAAAACTTTCTTTGGTGACCTCGAAAATAAAGGTTTTTGACCAGAGCAGCACGATATAACTGCAAAAAGGCCGTTAATCACTTCAGTTGACTAATAAAGCTGGTCGCTATAGCTGGCAACTATCTACTCATTTCACTTAGAGGTGTACAATAAACAAAAACGTACAAAGAAATAGGAAGAAATAGGAAGAAATAGGAAGGGATAGGAAGGGATAGGAAGTTAAAATTGATAAGCTTTGGGCGTAATAAAGGTAGATGGCAAATGTTTTGATGCCCCGATTCTTTCATCCTTTTACGCCATTCAACCAAGTAATGCCTTTTAAGCCTTAAAAATGCTTTTGATCTTGGCACAAAAGTCGGAGGCAATCATTTGCTCTGCCTGTATAATCATATTGCTGAATGCCCGGTCATTACTGATACCATGACCAATGATGACGGGTTTGTCTATGCCCAAGATGGGAGTACCACCGTAGTTTTCATAATGGAAACGGCTAAGGAAGGCATCATTTTCCAACTGTCTTTCCGCTGCAATCTCATAAATGGATTCAGCCATTTTCAAAACAATATTCCCTGTAAAACCGTCACAAACGATGACATCTGCCTGATCCTTAAAAAGATCGCGACTTTCAATATTGCCGACAAAGTTTATGGCTTCGTTGTCTTTTAGTAGCGGATAGGTAGCCTGGCATAACAAATTACCCTTTTCAGCCTCAGCACCTACATTGAGTAAGGCAATCTTTGGATTGTCAATTTGCAGCACATTGCTGGCATAAGCACTGCCTAAAATGGCAAATTGATTGAGTTGTTCGGGTTTGCAATCTGCATTTAGGCCTACGTCCAGTAACAAGCCGTTGGTTCCATTGAGTTTGGGCACCAGTGTCGGGATGGTGGGTCTAAGGACGCCTTCAACAGTTTTGATGGTATACATCGCCCCCACCAGCATGGCGCCTGTATTGCCGGCACTGATAAAAGCCTGTATTTTCCCGGTAGAAAGTAAATGAAAACCGATGCCGATAGAAGAATCGGGTTTTTCTTTCAGGGCCTTGGTAGGATGTTCGTTATATCCGATTGCCTGAGGTGCATGCACCACCTTAATACGTGGATCACCGGCAATGCCGCAGCTATCCAGCAGTGGCTGGATTTCAGCTTCATTTCCGATGCAATAAATCAGACATGTTTTTGAGTCATCGTTAAGATACAGCGCAATGCCTTTTACAGCTTCAGAGGGGGCATAATCGCCACCCATCATATCTATTCCAATGTTGATGTCAGACACGTTTCAGGTTTTTGTTTAATTGGACATAACTTGGGGTTGCTATCTATAATTATACTGCAATAAATAGTCGACCTCCATTGTTATTGAACAAGATCAACAACCGGCTCTATCTTCAGTATTTGCCCTAGTTTCACGAAGGTTTTACTGTTTAAAAAGCGGCGTTGTCCCGTCTTGCGAAATTACAAAATTGCTTAAACTCACCAAATTATTTCCCCTTACAACCTACCCGCTATCTGGCAGGAGATTGTAAGGGGCTATATTTATTTTGTGTTCCTAGCCGTAAAACTTCGTCTGTTACTGCATTCAAACTGCAGGGGTAAACTGGATACAACAATTGCTTGTGGTAGCCAAAACTGCATGCTCATCGCCCAGACATGTCCAGGTTGAACGGTTTCAAGGATTTTATCCTGCAAAAGGCTGCGCCTTATGCATGCTTTAATGCTTTTGATACTTCGAGGTTGTTAATCCTCTTTGCTTCAATTTGGATACTGCTCCAGGCGACACTGCTCAACACGACTGTGGCTTAAGAACCCGGTCAAGTTAATGCGCTTTGTAAGCCGTATTATTAGGCTTTTAGTGGCGCTTTTTCAGCAACCAGTTTGCCTTTGTAATACAGTTTGCCTTCGCTGACGTGTGCACGGTGACGTACATGCGTTTCACCAGTAGTGGCGTCTTTGCTTAAAGTCACTTCTTCAGCGACGTAATGTGTTCTTCTTTTTGCGCTGCGCTGCTGTGAGTGTCTGCGTTTAGGATTTGGCATGACTATTTTGTTTTTTTAAATTGTTATACGTTTTTATACTTAAAAGGAATGGCTGAATTAAAAATCACAATTATAGTTGTTAATTCAGATCCTCCTCTTCTAGTCCTTTGAGTTTATCAAGATCCTTCCAAACATTGGAAGAGTCATGATGTATGGCTCTTTGTTTCATCTGATCCAGTTTTTCGATGACCTCCTGATTGCATTTGGATGTGTCTTCCGGATCCTCGGCGCAAAAACGTTGCGTGGGAATACTCAGATTGACAAATTCATAAATCCAATCGGCCAGATGCAGGTGGCTTTCCTGATAACCGATATAAAATATATCGGGATCTTCCTCCTGTTCGTTCATCTGGTCGGGCTCATCGACCATTTTCACCACCACATCAAACTCATCCCAGAGCTCTTTGCTGATGGTATTGGCGCATCTGTCACACTGGACATCTACTGTTCCGGAAATATCAAACTTAAGTAAGATCAGCGATGTGGTCTTTTCCAGCTTTACTTTGATCTCCGCCTGACAATTTTCAAAATCCTGCGGTCCGTAATGCTCAAAAAAACGATCATCCACCTTGTATTCAAAATCATGAATTCCCGGCTTCAGGCCTACAAAGGCGATTTCGTATGCACGTCGGTAATTCATTCTCTCAAATTTAGGCGCACAAAGGTAAAAATTTATATCTGAATACACAAATTAGTTTTGTAAGCCACTGGAATTGGGCTTTCCCTGCATTTTAATCGCCAGGAATTGAGGAAAGGCACTTCAATGTTAGCTGTTTCGCTCAAAATTCCCGCATAATATAGGCAAAATGTCTCCGTAAATGTAATAAATGGGGGCGAAACCATTTTGAAGCAGGCTGCGCTGTTTTGTAACAAAAAAGAACATTTTTTGTTACAAAATCTCCCCTAGTATCTAGTATAATACAACGGCAGTAACTTTTAGCCATTAGGTTAACTTAAAGCTTCTACTGATTATGAGGTAGTTGCATGCCTTATGGTCAGTAATGCTTATTGGGTCGTTTAGACTAATTCGCTTAGAGTATATCCCTTTTCTCTACTGTTTTTCCCGGTGTATGAGCAGCAGCCAGCAAAATAGCACCGCCAAGTAGACCGATATCTTTCACGAGCATCATGGGATCTCCGGTTTTATGAATCGCCCCCGGAATCTGAATACTCAGTAAAATGATCAATAGATAAAGCGCCAGTAACCAGGCGGCGAGTCTGACCTGGATATTCAATACAAAGGCGATCGCTGCGAGTAACTGAGCCACCCCTGTAAAATAGACCCAAAAGGTCGCAGGAGGAAAGGGAACCATGGGAGCCATTGCACTGCCAGCCATCAAATGGCTGATACCAAAATAGGCAAAGGGAACGGCAATCAGGATCTGGGCAATCCTTAATAATACTTGTTTGGACATACCTGGTCTTTTTAAAGTGAATATTTTGTTTCTTAGGGAGGCAGGCTTCTTTGGTCAATTTGCGGCTAACCATCCCTGACTCCTTATCACTACAACCAAAATAACGATTGTAAGTTACAAAGATTTTTCCTTTCCAGATACAATTAGTATTAAAATTCTACAGATATGTTTGGATATGTATAGCGCTTGCGGTCTAAGACTCTCCTTCAGGGTATACCCGGCGAAGATGCAGGCTTCTGGTTGCAGATACAATGAGTGGGAACTTCTCCACCTGGACATAGCTGGAGTCCAGACCAAAGCCTTTTTCTTCCCCAAGCGAGATCTTCTTGAGCCAGAAATAATAGCGCATAATCAGCTTTTCAAAAAAGGGCAGTTCGTTGTCATTTGACAGGAATTTTTCCAATACAACAAACTGAAAATCACCGCTGATATTATTTCTTTCCAGGCTTTCGTAACGGCTGGTAATATTTACTTCCTTATTGGCATACAGCTCTTCTACGACTCTTTTCATCATAAGCTGTATTTTTTGTTCAACCCGGAAGCCAAGGCGGAATTCCACACGGATGATATCATTGGGGATAATATGTTCAACAACAAATTCTGTCGTATAAGGGTCATCTACAATATCTACATGTACAAACCAGTAGATATCGGCTCTTTTGGGTTTTCGGTTGAGGATGGAATAAATGATCTTGTGTTCTATTTCTTTCGGGTTGTTCGCACTGGTCATGTAGACCAGGTGCGTAGAATACATAGGAATGGTTTTGTCATTGCTTAGCTCCTGAATCATGGGTACATAATGCTCCAGGCGGACAAATTCCACATAACGGTTTTTGATTTTGCGGCTGCGGAACCAGACATACATCACCCCGAACAGGATGCCGCCCACAATTATAGCCACATATCCTCCATGGGGAAATTTATTGAGGTTGGCACCCAGAAAAGATAGTTCAATGACCAGATACACCAGTAAGTAAAGCGCCACCCAGATCTTTTTCACTCTTTTGCCAATCAGGTAATTGGCAAATAAAATGGAAGTGCTGATCATACAAAGGGTGATCGCCAGCCCATAAGCGGCCTCCATTTTTGAGGATTCCTGAAAATGCAGCACAATGGCCAGACAGCCAATCCATAATAAGGTATTCACCCCGGGTATATATACCTGGCCTTTTTCCTCTGAAGGATATTTGATCTTCATTTTGGGCCAAAGGTTCAGCCGAAGCGCCTCTGAGATTAAAGTAAATGACCCGGAAATCAGGGCCTGGGAGGCGATCACGGCCGCCGCTGTAGCGATTAAAATGCCGACCAACCTAAAACTGTCCGGCATGACGGCAAAAAAAGGATTACGACCCAGATCCAGTGTCCCGTTTTTATATTGGGCGAGTAGCCAGGCGCCTTGTCCTAAATAGTTCAGAATTAAACAGAGTTTTACAAAACACCAGGTAACATAGATATTTTTTCGGCCACAGTGCCCCAGATCCGAATAGAGCGCTTCTGCCCCTGTGGTACAGAGGAAAACTGCTCCTAACAGCCAGAAACCACCCGGATAATCAATGAGCAATCGGATTGCATAATAGGGATTGAATGCTCTGAGCACGCCCAGATTATCCATCAAATGGCTTCCACCTAATATGGCCATCATAATAAACCAGCCCAGCATAATCGGTCCGAATAATTTACCAATATTATAAGTACCGAACTGCTGCATAAAAAAAAGGACACAAATAATGGACATGACAATCAACACAATGACTTCTCTGGTAATACCGGCAAAAGCCGGTATTAGCTCCAATCCTTCAATAGCAGAAGTCACTGTTACAGGAGGCGTAATGATGCCATCGGCCAGCAGGGCTGCACCACCGATCATGGCTGGCACCACCAGCCATTTTTTCTGCCTTCTGACAAGGGCATATAAACTAAAAATGCCGCCTTCACCCCTGTTATCAGCGCGTAAAGTCAGCACGACATATTTAATAGTTGTCTGGAGTGTCAGCGTCCAGATTATACACGATATACCACCTACTATGAGTTCAGGAAATCTTCCTGAAGGTATCAGATCATGGTTGAGAATGGCCTTTAATACATACAATGGGGATGTTCCGATATCTCCATAGATGATTCCCAGGGCTATCACAAGGCCAGCTAATGAAACCTTGTTGATATTGTTTTTACTCATGTGGTTGTACCTTACTGAATAATTAAGTTGCTGCCAGGCTTCGCACCTGTTAAACGGCAAAAATACAAAACCGTTTTTAATTATCTAGGATTATCCTGCTCACAACCGTTCGTTTGAGCCTCGATAATTTCCTGCCTTTCAGGGAGGCAGTTGCACTACATAAGCTATATTTGTGCCTAAATATATATTTAATAACTGTGGTCAGCCTATTTAAAGAAAAGACTACCATCGGAGTGTTCCGGTTGATTCTCCTGAGTGTAGTGGTACATGCAAAATTTTTTATTCATTCTCCGGCAGTGCTCCCACAGCCTGACAATTTGCTGTTGGCCCCCTTGCTTGGCCTTATCAAAAATTGGCCAACCCTGGTACTGGCCACCATATATCACGGTCTTGTTGTCATCCAGGCTTTACGCTTAAATTATATACTGGGCAATCATAAGCTCTTCGCGCATACCAATTTTACGGTCGCCATGTGCTATATATTATTTACGGGTCTGTTGCCCGAGTGGTGCAATATCACGGGCGCACTGGTAATTAATTTATTGATTATCTGGCTGATACATTTACTATGCCAGCTATATCATACCCAGAAGCCCGGTGCCGTTGTCTTTAATATCGGTATGATCACGGGGATATCAGTATTACTTTATCCACCGGCTTTTATCCTGGTTTTGATTATGCTGGTGGGTATAATGATTATCCGGTCTTTTAAGTTTACCCAGGTCGTGACTTATTTGATCGGTGCTGTATTGCCCTTATATTTTCTGGGTTCTTACCTTTACCTGTATGGTAGTTTCCATCAATTATATTTATATCTACCCAAACTAGACTTTCGCCAACCGCTCATCGCTAATAAAGGTACGCTTATTGGCAGCTTTGCCCTGATTGTCGTTTGCCTGTTGGGTGGCTTTTCTTATTTACAGGCTGGTATGCATAAACTGCTGATACTTGCCCGCAAATGTTGGATTATTTTATGTTTAATGCTGATTTGTTTTATTCCGACCATTTTTACGGTTCAGGATGCCAGCTGGACCGTAGTCCTCTTGCTTATGCCACCAGCAGCTGCCATCGCGGGCAATCTGTTCTATTATAACCAGCAAAAGGTCTTCCTTTCTGTTTTGTTCTGGCTACTCATCTTCTCTGCGTGGTTTTATAGTTTTAATGGCTGGGCTTTACTGCCGAAAGGATAATTTTTCTGTTATGCAAGGCCTTGCCCACTCGGTAAATCGCCTTAAATCGTTTAACTTTGCACCGGACCAACAAAAAAGCCCAAAAAACGATCAATTTTAGGCTGTTGGTTCAAAATAATGTATAAAACCTAAAAATTTTACGATGAAATTTGGTGTGGTAGTATTCCCAGGATCTAACTGTGATCATGATATGCAGGATGCCTTGCAAAACGACCTGAATAAAGAAGTCAGAATGCTTTGGCATAAAGATGAATCCCTGGACGGGTTTACTACAGAGGACTGCATTGTACTGCCAGGTGGCTTTTCCTTTGGTGATTATCTGCGCTGCGGGGCTATCGCCCGTTTTAGCCCGATGATGCAAAGCGTTATTGACTTTGCAAATAAAGGTGGTAAAGTCCTGGGTGTCTGCAACGGTTTTCAGATTTTATGTGAGAGTCATCTGTTGCCTGGTGTACTGACCATGAATGCACACCGCCAGTTTGTCTGCAAAAACAATTACCTGAAAGCGCCTGGAGGATCTCCCCTACTGATCCCGGTCGCACATGGTGATGGTCGCTTTCAGGCAGATGAAAAGACCCTGGATGAGCTGGAAACAGAAGGTCAGGTGCTTTTTTATTACTGCGACCAGCAAGGTAATATTGACGCTGCGCATAATCCTAATGGCGCCATCAGAAATATTGCCGGTATCCGCAATAAGCAAGGCAATGTGTTTGGTATGATGCCGCATCCGGAAAGAGCCGTTTCTGCTACACTGGGAAATGAAGATGGCAAAAAGGTATTTGAAATGCTGGGCTTATTGTAAGGGATAATAAGATCTGGATAAGGTTGCCTTATTTGATGACAGCCTCGTTAAATAAATACTAAAAAATACCTTTATTAAGCGGATAAAGTGCATTCGCACCCAGACTGTAGCAAGACAATTAAAAGAATTTAACTGGATTATTTGCACAGCACTTTGGCGTATTCTGCGAAGGTCAATAAAGCAAGCTGTTCTTTACTTTTCTTTTTTACTGACCGGATTTTGTCCTAATAATTATTATAAAACTGCATACATTATAATTGGCCATTAACAAAGCAGCCATCTTCATAAAGACTGCCCGCCTTGCGGGCAGTCTTTATGATTACTTCATGACCTATGCGCTTAAGATCAATTACTTGACTACAGATTTATGCCTGTTTTTTTCACTTCTTATGTTTATCCGATAAAGTTTTACCTGGGAATTATGGGACTACCATAACGCAGCATATTTAGGCCTATTAAACAAGTTTAAATATCTTTGGTCTATAATTTGTCTGCTACCGGGTAACAATTGGTTATTTAAACTATTCACCTGGAACAATAGCAGCGCAGGTCAATGTAATTTTAAAAAGAAACTATGATGAAAAAATTAACAGCAACACTGGTATTGGCTTTTATGGCAGTGCTTTGTTTTGCACAGCAGACTCCCGTTAAATGGTCTTCAACTGCTGAGAAAGTAGATGGCGGTCAATACAAAGTGACGATTACTGCCACAGTGCCAGAGCCATGGCACATTTACTCTCAATTTGTCGGTGATGGAGGTCCGGTACCCACCAGTTTTACTTTTACCAAAAATCCGCTGGTGACACTAGTAGGTAAGACCAAAGAAGTCGGTAAAATGAAGACAGTTCATGACAAAAACTTTGATATGGACGTTAAATACTACTCCGATAAAGTGAGTTTTACGCAACTGGTCAAGGTTAAAGGAAACGTTAAAACAAATCTGGCTGGTGAAGTCAATTTTATGGTATGTAATGACCATGAATGTCTGCCACCCAGTAGTTCTAAGTTTTCTGTCGCCCTTAAATAAATCGTGTATCCTGTAGTATACTAAATTAATATACTGATATTATTTAATTTTAAGGTTTGTTCGTGATCATTACGAACAAACCTTTTTAATTTTGCGCTTGAACCCAGGGTGCGTTGGCTTTTAGTAGCTCATGCGACAGAATTAAAAACCACGTCATTTATTCACACTTGTAATAACATGGATCTTTTATTATTATAGATTATCATAGATTACTATTTAACACATGCGTAAATCAATTTTACTTTTCACTTTCTTTATTGTAGCCATTTTGGGATGTAAGGCGCAGCCTGCTTCCACAGACAGCGCAACCACTCCCGTTAAATTTACAGCCACGGTTAACCGGCTTAATGACTCTTTGGCCGTGCTAAGCATAAATGCCATACTTGCCCCGGGAAATATGCTGATGAGTACGCGTAAGTTTTCTGATGAAGATGCCTTTATCTCTACGATGGAACTGGATAGTTCCCTTAAAGCCTATCAGGCAGCTGCTGATACCATTACCGAAAAGGGGCATCTGCAATCTTTAGATGCACCGGATCTTGGCGGTACCCTGCATTACTATACAGACAGTGCGCGTTTTGAAATGCCACTACATATAAAATCTACAGAGGAAGCGACCCTGAAAGGCGCTTTTACCTGGCTGGCTAAAAACGGGGATGCCTTTCCCAGCGGAGAATATGATTTTGTAGTCCCTTTAAAGAAAGGTTCTGTAACAGCCCAAATCACCCCAGCGGGACCGGTGGCAGAAGGGGTGAGCCAGGAGAGTTCTCTTCTCAAGATCTTTTGGGTGGGGCTGCTCGCTGGACTCATTGCCGTATTTACCCCTTGCGTATTTCCACTGATTCCTGTTACGGTAAGCTTCTTTTTAAAACGCAGCAAAAGTAAGAGCGAAGGCATCCGTAATGCGGTTATCTACTCTATTTCCATTATTTTGATCTACACGGTTCCTACCTTTATCCTGACCAAAATATTCGGTGATGATATTATGTATACCATTGCCACCAGTGCCATCGCAAATCTGCTGTTTTTTGCCATCTTTGTCATATTTGCGATCTCCTTTTTTGGTGGTTTTGAATTGACGCTGCCCAGCAGTTGGGCGACCAAGGCTGATCAGAAAGCCAGTGGCGGCGGTATGATTGGTATCTTCTTTATGGCCTTAACCTTGGTTATTGTATCATTCTCCTGTACAGGGCCTTTTGTTGGCAGTTTGCTGGCACAGGTGAGTACAGCCAGTTCAGCTCATGCGGGATCTGCTGCTGTTTTTGGTATGTTAGGGCTGAGTGCAGGTCTGGCCATTCCTTTTTCCCTGTTTGCATTTTTCCCGAGCCTGCTGCATGTGCTGCCTAAAAGTGGTGGCTGGCTAAACAGTGTAAAAGTCGTATTTGGCTTTATTGAATTGGCGCTGGCCATGAAGTTCCTTTCTATGGTAGATCAAATCTATGGCTGGCATCTTTTGGACAGGGAAATCTTCCTGGCCATCTGGATTGTATTGGCCCTGCTAACCGGATTATATCTTCTTGGTAAATTGAAGTTCTCCCATGATAGTGAGCTGAAATTTATCAGTATTCCCCGGTTATTTTTTGCTATTATCTTTTTGACCTTTGGCATGTATCTGATTCCAGGTATGTGGGGCGCACCGCTCAAAGCCATGAGCGGATTGTTACCACCGGTCACTACCCAGGACTTTGATCTGAATGCATTGCAATATAAAATTGATGGGATTGCCAGTGCACCTGCTTCCAATAGCGGTGATACGGCCAGTTATGCAAGTGCAAAAGCTGATCCGCCCAAATTATATGTCGACAAACTACATGTTCCTTTTGGGCTTACCGCTTATTTTGATCTGCAGGAAGGATTAAAAGCGGCTAAAGTGCTACACAAACCAATTATGCTGGATTTTACCGGACATTCCTGTACCAACTGCCGTAAAATGGAAAATGAGGTCTGGAGCGATCCAAAGGTACTCAGCAGCATCAAAAATGATTTTGTACTGGTGAGTCTGTTTGTGGATGAGCCTTCCAGTCTGCCGGTGGATCAGCAATACACCAACGCAAACGGTAAATACATTTCTACAGTGGGTGAGAAGAATAAGGATTATGAGATCTCCACTTTTGGTGTACTGGTTCAACCACTTTATATGTTCCTGGATGAAAATGGTAAACCTTTATCCATGGAGCATTATGGCTATGATTCCAATATTGACAAGTTCGTCAAACATTTAGAGGACATGAAAGCAGCCTTTGCTGCAGGTAAGTAAAATGCCTATTTGAAAAGATTAAGGAGGCGCGCTTCTAAAATAATGTTACTAACTGCTGGTGTTTTTAAACTGTACAACTCCAGCGGTTAGTCAGTTGTTGCTGTCATGGGAATTGTTTCAACACTATATCCCAGTTGGCGCAACTGCTGGATCAGCCCTTCCTTTGTTTTAAGATGCGCTAAACCTACGCAGATAAGGCTGCAGTGCTGCTCCAGCAAGTGTGGGATTTTACCTAACCAAAGTTGATTTCTGAACTGAACGCCACCGTAATCATTCCCTTTTATGGAACGGTTAAAGTAATAGTGAATTTGTAGCGCATCGTACTGATCCCTTCCTGTCTCCTTTTTGCCATTTTGGGCGTTGTTTTTGGTTTTTCTTCTTTTATTGCTTTTTGTCTGCTTAGAAGATTGGCCTTTAATTTCCTGAAGAACTTGACGAACCGCTTCCTTATCTGTCAATCCATTTAATACAGCCAAAGAACGTTCGTGTGCATCTTCCAATCCCATTTTTTGCATTCCCTTAGCAGCTGCAGCCTGTAATAACCCCTGATCCATCATTTGAACTTCACTTGTTTCACTGGCTAATTGCGCCCCCGAAAGCATGGGGATAGCCATAACAAGCAATTGTGGTCGCATTTTAACCAGGTTGTTCAATACATCTTTATTATTGCCAGATTTAAAGTTAATATATTTTACCAACTGCTGATACTGATCAGGTTTAAGCATATACGCTATACTACTGTCTGAGTGAAAATATAACAAGTTATAATCCACTCCTCCCCGCCTGATGTTGGGATATTCTCCACGATCAACGTCTCACAAAATGCCATAACAGAATCTAGCTGCGGATATTTTTTAACAAATGGTTCATAAGCCTGCACGTGATCGACCCCAAATAAAAAAGAAGGATTTGTCAATCCTTGACCACTTATTTTCCAAAGCACCGTGTGCAACACCTTTTTGTGAAGGTACTTTTGACCATGCACCGAAAAGTAAATGCCGCCGCAGACAAAAAGAAGTAGGACTTGACGCAATAGATGATTGAGCATATTAACTATTTGACTGAATCTGGTTTATAGGTTTATTCAAATATAATCATCGTGGCTGAAATTTACTAAACAAAAAGGCCGACATAGTGTAAAACTATTTGTCGGCCTTTCTTGTGGAATTTTTTTTTGATATTTTCTTTCTCTTACTTTTCTTTCACGTTTTACGGCTTAGTTCTCAAATGAGCTGTAATAGTAAGGTGTCTTTGCCTCAAACTCTGCACTACAGGTATCTACCATTTTGTAGACACGGGTAATGCCTGCTGCCTTACGCTTTTCGTAGACCTGATCTTCTGTGCAGTCACCATGAACAATTTTTGCAATCTGGGCATCACCAAATCCATGCTTTTTGGCATCTTTCAGTAAGTCCAGTGGCAAGTTATCGATGGAGTATTTTAAAATTTCTTTTTCGATATTACATAACAGCTGAATCTGATAAATAAACCAACGGTCAATCTGAGTAGCCTGGACGATGGTCTTTACGGTTACACCTAACATAAGGGCGTCTTTGATCCGGAAGATACGGTCCCATTTAGGCACTTTGATGTATTCCACCAGTTCTGCTGCTTTCATCTGATTTTTACCGTAATAACCCAGTCCAAGTGCGTCGTTTTCCAGACTCTGACAAGCTTTCTGGATGGCTTCAGTGAAGCTACGGCCAATGGCCATTACTTCTCCAACACTTTTCATCTGTAAGCCTAAAGTATCATCTGCCCCTTTGAACTTGTCGAAGTTCCATCTTGGGATTTTAACGATCACGTAATCTAATGCGGGTTCAAAATAAGCGGATGTGGTCTTGGTGATCTGATTTTTCAGCTCATCCAGACTATAACCAAGTGCCAGCTTGGCAGCAATTTTGGCAATTGGATATCCTGTAGCTTTTGATGCCAGCGCGGAGGAACGGCTTACACGAGGATTGATCTCAATAGCGATCAGTTCTTCTGTTTCCGGATTCAAGGAGAATTGGATATTACAGCCGCCGGCAAAATTACCTAAGTCACGCATGATTCTGATAGCGGTATTACGCATTAATTGGAAGGCCGTATCGCTAAGGGTCATGGCAGGTGCCACGGTGACGCTGTCACCGGTATGGATACCCATTGGGTCAAAGTTTTCTACGGTACAGATAATGGCTACATTATCTGCACTGTCGCGCAGCAGCTCCAGTTCAAATTCTTTCCAACCCAGTACGGCTTTTTCTACCAGCACTTCGTGTATGGGCGAGGCTTCGAGTCCCCTGTTCAGCGCTTCGTCCAGATCGTCTTTGGTATGTACAAATCCGCCTCCGGTACCACCTAATGTAAATGAAGGCCGGATTACCAGTGGAAAACCTATTTCCTGGGCAAATTCTTTACCTTCCAGGAAGCTGTTTGCTGTTTTTGCCGGTGCTACCTGGATGCCCATTTCAATCATCCACTGACGGAATAACTCTCTATCTTCCGCCTTATCAATGGCCTTGATGTCCACACCGATTAATCTGACATTATATTTTTCCCAGATTCCCAGATCAGCCACTTCCTTACACAGGTTCAGGGCTGTCTGCCCACCCATTGTTGGCAAAACGGCGTCAATTTCGTTTTCCTGCAGGATTTTCTCAATACTTTCTACTTCCAGCGGCAACAGGTAAACCTTATCTGCCATCATGGGGTCAGTCATGATCGTCGCTGGATTACTATTGATCAGTGTTACGCGGATTCCTTCTTCACTGATACTGCGTGCAGCCTGGCTGCCGGAATAATCGAACTCACAGGCCTGACCGATTACAATGGGTCCAGAACCTATAATGAGTACCGATTTAATTGAATTGTCTTTTGGCATCTTTTTAAAAATATAAATTGCGCAAAACTACAAGTTTATGCGCAAACTAAAAAGACAAATTATGCGCTTGATTAGTGCAATTCATATAAAATACTGGTGCTTAGCGAAATGGCTTTGTAAATAGGGGCATTAGAGCATCAGGCTGGTAATCAGATAATCCAGGGTAAGAATAATGACACAGTTCAGGGTCACAGATTTGGTGGAAGTCCGGCTTAGTTCCACCGTCCCGCCCCGAAAATAATACCCTAAATAAAAGGCCACACTGGAAATAACAAATGAATAAGCAAAGGTTTTTACGCCGGCCACGGCTACTTCATAGGGGTTGAACTCGGTGGTCAGACCGGTCAGGTAATACGCCGTTGGAATATTTGTAGAAAACAGGGCAACAAGATAGCCCCCAAACATACTTAGGGTCAGAGAAAAGATAATCAGACAAGGAATGGTCAGCATCGCGGCCAGTATCCTTGGAAACAGCATGTAATTAATGGTTTGCACACCCATTATTTCCATGGCATCGAGCTGTTCATAAAGCCGCATATACCCCACCTCTGAGGTGATCTTAAAACCAACGACGCCAGCCAGTATACAACTGATGCCCGTAGGCGCAATCTCCAGCATCATGGAATCTCTGACAACGGTTGCGATGACCGAACGCGGTACAATTGGATTGGTCAGCATATAGGCGACCTGCAGGGTCATCACCATACCCAAAAAGATAGAGATAATACAAATAACCGGCAGGGCTTCCAGACCAATAAACTTACACTGGTCAAAAAATTGCTTTCTAAACATCCTGAAATTATCCGGCCGGACAAACATGTTTTTCAGCATGACTACATACCGGCCGAGCTCTGTTAATATGTCCGCTATTTTTTTCAGAGGTGTTGTTTTAAAGGGCTAAACTATTGTATTTCAAGAACTATTCCAAATCTCCGCAGATTTTAAATTCGGCGCCTTCCAGGTGATCGTCTAAGCGGATCTGGCAGGCCAATCGACTGGTATCGTCTGCATCAGGCAGGGTATCGAGCATATCCCATTCTGCATCTGTTTTCTCGGATAACTGATCCTGGCCTTTTTGAAATTTAACATGGCAGGTTGCACATAAAGCCATGCCACCACAAGTAGCCATTATATTATACTCAAAGGCCTTAAGGGTCTCCATGAGGCTCAGTCCCATATCTGTCGGGGCTTCCAACTCTTGTTTTGACCCGTCACGGTCTTCTACTGTAAATTTTACCATACTCATAGTGCTGCAAAGATATATGGTTCCCGCAACAATCTGAACAGTCACCAAAGTTTCAAATAATAAATCGATGCAAAATACATCTGACTTTCGGTGGTTTAATCTTTAACCGCTCAGGTAGCGCTACAGTGCCGGCTGCTCCTTAAATGCCAAAAGCGCTATCAGTCCAACTGATAACGCTTTTGGCATTTAAATGTACTTTCGGTCTATTTGGTGCAAATAGTTGCTATTACTTACCTGCTTACTTACTTACTTAAAACTGGACCTTGTTTTTAGAACTCATGGACGCCATTTACGGTCGTATATTTGAAGCTCAGATGTTTATCCGGGAAGACATGTTTGAAGGCACTTTGTACCATGATCGCTCCTTCATGGAAACCGCAAAGAATCAGTTTTAATTTGCCGGTATACGTATTAATATCCCCGATGGCATAAATACCAGGGACATTGGTGGAATAATCTGTGGTATCCACGCTGACCTGTGCTTTTTCTATACCCAGCCCCCAGTCTGCGATGGGACCCAGTTTAGGGCTCAGACCAAATAGCGGAATCAAATAATCTGCTTTGATGGTTTGTTCCTTTTTATCGGCGTCTTCATAGAAAACGGATTTGAGTGATCCGTTGCCATCGATCTTTTTCAGATTGGCTTTTAGGATCAGATCAATCTTTCCTTCTTTAGCCAGATTAAAGACTTTTTCCGCTGAATCGGGTGCCCCGCGGAAGGTCTCTCCCCTGTGCACCAGGGTCACCCTTTTGGAGATATTGGCTAAGTATATTGTCCAGTCCAAAGCGGAATCCCCGCCACCTGCCAGTACGATTTCTTTATCTCTGAATAGTTCAGGATTTTTCACCATATAGGCGACGCCCTTACCATGCTCAAATTCTTCCAGTCTTTCAATAGCTGGTTTTCTGGGCTCAAAACTACCCAGGCCTGCTGCAATTACAATGACTTTACAGGCGATGGTGGTACCTTCATTGGTCCCAACAACAAACGACTGATCTGCTTGCCTTTCAATGGACTCTACTCTTTCACCGAGCGTAAATGTCGGATGAAAGGGTGCTATTTGTTCCATTAAATTATCGACCAGTTCCTGGGCATTGACAGAAGGGAAGCCAGGAATATCATATATGGGTTTATGGGGATAGATTTCTGATAATTGACCGCCAACCTGAGGCAAAGCATCAATTAAATGGCAGCGCATCTTCAAAAGTCCGGCCTCAAAAACTGCAAAAAGCCCTACCGGACCGGCGCCAACTATACATATATCAGTGGTTATCATATCTAAAAATTAAGAACTCAATTGAAATTTGCTGCAAAATTAATCCATCTGCCTAAGTTATAAAAGGTTTTGTCCAAACATTTTCAATATTGACACTATAATGACAAAAAATATTCCAGTTTGGCAGCCTTCAAGTGTAATTTCTGTCATTATTACCGTTTTGGCAGTTCGGCAAATAATTTGAACGAACAAAAGGTAATCGTCAAGAAAATAGTGAAAATATGAGCATACATGGTAAAGCGCATCATGAAGATGATGAAAAATTCCAGGAAAATCAGGATGTAAATACTGATAATCAATCAAATGAAGAGAATCAGGTAGATGTGGAAGATGGACAAACAGCGCCTGATGCTGTTATCAGTGAAGCAGCCAGATTAGCCGACGCTTTGGCAGAGCAAAAGGAAAAATACATCCGACTCATGGCCGAGTTTGAAAATTATAAAAGAAGAACTGCCAAAGAACGTATTGAACTGATCCAGACAGCAGGCAAGGATATTATTGTCAGTTTGCTGGATGTATTAGATGACTGTGACCGTGCAGAAAAACAAATGAATGTCGATACAGACATAAATCATGTCAGGGAAGGCAGTCAGCTGGTATTTAATAAATTCAGGAAGATTCTGGAAGCAAAAGGCGTTAAAGCCATGGACAGCCAGGGACAAGATTTTGATGTAGAAACCCAGGAAGCAATCGCTGAAGTGCCAGGCACTGAACAGCAAAGCGGCAAAGTGATTGATGTGATCCAAAAAGGGTATTTATTAAATGACAAACTGATTCGATTCGCTAAAGTAGTGGTTGGTAAATAATACCAGATTTTACATTATGGATAGATCAGCGGAGATCTGAATGGGTAATATTGATTACCAAACACACACTGAACAGCAAAACAATGAAAAGAGATTATTACGAGATTTTAAGCGTCACCAAGACGGCAACGGGCGATGAGATCAAAAAGGCTTATCGTAAGGTAGCCATGCAATATCATCCAGACCGTAATCCTGGGGACAAGGAAGCAGAAGATAAATTCAAGGAAGCTGCCGAGGCATATGAAGTGTTAAGTGACGGCGACAAGCGGGCTAAATATGACCGCTACGGTCACCAGGCCTTCGGCCCGGGTATGGGCGGCGGCAATCCTTTTGGCGGCGGCGGCATGGACATGAACGATATTTTCAGTCAGTTCGGCGACATATTTGGCGGTGGAGGTTTCTCTGATTTTTCGGTGGCGGCGGCGGCAGGGCCAGCCAGGGACGGGGTTCCAAAGGCAGCAACCTGCGTGTCAAGATCCGGCTGAACTTTGAAGAGATGGCCGCGGGCGTCACTAAAAATATTAAAATTAAAAAATACGTCACCTGTTCTCATTGCCATGGTAATGGGGCCAAGGATGCCAGCAGTATAGAAACCTGTAAGACCTGTCATGGTTCCGGCCAGGTCAGAAAGGTGCAGTCCACCTTCCTGGGCCAGATGCAGACCGTAGTGGTTTGTCCTACCTGTCAGGGGCAAGGTTCTACGATTACCGCTAAATGTGGTCACTGTAAAGGTGATGGCAGGGTCTATGATGAGGAAACGGTTTCCATTAATATTCCGGCCGGTGTCTATGAAGGATTGCAACTCAGTATGAGCGGTAAAGGTAATGCGGGTCTTAGAGGTGGTCCTGCCGGTGATTTACTGATTGCCATTGAAGAGGAGGCTCATAAAGAATTACATCGCGATGGCATCAATGTCGGGTATGATCTGTTTATCTCCTTCCATGAAGCAGTCTTTGGGGCGCAGGTGGAGGTACCTACGATCGGCGGTCGGGCCAAGATCAAGATTCCTGCAGGTACGCAGAGCGGAAAAATATTCAGGCTGAAAGGCAAGGGATTCCCAGACATTAATGGCTACAACAAAGGCGATCAATTAATCAATATCAATGTCTGGACTCCGCAACATTTAAGCAGTGAGGAAAAAGACGCGCTGGAATCCATTAAAGATTCTGAAAATT
The DNA here is from genome assembly GCF_007971385.1 of Arachidicoccus ginsenosidivorans. Classification (GTDB taxonomy): domain Bacteria; phylum Bacteroidota; class Bacteroidia; order Chitinophagales; family Chitinophagaceae; genus Arachidicoccus; species Arachidicoccus ginsenosidivorans. The sequence goes on from NZ_CP042434.1 coordinate 1,203,297, forward strand.
TCAAGCCACAGCCCAATAAGAACGAGAAAAGCTTTTTTGATAAAATCAAAGAAGTCTTCTCCTAGGCCACATCAAGCAGGTTACCGGGTTTAATTTTCAAGTAAATCTACTCAAAAAAGGCTACAGGATATCCATTCTGTAGCCTTTTTTGAGTCAAACCTAGTAGATTCTGGCACTATTTTTTGAGAATTGTTCCTATCAGCAAATTAAAACCTTCGTTTAAAAAAGTCAAATATTCATTTTATTCAATTTTGATGCATAATTTTATTCATATATGGAACTAAAAGATCAAATCATCACCGCAATATCTTATTATAAAAGCCCCTTCAAGCAGCAAACCATCCGGGAGGCCAAGCGCCTTAAAGGGCAAATAGGGCTAGAACTGGGCGGTCCCAGCAGTGTATTTAGTAGAAAATCTTTTTTTCCGGTTTACCTCTACGCCAAATCAGTGGATGGGGTCAATTTCAGTAATCAAACGGTTTGGGAAGGCCAGTTAACGGAAGGTGACACCTACAACTATCTATCCAGCCATGGCCTGGGCCATCAGTATATTGATGAAGCAGGTATACTCAGCACGGTGCCTGACAACAAATACGATTTTTTACTCTCCAGCCATAGTCTGGAGCATATGGCTAATCCAATCAAGGCCCTAAAGCGTTGGCATGCGGTGCTGAAGCCTCGCGGAACGCTCTGTTTAATACTTCCTGACAAACGTTTCACTTTTGATCATAACCGACCCTATACTACCTTCGAACACCTATTACAGGACGAAGCACAAGACGTCGATGAAAATGATACAACCCATTTTGAGGAAGTCATAAGATTACATGACCTATCTAAGGATATTGACCAGGATAAAGTACAATTTGAACAAAGGACCCGCAATAATTCCGTTCAAAGATGCGTGCATCATCATGTATTTTCTCCAGAACTGATTGAACAACTTCTTAATTACTGCGGCTTTGAAGTTACCATAAGTAAAACATTTAAACCTTTTCACCTCTTTACCCTGGCTAGGAAAAAAGACTAATAGCGGATGAATCGGTTCATTCAACTTAATCAATAAATAAGGGCGGTCAGTGACCGCCCTTATTTATTGATTTTAACCAGAAAAGCTTTTATTTAATAATCCCTGCTCTTAGGCAACTTCGGAGACTTTAATATCCTGCTCACTGGCCAGATCCAGTTCTATTTTCAGGTTATCGATAATAAACTCTTGTCTTTGCGGCGTGTTCTTGCCCATAAAATAATCCAGTAAGCTGAATATGTGCGCCCCCTGATCCAGTAAAACGGGTTGTACGCGCATATCCTCTCCGATAAACCGGCCAAATTCTTCAGGCGAGATTTCCCCTAGCCCTTTAAAGCGGGTAATTTCTGGTTTTGATCCCAGTTTTTTAATGGCCGCCTGTTTTTCGGTTTCATCGTAGCAATAGATGGTTTCCTTTTTATTGCGCACCCTGAATAAGGGTGTTTCCAGAATATAGACATGTTTTTGCTTGACTAGATCCGGGAAGAACTGTAAAAAGAAGGTCATTAACAATAGACGGATATGCATACCGTCCACATCCGCATCAGTGGCAATCACGATGTTCTTATAACGCAGGCCATCGAGTCCGTCCTCGATATTTAGGGCATGCTGTAATAAGTTGAACTCTTCGTTTTCATAAACCACTTTTTGGAAAGGCCAAAACTGTTGAGTGGTTTACCCCTCAGGCTGAACACAGCCTGGGTATCTACGTTGCGACTTTTGGTTATACTACCACTGGCACTATCCCCTTCGGTAATAAAGATGGTGCTCTGTTGTTGTTTTTCCACCAGATCCTCTTTGTTTTTACCAGAGGGTTCTTCGTTATAATGGATCTTACAATCCCTGAGTTTTTTATTATGGAGATTTGCCTTTTTGGCCCGCTCATTGGCAAGTTTTTTAATTCCGGATAACTCCTTACGCTCTCTTTCGCTCTGTTCAATGCGCTTTTTAAGGATATCTGCGACCGCTGGATTTTTATGTAGGTAGTTATCCAGTTCCCGACTCATGAATTCAAGGACGAAGCTTTTCATGCTCTGTCCACCTTCTGAAACGTACTGAGAACCCAGCTTGGTCTTGGTCTGGCTCTCAAATACAGGCTCCTGCACCCTGACAGCCAATGCTGCTACGATGCTTTGGCGGATATCTGAAGCGTCATAATCTTTTTTATAGAATTCCCTGACGGTCTTTACAAAAGCTTCCCGGAAGGCTTGCTGGTGCGTACCACCCTGGGTGGTATACTGACCGTTCACAAATGAATACAAGTCTTCCCCATAATCATTGGCATGGGAGAAAGCGACTTCGATGTCATAGCCTTTGAGCGATACAATCGGGTAACGAAGTTCATCTTCGTTGGCTTTTCTTTTCAACAGGTCGACCAGACCGTTTTTACTGACATATTTTTTGCCATTAAAATGAATGGTGAGGCCCGCATTCAGGTAACAATAGTTCCAGAGCAAATCATCCAGATAATCTGGCTTAAAATGAAAGTTTTTAAAAACGGTTTCATCGGGGACAAAATGGACAAAAGTGCCATTGGCCTGGGTGGTTTTGGTTTCTTTTGATTCATTGAGCAGTACACCTTTTTCAAAATCCGCACTGCGCATCTTTCCTTCCCTGTAACTTTCAATCTTAAAATACTTACTCAGTGCATTCACTGCTTTAATACCGACTCCGTTTAATCCTACGCTTTTCTGGAAAGCTTTGCTGTCATATTTGGCGCCTGTATTAATCTTACTGGCTACATCCACCAGTTTACCCAGCGGAACTCCTCTGCCGTAATCTCTGGCCGTTACACTCCTATCTTCAATGGTAATTTCGATTTTACTTCCGAAACCCATCATGTGTTCATCGATACAGTTATCCAGGACTTCTTTTACGAGTACATAGATCCCATCGTCGGGTGCGTTTCCATCCCCCAACTTTCCGATATACATCCCTGGTCTTAGCCTGATGTGTTCGCGCCAGTCAAGGCTCCGGATACTGCCTTCGTCGTAATTTGATGCTGTCATACGCCTAACTTATTTAGTTCAAATTTCGTCAAATATAATCAATTTCTGTGCAAAACACGAAAGAACATCTATTCGTTTTTGCAATACGGCTCAAATGTAAGGGTTTCAGGCGTACATTAGGTGATCGGTGCATAAGTTGACCGGATGTTTTTCCTTGAAAAAAATTCCTTGGAATAAATAGGCTGCTTGTTGTATTTTTGCGCTCGAAAATTGGATTTTGCCTCCTTAGCTCAGTTGGTAGAGCAACTGTTTCGTAAATAGTAGGTCGTGGGTTCAAGTCCCATGGGAGGCTCTTTTTGTTGGCAAAAAAGATAAACGCAAGACAGGGTACGGCTATTTTAAATAGAAGCACCCTGTCTTGCGTTTATCGCTTTATTTTACTTTATTGCGTTTTATTTACCTACTACTACTACTACTACTTGCGTATATAGCCATTTGACTTCCTATACAAAGCGGCACAGATCAGAGGCCGAAGCGCCACCCGGCTTTAAAACCTACCCATCCATTTGCGCCACTGGGATCGCCATTTTTCTTACCAATTAACTCATAATCAATTTGCGCTTCAAGTGGTCCAAGTTTACCACCTACACCAAAGGAACCGGTAAACCTGGATCCGCTGGCCAGATCATTTTTTACACTAGCCGTCCCGACATCTGCGTGTAAAAACAATAGATTTAGGGGTAAAAAATTCTGCCTTAACCCAAATCGTACGGGTACGTATGACATTCTGCCTGGTCTTGGACTAACGGATTTATCCTGTGCAAAAGAGCTGTAACCAATGGTGCCCGTCGCATAGGTCTTATGAAATAATTTAATACCGGCTCCCGCTTCACCACCAATGCCGTATTTATAATTTTGCATGATGCCGCTATTACCGGGATTTTCATAGGCCAGATGACCGAAAATAAAGAAAAGTTTCTGACTGTGTGCGGATTGCATCCCCAGCCCAAATGCCAGGATAAGCGCCAAAAGTCCACTGCGCCAAATCTTTTGTGGAATTGAAAGAATGTGTTTCATCAGTTTTATTTTTAATGATTTGTTTTTGTTAAAAGCAAATCCGTAGATAAAGGATTGTATTTATAGTTGTTACGTATCCAAAGTTAAAGGATATTTTGCACTTGTAGCTGTTTAGCTCAACTTAACTTTATCTAACTTCTATCTTGCCCCTTTTCAGACCTTTTTTTAGACCTCTGTTCCTCCTCGACTAATACCCCTTTTCTGGGTTAAACGCAAATATCGGGCCCCTTACAATGACATATATGTCATTGCAAGGGGCCCGATATAAAAAAAAACAGGAAAAGTAATCCATTGGAAAACTTTTCCTGTTCAAGGCTTTATAAATAGCTCCTGATAATATTACAATAATAATATTATGATGCCAGGATTATTTTTTCTTCGCGTCTTTGTCTGCCTGTGCTTCTTCCTGACGTAACTGACGCGTCATCACAATAGAAGCAATGGGAATACGTTTGGAGTTCATGATTTCCAAATCGGGTTCGTTTACATCTTCTACCCGGATATTCTCATTAAGTTCCAGGTTGGTGATATCCAGGCTGATAAACTCTTTCAGGTCTTTTGGTAAGCATTTTACCTTCAGAGATTTCAATTTGGTCACCAGTTTACCACCGGCTTTAACACCTTCTGCATTACCGACCATTTTAACTGGAATGGTTGCAATGAGCTTTTTGCCTTCAACCAGTTCCAACAAGTCGATATGAATCAACTTATCGGTAACTCTGTCAAATTGCAGATCTTTAATGATGGTGGTATATTTTTTACCATCGATCTCCACTTCTGCCTTTTGGAACTCACTAGTGTATACCAGGGGTTTTAATTCTTTAGCAGAAGCATGGAAATTAATTTCCTTTTCACCGCCATAAATTACACCCGGCACGTTCTCCTGAGAGCGAATTTGGCGGGTGGCACTTTTTCCGCTTTCGGTCCTCAGCTGTCCTTTGATTGTAATTGTGTTCATGTTTTATATTTAATGAATAAAAACTTTTTTGTGATAAGATTTTAGGATCTGTGCTCTCTGGTTCTTTCCCGCTCTCTTAACTGAGAATGGAAAAATAAACTGGAGATACTCTTGTTTTCATGCGCATTTTTAATCGCAATCGCGAATAAATCTGCCACAGAAAGAACTTTAATCTTATCAGACTTGCCCTTTAGTGGAATGGTATCACAAACCACCAATTCATCCAGGACACTGTCTTCAATGGTTTGGTAGGCATTACCACTCAGTATCGGATGGGTACATAGTGCACGGACGCTTTTTGCCCCCTTTTCCATCAGCAGCCCTGCTGCCTTGGTCAGGGTACCTGCCGTATCACAGATATCATCTACCAGAACAATATCTTTGCCTTCTACCTCCCCGATAACCACCATACTGGCTATTTCATTGGCCCTTTTTCTGTGCTTGTCACAGATCACCATTTCTGCGTTGAAATAGTTGGCCACTTCTCTGACCCTGTTGGTACTACCCACGTCAGGGCGGCAAAGGTAAGATTTTTTAATTTTAATTGCTCAATATATGGGATAAATATTGCGGAACTGTCCAAGTGATCCACCGGGATATCGAAAAACCCTTGAATCTGAGCAGCATGCAAATCCATGGTAATGACTCTGTCGGCTCCAGCGGCCTCCAGTAAAGTGGCGACCAGCTTGGCGCCGATGGCGACACGGGGACGGTCTTTACGGTCCTGACGCGCAAATCCGTAATAAGGAATGACTGCGACAACCCTTCCCGCACTGGCTCTTTTAGCGGCGTCTATCATCAGCAGCAGCTCCATCAGGTTATCTGTGGGAGCGAAAGTGCTCTGGATCAGGAAAATATAGTCTCCGCGGATACTTTCCAGGAAAACGGGCTGAATTTCACCGTCACTGAACTTTTGAACATTGATTTTACCAAGGGGTGCACCAAAGCGATGGGCGATTTTTTCAGCCAATGCCTGGGAGCCGGTACCTGAAAAAATCTTGACAGATGGATTCATAACTAAATAGTAATATTAGGTGCGAAAATATAAAACTTCACCAAAACCGCAATTTATTTTCGCAGCTTACTGCTAATAGGTGGGCTCGCTTTCTGCAACAAGGGGGCCAAATCCTGCCCTTCTTCACTGCTGTCTTATCTGATTGTCACCCGGATTTTACAACCAAAGTGACTGTTTTAATCCCCTACCCCTATATTTGTCTTTGAAGCGTAAGTTAATTTTTAATGCGCCAATAAAACTTTTTAAGATGGGACTAATCGCCTATTTATCCGTTCAACACCTATCTGCTCCAGATCTTCCCCTCCAGACACTACGCTCAGGTGGGTACTGACCACGCATTTCCCCTGCTAATCGGCTGCACAAGTTGAAAACACTGCTGTTACCTGATGATGTGGAACTCAGGTTAGCCTGATTACATCTGGCACATGAATTAATTAGCACCGAATATAATTATTAGTCATTTAGCGGCTATTTCTTCCTGCAGATCTGCTCATAAAGTCTATCTGCTATCCTGTTTGTGCAGCTGTCCAATAATTCTATCATTTAATATTCAGATCCTTATACAAGATGCAAAAGAAAAAAATAAAAGAATGGGCACTCGATGACCGACCCAGGGAAAAGCTAATCACCAAAGGCGCCACGTCCCTTAGCAACGCCGAACTACTGGCCATTCTGATCAATACCGGCAGCCCAAAGGGTACTGCCCTGGATGTTGCCAAGGCACTTTTAGATATCTGTGGCAATAAGTTACACCAGCTGGCCCGCCTTTCTGTTAAAGAGATCATGGAACATAAAATACCGGGGATCGGGCTGGCCAAAGCTGTGGCCATTCATGCTGCTCTTTCTTTATCTGCCCGAAAAGAACTGGAGGATAAATCCAGAAGCCAGATTACTTGTTCCAGAGATATGGCAGATTTTCTGATTCCGCATATGGCCCACCTTCAACATGAGGTTTTTATGGCTATTTACCTTAATAGTGCCAATCATATTCTGCACCACAAAATTATTAGTACGGGCGGGCTGACGGCCACTAGTGTGGATGTCCGGGTGATTTTAAAAACTGCCCTGCAATACAATGCGGTGGCGATGGTAGTAGCCCATAATCACCCCAGTGGATCACTCAAACCCAGCCCACAGGACCAGAAAATTACAGAAAGTATCCGGGCAGCAGCCAAGTTGATGGAAATTATCATGTTGGATCACATTATTGTTTCCGATCATGGGTTTTTCAGTTTTCTGGATAATGATCTGCTGGAATAATCTAAAAAATGGCTCTTTTTTTAGGACCCTTCAATTCCTAACAAATCCTAAATGCAAAATAACATGATATTTTTACTGATAATCAAACTTTTAGAAGCAAAAGAATTGTGCCGATTTTATTGACGGGAACGGTTCTGATCAGCAAATCCGTTTGAGTAAGTTTAGAATTTATCATTAAAATTCGCTTTGTACGTTCAACTTTTGTTTATTATTGCAAAATTGTACCGTCATATTATAGAAGATTTCGTATTAAAATAGTATATAATCTAAATAGCAGCATGGCAAAAAACTTATTAATAGTAGAGTCCCCGGCAAAAGCCAAAACCATTGAAAAATTCCTCGGAAAGGACTTTGAAGTGGTGAGTAGTTATGGCCATATACGTGACCTTGCGAAAGGTGACAATGGTATTGACATCGATCAAGGTTTTAAACCTACCTATATAGTACCTGATGAAAAATTAAAAGTCGTCAGTTCTTTAAAATCCAAAGCCCAAAAAGCTGAGGAAGTCTGGCTGGCTTCGGATGAGGACCGGGAAGGAGAAAGCATCAGTTGGCATCTGGCTGAGGTCCTGCACCTGGATCCGCGTACAACCAAAAGAATTGTCTTTCATGAAATCACTAAACCAGCCATCCAGCGGGCCATCCAATCGCCAAGGACCATCGATCTGAACCTGGTGAATGCCCAGCAAGCCAGGCGGGTATTAGACAGACTGGTCGGTTTTGAATTGAGTCCGGTACTCTGGCGCAAAATTGGCATGACCGGTGGGTTGAGTGCCGGCAGGGTCCAGAGTGTCGCTGTCAGGCTTATTGTTGAAAGGGAAAGAGAGATTATCGGGTTTACCCCGGTGGGTAGCTTTAAAATTGAGGGTTTTCTTCAGGCGCCTGATATCAGCGGTAAACCCGTTACGTTTAAAGCGGAAGGCCCTGGCAAACTACCCAACAGTACTTCGGCTGAACAGTTTTTAAATTCCTGCAAAGGGGCAAATTATAAAGTAGCGGATGTTCAGGTAAAACCAGCCAAAAGAACGCCTTCGGCCCCATTCACTACCTCTACCCTGCAACAGGAGGCCAGCCGTAAACTGGGTTTTGGCGTGAGTAAAACCATGCGTATTGCCCAGACCTTATATGAAAATGGTCATATTACTTATATGCGTACGGATAGTATTAATTTAAGTGAGACCGCCATGACAGAGATCAGTACGGAGATTAAAAATGCCTATGGTGATCAGTATTACCAACCCCGTAAGTTTAAGAATAAAAACGAAAGTGCGCAGGAGGCTCACGAAGCCATCCGGCCAACTTATATCAGCCATCACAGTGTGGATGGTTATGACGAAGGCAGATTGTATGATCTGATCTGGAAAAGAACCATTGCTTCTCAAATGAGTGATGCGGCCTTTGAAAAGACGATCGCTAAAATTGATATCTCTACCAATAAAGAGCAGTTAACCGCTTCTGGTGAAGTCTTGAAATTCGATGGTTTTCTAAAAGTATATTTAGAGGGTAAGGACGAGGAGGATGAGGAGGAACAGGATGGCATCCTGCCACCACTTACTGCCGGACAGCAGCTAACCTTCAAAGAAATGCGTGCTACGGAGAAATTCACGCGCGCCCAGCCCCGTTATACTGAAGCTTCTCTGGTGAAAAAACTGGAAGAGTTAGGTATTGGACGCCCTTCTACTTACGCGCCAACCATTACCACCATTATGAAGCGTAATTATGTAGAGAAAAGAGAAAAAGAGGGAACAGAGAGAGTTATTCATATATGGACACTCAGCGATCAGCAGCAAATAAAGGCGACCCAGAAAACGGAAATTACCGGCGCTGATAAGGGCAAACTGGTGCCCACAGATCTGGGTATGGTGGTCACTGATTTTCTGACTCAGCATTTTAAAAATGTCATGGATTATAATTTCACGGCCCGCGTGGAAGCGGAGTTTGATGAAATTGCGGACGGAAAGCTGGTCTGGAATAAAATGATTCATGCCTTTTACGGTCCTTTCCATTTAAGTATTGCCGATACGATGGAAAACGCCGGACGTGCCACAGGCGAAAGGGAGCTGGGGGTAGATCCAGCTTCCGGCAAGAAGGTCTATGCCCGGATGGGGAAATTCGGCCCAATGGTACAAATCGGCCAGCAGGAGGATGGGGAAGACAGGCGTTTTGCCTCTCTTAGAAAAGAGCAAAGCATTGAGACGATTTCCCTGGAAGAGGCCATGGATTTGTTTAAACTCCCCATTAGTCTGGGTGAATATAAAGACGCTGAGGTGTTGGCCAATGTGGGCCGTTTTGGTCCTTACGTTAAATGGGGAGATTCATTTATTTCATTACCAAAAGGTAGTGATCCTTTAGAAACCACCATGGACCAGGCCATTGAGTTAATTGAAGCCAAAATCAAGGCTGATGCTCCGATTGGCTACTACCAGCAAAAACCTGTTACGAAAGGAACTGGCCGCTTCGGTCCCTTTATTAAGTGGGAGGATTATTTTATCAATGTGCCTAAGGCATATGATTTTAATAACTTAAGTCAGACAGATATTGATGAATTGGTAGCCAAAAAAATTGAGAAGGAAGCCAATCGTTATATTCAGCACTGGCCGGCAGAGAAAATTGCCATTGAAAACGGCCGCTGGGGACCTTTTATCCGCTTTAATAAGGCGTCCATCAAACTGGGCAAAAAACCGGATGGTCAAAAATTTACAGCGGAAGATTTAAAAGACGTTCCACTGGAAGCGGTCAAAAAAATCATCGAGCAGGAACTTCCGGGTGCTTTTGACAAAAAAACAAAAAAAGCAGCGACAAAAAAAGCAGCGACGAAAAAAGCAGCTAAAAAAGCGGCGCCTAAAAAGGCAGCAAAGAAAGCGGCTCCCAAAAAAGCTGCTGTTAAAAAATCCACTAAATAAGGATATCCCATCTATGGTAAACATACTAAAGGTCGGCGCTCTAATGTGCCGACCTTTAGTATGTTTACTTTAATTTGTACCCCTATTTTGTGAAGGCATTTTATGTGGCTGATTTTTTAAACCCTATTTTACTGCACAATACAACTGAAATACTTCTGTGCCTTTAGAAAGGTAAAATAAAAAATAGTCAGAATTATACCTATCGCCGCTGTGGCAAGCAGTATACTGATCAATTTGCCCGCATGATCAAAATAAAAAAACTAATGGTAAAAATAACCCCAAGCGCATACAGCAGATCGGGAATAAATGGCTTTATGATCAATTTGCTGGAAGTCTTGGTAATCTGAACGCTATTGACGCCGTACCAGCCTTCCAACCTTAATTTAACTTGCAGCTCTCCCTCCGGCAGACTTATGGCCATGGATTTTCCACCGGCTATCAGGTAAATTTCTCCAGCCACTTCTACCCGCATTTTGGCAATGGGTAAAATTCCTTTACGAATCAATTCAACCTGCTGCATATAGGTTCTTGTTTTGTTTTTTAGGTTCAAAGACCCAAAATTAAACGATTTGGGGTAGCGTACATAAATTTTCTTATCAAAACCAACACGCATTAGTAACAACTAATTTACCTTCGCCTTTCTAAAAAGGAAATGGTGTCTTCCTACTGAACCGCCAAAGATCACAGTATCTTCAGGCTGATGGCGCCTACAAATAAAATAAAAACGCATAAAGTGTTTGTGGGGTATATATTCTCCCACCCATTAATTATTTGTAGGAAATTATGAAAAGAATCATTACTTCATTTGAGCACATCTCGATAATGAAGCATCTGTTAAAATGGACACTGATTACCATTCCCGTGTCTTTACTTGCAGGCAGCGTAATTGCATTATTTTTATGGATGCTGGAAAAAGTAACCGTTATCCGGTGGCAACATCCCTGGCTGCTGTTTTTACTCCCCCTGGCAGGTATTGCTATTTATTTTTCTTACTACTTCGGTGGCAAAGCCGCAGAAGGAGGTAATAATCTGATTGTAGATGAAATTCATAAACCAGGTGGCGGTGTGCCGTTCAGAATGGCACCGCTGGTGCTGTTGACAACTGTTGTGACCCATCTTTTTGGCGGATCAGCCGGCCGGGAAGGCACGGCCGTTCAGATTGGTGGCAGTATTGCCAGCTGGATCGCAAAGAAATTAAAACTGGATAAGCCGGATATTAAAATCCTGCTGATGACTGGGGTCGCAGCAGGTTTCGGAGCCGTATTTGGCACGCCGCTTACTGGCGCCGTTTTCGCACTGGAAGTCATTACCGTAGGTAAGATCCATCATAAAGCACTTTACCTTGTTTTATGGCCAGTGTGCTGGCGGATATAACTTGTAAGAGTTGGGGGATTCACCACACGCAATATGCAATTGCCTTTAAGCATTTACTAACAAGTGCAGATGGTGGGTTTCATATGGATTGGCAGTTATTGATCTCGGTTATCTTTGGTGGTGTACTGTTCGGCCTTGCCAGCTATTTATTTTCGGAACTTTCCCATACCATAAAAAATTACAGTCAGCGCTGGATTGCAAAAAAATGGCTGATACCCTTTATCGGGGGTATGATTATTATCGCACTTACCTTTTTATTGGGAACGGATAGTTATTTGGGGCTAGGGGTAGATAATCCCAACCCTAATGCAGTTAGTATTTTATCTTGTTTCAGGGCCGGAGGTGCCAGTTATCTGAGTTGGTTTTGGAAACTGCTTTTTACCGCTATTACGCTAAGTATGGGTTTTAAAGGAGGCGAAGTGACGCCGCTTTTTTTTATCGGTGCAGCACTGGGCAATGCAGTGGGCATGCTGACAGGTGCGCCTATTGATTTAATGGCCGGTCTGGGCTTTATTGCGGTATTTGCCGGGGCTACCAATACCCCTATTGCCTGTACTTTGATGGGTGTCGAACTCTTTGGCAGTGAAAATTTAATTTATTTTGCCATTGCTTGTTTTACGGCTTATTACTTTAGTGGACATACGGGAATTTATTCGGCACAGCGCCTGGGTTTCTCTAAATTAAATGGCGCCCCTGAAGCAGACGGGAATCTGACTTTGCAAAAAATCAGAAAAGCCCGGCTGGAAAAAAATAAAAAAATGACCAGATTTAAAATAGACTCAGATCAAGTTCAAAATTAAATACAAGATCGAAACGATTAAGATATCCTGTCAAATTATTGTGTTTGATAGCGTAATAAAGGCGCCTGTAAGCAAAGAAAAGTAATTGCTTACAGGCGCCTTTATTAGAAATGTTTATAATTGAAGATCTTAAAGTTTGAAGGCGACGGTCATGCTGTAATTAACCGGTGGTTGCGGATTAACAGACCAATACCCGATGTAATATTGTTTGTTAAGCAGGTTATTGCCATTTAAGGACACCCTTACATGCTGGCCATTATAATACAGGGTTGCATTGAGTAGTGTATAGGAAGGCAGGTCGAAGACACCGGTCTCTGAGTTATCTATCACTTTGTATATGCCGGCATAATTGCCACCAATACCAAAGCCAAAATTCTGCATTTTGCCACGTTGAAAGGTATAGGTCCCCAGAAGTTCGCCAGGTCCTGTGGCCCCTGTCCACCGGGAGCACGCCCTTTTTCTGTATAAAAGTCTGTGTTATTGGAACTCATGTTCTCAATTTTATTGTGAGAATAACCGGCAATCAGTGTCAGTCCGGCAGTCGGATCGGCTTTAATATCGATATCCACGCCCCGGCTGCGCACCTTACCGCGCTGATCATAATCATTGATATTATCTGCCAGTGGCGTCACCCTGTTTTCTACCCGGATATCATAATAAGACGCAGTAAAGGCCAGTTTATTTTGAATGATATTGGTTTTAATACCCACCTCCCATTGATTGGCATGTTCTGGGGTAAAGGTCTTGATGCGTGGATTTTTACCATCCACATCCATGACCGTTTGAGGGGCTACATTCATAAAGGAATTCTGATAATTGGCAAATAAGGATACTTTATCCAATACGGGTTGATAGACCAGGCCAAATTTTGGGCTTAGTGCGAACTGGTCGAAGTCGTCACTTTTATCAGATTTCTCACCCTTATTGTCAAAATAATCAGCCCGCAGACTGAGCATAGCGGAAAGCTTGGGGGTAAAGTTGATTACATCTGACACATATGCGGCATAGGTTTGTTTGCTGGTATTGCTGATGGAATTACCGGCGCTGGCCAAAAGGCTATCAATGGAGGCCGTGGTCATGTAGACGGGATGGTTATCGTCATATTGAATGACGTCTCCCTCTGGTGTCACCAAACGAACGGCGGCGTACCCTGAACCGTTGTTGACAATTTGCTGGGAGAAATAATCCAGGCCAATCAACAGGCGATTTCTGATGGAACCGATTTTAAAGTCTGCATTGAAATTTTGTTGTACGTCAAAGACCCGGTTACTTTGATTTTCTTTGGTGATATCCTGTTCAAACTGATTGCTGCCCAGATCGTTGCCGTAAATATATCCATAATATCCATCTGCCCATGATACGCTTCTGGAAATCGCTGTCTGAGAAGACCAGACTCCGGAGATTTTATAATTCATCTGGGCCTGTATATTGAATCTTGGATTTTTAATCGTCAGGTCATTAGAAGTGAAGGAAAGATCCGGATTGAGTGCCAGCTCTTCAATATTTTTAAAGGAGAGCGGATCCGCCCTATTGGTATTAAAAAACACTGGGGCTGTTGCACGCTCTTCATGATAGATTTCCGCCATAAAATCAAAGCTCAACCGCTGAGATGCATTGTAGGTAAAAGAAGGTGCCAGCAAAAATGATTTTTTAAATCCGGCGTCCTGAAAACTGTTTTCAGTATGATAGTCAGCGACCATTCTAAAGGCCATACTATCATTAATCGGTGTATTATAATCCGCCGTCAGCTGACTCAGGCCAAAACTGCCCCCGGTATAACTAAGCATGCCTCCCTTCTCAAAGTATGGCTTTTTGGTAATCACATTGATCACCCCGCCATAGCCCACAAAATTAGCGCCATAGAGTGTCCCGGATGGTCCTTTTAATACCTGGATCTCTTCAATATTTGCGGGATCAAGATCTCCTGCGGTAAATCCGGGTAGGGAGTTATATAAGGAAGGCTGCGCCTCAAAGCCCCTAAGGGCAAAATAGGTGGCGCCGTCCCTGCCCTGCCTGTAGAAGCCCAGGTTCTGGAAATCCCCGGTACATTGCGCATGGCATCATCAAAATTGGTAATGCCTTGCTGGAGCATCAGATCTGCACCGACACTGCTGTAGACCTGCGGATTTTCCAGGTTTTTCAAAGGCATTTTAGCCACCCCGTAAGTAATTTTATTGCCCAATTGATTTTGATTGGAAAGCACTGTTACGTCTGCCAGCTGATCATAGGTTAATTCAATCTCGAAGTTTGCTTTTATATGTTCTCCTTTATTAATAATAACATCTTTGACCTGATCTAGTATACCTAGTGCGGTTAAATGCAATACATACTTTCCCGCTGTAGGGATATCTATCTGGTAATTGCCATTAATATCACTGATATCACCCCAATTTTTCCCTTCGATCCGGATGCTGACCTGACTGGCTGCTTTGCCGTCATTGGTAGAAATGTGGCCGCTGATAATGGTTTTTTGGGCGCTGGCCACAAGACTACTGCTACCAAGCAGGATCAGAAGACTAAGTATAGACTTGAATGATTTCATGATTAAGTATGATTTATTGTATATTTTAAAGGAAAGATGGATAGATTTCTTTTGTTTATGTATTGAATGGGCCTTATCTGCTTTTGAATGCCTTACTGTTGTTGCCAGATCAAATCAGGTTAAAAAGCCTTACAGCGGGTAGTTTACGTACATCCTGCGGTCTGACCAGTTGATTAAAATCAATCGCCTCCAATACCCTTTGCAACAACACCGTGTACCCACCTGACGGCAATTTTCAATTGCCGCCGCAAAAATAATTCAGGATCTGCCAATCCATTTACGAATTTGGGAAAAATAAGGCCGCTTAGCGAATGTGTTTGTTTTAAACCGTTACAAATGGCAACAGGGCTACCGGCTTTTGACGGCTGGCAGCCCTGTTTTGCAATCAATCGCCAAATCGACAACACATTATTACTGTGGCTATTAGCTATTACTTTTTAGACTCAATTCCATATGGATATTTGCCCGCTTATAAGGAGAGGGCTACTGGGGATTTTTTCAAACCCCAATTTATAATACAGATTGATGGCTGGAGTCAGTTTTGTATTGCTTTCCAGATATAGATAAGTAGCACCTGCTTTTTTTGCGACCTCAATGATCGCTGTCCCCAGCATATAGCCTATACGCTTACCCTGGGCCTCAGGCGAAACGGCCATCTTCGCCATTTCAAAATCATATTTGGGGTGGTCCATTTTTATCAGGGCACAAACACCGACTGGCTCATTTTTATATAGTGCCACCAGTATCTGTCCACCTTTATTGATAATATAAGACTGGGGATGGTTAATGGCATCTTTATCGGCCTGTTCCAATTCAAAGTATTTGGTGATCCACTGCTCATTAAGTTCTTTAAATGCCTTTTTGTATTTTGGGCTATACCCTACAATGGTAACGTCTTTACTTTCGCGCAATTTTCGTTGTTGTTTTACCCGACTGAGTAGCGATTGTTGATCCAGTAAAAATTCCCATTCCGCTACCGCTTCCCATAGGTGATAAGTGGCCTGATTTTCCAAATCTTCAATCGCTGCGGCCACGTCCTGATACTGCACTTGTATACTGGCTGCAAGTAACTTTCCCTTGGCGGTTAATCCAACAAGGTTTTGGCGTTTGTCTGCCGATTTAAGATTGCTTTTGACAAGACCGGCCTTTGTCATTTCCTTGATAATTTTTGTAACGGATGGCTGTGAGTGCCCGATTTGCTGGGCAATCTCTGTTATAGACAAGGCCTCATTTTGAGAAAGCACAAAAAAGACAGGGAACCATTTAGGGGTCAGATCAAATCCATAGAGCTGATAGAGCATTGCCGAATCATCTGTAATCCTTCCTGTGAGCAATCTTAAGCGACTGCCTATAGCCATCTTGCCTGTTTGTTCAAAAAAATTCATAATTACATATTTAATTATATAACTGGTTATGCAAATTTAATCATTAGTTTAAATCTACGGACGCTCTCTTGTAATTTTTTCATCATGATAACATTTTGGGTTGCTCGCCCATCTTTTTAAAAAGCCAAATTATTATCCATTTCAACTATGTTCCCGGCGATTATCCATCTCCTCTAATGGGTGGCATCTAGTAGGGTACGAAAGAAAAATATGGTTATTTGACCGATTGAGCTTAACTTAGGAAAGTAAACAGTCTAACAGACGGTTACGGCCACTTGCCGGTGTATTGCAATATAACCCAGCTTATTAAAGATGGGGCAATAGGAGGAGAATAGCAAAGCAGCAGTGTATGGTGTCGACACCTGGCCTATTTAGAACGACTTAATATTATTCTATATATGAGCAAGGGCACATTTTTAAAACGTGGATTACCGGTCTCGATCTCGCTAAGTCCTACCCTGGAGGCGGAGAACATGAAACCCAAAATCCCGCAGAGTAAAAAAAGACTGATTACGGTCTCGTTAATGGCAATTGTGGTGGCCATACTGATCAGTTTTATTGCCAAATTTTTGATGTTTATCATCGGCTTTATTACCCAGCTTAGCTTTTACGGTAAGGTAGCCATGACAACAGATACCAATCCTTCTCTCAATCATTTGGGTATATGGGTAATATTTATCCCGGCTATTGGTGGTCTGGTCGTCGGACTCATGGCACTTTATGGCTCTCAGGCCATCCGCGGTCATGGTATTCCTGAGGCAATGGAACAAATACTGACCAATAAAAGTAAAATAAAACCCACCATCGTTTACCTGAAACCTATTTCTTCGGCCATTGCCATCGGTACGGGCGGTCCTTTTGGAGCGGAAGGGCCAATTATCGCAACAGGTGGCGCCCTAGGCTCCACGCTGGGTCAGATTTTAAAAATCTCCAATAATGAACGCAAAATCCTGCTGGCAGCAGGTGCAGCGGCCGGTATGGCCACCATATTTGGTAGCCCGGTATCCTCTATCTTTTTGGCCATTGAACTGCTTTTATTTGAATTTTCGCCCAGATCTATTATCCCGGTAGCACTTGCCTGCATTACCGGCGCAGCCGGGCATCATCTTTTTTTTGGCCAGGGTCCGGTATTTCCAATGGCAGCTATGGTATCAATGCCTAGCAATACTGCACTTTTATGGTACAGTATTATGGGTATAATTTTAGGCTTCTTTTCTATACTGGCCACAAAATCTGTCTTCTGGGTAGAGGATCTGTTTGCAAAAATCCCCATCAGCTGGTTCTGGTATCCTGCCATTGGCGGCCTGATTGCAGGGATTATTGGTTATTTTGCCCCCAGAACACTCGGCGTTGGCTATTTTAATATTACCGATATTCTAACAGGCAGCTTGCCAATTACCTTATTACTATCCTTGTCGATTCTGAAATTTCTTTCCTGGACCATTGCCCTTGGCAGTGGCACCTCTGGAGGGACGCTGGCGCCACTGCTTACCATTGGTGGTGCTGCCGGTCTATTATTTGGCATGGTGATCAATCATTATTTCCCTCATAGCGGTATCAATTTACCACTGGCAGCCTTGATTGGTATGTCTGCACTCTTTGCCGGGGCCAGCAGAGCCCTGCTTACTTCCATTATATTTGCCATCGAGAGTACCGGGCAGTCCAATGCCTTGTTGCCGTTACTGGCCTCCTGCTCCGCTGCGTATTTTATTTCGTTTTTCTTTATGAAATATACGATTATGACGGAGAAAATTGCCCGTAAAGGCGTAAAGATTCCAGAGTCCTATGAACCGGATATACTTGAAAAAATCCTGGTTGCCCAGGTCACCAAATCCAATACAATGGTCATGCATGCCTCTGATAAAGTCAATACGGTCAAGGATTTGATTTTGCGCGACAATCAGCACCTGAATTACTTTATGGTCCGTTCAGATGATGGCGAATATATCGGCTATCTTAGTGTCATGGATTTATTTGGCAATCATCCCGATGAGCAGCAAATCGGCAGTCTGATTACCGGCAAAAATGAGGTGTTTATACAGGATTCAGATAATCTGCTCACCGCCCTGAAGTTATTGCTTAAAAAGGATAAGGAGGCGATACCTGTCAAAAATGACGGGGGTAAATATGTGGGACTTTTGACGTATAAAGATATCCTGAGCGCTTATCAGATCAACCAAGGAGAGTTTATTAAAACCAATCCATCTATCTCTTTAAAAAGAAGAGGACTGCGTATTTTGGCCAAAGGCAGTCAATATATTCAGGAGCGGCGACAGCGCCATCCTGACCGGTAATCTCCCCTTTAGAATCATCGATGGATTCTTTCACAGTTGCCGCTTAAATTATTTTTTCGCTACTGTCTACAATTGCGTAAATTCGTCTTTACAAAAGACTTTGAGACGATTTGAAACAAACAACAACGGAAAAGGAATTAGTCAGGTATAGCCTGAATGAGGAGCAGGAAAAAAGAGAGATTCTTCGCAGATATCGTGCTTTGCTACGCACGTTGCGCCCAAAATTCAAAAAGGGAGACAAGGAAATTGTCCGTCACGCTTTTTATATGGCCGCAGAAGCGCATAAAACCATGCGTCGAAAAAGCGGGGAGCCTTATATATTCCATCCTATTGCCGTAGCGATGATCTGCGTAGAAGAGATTGGTCTGGGTGTACGCAGTACCATCTGTGCCTTACTTCATGATACTGTTGAGGATACCGATATTAGCATTGAAGATATCACCCGCGAATTTGGCAATGAAATCGCCCGCATCGTAGATGGACTTACAAAAATTTCTACGGTTGTTGATGCCTCTACCACCCAGCAAACGGAGAATTTCAAAAAAATATTACTCACCCTGACCGACGACCCACGGGTCATCCTGATCAAGCTGGCTGATCGACTGCATAATATGCGGACCCTGGACTGGATGAAACCGGAAAAACAGCTCAAGATTGCCAGTGAAACCGTCTGGGTGTATGCGCCTCTGGCCCACAGGATGGGGCTTTATAATATTAAGACTGAACTCGAAGACCTTTCCATGAAATACCTGGAAAAGGACAAATATAAAGAGATCGCCCGCAAACTTGCCGAAACCAGAAGGGAAAGAACCCGTTTTATTAATGAGTTTATTAAGCCTATTAAAGACAAACTGCTGGCAGCCGGTTTTAAATTTGAAATTTATGGTCGGCCCAAAAGCATCCATTCTATCTGGAATAAGATGAAAAAGAAAGGGGTAACTTTTGAAGAAGTATACGATCTTTTTGCCATCAGGGTGATATTGGATTCTGAACCGGAAAAGGAAAAGGAGGAATGCTGGAAGGTATATTCTATCGTAACAGATGCCTATGCCCCTGCACCAGAAAGACTCCGTGATTGGTTGAGCAACCCTAAGAGCAACGGCTATGAGGCTTTGCATACCACGGTTATGGGTCCAAAGGGCAAATGGGTGGAAGTCCAGATACGGACCAAACGCATGAATGAAATCGCCGAAAAAGGGCTGGCAGCGCACTGGAAATACAAGGAAGGAACCAGCACTGAAGACCGGTTTGATAAATGGTTTGGCCAGATCCGGGAAATGATCAGCTCACAGGGTACCGATAGTATTGATTTTCTGGAGGATTTTAAAACCAGCTTTCTGGCGGAAGAGATTTATGCCTATACACCAAAAGGTGATGTCAAAATGTTGCCCAAAGGTTCTACTGCCCTTGACTTTGCTTTTAGTATCCACTCTGCGGTGGGACAAAAATGTATTGGCGCAAAGGTCAATCACAAGCTGGTGCCTATCAGTCATATTCTGCGCAGTGGGGATCAGGTAGAAATTATCACCAGCAACAAACAAAAGCCCAGCGAAGACTGGCTGGGGCTTGTCGTGACTGCCAAAGCCAAAAACAGAATCAAAGATGCCCTTAAAGAAGAAAAAAGGACCATCGGTGAAGACGGCAAATATACCTTAAAAAGAAAACTGGAAAACCTGGGAGTCCCGGTCTCTACCTATAATGTAGATGAGTTGGTTAGTTTCTACGGACTTAGTTCTCATTTGGATCTTTATTACGGTATAGCTATAAAGAAAATTGACCTGAAGGAACTTAAAACCTTTTCCGTCAATGGGGATAAGCTGGAACCGCCTAAAATTGAAGTCAAGACGGAAAAGCCTGCCTACAATCCGGAAGCCGCCAAAACCTTAAACAAAAAGGATTCTGAATTGATTATTTTCGGGGAGTCCAGCGATAAAATCATGTATACGCTTGCCGGATGTTGTCATCCCATTCCTGGTGATGATGTATTTGGCTTTGTAAGTGTAGGCAAGGGACTTATCATCCACCGGACCAATTGCCCGAATGCGGCGCAACTCATGGCCAATCAGGGCCACAGAATTGTCAAAACAAAATGGGCCAAAAATAAAGAGATTTCTTTCCTTACCGGTATTGAAATTATTGGCGTAGATGATGTGGGTGTCATCAATAAGATTACCAATGTAATCAGTGGCGAATTAAAAATCAATATCTCAGCACTCAGTATTGAATCCAAGGAAGGGTTATTTAATGGTCGGCTGAAAATCTTCGTCCATGATAAGGAAGAGCTGGATACCCTGGTTGAGCATTTAAAAAAACTAGATGGGATTCAGGGTGTGGAACGATTTGATACGGACGATATACAATAAAACGGTGCTATTTTTCAAGGATATGTAAGAATTTGCCTCAGATTACCCCAGGTTTTTCCCTGATTATATTAGGTTATGCATTGTGCAGCGCCCAAATATTACGCTGACTAGCCCGATAATTTAAAACTTTCATACAAACAATCAACAGGCGCGTTATGTACACAAAAAACCGTATCGGATCTTCATGTGTTACCAATGATAGATCCGATACGGTCAAAATACATTATATGGACGTTATCCTTAGAGGCCGGTATGCTTTATTATATGCTCCAAAATGAAGGGAAGCAAATAATTTAAATGCAATACATCAATCCTGAAAAGTTATCTTGGTAACTAGATGCGCAATTTACTAAAATTCCAGATCCTAATTACCATCCTTTATCGGCAGATAAAATATCCCTAAGCTTAGGTATAAATTTATTTAGCCAAAAATTCTTTGATATTGTCTTTATGTACGATTGATTCTTTAAAAGTATACGCACCTGATTTTGGGCTGCGTACAGTTTTAATTACTTTGGTCCAGTTTTTAGCATCTGCTGCTGCTTTCTGGTCTTTTTTAATCGCGGTTTTAGCTGCTTTTGCCATAATTCGTTATTTGTAAGTTCCTCTGATGAAAATCGGAGGCTGATTATTTAATTTCTTTGTGTACAGTTACTTTTTTCAGTATAGGATTATACTTCTTCAGCTCTAAACGCTCAGCAGTATTTTTCTTATTTTTCTGTGTAATGTAACGGCTGGTTCCTGGAAGACCACTTGCTTTGTGTTCTGTGCATTCCAAAATTACCTGAACCCTGTTTCCTTTCTTTGCCATTGCTATAATGCTTTAATTGTTGTCGACTTTTGATTAAATTTTAACGCCGTCTGCTCTTAATTGTTTAACCACTGCATTCAGACCATTTTTATTGATGGTACGAATTGCATCAGCAGACACTTTTAATGTAATCCAGCGGTCTTCCTCAGCATAGAAAAAACGTTTCGTCTGTAAATTCGGTAAGAAACGACGCTTGGATTTAATATTAGAGTGCGAAACGTTGTTTCCCACCATGGGTTTTTTTCCTGTAACCTGACATACTCTTGCCATAACTGTATTTTTTATCGGACGGCAAAGGTATAACAACCCGCCCGTAATTCCAAATTGTTTTTATTTTCCATGATTACCAGTTCCTAACAAATAGAGACATCTGGTTTAGGGGTGCAAAGGTAATAAAAAAGCAGTGTGTTTACACTGCTTTTTTTGAAAATTCTATTGTTATTGGCACTCAGCCTGATACTTCCTTTTTTTACCCAGATTTACCATTTTTCTACTTCTTCCGATGCAAGTTTGTCTGAACCTGAATTGGCGTTAACCAGATTATCATCACTGTCTGCACCTGCATCTGGTTCCGGCTGTGGTTCGTGCATCGGTTCTGCCTGAATGTCAGCCGTATTTACGTAATCCGACGCAGCTTCTGTTACCTCATGTGTTGGTTGCATCTGTGTAGGCGGCTCTGTTATTTGTTCGGTATCCTGCACTGCACTTTCATGCTGAAATGATTTGGCATCCACCTGCTCTTCCCCAGTCCGTTGTTCTTCATTATTTTCCAGGTCAAATATTTGCTGTTTATTTTCTCTACTCAGATGGTGACCTTCATTGTTATACTGGTGTGCACCTTTATTATGATAGCCAGATCTGTTTTTGGGCTGCCGATACCTGGGTTCTTCCCTTTCGTCCTCATGATTATAATGATCAAAATCAAAATCAGGCATGAGTTCGGTTTTCACGTGCATAATGGCTTCGCCTAATGCTGCCGTGAATTTGTTAAAATCTTCCTTATAAATAAAGATTTTCTGTCGTTCAAACCCATCATCGTTAAATCTTTTACGAGTTTCTGTAATGGTCACAAAAAAATCACTTCCCCTTGTTTCACGCACATCGAAGAAATAGGTTCTTCGCTTTCCTGCCCTGAGTTTTCTGCTGTAAACGCTTCCCTGCTTCCGGTCGTTGTAATCGTAATCCAAAATTCAAGTTTTTTGTTGAACAATTAAATGTTATCTAATTTAACCTTTACAAATATAATATTGTTTTCATTTTAGCAAAAAATTTTGAATGTTTTTTTCCGACCGCTCATGTAATAATTGCTTTTTTTAGAGATTATTCAATAAATCGGTCACTTTTTCTCTTTGTAAAATCAGATATCCCAGTCGGTCATTGCTGATTCCCTCTCTGAGCTGGTAGTTGAAAATCAAGTTTTCACCTGTTACTTCTGTTTCAAAATAGCGAAACTGAATATTATGGTGCTTACGTAACGGATCCCCGATCTCATAGAGGTGAGTGGACAAAATAAAGATGGATCTATCTACTTTACGTAGTCCCTCGACCACGGTAGTGGAGCATTTCATGGCGTCTACAATATTGGTCCCTTTAAATAGTTCATCTATGAGAATCAACCATTTAGTTCCATCCTGAATTTTTTCTACAATGGTTTTAACCCTTTGCACCTCATTGAAGAAGTAGCTTTCGCCATTCAGCGTATTATCGGTTACTTCTATATTGCTCAACAAGCCGTCAAAAGTGGAACACTTCATGGAAGTGGCAGGTACCCCCATGCCAAGCGCTGCCAGGTAAAGGCCAATGCCTACTGCCCGGATAAAAGTACTTTTTCCGGCCATATTAGCACCTGTTAAGAACAGAAAATTTTCCTTATTATCTAATTGTAAATCATAGGCTACAGGCGTTTCTAATAAAGGGTGATATAGGTCCCGGGCTTCCAAAACCGGTTCCTGACTGTCTATGAATTCAGGAAAGGCCAACTGATGTTCTCTGACCGCCCTGGCCATACTCGACCATGCGTCTATTTTTAAAAAGGCTTCTTCTAGTCGTTTCATGCCGCTCTTCTCTGTATACTGATACAACTGATGGCCAAACTTAATCACTTCCCTGCCCGTCATCCGACCGCCATTTTCTACCCGTGCACCCACTTTTGCTAATTGTTGAAAGAAGGTTGTATTTAATATTTCTTCGGTTTTTCCCAGAATTTCACAAAGCTCTACAGAGGGACAGTCCGGACTATATAACTCATGCACTTTTTTCATCCCATATACAAATCGAGCCAAATGACCGATACTATAGCGAACCTGTACATAATCCGGGCGGCTCAGCCACCTGAATAATACAGCATCAAATCCCGAGGCTGAGGCTGGGATATTGGTGATAGGTGTATAATAATATTTATCCATCACCATCATGGTCCCATTTGAAATAACAGGCGGCAGAATTTTGTCGGCCAAATGACGTAGCAGGGCCTGACGGTCAAGTATTTGCTTAAGGTCACTCATGGGATTTTTAATAAAATACCGGAGCCAATCTTTACCACCTGATGTTGTGGTAAAATCCAGAAAATGGAGTACAGAATGTTGTTCATAACGGCTGATAATGCCCAGATCATATAAAGTCTTGTCATCTACATGCATGCCTCTAGCTTTTAATTTATGCAAAGGCAGCTAAATATTGCTGCCGTATAGTCTAATAAAAATAATACAATTATTCGATCAAGAGCTACTTAGCCACTTATTAACCTGCCTCCTGGCTGGCGAATTTGGAGACTTAAATGGTAAAATTCCTTGTCCAGCTCCTTTACAGAAGCCAGCTTTAATTACATCAAAATTGGCATTTTCTGCCCAATTTTTATTTTCCGCAACGCTTTGAAAGTACAGAGTGCACCTTTTTTTGGCCCTATAGGATGTCCAGCTTACAGCCAATAAAAGCATTTTCTCTATCACTAGATGCAATAAAGTAAAGATTTCCATAAACTTAGGCGCTATTTTTTTGTGGCTTTTGGCACAAAACTCCACAAATTAGTTCACGTGTCCAGGCAGTCAACCCATTTTCCCATTTTTAAACTTTTACACCAGCAGTTGCCTGCACTTACAATCAGCTATGTTTCTTTATTAGATTATATAGCTATTGTCATAAGGCTATAGGGACTTCATTCCAACTTCGTCGCGTGTCATTAGAAAGTACCAGAATCCCCCTTGAATTACAACCTGCATTTACCCTAAAGGCATACCTATAGTTTTTTTAGCTGTTTGATGTCTAACTGTGTTAATCTAGCTACCTCATTTAGGGGCTTTCCTGTTTTGATTAAGTATTTTGCAATTTCAAGTGACCTTTTTTCCATGCCTTCTTTAAAGCCTTCTTCAAAGCCCTCTTTAAAGCCTTCTTTAAAGCCTTCTTCTCTGGCCTCTTCCATAAGATCTTCCATGTATTTTTCAATGATTGTCATCGGATTTTTTTTGATCAATTAAGGTGATTTCTTTTGCGTTTTTCCCACAATTTCCTGTGATTAAAGCGTTTTTTGACCGTTCTTATATCCAGATAATATATTGCTGTCGGATCAGCTGCATGCAAATCGTTTAATATTTTTAAGTAATGCTGTCTTTAATTTTCTCCAAAGCCTCATTATTCATTTCCAGTGAGATATTTCTTAAAGGGCAACTGTTTCAGAAAATGCAGGTCAATCCGGCAATTGTTTCTCGAAGCTTCATATGGCTATTATTTATGAAAGACTTACAGCAGTTACCTGCAGGACTTCCATATGGGAAATACCTCTATTAATAAATATAGTGAGTATTGATTATTGAGCATTTATCCTGATCCCGGCCCCTTAAATGCTATTTGACCGGCAAGGATCAGGATGCTCATTGAATTTAGCAAATTTTATTACACAGATGCCTGTAGCTTTTTTAGCTGCTTGATATCTAACTTCGTTATTTTAGCTACCTCATTTAGGGGATTTCCTGCTTTGATTAAGTATTTTGCAATTTCAAGCGACCTTTTTTCCATCCCTTTTTCCATGCCTTTTTCCATGCCTTCTTCTCTTCCAATTTCCATCCCTTCTTCTAAGGCTTCTGCTCTGGACTCTTCTTGTTTATAACGTATGTATTGTTCAACTACTGTCATCTGATTATTTTTTTGATCAATTAAGTTAATATCTCTTACAAAGTTCTGAAATTTTCTTTGATTTAAGAGACTTTTTTGGACGTTATTAAAGATAAATAACAAATTACTATAATGTTGTTTCCCTTCTAAACCAAGAGAAATTAGATTTTTTGTAATTTCTGTAAATTTCTCCACTAAAATATCCTTAGAAAATTCGCGGCGGTGTTCATACAGCCAGACGCTGTGGAAAAGCAGGTTCGCCAGACAGGTCGTATCGGCAAAATCACTTTCCTGCATGTCTTTTATAATATACCCTCATAACGAATGGCCACGCCATTTGTTTCACTACCGAACTGGTGCTGTCCGTGTATATAATATTTGGTCGCCCGGTGGATAATGGTTATGGTAATAATTATACAATCTCTATTGTTTAGCTGGAGTCCAATTTTATAGTATCCTGTCCTGCCGGAAAATTCCTTTTTCGCCTCCGTCTGAAACTCAAAATGCACCAGGACATATTTATGTGGCCATCTGATATTATAAATTTTAACCAGTTTATCAACATAGCCTTTAAGATCCTCTGCCCTCTCCATCATAATGTTTTGGAGTTCTTTATTGAGAAATTCCATCCGGTTAAAATTCAGCTGCCTGGCTAAATCTTTTAAGAAAAAGGGAGCCAGTATGGCCATATTATACTCTATAACGAACTTCCAGCAGGTATCGTGGGTCAGCATCACAATAAAGTGATAGGGGTCATTTAAAGCTTCTAGCTCCTCTTGAGTAAGGTTTCTTGTGGAATCCTTTTTAGATTTTTTTTTATTTTTACTTTGTGCCATGAACTTTGGTATTTAAATATGTTTTTATGGACACGAGCCCATTTGAGATAATTATTATTGACTCTATTCACTGCATTTAGCGCAGGAACCGATTCCATTATTTATTGCGATATAGCACGACGATTTATAAACCACAGGCATCCGCCTATAGCGACCTACGGTTGCTATCTGCACAAAACAGCCTCTTCTAGTGTTCTTGCCTATCAGATAGGCATAGCACTGGTAGTAGCTCCATGGACCCAATGGGAGGCTTAGTTTAATTAGTGCGTAAAAAAATAATGGGAATCAATGACTAAATCATCCACCTAAAACTGCTTTACATGGGCAGATTGGCTGGACGGATCTAAAGATATGGGAAGCAAGGTCAGATAAGATATCTGAAAGGCAGGACAATGTTTTTTTTCAACGGTAAAGGGCCGTCAGATAAAGGGCGCATGATTTGCGGATCCTTTTTCGGGGCTATTACTGTAGCCTTTTGTTTAGTCAATTCTCTGGTCATTTTTGTAGCCATTTCTCTGGTCTTTTTTGTAGCTATTTTAATGGAACATTATTATAACGGTGCAATAATAAAACATAATATTTGAAACGACCTTTATGACTGTCGCATTTTGGTGGAATTAAAAATCGGTATGACAAAAGCAGCAACTTTAATAAGGGGCGGGTATGCGCTTGTTATGGCTGATTAGAACAATCTACCAAGCATACAATAGTGCTTAAAAACAGGCAATGTGCTCTTTCGCAGGACACATACATCTGGGAAGCTCGCCTTGCTTATCACTATTAATAAAACCTCCTGAAAACACAGCCATCTAATTTGTGAGGGTGGTTTCAGGAGGTTATTAAGTCCCGGCACAAGGATTTTACTCATTTAACGATTAAAAGCAAGCCTTTCACCTTTAATGGACTCATCAAATTTTTGGTTTGAATAAGCCAAATGTCCGCTGACAAAGGTCTTCTCAATGGTCACCGGCATATGCGCTCCTTCGAAAGGAGACCAGCCGCATTTACTATATAGGCTTTCTGGGGTAACTCTTACAGGGTGGTCCATATTAACAAGCACCAGATCTGCAAAATAGCCTTCCCGAATATACCCCCTGTCTTTGATCTGGAAGCAGCGGGCAACAGCATGACTCATTTTTTCCACTACTTTTTCAATACTGATTTTACCTTCTTTAACGTACCGCAGCATGAGTGGCAAACTATGTTGCACCAATGGCAACCCGGCATGTGCATTTTCATAAGTTGCGGTATCCAGCGGTGTTAATTCGCCATTTGCATCTCGGGTATAGCCTTTTTCACTTAGCTGGTGTGGCGCATGATCGGTGGCGATCACGTCTAGCCTATCATCCAGCAATGCTTTCCAGAGGGCATCTTTATTAAAGCCGGCCTTGATAGCAGGATTGCATTTTATCAGGTAGCCTTTGTCTTGATAATCTGCTGCTGTAAAGGTCAAATGATGCACACAGACTTCACAGGTAATGCGTTTTTCTTCCAAGGGCAACATATTGGAGAAGAGCTGGAGTTCCTTTTCGGTGGTGATGTGCAAAATATGCAGCCGACTGCCATGTTTTTGGGCAAATTGGATGGCTTTGTGGCTGCTTTCAAAGCAATTTTCTGCGTTGCGGATCACGGGGTGATCCGCTGGCTCCAGTATGCCTTTTTCCGCTTTAAGCTTTTCGTAATTGGCTCTGATGATGCTTTCTTCCTCACAATGGGTGGCAATCAAGACTTCACTGGTAGAAAAAACATTATCCAAAACGATCGGATCATTGACCAGCAGATTGCCAGTAGAAGACCCCATAAAGATTTTAAGGCCACAAATCTCGTTTTTGCGCTCATTTAGCCTTTTTATTTCTTCCAGATTGTCATTTGAAGTCCCTAAATAAAAGGAATAATTGGCCAGTGAGACGGCTTTAGCCCTTTCATATTTTTTTTCCAGTAATTCGAGGGTGAAAGCAGGTGGCACGGTATTTGGCATTTCCATGAAACTGGTTACCCCTCCGGCTACTGCAGCCCTGGCTTCTGTGTAGATTTCCGCTTTATGCGTCAGCCCAGGCTCTCTGAAGTGAACCTGGTCGTCGATTACGCCAGGCAGAAGGTATAAACCGGTCGCATCAATTTCCTGAACTTTAAATTAACCTGCAAGGATGGAGCAATTTTTTCAATTCGTTGATTACGAATGAGTACATCACTGATAAATGTCTTACCTTCGCTGACGATTTTGGCGTTTTTTATTAAATAGTCACTCATTTATATATAGTATAAAATTTTTGTATGAAAATAAGGTATGCTCTTCTGCTAGGCACCTGTCTGGCGCTTACCGCGCTTAAAGTTAAGGCGCAAACTGATAACATCGAGCTTAGCGACAAACAAAATCTGTTAATCAAACGATTGGACATCAAACTCAGGGGTGATTCTGTGATGCGTTTTACAACGGTAAAGCCTTTTGACCGTAAACGAATTACTGAAAGAATGGAACGAATAGATTCCCTGGATAAGGTAGGTGCATTAGGGGAAACCTTAACCGATGTTGACCGGTACAACCTGAGGAGCCTGCTAATGAATAATCAAGACTGGACCCGGTATTATACAGATTCTTTCGGTGTGAGAAAACCTATTTTCAATACCTTTTTCAAAACACCGGCCCACTTATATGCTGTTTCCAAACCAGAATATAGTCTGATTGTCGATCCGCTGTTAAACCTGCAGTTTGGGCATTCAAGTGACGGAACCAGTACTTATGTCAATCAAAGAGGGATCCGGGTTCGCGGCCAGGTAGATCAAAGATTAGGATATTATCTCTTTTTCTCTGAAAATCAGGAGCGTGACCCTTTATATGTAAGGCAATACACGGATGCACATTACGCTTTACCTGGCAAAGGTTATTATAAGCATTATGGTAAAAATGGCTATGACTACTTCGATGTTCGTGGTGGTATTACCTTCCATGCGGGCAAGAACATTGATTTTCAGTTAGGATATGATAGGTTCTTTATAGGTGATGGCTACCGGAGTCTGTTTTTAAGTGATAATAGCGCCCCCTTTTACTTTGTGAAATTTGGTGTGCAGGCGGGAAATGTAAAGTATACGGCCGTTGGTGCGCAGACCATTGCCTCTTTTATTCCTAATTCAGATTCTACCAGGCCCAGAAATTATATGATGTTTCATTATTTGACCTGGCAAGCCACTGACTGGCTGAAAATTGGTCTGTATGAGAATACGATGTATAATTCTAAGATTAATGGTGGCCTGCAGGTAAGCTATCTGAATCCGGCGATTTTCAACCGTTCTATGTCCCAGAATACGGGCAATAGTGCTAAATCCAGTATCGGACTTGATTTTAAGGCTAATTTTGCCAAGCACTTTGAACTTTATGGTCAATGGTTAATCAATGAATTCCATATTGACAAGGCATTTAAATTCGGAGACGGGAACTGGGTCAATAAATTTGGCTTCCAGCTAGGTGGTAAATATGTAGATGCCTTTACTATTAAAAACCTGGATCTGCAGTTAGAAGGCAATCTGGTCCGTCCTTTTACTTATATGGATAAATGGGCACAAAATAATTTCTTACATTATAATCAACCACTGGCCCATCCACTTGGCTCGAACTTTAAGGAACTGGTCGGCATCGCCAATTATCAGCCTATACCCCGACTGAATATTGAATTTATGGCCTCTTTATATAGAAAAGGGCTGGATACAGCAGCGGCCTATGTTACTTCTATTGATCAGCCTAATAATGGAGGGGATTTATTCAGGAATTACAAGGATCACCGAATCAGCGATGATGGTTACTTCCCTGGTGATGGTGTACGTTTAAATGGATTACTGGGCTCTCTGACAGCTTCTTATGAAATTATCCAGAATCTGTATTTTGATGCGAATTTCACCTACCGTCGTCATGATATTGAGACCATCCCTAAAGACCACGTTAAAATGTTCATGTTTGGCCTAAGATGGAACATGGCCAGACGCAGTTTTAACTTTTAAGCATAAATTTTAATAATTTAAAGGCGCGCAGTTTTTCTACGCGCCTTTTTCGTTTTAAATTTGCTTGCATGAAGACGTATCAGCATCTTTTTTTCGATTTAGACCATACCATCTGGGATTTTGAGGCCAATGCAAAAGATGCCCTCAAGGAGAGTTATCTGCACCATGAACTGGCACTTAGGGGAATTGAGCCTTTTGAAAGCTTTTATGAGAAGTATTCTTTTCATAATAAGCGACTTTGGGATCGTTACACCAAGGGGTTGATTATACAAAGAGAGCTCAAATGGAAAAGGATGTTTTTGACCTTGCTGGATTTTAAAATCGGTGATGAACCGCTGGCCAGAAGCCTGAGTCAGGACTTTTTGGACCGGCTCCCTATTCGTACCAAGGTCTTCCCCTATACTTTTGAGATTCTGGATTATCTAAAGCAAAAGCAGTACCGCTTACATCTGATTACCAACGGCTTTAACCGGATTCAGGAGCTAAAACTAGTCAATGCAGGATTGCAGGGATATTTTGAAGTGATGATTACCTCTGAACAAAGTGGCTGTCTAAAACCCAATGCCGGCATTTTTGAATATGCCATGCAGATGACTGGTGCAACCCCGGAAACCAGCATAATGATCGGCGATAACCTGGTGGCAGATATCCAAGGGGCCGCCAATTTTGGGATGGACAGTATCTTTACCAATCATATTGAGGACGCCAGTCAACATGTAGCGACTTATGAAGTCAGACATTTGAAGCAATTGGAAGATATATTCTAATAATTCGTAAGCTGGAACCTGGGGGAAAACACCTTGCAGTATATTGCTGTTTTCTACTACTCAAAATCCCTGAATAGTTTGTTGTTTGTTGTTTGTTGTTTGCTGTTTGCTCTTTAACTTTAACCATTCAATACCTGATACATAAAAACTGAACCTGCCGCTACCGAAGTAATGGGGGCTATGTGTAAAGTTTGCCACTAGAACTGTGCGCCTGATTTAGTTGATAATCTTTCCCTTACTTTCTGATAGCTTTTGCTGCCACTTTTGACGCTCTGCAACTGTTAAACGTTCAAAGCTTGTTTCTTCCCCCACAATTTTTAATGGATATTTACTGCGGTATGACCGGGTTAGATTGCCCGGAAATTTCTGATTCGTTACATTGGGATCATTTTCAAAATGACCAGTCGGCTCTACTCTATACACCCGTTCTGGTCCCTCCCCTTTTGCCAATGCGGCGGCAAGGCCTGCACCTCCAATTAAAGCTGTAAAATAAATATGATGCATTACTAAATCCGTTGCATAATTGGACTTTTCACCAGCTGTAAGCAGGTCTCCAATCTGAAGATCCGCTTTGGTTCCATGATAAAAAGGGCCGGTTTCTCTAAGCGATATGGGTGTAGCACAAACCTGCTCAGATAAGCTGTTGTATTTATTTTCAGCTTCGGCGTTCCCAAGCGCAGCGTAGCACCAGGCTATTTTTTGGTATATAATCTCAAGTGCACTGCCAGTTGCAACGCTATTTACCTTTTGCGCCATATCTAAGGACGTTTGTAGCCACCGCAATTGATCCGCCACTTTTTCCTTGCTGCGGCCAATAAAAAAGGCGGCAATAAAGCGCTCAAAATCATGGGTGGACGCTTCCCATGCGCTATGGTATAAAGCCGCAGCTTTTTCTTTGGGATTTATCTTTTGCACTTTTACTTGAAATGGCTGAGGCCCGGCTTCCAAAGCCATTGCCTGCATACAAAGTTGAATTACTGGATTGGTAGGATTGAATTCCATGATAAGAATAATGCTTTTGAATTTAATAAATATTAGAATCAGCATTGTTTACTTAACAAAAACGAGCCCAAAATAAGCCAAAAATAAGCTGAAAACTATTTTGGGTATTTACTATGGCTCTCGGCTATTATTGGCTGGTTACGATAAAAGTAAAAATTTCTATCCTTAACTCTTAAGGGAAAAATGTTTGGTAGCCGCCTTTCTGGCGGGGACCCACGCTGCAAGTAAGGCGACAATAAAGACCGTTACGCCTACCAGCAGAAAATCAAGTATATGCATTTTCACTGGATAATAATCAACTACAAAGGTGCCTCCTTCTAATTTGAGCAAATGAAATTTTTGTTGTAAAACACAGACAATAAAAGCAATAAACATACCCATCAGCCCACCAAGGCCTGCGAGCAAAAAGCCTTCCGTCAGAAAAATCTTCTGGATTACTTTCTGACTGGCGCCCAGTGCTTTTAATATGGCTATATCTTTTCTTTTTCCAAAACCAACATGGTGAGTGCACCCACCATATTAAAGGCTGCAATAATCAGTATAATGGACAGTATGATATAGATAATCCATTTTTCCATCTGCATGACGGTAAACAGGCTCTGATTTTGCTGAAACCTTGTTTCCACCAGGTATTTATTTCCGAGCTGTTGTTGTATTTTCTTTTGTACCCTGAATAGATCGGCCTCAGGTTTAATGGCGATCGCTACTTCGGTATAATAATTTTTGGGAAGTTCCACCATATAGCGCAAAAACGCCAGATTGGTGAACGCATATTTATTATCAAAGCCTTCCTGAATTCTGAAAATGCCTACTTCCTTAATCTCATAAGCGTTCATTGCGGATTGCAAATCCGTCTTGTTGTTACTATTTCTATTGGGTAGATAAACGGCTAAAGGGATAGTAGAATTGGCGTCTGCCCCTATACTGCTGGCAATCCCACCCCTAATACCAGTTGTGGTGCGCGTTCTACACCCAATCCATAATGACCATTTTGTTCAATATGCCTGGCCAGATGTACCACATGGTCATAATTGCTGTCTACGCCTTTTAACACGGCAATAGACTGGTATTCCCCATTGGTGAGTAATGCCTTTTCTCCAATTACCAGGCTTAGATCTTTGATTTCATGAATGGTATGTAGTCTGCTGATCTGGCTGGAATCCAAAGTCATATACTTACCTGTTCTGGCCATGACCCTCAGATCAGGGTAAAAATCGCCATACATCGATTTTACCAGATTTTGAAACCCATTGAATACACTCAACACAAGAATCAGGGCAGCGGCACCTACAGCGATGGCAATCACGCTGATCCAACTAATGATGTTGATCGCAGTGGTTGATTTTTTAGATTTAAAATATCGCCAGGCGAAAAGAAAATTCATGTGCGTGAGGGAGTTATTTAGGCCTTTGCTACCAGTTTCTTAAAAACGCCCGGTCGGCTCAAATATTATATTTAATCGTTATTTTTATCGGAATTATGGTTAATCTTTGCCAGTAGCTCTTCAATATGGAAGACTTGATCCAGGGTATCATCTAAATAATAATGGATGACCGGAATTCTTCTTAATTGCTTACCTAACTTTTGGGCAATCCCTTTTTTTATCTCCCAGGCCTTTTGCTCAATACGCTGTAAAGCAGCCTGAGTATCAGCTACCTGGAAAAAACTTAGGTATATTCTGGCTTCTAATAAATCTGGCGTTACTTTTACATCTGCAATAGAAATCATACCTCCGCCCATCATATTGAGTCCCAAATGCCGGAAGATGCTATTAATCTCTTCTTTTATGACGCTGGCCACCTGTTTTTGTCGTTTCCCCTCTTGCATAATCTTTACACTTAATTGGCTGTAAAAATAGTTACTTTTGCACTCTACCACTGAGAAACAATGAAGAAATTTAAAAGAATATTTAAGTATCTGGGTTATTATAAAGCAAAACTGGCCACTTATGGAGTACTCACCATATTGGGGACGGTTTTTGGCGTCTTCTCCCTGGGAATGCTGGCTCCTTTTATCTCGTTGATTGTCTCTGATGCAGATAATGGAGCAGGTGATCTGATTAAATCTAAGGCGGTCGGCCAAAACGTGTCCGATATGCTCAATGAGTTGATGACAGACCACGGCAAAATCTATACCCTGGGCGCTGTCTGTGTACTGATCATTATCCTGACGCTCCTCAAAAATCTTTGTATTTATGGATCTAATGTCATGTCTGCTCCTATCAGAAGCTCCATTGTCCGCCATCTGCGCAGTGATTTGTATCAAAAAACACTGATTTTGCCTATTGGCTTTTTTACGGAGCAGAAAAAGGGGGATATTATTTCCAGAATGACCAATGATGTTGCTGAAGTGGATGCCTCTGTGGTTAGTACCCTGGAAGGATTGATTAAAGATCCGCTGACGATCCTTGGTTACCTGATTGCTATGATTATTATTAGTCCGCTGCTTTCCATTGGCCTGTTTATTTTGCTACCGCTGACTGCCATTTTAATTGGCCGGGTTAGCCGTTTGCTGAAACGGCAATCCAAGGAAATGTCTGAACAACTCAGTGTGGCGCTGTCATTAATTGATGAGACGCTTTCAGGCATGCGTGTAGTGAAAGCCTTTTTAGCTGAAAAACTACTCGGTCAGAAATTTGAAAAGGTCAATGACCGAATGTTCACTGTCAGAAACAAAATGGCCAGAAGAAGAGACCTGGCTTCTCCCATGACTGAAGTTTTGGGTGTTATTGTACTCGCGGCCATCTTATTTTTCGGCGGTCTTTTGGCCATTAAATACAAGACTTTGTCAGGCGGTGACTTACTGAGTTATATCGCTATGTTCGCCATTATTATCAATCCGGCCAAATCCCTTTCAACTGCTTTTTTTAATATGCAAAGGGGTGGTGCAGCACTGGATAGAATTGAACAATTACTCAACACACCACTGGTTATTGAAGATCACGGCAAACAGGCGCTGGACTTTAAAAATCAAATTGAATTTAAAAATGTCAGCTTTGGTTATGGACCGGATAATCTGATCCTTAAAAACATCAACCTGACGATCCCGAAAGGTAAAACTGTTGCACTTGTTGGCAGCAGTGGTGCGGGTAAAAGTACACTGGCCGATCTGGTACCTAGATTCCATGACGTAACTTCAGGAGAATTATTGATTGATGGCGTAAATATCAAGGATTATTCCTTAGGCTCCCTTAGAAGTCATATCAGCATCGTTACGCAGGAACCCATTTTATTTAATGATAGTATTGCGGGTAATATTGCGCTTGGTAAAACGGATGCAACTGATGCTGAGATTCAGGAGGCCGCTAAAATTGCCAATGCCTATCAGTTTATTGAAAAAAAGGAAGGTGGACTTCAGTCCAATGTCGGGGACCGTGGTGGTAAACTGAGTGGCGGTGAAAAACAAAGACTAACCATTGCCAGAGCAGTGGTTAAAAATCCGCCTATTTTAATTCTGGATGAAGCTACCTCTTCCCTGGATACGGAAAGCGAAAGACTGGTCCAGGATGCCATAAATAAAATGATGAGCAACCGCACTTCTCTGGTGATTGCCCATAGACTCAGCACCATCCGTAATGCAGATGAAATCATTGTGCTACAAGGCGGTGAGATCCGGGAAAGAGGTAACCATGACCTTCTTATGGCCATCCCAGATGGCATTTATCAAAGACTGGTCAAGATCCAGGCGGTAAAATAGTCCCTGTAATTTAATTTATTTTCATTTTCATTTCCATATCCTCGTTCGCTCCTTCTTGGTAAGAAGGAGCGAAGATTTTTGCTTTGCAGATTACTATCCATTATCCAATTAGTCTACTGCTTATGCACCAGACATTGGTTAGATCGACGCTTTGCGGAAGGAATATTTTTACTACCTCTTAGACATCCGCATGATTTATGATAGAAATTATTAAGAATTAATAAATTTTTATTGTTTATCGATAAATTATTACCGATATTTGATTATTCATATTTTTACCAATTTTAAAATATTGCGATCATGGAAGCAAAAAGTGAAAAGATCAAATCAGTTTTGGTGTTCCTTTTTTGGGTGGCCTTTATTAGTTGCTGTATTGGGGCAGGCGTTTTTTTGGTGGGCTATCTGCGTCAGATCATTACCCATAATTATACATTAAAATTATGGACCAGGATTTTAGTCCCCTTTTGAGCGTTGGATTGGCTACTTACCACCTTTTTATGGTGATTAATCTAGGCTTAATTATCTTATTCGCCATATTGTTATTTCAGATATTGCAACTTTTTCGATTATTAGCAGTGGAGGATCCATTCCATAAAACCTTATCCCGATTGTTGCTAAAAATTGCGCAGACTTTTTATGGTGTGCCACCCTGTCTGTCCTGGAAATGGCTATTTGTAGTCTTGTACCGCATTTTCATCCTGAATCAGCCTCTGATAGCTCAGACATTTTCACTTTTCTTCTTATGGCAGCCGTTTTATACCTGATCGCTCAAGTATTTAGAAAAGGCGAAAACCTGCAAGCAGAAAATGAGTTAACCGTCTAACCCTTAATTTCTTATAACTTTATGCCTATAATTGTCAATCTGGATGTAATGATGGCCAGACGAAAGATGTCGCTGGGGGAGCTTTCCGAAAAGGTCCAGGTTACGCTGTCCAACCTATCCATCCTTAAAACCGGCAAGGCCAAAGCGATCCGTTTTAGTACATTGGAAGCTATTTGCGAGGCCCTGCAATGCCAGCCGGGAGATCTGTTAGAATATCTGCCAGGTGACACGCGATATGATACGCTGGACAATACGCCAGACAACAGCAAGTTCAAATAATTGATGCAGCAAATAAGATGCATATTGACCATTGATCCCGTATTCTTAGCGCTGAATGGATTTAAATAACCAAATTTATAATATATATCGTAATCGATAAAATAGAATGTGGTGCATATACTGCCACCAATTTTACCGTTGCCGGCTGATTAAATTGGCCAAAAATTTACGTTTAGCCTGTATAATGACGTGTTCAAATAGTTGAACCTCCGGGCATTTTTGAAAAAGATCATGGCTGAGTTGCCACCCATTGATATCCTTATTGATGACGGCAGACATACCGTGAAGTAACAGATCGTATCTTTTGAAGAGATTTTCTCCTATATCAAATCCGATGGGCTCTATCTTTGTGACGACCTGCATACCTCCTACTGGCCTATTTATGGTGGTGGCTATCAACGCAGAAATTCCTTTATTGAACACAGCTGCATTGAATCGATTCCATTAATGCCTTCCATAGCCAGAGTCCAAAGTTAAAGGTGACTGACTTTACCCCTATTTCCCAATCAATTATCCATCATTGACCCATAAACATACTAACGGGGCACTGTTTTCAGTGCCCCGCATAGGTACTTATTTTTAAAAACTAATCTCGTGTGTCTTATGT
Organism: Arachidicoccus ginsenosidivorans; assembly: GCF_007971385.1. GTDB lineage: Bacteria > Bacteroidota > Bacteroidia > Chitinophagales > Chitinophagaceae > Arachidicoccus > Arachidicoccus ginsenosidivorans. The sequence goes on from NZ_CP042434.1 coordinate 1,241,165, forward strand.
GCCTGGCTCCTCTTGCCTACTTCTACTTACTTAGGAACGGTCAATGGAGGTTCTGCCTGCTGGCAGTTGTTCACTGGCCGGAGAATCCGTATCTAACAGATCATTAAAGCATTGCTGTAAGATCTGGTCTTTCTTTTTCATAAATTGATCCGTTTTGCCATCTGGCAGGTGAAGATCATAAAACTGACCATCTGATAAGGCTTTATCAAAATTCGGATTGATCTTATCAAAATCGGCCTCTTTAATATCTAATACCTTACAAATAGCAGCCTTTTTATAAATCCCTTTTATTCTAACCACATTCGTATTGCCTATCAGCTCTATGACCTCATTTCCGTCCTCGCTGGCGGCCAGTTCCTCTTTTAATTTCTTGGTTTCTTTAGCACTCATGGTGGTGATCCCGCCACTGCCTTCAAAGAAATAATGGGTGCTGATGAACTTTTTAACGTGATTACGCGTCTCCTTGGGTAAATAATATTGCACTTTCCAGAAATCTTTACTGCCACCGGCTGCTTTGATAGCCTTATTGACACCACCCACGCCGGCATTATAAGCTGCAATGGTGAGTAGCCAATCATGGTAGCGATTGTGTAAAGAAGTGAGCAGTTTTGCTGCAGCTTCTGTGCTTCTGGCCAGATCGGTTCTGTAATCATGTCCGTTTTTCAATAGTCCATAGCGGACGGCTTCATCTGGCATCAACTGCCAATAGCCTAACGCACCTGAACGCATCCTGAGATGTGCCTTGAGACTGCTCTCAATGACGGCCAGATATTTAAGCTGAGTGGGCAAATGATATTCTTCCAGTATTCTATCCATGGTCGCAAACATACCTTTGGCTGAAGATTTCATTCGCGTTAAATCCGTATATTCTCTACGAATATAACTGTCTGCAAAATCTTCTACCTTGCTGTTTAAGTCGACCTTGACTTCAGAAAGATCTATGGTAGCTGGTTTTATGCCTTCAGTTGTAGGGTCCAGTGTGACCGGCTTAGTCTTTGGTAGCAGGCTTACGAACCCTTTAGGCCCCTTGGCCTTTAATTTTGTGTCTTTACCCGGGGCAGGAAGCAAATCTCCAGAATAACTGGTAAATGACATCATTGACAAAGCAAAGCCACTCATCAACACTAGGCCAATAAGGTACTTTATACCTGTCAAAGTCAAAAAATTCTCCTTAATCCGGGAAACTAAACTCCGCTTCATTCATTTTTTTTTCGTTACAATACTTCCCCTACGGCAGATTTTTAGCTGCATTTGGGGCTTAACTGAGAAAAAATGCGTCTGCATTCATCCTGAACGGTAGTACCTATTAATCAAGGTAAACCGGATGCAAAGAAGTCTTTTTGTGAGGATTACGTATTATATTGATCTTAATTTTTACCTTCTGCTTGCATCAATTGATCCGAAAGAGTCAGCAAAGATAACTCTTTTAATTGATCTGACATCAGCTGTATACCAAAAGGTATGCCATCATTATTTCGGAAAAGCGGTAATGAGATACCAGGGATGCCGACCAGATTGGCAAAAACAGTATAAATATCAGCCAGATACATCTCAGTAGCGTCTGCCTGCTTTTCGCCTAATTTGAAGGCAACACAAGGTGCATTGGGGGAGATTAATGCATCGAAATTGTTAAAAATTTCTGCCGACTTTTCTTGGAGCAATCTTCTAATTTGTTGTGCTTTAGCAAAATAAGCATCGAAGTAAAATGCACTTAACACAAAAGTCCCCAGCATAATTCTTTTTTTTACTTCCTTACCGAAGCCTTCACTACGATTTCTTTTGTAAAACTCTGTTAAATCGCTGCATTCAGCTGCAGTCTGGTGACCAAATTTTACCCCATCATATCTGGAAAGATTAGTGGAGGCTTCTGCTGTTGTCAGCACATAATAGGTTGGAACCACATAATCAAGGAGTTCAAATTCAATGGGGGTCACCGTATGCCCCTGGGCAATCAATCTTTCAATGAGGCCCGTAATAGCGGATTTGATTTCCGGGTCCAGGCTGGGGTGTTCCAGCGCCTGACGAAAATAAGCCAGTTTGTATTTCTTATCTGCTTTTACAGCGGGAGCGAGTAATTGGCTGTAGGCTTCCACCGGTGCCTGACTTACAGTACTGTCCATCTGATCTTCTCCTGCAATAACTTCCAGAACCAAGGCTGCGTCGGGAACAGTACTAGAAAAGATACCTATCTGATCAAAGGTCGAAGCATAGGCAATCAATCCATATCTGGAAATGCGTCCATAAGATGGTTTGAGTCCTATGACTCCGCAAAAGTCCGCGGGCTGGCGCACAGAGCCACCGGTATCACTACCCAGACTCACCATACAAAGCCCCGCCTGAACAGCTACCGCTGAGCCGCCGGAGGACCCGCCGGGCACCCTTGTGTGATCGGCATCATTGAGTACGGCTCCGTACGCAGAATGCTCGCTACTGGAGCCCATCGCAAATTCATCACAGTTTTGCCGGCCAATGATAATGGCGCCTTCTTTCAGTAAGCGGTCCACCACAGTTGCATTATAAACAGCGGTATATTTTGCCAGCATTTTTGAACTGGCGCTTAGTGTATGATTCTGATAACTGATGACATCTTTCAGTCCTATGACCACGCCATGAAGTTTGCCTAAAGGGGCACCTGCACTCCGGGCGTCATCTAATTGCCTGGCTCTCTCAATGGCTTCTTTTTCAAATACTTCCAAAAAAGCATTGAGGTTGCTTTTCTCAGATATGCGCAATAAAAAATGATTTACAGCCTCCTGGCAACTGGTGCGCTGGTGCTGTAAATCATCTAAATAATTTTTAATAGAGGTAAAACTAAACAGAACGGTAATTATTTATAGCTCCGCCATAAGCGGTGCTTCCATGAATAATAACTTGCCTGCACCTCTTCTCTCCCTTTAGGATGCAAAAGGTAACAGTTTGAAAAACCGGCCACTAACCATACGCTACACTCCCTGAAAAAATCCATCGTAGGATTCATTAGTTGTGGCAGCGTGGTGGAATTTATTTATCTGTTGCTACTGTGTCAACCGGCTCAATGGTTTCTACAGTTTTAGTCGTAACTGTTTTAGCCTGATCTTTATCTTTCATGCCTTCCTCCAACTCCTTACGAACGCTGTCTTTGGCATCATTGAACTCACGCACACCTTTACCCAGACCGCGCATAAATTCAGGAATTTTACGACTACCAAAAAGGACCAGAATCACAACTGCGATTAATAAAATTTCTGAAAATCCAATATCTCCCATGATGATGTGGTTTTATAATTAAGTGAACGACAAAGATAGCTATTTTATTGAACTGAAAAACTTTGGTTTAATTTTTTAACACCCGAATTTTTTACAGTTGCGCCGTCCGATTTTAAGCAATCTGTCCCATATGTTTAAGGAAACTTACATGCGATATAAATGCCTGATACATACGCTTATACTCGATGTAGGTAACATTATATTCTTTGCAGGCTTGCTTGACAATTTTATTGATTGCTGGATAATGTACATGGGAAATTTTAGGGAAAAGATGATGCTCTACCTGAAAATTGAGCCCCCCTACATACCAGGAGATGATCTTGCTATGTGTTGCAAAATTAGCCGTCGTCTTTAATTGGTGGACCGCCCACTCATCTTGTAACTTACCGGTTGAAATATCCGGCACAGGAAACACGGTATCTTCTACTGTATGTGCCAGCTGGAATACAACACTTAAGATAAGCCCTGCTGTCAAAGAGAAGACCAGATAGCCGATAATCCATTTAGTAAAACCTACCTGGATAATGGGGATTACGATAAACAGGCAGTAATACACTGCTTTAAATCCCCAAAACAGAATATGATCCACGGATTTCATTTTCTTAAGGGGCATCGTTCCTATTTTCTTTCTGAAATACTTCTGATAATCACTCAGTAAGGTCCAATAAATATGCAAAATGGAATAAAATAACCAGAAATATATATGCTGGAACTTGTGCATTTTATATTTTTTCTGTGTGGAGGCCATTCTAAGGAAAGGCTTGGCATCAATATCATCATCCACCCCGTCAATATTGGTAAAGGCATGGTGAATAATATTATGTTTCATATTCCACATAAATTGGCTTGCCCCTACGATTTCTGCAGAATAGGCTGCAATCTTATTGACGGAGTGATATTTACTGAAACTGCCATGACCGCCATCATGCATCACGTTGAATCCTACCCCGGAAATCAACGCACCTATGACCATACATAGCAAAATATTCAGCCAGATGCTGGGCGGGGTGAAAAATACGACTTGAATATAACAATATATAAGTGCACTATATAATATAATGGCTTTGCTATATATACGGGCACCGCCGGTTACGCTCTGGCCGGTGCTGGCAAAATAATCATTGATGCGATTTTTGAGTTCTACATGGAAAGAGTTGCCGCTCTTTGGAAATTTAGGTACTGCCATTTTTAATTAAATCCGTTTAATGTTGATGTGAATGTTAAAGGATGAAGCGATCAAAACTGCTGATGCCCAGGGCACGGGTTTTAATATACCCTTCCCCGAATTCAGCACCGATTCTTTTGCCAAATAACCTGGCTCTTGACTCCACTCCTTGCATAAACTGTGGCTTGGAAATATAGGTTTGTACCCCATCGCCGGCCACAACATTAAATTGTGTCGTATAACTTAGAATCGCTTCCTGTCTCTGATTAAATGTATCCGAAATATCAAATATAAAATCTGGTTCGATATAATCATCCTGGATGTAATGATATAGATGCTTGGGTCTCCAGGCTGCCTGCGGCTGCCCCTGATCCTGATCTGTCGTTTCTATGCGGATCAGTCCAGATAAAAATGCAGCTTCTTTGACCAGCTGTGAACTGCGTCCATGATCCGGATGTCGGTCATGAGGTGCATTGCAAATCAAAACTTCGGGCTGATATTTTCTGATTGCCCGGATCACTTTTAGGGTGTTCTCTTCACTAATCTGAAAAAATCCATCTGCCATTGCCAGATTCTCACGGGCGGAAAGTTGTAAAATCTTGGCGGCGGCCTGCGCTTCCTGATGTCTGGTCTCTGCCGTTCCTCTGGAACCTAGTTCACCTTTTGTCAGATCTACTACCGCTACTTTTTTCCCTTCTCTTACCGAGGCTATAATCGCCCCTCCACAACCCAATTCTACGTCATCTGGATGAACACCAACGGCTAATATATCTACTTTCATCAATAATTGTTGTTGCTGATACGCTCAATACCCATCAAAGATACCTCATTTTGTCAAAAAGGCACCTTAAAGTTCACCTTTGTTCGGATCTATTCAGCTTAATATCCATAATAGGCTGCTGCCTGCTGTGCGAGGATTTCTATAGAACGGTCATCTCTTGCCCCGTCATAGCTTTGTTTTAGAGAAGATCCAAAGATTTTGGCAACACCCTGATACACAACTGCTGAAAAATCCCCTTTGTATTCATCAATGATCTCGTAACAACTATTGCCCGTTTCCCGGTTGATGAGTTTCATCAAAACTTTACCCTGATAGACAGATAGGTTACGTAATTTACTGGAGAATTTTTCTTTAAGTTCCTTTTCGTGGCTTTTAATAATTTTTTTGCGTTTGCGTTTATTGGTAACCCCTACCAGCTCCTGATTAATCTGATTGATCACTGAGCCTGCCGCCTTCGCATAAGGATAGGTCACGTAAACCGCATTTTTTAGCCGACCCCAGGCTTGATAATACTTGCGCCATTTGGCGGTCATCTGGGCAAATAAATAAAGGGGTTCCAGTTCGCTGGTGGGTACCGGGATACCGGTCTCCGTAAAAGTTAATTCTACCCGGATCGAATCATAGGGACCTAATTGTAAGGAAGATGATAGCTGTTGCGCTAAGAGCTGCCGACCGACAAGTAGGGAACTTATCAGGATAAACGGACGCATTATTTTGCTAATTGCTTTCATCTTCTGGATACGCCTATAAAAGTAAAGGAATTCTTCAATCTGCAAAAATAAACGCTAAATATTTTGCTTCGAGGTTCAAATCGTTAAAATCCCTGCCAATAAAACGTTATTTCGAGTACATTTGCGACATGGCTCTGGAAAAAATTATCAGCGATTGGCAAAAAGGCCATTTTAAACCTATCTACTGGCTAGAGGGGGATGAACCCTATTATATTGACCAGATTGTTAATTATGCAGAAAAGAAGCTACTGACGGAGTCGGAAGCCGGTTTTAACCTGACGATTTTCTATGGTCGGGATGCCTCCTGGACGGATGTTGCCAACACCTGCAAAAGATTCCCCATGTTTGCTGAAAGGCAGGTGGTACTGCTCAAAGAAGCCCAGTACATGAAAGACATTGCTAAACTGGAGTCTTATTGTGAGAAACCACAGCCAGGCACGGTGCTTATCATTAGTTATAAGGATAAAAAGCTGGATAGCAGAACAAAATTCAGTAAGGTCATTAAAAAAAACGGGGAAATCGCCACTTTTAAAAAAGTACCTGACTGGAAACTGGCTGAATGGATCACCGGCAGGATAAAGGAGCTGGGCTACCAGGCAACGCCAAAGACCATTGTGCTGCTGGCCGAGCACATTGGCAATGATCTTTCCCGTATTAACAATGAGCTGAGTAAACTGGCGGTTAACTTGAAAGACCGCACGAGTATAACGGAAGACGATATTGAAACCTATATCGGGATCAGCAAAGATTATAATGTCTTTGAACTCCAAAGAGCCGTGGCCAGTAAGGATCTTGCTAAAACTATCAGTATCATTCAGTATTTTGCAAAGAATCCCAAAGCAGCTCCTGTGCAGGTTATTCTCCCTACTTTATATAATTTCTTTGCCAAGACCTCTATGGTCTTCTATGCGGGTAATTCTGAGGCTGCTGTGGCCAGCGCCCTGGGCGTTGCTCCTTATTTTGCCAAAGACTACCTGGCAGCCGCAAGGCTTTATGGAGCTGGTGGTGTAGACAAGACCCTGCTCTTACTGCATACGTATAACCTCAAAGGCATTGGGATTAATAATGGAGGGGCCAGTGAAAGTGACCTGCTTAAGGAACTGGTGGTTAAAATCATGGCATAATCACAGCCTATCAATTGTGTATCTTGCTGTCAGGTCTTTGGGGTGGTTGCTGCCTTGCAATTGTCACAGATGCCGCAAGGTTTTGCCAGCGTCTGACCAAAATAGGCGGCCAGCATTTGCGGGCGGCATTTGCTGGTCTGCTGAATATATCGCAGTAGCATCTCCAGACGCCACTCGAACCATTTTTTTCGTTTTTCATAACGCTCATGATCAAATACGAGGGAACTGGCAGGTGCCCTGCCGGTCAAAAAATGGATTTGCGGCAAATTACGGGCAGGCATATAGCGAATGAATCCTGCCTGGTTTAAGCCAAAGAGTATTTTTCTAAGTCGGGCCTCATCTAAATACAATTGCCAGGCAATCTGACTTTCTCTGATCGTAACGGCTTCCATAAAAATATGTTCATAATGGCGCATCAGATAATCCAGCACTTCTGCTGGTTCTTTTACGCCTTCCACATAAGCAGCAACCTCGGCCCTGGAAGCGGTAATCTTTAATTTGGAGGGCAGATACACCTGTTCTAAATAGGTGATCAGACCTGATTGTTCCAGATTTTTTAAAATACTGTGTACCTGCAACGGATTCCACTTAAATTTTAAGGCAAAATCAGCGATCATAAAACTAAAAAAGCGGTCTTCTCCCAGTCCGACAGGGAGTTTAAGATAATCCGCCAGATGCTGATAAAATTGTTGGATGGTTGCAAAAGGCGGATATAATAAGGCAGGCAGGTTTTGCTGCTGCTGCAGATCAGCCGGGGTGTATAGTAGTACGGCGCTGGCAGCCTGCATGTCTCTGCCAGCACGTCCTGCCTGTTGATAATAAGATTCTAAATTATCGGTGGGGCCGTAATGAACAACCAGTCTGACATCTGGTTTATCGATACCCATGCCAAAGGCGCTGGTAGCGACCATAATAGCGGGATTATTTTCCAACCACTGTTTGCTGACACTTTCTCTTTGGTCATGCTCCAGCCCAGCATGGTAATAGCCTGCTGGATACCCCTCAGCGCTGAGTAATGCAGCCAGCTGCTCTGTCACCCGCCGGCTGCGGGCATAAATGAGCGTGCTTTGTCCCTCGTGACGGCCGAGGTAACCAAACAGGGTCTCTTGTTTTTCATTTTCATCCACGCAGGCATGAACCGTATAGCTTAACTTAGGCCTGGCAAAATCCTGACAGCAAATTTCGGGATCTTTGAAATCCAATTGTTGCAATATGTCTTTTTGTACAGCAGGCGTGGCGCTGGCTGTTAGCGCCAGGCAGGCAACATGATTCAGTTCTTTTCTAACCTTGCCAATATTTAAATAGGCCGGCCTGAAATCATACCCCCACTCCGCAATGCAGTGCGCTTCATCTACCACCAAAAGCTGTACCTGTATATGACGAATACACCTTAAAAATCCAATGGAATCCAATCTTTCAGGAGAAACGTATAGAAACCGGTAAAGTCCTGCCTGCAGATCATCATACAAACGGACAATTTCAGTGGAGCCCAGCCCGCTATGCAAGGCTGCAGCTGGTATGCCTCTTTGCTTTAAATGGCTGACTTGATCTTGCATAAGGGCAATCAAGGGGGATACGACCAGGCATAAACCGTCCCGCATTAAGGCAGGAACCTGAAAACACAAGGATTTACCGCCACCAGTAGGCATAATGGCCAGTACATCCTTGCCGGCCATAACGGCTGTTATTACCTCCTGTTGAATACCTCTTAGGCTGTCAAAGCCCCAGTACTCTTTTAAGATATGTTGTATGTGCTGTTGCTGATCCATGTTTCTGTATCCTTACTGCTTTATCCTTTAGCTGTGCGCTCTGTTACCGATATCCCTTATTTTAGGTAAAAATAGACCCTTTTGTTATTCCCTCCCCAATTAAAAACATAAATTGTCCTAAGATAGCTAGGTGGTGCGCTGTAAATGGAACTATACTACTTGATAGGACTAAAATACTGGGCATTTGCACTACCTTTAAGGTATAATTATCCAAATTGAAATATATTAGAAATTAAAAGTCCAAGTGGTACTACACATCAAAAATATGGTTTGTCCCCGTTGTGTTAAAGCGGTGGAAGACCTGGCAAGGCAAATGGGGTTGACAGGTGCACAGGTAGAGTTAGGCATCTTAACTCTACCTGATGGTGTCCGGGAGGGTAAAAGCCTGGACCAAAAAAAGTTGGAGGAATTATCCAATAGGCTACATGTCCTTGGTTTTGAACTAATCGATTCGCAAAAGGCCCGCCTGATAGAGCAAATCAAAAAGGAGGTGATTTTTTTGGCAAGAAAAGCGGATGGGGAGAAACCCAAAGAGAACCTTTCTCTTATACTGTCCAAAAAATTGCATGTTGACTACAATCATCTAAGTGCTTTATTTTCTGCTTCTGAGGGGCAGACCATAGAAAAATACCATATTGCCCAACGCATTGAATTTGTAAAAGAACTACTCGTCTATGACGAGTTGACCCTAAGTCAAATTGCTTTTAACCTGGGTTATAGCAGTACCGCCCATTTAAGTGCTCAGTTCAAAAAGGTAACCGGACTTACCGCCTCGCATTTTAAAAACATAAAGGACCTGAAAAGAAAATTTTGACAGATATATAATGGGTAAGTCTATCCAGTGATAAGCTGCTATTTGCCTGCTGAGAACCTTACCCTGAATACACTTACCAAATATTGCATTATCTGTCTTTAAAAGTTGAAAATCTATAACATTTACACTGAATACTGTAACCTGCAGGGCGGCCATAAGGCGGAACTTTGTCTGACAAATCAATTTGTTTTTGTCAACACATGGAAACGATTCAATATACAAGCACAAATCCTGTTTTAAAGGCGAATAAAAATAGGACAACTGAAAATACGATTCACCAATCGCTGCCCGTACTAGGCCTCTCCTGCGCTTCTTGCGCAGCCAGTGTCCAGTCCATGCTGGCTAGTCAACCAGGTGTAAATAAGGTGGCCGTAAATTATGCCAATGCCATGGCAACTATCGATTACGACCCTTGGATTATCCGCCAGGACGCTTTACAGGAAGCAATCCGTTCTATCGGCTATGACCTGGTGCTTGAAACTGATGAGGAGGCGGCAGCAGTCGTTGAAAAAGCTGAACTCAACCAATATAAAAAATTAAAATCCGGGGCGACCTTTTCTCTTCTTTTTAGCCTGCCCTTAATGGCACTTTCTATGTGGGGATGCAGTTGCCTTATGCAGATATTTTTATGCTAATGTTAGCAACGCCGGTGGTTTTCATTTTTGGGCGCCGTTTTTTTATTAGTGCTTTCCGGCAGCTACGCCATGGAAAGGCAGGTATGGACACCCTTGTTGCCTTATCTACTGGTGTTGCTTATTTCTACTCTGTGGCCGTTATGCTACTACCCACATTCTGGGCAAAAAAAGGATTGCCAGGACATCTTTATTTTGAATCTGCTGCAGTGGTAATTGCGTTTATTTTGCTAGGTAAACTTTTGGAAATGCGGGCAAAAGGTCGCACTGCTGCAGATATTAAAAAGCTGATGGGGGCGCAACCCGCCACCGCGACTGTACTGGTAAATGACCAGCCGCAAATAATCGCTGTCAGGGATATACAAGTAGGCGATCAACTACTGGTAAAGCCCGGCGAGGCCATTGCTGTGGATGGCGCTATCCTATCGGGTCGTCCGCTGATTAATGAAAGTATGGTTACCGGGGAAGCCATCCCTAGCCAAAAAGAAAGTGGGGACAGCGTTTACGCTGGTACCATCAATGAAAACACGGCTTTTACCATGAGGGCAGATAAAGTTGGCCGTAATACGGTTATGGCCTCCATTATCCGATTGGTAAGAGAGGCGCAGGGCAGCAAGGCGCCCATCGAACAATTGGTGGATAAAATTGCAGCCCGCTTTGTTGCCGGGGTCCTTTGCATCGCCTTGCTTACTTTTTTTATCTGGTGGGCATTTGGAGGTCCTGCTGAACTATCCAGAGGCATTATTGCTGTCGTAACGGTACTGGTAATTGCTTGTCCCTGTGCGCTTGGGCTGGCCACACCGGCCGCCTTAATGGTGGGTATTGGCCGGGGAGCCACAATGGGTATTTTGATTAAGGATGCAGCGCATCTGCAAAAGCTGGCCGGCGTAACTGATATCGTACTGGATAAAACCGGTACGCTTACCTTAGGTAAACCTGTTGTTCAAGAGGGCTTATGGCTAGACGATGATCGGGACATTAATGCAGGATATCCAAAGTCAGCTGCCAGGTTGCTGGCTGCCATAGAACGCAGTTCACAACACCCTTTAGCGGAGGCAATCACCAGTTATGCAATCTCGGTTTATGGCAAGGATTATAGCAAGAATAATGACATTGATTTTGACCATAACGCTAATGCTGCCTCTTATATCAATAGCGTGTTTTTACCCGGTTTAGGGGTGGAAGCCACATTGGGGAACGACGTTTACTATGTTGGCAATGCCAGGCTGATGGCTGAAAAAAATATTGTGGTAAATGCAGGGTCGGAAAAGGACGTAAGCCCAGAGAAACCGGTGGATTTTTTAACACCTATGAGGCATGACCTGACAGCAATTACTTCATTTTTACAGGCGCATACAACGCATACTATTGTTTATTTCGCCCAAAAAAGCGCAAAGGATAATCGCGGTACACTCCTATCTGTTATGGCTTTGGCGGATATATTAAAACCGGATGCTCTATTGACCCTGCAAAGGCTAGGGCATCAGGGCATCGGGTTACATATGCTGACAGGAGACAATGAAGCTGCTGCCGCACTGGTAGCCAGCCAAACAGGTATCAACCGTTACCTCGCCGGACAATTACCGGCCGATAAACTAGCCTATATTAAGACCTTACAAACCCAGGGCAAATCAGTGGCAATGATCGGTGATGGGATTAATGACAGTGCCGCTTTGGCCCAGGCAGACATTAGTATTGCTATGTCAAAGGGCAGCCATGTGGCCATGGATGTGGCAGGGATGACCATTGTCGGTGATCAGCTTTCTAAAATTGCAGACGGAATATTGCTATCCAGGTTAACGGGAAAAACGATCCGGGAAAACCTTTTCTGGGCCTTTTTCTATAACCTGATTGGTATCCCTATTGCCGCCGGGATCCTGTATCCCTTTACGGGTTTTATGTTAAACCCAATGATCGCCGGGGCCGCGATGGCGCTCAGTAGCATTTGTGTGCTGGCTGCCAGTCTGAGGCTTCGTTACAGAAAACTAAAGTAAATCAAAACAGTTCTATTTCTATTTTTATTAAACTTCAAAATCATAATTATTATGGCAACTTATCAATTCAAAACAAATATCCATTGCAGCGGATGCATCGAGAAGGTAACCCCCTTTTTACAAAGGATCCCGACTTTGGAAAGTTGGGAAGTGAATACGGAAAACCCGGACAAAATCCTGACGGTAACAGGTCCTGAAGATGCAAAGATTAACGAAGCGGTAACAGCCCAAATTAAGGCAGCGGGCTACCGCATTGAGCCCTTGGATTGAGTTCACTCTAATTATTTTAAATCAATCTATTAGGCGCCGATTACTCGATAATTTCAACAGCAACCGGCGCCTTTTTTGAAACCTTATTACAAAGATAGTTGGCTTGGTTGCCAAGCCAGTTCTGTAGTTTTGTTGTAATCATATTGAAACTATTTTTATGATAACAAACGAAGGGAACAGCCAACAAAGGCAAAGCGCAGGTGCCCAACCGCAACAAAAGCAAGGTCAGGGTCCTGAACAGGCACAAATGCACGCACCTAGTCATGGCGATAGCCATAGTGACCTTCATAGTCATGGCCATAGCCACAGCCAAAGTCACAGCCATAGCCATGCACCTACCCTGCAAAAGATCAATACGGCTTTTATGATCGGCATTGGCCTGAATACCGCCTTTTTGGTTATTGAATTTATTGTCGGATATGCACAAAATTCACTGGCCCTGATTAGTGATGCAGGCCATAATGCAACCGATGTATTTAGCCTATTGGTCTCCTTATTTGCCTTTAAGATGATGCAGGCAAAAGCCACCAAACAATATACTTATGGCTATAAAAAAGGGACGATACTGGCCTCTTTGCTAAATGCAGTATTACTTCTGGTTACTGTTTTTTTTATTTTTTATGAAGCTTTTACCCGGATTGGCCAACCCGTATCTATTCATGGCAATGTCATATCGCTGGTGGCATTTATCGGGGTTTTTATCAATGGGTTTTCTGCCTATTTATTTTTCAAGGATCAAAAGCAGGACATTAATATCAAAGGGGCCTACCTGCATATGGTCAGCGATGCGGTGGTGTCTTTGGGTGTGGTCATTGGCGGGATTCTGATCAGCTACACCGGTTGGTACTGGCTGGATACGATCATCAGTATGATCATTGGCCTGGTAATTTTAAAAGCCACCTGGGGACTCTTTACTCAAAGTATACATCTGGCACTGGATGGTCTGCCAGAAAATATTGATGTGGAAAAAGTCAGGCAACTGATTTTAAAATATGCTGTGATCAAGGGGTACATCATATTCATATATGGCCATTAAGCAGTAGTGAGAATGCATTGACAGCGCATCTGGTACTGGCTGACACGGATCTCAGCCAATATGAATCCATCAAAATGGCACTCAGGCATGATCTTTTGCATGCCAATATCCACCATGTCACTTTTGAGCTGGAAAGCAGGGTCTGTGGTGAGCAGGCTTGCCGGGATAAGCACAGCCATGACCAGGATTAAAGCAATTAAATATGGATTAAATATTGATTAAATCTTTGTATCGCTCAGAAAAAAAAGTCCTTAAATACTACACAATCTGCTGTGTGGTATTTAAGGATTTTTTTTATGCCTATTTTTCTAATCTTTGTTGCCAAATGCCTTACACACCTGGCTCATCACTATAGGCTTTTAGCTTATTTTGCCGCTGTCTTTTTTGTGGGCACGGCAAAAGTACTGGTAAAGCTGTAATGACCGGATCCCAGATTGAGTTTCACGAATTTGCCGCCTGTTCCTGGAGCGTCCAGGATTTGGGGAGCCTGTCCGTTTATATTTTCAAGAATCTGCCCTCCGAGTTTAACGGAAGAAGGATCTGTAGTCGGGACATAAACGGTGGCAGTAGTGTTTACCGGTATTTCTACTTCCATGGTGAGTTGATCAGCAGATAATTTCCAGCTGTTACTAAGCCTGCCAAAATACGTATCCAAGGATGCGTCAGCCGCGCTAAATCCTCCACCGATATAGGGCTGAATTTTACTATGCTTATAGCCCACTCCATCTTCATAGGTGTCTAGTCCGACCATTTTTCGATACATCCAATCCCCAATTGCCCCATAGGCGTAATGATTAAAAGAGTTCATGCCTGGGTTTTCAAAACTGCCATCAGGTTTTATACCATCCCATCTTTCCCAGATGGTGGTTGCCCCCATTTTAACCGGATATAACCAGGAAGGATAGGTCTTTTGCAATAGCAATTGATAGGCAACATCGCTATAGCCAAAACGAGTCAGAACATGACTTATAAAAGGCGTGCCCAAAAATCCTGTGGTAATATGATCGCCATAGCGGTGGATATTATCCACCAGTCTTTTGGCGGCCTGGGCACGTAAATTTTCCGGGAGCATATCAAAGTTCAAAGCCAGTACATAGGCCGTCTGTGTGCCAGAGACTAATCTGCCGGAGGCTGTTAGGTATTCCCGCTGAAATGCCTTTTTGATTTTCTGCAACAACTCAGTATAAGTCTTCTCATCATTTGTTTTACCCAGTACCCGGGCAGCCTTGATCAAAAGTTGCGTTGAATGAGCATAAAAACACTGGGCGATCAGGTATTTATCTGTTACCGCGGCACTGCCGTCATTATCATCATCAGGGTGGTAGAAAAGCCAGTCTCCAAAATGATTGCCGGTGTTCCAGAGATGATCCTGGCTGACGCTGCTGATATAATCCACCCAGGCTTTCATGCTGGGATATTGAACATCCAGAATTTTCTTATCCCCATAGGCCAGGTACATATTCCAGGGAACAATAGTCGCCACATCTGCCCACCCGGCAGAACCACTGGCGCCATCTCCCAATACGTTAGGTACGACATGTGGCACACTGCCAGATGGCAGCTGATCTGCTGCGACGTCTCGCATCCACTTGTCAAAGAAACTATTGACACCTCTTAGAAAACTGGCGGTTCTGGAAAACACTTCCGCATCTCCGGTCCAGCCCAGTCTTTCGTCTCTTTGTGGACAGTCAGTGGGCACATCCAGAAATTACCTCTTAAGCCCCATTCTATATTATGTTGCAACTGATTGATCAGGCTATCGGAGGAAGAAAAATGTCCGGTCTGGGCCATATTTGAATAAAGCGCCACTGCCGTAAAATCTTCCGGGTTCAATGGACCGTCAATTCCTTCTACCTTAATATAGCGGAATCCATGCCAGGTAAAATGCGGTTCAAAGGTCTCCTGCCCTTTACCACTGAGTATATACTGATCCTCTGCCTTTGCTTTGCGCAAATTGGTGGTGTAAAAGTTACCGGCTTTATCCAGCACTTCAGCGTGAAAAATTTTGATGGTATCTCCTGCATTTCCCTTAAGGTGGACGACGACCCAACCCACTAGATTTTGGCCAAAATCCAGTACTTTTTCTCCTTTGGGCGTGGTAATCACTTTAAGGGGTCTAAATGTCTCATGCTTTTCTACCAGTTCATTTTCGGTAGTCACCAGGTTATCGTAACCGGCTCTTACTGTTTTTACCGGTGTCCAGTCCTGATCCTGATAGCCGGGCAACATCCAGCCTTTTTGGGTCATCCGGTGATCGATGGTTTCTCCATTATAAATCTCTGCATAGCGGATCTCTCCGGTCGTCGATTTCCAGGAACCGTCAGAAAGGATGGTAGATTTACTGCCATCAGTATAAGTAATCTCTAATTGAAAAAGCAGTCCCAGGGTTTTGCCATAGATATTATGGGTATCCCCCCAGGCCAAATACCCTCGGTACCAGCCGTTGCCCAGTCTGACGCCAATTGCGTTTTTGCCTCCTTGGATCAGATTTGTTACGTCATAACTCTGATATTGCAGCCGTTTATTATAACTGGTCCAACCTGGTGTCAAAAAACCTTTGCCTATTTTTTTGCCATTGATAAAAGCTTCATAGAGTCCGTGGGCAGTGATAAATGCACGGGCACTTTTTATTTTTTTGTGGAGCACAAAATCTTTTCGCATCAGGGGACTGGGTCTAAGCTGTGGATCTTCCGTATATCCGGGCTCAATCCACTGGGCTTTCCAATCGGTCTTTGATAAAAAACCCGTCAAAAAGCTTGCAGGTTGGCTCCAGGCAGACTGGTGCCCCTGGTTGTCCCAGATTCTAACCTGCCAGTAATATTTTTCTGCGGATTTTAAGGTCGGCCCCTCATATAATACATGACGGGAGCTGCCGGAGTTGACCTTACCTGTTTTCCAATAAAGCTTTTTGCCTTTTTGAACATCCGCTTGTGATGTAGCCAGGCGAATCTCATAGGCCGTTTGCATTACGTTTTGGCCGCCTGAGCTACTGGCCCAGGAAAGCCTGGGATGCTGAGTAGCAATACCAGTGGGTGCTGTTTTATTTTCTACCCAAAGCTGCCGGACGGACAAAGCATCTGTTGCCTTTTGCAAATGCAAAACCTGTGGCTGTGCAAACGTCTGCATTGGCAAACAAAGTGAAAGCTGCCCTGCCAGTATGATTGATAATGCGACTGTTTTCCCATAGGCTTGCATTACCCCGGTGGCCGCCTTTAAGGCTTTTGGACTTTTTAAGCTGAGCGGAATGTGTTTCATAATTAATAGTAGTGTATGTTTAATGATATAAGATGCCAATAGTCATAATTCAAAACAAACTAAGGAGCCTGGCAAGGACCTATTAAATTAGTGTTGTGCCACTATATTTTTTGCTTCATTTTGTTTGCCACTCCAATTTTCGCCCACCATGGCGCTGTCCCCCCTATCCAACTTACTTTGTGCCACTGTCCGTGGCACATTTATAGTCAAAATCTTGCTGCTGGGCAAGATTGGATTTATGAAGTTAATTGAATTTTCTGGTTTAACGAAGGCTTAAAGCCCTAATTCCTAAAAAATGCCTAACTTTAAAATAATAACCTTTATAAAACAGGCGATGGATTATTTATTGTACTGCTCCTCAAATAGGGTTAGCAGCTTATAAAAATCAAATAATTATATTTAACCTTTAAAAAAATTACAGATGCAAACCGACAGACTTTCCCCGACCATGAACCAGGCCCTGAACAGGCAATTAACCGCAGAAGCTGAGGCCGCACAGAGTTATCTGGCACTGGCAGCCTGGGCCGATGATCAGGGTTATGCTGGTATCAGCAACTTCCTTTTCCGACATGCCCATGAGGAGAGAAACCACATGATGAAGTTCCTACGCTATATCCTGGACAGAGGTTCAAAGGTTAAAATTGATGCCCTGAGTGCCCCGGGAGCGGATCCTACCAGTATTCAGGATTGTTTCAATAAAGTTTTTGAACAGGAGGTAAGCAATACGGATTCTATACACAAGATCGTGCAGCAAAGCTTTGAAGAGCAGGATTGGGCCACTTGGAATTTCCTGCAATGGTTTGTCAAAGAACAGGTTGAAGAAGAAACCCTGGCATTAAATCTATTGGATAAAATCAAGATTGCCGGTGGCGAAAAAGCGGCCAATGAAGCGCTGTTGGAACTCAATCAGGAGTTGGGACATATGCCAGATGAGGCGCATAGTGCCAGCAGTGCCACTGAAGAGCACCCTTCCTAGTTCAAAAGGTACTCCCTGAGGTTGTTTTTGGGTACATCTAATCTTAAAACACCTTAAGGATATAAGGGAAACAAATAATTAGCAATGAATAAATTTAATTGATGCGCATTTGATCAGCACTATTTTACCTTTACAAGTTAAACGACACCAGTAAAATAGCGCCGATTATTTATCTTCTATATAGCTTATCTGCGCTTTTTTTCACCAATGATTTTTTAGATGGCTAAGCCTGATGATGATTTTACATTCTTAGAATCTCTGGACTCAGAATATGACAATGAACCAGATAATCCTGGCTGGCGCAGGCGAGTCTACCATATTATTTTCAGATCCGAGAGCCGCAAGGGGAAAATATTTGATATCATCCTGGTTCTTTTTATTTTGACCAATATTGGGGTTTTGCTATTAGAATCGATGGCAGGTATTGGTTCCAGATATGCACATCTGTTTAAAATCCTGGATAGAATTTATCTGGTATTTTTTACACTGGAAGTAATACTAAGAATCGTCTGTGTTAAATGGCCTACCAGGTATATATTTAGTTTTTATGGTCTCATTGACCTGCTTTCTATTATCCCCTCTTATTTGGAACATTTTTTCCCGGAGACTCATGTACTGATGATTATTCGGGCATTCAGGCTTTTAAGGGTCTTCCGTATCTTTAAATTGGTAAAGTTTTTAAATGAGAGCAAGCGGCTCTTATTTGCGATGATTCGCTCCTTCAGGAAGATTTTAATCTTTTTGTTTTTCGTGCTGCTATTGACGGTTTTTTTGGGCGCCATCATGTATATGCTTGAATCGGGCAAAAACCCTCAGTTTTCCAGTATCCCGCAAAGCATCTATTGGGCCATCGTCACCATTACAACGGTTGGATATGGAGATGTGGCCCCCATTACGCCTGCTGGCAAAGTGGTATCTTCTTTGATTATGATCCTTGGGTATGCGATTATTGCTGTACCAACGGGTATCCTGTCCACCTCCATGATGCGTGAAAGCTGGCGTCATTTACCCCAATATGCATTACTCCCTTGTCCAAAATGTGGAGAAAAGGGCCATGAAACCGACGCACTATTTTGTAAAAACTGTGGTGCAGCACTCTATGCAGATAAACAAGCCACAGGCCAAAAGACCGCTGATGCCCAGCCTGATGCTACCAAAACGAAGGGGGGGGGGGTAACCTAATTCATTAATGGGCTCTAACAGAGCTAACCCTTTTTTTCCCTACTGCTAATATTTTTTTAATACTTTTTATTTAGGGTTTCTATGTTGGCTGTGAGGTTTTGATTTTGGTTTCGTTTTAATTTTAGTTGTTGCTTTGTGCCCAGCATCATCAATTGCTTTATTTAAAATATCCTGGATTTTACTACGCGTCTTTAGTTTATAGATTTCTGTACTTCTGGTTGGATTAACCCGGTTGGATAAAAAGATATAGACCAGATCTCTGTCTTCATCCACCCATACACAGGTTCCTGTATAACCCGTGTGTCCAAATGTATGTTGAGAGGCAAGCTTGGAAGGATACTCTTTGGATTTATCCGGATCCACCCGGTCAAACCCATAGCCTCTTCTACTGACCTTGGACTCATTTTTTGTAAAAGTAGTTACTGTTTGCGGCTGAAAATACCGCTGGCCACCGTAATACCCTTTATTTAATAACATCTGGTAATAAGCAGCTAAATCTGTTGCACAGGCAAATAGGCCGGCATGGCCGGCAACGCCACCTTTCAGTGCTGCTCCTTCATCATGTACATAGCCCACCAGTAAGGTTTTGCGAAATGTCTGATCATCTTCTGTTGGCACAATTCTGTTATCATCAAATTTATAATAAGGCAGATAACCGGTGCTGTGCATCCCTAAAGGTCTATAGAAATGGTTGTTGGCATATACATCCAGTGTGGTATCTGTGATAGATTCAATAACGGCCTGCATTACATACATACTGATATCACTATAGACATATTTGCCCCTGGTAACAATTGGAGAATGCAACATTGTCGGCCACATAAAATCCTTAAAGAAGTTTTTTCGGATAAAATAATGGTCGGCTACTTTGGTTGGAAAGGCCGCACTGGAATCCCTACGGTAATCCTGATCGGTAATCATTTTTGGAAAATTAATAAAAGGCACAAAACCCGCCTGATGTAACATTACCTCTCTTAGATGGATATCTTTCATGCCGGTTTTGCGTGCCCTGGCAATATAATGACCTATGGTAGAATCCAGTTTGAGTTTACCTTTTTCAACCAAATGCATTACGACGGGCGTCGTTGCGGTGATCTTTGTCACGGATGCCATATCAAATATATCGTTTAATTGCTCAGGCACTTTTTATAGTAAGTATGAAAACCATAGGCCTTATGAAAAAACACTTTACCTTTTCTAGCGGCCAGCACAACCATGCCGGGGGTGGCTCTTTTTGCGATGGCTTCCGCAGCCAGTTGGTCTATCTGGTGAAGTGACTCGCTGGATATGCCGAGTTCTTCCGGATAGGTATATTTTAATCGAATGGCACTGGTTGTATTTCCTTTGCCGGCCGGCATATCTGGTCCCAGCGGCTTTTTTAGTTTTCCATTTACGGCGATACCACCAAATACAATTTGGGCTGCGACACTTGCCGTTACTGATGTATGGGTTGGCATATACAACACTGGGCACTTCAACTGACTCAAGTGGATGGAAAGGGGATGGCGAACAGCACCTAATATCACTACAATCATGGCCTTGCGCTTACTGATATCTTGTAAATACAGCTGATTGCGATAATCACTTAAACCGTCAGCTGTTAAGGTCACGATAACAGTATTATAAGGTTGTAGGTCATCTTCAAGGTTATACAAATCCGCTGAATCCTGGTAGGGCTTTGCGCTTAGGGAAGCAACAGGTGCGTATAAATTGGCGATACTGTCAAATAAGCCGCTTTGATTCTCCTCCAGATGGACAGCTACTATACTTCTGTTTTCAAGGTTTTTGATGGGCAATAAATCAGGATGGTGTCCCAATAAAACAGCCGCATGCTCCGCTGATCTTAATTGCTGGAAGGCTTCTTTTGGGTTTTGTTTGGGTTGTGCATCCAGAGATAAGGTCATTAATTGACTTATTAACAGACAAAGGCCTGTCCATAATTTGAACTTCATACATCAGACATTTGACTAAAGATAGACAATTTCTGTTAGGCAGCCATAATGGGAATCCGCGTTTAGTTATCGCTCCCGATTCTTTGGCCTCTGATGCACAGGTTGCATTTAAAAACAAATATCCATGCAGTTTATGGGTTGTGTTCAAAGCTGCATGGATATTTCCTTTAGATGACCTTATTGGATAACTTGTTGGACAATATTGTTGGTTATTATTGTCGAAGAACATTGTGGATGACCTATGGGATGATTTACTTTGAATCGTTATCCATTTAAGGCCATTCGCCCGATTACCCGGATCCACTCCGTTGCAAGGCTAATATCATGCTCCAGGGCATAAGGGCTTTCTTTTCTTAATTGTAGCACGGCCAGTCTAACCTGGTCCAGGGTGATTTTTTCCGGGCCAATCGCTTTTAAAGCCTGGATCACCAGTGAACTGACCTGCCCAATGCAAGCAACATTTTTACCGGAACTGGATCTGAAAAGCATACTGCTTTTCCCAATATGAAACCGTCTGTTTTTGCCACTTGTCAGATACTCTGTAAAGCCAGGATGCTGGGTCGATAGTCCTGCCAGATAAACAGCCCATTTACCAGCTGGAACGGCTCTTACATTATATTTGCGGCAAACAGCCTTCGCAATATCCTGCGGACGGGGCAATACTTCTTTTGATATAGGATCATAGCCAGTTATAGCATACATACCACGGTCGATCCTTTTGAGCTTTGCCTTACTTACCAATCTTTCCAGGCTCTTTGCTGCGGCCTTATACTTAAACGCTCCGTCTACTATAAAATCATCAATAAAAAACAACTGCCCAACCGGTGCCGCCTGTATTTTTTCCCAGATAACGGTTTCTATATTCTTTGCCTTTTCTGCTTTTTTGGCTGCAATTTGTTCAATGGTCATAGGCGCTTATTTGTCGTAAAAATACGCAAAAATTATAAAATTTATACCTTTTGCGACAATTTAAATTCCATTTTTTTCATCAATAGCCCAAAAAAGCGGTTCATCCTAATTGAATGAACCGCTAATATACATTGCAGACATCTCGAATCAACAGATGCCCATCCTATTAATTTAACCTAATGCCACACGTTTAAACCCAGTAACTTTCAGGTCGCTACCTAAGTAAGCAGCTACTGTTTTGCTAGGGTCTTTCACAAATGGCTGCGCCAAAAGCGTATTTTCTTTAAAGAATGCATTGAGCTTTCCTTCAGCGATTTTTGCGATCATTTCATCAGATTTGCCTTCCATTTTGGGATCGGCCTTC
The DNA here is from genome assembly GCF_007971385.1 of Arachidicoccus ginsenosidivorans. GTDB lineage: Bacteria > Bacteroidota > Bacteroidia > Chitinophagales > Chitinophagaceae > Arachidicoccus > Arachidicoccus ginsenosidivorans. Next base: position 1,263,365 of record NZ_CP042434.1, read on the forward strand.
ATAGTGTCAATGATAACAGCTCTTTCTCTGTCAACGGTTTCTTTAGAAATGCTTTCCGGATCGATAGCCAGTGGGTTGAGCGCCGCAATTTGCATCGCTACATCTTTACCAGCCTCACCTGCATCTTTATTGAATCCAACCAGCACGCCAATACGGTTAGCACCGTGAATATAAGAGGCCACATAAGGAGCTTCCACTACTTCAAAGCTGGCAATACCAATTTTCTCTCCAATCGCTGCCAGTTTATCATTGATTAAGTCTGCTACTTTCGCCGCTCCAACTGTTGCATTGTTTAATGCTTCTACAGAATCAACATTGTTTTCTACCGCTGCATTAGCGATAGATTCTGCAAATGCGACAAAGTCTGCATTTTTAGACACGAAGTCGGTTTCACAGGAAATGTTAACAATATAACCTTTAGTATTATCACTGTTGGTTTTTGCGATAACAACACCTTCTTTAGCTTCTCTGTCGCTACGTTTGGCGGCCACTTTCTGACCTTGTTTACGCAACCAATCAATAGCGGCTTCAAAATCACCGTTAGTTTCAGTTAATGCCTTACGACAATCCATCATACCGGCTCCTGTAGCCTGACGTAATTTATTAATATCCTGCGCTGTAATAGCTGCCATGGTTTAATTCCTCCAAATATTTTTAAATGTTTAATAAAAACCTAGCTCCTAGGTTTAAATAAGAAGCCTGCAAAAGATATTTACAGGCTTCTTTATTGACTTAGTTCAAAATAATTCTCTTTTAATCAAAGAAGCAATTATCTTTTGCCACCAGCCTGGGGCTTGCGGGCGCCACCACCTTGAGGTGCACGACGCTTAGGTCCGCCTTCACCCTGACGACCACGGCCACCGGAAGTGCTGCCACCTTCGGCTTCAGCTTCTGCCTGCAGTCTGGCTGCTTTTGTTTCATTTTCGTTGTCTACTTCTTCTTCATCTTCATCTTTTGCAGCCTGACGCTCAGCCAGACCTTCTGCGATTGCAGCGGTGATGTAGTTGGTAATGATGGCTACGGATTTAGTAGCGTCATCATTTGAAGGAATAGCGAAGTCTACTTTATTAGGATCACAGTTGGTATCAACCATACCAAAAGTAGTAATACCTAAACGTTTAGCTTCAGCTAGTGCAATGTGTTCGTGTCCAATATCAACCAGGAATAAAGCTGCCGGAAGACGGCTCATTTGGGCAATACCACCCAATACTTTTTCCATTTTATCTTTATCACGCGCCAGCGTAAGCTTTTCTTTTTTGGTCAGGCTGTCCGCATTTGCATCGCTGAGCAATTTTTCTATGCTCTGCATTTTCTTAACGCTTTTACGCACAGTGTTGAAGTTGGTCAACATACCTCCCAACCAACGTTCTGTAGCGAAAGGCATATTTACTTTCTTTGCACAATCGGATACGATTTCTTTTGCCTGCTTTTTGGTAGCAACAAACATGATCTTTTTACCGCTTTTGGCGATCTGTTTCATCGCAGCTGCAGTTTCCTGCAGGTGATCAACAGTCTTGTTCAGATCGATGATGTGAATGCCTTTTTTCTCTGCAAAAATGTAAGGTAACATTTTTGGGTTCCACTTCTTCTTGAGATGACCAAAGTGTACTCCGGCCTCAAGCAGTTGCTGCTGTAGAGAAGTATTTGTTTCCATTTATTAAAAATTATAGTATGGTTAAAATGATTATTTCTGAAAGTAAAATACCACTGTTCGCATCCAAGCCACCGGCTGAGGTAGCGAACAGTGAACATATTTTCTGTATTAACGTTTGCTGAACTGGAAGCTACGACGTGCTTTCTTATGACCAAATTTCTTACGTTCAACACTTTTCGGATTACGCGTTAACAGACCTGCTGCTTTTAATGCTGGGCGATATTCCGGATCAATTTCAATCAGTGCACGGGCGATTCCTAATTTGGCTGCTTCTGCCTGGCCTTTGACACCACCACCGGTTGCATTGATTTTTACATCAAACTTATCGCTTCCTTCTACAGTTTTCAGCGGTACTTCTACCTGGTTCTGTAAATAAGCTAAAGTGAAATATTCTTTATAGTCCTTGTCGTTAATGGTAATTTTCCCACTACCGCGGCTGATAAATACGCGGGTAACGGCTTCTTTACGACGTCCTACGGCTATTTTTTGCTTTTCCATTGAGTATTAATTATTTACAAAAGCGTTCTTTTGTAAGATTGTTTAAGTTTAATTAGAATTTCAGTTCTTTGGGTTGCTGTGCAGTATGTGGATGTGCCTCACCTGCATAAACAAATAATTTTTTGATCATTTTACGACCTAATTTGTTTTTAGGCAACATACCTTTGATAGCTCTTTCCAGAACGACTTCAGGGCGACGCTTTAAAAGGTCCTTAGCGACTTCTTCTTTCTTACCACCTGGATAACCAGAGAAGTTAATATAGGTTTTCTGATCCAACTTGTTACCAGTGAAGGTAACTTTATCTGCATTGATGATGATTACGTAATCACCGGTGTCAACGTGTGGAGTATAAGAAGCTTTATGCTTGCCACGCAAAATGGCTGCAATCTTAGCGCTGATACGACCCACGGTTTGATTAGTACCATCCACAATGTGCCATTGGCGTTGAACGGTAGCCGCATTCGCGTGCTTGGTTGTGAAATGTAGTTTACTCATTGTTAAAATGTTTTATTGCGACGCTATCCCGCCGCTTTTTATTAAATTAGGGTGCAAAGTTGCGCTTAGTTTTTGGATATAACAAGCAATTCAAGGAATTTTAAATAAGACAACTTTCTAATTAATTGATTTACAATAATTATTTTGACCTTATTTTAAAATATACCTTTAAAAATAGCCTAAAAACGGCCTTTGTAGGGTTGTTTCTTCTTTTTGCAAGGCGTAAACCTGGAATTTCCAGCACTATACATGAAGTAGTTGGTGGATATCTTCTGGGCGATATTCTTTAATCTGACCGGAATTCCAGCCTGTAATATCCAGATCTTCCATAGATATTCGAACGAGACGCAGGACTGGGGACCCGACTGCTGCACACATTTTTCTGACCTGTCGGTTTTTGCCCTCCTTTAGGGTTATAGCCATCCAGGGGGCAGGTACGGTTTTTCTGAACCGGATGGGTGGTGTTCTTTCTGGTAACAGCGGCGCTGTTTGCAGCAGCCTTGCCTCTACCGCTTTGCACTGATGAGTTTTGCCATTTACATTAATGGCGACACCCGTTTTTAACTGGATGATGGCCTCAGGGCTAACCATTCCATCCACTTGCACATAATAGGTCCGGGCATGGGCATTTCTGGGATGAAGGAGTGCCTGATTGAGCCTCGTATCATTGGTTAAGAGTAAAAGCCCCTCACTATCATAGTCCAGTCTCCCCACAGGGTATACATCTTTTGGGACTGAGAACCAGTCTTTAAGGGTCTTCTTACCTGACTCAGCAGAGAACTGGGATAAGGTCTGATAGGGTTTATAAATAACAAAGTAACGAAAAGCGGGCAAAGGCTTATTATTTTAATATTTTTAGTTCTTGTTGAACAAAAAAACAAAGGGTTTGATGGGATCGCTTATAATCTTACGTACTAAATAGCTCTTCTGAATTATCCGATAATGGTTAAGATCAATGACTTCATGGGCCTGACAAAACTGTTCAGTGCCTTCCACCAGGTAGAGCATCGCATGAATAGAGCGCACCTGCTGCTCAAAAGCAGCGGTATTGGTATCCATGTATTTGGATAATATGATCAAATCTCTATTATTAAACGCGTTCATGCTTTAGCTTACTCTTGTGTGTCGTTTTCTTAGTCTTTTAATATCCGCATTACCCTGATTTAGCTTATCCCTGTTTTAATTAAAGTTAGCTTAATTTTCAGGTCTGCCAGAAACCCTTTAATTTTGTTTTTGCCGAGGTGTTTCAAGGCCATCCAAGGCAAAATTATTAAAAAATAAGTTTTTGGAAGAAAATCAGCTCATCATTTTATTCTCCGCACTCGATTGGGGATTAGGCCATACGACCAGATCGATCCCAATTTTAACGCATTTTAACAAAAAGAACCATCAATTAATGATCGCTGTCCAACCGGGCAGCGCGTCAGAAAAAGTCCTTCGCCAGCATTTTCCAAAAGCAATTTTCATTCCTTTGCAAGGATACGGCATTACTTATGCCGAAAAAAGAAAATTATTCGCTTTTAAAATATTTTTGCAGATCCCTAAGATATTAAAAGCAATCCGAAGGGAACGTAGGTTTGTTCAAAACATAGTGGCCACCCATCCTATACAATTAATTATTTCGGATAACCGGTATGGTTTCTACCATCAAGATGTCCCTTCTATATTTATCACCCATCAATTGAGAATCGCAGCGCCCTTGAGTCTGCTGGAAGCCATTATCCAAAAGATTAATTACCGTTATATTCAGCGTTTTAGTCAACTCTGGATACCCGATCTTGCTGGGGATCCAAATTTAGGCGGGAAGCTTTCTCATCCCCTTCAAATGCCAAAAATCCCCACATATTACATTGGTCTGTTAAGCAGACTTAGCCATTTAAAAAATAGGGAAACGGACACCACCAAGCAGGCAAAGGAGCAATTAGCACCTTTCAAGTATTTATTATTATTATCCGGCCCGGAACCACAACGCACGATCCTTGAAAAGAGACTACTGGAAATAGCTCCAAAGCTGAACGGTAAATCCATTCTAGTCCGTGGGCTGCCAACGGCCCCCCAGATTACAGTGAACAATACTGATATTAATCCACTCCCTGATGGTTTAATAGCTGAACAACAGTTCAAGGTTATAGATTACGCAGCTCCGGATACATTGCTTCCTTTATTAGATCAAGCTGAATTTATTGTCTGCCGGTCGGGGTATTCTACTGTGATGGATCTGCTGATGCTGGGAAAAAAAGGCATATATATTCCAACTCCTGGTCAGACGGAACAGCAGTATCTGGCCCGCCGGTTGATGGCTAATCACTGGGGTTATAGTCTTGCCCAGGAAGAAAAAGATTATCTCACAGCTTTCCGTAAAGCGGAAAACTTTGCATATACGCTTCCAAAGGATTTTTCAGATCAAACTATCCAGATTCCTACCATTCAAGGGTTAGATAGATAAATTGGTAATCCAATGTAAAATAAAAAGCAATGCAATCTATCTGGCAATAATTCTAATGGCAAAATAACCTCTAACCAATCGCTTGTTCGCGCTTCAATTCCCGTTTTACTTTGCGAACATAATACTCACTAACACCCGCTACTCTCGCAATATCGTAGGCAGGCATGTTAGTCTGGGTCAATAAGTTTTTGGTGATTTTATATTGTAAATCTACTAGGTCTTTCGCAGATTTCTCTGCTTTCAAAGCACTTTCCCTTGCACGTTCCTTTTCTTTCTTAGCTCGCTCCTCTTGGCGAGCCTGCTCCTTTATCATCTCAATTACACCCATATTCTATTTTTTATTTGTGCTTAAACAAAACCTGGTAAATAACGATTGGCATAGCACGCAGCAAACTTTACTCCGCACCTGATTAATGAGGCCCATTGTAAAATAAAAAGCAATGCAATCTAACTGGCAACAAAATCTAATGGCAAAATAACACTTAACCTACTGCTGGTTCGCGCTTCAATTCCCGTTTTACTTTGCGGACAAAATATTCACTGACACCCACAATACGCGCAATGCTTGGGATGGGCATGCTAGCCTGGGTTAATAAGTTTTGGGTAAATTTATATTTTTCATCCATAAGTTCTTTTGCACGTTCCTCCGCCATCATAGCACGTTCTTTTGCAAGTTTCTTTTCCATCATGGCGCCCCCCTCCTGTCGAGCCTGATCCATTATCATTGTCTCTTTTCTTGGGTTGAAAAATAATTGTAGTTCTTTCTACTAAATATTTGCGTATACTAAATTAATTATCTATCTTTGTCAAAGATATGGTAGTTGTAGCACAAATAAAGTTAGTTCCTGATCGGGAGCAATTTGGTCTGTTAATGGAAACATTAACGGCAATGAACCTTGCCTGCAACCAAATATCAGCGGTGGCTTTTGATAACCAGTGTTTTAACAGAATAAGGTTGCATAAGCTAACTTACTACGCTATACGGGAGGATTTTGGACTTAAATCACAAATGACCATCCGGGCTATTGGTAAGGTTGCAGATGCATACAAGGTTAAAGCCAAAAAGGCTACAGGTCCAATCGATACCCAAAGAACCTTCAGATTAAAAGGGGCGGTAGCATTTGACTGTCGTATGATCAGCTTTGATCTCAGCAGTGATAGCCTAAGCATACTTACGCTCGAAGGAAGGCAAGTAATGAAATTCGAGGTTGGAGATAATGCCCGTAATTTGTTGGCATTTCAAAAGGGAGAATCAGATTTGTTTTTTCGCAACGGTCACTTTTTTTTTAAATGTCAGTTGTGATATCCCAGAACCGGAATTAATAGATCATGAAAATGTGATCGGTGTTGATTTAGGGATCAATCAGCTCGCGACCTTATCTACTGGGGAGTCTTTTGATGGCCAGCAGACTGAAAAGGTACATAAAAAAAACCAAGCCAAAAGAACTGGTCTTCAAAAGAAGAAGACCCGTTCAGCAAAAAGAAAATTGAAAAAAAACTCTGGAAAAGAGAAAAGGTTTAAAAGAAATGAAAACCACATTATAAGTAAAAGAATAGTGGACGAGGCCAAACGCACCGGATCTGCAATAGCGTTAGAAGATCTAACAGGTATTCGCAGACGGCAAAGGGTTCGCAAGAGCCAACGTTCCAGGTTTTCTGGTTGGGCATTTCATCAATTACGCCAATTTATCATCTATAAGGCTAAGCTGGCCGGAGTACCTGTATTTTTGGTACCACCAGCCTATACTTCCCAAAGATGTCATAAATGTGGACATATTGAAAAAGCAAACAGGAAAACTCAAAGCGAATTTGTGTGCTGCAGCTGTGGTCACGGTGACCATGCGGACAAGAATGCAGCATTAAACATCGCCGAATTAGGCTGCAGTCAATCAGCCCATGGTCGCATTGTCGGATTTATCCGACAGTAGTGACAAGCCCTCGCCTTCTAGCCGAGGGTATGTTGACTTCAATAACGCCCATATTGTCTTTTTTATTTATTATACCTTCTAATTTCTTATCAAATATAGCATTATTTTCGGAATCTGAAAAATGGACAAATTTCTTTATAAATGCAAAAACGGATAATTTCTTCCTGACACTCAAAGACTTATCCAAAGCACTAAAAATCCATTCGTGCCTTGTCATTAACTCCTCATCACTCAATTTCCCAGAGAGCAAACCGGTTTTAGCAGCTAATATGATTTGTGCAAAGGGATTTTCTAAATTGGCTTTCAAATCGTCATCCGATTGATCAACAATTCTGTAGGTATTGTACTTATATTCAAGTCGTGTTCCTAATACCTCCTGAACAAACCGGTCTGGCGTATTCCTTTTACGTTGTTTTCCTGTAAAAATAGCCAATGCAGTGATATGTTGACCATAACGATCAAAAATCCGATAGTAATACGTAAACATTCTTGCGCCAAATTTAATACCACCGCGACCATCCACTTCAATATGCAGCAATAACCACTGCTCCCCACCACATTTCAACTTAAGTTTTACCAGTTTATCTACATGGCGACGATTTTCGCCAGGCTCTTCGGGATAAATCTCATCTAGCTCCTTATCCAGAAATTCATAACTCGTCAGATCAAAAATATCATCTGCATTTGGAAAGAAAAAATGCATAAATTCAACAAACAAATCTTCAATAAGCCCCTTCCATATTGCATCAAAGGTGTTATTCTTCTTTTTTTCATATGTCATTATTTAAAATTCAAAATATTTAATATTTGCAAGTCAAAACCAGCTGGTAGCAGCAATAATGAAAGCCACAAATAATTTAATTGTCAACATTTTTTTATTTTAAGTCCAGCTTAAAATAAAAACCTTCTAAAGGAAGATGACAATCAGGTTTGCAGTCAACTACTAACCTTCTTTGCTGCACGTCATTACTAAAAATGAGCAAAACCGCAACAAAGTCATTATCTTAAAACCAACCGAATTAATATATGTTTATATGGCAAATCTTCTTTGGCGAAGCATTTAAAATTTAATTTTTGATAACGTGGCAAAAGTAGAGCGTAAAAAATAAAAAAGCGGACTATTTTGGACGCAATTATAAAGGTTTTGCGCAATTGAAGTTTTGAACAAAGCAACAATGTAAAACTGCTAAAAAGCTTTCCCGTATCCACATTATGAAGCAGAAAAACAGTTTTAAAATGTTGACGGATTCAGGTTGCGGGTTGCTGGTTTTTTCATTAACGACTCAGTCAAATGAAAGTACCCAATAGTTTTGGGATTTATAAAAGATTAGAAACATTTGTTGGCTGGATTCTGCAATTACTTTCTCACTTCCAGTACCTATACCACTATAGAAACCCCAATGGTAGCAAGAATTTGGCTTCATCATAGCTACCGCTAACCACTTAATGCTAAAAGCCCCGATCACTATATTTTCTTAAGTGTCCGGGGCCATTATGACCATCTATATGGTTGTAATTACTAGCTGATTATCGGTGTGTAGCGTTTAAAATTTTCACAGAAAAAATATAAGCACCTGGCACCTGTACCCGCATTGGAATACGGACAGAATAATCATATACGCCGTTTTTATAAACACCTAAATAATGACTGTCAGAAGCTCCTTGATACTTAAGATTTTCCGGATTACTGGTCCAGTTAGCCGTACTATCAGTGGTTACATAATCTGTTTTAATATTATAATACATCAAAAAACTATTCCCTAAAGAAACAATGGGAAAAGGCGTTAACGGATACCTAATAAACATAGCAGTATCTAAGGCCTTATAAGTATCGGGGGCATAATCCTGCAAATTCTGTAAAAAGGGAGGATCTGGGTTAATGCCCGTTTGGGGGCGTTTTATAATTTCTCCTTTTTGAGGATTAAAGGCTACCCCGTTTTTATCCATAATTTTCATGTAAACGACATTCGGCGTATCAGCATACCGCAAAATACTGTATTCAATATAAGGATTGTTGGCTCCATTAAAAGAATACGTAACCGGGGCAGTTCCAGCGACCGCCTTGCCCGTTGCAAAATTACCAGTAGAAGCATCGTCCGTTTCAAAAGGTGCAACTTCCTGAAAATCCAACGTGATCGCATTTTTCAAAATTTCATCACCGGCAATATTGGATACTTGCAGATCCACTGTATACTTGCCCGATGGGATATTTAAAGTACCAGGATTAGACTCAATCACTCCGCTGGTTGGGTTGACAACAATCGGCGGCAATTCCTGGGAGCTCCGTTTTGCCATTACCAAAGCAAAAGTGGTATCCACTTTGGGGTCATAGGCCTTCGTCCACACATCTACTGTATTGGTTTTGCTAAAAAGTGCATCTACTTCAGTGCCTGTAGAATCATAAATATGATATAGTTTTACATTTAAAGGAATAGAAGAGCCATCCGACACCAGGGAATTAGATTTAGCAACTTGTCCCTTGGGTACGACCATTAATTTTGTAGAATACATCATGGTTGGGCTGATAAAGCCCTTCCCATATTTTGTGCAGGCTTGCAGTACGAAAATGGTTAGTGTGATCAATACCACCTGCGCCCCGACAAATCTATTATTTTTCATAAAATCATTTTTTTACTAATTAAAGAATACATATTACCTTCCATAAAAAAACAATATATGTCCTGGATCTAAGGCATTAATTGAACCAGTCTTTGTTTTAATAAAGGCGGTTTTAACCAGAATTTTATTTTCTTCAGGATCCCCTTGCCCATCCCAAAGCTGAGCATAATAAAGAATTCGGGGAACGCTGGAGATCAAATCTGTATAGCCCATATTACCATCTTTTGTTTCTTCGAAGGACACCAGTACCTTATCATTATTAAGACCGGTGGGATAAATGGTACCATCCAAGGTAACATCCTGCGGTGTCAGATGATCCGCAATCAGATACATCAACAATGAATCTTTTGTCCCCTGGATATTGTTTTTAAGATAATAGTTCAAAGAATCCAATAAAAAGAATTTGGATTGATCTACATTATTCTGCAAAAATAAGGTACGCATTTCCAGGTAATCTCTTATAGATCGATTGCTGGGTGCAAATACCGTCCCGGCTTTATTAACGGCATCCTGAATCCCTGCCGCATCAATGAGTTGTACCAGCGTATCAAATTGAGGCATTTGTTGAAGTGCCTCATAAGTTGTAGCTCCGGCAAAACGGTCTGCATTGGAAGTAGAGCCTCCTTTGATATAGTCCTTTTTACAGGAAACGATAGCAAGTAATAGTGAGAAAAATAAAAGTGCCTGCCAGCCTCTACGGCTTATATATCGGCTTATTTGACGATTTTTCATATTATTTAATTTAATATATTCAATAGGTTATCTGTCTGCATTTGCACTCCACCATGGGTTCTGGGTGAGCAGATTGTCATAAGGGAACAAAGTATTCATATTCAGCGGCCAGTAATAGCCCTTGTTTTGTGGGAGTACCCTGTCCGCAGGATAACCTACTCTTTCCAGCCAGTGCAACTCAGGCTCTGTTCTAATCAAATCATAGTACCAAATACCCTCTCCGATGAGTTCCCTGCCACGCTCTTTAAGAATTTCAGTTAAGACATCGTTTTTAGTCTGTACATCCTTATAGGAATCAATGCCTGCTCTGGATTCTGTTTTTTCCAGGTTATCCTTGGCACCTGCTAAGTCATTTTGATGAGCCAGCGCCTCAGCGTCCAGTAAGTATATATCTGCTAATCTTATTAAAACAAGGTCATTATCAATATAGGCATTGGTCTTTGCATCGGGATTCTGATAATTAAAATCAGTGTATTTTGTCAAAAGATAGCCTGCCTGATCACCTCCAGATGCCGCTACTTTACGGAAAAACCTACGAAACCTTAGGTCTTTTGTGGTATCAAACAGGGTATTGTCCACAATTCCTCCCGAAGGTGCTACCCAACAACTGGTATTTTTATTATCGACCAAATCACCTTTAAGGAAAGTGCCAAAGAAATCAAATTTGGCTTCGGCCCAATCATTTTGCGATTTAAAATTCGGATCATCCGCATTGTATTTCATGGGCAGCTCAAAAATGCTTTCTGATGAGACCTTGCCTTTCCAAATATTGGCATAATTATCCATGGATTCCAAAGAGTACCCACCTTGCTGTATCACCTTTTGACAATAAATATGTGTGCTATCATATTGATGTTGCCAGGCAAAAATCTGCGCCATAATTGCATATACCGTTGCTTTATTGGCTCTTGTAGTTAGTGAGGGATTCCCATCCGTATAATCTAGATACCCAGCTGCTGATCTAAGATCAATCAGGCAGGTATCCAGGACTTTGTCCTCATCAGATCTGGCAATGGGTGGGATATGTCCATAGTCAACATCATTAAAGGTGCGGGAAACATACACGGGATCTCCCCAGACGCGGGTAATATAAAATAAGTATAGGCCCTCATAAATAAGGCTTCACCTAAGTAACGATTCCTGCTGCTTTCTGAAGGAAAACTACTGGCACTCATTTTAGGCACATTTTCTAAAATAAGATTCGCCTGGGCGATCACTTTATAGAACCTGGACCAGTCCTGTAAATCTCCTTCTTTATAAGGTACATAAGAGAAATTATAAGGAGGATTTGTACTGGCCTTCACCTGAAAATTGGAATTATTGCTGGCCGGCAGAAAAGTCCCAGAAGTCAAATCTCCAAATATAAAATAACTCTGGCCCTGTCGGATATCCGCGCGAAATTGACCATATAAGGCAGCCGTCGCTTTTTCAACATTGGATTGGGATACCCAAAAGGCATCCCCATAGGTTGAATCAATAGGGCCGTCATGTAGTGCTTTATTGCAGGAGGCGAATAAAAGAAGTAAGGCGGTGGCAGAAAGACACCACTTCATTTGCTTTTTTTTGAATAAATTGATTTTCATAGAAAATTATTTTTTAATACCATGTATTAGATGATCAATAGAGTTTCAGTGCATATTATCTAAAACTGCACATTCAGGCCGATGGTATATTTATGTGGTTGGGGATAAAGTCCTCCGGTATATACACCCAGAGAATTTACCAGTTCGGGGTCAGGCATGGTATTGTTTTTATTTTTTAGGATCAAAACATTATCCATCATGACATATGCGTTTATTTTATCCACTTTTAATCTCTTGGTAACACTGGTAGGTAACTGATAATTCAACATTACATACTTGATTTTGAAGTAACTCCCATCCACATTCCACATATCAGAGAAGGGCCAGAACTGATAAAAATAACCGCCAAATGGTGTAATAGACGGAAAGTCTGCCTTATAATTTGGATCTTCTGCTTTTCCAGGAGTCCAATAATTTACATCACTTAAATCTGGAAGGCGGTTTTTAGCAAAATTGTTGATATTGCCGCCTATACCATCCATTTGTTGCTGGAAAAAGGTATTGACAACGGTTCTTTTCCAGGTAAACACACTGGAAATCTGTAAAGAGAAATTTTTGTAAGTAATATCATTGGTAAATCCACCGGTAAATTTAGGATTCGGGTTACCGGCAGGCCTGCGGTCTCCATATTGATCGCCATTGTCCTCTCCGACCCATACATCCCCATCTCCATTAATATCTTCCCAAATAGGATAACCAGGTTTGACTGGGTAATAACCTTTATAGTAAGTGATAACTTTACCGGTTAATGGATTAAAAGGGATTTCATCCTGATGGTTGTATACGCCAGCATAATGCATTTGATACAATTCGTAAATAGGTTGCCCTACCTCGAAGATGCGGTCGATACCATAACCATCTTTAATGGTCATGATTCGGTTATTATTGGGCAGCTTGGCAATCGCATTCTTATTATAGGTGAATACGAGTTGGGAATTCCACTGCACCTTACTGTTTGGGGAAAGATTGCGGGTATTTATGGATATATCTAAACCTCTATTATCGACCCAGAGATCTTTCGCATTAAAGCTGATCGAATTGAACCCTGTGAAAAAAGGAAGGGTAAAGTCATAATAATCATCTTTGGACAGTTTGTCATAAATATCAGCAGTAATGGAGATCCGGCTATTGAATAAACGCAGATCAATACCAATATTTTTTTGTTCCGTCCTGGTCCAGGTCAAATCATTTTTGGTCAGCCCATTATTAAAGTTAGGCTGAATGGCCTGTTGTCCATCGTAAGTACCTGAGACATCATAAGAATTATAGGGTGCATAGAAATCGGGAGACTGAGAACCAGCGATCCCCCAGCTGCCTCTTAATTTTAAGAAACTAACAATGCTTTTGGCGCCTTGCATAAAGCTTTCATCTGAAATAATCCAGCCGGCTCCAATGGCAGGAAAATAGCCCCATTTTGAATTGGCACCAAATCTGGAAGAAGCGTCTCCTCTGTAGGATAGATACAATAAATACCGGCTATTATAATCATATTGCACCTGCCCTACAAGAGACAACATCGCATCTTTCTTATAATAGGAATAGCCCCCTAAATCCGATTGCGGAATACCGCTAACGACTTTGATGTCATTGGTAGGTGTATTGTAACCATAAATCTGATTGCCCTTGGAAACATCTGAGGTATATTGCTGGGAAAGGGTTACCGCAAAATTATGTTTATTGCCATTTTTGGTATCCAGGGTTTTTATAAAGTTCAATCCGTTATTTAAAAAATAGGTAGCAAATGTTCCATGATCGGATTCTGCATAGGATTCGGTAGCAGAACCTCCTTGTAAAATAGCGACTTCATCCAGATTAGACGGTTCAAAATAATCTCTGTCGGAGGTACTGATATTGGCAGAACCCTGGAAAGAATACTTCAAAAATGGAAAGATGTCATAATTCAGATTAAAACTTACATTGTAGGCGTCGTTAATATTCTTATTTCTGATCTTACTATAAAGGCCTGTATAATTGGACGAATCAAACCCATTGAGTAAATAGAAAGAGGAAGGCTGAGAAGCACCAGAGAAGGGGGTATTTTCATCACTCAGATAATACTTCATCCCCCTTTGCCTGTCTCCTTTAGATAAGCCTATGATCAGAGAAGTATTAAGCTTGGGGCTGATTTTAAAATTAAAATTGCCTCTGATGGAATAGCGCTGATAGCCAAACTGTTTTATGACGCCGGTTTCGTTGTAATAGTTCATACTGACCCGGTAGTTTACAGCATCTGTCGCCGCTGATACCGTTGCATCAATATTATTAATCGTACCATTCTGATAGAAGAGCCCCTGCCAGTCGGTAGCATTATTAAAATAAGGATTCAGGCTATCTGTGAGTAATTGTGGTAACCCGTCTAACTGATCCGGAGAAGTAATATATTGATTAATGATCGCCAATTTGGCCTGCCTTTCTTCAGAACCGGTATAGGTTTTTAACAAATCGGGCCGCTGCGTTATCCCTGTATATGCGTTGATCCTAAACTGCGGTGTCTTAGAAGTTCCTTTTCTTGTTTTAATATAAATGACACCATTTGCACCTTTTGAGCCCCAGGCAGCGGTGGCAGCCGCATCCTTTTGAACGTCCACGGATTCTATATCGTTAATATTGATACCTGCCAGATAGTTGGTCCCGGTTGCATCGATATTATTCGAAATATCCTCTGGATTGGTCGGTACTCCATCAATCACATATAAAGGGCCCGACATTGCCTGTGCCTGCGCCACGCTATTATCCCCAATATTTGTATTGATTCTGGAGTTTCCTCTGACAACAACCGTAGGGGCGACACCGGGCTCGCCGCTGTATACCTGCACATTCAGGCCAGCAACCCGTCCCTGAAGTAATGCATCTACACTGGGAGATGGAAGGTTTTCAATTTCATCTCCAGAAACGGTGGATAATGCGGCTGTAGTGGTTCTCTTGGACTGAACCTGGGTGCCAATAACAACTACATCGCTCAGGTCAGATTGTTGGCTAGCATGCAGGGTAACTTTTAATTGCGCCGCTGCCGCTATTTTTTCAGTTTTGTAGCCAATAAAACTAAAGGTCAGCTCTGCGCCTTGCTTTTTGACTGTGAGCGTAAATGTTCCATCTTCGCGTGTCAATGTTCCATTCCTGCTGGATTCTTTTACAGTAACGCCCGCAATAGGTGCACCGGAGGAATCAACAACCTCGCCTGCCACTGGAAATCCTTGCTGAGCATAACTGAGTGAAACATAGAAAGCACACAACACAAGAAATAAGAATTTCTTCATGAATTAGCTTTTTTTAGGTGTTTTAAAATAAAATTGGTTAACAATGACCATTTAGCCTAGCAGCCACATGATCCTAAACAAAGGAAGGGATGTTTTTTTGTTTTTTTAAACAATCGCAAACAATTACATACCTAAATAGTTCATTTTCAAATCATCAAACGTTTGCACAAATTTTTTGATAAAATGATTTCACTTAAATTTTTGTTACAACAACTAAAAAATAAGACTTATACAACAGCAGCAATACATTGAACTGCCACATAAAACAGCATAGAAGCAATCGCTTTAATCACAAAAGATACATAGAAGCCTATAGGTGACCCGATTTTAAATACTTGTCACCCATTGGAAAATAAATAAGACAAAAAATCTCACAACAAATGAATAGCCGTTAATTGTAGTGTACAATTATCTGATTAAATGGTTTTTGGGATAGTCAAAAAACCAAAATGCTTTTTTGCCATTTTTAAAATCAGCCCAGTGTTCAATATCGGCTTTTACCCCGTAGATACCACAGGTAGGCACTACATCTACCCTTACTTTGGTCAACTTATTGACAAAATCAGTAAGGCCGGTATTGTGCGAGAATAATGCAACGGATTTATAATTATCGGGTAAGGATTGTACGACTTCAAAAAAGTTTTTAACATTGGCCTGATATAGCCTGGAATCTTTAATTACAGGTACTGCTTTAAAGACCTGGGCAAAATAGGCACAGGTAGCATAGGCTCTATTGGCATCGCTTGACACTAGAGCATCAAGCGCAATTTCTTTTTTAAAGATTTCTGCAGCCATAAATGGCGCATCTCTTTTGCCCCTGTCATTGAGGGGTCTGTCAAAATCATCTTCCCAAGGATTCTGCCAACTGCTTTTTGCATGACGGATAATGAGTAGTTCTTTCATTGAAGGTGGCCTTTTAACTGCCTAACAAATATACATTTTGGAAGTTAACCACCCAAATAGCGCTGGGGATAATTCTAATTTTTTCGTAGGTTTGATTTATGGAAACATCCACCCCTTAATACGACTGAGCTCCATCCTGGACAATGATTTTTATAAATTTACCATGCAATGCGCTGTGGTAAGCCTTTTTGCCGATGTAAAGGCAAAATATAAATTTATCAACCGTGGTGAGCACCATTTTCCACCGGGATTTGGGGAAGCGCTGCGTAAATGTGTAGACGCCATGTCTGAACTCAGGTTACAGCCTGAAGAAAAAGCCTACCTTTTTAAGACCTGCCCCTATCTTAGCCCGGCTTATATTGATTTTCTGGCAGGATATAAATATCACCCTAAGGAGGTACATATTGAGCAAAACGGCTCATCACTTGAGGTGACTATTGAAGGCTATTGGTTCAGAACAATCTTATGGGAAGTACCACTATTATCCTTAATCAGCGAACTTTTTTATATTACTACCGGTCAAAAACGAATAGACGACAAAGAGATTGAAAGGCGCACTGAGGAAAAAATCCGCTTATTTAATCAGCTTGGGGTAACCGTGGCCGATTTTGGAACGCGCAGAAGACACTCTTTTGCAGTCCATCAATTAATAGCGGCTACGCTGAAAAAATTTCACGGAAACAGTTATATCGGTACCAGCAATGTACATCTGGCCAGAATAACAGGCGTAAAGCCTATTGGCACGCATGCCCATGAATGGTTTATGTTTCATGGAGCCTATTATGGTTTTAAGATGGCCGGAGGCCTGGGGCTGGAAAACTGGGCCACTGTATTTCAGGGTGACCTGGGGTGGCATTATCGGATACCTATACCACAGATATTTTCTTTAAGCAGTTCAATAAAAAACTCTCAAAATTATTTGACGGTGTCCGCCATGATTCTGGTGACCCGGTTTTATTTGCGGAAAAAACGATTGCCCATTATAAAAATCTGGGTATCAATCCACTTCACAAATTTATTATCTTCTCTGATGGCTTAAATCCAGAAAAAGTTGCCCATATTGCCCAGTCTACTAAAGGACGAATTGGCATTTCCTTTGGAATTGGGACCAATTTAACCAATGATGTCGGATTGGAACCCATGAATATTGTCATTAAACTCTCCTCCATCCAGGTAGGCGAAAATCTCCCAATTGCTACCATAAAATTGTCTGATGAAAAAGGTAAATATACAGGGGATCCTGCCATGATCGAACTTGCACAAAAAATACTCGGTATTGCTCCAACGCAAAATTCAGATGAGGTAGGTAGGTAGGTAGGTAACTAGTCACGATGGCAACATATACAAATAATCATTAACATCATGTTCCGCAATATGTTATTACATTTGCCCACAACGATTCAGTTACTTTTTATTTTCACTGGATCATTATTTTTAGCAGAACATACTATATGATACAAGACAAGAATTTTTTGATGCGCAGGTTAAAAGAGCTGGCCGCTATGCTCAATAAGCAAATCGGCTCTTTTCCGGACAATATACTCGGCATTACCCAAGCGGATATTGATCAACAGATTTATACGGCAACGTCGCTTTCTGTAGCCGATTTTTTAGCGCTGGATGATCAAGGCCTCGAAGATACGATTGCAAAATACGGAGCGCAAGGCGCTCCCTTGATGCTGGATTTTCTGGGCAATCTTTTTTATTATCAGTTCCAGATGTCAGGTGATAAGGCATATCTTAAAAAAGCGCAGGATTTTTATGCAAGGTTCCAACAAGAAAGCGGCACCTTTTCCATGGTTTATTTTCAACGGCTCCAACAAAGTTAATTAGCAACTCCATCCTATTGAACTTACGATTAGCAGGTTAAAACAAAGGATTATTGTTTTGGATTTGTCTGTTATTCACTGCATTGCCTTTAGTTGGGAGTAATCCGGTTTAGCCACCAGATTCATTACTATTGACCTTCCAAAGAACGTAACCACTGATAAAATGGACCAAAGGCCTGACGCCAGTATTTTTCCTCATGCACCCCTTGCGGATCCACTACCGTTTTTGTTACTATAGATGGATGGGACTTTAGCAGAAGGGTCATCTGGTCTAATCGTTGTTCTAAACTGTCCCCCTCTTTAGCGCCACCATAAAAATAAAAACCCGAGTGGTCTAAACTATTACCTGTGAGGGCTTTATCAGTGCTTTGATAAATTTCCGGCGCAATCCAAAATGAAGGGGAGAATATACCAGCCCTGCCGAAGATATCAGGATAAGTAAGCGCAATATAATAACTGATTAAACCACCCATTGAACTGCCACAGACTGCTGTGTGTCTTGCATCTGGTTTTGTTCGGTAGTGACTATCAATATACGGCTTAAGTGTTTTTGCCAAAAATGCAGCATATGCCTTGCCCTGCGCTTTCCCAAACTGCTTATTATTAAAGGGATTATATTCCTGCATCCTTTCATTTTCCCCGTTATCAATGGCCACAACAATACATTGCTGACTTTTGGGTAGACTGTTGAGATATTCATCAACGCCCCATTCCTGAGAAAAAGCGGTCGCCTCATCAAAAACATTTTGCCCATCCTGCATATACAAAACCGGGTAATGCCGCTCTGGCATTTGCGCATAATCTTCAGGAAGGTATATCCAAATTCTTCTTTTTCTTTGTAATTCAGGCATTTCAAATGCACTATCTACAATCTTAACATTGTCGGCAGCGGTACTTCTAATAGGTGCTTTGGGAAAATTATCTGCCCAACCTTCCACCTTTAACCCTACCTGCATGACATTTCTGCCTGGCTGCTTTTCAACTTCCAGCGTCCTGTTGGCTATGGCACCACCTTCGTTATCTGTTTCTACTGTCTGCCAGTTCCCTCTGACCACCTTAAAAGCATGATCACCAACCAAGAGCTTTGTCTTCAGTATATAAATGCCCTTGCGGTTCCGTTTAAAAATAAAGTTGGTGTCTGCCGTATGCCAGCCGTTGAAATCACCTGCCAGGTATAATGAATCATTGGCATGCGGCAATGTATCGCCTGGAAGCTGTAGCTCAAATAATACGGTCTG
Source organism: Arachidicoccus ginsenosidivorans (assembly GCF_007971385.1). Lineage (GTDB taxonomy): Bacteria > Bacteroidota > Bacteroidia > Chitinophagales > Chitinophagaceae > Arachidicoccus > Arachidicoccus ginsenosidivorans. The sequence continues at coordinate 1,282,548 of NZ_CP042434.1, forward strand.
TCGGGCTTGTTTAGTCGGCATAAACGAAAGTAAACAAAATATAGTAATAAAAAATAATAGAACCTGCGGTTTCATCGGGGGAATAGATTTTTTATTTATGATGCTGACCTCCTATTCAACTGCCACTGCCCCACCGATAGGTTTGCTGGTCCAGGCCAATCAGATCGATCAAGCGGTTTACAACTGTCATAGCTACCTGTTCAATCGTTAATGGCTGGCTATAATAGGATGGTGTCATTGGACAAATAATCCCACCTGCTAGTGTTACGGCTTCCATATTACGAATATGAATCAGATTATAAGGGGTTTCCCGAACGCCTAAAATTAAATTTCTGCGCTCTTTTAGCATTACATCTGCAGCTCTAGTAACCAAATCATCACTGATACCTCCAGCGATCCTGCCTAAAGTCCCCATGCTGCAAGGCACTATCAGCATATCTGTAAACCTGGCAGAACCGGATGCAAATGGCGCATTAAAATCATATTTGTCATAATAATGCACAGGATAATTGGCATAATCCTTACTGCCAAGTTCTGTTTCCCAGACAGTCCTGGCATTCTTACTCATCACTATGGCCAATTCAGTCCATTGACTTTTAAGCTCCAGTAAACTTTCAATCAAAAGCCTGGCGTAGATGGCGCCGCTGGCTCCCGTAATTGCAAGTGCTATTTTTTTGTCCATCATATTACTATGCAAGTTAACTAACCTCTGTGAATTTGGTCTCAATTGCTGTCTATTTTGCTATTTTCCAGCGTAAGGATCGGCCCCGGCGCTATAATTTCCATCAATTAGCGCACAAAGTGCCCTTAAAACATACATTTAGCTGTACCTTTGCCCCTAGAAGAAATAATGGCATGATTGTAATTGATAATATATTAGTCAGTGATGATGTACTTAGTGAACAATTTGTTTGTGATCTAAGTAAATGTAAAGGAGGCTGTTGTGAAGATGGTGATGCCGGCGCGCCCCTTATGGATAGTGAACTTGAAGAATTGCAGCAAAATTTTGAGGCCATCAAGCCCTATCTTACCGCTGAAGGTCTGGCAGAAATAGAAAAACAAGGCAAATATGTTTATGATAAGTTTTTCGGCTGGGTGACGCCAACTATTAATAATGCAATCTGCGCTTATGGCTACCGGGACGAACAAGGCATTGTCAAGTGTGGTATTGAGCAAGCCTATAATGATGGTAAACTGGGCTGGAAAAAGCCAGTTAGCTGCCATCTTTTCCCGATTAAAACAGAAAAAAGCAGGCTAGATAAAGACCTGGAATTTGTGAACTACGTCCCAAGAGAAGATCTCTGCAAGGCTGCCTGTAAATTAGGAAAAAAATTAAAAGTCCCAGTTTATAAATTTTTAAAGGAAGCTATCATCCGAAAATACGGCCCTGAATTTTACGAAAGCCTGGAGGCCACAGCCGCACACATGCAGCAAAATAAATAAGGGTTCTTAATGCCCCACCTAAGGAAATAGACCAAATAGATTTAGAAGAAAGCACATGACGCCTGAAAGAAAAGAAAAATTGCAACGCGTATTAAGTAATAGGCAGTTTGATCTGACGGTTATTTTTGAAAATGTCCAGGATCCACATAATATTGCGGCAGTCCTTCGTACCTGTGAATCAGCAGGTATCCAGGAGGTCCATATTTTAAATCACACAATTGCTCCTCATCCGAAGTTTGGTGACTCACTTGGCTTTAGAAGTTCCAGTAGCGCCTGGAAATGGTTGACACTGCATTACCATGACAATCTACAGGCATGTGTAAGTCAGGTAAGGGCTGAAGGCTTTAAACTGATGGCTACTGCCTTAAATGAAAAGGCGGTTGATCTTTATTCTATTGATTTTACGGAGCCACTGGCCCTGGTATTTGGAAATGAAAAAAAAGGTGTTTCCCCTGAAATGCTTGCCTTATGTGATGGCAATTTTCTCATTCCACAAATGGGTATCATCCAATCGCTCAATATATCCGTTGCCTGTGCCATTTGTTTATATGAGGCGTTTCGTCAAAAATATACAAAAGGGCATTATGAGCGAAATAATTCCAAAAATCCAAAATACAGAGATGTCGCCAACCAATGGGGGTTAGAATAACCTCAATAATATATATGTGGTTATCCTTGCAACTCCACACAGTAAACTGTAATTGTGCCCCAAATCCGTCCCCAAATCCTAGTGCTAAATAATCTGCTAACTCTTAGGGAGTCTTTCGCATTTTTTGTAGAAACCTACCTAAAGACCCTGAAAACTTCCGGATCATGGCATGGCCGATTCATACAATTCATACAAAACACTATTGGCGTTAACACCATATGAATGCCACTAAAAAGGCCTTTGCATCTACCTGAACAAAGCATATTTTTAGAGGCCAAATTTGATCGATAATGAGAAATAGGGCGCTGCACCAAAATGTGGATTATGAATATTATCATCACTTCTAAATATCGATTTAAGGGTTCTTTCCTGATAATAGGCACTTCGACCTGCAGCCAGTCCCGCAGTAGCTGCAATGGACCAGGTCTTGCCGATAGAAAACTCCGGTTGCAAACCTGTAGTAAAATATTGATGTGTAAACATCAGTTTCTTATTTCCTTTATTTTCCAGCGCCATCGATCCATCAAATGATGCAATTAGATTCAATTTAAAATGGTCATTGAACTTTTTTCCAGCAGACGCCTCCAGACTGTTTACGATTGACACATTTATCTCATAATCTCCTTGGGTCCGCCAATTGACATAAACTCCAGGGAAAATCATTGGATAACCTAATAGGGTATTGACAACGGGTCCCAAACCCACGTCCAGATTTTTGCGAAGATGCCAAATAAAGAGCACACCTCCATTGCCCATTACATTTTTGAAACCTATTTTTGAAAGCTGGGTATGTTCCGCATAAACACCTGCTCCAGCCATAGCTAGCATGGACCATTTTTGCGACATGGGCCATAAGTGCATTAAGGTTAAATTAGCATCAGCAATTTTATCAGGACCAAACCCGGGCTCCATCGATTTATTGGAAAAAGAAGTATAACTTGCACCTATGCCCAATGCCCAGAATTTGACTGGTTTATGATCTTCATCAACCTCAACAGAAAGTGGAATCCTGGCATTTAAAGAAAATATCTTGGCATTTCCCTTTGCTTTTGTTTTTACATTATCTGCGTTTGTATAGCTTGAGTTGCCTATATATTCGGATTTAATTTCAACCTGAGCCTTTGCATGCCAAGTGAAGAAAACCATAAGTATGACAATCAGCAATTTTACCTTGTTAAACATATTTTTTTGATTAGGATATTTTTTAAAACAATTTTATAAATAATAAATCCACATTGAAACATTATTAATATCAATTCTTCAGTAATTTGATTACTTTAAAGAAAAGTTATTCCATATGCAGGCACCCCTTGGCCTCATTTTAAAGGTTGCCGGGCAGTCGTTTCACTCCCCTATGAAGAAGTGATAACATTTCTGTTCAGCCAAACCACACTTAAAGAAGCATCATTTAATAAATACAGATTCTAAAATCAAACACAACCGCATTACCAATACATAGAATACCTGCGCCTTGATCACTTTTAATTTGAGATTTATGGAGATTCCCCGATCAGTTTGTAAAATGCCATACACATAAAACAATTTTTAAGAAATCATTCCAAATCCTGCATCGAACTGATAAGTTAAAGGTGCTACTTCCGGCCTCCAATTATTTTTCTACAAAAAAGCCATCACTTATGAATCCTCAAACTCATGAATGTTTCTTCTACGCACTATCTCGTATTTATCCACGGGCTGCTGTATGCCATTAGCACATTGCCCAACTGGTAGCATAGCCTTTGGGATTAAAACAAAGCCTAAAGCGATTATTGGCACAACCATAAGTAGTACCCATTGTATAAAAATCATAATTGAATTAATTTGAAGTGAGACACTTCACAGAAGCCATACCCCTATAGCCTGTCCAAAATTTTTGAAGATTTATTTTATTTAACATTTAGAATTTAATAAGGACAGTCATAATTGCAATTTGGAGGATTTTTCAAAATACAATTATAGAAGCTATTTTGTTTGTAACATGTTTCCCGCTCCAAAATCCTCATTTGGCTTCCTTCTAGCGCCTCAATCATGCTGAAGTCATAAATAAAGGCAAGGGTTGGGCACCACCTGATATTAAGAAAATCCATGGATTTTTAGCTGCCCCGCAATACTTGTGAGGAAAAAGACACAATAAATTATATCACGCTAGGTAACATCATCAAAAAAAGCGCTTAACCTTGCAGCTCCTTTCTATAAGCAATTGGTACTTATCAATTTGTTACTCTTGTGGAATTTAACAAATTTTCAAAAACTCATGGAAATGGTAAAAAGTGATTTTAAAACGTGTTTTATTAACACATAATACCACCAACTTTCCCCCAACCCTTTACCTAACGAACGTTTGCAGTAAAAACTAGGCAAGATCGCTTTTAGTCTTTTTTTTTAATTTCAAGCAGAAATATTTTTTTTATTAAATTTTGTGGCCTAATTTAGCTCCACATTTAACAAATTCGTGAATAGTCGTATCCAAAATATTAGCCTCAACAATTCTGTAGTGTCCTCCACTACCGGGACGATTATTATTACCCTGTAAAGGGTAAATCATTGTATATATCATCCACTGGGCCCGCAAGGCTGATTCGTAGAAGCTACATTTATAGCACTACTGTGGAAGCGCATTTTGACCAACAACTCTCATTAAACAAAAATAAAATTTATCTATGTACGTCTTAAAATTTGGAGGCTCCTCTGTGGCCAACGCGGAAAATATCCGAAAAGTCGCAGCAATCGTCCAGTCTTCTGATGCGAAACAAGTCGTTGTGGTCGTATCAGCTCTTGGCGGTATGACCAATGAACTTTTGACGCTGGGCACTAAAGCTGCTGAAGGAGATGAAAACTATAAAGGCCATCTGGATGATCTCAGAGAAAGGCATTTGAATGTTGTCAAATCCTTACTACCCATCACCGGCCAAAGCAGCTCTTTGAGTCTGGTCATGCAACTATTCAATGAACTCGAAGATATTGCAGAAAGTATCTTCCGTTTACGAGAATTTTCACCCGCCACCAAAGACCGAATCCTGGCTTTCGGTGAAACTTTATCCAGCAAAATCATCGCTGCCTATTTTGCCTCACTGAATCTCTCCCACCGGTGGCTGGATGCGAAAAATGTCATCTTGACTAACTCAAAGTTTAGTAATGCTAAGGTGCATCTGGAGCCAACCATGGAAATTATAAGCAAAACGATCCAAAACTTTAATGAAAAAATCATTTTGGTTCCAGGTTTTATTGCCAGCAATAAAAAAGGACAGACCACCACTCTTGGAAGAGGGGGTTCTGATTACACAGCAGCCCTATTTGCGGCTGCACTGAATGCAACTAGACTTGAAATCTGGACGGACGTTTCAGGAATGATGACTGCTGATCCAAGATGGGTCAGTGGCGCGAGAATCATTCAGCATATCACTTTTAAGGAAGCCATGGAGCTTTCTCATTTTGGGGCCAAGGTTATCTATCCCCCAACCATTATTCCTGCAATGAATGCAGGCATCCCTATTCTTATTAAAAACACCTTTGATCCTGAAGCACCGGGAACACTTATTGATAACGAGCCCACCACTCATGAATTAGAACAGGAAATTGTCACCGGGATCTCCAGTATGACAGAAATCGCCTTGTTAAGTATCGAAGGAAGTGGTATGGTGGGTGTACCTGGTACATCAAAAACCTTATTTGAGACCCTGGCCGCAGCGCAAATCAATGTAATTTTAATTACACAAAGTTCATCCGAACATTCTATATGTGTAGCAGTTGACGCAGCAGATATTGAGCTAGCAAAAGAAGCCCTGGACAGTAGCTTCAATAATGAAATTACCACCGGAAAAATAGAACCGATTAAAATTGAACGGGGTCTTTCTATCGTAGCCCTGGTGGGTGATAAAATGAAGAGTCATCCAGGTATTAGTGGAAAAATGTTTTCTGTTCTCGGCCGAAATGGTATAAATGTCAGAGCCATCGCACAAGGCAGTTCAGAAAAAAACATTTCAGCCGTCATTGCTTTTGAAGATGTCAAAAAGGCTATCAACGTCTTGCATGAAGCGTTTTTCGAGAAGGTCTATAAACAGTTAAACCTGTTTATTGTTGGCGTAGGCAATGTGGGTTCCCGTTTACTCGCACAGCTAAAGCAACAAAAAAGCTATTTACAGCATAACTTAAATATCCAACTACGCATCGCAGGTCTGGCAAATAGCCGCAAAATGGTCTTTTCTGATAATGGCGGCGTTTCGTTGGATCACTGGGAGCAGGCACTACAGGAAGGTCAGCAATTTGAACTTTCTGCCTTTATCAATACAGTGATTGAAAAAAATGTCCGCAATGCGGTGGTAGTAGACGTAACTGCCAATGCAGCCATTGCTGGCACCTATAAAAAATTCTTGGAAAAAAGCGTTGCTGTAGTGGCCTGCAATAAGATCGCCTGTTCATCTTCTTATGAGGACTATCAACAATTAAAATCTTTATCCAAAGCTTTTAATGCACCCTTTTTCTTTGAGACTAATGTTGGCGCAGGACTTCCTGTTATCGGCACTTTAAATGATTTGCTCAGAAGTGGGGATGAAGTAGTAAAAATACAGGCTGTTTTATCTGGAACTTTAAATTTTGTCTTCAATAACTATGACACGACCAAAACCTTTGAGCAGGTCGTGGCAATGGCACAGCAGGAGGGTTACACAGAACCTGATCCCAGACTGGATCTGGGTGGCACAGATGTGATGCGTAAGATCCTGATTCTGGCGCGGGAGTCTGGCCATGCCCTGAATATGGAAGATATCCAAAATACGCCTTTCTTGCCTGCTTCTTGCTTTGAAGGAAGTGTTGAAGATTTTTATGGCCAATTAAAAGTACATGAAGATCACTTTAAAAAATTATATGAAGCCGCAGCCAATGAAGGTTGCAAGCTTAAATATGTGGCCAGCTTTGAACAAGGGAAGGCAAGTGTGGGTTTACAGGCAGTATCTGCTCAGTCCGATTTCTTCCACTTATATGGGAAAGATAATATCGTTTTATTTTATACCAAACGTTATCCGGATCAACCCCTGGTGATCAAAGGAGCTGGTGCCGGTGCAGATGTTACTGCAAGCGGTGTATTTGCTGACTTGATAAAAACAGTTTATTAATTTAAAAGCTATTAAAATAAATAAAATGAAGGCTTGTATAGCATACGCACCCGGTACAGTTGCAAATCTGGTCTGTGGATTTGATATTCTGGGTCTTTGTCTGGATTCCCCGGCGGACAAAATGGAAGTCCGTTTAACCGATACATCCGAGATTGTCATAAAAAGTGCAGATGGCTACCCTTTGCCGGAGGATCCGGCGCTCAATACAGCAGGTGCGCCACTTTTGGAAATGCTTGCTGATCTTGAAAAAAAAGTAGGCTTTGAAATATTGATACATAAAAGAATTAAGCCGGGAAGCGGTATTGGCTCCAGTGCCGCAAGCGCCGCAGGTGCCGTCGTAGCCGCTAATTATTTATTGGGTAACCCATTTGATAAAGTCCAGCTTATCCAATACGCCATGGCTGGAGAAAAGGTCGCGAGCGGTGTAAAGCATGCGGACAATGTTGCGCCCTGCATATTTGGGGGCATTACCCTGATCAGAAGTATTGCGCCTCTGGATATTATTCCTTTGGCAGCCCCTGATTTATACGTTAGTGTCGTCCATCCGCAAATTGAAGTAAAAACGGCAGATGCACGTGCAATTCTTCGCCAGCAAATCCCCTTAAAAAATGCTATTAAGCAATGGGGCAATATTGCTGGACTGGTAACGGGTATTCTGAAAAACGACCTGGCGCTCATTAGCAGAAGCCTGGAAGACCATATCATCGAACCCATTCGCAGCACCCTTATTCCGGGCTTTCAACAAATCAAAAATAATTGTAAACAGGCCGGCGCACTCGGTGGAGGTATCTCAGGCTCTGGCCCTTCCATATTTATGTTAAGTAGCTCCAGAAGCATTGCTGAGGGCGTAGAGAAAATCATGCAACAGACATACACAGAACTTGGGATTGATTACCATAGTTATGTATCTATGATCAATAAAGAAGGAGTCAGGATCGAAGAGGTAGAAAATTAGCAATAGTCATCCAAGCAATATCAATTGCTTACCATTAAAAATTTAAATATTTTCCATGCAATATTATAGTTTACAACATCAGGCGCCAAAGGTTTCTTTTAAAGAAGCGGTTTTAAAAGGCCAGGCGCCGGATAAAGGCTTATATTTTCCTGAGGCGCTCCCAAAGCTGCCCAAGGATTTTATTAAAAATCTGCCTTCGCTTTCTAAAGAAGAAATAGGTTTCACAGTTATGCAACCCTATGTGGGAGAAGATATACCAGAAAAGGCGCTGCGAACCATTGTAGAAGAGACTGTTAGCTTTGATTTCCCGTTGGTAAAAATAAATGACCATATTTCTTCTTTGGAGCTCTTTCATGGCCCCACTTATGCCTTTAAGGATGTGGGCGCCCGATTTATGAGCCGCTGCCTTGGTTATTTTCATCAAAGTGAAACTAAAAAAACCACCATCCTGGTAGCTACTTCTGGTGACACAGGAGGTGCCGTTGCTAATGGATTCTTAGGTGTGGAAGGTGTAGAAGTAATCATTCTCTATCCAAGTGGAAAGGTAAGCCCCATTCAAGAACTCCAATTAACCACCTGTGGGCAAAACATTACTGCCTTAGAAATAGAGGGTAGCTTTGATGATTGTCAGGCCATCGTAAAACAGGCTTTCATGGATCAAGATTTAAAGCAGGCATACAACCTTACCTCTGCCAATTCTATTAATGTAGGCAGGTGGCTGCCTCAACAACTGTATTATTTTTATGGTCTCCAAGCATGGCAAGGCGAGAAACCGCCGGTCATAAGTGTGCCTAGTGGGAACTTCGGCAATATCTGTGCAGGTATACTAGCGCATATAAGTGGTCTTCCAGTTGAGCATTTTATTGCCGCTTGCAATATCAATGATACAGTCCCTGTTTTCATGCAGACCGGCAATTATCAGCCTAAAGCCTCTATACCCACAATTTCTAATGCGATGGACGTAGGAAGCCCAAGTAACTTTAGCCGCATACTGGAAATCTTTGGTGGTGAGGCCGAAAAGCTGAAAACGCGCTTTAGTAGTGTTTCTGTTACAGATGAGCAAACAAAAGCAACCATTAAAGCAGTCTACGACAAAACAAAGTACTTACTGGATCCGCATGGCGCTGTCGCCTATCGTGCACTGGAAGATTATCAAAGTGAACGTCCGACAGACAAAGGCTTTATTTTGGAAACGGCGCATCCGGTTAAATTTCCGGATGTGATTGAGTCCCTTCTCAACATCAAAATACCATTACCTGAAAATGCGACTCAGTTGAATCCGGCAGATAAATGCTCGATTGAACTTGCTGCTAGTTTTGAATCTGTAAAATCCTGGTTGTTGTCAAGGTAACCCAGAGTTATTATTCGATACATTAATAAAAGGAGCCGAGGGATCGATTTTAAACAAAGTCATCTCCCACGGCTCCTTTTATTTCTTACGTTTGCAAATAACCTTCCGATGTGGATAGTGGTTGACGATCCAGAATAATTGTAAAGACACTTCCTTTCCCTTTTTTTGTCTCAATCGTCAAATTACCTCCGATTATCTTTAACATTTGTAAAATCATTATGCTGCCATTCCCATCGCTGTTTTCTCCATTGATAGCGTCCATATAATGCTGCACCTGAATATCGGTGAGTCCTTGACCAGTATCTTCAACGCTAATGCGCAGTTTATCCTTACTAACTACCGCTTTAATCCAGATATGTCCGTTTTCCGTATACTTATTCGCATTATCCAATAAATTACGTATAATTAAGGCTAAGATATCCTTATCGGTATTCCATTGCAAAGCAGAGGATTGTATATCCAGTAGGTTTCCATTATAACTCAGAATTTCATTATAAAACCGATGTACATCATCGAATACTTCTTGAATCAGCACATTCTTAATATGTACTTTAAATGCATTTTGCTGACTCACAGCCCAGCCGAAAAACTGTTCTATAAACGCCCATAGCCCGCCCACGGATTTGTGCAATTTTTTTAAATCTTCCAAATTATCCGCTTTTGACCGATCCATAAACTGCCGAATCAGCTGATGACTGATCGTCCCCAAAAAACGTACTGGTGAGCGTAAATCATGGAGAATCATTGCTATGATTTGTTCTTTTACCCGATTGCTTTGTTTAAGTGCCTCCTGAGATACCTCTAATTCGGTGGTTGTTAACCTGAGCTCTGCAGTTCTGGCATTGACCAGCCGCTCTACTTCCAGGTTTTTACGTTTAAGCGTTGCAATCCTTCTACGGGAAATTATATAGCCTGCCAATGCAAATAACAATAGCATCATTGTATAAAACCACCAAGTATTATAAAAATAAGGCAGCACTTCAAATCGTAATCTGAGCGAGCCATTGGAGGAAGACTTATCATAGCCCATTTTCTTAATCAGCACCTGATAATTACCAGCCGGAAGCCGGTTAATATTAATCATTCCAGAGTGTGGTAGCTCCATCCATGTTGAATGATGATCCTCACCCTGAATTTGATACATTAATACAAGATTCCTTGGATTCCCAAAATACGGACAACTCACTTTGATCTCCAATTGATTAAAATCGGGCGATAAATTATTAACAGTCAGCGTACTATCCACTTTTATTTCGACTGAATCCACTTTTAGTGCGTCAATAAAAAGACGTTGTTTAGGCACATCAATCGTTAAGCTATCCGGATTAAATTTAACTAAGCCTCGCATGGATGGCAGGGCCAGCATCCCATTTTTTAGCCATTGAAAAGCAGGAATACAGCCTCCATTGAATTCATTGGTAGGCAATCCATCTTTATTATCCAAGGCATAAAAATGAAATTCAGGTACTTTTCCCGTAAGGTAATCGACCATGTTTTGAATAGAAACCCTATACAAGCCATTATTAGTCGTCAGCCAAAAATGGCCTTTATGGTCATCAATAAAAGCATGAATCGTATTAAAGGCATTTAACGGCCCCAATGGCAATTTATACACTTTCCCTTCCTTATACATAAATCCACCGCTTCCATCACTACCCAGCCAAAGACGGCCATGTTTATCGGCATAAAATGATCTAAAGCTAACTGAATCCAAAATTGTTTTTTCAATTTTGTTTGTCTTTAAATTATACCATTTTAGGCCATTGGTGGTTAATAGATAATAATGATCTCCATGAATGGGAAATAACCCTTTCGCTTTTACATCCGAATAATCAATTGGTAACCTTTTTTGAGCAAACACTTTCCCTTCTTTGGAAACGATTCTATAAGAAGCATGTGTGCATAATAATAGCTTATTGCCAGAGTAAGGCAATATACTCACCAAATGTTCCTCCAAAGGCAGTAATTCTTTAACTATATCTGTCCTCGGTTGGTAGCTATTGAATGAATATTCGTTTTCATAATACAACACACCCGCGCTATCCACATAACTGGTATAGAAATTCCCTTTAAATTCTTTGTAATAAGCTTCCCCACTTGGTGGAATGATGGTATTTCTAACGACCAGTGAATCACCCGGTAACTTTGCAATGGAATAAAGATAATTAGCGCCTGTCTGTTTTGGTGTCGGCGGCACTTCAAAATCTGATACTTTTATAACATAAAAACCTGCAGTCCTTGAACCAAAATAATAGGTGTTATTGGAAGGATTATAATAAAGACAATCTGGAGATTCAATGGATAATGCTTTTAATACCAGTTTTGTTGTAATGACGCCATGATCCATAAAAATCCTATAAAGGGCATTATCAACAAGAATAAAGGATCCTGTAGGACACCAAAAAGTCATAAAGTCTCCTTGCAAAAAGTGGGCACTCTTTAACACCTCCCCTTTCAATTTGGTTTGTTGAAGTAATTGACCATTTTCCCAAACGGCAATTTTACCTGTTTTCCAAAATTGAAGCATATATTTAGCACCTAAAGCAATATTTTCAATTGGCTTTTGTGACCAGGTCTTTAATAAGTGGTATCCGTGGTTTATATAATAGACATTCCCTTCATAGAATAGATAAATATCCCCATTGGCAAGGCTGGCATGTTTTCTAACTGTCGGTAAATTGCTGGTTGCACTTATACTGTCCCAAAGTGAGCCAATTATGGGGTTTTTGTTTAAATACCCCCAGGTGGGATAATAATAGGGGCTTTCCCCCTTCATTAACCATGGTAACGGGCTCATAAAATGCCCCATTGGTTTGGTTACAATGTTCTGATAATGTAAATTTTCAGCGTAAACGTTACCTGCTGTATCCAGTTTCATATCCTGGATGCGAGCATCCAAAAGTCCTGGAATATTATTAATTCCATAAACCTTTAATTCCTTATTATCAAAGCGGATCAGTCCTGCTTCCGATCCCATCCAGAGATAACCATTTTTATCAAATAAAAGAAATTTAATGGAATTCTGCGGCAGTCCATTTTCTGAAGTGTAATGCTCAATTACATAGGGTAACCCTTGCCCATCCACTTGCTTAGTTATTGGGGGGCATAGGTTTTGACAAAAAACAATAATACAAACTACATAAAACAAATTTGGCTTCACAACTACCAATTATTCTGGGACATGTAATGAATCTTAATTGAAGCCAAATATACGTTCAAATATCCTATTATCACTACCAGATTTGCTGAGCAAACATTTTGCTTACAATATCAATCCAATGAAAACTTATGCTCTCTGGCCATATTGGAAAGCTCAATCAGACTTTTTACCTTCAGTTTTTCAAAGATTCGGCCGCGATAGGTACTGGCAGTAGAAGGATTTAATTGCAATGTATTAGCGATTTCAATAATACCCTTCCCTTCTAAAAGCAGCATCATTACAGCAAATTCTCTTTGTGATAACAAATCAAAAAGACTATTGACCTTTTTGCCTTTCACCATCATAGTTCTACTTTCCAGTACGCCTTCTGGATAGTATCTTTTACCTAAGTAAATATTACGAATGGCCTTTTTAAGTTCTTCATCAGAATCGCTTTTGCACACATAACCATAGGCTCCCGCATTCATATATCTTAGGGCAAAAATCTCTTTAGGGTTAACGCTGACAAAAAGTATTTTTAAATTAGGCCGCAAGGACAATGCTTCTTGCATCATTGACATACAATCCATTCCAGGCATCATAATATCGCTAATCAGCAAATCATAAGCCTGGGTCTTTATTTTTTCTAAAATACCTATAAAATCACTAGCGAAGTCAATTTTTGTATTTGCACCCAGTGTTTCTTTTGTTAAAAGTTCCAATCCAAAACGAACTGGAAAATGGTCATCAGCAATTAAAACCGTAAAGGACATGATCTTGTAATATTAATTTAATAATTAAAAAATTCTCTAGTTCTCATAATCTCAAGAGCATCATCCCAACGTTACCGAATGGGGCACTAAGTTAAGCGTATCCTTGAAACAATTAGTTTTTCATGTGGTTTTTCGATTTGTAAATGGTGGGTTGCCCCTTAATTCAACCCACCATTCTATGAGAACAGTTCCATTTGGCATATCTCTTTGGCCAGGAATAGCTCAATTTGATCAACTTAAACGCCATGATTGCATTCTCATAATTCATGTTGATTTTCAACCGATTACTAAATAACTACTTTAACGGCAATTATCCATCTTTTTAAATTGCTTGCCTTCTTCACGGTTTCACGCGCTTAATGGCACGTCAGCTTAATAGGCCATCACAACTCATTAATTAGTTTTATCCGTTTATAATTAATTGACTTCAGGATCAGTTTGTCTACCCATAACAACTAAACCCCTACAATTTTGAACATGTAATTCTTTCTCACCCTTTTACCTGAAGTCATTTTGGAACCGTAATTATTACAACTCTACCTTTAAATGACTTAAGACTTGGACAAAAGTATTGTAACTCCCTATAGGCCTTTGTAGCTATTCAGCTACAAAGACCTATAGGGAGTTACAATTTATTCAATCATGCCAAATTAGATTGAACATCAAATATGTATTTTTGCGCCGCGCATTTCTTAATTCTTGGGGCCAAAGCAGGTCATAGGCTGATTACATAACGACCTTAGCCGTGCATTTCTATAAAACGAAACAAAGCTTTGAGGACCCAATTTTAATAATATGTACAACTTAATGACACTATATTGTAGCTAAATTACTACTTTATTCCCCTGACCTAACCTGCAATCGGATTGACATCCGGATCAACCGAACTGCCAAAAACCAAATCTCCTGTTTCATCCGCAGGTTTCAACGGCAAACGAATGCCCAAATCAGTGGCAACTGCCCGAATCTGAGTAAAACTGACCGATTCTCCACTAATCACCCTTATTTCACCGGCTTTTGCTTCCGGGTTACTATAGATGAGTTCTTCAATATATTTTCGCTCCTTTTTTGTTACAAAAAGCGAGATGTCAACTTCTTTTGTTTCCAAAAAAGAGATTAAATGGCTTTCAATAGTGCTAACCACCAAATTTCTTGACTCGGCAATCTGCTCAATGGTCATTCCTTCTTTAAGAAGGGTAAGGGACATTTTTTTGAGCTCCCTACGGGTGGTTTGCTTTCTGGTTTTAATTTTTTGGTGGCTTCGGTTACATTGATCCGGTGTAAACCGGTAACGGAAGATAACCAATCAGTCACAGCCTGCGACTTACACATAGACTCTGTAAGTTGGATAACCTGATTAATTTGTGCTACTTTTCGTTCTAATGGTAAGATCAGGCCGATTATTTTTTTCTGGATAGCAGCCGTTTTTTTGATGCTTTTCAGTTTTTTAAACTGTTCTTTAAGCGGTTCAATAACCTCCTTAGCCAGGGCGTCCGTAAACCAACCGCAGGCTGCCCTTGTTCTTTGATGCAGCTTTTCAAAGCTCTCATTATCAGCAGAATCCAATAGTTGGGTTAATTGAGAATTAAACTTTTCAGAGGTTGCTCTTTGCTGGCGAATCTGCCCGTAAATTTCTTTCATCTTATCCAGTAAATCCTGATGAGCACTGAAAAGTTTTTGTTCGTTTTCCTTAATATAGGCTTCAATTTGATGATCCAAGCGGTTCCAATCGAAAGCCTCCAATATTAACGTATATATGTATTGCCTTTGCAAATGCTGCAATTGTTGACCTAGTTGATTTTCATCTTGGGCTATATCATAATATTCCATTACGGAAGGGTCAGTTCGGATTGAAGATGCCATTATCCGACTTCTGAGTACTAGCCCTTCCAGACTCCTCAATCTACTTAGGGCAACATATACTTGTCCAGGCGCAAAAGATGCGCCCGCATCTATGACCGCCTTGTCAAATGTTAAGCCTTGACTTTTATGCACAGTAATTGCCCAGGCAAGCCTGATGGGTAATTGACTGAAACTGCCGACTTCTTGTTCATCAATCTGATCTTTTTCACCATCGTATTCATAACGAAGGTTCTGCCATAATTCCCTTTCTAAGGTCAGTAGATCTTTTTCATCCTTGAATTGGATTTTGATTTCCTGATTGATGTCTATTTGAGCGACGACACCAATTTTGCCATTATAAAACCGGCGTTCTTCCCCCTTGTCATTTTTAATGAACATGATCTGAGCGCCGACTTTAAGTTCTATATCTTTTTCTGCAGGAAAGGCTTTTTCCGGAAAATCACCTTCTACAATAGCCCGAAAGTAATAGGATTTGCCTGGCAGGGCTTTAAGGGCCTTTTGATTAATTTGGTCAGCAATCGCATTATGAGAGGTAAGCGTAATATAGCCTTCATCCTCCCTGGGCTCAAATTCTGGATGGTAATAACTATTAAGCTGCCAGAGTTCTTCCTGACTGACTTTGCTATTACGAATCTGATTCAATAAATGAATAAACTCCTGATTACTTTGACGGTAAATCTTTTTCAGCTCTAAAAAGACCGGAGGCGAATCTTTAAGAGAATGGGCATCAAAAAAGAATGGGCTGTCATAAAACTGATTCAATGTCGTCATATCCTCATTACGGACAACCGGTGGCAGCTGGAATAAATCCCCTATAAAAAGCATTTGAACACCTCCAAAGGGCTTAGAATTTCTCCTCACCCACTTCAAAACTTCGCTAATGGCATCCAAAAGATCGGCTCTAACCATGGAAACTTCATCTATAATCAGGAGCTCCAGCTCTTCCATAATGCTTCTTTTAGCACTATTTAGCTTGAGTTTATGCAGTAACTGATGCTTATTATAAAGCGCCTGATTCTCGCTCACCCCCAAACGTGTTCTGAGGTAGGGGCAAAAATGCCGAAGGGTAATTGAAAAAAGGAATGGATAGTAACACCTCCTGCATTGATAGCGGCCACTCCAGTTGGCGCTAGCACCACCATCTTTTTGGGACAATGCTGTTTTATATAGCGCAAAAAGGTGGTCTTACCAGTGCCAGCCTTTCCTGTCAAAAAAAGAGGACTCCGGGTAAAATTCACAAAAGAAACGGCTTGCTCAAAGGCCTTATTGCTGCTATCATGTTCCATAAGCCTGCAAATTACAGAAATCTAACTGACCTTGCAAGAACCACTGCTGTTTCTCAGCTCTATAAATCGGCTTAAGCCTGAAAATAGGTGCGAATTCCATTTTCAATTAAATAGGTCCCAAAATTTTATAGGGAAATTAAAAGACTTTCTTATTCTGAAAACAATTATGCTTTCATATTGTCAATGGTTTGTCATTTAAGGCCGTTTTTTAGCAATAATGAGGACATTTTATCCTTTTCTAAGCTTTTATAGCGGCTGTGCAACCATATAATTAACGTTTATTGACTAATTTTGCACTCAATTATTCAAATTTGACATGGCAAAACGTGGCATTATATTAATGAATCTGGGTTCTCCGGATTCTACAAGCTTACCGGACCTGAGAAAATACCTGACACAGTTTTTAATGGATGAAAAAGTGATCGATAAACCCTGGCTACTGCGTTCCATTTTGGTTAAAGGTCTGATAGTGCCTTTCAGATCACCTAAATCTGCCGAGGCTTACAGGAAAATTTGGTGGCCGGAAGGTTCTCCTCTTATTGTGATTACAAACAGATTGAAAAATGCCTTAGCAGAAAAGATAATGGATCCTATGTCTATCTCTATGCGCTATGGCAATCCATATCCGAAGGCTGCCTATGAAGCACTCTTAGCGGATAATCCTGACTTAGAAGAAGTTATCTTAGTCCCCTTGTATCCTCACTATGCCATGAGCAGTTTTGAAACTGCCGTAGACTATATGACCAAGGCCCATAAAGCGCTAGGCTACCGTTTTGCCCTTAAAACCACCCCACCATTTTATAATCATCCGGCCTATATCAATGCATTAGCGGAAAGTATCAGGCCCTACCTGCAGGAAGATTTTGACCAGTTGCTGTTTAGTTATCATGGCATCCCTGAAAGGCATGTTTTGAAAACGGATCCCACTGGCAATCATTGTATGCAGTCGGACAATTGCTGCTTTACCAAATCCATATGTCATAAAACCTGTTACAGGCATCAGGTAACCATGACCAGTGAATTGGTTACCAAAAAACTGGGGCTCCCCAAAAGCAAATGGCAACAAAGCTATCAATCCAGATTGGGCAGAGATCCTTGGTTACAACCCAATACGCAGGTTAGGTTACCACAATTACCTGCAGAGGGTGTTAAAAAATTACTGGTAGTCAGTCCATCTTTTGTTAGTGATTGCCTTGAAACACTTGAAGAGATTGAAATTCGTGGTAAAGAAGACTTCCTGAATAGTGGAGGTGAAAGTTACCGTTATATACCTTGTATGAATATTCAACCCCTGTGGGTGGAAGCACTTGCAGGGATTATCAATGAAGTTAAATAAGATCATTATCTGTAATTTTAGCCTATGTATTATTATATCAAGGCCTTACATATTATTTTCATCGTCACCTGGTTCGCAGGACTTTTTTATTTCCCGCGGCTACTGATCTATAATGCTGAAGCCCAGCAGACTGCTGATGAAGCAGTCAAAAAAGCGCTGAGTAAACAGTATTTATTGATGATGAAGCGGCTTTGGTTTGGTATAACAGTCCCTTCGGCAATTATTACATTAATATTTGGGTCTTTGTTATTGCATTTAGGGCATTGGGAATATCATCTTTTTGATAGCACAGGCAGGTGGCTTTTAATCAAACTGTGCTTTGTCATTCTGCTTTACCTCTATTTTTTGTCCTTGGGTAAAATATTTAAACAGCAGCGAAAAGGAATCTTTAAATATTCTGGAAATCAATTGCGCTTTTATAATGAAGTGGCCACGGTATTTCTATTTGCCATTGTATTTTTAGCGACCGTAAAAAGTGCAATAAGTCTTCTTTATGGTTTGGGTGGACTGGTCCTATTGATTCTTCTGCTAGTCATCGCCATTAAAGTTTACAAAAGGACCCGGGAGCATAAATCAAAGAAATAAGGCCCAGTAACCGCCATATTTCTTTAGTAAAAAGGGAAATCGCTTTTGAATTATTATGTATTGCACAATATAATAATTCAAAAGCGACTAAATATTGTAAATCTCTATGAAAAAATAGCAAATCGATAAAAAAGTCTTTTTTGCCGACCTGTACACGCTATTTCTCTACCATAAAAATAAAATCTTTCCACAATTCAAGGATAAACATTTTCATTTGCCCTACTAAGCCTTTTTGAAGGTCTTGCTCATCATATGGTTCAGGTAAATCATAAATCCAAACACATAACTATCTACAAACGAATTAGTTAAACCTTCCTTTAAAACTCTCAACGGTGTTGAGAGTTTTAAAGGAAGGTAATTACCCATTCAAACAAACTCGATGAAATTTGTCACTCCAACTCACGATAACTATAATTTTCTTTTATGCATAACCACAAATGTAAATTCTTTCTCTTCAATAGTTTTACAACGTGAGAATATTGTTAAATTATGCGTCCAACTAATTTCTCTCAGCATCGCCGAGAGTTTCGGTACATCTTTATAAGACTCATGAAATTGCTTCACCCTCCACATATTCTAATCAGAAAACCCCTTAATGCCAGGTTCATTACTTTGAATATATTGCGCCAAATCACCTACAACAGACAAAGCCCCATTCTGTATTTTGAACTTTATTAAAATTGTATTCCCAAACACTCCATTATAAATTTATAAGCTCAGTGTTTAGCGACCTTACGGCCTTTATCATTGCTCGTTTGATTAAATCAATCACTTCAGAAAAATGATTATCCATCTCTTAAAATTTATATAAATACAAAGCTAAACATACAATACAATTATTGAATATTACTGTAATATTATGTTTTCCCTTATTTTCCTTTGTTATACTCTTTCGTTCCTATTTACTAATACAGTAAGTTAAGCTAAATTGATTATCAATATTAAATGAAGACACTGCTGTAAATTAGGTGTAAAAATGTTTTTAACTATTTTTGCTTTTTCATACAATACACTACATTTTATAGCATAAATGACTAACAATATAAGGCACGCTTTGTAAGCAACCACATATATAGCGGATAAGCAACAATGCACCATTTTCGACAAACTGCCATTGCGCCGAATCGGCAAGTACATCTGCACTATTTTCCTCTCTTTTGCCTCCTCACTCCTATATTGGACATCAGCGACATATAGATAAAATTGACGGGGAGTTAGGCCATCAACCACCATAATCAGCTAGTTATAGCTCCACTATAATTTGCTACACAGTGTGTAGCGAATCTCAATGTTCAACTGAATTGAATTGTGAACGCAATGCGCTCCAATTAAATTCAGTTGAATTACGAACTTGGAGCCATTAATTAGTCTTCGTCACTAAGGAGCTTTTCAAGTTCTCTAGCCAATTGTTCCTTATCTGGCAAAAAAAGCTGGTATTTACTTACAAATAAATGATTATTGATATTTCAGTAGCATATTCTACCAATATATGATCTTTAAATGCACCTAAAACAATTCCAATTGGGGGATTATCGTCTTGAGAGTTTTCCTCTTTTTTGAAATAATTTAGGTACATATTCATCTGGCCAATATCATTGTACTCAATTTCGCCACGCTTCAAATCTATAAGCACGAAGCATTTCAATTTATAATGATAAAAAACAAGGTCGACGTAAAAATTGCGATTTGATAACGTTATTCTATATTGTCTCCCTATAAATGCGAAGCCCTTCCCAAGTTCAAGCAAAAATGCTTCGAGATTAGATATTAATTTTTCTTCTAATTCACTTTCTAGAAATCGATGTTTTTCAGGAATGCCAACAAATTCAAAAACATAAGGTTGTTTAATTATATCTGATGGCTGGTTAATTTCAGCACCTTTGTTAGCAATTGCTAATACGCCCTCCTTATCCTTGCTCAAAGCAACCCTATGAAATAGCATAGATTTCATCTGACGTTTTAACTCTCTAACACTCCAATTTTCTTTTTCACATTGTTTTGTATAAAACTCAATTTCTAAATTGTGCTCAGACTTTAAAATTTCGAAATAATGACTCCAACTTAATTTGTGAGACACCGTCTCACAAATTGGGAAAGACAAATAAAATTTACGCATATATGTTAAATTGGAGCGACTAAATCCCTTTCCATACTCTTGTTTTAAGTCCGTAGAAAGTCTTTCCAGTAATAAACTTCCATATTCTGATTTAACCTTACCACTTTGTTCAAATTCAACAATATGTTGTCCTATATGCCAATATGTTTGAACTAAAATACTATTCACTGCATACCCGGCATTTGACCGACCCTCATTAAATAGATTTCCTATTTGTTGTTTTAAATGATTATAATCCTTAGGCGAATAAACCTCCCGACGCTTTTCTTTCATATTTATAAAATAACAAGTAAAAAGAATGAATAAACTCAATCTGGATTTATTAGGACTTAACATTAGCCAATAAAAAATACAATAAATTATAAAAACAAATGTAGGTGTAGAGGAACTTACTAAATATTAATATTTGTACTGGCCAAAATCAGTACAAAGGTACTAAAATAATTCAAACCAATTTTATTATCGAGATAATATTTTCTATCTTATTTGCCAATACAGTATGTTCAACTATATTGATTATCACAATTATACAAGGATACTGGTGTAAATTAGGTGTAAAAATAATTACAAATTATTTAGTAAAAACGAAAATAACCTTAAATTAATAAGCTAAAGACACTAAACATATTTCTAAAAAACAACTAAAACTATATACCATTTTTGCTACAATAAGTGCCAACTATATTTACTAAATTTGCCAAGTAAATGGATAATAAAAAAATTTATGTGATAGCAGGCTGTAATGGTGCGGGCAAAACAACCGCATCCTTTACTATATTACCTGATATTTTAGACTGTAAAGAATTTATCAATGCAGATGAAATAGCTCGTGGCCTCTCTCCTTTTCAGCCTGAAAAGGTTGCTGTAGAGGCGGGACGAATCATGTTGAACAGAATAAACGAACTTATTGCGGACAATGAAAATTTCGCTTTTGAGACCACTTTAGCAACAAGAAGTTATAAAAGTAAAATATTGGAGGCTAAAGAAAAAGGTTATACTGTAATTTTATTATTCTTTTGGTTACATTCTGTGGATTTAGCTATCAAACGAGTCAATAACAGAGTTACTGAAGGAGGTCACTTTATAGAGCCAGAAGTTATTAAAAGAAGATATCTAAGAGGCATTAAAAACTTAAACAAATTGTATTTACCAATTGTCGATCAAGCATTCATATATGACAATACAGATGGGAACAATGAGATGGTAGCAGAAAAAGAATTCAAGGGTTCTTTGAAGATTTTAAATAAAGAAATTTATAATTTAATAATACAATAATATGGATAATAATACAAGCGAAGATTTACAACAAAAACTTCAACGCGGACTTGAATTAGCTTTTCAAAGACTTTTGGAATTTAAAAAACAAAAGAAGAGTCCGCTTATTATTATGAAGGATAATAAAATTATTGAAGTATCAGCAGAAGAGTTTATCAAAAATCGATCTGCATATCATAAACCCAAACCAGCCGTCTAAAAAAGCAGGCGGATGTGGATTTCAGAATTTAAAATATCAATTATAGGGGTACAAATTTTTTGAAATTGATTTATAATTATTCAAGTATTTGATTATCAACTGTTTGCCAATACATAATATTAAATAGATATGATCTAAAATTTCTACATCATTACCCAATATCCTATAAACTGGCACAGAATTCCAATAACAAGCCCAAGATTAATCTCAAATAAACTATGTTCACTAAGTGCCATTCGTGCAGAACACACAATCCCGGCAATTAAAGTTATGACTGTAATATCCAGTCCGTAATTATTTTGATATAATAAATAGGTAAGGATCACCCCAGCTAAGGCGCCACCTACCCCCATGGCATGCATACTAATCTTGACAAAGTTATTTAGGATCAAACCGGGTACAGTCGCCAAAAAAATCCCAAAATAGAAGAATTTAAGCGCAGAAGCTTGATCTGTAAAATTTCTGCTGAGATACCACATCCACCAATAAAATATCATAGTGGCGATATAAGGAATAATCCTTTCTTTCTGGTTTCTAAGATGCATACTTTTAGCAAAACCCAATTTCCAGAGAAGAAAAACAGTAAAGGCCGGAAAAAATGCGGTTGTCATAAAAACACCGATTTCCCTAAGGGTAAGTTCATGGCCTTCCAGGCCAATAAATTCATAGGGAAACCTTTTTACCATCCAAAGGAATATATAGGTAGGTATAAACAATGGATGAAACACATAAGACAATACTTTTGCCAATATTCTAATAACTGCAGACTGCCGCTGGATTACATTTTCCGCCATATCTATAATTGAATTCTTAACCGGGCCACTGGAATATTTAATTGCTCTCTGTATTTAGCCACGGTCCTGCGTGCAATATTATAGCCTTTTTCTTGTAAAATCTCGGTTAATTTCTCATCACTGAATGGTTTTTGTTTATCCTCTCCTTCTATGACATCACTCAAAATCTTTTTCACCTCACGTGTAGATACTTCCTCACCGCTTTCCGTGCTTAACGACTCGCTGAAGAAGAACTTCAGTCGATAGGTCCCGAATTCAGTCTGAACAAACTTACTATTGGCAACCCGGCTTACCGTGGAGATATCCAGATCAATCATCTCTGCGATATCTTTGAGAATCATTGGCTTTAAAGTAGTCTCGTCACCAGTCATGAAAAATTCTTCCTGATATTCCATAATCGCACCCATCGTACTCAGCAAAGTATGCTGACGCTGTTTGATCATATCAATAAACCATTTGGCAGAATCAATTTTTTGTTTGATAAACAAGATGGCTTCCTTTTGTCTTTTGTCCTTCTTATCCCCTTTATCATAATCTCGAAGCATGTCTCTATATCCATCGCTGATACGCAGATCAGGTGCATTCTTCGCATTCAGGGATAGTTCCAGTTCTCCATTATTATTAAATATGAAAAAGTCAGGTACAATATAACTCATAGCTTTGTTTACCTCACCTACCCCCCACCTGGTTTGGGGTTAAGCCGAATAATAGCCCCTATAGCAGATTTAAGCTGCTGTTCGGTGATACCAAGGCCTCTTTGGATCTTCTCATAATGTTTTTTAGTAAACTCATCAAAATATCTGGTCAATATCCGGATGGCCACCTGGGCAGGCGCTTCTGCATCTGGGCCTAACCTGCCCAGTTGAAGTAATAGACATTCCTGTAAATCCCGTGCACAGATACCCGCAGGATCAAATTGTTGGATTTTTTCAATGATAAGTTCCACCTCCTGTTCATTAGAATCTATATTCTGCCTGAAAGCCAGGTCATTAACGATGGAAGCTAGCTCCCTTCTGAGGTAGCCATCATCGTCAATACTACCTATAATTTGTTCAGCTATTACAGATTCCTTATCCGACAAGGACAGCATACCTAACTGTGTTTTTAAGGTTTCATGGAGGCTACTTTCTACCTTAAAGGGAATATTCTGCTTATCCTCTGCTTCCTGATAACCATCTGAACGAAGTTTATAATCAGCAATCTCATCATCCCCTTCACTCACATATTCAGAAATATCAATATTCTCATATTCCTGTTCACTTCCATCAGGCTCAAATTCATCTTCTTGCTGTGCATCATATTCTTCTGCAGGCAATTCTAAATCATCTTGCGCGTCTTCTTCATTACTTTCTTCCAGTGCCGGATTTTCTTCCAACTCTTCTTTTATGCGCTCTTCCAGATTTGCTGTCGGAATTTGCAACAATTTCATTAGCTGAATTTGTTGTGGTGACAGCTTCTGCATGAGCTTTTGCTGTATGGTTTGACTCAGTGCCATAACAATGTTGTTTGCTTCAATAATAAGGTCAGTTTCATAAAACCTATTCCAAAATTACAATGATTTATGGCTAATTTTCTAAATAAATTGTTTTATTTTAAAAAATGGCCTACTTTTTGCTAATATGGGATTTTTTCCTTATTTTAAAGGTTTTCTCAAAAAAAATGCTCCCTTAAAGGAGCATTTGGAAGCATTGAAACCCGAAAATCATAAAAAACTTCAATAAATATTTTTGCCATAAGTTTCTTTAAAATGGGAAAGTAAAAGAACCAGATCAATTTTGCGGATATTTAATTGAAAAAGCTCAATTCTTAAAGACTGCACCTCCAAAAAGGTGTTATAGTAAAATATGGTTACACTAGAATTATTGGTGGAATCTCTGCGATTATATTGCCAATCTATAATCTTATCCCAGCCAAGACTATTATCCTGTACAATTAAAGCCTCTGGCGTAAATTCCATGGCGATACCGCCACTGCGGAAAAAATTATAATTACCAAATAAGTACCCAAAAGAAATACACATCAGACCCAAAATTGCAATTAGGGCAGTATCACTGGCATTGAGTGATAAAAGCAAATTGGCGGCGTATACGCCCAATAAATAGACCCCAACGGTCGCCCAGATGATATAATCATGGGTCCTTCTGGTCCCTATTTTGGTATTGAGTCCATTCTCCCGAATAAAGCTATCCACCTGGTTCTGTTTTTGCGCTTTGGGAACGGCTCTTTCCGCCGGCTGTTCCATCAGAATATTTTCTGAAAGATGAATCTTTTCCAATACTTGCCAAAAGAGGTTCTTATATCTGGAATGTTTAATACGGGAATAGATGATTTTATCCTTAAAGATGTAAACCAGAAACAAAATGGCGGAAACACCTAAAAGATAAAAATTAACATGTATCTGCGTATCATCAGTACCTACTAAGGATAGTACCATTAATAAAAATGCACACAATACGAACACACTCGAATATTCCACAAAGCGGATACTGTTTTTGACACTCATTTAAGAAAGTTTTAAATTCAAATAAGCATTGGCCCTATTCTCTGTTAAAAAAGTTTTCATAAATATAATATGAATCCCCATTAGGATAGTAACAATTTATGCACAAATGACGACTCAAACGTTTGCGTAACAAAAATAATTCACGACTTTGGCTTTATTTTAACATTTATAACACCGCCTGACACTCATTTAAAATCCGCTGGAACATTGATCAGCCAACTATTCCATAACGATCTTTCAATAATTTTATATGGTATAGTGTATGGCCAAAGCTGATAAATATCCAACTTCGGCAGGTTGTTTTGTTCCCTGCAACCAGTCCAGTATTCATCAACGCCTCCTTATCAAAAGAGCGGAAAAGAATATTGTAATCAGCCTGCATGGCCAAAAACTCTTCCTGTAAATCACTGAATGCCCGGTATTTAGACCTTTGAAAACTGGCAAACTGATCTTGGTCGACGCCTGGTAGATCCTCCTTGACTCCCCTGGCAATGCTTAGCGCCCGGTAGGCAAAAACCCTTTCCATATCAATAATATGCTGCAGCACTTCTTTAACATTCCATTTACCAAGTGCGTAGCTGAAAGATGATTTTTCATCAGGTATCCTTTCAATAAAATCCATTAAATAAGGACTATGGTTCGAAATGAGCTCATTGACCGTTTCTCCACGCGTTAGCGAGACATAAGGCTCAAAGTGGGAGCTATACTCACTTGTTTCAATTCTGGACATATAGATTCAATTTTGGTTTAAAGGTAAGCCAGTTGGACCAAAAGCTTTCTATCGGCCTTACATAGACATTCTAACAGTTTAAGCCGCAAATTGTAATAATAAAATTACCTTTGTGCGGCCTATTTATAATAACATAAAAGACAATCCATGATTAAATCAACTATTCAGATAGATGTTGAATTAGATAAGGACCGTGTTCCTGAAAATATTTACTGGAGTACCACTGACCGGGAAAAGCAACAACAAAAAGCAAGGGCAATGTTACTGGCATTCTGGGACGCTGCAGATAAAAGTGCACTCAGAATTGATTTATGGACCAAGGATATGATGGTGGATGAAATGGCAGATTTCTTTTACCAGACCCTGATGACGATGGGTGACACATTAGCCAGATCCGTTAATCAGCAGGAGCTGGTGGATGATATGAAAGGTTTCGCCAAGGATTTTTACCAAAAATTCCGCAAATTACAGCTGGAACAAAATAAAATTGATGCAAAAGAGTAGTTTAGCCTTATAGCTAACGACCTAATTTAAATAAATACGTTTAGAACATGAGTTTAGAACAAGAAATTATGACACGCCTCAAGGAGGCCATGAAGACAAAAAATGAAGACGCCCTGCGTAGCTTAAGAGCCATCAAGGCAGAAATCATCAAAGCAAAAACAGAATCAGGCGCAGGCGGAGTAATTACCGAAGACGGCGAACTTAAACTTTTACAGAAGATGGCCAAACAGCGCAAGGATTCATTAGAGATCTTTGAACAGCAAGGCAGAGCAGATTTGGCTGCGAAGGAAAAGGCAGAGCTGCTGGTCATTGAGCAGTTCTTGCCTGAACAACTCTCTGAAGATAAATTAAAAGAGATTATTCAGCAGATTATCCAACAAACCGGCGCCTCCAGCCCTGCAGATATGGGTAAGGTTATGGGAGTGGCCACCAAGCAACTCGCTGGTAAAGCAGACGGTAAAGCGATTTCTACACAGGTGAAAGCATTACTTAATAAATGATCCTTGATCTGATAGCAGGGGTATTACTGGTGCTGGCAATCATTAAGGGCTATAGCAAGGGGGCCATTCTGGCCGCATTTTCTTACGTAGCCCTGATTATTGGTATTGCAGCGGCTATGAAACTTTCTGTGGTCGTGGCTGGCTATCTGACCAGCCAGTCCATGCATGGTAAATGGCTTTCGTTTTTATCTTTTGTGATTGTTCTGGTATTGGTAATTGTGGTCATTAAACTAGTGGCCAGGATGATCGAGAAATTAATCCAGGCAGTCCTTCTGGGCTGGATCAACCGCATTTGTGGCATTATTTTGTATGCATTGGTTTATTTTACGATATATAGTGTATTGTTATTCTATACGACTAAAATGGGACTTACAGGCCCTGAGACGATTAAGGCATCGGTAACCTATCCTTATTTTCATAATCTGGGTCCCTGGGTCATTGATCATTTGGGGCGGTTATACCCTGGTTTAAAGACATGTTTAAACACTTGAGTGATTTTTTTGCAGAAATGGCTGCCAGATTGCCTGCCGTGGGCAACTAATCTGGCGTTAAACGATCGTAAATATAATCAAAATCAGGGGCCATTTTGACTATATCCTGGATCATGTGCTAAAAAAAATAATATTTTCTCATTTGAATTATGTTTATTTGTAAGTAAGAAATACCTGTACAGATATTATAATATGAGTTACGAAGTAAAACAATTAGATAAGTTTCAATATATTGATGTAGGCGAGGGAGAACCCCTGGTTTTATTTCACGGTTTGTTCGGCGCACTGAGCAATTTTGAGGATCTGATTGATCGATTTAAGGATACCCATCGGGTTATTGTACCTTTATTGCCGCTTTTTTCATTAGATCTGTTAAGTACCACGGTTGGTGGCCTGCAAAAATATGTCAACCGTTTTTTTGAAAAGTTGGATATCAGCGATATGCACCTTTTAGGGAACTCTCTGGGCGGCCATGTTGCACTGGTTCAGGTACTCAAACATCCAGAGCGGATCAAAACCCTCATTTTGACTGGAAGTTCCGGCCTTTTTGAAAACGGTATGGGAGACACTTATCCCAAAAGAGGAGACAGAGATTATATCCGTAAAAAGACAGAATTCACCTTCTATGATCCAAAAATGGCGACAGAAGAACTTGTTAATGAAGTCTTTGAAATCACCAATAATCGCCTTAAAGTCATCAAAATCATTGCGTTGGCTAAAAGTGCTATTCGAAATAATCTTGGCCAGGAACTAAATGGTATCCAACAGCCTACTTTATTGATCTGGGGAAAAAATGACCAGGTGACGCCACCATTTGTGGCAGAAGAGTTTCATAAACTAATCCCGAATTCTGAGTTGCATTTTATCGACAAATGTGGCCATGCGCCAATGATGGAGGTACCGGCAGAATTTAATGTATTATTAGAAGCGTTCTTAAAAAAGCATAGGTCCGAAGCAAAATAAAGAATAATTATCATGTTATGCGAACAGCTCATAGTACCTGATTTTCCTACACTGTCAACCCACTTGACGGTTGCGGATGCCATGCAGGTATTTGACGACCATAACTTGTCATTTGCGCCTTTATTACAGGATGATCAGCTTTTAGGGCTTATTTCCCTGGAGGTATTGGAAGCATTGGATGAAAAGACTGCCCTGGACGCTGTTCCGGTCAGATCAATTTTTATTAATGGCAGTCAGCATATCTATATTGCCTTAAATACCATGACTCAGGCTGGCACTGCACTGCTGCCTGTAACAAGTATTGAGCAGCAATATTTGGGCATCATTACTTACGAATCCTTATTAACGGGACTGGCACTCCTAATGGATGTGCATAAATCTGGAGGGGCTATTATTACCATCCAGATGAAGAAACTGGATTATTCACTTTCAGCCCTGACAAGATTAATTGAATCCGGTGATGCCAATATTACACAACTCAACACTTACAGTGAGCCAGAAACGGATTTATTTTGGGTCAATATACGTCTGGACCGGATGGAAGTTTCCGATATTATCAGTACACTACAACGATATGAATACAATGTTGTGCATTTTTGGGGCAATGAACTATATGAAAATGAACTTCGCAGAAATTATGAAGCACTCATGAATTACCTTAACATTTAATTTTAATCAATTATTTAAGCTTTTAATTATCAGTCGTTAAACGTAACCAGTTTTTTGGC
This sequence comes from Arachidicoccus ginsenosidivorans, assembly GCF_007971385.1. Taxonomy (GTDB): domain Bacteria; phylum Bacteroidota; class Bacteroidia; order Chitinophagales; family Chitinophagaceae; genus Arachidicoccus; species Arachidicoccus ginsenosidivorans. The sequence goes on from NZ_CP042434.1 coordinate 1,311,842, forward strand.
ATCGAAAGAATGGCATAATTATAGCATATTTTGAACTTTAAAACCAAATAATAATGAAAAAGCTAAAAGTCTCAATTTTTGCACTCGCTTTGGGTGCCGTCATGTTAACCTCTTGTAATGCATACAAAACGCCAATAAAAGTGAACGCGGCGCTGCCATAGGTGTAGCAGGTGGTGCAGTTGCTGGTGGCGTTATCGGAAAAATCACAGGTAATACTGCCCTGGGATCTATTATCGGTGCAGCAGTAGGCGGTGGTGCCGGTTATGTGATTGGCAAAAAAATGGACAAACAAGCAGAAGATATTAAAGAACAGATCCCGGACGCTAAAGTGCAACGTGTGGAAGAAGGGATTGTTGTGGAATTTAATAGTAAAGTACTCTTTGGCTTTGATCAGTCCAATTTAACGGACGCTTCCAGAAATACGCTGAATAATCTTATTACTATTTTGAACAAATACCCAGAGACCAACCTTGAAGTACAAGGTCATACGGATAATACTGGGGCAGCAAGTTATAATATGACACTATCCGTTAAAAGGGCGACCTCTGTAGCTGATTACCTGAAGGCAAACGGCATTAATAGCTCCAGGCTAACTGTAAAAGGTTTTGGAGAAACAGTGCCTAAATACGATAACAATACAGAAGATGGCCGTGCACAAAATCGTAGAGTTGAATTTTTGATTACCGCAAATGATCAAATGAAAGCAGATGCAGCCCAGGAGGCAAAGCAGCAAGGTAAATAAGTCCTAAGCTTCATTTTTTCTCTTTGGTTGTTTGAAACAACCTGGTAACTGTCAGAAAATAATCCTATCAATCAGCAAAAAGTATTTAGCTGATATCTCTTATTAAATTTAAAGCCCACTGAGTAGATAATTACTCAGTGGGCTTTATTGTTAGGGGTGTTGGACGGCCCGGACAGTAGGCCTATAGCCTATTACCCTATTATCTTCTTCCCGGACGCCGGCAATTGCCAAAGCTGGATTCAAAAAAAGGAGACCCGATGGATACATATTATATTTTGTATCAAGGGATCTCCTGACAAACCTGATCACTAAGGCATTATACAAAATCAGTCTGCGATAACTTTTATACTTAATACTACTGCTGCTGCTAAGCCGTTGATTATTTTCCCCAAACAGCCCAACCGCTGGTCCAGTCATTACTAGCGTCCATTGCACCGATAAAAGTTGTTTTATCAAAGAAACCATTGTCCAGTCCATTGACATCAAATTTACCGGCAGTCGTAAGTGCCTTGGAACCATCTTTGGGCTTAAGATTCGGTGCCTGATTATTAAAGGGATCATTAAGGCCTGCATCCGTTGCACTGCTTAACAACTGGGAAAGATTAGATCCCAATGTCAGGTTAGTGAGGGCAGCTGTATTTAAAATCGTGGAATCTTTTCCGAGTACCAGAAACGGTTTGGTAACGGCCTGTATCAGGCTGTTATAAAACCTGGAGTCACCGGACTTATAGTTTGTCTGTGTCTGGTCATCTTCAATGATCAACCCACCTTTTTGACTACCCAAAACGATAGAATTAGCCAGCGTTACTTTTGAGCCTCTTCTAAAGCGCATACCATAGCCAAAATCCGTGGAAGTTCCAGCAGCGTCATTGGGCCCTATCGCTGTAAAATTGGACAATATTGGTGTTGTCATGGGCGTCGTGCTGAAAGGTATTTTTCCATTGGTATTATCGATTTCGAAGTTATTGGAAAGATCGCCGGTCGTTCCTTTGCTGTCTGTAAAGGCAGGATCCTTGATGGAGAGTCCGTACTGGACCTTACCGTGAAAACCGTCATCCATGTCAAAGTCGTCATCGGCGCAGTTATAAGCGATCAGGTATTTACAGTTGACGCTGCCGCCAAAAAACTCAAAACCGTCATCGAGCCCGCGAACGACTTGAATATGATCAATAGTGGTCCCGTTGCCTACAGTATAAAGGGATAAACCGTTGACTTCATCATCGGGATTAACGGCCTTACCTGCATATTCAATCCGGACATATTGTAAGACCCCACTGTTATCTGCGTCATCGGTGCCACCAAATCTTTATGCGCATCATTTACGCCACCTTCCAGATTAGCGTGATTGCCATTGCCAGTGGCTTTGCCCACTAATACTAATCCCCCAAATCGCCGGGTTTGGGACTAGTCTCCGCTGAGGTGAAAACGATAGGATCTGTAGCGGTCCCCTTTGCATTAATTTTGGCTCCTTTGTAGATCACCAGGACACCAGCAGAGTCGTTATTTGAAACAATCTTGGTTCCAGGTTCAATAGTCAATGTTGCACCAGCCTCTACATATACGTAGCCTCTGAGCCGGTAGACCTTATCTTTGGTCCAGCTTACATCTTTGGTAATAGAACCGCGCACATCGGTGGTATTTGATGGATCCACCGGTGGGATAATACCGCTATCATCAGTGGACTTGCTGCAGGAAGCGGCCATCACCATCACCGCTGTGGCCAGCCCCAGCAGGCACACTGATTTGAATGATTTGAAAGAAAAATGTGATTTTTTCATGATTTTTAATTTGATTTAAATTGCGTTCTAATTGTCTTTAAATTGCTTTTCTTAAGCCATTTGTGTTTGTTGGTAATTTTTGTCTGCTTTTAAATGAGTATTTAGTTTGTTGATTTAAAACTGGTATTTAATGGATAAATTAAATGCTCTGGCTGGATTAAACTGTCTGGTAATCTTATCGGTTTTAGGATTATATCCGGTGCCCGCATTCCCTGTACTAGCATCAAACTTATAGTACCAATCCTGGGATTGTGCCAGTAGATCCTTGACGGAGAGTTTTAGCTCCAGCTTTTTAGATTTTAGTAATCGGTAGCTGATCTGGGCATCCATTACATCTCTGCCCTTTTCATAAATATTCAACTGACCGTCGCCCTGGCCTCTGAAGGCCAACCTGGGTCCTGCTTTTTGATAAAGCAGGTTAAAGGCCAAATCTCCCTGTGTATAACTTAGGCCCGCACCAATAAGATAGGGCGATTGTCCCTGCATCAGACTTTTGCCTTTGGCACCGCTTAATTGGATATCACCATCAACATAGGTAGCATTGCCATAAAATGTCCATTTATTAAAGAAGGGATTGCCTAAAAAGTCTAATTTCTTTCTGATTTCTATTTCTGCGCCATATAATTGTGCATTATCAGCATTCTGGTAGTTCAGGATGCCGTTCCCCTGGTTAATTTGCTCTATCGGATCTTTGAAGTGCTTATAGAATACGCTGGCCGATAAAATCTCTCCAGCCCCGGGAAAGAACTCATAACGAAAATCAAGATTGGTGATTTTACTGCGGGTCAGATTTGGATTGCCCCTGTAGATAAAATCCTTGCTATAATCATATAAACTATAATCGGCCAATTCTCTGAATTCGGGACGGTTGACCGATTGCGAACCCGCCAATCTGAGGTTCATCTTCACTCCGGGTCGGTAAGTCAGAATGGCTGATGGTAGGATATCGGTATTATTCTTTTCAATGACCTTACCAGAGGTCGGTATCAGTTGCTGGTTATAATGACTTAGTTTAGCGCCCCATTTTAAGGTCCAGTTATCCAGCCATTTGTTTTCCAACATAATAAATCCGTTTGTATTCCACGCTTTACCCAGATAATCGGTTGAATTGTTACCAATGGTGGCAACCGTTACCTTAAACGCTTCAATGTTCTCTTTGGTAAACAGGTTATAGGGGTCGGATGGATCTGCCGGCAAAGTGGTGCCATAGGCGTTCAGGGTAGCATAACCCAAGGCTTCCACAATAACATCCTTTTTTCGGTAATAGGTATTCATTCCGGCCTTTATAAGCTGACTTCTATCACCCATTTTAAAATTATAACTGTAATCCAGGCTGCCTCCAAATTGCTGCTCCAGGTTGCTTGAGTAAACTCTACCGGCATTTTGGATAGCCGGAGAGTTTTCATTACTGAGTTTTCTTTCATAACCGCCAAGGGCATTTTCATTTAAGGTAAGAATGGTCTCATCCGGACTATAATGGTACGTTCTTGCATAGGAGAGATTCCAGTTTAGTTGTTGGCTTGTTTTAAAATCGTGGATGCCTTGCAAAACAGATTGTACAAGGCCGTCTCTGTTGGCTTTAGAGGCACTGCTGATAAATGGCTGTGGCATTTCATTGGACAGATTAGCCCCGGCTCTTTGTGTTAGCTCACTGGTTAATTGGTTGTTATAGATGTTTTTAAACAACAGGCGGTTGCGACTATTAAAGGCATAGCTTAGATTTAACAAGGCGTAATGTGCATATTTATAGGCGTACTGCGTTGAGCTACTGTTATAGATTTCCCTTTTGTCTATCGAATAGTCTTTAATCGATCCTGTGAGTACTTCTCTGGAAGCGCTATACCCCAGGGAATAGATATAGCCAAACTTTTTATCACTGCTGGTATATCTGGTATCCCCGCCTGTATAGGCAATACTGATATCTGGTAGGCTGTTTGCTGTCTTCTTAAAGCCAAAATTATTGGAGAATTTTTCAGTTACTGCCATCTTAATACCATCATCTTGATGGCTAAAATCACTTTTATAGTGGTTGTAAGCGGCTGGCAGACTACGACGCTCATCGAAATACCCTGTAAAATCATATTTACCAGTTACGGTTGATTTTTTAAAGGCCCTAAAGGTGGTATTGCCCTGATAACCTAAGGAAAGCGATAGTTCACTTACTCTTTTATTCGGAAAATCTTTGGTGGTAATATCTATGGCGCCCCCTGCAAAGTCGGCCGGCAGATCTGGCGTCATGGACTTATAGATCAAAACTTGATCTATAAGGGATGCTGGAATGATATTAAAGGCAAATGCTTTTTTATCGGGTTCTGTGGAGGGCAACAGGGCACCATTCATCTTGGCAGTATTATAGCGTTCATTAAGGCCGCGGATAATCACAAATTTATCATCCTGAACAGATGCCCCACTGATTCTTTTTAAGACATCACCCATATTTCTATCAGGTGATTTTTGATAATGTCCTGACTGATGCCATCAGAGATGGCAGAAGCGGCTTTCTGATGGGCATATACCAAATCCAGGCTGCCACTACTGCGCCTAACAGCAGAAACGCTTACATCTTCTAAGTCGTTCAAGCTTGCGATTAATTCAATTTTAATCAATTGGTCCTTTTGCTGAAAAGGTCTAAGTATTTTTGTTGTTGGCTGGTAACCGATCGCCTCCACACTAATGGTGCAGGAGGAGTCCTTGGGGACCATCAGCTGAAACTGGCCATCTGACTCACTGACGGCGCCTGAATGCCCATTTAGAATCTTAATGGTGGCTCCTTGGACAGGCAGGCCTTTTTCATCCATCACCTGGCCGTTTAATTGAATTTTGCTGTCGTCCACAGGCTTTGCCTGGGCAGGCTGCCAGTTACCTGTGACCATAACTAAGGTCATCATTGAAGTCAGCATCAGGTAACATAAGGATAAAGAAAATTTAAATTTCAAGTAATTTGTGTTTAGTGATCTAAGTAATTGCTTATTTACGCGGCAAAAATAGGCGTGCAGTGTTATGGCAAGGTTACGCATTGATTAATTCAATGTTACCAGATCAGTCGTAGTTGCTTTAATTCTGTTTTGTTCATTTTGCCCTTGTAATCATTTTGCTTTTGCCCGTTCTTCGAAAAAAACCAGTCGATTACCCTTTGATTAGCTAAAAATTAGGCAACTTTGCAAAGCATGAAGCAACTGTGGATTATATTAATAGCTGTTGGTTGTTCGTTGACTGTTTATGGTCAGCAACGTCATTCAGACACCACTGCTCCTAAACAAAGTACCGGCCAGAAAGTCGCTACCAAGGATTCGGGACGGGCAGGCCATGCTGTATCCAGCCAACAGACAAAAGGTAGAGATACTAGCAAAAAGCAACCCGTTAAATCAGCTGTAGGTAAATTGTCTTCAGATACCAACACAAATAAGACAAGTCGCTTACAGGTAGATTCCACCAGGATTACTGGTCAGGATAGCCTTAAACGCAAAGCATCACTAGGTGTAGCGACCAAGGCCAATCATTCTGGCGACTCCACTTCCCCTATTAAACTTAGTCCAGAACAGGAAGCTGCCCGCCAAAAACAGCAGGATGCTGACCGTTTAAAGGCACTTAAGGACTCTATTTATAAAGCACATACTGATGCCATTAGGGAAAGGTTGGCAAAACAAGCTGCCTTAAATCCGGGTAATCAGCCTGATTATACCATTTTTTTCCCGGATTATTTTTATCAGAACAGTAGTAGTACTGGGGACACCAGTGCCTTGGTTAGTTTCCACAATTATAAGGACCGGGATTTACTTTTTTACGCTTTTTTAGGGATTGCTTTTCTTTTGGGACTCATCAAAGTAATTTTCCCCAGGTATTTCAACCAGGTTTTCTGGTTTTTTCTGCATCCCAATGACCGAAAAAACAATGTTTCAGACCAAATACGCGGTCAAAACATCCTGCCTTCTTTGCTTTTAAATCTTTTTTTTGTGCTGACAGGAGGACTGTTTTTGACGGAAATTTTACGTCCAGGCATCCCGGGAGCTAATTTTTGGTCCAGTTGGCTGCTATTCACTGGCCTATTAACAGGGGTCTATCTTGTTAAATATTTGGTGATTTTACTCTCCGGATGGGTGTTTGGGGCGCCCATTGCTGCCACAATTTATAATCAGGTCGTTTTTTCCATCAATAAAATAATTGGTTTGCTACTCCTTCCGGCAACGCTTTTAATCAGTTATGGGACAGATCAGACCCTTGGCCAAGTCTTAACGGCTGTTTTAGTTATAATATCAATTCTTTTAATATATCGCTATATCGCTTCCTTCCTGCTAATTAAAGGCAAGCTCAAGGTGAGTGCATTCCACTTTATTTTGTACCTTTGCGCGGTTGAAATAATACCCTTGTTACTTGTTTACAAAGTATTATTGACCAATATAGGAAGGTTCGTGTAACCGACTCCTATTCCATTATTCTATCGACATTATAATAATTTATGGTAAAAAGTGAAGGTAAGAGCTTGATTCCGGCAATGGTGAATACTAGAATACTCATTACCCAGCCCAAACCAAGTAGTGAGAAATCGCCTTATTACGATTTGGCGAAAAAACACAATGCCGAATTAGTTTTTCATCCGTTTATAAAACTGGAAGGGCTATCTGCAAAGGAATTCAGGAAACAGAAAATCGATATTACAAAGTTCAGTGCGGTGATTTTCACCAGTAGAAATGCTATTGATCATTTCTTCCGTATGTGTGAAGAAATGAAGATCTCTGTCAGCCAGGATACCAAGTATTTTTGTGTAGCTGAAGCGATTGCTTTATACCTGCAGAAATTTATCCTATACAGAAAAAGAAAGGTCTTTTTTGGCGCTGACGGGACAAATAAGAGCATTTTTGACGTAATTAACAAACATAAAGAAAATGAACGCTTTCTATATGTTTGTAGTGAAAATCAACAGGATAGTGACATAGTCAACTGGTTGAAAACCAATAATTGTTCTTTTGAATTAGGCTTTATGTACCGGACGGTTTCCAATGACATCAAAAGTGTAATTGATAATCAGCACTATGATATCATTTGTTTTTTTACACCAAGCGGTATCCGTTGCTTACTGGACTCCTATCCTGATTTTGGTCAATCAGACACCCTGGTCGGCACTTTTGGCAGCGGTACCTTCAGAGCCTGCGGACAAGAAGGACTGACAGCCACTATTGTTGCCCCTTCTGAAAAAAGCCCCAATATGGCGGTAGCCTTGGATAATTTCCTCACCCAACAAGAAGAAGTTGCCACTAAAAAGGTAAAAAAATAGCCGGTTTTAAAACCAACGTAGCCTCTATTCATATTATTTAAGCGCCCCTTATTTACCAGGAGGCGCTTTTCTTTTATGCGCCACTTTTATGCGCCAAAAATGTATTAAAAATCAGTATTTATTTTGGCTGCTTTCAAAAAACAATTACTTTTGTAACGAATGTTAGTTAGTAATTAAAATAAAAAGATGCAAGCAGTTCAGACAAGTGAATTAACACAAGAAATCAGGCAGATGGCCCAAGAATTTGCCGCAAAAAATATAAAGCCGCATGTGATGGAGTGGGATGAGGCGCAAAAGTTCCCTATAGAAGTATTTAAACAACTGGGGCAGCTCGGTATGATGGGTGTTTTAGTACCGGAACATTATGGTGGCGCCGGACTAGGCTATCATGAATATAAAGTAGTTATTGAAGAAATTGCCAAAGTTTGCGGGAGCATCGGTCTCAGCGTAGCAGCACATAATTCATTATGTACCAATCATATACTTACTTTCGGCAATGAAGATCAAAAACAAAATTATTTGCCTAAGCTGGCCTCTGGTGAGCATATTGGTGCCTGGGCCTTAACAGAGCCGAATACAGGGAGCGATGCCGGTAATATGAAATGCGTAGCAACAAGACAAGGAGACGATTGGGTCATTAATGGTACAAAATGTTGGATCACCCATGGTATTTCAGCTGACAGGGTGGTACTACTTGCCAGAACAGGTCCTGCGCATACAAGGGATAACTGCACTGCCTTTATCATTGAAAGAGGTATGGCTGGCTTTAAGGCAGGGAAAAAAGAAAATAAATTAGGCATGCGTGCCAGTGAGACCGCAGAAATCATTTTCGATAATTGCGTAGTCGCTGATGCGTATCGTATGGGGGAAGTCGGTGAAGGATTTAAACAGGCAATGACTATTTTGGACGGTGGCAGGATCTCCATTGCAGCCCTCTCCTTAGGGATCGCAAAAGGGGCATTCGAGGCGGCACTTGCCTATAGTCAGCAGCGCAAACAATTTGACAAGCCCATTAGTTCTTTTCAGGGAATTAGTTTTAAACTGGCAGATATGGCTACGGAAATTGAAGCTGCGGATCTGTTGATCCAACGGGCCTGTCAATTGAAGGAAGATCATGCTAATCTGACCAAGGAATCCGCTATGGCAAAATATTATGCCAGTGAGGTAGCGGTTAGAACAGCCACTGAAGCAGTTCAGATTTTTGGCGGCTATGGCTATACCAAGGATTTTCCGGTAGAGAAGTTTTATCGGGATGCCAAGCTCTGCACCATCGGGGAAGGCACTTCAGAAATCCAGAAAATCGTCATTGCCCGTGAAATTCTAAAAGGGTAAATTATAAGCGGAAATAAAGAAACTTAGGATGTTGTAACAATAGTTTCAACTGTCTTAACTAAAAATAAGGTCCGGATCCTGTAAGCGTTTATGACAGGATCCAGACCTTATTTTTGACTTATTATTTTTTATTTATTTTTCTTATTTGCTCATTTGTTATCTCCTACACTTTACACTACCTGATCACGGCGCTGGTAGATTTATGGGCCACTCTTTTTTCGTTAAACTGTTTGGCCGCTGCGACAAAATGTACAAATAAAGGCGCCGGATTCAACACGGTACTTTTAAGTTCAGGGTGATATTGAACGCCGATAAAAAAGGGATGTGCTGGTACTTCCACGATTTCAACGAGGCCGGTTTCTGGATTAAATCCTGTTGCCAGCATTCCGTTATCAATAAATTGTTGTAAATATTCGTTATTGAACTCATAGCGATGCCTGTGCCTTTCAGAAATATTCACCTGGCCATAGACTTTGTGTGCCAGTGAGTCTTCTTTGATTTCACATGGATAAGCACCCAGACGCATGGTTCCACCCATCAATTTTACCTTCTTTTGCTCTTCCATCATACTAATCACAGGGTAGGTTGCATCTTCTTTCATTTCAGTGGAGTGAGCACCTCTCAGGCCGATTACATTACGTGCAAATTCAATCACAGCCATCTGCATACCCAGACAAATACCAAAGAAGGGCACACCACGCTCTCTTGCGTATTGTATAGCCAGTATCTTACCTTCTATGCCACGTTCCCCGAAGCCAGGCGCCACCAACATACCATCAAAAGTCTCCAGTTTCTCAGCGACATTTTCTTTGGTAATAAATTCACTATGCACATTAATGATCTGTACTTTGACTTCACAGGCTGCACCTGCATGAATAAAGCTTTCAAGTATGGATTTATAGGCATCCTGCAACTCGATATATTTACCAATCAAACCAATGGTGATTTTACTTTTTGGATATTTAAGCTTATCCAAAAAGGCCTTCCACTGTTCTAACTGTGGCTCATTAATCTCCTTGATTTGGAATTTCTTCAGACAGATCAGATCGAGTTTTTCCCGCAGCATCTCCAAAGGTACCTCATAAATAGAAGCGGCATCCATGGCCTCAATTACTGCTTCCTGTTTTACATTACAGAACAGCGCAATTTTTCTTTTAAGCTCATTGGTAAGCGGTTCTTCCGTTCTACAAACAATTACATCGGGATGAACACCGTTTTCACTCATCGTTTTTACAGAGTGTTGTGTCGGTTTTGTTTTTAGTTCCTTGGCTGCCTTCAGATAAGGAATCAGCGTCAGGTGCACGACACAGACATCTTCCTCTGGCAGTTCCCATTGGATCTGGCGAATGGCCTCCACAAAGGGCAGGCTCTCAATATCCCCGATTGTTCCACCTATTTCAGTGATTACAACGTCATAATTGCCATCACCTCCTAAGAGCAGCATCCGACGCTTTATCTCATCAGTAATATGCGGGATAACCTGAACCGTCTTGCCTAGGTAAGCGCCTTCTCTTTCCCGGTTAATTACTGTCTGATAAATTCTGCCCGTGGTTACATTGTTCGCCTGAGAAGTATGGATATTTAAAAACCGTTCATAATGCCCAAGATCCAGATCGGTTTCTGCACCATCTTCCGTTACATAACACTCCCCATGCTCATAAGGGTTCATGGTGCCGGGATCGATGTTGATATAGGGATCAAACTTCTGGATGGTCACTTTCAACCCTCTGGCTTGCAATAACTTCGCTAGCGAAGCTGCTATAATGCCTTTTCCTAAACTACTGGTCACACCACCGGTTACAAATACATACTTTGCCATAATTATATTGTATATACATTCAACTTTTATACAAAAAAAATAATCATCCGATGATTGAAACTCAAAAAAACGGATGACGCACGTGACCTGATTAATAATTGATTTTGGAAAAGAGATTTTAGCTCATTTTCCTAGGGAGGTCATGCAAAGATATTTGAATTTTCCGGGATTTAGGCAAGTGCATCTCGTTAATTTTTAGCCGAAGTACAAACTTTGGTTTGTAACTGAATTGCAACCTTTGTAATCTCATGAAATTCAGCTTAATTATGAACCTTCTATTTCATTGCATAAAAAACCACCTCTAGCGGCAAAAAGCTTAAAAGAGGTGGTCACCTTCAACGAACAAAAATCGCAAAATGTTCCGTTCTTATTTAAAAACGGGAATCCGACAATGTATTTCTATTATTTTTGCGTACAAATTTCACGACTGTAGAGGTACTATCGGCTGTCTTATCGCCAAATTCCACATCTCCCTTGACCCCTTTTGTAACAATCAGGGAATCCTGAGACAGTTCATAGTCACCATTTACCTCAAATTGTTCAGTTTCACTCAAGGCCAATTTGGCATCGATGGTTGGTTGATCCTTTTCGGTATCCAAAGTATAGGTGCCGAGCAGTGGCGTATTTTCTGCGCCATAGGTTCCTTTTATGGAATCAGCAGTTTCTGTGCCTTCAAAAAATGTCAGGTTCAGGGTTTTAACCAGTGCATCTTGATCTGTATTGGTGGTTTCAATAGCGACCCCATCAATAAATCCAGTCATGACATAGGAGGCGCCCGTCCAATTACCCTGGATTTCTACGGTGGGATCAATAGGTGTTACTGGATTGTCATCTTTAGAACAGGCAACAATCAGCAAAGTAGCCGCAGCTGCGGTTAACAGAATCTTTTTCATCGGTTTAATTTTTGTATAATAATAAAATAATACCCTAAGAACGTTCTGTTAATGTGATTCGCTACAGGTGGTCCTAAAAAGTTGACACATAATTTTATTTTATATAAAACAACCCGATTTCTTCCCTACATTGAGTAGTTTAAATTTTATGGCGTTTTTCTAGCGCTCAGTTGCCGCTATGGTCGTATCTGAAAATAACCAAGCGTGGCTTCGTCTTAGCAGATCTGTTGCCTGCAGTAGTTTATTTGTGAGTTGCGGAAGTTTTTCCCCTTGGCTGTCTAAATAGGCATTAACAGCTTCCAATGCAGCACTGCTATTATACCTGGAGAAGATGGCGCTTACATAACCTTTTGGGAAAAAGATAGTGCCTGTTCGTTGAATTTCTTCCAGTAACTTTAAAGATGCTCCAAGATATTTTTCACTTTCACTTTGACGAAGTGGATGATGCAGATAGCTGAGCCCTTCAAGTATGGCTCTTTCATTGCTTCTTCCATTCTCATCGGTGATTTCTTTAAAAAACTGCGCTCTTTTATTCTTATTACTACTGGCCGCATCCATAACGATTTTAAAAGTCGCTTTTTTATCTTTATTCGTCATCCTGTTAAGATTGCTATCGAGCAAAGACTGATTTGCCTGATCATCCTGAATGCGCAGCGCTAATTGTAGGGCTAAATTAGTATAATCATCTTCATAGAGTTTTAATCCCGATGGCGGCGCTTGTGATGTCCAGATTTTATGTAATTTATCCAGGGCTGTTTTACTTAGAAAAATATCGCTGTAGGCCTGAAAATATAACTTTTTTATATTGGGCTTTTTATTTTTAACAAGATCTGCCCAAAATGCTGCCTCGAGTTGCGGAGCAAACGATGCTCTTGTTTTTACCGCAGTAAAATCCCAATAAATCGTTTTGATATAGCTAAGTAACAGTCTGGTGTTAAGCTCATCTTTTTCTGTTTTGGCGGCTTTTAAAAAGCAGCGCAGCAGAAACTGAGGGGTTAAACCACCAGCGGCCTTTTTCCCAGCCAGCATTTGTTCATAAAGATTAATATAGGCACTGGCTCTTTGCAAGGGCGTACCAATCAGATCTAAATGCCTAGCCATGACACTATCTGCCGGAAACCGGCCATAGCCCATCCCATTAGAATTAAACAATATAAATAGGGGCGCCTTTTGCCCAATGGCCGCTTTGACGTCCATCTGGCGACTACTGTTACGTACACCAATGACTTTTATGCCATGGGGATAAAATAAAGTGAGATCAAATATTTGTGGCCATATTTTATTTTGTCCTACAGCTGCGTTACCAGACGACTGGTCTTCTTTTTCCTTATCTTCATTTCTGCCAGGCACTTTTTCCGGATGTTGACTAAGTATTAGCTGAGAGATGCGTCCATTTTTCGTTTCCAGTTTATAGTCAAATACAGGTCTTCCTGCGCTTTCTACCCAAACTTTATTCCACTTCTGTAAATCTACAGGGGTTTGCTGATCAATAAGGTTGATTAACTCCGGCCAACCGGCATTTCCATAAGCATAGTGACTAAGAAAAGCGCGAACGCCCTTTTTAAAGCCGGCTGCGCCGGCCAAAAGTTCCAATTGGCGCATCATTATGGGTGCTTTATGGTAGATAATATTGCCGTAAAGCATACCTGCATTTTGTAGGTTATCCAGATTTTGCCTAATAGGCGTGGCGCCGGCAGTTCGGTCTTCATCATAGGCTGCAGGATAATGATCAATCAAAAATTTATGATTGAAAGCGGTAGCCTTTCCTGTTGGCCGCATGCATTTATCGGCCATAAAATTGGCAAAGACTTCCTTCATCCAGACATCGTTAAACCAGCGCATGGTCACCAGATCACCAAACCACATATGGGCCAGTTCATGGGCTAAAAGGTTTGAACGGTTGTTGAGTTGACTTGTTGTAGGGCCGGGATCTAAAAACAGGCTGGAGGATTGATATAGGATCGTTCCGGGGTGCTCCATGCCTCCAAACTGAAAATTTGGGATTGCGGCCATACCCAGATTATGGAAAGGATAAGGGATGCCGGTCCAATCTTCATAAAACCGGATCGCTTTATCAGAGAGTCTATATACCTCTTTCAGGCTGGTTTTTATCTTGGCCGGATCGCTTTCCCTATAAAGGAATTTAGCAGTCATGGTGTCTATTTTCCCCGTGGCCGCTGTAAATTTGCCGGCCGTAAAGGCAAACAAATACGTACTTAGCGTATCAGATGGTGCAAATTGCAGGGTCTTACGACTGCCCAGGACTTTAGTGGCTTCCAACCGGCCATTAGCGATTGCGTGCCAACTGGTATCTATATGTAAGGTGAGCTTAAATACGGCCTTTAAGTCTGGCTGATCAAAACATGGCATGGCACTGCGCGCTCTGTCCGGCACAAATAAGGTATATAAATAATCCGCTCTTCTGTTTAAGGCTTCTTCGCTCGGTTGAAAGACAAAATCGATTTGATTTGCCCCTTTTTTTAGTTGACCGCCGTCAATAATAATATGTTCTTTTTGATAATTGGGCACTGTTTGCATACCGTTGATGAACATTTTATGCAGCGCAGCCGTACCTGTTTGTTTAAAGTCAATTTGCAAAGGATTTTCCAGGCTATCATGATAATTAAAGTAAATGGAAGACTTGGCCTGAATAGCTTCTGCTTTGCTTAAAGGAATATCAAAATCGACCTGATAGCTAATATCACTAAGTACTGTTTTGCGGTAGGTAGCCAGCTGTTCTGAGACCCCCTTTGTAAGCTTTACTTCTCTGCCATTTTCCCCATTAGCGCCTTTCGGGTGACAGCTGTTTAAAACGAGCAGTGTCCATGCTGAAAAAAAGATTAACAACAAATTTCTAAAAAGGGCTATATGCTTATTCATACCGGTTACCTGGTGTATTTAGTGAATTTATTTGGGCTGTTCAAAAAAGTATTAAGGTTGTTCTCTATGGATGACAACTAAGTGATTGGATGAACGGCTCAACCGTTTGTTTTATATTATGTTTTATTTCATGGATGTTTCATTTTACCCCTTTTTTACATGTAACAGGAATTTATCCTCAAATATTTCTTCATCAAAAATATCATCCAATTTATAGATATGTGGCCTGAGTCCGCTTTGCGAGATTTCTTCTGCCAGATCGCCTCCTTTTAGACAAATCAGGCCGTTTGGCAATTCATTTTCCTTGCCTTTTCTGATCAGGGGCTTACCCCATTGCCATAAATTCTTCAGGGTCGTAACTGCTCTTGAAACGACAAAATCAAATTGACGGTCCCGTATCTGCTCCGCACGGGTGTGTTCAACAGTGATATTTTTAAGCCCGATGGCTGCACTGATCTCTCTAACGACGGTCAGTTTTTTATTGATGGAATCCACCAGATGAAAACTGACTTCAGGGAAGAAAATAGCCAGTGGTATGCCGGGCAGTCCGCCCCCGCAGCCGATATCAATAATCTGCGTGCCCGGTTTAAACTCTATGATGGCCGCAATACTGAGTGAATGCAGGATATGACGGGTATAAAGACTATCTATATCCTTTCTGGAGATGACATTAATCTTTTCATTCCACTCGGGATACAATTTGCCAAGGGCCTCAAATTGATGGATTTGCTGCTGGGTAAAGCCAGAAAAATATTGTTGTAATATATCAACGCCTGTCATGTATAAACAGTTTATTGTATGATTTTAGAGATGGTATTATCTTTAATGCTGTCTGCAAAATCTTTTAAACCTGGATAATGCAGATCACTGATCGGCTGTCCTTCTTTCATTGGCGCCTCATCAATAGTGGTATTTAAAAATACTTTATAGTGAATTTTTGCATTGATGGCAAACTGCATATCTGATGGATTATTGCCCACCATAATGGATTTTTCCAGATCGATCTCGGGATAATCCTTTAGGGCAAGCAGTGCCATGCCAGGATGCGGCTTACGTAACGGATCATCGTCAGATACTTCTTTGGCAAAATAGAAATGGTCGATTCTGCCTCCTGCCGGCTCAATGAGTTGTAATAAATAACGGTGAATATCTGAAAGTCCCTGCTCGCTCAGTAATCCCCTGCCGATACACCTTTGGTTGGTACAAACGACAATCCGACCAAACTGGCGGGCAAACTGGGCCATTGCCTCCACTACGCCTTCATATAACCTGAATTCCTGAATACTGAGTGTATAGCCCCCACATGATCCACATTGATGACGCCGTCCCTGTCTAAAAACAAGGTCCAGCTACTATCAATGGAGGTAACTTGTTTTGTACTGTCTATTTCTTTGTCAGCCATGCTGGTTCTATGGCTATTTCTTTGTTCGATTTCCATTTGAATAATCACTGCCTCCTATGCTTGTTAAGCTTGCTGGGTTCGTATGTTTTTCTCTGTTTTCTAATATTTGTTGGTGGGATATTGCTACCTAATCGATTTGTATGCCCCTGGTAATCTTTATCCACCAAAGATATTCGCCTCTACCAATTGACAGATAATATGACCAATAAGTATATGGGCTTCCTGGATTCTGGGGGTATCGCTGTCCGGTACATTAAAAAGTAGATCAGTTAACGGCTGCAACTGCCCCCCTGTTTTGCCGGTAAATCCGATGGTCACGACTTCAGCCGCCCTGGCAGCCTTAAATGCCTTGACTATATTGGCAGAATTGCCGGAAGTACTTAGTCCGATAAGGACATCCCCGGGCCCGGTTAACCCTTCAATTAAACGCGCGTAGATATCCTCAAAATGATAATCGTTTGCCACGGCCGTCAGATATGAAGTGTTGCAATGAAAGGCTTCTGCTGGCAACGCTTTGCGGTTAAGATAAAATCTGCCGGAGAACTCAGCCGCTAAATGCTGCGCATCGGCGGCGCTGCCGCCATTGCCACAGAACCAGACCTTATGGCCTGCATTAAAGGCTTCGGTAATGATTTCCACGGCCTGCTCAATACGTGACAAAAAACGGTCATCAGCCAATATCTGTTGTTTCACTGCGATAGATCTGCTGATACAGTCCTGTATAATTGATTGCATGCCCATAATATATTTTTTGTTGCACGGTCATTAATGGCAAAGGTAATTTATCTATCTCAGCCATGAATGCTTCGCCTGGAAAGCTGCTGATCCATAACGTCTATCTGAACTCGTTTTTGGCTTTTTATAGCCCTTAGTCTGCCAATTGCAAAATGGCTGCTGAAAAATTAGCCCAGCTATAACGCTGTTTTTCTGCCTGTAAATACGGCAAATAATAGGCCACTCCCCTTTTATAGAGCTGTTCAATTCCATCCGCCACTGACGCCGGATTAGGCTTAGTGACGACACCTACCTGATCATCTGGCACCAAATCAGCCAATCCACCGACATTGGTTACCAGCATTGGTTTTTCAAAGTGATAGGCTAAAGGCGTTACACCGCTTTGCGTAGCCTCTCGATAGGGTTGAATAACAAAGTCCGCTGCACTAAGATAATAACGCACCTCACTATCGGCGATAAAGTTGGTTCGCATAATGAGCAGATCTTCAATGCCCAGTTCCTGAATTAGTTTTTCGTATTCTTCTTTGCCACCATAATATTCACCTGCTATAAGGAGCCTGGGTATTGTTTCCAGGTGACGTTCTTTTAGGACTTTCATGGCCTTTAATAAAATATCCAGTCCCTTGTATTTTCTGATAAAGCCAAAAAAGAGGATAATAGGCACCTCGTCTGGCAGATTTAGAAAGGCACGGGCCTCTTTTTTTGCCAGAGGCGCCCCAAAATTATCAAATAGTGGATGTACAACCAGTCTGGAAGGTTTATTAGTAAACTGTCGGAGGTCATTTTGCACAGAATCACTCATGGTGATAAATCCGTCCACCGGTTGTATAAAGTACTTTGTCAGTAGCGAATCCCCCGGCCTTTTCTCATGGGGAATAATGTTATCTGTAATACATACGACCTTGGTATGTCCATTCTTTTTTACCTGCCTTAATATATTGCCCTGGCAGGCCCCATATAGGGAATCCAATAGCGGACAACAATCAGATCCGGGCGTCTTTTTTTGAGTTCCTGGCCCACTTTTCGCCAATTGAGTGGACTCATGGAATTTATAACTACCTTGATATCCAAATCTTTGGGTGCAGGCTCATCGCTATACTGGGACGTACCCGGAAATAAAAAACCGGGGTATTGCAGACTGTATGTATATATTGTCACCTGGTGTCCTTCTGCCATAAACTGCCTGGCCAGTCGTTGATCAAAATTTGCCAGACCGCCTCTAAGCGGATATGCGGGACCTAGGATTACAATATGCATACACTTTAATAACTTATGAACTTATTTTTCTATATAAGCCTGCTTACTTTTTAAATAGCCTGAAAATATCATTGCCGAAGGCGAATACCATCAGTGCCAATATAATAATCATACCAATGGTCTGGGCATATTCCATAAACTTTTCTCCTGGCTTACGCCCGGTGATCATTTCATAGATACAAAATAGCGCGTGACCTCCATCCAGTGCCGGTATTGGTAACAGATTCATAATCGCCAGGATCATGGATAAAAATGCCGTAAGTGACCAGAATGCCTGCCAATCCCAGCTTGCGGGGAAAAGATTGGCAATCCCCACAGGTCCGCTCATCCCTTCTGACAAATTAACGCCACCGCCAAACAGAAATCTTAACTGTTTAACATAGGACTTGAGCATTCTGCATCCTTTGGCCACGCCTGCCGGAAAGGAGGCTAAAAAGCCGTAATGATCTATATGCGGAGGCTCAGATTGAATAGAAATACCCATTGTGCCTGTAGCAGGAATATTTACGGCCAATTGAACGGTATCCGCACCGCGTTGTACACTCAAATCGGCCTGTTTGCCTTTTGAGGCTTTAGTTAATTGGGTAACCTGGTCCCAGAATTCAACTGGCTGGCCATTAAAGGCTATAATCTGATCGTTTTTTTTCAGCCCTGCTTTACTGGCAGCCGAACCAGTCAGTACAGAATCCAAAGGATGCAATTTCATTCTATAATCTGCTGCACTGATAAAAGATAGATGATTATTCACCATCGTACTGGCCAGGTTTTCGGGCAAAGCAATATCCACTTTCCTGCCATCTCTTAATACTTCAATGTTTTTAATATGATCCAGTAACACGGAGATCTGTATATCTTCAAACCGAGGTACTTCTTTGCCATCCAGGGTCAGTATCTTATCTCCACTTTGTAACCCAACGGATTGAGCCAGTGAATCTGCGACAATGCCGTATTGCAAACTGTTTGTCGGGCGATAGGCGTCCCCCCATTTCCAGAGCATCATGGAATAGATAAAAAACCAAGCAGGATATTGACAATAATACCTGCCAGCATTATGATCAGTCGCTGCCAGGCAGGTTTGCTTCTGAACTCATAAGGCTTGGGAGGTTCTGCCATCTGGGCTTTATCCATGCTTTCATCGATCATCCCGGATATTTTCACATAGCCGCCCAGCGGTACCCAGCCGATCCCGTATTCGGTGTCACCGACTTTCTTTTTAACCAAGGAGAACCAAGGATCAAAGAAAAGATAAAATTTTTCAACCCGGCACTTGAATAACCTGGCCGTGATATAATGGCCAAATTCATGGAGAACGACCAATATGGACAGTGATAAAATTAATTGGGCCGCTTTAATCCCTACGGTTGCCCAGTCTATAGCTAATAGTGTCATGTATTTAGAGAAGTAATGATAAAAATTGAGTTTTGATGTCTTTTGGATTACATATTGACCAAAGTTGCCGCAAAATTACGGGCTTCCCCGTCAGTTTCAAAGTAATCTTCGAGTGTTGGTCTTTCTATGAAGCTGATTTTGGTCATAGTCTTCTCTATGACGTCTGTCATTTCTAAAAAGCCAATCCGGTTGTGTAGGAATGCATACACGGCTAACTCATTGGCTGCGTTGACGATACAGGGAAGATTTCCCCCTTTGTTCAAGGCCTCTGAGGCCAGCGCCAGGTTGCGGAAGGTCTTCAGGTCGGGCTTTTCAAAATGAAGTGCATCCGGTTTTAAAAAGTCGTAGCGGGGAAACTTGGACTGGATTCTATGCGGGAAGCTCATGGCATACTGAATGGGCACTTTCATATTTGGAAGACCCATTTGCGCCTTAATACTACCGTCTTCAAACTCAACCATGGAGTGAATTATGCTCTCAGGGTGCACAATGACATGGATTTGTTGTGGGGTAAGATTAAATAACCACTTGGCTTCAATCATTTCCAGCCCCTTATTCATGAGTGTTGCGGAATCAATGGAAATTTTAGCGCCCATCTGCCATCTGGGGTGTTGCAAGGCATGTTCCCGTTTGACATTGACCAGAAAATTCGGTTTTTTACCCAAAAAAGGGCCACCACTTGCGGTGAGTATTACCCGGTCAATTTTATTGCGTCCTTCCCCCACAAGACATTGAAATATAGCAGAATGCTCACTATCTACCGGAATGATCGGTACGCGGTTTTCAGCTGCGGTACGCATAACAATGTCTCCAGCCACGACCAGCGTTTCTTTGTTGGCCAGTCCGACCGGCTTACCGATTTCGATGGCTTTGAGCGTAGGTTTTAACCCGGCAAATCCGACAATGGCTGCGATCATCAGATCGTAGCAATCCATACCGGCTACATCTACCAAGGCTTGATCTCCCGCAAATACTTTGGTATTTGTATTCATCAGTGCTGTCTGAACGGCAGAAAACTGACTTTCATCGGCAATAACAACGATATTAGGGTCATATTGCAGGGCTTGTTCAATCAGTAGATCCGCATTAGTGGATGCGGTTAATATCTCTGCTGAGAAAAGCTCAGGGTTTTCATCTATAATTTCCAGTGTCTGCTTACCTATTGATCCGGTAGAGCCAAATATTGCAATACGTCTTTTTTGCATAATTTTCAGGGTGCAGGTTGATTAATACCTCGTTTTGTGAACGTTGTAAAGATATTGGTTTTAGGCCTAAATAGAAAATAACCCCGCCTGGCTTCCAGCCAGGGAGGCATTTGGCTATTTACGGCCAGATGACTATTACAACTCAATCACTAAATGCAGGGCGTTTCCTTTAGGTTAAATTAAAAATTCTTTTAATGCATCTGCGATTTTACGGTCATTGCTGAGCCGAGGCAACTTATTTTGACCTCCCAGCTTACCAATTGAACGCATATATTGAATAAATCCGTCCTTTTGAACGGGCGATATCTGAAGGGTACGCAAAATGCCCCCAGCAATCAGATCATCGTAATACGTATTTTTCTGTCTGAGATAATTATCTAGTGCTAAGGCCAGTTGGTCCATATTTTCTGGCATTTTCTCAAATTCCACGAACCACTCATGATAGCTCTTGCCTTCGCCCTGGACCACCATGGGGGCCACAGTGAACTCTGTTATTTTTGCCCCCAGGTCCGCTGCTGCGGCCTGCATGGCATAATCTACTTCCTCTCCTATTACGTGTTCCCCAAAAGCGGAGATAAAATGCTTGGTTCTGCCAGTAACCACAATCCTATAAGGGTCGGTGCTGACAAAGCGAACCATATCTCCAATATCATAACCCCAGAGGCCGGCATTATTACTGATGATCAGGGCATAATTTTGATCTACTTTAACTTCCTCCAGCGAAAGTCTGGTAGCATCTGGCTTTCCGTATTGATCGGATGGTATAAATTCAAAGAAGATTCCTGAATTGGTATTGAGTAGCATCCCTTTTTCTGTTTGTGAATCCTGAAAGGCAAAAAAGCCTTCGGATGCCGGAAAAAGTTCAATGCTATCAATTTCCTTGCCAATGGATTCAAAAAGCTTTTGCTTGTATGGCTCAAAATTGACCCCGCCATAAACAAGCAATGAAAAATTGGGGAAGATTTCGCCTACTTTTTTGCCGTGTTTCTCCACTAGTCGGTCAAAATACATCTGTACCCAGGGGGGATGCCACTAATGAGTGTCATATCCTTGCCACTGGTTTCTGCTACAATTTTATCCAGTTTAGTTTCCCAGTCCTCGATACAATTGGTTTCATATTTAGGGAGCTGATTGGTCCTTAAATAAGGGGGAACATGATGATTGACAATGCCGCTCAATCTACCGGATGGGACACCGCCTATTCTGTCCAGCTCCGGAGAGCCACTTAAAAAGATCATTTTCCCTCCGGTAAAGTCTGCCTTCCCGGTCTGGGCTATATAACACAGCAGCGCATTACGTGCTGTATTGATATGATTAGAGATGGATTCTTTGGAAATCGGAATGTATTTGGCGCCACTGGTGGTACCGCTGGTTTTGGCAAAATATAAGGGTTTGCCTTTCCAAAGTATATTTTGTTTGCCTTCTTTTACCTTTTCAACATAAGGCCGCAACGCTTCATAATCCCTGACCGGAATTTGCTTTTTAAAATCTTCATAGTTCTTGATACGGTCAAATCCATGATCCTTGCCAAACATAGTATGCTGAGCTGATTTTATCAAGTATTGGCGGATGCTATTTTGATCCTCCACCGCGCTTGCCATTTCTTTTTTGACCTTATTATAGATAAAGCCCGCAAAGGGCCTTGCCAATAATGATTTACATGCATCTTTCTGTACGATTCTTAGGCTCCAAATGTAACTTAATTGCCAATGCAAGCACCTGAAAAAATGTATAAATTCAAAAAAATTGAAAAAACTCCTTTAATTATTTTTAGAATTTCAACTTTTCACCTTACTTTTGCGCTCCTGAATGCCCAGGTGGCGAAATTGGTAGACGCACTGTGTTCAGGTCGCAGCGTTCGCAAGGATGTGCTGGTTCGAATCCAGTCCTGGGCACTAAAATCCATCTGTAAATCAGTAATTTACAGATGGATTTTTCTTTTTCATTCCAATAAATTTCCCCTTACGGAGCCGGTTTTCAGGCACATACATGACATACTTCTTTATTGCTTTCGACATACATTTTGACTGTATCATCTCCATCTGAAATCAAAGTGAGTGGTTCAAATGGTTTTTTATTCATATCGCTAGAATCCAGCAGATAACTTCCGTTCCATACATTTGAAAAAAAATCACCTTCCCAGAATATGGTCCATAAAACTTTGGCTAATATTTACTTTAATAATCTTCAAGATCGTCTTTTATATACTGTTATTCTAGATGATGCCACCTCCTGCATTTCAGCAATAGTGGCAGATATAAACTTATTGTTTTGGCAGCCCTTCTCCTTTTGAACAATCACTCTGCCATTAATAATTTTTCAATTCGGAACAGGCAGGATCATAGCCGGCAACGCATCCCTTTCATACCAATATTTTGCTAAACTATCATCCTTTTGTACCCCGTGTCCCCCATTACGATATAAGTTACCCAAAGCATACATTGAAGCAGCATAACCATTCTGGGCTGCCTCTTCAAAAAGCATTGCAGCCTTCTTATAATCTTTTGCAACACCATGACCAAAATAGTACAACCATCCCAACCCATTTAAGGCCGCCCTATGATTGCCGCTATCTATCGCCCTTTCATACCAATATTTAGCTTTTTTATATTCTCGATTTCCCATATTATCTCGCAGACCTGCATAATCGTTTGCATATAGGACACCTAACAGAACCATAGCTTCCACTTCCCCATTATTCACCGCCATTCCATACCAATATATTGCTTTTTTATAATCACTGGGAAACCCTAACCCATTTGCATACAGATATCCTAATTTATACATAGCCTTTGAGCTTCCTTTCTTAACAGCCTTTTCATAATAATTCCTTGCAGGTCCATAATTGCGTTTGTCAAAATGCTCATTCCCTAATTGTAGTAGGTCTTCAACACTTTTTTTGGAGGCAGTATTATTTGTCGCATTACCTTTTACCTTCTCCGTGTCAGTGTTTATCGTATGTAAAGGTTCTTGTTCTGAATGCACCTCTGTTAACGAGTCCTTTACGAATTTAGGGTTTGGTGCATTTTCATCTGCCGTACGCTTATTTACTGAATCGGCAAACCTTAAAAACTTGCCGGTTTCGTCTATGTAGAAATTACTATCGTTTACACTGACCCTGGCTTCACCGCCCTTAAAAGTGCTGGCGGTATTATACCTTGGCCAAATAAAGAGATAATCACCCTTCTTATAGCCGTACAAACCATTGTGCTCAAATAAGACGGGCGCGGAATTTAGACCAGGCTTCAAAATTAACAAAGCCAAAGCCCCGATGATAATCACAGCCGCCAGCCCGATAATCAGTATGCGCTTCCTTTTGGTTTTTCCGTCCGTATGCTCTTCTATAAAGTCTCCGGACAATTTTTCCTGTTTCTTTTGGGCTTTTTCCTTTGCCAGTTGATCCAGTGCGCTTTGCTCAGCTCTTTTTCGGGCCAGGTATTCTTTTGCCTGCCGATCCGTCAGCAGGATCGCAATTAACTTTTTGGCTTTAACCAGTTCTTCTTCATACAGTTTTTTTGCGGGTGCCAGAAACTGACTTTGCAATCCGTTTTCAAGGTCTTCGAGTTTCGTCTTTGTCAACTGGTCAAAAGTCACTTTGCCGTCTTCGGGAGAAAGGCCAAAATAATCATAAGCATCCAACAGGCTATACTGGGAACTGTTTTCCGGCTTCACTTTGGCACTTTGATTTTCCCTGGCGGCATCCTCGTAAAGCACCCGTTTTGTTCTCGGCAGGTCTATGGTATCGTTCACACCTTCGCTACCGTTAAGCAGACTGTAGGCTTCCTTAATATGTTCTAATTGTTGCTCAAACATTTGCCTAAGGCGTGGTGTGGGTGCGTTGTCTATGCGCATACGGTAGTCACCATGCATGGCAGCAAACTTCCGACGCACTTCTTGTATGTCAGTGCCTTCAGGCAGCTCTATTCGTTGAAAGGCTTCTTCGTGGGTCATGAAAACTTAGCTTCTGATTTTGTAATACAGGGATTATTGGGCATCCTATTTATAATATCGCTCCGGCAGCCAGCATAAGGCCAGAGGCACTTTAATCTGGTGCTTGTCATTATCCGGGAAATGGCCCGTGATATAGGTATAGCCTATGGCGCGGTAACCACGTTTCAATCTCCAGGAGAGCCGGTACCCCTGCTTTCCATGCTCTTCCGACATGGCAAGCGAAGGCGCATAGCCTGAAAAAGAAATATCATCCTCAGGCCGATTTTTATCATTCGTATATGTAGGAAATATCTGCACCTTGCCCACACGAGACTTTTTATAAGTTACGTCAAACTGCCAGCCGACACCAAATTTCGTCATCACATAAGGGAAGTTTTTCTGATGAGCGGTTAAAGGCTCGTCTTCGACCAATATTCTGTTACCGTATTGCGAAGTGTTCAGTTCGTGGTATTTCTTATTTTCTATATCCCTAAGTACCTGTAAATAAAGAGCCGCCTTTTTATCCCCCTTTTCTTTTGCTTTTTCAAAAAGTGCGATGGCTTTACTTTTGATTTTAGCCGCGCCACCCACCCCGAAAAGATAAAATTCTCCCGCAAGCCTTAAACCATAAATATACTCAAGTTCCGCAGCCTTTTCATACCATTCAAAGGCTTTATCCCAATCAATTACTACTCCGTATCCTCTGTCATAAATTTCCCCTAAATAAAACATCCCCTTGCTATTTCCTTTCTCGGCGGCTTTTTCAAACCAGTATTTAGCTGTGGTGTTATTTTCAGCAACGCCTTTACCTTGATAATACAAGAGTCCAAGGTTGCTCATCGCCGCAGCATCTCCCTTCTTCGCGGCTTTTTCATACCAGTATTTAGCTTTGACATTGTCCTGCGCCCCCCTTTACCATATCTATATAACCAGCCTAAATTATTCATCGCACTCGCAACTCCCTTCAGCGATGCTTTTTCAAACCAGTATTTGGCTTTGGTATAATCTATGGTAAGCCTATCATCATAGAAATACAAATCTCCAAGGTGATCCATCCCATCCGCATCTCCCATATCTGCCGCTTTTTTATAATAAGTCATGGCTTTCACGTAATTTTTTTCCACGCTCAACCCAAATTCATATAACACACCAATATTAACTATGCTCCCTTCATTTCCTCTATCCGCCGCTTTCTCATACCAGTATTTGGCTTGAGCATAATCTTTTGTTACCCCATTTCCATTATGATACAATACCCCGAGGTTATTCATAGCCCATGTATCTCCTTTTGCTGCTGCCCTTTCATACCATAGTTTTGCCTGTGCATAGTCTTGCTCTACAGCCTTGCCGTCACTATAAAGGCGCCCCATCATAAACATATTTCTTGCATTGCTTTCTATATTGTATTGAATAAACTTCAGCGCTTTTTTTGCGATTTCATCCGAAATATCAATATTCGAATATATTAGTGCCTGGTATAGCGCTTCAGTGTATAGCTCCCTGTTCTTCTTGCCTAGGGTAGATGGCGTAATATTATCCCGATCTATGGCAGCAGAAAAGAACCGCAAGTTGGTATTAAACGCTTTAGCGTCATTGTTTTTAGCACCTGCTATAGCCTGCTCTAGATAGGCAGTGTATTCTTCGTTCTGCGCCATAATAGCAAGCGGTAATAAGGTGAATATCAGTATAACTAGTTTTTTCATCTCTTTGTATATTTTATTGGGTTAAACATTGAAGTAATGATTTTGCCTCGCGTCCGTTTGGATTGTTTTTCAGGGCTCTTTTCAGCCGTTCAATCACCTGCGATTTGCAGACAGGATTAGCCCGGCAACCTTCACAACCATCCACAGCCACCATCTTTTTGGCCCAGCTGAGATCTTTATTATATTGCATCATATTAACTTTTGTACGGCTGTGTTTTTCGGTCGTTTTACTTTGTTTGGTTGGACTCCCCTGCTTATCCAGTGCCGCTATTTTTATTTTGGCCTCTGCCACATAGTGCCCTTCTGGGTATAATTTCAGATAGCTTTCATAAGCCGGTTTACTACCAGATGCCGCCGCAATTTCCCAGGCTGTCCGGTCTTTTTCCGCCAACTTTTGACTTTCTGTTTCAGCAGCACTGACGTTCACTTTAATCAGGTGGGTCAGTTTTCCTGTTTCGTCAATATAAAATACACTGTCGTGAACACTTACTTTGGCTTGTCCCTCATTAAAAGCCGCTGCGCTTTCAAACTGGGGCTCAATAACAATATGCCCATCTTTCTTATAACCATACAGACTACCCTGTTGCATAACAACCAGCGTTGATGGTTCTTCCAGTTTGGGTTTAAAATACGCAAAAGCCAGAACACCGAGTACGATCACCACCAGGCTGATGATCCATATAAATTTTCCTTTCATTTTATTTGCAGAATGAGCATCTACGGCATTTTTGCACGGATTGTTTGCTGCCTTATCCCTTTGTTTTTCGGCTTTTTGCTGGGCCAGATGCGCTTTTTCCGCCTCTGCTTTTTCAATACGTTCATGTTCAGCCCGTTTACGCGCCTGTCGTTGCAGTTCGGCCTTTTCTCTGGCCATCCTTTCCTGTGCTGCTTTTTCTTTGGCCAGCCGCTCTTTTTCGGCCTTTTCTCTGGTTAATCGTTCCTGCTCTCTTTTCTCAGCTATGTTCTGGGCCAGGGCTTCTTTTGCCTGCCGATCAGTCACAAGTAGTGCATTTAATTTTGTAGCCTTGACCAGCTCTTCTTCAAACAGTTTTTTTGCGGGTGCCAGAAACTGGCTTTGCAAACTGGTTTCAAGGTCTTCTAGTTTCTTCTTTGTCAACCGGTTAAAAGTCACTTTATCATCTTCGGGAGAAAGGCCGAAATAATCATAAGCATCCAACAGGCTATACTGGGAACTGTTATCCGGCTTCACTTTGGCACTTTGATTTTCCCTGGCGGCATCCTCGTAAAGCACCCGTTTTGTTCTCGGCAGGTCTATGGTATCGTTCACACCTTCGCTACCGTTGAGCAGACTGTAGGCTTCCTTAATTTGTTCTAATTGTTGCTCAAACATTTGCCTAAGGCGTGGTGTGGGTGCGTTGTCTATACGCATACGGTAGTCACCATGCATGGCAGCAAACTTTCGACGCACTTCTTGTATGTCAGTGCCTTCAGGCAGCTCTATTCGTTGAAAGGCTTCTTCTTGGGTCATTGTCTTATTCGGTTAGTTTGCTAAAATTCTAAAATATTCATCTTTTCTATAGCGCATTATTAATAAAGGCCTTCTGAACAATTCTTTTCTGATTGGATAAATAATTGGCGTCCATGCCTTCTTTGCCAAAGGTTTTTTCCAATTCCAGACCAGTCTCAGGATTATAGGCTTGAAGAATAACAATGCCGTCTTCTGAGTATTCAATCGTGACCTCTATGGGATAATTGGCCTTATCAGTGGGCAACGGCCCGACATTTAACAATCCCAGGGTTTTAACATCCTCCTCCTCAATAAACTGAAGCAGCTCTATCCGCATTTTGCCGCCATTATTAGGTGCGGTGTAATAGGTCTTTTTTATTTTCAGCGGAACGGGCCGGTTTTTGGGAATGATAATATCCAGAACTGTCCTGCCGGTTTCTGGATTAATGGCACGCAGAGCGATATTATAACCTGTTACGCCCCGCAATTCGGAGGGCATGTCCATATTATCAAAACGATTCTGGTCGCCATTCAGTACTCGGGCATAAATGGCAGCGCCGAACACAACTGCTTTCATGGGATCCTGAAAGCGAATTTTTCCAGCCAGTGCGGGCATTTCTTCTTCTATTCTTTTACGCACAAATGGAATCATGGATGATCCGCCCACCATCAGCAACGTATCTACAATGTCTTCTGTAAGGCCGGCAGAGGACAGACATCTTTTCAGAATTTTAATGGTTCTATCCACTTCGTAGGTGATGGCCTTTTCAAATTCTTTTCGGGTGATGAACACTTCTATACTATCGTTTCCTAGCAGACATACACGGTTGATATATTGCACACCTGGGCTGGCCAATTCAATTTTTACTTCTTCGCAAAACACTCTTAACTGTTGCAACTTGCTACCTGTAAAAAGCAAAGATTTTCCAGCGGCTTTTTCAAATTGTTTTTGTACCAGTACAGCCATGGCTTCATCAAATTCTTTACCCCCCAAATCGGTCAGCCCGTCTTTGCTCATAACATAAAATCCTTTGTCGTTTACCGTCAGTACAGTGGCATCGAAAGTGCCACCTCCTAAGTCATAGACCAAGATGTTCTGTTCATGCGCTTTGTTGCTGATACCATAATACATAGCGGCTGCCACGGGTTCTTCCACTAATCCCAGCACCGTAAGGTCTATCATGGCCGCGGCATTCAAAATCGCTTTGCGCTGTGCATCGTCGAAATGCGCAGGAACCGTAATCACAGCACCATCTACAGTATTGGAAGCGTAAATTTCCGCATCATATTTGATTTTTTTCAACACCAGTGCCGCAATAGATTCCGGATACCAGACATTGCCTTCCTGGTCAATATGCAGTTCTTTTTTCTCGCCCAGATACCGTTTAAAAAAACGAATAACGTCCAGTCCGGGGTTTTGTTCCAGCATATTCAGCACCGACTGGCCGACAAAAGCATTGTTCCCGTTGATATGGACAGTGCTTGGAGTGTACAGCACGGTCTTATCGGAATTGTCAGGCAACAACACCGGCTGCTGGTCCAGATTGAGCGTACCAGCCAGTGAATATGTCGTCCCAAGGTCTATCCCGATAATCATAATTGTGTTACTATTTGTTGATATTGGTTCATTAATTCCCCTTTAAACTGGGCTAAAGCACGATCGTAGGTTTCCTTGTTGCGAACAATAACCTGATGGGCTCTTTCACGCTGTTCCAGTCCCTGCACCCGCCTCTGGACGGAACGCTGTTGCTTTTGTAACAGTTCTTTGTTGTTCTCTGAAGCCGATTCAAATACTGTTTCCAGGTGGCTGATAAACTGGTTCATTTCTATTCTAACACAGCCACTGACCTCTCTTTGCCATTCGTCTGAAAATTTGCCAATCATACCTTTGCTTTCATTCAAAAGAGATTCTTGCATTTTTCTGAGTTCCTTATCGTAATCCCGTTCCTTTTTAATTTTAGTATTGCGAAGGAATTTTCTAAATCCTAGGATGGCAAGTGGTGTAAGAACGATACCGGCTATTATCATAAATGTGGTCTTTATACTTCTAGGGATGGGAACAAACCGGAAAATAATAAAAAAGGACATAACACTCATAAATGGGGCCATCGCCGCCCGAACATAATCTGAAAATTCCAGTTTTTTCTTTTCCAATTCATATTTCTGCTGAAAGCGGACATATTCCATCATATTAAGTTCCAGCCGCGACGTATTGATATTGGGACTGGGGTGATAACTAAACTGAAATCCTTTGGGTTTTAGTTTTTCTTTCAATAGGCTCACTTCCTGATTCAAGAAGGCTTCCATAGTGTGTACCCCCTCAGAGATTGTCCTTTTTAAAGACTGATTGATAAAATCCAGCAGGCGGCGCTGTGTACCTTCGGGTAAACCCATAAGAATATTGCCCGCAAATGTTTCTTCCACCAGATGGTTTACTTTTTTCACCTCTGTCTCTACCTGCGCCATCAGAGATCTGGGATTATGCAGTTGTTTGAGCTGAATAGCCTGCTCACTGACCCCATTTTCAAACTCGCTAAAATCCCGTTGTAAACCGGATTTCAGTTGTTGAAAAAAATCACGAGAATTGACGTTTTCCTGCAGTTTAACGCTGTTAATTTCTTGCTGAGCCCCGAAACGTTTGGATTTTATATCACGCTCCTGCTGATTCATATATTGGTAAAAGGCATCGGAAATTTTCTCTAATCCCTGCACCGCCCGGATGCTCTGCATGGACTGCAAAAGCGGGAGCAGTTTATACAATTCCACCAGTTCCGCAAAACGCTCCGGTAGTTTATTCCATTCAAGGGAGATAACTTTCAATTGTTCCGACTGTTGCATAAAAATGTCCGTACCATTATATATCATCATAACGGTCCCACCTTCCGCATCCGTACGCCATAAAACAGTTTCCGTGTCGTCGGCTTCCACGTTATTAGTCGCAAATCCGAAAAGAATTTTAAAAGCTGGTGCCTGGCGCAGTGTACTTCTTGTCGGGAAATGCCTACCCCTGTACACCGTGATATCAAATAATTGCGAACTGCATTCCAGCTGAGTCATAAATAGGTTGGCGGCTTTTACATCCTGTAAATTTTCCAATAGTTGGTCAACTTTTTGTCTGTTGACATTTATAAAGTCCACAAACCGGATCAACTGAGTCTCATCGGGCTCGTCCAGCCACACCATTTCAATTTGAATAGGGGTTGATACAAGTACCTGTCCGGCCAGCGTCTGCAAGTGTGTTTTCAGATGATGCCCACCCTCCATTCTAGGGTAGGCATCCATCAATTCATCCAGCCCTGCAAATGCTTTCTGATACCGATCCTGAAATGTTCTGGTTAATGCCACAATGCTATTTTTAAATGATTAAATCGAAAATCCTCCCGATGCAGAAGCGGAGGAGCGGGCTGATTCGATTTCCGCTAGTGCGCTATGTGCCTGCGA
Source organism: Arachidicoccus ginsenosidivorans (assembly GCF_007971385.1). GTDB lineage: Bacteria > Bacteroidota > Bacteroidia > Chitinophagales > Chitinophagaceae > Arachidicoccus > Arachidicoccus ginsenosidivorans. Next base: position 1,343,088 of record NZ_CP042434.1, read on the forward strand.
CAGAATGGAATCCAATTCAGACTGAACCCCTTCTGCATCGCCTTTTTTACTTTCAATTTCGGAAACAAGACTTTCTGCCTGTCCTTTTAAATCTTCAATTTCCGCTTTGAGATTTTCTGCTTCCTGTTTTAAGCTATCCACTTCCTGTTTCAGGCCATCGGATTCTTCCTTGAGTTGCATTATTTCATCTTTCGTTTGTGTACTTTCATCGCGGAGCTGAGTACTCTCGTCACGCAATTGCGAGGACTCATCTCTTAGCTGAAGGGATTCATCTCTGGCACCGTTTATCTCATCATGCATACTGTTTGATTCATCTCTGGCATTACCAATCTCATCATGCATACTGTTGGACTCATCTCTGGTAGTACTAATCTCATCATGCATACTATTGGACTCATCTCTGGCAGTACTAATCTCATCATGCATACTATTGGACTCATCTCGGGCAGTACTAATCTCATCATGCATACTATTGGACTCATCTCGGGCAGTGCTAATCTCATCATGCATACTGTTGGACTCATCTCGGGCAGTGCTAATCTCATCATGCATGCTGTTTGATTCATCTCGGGCAGCAGCGATTTCATCATGCATGCTGTTTGATTCATCCCGGGCAGAGCCAATCTCATCATGCATACTATTGGATTCATCACGGGCAGAGCCAATCTCATCATGCATGCTGTTCGATTCATCTCGGGCAGAGCCAATCTCATCATGCATGCTGTTCGCCTCATCTCGGGCAGCAGCGATTTCATCATGCAGACTATTGGATTCGTCACGGATGTTACTGATTTCATCATGTAAAGTATCCACTTGATGATTAGCTTCCTGAGTTTGCTGTTGTAATGTAAGTACTTCGTTGTAGGCATCCTGGACGGCCTGGTGCTGTCCGGTAATATCATCTGTCATTCCCTGGATCGAAGATGATTTTTCGATTAATTCGTCAAGGGTGGCGCTCGCATCCGAAAGCAGCGCATCTAATTCTGCAGCCATAAATGTACATTTTAGAGAGTAAACAATAAATATTTATCTATATCGATTTAGCCAAAGCACTTAATACCTGCATTTTGAAGTCTACAGTAAGCGTTAATTCCGGTGAAGGTGCCAGGCCAAGCAACGACATCATTTCGCCATCCAAATGACTATTTTCCGTCACATAAGCATCCAGTTCATCCTGATGGATGACAGGATCTGAAAGTTGCTGGGTATGTGCTTCCAGTAAATCAGTGCTGGATTGAATATCCTCACTAGACTCAGCATGTGGGTCACCCTCAAAACTCAGATCCTCGAGGCTTTTTCCATCGCTATCGCTATTACTCAAATAATGATAAGCAGCCAGCGAAATACCGGCTCCGGCAAGCGCTGATGCTGCCGTTAGTATTGTGTGATTTTTTCTTTTGGGATCGCGAAGCAGTAAATCTCGGTTTCTGTGCAGGGTGTCCCAGTCCGTATTGGGGTTATGATCATTGCTGGAAGTGCGGGGCCACTCATTCTCCCGCTTTTGCACAGTATCCCAATCAGCAGTATCTGAAAGACCCACAGATTTGAGTGCCTGCCTTGTTTGAAACATCCGGCCGTTTTCTGCAGAGACTTTATTGGAAAATACCGTAAATAGTTTTTTTAAATGGCTTTGTTTTTTTTCTATTTCTCGAATCTGCTCCTTATCCGCTTGTTTTTTCATCTGTTCAGTATTGTCCAGGGAGGCATCATAGCGCTGCTTAACTTCCGTCCACTTTGCGGTTAGAGGAAGCCCTAATGAATCATAGATATTATCGCTGTTATTCTGCATGGTTCAGAGCATTTATATTAAAAAATATCAGGAGCAAGTCGCTGACTTAAACCGGATGAAGTTAGGAGGGTTTTTCTTTCCTAAAAATACCCTATAGAGGGTATTTTTAGCGTCATAATGGCATTTCGGACCACATTGGGCCAGATTAACAGCTCCATCAGGCCTTGTTCCGGGTACTTATAACGAACAATAAGGTGCCGACAACTTTCTGCTACCATCGGCAATTGTTTACGAAAAACTAGTCTACAAAGTCATTGTCAGCGGGGCCAACCTACAACCTAAAGAAGCGCCGGAAAAGTAGGATAATATCAAAGATGACCGGAGAAAATCCTGTAATTAATCAGCGCTTTAGGACAACATGTATAAACAAAAGACGAAACCTACTCGACTGCGCGTTTTTTAAAGTTTTCCAAGAAATGGAGCTGGCTCATACTGACACAGTAACTGACTGGCTAGTAATCATAAGTTTTGAGCAACCAGTGAAGGTATAAAGCAAAATGGTGTGCTCATTGATGAACAAAAATGCCCGCTTCTTCACTAGTGCAATTGCTCCATCTCCCCACCTAGTGATGTATTCAATCAAATAAATAAAATAATTATTTGTTTTTTACCCTCGAAAGTCCAATCAATTTAGTATTTTGCAAAAGAAAGTTTCAAATTGAAGCAGATTTTATTATAAAACCTATAATTTTTAAGCCAGATGAGCCCGAACATTAAACCAATAAAATTATACGGGAATTAAATCAATTGATATGTCTCCTATTTATTATACAAATGCAAACAATCCATTGATTGAAAAATATAAAGACTGGTTTCAGAAATTCAGGGATTCTCCCGACAAGCCTATTGAATTACTCGTCTCTAAGCACAATTTGAAACACGAGGCCATAACGCCTATTATAGAACCGCTTACAGTAATACAACATTTTCCTGATTTACTGGGACGATTGGCACTTAATGTGGAACTAAAATATGAAAGGGACGCGAGCAAAGGTCTGTATCACAAAGGATATGATTGGGTAACACCTAAAGCAATCGCTTGGATTCATAAACTGGCTGTTAGCTTTCCGGCAATTATATTTTTTATAAAAAATACAGAGGAGCAAATGCATTCATTGATTGGTGATCTGTTTGCAAAAGGAAAGATCCCTTTAAGGTCTCTTGACAAAGAGATGACAAGGCTTTACATTTCGCCACATCACCAAGAAGTTATTGCAAAGCGTATGTTTCAATATTCTTGTTTTTTTTACGTATTTTGTCTAGGAACTGACTTTGATCCAATTGAAACTATAAAAACCGTTTATAAAACACCAAATATTCCTTGTCCGATAGAGATGATCATTAAAGCCAGCGAAAAAAACATTCTCATAGGAGATCCATTCGGCAGATCCCACTTAAATTAACTACTCCCCCTGGGAGGTATTTTTTGGTACTAAGCCTATCACCATAGCTAATGCGGTCTGTTTGAATAAGCCTTATCAAAATTCATAAAGTTCTATCGGTAGATTATCCGGATCATAAAAAAAAGTAAACTTCTTATTGGTACACTCATCAATACGAATCTTTTCCGCAACAACCCCTTTGGAAGCCAAAAACACCAACTCTTTTTCCAGACTTTTAACGCCAAAGGCTATGTGTCTGAGTCCCGTTGCTTCGGGCCTGGTTATTCGACTTGGCGGATCAGGAAAGGAAAACAGCTCAATAAGATATTGTCCGTTTAATGACAGATCTAGTTTATAGGATTTTCTATCAGACCTAAACACTTCATTCTCAATAACAAACCCAAGAATCTCCGTATAAAAGGTTTTTGAGCGTTCATAGTTAGAACAAATAATAGCTATATGATGCAATCTCTCTATATGCAACATGGACGTAATGATTATGGATCAAATATTCGATTAAATGTAAGGCAATATTACACTAAATACGCAAGAAATATCGAAGCTTAAAGCGTTTAAACCTGTTATTTGCCAGGTATCTGCCAAACCAAGTGGTCATCAATCATTCAATGCAGAAAAACGAGAAAAGATTATACAATACATATTTAAAATAAATTTTATTTTAAAACAATTACATAAAATTTGTAATTTCACCTCTCGTATTTCGTATAGACTTTAAAAAACCAAAATTCAATCTTATATTAAATATACTGTTTATGTATAAAAGAATCTATATTGTCTTTTTAATAACCTTTGCCCTCTTTGTTAGCTATAATACCTCAAAGGCTCAATTTGGAACGACTTATTCCACCATCCGTACCCCTTACGGTAAAGCAACTATACAAACACCTGGAATGGGCTTTATGCCCATATACAATCATGGCGTAAGGCCAGCCATGAAAAAATACGATTATACCGTGACCCTAAAATCGGGAGAGGTTTACAAAGGCAAAGGGAAAATACAACTATACAAGCATAAATGTTATATAAGGTTCTACCGAGGAAAAAAGTTTAAAATATTCTATCCAGTAGATACAAAATCAATTTCAATGATTACTTCTAATGGTCGGAAAATGACAGGAATACCTGCTTTTAATGATTCCTGCTGGCTATTTAAAGTTTACGAAGGAAAAATAAATAAATATGCCATAATGCCCGAGTGGGGTTCACCCTATTTTTCCGCCATTCAAAAAGATAAAAATAAGCCCCCGTCCAACTCACCAAAGAACATGTTATAGAAATGGTCAAGGAAAATACAGACGCGCTTAAAAAGGCCAAAAAAGGCAAATTAATAGATGCAATTAAAATCTATAACAGATCCAATTAAACTAACTTTTAGTATTTACTCATCACCTAAACCAACCGCCTATATTATATCCCACATAATTTGGCTGATTTTTGGCAAAAATCCGTAATACTTCCATCGCGCCTTCTGCCTGGGATATCCTGGCATCCAGCACCTTCAACTTATATTCCCATGGCCGGTCACTTATTACTTTTACACGGTTGCCGATTTGCTCAAACAAATATTCGACTTCGCCATAGCAAGAAGCATTTGGCTCTACTCTGGCTAGTAACGCACCAGCCCTATTGGCCGCATTAATATCCTGGTTGGCTGTCCAGATAGCCTTTGCCGACATCAGATATTTTGCACATTGCCTGTCAATCACCTGTTTATACACGCGTTGTAAATCGCTTCTTACTTGACTGAAGCAATTACTTTCAACAGGTACATTTACCAGCAAAGCAAGTGCTTGTTCATATTTCTCTTGTGATTCAAATCGATCGACCTGACGTAAAATTAAATCACAATTCGTATTGTAATAATCAATTATTTTTGTTTACCTTGGGTAATAAAATTAATAACACCTGCATTCTTTGGAGAAATCGTCTTTAATGCAGCGATATAGGATTTGTTTATATTTCTGCCCACACCTTTTACTAAAAAGCTCTTCGTCGCATACATATGACTCGTCTGAGCGTCCCCAATGCAAAGTGTCACTTCCAGGCTTAATACTACTTGAATAGGTGCCGTTGACAGAACCTCCTTGCCAATAACTGAAATTTTAGGCACAAGAATAAACCGTGATAAATTGCCCAGATCACTAATCCCGTTGGCAGTGGCAATTTGCTGTAGCTTTGTTTCCATAATCGTTCTTGACTCCATAGGCACTAAACCGTCTTCGATATAAATGCCCAAGGCCATAAAATCCGGTTGCGGTCCGCTACCGACTACGTTACCCTGTCCTTGCACCTTTGCACCCATGGATAGCACTAGTAAAAATAAAAAGACAAAATATATTCTTTTCATAGTTAAAATTTTATTTGCTTCCCAAAATAATGGTTGCCCGTCCAAGGCCTTTCATGACCAGCTTATTGGGAATATTAAAAGGAGCCGCGCTTAAATACCTGCTTAAATCTCTTAAATACCGTCTAGCATCTATCGCGTGATTACTGGCATCAAAAAGCGGGATTCTAACCTGCTCAAATAACATCATATTTTCGGTAAAATCTGTGGTATTAAATCTCCCCTTAACGCTGTGATCTCTTATCCAGCTTTCGATCACATAGCCTAATTCATCACCGCCACCATAATTTTGCTCTAAATCTCCCTCCCAGTTGTCCCAGGTCTGTATGCGGACAATAATTTCCCTTCCATTTTCAAACATATCATCAAAATAATCCTGCAATGAACTGGTAAAATTATCCATATGTGAGATGACGGCCTCGGAAAGAAGCACTGGCACCGCCGCACTAAATGAAGGAGCTCCAGTGCCGGTAGCGGTAGCAATTTGTTTATCGGTGTAAGCGTCCAAGCCTTGCAAATTAAAATTGACTGATTTCTTGGGCCCCACGTTATTGATCGTCCAGGTAAGCTGGATGATAATATCCGCCTTGGCCGCCTTTTTTAATGCATCAATTGGGCTTTCTATTATTCCACCGCCGCTCTTGGATTGCCGCAACATATCTTCGGCGCTATTAGATTGCAAGGTTTTAATAGCAGACTCCATGTTCTTTAATGGAAAACCTCTTTCAGCCATCATGCCATTAATCTGACTAATTACCTGTAGCACCTCCGGGTTATTTTGAAAGGCGCGCTTATAATCCGGCACTTCCACTTCGGTTCCTTGATCATCAAAACTTTGAACATAACCGTGCTGAATACACCAGGCGTCACTTGGGACGACCATAAGTGTTGGCTTTTTAGCCTGACCAGATACAACACATGCAATAAAAAGGGTCAGGCAAGTAAAAATAAATTTAATCTTATACATATATTCGAGTTTTAGAATCCTGCATTAAGCGCCCGCACTATTCCTTCTTTTTCAAGGCGTTTACGCAATAGATCCGTCATTACAGTTACGATGGCTCCAATCTTATACTCTCGTTTACTCACTTTCAGACGGTCCTCAGCAGCAATCTGACCATCGGTAGCAGAGGAAACATATTTTAAATATTCACCTCCCTCGGCAAAAAAGGCATCAAAAAACGCTTGATGCTGGGATTCAGCCGCGGGATCTCTCACCAAAGGCTTAAAAGCAGTACATCCTTGTCCACCACCGGCATAGCCTTTAAAAATAATGCCGTGAACAGCATTTCTCATGGCGCTGGCAATAGCGTGTTTTGGATTTTTGGAGTAGGACCATACTTTTACCAGTTTAGAGCCTTGTTTTCCAAGTCCTGCACATTCAATATCATAACGCCATATTTTGGTATCCGCCAATGCTTTGTTTTTCTTCCACTGGGCTTGCACTTTTACAGTGGCAAAACAAATGCTAAACAGAAAAACGAGTATTGCACTTTTTCTCATAATAATTTATTAATCGATTTGTCTTATCAACATTCCTTCAGCGTATTTATTTTTCGCTCCCTTGAAGCTGGTGTATTCAAGTTTAGAGGGATTCTCCTCATCAGCCATATAACGATTATCCCAAATTTCACCCTTTTCGACTTTCACAACGCCCACACGCTTATACTGTGTTCTGCCATTTTCATCCTGTATTTGCTCCAATACTTCATATTTATCGCCACCCTCCAATCCTTCTTTTAATCCGATTTTGGCAGAAATAGGCCACCCACTTAATAAGGGTGTTTTGGTTCTAAATACTTCATATTTTCTTTGGAGTTTTGCAATGACAGCATCCGTCGCTTTTTTTGTTGCAATAGAAATTAATGCACTATCTGTTTTTTTGGTAAATGCAGTACTTTGTAAATCTGCCCATGCTGTTTCAAGGCCAATATATTCCAATTTAAAAAGATCGGTATTCTCAAAAGCAGCGACTTTTACCGGATCTAAATGTGCGTCGTCGGTCCACATTTCATTATAAAAAGCATTGGCTACCTCCTGATTCCAGACTAGCTTAAATAAATAAGCATTGGTTTTAATCACATATCCTTTGCCAACCACTCCTACCCCAAGGCTCGCACCTTCAGAAGCAAGACTAAGCGAAGAATTACCTGCATAGGAAGCAACAGAAGAAGCCAAGGATAATAGTCCTTTTGCCTTTTTCGCGACTTCCTCCTTGTTCGTAAATTTAAAATCATTTACGATGACAAAAGTGTTCTGAATCAACTGTTCCCCTGCATCCCGGACAAGTGCCAGGCCACGCTCGCTTTTCTTTGCCACTTTTACATCAATATCTGATGCGTTATATGCCCCCCTATCAGCAACCAAATTCATATTAAAACCTCCTTTAGCACTCCTGTTAAACCATTTTGCAACAATTTTCTTCGCAAAATTGCTATCGTTCAAATACCACTCAATCAGTTCAACATTCTGCCCTGCACTACTTTGTTGCTTTTTGTTACTTTTAGGATTTTTACCAAGTAGTCCTAACCCCGCATTACTTTGCGGCCCATTGGCATACTGCGATAATAAGTTTTCATCAATTGCATTTAAAGCACTGATAACTCTTAGATCTCCATTATGATCATTGAACTTTTCAGGGACAGGATAGCTGGCAAAGGCTTTCAGGATAACCGAATCCTGGCTTTCGGCAGGCTTATCAATCATAAGTGTCCATAAGGAACTCCTTTTGTACTTCTGAAGTGATGATTGTGCAAACGCCGTACACACCACCAACACAAGTGCAGTCAGAAATAATATCTTTTTCATAATTTCATTATTTTAAAGCCGTTAGTGATAATAAAACATTCAACCAATTAGTCTGCTATTGATACTTCTAATGCTAGATAAAAACAAACCTGCGTATAAGATCAACCCTCCAGTAAATATGACCTGCATGTGATCATAAGTACTTCCTATTATTACTATTTATCAATAGGCGCACCTTATAATAGGGTTTTGTCTGTCTACAAAAATTTATCTTATTTCAAATTACAGCGTTCAAACACTATGTACAATTATTCTGGTTTTCTAAAGCAAAAATAGGATAGCCTGCATAAAGCAAAAATACCCTCAAGAGGGTATTTTTGCTTTATGCAGGCCATGTCGGCATTAATTACAACCTAGCAATAACGTCTAATAAAAGAAAGTCAATCAGTCATTTATTTAGTCTTAATCATAACCAGATTAGCGGGTTTCTAACCGGCAGATTTCGGATAACTTCCTCTACTTCAGGAAAATGATCCAAACGACTCCATTGATTAAACCAGTTATTATTTCCAAAGCGGGCTGCGCCAAATAAAAGGGCTGGCTGCGCAACAGGCCACTGATCCCAGTACATCACATCCGGAGGCAATGGCCATTTAGTTTTATCCTTCATATACGGGAACATAAATTCAATGCCCTTTTTAATGGATTTGCCGTCAGGCGTTTGATAATTGTATAAATCATCTTCGGCAGTGGACAGAATCTGACAGATGATCGTCATGGCATCCAGGTTAAATAAAGCGTATCCATAGGGTTTTGTTCTGGCCATCTCTTTTGGAAAACTTCCGTCTTTGGCCATCTGCTCTGGCAGCAATACCTTCTTATATCTATCCCGGCAAAAATTCATCAACTTCATATTGCCGGTAAAGCGGGCGAAGCAGGCAACCTGCATCACCCAACAAGTCCCGTGATTATTGGCTGCATGCATTTCATCAAGACCATAAGGATGTGTTGATACCCATGTAAGATAATCGGCAAACCATTTTTTGATCTTTCGAAGTGCAACCTGGTCCATTTCAGGGGCATTTTGCATGATATACAAGCCTTGGGCAACTTCCATTAATTGTATGGCGTCAATAATCCCGATTCCTCTTCCTGTAACCCGACCTTTTATGGCCTGCGCATATAATAAATCAGGATTCATGCGGGTAGCCGTATCTACAAACCATGCAATGCAATGCTCCATTGCCTTATGCAGATAAACCGGCTTATTTTTTATCCGCCACGCAGAAGCTAAGTTTCCTACAATTCGGCTAAAACGGATCATGGCCTGTCTGTGCGCGACAAAATTATCAGGGTTCGTCAGCCCATCTTTTCTAATATAAGGACTATCCGGGCTGGCGGGGTTTGGCCACCAGTAATCCCCTTCACTATAAAAATCATGCTTCCCTCCGGCGCTTCGATCAGACACCGCAGCGGTAACGGTAATCGGCTTTTTTGTTAAATCATTGTCGGCCCTTTGTAGCACATCTTTTTCAAGTACTTGCTGCACCTGCTTTATAGTCCTAGTTTTGCCTACACTATTTTGCGCATGCAGCCCGCAATTTAAAACAAGGCCAAGGGTGCAAGCCAGTAGATAGCTTACAGTGATTCTATTTATCATTCAATTTTTTTTAAATCATTAAGGGTTATAGATTAAAGCGACACAAATGCGACAGGTAATCCATCAACTTTAGCACTTGCTACAGATTTTCCATTATTTGTATGAACCCGAATAATCGCCCGGCCATTGTACATTTGAACTTTTTTTGAGCCCGTTGACGTTCCCAGATCGTCTATTAGTTTACCATCGCCAGCCAGCCCAAAATGAATCCAGTTTTTTGCATCCAGGCATTGAACATGATTTTTATCAAATACCTTAGCCTCAATGGTAGCTATTCCATTTTGCTCACCAATCTTCTCAAGTGTCACCACGGAAGGGGCCGCCCAAACATCTGTCTGGTACTGAAAGTGAATGGTATCACGAATCGTCCTGGCGCCTTTACTAGCCACTACGATGGCAGTATACGTACCCTTATGCATGGGTACATTCCAACGAAGACCTGCCGCCGGAAAATTCTGGCTATTGCGTTTTCTGTTGCCATATGATTTACCATTAACAAACAGTTCTGCCACTTCGCAATTGGAATAAACCTTTATCATTTTTCTTCTCCATCCTTACCCCAACGCACAGGCCAGCTATGCCCATAAATATGCGCCATGGGTTTGTCTGTCCAATAAGACTGGAATACATAATAAGACTCCTTTTTAGTCAGATCTCTTTCAACCACTCCTTTTTGATTTACATAGGGGACCGGATTGTCCGGTCTGACAGGTGTCGAAAAATCTTTAAATACCCACATAGCTGTACCTGTAAGCCAAGGCATGGTTTCCTGTTCTTTTAAATGCCAGTCAAATAAATTACATATATAGCTCTCACTCCAGTCTCCATCTTTTGAAGCGCGTGCGGCACCACCAAAAAGCGAAGCGTCGCCGGCCCGTTCATCAGCAGCGCCAGTGGCCTTAATATCCTGCAATCCTTTGTCCGGATTTTCAGAATGCCGTCTGGCATGACTGTCACCACCCCACTCGACATGTAAAAAATGATCCACCTTATCAAATTCTGCCTTGGTAATACCTTTGTATTCGGTATAGATACCACGATACCATCCGGCCCAGATAGAAGGGGAATAAACATCTACGATGTCCTTTGCAAAATCACAGCGGCGGATGGCCGTTTTCCTGGCAGGATCCAGCCTATGTGCCAAGTTGTTTAACTCAGTAAAATAACCCCTTATTTTCTGCTTATCAAATTCAGGAAAATCATTCGGCCAATCATTCTCATTACCTAACCCCCAAATTATGACAGCAGGATGATTATAATGCTGCTCGATTAAATTTGTCAGCATCCGCTTTCCCTGTGCCTGATAGACCGGTCCTCCCAGTCCTCCCCGACACCATGGAATTTCTTCCCAGACCAGGATGCCAAGGCTGTCACATAAATGTAATATGATAGGCGACTGTTGATAATGGGCTAACCGAATAAAATTTACACCCATATTTTTCATTAGAACCATTTCCTCCCGCATCTGATTTTCTGTCATAGCAGGTCCTTCACCTGCAAAATCTTCATGCCGATGTGTTCCTCTTAATAAAAGTCTTTTACCATTCAGCTTAAATGGCCCTTTTTTCACAAATTCAAAATGCCTGAACCCCACTGGAGAGATACTGGTATGTTCACCTGCCTTGGAAGATATCCTGGTTTCCAGCGTGTACACTACCGGATCATTTGTACTCCACAGCCTAGGGGCCTGAATTTGCAAATCCGCCACCTGTATATCTCCACTAAATTTGTCAATCTGTTTTTCAAATTGCTTAACCACAACACCTGATGGATCCTTCAGTTGTACAGAAAGTTTACCTGATTTCATATTGTCGGGGTTTGCAAAGCGCACGCTAACATTTAAATCGGCATTTTTTGATTCAGACTAACCTTTGGTGCGGCAAAAACCTTATCTATGTACAGGGCCGGCTCATAGACCAGATTGACATAACGGTATAATCCGCCATACAAATTAAAATCAGACAGATCGGAAGGCATCATCTCCAGATCCCTACTATTATCGCACCTGATGGCTATGGGGATTTTACCTTTAAATGCTTTAAACAAGCTATCATTAAGCTTAAAAGCTTTCACCGCATCTGTAATATCCACACTCCACTCATCATACCCTCCCACATGGCTGCCAACCTTGGTTGTATAAACATACACCTCAGATTTTTGGCCTGCACCTTCAAAATGCAACAACGTTCTACCCTGGTTATAAGGATTACGGATATCCAGCCTGGTTTTATACCACATTGGGCCTTCATAATAATTAACATCCGGATCAACCGCATCTCTTTCATTGGCTGAATGTGGCAAAGTCACCTTCGTCCACAAAGGAACAGTTTCGGGATCACCCTTTCCAGCCGGACGAACGGCTTCCCAAATACCACCCAGATCTTCCCGCAAAAAGCGCCAACCCTCATTTAAACGGATGGACTGCTGCGCAAAAGATAAGTTATAACCTACCAGAAAAACAATGACCAATAAATACCTCATATACTTTTAAAATAGTTTGATTAAATTAATCGCTTTTGAAATAGTTTATGGAAACGATTTCAAAAACAAACGGTCCAATTAAGAAATACCCCATAAAACTAAAGGAAAAATATCAGTTGTTAGTTAAAAAACTCCGCAACCGTTTCCGTTCGATCCTTTATGGCAATAAAACAGCAGTAGCTGCCTGTGTTCGTAAAAATCAAACAGGCTGCTACTGCTACTACTACTATTTTATTGTTTTATTTATAATCCCATCGACGCTAATCCGCGGCCCTCAGCCAACAATGCTTATGCAGGTTAAAGATCTAAACGCCCGCCATTTTTGGTGCGACAATCACCGGAAATTGTTTATAAGCCTGTAGTTTATGGTAGGTTATATAGGAAACCACCAAAAGTACCATAAAAACAACCGGAGACAATAGATTGGCCGTCAGGCCATCTACCGCTGCATAGGCGATAAACGCAGAAACAAAGTCAATCCCGAAAGCCACATATGTCCATTCTTTTATCCTTTTTGAGACGGGTACAATCAATAAAATACCGCCAATGATGTGCCCTATGCTCACCTCCCACCGGAACCATTCCGGCAGCATTAAATGCCTGGTGCCTTCTTTGGCCATTTCACTGTTAATAAAGAAGGCACCAGAGAGTTCAAACAAGGCAATAATCAAGGTGGTTACCCAATAGGTAACTTTAACGGATTTGTTCCCGGATATGTTCCCAGATTTGTCCACAGATAAGTTCTTCTTGTCGACCGTTTCCATAAGTTTTATTTTTAAAGTAAGAAATTGAGAATTATTAACCTTCCATATAGGTATTCTTTGCTTGTAATGCGGCATAGGTGGCAGCTAATTGCCTGGTATGCCGCTCAATATGAAAAACAGCAAACGAGATCAATTCATACCTACTAAGAAAGCCTACCGTAGGAAAGTTCATTGTATCACAAATGGAGGATAACTCTAGTGTCCGAATATCCCCTGCTAAAAGCTGAGTGGCACCTGTCACCTCATTTCGCATGCTAGTTCTCGTTAAAAAATCCGGACTGGGCAAGAGCTCAGCTGCCGATTTAGCTTTTGTATGCATATTTTCCATCATCGCTTTTAATACGTCGATGTGCGCCGCCGGGTTTCTATGGGCCTGAGAAGTCTTGTCTGTTACCACTTGATGAATAAATTGCATAGATTTATTAATGTGGCTCCCTATCTGGGCCGCTGACCAACTATTTACATCAGCAATTCGGTTAAAGGCAGCTTCATCAAATGCATATAAGCCTTCAACAAAATCCCGAATGACTGCTTTTAAATGCTGCTCCAGTAAGTCTTTTTGCATTGATGAAATACGCCAGGTTTCTTCCATAATTCATTTCGCTTTTGTAAAAAAGAAGATAGAGCCTAAAATTTGCCCAATCAGATATCAAAAATAACCCTCTCAGGCCAGAAACACAGGACGTAATTACGGCAAAATCAGCGGTTATTTGCGACAAATATGGCTTCACTTAATGCAGCTTATAGACTCATATGTCCAGAATTGGTCAAAAAATGCAGGATTAGGTTTGCATCCAGCTAAAAACGGAGCAATATTAAAAGATAGTTGGGCTATAACGCCATTCTTATTCCAATGCAGTTCTAAATTCTCTTAACCATTGCTCCTCAAAAAAAATAGGGGCCATTTTTGGACTGTTCGTCCAAAATGACCCCATTCACCCTTTTATCTAAAATCCAAACCTTTATTATCCCGTAGGAGTAAATTAAATTATCTTGATAGCAACATTAGTTAACCTCTAACATAACGACACTGTGAGCAGGCAAATTCACGCTCAACACCTGATTTCCAGCATCACCGGACAATTTATAATCTGTAAATCCGGTTGTTTTTACATTATCTGGCGCTTCAAATGTATTGACGGACGTTACCGCTTTAGCATCAAGTATTTCCCCATTCACTTTTACATATTTAGTATGTGCCAGATCAATGGTGATGGGATTTGCTTTTTCTGCATCCAGATTCACCAGACTGATATGCATCTTACCTGTGCTATCAATAGAAGCAGAACCATTTACCGCATCGATCGTTTTCCCACCCATGGTATAAGCAGGGCTGATCAGATGTAACGGGATCAGTTTGGCACCCTGGTGCTTTTTATACAGTTCAAACACATAATAAGTGGGTGTTAAAATCATCTGATCTCCTTTTGTTAGTATCAAGGATTGTAAGACATTTACCGTCTGTGCCAGATTAGCCATCCTTACCCTATCAGCGTGATTATTAAATATATTGAGCGTCGTAGCAGCAATCAGGGCATCCCGCATGGAGTTTTGCTGATATAAAAAGGAGGGATTAGTACCGGGCTCTGCATCTGTCCAGACGCCCCACTCATCAACAACCAAAGCTACTTTTTTCTGGGGATCGTATTTATCCATAATGGCTGAATGCCGGGTAACCAGATCTTCCATATGAAGGCAATTTTTCATCGTATTAAAATACTCCTGCTCAGAAAATTTGGTCGCAGATCCTTTTTTGCCCCAGTTCCCTGTGGGAATAGTATAGTAATGAAGGCTGATCCCCCACATCATATTATGCGGGATCCCTTTCATTAATACTTCTGTCCAATGATAATCATCAGAATTGGCACCACTGGCAATTCTTTTGAGTGGCGCATCATGATAGCTTTTAGCAAAAGTGGCATACCTGCGGAACTGATCCACATAAAATTCCGGCGTCATATTGCCGCCACAACCCCAACTTTCATTACCAATACCAAAAAACTGCACGCCATAAGGTTTGTCTACACCATCCTCCTTACGCAGTTTAGTCATCGGGCTTGCACCGTCAAAATTCAGATATTCTACCCAATTAGACATTTCCTGTACTGTGCCGCTTCCCATATTGCCAGAGATATAAGGTTGTGTGTGGAGTAAATGACAAAGCTGCATAAATTCATTGGTTCCAAAGCTATTGTCTTCCGTTACGCCTCCCCAGTTGGTGTTCACCATCTTTGGCCTTTTGGCAGGGTCGCCAATGCCATCCATCCAGTGATACTCATCGGCAAAACACCCACCCGGCCAACGAAGATTCGGGATCTGAATTTTTCTGAGTGCCTCCACGACGTCCATGCGGATCCGTCCCTGCTTTTCTACTTTTGCATCTTTGGGCACCCAGATACCCCCATAGATTCCGCGGCCAAGGTGTTCAGAGAACATGCCATAAATATTGGGATTAATCTTAATATTGGCTCGATCTGCATCCAGACTAAGCACTGCCTTTTGCGCTGATGCAGCCAGGGCAAAACAGGCGATAAAGGCCGTAAGCAATTGTTTTTTCATGTGAATAAATTTGTTTATTTTGTTGATTAGTGAATAACGCCATGCTATTGGATGCATTGCCTTTAACTATAGCTACGCCACGCTGGCACGCACCTTATTTTTTAACCGATGATTTTTTTTGAACTTTGTTTTTAAACCTAGGCTTATAAACAAAGTTCAAAAAAGTATTGAAACCCTCTTCATATTTTTCCTTATCTAACTGGTAGAAATAAGCCCCTTTTTTTGAATTCAGTTTATCTCTTTCTTTTAATCTGACTAGCAGCCCTGTAGACCTGATTTTTTTAAAGAAATTTCCAGGATCAAATTTTGTATCATAGAGTTTCTCGTATAAGATCTGCAGCTGCGGAATCGTAAACTTGTCGGGCAATAGTTCAAAGAGTAACGGGTGCAAGGCTGCCTTATAACGCAGTCGTTCTTTGGCCATTTCCACCATCTCATTATGGTCAAATATCAGCTTAGGCACTTCTTCTGCCGGAACCCATCTGGCCTGAAAATCATCACTCATCTGACTCTGATAGCTTTTAATATCTATCAGGGCAAAATAGGCCATAACAGCCGTTCTGGCTCCTGGGTCTCGCAACGGACTGCTGAAAAGGTGCAATTGTTCCATATAAATACCTTCCAGGCCGGTTAATTCATGTAGGACACGGATGGCAGCGTCTTCGCTGCTTTCCGTATCTCCTACAAAGCCCCCCATCAGACTGAGTCTTCCCATGCAAGGCTCAAAACCTCTTTTGATCACCAGCAGTTTTAATCCTTGCTCATCAAATCCAAATATGATGCAATCCACAGCCAGTAGCAGCTTTTTACCACTGTACTTACGCTTGCTTTGTTTTTCACCTGACATTTGCTTTTGGGCTGCTTTCTTTTCAGCTATTTTCGCTACTTTTTCCAAACTGCTATTTTAAAGATAAACCAATTCAACGCTTCTATTAATTACACGCCACTATTACCAGAACTTCGCATATAAAGCTGCGAACAACATCATAATGACGACAATCAGTACCAAAACACTGGGTTCAACCTTATACATCTTACGGTCAATCACAAAAGCTTTCGCATTGACTTTCGGACTAAACATGCTACAGATGACCATCAGCACAACAGTAAAGCCAAAGGCCAGTCCCATACAGATAAGGAATGGAATTTCATAGCCGCCATGCCCATTGGGATAAGCAGTATAAAACCAGGTATTATGACCCAGCAGAGCGGGCGCAAATTCATTAAAGAAGACACATAGGACAAATCCACCGACGATACCCACGATGGAAGCAAGTCCATTGGTCCTTTTCCAGAACATTCCCAGTAAGAAAACAGCCAGTACGCCAGGGCTGATAAAGCCGGTATATTTCTGGATAAAAGTAAAGCCACCGGCGCCACCGATACCTAACAGGTCATCCCAGGTAAAGAACAGGCCTATTGCCATGGAAATCACCACTGCAATTCTACCTATCCAAACCATTTTCTTATCATTCGCTTCTTTATGGAAATAGTTTTTATAAATATCCAGGGTATAAATGGTGGAGATACTATTGGCTTTACCAGCCAGCGAAGCGATAATGGCCGCCGAAAGTGCCGCTATAGACAAGCCTTTTAATCCATTAGGCAAAAAGCCTAAAACGGCCGAATAGGCGTGGTCTTTATGGCCGCCTAGTTCTGGCAAATATCCCTTTTGATATAAGACATAGGCGGCGATACCTGGCAGCATAACAACAATAGGGGTAAACATCTTCAAGATCCCAGCGAACATAAGGCCCGTCCTGGCTGTCTTAAGATTGGCACCGAGTGCTCTTTGTGTAATATATTGGTTGGTACCAAAATACTCCAGGTTCACGATCCACTGACCGGCGATATACATCAATATACCAGGGACAATCAGGTATTGATCTATATAGTGCTGAGAAGAAGTAGCGGTCGGCTTGGAATAGATCAGATGAAAGTGTTGCGGTGCTGCATGCATCATCGCCTGGAATCCTGCAAAAACATCCTTTCCCAGACCAAACTTTTCACTCACCACCTGTAAGGCAAAATAAGTGGTCGCCAGTCCGCCAATCAAAAGCATCGCTACCTGTATGGCATCTGTATAACCAATCACTTTCATACCACCTAAAGCAATGAGTACGGAGCAGATGGCAAAAATCACCATAATCAGATGCAATGACTGCCCTCCTACTAGTGTATTTACCGCTAAGGCACCTAAATAGAGGATGGAAGTAATATTGACAAATACATAAAGCATCAACCAGAAAATCGCCATTATCAGGGCTACGGTTCCATTAAACCTTCGTTTAAGGAACTGTGGCATGGTAAAGATCTTATTTTTAAGATAGATGGGCAAAAACCAGACGGCGATAATAATCAGGCCAAGCGCCCCCACCCATTCATAAACGCCCACGGCAATCCCTACAAAAAAACCATCTCCGCTCATCCCAATGAACTGCTCAGCGGATATATTGGAAGCAATTATGGAGGCGCCGATAGCCCACCAGGTGAGAGACCCCTCAGCCAAAAAATAGTCATGACTGGTTAAATCCTTGTTTTTCCTTCTATGATAGATCCAAAGACCATAGAAGGTGATCAGTAAAAAATAGGCAACGATAATGATATAATCAATATGGATAAGTCCACTTTTCATGTTCTAGTTAATTAGTTGAGGGCTGCCCCCCTTGGTGAATGAATGATTGTTTAATGATAATAAGCCTGCGCGAATTTAAGTTCTTTCTTTATTTGTCTTAGCGAAGTATCCTGATCAATAATTACAGTTTCAATTCCCGCAATATCTGCAAAATCCTCAATTTGCTCCATGGATAGATTCTGGCTATAGCAGGTATGATGCGCTCCACCTGCCAGTATCCAGGCTGCACAGGCAGTCTGAAAATCAGGAAGTGGTTTCCACATAATGCGGGCCACCGGCAGTTTCGGTAGCGCTTCATTGATAGCCACTCCTTCTACGGCATTGGCCACCAAACGAAAACGTCCGCCCATATCTACCAGGCTGGAAGCGATTGCAGCCCCTCCCCCACCGTTAAATACCAGTCTGACGGGATCTTCTTTCCCGCCGATGCCTAATGGATGAATTTCACAACTGATGTCGCCACTGGCAAGTGTAGGATCCACTTCCAGCATATGTGAACCCATCACTTTGGTATCACTTGGATCCAGATGATAGGTATAATCTTCCATAAAAGCATTGGCGCCTTTCAGTCCATAGCCCATTACCTTCATTGCACGCACCAAGGCAGCTGTTTTCCAGTCGCCTTCACCGGCAAAACCATATCCATCTGCCATCAGACGCTGAACAGCAATACCTGGCAGTTGCCGCATTCCATGGAGATCCTCAAAAGTATCGGTAAAACCTTTAAAGTCGCCTGCTTTTAAAAAATGGCGGAGACCCAGTTCAATCTTGGCCGCATCTCTTAACGCCGCGCGCTGAGCACCTTCTTTACTTAAGCCAGCAGCTAACTTATAACTGTCTTCATATTCACTTACCAGCGTATCTATTTCTTTATCAGATACCTCCTTCATGACCTCGACCAGGTCACCGATTCCGTAGGTATTAACCGAGAAACCAAGTTTTGCTTCAGCCGCCACTTTATCCCCTTCTGTCACCGCTACAAAACGCATATTGTCTCCGAAACGGGCAAATTTAGCGCCTTGCCAATCTGCCCAACCAGCAGTAACCCGGGCCCACTGGCCAATTTGTTTTTGAACTGTTTCACTTTTCCAGTGTCCGACGACTACTTTGCGGTCGATACCCAACCGGGAAACGATATAACCAAACTCTCTATCTCCATGCGCACTCTGATTGAGGTTCATAAAGTCCATATCCATGGTTGCCCAGGGAATGTCCTGGTTAAACTGGGTATGTAAATGCAGTAAAGGTTTATGTAAAATAGTTAATCCCCGGATCCACATTTTAGCAGGAGAGAAAGTGTGCATCCAGGCAATCAGCCCGATTACCTGATCATCGGCATTCGCCTTTTGAATCAGCTGATAGATTTCATCCGTGGTTTTTACCGTAGGCTGCCAGACAATTTTTACAGCAATCGCACTGGAAGTATCCAGCGCACGGGCAATTTGCTGGCTGTGTTCAGCCACTTGCCGCAGCGTCTCATCACCATATAAATGTTGACTGCCGGTCACCAGCCAGATTTCCCGGTTCGTATAATTGATCATAGAAATTTTGTTTAATGAAAATATTGTATAATGAAAGAATTTAAGTTCTATTTACTGCCCATAATAAGCGCTGCTACCATGCTTACGCTCATAATGCTTTTTAATAAGTGCATCTTTAAGCCTGGGCGCTTCATGATTGATTTGCAGGGTAAACAAGGCCATTTTAGCGACCTGTTCCAATACCCCACTGTTATAGACTGCCTTAGCAGCATTTTTTCCCCAGGTAAAGGGTGCGTGATTGCCTACCAGGATCATCTCCATTTCTTCATAACTCAGTCCTCTTTGCTTAAAGCAATCCATAATCTGAAAACCAGTCTGATATTCATAATCGCCCTGGATCATCTCATCAGACATGGGTGGGGCACAGGGAATATCCATGGTGTTATGATCCGCATGTGTTGTTCCAAAAATAGGAATATCTAAGCCAGATTGTGCCCAGGAGGTGGCATAGGTGGAATGCGTATGCACCACGCTACCTATTTTTTCCCAGTGTTGATAGAGCACCCCATGGGTTTTAGTGTCAGATGAGGGTCTTAGGTTCCCTTCAACTACTTTTCCCTCATAATCGACAATCACCATTTTATCTGGTGAAAGGTCTGCATAAGGAACGCCACTGGGTTTTATGGCAAAAACCGCCTCATTTCTGTCCACCACACTCACGTTGCCAAAAGTAAACAATACGAGACCTAATGCAGGTAGCTGCATGTTGGCCTCGTATGCTTCTTGTTTAATGGATAAGTATTTTTGCATAATAAAATCATATTTATTTTTAATTGATCAATTAAATCAGGCTTACTGCGCCCCCACCTGAGCACTAATCCATCCCCCCAGGCTTTTATAGCGCTCATAGCGTTTATTATATAATGCCTGTCTTATACTATCAGGGGCATAGCTTTTATCAAAGCCTTGCCCCATGGCAACCATCGCCTCCTCCACATTGGGGAAGATACCTGCTGCTGTAGCGGCAAACATGGCTGCGCCGATGGCGCAGGTTTGTTCAGCACGATGCACCTTAATCGGCATACCGATCACATCGGCCATGGTTTGCATTATAAAGGCGGATTTCTGGGCCACGCCACCCATTGCGATCAGCCCTTTTACGGGTATACCTTGCTGAACAAAACGCTCAACAATGGCTCTGGCTCCAAAACAAGTCGCTTCTACAAGGGCCCGGAAGATTTCAGGGGCATCGGTACCTAATTGCAGCCCACTAATGGCTGCAGTTAACGCCTGGTTGGCATCAGGGGTTCTTCTGCCATTGAGCCAGTCTACTGCTAACACACTATTTTCCGTAATTGGTTTTTTACTGGCCTGCTGCGAAAGTGTCACAAGTAAATCATTTTCCAATTTTTCCAGCTCGGCAGGCGAAGCGCCCATATTTTTTGCGGGCCATAATAAGATATTTTTAAACCAGGCATACACATCCCCAAAAGCGCTCTGTCCAGCCTCTAATCCAACCATGCCAGGGATGACAGATCCAGGTACCTGACCACAAATGCCACTAACCAGAATATCCTTCATTTCCGCCTCTGGCACTACCATAATGTCGCAGGTTGAAGTGCCAATGATCTTACTTAACATATAAGGCGCTATTTCTGCTCCAACAGCACCCATATGGCAGTCAAAAGCACCAATACCCACCACTACATCCGTAGATAAACCCAGTTTTTCGGCCCACTCAGCACTCAAATGCCCTGCAGGTTCAGCCGAAGTATACGTCCTGTCAAATAATCGATCTCTAAACCCATCTAAGAGTGGGTCGATTTGTGTAAAAAAATCATTGGGGGGCAGCCCGTCAAAATCTGTGGCAAATAAGGATTTATGACCTGCAGCGCAAACGCTTCTCCTAAGTGCCTTCACATCCTGACCACCGGTCAATAAAAAGGGAATCCAATCACAATGTTCTACCCAGCTATAAATATTTGGCCGGATATGTTCATCTGTACGCAGCACATGTAATAACTTAGCCCAGAACCATTCAGTGCTATAAATACCGCCGACAAATTGCAGGTAATTAACGGCTCGATTGGCCGCCACTTCATTTATTCTGGCAGCTTCCTTAATCGAAGTATGGTCTTTCCATAATACGAACATGGCATTAGGATCCTGTTCAAAACCTGGTGTTAAAGCCAGCGGCGTACCAGTCTTGTCTACAGCCACTGGCGTTGAACCAGTGGTGTCTACCGAAATACCTCTTACACGAGCTGCAGCTTCTGGTCCCACCTTTTCTAATACCTCCTTAATAGTGGCAGTGAGTCCTTCCACATAATCCAACGGATGTTGCCTGAACTGTTGCTTTTGGGCATCACAGTACTTACCTGCGGCCCATCTTGGATAATAAAACACACTGGAAGCCAACTCCTTTCCACCGGCCGTATCTACGAGTACTGCTCGGACAGAATCTGTTCCATAATCAAGACCTATTACATAATTGTAATTCATACAAATATAATTATGAGTAAAA
This sequence comes from Arachidicoccus ginsenosidivorans, assembly GCF_007971385.1. Classification (GTDB taxonomy): domain Bacteria; phylum Bacteroidota; class Bacteroidia; order Chitinophagales; family Chitinophagaceae; genus Arachidicoccus; species Arachidicoccus ginsenosidivorans. Next base: position 1,365,476 of record NZ_CP042434.1, read on the forward strand.
TTTTTTAATTGTAAATTTAACTATTATTATCAACCCACAAAAAAAATCCTAAAGTTTTTTAACCTCTAGTTATTAACTAATTGAGATTCAAGTAGAAATTATTAATCCAATACCAATCCCGGCTGCTGCAATTCCCTTAGACTTTCAATATATTCACTTGGTGCTTGTCCCATAACGGATTTAAACACCCGGTTAAAATTGGTGATGCTATTGAATCCAGAGTTATAGGCAATGCTGGAAATGCTCTCAAAAGAACCTGTGGAAAATTGTTTTCTGGCCTCTCCGATGCGTACTTCATTTAAAAACTGCACGAAAGTATGGCGGGTGTGTTTCTTAAAAAACCTGCAAAACGCCTGGGGTGTCATAAAGGCTTGTCCGGCAACATCCTCCAGCGTGATCGGCTTATCATAATTTTGCAGAATATAGTTATAGATATGACTAATCCGGATGCCGTCCGTTTCTGTATTGATCATCTTGGATCCTTGCCGTGACAAGATCTTTTGATCAGAAATACCGGCCAGAAGCTGCAACAGCTGTATAAAAAGGATCACTCCTTGCGTTGCGTCCTCGGTTTTATAAAGTGTATCCATCAAGCGGGCAACCTCGGTTGTATGATGCTGAGGTACCTGGATACCGTTTTGAGCCAGCGTGATAAAATTGCGTAAATGCTTTAATTCCGGAACACCCAATAAAGTCTGACAGATAACCTCCGGGTCAAAAAAGATATCTAAAGAGCAAATAATCCGCTCGGAACCTTCTTCAAAATAAGCCGCATGATTTTTAAATAAATGCGGCTGCCCGCCGCCAATAATAAAAATATCATTATGGGTAAAGCTATGCATATTATGATCCACCATAAGCGTACCTTCTCCTTGTTGTACCCATGTTAGTTGCATTTCTTTGTGGCGATGCAAATACGGGTAAAAATGCGGCAATAAATCCATTCTGGTGACAATTGTTTTGTCGTGACTAACGGGGATGGTAAACTGCAGGACTTTCATAATTCAAGAATTTTAATGGAGAATCGCATCAAAGAATAACCAAACATTGATAAGGCCAAGTTAACAAATTCTGCGTGCTCAATACGTAAATTACCACCAAATGATCAATTTTCGTGTAAACTAGGTTAAAATATGGTTAGTCGCGGCAATATCAGACAGGATTTTATGAATTTTATCACATTTTCAAGGATCTGCAGACCGGGTTAATATCTGTATAGTAAATAACAAAAAGCGGGAATATTGCTTGAACAGCGGCCGGTAATTTTACAGGCGAATATTCCTTACTTTGTAGAGGACTTTGTTTTAATTATTAAATAAAATACAACTATGGCATTAGAATGGAAAGGCGTATTTCCTGCAGTGACAACCAAATTTAATAAAAATGACGAACTGGATCTGCCTTTGTTTGAAAAAAACCTGCAGGCGCAGATTCAGGCAGGTGTGGCAGGTATTATTATTGGGGGATCTCTTGGAGAATCCAGTACGGTAACAACACAGGAATTGGAAGAGTTGGTCAAAAGTGGTTTAAAAATAGCTGACGGCAAAATACCGGTCGTTGTAAATATCGCAACAGGTGCCACTAAGGAAGCGGTAGCGCTGGCAAAACAAATCAAAATCTGGGGGGCGCAAGGCATTATGCTTTTGCCACCGATGCGCTATAAATCCACACCTGAGGAGACTGTTTTGTTTTTTAGAACCGTCGCTGCCGCCACTGATTTGCCGATCCTGCTCTATAATAATCCGGTAGATTATAAAACAGAAATCACTTTGGATATGTTTGAGGCATTAAAGGATCTGCCTACCATTCAAGCAGTTAAAGAATCCACCAGGGATGTATCCAATGTCATTCGGTTGCGCAACCAATTTGGTGATCGCTTCAGGATTCTATGTGGAGTAGATACCCTGACTTTTGAAGAGCTCTCTGCGGGAGCTGATGGCCTTGTTGCAGGTCTGGTATGTGCTTTCCCTAAAGAGACGGTCGCGATATATAATTTTATTAAAAACAAGCAACATGATAAGGCCCTCATCATCTATAGATGGTTTATGCCACTTTTGGAATTTGATATTACACCTCAACTCGTGCAGTATATCAAACTTGCAGAAGTCTATACCGGCCTTGGCAGTGAAATCGTTCGTGCGCCCAGGCTTGCCTTAAGTGGCATGGAGCGTTCAAAGGCGGTCAAAATAATCGAATCTGCCCTGGCAAATCGCCCTGAGTCTTTGGTCGCAGAAGGGCTTGCTCTGGCAGCATCTTAATGGATTTTGGGTAATATTTTGCGGGGACGCAGATGGATAGGCAACTTGAAAAATTGTCAGTTCATTGCCTCCTTGCCAAAAAATAACACGTAACTTAGACAATTAAGCATTTGGCTTAAGTTTTTAAACAGCGCACACCTAACAAATTAATTCAAAAATTGATTCCCATGCAACACGATATAACAGAAAGTATGCAATTAGCCGCCACGGTTATGAACCGGGCCCAGACTGCATTTTTAAGTTTCCAGCACAGCACTGCTCAGCAGCGCGGGGCATTGCTTGAAAAAATAGCTGACTTGCTGGAAGCAAACAGACAGACGCTGGTTACGATTGCCCGACAAGAATCCCATTTATCTGAAGCGCGGTTAAATGGGGAGCTCAGTCGTACAACTGGTCAGCTGAAACTTTTTGCCCAGTTACTGTTGGAAGGTAGCTGGGTACAGGCGAGCATCGATACCGCCTTACCTGACAGAACGCCATTACCCAGAACGGACATCCGTAAGATGTTACGCCCCAAAGGGCCAATTCTGGTTTTTGGCGCCAGTAATTTCCCGTTTGCTTTTTCGACCCTTGGCGGCGATACTGCCAGTGCCTTGGCTGCCGGTTGCCCGGTTGTTATAAAAGCCCATCCTGGCCATCCAAATACTTCCAAAGCGGTATTTGATGTGGCCAGTGAAGCCATAAGCAGTCTTGGGCTGCCGCCTGATATTTTGCAACATGTAAGCGAAACTGGCACACAAATCTCCATCGACCTGGTCCAGGCTAAAGCGACAGCAGCGGTTGGTTTCACTGGCTCTTTCCAGGCGGGTACTACACTTATGCAGGCTGCAGCCCACAGAACAGCCCCCATTGAAGTATTCGCTGAGATGAGTAGCACAAACCCAGTGGTGATCCTTAGTGATCTATTAAATACCGCCCCCGAAGGCACCGCTCAAAAATTAGCAGCATCTGTCGCCCTTGGAGTCGGTCAATTCTGTACCAATCCTGGACTTATTTTTATGACCAAAGACGCCGGGCTGGAGGCTTTTCAACAGGCATTTATAGGGGCTTTAAGCAGTGTACCCCCTCTGAAATGTTGCATGAAGCCGTATTGGAAAACTACCATAATAATCTACAAATCGTTTTATCTCAAGCCGGAGTTGACACCTTGTTAGCAAGCACGGACGCTGGGAGTGATGGGCTCCATGCAAGCCCCTCACTGGCAAGGGTCACAGCGGATAGTTTTATCCATAACAGCGCACTTAAAACAGAAGTATTCGGGCCTTTTTCATTACTGGTGGTGGCTAGAGACCAGCAGGAGCTTATAGAGGCACTCCGCAGTCTGGACGGACAATTAACAGCCAGTCTTTTTGGAACCGATCGTGATCTTACAGACCAACAAGGTCTTAATCCGCTACTGGATATACTCACCGGGATCGCCGGGCGGGTCATTTTTAATGAAGTACCTACGGGTGTGGAAGTCTGTCATGCGATGGTGCATGGTGGTCCTTTTCCTGCTACTTCTTCCAGCAGTTATTCCTCGGTGGGCACCTCGGCCATACTGCGCTGGGTAAGACCGGTTTGTTATCAAAATCTCCCTGATAATTTATTACCGGACGCCCTCAAAAATAGCAATCCATTGGGCATTTTCAGGCAAATCAATGGCAACTGGACAAAAAATCAACTTTAACCTTTTGAAAGTTTGTTGAATCTATATGCGTAAAACATTTTTTTGCATCGATGGCCATACCTGTGGTAATCCGGTGCGCCTGGTGGCCGGCGGTGGCCCCATTTTAGAAGGGCAGACGATGCGGGAGAAAAGATTGTTTTTCCTGGAGCATTATGACTGGATCCGAAAAGGACTTATGTTTGAGCCCAGAGGCCATGATATGATGAGTGGTTCCATTCTATACCCTCCTTCCAATAAAGATTATGATATCGGCGTTCTTTTTATTGAGACCAGCGGCTGTCTGCCCATGTGCGGGCACGGCACCATTGGCACGGTAACTATTGCGCTGGAGGCCGGGCTAATCACGCCTGCCGTACCGGGCACACTTAGGCTGGAAACACCGGCAGGCTTAGTAATCGCTACCTATAAGGAGCAAAAAGGTAAAATCAAATCCGTTAAACTGATTAATGTACCCTCTTTTCTGGCTGCCGGAGATCTTACGGTCTCCCATCCAGAGCTAGGTCAGCTGACTTTTGATGTTGCTTATGGTGGTAATTTTTATGCCATTGTAGACCCGCAACAAAATTTCAGTGGCATGCAGGATTATACATCCCTGGATATAATTCGCTGGTCACGCCAGATGCGGGAAGTTGTCGCTAAGGGTCCGGATTTTGTTCATCCAGAAGATGCTGCAATCCAAGGTGTCCACCATATTATGTGGACAGGTAAGCCGCTAAATCCCAAGAACACTGCGCGCAATGCTGTGTTCTATGGCGATAAAGCAATTGACCGCAGTCCATGCGGCACGGGCACTTCCGCAAGGATGGCGCAGTTACATGCCAGAGGCAAACTCCAAAAAGGTGATGCTTTTATTCATGAGAGCATTATCGGCTCTACTTTTACCGGCACCATTGAGGGCACCTGCCAGGTGGGTGATTTTGAGGCGATTATCCCTGGCATTGAAGGCTGGGCCAGGGTCTTCGGACAAAATACCATTACCATTGACACGGATGATGACCCGCTGGCACTAGGTTTCTCAGTCATATAATCAGCCGCCTATCCACCTGGGAAATGACTGGTCGGTTACAATACAATTTTGCTCTTTTTTAAAATCACTATCCTTATGCATTATCAAAAATTGACGGCACTGATTATCCCTTTCGCCTTGTCATTGATGACGGTGGCCGCTCAGACATATATTCCGGTTAAAAACGATTCGCGTTTCAAAATAAAACCAGCTGCTGACGTCCAGGCCTATGGTTTTGCCATGACAGATGTCAAACTAGCCCCAGGTTCTCCTTTTGCACACGCCCAGCAATTGGATGCGCATTATCTTTTGGAGCTTAAACCAGACAGGCTACTGGCCAGGTTTTACAAAAATGCCGGCCTGCCGGAAAAGGACTCCGTATACGGGGGCTGGGAAAGCTCAGGATTATCCGGCCATACGCTGGGGCATTACTTATCCGCCACCAGTCTGATGTATAGCACCACTGGCAATACGGTATTCAAACAACGAGTTGATTATATTGTGGGCGAATTAGCCAGATGCCAAAAAGCCCGTAAAACTGGCTACGTGGGCGCCATTCCTAATGAAGACAGCATTTTTGGGCGCGTGGCCAAAGGAGATATTCAAAGCGGCGGTTTTGATCTGAATGGCGGTTGGTCGCCCTGGTATACGGTACATAAGGTGATGGCTGGCCTGGTAGACGCTTATCTATACACTGGCAACCAGGAAGCCTTGACTGTTGTCACTAAAATGGCCGACTGGGCAGATAATTTGCTAAAACCCTTAAGTGATGCTCAGATGCAAAAAATGCTGGTTTGTGAATATGGGGGAATGAACGATGTATTGGTAAATATTTATGCCATTACCGGTAACAAAAAATACCTGAATTTAGCCAATCGCTTCTTTGATGATTTTGTGATGTTGCCTTTGTCTGAAAGAAAGGATGCCCTGCAAAATAAACATGCCAATACCAATATCCCTAAAGGTGTGGGCTCTGCCTCTCAGTACCTTTGGGTGGGTAGTGGCAGAGATAGCACGATTGCGCAGTTTATGTGGCGGACCATTGTAGGCCATCATAGCTATGCCAATGGTGGTGATGGAAGTTATGAATATTTTGGTACTGAAGACCATTTAAGTGACCGGCTCAGCGATGACAATACAGAAACCTGTGCTTCTTATAATATGTTAAAACTTACCAGAAAACTCTTTACCCTGCATCCCTCTGCCAAATTGGGGGACTATTATGAAAGGACGCTTACGGATCATATATTAGCCACCCAGCAGCCCGAGACGGGTATGTTTACCTATTTTGTTCCTCTACGCATGGGGGAGCCAAGACTTTCAGTGATCCCTTCAATACCTTTACCTGTTGTGTGGGCACGGGTATGGAAAATCATGCTAAATATGGAGAGAGCATATTTTTCCAGAGTCCGGACAGCAAAACTTTGTTTGTAAATTTATTCATCCCGGCTACCTTAAGCTGGCAGGTGCAGCATACAAAAATACAATTGGCTTCTTCTATCTTACAAACAGACACCATTACCTTACATATTCAAAATAAGAAGGCTGCTCAATTTTCTGTAAAACTGCGCAAACCAAAGTGGTCCAAAGACTTTACGCTGCTCTTAAATGGCAAGGCAGTAAACGCTCAGGTGGATGCAAAAGGTTTTGTGACGATTGCTAATAATTGGAAAAATGGGGATCAACTTCAGTATGTACTTCACCGCACCATTCACGCCGAGCCAATGATTGATAATAAAGACAGGGTGGCTATTTTCTATGGTCCAGTATTACTGGCAGGACTTCTGGGAGACAGTACGGCTGACCCGGTGATGGGCATACCGGTACTGTTAACCGATGACCACGATGCCAGCCATTGGATCCAGCCGGTAGACAAAAAAATATGATCTTTAAAACTACCGTTGGCAAACCACTGGATGTTACACTCAAGCCATTTTACAGTGTTTACAAGCAGCATTATATGGTTTATTGGGATCTGTTTACGCCTGCTGGCTGGCAGGCCCGTAAGGCGTCGTATAAAGCTGAGCTGGAAAGGCAAAAATCGATTGATGCCAGAACGGTGGATGTTTTCCGCATCGGGGAAATGCAGCCAGAAAGAGATCACCATTTAACTGCTTCTGACAATTCTTATGTCAGCGAGGCCTTCGGCAAACATGGCCGAGAGGCAAGAAGTGGGGGTTTCTTTGAATTTGACATGAAAATAGATCCTAATAACACAGACAGTCTGCTGGTCACTTATATCGGAGCTGACAAAAACCGAAAATTTGATATTATCGTGGAGGGCAACCTCATTGCAACCGAGCATCTGGAAGGTGGGCAGTCTGATAAGTTCTATGACAGAACCTACGGGATCCCCAAAGCGCTGATCCAGGGCAAAATCAATATACGGGTGCGCTTTGATGCTAAATATAAGTCAACGGCAGGCAGGGCCTTTAGTGTTCGCGTGATTCGCTAGTTGCTGTTAAACTAGTTAAACTAAACAATACAAAACAACCTGGTCGGTGATGCCGGATTTTATTTAAAAAATTAAGCAATTCAATAATGCGTATATGCCAAAAAACAGCGTAATTATTATAGGAGGGGGATTTCGGGGTTATCCTCTGCCCGTTATCTGGCTAAAGCCGGATGGACAGTCACGGTACTGGAAAAGGGAGATTTTACGGATGGCTGCTCTTATGGCAATGCGGGTTTTGTCTGCCCCAGCCATTATATTCAACTGGCCACCCCTGGTATTGCCAAACAAGGGCTCAAATGGATGCTTAAAAGCACCAGCCCTTTTTATATTCAACCCAGGTTAGATCCGGCCTTACTTCGCTGGGGTGTTCACTTTCTAAAAAGGGCGAAACAAAAATATGTCACGCAAAACGCCGCGTCACTAAGAGATATCGGGTTACTAAGCCTAAATGAGTACGAACAGGTCTGGCTGGGAGAAATGGATTTTGACTATCAGCATAAAGGCATGCTGGAGGTTTTTCAAACGCAGGCCGCTTTTAAAGAATGTACGCATATCGCAAAAATAGGCCAGGATTTAGGGTTGGAAATAGAAATGCTGGACAAAACCGGTCTATCAGAGCTTGAACCGGACACTGAGTGGAACGCCATGGGCGCCGTGTATTACAAATGTGATGGTCATTTAAATCCGGCAAAACTGATGCGAGGACTTTACAACAACCTTGAAAGCCTGGGTGTTCAATTGCGCGCCAATCAACAAGTCACTGGTTTTAAAAAGCAGGGGCCGTTAATTACTGAAGTTTACGCAGGTGAAAATAGCTTTAAAGCAGATGCTGTCGTACTGGCAGCGGGTAGCTGGAGTGAACAGCTAGCCCGGCAACTACACCTGAACCTTCCTGTGGTCGGGGGACGCGGTTATTCTTTTATGGTCCCCGTCCAAAATCACCACCGTATCCACCGCCCGGGCCTTTTGGTGGAGGGCCGGGCCGCTTTTACGCCCTTGGGTAATGAGCTACGTTTTGGGGGTACCATGGAAATCAGAAATCTGGATGCACCGATGTCTTTAAACAGGGTCAAAGGAATCATTAACGCCGTAGAAAATTTCTTTCCGGATTATAGAGGGCAACTGGATTTTAACAAAATAAAACCTGCTATCTGGTCTGGATTTAGGCCAGTTTCTGTGGACGGCATGCCGTATATTGGCAAATCACCATCCATTGAGAATCTGGTGGTTGCAACGGGACATGCTCAGCTAGGCATCAGCTTAGGTGCTGCCACTGGTCTGCTGGTCAGCGAACTGGTCCGGGGGTAGATACTAGTATAAATATAACTACCTTTGGGATCAATAGATTCAATAACTAAATAAGAAATTATGTTTGACAAGGACATCTATATCCAGCGCCGAGCTCAGTTGGCCAAAAAAGTAGGTTCCGGTCTTATATTGCTGTTGGGCAATGACGAAGCCGGAATGAATTTTAAAAATAACTGGTACCCATTTAGACAGGACAGCACTTTTTTATATTATGCAGGTATTGACCTGGCTGAACTGGCGGTGGTCATGGATCTGGACACAGGCGTAACTACTTTGTTCGGTAATGAACTTACCATAGATGATATTGTATGGACGGGGCCGCTGCCTTCACTCAGCGAGCTCGCCACACAGACAGGGATTGAGCAGGTAAGGCCTTATAGCGAACTGGCTACGGTACTTAAATCGGCCAGGGAGAAAGGACAAAAAACACATTTTTTGCCTGCCTACAGGCCAGAGCATATTTTAAAGTTGCAAGCATGGCTGGATGTAGCACCAGGTGAAAGTGTTTCATCGGCATCACCAGGCTTGATTCGGGCGGTTGTTGCCATGCGCTCCCATAAGGCGCCTGAAGAAATCGCCGAAATGGAAAAAGCGGTGGATACCTCAAATGATATGCATACTTACTTTATGCGCGCCCTGGCCCCAGGCAAAAATGAGCTGGAGATCGCTGGTCAGTTAAGGGCCATTGCCATCGCCGGGGGCGGGGACCTCTCCTATCCTACTATTTTGACTTCCAGGGGCGAGACGCTGCATATCCATGCCCGCAATTTGAGCTTACCGGCTGGAGCTTTGGCACTTTGTGATGCAGGTGCTGAGTCTGCCATGCATTATGCAGGCGATCTAACCAGAACGGCTCCTGTCAGCGGGAAATTTACTGGCGTACAAAAAGACATGTATCAACTGATTTTGGATATACAACTGGCCACTATTGACGCCTGTAAACCAGGGGTGCCATTTAGTGAGGTGCACCGGCTCAGTGGTGAGCTGCTGCTGGAAGGCTTAAAATCTTTTAATATCATTAAAGGTGATGCCAAAGAAGCACTGGCTCTGGATGCCCATACGCTCTTTTTCCAGTGTGGCCTGGGTCATATGATAGGCCTTGATGTCCATGATATGGAAAACCTGGGCGAGCAGTATGTAGGTTACACGCCTGATCAACCCAAAAATATGAATTTTGGCTGGAAATCACTGCGTCTTGGCAGGGCACTGGAACCAGGCTTTACCCTGACTGTCGAACCCGGCATCTATTTTATTCCAACTTTAATTGATCTTTGGAAAGCAGAGAACAAATTAAGTGATTTTATCAATTACCAGGAGTTGGATAAATTCAGGGATTTTGGCGGTATTCGTATTGAAGATAACCTGGTCATTACTGAAGATGGATACCGCATTTTAGGCAGTAAAATGGCGGCTAAAACGGTGGCAGAGATGGAGGCGCTTTCTCCTGAACCTTTATAGACCATTAAGACCAATCAAATGCTTGTATATCAACAAATATTTGAATTTATAATACAATAAAAAATCATGCAAAATCTTTGCTTATATCAAAAATTGGGTGTACTCTTGGGTGTAACTTTTAAGTTGCACCCAAATTAATATAAAACGGGATATAATCTTTCCCTTGAAAAGAGAAAGAAAAACGGCAAACCTGTTATCGAGAATGCACCTATCCGTATGCTTTTCATTTACAGCCACAATCGAATAGAGCTCTCTTTGTTATACAATTTAGATTAAGCCATACAAATGAATAAACTAGAAAAGAATCCAGAACGACAAGAATTTGACAAATATATCTACGCTATTAGTGTGGAAATTGACCAGGCACAAGTAAAGCTCATTTCTGCCGCCAATGTTCAGATGTTATTACATTATTGGAAGATTGGTCATTCTATTCAATCAGAAAAAATTAGGATGGGGAAGCAAGTTTATTGAACGTACTTCGTAAGCCCTCAAAAAGTTGCACCCTGAAAAAAAGGGTTATTCACCAAGAAATCTTAAATATATGTGTCAGTTTGCCAAATTGTATCCGATAGGAATAGTTCAGCAATTAATTGAGGCAGACCAAGAATTAGAAAAACCGACATTAGAGAAAGTTCTTTCTGTAACAACTGTATTGAATGAATACAAATTTGGGCAGGAGGCTCCTGCCCAAATTCAAACTATTAATAATGAAGAAAATACAATTACGCAGGAAGCTACTACCCAAATTGAAGACGTCAGTAAAGCGCTGGCAATAATCACGCAACACCCGATTCCACAAATAGAAAATGGCTTTATATGCTCTCCTGTTTCCAAAATAAATTGGGCAAGTCACATGGTATTGATGGACAGCAAACTATCATTAGGTAATCGATATTGGTATATGAAACAATCTGTCGAGTTTGGATGGAGTAGCACAATTCTTAAAATACAGATTGAAAGCGATTTATTTCAACGGCAGATAGAAAAGCAAAAAGTAAGTAATTTCACGGCAACATTACCAGAGCCCCAGAGCGATTTGGCCAACTATCTTTTAAAAGACCCATATATATTCGATTTAGCCGGAGCGAAAGAACGTGCCGATGAACGAGACATTGAAGACCAATTGGTAGCTCACGTCACCAAATATCTATTAGAGATGGGAAACAGTTTTGCATTTGTGGCTCGCCAGAAACACTTCCAAATAGGGAATAGTGATTTTATGCTGACCTTATTCTTTACAATATCAAACTTCATGCATACGTAGTTGTGGAACTCAAAGCGACTCCATTCAAGCCGGAATATGCAGGACAACTCAATTTCTACATCAATGTTGTAGATGACAAATTAAGAGGAGGGAACGACAATAAAACTATCGGATTACTACTTTGTAAAGGGAAGGATGAAGTTATGGCGCAATACGCATTATCGGGTTATAATCAACCGATTGGGGTGAGTGACTATCAGCTAAGTAAAGCTATACCGGAAGAACTGAAATCTGCTTTACCCGCAATTGAAGAAGTCGAGGAAGAATTATCTCTTCTATTGGAAGCAAATAAAAATAAAGAGAAATAATGTACGCATTCGTGTTATAAACACAGCTATTACCGAACTAATAAACTAATATAAACAAGCGTTGGAATATTGATCCATGTACTACTGGTGTATACCAGGCATATCGGCAAGCTGAATATCATGAAACTTTTTTTAAGACCGAACCTAACGTCCGGTCTTCTTTGTTTAGGGTTATGCAGCAAATTTTTCATTGAATTGCCCTGTTTTTTACAACAAATTTTCTGTCGGATATTAAGCAGTTAGGTTAATATCCGACAAACAAAAGTTAAGAATTGGTCAATTGATTATTGGTTTATTTAAATCTAAATGGGTAACTTTATATTTTATAATTGTATAAATTACAATATTAAGCGATTAAACGGCTGAAGCCAATAGTTGCTTATTTGAACAATTACTATTAAAAAATTGATTAACAGTGGCTACGATAGGTGTATTAGCGGCCGATTATGCGAAAATTTTCGCAATGTGACCTTAGCTTAGCAAGTTTGATTAGCAGATTTTATTAAATACTTAACCTCAATTTTAAAATTTAAATCCATGGCTATCAAAAAATTGTATCTTCCAGCGGGTCTTATGGCATTGATCATTATCATTGGCATGACCATCCGTATTGGCACCGCAAGTGCGGCCTTTCTCAGGGCTTCCTCCTTTGACAGCCATGCAATTAATGACACGACGGGGCTGGCAAAGCGTTATTTTGCCCAGATGATTACCCCACCGCCAGATAGTCTCCATTTAAATGCATTTTATAAGCAGTATTGTAACGCTGTCGGCATCCCGGTGGTGGCCTCTGAAAAGGTACCGCCTACAGCCCTGCTGACAGCAAGAGATATTATTACTTATATGCTGGCAGGCAGAAGTGATATCCGGGGTGAACTGGTTAAGGAAAAGGGCCGTGTTTTGGTGATGGCCCAGTCAGAAATGGAAACGGATCTCCCTGAGCGTAGTAACTGGAAAAAGCCAGGCTACAATGATCCTCGACTTACACCAAAAGAAAGGGCCAATTATTATAAGCCCGGAGGTATCGCTTCCCAGACGGATAGAGATTACTGGAATCAAAGGGCAAGAGGCATGGGGGACTGATTACCTCCTGCGCTGAGGAAAACCTGTTAGGCTATCCAGGTACGCGTTATTATGGAGAAAGTATAACCGTTCATGAGTTTAGCCATAATATCATGGGCGCTATCCAACATGTAGATAAATCTTTATATAAACGCATTTTGGCAGCTTATGCGGTAGCAAAAGAAAAAGGGATGTACAAAGGGCAATACGCCATCAATACAGCAGACGAATATTGGGCTGAGGGTACACAGTGGTGGTTCTGGTCTAATTTTCCATTTACGGATCGTGTCCGCAACATAACGGTTTGGTCGCCGGCCTCCTTAAAAAAATATGATCCGACACTTTACCAGATTTTGTCAGAAGTTTATATCGGCCATCATAATCCGGCAGATGTCTATTATAAAACCCATTATAAACCAGGTGCAAACAGCACGCATTAATGCTCACAAATAGCAATCACTTAAACCTTCCACTTAATATTTTCTTATGAACGTAAATAGCAAACATACAACGAAGATGCACCGGCTGGCACAAAAAACGGGCAAGGCATTGGGCCTTACGCTTCTAGCCACCGGGCTACTGCCCGGGTTGCCGAGTGCTTTTGGACAGGATTATCCCTATAAGCCTGTGGCCTTTACCCAGGTACAATTAACGGATCATTTTTGGAAACCCAAAATTGAGGTAAACGCCACCGTCACCATCCCATATATTCTCAGGATGTGTAAAGAACACGGCCGTATTGACAATTTTCTTAAAGCATCGGGTAGAATGCCTGCTGGTGATAAAATGACGACCTACCCTTTTGATGATACAGATATTTATAAACTGATCGAAGGGGCTTCCTATAGCCTTCAGACGACACCCAATACACTGCTGGACAGACAACTAGATAGCTTAATTCAGATCATAGGCCAGGCCCAGCAGCCAGATGGGTATTTGTACACCTTTAGAACAGCCAAAGTAAAGCATCCGCAAAGTTGGATCGGGCAGCATCGCTGGCAGAATGCAGAGATTTTAAGTCATGAATTATATAACTGCGGTCATTTATATGAGGCAGCCGTAGCACACTTTCAGGCAACAGGCAAAAGAACCTTCTTAAATATTGCCATTAAAAACGCCAATTTACTGGTCAAGGATTTTGGCTGGGGGAAAATTGAAAAGTATCCGGGGCATCCAGTTGTGGAAATGGGACTCGCAAAACTTTATAGAGCAACAGGCGACAAAAAGTATTTAGATCTGGCCAAATTCTTTTTGGATGTTCGTGGTCCGCAAAAAGACAATAAAGGAGACAGCTATAACCAATCCAATATCAAGCTAGTCAACCAAAGGCAAGCAGAAGGGCATGCAGTAAGAGCCGCTTATTTATACTCAGGCATGGCCGATGTGGCAGCACTTACAAAGGACACAGCTTATCTGACCGCTATTGATGCTATCTGGGATGACATCATTGACCATAAACTCTATATTACCGGTGGCATCGGGGCCACCGGTAATGGTGAAGCCTTTGGGCCTGCCTACGACCTGCCCAATATGACGGCCTATGCGGAGACCTGCGCCGCCATTGCCAATGTCTATTTTAATGAAAGAATGTTCCTACTTCACGGGGATGCCCGCTATATTGATGTATTGGAGAAAACGTTATATAACGGCTTATTATCAGGTGTTTCCCTTGATGGCACCCATTTTTTCTATCCGAACCCTTTAGCTTCCCTGGGACAACATGCCCGTAGCGGATGGTTTGACTGTGCCTGCTGTATCACCAATATCTCCAGGTTTATGCCTTCCATGCCGGAGTATATTTATGCACAGGATAAAAATGCATTATTTGTCAATCTGTTTGCTGCCAATAAGGCAAATTTTGAGCTGGCCTCCGGTAAAGTACAGTTAGAACAGCTAACTAATTACCCTTGGGATGGCCATATCAAAATTAATGTTACACCTGTATCTACCAATGACTTCGGGCTGCATATCCGTATTCCAGGCTGGGCCAAAGGAGATGCGCTGCCAGGCGATCTCTACCATTTTCTGGATATCAATCCCCATCCAGTCGATATTTTCTTAAATGGTAAATCAGTTGACTATAAACTGGTGCATGGCTATGCGGTGATTAATCGTGACTGGAAAAAAGGCGATCAGATCAGCTTTAATCTACCCATGCCCGTCAAAAAATCCTGGCAAATCCCGAGGTAAAAGCAGACAACAATAGATTTGCCTTCCAAAGGGGGCCTATTGTATACTGCATTGAAGGTGCCGATAGAAAGGACAGCAGTGTCATGCATCTGGTTATCGATACGGCAGCCCGGGTTAATGCAATTTATGCAGCGGGTAAGCTTGGTGGCATCCAGCAGTTAGAAGTGCCCGGTTATTTGCTCAAACGCAAAAGCAGTACAGGGGAAAACGGAATTGAAAAAATACCAACAACTGTAACAGCGATACCCTATTTTAGTTGGAATAACCGCGGTCCAGATGAAATGGAAGTATGGATTCCTTATGACGCTTCCAACGGCACGCCGCTGCCGGCACCTTCCATCGCCTCTAAGAGTAAAGTATCTGGCTCACACGTCTCTAAACTAATGCTGCGTGCCCTGAACAATCAGGTTACGCCGGCCGATTCAAAGGATCAAAGTACAGGCAATCTGCATTGGTGGCCTACAAAAAATCAGTCTGAATGGGTAGCATATGATTTTGACAAAGCTTATACAATCAGTAGTTCAAAAGTTTACTTTTTTGATGACGGGCCTTTTGGCGGTTGCAGGGTACCTGTCAGTTGGCAGCTGCTCTATAAAGAAGGAGACAAATGGGTACCTGTTGAAAACACTTCACCTTATTCCATTAAAAAAGACAGCTTTAACGAAGTGTCTTTTAAACCAGTAAAGACCACGGCTTTAAAGCTGCAATTACAATTGCCTGTTGATAATTCCGCGGGGATTCTCGAATGGTCTGTAAAATAAAGAGTTACTAAAAGCCGGGGATAAAAAGGAAGTAGCCGTTTCTGATTGTCTGTGTTTTTACCCAAATGGTTGGCATTTAGCGTCATAACGACGTTAAATGCCAACCATTTGGGTTTATATAGGAATAATAACAAATTTTTCTTCGCCTTCGAATGCGACTACGCAAGTTTAAAAAGGTTAAAATCCGGCAATCATGCAGCAATATCTGTAAAAGCCTGATGACTTTACATTTTTAACTTCACTATCGGTTTTTGCAGGAGAACTCGAATATATTGTATTTAAGCATGACAACTGTTTGTCCAATCTGGACAAGCTATTTTTTTAGTTCATTTTATATATGTACATAATACACTTTAAATGCATTTAAGGGGATTAAACGCTTAACGGCTTGCCTCCCAAAAGTCAATTAAAGTTTTTCAAATAACGCCCTAAAAAGCGGTTGAGTCCGGCGGTTTTGCCTTAAACATTTATAATCGATCAAATAAGGAACATCAACCGGCACCTTGAATGTCCCTTTTAGGTCAACGCAGCACAGATGAAAACATTAGTCAATCTTTTTATGGTATTTTTTGTGGGTAGCGCCGTCCACGGCCAACTTCATCAACAACACAATCAGCAGCCTAATGCAGATAGCGTCAGAGCCGCCAGGGCCAGAATGGTTGCAGCCGCCACCATCACCTATAAAAACAGGGTTTTTACAAGGGCAGATACACTTAGGGGTAGTATAACCGCAGAGCGCGCCTGGTGGGATGTGTTGCGTTATGACATCGAAATTACACCTGATTTTAATCAAAAATTTACCGCTGGCAGCAATCTGATAACCTATCAGGTAACCAATATACATCAGCCGGCCATGCAGATCGACCTTCAGGCGCCTTTGGTAATTGATAGCATAGTTCTCGATGCGCATATTACGCTGCGTTTTAACAAAGAAGGCAACGCCTGGCATGTTTATACGCCAAAACAAGCGCTTTTTTCTATTCACCGGGTAAAAGTGTATTTTCACGGTTATCCTACAATCGCTGCACGGCCGCCATGGGATGGGGGCTGGACCTTTACCAAAGATCCTGAGGGCCATCCATGGATGACGGTTTGTTGTCAGGGCGTCGGTGCTTCTATCTGGTATCCTTGTAAGGACCATCAAAGTGACGAACCTGATCAGGGCGCGACTTTAAGTATGCGGGTCCCGAGAGGACTTGTCGCCGTTAGCAATGGCCACAAAATCAGTGAAGTACAAAACCAAGACGGAACGATTACAACCAAATGGGGCGTACAAAATCCCATTAGCAATTACTGTATTATTCCTTACATCGGCGACTATGTTAGCTTTTCTGAAGTTTATCCTGGACAGGCAGGTCCATTGAGTCTGACCTATCACGTTTTAAAAGCAGATGTACAAAAAGCAAAAGCTTATATGCCTTTTGAAGTACATCATATGCTTCAAAGCATGGAATACTGGTTCGGCTCATATCCCTTTTATAAGGATGGTTATCAACTCGTGGAAGTGCAACATACGGGCATGGAACATCAAAGTGCTGTGGCCTATGGCAACTGGTTTGCGCACGGTTATAGAGGTAAAGATCTGGCAGGCAACGGCTGGGGCGCTAAATGGGATTTTATTATTGTTCATGAAAGTGGCCATGAATGGTTCGGCAATAATATCACGTCAAAAGATGTGGCCGATATGTGGGTCCATGAGAGTTTCGCCAACTATTCGGAGACTTTATACGTCGAGTACCGCTGGGGCAAGCAAGCTGGCAATCAATACAATTACGGGATCCGCCGTAACATTAAAAATGACCGGCCCATTTTAGGGCGGTATGGTGTCAATGAATCAGGCAGTGGCGATATGTATTACAAGGGCAGCAATATGATTCATGCCATCCGCCATAGCATGGATAATGATTCTCTTTTTAGAAACATCCTGCGCGGTTTAAACAAACATTTTTATCACCAGACCGTAACAGGACAGCAAATTGAGCAGTATATATGTAGCAAAGCCGCCTTTGATTATCTTCCTGTATTTAAACAATATCTGGCCACCACCCAGATCCCCACCTTATCGCTTAGATTTAATCAGGATAGTTCGATCGTGCGTTATCGATGGGAAAACTGTGTGGACAGCTTTAACCTACCCATTGCCCTGCATGCAACTAAACCGGAAATTTCTTTAAAAATATACCCGGTTACGCACTGGCAGACGGTTCATCTCTCTAAGGCTCAGCGGCAGCTTTTAAATGCTGACAGTATTAAATTCAATTACTACATACAGACCGACATTCAATAATTAAAAACCAATGATGACTATGACAACCTTTCAATGCGATTGAAGCCGTATTTCAATTTACAAGCATACGGCCATTAAAATTCACACTAAAAACTAGAAAAATGATTACAAGAATTCCTAAAAAAGCGCTATATAGCAGTAAGCTATTATTATTGTTGCTGCTGCTTTTACAAATCACTCTTGGAACGGCTCAGGACCTACGGGTCGTAACCGGTACAGTCCGCTCTGAGCAGGACAACCAACCCATGCCTGGTGTCTCTGTTACAGTACTAAGCACGAATAAAGGAACCACAACAGATGGGGAGGGTCATTTTAAAATCCAGGCAAATCCAAATGACTCTTTGATATTCCATTTTGTAGGCTACCAGTCTCGCCATATTATAGCCGATCATTCTCCCCTTGACATCTTGTTACAAAATGGCAGCAACTTGCTGGGCGATGTCGTGGTGGTGGGTTATGGCACAGAGAAAAAAGAAGTAGTAACAGGTGCCATTGGCACGGTAAAGTCAAAAGATTTTGTCAAAGGTGCTGTTAAAGATGCCGCGCAACTCATTACAGGGAAGGTGGCCGGACTGAGCGTATCTTCCTCCACCGGTGATCCGACGGCAGGTACTGAGATTATGCTGCGCGGGATTTCTACTTTGATGTCTTCCACAGCTCCCCTGATCTTAATTGATGGAATTCCTGGCGATTTAAAAACAGTTGCACCTGAAGACATCGCCTCGGTGGATGTACTAAAAGACGGTTCCGCAGCGGCTATTTATGGCACTCGCGCTACGAATGGAGTAATTCTGATCACGACCAAAAAATACAATGCCAATCAGGCTAAGTTACAATATGATGGCTATCTGAGTGTACAGACTATTGCCAAAAGACCTGAATTTTTGGATGCAGCAGATTATCGGCGCTTAATAAAGGATGGTGTGGCTTATACGGATTACGGAACGTCTACGGATTGGTTTGCTGCTATTTCCAGAACGCCGGTCAGTCATACACATAACTTTTTGTTGCAAGGAGGCAATGCACAAACGAATTATACGGCTAATATCAATTACAGTAACTGGCAGGGCCTACTCAAACGCTCTGACAATACTAATTTGCGCGCTAATTTTGACATCAACCATTCTATGTTTAACGACAAGGTTAAAATTCATCTGAATGCCATTATGTCTAAAAGAAAATACTGGGCCGGCGGAGATGGATATAGCTTCAATACCTATATCTACCGCCAGGCACTCATTCGTAATCCAACAGATAGCATCCGCCATGCAGATGGCAGTTTTGTTACCAGGGACGGTTATTTTTATGACAATCCGGTGGCCCTGCTGGAAGGGGTTGATGGGGAGAATACAGAAAAAGAAATCCGTCTGAATGGTAGTATTATTTATCAGCCCATTAAATCTTTAATTTTCAAATTACTGGCCTCAGACAATAGTTGGATGCAGACCAGGGGCTATGCCACCAATAGCGCCTATCCTTCCAATGCGGCCAATGGATGGGGCAATGCCTACGCTTCAAGAGGCCAGTCCAACACGGAGGATCACTTATTAGAATTTACGACAAATTATGACAAGGCATTTGGTGCACATCATGTCAATATTCTGGGCGGTTATAGCTATCAGGACGCAATGGCGGACGGTTTCTGGGAAAATAATTGGTATTTCCCCACAGACGTTTATGGTTATAATAATATGGGGGCAGGAGATGCACTCTCAGAGGGTAGCGCAGGCATGGGCAGTGGTAAATCAGAAAACAAACTGATTGGCTTTTTTGGCAGGATCAATTATAATTATGCGGAGAAATATCTGTTTATGGCCTCTGTGCGCAGGGAAGGGTCTTCTAAGTTTGGTAAGAACTACCGTTGGGGCATGTTCCCGGCAGTTTCCGCAGGTTGGCGTATCAGTCAGGAAGACTTTTTGAAAAACAGCAAGGTCATCAGTGACTTAAAACTACGTGCAGGTTTTGGGATTACCGGTACCGCGCCCTCTGATGACTATGATGCACTCACCACCCTTAATTATGGGGACCGTTTCCTATACAATGGCAACTGGGTTCAAGGGCTCTCTCCTACCAGAAATCCTAACCCAAATCTTAGGTGGGAACAAAAACAGGAATATAACTTAGGTATCGATTTTGCCTTATTTAATCATTTTGTTTCTGGTAGCATCGATGTATACCAGAGAGATACGAAGGATATGTTGTATGATTATCCAGTACCTGTCCCCCTTATCTATATAGTACAATTCTGGCCAATGTTGGTAAAATGCGCAATAAAGGGCTGGAAATCTTACTGAACTTTAATCCGGTCACCACAAAGGACTTCTCCTGGAATTCTGGCGTCACTTTCTCCACCAATAAAAACACTTTAGTTTCTATTAATAATGATCAGTTCAATTTAACCCAGGATTGGTTTACTGCAGGTTATACGGGTGAACCCATACAGACTTACACCCACCGTGTAGAAGTAGGACAGCCTATTGGCAATTTCTATGGCTGGAAATCTGTTGATATCGATGAAGATGGTGTTTGGCAGGTTTTAAATAAAGATGGTGAGGTCATCTCTATCAAGGATGCCACCGAAGAGGACAAGCGTGTTCTGGGTAATGGTTTGCCCAAGTATTATCTCTCCTGGAACAATTCTTTCAGGTACAAACAATTTGATTTGAGTATGAATATGCATGGTGCTTTTGGTTATCAGGTGCTTGATTTTCTACGGCTTTTCTATGAAAACCCTCGTAATGCCCAGTATAATATGTTGAAGTCTGCATTTGACAAAGTGTATAATAAAGCGGAGCTGGATTATGACCTTTCTTATGTCAGTCATTATATAGAAAATGGTGATTATTGGAAAATTGATAATGTCACCCTAGGTTATACCATCCCGCTTAAAACCAAAAAGACATTCTCTTCTGCAAGGGTATATGCCTCTGGCCTTAACCTGATTACCATTACTGGTTACAAAGGCATCGATCCGGAAGTAAATCGAAGTGGTCTGGCCCCTGGTAATGACGACAGGGATAAATATCCGACAACCAGAACGTTTACTTTGGGCGTTAACCTAACCTTTTAATCCTTAAAATCTAAAGTATGAAATCATTAAATTTTCTATATAAAAGTTTGCTACTGGCAAGTATTCTTTCCACCAGCACGAACTGCACCAAGTTAGATGTAAAAGATTATTCAGAAATCATCAGTGATAATTTTAATCCAACTGAAAATGATATCGCCTCCATTATTGCCCCGGTCTATATCAGCTTTAGACCCATGTGGGCAGACTGGTACGGAAACTTTGACCTGCAGGAAGAAAGTGCAGATGCTATTGTAACTCCTGTCAGGCCCAATGGCTGGTATGATGGTGGCACTTATATCCGCATGCACCAGCACTTATGGACGCCAACAGAAGGTCAACCAGAAGCATTATGGTATAATTGCTTTAATGGCATTAATGCAGCCAATCGGGTACTTAGTCAGATTGAGTCCGGAGAACTTCCCATAACGGAAGGAAAGGAAGCTATTATCGCTGAAATGAAAGTTGCCAGGGATTTTTGTTACTATGAACTGATGGACAACTTTGGCAATGTGCCTATTGTGACAGACTTTACCAGCGATGAACTCCCAAAACAAAGTACCCGCAAAGAAGTGTATGATTTTCTGATAGGCGAATTAAGTGAAAATATTCCGCTGCTCAGTGCAGAGGTCAGCTCAAAAACCTATGGCCGTTTTAATCAGTGGGCAGGATACACGCTGCTTGCAAAAATATATTTGAACGCTGAGGTGTACACAGGTACGCCCCAGTGGCAAAAATGTATTGATGCCTGTGAAAAAGTAATTGGATCGGGTAATTATATTCTGGAACCTGATTATAAATCCAATTTTGTAACAGAAAATGAAAACTCTAAGGAATTAATCTTCACTGTTCCTTACGATGAGACCAAAGCACCAGGTTTTATTATCCATATGAAGACACTAAAACCTGCCGACCAAAAGGTGTATAACCTGCAGGCACAACCCTGGGGTGGCAGCTGCGCTGTGCCGCAATTTATACATACCTATGATCCGGATGACAGCAGACTGGCAGATAGCTGGATCTCTGGGCCGCAAATTACACCGGAAGGTGATGTGGCCATCGATTATATTGATTCGCTGATCAATATTGATCAGGCCGGCGGTAATCCCTTTAATTATGGATATCCGATTGGTAAGTATGAAATCAAAATGGGAGCTAAGGGTTCACTTAGTAATGATTTTCCCATATTTAGATATGCGGATGTATTGATGATGAAGGCAGAATGTTTGCTTAGAACGGGCAAAGCTGATCAGGCTGCTGCTTTGGTCACCGAGGTCAGGCAAAGAGATTTTAAATCCAAGCCGGCTAAAGCAACGCTCAGCGGTGCAGATTTACTAAAAGGTAGTGTCTATGATTATGGCTATGTGAAGGATGGGAAAATCGCAACTGATGAGGGAGGTGCTGATATAAAGTATGGAAGGTTTTTTGATGAACTAGGCTGGGAATTTGCAGCTGAGGCACATAGAAGACAAGATATGATACGCTTTGGTGTTTATTCCACTAAAATGTGGTTCCAGCATAAGCCAGTGGGTGCTTACAGATCCTTGTTCAGTATTCCGGAGAGTGTTTTAAACGCCAATTCCAACCTTAAACAAAATCCAGGTTATTAAGATTCGATACCCGGCTGTGTTCTAGCTATCAAACAAGGTCTACTTTAAGCCACAAAAAATGCGCTGAATTGTATTTTGTAATACATATTCAGCGCATTTATATTTTGAATTGCTTTATGTTGCAATTATAGGTGGTGCAATGTGCCCTGCTGCAAATATTTGATGTCAGCGAGCATCTTCGCCCTTAAGCCTTATTTTTTAATGGATAAGGCATAGGTCGTCTCCTCATGATAATGTTCCCCCGGCCTTAAGATGGTATTAGGAAACTTGGGCTCATTAGGACTATCGGGAAAGTGCTGTGTTTCCAGCGCCATTCCATCATATTTAACTACTTTATGTCCTCTGGCTGTTATGCTGCCATCCAGGAAATTACCGGAATAGAACTGTAATCCTGGTTGGGTGGTATAGATATCCATCTGTCTGCCAGAAATAGAATCATATATGGTGGCGACTGGCCTATCTGCCCCGTGGGTTGTGTCAAGCGCCCAGTTATGATCATATCCTCCCGGCACTTTGTCTATTCTATCGCCAATGGCTGTTGCCGTTGTAAAATCAAAAGGCGTCCCTTTAACGCTTACAGGCATGCCAATAGGTATCTGATCTACTACGGGTGAATAGTTCGGCGCATTGATGGTAAGCTGTTCATCTAAAATGGTCCTTGTCAGGTTACCGGACAGGTTAAAATAGCTATGATTGGTCAGGTTTACGGGTGTTGGTTTATCTGTTGTTGCATCATAGGTAATGTGCAATTTATTATCCTGGGTTAGATCATAGCGAACAGTTACTTCCAAATTGCCGGGATAACCTTCTTCGCCGTCTTTAGCAGTATAATGCAACACCAACGCTGTTTTACTGCTATCAGGAACCTCCACCTTCCAAAGTACCTTATCAAAACCTTTAATACCGCCATGTAAATGATTGTTGCCATCATTAACGGCTAATTGATAGGTCTTACCATCAAGTGTAAACCTGCCTTTCGCAATCCTGTTGGCATAACGACCGATCAGTGCGCCAAAATAAGGCGGATGGGCTAAATAACCACTGAGACTGTCAAAACCAACAATAATTTCTGCTGTATCGGCATTTTTGTCCGGGAATTTCCAAGAAGTAATGGTACCTCCGTAGTTGGATATGGCCATTTGTGTCCCATGACCATTATCTAAATGGTAAAGGTTAACCGGATTGCCTTCATAAGAACCCCAGGAAGTTACTTTGACGGCAGCCTTACTGCTGTCCTTATTATCTTTCCTGTGGCTTGTCCCGCCACAAGAAGCAAGACCTACGGTAAGCGCCAATACGCAAAAGCCAAAAGACCATTTTCTATTCATCGTATATGCTTTTTAAATATTAAAAATTCATTAAAAGTAATAACTTTATTGTATTTATGACAATTTATATCTCCTTTTTTTAATGGATTTAAAGTTCTGTCTTTTTTCTGAATAAATGTAGCTTGTATAGATTTTTAAGGTCCAATGGCCATTTTTGCCATGCATTGCAACTCAAAATAAGCGGAACTTTAACATTTAACATTCAGAAAACAATTATAGAATTACATAGAATATTATATCTTTATACATAATAACCCTTTCTTATTTATTAGTTGAAAACTAAATCGAAATTCAAACTGTTATTTTTATGACACAATACAAAGGACAAGAACATTATCTGGTGGCCGTGGATTGTATTATTTTCGGCTTCGACGGAGAACATATGAATCTTCTTTTAATAAAAAGAGGTTTTGAACCTAAAAAGATAAATGGTCATTGATGGGTGGTTTTGTGGCACCTAAAGAGGACCTGGATGGTGCAGCACAAAGAATTTTACACCAATTAACCGGATTAAAGGGTGTATATCTGGAACAGTTAAAGGCTTTTGGTCAGCCCAAAAGGGATCCGGAAGAAAGGACAATCAGCGTCTCTTATTTTGCGCTGATTGACATCAACCAGTACAAAGAAAAAATAAGTGATACTTATTCAGCTGAGTGGTTCCCACTTAAAAAGTATCCTAAGCTTATTTTTGACCACGACAAAATGATTGAACTCGCAAAAAGCCGCCTTCGCTATAAAGCCTCTTTACATCCGATTTTGTTTGAACTGCTGCCCGAAAAATTCACCATGCCACAATTGCAGAATCTCTATGAAGATGTATATGACACCACTTTTGACAAGCGAAACTTCAGCAGAAAAGTATTATCTACAGAACTATTAATGAAACTCAAGGACAAAGATATGTCTACCTCTAAAAAGGGTGCCTTTTATTACAAGCTGAACAAAAAGCAATACAGCGAAAACTTCCATTCCTTTTTGAAATTTATTCCAAACCCTGGTCCCTTATTGTAAGTTTTGGTTTTAATTATTAAAAGCCCTGTAAGATTATATTCTACAGGGCTTTTTAATTTATATTGCCATAAAGTACCATCCATACATCAAGACTGATAGCAGCTCTCTTTTTGTTTAAAGCTAACGAAGGGTTGATAAGCCTGTACCAATTAGGTTAGAGTCAATGTTGTTTACTGCCAATTTGTTAATCGAACAATAAAGAAAAAAAGTTCGCGCTATTATAAATAGAGTTTATCTGGCAGACCACTGTGTTAGTATATTCAGCACCACCTTTATTTCCCCACCCATCTGAAAACTCAGTATTATGGAAAAACAACTTAAAACATTTGGTTTTGACAAGATTAGGCAAATGCGAAGTACTCTTTTGATGATTATTGCGTTTTTAATTCTTCTATAATTTCTGAAGTTTAGATATATCCATTCCGAATATGGCTTTGAAAAGTTTGTCCTAATATCAAAATCAGAAAAAAGGAAATACTTTTTTTCAATTGTTATTAATTTTGGTTAATAAATCGAAATTGCAGCCCAGACGCTCCGTCAGCACCCAATAAAAAACGGAGCGTTATTATGTTATTCTTTAGTTCGCCTTTCATAATCCTTCCCTTAGGTAAACCATCTTCTGGTAAAAACACCTGAATAGAATCATTCGAAAAAGAAAAAGAACCATTAATTGGTGGCTTTTTCTCATATGAAACAAAGTTATTATTTTCTCCAAAAGTTACTTTATAGGCTTCCATTGGTGTAACATCGGTCCACTGCCAATTTACTTTCGTGCCATCACCAGCTTGAACACCTCTTTTTGTCAGTACCCATGTTCCAACAGGGGATTTTAAGATTTCAGAAGGGCTAGGATTACTGCCTTTCTTACAAGAATATAGACAAAGCACTATAAAAATAGCGAGAAACAAAAAATTTAAGTGTCTCATAATAGGCAGGGTTTATAATTAAACCAAAATTAGCTAAAAGATCTTATTTCAAAGTTAACATAAGTTATTGTATTTCATTCAGAAATTCGCAAGGTATTTAAATTGCCGCATCATTAACATTGCATCTCCTCTCCACTACTATAGTGAATGTTATAATAAAGGACAAGTTCAAATAAAAATCTGCGGATAATGGTTTAATTTTGGTTAAACAACTGACCATGGAACAAATAATTAATATCAACCAGCACCCTTATTGGGAGAGCCATCCGGAGCAGCAAGCAATCCTGGAGGCCAAAGTAAATGAACATATTGCAGCGGGCAATATTTATCAGGATGGAGAGACCCTGGAAATTGATCTGTTGGGTAGTCCGGTAACCTTAAAACTTCATGTTCAGACCGCAGAGAGCAGGGTATCTGGAGATGTTTATCATATTTTGGATATAGAACTAATAAGTCCGGTCTAGCATATGCAGACCGGACTTATTCTCCTATTTATTGGCATTCAATTGCCTAATTGAAATAAACCGCCACAAACTGAGCCAAAGGCGCCATTCTGGCTTTATTCAGATAAAGTGTATCACCGTGTTGACTGTAATTATCTGCTGTTTGCAATACTTGCATAAACTGCTTTTCCAGAGCAAGATCAGAACAGGCCATCATGGTAGAAATAATTTTAGAGAAATGTACACGGTTACCTGGTAAAAGCTCAAAATGTCCCCCAAATCCATTGCATCCTGCAAAGCCACGTACGCTGCTATCAGCTGATTTTAAGATCATATAGGGCTCTTTTTTGCCGGAGAAACTAATGTTTTGGCCCCTTAGCTGTGTCAGTTTCCAATATTTTTCTTCAATTTTATTTTGTTCTATTTTTTTGAACTGATAGCTACTGGCTGTTGCTCCTGATATAGGCTTGCCTGAACCGTCTAATTGTTGCAAGCCATTTTCTATTACTTTGTAGTTTTGCGGTTGACCTTCAGCTGCCAAATTGATTATTGAACCATTTTTATCCCAGGAAATTTTACCTGTCTCAGTATAAATGGAATCGCTCTTTCCTTCATACCTGTATTGCCTTTTATAGGTTCCATCTGAATTCAAGGTTATTATGGCATCTATCCCGCTGCAATCTGCACACGGTAATTTTGCGCTATAAACACCAGCCCAATCCAGGGAATTTCTGCTATTATGCGCATTGCTGAGGGTTGATTCAGGGCTATTTTGTGTTTTGCCGGTGCTTTTACAGCTTGTATACAACAGGGTAAAGCTTATCAATAAGAATAAAAAAAGGCAACCTTTTACAATTATTTTTATTTTTTTCATTTGTTGTGCGTTTAATTTTTAGGGAGTTATGTATATGGTTACCTGCAAAGCACATACCAAATGGAACGTACCTGATTATTGAAACGCTACCATAACGATGAAATAAACACGCAGAAAATCAATAGCTTAAGTGTACAACTGACCGCAAAAGGCACTTGCAGCGGCCTAAATACATGGCTATGCAGTCCTATCCAGAATCGATAAGCGCATAAATTGCTACCTTTGATGAAATTCAAAGCTTATGTGAAGGCCTTGTGAGACGAGCCTTTAGCTGGCATCAATTATTTAGGTCAAAACCCCAAAATACAGGGCGCCAAAGTACTTGGCACCATAAAAAGGAATAAACATTTTCCACAGGTCTTTTTTGGGTAATTGCCTAAGTCGGATCAATCTGTGACCATCTACCAATGGGCGGTATATTAGCACATAGATTAAAATTGAAATTAAGGTTGTTTCATACAATGCACAATCGTACAAATAGACCATGAGTGCCACTGGTAGCAGGATTTGGAGATAATAGTACAGTAGTTTCATGCTTATTAGTTTTGCAGATACATAATTATCAATCCTATAGGCAGTAGTGGATTCTAAACAAATTATATACCTCGTTCGCTAACCGAAGTTAAGGCATTTGTTTGGGAACCCAAAATTAATTTCAGCAATAAAGGAAAATTTAATGTAGCGTAAAGGCTATAGGAAGCGCAAAAAGCCCGCGAGCCACGCAAATGCGACAGCCCACAACAGGAAATATCCTGCGATTAACCATAAAATCGTGTATTTTGAAAATGTTGAGTCTTTCCTTTTCATTTTTGCTCACGGTTTTCAACTAGAATATCCTTCTATTTATTTATTATCAGTCATTAATAAATTAAATAAATATATCACTTATACAGTTTCAGGTATTCTCCAGGTTAATAAACTATTTTTATATGACCTTCTGGGGTTCAGATGGATAAACATAAGTACCCTGATTAGGTATTTACCCCCATTTTTCAACAAAAATCCAGCTATTTTCTTGATCTTTTCACAGGGCAGCTAAGCTTAGGACAGTTTAAAATCATAACAAAATAATACACAATCAGATACGAACTAACGACTAAAATAACCGACCAGCTTGTACCGGGCTATTGTTTTTCTCCATTATTAATAACCATCTCTTTTTTTCAACGCCTCCCGCATAGCCTGTCAGACTGCCATTACTGCCAATAACCCTGTGACAAGGTACGATGACGGCAATGGGATTACGGCCATTGGCTGACGCAATGGCTCTGATAGCCAAAGGATTATTCATAATATCGGCTTGTTGCTTATAGGTCCATGTGCTGCCATAAGGAATTTTTAAAAGGGTCTGCCAGACGGATCTGGCAAATTCATTGCCTAAATGATCAAAGTCCAAGGGTACAGTAAATATCTTTAATTGACCAGTGAAATAGGCGTCCAATTCTCTTATCGTCTGTTGTAAAATGGGATGATGAATGGAATGTTGTTGAACCTTATGGTCCTGCCCGACACTTTTTTCGATGACACGCAGATCTTTTTTGATTTGCTCCAAACTGCCAAATTCCAATAAGGCCAATCCCTTTTCAGTGGCAGCCGCCACCATGGTGCCCAGCGGTGTTTCAATTCTGCATACACAAATACCAGAGGTGGTTGTATTATTAACGGCTGTGGTTGTATTTGTATTTATATTTTCCATTATTGCGAGGAATTGGGTGGCGGCTAGTAATTTTCAAATGTAGCTATTTTGTCGCTATTTTTTATTTATCCTGGTTATTTTCTTGTTTTCCATTCGCAGCATTGCTTTGATTAGCCACTTGTTGCTCTACTCTTTGCTGAATGGACTGGTAAAGATTTTCAGTCACTGCCGCCTTTTCCTGCATCAATAATGGCATTTCATGCATTATTTTCTTTCCCAGGGCTGTATTGTAAAAAGTGATTAATCCTTTAATCTCTGAAAGGGTAAAATGCCTGCTATATAACGGCATAAATCTGGTGATTAGTGAATCAATGCTGAGCGACCGGTCAATTTGCACCAAAAACGAATCTGACAGCATTGGATATTTTGAATGGTAATATCCAACTGCTTGCTGTCCGACCTGATCCAGCCCCTCCTTGCTACCTGTGCATGTCAACAGTTGTTTTAAGGCTCGTTTATACTCCTTTTCAGCCGTAAATGCTTGCTTGCTATCTGAAACCATGGCATTTGTCGCCTGTGCATAAATTTTTGAAAAACAAAGTGAACTGACAATTAAGATAAAACTTAGTGCCAGGCACCTGAAAGATATTGGATTCACTTTTCTCATCTGTTGATTTGTATTGCTTAGATAAACGAATATGCAAGTATTAATCCTTGAAAATTATAGGGCTATGTGTAATCATGCTTAGCGCTGGCTACTGCTGGCAGATGGTCAGTCCACTGTTTTTCATGCGTGTTCTTTTTTGCATGGTTAACGCTGGCTAGATATCATCACTAAGGGGCTGTTTTTCCTCCACCTCGTTTTTTGATGGCAGGCTATCTTGCTGGGCTTGCTTCAATTGTTGAACTTTCTCATAGAGTCTTGCGCCAAGATCTTTTCCACGCTGCATACTGGCAGCCATGGATTCCTTTAAAATGGCCGGCATTTCTTTCATCATCCGCATTCCCAGTGGACTCCTGTAAAAGGCTACCATATCCTTCAAATCCTGCGTTGACCAATGTTTGGCATAGATGGGAATAATAATGTATGCCAGGGAATCATAATTTAGCGCATTATTGACTTCCTGTAAAATAGGTTCGGTAATATCAGGAATCTGTGTTTTGAGATTTTCACGCATGGCACTTGCCATTACCTCCAGATTCTGCTTTGCACCTGTAACTTCCAACAGTTCCAAGATAGCCTCTTTTTTCTCAGGGGCAATGCTGTCATTTTGTTGAGCCTTTGCTGGTGGCTGAAAGCAAGTTATGGAGGTGCAGGCCAGTAAGAATCCCAGAATAAATTTTCTCATAGTAGAATTAATTTATTCAAAAATAACAGAAAATCTGCAATTTCAATGATTTGGCAATCAATTCCTTGGTCATCATGATCTTTTTTTGATTTTTCCATTTTCCGACAATTGTTTTCCCAAATTGATAAACAATTATCTCATTATCAATGCATCTTTGTTCTCAGAATGGTTTTTCAACATCGACAGGTCTTGGCTTAATCTGTTACCCGGTTCCCTCATATTTTGCCGGCCTGTCGCTTTTTTTGCATGTTAACCGGTTTTGATGATAATTTTTTTGCTTTGATTTGATGGTTTGCCAAAAGTTTTGAAAGATGTGCGTACTTATAGCACAAAGGAAGGGCCGCCTTATTACTTAGGGTATACAGGCGGCCCTTTTATCTTATAATTGTAATTGTGATTTTAATTTCGTGCTTATCCTATATGGATAAATTCAATACTTAGATAAGACTCAATATCCTAGTGTAAATCTCTTTTGGATATGCTGTGGATTTTCAATTTCGTTTATGACGGCAACAGCTAGGTCTTCCACGGAGATCTTACTTTTCCCTTCTGGGTCAAAAACAGGGTTTTCCAGACCTAATCTAAACTCGCCCGTTCTGCTACCAGGTACGAGTTCAATGGCGGGGCTTAAAAAAGTCCAGTCCAGTTGCTTTTCCTTTTGCAGACTGGTCAGATAATCTCTGGCCGCAGTGGCCCCTGCCTTCCACTCACCTGGAAACTCAGGGCTGTCCACAAGTTGTTTTCCATCAATAAAAAGACTCCCTGCACCTCCAATTACGAGCAGCCTTTTTACTGATGACGCCTTGGTTGCTGACTGTATGGCATCGGAACCTTTTAGAAAATCACTGTAAATCTCTGGGTTTTTCCAGCCCGGGTTAAAGGCACTGATAACGGCGTCATTTCCTTTGAGTACATTGGTTAACTCTTGCGTATTGTATACATCTGCCGCTACTGCTTTTACGCCTGCTAGTGTATCAACTTTACTTGTATCTCTTGCGACGGCGGTTATGCTGTGTCCTCTTTTGCTGGCTTCTTTTACAATGGCTTTGCCTACAAAGCCTGTGGCGCCAATAATGACTACTTTCATGATTTTATTTTTTATTTTAAGATTATTATAATGATAATTTTAATTTATACCCTTGCTAGTAACATAAAAAAAATACGAGACCTCCTATTTGCCTTCATTAAATGTAACATATTTCATTACAGTTTTGCGAACATCCTTTTAATAATTAAAATAATTAATGGAAGGCCAGATTATTGAAATTGATTACAAAAGGTCTGTAAACTTTTCTGAGCCAGTTTTTTTTGAAGCGCTGCGTCTACCTCCTGATAAAGCTGGTCCAATTGACCGGCAATTTGCCTGCCAACAGGACAATCAGGATTTGGTAGATTCCGGGTGGTGCCCAGCAGGGCGTTTTGTTGAACGGATCTGTATATTTCAGATAACTGAATATCCGTTGCCGGACGACTTAACTGATACCCACCATTTTTGCCTTCTTTACTTATGACAAGTCCGCCGGCGATTAATTCCTTCAACGCCTTTCTTACCAACACTGAATTCACATTCAGGCTGCCTGCGATAAAATCGGAGGACAACTGCTCTGCCTGATAACAAAGTAAGGTCATTATATGTATCGCTATGGGGAATTTACCGTTCATTAAATCGCCATTAATATTAAAATTTAACTGTAACCTTTTTATTACAGAACAAAGGCAATGGAAATTTTTTAAGTAGACCATTTTTTTTGAGCATTTTAGCTTTACCAGGTGGATGGCTTTTCCATGAGGGTTTCTTCCTTAACTTGTTTATTATTGATTATAAACAAATTAAGGAAGGTTTTGGTGCTTGTTTAAATGGAATGATGAATAGAGACATCTTGGCCTTCCCAGACCTTTTTTCCTATCCAATCTTGATCCTCCCCTTGCCAGAGTGGGTTTTGGGGCGCCAGTCCTAAAATTAAAAATGCTTCTGAAGATAGATATAGACTTCCGGTTGAGATATATCCTTGAGCGATATTTCTTTGATGGCCCACCATGCCTATTTGCAACCATCCGTTTTTATCAAAGGTTCCTTTAAAGGATAATTGTCTTTTGATAACGGTGTATAAGGCAGCGCGAACTTCCTGAGGCTGCACGTCTTTGGGTAGCGCTTGCATAAGTGCCATTTTTGAAAGCAGCTGAAAGGCTCCAAATCTATAGGCCAGTGAACGACCGAGCGGTGGATAAGTCCCTTCCGGAGAAATCAATGATTCTTGTATATACGCATAGCGGACCGCTCTTTTGCGTACCAAAGCATATATTTTTTCATTCTTTTCTTTATCTACTCCTGCCAAAATAAGTTCATGTAATACTTCCAGAAACATGGGCTGAATCACATAAGAATTATAGTAGTCCCAGTGATAATTAGGCCCATCGCCATATGTACCATCGCCTACATACCATTTTAAGTGGGAATCAATTGCCTTTTGAATGGGGCCATCTCGCAGGTACCCGTGAACTTTAATACAGCGGCCTCTACCATAGCACTGAAAAGTAACCAGTTATTGTTGCCAGGGGTAATGACTCTTGTTGCTTTAAGGGCATTAAGAATGTTGGTTTTTGTTTGCTCGTCTAGTGGATCCCAGAGCTGATGGGGAGCGCGCAGCAAGGCTTGTACTAAAAAGGCTGCATCCACAACTGGTTGTCCACCTTTATTAAAATTCATATAATCTGCGCTCTTTGGATCCGTCGCATTATGCAGGCACTTGCGTGCCAGCAAAATATATTTTTCTCTCAGCTTCCCTTCTTTTGTCTGATCAGGTCCCAGCTCCAGCCAGGGCGCCATTCCGGCTAACAGTCGACCAAAGGCTTCCAGATATGTGTATTGCTCCCGCCCTTTTGCCACTGATTCTACCGGCATCGTGGCGGCTAATTTATTTTGGCTTAGGGCAGTTAATACCGGGTCTGCAATTTTAACCAGACTGCTCACCAGATATTTACGCTCTTTCTGCCCGTCTTTGGAACTGTGTGCAAATGCAGTCGTGATGCCAAGGCAGACCAATAGGAATGGCAAAAATGCGATGATTAATTGTTGTTTAACTAAAAACTTACCTTTGATTTGTTGCATAAATCAATATATTAATTGGTTGGAAGAATCAAATTCAGTCGATCAAGGCCGATCAATTTTAAAGTAACGAATTCGACGTCAATGGTCATAAGACCTGCTTTTGATAAACTGATTGTACAACTTTTAACTTCTGCCTTCACTTTATTATTTAAAGCCAGTAATTGCTGTCTATGCCCCGGGTAGTTGAATCAATTCGTATATAAATAAATCGCACAAGGACGTTTTCAAAAATATAGCATGTGCACCATTTAAGCAAATTCATGTTTTGTGCGTTCTTTGGGCACTAATCACCCTGAAATCACTCTTTTTTTCAGCCTTTACGCGCTTTTGTTTCTGATAATTTTCAGACCAGCGTTCCAGTCTTTTATATTCTTTTTTATTGAGTATTAAAAAAGAGCCGTGCTGTGCTGTTGAACTTACGTCTCCTTCGATATCTTTTGGGTGTTGAAAATGTGTCAGGTAGCGGTCTGCCTGACAGATCCTGTATTTTATTGGTCTGGTCGAATATTCTACATAGGCTACTTGCCAGGCAGTATCTCCTATTAGTTGAAAAGCAGAAGGGCCTTCTACTTTACGGTTGCCCTCAAAATTGATATAGTCCTTTTCATCTGGTAACGAGTACTTACCCGTCAGGTGGTCAGATGTCGCGGTAAATATTCCAGGTTGGCCGCCTTCTTTTTTAATCAATAAGTGAAATTTATTATCAGCAGGTACATAATGAATATCTGCATCAATGGTCGCATATCCCCAATCAATCAATAGGCGCGGCTTCGTTAGTTTTGTGAAGCTGGCATCGGCATAGGAATAGAAGATTCTGTCATAATGATCTTCTTTGCTATTGAGCAGGGAGTAGTAAATCATATAGCCGCCTTTTTGTCCGTCGGTCCATTGATAATTTGGATCCCATATCACCTGCGGGGCCCATACCCTGCAAATAGCACTGTAGTCTTTATAAAAGTCAGGGGAAGCTGGATCACAAAAGATGCCCGGTCCTTTTCTAAAATCAAAACTGACCGAGGTCCAGTGTATCAGATCCTTGCTCTTTAATAAATCTATGCCGTAGTTATACCAACTGTGGCTTTTGTGATTGCTCATATCGGTCACCACCATTACATATTGTTTTGTATCCCCAGATCTGGCAATATAAGCATCTCTACTGCCACCTTCTATTTTGGAAACTTTAGCCGGGTCATAAACGGGGTCGCCCCCAGTAATTCATGGAAATGTACGCCGTCTTTACTCAGGGCATAGGCAGTGTATTCTCCCTTTTGGCTCATATGGCAATATAAATAGCCGTAGCCTTTTACCTTAGTGTTCTTTAAAACAGCATTTTGCGCCTTCACGGCAAAACTACTAAACAGCCCTATAAAAAAGATGACCAGGGCGAAGCCTTTAAATCCAGCTATACGTCTAATTTTGAATATAACCTCGATATACTTTTTGTTGCAATTTATTAATGGGCTTTGCATAACGGTGATTTATGTTTATCCTTGAAAATTAAGGCTGCTCAAATATAAGCATAAATCTACTTAATTGTACCATTCACAATTATGTCAGCTTCCATAGCTGATCAGTCCCTGAAATCCTCCGCCTATGTATTGGCCATTTTTCATGTCCATTACATTTTGAGTACCGCACCGGGAGCGCAACCCTTTGCCATTCTTCTTAGTTTTATGGGCATATCGCCATAACGCTTCAAAAAAATAGTCCGAAAATGCGCCGGACTGGCAAAACCGAACTGATGGGCTATTTTTTCAATTGGTTCATCAGAGTGTAATACGCATTCCAGTGCCCTTTCCAACCTGGCGTCCTGCCACATACTTTTAAGACTCCTGCCCTTAAATAACTTAACATACTTTTTAAAGGTGGTATTGGACATAAAACATCTGGCCGCATAATACGGATTTCCCTTGTACTTAATTTTATCAGCCATGGCCAGGCCAATACCATATTCTATTAAGGCTTCCATCTCAAGCACCACGTCAAATGGCAATGCGCAATAACGGTGACCTTTTTTAATATTCATTCCTTCTAACAATAAACGACAGGATAGAAATTCTACTAAGGCTTCATTTTGCACTGGACTTTTGATTATATTTATGATGCGGAAAATTAATGAAACCATTGCCGGACTGGCATATAAATAATCGGTAAAATAGAGCATTGGTTTGTTATTATATACACTGTCCAGTAATGGCCCTATCTGGTCTGGAAAATCCTCAAACAGCATTTCTAATATACTCAAATCAAAATGAATATCAAGGGTCATGAATTTTGCAAATGACTCAAACTGGGTTTTGTTATCCATGTAAGGCGTATATAGAATATTAAATTGCCAGCTTTTGGGTTTTATAGTCTTGAAAGGACTTAATGTAAATTCCAACTCCTGGTCTAGTACCAGACTCATTTCTATAATAGGTCTTTCCAGACGGGCATGGGTTTTCAGTCTGCGCTGCACACTATAACTATTATACCAGAGTGCCAGACGCTTATAGGGTCTGCATTGAAAGAGCATATGGCCAAAAACTCCCTCAATTCCTCTTACATAACTACCGGGCAAAATCAACCCTTTATATGAATCCGGCATTTGCTGCACCCAGGAGCTGTGATAGTCTTTATCATTATTAAAATCAAATAGCGCTAAATCATTCATTACTTATCTGTTGACGTTATTAAAAACTGATTATCTGTTATATGCCTTTCGTTATATAGGCAATAAAATTCACCTGAACTGTAAAACAGGACGCGTCAATAGATAAGACAGGCACCTATGCGTATAAGGGCCCCCACGCACCATAAACAGATAGGTGCGTCTTGATAAAGCAATATATCATCTTTAATAAATCGCATGGATATTAATTACAAAGCAAATATCTGGCTTCTTAGATGATTCAACGAATTTGTTGTCGCATCTTGAGAATCTCTTACCAGTATGCTTTCATAATTACATAAACCCGTACTTTGTTAAGCAGCCCATTTATTTTTTATTTGCGTCCAAAATAGTCCGGTTTTTAAATTTTGGAATTGTACATTGCCGCCGTCAAAGTTTTGCATCCATGCAGAACAATAACTATTTATTCATTCATTTAAAAATTCAGAAAAATGGAAAATTTATTTAAAATCCGGTTGAGTTGCTTTGAGCCCGCTAGTGAGCAGGAAAGTGAAAAGCAACCTATCCTGGGACGGTTAAACGGGAAAGGCGTGCTTTCCTATCAGCGCTTTGATTTAAAAAAGCATGGCACAACCTTACACAAATGGTGTAACAAGCCTTATAGTGCTAAATTCTGGGATATGGCCGGTAGTTATGAACAGTTTATGGCCTATTATCAACAAAGAATGATGGTCCCTGGTGTCCAGCACACGATGTTTTTCCTGGACGGCAAGCCTTTGGCGTTTACAGAAGCCTATCCTATTATAGGTAGTGAACTGGAACCTCATATTCAACAGGCCACTGATCTGGATTATGGTATTCACTTTTTAATGGCACCCCCAAGAAAAATAGCGGAGGAGTTTAGGGAATTCAAAAGGTCTATTTCCTTTTTTACGCTTATTCAAGCCTTGGGCCATCTTTTTAACACAGCTAAAGCGGTGAATATTTACGCTGAACCGGATAAAGAAAACCACAAGGCTTGTCACCTGGCAAGAATGGCAGGGCTAACCTATTTACGAGAAGTGGTTTTGACTGATAAAACGGCAGCGCTCTTCCACATAAATAAGGAAGATTTTAAATGCTAATGCATTTTGGTTTTTTGAATGATTAATATCTTCTACAATTAACGGTTACTTTATGAAAGCTTTTTTACACCTCTTGTTTGTTCATTGACGGCGCCAAGCCTTTGCCGGCGACACGATCAACCATTTTGAGGCACCCCAGGTCAGCTTTATATTGATGCTGAATATATCCATAGGTTGGAATCTGGCCATCATTGGATTAAATCACCTGCTTGATTCATTCGATTAAATAGTTGAACTAAACAGTTGAACTAATTAACCCAATTAAGTAGCCGAATTGATTGAATCTCCTATAATATATTCTCCAGTCGTTGATAAAAATTGTCAGGTTGTTGTGTTATTTCTTTGGCCGGCCTTCTTTCAAATAATTTATTATTTTTTTTTGCGCAATAGACGTACGTGATGACAGCGTGCCTGTACTTTGCTAAGGCCAGTGTATGCACCAGTATTTATGTGAAAGCATAAACCTGTTACTTCATGAAGCAGCATAAATTTTAGGCCGGATAGCTTAAGACCGCTGTAATGCGTACAGTT
This sequence comes from Arachidicoccus ginsenosidivorans, assembly GCF_007971385.1. Classification (GTDB taxonomy): domain Bacteria; phylum Bacteroidota; class Bacteroidia; order Chitinophagales; family Chitinophagaceae; genus Arachidicoccus; species Arachidicoccus ginsenosidivorans. Next base: position 1,403,124 of record NZ_CP042434.1, read on the forward strand.
TATTGCCGCTTATAACAGGAAGATCTCTACCTAGCTAGGGGTCCTGACCGTTTATTGCCTTTCGCTGAATCTTTATTTATATTCAGGTACTAAACAGGTCGTGTCTGTTATAATGTATACCCCATCGTTTATTTCTATCAATTATTAAAATAAAAATCATGGATACGATATATGATGTTATCGGTATTGGCATCGGCCCTTTTAATTTAGGTCTGGCAGCACTTATCCAGACAAATACCTCCATTAATAGTCTTTTTATTGACCAAAACGAAAGTTTCAACTGGCACCAGGGCATGATGCTTAAAGGCACTAAGCTTCAAGTGCCTTTTCATGCAGATCTGGTCACGCTGGCAGATCCGCGTAACAAATACAGCTTTCTTTCCTATTTACAGGCGAAAAAAGGCTTTTCAGATTTACCATCCGGGAGGAATACTTTCCGCTTAGAAGCGAATATAATGACTATTGTAACTGGGTCGCGGGGCAGCTCACCAATCTGCGCTTTCATCTGCGTTGTATGGATATAGTCTATAACACGGCAAAAGGCTATTATGTTGTGTATTGTATGAAACTACCTTTTGGCCATAGTGTCATTTTTAAATGTAAGCGTTTGGTAATAGGCATCGGCACAGCGCCTTATATCCCATCCTCAGTTGATAAGGACTTAAAGGGAGTGATTCATTCGGGTCAGTACAAATACCATAAGGCAGCGCTGCTTGACAGTCAGCGTATTACCATTATTGGTTCGGGGCAAAGTGCTGCAGAGATTTTTGATGATTTACTAGATGATGGCAAAAGGCCTTTTTGGTTTACCAGATCTCCCCGGTTTTTTCCGATGGATTATTCCAAGTTTGCACTGGAAATGACTTCTCCTGATTATATCAGGCATTTTTACCATTTAGATGGTTCAACAAAAGAGCGTGTTCTAAAAGAGCAATCTGCTTTATATAAGGGGATCAATCAAGAGCTGGTCTCTTCCATTTATGATAAACTCTATGAAAGAGACTTGGATAGCGCTACTGTAAAACAGCCGTATTTATTCCCCAACTGCGCACTTACACAGGTTAATAAGGCGGATAACTGGCTAAATTGCCAGTTTGTCCACCAGGAAACTGGCCGAACCTTTGATCATAAGACGATGCACTTGATTCTGGCTACTGGTTACAGGTATAATACGCCTCGGTTTTTGCATCCGCTTATGAATCGGATACAATGGACCAGTAATGGACGCTTTGACGTAGCGGCGGATTATCATATCGATCGGGATGCTACCATTTTTGTCCAAAATGCTGAAATGCATACACACGGTTATAACACGCCAGATTTGGGTATGGGGCCATACCGAAACGCCGTTATCTTAAATACGATTTTGGGCAGAGCACATTTTTCCATAGAGGAAAATGTGCCCTTCCAGGGGTTCGCGGGTCCCGGTGTTGGTATGAGCTAACATAGGATAAGAGTTTTCCTGCTTTGGCTATCTTTTTTAAAGGCACTCTCTGTTTGAAGCCAGGGGGTGCCTATCTTTATAAAATCTATTACGCAACATAAAAGCTACTTTAACGAGTGCTATTAGGGCTGGCACTTCCACCAGGGGGCCAATTACCCCAGCGAACGCTTCCCCTGAATTAATACCAAATACGCCTATGGATACGGCAATTGCGAGCTCAAAATTATTGCCGGCAGCTGTAAAGGCTATCGCCGCATTTTGGCTGTAATCTGCCCCTAGTTTTTTGCCCGTAAAAAAACTAACAACAAACATAATCGCAAAATAGATGGTCAAAGGGATTGCAATAAGTAGAACATCGAAAGGAATCTGCACAATCATCCTACCTTTTATGCTGAACATGATAATAATGGTAAATAGTAGGGCAATTAATGTGATGGGTGAAACCGCTGGGATAAATTTCTGCTGGTACCACTTTGCCCCCTTTATTTTTATTAAGAAGTAACGACTGAGCGCACCCGCCAAAAATGGAATTCCTAAATATATAGCAACGCTCTGGGTGATAGCACCCATATGAATAGGCACTTCCAATCCTTTAAGACCAAACAGTGGCGGCAACACGGTAATAAATACATATGCATAAACGCTATAAAGTAGTACCTGAAAAATACTGTTGAGTGCCACAAGCCCGGCGGCGTATTCCCTGTTACCTTCAGCCAGTTCATTCCATACGATCACCATTGCAATGCACCTGGCCAGGCCAATAAGGATTAAGCCGGTCATATATGCCGGATGATGTCGTAAGAAAAGTAAAGCGAGCAAAAACATTAAGATGGGTCCAATAACCCAATTGAGCAGTAAGGAAGCGCCAAGTACTTTTCTTTGCTGAAATACTTTGCCAATCTGTTCATAGCGAACTTTGGCCAGCGGTGGATACATCATTAAAATCAAGCCGATTGCCAGCGGTATATTGGTCGTTTTGGAAGAAAACGAATTAATAAACGCAGCAGAGGATGGTACAAAATACCCGATGGATACCCCTATTAACATCGCAAGTAGTATCCATAGGGGCAAGTACTTATCCAGAAAGCTTAACCTTTTTCGCTGATGCAAGGGCGCACAGTTATTTGCGGACATTATCTATGTATTCTTTGTGTTCTATGTATTCTAATAATTGGTTAACAACAGCCATCAGCAGGCGAGCAGCAATTTTCTTTTTGACCCAGTTCGGAGAGTTTGATTTTTTGCTTTGGCACACCGCACCTGTCCTCGGCCAGGCAGGCAGTCTGCTTTATTGTCAACATAAAATCCTTGCCATTAAAATCCAGTCCATATTTGCAGATCGTATTTCCTTGATATTCTACCTCTATTTCCTGGTCTTCTATGCCCAATCTATTTTCAGCAAGGGCAATGATATGAAGTAGTTTTTGAGGTTTCAACCGGTGTTCATAATCATTTGCATCCCAGAGCTGGAAATTAACGCGCTGCTCCCTCCTCTGCTTTCCACCGCAATCAATAAAATCCTTTGTTACAGCACCAATTTCGGTAACATGAAAATGCTCGGGTACATAGCTCCCATCTGGTAATATAAAATTTACCGTTTCAACAGTACTTAAATATTGTTTGATCTTTGAAAGTTTCATTATATGAATTTTTTATAGTGAATAGAATTAGGTTTATGCCCAAAACTTGGTGTCAGCTGCTTGCTTGACAAATTGTATTACTTGTGCTCTTATAAGGTCTCTTACTTTACGGGTTTGCTCAAGGATTTCCTCCTTAGTGCCTTTAAAACCTGATGGATCGGGAAAAAACCAGGCAATACGCTTTGTACGTCCTGGAAAAACAGGGCAGCGCGCTGAGCTAGCAGCGTCACAGACCGTAATAACCGCGTCAAATGGATCTTTGCTTCCAAGGAGCGCCGATACTGCCTTTGTTTGACTGTCGCTGATATCTATGCCCGCTTCTGCCATCACAGCTACGACATAAGGGTTGAGTATTCCAGGTTCCAGGCCTGCACTTTGTGCTGAAAAAAAATCTTTGCCGGTTTCATTTAAAAACGCCGCCGCCATCTGACTTCTTGCACTGTTATGAATGCATACAAAAAGTATTTTGCGCTTTGTCATATTTATTTTAATTCATTTGTTTATTGCAATAATACGATTGATTTAAGCTAAAAAATAAAATATTAGCAACAGCCTCCTGCATCCAAAGATTTTACGGCTACAAAAAAACTATTGAAAAGTGCACGGTATTTATTCCAAATCAAGGGGTTAATACAATAACATACACTTGTGCCTTCTACAGTCCCCTGAATGATACCTGCCTGCTTTAATTCTTTCAGGTGCTGTGATATCGTTGGCTGGGCTAGCCCTAACTCTTCTACTAAATCCCCGCAAATGCAGGTATTCGCGCTTACTAGTTGCTGTAAAATGGCAATCCGGGCCGGATGAGCTATTGCCTTAGCCATACTAGCGAGTTCATTTTGCTTTTTGCTAAATAATGCTGTCTTTGTGGCACCCATAATAATTATTTACTTAATTGTATACTTAATTGCAATATTACGATAAAGCAAAAATCTTATAAAAACAAGGCCCGCCATTTAACAAAACTTTGATTTCAGTGGGTTGCCTATTTAGGCTTTCTATATTACAGTATTTTTTTTGTATCTACCTTTAAAGGGTTGTGCGTGTGTCTCCTAAGTCAATGTCCCGACAAAGGCTATGAAAACGCTCCAGTAGTTATATTTTTAAAGGTTATAAATATTATTGGATAAAAGAAAACAAATCCGAAAATTTCTTCACCATGCTAGCTATTACCCTGTGGCCATTATAAGTTAAACCTACAGTCAAATATCAAATATAAGATTTTGGGATAAAGAAATAAGTAAGACTGGTTTTTGAATTTTACAGATAGCATCGTAATAAAACCTTTAATCCTTTTTTGCAACACCAGATAGTACGGTAGTGAAAAAATGTTTCGACTTTTCCCATTAGGACTATCATAAAAAAAGAGGCCAATAAAAAGATAATCAAATAGTGATTAACCATTTATTGGCCTCGTATTATCTGGATTAAATGTTTTTCCAAATTTTACATCCCAGAATCTCCATCTTAATTTTTGATTACTTTAAATTTCTGGCCATGACCATTGTTTAAGACCTCAATAAAATAGACTCCTGCAGCCAGATGGCTTAAATTAACTGTGCTATTTTTACCCTTAATTTTTGTGGCTGCATTGACATGATGTCCTGACGCGGAATAAACATTAATCTTTACCTGATTAAAGTCGGATGGAAGAGTAACATAAACTATTCCACTCGTAGGATTAGGATAAAGCCTGATGCGCGCTACCACGCAATCCATTTTAGCTGTTTTCACTTTGGAAAAGACCGGCTCACTATTTTTATGGGTGACCAATTTTAAGCGATAATTGTAATTGCTTTTACCAAGTGCACTATTATCTGTATAGGTATAGTCATTTTTCTGCAGAGAAGAGGCAACTTTAGCGATGGTTACAAAAGGTAGGCCGTCCTGGTTTCGCTGAACCTCAAACGCATCATAATTGAGCTGCTGACTTGTTGTCCAACTAAGTATAGGGGTGCAATTTATAATTTTCACGTCAAAGTTGCTCAACCCCACCGGCAGTGGAAGATCATAGGTAATATGGACATCGTCTAAGGCGCTACAATTATCCTCAAATTTAACCTCAACATGATAGGTGCCGGTATCGGTGATGACCAGGCTATCCAGCATACTGCCATCACCCCAATGATACTGCGCCAGTGGGGTGCCGAAAAAGCCGTCCGTGTGCAGCGTATATGGAAAATCAGCTTTAGGAATCGCACGGTCTGGGCCCAATCCGTTAATCGGTTTTACGCCATCATATGGGGCAATTTCCCAGCCATTATTGCCCCCTAAATCAATACTGTGGGCCTCTGCCTTAAATGGAGCGATACCTACCGCAGTGATTCCTTTCACTCTTATATAATCAAAATCAGTAACACCCGTGGATCTGGTAATGATTGCATTAGCTCCCCCATCGGTTTTAATTTCAGTCAGCTTACATGGCGTACCACTGCCATACCATGCATTATTAATCGTAGTGTTGGTTGCGGCTTTAAATGTATAACTACTGCCTGGAAAAAATATAAGGGTATCTATCACATTGGCGGTACCATAAATGGCTCCTCCACCTTTAAAAGTAAGCGTCCCAATCTGATTGGCGGCACCGTTAATCCCTATATTCGATGCTCCATCCGTATCTGTAAATGTTAATTTATTTATTTGTGCCCCACTTAGCTGTGCATGCGTAGATAAAGTACCGCTAACATTAACCGTGTCATATTGCATTGCGTTTACAATGAAAACAGGTGTGGAAATCTTTGTATTAGAGGCGTCCAGTGTATGCGATGTGGAGTCTCCTGAATAACGCCAATAATTGGTGTTGATTACAGAACCAGAAATATTAAGACTCATCGCATTGCTGAGTGCAGAATTGTCTATTCTACCAACTGTTATTTGTTTATTCATGGCATTAAAAATGCCATTGATTACATATATATCAGTGGCGGTATTACTGTAATCATTGTCTAGGGTCAAACTGCCGCCTTGTTTATCAATATTTATATCAAAATTTCCTTTAACAAAACCGGATATAAACGTGTTTGAATTTCCTTTTAAGATTAAAGGCGAAACATTGAAGGTCGCATCCCCACTTAATTTTAAATTTTCGCCCCAGACTTCCATGTTCCAGGCCGCATCTTTGGTAAAAGTCGGCGCTCCAGTTACAGCTGCCCAGTCCATGTTATGGCAATAGGCATTGCCATTGGTTATAGTCACCGTATTATTTCCTGAAGTAAATCCACTGGCCGCATCAAAAATAACGTCGTCGTAGACTGTAGGGATACAGGCACCAGGTACCCCCCCACTGGTAATACTCCAGTGCGCTGCATTATTCCAGTCGCCAGCGCCACCGACCCAATATCGAGCACTACCTGCGGCGCTATTAATCGTCCAACCTGTATTACCGCCAGCGTCTGCCCCGGTAAAGGAAGGTGTTTGACCCGTGGCAGCCATATTCATCAAATATACATTAGAAATCTCTACCTCCGCAGCTGGATCAAAAGCCAAGGTGCCCGTTGGGTTACCCCTCAGTTCTGACAAACCGGTACAGGAAACAGAAGAGGCCCTCATATATTTATTTACTGCATTTGTTCCATTAAAGGTATAATTACGGGAAGCACCAAGAATGAGAGAGTCGATCGTATTGGTGCCTCCTGCCACGCTTCCTGCTCCTTTAAATTCCAGTCTTCTTATGGTATTACCTCCATTAATACTTGCTTTACTTGTCGTTCCTGGATCTGTAAAGGTGAGAGCGCCAAAGCTAGTAGATGAGATATTAAATGCATTATATGTGCCACCATAGGTTAGATTAACTACCGGGTAATTTAACCCATTAGTGACGAATATATAATCAGAAGTGATGACCGACCCAGCTGACTCTATATATTTATAAAGTCCGGTAAACCGCCAGGCGTTACTCACATGAATCCTTGCATTGGTAATATCAATGTGCCGCGCTGGGTAGGTCTGCGTACTGTTAATGGCTGCTATGGAAATATTTCTTTCGCTAAGATCTACCGTACCATCCACCAATTCAATGGAACCCTCAGAATTTGTCCAATCGTCCATGACTTTTAATTGCCCGGCATCTGTTTTCTTAACATAAAATTGCAATGCACCTGCCGTGGAGCCATTGATGGTAGCACTCACCGCCTCTGTACCTGAGAGCTCTAATGTTGCATTCATGGTAACTGAAGGTGCCAAAATAACAGAACCATAAACCAGACATTTTTGCTGAGCGGACTCCTCAAATACAGCCGCACCTACGCCCGGCATCCAACTCATGTTATGGCAATAAACATTTCCGGAGGTGCTAACAGTATTATTGCCGGCTGTAAATCCACTGTTGCTATCAAATACCACTTCGTCATTAATAAAAGGAATACAGCCATCTCCAGTACCCCCGCTTGTCTGGCTCCAGTGGGCCTTATCGTTCCAGTCTCCTGCACCTCCAACCCAATAATAGGTAGCCGCACCACTGGAAGCAGGTGGATTAAAAGAAAAACCTTCGTTTCCCTCTCCATCTATGCCAGTAACCGTTAAAGGGGTTATGGGGCCAGAAGCACGTATGCCCGTAAGAAATACATTGTTAATGCTGGCGGTCGCTTCCGGACCAAAAATTAGTTGAAAACTGGTTGTATCTCCCGTCAACTCAGTAAACGCTTCACAGGACATGCCAGAGGCTTCCAAATACTTAGAGATTGTCAATACACCTGCAAAACTAGATGCTTTATTTGGAGCAAGAAGCAGGCTGTCTATGATTTGGGGGCCTTTAGTGATGCTTAAATTACCATTATTTTTCATGTACTGGATGGTGTTATTAGCTCCCAGCACCAAGCCCTCTTGTTCAAAAATGACATGATTAATCTTATTGTTATCATAAATGCGGCCTCTTCCTTTAAAAATTAAACTGTCTACTATATTAGTTTTGCCCACCTGTGCAAAGGAAGCTGTACTTGTGTTTGTAAAGGTTAAGGAGGAAAAAGTAGTATTATTGACTGAGAATACGTTACTGCTAAGCCCGCCACAGGTCACATTATGATAAATCCCCCATCGACGATCAGATAGGAACCTATATTCACGTCTGACTGGTCTGCAATCAAGGTTTTATTGGCGCCTCTATAATCCCATCTGTAATTAAAATCAATGGCCGCGTCACTAATGTTTAGATTTCTGATATTGTCATTGGCACTATTAAACTGAACCATTGCCAGATGCTTACCAGACACATCCAATGTTCCTGCGGTTAAGGCCAGATTATTAGTCCGGTTTGTGGTATTGAATACTAAACTGTCAAGCAAGGTCAATTTGCCACCGGGCTTATCCACGTCTATGGCCATGTAGCCCAAAACCGCACCGTTGGTCTTAATAGTATTTTCTGTTGCACCTTTAAAAATAACCTTTATATTATAGGTAACATCAGCGGATAAAGAGAGATCACCAGACACAGCCACTGCATAGCTAGAGTTAGTGCTGTTAAAAATGGGCTTATTTTCCACATCCACCCACGTCATAGAATGACAAAAGCCATTTGCATCTAAAACAACTGTGCGTTGGGCGGCCGTTGTCCCAAAGCCACTTGATGCCGTAAAATAAACGTTATCCAGCGAGGAAGGGACAATGCTTGGCGTTTCACCTGTAACACTGCCCAGGCGCCAATGATTAATGTCACTCCAATTACCGCCACCATCAACCCAATAGTAGTCGGCAGCTTGCAGGCTTCCTGCAGTAATGAGCAGCAAACTTAAAAATAAAAGTAAATGTTTTTCATGAGATTTTTTAATTAAAATGAATAGAAGGGTGCATCAAAAATATTAGGGTGCTTATCGTAAATTTTTATAGAAGAAAAGCACTAAAATATTCGCAGCAAGTTATATTTAACTAACTATCAGCAGCATAGAATAAGTTCGTAATCTTGGTAGAATTAATTCTATTTAGAAATTTCATTATATGAAACAGTAATTAACTTGCATCTCCCAAGTATATCAGAAGCTTTTATATGGGGGGCACTTCATTTGCATAAACAACGGTGTTTTGATGGCGGCAAATGCATTACTGCTAAGATTTTAGCACTAACAGCAATATAGTCAAAAACAATGTGGCCCTAAAACCCGTTCGAAAATCGAGTCATTCCAAATTGAAAATCCAGATTAAGTCCATAAATTGAAAATTTGCTTGTAAATTTACGTGCACAAGATCATATCCAATGAGACCAACCGTATTAATTGCAGAAGACCATAGCGTTGTCCGTATGGGCACAATGGTTATGTTGGAGCAGATGTATCCAAATATACTTGTTTCAGAAGCTGCCAGTTTTGATGAAGTCATTGAACAATTAAGTCAAACCAAATTTGATCTGATAATTTTAGACATCCATATTCCAGGTGGCGATAATATAAAAATGATTGAAACCATCCATTTAAGACAACCCGGGATTCGGATACTTATATTTTCCAGTTATGATGAAAGGCTATTTGCCATAAATTATATTCAAGCCGGAGCTATGGGGTATGTGCAAAAAGATGCCAGCAACATAATCGTCAAAATAGCCATTGCCAAGGTGCTAAATGATGAGCAATATATAAGTGCAGATCTTCAGAAAAATATGGTTAATAGATGGCTCAAAACAGGAAACAAGCCTAAGAAAGGACTGATGGTACTATCTGCCAGAGAGCGTGAAATTATGAATCTTCTGATCAAAGGGCATAGAACCAATGAAATAAAAACCATTTTAAATATCCAGGCTTCGACCATCAGTACGCATAAAGAAAGAATCTTTACTAAATTAAATGTGGAAAATGTAATTGAATTAGAGCAATTGGTGAGAGCAGAAATGAAAAAGGGAAATTAAGGTCGCTTTACTTTTTAGAAGTGGCAGGTAGCTAATTTAGATTATCCTTTAAAAAAATATGTTTAGTATTTGATTGGTTGCCCAGCCTTAAGGGGTAAAAATAACAAAGTAAAGGTGGTTCCATGATCAAAATCAGCATGCGCCTTAATTTCTATTTTAAGTAAACGAGCCAACTGCCTAACCATCGTCAGGCCAAGCCCACAGTTGGATGGCCTATCATCTGCTGTGCTTTGCTCGTCTAGTTCATTCGGTCTATTGAACCATTTTAAGATATTTAATGGTAGTCCGGGACCGCAGTCTCTAATCGTTAGAAAAGGCTTATTATTTTTATTGATGCCGATCTGGGTGGTAATTAATCCATCACTGGCCACCTTAATCGCATTATCAATCAGATTGTGTATAATAATAGAAAGTAACTCCGGATCGCTGTATACCACAACATCCACAGTATCGATATTTAGCAATACGTTTTTGTTTTTATGGGAAATATCCTTAAAAAAGGCCAGTTTGCGCTCCAGCACAGTGTTCAATACTACTTCTTTAGCTTGGCCGATATGGGTATTGTTTTGTGCCTTTAAATATTGGACGAAATTTTCTACAAGTTGAAATAGTTGCTGCGAAGAGTCGTTTAAAATGGCGGACTTTTTAGCGAGCAGGTCATTACCTTTTTCAGTTAGCTCTTTAATATTTTTTGATAGAATGATATGATATTTTAAAGGTGTGCGGATATCATGGCCAATAGCTCGAATGATCAGTTCCTGCATACGGACCCTATTTGCGAGATGGATAGTTTTCTGTTCGATTCTTTTTTTGAGTTCGCGGTTCTTTCTGACCACATATCTTGACCTGATATTGCTGACCAAAATGCCTATAATCGGAAACAAGATAATTAGCAAAATCCCAAGCCATAGACTATGGTACCATTTGGGTCGCACGTTCAGACTTAAGATCAAAGTACTAAAATTATCCACGCCAAAGCCATTTCTTTTTTGACAATTAACGTATATTTCCCATAAGTTAAGCGTGATAGTGTGATCTTACCTTTATCCTCCAAGGGATAAAATATTGTATCCTTAGACCCATTTTCAATTAATGCATAGGTAATTTGCAGGTTTTTATGATTACCCAGAAATGGTGTACAAACAGATATTCTAAGCTGCGAAAAATCTTCTGAAAGTGCAGTTAAGTCCTTTCTATCCACCTGCTGGCTATCTATAATAATATTATCCAGATAAAGGCCGCTTGTTGGCAATAGAGGGGCCATTTTGTCTGGGTTAAACAAAACCAGGCCGTTCATAGAGGATAATGACCAGATTTTATTGCTCGTTTGTGTCGCAGTTGGCTCAAAACCTCCATTAAATTCATTGGTTTTAAATCCACTCTCTTTATCGTAATAAAAATAGAATGGCGGCTCATTATGTCTATTTATATTATTTACATAGGATAATAGGTCACTTTTTGCCACCTGAAACAATCCTTTATTGGTCGGAATCCATAGGAAGCCCTGGTCGTCTTCTATAAAGTAATGTGGTGTTCTGAGATATTGTTCTCTATCCAATGGCAGCGCAATAGCTTTACTTTGCTTTAGTAAATAGAAACCGTCTCCATAAGTGGCTACCCAGATTTCATTTGAGCTGCTTTTGAAAATATTTCTTACAGAGGCACTTTCCAGATTAGCAATCGTATGACTGGTCTTGGATAATAGATTGACCTGGAATAAACCTTTGAGCGTGCCTACATACAGATCATAAGGCCCCGCTCTTAATATAAAAGTAATTCTATCCGGAAATTTTATATAATGATGAACAGTGGTATCAGTCGGCGATTTAGTATACAGGTTACCATTAATCGTGCCTATCCATAAGGTATCCAATTTATCTTGATAAATGGCATTAATGGAGATTGGCATTTGCCATTGAGCTATCTTATGTAGGTCTTTTGCAGAAATTAAATAGAGCCAGCGCCTGCGAACAGCCCAAAAGTTTCCAGTAGGATGGTCTTTTGCAAGGGAGATAAAATCCAGGGGCGTATTAGCTCCGTGAGAAATGCTTATTTTGGGTAGTGCTGAAAAGTCAAATGAACGATTGCCGGTAGTCAAAATTTTATTAGGCTGGTATTCTATTTGGGGTCCGTATATATTTTCGCCATACTGTGCAGTAATGGTTTGGAATAAGTGCGGTTTTAGGACAAATAATCCTTTGGTGCTACTACCCAAAAACAATTGTCCTGATTGCTTATTGTAATAGGCACTACAGATATTTTCAACAGCAGCGTCAAAACCTTTAAACAACATTTTAGTGGTGATATGATCTGTAGTATCCAAGGTGGCTAGGTAAAAGGACTTATCCATATATAAAATCACATGGTTATCAACACATATATTCCACAATACTTTAATATCTGTTTTTTTTGCCTTAAATGATGTTGATTGTAGTATATCACCTTTAAGTCTTGTTTTGATTATTTTTGGGGAAAGGGCACTAACTCTACCGCTGTTTTCTAACGAGAACAGTTTGTGATTCAACATAAAAAAACGCCAATCTGCCTTTGTTGTGTAAGGGAATGTATGGATCAGTTTGCTTTTATAAAAAACAGAAAACTGCTTATTGTCATATCTAAAAAGACTGTCTTGCTGGCTTAGTATATATAGTTCTTTGAATTGCGCCTTTTTGCCATAGTTCATATTAATGCTGCCATCGCTTAGATATCGAGCTCCGTCCTGAAAGTTATTTTTAAAAATGCCTTTTGGAAGAACATTAAGATCGATCTGCTGTTCCAACCATCCTGAAGGTTTATTGGTAATAGATGCGTGGCCATCTTCTATTTTTATAGGTTCATAATCAGCACTATAACAAAAGAGTTCATGCTTGAATCTGTAAAACGCCTGCATTCTATTAGAGCTATTATGCAAGTCATTCTTACTGAATGTAGTAAATTGATACCCATCAAATCGAACCAGACCGTCTTCAGTTGAAAGCCAAATAAAACCCGCATTATCAGATATGATAAATTTTACACTATTTTGAGGAAGCCCATCCTCATCCGTAAAATGGGTCAATTGAAAGCCGCCTTGAGCGAAAATAAAGGTAAAATCCAGTAAATAAATAGTTGCCAAGGCAACCCATTTTTTTAGGTGTGCGGTTTTCATTTTTATCTATCGTAGTCGGATTTTTCAGTTCTGACAAATATACTGGATAAATCCTTTAATTGTTTTGTACAGCACTGATGCAATTAAAATATATGACTTAAAAGTGGTCCTGGCAGGTAACCATTCACCCAGGGTAGCAGGCTGAAAAGGGTTTGCGTAGGCAATTCGGCAAAATAGTTTTAAGCGATATCTCTAAATAACGCACCTCTTGTTCAATTTTATTTAGGAATAATAAGTAACTTCAACCTTGTCCATACTGATTGGATGATTAATTTTAAAATTTACGCTTATTCCCATGGAAAACAAACCCGTACAATCCAGACGTACATTTATTAAAACAACAGCTACCGCCGCTGCGGGCATTATAATTGTTCCTCGTCATGTTCTTGGTGGTAAAGGCTTTATTGCACCCAGTGATCAATTGATCGTTGCCGGTATTGGTGTCGGCGGGAAAGGACAAAGCGATCTGGATATTATCCATAAAGGCGGTATCTCTAAAATTGCTTTCTTGTGTGATGTAGATGACAGAAGAGCTGCAGCCTCCCGTAAGGCTTTCCCTCAAGCCAAGTATTATAAGGATTATAGAGAGCTGCTGGACAGGGAGCATAAAAATATTGACGCCGTGACGGTTTCTACCCCAGATCACAATCACGCAATGATTGCGATGGCGGCCATGAGTCTGGGTAAGCATGTCTATGTTCAAAAGCCGCTGACGCATGATATTTATGAGGCAAGAATGCTACGTGAAGCGGCTAAGCGCTATAAAGTGGTTACGCAGATGGGTAACCAGGGAGCCTCAGGTGATGGTGTACGCAGACTCCAGGACTGGTGCAACGCCGGACTGCTGGGTAAGGTGCATACTGTATATTGCTGGACAGACCGGCCGGTTTGGCCGCAGGCCATTCACTGGCCTACTGAGAAGGCGGCTATTCCACGGCCTTTAGATTGGGATCTTTGGCTTGGCAGCGCGCCTTATAAAGATTACGTTGACAATCTGGTCCCTTTTAACTGGCGTGGCTGGTGGGATTATGGTACAGGCGCAATTGGTGACATGGGCGCCCATCTAGTTGAACCGCCCGTTACTGTGCTCGGCCTGGACAATCCCCTGGACGTGCAATGTAGTGTAGGGACTCACTATATCGGTGAATTTAAACGGGGGTATACGCCAGAGAGTTGTCCGCCCAGCAGCCATATTATTATGACTTTTAAGCAAACAGATAAAACGGAGGGTAATTTGGTTTTACATTGGATGGATGGCGGTATTAAACCGATGCGGCCTGCTGAGTTAGGCCCCAATGAACGTTTTGGGGATAACGGTGTTTTATTTGAAGGCACCAAAGGTAAAATGATGTGTGGGATTTATGGGCAGGATCCACAGTTATTGCCTCTAAGTAAAAATAAGGAAGATCAAACGCCCCGTTCGACACCGTTAATACCTGGTGGCGTGGATGGCCATTACTGGCAATGGGCCATTGCTGCCAGGGCAGGCTACGGTAAAGTTAAATTAAGCTCCGATTTCGAGATTGCCGGCCCGCTCACAGAAACACTTTTAATCGCCAATCTCTCATTAAGGGCTACAGATATCCGTCTTGCGGCCAAAAGCGGGAAACAAAATGAATATGACTTTCCGGGAAGGGATATTAAGTTACTTTGGGATAAGGCCGCTATGCGGGTGACTAATTTTGACCTGGCTAATCAATTTATCAAAAGGGAGTACCGCAAGGGCTGGCATTTGGGGGTATAAGGAGTGAGAAAAGGGTATTTGCATAAGGATATTTTATTCACTAATTGAAAAAGGGATTCGTAGTATATCAAAAGTATAAGGGATGCATAAAAACAGCAATAATTTAAGGGTCCTGGTCGTTGGATGTGGCAATATGGGAAAATCTCATGCCATGGCCTATCAGGAGCTGGATGGATTTGAGATTTGTGGGCTGGTCTCCAGAGGGGAAAGTAAATTTATGCTCAACAAGAGCCTGGCTCAGCATTATCCTTTATTTGATCAGTATGCCAGTGCGCTTAGTGAAACAAAACCGGATATTGTCTGTATTTGTACTTACCCGGACACGCACTGCGACTATGCGGTGATGGCATTTGAAGCGGGATGTCATGTTTTTATTGAAAAACCTTTGGCAGATACGGTACAAGGGGCTTTAAAGGTGGCAAAAGCCGCTGAAAAAGCCGGTAAGAAGTTGGTAGTAGGTTATATTTTGCGTCACCATCCTTCCTGGCAGGAATTTATACGACAGAGTCAGCAGCTGGGTAAACCGCTGGTGATGCGCATGAACCTGAATCAACAAAGTCAGGGTGCCAAATGGCTGGTACATCAGCATTTGATGCAATCATTAAGTCCAATCGTTGATTGCGCTGTGCATTATATTGATGTAATGTGTCAGATGACCAGGTCAAAACCGTTGCAGGTGTCGGCTATCGGCGTTCGCCTTACCGATCAGATTCCCGATTGGAATTACAATTATGGGCAATTACAGATTAAATTTGAGGACGGCTCTGTTGGCTGGTATGAGGCAGGCTGGGGACCCATGGCCAGCGAAACTGCTTTTTTTATTAAGGATGTCTGGGGGCCGGCTGGTTCTGTCTCAATTGTAGCTGGCGAAGCTGCCGGTGCGGGCAATTCTGATAATATAGATGCACATACGAAAACGGAGGCCTTGAAAATACATTACAGTGCTTTAAATGAACAAGGTGAATTTGTCAAAAAAGATCAGTGGATCAACCTTAGAGATGAGCCTGACCATTTGCAATTATGCAAAAGGGAGCAATTATTTTTATTAAAGGCGATTGATGAGGATCTAGACTTATCAGCTTCTACCAGGGATGCCATCAGTAGCCTTACAATTGCCTTGGCATGTGACGAGTCTGTTAAAACCGGGCAGATCGTGAAGCTGTAGTAATAGTTCGTTTTATTACTCGGGTCTGCATAAATGGGTCGCTTTTATGCTCATTTCCTACTTCACATGCCTTTTTGCTTTATTTGAAAGCCTTTTATTGTAGCTAATCAGCTACCGTAAAACCATTTAGGCTATATTTGCTGGCAATATTAAAATGAAGGGCAGGCCAATTTTTAAGCTCAGCACTCTGCATAGAGTTCTTTATTTGACCGTTAGTATACTCCTATTGCTTTATATTAACGGACTGGCACAAGTACGCCATTATACAATTCGGCATTACACTTCTAGTAACGGGCTGCCCCAAAACAGTATATTACAAATCAAATTTGATAAAGATGGCTATTGCTGGATGGCCACTGAAGCTGGGCTGGTTCGTTTTGACAATAAGGAATTTAAAACCTATGCAGCGGATAATCTACCGGGTTTAAAGGACAATAGGATTCACAGATTAATCATCACCCTGCAGGGGCGGGTTTTCGCTAAAAATCTGCATGGCCAGGAAATCTCAACGGTTCCAACCAATCCATTATTGGCACCCGCGCCCATTCTGCTTCCTACCTCCAGTCCTTATTATTACCCAATGGCAGGTTATGCCATAGCCAATACGCAAATAGATACGCTGTGGGAGGCTTTACAAAAGGCGGATTCGAACTTATACGTGCGGAAGCATTATACTTGCCAAAATGGTGACACTTATCTGGTCAATAAAGGATCCATCTATCAGATTCTTCCCCATTCAAGTCAATTATTAAGGACCTGGGATACCACTCCATTTTCAACGGCTCCTGTTAGTGGCTATCTTATTCAATTGTGGGAAAATAGCCAGGTGGCTTTATGGAAAAGTGGGCAATTGCTTTGTGTTGGTAAATTGCACGGAACTACCTCGTTGGCTGGCGCTTTACGCAAATATCCCAGCGCCTTATTATGGAGTCCGGAGGGTACTTTTCTTTTCATTGATAAATGCCTGTACCAGATTAGTATTGATCAGAATAATGACGTAACGGTCAAAAAGGTGTTGACGGATCTGCCCTTTAATAAAGTTTCCAGTATATATTACACCGCTAAAAACCATACATTTTATATTGGAACGCCCACAAAAGGTCTATACATAATTAAGGTGTCTGATTTTTCATATCCAACAATACCTAAATCCTCGGGGACAACTACTTTTTATGCCATCAGCAAAACAAGTTCGGATGATTTGATTGTCAAAAATACGGTCATCCCCAAAAATGGCACGCCGTATTATTTAAACCTGAATACAGACCAGTTCAGGTCTTTTGTAGATCAACAGGATTGGTTTTATTACAAGAGTGGGCCAAACTTATATCGTTATAACCTTAAATCTAAAATAGATGAGCTGCTAATGCCGCTGGATGAGAATCTGGCAGGTATTTTACCCGGTGATAGCGCAGATGCCTTACTGGTTTGCACCAGAAAGTCCTTAACTAAATTTTCGATCTCTCAAAAAGCCATTCTCTGGCAAAAAGTATTTCCCATTAATTACAGTGATGAAAGTGTAAACGACTTTTACCACTTACAGGGTTCGATGTATATGTTAAATACGACGCAGGGAGCCAAGTGGTATAATTTCCAAACGGGTAAAATTGAAAAATCAATATTGGATTCCATTAATTTATTTTCTTTTTACCAGGACACCAAAGGTCGAATGTGGTTTGGAAGTGATCCAAATGGTATCTTTTTATATCAAAATAATAAAGTATATGGCGTTCATAAAAAAGACATTAAAAGATTCACGCCGGTTAATGCCTTTATCGACGATGGCCATGGCTATTTCTGGCTGGCAACCAATAACGGGTTACTAAAAACGGGTATTGACCGTTTAGCGGATTATATGATCCATGATACAGCGGAACTTTCTATATACACGTTCAATACAAAAGATGGGTTAACAACCGCCGAATTCAATGGTGCTACCCCTAATTTCCAATGGCTTGGTGACAGCCCCCTTGCATTGACATCCATGGATGGGGTTGTTGAATTTAAACCGAGTCAGTTAATAATTGATCATCCTGACAATCGGATTCTTATCGATAAATTCACTGTTGACACAACTGATTTGACCCTGGACCTTTCCGGTCGTGCCATCTCCATCAGTCCGGGATTTAAAATCATCAACCTGCAGGTGAATTGTCCTTATTTTGGCAATCCAGACAATATTCATCTTCAATACGCCATTCATCGAGCAGGACAACCAATGATTTGGCAACCTTTATCTCCAGATGGAACCATCGCGATAACCAATTTACTTCCGGGCGCCTATCAGATTATGGTTCGCAAAGCGGGAACACTCAAAAATCAGGATGACCCTCTAGTGATAAGGCTTTCTGTATTACCTCATTTTTATAATACCTGGCAGTTCTTTCTATTGGTATTTGTATTTATTATTTTGATTTGTTATCTGCTTTTTAGAATAAGGCTTACGCGTATAAAAAAGGAAAAGCAAAAGATTGAATCGATCGTTAAGCAGCGTACGGAGGATCTTAAAATGACAGCAGAACAATTGCGGGTATCAGAGAATGATTTACGAAAAAGCAACCAACAAAAGCAACAAATCATCACGATGATTGTGCATGATCTAAGGTCACCTTTACGGTTTTTAAAGACCATCACGAGTGGGATTATGAATGCTTATCAGCAGGAAATGTCAACTAATCTGTCTTCCACCTTAAATAAGCTCAACGGCTCCGCCTCCTCTCTTTGGGAATTTACGGACCGATTTTTCACCTGGGCCATCACGCAACAGGAGGATTTTGAAATCCAGAAAACGACCTTCCCTTTACAAGAAATATTTGACACGGTCGCTTCCTTTTATGCAGAAATTGTTAAGTTAAATGACAATCAGTTGCTCATCCATTCAACAAAGATTATCTGTACGACGGATTATAACATATTACTATTGATTATCAGAAACTTAGTAGATAATGCGAATAAAAACACGACCAGTGGCTGTATCACACTTAAAGCTGCGACCGTAGATAATCACCTATTGATAACCATACAAGATGAGGGCAAAGGTCTTAGCCAAAATGAAATGGCCATGTTCATGCAAAAGGACAGGCTTAGTCAAATAAGCGAAAATAAGACGGGATTTGGTAGTCAGGTTATACAAACGATGGTACTTAAAATTGATGCCCATCTTTTTATTGAGAGCACTTCAAAGGGCAGTACTTTTACAATCCGCTTATAAGACCAGCTGGTGAAACATCTATGACGTCTCTTCATTTAGAAGCTGCAACATATAAGAGATGGCTCCAGGTTTATGTAGCATTCTGGTATTTTGAAGGCTCATCTCTGTGTATACATCTGCTCTTTGCAACATTTCTGATTCGTATTCCGAAATAGCCTCTTTTAGTGTGTTACAATTTTCTGTCAACAATGCCTTGGACAACATCAGGGCATCCAAGAGCGCCATATTAACGCCCTCTCCCGCATAAGGCGGCATGCGGTGGGCGGCGTCTCCAAGTAAAGTTAAATCAGCCGCGGTATCCCACTGTTGATTTTTGGCGTAATGATACATGGGTCTGGGGATGTATTTAACCTCACTTTGAAAAAGTTCGTGTAAACGGGGATCCCATCCGGCATATGCGATTTTAAACCAGTCAAACACTGAGTGCTGATTATCAAAATCTATCTGGCTATTTGCTACCCAATCTGCCTTTTCCTTACTGCCCGTGTAAAAGGTTAGTGTGCCGTCACCTTTAGCTGTCAGGATTAGGGATTTTTCATCCTCCAGCATAAATAATTTGCCTCCTTTTGTTAGTTGCCACAATTTTGGAGCGTGCGCGGCTGCATTGTAAATATTACCTTCTACCATGGTAATATCTGAATAAACCGGCTGTAAGTCTGTTAGATATTGCCTTACTTTAGAATTGGCGCCATCTGCTGCAATGACCAAATCAGCTATGGCCGTTTGTCCGTTTTTAAAATTAATGGCCCATTTACCCATGTTTTGCGCGTCATTTTGCATGCGCTTCATGGACTGAAAATGGCTGTCCCAGATAATGGTACCGGGCTGCAAAGATTCTATTAATATATCTCTGAGTGGACCGCGGTCAATTTCCGGACGGATTTCTGTGTAACCCTGGCCTGTTGCATGGTCATCTATGAAAAACTTAAGATTTTTATCGGCCACGCGCATTTTGCCGGCACCTGGCCGGTAATGCCCGGTGAAGGCGGACATTAGTCCTGCCGCCTGCAACGCTTTTAATCCGGACTCTTCATGAAGATCCAGTGTGGCGCCTTGCTGGCGGATACCTGGATGTGCATCTCTTTCATATACATGCACTTTAACCCCTTTTAATTGTAATAACCTGGCTAGCATAAGGCCTCCCGGCCCGCCACCAATAATCGCTACGACTTTCTGATCTAGTAACATATCAACTGTGTATTTTGATGTAACAGCTGCAAAATTAGTCTGGATCTAAAACAGAAAATTGTACAAATCGGTCATTTTGATTTCTCAACAGCTCTTTGGGCAAATGTCCGGATAATCTTTTCACTTCTTTAATAAAATGAGATTGATCGGCATAATCTGCCTCGGGGTATAGGTTGCCTTTTTTGATATGGGGGAATGCAGATCTGAATCTTAAAAGTAAAAGATAGGTTTTTAGCGGGATACCAAAGGTTTGCATCCAATAACGATTTAATGCTCTGGCGGTAATAAAACAGTTTTTTTCAATGCTACGAACAGTGGTATTGCCATTTGACTTGAGTAAATAGGCCTGCATACGTAGTTTTCTATCATCTGGCGCTTTGGGCAATAATGCAATAATGATCTCGGAGACTTTTTTGCAAAAAAGGTCAAAATCTTTAAGCCACGATGCACGAGCGCCCCAAAAATCGGTTTTTAGCTCAATGGCTTCATTTACGAATGCGGCCACGGATTTTTGAACAATGTATTCCATGGCCAGCGGATTGAAACTAATACCAAAAGTAATGAGGCCAGGTTCAAGCATTTGCTGGTCGGGCATTGTTGCAAGTCCGACTAGTACCACCTGAAAAGGGGCTGTATCGGACGAAGAAAAGAGTATATCAATCTTACCATCTGGCAATAAGATCACTTCTTTGGCTGTTTTGCCAGTATGCTTTAAACACCAAAATCTGTCCACATACAGGCTAATCTCTTCAGGTGGAGATTGATATTGGTACGCTATTTCTGGTGACTTTGCCATTTATTTATCTTTAATGTTCCCTCGGTGGTTTTGATGGGTGCAAAGAGCAGCGTTGTATGCTGCGTCTATCACAGCTTCTCACCTTTTTATGACACTGATTTAATTATCCAAATCTATTTTGCAGTTCTTCTAACTGCTTTTGGTCAAGCTCCCACTGTTTATGAAGCCTTTTAAAACTTTTTGAGGTTTTCGTTATTCTAAGGGTTTGCGGAGACCCTCGCCGGATGGTTTCCCATTTAATATCGAGATCTGCCCGGTCTAATGCGTGTTCGACCTCTCTTCTATTGGCCTGGAGGGCTTTATAGTCAAAAATTTGCTGATCAGGATCGCTAAAAAATCCAGCTAGTAATTTATGCACTTTACCGTGTAATGCACCTTCAGGCAGTGGCCTGATCCAGTTTTCTGGAGCCTTAGGTTCCTTTAAAGCCTTTAAATAAGTAATCAACCTTTTAGCCAGTTTTTTAGGGAACGCATCTTTTAGCTGTGCACTGATTAAACTAGAGAAAACAACCGTATTTCTATAGGGTGCCAGGGTAAAATCCTCCAGTTGTTCCAGGGTTTTGTCCTGCCAAGCTTTTGACAGTTTAAAATGCCCTGGTAGCCCCATAACCATTTGTAATGTGTGCTCATTTAGAGGCGATTTGTCCTTTTTGGCATTTCCCATGGTTTTTATCAAATTTTCCGGCAATCCTTCTAATTGCTGGGCAACTAGTTCAGACAGTACATTTGCAGTGTCCAGCTCAATTAATAGTTCGATCCATTTCTCCAGTAATTTCTTATCTGAGCGCTCCCCTATGCTTATGAGCAGCTTCTGGCTCGGGCCGTTGCCTAAAAACTGAAATAGTTCTATCAGGTTTTTTGTATCAATTTTTAAAAAATAGCTAGCCCATAACTCCGGCTGCAATGCATCAAAAAAGTTTTTATTTTTCTGGGCGATAACCCACTCAATCAATTTATTGTAATTCTCTGGATCTGATTTTCGGCCTGTCTGTTTGAATCCTTCCATTAATTGCGTATCAATGGCCGCTTTTTCTTCACTTGTCGCCTTATCTGGATTTTGTAAAAAATAATCCATCCAGGCTAATAACGTATTTGAATCTTGCGCTGTTAATTTGTCGGCATTTGTCTGGTGGGACCACAAGACAATGGCACCATAATGATACCAATGTTCTAAATCGGGGCCATAATTACCCATATAGCCAGAAAATTCTTTAACAATGGGATCGCCGTCATTGATGGGAAAGGAGGTAATTAACGCCTCTTGATCAATCTCTAGTCGGTATAATGAGGGGCAGTCGCCAGCAGCCCAATGCTCTATGTACAGGCTTTCATCATATACTTCTTCCATTACAGCCTCTTCATCCCCCTCATCATAGAACTCATAATAACCTCCGCCTTCTGGTGCCCCCATAATATAAGAAGTGACCAGGCACAATTTTGCATAATAACCAGCCTGGCTCGCTGCCTTTAAAATGACATCCGCCTTAGGTCGGTCATTTAGTTTTAGGGTTTCATAAGAAAAATTCTCTGGTGTATACTGATGGCCTAGCAGAATAATTTGAGGTTCGAGCCTGTCTTTTTTGTGCGCCGCCTCCAGCAATTTCATTAACTCCAAGGAGAGCTGGTCTGTTTTTCGAGGGGCTATTTTTGCTCCCGCTTTCTGGATCAGATTATAAGCCAGGCATACCCTAAATCCACTTGTTATGGGCTTTACTTCATGTTCACAGTCTGCATAAAAAGCAGCATATTGCAAATTCTCGAGTTCATCTGAGGCCGCAAAATCCACCACTTTACTTTCTCCGCCAAAGGACACGACTAATTCTCCGCCTGTAAATCTGGAAGGCAGGTTAATAATTAAAGATCCGAACATGCCTTTTTCCTTTTCGGAGTCTCTATGGGGCAAAAAGAAATCTCCCTTATTATAAATCAATAATTTATACAGAGAGGCCTCCACTTTATAGCCAATAATTCCCAGTTGTTTCTGGACTTCTTCTAAAATTTTGGCTAGCTGGCCTTTCCAACTTTTCCCTAGAAATTTAATCTGACTGGCATCTATTTCCCAGGTGCGCCTGACCTGATCATCATATACAGTGTCATGGCCTTTCCCAAAGGGTGCTTTTTGGGCAATTTCCATCAAGGCTTTTGTCTGAACCGCATTTACCGGGAACGCTAGCTCTCCAAATCCTTCAATCTCTATTCCTGGCGATTTTAAGGGTTGGTGGCCATTTGTAACAAAACTGCCGGCACCTTTTAATCCACTTAATAAATCAACTATTTTCTCTTTACCCTTGTCCATCTTGTATTGTTTTCTTCGCCGAAAATAAACAATACTGGTCATAGAAAAAAGCGGTGTGTTTTGACAACACGCCGCTTTTGCAAAGGATCTTTTATTAAGAATGCATCCAAAATTATATAAATCCCTAAAAAAATTACAATCGGAGTCCTACTTGTCAATAAAATAAGTAATGGTTTAATAAATATATGTTTAATCCTTACTACGAATAAGTTAGCCTAAGGACCTTCATAATGGCACTCAATTATTGCTCAACCTCCTTATTTGCCGATGCCGCCATCTAAACATATCACCTGACCTGTCATATAGGCACTTTCATCGCTGGCTAAGTATACTGCCAGGCTAGCCACGTCGCCGGGTTGTCCATAGCGGCCTAAGGATATATTTTTTAAAAATCCGGTTGAAATATCTGCGTCTATTAAATGCTGGGTCATCCCTGTTTGTATAAAGCCCGGGGCGATTGCATTACAGCGAACATTTTTACTGCCAATTTCTTTGGCGACAGATTTAGTAAAACCAATAATGCCGGCTTTGGCTGCCGCGTAACTACTCTGCCAGGAATTACCATGGAGACCAACAATGGAACTCATATTAATGATGCTTCCTGATTTTGCCTTACACATAAAGCGGGATACCAATTTGGTCATATTAAAAACACTGTATAGGTTATTTACAATCAGCTCATCCCAAGCTTCTGGTGTTGTACGTGACAGTGTATTGTCTTTGGTTATGCCTGCGTTATTCACGCATATATCTATTCGGCCATATTTATTAAAAACGTCATTTACAAGCATTTCGCAGGCAGAAAATTGAGACGCGTCCACCTGAAAGGCCTGAATCTTGCTTTTTCGCCCTTTAAATTCACCTAGAATTTCGTCTAATTCGCTTTTGGTGTACTCTTTTTTATAGGTAATGATTACCTGGGCGCCTTCCCTTAAGAAAGCCCTGGCAATGGCCAGGCCTATACCCCTTGTTCCACCAGTTATAATAGCTACTTTACCTTTTAAGCGTGACATAGTCTATTTCTTTTTAGCCCCTTTAATCTTTTTCTCAATGGCACAATATAAATCCTCAAATGATTTTAAATCATAGATTTCGTCGTCTTCAATGGTGATATTAAAGGCTTGTTCTACATCAACGATGATTTCCACAAAATCCACTGAATCTATATTGAGTTCATCAATAAAGCTCTTGGTAGTATCGCTTTCAATATTATCCAATAACTCAGGGTATTCCGTATAACTCGCTACGATCTTTTTTAATTCATCGGTGATTTTTTTGTCAAATTTAATCGCCTTTTTGATGGTTTGCTTGGCCGAAGTCTTCTTTTTAGGACTGCTCTTTGCCGAACTGGAAACACTCGGTTTTGGCGCTGCTTTTTTGCTTTTAGCGGTAGAATCTTCCGACTTTTTCTTTTCAGTGGACTTTTCTTTTGCGCGCACAGCCGTGGCCGTGGATCTGGCTGTCTTCGCACTGGTTTTCTGAGTGGTCACCGGCTTTTCTTTAATCGTTTTTGTAGGCATTCTATAATATTTTAATTATTTTTTTAACTTGATTGAAGGGTATACTTATTTCTTTTTTTCTTCTTCTTAGCTACCGTACTTGTTACCGTATCAATTAGTTTTCCTGACAAGCCAGTTGCATTGAACCCGCCGTCATGATAAATATTTTGCATGGTTACGTATTTGGTATAATCACTAAATAGCGTCACACAAAAACCGGCCAGATCGTTTGCTGGTGCATTGCCTAACGGACTCATATCATCTGCGTATTGCATAAATTCTGAAAATCCGCCGATGACACCTCCCGACCTGGTCAGTGTAGGCGACTGCGAAACCGTATTTATCCTTACATTTCTTTTTACCCCATAATGATAACCAAAATTCCTGGCGATGCCCTCTAAAAGCACTTTTGCATCTGCCATTTCGTTATAATCCGGGAAAATTCGCTGTGCAGCAATATAAGACATGGCCAGAACACTCCCCCATTCATTAAGCAGGTCTTTTTGGTAGGCGACCTGCAGAATTTTATGAAAGCTGATAGCCGATACATCTAATGTCTTAAACATGTAGTCATAGTTCAAGTCTGTATAGGCATGTTTTTTACGGATATTCAGGCTATTGGCCACGCTGTGCAAAATAAAATCTATTTTTTTTGTTTTAAAATGCTTTAGGCTTAAATCATACAGCTGCTCAATATCTTCCACTTTGGTTATATCTGCGCCCAATACTGGTGCCCCAATTAATTTACCTAACTCCTTTGTATCACTAAAGCGGATGGCAATGGGTAGGTTGGACAAAACAATATCCGCCCCTTCCTGCTTGCACTTTAATGCAACCTGCCAGGCAATGGACTGTTCGTTCAATGCGCCAAATATAATCCCTTTCTTTCCTTTTAATAAATGATTACCCATAATCACACTCAAATATAATTTTACGCCTTTAATCTATATATTTTTTTAATAGCAGACACGAATTGACATCCCCAAAACCAAAACTAATCTTGCACACAATATTTAGTGGGGCATCCAGTATGGCAGTTGGAGGCACCCTTGTATGTGAAATTAAGGAGGCGATCTCGGGATGTAACTGATCCGCATTGATGGATGGATGAATGAATCCATTATAGAGTTGCAATACTGCTGCTACAGACTCTATTGAACCAGAAGCACTTAGACAATGTCCAATCATTGATTTCATGGAATTGATATAGGGAAAATCTGTACCTTTTCGTTTGAGTGCGCTAACCCATGCATTTATTTCTGTAATATCTCCTATGGTGGAGGACAAATGCCCGGAGATCAGATCTATCTGGTCCGGTGTAATTTGACAGCTTTTCAAACCATTTTTGATGCAGCGGACCATCCCATTTACATTGCCAATGGTCATTGTTCCTTTGCCTCTTTGTCCCCCTGAATTTATGTGGCCTCCCAGAACTTCTGCATATATTTTTGCACCCCGTTTTTTTGCAGCGCTGAGGCTTTCTATAACCAATGCCCCCGCACCGGAGCTGGGTACAAATCCTGAGGCATCCTTATCCATGGGTCTGGAGGCCTTTTTGGGCTGATCGTTAAACCCATGGGCGGTTGCAAACATAGAATCAAATGGACCCCATACGTAGGGGCTATTGCTTTCAGAGCTACCGACAAGCATGCGCACTGCCTGCTTATTTTTAATTTTATCAAAGGCCATAAGTATCGCTTCCGTACCGGTATTACAGGCTGATGCATTACTGGTCACTTGACCTCCCAGTCCAATAATCTTTGCAATAAAAGCACTGACCGCACTATTAATGGCCTGTGGCAGCGCTCTCGGATTGCCTTTTCTGGTATCTTGTCCGCTTTCTCTAAGCGCAATGCCGTAATGTGTGGCTTCTATTCCGTTGCTACCGGTACCGAAAATACATCCACTTTCATAATCGGGAGACTCTGATGCCTTTCTGACCTTGAGTCCGCTATCGCGCCACGCCTCAGAAGCGGCAATACATCCGTATGTAATGCCGGTACTAAAAACTTCTTCAATCCCATGCTTTTTAAGAAAACGCTGCCTGGCATTTTCGCTTATAGCCGGAACGCCGCCTATTTGACACCTAAAAGAAAGCTTATTTAATTCAGGATGGAACTTTATTCCAGATTGCCCGTTTTTGATGGCTTTAGTAAATTTCTCTACCCCCACCCCATTCGGACTGACAACTCCCAAACCAGTAATAACAACTCTCTGTTCCATATTTATATTATACTTAGTTTATATACCTTCTGTTCAACGAATTACCCTAAAACAATTTAAGCGTCTTCCCACTTCTTTAATACGATACATGAGGCGACATCACCAAATCCGAATGCGGTTTTAGCAATAATATTTATTTTTTTCTTCAAAGCTTTTAAAGGTATTTTCTTCCTTGCTATAATGGATTCAATTTGCGGATGTAACGCTGCTGAATTAACACTTGGATGGATAAACTGATGATGCAACTGCAGGGCAGAGGCAACCAGTTCCATAGAGGAAGAAGCGGCAAAACAATGCCCGGTCATAGATTTTAACGCATTTATATAAGGAAAATCTTCCCCTGTTCGTTTCAGCACTTTTGCCCATGCTTCTACTTCATAGACATCCATTATATAAGAGGGTAAATGTCCGGATATCAAATCGATATCCCGCGCACTGATTTGGGATTTAGATAAGGCAAATTCAATTACGTCTTCCATGCTTTTTCTGCTATTCATCGTCATGGTGCCGCCATTTCTTTGCGCTCCGGAGATAATACTGCCATCTAATATCTCTGCGTAAATCTTTGCGCCTCGTTTACGGGCTGACTGTAAACTCTCAATGACCATGGCCCCCCGCCGCCACCTGGCACCAGGCCATTGGCATGGATACTCATAGGACAGCTGGCTTTTTCAGGGTTGTCATTATACCCTTTGGCCAGTGCATAAAAATCATCATACAGGGTCATCCCATCATAACCGCCCCATACGTTATGATGGCTACTTTCTGAGGATCCGACTAAAACAATTTTGGCTTTGTTTTGCCTGATTCGGTTGACACCTTCCATGGCAGATTCTACGCCAGTTATACAAGAGGAGGAATTTGTACTCAATTGGTTGCCGATTCCAATTATGCCTCCTAAATAGGCGCTCACTCCACTGTTCATGGCCTGCTGGGCAGTGCGTCCCCCCATTTTTCGCACATTTCCGGTGTCCACAAGGCCAATGCCATAATCAATGGCGTCAATACCATTGGTACAGGTACCAAATATGCATCCGGATTCCCAGGCGGCTTGATTGCTTTTACTATCCAGCAAGGAAAGGCCGGCATCAAACCAGGCTTCCACACCCGCCATACAACCATATACGATTCCCGTTCCTTTCATCTTGACAAGTCCGTACCTACTGGTAAACGCCTGCACCTCGGCTGGTTCCAAAGCAGGCAGCGCCCCTACATGACATCTATAATTTTGCTGTTTTAGGATCTCATGGTAACGAACGCCGGATACGCCCTTTTTTAAGGAAGTGGTAAATTGTTTCACCCCATTACCAATTGGGCTGCAAATCCCCAATCCTGTTATTACTACTCTCGTTTTTTTTGCCATAATTATTTAGCCTTAATCACGACCCCAGACATAATTCCTTTACTGATCAATACTTTATCCTGATTTTCAAT
The DNA here is from genome assembly GCF_007971385.1 of Arachidicoccus ginsenosidivorans. Taxonomy (GTDB): domain Bacteria; phylum Bacteroidota; class Bacteroidia; order Chitinophagales; family Chitinophagaceae; genus Arachidicoccus; species Arachidicoccus ginsenosidivorans. The sequence goes on from NZ_CP042434.1 coordinate 1,431,741, forward strand.
GCGCACTTTACACTTCAATTTATTTAACCTGAAAAATACCTTTTCAGCGTAAACGAAGATTTTGTCATTAGGTTTGACGAAATATTTATAATCCATATTTGCGGAAGTCAAATAAAATATATTATTCATTTTCTTTTCTAAGGCAGCAACATCTGGTAATTTCATGGTTAAAAGCGCTGCAGGTAATTCTACAGGCAGATCACTAAGTACTTCAATACCATTGCCCAAAAGGTACATCCCAAATGCCAATAGTCCTATTTGTGCAGCGGCTTCTTGTAAAATGGCACCTGGTACAACTGGATTGCCTGGAAAGTGTCCTGCAAAGAAAAACTCATTTTGTTTAAAAAGATAGCTGGCCAAAATATGATCGGCATTTACTTCTATTATTTCATTAATAAAACAATAGGGGCTTTTGCATGGAAAATGTTCAATAATTAATTCTTTCGTTACTTTCATAAGTTTTTAAATTTACCCTTTCAAGTTTCAATAAAGCTTACTTTTATATAGTCAATATTGAACTTTTATCTCAACTACCTTTCTAGCAGTACGCTTAACCTTTTATTCTAAATGCTGTTTTAGCTGTTGGGTTTCTGCAATGTTATTTCTTGTATCCTTTTACTGTATGTTCACGTCCTTCGGCCCATTTTTCTTTTACAAAAATTAAATTATATGATAAAATGGCTAAAAACACAATCAAACATAATAATGCAAACCAATGCGGATGTAAAACAATAAAGGTTTTAACCCCATTTGGATAGACTGTTGCATAGCCTATCATGGCAGATTGCCCTTTGTTTATCTCCGGCATACGCCCACTAGACTCAATTTTGCCAGAATAGCCGTCGTTATTATTAATCAACAGGTCTTTTCGGGTTTCAACTGCCCGAAGCCTGGCATGGTATAAATGCTGTTTGGATATATAGGTATGACTGAACCAGCCATCATTGCCTGGATTTACTAGAAAATTAGCGCCTTCTCTTACAGAACTATAGGAAAGGTCCGGAATTACAGATTCATTGCAAAGTAAAATCCCTGCGCCTCCATAAGGTGTCGGCAAAGGTTTATCACTTTTCCCTTCTTTTACCCTAAAGCCGGTACTATTATAAAATGGAATCAGCATCCCCATAAACGGCTTTTCAATCAGGCTTAGGGCGAGTCTTTTATCGTACCTGCCCATGATTTTGCGACCGGGCTCCATACTGTAAATGGAATTGTAGAATATCCGATGCTTTCTGTCATAATCGGTATTCATCCCAATTAAATGTGTCACATTATAGGAGGCTGTAAGGGAATCTAATACTCTTAGGAAATCATCATCTGGCGTATAATTCCAGGGAATGGCCGATTCTGACCAAATAGTGAGTTGTGCTTTATTTTCGCAGGCCATCTTATTCATTTTGAATAATTGCTGCGCGAGATAATTGCCGTTCTCTGGATCCCACCTGAACTGAGGGTCCAGATTCTGAGACAATATGGCTGCTTTAAAACTGGTTTGTTTTTTTGCTTGACTAGCCGCATCCAGCTGATTTTCATAGCTGTTTAAAATCAGACCTCCTATTGCCAGACTCGTCAGGATGACCGCTACAGGAATATATAGCAGTTTCCACTTTTTATAATACACAAAATAGGCGGTGATATAGCTTAGAAATACCACTAAAAATGTAAATAGTAAAGGCCCCGTAATGGTGGATAATTGGATTAGATATAAATTCTGCGCAAGTGCCGTATAAGAAACAAATAGACAAAGGGCAAAGCCTTTGGCAAAGTAAATCATAAATGCATCGACCAATACCCAAAAGGAAGCCAGATAAATTCCATTCACCAACCATTCAAGCTTATAACGGGTTTTTCTTTTTAGAAACAGGATGACCCATCCGAGTATCCCGGCATATAAAGCAAAAATTACCGTAAATATCAGGGTAATACCAATGCCAATTAAGACGCCTTTTCCAGTAAATTTCTGTGCGCCACCAATAATCCAAAAAAAGTTTAATATGGCTGTCACGCCTCCTACCAAGGCGCCACGCCAAAAGGCATCCTTTGCCTTCTCTAAATCCATAAACGCATAAAAGACCAGCGCATAAACAATCCAGTTAAGGGGCGTATCTGCCATTTGAATGGACATTGTAATCGGTATCGCACTGAGTAGCAGTATCCAGTATTTTTTGCTTAGTTTATGGCCCATTCTTATCTTTATCTTTGTGGTTTTATATGCTTTAAATGAATACTATATCAAAACAGGCAGTTCCTTATGCCTTGGTATAATTGATCCTATCAAATCTCAGCTACAAGCGACGTTCAGTGTTTATAACCATCATATAAATAGGATGTTCACTTATAATAGCGAACATCCTATTCTTCCAGGAAATTATTGAATTATTTATTTCTTTACAAACATAACAGAGGAGGTATTACCATTTGCAGTAGCTACCTGTAAGACATAAACACCAGTTGCTAAATGATCTACACTGATCTGTTTTGCAGCATTTAATTTACCGCTAAGTGCATTGATACCATTCACACTTACGATACGGTAAACGCTTCCTGCGCTCGCACCTTTTACATTCAGGGTACCAGAAACAACAGGGTTAGGGAATACAGATAATTTGCTGCTAGCATCATTTAACGCAACGGAAACACTATTTGAATAATGAGTTTCTCCGCTATTGCTAACTTCAGCTACTCTATAAACAGCGTTTGCAATTGGCGACGCGTCTATATATTTATAATCCAGGGCGGATGTGCTGTTGCCTCCGTTTGATTTAGAAGCTACTGTGCCTACATTTACAAAACTATTGCTTCCAGCTACACTTCTTTGAACGATAAACTCTTTATTATTGCTTTCTGTTTCTGTGCCCCAAGTTAAAATAACACTACCATTTGATACGGAAGCTTGTAAGCCTGGTGCACTCCAGTTAACGGCAAGACCTAAGTTGGTTTGAATATCTGGGCCAGTCATGATAAATGGCATACCGTGATCAAAGTGGTTACCACCGTTGACGGCATTGGGATCAGGAACACCATCAGCCGCTGTCGGGCTATTGGTCTTAATTCTATTGTTATTTCCTTCAAAAGTATTGAAGTTAATTGTCCGCTCTCCAATTTGTGTTCCGCGTGTTTCGCCATCCCAATTGGAGCTTTTACAGTATAATCTAAAGGAATATACAGAATCTGGCAAAACAGAGGCTCCAGGTTTAATAGCGAATTTAATGCCCCCTTTCATATAGTTATAATTTCCTGCGGAGAAGTCCGGAGAAGTCGTTCCGTCTAAAGTAATACTACCATCAGTCGTAGAAGAAACTAACACTTTACCGCCAAAATCAATAATATTAGGTGTTTTTGCCACATTAGTTCCAACAAAGGCACTCACACCGGAATAATCTGTCAGCCCTGAAGGCGTGTAATCTCCATTTGTTAATGAACTGGCATCACCTGCAAGCATCCAGTCTTTGTTGACTGAATCCTTATTAACATCTTGCCAATTCAATTGGAAGTTTGGACTTTGCGCCTGGGTTGTTCCCGCCGCCCCAGCAACAAATGACTGTCCATTGGCATTCCCCCTGGCATATTGAAGTACAATAACACCACTACCCTGATTCTCAAAGAAAGTCCACATACCAAGTGCCATTTCCAAATCAACCGGTTTACGGTCATTTTTAACATAGGCATCGTTAGTTTTCAAAACTGTTTGCGTACCATCGTCTTTCCAGACATAATCCCCCATGCCGAAGGTTCCTGCCTTTGCAAGGCCTATCGCAAATACTGCGATCATGAATGTAAAAATCTTTTTCATAGAAATAAATTATTAATTAAAAAATGTTGAATACCCTTGACTACAACAATACTAGATTAACCTCTTTAATATTGAAAGTTGTACCCAGTAAATAAAGCATATATATTCATATTATCAGCTATATATAGTTTATATACATTACTCCCAATGTTTTAACAAAAGTAAACCAACCATGCAAGCTCATTTGTAGCTAATCAGCTACAAAATGTAAAATAATTATTACCGTCTAAAATACGCTCCAGATAAGGTTTTGAACTAATAACCAAAAAGTTAGAAATTAAGCAACTTATTATCTCAAATATTTGATGTAAATATTCGTTGAGATTTTATTAATCCTTTTTAAAAAATATACCAGATATAATACCCATATATAATTAAATATTAATATATAATATACTTCTAAATTTTTGCAATTTAGAAGGAGGAAAATATAGGTTTTAAACAGCCGAAAAATCATCAACTAAGCATTTGGTTAATCAATTACACTTGACTACTATGCCTGTATAAGACATTGACTAATTGCTTCATCCATAGACCTCGAAGAATTAAAAAATTAAAATGGGACGCAAAGAGTAATGACGTCCCATTTCACTGTGAGCATTAAGTCAATTAAAATCAACTTCACCCTTTATTTATTATGATTGGTATACATGGTTTTCCAGATATATGGCAAGCATTGTTATTTTGTATGTATCCAATTTTGCTTACCAGAATGTATATATCTGTTGCAAATGTACAAGAAGGTGACAAAATAATTGTAGCGCTTCAACTACAAACAACGAAATATACCTTCCTTGTTTACTATTTTCTCCATTTTGACACATCCACAAAAAAAAGTCCTAAACTCAATTGATTAATCAACTGAGTTTAGGACTTTCAATCATAACAGAAAATTCAAAGACTCACTTAAGCACTCCTCATAGGCTCCTCATTTATTTAATTAACAAATTAGATCCTCCAATTGCGCCTTTATCATCAACAAATTTCAAATAATAAACACCTTGCGCATAGCCATTTAAATCAATAGCCGTCTGGTCACTGTTAGTAACAACTGACTTGACTTTTTGTCCGGCAGCATTAAATACCTCAATCCGGCTACCTGCTTTCAGTCCAACCACCCAAAATTTGCCCGATGTTGGATTAGGATATACTTTAATTGTAGACGCTAGTCCATTTACCTCGATGTTAACTGTTCCTGAAATGGTTTGCTTATTATTATTATCCTGTTGAATCAACCTGTAATAATAAGTTCCTGCCGTAAGAAGAGTATTGTCAACATAGGCGTAATCAAGCTCAAGACTACTATTACCACCACTTGAGGCAGCTAATGACGGCACAAAACCTATACTATTATAATGAACACCATCCTGGCTTCGTTGAACATCAAATCCTCGATTGTTCGACTCAAAAGAAGTCTTCCAAACTAAAGAAACCGTTTTGTTCGCAAAAGATGCGGCAAATCCGTGGAGTCCAACCGGCAATGCGCTGCTTGTACTACCTACGTAAAGCTGCGTTGCGCCGTATGTACTCGTTATGGTAGCATTTAATACGCCTGTTGTATTATCGTAACTAATTGTACTTGGAACTTCATTATAGCTTGTTGTACCACTTGTGCCGTTTACACTGGTATTGCCAGATTCTAACAAATGTAAATCACTGGTATTTCCAAAGCCAGTTTCAAAACCGAAAATATAATCTCCGGTATTGATGCCATTAAAATCAAAATAGGGACTAAAAACCTCGGCGGCGGTACCGCTTAAAGTTGTATTTTGCTTCGTGCCCAATCCGGAAAAATAGGCAACATTACCAGAGGCGCCGGACATAATCGTTAAGGGATGCGCAATTGTTCCCTCACCGAGGGGCAATATAAAGGAAGCCGTTTTATTGATAGCACCTGCATAGCCATCAATAAAAAATCCTGTAGCACCATTTATAGTTGCTGCGTTATCATAAGTACCAGAACCATCAAAAATCATAATCTCGGAGCGTCCAGTTGCATTGGGCGCATTTTGGCCACCTTTGTCAGCACTGACAACAGGTCCTCCAAAATACCAATTCCCGTTTCCCTCCACCAGTACATTGCCTCCATCCCCTATTAGGGTACTTCCATTATAGGCCGGGCCATATAATCCAACCGGCGCACCTATGTAATTTTGAGCAGTAGCTGCTAGGCCTATAATAGAAAATATTGTAAGAAAAGTTATCTGCTTCATAATTTTAAGCTTTAAAATGAATAATGATCTGCTTCTGGCTTTGCCAGAAGTAAATACTATAATACTGATCTTAATTGTTACATAAAGACGTATTACAGCCACAATTAAACCCTGGGAAAGAATTATCCCAATTAAACATTTCTTTCATTATTCGCCAAGCTCCAGCGCTTTAACAACTATATTAGGTATATATACATAACTGACAATCTTACCAGTATTGTTTTGTATGACTTTAAAAGTCAGTTTATCTCCAGCAGCTAAATATATTTCTTCAGAAAAGTGAAATATATTGATGTGATTTGTCTGCCCTGCAACTGGAACTTGAAATTGTGTGCTATAAGCACCATTTTTCTGCACCTCAAACACAATAGATCCAGGTGCATCCGGGGCCTGGGCAATATACCCATCCAATTCATATTTATAATTACCTCCAACAGTGGCTACTACAGCCCCTCCATCAACGGTTGGTAAAATATCAGGGTTACCTACTCCATGGTCCGGACCTGATACATTTAATGGTACATCAACTGTGCCAACCGGTATATTGCCACTGGCAGGAGCTAATGCACTGATAAAAGGCATAGGGCCTTGCCATAGCCACCCTTTACCAGTCCATAGATAAAGTCCGACACCATAAGATGGAAATGCAAAATTAGATGCTAATGCCGTGTTGGTGTTATACACCATTATCCCTGCTGTTTTTGTATCACCCGCTAATCCAAATTCATCTGTACTGGTCAGGCTGACTTTGGGTGGCATAAATCCCAAATTGGTCCCAGAAACTTGCAAAGCCACACTTGCATCTGGCGGGGTAGTACTTCCAACATTCACCTGTCCATAACTAACTGCTGTCCCAACACAAGCAACCATAAATAATGAGAGTAACGTTTTTTTCATGTTTAAAAGTTTTATATTTAAAAAATAAAGAACCGTTGGATCAGAATGGATAAGTTGTTCAGCATCTTCACAGATTTACCTGATTCTTAGCATTCAATGATTACTCAAATTTAAGAGAGATTATAACACTTGTTTGTAGCTTTTACGCCACAATTAGAAAAATAAATTCACGCAACTTATTTTTTGTAATTTTGGACATCTATTTAAAATCTTACTTTGGTTGCGTCCTACCTCAAAACCAATATTACCATGAACTATTACTGCACATCTTTTGTAAGTATTTCCATCAGTTATTTGTAGTCGCGAAAGTGTCAGCTGAGTTTTTTTTCATAACAAAGACAAAGGAACATTAGAGGCAAATTGTTTTGCATCCAATTTTTGATCACAAAGAGGCTTCAAGAAACTTTATGACCTATATAAGTAATTTGGATTACTATCATATTAGCATAATTCAGCGGGACATGGAGTATGGAGTATGGAGTACGGACTGATCCTTAAAAACTTTTTTAAATTAAATTTGGTTATTCTACGAAACTATCGTAGTTTTACGAAAAGTTCGTAGATATGCAGAAATTAACCCAACAAGAAGAAGAGGTCTTACGCGCAGTATTTAAGGTGGGATCAGGTAATGTCAAATCCATTATGCAGCAAATGGATGCGGACGCGCCCTACACGACTATTGCTTCCACCATTAAAAACCTAGAAAAAAAGGGATATTTAAGCAGTACAATGGTGGGTAACACCTATATATATGCCTCCTCTATCAGTCAGGAAGAATACAAGAAGAAATTTGTCGGCAGTGTCGTAAAACAATACTTCTCAGATTCCTATAAGGAGGTCGTTTCTTTTCTGGTAAAGCAAAAGAAGGTGTCTGCTGAGGAATTAAAGGAAATTATTCAAATGATTGAAAAAGAGAAATAATTAAATAACGCTAAATTCATAATCATGGTTACGATCCTACAATATTTTTTGCGGGTATCCGTGGGGCTTACCTGCATGTACCTATTTTATGCTGTAGTGCTTAAGAAGTTTACATTCTATGGATGGAACAGGGCTTATTTTTGGACTTGTTCAGTCTTATGTCTGATCATGCCGTTCATTGATATCTCAAAGTTCTTCACGCATTCTGAGCCGTCCTCAACCATCTCCTTTCAGCAAACCATTATCAGTGGCATTCCTCAGGTGGCCATAAACTATACACCTGTTCAGGAGGCCACGCGTCATATCAGCTCCACTGCCATTATAACCATACTGTTGATTTCAGGCATGGTGGCCATGCTGATTAAACTATCCTTTGCATTGTTATCCATTTACCGGTTAAAACAAAAGTCCCAAATTCTGGAGCGGCGAGCGGGTTTTACAATCTATCAGGTAAATGGAAATATAACACCTTTTTCCTTTCGTGATTCCATCTTTTTAAATAAAGACCTACATGAAACTACTGAGCTGGATAAGATACTTGCCCACGAACAGGTGCATGTGCTGCAATATCATACACTGGATAATTTATGGGCAGAATTTCTGGTCATTATAAATTGGTTCAATCCATTTGTATGGCTGCTTAGAAGAGCGGTCAAGGAAAATCTGGAATATATTGCCGATGCTCAGGTGCTTGAACGTGGCATAAATAAACAACAATATCAGTATCTTCTGCTTCATGTAAGTGGTATTCACCAGGCAGGGCCTACTAATGCATTTAATCTCTCTTCACTTAAAAACAGAATTAAAATGATGAACAAAACAAAAACAGCCAAAGTGCAGCTCCTTAAATTTACTTTTTTGCTGCCTTTAATTGTGGTACTGTTATTTTCATTCAGGGCGGTGGCTAATAAAGCGCAAGGCGCCATCCAATTTTACGGTTCTATTTTAAATGGCACCAATAACCAGCCCATGGAAGCCGTAACCATCACGGATCTCGCTAATCATATTAAAGTCACCACTGATAAGCATGGGTATTATACATTTTCTTTTAATAACGAAAAAGAAGTACATTACCCTATTGATCTCAGGATTCAAAAAGAGGGTTTTAAATCAGCCGAGATCAAAATGAAAAGCCTAATAGGCAAGGATGGTCAGTTAAATGCGCTTTATATGGCAAATGCGGGGCTTCAGCCATTGGATAATGCCCAACCTGCTACCACAATTCTTATCGGAGCCGCAAAGGGCACTGAGCAGTACCGCAGTCTACAGAAAACCAGGGATCGTTTTACAAGTGCCACTACTATGGCAGATCATATGGAAATTTCCGGAATTGTATTTGACCAGGCTTCACATACTGCCATTTCTAATGCTACTTTAAAAAGTGCCGCTGATAAAGTCATTGGTCATACAGATGACAAAGGCTTTTATTCTTTAGTAATCGATGAAAAGGAAATTATAGGTGTCAAATACTATATAAATTTTACAAAACAGGGTTATCAGGATTTTCCCTTTGCACTCAGTATTGACCCTGCAAAACAAAAAGAAGCCCTTCACCCTTATTTACTGACAAATATCGGTCTGTCTCAAACTCCTATACCAAAAGACGGCCCTTTCCCCTCCTCCTACTCAACAGGACAGGATAAGAAGGTAACTTATCAGGACGCACTGGCAGCCTTGGACTTTAAAGTCAAATATGATGCGATAGCCGAAAAAGTAAAAGCTACCCACAAGGCGATTGTCAAAGTGGACAGCGCTATTTGGGTCATCAGCCAAAATACCACCTCCAGATATACCATACTTGACAACTTAACCATTAGCGTCGATGGGAAACAGATGTCGTTTGACGAGGCAAGTAAAAAACTTGCACCTAATGACATTGGTACGGTTGACATGAAAAATGGCCGGGACCTGGTAATTACGACCATTAAATAAAAAATTCAATCTGGTATTTGGATCGTCCTTTAAAATTATGAAAAGCGCAAAAGAATATGTTTATTTTCTTTTGCGCTTTTTCATTTGAACCTGCTGTTGAATTTGCCTTTTGCATATGTTTTTATTTTACCTTATGCGCCAGGATATTGCTGGTAGTTTCTTTTCCGGCATAACCCCGGTACAATCACTGGCTTTATTGCTTTTTAGCTTTATCCGCTTATCTGTGCTTCTTGCATCGTTGCCCTGCAGCTTTATTATGGGTTTGGTTTTACCGTCCACTTAACAGAAATCCTAAAAATTTTCAGGTAAGGCAGGATCTATTGATTATTTTTGATACCTTTACTAACATTTGATAGTATTCGTAATTAAATAACACATAAACAATATGATACGTGCGACTCAGTTGTCCCCGGAACATCAGATTTTTCGGGATACACTTAGAGCCTTTATTGAAAAGGAAATCAATCCCCATATTGATCAGTGGGAAAAAAACCAGCAAATTGACCGTGAGATTTGGAAGAAAATGGGCGACATGGGATTTATGGGTGTTAATTTCCCTGAGGCTTATGGTGGTCTGGATCTGGATTTTTATTATTCTATGATTCTCTGTGAAGAACTCTCGCATTGCTTTTCCGGTGGTTTTACCATATCTGCGCTGGTTATTCAATTTATGTCTGCCCCTTACCTGCTTAAATATGGATCAGAAGATCTTAAAAAGCGATATCTGCAGCCTGTTATCTTGGGTAATATGGTCAGCGCCATCGCTATTACGGAGCCTGGTGCAGGTTCTGATGTCAAAAATATCCGGACAACTGCTGTCAGAGAAGGCGACCATTATATTATAAATGGTTCAAAAACATTTATCACCAACGGTGTGTATGGTGATTTCTTTATTACTGCCGTAAAGACCGATCCCACAAAAGGCGCCAAAGGCATAAGCCTGATCCTCATAGACCGTAATGCGCCAGGTGTCAGTGCACGAAAGATTGACAAAATGGGCTGGCATGCCTCCGACACTGCTGAGCTTTCTTTTGACAATGTAAAGGTGCCAGTAGGCCATCTATTGGGAGAAGAAGGTGCCGGATTTGGCTATCTGATGGATGGCCTGCAATTAGAAAGGCTTACTGCTGCCATCCAGAGTATCGCTACCGCTGAATTTACCCTAAAGTATACGATGGAGTATATCAATGTCAGGGAGGCATTTGGTAAAAAGCTCCAGGAGTTCCAGGTGATCCGTCACAGGATTGCACAGATGGTGGCGGATATCAAAACGACCAAGGCCTTTGTTAATTATTGCTGCGATCTGCAAAATGACGGTATTTATGCAGTAGAAGACTGTTCGATTGCCAAACTCCAGGCCAATGAACTGGCTATTAGTATTGTCCATCAGTGTCTGCAATTATTTGGTGGGTATGGATTTACCGAGGATTATAAGATTGCCAGGCTTTACCGTGATGTCAGAGCCGGAACTATTATTGGTGGTACTTCAGAAATCATGCTGGAGATCATCGCCAAAATGGAAATTGACGGTGTTAGTTATAAAAATAAATAAGTGAATGGCGATTCAGAAATAAAAGCGCCACCCAACATCTAAGTAAACAGTTATGGAGCCTTATAATCCCTTAAACCATCAATCGAAAGATCAAATCGATCACAACCTTTTCAATCTGGCCATTGACGCCAATGCCGTCATACGCATCACTACTAAAGAAGGATACAGAAAGCAGGCAACTAATCCTGTTTTGCTACTGGAGAAATTCGGAGCACTGTTGCTTAGTCTGTTAGACCCAACAAAGAACATTCAGGGTATCATCTATCATTGCCCTTTTGGATCCGAAGTGGTTGACTACAGGGCTTTATTTGAAGCAGCCAAAAGCCCTGACTTTACGCCGCGTATTCAGCGGATATTAGAATGGTCAGCGACCATTAAACAGGCTAAGATTCCAGTTGTTGCTGTTTTAGATGGCGCTGTTAATAGCCTACAAATGGCCCCCATGCTATGGGCGCATTATATAATGGGTACAACGCGCACCAAAATCAGGTGCACAGATTGTAGTCTGGGTATTTTCCCTGGTTTAGGTACAACAGTTTATATAGTTCAAAGGTTGGCGCTGGAAGACGCAGCAGCATTACTTATAAAAGGTGCTAGTTATAACCATGAGCAGGCGCTAGCATCTGGCCTTTTGGACGCCGTGGTCCAAGACAGTTCCCAATTAGGTCAACGGGCAGTTGATTGGATACTGACGCAACCAAATGGAGCAAAATCAACTGAAGGGAAAAGTAACGCAACTAAGCAGCAGATCAATACAACTGACACGGATCAAATGCTCGCCGTTTTAAAGAAAAAAGCCAATCTTAAATTTCCCGGCACCAGTGCCTGTTTTGAGCTAATAGCTGCAAATATAGAAGGAAAGCTTACTTTGGAGGAGTTGTTGCAATTAGAAGCTGTTCATTATACATCTGTATTGCAAAACCCACTATCATTGGCCATTATCAGAACGATGTATTACGGTGTGCAGGCGGCCAAAAGGCCGTTAGAAGCTTCATCTATACATGAGCCAGCACCTGAATTTAAAAAAATTGGCATTATAGGTGCCGGGATGATGGGTGCCGGGATTGCCTTTGAAGTGGCCCGGGCAGGCCTGCAAGCAGTGCTTAAGGATACAAAGGTGGAGCTTGCCCGGCGCGGCAAGGCCTATACGACAAAATGCTGTGATAAGTTAATTGCGATGGGCAGGATGGCTGCTACTCAAAAAGAAGCCATGGAAGCGCTGATTGAGCCCACAGATAAAGTAACCGCATTACAGGGAGCGGACGCCATTATAGAAGCGGTCTTTGAGCAGGTAACACTAAAAAATGCTGTGATCCATGAAAGTGAAGCCATGTTGGCTTCTAATGGTTTTGTAGCCTCTAATACTACGTCGCTGCCTATTTCCAGGCTAGCGCTCAGCTGCCGGCTACCGGAAAACTTTATCGGCATGCATTTCTTTTCACCGGTAGACAGAATGCCACTGGTAGAAATTATACTGGGCAAACAAACCAGTCAACAAACCTTAAATAAAGCAAAAGCACTGGCTTTAAAGCTAGGTAAAACGCCCATAGTCGTACATGACAGTCCGGCCTTTTTCACGTCGCGCATCTTTTTTAATTATCTATTGGAGGCGATTACTATGCTGCTGGAAGGCATCCCTGCTGAGCTCATTGAAAAGGAGGCGTTGAAAGCTGGCTTTGCTGTCAGTCCACTTGCGGTACTAGATGAAATCTCCCTGCCGCTCATGGTACATGTGTATGATCAGCTACCTGCACTATCCAATAGCCAGCAGCGTACTTATAATTACCTTAGTTCATTAATTAATCAGGGTAGGACTGGCCGCAAATCAAATAAAGGTTTTTATACTTATGACGCCCAGACGGGCAAAAAAGCGCTCTGGCAGGACAGTAATATCCAAGTTTCACCCACTATTACTAGTAACAATGGAGCTAACGCGGCAACTATCGATGCAACTATCGATTCAAATGCAGTACAGGAAAACAACACATTTACTGAAATCATCCAAAAACGGTTATTACATGTGATGGCACTCGATAGTTATCGTCTCCTGGACGAAGGTGTGCTGGACAGGCCCATAGATGGGGATATTGGTTCAATACTAGGTGTTGGATATGCGGCGCATACAGGGGGTGTTTTTTCTCACATAGATCAAACTGGCTTGCAGCAGTTTGTACAAGACTGCAAATCATTTAGTCCATATGGGGAGCAGTGGCAGATGCCTGTCTCCTTAATTGATTTAGCCAGCAAAAATTTCACTTTTTACGATGGATTTAATTCCAATTGGCCTCTAACGAAAGGGTAACACCCGCTGTTCTTGTTGTCATGGGCGCTTTAAGCTGCTCGCATGTTAAGGCTTACGCTCAATACCTGTGCTTTTGCGTTGTCGGGAATGGATAATTAAGAAGCGCAACGGACAAATTTTAAGTTACAGTTTGTCTGCTGCGCTTCATTTTTTTTACTTTTTATCCTTGCCTTTTCTTATCTGCTACTTTTACTGTTTTTTGATAAGCGGGCTTCCTAAGGTTTCACCATTAAATCTACTATCTGCTGAATATCTGTCTGGATAAACCGGTCATAGCTGATGGTGGCTTCCAGGATGGCTGCCTGCTGCTTTGCAGGAAAGATTCTAGCCAGGTTCTGCTTGTACTTTTCGATCAGTTTAGGAATACCCTCCTCTCTTCTTCTGGGATGGCCAATGGGATATTCTACTACGACTTCCGGTAAGCTTGTCCCGTCTTTAAAGGTAACAGTCAGTGCATTAGAAATAGCTCTTTTTTCCGGATCGTGATAGTCTTTGGTAAACTGCGGATCTTCCTCGGTGTGCATCTTGGCTCTTAAGGTGTCAATCCTGGGATCGCTGGCGACTCCCAGCTCATAGTCTTCTGCTGTCAGGCGACCAAATATCAGGGGCACGGCGATCATATATTGGATGCAGTGATCTCTATCTGCCGGATTGTTTAAAGGGCCTTTTTTGTCAATAATTCTGATGGCGGCCTCATGTGTTCTGATTTTTATGTCGGCTATGTCCTCAGGAGTTCTACCGGCTTCTTTTAACCTTGTGTGTAAGGTCATGGCCGCCTCTGCTGCTGTCTGCGCATGAAACTCAGCCGGAAAGGAGATTTTAAACAGAATATTTTCCATCACATAACTACCATATGGCCTTTGAAATTTAAAGGCTTGTCCTTTAAAGGACACGTCATAAAAACCCCATACGGGTGCTGTGAGTACAGATGGATACCCCATTTCTCCTGTTCTGGCCATTAGGGCGAGCCGTACTGCTCTTGAGGTGGCATCGCCGGCGGCCCAGGATTTACGACTGCCTGTATTGGGCGCATGTCTATAGGTTCTAAGTGACTGCCCGTCTACAAATGCCAGGGAAATGGCATTAATCAACTCCTCTTTTGTGAGTCCCAATAGTTTTCCTACAACGGCTGTAGAAGCTACTTTTACCAGCAGGACATGATCCAGTCCTACTTTATTAAATGAATTTTCCAGGGCCAGTACGCCTTGAATTTCATGGGCCATTACCATGGCTTCCAGAACAATTTTTGCTTTTAGCGGGGCTTCGCCCTTAGCGATAGCTGTTCTGCTGATCCAATCGGCCACTGCCAGAATTCCGCCTAGGTTATCGGATGGGTGTCCCCACTCTGCTGCCAGCCAGGTATCATTAAAATCCAGCCAACGGATAATGGCACCTATATTGAAGGCGGCCTGCACAGGATCCAACGCGTAATTGGTACCGGGCACTTTGGCGCCATTTGGCACAATGGTGCCAGGCACCACTGGGCCTAATAGCTTTGTACAGGCAGGGTAAGTCAGGGCTTCAAAGCCACATCCCAGGGTATCTATAAAACAATAAAAGGCTGTTTTTAAGGCCTTTTCGCTGTCAATTTTGTATTGCAGGACATAGTCTGCGATGTCCACCAGTACCTGATCTACAGGTGGTCTTTCATTGGAGATAGTTGTGCTCATTTTTATTTTTAGAACGTAATTGTGTTGATGAATATAATTAACGGTTTTCAATGGCAATATAGGCCCTGTTTTCCGGACCGGTATAATTGGCGCTGGGTCGGATGATTTTACCATCCTGGCGTTGCTCTATGACGTGGGCCGACCAGCCTGTCATGCGTGCAATAACAAAAAGCGGGGTAAACATAGCTGTGGGAATACCCATCAGGTGATAGGAAACAGCCGAATACCAATCCAGGTTCGGGAACATTCTTTTTTCTTCCCACATAACTTTTTCAATTCTCTCTGCAATGTCAAACAGGGTTGTATCACCGGCCTGTTCTGATAATTTTTTAGCCACCTGTTTAATCACGTTACTGCGGGGATCTTCTATCGTATAGACAGGGTGCCCGAAACCTATGATGACTTCCTTTTTCTCCAGTCTTTTTTTAATATCTTCCTCTGCCTGATCGGCACTGGTATAGCGGGATTGAATATCAAAAGCCACTTCATTGGCGCCGCCATGCTTGGGTCCGCTGAGTGCGCCAATGGCACCAGCAATGCTAGAGTAAATATCTGCTCCCGTACCTGCGATTACCCTGGCGGTAAAGGTGGAGGCATTGAACTCATGCTCGGCATATAGGTTTAGGGATATTTGCATGGCCTCTATCCAGCTGTCAGCAGCTGCCTTGCCGTGCAGCAGGTGCAAAAAATGACCGCCCAGGGTCTTTTCCGGCGTTTGCAGATCTATCTCCCGGCCGTTTTTTGAATAATGGTACCAGTACAATAAGGCGGAGCCCATGGAGGCCATAAGCCTGTCTGCTATCACTCTTGCACCGGCAAGATTATGTCCTTCCTTTTCTGGTTGAATACAACCTAAAACAGAGCTGTAGGTGCGCAACACATCCATGGGATGGGTGACTAATGGAAGTTTTTTTAGGATCGTCTTGGCCGTCATCGGTAGTTCCCGGGCGGCTATTAATTCTGTCTGATAAGTCGCCAGCTGCGCAGGTGTCGGCAGGCCCCCATAGATCAGTAAATAGGCGACTTCCTCAAAGCTGGCCTTGCTGGCTAATTCTAGAATATCATAGCCTCTGTAATGAAGATCATTGCCGCTTTTGCCTACGGTACTAAGCGCTGTATTACCGGCAGGTACACCAGACAGGGCGACGCTTTTTTTGGGTTTAAAGGCTGTAGGT
The DNA here is from genome assembly GCF_007971385.1 of Arachidicoccus ginsenosidivorans. Taxonomy (GTDB): domain Bacteria; phylum Bacteroidota; class Bacteroidia; order Chitinophagales; family Chitinophagaceae; genus Arachidicoccus; species Arachidicoccus ginsenosidivorans. The sequence goes on from NZ_CP042434.1 coordinate 1,448,196, forward strand.
GCAGATTCAGACATGCGTTTATTTTTTTGATTTTTGGAATAATTGATCTAAGTGCGCTTCATATTCGTAATAGTCAATGCTTTTATAGAGTTCATCGCGGGTTTGCATTGTTTCAAGGACGGCTTTTTGCGAGCCGTCACTTCTGATATGCTGGTAGACATTCTCGGCTGCTTTATTGGCGGCTCTGAAGGCGGAAAGTGGATAAAGGACAATGGATACGCCAGCCGCTTTTAACTGTTCTACCGTAAAAAGCGGTGTCTGCCCAAATTCTGTGATATTTGCCAAAATAGGCAGGCTGGTAGCCTGGCTAAACTGGGTATACTGATCCAGGCTTTTCACGGCTTCTGCAAATATAAAATCCGCCCCGGCCTCTTTATAGGCGACTGCTCTTTCAAGGGCGCGCTCTATTCCCTCTGCCGCCAGCGCATCAGTGCGGGCACCGATCACAAAATGTTCATCTGTCCTCGCATCGACAGCCGCTTTGATACGGTCTACCATCTCTGCTGTTGCCACCAGCTCTTTGCCTGGCCGGTGGCCGCATCTTTTGGCACCTACCTGATCTTCCATATGCACCGCTGCCACGTCTGCCTTGATCAGGGTCTTAATCGTGCGGGCTACATTAAAGGCAGAAGCGCCAAAACCAGTATCGATATCTACCATTAAGGGCAGGTTGCAGACACTAGTGATACGGTCAGCATCGATTAACACATCCTGCAGGCCAGTAATACCTAAATCGGGTATGCCTAAGGAACCGGCGGCTACGCCGCCGCCTGACAGGTATATTGCATTAAATCCTGCATGCTGAGCTAATAAGGCATGGTTGGCATTAATTGCGCCTACTACTTGTAGGGGCTGTTCCTTTTCCATTGCCTGCCTGAATGCCCATCCTTTGGAATGATTATGCGCCATTTATTTTTTTAAATTTTACGATGTTTTTATTGAATAATTATAGTTAAAAGGCCCTCGCCCAATGCTAACAAATGTACGCATAAATAATATATGGAGCCCCACAGATCCATTAAGAAAATGAGAAGATTGTTGGATGAGGCTGCTGGGTTAGCACTTTTATGGAGAAAAAAAGTGTTAGCAGATGTATAAGGGTATGTAAGGTTTTGTAAAGGTAGGTGAAGGAATGTGCAGGCAGCCAGATTACCTGGATAGTTACCCTACAGAAAATTGATTCATCAGGCACTGCTTGGGGCGCCGGGTGAATCTGGATTATTATGCTGGATTATTATGCGGTTTTAATATGCGTTCTATGCCTATGTATTTTCATCTGTACTTCTATTTATATATTCATCTGTACTTTTATCTGTGCCTAATCAAAATGCGGGTTTGCGTTTTTCTAAAAAGGCAGTCACGCCTTCTTTCTTATCGGTGCTGTCAAAAAGCCGTCCAAAAGCTTCTATTTCGTTTTGGTAGCCGTTAGTTGTGCCGGCACTGTTAATAACCTTTATGGCTTCCTGAATGGCCTGTGGTGAATTTTTGGTGATAATGCTGGCAAGTGCCATGGTTTTTTCCAGGAGTTCCGTTTGTGGAAATACGGCATTGACCAGGCCTATTTCTTTGGCGCGCTGGGCGGTTATCATTTTGGCCGAGAGGATCATTTCCATGGCAAGGCCTTTACCTACCAGTGCCGGTAAACGCTGCGTGCCGCCATAGCCTGGAATTAGCCCCAGGGTGGTTTCCGGGAGGCCCAATTTGGCCGAGTCTGCCGCATAACGGATATGACAGGCCATGGCGAGCTCCAGACCACCGCCCAGGGCAAAGCCGTTAATCGCTGCAATAACCGGTTTGGACAGGTTTTCTATTTTATCAAAGACGTTCTTTTGCCCAGAGAGCGCCATCTCACGTCCTTCTTTTTGACCGTAATCTGCAAATTCTTTGATGTCTGCCCCAGCCACAAAGGCTTTTTGGCCGGATCCTGTCAGGATAATGCAGCGTATATCGGTGTTTTGCTGGGCTTCATCTAGTTGACTGCTAAGCTCCGACAAGGTTTCTTTGTTTAGAGCGTTGAGGCTTTCTGGCCGGTGAAGCGTAATCACCTGAATCCTGTCCTTAATGTCTATTAATAGGTTTGTGGTTTCCATCTTTATTCTTTCCAATTAAAAAGTTGCTCTTTCGTATTGCAGGTGACTTTGACAGTTGGTCTTGCGTTTACTGTCATAGCCATTGCCATTGCGGATGAAAGTTACAACTTTTATGGCGTCTTCAGCTGTGTCACCCGTCTTTCTGCTTGTACGGCCTGTACTGCCCCTACTGCTTCTACTGTGACAATATCCATATGTGGCTATTGTATTGATTTGGTTGAAGTGAGTTCGGCTACTGCTTTGCCGGGAGTGCTGCATTTTTGATCAGCCCCTCTGTAATATACAGGGTATCGGGTTGCCTGCTGGAGAAGAGCTTGCCTTCAAAACTTGCATCAAAATGGCTGTCTGTTACATTGGAGATTTTTAGTTTTATGGTTGAATAGGTATCATTGGAGCCGTCTGGATGATCAGATTCCCCGCCATAGGTTTTTTGGTCAAAAAAGAGCATAAAGGGTATATCTATCTCCATGCCTGACTGGAGGGGATAGGCGGCCTTGTCTGTAATTATTTGTATTTGGCTGTTAAAATAGCTTAAGGAATAATTTTGAAACTGGTTTGAATAGGTTGCGCCACCAGCCTCAAAATCAAAGCTTTCAAAATGAAGCGGCTTGTTATTATAGCTAAACGCTATGGAGGTTTTGGGGTTTTGTACCTTATAATAGGCTGACCAGCTATCATTTTTACCGAGTACATTAAATCCATAGTGTTTATCTGCAGTATGCACGCCTATAATTTTTACGGAGTCTATTTGCCAGGAGGCATTGATGAGCGTTGGTATTTGCAACCCTGTCGCGGTATCGGTGCTTCCTCCAGGATAAATCCAGTTGTTTAGATACTGGCCGTTTATTTCTGACTTTGGATTTTGATTGCCAGCGGGTATAGTGAACGCAATATCCTTTTGGCTTTTGTTATGTATATAAAAGCGAACGACAGCGCTTATATCGGTAGCTACCTGGTGATTGTATTTAAATCGAAGCTCATAAAGGGCCGAGTTCATTGTTACTGGGTTGTACCCCACATAAATACCGACTGTTGTATCTCCTGTCTGGATGCCGCTTTGGCTGCCCAGGGTATCATCTTTACCGCAGGAGGGTAGCATGAACGTGATGGTAAGGCCAGCTAGTATCATGGCGGCCTGTAAAAACATTTTTCTCATTGTTAGCTTATATTTGATTTTAGGTTTTAATTGCATTGATGATTTACGTTTTCAAACGACGTTTGATTCAAATTTAAAAATCGTTCTAATTGAATCTATGCATTGAAAATAAGTGCCTTACGAATATAAGGGGATTCCTTGAATGCGAATTAAATATTGGGGCAGAAATTAACTGACTCCAAAAAAAAATTATTAATACAGCTATAATATTGATTCCATATAAACGTTTTGCATATACATAAATCCCTATTTTTGTGAAACCAATCGACTATTTTTATTTTTTGAATATTAAAAATTATTTCTATCATGAATGTCCATAAATAACTAAGCCATATGAGAAAGATAATATGTGTTTTACTTTTGTTGATAACCGTGCATGGCATCTCGCAAACCAAGTATCAAATATTTGTGGATTCTCTAAGTGTAGCCATGAGTGATTATATAACGGAGCATATCAGCAATTTTGACAGTGCGTCCTTTGTGCAATATTTTACCAAAACAACCAAGCAGTTGGAAGAGCCTGAATATGCTGTCACAAAACAACAGCTTCAAACCTTGCCTGTTCTGCTACTAATTAGGATGATTCACCATAGTAGTGTTATTGCCCAATATTTAATAAAAAAAGTTCCAAAAAGTAAATATTGGACTTATAGTACAGAAATGCCCGCCTCTTCTATCAGTCGGGAAGATTGCGCTTCTTTTTGGACACATAATAAATTTATTTATCATGACACGGATAGCACAGTAGTGCATTTAACTTTGGACAAGGACTTCTGGATAGACTCCATGGCCAATAATACTTATTCTAAGCTCAGTGTTGAAAGGCTTAATGATCAGACCTTTCAAAGCAGGTTTATTGAGAGTAATAATGAATACAAGCAACTACTCAGTATGCCGGGGGATATTTATTGTTATCAAATATTAAGCAAAACCGATCATACCTTTAAGCTCTCAACCCATATGAATGGGGTGGCCAGCTATTATACCTTTGAACTTGAATATTGAGCTTTATTAATAGCTTTAATACTAAGAGCGCCCCCTATTGTTTAATTGATTGAATAAGTGCGGGCATGGTCTTGGTCCTATTCTTAGTCTTAATCCTAGTCCTAGTGTTGCTCCTGAATTACTTACTGGATCTTCGGGTTATAATTGTATTGATAAATGGGACAAATCGTTTTTGTGGCATCATCTGGATCTTCACATAATAAAAAGCTTGTAGTTTTTTCGTTCCCTTCTATGTTTCCTTGGGTATATAAAGTTAGCCCTTCCAGCTTTTTGGTTCTGGAAAGGCGCCGAACCAGACCTATATTCCAGCTATGGATGTCCAGGTAACTGATAAAGGTGCCTTTGTTTATGCCGTCTTCATAATTACTCGCTTTATCTTCCGCCGTAGCCAGAAAATAAAGGCGGTCATCTTTTATAACTGCATCTGAAAATCCACTGGGGCAATTATCCAGGGGCGGCAATTTGATGTGGTGGGCTTTTATGAATAACTGCTCCTTTTGGGGGAGGTTAAGGCTGCTATCTGCTTTGAAGGTAAATACCACGTTCCGGTTTTTATCTCCATTGCCTCGGTTTAGAAAATACCAGGTGTGCTCTTTATAGGCGACAGCTTCAATATTAAAATTTTGCTCATTGAGCTGACCGGCCTGGCGTAACTGGGTGTACAGCGTACCCAGATTTAGTTTTTCAACAAGCTGCGTCTTTTTATGAAAAATAAACCCTTTTGTTCTGGTGGGGGTCGATCCCGACCCCACCATTACTATGGTTTCGCCTAGATCACACATAGCTTCCAGGTCATCTTTTTCAGATTTTGCGACTAGGCCTTCTTTTTGCATGCTGTCTAAAAGGATTTTACCAAGTGTTTCCTGCCGGATATTATAATGATAAAGATAGGGGCTGTTGTCCGCGATTACGTATACACTTCCCCTGCACGGGTCGCCCCATTATGAGACGGCTCATAATGGAGCCCTGATGCTGCACTAAAACCTATAATGCTAAATAACCATATAATCGGTGATAGGATATCCATCTCAATGATAAAATCTAGGCCGCTTTAAGAGGTTGTGATGAGGGTTGTGGTACGTTTGTACTTAGGATTGAATTAGGTTTATAATGCAGGGCTTTCCCCATATGCTGTCCAAATATCATCAATGGATTTACCAAGTGTCTGGATCCAGAAGTCTTTATAATCTGTGCCTTTTCTAAGGGCCGTATCCAGTAGTTTTACAAAGTTTTTCTCTTTGTGGTTTTCTATCCAGACTAAAAATCTAGCGGTTACTCTATAGCTGTCATCGTAATTTTGGCTGGAACTGTAATCTGGCAGGGCCCAGGAGTCGGGATTATCAATTCCGTAACGATAGCGGACATAATCAGCCATTCCTTCTATGAGCCAACTGGGAACGCTGCCTTTATAGCCGTTTTGAACTTTATGCATGATTTCATGGACGGCGACGTCTCCTTCTTTTGGATGCCCCTCCATGTAATCATAACTAAATACGAGTACATCCCCAAAGGAGTAGGCTACTCCGTCATAGGTGGGGTCTATGATAAAATAGACTCTTTTTACGGCTTCTGGGTTATACTCCTTAAGCAACTCAGGATAAACGGTGAAAAAGGTATGGGTGAGTACAGATTGATATGCCAGGTTTTCTTTTTCTGAGTGATTGACAAAGATTAGTTTTAATCCGTCCTTTTCTGTACTGTCTACCCAATAGATAGGCGCCAGTTTTTGTTTACCTGGCGGCATCTGGAATAATCTAAACTCGGATGCCTGAAACATATCTGCCTGGTATAGTTTTACGACTTGCCAGCGGTAGTAGGTATAATACTTGTCATTTTTAAAATAGAATCGGTAATTTGTTCTTCTGTGCCTGAACTGCATACCCATACGGGTATCCAGTAAGGTCCAGGATTTGCCGTCGTTTGATCCGTAGAATTTCCAGTCCAGGGGATCCCGGCCGTCAAAGTCATTGCCGGTGGTAAATTGATAGGAGGCAACCAGCTTTGCGCTATCAAATTTGAAGTCGATATTAGCGGTGGTAAAGTCTTTTATAAGAAATTTGGTGGTGGTATCACCATCCACCAACTTTGTGGATCCTTCTACCCCATTTGGTCCGTCTGGATTGTCCTTGCTGACGGTTAGTGTTGCTTTACTCGTGATATCCAGTTCCGGGATATTATTTGATCCTGAATCTGTGCCTGAACCAGGATCTGGGTCTGGTCCTGGATTTCTGACGGTGTCTTTACTGCAACCAATGGCCAGCAGCAAGATCAAACTTAAGGATAAAAGAATTTTTTTGGTGGTTTTCAGGTGTTTCATGGGATTTTTTTTTTAATAATATAAAATAAAGCTAAACAGGCTATTTATGGCTGATCAGACTGGGCAGCGTAAACGCTGCCCAGCATTTATACGATGCATCGGGTTTTTAGGTCTAATCCAATATCTATTTAAGAGGTCTTAAACATAATCCTCCATCTAAATTAATGGTTTTTATGTATTTAGCCAAGTAAATAGCCGTTTACCTGCATTATTATTACCTGCATTATTATTATTATTATTATTATTATTATTATTATTTGCCGATTTGTTCTTTAAAATCTTAAAGCCGAAAATATTATTTTCTCTTATATGATTACTTAATTCAATATTACTACCCCATTGTTTATACTTAGCGTTGTAATTCAATAATAGGCCCCTTTTAGGCAAATTTCTTTCTGAGCCATTTACGTACAGGTTCATCGTACCATTTAAGACTGGCATAGGCCAGAATGATCCCTCCAATCAATATCATGATGGCATAGGGTAATGCATCCATAAAGGTGACCCCTTTATTATTGCTGATCCAGGCTACATAGACGTATACGAGTGGATAATGAACTAGATATAAAGGATAGGAGATGTCGCCCAGGAATTTACAGATTTTGTGTTCGGTTTTGCCATGGACTATGCCGCTGGCGCCTAAATATACAATAAGCGGGAAAATGAAAATGATACAAAAGGACTCGTAAAGGCCGTTCATCCATAGATGGTCTGCTCCGCCGATGCGGGGCATATATAGGGTGATAATCACCAGCAGGCTACACCACAAAAAGGCATTTTTAATGTGGGTGGGTTTGAAGACTCTGGAGAGTAAGAGTCCGGCAAAGAATGGATACATGGTTCTGACAAAGCCAATATAGACTTGCTCTGTATTCAGGGTCCAGCCGCCACTAACGTCTCCATTGGGGCTGGTAATGGCCATATGTGCTAGCGCTATGGCGGCCAGTACCACCAGGATACTCAGGGCTTTTTTGGAGAACTTTCTGATAAAGAGGGCATATAGTATATTGGCGATGTACTCAAAGAAAAGGGACCAGCCTACGCTATTCAGGGGATGCATTTCCTGCCAGCCTCGGATATCAAGGGAAAGTGGAACGGGCAGAACGGTGTAGCCTATGAACATCACCAGTAGCATTTTCCATAGGGGGACGGTGTGGATAAGGGGCCAAATAGCGGAATCTGTAAAGTAAAAGCCGATAGCACCCAGTGTCATGCCCAGGATCACCATGGGTTGCAGTCTTTCTAATCTACGCTTAAAGAAGGTGCCTACGGTCATCTTAGGCCACCTGTCGTCATAGGCATAACCTATTACAAAACCGGATAACAAAAAGAAAAAATCAACAGCTAGATACCCATGATTTACCAGGATGTCCAGATGACCGGTGCCCAGGGGTTCGGTCAGATGGAAGGTGACAACGATAATAGCTGCTACGCCCCTTAATCCATCAAGAATCAGGTAATGGGGTTTTGTTGAAAGGCTTTTGTTATTCATTTAACGATTAATCTGCGCTATGGATAAAATGTAAATAATGATTAGAAAGATAAATTTAGGATTTTAACCTACTGAATATTATAGGATTTGTATCAATATATAGGCAGATTGTCTCAAATTGCGGGGCGGGGAATGCAGAGCAGGCGCTATTCTTATTGTAGCCCGAAATTGAATACCGCTGTTAAAACAATTGACCTTTGCCGGGGATCGTCATAGATATAGAACCTGCATTCTTGTGCACTTTTCTACCTGTAAAGTTTAGGATGAAAGCCTAAGCGAAAATTTTGGTTAGAATTACAGATCTACCTATAATGATATTCGTGACTGGTTAAGGTACTTGTCTACAAATAGCGTATTAAGGGAAGGTCCATCACAGCCAATTCATTGATGCAAGCGGAGAAGGCTTCTGGGTTTGGTAGAAAAATCGGGAATTCCGATTTTTCTCATAGTACCTACTTCACGAAGCTCTTCTTCATTCATTATTTGTTTTATTAATATAATTTGTTTTTTTATATTGGAGTGCGTCTCATCCACCTTATTTCTTTTTACTGTTTTATATGCCTCTATTTAAAAGGACACTTTTAGCTAAAACCGAATATGTATAGAGAGATGATTCTGACAATTATTCGACTCTAATGAAAATTAAACAATGGAAGGCAAATGCATTTCATTGTTTATTTAGACTTTAGATAAACTTACCGATCTTAACTAAGGTAAATACCGTTAAACGGATGACACCAAGCAGTCGCCCCAAGCCGAATAAGATGCTTTTTTTATCAAACAATCCCATTATTTGTTGCTATTTGCCTGTAGCATCGTTTTTGTTGATTTTCGACCTTTGGGCCTTCCAAGAATGATGCCTTCTGTTTTTTGTGTCAATGCCTACGATGTCCTTTGTTCTTTGCAAAATCAAATTGCTTTCAATTTCAGCAGATAAGCCAAAAGCAAATGCCAGAACTTTGAATTAATATCGCGCCCCAATCGGTAGTTGTCTTTAATTGCCCATACTTGCATATCCATCCTTGTTCATGCATTCAGTGATGCCCCTATGATCAAAAAAAGATTCCAGCCGAGCCTGGATAATTCCGAACAAACCAAATACTAACAAAGCGAGCAGTATATAAGTTACTGCATTAATTTCCCATCCAATTTTTAATATAAAAATGATTCAAGGAAAAGACCCCTTTTATTAGGCCATCATCTCCAATCAATATTGCAGTATTGTCCTCCACTTTTAATATACATCTATTGATGACCTCTCCATGTATATTTTTGTAAACATTAATTTCTTCATCTAATTCTTCTTTAGATGGATTTATTTTCCAAACTTTGAATGATTGGTATTCCATTATATATATTTTAAGAGGGATTAGATTTATTATTGGAACCATCAGAAATATCCTTCTTTAAAGATACTACTTTCGCAACTTTCTTTTCCAAGATCACAATTTCGTTGATATCCTTATAAGCAAATCGGCAACTGCCTTTTGTTTGCTTAAGTTTCATTATTTTGTTGATCATGCTATAATTTTTTTATGGAAGTTTCAAAAAAACAATATGTGTATGCCAAAATCTAGCTCTTATTATTATTTTGAAAGTTCAAATACAAAATCTATAAATTTTTTTAATTGGGAATTCCAATCTTGGATATCGATTAAACCCTTTTTAAGCATTATCCTAATTCCATTATCAAAATCTTGGCTTGAGAACCTTGCCTTTTTCTTAATTATCCCGTTGTTATTAATATCTGGTGTTATTTCATGTTTTCGTATTCCGAGTTTTTCTTGTAATACATAGAGGTCACTATCATTACTCTGACGCAATTTATAATAAAAGGCTTCTTTTAAATTCGCAAATTGACTCCTAGATATTAGATAAGAAAAACTACCGTTCTGAATTTTACCAATTGCCCAAAGCAAATTATCTAGTTTATTAAAATCGTCAATTCCAGACTTTTTTTGGCTATTTAGTAGATTTATTAAAGTGAAATATTTTTCAAAACCATCATGATCTATATCCCTTGTCAAATCTTCGTCATTTTCAAAATATTTCTTTTTTAAAGCTTTATAAGCTTGTTTTGCCAAGCTGTCATAAATTGGAAATTTGAAGCCTGTAGCAAAATAAAGATATTTCGATATCAATGAGACTGCATTGCGCCCATCATTATTTGATATGTCTCCTTGGTTTCCTCTATTCTCAGCTTTACTGATACCATATTTTTTATTAAAGATCTTATTTATTATATGGTCCTTGTTACTGGTTTCATCTAAGAATTCGTTACCTTTTTCAATTAAATCTTTTCTAGTCTTGGGTAATTTATAAAGTTCTTCACTCAAATCTTTAAAGCCAAAAATTGCCTTCATTTGTGTAGAATACAAACTATCAAGAACATAGAGCCTTAAGCAAATATCCTTTTCAGACCGAACTTCATCTTTAAATAATTTCCCCAAAGCTTCCTTATTGCTCATAAACTCTCCACCATAATTATCCAGTTCCAGAAAACCATTGGCTCTTTCCGCCCAACATTTCAACGGCTTTTCATCGCTCATAAATCAAGTTTTAAAACTTAAAGTTACAATTTTTCATTATGCAAAACTACTCCATCTATAAAATGTTGCCAAAAGGACGGCACGCCGATAATCATCTCATTCCCATTAATTAAATTTCCCCAAAAACTAAAGTATACTTCTGATGTCTTTCTTCTCAGTTTATTTTTGTGGTTATGGTTCGCTTGAATTATCCAAACTATATTTTTTCTTCCTCTGTCCTAAATATATTGTCGGCTTCCAAGTGTCAAAAATGCGGTTCAATGAAGATATGTTTCAGATGGAATCATCAAATATCCTATAGATCGGTTCAGCTTGAATGAATTCCATATGTCGAATTGTATAAGTGAAGTTTAAACATTATGATACTCCTAGAAATTGATAGAAAAAATGGCAGATTTTAAAAACATGTATCAAAACATGTTACAACTAAAAAACCACCTACAAACGTATTCGTTGTAAGTGGCTGATTATAAAGTGACCCCGCAGAGACTCGAACTCTGGGCCCGCTGATTAAGAGTCAGCTGCTCTACCAACTGAGCTACGGAGTCAATTGAGGCTGCAATTTCAGTAAATATTTCCTTTATTCCAAATACCAATTAAAAAAATATCCTTGAGTGCTGGCTAAAATCGCAGTTTTATTGGCTTCTGGCAGGATTATTAAATGTGGGGCCGAATTGACTGTCTTGGGTTTTCTGAAGCTTTTTGTAAAATATTTTTTTTGTGCTGTTTTTCACCCTACCTTCGCAGCAGTTCTTTAAAGTATCTTATCAAGAAAGGCAGAGGGATTGGCCCGATGAAGCCTTGGCAACCTCACGTAAGTGAAAGGTGCCAAATCCAACCGTTTTAGTAGTTTATTTTACTAATCGGGTAGATAAGTCAGTGTAAAACTTAAAACATTGGTTTCAATTAATCATATTTGAGCTTGCCTGACTTGGCAGGCTTTTTTTATGCGCTGTTTTATTGGCTATTTTATGCGTTATTATTTACCTTATTATAGTATCACTGTTTGTTGGTATTAGGGTTATAAATCATTAGGTGGTAAATTGTAGTGCTAGGTAGTCCTTACCGCTTCTCCGCTCTCCCCTTCTTTATTGGTTTACTCGGGTCAACTACTGTGTGTATTTGTTAGCCTTGTGCTGATTTATAATGGTTTAATAGACTTTTATAATAGATTTACAAGTAGTTGTAAGTTTTCCGGATAAGATCTTTCTTGATTTTTTTGGTAATTAGGAAATTAATCTATTAAATTTGTGGGGTAAAGATGCAATTAACAACAAATATACAAGTCATTCGTATGATGTACATTATGCCAGTAATGTGCTGTTGTTGTATTTGTATGGGCGCATAAGCTTTAATAGCTGCGCTATCTCCAATTATTGGCACCTGCTGCCCCCTTTCTATAGTATTTTCTGATTTTTCTTTTACTAAAACTTCTAAATTTTACTTTCCATGAGTAAACTAAAATTTGAAACCCTGCAAGTCCATGCAGGTCAGCCCGTTGAACCAACAACGCTTTCTCGTGCTGTGCCCATTTACCAGACAACTTCTTTTGTTTTTAATGACGTCGTACACGCTGCCAATCTCTTTGGCTTAAAGGAGTTTGGTAATATCTATACCCGTATTATGAACCCGACCACTGATGTCTTTGAGCAGCGTATTGCTGCTCTGGAAGGCGGTGTGGCGGCGGTGGCCACCGCCTCTGGCATGTCTGCCCAATTTCTGGCGCTGACCAATATCTTACAGGCAGGTGATAATTTTGTTTCTTCTCCCTTCTTATATGGAGGTACATATAATCAGTTCAGTGTTTCTTTCAAACGCTTTGGTATTCAGGTGAAGTTCACAGATGGTGACAAGCCTGAGGCATTTGAGGCGCAGATTGATGAAAATACGAAGGCCATATATTTAGAGACGCTGGGCAACCCCAGACTGAATATTCCTGATTTTGAAAAAATCGCGGCAGTAGCTAAAAAGCACAATATTCCTTTTATCGTAGACAATACTTTTGGTGCCGGCGGTTATCTATTCCGCCCATTTGAATGGGGCGCAAACGTGGTAACCCATGCTGCTACTAAATGGATCGGCGGACATGGCACTTCCATTGGGGGTGTACTTATCGATGGCGGGAATTATGATTGGGGGAATGGTAAATTTCCGCAATTCTCTGAACCTTCTGAAGCCTACCATGGTCTTAAGTTTGCAGAAATATTTGGGGTCAACAACCCACTTGGACTGCCAAATATTGCTTTTGCCATTCGTGCTCGGGTGGAAGGGCTTCGGGATTTTGGACCGGCTCCTAGTCCGTTTAACTCATTTTTACTTACCCAGGGTCTGGAAACCCTTTCCCTTAGAATGGAAAGAACGGTTGCCAATACGCTGGCACTCGCTAAATGGCTGGAGGCGCATGATCAGGTGGAATATGTTTGGTACCCTGGCCTGGAAAGCAGCCCTTATTATGAACTTTCACAAAAGTACCTGCCTAATGGTGCAGGCGGTGTATTGAATTTTGGGGTCAAAGGCGATAAAGAGCGCGCCTCAAAAGTGATCAATAACCTGAAACTCGCCTCATTACTGGCTAATGTAGGGGATGCTAAAACCCTGGTGATTCACCCGGCCTCCACTACCCATGAACAGTTAAGTGAAGCCGATCAGAAAGCAGCAGGCGTGCTGCCCAACCTGATCCGTGTGAGTCTGGGTATTGAGCATATTGATGATATTATTGAAGATTTCAGCCAGGCAATTGCTGCGCTGGATTAGCAAATAATGCAGGAAGGTCCTTTTATAAAGGATGAAGGGGTCTTCCTGCTTTTATATACAAATGGAACAAACTTTACAAGTGGATCAACTTATTTACCAACACTCGCAGCCTATAACCCTTGAAAGTGGTGTAGTATTGCCGAGCTTTCATTTACAATACACGACTTATGGTAAACTAAATGAAAACAAAGACAACGTCGTCTGGGTATTTCACGCCCTGACAGCCAGCAGCGAAGCTGCTGACTGGTGGCCCGGGCTGGTGGGAGAAGGCAAAATCTTCGACCCGGAAAATCATTTTATCATCTGTGTTAATATGCCTGGCAGCCACTATGGCAGTACTTGCCCTTTGGATACGAATCCAGATAAGGGCGAGCCTTATTATCATGATTTTCCGCTGTTTACCTTAAGAGATATGGTTCAAACCTACCAAGAGTTACGTGCGCATCTGGGTATTGACAAGATCTGGCTGGGTATTGGTGGTTCTATGGGAGGCATGCAATTACTCGAATGGGCTATTATGGAACCAGAGCGATTTGAGAACATTATCCCTATTGGAACCAATGCCAAGCATTCTCCCTGGGGTATCGCACTGAACGCTTCTCAGCGGATGGCAATTGAGAGTGACTGCAGCTGGAAAACCAAAAGCCATGAGGCTGGCCATAATGGAATGAAGGTCGCCCGGTCCATCGCTTTACTATCTTACCGCGATTATACGGCTTATAATAAGACACAACAAGGTTTTAGCCCTGATACTATAGACAAAAATGTCGATGAGCAAATTTATCGGGCAGAGACTTATCAGCGTTATCAGGGCGAGAAGCTGGCCCGGCGATTTAATGCATTCAGTTATTATGCACTCAGTCGCTCCATGGACAGTCATGATGTGGGCAGAAACCGTGGCTCAGTTGAACAGGCATTAAGCCTGGTTCAGGCCAAAACCCTGATTATTGGCATATTTACCGATATTCTATTTCCACCGGATGAGCAGTTATTCCTGGCTAAACATATAAGAGATGCAGAGGTACATATCATTAATTCTATGTATGGTCATGATGGATTCTTATTGGAATTCGAGGCAATAGATAAATTAATAACCCGGTTCTTAACCCCAAAATTTTAAACCCTTATGAATAACAAACAAAAAGATATCGTTATCGGTATGTTTGGCTTTGGTGTCGTAGGCGAAGGGCTTTATAAAATCCTCCAACAGACGCCTTCTCTGAACGCCCGCATCAAAAAATCCTGCATCAAACATCCCGGCAAAAAAAGAAACGCACCGGAAGAATTGTTTACAACAGATAAAGATGTACTCTTAAACGACAAAGAAATCAATGTAATTGTCGAAGTGATTGATGATTCTACCGCAGCCTTTGAGATCGTTAGCACGGCTCTTAAAAATGGCAAGGCTGTTGTTAGCGCCAGTAAAAAGATGGTGGCTGAACACCTGGCTGAACTGCTGGAATTACAAAAGGAGACTGGGCAGCCTTTTCTATGCGAGGCGGCAGCCTGCGCTTCCATCCCAGTGATCCGTAATCTGGAAGAGTATTATGACAATGACCTTTTGCACTCTATTCGTGCGGTTGTCAATGGGTCTACCAATTTTATCCTGACTAAAATGTTTGATGATAAAATCAGCTTTCAGGATGCACTAATACTGGCCCAACAATTAGGCTTTGCAGAAAGTGACCCTTCTTTGGACGTTGAAGGTTACGATGCGGTGAATAAATGGGTTATTCTACTCAACCATGCCTACGGCATTGTTGAGACTATTGACCATGTATTATTCTCAGGCATTCAAAATATCCAGCTCTCTGATGCCATGGTGGCCAAGGAGAAAGGATTTGATATTAAACTAGTCGCACAGGCCAAGACTTTACTAAATGGCAAAGTAGCGGCGTATGTACTGCCGGAGTTCGTCAGACTTGATGATCAGCTGGCTTTTGTTAAAAATGAGTTCAATGGGGTGGTGATTGAAAGTGGCTTTGCGGACAGGCAGTTTTTCTATGGTAAGGGTGCAGGTAGTCTGGCTACCGGTTCTGCCGTTATGAGTGACGTGTCTGCTTTGCGTTATGGGTACAAATATGAATACAAAAAACGCTATCACCATACGCCTAAGGAGTTGACCAGTGAATTCTATGTCAGGGTGTATATCAGTTTTGATGATATTAAAAAATTCAGAAAGAAGATTTTGAATGGATTGAAGAGTGGCATGCAGGACTGGAAAGAAGCTACCTGACGGGGGTTATCCATTTTGCTAAATTACAGAAAAGCACTTGGTGGAAGGAAAACGGCGTTTCTCTGATCCTTGCTGCCGACGGTATTATCGAGGAGATTGATTCTCGTAACGCTAAACGTCGTAGCCTGGAGCTGGCTGGGATTCATCTGTAGCGGCTGGCTTACTCTGCAGTCGCCACTGGCAATCGCTACTGGTCGTAATGACCGTTTTTTTGCCGGTAATAAAATTGGTTTTATAAGTTGTGGTTTAGATAACATTAAAGCTTAAGTGCTTACTGTTGTAATAATGCAGTAAATCACTTAAGCTTTTTTGCTTGTCTAGCTATTTGCATTTGGGATATTCCCATTTTCCAGCTCGCCTGCTGCATTGTATAGTCTTATAGCAACTACTTCCCGCAGTAAGCTTTAACCTTTCGTGCATTGCTGAGCTGCACTTTTTTGAGTATATTTGTTTTAGCCAGCCTCAAATGGCACTTTGTACAAGAAATACAAGATATTTTAAAAAATACATGAAGCGAAACATTAAAGCCTTTGATGGCGCTGGCTTCTTTACGCTTCTTTTGTTGAATTATTGGAAGGCGCTAATATCCTTATTGCATTAAATTAATTGACGCATGGAATTACAACATTTTATCGATTTTAGACAGATGCTGCACCGCTTTCCGGATACTTCGGGTAATGAAGCAGCTACCAGAGAACTCGTTCGGGCCTTTGTCGAACCTTTTGCGCCTAGCGAGCTCCATGAAATCGGTGTAGACCGCAAAGGGCTATTACTGGTGTTTAAAAGCGCTAATCCAGATCAGGCCAGGGCCAAGTCCATGCTGATTAGGGCGGAGCTGGACGGCTTGCCGATCCAGGAAGTAAATACTTTTGATCACCGGTCTACCTATCCTGGCATATCCCATAAATGCGGCCATGATGGGCATATGGCCATCATGGCCCGGCTAGCCTGGCTCTTGCATCAAAAGCCTTTGACTAATGGCACGGCCTATTTGTTATTCCAGCCGGCGGAAGAAAATGGTGAAGGTGCAAGAGCTGTGTTAGCAGATCCGGCTTTTAAAAAAGTGGTCAGTCGCCAGGGCAAGGGGCCGGATGAGGTGTTAGCACTACATAATATTCCTGGGTTTACCAAGGGCTGTATACTGCTTAAAAAAGGCAATTTTACGCCGGCCGTCCGCTCCATTATCGTTCAGTATAAAGGAAATACCAGCCATGCTGCGGAGCCGGAAAACGGACGTTGTGCGGCTCCTGCCATGGCGGAGTTTTTGCAAAGTGCGTTGGCGATGGCCAGCGCTGATCCCAATAACGCTGGCTTTTTTCTGGTGTCTCCTGTTTATATGCATATGGGTGAAAAGTCCTATGGAGTCACCGCAGGGGATGGAGAGGTGCATTTAACCATTCGTAGTTGGGAAAATAAATTACTGGATAAAAGGGCTAAGGAGCTCGAAGCACTCGCTGAAAAAATCGGGGCGCACTACGGACTCTCTACTGTAACTTCCTGGACGGAGCAATTTGAAGCCAATGAAAATGACCCTGAAGTTGTGGACCAAGTAGAGGCTGCGGCTTTATCCTTAGGGCTGCCTGTACAGCACCTTACTCATCCCATGAAATGGGGGGAAGACTTTGGCCTTTTTACCCGGCAATTTAAAGGGGCTATGTTTGGCATTGGGGCAGGCGAGCATCATCCTGCCTTGCATAATCCAGACTATGATTTTGTAGATGCATTAATAGAACCGGCCAGTAATCTTTTTGATAAAGTACTCAGAAATTTTCTCGGTCAATAATTAAAGGAGTCTTTTTTAGTTTTTATAATTGGTTATTTAGAAGAAGCTAAGGGTTAAGTTGCTATCGACCCTATTTACATTATTATGGAGCACACCAGTAAAATCGTTTTAAATCCAGAGGCGCTTGCTTTTAATCTGGCGTTTTTGCATCGAGAAATGGGGCCTGATGTTGTCATTTCCGCAGTTGTGAAAGGAAATGCCTACGGACATGGTATTGAGGCCTATGTACCGATGGCGGAAAAACTGGGCGTCCGGCATTTTTCGGTCTTCAGTACTGGCGAAGCAGCCAGGGTTAAAGCAGTGACCGAGGATGAAAAGACAGAAATTATGATTATGGGCGATATCGCTCCCGGGGAACTTAGACTGGTCATTCAAGCTGGTTTTTCTTTTTTGTCTTTGATATGGACCGACTCAGGCAATCCATTGAACTTGCAGGAGAACTACAGATCCCTGCCAAATTACATATTGAGCTGGAAACAGGGATGAACAGAACAGGATTTAATATGCAGGTGGTATCAAAGGAGGTCATTCCCTATTTGCTGGCCCATCCATCTAATTTTGAACTTAGCGGTCTTTGTACTCATTTTGCCGGCGCTGAAAGTATTGCCAATTACCTGCGTATTGAGCAACAACAGCGCAAATTTATTCGTGCCAGAAGATTGTTCTTATCTGCTGGCTTACCTCCTGAAAGAACCCATACTTGCTGCAGTGCTGCAGCTATCCGGCTGCCTAAAATGCGCTTTGATATGGTGCGGATTGGTATTCTGCAATATGGCTACTGGCCCTCCCCGGAAATTAAAATTGAATACCTTAGAAAAAATAAGCTGGTCAATTTTAACCTGCACCGGGTTATTACCTGGAAAAGCCGCCTGATGGCTATTAAGAAAGTGGCCATGGGAGAATTTATTGGCTATGGCACCAACTATCAGGCTTCTGAGGATATGCTGATCGGCATTGTACCGGTTGGCTATAGTAATGGTTACAGTCGGATGCTGAGTAACTCCGGGCGAGTGCTTATTCAAGGGGTCAGAACAACGGTGCTTGGTAATATTAATATGAACTCTTTTGCTATTTCTTTGCAACAGGTTCCCGAGGCAAAGGTGGGCGATGAGGTTATCCTTATAGGGGCGGCGGATGATCTGGAGATTTCTGTTGCTTCTTTTGGGGAGCTCTCCAATCAGCTCAATTATGAGTTGCTTACCCGGCTACCAATGGACATCCCCAGGCATTTTGCTGTTGGCAGTGAATAATCCTCTTAGCCATATTTGGTACGCCGCAAGTTCCATATTTGTGTTTTGATTGATTAGCATCTGAAAACACGCTTTTATCTAATCCGTACCAAGTCTTGTATTATCCTGCCCGTTAATTTAAATCTTTTTCACTTTTAAGCCGATTAATGTAAAAGGAAGGCGGCATGCCGGTATGCTTTTTAAAAACAGAGATGAATACTTGCCTGGAAGCGAAGCCACATTCAGCTGCCAGGTGCGTGATTTTATATTCCCGGTATATAGGATCTTCATATAGCTTTTTCTTTATATAATCTATCCTTAGTCCGTTTATATAATTTCTATAAGTTGTGCCCCGTTGCACTTTTAGTAGCTCGGTCAGATAAGTGGGGTTGGTGCCGAGGTAATGGGACAGGTAAGCCAGATTGATGTCCGGTTTCAGGTATTTTTGGGAACGTTCAAACTTTTCGAGTTTAAGCTGCAACCTGGAAAGGGTCTCATCTGAAATCCCACTATTACCTGCCTTATCAGTGCTACTGAGTTCTGAAATCTCCCGTCCATTAATATCTGAAATAGCATCATTGGGAAGATCGTCCTGTAATAGGTTACTGGCATCTGTTATTTGCGCTCCAGTGGGGTCAAAAGCTAATTTTTTCTGTTCCCCTGCATGCTTTTCTTCACGCAGCTGCTGTAATAAGTAGGCATATTTTTTATGCAAGGATCTACTGTCGGTCTGCCAGATGATATATACAATCAGGATAATACAAAAAAGGACGCCTAATGCCCATAAAATAATCTGTCGGGAGGTCCTCGCATGTGTTTTACTTGCTGAAGTTAATAGTTGATTTACTGCAGCAGATGCCTGCATTTTCTCGCTGGTTTGCAGGCTATCCTTTAGATCAGTATATAGGTTCATATATTTTGAGGAGCCTTCCTGATTGTTTAGGGCGAGATAGGACTTGGCTAACATCTCATAAATCTTAACCCTGTCATATGGAGAGGGCGCTGTGGATTCCAGGTCTAGCCCTTGCCTTCCGTAGCTTATTGTCTTTTCATAGGCTTTTTGATTAAACAGGCACTGACACAAGGTGGATAAAAATGCGATTTTATTGCTGATCATAACCTTGCCATGGGAGCCTTCATTCATTTTTAAGGCTATTTCTATTTCTCGCTGGGCTTTTTGTGGCTGGGGAGGCTTACAGATGTTCAGGTAATAATCTGCCAGGTCTTTGTGGGGATATAATATCGCATTGAATTTATAGTTGGAAGGCAGTCTGGTGCTGGTATCAGAAATTAGTTTGGCTTCTTCAATGCTCTTTCTGTAATAATATTCCATGGAATCCAGATGTTGAGTTGTTACCTCAAAGTAACTGGTGATATTCTCATATGCAATGGCACGAAGATAATGACGAAAATCTACCGTTTTGACCTGCGATATAGCATCTATTGACAGGTGGTACTCTTCCAGTGCCTTTGCATAAAAGCCCAGATCGCTATAAGCGAGTCCCATCATGCGGTGGACTTCTGTTGCTGTAGTTGAATTACGGAAAGTCTTTGCCGAGGCAATTACTTGCTGGCCGATTTCTATAATCTTTTGATGAGCGCCTTTGCGGTTATATTGCTTCATCAAATCAATACCGCAAATTTCAATGCCGAGTTGATACCCCTGTTTTATGGATTGGTAATAAAGATTGTTTAATGCAACTAATTTGCTATCAGTAATGGCCCTATCACTGTTGTCGGTAGTAATCAATTCCAGATGTATCTTCCGAACAGCTTTTGTCAAAGAGGTAGCATTTTGGCTATAGACCGAAACTGAAAAAAGTATTAAACCCCAAAGCAATAAAATACGTTTCATCAATAATATGTATTTTCAGAAAGATTAAAAATATGCAAGCTGCTCAATGCTTGCATAAAAACTATATGGCTTTTTGAACATCAAAGGCATAAAATAAGAATTGCCCCCGATCAAAACATTGTCGTATTTTGATCGGGGCGGGTTCTTGCACGTAGCATTTTCGATAATAAATTGATTTTCAAATAAGTGCTGTTTTATAAAGCCATTTTATATTAGCTAAAGGTTCATAATTTTACTGAAATTAAAAAATGCAATTAGGACGCTTATGCTACTCAAGCTGTTTGTTTTTTATATCCCGTTTTATGCCTGCTATCTGTTCAGTGTTTGCTGACATTGCTTTGTTGTCATTATTTTCCAAAAAATATGCCTTACCTATGTAACATGCAATTGATATTCAATATATTATAGTATTATAAATTAATTTTATTGTTTTGAGTGCCCTGTCGTTTTTGGACCTTGAAGGGGTCTTTGTTTGGTTATTTATGACGCTTACTTGTTTTAAGTGAAGGGAGGGTGGTGTATTATTGCATGCAAGGAAAAGATTTTGTTGATAATGACCTATTTATAAGAATTTATCTTATTTGGGTTTTTAATCGACCATTGTGTTGTGTCCATTGCTATTTGGGGTTCCTAATGCTCATTTAATATATATAAAGACATGCCTTATTTGTATAACACCTGGTGTTTTTATCTAATCATCTCTTTACTTATTCCAGCCGCTGGCTTTATTGTCTTCAAACTAAAGGTCCTGCAACTGGAAAAAACAAATTTGCAGATCAACCAGCTGTTGTTGTCAAAAATTGCGGAATTTGAGAACAATACGCAAAGGTTAAAGGCTTTGGAAAAGGCAGTCCAATCCCATGGTCAGCAGCCAGTCAAGGAGGATCGTTGGGAGGATGACCAATTGCTCGCCATTTTATTACATGACATTAGGTCGCCCTTACGTTTTCTGTCTACTATTAGTAAGGCTGTTGTAAAAGATTTTGAAATTGGATCCACTGAAGAGAATCATGAGCATTTAATAAAATTACATCAGTCAGTCGGGGCACTTAGAAGTTTTGTAGAGGAGTCCTATTTCTGGGTGCGTAACAATGACAAGGGTATTCATTTGTCCATAAAGCGGATCCGGTTACAGGAGGTCTTTAATAAAATGGAAACGTTTTATGGGGAATTTCTTTCTTATAATGAAAATCAATTAATTATTGCTCCAACTACTTTAACCTGGGAGACGGATCAGCATGTATTATGTCTTATTGTACGCAATCTGCTGGATAATGCGAATAAATATACGCAAGGTGGCAAGGTCTACTTAAGCTGTTATATTAGTAGGGAGCGGCTTTGTATTCAGGTAAAAGATTCCGGTCAAGGCCTAAATGAAAGGCAAATACAGGCCATTTTGCAGCCTTGTCAGCAACCAGAAGGTGCTGGAATGGGTAGTCTGGTTATTGCAAGGATGCTGAAAAAAATCAATGGGAGACTTACGGTAACCTCTACCCCTGGCAAGGGGAGTATTTTTACCATAGAATTAGCTCCTGTGGCTATGGAAGTGGAATTTAGTCCAGTCGCCAGCTGGTCGCTTTTACCTGATTATAAGCAAAAATATCTTGTTGGTGAACTCGTATAACCCGGGTTCACGAATGGAAGCAGAATGTCAGCATTTGCACCCTTTGTAACAAAAGAAAGAAAGCATGAAGAATACTCCTATGCTTTCCTGCTTACACCAATTATAACTACCCAAATCTTCCTGGCATAGCTAAATTCCCCACTCTATCTGGCACTTTGGGCACAAATCTTCTTTTATGTTTTTATCGAACCTGAGGCATTCTTTGCATATGCCAAGCTTTTTGCCTAAGTCTTCTAATACCTCATTCTGATTACAGTCATATTTATTACTGATTTCCAATACTTTTTTTAGGAATGCACGTGTTTTTGTCTGGCCTAATTTCTCGAATATTCTGCGCGCCGCTATTTTTTTCAACAAGTCATTTAATAAATAACTGTCTGCATGATTGGACATGATTTTACTTATTATGTTTTAGGTTTATTTTGGTGCTTTTATATGGATTTTTTTAATCTGCCATAGCCGCTTCGGCTGTCTGCTTATTTTTCCTTTGTCATTTTACTTTTTCAGAGCAATCTTCCTTATGGATTTATGAATGTTACCACTGAAGCAAAGGGTCCTCAAATAGCCGCTTGAATACATCTGAGTCAAATTGAGAGGGTCTTTTATTTAAATTGTGCAGGTTTTTAAATAAATATAGCCACTTATCCTGCTCTGTTTCCAGCGCTTCAAGGCCCTTATTGAATTTAGGCAACTCAATAATGATTTTCAATACATCATTTTTTATTCCTTTTTCATAATACAGGTCGAAATAATGAATATAAGCCGGACTTTTCTTTTGCAGGGTAAAATTGACAATATTGATATTGATAAAATTACTGTAATCGGGATGTTCCCCAAATAAATTACAATTCCCGACCACCGTTGAGATTCGTTTGGTTGCCCTTTGCTCAAATTTTTTATCCTTGTAGTTCGCTCTTTCCATTAATATCAAGGTTTTGGGATCCGCTTTACATAGGATATCGTAATCCAGTCTTTTGATACTTCTTGGGTTGAATATAAAAGTATCACCAGACTCATATCGACCATTTTGCAGTACGACTTTGCTGTCAATAACCTCATTTGCAAAATCAATTAGCCAGGGTGCAGGATTTCGCCATCCAAAAATTCTATGGAATCCTTTACCTGACATTAAATTAACATATCCGTTCTTTTTTGCTTTACTGTTGTACATGGACATTTTACTTTTTCTTTAATTCTAGCGCTTATTTGCACTTTAAAATAATTGAAGGCGTCAGGCAGCCTGGCATACCAGGCCACCTGATGCCTTCTGGTATTATGGCCTTATGGCTTTATGCCGATTCCCAGCGGCCGCACTTCTGACAAATGCCGTCTCTTAACGGGACATCGAATGTTAGACAGCTGTAACATACGTCAAATTCCTCTGCAATATCTTCCAGTATTTCACCCGGATTGCAATCGTATTGATAACCGACGCCAAAAACCGCCTTGAGTAACGCCCGGGAGTCTGTCCTGGTCAGTTTGTTGAATATTCCGATTTCTTTTAATGATTTTATTACTTCATTGAGCATATAGCTGCCTGTATGATTTGACATAATGTTTATTTTTATGTTGATATAATATTTAATGTAAGTTGATTTAATTACTATTCTAAACTTGCTTTGCTAAGCTTGCTTTGCTAAGCTTGCTTTGCTTAGTTGATCAAACCCGCTCGCCCACTTAATAGAAGTAAGGCAGACAAGTAAGGTCTTCTATCTGGGTAGCCGGGCCTCTTCAAAGAGTTCTTTAAAGATGGGGGCGTCAAACTGTGCCGGGCGTTTATCTAAATAGGGCATATTCCTTAATAGATATATCCATTTGTCTAGATCGGTGTCCAGTTCCTCTAGTGTTTTATTGAATTTGGGCACTTCTATGGTAACTTCCCAAACGACTGTGGCAAGTGGGCTATCACTAAAGGCCATTCTTGAAAAATCAACATATTCTTCACGTCCCTCCCATTCAACAAAGTTGGCAATATTTAAACTGATTATCCGGTTGTATCCGGTTACAGAGACTTCGGGATCAAAACTTCTGGCCATCAACCAGGCCAGTCTCGCTGAATTCCTGGAGGAAAATTTCTCATCTTTATATCCTAGCCGCTCTGCGGTAATAATGGTCTTCGGATCTGCGTTGCAGGAGATGTCGTAGTTATAGACTTGAATGGGCTTTTGTGTCTTTACATACTCAAATACATTGGTATACCTGAAATTCTTGAGCCAGGGCTCCCCTACGCATATGGCGTCTACCAGAGCACGGAAATACTTATAGCCGTCCTGATTAAAGATTTTCTCAAATCCAAAATGGGACATTAGGTCATAATAACGTCCCTTATGTGGGCTTACAGGTTGATTTGCTGCTGTTGTATTCATATTGCAACACTTTTTTATTGATTAAAAAAATAATTTTATTCAGTCCTAATGCCTGGCAATGACGATTGGCCGTTCATTGCATTATTTGTGGATGATTCCCTTCGCCGATGCTTCAAACTTAACATTCAAAACAGGCAATTATACATATTTGCAAGACTACGTTACAAAAATATCAGATTAAAAATAAAAAAGCGAACTAAATCGGACGCATTTTTAAAAGAAATGGGCTGTATCGTAAATTAAAGAGGTGTATTACTTGATTATAAGCTATTTAGGGAGGCCGCTTGGGGTTTTGGCGGCCCTTGACTGGCTAAGTATGAGCTACGGATGGGCTATCTGGAATTTAAGTCATATTGCAGTTAAATTTGCTTAAATATCACATAGCCGGGGCTTTGACTGTTTTTAGCTGCCAGTTTGTGTACTATGGATTTGTTTTGCGCGCAAAAATAAATATTAAAGAGCGATTCAAAATAATGGGAGACCAAAAATCAAATGACGGAGCATTCTGGACGAATCAACCACTCGGCATGACATCTGGCAACATTAAGTTAATTCCGATAAAAATCGTTACCAATATGGGAACATTTCGTACATTTGCTCATGAGAATTATCGCTGTAAGAACACTAAAGGAATATATAGAAGAATTTCCTCTAGCCGAACAAGCACTGCTATCATGGCACGAAGAGGCTACTTTAGCTGGTTGGAGCAATCCTAATGAGCTAAAAGCCCAATATCAAAATGCTTCTATTCTTACGGCTAAAAGAGTGGTTTTCAACATACACGGCAACTCCTTCCGATTAATAGTCGATATTGAGTTCCGATTAAAAATAGTATTTATTGTTTGGTTTGGAACGCATTCCCAATACGATAAAATAGACGCAAAAAAGATAAGTTATGTTAAAATTAATAAAAATAATCAGCAATACGAAAACGCTTTAGAACGTGCGTACTTGCTGATGCAAAAAGACCTTAAAGTGGATTCAAAGCAGTCAGATGAACTGGAAGTTTTATCCATTTTAATCAAAGAGTATGAAAATGAATACTTTCCTATTGCAAAGCCTACTCCACTAGAGGCTATCAAATTTCGTTTAGAGCAGATGAATATGTCAGAATCTGAATTATCTACCATTTTAGGGCACAGATCAAGAAAATCTGAGATTCTTTCTGGCAAAAGAAAATTAAGTTTAGACATGATCCGTAAATTAGTGGACCAATTATATATCCCCGCTGATGTATTAATCCAGGCTTATTGATTATATGCGAGACAATTATTTAAACGACCAAAACTGTGACAAATCGATGAAGGAAAGGCCGCTATCAGCCTGCATTGCATTAGAAGCAACTATATAATCCGGTACTTTTACGGTTTATAAGCAATCAAAAAACATAACCTCAACGCTTTGCTGTTGAGGTTTACAGTTAATGTGTAACTTTTATAGCAATCGTCAAAAGGAGCAATATGTCATAAGGGTGATCTTAATTACAATGCGCGCTCATTTATCCAATCAAATAATGGTAATCGGCAATTTGTTTCCTGCATTATTTATTTTGTACATTTAGCATAAGCAAAAAGCCCGCAAGCATATAATATGCTGCGGGCTTTTGTTATGTATGATGTATGCCTGGGGCTGCGGCACTTAGCCGGAGCCAGGGCTATTAATCAAACTTAAGATCCAGTCCCAATCCTCTTAATTCATGTACAAGTACATTAAAGGATTCTGGTATACCAGCCTTAGGCAGGTTGTCTCCCTTAACGATGGCTTCATAGGTTTTGGCACGACCGATGATGTCATCTGACTTAATGGTTAACAGTTCCTGTAGGATATTGGCTGCACCGTATGCTTCCAGTGCCCATACTTCCATTTCCCCGAAACGCTGACCACCGAACTGTGCTTTACCGCCCAGTGGCTGTTGGGTAATCAAAGAGTAGGGTCCGATTGAACGGGCGTGCATCTTATCATCAACCATGTGGTGCAGTTTGATCATGTAGATCACACCAACGGTGGCTTTCTGGTCAAAACGCTCTCCTGTTTCTCCGTCATACAGGTAGGTATGTCCCATGGATGGAATCCCTGCTTTATCACAGTAATCTGCAATTTCTGAAGGTTCTGCACCATCGAAGATCGGTGTTGCAAAATTAACACCCAGGTTTTTACCACACCAGCCCAGGATCGTTTCATAGATCTGACCGATATTCATACGGGAGGGTACCCCTAGTGGGTTCAGTACGATATCTACTGGTGTACCATCTTCCATGAACGGCATATCTTCTGCTCTGACGATCTTGGCTACAATACCTTTGTTTCCGTGGCGACCGGCCATCTTATCTCCTACTTTCAGCTTACGCTTAACAGCTAAGTATACTTTGGCCAGTTTCAATACACCTGCAGGCAGTTCGTCACCGATAGAGATATTGAATTTCTCTCTCTTATAACGTCCCAGCTCTTCGTTGTACTTGATATTGTAGTTGTGCAACAGAATATTGATCTGGTTATCAATGGTTTCATCATTTGTCCAACCCAATGGGTTGACATTTTGATAATCCACTGAACCCAGGTTTTTCTGATTGAACTTCGCGCCTTTGCCGATCAGCATTTCTCCGAAGTTATTACTGACACCAGAAGAAGTCTTATCCTTCAACAGGGTCTGTAATTTTTCCAGGAGCAGCGTTTTCAGGCCGGCAGCGTTTTCATTGTGTACTTTTTCGATCTTTTCCAGCTGTGCCTTTTCACGGATCTTTCCGTTTTTGTCCTTTTTGGCTCTCTGGAAGAGTTTTTTATCGATCACCACACCTTCAGTACCATTAGGTGCTTTTAAGGAAGCATCCTTGGCATCACCGGCTTTATCTCCGAAGATCGCTCTTAAGAGTTTTTCTTCTGGTGTAGGATCACTTTCTCCTTTAGGTGTAATCTTACCGATCAGGATATCCCCTTCACGAACAGTGGCGCCGATGCGGATAATACCATGTTCATCCAGGTCTTTGGTCGCTTCTTCGGATACGTTAGGGATATCGGAGGTTAACTCTTCTTCTCCTAATTTGGTATCACGTACTTCCAGTTCATATTCTTCAATATGGATAGAAGTGAACAGGTCTTCTCTGACGACTTTTTCATTAATTACGATCGCATCCTCAAAGTTATACCCTTTCCAAGGCATGAAGGCTACCTGCATGTTACGTCCTAAAGCCAGTTCCCCGTCTTTAGTTGCGTAACCTTCTGTCAGGAAGTCGCCTTTTTTCACGTGCTGTCCTTTCTTCACGGCTGGACGCAGGTTAATAGAAGTTGCCTGGTTGGTTTTGATAAACTTGGTCAGTCTGTATATGATCAGATCGTCTTCAAAGCTTACCAGCCTGTCTGCATCGTTTCTGTTATATCTTACATGCACTTCTTTGGCGTCGACAAATTCAACAACGCCATCGCCTTCTGCATGGATCTGGATACGGGCATCGCGTGCTGCTTTGCCTTCCAGTCCAGTACCGACGATCGGTGCCTGTGGTAATAATAAGGGTACTGCCTGACGTTGCATGTTGGATCCCATCAGGGCACGGTTGGCATCATCATGCTCTAAGAATGGAATCAAAGAAGCACTCAGACCAACGATCTGATTGGGCGCCACATCCATGAACTGAACATCGCTTCTGTCAAGGACAGGGAAGTCACCGGTCTCACGGCTGATGATACGCTCGTCTACAAAGACGCCTTTATCATCAAGGGGTGCACTGCTCTGGGCAATTTTTGCTTCATCCTCTTCTTCTGCACTCAGGAATTTAAGGTGTTTCAGATCAACCTTTCCATCATGTACTTCATGATAGGGGGTTTCAATGAAGCCCATGTCATTGATCTTGGCGTGTACACAAAGTGTAGAGATCAAACCAATGTTGGGTCCTTCCGGTGTTTCAATGGTACACAGACGACCATAGTGAGAATAGTGTACGTCACGCACCTCAAATCCGGCACGTTCACGACTCAGACCGCCGGGTCCGAGCGCGGAGATACGACGCTTGTGCGTGATCTCAGAGAGCGGATTGGTCTGATCTAAGAACTGGGACAGCTGGGAGGTTCCGAAAAATGAGTTGATCACGGAAGAAAGTGTACGGGCGTTGATCAGATCAACGGGCGTAAACACTTCATTATCACGAACATTCATTCTTTCGCGGATGGTTCTGGCCATACGGGCCAGCCCTACGCCGAACTGTGCATATAACTGTTCACCCACCGTTCTTACACGACGATTGCTCAGGTGATCGATATCATCAATTTCTGCTTTACCATTGGTTAAGCGAACCAGATATTTGATGATTTCAATGATATCTTCTTTGGTCAGGACTTTGTTCTGTAATTTCTGTTTGACGTCCAGCTTACGGTTGATTTTGTAACGGCCGACTTCTCCCAGATCATAACGTTTGTCACTGAAGAATAATTTATCGATAATACCACGGGCAGTCTCATTATCTGGGGCGTCAGCACCACGCAGCTGGCGGTAGATAAACTGAACAGCTTCCAGTTCTGAGTTAGTGGTATCTTTATTCAGGGTATTGTAGATGATGGCGTAGTCTCCACCAACGTCTTCACGCTGGATAAATACGCTCTTCACTTCCAGATCAGCGATCAGCTGGATGCTTTCTTCATCCAGAACGGTATCACGCTCTAAAACGACTTCGTTTCTTTCCAGAGAAACGACTTCACCGGTATCTTCATCCACAAAATCTTCTACCCATGCTTTTAAAACGCGGGCAGCAAGTTTTTGTCCTTCATGTTTTTCCAGGGATTTTTTGTCTGCAGGTACTTCTGTAGCCATGCCGAACAGGGTCAGGATATCCTTATCTGTTTCAAATCCGATAGAACGAAGTAAAGTGGTAACCGGGAATTTCTTTTTACGGTCGATATAAGCATACATGACATTGTTGATGTCTGTAGCAAATTCCATCCAGGCACCTTTAAAAGGAATAACTCTGGCGGAATAGATCTTGGTCCCGTTAGGGTGTGTAGACTGTCCGAAGAATACACCAGGTGAACGGTGCAGCTGCGATACAATAACACGTTCAGCACCATTGATAACAAAGGTGCCTCTAGGGGTCATGTAAGGGATGTTGCCTAAGAACACATCTTGCACAATTGTCTGAAAATCTACGTGTTCTTCATCATTACAACTTAACCGTAATTTGGCTTTTAACGGTACAGCATAGGTGAGTCCGCGTTCCATACACTCTTCTATAGAATATCTGGGGGATCCACAAAATAATCCAGGAACTCCAACATGAAGATATTACGCGTATCGGTAATAGGAAAGTTTTCCTTGAATACACGGAAAAGACCTTCGTTATTACGTTTGTCGGGCGTTGTTTCTAATTGGAAAAATTCACGGAAAGATTCAAGCTGAATGTCTAATAGGTCAGGGGTTTCAGCCAGGTGTTTGGTTTTACCGAAGCTGATCCTGTTGGTAACTTTAGTTGATGACATATCTGATTTTAACCGGTTTTACTTAATTAAGTTGAGGCAAACAGCAAGAAAAAACAGGAAGAAATTGGCCATTTTCCTATTTTATCTGTCTATTTACCCTATTTTAAAGGGCAACAAAGGTACTAATTGTAATCATACTGGCAAAATGTA
Organism: Arachidicoccus ginsenosidivorans; assembly: GCF_007971385.1. Lineage (GTDB taxonomy): Bacteria > Bacteroidota > Bacteroidia > Chitinophagales > Chitinophagaceae > Arachidicoccus > Arachidicoccus ginsenosidivorans. Next base: position 1,478,262 of record NZ_CP042434.1, read on the forward strand.
TTTTCCCGGGACTAGCACAGAGCGCCTTTCAACTGTCTTTTCTTGTCAAATTTAATCTATTGTTAGGACTTTTCTTTACTTGTCTGGCCAAATAAAGCAAAACTCCCCCCTACCCAGGTTTTGTTTTTGTTCTGTGAGACACCTACCATATTGCCTTTGGTCAGCCTGGCCAGGTTGCAAATAGCAATAGGCGTATCCAGCTCATCCGGCCAGACATAAAACAACCGGATTTCTGCTTTTGCGGGTCCGTCGGGTGTCTTAATAGCCGGTGCGTAGTTTACTTTTTTCTGTAATATGTAGTTTTTATACTGATCTTTTGCAATAGCCTCAATATCAGCGCTGGTCACATCAATGACGACCCCATTGCCGGCAAAGGAAAATAAGGGTTTAAGAACATAATTTTCAAGATCTGTTGGCCACTTATTAAAATCTGACAGCAACCGGGTCTCAGGTATGCCTGGATCATTAAGTAATGGCAGCGTAAATTTACTCAGGCGGTAAAACCAATTGGGATGAGTTACCCAGCTGACATCCAGCGGTTGCATCAGTAATGCTGCCTGCTTTTTTACTATTGCGCTCTGATTACTTAATTCATCAAAAATCAACCGGTTATAGATTCTTTCAATTAAAATATCTTTCCCGTTTCTATGGTAAAATAATTGATTGCCTACTTTTCTAATTTCTGTCAGGCAGACGGTTGGAATCCCAAAATATTTTTCAGTGTATAGAAAATCTATCCGGGTCTTTTGCTTCTCAGGAAATAATTCCAGTAAAACGGTATGGGGCTGCGTATTATCCGGGTTTTCCTGGCCTTTTAATAGGTCCGCAAGAATTTGCTTTACTTTTTGTTCGTCCAGATCATTAATAAAAGGAGTAAATCCTGCTGGTAATTTGTAGGAACCGGCTGCTGCCTGATACTGCTTTAACTGATAGGCAAATAAGGTCGGGAATCCCTGCATCTCCACGAGTTGCGGGATATAATGTCCTGGGCTATTTGGATCTTCGCAAATACCAAAATCAAAGATCAGAAAATGAGGCCGCCCTTCCGGTCCAGGAACCCGAAGGCCCTTAGGTATGGCGGACCCGGTTTTTGCTAAAAAATCCGGTTGTTTAACCTGCGTTATAATATAATCACAGGTAGCTTGCATTTTATGTAAAAAATCGGTGGAGACAAATACGGGGGATTCCGCTACCCTAAAATCGAGTGCACCTGGAAAATCTGCTTGAATTACCTGTAAATACGCCTGGTATTGCGCTTCAGTAAAATCCTTATTGAATTGATGTCGGGGCTGGGCTAACATGTCCTTGAGTTGGTTTTAAGATACTGGCTGGTTTTAAGATAAGGTTCGGTTTTAAGATCAAAAAAGGTAGCTTGGTCTGCCCAAAGGGTCGTATTCGGCTTGTAGCTGATTTGATTTGGGCGAAGGCTAACCAGTCTGGGTAACAAGCCGAGGCACCCATTTTAAAACGTTTTTTTTAAACGTTACTTGAATATTCGTTTAAAGTGACCTTTTAAATGCTGTCGGATGCCTTTGCGCAATTTATCCGCCGATCCGGTTTCTATCAGGTCAATCAGGTCACCATGTGTGACCACTTTGGTATATACCGGTAAATCGTCGAGCATGCCATTACTATGCACGTAATTGAATATAGGAAGTAGTAACTTTTGGAAGCCTTTCATGGTATTATTATCACAGATCTCATAGAGTTTACTGTGAAAGGCAATCTCTTCGTCTATTTCAAATAGGTTAGGCGCCTTATTGGGTGCTTCCACCGCAACAATGGCTCTTAACTGTTTAATATCCTCCGGCGTAACGCGTTTTATAATAAAATCTGCCATACCGACTTCCAAGGCCAGGCGCATCTCGAAAATATCTTTTAAGGTGCTTTGATCCAACATATCGGGATTCATGCCTTGTCCGATCACAGAGACGATATCAGGACTGGTAATGATGGCACCTCTTTTTTTCCGGGATTCGATCATGCCGCGTGTGCGTAACCTGGAAAGGGCCTCCCGGACGACGGTTCGGCTTACACCGAGCCTTTCAGAAAGTTCGATCTCTTTTGGAATAACGGCTCCGATGGTATATTCTTTACTGGAAAGTAGTGCTACCAGGGATTTCTCAATTTTATCGACCAAAGATTTTTTATCTATACTTTTCATTCAGTAAGGGTGTTATATTGTTCAAAAATAATACACTTTTCCCAGACCACCCACCCTATAAATCCACCTACAATTGTCTTTTCTTTTGCTAAACTGGCTATATATACAAGGCTGATAAGGTTGGCAAGGCCTTACAGCCCTACCATCCCTATTAGCTTTGAATCAGCATCTGTCAGTTCAGCCCATCAGCTCCTAACCTATAAATGTATGCCGACATCTTTCTCAATAGACAGCTTGTCTTTTTGCGGCACTTTTTTTCGTAATACATTAATTATCAAAATATAAAGCCTAAAACAACCACAAAATATCACCTGAAAAGTTATCATTAAGGAGATCCTTATTCTACCTTGAATGTGATGCGTTGCTTTTCCCGATAGATGACTGGCCGTCCATTTTGGATGGCCGGATTCCATTTGCCACTGCGCTCAATAACTCGGACCGCTTCGGCGGCGGTACCATAATCCGGGTCTGGAGCGGATACTACCTTTACCTCAGAGGTAGACCCATCCTTGGCGACTAAAAAAGAAACAACAACAGTATATAGCCCCACAGGCGCACCGTTTTCAACAGCAACTTGGCTGCGCAAGCCTCTTTCCAGATATTTTTTCCAATTAGCCGCCCCTCCAGGATAGGTGGCTTCTACCTGGACACTTAAGAACTCACCTTCATAATCAGGCGCACTGTTACCAGTACCGCCAGGGCCTTTGCCATTACCGCTTATGCCTTTCACTTCTGGGGAGCCGTCAACATACCGTCTGCATTTATTCCGTGTTGGGTGACCGGTCCTACTTTAATATTATCTGTCTGTTTAGGAGGCATTTCATCTGGTTTCACCAGGTGATCATCCACCACCTTGGGTACGGTCAGGCGCTGCATCTCCATTTTAATGGGCGCTGCAGCTGGCGGGGGCGGGATAACTTTGGGCTTTTTTTCCGGCGCTTTGTACTCTTTTAGCTGTACGGTATCAACATGCATAACCTTGGGTGAAGCGTCTGCTTTTTTGCGTGGCAATAATGTACTACCTACAAAAAGTAACACAACAAGGCCGGTTCCCATCATGGCTAGTTCAATACGCTTGTGATAAGTCTTTCTAAGCGCATATGCGCCGTAGGCCTTGTTTTTGCCGTCAAAGAGGATATCCAGTTGACTGGCCTGCAAAATTTCTTTGGCATTCATTTGACTAAATTTTAAATGTGAATAAATCGGAATAAAAAAAGAAAACAAATAATATCCTATCCTATCATGACATGGCATATAATGACATAATAGGACATACGAGTCACATCACTAATCAACCGCTGAAGCACTTCAGAGAAGTTGATTAATGGCAGACAGTGCCTTATTGGTCGCTTAATTTATAAGCTAGCTGGCAACTGCTTTATTGCTGCTGCTTTTGATGACACAGTTCATGTCACAGTTGATGACACAGTTGATGACACAGTTGATAACGTTGATGCTACTGATGATACTGATGATACTGATGATACTGATTCGTGGGTATACGACGCCAGGAAGGTGCGGTTGATCGGTGGCCATGACAATAAAGTTCACCTCCTAAAATTCAAAGAAAATAATCCTTGAAAACATGCTTAGCATCCCTTTACAATACCCGTGCGGTCTACCTTATATAGATGCGTGGCTCCTGTATTTTCCATAAAAAATTTACATTATTTTCCGTGTATGCTCGATTGTTTTTTGCCGTCATTTTTTAAATAATTTCAGGAGGCTTTAGCAGATTTTTACAACGCATCTGTAAGTCCAAATAAACAATCCTTCGCCTAGCATTTACTGACATTGCCACCACCGTCTGCGTCTAATTAAACAATCTGGAACTCTTTTAAAAATGGGATAAATAGGCTTTCTACTGGTATCTATATAATAGCCAACGACTCCCCTAAAATGCGCCTTTCTTACCAGTCGCACTTGAAGGTGTAACAGTGCTTGAACTAGCCACCAGATCCATTTTGGTAATATAGTCGCTGTATGCCGGGTCTACTTTATTTACAAGAGCATAACGAGCTACCCTATCGATGGAAAGTTCATCCAGCATATCGATAATGTTTTTGTAGGTCGAATTATTGCCCGGCATAATAATTACAAACAAATCATCCTTATCTGGCAACGCAGCTTTTTTAGCCAGGATATTTTGACGGATCTGCCTGTAATCTGATAGCCGCACATTGGACAGGTCTGGTAATAATGTTCCCTCATAAAAATAAAGGCGGTCTTTATCTCCCAGCCAGATGGTTAATGCGCCCGATTTTTTAATATCCTGCTCAGTTGTACGATTATCGTCTGGCATTTTAAGATTCATAGAAGTAAGGCGGGTCATGGTAGTGGTAAACATAAAAAAGGTAATGAGTAAAAACCCTAAATCTACCATGGGTGTCAGATCCACTCTGGTGGACATCTTCTTTCCTTTTTTAACGCCTGCTCCCTTTTTACCCTTAATATCCATTTTGCCTGCGCCACTACTTGTGGCTGTATTTAACTCTGCCATAGTTGTTGTTTTTTACGTTTAGAAAAATAATTTCCGTCTGCAAAAACCTGTGTTGTTGCTTAGGCGGATAGTATCATCATAAAATACAACACCTATCCGTTAATGCGCCACAGATTAATGCTTATTATTTACCAACACTTGTAAAAGTCTCTGCCATGGCCATGACAATTAAATCCAGTAATTATTACAGTTAAACTTGGACTGCCTTCCCTATATAGATGCTAAATAAGGGTAAATTCCATAAGATTTGAACAGTTTTATGAGTTGCAATTCTGGACAGCAATTCTGGATAGCAATTTTAGGCAGCAATTTTAGGCAGCAAAGAAGTTTATGGTACAAAAAAAGCCCGGGCTCAGACGATAGCTAACTATCGATCTGAGCCCGGGGCTTTAAACGTTATATGTCATTTCCTTACCGGAGCGAATTTGAATATTTTGAGTATTTAGATTATCTCAAAATTACTGTTCTTATTCAGCTACCTGGAAGATGATTTTTTGTTTTTCACGGTAAATTACGGAACGACCATTTTGAATTGCGGGATTCCATTTACCACTTCTTTCGATTACACGTACTGCTTCCGCAGAACAACCATAATCAGGATCCGGTGCAGAGATGGCTTTTACTTCAGAAGTTGTACCATCTTTAGCAACCAGGAAGGATACCACAACGGCGTAGGTGCCCGGAGGCGCTCCATTATCTACTGGTGTCTGATTACGCAGGTTTCTTTCCAGATACTTTTTCCAGGCAGCTGGGCCACCAGGATACTTCGCTTCCACCTGTACAGAGGTAAACTCTTTGTTATAGTCGCCATCACCAGTACCACCCGCTCCAGGGCCTTTACCGGTTCCACCGATACCTTTTACTTCAGGAGGTGCTGCTAATGCACCATCCATTTTAAGACCATGCTGGGTTACCGGACCTACAGTGATTTTTTCATCCTGTTTAGGGGGTTTCTCATCTGGTTTCACCAATTCATCCTTCACGACCTTGGGCACAGTAAACTGTTTCATTTCGATCTTAGGAGGCGCTGCCTTTGGTGGCGGCGGCGGTGGTGGGGCTTTCTTTGGTGGAGGAGGCTTCTTGTAGTTTTCAATCGTGACATCCTTCACTTCATACTTCTTGGCCGCGGCCTCATCCTTTTTAGGGTTGATTAACATACCCGCCACAAATAATACGACGACTGCCAGGGTTCCCAGTAGTGCTATTCGTATTCTTTTGGCATATGTTTTCCGCAAGTCATAAGCCCCGTACTCCTTATTCCTGCCATCAAACAGGATGTCCAGCGCACTCGAACTTAATATTTTATTTGCGTCCATTTTAAATTTTATTTAAATGTTTTAAGCCTTAATAATTCTGATACATAAAATTCAATATGTATCTGGCTTATTTATTGTCCTCCAGCCTGATCTGCAATAGCATCCATTTTATTGATATCTGCAGAATAGGCAGTATCTACCTTGTTTACCAGCGCGTATCTTTCAACCACATCAATGGAGAATTCATCCAGAATATCAATGATGTTTTGTAAGTACTCTTATTGCCTGGCATAACGATCATAAACAGATCGTCAGGAGGTGTCACTGCTTTTTTATCCAGAATCACTTTACGGATGGCCTTGTAATCAGACACCTGAACATTGGACAAATCGGCTTTTAACTCACCATCGTAGTAATAGAGTCTGTTTTTATCTCCTAACCAGATGGTCATTGCACCGGACTGTTTTACATTCTGTTCCTTTGTATTCTTATTGTCGTCCGGCATTTTAAGATTCATGGAGGTAGGCTGACTCATCGTTGTTGTAAACATGAAAAATGTAATCAACAAAAAGCCTAAATCCACCATGGGGGTCAAATCCACTCTCGTGGACATCTTTTTCCCTTTTTTGACCCCAGGACCTTTCTTCCCCGTGTCTTTCGACGAGGTATCCATTTCTGCCATAGGATATTGCTTTTAAAGTTTTTTAATAATTAATTTATCCGTTTACCGGTGTCGTCGTTGCACCTACACTCTGTGCTTTTTTCCAAAGTTCAGATCCGGTAGGCACGCCTTCCGGATTAGTCACCATCTGGAATTGCAGGATGTTATTCTCTGTCAATGCAGCGATGACGTTTTTAAACTCTGGGAACTTGGCCATATTGTCTCCTTTGAGAATAACAGCCATTTTTGCACTAGGATCATCTGTACCCAGATCCTGCTGTACCGCTACAAATGCCTTCATCCAGACTTTCAACTGATTGTTTGCCGTATCCTGAATGGGAATCCCCGGTAACTTATCATTGAGTGCCGCAACCGGCATTTTGCTGTATGCTTTCAGGTTATTGAAACTGGTTCCGATAATTGGCATGGTAGCCAATTTGTGGATTTCCCCTGGCGTAAGTCCCAGGTTTTGTTCCTGGTTGATTAAATCCAGTGCCTGTTCTTTGACAGGAACCATGTCACTGTTTAAGAAAGCATGCCCATTTTTGTCCAAAGAGATCATAATAAAATTCTTCTCCGGAGCTATTTTTGACGCTACAGAAGATGGCGTGGTGATGGGTATCTTTTCGTCGGGCTTAAACTTCGTCGTTAAGATGAAGAAAGTCAACAAAAGAAACGCAACGTCACACATCGCCGTCATATCTACGGTCGTACTTTTGCGTTTTACTTTGGCTCTTCCCATTTTATTTTTTTTAAATGCTTCTTTAATATAGATGCTGCATGCATCTAATTTCCATAAAACTTTTTTATTAAAATTCTAAAAAAGTCTTCGCTGCGGCCCATGGCAGCCACCAAGGTGGCTGCGCTTATGCGACGCGGCTTACTTAACCAACTGACTAGCAGCGATTATTTATAGATAGAAGCAAAGCTCTGAGTCAAAGTGAAACCAGATTCATCGATACCATAAGTGATACCGTCGATTCTAGTTGTAAAGATGTTGTACATGATGATGGAAACAGCAGAAGTACCGATACCTAAGGCTGTGTTATACAACGCCTCAGCGATACCTTTTGACAGCTGTGTAGAAGCACTACCACCTTCACTGGCAGCCAGGGCCGCAAAGGCCGTGATCATACCGACAACCGTTCCTAACAGACCCACCAAAGTGGCGATAGAGGCGATAGTGGACAAGAATACCAGGTTCTTTTCCAGCATAGGCAGTTCCAGTGCTGTTGCTTCTTCGATTTCTTTTTGAATGTTCAATACTTTCTGATCCGTATCCAGTTCAGTGTTGGTGATCATTTCTTTGTACTTACCCAGACCTGCTTTCATTACGTTACCAACAGAGCCTTTCTGTTTGTCACAAAGCGCGATTGCTTTGTCTACGTCTTTATTAGCCAGGTTGAACTGTACATTACGGATAAATTCTCCGCTATTGCCCTTACCACTTGCTTTTGCGATTGTCAAAAATCTTTCAATACAAAAGGTGATAACGATTAAAAATAAACCAATCAATACAGGCACGATGATACCACCATCATACATCCTCGATAACCCTGTCTTGGCATCCTCGTGTTTAGGCCAAAAGCCACCGCTCATATCCGGTTTATTAAAGTTAGCCGGATTACCTAATACAAACCTCCAAATAATGTAACCGATTACAATCCCCAAAATAGGGGCCACCCAAGAAATTGCATTAGAGCTTTTTTAGGTTTTACGTTAGAAACGTGTTTTGCTGCTGCCTGAGCAGTTGGTTTAATTTCAGCCATGATGAAATTGTTTTTTAATGAATAACTGTGTTTAATGATTTTTAAATAACCCCAATACTAAGAAGAAATTCTTAAATAAAGAACATTAGTTTGTTACATTATAATAAACTAGCCCTAAACTTGCGAATACTCCATAGAAAGGCAGAGCAAATTATATATTTATTTTTACCGACCAAATTCTTTTTCGATTTTTTTAAAAAAATTTTGATTTTGCATTTTTTGTTTAACTTTTTATTGAGGTCATTTATAGAGCTTTAAAGCCGCCCCTAAGGAGTTTTGACCGTTTTTGGAAAATAGTATTTCATAAACAAACAACCATTATCTTTACGGCTCAAGTATTAACTAATTTTAACCAAAATGCACAAAAAGCTACCCATGTTGGCAGGACTCGTGCTGTTTTCGGCTTTGTCCTTTGCCCAAAAACCAGACAGTCTGCCTCCACATCCAAAAGACTCATTATCAGTAGTTAAAAAGGATTCGACGCACAAACCGGAGAAAAAAAAGCCGGAAAAGCCCGATCCGATCAAACCATATAAGGAGGTAATTCCAGATTCTGCGATTAGCAAAACCGGACTCTTTACCATCCATAAAGTGGATAATAATTGGTATTTTGAGATACCCGATTCACTGTTTAATCGGGATATTCTAGTGGTCACCCGCTATGACAAAGTGCCGGGAGGTGCCGGCGTTTATGCCGGGGAAATTGTTAATCAGCAAATGGTCCGTTTTGTCAATGGCCCTGATAAAAATATCTATTTGCAGCTAAAAATGACCATTGCAATGGCAGATTCGACCAATGCCATCTACAAAGCTGTGATAAATTCCAACGCGGATCCTTATTTAGCCTCCTTACCGATCAAGGCTTATGGGAAAAATCATAGTGTTGTCGTGGAGGTGAATGATTTGTTCTTAGGAGATAATCCCGCACTCTCTTTTAGATCCAGCACCCGCAAAGGATTGAGTATCGGTGGTTTATTAAAAGATCGTTCCTTTATTCAGTCCATCCATACCTATCCGATCAACACCGAAATTAAAACCGTCAAGACCTATACCAGTCAACCCGCACCGCACCAGCCGGGTCAACCCATGCGCAGAAGCCGGGCATTTGATGCAGCCGGCGACGTAGGGCTAGTCACCATCGGATTTAATCATTCCTTCTTGTTATTACCCAAAACGCCTATGCAGCCCAGGTTATTCGATCCGAGGGTGGGTTACTTCGCGGATGGGTATACCCGTTACGGAGATGACCAACAGCGCGTTAAGGATGAACACTTTATCGTCAGATGGAACTTACAACCTAAACCGGAAGATTACCAAAATGGAAAAACGGTCAGTTAGTTACCCCGGCACATCAGATTGTCTATTATATAGATCCTGCCACCCCAAAGAAGTGGCGCCCATATCTGATTGCCGGTGTCAATGACTGGGCAAAAGCCTTTGAAAAGGCAGGATTTAAGGATGCGATTGTCGCCAAGCCTTGGCCGGAAAATGACACCACCATGAGTATGGAGGATGCCAGGTACTCAGTTATCCGGTATTTTGCCTCAGATATTGAAAATGCATATGGTCCTAACGTGCATGATCCCAGAAGTGGTCAGATTCTGGAAAGCCACATTGGTTGGTACCACAATGTCATGAAACTTGTCCATGACTGGTATATGATCCAGGCAGGCCCCATTGATAAAAGAGCCCGCAAAATGGTCTTTGATGATGAACTTATGGGAGATTTGATCCGTTTCGTCTCTTCTCATGAAATAGGCCATACCTTAGGCCTGCGTCATAATTTTGGTAGCAGCAGCACTGTTCCGGTTGAACTGCTACGCAACAAAAAATGGGTCGAAGCTCATGGTCATACACCTTCCATTATGGATTATGCCCGCTTTAATTATGTCGCCCAGCCGGAGGATCATATTGGTCCAAAGGGTATTTACCCCAGGATTGGAGAGTACGATGACTGGGCTATCAGGTGGGTTATTCATATACGGGCGCCGCAACACCTAAAGAAGATCATAAGATTACCAGCAAATGGATTGTCGACAATCTTTCCAAAAATCCAAGATTATGGTTTGGTACAGAGACTGATCCTTATGATCCCAGAAGTCAGAGTGAGTGCCTGGGAGACGATAATGTCCTGGCTAGTGAATATGGCATCAAGAACCTGAAAATCGTCCTGAAAAATTTACCTGAATGGACTTATGAAGAGGCTGATTTATATAAAAATCTAGGGGAAATGTACAACCAGCTGATTGGGCAGTTTAACCGTTATATGGGCCATGTACTGAAAAACGTTGGCGGGATAGAAAGTACGCCAAAGAGCATTGAGCAGATGGGCGATGTCTATACCCCTACTCCCAAAGCCATGCAGGCAAAAGCGGTGGCCTTTTTAAATGATCAGTTATTTACCACACCACAGTGGCTGCTGGATACCACTGTATTGGATAAGATCTCCACACCTGCCACAGAGGAAACTTTATACAGGTTGCAAAAAGGGATTTTGGGCAGTCTGATTTCGGCTTCAAGACTCCAAAGGCTCAGTTTTTGTAGTCAGCGTTATGGCAGTGACAAAACTTACCAGCCTGAAGCGCTGCTGAATGCTGTGGAAGGTAACCTGTTTAAGGAACTTAGTGCCCATCAGGCCATTTCATTCAGCAGAAGAGCACTCCAAAAGGCTTATATTGACGGTTTGATCCAGGATTTAAGTCCGGATAAATCCGCCGTCAATGACCAGTTACAATCCATTTTAGGGGCGCATATGCAGAATCTGACGTCCCTTCACTGGTCAGAGGTCACCTGATGGCGCTAAAATCCAAATTGGAAACTGCAGCAGGTGGTTATAGTGATTCAATGAGTAAATACCATTTACAGGATTTGGTATTTAGGGTAAATAAAGCCCTGGATATAAAATAGTTAATGGAAAAGTAAGCACTAATAAATTCTAATAAATTCTAATAAGTTCTAAAAAATAAAACAAGCAAAATAAGGGCCCACGGCCCCTTATTTGTTTTTCTGACCTTTCTGATTGTTCTAATGGCTAAGATTGTTTCTACTAGCCGCCTAGTAATTTCCAGTGCTGTACTCTAGCGGTTTTATCCTTACTTTATAATTATATTGCCAGGTTTATTATTAATTTTGTCCCTGATTTTAACCTTTAGGACAGTTTTAGTAGATTTTGTGGAAACAGTGGAGCCAACCACGCCTTCCAGGTAGGGAGGTTTTCGCATGTAAAATCATTTAAATTTAACCCGGAACTATAGGCTTATTTTCGATTTTATAGGTGAACTTCCCAGAAATTTGGCATTTTCAGGACATTTAGCAGAACCCTGGAAAATTTATTTTGCAATAATCTTGTGACATATGCTTTTTATACCTACCTTTGCAGTCCTAATTTTTTAATGTTATGTTCGCAGTTGTAAAAATCGCAGGCCAACAATTCAGAGTACAGGAAGGTGACACCCTTTTCGTACCTCACCTGTCTGCAAATAATGGTGATAAAGTTGAGTTTAAAGACGTTCTGCTGGTAAGCACCGACGGAACTTTATCTATAGGTACCGATGTGACTAAAGTTGTAAAGGCTGAAGTCCTGACTAGTCTGGTACAAGGTGATAAAGTAATTGCTTACAAACAAAAAAGAAGAAAAGGCTTCCGTAAGAAGCACGGTCACAGAACTCAGTACACAAAGATCAAGATTGATGCAATTGCATAATCATTGATATATAACCATTTACAAACTTTTTAATTATATAATACCATGGCACATAAGAAAGGTGAAGGTAGTGTAAAAAACGGACGGGATTCCCGCAGCAAACGCTTAGGTGTTAAGATCTTTGGTGGTCAACCTGCTATCTCCGGAAACATCATTGTACGTCAGCGTGGTACCAAATTCCATTCTGGTAAGAATGTAGGTGTTGGTAAAGATTTTACTTTATTCGCACTGACTGACGGTATCGTTGAATTCAGAAAAACCAAAGGTGATGTTACCAAGGTTTCTGTAATTCCTTCAGAAGCCCCGGTGGAAGTTGCAGAAGCTTAGTAAGTAAACTTGCTGATTTCGCTTTTAAAGCTACGATTCACAACTACTATTTAGGTTAATAATAGATTCATTGGCTGTCGGGTACTTATAGTATATCTTATAAGTACCCGACAGCTTTTTTGTGCTTGCCCTTGTCATCCGACAAATAATTTTATTGCAATATACCCCTACGCTGACCTGGTTTTAGCCACTTTATGGCTTTTCCCCTAGTTTTATTCCCTCTACATCCCTATCCGTATTAAGTCGTTTTTCTTGACAAATCGCCCAAAAAATACCCTCTAGCGGGTATTTTCTAAACCTGTTATCCGAGTTACTTTTACTACTTCAGGCAGACTAAAGGCGGGTAGTCGTATTAAAACAAAATGACCATCTCCTTGCTTTTAAATCAGCCCTGTCAATAACTGGCTTTATGTAATCATAGTTCCGGATGGGAATGCAGTAAATGGCATTCGAGGTACTATTTCTCTCACTTAAATTATCTGTCTCATGAAAAAACTATTACTTTTTCTTTTGTGTATTGGTGGACTTTATCCAATACTACAAGCACAAAATTGGCAACATTTCATGTCTCCTTCGCCTTACCAGGCATTAATCTCTAATGATATCAGAGGCATTACGGTCGCTGGTCCGGACGACATCTGGTGTAGTACCTGGGGTGGCGGCGCGAGTCGGTTTAGCGGTGGTAGCTGGCAATCTTATACGACAGCTAATATGCCACTATTGGTCAACGACGTTTCAGACGTAGTTATTGATAACGAAGGCGCTACCTGGCTAGCCACCTATGGTGGCGGTATTGTACGCATTGATGCGACTGTTACTAATTACAATATTAATTCCAACGGTGCTTTCTTATCCAATATGACTTTTTCAGCGACAAAGGATCACCAGGGCAACCTTTGGTTTGGTACTGATGGTGGCGGTGCCCTTAAATGGGATGGAACTGATTTTAGTACAATTTATATGAATAACAGCGGCCTGAAAAGCAATATAATCCGTAGGATTCTGACAGATCATGCTGGCAATATGTGGTTTGCGACCTGGGGCGGTGGCCTGAGTAAATTCGACGGGCACAACTGGGTGACTTATACCAATGCAAATACGAATGGCGACTTGAGAAGCGATTTCATTTATGATCTGACAGAAGACGCAAGTGGTAATATCTGGATGGCGACGCACGTGGCCGGCATTTGTAAATTTTCAGTGGGTAACCAAAGCTTTGAATACTACAGTTATATCAATAGTATATTACCCCCTATAGACAAAGAGCCAACTACCGTAGCGATTGACTCGCAAGGTAATCTGTGGGCAGGCAGCCCTCAAAACGGCTTATTTGAACTGAGTAATGGCACCTGGTCAGTTTTTACAACCGCCAACAGTGGTTTGCCCAGCAATACAGTTAACCGTATTGCCTTTGATCAAAATGGAATAGCATGGATAGCTACAGCGGCAGGGCTTTCCAAAATGGACACCCAAAGCTGGGTCGTTTACAATAAAGAAACGACCAGAGGCCCCGGCCCTCTTTCCAACCACCTAATACAACATTTTATTGACCATAATGGGCATCATTGGATGATTACGGATCCAGCCAATATTTCCAAATATGACGGAAGTACCTGGACGCATTACAACCACAGCAACACTTCCACCCTCCCAGTCAGTGGCTTTACCTGTATTGCAGAGGATAAGGAGGGCAATATCTGGCTTGGCACAAGAGAAAACGGTGCAATTAAATTTGATGGTACTGCTTGGTCGATTTATACAACTGGAAACAGCCAGATTGGAGATAATTATGTGTCAAGTATTGCCTGCGACGCACAAGGCAATCTTTGGTTTGGAAGTTTTCAGCATGGCTTGAGTAAATTTGACGGTCATGAGTGGTCAATAATTCCGTCTTTCAGCAATGGTTTTAATGCCCGGCTTATTCAAAGTCTATTGGCAGATAATCAGGGAAATCTATGGATCGGCACCATTGATGAAGGTCTTTATAAGTTTAATGGCACTGCTTTTACTTCTATTGTGCCAGACTTAGAGGGCGTTATGTCTAAATCCATCATGGCTATGACCATGGATCTTGCTGGCAATCTTTGGCTCAGTTCGCCTAATGGATTATTAAAATATAATATTGAGCATAAGAATTGGCAACAATTTACCACCGCCAATAGCCCATTAATTAATGGCAATATCAGGACGCTAACTATTGATAAGAATAATAATGTCTGGATGGGCACAACGGGCGGGGTAAGTGTTTTTGACGGATCTCAGTGGGCAACTTTTGTCTACGGCACAGGTGGCCTCACTGCCAATGATATCTGCTCTATCCAGGTGGATGCCCAAAACAATAAATGGATCGCCACCGCTGGAGGAGGCTTATGTGAACTGTTTGATGGAATCATTGACTTTCAACCGCAAAGAAAATGGTTCGTCAGACAAAATGCGTCCGGTAGTGGCAGTTCTTGGGCAGATGCCTCAGGCGATATTGCCTATGCCATAGACAAGGCAAATGCCGGAGACAGCATATTTGTTGCCGCTGGTATTTTTCAACCTATCCAAGATAGTTTTTTTATACTAAAAGCTGGTGTTAAACTCTTTGGAGGATTTAAGGGGACCGAAACAGACTTTTCCCAGCGTTTTCTGGACAACGAATTTAAAACCGTCATAAAAGGCAATGGCTCAGCTATCATTGTAAATTACAATAATGGCCTGACTGCCTCTACGGTATTAGATGGCTTTACCCTCACCCAAGGCAGAGGGTACAATAGCTTCAATTTGAATAGAGGTGGCGCGATGGCTAACTTTAATGTATCCCCTTCCATTACGGATTGTATTTTTGAAGATAATGAGGCCGGCGTTGGTGGTGCACTCTATAATCAAGCCAGCGCTATCTATATTAAGCATTGCCAGTTCCTAAATAATAAAGTTACCTTAGAATACAATGGCGGCGCCTTGTATGAAGAAGGCTCCAGTAATTCCTATATTAACTGTGTATTTAAAGAAAATCAGGCCGGTAATGTAACAGGAGAATCAGGGGCAGGGGGGCTGCATGTCTGACCAATACCAATACCGCCTTTTATAATTGCCTTTTTGAGGATAACAAATCTCTGGGTAAAATGATGGCGGAGGCGGTGCCATCTTTATTGATAATAGTAGAGTGGATATAAATAACTGTACCTTCTATGGCAATATGTCAACCGCATTATTCGGCACGCAACTTTCACAAGGTAACACACTCTCCATTGATCCTTACGGTACTGGCAGCAGCCAAGTAAGGCTGCTGAACAGCATTGTGGATGGTGCCCCTTCTCGTCATATCGCTCAATTGACTGCCAACTCCCTGAATATTAATCGTAGTGTCATTAAAGGTTATGAGGTCGATCTCAATCAAGATGGTATTATTGACGAGCAGGATGTGATCGACGACCTCCCATATAATACAGACCCCATGTTTATGGATGCCAAAAACAGTGATTTTAGGTTACAACCAGCGAGTCCTTGCATTAGTGTGGGTTCTTTAGCTAATTTCTACCCCACCGATCTGGCAGGCAATCAACGTGTGGAAAATAATAAGATCGACCTGGGCGCTTTCCAAAGCAAAGGACTTGAGTTTTTTGCCACTCCCGGTCAAAAATTAACGTCTAACCGGGCAGATACAGCCTCAGGCGGTGTTATTTACCTGTATAACAATACAGAAAATACTGTGATTGTAGGTGTGGACCCCAATGGACAGGATCTGGGGAATATTGAAGCTACAGGTTCACTTAGTACTAATTATGGATCAGGCCAGCCTACCACACTTGAAAGCCCCTTTGGAATTGAAGGAGAAGTCCATTGTTTAAACCGCTCCTGGCATGTAACCCTGACCAATCCGGATTTTAATAACCCCGTCACCGTACGCTTTTTTATTGATACAACCGATCTAAGAGACTTGATTACGGAGATGCCTGCAAATACTAAGTTACCGCATTCCATTTCGGAATGGATGGATTTTGCTCCTTTAATCCGAGTCTATAAAGTAGAAGGTGATGATGCCTATGCATCAAATGCGACCAACTACAAACAATATACCTTTAGCGAAAACAACGAGACGGCAGATTTGAGTCATTTTATCATCGGACAATACCAGAAGTTGTTTTATCTTGAATTTCAGGTATCTGAGTTCAGCAGCGGCTCTGTAGCCTATATTCCACTTGCCACACCAATCCAATTAATCAAATTTGAGGGCGGACTCAAAAATGGTCAGGCTTCTTTAAATTGGCAAACAGGGGAAGAGGTTAATTTTAAGCAATTTGAAATAGAAAAAGTACAGATAATATCACTTTTAATCAGATTGCCACCACGCTTCCAACAGGAAACAATAGCTTTTACCAATACAGCTGTCCGCAACAGGAAGCTACCGCTTATTACCGCCTGAAACTAATAGATCAAAAAGGGCAACCAGGCTACAGCAAGGTGATCAAATTAGTTCAGCAAATACAAAATTTCACGCTGTTCCCAAATCCTGCCAGTGATTATATAAAGATAAACAGTGCGGAGGTGGGGCAATATTACATATATGACGCTACCGGAAAGCAAGTTGGATCCGGCCGCATTATTAAAGGTCAAAACCAAATCCAAATAGCCAATTTAGCAGCAGGGATGTATTATATTCGCCTAAACCAACAAAAAGCAAACTTTATTAAAAAATAAACAAACTCATAAGTTATTGCTTAATGGCACAGCTGTGTAAACTTAGCCTTTACACAGCAGTGCCATTTTTTTATCCTCTTTTAGCAATGCCTTTGAAAGTCCATCTTTCAACACTTTAGTGTTTATACCTTCCAAGACTGGCATTTACTTAAAAACACGGGAGCTATTTCCACTGCAATTCCTGGTCTTTCTGGGTGTGGAAGACTTAGCTGATACGCTTGTATATTTACCCCGCTGCAAACAGGATCCTCGCTGTGCCCCAACAGGCAGGTATCCATATCAAAAAACCTGATATTATCCGTAGCCATTACCAAATGGGTCATGGCAGTAAGCGCTACCCTGCTTTCCAGCATGCCGCCCATCATACAAGGAATACCCAGCGTCGCTGCACTACTGGCAATCTGAAGCGCATTATATATGCCCCCTGATTTGGCCAGTTTGATATTGATAAAGTCAAATCCTGCATTTGCACAGCCGCTGACGTCTCTAGGATGATAACAGCTTTCATCGGCCATAATCGGTATTTGCACCTTTGCTTTTAGTTCTTTAATCTCGGCATCATTATAGGAGCGCAATGGTTGTTCACAAAACTCAATATCAAGTGTCTGCATACCTTCCAGGGCGGCAATAGCTGCCGGGAGACTCCATCCTTGATTGGCATCGAGGCGAATTTTCATGTCCGGTCCCGCAACAGCTCTGATCGCCTCAATCCGTTGAATATCCATATCCGGATCCTTACCTACTTTGACCTTTAATATACTGGCTTTATTGTTTTTAAAAAATAAAGCCTGGGCAGCCATTTTTTCAGGGGAGTCGATCCCAATTGTAATATCTGTGGTTATGGGCTTTAACTGTCCACCTAAATACGCATATAATGGTAATCCAGCCGCCTGCGCAGCCAGATCATAAAGCGCCATATCAAAAGCGCTCTTAATAGTAGTATTACCTGCAATATAGTGATCAAAATCCTCCAGTAAATCCACCATCGCTAAAGGATCACGCCCTTTTATGATTTTCGCCAGGTCTTTACCTACAGCGATACAAGTCTGCTGAGTTTCTCCTACAATCATTGGAAAGGCGGAGCATTCCCCGATACCAATCAATCCCGCATCTGTATGAATCCGAATCAGCACATTTTGGGCAAATTCCATAGTGCCCGTTGCAATGGTAAAGGGTACCATAGGGATACTAAACTGGTAAATCTCAGTATATGTAATCTTCATCTTGAAATTATTAGGTTAAAAAGCTACTCCTTCAAGATCCAACCAACAACAACTGTCTGGAATAGCCGCAATTGACCAAATGGGAAGTAGAAGCTCCTGTTAAATAAAATTACGCATTCCTTGATATTTTTTGTCAAACCCCGCAGCTTTTGTAAATTGTGGTAAGTTTTCAAGGCGCAATATGCCCTTTTAAAGGCGAACAAAATGCGGGTGCTCAGGCAAGGTGTATAATTAAAGGGAGTAACCGCTATTCAGAAATATAGCTATTTAGGTACAAGGTGGTCTAATAACAATAAAATTCTGAAGGTATGATTGGTCACTTAAGTAAAGCAGAACAGGCGGTTCTCTATCCCAAAGACAGAAGACTCACCATGGTCATTAAGCCCTATATGTGGATTATCTTTGGGGCCATTATCCTAATTCCATTGGGCGCGGCCTGGATACAATATTTATTTTTCGGCCTTCCGCCGGATCCATCGGCAGTATTAGTACATTTACCTTCTGAGGCCACACCTGGGTTTCCGGCGTGGGCAAGACTTAGTCACTGGGTGAATTTTTTGTTCCTTTCCTTGATTATCAGAAGTGGCCTTTCTATCCTGGTAGACCATCCCCGACTTTACTTCAATAATGGATGCTCACCTGAGTCAGAATGGGTGCGATTTACTCCAATTAAAGTACCAAAAGACAAAATGTGGACAGCAAAGGAAGATGCCCGTTATATCAGTCCAATTTTAGGTCTTCCTGGTTATCGGCACAGTGTTGGACTGGCTAGGGTTTGGCATTTTCTGACCGTGCCTTTTTTTATCATCAACGGGATTATCTTCATTTTCTTCTTATTTTTCACCAATCACTGGCTGCGACTGGTGCCAACCTCCTGGCAGGTTCTACCCGATGCCTGGAATGTTTTTGTGCATTATGCCACCTTTAATTTTCCGGTAGAGCCTAATGGGTTTTATCATTATAATGCCCTTCAACAACTGTCCTATTTTGCCGTCGTTTTTATTTTAGCGCCGCTGGCCATGTTGACAGGCATGGCCATGTCTCCTGCTATCGCTAACCGATTCCCCTGGTATCCAAAGCTATTTGGCAACCGTCAATCCGCCAGGTCCGGTCACTTTATGGTCATGGTTTGTTACTTGGTCTTTATTCTGATCCATGTATCTCTGGTAGTCGCCACTGGCCTCTCCCGCAATATGAATCATATTGTCATGGGCACAGACAGTACCACCAGCCATCTGGGATTATATATTGGTATCGGTATAGTCCTTTTTGTGGTGCTTTGTTGTTTTATCGCCTTATGGCTTTCCTGGCACCACCCCAGACCATTACAGAAATTGCAGGCAGATATTAATGGCAATCTCTGGCGCCGCAGCATAAATACTTTCAAGCCCGCCCGTTATTACACGAAAAAGGATATATCCCCTTATTTTTGGCCGAACGGAAAAATCCCTGAGGACTCCGAGCGTTGGCTAGCGCTAGCCAAAAATGACTTCAAAGATTATAAGCTCAAAATAACCGGGCTCGTAGAAAATCCAATGGAATTATCCATGGATGAGCTCAAAAAGATCGCAAAAGACCAGAATATCACCATGCACCATTGTATTCAGGGATGGTCTGGTATCGCTGAATGGGGTGGCTTACCCATGTCTAAGTTAATAGAACTGGTTAAACCCCATGCCAACGTAACCACTGTTGCCTTTTATTCCTTTGGCAGCGGTTTGTATGGCGGTGTTTATTATGATACCCATACGCTGGATAATTGTAAAAAGCCCTTGAGTCTGCTGGCCTGGGAAATGAACTATAAACCGCTCACCATTGAACATGGGGCTCCCCTCAGACTGCGTATTGAAAATCAACTGGGATATAAAATGGTCAAATGGATTGATTATATCGAGTTTATTGAGTCTCATAAGGATGTAGGTAAAGGATTTGGTGGTAAAAATGAGGATGATGAGTATTTTGATTTACTGGCCGACACTTAATGTATATGGAGGCTTTTATTTAGCTAAACAGCACCACCAAACCATTAATACATTGTTAACACTTCGCCTCAACATGTAAATAATTTTTAACTTAATGCAAATATTAAGCTTATGAAGCGATCCATTTGCGCATCCTTACTTCTTTTGTTCATACCCTCTGCATTCCTTTTCGGGCAAATCGTTGAACAAAATCAAAAACTGCCTGAGCAACTGCTTGGTGAATGGTATACGAAAGAAGGCGGAAACTTTATGTTCGGCCTATATGAAAGGGGCGTATTTTACAATAATACATTCTGGCATTACTATAATATCAGCAACAAACACAATAAAACCACCCTTAATTTGTCAAATGACAATAATCAAAAGGCAGTCCTGCAACTTAACCAGAAAAATGACCAATTAAAATTCTTGCCTACAGACGGCAAACCAGTCGTTTGTCTCCATGATCAAACAAAGTGCGTCATCCAACACAACCTTGCCCGCATCAAATCCTCTCATTTTAAAAAGGATTCTGTTTATTTTAATTATTTCCTATTAACACCAAATGCAGAACAGATATCCATTAAGGTACATCAACTATTAACAGGGCTGACAACCACTTATTTTAAACCCGTAGACCACCAAGGCCTGCTACACCTTTCCATTCCTGTAACAAATCCGGTTTTACTTGAAATCAATCTCCCTTATAGAGATCAACGGGGTGAAGTATACCTATTACCAGGTTCATCTATTACTTTATTACAAACCCATGGTAAAAATTTACATTATGCTGGTCAGGGAGCGCAGTTAGCGCAAGAGATCCAGTTATTAAGAGCCAAAAGAAATCAATTTCAACCCTATCCTTTTGATCTGTTATTAGGCAAAGCAGGCAGCTCAAAGCCTTCAGCTGCCGTCTATTCAACCATCCTTGGAAACTTACGCAGGGAAGTGCAAGCGCATGCAGACAGCTTATTTCAGGAAAAGAAAATAAGTCCGCTTGCCCGGCAAATAAATAACTACGATATTCAATATACATTCGCCAATGCCTTACTCCATTACAAGGATTATACATCGCAAATATGGAGTGACAATTCAGGTGATCAGCAACAAAATGACACAATACCCGAAGCTTATTTTGATTTTTTAAAATCAGCAGATAACGACAGCGCTATTATTGCACCCGCCTATTTTGATTTTATTGAATCCATCCGTAAGCCCGATTCAAAGGCAGAATATCTGAGTAAGGTAATACCACCCACCCTTCTTAATGAATCAGCAATAAGTATCGATACCCTTTCTTCATTATTGCTTCCACTACATCAACTGGAACCACCACTCACAACAGAGCAGAGGTCTCTTCTGGAAGATTATACGGCATTAAAGACGGCTACCGATAAAGCCACCTACGAAACGAAGCATCAGGCAGCCATCCGTACGATCTCCAAGCAATACTATACCATATATTTATTCAAGACACTTTGCAAATATGCAGCACATACACTAATAGCCAACTATGGATGGCAACCTGGCATTACAATGGATCTGGTAAGCTATGGGAATCTTGCCCTGCAATTTTACAATAGTGGACAAATAAAAGTACCCAACGACTATTTTACCGGAGATGCAAGCATTTTCCATTCAAAATTCATAGCAGGCGTTTTAAGCACATATATTAATCAACCATCCAATGACCATAATAGCGCTAACAGCACCAATGCAGACAGTCCAACAAAAAAATATAATACAAAGGCCGATTGGGTATCGGTCAATCCCAGCGATTTTATAAGTTGCGATACCATCAATAAAAATGGCTTAACACTCATTTTTGCGAACAACTACGCCGGCTTCCCTGATGAAGTGAAAAAAAATATGATTACGACGTTCTTTACGGTTTACCCACAAGAGATGGCTGCCTTTAATCCATCTGCAAATAAGACCGTTATAATTGTCATCGATAAGGATTGCCCAGAACTTTCTGCCACCGTAGACAATGTCATTAGATTTCAACCTAAATGGTTTGCACAGCATCCAAAAGACATAGATGTCGTCACCCATGAAGCCATGCACATTGTCCAGCATTATCAGGCAAACAACTACCAGCCCCGGTGGCTTTCAGAAGGTATCGCAGATTATGTAAGGCAATTATATGGATTAAGCAATAAAGCATCTGGTTGGTCAATGCCACCCGTCATGTCCGGGATGAATTACCAATACGGATACCGCATCGCTGCGCGATTTTTATTTTGGATAGCCCAATACAAGGACAAAGATTTTGTAAAAGAGGTCGATAGATCCATGCGCGAAAATAAATATACGGCTTCTATATGGAAGCAACGCACCGGTAAAACCTTGGATGAACTTTGGCAAGAGTACACGACTAAACCACAAATAAATTTATAGGCTAATTTCTTAAAAGCCGTTTATTCAATAATACCGCAATTGCCACAACCTCCAAATGCACTATTTCAGGGTAATTCAGGCAATTAAAGGTATTCAGCCCCTCCCATATGGGCATAAAAAAAGTCTCAATAATTGCTTATTGAGACTTTCTTAAATAAATATGGCAGCTACCTACTCTCCCAGGGATTATACCCAAGTACCATCGGCCATGAGGGGTTTAACTTCTCTGTTCGGTAAGGGAAGAGGTGAAGACCCTCGGAATAACCACCATAAATCGGTCGTGTGCTGTCTTCAGCTCATGGTTTTAACCATTAGCTACACACTTAAATAAGGTCATATTGGAAAAGCTCAACTTTAGAGCAACTATAAATACCATTTCCATGCATTTATAGATTTAAAAAATAAAGCTTACGGGCAATTAGTACTACTCGACTTTGATGTTACCACCTTTACATCTATAGCCTATCAACGTCATCGTCTCTGACGACCCTTAAAAGTAAACTCATCTTGAGGAAGGTTTCACGCTTAGATGCTTTCAGCGTTTATCCTGGCTGTACGTAGCTACTCAGCACTACACCTGGCGGCATAACTGATTCACCAGCGGTACATACGACCCGGTCCTCTCGTACTAAGGTCATGTCCTCTCAATTTACTAGCGCCCACCACAGATAGAGACCGAACTGTCTTGCGACGTTCTGAACCCAGTTCACGTGCCACTTTAATGGGCGAACAGCCCAACCCTTGGGACCTTCTCCAGCCCCAGGATGTGACGAACCGACATCGAGGTGCCAAACCTTACCGTCGATATGAGCTCTTGGGTAAGATCAGCCTGTTATCCCCGGAGTACCTTTTATCCTTTGAGCGATGGCCCTTCCATACAGAACCACCGGATCACTTTAGCCGACTTTCGTCCCTGCTCGGCGTGTCTGCCTCACAGTCAAGCACCCTTATACTAATGCGCTCTATGTACGATTACCAACCGTACTGAGGGTACCTTTGCAAGCCTCCGTTACTTTTTAGGAGGCGACCACCCCAGTCAAACTACCCACCATGCAATGTCTCCTTATTCAGGATTAGGTTCTAAGCAACAGAAGGTTGGTATTTCAACGTTGACTCCACACACACTGGCGTGCATGCTTCATAGTCTCCCAACTATCCTACACATCGGTTGCTCAAAATCAATGCAAAGTTGTAGTGAAGGTTCACGGGGTCTTTTCGTCCCGTGGCGGGTAACCGGCATCTTCACCGATACTACAATTTCACCGGGCTCGTGGAGGAGACAGTGTTCAACTCATTAGACCATTCGTGCAGGTCGGAACTTACCCGACAAGGAATTTCGCTACCTTAGGACCGTTATAGTTACGGCCGCCGTTTACTGGGGCTTCAGTCAGAAGCTTCGCCCTGAGGCTAACATCCTTCCTTAACCTTCCAGCACCGGGCAGGTATCAGGCTCTATACGTCATCTTTCGATTTTGCAGGGCCCTATGTTTTTGTTAAACAGTTGGTTGAACCTATTTACTGAGACCATATCGCTATGGTATGCTTTATCCCGAAGTTACAGCATTAATTTGCCTAGTTCCTTCTCCACGGCTCACCCGAGCGCCTTAGAATACTCATCCCGTCTACCTGTGTCGGTTTGCGGTACTGGCTGCATATCTCGCTTTTCTTGGAACCACTTTTACACTTTCGCTTCCCCCGAAGGTTCTGCTCAGCGACCTATTCCGTCAGGACGCAAGTGCCACGGCGATCCGTCACTTTTATTGATATGCAGGTGAAGGAATATTAACCTTCTTTCCATCAGATACCCCTCTCGGGTTTTCCTAAGGACCAGACTAACCCTGATCCGATTAACGTTGATCAGGAACCCTTAGACTTTCGGCGTTAAAGTTTTTCACTTTAATTATCGTTACTTATGCCTACATTTTCTTTTGAAAACACTCCAGCAATGGTCGCCCATCACCTTCAACGCAGTTTTCAATGCTCCCCTACCAATATACACTCATAGTGCAATTTTAGGACTTCGGTTCACGTCTTGATGCCCGATTATTTTCCGTGCAGGACCTCTCGACCAGTGAGCTGTTACGCACTCTTTAAATGAATTGCTGCTTCCGAGCAAACATCCTGGCTGTTATAGAAGTCCCACCGCGTTTATTCAACTTAGACGTGGATTGGGGACCTTAGTCGCTAATCTGGGTTATTTCCCTCTCGGCCACGGACCTTAGCGCCCGTAGCCTCACTCCCGGAGATATGTGTTAGCATTCGGAGTTTGTCAGGGTTTGGTAGGCGATGAAGCCCCCTAGCCCAATCAGTAGCTCTACCTCTAACACACTTCTTTTTATCCGAGGCTGTTCCTAAAAACATTTCGGGGAGAACGAGCTATCTCTCAGTTTGATTGGCCTTTCACCCCTATCCACAGGTCATCCCAAGACTTTTCAACGTCAACGGGTTCGGTCCTCCATTTTGTGTTACCAAAACTTCAACCTGCCCATGGATAGATCACAAAGTTTCGCGTCTACCCCCACTGACTGAACGCCCTATTCGGACTCGCTTTCGCTACGGCTCCGTTATTTAAGAACTTAACCTCGCCAGTGAGGAGTAACTCGTAGGCTCATTATGCAAAAGGCACGCCGTCACATCTTAATGATGCTCCGACCGCTTGTAGGCGCACGGTTTCAGGTACTATTTCACTCCCCTGTTCGGGGTACTTTTCACCTTTCCCTTACGGTACTGGTTCACTATCGGTGTCTGAGGAGTATTTAGCCTTACCAGATGGTGCTGGCAGATTCACGCAAGATTCCTCCGGTCCCGCGCTACTCAGGATACTGCTCGTCCGTATTAATTTCCGCTTACAGGATTTTCACCTTCTATGATGTAACTTTCCAGATACTTCTGCTTGATAATACTTTCTAAATGCAGTCCTACAACCCCAGTGAGGCACGCCTCACTGGTTTGGGCTCTTCCCTGTTCGCTCGCCACTACTTAGGGAATCATTGTCTTATTTTCTTTTCCTCCCGGTACTTAGATGTTTCAGTTCTCGGGTTGGCTCTCTTTACAGAGTGATATGTCTTCAACATACCAGGTTGTCCCATTCGGAAATCTACGGATATAACGCTCGTGTGCAACTCTCCGCAGCTTATCGCAGCTTACCACGTCCTTCTTCGCCTCTCAGACCCTAGGCATCCACCATGCGCCCTTATTCGCTTTAAAAAATTTAGAAATTGTAGTGATGTTACCACCACTATGTGTTTGAGTCTCTATATCGCTATAGAGTCTCGTT
Organism: Arachidicoccus ginsenosidivorans; assembly: GCF_007971385.1. Lineage (GTDB taxonomy): Bacteria > Bacteroidota > Bacteroidia > Chitinophagales > Chitinophagaceae > Arachidicoccus > Arachidicoccus ginsenosidivorans. The sequence goes on from NZ_CP042434.1 coordinate 1,504,186, forward strand.
ACTCTTATTGTTTTTGCTTTCCCAATATGTCAAAGATCTTTATCTGCTCTCAACATAACGTAAAACTTATTGATAAGCCCATCCGTTACTCCAGCACATCTGTTTGTGTTGTGAATCTGATTCCACCACCGCTGTTGTTTTTCTTTGATTAACCCTTTAATCAAACAACCCGGTAACACATCTAATCTATCTTAAAGAACTATGCGCCTTTTTAATTGCGCGGCTTTTATCTCTTAATCCCTCTTTTTTAAAATGTGGAGGATATCGGAGTCGAACCGATGACCCTCTGCGTGCAAGGCAGATGCTCTAGCCAACTGAGCTAACCCCCCATTTCTATACCTTTCAGCATAGCACTTCAGAAATCATCCGAATTCTTTGTAGTCCCGCCCAGATTTGAACTGGGGACCTCTACATTATCAGTGTAGCGCTCTAACCAACTGAGCTACGAGACTGTGTCGCCAATCTTGAGCCTTTTTAAGTTGGCCGTCAGTGCTATCTGTTTTAAAGAACTAATAATTTTAAAAGGAAAAAAATAACAATAAGTCAAACCATACTTCTTTGAGCTCTTTACTTACTTGCGCAAGACCAGATCTCTTAGACGCGTCGCTCTAAAAAGGAGGTATTCCAGCCGCACCTTCCGGTACGGCTACCTTGTTACGACTTAGCCCCAATTACCAGTTTTACCCTAGGCAGCTCCTTTCGGTTACCGACTTTAGGTACACCCAGCTTTCATGGCTTGACGGGCGGTGTGTGCAAGGTCCGGGAACGTATTCACCGTATCATTGCTGATATACGATTACTAGCGATTCCAGCTTCACGCAGTCGAGTTGCAGACTGCGATCCGAACTGAGAAAGGGTTTTTGAGATTCGCGCCTTGTCGCCAAGTGGCTGCTCTTTGTCCCTCCCATTGTAGTACGTGTGTAGCCCTGGGCATAAAGGCCATGATGACTTGACATCATCCCCTCCTTCCTCGCGTCTTACGACGGCAGTCTCATTAGAGTTCCCAGCTTTACCTGATGGCAACTAATGATAGGGGTTGCGCTCGTTGCGGGACTTAACCCAACACCTCACGGCACGAGCTGACGACAGCCATGCAGCACCTTGCTTCATGTCTATTGCTAGAAAATACCCTTTCAGGTACGGTCATTCGCATTCTAGCCCAGGTAAGGTTCCTCGCGTATCATCGAATTAAACCACATACTCCACCGCTTGTGCGGACCCCCGCCAATTCCTTTGAGTTTCATTCTTGCGAACGTACTTCCCAGGTGGATTACTTAATGCTTTCGCTCAGACGCGCACTGTGTATCGCGCACGTCGAGTAATCATCGTTTAGGGCGTGGACTACCAGGGTATCTAATCCTGTTTGATCCCCACGCTTTCGTGCATCAGCGTCAATTTTCGCTTAGCCAGCTGCCTTCGCAATAGGTGTTCTATGTCATATCTAAGCATTTCACCGCTACATGACATATTCCGCTGACCTCAACGACATTCAAGACCTATAGTATCCAAGGCAGTTTCCGAGTTAAGCTCGGAGATTTCACCTCAGACTTACAAGTCCGCCTACGCACCCTTTAAACCCAGTAAATCCGGATAACGCTTGCACCCTCCGTATTACCGCGGCTGCTGGCACGGAGTTAGCCGGTGCTTATTCATAGGGTACCGTCAAGCTCTATAGATATAAAGTGTTTCGCCCCCTATAAAAGAAGTTTACAATCCAGAGGACCTTAATCCTTCACGCGGCATGGCTGGTTCAGACTTGCGTCCATTGACCAATATTCCTTACTGCTGCCTCCCGTAGGAGTCGGGCCCGTGTCTCAGTGCCCGTGTGGCTGATCATGCTCTCACATCAGCTAATGATCGTAGGCTTGGTGGGCCGTTACCCCGCCAACTACCTAATCATACGCGCGACCATCCTCATCCACCGGAGTTTTAATATCTTAGTGATGCCACTCTGATATATTATGGGGTATTAATCCGAATTTCTTCGGGCTATTCCCCAGATAAGGGAAGGTTTCGCACGTGTTCCGCACCCGTTTGCCGGTCGTCAGCTAAAATATTGCTATTTCACTGTTACCCCTCGACTTGCATGTATTAAGCCTGCCGCTAGCGTTCATCCTGAGCCAGGATCAAACTCTCCATTGTTAATGTATTGTTTGAACTGACTAAATTTCTCTCGAAAAATAGGCGTCAAAATTTGTTGTCTTTTTCAACGCTTCGTAGTGTCTTCCTTACTGTTATTTTTAATTTCCTTTCAAAGATCTTTATAGACATAAAGCGTTTCCACTTTACCCCTATTTTGCTATACTATAAACCCTGCGGTTTATCGTATCGGCTAGTTAATTCCCTGCTCCCTTTTCCTATTAACCTCTCCGTTAACAGCCCTGCTGCTCAGCAGATTGGCACCGCTTTTTTAGTGACGATCTTTACCGTCTGGCGGAGTGCAAAGGTAGTAAACTCTATTTTACTAACCAAATTTATTTAAGTAGATTTTTTTATTTTTCTTTTCAGCTCACGTCTTACAACTTATTGTTAACCATTTGCTTAGAGACTAATCTTACCGTAAGAGCTGACCGATTCAGTTTGCTTTTTTCCGTTTCGGGATTGCAAAGGTAAGCGGAATTTTTACTCTACCAAACTTATTTGATATCTTTTCTGAAATTATTTTTGAAGTAGCAATGTTTATAAGGGTTTCAGCGAAGAAAAAAAATTAAGACTTAACCAAAAAGTCATCGATTTCCGCTGCTTTAATACAACATATTACCTCTATTGGACGGCTGTTAGTTTATAGGGATATTTAACCTGCTGTAAAAACAGTCCTTTTGCTGGCGCAGAAAAGTCTGCATTGCCACAGTTTTTTGATTCAATAATTTCCCTTAACTGTTGCAAACTGATCGTCCCCCGACTCACTTTTAGCATAGTTGCCACCAGTGCCCTGACCATGCCTCTTAAAAATCTATTCGCTTCTACTGTAAACACCAGGTTATTATCTTCCATTTGCCAGATCGCCTGGCCGATTTGACAGATATAGGTGTGTACTTGCGTATTGCGTTTAGAAAACGAGGTAAAATCCTCGTATTGTTGAATGAGCTCAGCTGCCTGGTTCAAAAGGTCTAAATCGAGCTTAAATGGATAATACCAGCCCTATCCCACATAAAGGGATCCTTGTAATTATATATATAATATTTATAACACCGGCCAAGTGCATCAAATCTGCTATGGGCCTCATCTTGCATTTTATAAATATCTATAATAGCGATATCCTTGGGTAAGATGGCATTCAGGTTATAGATATTCTTTTGTGTAATAACAAGATCGGTCTCAAAATGAAAGAAATTTTGCCGGGCGTGTACCCCTGCATCGGTTCTTGAAGAGGTAGACAACTCAATTTGCTGTCTGAGCAGGGTCTGCATGGCCTTTTCTAATTCTCCTTGTATGGTGGGTACATTGGGCTGTATCTGGAACCCACTATAATGGGTTCCCATATAAGAAAGTTCCAGGAAGTATTTAGCCATTCAATTTGACGGTCGTTAAAGAATTACAATTGTGACCCACCTTATTTGTGTAGCCTCTTATTATTATTATTATTAGTAGTAGTAGTAATCCTTAAGTATTATTGAATAATTTTTTGGAAACGCTTTTTAAAATAACTGTCTAATAACTGATTTTCCAGAGACGGAAAATTCTGCTTATCACTTACGTGAGAATAGGTATCATGGAACAAGGCATAGCGGCCTGCATCAGAAAGAAACAATCCGCCAAGCGCCTTCACCTGTTTGGTAGTCAGGCATTTACCGTCAATATATTTATCCACGATGGCGATCATATCATTATCATTATTTCGCGCAATCATTTTTTTCTGCATTTTCTGGAAGTTCTTGTCCGTGATCGGATCACATTCGATCGTCTCCTTTGCCTGACTGGATGGCTCTGCGTCTACTGCCACCTGGGCATCTGTTCTTGCCTTAGGTATATCTGATGACTGACTGTCATCCGCATCACTGTTTACATCCTTTTGCTTGTTATAAAATGGGTTATTAACGGCGCCTTTAATCTCACTTTTCGCATTTTCCTGGTCAGAATTACCTAAATCCACAAATTTCTTCTCCTCCCTTTTCTTCTTGCGGGCCTCTCTCCTTTCATTGACACCATTTTGCTCACCTATATTGAAACTATCTGCTTCAGTATTGGTAAAAAGCGCAAGCGACTCTTTCTTTGAAATCGGGGTGGGTGCTATGCCCGTTGTCTTTTCCTCATTTTCAGTCACTGCACTATGTGGTACTAAGATATCGACTGTATCAGTCGAACGGCTGTTAAACATCACAAAAGTCATTGACGTCCCTTTTTTGGACCTTTGTTGAATAGATTTGATCACACCATAGGTCTTTGAAAGATCTGCCTCGGTGTTTTCAGCTGGTTTGAGGTTCTCTTCAGGTACTGCTTCCACAATTGCCTTACTATCCGCTATGGGATCCTTTCCAAAATCATCAACCTGGGTAGAGGTTTTATCTTCTTTTTTACCAAGGGTTGCTTTAGGTGTTTCCACCGGTAAGGCTAGCGTTGGATCATTTGCAGCATCAGATAACATGGCGCTAAAGGCGTTATTGGTATCTTTTGCTTCCGCCTTGGCTTCATTTGCCTTGTCTTTTACCTTATCAGTTGCATCATCTACCTTAGCACTGGCTACACTATATTGATCTTCAAGTGTTGTCTGGCTACTGGAAGCAATAAATTGCTTGGTTTGCAGATTTAAAAGTCCAAGTTTACCATCTGATTTTTCCAGTGAATATCCCGCATCTGCCCCTTTTACCACACAAGTAAAATTTTGTTCAGGTGCCTGTGCCTGAGGGAATCCGATTCTCAAATCATAAGAGCCGTCTTTTAGTTTAGGAATAATTAAGTATCCTATGGAAGAAGAACTGTAAACCTTTTTATTCAATATCACATAAAAAGGCTGTTTAGCCTTAGCCTGTATATAGATAAAATGATTATTATCAGGATCTTGCGCTTTGGACTGAGTGGTAAAAACCAATACCGCCATGCATAAGAAGAGTAAAATTCGTTTGATTGATTGACGCGTCATTTAATTGTAATATGATTTCCGAACAAAATTAATAGCTAAAAGCGGTTACATAACAAAACTTATGCTAAAAATTGAATCTTTGGCTTAGTGTTGCAGTTTCTCCCCAAATGCCAGATCTCCGGCATCCCCTAGTCCTGGAACAATATAACCATTGTCATCCAACTGATCATCGATATCTCCGCACCAGAGATTCAGCTGCTCTCCAATGGAAGACTCCAGATAGTCAATCCCCTGCTTACTGGCGATCGCTGCAATAATATAGGTTTTGGCTGGTTTTCCCAGATGTTCCAAGGCTTTTATTGTTTTAGCCAGAGAAGTTCCCGTCGCAAGCATTGGATCAGAAATAATCAAAATCCGGTCCTGGATTGACGGACTGCTGACATAATCTAAAACAATATCAAAACTGCCATCCTCATTGTGCTTTCTGTAAGCAGAAACAAAAGTATTGTCTGCCTTATCAAAATAATTAAGCACCCCTTGATGCATGGCCAGACCTGCTCTTAAAATAGTCGCTATAACTGGCTGTTCTTTTAATACCTTGCTGGAATGCACCCCCAAAGGTGTCTGTACCTCACGGGTAACCCAAGCCAGCTCCTTACTGATCTCATAAGCGGCTACCTCACCGATCCTTTCCAGATTCCTGCGGAATCTTAAACGATCACTGTGTACCTGAATATCACGTAACTCGCTCACCCAATTGGATATCAGCGAATGCTCTTCACTTAGATTTCTAATCATGTGGCTAAGATAATTGATATTTATGAAATACGGATTTCAATCCATAGATAGTTATCTTTGCCCTTCAACTTTAAACAGATAATCATTTAAGCATGGTATATAGGGCTATTGGACTGATGAGTGGATCTTCTATGGATGGATTGGATATTGCATTTGTTTCTTTTGAAGAGATCCGGGGCATCTGGACATTTGACTTAAGACACCAAAAATGCGTACCCTACAGTCAGGAACTCAAAAAACAGCTGGCCGAGGCAGCAACCTTAACCCCTAGACAATTTATACAACTGGATCATGATCTGGGCGTATTTATGGGAAACACAGTAAAAGCATTTATTCAGGAGCATACACTAGATCACCAGGTACAATTGATTGTAAATCATGGTCATACTATATTCCATGAACCCGAAGAAGAAATAACTACCCAGATCGGCTCCGCAGCGGCAATTGCCGCAATCAATGGCATAAATGTCATTGATCAGCTACGATCCCTGGATGTCGCCCTGGGTGGCCAGGGCGCACCGCTTGTTCCCATGGGCGAGCAATTACTTTTCCCGGATTATAACAGTTTTTTAAATCTGGGTGGCATTGCAAATATCTCTTTCCATAAAAAGCAAAGTGATCAAAACGCCCAAAGTGACCACCAAGTTCAGGCTTTTGATGTGACAGTAGCCAATCAGGCACTTAACTACTTGGCAATGCTTGAGGGCCAACCCTATGATAAGGATGGCGCCATTGCGGCCACTGGTCAGGTTAACACCCAGTTACTATCTAGTTTAAATAAACTGCCCTATTTTGCCGCAGTCGGCCCCAAAAGCCTTGCAAATCAGTACTTCTCTAATATTATACGGCCATTATTGGATCAAGCCATATTAAGTACCCAGGACAAACTACGCACAGTCGTGGAGCATATTGCTTCACAGGTAGCCTACGCTGCGGGGGCCGCCATGGCTTCCAGTCTGGACACAGAGAAAAAAATACTGATCACCGGCGGCGGGGCACATAATACATTTTTAGTCCAGCGCATATCAGCTGCCTTAGCACCTTATGGTATCCAGACCAATTTACCTGATACGCAGATCATTGATTACAAAGAAGCCATTATCATGGGGCTGCTTGGCCTACTGCGCTGGCGGGAAGAAAATACGGTCTTAAGCAACACGGGTGCCTCCCGGCCCAGCATTGGTGGGGCAGTATGGATTGGCCAGCCCTATTAAGCTGATAATCAAATGCACATTATATCAAAATGAACTTTTTACACACCAATTTAATCTCCTTCAAACAGACTCATAATGGCAAAGAAAATTTATAATTGGGGCATACTTGGACCAGGTAGAATTGCTAAAAAGTTCGCATCCGCCTTAGCGCTTACAACAGACTCCAGGTTATACGGCGTAGCTTCCAGAGATAAAGTCCGTGCCCAGGACTTTGCCCAGACATTTAAAGCAGAAAAGTATTACAGCGATTATCTAAGCCTGATCCAGGATCCGCTTGTAGATGTTATCTATATTGCCACACCCCACGCATACCATTTTGAATTAGCTAAGGCATGCCTGGAAAATAATAAGCCTGTCCTTTCAGAAAAACCGCTTACACTTGACGCCAAACAGACCCAGATTTTACTCACCTTATCCCAAAATAAGCAGGTATTTTTAATGGAAGCCCTTTGGACCCGGTTTATCCCCATGACGGTTTCTATTCTGGAAAATGTTCAAAGTGGCATTTTGGGCGAGCTCCGATATGTCAAAGCAGACTTCGGGTTCCCAGCCCCCTTCGATCCTGCAGGCAGGTTATTTAATCCCTCTCTGGGCGGTGGTTCATTACTGGATGTCGGTATCTATCCGCTATTTTTGTGCTCCTTACTTTTAGGTACGCCAGAAAGCATCACTGCTGTCGGCCGGTTATCTGAAGCACAAATCGATCTGGACTGCCAGGCCGTATTACAGTATTCAGACAATAAGACAGCTTATATTGGCAGTTCCATTCATTATCAGATGCCGATCACAGCAGAAATCACTGGCACAAAAGGACAGATTATGATCCCATGCCCTTGGTATAAGAACGATCATTACCAACTCAAAACCGAAGATAAAGACTGGGAAATAGTCCAATTGGGGGCACTTACCAACGGCTTTGAATATGAAATCAATGAAGTAACTACCTCTCTAAATCAAGGACTTATACAAAGCACCAAATGGCCAGTCACTTCCAGCCTGCAGCTAGCTTCATTAATGGATCAGATCAAACAGCAATTGGGCGTCCAGTATCCAGACGCAAATAATACATAACCACCCCTGTTTTCCTTTTCAAAAAGGGAAACATTCGCCCTGCAAATAACCTCTATCCGCAATCTGGATACAAATTACCTTGATTTGACTACGCGACGGGTATTGATTGCCTCGGACCTTTGTCTTCTAATTTATTTACATTAAAAAATTAAAAATGACAAAGGACAATAACCAATCACAGTCAGCGGGTACAGCCAGCCCAGCAATTATGGAAAAAATATGGTTTATCACCGGCAGTTCCAGAGGATTTGGGCGGATCTGGGCAGAGGCCGCCCTTGAAAGAGGCGATAAAGTGGCCGCCACTGCCAGAAATACGGCTTCCCTGCTTCCACTCAAAGAAAAATACGGGGAGAATGTATTGCTTTTGACTCTCGATGTTACCAAAACCGAGCAGGTCCGTTCAGCTGTACAAGCCGCCTTTGACCATTTTGGCAGGATCGATATTCTAATCAATAATGCAGGCTATGCCCTGGTTGGCACCATTGAAGAATCTGACACAAAGGACATCCGTTCCCTATATGAAACCAATATAATAGGCACTGTAAGCGTTATCCAGGCAGCACTTCCGTACCTTCGCAAACAAGGACATGGACACATTCTCGGGGTATCCAGCGGTCTTGGACATTTAGCCTATCCGCTCATTGGTTATTACTGTTCTTCAAAGTGGGCATTTGAGGCCATTCACGAGAGTCTGGCTACAGAAATAAAACCCTTTGGGCTTAAAGTGACTATTATTGAACCGGGCGCCTATGCAACAGAGTTTGGCAGCCCAAATTCAATCAAACAAACCAGTACACTCAGTGAATACGATCCACTGCGCATGCAGGTCATGGAGCAGCTTCAGAGCCTGGAACAAGGCAATCCGAATGCCACTCCACCGGCTATTTTCAAAGTAGTGGATGCAGATGAGCCCCCTTTAAGGATAAATCTTGGCCGGCACAATCTGCCCGAGGTAAGCGCAGCTTATCAGCAGCGCCTGGCCACATGGCAGGCCTGGGCAGCAGTAGCTGATAGCGTTCAGGGTTAAGCAAATGCAAGCCCTATCATTATTCAATGCTCTTTAAAAACAAAAATTATGAAAAGAGGCCACCCCACCCCCCTTAGGTTTAAAACACTTTCTGAGGCACTTAGCAGCTCAGGCTTTCCGCCACCGCAACATCCACTAATGACGCTGATCAATGCTGTAGATAATAAATTTGATGCAACACCGCCATTACACAGTCAGATGCTCAGCTTTTATAAGATATCTTATCGAGTGGACGTGGGCGGAACGATCCCCTATGGAAGGACTAAATTTGATTATTTAGAGGGTGGCTTATTTTTTGCAGCACCCAGGCAAATTATCGGTGCTAGCCAGCATGAAAATACAGAGGAGCACTCATCCAATGAAAATAAAACGAAGCAGGAGGCTCCCGTAGCAGGATGTCTGGCAGAACAAATCACGATACTTATTCATCCTGATTTTTTATTGAACTATCCACTGGCTAATAAAATCAAACAATACAACTTTTTCTCCTATTCCGTGAACGAAGCATTATTACTCTCTGAAAAGGAAAAAGGAATTATCCTGGCATTACTCAGAAATATTGAGGAAGAACTCGGCCGGCCCATTGATGAGATCAGCCAAGATATCATTATCTCCCAACTTGAATTATTTTTCAGCTATGCACAACGGTTTTATAAGCGTCAATTTATTACCCGTAAACCTGTCAGTAAGACGACCGTTGAGAAGATGAATGCCATGCTGGACAGCTATTTTAAAGAAGTAGAGACGTCCGGCAAGGGACTTCCTTCCGTCCAATACCTGGCCAGTCAGCTAAATGTATCCCCTGGTTATCTAAGTGACCTACTGCGCAGTACCACCGGGCTCAGTGCACAGCAGTACATCCACGAAGTCCTGATTGAAAGAGCAAAGGAACAATTGCTATCTACAGAACTCACCATCAGTGAAATCGCTTATAACTTAGGCTTTGAACACCCACAATCATTCAGCAAATTTTTCAAAACAAAAACCAGCAAATCCCCCCTGGCCTATAGAAGTTCTTATAATTGAGCTTTTAAAATTCTTTACCGGTATTATTGCTATTTTTGAAACTTAAGTAATCTACCCTGTGGCAAACACGCTCGTTACAGGTAAAAATGCATAAGATGCTCAAAAAACAATTAGGTAAAGCCCCCCAAGGCGAAAGATTAAAAAGGATAAGGCAATCTCCACATTATAAAAACGGTGCCTTTCAAAACATACATGATACGCCTAATTTAACAAAAGGCTATTCTATGCGCGGAGTGATGTATGATTTTTTATTCAAAAAACATCCCCACGCAAGACCAATGCAACCTATTCCATCTGTTAAAACAGATCTTAAAGCCCTGCCGCTGCAGGATAATATACTGATATGGTTCGGGCATTCCTCCTATTATATTCAACTAAATGGTCAGCGCTTTTTGATTGATCCGGTATTTAGCGGCAGCGCTTCTCCCATTACCGGATCCAACAAAGCCTTCACAGGCGCAAATAATTATGGAGCAGCAGATATGCCACAGATTGATTATCTGGTCATCACCCATGACCATTATGACCACTTAGACTACCCAACCGTCACCCAGCTAAAGCCTAATATCAAAAACATCGTATGTGGCCTCGGCGTAGGTCAGCACTTTGAATATTGGGGCTTTAATCCGGCAATCATAAAAGAAAAGGACTGGGATGAATCAGAGGCTTTATCTGGTAATATCACCTTATATACAGCCCCCACACGCCATTTTTCCGGGAGAGCTTTTAAGCGAAATAATACCCTATGGTTGTCTTTTGTCCTTGAAACACCAGATTTTCGGATGTATCTTGGCGGCGACAGCGGCTATGACACCCATTTTAAAGCGCTCGGTCAGAAATTTCCGGGATTTGACCTGGCCATACTTGATAACGGTCAGTACAACCTGGCCTGGCAGGCCATCCATATGCTTCCGGCAGAAGGCTTAAAAGCTGCAAAGGATTTAAAAGCAAAGCGTATTTTCCCCGTCCACTCTTCCAAATTTAAATTATCTGTTCACCCTTGGGATGAACCCCTTAGAACGATCACCGCCTTAAATGACCAACAAAAGGTACCATCCGTAATAATTACCCCCAAAATTGGTGAGGTAGTATATCTGGACAATAAACAGCAGGTATTTACTAAGTGGTGGGAGGATATTGAGTAATTATTAAAGGCCACCTGTTAATAATTTACGCTAAAACTATAGTGCAGTTTCTGATTCAAAGACGACAAAATGGCAAAATTTTGCCTATAATTGGCCAAGGCGGTATAATATTGCCCAATTCGTTACAACAAGATTCATTCAAGATTCATTCTTATATTACTAAAATCCCCATGAAAATCAGGCATTTTATCTTCTCAGTTTTTTCCGGTTTAGTTTTATTATCCGTTTATCCCTTGCCCCTAATTGCACAGCAGATAAACCCATTGAAAAGTTCAATGGTAAGACCAACAAAAACGACTGGAGCCACGACCAGGAGCAGGGCAGCGATGTCACCCATCGTATACCCTACTGCTCAAAAAACAATAAGCCTTCATGACAGTATTGCTTATAGTGGCATCCACATAATAGGATCCGTTACAAACAATGCCCAAAAAGTCTTAACACCCTTTATATCCACGCAAGGCATAGCAGTCCGGTTTAAGCTTGACAAGCAAATAAAGCAACCCGAAGGTTATAGACTTTATATAACCCAAAAGGGTATCCGTATTCACTTTAAGGATCAGCGGGGTGCATTCTACGGTGCTGAGACCTTGGCTCAGATCCTTAACCAGGCCAGGGAAACTGGCTTTTTGTCCTTGCTGACCATACAAGATTTTCCCGATGTGGCTAGACGAGGTGTCGTAGAAGGATTTTATGGAACCCCATGGAGCTTTAAGGACAGAATATCGCAACTTAAGTATTACGGTCGCTGGAAGATGAATACCTATATCTACGGGCCTAAAGACGATCTTTACCACTCCTCCCCCAACTGGCGAAAACCTTATCCTACAGACCAGGCAAATAGAATAAAAACGCTTGTTCAAACGGCCAAAGAAAATGAAGTCGATTTTTACTGGGCGATCCATCCCGGCAAAGACATCAAGTGGACTAAGCAAGACAGCCTTGCAGTGTTGCATAAATTTGATAGTATGTATGATTTAGGCGTAAGGTATTTTGCCGTTTTCTTTGACGATATTTCAGGAGAAGGGACAAAGGCGGAGAAACAGGCCGGGTTACTGAACTATATCCAAAAGGAATTTGTAGACAAAAAGAAAGGAGTCGGACCGCTTATAATGTGCCCTACTCAGTACAATAAACTATGGGCAGATCCAAAACCCAATACTTATTTAGATATTCTGGGTGCCCAACTGGATAAAAGAATAGAGATTATGTGGACGGGCAACTCTGTCATCCATGATATCACAAAAGAAGGTCAGCAGTGGATTAATAAAAGAATTCAACGTAAGGCCTTTGTCTGGTGGAACTTTCCAGTCAACGACTATGTACGCAATCATTTATTGCTTGGTCCCGTATATGGGTTAGACAAAAACCTAAACGATGATATCTCAGGTTTTGTCTCCAACCCAATGGATAAGGCAGAAGCGTCCAAAGTAGCCCTTTTTTCAGTAGCGGACTATTGTTGGAATAATAAAGCCTATGACCCTAAAACGGCCTGGAAAAGCGCCATTGCTGAACTAATACCAAAATCAGCCAGTTCCTACGAAATTTTTGCCGCTAACAATACAGATCCTGGGCCCAGCTATCACCAATACCGCCGCATCGAATCATGGCATGTGAGCCAAACGATAGACAGCCTGATGGCCATGACTGACCAGATGAATCACTTTCCCATTGAACTGAATCAGTTCAATATGAAGGCACTGCGCGGGGCACTGGCCACCTTTGCTCCAGCGGCTACAGATCTTTTGCAAAACTGCCAGGATACAGTGCTTATAAACGAAATCCGTCCCTGGTTACAGCATTTTAAAAGCCTAGGGAATGCAGCGACCGCACTAACGGACCTATTAACGGCCAAGGACGCACAACAGGCCTATTCTTTTTTACCAGTTTACAAAAGGCACGTAACGAGTTAATATCCATCGACAAAAACAATAACCAAAACCCTTATCAACCTGGTATTGTCACCGGCGGTCGTCACATATTGCCTTGGATAGAAAAATCTTATTTTCATTTTGCAACGCAGTTTAAAGCAAATGGTTTTAAAGTGGACGCCATAGCTGATCAGGCTAAAGGCCAGGTTTTCACGAATATCATCGCCTTGACAAATCTGCCTGTTCAACATGACATTGTCAAAGGCAACAAGCCATTACAGGCGTTAAAACTCAGTCAGGTGCTGGAAGTACTCAAATTTAATCCCGGCGATTATTTAGGCATACAAATCCTTTCAAATCAGTCCGTTGAAAAAGCACGGATTGAATGCAGCCCTACAAAGAACTCATTAATATTACAATACAGCATAGATGGACAAACCTGGCAGCCGTCTCACCCAAAAGACGCCCGGTATATCCGACTAATCAATTTAACCAACAGTCAAGTTGATATTAAGTTCTCACAATTTGAGATAACTATCCAATAGTGCTATGTAGGACTTGACTAAAGTTTCTTAACTTTAGCATTCAAAAACACCCACATGGAAGTATCCATATTAGCATTTGGTATTGCAAAGGATATCGTCAAGGCCAGCAAAATAAAGATAGAACTTGAGCCTGGTGCCGATACCCGCGTTCTGAGAAAAACGCTGGAAACCAGCTATCCAGCACTTGCAGGGTTAAAGTCCTATATGATTGCCGTAAATCAGCAATACGCTAACGAGGATACGCTTTTGAAAGCGCAGGATGAAATCGCAATTATTCCCCCTGTCAGCGGCGGATAGAAGTCAAATCAAATGCAGGATTTCTAGTTATTGAACCATGAGGCTACTTGGATGCATAAGGATGATTAAACAACAATGATAGATATTCAGATATTAGAATCGACATTAAATACACAAGAAGCCATCCAGGCCGTTTCCGGGGTACAGTGTGGCGCCCTGATTACTTTTACAGGTACCGTACGGGATAATACCACCGGCCGCAAAGTGCTGCGTCTGGAATATGAATGTTACCAAGCAATGGCCCTGGGGCAAATGAAAGCCTTAGCTGAGAATGCCCTGGGGCAATATAACATACAACACATTAGCATACATCACCGGATGGGTATCTTAATACCAGGGGACATCGCGGTCATTATTGCGGTTGGATCAGCACATAGAGCAGACGCCTTTGCAGCGTGTCAATACCTTATTGACACGCTTAAGCAAACAGTACCGATTTGGAAAAAAGAAGTCTTTACCGATGGTGAAGTGTGGGTAAGTGCCCACAGTTAAACAACGGGGAGAATGAAAAAAAAATAACAATATATGAAAATCAGAATTTTAGGCAATAGCATTCGAGTACGCCTAACAATATCAGAAGTACAGACCCTTTGGAATCATGGCCAAATAGAGGATCATACGCCATTTACGACAACAACCTTATCCTTTGTTGTTAAACAACATGACTTGTCAAAGCTCCTGGTGGATTTTAAAGAGAATCGTATTACGCTCTTAATCCCACAACCAATGGCCAACGAACTTTATAATACCCAAAAAGTCGGTTTTGAGGAGAGCTCAGGTCCTGTTAGTATCCTGATTGAAAAAGATTTTGTCTGCCTGGACCGTCCTGTAGAGGACCAGCGTGACAATTACCCCAACCCTCTGTTAAACTGTTAAGGAGCAAAATACTTCCACAGTGCTATCAAATCTCCCGGTTAAAAGTTCCTTCATATTGCCTGGCCGCAAATGGCATTATTGAATGTCCATTCAGCTCTTCCAGTCTTTCGAGTAACCAGCCCTGGGGGCTCCAAAGCTTAATCTTTTTACTGCTACGGGAGAAGACTTTAAGTGCGGTTGGTGACTCACCGCGTCTCTGGCATACCAGGTATGCTGATTAGCAGCATGTACACCTTTTCCGTAATGAAAAGGAATAAAAACATCCCCGGGCCGAACAGTATCAACAACCATTGCCACCCCTTCCCACCGACCGTTAGGCGACAAAACTTCCACCAGATCTCCCGTGCTGATCTGCATTTTCTCAGCATCCAAAGGATGGATTTCAATATAGGGTTCTGGCGCGTGACCGTTCAGCACACTAGATCTGGCCGTTTTAGTCCTTGTATGAAAATGATAGACCACCCTGCCCGTAATCAATAAATAAGGGTATTCAGTCGTTACCGGATTTGGCGGCTGCCGCCAGGCCGCCGGCCTCAAAAATGCCTTGCCTTTGGGATCTATGTATTCATCTTTGGCTGTTACTCTACTGGTTAAAAAATCTACGCCATAAGTCTGGCAACGCTCCGCTTCTGTCCAAAAATGCAAATTTTCATAAAGCCTGGCACAACCTTTAGGATACTTCTCGTTGCAGGGCCAGCGTATCGCCCCCATTTCCAGCAGTAAATCATAAGTCATCCCTGAATAATCACAGGGCCTGCCGGCGGCGACCCTACGCCACTCATTAAATGCATCCTCTGGCTTTTTAAATGAAATCAAAGGGGCGCCATCCTTATCCTTAAATCCGATCCTACCAGCGATCTCCACAAAAATATCAAAATCACTTCTAGCCTCTCCCGGAGGATCAACCGCTTGCATGAGCAGGTTCACACTCCTATCTGCGTTGGTAACACAGCCCTGTTTTTCACCCCACATAGAAGCCGGCAGATAAATATCTGCTGTGCTGACGGTTTCTGTGTCAATAAATGGATCCTGCACCACTAAAAACAACCTTTTAAGTATGCGCTCGCTGCGATTCTGGTTAGGTAAACTTACCAGTGGATTGGTACCCATTACCCACATAAATTCAATCTCCCCTCTTTCGGCCTGCTCCATCATGGTCAGGATATCTTTAGGCACTTCTGGATGAAAATCATTATAGGCAATATTCCATTTATCGCAAAGATCCCGCATCTGTACTTCGTTATGTGGATTTCTATATCCCGGGTAGGAACCGCCGGCGCCTGTTTCCCTGTTAGACATCGCAGAAGGTTGCCCTGCCATTAGCAAAGGACCAGCGCCCGGTTTGCCAATCGCGCCTAAAATCAAATGCACTGAATTAACCAAAGAATAGGCGGCTGTCGCCTCTACACTCTGATAAAATCCCTGCAAAACCGTAGAGACCATTTTAGGGGTATTCGCCATCCACTGTACCGCTGTCAATAAATCCTGCTCGGGTATTTCACAGATTCCAGCAACCTTTTCTGGCGTATAATCATCTGTCATTTATTTTAACGCCTTAAAGCCCACAGTATGCCTTTCCACAAATTCCAGATTAATCCAGTCATTTTTGATCAACAGATGGATAATACCATTCATAAGCGCCACATTGGTTCCCACCTTGAGTTGAATATGTAAATCTGCCCCTTGGGTTACCGTAGGGGTTTTGCGAGGATCAAATACAATAATACGGCCACCGTTTTTCTTTTTGGCCGTCAGCATCCGCTCCCATAATACAGTTTGCACTTCGGCAACATTGTGCCCATATAAGCATAAAAGTGCTGCTTCATCAATATCCGCATAGGAAGCCACGGGGCCGTCACAGCCAAAACTAGCCATTAACCCAGTGGCGGAAGAGCGGTGCAAAGCCTGGTATTGCCATCGATATTGGCAGATTTTAACCCTGCACGCCATATCTTCCCGAGCGTATACAGTTTCTCTACCATCAGCTGACCAGAGCTGTAACAACCCAGGTTTTGATGGCCTTGCTTCCAGGCTGACCTGAACTTTTCAACAAAAAAATCCATCGCTTCCTCCCAGCTGACTGGAGTCAACTCCTGGGATTTATCCTTTCGGATCATGGGCACTGTGCCCCGCTTTTTAGTATTATTTGCCACCCAGCCATGCTCACCCTTCGGCCCTAAATGGCCAAAATTAACCGGATGGTCAACGATGCCCCGGACCCCCACTATTTTACCAGCTTTAACAGCGATGTCCATACCACACCCATTAGAGCACAGAATACAGGCAGAATGCACCCATTTATCCGGTTCACCGGTTATGCTCAGATTTGTATCTATCCTAGGTTCCATAACAAACTTGTTTATAGCAGTGTTTGGAAATCAAAAAAAGAGAAGCAAAACCCAAGCATTTACCTAATAAAAGGATTCGCTTATATTTTGCTTCTCTAATTTACGTTATTTAAAACTAACGCTATCGTTTACCTCTATTCCCTTTATCAGGTCAAACCTATTGATCGTTTTGCCTCCCTAACCGAAATAAGGAAGATATTTATGGCCGGTCAGTCTTTATATTTTTGTCAATGCCTTTGCCTTATGGGCCGCAATATGTGCTGACTTATCACTTTTGATCTCATATTGAGGATCCTGTGGTGAGGCATGGTGGGTATACCCCTTATAATCAAAATCCTTGGTATGCACTTTAATGATAACCCCCGTAACATAGCCGGCCTCTGAATTCCACTTTACGTGATCTCCCTTTTTAAATGTATCCGCCATCTTCCTCTCTTTTTATGATTGATTTTGAGCAGGTGCTAAATACACAACAGCCTCTGAAGTATAAAACTGGAAGGTAAAGGACTCTTGCAAATAGAGCTTAACCGAGCTGTCAGTATGACTTAGATACCCGATAGAGATATCCTGTCCCAAACTTAATTTAAAATCTCCGCCCCTGGTGGACAAAACATAGGCACCTTTTAAGGCAGGTGCCCAGACTATGTCACCGTCTACCAGATCCCGGATATGTTGTAAAACCGGATACCCTTCATCGCTGCCTCCACTGGCTGCAACGTAGGCTTCAGCGCCCATCACCAGCATGTACGGTCCATTAACACCCGCCAGCCGAAGTTCACTTAAGGCGTGTGCGACTGCGTCTGAATAATTTTTTACACTGGCAGGTAGCACAAGTGCTTTATTACTGCTACCTTCCTGAATACCCGTAATGCCTGCAGCAGCATACCCTTCAAATACTGCCAGGTCTTCCGCATATGCGATCTTTTTAGCAGCGTCTTTTAAGGGCTGCCAGTCGCTATCCTCTGCGCCTCTTTCAACATCATCAATGGCGGCTCTGGTGAGCTCAAAAGGTACCCGAAGTTCTACCAATGGATTTACCTCCCGAATAGACGCTTGCACATCTTTTTGGGGCGCGGCAATTGACTTAATATGACCGGTTCCCTTGGCAGAGAGATCAAACCCGCTGGGACCTTCCACATCCACTACCTTTCTGGCAGCCAAATATCGTTTCAAAGTCCGGGTGGCTTCTTCATTAATCTGCTCCCAGGCTGCCGCTGAAATAGGGGCTAACTTCTGATATAAATTATTCATAACTGATTTATTTTACGACTTAAGAGATCCGATTCCAAGAGAGCTCAGCTCCTGAATTGGATCTGAAATTATTTGATGATTACTGTCTTTATTATCCTTGTTCCCTTCCGTAACGTCCTTGGACACCGTATTGATTTCAAAACTTCCCTGAGACATCGCATCCAGCATCTCTAAGGTAGGCACAAAAAACAGACTCCCTGTTTCGGCAGTGCTAAAATCCAGCAACCGGTCATAATTACCGGCAGGACTGCCCACAAACATATTTTTCAACATCTTATTTACGGTATCAAATGTGCTCGCATAGGCAATAAAGTAAGTGCCCATTTCATTGGTGGACATATTGCCAAAGGGCATGTTGTCCCGAATAACCTTTAAGTCATCGCCAACATTTGCCAGTGCCGAATGTGAATTTGCTGGTTTTACGCCGTCCGGCATTTCTACATCACTTTCCCTGTAACGGCCAAACACCTTTTCCTGCTGGTCAAGTGGTAATGCTTTAAAAGCCTTTAAATCATGGATATACTTTTGAACAAAAAGATAACTGCCACCTTTATAGGCAGGGTCTGCCTCACCTATCAAGCCATAAAAAGCACGTTCGTACTGCTCGGGGTTTTCGGTACCATCTACAAATCCCAATATAGAACGGCCGTCCCAATACCGAAAACCATGCACTTCCTCCACCGGATCGGCTACCGGTGCCAATATTTTGGAAATCTCCAGGGCCATATCATAGCAAATACTGCTATTAAGCCCCTTAAATGAAAATGAAGGTCTCCTCTGGTGGCAACCGCCGTATACTTCGCCCCTCAATAGCTACAAAATCATTTAATTCGGCGGGACCGGGCTGAGGAAAATCCAGCAAGTTCCAGGCCAAAGGGCCGATCCCTATAACGCAACTGGCACCATGGTCAGGAAAACGAACTTTTGCAGAAT
Organism: Arachidicoccus ginsenosidivorans; assembly: GCF_007971385.1. GTDB lineage: Bacteria > Bacteroidota > Bacteroidia > Chitinophagales > Chitinophagaceae > Arachidicoccus > Arachidicoccus ginsenosidivorans. The sequence continues at coordinate 1,523,608 of NZ_CP042434.1, forward strand.
GGTTCAAATTAATCACCAGGGCACAAACTTGTTGAAAAGCCGCCGAAATAGCCTCTGTTGGCAACTCTTTAAAATTCCAGACGGCAAAGATGGTATTGGTGCCATGGTTATCTAATACATTTTGTGGGTGCGCTGTCGCTGTCATATGTTACTTTCTTTTTATCCTAAATACTAAGCTATAACTCAGTAAAATTAAGACATAATCATCAAACATTAAATTAGGCTATTTGCCTCGGCAAAATAAAAGTGATTAAATTAGCGCTTCACGCCTGTCCATCCATCAGGTGCTGAATACCCCGCTTCAGTGAATAAACCTGAGCATGCGGATAGGCTTCTTTAAGCATCATCGCGGCCTCTTTGCTTCTTTTGCCAGTAGTGCAGTAACAAACAATTGGTTTTTCTACATCCAACCCTTGCATCAATGTACCTAAATTACCTGAAAAGGAAGAAAGTGGCAAAAGCTCCCCCCTATATTAAAGGCGGCGTGTTCCTTAAAGGAACGTACGTCGATTAACTGATAGCTCCCCTTTAGTAGCGTTTCATAATCTAAAATTTCTACGATCATATGTCCCTCTAAATCGTTTATCTGAATTTGTTCATTTCTACTTAAGGAAACCTGATACTTACTGCCATCTAAGATATTCACCACAGAAAGCTTGTCCGCCAGAACTGCATTTCTATTGGCAAAATATTTAAGCACTTCAGTGGCCTGCATGCATCCTATCATCCCCGCAAGTGTTGGCAATACACCACCGTCTGAACAATTAGGCACCAGACTCCCGTTTGCAATTTCAGGGAAAATATCCCTGTAATTAGCTGAAAATCTGCCATTATCCAATGGAACATTTAAGATGGCTACCTGGCCTTCATATCGGTAAATGGCCCATAGACCAAGGGTTTCCCTAAAATCACACAGCCGTCGTTTAAAAGATATTTCGATTCGAAATTATCGGTTCCGTCAACAACTAGGTCATAATCAGCCAATAACTCCATTATGTTACGCACATCTACCCGGATTTGTAAAGGCAACACCTGAATACCCGGGTTCTGCAACTGAAGTCTAGCAGCCGCAACCGCAGCTTTTGACAAGCCAATATCCTGCGGCGTAAATAGTATTTGCCGATGCAAATTAGATTCACTGATCAGATCATCATCTGCCAGACCAATCAAGCCAATACCAGCTGCAGCGAGGTATTGACCTACTGGACAGCCCAGGCCACCGGCTCCAACGATTAAAACCCTGGCATTTTTAAGTTGCATTTGCCCCTCCCTTGCAAATCCAGGAAGCGCCATCTGGCAATGATATCTATCAAAATTTTCTGCCATTCAGATCTATATACATTTTTATTAATACAAAACAAACTCAAACTAATCCGAGGCTGATCGAGCGCTAATCCAGGTCTTTTGCCCGATACTTCGCCAATAAACTGACCGCTTGTCCCGCCTCTTCTGGTGTATTGACATTTAACAGCGCCTTTTTATCAGGAGGTGTTAATAAATCAATTCCAGTCTGGATCAGCGTTTTTCTAGGGCAGGTAATGCCCTTGGCTAATGCAGCTAATAAAACGGCGTATCCAGCCGGCTCCCAGATCGTTATTAATGGTTCTGGCAAATCGTCATGTGGACTTTTAAAAGCGGTAGCTATTTGACCTGATTTTCTATTTTTTATTAAAAACCTTAGGGTATCCGCACTCATTAAAGGCAAATCGCAGGCCACCACCAGCCAGGCTGTTTTATTTTCCCGGTCTGATCTATAGGCGGACAAAATGCCACTTAAAGGGCCCATCCCTAAAAAAGTATCCGTTAAGGGCTCATATCCAGATTGAATATCCACATCTCCCACCTGATCAGGTCTGCAGGAGATAAATACCTTTGAACAAAATTGTTTTAATAAATCGGCCGCATAATAACGCTGCTGCTTATCATGGAATTGGATTTTATCCTTCGCCCGCCCCATGCGTATACTTTTCCCTCCAGCCAACACCAGACCGTTAATGTCCGAAAAATTATGCTCTTTTAAAATCATGCTTCCCTCCTTGCTTTTCCATGAGTTTAATCTCTTTAATAACAATATCATGGCTTAAGGCTTTGCACATATCATAAATTGTCAAAGCAGCTATGGAAGCGCCTGTCAGCGCTTCCATCTCTACCCCGGTTTTTGCAGTGATCAGAGCCGTACAGCTAATCACCAATTCCTGGTTATTATTTGCCTGAATATCTATGGAACAATTGTCCAGACCCAGCGGGTGACAAAGTGGTATTAATTCCCCTGTCTTTTTTGCCGCCATAATACCTGCAATAACTGCCGTTTGCAATACAGCTCCCTTTTTAGTCGTAAAATCCGCCTGTTGCAGCGCATCAAACACAGACTCAGGCAATGCAATAACCGCTCTGGCCGTCGCCAGTCGTTTGGTTACTTTTTTTTCGCTAACATCCACAATTACCGGCATTGACTTATCATTGATATGTGTAAACTCAGACATATTGATTATTGTTCTTTATAATATATTTTAGATTGTCCAGTATACAATGATTGATTTTACATCCAAATTTCCTATTTTCTTCCTACACGACCAATATGAAAAATCATATAATTACCAATCATAACGCCAAACCTTAAATCTATCTCCTTTTTTAAATACACCCGGCCCAACAGGTAGCTCCATAAAGGCATCTGCATAAACCAGGTTTGAGAAATCCCCCGAGCCATTAGTCTCAAAGGGGGTTGCTATTAAAATGCCCTCGGCATTTATTGTCAACTTTACTTGAACAAAATATTGCAGCGGCACATTAAAAACAACATCCTTTGTTAATGTGGCTATTGAAAAGCAATGCGCATCTATGCCCAACGACTGCTTCAACCAAGGTACAAAATAGCGGTGCAGGCACATAAATACAGCCACTGGATTGCCAGGAAATGCAAAGACCAGTTTTTCAGCCTGACTGCCCCCAAACCAAAAAGGCTTTCCAGGCCTTTGTCGTACCTTATGAAAACCTTTGACTACACCCAACTTTTCGAGCGCCTCAGGTACAAAGTCAAATTTCCCCTTGGAAACACCGCCTGTCATAAGTAGCACATCATAACTTTTCAGATAACCTTCCAGTGCCTCATTAATTTCTTTTGGATCGTCGTTTAAATGATACAAGTCCACTGAAACCTTATACTTTACTAAAGCAGCCTGAATCACCACACCATTGGAACGTCTTAATTGATAAGGCGTTGGAGACTGATCAGGGGGGATCATTTCATCGCCGGTGGAGATCACTGCGATTTTGGGCAGTTTTTTCACCAGTAACGATGTTTTACCAATGGAGGCAGCGAGGCCTATAACAGCCGCTGTTACTACCCGGTTTTTATCTACAAGCAAATCTCCTCGATTTTTGTCTTTTCCCTCTGGATGAATATTCTGACCGGCGGCAATCATTAATCCTGGCAATAAAGTAGCCCTCCCGTTTTCAATTTTGCAATCTTCATAGCGCACCACAGCGTCCAGGGACCCATCTACAGCTGCCCCTGTCATAATCTCAACACACTGATCTTGTGAAGTGATGCGTATTGGCGTCATGCCTGCCGCCTGTACGCCAACTACATCGAAACGATCAACACCTGTCATCAAAGCTGTGGACTGCACAGCAATGCCATCTACCGTTGCCCGGTTAAAAGGAGGCAAATCTCTATCAGCCAAAAGATCCTCCGCTAGTATCCTACCCAAGGCTTCTGCTAAAGAAAGCTGCTCTGTCCATAATCCTTTTTATAGTCTCCAATTATATTTTCTGCATGCGCAACACTTACCATTTCCATCAGTTATCCTCCTATAGTTGCCATGGACGGCTGTTTAATAATGTTATTAGTCTTATTTTTCTCAGCCTCCCATCCATCCAGGGGTTTATTAAGAACAGCACTTAATAGTTGTTTTTCAATCACTTGATCTGAAGCACCCGCCCTAATTAAATCTTTCAAGTTTAAGACTCCCTGGCCATACAAACAGGTCCTGAGTCCTCCTTTGGCAGTAATTCTAAGCCGGTTACAACTACCACAAAAGGAGCGGGTATAGGCTGCAATGACACCTATATCCCCTTGATGACCCTCAATATGATAGTTTAAAGCCGTTGCATGAATGGGATCTTGCATTTTGGCAAGGTCTGGATATTGTTCTCTTATATGCTCAATAATACGAGAAAAGTTCCAGGAAAGAGAGATATCATGTGTACCGCCATTAAAAGGCATTTCTTCAATAAACCGTACACTTACAGGCATGGATTTCGTGAGCGCAACCAATGGTAAAATATCCTGCGTATTGCAATCTTCCATAACAACTGTATTAATTTTAACGGCTATGCCTGCTAAAAGTAACTTCTCAAGGGTGTTTAATACTTGGGGCAATGCGTCGCGTCTGGTAATATCAATAAAGCGCTGCCTATCCAATGTATCCAGGCTTAGATTAACTGAGCGAATACCTAGTTTTTTTAATTCAGGGATATAAGGCTCCGTAAGCAATCCATTGGTTGTTAATGTGATTTCCTTCAGACCGTGTCCGAGCATTTTGGACAACTCACCTAAAAAGGGCATCAGATCTTTTCTAACAAACGGCTCGCCGCCCGTGATCCTGATTTTCTCAACGCCCATTGTAATTAGTAGTCGGGAAATGCGCAACATCTCTTCAGTCGTCATGAGTTCAGCCTTAGGCAACCAATTAAGTCCGACCGCAGGCATGCAATAGGTGCATCTTAGATTGCACTTATCTGTCACCGCGAGTCGCAAATAATTTATTGTCCGCCCATGGCTGTCTGTTATCATTTCTTAATCTGAGTTAATAAACTTGCCTATAAAATATACATTATGATGACCAGGTTTATTATTCATTGTAAACTTATTCTAAGTAGTCCCAATTTACAAGCTTTAAACCAAATCTCCTTTCAGGATGTAAGTTAACGCTTTCTGGGCAATAGCACAGACTGTTTAGCCCTCAAAAATGACTTTTAACAGACCCGTATTTTTTGATCGAATATTCTGTTAACCAACATTAACCCTAAGTCTGATCTAGGGCTATTAATAACCGATTTATTCTAGCAAATGTCCGTTAGTATCAGCGCCTTTTAATTAGAAAGTTGTCAGTTTTTTGAGTAATTAAAATTAATTTTGAGTCAAGCATTATCGCTATAGATATAAATCGAAAATTATGACCAGTCAAGAATATATCATAAAATCCGGCTTTGAAAATATGGACACAGAGGCCATTTATACCTATCTCAGCACGGAAAGTTATTGGGCTAAGGGTATTCCATTTGTAACCGTTAATAACGCTATTAAGAATTCTTTTTGTTTGGGTATTTTTAAAGAGGAAAAGCAGGTTGGTTTTGCCAGGCTAGTTACAGACTATGCCACTTTCGCTTATCTGGCTGATGTTTATATATTGGAAGCACACAGAAATAAAGGACTTTCTAAAGCGCTCATGGCTCATATCATGAATTTAGACTGGGTGGCTGGGCTTAGAAGGATTTCCCTTGCCACCAAAGATGCGCATGAACTATACCGACAGTTCGGCTTTGAAAGTCCAGCCAAGCCGGAAACTCTTATGGAAATTACCAGGCCGGAGATTTATCAAAAAAAGTAATAGATGATGCATCATACTTGTCATTTAAACGAGTTGAATTATTCACCCTTATTGTTGAAGATCTTAAGTCAACAAAGCTTTGAGCCTTTTAATATTCAAACGATCTTTTACAATCGTTACAGGCTGCACGTTACCAACAGTTCTACTGTTGATTAAAATATCTCCTTCCTTCAAAAAAATAATCGTAATTTGTTCACCCCAGGAAAGTAAACTAAATCGGGTTAAAGCAGTAATTAACTGATTTTCTGGATCAGTTTCAAGATGTGCAATGCGAAAATTATTCATCAAAACTTTTTCGATATCATCCAACCTATACCCATGTACCAAATGAAGTACATCAAAGCAACGTCTTTGCTTCATACGCTTAGCGGTAAAATACCAAAGTGCAATTCCAAATACAATCAACAGCCATCCTTGCACCACAATAGACAGAGGCATGTCAGGTTTTAATTTCAAAAAAAGCAACAATATCCCCACAAATATCAAAACAGAGGAAACAAATAAATAAAGTTATCCACCTGACTAAAAAATCTTTTTGGCCATTTATGACTGGATTTAAGGGTGTAACAAACCGATCGAATGATAAGTTAAGGGAAGTCTTGATAGAAGCAAGCTGGTTCGCCATTAAGTTAGACCCGGCAATGACCCTATATTTTTCTGACTATTGTAAGAAAATAGCTAAAAATGAGGCCATCACAAAAATAGACAAAAACTTCTTTCAAGAGTTAGGTTTGTAATGGTTCATCAGACCAAATCCGTCACCTCAACTATGGGCAAAACGGGTGGAGAATGAGTTGTTTTAGGCATGGCAACAATAATATAAGCCGCCCAACGAAAATCGAAGGACGGCTCGGTATATTACCGTTGGCCAGGCTATTCCTATCAGGTTGCGCTCCCGCAGCGCCTGAGTCCGCTTTACCTGTTAGGCTAAAGTTAAGAAAATTAATAAATCAAGATTATTTATCTGTCTAATGATTTATGGGCGACAAAACGTTTGCGAATATTCGCAATACCTATTATACCAATTTTATTTTGCCGAGCATTGGTATCATATTCTTTTCGTCAAGTGAATAGCTGTCATTTTCAAGATATAATTTTTGAAAAGCCGACAAATCATCCGGACTTTCGTCAAGCATCTGATACATTTTTCTAAAGAAATCCTCTCTGTCAAGTCCAGGGTTGAACACCATTGTCATTTTCACAATGCCGTTCGAGTTGTTGTTATAACCGTGGAGTGAAAGTCTTGGAATGTGAATTACAGTTCCTGCCTCTACCTTTATTTCACCATTACCTGTTAGAACTGTCAACTTTCCCTCACGAATTATAAACGTTTCGTCCATTTGTTTATGGTAATGCAATTTCGGACCCCTTGCATTGGCTTCCATTTCAATTTCATAAAAGCCAAATTAATTATTGGTTAAAGTGGTCGGAACAATTACTTTTAATTTATTCCCTTGGCTTTGAAATTGTTCATTTTTATCTAATGGAACGATGACAGCGTCATCGTTCCATTCTTTTAAAAGTAAATCTTTCATAGTTTTAATTTTGTGGAATTTCCTCAACCAAAATTTCATTGCCTGCTTTGTCGAAATAAGTGCAGGTCATTTTATCCATACAAACATTCCATTTCTCAATACCAAATGTTGCACACATTTTAATGAAAGTTGGATAGCCTGTTTTGCCATGCTGATGTTCCTTCAATTTTTTTTAAACTGTTCTGCATTAACGGTATCAGCAATAACCAAATGTTCATAGCGTGCAGGGGAAATGGCCTTATAGTCATTTTCTCCATAATAATCGGTGTGCCCATCCATTACAAAGGTTTCGTAATAAGCCACTCCTAATTTTTTGATGTCCTGAATGAAAGCAGGAAAATCTGCACCTGTTTTTACCTTGCTGTGAGCTGTTTTGATTTGTTCTACTGTAAACATTTTTTCTTGATTTTTAATTGTTAAACGATTTGTTGAATTACAGGCAACCATAATGCTTAAACGGGATAGTATGATTGTCGATTTTAGAATTGATTTTACCATCGGTCTTTACATTAAGATTATGATGCAAAGTTGCGACGATGAAACCCCTAAAATTGTAAAAAATCGTTTTTCTACAAGAAGCGTTTGAAATTTTCGGGTGTGTTTCCCGTAAATTGTTTGAAGTCTTTGATAAAATGGGCTTGATCGAAGAAATTGTTTTCGTAACAAATTTCTGTTAGCGTTTTGCTTTCGTTCAGATTGTTAAGAACTGTGTTGAAGCGAACAATGGAAGCAAATTTTTTGGCTGTAGTTCCTACTACTTTCCTAAACCGCTTTTCAAATGGGCTTTGGCTGATAAACAGTTTTTCGTTCAGTTCTTTTATGCGGATTGTCCCATTGCTTTGGTAAATGAGTTTAACCGCTTCAACAATTAATTTGTCTGTTTGAATGTCTTTGAGCTGGGATACTAAAAACTGCTCAACGATTTTTATCCGTTGTTTATCTGTATTGGCAATTGCTATTTTTTCTTCAACTTCTATGACGCTGTTTTTGTCAAAAATATAGTCAAGCGAAAGGCTTAAATTAAAGAGGTAGTTGGCAGGATGTAAAGCGAAATGTGTAAAACCTGTTTCGGTAAAGTAAACTAATATAGTTCCGATGTTTGCCGAATTTTTGAATACTTTGTAGCTGTCAGTAATTCCTGTTATTCCGGCTGTTGTTAGTTTGCTTTCTTTGTTGTCTTTTAAGGTCGAAAGTCGTCCTTTATATTGAAAGCCAATAACAAGTCCCGAAGATGGAAGGACTTTATATTCATTTTCCAATTCATTCTCCGACACTACAAAATATTTGATGTAGGGTCTAAGTTGTTCAGTCGGAAAATGTTTGTCAAATTTCATCGTCTTGCCTGTCGGTTTATGCTTGGACAATCATCAAGCTTACTGCTAATACGCTAATATACAAACCTTTTCAAAACCAAACCAACTTTTCCGCATACTTAACCAAAACGAAGTCAGCGCCCTTGTATAATAGAATGGAATCTTGTTTAGCGAAGCAAAAAATCTCTTGACAGGACCCTTATTGAAGAACAAATGATATAACATTGATAGTCAATGTAAAATTGATTTTTTCATGTCAGCTCCTATCAAATATTATACCACCTCCCCAAAAACTTTACCGTTAAATAACGGTAAAAAAGGGGTTTTTAACGGTATAGTTTTGCTTTTCGGGGTTGTAGCTTTGGCTTGTAAAACTCATAGCTGCGTCGGGTTCATACCCAAATTGGTTTTGCTTTGAGATAATTGGCGGTTTAGATACATTTAAAACATGATCCCATGTTGCTACTTAGGCTTTCTCATTTTATGGGCGCACACCTGCGCCCGGGCATTGCCTCCTGACATCCCCCTGACGCTGGCAGCAATGAATTACAGGTACATATCCTGTAGTACAAAACCTATATTGAAATTTCTTCAAAAAAAATCTATTATCATGAGACACAACATAGTATTGACTATGATGTTTGCTTTACTCATATTAGCAGGTTGTAACAAGCCACAAAATGACCCATCAGCCAGGTTAAAGGCTGATGCACAGGCAAATCTTCAAAAAAAATACTACAGGCCTGCAATTTCGTTACCCTGTCCGGTAACATTACCTCCAATATGACGCTGAACGCCGCCAATACCTACAAGCTTAGCTGGATTGTAGTGGTTAAGAGCCCCGCTGTTTTAACCGTACCGGCAGGAACGGTCTTTAAAGCTATTCAATATGCTAAAGCGCCTGGCTGGTGATTGAAAAGGGTGCTAAGTTGGTGACTACCGGAACCTCTACTGATCCCATCATCTTTACTTCTGATGAGTCTTTGGCCCCTCGCGCGCTCGGAGACTGGGGCGGGATTGTGTTCGACTGACCAGCAAGTAACAATAACAGCAACTCATTGACAATTCGCTTAAGTAGCACATATACTATTACCGGCGATGACATCAATGATGCGGACAACTCCGGCAGCTTCCAATTCGTGAAGGTACACTTTGGAGATGCTGGCTATTCGACTGATGTGCTTTCCAAAATCAGCGCATATCCTGAATTCCGTAGGAACAGCTACAATTATCGACCATGTGCAGATCACCAACTCGAAGTATGACGGAATAGGCATGTACGGCGGTCTGGTTGACATGAACAATATTGTAAGCTACGACGCCGGACGCACAGACTTCCCTATATCCTATGATTACCAGGGTAATATTCAATTCATAACCGCAATGCGTATTGAAAATACAGCCATGCCGACAGGAACAGCCTACGACCTGGAAATCATCAACCAAACAACTAGCGATATAACGACAACCCCGCTAACTCAACCAGTTATCAGCAACCTGACGGTTTTAGGGCCGAATTATTGTAGTCCAACAACTGTAAACAGCCAGTTCGACTATGCTGTTCATTTTACAATCGCTAGTGCCGGTAAGATTTACAACAGCGTCTTTTCGGCATGGAAAAGCACAGCAACACATTCCGGATTGTTGATGGATAAAGCAACTTGCTTTAATAATACAGCGAGCCGCGATTTTATATTCTCTTATAACTCATTTGACAGGTCAGGAACCGGCACTGCTTATTTTGACGGCGCTTTAACCCCTTGGAGTGGAGCAGGGTGCAGTAGTTCTATGGCGGTATAGATTACAGGCTCCGGTACGGCTATCTGCCCGCAGGCCGGTAAACAGTTCTCTGTATCGACATTGGGCTACGACAACAGCTTTTGCAGCGATTATTGCTCCGCCAGGCCTAGTCTCGTGTTAGGTTCCACCACGTTAAGCTCGTCTAATTATACCTGGGATACCGGCTCGGTATTCAGCCACGTTACCTATAAGGGCGCATTTGGCAGTACCGACTTTACCAGTAATTGGAAAGTGTAGTGCCCTGCAAGTGTAGATTATTGTAACTAAAATAAGTGCGCATAAAAAGAAGGTACTTGATCGAGTAGTAAGGTAGCGAATAGTTCGCTACCTGTCCTCTCACACCACCATACGTACGGATCCGTATACGGCGGTTCCATTAACTAATTGTTTGAAGCGCATATACTGGGCTTTAAAACAAAATAGTCCAAGGTTGTCAAAATAGGAAATTGAAAAGGCGGCATTCATAGAGAGGCCACATGCAATATGCCATGGGCCTCTATTTGAGAAAGCTGCCATGCGGGCCTCAGTTTTGGATAGGCCTGCTTTACACATGTTGACGTAGCGGGTCCAATTGCATTTCCATTGGCGCCACATAATAGTGCGGAGCCTGTGACGTATCCATTGGTCTAACTCGTGACCGAGGCTCTTAATATCAGCAATTTTATAATAGTTAAACCACCCACGTAAACAAGGATTGAGTTTTTCATGGATAAAAATTTCCAGATTCATCCCTTTCCCATATTTGCATAGTTCTCTGATTTTATCCTTAAGACGACTGATACTTTTGGGTGCAACACGTATTCCTACTCCCCCCTTCTTGTAATAAAATGAAAAGCCTAAAAATTTCCGGTTGACCGGACGGTCAACCTTACTTTTCTCTTTAATGAATTTTAATTTCATCTTCTTTTCAAGAAATTCGGTAATTGAGTTGAATACGCGATCTCCGCTCCGTCTGGACTTGACATAAATATTAACATGATCCGCGTACCTCACATGCTTCAAGTTCCATTTCTCTAATTCCTTGTCTTATTCATCCAGTACAATGTTTGAAAGTAGTGGAGATAAAGGTGAGCCTTACGGAACGCCTTTAACTAATTGAGAAACAATACCTACAGTTAATATACCGCTCACCTGATATTGGTGAATCAATCGATGAATTTCCCATTGTCCCGGAGTCTTTTCCATTACTCTGCTCATTAATCTTTTGTAATTAATCTCATCGAAGAATTTCGATAAGTCCATATCTACACCTATGGTGTAACCTTCGTTTTGGTAGGATTGGGACTTGAATACACCGTCAGCCGCACTCCGGCCTGGTCGAAACCCATAACTGTTATCAGAGAATACCTCTTACCATTTTGGGCTAAGTCCCTGATGTAGTGCTTGTTGGATAAATCTATCGATGACGGATGGAATGCCTAGCATTCTTACACCACCGTCTGGCTTAGGTATTTCTACCTTCTTGATTGGTCTCGGTCAATATGTGCCTCTTTCTAGTTCAGATTGTAAGCGTGTCCAGCGTTCTTTAAGGTAAGGCTTGAGTTCCTTAACCGTCATTCCGTCCACACCCGCAGACCCTTTGTTGCCGACAACATTGTAATAGGCCACGTTTAAGTTTTCCTTTTCAAGAACCTGCATAATCAATCGAGTGCCCTTAGGGTTGGTTTTGTCCGTTATGGGAACAACAGGATCCGCTCCAATTGAGCCGCCTTTCAATTCCGGTGATTTTACATGTTCAGTGGATGAAGATTTTGGGCTCTTCTTTTCTACTTCTTTGTGTTGTTTCATAATAGTTCCCTCCCTTTAATTAATGGTTCAGCCCTTCGTCCCTTTCGTGAGTCCTTCCTTTGTTACCGCCTATGGTCGACCGGCTCGTTTCGGGCTTACTATGGCTTCTGTTGACTTCAGCTATCTCACTCTGATGTTGCCATCAGAATTGCTCCGGCACAGAATACGTCGCGTTCCTGCCGCTAGCGGGATTGCAGATCTCCCGGGTAAGATGCACTTCTTTCACGCTTATGCCTGCCGCATATACCACATACCTTTCCGTGTAAGTATAGGACTTTAGAGTTATTCGCCTCATCATCCAGATATGTAGCCTCAGATACGGTTCCTGTGTGTCAGGCCAGCGTTTTGTCTTCGCCTTCCTTCAGATTCCCAGTTGCCTGGGACACCCTTGGGGTTCGACTCATAATTCCCCTTACAAGGGCTTATAGAGGTCTTTCACCTCCTATATTTGCACCATGCCGGGCGCACGAAAGAGGCAGGCGAATATCAAACGCCCGCCTTTTTATTATGGTTAACCCTGGTGTTGCATACCCGACCGATGCAATATCTCTTTTATATGTCTTGCTGCTACCGTCCGGCAGGCCACTTTTATTAAATAGTAATAGGTTCCCATATCGCATGGCTTCCCATTCTGAGTGCCGTCCCATCCATTGTTGTTGTTGTAGGTGGAAAACACAATCTGTCCAAATTTGTTGTAGATGACAAACTTTTTGATAACCTGGTAAGTTATCCCTTCAATCCTGAACACATCGTTCAGGCCATCACCGTTCGGACTAAAGGCCGAAGGTATCCGCTCATGGGTATTATAATCAATATTTACATTAACCGTATCTTTGCTTTCGCAATCTTATTCATTTCGACCCGTTAAAATAAAGGTGTTTGGCTGCGAAGGGTGCGCTACGGTGTTTTGCATATTATCAGTGTTTAATGATCCGGAAGAGGTCCAACTGTATGTCTCGTCCTGAAAAAAACGAATCAGTTTATTATATTATCATATATTAATGCTCATAATGGGTTGAAAAACTATCTTGTTAGATTAAGTATTGGCCATTGCATATAACGCAACATTATCATTATAATAATAATTATTATTATTATAATTTGGTTACCTCTTCATAAACATCAAATACACTTCAGTCATTTTAGTTTTTAGATGTTACTTCCAGACACACCTCAAATTATGCTCCTTTATTTATCTGCTCTGAGGTATGCGAATAATGCTTTTTATCAAAAAATCCGGCATATTTTAAGCCTAAACATGGGCTTATGTCACCATCTATTATATCCGTCCCTACAAATCTAAAATCTTCAAGTGAAGGCATTTCTCTTATGAATTTTATTGATTGTATACTTCCACAATTGTTATATGCGAGTATTGTTAGCTTTCCGAAAATATGGACATATTCATGATTTTTTATAGCTTTGCAATGATCAAATATTAAAGCAGTCAAGGTTTCATTATTCCCTTCCAAACAGCATATTTCCTCTAATTTACTACAGTAGTTAATTTCAAGTTTCTCAAGTTGTCTAAAATCATCTAATCCTTTTAAAGAAGTGATAGGAGATTGCGTGATCGTTAAGGATCTTAGATGGCTAATATTCGCCAATCGCATTAGATTTTTATCAGCTGGCTTAAATCTATTTAAAGACAATGACTCTAATTTCCAACAGCAATCTATATTTAGAAGTGAAGGGCTCCAGTCAATTACGAGATACTTTAGATTAGGGAAATATTTAAAATCAATTTTTAATTTGTCACCAGATATGTATAATGATTCCAACTGCTTAAGTACATAAAGGCCTTCAATGTTTGAAATGTTCGATATAGAAATATGTTTAATAAATGGATAATCTTTTAGAAAATTTACATTGTTAAGATTATATCCATGAACCGACGCAATTACTATTCCTCGCAATTTATTTTTGTGAAAAAACTCCATTCCCTTATCAATTTGGTCAGATTCAATTATGAGGTCTTGCGGTTTCCCCTTGAGATCATCATATACCTTAAATCCGTCGACAATAATTAGTGACATATTTTATTGGTTATCTTGTATTTTATATTGTTTTCCAGGAGATGCTCTTTTATTATAATTCCTTTCAGCATTCCCATGCCCTCCATTTTTTTCAATACGAGCATCTTCGTCCTTAAAAGCTTCTCGATTATTCATAGCTTGAGTGTGATCCGTAGCGACATGAGGATCATTATTTTCCTTTGCAACTCTTTTCCCTGATTCCTTAGAACGTTTTCGTCCACCTTTTCCACTATATGTTTTTCCACTTTCATGGAGATTAGTACAAGAACCAGTCTCTTTGTATGCTGCTAATCACTTTCCTCTTGACGGCGCTTCGCCTTTACTAGTGTTTGTAGCATCCGAACTTGTGGTGGCAGAGATCTCACTAGATGCGCCAGAAAGGACAACAAAAGGCATATAATAAAAAAAGCTTTGTAAATCAATGAATTACAAAGCTTTCAGTGCCCAGAACAGGACAAGTTGTTTTGAGCTGCGGAATTTATTTTGAGCAGCTCAAAACACAACTTGCTCTGTTCTGGTGAACAGAAAATCCGCCATCCGGAACGGATTAAATAAAGTAGGGAAAAACGGATTTCAACTGTTCCATCTGTTGTCTGTTCGGTGTAATGACCTTCTATTTTCCGTTGCAATGGTGCCGCTTACAAAATAAGGACAACATTCCCAAAGTATTGCGCAATTGGTCGATGCCATAGACTGCCACAGGATGCCAAAACGAGGCAGGTTTAAAATGCCGTATATATCTGCATTTCTTTGTACCAGCACCCAATATTAATTGAGTAAGGACATATGCACGTGGCTCTATAGCCACGGAAATATGCAGGTTGTTAAATAGCCAAGTAAAGATATTTGGACATCGTAGAACCTATATTAATTGATGTATGCGGTCAGGTAGATAAAAAGGCAAGAATGTACAGCTCCATTTCCGCTCATACAAATATAGATTTAGCGATAAAAGGTATAGCGATAGGTACCGAAATACATGAATATTTAAAATCAATTTAATTACAGCCCTAGAAAAAAAATTTAAATGTCCGAATCATTGCCTGCTTTCAGGAAGGCTCATTTCATTCGACTCCGCGTCACCTTCCTGGTGATCCCTTATTAAACCTATTCACGCCAAGAATTAAACATTAATAGTTATTGACGGATACAATGACCAATTGAAAAAGCAAATAGCAGACGAAATCAATGCCTTAAAGAAATGGAACTTATTTTCTGCACCCTCAAATTCCTTATCTTTGAATTGTAAAGCTCTTTATTTGGACCCATGCAGTAATTTACTGGCAAATTTCGTAAAAATGAAAAAATAGCTATAGAACGCATTCATAACTTCTTGACTCTTGGTTTGGCGCAAATAATCTTGAATCACTACCCTTAAAACCTGGAACAAAAAAAATAATCTGAAATGTAGCATGTAACCGTTATTGAAACTTCTAAAAATAAATTTCAAAATTCCCTATATTGAATACAAACAAATTTATGAAGTACTTAATTCAAAATAAGTATATTTTTTTCGCCTTCTATATTATAATAGAAATATTATTGCCTCCAAATTATGCTTTTGCTCAAAACACAAAAGATAATAAGCGTCATGAAGCTCCCGCTCCGTTATATGTTGATCCGATGACCGCAGGTTCCACCGATCCGGTTTTGATCTGGAACCGCGAAGAAAAGTCTTGGTGGATGCTTTATACCCAGCGGCGTGCTAATGTGGCCGATATTAATGACATAGCCTATGTTTATGGCACAAAAATCGGAATAGCATCTTCCAAAGATCATGGCCATAATTGGGTTTACCGCGGAACATTAGATTTAGATGTTGATCGAGGAACGAATACTTTTTGGGCGCCGGATGTTGTTTACCAGGATGGCGTTTACCATATGTTTGTTGTTTATATCAAGGGGTTCATAATGACTGGGGTGGCAAGCGGCATATTATGCATTATACTTCTCAAAACCTATGGGATTGGAACTATAAAGACTCATTAAAGCTCACTTCCGATCATGTCATTGATCCAACTCTTATTAAAATGCCGGACGGAAATTGGCGTATGTTTTATAAAGATGAAGAACGACAAAGCCATATTATGAGTGCAGATAGCAAGGACTTAACGCACTGGAAGACATCGACCAATCCAGTCATCACGAGCCAACAAGAAGGCCCCATTATTTTTAATTATAAAAACTATTACTGGTTATTGACAGACGAATGGCATGGCATGAGAATTTATCGTTCAAAAGATGCTGAACACTGGGATAAACAAGGTCTTATTCTTGGAAATAAGGGAACAAAGTCTTTTGACAATGCCCATGCTTCTCATGGCGACGTCGTGACACTAAACCATGACAGTACAGCATACATTTTTTACTTTACCCAGCCCAACGGAAAACGCCCGGCTTACGTGCAGGTCGGGGAACTAAGAGTCCAGAATGGCACACTGATTGGCATTAGGGATCAATTTAACTTTTGGATGACCGACGGGAAAAATAAAAATTATTATAAACCCAAGAAGTGATAAAAATAGAAGGGATACTTACCCATCTTTTTTGTCAATATAGCGCGGGATAAAAATAATGATACAGTTTCAATTTCCAGTCCGTATCATAAAATTAGAGCAACTGTTTTCTTAACAAAGAAGAAACGCCTTTATACACCATTCATGATAAGAATTTATCTGTATTAAACTCTTCTTTATTAACGGAGAAAACTTCGCCAAATTAAAATTCTATTTCAAATTTATAAAACCATTTCGGATCGCTAGACACTAATATTTCAAAATGATTCAGATATTTTTCCAAATCATGGAAATACCGTCAATAAATTTCTTTCTTTTATATCATTGCTGTACGTGATAAGCTTATATTTCTCAATCTTCTCCTTCATATATAAGTTTATATCTTTTGTGCCATTCCCTTCTACCTGAATCAACGTTTTATATTCTGGCAAGAAAAAGGGCGGTGTTATTGCTACTTGATTCACATTCCGCAGCCTGAAAACTGTCGAATAAACTGTGCTGTCTGTCTTAGTTATTCCCGCATCATCCAACTGAAGCATCTTTACCTCATCTGCCACAAGAAATGGCCTATGCTCTCCGAACGCACATTGCAAAGAAATATTTTCAAGTTTAATATTTTCTGCATGACGAATGTAAAAACCAGAGGCGGGCAGTTCTTGCCCAAACATCCTGTTTTCAGGATACCCTTTTAAATTTTCCGGTATCTTATCCAAATTCTTAATTACCACTCCTTTAGAATGGTTAATTAGCATAACATCATGAATGATCACATTTTTTACGTTATGCCCAGGCACTCCCGAAATGATGTTAGACATACTACTATGCCTTTCTTATTTTGCAAACAAAAGACCTTGGCGTGTCCTTTAAAGATACGATTCTTATCTATGCAGCCTTTAACCTGCTGGCTGCGCTGATCTCTTATCCCTCCGGCCATCTGTCCGATAAATTTGGCCGCAAAAATATCTTGCTGATTTCCTTTGTTATTTTTTAATCACATATACAGGCTTTGCATTGACCAAAAACCTCTGGCTCATAGGCGGCCTATTGGCCTTATATGGATCCCCTGATTTTGGGCGCAATAGTTTTATCCGCTATCAAATGCCAGATTTTGTAAAAAAGCATATATTTAATTTTAAGGTTTTTAATCTAATATATCTAACTACTAAAATCAATCTTGGCACTTCTTAGCCGAAGTGCATTCAGGATAACTGAAACGGAACTAAAACTCATGGCCAGGGCCGCGATCATGGGAGACAGCAAAACACCGAAAAAAGGATAGAGCACCCCGGCTGCAATGGGGACCCCCAAGACGTTATATCCCAGGGCGAACCACAAGTTTTCCTTGATGTTGCGCATCACCTTATGGCTCAATAACCGAGCCTTGGCTATTCCATTCAAATCACCCTTTACCAAGGTGATAGCGGCGCTTTCAATGGCTACTCCAGTCCCGGTACCCATGGCAATGCCTATATCCGCCTGCGCCAGCGCGGGCGCATCGTTTATGCCGTCTCCTGCCATCGCCACTTTTTTGCCCTGTGCCTGGAGGCGCTTGATCTCCTCCAGTTTATTTTCCGGCAGCATCTGCGCTTTGTATCCATTAAGATGCAGCGTGTCACTCACCGCCTTTGCCGTTGCTTCATTATCACCGGTAAACATGATAACCTCCATCCCTTCTTCCTGTAATCTGTGAATGGCCTCCGCACTTGTTTGTTTGATCTTATCTGAAATCACGATATAACCGACAGCGGCGTTTCCTACCGCCAAATAGGAAACCGTTTTCCCCTGCTTTTGTTCGTGGGTAACCTGCTCCAATAGCCCGGCCGCAATGACCGCACCTACCTGCTCCATTAGTTTCTCATTGCCCAGCGCCAGGGACTGGCCTTCATATTCCCCTATAACGCCTTTACCCGTGACCGCTTCAAATTTGTCAACGGCCTTTGCCTGCACGGCTTTTTCTTTGCCGTATTTAAGTGTTGCCTCGGCTAAAGGATGTTCGCTGCTACTATTGAGGGCCACGATCATTTGAAGCATCTCTTTTTCCGCGTATTGAGCGCTTGTACTGACCATTTTCTCCACTGAGGGCTTGCCTTCGGTAATGGTACCCGTCTTATCAATTACGAGTACATCGATCTTGTTCATTTTTTCAAGTACTTCAGCATCTTTGATGAGAATACCTGATTTAGCGCCTTTGCCGACACCCACCATGACCGACATGGGCGTGGCCAGCCCCAATGCACAGGGACAGGCAATAATCAGTACCGCTATGGCATTGACAAAACCATAAACATAGGCCGGATCAGGCCCATAAATAGCCCAGAGCGTAAAAGTGATCAGTGCAATGACAACGACGATCGGCACAAAGTAGCCGGAAATCTTGTCGGCCAGTTTCTGGATTGGTGCTTTGGAGCGGCTGGCAGTATGCACCATCTCAATAATCTGCGAGAGCAGTGTGTCAGCACCTACTTTTTCCGCCAGCATTGTAAAGGTCTTATTGCCGTTTATCGTACCCGCGCTTACTTTATCGCCCGCCTGTTTATCCACCGCAATGGGTTCTCCGGAGATCATGGATTCATCAATGGTGACTGCTCCAACTTTAATACTTCCGTCCACAGGTATTTTCTCTCCTGGTTTCACCCGCAGCAGATCTCCTTTTTGAATATCCTCTATGGACAGCGTGCTTTCCTGGTTTCCTACAATTTTAGTCGCACTATTGGGTGCCAGTTTCAAAAGTTCTTTAATGGCACTATTGGTCTTACCGTGTGCCCGGGCTTCTAAGAGCTGCCCTAAGAGCACGAGGGTCAGGATAACCGTGGCCGCTTCAAAATAAACGTACACCGTGCCTGCGTGCGTCTTAAACTGATCGGGAAAGATCCCCGGCAGTAACAAGGCAAGCACGCTGAACAGCCAGGCGACACCGGAACCGACACCAATCAGGGTAAACATATTGAGTCTCCAGGTGATGATGGAGCGCCCCGCCCGCTCAAAAAACATCCAGGTCGCATAGAACACCACAGGAATGGACAGTGCAAACTCCACCCAGTTCCAATACTTTAAGCCCATTACATTAAATAGTGGATTACCGGGTATCATTTCCGTCATGGCGATCAGAAAAATGGGTAGGGTAAACAGTACGGCAATTTTAAATTTGCGCAGCAGATCTTTATAGGTATTATCTTCCTCTTTCTCGCCGCCATTTATGGGTACCAGATCCATCCCGCATATCGGGCATGAACCCGGGCTGTCCCGGATAATCTCGGGATGCATTGGGCAGCTGTACCGGGTGACTTTTTGTAATGCAGGCTTTTTCACCAGGCTCATCCCGCAAACCGGGCAGTTGCCCGGTTTGTCGTACGTTTTATCACCTTCACAGTGCATGGGGCAATAATATGTCCCATGACCTGTCTGCTGATCGTCATCCTTATGTGACTTATTATGTTGGATAGGTGCATGGTGGTTCAGTTGTGGACCGGCCGTTCCATGGGCAGGCACCTGCCCCCGGCTACAACAATGCCCTCGTCATGTCCCAACATTTCTATCGTATAATCGCCCGCAGCAGATAATGCCTGCTGCAATTTTTCGATGGGAACATGCTGCTCCATCGTGAGTATCGCATGAGGCGGATCTAAGTTGACCTTTGCTGAAACGCCTTCAAGGGCATTTAACGCATGCGCTACTTTTGTCCTACAGCCGTCACAGCTCATACCGGTTATCTTGTAAGTATGTTTCATGAATTTTTGCGTTTAATAAGTGATGGTAAGCCCGGCTCCCCATCCCATGTCGCTGTCGTAATGGGTAGAGAGGCCCAGGTTTTTCGTCAGGATATACTTTCCTCCAACCATATATTCCCTGTCTGTATTCACCATAAAGGATGCTCTCAGCCTTGGCGTAAGTGGAATGTCTTCCCGCATCAGCTGAATCCTGAAATAACCTGTTTGATCCACACTGGCGTCCAGGACTAGTAGCATGGGTAAGGTATATTGCAACCCGGCGTGAATGACTTTACGGTCATCTTTGGTGTTTGCTTGCCCTAAAAGGCTTTTATCATGTGCCGAATGTTTGCGGTAACGCCAGTCAATGCCTACATATGGAAAAAGCCATTGCATCTTACCCAGGTATCTGCCGAAATGCGTCTCCACTTCATAGCCGTGATGGGCGTTGTAGCCTAATCTCCATTCGCTCTGGAAAGCCCAGCGTGTATTGGCATACATCAGGGAACCGTCATTGCCATTGGTAGCGAAGTCATTTTGGGCCATCAGGTGAAACATCCGGTCATCCTTTTTCAGCATTTTATAGGCTTTATCCGGATCAGGAATCTCCGGATTGGCAGGACTGTTTTCATAACTGAATACTCGGCCCATCCCACTCATCATGTGATAGAGGATATGACAATGGAAAAACCAGTCGCCGCTTTCTGATGCGTGGAATTCTAAAGTATCGGTTTCCATCGGCATAATATCCAGTACATTTTTCATGGGGGACTTTTCACCGAATTGGTTAAGTACCCTAAAATCATGACCATGCAGGTGCATGGGGTGGCGCATCATCGAGTTATTGTGCAAAATGATGCGGATGTTTTCTCCACGCTTGATGAGTATTTTATCGCTTTCCGAAACAGTTTTATTGTCCAGTGTCCATACATAACGGTTCATGTTACCGGTCAATTCAAATTTCAGTTCTTTCCAGGGACCTTCGGGCAGCGTTGTCTTTTTGGGCGCTTCCAGCATATTGTAATTCAGCGTTGTAATGCCACCAGAAGACATATCCATATCCATATTTACTTCTGCCTTCTTTTTCACCATATCCATACCGCATTTAGGGCATTTACCAGGCTTATCCGATGTTACTTCCGGGTGCATGGGACAGACATAGGTCATTTTTCCATCCGCCTTAACGCTACCTTGGCTTCCACCGTCCATATCCTTCATCGGCATATCCTTCATCTTTATACTGCCAGCAGCCATATCCTTATTCCCGTTTGCCTTCTTTTGACTAAAGCCATACCGCATTTGGGACATTTACCAGGCTTATCTGAAGTTACCTCCGGATGCATGGGGCAGACATAGGTCTGCTCGGAGGATGATGACTGTGGTTGATGATGCTTTGGGTGATCCACGTCACTCATTCCGTTCATACCTTCCATTCCACCCATGTTTTCGTCACCTGCTTTTTCATCCATTTCCGGATACATGACACTATTCATATCCATAGTCTGTAGGGTCATATTCATGCCCATAGGCTTCATATCCCCATTCATTTTCATCATGTCATTCATCATTTTCATGCCTGCAAAGTATTTCAGCTTCGGAAGCTTTTTGGCGGCCATTTTCATACCACTGCCCAGCCAAAGCCCCGCCGAACCGGTACGGTCTTCGGGTGTGGCCAGGAACTCATATTGCATGTCCTTTGGAATCGTCACGACTACGTCGTAGGTTTCCGCCGGCCCAATGATCATCCTGTCCACCATCACCGGCATGACATCATTGCCATCATTAGCCACCACCATCAGCTGACCACCGCTATAACTAAGCCAGAAATAGGAAGAGGCGCCGCCGTTGACAATACGTAACCGAACCTTATCGCCGGCTTTAAATTGGGGAAACTGCTCCTCGGTTTGCCCGTTTACAAAAAACCTTTCATAATAGACATCGCTGACGTCCATCGCCTTCATCCGTTTCCATTCATTGGTCAACTTTACACCCAATTTACCCGCTTTTATAGCTTCTGAGTAACTCTGGACCGTGCCTTTTTTGATGGCAAACCAGTCGTTTGCCGTATGCAGCCTCCGGTCTATCTCCTTGGGTCTCATATCGCTCCAGTCGCTCAGCACCACAGGGATGGTCGGAATTTCTGGTTCTGTTCGCTTGTTAAAGATCAGGGCGCCATATAGGCCGATTTGTTCCTGAACAGAAAAATGGCTGTGATACCAGTAAGTGCCCGCCTGTACAACGGGGAATTTATAAATATGGGTGGTATGGGGCGGTATAGGCTGCTGCGTAAGAAAGGGGACCCCGTCCATCCGGTCCGGCAACTGTACTCCATGCCAATGTACAGCGGTCGGTTCATCCGCATTATTATGAACATAAATAAGCGCCGTATCACCGATGGTGAATACCAGCGTCGGCGCAGGGATGCTGCCATTAACGGCAATGCCTTTTCGTTTTTTGCCTGTATAGTTGACCGTACTATCCGTCACATATAAATCATAGCGGACGCTTTTGACACCCGGTGTTCCCTTAGGAAAATGGATGCCTGAATTGGCCCCTTTTATCGTTTTTGTGGCGAGGTCTTTCTCCAGATTGGAAATAACACCAGGGGGTGGCGGCGAATCCAGCGGCGTGGGTCTGGCCACTGGTGCAGCAAAGCTTGTGAACGGCCTAAAAGTATCATTATTGCCCCGATCAAAAGCTTGTGCGAAGCCGACACGTCCCAGGCATAACAGTGCTATTAAGGTGAATACATTTTTCATTTTGGAAAATACTTTTTATCTATTGATTAAGACTATCTATTGTGTTATCCAGCCAGCTTACCAGCTGCTGCTTTTGTTCCTTGGAAAGCCGGGCATCCCTATGTATTAAGGTATAGGATGTCAAGGGCATGACGCCGTCCATCACCTGGTTTTTCATGGACCTGAGCTTACTGACACGTCTTCTGTCGGAGTACCCGGCAAATTCATCCAGGTTTAATTCCGCTTTTCCCTTGCGTATATGCCTTGCCATCCACCAGCCGACCGGCTGCACATGGGTATACCAGGGATACGCCGTATTGTTGGAATGACAGTTGGCGCAGGACTGCTGTAAAATCTGCGTTACGTTATCCGGTACATGGTAGAGCGCTGTCAAACTTTGTTTAGAAACCTGACCGCTATCATTGCGGTCAGGTTGGATAAACTGTATCATGACAAATGCACCCACTAATCCGCCCAGGATCATGGTTTTAAGTCTGGTCATTGCCTGGGAGTTACTTTTTACTGATGGTTTCTTTTACCGATCCGCAGGTAGGCATGCTCTTGCCCAGGTAGGGATTTTTGATATCCTTTACCTCACTCACCCAGGTCGCCTTAGCCATGGGACAATAGTCTTTATATAAGGTTTGGGAAGTTCCAAAGGCCTTTATCAGGTCATAAATATCTTCACTAAGACCCTGGAAATGTTCTCTTTGGTGTTTGATATTCCCCCCGTTGTCAGCAATATGCTGAGCATTTTCCAGCGCATCAGCTGAGATATCGCTATAGGCCTTTTTCTGAGCGGAACTCAGGAGTTGTTTACCCAACTCTGCCAAAGCAGTATGTAACTGAGCGCTTGCCGTGGCGGCCTCCTTGGTGTTATCAGAAGCTAATGCATTTTTTAAATGCAGGTAATGGGTCATGACTGCTCCGAGGCTTGCGTTTTGAGGCGCTTCTTTAGGGGAGGACTGTGGCGACGATATAACAGTTTTTGCGTTTGATTTTTGGGGGTTGCTGCATGCAGCGATAGTAGTAGCAATAATTGCTACCATAAAAATGAATGGTTTCATTACTTTTAAGTTTAAATTTCTATAAAAGAATAATAATAAAGCAATTTCATGCTTTAGACAGGACAGACCTATGGCTGTCATCAAAGAAATTTAACCTATTTTAGGGGGGAGCCAGATAGAGTGGAATCCTTGGGATAGGACAAATCCAGGCGAGTAATACGTTTGCTTCTCAGCACCATAGTCGCCGTAATCTATACCCTGTTTATGAGGCAGGACGATGGTCAAGTTAGAAGCAGGACAATGACAGGAATTATGCGGGCAATTGCCTCCACAATTATCATTTGAATCTTTTTTTGAATGATGGTCGCCACAGCAGGTTTTATCTTTAGCACAGGTTTTTCCCTGCTGGCTGCAAGATGTTTTTACAACCGGTTTTGACACACAGCTATAGGACAACTTCGGCACCAAAAAGAAGCCGGTAAAAATAACCAGTAATATGAAAACCTGTTTTGCCATTATTTTGAAAATCAAAGATACAGATTCTTTTTAAATTCTTTACAAAAATACGAACTCTGGAAAAAGAATCGTTACAAGATTTAGTGAAAAAATTATATAATTTCGACTATTTCGCTTGTTTTGTTGGACTTTTTATAACTAATGGGTCTCTATTATTCACTTAAGACAAATTGATTGTGTGTTGCCTAATCTAAATCCCTTTTGAAATTGCAATACAAAAAAATCTGTTCAAACTATTATGAATTGCCCCTGTCTAAGCTGTCACTATTGAAAGGAGAGGCAAATTTATTGCAAAATGCGTAATCTATATAAGGCGGCTATGGCTTCCCGTTAGATCAGCAACATTTTTTATCTTGTTGCATCGGCGGACATTGTATGGTTCCGTAACTGCAATAGACGCAGCAGTCACCTTGTAAGGGTTTTATTACCTTTTTACAGCTTTCGCACTCGTAAAAATATTGACATGCATCTGTCGTCATTGTTTCTTCCTTTTTATGTCCACAGTTGGGGCAAGTAATGGTTGTTTGTAATACGATTTCCATTTTATTTTACTTTTTTTGATGTTACTGTGTGTCCTGTACTATTCATTGGCTTTTCAATTTCGGTGATATCCGTTTTGGATTTGTCGACTGCTACGATGGCATTTCCGTCCTCAAATGAGACAGAAGCCTTAACGATTCCAGAAAGCTTATGTATTCGTGATGAATAGGATTTTCACAATCGGAACAAGTCATTCCGCCTATTTTAAACTCAACGGTCTGAATATCTGATTTGTCAACCACAATGACTTGTTTTGCTGACTTAGGATAGAAAATAGTGGAATATAAAGGAAATGCCATTATCAGGGCTGTGAAAACCGTCATTATCGCCAAAAAGAATTTACTTTGGATAAACTTTGGCTTTCCGCTTTCTTCACAATCGCAGCTCATTTTGTTTTTTGGCCTCAGTTTCTGATACCAGGCAAAGCCAAATACCAAGACAGTTAAGCCAATAAAATAGGGTCTGAAAGGGTCAAGCCACGAGAAAGTCGAGGCAAGACTACCGCTTAAGCCTGTTATGATGGCTAAAACAGGCGTTATACAACATAGTGAAGCAGCTATTGCTGTTAAAAATCCTACACCGACTAGTTTGTTATTTGTTTTCATCAAGAATTTTGAAAAATGGTAGGAGCATTTCTTCATACTCCTTTGTTAACGAGTTAAAAATAATTTGCGCCCGGCGTTCTGTTTTAATAATCTTTCTGTCTTTGAGTTTTCGAAGATGTTGTGAAACCGCAGAAATCGTCATGCCGAGAATATCACTCAAATCGCAAACACAGAGCTGCTTTTCTTCGTAAAGAAGAAAAAGAATTTTAAGTCGCACGTTATTACCTGCCAGCTCAAGTCCGTTGGATATATAGTCAAACGTCCCATTGATGGCTGTAATTCTGTCTTTGCAACGACCGATTTGCTTAATGTCCGCCTGTTGCCTGATACAAGAATTATTGTTCATAAGTGCAAAAATAACTCATTCGCGTATTTAAGCAACTACTTAAATACAAAATTAACAATTTAAACAATTCTTCCTTTTTATCATCCGACCGACAACCTATCTCCTCCCATTCGGCTTTTATACACAATTTACTTACTTCTCCCGCTCATCTTCATATCACTCATCTGCATCCCTGAAAGATTGGCACCGCTACCATTTTTGAGAATATACTCACTATTAAGCAGATAGACGCCTGAAGACACCACGGATTCACCCACTTTAACCCCTTGTAATACCGCTACCAGTGAAGTATTATCTTGTCCGAGTGTTACTTCCCGGCGTTCAAAGCTACTGTCGGGCCGTTTCACCCAGACATAGGCGCGGTCCTGTCCGTAAATTACGGATGATTTGGGAATAGCGACACCTGGTTGTCCCTTTGATGTTTGCATATGTACATAGGCAAGCATACCCGGTTGTAAATTTCCACCTGGATTTGAGATCTCGATATTAACAAGATGAACACGTGAAGCCGGCTCATTAACAGGGTTATCAAATACGATCTTGCCTGGTAATTTTTGGCCCATGCTTCCCGCTAGTTGCACCCAGATCTTCGTATCCTTGGATATAAGCGGCAATAGCTGGTCGTATAACTGGGCCTGGACCCAAAGTGTATTATTTTCCGCAAGGCTTAGGATCGCCTCTCCTTCTTTTACGTATCCACCTTCCTCCTTCATTTTTTGGATGAGATAGCCGGTGGACTCGCTGTAAATAGCCGTTTTTCCGGTTGGCTGCCGCTCTTGCAGGTGGTCAATTTGTTTTTGGGAAAGTCCCCATCGCAGGAGTTTTTGCTTCATTGCCTGAATGGTGGCGGTAAAATCTACAGAGGCCTTATTAAAAAGCCCTTTTTGCTGAATTGCCAGTAGATAGTCTTTTTCAGCAGAAAGCAGGTCGGGGCTGTACAGTTCATATAGTCTTTGGCCGGCAAAGATTTCTTCACCCGGATTGCGCACATACATTTTTTCAATCCAGCCATTTACCCGGGCGCTGATTACATCCTGCTGTTTAGGATTAAAGAGGGTGGTTGCTGTAAGCATCAGCTCACTGGATAAATTTGTTATTTGCGCTGTATCAGTATGAATACCTGCCAGCAGCTGCTGCCGGGATGAAATCCTAAGTTCTGCCAGGGTATCTTCCGGATTTTTCTGTGCAGGACCCTGATCCAGCGGTACCAAAGTCATACCGCATATCGGGCATTTGCCTGGTGCGTTTTCCCGTATCTGATGATGCATGGGACAGGTGTAAATGACCGCTTCCTTTTTCTGCGGCAGGCTGTCTGTCATTTGCACTACCGCTTTACCATCCTGGCTATTATTACAGGCAGCCAGAGAAAATAGTAGTAAACTACCGATGATGATCCATTTATATTGCATGACATTCTCTTTTTTTTATTGAATAAAACTATCACTATCTACCATATAGGCGGCGTTTTCGACGATTTGGTCACCCGTTTTAATACCTGATATTATTTGGATGGAATCTTCTGTGCGGATACCTGTTTGCACAGGTCTTGCATGAAATACATCATTGCTGTTTCTATCCTTTACCCAGACCACGCTTCGCATGCCTAGTCTATTCACCGCCGATAAAGGAACATATAGGTCCCTGTCCTCATGGCCAATGACGATGCGACCTCTTACGAGTGTTCCTATTTTCCAGTTCGCCGGTAAATTTTTCAGATAAACCCGTATGGTGGTGGTTTTTTCATTTTCCATTCGGTATGGAGGTATAAAATCCACCTGTCCGCTGATTATTTGATCCGGGCTGGCTTCCGAATTTAAAGCCACTGGATCTCCTTTTTGGATAAAAGCCATATCACTGGCAAACACATGAAGCAAGGCCCAACGTCTGGTGATGTCCTGAATAGAAAAAATGCTCTGCCCGGCGTCCACATACATTCCTTTTCTAATGTCCAGTAATTCCGGGGTACTGTTATCCATCGCCGGATCGCTTACAGGGCGAGCGACTCCCTGGTACGGACTAAAAATGGTAATCTGTGACAGGGGCTTTCTGCTTTCTGTTACTTTTTGGATTTCATTTTGGTGCATCCCTAGATTGCGTAATTTTACCTTCAGCGCCTTTATAAGTGTTGGGTCATTATCCTTCACGGTTTGTAACAGCTCTCTTTGTACACTGAGTAATTCGGGGCTGTAGATTTCCATCAGTGGCTGTCCTTTTGCTATGGACTGCCCGCTATATTTTACATATAACTTATCAATTCGACCTGTCACCCTTGATGCAACGCCGTTGATATCCCGCTCGTCAAAATCAATCATACCATCGGCGGTTATCGTATCCTTCGCATTACCTTTTACTGGTATGAACGTCTTAAAGGATCCAGTCACTGTTTTGGTAACTGGTTGTGTCAGATAAGACAAAGCGGTATCTAAAGACACCGTATCCTTTTGGTTAGTCTCCTCGACCTTAATCAATTTCATGCCGCATATGGGGCAATTCCCGGGTTTATCTTCATGTACCTGCGGATGCATGGAGCAGGTATAATATACCTTTGCCTGTGAATGCGCCTTTGGCTGGTTCGCCTGACAACCCGCCATGAGTAGCCCAATGAAGGCCATCATCAGTAAAAGGTAAACCAAGTTTCTGTTTTTAATTAGTTTCATCATTTATAAATTTTAATCCTTTTGCATTTCTGTTTCCAGCATGACACGGATGTTTAACAGATCGCTTATTTTGTCCCAGTACTGCATCTTCTTCATGGTTAATTCATCCCAGGCCATGAGTGTTTCGTAAATATCGCCTGTGTTTTCACTAAATGCATTTAAGTAGGACTGGTAGGCTTTACTATAGGCAGGAATGACTTCCTGCTGGAAAATTTGTACATCCTTTTGCGCGGCCTGTAGCTTTAACCAGTCTTTTTGTATAACGCCGATAGCCTCTTGAACCTGCCCCGCCTGCATTTTACGGGTGGCCTGTATCTGATAATCGATGGCTTTTGCTTTTGATTTATAGCCTTTGGAAAACCAAGGGGCAATAGGAACAGATACCATAGCCATCGCACTATACATGTAGCCACCACTGTTCATGCGCATATTATCCAAGTTTATACCAAAGGTTGGCCTGGACTCGCTGGAAACGACTTTTTTGTTCAGCCTGAGACTGTGTATTTCGTCAGAAGCCCGGTGGATATCACTACGGTTTTCCAAAATATAGGATGAGTCCACTTGTAAAATAGCGATCTCTGAATGGGCAAAGTCTTCTGCCGTATCAATTTGTAAGGGTGCCTGTTGGGAACGGTTCATCAGGCTGTTTAAGATGGCAACGGCCTGTTCGCTGGCCGCCTCTAATTGTACCCGCATGGATTGCAGGTCACTCAGCTTTGCCCTGGCCTTATAGATTTCTGGTAAACTCGCCTTACCATAGGGCAACCGGCCCTCTGAAATCTGAATCAGCAACTGCACCTGCTTTTGCTGCTGGTCCACCACTGCTAATTTCTTTTCCGCCACCAAGGCGTCATAATAAGCCATTTTCGCTTCGGCAAAAAGCATATTTTTCATAGTCGCGCTATCATCTTGATCCTGAAGGCGCAAAGACTGATAATAGTCTCTTTGTTTATTTTGCTGGCCAAAGTTGGGAAACATCTGCTCCAGACGTAGCATCACCATTTTTCGGGCCATGCCGCCACCACCCATGTCCTTGCCGCCACCATAGGGGAACTCACTGAGCCCGACGCCTACGGATGGTGCCATCCATGCCTTCGCTGCATCTGCCTCTGCAAAGCTAGCCGCCGTTTTCAGGGCAAACTGCTGTAAACCGGGATTGCGGGTTTCAATGCTATCGAGTACCTGCCTGAGCGTGTAGGTTTGCGCCTGCGTTTTCCGGGTGGTTGCAAGCACCAAAATCACTAGAACAACTAGGCTTTTGCTTCCAGTTATAAAGGAGTTGATTTTCATAATGTAAATTTCTGAGGTTGAAGATCTATATAGTTCTATAAACTGTCTTTTACTTTGATATTACCATATTTTTTTAATTCGTTTTCCTTAAACAACTCAAAAATGATAGGCATCACCAGCAAAATGCTGATGGCAGAGGTCACCATGCCGCCAATCATGGGCAAGGCCACCGGCCGCATGAGTTCTATTCCTGTGCCATTGGACCAAAGCACAGGCACTAGTCCAAATAAAGCGACACACACCGTCATTAGTTTGGGACGTAAGCGCTTTACTGCACCTTCCAGCACATAGTGCCTGAGGGTAACTACGTCTATCGCTGTTCCTTTTTCCCGGACCATACGCTGCATCGCTTCTTCCAGATAAATCATCATCACGACGCCGGTCTCTACAGCCACCCCAAAGAGGGCAATGAACCCAACGGCCACTGCTACGGACAGATTTTCACCCCATAAATAGACCATTAATATGCCACCCACGAAGGCGAACGGTACGCTTAGAATTGTGTTGAAGGCATCGCGCAAATCATGGAAGGTGAAATAGAGTATTAATAAAATAAGCAGTATGGCGACGGGAATGATCAACTCCAGGGTTTTTTGGGCATGTAACTGGTTTTCCCACTGGCCGCTCCAGTTTATAAAATAACCTTTAGGCAGCGCCAGTGTTTTATCCAGTTTTTGCATAGCTTCTTTTACGGTGCCGCCAAGATCCCTTCCCCGGACATCAAAGAGCACTGTACCGCGTAGCAGCGCGTTTTCGCTACTGATCATAGAAGGTCCGTCCTTTAGGGAGATACTAGCTACATCGGATAAGGGGAGTGGACCATTTTTTGTTTGCACCAGTGTCCCCTTGATATCATCCAGGCTTCCGCGCCAGTCCTGTGCCAGCCGTATATTGACGCTGAACCTTTCACGCCCTTGGTAAATTTGCCCGACATTCATACCCCCTAAGGCACTTTGCACAATGCTGTTTACATCGTCCGTTGTCAGCCCGTAACGCCCGATGGCGTCTTTATTCACCTCGATGTTCAGGTATTTACCTCCTGTAATCTGCTCCGGATACAGATCTGCAATCCCTTTGATGCCTTTTAACTCACCGGCGATCATCTGCCCTAACCGGTAGATGGTATCCAGGTTCTGTCCGAAAATTTTCACGCCCACGTCCGTACGAATACCGGTGGAGAGCATATTGATACGGTTAATAATGGGTTGCGTCCAGCCGTTGGTGATACCGGGAATTTGTAGTTTTTCGTTCAGTTGGCTGATGATCTTATCTTTGGTCATCCCTGTACGCCACTCACTTTTTGGCTTTAACAGCACAATGGTCTCCACCATACTAATCGGTGCATTGTCGGTAGCTGAACTAATACGTCCTGCCTTACCGAGTACATTTTTAACCTCCGGGAAGCTACTGATAATTTTATCCTGCACCTGTAAGATGCGTTTCATCTCTGCGTTGGAGGCATCCGGCAGCGCCACTGGCATAAACAGGATCGTACCTTCATCCAAAGGTGGCATAAATTCGCTGCCCATCCTTGTTAGCAAAAAAACGGACAAAAGCAGCGCAAGTATATTGACTGTGAGTACGGTCTTCTTCCATTTTAAGCACCAGCTTAAAACCGGCTCATATAGACGGACAAAGAAATTACTGACCGGGTTCTTAGATTCCGGGCGCATTTTGCCCCGCATCAGCAGCACCATGAGCACCGGGATAAGGGTAATGGCCAGGATCATAGAGGAAGCCATGACCAGTGTTTTTGTCCAGGCAAGGGGGTGAAACAATTTGCCCTCCTGTCCC
The DNA here is from genome assembly GCF_007971385.1 of Arachidicoccus ginsenosidivorans. GTDB lineage: Bacteria > Bacteroidota > Bacteroidia > Chitinophagales > Chitinophagaceae > Arachidicoccus > Arachidicoccus ginsenosidivorans. The sequence goes on from NZ_CP042434.1 coordinate 1,555,411, forward strand.
GTGAGTAAAAACACGGGGATAAATGAAACGACGATAATCAGGATGGCATGTACCACTGGCTTACCTACCTGTTTGGCGGACTTTTCAATAATAGCGATACGTTCTTTATTACTGATTTTATTTGAAGTGTTCATAGTTTTATAATTAATGGTCTGCCTCTGTTAAATGTCGATACGCATTTTCTACCATTACGATGGCATTGTCGACTATGACGCCGATGGCAATAGCGATCCCGCTCAGTGACATAATATTGGAAGAAAATCCCAGTAGGCGGATCAGGATGAAGGCCGTCAAAATAGCTATCGGAATACTCAGCATGACAACGAGCGCACTGCGGAAGTGTAAGAGAAAAATGAGGATGACGGCGCATACCAGGACGATCTCCTCGATAATAGTATGTTCAATGCTTTTGATTGAAGCTTCGATCAGCGTACTGCGGTCGTAAGCCGTTTTAAAGGTGACGCCAGGCGGGAGCCCTTTTTGTATCTCTGTCATTTTAGCTTTCACGCCCTTTATGACTTCGTCTGCATTGGCACCATAGCGCATGAGGATTACCCCACCCACCGCTTCCCCGTCACCGTTTTCATCTATTATCCCTAGGCGCTGATCGCCGCCCATCTGTACATCCCCGATATCCTTGATCCGGATGGGGGTAGCACCCTCGGTAGCGACCGGCAGATCGGCGATTTCCGCTGGGTTTTTAAGATAGCCCATTCCCCGAACGATATAGTTGCTACCATTTAAATCGAAGACACGACCGCCAACGTCATTATTATTTTCTTTTACTGCTTTCATGACATCCATAAGCGTAATATGGTAATAATCAAGCTTATGCGGATCTAGTGTAACCTGATATTGTTTTTGAAAACCACCAAAGGAGGCCACCTCGCTAACGCCCGGGACGTTTTGCAAGGCAAATTTTACATACCAGTCCTGTAAGGCGCGCCGTTCCCCTAAATCGTATCCTGGTGCATGCAGGGTATACCAATAAACCTGACCGACACCAGTAGCGTCCGGTCCGAGGGATGGAACCACGTTTTCCGGTAGGAATTTTTGGGCGTAATTCAGCCGCTCCAAGACACGGGTACGGGCCCAATAGGGGTCTACATTATCTTGGAACACAACGAAAACAAAGCTCATTCCAAACATGGAAGTGGCCCGGATGTCTTTTACTTTCGGGATGCCCTGGAGGTTGCTCACCAGCGGGAAGGTGATCTGGTCTTCTACCAGTTGCGGGCTGCGGCCCATCCACTGGGAAAATACAATGACTTCATTTTCAGAGAGGTCAGGAATGGCATCCACAGGCGTCTGTGTCATGCTGTAAAAGCCGTAGCCAATCAGCCCCAGTGTTGCCAGTATGACAATAAAACGGTTGTGAATGGACCAGGAGATAAGTTTATTAATCATGATAATTGCTTTTCCTTATATAGTGTGCACCGAGGCATACAACACCGTTGGCGCTCTAATTGATGTAGAGGATTCTTTGGCATCGTCAAACGCCAAAAGCCAGGCAAACAATGGTCTGTCCGGTATCAGGAAGGAAAAGAAATCATATCAGGAAACTACAGTTCTTCAAATAGAGGGGGCCGTCGCTCGAAAGGGTGGAGCGTGGGGAGAGAAACTTCCCTTTGCAATGGAGGAAAAACAAGGGGCTGGGACTTTAGGAAAAGTAGGTAGTACAACAGCAAAAAAAGAAACGGCTGGGACCGCCATGTCCGATACGATGTTTTGAGACTGTGTAATTTTTATTTGCTTGTGCACATCTTTGCAACAGTCCTTGCCTTTATAGGTGGAATGCATCGCACAAGTTGAATGACCGACAAAAGTCTTAGCTGCGTAACTTAACTCCACTTTATCCAAATGACCACAGCAATAATGTAGGTTTATACCTACACCACTTACCGTAGTAAGATAAATAAGAAATAATATGGTGGCTAAACCTTTTTTCATTCTATAAAAACAAAGGTACAGTTAATTCCCATATATTTAATATTAAATTAAATAATCATATTTTGGCCGTGATCCCTTAAACATCCACATTAAAATGCTTCGCATCAATTATTGTACAGCAACAACTGCTTGAAGATTTTTTCAATTTTATTACAAAAGAACGCCAACTTTGGAACTTTTACGCTGGCGAAAGTAAAAATGGTCATTAAATAATTGCAAATTGATTCGAATTAACTGATGACTGCAGAACGTATTGAAGCCCCGTAAGCTTTCAAGACATGGTTGTTTTGTTGTGGGGATACATCATAAGCTGCAAGAAACTTGTCAAAATTATTAAAGACTTCGTTCCGGCCGTCTTGAAATATCGTGACGAATAGGTTCTTTTGTTGATTTTATCTGGCCAAATCTTCTTGCGACAGCATTAGCTTTTTTTATATTATAAAGCGACATACTCAAGGTGATTTAGATTAGCTCCCAAGAATTAAGCAAATGAATTTCTGGCAAAAATCAATTAACTTAGCTAAAATTTAGTTCTTTTACACCTCTGAAAAATTCTGTGTGCAAATTGTGTGCAAATAAAAAAGATCCACAAAAGCGGATCTTTCTAATTGATTGATAATCAAGTGCCCAGAACAGGAATCGAACCTGCACTCCCTTGCGAAAACCAGATTTTGAGTCTAGCGCGTCTACCAATTCCGCCATCTGGGCGCTCTATTTGAGAAGTGCAAATGTAAGGCCTTGCCAATAATTAGCAAAACTATTTTTTGATTTTATTGGCAACAACTTTTTTTGCGCCAGAAAACCTTACGCATTATCCTCAATATTTTTTTTAAAGTATTCATATTCTCTCTTTTTTTATAGAACCGATTGAAAATCAGTTAATCAATATCAAAGTTACAAGTTAAGATAGAAAGGATGCAGTAACTCCCTAAATTTTAAGGAATATTCTTGATTTGCGTCTCTAATATAGATTACTTCTTCTTCGAGATCTCCCTTTATACTGGTAAACAGTAACACAGATCTAAAAAAAGGTTTACCATTCGCATTCGCTACTTTATAATGGCGTTTCAGATATAGTCCAACTAATCCAGCCTCCTGAACAAATGCCTCTGCCCTAGTATATGGCACCAATACCGCTAAAACACCATCCGCTTTGAGCAGCCCAGCCGCTCCTTCCAATAAATCCTTAAAATTCAAATCTGTACTATGAAGTGCACTATTTCTTTGTGCGTCAGGTGATTTTAGATCACCCACATAAAATGGTGGGTTGGAGAAAATCAGGTCGTAGTGTCCAGTATTCGTTAACCCTTCCTTACTAAAACACTTAAAATCAATATGGATGGCCTTTAAGCGTTCAGACCAGGGACTGGCTTTAAAATTCTCCGCTGCCTGGCTACAAGCGGCCTCGTCTAATTCCATCGCCTCAATTACCGCATGTGGGTCAACTTGCGCATACATCAGGCTAAGCAACCCGGTGCCAGTGCCGATATCTAAAACCTGGACCGGTTGCAGGTGGTACATTACCGGCAATAAAGCCCCAAAAAGGCAGGAATCCGTACATACCTTCATGGCTGACCTGTCTTGCCTGACTTCAAACTGCTTAAACCTGAAAAAATCATTCCCCATTCAGGCAAAAATAGATGATTCTGCTTTCCAACAGTGCTTAGGTTCCCAATTTATTGGCTAGGCGGCCCACCGCCCATCCAATAAATTGGGAACCTAAGCCGCAAAACTTTATTTTTGTCCTATGGTAGCAATTACAGATCAACTCATAGATGATTTAACACATCTCTCCAGGTTAAGTTTTGACGAAACTGAGAAGGAAGCCATCAAAACCGATATGGAGCAAATGGTGCTGTTTGTAGAAAAGCTAAAGGAGGTTGATACCACTGGTGTAGCCCCTTTACTGCATATCACCCCTAATCAGAATATCTTCAGGGAAGATATAGTAGAAGGTAGTATTTCAAGAGAAGAGGCCCTACAAAATGTGCCTAAAACGGATGGCACTTATATCCAGGTGCCCAAAGTCATCAAAAAATAATTAAACCAGTCATTATATGTCAGGCATTATTCATTTAGACAAAATAGAAAAGCAATATTACATGGGTGGCCATGGTATACCCATTCTAAAAGGCCTTTCCCTGGATATCTATAAAAATGAATATGTAGCCCTCATGGGACCTTCAGGTAGTGGAAAAAGCACCTTAATGAACATATTAGGCTGTTTAGATACGCCGACTGGAGGCAGTTATGTCCTCAATGGGCAGGATGTAAGCAAAATGGCTGATGATCAACTAGCCGACATCCGAAATGTTGAAATCGGATTTGTCTTCCAGCAGTTCAACTTACTGCCCAGATTGACCGCTGCAGAAAATGTGGCTTTACCCCTGATTTATGCCGGGGTGGGCAAAGAAGAAAGAATAGCCAGGGCTGTAGCAGCCCTGGAAAAAGTTGGACTGGGAGACCGCAGCCATCACAAGTCCAATGAGATGAGTGGAGGCCAGATCCAGCGTGTTGCCATCGCAAGGGCCATTATTAATAATCCGGCAATCTTACTGGCAGACGAGCCAACCGGTAACCTGGATTCAAAGACCTCCGTAGAGGTCATGGAGATTTTCTCACAGATACAGGCCGCTGGCAATACAGTTGTATTGGTAACGCATGAAGAAGACATTGCAGAATACGCCAAAAGAGTTATCCGTTTAAAAGATGGCATTATAGAATCAGATGCCTTAAACGAACATCAAACATTGACCAAATCCACTGCAAACATTTAAAATAAGCAATCAGTTAAATTAATACGTGGCAAAAATATATACAAGAACGGGAGACAAAGGAACAACGGGATTAATCGGCGGAACAAGAATTTCAAAGGGCGCATTACAAGTTGAATGTTATGGTACACTAGATGAACTAAATGCACATTTAGGCCTATTAATCTGTCAATTGCAAAAAGCAGCCATCGATAAGCCCACTAAAGTGCTGGTTAATATCCAAAAACAATTGTTCGACATGGGCGCCGTTTTGGCGCTCGATCCTGGTAAAGGGGAGAAATTTAACCTCCCTATGATCTCATCCACAGATATTACCAATTTGGAGCTGGAGATCGATGAAATGAACTTTCACCTGCCAAAAATGACCCATTTTATCCTACCAGGAGGTCATCCGGTAGTTGCCCAGGCACATATCGTCCGAGCTGTCTGCAGAAGGGCGGAAAGATTATGTGTGGCCTTTGTTGAAGCGCAGCCACTCACAGAAGATAATTTTGCTGTAAAATCCTACCCACTGATTATCCAGTTTTTGAACCGCCTCAGTGATTATTTTTTTGTGCTAAGCCGCTATATAGGGCATCTACTCAATATCCCGGAGAATAAATGGATACCTGAAAAGCAGTAAAACAACCGTATTATTCGTCAGATTAATTTTCCATAATCAGGCCATCACTCATTCTGAGGATCCTGTCACTCATTTCAGCAAGTTGGGCATTATGGGTCACAATTAAAAAAGTCTGATTAAACTGTTTTCTCAGATCCAAAAACAAATCATGCAGTTCTTTAGCATTGTGACTATCTAGGTTGCCAGTAGGTTCGTCTGCAAATACAATATCTGGCTTATTAATCAGTGCTCTGGCTACAGCCACTCTTTGCTGTTCCCCGCCGCTGAGTTCATGGGGTTTATTTTCCAGCCGGTGAGAAAGCCCCAAAGTATCCAGGAGTCTTTTTGCCTCATTCTCAACATCTTTTTTGCGATAACCGGCAAGCCAGCCGGGGATACAGACATTTTCCAGCGCAGAGAATTCCGGCAATAAATGATGAAACTGGAAGACAAAACCTATGTGCTTATTCCTAAAAGCCGCTAGTCGTTTGTCACGCAACTGATGGAAAGCCTGCCCATTGAGAAAACATTCCCCCCTGTCACTGCTGTCAAGTGTCCCTAAAATGTGCAATAGCGTGCTTTTCCCAGCGCCAGATGAGCCTACAATGGATACGATCTCGCCCTTTTGTATCTCTAAGCTGACCCCTTTGAGCACCTCTAACTGATTATATCTTTTATGAATATCAACGGCTTTTAGCATAATATTTGACACTAATTAATGCAAACATAGGGCAAAATTATGTTTTTTAAATAATTTAACGATATGTTAATTCATTGGAGGCCAAATGATATTTGGTAGTTCCGATTGATAACTTACATTTGCCGAAATTTAAAACCGAAAGCTATGTTTTGGACTTTAGAATTAGCCAGCTACCTAGAAGACGCTCCCTGGCCCGCCAGCAAGGATGAGTTAATTGACTTCGCTATTCGTTCCGGCGCTCCTATTGAAGTGGTGGAAAACCTCCAGGAATTAGAATATGAAGGTGAGGTTTACGAAAGTATTGAAGATATCTGGCCAGACTATCCTAGTCAGGAAGACTTCATGTTTAATGAAGATGAATATTAGGCTTGAAAGAAAGCAAATAAATAATAAAAAACTATCCTAGAACAAAATCGTTCAATCATAGGATAGTTTTTTTGTGCATACATTTATCAAACTCGCCATAAAAAAACTGGTGCTTTGAAAAATTAATGCCAAAAGACCAAAGTTAAACACCATTAGCTGCGTATTAAGATTACGCGAACCAATCCTTCCTAGAGGCTTTTCAGAAAATAGACTGCTCTACTAAAATGGGCAAACAAGTTTAAAAGCAATTGTAACCCCATCTGTGTAATTTTATTTACGGCCAACCATAGCGCCCTTCGCAGATATACAAACAACACTAATTCATTCTAATTTATCGCCATTACCCTAAAACAAAAGCTGGCCTGCAAATTAATTGCAGGCCAGCTTTTGTTTTAGGGTTTATTTCACCCTCACATAAATCAGATATTAAAATAGAGCAATGTATAATATGCCTGGATTTTATTTTAATTAATATCCCCTTTACCAAAGTTCTTCCAGTCTCAGCTTGCTTAATCTAAAGGCAGCACCCAACTGAATGGTATAATAACGGCTAGGGCTATTAGAGCTTTCATAAAAATCGATACTATGGGAGAACTCTCGGCGACTACCTTCAGCAAAGATCTGGATATTTGGATTCACCAAATACCTAACACCAATCCCCCCTCTGAAATTAAATCCATTATCATTGGGTTTACTATAATCCGCTCCATTTCTCTGGTAGCCGGTCAGGCTATAAAACCCTCCACCCATAAAAATATAAGGGGAGACCTTATGCGTGGTCAGGTCCAGAAAATTGTATTCCGGTAATACAGACACCTCAAAGATATTTGTTTTGAACTGCCCCGACCTGTTAGTGCCGTCAATACTTTCTTCTCCATTATCCTTTGAGAGACTACCATAGGTAAATGTAGCCCGCACATTGAAATTTTTCACCACATCATAACGGTAGAAGGCCTCAAAACTAGGATGACTTTCCTTAAAGGTAAAAGCCGTTTTATTCATAAAACCACTGTAGTTCATCATTCCCACACTAACACCGATCTGACTTCGTTGTCCAAAATCCAACACTTGCGCAGAAGCACCCACTGCCATTCCCATAAAGGCGATCAGCAGTGACAATATCAATTTGTTTTTCATAATAGGTTCTTTGTTAATTTGCTGCGGAAGGCTTCTCCCACATTTGTTTACTTAGGTTATTGAGTTCATTTTGAATCTGACTTGCCTGAGAGGCGGTTAGTGGCCATTTTGTATAACCATTAGCCGCGTCCAGGGACGATTTTATTATGGTGCTTTTAAACAAGCGGTTCTCAAATACTTGTTCCCAACTCAGCCGTCCTCCAGCATTCAGGGGATTGGGGATCAGTGTCCTGACCAGCTTTGTACGTAGGTCAGGATAATATATCCAAAAGGCAGCATGTTCGCTGTTGTCCATCACTTCTCCAGTGGACATTGTATAATTAATCAAGGGAGCGATGCCCAGAATCCTGACATAGGTTTTTCCGTCTCGTTTATTAAACACCCACTCCTCTTTGATTCTGTATTTGTAAATAGAATCCGCTGAGATTTCTTTATGACGGACTTGATACCCGACTATATTTCCATCCAGGTCATAAGAGGCTGAAGTATCGGTTCCACCACCAAAGGCAGCCATCGCCTGATCAAAGGTAATGGGTGTGGTAAAACGGTCGTCAATTGGACTGAAGGCCTGAACACTATCATTTTTAATAGCATCAATCATCACATTGATCAGTCTTGTGGTATTCTCTCCATCAATGGAAGAATTATAGAAATAAGGCAAATTGGCCCTGTCCCTGGCATCAATCACACGCCACACTCTGACCCGATATAACGCATCTGTTGAGTACAGCGGCGTGTAAGGCAGCGGCGTCGCTGTGCTGTCACCTGCATTATCGGCCAGGATATTATCTCTTCTCATGGAAGGCTTTGCCCCATTAATCAGTTCATTGCCTGAAGAGTCTTTAATCACTTCAATAGGCAGATTCTGCAATAACCCACTGGTGTCACTGGTAACACCACCATTATAACCGCTATTATCCGGTAATTCTGTGGTATCTCTTGGCGGCACACTAGTCCTTTTTTTCACAGGCGGTGTGTCATAGGCCGATTGCGCTTCGCCGTACACGCCTAATGTCATCCCGCATATCAATAATAAAATTAGCTTTCTCATTAGAATATTCCCCTCTTTATATAATTTCTATTTAATACAGATTAAAGGCGATCGGTGCCAGGGTTCTGGAACCACCCGGACCTTTAGCCCTGATTTCATCGATAGTAATCGTACTTCCAGGTTTTGCTCTTTCGATCAAAGATCTGGCAGCGCCAAATGTATTACCAGTAACAGACTTATGCATAAATTCCGGATAACCGGCTCCGGCAAAAGTCATGGTAAAACTCGTTACCGTAAATTTCACCCCTTCAAATACAAAATTCTCCAGTTCCGCTCTGACACCAGCCTGTGCTTTAAAGGCATTAACAGACATTCTGCCACCTTTGCTTGCCCCTACCATTGCCGTAGGTGTCGGCACCGTCTTCACACGGAAAACAAAGTTTTCACTGGATTTGCCATCCGTAACATGTAAATGCGCCTCCCCAGGTTTAGAAGGACGTGCAATAAACTTGCCATGTCCCTCTGATACGATGGATCCCTGATCCATTGAAACGCGCATATTTTCCGCGCCTCGGCCATTACCACCACCAACAGAGATCGGGTTATCCAGCCCGATATAAAGCACTTTAACCGCGTCCGCACTTACCGTAATACCTGTCGGAGAGCCCACTGTATATTGAATATCTTTGGTTAATGTAGCCGTTGAGCCATCTGGCTTCAAAAAGGATATATTGACTTTCTTGGTATAAGTTCCTGGACTGCCGGCCGTTGTTTTATATTCTGCCATCCCATTAGCATTGAGTGGTACTGGTTGACCGTCAATGGTCACCGTAGGTCTAGCTCCTTTACTAAAGGCCCCAACCCCGGCTGAGATCGTAAACTCCTGCCCCGGAAGTAAATATTGGGTATTGGCCGATGCCAATGCCTGAAATTCATCATATACCACCTGCACCTGTCCGATCTTGTTATGACAGAAAAGGACGACTTGCGCCTCTGCATTCTTCACATCATTTTGGAACTTTGTCAAAATGGTAAGGGCGGCTATGGTGGGTGTCATCCTAAAATAGGCGGCTGCCCAGGTTCTATTGCTTTTTTCCTGCACAACCGGCATAGACAAATCAATGGGGAGCGTACTTTTAAATTGCTCATTGATCTCTGGATCAATGGCTAAAATGTTCTTTTTGTATTCTGCGAGTTTCTGATATAAAGTATCCCCCACTTTCCCGTCATCCAAAATATTGGTTGGTACATCCAGGTCATCCTCACTGTAGGTTGTATCTCCTTTGGCAGGATTATAACCCGATGCTCTTTTTAAGCGTTCCTTAACTGCGTCAATATAAGCATACATCCCATCCGACAATGTCTTAGCCTGCTGGGCTTTAGGCGCCCATATGGCCGCCAGTTTCGCAGAGGCCGGATTTTTCAGCTTTTCCTGAAGCGAAGTAAACAAGGTCTGATTTTTCTGATCAATGGTTTGAATAGAATTCTCCAGACTGTTATTTACAGTACGAAAGGCATTTAATATTTCGGACGATACATTCAGCGCCAAAAGGGCAGTCAACACCAAATACATCAGGTTGATCATTTTCTGCCGCGGCTCCCTAGGTATTGCCATAATTTATTTAATTTCTAATTTTTAGCTACTGATAATTAATATTCTACCGCTGAGACCTATTTGGTGAATTAAACTAAATCCCTCCATTCTTAGGATCCTCAGATAAATACGCAAGATGTCAATGCTGTTTCCGATCCTTTCGTCGCAATTCTCCTTTTCCCCTTTTATCAAGGTTAAGCTTAGAGAAAATGCCATTAAAACAACGGAACCATTAATTGCTTGTTTTTATTTTTGCCCCTGCATGGCAGAGAGCATGCCACCATAAACCTGATTGAGCTTAGCCAGATTTTCCGCCAACTGCCCAATTTGCGCCTGGGTTTTCTTCGCATCATCTGCGCTGGTTACCAGTGCCTGAGACGTTTCCGCCAGCTTTGCATAGAAACTGTTCATGGAAGTCAAAGAAGCGGTCGCTTCCTGCAATTTCTGCATATATTCCTCTGTATTGGCCATAGAGTTGCTGGCTGTACTGATTCTTTGGATACTGGCTTCCAGATTCTTAAACCCATCGCTTAACCGGTTCATAGAGTCTGGTGTGATATCTGCGTCCTTCAGCATATTATCCACAGCTGCCAAAGCGGAAGGCTGCGCCGCCTGCCCACCTGATTTACCAAATTTTACATCATCCCCGATGGGAATACCCATTTCATCTACGGCCTTCGGCGGTGCAAAAATATAGAGCAGGCCAAAACTCATAAACACAAAGGCTTCTGTGTATAAGCCAAAATTCAGCCAACCATTGGCAGAACCAAAAGGTGCTGTATGGGTGATTTTAAACAGGGCGCCTAATAAAACCGGCACAGCGGCAAAAGAATAAACGATCTCTAGGAAACGATCAATTGGCCTTACTTTTTCTACTGCCATAATCAGGAGTATTTATTTTTAATGATTATTTATGTATTTACAATAAACAGCACCAGCCGTTGCCGGTAGGTGCTGCAGATATATTAAACTATTCAGGAAGGTTCACCACAACCCTAAATCCAATATAAGAGTGTGCTGTTCCTAAATCTTCAAAGAAACGATTGGATACTGTCGTAAACTGCGGCGTATCTTTCCAGCTACCACCACGTACAACTTTTCTGCGTTTACTTTTACTCTTGGAATCAATGGTTCCCCATTGAATATCGGGATTGAATCTGTTTTCAAAATTGGCACCACCGGCATAATAAGAAGTATTCGTCCATTCAGAAACATTATCTGCCAGATTATAAATACCCATTTTACCGTGCTTACCTTCTATTACTTTTTCAGGAAAAAGTTTATTGCCCTGGGCGGACACCGCTTCCTCTTCTCTATTTTTACCACGGCGTCTTTTCTGTTTTTCTGGTTTATCCGCCTGATCCAATTGGTCATTACTGCGGCCTTTATTCAGGTCCTTATCATTTAGACTAGCGGCATAGGCCCATTCGGCTTCTGTTGGCAGGCGACACTGTCCACCAATAGCCATTTTATGTTCTCGTTGATCCCTGTTGATCCTTTGTTTGGTAAACCAGTCACAATAAGCAGTTGCCTGCATCCAGTTCACACCCACCACCGGGAAATTCTTGTATTTATCGCTGGCAAAGTAGCTGGTGGCCATCTGCTCATTATTAGAATAGCCAAAATCCCGCATCCATACCAAGGTATCGGGATAAACCTGAACCGTATAGTGGTATACAAAATCTTTCGGGCTGCGGCCTTTATTTTCAATTTTAGCTGCCTCCTGATAATCAAATCCTTTCATTTCATAAACCAGTTTAGCAGGGTCGATTTGCGGTTTATGGGAAAGGCTCTTTGAAGGATCCAGTAATAAATTGGTCAGTTTGGTCATTACTGCCGGATCCTGGTAATTAATTCTTTCGGCATTTTTCCAGTTAATACTGGTATCACCATCTTTGATATTCAGATATTCTCCGCCCAAATTCAAGGCTGCCAGAGAATCACGTACCCAGTTCACAAATTCCTTGTATTGGGCATTGGTCGTTTCTGTTGTACTGATATAAAAAGAACTGATTAAAACCGGATGCCGGTTTTCATTGCTAGTAATATTATTGGAATCCTGATCATTTTCTGCTCCCTGAACGAAGGTGCCGGTTGGGACTTTTACCATTGAAATAGGTAAGCCATAAAGATGCTGACTTTTATGCTTGACAATCTTACGTAAACGAACACCTGTTTGTGCTTGCAGGGCACCTGCGCATAAAAGCATCAGACCCATCCAAAAACCCATGTATTTGCTCATACTTTAACTTTTCTATTTTTATGCGTATCACCAAACGCTTTCAGCTCCTTTGCGCTTGGTTAATGTTTTACAAATGCGAACTTCTCCCCATCAAAAAGGCCTTTATCGCTGAGTTTCAATGCCGGTATCACTAAAAGAGCCATAAAACTCAGGGTCATATAAGGCGCGGACAAACTACTCTGCAATTTTTTTGCCATATTATCCATGGCCGCATAATTTTTGGCCACCTCATACCCGTCTTTATTGCTCATAAGTCCGGCTACAGGTAAAGGTAAAATAGCCCCTTGATCTCCGCTCACAAGACTTATCCCCCCTTTTTCGCGTATGAGCCGATTGATCGTTTCCAAAAGGTCCTGATCCGATACACCCACAGCAACAATATTGTGACTGTCATGTGCAACCGTTGAACCGATTGCTCCGGTTTTAAAGCCAAATCCACGAATAAATCCAATAGCCGGTTTCGCATCCTGATAACGATTGACAACGACTATTTTTAAAATATCCGCTTCAGGATCCGATACCCAGGCTCCATCCTGCTCTTTTGGCTCCCAGCCAATTCTGCCGGTAATTAATTGTCCATCGTAGGCTTCAATCACCGGGAATTCACCCTGCTCATTTAATAAATGAGGCTCTTTTTCTAAACGTAAATCTTTCAGTTTTATTTCTTTAGCTGAAAAATTATTCAACACCTTTTCTGAGACCGGCTTAATCTTACTTTGCCCGTTTTCTGCGACCAGATTGCCATCAATAAACGTTTGAAGTACCTTAAAATCTACCAGATCTTCCACCAGGATAAAATCAGCCGGCTCATTTACCCGAAGCAAGCCGACATTTAGTTTATAATGAAAAACAGGATTGATAGCTGCTGCTTTGATGATTTTAAAAATATCAATCCCTTTTGCAACGGCTCTTTTACAAAGTTGATTAATATGCCCTTCCACCAGACTATCAGGATGCTTGTCATCACTACAGAACATTATCTCATCTTCATGGTCATTTAAAAGATCGATCAAGGCCTCATAATTTTTGGCAGCACTGCCTTCTCTGATAAGAATCTTCATGCCGCCACTTAACTTATCCAAGGCTTCTTCGCTGGTAAAACATTCATGATCTGTAGAGATGCCCGCCTGAATATAGCGAGCAGCCTGTTCACCTCTAAGGCCGGGCGCATGACCGTCCACGGGTTTTTGCATTGTTTTGGCGTGCTGGATCTTCTGCAGGACCTCTGGATCATTATGTAAAACACCCGGATAGTTCATCATCTCTGCCAGATATTTTATATCATCCAGCATAAGTAATTCTTTGATGGCCTGACTATCAATGGTGGCACCTGCCGTTTCAAAAGTTGTGGCCGGAACGCAACTAGGGGCACCAAAATTAAACTTAAAAGGCACCTTTTTGCCATTATCAATCATAAAATGCACACCTTCCACACCACAAACATTGGCAATTTCATGCGGGTCACTGACGGTAGCCACCGTTCCATGCGTAACGGCAATCCGGGAAAACTCGCTGGGAATCAACATACTACTTTCAATGTGAACATGAGCATCAATGAATCCAGGCATTAGATAAGGCAGGGAAGGATCTTGTTTATCTCCATTTTTCTCCACCTTCATAATGTGTTTATCGAACTCAACAGTCACTGGATAGATTTCCTTTTTAAAGGCATTGACCAGATTTGCATGTATGGTATTCATGTATATGATTTTAATAATTCTGATTAATACAAAGTAGCCCTTCAAGACTAAAAATCCATAACGCTTAAGTATCCACTACTCGGGGTAAAAATTCAATAATTCAACTTTGATATCTCTTTGGCCATTATCAACGAGCTGCTTGAATTTTTTCAAATCAGCTAGCCCTTTGTCACCACGGTAATGATAGGGAATAACCACTTTAGGCTGAAAATCCAGTACACCTGAAGCAGCTTCATATACATCCATCGTATATGGCAGGTTCATACAGACAAAGGCCAGGTCAATATTTTTTAGATGTCTGAGTTCAGGAGTTGCCTGGGTGTCCCCACTCAAATAAATCCTTTTTCCATTGACAGTCAGTACATAACCATTGCCTCTGCCCTTTGGATGAAACATTTGGGGCGCATCTGCCAGATTATACATGGGCACTGCTGCAATCTGATAACCTTCCCAATGCATCGACTGCCCATTATTTAGTATCTGAACATTTTTTCTGAGGGCCGCCGGCAGTTTCTCTGCAACGGCCTTAGGTGCAATGATCGGTTTATCCCCAAATTTTTTCATAATCTGACCCAATATATCTGGATTCATATGGTCTCCATGAATATCGGTGAGTAAAATTAAATCCGGCGCTTGAACCTCAGAGAGTAACTTCGGATCAAAACTAGGGTCTACCAACAAGATTTTACCCGCTGCCCTGATTTCCAGGCTGGCATGAAAGATCGGATGAACCTGAATGCCACTCACTGGTTCTACCCAGTTTTTGGCAGCAGACTGCGCGGATGCGGAAAGCCCAATGGCCAAAAATAACATACAGACCATACACAGGTTACCCAGGCGTGCTTTTAATAACGCTTGTCTATTTTGCTTACAATTAAAATGCATGGCAACTTATTCTTATATTAAAAAGAGGTTGATACTTGACCTAAGTATAACGCCAATATCCTGCCAAAAAGCCAGAAAATCTAAGGTGGACTACCAGTCAGCTCATCAAGCAGGCAGACAAATTAAATAATATCCCCGGACAATGATTGTCGTAATAATACGACGAGCGATTTGCCCGCAGCCATTTATTAAGACCATCAACCTGATTTACTGTTCATCCAACAGATCCGGACGGCGCTGCCTTGTTCTTTCAAGAGCCTGATTATACCGCCATTCATCAATCAATTTCGGATTACCGCTTAATAGTACCTCAGGAACAGGCCAGCCATTAAATTCTGCCGGTCGGGTATATACCGGAGGCGCCAACAAATCGTCCTGAAAGGAATCTGTTAATGCCGAGGTTTCATCACCCAGAACGCCAGGCAGCAGCCTGCCAATGGCATCAATCACAACAGCGGCTGCGAGTTCCCCACCACTCAGCACATAATCGCCTATAGAAATCTCACGCGTCACGTAATGCTCCCTTATTCTTTCATCAATACCTTTATAATGCCCACAGATAATTAATAAATTCCCTTTTAATGATAATCCATTGGCTGCTTTCTGGTCAAATCTTGCCCCATCGGGTGTCATATAGATGATTTCATCAAAAGTGTGCTCCTTTTGCAATGCTTCAATGGCGTTCACCAAGGGTTCACACATCATGACCATTCCTGCGCCACCACCAAACTGATAATCATCCACCTGACCATATTTATTTAAGGCCCACTTACGTAAATTATGCAACTGGACAGAAAGCAGCCCTTTTTCCTGCGCCCTTTTCATAATACTATGGGACAGCGGACTCTCTAATAAATCAGGTTGAACGGTAATTACATCAATATGCATGTCACTTCTTTTTTGTCAGCTTTGGCTCTTGCCAAAAGTTATTTTTCTGTTTTATCTTCCCCGACAGCAGACTCGGTGGCCACTCTATCTTCAATAAAACGAATCTGATCAGGCTGCAGGTCTTTTAATTTAAGAAAATAAGCCGCTCTGTTATAGCCAAAAAGCAGTAAATATTCTTTTGTCTGCTCCGTTTTACCAAAATCCCGCCAGGTAAAGGTAGAACGATTTCCACTGGCATCAAGTGTCAGTCCCTGATCATTAAAACTGTATTCAATCGGCCCTTGCAGGCCCGCGTTCGTATTATAGATTTTTTTGGCACGTAACCAGATCAGAATCGGGAACAATACCAGCCCATAGATGCTAAAGGCAAATAAAAAAAACTGCACATTCTCAGAGATGATGCTTTTGACAAAAAAACGAACGATGGACAAAATCAGCAAGAGCACCCCCATCATCGTGATAATCTGATAGAGACGCTGGCGGTAACTTAAGCGCAAAAACAATTTGCAATATTCGCTTTTGGTCAACTGAGTTTTGATTTTAAATGCAGTCATATATTTTATTATAATTTTTTGTTCCAGGCCCGTACACGGAGGTACATTCCCTTTATTTGATCGTTTTTAAATTTTTACTATTTAATTTATTTAGCTTATTTGCTTAATGCGCTTGCCGGCTTTTTTGTCTACTATTATACTGTCTGACTAATTCAATGGTATGATCAATGGCCTTTAGACTGCGCCAGTAACCATGCCCGACAATTATGTAGCTGGGATGTTTGAACCGCGTTTTAAGTTTGCCGGCATTTTGTCCCCAAACGGCCACATTTGCGTCACTAAGGTTACCCAGGTTATCATCCTTTACGCTTTTTAAAAAACAGCCGCCATATAATATCTTAGAATCGGGCAGCCAGACAACAATATTATCCGGTGCATGTCCAGGTCCAGGATAATAGGTCTGTAGGGTAAAATCGCCAAAATGAAAAGTCGTATCAGGCACCATTAAATGAACAGCTCTGGGTTCATGATGCAAACGGCACAATGAATCCGTCATTTTTGTCGAAAAGGTAGGGATACCTATGGCGCCATACGCTTTTAAGGCACCAGAACGGTCCTCATGAAAATGCGTTGCCAGACAAAAAATAACTTTTGCATGATGTTGCTGCCAGATACTGTCCAGTAAAGGCAGGCGATCTTTGGGGTCCCAAGGACCATCAATAATGATGGCTCCTTTTGGAGTTAATGCAAAAAGACCATTGGCAGGATAGAATCTGCCGTTAAATTCGCCATAACTGGTAAAAAGAAACACACTATCCGTTAAAGGCGTAATTTCAAAAGGGCCTTTTTGGGTTAATTGCGCAGATGCGGGAATACTGATTACCATGAGTGCGCCCCATAAAAAAGCAGTCGTTATATACAGCGTCCATACCTGCCATAATTTACGATTGCCCTTCTTCTTTCCCGCTAGTTTTATCATGAACGGTGCATCCATTATTTTAAGTTTTTATGCTTACGCCAATCAAAAGCCACAAATCTGGCCTTTAATCCATACTATAAATCCTGACATTACTTCTCTTTCCCTAAGTTCGTACCAAAAACCCATATCCTGCATCTAAATATTACGCTAAAAACCGAAATCACCCGCTCTTAGCTTATGCCGGCTGCTCTGGATCCGGCGCCCCATCCAGAAAATGGTCGATATCGCGCCGGTCTCTTTTGGTGGGCCTCCCCACCTTACTGAGCCTTTTACCCGTATGAAAACTAGGGCCTGGAAAGTTACCTGGTCTAAGGCTTCCGGGGGCGTAATATCTTTATAAAATTTAATGGCTTCTGCGTAAGCTACGCGTTTAGGGAGTAAGCCTGTTACCTCTATGACCCATTTACGAGCCTCCGTCTTAACCTCATAGACATCCCCGATATTAACAGCCTTTGCCGCCTTCACATTTTGTCCATGTAATTTCACCTTCCCCTTATCACAGCCATCAGCCGCCTGGCTTCTGGTTTTAAAGAGCCGAATGGCCCATAAATATTTATCAATTCTTAATTTTTCGTCCATTAGCTTCTAGTATTATACCCTGTTTATAAAAACAAAAATCGGACAGCCTGCCTTAAATTCCAATTAATTTAAAGCGGACAGTCCGAAGGCTTGCTAAAATATGCTGCTTATTTTTTCAGTTCTGCGTAGAACTTGTGAAAATAAGGAATGGTTTCAATGCCTTTATAATAATTTTCCAGATTGTATTTCTCATTCGGGCTATGCAGATTATCACTGTCAAGGCCAAATCCCATAAAAATAGTTTTACAATTCAGGATTGATTCAAATAAAGTAGTGATCGGAATACTTCCACCGCCTCTAACCGGTATCGGCGATTTCCCAAAAGTAGCTTCAATCGCCTTTTCAGCAGCCTTGTATTCTATGCTATCAATGGGGTAACATAAGGATTACCGCCATGGTGAATGATGGTTTTAAGCGTCACACAGGCTGGCGTGATCTTTTCCAGATGCTTGATTAGCAGATCAGTAATCTTATGATGATCCTGCCCCGGCACTAAACGGCAACTGATTTTCGCATGCGCCTTACTGGGTAATACCGTTTTGGAACCTTCTCCCATATAGCCGCCCCAAATCCCATTGAGTTCCAAAGTAGGCCTAATACCAGTTCTTTCCAAAGTCGTATAGCCTTTTTCGCCCCATAACTCCTGAACGCCTTGTTCCTTTTTATACGCCTGTTCACTAAAAGGAGCCTGATTGATCTTGGCGCGCTCTTCCTTAGACAATTCTTTAACGTCGTCATAGAAGCCCGGAATAGTTATATGATTATTTTCATCATGTAAAGAGGCAATCATTTGCGCCAAAATGGTAATCGGATTGGCCACTGCCCCTCCATAAACACCACTATGCAGATCACGGTCAGGGCCTGTTAATTCAACTTCAATATAGCTTAGCCCCCGAACGCCTGTATCCAGGCTTGGGGTATCCAGGCTAATCATTGCGGTATCAGAAATCAGGACAACATCCGCTTTCAGCAGATCCTTATGAGACTCCATAAAAATACCCAGATTTTCAGAACCCACTTCTTCTTCTCCTTCGATCAGAAATTTAATATTCAGCGGTACAGAACCTGTTTTCACCATGGTTTCCAGGGCTTTGACATGCATATAAAACTGACCTTTATCATCCGCGGAACCTCTGGCAAAAATTTTACCGTCCTTGATAACAGGCTCAAATGGACCGCTGTGCCATAATTCTAAGGGTTCTACAGGTTGTACATCATAATGACCATAGACTAACACGGTAGGTTTACTTGGATCAGTCACCAATTCTCCATAGACGACCGGATGGCCTGCGGTTGGGTATATTTCTACCTTAGCGGCGCCAGCCTCCTGCAACCTGGTTTTCACTAGTTCAGCGCAGCTCACCATATCCGCTTTATTTTCCGGTTTGGCACTGATACTAGGGATCCGTAATAATTCAAGTAATTCATCAAGAAACCTTTGCTTACTTGCCTCTTGAAATGTTTTCCAATCTTGCATAAAATCGTTTTATCGTTTTAATTTCTTTAATTAATCGCACAGTAACTTTAAATGCTCCAAATCATTAATTAGCTTTCCAGTTATGGCCAGCTGTCCATAGTAGCGTCCAGTTAATGCGTTTTATCGCTTGATCTACGCCTTCTAACCACTTGACTGAGTAAATCCGGCAGGTAGCTTAGTCCTGATTAAAAATCAAAGCGTCCCAAACCTGCCACTACTGTGCAGGCTTCAAAGGTATTGACTTTTTGACGTAATACCAATGATTGTTAGTATGGTGCTTTTACGGTAGGTTCTCATGGCTCCGCTATATACTACGGGCGCGTCTCCCCATTGGGAGACGCGCCCGTAGTATATAGTAAATTAAAATTTTATTAACAATAAGCGCAAATCTTATATCAAAATAACTCCGCCAGTTTTACCTGCAGGGCCTCTCCTCTTAAGTCTTGTGCCACAATCTTTCCGGTAGGATCTATGAGAAAGTTGGCCGGTACCGCATGGATTCCATATAAAGTAGCGACGGCGTTTTTCCAACCCTGTAAATCTGAGACCTGCTGCCAAAGCAGCCCGTCTTTATGGATTGCCTGCAGCCATTTCCCTTTATCATTATCAAGGCTGACGGAGAGCACATTAAAACCTTTTTCATGATACTTATCATAGGCCTTTAAAACATTGGGGCTTTCCGCTCTACAAGGACCGCACCAACTGGCCCAAAATTCCAGCAACACATATTTACCTTTATAGTCGGAAAGCTGCACCTTAATGCCACTTGTATCCGCCTGGGCAAATCCCGGTGCCAGGTTACCTACTTCGACCCGACTTAGCGTTGCAATTCTTTCGGCCAGCTCTTTACCCTGATTCGAGTGGCGAACATGCTCAGTAAAGCCTTTAAACAAATTTTTGCTTTCAGCCAGCGTTTTGTCTGTCACATAATGCAACAGCTCCCAGGCGGAAGCAATGCTGCCCGGATGCGTTTTAATATATTCCATCTGTAGCCCTCTGGACTTATTTGTTTGATCCGCTCTTGCAGATTCAAAGGCTGTTTTATATTGATCTGCCAGGACAGAATCGCCTTGTTTATATGCCTGCATCCACTTTTCATAGATAGCCTGGACAGGCTTTCTGGTTTGCAGCTGTGCAAAAGTATAGGCGGCATATTCATTTACAATTGCACTCCCTTTTACCTGGGTATCGTAAATTGAATCCAGATCACCGTTCACATAAATTTGCCCCCCATCCAGATAAAGGTCTACTTTCAGCGAATAATCATGGTTAAACAACATGGCAAAACAAGGTTCCTGGAT
Organism: Arachidicoccus ginsenosidivorans; assembly: GCF_007971385.1. Classification (GTDB taxonomy): domain Bacteria; phylum Bacteroidota; class Bacteroidia; order Chitinophagales; family Chitinophagaceae; genus Arachidicoccus; species Arachidicoccus ginsenosidivorans. The sequence goes on from NZ_CP042434.1 coordinate 1,576,069, forward strand.
GCTATCAGCAAACGTAAATTTCCCATTCTTAGCCATAACGGTATCAGCCTTCATCTTTCCAAAAGTGCCAAAGCCCAGGTAAACTTCCCCGTCTTGTAAATGTGCCATCTGTCCATGTAAGGAAAAGGTTTGCTGCTGCGCAAAACTTGCCTGTAGCATAAATAAACCGGCTAGGGCCAGTAAAATTGCGCGGCCGTAACCACCTTTGCCAGAAGGCCTGTCTACTGAATTTTTATCCGAGCGCGGTTTCAACGCTTTTGTTGTCTTTGTACTGTTGGGTTTATTTTCCATCTTTTATTTTTTTGGATTACTGATTGTTGGATTACTGATTATTATTACTGTTTGAATTTTACCCTCCTTTATTAACTTAGGTTGTTGATGTCTACTGCTCCCTAAAAGCCATATCGATGACCTTTCCAGGAATACCATCTACCTTATACAGCAGGGTGCCGTTATGGCCGGTACGAATGTCCAGAAAATAAAGGGCACCCTCTGTTCCAACGACTAAAGTCTGTTGGTCCTGGAGTTTTACCATTGTGACTGTTTTACCGCCAAAATCTGTTGCCACTGCGCTTATGGATTCGTTAATGGGATTGTAGCGATATACTTTGTCCTGAAAACTAAAAAACAGGATTTGACTGGTGGTAGCAGTCATAAGTGTTGATGCACTTATTAAGTCCTGGCGCACAAAAGGACGTTTGGAGAGGGCCTCAAATTCAAAGGGACCATTGAAGTTTGTATTCATGCTACATTCATAAATGCTGTCATTAGCCGCTTTAAAATAACCAAAACATAAGCCTCCTGCAATTTGTTGTAAATGCAACAAATCCATGCCCATATTCTTTGGGTCAAAACTATCTCCCTTTACCACATAATCAGGACCAAAATAAGTGGCATCCCCATATAGGTTGAAGCGCACAAACTGGCGTTTTAACTGGTCAAAGCCAATATAATTGCCAGGGCCAAAGTTGCCCGTAAAATTAAACACCATCTCCGGGCTAAGACTATAGTCTCCCATGGCAGCCTGACCAAACATACCATAAGTCGGCGCTTCATTCCAGGTGGAAGTAGTGCCATTATACAATTTATCACCAATGACGCCAGAGATCACGCCCATCGGGCTGACAAATATTTTCCGTGCGATTACGCTCCCCCTGGTGCATCAAAGAAATTATCCTTCAGTGTTTTAATCACCTTAAAGTCATTCGCATCTACCTGAATACCCGTCTGGGCACCTGATTTGCCAAATATCCAATAACTGTTAACAGGGGGCTGATAAGCAACAGGGATGGCCAGGATTTGCGAGGGGTCCGTTGGTAGGCTTTTTCCGGGATTAACCGCCTCAAAAAGATAGGGTTGCAGCGTGGTATCCGGCTTAATAAAGCTCAGCACCGTTTTACCCTGATCATCACTTAACACGGTCATGCCTTTGGAAAAGGCGGTCTTGCCAATAATTGTAAAATCCTTGAAGTATTTCATGCCATTTGCCAAATTCTCAATAGCCAGCCGGCCAGTAAATCTGGATGGGCCTAACCCAAACAAAATCCTAAGATCCTTGCCCACAAAATGGCGGTCCGTATCTGAGGAAGTGACGGGCGGTACATGAATTGTCCAGCTGTATGCCAACCCACCGGGTGCTTCTCCCTGTAATTTTACTTCTGGAGCGATAATCAGGCTATCCCCAACAAACACCTCATAAACACTATCCATATTTTCAATGACCGGAGCCGGTGGTACTTGATAAGTGTAATTCCCCTTGTCCTTATAACAGCTGCTTAAGCAACCCAGTATAATCAGACTAAGCAAGGTGTTGGCTAATAGAATTTTATTTATCCGCATAATCTTTTAATTTTAAAATGAGTTTAATGCACCTGCTCGTTGTTTTCATCCATAAAATAATAGCCTCCAGTCTGGCTGTCTAATTGGTAAATAATGACTTTGTCAGGATTATCCTTATTGTAAAAATGATAGGTGGTATCATTTATCTGTTCCAATACGTAGCCCTTATCAGGATGCGCCTCAACCCATGCTTCGGGATTATTTAAAAAGCTGGTTAGCAAACTGACAAAATAAAGGTTCTTGGGTGCATCCAGTCCTCCTTCTGTGCCAGTAGTCAGCGTGGTTTGGCCAGTTACAATAATAAAAAGCTGGTGCTTTACCTGAGAATAATAATCGCCCATCCACATCGACCACCAATCAGGTCTTTCCAGTTTACTGGAAAATACCAGTTTAGCCTGACAAAGTTTTGGCATGGATATCCCTAGATCTGGTGTTCCTTCCAGATAAAATTTAATACTTACCGACCGTTTTTGCAGCGCTTCATCGGTATTATAAAGTATGATTGGCACATAGCAAATTCCTTCATTTGCCGGTATGGTATAAGAAGGAGCGAGTGGTGCGTAATGCTTGCCCTCAACAGCCGTCGAAGAATCCGGATCAATTTTTAGTACAAAATTGCGATCTACGCCGGTTCTGATACCTTCCAGTTTAACGGGCAAAAATAAGGTATCACTCGCTTTCTCAGGTGTATAAGCAAATGTATACAAGATACTGTCCCTTTGGGCAGCGGACAATTCAAAATAGACACTGGCAGGGCTATTATATAAGGCTAAATCGCTTTTTGAGCAACCAGTAAGTCCCAATACCAAACAGATAAATGCCCCAAAAAATATAACTATTATAGATCGCATATAATTTTTATTTATTCCAATTAACGGTTACCAAATTCAATTTCATTCTCAGGCATGGGCAGTACAAATACATTTGGGCTTGCGGCAATCTGCGTACCTGCATGACTGGCAATGGCCTGGTTCAGCCGCTTATACATATAAAAGATCTGGCCTTCACCTAAAAACTCTTTGCGTGCTTCTTTGATCAGTTGTTGAATAAAATCAGGTTTTCCTGTAGTACTTAGCTTTGCCCCAATGCCCCGGTGGGCGCGAACTTCATCTACGTAGGCCATCGCCTCAGTCGGGTTTTGATCATAGCTGCATTCTGCTGCGATGTAATACATCTCACTTAATCGAATGGCAGGAAGGGTTTCGGGGTAAAGGTTGGAGGTTGGATCCTGCTGATCACCATCTGGATTTCTCGTATATTTCTGCAACTCATAATTACCATTTATATCCACCTGTAACCATTTCTTATACCTTAAATCCTCTGCACCGACGCCCGAGGTTTCAAATAACCGGTCTGCATCACTTTTGGAAAGAAACAAACTGCTTGTTCCTTGTTCAAACCTTGCGCGCAACTGAGGCACACTCCAAGGCGCATACCAACCAAAAATCAGCTCCTTATAAAGCAATAAATCTTTTTGTTTCGGATCTGAATTAAGAAAATCTTTTTGATTTGTCCAGGGGAATTTTCCAGAATTAATCACCTCCAGCGCATTAGTAAGTGCCGCCGATTTATTTTGATCATATAAGTATACGCGGGCCAGCGTAGCTGTAACGGCGTAGTAATTAAAGCGGTTGCGTCGCAGTTGCATAAACAAAGCAGGGTTCGCATTCTCTGTTGTTGAATCACTGCCAGGATAATCTATCACATAGCCCTTTTCAGTAATCGGATCGATGTCTTTCAACAGTGCCTTGGCTTCCATCAGATCCTTTTCCACTGCATCCATCACTTCTGCGGGGGTAGCGGTCTTTGTCACTTTATTGCTGTAAGTTGTCACGTAGGGGATTCCCTGGGCACCACCACTGGCGATAGAACTACCAAATAGCCTAAATAAATCAAAATGCAGATAACCCCTAAGCCCAATAGCTTCTGCTTTGATTAGATTAAAATTATTTCCGGTAAATAAAGATTGCTTGTCCTCCAGGTTTTCTAAGATCAGATTCAAATTGACAATGCCATTATATAGGCCTGACCAGATTTGATCCCTTCTGGAAATAAATTCAGCATCCTTAAAATCAAACTTTTCAGTCTTAAGATAAGACCACGGATCCAATTGAGTAGAAAAACTATAATCCTGGGCCATGGCATCTAACAATCCGGTCGTTAGTTCATCACCATACAAATCTGTGCTGGCCAGTCGTATATAAACCCCGTTTAACGCCTCTTCAAAGCCCGCCTCGGAGCTAAAGAGTTCTGAAGCGGAGATGTCAGATTTGGGCTGAATATCCAGCCATTTATTACAACTTGCGAGTCCCAGTAAAGTAACAGACAATATAACCGGCAAAAACTGCCTTTTTAACCCCTGATATATATACTTCAATTGCATTTGCATCATTACTATTTTTAGAATCTTCCTGTCAAAGAAATATTAAAACTGCGCGCAAAGGGATAATCAATACCCCGCTCCTGTGTGATGGATGACCAGCGAATCAGATTGTTCGTCGTAAAAGCCACTCTAAGTGATTTAAGACTGGATCCTTTTAGTTTAGCTGGAGGTAAATCATAAGAAAGGTAAAAGGATTGTAATTCCAATACATTATCCTTTTGCACAAAACGTGATACGGTCTGGGTCTGCCCTAAATCGGCAATATTTTTATAAAACGTATGATCTCCGGGCGCCTTCCATTTATCAGAAAAGACCCGACTATCTACGTTATCTCTCGGATCAGCATTTTCCACCCGGTCGACCAGTGTCTGATTATAATGATCCCCGCCCCATCTGGTATAAAAATTAAAACTCAGATTGAACGCTTTATAGTTTACACTTGATCCAAAATAACCTTCCGCCTTGGGCTGATCTACGCCCACCGGCCTGACATCTTTTGCGTCCCAGTCAAAGGTCCTGGTACCATCTTTTTTGAGATAGACCTCTCTGCCACTTTCTGGATCAATCCCCAGAGAAGGGACTGCATAAATCGCATTCAAAGACTGCCCTTCTACATAATGTAATAATGGCACACCTTGATTGCCTGCCAGCTGACTCGCTTCATCCACCGTATTATTATAAGCTTTAAGGGCATCAGAAATCTTCACAATGGTGTTCTCATTGTGGACCAGATTGGAGGTAATATTCCAGTTAAAATACTGACTACGGATTAAATTATACTGAAAACTAAGTTCCCAGCCCTTATTTTCCATGTCTCCGATATTGTCAAGATAGGAGGCAAAACCAGTAGAGGGCGGAAGTGTGACGGTGGCGATCAATCCACGTGTCCTTTTAATATAATAACGCGGCATAATCTGTAACCGGTCCTGCAAAAAGCCCAGCTCAAGCCCCAGATCATAATCTCTGGTCTTTTGCCACTGCAAATGATCATTGCCATAATTATTAACAATGGCCCCTGGCCCTGTACTATACCAATTATTCATATAATAACTATAAGTGGTTTGCGCCATATAAGGAGAAAAGGAAACCGATCCGGTAAGTCCGGTACTGGCGCGAATCTTAAAACGGCTAAAGGGCGTATTTTCCATAAAGGCTTCCTTATGCAGATTCCAGCCAATCCCAAAAGCAGAAAAAGGAGCCATGCGTTTAGCTGAACCAAACGTAGAGGAGCCATCTTCCCGGAAGGTAAAATCCATCAGGTATTTATCCATATAGGAATAATTGACTGAGGTAAACAGTCCGATCAAACGGCTCTGTTGATAATCACTATAAGGTGTTGCGCCTTCTGCGTACCCGGAAGCAAATCCAATATCTGAAAACTTGTCATTGGAAAAGCCAATGGCCGTGAAGGCCTTATAATCAACCTTGGTTGTCCGAATATTGCTACCCGCTACCAGATTTACAAAATGATGGCCGATCTGCCGATTAAAGTTAAAAGTCAGGCTCCCATCCAAATTGGTAGATATCTGATTATTATAGTCATATTGTCCTCTTTTTTGCAGCTGGTCAGTAGGATAATTAAAGTAGGTATTCGCAAATGGAGAAACGAAATGATTGCCGGTACTTCTAACCTGACTTAAGCTTAACTGCCCTTTAAGTCTGAGCCCTCGGGCCATCGTCCAGTCCGCAGAAAAGGCATCAATCAACTCCAGATATTCAGATTTACTAAACCCGCCCAGCGTTGCATCATACATCGGATTTAAAACAGGTGTCTGATAGATAGACCCATTTGAATAGGTCCTGGTCCAATCATCTACTGATTGCAAAACAGCACCTGTAGAATCCCAGACCGGATAATAAGGATTCATCTTAACATAATCAGCAAAACTGCCATAAGGCGAATCCTCCCCGTTCATTTTGGTCACTGAAAGACTGTTTTTAAACAAAAACTTACGTCCAAGATTATAAGCCAGATCCAGTTCAGTGCTGTAACGATCTCTGGATGACCCCTTCATGACGCCCGGAGAAGTCTGGTAGCGAAGACTGAGCCCATAACGTAAGTCCTCGGTTCCGCCTTCTAAAAAAAGCGTATGTTTTTGCCCGACCGCTGTTCTGACAGGCTGACTTAACCAATCGGTATTGACCCCACTTAACACCAACATCTTTTTATGATAGTACAAGTCATCCAATTGATCGGAAGATAAACCCGGGTTATTATCCCGACTATAAAGCCCTGCCATTTGTTCATATTCCAGCTTTTGCTGGCTATTTAATACATGGTATTGCGTGAGATCAGGTGTAGCGACATTTAAGTTTACATCGTAACTAAGACTTAGTTTGCCCGCTTTGGGCGGCACTGTCGTAATCACCACCACCCCATTGGCCGCTCTTGAACCATACACAGCCGTTGCAGCTGCATCTTTTAGCAAAGTGATGGTTTTTACCCGATTAATATCCAGATCAAAAATTTTCTGTACATCCACTTCATAACCGTCCAGGATAAAAGTTGGCAGATTAACTGTCCCTGATAGATTATTCCTACTGATAATAGAACCGGCACTCCCACTGGGTAAGGCCGTCGACCCTCTTACATTGATTTGAGGTAAACTATTTGGATTGGATCCTACCAGATTATTTTCCGCGATTTTAAAACTGGGGTCAAATACCTGCAGACTTTGCAATATACTTTGCGGATTCACTTTCTTTAGTTGCTCCCCGCTTACGGTAACAGCCGTACCTGTATAACTGTCTTTGTTAATCAATTGATAGCCGGTGGAAACCATGACATCTTCATGCTCATAAGTAATAGCCTGCAACACGATTTTTAAAGTGACATCAGCGGTATAGTCTGGCTTTAAATGCCTGCTCCTATAACCTACATAGGAGATAATAACCGAATCATTTATTTCCTTTTCCCCTACCAAAAGGAGGAATTCACCATTAATGCCAGTTAATGTTCCAGTTTTTGTTCCCTGAATCACCACACTGGCATTTTGAATGGGCGTCCCCGTTTCATCCAGCACCCGCCCCCTCAACTCCTTTTTGGGCTGCGGTTCATTTTTTTTATCTGGGGTGGCCGTTTTAAGTGCTTTTTTACGGATCACGATTGTCTTATCGTCTAAGATTGAATAAGTAAGCGGCAGGCTTTTTAAGGTTTTATCCAATAATTGCTGAACTGTCAAATCATGCGCCTCTATGCTAATCGGACCAATCCCTTCCAGCATATCACTATTATATAAAAACTCATAACCAGTTTGGGTTCTGATCAACTTGAAGAGTGCCTCCAGCGGCATATTTTTTTTGGGCAAATTCACTTTTTGCCCATAACCGCTCTGAATGATCATCAGCCCGCACAGCACCAGCACGATAGACCACCTATATTTTCTTTTTTTAAGCATTGCGTTGTACCTGTTTTATCCTTTTTATTGAATGGCTTGACACATGAGTCTCCCAGCACATGGCATTGCCATATGTCCAGCCTTATATTTTGTGGGTAAATTGTCAGTCAGTTATGCAACGATAACGACTGCTTTATCAGATCCTAAGGTTAGTATCCATACACCTCGTTTTCTCTTATTTTAAAATGTACCACTCCTGTGGCAGACAGCACATTTAATAAATCGGCTAATTCTGCTCTTTTTGACACCACACCGCTAAAGCGTAATTTTCCTTTTGAAGGATCGGCCGTTGCCGTAACATTATACCACCTGGAGACCTCTTTGAGGATATCATCCAGCGGTTCATCCTTAAAATCGAATAATCCATCTTTCCAGGCAATCGCTCGGTTCGCATCTATTTCTCTAAAAGTCAAGGAATTCGGTTTCGCTCTATTTAAGGTCGCCTGCTGTCCCGGGTGCATCCTTCTTTCATCCATGTCCTGGCCATAACTTATACTGACCTGACCTTCCAATAATGTCGTTTTAACCTCATTTTCGTCAGGATAATTACGCACATCAAAATGCGTCCCTAATACTTTTATTTTCAAATCTCCCGACTGTACACTGAACGGGATTCTGGTTGTATGATCCGGCCCGGTTAAATGAGCTACTTCAAAATAAACCTCTCCTGTCACACTGACATTTCTCATGTTCTTTGCAAACTGCACCGGGTAGGTAATGGAAGAGGCCGCATTCAGCCATACTTTGGTTCCATCAGGCAATACCATCGAAAACTGCTTGCCTTTAGGTGTAACCACCTTGTTAAGTAATGCTTGGGGTGCTGCGGAAGCTTCGTCCGCTTGATTTGCATAACGGAGCTTTCCATCTGCTAACAGTAATTTTGCACCTCCATCAGTAGCAATCTGTCCAGCCACTGAGCTATCCAGTCGTACTACTTTTCCATTGCTGAGCGTCAGTATTGCCCCGTTATGAACAGCCCCAGGTACCCTCACTTCGGCAGTCAAATGACCGGGCGCAGCGTTATTTTTATTATTAATCAAATGCACTGCCCACCAGCCAACTAAGATCATAATAACTGCAGCAGCAGCGACTGCTGCATAAGAGACATAAGACAATTTTCCATTTTGGTCCACATTTCTATTTGCTACCAAGTTTTCAGCCAGTTTTACGCCTGTAGTCTTTTCCACCTTGCGCCAGATTCCTTCTTTAATGGCTTGTTTACTTCGCTTAGAATCCAGTACCACCTTTATCTCCTCATCCGAGAACCCGTCAAACCACTGCATAAGCCTTACTTCGTCCGCCCGACTGATGTTGCCCGTTAAATAGGCATCCAGAAGGCTTTCAGGAAAATTGTCAGGTGCAGACATGCTGTGTTCTTTCATATAAGTGATAAAATTGGGTCCCTACCCTTAGTCAGCTACAAAAAATAATTGGTTTAAAAGCTGATAAAACTACCCGGGCCTTTAAAAACAGTCTTTAAGTGCCTGATAGCCCGAGAAATATGTGCTTCTACGGTTTTATTTGAAATTTGCAATTTTTCAGCAATTTGTTTGTTGGTCAAGCCTTCTTCCCGACTGTATTGAAAAACAAGCCGGCATTTTTCCGGTAAGCTATTTATTTCTGATTCAAGCTGCCTGGTAAAGCCTTTAAAAAGTAAGGCATCCTCCGGCGTGAACCCAGGGTTTACTATATGATCCTGATCGGTATTTAACCGGGTAACCCGTCGTTTTTGGGCTTTACGGATCTCATAGAAAACTGCATATTTGACTGCCGCACTTAAATATTTGCCAAGATGATCGATTTTTACTTCATGGCGTCTGATCCATAAGGCACTCAGCACCTCCTGGACAACATCCTCAGCGCCTTGCTCCGTCCCCAAACGGTTATAGGCCATACCATAGAGTCGCTCCCAATACCGGTCAAAAATCTCCCGGAGTGCCCAAGCCTGATCCAAAACAAGCTGCTCCATCAAAACAGCATCGCTTAACAAATGTCGATCCTGCACTTCGCTACTTTTAAATGAATAATGGTTAGCGAAATTATAAAATTTCAGGAAGATCCCATGGATAGCTGGCAAATTACCCAATCGATTGTATTCAATGGTTTGATTATGAAGTAAAAATATTTTTCAATTTTTATCTGCAAGTCGGTGATTGGACACTTTGAGCCCAAAATGCCCTATAAATCCTAGCTGGTATGCTGTTCGTTGGTCAAAATATTATCCAGTGTCCAACTTAGTTTTTCCTTAAAAGGATGTACCCTGACCGGACAATCCTGTTTAGTACATATAGGACAGCTGGAAGGTCTGCAATCGTCATAATGCACGAACATTTCAATAGAATCCCCAAATTCAGAACTGATCAGCTTGGAAAAAACATCCAGTTCTTTATGCGCTTCCCTTAGATCCAGATACCAAGGCAAGGTCAGGTGGCAGTCTACATGCAATAAAGTACCATATTTAATTACCCTAAGATTATGAATATCAATCCAATTGGGTCTTCGGTTGGTATTTAATAGCACCACCATTGTTCTAAGCAAGTCCATATCCGCCTCATCCATAATACCTGCCAGGGATTTACGCAAAATATGGTAGCCGTTAAATAAAACCAGAATACCCATGCCAAGGGCAATGAGTTTATCCAGCCAGTTAATGCCCGTAAAATAAATAATTAAAAGCCCAGCTACAATGCCCAGGGTTGAATAAGTATCCACCTGTAGGTGTGTACCGCTAGATACAATAGCTAGTGAGTTATTCTTTTTCCCTTTCCGGATACAGATCCAACCGGCTATATAATTAATAACAGCGGTTATAACAACCAAGATCAAGCCTTTATCCAGGTGTTCAAGTGGATTGTTATTGACAAAACCAGTAATTGTCTGATATAAAATCAGGATGCCTGCCCCGATAATCAGCGCCCCTTCGGCGGCCGCTGAAATAAATTCTGCTTTACCATGCCCATAAGGATGATCCTTATCTTTGGGTTTGGCAGCGATATAAAGACTGTAGAGTCCAATAAAGCCAGCCATTACATTGACAATACTTTCCAGCGCATCTGATAATATAGCCACAGAATTAGTCAGGTACCAGGCAAAGATCTTGACCAGGAAAAGCACCACAGAAAGGCCGCAAATCCACCGCTGTAATCTATAATTCTGTTTTGCTGCCTCCATAGAAGTTACGTTACATGTTACTTAAAAATAATGCGATCTCAGCCACACCATTATTAATGCCGCTGCTATACCATTAGGACTCATCCCTCACCTACCTAATTATCCAAACGACTACCTGTATAAAATCCTTAAAACCAGCCAAATCAGCTTTTTGCTGCGGCCTGCGCCTTCAATGCACGTTTTCCCCGGATCGTTGCCCTCACCTTTTTAAAGAATCTAAAATAGGCCTCATTATTGAAGAGTTGAGAATCACGCATCGCTTTAATCGTCAAAAATAACCCAATAGGAAATAACACAAAGGAAGAGAGCCACATACCCGTAAAACAAGAAACCACTCCTTGTTTCGCCAAGCGTTCGCCGATGGTATTGAGTAGATAAAACAAGACAAAAAAGATGATAGAGAAAACCAAAGGTGATCCCAAACCACCTTTACGGATAATAGACCCCAGAGGCGCCCCAATCATAAAAAGCAAAATACAGGCAACCGATAAGGTAAACTTACGATACATCTCTATATAATGGGACCGGATACTGTTTTCCAGATCAGAAAAATCTTTAGCGACAATTTCTATATTATTAGCTGCAGTACTCAGTTGACTCAGTGTGCTGGGGATCGCAATACGTTTGATGGAATCTGATAAAGTGCCCAAATAAACCTGCTCAGGTTCTTTAGACTTTACCGCAGCTACCCTTACCTGCGCGGCAGACCATGCGCTGTCCCGATATTTGGCGGTCGCAAAATAAGGACGCATCATAATCCGGGTCCGTCTCTGATAGCCCTTTTCCATCCCTTCCAGTGAGTCAATGGCCGGCACCAATTGACGGTAGGTCAACATACGGGGATTGTATTTAAATGAGCTTTCGTCTGTTTTATTGAGTTTAAAACTAGACATATCAAAGCGCTTCTTATACGTATCAAAGGACATTCTGACAAACTGGGTATTGGTCCCATAACGGGGGCCAGATTCTTCATAATGGTGACCGTCCTTTAGGGTAAATTCCATGGTCAGTTTATCCGGGCTCATTTCCATGGTGCCTGCTTTGGCGGTTAAAAGGTTATCCTGGATATCATGGTTTTTCTCAAAAATAACCACGTCACCAATATGTTTGCTGTCTTTGTCTTTCTTACCCACCCGTATCACATAGCCTTCAATTTTATCATAAAAACTACCGACCTTAATGTTCAGCGCCGGCTTAGAAGATATAATATCAAACATCAACCGGTCTTTTTTAAGATTGACTACCGGAATAATATTATTGGCAAAAAGGTAAGCCACGCCACTTAATACAATCGCCACAACTAATAGTGGGCGCATAAACCGCTCCAGAGAGATGCCCGCGGATTTAATCGCAACCAGCTCAAAGGATTCTCCCAGCTTGCCGAATGTCATAATAGAGGATAGCAACAGCGATAGAGGCAATGCCATCGGCACAATGGTTGCCGTAATGAAGCCAATAAGTTTCATTACGACCAAAAAATCCAGGCCCTTACCCACCAGATCGTCGATCCATAGCCAAAATACCTGCATCACCAATACAAAATTGGCGATCAGAAAGGTGGCGATAAAAGGACCGACAAAGGACCTGATAATGAGTTTGTCTAGCTTTTTTATCATGAATCTACGCTGGATATGCTTTACAGTGGTCAAAAATACGCAAAGCAAACCGTGAATCTTGAAAATTATCCAAAATTTGACAAATAGCGAGTGAAGTTTATCGACAAAAAAACCTGCTTCACAGCAGGTTTTAATGAGCTTTAGATAAGTATTAGCTGCCCAGTCTGTGAAAAAGCTCCTTTACCTGGTGCTCCCACATCATGGACTCATCTTTAATATCATTTTTTTCTGCAAAAGCACTCACAGTCAGGATCGTCTGATTAGACACTTCCGCAGTATCGATTTTAAATTCAAAATATTCTTTTGGATCCTCATGCAACCAGCTATATCTGATGCAGACATTTTCTTCCGTGGAGACGACTTTAGCCTTCTCTGGCTTGCCACCTCCCCAGGTAAAACTAAAAACACCGTCACGCTGATCCACCAGATCAGCAAACCATTCCTGTAACCCGGCAGGCGTAGCCAAAAAACTATACAAGATATTTGGAGAGCAACGAACCGGAAATTCTATTGAATATAATTGCCTCTTTGCCATTACGATAAACTTTACATGAACAATGATGGTTGCAATAATAAAAAATAAATGACCAAATCAGCTACTTTTTAAAATTATTATCCAATTTTTTTTAACACTATTTCTAAATACATTAATTATCAACTTGTTATCTCAACTTTTAATTAAGAATCCCCCAGGCCTTTATGCCTCATTGGTAAGGTCCTGTTGCAATCAGGCCAGAAAAGACAAAAAAATGAAAAAAAATAATATCTGTTAACAATTCAAAAATTCTTCAACATTAATTATCTTGTGCCAGATGGCCATAAACAATTGGCGGCCCAATATCAAATACGCACATCCACATTAGCCACCTGTTTAATAATAGGAAGCGGCTGTTGAATGGGTTCCGCTAAAAACGTTAAATAAATATTTTTTGCACTATATTTACCCCAAAAGGGCACCGGGTAGCGACAAACAAGTATCAATGAAAATTTTCAGTCCGACCATATCACGACTAGCAAGACTCAGACATTGGCGCATTGAGGAATGGATGGCACACCCGATTGATATCCAACGTGAAGTATTACAGGACCTGGTAACTCATGGTCAAAATACTTCATTTGGCAGAAAATATGGCTTTCATCAGCTATTTGGAACCCGGCAATTTAAAGCAGCCGTTCCTATTCATGAATACCCGGATATCAAACCCTATATTGACCGCATCATGCTGGGGGAAGAAAATGTACTATGGAATACACCCGTTAGCTGGTTTGCCAAGTCAAGTGGCACGACCAGTGATAAAAGCAAATTCATCCCTATCACCGCAGAGAGTCTGGAGAATTGCCATTATCAGGCAGCCAAAGACGTACTGACCCTGCATTATCATAACAAACCTGACAGTGATTTACTTACAGGTAAAGGGCTGGTCATTGGCGGCAGCCATCAAGTCAGTCAGCTTAATGAAGAGATATTCTATGGTGATCTTAGTGCGGTGCTCTTACAAAACACGCCTTTTTGGGGTCAATGGCTCCGAACACCGGAACTCTCCATTGCACTGATGGATGAGTGGGAGGCTAAACTGGAAGCCCTGGCCGCGTCCACCATCAAAGAGGATGTTACCTCCATTTCTGGTGTCCCTACCTGGACACTTATTTTGCTCAAAAGAATTCTGGAGATTACGGGCAAATCTTCCATAAAAGAGGTCTGGCCGAATCTGGAACTTTATATGCACGGAGGGGTGGCCTTCACCCCTTACCGCCAGCAATTCCAACAACTTTTGGGCGACAAGGTCTCCTACCTGGAAATGTATAATGCCAGTGAGGGCTTTTTTGCGGTGCAGGATATCCCGGGGGGCGATGGCATGCTGCTTTTGCTCAACCATGGCATTTTCTATGAATTTATGCCCATCGAAGAATACGGCAAAGCTGCACCCCAAACCATTGGACTTAAAGATGTCGTAATGCATAAAAACTATGCCCCGGTCATTTCTACCAACGGCGGATTATGGCGTTATTTATTAGGCGATACCATACAGTTTACGTCTTTATTCCCTTTCAGAATAAAGGTCAGTGGCAGGATCCGACATTTTATCAACGCCTTCGGCGAAGAATTAATTATAGATAACGCAGATCAGGCTATTGATTATGCCTGCCGCAAACTCCATTGTCAGGTATCAGAGTATACGGCAGCACCCATTTATTTTAGTCAAAGCGCCAACGGCGCCCATGAATGGTTGATAGAATTTGAAAAGGAACCTGCCGACATGGCGCTCTTTACAAAAGTGCTGGATGGCAGATTACAACAACTCAATAGTGATTATGAGGCCAAAAGACATAAGGGCATCGCGCTGAGCGAACCGGTCATTCGCTCCGTTCCTCAGCGTACCTTTAATAGATGGCTTAAAAGCATCAACAAACTGGGTGGCCAGCACAAAGTACCCCGGCTGAGCAATGATAGAAAATATATTGAGCAGATCAACGCCCTTTTGGCCACAGATACCACGCTGGTTTAAACCAGGGTGTGCTCCAATAAGATTAAAATAAATAATGAAAAAGAGTAAAATTAAACACAGTCTCACAAATAACAGGACAAAAGATCCCAGAGAGAATAAATACCAGATCGGTATTATCGTTGCCATCATTTTTATGTTGATTTATGGTTATTCGTTGTATTTAGCAGTCAGACTTCATCATACCACTAAAATTTACATCAATGGAGCCATACTTTTCGGTTGGTTTCTTTTATGTCTGTATTGGTTAAGACAATTAGGACTGCTACATAAGCAAAACGAGCAAAATAAAGAAAGCTGATAAGATCCCCTAAGTCCTTAAATCCAAATAAGATAGATATAGATTTACCAGGGAGCTTTATTTATAACCAGACAGTTCCCGTTTGTTTTTAAGCGTATTTAACCTCTTATCCTTAATTTTGACCGAAAATTTAAACCTTATTAATTAATAAAATTAAATATAACCATCTCCTTTCATGAGTTTATTAAAAGATAAAGTAGCCATTATAACAGGCGCTGCCCGTGGTATAGGCCAGGCCATTGCCCTAAAATTTGCAGAGCAAGGCGCTCATATTGCCTTTACCTATGTTAGTGACAGCAGCAAGGAAAATGCAGAGACATTGACTGAGCAGTTAAAAGCCTACGGTGTTCAGGCAAAAGCATGGCAAAGCAATGCAGCCGATTATGCTGCAGCAGAAAGTTTTGTTACCCAGGTCGTGGAAACTTTTGGCAAAGTAGATATTTGTGTCAACAATGCAGGCATCAGCAAAGATAATCTACTGCTTAGACTAACACCGGATCAGTGGCAATCTGTGATAGATACCAACCTGAATAGCATATACAATATAACCAAGCAGGTGATTCGCCCTATGATGAAGGCAAAATCCGGCTCCATTATTAATATGAGCTCCGTGGTAGGCATGTCCGGCAATGCCGGACAGAGTAGCTATGCAGCCTCTAAAGCAGGTATTATCGGCTTTACGAAGTCCATAGCGCAGGAGTTGGGCAGCAGAAACATCCGCTGTAATGCCATTGCACCTGGATTTATTGAAACAGATATGACCCATTATCTTAAAGATAATCCGGCCGGAGAGGCCTATTTGAAAAGCATACCACTCGGGCGCTTTGGTAAGGCAGAAGAAATTGCCAATACCGCCTTATTTCTTGGTTCGGAGCTTAGCTCGTATATTAGTGGCCAAGTGATCAGTGCCTGTGGCGGGATGCATATGTAGCATTTTATTAAAATCGGGCAATGCCCGATTTTTTTTGTCCAATATGTGGACCTTTAACAATCACATCCTTAACTGAGCTTGCGATATGAGAGGTCAAGTTATTGAGGATAAACTTTTGTATCCGTGCGGATTTCCTATGGGAGGTAAATTCAATTTGATATTGATTTTCCATAAGTACCCCACTCAATCTGATCGGATAAATTAAAATGGAAGATTAGCAACTATTGCAAGACATAGAGGTTCATTTCTAGCTCAAATCAACTGATGTCTTTTAGTTCAGGCTTGACTGCCTCCCATTTTAGCAATACAATAATTCTTTTTGGTGTACGTATGATTCTATTTTGCTTGGCACAACATTATACTAATAATAGTCTACTATCCAATTGAACTTTTCTTTGATGATCTTCTCCTTTGCCTGTCTTATATATTCTAGATAAGCTTGAGCTGTAGGAGAAAGTTTTTTAGATTTAAGCCAAATTAGTCGCCAACTAGTGGTAATAGGCAATCCATTAATAGGAATGATCTGAAGTTCCTCATTGCTCAATTCATATTTTAGCCCAATCACTGGCATTATGGAATATCCAATGCCTGCCATAACCGCCTGTTTAACCGCCTCGTTTGTTGCCAGTTGAATCCGCTTATGTACCGGTAATTTATTTTTTGCAATAAATTCTTTCATTGCATCACGGGTAGCAGAGCCCTCCTCCCTAAATATCAACTGCATCGATTCAAATAAGTCCTTATTTGAATTATTGCTTTTTATTTTATTTGATTTTTTCCCAATTAAAAATAAACGATTGGGGAGCAGTATTTCCTGCTCGATATGCAGTTTTTTCGGCAATACGGAAACAAGGGCAAAATCCACCTCGTTCCGTTCCAGGCTTTCAACTACACGCACTTTATTGGTAACGTCTATTCTCAAATCGACCCCTTTATGTCGCTCCATAAAACCTGAAAGAAAACTAGGCAAGACATACTGACCCGTTGAAACAGAACAAATATTGAGCCTTCCTGAAAGTTCTCCTTTGAAAGCAGAGGTTTTATAATTCAATGCATCTACCTCATTTAATATTTTTTCTACTGAATTGGCCACCTGATATCCAAAATCAGTTACAAATAATTTTCTGCTCACCACCTCAGTTAAGGGAATAGAGAATTGATTTTGAAAGTTTTTCAATTGGATAGAAACGGCTGGCTGTGTCATATAAAGTTCTTCCGCAGTCTTTGTAATACTTTGATTTTGTACGATCTTTAAAAAAATCTGGAGTTGATTCAGCGTGTATTCCATAAATTAAATTAATGTATTTCATAGCAAATATAAATAGATTTTATTAAAAAGTTTTCTCTTACTTTGCCGGGATGAAAAGCTAGATCCGCTTAACTATAATGAATCTGAATGATATATAATAACAATAATTAGTTTATGAATGACAATAACCCTCGTCCCAGTGTACTATTTAAATCTGTGACGTACTTGCTGTGGGGCGCATTCTTCTTTTGTTTGTGCCTAATAGCTATCTTTTATAAAACCAAACCACAATGGAATTTTGAGGGCATTTTCCGTATAAATAGCCTAACCTTAATCATTTGGGCCACGGTAACTTTTTTTAGCGCTGTTGTAAGCACATTTGCACAGAAATATTTAATAGGTTTTAGCTATTATAATCGATTTATCGGACTGAGTCTTGGTTTCACCATTTCGGTTTCCCTGTTGGTCTTTGCAGACCACATTGCCATATTTTTGCTAGCTTGGTTTGGCATGGGACTTTTTATGTCTAGATTAATAGGCATTAATAACAAATGGGGAGAAGCTCGGGAGGCCGCCAGATATTGCCAATGGCATTTTACTTGCAGTGGCTTGTCACTTACAGCCGGTATTTTGCTGCTTTGCTTTAATACCCATCAATATACCCTCACGCACCTTCAGGGACAATTGCATAATCTATCCTTTCCTATTGTACTTACTGCAGCCTTATGCATAATCCTTGCAGCCGCCATCCAATCCGCGATGTTTCCCTTTCACCGTTGGCTCCTTTCAGCGATGACCTCTCCCACACCGGCTTCCGCATTGATGCATGCTGGCTTTGTCAACAGCGCCGGGATATTATTAACCTTGTTAGCACCGTTGTTTTACTTATCTGACACAATGACTTTGCTTATCATTATTGGAGGCATTACAGCCATTATAGCCCAGTTTGCCAAGTTAATTCAGGTCAATATCAAACAAAAACTAGGATGTTCGACGATAGCACAAATGGCCTTTATGATTATGCAATGTGGTCTGGGCTTTTTCAATGCCGCCGTAGTCCATTTAATTTTGCATGGTTTTTATAAAGCTTATTTATTTTATCCTCCGGTGAAGAAATCGAACACATTTCTCCCAATAAGCGTCATCACGGTTCCCTAAATTATGCAGAAGCAATACTGGTATGCTTCCTAGGGTTATTGGGAGCAGTATTTTTTGCCTGGATGACAAATAAAGGTCTCAAATTAGACGGAGGCATATTTTTGACCCTCATCGTTGCCATCACAGTCGGTCAGGCAATGGACAACATTTTAACACGCCAGGAACTTTCCGTGGTAAAAAAAGCCATTATCGGCCCCATCGTTTTTTTTATAAGCATTGGCCTATATGCCCTTATGTATAATAGTGCAACAAAGTTTATGGTGGATATGCCGATGATTGACCATCCGGAACCATTGTCCGTGTTACAAATCGTATTTGGCGTAATTTTTCTTATCGGCTTTTTTATAATGAAGCTAGGCATATACGAAGGGTTCCCATGGCTATATGTAAAATTAGTCAATGACTCTCAGCCCTTTAAAAAAACGGTGTTACGCTATAAAAAAACTTTAAAATGAACCAAGAAGGACTTTTACATAAAATAAATCAGGCTGCCCAAGTGGTTGGAAAAACCTGGCCATTATATTCCTTTGTAACGGCTAACCCATTATCAGGCTATGAGCAGCTATCATTTTTGGAGGCCATTAGAGAAGCCGGCGAGTTACTGAACGCTAATCTACTGCCTGAACCTTTTATGTTTCGTCAGGCATGGGAAGCAAAAAAGATTGATCCTGAACACATTCAATCTAAGTTAAGAAAGGCGGGATTTTATCAATCTGCGCAACAGTCACTTTTAGAAATGGAAGCGCACGCCAAAGCACAGTCTGCTATGGAGCAGATAAATGAATATCACGACCTAGACCGACTTACCGTAAAATGGCTTTCTTTATTTTTGGATGAAGGCATGGCTCCTTGGCCTATGCCTTTTAAAGAAATGGGGTTTTATACGGCCTGGCGCAAATTAATTGTCTTTGATAATGAAATCAAGAAGAAAAATAAAAGAAAAATCCCAAAAACTCCTGTCGAGGCATTAACTTTCGTTTTGGAGGGTTTTGATGAGAACCAACAAATAGAAGTCTTAAAAAGACATCTAAGCAGCTTGCCTGGATGGGTGGGGTTTATTAAATTTAGAATGGAAAACAACTCCATCTGGAATAAAGAATTCCCGGTGAGCTTGTTGGATTATCTGGCGGTCAGACTTTGGATGGCTTATAGTTTGGACGCTCCTATTTTGCCAAAACTTCCCCCAATAGATAAGACCTCCAATTTAATAACGTTAAAGTATCTATGGCTGGAGGCCTGGGAAAGCACCTGGCAGGACAATTTTGAGAGAAGGATTAAGGAGAGTTTAGAAAAATCAATAAATTGTCAAAAGGTTAAACCAATTGCACAATTAGTATTTTGCCTGGATACCCGTTCAGAACTTCTACGGCGAACACTAGAGCAATTAGGTAATTATGAAACTTTTGGATCAGCAGGGGCATTTGGTCTACCTATGGATTACTGTCACCCGGAAAATGGACTCGTTAACAAGTCCTCTCCGGCCATGGTACCTTCTAAGTATATGGTACATGAACGTCCAATGGCTAATAATGAAGCAAAAGCGAAAGGCTATATAAAAGAAGGCAAGCAGATCGGCGCCTACAAATACTTCCTAAAGCGGCTTAAGAACATTTTACCTTCCGCTTTTGGGTTTGTAGAGGGTGCAGGGCTTTATTATGGTGGCTTTATGTTGATGCGGCTTTTCAAGCCTAATGCTGCTGAACGCTTGACGATTAAACATCATAAAGGATGTGAGCATATTTATGAACCCCATATAAGTAGAATTCATAAAAGTGATTCCAGAGCAGATATCCCTTTAGAAGAAAAAGCGGCCTTAGTAAAAGGCGTATTTGATTCCTGTGGCTGGAGAGACTTTGCCCCCTTAATTGTATTTACTGGACACGCAAGCCATAGTGCCAATAACCCCTTCGCCTCCAGTTTAGATTGTGGCGCCTGTGCCGGTAATCCTGGTAAAAGGAACGCACGCATGTTGGCAAAATTAGCCAATTGTAGCAGTGTCAGGCAGTTATTAAAAGAAAAATACGGAATTTATATTCCTAATGAAACAATTTTTATTGCCGCAGAACATATCACTTCATCAGATGAGGTCATATTATTTGACCAAAACATACCCGAAAGCCACCAGGATCTTATTCAACAGTTAAAGAGGGATTTGAGCGAGCTAAAAAAGTCAATGACCAAAACACGCTTAAACGAGCCTCAAAATGCAGTCTCACTTGCCAAAATAAAATCAAATAGTTGGTCCGAGTCCAGACCGGAATGGGGATTATCTGGGCATGCAGGATATATAATAGGGCCAAGGGCCCTCACCTCAAATGGCACCTTTAATGATTGCTTTATGAGTTCCTATGATTGGAAAATTGATAAAGACGGTTCTATTTTAAAAGCTATTATGCAAGGCCCCCTTGTGGTTGTACAATGGATTAGCAATCATTATTATTTTTCAACTGTTGACAACAACATACTAGGAGGTGGTTCAAAAATCACCCTAAATATCACTGGAAAACATGGTGCTATGCAAGGAAATGGAAGTGATTTAAAAATGGGTCTTCCCCTACAATCAGTGATGGTTACCGATAAGCGGTTTTACCATAATCCCATTCGCATAAGTATACTTATTCAGGCACCTAAACATTTTGTTGATTCTATACTAGTAGAGGACAGCAAATTATCCGCATTGATAAACAATGGCTGGATTCTTTTACATATTATGGATCCTGAAAAGGAGAACAAGATTGAAAAATATCCCAATACATCTAAAATAAAATTTGAAGAAGGTGCATGATAATGCTACTTGATGCGATTCTATCATTAGGCAAAATATTAAAATCCCGTTGCTCACTTTATCAGCCTCTATTATTAGCTGTAGATAAAGCGGCAGCGGGATTTTTTTGCCCTACGTTCTTTTTTATTTTTTATCATTTGGTCATTATAACCACCCATTGCCCAAAACGCAACTATGTTCAATCCATTGCTTAATAAAGCGGCGTTTGCGGCTCGGCCATATAAGTTTCCACCCAATGCATAAAATCAGAAAATGGACCATGCATCTTATTGGTGGCATCATCCAGCGTAGTATTATGCAAGAGTGAACCTACTTCTAATTCAGCAGGAAGTCTGGTTAAAATCGCCATACGCTGGCTGGTCAAATAGGATTTCACTTCCCTGCCCGTAGCAGCCGGGCCTATCGCATTTTTGATTTCCAGAACCGCCCTTTGAGCGACCGCATAAAGATGCTGGCGGATAATATTGGAAGCACACTCAGTATAATCTACAATCCGCTGTTCCAGCTTTGAGGGATATTTATGAAAGATAACCTCCAGCCAGGTCCTATTCATTTTAGGCATGAGCAACTTTGCGGCATCCTCCTGCTCCCGGGTAAACTGATAAATACCCGCTAAAACAGAACTCACGCAGGCCTGATCCAACTTTTCTGGATGAAATCTGTTTCCAGGCTTATCGGTCTTTTGGTTATTGGGACTTTCTTTTTCTAATCTGGCGAGTGCCAGATGACGTTGTACGGATTCAATAAGATTTGCCATGACGACTAAATTTAGTGTGAAAGCAAAATCGCTACTGTGAAGATACAGTAATTATCCACCTGCCGGTCATAACAAAACGCCAAAACCTAACAATAGATAGTTTTTAACAGAGCGGCAACAGTCATTATAATTTGTTGATTCATAATTATTTATAATTATTTGACACCCGCGTCGTCAATGGCTTTCAGGATTTTATCACAAACGTCCTCCAACTGCTCAACCGTAATGATCAGTGGCGGACCGATACGCAATCCTGAAGGGTTAAATAAAAACCAGTCTGCGATCAGTCCGGCCTTAATACAGGCCGCAATGACCTTTTTATTGGTGTCAAAATCTTTAAATTCCAGGCAGGCCCATAGCCCCGCTGTCCGTATTTTTTTAATGGCCGGATGCTGCAGCCGACGTTTAAGGATCAGTTCTTTTTGATGGACCTCCGCTATATAATTACCATCCAACAGCACTTCCATTGCGGCCATTCCGGCTGCGCAGCTAACGGGGTGCCCCGCAAATGTGCTGATATGCCCCAGAACTGGATTAAAGGTTAACTGCCTCATGTGTTCGCGATCTGCGATAAAAGCACCAAGTGGCATCCCCCCACCCAAGGCTTTGGCTAGCAATAGGATATCTGGTTCAATACCATAGCCTTCAAAGGCAAATAAATGACCTGTTCTGCCAAAACCCGCCTGAATTTCATCCAGCACAAGTAAACTACCGGTCACCGTGCATTTATCCCTGATAGCCTTTATCCAATCCCCATCTGGTCGGATAATGCCTGCCTCTGCCTGCACAGTTTCCATGATAACACAGGCCGTATCCTCATCAATGGCCTTAATAACGGCCGGATCATTATACGGATAATGATATATCCCAGGCAGTAAGGGCCGGAAACTTTGCCTGAAATATTCATCTCCAATCAGACTCAGCGCCCCTTGTGTGGATCCGTGATAGCTATTTTCAAAACATATCATTTTACTGCGTCCCGTCACTCTTTTTGCGAGTTTCATGGCGCCTTCCACGGCTTCTGCACCACTATTTGTAAAAAAAACACTGTTAAGATGCGGGGGCAACAAATCACAAAGCATTTTAGCATAACGCACCTGTGGGGCTTCTATAAACTCCCCATAAACAATCAGGTGCATATATTCCCGGATCTGTTTGTCGATCGCAGCGATCACCTTGGCGTTACTATGGCCAATATTACAAACACTAAATCCCGATATTAAGTCCACATAAGTCTTGCCATTTATATCTTTTTGATAAATACCTTCAGCAGATACCATCTCCAGTGCCATAGGGGCATCAGAGGTCTGTGCGACATGTTGTAAAAATAATTCTCTGTTATTCATGATACAAAATCCACCCGTACTTTGAAGTCCACCTATAGGACGGGCGAACGGTTTATTATAAAATTATATAGCAAAATTACAAATTGTTCCCGGGACTAATGGTCAAGACCTTGGTAAATACTTTGTGTCGGGCACAAACCCGCTATCTATAATTTTTCCCCACTAGATTTCTCTATATAATAATCTGTTATCTTCGCCCGCAAATGGCTGAACTGATTATATATACTGACGGTGCATCGCGTGGTAATCCCGGACCTGGCGGTTATGGGGTTGTAATGATGTTTGGACAACACATCAAAGAATTCTCTGCCGGTTTTAGAAAGACCACCAATAATCGCATGGAACTGCTGGCCGTCATCATCGCCCTGGAATCGCTGACCAAAAAGCAAATTCCGGTAAAAATATTTACAGACAGTAAATACGTGGTAGACAGTGTAGAGAAAAAATGGCTGAACGGCTGGCTGCGGACAAATTTCAGTGGTGGCAAAAAAAACAAGGATCTCTGGATCAGATATGCCGCCATCGCAAAGGAATTTACCGTTAAATTTCACTGGGTAAAGGGCCATGCAGATAACCCTTATAATAACAGGTGTGACCTGCTGGCCACAAGCGCTGCAGACGATAAGGCTAATTTAGGCATTGACAGGGTCTATGAGGCAGAAAATCCCTGACAGTTAGCTGTAATTTATACAAATTAGAAAATTACCGTAAAATATACCACATTTAACGGTGCTTATGCTTTGCCTTGAACAATTAAGACAATCTCGCCCTTTACACCCGTCTTTTCGTAATAGTCGTGTACCTCTTGCAATGTACCCCGCATGGTCTCTTCATATAGCTTTGTAAGCTCTCGTGTAACGCTGCAACAGCGTTCAGCTCCAAAATACAGGGCCATTTCTTTTAAAGTCTTGACCAGTCGCATCGGACTTTCATAAAATACCATCGTCCTGGTCTCTTCTGCCAGTTGCTTCATCAGCGTCTGCCGTCCTTTTTTAAGGGGTAAAAACCCCTCAAAACAAAACCGGTTACAGGGAATGCCACTGTTAACCAGTGCAGGCACGAAGGCCGTGGCACCAGGCAAGGTCTCCACCCGGATACCTGCCTTAGCACAGGCACGAACCAGCAGGAAAGCAGGATCAGAAATCCCGGGTGTTCCTGCATCCGTAATCAGTGCCATTGACTTACCAGCCAGCAATTGATCGACTAATCTGTCCACCACCTTATGTTCATTATGCATATGATAGGACATCGTCGGCTTCTGGATACCATAATGACTGAGCAATTTGCCAGAAGTCCTGGTATCTTCACATAATATCACCTCCACCTGCTGCAGCACTTCAATACTGCGCAGGGTGATATCTTTTAGATTGCCAATGGGTGTGGGTACAATATAAAGCATAAAAACAGGGGTAGATCTCCTAAAATGCCATTGGCATTTTAGCCAATCACCTCAATTTCAAAGTATTCCATAACCGGATTTGCCAATAACTTTGTGGCAGTTGTTTCAGCGATCTGTTTTGCCACCTCTTTGGAACCTGCATCAATTTCCATGGTAATGTGTTTTCCAATACGGATATCCTGTACTTCTTTGATACCCAGATTGTCCAGGCCACCCATAACCGCCTTTCCCTGCGGATCCAGTAAATCTTTTAAAGGCATAACTTTGATCTGTACGTGGTGCGTCATAACTAACAAAATTTTGAAGGGCAAAGGTAACCTAAAAATTTACTATCTGAAAATTGCAACTGCAATAAATATTGTGCCGGGTCCCCTCGATCGCATCATGACGGCTCACGGTGGACCAGGTTTGGAGAAAAAGCGGGCAAACAAACACTCCAATAATCACATGGTTCATCAAAAGGGTTGCTATACCTTACTTTTGCACCTTTTGAGACCCAGATACTTTGTCCGGCTTCCAGTATTAGCTGCTCCCCATTAATTTCCACACACTTTTTGCCTGAACTAATCAGTGTCCATTCATCAAACTGCGGCCATTGGGCCGGCTCTGCCCAACCGGCAGGAGCGACCATATGTGCCACGCTTACCCCTTCCCTTTAGTAGCTGCAATGCCAAAATGCTCTTCAATTAATTTGCCGTCCTCTGTAGGTACGACAAAAGGTGATTTTTGCACAAAATAAGCAGCAGGTTGCGAGCTAAGCGTCTGAGCGGCCACCGGCCGTTGACTAACAATCAATTCCATCACCTTCTGATCAATAGGCAGGGACATGATTTCTGGAGTAACTTTGTCCCAGGTTAACCACCTGAAAGACTCAATGTCCTGTTCAGGATTTTTCTTTTCTGCCCCCTCAAAATCAAAGGGAGCCGTATGTGTTTTAAGACTCATTATAGCTGCATCACTACAATGCACCCAATAATAAATGGAAATAATCTGTTGGTTTGCACTAAAGGCAGACATCTGATAAAAGTCTGTCGTATATAAATGCTGGCCGACTTCTACCTCCAGACCAGTTTCTTCTTTAAATTCTCTTTTCAGGCAGTCTCTGGTACCCTCACCTAGTTCCAGGCCCCCGCCCGGCAGTTTGGTATAAAATGCGCCTTTAATATACTCATCACTGACCAGCAGTTTACCCTGGTGTATAAGTACACCATAGACCCTTACGTTAAATTCATTCATTGCAACTTTTATTGATACGATTTTACCCTACTTAAAATTGATCAGGCTAAACGGGACAGCTCGCAGGATGGCCACCATAAATCCGTTATTAAAAGGACGATATCCATCCTTATTTTTGATTATGGTTGGAGCGGCGGAGGATTCTGGCTATGTCCCTGTGGCCCTTGCTGTTTTTTTGCCGACTGCCATTGTGTACCGGAATGTTGCGGCTCACCATTCATTTGCATCATCGCCATTAATTCTTTCATGGTGCGCTGCATTCCATCTGCACTACCGTCTAAAAATATCATATTGCCTTTGCCATATTCTGCAAAATTCTGAATGGCTTCCGTCCACATACTAAATAAAATGACATTGGTATCCAAATTGGCTTGTTTCATCTGCTCGGCCGCATCGCTCATACCACGCGCTACTTCTTCTCTGAATAAAGCCACCCCTTGGCCCTGAGTCTGGCCGCTTCCCGCTCCGCCTCTGCGGAAATCTTTATGGCATTCCCATCCGCCTCTGCCGCCTTTGTTTTAGTGATCAAAAGGGCCTGACCCTCGTTTTCTGCCGCGGCCTTTAGGTTATTGCTGGCCACGACCTTGCTCATAGATTCCATGATGACTTTATCAAAGGTAATATCATTGATCTGCAGATCTAACAAATGATATCCCCATTCCTCCAGTACCTGATCTACTTCTAGTTTTACGGATCCCACAATGTCGCGGCGCAGGGCTAATATCTCCGCCTGTTTTTTTGTGGCCACATAAGAGCGGACATTGCCTTCTATGGTTCTGACCAGGGCCTGCATCAACTCCCTGTCATTTATAAACTTAAAAGCGACCTTTTGGATGGTTTCCGCATCCGCACTCATTACTGCATAGAGCAGCATGGTTTTAAAATAAACATTGGCCTGATCAGAAGTAACCGCCTGAAACTCCATTTCTATGGAACGGTTCTGAATACTGATTCTCTTATAAATCCGCTCCAAGAGCGGAATTTTAAAGTTCAGGCCAGCCGGCAATATTCGCCTGTATTTGCCGAACATCGTAACCACTGCAATGGTGCCCTGATTCACACTTACTAATCCGCTGAAGATGATAATAATCAGCACGGCTAAAACTACATATAAAGGGATCATCGTATTTTTATGCGAAAGTTAGGTACTTTTGGGTTATGGACAAAATTGCAATCATTGTTGCCGCCGGCGCAGGTACCCGTATGGGGTCAGATCTGCCCAAGCAGTTTCTGCTGCTTGCAGGAAAACCTATTATTTTATACACAATAGAGGCTTTTATTCAGGCAGTGCCCGGCATAAAAATCATTCTGGTATTGCCACAAAATCAGTTGGCGTATTGCAAAACACTGGTTCAAAACCAGGCCTATAAGGATCAGCTGACCTTTACAGCAGGCGGTAATACCAGATTCCAGTCCGTATCTCATGGACTGGCACTCGTCCCGGAAGGCAGCCTGGTGGCCGTCCATGACGGTGTACGCTGCCTGATCACGCCTGATTTGATTAAGCGTTCTTTTGCAGGGGCAGCCAGTAAAGGCTCCGCGATACCTGTCGTACCGGTGTCTGACAGTCTGCGGGCAATTATCCCCCAGGAAGAAGGTCAAACCTCTCATAGTATAGATAGGGAAAATATCCGAATGGTGCAGACCCCGCAGAGCTTTAAATCCACTCTTTTGAAAAAAGCGTTTGCGAGGCCCTATGAAAACAGCTTCACAGATGAGGCTTCCGTGGTAGAGGCGATGGGCCAACCTGTATATTTAATGGAGGGTGACCCGAAAAACATAAAGATCACCCGCCCATTTGACTTAATAGTAGCGGAAGCGGTATTACAACAAAGAGCGCAGGTATAAAAATCACTATATACTTTTTAATAAATTTATAGGCCACGGTAAAGCATTGTACCGATAAACATAATTTGGCTGTTCTTTTGCACCAAAATCCTCTACCCATGCTCTAACAGAAGGTATTGAAGAACCCATAAAATCAAAAACGTACGGCTGTCGCTCAAATAATTGAAAAAATGCATCCACCCCAAATGCCATCGCATTTAACGCCCTGCCATTATTAACTAGCACGCTTAACATTTTATATACTCTGCGATGGTCGATTGCATAAACATCCATCATTTGTATTGTCCCCTCGTTATCAAGAACAGCACACGGGAAAAAATATTTTTGGCCAAAATCTGTCAGCATCAAAACCTCTAAAGCATTTAATGCATGATCCAGATTATAATGATTTCCCATCTTTTCTGCTAGAAAATGCCGATTGACAGCAATCACCTTTCTAACCAAGGTTTCACGATCCATCGAAAGTCTGCCTGGCTCTGAAGTAATGCCTGGCATAACAAAGCATAAATTTGATTTCTTCGCTTTCCTTATTTTTCTTTTAAGTACAGTTGCGTAATCAGACCAAATTTTTTCATAAGTAGTATCCAATGGTAGTAAAAAGTTAGGTTGTTTTATAAGTCGACCTTGACCTTTATGTTTAAAATGTTCAAAATTCTGAAATAAAATGTCATAGTTTGCATCATTAAAAATTAAATCCCCATATTTACATACTCCAATTGCCTTGTTAATAATATTTTGGAAACTAACCTGCTCATCCCCTATCAGACCAAGTTGACGACCAAAAGCAAGACTGGTAAAATAGTGGAATCCATTTTTCTTTTTACAAATTAATGGCATAATAGAAACATAATCTCCAAGGACTACACCATACCATTTTTCAGCCATAGCATTTAAATATTCATAGCTGGCAAAAACATTTCCCTGGTAAAGTCGATTTTTCCCAAAAACCAGCCGATCCCACTTCTGCATATTAATGGATGCATTAGATATAATCTGAATATTTCCCATGAATCTTGTACTAAAAATTAATGTCCTTTTGCAGCCTTTTTGGCAACAACTTACCCAGGCTAATGGAAAAACGAATCCGCTTTGAATAGGTTCCTAAATCTCCCATAGATTTATAGGTATCTCTATAGAACTTGCTATACAATAACGGAAAATAAATGGTCACAGCCTCTTTAAATATACTCACCTGCAGGCCGGCGTCATAGAGAAAACGACCAGCATCAGGGTTTTCTGACCACAAATTGCTATAAGTGCCTAAATCCATAAAAACCCGGACAGGCAATTTAAAAGGCAATACGGAAAACGGGTTGATCCCATCCGGCAAATCCGATGTCAGGTTAATCGCTGCCAGCCAATCATCTGTCTGGCCAATCGGCTCGGTTAAATAAGGGGTAGCCACCTTAAAGAATCCTCCCGTAGTCGTCATCTGTTGACTCATCCACCCCTGATATTCAGATCGGCCTACAAAGTAATCACTATTTGTAAAATCCTGCAACCCGTTTGATCCACTCAGGTTAAAAAAATAATTGCCAAGATTATAACTGCTCAGGATATCTTTTTGTTGCAAATAAAAGAATTTACCCGCAAAACCGCGCAACTGCAATCCCTTTCCCTGGCCGTCATAATTCAGAAAATAGTTCCCAGTAAGTCCTGCCCTTAAAAACTGATCCGTCCCCTGGACTTGCAAGCTCACTGCATAAGGATACAGCGCTCTGTTATTGTTTAGTGCTACATCCAACTCCCCGATTGAAGTAGTCGGACTGATTATTTTTGCTTCTCCGGGCTTCCATATATCTTTTTTAAGGACAAAAGTTTTGGCTTCCAAACGCCACTGTTTTTCAGGTTGATCCGGATCAGGTGACCACTTATAGCGCATGGCAGGCACGATTCTTAACAGGCGCATTTTACCCGCTTCATGGGTTTTACCCGCGGCGTCTATCCAGCTATTATAAGCACTATAAGCATAGCTACTACCGTCCAGACTTATCTGCCAGGCGCTGGAAACATTACGCTTTGTATAACTTAAATGTCCTAACCCACTTAAAGTATGATCACCTGTACTATATAATGGCGCCAATACAAAATTAAATGGCCTAACAGGCAATCCATAATTATGTATCAGCAAACCAGGCATCCACTTATCATAATTATTAAAGCCAATAGCGGGACTCAAGGAAAGATAGCTTTTGGTATCCGCTTCTTTCAGATTAAAAAGAAAAGCCAGATTCACTGGTTTGGTTATTTTGGGAGCATCCCCGTTTCTAGCGGCCCTCATTTGCGCAAAAACACTATCGGGCCTAAGCGGTCTTTTGGCCGCCAAAGGCCCAGGTAAAAGCTTTTGAAAAAAATCATTGGAAGGTCTGACTATTTGGCCACTCTTTGAATCAAAGTAAGGGTGGGCTCCAGTCTCGAGAATAGACGTACTATTATCAGAGGCTTTAACTGCAATGGTAGACCGGGGAGCTACTTGTAAGTCAAAACGCAACTGATCACTTTCGGAGCGCGCAACTATTTCACTGGAACTTTGAGTTGTTCCCGACGTCACCCTATCAGTTGGTCTTTGTAGCTGACCATCCACATACAGTTGCTGATCCCCACCTGTAGTTAGGATGACATGTACCGATGATTGATCTATTTTATAAGACGGATCTAATTGCACAAACCAGTTTTCCAAATAACTCACGCCATCATTATATCCTAAATCCAGTAGTTTTTCAGGCAAATGCAAAGAAAAGGGCGTCTGTAAATTAAGGCTATCTCCCGGTCCTAAGGGTTCAGCTAGCGTTAACAGCAACCTTTCGCGGGTACCCGTGGGATCTGCTACCGCTAATTTATGTTGAGATTTACCATTAATGGCTCCTACACTTATAATATCCAGATCAGATACCCCACCCAACTGGTCAGGCTTTGCAAAATACAGTCTGAGATCACCTGCCTTTAGCAACGCTTCACAAAGCACTGTACTATCACTGCTATAACTGTTCGGATATATATACAACCAGAGATGCGTCAAACTCGCATTACCTGTATTCACCAAATGGATTTGCTCCATTGCTTCAATCACCTTTCCGGCCGGTCTTTTGTCATTACTTGCAATGGGCTCATTTGCAGGATCTAAAGCCGCATATATCACATAATGAACCTCCAGGGAGACTTGATTCCGATCGGCCCTTACTGCCGTCTTTGTTTCCTTTAGGCTTTGCCCCAAAGAAACAACTGGGCATGTCATTATAAGGCTGAGCATCATTATTATCAGCATAGCCAGACTCCCCACCATTTTACCTGCAACGGAAATATGCCTTTTTATCTGGATATGCATGGTTGTGAACAAAGCATTTTTAACAGTATTCATGTAGAAATTTTCTTTCCAGTAAAGTAAATAAACGCTCAATTAAGTGGCACAGTATTACTTTCCCTGCCCTAAAAATATAATTTTCAGTGTATGTAATATAATCTTAAAATCTATCAGCAAAGAGGCATTTTCTATATACATCAGATCGTATTGCATCCTTTCCATCATTTCCTGGATACTGGAAGCGTATCCAAACCTGACCATTCCCCAGGATGTCAACCCTGGCTTTACTTTCAGCAGATACTTATAATACCGGTTATGCTCCATGATTTGATCAATAAAATACGCTCTTTCCGGACGGGGGCCTACCAGGCTCATTTCTCCTTTGAGGACATTCCAGAATTGAGGCAGCTCATCCAGGCGCCAGCGGCGCATGACTTTCCCCCAGGAAGTAATGCGGAGATCATCGTCATAAGAGAGTTGTGGCCCATCTTTCTCCGCAGATGGTACCATGGATCTAAACTTATATATTTTAAAAGGCTTTCCTTTAAAACCAATTCTTTCCTGTGAATAAATGATCGAACCTTTGCCTGAAAAATAGGTTCGTAACGCCACAAACAAGATCACCGGACTTAATAAAATGATACCCAACACTGAAAATACTTTATCCATAACCATTTTCAGGTTATACTGCCAGTCCACCATGACCGTCGTATTAATCGTAATAAAAGGTGCATTCAAAACATTAGAAGTCTTTACTGCGCCTTTAATGATATCCATATCTTCCGCCACTATCCGAATTAAGACATCATGTTCACTTAAGATACTGATGAGTGGTTGCATCACCTGAATCTCATCTTCCTCCAGGGCAACAATTACCTGATCGACCTGATTGGATTTCATCACCAGGCTCAGGTCTTCCACCATACCCAATTTTTTGATCCTGGTCTCCAGGGTGGCCGTAACCGGCGAACTTGCAAAGCTGGTGGTTAAAAATCCCACAATCCGGTAGCCTAGATTCTTGTAATAATCTTCCACAGAATAAAAGGCCTTCAGGGCCTTAAACCGATTCCCAATAAGCAGCGTCCTGAAAGAAAACTCCCCCACTTTCATCTTTTGCTTGGCCCAGCGCAGTTGCATCACTCTTAGAAAAAAAGTAAGCCCCATCTGCATCCACCAGTACAAAAAGAAAATCTTAAAATGATAGCCATAATCCTCCTTATCACGTAAAAAAAGTAGAAAGAAAATGACCAGACATCCAAAAAGGGTCTGAAATAAAGTAATGAAAAACTCGTTTAAACGGGACTTTTCAAAAATAGAATAGCGGTAAGCTCCCGTAATCGTAAAAAGCAGGATCCAGAAGGCAAAAACAGCGGCAGATTTAATGAGCGCCACGGTGCTTAAGAGGCCATGATGGCTGGAATGTAATTGTGTCGAACGCACCTGAGCTATTAAAATCCATACCAGTATAATGGATAAGAAATCTAATAGAAAATAATAGGTTTTGGCTCTGTTCTTTAATATTAGGGCTTTCTCATTCATGCATCAATATAGGTTATGCACGACCGAGCAAATTATTACCGGGGTGCAATAGCGTTGTTTTTACCAATCTTTTCCAGGATCTTATGAGCGACCTCCATAGCCAGATAGCCATCTATTTCACTCACAATAACTGGTTTACCGTTTTCAATTGAACTAATAAACGCTGAAAGCTCTTCTTTTATTGCATTCGTTTCCATGATTTTGGGGTTCGCTATGGCAATGGTCTTTTTCTTCCCTTCCGCCACATCAATATCAAAACTAAAGGCATCCTGGTCAGCCTCACCTTTCATTTTAATGATTTCCGTCTTTTTTTCCATAAAATCAATGCCGATATAGGCATCCTTTTGAAAAAGACGGATTTTGCGCATTTTTTTCATACTGATCCGGCTGGCCGTCAAATTGGCCACACAACCATTATTAAACTCAATACGTACATTAGCAATGTCAGGTGTATCTGTCAAAACACAGACCCCGCTAGCAGAAATATGCTTCACATCACTTTTAACCAGACTCAAAATAATATCCAGATCATGGATCATCAGATCCATGATAACACTGACTTCGGTTCCTCTGGGGTTAAACTGCGCCAGTCGGTGCACTTCGATAAACATCGGGTTCTGACTGTATTTACGGGCCGCCACAAAGGCAGGGTTAAAACGCTCTACATGACCCACCTGGACCTTAACATTGGCCTCCTTGATCATCTCAATTAAGCGTTTACCTTCTTCCAGGGTATAGGCCAGGGGCTTTTCCACAAATACATGTTTGCCATTTTTGATGGCCAGCTCACACATTTCAAAATGGAAATTAGTCGGCGTTACAATATCCGCAATATCAATTGCCTCAATCAGTGACTGAGCCGACTCGAACCTTTTAAGGCCATATTTTTCAACAACCGCCGCTGAGATCTGGTCACTGGGATCATAAAAACCGACCAGCTCAGCTTTGTCCAGTTCCAGCCAATTATTAATATGAAACTTTCCTAAATGCCCCGCACCAAAAACACCTACTCTAAACCTATTGTTATACATAATCTTAAAAAAAATATAATAATTGCAATACCCGCCAAAATAATGACCGCTGGCATTTATGCTCTACGCCGGCACTCAGTTTTTCAGCACTATTTCGCCAGATCCATCTCAGCTAAGTCGAATAAACTACGTTTGCAACAATTGCTGTTCAACGCACCGTTTTGCCCCAAATATAAACCAAGGATAATTTATTTTCTACGCTTGCCACCTAAGCCGAGTGCGCCCAAAATACTTCGGGTAATATAACCGGTAATAGTCACCGCCGCGGTTCTGGCAGCGGACTTCACAATTGGGTTACTGAAAAAGCCTCCGTCCTGCTTCTTTGTTTGTTTTTGTGCACTTTGATCTGAAGACTGCTGGGCCGCATGTGCCAGTTTGTCTGTCAGGATTTCATAGGCACTTTTCTCATCCACCACCTGGTCATATTTAGCAACCAGCTTACTGCCTGCCACCACCTTTTCAATCTCTTCAGCGCTCAAAATATCCATCCGGCTCCTGGGGGAGCAAAGCAATGTATGGACCAGCGGAGTCGGGATCCCTTTTTCATTCAGCATGGTCACCAGCGCCTCACCGATCCCCATTTGAGTTAGTAGTTCATCTGTTTTATAAAATGGCGTCTCAGGGAAGTTTTCTGCGGCTGTCTTAATTGCCTTTCTGTCCTTAGCCGTAAAAGCGCGCAGTGCATGCTGTATTTTTAGTCCCAGCTGGCTTAAGATGGGCGCCGGTACATCCTGCGGGTTTTGCGTACAAAAGAATATACCGATCCCTTTGGAGCGAATAAGTTTGATGACTGTCTCTATTTTTTCCTGCAAGGCATCTGTGGCTTCCTGAAAGAGCAAATGCGCTTCATCAATAAATAAGACTAGTTTTGGCAAATCCAGATCACCCTCTTCCGGGCTGCTGGCGTACAGCTCATCCAGCATTTGCAACATAAAGGTTGAAAATAGCTTTGGACGGTCCTGTAAATCAGTAACGCGTAATATATTGATCATTCCTTTCCCATCGCTGGTCGTCCGCATCAGATCAGCGACCTCAAAACTGGGTTCATCAAAAAAAACATCGGCCCCCTGCCCCTGGAGTTCAATTACTTTTCTAAGGATCGTACCAGTAGAAGAAGTAGAAATCTTCCCATATGATTTTTCTATTTCATCTTTCCCTTCATCACTCACATATTGCAAGAGTTTGATCAGATCTTTGAGTCCAACCAGTGGCAGTTTCTGATCATCCGCATATTTGAAAATTACGGCCACCAGAGAGCTTTGCGTCTCATTTAAATCCAGAATCTTACTAATCAGGATCGGCCCGAATTCACTGACCGTGGCGCGCAGACGCACCCCCTTTTCATGACTCAGGGTTAAAAGCTCTACAGGAAAGGCTTTAGGCGTATAATCCAGGTCCAATAACTGATAGCGTTGTTTGATCTTATCATTGGCAGTCCCGGCCGCCGCCAGTCCGCTTAAATCGCCTTTAATATCCATCAGCAATACCGGTACCCCGGCATCACTTAAAAATTCACTGATAGTTTGCAGGGTTTTGGTTTTACCCGTGCCGGTTGCGCCCGCAATAAGGCCGTGGCGGTTCATCATTTTCAAATAAAGATTTACGTTGGCCCCGGGGACAGCCTTACCGTCAAGCATCCCTACCCCTATTTTTACCGAGGCTCCCTTAAACTGATAACCTCCAATAATAGTCTCTATAAATTGGTCCGTACCTGCCATATTTCTTACAATTGATGTATATAAATAATATAATTTTCACTGCTTCCTGCCCGCATGAACCTAATTTGGGGCGCAGCACTTTTAGCTAATTTGCTGTAAAACCACTTACAATTTATGAACCTGCGTTGCATTTACTTCCGCTCCAAAAAATCTTGCTGCCTGCTGATTAAAAGTCGTAGCCTGCTCCGTAGTATAAAAAGAAAGTGCTCCTTCCTGTGTAATACGCTCACTGATTTCCGGATGGCGGTTCAGATAGTCAAACAGACTATCTGCCACGATTTTCCCTTGTGTAACGACCTGGATATCCACTGGCATATATTCCTTTATTTTTGTTTCCAGCAGTGGATAATGCGTGCAGGCTAGTAATACCGTATCGATCTGGGCATCTTTTTTCAGTAAGAGATCTATGTATTTTTTAATAAAATAGTTGGTTCCCGGACTATCCTGCTCTCCATATTCTACTAACGGAACCCAGATAGGGCAGGCCTGTTGCTCTATTTTTACCTCGGGAAAGAATTTTTTGATCTCCAGAATATAAGACTGTGATTCTACCGTACCCTGGGTAGCGAGTATGCCAATATTACCTCCTTCGCTCATATCGCCGATGACTTCGCTGGTTGGTCGGACAATACCTAATACGCGATTTTGTGGGGCGAGACCTGGCAGATCCTTTTGTTGGATGGTTCGCAGCGCCTTGGCAGAAGCTGTGTTACATGCCAGAATAACCAGCGGGCAGCCCTGGTCAAAAAACCATTTAACTGCCTCCAGAGTATATTCATAAATGGTCTCAAAACTTCTGGAGCCATAGGGAGCTCTTGCATTGTCACCCAGATAGATATAGTCATAGTCAGGCAAAGAAGTCCTTATCTGGCGTAAAATCGTCAGACCACCATAACCAGAGTCAAAAACGCCTATCGGATGACTTGTTTGCATAAATCAAATATAGTCAGAACAAGGGATATCCTGCAAGTATAATTATGCACACCTGTTTGATTGACTGCTCAAACAGCGTTGCAGGCTTATTTTGCTTTATTCACCTTCCTTCTAGCCCCCTTGCCCGATAACGACTTTATCAGTACCGGCAGTAATACAAGATTGGTGAAGGTGGCCACTGCCAGCGTTAAAGAGGTCAGCCAACCAAGGCTCTCGGTTCCGGCAAACTGACTGAATATAAATATAATAAATCCCGCCACCAGAACCAGGGAGGTATAAATAATACTAATACCCGTATGGGTAATGGTTTGTTTCAGGGTTGCATCCACATCATTATTTAAATGAGGCAATTCCTGTTTATAGTTAATTAAAAACCGGATGGTCACATCTATGGCAATACCCAGTGCCACACTAAAAACCAGTACAGTGGACGGTTTTATAGAAATACCCAACCAGCCCATAACGCCTGCGGTGACAATTAAAGGGATAACATTGGGAATCAAAGAACAAAACAGCATCCTTGTAGATTTAAACAAGTAAAGCATTGCCAGGGCAATCAGTATAAAAGCCCAGAAAATACTTTCTCCCAACCCTTCTACAATATAGGTCGACCCTTCCAAAAAGGTAACTGTTGACCCCGTAAATGTAACCTTATAATGCGCGGAATCGAAGATCTTATCTGCCTCATGCCTAAAACTATCTAGTAAAACCGGTAGTTTGGTCGTACCAACATCTTTCATATTAACACTGATCCTGGCTACCTGCTTGTTGGAGTCAATAAAGCGGCTGACCATGGAGCTGAGCGCGCTATTACTGGATGCCACATCTTTAGACTGTTTACTGATGCCTTTAATATAATTGCCCATAAAAGGCACTTCAAATTGGGTAAGTATCCCATAATAAGAGCTGTCACCCTCATAGAAAGCCTGACGGGCAAATTTTAATGCATTTACAAAAGAAAGCGGCTTGGCTACATCCGGTTGCCTCTCTAAATAGCCAGAGAACCGATCAATCTTACCGATCGTATTCAGGTTGCGAAATAAGCCGTTTTTCTTCTTACTATCTACAACAATCTCCAGGGGCATTACTCCGTTGAAATTCTGCTCAAACCATTTTAAATCAGTATAAATTTTATCAGAATGTGGCAGATCATCTACCACATGGGAGACTGTTTTCATTCGCAGTGTGCCTATAACAGCTACAACTAGCAGTACAATTGTGATCCCATACACATATTTTACATGATAAAAGGCCCATTTTTCAATTTTGATTAGTACCCGTGTCAGATATTTATTATCCAGATACCGCATGTGGATTGGTTTGGGTGCCGCAAGCATACTGAGTACCGCTGGAATAAAGATCAAGGAGATAATAAATAACACCATGATATTTATCCCGGCCACGACCCCAAATTCTTTTAATAGATCACTACTGGTAAAAGCAAATACGGCAAAACCAATGGCAGCAGCAATATTACAAAACAGCGTCACAATACCCATTTTGCCCACCATCATTATAATGGATTGGTATTTATTGCCTTTCTCCTTATAGACACTGTGGTATTTATTAAAAAAGTAAATACAGTTTGGTATCCCGATCACCACAATCAAAGGCGGTATAAGCGCTGTCAACAAAGTGATCTTATAGCCCAGCAGTACCATGGTGCCCACGCTAAATATCACCCCCATTGCCACAACAGCCAGACTCATCAGCATGGCACTAATGGATCTAAAAAAAGTAATAGTGTAATAGCCGACAGTATAAAAGATCCCAGTAAGAAATAATTAAGCTCGTGAGCGATTTTGTCACCTACCGTCGTTCGGATATAAGGCAGTCCGCTGACATGCACTTTTATACCCGAAGTTTTCTCAAATGCTTCAATGGGAGCCATAATCCCATTAATAATATGCGTTCTTTCCTTACTATTAATCAAGGTATCATTCAGCGATACGGCAATCAGATAAGCCTGGTTTTGCTTGTTATAGAGTAGTCCCTGGTAAAAAGGCAGATTTAGAAACTCGGCAGTATTACTATCCAGGGCATTTTGATCCGTATAAGGTGCATGGAATATTACTTCCGGCTGAAATTTTTCAAGGCTGTCCATTTTAATCAGATCTACCGCTGTAGGGACGCTTAATATCCCTGTCACACCTTTGGCTGCTTTGATATTTTTTTGCAGCTCAGCTACCTGATTAAAAGTTGCTGTATCGAAGAACTTTTCCGAATGAATCCCAACGACAACCGTATTACCATCCCTGCCAAAGGTCTTTAAGAACTGCTGGTAATCCTTGTATTTTTGATTATCTACGGGAATGGCTTTTGAGAATTCATAGCTCATTTTTATATCCTTTGCCAAATACCCCATAAAAAGGGTAGCCAAGGCCAGTAAGGATAAAAGCAAAATGCGCCTTTTTATAATCCACTTCCCGAGTCTATACCACATAGTGTACTAATTAAATTCAATAATGTTGGTTGGGCCTGCTACAAACAGCAGCGGGCGTAAAGTTCGCTAACAATTCCCATAAATGTCCCATTTTATCTCAGCAAATCCTTATTTAAATTTCTTGAGTTTAGCATTGATATAATAGAGCAAATCCACCTGCCTGGTATGGCTTCGCAGCCAATTATAAGAAGGCCGGTATTTTCGCATAAAGCGTTGTAGTTTTTCCCCTTTAAACCCCGTATAACTGTGCACAAGGATGGAATTAAACCGAAAATCTATATACTTATCCTCCTCTACATCTTTAAAGAGCTTAAAGGCTCTTTTCTTGTTTTTTTCCTTATGGCTGAAGATCCTGTCCAGACTAATGCCCAGCCCTGCTCCTGAATTTGCATTATCAAAAAGTGGCTTCGCGTATCCAATCACTTCCTCAAAATATTTTCGCCGATCTGCACTATCAGCCTGGTAATCTGCGTAGCCATAGGAGGAAACTGTTACACTTTCCAGTTCATGGGTCTTAGGCACCATAATAATCCGTAAGGTGTCAATCAAAACACCCTGAGTAAGCGCCACTTTTTGTGTAAAATAGCCCACTCTAAGGAAAGTAAGGGTATCGCCCATAGAAGCCTTAACGACGAATAAACCGCTGCTATTCGTATAATCACTGGTATCTCCCCTATTGCCGGATACATGCACATCCTGAATGGGCAATTCGGTTAAACTGTCCTTTATATAACCATAAATATAAGCCTCTTGAGCCTTGGAGCTGAAGGATAACAAACAGACAGTCAATATCAGCAATAATTTATACATAAGAAGTATTTATTCATTGTAAAAATACTCAATCCTTAACAAATCCCCTTAAAAACAGTTTTAATTGTCTCATAAGGTTTGTGAAATTCCTAAGTATTAAGACACTGTCAACTCCAAACCCTATATGTACACGCAAAAAAGAGCCACTCGATGTGAGTGGCTCTCTTTATATTTTCAATTAAATAGCTGCGCTATTATTTTTGAAGATTTGGATGTGGAGCTGGAACTGTAGAAGGACCAGATTCAGTAGTTGGCTGAAGATCTACAGTGTTTGCATCACCATCGTAACCATAAGTGAAGATGATACGACCTTCAGAGATACCTTGCTGTTCGATCAGGAAGTTCTTAACAGCGTTTACTCTATCCCAGCTTAACTGTTGAGCACGTTTGTTAGAAGCACCGTAACCAACAATTTTCACTTTACAATTAGGATTAGAATTCAACTGAGCAGCT
The DNA here is from genome assembly GCF_007971385.1 of Arachidicoccus ginsenosidivorans. GTDB lineage: Bacteria > Bacteroidota > Bacteroidia > Chitinophagales > Chitinophagaceae > Arachidicoccus > Arachidicoccus ginsenosidivorans. Next base: position 1,616,218 of record NZ_CP042434.1, read on the forward strand.
GCAGAAGATAATGCTGATTTAGCAGCGTCATCTAATTTGATGCTAGATTTGTTGAAGTGTACGCTTGGTAAGCTTGTGATAGCACATTCTGCAGCAACCGGCTGAGCGGCTAATTTATCACGAAGCTCTTGGCAACAAGCTGGTTCTGGTTCAGTACCAACACCATCAGCATCAACTGGGAACCAAGACTGAGGAGTCAGCACTTGTTTGTCTCTGCAATCAGGTACACCGTCACCATCTGTATCCAGTGAACGACCGTGTGTATCAACTGCACAACCTGCTGGAGTGTTAGGTTCTTGGTCGAACTGATCAGTAATACCATCGCCATCAGCATCAGGTAATACATCACGTGTAGCTAACTTGTTGTACACGTAGTTGTTTGGATTAACCCACCACAGTGGTTCAATTCTCTTATCGCTGTTACCCAGGTTGAAGTTGAAACGAACTTGAGTAGAGCTTAAAGTTGTGTTACGACCTTCGCGGCTCAGGTGTAAACCAGAAAGTACATCTGAATTGCTGAAGAACATAGTGAACTTCTGTTCGATACCGATATTGAATCTAGGAGAAACTTTGAAAGCCACACCGATACCAGCGTCTAAACCGTGACGGTTGATGGTTTCATCAGATCCAACAACATCATCTCTTTTGCTGTCTAAACCCGCAGTTTCATATTGTCTGCTGTTATCGTTTTTACCTTTAACATCCAGGATACCGTTAGACTGGTTGTTTTCCAGTTGTTGTTTAGCGGCATCTTTGATGTCTTTTCTAGAGCCACTAGGCAGGTTCCATGTATAAGCGTTACCACTTGCATCCAGTGCGTTGATTGCTACGTTAGCCATGTTAAAGCTATAACCCACTAAAGCATAGAAGCTAGTTTTAGGGTTACCACGATAGTTGCTGATAGAATTAAGATCAGCGATCAAGTCTAAGGAAGCCTGCTGGATAAAAGTCTTGTAGTTTGCCAGGTAAGTGTTTCCTGTGCCATACATATTTTTAATAGTACTAGGAAGCGTTGCATCAGCAACTGGGCGCAGACGATAGTCCAGACCAAAGTTGTTAGATGCTCCATAACCTAACCTTAAAGAGAACGTATGACTTAAAGCTTTTCTCAAAGAGATGCTTGCACCATACCCAAAACGAGGGTCAATTGCGGTGAACATGAAAGAGGGTCCAAGACCGATACCCAGTTCCATCATGTTACGTGGTTTTGCCGGATAAGGGTTGGTGTGGTTTAAGAAACCATTCTGCTGATCTTCTTTGGTAACGCGCACTTTGTTAGTGCCATCGTAGATCCATGAATCGTCAGCATTGGTGCCGGCAGAGATGCTGGTACCCTGAGTGCTCACAGACTCGCTAGTAGTTGTACTGGTGTCTTGAGCAAAAGCTGCTGTCGAGATAAGGCCTAAAAGACCTAACATCATCGTGTACTTTTTGCTTGCCATAAATTGAGATTTAATTTTTTATTTAATGCTTCCAATGAATATTCGAGGGCAAAAATAGTAATAGTAATTGAAATAGCAAATATTTATTACATTTAATTCTTTAATTGTTTACTAAATATAAGTAAATTCCGCCTCCAAAGACCCTTTATATTTTATACGAATTTCATTCTTATCCATATTTACATATATCGTGCCAAACCAAACCTTCAAACCCTATAAATTAAATTTATTACTTATCTGGTTTTAGCTGATATAAAACGTTGAATAGACTATCCTGCTAACGAAAAGTTTATTTTTCCCTTTAAATTTTATAATACTACCTTAGCGAGCGTATTTGACACGTATTTTAGTTAGTGAAAAAAGCAAATCAACTCATCGCATCAGAACTCAGGGAGTTTGAGCGTCATTTTAAGGTAGCCGTTAAAAGCAAAGTCCCTTTGCTTGACCGAATTATGCAGTATATTGTCAAACGCAAGGGCAAGCAACTGCGTCCTATGTTCGTTATGCTGAGTGCCAGATTAGGAGGGGCAGTCAACGATAAGACTTATCGGGCAGCCTCCCTGGTGGAACTACTGCATACCGCGACCCTGGTACATGATGATGTGGTGGATGATGCTGCTGAGCGTAGGGGTTTCTTTTCCATTAATGCGCTCTGGAAAAACAAGGTCGCCGTGCTGGTCGGGGACTATCTGCTATCCAAAGGTTTGCTTTTATCCATTAATAACGGTGATTTCAGGATTTTGCAAATCCTGTCTACTGCTGTTAAACAAATGAGTGAAGGCGAGCTCCTTCAAATAGAAAAAGCGCGCAACCTGAACCTGGATGAGGAGGTATATTATGATATTATCAAAGGCAAGACAGCCTCTCTGCTCTCTTCCGCCTGCGGTGCCGGGGCCTCTTCCACCTTTGAAAAGGAGGAAGATATCCAAAGATTGGAACAATTCGGGGAAAAAGTAGGCATGGCCTTCCAGATAAAAGACGATCTTTTTGATTATGGTTCCGCTAATATTGGCAAACCGACCGGCAATGACATAAAGGAAAAAAAGCTCACTTTACCGCTCATATATACCCTTAATAACACTTCGTCCGATGTGCGCCGGAAGATAATTTACATTGTCAAGAACCAAAATACACGCAAAGAAAAGGTTCAATACGTTATCGACACAGTCAGGCAAGCAGGTGGCATCGACTATGCCACCGAAAAAATGATCCAATTCAGAGATGAAGCATTAGAACTGCTGTTCCATTATCCCCAATCAGAGGTCCGAGATGCGCTGGAGGAACTGGTTAGGTATACGACAGACCGAAAATACTAACTCTACCTCGCTCAGAGTTTTTGTTTTAATGCACCCCATTCAATTATCCCCTATAACAATATATTGCTAAGCATGGGCGCCTACGTGACCGGGGCAAATCCATCCCTTTATAAGCCGTTTTGGCGCAAATTCTGCCAATAAAAGATAATCATGCAAGCGTAAATCTGTCAGAAATTTGTCGCAATCAAAATATCACACCCTAATTTGCGACATAATATCAGCCTATTCCGGCAAAATTAAGCTTTAGGCTTTGCCTTGCTAGTAATTGGCTGCAATTTGCTTTCAGCCTTGTCTGCTTGATCGTAAAATGGCGCTAATTTGCTCCTTAAGGTCTTAGGAATGGAGATTTTTTTCCAGCTGGCTTTGTCTAAAAAATATAATTTGATCTTACCTGTGGTCAATAACTTTTTCCGCTCATTAAAGATTTCACAGTCAAAAATAATCTCATGCGCAACGGGCAACTCGCGAATAGTGGTCACAATGGTCAACTCTTCATCATAAAGGGCTGATCGGAGAAATCTTGTTTCCATAGAGACCACCGGCATGGCCACCCCTTCTTCTTCCATTTGTTTATAACTATACCCTAATTGACGGATGGCCTCTACCCTACCCACTTCAAAATACTGCGCATAATTTCCATAATATACCACACCCATCTGGTCCGTCTCAGCATACCGAACCCTTATTGTCGTTGTCGATTGATACATACGTTACATTATTTTGCTAAACAGGAATGCTTGAAGAAAGCAAATATTACCCAAAAAATCCACTCCATCGGTTATTCCTTGGACTATTTACCACCTTTCATCCTCGGGAATATCCTTGGGTATTCCCATCTGATACTTCGCCCGTAAAGCTACTTTTTGTTTCTGTCTTTCCAAAAGCAGGTGGGCAATAATTTCAGCAGGTGGGGCATCTGAGCTATTTAAACGCTCTTTCAAACGCTTTTCATCCACATCTACCCGGTACAAAAGCTGGCAAAGCCCGGCAAAATCAGTCTCAATCAAATGAGTGACTCCGCGAATTAACATTGCCTGCTTATCCTCCCCCGCCAGAGTTTGTGTTTCCAATGGAGAATCAAGCAGTTCCAGCAGCCATTTTTCATCTATTATCATGACAATTCGCTCATTTTTCCATATTCAGAACACAAATTCTATTCCGCTTGTGGAAATACTAACAAATTTTCTTATTTTGCATTGAAATAATTATAATTTTGTAGCTATGGCAAGAATCAAAACAGACAAAGACATCACTAAAAAAGACGTCATCTTAAATGCAGCGTCCAACCTGTTTCGTCAACGCGGCTATAAAGCTGCCAGCATGCGTGATCTGGCAGAGAAAATCGGCATCGAGGCAGCTAGTCTCTATAATCACATCCGCTCTAAGTCGGAGTTATTGTATGACATTTGCTTTAATACCGCCAATATTTACAATGACTATCTGGAATCCGTAGAAAATTCTAAAGAGCCTTATCTGAAAAGGTGGAGCTCATCCTACGCTTTTTAATCAACCAGATGATTGAAAATTTTGATGATGTGGTGGTAGCAGACAGAGAATGGGTACATCTGGAAGATGCATACCTATCCAGTTACCAGACCATGAAACACAATTATCGTAAGCGGATCAATCATATAATCACCAAAGGAATTGAAGCTGGAGAAATCAAAGAGATCAATGTTCCCTCTACCATATGGTTGCTACTGCATGCGATCAATGGTATTGAGTCCTGGCACCGCTCCAAAACACAGATTCCACCGGAAGAATTAGAAGAAAATATGATCTCCATTCTGATTGGTGGCATGAAAAAGGTAAACTAACCCCTACCTGCTCGGAATTGGGAGAATTATAATATTTACGTTTAAAAAATGCGTTGAGCCCACTGGATGAATATCAAGTGGGCTCAACGCATTTTTAATACATGGATCATCATAGCAGCATAGCAGCTGCCTGCTTATTGCTTAAAATATCCACGCTCAAGGTACTGCATCAATATTATATTCCTGTAGCCACCCATCCAAGTCATATTCTTAATAAATTTTGGTCTGTTCCAATCTCCCAATCTATTTGGGTCGGATCTCCATCGTATTTTCCCGGGTCTTAACTTCCTTAAACGATTCTTTTTTCCCAGCAAAAAGTTTCTCAAAATCTTTGGTATAACTGATGGAGACGCCATAACGATTTTGCCGGCCAATAGATCCGGCAGAAGCGACCCCCAGACTACTTCTGTTGAAAATTACTGCTCGCAATTTTCGGTCCCTGGTCAGTACAAACTGCACGGAGATATCCGGTAGAAACTGAAAGCTTCCATTTTCCATAGCCGCCGCAGAACTACCCAACCCGAAGTCCAGATTTGATCCAAAACTCAACAGTATTTTATCATTGGCCAGACTCTGATATAATTTAAAGTTCACACTTTGCCTGTCCAATCTACTATTACTGGAGCCGGTCCCCAATATACTGGCACTACTATAGGTCGCAGCGCCTACTTCAAAACGGAGTCCCTGATCACCGGTCAGTTTATTGAGTGCATGTGAAAATAAATTATTCAATTCATGTGTCACCAGTGAACTGATCGTATTAACCCCGGCAGAGGTAATATTGGCCGTATTGCCTGCTTGTCCATAAGGTGCAAAAGAATTAAAAACGATCAGATAAGTGACCTGTTTGAGCATTTCATTTTCATCACTTTGCATCCGGTTGATGAACAGGGCAAAATCAGGGTCTGATTTAACGGAACTGCCGGTAGGAAAGTCAATTTTAAACCCTATATCCGGTTTCAGCAAAAGCCCTCTGAGCTCTACAATTACATAAACATCTCCCCTATATCCTCGGATATTATTTAATCCAGCCTGCCCCTGTACGCTTGACTGCGTATTAATCAAATCATTGATACTCACCTGATGAGCCGTGTATTGGGCATCGATATGCAGATTAGCATTATAAGGGTCTCCTGTCCATTCAATAAAATTATTCGCCCCTTCAATGAACTGAAATGGCTTTTTAAGAAATGTCTGAAAATTAAAATTATACCGACCTTTAGAGATCGCATATTTGCCCTTCATGGTCATTTCCCCGTGAGCAGGCATAAAGATCTGCAATCGTCCATTACCCGTTGCAGTGATTACATCCCCGGTCAATGGATCTAAAATTACATTAATCACCGCCAGGTCATTGGCCGTAAGATCCATACTAATATTCAGATGAGAGTCTTGATCGCCACTTTTCTTAACCTCCTGACCATATTTTTTAAAGACAATAAAGTCAGCATCGCTGCTTACAGCTGTGGTATTGGTATTAATACTAATATTGGATGAATCAGCAACGCTGCCTTTAATATCCATCAACATTTGCTCCTGGGTTCCTTTTAGTGTGAACCTTGCATTCGCAATTGCTTTACCATAAAACCGCTCATTATCCGTAGCCAGTGTATTTAAAACCAGAATTTTAGGCGAACTCATATCAAAGTCAAAACGCATATTCTGAAAGCCATCATGATAGAGTTTACCTTTGACAGTTCCTGTATTGCCATAGATATCTTTCACCGTAAACTGCCCAAAATCAATATTGTCATCATTAAAAACAAAATCCGCAGAAGGCACAAAATATTTTACCTTGGTATAGATAACATCCAGACTCGCCGAATCAATATGTGCCTTTCCTAACAATTTAAGTTTCTCAAAAGATCCTTTCAGCTGAATATCGCCTGTTCCTTTTCCATCAATATTCTTAAATAGATTACCCAGGAATTGATTTAAGAAGGAAATCCGGGTGTCTTTTAACTGCACATTTAAATCAAGTGGAGAGCCGATAGAATCCCTTAGGTTATAATAGCCGTCTGCATTAAAATGATAATCTTGATTATCTGCATCCGCCTTTATGGAGATCCGATCATTTCTGGCGGAGTAGAAAGCCGTTGAATGCATCACCCCTACAGAGTCTCCATTGACCCTTAATTGGTCAAAAGTAAGTTTTTCATAGGCACTGAAATCACCAAAGAAATTGATCATTACAATGGAACCTGTCGCGAGCCCTTCTATTCTAGGACTTGAAAAAAATAAGGGTGTGATATCGCCGATATTAACTTTCGTCAAATTAAAAACCAGGTTATTATTGGTCGTATCTCTTTTCCCTTGTTGTGTTTCTACGGTTAATTCCTGGAACCCTTGAGAGAATTTTACATTTTTAGCAGAGGCAAAATGTTTCCTGATGATGATTTCCCCTTGCTTTTCCAGATCCCACTTTTTATCATTGAGGACAAAATAGGAAGGCTGGAACTGGATTTTAACCCCATCAGAAAGATTATCCACCATCGCCGATATATTAATCTCATTAATGGTATTATTGGAGCCTGTAGTGAGTTGAACCAGGGAGTGATCGTTTTTAGAATTAATCAACAATTTGGTATTCGGGAAAAAAGAACTGTCGTTTAAATAAAAGCGGTCCACCCGGGCACCAAAATCTATTTTTTCAAAATCTCCCTTCCCTGCCAGATGTGTTCCTTGGAGTTTAAAACGCTTATATTTAAATTCCGGGATACGGGCATCAAAATAAAAGCTACCCGAGTCATCCGTATTGACGGCCCCTTTTATACTGACACTATCAAAACCATGTAAATTGGAATCAATCAGATTGATGTAAGGCTCAAAATTACCCGTCTCAATCTGGACGGTAAAATGTTGATTTTTAGGCACCTCTTTAGGTGGATTGACAAATGCAGGATAGTACTTGTTTAAAAAGGACTGAAAAGTAACTGGCAAATCCAATATAGAATAAGCACCAATTACCTTTGCATTGAACTCATTATTTTCTACTGTCAGCACTTTATACTGATTACTATCAATACTGGCATAAAATGCCAGTGAATCAAAGTTCAGTGCAGTGCTGTCTTTTATTAATGAAACGTTGAGCAGCTTGGCCGACCCAACGAAGTCATCTATATTATCTCCTTCAAAGTTTAAGTCAAATAACCCCGTTAGTGTCAGGTTCTGATTAGTCAGGTGCGTCTTGCGCATGTCAAGCCCGACCAGATCCCCCAGGACATTGAATCTGGGCTTTTCTCCATTAAAATCGATCTCAACATTTGAAAGAAAGGTCGCATTGGGGTCATCAATTTTGAGTTCACCTGTAAAATACTTTTTTTGGAAAGTCCCGTTGACATCCACACCAGAATAAGCATAATGATTGACCTCCAGACTGTCAAAATGCCCTTTTAAGCCGGCCCGCATTGTATTAAGGGCAAATGAGCTGCCTTCAAAACTGCCGTCAAAAGCGACATTACCTAGTGCTTTTGTCTCAATGAAGGTACCCAGATCAAAGGATTTGGTTTTAATGGTTCCTTTATAAGTAGGCTCACCTTTATCCGGAAATTTAAGATTCAGGTTGGCTCTTGCGCCGCCTAGTGCGGTAGAAAGACTTCCTTTGGTGGTAAAATCATAGATTGTCCCATGGAAGTTGCCACTATAATGCATATCACCTAGCGCAGCCATATTTGGATTTTTTATCTCTCTGAGCTGCGGAACAATGGGTAAAAGTTGATTATAATTCGTATTCAGATCAATAGTATCAAAATCCATGACCGTATGGGCAATATCCGGCAATCCCTTCATGGTCAGATCCCCTCTAAGAACCATTCCGCCTTCACCACTGATTAAAAAATTATTGGCTTTAAAATTAGCTACGGTCCCTTGCATGGACCCGGAAAGCTTAAATTGTTTATTCCAGGTTTTTAACGCTGGGGCAAAATAGGCGATATCCTTACTACTGACTGATGCGTTTTTAAACCTTGCTGTAATATGCACTTTAGTGGTAAAATCCCCCATATCCTCCTGAAAATCTTTAAAGGACATGGCATAATAATTTTCCAGGTGACTGCCCCCTGTAAGAATATCCAGATTTTTAAATTCCATGACCTGGGGGGTCAATTTAAAATCCGCCTTTAGGTGTTTAATGGTAAACCCGCTTCTTTCTGTAGTGCTGAGGCGCATATCCGCTTTAATCGTATCGCGGACAAAAGAAAGCTTTCTGGCAGCAATATCCAGATGATTACATTGAATAAACCGGTCATCAAAATAAGGCACCACCGTGTGCGGGCGCATATGATTTATGAGCGCAAAAGTACCACCCATCATATGCAGGCTGTCGAGTTCAATATGCATACCAGCCGCATTAAAATACAAACCGGTATCGGGCTCATTTGAGAGGGGCGGGGAAGGCCTGTTTCCTTTATATTGAGTCAATTCAAACTTTGGCTTATCCAGCTCCAGATAGTGCAATTTAAATTCTAAGGTATTCAGGTCAATCTTTTCCGCATCCAGGAGCATCCTGCCGACAGACACATCCATATCTTCTCCGCGCCAGCCGTCCTGTTTATAATAACGGACATTTTTCAGGTCTACCTTTTTAAGATCCAGATCAATGGTTCCTTTGGTCGTATCCTTTTTAGGACTTGAAAAATAATCGATCAGAAACTGAAAGTTCCAGACCGAATCCTTGCGATTCTGGTAAATGGATGCATTTTCCAGTCCGATATATTTAAGTTCGATATTGTTTTTAAGAAAAAACCAGTCAGTGATTCTGACTTTCAGTGCGCCAGCTGCCAGCAGCGTGTCTTTTTTCTGATCCTTGATCAGAATATCATCCAGATCCATCCTATTGAAGAGCGTAAAGCTGACATGCTTTATACTGACCTCTGTGTGCAGGTCCTTAGACAGTCTGGCCGTCACCTTTTTTACCAGGAAGTTCTGTACGGGCTCAGTCTGAATAAGAATCCATACCAACAGTAATACTGCCAGTATAATCAAAAACGTACGTCCAAGTATTTTTAGAAAAGTTCTCAGAAAATCCGTGTTTTAAGTGCAAAGGTAATCATTATGCTTATGTTACCCATTGCTGTTAGGATCAGGCATCTTTCAGCGCCTGTATCTTTTGCTTGTTACCCACCAGCCAGATTACATCTCCCCACTGCAGCATTGTATCTGAGGAAGGATTAATAAAATGCTGGTCTTCTCTTTCTACCCGGATAACCAATCCGTCTGTTTTCTCCCGGATACCACTATCATGGATGGTCATACCTTTAACCCTAAAATGCTCATCCACCACCAATCTTTGTAAGCCGACATCTTCCACCTTGCTAGTGCTGGCCGTGTAGGCTTCAGGTCTACTGGACTCCAATACCGGCTGAAACTTACTTAACTGTTCATCAGTAGCGATAACGCCGATTTCATCGGCCGGGAAAATAATCTCTTCCCTTTTGGGCGGCAAAATAACCAGATCGCCTCTTTTGATAAAGGCGATATTGACACCGTATTTCTCCCGCCATTTAAGCTCCATCAATGTTTTGCCTAGAAAAGTCGCATTTGAGCCAACCACATGCTGTGAAATATGCGTCTCCCAGTCAGAAATATCATATTTACCCAAGTCTAATAGTGGCCTTTTCGCCTTTTCAGCGGCCTCTCTGGCATTTAGGTTAATCAAAAACCGCGCTTCTAATTTGCCATAAAACTTCTGAATCTTTTTGCTGAGCACATAAAAAAGAGCAAAATCACCGGAAGCAAAATAAGTAGTGCCACTTTACCGGAAAAATAGCGGTCGAGTAACAAACCAATGAGCGTCGCCCCGATCAAATTACGGGTTATCTCTATGACTAATAACGGCCCTCGATTGTAAATGCTATTCAGCCATAACTCTTTATAGGCCAACCCGGCAGGACGTTTCATCATTAACCCCCAGAAAAAAGGCGCTCCCAGTAAAAGCGTAATAAATACGCCCACAATTCCTACATAGGTCATGCTCTTTAACTTCCCAATCAAAAATGGCTCCAATAAGTTAATGGAGATCAGCAGAATCGCAATTATAACAATTCCATTGGTTACCAGAATAGTTGTGTAGGATTTTATGACTTTCTTCCAGGCACTTTCGGCCTGGATCTTTTGGGTACTGGAAGCATAAAGATTGACCGAAGAGACCCATTTTTGTGGAATCACCCTAAGAACCAGTTTATAAGCCGCATCGGAAGACTTAATCATATAAGGAGTGGTAAAAGTTGTGAGCGCTGAAACCCCAACCGCTACCGGAAAAAGAAAATCACTGGTAACATTGAGCGTTACCCCCAGCCCGGCAATAATAAAGGCAAATTCACCGATCTGTGCCATGCTCATCCCCACCTGAACCGATTGCTTCAATGGTTGGCCGGATAAAAGCGCTCCCAGTCCCGAACTGAAGAATTTACCCAAAATAGTCAGCAGCGTCACGATGATAATAGGCAGCCGGTAATCCCACATGGCCACCGGATCAATCATCATGCCCACTGAAACAAAGAAAACGGCGCCAAATACATCTTTCACCGGTTTAAATAAATGTTCTATTTTTTCGGCAGAAGTGGTTTCTGCCAGAATAGACCCCATAATAAAGGCCCCTAATTCAGCAGAGAAGCCCGCCTTGGTCGCCAAAACAACCATGCCCAGGCAAAGACCGATGGCCAGGATCAGCAGCATCTCATCGTCCATCATCCCACGCATTCTCTTTAAAAAAGAAGGAATCAGAAAAATACCCAGTACAAACCACAGGATCAAAAAGAACACGAGCTTAATGAGTGTCATAAGCATGGCGCCCCCCTCGAATTCTCTTGAAACCGCAATAGCGGGTAATAATACCAGTAAGAGAATCACGACCAGGTCCTCTACGACCAGTACCCCGAATACCACACCGGCAAACCTTTTGGATTTCACCCCCAACTCCTCAAAGGCTCGGATAATAATAGTAGTAGATGAACTCGCCAGAAGTGCCCCCAGAAAAATACTATCCATCTGGCTCCAGCCCATCCATTTACCTACCAGGTAGCCAGCCACAACAATAAACCCGATTTCTACAAAGGCAGTAACGGAGGCTGCGCCCCCTACCCGCATTAGCTTTTTAAAGCTGAACTCCAACCCAAGGCTAAAAAGTAAAAAGATAACACCTAGTTCCGCCAGGATTTTAATATTCCTTTCCTCTACCACAGTTGGTACCAAAGAGATATGCGGGCCTACCAAAAGGCCCGCAATTATATAGCCGAGTACCAGGGGTTGTTTTAATTTCCTAAAAGCAGGGTTACAACAGCTCCGGAAAATAAAATCAGTGCCAGGTCTTCAATAAGCGTGGGTAAGTGGCCCATATAAAGGGTTCAAAATTAAGTTGATGAAACGTGACTATTGGATGCTAACGAAAATACGAATATTATTCAAAAAGTTTTTCTAAAACGTAATAAACTGCAGGACAGAATTCTGCATTCTTGAGCGTGATGTTTTTTCGTTTAAAAAGTACATCCTCATCCGTATAGGGGAATCTGGCACAATCAGAGGGACGATCTTCATATATCTGGCAGGTATTATCCGCCTGTAGGAAAGGACAGGGAGAAGATTTCACCACATAATCCCCTCTTCATCCATATATAGATAAGTGGTGATCATCTCTGTTTCTTTCATCCCAAGGACCTTGGAAATCCTTTTAATGTCTGGCATTTTAAACCGGGGCGAATAATTTTTGCAGCACCGGGCGCAGGAAAGACAATCTACTTTTTCAAAAGCTTGCTCATGTAGACGGGGCAGTTTTTTTAGGGCCGCCTTCTTGTCGATTTTGGCCAGACGCTGGGCATACACCTTTTTTCGGTCTAAAGACCGTTTTTCCCAGTTATCAAAATTAAAGTCTGTTGATGCCGCCATATTGTTCCAGATAATGGCGCAAAAGTACGAAAATCCCGTCTCATCGCAATATATAGCCCGTTAAGTTCCAATTACGACAACCGCACTCATAACCTAAACAACAAAGAGTCAGCCGCTCCAGACATCTCTAATCAAAGAGAACCAGAACGGCTGACAAAGTTTACATACTCAATTTCTGACATTTAAATGGATTGCCTTAAGGTAAGCCACCTACACCCGTAGCATTAGAAGAAACCCACATTGATACCAATAGATACCGTATTAAAGTCTTTTGGCCCCTCACCATTGGCAAATACATCTGTCATATAATACTTGGCATAGATATTCACGGTTTCTGTTCCCAAACCAAAGCGTAGACCATACCTGACAGGATTCAAATTGAAATCCCCCTTACTTTTACTTTACCTTCTTCCTTACTGATCTGTTTTGTTTTGGCACCCAACAGAATACCGCCTTCTACCCCCATGTTAATCTGAAATTCACTTTTTCTGACAGGGTATATGGAAAAGATAAGTGGCATGGTCAAATATCTGGATCTCAATAGATTTTTAGAAAAATGTATATCTCCTTCAGGAATAATAGTCAACATATCCTGACCTTTTTCCAAGGTAATATCCTTTTCAAAATGGTAAGTATTCCAGGTTATCCCTAGCGCAGTGGAGAGCTTCAGAAAATGACCTTTATCCAGATAGACACCGCCTACTACAGGATAAAAAGCAAACTCAGGCCCTTTGTCCAGCCGCAAATCGCTATTGTTAGACCCGACTTTAAGCTTACCATGATCCATAAAACGGTTCCAGCCAAACTCCACGGTTGGATTAATCTCAAAATAGGCATTCTTGGAGCGGTGCACAATATCTACTTTTACCTTGGTGGTTTTTGACTTCCCATCCTTACCGGTAGTATTTATATTGACAAGGGAGGTTTTCTTTCTGCCACTCAGACTGTCCGTGGCATCATTATCCTGAGCAAATCCGCTATGGCATACCATGGCCATAAAAGCGATAAATAACACTTTTTTCATATTATGTATTTTTTTGTTTTCAGTTTTTATTTATAAGCAGTAATTGCTACGATACCAATATTAATAACTGTTTTATCCTCATCCTGGGTGACAACATCTTCAGAAATCGACTTGGCACCATTACTGATTTTCTGCACCAGACCTCTGAAAAATCCACCTTTTTTGCGGTTACGACGCACATGCGTTTTGTGATCCGCAAGCACGGTCTGGTTATAATCCTTTGCCGTGAGCTGGTCCACATCTAAGGAACTGGTAACGATCGTCTGAGCCTGCTGATCAGTATGCGCAATAGCAGATTCATTGGCGTCCATAGTTGTTTTCTTTTGCCTTTGAAGGGCCAGGCCAGCAGTTTGGGTTGCGCCGTTGTGGCCATCCATCTTCGTTAGTCCGGAAGCAACTGCATCCGTAAGACTCTTGTTTTCTACCTGTCCGGTTGCATTATTGATTTGATTTACACCTTTACCCTTTCCATTTGCCCTTGCAATGACTGCCTTATCCTTCGTTGCCCCACTAGCCAGGTCTGTTGTATTTTTAATAGATCGACCTGCAGTGACAACGCCGTTATCTGTCCCTGTGTTATTCCTTGGCTTTTTCAGCGCTGCAATGTCCTGCTGGCTTTCTTTTTGAACATCCCTTTGAACATCCTTCTGAACATCCCTTTGAACCTCTTTTTTAAGTGCTTTTTTAGGCTCTTCTAACCCTTCATTGGATTTAGCTGTTAAAGTGGCTGAAGCTGTTACCATATCTGTTTTTGCACCTTGATTTGTATTTACTTTAGCGTCCGTTTGCCCATTTTGATCTGTAACCCTTGGGGTTGTAGGCTGATTTAACACCGTCAATCCTTCCGGCGGTAAAATCACCGTATCTTTTTTCCCCAGTTCCTTAATACCGATGGTAAGCATAATCAAGATTGCGCCAACCGCTGCCGCATAAGATAATTTTGATTTAAAGCTTAAACGCAGTCCTCGGGCCAATTTGACCGGCGGTTTTACCTGAGCAGGCCGGCTTTTATCATGGTCTTTTTCTACAGCTCGCTCGCCCATTTGCAACCGGGCAAACATTTTATCCATCAAGGCGTCATCAGGAGACACTTCCGCGTCCGCCAACAAACGCCTTAGTTCCTGATCAAAGCTATTGGGTCTATTGTCACCGCCATGATCGCCTAAGTTCTTGTTAGCGTCATTATTTTTCAAATCTTGCATATGCCACCTCCTCTCTTTTATTGATTGCGTTTTGCAATACGATGCGGGCACGGGAAAGCTGTGATTTGCTGCCGCCTTCTGTAATGCCCAGTTTTTCGGCGATTTCTTTATGGGAATACCCTTCAATCGCATACATATTAAATACCATTCTATAACCATCAGGCAGGGCAGCAATAAGTGCCATTAAATCTTCTAAAGCCAGATTGTCAAGTCCCGATCCATAATTACCTTCAGTGTCCAGATCCGGCGTAAGTTCTTTCGTTTCCTGGATTTTCGCCGCCTGTCTGTAATATTCTATAGCCGTATTTACCATAACTCTTCTAATCCAGCCTTCAAAGGAGCCTTCTTTTCTAAAATGGACTATTGACCTGAATACTTTTACAAAACCAGTTTGTAAGAGCTCCTCTGCTACCATTTTTGTCTTTCCGTATCTAAGACAAACTGCAAACATCTTAGCTGCATATCTCTGATAGATGACCTTTTGAGCCGCATGCTCATTATTGATGCATCCTTCTATCAGTAAGTCCAGTGTATAATTGTCTGCTCTTTTCATCCTTTCTAAAACATAAGACGGGAACAATTTAACAAAGGTTGCGTTGTCTTTATATTTTTTTTGGTTCCTCCTGCTTCAGGTTTTGTATTTTTAAGCATCTATCCCTAAAAATACGATCACTTATGCAACTTACCAATCAGCAACTGGCCTATCAGGCCACCCGAATCGCCATCGGTATCAGTATCTTCTTTCACGGTGCCGTCCGGATCCCCAAACTCAGTTTCTTTGCCCATAGCCATCTGGAAATGTTCAGCCACACTTTTATTGGCGGCACCCCTACCCTTATCATGTGCTACATTATTCCCTTTTTAGAGGCCGGCACAGGCTTGCTCATTCTTATCGGAGGCAAGATTACCCGATATGGGTTGACCCTGGGCATTGCTACTATGGGCATCCTGATGTTTGGGGCATCCCTGGCCGAAAAGTTTGACTTATTGATTTCCATGTTATTACACGTTATTATATTTTTCTTATTATTAACACACAAAGAAACTTATCAACCAGCAATAAAAAAGGCTTAGACAGGAGAACCGCTCATTATAGCAGCCACTGGTGCTCCAATCAATTATTTTATTGGGCATACTGAACGATTTTCATAGACTGCGCTTTACCTTTGCTAACAATATGGCAATAATTTATCAAGGTAAATACGAGGCTGTGATCGGCCTGGAAATACATGTTCAGCTGGATACTGCCAGCAAATTATTTTGTGGAGACAGTACCGCTTTTGGGGCTGCGCCCAATACACATATCAGTCCTATAACACTGGCGCTACCCGGTACCCTGCCTAAAATTAATAAAAAAGCAATTGAATATGCAGTGCGTCTTGGTCTGGCCTGTCAGTGTGAGATTATGCCATATAACTTTTTGCCCGCAAGAACTATTTTTATCCGGATTTGCCAAAAGGCTGGCAGACCACTCAACATACTCACCCGATTTGTATGGGGGGCCTGGTTCCTATAAAGACGCAGGAAGGAACCCGGCTGGTGAAAATGCATCATATTCATTTAGAGGAAGATGCCGGCAAAAGTATCCATGATATTTATGACCAGGACACCTGCGTGGATTTAAACCGCGCCGGCACTCCGCTGGTAGAGATTGTATCTGAACCCGATATGTTTTCTGCCGATGAAGCCTGGAATTATGTACAAGAACTCAGGCGTCTGGTGCGCTGGATTGGTGTTTCAGACGCCAATATGGAGGAGGGTAGCCTAAGGTGTGACGCCAATATTTCTATCCGGCCCGCAGGGGATCCTGAACTTGGCACCCGGGTGGAAGTCAAGAACTTAAATTCTACCCGCAATATTAAAAGAGCCATCGATTATGAAATAGACCGGATGATCAAGCTGGTGGAAGCTGGCGGCAAGGTTAAACAGCAAACCAGGAGTTTTGATGCGACTGATGGAACTACTTTTGCGATCAGAGATAAAGAGGAGGCCAATGATTACCGGTATTTCCCGGAGCCTGACCTCCCGCCTATTCATCTGAGCGAAGCATTTATCCGGCAGATAAAAGCAGATATGCCTGCATTACCACAGGCACTTATTCAAAAATATCAAGCGCAGTATGATCTAAGTGAATATGACGCTGAACAACTGGTCAGCGAAAAGGAGATTGCAGACTATTTTGAAGCGTCCGTTAAGTATACCCATCATTATAAAGCTGTGGTCAACTGGATAAGTGGCCCCCTGCGCTCCATTATGAATGATGAGCACTTGCTGATTGATGAAACCTCAATTACTGCGGGCACATTGGCAGAACTGGTGAACCTGGTTGCTGAAGGCAAATTAAGTTTCTCTGTAGCCTCCACCAGGCTATTGCCTGCTTTAAGAGAGGCGCATAAGGCTAATACAGAAAAATCGCCACTTGAAATCGCGACCGATCTTAATTTAATACAAACAGATGATGCCGCACTACTCAATACCTGGATAAGTGAAGCCCTGGAAAGTATGCCGGAAAAAGTGCAGGCCTACCAAAAAGGCAAAAAAGGACTGATTGGGCTTTTTGTCGGTGAAGTAAAGAAAAGAAGTAAAGGCAAAGCTGATCCACAGCGCGTCATGGACCTGATCAAAGAAAAACTTGGCTAAACCAGGCAAACAATTGTTAGCTCCAAAGTTCTGTGTAATGCAGGTGTGATCGGCTTTTTGCATTAAAAAAATCAGTACATTTGCTGTTCAAATTATATTTAATATAAGTTATGTTTAATCTAATCTTGTTTGGTGCTCCAGGTAGCGGAAAAGGTACACAAAGTCTGAAAATTGCAGAAAAATACAATTTAAAGCATTTGAGTACAGGGGATTTACTGCGTCATGAAATCGCATCTGAAACCGCGCTGGGCAAGGAAGCAAAGGAATTTATTGATAAAGGCTTACTGGTTCCCGATGCCGTGGTAATTGGTATGATCAGCAAGGCCATTGAGACCCACAAAACCGTCCGCGGTTTTCTCTTTGATGGTTTCCCTAGAACAGAAGCGCAGGCAGAAGCCCTGGATAAACTGCTAAAACTCTATGAGAGTTCCATCAACTTGGTATTAGCACTGGAAGTCAGTGAAGATGAATTGGTTGAACGCTTACTGCTCAGAGGAAAGACCAGTGGTCGTTCCGATGATGCCAATGAAGAAATAATCCGGGAAAGAATTAAAGAATACCGTAAAAAAACAGCGGTGGTGGCCGATTATTATGATAACAATGGCGTCGTGAGAAATATAACCGGAGAAGGCACAGTGGACACCATTTTTGACAGTATCACACAAACAATCAATGAAGAGCTGGAAGTCGCCAGTTAAATTAGACGAGCCCACAACCATCGGTTTGGGTTCATCAAATACCGAATTTCATAAGAGATTTCCATAAAGGGATTTAAAATAACAGATTAAGGGACTGATTAAATAGCGAAAACGCTAGTTTTTCAGTCCTTTTGTTGTAGGTTAAGTGGCTTCTTTCCGCCTTCTTCTCGCCATCATTTTGACGTAATAGTCCCCGGGTAATTCAGTTTAGATCAAAAAAAAACGCATAAAAAGCCAATCAACCAGCGAAGCAAGGATGCGCAATTAAACAATACTGCCCTTCGGTAAATTCATTTTTTTGCCGTATTAATAGATTCCGGGCAGTAATAAAAGAAACCTCATTTATCCATTATCTTTTGCTTATCAATACACATTACATTATAATTAAAATTATTTAACTTTTTATCGAAAATAAGCCAATTTATTTGCACCTTTATTATGTCATACATAAGTATTTAATATTTATTTGACGGTTTAGTAAAGCGCATACAACACCCGCAGGAAATAATGAACAAAGTTGCAGTAAAAGTTGAGACCACCTGATTTACTCCATCAGGAATATGTCTGACAAATTTACCTAACTTTGGGATCAATCCACGGCCCGCTTATTAAACAATTCAAATAACTGTATTTGTTTATTTTTATTCAATAAAATATAAAGAATGGTTTCAAAATTACAAGGTCTGATCGCTGCTCCTTTTACCCCCATGCTGGAAGATGGCAGCCTAAACCTGGCGGTCATTAATAACTATTACCAATTACTTAAAAGAAATAAGGTTACAGGAGCGTTTATTGCCGGATCAACAGGTGAAGGCGTTTCGATGACGATGGAAGAAAAAATCGAGCTCCTGTGGGCCTGGCGCACAGTCACTAAGGAAGATCCTGATTTTCATGTTGTCCTTTTGGTCGGTGGCACTTGCTTAAAAGATGCGATCAGACTTGCCACTGCGGCAGAAAAGGCTGGCATTTATGGTATTGCTTTTACAGCTCCTTTTTATTTTAAGCCGGCCACGGCCAGTGTCCTGGCGGAACTTTGCCGCCAAGTGGCTGGAGCAGCGCCCAAAACGGCATTTTACTATTATCATATCCCCGTTCTAACGGGTTGTTATATTCCAATGTACGACTTATTAAGGGCCACAGGTGGCTCCATTGATAACTTTTGTGGCATTAAATATACGCACGAGGATTTTATGGATTTTCAGAGTTGTATGCATGTAGAAAATGGCAGGTATAATATGTTATGGGAAGGGATGAGAATATGCTTAGTTCCTTACCTTTAGGAACAAAGGCAGCCATCGGCAGCACCTACAACTACGCAGCACCTTTATACCTGGATCTGAGAGCAGCTTACCAGGCAGGGGATCTTAAGAAAGCGGAAGCCTTACAACAAAAGGCCATTGACATGATTCGCCTACTTGGCAAATATGGGGGCATCGCCACCGGCAAGGCTTTTATGAAACTCGTAGATATGGATTGCGGTTTATTCAGACTCCCGGTGTCAAATATGACTCCTGAGGCGTTTGAAGCATTTAAACAAGAAGTAGCAGCGCTGGATTTTGAATCTTTCAGATCTAAATAAATTGGAGGCTTTACGCCACCTATTCAAAAAGAGGGCAAAGCACCCAATTGATCTTTGTAATGCATTCAGTTTATTTAACCCACCCTCAACCGTGGTGACTTATGCGTAATTTTTCAAATATATTATTAACGCCCATCTTACTTATTATGGCATTGTTTGCTTCCTGTAATAACCCTAAACCGGACAATAATGGTGTAGACTCCCTCAACCTGCACTGGACAAAGCTGGGCGAGTTACCTCCAGAAAGCAACCAAGGTCAGGCGACGCCAAATCCTGGGCTAGCCGGACCCGTGGCCGGCATTTCTAACGGGTACTTGGTAGTAGGCGGCGGCAGTAATTTCCCAAAGGGTTTACCCTGGGAAGGGGGTAATAAAGCGTACCACCGTAAACTCTACATTTATCGACTATTGAATAAGGAAAACGGCGATACTGCTTTACTTAGTCCAGTTATAGGCGAATTCCCTTACTCCATAGGTTATCCAGCCTGCGTTTCAACGGATACCGGCATCGTAGTGGCAGGCGGAGAAAATGAAACTGGCCCTTTAAGCACCGTTGAATTGATCCATATCGACAAATCGCAATTGGAACCACAATTAAAAATCACCTCTTTGCCTTCCCTGCCTGTAGCCTGTTCAGGGGCCATGATAACCGCCATGGGTAGTAAAGTTTATCTGGCAGGGGGTAATAATGCCAATGGCCACACATTAGGACAATTCTTGCTGCTGGATCTAACCGATACGGCCAAGGGCTGGCAGCCATTACCTGAGTTAGTTCAACCTACCAGCTTTGGCGTTTTATATGCAGATCAGCCTAGTCATACCATTTATTTGGCAGGAGGCAGAAAGTCAAACGTACAAGCAAGAACTACTTTTTACGCTTCCTTATTTGCCTTTAATACAGAAAACCAAAATTGGGAAGAAAAAGCAAATCTCCCATACAGCGTTTCTGCGGCAACCGGGATTACGATGCAAGGAAAGCTGCTGTTTTTTGGCGGAGATCAGGGTGAGACCTTTCACCAAACAGAGGACCTGCTCTTAAAAATCGCTGTGGCAAAAGATAGCACGGAGAAAAGACAGTTGACCCTGCAAAAAAATACTTTGCAACAGCATCATCCTGGATTTACCCGTCAAATCCTCGCCTATAATCCTGCATTAGACCAGTGGAAACCCGCGGGTAAACTTTCCTTTGCCGCTCAGGTTACCACAACAGCCATCGCCTGGCAAAAGGGCGTCATTATACCCTGCGGAGAAATAAGAGCTGGCATTCGTTATGCAAACATTATAGAAGGTGCCATAAATCCTACGCCATAATATTTGCATTATAAACGTTAGACTTATGCGTCTTTCCAACAACTATTCATCACCATGATTCAACAGAAAAAATACTATCCCTGGTTATTAGTAGCCCTGCTTTGGGGCGTCGGACTACTCAATTACCTGGACCGGCAGATGCTTTCTACCATGCGCCCTGCCATTCAGGTGGACATCCATGAATTGAGATCCGCGACTAATTTCGGCCTATTGATGGGGATATTTCTGTGGATTTACGGCCTGATGAGTCCCGTTGCAGGAGCCGTAGCAGACCGTGTCAACAGAAAATGGCTGATTGTTGGTAGTTTACTGGTTTGGTCAGGCGTCACTTTTGGTATGGGTTATGCCAGGACCTTTCATGAGCTCTACCTGTTAAGAGCAGTAATGGGCATCAGTGAAGCCCTGTACATACCTGCAGCACTGGCGCTTATAGCAGAGTTCCATCCAAAAAAAACGCGTTCCCTGGCGATTGGCATCCATATGACAGGCTTATATCTAGGGTCTGCCTTAGGCGGCTTCGGTGCCACCGTGGCAGCGTCCTATAGCTGGCACTTCACCTTTCATACCTTTGGGCTGATGGGTATTGGTTACGCCTTCATCTTAATTTTATTTTTAAGGGAAAATCCTGAGCGGTTTAGTTTACACGCTCAAAACAGGTCACTTGATAAACCTAAGATCGGCAAAGCCATTTCCGTCTTATTCTCTAATATGGCATTCTGGATTATTCTGATGTATTTTGCGGTACCCAGCCTTCCAGGTTGGGCTACTAAAAATTGGTTACCCACATTATTTGCGCATCATCTGAATATGCCGATGAGTCAGGCCGGGCCTTTATCCACCATGACAATCGCCATTTCTTCCTTTGCTGGTGTTATACTGGGCGGTTTTGTTTCTGACAGGTGGGTTCTTACCAATATCCGGGGCCGGATATTTACCAGTGCCATTGGTCTGTCGCTCACTATTCCAGGTTTACTATTTATGGGATTTGGCCATAGTCTAATTGTGCTTGTTGCCGCAGGCATTTGCTTTGGCCTCGGTTTTGGCATTTTTGATGCGAACAATATGCCCATTCTCTGTCAATTTGTAGCACCCAAATACCGAGCCACCGCCTATGGGCTGATGAATATGGTGGGCGTTTTCTTTGGCGCTTTTATCACAGATCTTTTGGGCAGATCCACCGACGGTGGACATCTGGGCAGAGATTTCGCTCTTTTGTCAATCATCGTACTGGCGGCGCTGATAACGCAGTTATGGACATTAAAGCCTACTGTAAATGATTTTAAATAATAAAGCTTAAATATTGTCTTGATAATGCAAATGCAAACAAAAGAGCGGCTCATTTTTAATACATGTAAATTATTGACAGGAACATTATTCTTTCTTTTTGTCACCATCAGTGGTCATCTCTTAGCCCAGAAAATAAAGGTTGCCTGCGTAGGCAATTCTGTCACCTATGGATACACCCTTAAAGATCCAGCTACCCAGTCCTACCCAGCTGTCTTACAAAACATGTTGGGCATTCGTTATGAAGTGGGCAATTTTGGCCATAGTGGCGCAACCCTATTAAAAAGAGGCCATAATCCCTACTATAAAACAGCCGAATTTAAAAAGGCCATCCAAATGCATCCGGATATCGTAATCATTGACCTAGGCTTAAATGATACAGATCCCAGAGATTATGCGCTTTATCGCGACCAATTTATACCTGATTATACCTGGTTAATTGACACATTTCGTCAGGCTAACAAGTCCGTTAAAATTTATATTTGTAAGATGACCCCTATTTTCACGGGGCATCCCCGTTTTATGTCCAGCACGGCCACTTGGTATAAAAAGGTGCAAACGGACATTGAAAAGGTGGCCAGGATAGGTCAGCTTCCAATTATTGACCTTTATGCAAATTTTCACGACCGTCCGGATCTGATAACCGACAAACCTACACTGCATCCAAATAAAGCCGGTGCGCAAAAACTGGCAACTGTTATATATCAACATATTACCGGCAATTTCGGGGGACTTAAACTTGCCGATATCTTTACAGATAATATGGTTTTACAAAGAGAGAGACCCATTAAAGTCTGGGGCACCGCCAATAGTGGTACAACAGTTTCTGTCAGCTTTCATGGTGCAACACAAAAAGTACGGGTTCCTTTTAATGGCCATTGGAAACTGCAGTTGCCTGCTGAAAAAGCCAGCAGCCAGCCCCAACAAATGACCATTGAAAATGCAGGGCGGCAAATACAATTAAAAAATATCCTGATTGGCGATGTCTGGCTGGCATCCGGGCAATCCAATATGCTTTTCACTGTAAAAGAAGCTAAAAAAGCAGACAGTTTACTTAAAAACAGCAGTAATGCACCTGGTACCTTACGATTATTTAACTATAAGAACCTAGCCGCAACGGATAATGTGAATTGGGACACCACCATCTTAAATAAAGTCAATAATCTGGCCTTTTTTTCCGGTAGCTGGCAGCAGCCAGATCAAAATAGCGTCGCGGCATTTTCTGCAATTGCCTATGTATTTGGCAAAGAGATCGCTGTCAAAAAAGATATACCAGTAGGTATCATTGAAATTGCCGTAGGCGGCTCTCCGCTGATTTCCTGGGTAGATAGAACCTCTTTGGAAAATAACCCATTATTTGAACCTGCCTTAAACGACTACCTTCATTCAGACTTCCTGATGGCCTGGTGTAGGCAAAGAGCCGGTAAAAACCTAGCATTATCCATCAACCCCTACCAGCGTCATCCCTACGAACCTGCTTATAATTATGAAGCTGGTATTGCCAAGATCGCCGGTTTGCCCATCCAAGGGGTTATCTGGTATCAGGGAGAAAGTGACGCAGATAATGCCCCCTTGTATGGCAAGTTATTTCCGGTTTTTATTCGAAGCTGGCGCCAGGCCTGGCACCAAAATCTACCCTTCTATTATGTCCAGCTCTCCAGTCTGGACAGACCTTCCTGGAATTATTTCAGGGATCTGCAAAGGAAATTACAATACAAAGTTCCGAATACAAAAATGGTGGTCACCAGTGATTTGGGAGATTCGCTCAATGTCCATTACCCGGATAAGATCCCGGTAGGTAAAAGGCTTGCGCGGGTGGCATTAAAAGAAACCTATCATATAGACATACCAGACACCGGCCCTGCATTTAAATCCATCCGCAAAACAACTACCGCGGCTAAGACAATACTTACGGTTCACTTTTCCCATGCGGAGGGTCTGACAAGTAAGAACCATCAGCCTTTAACCGGTTTTGAAGTGATGGACATGGCGGGCAATTTACTACCTGTTAAAGCCAGCATTAAAGGTAGCGATGTTTTAATGACTTTGCCCCCATCTATCCAGGTTCAAAGTGTGGTATACGGCTGGAATGGATTTTCCAGAGCAAATCTGATCAATAGCGCTGGCCTTCCGGCCAGTACTTTTAAAGCAGATCTGAAGTAATGCGCCAACTAGTATTACCAGGCAATAGCGACTCCAGGATAAATTTTTAAGCACCTTCTACAACAATTTAACAGGCAACAAATTTAAAAAATAACGATATGGACTTAGCTTATATCAAAGAGTTACATCAGTTTTACCAAAAAGAGCTCCTGGAGGATACCTTACCTTTTTGGTTCCCCAGAAGCATTGATCAAAAGTATGGCGGTTACCTGCTTATGCGGGATGCTGACGGAAGTTTGATTGATGATGACAAAGCTGTCTGGATCCAGGGGCGAGCCGCCTGGCTCCTAGCCACTCTCTATAATACAGTGGAGAAAAAACAAGCCTGGTTGGATGGGGCCGCTGCGGGGATTGATTTTTTGCTCAATCACTGTTTTGACCCGGCAGGTAAAATGTATTTCCACATGCAAAGGGATGGAACACCCATTCGGATGCGCCGTTATTTTTTTTCTGAAACTTTTGCCGTGATCGCCCTAGCCGCATATGCAAAGGCTACCCAGGATGCAAGGATGGCCGAAAAAGCAAGGGAGCTCTTTACGCGCTGCCTTGAATATGCCAAGGGTGAACGGCTGATGACCCCTAAATTTGAGCCAACCCGTCCTGCAAAGGCTATCGGCATTCCAATGATTATGATCAATACCGCCCAACAGCTGCGGGAAACCATTGGTGATCCCAGATGTGATCAGCTGATCCAAGACTGGATCGCTGAAATCGAAAGAGATTTTGTGAAAGAAGATATCCGTTGTGTCATGGAACAGGTGGCGCCGGATGGCAGCATCATAGATCATATCGATGGTCGCACACTTAATCCGGGTCATGCAATCGAAGGAGCCTGGTTTATCCTGCATGAAGCACGTTATCGGAGCAACAAACATTATCAACAGCTTGGTTGTAAGATGCTGGATTATATGTGGGAAAGAGGCTGGGATAAAACCTACGGCGGTATATTATACTTCCTGGATGTATATGGCAAGCCTGTACAGGAATATTGGCAGGACATGAAGTTTTGGTGGCCACAAAATGAAGCTTTGATCGCCACCCTGCTTGCCTATACCTTGACAGGCGATCAGAAATACAAAACCTGGCACGAAGATTTGCGCCAGTACACCGAAAATTATTTTCATGACAAAGAGCACGGCGAGTGGTATGGTTATTTGCACAGGGATGGCTCCCTGGCTCAAACAGCAAAAGGCAATCTATTTAAGGGTCCTTTCCATTTACCCAGACAACAGTGGTATTGTATGCGTTTGTTGTCAGCGCTGGTAACCGCTAATTAAAGCAATTTAGTCACCACTATTAGCTTGCCTCCATTTTTAAAATCCTAAATTTGTATGATGATGCAATTACAATGTACCAACTTAAAACTAAATATAAAAAAACTGTATTTTGCAATAATGCTACTTACCTGCAGTTCGTTATTAGTAGCCTGCAAAACCAGCCAAAACGCAGTTCAGGAGTTGGCAGGAAATCCCGCTATTAAGTCGATCGACACAACCCCGGCCGTAACCGTTTTTGAGTCGGGTAGCCAAGGATATAAGTCTTTTAGGATACCCGCAATTATCAAAGCTCCTGACGGGACGCTACTTGCCTTTGCTGAAGGCAGGGTGGACGGAGGGGCTGATTTTGGTCATGTAAAAATTGTTTTACGCCGCAGTAAAGATCAGGGGAAATCATGGGGCGCCTTAAGCGTAGCTGCCTCCAATGGCGATTTGCAGGCAGGCAATCCTGCCCCGGTCGTTGACTATAGCGATCCTGCCTATCCTAAAGGAAGAATCTTTTTATTTTATAATACGGGTAACGTTGACGAGGGGCGCATGCGTAAAAAAGAAGGTGTCAGAGAGATCTGGTATGTCACTTCAACAGATAATGGCCGCAGCTGGTCTGATCCGGTTAATATTACCGACCAGACCAATAAGATTGACCAGCCAAATCTAAATCCCCGCTGGAACCATCCGGAAGACTGGCGCAGTTATGCCAACACACCTGGTCACGCTATGCAACTAAAAACTGGCCATTATAAAGGCAGGATCTATGTCGCTGCCAATCATTCCCAGGGAGCACCCAAAGCAGATTTTACAGACTACGTGGCCCATGGCTTTTATACCGATGATCACGCAAAAAGCTTTCATATCAGCCAAAACAACGCATTTCCCGGATCCAATGAATCGACTGCCGCTGAGCTATCGAAGGGACGCCTGCTGATGAATAGCCGTGATCAAAGCGGCAGACAAAGAAACCGGATCATTGCCATCAGCAGCGATGGCGGGCAAAGCTGGGACACCACCTATTATGATAAGCAATTGCCGGATCCGATTTGTGAAGGCGCTATTTTAACTTTAAACTACGGAAAAAAGCACAATACCCTGGCCTTTTCAAATAATGCAAGCCGTAGTGGCAGAGACTCTTTGACCCTTAGAATCAGTTACGATGACGCTCAAAGCTGGCCGGTCCAATATTTAATAGAGGCAAGCAATACCGCTTACAGCGATATTGTCCAGGTCAGCAAAAATGAAGTCGGCATTTTATACGAAGCAGCAGGTTATCGAAAAATAAAATTTAAATTGGTTAATTGGAAAAAAGCCCATTAGCTTAGTACATTTATTACATGGCATTTTCTCCTTCATTTAAAAGTCCTGGCCTTAAATGGGTGCTGATCGGGGTTATTTTTACCCTGCTTTGGTCTTCCGCCTCTACGGCTACCAAAATCGGGCTCAAGGTTGCTCAACCGCTTACCATTGCCCTGATGCGCTTTGCCATCGCATCTATATGCATGTTGGTTTATGCCCATGGGATTCGTCGTTATCCCTTTCCACGTGGTCGGCAATGGAAAATGATTACGAACTATGGATTCTTTAATATTACGGTGTATTTAGGACTGTATGTGCTGGCGATGAAAGACGTAACAGCAGGAATCGGTGCGCTGGCCATCGCCACCAGCCCAATATTTATCGGTCTATTGTCTATCATTTTCTTAAAACAGGTGCCACCAATAAAAATAATGGCAGCCTTGCTATTGGGTTTACTGGGTGTTATTATCGCCGCCTATCCTTTGCTGATTGGCACCGGTGTTTCCATAAAAGGTCTGGTGATCATATTAGCTGGAATGCTCTCTTATTCCGTGGCCTCTATTTATTTTAACAAAATGGATTGGCAGGGCTTGAAAATATTAACCATTAATGGCTGGCAAACTCTGATAGGCGGTGCATTACTTTTCCCTTTTATGCTATTAACCTATAAAAGTAGCGCCAATCATTTTGACCAGCACTTCTGGATTTCATCTGGATGGCTGGCTATATTTGTTTCCATTATAGCCATCCAGTGTTGGCTTTGGTTGTTAAAATCTGCCCCCATTAAAGCTGGTATGTGGCTTTACCTTTGCCCCATTTTTGGCTTTATCATTGCAGCTTTTTTTATGCATGATCCTTTGTCGCTCTATACACTAGCAGGTGTTGTCCTGGTACTTATTGCGCTTGTCATGGTACGAGGCAAAAAAGCGAAAGGAGAGAAAGCGCTCCAGCAGCAACGGGCAAGCCTTATTAAAAGTCAACAGGCACTTATTGAATAACACATATAGCAAAAACGATGACCATAAAATGAACCAACCAAAAACCTCATCCACGATGCGTACCCTGATTACAAATGCGCAGATCTATACGGGTTTTGAAGCCTCAGACAGTATAATAGAAAATGGGGCGTTACTTATACAATCAGGCAAGATTTTAAAGATATATGCATCAGACGAAGGGCAACCTGGTTATGATCATGAGGACCATGATTTTGACCATACCCAGATCATCAATCTAAAAGGACGGCGGCTAGGGCCCGCTCTGATCGATCTGCAAATAAATGGTGGCTACCAGCAATATTTTTCCAAAGACCCTTCGGCTAGCAGCCTGCTTGATATCGCTACTGCATGTAAGGACTTCGGCACGCTACATTTTTTGCCAACCTTGATTTCTTCTCCCACCGAGGTCATAATACAATCGCTCAATGCTGTCCAGAATTTCCAGGCGGACTACCCGGAAGCAGGCGTGCTGGGGATGCATCTGGAGGGGCCTTTTTTTAATCCCGTAAAACGCGGGGCACATAGCGCCAGCATAGTTCGCAGACCAACGGACAAAGAACTGGAATTAATTGTACAAGAAGGGAAGGGTATCATAAAGATCATGACACTAGCCCCTGAAATGTTTAGCGATGATCAAATCCGTTATTTGATGGATCAGGGCATTTTAATTGCTGCAGGGCATTCTGATATGAGCTATGAACAAGCCATGCATTATTTTGATATGGGGATTCATTTGGTAACACATCTATATAACGCCATGTCCCCCTTTGGTTCCAGAAGCCCTGGCTTTACCGGTGCAGCACTTGAAAGAGCAGGTGTTTGGACGCCAATTATCCTGGATGGCCATCATGTTCATTATGGCGCCGCCAGGATCGCCCACCAATTAAAACAACAGCAACTTTTACTGATCACGGACAGTAGTTTTCTTGGGCGAAAGGTTCAGGATTTTGTCTGGGCAGATTTTAATGCCAAAATGATCGCAGGTACCTACCGTAATCAAGAGGGAAATCTGGCGGGTGCCGCCATCTCTATGGTAGAAGCTTTGCAAAACGCCCTACGCTATCTGGAGGTAACCGAGCAGGAAGCCCTCGCCATGGCCACCAGTCGACCCGCGCGTGCTATTAACATGGACCATGAAATCGGGTACATCGCAGGTGGTTATCCTGCCAGATTCTGTGTATTTGATGCAGGATTTAAAAATCTTGAGCCCCTGATCGTATCATAAAAAAACACCGAGATCCGGGTAGAAGGTCCTTTAAAAGGAAACTCGGCACCTAAAATTTGAATATATTTTAGGTGCCGAGTTTCATTTTTAATGCTTTTAAATATTAATTATGCGCGTAATACTCCCCTTTAGGGACTTTAAACATGGAAGATTTTTGGAATTTACTGAACTCTTTAATCAGTCCATCATGCATATGTCCCCAATTACTAAAGCGGCTTTGATTATAAGAAGCAAATAACCACTGGTTATAGGCTTCAAAAATACCGAGTTTTAATAATTGTTGTTGCCTGTCAAACAATTTAAAAGGATACTGTTTCGCATTATCGCTATTAAACCAGTTAACAATAAACTGACCTCTTAAAGCATACAGGCTTTCTGGGGTTACCCCACCGGTTACCATATCCTGAAATTGCTGAAAAGTAGTCGCCACTGCTTTTTCAAAGCCCTGCCCATTATCTATATAATTTTGCAGGACAGCCGGTGTTGCAAACAGTGCAGCATATTGATCGGTCACGAGCGTCCGGATTTCTGATGTCCGACCGGAAAAAGATTCAAAATTAATAAACATCTCTCCATAGAGTACGCTCCATAAAGGGTTTTTCTGATCCGCATAGAACTTTGACAGAAAATAATAATTACTACTGATTGAAGGACCTACTTCTATGCCCTTCTCCCATGCATCTTTAGCCTGTGGTAATTTATTGTTTTGCTTTAGTGCATCTCCCAGTTCTGCATATAAAAGGCTATTTTCAGGGTATTTGTCTACGGCCTCTGTATATACGCGTTCAGCTTCACTATATTTAGAAGCACCTCTATAAGCTGAACCCAGGATCTGGTAGCACTGTTCATCTGCATCAGGATTAGCGACCAGTTTTTTACCTACCTCAATTGCCTGAGTATAGTTCTTTTTCCAGGTATTGATAAAGGCCTCATCTTTGAGCAGACTAAGATTATCCGGATAGCTTTGTTCTGCGGTTTGAATAATTGATAGCGCTTTATCCAGATCTCCAGCTTTCGCTTTGTCCATGGCTTGCTTGTGTGCATCTACCACACCAGCCTGACCAAAAGTCGCAAGTGCGCCTAGTAAAAGCATCGGTAGTATCAGTAATTTCTTCATAGTAAACTTTTGTTGTTGAAATATTTACGCTACGGTTATCATTAATTGATCACCTGATTTGTATTCTCTTCTATTTAATAAGATGGGTCAATAATCCATCTCTTAATTTAGGTTCAAACCAGGTGCTCTTAGGCGGCATCACATTGCCGCTATCTGCAATTGCAAACAATTGCTCGATGGCTACAGGATACAAACTAAATGCCAGAACCATTTCTCCCGAATCTACACGCGCTGTTAACCCTTCCAAGCCACGTATGCCCCTACAAAATCAATTCTTTTATCCGTACGTTGATCCTGGATATTAAGGATGGGGCCCAGCACATTTTTCTGCAAAACACTGATATCCAAGACACCAACAGGATCCTGCTCATCAAAAGTACCTGGTTTTGCCACCAGTTCATACCAATTATGATCAATATAAAGACCAATATGGTGTAAAGCGGTAGGCTTTACCGGCGATGTACTTGGAGACACCGTGAAATTTTCACTGAGTTTTTCCAAAAATTCTTCTGTAGACAACCCATTTAAATCCGTTATAACCCTGTTATAGTCCAGTATCTGGAGTTCGCTTGCTGGAAATAAGGTGGTCAGAAAATAATCTGCTGCCGGCGTTTTATCAGCGCCCAGTCCTTTGCGTACTTTGGCGGCAGATGCCGCTCTGTGGTGACCATCCGCAATATAGGTCTGCGGGACTTGATTTTCAAAGGCTGCTGAGATCTGACTGATAGCCTCGTCGTTATCCACCAACCATACCGTGTGGCGAATACCGTCCTGTGCTACAAAATCATAGATGGCAGGATGCTGATCTTTCCAGTCGCCAATTAATTGATTGAGCTGATCAACATCTCTATAGGCCAAAAAAACATTGCCTGTCTGCGCACCTGTGACCGTTATGTGGTTGATACGGTCTTGTTCTTTTTCAGGGCGGGTAAATTCATGCTTTTTAATAACATCATTTTCATAATCATCCACTGAGCTTACTGCCACTAGTCCTGTCTGGCTTTTGCCATTCATGATTAACTGATAGATATAGTAAGCTGGCTTCTCTTCTTTGATCAGGATGTGATTATCAATAAATGCCTTCAGATTTTCCTTGGCCTTTTCATAAACGGCCTGGTCGTGGATATCTACAGACTCCGGTAGGTCGATTTCACTTTTGGTAATATGCAGAAAAGAAGCTGGGTTTTCTGCCGCTTCACTTTTCGCTTCCTCACGGTTTAATACATCATAAGGTCTACTGGCCACACCCGCCGCAAAATTTTCTGCCGGGCGTAGTGCGTTAAAAGGTTGGATCTTACTCATACTTTTTATTACAATTGCGCCGGATCCGGTCTTAAATGAGAATCCGAGCGTCTTGATGGTTTAAAAAACAGGGTTGCCCCTTTTAAATTTATACGGTTTAATACTATTTAGATTTATCAAATTCGGTCATTAGATCAACAAGCGCCTGCACACTGGAAATAGGCATCGCGTTATACATGGAAACCCTAAGGCCACCTACACTTCTGTGTCCTTTTACGCCCACCATACCGTTTTGCTTACAAAGTTCCAAAAATGGCGCTTCCAAGTCTTTATTTTTAGTTGTAAAAGTAGCATTCATTAAAGAACGGTCTTCCTTCTCAACAAGTGGTTTAAAGACATCCAGCTGATCTAGTGCTGCATAGAACAAATCTGCACGCGCCTGCGCTCTTTTTTCCATTTCAATTAACCCGCCTTGGTCTTTGATCCAACGAAGCGTTAACAAAGAAACATACACGGCAAAGACCGGCGGGGTATTCAACATGGAGGCCGCTTTAATATGTCTCTGATAATCCAGAATCGGGGAGATATTTCTACCCGTCTTTCCAAGTATCTCATTTTTAATAACAACAATAGTGGCGCCCGCTGCACCAGCATTTTTTGGGCACCTGCATAAATCAAGGCGTGTTTATCAAAAGCAGCAGGCCTTGAAAAGATATCACTACTCATATCAGCAATAAGTGGCGTATCCCCTGCTGCAGGCAGTGAATGCCACTGTGTGCCTTCGACGGTATTATTACTGGTATAATGCAGATAACTGCTGCCTTCGTCAACGGTGAAGTTTTTTTGAATATAGCTGTGATTACGATCAGAAGTATCCCCGACTGTCACTGCCTTGCCAAATACCTCCGCTTCTTTGATAGCCTTGGTTCCCCAAATCCCGTTTTTAATATAAGCAGCCTGACCACCCACCGGTAACAAATTTAACGGCACCTGCATAAACTGAGTGGTTGCCCCGCCCTGCAAAAATAAGACGCTATAGGTATCGTCCAGTCCCATGAGTTCCTTCACTAGTGCCCTGGCCTCCTCAATAACCTCTGTAAACCAAGGGGTCCTGTGTCCAATTTCCAAGATGGACAACCCCAGGCCATTAAAATCGATGATGGCCTCACTGGCCTTTCTTAGCACCTCCTGTGGAAGTATAGACGGCCCTGAATTAAAATTGTGCCTTTTCATGGCTGAAAATTTGTTTAAATGATGATCTGATGATAGATTTTGAAGCGGAAAGTTACGAGAATTGCCTGATTGTACAATAAATGGGTTGTCGAAGTTATTAAGAAGGGCAACCACAAAAGACAAAAAACCGGACAAACCCACTTTTACTAACAGGCGTTGTCCGGTCTTTTGACAATTAAGGTGCATCCCAGCTTATTTAAATCTGGTCTGATCTTCTTCATATTTTTCATTATAATTACCAATCAATTCCAGAATTTCTTCCCGACCTACTTTCTTAGTAGCACTGGTTATAATGACTTGTGGCAAAAATTGCCAGGAACTACGCAACTGCTCCAGGAAAAAACCAATATTACGTTCAACCACGCTTGGCATTTCCTTATCTGTTTTCGTGTAGACTAGTGTGAAAGGAATCTGCCAATGGCCCAAAGCCATAACAAATTCTAAATCAATCGCCTGTGGTTTATGACGGCCATCAATCAAAACAAAGAGTTGCATTAAATTCTCTCTGCCTGAAATGTAATCCTCGATCATTTTTGACCAGGCTTTCCGGGATTTCTGGGCCACTTTTGCATACCCATACCCCGGCAAATCCACCAGATACCAGCTATATTTAGGCGCTTTTTCCTTTTTGCTGCTTTCAATAGCAAAATGATTGATCATCTGCGTCTTACCAGGCGTCGATGAGGTCTTGGCCAGTGACTGCCGCTGACAAAGCATATTGATCAGGGAGGATTTCCCTACATTGCTTCTGCCAATAAAGGCATATTCTGGCCTGTCAGGCGCCGGACATTTTTGCCAGCTCGGGCTGGAAATCACATAAGAGGCGTTTTTTATTACCATGCGGCAAAGATAACATATCCCACCCAAAAGCCAGAAAAACAGTACCTGAGACACTGTCAGTGCACTAAAATTGACTAATTTTAACCTCTTTGTAGCCCTGTAAAATTTGTAATTATAAAAAGCCACTTATTTAATTATGCGTCACATTTTATTTTTAGCCATTGCAATATTATTAAGTGGGCAAACCGCTTTTGGACAATTACCTACAATTCAACTGCTACAGTCTGGTAAATCGACCAATCTCAGAGGCCTGTCATCTAGAAATGGCAAGGAGATCTGGGTCAGTGGCAGTAACGGCTGGATCGGATACAGTCTGGATGGTGGTATTCACTGGAATTGGCATCAGCCCGCCGGGTTTGCCAATAGGGATTTTAGAGATATTGCAGCAATTAATAAGGGCGCAGCCGTTATTACTGGCATCGATACACCCGCCGTTATCCTAAAAACGGTTGACAAGGGCAAAGACTGGCAGCTGGTTTACAGTAACGACAGCCCAGGAATGTTTTTGGATGCGGTGGATTTTGTCGATACGCTGCAGGGGATCGTGTTGGGAGATCCAGTAGGTGATCCCAAGGATAGTCGACCATTTTTAGCGCGTACCAAGGATGGGGGTAACAGCTGGCAAACAATGGCTGCCAGTTTTAATACAAAAATCGCTGCCGGAGAAGCATTTTTTGCCGCCAGCGGCACTAATATTCACCTATTGCCGAATGGCAGTTTTATTTTCCCAAGCGGAGGCACCTGTGCCAATATCTGGATACATTCAGGAAAAGAGCAGCAGCGTGGCCTTGTCACAAAGCTACCCTTCCGTCAGGCTATCCCTACTTCTGGGCCCAATGGCATGGATATAAAAGGGAAGATCATTGCGCTTGTCGGAGGTGATTATACAAAGCCAGGGCAGGGAGACAGTTGTTTTGCCATCAGTTATGACGGTGGTAAACATTGGCAAGACCAGCATGCACTTCCTGGGTATGGCAGCAGCGTAGCCATTATTGACCCAAGAAAAATAATTGCTTGTGGCCTTCATGGAGTCTGGCTGACGCTCGATGGCGGCAAACATTGGCAGACCATTGACAAAAGGCCCTTCAATAGTCTGCTATACATTCCGACAACAAAAAAACTCTATTTAGCAGGCCCCAAAGGAACCATTGGGTTGATAGATGGACTATAAACAACTAATGGCTTATAAATTGAATTGATTATTACGGCAATTATTGATTTTAATGTAATTTCGGGGTAGTCAAATTAGAAACGTAGGCTATGCAATCTTTTATTATTAATATTCCTGAGGAAAAAGTAGACTTTTTCCTGGAGCTGGCAGAGATGCTGGATTTTGAGGTGTTGGAAATCGAAGAAGATGAATTTGAAGTGGAAGACGAGCATCAGGAGGATATGGATGACGATCCTGAAGATGACCGGCAACATGATCAGAGCGCATCCAAAAATCATTTCGATAAAAATAAATCCGGCCGCTCACCAAAAACACCACCTCCCGCAATAGATGATCCTTTTTTAGACTGGGACGCCGAAAGGCAAAATGCCAAAAAAAATAAGTATTGATTCGGCAATGTCCTACCTACCTACCTACCTTCCTGCCAATCTTCCTAAATAGTCAAACAAAAAAAATAAACCTATGAACCTTAACCTAAAAGCTAAACATATATTTTCTTTAATAACTGTTACCCTACTTTTCACCGCACTAGTTTTAACGAGTTGCAGTAAGGACAACGATACAGCTACGAATAAATATCAATTGGAAGGCACCTGGCAACTATATAAAATGACAACAGGTGCTATTGTCGATTCAACTTATGAACCGAGCGACCAAAATGAAATCATTTTTGCTCCAAGGTTTTATTGGCGCTATGTAAATGGAGCAGTCAGTGACTCTGGAAACTATACCCTAATTAAGGAACAGCAAACAGCACAGCAGTTTATTGGCCAGATAGATTACGGTACAAGCATCAATCAGTTTATCACAATAAAAGGTGACACACTTAGTCTGTCTTCTCCTGGCATTATAGCCAACGCCGCCATTTATATTAAATCCTCAGACAATAGCGACTTTCCGCAACAATAACTAAAAATAACGAGTTCCAACATAGCCAAAAAGCAAGATCGTTATCGTTTACCCCTGTAAACGATAACGATCTTTATATGCTAAACACTAAACCTCAAATGCTTGTTTGAAATCGAGCCGTTACCTGCTACGCTGTACAGTGCTGCGCTGTGGTGTAGAGCGAACTGCTTTAGTTGTACGATCATTTTGTTTAATGGTACGGTTGGTTTGCTTAATCACTTTTTTCTCTGTCCTTTTTGCAACTACTGTATTATGACTATTCCCCTTATTACCATTGTAATTTCCATTATAATGGTTGCCATTATTTCTCATGGCCCTATAGGCATTGTTATCCCTTAACATAGGCTGTGGCCGATAACTTTTGTACTGTCCATAATGCTGAATATCATACTGATTATTCTGATAAGGATATGCACGGTTTACCACTACTTTATACGCATTGTAGATATTATAATTACTGAAACGGTTAGGTAATCTGTTTGCAAAATGCCATCTATTGCCTATCAGGTAGATGTACTGCGCAGTCGCTACATTGTAGTAAGCATTGATATCGGGCAAATAATAATAATCTACATAGTTATAGCCTGAAGGACCCCAATCTGGTTGGCTACCGATATTAATACTGATATTAATCTGTGCCTTTGAGCCACCGGCAAAAAACACACCGGCAAATACACTCATGATGACGATAATCTTTTTCATAACTTAAAATTTAATGGGTTAAATAATGTCAATACCCTTATGCTACTTCTTTACTTCTTCTTTCTACTTTGTGCGCTTTTCTAAATGCTTTTCTTATTAGCGGCGCACATATATAAGATAGTGGATTGTTCTTGAAGTTACATCTATGGGGTGGGTTTTAGGTCAAATGAGCCAATGTTTCGGTGATTTCGGCAAACAACGATGTTCTATTTTGATTATCAGTTAATTATAATTAACATTGCCCCTTAGTTCGTTAACATCTACCCACTTTCTTTAACTTTATCCTTAGGTATATTTGTATGATAGCGATAGCCAAATAGGCGTCCCACTGAATATGGCGAAAATGCGAATAAAAAATTGGGCAATCACAATTAGATCAGGCGCCTCCAAAATTCATCACAGTCTTAAAGCAATAGTAAAAGAAAAATTCAGCTTAATTATTGATGGTTAGTTGCAATTGATAATATCTGCATCACATTTTTGTAAATGGTTTGACAGGCTCCTTCACCCTTACCTTCATCATGGCAAAGGCACCCAAAATCATAAATCCACCAGCCATGACGAGAGAATAAATAGCATTGCTATGGTAAAAATATTTAAGGATTAATCCGCCCAACAGGCCATTTACAATTTGCGGAATGGTAATGAAAAAATTAAAAATCCCCATATATACCCCCATTTTTCTGGGTGGCAGAGAGGAAGCTAAAATGGCATAAGGCATAGCCAGAATGCTGCCCCAGGCCATGCCAATACCCACCATGGGCAGTAGTAGCCAGTATTTATCCTGAATAAAGAGGATGGCCACAAGACTTAAGCCACCGACCAAAAGAGACAATGCATGCGTACGCTTTTTGCCCAGATTTATGGCAATTTTGGGCAGTAACAGGGCATACACCGCAGAAACACCGTTGTAAACCCCGAACAATACGCCAACCCAATTGCCCGCCTCCGCATAAGCCGCAGATGCCGTATCAGTAGCAGGCAGGTGATAAATATGTTCCGCAATTGCTGGTGTGGTAAATACCCACATGGAGAACAAGGCAAACCAGGAAAAGAACTGCACCCAGCCCAGCTGGCGCATGGTTTGCGGCATTTTGCGAATATCTTTAATAATCGTTTTGATGCTGCCTTCACTTTTAATAACTTCCTGGACAACATCCAGCTCTTTCACATTTTCCCGTTCATACATCCTTGCCTCTTCAGGACTATATTCTCTGGTCGTAAAAATAGTCCAAAGGATCGCCGCCACCAACACGGCCGCCCCAATATAAAAAGTAAATATGACGTTAGCAGGCACTTCACCAGGGATGGCCGTAGATTTGACATGGAATACCTCCGCCAGCAAAAAAGGCATAACGGATCCTAATATGGCCCCTGCACCAATTAAAAAAGTCTGGATAGAAAAGCCCAGACTGGACTGACTATCCGGCAATTTATCCGCCACAAGCGCTCTAAAGGGCTCCATGGCCACATTAATGGAAGCGTCCGTTAACATCAGCATACTGGCTCCTACAATAATGGGCGGCATTAGGTAGGCCAAAAACGAGGCATTAGGCATCACCATTAAAGCAATGGCTGTCAGTAATGCGCCCACCAGAAAATAGGGTTTTCTTCTGCCAAATCGTGTCCAGGTTTTATCACTAAAATGGCCGATTAAAGGTTGAACGATCATCCCGGTCAAAGGCGCTGCCAACCAGAAAGCGATAGATGATCTACCTCAGCGCCAAAAGTCTGCAGGATTCTGGAAGCATTGCCATTTTGCAAGGCGAAGGCAAACTGAATACCAAAAAATCCAACACTCATGTTGAATATGCTTTTAATAGACAATTTTGGCTTCACGATTTTTATTGTCGTCATTGGCTTGATTTTTCTTTTCGGGGCCTATACTGGACCTACCCTACACCTTATCCGCTTTTCACCTATGTGAAGGTTTACTCATTTTAACTCCTTAAATATAGGCCATTTTAACGTAGACACCGGCTTCTTCACTACCTTATTTTCCACACCAGAAAACCACCAGGACTGAGGCGAATATGAACGGTATTCCTACTCGTATCGAAAGTAAAATGGTTCGCTTTCCGATTGGACAGTTGGGCAGGATCCGCCTGACGGGTACCTGCAACATCTACTACCGCTGCTTTGCCCAATCGAATTAAGTCAGGTAGATGAACTGCCGCATTAAGAGATTGCTTGTGATCAAAGTTGGCGGCAAATAGTAAAGTTTCCCCTTGATCATAACGCAGATAACACATGCCGTATTTACCCAAGTCAGGACTTGATAATAAATATAATTTCCCCTTACGAATGGCACTGCTATTAGCTGCCAGGTTTAATAATTGGCGGTAAAATGCTCTAAGCCCTTTTTGGTCTTTATTTAACCCTTTGCCATCGTATTTACCTTTATCTACCCATTTTTGATAAATTGGCAATCCCCAATAATCAAATATTGTCGTTTTCCCATCTGCGCCACCGAATCCTTCGGCAGTCGGAGCATTTACCCCAGCTCCTGTCCAAAATAAATTAACACAGGACCGGTCGTGGCCGTCGCAGCGACGCCCATAGCCGCTTCTCCCCAATAAGCATCGCCTGCAAACTGAGTAGAGGCGATACGCTGTTCATCATGATTTTCCAGAAAGTTCAGCAAATGA
Source organism: Arachidicoccus ginsenosidivorans (assembly GCF_007971385.1). Taxonomy (GTDB): domain Bacteria; phylum Bacteroidota; class Bacteroidia; order Chitinophagales; family Chitinophagaceae; genus Arachidicoccus; species Arachidicoccus ginsenosidivorans. The sequence goes on from NZ_CP042434.1 coordinate 1,655,226, forward strand.
CTGCTGATAGATGCCTGCTTATTTAAAATTTCGAGGATATTTTTGGTATCCGCATTGCTGTCATTTCTTAAAATAGGTTTTAAGACGTCATACAAACCTACCTTATTGTAGAGATAATCAAATACCCCTGGTGCAGTAAACGCGCTATATTTAGCAGGGTCATATGCTTCTGCAATAAAAATAAGATCGGGATATTTTGCCTTTACAGCACCGATTGCATATTTCCAGAAAGCCAGTGGCACCATTTCAGCCACATCGCACCTAAATCCATCTACTCCCTGGGCCGCCCAATAGAGCAATATATCCCGCATTTTTTCCAGACCGGCGGTACCGGGTTAAAATGCACAGCATCTGCGTGAAACAAATCAATTCCGTAATTGAGTTTAATGGTCTCATACCAATCATCTATTGATGGATCGGGGCGTAAGACATTATTGCCGGTTACTTTAGCAGGCACTTCCTTAAACTTACCATCCTTTAGCAACGAATGAAAGTCACGACCACCTGGATCCACACCAGCAGGAACCTTAAACGAAGTGCCTGGCAAATAATAGAAATCATTTTGGGGGCTAAACCTGAGCGTTGTATCATCATCAGCACCAAAGTCTATTACACCCTTAGGTTTTCTATCAGAATGATACCCCCTGGCAACATGATTGGGTATAAAATCCATGACTACTTTTAAGCCATGCTCATGCGTTCTGCCAATCAAGGCTTGAAATTCTTGTAAACGTTCATTCACGTTTACCGCCAGGTCAGGATCCACATCATAATAATCTTTCACCGCATAAGGAGAGCCTGCCCTACCCTTGACAACATCAGGGTCATCCAGTGCAATACCAAATTTTGTATAATCAGTCATGGTCGCGTGCTCCAGTACGCCAGTATACCAAATATGGGTTATCCCCAATCCTTTAATGCTATCAAGGGCACGATCAGTTATATCGTTAAATTTTCCGGCACCATTTTGCTCAATGGAACCGTTTAATTGATTGGTCAGGTTTTGATTGCCAAATAATCTGACGAGCACTTGGTATATAACTGGCTTGCCAGCAGGCTCAGCCCATAACTGCTGCTTTTGTTCATGCTCCTTTTGTTGTTCGTCTTTTTCGTTAGGTTTAGTAGATAAACAACCAGCGATCAGACAAATGGTCAAACAAGCTGCACTGAGCTTTTGCAGATTTCTAAATCCAAGGGACACCTTCATTATTTTTGTAATTGCAAAATGGTAATACTATTGGCCGGAAGACTTAAGGAGGTAATATCCGGCAATCTTGATCCCGTTATTACATTTGTTGCCTGCTTATATCCCTGCAAGCTTTCTTTAAATCTATTGGTATTCAGATTTTTCATCTGATCATTTTTATTGACAATAACCATCACGCTCTGCGTATCGGTGTATCGAAAATAGGTATATATTTTATCTTCCGGAACGTATTGCATCAGTTTACCCGCCCTTAGTGCGGGGCTGGAAGCCCGGAATCTGGCCAGCGTTCTAATAAAATTAAATGCATTATTTTCCTTTTCGCTGCGGCCTTTTGCTGTAAACTTACTGACCGTATCTTGATTCCAGCCACCAGGAAAGTCTTCTCTGACCAGACCATCAGGATTTGAAAAGTTTTTCATTAAAATTTCTGTTCCATAATAAAGCTGCGGGATACCGCGCATCGTCAATAAAATCCCCATGCCTTGCCTGAATTTATTAAAGTCTTCACCGATCATAGAATAGAATCTGCTCATGTCATGGTTATCCAGAAAGACTACGTTTTGTTCCGGATGCTTATACAAAAAGTCAAGCGATAGCGTAGCGTAGAGTTTATTGGAGCCATCTACCCAACCTTCCTTGTCATTTAAAAACCCATAAATAGCATCTTTAAGCACTGCATCCGTCACACCTGGCAAATGCGTATCCAGCCCTCTGTTGACAGTATTTCCACCGGCAAAAAAGGCTTGTTCTGCAACTGTAGTAACTAAAGTCTCTCCAAAAATAGATAGATGCGGAAACTGATTTAAAATTGCGCGCGCCCAGACCGACATAAACTTAGGGTCGTTGTAAGGGTAAGTATCCAGGCGCAGGCCATCAATTCCCGCATATTCTATCCACCAAATATGGTTTTGTGTCAAATAACGATCCACATAAGGATTGTTTTGATTCAGATCCGGCATCGTAGGTACAAACCATCCATTCAGCATAATTTTTTGATCTGCTACGGAACGGTGAATATCCATTACTGGCTGATCTCTGTAACTGCTGTTTGTATAAGTAGGCCATTGATGTACCCAGTCTTTCATAGGAAGATCCTGCATGATCCAACTCTGGGAGCCTATATGATTATGAACAACGTCTTTGATGACTTTAAGGCCCATCTTATGCGCCTTTTCCACATAAGCCTTATATAGCTCATTGGAGCCAAACCTCGGATCAATTTTATAGATATCTGTAGCGGCATAACCATGGTAAGAAGCGCTGCTCATATCATTTTCAATCATGGGTGTACACCAGATGGCGGTCGCGCCCAAATCTTTAATATAATCCAGATGGTTCATCAGCCCCAGCAAATCTCCTCCATGTCGATCATACATCGAATCCCGGTTCAATGACTGATCTTTCATTCCAGCTATCCTGTCATTGGAAGGGTCTCCATTGGAAAATCTGTCTGGCATCACCAGATAGATCAGATCTTCACTCGTAACACCCTGATTGCGACCCGGTCGCTGATCTGGTTGATCCAGTTTATAATTATAAACGATTGTTTTAGTGCCTTGTTTGGAAAATTCCAAGTCAAAACTACCAGATCTTGTCCCTTTGTCAATGACCAGATCAATAAACAGGTAATTGGGATTTTCAACTTTATTTACCTTGATCAGATGGACACCGGGATAATCTAAGGTGACCGTCCGATCCGCTATGTTTTTTCCATGAACGAGTAATTGCAAAGAAGAGTCAGCCATATCCACCCACCAGGACATGGGCCTTACCCTATCAAGTGCCTTTAAGTCATGCTGGGCGTTAGAAACCTTTGCAACTCCAGCCATTAAAACACAAATAAACAAAACCTTGCACCACTTACCCATGCGCTTTCAATTTACTTTTTAAAGATTGCTTTATATTATTTAAGGTCGATGACAATCTCATCACTTACATTTCTTATAACATGGCTGAGAACGTCTTCTCCTTCTAACGGATTTGCCACGCCTTGAGGATCAAATTTAGAGATTGGTGTTAAAAGTGCAACAAAATCCTTTTTGAAGCCGACAGCGTGACCATCTATGGAAAAATGATCTTTATTATCAAATCCATGCATCACTAATTTAATACTTTTAAAAATAGAGTTGCGATTCCCTACAGCTTTTTTAAGAATAATCCGGTTATTTTCATGATCATACACAAAGTCACGCTTATAATAATCTCCCGATTGATAGGAATAAGACTTACCATCATCTTCATAATAGGTATATTGATTATCCGTATTGCCTTTATAAATATTCAAAATCAGGGTATCCTTCGGTAAAATCTGGGTGGACTGTACCAGTGACTGCATAGGAATGAAGCTACTACCTTTTACATACACGGGCAGTTTATTATAAGCCAGTTTTAGAATCTTTTCTACTCCTCCTTTTTGCGGCGCACCTGTATACAAATCATACCAAATCCCCTCCGGGAAATAGGCTTCCCCAAACTTTTCTTTGCTCTCAAAGGGAAGAACCAATAAATCTGGGCCAAAAAGATACTCGTTTTGATAACGGGTATCATAAATCTTATCGTCAAAGCTGTAATCAATGGCCAAGCTACGCATAAGCGGCAATCCGTTTTGGGTAGCCTGATAAAAATTTGAATAGATATAGGGTATTAACCGGTAGCGCAGACCGATAAAATTGCGGGAGATCTCTGTCACTTCTTCCCCAAAAGTCCAGGGTTCTGCTGATTTGGTATTTACAGCCGTATGCCCTCTAAAATAAGGTGTAAAAGCCCCTATTTGGATCCATCTGGCAAATAAACCGATACTTGGATTGCCTGTAAAGCCTCCTATGTCCATCCCGGTAAAGGCTACTCCACTGAGTCCCAGACTATTGAGTAAACGAACGCCTGCCATCATATGATCATCTTCTGCCCGGTTATCCCCCGTCCAGATAGCTGTATATCTTTGCAGCCCCGCATAACCGGCTCTGGTCAGGATAAAAGGACGCTCCTTAAAACTCTTTTTTGCGCCTTCATAACTGGCTCTGGCCATTTCCAGGGCATAGACATTATGGGCACCAATGGTTGTGGCCCCCTGTCCATCATAATCGAATAATACATTAAAAGGCATTTTGTTGCCCCAACTGGCAATCTCATTCATATCATTCCAGATGCCATCCACACCAGTACCGGCTAAAAACCTGACCTTATCCGCCCACCAGTCTCTGCCCTTTTGGCTGGTAAAGTCCGGAAAATTGCACCAACCCGGCCACACTTCAGCTGTATAAGGATTGCCATCTGGATATTTAATAAATACATCTTTTGCAATACCATCTTCATAGGCAGGATAACCCTTTTCTACTTTAATGCCCGGATCAACGATGACTGTTGTTTTAAAGCCCATGGATTCCAGTTCCTTATTCATATCAATGGGGTGCGGAAATCTTTTTTTATCCCAGGTAAAGAGTTTGTATTTTTCCATATAATGGATATCCAGAGTGATACCATCTGCCGGAATCTTTTTTTCTCTGAGTGTCTTGGCGATACGCAATACTTCGGTGTCCGGATAATAACTGTAGCGGTTTTGCTGATAGCCCAGACTCCACAGTGGGGGTAAAGACATGCGCCCAGTAAGTGCGGTATAGTCGGTAATAATATCTGCTACCTTTTTTTGATAGATAAAATAATAGTTCATTTCGCCGCCATCTGCGCCAAAGGAAGAAAAACGGTTATTGCTGGCTCCAAAATTAAAATCGGATTTAAAGGTATTATCCATAAATATTCCGTAACACAAAGAGTCGTGTAGTCCTATATAAAAGGGAATACTTGAATAAATCGGATCAGCATTCGCTGCGTATCCATAAGAATCGTTATTCCAGTTGACATAACCTGTTCCCTTTCTATCCAGATTGCCGGTCTTTTCACCTAGTCCTATAAAGCGTTCCTCAGGCTGCAACTGCTTGTAGGTCGTTACCTGATTGCCAATCCAGGAGGTGCCCATACTGGCCACATCCTCATTAATCAGTTTTCCTTCTTTGGTATAAAATGCAATTGAAAATGGCTTTTTAAGGATAACTACATCCAGACTGTCTGTTGAGAAAAGGATACGATCTGCTGACTCTTTCCAAGTAGTTGCCACTTTTTCGGGAGCCGCCACCACCGCATAGGAAAAATCCTTCCCTAACGGATTTTTATCCATTCTGACACGGATTATGGATGGCGAGTATGCCAACACTTCCACATAACTATGTACGGTCTGGACTTTAAGCCCATGAGCCACCTGTTCAATTTTCAATACATCCCCCGGTGTTACCAGGGAGGATGGCATGGGTATATGATTATGTACTTGCGTTGTTTCCAAAGAAGGGATATTATCAGGTTGGGTAGCTGCTACCATACTATTTTGGCCCATAACGGACGATATTAAACTTAATGAGATGATCGTTGTGCTTAAAATATGCATAAAAGAAAAATAGAAATAAACGCCCGTTCTGACCGCTTGCAATCAGCCAACCAGAACAGGACGTTTCATTTAGATTATTGTAAGGTCATTGTGACAACAGGTTCTTTGGGAACTCTTAAATCCAAGGTAATTACATAAGTACCAGCCTCAGCGATGGTATAGTTATCCGCACCATATACATCTCCCGTACCGATATTAAGATCCCATTTGTGGTTAGCCCTGAGCTTGAGTAATCCTGCATTGAGTTGAACTGTTTTCGTCAGCACCTGATTTTCGGGGTCAAAATCAAACATAATATCATCATTATCACCCCAACCACCGGCTGCATCTCCAACAATACCCCAGTTCTCAAGTGTTGCACTCCAGGTAAGTGCTTTCGTATCTGCCTGGATCAGATAATAGCCTGCGCCTGCTATATCCAGGTTATCGCCGCTGGTAGCGATGGTACCTTCAGTGGCACCGGCAGCATACTGGACGCCATCCCAGTTCGGATCTACAGTAAATTTGAACGGGTTATCTGCTTTGGTTAAATTTAAATATCCTTCATATTTACCATCGTCTTTAATAGAATATAATTTTGCTATAATGTCCGCATCAGGCGCCCATCCCTGGTAATCCCCAGGGACATAAAGGAAAGGATATGGAATAACACGTTTGGCTACATAAGGGGTAACGGTTATTGTTAGCGGATCAGAATAGGCATAGAGACTGTCTGCCACCTGGGCCAGTACCCTGATTTTCACTTCGCTGGCTTCATTTGGCTGATACTTGGCTCCCAAAAGAAGGGTATTTAAATCAGCCACTGTAAATGAAGTCGAAGTTGCCTGCCCCATCCCCAAAGAAGAAAACCGGCTAAAAGCAGAATCCTTATAACTTACCTGCAACAGATAACTAATGGCAGCTGCATAACCAAAATCGGCCTTATTCCAGGAAAGATCCACCGCTTTATCCGCCGCATTGTCTTCGCTCAGAACAATTGTGCTCTGACTGGCTGTCAAACTAACCGGTGTACTTGGCGTGGCAACCACCAGTGTCTGGTCCTTTTTGCAGGAGGCAAAACTCAGCATTAAGGCTGATACCAACATGCATATAAAATTGAATCGAATTTTCATTATTATAAATTTATCAAAGTGATCATTAATGTTAATTGCCGTATCCGGGGTTCTGTGTCAGGTTATCAGGATTGGCCGCCACATCAGAGGCCGGAATGGGAAATAAATTATATTTATCCGCAACACTGGTACCATCTTTAATGCCGCCCTTCCAGGGCCATATATAGGCACTGCCGGTAAATTCACCAAAACGGATCAAATCTGTCCTTCTGAAACCTTCATAATAAAGCTCTCTGGCTCTTTCATCCAGGATAAATGGCAATGTAATATTGGCTACATTGCCTGAGGTATTACCATAAGCTCTTTCCCTGAGTTTATTTATATAACTAATAGCAGTCGCTTTATCACCACCAGTGCCACCACGTAGCACCGCTTCTGCGTAAATCAGGTATTGCTCTGCCAGCCTGAAAAGTGGAAAATCAGTGGAGACAAATGTGCTTGCATTGGCAGGCAGGCTTCCATCTGAATTTGTATTTCTGAATTTAATTACTTTTACCCCCTCAGCAAAGGTGGTCGTATTGGTAATGTCATATTCCGTTCCAAGCATTAATGCGGCCCTTTTATCTTTGGAGGCCGTATAGTCATCCCCAAAGAGTTTAGGGAGAGGAGAACGCGCTCTTATACCGCCCCAGCCACCAGCTGGCACACCATAGGCGTCCGGACCGTCACCTGTACTGCCATCAATACATGCATTTACCAAAAAGGTGGTACCCCCATAATTCTGGGTTTCATTTCCATCATAATTAATGGAGAGAATTGTTTCAGGATTATTGACATTATTATCAGCCAGAAAAAGGTCATTATAATGCGTGTCCAGACTATATCCAGAGTTTATCACCTTTTCTGAATAAGTGATAGCGTCGGTATAATGATCCGTACCTGTATACACGGCAGCGTTCAGGTAAAGTCTGGCCAGCAGTGCCCAGTCAGCCGCCTGATCGGCCCGGCCATATTCATTTTGTTTAGGCGCAACAAGATCTGGCTCGATTGCCTTAAGTTCACTTTCTATATAGGTAAATAAATCGGCTCTTTTAATTTGGGGCGGCGCAATTTTACCTATTTTACTATTTTCATCCGTAAATGGCGGATTGCCAAAAAGATCCATTAATACCCAGTACTGATAAGCTCTGACAAACCTTGCTTCGGCCCTAAAATGTGTCAGATTCTCTTTATCCTCATCGGAAAATGAAGCAGGTACATTCTCAGTTTCCCTAATAAAAGAGTTCGCAACTGTAATCTGGTAAATACAACGATTATATAGACCATTGAGCAATAGATTACCGGAAGTCCAGCTTATTTCATTTAGATCCGGGATGCCGGGATCTCCCCATGCACAGAGGGCTTCATCTGTTGGTAGTTCCTGTGCATTCCAATACAGCCTCAAAAAATCCGATGTCCCGGCATCAATACCTCCCAGATCAGAACTTCCAGACCCGCTGCTTCCAGTTAATGCAAATGCACCATACACTTTAGCCAACGCTTGTTTCGTACCATCAATGGTACTGAAAACATCTGTATTACTTGTTGTATTTATGGGCATCCTATCCAGCTTTTTACTGCAGGAGAATGCGGTCATGGCAAAAACCAATGCCCAAATTATATATATCTTTTGAAAATTATGTTTCATCTCAAATATGTTTTAATTGTGTTTATTCCCTTAAGAACATCCACCGTTAGAATGTCAGATTAAAAATTAAGGTTCAGGCCAATGGTATACACCCTAGGATTAGGATAGATATTCTGGTCAATGCCCCCGTAAATTTCAGGATCCAGTCCATCATACTTTGTTATACACAGTACATTTTGCACATGCGCACTTAAACTAAGGTCTGTATTCTTGTATTTTAATACTTGTCCAACATTATAAGTGATCCCTATATTATCCATCTTCAAGAACGATGCGTTTTGTACATAATAATCGGATTGTTGTTGTTTATTGATAAAACGCGTGTATAACACATCCGTTACTGCGTTGGCCAGATATTGATTCACAGACATGTTATAGGCAATGCCTTGGTTTGAGGCAATATTATTATACATGTAATTCCCAATATTTGCCCTTAGCGTCGTACTGAAATTCCATTTTTTATATCTGAGATTTGTACTAAAACCCAGCACCCATTTAGGCCATGGTGATTTATAACTATACTGGTCATCATAGGGATTGATTTGCCCATCACCATTTAAATCTTCATAGGCCCCTTCAATGGGTTTACCATTTGCATCATAAACTTGTTTGTAAACCAAAAAGGCATTGGGCTCTTGTTGCATATTCTGGATCTGGATCGTCTGCCCTGTTGCACCTTCAATGCCCCCAACAGGCTGTCCTTTAAAGGAAGAGTCAGCATTAGCCAGTAATTTGGTGATCTTGCTGTTATTATAAGCGGCATTAAGGTTGACGGTCCATTCTACATCATTTGATCTTACTGGTACAAAACCCAGATTCAACTCAGCTCCTTTACTGGTCATAGAACCAATATTGGTTAAGAGCTGATTGGTAAAATTAGTACCTGCAGGGATATTGACAACCGCCAGCAAATCTGTGGTGTGTTTATTATAAACATCAACACTACCAAAAATTCTTTGATCAAAAAATCCAAAATCCAGGCCTATATTAGCCGACGCTGTCTTCTCCCACTTCAAGGACTCATCATAGGAGGAAGGCGTGTACATGGAATAAAAATTATCCCCAAATTGATAGTTTGACACGTTATCGCTGAGATAATAAGTAGGGATAAACCTATAATTATCAATGCCAGACTGATTACCCGTAATACCATAACTGCCTCTAAGTTTTAACGATGACAATGCACTGGCATCACCAAACCAGCCTTCTTTTTTCAGATTCCATCCTAAGGCAACAGAAGGAAACCATCCCCAACGGGTATCCGGTGCAAATTTAGAAGACCCGTCTCTACGCAGAGAAGCCGTTAATGTGTATTTATTGTCGTAAGTATAAATCAAACGCCCAACATAAGAGATCAAGGTATTCTGCTTTAACGAATCGGGATACTTAGGCTGGGAATTTGGGATTTCTCTATTGAAATAATCATAGGAAGCATAATTATCTGTCACACTTCTGTCATCATAATATCCATATAAAAGGATCGCATTAATATTACTCTTAATGGAAGTGATATCCTTTTTATAGTTCAGCATATACTCCGCAAAATAATTATTAAAATCGCTGCTATATTGGTTATTCAGTCCTTTGTAAACGGTCGAAGATTGCAGATTATAGGTGTTTCTGGAGGTCGGCTGTTCCTTTGTCGTCCCCGTAGAATTGCCCACATCGAAACCAAGATTCGCGCTTACGTGCAAATCAGGCAGAAAGTGCAGGCTATAATCCACATTTATATTACCAAAACCGCGGTTATAATGACTGATATCTGTACGTTGACTTAGCATGCTCACGGGATTGAACGCTGCAAGCGGGTTCGGCGTGCCATCTGCACGTACCCATTCATAATAGTTTCCAAATGTATGGTCAGTTCCGTCATAAACAGACTGCGTCGGGTCAAATGCGATGGCAGCTCCTATTGCGCCCTGGTTCGCATTCCTGTTTCTGGTTACACTACCATTCAGATTTAAAGTAATCTTTAAATGATTCTGCCACAAAGTAGGGGTTAAACTCAACGAACCGGTAGTACGCCCCATATTATCTGTTTTAAGAATACCGGCCTGGTTAAGGTACCCCACAGATAAACGATAAGGGATTTTTCCTATGCCGCCAGAAAGACTGATGTTATTATTGGAAGTTACTGCAGTTCTATAAATTTCTTTCTGCCAGTTTGTATTGGCTGTTCCCATAAGGCTCTTCGCTTCCTCATTAAAAAAGCTACTGGAGTTAACAAAATCCCTGAACTGATCTGCCGTTAAGACATCCACATAATCTTTGACCTGGCTTAACGAAAACTGATTATTAAAATTCACCTTGGTTTGCCCAAGACGTCCCTTTTTTGTGGTAATCAAAATAACACCACCTGAAGCTCTCGAACCATAAATGGCTGCAGACGCTGCATCTTTTAAAATAGTGACTGACTCAATATCATTGGGATTGACATAGCCACTAAATGGCGCGCCATCCACAACTTGCAATGGATCCTGTCCTGCACTAAGTGAAGACAGACCTCGTATCCTAATGGTTGAACCACTTCCTGGGTGTCCGCCATTTGAGGTAATGGATATCCCAGGTGCTTTACCTGCAATCATTTGGTCAAAGCTTGTAATGGATCCTTTTTGAAAATCTTTAGTGGAAATAGTGGCAATGGCGCCCGTCACATCTTTTTTATCAACAGATCCATAACCAATTACAACTACGTCGCCCAGATTAGAAGAACTATCTCTAATCAAAATAATATTTATTTGATTATTAGCCCCTATAGGTGCTACCTGCGTTAAATAACCAATAAAGGAAAAAGAGAGGCTGGTCATAGTCGTTGGCACCTGAAGTGAAAAAGCCCCTTGTCATCTGTGATCGTTCCTGTGCTACTTTGGGGAACCGAAACGGATACGCCGGCAAGCGCCGTTTGATCCTGGCTCAAAACGACCCCAGTGATCGTTTTACCTCCCTGAGCTGCTGCCAAGCCGCAAAAAACGACCGACAAGAAAAGTCCCAGTAAAAAAGGAAGTTTTTTAGAATTCGTCATTACTTTGGGTTTTAGAATATTTTAATTTTTTGTTAATAAAAAGCGTTTTTCTTGGGTTAAACGCCAATAGAGAACGTTCCCGAAACATAACGGAAACGTTCCCGATCAGTATTCAGCGGCTAAACTAAAAGGAAATTAAATAACAGCCAAATTTTTCTTAACTTTTATTATGATTTTTATAACAGCCCGAAGAGGCTTTTGACGCATTTTTTCTAAAACAAATTGCCAAATTACGACAACAAAACCTGCAATAACATTTTGAATACCAACAGTTGTTCGTTAAAACGAGTCACAATGGATGTTAGAATTTACTAGAAATCCTATGAATGATTTCCGCGCGTAAAATTTGCTCTTTATTGGAGGGTTGTAACCCATTTAGAATCCCAAAAATAAGTTTTGCAGCCTCTTTACCCAGGGCTTCTGCAGGTTGTGTTATGGTTGACAGCGAAGGGTTCAATAGATCAGCAATATTCAAATTAGAATAACTAATGACTTTTATATCTTCTGGAATACTGATATTCAAATCCTTACAAACCCTATAGGCTGCAGTAGCCAACCGTTCGACACTTGCAAAAAGTGCCTCGGGTTGATATAAAGTTATCGCATGCTTAATCGCTTCGTAAGTTTCGTCAAAGTCATTACTGCAATCTATAATCAGTTTTTTATCTACCTTTTTCCTGCATTTCTTATGCGCCTCCAGATATCCCTGTAAACGTGCATTTCCAATGGATACGCTTTTATCTATCACCAGAAAAGCCACCTTATTTAATCCATTTTTAAGAAAATACTCCGTGGCTTTAAAACTACTGTCAAAATCATCCGTTACAACTTTAGGCACCTCAATATCTTCGTAAACCCGGTCAAAAAATACCAGTGGAATTTTACTGTCCTTAAGCTTTTTATATATTGATGATCTGAACCTTCTCCGGAAACCGACATGATAATCCCCTCTACCCTGCCATTAAAAAGATCCTCAACAATACTGATTTCCTTGCTATAGTTACTATCCGTAACATACACCAACGTATGATAACCTTTGGCCTGGGCCACTTTTTCAATGCCTTTCACAGCTAATGAAAAGAAATTATTAGCAAGTTCAGGCATGATAACGGCCAGCGTCCGACTTTTTGAGCCCCTGAGGTTGCTGGCATATATATTAGGATAATAACCTAACTCCTTGGCTTTATCCAAAATAAACTGCTTGGTCTGAGGATTAATATCATTCTTATCCCTAAAGGCTCTTGAGACTGTCGAGGTGGACAGATTCAGTGCCTGGGCCAGTTCTTTAATATTGATAAATGACTTAGACATATGGGTAAGATATACAACGCAAAGTAATTACTTTATTCAGGAAATCCACCATTTTTTTTACATTATCATTAATAATAATATCTCCTACAGCTATATAGTTCCCGTGGAAGCCCCTGACCAAATCTCAAAACAAAAGCCACAATCACAAAATTTAAAATCCCCCTGCACCCTATTATTATAACTTGAATCCGCCAAATAAAAGGCGGCCCACCTTTCATAAAAGTGGTACCGCCTATAAATTTAAATTGCTATTCTAATAATTACTAATTACTGCTCACACTTTTTCAACATAGCTTCCGCATCCTCTTTGCCCCATTTTGGCTTAAAACTCTTGGTGGTATCTTGCATTGCATAAAGATCGACTGATTTTTGAAACAGCGGCTTAGCACCTTTGGCTCCGCCTCCAAAGCTTTCAGGCGTATGAAATACGGTCTGCCCTTTCATAAAATAAATTCTGGGGTTAGTCGAGTCCTCGGCCACTGCCATTTTAAAATATTTCTCCATCAAGGGCGCCTTCTCCATAAATCTAGCCGCTGGATTGACAGTCATTTTCAGCACTTCATTATAATAATGCAAAGTAGTAAGTTCTGAATTTTTTTCAATAGTTTCTGCATTGGCAAGTAAGGTGTCCACCTGGGCGGCAATCTGATCCTTGTCAGCTGACTTATCATTTATGGCCCCATGCAGTTTTGCAAGAGCCGCATAATAATAAGGAATCCATAAAGATTTTTCCGCATTACCAATTCTGGTAAAAGCCGCAGCAACACTATTATAATCTTGCATTGATTTAGCCTCCCTCAGCAATTTTAAATCGGCCTTCATAGCAGGCACATATCTGGCAGATTGAGCCATTAAACCGGTTGCGCTCAGCAATAAAACAAATGCTGTGGTAGCAATTATTCTTTTCATTGTTTTTATTTTTAAGTGATGTTTAAATTAAATCATATATAAAAAAGGTTACAAATTTTCATTGATAATCTCCTGAGATCTGTCTCTCCCAAAGTTAAAGAATACTCCTATAAAATATTGACGTTTGGACATTGGCCATACAGGCTGTTTATAAGAGCCATCGTAGGAATAATTATAGGTATAAATCTGTTGAAGGCCTAAAATATTCTTAATTGTGGCGACAAACATCACTGTCATTTTCTTATTTGTCTTCCCAAAATCAGGCAAGTAATCTATACTAAAATCTAGGTTATTATAATCAGAAGACTTCCCTTGGGTTTTCAACTGATAAGTATGACTTTGCAAATCCGGTGCAAAATAATAATAAGGCCTTCCTGTTGCAAAACTATAAGAAAAATTCACCTGTGATTTAATACCCGGAATGAATTGTTGCAACACCGCAGAAAAAGTATGCGGGGTAATAAAGTCAGGTTGCAACGGTGTAGGATAATTTAAAAATTGACGCTTTGTGTGGATATAGGAATAACTAATCCAATATTTAAAGGGAAAAGTTTTCTGATCCTTCCAAAACAGATCAAAACCTTCCGCATGCCCATAACCGTCATTAGAAAAAGGATAATCATTTACCTGGGTCGCAGGCACAAGACTAATGAGATCATCATACTTTTTATAATAGGCCTCCAGACGCAAAATCTGACTGGTAGTGCTTTTCTGATAATTAAGTATATACTGCGTGGACTTGGTAAATCTTAAATTTTGATTATACATCAGATAATGCGCTTCGGGCTTCTGATAGAAAATACCATAGGCCGCAGAGAGCTGTTCATTGGGGCCAATACGATAGGCCGTTGAGATCCTAGGCGCCACCTTTGTTTCATTTATAAGGGCAGACCTTTCAGCGCGAATACCCGATTTCAACATAAAGTTATTGGTGAAATAAAGGTCGTTTTCTGCAAATACCGCCCCATAATGGTCATTAAATTTAATGCTGCGGCCATTATATAAACCATCCGTATGTGCATAATCATATTCTCCGCCAAAGCGAATTGCATTTAAATACCGAAATGTTTTTTCCAAAACAAATCTTGATTGCAGGTGATCCTCAGAATTCAAATAGGTGAAAATTTTATTATTCATCCAATATAAAGAAGGATCAAATACAACTGCTTCATTCTTATTATCCAGAACAGATCGGGTAATATGGTCATGATTCATACTAAAGCTATTGGCCCAGGTCATTTTCCATTTAGCCCCCAACAGTTCGGTCCAGTTCAGGTTATTATACCAGTTATTATTGGCAACATTAATTTTATCTTTTAGCACCAGACTATCAATATCCTGCCAGCTATAGCCGACATCATTATGGCTGAACTCGGTGTAATATTTAATCATGCCCCCTTTTGTCTTTCTGTGATAATAAAAATTAGCCGTATGATATACCGGAGTTTTTGTAATATCAAAATAGGTGTTGACAACCTGCATTTCCGGCCAGACATTTATATAGTTATAACTGATGCCATAAGCCGATTTTTTATCCCTGGCCAATTGCTGCGTTCTAAGGTTAACATAAGCAATGGGCGATACATCTATTTCATATTCTGATTTTTCAGGCAGGTCATTACTATTCATTAGCAAAACAGATGACATGGCATTACCATAAAGTGCAGAGTAGCCGCCAGTAGCAAACATGGTTCCACTAAATAGCCGCGGATCAAATCTACCCCTTTGCATGATTTGCGGGCCTCCCGCATAGTAAGGGTTTTGAATCACCGCTCCATCCATATATTGAGCGGTTTCACCCGCAGTTCCCCCATGAACAAACAAACCGGAGCTTTCGCCGTTTTGCTGGGTACCTGGTAAAAGCCTCATAGCGGAGGAGATATCCGCATTCGTTGACGTGGTCAATATATCCAGTGAGGAGAGAACAACTCCCTTTTTATTATCACCGGCAGAAAAGGAACCCGCGGTAATGGTAACGGCACTCAGTTCATTAAAAGCTTCTTTCAACACAACATTTAGGGTAATTGCTTGCCCATTGAGCTGCACAATCTTTTCTATAGATTTGTAACCGGTCAGACTAAAAATAAGCGTATCAGTGCCCTGATCTGTTGTTGTAAAATGATAGTTTCCAGCGCTATCAGTAATTGCGCCATCATAACCGTTTTTAACAGCAATGCTGGCACCAATCAAAGGTCTCATTTTACCATCTTTTACACCACCTTCAATTTTGGTTTGCGCGTTTGCCTTAAATAATATAAGGCCAAATAAGAAAATAAAATAACCGCTTTTCATCGATTAATAATGTTTAAAATTTTATAGGTTTTGCTATCCCACAAAATTCAGATGATTATTTAAACCAGCCCAGCTTTTTAAGGTAAAACTACCTACCCGTTCGGTAAAATGCTCTCAAGTTCCTCCGAAGTATACTTAGGCCTTTGGTTTTAAATAATCTTTTAGTACATCCACATAATTACTAAAGGCTTCCAGTCCTGCCTTGGTAATTTTGCAGGTGGTTAATGGGTATTTCCCTCTGAAAGACTTTTCTACCTGAATGTAACCAGCATCCGCCAATTTTTGTACCTGTACACTCAGATTGCCTGCCGTAGCGCCGGTTTTTAGCTTAAGTTCTTTAAACTCTGCTTCACCAGCACCAACCAACAAACTTACTATTGCCAGCCTGAGTTCAGAATGTAATAATGGATCAAGTTCCCTAAACATGAGCATCTCCTTTTGCTTTTTGCCAGAGAATATAGCCAGGCAATAAATAACCAAGTAACATTAAAACACTAGTAAGTAATAATTGCCCTGATCCCATTGGCAACAGTGTACAAATAACTGCGCCGATCCAAAATATAATAGCACCTGCATAAAGAGACCAGAATCTATAAATACCGCCCGTAATAAACATCCCCATGCCGAGTAAAAGGTAAATAAACGGTGGCGCGAAAATCTGATAATGCAAACATAAATACATCAATACAAAATAGCTGATGGCATAGGCAATCCATACCTTGCCATTAATACTATCCAGCCTGGTAAATTTTCGGGTTTTTGGAGCAATACGCCAAAAATAAACGGCAGTAATCAATATCCCTAATCCGATGCCTATCCCCCAGATATACCCATCGCGGCCATCATGACCTAAGGCGTGCGCTGTAAAAGAGGTTAAACAAATCAGGATGATCAGTACTCCCCACAATAAAAAGGCAAAGCCATTATTATAAAAGCGGTTTCTGGTATCCGCTAACATCTTTTCGATGATTTGCAGGCTTTCAGTTGGTGAAATTGCTTTCTCTTCCATATTTTTGAATTTTATAAAACAAAAGTAAACTAGTTTATTTTATAAACCAAACTAAAATACAAAACAAAATCCTTCATTATAATCAACTTATTCATCTTTATTAGGTTAAGCAGGTAAAAATATTGGCCATAAGCTGTAAAAAAGGACTTTTTACAGCTTATGGCCATCTAAAAATCACAAAAACATCGCTAAAAAGAGCAAAATCAGCTTTCTATCCTGCCATCCAATAGATTAATAATACGGTCCCCATAGGCTGCATTCTTTTCCGAATGGGTAACCTGAATGATTGTAACACCGTCTTCTTTGTTGAGCCTTGTAAAAATTTCCATAATCTCCTCGCCTTGTTTAGAGTTCAGATTACCGGTTGGCTCATCAGCCAGAATTAAATCAGGCTTTGCAACCAGGGCCCTGGCTATGCCTACTAATTGTTGCTGACCACCGGACAGCTGTGCTGGGAATAAATCCTTTTTGCCCACAATCTGAAACCGATCCAGCATATCCGCCACGATAGCTTTTCTCTCAGCACTTTTAATATCCTGATATAGTAAAGGCGTTTCTATGTTTTCATAGACGGTCAACTCATCAATTAAATGATAGGCTTGAAAAACAAAGCCTATATGATCTTTATGTAATGCTTGTTTTGCTCTTTCTTTCAGCTTTCCTACCTCTTCACCCATAAACAGGTATTGCCCCTCGTCCCAGTCATCTAGCATTCCTATTACATTAAGAAGCGTAGATTTACCGGATCCTGATGGCCCCATAATCGATACAAAGGCGCCTTTGTTAATGGTAATATTGATATCCTTTAATAGAAAAGTTTGCAAAGAACCGGTTTTAACCCATTTGGAAAGATGTGATAGTTCAATCATTGTATAGTATTGTTTTCTAAATTGTGAATATAATAAATAGATTCGAAGCACTTGAATATAATGTCATTGCCCTTTCCCCTATTCTGCCTTAATGCTGTTTACCGGATTTGCGCTGGCTGCTTTAATGGATTGATAGGAAACCGTAAGTAAGGCAATCAACAGGCCTGTGGTTGCAGACAGCCCAACAACCAACCAGGAAATGTGAATTCGATATTCAAAATGAGATAACCACTTCTGCATCAAATAAATGGCTACAGGTATGCCTATAACAATGGAAAGCAGCACCAATTTTAGAAAATTCAAACTTAGCATTTTACTAATTGAAAAACTGCTGGCGCCCAGCACTTTACGGATGCCAATTTCTTTTGTCTTTTGTTCAGCCATAAAGGCAGATAACCCAAACAAGCCCAAACAAGATACAAAAATAGCCAGACAAGAAAACAGCAGCACCACTTTTTGCATTACCCTATCCGCATTATAAAGCGTGGCCAGATGTGCGTCTAAAAAAGAATAATCAAATGCAACGGCAGGCACATATTTGGCAAAATCCCTTTGTACCTTATCCATTGTAGATGCAAGCTGGTCTGTATTCATCTTGATTAGCATAGCATTAAAGGATTCTGGAGCATCATTTGCCGCATAATAAATATAGGGTTCAATGGGTCTTTTTAAAGAAAGAAAATTAAAATCATCCACGACGCCGACGATATAGGCATTGTTACCCAAATCCACCTGAACTTTTCGACCAATGGCCTCTTCAGGCGTCCATCCAAGATAATCGATCACCTTTTTATTGGCCACAACATATACCATGGAATCAGTTTTTGACAGATGGTCCGGCAGGGTTTTTCCTGCTAGCAATTTCAATCCCAGCGTAGAAACCACTGCGCCGTCTGCGTGGCAGGTAAATAGTGTCAAATCTGATTTTTCATCACCTTTATGCAGAGATCTTTGACTGGCACTAAAACCAGGCGGAACTTGTAACTGTGATACTTCATGGACTTGCGGAATCTGCGAGATGGCATTGGAAAAGCTTTCCAAATGACCTGGATCCCGGACACCACTAATGTTAACCATCAGCACCCCATTGGGGTTAAATCCCAAATTCTTGTTGCCTACAAATTTCATTTGCTGATAAATAATCACAATAGCAATGATCAAAACAATAGAACAACTAAATTGAACAACAACAAGTATCTTTCTAAACAACTGGTCTGCCCCACCCCTGGAAAACTTCTTTTGCATGAGTTGTAAAGCAGAACTACCTGATAATAAAAGCGCCGGATAACTACCTGCAAGTAAGGTCACTATAAACCAGATAACCAAAAGGAATAAAAAAGTAGGTATGCCTAAAAGATCTGTTATATCTAAATGGCTCCCACTGATTGAATTAAACAAATACAAACTACCAAATGACATAACAAAACCTACAATAATGGCTAGTAACACCGTAAGTCCTGTATCTGCATAAAATCGCAGAATCATTTGTGCCCTGGTAGCCCTAATGTTTTATTTATACCAACCTCCCGTGCTCTTTTCTCAGATCTGGCCGTAGCGAGGTTCATATAATTAATGGCTGCAATAATGACGATTAAAAGCCCTAATAACCCTATCTGCCTTACCGTCTTGATATCACCTATACGACTAATATACGTGTCGGTTATTTGTGCTGAATGTAAATGGATTTCAGATAACGGCTGTATTTTGAGATCAAACCACCGATCTTCTCTGTCTTTTATATATTTTTGAGTCAACGCTGCCACCTTTTTATTAACAACCGCAGCGTCTGCGCCAGGTTTCAACAAACAAAAAGTTTCATAACTGGCATTACTCCAATATATACTTTTACTCAGCCGGTCAGCCTTAAAGTTACCAATAATAGCGGGATCTATGCTGCTATTATCAGGCAAGTCCCGATAAACGCCCGTAACAACCAAATGCGGTCCATTATCTACAATAATGGATTGTCCAATTGGGCTTTTAACCCCAAAAAGCCTTTTAGCCTCCGTCTGGTTTATGACAACAGCATTATCCTCACCCAAAGGATTGGATGCATTACCGACAACAAAATCAAAATCAAAAATTTTAAACAAATCCGGGTCAGACCAGTAAAGTAAATCTTCCTTATAATTTTCATGGTCCACCCTAAGCGTTGCCGGCGTACCAAAACCATTTTTAAGCAACCTAGCCGCACTAGCAACTTCTGGGATATCCCTGGTCAAAGCAGGAGCCACCGCATTGGGTACACTGGCCCACACTTCATTTGGTTTTGCATGTGGCACTAAATTCACCCGGTATATATTATCCAGGTGGGTGTACATACTGTCAAAGCTCTTTTGTTTGCAAATAAACAAAAACAGCGGAATGCATATAGCAACAGCAATAGAAAGGCCCATTAGATTCAGAAAGCTAAACAGCTTACTTGTTCTAAAATTGCGCAATGCTATTTTTAAATAATACTTTATCATGATTTATACATTAAAATCAATTATTCAGTTTTCAGACTTTTTACCGGACTTACCCGGGCTGCTTTCATCGCCTGAAAACTTACCGTTAAAATGGCGATTATAACTGCTATCAAAATTGTTATAACAAACCACCACCACTGCACACTAATACTATAAGTAGAGGCAGATAACCACCTATGCATAATATAATAGGCTATAGGCACAGCGATTACAAAAGAAATAATAATTAACTTCACAAAGCCCTTAGAAAGTAAGCCAATTATTCCTGCGACACTCGCCCCTAACACTTTACGAACACCAATTTCCTTGGTTTTGGTTTCTGCCATATACGTAATCAATCCAAATAAACCCAGGCAAGATATAAAAATGGTGAGTCCTGCAAAGAGCATGGATAATTGCCCCAGCTTTTTATTTTCCTTAAATTTCGTGGCATAGGTATCATCGGCAAAATGGTACTCAAAAGGATAATCCATATTATATTTATCAAATACTTGCTTAATCGTAGCCAGGTTTTGCTCTACTGAGTGGGCAGGATTAAGCCTGTAATGTATGGTAGAATACCAAGAATCAGGTCCTTCAATGACCATCGGTTGTATCTTATCAAAGGGTTGTTCAATTATAAAATCATCGATTACCCCGACAACATGCCATTTTGTATCATTATCACCAACAATGGCTCCAATAGGATTTTTAAGGCGCATGGCCTTAACTGCCGACTGGGTCAGCATCATGGCCGTGCTATCACCAGGGTATTTATAAATATCTATATCCCGACCTTTCACAAGATGCATACCCATGGTTTTTACCATATCAGCATCTGAGCTGTACCTTACAAAATCAGTTTTCTCATCTGCTTTGTTAGATCCTGGCCAAGTCATACCCCATCCATCACTAAAACGCTGTGTAATGGGAGACATATTACGGGACATGGATGTAATGGCACCGCTACTTAAAAGTTCATTTTTTAAAGCTGGATAATTCTTGCGAAGATTGCCATTAAGTGAGCTAAATACCAGTTCACTTTGGTTATAACCGGTATCTCGATTTTGGACATAGCGGATATCCTGGGTAATCATAATAGTGGTTAAAATCAAAATAATGGCTACTGTAAATTGCAATACAACCAAAACTGACCTGGCACTGATTTTACCACCCATACGCACAAAACTGCCTTTGAGCACCTTTACAGGAGCAAAGGAAGAAAGATAAAAGGCAGGATAACTACCTGCTATAAGTCCCGTTATAACCATAACAGCTAATGCAATTAACCAGCCTGTCCATCCAAAATGCCAGCTGAGTTTCGTTTCTACGAGGTTTCCAAAGGCAGGCAGCACTAAAAGGACGATTCCTAAGGCGATTATAAAGGCAAACAAGGACAGCAGGACACTTTCTATCAAAAATTGAGCAATCAGTCTGATCCTGGAAGCGCCAATTACTTTCTTAACCCCTACCTCCCTTGCTCTCCTTTCACTTTGTGCCGTGCTAAGATTCATAAAATTAATGCAGGCAATCAAAAGCAACAAAAATCCAATTACAGCCAGGCAACGAACCACAACAATTCTTCCGGAGTCAAACTTGCCATTATGCTGTTCACTGTATAAAAACACATTTTTTAGAGGTTCCGCATATATTTCTGTGGTAATATCATCCCTATGGCTTTTGGTAACATCCCTGATCGCCTGATTAAAAGCCGAAAGATTAGTGCCTTTTTGCAATTTGACATAGGTCTGCACTGAATTATTCCCCCAACTACTGTCAACTTCCCCAAATCGATTGGCATACGCCCAACTTAACAAATAGTCAGATTTAAGATCCGTATTCTCCGGCATATCTTTAATGACGCCTGATACAGTAACCAAACTAGACGTATCTAATTTAATCGTTTGACCAACAACATCAGTTCTTCCAAAAAGCGCTTTAGCAAATGAGCTAGCCAAAATAATACCGGTTCCCGCATCCCAATCCTTATTAGGTCCTCCGGTTACCATAGGAAAGCTGAACATTTTAAAAAACCCCGGATCTACATAATTCCCATTCTTGTTTTGAATTTTCTGATCACCTACTGTAAATAGGAACGACTGACCCGTTCTAGATCTGGTCCAGTTCTGTATTTCCGGCCGCTCACTAGCTAAAGTTGAACCTAGTATTTTAGGCGTATACCTCCAGGTATACAAATCACCGCCAAGTTTGTCCCGATTGGAGATCATAAATAACTGATCCTCCTGCTTATGAAACCGGTCATAACTAAGCATATGTTGCAATAATATGGCGATCAGTATGGCTCCAGCCATGCCGATGGCCAGTCCAAAAATATTCAGACCAGAAAAGAGTTTATTTCGTTTTAAGCTGCGCCAGGCAGTCTTCAAATAACTTTTTATCATGATTGCAACATTTTACATAGTAAGTAAGCCGAGATATTGTTTAATGCTCAGATTTCAAATCCACATCCGGGATATAATCCAATTCTCTCAGGATATTTTCCGTAATCTTTTCCCCATCCAGCATCCTGATGATACGATGACTAAATTTAGCGTCATGCTCACTGTGGGTCACCATGATAATGGTCGTCCCGGCCTCGTTTAATGAAGTAAGCATATCCATTACTTCATTACCATTGTGGGAGTCTAGATTACCGGTAGGTTCATCCGCCAGTATAAGTTTCGGTTTATTGACCACTGCGCGCGCAACCGCAACACGCTGTTGCTGTCCACCGGATAACTGCTGCGGAAAGTGACTTTTACGATGCATAATTTGCATCTTCTCTAAGGTTTCTTCTACCATGATTTTTCTGTCCGCAGGTTTGATATTATTGTAGATGAGCGGCAACTCTACATTTTCATAAACCGTCAATTCATCAATCAAATTAAAACTCTGAAAGACAAAGCCTATATTTTTCTTACGCAGCATGGCACGTTTCTGTTCATTAAAATGTGCAATTTCCTGACCGTTAAAAATGAAACTGCCCCCATCGCAGTCGTCCAACAGCCCAAGAATATTAAGCAGCGTAGACTTACCACAACCCGAAGGGCCCATTATGGCGACAAATTCACCTTGCCTCACTTCAAAGGACATTTTGTTGATCGCTACTGTCTCAATAAGATCTGTTCTATATACCTTTTCTAAATCCGTTATTTTGATCATGATCTAATATTTTAAATTAATTTGGATGCAAATATGCGTTTGGGTTTTAGGATTGACTGATATGGATATCTCCGCTGACAGTTTCAATGTCCAACTCCTTGCCCCCACCATTCACCTGGGCTACGACTTTCCTTTTACTTTTTGTTGAATAATTTATAGCGCCCAGTCCATTCAGATTCATATCTCCACTAAGGGTATTTAAATGCAGATCCATACCTGCATTATTTTTAATTTTTAGGTCAACATCTCCAGAAACGGTCTTCATCTTAACGTCCTGGCCCAATTTTCCGGCTACAATCTGAATATCGCCACTAACGGATCCGGCTTTCATTAATGCCCCCACTTTTCCTGCCTTAATATCCCCGGAAGTGGTGGAACCAGAAAAACTACCGCCCACTGAACTCACTTGGATATCTCCCGATACACTTGCCGTCACGGCGTCGCCACTTAGATGCCCAAGTTCAATATCTCCGCTGGTCGTACTAATATTAACCTGTCCTGCACGGGTAAGTTCGACATCGCCACTGACAGATTTAATATTCGCATCTGCTGCAGATGGGGTGTGCAAAATAAAACGTAATCTTAAACCTTGGTTATTACCTATATGCTTGGTTTTGAATTCGACCTTTACAGTCAATTGACTTCCATTTAATTCAGTGGTAATGTCGTAATACTTTTCTAGTCGCTCTTTAATCTCTGACTCAGAAAGAGATTTATTGTTTGGGCCTTTTGCCAGCATCTCAACAGTAGCTTTATCTGTTGCATCACCCATGACGTCCACATCGGCGCTCACAGTACGTACATCCATCGATTTTACCTGACTGGCATCAAATTGTTTTTTGCTTACAGATCGAAAATTATCTTTCTGCAAAACAGAACTAATTGAAAGGCCGTCACCGTTATCAGACCCATTATTTGCCTGCACGCAAGATGCCCCTAGTAAAAAGGCGAGTGTCGTAATAGCCAAAATTCTCTTTTTCATTTTTAATATTTTTACTTGTATTATTTAATTTATTGTTTTGTCAACTTTTATTCCGAGCGGATAGCCTTTACCGGATTTAGTCTGCCTGCCTTAAATGCCTGCGAACTAACTGTGACAAAGGCAATAATCACGACAGATAAAGCCGTAACCGCAAATACATACCAGTGGATATTTATCCGGTAATCAAAATCCATCAACCAGTGATCCATTAGGTAATAGGCAATGGGGAAGGCGATTACACAAGAAATAAAGACCATAATAATAAAGTCCCTGGTCAAAAGCTTTATTACGGAGCTCACTGAGGCGCCCAAAACCTTTCTAATTCCAATCTCTCTGGTTCTTTGTTCAGCCATATAAGCTGACAACCCAAATAAGCCCAGACAGGAAATCACGATGGCCAGCCCCCCAAATATAATGGCCAGTGAGCCCGTAAATCGTTGTTGCTGAAATGTCGCCTCAAACGCCTTATCCATAAAATGGTAATCAAAAGCTTTAGCCGCGTCAAATTTCAAAAAAACAGACTTTAATGCGGCCAAAGAACCGGACAAATCCGCTTCATCCTGTAAACGAATAAAGATTAAGCCCGTAGCTTTAGGCTGATTAAAAAACATTAATGGTGCCGGATGTGTGGCTGATATATTATTATAAATAAAATCCTTTGTGATGCCAACAATAGTCAAAGCTCCATGTTGACCATAATATATCAGGCCGCCTACACGTCCTTCCTTTCCCATGAGTGATGCCAGCGTTTCATTAATAATGATATCATTGCTATCCAAGTCTGGATTGGACTTAAATCCCCTTCCGGCTACCAACGGGATATTAAACGTATTCAAATAATTATTATCCGTTCTAACTTTGGTAATCAAAACATCCTCGTTTTCCTGCTTTCCTTTCCACTTAAGGCCCCCTCCATTATTATTCATTTCGAGTGGTGTATGTGAACCCAGAGAAACCGAAGCAACTTTTCCTGTTGCCATTAATGCCTGCTTTAAGGCAGGGAAAGATTCAGAAAGTTTGTCAGAGGCGGTTAGGTAAACCACATTATTCTTATTGTAGCCTAAATCTCTAGTGCGCATATGCTGAATCTGGTGATAAATCACAAATATGGCGACAATAATAATGGCAGAAACTGAAAATTGCAACACCACCAATATCTTCCTGATAAAGCTGGCGCCTCCTGCTTTAAGGCCATTACCTTTAAGGGCTGCGATGGGATTGAAAGAAGAAAGATAAAATGCGGGATAAATGCCGGCCAATAGACCGCTAAATATACCAAGTCCACATACAAAACCGATATGCTTTAGGCTCCTTAGGTTCATTTGAAGATGTAAGCCAATCAGGCCATTAAAAAGCGGTAGGCAGGCAGCAATAAGCAATAATGCAATAACCACAGCAGCAAAAGACATTAAGACTGCCTCTGAGAGTAACCTTAAAATCAGTCCCCTTCGGGAAGAACCCATCACTTTCCTTAGTCCAATCTCCCTGGCACGCTTTTCACTTCTTGCCGTAGAAAGATTCATAAAATTAATACAGGCAATCAGTAAAATAATAAAAGCGATCAACGCAAACATTCTGACCATTTTCACGGTTCCACCAGTAGCTTCCTTTGTACCACTAAAGTTGCCATGCATGGCAATACGCTCCATAGGATACATAAAATAGGTATAGCTCAATTGTCCATGGCTTTTTGCAAGACCGGCCAACGCAGCATTTACTTTCTTAGCAGACGCTCCGGGCTTTAATAGAACCCATGCCTCTGTCATATTATTATTCCAGGCATCATATTGCTTATTTTGATTATAATAAACGCTGTAAGGTAAAATGATTTTGGCATTGGCAAAGGTCATATTCTCTGGCGGATCCTTAAACACAGCATTGATCTGATATGGCTGTTTATCGATTTGAAGCATTTTGCCGATAACATCTACACTTCCAAAATAAGCTTTAGCGACTTTTGCTGACAATGCGACACCGTCAGGTGCAGATAGTGCGCGATTCGCATCCCCCCTAATCACATTATAACTAAACATATTAAGGAACTCAGGGTCAGCGTAAGCAGCTTGTTCTGCAAAATTTTTATTCTCCAAAGAAACATTAATTCCTGCGTCAATATACCGCACAGCCGTTTCCACCTCCGGAAAATTATTAAGAAGTTCATCTCTGATTCCTAGTGGCATAACAGGAAAGGTATAAGTATCCTTACCATATACCTGCGCATTTTCCATCCGGTATACCCTGCTCAGGTCCTTAACCGAATGATTAAAGGTCGTATAATACTCTACCCAAAGCAGAATAATCCCTGCACAGGCTATGCCAATGGCCAGGCCAGTGATATTCAGCAGGCTAAAAGCCCTGCTTTTTTTAAAATTCCGCCAGGTAGTGATCAAAAAACGTTTAAACATGTCTTATAAGTTTTAACCGCTATTTACTATTAATGGATTGAGCAATTTTAATTAATCACCAGTGTTTCATTGTCTCCAAAGTTATCATAACTACTGGTGACCACCTTGTCTCCAGGTTGTAAGCCCTTTAGAACTTCATAATAATCCGGATTCTGACCACCAATTTGAATATCCACCTTAAAGGCAGTAGAACCACCCTTGCTGAGTTTATAAATCCAGTTGCCACCAGTTTTCTGGAAGAATCCACCTCTTGGTACCAGTAAAGCCTTTCTATCATCACTTAAAGTCAGCATGATCTGCAGGCTTTGCCCTCTGTGAATCGTTTTAGGGGCTTTATCTTCAAAAGCCATATCTACCTGAAACCGTCCGTTAGTCACGGAAGGATATACCTTTTTAACGTTAAGATGTAAAGTATCATTGCCTACAACGGCTGTTCCGGTCAGGCCCGGAAATACATTATTAATATAATGCTCATCCACATCTACCCGAACCTTATAATCACTGATCACATCAATTTGCCCCAGTCTTTCTCCTTTATTTTTATTCTGACCCACTTCCGCATCCAGTGAAGTCAGCTGCCCATCCACTGGCGCCCGAACAATCAGATCGCCTACTTTTTGTTGCATCAGAGAAAAGGCTTTGTTGGCGCCAGAATATAGTTTATTTTGTTGTGCCAGTTGCTGAACCTTATCCACGGAGTCCTGCTGCAATAGTGTCCTTTGTAAATCCAGCTTTTTTACCAGATAATCGTAACTTATTTTTGCCTTCTCATATTCCTGAGATCCGATTGCCTTTTGACCATAGAGTTTTTTATCCAGATCATACAGCCTTTTAGCCTCCTGCAATTGACTTTGTACATCCGCCAATTGATTTAAGTTACTGACAGAGGTCTGACGGGCACCATTTTGGGCAATCTGCACCTGCATCAACGTATTATACACATTATTTTGCTGTTCCACCAGACTCATCATCAGATCTGGATTAGATAAACGAAGAATTGGCTCTCCTTTTTTCATCATGGCCCCATCTTCTACATAACGCTCCTCCACCCGGCCACCTTCCATGGCATCCAAATAAATAGTCGCAATGGGCATCACCACGCCGTTGACCGGAATATAGTTTTTAAATTGTCCTTCCGTCACCTCACTAATGGTAATTCTTTCCTTGTCCACATTTAAACGAGTGCCGCCACTGGCATAATAAATACTCCCCGCTATCAAGGCTACAAGTGCCACAATCCCTATTATGGTCAATATTTTTTTACGGGTCCAGGTCTTCTGTTCTATCGCTCTATCCACTGCTGTATATTTTAAAAATTAAGTTTGGGTTATTAAAGAGAAAGTGCTCCTTTATAATAACTAAGTATTTTTGTTTTAAAGATGTAATTATATTTTGCCACAATTAATGCATTTTCTGCCTGACTATATTTGGTCTTTGCAATCAGATATTCCGCAGAATTAATGGCTCCTGTATTAAATTTCACTTCAGAGATCCTAAAATACTCCTTATAAGCGGCTACCTGATCCTGTTGCTTGAGCCACGCATTAAGGGCTGTTTGTTGATCAAAATAGGCCTTGCTAATCGTGTTTTTGAGATCCGTCTGAGTGGTACTCAACTGATCCTTTGCCAGGTCTTGTTGTAGCTTTGCGACTTTCACATCGCTTCTGGCCTGGGAACCATTAAAGATCGGAATATTCAAAGTCAGGTTCAGATTCGTTCCATAATTATTTTTCAATTGGTTCCAATAAGGAATATCTCTATAACTCATAGCAGTTGTATTCGTATACACCGGCAACTTTTCCGATCCGCTGATTACATAATTGCCATTTTCCTGTGTGATGCTTTCCCCTGCTATAGAACGGGTAGCTGCACTGGAAAATGCGGTTCCAATGCCTCCATTTAAAGACAAAGAAGGATATAAATCAGCCTTTTCCACAGCAACGTTCTTGCCAGCACTCAGAAATTTTAACTGTGCAGATTTAACCGAAGGCAAATAAGTTAAGGCCCCCTTATAGATTGCGTCAATGGACTGATTCTCTGCGGATTTCACATCCATAGTCTTTGGCTCCTTTAGCACAACATCCAAATTGAGTGGCTGGTTCATCAGCTGAAACAAGGTAATTTTGGCAGATTTAATAATATTCTTTTGATCGATGATCGCCAGTTCACTACTACTTAATTGACCTTTCATGTCATAAAAATCATCTGGATTAGCAGCACCACTCTCATTTAAGGTATCCAGGCGATTATATTGCACCTGTGAAGAAAGCAATTGCCTATAATAGTTATTTAAGATTTCCTGCTGATTGAGGACTTCCAGGTATGCAGCAATCACCTGAATAGTAATGGCATCTTTGCTCTGCTGCGCATCCCATGTACCTGCCTCGGCGTCTAATTTAGTCTTTCTGATATAATTACGAAGTTTAAATCCGTTCCATAGACTAAGAGATGCACTTAAGCTATAATTGGCAGAAGTAAAACTCTGCGAAATATAACTATTATCAGAGGGATTGATGGAGCGGCCACTATTAAGCCCATGACCAATATACCCACTGACAGAAGGAAGCTGTTCTAACTTTGCCTGATTATGGTACACACCAGCGATTGCCGCATTTGTTTTGGCCGTTTTAATATCCATATTATTTTGCAGAGCCGTTTCCACACACGCTTCCAGGCTCAGATACTGCAACTGACTACTATCAGTCCTGGCTGTATCAACTTGACCAAAACCTTTGCCCACCCAGCAGGCCACCACACAAATTATAAAAACCAGTTTTTTCATTCACCAAATTTTCAAAGATTCAGTAAAGGCTATGCCAATCAATTAATCAATTAAATATCAGTGAGTTACAATTTTGCCATTTCCCTCAAACTGTCCGCTTTTGATACACATGCTGTACGTAATTAATACAAGCTGTCAAAACCCGGACAGATGCCAACATTTTGCTATTTATATTGATCTATAAGCGGTCAGGGATTTTTGAAAAATAATTCGTTCCTTTATCCAAAATAATCCCCTGGAACTATGGCCTTAAAAAATGCCACTATTGCAATTGTCGACGACGATTTAGATGTGCTTACCGCCGTACGACTATTATTAAAAACTGAGGTAAAACAGATCATTACTGAGAAAAACCCAGAGAACCTGCTTTCTTTATTAAAAGAAAACAAGGTGGATTTGCTTTTTTTGGATATGAACTTCAAATCCAAGGTAAATACCGGGAACGAAGGGCTATTCTGGCTACAGAAAGTAAGGAAATTATATCCCAATCTACCAGTAGTAATGATTACCGCCTACGCGGATATTGACCTGGCAGTCAATTCCCTGAAACTGGGTGCACAGGACTTTATGGTCAAACCCTGGCAGAACCAAAAGCTACTAGAAACCGTTAAAAACAATTATCAGAAAAATAATGACAGCCTGAACCTCCCGGCAGGACCAGCGGGGATTATAGGGGAGAGTCCTGGGATGAAGGATGTTTTTAGAAAAATCGAAAAAATCGCCCCTACCGACGCCAATATATTGATTCTAGGTGAAAACGGGACCGGGAAAGACTTGATTGCCCAGACCATCCATGATCAGTCTTTACGCAGCAAAAATCCTTATGTCAAAGTCGACGTCGGTGCACTCACAGAGAGTCTTTTTGAAAGTGAGCTTTTCGGGCATAAAAAAGGCGCCTTTACCGATGCCAGGGAAGACCGGGCCGGCAGATTCCAGGCCGCGGACAAAGGCACCTTATTTTTAGATGAAATCGGCAATATCACACTGGCACAGCAATCCAGACTTTTAACCGCCTTGCAGAACAGATATGTAACCCCGCTTGGCACGAATGATAAAGTGCAGGTGGATATCCGGCTGATTTGTGCCACGAATCTCCCTTTAAGTGTACTAGGAGATGAGTCTAAGTTTAGAAGAGATTTGATTTACCGGATCAACACGGTAGAAATTACCATCCCCCCCTTAAGGGACCGCAAAGAAGATATCCAACCTATTGCAG
Organism: Arachidicoccus ginsenosidivorans; assembly: GCF_007971385.1. Taxonomy (GTDB): domain Bacteria; phylum Bacteroidota; class Bacteroidia; order Chitinophagales; family Chitinophagaceae; genus Arachidicoccus; species Arachidicoccus ginsenosidivorans. Next base: position 1,686,013 of record NZ_CP042434.1, read on the forward strand.
CGCATTACGCCAATGTCTATGCCCAGAAATACGGCAAACCTGCACTTAGTTTTTCCAAAGAAGCGCAAAAGAAATTAAACAAGTACACCTATCCGGGCAATGTGCGGGAATTACAATACGCCATCGAGCGGGCCATTATCATGACAGAAAATGATGCAATTGAGGCTGATGATATCCTATTTTCTCCCATTGAACACCAGCAAGAACAGCCGGCCCCTCTGGATAAGTCTGTGAACCTGGGCCAGGTGGAGAAAAACGCTATCTTAAACGCCATTTCCAAACATGAAGGCAATATTTCAAAGGCGGCCAAAGAACTGGGTATTACCAGGGCTGCATTGTACCGCCGGATCAGTAAATATGATATTTAAACGCTTGAGGCTCCCCTTTTTACTGGTAAATTGACGTCCTTTTCAAGCTAATCTTCATCCCCATGGGGTTTCATAAGCGCTAATTTAATATGAATAGAAGCAGCATCCGGATCACCATTCACCTTCTACTGATCGGCCTGAGCGCCGCGGCGGCCGTATGGTGTTACCTAAAAGCGATGCCCATTGGTGGGGTGGTCGCCCTGTTTTTATTTTTGGCGCTCACCTATAGAGTGGTCGCATTACTTAGGGATATCCAACGTGATTTTAATAATTTTGTCCAAGCCCTTCATTACAGGGACCTCTCCCAGCATTTTTCTATTGGGCGGGCACCCGCCCATCTGAAGTTTTTCAGAAGAGGCTTTAATGAAATTGTGATGGGTTATAAACAGCTCAGCCAGGAAAAAGAGCTTCAATACCAATACCTGCAAAACGTGCTTGAGCTGGTGGACACCGCCATTCTTGCTTTTGAGCCGAGTACCGGCGAAATTTATTGGATTAATAATCAGATGAAAACCCTTTTAAATGTTCCGGGAATCAAGAACCTTAAAAGACTGGAGCGGCAATTACCACTACTCAATGAAGCCTTTCTTAAAATCAGTCCCGGTGGCCAGCAAATAATAAAAGTGGAGATTCTCAACCGGCCACATAAACTGTTACTTACCTCCAACAATTTTGTAACCAATGAGATGCAAATGAAACTCATTGCCATGCAAAATGTAGAGGAAGCCCTGGATGTTACAGAAACAGAGGCCTGGAATAAACTCCTTAGAGTGCTGACCCATGAAATCATGAACTCCATTGCGCCTATTTCTTCCCTTGCCAATACCCTGCAGGACAGGCTCGGACAACTTGACAGCCATCAAATAATCCCTGCGGCAGATTTTAAGGATTTGCAGGACGGAATGCAGACAATTAGATCCAGAAGTGATGGTTTAATGCGCTTTTCCACCTCCTACCGTAACTTAAATAAGATTGGGCAGATCAATGCAAGCGAGTTTTATGTAAGAGATTTATTTGAGAACCTGGCTTCTCTGATGCAGCCAGGCATGACCAGCAAAGCCATCAGCCTGGATGTCATCTTGAAAAACCCTAGTCTTAAAATGCAGGCTGACCGTCAACTGCTGGAGCAAGTTATGATTAACTTGCTCCTCAATGCGATGGATGCCGTCAAGGAAAGTCCCGAAAAACATATTACCATAGCGGGGTTAAGACCCCGGAAGGCCAGGTTGTTCTTAAAGTCAAAGACAGTGGTAAAGGCATGGATGAACAAATTATGGAAAGAATCTTTATTCCTTTTTTCTCCACCAAAAAGTCCGGCAGCGGGATCGGCCTTAGCCTTTGTAAACAGATCATGCTGCTCCATAAAGGTAATATCCAGGTACAATCCACGCCTGAAAAAGGAACCAGTTTTCGGTTGCAATTCCCCGCATCATAAACACTATTTGTCCCTTTACTTAACTTTAAATTAGCTCAATCAGATTTACTTAATCTTATTCGGCCTTATCCATTTCAGTAACCCCGCCCGAGATCACAAACTTCATGGCCTCCGCCGAAGAAATCGTTTCATTCACCATGCGGATATTCACTTTCGGCACAAAATAAGTCATTCCAGATATGGCATAGGAAAAAGGGACATATACCACTACGTGTTCCACCAGATCAAACTGACTGGCATCATTTTGTGTAATAAAGCCCATCCGCCACACATCGCTGCTATCCACATTCACCAAGACTGGCTTGTCAAATTTCTTCTTGCTGCCGGAAAATGCCTTCAAAAAATCTTTCACAGAGGAGTAGATCAGTTTCACGCCAGGTGTTTTCTCCAGTGCAGCACCTAAAAGATCTATAAAGTGGCTAATCACAAAGGAAGAGGATGCCCAACCAATGAGAATCATAATTATAACCATCATCAGTATTCCCACACCAGGTATGTGATGTACACCTTCCTCTCCCGGCACAACTGATCCGAAGATATTAGGCAAAATACTGTCCACGGCGGTAAATAGCCAAAATACAAAGTAAATCGTCACTGCAATGGGTGCTATAACAATTACTCCTTGAAAAAAATATTGTATGATCCGCTTAGCTAAAGTCTTCTTCTGTTCTTCCATAATTTGGGTTTTTGGTTCCCAAAAATAAAACTACTTTTGAAGTTTAAGACATTTTAAAATATAATATATGCAAATCGTAATAACAGGCGCCACAAGAGGTATTGGAAAAGCTGTAGCAGCACTATTTGCAAAAGATACCATACCGCATCATTTTTTTCTGTGTGCCAGAAAAAAAGAAGAATTAACCGAGCTTTCAGTGGCCTTAAGCAGCACGCCAGCCAAACATACCGTAACCATTTTCCCATGCGATTTTCAGGATAATACCCAAATAAAAGCATTTGCCGATTTAATCCTTAAAACCGGGCAGCCTGTGGACATTCTGGTCAACAATGCAGGAATCTACCAACCGGGCAGTTGTTATAATGAACAGGAGGGACAATTAGAGCGCATGCTTCAGGTAAACCTGATGGGTGCCTACCACCTCACCAGGGCCCTTGTACTGCCTATGATAAATCGTAAGCAGGGTCATATTTTTAACCTGTGTTCTATTGCCAGTATTCAGGCCTATGCCAACGGCGGCAGTTACTCTATCAGCAAATATGCCTTATCTGGATTTACCCGTAATCTGAGAGAAGAATTAAAACCTTTTGGCATAAAAGTAACCGGAATTTATCCAGGGGCCACCTTTTCCAGTAGCTGGGAAGGCATGGATATAGACCCTAATCGTATTATGGAAGTATCCGATGTGGCCAAGATGATCTATGCGGCGGCACATCTTTCCCCGCAGGCAGTTGTTGAAGACATTATCCTTAGACCGCAGTTAGGCGATTTATAAGCCGCCAATCTAATTGAAACGCTCTATCCTGCTTATAAAATAATAATAACGCTAGCTCTTTTTGATGAATTAAAATATTTTGATGGTTCCAGGATGCTTAACAACGCATGAAAGCGGATAGTTTAACAAACATTGATTTAACCTTTGTGCACGGCAGCACTTATTTCCCGCAACAAGCTGATGTCTTTTTCAATGGCATTGCCTACGACAATCACATCGGCTCCAGCAGCGCAGTTAGCAGCTGCCTTCTCAGGGGTTTTAATACCGCCGCCAACGATTAATGGCACAGCGATATTGTCAGATACCCGCCGGATCATATTTTCCTGAATCGGGTTTTTCGCACCACTGCCCGCGTCCATATATATCAATTTTAAACCCAGCATTTCACCAGCCATGGCCGTACATAGAGCAATATCACTTTTATCTGCGGGAATAGGCGCCGTATTGGCAATATAAGAAACAGAAGTCGGGGCACCTCCATCAATAACCATATATCCGGTAGGCATTATTTCCAGACCACTGCTACGTACCGCCGGTGCACTGATCACATGTTGTCCTATCAGAAGCTCCGGGTTTCTGCCAGAGATCAAAGACAGGTAGAAAAGCGCGTCTGCATATTTAGAAACCTGTGACGGAGATCCTGGAAAGAGTACCACAGGAATATCACACAAAGACTTAATACGCTGAATATTCTGATCCACCGTATTAACAACCACCAGGCTGCCGCCCACAAAAAAATAATCCACGCCAGCCGCCAGTGCCTGTTCTATTATTGGATCAATTTCAGCGTTACTCATTTTATCCGGATCAATTAATACAGCAAAAGCCTTTTTTCCTGCCTTTTTCTGATCCGTAAATTTCTGATATATAGCTGCCATACAGATGTGGTTCTCTTTTATTTATAATTGGAATCTGTTGCAAAAATGCATAAAAATTGTCAGATTTCTACTAAAACCTATTGATTTTACCCTCCACGCCTATCAAAACTAAAGAATTGACAACCAATAAACAATTTCAAAACAAGGCCATTAATTATGGGTCAGCATTGATCTCACACTGGCTGCTTAAAAGGCACTTTATTCTTTTAAAATAATTGTCCGCATCCATATTCAAACCCAAATCCGTAATTTTGGCCCTCGCTTTACTGCCCATTACGCTTAAATCTTATAAGACAAACGCATGCAAAGGGAAGCGATCAACTTAAATTACACTATGCAAAAAATTGGAATACTTGGAGGCGGACAGCTGGGACGTATGTTATTACAGGCAGCAGCAGACTTTGTTGTTGAAACCTATGTACTTGAAAACGACCCGGGTTGCCCGGCCGCGCACCTTTGCCATCACTTTGTGCAAGGTGACATTAAAAACTTCGATGATGTTTATAATTTTGGTAAAGGACTTGACGCACTTACCATAGAAATTGAATCCGTCAATGTCGATGCGCTCGAAGCACTGGAAAAAGAAGGCGTACGTGTATATCCAAAACCTGCTGCCATCCGCACCATCAAAAATAAAATACTTCAGAAAACATTTTATAAAGAAAACGAAATCCCATCACCAGCCTTTATTATCACCCACAGCCAGGCGGAGGCTAAATCCAGAAAAGATTTACTGCCTGCCGTACACAAACTGGGAGAAGGAGGCTATGATGGCAGGGGCGTTGAGGTATTAAGAAAAGAAGAAGACCTGGAAAGCGCTTTCGATCAGCCCGCGGTTTTAGAAACCATGGTGGAAATCGAAAAAGAGATTGCCATTACTGTCGCTAAAAACGACGCCGGACAATTAACCCTATTCCCAGCCGTTGAAATGCTATTCGATCCCAAACTGAACTTACTGGACTTTCAGTTGTCTCCTGCCCGTATTGACAAACAGGTGCTTTGGAAAGCCGAAGCCATGGCGCAGAAAGTTGTCGAAAAACTGGCCAGCCCTGGGCTATTTGCCGTAGAACTCTTTATTGACCGTACGGGCAATGTCTGGGTCAACGAAACAGCACCAAGAGTCCATAACAGTGGCCATCACACCATCGAGGCCAATTATTGCAGCCAGTACCATATGCTGCTCAGAATATTAATGCAGTTACCACTGGGCAATACACAACCGATCATTCCTTCTTCCATTGTCAATATTCTGGGCACTCCCGGTTATCAGGGAGATGCTATTTATGAAGGCCTGGATGAAGTGCTTAAAATGGACAATGTCTTTGTACATCTATATGGCAAAAAAACCACCAAACCGGGCCGCAAGATGGGTCATGTTACCATCTTAAGCCAGGAACCGCAGGAACTGATCTACAAAGCCAATAAGATCAAAAACACCTTAAAAGTAATCGCCTAAAATTGCCTGAAGCGGCAAAATAGACAACGACTTACCATATAAGAGTGCCGAATTAGCTCATACGCATGCTAATTCGGCACTTTTGTGTCAGGCGCATTGATTGGACAACTAATATTCTAAAAACCATTAAAACTGATAGGTCACAGCGATTAATCCATACAGCTGTCCGCGAGATCCATTCTGTGCATTGGTTGAACCACCAGCTCCATAAGGTGCTGAAAACCGGTCCCACCGAATCTCTGGCATCAGTGTAAAATCTCCTTGTTTAATCTGAGCGGTGGCCGTAGTGGACCAGGCATTTCCCAGCAGCGGTATAATACTAATGCCCTTTTTGTCATTAAAATATTCCTCTCTGAGCCCTAGCTGTACCCTTTTACATAAATCCGCTTTCAGATAGAGCGCCTGTCCCCACCAGTTTTGCCAGGATTTATCCGCATTTTCCATTGTGCCCGTAGTCATTTTTTTTCTAAGCACTACGGAACCATTCCAACCAAGACTTAATCTATTGCTTATGGGCACGGACACCACCGCATCTATCTGCTGTAGATTCACGCTATCTACTTGCTTACCGCCCGAATAATTCAAGGCCATAACTAGTCCGCTGGGCTTCTCATAACTATAACGGGCAATGATTGTTTTGCGGTTTAATACATTTTCCGGGACGGATCTGTAATCCGTAGGATTACTGATACCGGCCATAAAATGATGATTTCCAGTAATGTATTCCGCCTTCACCCCTGTATTGGAGAAAGGCCCCGTAGAAAATAGATAGGACATGCTATAATTGGCATTCAGGGCAGGATCCAGCAGTTCATAGCCGATATGCGTGGCCCAGGTGCCTGCACTGATTCTAAGACCCTTTGTCACATCATAATAAATATAAGCCTGTTTGATGGCAGCCATGGCCCCCTGATCGGTATAGGCAAAAGCCCTGGCCCTTGGACCGAAGCCCAGATCCAGCACAACACCATAGTTTTTATCCTGATAAGCCAACTGTACACTCATCATCCCCAGTTCAAAGCGCTCATTGGCGTCCGTAAAGCTGGTTGTCGGCGTTTTATTGCCGTGAAATGTGCTTTTATAATAAAAATCCAGATTACCATGGATCGTCAGGTGGTGGCGACCGCCATCCTCCAAAACAGTTGTATCCTCTAAGGTGTCCGTTACATGCTCCTGGGCCGAGACCCAACCTGAGCAAAGCAGTAAAGACCCCAATAACCAGTATCCAAGTTTCATAGGAAAAGTTTTATGTTTAAAGATGCGAGAAGATGACAGTTTCTAAGTCCGGGCAACGCTCTATTGAATCTTCCGTGGATGGATAGCATAAACAACTATTTATCCTGAATTGCGCAGCAATCTACCCAAAGGCCAAGTCGGCTTCTTACAAAAACCGCCTTTTCTTATCCAAGTAGAAAAGGCAGTTGATTTGTGATTATTGGTACGAAGAGTCAATCAAAATATATATCAGATTTAACGTGTCCAATTAAGCGGTAAAAGCTTCTTGCTCAAAATTATAGGCGGCAACCGGCGGATCCAGATACTTTTCATTGTGCTGGCTGGCATCCAGGCCTAATTCCTCTTCTTCTTCACTGACCCTGAGCGGTAAAATAAAATTGATAAATTTAAAAATACCATAAGACATTCCAAAACTGAAGACCACCACAATGGCCATCCCTGTCAGCTGTGTCAGAAAAAACGAAGCGTTCCCAAAAAACAGCCCGTTTGCGCCGGCCGGATTGACGGCTTTGGAAGCAAATACACCCGTCAGCAACATCCCTACCATACCACCAATACCATGACAGGGGAAAACATCCAAAACATCATCCAACGTGGATTTGGATTTATAATATACAGCCACATTTGAAATGACAGCTGAGATTACACCGATAAATATGGAGCTGGCAATAGACACAAAACCAGCTCCAGGGGTTATTGCCACCAGCCCTACAACGGCGCCGATACAAAATCCCAATACTGAAGGTTTTTTCCCCTTTAAGACATCAAAAAACATCCAGGACAACCCGGCTGCAGCAGCAGCCGTATTGGTCGTAGCAAAGGCGGACACCGCCAGCCCATTAGCTGCCAGGGCTGAACCTGCGTTAAATCCGAACCAGCCAAACCAAAGCAGACTGGTGCCAATCAACACATAAGGTATATTGGCAGGTGCCGATTCAATATTTTCCAGATGAGATTTTCTACGTTTTAATACAATGGCACCTGCCAGTGCGGCACAACCGGCAGAAATATGTACCACGGTTCCACCGGCAAAGTCCAGAACCCCATTTTTGCCAAGAACCCATCCGGATTCCAGCACCAATGTGCCAAAGGACAATAGACCAAAAGGCTAAATAGCACTATAAACAAAATATAAGCTGTAAAACGAATTCTTTCTGCCACAGCACCAACGACCAGCCCCGGCGTAATGATTGCGAACATTAACTGAAAGAGCGCAAATAACATTAAAGGAATGGTAGGAGCGCCACCCCAGGGAGCTCCAGCGCTTACGTGGTTAAAAAACAAAAATGTAGACGGGTTACCAATGACGCCGCCCAGCGAATCACCAAAAGCCAGACTAAACCCAATAACGATCCAAAGTACCCCTACCACTCCTGCGGCAACGACACTTTTTATCATGGTAGATAAGATGTTTTTGCGGTTCACCATTCCCCCATAAAACAAGGCCAGCCCCGGGGTCATTAAAAATACCAGCGCTGTTGCGACAAGGATCCAGGCAATGTCAGCAGAATTATATACACCTGTTCCATCAAATAGGGAAGTTTCTGGAACAAATAAGGATAACAACGCTACAATAGCCAGCAGGCAAAAAGGCGCCCATTTTTTAAAATCAAAACTTATTTTCATTAGTGTCTATTTAAATTAATAATTTTTATATCTGTTTCTATAAAACAAATTTATACTGTTTTCGCTATACAATTTTCACTTTTTAATATATTTATTTTATTATTATTTATATTTTATTCTTTTGTAAAGTCACTGTATTTCAGTGGTTGACTCAAAATGAACGTTCGTAATCCAACTAAAGACCACTTTATACCTCAATTTTTAAAATGTCATTCATTTTTCCTAAAGACCTTTTTTAACCCTGTTTTAGCCAAAACAAGATATATATTATTATTTACTATATAGAATTTCAACCCTTTAATATCGCGGTCAGTGCCAGCCAGACCAATAAATGGGCAATAACTGCTGGCAGAATGTTTACAATTTGGTCTGAAAAAACCGCAGCTTTAACCTTAAGGATGATTATATTTGCGTGGCATTTAGCAGCGTCGGATAAATGGTGATCGACTTAAATTTCCATTATATCAGAGGCCGCGACTAGTCGCCTTTAAATCTTAAATAAACCACGCAGCATTTGAGTATTACGATATATACAAAGAATCTGGTCAAATCCTATCGCAACCGAACGGTCGTCGATCAGGTTTCCGTGCAGGTCACCCAAGGGGAGATCGTAGGACTTTTAGGGCCTAACGGGGCGGGCAAAACCACTTCTTTTTATATGGTGGTCGGGCTGATTAAGCCAGACGAAGGAACGGTATATCTTAATGATCAGGAGATTACAAAGCTCCCTATGTATAAAAGGGCGCAGATGGGCATCGGTTATCTACCCCAGGAAGCCTCCGTATTCAGGAAGCTCAGCGTGGAAGATAATATTATGGCTGTACTGGAAATGACCAAACTGTCCAAAGCGGAAAGGGCAACCAAATTAGAAGATCTCCTCGACGAGTTCAACCTGCATCATGTTCGTAAAAATAATGGAGATAGCCTCAGCGGAGGGGAAAGACGTCGAACCGAGATTGCGCGTGCCCTGGCGGTAGACCCAAAATTTATATTACTGGATGAACCCTTTGCAGGGGTAGATCCTATCGCCGTCGAAGATATCCAGGCGGTAGTGGCCAAACTTAAATATAAAAACATCGGGATTCTTATTACAGACCACAATGTAAATGAAACCTTATCCATCTGTGACAGGGCTTATCTTTTAATTGAAGGGAAGATCTATAAGCATGGCACAGCAGAAGAACTCGCTGATGATGAAAAGGTTAGAAATCTTTATCTGGGAACCAACTTTGAACTAAAAAGAAAAGACTGGATTTTGGACATGGGGAAAAAATCAAGAGAAAAAAATGAGCAGCAGCCTTCAACAGCTAAAAGCCAGGAGCCCCCAAAGCAAGCTGATTGACCAGCGGGAAAGCCCAGCAGGACGCCTTTATAAACTGCTGGCTAAAACTTAAAGACAGAAGGGGTTGATTCCCTGAGTTATATTATATATACGTTATCAATTGATCCGCTGTAAACTTCAGATCTCTGCGGGGAACATTCCAGAGAAATTAATATTTGGATTGAATCCCTATATTATACTACCTTTGCGGTGTAAAGAACGGAGGATGAAGGGAACGGCTAACGTTCCCTTCTGTTATTTTCAAAAGAAACGGCATGTCGGATAGCGTTATATTAGATCAGGTGGAAGGTTTTCTGGACGAGATTTTAGAATCCGAATCCACTTATTTTAAAGTGAAGTTCAAGGTTAAGCCTACCAATAACTATAAGATTTTTATTGACGGCGACCAGGGTATTACCATTGATCAGTGTATCAAGTTTAACCGGGCACTCTATAAGAAAATTGAAGAGGCAGGTTTATATCCCGATGGAGATTTTTCACTGGAAGTATCTTCTCCGGGCGTAGATGAGCCGCTGCAAAATATTCGTCAATATAAAAAGAACACCGGCCGTAAGGTTGAAATAACCCTTTTGGATGAGCGCAAACTGGAAGGCATTCTAAAGGAAGTTCAGGACGAAACGGTTACTATAGAAGAAACAAAAGGAAAGGGTAAAAAAGCTGTAACGGAAGTTACCTTATTGCCGTTTAAAGATATAAAAACAACAATTGTTCAAATTCAGTTTTAAAAAGCGGGAAAGCGTCCCAGCTTAAAATGGTATAATATGGCAAGTATTAATCTGATAGAAGCGTTCCAGGAATTTAAGGACGCGGAAAACATTGACCGTCCAACCATGATGAAAGTGGTGGAAGACGTCTTTAAGACATTACTTCGGAAAAAATATGTAAGTGATGAAAACTTTGACGTAATTGTCAATGCAGAACAGGGTGACCTGGAAATTTTCAGAAGAAGGATGATCGTTGAAGATGGAGAGGTGGAAGATCCGCTTGCAGAAATCGCCTATAGCGAAGCCATTAAAATTGAACCAGACTTTGAAGTCGGTGAAGAGCTCATTGAATCTGTTGATCTGTTTGATTTTGGGCGTAGAGCCATTCTGGCAGCCAAACAAACCCTGGCCAGCCGTATTGGAGATCTGAAGAAAAATCTTTTGGTACAACAATATGAAGGTCGTCTGGGAGAAATGATCAATGCTGAGGTTTATCAGGTATGGAGAAAAGAGGTATTATTACTGGATGATGATGGTAATGAACTGATCCTGCCTAAATCTGAACAGATTCCGCAGGATTTCTTCAAAAAAGGAGAGAATACCCGAGCCGTGATCAGTCGTGTTGATGTAAAAAACAATACACCGGTCATTATCCTGAGCCGTACCAATCCGATTTTCCTTGAAAAACTCATGGAAATGGAAGTTCCGGAAATCGCGGAAGGGCTGATCACTATCAAAAAAATTGTCCGGGAGCCGGGCGAAAGAGCCAAGGTGGCCGTAGAGAGTTATGATGACAGAATTGATCCGGTAGGCGCCTGTGTGGGTATGAAAGGCAGTCGTATACACGGTATCGTAAGAGAACTAAAAAATGAAAATATTGATGTGATTAATTTCACTACCAATACACAACTGCTCATCCAGCGTTCATTGACACCTGCCAAGATCAGTTATATGGAGCTCGATAACGAGAAAAAGCGTGCCGAGGTCTATTTGCAAGCCGATCAGGTTTCTCTGGCCATTGGACGTCGCGGGGTGAATATCAAACTGGCCTGTGAGCTCACAGGTTATAATATTGATGTTTACCGTGAAAATGAAGAAACCGAAGAATTCGATATTGACCTGGTAGAATTCTCCGATGAAATTGATATGTGGATCATTGATGAATTAAAACGTGTCGGCTGTGATACTGCCCGCAGTGTACTGGCCCTGACACCGGAAGAGCTTGAAAGAAGAACCGACCTGGAAAAAGAAACCATCCAGGACATCAGGCGAATCCTCGAAGAAGAATTTGAAAAAGAGTAAATAAGGCCCGCTACTGAACAAACAGGAAGCAATCACCTTATCTACGACTAAAAGAAAATATGGCAGAATTGAAATTACCAAGATTATTGGCGGCCGCCAAGGAGTTTAACATTGGGCAGGAGACGCTCATAGAATTTCTTGACAGCAAAGGATTTAACAAGGACGAACTCAAACCCACGGCCAAATTGACCGAGGAGCAATATGCTGCCCTTCAGCGTGAGTTTCAGAGTGATAAACTGGCTAAAGACAAGGCTGATAAAATTGAGATTCCTAAAAGTACAGTAGCCACTCAGGCAGAGAAAGAAAAAGAAAAAAAGAAAAAGGAAGAGGTGGTACCAAGCGTGCCAACTCCAGAGGTAAAAGAAGAACAGACGCCCCTGGAGACACCTGTGTCCCCAGAACCCGCACCGGCAGTGCAGGCACCGGCTGCTACGGTCCAGAAAGAGGAGCAGCCAACCGCTACCCCTCAAAAAGAGCCTGAAACACAGTCAGATTCTCAGTCTCAGACTCAGACGCCGGCACAACCGACACAGCCAGTGGTTCCAAGCGAACCTGTCACAGAGGCTGAGGCACCTGCTAGTAAAAACCAGACTGAGCAGCCTGCCACGAAAGAAACAGTTGTTCAAACGAACGAAGCGGCTGCGTCTACAGAGTCACCAGCGGCAGCGACCGCTCCTGCTACCGAGCAGCAAACACCAATAGAGCCGCAAACGCCAAAAGCAAAGACCCCAGAAATTGAGGGTCTCAAAATCATTGATAAAATTGACCTGTCTGCCATCGACTCTTCTACCCGTCCTAAAAAAGCGGCACCTAAGAAAGAAGAAAAACATAAAAAAGCAGAACACAAACAGGTAAACAGACCAGAGCACAAAGCTGGGCAGCAGCCGGCAAAACCGGTAACAACCCAGCCAAAAGCGCCTTTGGCCGCACAACCATCTATCACACCCAAAAAACCGGAGGCAGAGGAAAACAAACCACCGGTTATTGAGAACATTCGCGCCGCTAAACTGGAAGGACCTAAGATCTTAGGCAAAATCCAGTTGCCCGTTGATAGCGATACAAGACCCAAGCCCAATAAAGATAGTGGCCGCAAACGCAAGCGCATCCCGCTGGACAACAAAAGACCAGCAGGAAGCGGAGACAACAGCCATGGTGGTGGGCACCGCGGTGGTCAAGGCAATCGTCCCGGTCAGGGTCAAGGGCAAGGGCATAACAATAACCGTCCTGGACAACATCCACATACCGGTAATAAACCCGGTGGTCGTTCCAGATATACACCGCATAATGCTGAGGCCGATAAAGAAATCGACCAAAAACGCATTCAGGAAAAAATCAAGGAAACACAGGCCAAGCTCGCCGGTTCAGGTGGTTCTAAGGCTAAATCCAAGGCCAAACACCGCAGGGAAAAACGCCAGGAAATGGCCGAAGCAATGGAAGCTGCAGCAGCCAGACAGGATACGCGTTTACAGGTAACGGAATTTATTACCGTAAGCGAACTGGCCAATCTGATGGATGTCAGTTTTACAGACATTATCAGCAAATGTATGGGACTGGGCATCATGGTTTCCATTAACCAGCGTCTGGATGCGGAAGTGATTGAACTGGTCGCCGAAGAATTTGGATTTGAGGTAGACTTTATCGGACTGGATGACGTTAATGAGGAAGACGAAGAGCAGGATACGGATGCACCCGAGGATCTGTTACCACGTAATCCAATCGTAACCATCATGGGGCACGTTGACCATGGTAAAACCTCCCTGCTGGATTATATCAGAAGAACCAAAGTGGCCAGTGGCGAAGCCGGTGGTATCACCCAACATATCGGTGCCTACGTTGTAAACGTTGGTGACAATAAAATCACCTTCCTGGATACACCGGGTCACGAAGCCTTTACGGCCATGCGTGCCAGAGGAGCCAAAGTAACGGATATCGCGGTGATTGTGATCGCAGCGGATGACGCGGTCATGCCACAGACCAAAGAAGCCATCAGCCACGCGCAGGCAGCCGGTGTCCCAATGATCTTCGCCATCAATAAGATCGATAAAGACGGGGCCAACCCGCAAAGAATATATGAGCAACTCTCCCAGATGAATATTCTGGTAGAAGAATGGGGCGGTAAATTCCAGAGTCAGGAAATCTCCGCAAAACAAGGTTTAAACGTAGATGCGCTATTAGAGAAGATCTTACTGGAAGCAGAAGTGCTGGAACTAAAAGCAAATCCTGACAAAGAAGCCAGCGGTTCAATTGTTGAAGCCTCTTTAGATAAAGGTCGCGGTTATGTCGCCACACTACTGGTTCAAAACGGAACCTTACGTCAGGGAGACCTGGTGGTCGCCGGACAGTATTATGGAAGAATGAAAGCCATGTTCAATGAGTTGAATCAACGCATTGAAATCGCCGGTCCTTCCACCCCGGTACAGGTACTAGGTCTGAACGGAGCGCCACAGGCGGGTGAAAAAATTAAAGTATATCAAGAAGAGTCCGAAGCGAAAGACATTGCCAATAAAAGAGCACAGATTATGCGTGAACAGGGACTTAGAACCCGCAAGCATATCACACTCGATGAAATCGGTCGTCGTCTCGCACTGGGTAACTTTAAAGAACTCAATATCATCATCAAAGGTGATGTGGATGGTTCTGTTGAAGCCCTTAGTGATTCACTGCAAAAACTCTCCACAGAAGAAATCGTGGTCACCGTGGTCCACAAGGCCGTGGGTCAGATCTCAGAAAGCGATGTCTTGTTGGCAACGGCTTCTGACGCCATCGTCCTTGGCTTTAATGTCCGCGCCTCTTCTCAGGCAGCACGTCTGGCAGATGAAGAAGGTGTGGAAATCAAGACCTACTCTATTATCTATAATGCGATCGAAGAGATCAAAAGTGCCATGGAAGGTATGCTGGAACCAAAAATCCAGGAGAAAGAAGTGGCTACTGTTGAAATCAGAGAAGTATACAAATTTGATAAGGCTACTGTTGCAGGTTGCTACGTATTGGAAGGGAAGATCAAAAGAGATCACAAAATCCGGTTATTCCGTGATGGTATCCTGGTCTATCCAAGACAAGAAGGCGCCTATACTGAGCTCGGCAGCTTAAAACGCTTCAAAGACGATGTCAAAGAAGTGGCGCAGGGTTACGAGTGTGGTCTGACCATGAAAAGCTTCACTGATATTCAGGTGGGCGATAATATCGTGGCTTACGAACAGGAAGAAATCAAACGTACGCTTTGATCCTCAGTTATTTGAAACTAAATCAAATAATAAATGATCTAAAGCATACCGCTTAATAAACAAAAGGGCTAAATTATTTTCAAAAAAATGATTTAGCCCTTTTGTTTCATGGGCAAATACAAATAAATACATTTTGTTAAAACCCGCCACCACTGGTTTTAACTGCCTTCAAATCACTATTTTTGAGACCGCCTCAGGCTAAGACCTGCAGGTGAAAAACAGATAATCATTGGTAATGCAAAAAAAAATGATCAAAAGGGGCCTGACTCTGGCTGCTATGGCAATGAGCCTTGCGGGCATCGCAAATGCTCAGCAAACGACCGCAAATAAAGTCGTGGCAGATAAGATTATCGCACAGGTAGGCGACGACATCGTCCTGCAATCCGATATTCAGGAAGGCGTCAATCAATATAAAAGTAATCCGGAATTTACGGATCTGCCACCAGATCTGGATTGTCATATCCTGAAAACGCAGGTCATGATGAAAGCCCTGGCCATCCAGGCCAAACGGGACTCCCTGCCCTTTTCAGATGACGAGGTTGCGCAGGCTTTTCAAAGCAAAATTCAAATGTACCTGCAACAGTTCGGCTCAAGAGAAAGACTGGAACAGGCCGCAGGCAAAACCATCGAACAAATGCGCCAGGAATGGACCCCAGATTTAAAACAGACATTGCTGGCTCAGAAAATGCAACGTTCCATCGCGCAAAACGTAACCATTACCCCGATTGAAGTAGAAGCTTATTACAATCAGATTCCCAAGGATAGCCTTAAATTCTATGAAAGTCAGTTTGAGGCCAGTCAGATTATTATTTACCCAAAACCCAATCAGGACGTCATCGATTATATCAAAAACGAACTGGAAGATTGGAAAAAGCAGGTAGAAGACAAAAAAGCCAACTTTGCAGCCCTCGCAAAATTATATTCTGATGAACCCGCCGCCAAGCAAACAGGCGGTCAATTGAGTATCAACCGTCAGGATGATAAAGGCAGAATTGACCCGGATTTTATGAATGCAGCTTTTCGGTTAAGAGAAGGTCAGATTTCTCCTGTAATTAAAAGCCAGATGGGCTATCATATTATCCAGATGGTGAGTAGGGCTGGTAATGATGCCATTGTCAGACATATCATCAAAATACCTCCTGTCACAGATGAAGAAATTCAGATCGTTCAAAAGCGTATGGACAGCATAAGGGACTTGCTCTCTTCGGGTAAAATGGACTTCTCCGAAGCATTTAACCGTTACAACGAAGACAAAGATGCCAAATACAATGCCGGCGCAATTTATGGGTATGATGGCTATAGCCCGGTAACTTCGTTTACCATTGATCAGCTCCATGATAAAGATTTGGTCAAACTGCTACCCAACATGAAAGTTGGTGACTTTTCTGACCCGCAGGTCTTTACCGATCAGACTGGCAGACAGGGTGTAAGAATTGTTTATCTACGGGTTAGAACGGAGCCTCATAGAGAAAATATTAAAGATGATTACGATAAAGTCGCTCAACGTGCCCTGGCAGTCAAAAAACAGGAGGCTCTGGATGACTGGCTGAATAAGCACATGAAAGATTTTTATATCCAGATAGATCCATCATTTGCCCATTGCCCGGAACTGGCCCAATGGATGAAGAGCACCAACGAGAAAGTTGAGCACTACTCCTCTATGGAACTCAAAAACCAATAACAACAATACTTACTAAGTATTCCTTCTTGATACTTTACCCTAACAATCGCCGCAGTTAACCGTACTGCGGCGATTGTTATTTAAGCATTATTCAATAAGGCATAACACCAATTTCCAGCATCTATCGACCATTGACAGCTTTAATTTGTTTATTTTTGAGGCAGGAAAAGCCATGGCGGTCTCAAAGTGTTATACTTAAAAGCGTCCCCCTATCCAGTTCTCATTTATGCAGTCAGTCAACACATATATTCTCTATACTAACCGGCTTAAACGACTAGTAAAACAGCTACTAAAAGCCTCGCGCAGCCCCGTATTAGACCAATGGCTGCTGCGCTGTAGCTTCTTTTGCGCTTTGCTGTTTGTTGGATGTCCGGTAGCACTGGCGCAAAAGTCCGACCAAGCTCCCTATAATGCCAAAGCACTTTCCCGGATTAGCCTTGTTCTGCACCGACTGGAGAAAGCACAGGTAAAACCAGGGGAAGACGCGGTTTTTCTACCTGGCAGCTATCCTTCCTATATTCATCACACGCAGCGCTTTAAAAAGAAAAAAAAGGACATTACGATATTTTACAATATACTGATCGACCTGACACTCAAAAAAATAAGACCGGCACTGCCAGACAGCTTGCAAATAAGAATTGATACTTTACTTAAGCGTTCTGGCAGGATTTATCCCAGATTTTACAATAAAGCCCGTGGCAGCTATAATTTCTGGCTACGAGACAGTGCCTACCGCTTTCCGTATTCCTGGTGGATCCCACTGATCAAAAAAGATGGCGCCGTACCTGATGATATGGATGACAGCGTCCTTTCCCGTTTTGTCGACCCCAAAGGCAATAAAGACAGCCTGGAAAAGCTCCATCAGATCCTGCAAAATTATACCGGACACCCTGGCAAACATTTACATACTGCTCCAAAAGCCTATAGAAGGTTCCATACCTACTCAACCTGGTTTGGCAAAAAATTCCCGGTTGTGCTGGACGCAGTTGTACTCAGCAATATATTAAGTTTTGTGTGTCATTATGACCTACCCTGGACAAAAGCCGATTCAGCGGCCATGAGGCTGATTGTACAAAGCGTAAAATCAGGTGATTATATTAAGCGCCCGCTGGCCATTTCACCATATTACGGTAAAACAGCTATCCTGCTATATCATTATTCAAGACTGATGCAGCAAAAAAAACTACCGGCGCTGGATAGTCTGCGTCCTTTCTTAATGAAGACGGGTTATGCAATACTGCAAAAACCATCCGCAGATTTAATGGAAAAGGTCATTGCCGCAAATGCGCTGATGCAACTGGGAGAAAAAACCCCGCAACTCAGACTGCCCAGTGCCCAAAACTGGCAATCCGTCATAGAACATAGTGATTTTGCCTATTTTATCGGCAATATCCCTTCTTATATGTCAAGAGGGCTACAGGGCGTACTACATCCTATCAATGCGTTAATGTATTACCATTATTGTCCAGCATTTAATGATGTCCTGGTACTGCAATATCTGGTGACAGGTGCTGAAAAGGACACTCAATAAGAATAACTGCCAGAATAGCCCCCATAGCTCCCTACAATAAAACAAGGCATCTTGCTGTCTGTCAATAAGATCAGGCAATCCTGCGCTTCAGACAATTCACCGCCGATGATCTTTTTAACCTTGTATTTTGCTGCCTGGTTGCTTAAATGGCCGCTTGCTTTATAGCATGTTGACACCACCGCATTTAAAAGGGCAGGGGTTCGGGGCTGTTTTTCCCAACTTTTGTTATAAATTTGCGTGGCATTTCAATTACAATTTTTCTTAAAGATTCCAATGGAAATTACCGTACAACACGCCAAAGAGCTGCGTTTAACCGCAGAAGAATTTGAACTGATCAAACAAAAATTAGGTCGCACGCCCAACTTTACGGAGCTCTGTATATTCAGTGCCATGTGGAGCGAGCACTGTAGTTATAAAAACTCTATCAAATGGTTGAAGACCCTGCCACGTGATGGAGGCAGAATGCTGGTGGCCGCAGGGGAAGAAAATGCCGGCCTGATGGATATGGGTGGCGGTTACGGCGTTGTATTTAAAATTGAAAGTCATAATCACCCCAGTGCCATTGAACCCTTCCAGGGTGCCGCGACCGGCGTGGGTGGGATCCAAAGGGATATCTTTACCATGGGAGCCAGACCCATTGCATCGCTCAATAGCTTACGTTTCGGGAATCTGAAAGATAAAAAAACACAGCGTCTGCTGGCAGGCATCGTCCACGGCATTGGTCATTATGGCAACTGTTTTGGTGTGCCGACTGTAGCTGGCGAGGTTTATTTTGAGGATTGTTATCATACCAATCCCCTGGTCAACGCCATGAGTGTGGGTATCGTTGAAACCAACAGAACTGTCAGTGCCACTGCCGAAGGTAAGGGTAACCCTATTTTCTTTGTGGGCAGTGCTACCGGCAAGGATGGTATTGGTGGAGCTAGTTTTGCTTCCGCCAATATTACTGAAGAAAGTACAGAGGAACTGCCCGCCGTACAGGTAGGGGATCCGTTTCAGGAGAAAAAATTATTAGAAGCCTGTCTGGAAGTATTACGTACAGATGCCGTGGTAGGCATGCAGGATATGGGTGCCGCAGGCATAATCTGCTCAACGGCGGAAATGAGTGCCAAAGGCGGTGTGGGTATGCATATTGATCTGGAAAAAGTGCCTACCCGTCAAAAAAACATGAAAGCCTGGGAATTACTGCTGAGTGAAAGCCAGGAAAGAATGCTAC
The DNA here is from genome assembly GCF_007971385.1 of Arachidicoccus ginsenosidivorans. Taxonomy (GTDB): domain Bacteria; phylum Bacteroidota; class Bacteroidia; order Chitinophagales; family Chitinophagaceae; genus Arachidicoccus; species Arachidicoccus ginsenosidivorans. Next base: position 1,705,463 of record NZ_CP042434.1, read on the forward strand.
TAGTCGCCCATAAAGGCAAGGAAGATCAGATTTTGGAGGTATTTGAAAAATGGGATCTTCCTTGCAGCGAAATCGGTTATGTTACAGACGACGGTCAGTTAAAATTCTATATGAATGGAGAGTTGGAGGCGGATGTCCCGGCTGAAGAATTAGTACTGGGCGGCGGCGCTCCACAATATGAACGCGAATATACCCGGCCTGCTTATCTGGACAAAGTAGCCGCCTTTAATCAGGACAGTATTGAGGATTTGAAAGACAATGCAGCCATCAAAACGGCCGCAGAAAATCTGATCCAAATCCCCAATATTGCAAACAAAAGGTGGGTTACGGTACAATATGACTCCATGGTAGGTACTGCCAATACGCAGACCAATGCGCCTAGTGACGCAGCCGTTGTCCTGGCCAAAGGAACCGGTAAGGCCCTTGCCGTTACCACTGACTGCAATAGTCGATATGTTTATGCAGATCCGTTTGTCGGCGCTGAAATCGCAGTAGCGGAAGCCGCCAGAAATATTGTCTGCTCGGGTGGAGAGCCCATTGGCGTCACCAACTGCCTAAACTTCGGCAATCCTTACGACCCCGAAGTCTATTATCAGTTCGTTAAAGCCGTACAGGGTATGGGAGAAGCCTGCAAAAAGTTCAATACGCCGGTCACAGGTGGCAATGTGAGCTTTTACAACCAGAATCCTTCCGGTCCGGTCTATCCTACACCTACAATTGGCATGGTGGGCATTTTGGATGATATCACAAATAAAATGAGCCTGGATTATAAAAAAGCAGGTGACAAGATCTATCTGATCGGCACACCTAAAAATGATATAGGCTCCTCAGAATACCTGCACAAACTCCAAAAAGTAGAATTTTCAAACGTTCCAAGCTTTGATCTGGACGAAGAATACACCCTGCAGCAAGTAGTGGCCGGACTCATTAAAAATAAACAGATAAGCAGTGCCCATGACATCTCTGAAGGAGGTTTGATGATCACCCTATTGGAAAAAGGATTTAACCGTAATCTGGGTTTTGATGTACAAAATACAACGGACATCAGAAAAGATGCCTTCTGGTTCGGTGAAGCCCAAAGCCGGGTTGTGGTCAGCGTACCTGCTGAGGCCAGCGAGACCTTGGAAGCGGCACTTAAGGCACAATCTGCCAGTTTTACGCTGTTAGGTACGGTAACTGAAGGTAGCGTCACCATTGACGGCGTCAACTGGGACAGCATCCAGGATTGGAAAGAAAAATATGATACGGCGATTGAAAACTTGATTGCTGAAAACTAGTCTTGGTAAATAGCCGCATACAAAATGGTGGCAGCAAATAAAAAGCTTTCTCATGGTAATTAATAATACTACCTGAGAAAGCTTTTTATTTGAACGCATGACTCACTAGCCGCCCCTTCAAATGATTCCTGATCTCGAAAGCATTTTTCCAGAATCCATAAACCGTTTGGCCTATTATATTCCATCTTTGTTGACATAAAAACAATGGAATATGTGCGATTTTAACAACCTCCACACAAGTGAAAACGGATTTATTCTGCGTTGCAGAAGTTGTGGCTATTACCAGATAGGATTTGCAGGCATGATGCTGTCCATTAACCAGGAAGATTATCAAAAGTTCGCTTTGTTGATAGAACATCTCAGTGAAAAGCAGACCCCTGTGGAAAAAAGGGACTGCAGACATATTATTATTCCCACACCTTACTATGGCGTAAACATGCTACTCAGCAAAAACGAAATTAATGAGCTGCAAGCGTTGATTTTTAGAGCGGACAGCGAGCAGGTCGCACAATCTATGATCGCTATGCTTACCCATGGCTAAACCTGATTAAGCCCAGGCAGGCTTCAGCGCGTTTTATGTGGCCATCCAACACAATCGCCTATCTTAAAAATGTTTTCTTTTGGCTGACAACTGTTGCAAATTGGTCGTCAGTTCATAAGCTACATTGGTGGGTATCCACTAAAACCTAAAGTGCTGTCTGGCACTAATTATTGGGTCATTGCAGTACTATTTGGAGCAATCCATCAGTCAACCAATTTTCTCAATTTTCTCCTTTTTCTCTCCCCATTTGTTAATCCGGTTCTTTAACACAGAACCGGTTTTCTTTTTGGGCAGAAGCCATTAACTTTGGATAGTTCATATAACTAATCAAAAATATACAGAGCGGCCCTTAACAATTTAAAACAAAGGGCTATAAAATTCAGCGTCCCCAAAATGTCCCTTACCCATCATTTGGCAAACCCACTAAGTGTACTATCCCCCACCGGTATCCGTTTTTTGGCCGGAACACTCGCCCTTTGCGCCTGGTTGACTATTACCCTGCAATGGTCGCTCATGTTTGGCCGTTCAGCATATAGTTTTAAACAGACACTGAGTCGATTTCTGGGTTATTTTACCATCTTATCCAATATCCTCGTAGCACTCGCATTTACCGCCTGGTTTATATACCCCGTCTCCATTTTAATGGATAAACCCGTTGCCATTATTTCAACTGCTATCAGCGTATATATAATCATTGTTGGTGTTATTTACCATTTACTGCTTAGAAAAAGCTTCCCACTAGTGGGATTGGATAAATTAGCCAATGCATTGCTGCACACCTGGCTTCCCTTATTCTACGTGCTTTTTTGGTATTTGCTGGTACCGGCTGGCATGTTGGATATAAGTCTGATTGCCTATTTTCTGATACTTCCCCTTCTCTATCTGGGCTACATCCTGATACTGGGTCATCTGACAACGCATTACCCCTACCCTTTTGTAAATGTCACCGAAAACGGCTATCCTAAAGTCATCCGTAATGCCGTACTGATTGCACTTAGTTTTGTGTTGTTATCTGCGCTGCTGATTTATATCAAAAGCTAAAGGTAGTGAGGCGCTGGTATAACTGGAAAGCTGGTTATCAAGAAAAAGACAATTTCTTGGATGCAGATCTGCCTTCTAAAATAACAAAAACTAAGGGCAGATAAGTTTATTTAAAACCTACCCACCCTTTCGCATTTTATTTTAAAATCAAGCAGGGATCATCTAGCCCGCTAAATAAACACCAATTTTAAAAAAGTCAAAAAGACTTAGCCTGCAACCTCAGGGCGTCAAAATGCGTCAAATTGCTTTAAAACGCCTTATACCTAACGCCCGCCTTAGTTAACTCTTCCAGGCTAATGGAAGGTATTTGATGGGTTTTAAGCTTACGTATAACCATTTCTCCTATCTTTTCGGCGTCCGCCTTACTTGTAAACCCATATTTACCCGCAACAGCAGGCACGCTGAGTTGCCTTATCAACAAACTGTCCTTCACATAAATCTCATATCCCCAGCGCGCATCTGCTGCTGAGGCCGTTAATTTTACGGCCTGCACCCTTAAAAGCGAACTGTCTTCGTTAAATATAGGGGCACCTGCCTGGACGCCAGCAGGGGTTACAGCAGGGATTGCTGCCTTTTGGCCTAAAGCCCCCGCCTTGGTTAACCTTTCCGTCCGATTCTTATTTTGGCTATGGTCACTGTTTTGGCAGCTATTTAGCAACGGCAAAGTAGCCACAAAAAATAGCCATACCATCAATGATAAATCAAACCGCCTTGTTACAAACTGACGCACAGAGCAGATGATTGCGCGCATCAGGCCAGGATTAAGATTAGTCATTTTCTTCATAAGTCTGATCAGGCAGGAATTCATCAAAATTATCAAAGGGCTGTCCAGTGTTAATACCTGTTCCGACAAATGCACGTCCGTCTACCGTAAAGGCGACTGCTCCGCGGCGGCTGGCTCTGGTACTTTCATATGGTGTTCTGCGCGTCCAACGATCGGTCGCAAAATTATAACACCAGGTTTTATTTACATAGCTGCCATTGTCAACACTTTGCCCAGTGGTAATAAATCCTCTGTCACCAATAACAAAGGCTACGCCATTGGTACGTACAATGTCCGTATAGTCATCATCAAAATCATCATCCGTGGCAGTGGTAATCTTATTGAGTTCGGTCCAGCTGTCCGTGGCAGGAGAAAATTTCCAAAAGTCAGTTGCAGCCTGTCCGCTGCTGTTGGTTCCCCCTACAATATAAGCCTCGTCATTGTATACAAAACTCATGGCACCGACACGCTTGTCGCCGCCCAGAGAAATCTCGGCTGCCCAGCTGTTTGTCGTGGGGTTATAAGCATACATATCCTTATAATAAGTACCGTCCCAGCCACAGGTAATATAGCCTTTATCTCCAATAGCAAAGCCTACTGCTCTGGACCTGGCTGCGCCCGCAAAATCTGCTTTTTTAGTCCAGATATTGCTAGTCGGATCATACTGATAAAAATCATTAAAGTAATTGCCAACACCATCCGTTCCTGTTCCTACATACCCTTTCCCATCAATGGCAAAGGCAACGGCAGAATGTCTTGCGGTCGCCATAGAAGCAATCTGTGTCCAGGAATTGGTCGCCGGATCATAACGCCAGAAATCACTTAATAATTTATTGTTGCCGTCCAGGCCCGTGCCGATATAGCCATAATCACCAATGGTAAATGCCACCGCAAATGATCTTGCCACACCATCCAGGGTGGAACGCGTTACCCAGTTGCCATCTTCTTCATCGTCAGAAGTCGTCGATTTAGTACATGCAGTACCCAGCATAAGGCAGATCCCTAATAGCAGGAACAGTCTATTTGTTTTCATAAATACCTTTTTTACAATTTGTTTGGTGGTGAAAGTATCAGTTAAAAGGAGGTTCAAATCGTTAAAATGGACTCAAAACGTCTATTTCTGGACGAAGTGCCCTGATTTATCTACCAATACCTAATCTCCATCTATGAATGGAGTTGGATTATTTTATTTAACTGTTCCCTAAATCCGTCGCTGATGGGCAGCTCATGCTGTGCAATCAGGACGCTGCTTTTATGGATCAATTCAATCTGTGTAACAGAGATAATATAGGAACGGTGTACCCGGACAAAATGCCTTCCAGGCAACTTCTCTTCAAAAGATTTCAGGTTCTGCAGGGTAATGATGGGCTTATCTTTTCCTTTCATATAAATCTTGGAATAATCCTTCATCCCTTCTATAAATAAGATATCTGCATAATTGATTTTCATCAGTTTATACTCAGTACGGACAAAAAGAAAATCATGCCCATCTGTTTTTTCAAATAGCGCCAGCTCCTCTTGCTTCTTTTTTACTTTGTGAATCACGGTTAGAAACTGACTATAAGCGACTGGCTTTTCCAAAAAACCGGCTACATCATATTGATAGCCTTGTACCGCAAACTGCTGATAGGCTGTGGTCAGGATCACCATTGGTTTTCTGTTCAGATGTTTTAAAAAGTCCATGCCATTTAGATCCGGCATCTGTACATCCAAAAATACGAGTGTTGCATCGGAGCGCTCCACATAAGCCAACGCCTCTGTTGCACTGACAAAGCTGGCTTCCAGCTGTAAATCCTGGGTTCGCTCAATAAAATCTTTTAAAATTTCTATGGCCAGCGGTTCGTCATCAATGATAATACACTTAATCATACAGATCCTTTTTATTTTGTTTAATGAAATATGCAAGTTGACCTTATAGCGCTGATCCGCTTGTTGGATTTTCAGATCATAATAACTTCCATATAATAATTTCAGGCGTTCGCTCACATTATTCAGACCTACACCTCCTTCTGAGGGTAGTCCTACTTGTTTATGCCCAGCGATAGGATTATCCACTTCCAAATAAAGCTCATCTGCTTTAATCAGTAATTGAATGCTGATTTTAGAAGGTGTCAGATAACTGACCCCATGCTTAAAAGCATTCTCAATAAAAGGCAGCAGTAGCATTGGTTCAATAAAATGCGTGGCCAATACGCCCTCCGCCTTAAAAGAAATATCAATAAAATCCGGCATTCGTAGCCTTTGTAAAGCGATGTAATTTTCTATATAATCGACTTCTTTTTGTAACTGTACTGCCGTGGCAGCCGTATCGTATATCATATAACGCATGATATATGATAATTTTAAAATAGATGTGGATACTTTAGATTGTTCTTTATAAGATAACGCATATAGACTATTGAGTACGTTGAACAGAAAATGCGGATTAATCTGACTTTTTAAAAGTTTTAGTTCTGCACCCAGCTTTTCTTTTTCCAGTCGTTCTTTTTCTTTTTCAGCCTTGGACCAGACAAAAGAAATTTTCCAGAAAGAGCCCACTAATAACAGCAATAATGAAGTACTAAAGGCCCTTCTGACGACCATAAAAATAAAAAATCCATCCACCCCTTTAACAAAAGGCAGACCATCGTCCATTCCAACTTGGCCCTTGCGGATCAACATCTGACGGTGCTGCCCTTGCGGCAATATTACCGGGCGTGGAGGCAGCCCATACTTTCTAATATAGGCACTGTCCGCTAATTTGCCTGCAGTAATGGCTTGTGTGGTACCTCTTTCAACGTAAAAATCATCATGGGGTCCCATCCGTCCTCTGGCGGCCGGGAAAGCCATTTCATGGTGTTCAAACCTTGCATGTATAGGCGGCAGAAACGCATGTTCTGTCAGAACCTGTTGACAAAAGACAACTATGAGTATTACTCCTACCCCCAGAAAATATTTAGCCTTGCGCCCTTTAATCAGGTATTTAGGAACCAGAAAATTGACATTTACATAAAAAAGCAACACAAAAAAGATATTATCAATTAATTGCCGCTGGAAAAAGTGGGGATCCATTATCCGCACATTATATAAATGCAGGGGAAATAAAAAGAACATCACCCATAACACAATTTGCCCCAAGGTGGAGAGTGTTCTGGAACCCAGCATGTATGATTTAAACTTATGCAATAGTGTACGTCTAAGAGATTAATCAATAAGAAGGCCTAGAAAAAGTCCACCTCACAAGTAGCAAAGCTTACCAGGATAAGCGTTCTCGGGCGACATTTTCTGGTACAAAGGAAGGGGTGTTCTATGAGAAATCAGGTTAAAAATATGGCAATTTTTTCCGCTGAAATCCACGCCTGTCGGGCATTACGAGCTTGTCGACACATTGAGCCTATTCGTCTATGAATTTGGCCAGTTCATACACACTAACACCTTTGTAACATTTAATGGAACTAACATTGCCGCTCATTATTTCCTGACCGACTTATGTCTTTTTTCAAAAAAACAGGGACTTTAAACACCTGGCAACACTTAGCGACTTTAGCAATACTGACAACGGTAGCCACCGCCGGTTGTACGAAAAAAGATATTCAATATGGTGGTCAGTTTGTCGATGGCCAGTACACCCAAATCATACAATTAGACAGTCTCACACCAACTTTGTCTACTGTTTATACAGATAGCTTTGCGACAGCAGACCTAGGAACAGCACTGCTGGGATATATCTCAGACACTGCCGTAGGAGATCTGACAATGAGTTCGTATTTTGAACTGGCGCCACCTAGCTACAGCGGAACAGCCACCACTTACGACAATGCCACGCTGGATTCTGTTTGCCTGGTCATGCGGCTGGATTCAGGTAAATATGCAGGAGATACCACCTTACCTTTTCAGGTAGGCATCTATCAACTAAAAGAGCAGATTACCCCAGGCACAGATGAAACTTTATACAATCACGACTCCTTTTTGGCCGAGACGACTCCACTTGCGACCGGTTCAAAAATACTGCGTCCGGATCTGCCTGGCACAGCTGATTCCATGAGTATAAGAATGTCTGACAATTTTGGCCAGCAATTACTGGATCTGCTCATTCAAAAAAATATAGCTATTCAGTCTGTCAATCAGTTCTTGCCTTATTTTAAGGGCTTAAAAATTGCCCCTACCAGTCAAAATAAAATTGCCTACGGGTTTAAGGATAGTATAGAATTGCGGGTTTATTACAAAACACCCGGGCTACCAGAGGCAACGCAGCACACGGCCGTCTTTAGTTTAAATGATGCTACTCACCAGTTTAATCATATAGACATTAACCGCAAGGGAAGCCTGGCTGCGGCCGGCATTTCCCTGACCAATCCTGTCATCTCAAGTGGCAGCTCAGGTCATAATGCCCTGTTGCAGTCCCTGGCCGGTTATATGATCAAAATACAATTTCCGTCGATTGGATCACTGGTGCAAAGAGCGGGCTTTTTGCAGATAATTGCCGCCAAATTATATCTGCAACCAACAGATCAGGGAACCCTCAGGCAGTTTGCACTGCCAACAACGCTAAATCTGTTTACCACAGACCTAAATAATGGTTTTGGCAGCCAGTTGACAGATAATTCAGGCAGTGCACTTAGCGGTAATCTGGTGATTGACTATCAGAATACCTCAGGGCTGGGCACCTATTATTCATTTGATATTACCAGTTATTTGTCAACACTCATGCGTGACAATACCGCAGGTTCGCTAAAAAAAGGCCTCTTGCTAACAGGCCCCTATGCCAACCGGTATGATAGTTTCAACCGGCTGCAACTAGGAGATGCCAGCGCTGCTAAAGGCAAGGCCACACTCAAAATTCAATACTTATCTGTACAATAATGACGGTTACATCCATAAAATATCAATCCCTGCTAATGCCTCTCATGTCCGCAATTTGCTTTTGCACGCTGGGAACACTTCATGCCCAGAGCAATATTTCGGTCTATTCCATGCTGGGCATTGGCAATATCCGTCAAGATAATTATGATTATGGCAGTGGTATGGGCGGCGCAACCAGATCACTACGGGATGGACGCTTTATCCTTGAATCTAATCCGGCTTCCCTGCCCTATCTGGATGATCATTTTTTTGCCATTGAACTCAATGGCAGCTTTGAGTCCATCAATTACACCGGTACACCCATAAAAGATCCCATCAGATCAAATCAGTCTCAATTTCAGCGGTTTGCCATGGCTACGAAGCTTACAAAATGGTGGGGAGCGGCCTGGGGGCTGAAGCAGTACAGCAGCAGCAACTATAGCCTGTATGGAGAGAAAAACATTATCGGGACCAGCGATTATATCACGACCTATTATGAAGGCACCGGAGGCATTAATCAAGTGTATTTCTCCAATGGTCTCAGACTGAATAAGAATTTCTCTTTGGGGTTAAATAGCTCCTATCTGTTTGGTAACATGACCCAGACCGAATATTTATATGGAGCCAATTACATTGGCAACGAGCTCAATACCGCTAACCGTCTTTATTACGCAGGATTTAATTTCACGGGGGGACTGCAATACCAAGGCAATCTCTCAGATAAGATCAGACTGGGTCTGGGCCTTACCGCTACAAAAAAGGCAACCCTTAAAGGCGACCGTTCACTTTCCATGAGCTCTGGTGATCCGGATAATGGGGCACCCACTAATATCATCTCCGACTCAACTTTGGGAGACACGCGCTTTAACCTCCCTGACCAGATCGGTGGCGGGCTCTCACTGACCTACAACAGGACATTTACCATTGCCTCAGATTACCAATACGGCAAATGGGAAGATGTCGGGAATTCAACCAACGGGTATAATTATGGATATAATAATAGCTCACAACTCTCCTTTGGGATGAGTTATGCACCCAGAAAAGTCCTTTTATATAACGGACAGTATTTAGAAATGGAAAAGTTCCGTTTGCAGGCCGGCGCTTTTTTTAATACAGAATATGTGAATATGTATGGCCAGCAAATCCAGGATAAAGGCGTTTCATTAGGGATAGGTTTGTTTTCCAAAAGATCCAGTCTGAGTTACTTAATCAGCCTGCAATACGGTACCAGAGGCACCACAACAAACAACCTGATTCAGGAAAATTATTTTAAATTGGGCGTGACACTTTCCTACAGAGATTTGTGGAAAAAACGCCGTTATAATTAAAGAAATAAAAAGCCGTTAGTAGCCAAAGGTTTAAAATACAGCCGCTACGAAAAGGGCTTTAAAGAGTCTCCGGGTTTTCTAAGCGGCCCGGCGAGAAAATAAGATGTAATGCGGGAGGATATTCTTATCCTCCCTATTCTTTAAAATCAGCTGCAATATAGGTGGTTTAATTAAAAGAGCCCCTATAAAGGGACTCATTTTTTGCCAAAAAAACCAGACAAAAATATAGACAAATGCCGGATTAATCGATGTGAATGTTCAATTAATCAGCTTCTGCGATCACTTCTTTGACCTCTGGGATCATTCTTTTCATCATGCCTTCGATACCAGCTTTTAAGGTAATCATGGATGAAGGGCAACCACTACAGCTTCCCTGAAGCATTAGATTAACAACGCCATGATTGTAACTTTTATATTGGATAGCACCGCCATCCATTTCAACGGCCGGTCTGACATAATTATCTAACAACTCCTTGATTCTCTTAACGATATCATCATCATCCGCTGCAATTGCATTAGATGATTCAGGGACAATCTTAGAAACCTCTTCTTCATTGACAATGGTACCACCATTTTCAATGTATTCCTTTAAAAACTGTTTCACCTGTGGAATAACTTCCTGCCAGTCCTCTACATCATTGGTTTTTGTCAGCGTCACAAAATTGCTGGCAATAAATACACTTCTGATAAAAGGAAAACTAAAGAGCTCCTTAGCCAGTGGAGAAGGGCCTGCGGTCGTTTCATCCTGAAAATCAATACTTTTCCCAGGATAAAGCAACTTATTGGCTACAAACTTCATGGTCGCCGGATTGGGCGTCATTTCTGTATATATACTGATAATCGGGTTACCTGTCTTAATCATGATAGATCATTTAAAATTCTACGGCAAAGATACTACAATTCGGATGGTAGTAGCACCTATTTTCCTTAGAATTCCTTTAAAAACACCGTTTTGACGACTATTTACAGTTGTATGACAAAGCGTTTCCTACAGGAAAGTAAGCCGCCATTTTCAGGTTAATGGAGGACAGATGCTCATTAATTTTTGCTCAATTATTCACCAACTGCTAAACCAAACGATTTTCAAAGCTCCTTTTCAATAGTTCTTTATTAAATCGTTTTGATAATGCCAACCGCGGCCGCCTTGGAGCGCCATTTGACATCTCAGCGCAAAGCAGCACTAGAATACCTCAATAAACCGTAATTTTGCGACCAGTTTTTAATTTTACATTTGTTTATATCCTTATGACAGCGCAGCCCCATGCAAATTCCTCTTTAGTTCATCCAGAGGAACTTTCCATTGAATCCTTTGACTACGATCTACCCGAAGACCGGATTGCTAAATATCCCCTGGCCGTCAGAGATCAGAGTAAGCTGCTGATTTACAACAGCAACGATTCTAGGCAAATCCAAGAAAAGATTTACCAACAATTAGATGAGCAGTTGCCAGCAGACTGCCTATTGGTATTTAATAATACGAAAGTTGTCGAAGCCAGGCTGATTTTTAAAAAAGACACCGGCAGTAAGATCGAACTATTTTGTCTGGAGCCGGGTGGAGCGTATCCGGATATTACAACGGCCATGCTACAAAAAGGCACAGTTCTTTGGAAATGCCTGGTAGGTGGCGCCAAAAAATGGAAAACCGGCGCCCTTAAAATGCGACTTGAACACAATGGACAAACCATTGAATTACAGGCAGAAAAACAAGAAAAGCAAGGCGATAGCTTTCTTATACGATTTAGCTGGATACCGGAAAGCCTTAGTTTTGCAGAGATGCTGCATCTAACCGGTCAGCTTCCGCTCCCACCCTACCTTAATAGAGCGACAGAACAAAATGATTTGAAAACTTATCAAACGGTCTACGCTGACAAAGACGGTTCCGTTGCTGCCCCAACGGCAGGTCTGCATTTTACCCCGAGCCTGCTCCAAAAGCTCAGTGATAAAGGCATCAAAGAAGCTTTTGTCACACTGCATGTCGGAGCCGGCACTTTTAAGCCCGTCAAAGCAGACAAGATGAAAGACCATGAGATGCATGCAGAGTTTATGGAAGTTCCGCTGGATTTTTTAGAAACGCTTTATGAGCAGGCAAAAAATAAGCGTAAGATCCTGGCGGTAGGCACCACCTCACTTAGAACCCTGGAAAGTCTGTATTGGATGGGGGTTAAATTATTGACGGACCAGTTGGATCCATTTGTCGTTGAGCAGTGGCAGCCTTATAGGCTGCCCCAAAATAAGACTTTGACGGAGGCGCTTTTAGCAGTTACGGACAGTTTAAAACAGGCTGGCAAAAAAACGCTTGTCACCCAAACCCGCATTATCATCGCTCCTGGTTATCAATTAAGGGTAGCAGATGGAATCCTGACCAATTTTCATCAACCTCACTCAACTTTATTACTATTAATTGCAGCCATTGTTGGGCAGGAGTGGAAAAACATTTATCAATATGCCCTTACCCATGACTTTAGATTTCTGAGCTATGGTGATGGCAGTCTGCTGTGGAAAAATACGTAAATTTGATTTGACATATATACTACAATTAATATATCTCTAAAACTACCTGCTATCTTCCAAAGAAAACAAACTTGAATATCAGGTAATATTTAGGGTTTATCCCACCTTTAACCGAAAAAAGTTTTTTAGATACAACCCGTTTGTCATAACTTTGTAACCTGATAATTTAATATTTATTCAAAAGTATTCCTGCATGGACAATCAAAATCTTTCAGAGAACAGAGTGGTATATGATTTTCAAAGCTATCACACACCCGTTACTCGTGCAATTTACGTTGGTGTATTCTTAGGATTCGTAACCGCGATTCTTAATATTGCTTACTGGTCTATCTATGTGAATATTACGGCATTAGGGATGTCTTCTTATATTGTCAATGTACAGACGATCAGTTTTGGTTCCATCCTGCCACTGGTTACTTTTGGTGTACTTTGGGCCACTTTTAATCACTACTTTAAAAAGGCAGGTTCAATTATTACCATCATTTTATTTGCACTGGCTACCTTATGGTTGATTATGGTGGTTGCAAATGGCGACTATGGCACGAACCCTGTAACCCAGCATCAGTTTAAAGAATTGGTCATCCCGATTCTGAGTTTTATAGGCATAGCGGGTTGCATCGCCTTTCCGATCTGCTTTAAAAGCAAGAAAGTTGAAGATATGATGTTGTAATTGCAACATTTTAGATAAATTCATATTCGGGGACGTCCAAATCAGGAACGTCCCCTTTTTTGAACCTATCAGCTGCTAAGAAAACAATCCATTTAAGCTTTAAATCTGCTACCCAAATCCTTATCACCTTTAAAACAACTACACCTGTGAAATCTGAGCGTCTCAGTAGCCGTCTTACGCGAATTACACCGGCCAAAGGTCTGTATTATCTGTTGATACTCCTTTTTTTTGTGGGTTGCAACCAACCGCAGGCCAACGGAGAAAACAAAGGAACTACACCAAATACCATTACCACTGAAGCTGTCGATAATGCAGGCAGTAACGGCGCTGATGCGATTACGGTGGTCAACTGGAATATTGAATGGCTGGGCGCTACTACCCAGGGACCTAAGAATAAAGAACAGCAACTCCAAAACGCCATTAAAATCATTGGATATCTAAAGGCGGATATATATTGCCTTTGCGAGATAGTAGATCCAGCTGCTTTAAAAAAGTTGACCAGCAGTCTGGGTGTTAATTATGCTTGTGCCCTTTCTGATTACGCTTCAGGAGCCAAGGGTACCAGAGATCCCGGATACGCTAACAGCCAGAAACTCGCCTTTATTTACAACAAACAGATCTTTAAAAACATTAAAACTTCTGGTTATTTACAGCAAAATCCAAAAGCAGGCTATTATTTTGCTTCTGGCAGATACCCATTTGAACTACAGACCACAGTTCACACGCCTGATCTGGATCAAAAAGTAGAATTTTGATTATCCATGCAAAATCCGGGGCAGACCTATCTAGTTATGACCGAAGGCTACAAGGAGCGACTACCTTAAAAGCCGCACTGGATAAAGATAAACCAGGACAACCATTCATCCTTCTGGGAGACTTCAATGACCATGTCACTAGCTCCATTACCAAAGGCAAAACTTCCCCGTATGATTGCTTTATGCAGGATCCGAACTATTATGTTTTAACCCGGGACCTTTCCAACTTGCGCTCTACCCTGGATTATCCAGGCGTTATCGATCAACAGATCATATCTAAGGAATTAAATAAATATTATAAAGCAGGTTCCGTGAAGATCCGTACGGATATCACCAGTGTCGTACCTGATTTTAAAAATGGCCATACATCCGATCACTATCCGGTCAGCAGCATATTTGTTTTTTCCAGAGAACGAGCGGAAGCACCTCCGCTGCAAGCCACCGCTTCAAAAGCAGTGGTAATTACTACGACAAAGAGCAGAGCAGCAGCTGGGGAAGAAATAGATGCACCCCAGCGTTTGCAACAGCGCATTTTTACGGCTAGCGTAACGACGGGTAGTATATTGGTACGCGCCGCAACAAAAAGCAGAAATATCCAATTTATCGTTTATAATAAAAGGCAGCATAAAGTACTTTCTGTCCATAGGAAGTATATCCTTAAAGGGGACAGTTTTCGGATCAGAACACCTAAACTATATAAAGGAGATTATAACTTGGTGATCTTTTCAGATCATGGCAAACAGGTCCTGCCATTTAGCGTAAAGTGATCTATATTGAAAGACTACTTATTGTTAGCAGTCTTTGCCTGTTTATCCGTCTGTTTATACGCCTGCTTATCTGCCTTATTCCATAAGGTAATGACGGCTTTCGCAGAAGAGACCAGACCAGCGTGTGTCTGACCGGTAAAATAATAGTCAATAATGGCTTTGACTTCGCTTCTGATATCAGGCAATGCGAGGCCGATTTGTCCCAGAATATGCATCGCAAAAGCCCTGATAGCGATGGCTTGCTTTGGATCCTCCACAAAATTGAAACAATGATAGGCTAGCCGGTCATAAAAAGCAGGTTGAAGCCGGCTATCCCTTAAAATCCGAAGGGTATTACGCAGTAACCCATCAGGTGGGTTTTCTCTATCCAATAAGGCTACCAAATCTTTTTGGCAATTGATTGTCCAGCCTGGCCGTAATTTTGCAGCCAGACTAAAGCACCAGGCGGCCCTCTTACAGCACAGCACATTTTGCGAAGACATCAAAGCAAGTAATTGTCCAAAGGCGCTTTGGGACTGAGCAGCCGACGTGGCAATCCTTTCTGCCGCCTCTTTTTGTAAATGTACCGGACCGAGTATGGCTTTTGAAAAATCCATTTCTGCTATTTTTTTGGTATTGAAATCTTAACAAACCGCTACAAAATACTGCACATTTGCTATTGATTGATTTCGAATCCATTACTTTGAGATCAGCGCCTTCATGGCCTTAATCTCAGCAGTGTCTACGCCCCAAGTGTCTAGTGATTCATTCATGGAGTGTACTGTATAATCCATTTTTGATGGAACTAACTGGCGGGCACTGGAATGCAATTCAACTGCACCGGCTTCCATAAGCATAGGAATCGTCGCACTGCGCACACCGCTTCCGGGCAATATGATTATCTCTTTTTTTGCAACGGTAATCAACTTTTGTATAAGACCAATCCCTTCACTGACATTTGGATGCTGACCACTGGTCAGTATCCTGGAAATACCACATTCAATGAGTGCCTGCATCGCTACCAGGGATCTTTTGCACGGTCAAATGCTCGATGAAAGGTAATTTCCATCGGATAGGCCAGCTCCACCAGTTGAGCGGTCCGTCCCACACTAATAGAGCCGTCCTGATTCAATAAACCAAGCACAGCCCCAGGAAATCCCAGTTCCTTACAAAGCAATAAGTCCCTTTTAATCACCTCATAACTTTCATCTCCATAAAGGAAGTCTCCCCTCTGGGCCGGATAATAGGAAAAACGGGAATAGCGATCTTTTCAGCGGCCAACCGAAGTGTACCATAAGATGGGGTTGTGCCCCCTTCTAAAGGGTTTTCGCAAAGTTCCAATCTGTCAGCGCCTGCCTTTTGAGCTTGCAGGGCTGCACTAATATTAAAAACAGCAATTTCTAGTAACATAATTCTACGCAATTATTAAAACACATAAAAATCTACTCAGCAAGTTACAAAACATTGTGACGCCAAAAGTAATCAATCATCCGTCCATAAGAATTGTCTTGGAACTTTCAGCAATTCTGCTTTGAATCCCATCTGCGATCAAACACTGTTTTCTTTCTTTTTCAATCAGCCGCTTAACGTTAAAATAAAATTATTACGCTTGATCATCTAGTTCTTCCCAGGATATTCCATAGGGAGCGCCGCCACTAGTATAACCGACAATATAGGCAAAGTTAGCATCCGTCCAGCTTTCTTCCATAATGTCACTTTCTGCTTTCTTTTGTCTTTTTTGTTCAATCCGGTTTGAAAGGGACCGGGCCACCGCCTCTTCATAGTTCGCCGATATTTCAATGCCAAGCATACGAAGTTCTTTAATACTGCAAAGCAGATCCGTGTTAAACTTTTTGCTATAGGCATGCACCAATTGGCTACCCGTATAATCAATCGTCAATAACCACAACGGGGCAATTTGCAATCTTTGTAGCCGCTTTTGCGGCCTTTTGATCTTGGATTTATTCCTTTTCCTGTTCTTTTTGCGATTATTTTTCATATCTGTATACTAAGCTACGATTAATCTGGATAAACTTTCAGCCGCATTTAAATTAAAGTCCCTCCTCTTATTAAAAGTTTCCGCCACAGTCAAACAAAAACCCGCTACAGATCAAAATTATCCGTAACGGGTTTTATAGAATATTCCTGGAAGCCCTAATGGGCGTGGGGATTATTTTACTTCTACTTCAGCTCCAGCGTCTTTCAGTTTAGCTGCAACTTCGTCAGCTTCAGCTTTAGAAACGCCTTCTTTGATTGCTTTTGGAGCACCATCAACCATTTCTTTTGCTTCTTTCAGACCTAAGCCAGTGATTTCTTTAACCACTTTAACAACGCCTAATTTGCTAGCACCACCGCTAATCAAAACTACGTCGAATGCTGTTTTTTCTTCAGCTGCAGCTTCACCTGCACCACCACCAGAAACAACAACTGCTGCTGCAGCTGGTTCGATACCATATTCAGTTTTCAGGAAATCGGCTAATTCCTGTACTTCTTTTACTGTTAAGCCTACTAACTGCTCGGCTAATGCTTTTACTTCTGCCATTTTGTTTTCAATTTTTTCCGCTTTCATTGCCTTTAAGCGCTCCAGCGGAGGGTTTTAAAAAAATTATTAAATACTTGGAGTGCACTTTAATTATAAAAATACCCCCCAAAAAGTTTAGAGATTGTGCAACTAGCGCTAACACAATCTGAGAAATTTAAATTATTCAGCTGCAGGTGCTTCTGGAGCTGCAGGCGCTTCTGGAGCTGCTGCTTCAGCTGGCTCGGCCGCGGCTTCTTCCGTTGCTGCTTCTGCTTTGTTTTCCTGATTTTGCAAGGCCGCAACCACGCGTTGAATAGGTGCCTGCAGTAAGCCAATAACTTCGCCGATAAGTTCTTCGCGTGTTTTGATCTTAGTGAGTGCATCCAGATTCTTATCGCCGCTGTAAATTTCACCATTGATGAAAGCTGCCTTCAGCTCAGGTTTTTCTTTCTTGCCTTCTTTACGGAAACTGCTGATAATAACAGCTGGTTCTTTAGGGTTCTCAGAGAACATCAGCGCTGTTACATTATTCAGTGATTCGTAAACACCTGAATATTTTTCTGCATCAATAGCTTCCAGTGCCTTTTTAATCAGCGTATTCTTAGCTACTTTCATTTCAACATTCTTGTTGAAACAAGCGCGGCGTAAGGTACCGATTTGTGCTACGGTTAAAGATTCCGTATTGGTTACATAGAAGTTATTATATTGACTGAACTTTTCTTTTAAAAGCTCAATTACTTCATTTTTTGATCTTTGGTCATTTTCAAAAATTTTTGATGTTTGTAAACTAATCTTGATTACAGAATTAGTTTTGAACAGATTTAGTATCTACTGCGATGCCAGGTCCCATAGTGGCAGCCAGGCTGACACCTTTAACGTACGTACCTTTAGCTGCAGTTGGCTTCAATTTGAGCAGGGCATTGATCAATTCCTGTCCGTTTTGAGCGATTTATCTGCAGTGAAAGAAACACGACCAATGGAAGCGTGTACGATACCAGCTTTATCTACTTTAAAGGCAATTTTACCGCCTTTAACGTCATTTACAGCAGCTGCAACATCATTGGTTACGGTACCGGTTTTAGGGTTTGGCATCAGGTTACGAGGACCTAAGATCTTACCTAAACGACCGATTTTAGGCATTACGGAAGGCGTAGCGATGATTACATCAACATCTGTCCAACCGCCATCAATTTTTGGATATATTCATCCAGACCAACAAAGTCAGCACCGGCTTCAGTAGCAGCTGCTTCTTTATCAGGCGTACAAAGTACCAGCACGCGTTTTGTTTTACCAGTTCCGTGTGGAAGGGTTACAGTACCACGAACCTGCTGGTCTGCTTTTTGGGATCCACACCCAGACGGATGTGTAGATCCACTGAACTATCGAATTTTGTAGTATTGGTTTCTTTAACCAATGCAGAAGCTTCTGTCAGTGAATAGAACTTATTGCTATCGACTTTCGCTTCCGCTACTTTTCTTTTTTTAGTAATTTTTGCCATTACAAATGAGTTTTAAGGATAAGAATTAATTTTCCCACGGAGCGGTACCTTCAATAGTAAGACCCATGCTACGTGCAGTGCCGGCAACCATTTTCATGGCGCTTTCAACGGTGAAACAGTTCAGGTCAGGCATCTTGTCCTGTGCGATGGCCTCAACTTGCTCCCAAGTCACTTTTCCAACTTTGTTACGATTGCTTTCCTTAGAACCCTTTTTGATTTTGGCTGCTTCCATTAATTGGATAGAAGCGGGTGCTGTTTTGATGACAAAGTCAAAAGACTTATCAGAATAAACAGTAATTAATACCGGAAGCACTTTTCCGGGCTTGTCCTGTGTTCTTGCATTGAACTGCTTACAGAACTCCATAATGTTCACACCTTTAGAACCCAGAGCAGGTCCTACCGGAGGCGCAGGATTGGCTTGTCCGCCTTTAACCTGCAACTTTACGAAACCAGAGATTTCTTTTGCCATTTTAATACTTTTTTTGGTGATAACGTCCTCGCAAAATGCTTAGACTCCCAATATGCCATTCTCAAAAAAGAACTATTTGGGGCTGCAAAGGTAAAATAAAATTTGTGATATTGTATAAAAACTCCCTAAAATTCCATTAAACTGCAGTTTTTGAGGCAATTATGGCTTATAAATACCTGATTTTAGGCAAAAAACGCCAGAAATCAGGCAACAAAAGTAAGGACTTTGCCTTTAGATTGTTGTAATTTTGCACCTGAAAACAATCAAACGTCAATTTTTGAAGGCAAAAAAATGAATTTTTATACCAGAAAACTGATCAAACCAGGTGATTTAAATTCCAATAATACCCTTTTTGGAGGCACCTTATTAAAGTGGATCGACGAAGAAGCGGCTATTTACGCTATTATTCAGCTAGGAACCGGCAATTGTGTGACAAAATTTATGTCCGAAATCGACTTTGTGCGGTCTCCGCGTCAGGGCGATATCATAGAATTGGGCATTAAAGCCATCAAATTTGGCACCACTTCCCTTACCCTTGCCTGCCAGGTCCGCAATAAAATAGACCATTCTATCATACTGACCATAGATAAAATCGTTTTTGTCACCGTGGACGCTTCCGGCAAACCGGTACCTCACGGTAAAACAGCAATTACTTATACAGATCCAAGATTAAAAGAAGAATAAAAGTTGATCTAATTCGATTCTGTGGCAATATCAGATACAACAAATCACCGTATCTTTACCTTATATTTGCAAGACACTTTTAAAAAAATGGTTAGATAAAAGCAATTATTGAAACAGTACGACCTGTCGTTAACCAATAGCGACAGGCGGCTTTGTATTGTCAATTGCTTAATTATTCAAAATAATCTAATCATGGATTTACATGCTTCCTTGCCTTTACACAAAGGCTATTACAAATATAAATCAGGACATATCTATTATGAAATAAAGGGCAAAGGTGCCCCCTTATTGCTCATACCCGGCGGGTCTGGCGACTGCTGGTGGTTACATAAAATCGCAGATGCGTTATCAGGTAACTTTCAGGTCATTTCTTATGACTTGTATGGCAAAGCCCGCAGTATAACTCATACGCCTTCTAATATCGATATTAATCAATTCGCAAAGGATGCCATCAATCTGGTTACGGCCCTGGGGCTGGAAAAAGTCTATATCGTCGGTGTGAGCAGCGGAGCGGTTATCGCCCTGGATATCGCCGAAAAATATCCGGCGTATGTTAAGGAGATGATTGTCTTCGAACCACCACTCATCTGTATTCATCCCCGATTTGACGCTTTGTCAAAACACTTTGCAAAAGTCTATCTGACAGCCTTAAAATGGGGTGAGTCCATAGCCGGACTTCGATTTGCACTGGGAACGGGATTGCCCATCGCGCCCATACTGCGCAGCGGGTCCGCCTACAAGGATCATCTGAAAATTGTACCGATACCCGTATGAGACCTGATATTGGCCGGGAATTTCTGGAAACCGTGTTACTTGTTAATTATCGACCTGATTTTGAGAAAATAAGGAACAATCAAGTTTTAATATATACAGGTGCGGCCACGGCATCCGTTAAAAAAAGACGGTTTTATGCGGAAAATGCCCAAATAATAGCTGCGGAGCTGGCCTGTGAGGAAATTCTTTTCCCGGGCCATCATTTTTCATTCTTTCATTTTGCCGAGCAATGCGCAGATGTAATCTGCAGCACCTTTGTTACAAACATATTATCCGGGCAATCAATAAAACAGGGTAGTTGAATACTGGTTGCAATTAAATGGAAAATGACCTAAGCGGAACAGGGGCAGCAGCGAATTTTTCGCTGCCGCCCTTATCTCAATTGTCTCCCAGTTGCACCACACTTGAATCTCATTTACATTTATTATTTACGGCACAGACTAGTCAGTATCCATCGGAGCTAAAGAGAAGTTTTACCGCCCTCAGGCAATTTATTTAACTGGAACAAACAAGGCATGCTGGCTCCCAGTCTGAAAATCCCGCCATACTTTGCCCAAAGTGCTATCCATACTGGCACCGGTGAGACCCGTATATGGGTATAACCCATTGACAATTTCCCGGCAAATGATCACCTGCCTTTGCGCTGCACGAGATACAACAAGCGAATGTCTTTGATAGGTTTTATGGTTGCCGAATATGGGGTTTGACATATGGCTGGCAATAAAATCCTCCAAATATTGTACTTTCTGAATAAGACGGGTTCTTGCAGCTTGCCAATTTTGCCAATATTCTTCCCATAAAGCCTCCGGTCTCTGCATCTTGATCGTTGGCTGCCAGGCATTTTGTCTACCTGCAACTGCCTTTCCTTTTTTGTTATCCCATAATGCCTTTACTTCCTCCATAAACCTTAAGGCCATCCCCGATAGATTGGCGGCTATAGTGGCCATTGCAAGGGCTCCGAAGGGCAACCGATAAAGCGGCGCATTTATGACCGCCTTATCCGGATCTATCTGAAAAAACCTTTCAGCCGGAAAGCTTCTCCTTTTAACCATAAAAGACTCACTGGCTGAAGCCCTGAGCCCAATAGAGTGCCAGCTTTTGATAACTGTCACTTCTGAAGGCAATAGAAACAAAGGCCGAATGCTGTTTGTTGCTTCTAAAAAGACATTGGCTGTAAAAATAGTCGCATGTGGGGCTCCTGTGGCATAAGCCCACTGACCGGATAAAACACCCCTCCCTTTTTATTGATTTTGGCCGTTCCTCCAACTGCTCCACTTCCTGCAAGACAAGCCTTTTTGGGTTTAAAAATAGTACGGGCAATGGCCGGATCGATATAGCCTGCAAACCAACCAGCTCCGCTACACAAGGTAAACACCCAGCCGGCGCTGCCTTCAGCCCAGCCAATCGCCTCTTCAAAACGCACAATTTCTCTTAAAGACCACGCTAATCCGCCATATACCTTAGGCACAAGGCCTTAAACCAACGCTGATCATAAAACAATTCTAGCTGTTTTGCAGTTAACCTGCCCAGTAATTCAGCCTTAGGCGCTTCGGCCCTAAGCGTTTCAATCCAGGATGGTTGCAATAAATGAGAAGGATGTGGTGCTGGTTCCACCATAATATTATTATTTTTTTAAATTATTATTATTATTATTTAATCCAGACATAAATTTCAGCAGTAAAGTTACTGCCTGTTGCTCAAAATGAGCTCAACCGTTGAAAATTAACAGCTAAAACGGTCATTTTATAGGACTACCGGATCCAACTACCTCAATAATTGAATATCACAAGGATATTTTGGCACCCATATGCATTTTTGAATTAGCCCCTATTTTTAATCGACCTTGTTCACTTTATGGGGTAGGCCAATAAATTGGCCAGCCATTTATAAGCCTGCACTTTGCCATTACCCAAATCGGGGCCCAGCTCCAAAAAACAGTTTATCAATACAGCCTTGGTTTCCCCCTGTTTTACTGCAGCAGTCATATCTTTCGTTTTATTGTACGTAATTGAGTGAATGGAGACGGCTGCCAGGTTTACTTTAAAGCGATGCATTGCCGAATCTACAACTTGCTTGGGCATCCAAACGGGATACTTATTGTCACCAGTCATCTTATCTTTTTTTTGCTGCCGCAAACTATCGGCTAAAGTCAAATTTGTTTTGCTTTTTGGGTTGCCTTGCACGCTCCCAAGTCCATTATCATTCATATATACAGCGCTTCTAGCCAATAGTCCGTCCCAGTTTTCAAAATAGGAATCAGGCAGTTTATTGGGCAACGCAAATAGCTCAGATGAACGGTCTATTTGAGGATGCCTTCCTGTTGAATTATACGGATTATTGATCCCGATCAACATGCCGCTGTAAATACGATCTTTAAGCGGTAGCAGCTCCTGCATACCTGGATCGGGATCCAGATTAATGATCCGGCCACCTAGCCGCATATACACAGCCAATATATACTGTAAGCGTGTTCTTTCAACGGAATCTGTGGGTAGTTGATCATCTGCCCCGGAAAGGACGATTACATCCAGTTTACGAAGACTATCTTCAATCATGGATGGGATTATGCCACTGGTCAGGTCAACTTCCTGCATCCAGGAAGCCAGTCTTACAAATCCGGTATTATGTACCCGATACCCTAGTTGATTAAAGGCATTTTCATAAACATCACCTGAAAGACCATTCACATATAACAATTGCCGCCCTGTCGTATGAATGGTATCACCGACAACCATGGTCTGACTGTGATAGTTATACAACCTGGGCTGCTGATAAGCATACCCGACTGATTTAATATTGGAGGAAAATCCCTGGACACCTTCTGGCAATTTCATTAATATATTGGGTTTTAATATTGGCGTCAACGGATTTAACCCTTTGATCATATCCTGTGTCAGTACAATGCTGGTTTTCATTTTTGCGCCGGCAGAAGGCGTAATAAAACCCGCATCCCGGTAGAAAATACTGGCAGAATCAGATACTAATTTATGTCCGTTAATCAATGCTTTCATCCCCACCTGCCGGATTTTAAATAGTGCTACCTGAGCCGTATCATTAAACAATGTTTTAATATTTATATTCAGGTCTTTATTTCCGATTGTTTCGTTGTTTCTCAAAACGTGGGTCAATACGACAGTAGGTGTCAGCGAAACCAGCAGTGGCTCAATGGTATAAAACGGCCGGATGATCTGACCTTCCATGCGGTCAAAATGTCGGTAATAAACAGGTATCTGATAGACCAGAGAATCCGCACCATTTAGAATACGCGCTTCGACGTGAAAACTTGTGGTATCTGAAAGCCGGCCCTGCATCTCAGTATCAATCCCATAACTCCCATCGCTACGCATGGGTTTATTCAGCCAAAAGGGTTGATAAGCCTCCTTGTATAAAGGAATATGTAGCAAGGTATCCAGTATAACCTTGTTTTGAATATCCAGATGCATGCTTTTGCTGGTGTCCTGTTCAAATCTTATGGTGTCTGTTAACCCTGGCACCAACAGCCACTGTACAGCGGCGTTACCCTGCATGGCAACCTTGAGTCTGAACTTCTGACCAAGCACCCCAATTCCCTGTCAGAAGTTGCCCAAAGCCCTATGCCTGACAGGTTCTGCTCAATGGTTTTTAGCTGTGCAGCAACCCATTTTAAATCAGAACCAGCAAGTTCGGT
Source organism: Arachidicoccus ginsenosidivorans (assembly GCF_007971385.1). Lineage (GTDB taxonomy): Bacteria > Bacteroidota > Bacteroidia > Chitinophagales > Chitinophagaceae > Arachidicoccus > Arachidicoccus ginsenosidivorans. The sequence goes on from NZ_CP042434.1 coordinate 1,729,529, forward strand.
GTCTTCTTTCTCCAGTTCGCTTTCGTATAAGCGAAGTGAATCAAGCAATGGATACAGTATCTTTTTTGCTTTGTCACTTTTATTTTCCAAAAGCATCTCGTGCAAAAGGCGAAGTTGTTTTTGCATTCCATCTATATCCATCATGCGACCCGGGCGCTGCGTGGCTAGCACCGCTAGCCGGGGCCATATGCCTATTTTTTTATGGCTGCGCGAATCTTTCGACATGTTCGTAAACAATAAATCGAAATCCCTGTGGCCATCATCCGCTTTCTCTAAATTTTGCTTCTTCCCCAAGGACACCAAGGCTTTGGCTGACCGTCCGGCGATTAATGGAATAGAGGCTAACTCTAAACTGCTATCCGGAAATACTGACCGGTAGGCCTGCTTGCTTTCAGCTGCGAGTCGGCGAAAACTTTTGCCTGAGGCCGAATCCATCGCTGATAAATTGATTACATATGCTCCCTTATTTTTATTTACCGGATCGTCGCTGCTTGCCAGAGAATCATCGTCAGCAACATTTTGTTCTATGACTGACAGTATTGGACTATTATCGCCCAATACACAGGAAACTTCAAAAGGGCTGAGTAATTTATTTTCAAGATGGCCTTTAAGTCGGCCACTGGCAAGTGCACATGCCTTTATACATACACTGTCCATCCAATAATTAACGCCTGAAAGATTATTTATCGTAGTTAATGTGGTATCCTGCATATGCCCCACCACCAATACATCTGGTCTGAATTTTCTAATCACTGCTGCCAGATCCAGCGTCAGCCGGTCTGTTGAAATCGTTAGATTAATGTTGGCTGTATCCATTGCCCCCAGATCCTGAATCGAGCTGACAAAAGGAATAAAACCTCCCAGACGGGCAGCATTTTCCATTTCCGCTACATGAATGACACCAAGGTCAATACCTTTTTCAGGGCCGTTATAGTTATGCATACCCTCTCCCCGACTCATCCAAAATACGCCCGTTGTATAATGATCTTTTTTTTGGGCAGTAATTAATAATTGGGTGTTTTCCTGGCTGGGCAGAAAGCTCACATAGAGTAACTTTCTGCCCGTTAGCAAAGTCTCCAGCCTGTTGAGTGTATTTGTGCGCTGCTGGTAAGATCCATTTTGCGCATTACTTTTTGTGGCGATCAACAGCACCCCCAACAGGATTACTGTCAATGCCCAATTACATTTACGTTTTTTCATGGTTTGTAAAGAAGCGTTTTAGCAGCAAAGTACTAAATATTTAGTTATATACCTAAAATTATAAATACAATAGCCGACCAGGTCCAAAATCAACATTTGATTTTCGGATCCGGTCGGCTATTAGTTTTAATGCAAGGGCGCTTTAAACAGCCCTCGATATAGTAGAGTTTTAAAGCTTGCCTTTTTTGATGTCTTCCACCACCTCGCTGTTCAGCAAGGCAGAAGTATCTCCCAGATTATCCACATCATTTTCTGCAATCTTTCTTAAGATGCGTCGCATGATCTTGCCGCTTCTGGTCTTGGGCAATCCCGTAACAAATTGGATCTTATCGGGTTTAGATATTGGCCCGATGATTCTGGTAACGGTAGCGGTGATATCTTTTCTGATCAGATTCTCATCATCCGCGTTATGCGTGCCATTATAGATCACAAAGGCATAGATTCCCTGGCCTTTGATTTCATGGGGGTAACCAACAACAGCACTTTCAACAACCCCCGCATGCAAATTAATGGCATTCTCAACTTCTGCAGTACCAATACGGTGACCACTGACATTGAGCACATCATCCACCCTGCCGGTAATTTTATAGTTACCATTTTCGTCTCTCATGGCCCCGTCCCCTGTAAAATAATGTCCGGGGTAGGCGGCGAAATAGGTTTGTTTGCAACGCTCATGGTCGCCCCAGGTAGTGCGGATTATTGATGGCCACGGAAATTTCATACAGAGATTTCCCTGTCCGGGACCTTCAATCTCATTTCCCTTTTCATCCATAATACAAGGCTGTACACCAGGTAAAGGCAGGGTCGCCCAACTGGGTTTATCTGGTGTCACACCAGCCAGATTAGAAATCAGAATGCCCCCGTTTTCTGTCTGCCACCAGGTATCTACAATGGGACACTTACCTTTGCCGATTTTCTCATGGTACCAGTTCCAAGCCTCTTCATTAATGGGTTCTCCTACGGAACCTAATACCTTTAAGGTTGACAGGTCTTTACCTTTTAAAGGTTCTTCTCCATAGCTCATCAGGCTTCTGATGGCAGTAGGTGCCGTATAGAGAATATTTACACGATGTTTATCTACCAGGTCCCAGAAACGGCCGGCATCAGGATAGGTGGGTATACCTTCAAACATGACTGTTGTGGCACCCGCACTCAATGGGCCATAGACAATATAGCTATGACCGGTGATCCAGCCAATATCTGCAGTACAGAAATACACATCCCCTTGTTTATAATTAAATACATTGACAAAAGTATAATTGGTGTATACCATATAACCCGCACAGGTATGGACGACACCTTTAGGCTTGCCTGTAGAGCCGGAGGTATACAGGATAAATAGCGGATCCTCTGCATCCATTTCTTCAGCAACGGCAGGGGCCATTCCCAGCGTTTCAACCTTTTTAATTTCATCTTCCCACCAAACATCGCGACCTTTCAGCATGGAAACCGGGGTACGGGTCCGGGTGCATACGATGACTTTTTCAATAAAGTCTACGCTTTCCAGCGCATCATCAATTAAAGATTTTAGCGGTATGTCTTTGCCTCCTCTAAATGCCCCGTCACAGGTAATAATAAATTTTGCATTGGCATTGACCAATCTGTCAGCAATACTCTTTGCCGAGAAGCCACCAAATATAACAGAATGAATGGCGCCAATTCTGGCACAGGCCAGCACTGCTATGGCCAGTTCAGGGATCATCCCCATATACAGGCAAATCGTATCGCCTTTTTTCACACCATTATTTTTCAACACATTGGCAAACTGCGTAACCTTTTGATAAAGATCATTGTAGGTCAAAATACGGTGATGCTCATCCGGGCTGTTGGGTTCCCAGATAATAGCCGGTTTATTGCCCAGCTTTTCCAGATGTCGGTCCAGGCAGTTTTCCGTAATATTTAATTTGGCGCCCTTAAACCACGCTACATTGTAATTGTTGAAATCCCATTCCAGTACTTTATCCCATTTTCTTCGCCACTTAAAATTGCTGGCGATATCAGCCCAAAAATTCTGTGGCTGTTGAACACTGCGCGCATACATTTCCTTGTATTGCTCAAATGAATTGATTTGATACGGGTAAGACATAATCACATTTTTTAAGAAAGATTCTGATTTTTAAGAGGATAATATTACAATTTTTTTCCAGAACTGGAAAGTTAATTGATCACTTTCTTATAGTAAAACGTTTGCTTAACCCCTAGGCAGTTAACGATAAATGAGAATAAAAAAGCATTTGCCCGAACTAATATGTCAGACAAATGCTTTTTATTTCATCTAAAAGATCCATCAACTTTACAATTTCCGCTTATAATTGTAAGTGTCAATAATATTTGTAGTCGCATCCGTATGCACCAAGGTCAGATTGGTTGAATTGATGGTAGTCATATCAAAGGTTACCCCATCGAAACTAATGGTATTTTTGTCATCAAAGGTATAAGTAACATCATGGATAACAGAACCATTATCATCATAGATTCTGTAATGCCCCGCCGAAGTAAAAGAAATCACGGCTGGCGCATCATCAATGGTTACCCCACCACCGCCTTCAATAGTTCTGGTGGCACTGATCAGTTCCCATTTGCCAGCTGTTAGGAGTGCTTTATTGCCAGTTTGGCTGATCTCATCTTTGGAACATGAGCAAAAAATTGCGGACATACATAGTAATACAGCTACGGCCGCTACGCATTTTAAAAAAGTGTTTTTCATGGGTTAGGTTGTTTATTCATGGTAAGCATAGTCAATATTTATGCCACCTCCGAAAGACCTTCCATGAAAAAAGCCACTTCTGTCTATTGAAGCGGCTTAATATTTTTAATTAATCCCAAACACCCATGATATTATAAATAACTTTTACTCAGATTTGAAATAGGAAACAATAATATCCGTCGGAGCACTGCCTACGCCTAAGGCTGCGGCCGCGGCGTCACTGATTCTATAGCTCAGGCCAGCATTTTCTTTGACATTGCCCAGATTCCAGAGCACTTTCGCATAAATAGTCTTCCCTTTGGTCTGGACTTTAACTAAGGTACCCGGTGCCACTTCATTCATCAAAATAAAGTATTTACCATCCTTCCATCCACTGGCGGACTGAAAAGTACCGGCAAGTCCCTTGGTAATCAGTTCTGTTCCACCTGCCTGGCTTTTATAAGCTAAGGCGAAGGCTCCTTCTGCACTGGAGGCATTACTCGATGTAGCGGGGGTAGCACTATTGACCGTTTCATTGTTATCGGTAAAGACGCCCTGATCTCGCTTTTTGGCTGGGTTGATGCCATCCGCATCCGTTGTAGTATTTCCCGTATCTATGGCATTATCTGCTGTATTATTACCCGTAGTAGTTACCTGATCAGCCGTTTGCTGCTGAACTGGGGCAACATCCCCGGGAGTTGTCCCATCATTATTAGCCACAACGGGTAAACCAGCGTCACTGCCTACTTCACCCGATGAAACTTTCAGCGTCTGCCCGACCTGTATATTATTACCCGTAATATTATTCCAGTCTCTGAGTTGATTTACTGTAACACCGTATTTTTTACTTAATTGATATAAGGTCTCCCCCTTTTCCACCGTATGGGTTTTCGCTAGATTTGATGCTGTAATCGTTTCTCCCGCCTTGGGAATCTTCACTTTTTCCCCAACAAAGAGTTTGCTGTCTGTATTCATACCATTTAAACGCATGATATCCCCTACCGTTGTGCCATAGTTTTTGGCCAACTGTGACAGCGTTTCTCCTTCTTTAATCACATGAACCGTCTGAACGGATTGTGCGCTGACTTGTAGGGTGCCAACAGTGAAAAAAATACCTGCTGCAATTATGATAATTCCTATTTTCTTCATATTCTAATGTCTATGCTATTTCTGTCTTTATTTATTTTTATATTTTATGCCTGTGCATCAATTTGATGCGAAAAAATATCACCGCAATTGAAAAAACTTTATTGCCGGTCCAGTCGCTCTTCATTTGCCTTTAAAGCAATAAAATTGCTTAATTTCTACGAGAATAAATGTTAATCTTTTAGTCCCGATTATCCGCATCCGTCAATGTTTAAGAATCCGCCAGTTTCTTGGATAATAATTATTGATCCGGTTGGGCAAAACTTTCATCCATCCCAGGCCGATCCCTTCATAGCTGGCTAAATGCCAACCGGGTGACAGGCCGTCCAGTTCTATTTCCGGTTGTTGGCATTTCAGGTATTGCAAACTTTGTGCCCTATCCAGTGGAAAATTAGCCACGCCACTTCCTACCCAAGTGCTGAGTGCCAGATCATGGGCTGGCACGAGTTGCTTCCCCTTTATCTGGCCGATGGTTACACCTGCCTTTTTCAAAAATAGATTTTTTTGCAATATGGTTAGATCGGCTACCCATTTATTTTCCAGGGCCAGAATATCAGCGCCTTGTTTTATAAACTTCAGATCAAGATGAGGTTTGAGCCAGGGTCCTGTCAGCACTTGTTCCTCTTTTGCTATTGCGGGCGCAGCCTCCCCTGTATGATAGGCAGGAAGTTCTCCTTTTGTCTTTTTAAAGATACTGATAAAAAATCCTTCACTGCGTACCTGATCAGGAAAAAACTTATATCCCACTGGCTGGTTGCCAGCACGGTCCTTAACGGTTCCCGCCACTGTGGTAACCCCCATTGGCGTATTATTCAGGGCGACAGTCTCCATGGCTACATGGCCAACCAGAAAATCCATTATATCCTCATCCTCACCAATGGAATATGAACAGGTCGAATAAATCAACAAACCACCTTCTTTAAGTGAAACAAGGGCCTCCTGCAAGATTCGCTGCTGCCTTTTACTACATAGATCCACCAACGCTGGGGTCCATTGCGCCACGGCCACCGGATCTTTTCTGAAAAGGCCGCTGCCACTGCAAGGAGCATCAACGATCATTACATCAAAATAACCTTTTAACCGTGCAAAATGACTGGGCTCATTGCAACTGACGACAATATTGCCGGTCCCCCATTTTGTGGCATTTTCCGTCAAAACCGCTGCCCGGTTTTTCATGATCTCGTTGGAAACAATCAAACCATTTTTAAAAAAGGACGCCAGCAGTGTTGACTTACCGCCTGGTGCAGCACATAGATCCAGGACTTTCAGCCTTTGATTGGGGTCAGTGGTTTGGTGCAAGGTTTCCCAAAGAAACTGACTTCCAGGCTCCTGCACATAATATAACCCCCCATGAAATAAAGGGTCATGCGTAAAAAAGGGACGTTCAGCCAGATAATATCCGTAAGGGCTCCAGCTGATTCTGCCATGCTGAGCAGGCATTGGCCCCTTATATCCGGCCAGTTTCTGCGGATTATACCGGATAGAAGTATTGGCAGGATGATTCTTATGGGCATCTATAAAGGAACGCTTATGGAACCCTGCCTTCCCTTCCAGGGATGCTATCAGGCCTTCTGGTATTGATAAGGACACGTTAATTATCGATTAATGGCCTCAAAAATAAGAAACTAACGTAGCATTTCATTTTGAAATCTTTGCGACCTGGCTTATCTTTAACCTTCAGTGACATTTTTTTAATCTTAAAACATAAATAATTATGCGAAAGTTATTTGTCATCCCTGCCTTTTTACTGGTTGCTATGGTAGCCTGTAATTCTGGTACGGAGCAAAATGCAAATACAGACTCTACTGCCACCACAGAGCATCAAATGGATATGACCGCCGGCGAAAATGTGGCTCCATTACCTGCTATTCCTGATGGGGCAAAAGTGTATTTTAAAAACGTAAAAGACGGTCAGAGCGTTTCCTCTCCATTAAAACTCGAGTTTGGTGTCGATAATATGACGGTGACCAAAAAAGCGCCAGACGGGAAAATAGAAGAAGGAGTAGGTCATCACCATCTATTAATCGATGCAGGTGACTCAATTCCAAGTGGAACTATTATTCCTGATGACAGCACGCATATACATTATGGTGGCGGACAGACGGAAGCAACTGTTAACCTGACTCCAGGTAAACACACGCTGACCTTACAATTTGGTGATGCGATCCACCGTTCCTATGGTGCAGCGCTGGCAAATACAATTACGGTCGATGTTAAATAAAGATCATTGAACAACATAAATACATAGGTTCTTAAGGAACTTGCTATAAATGGACCGGCGCTTCTTTTTAATTTAAAAAAAGGCGCCGGTCTTTTTTAAAACAGCAGGTTATGAGGCGATTCCACTAAACTGCTGTTAATAGTTGAAAAGCAATTCGTTTTGGTTGCGGACGCTAAGTCCAGTCAATATATTCATCAAAAGCATTCTCAATGGCTTTAACGCCTCCATCAATTTCTAACTGCATGCAAGTTAACCAAGGTCCGGGTTTAAAAAATACCCTCCTGAGGGTATTTTAGGCCCCCTACAATTTATTATCTTTATCAAAATGATAACGATGCGCTGTCGTGTAACCATATTACTGCTTTCCCTACTCATATTTTACCAAAATGGTCCTGCTCAGGCGCTCAAATCGGACACTTTTTCTGTTTTTACCTACGGCCAGGAGCAGGGGCTATCTCAGCTAAATGCCTTGGCCATGGACTTCGACAGTCTTGGATATCTATGGATAGGAACCGAAAACGGACTGAATCGGTTCAATGGCTATTCCATGAAAACCTATATGGCTGGCGATAAAGTTGGCGATTTAATTGATGACCATATCCGCGCGATGTATTATGCTAAGGATACACTCTGGCTGGCAACCGACTCACATTCTCTTGTAGCTTACCTACCCAAAAAAAATAAATTTATCAATTTTTTGGACCAGTTGGACTTTAATCTACACCCTTATACCAAATACACCAATCTGTTATACCCCATTGACAACACCTACTTACTACTGGGAACCAATGGGAATTGTTTGTTATTCGACAGGCACACCAAAAAGTTTACAATTATACCCCTACCTGCTAATGCCAAAAATGACTTTATTACCTCCTGTAGCCAACTCAACGAAGATCAACTGCTTATAGGCACCAATAATCACGGTTTATTATTGCTGGATATTGCCAAAAGGTCAATACAAACCAGATCCGCATATAAACTCCTTACAAATGCCACCATTAATAGTATTTATCCCTATTCTACAGATCTTTACTTAATAGCCACGGAAAACAGGCTTTACTGGCTTAATAGCAAAACCCAATCAATTAGCCTGGCGCTTAAGGATTTACATCTGCCAGAAATCACCTCCATTCAGCCTTGGGAGACCCAGGACGGCCAGCCAGCTGTTTTTCTGTCCGCTATTAATCATGGATATATCCTGAATCAGCAAAAGCAGGTAAAAAAAATCGTTTTCCAGAATCTTCAAAAAGAGAATTTATCTGCTGAAGTCAAAAAAATATTAAAGGATCCACAAGGTGGATTCTGGTTGGGTACAAATGGACGGGGTGTCTTCTACTACCATCCTAGGTACAAGAAATTTACACCATTACGCATCAAAACCCCGGACGCCCCCAGACAAGACTTTATCAGCATTTTTAACTTTCTCAGAGTAGGCAACCGACTTTGGATGGCAACAGAGTTTGGGTTTGCAAGTTATAACCTGCAAACCCAATTATATAAATTTTATCCCAGCAGTGCACTGGAATATACCCTGGCAAAAGATGCCAATGGAACGATTTGGGGAGGAGGATTTGGACAGGGACTTGTCAGGTATGATCCTGAAAAGGACGGTTTTATACCGGTTATCATCCCAATCGAAGACAAAGATGTCATACAGGTAACACCCATTGACAAGGACTTTATTTGGGTGCACACCTGGTCAAATGGCATATTCGCATTCAACGTGCACACTCAGGCGGTCAGAAAACTGACTTTAAATAAAAATACACTGGTACGCTCCAGAACGAGTTTTAAAGATCACTTGGGCAACATCTGGATCGGCAGTGATGACGGTATTTATAAAATCAAGGGGGATTCCATCCAGCACTTGCACAATCTTTCTAATGAGCGGGTTTTTGACATCACTGAAGATCCATCGGGAAATATCTGGGTAGGAACCGCCAAGGGATTGAACAGGATCAGCCCACATACGGATTCCACCATATCCTATACAAAAGCCTCGGGCTTGCCCAATGACTTTATTTACGGAGTGCTAGCTGAAGACAATGGCAACATTTGGTGTTCAACCAATTATGGCATCTCCAGATATAACCCGGCCACCAACAGATTCAGGAATTACACTGAAACGGACGGATTACAAAATAATGAATTTAATGGTAAAGCAGCCTATAAGGATGATCAGGGCAACCTCTATTTTGGTGGCATGAATGGATTTAACTTTTTCGATCCACGCACAATTTATACAAATAAACAGGTGGGCAAAACAGTTATTGAAGATATACAGGTATTCGGCAAATCTATTGCCCAAAACTTGCCTTACCTCAAAGCGTTAATTTTATCGCATGACCAGAATGTCATTAGTTTTGAATATACCGCCTTAAATTATCTCTGGGCCAATAAGAATCTCTATCAATTTATGCTGGAAGGTTTTGATAAAGATTGGCGCAATGTTACCGATTTCAGAAGTACGACCTATACCAATCTTGATCCGGGCAATTACACTTTTAAAGTCAGGGGCAGCAATAATGATGGCGTGTGGGGTGCCGCTACTTCACTGAAAGTCATTATTAAAGGACCCTGGTACAAAAGTCTCTGGTTTAAGGTACTGCTAGCAGCCACCCTATTAATAATCATTCTGGGTGTTTTTATGTATAAAAGCTACCGACAAAAATTGGTCAATAAAAAACTATTGACAATGGTCGAAGATAGGACCTCCGCACTACAAAAAAGCAATCAAGAGCTCAATGAATCACTTGCCCTGTCTGAAAGACAGAAGGAGAATATCACCTTTTTGATGCGGGAGCTTAACCACCGGGTAAAAAACAACCTACAGATCATTACCAGCCTAATTGATATCCAGGATCTCAGCATTGCCAATCCCAAGGCAAAAAGTAAACTCAAGCTATTACAGAGCAGAATCTTTACGGTTTCCAGGATACATGATATTCTGACCAATACAGAAGAAAAGGAAGAAATCCGCATCGATCAGTTCTTACAACAACTGGCCAGCGAAATAATTGCCTTTTCTGGCAAACCGATTGCTTTAACAGCCAGTTTAAGCCCTGTCAAATATCCCGTTGAAAAGCTGACATATTTGGGGCTAATTCTAAATGAACTCATTACCAATTCAATCAAACATGCTTTTGGGCAAACTGCTCAGCCAGAAATTAGCATTCACCTTACTCGGCAAGCGGATAAACTCCAATTTATTTATAAAGATAATGGGACCGGTTTTAAAGTCGCCACCAATGAGGATAGCAACGAAAAAATGGGTGTCAATCTAGTCAAATTTCTGGCAAAGGAACTGAATGGTATCCTGGATTTCAGCCATTCCTGTCTGGCTGAAATCAGCCTTACTTTCGCCAACCAAACTAAAAATAATGAAAAGTAAAATCTTAATACTGGAGGACGAGACCATTATTGCCCATGGCATCAAAATGCATTTGGATAATAATGGATATGATACAGATATTGCTTTAAACCCAACAGATGCCATTACCCTTGTACGCTCCGAAAACTATACGGCTCTAATATGTGACATTAACCTTAAAGATAAAATTTCAGGAATCACCTTTGTAAAAGAATATGTAGACCCTAGTATTCCCGTTGTTTTCCTGACAGCTTACAACGATTTACAAACGATGAAAGAGGCAGAACTGGCCTCCCCGTTTGCCTATGTAACCAAACCTTTTGATAAGGATCACCTATTGATTACTTTAAATCTGGCGATTTCTAACTGTCGGAAAAAATTCCTCCATAAACTACCCGAAGATATTAATATAGACAAAATCAGTATGAGTATCCGTGAAATAGAAATTATCCGTCTGCTTGCCCAAAGCAAAACTTCGGATGAGATTTCAGCGCAACTCTTTATCAGTCCTCAAACCGTGGCCACACACCGCAAGAACATTTTAAGAAAAACGGGTGCTAAGAGCATGATTGAGCTGGTTTCCCTGGCTATTGAGAAAGGGTGGATTTGAATAAAAAAAGTGCAAAAAAGTCCCTTATTTATTTGGAGAAAATCAAAACATTCACAAGACTAATCAGCACCACTAAATGGGTCATAAATCCAGACAAAAAATTGCTGCATCCTTACCAGGCAACTGTATGGACACCTGCCCATCTGAAAAATCAGCCTTGGCTGTTGACGGCCCCATAATCATCTTACTGGATTTTGGACTTTTTATCCCCAGCCTCAAAAGGGATAATTTCATTGTCGTCTTATTTTCTCCGTAATTAAATACGCCCAAATACAATTTATTACCCATTCGTTTTTCAAAAACATTGCTGGGTGCTTTGCCCTTTTCTAATACCACCGGTCTAAAAGGCTTACCGTCCTTACCGACAATAGCCAACAAGTCCTTGTTCTGCAATAACTTCATTGCGGTAGTGCGCCAAGGACCTCGTTTGCTATAATCATCTCCTGTTATCAGGCTTCCTGTTACAACAGCTGATGCAAGTCTTGCACGATTCTCACCAATTGACGCGTCCTTAAAAACCACATGATCGGCATCCATAAAATCATACATGTGGCCTTGCCACCAGCCATAGGTTACACTGTTTAAAGTATAAGCTGTTTCGGCGATCGATTTGAAAGCATCGCACGCAATTCGTCTCATGTGAACATATCTAGCCGTTGCCAGATTCGGAGAGATTGCGGCGTAGGTCAGCATTTTGTTATCCAACACACTATCCAGAAATGTCATGCCATTACAAAAAGCCTCCATCCCTGTTGTAACACGACTGTCATAATAATGATCTGCCTCTAAAGTAGCATGGCCCAGAAAATCTATTTTGATCATTTTAAAACCCAGAGATTTAAAAAACTCAATATATTTTACAATCCGTGCACGCGTTCCAGGATGGGTGGGATCCATCGCACGGCCACCATCCACATCCAGCGGCTTCCCATTAATATAAGTCCATACATCCTTATAGCTGTAATCAGACCCTTCAACTTTACGATCACCCTGTTTACCCCAATCAGTAAAGGGGGCCCAGTAAATCCCAGGCTCAAACCCCTTAGCGTTACAATAACTTACAAAAGCCTTTAATTTATCGCTATTCCCATCTAATCCACCTTCTATCATTCGATCCCAAAAAGAATCAAGATCGATAAACAATTTATGATCTTTTGTTCTATATAGCTTACATGAATCAGCAAAAAATCAATAACCCCTTTGGCAGAGGGCAAATCTATTTTATCCTGCAATACGCCCCAACTGTTCCATCCTACTGGAGTAGCGCCTTTCCATGGTGCTATGACTGGTGGCTCTGTCAATTTATTATTGGAGCCATAAATTTCCATACCGCTGCGCCAGTCATCAAAATAACCTACCATTATAAGGGGAGAAGAGATTATACCCTGCTCGGACTCTACCGTCCCGTGCGACCTTAGATCATGAGTCAGCTTCTGATCGGTATACCCGCCAAAAGCAGTCAATTGGAAAGATCTGGCCGAATTACCCTGCAAATAAATACCAGATTTCCAGACTTTATGCTCCAACGAACCAACCACAAGACCCTTTCTATTCTCATTAAATATAACCGATACCTCACTACTGGTAAATTTAAGGGAGTCTAAACGCTCGGTTTCATAAGTCGCCCACATATCATTATCAAATGGGCTATGAAGGCCATAATTATCACCTCCCCAGTTCAGTGACACTTTAGCATTTACCAGAGGACTGCAATAATTTATTGAACGGCCGCATTGATACACCTTCGTTCTGGCCAGAAAATAGTTCTTATCCTTAAAAGTCGTAAACGCTTGTTCTAATATTACGCCAGTCTTGTCCTTCCTGTAAATACAGTAAACAGTCGCTGGCCCATAGGCGGTTTTAGTCCTGGATTTGGTAAAGTTACGATAGGTCGTATTGGTACTTTCAAACAAAGTATTCACTTTTCCAGTGGTGTCTATACCTCCCACTATTGCTCCTGCTTGCATCATTTGAATACCGCCCGAAAACAATGCATCATATTTCCCTGTGGCAAAATGGTAAACAATCTTGTTTTTAGTCCCAAAAGATATATTAAGTACAGTATCTCTATTACCTGGTAATGGACTTGCCATACCACAGTAAGATAAGAATAAAAATAAAACGACAAAAAATGTCATTAACTGCTTGCCGCTTCCTTTTATCCTTTTACGATTTAAACTAAACGGGAACCTAGATAAAATCCCCCGATTACTTTTTATGATATTAGCTTCCATAAGAAATAGTTTAAGTAACTTATAAACAATAAAAATATCGAAGGATTATGCCAAATGTCGCCTTGAGGCTTCTTTATACAAAACCGGAGATATTTTCATATGTTTTTTAAATTGTCTAGAAAAATAAAAAGGATCCTCATAGCCTATTGCCTCCGCAACATCTTTCACCTTCATATTTTCCAAATATAATAATTGACAGGCTTTCTGCATTTTTAATTGGATAAAATAATCCATAGGAGGCATACCCGTCGCTTTTTTAAAAATAGTAGAAAAATAAGAAGCAGATAACTGCAACCGCGCTGCCATCTCCTCTACGGTAAGCCGGGAATCAATCATTTTCTCCATATAACCAATAATTGCTTCAATGCAATTAAGGTCCTCATTTTGATTATTAATCGGCTCAGGATATAAAAATGAGGCCAAAAAATGATGGAGGCACAAATTTGCATGTCTCAGATTATCAATACTGAACCCACCGGTTAAGCAATTATACATCTCTTCCCATACAGACAGGCCTCTTTTGTTGAGCGCTAAAGTAACGGGGCCCCTATAACCAAAAATTTCTAAAGACTGGTTGAATAATTCAATATTGGGTCCGGTAAAATGGACCCAATAAATCGTCCAAGGCTCTTCATTATCAGCACCATAGGTCAATATATCGGAAGTCGCAGGCAAAATAAGGTACTGATTGGGCAAAATATCAAAATGATGACTGCCGATGGAACAATAACCTTTTCCATGCAGGCAATAAATTAAAATATTGTCCTTGCATCCATTAGCTCTTTGAATATAATGCCTTTTTGCATTTGGAAAATACCCTATATGTGTAATATAGAATTGATTGAAAGCCGGTGTCTTTTGACAAAAGGCTTCACATACGGCTTCTGGTAAATCGATCATTTTTTCACCTTCAAATCCATCTGTTCTATTATAATTTTCCATAAAAATCAATTTAAAGAATCTTTTAAATGAATCACTTTCTATTTACTGCTTATCCAAATATCAGGATTGAACCGCATCGGCAACCAATATCACACTTGACCTTGATGCGTCCACCTTGGGATTATAGCCAATGGTCATTAAAAAATCACCACTTAAAACATCATCCCCCTTGAGGGTTGAGGTGGTTCCGGGGTAAAGATTAATTTCCCGAATTCGGTATTTACGATTAGGATCCAATCCTTTCCATTTGATTGGCGTATGGCTTCCTGATCCATAGCGTGCATTTACCAGGTAATTAAAGATAACCCCATGCATTTTATCACGATCTACATACATTAAACTGGCTACATCATTTGTCCAGGGGCTTTGCAAACGATATTGATCCCCATGCCAAATGATATCCTTTATCTTATTATAATTAACTACTGAGGCCTGGCAAAAGTTCAAATCAGGGGCACTCAAATCATGAACAGGTATATCAAAACCCATTTTGCCCATCATAGCAACATCTACCCGGTACTTCAGTGGCTGTTTTCCCCAGTTGGTTACATGATTGGCAGTAGCAATAGCTGGATAGAAATAAGAATACTCCCACTGCATATAAATTCGTTCCAGTGGATCCGTATTATCACTAGGCCAAAATTCTGTAAAGTATTGCAACGCACCATAATCTACGCGTCCACCACCACCAGAGCACAACATCATCGGTATTTTAGGATATTTAGCTCGGATCCGCTTGAGCACATTATATAACCCCTGCACATAATCGATATATAGTCGCCCCTGCTGACTTTCATGCAAAGAATATGCGTTATAAATTACCGCATTACAATCCCACTTTATGTAAGCCAGACCAGGGTTCTGTGTAAACAATGTGTCCACTATGCGAAATATAAAATCCTGAACAGCAGGATTGGTTAAATCCAGTACCAGTTGATTTCTGAAATAATATTCCGGCCTTTTTGCTTGCTTAAGGACCCAGTCAGGATGCTGGTGATATAGGTCACTTTTTGGATTCACCATTTCTGGCTCTAACCAAATACCAAATTTAACCCCCATATTGGTGGCTTCCTTCACAAGGCTTGCAATCCCATTGGGCAGCTTTTTACGATTCGCCTGCCAATCGCCCAACCCCGCATGGTCATTATTACGCGGATATGAATTCCCAAACCATCCATCGTCCAGTAAAAACAAGTCTACACCAAGACTTTTTGTGTCTTTTAAAAGAGAACGCAGTTTGTCTTCATTAAAGTCAAAATAAGTCGACTCCCAGTTATTCAATAAAGTAAGTCTTTGCCCATTGCCATCAAGGATTTTGTTATCTCTGGCCCATCTTTGTAATTGCCTGCTGGCTTGTCCTTGCCCTCTATCAGAGAAAGTGTACAAAAATTTTGCAGTCGTAAATAAACTATCCTTTGGTAAGTCAAAAGAAGAGGCGTAGTTATTGATGCCAGGAATGACCCTTAAATTATTTAGATTATCGAGTTCAAGATCCACCCGAAAATTACCACTCCATTCAAGGGATCCGTAGATAACTTTGCCAGCATCTTCCCTAGCCTTCTGACCCAGTGCAATCATAAAAACCGGTGGCTGAAACAAATCTGCTCTACTCCCTAATTTGGAGTCTAAGGTTTTTATGCCATGTGTAATCAGGGTCTGCTCCGGCCTCATTTCTTTAGCCCAATCACCATGATAATGCGTCAACCAAAATTTACTACCTCTCAGATAAAGCCCTGCCGAAGCAAATTTATCCATCCTCACAGAGCCTTTTTCCTCATGCATAATGTCGGCCCAGGTTTCCACCACATCTGTTGCAAAATAAGTCTTATAGAATAAATGAACTTCAAATGGATATACTTCATCTTTAAGTATAATTTCTGTCAACTTAATGTCTTTATCCATTTGTTTTGTTTGCACACTTACAAACTTTAAATCCAACGACTGATTTCCATCTGCATGTCTGACAGAAATGGCTGGTTCAAAAAGATTTTGACTTCCTGAAGCGGGGTAAACAACATCTGATACTTCTGAATAGTCCGTTCCCTGACGATATTGACCAATAATCTGATTATATTCTTTATTTTCAGGTAATTTGCTGCCCAGATATACCATATGCAGGCGGTTGTCTTTACCTACTTCAAATACGGTCGCACTGTGTGCTGTCTCGATGGGAATCAATTGAACACTCTCTGTTCTGTTTTTCCCATTATCGCCATTTTGCGCAAAAGACACCTTTACGCTGACAACAGAAAGCAGCATGCATAACACAGGCAAAAAGTGAAAATGGATTTTTTTATTCATCATATATTTTTTAATTAGCTATTACAGCGTCTGGTTATACATTAATATTAAAATACTAAAAATATATTTTAGTTTGAGGGAACAATAATTATGGCAGTACCACCGCCTGATGCCAGATGGATTTTGTATTTTGTGCTCCTACTCACTTCCATCTTTTGCACCACATAGTCTGTCGCATCCTGATTGGCATTTGGCCCATCTTTTAAAATCGTCGCAACAAATTTTTTCCCTTTAGGCAAAAAGGAAAGATCTATTAGCAAATCCCGTGGATCCCAATTCGTCATAGCTCCAACAAACCAACGATTTCCCGAACGCTTGGCAAGCGCTGCAAAATTGCCCAGTGACCCTGCCAATACTTTGGTATCATCAAATGTTGTGGGTACAGCTGCAAGAAATTTCAGTACTTCACCCGACTTTTCATAAGCGCTGGGCGCATCGCATAACATGGCCAGCGGCTGGTCAAAGATCACATACATAGCAAGTTCATGACACCTGGTACCCATAGCGGAGGGCAGACCTGCACCTATGGGTTTGAAAGCCGATTTAGTCTTGTTGCGCAATGCACCAGGTGTATAGTCCATTGAGCCTGCAAGCATCCTAATAAAAGGTATCGTCAAATGATGGTTAGGGTTAGCTGTTGTATCCCATTTATCACACTCAGCTCCCCGGACAGCTTCATAATTAACGATATTTGGATAGGTACGCTCCAGTCCAGACGGTTTGGTACAACCATGGAAATCAATCAGCAGGTGGCGCTTAGCTGCCTCTGCTGCTATTTGCTCCATCCACTTAGCGGCTACCTGATCATCTCTGTCAAAAAAATCAACTTTTAATCCAGCAATACCCAGACCAGCCAAATAATCCAGATTACCAGGAAGGTCTTTAAGCAAGGAACTGGCAACACACCAAAGAAATACACCCACATGCTTTGATGTTGCCCTGTTGATGACTTCTTTAATATCTATTTTAGGATTTGGCCGCTTAACATCATAAACATTTGACCAACCAGCATCAATCATCAAATACTCCAATCCATTTTTTGCCGCAAAATCAACATAATAATTATATAAAGCTGTATTGCGGTTATTCATACCTGAAGGCAGCTCTACTCCGGGAAGTATTGCATCATGCCACCATTCCCAGGTAGCTTTGCCCGGTTTAATCCACCTAGTGTCTTTCAATTTATCTGAATCCGCTAATAAATAAATTAGTTTATTGGTCAAAAGGCTGCCATCATTATTTGTGGCAATCAAAACGCGCCACGGAAAGGCATGCTTTCCTGGTGTTTTCGCTATATAGTTTTCCCTTTCTTTTACGACGGATACAAAATCTCCCCAGCTTCCCATAACCGTCTTTTTAGGATAAGCCGCCCAATATCCACAAAGCAGATTGCCTTTTCTGCGTAAATACATTCCTGGATAAGACCTAACATTTGACTCCGTAATTATTATTCTGCAAGATGGTTGCTTTAGCGTGAATAATGCCGGTGTAATTGCACGCATGCTATCCGGAATGTCTCCAATGGAAGGATAGGTATGATAGGGTAATTCCCAGGCTGTCAGATTATCAGTCATTGCAATGTCCGCAGATGCATCTCCAGCCAATTGAAAGTCTGTTTTTTCTCCCAATACTTTAAGTGAATCAGTAAAATCTGTTTTAAATCGATAGGCAACTCCTTGATTATAAGCCCGAAATACAAGACTGTAATTTTCAGTAAAATCAATGGTCAATTCATTATATTGATCAGCAATTTGATCAAAATCCCCGTACACAGGGTAGACCGTATTGGCGACCTTTTTATAATTACTTTTAATTACCTGTGCATTCTTACCTAAAACGCTTTGTGTACTTCCTGTTGATAATGCCAAGCTAATACCAGGAGAGCTGAGCACCTTAGTCCCTTTATAGAAAAGCTGATAAGTCACATTCTTATTAATATTAATTAAGAGACGATAATTCTTATCAGGAGACAGAAGTTTAAATTGTTTGGCAACTGGAGCTTGTATTATTTGTGCGGGGTGAGGAGCGGAATGCATAATTAATCTAGCCTTCGATTGAAACGAAAAGATTAAAACACCCCCTATTAAGCAAAGCGTTTTCCCTAAAGAACTGGATAGCTCAAGTACAGCCAATACCTTTCTGCTTTTGCCAAATTGACGAATTAAATGCTTCATAATTACCGAATCTCAATAATCCCTTTTAAGTGTTAATTTGATTTACTTTCCACAGAAAATTTAAAAATTATAAATTCCTTGTATGGTTTATCTTTTTCAATAATCGCTGGAGGAAAACCCATTTGATTTGGACTGTCTGGATAATATTGGCACTCAAGGGCTACACCATCAAAACCTTTATAGCACCGACCAATATAACCCGGCAATTCACTTGTAAGACCGTCACCTGTATAAACCAGTAAACCAGGATAACTTGTCTCCACTTCCAATTGCCTGCCACTTTCGTCACATATTAACCTGCACGCCAGCGGCTTATCTTCAGCCTTTAATTCAAAACAACAATTAATCCCTTCAAAATGTCGAAATATCTCTGGTTGTATAAATTCTTTATGAGCCTGCCACGAATCCTTCCTACTTTCAGCCATAAATGCAGGTCTTACTGCGTCTTTTCTCCCCTTGCACTGGTTAAAAATAAGTCCAGACACCTCCTCGTGCTCCACGGGGATCCTCCTGCCGGTCGGGATAAAATCATCAGAGACCTCCAATGCCTTCCGTGCATTTATTTCTAAGTGGTGCCCCAGGCAATTCATAGAAGGATCAATTCCCATCATCCTGCCTGAAAGGTTAAAATAGCTGTGGTTGGTTAGATTAAGAATACCTTTTTGATCCGATCTTGCCTCATAATGAATTGCCAACTTATCACTTTGCTCCGCCCAACAGTATGTTATTTTCAATTGAAGGTTTCCTGGAAAACCACCATTGCCATGCCTATCTTCCAGGCTAAATATCACTTGACAACCTGGTTCACTTAAATGCGTATTCTCTGAGATTTCTGTAACCCCGAACACGCGGTGATCAAAACCTGACCCCCCACTATGATTACTATTTTTCCCTTCATTGGCTTCCAATGTCCAAATTTGATCATCCAACTTGAACCTGGCATCTGCGATTCTATTGGCAAATCTTCCAATAGTAGCACCCATATATTGCTTATCCTGCAAATAAGCCGTCAATGTATCAAAACCTAATACGACATCTTCAATACATCCCATTTTATCAGGCACTTTTATCCTGACAATCCTGGCCCCATAATTGGTCAATTGAACGATGCTGCCGGCGGCATTTTTAAGCGTATATAGATAAATATCATTTCCTAACAGCGTACCCCACCGTTCTTTTATTATTTCCATAAATATTAATGGTTATAGCCAGGATTTTGGTCAGTATCTGGAATATCTGAATTTTGAAGTATTTCTGTTAATGGAATAGGATATAGTTCATTATAGGTCTGAATGGTACCACTTTCCTTGGCCCACTTGTTTCTTGCTTTGATCAAATCAACAAATTTTCCAGAACGAATCAAATCCATTCTTCTCCAACCCTCAAAACACAATTCCCGCATTCTTTCATCCAATATCTGCGTCCTGAATTCCTCTTGACTCATCGATGCACTCCAACGGTCTGCATCGGGGAGCGTACCACCGAAGGCACGTTTGCGAACCTGATCATTGACAATCGCTACAGCATCAGCCGTATTGCCGAGTTCATTCAGACATTCAGCATAGTTCAATAAAATATCCGCATATCTCAAGTAAAAAACATCTTTTCCTGAATACCAGAAACTTAATACACCCTGCGTTCTTGGATCTTCATATTTTTTTACGTGTGGATCCAATTCATCTCCGCCAAATCCTGCTGGAATGGTTGGATGTATACTGTCATGATAGGTGAAATCATACCGTATACTTGCATCCTTTCTGACGTCACCAGTTTCCCAAATCCCCCCGTCTTTCTTATCGCTATAACAATATTTAGTCGGCACCAATAAATCATAACCTCCAAAATAACAATTGCCATCAATATTTGCGAGCGCCCTTGAACCCATCTGCCATTGGATCTGATTATTATCTGGATATACGTTATTAAACTGAAATTCATAAATAGATTCCGTCGAATTGGGTTTGGAAGGATCAAATAAGTCAGCAAAATTGGCCACCAACTGATATTTATGTGAATCAATTACCTGTTTAAAATAGCCTGCAGCCTTATTGAAATCCCTAAATCCAGAAGAATCAGGTGCATACAAATAGACCTTACCCAATAAAGATAGGGCCGCATATTTTGTAATATTCTTTTTATCCGCCTGTGTCTCGGGTAAATCCTCTACCGCGGTAGTCAGATCCGTCGTAATTTGAGTATAAATATCCTTCAGCGGCTGCCTTCCTGTACCCAGTTCATTCAATTTTGCAGCATCAATTATGGGAATGCGACCCCAATACTGCGTCAGTTCAAACATCATTGCAGCCCTGATAAAGCTCGCCTCACCCAGAAGTTCTTTTCGTTTTCCTCCATTGGAACTGTCTTTGAGGTTTTCCAAGGCAAAAACTGCCTGGGCAGCGGCCGATACAATTGGCCAACGTGGATTCCACTGGCCGGTTAAAGCATTGTTGCTTGCGGCTAGATAGCTGCCATATTTATCCAAAGCAGACTGATCCGGATCAGTCATGACCTGATAAGCACCCTGCTGAGTCTCATCTGTACCCAATTGGAAGACGAACCCACCTCTATCCTTATGAATATCCCGCCAATTAGTCAATAGACCTGACAACAAAGGCTCGATATTCTCCAGTTTGGAATATACCTGTTGCTGAGTCAATGCTGTTTCTGGTTCCCTGTCTAAGAACTTATTGCAGGAGATACACCCAAATAACAATGCAATAAATAAACTATATGGTATTATGTTCCGTTTCATGATTACGTGTTTAGAATGAATGGAATTAGAACGCCAGATTTAATCCGACCACAATGGACTTTGAATTAGGATAGTCATCACCTGTTTCTGGATCAAAACCTTTATCCTTTGTCCAAAGTAGAAGGTTGGTACCTGAAATATAAAGTCGAAGGTTATCTAAAAAACTGGGTCTTAACTTACTGCTGAAGGTATAGGAAAATGTACAGGTGGCTAATCTGATAAATGAAGCATCCTGGACACCCAGGTCTACATTTCCATAAGAGTAAACGGACTCCCCATAAGCAACTCTTGGGATCAGGGTATTGGTATTTTCCGGCGTCCAGCGATTTAATAAATCATCGGATGCAGCACTCATGCCCGTGGATCCAATCAGGCTGTTATACAAATAGCTGATTCGTTTGCCACCTTCAGAATAATTAAAAAATGCATTAAACGCCCAGCCTTTATAACTAAGTGTTGTACCAAATCCACCATAATATTTAGGATCCAGTGTCCCTACGACCGTGCGGTCATTATCATCAATGATATTATTACCGTCCAGATCCTCTGGAATTATATCACCGGGGTGGATTGTCCGTCCGCCATAATCTACGTTTTTAATCTGATCCATATCAGAGGCTTGCGCGATCTTTTTAAATTTATATAAATAGATCGAATTTACTGGCTGACCCAAAAACAGATTTCCAGTTGGCTGAATCTCTACGCCTGTGTAACCACCCTTATTGTAAATTGCATCCACATCTGCATAAAGTGCGGTAACCTTGTTCTTGGAAGAGGATATGGAGAAATTCACATTCCAGTTTAAACCAGTACCCTTGAGTATGGCATAATCCAGTGAGAATTCAACTCCCTTATTGGTTAATTCTCCAACATTTGCAACCGTATTGGTAAAGCCAGTTACTGTAGAAAGTGTTTTATTCATCAATAGATTGCTGTTATTGATCTTAAAATAATCAAAAGAAGCATTCAATCTATTATTCAAATAGCTCATATCTACCCCAAGGTTTAATTGTTTTTGGCGTTCCCATTGCAGATCAGGGTTGCCCAAACGACCATCAGATACATAAACAAACTGACCATTTGTCGTAGTTGGCCTGTACAAGCTATACATGGCATAATTGTGGATATTCTGATTGCCAGCAATTCCATAACCTGCCTTGATCTTAAATTGATTAACCCAATTAAAATCGTTCATGAAATCCTCCTTAGCCATATCCCAGGCAACGGCAATAGAGGGGAAAGTCCCCCATTTGTGATCCGGTCCAAATTTAGAAGAACCATCATAACGCACAGTGGCGGTTGCAAAATATTTCTGATCATAATTATAATCAGCTCTTGCATAGAAGGACATTAATGAAGTGGTAACAAAATCAGAGGCTAAGACTGTCTGGTCTTTAGAATAGGCGCCATTGAGAAATTTATACCCAAAATCATCATTGGGGAAGCCATGTGCTTGAATATCATTATAATTACTTGTGTTTTTCTGAATAGACATACCGCCTAGCAGATTCAGCCTGTGGGCACCCATATGCAAATCATAGGTAGCCGTATTGTCCCACTGAAGGTTCAAGGTTTCACTCTTATAATGTTCAGCACTGCCGTGGTAACTGTTACGTAAGTCTTGACCAGTATGTGCAGGAACATATTTATATTGCTGCTGGTCCATATTATCAATGGAGAAGGTTGATCTTAGAACCAAATCCTTTACAGGCGTAACAGAAATATAGTTACTGGAAAGCACACGAGTCAAATATTGTTTATTTAAAATATTCAGACTCAGTAAGGGATTATATTGATCCTGGTTTTTAATATCCGACCATTTAAGGTAGGCAAGATCTGTTGTATCTATAGCCAAAAGTGGATTTGCGCCAAGTGCAGCACTAAAGACACTACCATCTACTACATTTTCCGTCGTTTTTGAAAAAGTTGTATGGGTGCCAATCTTTAACCATGATTTTACATTTTGTTCTAAATTAACTCGACCGCTATAACGCTGATAATCTGACTTTTGCATCAATCCATTTTGGTCCGTATAATTTAAACTAACCAAATAAGTCCCTTTTTCAGTCCCACCGGAAAAACTGATGGTGTGATTTTGTTTAAAACCAGTTCTTGTTACCCTGTCCAGCCAGTCATAAGAATCTCCATTCCTGTAAGCAGCTAATTCATAAGCACCAAAGGCAATAGAGCTATCACTTAATAAATAACGATTAATATAATCCTGGCGATCCGCATCCGGGTTTTTGTCCATGTAGGCGTTAGCATAAGCATCCACACGTAAATCAAAAATATCATGCCCATTCATTAAATCCAGCTTTTTGCTAAATGAGTCCCATGCGACCCAACTATCATAAGAGACTTTACCTACACCTCTATGCCCAGATTTTGTGGTCACCAAAACAACACCATTGGCCCCCTAGAGCCATAAATAGCAGTCGCAGAAGCGTCTTTTAAAACAGTTACACTTTCTATATCATCTGGATTTAGCGTGTTATACCCCCATCGATAATGGTACCATCAACGACAAAAATCGGGCTCGTCCCATATTGGATCGAATTTATACCACGGATCTGAATGCTTGCACCACTACCTGGTTGAGCACTGGATTTGACATAAACGCCTGGCAATTTGCCTTGAATCGCCTGATTGATGTCAGTAGTTGGTGTAGCAGCAATTTGATCAGCAGAAATAGTTGCCACCGCTCCGGTCAAATCACTTTTTTTCATAATAGCTCCAGCTACTACCACAACATCCATCGTACCAGAAACACTAACCAGCGAAACATTTAATTGTTCCAGTCCAGTAACTGGCTTTTCCAATGTTTCAAAGCCAACATAAGAGAACACCAAAGTCGCATCATTATTAACTGTAATCTTATAATGTCCCTGGTCGTCAGTTATTGTGCCTTTAGTTGTACCTTTTATCATCACCGAAGCGCCATCTATTGGCAGTCCCGAATCTTTATTAGTGACAATTCCTTGAACTGTCATAGCATTCTGTCCATAACCTATTAACGAGCAAAGTAAAATCAGCGTCATTAAAAAAAAGCCTTTCTGAAATGCAATAATCCGAATCTTGTTTTTACAAGGATTGCTTAGATATTTCATGATATAATCTATAAGTGAAGGAATAAATAATCAGCCTGCCCCTATCCACAAATAGAGGCATCATATAATTAATCGCTTTTTAGGAATGTTTGACAAAACTACCTCCTTCAATTAAACAATAAAATGGATATTTCAATAAAAAGGATGGATATTTTGCTTATTTAGAAAATCCGCATCAAACCAAATCAAAATTGTGGCCCGGTTGAGTTTTCAAATTATTATAAAACCTGTCCTAGGCATAAAGCCCTCAATTGTTGGTTTTCTTTAAGTATTTAAATATGATATTACTTCGTTATAACTAGCGCCTATTATTCACAAGCAAATTGACTTAGAAGTCACTGGCAGCAATTATTTAGAAAAATCATCTTTTCACATTCAGCCTTGCAGTCTCTAAGAACATAAATTGCGCATTATTGGTAAAAAAGCAATAGCATTTAAACATGATGCATCATAAACTTTCATTTTCATACCAAATAATACCCCATCTTTGAACAAATAAATGTAAATTTATAAAGCATAAACAAGGACAATATGATTAATCATCAACATTCCCCATTTCCGTCATTGGAGGAGGGATTTATCGGTCAGAAAAGAATCGTATTACCTCCAGATATACAAACAAAAGAGGCGCAAAACAAACTAATCCAACAATTTTATCTAACGGCAATTGGTTACTATCCTAATGCCAAACACCATAAAATCCACAGGCCGGAAGGGGCCCCCGATTTTATATTTATTTATTGTGCAACAGGAGAAGGATCTATAATCATCAATGGTTTACAATACGAGCTAACACCAAACACCTATTTTATACTTCCACCAAATACTCAACATCAGTATAATAGCAGTGCGGATTCTCCCTGGACCATTTATTGGGCGCATTTTAATGGACCAACCGCAAAGGCTCTTGTTAAGCGCAGTATCGGGTCCAATAAAGAATTGCAGATCAAACATTTTGCATTTAATGAACAAATATTCCATTTGTTCGATCAGACCATGTCCATGTTTGAGCATAATTATACGACTGCTCAACTTGAAATCACAAACCTCAATTTTCTACATTTCCTGTCCAGATTCATTTACCATGAGCAAATAAATCATAATATTTACGATAATGACAATATCAGTCAATCCATTCAGTATATGAAAGACAACCTGTCTAAGTCACTTACGCTCGACGAACTTGCATTCAAATCAGGACTTTCAGCCTCCCATTTTGCATTATTATTTAAGAAGAAAATGGGGCTTCCTCCCATCCATTATTTCAACCAGCTTAAAATTCAAAAGTCTTGTCAGTATTTATATTTCACAAAAACCTCCATAAAAATAATATGTCAGGAGCTCGGCTTTGACGACCCTTATTATTTTTCAAGGTTATTTAAGAAATGTATGGGTGTATCACCTTATCATTATCGAAAAACCCACAACCCGGACTAACCTATAAAATATAATTATATTATCTGCTTCTATTAAACTGCCATTAGTGAATGCTTAATCCCCAGGCCAATTGTAGGAACCCCCGTATTTCTCTGTGCAGACCTGTGCAAGGATTTATAGGCTAATGGAGATACGCGCATATGTTTTTTAAAAAGACGTGAAAAATGAAAAGGATCATCATAACCAATCGCATCCGCGACTTCCTTCACTTTCAGACCTCTTTCCTTGAGTAAGGAACAGGCACTTTGTAATTTCAATTGAATAAAGTACTCTAAAGGTGCAAGACCCATGGCTTTTCTGAATAAGGACGAAAAATAAGAAACGGACAAATGATGACGTTCCGCTAGATCCTCCACTGAAAGTTTTTCGTGAATCATTTTTTTCATGTAGTTTACCGTTTCACTGATCCAGTGTTCACTCTGATCCTTTTGATCCTCTTGAGCAGGAAATAGAAAAGATCCAAGAAAGTGATATAAACAAAAATTTGCCTGTAAATAATTGGAATAAGTACGAGGCTTATTCAGCAAATGATACATTTCTTCCCATAAATCGATTCCTTTTTGATTGCCCCCTACATCCGTTGGGGAGATAAACGGATCCAAACCAAAGGAATCATTGAATGAGTGGATATTCTGGCCATCAAAATGTGCTATGTAAACACCCCAAAATCCATCATCTTGCGCACCATATTCCACCCTTAAGCCCGTTGCAGGAATCAACACATATTGATTAGGGTTGATGCAATGGACTCGATCTCCAATGCTGAACCATCCGCATCCACTAGTGCAATACAGCAGAATATTAAAACTTATGCCATTTTGAAAAATCTGGTGGTGATTAAAGGCTTTAGGTAAATTTGCCAGATACGTGACAAAGAATTGACTTACAAAAGAATTTTCAGCTACAAAATCCACGTATACATCATTAGTAAACTGAATGGCTCTTTCGAATGGCTGTTGCGCTGCATTTTGATTTGTATTCATTGAACCTAAATTTAAAATATTAAACGAGTCCCGCAAACTCAGCATATTTGGGCTGAGATAATCATGATCGCATTAAACATTTTCTATCCTATCCTATCCTATCCTACTCACAAATGTAAACAGAAAAAGTTAAAGCGGCCAAAAAAAATTTAGGAAATTAACAATCAACCATTTAAGGCCTAAAATCCCTTCATTCTAAGATATTAGACATTGAAAAATTATCAAAAACTATTTATAAGGAGGTGCGTCTGATGAGTACTGTCGGAATGATCTCTCTGATTGGTTCGCGATTTAACACAAAATCAGCGGCCTTTTTGGCCATTAACGGAAAATCTGTAGAATAAGTGGTGATTCCATCACAAATTATCTCTTTTACAATATCATCGTTATGTGACAGAATGCCTACGTCTTTTCCGATAACAAGGTTTTGGAGTTTACAATCTTTCAACATAGCCCACAACTCTGTATTATTGATGGTAAAATACACACCACCCTTCTTTAAAGAACCTGGGATATATTCAGCACAAATTTCATGAGGAATAGCAAAGTCGCGAACAAATTTATTAAATGCCTTTAAAATTTCAATAGGTGTATCAGAGGCCGGCCGGTGATAATAAAACATCTTTTTAAATTTCCGTATGGTGTCTGCCAACTCTGAAAAAGCAAGATAGCTTGCTTTTTTAAATTCTTGAGTTACATAATTAAAGTCCACATCCAGCTTTTCATACCGATCTATCATCAAAAACTTATCCATTGGCAAGGTCATGAGGATATCTGCAGTTTTCTCATTAGGAATCGGCGCTACAACATACATTCCATATTTCCCTCTGATTGACGCGATGACATTCTCGAAAACCATTATATTATTGTGATGGAAAAAGACGTCTATCTGTATGTTTTCTCCCAGGCGATTACGGAAGGTTTTATAGAAGGTCTCTTGAAAAGTATCAAAAGCAAACAAAACTAAAGCAACCCTAAGTTCTTGCTGTACATTTTTATTCGAAACAAAAAAACCAACCCGGTTTTTAGATTCTACAACTCCTCTGCGAACCAATTCTTTATAACCTTTTGCAATCGTTTCTCTAGCATAATTTGTTTCCTTCATAAACTCATTTACTGAAGGTAGCTTATCCCCTTGTACAAGCGATTTATTATGAATCGCATTTAAAATACCTTGTATAAACTGTTCATGTTTAGACATATCCAACACATTACTCAGTTTACGAAATTCTTTAAATACATCTTCCATCTATAAGAGGTGTTCCATTACGTTAAAATTAAATTCCAAGATTGCATCAGTAACGATTTAATTAGATCATTACTATTATACTACTCTATACTACTCAAAAGTATAAAAAACATTTGAAGACCGCCTATTTTTTTTAAACACTTAAAATTACCAATGCCTGAACGTAGAAACAATCGGATTTAATGTCCCTACTATTGGGAGGCAATCCCCAACGGTGAAAACAATACAAAGATGGCCAACATAAGCAAAATGAGTATAATCGAAAAAACATGGCGTCCTTTCCAGGGCTGAATAGAAACAAAATTATTAAGTTGCTGTTTATAAGGAACTTGCAATGGATAGATCTTACCAATAATTAACATAATAATGCATGTTATCCCAAACAAAATCGCCAAAAGGTGTAAAAAATGGATTTTGACAGGTAATATGGTTTCTAATACACCATAACTCACCGTAAAAAACAACAACCCGAATTTTGCTGCTATTGGTGGCACTTTTTTGGTAAGGAAACCCACTACAATAATTGTAAATATGGGTAAACTGAAAAAGCCATTAACGGTTTGAACATAATTATAAAAACCATTCTTGGCAAAAAAGATAAAAGGAGCAATGCTTACCGCACAAAAACAAACCAATAATTCAAATCGTTTGGCCATTTTTAGCAATTGTCCTTCTGTTATCTGATCCCCCTTTTTTTCTAGCCAGGGTTTATATATGTTTAAGGTAAATAAAGTCGAAGCGCTATTTAAGCCCGCATTAAAAGTGGTCAAACTGGCGCCAAAAACAATGGCTGCCAGATATCCTATCAAATATGGCGGGGAAGTCAGCCGGACAAGAGCAGGGAACACAGAGGCCGTATTATCCAACCTAAACAAGAGATGGACAGCAATTAATCCAGGTATATTCAACATCAAAATAGATAAAATTTTACCAAAACAAGCAACTACAATTCCCTTTTGACAAGTGGCCAGATCCTTTGATGCAAGTACCTGTTGAACAATATATTGCTCAGTGCCCCAATAGTACAGGTTCATTAAAAGCATTCCAGTAAATAATGTAGCAAAAGGGACGGAATCACTTTGGCTACCAATACTATTTAAATGATTTGTCTTACTTGCTAATATTGATTCAATACCCTGATGCCAATCGCCATTGCCCAAATATTTAAGCGCAAAATAGGGCAAGGCAATGCCACCTACGAAAATGCCGATTCCTAATAAGGTATCTGAAACAGCAATGGCCCTTATACCACCTAAAACAGCATATAGACAACCAACTAGCCCCATAAACCAAATAATAATCCACAGAGAAGCCCAATAATCCATATGCCATACCTCAGACAACTTAAATAAACCATTAAAAGCTACCGCTCCGGTATACAATACAGACGGCAGAAGATTAACTACATAACTTATTAGAAATATAGTTGTTACAACTCTTTTGGTACTTTTATCATATCTAGCCTCCAAATAATCAGGTGTAGTTGTTATACCAGTCTTTAAATAAATAGGCATAAAGAATTCTGACACAACAAGCATGGCTAAAACAGAGGTCAGCCCCCATGCCATTACAGACATGTTATTCGTATATACCAACTCATTCTCCCCTATTATGGTGGCTGTATTGATGTTGGAAAACAAAAGCGCCCCTCCAATCAACATAAAATTAAGGCTACGGTTAGCCAAAAACAGCGAATTAACAGTTTTAATTTTATGCCTTTTTATCTTATGCCATGCCAATAATGCAGTAAAAGATAAAAAGATCAGGAAAACAGAAAAAGAAAGCCAATCCATATTATTTATCAATGAGTTTAGTAAAATAAATCATTCTTAAAATAAAAATAAAATAAAAAGTAAGTCAGTATACACAATTTCTCATTCAGCAAAAATTGTAGCCATGGATTAAATTTATAATATGCATCCTGCATTAATTTTTCAATGCAATTACAACAATCATATTTTTTCAAACTACTAATATTTTGCTGTTCAATTCTCCTGAAAAATGACATTTTTTATTAAGTGTTTCAATTTCTGAACTCACTTAGAGCATCTCCCATTAAAGGCCAAAATAATAACAAATATTAATAACTTAATACAAAAGCAAAAAATATATACAATTAAAAGCAAGATTCTTAAGTGAAAACGAAAAAAATCACCTCATCAGGCAAAACATAAATTTAACAAGAATGGCTACGATCTTCAGAACAAAAAAAATAAACACAGAATAATCCATTAAAATAATCGAATTAGCCATTTTTAATACAATGTCTGTAGGATACCTTCGATCTGTAAAAGAAACCTTAATAAAAATATGTATCCATTTTTAATCACTCAACTAAAGGTAATTGAGAATTTGCGTAAAATGTAATATGAGAATAAAAAGTTGGAAATAGTTCTTTATGTAAAATCAATTGAATACCAAGTTTATACAATCACCGGCCGAAAGAAAAAACTAAAATGGCAATTATTAAGAATAATGAGAATCCTTTTTATAGAGAAAACTAACCATATTAAATGCGAGATATTGAATACACAGAAAATCTTTTGCTAAGGATTAAAAATTAGCGTTTGAGACAGAAGTCTCAATGATCCACCTCAAATAAAACACCATTTTTATAATACAAAACAAATTAATCAAAAAAGAGCAAATTGTATAATTATTAAAACAAACTGAAAATGCTGAAATTATTCAAGAAATATTTTGGATACCAAAACAACTTGCTTGTTCTGACAAAGCAAAATAATTGCCTTCACGTATTTACTATTAAAAAAGGTAGACTAATTATGTCTTCCCTGTTTATTTTCATGTTGCTACTAACAATTCAGAGTTCCGCACAAAATACCAGCAAACAAAAAATAATAACAATTACAGGAGTCGTAACAGATTCTACTGGAAGGGAGTTACAAGGAGTGAGCGTAATAAACAAAGCAAAAAAGAATAGTGGGACATTTACGGATACTCATGGAAAATATGTATTAGATGTCACCCCTGGCTCTCCAATTACATTTTCTTATGTTGGCTACACAGATCAACAAACAATTGCATCCGACACCATGCATGTGCTGAATATTGTTTTAAAGGCAGTAGCCTCCAATATTTCAGATGTCGTCGTAACGGCCTTTGGTAGAAAGGAAAGAAGAGAAGCAGTAGTAGGCTCTGTTACAACCATTAACCCAGCTGAACTCAAGATTCCAGCCAGCAACCTTACCAATGCATTAGCAGGTAAAGTAGCAGGTGTCATCGCTTATCAACGAAGTGGACAACCGGGGTTTGATAATTCCAACTTCTTTGTCCGCGGTGTTACAACAAATGGCTATAGTGCAAATCCTTTGATATTGGTTGACAATATTGAGTTGAGTGCAAATGATTTGGCCCGGTTACAAGTTGATGATATAGCCAGCTTTTCGATCTTGAAAGACGCAAGCGCAGCTGCACTCTATGGGGCTAGAGGGGCAAATGGTGTTATTTTAATTACTACCAAAGAGGGAAAAATAGGGAAAGCAAGTATTAATTTACGTGTAGAGAGTTCTATTTCAAAACCAACAAAAAATCTTAAACTCTCAGACCCAATTACTTATATGAATGAGTACAATGAAGCAGTAACCACCAGATTCCCTTTACAAACACCTGCCTTTACGCCTAATCAAATATTAAATACAAAAGGCACACTAAGCCATGCACCTGGCAGCAGCCCATATATCTATCCAGCTGTAGATTGGATGAAAACGTTATTCAAAAGCCAGACAACAACTGATCGCGCAAACTTCAGTGCAAATGGGGGTAGCCAATTTGCCAAATATTACATTGCAGGTTCCTATTCCCGAGATAATGGTATCTTAGAAGTTAACCCGATTAATAACTTCAATTCTGGGATAAAGTTTGAGAATTACCAACTTAGAGCCAATGTAAATTTTGCCGTGACCACTACAACCAATGTAGAAGTTAGACTATGGGGCAACTTTAATGATTATACGGGACCAATTACCAGTAATTCGGATGGATTTGCAACGGACCTTTACTCTAAAGCATTACATACCAGCCCAGTAGCATTTCCAGCTTATTACCTGCCAGACAGCGCAAATCTATTAACAAAGCATATTCTATTTGGTAATAACACAAGCGTAAATGGAAATTTATTAGATAATCCTTATGCTGATTTAATGCGTGGATACAAAAATTCTTCAGAATCCAGGCTTTCTGCTCAATTTGAGTTGAATCAAAAATTAGATTTTATCACAAAAGGACTGAGTTTCAAAGGTATATTCAGTACAAACAGATATTCCTATTTTGATATTACAAGGCAATATGCTCCATTTTATTATGATATAAGCAGTTTTAATCCACATACGAATGAGTATGTACTTAATTGGATAAATAGTGAACCAGGCCAAGCTAGAGAGTTTCTAGATTATTCTGCGGGGCCTAAAACAGTTACCTCCTATATATACTTACAAGGAACATTGGATTACAGTCGAACATTTGACAAACACAATATTGGCGCCACCCTCATAGGAACAAGAGAACAAACTCAATATGGCGACGCAGGTGACTTATTAGGGTCCCTTCCATATAGAAATTTAGGCATTTCCGGTAGAGCATCATATTCCTATGATAACCGCTATTTTGTCGAATTTAATTTTGGTTATAATGGCTCCGAAAGATTCGCTGAAGAACATCGCTTCGGCTTCTTCCCTACCATTGGAGCCGGATGGGTTATTTCAAATGAAAAATTTTGGCAGGGAGGAATTGCTGATATTATCACCAGACTAAAAATCAGGGGTAGCTATGGAATGGTTGGTAATGACAATATCGGTAGCCAAAGGTTCTTTTATCTTTCAAACGTTTCTCCTGATGGCGGACCTGGTGCCTCCTTTGGAACCTCAAATGGTTTTTCCCTAAATGGAACAACTATTACAGCTTATCCCAATCCTGATATTACATGGGAAAAATCAAGAAAATCAAATTTGGCTCTTGAAATGACTTTACTTAAGCGATTAAATATAACAGCTGAAATTTACCATGAATATAGGTACGATATTCTAAACAGCAGGGGCTATATTCCAGTAACCGCCGGATTCGAAACATCGGCAGCCGCCAATTTACTAGCCAATATTGGCAAGGTATCATCTCAAGGGCTGGACTTGAATTTGGACTACAAACAGAATTTTACAAAAGACTTCTGGGCTCAGGCCATGGGGAATTTAACGATCACCTCCAACAAATTAATATACGACGAAGAGCCTGATTATAGATACGCTTATCAGTTTGGCTATGGACTACCCTTAAATCAACCACGTGGTTATATTGCCGAAAGGCTGTTTGTGGATGACAAAGAGGCGCAAAATTCACCTGACCAATCCTTTGGAGGAACCATTCCGGTTATGGGTGGTGATATAAAATATAGAGATGTCAATGGCGACGGCGTCATTGACGCTGATGATCAGGTGCCGATAGGATTACCCACGGTTCCACAAATCATATACGGATTTGGTTTTTCAGTAGGATATAAAAGCTTTGATTTAAGCTTGTTTTTTCAAGGATTAGCCAGAGAGTCCTTCTTTATTGATCAAAATGCCACGGCTCCCTTTATAAACAATTCTCAATTATTACAGGAATATGCAAACAACCATTGGACCGAAGAAAACCAGAACCTTTACGCTTTATGGCCTCGTCTGTCTCCAGTAGAAATTCCAAATAATAACCAAAATAGTACCTGGTGGCTTAGAGACGGAAGTTTTTTAAGACTAAAATCAGCTGAAGTCGGCTATACGCTTCCCACAAAATGGACGAAGCACGCAGCGATAAAAAATCTGCGCATCTATTTTAGCGGATTGAACCTGTTGACATTAAGTAGCTTTAAAATGTGGGATCCTGAATTATCAGGAAACGGATTTTCTTATCCTGTACAAAAAGTTATTAATCTAGGCATCAATATGAATTTCTAAGACTAAAAAAAACATTGATATGAAATTATATATAAAAATGATATTCATCTCCCTCTCATTCACAATGATAGGTTCATGCAAGAAATACTTGGACGTTACTCCCGATAATGTGGCAACATTGAATAGTTCATTTAGTAATGCCAATGAAACACAGGCTTATCTCTTTGGTTGTTATCATTATTTGCAAGCAATGGGCGATGTGTTAGGTAATCCAGGCTTTACAACTTCTGGAGAAGTCATCTATCCAATCAACCTACCCAGTGGAACAGCTTTACAAGGATCTGCACAAGGCTTCACATTAATGCAGGGTACACAAAATGAACAAAATCCAATTTATAATTATTGGGATGGTTATAATTATGGTCAAAGATTATGGGAAGGCATCAGAAAATGTAATACATTCCTTGACAACGTTGATCAACCACTCGATCTAACTAAAGATGACAAAAAACGTTGGGTCGCGGAAGCAAAGTTTTTAAAGGCCTATTATCATTATTGGCTAATACGCATGTATGGAGCAATCCCCATCGCAGATAAAGCCTTGCCTATAAATTCTACTTCTGAGGAAGTCAGACAAAAACAACAACCTGTTGACTCTTGCTTTCAGTACGTTGTCAATTTGTTAGATGAGGCCATCCCGGATTTGCCGCCTTCTATTCAAAACGGCATTTCAGAAGCTGGAAGAATAACACAAGTCATTGCCTTAGCTGTCAAAGCTGAAGTACTTGCTACGGAAGCGAGCCCTTTATATAATGGCAATCCAGATTATGCTAGCTTTAAAAATATTGACGGAACTCCCTTATTCTCTCAAACAAAAGATAATACTAAATGGAAAGCTGCAGCCGACGCCTGTGATTCAGCTATAATCGCAACCCAACGTTATGGAGCACAATTATATACGTTCGTACCTAAATCTGGCATTACACATATGTCCGATCAGACCAAAGAGATATTAACATTACAGGGCGCATTCAATGACAGTTGGAATACAGAGCAAATTTGGACAATAAACAATACATTTGGGTATCAGATATACGCCTGTCCTAGAGTCAATGACAATGCAATAACCGTGTATAATTTCTTTTCATCCTTTGGTGTCCCGATGGCTGAAACAGAATTATTTTATTCAAATCATGGTGTTCCGATTAATGAAGACCGAACTTTCGATTATGCTGGCAGACATAAAGTTGTCCAGGGTGATGATGCAAATATGTATTATGTCAAAAAGGGGTATAATACCAATAAAGGTAATTTAAATAGGGAGCCAAGATACTATGCAGACATTTCATTTGATGGAGGCGTTTGGTTTGGGTTTGGTAATACAGATGACAATAATCCAAATTATATTAATGCAGTAAATGGCCCAGCTGCTCCTTTAGACCCATTAAGTTATAATCCAACAGGTTATTGGCCGAAAAAACTCACCCCTTATCAAACTACAGCGACAGGTGGTGCCAATTCAACTTTCCAATCCCAGAATTACTATTGGCCTTTTATGCGTCTTACTGGACTTTGGCTTTTATATGCGGAATGCCTAAATGAGGTCAACGGTCCTGGCCCTGATGTTTATAAATGGATAGATAAGGTTAGAGAAAGA
Source organism: Arachidicoccus ginsenosidivorans (assembly GCF_007971385.1). Lineage (GTDB taxonomy): Bacteria > Bacteroidota > Bacteroidia > Chitinophagales > Chitinophagaceae > Arachidicoccus > Arachidicoccus ginsenosidivorans. The sequence goes on from NZ_CP042434.1 coordinate 1,765,486, forward strand.
GCAGGATTACCAGGTGTAGTTGAAGCATGGTCCAAATACTCAAATAATCCAAATAAACCATTGACAAAGGACGGATTACGACAAATCATTCATCAAGAAAGAAGAATAGAATTAGCATTTGAAGGACAGGCTGGCTGGGATTTGAGAAGATGGAAGGAATTACAAACAGTACTAACCAGTCCATTCCAGGGGTGGAATACCCGTTCACAACAAAGGACAACTGCCTCTTATTATAATATACAAAATTACTATCAACCACAATTTGGGATAGCAGATTACTTTTTCCCAATTCAAAAATATGATTTGCTGACTAACCCAAATCTGGTTCAAACTCCCTATTGGCAGGGATATTCCCAAAACAATTAATAGGACTATTTAAATTAAATATCATGGCATTAACTTCTTTAAATAATAAAATCGCATCCACCATTTGCGTGATGGCACTTGCAATCAGCTTTTCATGCAAAAAGTCGGACGGTTATAATAGTATAGTCTCGAAAGACCTCACTAAGCCGGGAACCGTCTCAAATATAAAAGTGGCAAACTTTAATGGTGGGGCATATATAACATATAGTCTTCCAGAAAGCAAAAATATACTATATGTCCAGGCAACTTATAAAATTAATGATAGCACTACCCAACAGTCAAAATCGTCATATTATTCGGATAGTATCAAAGTGGAAGGGTTTTCGCAGAGCAAAGACTACGATGTTGTACTAAGAACTGTTTCTCGTGCAAATGTTCCTTCAGATTCAGTAGTAATAAAGGTTCATCCTGATACGCCTCCTTATTTATTAACTTACAAAACAATTGCATTAAAACCAGATTTTGGAGGTGTAAACATTAAAGCAACTAATAATACAGAATCCAATATTGGAATTGTAACACTCCTGCCCAGTGCCATAACAAACAGAAATGAAATCATAGATCAAAAATACACAAATACAGAAACAATAGATTATAGTTTAAGAGGCTATGATACACTCCCTAAAAAATTCGGGGTATATGTCACAGACAAATGGGGCAATAGATCAGATACATTATCTGTCACTATCCACCCCATTTTTGAAACCATAATGAACAAAACTTTTTTCTCCGCCTATGTATTACCCACAGATGTGCCTAATTATCAAAATGGATTATTTAATCTTTCCAATCTTTGGGACAACAATTTTGGGGAATTCACATACAATACCCAGCAACCCATATTAGCAACAGACGCAAAACCATTTATATGGCCCGCATGGGCGACTTTTGACATGGGACAAACAGCAAAACTTAGTAGATACGTCGTCTGGGACAGAATTGGTGACAACAATGAATTCGTATGGACTTCGGGAGCCCCAGAAACATGGGTAATGTGGGGACGGGCAGACACGCCACAAGATGAATTAATGCCCGCGGATACTACAGAATTACCGCCCGTAGGAGAAATGACTCCAGGGGCTGGATTAACCTCGGCATATTCCATGCACCTCCTCGGCCAGCCCACAACCCTTTAACAAATGCAGATATTGATCTTTGGAAAGCAGGACTTGAATTCCCGTTTTCGATCGACCTTCCTAAAGTAAGATATATAAGGTTCGAGTGTTTTAATACAATGGGCGGTACGAACAATTATTATAATATGAATGAGATGTCCATTTATGGCAATCCCAACTTATAATACAAAACAAATAAGAATTCCATTTGATCAAATAAAAAAGGATAATGAAAAATAATAATATATATTATAGTGTGCTTTTAATTTTGATAATTACACTCGGTTGTTCAAGATCTCCAACGGATTATGAGTCATTCTTAAATGGAGAAGAATTAGTTTATCCTGGTGTAATTTCAAATCCTGCAGTATTATCAGGCAACAACCGCGTAATGCTCACATGGCATCCAAATCCCGATCCAAGTGTTACAAAGTATGTAGTATACTGGAACAACTACGCTGATTCTATGACCGTACCAGCGACCTCACACAATCCAACAGATACAATAAGATGCCTGATAAATAATTTAGAAGAATATAATTACACCTTCTTTATCAATTCATACGATAATGCCAATAACAAGTCCATCGTGACCGAAGTGGATAATGCCAGGGTTTACGGGAAAATTTATCAAGCAAGTTTACAAAACAGGCCAATTAATCTGGACACTCCCTATATCGTACAACCTGACCAAAAATCTGTTTTACTCAATTTTTTAACACCTGACACACTAAATATAAATACACTTATAACTTACACGAATACTTCTGGTGCAACAATAAAACAAAGTCTCGCACCCAATAGCAATAACTTCTTACTCTCTGATTATAAATTTGGAACCAATGTAACCTATCAATCGTCGTTCATTCCTAGTCGCAGTGCAATAGACACTTTTATAACGCTTAGGCCAGACACAATCCCCACGATTTATAAATATGTCGAATGTGATAAAAAGTTATTTTCAGCGCTAAATTTGCCACATGACATTCATGACTATTATTACGGCACCTCTTTTGCATCAATTTGGGACGGATCAACCAATATAAAAGGTTATCCAGATGCCTTTTGCTCTGATGGAGAGGAACCTCTTTCCAATCATTTTAGTATCGACCTTGGTGCCACCTACGACAATATTGCCAGAATACAGGAAATTGGAAGAAATTGTTGTGACAATCCGATTGATTTTGAAATTTGGGGGATTGCAGATACGAGCAATGCCGTTTCACAATTACCTGGGAATGATGGTAATTGGAAAAATGATATATTGTCAAAAGGATGGACCTTACTAGGCGAAGTAAATAGAAGTGATGATGGCAGTGCCCCTATTACTGCGAATCTTATTGAAAACCCACCACCTGTCCGCTATATTATGATCCGCGTATCAAAAACAGCTGGAGGGGGCTCAGGCGTAAATCTTAGCCAGATAACTTTTTGGTATAACCAAAATTAAAAATCTGCAACTGAAAAAATAGACTGCTAATTTTGAGCCCTATTTATCAATTAAAAAAATATTAATGGAATTTATCAAAAAAAAATAATACTGATTTTCCTGTTTTTTGTTTCTTACAATTCTTATGCTCAAAATCCATTGCAACTCTGGTATAACCATCCAGCAATGACATGGGAAGGCACCCTTCCATTAGGCAATGGCCGTTTGGGTATGACACCCGATGGCGGAGTGGAAAAGGAGCACGTCGTTTTAAATGACATCAGTCTATGGTCTGGATCACCTCAGGATGCCAATAATTATGATGCACATAAATATTTGCCCAAAATACGTGAACTACTATTTGAAGGTAAAAATGAAGAAGCACAAAAACTGGTAGATCAACATTTTGTATGCCTTGGACCTGGTTCAGGTGGTCCACAATGGGGTTGTTTTCAAACACTAGGCAATATCGATATTGATTTTACTTATCCGGGTTCAAAAACCACCAAAGTCAATTACAAAAACTATAAGCGAAGCCTTTCCCTAGACAGTGCCATTGCGACCAATACATATGAAGTAGATGGCGTTAAATATAAAAAAGAATATTTTACCTCTTTTGGAACCGATGTGGACATTATTAGAATTACAACAAATAAATTACGTCAGATCAATTGTAGTATTGAAATAAGCCGTTCAGAAAGAGCCAAAGTTTCTACCAAGAATAATATATTACAAATGGAAGGGCAATTAGATAATGGCACTGATGGAAAAGGCATGCAATATCTGGCCAAAGTAAAAGCTGTAGCTAAGGGAGGAACTCAATACACAAAAGGCAATCGCTTAATTGTCAAAAACGCTAATGAATTAATCATTTACATTTCAGAAAAGACAAATTACAAAAATCCAACTTTTCGAAAAGACGTCGATGAATTAATGGCTAAAGCTATCAGCACTCCATACAAAAAAGAAAAAAGGCAACACATCGAAACTTTTCAAAAGTTATATAAAAGAGTTTATGTGAATCTTGGCCCAAACAACAAGAATAATATTCCTACAGATCAACGACTAATAGAATTTCAGAAAGATCCAAAAGCAGATAATGGAATGGCTGTTTTATTTTATCAATTCGGCAGATATTTATCGATCAGCAGTACAAGAGTAGGATTATTGCCTCCCAACTTACAAGGCCTCTGGGCCAATCAGATCCACACGCCATGGAATGGTGATTATCATCTGGATGTCAATGTACAAATGAACCACTGGGGAACAGATGTATCTAATCTATCCGAATTGGACCTTCCTTTGACAGCTCTGGTAAAAGCATTGGTCCCCAATGGCGAAAAAACAGCAAAGGCCTATTATAATGCAGAGGGTTGGGTAGCACATGTTATTACTAATTTATGGCAATTCACTGAACCCGGGGAGAGTGCCTCATGGGGTGTAACAAAATGCGGTTCGGGTTGGCTTTGCGATAATCTTTGGCAACATTATGCCTTCACCAATGACACGAGTTATTTAAGAAAGATATATCCAATTTTAAAAGGGTCAGCATTATTTTATAAAAGTATGTTGGTTCGTGATCCCAAAACAAAATGGCTGGTAACATCTCCGTCGTCATCACCGGAAAATAGTTTCGTCATGCCAGATGGCCACAACGTCAGCATCTGCATGGGACCCACAATTGATAACCAAATCATAAGAGAACTTTATGACAATGTAATAACAGCGACAAAGATTTTTAATATCGATAAATCCTTCAGAGATACACTAGAACAACAACTCACACAATTACCTCCTGCAGGAAGAATCTCACCAGACGGAAGGATTATGGAATGGTTGGAAGATTACAAAGAATCCGACCTACACCACCGCCACATTTCTCATCTGTATGGTCTTTATCCGGCAAACCAAATCACACCAGATAGTACGCCTGATCTGGCAGAAGCTGCCAGGAAGACACTAGAGGTTCGCGGTGACGACGGGCCAGGATGGTCCATCGCTTATAAAATGCTAATGTGGTCTCGTTTATATGACGGTAATAGAGCATATAAACTATTTATTAACCTCATGCGTCCAACTACATCTACAGAAATCAATTATGGCGCCGGCGGTGGAATTTATCCCAATTTGTTTTCAGCCGGCCCCCCATTCCAGATCGATGCCAACTTTGGGGGATGCGCAGCAGTCGCTGAAATGTTGCTTCAAAGCCATGCTGGTTATATTAATTTATTACCTGCAATCCCGGACGAATGGAAGCCCGCAGGAGAAGTCCGCGGATTAAAAGCAAGAGGCAATTTCACCGTTGATTTTAAATGGGAAAATGGGAAAATAACCACCTTCCGAATATATTCCCCTACCCGTCAGCAAGTTAAGGTAAAGATTAACGGGATTGTAAAAACCGTTTTATCAAGGAAACTTTAAAATAAATACACAACTAAAATCGGAAATTATCAATTTTCAACAAATTGAAACCTGACAAAAATTAATACATAACCTTTATAACGTCTTTGGCGAGGACAAGAATTGTTCTCGCCAAAGACGTTATAAGACTCAAAAATACAAAAGCAAATTAACACCCAAATCATAATTGGGATTTCTTCCCAAAAAACGAAAGACATCTAAATAAATCTGAATGAAATCAACCATGAAATTCCTCTCCAAAAAAATCTTATTTATTTGCGGACTGAGTTGGAGCACAATGCTCCTTTCCCAATCTTCCACGGTCACTCAATATGTCAATCCATTCATCGGCACAGGTGCTGTTAACGGATCCAGCCTTTCAGGAAATAATTTTCCAGGTGCTACCACTCCATTTGGTATGGTACAATTAAGCCCAGATACCAAAGAAGCGCCCGATTGGTCTGTCGCATCAGGTTATAATTACAACGATAAATCAATTTATGGTTTCAGTCACACACACCTAAGTGGCACCGGAGTCGGAGACCTTTTTGATATTAGCTTAATGCCTTATTCCAGACAAAGAAAATACCCGATTTATTCCAGATTCGATCATGAAGAGGAAAACGCTAAACCTGGATATTATCAGGTAAATCTACTCGAAGATCAAATTAAGGTAGAACTTACAGCAACGCAACATGCTGGATTTCAAAAGTATACCTATCATAAGGATAGCGCAGAATTTGTACTTTTAGACTTGGATCATTCAATGCCCAAAGGTAGCTGGGGATGTCGTATCATTGCCGCTCAGATTAAGATTATCGATAAACATACAATAGAAGGTTTTCGTATCATTACTGGCTGGGTACCCCTACGCAAAATCTATTTTTATGCGCAGTTCTCCAAACCGATCATTCGCCAAAAGCTCCAAAATGGTTCTACTTTATACAAAAATCAGTCTATAATCAATGGCACGGATTTAAAAGCCTATTTGAAATTTGAAAAAAATAGCAATCCTTTATTAGTCAAATTAGCACTCTCTCCTGTCAGCACGGAGAATGCAAAGGCCAATTTAGAAGCAGAAATTCCCAACTGGGATATAAATAACACCACCGAACAGGCAAATAATCTTTGGCAGAAGGAATTAGGCAAAATACAAATTGAAGGAACAGAAAAGCAAAAGCGCATATTCTACACAGCTATGTACCACGCCTTCACACAACCCAATAAATTATCTGACGTAAATGGAGATTATATGGCGGCAGACTATACCACGAGAAATGAACCAAATGGCTATTATTCAACATTTTCGCTGTGGGATATGTACCGGGCGGCTGCACCATTATATACAATATTACAGCCTAAAAAAACGTCGGCCTTTGTCAATAGCATGATTGACCATTATAAGGAATTTGGATTGCTGCCCATTTGGGGACTTTGGGGCCAGGAAAATTATTGTATGATTGGCAACCATGCCATCCCGGTAGTGGTGAATGCTGTGTTGAACCATCTTCCGGGAATCAATCCAAAGGCAGCTTACGAAGCCGTTAAAAATTCCTCTTTGACAAGTCACATCAATGCGCCCTTCGATATATGGGAAAACTACCATTATATGCCAGAAAACCTGCAATCACAATCCGTATCCATCACACTGGAAATGAGCTATGATGATTGGTGTGTTGCCCAACTAGCCCAGCGACTAGGAAAGACTGAGGATTATAAACATTTTATGGATCGATCTAAATATTACAAAAATCTTTATGACGCTAATAGTGGATTTTTCAGAGCTAAAAATGATAAAAAAGCGTGGATAGAACCCTTCTCACCCTTAAATTATGGCGCAAATGGTGGCAATCCATACACGGAAGGAAACGCTTGGCAATATCTCTGGTATGTACCTCAAGATATCCCTTCCCTGATCTCCTTAATTGGCGGGAAATCTATGTTTATCAAACGGTTAGATTCTCTTTTCACATTAAAAGATAGTACAGTAAAATTAAATAATAATGCATCGGGCCTAATAGGCCAATATGCCCATGGTAATGAGCCAAGTCACCATATTGCCTATTTATACGATTATGCCGGCGTTCCTTGGAAAACACAATTCTATACCCATAAAATCTTACAGGAAATGTACAATGACTCCTTTTCTGGGTATGCCGGTAATGAAGACTGTGGCCAAATGGCCTCATGGTATATATTCAGTGCAATGGGCTTTTATCCCGTAAATCCAGCCAACGGTATATTTGCTATCGGCTCTCCACTTTTGCAACAGGCTACTATAAACCTTCCAAGCGGCAAAACATTTACTGTGAATGCAAAAAATGTTTCAAATGAAAACATATATATCCAATCAGCCACATTAAACGGCCGGCCTTTTACACATACATATTTAACTATTCATAATATACAAAACGGAGGAAAATTGGTGTTTATTATGGGTGATAAACCAAACAAAAAATGGGGCACCAACAAAGAGGATATTCCTCCATACTCGATTTTCAACAAAAATTAATTGATAAAATGGCTACCTTGGCTCATAGTATGGCAAAAGCGCTAGAATTTGTGATTTAGTCAACCCTATACCTACTTTCAAATTTTGAAACTAATAAATCTCAGATTAACAAAACGAATATAAATTAAGAATTATACAATCATGAACAAAAAATTTAAATACTTATTGTTTATAGCGCTAGGCTATTCCGCAAGCACTTTTGGACAAATAGTCATGCCCAAAATCTTTAACGACAATATGGTTTTGCAAAGAGACCAGCCGTTAAAAATTTGGGGTTCAGCTAGTAAAGGAGAATCTGTTCAGGTATCCTTTCATGGCCATAGCATTAAAACAACCGCAAATAATGAGGGAAAATGGGCCGTTACGTTCAAGGCGATGCCTTATGGAGGCCCATTTCAGATGAAAATCAAAGGAAAAACAAACAGCATCGAATTTAAAAACATATTACTGGGCGATATATGGATTTGCGGTGGCCAGTCAAATATGGAATTCCCAATATCCGGGTGGACAAATGTAAAAAATTATAAAGAGGAAATCGCTAGTGCAAACCATCCTAATATTAGACTATTCACTGTCGAAAAAGACATTCGCACCACGCCAGCCGCAGAAATAAAGGGCGGCAAATGGGAGCAGTGCAGCCCGGCAACCATCAGTCCATTTTCTGCAGTTGGCTATTTTTTTGGAAGAGATTTGTATAATAAATTGCACGTGCCTATAGGCCTAATCAATTCCAACTGGGGCGGCACCGATATTGAAACATGGATAAGCCGTTCGAGTCTGGACACAAGTAAGGAATATAAAAATGCAGTATCATCTCTTCCACAATTAAGTCTCGATTCTCTGCGAGCTATTCAGCAATCAGAATTATTAAACACGGTTAAGAAACTTCAAGGAGGATTGCCCAAAAAAGCGGATATTGCACAATGGAGAAATCCACAATTCAATAATAAACAATGGCCAACAATGCAATTGCCTGGCGTCTGGGAAGATCAGCAATTAGGTAAAAATTTTGATGGACAAGTTTGGTTTAGAAAGGAAATTACGATTGACGCAATTTCAAATAAGGACACTGCAACATTATCCCTATGTATGATCGATGACAATGACGAAACTTACATTAATGGTGTCAAGATCGGCAGTACAGAAGGTTATAATGTAATGCGTTCCTATAAAATAAAGCCCGGTATCCTTCATACAGGGAAAAACACAATCATCATCCATGTTACCGATGGCGGTGGTAATGGCGGAGTATATGGCTCTTCAAAAGATTTAAATTTAAACTTTAATAACACCACAATCAATTTGTCGGGACCTTGGACCTTTCAGGTAGCCGCTATTAATTTAGGAGGAGGTTCTTTTGGCCCCAATAGTTATCCTTCCTTGCTATATAACGCCATGATAAATCCACTCATAAAGTTCAAAATTAAAGGGGTTATATGGTACCAGGGAGAAAACAATGCAATAAGAGGTTATCAGTATCGAAAAGCCATGCCCTTGCTAATAAAAGACTGGCGAAATCATTGGAAAGAAGGGAACTTTCCATTTTATTTCGTTCAGATCTCTACATATAATGCCAACAATGGCAATAGCAATAAAGGTAGCGCCTGGGCAGAATTAAGAGAATCACAAACGAAGACGTTATCAAAAGTACCCAATGTCGGCATGGCGGTAACTACAGATATTGGCGACCCCAATAATATACATCCAACCAACAAGCAGGATGTTGGTAAACGGCTTACCGCATTGGCACTGAAAAATACTTATCATTTTAATATCACCGCCTCCGGGCCAATGTATAAAAGTATGCAGGTTCACGGAAATAAAATCATCCTGTCCTTTTCAGATATCGGCCATGGATTATACATTAAAGGCAGCACACTTAATGGCTTTGAAATAGCCGGAAAAGATCGGCATTTTTACCCGGCGCAAGCAACCCTAACAGGTCAAAATGTAATGGTCCACTCAGATAAGGTAAATAGTCCTGTGGCCGTTCGCTACGGATGGGCGGATGATGCGAGTGCGGCCAACCTTTACAATAAAGATCTGTTTCCTGCTGTACCTTTCCGAACCGATACATGGCCTGCTATCACAAAAGACATCAAATACCATATAGCGCTTTGATAAATTAAAACAGCCCAGTTGTTATACTTTTGGTCACATGACATTTACCACTTAAATTGTCATTATCCATAAATTGGCATAATCAACTATGAATAATGGGAGCTAGCAAGTCGTTTAAGATCCATCTTAATCGTCTTTTTAGCTCCCATTATACTTAAATCAACCTTCAGATTGTTTATAGTAGGGCATTTTGTTTCAGTAATTCGGCATGGACAATCGCCCCAACATGGGTGTTATCCGCCTTCAATACCTCTTTAAAACAAAATTCAGCCCGTTCATACTGCTCCAATCCCAGATGTCCCAGTCCTTGCAGATAATAGCAATTTAACCGGTTTCTAAAAGAAAGGTCTTCATCAAATATCAGCAAATTAGGTAAGGAGACCGCAAAATATTCAATTTCAATTTGGTCATTTTCATGAGCTTTGCCATGAGCTACCAATTGATTGAACAGCTGCTTCGCCTGAACCTTATCGCCCAGTTTTTGCCAGGCCAGGCCTTGGTAATATAGCTTATCGGGTTGCTGATCATTATAATACATCGCGTTTGCCAGTGTGATCTTACCTTTTGTAGCCGCTTTAAAATATTCATTTGCTTTATCTTCGCTTCCGCTTCTTTCATAAGCAATACCCATCCAATAAAAAATATCATTTTCCAATGTGCCGAACAACTTACCTTCTCCTAGGTTATGAGGATAATGCTGTGCAGTCTTCAGAAGTTCAATAGCCTGATCCATTTCGGACGCTAGGATACACTGTTTAGCCTCTTCAACCAAAGCCAAAACATATTGTCCAGAGACCTTTCCTTCGCCACCCTCCCAAGGATGAAACTTGCGTGACATTAACATATCCAATGCCTTTCTATGGCTGCCCATTAAATTATACAATGTAACGTATTCTAAATAGGTATCATCACGTTGCAGTGTCAGCTCCTCATTTTTACATAAAAAGTTCAATCTTTCACCAAGCGGCACATTTAATCGTTTATACAATTGGTCGAGTTCCATAAATACCCTGGCATCCATGGTATCCAGGTTAAATGCACGCTCAAAATAGATCTTTGCCCGCTTAGGATTATTACGCTTATTAAAAAATGCGATACCCAGATTTCGCTGTACTGTAGGGAAAGATGGATCTAATCTGGCAGAGAGTAACCAATAATCAATTGCCTTTTCATATTGCCTTTTATCATAAAACAGATTTCCAAGATAATAAGCGGCCTTTGCGTCAGAAGGGTTTTGAAGGATCGCATATTCCAATACCACAATATCCTGTAAACGGTTAGGAAAACATAGATAAGAATCTGCCTTATTCGCCTTTTCAAAATAAACACGTGATTTTTCTTTGGCAACCTCATCACCTGGTTGTAACCAGGCGTAACTGCATCCCAGATAGTAATAAATCATCGGACTAACAACATGCGTGGAACGCTGTTCTAGTAAGGTGAATAAAGCGATTGCTGCTTTATACATGCCAGCGTCCATAAAATCAAGCCCATATTCCATAAAGTTACGATCATCACCTCGGGACAGCTGCCATAGCCGACCAAGTTCCTCCTCCGCATCACTTTTACGCTCCATTTGTTTCAATAATGCGATATAGACAACGCTCGCCCCCAGATTAAACAAATCCTGCTCAAAGGCAGTTATCAGTATATTTTCCGCTTCTGCAATCAAGCCTTGCTTTTTCAAGGCCATTGCTAACAAGGTATAGGCTTTACTATGGTGTGCATTATTATCAATGGCCAACCCAGCATGCATGGCCGCTAGTTCAAAATGGCCCCGCATCATATCAATTTGAGCCACAGCAAAGTAGCCTGCTTCCTTCCATGCTTTATTCCAGGTTGATTTAAAGAATGCATCATAAGCCTCATCTATCCGGTTTAAATAACGAAGCGCCAGACCATAGTGATAATACGGTTCACCGTCATAGGGGTTGGGATTACGCTGCGTAATTGTTCTAATTGCCGCTTCAAAATAAGGTAGACTTTGGGCAAAACGTCCACGGCGAAGATACCAAAGGCCAAGTGCTGTATTATTACGAATATCCGTTGAGTCGCGGCGTAGTGCCTCTTCATAATAGGGAACCGGGTTGTATGTAGCGTGACGATATTGTTCCAGATGCTGGCCGGTCAGAAATAGCTGTTCAGTTGATTCAATTTCTTTTGGAAGCAGCGCCGCCTTTGCCGCTTCCGGTATTGGCTTACTCTTCTCACTTATTTTGCCAGGTAAAAGCTAAGCACTGTATGCCCGTTACCGTTTTTAATATGAACGGCTACCTTGTCTTGCTCATAGTTTTCAGTAAAAGGAATTGATACATTGAAAATATTTTCCGGATCCAGGTCAACAGTGGTATTCAATCTACTTTCGCCATTATAGGTCAGCATTAGTTGTAAACCAGACTGCTTAGCAGTCGCAAATAGTTTAATCGTCAGCTGATCATCTTGAGCCTCTAAGGCCAATAAAAGATCTTTGGTCGCATTCTTGACTATACCCAGCTCTCTGTACGGCAAAAAATATTGTGAAAAGGTTTTAGACTCATAGGGCATAATCCAGGAAAAATCTGGCTGGTTGTCTGTATACATTCCAGTCATCAGTTCAATGTAAGGGCCATCTTCGTCTGTCAGATTCCGATCCCAGGCCTGTCCAAAATCACTGTGTCCCCAGGTCCATTGTTTTTTACCTGGAGAGACATGATGGTCTGCTACATGTAACAGGCCAGCACCAGTATCATGTTCATAGCCTCCTACAAAATCATAGGCCGAGTTAACAGCCATATAAGAAGTAGGCACCGGAATATTCTTATAAAAAGAAATATCTGTTCCTGGCGCGTAGTTCACTTTATAATAAGTACCAGTAGCAATAGGAAAATCTGAAACATCTCGTTTTCCATGATCAAAAACAGCGTTCACGTCAGAAGGGAAAACAGATTGATAAAAATCATTCACCTTGACCGCAGGATTTGCCCACCAAAGAAAAGTCTGTGGAAGGGCAGATCTGTTGTATAAAGTCGCATTAATTTCAATATAAGCACGCCCGGGATAAAGCGTAAAAGCCACCATTGCCTTTGTGTGAAACATTTTTTCTACCTCATTGATATACACTATTTTGCTCCCATCAGCTCCCTCACCTATCTCAAAATCAACGGCTTCAAAAGTGCTTGGGCGGTGATGCTGCGGCCAGTTAAACTCAATGCCACCTGATATCCAGGGGCCTGTTAATCCTACAAGCGCCGGTTTAATAACCTGATTGTAATAAATAAAATGCCGGTCGGCAATTTTATCATACGCCATTTGGATTCTTCCCCCAACTCTGGTAATATCAGGACCTTTATATATTCATTCTCCAAGTAAAGCCCTATATATTGCGCATCTTGCTTTGTATCTAAAATTTTCTCAATAACTGCATTAGGATAAACCACACCGCTACTACCCTGATAAACTCTTTTCTCAAAGAACATAGGATTCTTTTCAGGCTTGCCTACGCCATAAGTGGGGATTGTTACCATCTCCTTCCACACCTTTACCGCTTCTTGTTCCATAAATATGCTATTAATTTCTTTTAACGTCTTATAATGTCATTTAATGTCTAATCAAATTTTGATCTAGTTCTTCCAGTGTCTTCCCCTTGGTCTCTTTTACTTTAAAGAGTATAAAAAGGAATCCTATCAAGCAAACAACTGCATAGATATAAAAGGTTTTATCGCCTAAATGATCAAATAACACGGGGAAAGTAAACACTAAAATAAAATACGCAACCCATAAGCCTATAACCGCAATTGAAATCCCTGCATCCCGGATACTGGTTGGAAAGATCTCCGAAATTAAAACCCAGGTAACCGGCGCAAGAGACATGGCATATACGCCTATAGCCGCCAGCAAGAACCAGGAAACTTCAGCAGAACCAGCTCCCAAGAGCTGTACAATCAAGACATAGAGTATCGCCAGACCGCCAGCGCCAAAAAGCATGAGCGGTTTACGGCCAAGTTTATCCACGAATAACATGGCCGCAATAGTAAAGACCAGATTCACTCCTCCAATAAATACGGTTTGCAATAATTGATCATCCGTTGATGCGCCAATACTTTCAAAAATTTTGGGTGCGTAATTAAATACAGTATTAATACCACAAAATTGTTGAAAGGCAGCAAGCCCTATACCGATTAATAAAACAGGCAAAAAGGCTCTTTTCAACAAAACATTATAGTTGATTTTTTGAGAACCCCCACTCAGACCTCCTTTGATTTGGCGGATCGTATCCTCTGCATAGGATCCGGCGCCAATCCTTGACAAAACAGAGCGGGCTATTTCTTCCAGTCCATTTTTAACCAACCATCTTGGACTCTCTGGTAGAAAATAGGCACCCAACCAAAATAAACAAGAGGGTACCGCCCCCAGACCAAACATCCACCGCCAGGCATCGGCCCCTTCATTTCTTAGCCAGTAATTGACAAGATTCGTGATCAGTATCCCAAGTACTACTGTAAGCTGATTAATAGCGACCATTCGGCCCCTATATTTTGCGGGCGCAATTTCAGCGATATACATTGGGGAGAGCATGGAAGCCATCCCCACTCCAGTACCCGCTACAAAACGAGCCACAACAAAAAATAACCTTCCCGGCGCAAAGGCCATTGCTAAAGAGGAGATGGCGAATATCTCGGCAGCCAGCAACATTCCTGGTCGCCGACCATACTGGTCTGCGACCTTACCGGCAGCAAAACAACCTAAAATAGCCCCCAAAGCAAGACAGCCTGTTGCAAATCCCTCCCACGTCGGATCCAGATTAAACTGCTGTTGTAAAAAGGGCAGTGCCCCGGAAATCACTGCGAAGTCAAATCCAAATAAGTAACCGCCTAAGGCAGAAATAAAAGAGATCCGCAAAACAAACCTATGGTGAAACTTCATAAAATAGATTATTTACTGATAGTGCAGATTTGTATTAGGACGATACCTTCGCTTATGGTATAATCCCATCAATTATAGAATATGTATCATTTGTACAAGCGAAATTAAACTGAATTCATCATGTAATAAATGGATTAAATGGATAATTCAATGGACAATTTTACGATTCGGGAGACTTCTGGAGGAGGCAAATCACCTTAAACAATAGAATCCTACTAAAATGACTAAATCTACCCCCTAATCCTCCATCAAAGCGATTTATTGAAGCAGAGTCTCGCACGTCTGTTAGCAACCAACGGTTTTAACCAGCAATTTTTCTGATTACCTATAAAATACTGTACTAAAAAGAATAAAAAGTTAGCAACTTTTGTTGTTATTTTAGCTCCTCTTTCTTTGCCTAAACCACTTCAATAACTAATTATCAAAGACTTATAATACTAAAAACACCCATCCATCACACAAGTCTTTCTATAGCTTTCAGCTCCAGGCCAAAAACAGCTTATATTTGTTAGCTATTGACAAAACATTAAAATAGATCATGAAAAAAGCCTTTGTAATAGCATCCCTGCTGTGTTGCCTTTTTGTAACCAGCCAAGCACAATTCCAATCATATACCCCTACTCAGTCCAATTTGGAAGCCAGAGAGTGGTTCCAGAATAATAAATTCGGCATGTTTATCCATTGGGGCCTTTACAGTATTTTGGGTGACGGTGAATGGGCAATGAATATCCAGAATATCCATGTCAAGGATTATAATAAACTGGAGGGCTTTTTCAACCCTGTTTCCTTTAATGCCCATGACTGGGTCGCTAAAGCCAAAAATGCTGGCATGAAGTACATCACCTTGGTTACCCGCCATCATGACGGCTTTAGTATGTGGGATACCAAGTATTCTGATTTTAATATTATGCATACCCCCTATCATAAGGATATCGTAAAAGAAATTGCAGACCAGTGCCACAAACAAGGCTTAAAAATCTTTTTTTATTATTCGCTGCTAGATTGGCGAAGAACCGATTATTCATACTGGACAGGCAGAACCGGCAAGGGTACTGGCAGAACGGAAAAAGGCAATTGGCTGGATTATATTCAGTTTATGAAAAACCAGCTCACAGAACTATTAACCAATTATGGCAAAGTCAGTGGTATCTGGTTTGACGGCTATTGGGATCAAATGCCCGAAGAAAGCAAGGATAGGAAAGATTCAACCTTTATCGACTGGCATATTCAGGAACTATATACGCTGATCCATAAATTGCAGCCAGACTGTATGATCGGCAACAACCATCATATGACACCGATCCCCGGAGAAGACTTCCAAATGTTTGAAAGAGATATCCCTGGTCAGAATGCGCATGGCCTAAGCTTTCAAAAGGTCTCTCAACTTCCCCTGGAAACCTGCGCGACTTTAAATGACTCATGGGGTTTTACCTTAAAAGACGATCATTACAAAACACTTCCTGAGTTTGTTGGCATGCTGGCTGGTGCCGCCTGCAGTAACGCTAACTTGTTGATGAATATCGGACCTATGCCCAATGGGTTATTTGCGAAGCCTTTCAATAAGGCACTGGACAGTATGGGCACCTGGATCAAGACCTATGGTGAAAGTATCTATGGCACAAGAGGCGGTTATATCGGCCTTCAAAAATGGGGCGGAATCACTCAAAAAACAGGAAAAGTATATTTACATATTCTAAAGCCACAGGATACACCGGTTACGCTTACAGGGTTCCCTCACAAAAAATAAAGGCGTCTTATCTATTGCGGGACAAAACCCCCATCAAGGTTTCTCTAAAATCCGGCGCCCTTACCTTTACCACTCCTCAGGTTTCCGAGGCTGATCCAGATGCAGTGATTGTTCTGGAAGTAGAATAAATAGCAAGCCGCTGATAATTAGCTTAATAACCTTATAGGCATGTCTGATAACACAGACATGCCTATTTTTTTCAATATGCCTCCTATTGCTTAATTTTACATTTGAGTTATCCAGATATCCCAACAATAAAACACCGAACCTTGTATCTGATCAAAACAAATTTCCTTTTTAAGCTAATATATCCTGGCAGGATCTGGAAATTACCCCCCACAACTGCACCAGATGGGAAAAAGGCCCTCTATCTCAGTTTTGATGATGGTCCGCATCCAGAGGCCACTGTCTTTGCCTTGGAAACCCTGAAAGCATTTAATGCCAAAGCCACCTTCTTTTGCCTTGGAAAGAACGTTAGAGATTATAAGGATATTTTTCAGCAAATATTAAATGAAGGGCACACAGTAGGCAATCACAGTTTTAATCACCTGAATGGCTGGAAAACAAAAACAAATGATTATCTAGCAGATATAAAGCTGGCCGGCACCCTGATAGACTCCCCTTTATTCAGACCGCCCTATGGCCGGATGAGTAAAAGCCAGCAAGCCGCGCTACAACAAACATCTCCTGAAACCCGTATTGTTATGTGGGATTTATTGAGCGGAGACTTTGACATAAATATCACCCCTGAAAAATGCTGGCATAACGTCCAGAAAAATACCCGTCCAGGTTCCATTATTGTCTTTCATGATAGTACCAAGGCTTTTGAAAGAATGCGATTTGCCTTACCGGCCACTTTGGAATATTTTTCCAGGCAGGGCTACGTATTTAAACCGATACCTATGGAAAAATAAGAAATTACCTTATTTATTCACGCTTACCAATCAACAGCGATCTTAAAATTCACTAACCTGGGTGTCAACCTATTAGGCAAGGCATACGTATCATTTTTAAAATCCTTGAGCAGCATGTAGCTGATTGTATTATCCCTGTTAATCAGGTTAAAGATTTCAAAACTGGCCCAAATATGTTGTACCCCTTTAAAAGGCGCATGCTTTTTACGAGGTTTACTGCCATCCAGTAGCAGTGCACTAAAGCCAATATCCATTCTAAGATAAGCCGGTATTTCCAGCGCATTGCGATAACGGGTACTGCCAGGGATATTAAAAGGCAGATTAGTGCCGTAAATGGTATTTAGATAAACTTTAAAGTTTTTATCAGTAGATAAATAATCCTGGAAGAACATACCAAAAGTAATCAAGCGGTCGGTTGGCCTTCTTAGCCAACCGACCTGGTGACTAGCTGAGTCCGTAGCTACTTTGTCTACAGATGAAGCTGTTATTAATTCACCGGATTGGTTATAATAGTTTTCATAACTAAGACCATCGATCTTTTCTTTTGTCTGCATGATCCCCAGGCTCAGCCAACTATCCGCCCCCTTCACAAATTGCGTAAATAGCCTGGTCTCCAGGCCGGCAACATACGCTTTGGCATTATTTTGACCGTAATATTGGATCCTTACATTATCAATATCATAAGGGATAACATCATATAAATGCTTATAATAGAGTTCCGAGGTAAGTCTGGCGGGCCTGTTAAATAATCTCATCTGATAATCCAGACCCAAAACACCCTGCATGCTTTTTGCGCTTTTATCCCTTTATTGAGCGAACCATCCATTGTCACCATTTCTCTATAAAACGCAGGCTGGGCATACATGCCTGCGGAAGCCTTAAAGACTACATCTCGTTTCCAACCACCAGGCTTGAAGGAAAAACCCGCCCTCGGAGAGATTAAAAATTCATCATTCAGATCATTGTAATTTGCCCGAACACCATATTGCAGCGTATATACACTAGTCTTGCCAAAATGAACATTATCCTGCAGATAACCACTGACCCTTTGTATATTAAACTTATCCCGACTGTTCATATAAGAACTTAAATCCAACTCCGATCCCCCTACCGGTAGACTATAGCCCGCCGAATCACTATAATTCCATTGATTGATCTTACTGTCTATCATCTGCCTTTGAAGTGCTGCGCCCCATTGCAAATAATGCGCCCCTCCCTTCCAGCTACCCTGGTGTTGCAAGCTAAAGACATTAATATGCAGATTGTTCCTGGCATAACTTTGATTCACACCCATGCCCAGCAAATTATCCGGGTCGTCCAATATATTGCCGTTTTCGTCCCGCTCACCAAATTCATACGCACCCACAATATCTTGACTTTGCTTTTCTTTATCTTGGTAATAACTGGCCATAACCTTTAATTCAGTATGGTCATTGGGTGTGATTACCCCGGTCAGCCCTGCAAACCCTGTACTGTAATAATCCCGCTCGCTTCCTTCAAAATCAATATTTACACCATAGTTTGCTACATAATAAGGAGAAAAGACACTTGCTGTGAGTTTTGTCTGTTCTGGATAGAACAAGAATTTTGTTTTATTATAATCCCCCAAGAACTCCATCCTGAAGGCAGGACTGAACCGATAGACAAATAATCCCTGGAGATCCGAGGAAGAAGGAATGTAGTTGCCAGCGGTAGCCTGACTTTTTACCACATTTCGGTTCGTCTTATTGCGTAAGCCCACCAAATAGGTAAATTTCTGATTGTCAGAGACGCCCTTCAGGCTTAAACTCTGCTCCAGTAGGCTCAGATAGGCAGATCCCCCGTTTTTTTCAGGTTGCTGATATTGAACATCCAGGACGGAACTCAGTTTATCCCCATATTTCGCCTGGAATCCTCCGGTATAAAACCGAACATTATCCGTAAGATCGGCATTGATAAAACTCAGGCCTTCTTGTTGGCCTGAACTTACCAGAAAGGGTCGATAAATCTCAAATCCATTCACATATACCAGATTCTCATCATAATTTCCGCCTCTAACCGAGTATTGAGAGGTAAGCTCATTATTGCTTCCCACAAAAGTCTTGAGCAGTCCTTCGATCCCTCCTACAGCAGAAGGATTCACCCTGGCCTGGCTGGCATCTACAGCAATCAGCCCAGTTTCTTCTCTTTTTTTATCTGCCGTTACCCTTACATCTTCCAAACCTTTTTGTTGTTCCACCAATATGATCGTATCCAGACCAGCTGTTTTCCCCTCCCGAAAAATCACTTTTTGGAATCCAGCAAGATTCATCCCTTTAAAGACCACCCGTACCGGCATTTTAACAGGAATCCGCAGGTGGAAAACACCATGACTATCCGTATTTGTACCCGTTGATTTATCCGCTAAGTGAACAAACACATTTTCCAGGGGTTCTTTTGATTTACTTAGAATAATCCCATCATAATCTGTAAAGGCCTTTTGAGCATATAAGCAGGTTCCATTTATAGAACCCAGCACCAAGGTGATAGAAAATATAAATAGATAAGTTAGCGGCGCTTTTGTTTTTATCACTTGAGCAGAATAATTTAGCTTAAATTAGGTAATAAATATTGGTGAATCACATTGATTCGTAGTTAATAACGCCCAGATGGACCTCAGTATTTTGCAGGGCACCTGCATATTTGAAATTCCTTGGCAATTACCAACATTTTAAGTAAATCTTGCTACTCAATTTTGTTATTTATAAAACTTAATTTACTTTAGCTGAGTCATTGCCCAAAGGGTAAAAGGGACTTGGCTTCGCAATTGTATTTTGCATCAATCGTATTGCCTTAAGATACGTTCCTCACTCATGAAGTGAGGTTTTTTATGTCCTTTTGTATTCTGCATCCCACTTTTTAAATCTATTTACCTCCATCTAAATAATAGCAACTGTTCATTTTACTTAAATTCTTATCCCGGATACCCTTATCTAACATATTTACTGAACCTGATTTACCTTTTAATAATAAACATATGCTAAATAGGCTAAATAGGTTACAATAATTTCTAATATCCTATTATGCATATTTTTTATAATCAAATAATCTAAGCTCTTTGGCTTTGGCAGCCGTCAGGCTGACGACGCCCAGCGTAAGGCACCCGCCAACAATAATTGCCCTGATCGTTCCCAGCCAGTGAGCCATAACACCACTTTCAAAATCGCCCAATTCATTGGAAGAGCTGACGAACATCGTATTGACCGCCGCAACTCGGCCCCGCATTTCATCTGGGGTTACCAATTGCAAAATTGTCCCTCGAACGACCACACTGACTGCATCAAACATCCCTGAGGCCACTAGGGCAATGGATGCCAGGTAGATATCCCTGGAGAGTCCAAAACAATAATAGACAGGCCGAATCCTGCACAACACCAAAGTAATTTTTTGCCTGGTTTGGTATTTAGGGGCAGATAAGCCAGTAAAATGAGTGTCAGGATGGAGCCAATACCCGGTGCAGCCCTTAAAAAACCATATTCTGTTTCTGTCATCCGGTGAATTTCTACAAAGGCCGGTAGCAAAGCCACCGCGCCTCCAAACAACACCGTAAACATATCCAACGCCTGGGCGCCCAAAAGTGCCGGCGTTTTCAAAATAAACTTTACGCCTAGAGACAAGCTTTGTAATATAGGCTCTTTCGCTTTTTTTAGGATTGGTTTGGCTTTTATTATACAAACAGGAATCAATAACAGGGCTTCTACCAGAAAAATCAGAAACATGGAACCCGTTACTCCTGGTATTGCTGTTACACTGCCGGATGCACGAACCATATCTATGGGACTTCCCGATAATATACCCATTACTGCGTTAATTGCCCCAAATGACAGCGGCCCGACCACTGAACCAATCTTGAAAGCCATTGAACTCCAGCTGGTGGCATTGGGGTAATGCTCTCTTGGGGTTAACTGTCCGAGCAGCGCAAAGGCAGAAGGACTGATAAACGCCCTAAGTACGCCTCCAAAAAAATCAGTGCGAAGATAAAATTCAGTGTCCAGTCCAGGCCTAAATGCTGTAAGGAAAAAGCAGTCGATAGATAGAATAATCCACCACCTAAACAGATATAGCCTATCAAACATATCAGCAGCATTTTTCTTTTCTCATGCAGATCTACAAAATGGCCAGAGAACATAGAAAATACAATAGCAGGAATGACCTCCGCCAGACCGATTAGTCCCATTTTAAGGTTACTGCCTGTTAAATGGTAGACCCAATAGTATATAGCTGTGGACTGTAAATTAAGTGCAAAATAAATCCCAAACCGAAAGAGCAGAAAACAAATAAATTCTTTGTTTTTTAGCACTGGGTTTTTCTCATAAAATCCGCCGGAGCCCATGTTTTTTGCCATATATTACGTATTGCGAGTGAAATTAAGGAAGATTAAGCCGATGTACGCCCTCAGAATAATCCTTATCCAAGGCATCTAAAATCACTTGTAAATGCCTTGCATCTTCTAAAAAATCGGCATTAGAGGCATCCACCATCAAAGTTATGCCCTTTCTTTGCTGAATATAACTCAGATAAGACTGCTGTATAGATTGCAGATAACTATCCGGTATTGCCTGTTCATAGGACCGGTTTCTTTTTTGAATATTTTGCTGCAGCTTTGCTACTGGCGCCTGCAAGTAGATCAGAATATCAGGAAAGACCAATTGTTGGTGAATAATATCAAAAAGCCTTTTATAGAGCTGATATTCCTGATCAGCCAGTGTAACTTTCGCAAACAACAGGCATTTGATAAACAGATAATCTGAGACAGTTGTCTGATGGAACATATCCGGTTCCAGCATGGCACTTAGCTGCTTGAAACGTTCAGCCATAAAAACAGTTCTAAAGGAAATCCATACCTGTCAGGATCAGCATAGAATTTAGGCAAAAAGGGATTATCTGAAAATTCCTCCAGAACCAGACGCGCATTTAATTGTTTGGCTAGTAGCGTGGATAAGGTGGTTTTCCCGGCACCTATATTGCCTTCTATCGTGATTAATCTATACTTCATGGATCAGTAGGCAAAAGTAAATGTTTATCAGGAAATTGTCGGCAATTGTTGTAAAGTGAACAAGTAGCCGTTTCTTAAAAAAGACAAAAATGTCTTTTTATTTTTTCTAAAACACGCAGGAAGCATATTATTTTGGTAATTTTGCAAAATAAAATCTAAAAGTACTATGGAAGCGGATCATCAACAACCAAACGAAGAAGAAAAAGCGCCCAATTACTTCGTCAGTGCAATACAGTGTAAATGCCCAAGATGCCGCCGAGGTGATCTTTTCGTGACTAAAAACCATTATGCCCTGAAAAACAGTAAATTCATGCGCATGAATGAAAAGTGCCCGGTATGTGGCCAGGCAACGGAATTAGAAGTAGGATTTTATTATGGCACCAGCTATGTAGCCTATGCTTTAACGGTAGCCTTTTCCGTAGCTACCTTTATAGCCTGGAAGGTATTTTTCGGAATTTCCTTTGATATTAATGATAATAATATATTTTGGTGGTTTGGTGTCAATGCCGTCTTATTGATCCTTTTTCAACCCTTCTTTATGCGCACAGCAAGAAGTTTCTGGTTAAGTTTCTATGTCAAATACAATAAAAACTGGCGTACGGAAAAACCTGAAGAATATGAGCGGTTAAATAAAGATTTCTCCAATGGCTGGTAAGCTCAGGGCTGAGGCTGTAAAAATAAGTGGCCAGTTATCCACTTAGGTGATTTAGGGTAGAAAATATTGTTATTTTTACCCATATGTATTGTTCTGTTTATGTATTTTATATTTCATTGCTGTAAAAAAGCGAATGCGAGGTACCGCATTCGCTTTTTTATGTGGTATAATTTTACACGCCCATGAGCGTGCCAATCAACATTACTATTACAATTAATATTTTTACTTGATTAGTTGCTTTTTTTGCGCAGAATATTCGGTGTTGGCAAAAGTGTAATCTATATCGAAGCCCAAATTTTTAAATGGGTAAAAATTTACGACGCTAACTATCTTGTTAACAAGAAAATTTTTATTAACTTCGTAATAGCTATAAATAAATGATTTACAGTAATACAATTACCCTTATTTGTTAATCAACATTCAACCAAGACCATGAAACTAAAAAACGGACTACTGCTGCTGATGTTATTTTTGTTTTTTATGCATGTCTCAATAAGGATGTTAGCTACTTAAAAAATGATCCATCTGAAAGAATTTCAGCAAAACAGTGGTTTAAAAAAAACGGCGGAAAATACAAGGATGGCGCAATGCTTATTCAGGGGGCCCAAAGGAGTTTTTATGGTTAAGTTGGATTGGTCAAAAGCTGAAAATGTGTCCTGGCATAATAAATCATTTCTAGATGTACCCTATTACTTAGATAATGGACAAAGGTATGTTCCAGGAGCGGATGGGAATGGGACCGCATCATTTAATTTGGTCATTCATTTGTATAAGAATGGAGATTACCGTGCTGCCATTAGAACAACCAGTTATGACGGCCTTTCTTACGAAACCAGTACCAAAGTTGTCCAATTCTACGAAATGCTAGATGGCAGGCCAATGAATATATGGTATAAGGATGCAAGAAGGCAGAAAATCGTTAGTGCCACACAAATTAATATCTCCAAGGAGGAATATCAATTAATAAAGCGAAAAATGAGTCATAGACTCCTCTCTTCAAAAGTACCAGGTAATTCTAGAACAAATTCATTCGCAGGATCAGTTGATGCTAATATGAATATACAGTCTGAAGCAGGTAGTGGGAGTAACACATATGATTCAGCCAATTGTACTATTACAGAAACAACGACCTATTACGATTGTTCTGGAAACGGAAATCCGGGCTCGGCAGGTGAAGGTGAATACGCTGATCCGGTCGTCGTAGCTGTTTGTCCATTTGTAACACATACAATTGTCTGTGTGGGTGAAACGCCAGGTAACACAGGTGGTGGTGGTGGACCAAGCACTGGTGGTTCAGGAACAAGCGGAGGATCGAATGGTGATAACAATGAAAGTCCTGATGATTGCAATGATGAAGCGCCACCACCGCCGCCACCACCGCCGTCAGTAAATCCAGACGGCACGACGGCACCGCCATATGAGTCGCCGACCCCATGTGAGTTATTTCTACCAGAGGAACCTCCCAAACCTGATCCATGTGCAACCGCAAAAGCACAAATTGCAGAAAAGCGAACAAAATTAAAAGCATTTATTGATGGCCTAAAAGCAGTTAAAGAAGCAGCAGCAATTGACGGAAAAGAGCACAGCATTGCTATTAATCAAAATACAGATGGAACGATTACGGTAACACCAGTTAGCCAAGGGGCAGATTTCTCCGTAAACTCAAATTTGGGTAGCAAATCAATCGCTAACCTTCATAATCATCCGAATACATCACCACCATCTGCAGGTGATGTATATTCCTTCATTCAAAACAATAGTATGCTTCCAAATTATACAACCAAATTTGTGGTCACCCAAGACGGATCAATATACGCCTTGATAATCACCAATCAATTAGCAGCTCAAGACTTTTCAGCCAAATATCCTAAATCCATATTACCAGGATCACCCCCTGAATTTACTGAAGTTGAAATTGACGGGGTCCGTCTGTTTGATGAATATCAATTTAGTCGCGAATTTTTTAGAGGAGAAGATTTCACAAACACTGAAGCAAATGAAGGAGCTCTCGCCTATATTCTGGATTCTTTTAATGCAGGTATAGCCCTATTAAAGATGAACGATGATGGCTCTTTCTCAAAAATTAATACAAAAAAGACAGGTGGTGAAGGACCTAATTCCACTTTTGTTAAAAATAAATGTCAATAATATAAAATAAATCAAATGAAAAACTCAATTCAAGCATTAACTGTTTTATTGATTCTATTAGTTTCATGTACAGGACGGGCACAAATGGTTAAGTCTGTAGACGAAATTGATAAACTGGACAGCAATAAATCCTACTTTATTGGCAAAAGTATCAAGCATTTGCTAAGCGAAATAAAGCCTGAAATAAAAATGGCAAAGTTTGTTCCAGGAACACCAGGCATTAATAGAAGCTCAATTACACTTTTTTTCATTCCAGTTAACAAATATAAACAGTATGCAAAAGACCATAAACATGAACCGTCCTACTTTAGGGTCACGGTCAAAGAGAATGATTTTGAGTATAATTGGAAAGGGCTGGAATGGACACCAGAAATGGAGAAAAAATTCGGCTGCTATATTGTACAAGGCATATTCGTCGCTAAGGGTAGAAAATAAGCAATCAAGATAATAGGATCTTAAAGCAAATTAACCTTTATGGGAAATTTTCCGTTTTGGCTAAAACATTATAAACTATTTACTTGTCGACATAGCAAATTCAACTACACTGAGAGATGAAGAATATAAGTCAAAAGTCGAATTAAGTTATGGTTGCACCCAATGAACGACGATGACACTTTCTCAAAAATTAAAATTAATACAAAAAAGACAGGAAGGAAGGACATAATTCAACTTTTGTTAAAAACAAATGCCGCCAATAAAATAAATCAAATGAAAAGTTCAATTCAAACATTAACCATTTTATTGATTCTATTAGTTTCATGCACAGGACGGGCACAAATGGTTAAGTCATTAGATGAAATTGATAAACTGGACAGCAATAAATCCTACTTTATTGGTAAAAGTATTAAGTATTTGCTAAGCGAAATTAACCCTGAGATAAAGATGGCTAAGTTTGTGCCAGGAACACCAGGCATTTCTACAAGTTCAATTACACTTTTTTTATACCAGTTAACAAATATAAACAGTATGCAAAAGAACATAAACAAGAACCATCTTATATTAGAGTCATAGTCAAAGAGAATGATTTTGAGTTTAATTGGAATGGATTAGAATGGACACCGGAGATGGCGAAAAAATATGGCAGTTATATCGTACACGGCGTAAGAGTCTTTAAGGGAGAAAAATAAGCAATCAAGAATATAGGATCTTAATGTAATTTAATCTTTATGGGAAATTGCCCGTTTTGGCTAAAACATTATAAACTATCTACTTGTCGACATGGCAAATTCAACTACACCGGGAGATGATTAATATAAATCAAAAGTCGAATTAAGTTATGGTTGCACCCGATGAACGACGATGGCACTTTCTCAAAAATTATAATTAATATAAAAAAGACAGGAAGGAAGGACTTAATTCAACTTTTGTTAAAAACAAATGCCAGTAAAATAAATCAAATGAAAAGTTCAATTCAAGCTTTAACCATTTTATTGACTCTATTAGTTTCATGTACAGGACGGGCACAAATGGTTAAGTCTGTAGACGAAATTGATAAACTGGACAGCAATAAATCTTACTTTATTGGTAAAAGTATCAAGCATTTGCTAAGCGAAATTAAGCCTGAGATAAAGATGGCTAAGTTTGTGCCAAAGGGTTCGGCTTCTAATAGAAGCACAATTACATTTTTTTTCATTCAAGTTGATAAATTTAAACAGTATGAAAAAACCCATAAACAACCACCATCCTATATTAGAGTCACAATCAAAGAGGAGGAGTTTGAATTTAATTGGAATGGATTAGAATGGACACCGGAAATGGCGAGAAAATACGGCAGCTATATTGTACATGGCATAAGAGTCTTTAAGGGTGAAAAATAAGCAATCAAGATTAAAGGATCTTAATGCAATTTAATCTTTATGGAAAATTTTCCTTTTTAAATTAAACAATATAAACAAATTATTTGTCGACCCAATAAATTCAATTACTATGGTAGATGATAATTATTACCCAAAAGTTGAATTCATTCATGGATGCCCCAGGCACTTAACGACCTAAGTGATCCGTGATTTGGTCTGGTATTGTTATTGTAAAGATTATCCAACAAAATATTGCATCATCATGGTTCTCAACTAGCGGGTGGATAAGAAAACAGCTAAGGAAGACACCATTCCAGCGCTATTATAGCATATTATAGTAGTAGTAGAAAAAAACCAGCATAGAACTGTTTAATGTCCATAACAGAAGCTACGCTGGGGTTTTAAAATAATTTATGCTGGACGGTTGAGGTAGCATCCAGGAAAGACAAGTGCCAAAATAGAGCAGGCAAACCGTGCCAAACTTTTTCTCTGATGACCAATGTCACTCTGATCCTAATTAAAAGCCACCGCCCAGCGGAAAATGAAAGCGGTGGCACTCGGATTAATGCCAAGCGGAAAAGAAATATGGCGGTTTGGTAAAACGACCACCTTCTGGAAATTATACTAGGCGCATAAATTTTAATGTCTCAGCTCTTTTGGTAAGATACACTTTTAAATACCAGTATGCATAAAAACCCGTTTATTCTAATTCCCTATAATTTCAGCCACACAGCTTCTATGCCCAACTATCCATATGGGCATTTTTAAAATCAGCCACATATTTTTCCGGGATTTCTCCTCTCAGCATAGACCCTTTGGGCACCAGCGGGTAAATTTCTGCAAAAGAGCGCATTTCATTTAAGAAGACTCGTCTGTATATATGTGAGCGGGTTAATTGCTTGTAATGATCAATACCACAAGCTCCAATTAATTCTACAAAAGTCTTCAACATGCTTTTGTGGTAGTTGGCGACCCTGTATTTCTTATCATTTACATCCAGACCGACCACGAGTGCCGGATCCTGCGTCGCCACACCTGTCGGGCATTTATTGGTATTGCAAAGTAGCGCCTGAATACAACCAAGGGCCATCATCATTGCACGGGCAGAATTACAAGCATCTGCTCCCAGGGCGATTGCCCTAACAATATGAAACCCTGAAAGAACTTTGCCAGAAGCGATCAGCTTAATGTGGTGCCTGATATCCAGACCGGTCAGTATATTATCTACAAAAGCCAGTCCGTCTAGTAAAGGTACACCGACATAATTGGAGAATTCCTGAGGCGCCGCACCGGTTCCGCCTTCGGCTCCATCCACCGTAATAAAGTCCGGATATATATCCAGCTCAATCATTGCCTTGCATACAGCTATAAATTCACTTTTACGACCGATACATAACTTAAAGCCTACAGGTTTCCCACCGGACAGGTCTCTGAGTTCCTTTAAGAAAAGAACCATTTCCCGAGGTGTATTAAAAGCAGAGTGAAAAGGTGGGGAAGCAACGACCGTTCCAGGAGTAATATGCCTGATTTTCGCAATCTCCGGCGTATTTTTAGAGGCGGGTAATATACCTCCATGTCCAGGTTTTGCTCCTTGGGATACCTTAAGTTCGATCATTTTAACCGTCTCGTATTTAGATTTCTCTGCATACAATTCTCTGGAAAAAGTGCCATCATCATTACGACAGCCAAAATAGCCTGTTCCGATTTGCCAGATCAGATCTCCGCCATGTTTAAGATGGAAAGGACTGATGCCGCCTTCACCAGTATTATGGGCAAACCCTCCGATTTTAGCACCACCGTTGAGCGCCTCAATTGCATTGGAGCTAAGTGAGCCATAACTCATGGCAGAAACATTAAAGATACTGCCATTATAAGGTTGCAGGCAATCTTTATTGCCGAAGGTTACTCTGGGGCTCGTATCCAATTTATTAAAGTCTTTGGGGGAGATAGAATGCATGATCCACTCATAACCTTCTGCATAGACATCCAACTGTGTACCAAATGGCATCGTATCTGTTTCCAGTTTAGCCCTTTGATAAATACTGGACCGGTCAATACGGTTGATGGGTTTGCCATCAGTATCAGATTCCACAAAGTATTGATAGATTTTTGGACGGATATCCTCCATCCAATAACGTAACCGACCCACCAAGGGAAAGGTTCGCATAATGGAATGACGCTTTTGCGTCATATCATAATAGCCTTGAATCGTCAGTAAAACAAAGATTCCAAATAAAACCCACCACCAGTGATTCACAAATAAAGAAAGTGCCAAAGCAATGATCAGCGCAATGACAGAACCTATCACAAATATTTTACGCATGTCGATTTTGATAATTTAAAGCGCTAAATTACACCTTTTTATAGCATCTGGCCTATAAAAACAAAAGATCGTTAGTTTTTAACCAAGCCTTAGTATTCTTAAATTGATTTTAAACCCTTTGGGCTACAGACAAAAGTTCGGCTGATAATACGTGGCCTCGAAACATTTGAAGCGATTTTTATTCCTCCAACTGACCCGCACCCTGGCGCAGGACTTCATAGGGT
Organism: Arachidicoccus ginsenosidivorans; assembly: GCF_007971385.1. Lineage (GTDB taxonomy): Bacteria > Bacteroidota > Bacteroidia > Chitinophagales > Chitinophagaceae > Arachidicoccus > Arachidicoccus ginsenosidivorans. The sequence goes on from NZ_CP042434.1 coordinate 1,795,152, forward strand.
TCCACCGTACAATCCACTACAGTAGATGGAACCATACTGCCAATTCCACCATCTATAATAATATCAACCAAATCTTTAAAATTTTCATTCATTTCTTCTGGATCGGTATATTCTTCCACCATATCTCCCGGTAGGGAGGTTGACAAAATTGGACCTCCCAGTTCAGCCAGTAGGGTTTGGCAGACGATATTATCCGGCACACGTAAACCAATTGTATTTTTTTTGGTCTGAAGGATTTTAGGAACTTCCTTACTGGCCGGCAATATAAAAGTAAAAGGACCAGGCAGATGACTTTTGAGTATCCTGTAAAGTGGCGTAGATATTGATTTTGTGAATTTACTTAAGTCACTCAGGTCTTTGCAGATAAAACTCATCTGATTTTTATTGACCTTTGTTTGTTTGATGCGCGCAATCCGCTCTACGGCCTTATGTTGATAAATATCACAGCCCAGACCGTAGATTGTGTCCGTCGGGTATATGACAACGCCCCCATCACGCAGACACTCAGTGACGATTTTAACATTTCTTGGATTCGGATTATCTGGATGTAATTCTAAAAACATATCTAAAAATACATCATTTTTTAATTTTAGCGGCCAGATATTTGAGAATAGGATTATTTTTGACCATTAAAAAGATACGAAATGCGGTTAAAAAGCATAGACACCGTGGCCAGTATCAGCCCGGAAGATTTTAAAAAGTATTTCTATAATACCAGAACGCCCCTCGTCATTAAAGACCTGGCTAAATCCTGGCCTGCCTATCAGAAGTGGAACTGGGATTATTTTAAAGAAAAAGTAGGCCAAAAGGAAGTAGGCATATATAATAATATAAAAAGTGACGCCTATACCCCGATTAATAAGGCGGATGACTATGTCAAATTTGGCGAATATATTGACATGATCCGTAAGGGGCCGGCTGAATGGCGTATTTTTTTATTTAATATCTTCAGCCATGCCCCTGAACTGGCCAGGGATTTTAACTGGCCTACCCATCTAATGAAAGGGTTTGTGAAAAGGGCGCCTATGTTATTTACAGGCGGACAAGGAGCTGTTACCCATATGCATTTTGACATTGACCTAAGTCATATTGTACACACACAGTTTATCGGCAGAAAAAGAGTGCTTTTATTTCCTTATGAGCAGCAGCACCTGCTTTATCGGAAACCCTTTGAAGTATTAAGTCTGGCTGATTACTCCCACTATTACGATCCCGAAAAAAGCAAATTGGATTTTCAGAAATTCCCCGCCTTGCAATATGCGGAGGGCTATGATCTGACCTTAGAGCATGGCGATACTTTATTTATGCCCGCAGGTTACTGGCATCATATGGAATACCTGGATAGTGGATTTGCCATGAGCCTTCGAGCCCTAAACAATGCCTTCTCTGGGAAGCTAAAAGGCGTCTGGAATATTGTGGGTATGCGTAATATTGACACCCTGATGAAAAAAATTCGTCCCCACCAGTGGTATGACTGGAAACAAAAACAAATTTTTGAACAATCAGAAAAGGAAATCCTGACCAAAGTAAGTTAATGTGGATAAGTAGCGCCAATACCCTCCTCGTTAAATCCGGCACTTGGTAGCACCTAAAAGCACAAAACGAAGCCGGGATTACACTAATTCCCCAATTTTAAAATAGACCAGGGTAGTCAGGAAATCCCGACTACCCTGGTCTATTTTAAATAATGCCACGATTTTGTTTGTACGTATTAATCAAAGCGCAAGTTCTATGGCCGGATCCCAGAATACTTGCTTGAAATTACACACCTGATGATCTTCGACTTTAACACCTTCCTTTTCCAAAAGTAATTGCATCCTTTCCGGAGGAGAGAAATGTGCCCTGCCCGAAAGGAGTCCATTACGGTTCACTACCCGGTGCGCAGGTACTGGCTGCCCAGACTGAGTATGGGCACCGCTCATAGCCCACCCTACCATCCTGGCTGAGGATTTTGCCCCCAGATAGGCTGCTATTGCCCCAAAAGAGGTGACACGTCCCTTTGGAATTTGTCTCGCGACATCCCAGACATCTTCAAAAAAATTGTGTTGTTTACCCTCAGACCCAGCAGTAGCGCCAGAAATAGGTAACTGTGTCTTGTTTTTCTTTTTCATAGCCAGAGAATTTGACCTTCTTGCCCTTTTAGCATTTTACATCACGTTTCACCATTTACTGCCTGAGTTTATCGGCCTTCTCATCCGCCTGCTTTTCTACTGCATCAAACAGCGCTCTAAGTACCTTATCCTTATCTAAAGGTAGCGGTTTATCCAATTGAAAGCAGAGATAATGTACTTTTTGCACTCCGGCTATATCCAGGCCCTCATAATGGGTTTTAATGGACAGGATCTCATTTGCTTTACCAAGCCCATAAATATCATCATAATCAGTGATAAGCATCAGTTCATATAATTCAATCACCGCTTTTGTAAAATTGTACAAATCCGGACTATCCGTTTTAAGGTGTACCCGACCCTTTTGAGCTAAAAATTGCTGATATAATCTTAGAAATCTTGGATGGGTCAGCCTTTTTTTCATTTTGGAGCTCCTCAGTTGTGGATCGGGGAAAGTGATCCAGATATCACTGATTTCATCTGGAGCAAAATAATTGGCCACTTGCTCAATCTGGGAACGAATAAAAGCAACGTTTTTGAGCCCTTCTTCCAGGGCTGTTTTTGCCCCTTTCCAGATGCGGTTACCCTTAATATCCATACCAATAAAGTTCCCTTCAGGATACATTCTGGCCAGTCCTACTGTATATTCCCCCTTCCGCAGCCTAGTTCCAGGGTAATAGGGTGCTGATTCCCAAAAAATGCATTCCATTTACCCGGCATATTGGGCGGATACTGCAATACATTGGAAAATGCCTTGATAGCCTCAAAACGCTCTAATTTATGTTTTCCCATGGGTGCAAAGGTAAAAAAGCCGCCAATAATCCCATTAAATTGTTTCGGCTTAATTTTGCATTATGCAATTAATAGATACACACACGCACCTTTATTCTGAAGAGTTTAAAAACGACCTTCCAGAAGTTATGCAACGGGCTGACAAAGCCAGCATTAAACAATTTTACCTCCCCGCAATAGATAGCAGCACTCATGAAGCGATGATAGCCTTGGAAGTAGCTTACCCTGACAGTTGCCACGCGATGATGGGACTGCACCCTTGCAGTGTGAAAGAGGACTTTCAAAAAGAACTCAATATCATCAAAGACTGGCTGGACAAAAGACCATTTGTAGCTATTGGTGAAATCGGACTGGACTTTTATTGGGATAAAACCCATATCGAGCAGCAATACGAAGCCTTTAAGATTCAGATGGAGTGGGCGCTGGAAAGAGATTTACCAATTGCCATCCATGCCAGGGAGTCCCTGGATGAATGTATCGCCACCGTCAAACCCTTTTCTAAGAGAGGGCTTAAAGGCATTTTTCACTGTTTTGGTGGTACTACTGAGCAAGCAAAGGCGATCATAGATCTGAATTTTTACCTGGGAATAGGTGGGGTTTTCACCTTTAAAAAGGCCAATATGCCAGAAGTATTAAAAGATATCTCCCTGAATCATATTGTTTTAGAGACTGATGCGCCTTATTTAGCCCCTGTACCTTACCGAGGAAAAAGAAATGAATCCGCCTATTTGCTCTATGTTGCCGAGGCGCTGGCAAATTCAAAAGAAATTTCGCTGGAAGAACTGGCCAACATTACCACTGGCAATGCTAAAAAGATCTTTAAAGCCCAGTAATAAATGCTTTACAGATTAGCCATTTCTTAAAAACCCTTTTCTTAAAAAATAGATTCGACAGCATCGGCCCCATTAATTGCGGCAATGGCCGGTGCTAATCTATAGTATTGATTTTAAGTAGGCAGTTAAGATGGCAAGCACTAAATTCACTGTGATGATAGATCGAATGCGCCCAATTAAAATATAATCAATCGCTCCATTTAAATTAAACCAATTGATAATAGCAATACCCTTCTGACTGCATTAATCAGGCAATTATTAGCTGATTAAATCAGCTAATAATTGCTATTAACAACGAATTTGTTCTTTCTTACAGAAGCTCTAACAGTATAATGCCATGTTAGGCGCATTTATTGGTAGGTTTGATATTAGAAACGATTATTACTCAATTGAATAATCAAATAAAAACCTTTATGAAATACACTATGAATTTAAAATTAATGATGAAAAAATGTGCGGTCGCTTCTGCACTGGGATTTTTTTTGTACGCGTTCGGTGGTACAACCACTGCAACGGCTCAAAATACAGTTCCACAACAACCCCAACAGCAGCCGGTCAAAACAGACTATTCGGATAGTATGCTTAAAGCCTTTCTGGATGTAAACATAAAACTTCAGCCCCTACAGCAAACAGCACAGCAACATATTGTAAAATCAATCGAATCCTCTGGCATTACTATTGACCGCTTTAGGGAAATTGCACAAGCGCAGCAAGAAGGTAAACAACAAACCTTATCGGCAAAAGACAGTACAGCCTTCAATAAAGCAGCGGAACAGGTAATGAAGGAAAAAGAAGCAGTAGATTCTCAGATGGCCAACATTATCCAAAAGGAAGGAATGGATCTTCAAACATTTCAGGGAATCGCCATGGCTTATCAACAAAGCCCTGAAATCCAAGAAAAATTAAATAAAATGATTAGCGCAAAACAACAAAATGTGGATTCCACCGCTGAGCAACCAGCCTCACCCACTAAATAATAAATAAATCTACAAGCCCATAAAATAGGTATTAGCTGAAAAAGTCGTTTTATTAAAAGCCGGCTAATCTAAAAAGACAAAGACCAGTATTCCGTGAATAAAGTTAACCGGAATGCTGGTCTTTAATTTTTCTTAGCCAAGCCAAAAATGACAATAAGCTACCAATAATAACTACAAAATTGATTTACAATCACTTATGCATAAACTCCCTTAATTGGAATTTATTTACTTCTCGGGAAAAATTGAAAAGAGGCCGACTATCGGCAAATACTGCCTAGATAGTTGCAAAAACAAAAGTATTCACCATAGTCAGCCAGAATGACTACAGATAGGTAAGGGAAGATATTTAAAGCAAAAATGTTAGTAATTTATCCAGAAGCCCTTATATTTGCACTCCCAAAGGAAAAAGGAGACGTGTCCGAGTGGTTGAAGGAGCACGCCTGGAAAGTGTGTATACGGGAAACTGTATCGAGAGTTCGAATCTCTCCGTCTCCGCTGAGCGGGTCTTCATTAAGAAGACCCGCTTTTTTTCAACCACCAGCAACCAGACGAGTCTAATCCCCAGCTCCCACAAGAAAGTACAATTGCTTTTCACGCTGGCTAAATGCAATTATGGTTGAACTTGTTGAATAAGCCAACAATAGAGCATCGATGCTGACCGGCTTTGAAAAAGCAATTATTCTGAGCATATAAAATTTGTGGCACTATTTAAAAAGATCCTCCATTACAACCTCTGAAGTAATGCGCCCTGTATAATTTATGTTCAGCTTAGTCCCAAAAGTAGTAATCATTGTAGGGAAAATCGTCTTCTTGGTTCCAGTTTGGTCCTTAAATATTTGAATTTCCCTATCTATCTCACCAGCATAGTCCTTATCTATTGTAAATTCATTTTTGGAAAACTTGATTTCACAAACATTGATACTGTGATCCTTACGATCCAGTAATAAATCAATCTGCGCACCTGTTTCACCTTGCTTCGCAACATATCTCCAAGTAGACTCTTCCGTATAAATTCCAGAAATACCCAAGGCCTGTTTAATTTGTGCTACATGCTTTTGACAAATCGCCTCGAAAACAAAGCCACACCAACTAACGTAGGATTGACTTTCAGCAATTTTATGCCACGTTTCCCTACCTGTCGCTCTTCGTCCCTGAACGAATCGCAAATAGAAGATGCTATATTCATCCGTTAATTTATAAATACCAACTCTATTTGCCTTCCCAAAAGGAAGGTAGTAAGTTATAAATCCAGACTCTTCAAGTTCATCAAATATTTGTGTTGTTGTACCACCCGTTGTAAAATTTAACTTTGAAATAAGTTCCGACCTGCTCATTCCTATTTGTTTTTTTGACAACTCCTTTACAATAGCTTCATGTTTGCCAGCATTATTAAACAAAGACTGATATAAAACTTCAAATTCCTTTCTAAGTGCGCCGTCCTTCTCAAAAAACAAATGATCAATAATCTGATTTGAACTTTGCCCAATTTCTATTTTTTTTAAATAATGAGGGATTCCACCTAAAGCCATATATATTTTTAATAACTGCATTGGGTCAAGAATGATTCCTCGACTTATAAGGTATTGCTGTGTTTCTTTTAAATTAAAAGGATACAATCTAATCGTTTGGCTTACTCTATTATGCAGGCCACCTCTATCATAAAGAACATTTCTAATCATCCAGGATGCAGCTGATCCACATATTATAACTTTCAAAGTAGATTTACGAGAAGCCCACGTGTTCCACCAGTGCGCAAAAGCCGACAAAAACCCAGATTTTGGTGTATGAATCCAGGGAAATTCATCAAACAGAATAACCTTCGGCTCGCCATTTAAATTCTCTTCAAGAAACCGACTCAGTATTATAAATGCGTCATGCCAGCTATTAGGTGGTGCAATGGGTACCGATAGTTTCATCGCCATTTGCAATGCAGCACTAAAATTTGACAACTGAGTCTTTAAATTCTTGCCAGAAGCGCCTGCAAATTGAAATAAAAGTTCCTTTTCAAAATAATTACGTATCAAAAATGTCTTACCAATTCTGGGACGCCCAACAATTGCGACTAATTCAGCCTCTTTTGATTCTAGCACCTCTCTAAGGATTTTCTTCTCTGCCTCTCGGCCTATAATAGTTTCAGACATCAAAAGATGCATTTAAATTGCCAAAACTGTCCCCGAATTTACCTCGTAAAAAGTTATGGACAATTATAAACACCTATATTCGTCCATAACTAGAAAAAATACAGACTTATGGACAATTATAATTACTTATAATTGTCCATAACTACAAATATTTACCACTTATGGACAAATATACAACTCTATAAACGTCCATAACTACAAAAAAATATCATTTATGGACAAATATGCCTCGATAAGCGTTCATAACTTAAAAATCTAATAGCAAGTTACAACAAACTAATATATTGTTAATATTCAAACGATTCAATGGTCATCAGATCCATGGCCAACAACATTATTTTAGCTTCTCTATGGTGATTCTGCCTAAACGCAACCTCAAATTAATCCATTACAAAGATGCCATAACAAGTTACAACCCACCACAATCATTTACCAGACGAATGGCATTTTGAATTCCACACCTCAGTAAACGACTCTAAATTGTCAAAAAAATTTCATGATATATCTGCCCGTTTAGGACAACAAAATCACTTCAATGCGTTTTCTGCATACGCTAGGCATTTTTTCACCTCTTGAACCGGACTTGAACCAGCAGGGATATTATATTCCAATTCAATTGTAGCTGGGAATTTATATTTATTTTGCCTAATCAAATTAAGAATTTCTTTAATAGGGGTATCACCTTGCCCCCAAGGCACATTTTGTCCACCATCTGCCTTAGTTTTACGGTCTTTGATATGAAGCGATGTAATGCGATCGTGCTTATTTTTAATCAATGCTAATAAGCTTTCAGGTGTATTTCCATTGCCTGAGGCAATATAATGCCCACAATCAAGATTCATAGTATTATACTGAGATTGGCTTAATGCGGTATCCCAAGCAGTATCGGTTGCCTGCGTATGTGCATGATAACCGATATACAGCTTATGCTTCTCCCCGAATTTACCCAGTCTGGCTGACTGCGCAGCATCGCCTGGTAATTCAACTGTTACGACATCCGACCCAAGCGCTCTAGTTGCATTCATAGCATAATCAATCTCCGCATCTGTATTATGCTTATTGAGCGCATCTGGTTTAAAAGCATAAATTGTTACTCCAGCGCGGTTAAACATTTTACGAACCTCCTTAAACTTATCCATACTTACAGTAGCACGCCACTCTGCCACCTTGGAACGATCAGCAGGCTTCCCTGCATAATCTTCTACAGCGTCCCCCATTAATTCAATCGCATTAATACCACTTTCAACTACGTATTGCAGAATTTGCTTTATGTCACCCGGCATATCGCGATAGGAATACGTTATTACCCCTATTTGAACTCCATGAAATTTGGAATTAGGGCGATGTGGTAGTGTAAGAGATCTGGCAAAACCATATTTACCTGCAGCAATAACTGCCATAGAAGCAAAAAGACTTTTCTTTAAGAATTCCCGGCGGAGCAATGTATCCGGCCCATCATTTTGAATAGACATCAGTTTTAAGATTTTGACAATGAGATAATAATAGCATAACAAATATAATCAAAAAATGCAATTCATCTCTAAATTTACAACCCAGATCCTGGTAATAAGTCCGACAAAATCATTTAATACACCCCTGCGAAGATTTGGCAATATTTAAAAAAAACCAGTCAAAACAACCAAGAAACGGGTAGTTTATACCTAATAATCCGGTAAGCCTATATTAAATTTAAAATTCAAATCATTTCAGAAAAATGGGTTTTTACTTTAAACAGAATTAATTAAATCTCCATTTAATTCTCCATGAAATTTTTGGAATTTAACTAATTACTACCTTCCCCTTGTAAACCATATAAAATATACATTCAATTAGAAAAAAATGCGATAAAATTCAATACCACTCAACTTCCTGTTACTTTATAAGTAGTATAATTTCTTCAGTGCATGTCCAGTTTAATTGAAGAAGTAAGGACATCCAAATACTTATATCATTATATAATCCACCAAATAAAACATTATTAATTTAAAAAATCTAATACAGCTGAATATCAATGTTTTAGATCATACAAAATACTAATCATAGCACTATATGATCAATTAAATGAAAAAGAAAACCAATTCAATAACAATTAAAACCAAAAGAAAATGGAAGAAAACTTCTTATCAGAATTACAACAATTGGAAATTGGGGACTTAAAAGGTAACCTATTCAAGGTCGAAGCGGGATTTCCAAAACAGGAACAGTATAAATCCAATAGGGTCAACAATACAATTCCATATTATATTCGGCTAAATAGCAAGAACGTCATTATTTTCCAAATAATTGATCTAGGTATCGGCTGCAGCGTCATTAGTGACTATATCTTTCACCAACCAATGGAACTATATTGCAATATACAATCTAAAGTTTTGGAACTATTTACAACACTATATGGCTCCATCTACTTTCATGTGGAACACGATAAAACTAGAGCAGCCCATAGTGGTTATTTCAATTTAATCGCTGCGCCTGCCATTTCCAACAGAGCTACGGTACCTGCTGGAAAAATACGAACCCTAGATACACACATTGACCCAAGTTATCTAGATTCACTTTGCCCAACCAATCCTGTTTTAAGGAAAATTATAGAAGCCAACAATAGTGGCAATAGGGCAACTTTACATGAAGATAATGGCCAAATGACCTTACATTCAGCCGTTCTTGCATATCAGTTCATTAACGCCGTGGACAAAAAAAATCCAATAATAGCAGAAAAGAAAAAACTATTTGAGCAGTGGTTTAAAAGCCTATTAAATCCTACAGGGATTACTATGGCAGCAAGCAAATTCACGCACGAAAAATTGGATCAATTGCACATCTGTTAGACCATATAAATGAATATATGGACACTAATTTTAAGATTACCGATCTAATATCGGAAAGTGCAAAAATCCACCAGCTTACACAAAACGACATAAATAGGGGTATTCAATTAATCTTTGGAAAGACCGCTGCCAAGTATATCAAAGATTGTAAAATGCTGGAAGCAAAAAGACTATTAGACCACGGTAAGTCAGAAAGTGAAGTAGCCAACTTGGTTGGATATGGCCATTTGACTCATTTTGTGCGTGATTTCAAACTATATTTTAAAATTTCTTTGAAGGAGTATAAAGCCCAATTGAAGAAAAATATTCCTAAATAATTATATTACAATAAATTACGAATTAGAAAGTGAAAATTGGTTACTAAAAAGGGTATTAATTGGTTAAATAGAGTATCCTTTTTGGTCATATGCTTTATTCTTTAGATCCCACCTTTGTATTGCAAGAGGAATTACAGAAAGTATTCATGATAGAATCTTTAAAGCTCCTCAGAAAAACAAAAGTGTACAGTAAAATTATGGATCTAAAATGCAATTTCATATTTCTGACATATTACAAAATAGGCTTTACCAGAAATTAACAAATATTCTTGGCATCATAGCCCTCCCTTTCTGGAAAGTGCCATCTAGCATAGGAGATAGCATTCAAGTTCCAGGAATTGCACCAAATGACAATCGCAAAACAGAACCAAGAACAAATATAAGAGATTTTACTGGCAAATCGGGATTCATCTGTAGAAAGGTCTTTACCCACCAATTATTAAATTCCGGGTAAAGGCCAACAAACAGCAGATCATTAACGATTCTAGGTCTTTCTAAGAACGGCTCGCGCTTAAAAGAAGCGAGGAATCAAATTTCATTAAATGTCAAAAAAAATGACATGAAAAAGTATTAAAATTCATCCTGCCTTTATTAGCAGTTATAATCACTGTGGCAGGTGTATGGGCTATGCGCAATACTAACCGCATGAGCCAAAATAGGATCCAAACTGAATACTATTACCATTATTCAGGTGACAATGCAGCATTAGCAGATTATAAAATACAAGGCAATTGGGAAAAAATTACAGATCCTGATGAACCTGGTTGTGGAACCACTGGAGATCTACCTTGTGTTGTAACTTCACCTCAAAGTAGTGTTCAAGCCTTCGTTTCTTCAATTCAAACAACAAACGATGTAGAAGGTAACGAAATCAGTACAAGAACCCTTTAAAAACAAAATGGAATAAAAATGAGAGGATGGCAATGCCATCCTCTTTATTTTATCTTGGATTTTGTTTTATATTGGAATGTTCTATAATGTATTGTGGTATTGCCATAGCATATCTTAAATCATTTGGGGGAAGTATATACTCTTTACTTCCAATAATTCTTTTAAGCGTAATATTGGCCCCTTCCTTATTATATCTTTTAATATCAATCCATCTTAAACCCCTAAACAGTAATTCTTTTAAACGTTCATCAAGAATCCATTTAAGAACCGTTTCCGCATTTGATGATTGCTTATTTTTATACGTCCCAACTAAATAACGATTTTTAAGCAATAAGTTTAGATCATTCAATGCCAATTGCGGTTCACCATTTCTAGCCAGGCATTCTGCTCGTATTAAATATAGTTCATCAGTCGCAATTCCACCAAACATATCAAAATTCTTATTATAATTCCCACAAAATTTATGAGAGCCATCACCATTGGGTTCAAAATATAAAGCTTTTCTCAAATCATTATTATCAAACATCCTATAAATAGAGGTATCAACCATATTATAAGGTCCGTAAGCCCCATATATGTCAGTTTCATAAATAACTTCCGGGCCAAACCTTGTAAATGGATAAGTTGCATTGGTATCCAATGTATTATAATCAATTAAGTAGTTAAATAACTCCAATGCCTTATTGGCATACAAATAAGCACTATCATACATTCTCATGGATAAATACACTCTGGCTAGCTCACCACAAGCGGCTGGCTTGGACGCACGAAAAACATGGACTGGCTTAACCGGAAGTAAATCAATTGATGCGCGCAAATCAGAAATAATTTGATTATAGGTATCCACCAAATTACTTCTAACAGAAGGCACATTAAAATCAGTTCCCAATCGCAACGGTATTCCCAATTTCTCTTTTGCGTTTTTAGCATCATAAGCCTCCGCCCAAACCATTGCAACTTCAAAAAAACACCTGCCCCTTAAAAAAAGGGCCTGCCCCTTTACATTGTCCCATTCAATCTCATTTGAAGCATCCTGTTTAATTTTAGGCAAAACTTCAATAATTGTGTTTGCTTTATAAACATTATCATACGACCCATTCCACGTATTAGCATTTCCAACAAATACATTGGTATCCGCCCATACATACATATTACGCCAAATATCAGTATAAAGGCTGTTAAACCGGCTTTCTGTTAAATAATATTCATCTCCACCTAACATTCCAGCCCCAACCCCTGTATTAACCGGAAGATATTCATCTAGTAACGCTTGTAAGTCAATGAGGGTACTTGGGACAGTCAAGCTTTTACTACTTTTGGCACCTAAATACTTTTGACAACCTTGCAGTAAAGTAATCCATATACTACACAACACAATAATATAGCAGCATTTCAAAAAATATGTATTTTCATAATAAAATAATTAAAATTGAATATTTAAACCAATAGAATAATTACGTGATGGCGGAATCTGCGTATCATTATAATCCGGATCAATTCCCCATTTGTTAGCTCGCCAAATTAACCCCAAATTATTAACAACAAAATAGATTTTAGCACTCAATCCATTCCTTTTCTTCGAGGAATTCAACTTAAATTCATAGCCAATATTTATATATTGAAATCTAATATTATCTCCCTTTTCAAATAAAGCTTCTGAAGCGTTATAAAATCTGTCCCTACCGCCAACATTTGGATAAACAAAAGATGGCACATCAGTTTTTAATTCATCACCAGGATTTTGCCAACGATCACCATAATCGGAATGCCCAGATAAATTATAAATTAATTGGCTATAATCAATGGAGGATTTCATAAAATAAAATCCAAATTCATATTTAATTCTAGCACTCAAAGAGAAGCCTTTCCAATAAAATGAATTTCCTAAAGTGCCAAAAATTTGCGGCATAGCAGGACCGGCATACTTCAAATCTTTAATTTTCGTCCCTGTACTTGTAATGCTATTATAATCTCTACTAATTTCACCATTTAAATAACCCAATGGATCACCCGTTTCGGGATCCAAACCGGCCCATCTATAACCCAATACCGAGTAAATAGGATAACCCACAAGACCATTATAACCTATGCCTCCTGTAATAAATCATCAGCTAAATCATCATCTAAATAAAATTTGGTTATTTTGTCTTTGTAAAAGTTTAAATTGAATTGAGTTTGCCATTTAAATACCCTGTCAATATTTTTAGTATTAATCTTAATATCCCAGCCACTGGCAATCATTGAAGCAACATTTTTAGTAATATTGGACACTTTTAAGCCAACTGTTCTATCCACATAATATGGCCCATATAAATTTCTCCCATTTTTCTTATAATATTCAACAGACCCCGTTAGCACATTGTCTTTTGAGGAAAAATCAAATCCAAGATTAAACATTCCATCCTCCTCCCATTTCAGATCAGGATTACTAAAATTTGTATATCTGGCCATGTATTCTTTTGTATATCTAGAGACACTATAAAGTCGAATCGTCGTTACTGCTGCTAAACTCAAATCAACATTCCCGCTAAAACCATAAGTTACCCTGAAATTTAAATAGGGAAATAAATCAGATTTATAAAACTTTTCATTGGAAATTTTCCATGCTGCACCAGCAGACCAAAGTGGCGTCCATCTATTATTAGTGGTGACACCAAATGCATTAGAAGCATCTCTTCTTCCACTTGCAGACAAAGTATATTTCCCTTTATAAGTATAGGAGCCATTTGCAAAAACGGAAATAAATCGATGCAAAGTTTCACTTACATTCGGCGCCCCTGGAATAAATGAAGTTATTCCAGAAGACAATAAAGGATAATAATTAATATAATCTACATCAACACTGCTAGCCATTTCGTCATTATAGCCATATAATGTATACATAGAAGAGGAGGTCTTGGTATTGCTTATTTCCCAACCAGCCAATACATTTAACTGATGTTCTTCCTTGTTCAAATCATAATTCAATTGCATTCTTCCATGATGAGAAATGATAACATTACTTGCCTCTGCTAATATTCCACCTTGAGGTATCACATAAGTAACACTATTATCAGCCCAATCAATCTGAGCATACTGATTAACCATATCTCTGGCATAATAGCTTTCCTTATCATACAAATTCCTATTGTCGATTTCTTGGCGCTCAAACTGATATTTAGCGTTAAATGTAAACCCAAATGGCAGGTGATAGGTTAAACCCAAATTACCAAGTAAGTCATTTGTACTTGAAGTGATATGATTGTATTGATAATCTGTTGCAGGATAAAAATGCCAATCATTTAATAGACCACCTCCTATTGTATCAACATAACTTTGACGATAGTCTAAATACATCGCATTCGGCTCTCCTTCTTGATTTAAAAGAGAAAAATAAGGTGGCATTACCGTATTTTTATATCTTAAAATCCCATATCCAGTCTTACCTTCATTACTGTGATTATATGTATATGTGAGGCCAGCATTCATTGATAAATCCTTTGTAACCTTAAAAGAATTAGAAGAATGCACCCTAACCTTATTATTTTTACCATCCAAATCACTCAGATCATTATCATAAGCAGCTGTAAACGAATAAGCTACTTTTTCCCCACCTCCATTTATATTTAAATTATATTGTTGATGCAAAGCATTTTGGTAAACCAGATTTCGATAATCATCCTTAACATTGTGATTCTTAAAGGTCTCTAACACTTTATTGGCTTGTTCGTCACTTATCCAGCCATTCCTACGTTTAAATAAAACTTCATAAACAGGCGTAAAAGGCGGATGATCATATGTCGCTGTATCATAAAAACGATATTCCTGATCGAACAAAAACTCCTCAAACTCGACCATATCCTTCGAGGACATAGTAGGCAAATAATTTAAATTAGGTCGCCCAGTCATCATTACATTCGAGGTAAAGTTTATTCGGTTCCTTGTATTAAATCTTCCTCTTTTAGTAGTTATTACGATCACTCCGTTCCCTGCCCGTGCGCCCCAAATTGAAGCTGCTGCAGCATCTTTCAAAACTGTAATACTTTCTACATCATTTGGATTAATATTACTAATATCACCATCATATGGAAAGTTATCAATGATAATTAAAGGGTCTTTTACTCCCTTTATAGTACTTAATCCGCGTACCGACATCTGCCCCTGTGTGTTTGACTTATAATTTACAGAAACACCATTGGCAATATATTGAAGACCATCTAATACATTTACTCTTACCTGTTCATTATAAAGCTTCTTGTCAATCAAATCAAATGAACCCGTCGACCGTTCTTTAGGTATCGTTTGATATCCTGTATTCACCTCTACCACATCCAGGGTATTTAATTCAGGTACCAAAACAATATTTATTATGGAATCTCTAGTTCCTACAAGAATGCGCTGAGTTCCAAATCCTACATGACTCACAATCAAGGTGTCTTTAACAGGTACCATTAATAAATAAGCACCATCCTTATCAGTAATTCCTGAAGATCTTGCAGATGAAGACCTTATACTTACGCCTGTAATTAATCGGTTGTCCTTTTCAGATGTCACACGTCCATTAATCCGAATCTTTTTTTGCTGAGCATTAGCCGATAAACAGGCTACCGCCATAACCAGTAAAATAATTTTTTTCATATAATGATTTATTTTCAATAGAAGTTTGTTGGTATTATTCTTAGGCTTACTTGTCCTTTATAACTAACATTTTCAATTTCCTCTTAGCAGGTGTTAATCGGTAACCATATAGTTTTAAAACTCCGGAAACGTCACTGGGATTATGAATATCCTCTCTATTAATTTTGATATTAACCATGGAAGTATCATTTGTTTCATTGATAACTATGGGCACAATTGGGCTCCCAAACATTTGATTATTCATGCTTTGAACCATAGCCTCAACCGTTTTATAGTTTGCAGGATTCTTTAATTTGTAATTCCTTATTGACACAGGATCGCTTACCCCTTCCTTTGTTAATATCCAACAATCCACTAAACGATTTTCAACCGATAAAGTATAACCGGTAAAAGTTGAGTATTGTCTAAGTAGCCAATCACTAGCCTTCTTTTTGCTCCATTTATTTGGATACTGGTATTCTACGCAATATCTGTTTTCTTTGCTCCATTCAAAAGTGGTAGGGTCATTTGCCACTAATTTGGTTGGATCCTTTACCATAATTATAATTCTGTTATTAGCATTCCAAAATCCAGCGGCGCGTTCAAATAATTTAAGTAGTGTATGATTAACTTTTGTAAAACGTTCAAATGTACCGCTGACATTTTTCCTCGTATATGCCATTTCGGGAATACCATCAATGGATTTAGAAAGAAAGAACTCACCTAATCCAATACTAACAGAATTTTCGCAAAGATTCTTAATCAAAGATTGATCGTAGTCATAATTAATCCAATCATTTTTAATTGGCAGATTTAATTTTTCACCATTTAATATGCTACCAATAGCCTCATAACTAATAAACTCTGGATAGGTAACAGCTATTACCCTTGAATCCTTTATTATTACTTCATGTGGAAGGTATTTATTAGGGAAGAGTTTACATAAACAACTATCCTCCACTATAAAAGGCAATTTAAATCCTTGGGCAATAGGTTTGGTTGCAAGCATCTTTTCAACCTTAGCTCTGGGCTCTCTGGAAACAATAAAAATTTCCAGCTTATCCCCAAACTTTCTTTTTAAAGAATCCATATGCGGAAATAAATTAATGCACGAACTACACCAGGTGGCAAAAAAGTCCAGGACTACCACTTTATCCTTCACCTTACTATATGGTATGGAAGTATAAGGTGCATTTATCACCTTGGTAAAAGTCATATCAGGAAATAAATCCCCCACTTTCAGCGGTTTAATCTGTTGGGCAATGCAATTTTGAGTTAGGGCCAGGCATAGGATGGCCATAACCATGACAAACATTTTCATGTGATAATTCAAATTAAAGTTTAATAACTATTAAGCAATCACTCATTTTGGTTGATGCGGATGATCCGGCAAATGGATCAACAGCATTATTATCAAGCATCAAGTAGGTCCACAAGGCATTTTAGAATATAGTAATCTAGCAATAATTGGCCTGTCTTCGTATAGATAACGTACAATCCTGCAAGTACTAGCCGCTTCAATGCACTTACTATATGTATTTAGAATAAAAAAATCCTGAAGATTTCTTTCATACGCAAAATCTTTTTTTAATAACTTATTCAATCTAATTAAGAAATCTTTTATGAATTTACTCAATTAGCAATAAAAGCAATATATAATTTAATGTATTGTAAGCAACTTATAAGCCAAACAATGCGAGAACTATTTTCACTCACTCAAAGATAGGAATATTATTTCTATTTATAACCATTTATTTCAGATTTATTTTCTTTTATTGCAGATTCTTGTACTATTTCAAATAACAAAATAGCCATTACTTTGTTATATGCAAGTAAATAAATTAGGAGATTTAATCAGAGAAAGGCTGGAAATCCTTGGAATAAAGCAAAAGGATCTGGCAAAAGAGCTAAACATTGATAGCCGAACAGTGACAAACATTTTAAATGCGACGTTCATGCAAACGGATAGATTGGAACGACTCTGTATTTATTTAAAATTCAACTTTTTTGAGTTTTTCACCAGGCCCGGCAGCCCTTTGGCAAAATATGGCCATCAGGCCTGCGAAGAGGTACGCAAGGAAAACGAAAGGCTTCAACAGCAGGTAACTGAGTTGCAAAAAGCGCTGACCGAGGCTCAGGAGACCATTACCCATCAGAAGAAATTAACTGATATCCTGTCGATGACGGTAGAAAAGCAAGAACAGTATCTTAAGGAGCAAAAAGAACGCAATAAAGGATCTTAGGTACAAAGTTGTCTTATTTTAATTGCCATCCAATTGTTGCTTATTTTTTGCATAATAAATAAGCCCCCGGAATTATATTTATATAATTTACCTAGGGGCTTAAAATTACCGGCGGCAATCGCCGCCGATAATAGCAGAGGTAGGTTATTATTCAATTACCTCTTTATGTAGCGCAGGGTGTTATTAAAATTAGGGCCTTTCACATCCCACCAGAGTCTGGTACCACCATTATCTTCTCCACCCAGCAAATTCTGGACGGCATCTTTTACAGCAGTTCCATCATCAGTAGCGTACTCGATGGAAGGATATGGGATACGACGAATTTGTTCCTCTGTGCTGATCTTACCACCACTATTATTATGGACGACAGGGAACAGTTTTGGATAACCCGTTCTGCGATAATCAGCCCATGCTTCCTGACCTTCAGGGAACATTGCCAGCCATTTTTGCGTAATAATCCTTTCCAACTGCACCTCTTTAGAAGCTGCGTCATCCCATTTAATGGTTATGGTACTGAGTGCCGGACTATTATTTTCAGCATTTTTGGGATCTGTATAGGCTGCCTGGGTGGATTTATTATCACTTAGGTAGCTACCAATAGTGACACCCCATTGATCCATGGAAGTTTTGACCCCAGTTTCATAGTCCTCCTTAATATCGCCGGCACCAGCCCAGCCTCTAAGGGCGGCTTCCGCTTTCAGGAACCAGCATTCAGCGGCCGTCATGATCAGTTGCGGTGCGGTTTGTGTAAAATTAACCTTGGTATTCAAAGAAGCGTAGTCTTCATACACCGCCTTGCCGCTAATGGCAATACCGACTCTGATTCCGGTATAGGTTCCTGCTACCTTCGGATCGGTCGCTGGCAACGCATAGGCTGCCGCCCGAGGATCCTTGTAACCTGTCAGGTAAGTACCCATAGCTGCACCCAGACGGTTGTCGCCCCAGGATTCCGTAATCTGCCATAGGTCATTGTTTCTGCCGCCACTTTGGTGGATCGCAGCGTCATCAGCAGGAGTCGAGAGGAGTCCAGCGGATTGAGCCAGCGCTTTTTCTCCCTGCTCCTTGGCCATCTGCGGATCTACTTTGGATACGCGCATGGCCAGTCTTAATCTTAGGGAATTCGCGAACTTGATCCATTTAGTAAAATCACCACCATAAATGACATCCCCATCTCCCAGGGAAGACTTACCTGGGTTTGCCGCCACATAGGCTGTCAGGTTAGCAACAGCTGTATCAATTTGCTTAAAGAAAGCCTCATATACAGTCTTTTGATCATCATAAGCAACGGATTTCAAGGAAGTTCCCGCCAGCGTATACGGAATAGGGCCGAACCGGTCAGTTACCCGATCCATCGCCTCTACCTGGATCAGCAGCGCAACACCCCATAGTTCGGGTAATTTTTCCCTGGCACCTGCTTCGGCAATCTTTTTAACGGGTGCCATTACAAGGGTAAATGGATCTTTAAAACCATTGACATTCCAGTTATCCGACATTGCATAGTTCAGATTATAATCAGCTGCAAATGGTGTCGGGCTCATCATATAACCACTATAGGCATCTGCACTCAGATTCTGGGCAGTCTGATAGTTGCTATAAATTGCCTGTTCAATTGGCCCAAATGCAGAAGGCAATATGGATAAGGTCTGCTCATCACTTAGGGCATATGGATTGGTATTATATTTTTCAAAATCTTTCGTACAGGAAGCAAAGGTCAATAGGAGACCAGAGAGCAGTACTAAAGCTTTCCCTGGACGTTTCATTTTATATATACTCGTATGTGTATTCATGATCTTTAATTTTTTCGTATTTAGCATTTGCATTAAAAGGTTAGATTAAGACTGAGTCCCATATAACGGGTGGCCGGTTGATTGAAAACATCAACGCCGGACAATCCATTACCGGTAGACATCGTCAGCTCAGGATCAAATGGCGCTTTTTTGTAGAAATAAATCAGGTTGCGACCAATTAAAGACGCCTTTATGCTATGGAAAAAACTGTTTTTAATAGGTAAACTGTAGCCTAAGGAAGCTTCACGCAACCGGACTACAGTAGCGCTATAAATATAAGGTTCAGAAATGCCTGAACGACCGCCAATGGCACCATACCAGGTCTGCGGATCGACTTTGGAAACCGCGTTTCCTGATCCGTCCACACCATTTACAGCGACATATCCCCGGTCTCTGGCATCTCCGGTTTCTTTGGATACCCCATACTGATCCAAAATCATCTGCGTCATGGACAACACCTGACCACCAAAACGACCATCTACCAAAAAGCTCAGTGTAAAGTCTTTATAAGTAAGGCTGTTGTTCCAACCAAGCTGGAAGGTCGGATTGGGATTCCCTATAAAACCAAATCCATTGCTTTCCGGACGGTAAGGATCAGCATCGGTACCACTTCCATTGAAGATAATCCGACCCTGATCATCCCTTTTAAAGACAATACCGGAGATATCTCCATAGGAACCACCTGTCTCTAAAATAGATTGATAAGAATTATTTCCATTACCTGTCAGGATAAATTGATTAATACCGTCTTTTCCATCCAGATCAATAATCTCATTTTTATTGCTGGCACCATTAAAACCAGTATTCCAGGTAAAGTCTTTATTTCTAATAACATCTCCGCTTATTGTAAATTCAATACCTGTATTCTGGATATTGCCGGCATTGACATACGCTGTTGAGATTAAAGAAGAAATTGCGGGCTGAATGGGGATATATTGATTTTTGGTATTGGTCTTATAATATGTTACACTCAGGTTTAGGCGGTCTTTGAAAAAACGCCAATCAGTACCAAACTCAAAGGAATTGGTCTTCTCGGGTTTCAGATCCGTAAAGGCTGCTGCCGTATTAAACTGCAATTGACCAGAACTGTTTTGTGTATTCTGGACTTTGGTCAGATAAGGAGGTACGGTATTACCGACCTGTGCATAAGTACCTCTGATCTTTCCATAATCCACATATGCTGGCATTTTCAATACCTGAGAAATGACCAGAGATAACCCTGCAGAAGGATAGAAATAAGAAAAATTAGGTGTATAGGACAGATTGGATGACCAGTCATTTCTGCCAGTCAGGGTTAAAAATACCCAGTTATCATAGGATAAATTGGCATTGGCAAAAATAGACTGTAACTGACTGTGATTAGGAGTCACTGGCATGGCATCGCTCAGTGACTTTGTCGTTGTGCCCGGTTGACTCACAATGATATTAGCGGTAGAGAAAAAATCTCGGGTGGATAATTCTCCTGCCACTCCGGTACCCTCTAGTTTCTGGTCAGTGATGCTGGCCCCTACAATACCGCCGACTTTAAATCTGGCAGCATCATTTGGATCATTAATGGTTACAATAACATCCCCATACTTCTGGGTATAGGTCTGATTACTTAGATTCATATACCCGTTACCATTGGCATCAAATACCTTACTGGTACCTGAATAACGATCATTTTCAAAACGGTCAGAAGTGCGGTCTACATTACCCCTTAACTGGATATTGAGCCATTTGGTAAAATCGTACTTAACATTTCCACTCAGGATAATGCGGTTTCTGTTAGCTACACTGATATCCTTATTCAGGACCCACCAGGGATTCTGTTCAATATCTGCGATTTCTGGCCAGTTTTGCCTGGCTTCGCCAATAGAATCAGGATTCAGATACCCGTTTTTAAATGGAGAAATATCTACTCCTCTGGGGAAAAGATATAAACCGGTCAGTGGATTCAGGTATAAACCCAGCGCCGGGCTATTATTTATTTTCTGACTGACAAACATCATATTACCATCGACGGTTAATTTGTCATTTAGAAAATGTCCGGTTTCTCTCAGGTTAAAGTTATTACGGGAGAGTTTATTACCAGGTTCAGTGCCTCTGGCAGTGACATTGGCATAAGAAATATAGGTTTGCGCCTTATCTGATCCGGCAGAAAAGCTGATTGAATTGGTCGCATTTGTGCCATTTTGATAAAACTGATCCAGGTTATTTGAAGCAGCCCCTGAAATTTTTGCGCCCCAGCTCTGAAAACCATCTCCATCTGTCGGGCCGTAATGATTCTGAAATTTAGGCTGATAAGCAATATGGTCGACAGAAAAACTACTATTGATCTGTACGACAGCATGGCCTGCTTTCCCTTTTTTGGTGGTAATCAAAATAACACCGTTTTGCGCCTGGCTACCATATAGGGCAGCTGCGGAGGCTCCTTCCAATACAGAAATGCTCTCAATATCTTCTGGATTCAGGTTGGAGATACCATCCCCGCCATCAGGACCGCCGCCAAAAGTACCATTTTGCTGACCATTGGCATTTGCCGAGTTGGTAATAGGCACACCATCAATTACATATAATGGTTGGTTATTCCCATTAGCCGAACGACTACCCCTTAAGATTACCTTTGCTGAACCACCCACGCCGGAGGCGCTGGGAGAGATCGTAAGGCCAGCCACTTTGCCGTTCAGGGAATTCATCATATTATCTGTCTTCACCGTATTGAGCTGTTCACTGCTCACACTTTGTACATTGTAAGACAATGACTTCTGCGTTTGCTTTACACCGAGGGCCGTTACTACCAAATCCTGCAGACCTGATCCGGCCAGCGGTTGCATCGCAATATCCAGCGTTGTTTTACCGGCCACGGACACCTCCTGAGACTGATACCCGACATAACTGATAACTAATATGGCATCATCTGGCACTTCAAGTGAAAACTGACCGTTATCGTTTGTGATAGCGCCCTTGTTAGAACCCTTTATCTGAACACTGACACCAGAAAGTGGTTGTCCGGTTTCATTTTTAATCGTACCCGACACTTTTTTAATCTGTGCCTCTGCCATGGACCTGGAGATAATAATCACCCTGTTATCCAGCATTTTGTAATTAAGCCTTGTGCCGGCAAATAAATTACTTAGAAGATCGTCCAATGGGATATTTTTCTCCTTTAAATTGACCAAGGTGTTTTCAGGCAATTGATTGTCACTATAAAAGAAACGACAATTAGCCTTATGCTCAATATCAGACAATGCCTCCTTTATGGTGGCATTTTTAAATTTCACCGACAATTTCTGGGAATATGTTTTGGCCGACACTTGTAAACAGGTCACCAATAATAAAAACACGCTGAGCTTCATGTAGAGAATTACTTTTAGATGGGATTTCCCGGCAGGATACCCCCTATGAAACGAACATTTTTTCATACTTTCGATAAGTTTTTAATGTTAATTGAAAATGGTGTGCGCCTGTCAAGGGCGTCCACAAGCAGGTAGTTTGCAGCTACCTGTGTACGGGGAATGGGTCCAAACATTCCTCGTACTTTTTTTACCGGTTTAAGTTTCGTTGGTTCAGAAAGGTACAGGGTCCTGTAGCCACAGTAATTTTTTCATTTTTTCAAACAGTTTACAGATTAAATAATACTTAAGGGTTCTTCTTTTAGGTTTTCCTTGTCATTAATAAATACGTACTTGCCGCCCCCGAATCTCAAATTGGAAAGGCTGGATCATTTGTAATTCACTGAGCGCTTCCTGAATATTCTCTTCCTTAAAGATTCCGGAAAATATATAGTTGCCTACTTCTGGGTTTGTAATATTTATTTGGACATCATACCACCGGTCCATATTTTTGGCCAGTTCATTAAAAGTCTCTGCGCTAAAGGCCAATTGATGTTGCATCCAGGCGGTTTCCAGTACAATGGAGTCCCCTTTTGATTTAATTTTTGGCTTTAATGGCGCAATATAAAAGCCGGTAGCAGCAAGTGCTCCTGGCCCACCTATTCGATTCTCAATAGAATCCAACCGCAGTCCTTTTTGCTTCAGGTCACCAGCATCGGCACTAGTGCTAAACTTCCCCTGTTTCAAGATCTTTGTATCAAAAACAACTTTTTCATTGGGTTTTAACCGGATCATTTTTTCAGGATGGTTTTTAAGATAAACCTCAACTGAGCCATTGAGCAAACTGGTTTCCATTTTATCTTCATCCTCATAGGCCTTCACATTAAACTGAGTACCCAGATCCTTGATATCAAGATATTCGGTATGAATAATAAAAGTACGGTTCGGATCATGTCGGATATCAAAGAAGGCTTCTCCCTTTAAGGTTATTTCCTTAACTGGCGCATTCGTAAAATATTTATTATAAGTGAGTTGGCTACCGCTATTGAGCCATACCTTACTTCCATCCGGCAGACTAATTTGTTTTTGATCTCCATTATGAACAATCACCACAATCTGTTCATTGTCGTTACCGGGATTATTTTGGTGCTTAAAAAAGAGACTCAGACAAATGGCCAGCAGCGCGACCGCTGCTGCACTTAGCCAGGCGCCCTTACGTAGATACCATTTGGGACGGATAGCTATTTCAGGATCATAAAGACTTTCTGTCGTCTGGTTGGGCATTGATTGTTCTTTTGCCTGCTCACCCACAGCCTGTAGTCGGATGAGTTGATTTTGCCAATAAGCAGCACTGTCTGGTCCTTTTTCCAGGGCAAGTTTTTTCCAATAATCTTTTAACATGGCATATGTTGCCAGTGCCTCCTGATTGAGTGGATCTGCCTGTAAGCTTTCCAGCTCGGGTGCCTCCTCATTTGAAAGTTCCCCATGCTCCTGCTTACTGAGTAAGGTCCAAAGTCTGACTGTCTTATCGTTATCCATCATTTTCTTTGTCGCTAGTTATATCCTATTTATATCTTCATCGCAGGACCAGCATGTATCTGATAGCGCTGGCCTTCACTATAACATAATGACAAGGAGAATTAACAAAACCCCTAAAAATGCAAAAATATTTTAAGGATTTCGCTTTAGAAAAGAATAAGATTTTAATTTCCAGAGAATTATAAAATAAAAAAGCCTGGTTTAGTCCAAGGCTTGATGGAGTTTTTTAAAGGCAATCGCCATCTGTGATTCCACTGTTTTAACAGAAATGCTTAATAAATCAGCCACTTCCTTATATTTCAATCCATCTTCTTTGACAAGTTGGTAAATCAACTTGCATTTGGCTGGCAGTTGCCCAATTGCTGCGGTGATCTTTTGACTTAATTCGGCATATTCAATTAAAGCTTCAGGATCCAGCTCCGCTGATTTTAGCTGGGGACTGGCACTATCCCAAAAGTCTTCCCCCAACTCGGAAAGCTGGGTGACCCCTAATTTTTTACTTTTAAGATAATTAATAGCCCTGTTACGAGTACTGGTAAATAGATATAAACGCAAATCATGTACACTGCTTAATTCATACCTTTTTTGCCAGATCTGAATCAAGACGTCTGCCACGACCTCTTCAGCCAGAACAATACTATGAACAATAGACACAGCAAAGCGCAGCAGATCTCCAAATACCATATGAAAGATAGCTTCATAGGCTCCCAGACCATCCGGACCGTCTAATGCCGCTTGATGTTGATCCAACCTCTTTTTTCAATCATTGCAGGAAGATTGCCTAAAATCATGGGCAAAGTACAAACAATTGTTCTTTAGGAAAAATGCAATTCCAAATCTGTCGAACCAAATGATACACAACGCCGCATTATCAAAAATTCCACCTTTTCAATAAGTATTACTTATAAAAAATAATAGACAGCATCCAATCTTTACCTGGCCTTCCAAAATATAAAATATTCAGCTGATTATAAACAAGTTATAATTCACCTATATTTTAATGTAAATAATTGGATAATTGCTGGATTTGGTCCGTATTAATATAATCTACACCCAGCTTTTCCATTAATTTCCAGGCAGCCGGATTATCCGGTGCATTCCAAAACCGGATCTTTTTCCCCGCTTTATGGGCCGTCTCTACCGTCTTTAACAATTTTTGATAATCCTTAGTATTCATAGAACCTGTTCCATTCCAGCTTGAATAATGCGCAAAATTATCACTTAGCATATAAATTCTTTTCAGGGCCGAAGCGCTATAGCTTCTGCCCGGAACCCCATCAAAATAAAAAGCGCCTGTGGCGCCTGCCACTTTCTGGTCGCTTGGGATATTGCCCGTAAATGTAAAACGAAGATGTCTACTACTGGCCAAAGACTTATAAGATTCAATAAGTTGCACCGCCTTGCTGTAGGCCGGGCTATCCTTAGCGTCCTTTAAATCAATTAGAAGCTCCAATTGGTCTTGATGATTTTTATAGGGATAACCCTTATTTTGCCTGACTTTCTGGGCTAGCGGCGCCAAATACATAGCCGCTAAGGTTCTGGTCTTGTCAATATCTTTTTTGTTATGCGCAACCAGTAGCTGCCCATCCACCAAATAAATATCTGCCTCCATAGAACCAAACCCCGCATTATAGGCCTCACTAAAAAAATGCTTTTGTGCGTAATCATTATGCGAATGCGCGTTTTGGACAGTATATCCCGGCTTGGCATCCACCTTATGGGTTTGGCTGTTATGGCTGCTGCCACATCCCGCCAGTAGTAGTCCTCCAAAAAATAAAAACAATTGCCTTTTGGTCCATTTAAGAAAGTTCATCATTGCTCTTTTTGGCTGTAGGCTGACTCCTCTGGGCGTCTTTTGACCGTCCCTGTGGTACGAACCCTTGTTTAATTGCATAGTATAGCAAAGAATTTAATTTGATCCGACCATCGCCGTTCTTATAACAATAATAAAACATGGCTCTGGATGCCTGTTCATCATAGTGACTGCCGTCCATGGCACAAAGAGCCAGGTAATAATCCAGGCCAATTTTATAGGTAAAGGCCTCTGCTAATGCATAGGCCACCCGGTACCACTGTTCATAAGTAGCCGTGATACTCCCCTTATTTTTTCTCAAATAATCAATCACCGCTTCCAGTTCTCTTTTCTCTTCCGGCTGGTTTTTAAATTGTAACAGCCTTTTATCCTCCCGCATTTCTTGTCCAAATGATTCATGCGGCCCATGATTTCTGGCTGCTGGTCTGCTTGCTATATTAGATTGGACACTAAGATCCATTGCAGCTATTACAAATGGGCTGATCTTCTGCTTAATGACCAGATCTGGATCACTGGAAAGAAAACAAAGCCGGGTAATATCACATCCACTTTCATCAAGTTCCAGTGCATACTGATCATAAAAATATTGGGCTATTTTCTGAAAAGCCTTTTTATGGGTAGCCGCAATGGTGTTCTTTTTCACCAAAAAGCTATATTCCAGTGCAACCAACCCTTTAAAACCTTTCCCAGAGGGTGAGCGCCAATAGGAGAATACATAGGGATCTTCTTGCAGTATTGCAGCCGTTGTATCCAGCATATCTACATCCAGCTTGTCGATATCCAGCACTAAAACATAATTATAGTTTTTCAGGGTCTCTGTTTTACGCTGATGATCAAAACAGCCACAAAAAGTAACAGCCGGCAGACTGCGTTTATACATAGAAAAGGATTCCATATCTCCATTTATAAGAAAACGCCGGATATCCGCTACTTCGGTTTCCAATGTTCCCTCCTGAATAATACTTAATGCCTCATTAATGCTGATTTCTGTTTCAATGGGGAGCCAGATTTTATTTTGTAGACTTACGGGCAGTGACAAAAGGTGTTTCGTGTCCATATATTATTAATGAAACTATATATTAAATATTACGATTTGCAAGTTCAGAACCGCCACTTTTAACAGCCGGCAGCCTTTAAATATATTTTTATTGTCAAATCATACCAGATTCGTTACCAGATTACATGAGGAAAGGTATTGCAATTTGAAGGGACAGCCAAAATCGCTGCTTACATTTAAACCTTAAAACGGACTTTTGCTGTTAAAATTAGCTATTTATGGACACGATCTACCGGCAAATCGGTAATTTTACGGTTTGCGGGTATTATGCCTGTTTTCCACAAAAACATTAAAAAAACAGACAGATAAGATAAAGAGCGGTAAAGCAAACACAACATGACCTATATTCCACTTAAAAAAATTCTTTTAAATGCAGCCTGGGGTTTTCTGCTAATATTTCTTTTGCCGGCTTTCAGTAGTCAGGCAGGCGCCTTGGCGCAACAAGAGCGCCAGGCAGCTGAACAACTGCAGCAGGAAAGCTGGACAACAGCTGATTTGCTGGCCCCGGCTGATTTGGCGCGTACTTTAGAAACCGGTGCCCAAAATGAGCTGCCGCTTATTTTGAGTATCGGCCCGGCTGCCCTGATCAAAGGATCAGTCGATATTGGGCCGGCCTCTGAAAAAGAACATCTGGAAAAGTTAAAACAACAATTACAAAATCTGCCCAGAGACAAACAGATCGTCATTTATTGTGGCTGTTGCCCCTTTGCACATTGTCCAAATGTCCGGCCAGCCTTTAAATTGCTAAAAGAAATGCATTTTACCAAAGCCAAACTATTAAATCTGTCGCACAATATTCGTACAGACTGGATGGACAAAGGCTATCCAACCAACCAGTAATTCGGGAAATCATGCACACAACCTCCCATTAAAATTGCGTACTTTTGCACTGGTGCCCACTTAGATCGGCCAAATTACCGATCAAAAAGGACGGGCGTCCCCTGATAACAATGTGATACAAAATACTTATCAGTCCAGATCATCAACATATCAATTAAAATTATCATAAGGGCATATGTAATGTCCTAGTTCACTATGAAATCATCTGCTTCTAAATCTCTATTTTGGGGAACCTCTGTAGCATTATCCTGGACCTGGGGACTCGGGCTCTTCTTCGCTGTTCAATTTACCTTCCAGTTTGGCTTAACTGGTCTGCTTTCCTTTGCCATCCCCAATGCCATCGGGCTATTTCTTTTTGGCGCGGGAACCGCTTATATTGCCAAAAAGGCAAAACCCGGGCAATCCTTAGAAAGTATTTTTCAAAAATGGTCTTCCAGCATCTCCTCCGTTTTTCTGTTCTACCAGTTTATTGCCTTATCACTGACCATATTTGCGCTCACTCGTTATCTTTTCCAGGCGTTGGATTTGTCTAATCCGATCTTATTATTATTATTTGTCGTTATTGCTCTTTTGGCCATAGCTTTTTTACTGGGAGAACAGTTTGGTATCAAAAAAATCAAATACAGTCACGCATTTTTCTATCTTATTCTAATTATACTGGGAATTTATATCTGGACGACAAAAAACAGCATATCCCCGCTGGATTTAAATACAGCCGCCCCTAAAAACGACCTCAATTTCTGGGGATATTTAATCCCTGTTTGTGTGGGATTCTTTACCGGGCCCTGGTTGGATTTGCAGCAGTGGCAAAGAGCCATTGAGATGCATAAGGAAAAGACCTCCATTACTGGCAGCTACTTAGTCGGGGCAATTTTATTCTTCGCGATCCTGTTATTCCATGGCAATCTGACACTTTGGGCCATGGAGCATGGGGCGGGCAGTTATGCCAGAAAAGGGATAGACGGCATCTATTATGCGCAGGACATGATCACCAGGTTATTTTCACAAAATGGCACCCATGCCACAGGCTGGCTGCCGCTGGCGTATTTTGCGTTTCTGGTTATTTGTATCATCACCACCCTTGACAGTGGATATATTGCGGTCAAATGGCATTTACAACAACATGTAAAGGAAGGTAAAAATATGTTGTATTCCATTTTACCTAAAAGCCTGTTGACTTCTCCGATACCATTATTTGTGGCTTGCGCTGTAACGGCCCTTATCGCCATTGAAGTCAATCTGGAACTGGAATACTTTATGGTTTTCTATGCAACCTATTTTGTAACCTATGCCATAATGCTTATAATCAGCACCTTAGGAGAAAGAACTCTTACTACGCAGCTACCCAAAACAAAAATATTTGCCATCAGTTGCCTCTCACTTGTCCTTGCAGGACTTGGTTACATTCATATGGAACCAGCCCTTTTAATCGCTGGCACCCTGATCCCTGTATTGACCAGCGGTTGGCTGGCAACAAGAAAAACAGTAATCCCTGCACAGGTAAACAAGGAGCAGCCTGCTGATGCGTCAAGCCACCCTTCGGCCGCAATCGACACGCTGGAAATGCCCTCTATCACAGCTGCCACCTCCTCCGTCCCTGGTGCGGATAATATTGCCAGTGAGTATGTGCAGGATAAATGGTATGTACATGCATTCAGGGCCACCTATGGCGATACAAACTCAGTCGGGAATGTCTATTTTGGTATGTATGCCATGTGGGTGGGTAAAACCAGAGAGCTGTTCTTTAATTACTGCCTCCCTGATTTTGATTTAAAGAAAACAGCTTTTTTAATCCTGACCAGGTCTTTTGAACACAAATTTGCCTTGGAGGCCAGGGAATTTGATATTATTAAAGTAAAGATCAGGGTAAAAAACTTTAACCGCAAATTTGCCACTCTGGAACACCTCATTGTAGATCACAAAGAAAGATTGTTGGGCAAAGGCACACAGTCGCTACTATTTGTAAAGACAGATACTTATGAGCAAATCGATATTCCAGGCGAAGTACTAGCAGCCTTTACACCCTTTACAACTTAAGACTACTTAACGGTACTTAATAACGGCCTGCGAAAGCCACTGTTATTAAAGCACTGGTTTAAACTAACGCAGCCGCTCCATTCAATCCCCTTTTATCAATAATCTGGAGGCCTTATGCTCCGTTTTATTCAGCTGCGTATTTTGGCACTCCAATACGCCACCTACCGGCCCGGTGACAGATAAGCCGTCAGTCGTGTTGACTGATGTGCCAAGGCCAAATTTCCCAATACGTATATTGTCCATGCGGCCCTGAAAATTCAATAAGGTATCTGTATTTGTTGTTATAGTTCCATTGTCTGTATGCCCAATAATATGGATCCCACTGGACAGACTGCTGTCAATACTTAATTCTTTGAGCACAATTCCAGTTATATTTTTTTTATCCAGACAGAATTCCACGGCGCCACGCCAATCCCAACTGTGATCAAAACCTCCGCTTTTAGATATGCGGCAATTTTCTATCCTTGTTTTGCCACTGAAATTATTATCCATCGCTCCCTTTTTAGTCGGGAAAGTCGTACTCAATAAAATAGCAGACCCCGCTGATATGTCTTCCAAAAGACAATCCCGAACCTGATTTGAATTTCCGCCATATATCGCTATCCCATTTGCCAGGAAAGGCAACTGAGCCGTACAGTCCTTAATTAAATTATGCCCTGGTTGGTATTTTTGCGCAGCACTGGCCATGGGCCAGATGGCAAAACAATCATCACCTGTGCCACGGGCACTACAGTTTTCAATCACCGTACTAGTTACACCCACCCAAAGATTGATGCCGTCCGCAATCGTATTACGCAACCGGCAACCCTCAATAGTTAGATGACTGCTATTGTCTAGCCACATACCCACTTTAGTGTGTTCAATCCAAAGCCGACTAATCGTTGAATTAGTACCGAATGATCCTACAATACCGTCGTTTTCCTCTTCGTCAGATCTGTAATCCAGCTTACCGGTAATTGAAAAATCTGATAAATAAATATGATCACCCGCTCCTTTAAACCGAACCCGCCTTTGGGGGTTCGGATAATTGGCACTATCACCCACAAAGTTGGTATACCACATACCAGCACCTTGAATACAGATATCAGAAGGCAATAAAATGTCCCCAGAGATCTGATAAACGCCTGCTGGGATCCAGACCTTTTTGGATGATTTTAAAGCCAGGTTGATTGCTTTTCTTAATGCCACCGTATAATCTCCTGCGCTGGTCTGTTCACTGACCAAACGAGCATCAGTCAGCCAGATGGCGCCTTGAGGCGCCTTCAGCGGTGGCGGGACATTTTCCAGGTCCACCAGATCGATCATGCAAGAAGAAGCGTCTTTAGGAGTCCCCTCCAGTTTTATGGTTATTTGATCACCCGGTTCAATGCTTAAAGCTTTGATACGGCACGCATCATAAAAATTTCTGGGTTTGCCCGCCTGGGGCCGATTGGTAAAAGGATAATCCCCGTAAAGCCAGCTATATTTTGAACAGATAGCAGCGTGAGCTGCAGCTTTGCCATTAATCAGGATCAGTAAGCCCGCTTGCCTGCTTTCACCACTTGCCCCGTCAGTGAGGCTATAGCGAATAACCATGGCGTTCGCTCTTTGCTGCGCAGTAAAGGCAACAAATGCATTTGCCCCTTTTAAGGCCACGCACATTTGATCTGAAGAAGCAGTCTGAACCTGATAAGGCCCGTAAACGGGCCCTAACAATTTGCCACTGGTTGTCATATTTTCTGCCTCGTAGGTAGTTACTGGCCATGGTGCCTTTGCCCCTAAGCTTTTTTGTCCGATTGCCTTTACCCACGGCAGCAGACAGCTCATTATACTAATTAAAACAACCCAAAAATAACGGTGTCTCAAAGAAAGAATTTTAATGAATAGTGCCATGTTAAATTAATCAAGTTGTTTAAATCGTATGGCCACGCCCCCACCTTTTGCCATTTTTAATTGCAGTAAGCTGTGTTGATTCACGTTTATATGGCGGATTCTATAGGACTCGGGGTTCATTTTCCAATCTGCCGCTTTGCCGTCCTCATAGATAGCTGCCTGATATGTTTTGTCCGGATCTAAAAAAGATAAATTGATCGATGTTTGCCGGGCATTTTCATTGGTAATCGCCCCCAAATACCAATCACTGCTGTGTTTATCCTTGCGGGCAATGGTAATATACTGTCCAGGTTCTGCCTGCAGAACCCGGGTAGCCGACCAGTCAACCGGTACATCCCGGATAAATTGAAAAGCATCCAAATGCGCTTCATAGTTTTCGGGAAGATCAGCTGCCATTTGCAGGGGGCTATAGATGGTTATATAAAGCGCCAATTGTTTGGCCAGGGTCGTATGCACCTGTTTTGTACTGTCACTGCTATAGTATTTGATTTTAAAAATACCGGGTGTATAATCCATAGGGCCGCCCATAAGTCTTGTAAAGGGTAAAATCGTTTCATGGGCAGGCGGATTGCCTTTGCTGAAAGCGTTGTATTCATTGCCTCTGGCGGCCTCACTGGCCAGCCAGTTTGGATAAGTCCGCTGTTGCCCGGTAGGGCGCACCGGCTCATGGGCATCTACCATGATATGATATTTAGCGGCCATACGTGCCACCCTCGCATAATGATTCACCATCCACTGGCCGTCATGGTGCTCTCCTCTTGGAATAATTTTCCCCACATATCCTGTTTTGACTGCTTTGTAACCAAATCTGCGCATCAACTGGAAAGCCGTATCCATTTGCCTTTCATAATTGGTGGCAGACCCTGAAGTTTCGTTATGCATAATCATTTTAACGCCTTTTGAATTTGCATAATCTGTTATTTCCTTAATGTCAAAATCGGGATAGGGCGTCACAAAATCAAAGACATTTTCCTTCCAGTGACCAAACCAGTCCTCCCAGCCCTGGTTCCAACCTTCTACCAATACGCCGTCTATTCCATACTTAGCTGCAAAATCAATATATTTTTCAACGTTTTTCGTATTGGCACCGTGGCGATAATTGGGAATCAGCTGTCCCTTACCATCGGTACTGTCCGGATAATCAGAAAAGCTCCAGGTTTTCTTGCCTGTCTGCATGGCCCACCATACACCAACGAACTTCATTGGATGAATCCAGGAGGTGTTTTTTATAACATTTGGTTCATTCAGGTTCAGAATCATCCTGGAGGCCAGAATATCTGTCGCCTGATCACTGATAATAATGGTGCGCCAGGGCGTTTTTTCCGGCGCCTGCAAATAGGCCTTATTGCCCACCGCGTCCGGCACCAGCCTGGAAGACAACACAAAATCTTTGCGATCAACATGCAGCTGCATGGCCGGATAATTCACCAGGCTTGCCTCGTGTATATTAATATATAAGCCCTGATCCGTTTTTAACATAAGGGGCGTTTGCACCGCATATCGGTCCGGAGCCACCCTGACGGCAATGGCCGTGGAGCTGTCCACCATTTTTTTATTATCTACCTGACTCAACCTGGACTGGGTATATAAATATTCATTGGTATCATAATCTCCAGGAATCCAAAAAGCCATGTCATCGCCCGTCATATGAAACTCCGTTAACTCGCGCCGGACCACAAAATACCGTAGCCCGGGCTGTTTAGGAAAATAGTACCGGAAGGCGACGCCGTCTGGAAAGACCCGGAAAATAACGTCCAACAACCGGCTGGGAGACTTAAGTTCTCTAAGATGCACCGTCATCTGTCTGTAATGATCCCTGATGGCGCTTTCCTGCCCCCAGACTGGATGCCAAATGCTATCAAAAGACGTCTTCTCTATGCCCGTTACCTCAAAGTCTTTATAAAAAGCAGGGTCGTCTTCCAGTTGAAATCCAAGTCCAGCGTTGCGTATGGCCTCCTTCCCTTTATAGAACACCTGATATTGTGGTCTGGCTGAATCAGACAGGCTAAAAAATAAAGCCATATGCCCCATGGCAATTGAATCTACTTTTTGTGCCTGAGTAATGGAAAGACTACCTATCATAAAAAGCAAAAGAACAAGTCTTCGTTGTATTGTAAAATCCATAATTACATTTTGTACGTTAATAAAACTCCTGTGCCTGTCATTATAGCGGATTAAGAACAAAAGACAGATTAAAAGGTGATGATTGCCACGCCTGTTACACCACCAGCCAGGCCACCGGTTATGACATCAAATATTCCAACCAACGGTTTTAATAAGCGCTCCTTTTTTATAAGAAGCGCTTATTTATATTCATGTTGATTGGTTTAAAGCGTCGAATAAAGGTCTAACGAAAGGCCCGACAAAAGGCCTATTATAAAAAGACACCTTAATATCCTGGATTTTGATCGGCTGTGGTAATTTTTGGATTTGAGTTAATCTCTGCCAGCGGTATCGGCCATGCATAGGATTTATCGTCCCACTGCAAATCACCTTTGACGGTGCGGACTTTGCCATAATAAGCCGCTTCAGAAGCGCCCAGATGCCAGCGGCACATATCAAACCACCACTGTCCTTCATTAAATAACTCTGCCCATCTCTCATAATACAAAGGATTGTGCCCCAAAACAGGATCGTTTGAAACCGCTGCAGGCGTCGCATCTGTCAGACTCTTGTAATCCAGTGCCGAGGTCATATTCGGATCTAGTCCGTAGGCTCTGCGTCTGATTTTATTCAGGTAGTTCAAGGCGGTTGCATTATCCCCATTATGCATACTAGCCTCTGCAAATAACAGATAAACGTCTGCCAGCCGCAGCAGATAAATATTACAAGCATCTGCATCTCCTACCGCATCCATTGTATTGTAGATAGGGGCATATTTGCGGAAGCTCCAGCCATATTCTTCAGCAAAATTAGGATCTCCTTGCAGATAACCAGGTCTTGCCACGGGATGCCAGGCGAGTACTCCATTTTTATCTTTCAGGCGGACAGAATCCAACCAGGGTTGCATGGCCACGACATATAGCCTTGGATCCACCGTGTGATTGGTCCGTGCTGCCAGCGATTTTTGTTTATAGACAGGATCCATCACCATTTTGGGATTGCTATAACTGGCAGGCTTTGACGCGTCAAAATCTAGATTATTAACCAAATTATATGTGCCCAGATTAAACCCAAAGCGCAATACATTTTTATCATGGAATCCATCATTGCCGCCATAGCCAAGTGGCTGAGAAGTCGCTTCTGTACCGTCTTCACCTAGTGCATAGGGCGGCCATATCAGGCCATTAATGGTGGTGGCATTGGCCACCCCACTGAATACGCCGTATCCACCCATGGCATTCTGATCTACATTGAGTTCAAATAATGATTCTGAATTAAATTCATCTACAGAATTGCCATTGATATCAATTCCTATAAAAGAATTCCGATAGTTTTTATAAGGCATCAGTGATTTACCACTGTTATCGATCACATCTTTCAAAACAGGCGCGGCCTTTGCATATTCTTTTCTAAATACATAGGCCTTGCCTAATAATGCCTTAGCGGCCCACTCGGTTGCCCGGGCCTGATCACTGGCAGGCCATACCTGACCTTTAAGTAAATCTGCGGCCTTTTGCAGGTCACTTTCTATAAGATTCCAGACGGCCGTAATGGAACTACGGGGTTGCTGTGCATCCTGGTAAGTCGCAGGAATACCGGAGAAAATAGGCACGCCAAGTGTATCGGTGGCAGTAGGGCTGGGCACATAATCTTCCCCAAATAGATTTTCCAGCATAAAGTAATAATAGGCCCTGAGAAAATAGGCCTGTCCTCTGACATAGTCAATTTGCGTTTTCTCTGCTGGAGCGGCGTAATTGGATTCATAAAAATCTGCAGCAGAAAGGGCGACATTACAGTTTTTAACACCGGCAAAAAGTGCCTGCCAGGCGCCAGTGACAAATCCATTGGAAGGATTAATCGCCATGGGATTGCTAAATCCCACCCAATCGGGATCCGTATAGGCGGCATCCGATACGTGCGTCGCATTGGCCATGACTTTAGGCAAAAAATCAAATCCATATAAATACTGATCCCTGAGATTGGAATAACAGGCAGTGACCGCACTATTTAAATCATCAAAGCTTTTTGGATAGCTGGCTGTAGAATACTTATCTGTTGGCCCAACCATGGCAGGATCCTTTTTACACCCGCTTATCAGACATGCTGCCAAAAGGATTGAAAAAATATTTTGTTCATATTGAGTAAGTTTAATGATTAGAAATTGATATCCAGGCCAACCGTATAAATCCGGGTTTGCGGGTACTGTTCGACCGCGTCCACGCCACGCGTGGTCACCCCTACATTGGTTCCGACAATGCCAGAAGCCGTATTGGTAGAATAAGAACTACCCAGTTCAGGATCCAGCCCTGAATAGTTCGTAATGGTAAACAGGTTATTGCCCATCACAAATAACCTGGCGCTCTTAATGGAGATTTGCTGCAGCAGTCTATTGGAAAAAGTGTAGCCAATTTGCAGGTTTTTTAGTTTGAGATAACTGCCGTTTTCCACAAAATAACTGTTGACCGTATTGTAATTGGGGTTGCTGGCATTGAGCGTGCCATCTGGGTCCAAAACCCTTGGCTGGCTGGTCAGGCCATTATCCCCAAAAAAGGAACTGCCAAATATCTGACTGGTGGTATTTCCGTCGGCAAACGGGAACTGTTCATAGGCTTTCACCCCATTAAACAGATCTACGCCCTGAACACCATTAAAAAGCATGGCCACATCAAAACCCTGATAATTCAGGCGAATATTGATACCATAGACGAGTTTTGGATTAGGATTGCCGATGACCTGTCTATCAGCTGCTGTAATATTGCCATCGCCATCCAGATCCTGGAATATCAGATCGCCTGCGTGCGATTGAACACCGTTTACCTTTTGACCGGCAGCGTCCTGATCTGTCTTAAAGAGCCCCTCGGATTTAAATCCATAGAAGGAACCAAAGGGTAAGCCTTTTTTGGTAATGGTAATATTATTGGTCCCCATCATGTTAAAGCCACTTGGATCCAGGTTATTGTAGTAATTGCGCCCATCATAAATCGCATCATTGGTGATGCCCCCCAAATTCAAGACCTTATTGTTATTGAAACCTGCGTTTAAGCTGATATCATAACCCAATTTACCTGCCTGATCCTTATAGCCCAAAAGGAGATCAAAACCTTTACTCTGCACTTCACCGATATTGGTGAAGTAAGTAACAAATCCTGAACTAAATGGCAGCGGCAATGCATACAGCATATCTTTGGTTTTACGGTTATACCATTCTGCCGTAAAATAAAGATGGTCATTTAATGCGCTGGCGTCTAAGCCG
The DNA here is from genome assembly GCF_007971385.1 of Arachidicoccus ginsenosidivorans. GTDB lineage: Bacteria > Bacteroidota > Bacteroidia > Chitinophagales > Chitinophagaceae > Arachidicoccus > Arachidicoccus ginsenosidivorans. The sequence continues at coordinate 1,832,490 of NZ_CP042434.1, forward strand.
ATATTGGTTTCATAGATGCTTTCCCAGTGCAGGCTGGGATTGGGTAACATATTAATGGAGTTGGCCACAAAAAGCGGTCCATCTGGCGTAAAGTTCTGCCCACCATTGGCTGCACCACTTGTCCCCTGAAACTGACTATAAGTAGCCAAAAACAGATAGGGAGGGATATTACTATTGCCCAGAGAGCCATAACTACCCCTTAATTTCAGTTGATTAATCACGGGTAATAAAGGCTTGAAAAAGGCTTCATCGCTGATATTCCAACCAGCGGAAACCGAACCAAATACGCCCTTTTGTTTTTCCGGGCCAAATACAGTAAAGTTAGCATCCTGACGAATCGAACCAGATAGATAATACCGGTCATCAAAATTATAATTGATGCGGCCAAAATATGACTTGATTAACCCCTGTGGATCGTAAGATCCGGAGACGGACTCCACAGAAGCGGAAGTTTTGACAAAAGAAAAACCAGGAAGTCCAATGGAGCTTTCGCCAGCATTGATATTATTAAACGACGAGTTTATCTGTTCAAAACCTGCCATTGCATTAATGTGGTGCTTTCCGAGTGTCTTATCATAAGTCAACACAAAGTTGTCAAGGGTCTGCGTGGATTGAATATTATATTTATTCAAGGAGTTAGTGGCAGGAGAGCTGGGACCAAAATACTGGTTATCCTGAAAATAATTTTGGGTTTCACTGTAGTAGGTATAGCCCCAGGTCGTCCTAAAACTAAGGTTCAGTGGCAATTTAACCTCTGCATAGACATTCCCCTGAAAATTATTTTGTGTATTCTGGATATTGGAGGACTGGATCATTCCATAGGGGTTCGGCCCTCCAAAACTGATACCATATCCTGGGGTACGGATCCATATTGGCCGTCTGCATTATATTTTGCAATAATGGGCAACGTTCTGAAAGGTGCATTAAAAAGCTGCGGCATCAGTGGATTGACTGGCATACCTTTTCTTTGAGAAACAGCCATTTGTTCCCCAATTTTAATAAACCGTCCCAATTTATAGTCCGTATTTACCCTGGCGCCGCCAATATTTGAATAATTGCGGATAAAAATGCCTTTTTGATTATTGTAGAAACCGGAAAATAAATAATTAACCACGGGGGATGCACCAGAAATAGATAAATTATAATTTTGCTCAATACCATTTCTATAAATCACATCTGTCCAGTCGGTATTAGGTAAGGTATCTGTTTGGTCGGCTCCGGCAAAAATATTGGGATTGATGATATTTTGCATTTTAATATAGCCTTCCCTATCCAGCAGATGAATAGCTTTAGGTCTGGTCACCCCATAGCGTGTACTGAAATTAATATCCGGCTTTTTATTTAATCCACTCCCTTTTTTGGTCGTAATGACGATTACCCCGCCTGCGGCGGCGGCGCCATAAATGGCTGCCGCACTGGCATCTTTCAATACATCAATGGTAGCAATGTCCTGTACATTGATGTTCTCCGGTGATTGCCTGACCCCGTCTACAATATAAAGCGGGTTTGGCTGATGCAAAGAAGACAACCCCCTGATAATAATCGTTGGCGTAGCACCGGGCTCTCCAGAGCTGTTGATTACTTCAACACCAGGAGCGCGCCCCTGGATGGCGGAAGTAATACTAGTAGTAGGCAGGTCTTTCAAATCCTTGCCGTTGACAGAAGAAACAGACCCTGTAAGGTCCTTTCTTCTTTGGGTACCATAACCCACGACTACGATATCGCTCTGCACATCCTCTACTGGTTTTAGGCGAATAATAATAAAGCCCTGTCCATTGGTGGCTACTAACTGGGAGGCATATCCGATATAAGACACGACTAAGGTATCGCTCCCTGACACTCTTTGAAGTGTAAAAGTTCCGTCTTTATCCGTACTCACGCCACTGGCTGCATTTTGCCAGGCAATGGAAGCGCCACCAAGGGGAGGCCCTCACCGTCGGTGACTTTACCTTTAATGGAGCCGTTTTGACCATAACTGCCCGTCGAAAATAACATCAATAGGGCCATGATCCACACCGACCCGCTTATTTTCCAAAAGCGGGTTCGTTGGAGAAATTCTTCTTTTTTTAATTCGGGAGCAAGCGCCGCAAAAGACGAATTTGTTAAAATCTCTCTCATTTGTTTCATCAATTTAAAAGGGTAAATAATAGATAATACTACCTCGAATTCCTAGTGAATTTTGATGAACCAAAGAAACAATACTAACTGAGCGTCGGCAAATATTATAATCGAACTATAACAATTATATTAACATACGGTTGTTTTAAAAAATATAACCACCTGATATATAAATATTTAAAAACGTATATTATTTATCTATATATAATACAATTTGATAAAGAAATCTAAAAATATTTAACTGTTTTAACGCTGAACAGATTTTATTGCCATGATTTTTTGCTCAAATTGTTCGTTGGAGACCACAGATTTGTTTTTTACTTTTGTCTTGTAAGTGTTAATGGTATGGACGGAATATCCCAGAATGGAAGCAATCTTTTCGTTGTCATGGATCCCTAATCGGATCAGCGCAAAAATCCGAACTTCGGTAGGAAGTGATGCCTTCTCCCCCAGGTTTATCTGACAGTCTGGTGTAAATAAAGCGTTGTACTGCTCCAGAAAATGTGGGAACAGTTTTAAGAAAATCCGGTCAAAATTATCCAGCAGTTCGTGTTTATCTTCCTTTAGATTAAATTGATTGATCAAAATGGCAATTTCTGAGAATTTGCCATCACGTACCCGTCTTTCTATACTCTTTTTAAATTTTTCCACCTTGGCGTAAACCTCAGAATTCCCATTAAAGAAATAACCTAAGTATCCCTCTTTGATCTTATTGGCTTCCTCCAGCCTGGCATTGCTGTCCTGTAAATGTAAATGCGCTTTACTGATGGTCTTTTCAGCTTTTTTCAATTTGCGCATTTGCCTGAGTATTATAAGGATCAATCCGGCAAACAAAAGCAAGAGTAAGGTGGCTATTACCCCATATAAGATCGCATTCCTTTTTTGATTTTCCACATTGGCCACGCGTTGACTTTCAATCAGAGAGAGAATAGAACTGAGTTGAACCTTCCGTTGTTTGGCACCATAGAACACCGCATCATTCATCGCTTTTTTAATATAAAGGGACGCATGAGCAATATCATTTCTTTTATATAATAAGGTAGAAAGGTTAAAAAGGGCAGTCGTTTCCTTGGTAGAGGACACAATATCAGCAATGGCTGCGCGCAATAGCAGATAAATTGCCTCTTCCTTATCTTTTCCATGGATATAAAGATCACAGAGGGTAGAGGCCGTAAGTGCTAACTGGTGGGGTGTTAAGTCTTTTTGAGCCATCAGCCCATTAAAAAATTTAAGTGCCTTTTGTTTTTGGCCCCTTCTGATGGCCTTCAGTCCGCCGTAATATTTATATTCAAAACGGGCCTTGTCATAATAAACCATGGCTGAATCCAGGTACCTACCGCCAAGGGCATTATAGGCAGGAGAATGATACTTATCATTGTCAAAATCTGCAATATCATAATAACACCTGGCAAGCAACGTATAATACTCTGCCCTGAAAGCAGGCAATAAATTGGCGCCTTGCAACACACTTAAGGAATCAAAGGCCTCTTTAAACATCCCGGAAGAAACCAAAATAAACCCTTGTTTTAATTGTGCCAAAACATAAAGAGAGTCATTATTTTCCGCCCGGGCTTCCTTCAGCAGCAATTGTGCATAGCTATATGCAGAATCATAATTGTAAGTCCTAAAAGCACTGTACAATTTAAGGTATTTATCAAAAAGCGCGCTTTGACTGCCCGTACTTATTCTTATAGAATCAATTTCTCTGACTTTGATAGAGTCATAATTGGCAGCGGCTGCTATTGTTTGATTCAGGCTGTCAAAAAGTGGCCTGAGATGACTTTGGGCCCGCGCACTTTTTGGAACACACAACAGCGCAATAAAGCAAAGGGCAATGGAACAGCAAATAAAATTTCGGTAAAAGCGCATTATGGAACTTTATTAAAACAATTTAACAAATGTAAGCAGAATTTCTATTTCGCTACACTTTTAAATCCCAAGTACACTGGAAAAGTAAATACATTGAGTAACAAACCCATATCAAGAAAAAGCAACCTATTCCCAAACTGAAAATTTCCGTTTCAATTAATCAAAATAGGTTGTAGCCCTCTAAAACAACCTCAGTTGCCTTGGACCTGTATTTTCCCCCGGCCCATCTTCAGGAGATTGCGGCACATTAAAATTTGAGACCCCGATCCCTAAAAGGCGGACTTTTTTATCTGTCAGCTCTGTATTGTCTAGAATTTGTCTTGCCAGTTGTATCAAAGCCTGTTCATTCTCTATCAAGCCAGCTACTGATCTACTGCGGGTAATAAGGGTAAAATCATGAAATTTAAATTTTAAAGTAAGGGTCCGGCCTTTTAACCCATGATTTTCAAGGCGACTGATCAATCTTGCTGCCAATATCATCAGCTCCTCCAGCATGGCCTCTTTTGTGGTAAGATCCTGTTGATAGGTATCCTCCACACTTATAGACTTGGTTTCTCTGTAAGGTTGCACCGGGCGGTTATCAATACCCCTGACAATATGATAATAGAACCGGCCGACTTTGCCAAAAAGCCTGACGAGTTCAGCCTCTTCATATTTTTTCAGATCAGCACCGGTAAATATCCCCATGGACTTCATTTTGGCCGCTGTCACCTTGCCCACGCCATAAAATTTCTCAACTTTAAGCCCTTCCATAAAGGCTTCAATTCTGGAGGGGCCAATAAAAGTCAGTCCATCTGGTTTTTCCAGATCTGAGGCAATTTTGGCGACAAACTTGCTGATAGAAACTCCAGCAGAGGCCGTCAATTGTAATTCCTCCCGGACGGCCTTTTTGATTTCCCGGGCAATATCTATCGCAAATCCAATCCCACGCTTATCTTTTGTAACATCCAAATAGGCTTCATCCAGGGACAACGGTTCAATAATATCCGTGTAACGATGGAAGATCTCATGCAGTTTTCTGGAAACGGCCTTATATACGTCAAATCGAGGGTAGACAAAGATTACATCCGGGCACAATTTTAAGGCAGTTTTTGAAGGCATAGCCGAATGAATCCCAAATTTTCTGGCCTCATAAGAGGCGGTGGCTACCACACCGCCTCTACCTTCAGGGGATCCGCCCACCACCAGTGGCTTTCCCCTGAGTTCTGGAAAATCCCGTTGTTCCACCGATGCATAAAAGGCATCCATGTCTATATGGATAATTTTGCGCTGTATGGGTACCATTGAAGCCATTAAATTGTTGCTTGTATGCTAATCACAGACAAATTGCTGCTTCAAAGTACGGGATTATCCAGAATATGTAAAAACTTACCTCAATTTATCCATGCTTTATTACTGCGCCTTTTCCCAAAATGCCAGTTCTCCGATGGTCATAAAAGTAGAATGTCCCCAGCTTTCCAGCATTTTGATCCTCAAATACCGATAAGGCGCTGTTCCTTTAGGGAAGTTGAAATTTTCACCACTTTTGGCATAGGTAACATCCTCATCCGTGTTCTGCCCTACCGGCAGGCCGGAAGGTTTATAGCTTTCTGCTTCCAATATCAGGTGCCAACTATCCCAGGAGCCGTCTGGATTAGGATCATTACTACCATAGACCTCAAAGCTTTTAACATTTTCCTTATTGTACAGCCTATCAGATGCTTGCCACATTTTCATACGGGTAAGGTCGGTCTGGGCGCCAAGATCAATGGTAAACCACTGGTCGGTACCATCTGCGGTTGCCATGCCTGGTGTTCCATAATTTCCGTCCCACAAATAAGCCATTTTCCAATTATGTGCATCTTTTTTATCCGTAGGTAACTCCAAAATACTCAATCTTGAATCATCCACCTGAACTTCTGCCAATGGAAAATCTACCTTTACGACTGCGGTATAAAAAGTATCGATAAAATTACTTTCAGGTTTAAATAAAGATTGATATACATAACTGGTGTTGGGTTTATAATCAGTCAGTAAAACATTATTAGAGTCCGGACTGACATTTACCATTACAGAATCCCCCAACTTATTTAAGAACTTGAATTGCGTGGAAATTTCCCCAACGGATGCGTGACCAAAGTAAATTTTAAGGCCCTTAGGATCATCCTGAACTTCAGAAGATTTTATTGTTCTGGCCGTGAGTGAATTGGCATACCCTTCTCCATACACCTCGCCATAAGCATCAAAGGCAACAGAGCCATGTCCTTTTGTATCGTAGGTGTATACTTTAAAATTATAATTACCATCCTCCAAAGGACTGATATGCACAACCAGGGTATCCCCTTTAAATTGATCGACACTGACATCCATAGAATCATTGCCACTATGCCAATAGATCCGGACAAAATCCATTAAAGGATCGTCTTTTTGACCAGGGTTAATTGCAAGCGCTCTTTGCCCGGAGCCACCATCACCGTATCCAATCTGGAGGAGTAGGTAATTTCCCCTCCTTTCGTAAAATCACGGTAATCATCCTTTTGACAAGAGCTATAAAGGCAGATAAGCCCCAAAGTACATATCGTTAATAAAACAGCAAAGCTTTTCATTTTTCTAATTTTGACTATTTAATAGATTGGTTTTAGCAGCGTACACCATTAATTTGGATCCCCAAAAAGTTGAATTTCATTGAAATTAACATAGGTTCCATCCGACCAGTTTCTGGTAGTCTTAAAACGGATATAACGAACTTTGGGCGCATCGAGTGGAAAATTAATCGTTTCCCCTGCTGCCGCAGCATCCATATCCGCCTGCGAAAGTTCACCGGCAGGTAATCCAGACGGTTTTATCTGCTCATGTTTGGCTAAAAGAATCCAGCTATCAAAACTGCCATCTGATGAAGGGTTGTTGCTACCCCAAATCTCTACATTCCTTGGATTATGCAGTGTGTAGAAAAAGTCCTGCCGCATAAACCAAACCAACCTGCTGAGTTTGGCGGTTACGCCCATATCAAAAGTAAACCATTGGGGCATGGTTGCCGCGTCCCCTGAATGGTAATAACTTTTCCCGTTATTGGCCGCGCTGCCATCAAACAAATACTTAATATCTCCGCCATAACCCAAAGGCGCATCATTTGGCAATACCACTCCTTTCATCTTGGTTCTGTCCAGCTGCACTTCATAAAGAGGTAAGACATCTGTAATCAATGTATCAGAAATATTCCCCCACCGGTCGCGAACATATACGCCAATCTGGGTTTTTTCCGCTTTCATGCCATGCGTACTAAAATCGCCCATTTTCAGGTCAGTATAATAAGTATTGATCGGCACAAAGTCACCTAATGTATCATGTGCGAGTAGTACAATGGCCAGATTATCTTTATCCGTATTATTGAATTGTATATTTACACCACCAAAATCTGGTTGGATCACTAAATCTTTCATAACAGTGGTAATGGCCGGCTGACCGGGCCTGACTGTTATTTCTGTGGGATCAGAAAGATTGCCACCCTTATCCTCAGCCTGTAACTGTACTTTATAAGTACTGGTATCTCCAAAACCTTCCACCTTTATTGTGTTAATAAACCGACTGACCTTTGTTTCGCGCAGTTTGCCATCTTTGGTTGTGTATGAAGCCTTCACACACAGCAAATCATCGTCAGTGGGCTCTTTAAAATGAATTTCAACCGCACCACTTAGAGGAACAACCTTTTCTACCTGCACAGCGGCAGGTGGCTGACCGTCTTTTTGCATGGATCTGTCTATGGTATCCTTTTTACATCCTATTTGCACCAGCAATATGACGGTGAAAAGGAAAATCAATTTTTTCATACCTAAAATATTTTACAAGTAATTAATATTCATTATTTAAAAATTCATTCATCGCCAGTCCGGCTACCAGCCAAGATTTTGAACCAGGTTCGGATTTATCTGGATATCATATTCCTTGATAGGCCAGAAATAATCCCTGGGTGCGATAAACTTTTGATTAAATAACAACACCCGGTTATTATAGTCCTCATAACTTTCCTGGACAATGTCCCAACCATAAATGGCACTGTTGAGTTCTTTGGAAGCCGTTTTCCAACGTCGCAGATCCCAGAAACGGCTTCCTTCAAAGGCCATCTCAATTCCTCTTTCATGATGAATTATATCTCTTAACCCTGTTTGATTTTTATACTTATCCGGGAATTTGGAGTGGTTCGTCCAGGAATCTTCAACAGTAGGCAGTCCGGCTCTAGCGCGAATCGCGTTTAAGTAGGGCAGCGCCTCTGTCAACTTATTATTCTCACATAGCGATTCTGCATAGAGTAAATACAAGTCCGACAAACGCATGATTGGCCAAGGGTAGGACTCATAGGAAGCGCCTGAAGTCGCACTGACCACCATATTCCAATTAACCACTTTTTTATTATAATAACCGGTAATAGAATACAACCGACTTTGTTTTTTCCCGGAGTATTGGCCAATCTTACTTTGTATGTTAAACATGCCGTTTTTCATATACCAGCGTGAGCCATCAAAAGCTATATCTGCATAGAAGCGAGGCTCTCTATCAAAATGCAAGGATACAGTCTCGTAATTGGGTTGCAGATAATCACTACCGGCACTGGTCGATTTAAGTTTATAACGACCCGCATAATCCCAGTCTTTATCCTCATCAATCGGCACGCCATTTTTAGTATAGAAAAGCTCGGCCATCTTTAAAGGCGGTGCTAATTTACCTTTTAAATCCAGTGTAATATTATTGGGATCAAACTGCGGACAGGCATAAAGTTGCATCCATTTAGTTGGATTGCCACCAGAGGTACTTCCCCAAATGAGTTCACTATTCCACTTCTCACAAATAGAATTGCGAATACTCATTTCAATTTGCAGCAGTGAATCTGCACTTGTCAGGCTATTATCAAAATGATAGAGTACGACGCCCGCCTCATCAGCCGCGTCAAGCGCCTCTTTGCAGGCAGCCTCTGCCCTAACCCACTTAGCCTGTTCATAATTCTGATTGAATAGCACCGTTCCGTCATTGTTTTTCAATGAGGCAAAATCTTTATTGCCATTAAATAAGGGACTAGCCGCAGTAACCAATACACGCGCTTTTATCGACAGGGCAGCTACTTTGGTTATGCGCCCAAGCTCTGTTACACCACTATTGATCTTAAGGGGTAATCCACCACCTTGCTCCTCTTTAACAGAGGAATCAATTAAGGAAACGATATAATTGACAACAGAATCTACCGGTTGTCTATAAACTTTTACTTCTGCAGGGCTAGCCGTAATGGGCAAGTTCTTATCCATAATAGGAATGGGGCCATACATCCTGAAAAGATACCAATGGAAATATGCCTTCAAGAATTTTACCTCGTCCACCCATCTGATTTTCTGATAAGGCTCTAAATCAGGTACACGATCCACATTTTCCAGGAAAATATTACAGGTGCGAATACCCTGCCACATGGAACGACCATCAAACCCATCCCAGTAATTCATATAAGGGCTGTTCTTATTTTGCTCATTTCTGGCAATATTATATGGGTCTAGTGAAAAATAGTCCTGTGTCATTGGCCAGTAAGTCCATGCTTCGTCTCCCCCACTGATCGCCGGGTTCATATCGGGATGACCCTCTTCGGGTAAATAAGAGTAACAAGTGAATAAAAATTTCTCCGCCTCATTTCTATTGGCAAAAGCATGATCAATAGTGGCCACGTTATCCGGAACGACATCCAAATAATCTTTCGTACACCTGGTTAATAATAGGCTGATTAGCAGGCATACCACTATGCTCAAAGACCAGCGTTTACAATTTTGCATCTGATGCTTTATATTTAAAATCGACTTCATTTTTACGAGTTGATAGTGAATGAATATTATTAAAGGACTTACAGCGAAATATTAAAACCGATATTATAGACACGCTGTATAGGATAGCCCAATCCATTTCCACCCTGTTCCGGATCCCAGAGCTTAAATCCACTGATAAGAAACAGATTGCTGCCATTGGCATATACGCGGAGTCCATCGAGTCCCCAACGCTTTAAGGTCTTTGCTGGTAACGTATAGCCAATCTCTGCAGTTTTCAGGCGTAGAAATGCACCGTTTCTAAGCCACCAGGAAGAGGCACGAGTATTGTTGTTACTAACCGCAGGACTGAGTCTGGGCCAAAAGGCATAAACGTTGCGGTTATCCTCAGACCAATGATCATCGGCAATCACTTTTAAGAGGCCATGCTGATCGTTACCATCCAGCACAAAAGGCGTGATCGCCTTAGCATCAATCATAAAAGAAGATCTGGCTGAGCCTTGAAAGAATACGCTAAAATCAAAGGCATGATAGCCAAAGGAACCACCAAACCCATAATTGATTTCAGGGGTGGTCGGATAACCCAGGCCATTAATTCTGTCATTATCGGTAATCTCCCCATCACCATTCAGGTCTCTGTATTTAATGTCACCGCCTGCGACCTCCCCATAGTTTTGCTTAGGAGAATTGGCGACCTCTTCATCATCCACAAAGAGTCTTTCAGCAATAAGGCCGTAAATTTCTGACAGAGGATGGCCCACTCTGGATAAATACCACATATTGGCCGGATATTCCGGTTCTTCATTGACCAGGAGTTTACTGGCTGCATAAGTGAATGTGGAACGCAACTGTAACCAGGAATGGTGAAAGGTCTTATTATAATCCATAGAAATATCTATCCCTTTGCCCTCTGCAACACCCACATTAGCATCTACGTTTGCCGTCAGCCCCATGGTCGTTGGTATATAAGCCCTTGTCATCAGGATATTGCTTCTGTGTTGCTTATAAGCATCTACGACGATATTTAAATTCTTAAAAAGAGTCAGATCCATCCCAATGTTGGTCGTTTTAGCTTTTTCCCAGGTGATGTCTGTATTTGCGTACCTGGAAATAGATACACCGGGACGGTTATAACCGTAATTATCCCCGAAATAAGCACCCCTGCCGCCGTCGTTTAGATTTACATTAGACAAATAGAAAAAGCGGTCATTATCATCTCCGATCTGATCATTACCCACTAGTCCAAATGTCGCCCTAAACTTAAGTTTAGAGATCACATCCAGTAAGGGGCTAAAGAAATTTTCATTGCTTACATTCCAGGCAACACCTATGGAAGGAAAAAAGCCGTAACGTTGTTTGGCCGCAAATCTTTCCGATCCGTTGTAGCCAAAATTGGCCTCCACCAAATATCGTTTATCATATCCATAGGTGAATCTACCGGAAACCCCCAGATTTCTGAAAGGAAGTGATGTCTGTAAATCACCTGCATTACCATTGAGATAATTGCGCAAAATAGTAATGAGCATGCCGCTTACCTCATGCTTTTTATTAAAAGTCTGGTTATAGTTCAAAGCAGCCTCTGCATAGGTTGTTGTATTAACTGTCTTACCGCCTTCATTGTAATTTAAATATTCTGTTGCCGACCCTTCATTAAGCAGGCTCAGGGTATATCCTTTCGGATCGGTATTAGTTGGGAAAGCCTGGTAATAAAAAGGGTTGTAATGTCTGTTTAAGGTAAAGTAAGAATACCGCTGAGTATAGGCCATTGCCCGGGCAGTCAAACCCTTGATCAAAAAATTAAGATCTTGATTCACTTCCAATTGTACATTGAGGGTGGAAGTATTGTATTGCTGGAACCCTGACACCATTGCGGCATATGGATTGTTATAAAACACATCTTTACCGCTCAGTACAGCATTCCCAAATAAAGGATGTTTGACCAAGGGCAGATCTGAAGATGGAAATATCGCCGGAAACAATACGGGGTTTGAGGTTAATGCTTCATTAAATATTTTGGCTCCTCCGCCAATTGGGCCATTATAATCATCAAACAACCCGGAAGTTCTAACAATGGCTTTGGTTGTGGGCGTCAATCGTACGGTAACATTGGTTCTGACGCCAATGGTTCTGAGTTTGATGTTATTATTGAAATTATTTCTGTCATCTGTTTTTAGTACGCCATTATCCTGGTTATAAGTGGCAGAGATATAATATTGCGCCGCCTGTCCACCACCAGAGGCATTACCATTAAATCGCTGATTGACGGTATAGTCCCGAATCAATAGCTTCATCCAGTCATTATTCGGATAAAGCAATGGATTATCCCCTGCAATGGTATGATCTATCTTGGTTTGGGAATAGGGTAATACGCCAATCGGATTTCTGGTAAGTACTGCCTCATTGGCCAGCTGCATATAGGTTATATTATCGGCCATTTTAAAATTCTGTGTATTAGAGGAAATAGAATTCTCCATTCTTACATTGAATTTTGTTTTACCACCTACGCCGTTTTTAGTCGTCACCAAAACGACCCCATTGGCGCCCCTGGCGCCATAAAGAGAGGCAGCAGAAGCATCTTTTAAAACTGAAAATCCGGCAATATCATCGGGTTGCAACCGAGCAAGATCCGTTGCGGTGGATTCCATTCCATCAATTAGTATAAGTGGGTTTACTTTCCCGCTCCCAAAAGTGGTAATGCCCCTGATGAAAAACTGCGCATTATCTTGACCCGGCTCTCCGCTTCGCTGAAAAGCAATCATACCTGCTACGCGCCCGGCCAACATGGTCGTTAGATTACTGGTGGGGCCCTTGATCTCCTTTGGATTGACTGTTGTAATGGAACTGACCATACTGGACTTTTTCTGGGTGCCATAAGCGACTACGGCTACCTCATCCAGGCCAGCACTGTCCAAAACCATATATATGTCAAGATTTGTACGGTTACTAATGGGGACTGTTTGTTCCTTATAACCCACAAAACTGATGGTGAGGATACCATCTGGAGGCGCAATCAATTCAAAGCGGCCAGCCTCATCGGCCAGCGCATGTCCTTTCCCAATTTTAGTGACACCTTTCAAAGAAATAGTTGCACCGGCAATCGGAGTGGAATCAGCACTCATTACTTTCCCTTTGACAATGATATCCTTGGTCTGAGCACTCGTCTGCTGTGCACAACACAAAAATACCACCATCAGTGCCAGTACTGCAGCGATTGGTTTAATCATAAATCCTTTCATTAGCGAGGGTTTAATTTTTAAATAAATAAAATGAAATATGTACCTATGTATGAACATTTAATTCAAGATAGAAATAACCACTTTAACCGATTCTCACAAGTCCCATAACCAACTTAATTTCTTTTTGTATGCATGGCTTGAACTCTATTAAATTTCTGACAAAGACAATATATGTTCAGACATTCCGACATAAAAGTATATCGATTTAATCATCTCGCCAAACTTTTCTTAAAAGAATTTTAAATAAAACCAAATATCTGACCACTACTCAGGCACCAATAATTAAATAAGCCGCACCCAAAATTTCAAAAGATAAAGACATTCAATACTATATATGTACATACATTCTTACATATTAATTTTTCCACCTTTACTTTTAATTTCAAAATTTATTTAACAGCAGCTTGCGTTCACCACCTTATTTTGCAATTCCCCAGTTTTTATTTGGCAAAGGCCCCATTTCTAATTCAAGGGTGCCGCCTTTAAGTACATCACTGGCATCAAAATGGAATGAATTTAACGGATGCCCGTTCAACTTAGCTTTTTGCACATACTTATTATCATAGGAGGCATTCTTGGCAATAATCACAAATTTACGTCCCCGTCCAAAGCGGCCACCTAAGTCTATTTCAATTTTTGGGAATAAGGGACTGCCGATTTCATATTGTGGATGTGCACTGCCACCGCCGTCTGTTTGAAAGAGCCCCATGGCTGTCATGACAAACCATCCACTCATCTGCCCCTGGTCTTCATCCCCCAGGTAAGCATTACTCATGCCTTTTCCATAGTATCTACTCAATATAGAACGTGTCCATTTTTGTGTTAACCAGGGTGCACCGGCAAAATTAAACAAGTAAGGCAGATGCATGGTTTGTTCATTGCCCTGATTGACAGGACAACTCCAATAAGCCTTATTTGGACCATTATAGCGCCATGGTTCGCTCTTCTCAAACCCCCACAAGAGCCGATTTATAAAAGGTTTTCTTCCCACTTTGGAAATAAGCGCCTCAGGGTTTTGAGGCACAAAATAGCTCATTTGCCACCCGTTTCCTTCCACATACTCCCGGCCAGCCCCACTAAGCATGGGATCAAAATCCTTTGACCATTCACCACTACTGGACCGCATATGACAGTAACCGGAATCATCTATTGCATTATTCCACCAGGTGGCGCGATCACTGAATGCATGTTCAATAGCAGGTTTACCCAAAGTTTTTGCAAGTTCGGCTACATTCCAATCATCAAAACTATACTCCATCGTATTAGAGAAGCTGCCTTTATCTGTAGGCACATAATGGTACTTTAGATAACTGGTTAAATCCCTGTTTCCTACAAAACCATTGTATAATTTTCTGGCAGGTGTTGACTGCATCTTAACAACGGCTTGTAGCAATTTATCTGCATCCACCGATCGAATTCCCATCTGATAAGCGGAGACCAGTAAAGGTATTTCATGTTCAGCCACCATGACAGGTATATAATTAAGCCCTGCGGGACCTTTGGCTAACCAGCCATAGGCATCATACATCGCCAGCTGGGAATGCATCCACCGCTTGCTCCAATCAGGGGTGATTAAGTTCCAGACCTGGTTCAGGTTCCAAAAGGTATTCCAGAAGGCATCACACCCCATTACGACGTCATCAGCGTCTGTCAGCTGTTGCACTTGTCCATCCGTGCCGCGCCACTGTCCATTGGCATCACTAAATATGTTACGGCTACAAATTGACCGGTACAAACTGTTATAAAAGCGGATTTTGTCATCTCTATTATAAGTAGTCACATTAACTCTGCCCAATAACTTATTCCAGGTAGCCACCTGATGTGCCCTGACAGCCTCAAAATCCCACCCAAAAGGTTGTTCGATTTCACGTCTCAGGTTTTCAGCCGCATTAGCGATACTGACCATCGACATGCCTAGCCGTACTTTAACCACAGCATTATGTTTTACATTAAAAGTGGCAAATAATCCGGATGTTGTCGCATCCTCAACATCTAATTGATTGGCATAATGCACACTATCAGCGACCCAATACCCCAGCTTTTCAATGGGCTGGTCAAATTCCAAAACAAAATGTAGCGTGTAATCCTGATCCGCGTCCCTGCTCCAGACATGAGCAGCCAGCTGATGGGCAAATCCTTCAATTCTATAATCACTTACTTTATGCCATTTTATCTGCTTTAGTTTATATCGGGTCTCAGTAGGTATCATAAAATCAAGCAGAATCCTGGCGCCTGCTCTATCCTTTGGGAAACTAAATCTTTCAAAGCTACACCTGGTCGTCGCGGTGAGTTCGGCCTTAATACCATAATCCAGTAAATCCGCCTTATAATAGCCGATGGGGGCCTCTTCAGTGCGCTTATTAATCCTTGAACGGTAGCCACTATCTGGATCTTGTTCATCGCCGATTTTTGTTTTCAACGGACCATTTGTTGCGAATATGCCAAGTCCCCCAAGCGTCCATTCATGAACATGACTAAAGGTCCCGATTGTCTCAAAATGTGGTTCATAACCAGCCATTCGTCCTCCATTTTGGTTATCCGGGCTGATCTTTACCATAGAAAAAGGCATCCACGGCCCCGGAGCAATCATCCATCTGGAATGCGCCGTGCCTATTCTCGTATCTACATAATCCGCCGGTGTCTGTAATTTTTGGGGTGTCCGCTTAACAGTCCCAGTCTCAATCGCCTTATTATCTATTAATATCGTATATCGGCTCTTTTGTGAATGCTTGACTGCAGGCATAGGGCATTCAAAATCATAACTGGTACTATCTATATGGGCAGAAAAAATCTTATCCCCATCCAATAAAACCTTTATGACCGGGCTACCTGAAAGGTATTTGGCTTCAATTAATAAGGGTTGACTTCGCTGTCCACCTGAAATAAACTCATAATCAGCAGACCTAACATGACCTATATAGGCATCCGTAGATATTTGCAGGCTCGTTTTATTGTCACCTAGTAAAGCCATATCATCAAACATGATCCAGGATCCGTCAATTATAGTCATGCATATTGAATTGCCGCCACTACGCAATAGCCTTCCAGCAATAGGTATCCTGATTTCAGTAGGGGTCCGATCTTGCTTATTGCCTTTTAATGACATAGAATCAACAAACGGTTCATTTTTACCCGTTTTTTTTTGTTTCTTTATAGCGCCAGCTATTGCACCTATTTGAAAAGTAGTATCCACGCCATTAATACTGAGTTTTATAACGGGGAGAAACTTTTTAGCGTAATCCGCCAAATCAATCACCAGTACATATTGGCCGCTAGGATTCACCTGCTGTAACCGAAATAAAATATTCAGTTCATTGGTTCGCCAACCGGTGGCAGGATTTGTCCCACCCCAGGTATCCGCCGGTCCAGGTAATACATAGGGAAAATCCTTGTCCAAAACAGAACGGTTTACGACAAAAAATTTATCTTCATAACCAAAGTCACTGGCCACAAAATTTTTGAAGCCGTTTGGCGCCAGTGCAAATTCATTAGCAGAATGATCCATTGTTCCAACTTGCCAGATCTTTTTTGGAGATTGCTGCGCCCAGGCAATTGTCAGGCCCAAGAGCCATACCCCAAACATTAAGGTCCATTTTTTCATGTACATTCATTTATATGGTCGCCCATGATTTTCAAGAAATTCAAAAACAATCAAAGGCCTCTTTTTTAAATACTTTATCAGTTGTTAAATGGCTTTATCTGCCTCATTTAATATAATACAACCTTTTAAATTGTCAGGATGTTTGAACATATTTGACCTCACCATTCCGACAACGCCCAATGTAAATATGTGATGCGGAAAACATAACCAGTTACTTCCTACCGATTCATCTTAAACTATCATGTTTTCATACAATACTAGTTTTCAATGAAAATATCAACTATGCTAATAAGTCCACTAAATAGCCCAAAATCATATTCTGCCATTTTTAATAAGCACAGCGATATTTTATATGTGCGAACATACTATTATTTTATCGAACAGCAAAAATAAAATCAACGCAATAACTGGACATCCTTTGGGGCTGGGCTTTAGACGATTTGTGCCTTAGGGTATGGGACTATTATTTTATAACTGATTCAGATAGACTTAGTTCAATAAATACCAATACAATCAAATTCAACTACGTGATTATTGTTCAACCGAGCGAAAGAAACCATTTTGCCTATTATAATAATTTATTTACCTTGTATTTCGTTTATTATTACATTGAAACCCTCCTTAAATTTTAAATGGCGGAATAGACCACTTTAAAATGCTGGCTGGTTACCAGGTTTTGCGCTTAGAATTTCACTATGAATATAAGAACAACAAAGGTGAACAAAATTGTTATTCAACAAATGCGCATTTATTTAAAGGTGCTCGAAAAAAACTATTGAAATAACGGCAAATTAGGCTTCTGCTATGAATCAACAACCTAAATATGATAAAACGCGCCCTCGTTCCTTTCTGAATTGGTGCTTATTAATTGCCAATTCGGTCCATACCTGATTACCGAAATTATGCCCTTGTCAATGACATTTTACTGAATTGGCCATTTTTAGTTTCCAAATTGGTACATACCAATTACCAATTCGGTGCATTTCTGATTACCAAATCCACTGGATATTCACTGGACTATTCAACGCCATTTTATCCTTATTCTGCTTTAAGTACGGTGACAGGGTTGGCCCTGGCGGCTTTAACCGACTGAAAGCTAATCGTTAATAGAGCGATCAATAGGGCTACTCCACCTGAAAGAACAAAAATCCACCAGGCAATGCCTGTTCGGTAAACAAATTGCTCCAGCCAGTGATGCATGCAAAACCATCCAATAGGCGCTGCAATACAAAATGACAGCAAAACTAATATAATAAATTCTTTGCTGAGTAACCCTACAATTCCGGTACTGCTGGCCCCCAATACTTTTCTGATCCCAATCTCCTTGGTTCTGCGCTCCACCGCAAACATGGCCAGACCAAAAAGGCCCAGACAGGCAATAAAGATTGCAAGCCCCGAAAATACGATGGCTGTCACAGCCGTTCTGGATTCAGCTTTGTACATATCGTTGAAAGAGTCATCCAAAAAACGGTAATGAAATGGCATACCGGGCGCAAATTTCTCCCAAACCGACTTGACTTTACGAATCAGTCCCGTAATATCTGAGGTAGCCGCAATTTTGAAGGAGGCGGTATATGGATTGGATTTTAAAAATAAGCCAAGTGGGCCAATACTACTGTGTAAGGATTCATAATTAAAATCTTTAATAACACCAATAACATGATATGTCTCCAGGTTACCCTTGCTATCCGTACTATACAAATTTTTCCCAATAGGATCTCCCTGACCTAAATACTTGGCAGCCGCTTCATTGATGACCACGGCCGCAGAATCACTGCCAAATGCTTTGGAGAAATTTCTGCCCTTGACCAACTGCATGCCCAGGGTACTGATATAATCCTCATCCACATTCCAGTTTTGCATGGAAAATCCATTAGTGCCAGTCATAACTGCGCCAGTGGAATAGGTATTGTCCCCCTGAAAGCATCAGATACGGGCAAATATCCGCTAAATGTACCTTCTTTAATCTCAGGCATCTTTAGCAACGCTTGTTTAAAGGCCGTAGCATGATCACCCAGAACACCCGTCTCTTTAATAACAAGCACCTGGTCTTTTACAAATCCTATGTTCTTATTTTGGATATAATGCAGTTGCCTGTAGACCACGATAGTTGCAATAATCAATACAATGGAAATAGCAAACTGAAATACCACCAGGGTATTTCTGAATTTTCCAGATCCTGCTCCTTTGTTGAATCTGCCTTTTAAAACCTGTACAGGTTTAAATCCAGACAGATAAAAAGCAGGATAACTACCGGCAATTACGCCGACCACCAATGGCAATAGGATAATCAAACAAATAAAACCTGGTGACAATAAAGTCGCAAAAGAAAGTCGCTTACCAGAAAGGTGATTAAACCCAGGAAGAACCAAAAATCGAGGGCAAGCGCAAATACCATCGCCACCACCACCATTAAGGTCGATTCTACCAAAAATTGCATAATCAGTTGCTTTCTCTCAGTCCCAAATACCTTTCGCACGCCCACTTCTTTTGCACGGGCACCTGATCTGGCGGTGGTCAGATTAATAAAATTAATGCAGGCCATCAGTAGAATAAACAAAGCCACAGCACTAAATATATATACATACTCTATATTGCCACTGGGGGAAAGCTCCATCATTAAATGACTGTGCAGATGAATATCCGTCAGTGGCATTAAGGTATAGGTCAAAATATCCGCCTTCTGGCTGGCACTCATACTGCTAATATCAATAAAACGAGCGGCATATGGCAATACATAATTTTTAATATAATCTGGAAAATGCTTTTCCAGCTCGTGATAATCTGTGCCTTTTTTAAGTTTAAGATAAGTATAAAAGTTATGGCTGGTAGCTGCTCCCCAATTATAATGCACATCCTGCATATCAAAAAGGAAATCAAAATGAAAATGACTATTGACTGGCATATCCTTAATAACTGCAGTAACGTTGTAAGGTTTAAGAGAATCCCCTGATTTAACCATCAAGGCCTTGCCAACCGCGTTTACCGTCCCAAAATATCTTTTTGCCGTGCTGGCCGTCAGCACCACAGAGGCTGGCTTATCTAATGCGTGGTTTAAATCCCCCTCAATGACCGGCAACTGAAAAACATCAAAAAAGGTAGAATCAACACTGGCGACCTTTGACTCATTAAAGTATTCTCTTCCTTTTTGAATCAATCTTCCGCCATCATTATTATAGATCCTGGTATAGTTTTCCACCTGCGGATAATCCTTTTTAAGTGCTGGCCCCATTATATCCGCAGTTTGAGCCATATGCATATCGGAACCCCCAAATTTAAAATCCGTGTTAACTCTATAAATCTGATCTTTATTCGGATAAAACGAGTCATAACTTAATTCGGAGGTTACGTATAAAGTAATCATCAAAAAACAAGCAAGGCCGATTGCCAGACCAGTTATATTGATAAAGGAGTTGACTTTATTTTTAAGCAAACTGCGCCAGGCAGTCTTCAGATAAGTTTTCAACATCGTGTTCTAATTTTCAGATACTTTTTTCAAATTACCTTACATATTTAAATATTGACAGGGGGTGGGAGGCCTCCCCTCCTCTCTCTACTCCTATTCTTATAACATTATACCTTATTCCGATTTCAACGTCGCTACCGGATTGGTTCGTCCGGCTTTAATAGCCTTAAAACATACCGTAAGTAATGCAATGACCATGGTGATCATGGCTGCAAGTGGAAAAATCCACCAGCTAAGCGCGGTCTGATAAGCAAAATTCTGCAGCCACGCATGCATGACCGCATACCCCAGTGGTATCGCTATCAGCACCGCAAGGATCACCGGTTTTAATAAGTCCTTGGAAAGTAAAACCACCACTTGGCTTACAGATGACCCTAACACTTTTCTTATACCAACCTCCTTAATCCTTTTATTGGTCGTAAAAGTAGCTAGCCCAAATAATCCAAGACTGGCAATTATTATAGCCAACATTGAAAAAGAAGTCAACAGCTTTTGTTGCTTTATATCTTTTCGGTACATATTATCAAACTGCTGATCCATAAAGCTGTATTCAAAAGGATAGCCTGGGGCCGCAGTTGCATAATCCTTTTGTAACGCCGCCAGCGTTTGTGATATTCGCCCTGGTTTTAACCGGATATATACCAACCTATTGTCATCTCCGGGCGTAATAACGAGCGGTGTAATCGCTTGCTTGAGGCTTTCAAAGCTAAAATCTGCCACTACACCGATGACCGTTCTTTTTAAAGAATCATTTTTTGTATTCTGAATCCATTTGCCCACGGCCTGTTCAGGTGTCCAACCCAGGTTGGCAGCTGCGGTCTTATTCAAAAGTACAGCTCGCAAAGTATCCGTAGGCATGGCGGAAGAAAAATTCCGGCCACTTAAGAGCTTTAAACCAAGCGCTTGCACATATTGAAAATCAGTATATTCCGTGTGTGCGCTCCACTTTTCTGACCGTCCTTCCACATTAAAAAAATAGGTATCAAAAAAACCGCCCGGTTCCCCTGACATTAAGGAGACCGCGGATACGCCCGGCTCCTTTAAAATCTGCTGCTTATATAATTCTCTATTATTATATATATCACTATTATCAATTCTTACTACTAATGATTGATCCTTATCATAGCCCAACTGTTTATTTTTGACAAAATGCAATTGTTTAGAAATCACAATGGTGCCTATAATTAAAAAAACTGAGACCATAAACTGAAACACAACCAGTATTTGTCTGAATCGAATACCCGCTGCCCCCATGCGGAGCTTTCCCTTAATCGCCTGCACAGGTGAAAATCCAGAAAGCATTAAAGCCGGATAACTGCCCGACAACAAGCCCACTACAAATATAACCCCGGCAATAAATAGATAGATTGTCGGTTCTCCCCAATCAATTCCTAAAGTATATCCCAGCATTTGATTATAAAAAGGTAATACAGCATAAAGAAAAACAAGTGCCACAACGCAGGAGATCAAGGTGATCAATAAGGATTCTCCAATGAACTGACCAATAAGTTGTTTTCTGAAAGCACCCAGTACTTTACGTAAACCGATTTCTTTGGACCGCTGGGCAGCTCTTATCGTGGAAAGATTCATAAAATTAATACAGGCAATCAAAAGGATCAAAATAGCAATGGAAATAAATATATAAATGACTCCTCTGTCTCCGTGCCGCTGGCCTCCAAACATGTCTTTTGCCAGATAAACATCTGAGAGTGGCACCAGCCCCAGCGAAAAATTAAAGCCATACATCTTCATTTGCTTTCCCATGTATTTTTGCATAAATGCGGGTAGTTGCGGCGTAATATCCGCTGCCTTTGCACCTGGCGCCAACTCAACAAAAGTGTACATGCTATTATTGATCCACTCCTTAAAATAGGATGCATCCTTATAATTATCTATAGGTACCAGCATATCAAAATCTAGACTAGAATTAACAGGCACATCTTTAAGCACCCCTGTAACCTTCAACTGTAATTCCTTATCCAGTTCAAGTGTTTTGCCCATCGCGCTGGCAGCGTCTCCAAAATATTTCTTAGCGGCACTTTCCGTAAGGACAATACTATGTGGATCATTTAAAGCTGTATTGTTATTGCCTAATAACCCAGGAAAAGAAAATATTTGCAAAAAAGATGGATCCACTGCCAGAATCTTCTTCTCATTAAATGACTTATCCTGTCCGTAGGAAACCAGGCTGTTGTTTGGCATAACCCGGACCATTTTTTCAATGGAAGCCGGAAAGTCGGTTTTTAGTGCAGGGCCATATAGTCCGGACAAATACGCCACACTACTTTGCTTACCCTCCAATTTCGCATAGCGAACAACCTGATAAATTTCCTTTTTATGCTCGTGAAATCCATCTGCACTAAACTCATTATGAACGAATAAAAAGATTAACAAACAAACCCCGACCCCCATGCCAAGGCCAAGAATGTTGATGATGGAAAACACGCGGTTTTTCATCAGATTTCGCCAAGTAGTTTTTATATAATGCTGGATCATTTAAAAATCATTTAAAGTCAATAAGCCATTTCTACAATTATTCACCGTTTTGTCATGGCTTTTGGCATCGATTTAAATGCCATTTTCACATCTGATTAATTATAAAACACTTACAAATCGGGCCAAAATCAGCAACTGTCCGCTTTTGATACAGATGCGCCTAAAACCGAACATTCAAACTGTCAGTGCCTTTAAAAAAGGATAAAATAACGCCACCGGATATTATAAAATGCAGATGCCCCTCTTTCTTTTAGAAAGAGGGGGCATCTGAAAAGGTTTAATCCCAAAAATTCTGGTATTAAATACCACCCAATTTTGGTGATTTTTAAGACTGAGCCGGTAACCATCTGATAGCGGTAATGGTGCCACCTTCAACTTCCAGACCACGGCTAGCGGAGGCAGCGGCTGCATCAAACTTATAAACAGCACTCTTGCCATCACTGGTGGTAATACCAACATATCCCGTTTTGCCATCTTTAGGGGAATAACTGTTCAGATCAGAAACAGAAGTAATTTTAGCGGGATCAGGCGTTCCCGTAACCCAGGTAAACTGTTGCGTATATACATTGGCTAACCCAAAACGATCGATCTTACTGCTTTGTTTATCAGAAGGATCTGTCATACCCAGCAAAAACTGACCATTCCCCAAATAAAGTTTAAAACCGATTTTGGAACCACCGGACTTCTCTGTGATATTAAAGAAATAATCCTTGTCATATTCGGTAGTACCACTGTTAATCCGCATAAAAGCACAGGGTTTGGTGGAGGTGTACTCACCATTGGTTGTGGCATCCGGGGAAGAATAAGCATATACATCGCCTTTCTCATCCACTTCCAGACCGTCTGTAAAATAAGCACCAATAAAGCTGGTTCTGTTATCGCGAATGACCTTATCGAGTGTCATATCCGGATAATTAAATACAGCAATCCAGGAGCTGTCCGGATAATTGGTACCAAAACCATCTACGCCGTCCGCCTTAATGGAGAAATAAGGCGCAAAAACCTTGTTTCCTACCTGTTTGATCCAGGAAAAATGCGCCATCTCCCCATTACCTGCTAATTCTTTGGTATTGATCTCCCCTTCCCCTGATAACTGCAGGGTTTCTGTGTTGACCTTATACCAGTGGGAGATCTCATTGGAGATATTACGGGAAACCTTCAGTAGCAAAATATCATCATCCACCGGGGCAAAAGCCTGTACAGTCTCCGTTTGAAAATTGGTTACCTTTTGCAGTTTACCTGCATTGTCTAGTTTGTATGCCGTAACAGCACCCGGATTACCCTGTCCGTACAACATACTGAAAAATAAATTTCCGGAAGTCGTATAATAGCGCCAGGTCCATCCTGTTCAACGCCGTTATTTTTCGTACTGATCGTGCCGCCATCCAGATCATCTGCTGTTAACAGGTAATCCGCGACCCCTTCTGTGGCTACTGGGGTAGCTGCAATAACAAACTTCCCTTCAATGTTTGTATTACCATCACCATCCCCTGCCGGGCTATCTGATTTACTACAGGCAGTCCAAATACTCATGGCTACGAGTGCTCCTAATAAAAGTTTGGTCCTTTTCATATTACTTGAATTTTAATGTTTGATTTTTAATTATTAATGTTAGCGTTTTCTATTATGTCAGCCCATGATGCAATAACCCAGGGAGATAGATCCCAGTGGCCACTTGCGCAGTAACTTTTACAACCTCCTTTTCGACCATGTATGAATCTATCTGGTTTTTCTGCTGATAAAATACCGGAACTTAATGCTAAAGGATCTGCCAGGTTTTTGGAGACTAAAATTGTCATACAACAACCTGTCAGCTAGATTATGCCCTTCCAGCGCAATATTATACTGCCCATTTTTTAAAGAATAAACGATATTGGCGTCATGCGATATTTGCATGGGAATGCCATATTTATTATCCTTAGACCCTCTGCTGGGCCAGTACAGATAAAAAGCATGCACGTAGAGCAGGTTATAGCCTATCGTAAGGTGGTCACCTTTGGCAAAAACATTATGAAAAAATAAAGAGGCGTCCGCATTCCCAAAGAGATATGGGACATTGGGTAAACGATCTTTATACACCACACTGACCGCATCATAATCAGGTTCATATTTTTGCATATTGCGCAAATCCTGATAGGTGGCACTAAATCCGGCAGCTAGTAACTTCTTATAGGAGTATCTTAATTCCGCTTCTGCCCCCAGATTGCGAACACCATCCAGATTGGCAGCCACGAGTTTTGTTTGATTGTTATTAAAAATATTATAAATATAATTGGTCGAATGCCGATAGAGGCCGCTGGCTGTAACCATAAAACGGTGGTCCTGCTGAATATTAAAATTATAAATAAAGCCCAGGTTTACATTTTGACTGGACTCCGGCTTCAAGTCAAAATTACTTTCCTGATTCACCATATCACCAAACAGTTCTTCATTACCTGGGAGTCTATTAGCCTTTTCATAGGAGAGCTTTGCCTCAAGGTTACGTCTGAGATAATAAGACATGGCCACTGCATAACCGATTTTATCCGTATTCGCAGACACGTCTTTATAGGCGACATCTCCCCAATTGCCGGTGGGATTATAGGAAAGCCGGGTATAAGCATGTTGATGCAGGTCCTTACCAATAAGGGTAATACTTCCTTTGCTGGCAAAATCATATTTATAACTTAGGCCCAGGATATTCTTGTCTGTTTTCTGGGGTTGATAATAAACATCACTGCCCGTGAGCAGTAAATTCGTAGTCTTTCTATTAAAATGAGTAAAGACGTTATTTAGAGCCAGCTCCTGGTTATCTGCAATATGATATTGAATGGATCCGGTAGCAATCCCCAGATTATTGCCAAATTCAAAATAAGCTCTTGAACGCTCGCCGCCAGCACCTTCATATTGTTTATAGTTACCATACCAGTCATATCTTCTATTGGCCGTATCAATGGAGGTTTCTTTCCCAAAATTATAATTGGCGTTTACTTTCACGTCTAATCCCTTGATTAGATCTTTTTTCTCATATTTCAGGCTGGGCATCAAAATATTGCCCCTTGTATGATAGGCGCCGAACACAGAAACCATTCTGGCACCTGTCTGAATCTGCTTATAGGATTTACCCACAGAGATCCCAACCAGAAATTTATCCGCCCACTTTTTATCCACAAATCCCAGATTGGCAATGGCCATTTCATTGTGGTATTTGTCGTGGAACCTTCTAACCGTAGCATTAGGTGTGTAAGCTCCTGTATTGATATCTGCCACATCCAGCGTGACCTTATAATCATTATCTGAATAATTCTGATAGGCGTTCAGCTGAAAGGTGAACCCCTTTTTTGAAGTCACAGCGGCAGCCAAATTGGTTTTGTGCGTATTAAAAGAGCCATAAGAATAGGATGCGTCAATATAATTGGCTTTTTGATTACCGGTAATAATATTGACGGCTCCACCAAGTGCATCAGAGCCTAACCAAATAGGCACAACTCCTTTGTAAACTTCCACTCTTTCTGCCAAATTGATCGGAATATTATTGATCTGGAAGGAAGAGCCCAGATCATCCATGGGTATACCGTCAATAAAAAACTTAATGCGACCACCGGAAAACCCGTTCAGGGAAAAATTAAAATCTGAACCAACTCCACCACTTTCCCTGACCCGCACGCCAGAGACCCTGTCCAGCGCCTGGGCGATATCCAAGGTCGAATTATGCAGTTTTTGGGCATCAATGGCTGTAACGTTATAGGATTGCCGGTTAGCAAGGTCACTGGCGGATCTACCCAGCACCTGGACATCCTCCATCTGGTGGTTGTCCGCTTTATTTAAAACAACCTGAAGTTGAATCGTACCGCTTTTGATCTGGGTAGCAGTCAAATCAACTTGCTTGGCATTATAACCAATATAAGAGAAAATCAAGGTATATGTGTCCCGATCTTCAGGAAGCTGAATACTAAAATACCCATCCTCATTAGTTACCATGCCTATCTTTGTCCCTTTTACAAGCACTGCCACATGTGACAATTGGTCTCCTTCAGCACTCAATACCTGTCCCGTAACAGGCCCCCAATGATCCTTTGTTGAGCCCATAGCCTTATCAGCGGGTTGCGCACTCAGCGATTGGCAAATGCATATATGCATCGTAACCATCACTAATACACTCCCAAGTAGACTAAGTCTACAATCTTGACACCTTTTTACACTAGCTATATTTTTAAGCAACACTTCAAATAAAACAGACATATGAATAGTAAGAATTAAAGTATTACATGACGAAACTGCCATGCAGTATCACCGGTAAGACTCAGATAAGAAAATAGGATGCCTTTACTACCTTAGTCCCTAAAGGCTTCGGTAGCCATTTGTTTAAAAATTAAATCAATAAAAATGTCTCAGCGCTAAGCAGGTGATAATGCCCGACCTAGTTTTCCTTGCCGCTTACGGACAGCAAGTAACCAGGTCACAAGCGTCGCAACACTCATCACCAGCCATAATAGATCTATAAATAAGATGTCATAATAACCATGACGCCAGCTCACCCACACCCAATTACCAGTAACCAGTCCATTTACAATGGGGATCGCCATTCCAAGCAGTCCACCTAATAGCAGGCAGTCTCTGGTGATTTTAAAGTTATCTCTTCTAATTATCAGCAGTATGGTCACAACCAGCCAAACCCAGAAATAAAATTGATAAATAAAACCGCGACCGCCATCTGGATTTAATTTAACGGCTATAAAAGCAGCAGCTGTCACCGGATACATACCGATAGAAGCAGATAAATAAATACGCGCCAACCATTCATTGAAGCGACGCTTTTTTTCCGGTATATTCTTTTTATTTCTGGCAACCAGCCAGATCATCACGCCAGAAATAATAACGATACAACCTGCTAAACCCAATAAGAAATACAATATTCTGACCAGATTCCCCCAAAATTGCCAAAATGAAGGGTATACATCAGATTGTCTACTGCCTTTGAATAAGAAGCAGGCCCGTCAATGGGCGTGAATTTTTCTACAGCACTAGTAGCGCCATTATAGACAACGCTGGCCGTCCCTGTAAAGTTCTTATGTTGGTTTGCACCATTTATCGTAATGTGCATGCTTGCATCTCCATAATTACTTACCACCAGACTCGTCACATGTGTATGTTTCATCCGGGTTTGTGCATCCAGGTATAGCGCATTTAAATCAGGCGCTTTTTCTGTAGGTCGATACAAAAAATCGTACGCTACTGTACTGGCACTGGTCGCTTTAAATAGCGAGTCCGTACTACCTCCATATTGAGCTGCGGCTACGGGTTGGCTCACTAAAGGATAACTTATTAAATAATAGGCACCCGTTACCGCAAAGACAAATAGAAAAGGTAGGGTAATAACACCCAGAGCTGTATGAAGATCCGTCCAAAGGGTTTTTAGCTTTTCCCAGGGACGAAATACATAAAAATTACTGACAATCTTCTTCCAGTGCACTAAGACGCCCGTAATAATGGCAAATAAAAATAGGAATGCGACAAGACCAGCCACATAATACCCAAATGGAAATCCCCTGCCACCGATCACATTTAAAGGCGCCAGAAAGTGTAACCGATACAAAAACTCCCCTAAATCATAGTCCTTCCTGTAATCCTTCATATTAAAAGTAGCCGCATCCATATAATAGTATCCGCCCCTGCCCTTTACAGTTGTATCCTTGGATGCGGTAGCAGAAACGACCATTTTTCTGGTTCTTTCATTAAGCGATATATAAAGATCACGGCCATACAAATTCATACTTCCGGCCATTGTATCGCGAACGCGGTTCATATCAATGTTTTGTTTTTGCACCACAGCATTTGGCGTATCTTTTTGCCAATTAGTAATCTCTGCTTTAAAAAAGGCAAAAGATCCTGCAAAAAAGATTACATAAAGTATCAGCGAGATAATAATCCCGCTGATGGTATGCGTATGAAAATATATATTATAATTTCTTAGATTCATTATTTAAAATTGTTATTTTCCTGTCATATGCAACAAGTAAGGCAAATAGAAAATCAGACTCAGTCCTAAATAGACTACCCATATTTTCCAGCCACTCCTGGAAAGGAAAGCTACGATCATAAGTACTGCCCATAAAATATATACCGAAAACTTCATGGTTATAAATATGGTGGCCTTATCCACAAAGACCATTAAAAACAGATGCAGGCTCATCGTCACCATATAACCGCCAACAAAAGCAGCCGTTACTTTGAGTAGCCTTTGCCATGGAGAGGCGGTCAAATGTTTCTTATTGGCTGGCATATTAAAAAATTAAAAATTCCATGAGTAAGGCAAGGACCCCAAGACCCAGAATATGCGAAAAACGAATTAACCTGAAAGGCGTAAGGCTGATAATATAACAACCCGCAGCCATCATCATCAGCAATGCATGCAGTGTCCCCATTACGGCTCCATCCATTAGTATCAGCCCCAGAGTTGACAGCATAATACCTCCCAATCCTAACAATTTTGCAGGGGTCTGATTGGATTGCAGCCAAAATTCAATGGCACCACCACTGATCAACTTCGCCTTTCGGGAAGTATTATAAAAGCAAAAAACTCCAGACCAGCAAATTAAAAGCATCAGCGTATACATAATGATTGGTATTAATCGTTTTCGCCCGCAAAATTAGTAAAGGCGCAAGCCAACCATTTTCAAAAACGGGAAATCCATTTACGCAAAGAGGAAATTCTTGATTATCAAAGCGTTTTATGAGTGTGGTTGTTCTGTTAGTCCACTACCTTTCCAAGAGGAAAGATAGTAGACATTTTAGTGGATCATCTGGTCAAAATTCACAGACATTTTAATAACAATGAACGAATTTATCCTACTAAACTGGCCATTTATACTATTCATCTAACCCTTTATCATTTTATACAAGTGATTTAAAATGATTTTGTTACCTTCAATTCCCGCTTCAAAAAAGCGACAATTTATTTATCAAATATCAGGATGGTTGAAGGATTCAAAATTTAACCGGAGCGCATTTACAACCGGTTTTAGCCTTTTATACTTAGTTGCCCACTTTACAGGCAGTCTACATAAAAACATCCGTAAAACAAATTAGATGAGCAAAGCACAGCAATTGCAATTAAATGGAATTTATAAGTCGTATAACAACCTACCGGTGCTAGAAGACATCCATCTACAGGTATTCAGCGGCGACATTTATACATTAATTGGAAAAAACGGAGCTGGCAAAACCACTTTGTTAGAAATGCTTGTAGGTCTCACCGCCCCTGATCAAGGGGAAATATATTACAATCAACAGCAGGTACAGGCAAGTAGCCTTCATTGGAAAAGAAATATCGGCGTCGCTTTGAACATGGATCATCTGATTCAGACCCTTACCGTGGAAGAATATCTGCATTTACTAGGTAGTATCTATGGTTTAGACCAAGCAACTGCTGCCTCCAGAAGCAAATCTTTGATCAATTTCTTCTATGAACCGGAAGAGAAAATCGCAAAACCGATCCGCTCTTATTCTTCGGGCATGAAAAAGAAGGCCTTGATTTGTGCTGCTTTTATCCATAATCCGGCAATTCTACTTTTAGACGAGCCTTTCACCTTTCTGGACCCGGCTGCCTGTAGCAGGCTCTGCGACTTTTTAAGTCAACAAAGGCAAGCAGGTAAAATAATCCTGCTTAGTTCTCACGACCTACTATATATAGATAAAATTGCCACCAGAATCGGTGTACTCGATAACAAGCAATTGATCCTGGATAGTGACTATGAAAACTTTAAGCAGGAAAATGACTTTTTCAAAGACAACAAAATGTTGAAAAAGATTCTGAATTATGACAGCAAAAACCTGACTGTTTTAGAAGAAATATTAAAATAGCCACTTCGCTTCATCCTATATTAATTATCATGGAACCTATTTTTTTTATTCTCAAAAAACGGAGTCAGCTGTTTTTCGATAAGGAAAACAATGCAGAATATATGCTGACGCTATTAAGTATAGCTGGATACCTTTATATTCCTCATTTGCTGGGAAAGGCGTTTCACCTGGAAAACAGCGAGCTCCCGCTGCCCATATTGATCCTTTTTACTCAATTTATCCTTTTTGCCCCCCTTTTGTCACTTTTCTTTCCTGCCTTTGTGGCCAAAAGAAATATACTACCCGCCTATCTACCTTTGGCCAAATACAAGCTTTTTCTGCTGGATTTCATTTCCTCCATTGGCAGAAGAGCTTCGCTGTCCATTGTCGCCATGACCATTGGATTTGTATATAATTTTCATGCTGCAAATCCCCTGGCTCTTTCAATTATTATACTGGCAGGACTCAACGCGCTATTATTTACCGACGCCATAGTAAATATAATTTCTTTTCAAAAACACCGTTGGTGGACATTAATTACACTAGCAGTGGCACTGAATATTTTACCCAGATGGCTACAGGAGGACCAAACCCTTTTGCTGTCTTTACAAATATTCTCCTTAGTCATATTGAGCTATACCGTCTGGACGACTTATTCTGTACTATTGCCCAAAAAGCGTAATAAGGGCACTACCATTAGGCCAGGCAACCAACAATTCACCTCATTAGTTTTTAAAGAAATCTCCCGCAACGCTATGGCTAAAAAAGCTGTTCTGCTCATTTTAATTATTAAAGCCTTATTGTTATTTATTCGCCCTTATTTAACCGGGAAATATACAGCCGGAGCAACTCTACAACCGCTAGATCTACTCATTTTAAGCCCATTACTGATATTTACCAGTATATTCAATAACAGTTTTGGCTATTTTAGGAATCTTTATTTCAACATCTGGCTCTTTAACGACCGCCCAGGTCAATATTTGCAAGCCTTCGGTACCTTGCTCATGCCCTTAATGGTTACAGATGCGATCATTTCTTTATCATATCTACTATGGTTTGATCTTTTCAGCTGGCAAAATATTGCTTTTTATTTTGCCGCTACAATTTACTTAATGCTCATCGCCATCATAACAAGCTGTTTACTTCCTAAAAAAGTGGAAGACCAATCCTTATCCAGCATAAAAAAGGGCACTTCCACCTGGGCTAGCATTCTCTCTATGCTGCCCTTTATTCTGATTAGTGTCTTGCATCAGTCCCGGGCTTATCTTACCCTACTGATCAGTCTTGCAATAGCCTTGGTCGCTCTGATTGTATTTATGAAGACCAGGGGACAACGTTGGCAACCTTCGGTCACAAATGCCCTTAAATAATAGCATAAACGGTCGTATAGCGCCCAAAAGACAAAACCGCCAATTAAACCAGGTCAAATCAATGTTCTGTGATTGGACTAATGATGGAAACTGGTAATAAAATAAGACCAACTTATATTAATGACCTTCATTTTGTGCGCTCGAAATAAAATAATTAGTCAATTATTCCCCGGTGATTTATCCTTTTCATTTTTAAACAAAATGTTATCTGAGTAGTTGCCTGTTGTAATGTAGCCCTTCTTTATTAACTTTAGCCTAACAGGTCGAACCGTCATGGACCTATATGGCAGTTCATCTTTTAAACAATTTTCATTATTTATTTTTAAAATTTGTACACATGAAGACCTTAAAAGGATGGACACTACTTTTATTTACCCTATTAATGCTAAGCACGGGGCTCAAAGCCCAACAAAAGCCCAATATTATATTCATTTTGACCGATGATATGGGCTATAGTGATATTAGCTGCTTCGGCGGGAACTTTGTTCCCACCCCCAATATTGACCGCATTGCCAAAGAAGGTACCAAGTTCACCCAGTATTACAGCGCTGCACCCATTTGTAGCCCCTCCAGAGTAAGCATACTTACCGGTACGTTTCCTGCTGAGTGGGATTTCACAACCTTTTTAAATGACCGCCGCAGTAATGGCCTGGCGGAGCAGGCCAATTATCTCAACGTCCACGCACCCTCCATCGCCAAGGTCATGAAATCGGCAGGTTATGCCACAGGGCATTTTGGGAAATGGCATATGGGCGGTGGCAGAGATATTAAAAATGCGCCTAATTTTGACAAATACGGCTTTGACGAACATGTCAGTACCTA
Organism: Arachidicoccus ginsenosidivorans; assembly: GCF_007971385.1. Lineage (GTDB taxonomy): Bacteria > Bacteroidota > Bacteroidia > Chitinophagales > Chitinophagaceae > Arachidicoccus > Arachidicoccus ginsenosidivorans. Next base: position 1,865,063 of record NZ_CP042434.1, read on the forward strand.
TGAAAGCCCGGATCCCGATTCCCTGATCACTGCCACTGATTGGATCTGGTCAAAAAAAGACAGTATCAAGCGCTGGAATCGTACCCAATACTTTGTAGACAAAACCCTTGACTTCTTAAAACGGCATAAAGGCCAGCCTTGCTTTGTCAATCTATGGCCGGATGACATGCATACCCCCTGGGTTCCGTATGTGGACAGGGTCTATGAAGGGAAATTCCCCATGAACCCTGAACAGGAACAGGCCTTTAAATTAGTACTCAAAGAATACGACAAGCAAATCGGCAGACTACTGGACGGACTTAAAGCGTTGGGAATTGATAAAAACACCATCGTTATATTTACCAGTGACAATGGGCCACTACCCAGTTTCAGGGGCAGTCGGGCGGCTGGGCTGAGAGGTTCCAAGCTGTCTTTATACGAAGGTGGTATCCGGATGCCCTTTATCATAAAATGGCCTGGTCATGTGCCGGCCGGACAGCCTGATAGTACATCTGTGCTCAATTCCACAGATTTATTCCCTAGCCTGGCAGCCATTACCGGTGCTACACTACCCAGCAACTATAAAGGGGATGGAGAAAACAGAGCGTCTGTATTATTAGGTCATCCTAGTACCCGTCACAAGGACATGTACTGGGAATATGGCCGCAACAACTACGCTTTTAATTACCCAAAAGGACGTGACCGCAGCCCTAATCTGGCCATTCGTTCCGGGAAATGGAAACTGCTGATGAATTTCCATGGCAAGCTTAAAGATGCGGAGCTTTATGACATGGATAAGGATAAGTATGAGACCACGAACCTGGCTGGAAAGCATCCGAAGCTCGTCCAGGATCTGGCCACGAAGCTTACCACCTGGCGCATGTATTTGCCCGAGCTGACCCCTGACAGAGCAGACCCACCCAAAAATTAATCCCATAACCCAACCTATCCTCTGATACAGTTCAATACTTCGCTTCCCACAGATTAAATGAGCGCTAGTATAAAAAAGCCTGTTGCGCACTTACATTAAAAGGCGCAGCAGGCTTTTTTGTTGCAAAGAGCAGATTTGGATACAATAAGCATAGATTTGGCGACAACTTGACAGGTATTTATGGTCAACTTTGCATTTGTAAAACAGTTTATACATCGCAAATTTAAACAATCATGAAAATTGTACTCACAGGTTCGCTTGGACACATAACCCGGCCACTGGCTATCAATCTCATCAAAGAAGGCCACCAAATCACCATTATCAGTAGCAATTCTGAAAGGCAAAAAGAAATCGAAGCTTTGGGTGCAGTAGCCGCTATCGGAGATATGCATGACGCCACCTTTTTAACCCATACCTTTAAAGGTGTGGACGTGGTTTATTGTATGGTACCTTATCCGGACATCAAAAAATCCTTCCAGGAAATTGTGGGAGAATATACCAGCGTTGCAGAAAACTATAAGGCAGCTGTCCTACAGACAGGTATATCAAAAATGGTCATTCTTAGCAGTGTGGGCGCTCATATGCCTTCAGGCAATGGACTATTACAATATGCCTATGCAATAGAACAGGCATACAACCAGTTACCTGAACATATTTCTATAAAATTCATGCGACCCGTCAGCTTTTATTATAATTTACTGTCCTTTATTCCAGTAATTAAAAGTCAGGGGTAATTGCAACCAGTTATGGTGGGGATACGAAAAAACCCTGGGTCTCCCCCATTGATATTGCGACCACGACAGCAGCAGCCATCCTGAGTCCATTTGAGGGCAGAACCTTTCAGTATATCGCCAGTGAAATGCTCAGTTGCAATGAAATTGCTGCGCTTATCGGCACAGCCATCGGTAAACCGCAGCTACAGTGGATCACCGTACCAGATGAAACGGTTTTAAACACATTTATCAAATTAGGTATGGAGCCTAGTACAGCCCAGGCATTTACCGATATGAATATTGGGATCCAAAATGGCAGTATTTACGCTGATTATTATAAGCACCAGCCCGAATTAGGGCAAACAAAGATGGCAGATTATGTTAAAGAATTTGCCCAGATCTATCAACAATAAAACTTTTAAGATGAAAAATGTATTAATAACAGGCGCCAATCAGGGCATTGGCTTTGAAGTTGCCAGGCAACTAGAGGCCTTAGGTCATAATGTCATCATTGGCTCCAGAGATCTTAATAAGGGACAAAATGCACTGGATAAGCTTCTTGAAGCCGGAGCCAAAAATGTGACGCTCGTTCAATTAGACGTTACTGATCTCAACTCCATTCAGACAGCAGTAGGTAATCTTCAGAAGCGCATTACACAATTAGATATACTAATCAACAATGCGGCGATTTCCGGGGACAACGCCCAGGAAATCCACGCCATTGAATTAGACAAGCTAAGACAGCTATTTGAGACCAATTTTTTTGGTGCCATTCAATCCACTCAGGCATTCTTGCCCCTTTTGAGCAAATCCACTTTGCCTGTAATCGTGAATGTGTCCAGCGAATTAGGGTCATTAAGCACGCACCTGAAGGATGAAAGGTCCAATTACCTGCGTTATGATGCCTACAGTGCCACTAAAACGGCCCTCAATGCATTAACGGTACTTATGGCTGGTCAATTCAGGGGCACTTCTTTTAAAATCAATAGCGTAACCCCAGGCTACACTGCAACAAATCTTAATAATTATCAAGGTGCTAAGTCGCCGGCAGAGGCAGCAAATGTAATTGTTCGTTATGCCACACTTGACGCTCAAGGACCGACCGGGGGCTTTTTTGGACAAGAAGGTCGTATTGACTGGTAATCTATTCGTTACATGGCTGAGCCTTGGCCCCCATCTATTTAATGACAAAACCCATAACTTTGACTAATGGCAGGCGCAGGAAATAATAAAAATAAAGGGAATAATATCCTCCGAATTAAAACCATCAGTGATTTACACCGGCTGCGGGGGCTTCCCCAGCCGGAGCACCCACTGATCAGCGTGGTGGATTATAGCACCATGAAACCCGGCAAAAGTCAGGCGGTTATTCTGGACTTCTATTCCATTGCCATCAAACGTGGCTGCGGCTATTTAGCTTACGGACAACAGAGCTATGACTTTAACGAAGGGGTTATGTTCTTTTTAGCGCCGAGTCAGGTATTCAGGCCCATGTCGGATAATGCAGTACAAAAAACCAGATCCGGATGGATATTATACATCCATCCGGATTTCCTATGGAACACTGAGCTGGCTAAAAACATTCATCAATATGATTTTTTTGATTACTCGGTCAATGAGGCGCTTTTTCTTTCCGCAAAGGAAGAAGAGGTCATAGGCGGGCTTGTCAAAAATATCCAGCAGGAGTACCATTCTAATATTGATAAATTCAGTCAGGATATTATTATATCCCAAATAGAGACACTGTTGAACTACTCAAAAAGGTTTTACGAGCGGCAATTTATCACCCGAAAAATTTCCGGTCATCAGGTGCTGAGTAAACTTGAAGTACTATTAGAGGATTATTTTACCAGTGATCAAGTCACGCTTCATGGACTACCTAGCGTTCAGGCCATCGCAGGTGAGCTAAATATCTCTGCCAGTTACCTTAGCGGACTGCTAAAGACACTTACCGGTAAAAGTACACAGGAGCATATCCATGAAAAACTCATTGAAAAAGCCAAGTTACAACTTTCCACCACCGAGCTATCTGTCAGTGAAATTGCCTACGCGCTAGGTTTTGAACGCGTGCAGTCCTTCCATAAACTGTTCAAGTCCAAAACCAACCAATCACCATTACAGTTCAGAGCCAGTTTTAACTAAGTGGCTGTAGATAGTCGATAGTCCAATAGAGAAAATCAATATTGAGCTATCACTTCTTCCACTTCTTTAACCAAAGAGGCCGCCCCAACCGCTCTTAATTTTTTGACTGTAATATTCTGTAATGCCTGCTCCAACTCCTGCAGTCCTACTTGATTATCCTTGCTTTTTAGCGCTGCTTTAATTATCCGAATCTTTTCAAAATCCTGTATCCCTCTGATAAGCTGCTCATAACGAATAGAACTACCTGGACCGGGATAGACCAAATAAGTATCACCGGAAGACCAGCTACCAAAACGGCTATCGGTTAACGGATCAGACGGCCATGCATTAAAAGCCCAGCGCAAATACCCATTCAGGCTGCGTGCCGCGGATAACAGCGGTATAAAGGCGGCCTCAGCCGGTGGAGAAAAACTAAAGGTATTTGGATGATCTTCTGAGCAACAGGTATAATAAGTGGTCGGAAGCCCTGCCTTTAAACGGCGTTCCAGCACATCTTTATCATAATGCTCCCTGGTCGTAATACTATAATCATAAATCTCCCTGTCAAGTGCTTTATGATAGCTGCCGGCCAAAGAAAGCTTAAAAGGATGCGGTAGCCCTTTAACCAGACGGATGACCTTTTCCATATCTTCCAGTGGTCGCTCATCCATCGCAATACAGGTCCTGTCAAACCAGCCTTTTTGAATCAAATGGCTGGCAAAATCCTCCAACATCCCTTTCCAGAACTGACCATATTCCGGTGTACCTGGTTTTGCCACCAATTTCTTTTGGGCTGCGCTGGCCTCGTCATAATAGGTAAAGGTATTATGCCAGGGAACCATGGAATAGCAATTAATTTCCTGATCGATTCCCAGCCCCATCATAAAACTAACCCACTGATCAAATAGACTATAATCATACTGCCAGCCACCGTCTTTGTTTTTGGTCCATTTGATCATAGAAGTATAAGGGTCATATGTTTGCCCATTCCAGGGATCATTGATAATACTTGTTGTAATCACCTTTTGACCGGCATCTGCGAGCATTTGCATATAGGGCCGCATTTTTTCAAAATGCGCCTTCGACCAGGGTTTCACCTGATACCATCTGGCAATAGCGCCAGGATATTGCCATAGATCCAGATGAAACTTCCAGTCCGCAGGTTTGGGAAGGGTCTCATTTTTAACCTGCAACTGATAATGCAGGTTTTGGGTATGGCTCGTTCCTTTTGCCGACTGGTAACGAACAGATAATATGCCTTGATAAATACCGGCTACAGCATTTGCAGGCACTTTTATACTTACCCATACAGGTTGATTTTTGCCCGCTGACACACTCGTCCTGCCTGCATAATCAATTCCATCTGCCACAATATGAGCCAGATGTTGTACGGAAGTATCAATACCGCACCCACTGCCCGATTTGCCAATACCATTTGACAGCACATAACGGACAAATCCGGATTTAACCTGTGCTGCCTTAATAACCAGTCCTGTGTTATTAGATGCGTTGCCTGCAGCCGCCTTAAGTAATCGCAAATCCTTGGGGGTTACCTGTAAATTGGTAATACGATCATTTGCCTGAACGAGTAATTGCATAAACACCCGTTCTCCTTTCCAGCTGAATAGAGAATACGTATCAGCCAACTTGATTTTGCCGGTTGGAGCATCCTCGCCATCAATATTACTGACATTACCTACATTACTGACATCACGATCCTGCAAGCGCCAGTACTGATTATACCGTATATCTGGATTCGCAAATCCGACATTAAGCAATGACTCCTTGTTGTTCATAGAAGAAGTTTGCCCATCTTCTTTGGTATTTTTTTGCGCAAAGAGCGCACCTGATAATACCAGGGCAGTGGATAACAGCAGTAGCCTTGGGTTGATAAAACCGGGCTTATTCCCAGGCTGACTGGTGCGGTTTTTATAAAACAATTGATCTATTACAAAATTCATAAAAATTCAATTTTAAAAGTTAGGCCATCCGGCTCAATTAATATTTTAAGTTAGATAGAATTTGACTGGCTAATTTGCCTAAATTTTCACTGTCCGATTTGGGCTTACCAGGATTTGCGAGCACTTGGTTAAGTTTACGAGTCACCCAGTCTCTTTCCCACTGATAATAATAAATAGCGGGCGCATCTTTTCCCTCCAAAGAATCCCTTAAATGATCAAAAAATAATACCCAGCGAGCTTTATAGAAGGTTTTTATCATAGGCGCCCACTCTTTATAGGCATATTCATGTAAAGCGTCATGACTGGAATCAACGGCGCCCCAATAAGTATTGAGCATTAATAGATTCAGGAGATTGTTTTTGCCAACGGTTTTATCCTTATTTAATGCCAGCGCCTGATGGGTATAGGTAGACAATTGATAAAAAGGCGTCGATTCCAGCAATGCTTCTGCCTGATCAAATAAGGACAAAAACGCATTGTACGCATTATCAAATAATGGTCTATCCTTATTTGTATAGGCTGTAACCACGCGTGCATAAACAGAGTCCGCCTCTGTCCCAATTTGTTGCATCAAAAGGTTCACCAGATCTATTCTATAGGTTTGTTGATTCTTATATTCTGGCCAGGCTTTTACATAAAGTGCGACCGCTTTTTTGTAGGCCATAAGATCATACTTCTTATTAAGACTGCCCCAGGAAGAGACAGAAGTTATTTTAAGTCCGGGACGGGCGCATAATATGTTTTCAAAAGGGCCTTCCGCATATCCCAGATTGCTGCTATAGGCTGACTGCAGTAAATATTGCCAGGCCTGCTGTATGATTGAATCTGTCTTGCCATAGCGGGCATAAATATAACTTTTTACCCACCTGTTAACATCCACTTTGTTTTTATGCCAGCCAAGTTCCAACATCAGCTCATAAACAACCGGGTTATTATTGATGCCTTCCGGCATAATACCTATGCCTTTGCAAAGACTTGCATATGGACTATTGCGTACCCGATGGATTTCATCGGCAAAGCGTTGAAGTTTACCATTGACGCCTGGCCTTTCCCCAAAATTGGTGACAGTGCACCAGATAAATGGCGTTCCTTCATACCCTTTTCTATCTTCCCAGTTCTGCGTATTCTCTCCAAAAAGCTCCTGAATTAAAATATCCTTTTTATTGACACCGGAAATTAAATGTTTATCAGGATTGGCCTGCCAGCCTTGTAACACCCAGATAGCTCCTGGAAATGCTGTTTGCATCGCATCTTGTATCTTAATGCCCGCTTCTTTTAAATCAATATCGCCATGTTTACCCCCTTCATGGAAAGGATCACCAGAGAAAAAACGTATGTCTTTTCCATATAATTTTTTAGTTGCGCCATAAAACAGGTCACTAATTCTGGTAAAAAGGCTATCAGATGGATCCAGGATATCCGGTCTTTCAAAAGCGAGCCAGTTTCCCTGCGGCACAATATGTGCTTTAAATTTATTTTTTAGAGAAGAAGGCACCATCCCAAAAAATGCCTGCATAACGGGTTCTATACCCAGTTCTTTCATTCTTCTAAGCATCTGCTGCACCAGATGTGCCCTTTCTGCAATTTCTTTTCTGGTCATAGGGCCACCCCAGCCCTGAATATTGCCCATCAACCACCAGGCATTAAAGGCAGGTCCAGTAATAAAAGCATCTATTTCCCTTTGACTGTAACCTAACGCATCCAGAACAGATTCCCAGACGGCTTCTTCTCCATTCGCAACCAACATAAGATTAACCCCACTCAGCGCCATATAATCCAGTTCTTTTTGCCAGTCCTCCCAGTTATAGAAACTCATGGTATAATTATAGGTACAATAGTTAAGGGCATATCTGTATTGAGCGAGCCCTTCTATATGAACGGGCGCGTTAACCATGGGTAGTTTGTCCACTGCACCCATATTGTCTCCCATGTGACTCATAGAACGATGGCAATAATATTTTAAATACCAGTTTACCCCGAAGGCGGCTGCACTTGGACTATTAGCCGCTACGGTAACTTTTCCAGCTACTGTACTCAAGGTAAAGGCATCCTTTTGACCGGAAAAGTCGACCTTTTTAAGTGCCAAGGATTTATTTAACCAAGGCGCTCTTCGTTTTACCAGGCCCCGGACACCTTGGAAATCCTGTGCCTGTAAACCCAGGCAAAGGGACAGAAAAAGAAGGGTAGCGAAAAAGGATTTTTGATTCACGATGATGGATTTTAGAAAATAAGTACGCACGGCTAGCGACCTAGTCCGTTTGGAATAAAACATGCATTTTTTGCTAAGCAATAATAGCCATAATATTTCTAAAAAACTTTACTGTTCCTTTTGAATTTAGATATTTAAGCAAACGATTGACCTACGTACTATATTTATTTACAGCATGTTATAAAACAGGAATTTCCTATTGAACCAACCTGGATATACAAAATGGGCCAGCGATAACCCGTACCGCTGGCCCATTATATTAGGATAACTACCTATTGGCTACTTCTTAATGACTTTAAATCTGCCTACGCCATCAATTTCCCCGAAATAAACACCTTTACTTAAATTTGCGATGTTAATATCGTTTAGCCCCGCTTTTAGTGCGCCGGATTTAACCGCTTTGCCAGCTCCATCAAATAACCTGAAGTGAGCGGCTATATCCACATTTATATGTATAGTAGTTGTGGCAGGATTGGGATATACACTTAACGTCTGACTTGAGGTGTTTTGTGCCAGCGTCAACACTTGCCTATAATAGCTGCTGCTTCCATCTTTATTCACCAATTTTAAGCGGTAAAAGGCCTTTTGTTCTGATTGAGCAGTGACCTTCCTGTATATACTGTTATCGCCTGTAGCCGAAATCTTCGCAACTATGGTAAAGATTTTTCCGTCCAGACTCTTTTCCAGTTCAAAATGATCAAACGCACTTTCAGCAGCCGTATGCCAGCTCAAAGTGGCAAGGCCATTTTGAACTTGTCCCGTAAAATCTGTAATGGTCACCGGCAATACACTTTCAATGGTGATGGTAATCGTATTTGATATTAAGGAGTCTTCCGTCCCCAGATTGGGATATACTGGTCTGGATAGGATAATATCACCCGTAAAATTATCCCATCCTGATTCTTGCGTTATAATACCAAGGAGGGTTGGCATAACCGATAAATCACTAACCTGAAAATGCGTACTGTCAAAAGTAATCCCCATGCCAGTCATCAACGCAGAATAACCAACAAGATCATTAGGATCAACCAGCAAAATCTCGCTAATCGAAGGGCTACTGATAATCATTTTCCATTTATAAGTATTTTCCAGGTCATTTTCATAGGGATTACCCGTAATATCAAGTGTACCACTGAACCCTTTAAATGATGACTCCCCGTTATTAATAATCTTGTCTGTCAATGCTTCATAAGCACCAAGATCTACAACATCATTAATAACCCGATGATGATCAATTAAATCTGTATCACTCGCCACAAATCCAGCGGCACTGTTATCACCAGCATCTATGGCAGGACTGGCTGCTAATAGCTGAAAATTGCCATTATCAGCATCCACAAACTGTGGGTCATCTCCCATACTTCCATATTGGCCGTATTTGATTAAATTATTGCCCAAAATAGGATCAGCAGAACCGTTTTGACCTACAATTTCATATAATTCCAAGGATCCGTCTCCATGAGTAGAAACATTATTCCAGATAATGGAATTCGCTATGGTTAAGGTATTGGCGCCGGTTTCCTCGTACAAAATAGCCGCCCCCCGGTCTGATTATCAGCTGGATTTCCACTTATTGTGCAATTAAGAACAGATAATCCGGCGTGAAAACAAGAGATAGCAGCCCCTCCATAATTAGCCGTATTATTTGTAATCAGACAATTATTAATTTTTGAATTTCCTCCCCCACTAAAACTAAGCGCACCGCCACGACTGGAACTTTGTCCTTTGCTAATGTTGCCTGAGAAAATACAATGAGAATAGATGGATGAAGAACCGCTGTTAAATGCGCCACCACCAGTGGAAGAACCCTTATTATTAGAAAATATACAATCAATGAATACAGGTGAACTATTAAGAACATATAACGCGCCTCCATAATTAATTGCTATATTATCCTCGAAGCTGCAATTGATAAATTTTGGACTACTATTATTTTCCATAAAAACCGCCGCACCATAGCCATTATGCGAAGAAGTAGCAGCATAGGAAACACATTTTTTGAAAGTACAGTTTTGTATAATGGGTGAACTATTATTTAAATAAACTCCTCTGGAGTAGGCGCTGGGATTAAAAGGTGTCAAAAGAAAACCATCTACAACAGTCTGATCGCCTATATTCATGCCGCTTATCGTGTATCTTTTTCTGAAGAATACCCCCCTCTGAGCGTGCTTGTATGGACTGATAAATCCCGCTGATCAATGGCTGATTCCGTACCAGCAAATCCACCGTATAGGGAAACCCCGTCTTTTAAAATAAAGCCGAACCCATTGGCAGCTAAACCGTTAAAGGCACCTTGAGCTACCCAGACTTGATCTCCTGTCGAGGCGCCATCAATAGCCACCTGTATATTGTCCAATGCATCTGACCAAGATGCTCCAGTTTTAGCACCTGAGCCTCCTGACTTCACATAATAAATTGTTTGCGCACCAAGTGTAAAGTAGCAGCATAAGCTTAAAGCAAGGAGTAAAATTGATTTCATAGTGTTTGTTTTGTATAAAATTTAAGTGCAATATGACGCCATTTTGATGTCAGATCCGTTCTCTGCAGCATTAAAAAAAATTCATAAGCAGTTAGTGTACCCCAAAGGGTGTTTTAGGGTCAATTGCGGCTTACTTCACTAACATCAATTGAACAAGTCAAAAATAATCATCTGCCTCTTCTATTGATTAAAAGTAGGGCGGACAAAAAGCGGACAAATATATAATAACATAATAATCAAACACTTATCACAAACATAGTCGAAGACCTTACATACATAAGCCGTTAACGAATTAATAAGTTTTAACAAGGCTAATAAATCGAATTGGATCTAACTTCTAATTTATTCAGGAAAAAAAGCGGCATCTTGCTTTGTAAAAGCATATAGAAGGCCCACTATTTTTGGTCCACAGGTTGTTTCTTTGTCAAAATTTGTGACCTTCTAAATTTTGACAAACTAAAGGAAAACATCGCCATTCTTTCATTAGTTCCATTGAGGTCACAAATTGTGACCTCAAAAAAACGCTTGCATCTTTGTTCGATTGCAATAATATCTACTCAATCAGCTAGCCTGCTCAATATTTATTTTATCTGTATTAAGCATCCCTAATGATTTAACCTGAAGCTTCTTGCCAAATCCTTTTGACGTCCGACCTTTCACCTAATATGAATCAACCAAAAAACTTTTAATATTAACCGCGGCTAATGCTGCCGCCCACCTGTGTCACCATGCTGGAAGTTGAAAACGAACCTGCATTGGTGCCCCCAGAATAGGTGCCGCTCAAATACAGTCCGTTAAAATCAGTGCCAGAAGCAACTGCGCCACCTGTATAGATCTTGTAATTGATTTCTGATTTTAGCTTGGAACTAGCATAGATAAGGGTGCTAAAATCTTCAGGTGCTTTAAAGGTCATAACTTCATTCCCCTCTGTGTCTTCAATATGTACAATTCCACCATTTGTACCACTCCCCAATACAACAGTATGGACGGTGCTGGCTGTAGCTGAAGGACCACTAGTGGCTCCAGCTACCCCAACGATCATTCCGCCGGTGATTTTAAAGGTTCTGGCGTCACAATCAAAACTGGCTTCTGGTTGCCGGGCTCCTGCAGCCACTACAATTCCACCCGTCACCGTCAATAGTCCATTAGCATCAATGGCGTCATTTCCAGTTGCATAAGCGTAAATATGTCCTCCATTTATATAGATGTTGTTAGTTGCGTTAATGCCATCATCAGAGGTCTTACAAACAATTTGACCATCATTAATGGTCAAATCACCCTTGCTTTCTAAACCCTCATCCTGCCCATTTACTGTAATATTGCCTCCATTAATCACCAAATATGGGGTTACATCCGGATTTTCATCCTCATTATCAGCCGTAATACCTTTGCCGTTAGCCTCTATATTAAGCGTCCCGTCGTTGATAATGGCATAACCGGCATCCACTTGTATACCATCATCAGCACTAGTTAAACTTAAAATACCATTATCCATCACAAAGGCTTCGTTTGTGTGGATGGCATCCTTCACTTTTGAAGTCACTGTCAGATCACCAGACCTGACCCTGATATAATCATCGCTGACAATAGCATGTTTAAAGTTCCCCGTTACTGAAAGGCTGCCTGCGCCACTGAATACAATCTGTCCTTCACTAAAAAGGGCGCCTTTAGCATCCTCTCCATCTGTTAAAGAAGTATAAGAGGCCGCATCTACCAAGGTATTGTGGGAATCCGTTTGTAAAACCACAAAAGCCGTCTTTTTTGATTGTATGTTAATAGCAGGCCGGTCGGTGCTTGTTATGTCAACCCCATTTAGATTCAATTCAAACTTTTTATCGCTATAAATCTTCAAGGAGCCATTGCTGGTCCCTCCTGATATATCATAAGCCACACCGGTCACCGTTGCATTGATTACCACATTATTGCCATCCGTCGTAATACTTACTCCATTTCCCTTAAGTGGATTTGTAACAGTTACCACTGCGCCGAAAACAATTTTCACCGTACTGGAAAGTGTAAAACTGGATTCAACAAAGTCGTCCGCATTATATCCCGTTTCGGTGGATCCTTCCCCCGAGCCCGACGTATAAGTACTGTCAATTTGGGTCGTCGCAGAAGTGGTTCCATCACCAGCAGTTGTCCCTGAGGACTGTTGACCATAATTGGGATCAGAATACACACCGTCAGATTTTACACAGGAAAATATACAACAGGTAACAACAAATACTAAAATTGTCTTGAAATTTAAAAGGGCTGTTTTCATACATTAAATATTAAATTCTAACCGAAAAATTAAACTCCGCTGGTAAAGCATGCACAATATGCAAAAAGTCAAAGGAAAATAATAGAAGAAAGCGGCAAATAAAGAGATTTTATGGGCAAACAGCGGTATTCTCATGACCAATACAATTCATGATTTCAAACAATAATACTTAAGATATCCTTCCCAAAAAAAACACCTTACCCCGGAATATCCCAGATAGACAAATATATCAGCAAATTGTCCTACATCCCACTTCTACTGGGTTAAATCATTATGTGATATATTAATTTGTTCATTGACTCATTAGTTTATACTTATGGCATCAACTTGATAGCTAGTCCCATAGTCCAGCTAATCATCATTTTCGATTATCCTCCGTCGCTGCAATCGGTAAAATATCATCCTTAATTTTTGAGCCGATTATAAAAATAGTGAGGTAACTGAAAAGAGGAAATTTTTGCCACTGTCAGTATGTTTTATATCACAAAAAGGGATTATTGTTAACAGAGATTCTGGCGTACATTCAGTGAATGGCTTTTGAGGCGATTTTTCAATTATTAATAGAACACAACGAAGATTGTTAGATATTGAATTGACATAAATAATCCCAAATTGCTGTTGGATAAATAAGAAACGCGACTTTACAAATCAGCAATACAAGTTCCCTCTGATAGGCAACACACCTGGAATCCGTCCGTTAATCATCAAAACGACTGCTTCTCTTTTCCTTTTTGCACACCCGCTTCATTAAAGGCATCTATCCTAAAATAATAAGGCACTCCATTGTTCAGGCCGTTGAGTTTAAGACTTTGCTGATCGTATAGCATCACAGAATTATAGAGTTTGCCTGGTGCTACACCGTAATGCACTACATATCCGGTAGCGCTTGCAGAAGTCGGCCAGCTAAGCCGCGCTGTGCGAGAATCTGATTTTTCTCTTTTGATTTCCACCTTTGTCACTGCACTGGGCATGGGCCCCGGGCCTTTACCAAATACCCTGAATCCAGAAATAGAAAACTTGCCTGCAGGCACCGAAACACAAGTAATTTTCAAATACCGTAAACTTTTGGCAGCAGTCAGCTGTGTATAGTCGTGTACCTGGTCAGCGTTATTTTTAGATTTATCAATGAGCATTTCCCAGTGCTTACCATCTTTGGACCCTTCCATAATATACTTATAGGGCAAAACCTTATCCGTATCACTGAGCTTTGCATCCTGGTCTGCAAAATTAATTTGCACCGCGTGAACAGCTGCGATATGTCCTAAATCCATCAAAAACCATTCGCCTTTCTTTCCAGAGGCGGCACTCCACCAATTGCGCACATCTTCATTAACGGCTAGTTCCGGTTGGTGACCAGCGAGGGAAGAAGAGGCCTGCACTTTCTTTTTATAAGAAAGTAACATCCATCCGGTAAAAATGCTTTCTTTTTCAAAATCCATTTTCCCGGTCACAGCGTTTTGCGGATAATCCCCAAAGCTGGTATTGCAGTACAGATTACCATTCGCATCAAAAAATGCAGGAAAAAGGCCCAGTCTGCGTTCAAACATATGGCGCACAGAAATACGCATCGTCGCAATATGCCAATAATTGCAGAATCTGTCCTGAAAGGTAGCGCTGTGTCCTGCTCCCGTAATAAAGCCCCCGGCTTATAGGAAAATGGACTATTGTCCATATAGGTAAATGGCCCTAAAGGTCGATCGCTGATATATACACCGTCTCCATATACATTAAACTGTGTACCAGGTGCGGCGTATTGCAAATAATACTTACCATTACGCTTGGTCATCCAGGCACCTTCATTCCAGCCAGCCTTTTCATCAATATGGTTTTCCCCAGGCCTTTCCCAGCCGTGATCCCTGATATTATGTGGGATTAAAACTTGTGGATGTCCAATGGTGTCCAGTCTTCGATTCCGGTCTAATTGAACACCCATAATGGGATCCACATCAGAACAGCCATAATAAAAGTACACCTTGCCATCATCATCCAAAAACAAATCCGGGTCGGTAACGGATAAGGGGAAGCTCTTTTGGTATACCTGCCAATTATCCTGTTTGGGGTGCAAGCTATAATAGATTCGGTGCGTCCCACCAGAGGCGATAAAAAAGACCGTATCCTGAATAGCCATGACTGCTGGTGCATAGTCTTTGACAGGCAACAAAGTAGATGGTCGATACGTCCAGTTTATCAAGTTATCCGAATACCAGTAACCGCCTGATTTGGAGGCATACAGGTAATAGACGCCTTTGAATAGCTGAATCACCGGATCCGCCGCTTCCCGGTACCCCAAACCATTATCACTGAACCGGTAATTAAGATTTAAAGGATTGGTCCAGGTCTTATTGCTTGGCTGCTTATTACGCTGACCGTAAGCCACTACAGCGCAACATAAGATGCATGCTAAGAGTGAATGTTTAACTTTGGGCTTTACTGTGGGCTTTACTGAAGACTTAACTTTCATTTTAATTGTCCTGGCCATATTGAATGTTTCTATCGAACGGTGATTGTTGCGGTCTTAGCCTCATCAGCTGATGAGCCACCCGTATACAAGATGTAGTTTCCCTTGTAGACGGTGTAATCTTTTATTGTTGAATCGTACTGCCGAAGCGTGGCCACTGCAAATTTAATAGCAACTTCCTTGGACTCCCCTGCCTTTAAATGTACGCGCTGAAAGCCCATCAGTGTTTTCAAGGGTTTGAACTGCGCTATATTTTTAGCAGTACCGTACAGTTGTACCACTTCCTCACCGTCCCGTTTGCCGGCATTTTTCACCTGGACTTTGACGGTAACTGAATCTGCCTGACCAGCCTTTGTATTAGATAGACTCATATCCTTATAATTAAACTTCGTATAGCTTAGCCCGTATCCAAAAGGATATAAGACCTTTCCGTCAAAATAGCGATAAGTCCTGCCTTTCATGCTATAATCCTCAAATGCCGGGAGTTCAGCAAGAGACTTGTAAAAAGTAATGGGTAGCCTACCAGCTGGATTATAACGGCCAAATAAAATATCCGCCACGGCCGCGCCCCCGTTTTGCCCTGGATACCAGGCTTCCAATATTCCATCCAGGTTTTCGTTGGCCCAATTAATGGTCAACATACCGCCATTGGTCAAGACCAAGACCACTTTTTTGCCTTTCGCCTTAAGCGCCTTTAAGGCTGCTTTTTGCACATCTGGCAAACCCAGCGCTGTCCGGTCCCCATGGAAAAAGCCTTTTTTGTCCACACCACTTTCTTCACCTTCCACCTTCGGGCTAAGGCCGCCACAGAAAATCACCACATCCGCATCCGCAACATGGTCCACCATAAGCCGGATACTATCCTGCATATTTTGCTCGTTGGCATAGTCCCTGAGTGGTCCTTTTATATATCGGCTGGTAATAATTTGCGTATTGCCACCCACTGCATGACGGATTCCTTCCAGGAAGGTTATGGGTTTTGTAGGCGTTCCATTATAGTTGCCCAGTAAGACAGCTGTATCATTAGCGAACGGCCCAACAACGGCAATTTCTTTAAGATGTTTTGACAGTGGCAGTATGCCACTTTTATTCTGTAGCAAAACCATACTTTCCAGGGCGGCCTCTTTAGAAAGCGTGTTATGTGGCTGGCTGTTATTTTCACTAAAGGGGATTTGCTTATAGGCCACCATCTCTTTACTGTCAAACATTCCTAGTTTAAAAAGCGCCAATAGCAATCTGGAAACTGAAACATTAATTTGAGTCTCTGTTATATCTCCTTTTTTCACGGCGTCTTCAAGTGCTACATATTCATTACCACAAGTCAGATCACAACCAGCATTCACAGCAACAGCAGCCGCCTGTGCTTTGGTTTTGACATATTTATGTCCTTGATAGATATCGGTTATCGCCCCACAATCAGACACTACGTACCCTTTGAAGCCCCACTTACCTCTAAGCACCGTATCCAGTAAGTAAGTATTGGCACAGGCCGGCACACCGTCTACGCTATTATAGGCACCCATCAACGAATAAACACGGCCTTGTTTTACCAAGGCTTCAAAAGCTGGTAAATAAGTATCATACATATCTTGCTTACTAACGACTGCGTTAAACCAATGCCGATTATATTCACTGCCACTATGAATGGCAAAGTGTTTAGCAGTAGCAATTGCTTTAAAGTATTTAGGATCGTCTCCCTGCAGCCCTTTGACAAAGGCCACACCTGTATGAGCGGTCAAAAACGGATCCTCGCCATAGGTTTCCTGCCCTCTGCCCCACCTGGGATCTCTGAAGATATTAATATTAGGCGTCCAGAAATCCAGTCCCTGATAAATTCCTCTTTCTCCCTTACGGACATGCTCCTCATGCTTAGCCCGCGCCTCCGTAGAGATCGTTGTTGCAATCTTATGCATTAAAGGAATATCCCACATGGCAGCCATGCCAATGGCTTGCGGAAAAACGGTGGCAATGCCGTCGCGGGCAACACCGTGTAAACACTCATTCCACCAGTTATAAGCCGGGATGCCTAAACGAGGTACCGATTTGGCATCATTTTGCATGAGTTCGATTTTTTCTTTGAGCGTCAGGCGGCTTACCAGATCGCTCACGCGCGCCTCAAAAGATAGCGACGAATTCTGAAATGGATACTGACTGGTCTGCGCCTGTAAATTAACGGCATTAAAAAATAGTCCTGCAGCAGCTGCAACAATTCCCAAACGATAACCCAAGCGTACTCCTTTCATGGATAATAGTCTTTAATTGAATAAATATATCAGAATCAACAAATTAAGACTATTTTAGTCAATTTGTGCATTCGATTGCCAAATATAAAAAATTATCCACCATTTGCCACATTTTTTTGGATGGAAGACAATAACAATATACATGCACCTATTTAAATAAATGCTCATCACTACACAATTCTAAAAAAATACCGACTAACTTCCCAATGATCTCCGCACCAGATTCCTGCTTACAGCATCGTAAGTATAATATATTGCGCCCTTACCAATGACTCTAATCTTAAATGATAAATCTTGTACTTTAATAGTTTGTGGCGAACTTAAAATCTATTACAATGTCAGCATCGATAATGATTCATGGATAAGATATAAAAGCATCGAAAGAATGTTTGACCTTAACCCATCACCCTTAATAAAGGAGAAACATACAATCAGTGTGGCACAAGGCAAGGAATACGATTTCATTTTTATTTAAGAGGCTTAGTGCCTGGTCCTGGCGCTAAATTACTGAGATGGGAAACAAAAAAATCCAGTTTCTGTACTGGGCAGCAGCATTAGTTTGATGCTGCTGCCCAGGTCTCTAAGGCATTTATTGCATCAAACAATACACCGGCAGAGCCTCTAAAAGAGCCAGAACCGGCAGGTTTGCCATCTCTGGTATACCATTCATAAAACCCCTTATTTTTAATCACTCGGTTTAGCATAGGACTGATTTCCTGATAAGCTTCCCCAACAAACCCATTTCTTACCAGCTCCAGAATCATTCTGCCTCCAAACCAAGTCCAGTCACCGCCATTTTGATATCCATAAGGGTACATGCCTTTATTTTTAAAAAAGCCAGCTGGATAAGTTGGATACAAAGTAAGACCAATGGAAGGCGCACCGGCTGCTTTTACGCCCGCCACCATCTGCTGATTAACAGCTGCAATTTCCTTCTTGGTCAAAAGGCCCGCCTGTATCGCAATCGCCGTTCCACCGTAATACAAGATCTTATTCTCATCAAAATCTTTCGGGAATGGACTGCCATTTAAATAAACATGGGGTCTGAACTTTTGATTTTTAGCGTCCCATAATACCCGGCGGACCTGCTTACGGATGTCCTTTTGCACTTTCTCCCACCTATGCTTGGCGGGCTCCATTTCAAGAAAGTTATTTAATGCAATCAAAAACATCGCATTATCATAAATATCGATGGCCATATGGCTATTACTGTCTATCACAACGCCCCAAGGAGATTCTGGTTGTACATCACCCCAGTCTGCGGTGGTCGCCCCATATAACAAGCCATATTTTTTACTGTAGTGACTTTTCATCAGATAATCCAGTGCCATTTCCATCCTGTCTGCCACGCTTTTCCCACCAATCATTTCCTGTAGGATCTGCTGATCATGGGTCACCTCTATATACTTATACACCGCCTGTATTAAAGAAGACTCCTGGTCTGTTTCTACCGTGTTTTTATGACCTGCCAGACCGGGTGCCAGCGAACTATATATATAATCATAGCCCACACTTGCCTTGGTTTTGGGTATATACCCGTCAATTATATTACCGTCCTGTCCCTGCATTTTAAAAAATAGCAGCAGTTTCTGTTTTACGGTATCTAAAGGCATTACCTTACAAGAAAGCCTGATAAATGTATTAAAATCACGGATCCAGACTTCTCCATAGCCGCTACCCGCCGTAAATCCGCTGGCCACTAGCTTTTGGGCCATAGTCCTTACCTCACGTAACCTAGTATCACTTTTGATGTCATTACGCAGTGCTGTAATTGACTGCGCATCACCTGTATGGTTCGTTTGGGCGTGTAAAGACCGGCTGCCTGGCAAAGCAAAGAGCAAAGTCATTAAAATAATTACAGCCAATGGTTTAAGTTGATTAAAAGAGCAACTTTTAATATTCATTCTATTATTTTTTAATATACCGAAACAGTCGTTTATCATAATATTTAAAAATTTATCTATCAAGATACCAATCAAATAATTTATCTTTTAGCAGTACTGTTAACACCCCAATGCTTATTGGGTTCAGGTCCCATCTGAAGCTCCAGTTGCCCACCGGACAGTAATGCACTTGCAGGGAAATAAAAATTATTTAAAGGCTTGCCATTCAATCTGGCACTTTGAATATACTTATTGGTTCTGGACGCATCTTTAGCGATTATCTTAAAGGATTTACCTCTACCGTACTGGCTCCCCAGATCGATGGTAACTTCCGGATAAAGCGGACTACCAATCTCATAAATAGGCGTACTGCTGGCACCGCCATCCATCTGGAACAGCCCAAGGGCTGTCATCACAAACCAGGCGCTCATCTGTCCCTGATCTTCATCGCCCAAATAAGCATTGGCTACTCCATAACCGTAATACCGGTCCAAAATGGAACGTGACCATTTTTGCGATAGCCAGGGTTTGCCCGCCCAGTTAAACAAAAAGGCAAATTGCATGGACTGTTCATTACCCTGAATAACAGGATAATCCCAATATTGATCGCCGGGCGCATTATAACGAAGCCTTTCGCTTTCGGTAAAGCCCCACTCAAGCCGCTTTAAAAACCGGTCTTTACCGATCTTTTTGATAAGTCCTGGAATGTCTTGGGGTACATAATAGGTCAACTGCCAGGCATTTCCTTCCACATACTGTTTGTTAGCTCCCGATCTGAAAGGGTCAAAAGGTGTCATCCAGCTGCCATCCGCATTCCTGACCCTGGCATAGCCAGTGGTAGAATCAATGGCATTTTTCCACCAACTGCCGCGGTCGTTAAAAACCTGATAAGTTTTTTTATCACCCAATGCTTTTGCCAGTTGGCCCACTGTCCAATCATCATAGCTATATTCCAGCGTATTAGAGAACCTGCCTTTATCGCCAGGTACATAATGATGTTTTAGGTAAGGGAGCAAGTCTCTGTTACCGGCATAACCAGACTTCCCTACTTTCTGGGAAGGCGTGGTCTGCATTTTAACGGCTGCCTTGAGTGCTTTTTGTGCATCAAAATCCCGGATCCCCATCTGATAAGCCCCTACAATGAGCGGAATCTCATGCTCAGCCACCATCACCGGTATGTAGTTCATACCGGCGGGTCCTTTGGCCAGCCACCCATTCGCATCATACATGGCTAACTCAGATTTCACCCATTTAGAAGACCACTCAGGAAAGGCCAGGTTCCAGAATTGATTCAAATTCCAAAAGGTATTCCAGAAAGCATCACAACCGAGTGCTCTGGCACTGGTATCGGCCAGTTTTTGAACTTTTTCACTGGCATCCACCCACTCCCCATTCACATCGCTCCAGGTATTTCTACTGCATAATGCCCGGTACATATTGGTATAAAACCGCATTTTCTCTCTGGCATCATCCGTATTAATTTTAATTCTTTCCAGTAACTCATTCCACGTGGCCAGACTATGACCACGGACTTTATCAAAACTCCAGCCAAAAGGGTCCGTAATTTCTGTTTTTAGGTTCTGGGCAGCATTTGCGGTGCTGACTAGAGAGATGCCTGTACGCATTTGTACCGCCCTATGCACCCTTGTGTCAAACTCAACAAAGGCCCCGGCCGATTTCGGGTCTTTCAAGGTGATATTGTCCCCAGACAACACCTGATCTCCATTCCAGGTACCAAACTTTTTAATGGGTTGATCAAATTCAATCACAAAATGCACGGTATAGTCCTGATCTGCATCCTTTGACCAGACCCTGGGCGCAAACTGGTGGCTATAACCTTCAATTCTATAATCACTTACTTTTTTAAAATGAACGTCTTTTAAATCGTAACCGTATTCAGCTGGTGTTTTCAGATCGATCATGATACGACTTCCTTCTTGCTTCGGATAGGTATACCGTTGAAAACTGCACCGTGTCGTTGCTGTTAATTCAGCCAGGATATTATGATCGGTCAGATGCACCTTGTAGTAATCTACAGCTGCTACTTCAGAGGACTGATCATATTTGGACCGGTAGCCTTTTTCCGGATGTTTTCTGGGACCTACTTGTAATTTCAAAGGTCCGCTGGTTGGAAAAGTACCCAGCCCAGATAAAGTCCATTCATGGATATGACTAAAAGTACCAATACTGTTATACATGGGATCATATCCGCTGGACCAACCAGCGTCCTGATTATCCGGACTGAGTTTCACCATACTAAATGGCATCCAAGGCCCAGGTGCAATCATCCATCTGGAATGCGCCGTACCCATTTTTGTATCAATGTATTCACCGGGCGTGATCAAGTGCTGTGGGCTACGGATTACAGTCCCTTTTGTCAATAATCTACCATCCGCATAAATTGCATAAGTACTTGTCTTTTTGGCTTTTACCGCAGGCATTGGCACCTCCAGATCGAACCTGCCGGTATCTAGTTTTTGCCGGAAAATATGCTTTCCGTCTAGCGTAACGCTGAGTTCAGGTTGTCCTTTTAACTGCTGGACATCCACCAGTAAGGGCTGCGCAAGCAGGCCAGCTTTCTGGCTTTCTGAGGATGGGCTTTGGTCATTAACATTGATCTCATAATCACCTGCATGCACATCTCTTAAAAACACCTGACCTGGTTTAACCAAAGCAATAGGCTGCTCCGCCTCCAAACGTACCTGATCAAATACTACCCAGGAGCCTTCAGTTGACGTAATCTGGATTTGATTGCCTCCTGGTTTTAATAATCCTTTTGTAGCAACGCTTACCGTCCTTGCCAGGTTAGCGGCTTTGGCGGCTTTATAATCTGTAGGATTGCCGCTGATAAAATTAATGAGCGTATCTTTTTGTAAGTTATACTCAAATGGATGACCATTAATGGTAATCTTTAATTTAGCTGGTTTTTCCCCCTGATAACCCACCAGGTCAATCACCAGCTGGCTCGGATCATCTATGGGGAGATCCTGAATGCCGAAAAGGACATTCAGTACTGGATTGCGAACACCTGCCGTTCCACTGGTTCCCCCAAATCCGTCAACCGGTCCCGGTAATACATAAGGCCAGTCAGTCTGGGGTTTTGAATAGCCGATTAAATAGAATTTATCCTCCCATCCAAAATCAGCCTTCAAAAAATCTGCATATTTATCCGGGTATAATGCCATGCCTTTGGCACTACCATCTTTCTTTCCAATTTGCCAGACCGTATGTAGTTTACCGCCACCGTCTACTTCATTACTACTGGTTGATACCTGGCTATTGGCTGCAGGTAACGCTACTAGCAAGGATAGCAAACCTGCAATTATGCACCTTACATAACTTGACTCCTTGTAATTGTCACTGTGATTGTCATTCATTCGATTCTTATATTTAAAATAGTTCCGTCGAAACACTTTGCTTAATTTACTTGCTTATTTATATTTTATTGAATATTTAATCCTATAATATTCGTCGTAAAACCCCCTTTAATTATCCATGCATGTTTATTGCCATTGAAATACCATTACATTTTTTTATTTAGGCAACACTGCCACGCCCCACTGCTTATTGGGACGACTACCCATTACAAATTGCAGCGTTCCGCCTTGCATCAGCTGGTCTCTGTACAGCCAACACTGCTTTAAGTCCCTGCCATTAAAACGTACAGATTGCACATAGACATTTTCCTTTTGATTATTTTTTGTTTCTATGACTAGTTGCTTCCCATTGCCCAGTTCAATAACCGCCTTATCAAAAGCCGGGCTACCCAGCTCTACTATGGGGCGTTTATCCGTAAGCCCTTTTACATCAAATAACCCCAGTGAAGTCATGACCAGCCAACTGCCTAGCTGTCCCTGGTCCTCATCCTGTCCATAACCGTATCCATGAATGGAGTCCGTGCCATAAAAATCATCCACAATCGCTCTTGTCCAATACTGTGTTCGCCAGGGCTGACCAGAAAAATTAAAGAGCCAGCTCATCTGCATATCAGGCTGATTGCCCTGATTATAAACTGCTTTTACACCAGAAAATGCATCCATTGTTTTGCCCCCGCCAAATCCCTCAGCCTTTTCTTTTGTAAAAATCTTTTGGAGCCGTTCATTAAACCGGTCTTTACCTACAGCGGCGCTTAAACCCTGTGGATCCCAGGGCACAAAAAATGAATATTGCATTCCATTGCCTTCCTGAAATCCCCGCCAAGGCTCATTTGGATCATAATGGTCAATAAAATGACCTAATGTATCTTTTGGGCGGATGAGTTTTAAACTGCTATCAAAGAGATGATGCCAGCCATTCGCATATTGAGTAAACATTTTGGCATCATCTGACTTACCTAAAGAGGCTGCCAGCTGGCTGGCTGCATAAGCCCCAAAACAATATTCCAGCGTATGCGAGGCAGAAAAATTGGATCCCTTTGCCGTGGATCCCTGCTGATCAATGTAGGGCACATATCCTCTTTTGACAAAACTTTCCAGATCACTTTTGCCTGCCCCCACCGGACGAGATCCATTTTGATCCTTAACGCCTAGTACATTTTTATAAACTGCCTGGTATATTTGCTCAAGGGAAGCGGGATCCATTTGTTTAAATAGCCCTAACTGGTAGGCAGAAGCTACTACCAGACCCACAAAATTGGTTCCGACCCCGGAAGCATACTGGCTATTAACGAGTCCATCTGAAAACCAGCCTCTGTTTTTATACATCTCTAATTGGGTATAAACAAAATCTTTCAGGTAATGAGGATAGACCAGCGACCACAGCTGTGTCAGGTTCCAGTAAGCCCCCCAAATAGCATCCGAGTTCAGCATCTGAAAGGGTAAATGAGCGGGTCCTACCTTAGCATTACTCGTAACACTGCCAGTGATAGGACTGGTTGAAACAACCCTTTGGGATTGCCCGGAAATGTGCTCAGATTGAAAAGCCATCGGATAGTCTCCATTTACATCCGAGCTGACACCTCTTCCCAGGAGTGCATGATAAAGCCCCGTATAAAATTTCTCTTTCAATGCCCTGGAAGCACTCTTTACTTTTATTTTACTAAGTGCAGCTGCCCAGATTTGCCGGGCGCTTAATTTAGCGCCGTCAAAATTTAACCCGGCAGCCTCCACCTGCAAATTCTTTTTAGCATTTGCAATACTTGTGTAGGAAAGGCCGATTTTTACCTCAACCGGACCGCGTGGCTTCTGCTTATCTGAATCGCTCGGCTTGCTTGCGTTATCTGCATAATCAAAATACAGGCCGCAGCCTTTCCCAGAGGCAGTTGCCTGAAATGATTTGGAGATGGTGCTAACTGATTTATCTGTAAAACTGCCCACCCCTGTGGGTGCCTGACTGAGCTGGCCATAGATATACATCTGCACGGCGCCTCCTGGATCGAAAATCTCCACATATTTAGGACTCGTACGGACATTCCCTTCAAAATGGGTGCTATCCACCATATGCACATTTGCAGCTTTTACCTCTCCGCTCTCGCCCCATTTTTGCCCCATTAGTAGCAAGATGCGGTTGCCGGATTTATTACCAGTACCATTACCATTTCCTTTTCTATTCACCTGCCCTTCCGGAAAACTAAATCTTAAAAATCCTACATGCTTGGTTGCAGTCAACTCAGCCTTTATGCCATAATCATCCAACAGCACTTTATAATAACCAGGACGGGCTACTTCCGTACTGTGTTTGTAATGCGACCTGAACCCTGTTTTCACATGATCCGAGCTATCACCGATCCGGGTAAGAAGGGGGCCGTTTGTTGCGGTTAGCATGACACCTCCTAATTGCCATTCATGGAACAGCACAAACCCTTCAATGGTTTTATCTCTTGGGTCATACCCTACCGCTTCCCAACCAGACTTATTGCCGTAATGGCCATTAGTGGATGGCGCCAGTTTAGCCATACCCTGGGGCACTGCACCAGGCGTAAAGAAAAACCACCGGCTCTGGGCCGTACCGATTTCAGGGCGAACAAAGGACAATATATCTGAAGGCTGAGCCGCCAATTTGAAACTTGAAAACAGACAAACAGCGCATATCAGTCCCGAAAGCACGGCCTGCAAGACCAGACCCCGGCGGGGTCTGGTCAACAATAAATGCATTTTCTGCATGTACCCATGGCAACGAATTCCTGTACTAATTTGTTCTGTCATGCGCATTATTTAAATAACTCTTTTTGTATATTTTTCTACTGCTCATACCCGGGATTCTGGGGCTTTAAGGCCGGATTGCGTTGCAATTCCGTGGAAGGAATAGGCATGAGCAGATCTTTCTGCTGAAATTTCTGTCCCCTCCCATTATCATGACCAACAAGGGCGGAAAAGCTGACCGTATGCCCAGCACCTACATCCGGGTACAATCTGGTTCTCACCAAATCAAACCAAAAATGGCCTTCCATCGCCAGTTCCCTGAACCGTTCTGCCAAAATCAAGTCCCGTCTGGCCTGCTGGCTGGTTGGAATGGATGGTTTGTGCACATAGGCCCTGCTTAGGATCGGATCCAGATAAGGGGTGGGATCCTGCCCAAGTGCATTAGCGGCCTCCGCAGCAATTAAATAGACATCCGCCATTCTGTAAACATCTATATACTTGCTTGAAGCGGCCGTTTCAAATATAGCCGTACTATCATACCACCTGAATGGTAAGGTAGGTATTTTTATCGTTGTCAGGCTACCAGATTTATTGATATAGCTAAAAGAATTGTGATAAAACTGGCGATTATGCCTTCTGATATCGTTTGTACTGTCATACATGGACAATAATGTATTGGAGGGTGTCCACGGTGTAGTCATGAGCGTATATTGGACTTTCAGATCCGAATTAGGAATAGGCACCGGAAATGAATTAGGCAAGGTATACTCCGGGAACCCCGAACTCTGGATATTGCCATTATATTCTATAAAATAAAGATACGCACTTCCCTGGTCATAACTGGTCAGTCTGAGTTTATCGAAAGCTGTCGAATTGCCGTCACTAGCGAATAGTGCATAACCGCCTGTGCTTTGAATCAGTTTTTGTGCCGTTTGTAAGGCTTTGGTATAACTCTCTGCCCCCTTTTGTAATGGGTAACCTGCCATGGTCAGATAAACTTCTGCCAAAACAACCTCGGCAGATCCCTTTGAGATACGGTTGCCATTACTGCCCATGGGTTTATCTGCCAGGCCGCCTTTATCAATCGCCCAGTTAAGGTCTTCTACGATGGAAGCATATACAGAATCTACTGAGGCTCTGGGTGCATACAGGTTTTCAAGTGAAGTATAAGGCGCTAAGATAAGAGGAACGCCGCCAAATATGCGCACCAGATAATAATAATCTACTGCACGGTAAAACCTGGCTGTTGCAAGCAAAGGCGCCTTTGCTCCCTCTGCAATGGACGTGCTAGCAGTCACTTTATCTATAATGGTATTGGCACTGGCAATAGAACTGTAAAAGGAGGACCAGATCGCTCCCAGATAATTACTGGCATTACCCACCGTTTGCGTCAAAGAGGCAAAATGTCGAATACTGGGATCCTGGGCGACCGTATTGTTGGCCAGTCCGGATAAATTGTCCAGGGTAAAACTATTCGTGCCATCATATAACCCATTGATATTATAAAAGCGGCCAGGACCAGTACCTTTACCATATAAATAATTAATCGCACTCTCTGCCTGGGAGACAGATTGAAAATAAGCATCTACAGGCGTAATACTCTTGGGAGATTCTTCCAGAAATTTATTGCAACTACAAAGGCTGCCACTTAAAAGACAAATGCCCAGTAATATATTTGAATATTTCATAAATAAATATTTGAATCTTGGGGTGAATTAAAAAGTTGCATTTAAACCGAAGGTGAATGTTCTTGGTTTAGGATATTGGTAGAATTCTATATTCTGTCCAAAGGCCGGTGCGCCAGGTGTATTCCAGGAGATATTTTCCGGATCATACCCTTTATAGGAGGAGGATTTGACTAAAAATACATTCTGACCACTTAAATAAAAGCGCAGTGATTTTATTTTCGCAGACTTTAGAAGGCGCGTAGGCAAGTTATATCCCAACACAATATTTCTGCCCCTGATAAATGAGCCATTAGCCACCCAATGGCTATCAAAGGCGGCCGACTGGCCGGCATCTGGCGCAAAGCGCCACTGCTGAATCGGGGTATTTTGGTTTTGGGTTGTCCAGGCATTCATCACCGAAGTCAGAGAATTACTATATCCTGTCCTGTCTTCTGAGGAAAATAAGAAGGCTTGCGCAATACTGGCACCTTGTGAGAATTGCAGATCAATCATCAGATCAAATCCTTTATAGCTGAAAGTATTGACAAAACTTCCCGTCCAATCAGGAGTTCCCTTTCCCAGAATTCGCTTATCTGCCGATTCTTTTTCTTCCCCGGCATGATAGGGATAATTAGGGTCTTTCGCCTTGCCAGCTTCAACTTCCTCCTCACTATAAGTACCTAGCCTTTCATAGCCCCAAAACGAGCCGGCAGGCTCACCTACTCTTAAAATGGTAAACCCGTCTGATACCGGCCCCCAGAAAGGGCCGGGAAAAATATCTTCATCATTGCTTCCCAGGGAAACCACTTTATTTTTATTATAACTGGCAACAATATTCGTAGTCCAGTTAAAATCACGATTTATTATATTGCGCGTCGTTAAAGAGAGCTCTACGCCTTGATTGGACATAGAACCGATATTACTCAACACGCCACCAAATCCTGTAGAAGTTGGAATAGGTTTATTTAAAAGTAAATCAGAGGTCAGCTTATAATAATAATCACCTTCGAAGCTGATTCGATTGTCAAACATCCTGAGTTCCAGCCCAATATCTGTTTGCTTTGTTTTCTCCCATTTGAGATCCGGATTGGCTAAACCATTAATATAAGAAGAGGCTTCTCTCGTACCATTAATCAGCGTGGTGCCGCTGGATACGGTAGCTAAAGATTGATAGGCGCCTATTTCGGTATTACCTGTAATGCCATAACTACCACGGATTTTTAGAAAACTGATCCAATTAGCTTTCTTTATAAAATCCTCATTGGAAAGGATATAACCTAAGCCAATAGAAGGAAAATAACCGTACTTATTGGTTTTACCGAATCTGGAAGAGCCATCGGCTCTTTCGGTGAGGGTAACCAGGTATTTATCCGACATATTATAGCTGGCACGGGCAAAATAGGAATTAATGGCCCAGCTGGTATAATTACTGGAAGGCGGGTTGGGTTGGGAACCGGCTCCAAGATTATATTGTCTGTAGAAGTCATCCGCAAAATTCTGCGTGGAACCGCCTAATGTCTGATCAATACGCTTTTGCCAGCTTGCTCCTGCGAGTATATTCAAATGATGGATCCCCAATTGCTTATCAAAGGTCAGGTAATTCTCCTGTTGCCAATAACGAATCTGCTCGTTGGTAATAGAGGCCACGCCTTTTTGATTGGCTGATATATTCATCAGATCAGAAGGTGAATAATAATCATAGCGGATATCCTGATTATCGATCCCAAACTGAGTTTTAAATTGTAAGTCCGGGGTTATTTTGAAATTAAAAAAGGCATTACCAAAAACCTGACTTCTCGTATCCTGATTGGTCTGTGATAATAATACCTTGACCGGATTTTCAGCAGCATCCAAAAAGGAGTAATCTGAAGAGCTTTGATTGTTGGCCCATGAACCATCCGGGAATCTGACAGGGATGATGGAAGGCATCTCTATCATGGTCCGGGTCGGCGTATTGGCGCCTGTTCCAGGATTAACAACGTCTTCTTTTGAATAGTTATACAGCAGATTAACCCCAAAATCGATCCATTTATTCAGGGCTAGATCATGTGTAAACCGAATATTATATCTGCGCAGGTTAGAATGCAGCATAATACCCTCATTATTGGTATAATTGAAAAATACCCCAGTAGAGGAATGATCACCTTTATTTTGAATGGAAAGTTGATGATTGTTAGAGATCGCTGTTCGGGTCACTTCTTTTTGCCAGTCTGTATTATAAAGGGGGTTTCCATTACTGTCAAAAAGAAGCGGATCCGTACGTTTAAGTGTTCTAGGCGCTGCTCCCCAAAGCGGATTATTTGCCATCCCACCGCTTAATACTTCTAAAAACTGATCAGAATTTAATACCGGTAATTCCCGGGGCAGATGACCCGCACTAATAGAAAAGTCATAGGAAACGATCGTACCATTCGTACTGGCGCCTCTTTTTGTGGTGACCAGGATCACCCCATTGGAGCCACGTGCACCATAAATAGCAGTAGCTGAGGCATCTTTTAGTACTTCCATGCTTTTAATATCACCTGGATTCAGGTATTGAATATTGGTCATGGCTACACCATCTACCACATAGAGTGGATCAGTAGAGGAATTAATGGAGCCCATGCCCCTGATAACGACACTAGCGAGGCCGCCAGGTGCCCCGGAATTAAGTGACACGCTTACGCCAGGAACGCGTCCCTGGAGTCCTTCCAGCGCATTGGTGACTGGCTTAGAAAGTAGTTCTTTGGCACTCACAGAAACAACCGAACCCGTTACATCCGTTTTTTTCATGGCGCCATAACCGATAACGACCACTGAATCCATATTACTACCGGCAATTGAAAGGATTACCTCACTGGCAGCATTTGCCGGCAATTCCTTAACTGTATAACCGACATAAGAGAAAACGAGTAGCTGCGCATCTGAATTGACCTGGAGGCTAAAATGGCCATTTGCATCCGTAACTGTTCCGGTTGTTGTATTTTTTATGACCACCGAAACGCCGCTCAGGGGCAAGCCTTCACTATTTTTCACCACGCCAGATATCTGCCTTTGTTGCCCATAGGCGCACAGCATAATTATACTGCAGGCCAGGACCAGAAGCATTCTTTTTATCGGGAAAACCCCGTACATAAAACAATTTGCATTCATGAGTGTTAATTGAAATAATTGAATGAAAGAAAATATCCAAAATCATTCGTGAATAGGCATACCTATTGCTTTCGGCCATTCAGCCAATATTTTTCCTGTCCCCTTTTTAAGGGAAATTCTAGCATCACTAATAATAATTATACAACCCTGACAGCCTTAGCAAAGGGTACTCGTCTCCTTATGCAAACAACAGCTGTCTTTTTAGGCATCGCGCATTTAGCATCTTTCCCTACTCAATCGTATTTTATACCAGTATATAAGGCCTGATTTAGAGCCGACCAAGATGTTTTCTACAGAATGCATTTCACTTCTCCAACATTTTCAGCAAAAGAATTTTATGTTCATACATTCTTACATAAAAGTAATTGCAAAATTTTTACTTTCCAAAAAAAATATAGGCATTTATTTCTTAAGCGGTATAACCCTTCTGTAAGAGAACCGCTTATCTTCCTTACTATTTAAAAATTAACTTTCAGCTTTTTTATTTGTTCACTTTAGACTTATTCAGCCAATAAGCTTCAATATCCTCCAGAGAATGCCCTTTTGTTTCAGGGATGAGTTTAAAGGTCAGCCATATAGTCGGAGAACATAAAACGGCAAAGATCCAAAAAGTGCCTGCGGGACCCGCGTGGTCGAGTAATATGGGCGTAAGCCATCCGACAAAGAAATTGGCAACCCATAGCGATAAAGTTGCCAGTCCCATAGCCCTGCCTCTTATATGCGTTGGAAAAATCTCCCCAATGATAATCCAGCATACCGGACCAAAAGAAAAGGCGAAACAAGCAATATAGATCAGGATAAAAAGTAATATCCAGGGGCCTTCTGTCACCCCACCATAAAACAAAAATCCGATGATAATCAGTGCCAGGCAGGCAATCCCTGCACCAACATATAACAAAGGTTTACGACCCCATTTATCAACGGTAAAAATGGCCACAAAGGTAAAAAGCATATTAATGATCCCGATAGATACCTGGCCACCGAATGCGCCACCTAAGGTAAAGCCTGCAGCATCCAGAATTCTTGGCCCGTAATAGATCACGGCATTAATCCCGGAGAGTTGTGACAATGCGGGCAGTACAAGACCAATAATAAGGGCGGTTCTATATATTGGCTTCATCAGCTCTTTTAAACCCGTTTTATCGCCAGTCGATTGGTGAACGCCGTCCTGCATGGCAGCCATTTCAAGGTGCGCCTGCTCGGCCGTATTCACTTTATACACCCATTTACGGGCAGCCACCTTCTGTCCTTTCATCATTAACCAGCGGGGAGATTCCGGGATGGCCAAAAGGCTCAACATAAAAATAACCGCAGGCAATACGCCGATGCCCAACATAGCGCGCCAGACATGAGCCGTCACGATCCAATTCAAAAATCCTTCGCTGGCAAACCTGGCAGATTGTTCAGAAAGTCCCAGCAGCCAGGCATTTGAGAAATAGGCGCAAAGTATGCCAACCGTAATGGCCAGCTGATAAACAGCGACCAGTCGACCCCGCATTTTAGCGGGTGCAAATTCCGTAATATATAAAGGGGAGACCATGGACGCCACCCCAATACCCAGTCCGCCAATAAATCTAAACCAGAGCAATTCCACTTCCGGCTTTACCAGGCAACAACCAATTGCAGATACCGTAAATAAAAGCGCTGAGAGTAGTAAGACTTTTTTTCTGCCATAGCTATCACTAAGCTTACCTGCGCCTGCCACGCCTATAATGCAACCCAAAAGGGCCACACTCACAAACCAGCCTTCGCTGGCGGCACTCATGGCATATTCTGATTTTACAAAGCCGACTACGCCAGATATTACAGCCGTATCAAATCCGAATAAAAAGCCTCCGAGTGCGGCTACACTGCAAATCAGGATCAAATACTTTAATGCGCCTGTATTCATATTTTGCACGCCTAGCGTAGTACCCTGAAATGCACTTTGGTCATTCTCTAACATAAAGCTTGTTTAAATGAATATGATTTGTTTAAAGATCACTTGTTTCGTCTACAAAATTTTACCTCTAAAATATCATTAGTCCTACATTGCCATTCAGGATGACCACAATGTAAACGCATGAATGCTAATACTCTTAATAAATAACCCTATTTGGCAAAAGCCTGAATGACTTTTACTGTATTTTCTAATGCTTCTTGCTTACCCTCATGCTTATCCTGACGTTTATCGGGAACAGGATGAACAAGTTTATAACTTTCCACTGCGGCTGGAATAATAAAGGTTTCTGCATAGCCGTAATAATAAACCTTTCCATTAGGGAGTTCGACTAAAACCCCATCGCCTTCCACGACCATCATAATCTGACATTTGCCCAAAGTCTGCACGTTCACCCCCGTTTTAATCTCAAAGCGACGAATGGCATAAAAGTGTTCCGGATGCGTCGGAAGATCAATAATGCTATAATTATCATTTGATTCCAATATCTCCGGCTTGACGCAAAGCTCCTGTTGAACGACCTGTCCTTTTCTTGAAAAATCCAGATTTTTAAAGGCGTGGTCTATATTAATGGGTCGGGGTTTGCCATTTAAATCCGGACGTACCCAATCATACATTTTGAAGGTAAAAATATAAGGTGTTGCACTGATTTCAAGTACCAGATTATTAGCGCCTGCACTATGTACCGTTTGATTGGGTATTAAAAACAGATCATGCTTTTTTGCCGGCAATAACTGAACAAACTGCGTTATGTCAATAGCTGCATTTTCCTGGTGGCTTCTCTCCAATTCAGCACGGAATATTTCTGGATCAATATCATGTTGAAAACCTAAATAAACACCTGCACCTGGCTCGGCGTCCAAAATATAATAGGTTTCATCCTGGGTAATCATTTCTCCAAAGTGCGCCTTAATATAAGGCAAGGATGGATGGCATTGTATCGATAGATTCCCCCCATGGAAGGTATCCAGAAAATCAAAACGAATGGGAAAGTAATGGCCGAAGATTTCTGCGTCACTGCCTAATATAGCCGTGGACTGACTGGCCATCAGCATATCAAAAGGAACTTCCAGCAAATAATTATCGCTCTCAAAAACAATTCCGTTTTCGGGAACAATGAGTTCAAATGACCAGGCGTAATTCACCTCCTCCTTACTTAGTTGATTAAAATGGTTTTTCATCCAATCGCCGCCCCATGCGCCTGGTGCAAACCAGGGACGCACTCTAATGGGCGCATGGGTTACTTTTTTAAAGGCGGCGTCCAGATCCGCTTTAAAGCACCAGTTAATATCTGTGCGCCACTGTGCATCTACCACTATTTCAATACTGGACATGATTCGCTCCCTGTGCTGATCAAGTATAGGCCAGTCCACAAAATAGGAGCGCTTATACATCTGAGAATAATCTGCCTTGACACTGGTCAGTAGATTACCAGCAGTGCCTGCCCGCATTCTATACTGGATTTCATTTTTGGGGAGCTCCACGAATACGACCGGAATATCAGGACCGCAAAGGCCAGCACCAGAACCAAATATAATCACAGGATCGCCCTTAAAGGATTTTAAGTGTTTAGCCGTCAGGCCGGTCTTTATTAAATCCCGATCAAACAGATCCATCAACTGCAAATCCGTTTTGGATCCCCAGACCGCTCCTGGCGCACCTAAAAATGGGGCAACCAACCTTTCAATCTCTTCCTCTGGTTTTGCAAAAGAGGCAATATCTACCCAGGTAGGCGAATAGCCACGGTCTGTTAAGGCCATAGAGAGCCCTTTTTGAAATGCTAACCAATCCACCCCTTGATATCCATCAATGGCGATGGTTTTGGTGGGTGTCTCCACTGTGAAATAAAGTATATGTTTAGCAAGCGCCTCAAATCCTGACAGGATTTTGCCACTTCCCAGGCTATGATAAGGGAAAATATCATATTGCTTGTTTACAGCAGCGGCTGAACTAGGTGCTTGAACCGGTTGGGTGGACAGGGCAGTCTCCAAATATGCAAATTCTTTAGGTACACCGATGCAAATTGGCAATAAGCTCTGATGCGTCTTACGCCACTTATGGTCCAAATGATCAAAGTTCAGTTTGGCATTTAAAATTAACGCATCATGCACATCGGATGTCACCCCAGGTTCTCCATACAATTTGTTTCCCTTAATCCACTCGTGTGTTTCTGGCAAGGATCGCTTTAAGCCATAGGCCGCTCCGATAAGCGGGGTAGCCTGCATCTGGTCCGCATTAAGAATAATAATATCAACCGATTTTTGATCATCCGTCAACATCGTCTTTCGCATGGAAGGCAGAAATAAATCTGCCGCCCCTGCAATACCGCCGCCCAGAACAATGGTTGCCGGCCGAAATTTTTCATACCAGGGTTTCAGACAAGTTCCCAGACCAAATCCCATCACTTTAAAAGCTTCCAGTGCCAGAGCGGATAGCGCCGGTACATTGCCATTGCCATTACCATTGCGATTCGTTTGAGCATCTCCGCCCAATCCAAGTCTTGCCAGTTTAGCCAATTGTTTTACATCTGCAATTTTATCCGAATAGTCAGCCGATTGACCAGAGTTATATACCCGGTCATTTACATATTGTAATAACCCTCTGGTGGAAATTAATTCCTCACTGATACCATAGGAGAAAAATCCTTCCTGGACCTGATCATCCTCAAAGGCAGCCATATCCATGGCAAACTGTAAAGGTTGATTGTAAAGATGTCCTCCTGCAGGGACGTTTGTCCCTGATTCCAGCGTATCTCCATTATCCACAAAGGCGCTACCAAGGCCCGTACCTAAGGTAATCCCGATGAGTTTACTGGAATCTCTTAAACCTTGCACCTGCTCCTTTTTTTCGGCCATTTGCCCATTTGGGGGATGACCATGGTTTATTTGTGCTACATAAGCCCCTAATCCAAAGCAATCCGCATCATTTTTAAAAAATATCGGCATCGCCTCCTCAATGGGGAGCTGATCATATAAAAACCTTTTTAAATCAACGCCATACAGGTTACCGAATTTATCCAACCCACTGAGTCTGAATATTCCTCTTTCATAATCAAAAGGCCCAGGCATAGCAATGGCTATCCCCACCATATCATACTTATCAACAAGATCCTCAATGGCGTCCTCAAAGGCAGGTTTTAAGCCTTCCATCAGGATTTCATAAGCACCTGCCCTTGCGTCCAGCTTTGCTTCCTTAACGGAAGAAGGGATTAGTTGCAATGTTTCCAATTTAATGAGTCCAGTGGTAATATGAGAGCCTCCAATATCAGCGCTCAGAATAACTTTGTTTGAATGTTTGAACATAAAGAATCTTAAAAATGACGGCTAGCTAAGCCTTATTGATATTGATAGAATAAATAAACCGATCAGATCTGTAATAGCCAATATTATATTCTATTGGACGATCTCCCGCGTCCATTACAAATCTTTCCCTATATAATACAGGCGCCTCGGGCTTAACCTGTAATTTTTTTGCCATTTTACCGGCTGTTAAGGCACTGATATTTTCTGAAGACCGGACAACCCGCACCCCGTATTTTCTTTCTAGCATCGTATATAAAGGGATATTAAAATCATCGTGTTCATCGACACCTATGCGAGGGTGAAAGAAACTTTCAAAATATACGATTGGCTGCTCGCCATCCTTTGTACCTTTTAATTTACTCAGTTTCAGGATCTTTCTGCCTTCTTCCACGTTAAAGAAAGCGGCCAGTTTTTTATCCGCATTTACCCATTTGGCATCCACACTCAAATTAAATACTTCAATTCCTCTTTCCCGCATCTCATTGGTAAAGCTATACCAATGATCCAGACCGGTATAAAGTGGTTTTTTGGGTGCTGCTTTTGAGCCTACTCCCTTTTTGCGCACAAGTAGTCCCTCATTTTCTAACTTATTGGTCGCCTGACGAATGGTATTTCTGGAAACCCCAAGTAAGTTGCTCAATTCCACTTCCTTGGGTAAGAGTGCTCCATCCCTGTATTCTGCGGAATGCAGCAGCTTTCTCATGAGTTCTTCCACCTGAACATGCAGCGGTATTGGACTATCATGATTAATTTCCAGTTTCATGGGACTATAGTGGTTTTATGTATATATGTGCGAACATAGTATTAAATTTTCAAACTACAAAATATTTATTGAAGCCGCGATCATACAGGGCGTGCCTGCACCTCCATATAAAAGGCTTATGATAGTCGATACCGCTTATTTAGCGGCTATCTCCTTCAGCTGTTTTACCAACCACAGAACGAGTACGCTTCCAGGGACGGGCCTTCCGAGACTCTTGCTAAAACTAACCTCCGCAATTAATTGTTGAAAAATAAAAAGGGTGACTCAATATCCTAATCAACAGGAATTGAGCCACCCTGCTTCCCATATATAAGCAGCATCTTGGTTGCCTGCGTACTACTAAATAACCTTAAAAATCAGTATGTTACTTTAAAAAGATCTCTTTTAGCTGTCCGATCATATTGCTATTACCAGTCAGGGATAACGATCCGATCTTATCGGCAATCCTTTCAACATACTCCATTTCCTTTAACTTCAAAAGGAGTGCATTTTCTTCCATCATTTTTGCGGTATTGAGCATGCTTCTGGTGGCTGCGGTTTCTTCTCTGCGCATAATGCTATTCGCCTGCGCTTTTTTCTCC
This sequence comes from Arachidicoccus ginsenosidivorans, assembly GCF_007971385.1. Lineage (GTDB taxonomy): Bacteria > Bacteroidota > Bacteroidia > Chitinophagales > Chitinophagaceae > Arachidicoccus > Arachidicoccus ginsenosidivorans. The sequence goes on from NZ_CP042434.1 coordinate 1,901,767, forward strand.
GCAATGATGACCTGACTCATGATCTCTTTCATGTCTCCGGTAAGGATCACATCCCGGATACCCGCATCAACGACACTTACCCCTAAGGCAGTCACTTGGTCAGATAAATAAGAAAGGATCTCAGGACCCACTTCGGTTTTCCTGCTTAATAGTTCATCCAAAGTCATCCCGCCGATAAATGCCCTTAAAGCGAGCTGCACCAAAACATATAATTGTTTATCGTATTCCCGGTTACCCATCACTGCTCTGACCAGATCAGTCACCTCATAGCGGATATAGAAGTTAATCCTAAGGGTTGCCTTATCTTTTGACAGCAACTCCTGTCCGGCAACTTCCAGTTGCTGCATCCTGGTATCAATGGATTTAACTTCTATACTAGTTGCATTATTCCAAAAATAATAAGTACCCGCATCAAGGATTTTATCCAACTTACCTTCCACAAATAAAAGTCCTTTGTGTTGATTAGCGACCACAAGCTTCCTAACAAAAGCTCGGAGCTTTGGATTATCCAAAACGGCTCTGCTGATGCTCCTATCTATATATATGTCGGTCAAATCAACGCTAAGAAATGCCCGGTCTTTATCCTCTTTCCAATAGGCGTACTGACCGGTAGGCAGCACCTCCTGAAAAATACCTGCTTCAAATAAAAGGACAATTTCTCCGTCTCTCACCGATATTTTGTCTAACAAAGCGGCCAAGGGATCAAACTTTAAAAGCAAGTCAAGTGGCAACACCTTACTACTTATTGCTACGGATTTAGGAAGTATCTCTATTTGCTTATTACCAAAGATCCAATAAGCTCCAGCCTTCAATAGACCCACTAATTCTTTTTCTTTAAAGACAAGTCCTATTTGATAAGATGCAATCCTTACTTTTTTCATGATCTTTGTAATTTTGTTAAATAATTATTTCGTTTATTATAAATTTGAATAGCAATAGTCAGCCAAACGCCGATCTCCCAAAAAGCGGAAGCCAGGAAATATAAATAGCACTTTGCACCAAGGAAGGGATTTAGCTAACTACTCCAAACCGTATAATCCCATTTTTATCGGAATTTCTAATGAAACCAATGGCCCCAAGGGCCGACCGCTCAAAAAAAATCCAAAAAGCTGGCTAGTACAGCAGGCTTAGCCTAGCCTAAATGACCATCTCCCAAAAGTCCACGTTCACTGTTTATAAAGAACTTGACATACAAGGCTCAGGCAAATTGTTCGTATATGACTATTTACGATTAGTAAATAATCTCAACCAACAAGCGCCTAGCTGACATTGCATTCATAGAGCGGATTTTTTTTATAAGAATACCGCGAAAACTTATTTTTGAGATCCATCAAAAACGAATCCCGCTACAACTAAAATGTAGTGCTGCTTTTTTAAGGCAACGGTCATTGTCAAAACACGAGTAGTGTTTGTGGGAGTTTTCCCCCCGTCTAAGGATGTAAGGCTATCCTTAAAAACCACCTAGGAAGTTGAATAGTAAACGCCCGAATATCCGTAGATACGGGTTACTACAACGGCGCATGTCTGATTTAAATATCTTTTCAACAAAACGCTCATCTCGTCTTCCAACGATAAAGCAAAGTTGTCCCTATCACTACGCACTGGAGATACGCAGCGAAAAATATTTTTCAAAAAAATATATTTCCCTGTCAATCAAGCAATTATAATCAACCCCCAGCATCACAGCAAGCCAAATATTTTAATCTACGCAATTACAGTGCGTAGATTAATCCCTATCTTTACAATAATCAATACAAACTACATGTCCCTAAACAAACTCGCCCTGATCCGCTATAAGACCATTGATGCCTGTTTGCGCAATAAAATGCGCAAATGGACTTTAGAAGATTTGATTGAGAAGGTCTCCGATGTATTATATGAACGGGAAGGCATAGAAAACGGCGTCAGTAAACGCACTATCCAGGGGGATATCCAGGTTATGCGTAGCGATAAATTGGGTTATAATGCACCTATAGAAGTAGCCCAGCGCAAATATTATTATTACAGCGAGGAAGATTACAGCATTACCAACGCTCCTATGAGTGACAGTGATATCCAAAGCCTTAAACAGGTGGTAGATCTTCTCAAACAGTTCAATGGCTTCCAATATCTGGACGACATGAGTGAGATGATTGCCAGGCTTGAAAACAATTTATATGCCACCACCCATCCTACCCATAATTGTATTCAGTTTGAGGGAAATGATTTATTAACAGGGTTACATTTCCTATCCCCACTTTATCAATACATCCGGCAAAATAAACCCCTCAAAATCACCTATAAATCTTTTAAGGCAAAAGAGGCCCATGAAGCCATATATCATCCTTACCTGCTCAAGGAATTTAGGAACAGATGGTTTCTCATCTGCAACAGCAAAAAAGGTGACCAGTTACTCAATTTAGCACTGGACCGTATGATTACCATTGAAGTGGCTCAAAGCGTTCAGTTTCTGCCTTATACAGGCGTGGATTTTGACCGGTATTATAGTGACCTGATTGGCGTGACTAAAAACCGGACAGACCGCGCACACAAAGTCATATTAAAAGTCAATTCCAAAAATGCACCTTATTTAATCACCAAGCCGCTGCACCCTTCTCAACAGGTTCTCCATGAAGACGCTTCTGGAACAACCCTTCGTATAGACGTCGTATTGAACTTTGAACTGGAAAAGGACATTCTGGCATTCGGTGATTTAATCGAAGTTATCTCTCCCAGAAACCTTAGAAATTCCATCCGCAAAAGACTTCATGCGGCTAGTCAGCTATACGAGACTAGTTAACTTAAGCCCCATCCTTCCAACGGTAAATAAAATTAATTTAAGCGGTCGATTTTACAATAAAATCTCTTTATTCGACCAGGATCTAGGATGAGCCCAAAGCATTTAAAGGCAGTGGCTTCTGACAGGTTGATCACTTCATTGATCAATACAAGTCATTACCTTAGATTAACTGGTCATAATCATAGTCATCGTCATAGTCATAGTCACTCTCATTTAAAAAAAATCGCAGCACTACGTTTAATCACGGTCCAGTTTATGATCCAGATCTTAATCCTGATCCTGATCCTGATCCTGATCCATATTATAAAACCGTACCATGCAGCTGACCTGACGCTTCAATCATATAATCAGGGCTATCCTTTAAAATTATCTGGCCATCCTGATAACCTGTGGGTAGCTGAATATGGCTCAGTGTGACGTGACGCGCACTGTCTATTACAAATGCCGGTCTAAAATCACTTCCTGCCAGCTTAAGCGTAATATTTTTAAATGCAATGTTTGATGCGTGACGGATATAAAATCCCCAGGCAGGAAGCTCCCCAAACATCGTGAATTCCGGATAATTCCGAGTTTTCTCCGGCAAATCATTTAATCTACTTAAAGAAAAATATGCCTGTGCCTTGGAAGCCCGTCCTGGATAGGTAATTTCTATATTTTCAAGTTGTATATTTTGAACATTGTGACCTGGAATACCGGTTATAGAAGCAGGAAACGGATTATGAAACCCAGGTTCCGGTGCCCGCAAGTCATAATTTACGTCAGGTCTGCCAAATGGAATCTCCACCTTGACATTTCCTATATATACATTTTTAATGCTTCCAACTTCCTTTCCAGCTCTATGGCCCAAACGAATAAAAATTGCATTGCCTGTATTTTTGGCATTTATATGGGTTACATGGACATTTTCAATTACCCCACCGTCCACGGATTCTATCGCAATAGCAGAACGGTAGGTATCGCAAATATTGATATTATCAATCACTATATTTTTAAATCCGCCATAAGAGGCTGTTCCAAACTTAATGGCACTGGCACCGGATCTGATCCTGCAGTTAGCAATATAAAAGGAGTCATCAAAATATCCCGGATAATAGGACTTTAAACAAATCCCGTCATCTGCCGTATTAAAATCACAGTTTGTTATGCGCACATTTTTACAGTCTGTTAGATCTGTGCCATCATTATTCCAATAAGCCATATTCGTCACCTTCACATTATTCAAAGTCAGATGCTCACAAATCTCAAAGGACAACCCCCAACAGGCAGAATTTTTAAGGGAAGCATCTTCAATATTTATATTTTGGCAAAGAGAGAATAAAAGGAGTTTAGGTCGGACTTTCTCGTTAGGACGGTTAGAATAGTGTGGATCACTTATCTGTCCGATATGAATCAAACTGTCAATATTTAATGCCAGGGCTGTCCCCTGACCATCAATTGTTCCAGTTCCTGTAATAGAAAAATGATCTGCCTTGAAAGCTGCGATCAGTGCCAAGCTTGAATTGTCATCCTGTTTAGGGCTGACGGGGTGGCCGGGCCTATCGATCTTATGATAATCTCTCGGATTCGTACTTCCCAGTAATACAGCCTTATTATCCAGATGCAACTCCACGCCAGTTTTCATCTGCAGGGTGCCAGCAAGGAATTTCCCTTCTGGAATAACAACTTTTCCGCCCCCATTGGCATTAGCCGCGTCAATTGCTTTTTGGATCGCAGCTGTATTAATCGTCTTTGCGTCTCCTATTGCCCCAAAATCCGTTATTCGGTAAATATGATCGTTGCCGGACTGCCCCAGCAATTGCCTTGTGCCAAAACAAAAAACTAACAAAATAAAAAGATACCTTACTGAATACTGGTTTTTCCGGAGTTTGATCTTCATTACTGCATTAAATTTTATTAGATGGATTACCGCAAGTTAGCCAAATTTCCCATGCCGGATATATGAAATGTACCGTTTAACCAGCATGTTTAATATGATCAGAGTTGGAGACATTACCGACTTATAAATAGCAATAAATGGCTAATCAAAATCTTAATTTCGGGCTTAGACATTTTATAAATAGTTGAATTTCTATCATTTATACGCAAAAGATATCTAAAAAATGTCTAAAAACAATGCCATGTTGGCTATTTTATACATTGCACTTTTTTCTTATATAATGGTTACACCCCCTCCCGTTATTATTACTTCAAAATAAAATCAGCAGTTAGGCTGTGAAACAAGCCGCACAAATTAGGAACTTTTAACTATTTACTATATTCATAATGGAAATAATCAATATCTACATATCCAGCATCTGCCTGTTCATTATAATTAAAAATGGCAATCCTGTCACCCCGATATGCCCCCCACTTTAACTGATAGACGGCTCCAAAAGGGCTAAAATTGTGGCCGTCCAGACTATAATAAAACTGATTACGCCCATCCAAACTCCATGTAGATTTTAACCACAGGTCCTTACCTGTTAGTTGAATCCCCTTAATACTAACTTCATTATTTTTAAACAGAAGGTGTTTGCCAGTTGTATCCGAAACAACACCAATTGCAGCATAATTCGGGTAACCAAAATGAGCCATTCCCGCCCACTGGCCAGCTGACAAAGACTGAATATCCATTTTGATAGTAACTACATTTTTTCTGGTTCGATAAACACGCTGTGTAAGCGTATTGCCCGCTTTGAAAAAGTTCCCACTTTCCAAGGGTCGGAAGCTGTGTAACCTTAACCAGCCCAGGCGCTGAGTCAATGACCATTTATCTGATCGCGGTTGGTAATTCCATTCCCATGCAGGATTTAATTTACTTTCATTAAATTCATCATTTGTTAGTGGCAACACTATTTTACTATTTTTAACCGGCATTTTGCCTTGCCATACCATGCGACCAATCGTATCCTCGTCTGGACTGCCAAGTATAGGCCAGCCACTCCGCAAATTAACGGGTAACAGGCTCAAAACCCTTCCCGCCCAATCTCCACCTGTACCGTGGTGGGTCAAAAAATACCAGTTGCCATTCACCGCTTGAATAATCGCCCCCTGGTTAGGCTCATGAAATTGTTTCTGAGCATAACTAAGCTGTTTTGGCCCCTCATATGGGCCCCATATATTTTTGGAACGTTCCATCATAACGGCACGTCCTCCAGCCCTTACTTCACTGAAAAAATGATAATAAATCCCATTAATTTTATAGAGTTTATTGGCTTCACTGCCCCTGGCCTGATAAATAACTTTATCCGAGCTAGTGATCAGGCTTCTGCCATCTTTGGTCATCCTGAATAAATGAATCTTATATCCATCGCTAAAATGGGTCCCTATAAAATAGCCGTCGCCATTGTCATCCCAAAAAGGACAACCGTCATCCCATCCTTTTGCTGCTAAAACCTGATGGGGTGGTTCCCAGGGCCCTTCAGGATTTGTAGCTGTACTCATAAAGTATCCCTTATCAGGATCGCAAAAGTAAACCCAGAATTTATGATCATGATAGCGGATAGCACCGGCCCAAATCCCCCGACCATATTTATTCATTCGGTCCCAGTTCAAGTCAGCGGAGACATTGTTGAGGTCATCTACTACATGGCCAAGTATTTGCCAGTTCACCAAATCTTTGGAATGCAGGATCACAAAACCCGGGCTAAATTGAAAGGTGGAGGATACGCCGTAATAATCATCTCCAACGCGTATACAATCAATATCACTAAAATCTCCAGGTAAAACAGGGTTTGCATACATCCCATTTCCCTCATCACCCCATACCTGCCAGTCACCCCACACCGGGATCCGGAATTTATGCTGACCACGACATCCAAAAGATATACATAAGCCTGCCAGGAGTATTAAATGGACAAAAACTTGCTTCATCTTTTTATAATTCAGAATTCATGACTGGTCTGTCTTAGAGAAACATTAAAACACAAATAAATCTCAATTAGTTTCCTCATGTAATTTGTAAAATGACGCTCCGGCTTAATTATACCCTATCGGATTGCCTGATACAGTACTTGTAGGACCATTCAGTTTTAATCCTTCAATTTTTAGTGCCCAGGCAATATCACCTGGAGGACCCACCGGTAAAGAAACTTTCAGGCCGTTGCTGTCCTGGGTAAAACTTAAAGGCTTGTTATAACCCAGGAGTTTAACCGAACTGACTTTACCCATGCTATTTGGAAGCGAGGTAACTACCATCTGCCCTTTTGGCCACTTTCCCTGGAGGATGGCATATAAGTCATTATTTTTTACGGTAAAATTGATTTTAGGTGCATGATTATTCCCGCCTTCAGAAAATTTGACCCAATTATGCGTGTCATATATGGCCTCTCCATTAATATCCAACCATCTACCGATACCCAAAAGTGTTTCCCGCTGTTTTTCGGGTAGGGTGCCATCTGCAGTTGGCGATAAATTAAGCATCATGGTTCCATTTTTACTGGCAATTTCAATCAGCTTTCTAATAATAGAAGCTGCACTGGCGACAGACATACCTTTGGTATACCCCCAAGTACTCCCAATTTTCATGTCCACCACCCAGGTCCCGGTACGTATGCCCGGCGGCACTTTGCCCTCAAAATCAAGCACAGAACCAATTGTTCCGGTATTAACGCCAGAGGGTGCATAAGCAGCCTTTTTACTGTTTATCGTCACTTCTTTTCCCCATTTCTTTGCACTATTATAGTAATATGCAGCCACCATGAGTTTCAGGGGTCCAGGTAGCGTTGATCAATCCCGTTGTCAAACCATAAAATATCGGGCTTATATTTATTAATGAGCTCAACATTACGTTTATACCAATCTATCAGAAAGTTTTTACAAGCCTCATCACTTCGGTCAGCAACATGGTAAAAATCTTCCCATTTAGGATCAAATAAGTCCGCGTGCTCTGCTTTCATTTTGCTGAGCATTTCAGCAGGTGGATTAATAAATTGAAAGTTTTCAATTTCATGGTTAGTGAACCCAAATTTCAGCCCAAGTTTACGCACTGCTTTACAAAGTTCACCAATCAGATCACGGTGCGGTCCCATATCCATTGCATTGTAGGGGTAACCTTGCTATCCCACAGTGCAAAGCCATCATGATGCTGACAAGCCGGCGCAAAGAACCTGGCTCCGGATTTTTTAAATAAGGCCGCCCAGTCGTTTGCGTCAAAATACTTTGCAGTGAATATGGGAATAAAGTCTTTATAACCGAATTTATCCTGAGGTCCAAAATGTTGTATATGCCACGCGCCTATCCCTGAATTTGAATACATATGCTTTTCATACCATTCATTGTGGTAGGCAGGTACTGAATAAAGACCCCAGTGCATACAGAGTCCGAATTTAGCGCCCTTATACCAATCTGGAACCCGGTAATTTTCCTTTACTGACTGCCATGTTGGTTTAAAGGGGCCCTTTTTGCTCATTTTTTTAATTGCCCGAACAGCAGCAGCAACTACCTTCGGTGTTGTCTCTGGTGCCATATCAAAACCAAAGGTGTTTCCACCTTCTCCAATCTGCTCATTAACGGGCTTCGTGTAAGGCGCATCATGCTGAGGAGTATTTTTCCGCCCAGATGAATCAGGCTGCTGCGCAAAACCTACAGCCGTCCAACAAACAAATACACATAACAATACTTTGTATTTCATAAGTTTAAACATTTATCGTTGTCAGTTTTATTAATCAATTCTCTGTTCAATCCTTCAAATAATCAGCGAATAAGCCAAAAGAAAAATTTTTCGCCCATATATGACCAAATAGAACATAGGCGACCTTCCTCTTTTAAGCGCATGCTAAAGCTAAAATCAAAGCTAAACCAAAAGCAGGGTTAATCAAATGAAAGAAACGGACCTTTTCTTATACAAATCCGACATTTGTCGATCAACAAATCATTTACTATATGCAGACTCCAACAACAACCAATAGTAGCGCTGGCAATTTAGGTATTAAAGTCATCAAATTTACTCAAAACAGGGTTTTCAACAAGGATCATCACGTTTAAATGACCCGCTTTATTTAAAATCAAAACACCATTATTTAAAAGTTGCTGATATAGCAGCACAAAAAAATTTCATATAATTTTACGGCGCCGCGTATTTAGAAATCCCGGATACCCCGCCTCTCTTAATAATTGCATTGACCTTTCCATCAAGTCCTTTTACATTCCAGGTTTACTAGAGGAGCCCCTGGAATTTCTATATCTTCATAAGACCACTTTTAATACACTGATTCGCTTTTAGGCAAATTCACATTAATATGTGATTGACGAATAAGATTGCAAAATGGATCTTTGTGATGCAATAGCACAATCCATCTTCCAGTGGTCATTGCGTCAAAAAGAATTAATTATTCTTAATATGTCACAGTTACAACACTTAATATTAGGCAAAAACAGGCCGCAGGAAATCCATTCTTGCAATAAAAGCAGCGCAGGGATTGAAATTAAAAATTTACACCCTATTTATAAAATTCAGTTATGAAAAAAGTACAATTTGCTATATTCTTTTTGCTATCGGCCTGTCATTTGTTTGCTGCAATAAGCATGATAAGACCCCCAAAAAAATGAATTGAGGCATCACCCAAATAAGTGATGGCACAAACACATCAGATATCACTTATAACAGTGACGGAAAGATCGCTACAATAAAATTTATTCATGCAAATACGGCTCCTTTTCTTTATGCATATAGTTATTCAAAGAATACCATAACTGAGATCGTGACAGGTGCAAATAAGCAATTTATATTTAAAGCCATATTCACGCTCAATAACGATGGCCAAATAATAAATGCCATTGAATATGACAACGAAACCAAAACCGTGTGGAAAAAGAAAAAATATGCATATAATGGCAATCAATTGACCCAGACGACATATTCCAATTCTCAGGGAGCATCCGACGATTACAAATACAACTGGAAAAATGGAAATATGATTAGCTCGAGCCTTGGCGACAAACTCACTTATTATACGGACAAATCCATAATGCCCGGCGACGCTTTTACCTTGTCAATTTTTATGGATGATGAGGGAATTGCCAATGTACGGGCTTTGAGAGCGGTTAAAAATAAGAATTTACTAGCCTCTATAAATAACGTTGAATATAGTTATACGTTCGATACTAAAGGAAGAATCACTACGATAAAGACCACCCTTGCAAATAAGCCTGGTGCAACTTACCAAATAACTTATGGTTGCAATTAAATTTTTGAAAGTATTACCTACATTGCGATAGATCTATCTTTTTATATAATCCATTCTGCGTCCATTAGATTCGACCCGGCATCTAATCCATAAAAAAGACCATGCATCTGCTTTTCTGATGTATAGAAAAGTAGATGCATGGTCTTTATTGAATACTCATATAAATCGTTTGGTTGCGGCCCGGTAAGCAACCCTTAAGGCATCTTCAGCACCAGATACCCAAATGGATCCAGGCCAACTTTATCTTCCAACACCACAGACCTGTCAGCAAATGCATCCTTCCACTCCCCTTTGCAGGCAGCAGGAATGGAGAAATCCATGGATTTATTTCGCAAATTGACAATAACCAATACCTCTTCTCCTTGATAGGTCTTCGTAAAGGCGCAGACATCATCCGTACTGTAGGAGGTTAACGTACCTTTTCTGAGCGCATCACTCGCCCCACGAAATGTGAGAATTTTTGTGTATAAGGCTTTTATCTCCCCATTGACATCCCAGTCAATTTTAGTCGTCTGCCCAAAGTAATCCAGTCTCGTTGAGCAGCCTACTTCCTGCCCATTATAAACCATGGGCACCCCTTTCATATACGCTGCTACAATAAAGGACGCAATAGCACCTTGTTCTCCGCTAAATAGTTCCATAGGCGTACCATCAGATAAATCCACATCATGATTCGACGTGTACCTGACTACTCTGGAAGAGGAGGTCGCATTCACATATTCCGCCTGATTCAAACTATCTATAAGTTTTACAGAAGCCCCTTGCTTAAAGAGTCTGTCTTTCAGTGTATAATAGAACCCCATAGCGTATTTCAACTGAAAGCCAGAGGTAAACTGATCGTTTCTGGTTCCCTCCGCAAAAAGTAATAATTTATGCGCGGCAATGCCTTTTAACGAATCCAGTGCCTGTTGCCAAAAATCAGCCGGCACAAAATCTGCCGCGTCACATCTATATCCATCCACATTAGCGGTATAAATCCAGTATTTCATGGCACTGATCATTTGCAGACGCATGTCCCGGTTATTAAAATTCAGCGCAGCTACATCTTTCCAACCAGTGCCGACCGGACTGATAATCTGACCCGATCCGTCCACCTGATACCAACTTTTATTTTTGATCCATGGGTTATCCCAGGCGGTATGATTGGCCACCCAATCCAAAATAACGGCCATTCCAATTTTATGCGCCGCATCGACAAGGCTGCGAAGCTCATCCAGTGATCCAAATTCCTTATTGACCGCCTTGTAATCCTGCACACAATAAGGAGAATTCACAGAATTTAGCTGACCCACAGGATAGATCGGCATCAGATAAAGCACATTTACACCCAGCGCTTTAATATCTGCCAAGCGTGCTTCAACTCCTTTGAAATTGCCTGCCTGACTAAATGCCCTAAGATTTACCTGATAAATAATCGCATTCTCCGGATCAGGCACTGCACTATATGGTGTTCCATACTGAGAAGGATCCGCCTGAATAGAAGAATCAATAACGACCGGCGGTTCGGGCGGTTTTATCGTCGGTAACGAATTGCTTTTGCTACATGATGTAATGAGCAAAATCGCTAATATGGAGAATAAGGGTTTCATAGAGGTTTATTTTTTAGTGAGACTATAAGTATATTTTCCAGGTACGTGCAAATCCAGCACAATGTCATAGGTGGCGCTTTCAGGTACAGTTATATTCATTACACTTGCATCGTAACCAAAGAATGGATTATCTGCATAAGATAAGTCGCCATCTGCATTAATGCCAAAATCAATTACCCACCCATTATTGGCCCTAAACTTAAAGGAGCCATTGGAAGAAAGATAGGCCGTTGTTTTCCAGACTTGCTTCACCTCATCGTATTGCAACTCAGTATCCGTCACCCAACCCCCAGGTGTTGCATCACCCAGCATACTCCAGGTAGTTTGAACAGCCGTCCAGGTATTATTATTCAGATCTGCAGTCAATTCATAATAACCACCTTCCGGTACGGATAATCCGGCAGCATTTCCGTCCGTACTAAAGGTATTATTACCACCATCACCATAGTTGATGTGATCAAAATCAGGTGCACTTGTCAACTTAAAGTATTGAATGCCAGAGCCATTGATATATACATAGCCTTCGTATAGTCCTGCTTTACCGGCTACAGGACCTATAAAGGGTGCTGCAGCGGGATTCCACCCCTGATAATCACCTGGCACATACAGATTCAACCCATATGGCGTTATTTGTAGCAGAACGGCATTGGAAAATGCAGTATTAACTGTAGAAGCGGCACCATTATATTGATTCACATCTGCCTTGATTCTTGCCACGATTTGTCCTGAGTCTCAGGCACCAGTCCCATGCTACTTACCAGATTATTTAAAACCTTCCCGGTAAACCCATAGGTTAAAACATTTCGGTCTATAACAAACACCTTAGCTGCCTGCCAGCCATTTAGGCCTACCGTATCCTCAGGCGTTGTCAGCTCTAAAGTATAAGAGACGGCCGTCTCTTTGCCAAAATCTACAGCCGGCCACTGAAACCGGACCACCGTATCCGCATCACTAGTGGCAGAAAGCACCAAAGAACTTGCACTGACACTCAATGCATTTTCCTGGAAAACACCATTTTTAACAATGAGCATCTCTCCATCTTTATTACAGGCACTATTCAGGGCCATAAAGGCCATTAAAGTGAATAGACCTATTACATATTTGCTGATCTTCATAATTTTAGATTTATTTGGTTAGAACTTAATACCCTTCGTTTTGCTGCAGATTGGTATTAGAAATGATCTCTGATGCAGGGATAGGAAACAGGTTAAAATGACTATCCTTACCCGCACCGGCTTTCACACCGCCCTTCCATGGCCATAGATAATTATTACCGGAAAACTTACCAAAACGAATCAGATCCGTCCGCCGAAAACCTTCCCAGTATAATTCCCTGCCCCGTTCATCTAATATTGTATTCAGATCATAACTGGTTAGATCCCCTGGTGACCACCATAGGCGCGCTCTCTGAGTAAATTTAAATATCCAAGCGCCGTAGCTGTACTTCCACCCTGACCGCCGCGCGCAACAGCCTCTGCATAGATCAAATACATTTCTGCCAGCCGAAATAATGGAAAGTCTGTACTGCACAGTACGCCATCGGGGGATGGCGGTGTTGAACCGTTGGAGGCGGTATTATCAAATTTGTATACACTCTCCCCTTCATTAAATACCAATATGTCATTGATATCAGCGCTGCCAGGCCCAAAGAGTGCACGGCTATCATCTGTATCGCCGGCCTGGCTAAATAGATCTGGTAAATTTTTAGTGGATCTATTGCCCAGCCAGCCGCCGCTTGGGATCCCATAAGCCTTATTATCCGTAGGATCTGTACCGTGAGCGGAACAAATTAAAAAAGTCGTCCCCCCATAATTGGATGCGTTCACTCCGTCATAGGCAATCGGCAGAATGACCTCTGGATTATTCAGGTTATTATCACTTTTAAACAAATTCTTATAGGTTGGCATCAGACTGTAACCAGCACCGATTACTTTAGATGCATAGGTAATGGCATTAGTATAATAGTCGTTGCTATTCGTCCCGGTATAGATATTCGCATTTAGGTAAATTCTGGCTAAAAGTGCCCAATCCGCCGCCTGATCTACCCGTCCGTATTCATTCGTGTGGGGCGCTGCCAATGCCCCATCAATATCTTTTAATTCAGAGACGATATAATCGAATAAATCCTTGCGCTGAATTTGCTTCGGAATAAATTTACCAATAGGATCCTTTTCTGTCACAAAGGGTGGATTGCCAAATAAATCCATCAGCACCCAATATTGAAAAGCTCTTAAATACCTGGCTTCCGCCCGGTACCTGTGTACATCTTCCAAATCCTGCCCTTTAATGCCACGCTTTGCCAACAATTCATCTGTTGACTGGCGGATGAACTCATTACAGACCGTAATCTGATATAGACTGCGCGTATACATAGCGCCAATATAAATATTGCTTGACGTCCAGTTCAGATTATGAAAACTCAGTAATTGAGCGTCATTCCAGGCGCAGACCGCTTCATCCGTTGTTAGTTCCTGCATATTCCAGTAAGCCCGCAGAAAATCAGTGGTACCGGCATCAGTAATTCCCGGAAAATTTATATCAGAATTGCCGACCCCGGTACTGCTGACCAGGGAATAACTGCCATAAACTTTGGCAAGAACTTCTTTGTATCCAGCTGGTGTACTGTATTGAATTTCTGAAGTATTGGCATTTAATGGTTGTTGGTTAAAATCCTTTGTGCAACCGGCAAAGCATATGGACAAAAGGATCAGTGCAAAACCATATAACTTATTATGTTTATTTTTCATAAAATTGATATTAATGGGTTGGATGATTAAAGAAAGCTGGCATGCAGGCTTAGTGTATAGATTCTGGGTCTTGGATAGAGCACATTATCAATACCGCCATAGATTTCCGGGTCAAGTCCCGTGTATTTTGTAACGGTAAATACATTTTGACAGTTCGCCTGCAGGCTCAGACCAACTTTATTACGGAAGACCTTACCTACCTGATAGCTTAAGCCCAGGTTATCCATTTTAAGAAAGGAAGCGTTCTGGATATAATAATCCGACTGGCCCTGACCATCCTTGAATCCAGTATATAATACATCTGAGACAACACCTGCCAGATAACCCAGCGGGTTCAGTATATTGGATCTTATAGCACCCGTTGCAATGTTATTATACATGTAATTGCCAAGATTTGCACGCAGTACAGTGCTCAGCGTCCATTTTCCCACGGTAAAATCCGTACTGAAACCATAGGTGAACTTAGGGAAAGGTGATTTATAACGGTACAGGTCATCCTGATTGATAATACCATCTCCATTGATATCCGCGTACACACCTTCTATGGGCTTTCCATTTTGATCATACTGCTGGTGATACACATAAAACGAATTGGTATTATACCCCACAGAATTAATCTGAATGATGCCATTGCCTGTCATCGTACCTGCATAGGTGGAATCCTTGGTGGCGGTCAAATTGGTGATTTTGTTATTATTGTACGCCACATTAAAATTGACATTCCATTGCAGACGCTTTTGCCGGATTAAAGCAGCACTGATGGCAAATTCAACACCTTTATTTTCAATATTCCCCACATTGGTCAGGATCGTGCTGCTAAAATTGGATCCCGCAGGGATTGGAATCGTATTTAGCAGATCTTTTGTTTTCTTAAAATAGAAGTCCAAACTACCGGTAATGCGGTTATTCAGGAATCCATAATCCAAGCCGGCATTATAAGTAGCTGTTTGCTCCCATTTAATACCTGCATCATAGGCAGCAGGGGTCGCCATATTATAATAGGTATCTCCAAACTGCACCTTAGAAGCATTACTGCTATAGGAATAGATAGATTGATAGGGGTAATCATAAATGCCATCCTGGTTACCGGTCACCCCATAACTTAACCTTAATTTTAAATCAGAAAGCGTACTGGAGGATTTAAGAAAGGGCTCTTGATTGATCCGCCAGGTGAACGCCAAAGAAGGGAATACACCCCAACGCGTGTCAGGTGCAAACCTTGAAGAACCATCTGTCCTTAGGGAGGCCGCCAGGATATACCGGGTATTATAGGTATAGATTAGACGACCATAGTAAGATAATAAGACATTAGTAGGTTTATCAATTGGAAAAGAAGGCTCACTGCCAGCTATCGTATCCCCGTTTGCCCTGATATTCGGGTAATTGTCATTGGTAGATTCATTACTGTAATAACCGTACCCAGCCACCAGATTGATATTACTTTTCAACTTTTCAAGGTCTTTATTGTAATTCAGGTAGAATTCCAGCACCTTGTTGTTTATTTTATTGGAATATTTATTTTTTTGACCGCCGTCCAGAAAATTCTGTGCAGCCATCGCCGGTACGTCAATCGTTCCAGACCCTTTGGCTACATCATAACCCAGATTAAGATTGGCATGGAGTCCCGTAACAAAAGGCAGTTGGTAATCGAGTTGCAGATTGCCATAACTTCTTTGAACATCACTTAAATTCTTATATAATTCTAAAAGAGCCAGTGGATTTCTGGGGGCCAGTTTATTAAGCGTCACTGCCTGGGTGTTCGCATCGACAGAGGCCCATTCATAATAACCACCATAGGGAGAATTTTCATCATAAACCGGTTGCGTGGGGTCAAAATAAACGGAGGAGCTGATAGCAGCATTATTGGCAAATCGCGTATGACTGGAGGTTCCGTTTAGATTCAAAGACACTTTGAGTTTGTCATTAAAAAAGGTTGGCGTTAACGCAATACTTCCGGTTACTCTTTGTAAGTTATCTGTGCGTAAAATGCCATCCTGATTAAGATAGGCAGCAGAAATGCGATAAGGCAGGTGCTTTAAAGCGCCCGTTACACTCAGGCTATTGTCCGTACTCAGTGCGGTTTGGTATATCTCGTTTTGCCAATTGGTATTGGCCGAGCCCATTAAAGAGGCATAGGTATGAGTGCCGTCATAACTACCCTGACCCAAAGAGTCCACATACTGACGGAACTCACCTGCAGTTAATACATCGACCGTTTTCTCAATTTTAGATACGGATAGCTGGCTATTAAGCTGAATTACTGGACTACCGCCCTTACCTTTTTTAGTGGTTATTATTATGACGCCATTGGAAGCCCTGGAGCCATAAATCGCCGTTGCAGCTGCGTCTTTTAAAATGGTGAAGGAGGCGATATCTCCGGGGTTGATTAGACTAAGGGGATTGGAAGCACCATAAATATTATTGCCGCTTAAAGGCACCCCATCGATGACAATCAAAGGATTGTTACTGGCCTGGATGGAAGCGCCGCCTCTTATGCGAATAACGCTTCCTGCACCTGGAGAACCGCCATTAGACGTAATTGACACGCCAGCCACTTTGCCCGAAATCAGTTGTTCCGGACTGGTGATACTACCTTGTTGAAAATCATCTGCATTCACCGTTGCGATGGCACCAGTAAGCTCCTTTTTCTGTTGCGTGCCGTAACCAATCACAACCACCTCACTGAGCGATCCCTTTTCTGGTTGCAAAACAGCCGTTATATTTTGCGACACGGCAATTTCCTGCGCTTGATAACCGACGTGCGTTATTTTTAAAATGGCGCCTTCAGCAGCCTGAATGCTGAAATGGCCATCACTGCCTGTAGCGGTTCCATGTTCGGTCCCTTTTATGGTCACGGAAGCACCTTCCAGGGGCTGCTGATGATCATTATATACGATTCCCTGGACAGTGACTGAGGTTTGTGCAGTCACGCTTACTTGCCCGCATAGTAGCAGACAGAGCAGCAGTAAACTGGATAACAGGGAGCTTCTCCGGGTCCTGTTATAATTGCAGTTGGATCGAATCATAGTTGATTTTTTTTAAAATGATTGGCGAATTGGTTGAATGATAAAGATTTTGGGAATAATGCCCTACTAATACCCTTACGAATAACCCTCCTATTAAATAGGCTTACTTACCCCCTGCCCCTAAATTCCAAGGCAATATGACCTGCTCCATTAGGGAACTCGACCAGCTGTACCGTACTTTTTGGAAAAGTACTCCCAGGCGTCACCTCTGGTCCATTCGCGATAGCTAATGCAGCGGAAGGCGCGTTGTCTGCTGAAAACGAAAACTCGGTGGTATTGACGGCCAAAGACTGTCCGTTCAACTGTAAGGTGTTCATTTTCTCAAATCCATGCAGATAAAGCGCTATTTGTTTGAATTTTGACTGAAAAGAGCCTTCCACCTTGTCAAAAGAGAGTGTATGATCAGTAGGATTATATCGAATTGTTCTTTTATAAAAATCCCCCTTTTGATAGTCAAAGCTGCTTCCATCATCCTCATAATAGACAAAGCTATTCGCCTCCTGGCCTTTATATAAATGAATTTTTAATGTATCCGAAGGCAATTCTGCAGTGGACTGTATGAGCGACTGCATGGGAATAATACTGCCCGCCTTAATATAAATGGGTAACTGCTGCAAAGAAAGTTCAGTCACCCTTTCTGTATCCCCTTCCAACAAAAGGTCATTATACATATTATACCACTGTCCTTTGGGCAAATATACTTTTAGAAAATCCTTCCCACTTTCTACGGGCGCCACCATAAAGGCAGGGCCGGATAAAAACTGATTTTGAAACTGGGGATCATAGACTTTTGCATCATTAGGATAGCTGATAGCCAGTGAGCGCATAAATGGCATACCATCCTGCGTCGAACGGTAAAAACTGGAATAAATATAAGGCAGTAGCTGATAACGTAAATTAATGTAATTGCGAACAATACCAAGTGCCTCTTCCCCGAAGGTCCAGGGCTCAGCTGCCTTTGTATTAAAGGTGGTATGATTGCGAAAATAAGGAATAAAAGCACCTAGCTCCATCCAGCGGATATACAAATCTGTGGAAGGATTACCGGTAAAGCCCCCCACATCCATGCCGGTAAAAGAAACGCCACTCAGTCCAAGGCTATTGAGCAGCCTTACACCCGCCAGCATATGATCATCCTCTGAACGGTTATCTCCTGTCCAGATGGCCGTATAACGTTGTAAACCCGCATAACCTGAGCGTGTAAGTATAAAAGGCCGCTTTTTCATATGTTTTACCGCTCCTAGATAGCTTGCCCTTGTCATTTCCAGGCCAAAAACATTATGACCCTCCATATTCGTGGTTGGATGATTGTCGTAATTATAGAGAATATTATCCGGCATCTGTTGCCCCCAGGTAGAAATCTCATTCATGTCATTCCAGATACCATCCACTTTGCTGTCCGCAAAAAATTTAACCTGTTCCTGCCACCAATCCCTGCCTTTTTCGCTGGTAAAATCAGGAAAATTGCACCAACCTGGCCAAACTTCAGCAGTGTAAGGAGTGCCGTCATTATATTTTAAGAAGATATCGGCCTTTTTTCCGCTCTCATAAGCGGGGTAGCCCTGCTCCTTTTTAATGCCGGGATCAACGATGACCGTTGTTTTAAAACCCAAAGCTTTCAACGCCTCATTCATTTGAACTGGATCGGGAAACCGCTGTTTATTCCAGGTGAAGAGCTTGTAATCCTGCATATAATGGATATCAAGTGTAATACCGTCAGCAGGTATGCGCTTCTCCCTGAGTGTATGCGCAATGCGCATCACTTCGGTCTGGGGATAATAACTATAGCGGTTCTGTTGATATCCCAGACTCCATAGAGGGGGCATCGGCATTCTGCCCGTCAGCCAGGTATAATCCTTCAAAATACCGGCAGGACTGTTTTTGTAGAAAAAATAATAGTTTAATACCCCGCCTCTGGCGCCAAAGGAAGCAAACCGGTCATTGCTGGCACCAAAGTTAAAATCAGTCTGGTAGCTATTATCCAGAAAAATTCCATAACAATGCCCCTTTTGAATGCCCATAAAAAAAGGAATGGTAGCATATAGCGGATCCTGGGTAACGCTATAGCCAAAATGATCTTCATTCCAATTGGTATAGGCAGCCCCCTTTCTATCCAGATTCCCCGTTTTCTCCCCCAGGCCAATAAACCTTTCTCCCGGTTGCATTTTTTTGTAATTGGTTACTTTGGGGCCGATCCATGAAACGCCCAGGCCCTGCTCATCCTCATTAATAACCTGATTATCAGTCGTCAAAAAGGCGATTCTGAAAGGGTTTTTCTGAATTTGCATGGTAAGAGAATCCGCTTTCAAAATAATATCCTGACTGTTTTGGCTCATCGTAAACAATCCTTTTTCTGTATCAGGTTTGCCAACCACCGCATAGGAAAAATCAGTTGCAGAATCCTCCCTGGATATCTGAACTTGAATAATACCTGGATGGTACAGCTTTATGCGTACAAAAGCATTGGTCGTTTTAATATGTATATCATTTTGCTGTTGACTGACATGGATAACATTGCCAACCGGGACCACTGCGTTTTGGGCTTTTGCAGTAGCTGGCCCAACAAAAAGCAGCAATAAGGCTACACTTACAAAAAGAAAACAGGAGGAGTTTTTTGCCATTTCACAAAAGTTTTAATTGAATGACCAAAATAACCCCTGTTAAAAGGGAATGGCAAAATGAGCGATCTAAATATGAAAAATAAAAGCCAAAATAGGCTTTTACAAAAACATAAAATAATTAAAATCAAACATTTATAATCATATATAATTTACCTATATGTGATTGAAATATGGAAAGAAAAAACCCTTGTTTTTGCATTTTCTTCACAAACGCCCCGTTTATATAGCTTTAATTTGCATAACTTCTCGTTCAAATTCATCTTTATTAACAATCGCCTTATTTTTAATTTTGGCTTTATATGCATAGATCGTATTGACGGAATATTCTAAAATATCGGCAATCTTATCCGTATCATGAATACCCATCCGGATTAACGCAAAAATGCGCAAATCCGGATTCAGTAATTCACCTTCTTTTAATTTAATGGCCTCCTCGGGTCTTAATAGCGCATTGAATCCCTCTACAAATCCCGGGAACAAGCTCAAGAAGATCTTATCAAAATTAAGCAGTAGGGCCTCTTTTTCTCTTTTGAGATGTATATTATTGATCAAAAACTTAATCTCATCAATTTTGCGATCCCGGGCCTTTTCTTCTACCTGCACAGTAAAACGTTCTATCTTATTGTAGAATTTAGAATAAAAGTCAAAGAAAAAGGCAATATACTTTTCCTTGATAGAATTTGCCTCCGATAATTTAATATTGGTGTTTTGGAGATGTTCATGGGCACTGGTGATGATCTTTTTGGCCGCTTTCAGTTTATTGATTTGCCGATAAACAGTTATGGCCAGTATAATCAATAAAATGAGTAACAGGGTCACCACAATACCATAAATCATCAGAGAGTTCTTCTGCTGCTCCACATTGCTGATTTTTGGGCTTCTATCAGAGGCATCAGCGTTCCCACCTGGATCTTTCGCTGTCTGGCGCCATAAAATATCGCATCTTTATTGGCTTTTTCAACACAGGTAAACGCATTTTTAATATCATCCCCGTGATGGAATAGCAATTTGGCCAAGTCTAGGGTTGCCGAAGTTTCTTTGGTGGAAGCCTGGATATCTGCAATAGCGGCGCGAATAAGTAACTTTTTGGCCTGCGCCATATTATTTTGCTGCGTATAAATACCACTCAATGTGGAAGCCACGATGGCTAGCTGATGCGCCGTAAGATCCTTTCTGTCAATAATTTTGCCGAAGGATATCCTGGCCGCCTCCTGATCTCCTTTTTGAACGCTTTCAGGCCTTTATAATAGTTATATTCAAAAGAGGAAACCGGAAAGTAAATTAAGGCAGAATCAATATACCGGTTTCCCCGCTTGTCATAATCAACGGAGAAGGCTGGATCATAATCATATGCAGCTAAATCATAATAATACCTGGCCATCAGGGCATAATATCTGGCCTTAACGGCCGGTGCAGACTGTCCTATTTGGATAACAGCTAAAGTGTCATAAGCTTCCTTATATAACCCGGCTGACAACAAAGTATGCCCAAAACTGATTTTGGATCTGATTAAAAACGTCGGATTTTGGAAACGAATGGCCAGTTCTTGTAATTTTCTGGCATAAACAATAGCCGAATCATAACTATAGGCCGCGTATTCATTGTAAAGACTGTCTGTCAGCGCAAAAAGTAACTCCTCATCACTACCTCTTGTTGTAGCAAGTTTGGATTTGATGGTGCTGATTCGATCCTCCTTAATACGGTCGTATTCGGAAGACTTTTTAATTTCTGATGTAAGCCTGCCAAGTAGGGTATCTTTTTGCCCAGCATTACTATTGGAGAAGCCCAGTGTAGTTACCGACAAAAAGAAAGAAATTAGGATAAATCGAATCATAAAATATAGACTAATAGTTCGTTCAGAGAACAAATATATGCTATTTCCATTATCCGTTTTGACCGTGCCTACCCATCAAATAGTGAATCCCTCTTTGAATAATTTAATCTTGCTGATTAGGATCATATAACTGTTTCAGGGGCATTTTCAACCGATTTTCTCAAATCAGTTGAATATAGTCTTCCGGGTACTCTTTTTTACTTTTAAAGCCTAACACGCAATCCAACGTTTCCAAAATCACAGGCAATACCCTGAAAAACAGCAGTACCTAATAAAACCTTTCCCCTTCTTTTCATAAAACCCGTCCCTTTTGCCTTGCTCCTCACTCAACGAGTCACCCTTTTATTTGAATACGGCAATTCCTTCCGGCTTAAACCGAGCTGCATAGATCGAAAATGATGGATTCTGTCCATTCTGATTGTAGCTGCTATCCAGTTGCCAGGTTCAACTTGATTCTGTTATAACGGGTCTTGATCTGCATTATTATAATCATGCGCCCCGGTTGATTTTGACCTTGGAGGGTGTATCGTGAAGGCACCCCAGACTGACCGTGCATTAAGCAGGCAAATTGAATATAATCGTTTTCAAAATGCAGTAGCATTGAATTTTAAAGAATCAAACTTAATCTGGATTCGTCCCCGAATCAATTAGCAACATGGTCTTTCTAAATTCAGAGAGATTATTGCCGGTCTTTAATTTGAAAAAGCGGCTAAAATGGGCAGGACTTTCAAAGCCCAATTCATACCCGATTTCTTTGCCAGACTTATTGGTATAGAACAGGTACCTTTTTGCTTCCAGGATGATTCTTTTATGAATAAGGCTCGAAGGAGCCGGATAGCCTGCCAGATGAAAGAGATTGGTCAAGGTCTTGGGTGACTTATTTAGTACAGCTGCGTAATAGCTTACTTCATGGGCCTCTTTAAAATGCATTTCTAAAAGCAAATTAAACTGGCGGATGATATCCAGTTTTTCGTCAGTCAACAGTTCATTACTGTTGGTCTGGATTTTCGCCATTCGTGTGCTATTAATAATCAGGCGCTTCAGCAATGTACGCAGCATTTCCCCTGCATCCTGTCCCGTTGTTGCATATCCGCTATGCACAATTGTTCAATTATGCTGATATTGCGCAGATCTTCCTCTCCTAGCAAAATGAACAAAGGGTGATGGATTCCATAAAAGAGAAATCCTACACAGCCCACTTCTGCATCATGATCAACTATACAGTAGAATTCACGGTTAAACTGCCACGCGATCATCTGTTGCGGCCTTTCAAACTCAAAATGCTGATTGGCGACCAAGGGGAGCAGTGAATAACCAGGCATCGTATAGGCCATTTCGTCAATCCGAACCTGCTGTGCATCGGGAGTTCTATTGATAACGAAAGTATTGATGGTGCTCTTTTCAGGGCTCAAAATGCCGGCGCCTTTTAGCGCATCGCTTTCTACGACCATTCGAAAAAGGCCGCCTGTCGCCTTATTTATAAATTCAAAGTTCATATAGATATACTTCTAGATATACTTCCATTAATATTTGCACACCAATTCTTGAATCATTGGCAGGTAATCAGCCTTCAAAAGACTTGAAGCCGATCACCTGCCAAAGGATTCACCTTAAAATTACTAAAAAATGCAGCCCAAAACTACGATTCCAAGCCTTAGCCGTTCAACCGGGCCGCCAATGGGAAATCAATAGGCGCTTTTGTCACTGCATGTAAGATATTACTGATTGTTCTGTCACCTATTAACACGATCACATCCATCAGGTTTTCCTTGGTATACCCTGCAGCAAAGAACTTACTTACAAGATCAGGGTCTGCATGTCCGCGGCTTTCTGTCAGAGCTTTTGACAATTTTGCCAGTATATCCAAGGCCGGGTCAAAGGATGCCTTACCTTGGCGAAGCTCCTCAATTTCTGACGGAGAAAATCCGTTTAGTTTTGAGAAAGCCGTGTGCGCGCTCAAACAATATAGGCATCCATTCACTTCACTGACTGCTAAATTCACCACTTCAACTTGCCTTTTGGTTAGAGAAGTGCCACTGTTCTCCATATTTATATATGTCTGTAAAGCATAGTCTGAATAGGCTAGCATGGCGTATAAATTGGGTACCGACCCCAGTGCTCCTGCCAGCTTATCGAAGATCTTCTGATTTTTAACGGAAATGCTTTCTTTCTTTGGAATTTCAAAATTTGTCGTCATTATTTCTTATACAATTTATATGATTATTAAATAAATACACAATTAATTTAGGAGAAAAGGAGTTTATTCGATCGTCACTTTTATGAAATCTGTAATCTCAGGAAGTGTTGTAAAGGCATTGGGATTAGGCACTTCCTGGATCGTATTATCATGCTCAGCCACGTTACCGCCAAGGTTAAATTGGCTATTACCGGCTCCAGGAAACTGATCAACAGCAGTTCCATCATCATACAGTTTAACTGCGCTGGAGTAATCACCTGGTTTTGTGGGATCAATGTCATCCGTTGATGCGAAAAACCAGTCATTGGAGAATCCGTACATCGTGGCAATGGCCAGATGTTCCCCTTTAGCGACCTGTAGTTTCTGGGTAACTTTGCTTCCAGGTTGATCACCTACAGCCGGCAGTAAGACGGTCGAACTTTCGGCTGCCAAAACGTACACATGGGTTACGCCGTCCACCTTCTTGAGTGCCGCAGCCAGATCAGCCGCATCTCCTTGCTGGGCCAGTTTCATCAGACCATTTCCCGGGTCTGCCTGCCCTACTTTAAAGATAGGATTTTCAGCGCCTGTATAAGTGACGACCAAAATCGGTGAAAGTGGGGTAAATATGCCGGTATTGTCACTGATATATTTAGCCAGATCGACGGTAGAACCCGTTTCAGCGAGTGCGGTCAGTCCGTTTGCCGTAGGCTTCCCTTGCTCATAGAGGGCGCCGTATTTAATATACTGCCTCCAGCAATGTAAGAGACCGCCCATACGCCCGGACTAATGGGTGTTTCATTGGCTGTTCCACCCGAAGTGTTTTTCAACGTGAGTGTAAAATAAGAATCCCCATCATATTTTAGCGTGGCTTTTACCAGCGAGGAGGCCTTCAGGTAGGTATTCCCTTCCTCATCTTTCCCAACGACTTCCTTTATAGGGTTGCTTTCAGTTGCGCCAGGACGATTTACACCCGGACCAGGAGCCTGGTTAACCCTGGTGCCATTATCCCATAGCTTCACCATATCTGACACGTCCCCTTCAATAGGGTTTTTATCCGCATCATAGAGGGTGATGCCAGGATTTATCGGAGCAAAAAACAAGTCACTGGAATACCCATACATCGCTGCAAAAGTCACGGCCTGCCCGTAGGCTGCCGAAAATTTAAAAGAAACGGACTGGCCGGGCATAATGAGCGGAGATGCACCCGTTTGCGCAAATGTGCCCGATTCAACAAGGCTCTTTGACTGCAGAACATTTTCTATCGTTATGGATCGATCAGTATTTCCTGGAGAATCATTGTCATTATCCTTACTGCAGGCCGCAAAAAATAAGGGTAAGGCAAGTGCAAGTAGCCATTTAAAGTTATTACGAATCATTTTTAAAGGTTTTAGTTCGAGAAATAAGCTAATAATAGGCAAAGCTAGCAGCAATCAATGCCCGTAACAATGCCGTAAACGCCCTAACACTTGCCAATACTTCCTGAATGCGCCAAATTGATTCCTCAAAAGCATTCATGCTGTAAGGAGCTAAATGGAAAAACTCATTTCCACCCAAAAGGGGCATCGTATAAAGATATCATTATGTTAAAACCACCATGAAGGGCCCAATAAGAAGTATTGTCAATTATTTAGGAAGACTGGGTATTGCTTTTACTTTGGTTTAGACGGATCTTTACAATGATTAAATAAATTACTTCAAAATGAAAAGCATTCAAATAAATCAGTTAGTTAAGCACCTGCTCATCGCTACGCTTTGGTTACCCATCGCAGCCTGCGCCCAAAACAAAACCGATATCAGTCATTCAAAAGCATTCCAGGCAATGGAAAACGCCAAACCATTGACCACTACCAGTAAAACTGATACCGCAACTTTTGCGGCAGGATGTTTCTGGTGTGTAGAAGCACAGTTTCAACAATTAAAAGGAGTCGATACCGTTATTTCCGGATTTACCGGAGGGACAGTACCCAATCCCAGCTATGAACAGGTATGTACCGGTACTACCGGCCATGCCGAAGCATGTAATATTGTGTATGAACCAGCTATTATTTCTTACGATGAATTGCTGGCCGCATTTTTCATGGCACATGACCCTACCCAGCTGAACAGGCAGGGAGATGACGTGGGTACACAATACCGTTCAGCCATCTTCTATCGCAATACGCAGCAAAAGGATAAAGCCAATTATTATATCAAGCGCCTAAACGAAGAAAAAGCATACGATAAACCTATTGTGACTCAAGTCCAGCCGCTGACCGTCTTCTACAAAGCAGAGGGTTATCACCAGGATTATTACAACAATAATGGCTCACAACCCTATTGTCAACTGGTGATCCGACCAAAACTGGAGAAATTCAAAAGGTGTTTAAGGATAAACTTAAAAATAAATAATGATGAAACTTTCACTTGTGTTGATTGTGGCAATGCTGATGCAGTTTGCCTGTAAAGGCGTTGGACAACCAAATACAAACCCAACAGAGCCGCATAAAAACAATCCATATTACTCAAGAACCGATACCACAAAACTTCGGGTTTCTAACGCAGAATGGAAGAAAATACTCCCTCCAGAGCTATATAACATTGCCAGGGAGAAGGGCACGGAAACAGCATTTACCGGGAAATACTGGAACAGCAATGCAAAAGGTACCTATTACTGCGCCGTCTGTGGAAACAAATTATTCCGTTCCGATGCCAAATTCGCAAGTACCTGTGGTTGGCCTAGTTTTTATGAGCCGTCTCGTCCAACGAGCGTCGTTTATAAGGAAGATGACTCTTATGGAATGCAAAGGACAGAAGTCGAATGTGGCAGATGTGGTTCGCACTTGGGCCACATTTTCGACGATGGCCCCCCTCCCACTTATAAAAGGTTCTGCATGAATTCCATATCACTCGATTTTGTGCCAGACAAATAGGTATACTATAATTAGCAACCATTTACCTTGTCAGTCACTGAATGAAAGTAAATTCGGTGACTGACCCAAAAACATTGATAACCGGTCCATGTATTACAAGTAAACCAACTGTTATCCGTTTATTTTAGGTATATTTTTCTCCCTTCTTTTGCCGACTGTCTGGCAGCAGACAGGATTTTAACCACAATCAGGTTGTTCTGCAAAGAAGAAAGATCATTACCGGGTTTTAACTGCCCCCTGAGAACGGAGGTAACATAAGCAACATAATTCTGAAAAGGTGCCACTGGGACATCCAGCTTTTTAATGCTAAAATCCGACTCTTTCCCTTTGCGTTCACGTAAGGTATTCGGATCAACGGCCTGCAGGTAACCAGTCTTACCAAAAACTTCCAAATCTTTAATATTATAGGGCCAGTTCCAGGAAGCTTCAATGATGCCGGTCGCTTTGGGAAAATCCAGCACAATGGTCGCATCATCATCCACTCTGGGATAAATATCAGGTTTAATATGTCTAGTCGTTGCATAGACGGCTAAAGGAGCTTTGCCGTCCATCAACCAGGTCATTAGATTAGCCCCATAACAACCGAAATCAAATAAGGCCCCTGCACCATTGGTTTTGGGGTCAGTCAGCCAGCTCAGAAATTCAGGACTGCAACCTATCTCTTTAGGCCCCTGATGACCATCATGAGCGACCATCTTCCTTATATCACCGATCTGATCCGCCTTGACTTGGCTGTATAAAGTTTGATTGCTCGCATACCAGCTAGTTTCATAATCGGTTAATACCTGGATATGATATTTTTCCGCAAGGGAGACAATCTGCTCCGCATCTTTCACAGTGGTAGCCAGCGGCTTTTCTACCATGACATCCACATGAAAGGGTGCACAAATTTTTACAACAGAGAGATGCGCTGAATTTGGATCGAAAGCCATCACTACTTCCGGTTTTTTATGCTTCAACAGTGTAGAAAGATCTTTGTAGAATAAGGAATCCGCCAGATGATAATTCTTTTTAAACTTATTGATCAAGGCAGGATCCGACTCGGCAATTCCAATGATATCCACTTCTCCTTGTTTATAATGTTGCATCAAAAGATAAACATGGTCATGACTTAACCCTGCCAAGGCAACTTTTAATGGGCCTGTTTGAGCCGTAGCGGATAATTGCGAGGTGATCAAAGTAGCAAAAAAGAAAATCAACATAAAAAGGGTTAACCGGAATTTCATTCTAAAGAATTTAAAATAAAAAAATAGAGATGCAATTTGAGGATGCAAAAAAACCACGATAAGAGACTATCAAAAATACATTCAAAATGTCAATAAAAGAATGAAAATTAAAATTTCACAAATATCAAATCGTGGCTCATCGCCTTTTAGTTATTCAGCGTTTAATATCGCTCCCTAAGCGAAAGTTCCTGCTTCTGCATCTTTCCAGCGCTGTTCGCCTAATTGCTCTAATATTTGGGTACGTTGCTCCAATGTTGTGGCATCGTTATAACCTTTTGACATTACTCTTGTCATATCGTACATACCTGTTGTGGCAACGGCTTTTACACGTTTGTCAATGGCAGTAGTGTTTAATGCAAAACCTGCCCAACCGCAAATCCCGATGATACCAATTTTGTTTCTGTCCACACTCTTCTGTATTCCGAGAAAATCTACCGCCGAACTAAAATCTTCCGCACTGATGTCAGGCGAAGTAACATTACGAGGTTCGCCACCGCTTTCGCCTGTGTATGACGGGTCAAAAGCCAATGCAACAAAATCCACGTTCTGCCATTTGATTGGCATATAATCTCGAAGATTGCTCTTTTACCGCTCAGAAAGGTCCCCTGATGACAATAGCCCACAAAGGCTGATTGCCGTACTCTTTCGGCAGGTATAAATCTCCTGTCAATGTAATGCCGTACCGGTTTTTGAATGTTACTTTTTGGCGTGTTACTTTATCGCTCAACTCAAATGTATAGTGTTCTGTTTGCTCTGTCTGTTTCATTTCCTCCTCTGTTTATTTTGTTGGCAAGTTCCCAATGTTAGCAAAGCGGTTGTCATTATGATTGATAATTATTTCATTTTATTCTTCTTTAAATTGTTTTAATAATCTTCGCAGGAATACCACCAACAACTGTATTATCGGGAACATTTTTTGAAACGACTGCACCCGAAGCTACAACTGCATTTTCGCCAATCGTTACGCCTTGCAAAATGGTTGCTCCTGCACCAATCCAAGCGTTCTTTTTGATGTGGATAGGTTTAGGAATAAGTGCGTGTCTGTTTTCGGGTTCTGTCGGGTGTCCCTCTGATAACAAACTAACTTTTGGAGCTATCAATACGTTATCTTCAATGGTAATTCCTCCCAAATCCAAAAACGTACAATCGAAATTGATAAATACGTTTTTCCCGATTCTAGTATGCTTTCCGTAATTGATATACAAAGGCGTGAAAACTGCAACGCTTTCGTCAATTTCCGTACCTGTGATTTGGCTCAACAAATCCCTGATTTCTGTCTGGTCTATTGCATTGTTCATTTGAACAAGCAGCTTTTTTGTAGCAAATGAAGCTTCTATCATTTTGTAAGCTTCAGAGTCGTTTGGCAAAATGATTTCTCCATTCCGCAACCGCTCGAAAATATCTGTTCTCTGCATTATCTTAATTATTTACAATGCAAAGTTAAAAATAAAGTCTCACAACTGTTTTGTTGTAAGGTACAAATTACTTTTTTGCAAAGCTCAAAATAGATTATTAAATCTCTTATTTCAACTTTAGTTTCATCATTATATCGGTCTGCTCGTCATTGCCCAATTTGAAAATGTGCTTATCAAATTCTACAAAACCATTCTTCTTGTAAAAGCTGATTGCTCTTGGGTTTTCTTCCCAAACGCCTAACCACACATAGTCGGCATTTTTCTCTTTAGCAATTTCAATCGCTTTTTCATAAAGCACTTGCCCGACTTTCTTTTCGTGAAATTCCTTTAAAACATAAATACGTTCAATTTCAAGTGCTTTGTCATCCTGCAATTCTGTTTGTGATTGTCCGAAATTAAGTTTTAGATAACCGATTACGTTATTGTCAAGTGTTGCAAAATAAAATTCTGTATTTTTATCGCTTAATTCGGTTGTCAATTTTTCTATGGAAAATCCCTCGTTTAAATAATTAATCATATTTTCTTCGGTGTTTCCTGCCGAAAAGGTTTCATAGAAAGTTTGTTTACCAATTTTTGTAATTGGTCAATGTCGTTTAGTGTTACTTTTCTGATATTCAATATATCCATATTCAATATATTTCTGTTGGTGGTATTCCGTATTGCTTTTTAAATGCCGTAGAAAAGTGCGAAAGCTTTTTAAATCCGACTTCCGTACAAACGTCCTGCGCTTTTTTCTTTTCTTCTTTCAGCTTTATGTAAGCCATTTCCTTAAAAGAAGTTGCACTAAATGATTGTTTAAAATGGTCCAAATTAGATAACCTGTCAAATAAGATTCCAATATCAAACAGCTGCTTCATTACTTCCATTTGTTTTTCCGTAACGCCGCCGTCTGGATACTCAACCCGATATTTTATCCCGGTTGTATTTGGCGCAAAGGCTGTAATTTTATCTCCGGCAATGGAGTCGACTGTGGGAATAGATGCCAAGAGATGTGCATCATCTGTTTTTATCCATTCGTTTACAATGGGTGTGGAGATGACAGCCGGATAACCATGCTCTTCAAAAAGAACATCCAGTAAAATATTTTTTTCAACATTCTCCCATTGGGAATAAAAAGTCAATTGATAATGAGCCTTCGGAACTCCAGGTTTATAACTCCGGTATTCGTCAAGTTCATATCTTAGAAACACACCTTCCTGGCATATTTGCTTTAAAATGTTTTCTATTTTCTCCTGACTTTCAGTCGTAATTATATCCACGTCAACGGAGAACCGTTTAGGTTCCGGAAGTATTAAAAGCAAGCTCGTCCCACCTTTAAATGTATAACTCAGACCGGATTTCACTAAATGTTCCACCAAAGAAAGGGCATAGATAACCTTTTCCATGATGCTGGGATCGCTTTTCGTATAAATTTTCCTTTTGGCTTTAATCCAATCCGGTGTATATGATTCTGGCAATATCATTAATCGACTAATTCTTTTAAAAGAGTGTTTTTAGTAATAAATTCAATCATCACTTCGCCTTTGCCCCTTCTTTTGGCATACCTCAGCATTTTTGTAATATTGATACCGTAATTTTTATAGACGGTATTGAAGATATTTATAAGCTCGCCTCCCTGGAATGGCACGTATAGCTTCTTATCAATAAATAAATCAACCAATATTTTTTCCAGTGTAGGAACACTTAGATGCTTTTGCTGTTGGATAGGCGCTTTTGTAAGAAGTGTTTTAACAATGATTGTTTCTTCTTGTTCATATATATACTTTTCAATTATGTCTTCAGTAGGATTCAAGAACACATTTTTATAATTAGCATCCTTTAAAAAATAAAATACCGATTCCGTTGCCGATGCCTCTGCTTCTACCACCGTCAAAAATCTACCTGATTGATGTATTGTCCATTCATTCAGCCACCTTGTACTCCACACGCAACTATTAGCCGCAGGGAATTCCTTGGTAACTTTTATGCCAAGCGCTTTCAATTTAGGAGAGGTAATTGGCTGAAATAATTTTTTCCCCATTAATGTATAGAAATTCCGCTTCACAGATTGCAGGATATTTTTTCTTTTAGATTATGAATACGCCAGCTAAAGGTAGCTGGACTCAAATCTGGTTCGTACAACCTGTAGAATTCGTAAAGTTCATCCCGGGTAATATATTCTTTCCCATGAAACTTTTGTTCTAATTGATATGTCAAAAAGTTTGTAGCCATTTCTTGTTCTATAAAGTAAAATTACGTTAATAAGCGGACAATAAATGACATTTATTGTCAAATATTTGAAATCAAATAAAAGACAATAACTTACCTTTATTGTCTTTTATTTGATTATGCAATATAATGTTAAATTAAAATATTTTCTCCTATCTAATCTATCCTCTGCAAAACAGCAGAAAAATTCTGAAAGAATGTGGTCATATCAAGCACGTCTTTAAATTTCTGGGTTTTGGAAATATAATTTCGTTGTGATAGCTATCGCTTTCAGATAGTTAAAGAGTATGTTTCAACTCCAATCATGTTTTGGCCTTTGGGCATACCATGGGATTTCAGTTAGTGTTAGTTGACCCTAAATAATCATATACGTTATGCTAAAAGCATTAAAAAATAAGTAATAAGTCGAAATCATTTAAACTTAAAACAATAAG
This sequence comes from Arachidicoccus ginsenosidivorans, assembly GCF_007971385.1. GTDB lineage: Bacteria > Bacteroidota > Bacteroidia > Chitinophagales > Chitinophagaceae > Arachidicoccus > Arachidicoccus ginsenosidivorans. Next base: position 1,933,900 of record NZ_CP042434.1, read on the forward strand.
GTCGAATTGACAACAGTGATCAAATCAAGCAAAATTACAGCCATCGACTGCCGTCAGTGCGGAAATATTATATGATTTTCAATAGTTTGGAGCCAGTCTCCGTTATTATGTATTTTTGATTCGGGCTGCTTGGCATTTCGGGAATAGTCATCTTAATCCACCCAAATTGAAGCAATGGATCTAAATAACGTTTCTTGGCATCAGTATGATTCTTAAGGCCAATAGTCTCAAAGATTTCAGTACGGCTTTTAGGCTTATCCAATTGGCTTAAAATAACACCGACCTTATCATGCACTGAATTACTTAATACTTTCTGAGCCTGGTCGTTAGCTTGGTCGCCAGCTTGGTCGTCCGAACTATTCAAAAACGACAGTATGTCATCTAATGATTTGATTTTCAATACATCACCTTGGTCGTCAGCATGGTCGGGGTCAGTGGCTTTTATCGATTTTCCATTAACGCTCGCACCGTAGAAAGGGTGCACCTTTAGTGTCACCAAAGTATAGGTCTTATCATCCGTTTCAAAAACGGGGGCCGGAGAGCCATTATTCGCCATTGCCTTATAAATAATAGGGAAACCTGTACCGCGCCCTTCAGTTAAGTGCAGCTCTTTTAGAAAATCGCCAATGCGCCTATTTCTATATTCTCTGGCAAAAATATGCTGCTCATTTTTTAACACCTTCCCATCAACAGGAGGCAATGGTCCTGGATAGCTCAGAAATGTTATCTTATCCGGAAATACCTGAACTTCAATAGGTGATCCTAATTCATAGCTTTTATGATAGACGGCATTAGACAATACTTCCTCTAATGCCCGATAAGGGAAATTATAAAAACGATCTGCCTCGGCCCTATCTGGATGTTTTACTACTCGTTCAGCAAGAACATTTGTTCTAAGAAAAGTCAACGTTTCGCCAATTTGTTTGTGTAATGGCCCTTTAAAATAAAATTCTTCAAACTCTCTACCCGAGTCATCTTTATGCACAACCAATTCGATCCATGACCTCGGGAAGAAACGCTCTGGAGCCAGAGAAAAGAAAAGTAATCCCACGTTGACCGGCCTCACATGCTCAATTGGTCCTTTCACAATATACATTGCCCTACAAAGGTCCATTAAAGGCATCCGATCACTTTCATTAAATAAATCACTTTTTACTCCCTGAAGGTATTCCCGTATCAATCCCAGATTAAAATCCTCAATAGTAGCTTGATTATTCATCCGGTCATCAAATGGAATCCTTGCTGTCAACTCCTGTAATCGCCTAAGGGTTTCACCCTTAGCAATAACAGAAGCAGCTCCTACTCGGACATAAGAATTCAGTCTACCACCCTCTTTCCCGAGAGAATCCGGAGCTGAATACGGCCTATTATCCCCTGCAGGACACCAAAGTACCAAAATATGTTTTCCTTCTAAATAATAAGGTTGCATTATCGGGAAATAACTAGGTATAATCCTGTTTCCCAGCTCAATAACCTTTTTCTGTATTTTATCGAGTTCATCTTGTGGTAATCCCTCTGGAGGCAAAACAGGTTGCCCTGCATCTTCATTTATGCCAACAATAATATACCCCCACCCCAATTGTTTAAGTCATTGGCAAAGGCACACATTGAGCGAACAATAACTTCAGGATTCCAGCCTTTTTTAAATTCCAGCCGTTCCCATTCAATGGTCTTCCCGTGAACTAATTCTTCTATATTTAAAGGTAATGCCATATTATTTTAAATAACTTTAATTTGGCTTCTGGAGTCAACTGCTTTAATAACTGCCTCAAATTTTCATCTTTTGTCGTGTCATTAACAAAACCATTGTCTCTGAATACCACACGTAATGTCTTTATTTTCTCTTTAACGATTCCTGGACAATTTCAACGGCCTTTAGTGCAAGGTCATCATCCTTTAGGATCTCATAAACTTTATTGGCAAGCCATAAAGTCTGCAACTCAGATTCTGAAACACCATACAACGTCGAAAGCTTGGGAAGATAACTTTTGCTTACCGGCTTATCGCTGCTTTCCATTTTACTGATATAAGCAGTATCTACTTCCAATGCAGCGGCAACCTGTCGCTGTAGTAATCCCTTGGCTTCTCGTAATGTTTTTAGTTTTTGGCCTAACATTTATTACAATTATTTTACTTGTCCATACACGGACAAATATACAAAATAAACTAAAACAAAAACCTAATTATTCAACTGAATTCTGGTAGACTCTAACACCCGAAGTAATCCTTGCAATAGGCAAGGATTACTTCGGGCGATCACATTCAACGTTTTTTATCCTGAGACTTCATTAATTTTACTTAGAAGAACGACCCAAATGAAAAGAAAAATGAAGATGATTCACCCTGGTATAATCCTATTTGAAGAGATCCTTCTTCCAAATAACTATTCGATTGAACTAGCAGCGGATCTATTAGGCACCTCAATAAGCGATTTGTCTTCCGTAACAAACGGGAATAGCCCCCATAAGTCCAACATTGGCTGAAAATATCTCTCGGCACTTCGGTGGATCTGCTGAATTATGGCTCCGGCTTCAAAAAGCATTTGATTTTGATCAAAAAGGATGATTCGCAATCGATTCGTTTTTAGTTCAGCCCACAATGGCTGGACACAAAAGAAAAGAGGTAGAATAAGCATAGTAAAACACCACCAACAGAATACTTTAAGTATAGTAAACGGTGACTAAAAGGGTAGTAAACATATAGTGTACGACCTTAGCAGAAACGCAAGTCGGTATATATCAAGATGCTGCAATTCCAACACAATCCCCAAGTAGTCAAAAATGCATATTTTACACACCGACAGCCTCCACACTGCCTGTCCACCTTGTTGTTACCACTTTGACCCTGAAATATTTCCTATTTAGTTACAATACGTGTGTTAAATCCAGCCGAGCAATTGTTTGTACATAAAATCAAAAAGCAGTCACAAATTAACGTAACTGCTTTTTTATTTGCACACAATTTGATACACATTTTTGTATTTACAGTTGGTTAAAATTATTTTTAGAAATCTCATCTGGATAATAAGCACCCATATGGGTCACCTATAATGAATCATATGAGCCACTCATCTTTTAATGTTTTGTTTGCAAGTAATCCCCCTGATTATTGATGATTAGCATTAATTTGAAATGACTGAACCTCAATTAACCAAAATAAATGATCAAGGGGGTTAAAGATGTACAATACCAGGCCGAATCATTCTTATACAGGGTGTCTGAGGGCAAAGAAGTGCCATCCCGATTGGATAATATCAGTTAGGTCGAAAACGGAGTAGGCTGCCAACTATATATAATGCTATTTTTTTTGGAGCACCTACCATGCAGAATTCGTTCCTTCGGGGAAAAGCATGATATTTGCTAGCATTAGAAGAATTACTAACAATTTTATATAGTATTGAGTAGAATGGAACAGTCAGAAATCATTATATATCAAACAGACGACGGGATAGCCAATGTTGTTCTTATGGCAAAAGATGGCAATATCTGGATGAACCAAAATCAATTGGCTGAACTTTTTGACACCTCTAAACAAAATATAGGGCAACATATCAAAAGTATCTTGGAAGACAAGGAGTTAAGTGTGGATGCAGTTGTAAAGAATTACTTTACAACTGCATCAGACGGCAAAAATTATGAAGTGACATTTTACTCTCTGGATATGATTCTCGCCATTGGTTTCAGAGTGCGAAGTAAGCGCGGAACGCAATTCAGGATTTGGGCAAGCAAAAACCTGAAAGCGTATATGATTAAGGGGTTTGTGATGGATGACGAACGCCTGAAAAATCCCGATGGTAGACCAGATTATTTTGATGAATTGTTGGAGCGAATTTGTGAAATACGAACTTCAGAAAAGCGATTTTATCAAAAGGTTCGTGAATTACTTTCGCTTTGCAGTGATTATGATGCTACAGATAAATCCACACAAATGTTCTTCGAAACTCAAAATAAATTACTGTATGCAGTTACACACTAAACTGCTGCGGAAATTATCATTAGTCGTGCCGATGCCGATCAAGCCAATATGGCATTAACTTCCTGGAAAGGCAACAAAGTTCGTAAACAGGATATTTTGATAGCAAAAAACTACCTGAATACAGAAGAATTAGACCAATTAAACAGACTCACTGTTATCTTTTTAGAAACAGCAGAATTAAGAGTGAAAGAGCGAAAAGACTTAACGCTTAATTATTGGAGAATCAATGTAGACAGACTTTTGGATTTTAATGAAAAAGAAGTTCTGGACCATAAAGGAAGCATTTCACACGAACAGATGGAAAAGAAAGTCAATGAAATTTATGCCGCATTTGACCAAAAACGGAAAGCGTTTGAAGCAAAACAAGACGATTTGAAGGATTTGAATTTCTTAGAACAAAAAATAAAAAACAAGCACAAATAAATGGCAGACAACGAAACAGCACTGCAGCCGTAAACCTTTAGGGACTTTAAGAGCCAAAAGCTAGAAGTTGCAGGCTGAAAAAATGATGCGGACTGTGGAGATCGGTGTGTATGGTTTCCTTAGCATTTGTCTTATAGCCTCTAATTGTATGTATTTTTATTTTCATCATGCTTCCGTTTAGCTAAACGCCATCCAATTAGAGAAAATAAAAGTAACAATAAAGCAATGATAATTCCCCAGCCCCAGACAGGGAAAACAGCGGTTGTCCGCAAAGGATGTGCGAGCGGTGTATTATTGCCATAATACAAAAGCCCGGCCCAATAATATGGAAGTTTGGCGGTGGCATTGGTTGGATCTGTTGTCAGCCATTGCTTTTTGGCCAGATATAATGCGCCTGATTTATCGCCGGTTTCCTGCAGGTTTTTATAATACAGTGCGGTTAGTTTTGAGGCCGTTTCATCATTTATATTCCATAGAGCAGCAATTACGCCTCCGGCACCCATTGCCGTAAATTCACGGGCAAGGCTTATAATACCTTCCCCAGGAGACAATAAGCCCCCTGCCGTTTGGCAGGCACTGATGAATACCAGGGAAGGATGTGCCTGCAAAGGGTATAGATCTGCCAATAAAATTTTCATATCCGCCATTTGCAGGGCGGGGATCTGTTTATCTCCCATTAGTATGGCATGGGTACTGATATGAACCACTTCACTTTGCTGTAGGGCCTTTAAGAGCTGTTCTGCCGTGGCGGCTGTATTTTTATAATAAAGGCCGGCTACTTGGTTATGAATACTTTTTGCTTCCTGATCGACCCCGTTTAATGTGGCCAGTTGATTATTGCCTGTAGGATTAATAAAAAACCCGCTGAAGCCATTGATGTTTTTAATTGTCGCAAATTGCTTTTGAGAATGCGTCCATACGGCCAGGGAATAAGCCTGACTTGTTTCGGCTTTTTGCAATAAATAAGGCCAGCTTGCCGGATTGGAATGATAATTTGAGTCGGTAGTCAGGGCTTCAAATGGCAACCTTCCCAGGACACCATCGGGAATAATCAATAACTTACAATAGTCGTTTAGAGTGCCCAGGCCAAGCCTTTGGTATAGATAAAATGCATTTTTATAAAATAATGCAGGATTATTTACCATTTGTTCAGGTCCATTGCTAAACCAACGGTGTACAAATTGTGCAACCTTGTCTGGAAAGTCCATGGTAACATTCAGTGAAGTAAAACTCAGAATGCCTTTATTGTTTATGGAAAATCCATACCATTTATCGGGACCTGTAAAATACTCCCATGCGATCATACCTGGTGGTAATGCGGAAATTATTGTATTTATATCAATTTGGCTGTCCCAGGTAATCGCCGGATATTTTTCTTTTACCTGCTTGTCGATCAGGGATAATTCATATTTTGTGGCCTCTATCTTTTGTTGCCAATCCTGGTTTTCCGCTGTCTGGTTTTCCTCCAATGCATCCATTTTGGAATGGATATAAAAGGAGATGACCTGACGAAGTTTCTTTTGTTGGATGAGCAGGCTATCATCAGATGCCTGGCTGGAATAGGCGCTGCTTTTCTGTAAATCGTCTAATAATAACCGGGCTTTATGCGCTTCTGCAAATTGAAGTGCTATCCAGGCATATTTTTTATTATCCGTCCCTTGAAATAGGTGATAGGCAATACTGATTGCCTCCTCGGTCGTTTGAAGGCTCTGTTGCTGAAGGAGCCTTTTAGCTTCAACACTGAAAATGGTTGTCCTGAGTTTTTGGAGTACAATTGCTGCGCTTTGATAGCCCATGAGTGCCAGGCTGTCCTTACCCATAAGGTGTAGTATTTGTGCTTTACCGGTTATGGCATCCAGCAGGGTGTTTTCTGCATAGAGAAGGTGAGGGGCCGGCCAGGCCGCTTCGTCTGGGAATTGATTTGGGAGCAGCCCGGCGAGCGCCAGATTGAAATATTTAAATGCATTATTAAAGTTGTTGGACGTCTTGTATACCTGACCCAGGGAGACCAATACTTTCATTTTTTCACGTTGTCTGGACCTTGGGAAGTACTGATCATAAAGATGCTTTGCCTGCCTGAGTAACGAAATTGCCTGGCCATATTGCTTTTGTTGCCTGGCGATAGCAGCAGCAGTACAAAGTGCGCCTCCATACCAATAAGTATTATTGGCGCCTCGTTCAAGTTTTTGTGCTGAAAAGAGTGCCAGTGCTTTACTGATGATTAACTGCGCAGTATCTGTAGATCCTTCGGCCTGCAATATATCTGCGAGTGTACTAAAAAGCAGACCCTGTAAGGCGGAACCTGCTTTTACTTTTTGTAGCCCCTGTCGGGCATACTTTATGGCGTCTTTGGGTAGATCATTCCAGCGAGCTGTTGTGCTTAAATTTGCCAGGGCGGCTGCCTGCTGCATGGAGTCATTCATGCGCACTGCCCGCCTTAAACCTTCCTGTTGAATGTACAGCGCCCGCTTATAGTCACCGAGCCTGGTGTAATTATTGCCCAGGGGTTTAATCAAATAATCCAGGAGCTCACTGTCACGAATGGCCTTGTGGCCTTTTGCCAGCTCATACGCCTGTTCATATAGATCAGTTGACTGAAGGATATTGCCATATTGCAACTGATAGTAGCCGCAGAGGATTAGCAGATAAAATAAGGCGACTCTTTCGGGGTCCGTTGCGGGCTTTCTCCAAATCCTGTTAAAAGGGAGGGCTAGCTGTTGGATATGCTGACTGGGACTCGGGGAAAAATAATCATACCAGGTGTTTAGCCAGCCAGCTAATTGGTCAGCTTTTTGAAGACTATCCAGTCTGCGATCCAGATTACCCGGAAGGATGGGTACTTTACTGTGTTTTGCTATTATTGTACTGTCATTACCAGAAATAGCCCTGGCCATTGCTTTATTTGACCCCGGCAGTATAAATAACCCTATCAGAAGCAGGGTCATGATATTTGTAGAGGTGATTGACATTTTGCAGATGATATTTATGGTCCAACAGGCCTTTATCTACCGGCCTTTATAATCGCCATAAGGCATAGGCCATTACGCCCGTCTTACCCGGAGAAAAGAAATGTAATAACCTCAGACCGAGTGCGGGACCTACTCTTACCTTGCCCACATTCAAATCAATAAATGCACCCGGATTTATATGGGAGAAGGTTTTGGTTTGTGTCATAGTTGCGCCTGGTATATCTACTATTGTTCTGTCTTTTATATTTTGTACCCGGGTTAAAGGCGTAATGGTCGATTTTTCTTTGAGATTGCCTTGAAGCCAGAGACCGGACCCCAGACTGAACCAGTCATTTAGGTTTTTTCTGATTTCGAGTGGCACAATATCCAGGCTAACAAGACTTGTTTCAGTGGTGTTGCCTCTTTCTGTGACCATATAACCTATGCCTTGGATGGAGGTATCTCTGGGCTCTGCTATTGAATTAAATTGTGTGCTGGTCGATTTTTGATGAATGCCCAAGTAGGCTTCGACCTGGAAATAGAAGCGGTAGGGAGAATAGGGAGCAAGAGCACCTCCCAGAATAAAGGGGGAATTAGGACCTCTCTGGTCTCCAAAGCCCTTAAGATAACCGGCAATTACCGTGGGAGACAACCCTTTTATAAACCTGGTATGCATTTTATTGGTATAAACAGGCTCGTTTTTGTCAAAAATGATCCCTGCCTGCGACCAGAAGGGAATTTTGGGCGGTTTTTCTTTAAACTGGAGTTGGTATTGAACGAACCCGTTGGTTGAATCTTTATCTTCAACGCCTTGTTGACGCATACCTGGTAAATAGATGTTTTTGAATATAAAGTGGATACTATCCTTTGTATACAAAGTGTCAAGACAGCTTTGCCCTGGCTCGGCAGTGCTGCAGGGTATGCATTTAGGATATTGGTCAATAAGGGTCAAGGTTGAGGCGTCCAGCTCAGTGGGCACTTTGATGCCTATTTTTATGGTGCTTGTAGGGCCTTTACCAGTATTCTGAAACCTGACTTTGTATTTGAGCTTTTTATGTTGCCCCATGAACCGGTAATTCAAGCGCCGATTCCTAAGCATCAGCCTATTAGGGTCATGGGAGGCGACAATCTGAAGGGCCAGGTTGTTTTCAAAAACGGGGTGTTCCGGGTCGTCTGGAATCATTAATGCACTTATCGTAACCGTGGCATTGGTGTCTTTGATCATCTCAGGGGTGGTGTGCAAAATGGCGTATACATAACGCTGCTCACCGGCCTTTAAACCTTCAAAATGCAGGGAGTGTGAGGTTTCAAACAGTAAATTTTTGCCCTGTAGGATACTGATTGTTGTGTTATTACTAACTATCTTTGAGCTGATAAAGTGGTTGGGTCCGCTACTTGGAATTTGATTATAGGCATATAAAGGAACGACCTTGCCCGATTCACAGCTGGCCAGCAGGGTGGTCATATCTGTGGTTTGTTCTTTATGGTAGTTCCTGAGATCCGTCAGACCAAAGTTCTTTTTCTTAAAGGCTTTATCATTATAAAATAAAACCAAGGAGCCATTTAACGCTTCTTTACTGCCGCCTGGATTTTGATAGCCAATTATGCAGACCATATCCTCCCCCGGTTTGGGCATCCGGTTTACCTTTAATTGAATCTGATTGCCCTTGCTGAAAAATCCCGTATGACCCTGATTGGTGGCCGCTATATTATTTTGGGTCACATTAATTCTTCTGGGTCGGGTTGGCGGGGTTTTACCATCATCATAATTATTGGTCGCATATAATTGCACATTATAGCTGCCGGTATCGCTGAAACCATGAATGGGGCTTTCATCGAAGCTAAAGTTGCCATCGCCAAATTCCCAAAAATAGGTATAGAAGGCCTCAGGCGCACCCGCAATTTGCCTTAAGGGACGTAAGTTCGGCTGAAACTGAATAAGGGATTCCTTTTGTGTCCACCCAATCTGTGGCGCAAGAGAATCGTTTTGCTGCGCCATCAATGGGCTGCCAAAAACAAGGGCTACCGGAAGCATCAGCAATGGTAATAATCGTTTGGTTTCAATCAACATAGCAGCCTGTTATTAATTTAATACATTAAAGGTAATTATAATTTTAAAAGATACAAAATCCTATGTCAATGGGTGAATGAACATGTGGTACATTCATATTTTTCACTTCACATTATTGGCTAATGGAATTTAACAAGCGTCAGCCCCCTTAAGAGGAGCTGACGCTTGTCAAACAGACTATATATCAAACACATTAGGTTAGCAAAATTTCCTGGATATGAGCAGGATCATCTTACTGTTTCAAAATCTTAATTTCTGTTCTTCTATTTGCCTGATGTTGGTCCTCTGAACAAGGAACACCATTGATGCAGCCGTTAACAGGGCGGGTTTCTCCGTAACCTCTCGCCTCTAAGCGGGTTGAGGAAATTCCTTTGCTGACAAGATATTGTACGGCGGAAGTAGCTCTTTGCTGAGAAAGTTTCATATTATAACTGTCTGAACCTCTACTGTCGGTGTAGGAAGATAGTTCAATTGAAATCGTTGGATTGTCTATCAGCATACGATAAACATTGTCCAGAATAATCGCTGCATCCGTTCTGATATTGGCCTTATCAAAATCGTAATAAATATCCTTTAGTTCAAAGTGCGCACCTTGTTTTAATTCGTTTAAGGCCAGGCGAAGATCCACATAAAGGGTCTTGCTTCTGTCTAACCCCTTGGTGGTGACGGCTTCTTTGTTAGAGAAGTAACCTTTTTGCTCTGCGTAAACCGTATAATCAGCGTTGGGTTGCAATTGGAACCTGAACTCACCATTGTCATCTGATACCTGAAAATTGTTTTCACCGCCTTTATTTTGGTTCAGAGTCGTTTTTACATGGGCTATTCTGGCATCCGTCTTTGCATTAAGCGTTTGGCCGACCAGTGTGAACCGGGGATCATTATGTAATAATTCGCAATTTATGACCCGGGCCTCGCCTTTAAAATCAAAGCTGTTTAATTCAGTAGCCGTGGTTTTTATTCCATTTAATAAACCGACAATGGCATAATTACCTGCCGGGATATCTTTAATTAACGGCAAAGCACCATTGACATCTGTTATGCCGGTATAAAAAGGTTGCCCATCTTTAAATACAGTTACAGTTACACTACCTAAGGCATATCCAGTTGGTTTATCCTTGACCGTAATCAACAGGTCTTTATTTTGAATGGGCTTGGTGGTTACGACAGGCGCAGGTATTACTTTTACTATTGGTCTTGATTTATGCCGTTTGCCCAACCAGAATTTAACCCCGATGCTGGCGCTCAACAGTCCTAAGTTTTTCTTTTCAAAGTCTCTTTTATAGTTAAGTTCACTCACACCGATAATCGTTCTGGTTTTAGGCTCCAAATGTGGGTCTTCGCCTGGAGTAGCAGGCTTAAAATCTTCCTTCCATGTTCCTTTGTACATTAATTTTCCCCGAAAGGACTGCTGACCGGCCAGATCAGCCGCCAGTATATACCAATAGGAAGCGTTGGCAGTTACTGAAACTTTGGGTGTGATAAAGTATTCAATACCCAGCGCTCCTCTGGCCATAAGGTTGATTTCTGATTGACTCTTGAGGTCCGCACTGGTGAAATCAGTAGGGGATCCTGAAGCCATAAAAGTTTCTTTACTCATGGCATACTGGTTATAATTTCCCTCAATTGCTACATCTACCGGCCCTGCAATCTGGTCATTCGGCTTTGAATAATAATCGTATTGAAGGGTGTTCATGGAGGTGCCATGACCCTGCACAAAATAATAACCATAGTCGGTCATGCCTATACCTGCATTTAAACTAAGAGATGCCTGCAGCCGCTTTTTGCCCATCCAGAACTGCGGTCCTGTCATTGCATACCAGGAGCTAAAATTGGTCATTGAGGCTGTATCGATGGTCGGTTGATCAAATAAAAAGGTTCGGTCGTCCCTGGTGGTCTTTTCCCACATCCAGTTTGGACTTGAACTTTGCAGTATATCGTAGCCGTTCAGGGATGTATTTCCATGTTGCCCACTGGGTAACTTTCTGTCTATGGACAGCCTTCCGAGATTTAATTGCCAGCCGAACCAGCTGTTTTTGGCTCTCCAGCCCAAATTAAGCTCAGCAAATTTGCCACTTGTCAGGTAGTAGGCAGGATCATTAGCGATGTCCTTATTACTAAATAAGTACCCCGCCTGAGCCCCTATGTACAAGGCAGAAAGCCCCACTGGATATAATGATGTATCAAAACTGGCTTTGGACTGTTGGGCCTGTGCCGGTAATAATGAAACGATCGATATGATTATTAACGTACAGATTCTAAGTAATTGTTTGCTCTTCATCTTTGACAAATTTTAATGATTGGGTATGGCCGTAGTTTTCTACTACTGCCGCTTTACACAAGTATATAAACAGGGGGAAGGTTTTGTTACCTCTGTTTGGCCGGAAAATTCAAAAAATATTTTCTGACTTAACAGACAGGAGGACTGAATGCAGCTGTACTGTATTAATGGCCTGTATGTGTGCGGTTTAGGGTAGCCAGCCGTGGTAAGGAGATGGCCAATTAAATCAATGCCGCAGGCCTTGTATAAGCCTGTTTACAATTTTATCTGCCAACAGGGGTCACAAATTGGAGATTATATTTATTTAACCTTGAAATGCGCTTTGTTAACGCTAAAAACTAGATAGATATGAAAAAATCAATTGCGACCCTTATCATGGTGGTATCAGTGTTGATTTCGCTTATAGTAAGTAAAAAGATGGGAGAAAATAGCCTGATGATTCCATCCAACGGAAATTCATATTTTGACCAGCCGCAGCCCAGTGGTGGGCTGCCGCCCAAACAAGCGGTTTTTAAGGTTAGCCGTAACGGGTTGGAGGATTCTACCAATAGCTACAAAGATTGGATACAAGATCAAGGCAGGTCTGGCAAGGACTCGGTAAATAATTTGGGAATAACAGGCAAGGACTTAGTAGGTGCCAAAAAACAAGTAGTGGTATTTTAGACGGGCTTATTTGCCGGGTCAGAAAGCCTGTAACTTAGATCCCGCTGTTATGGGGTTAGTTCTGCGATTAATTTTTATCTTTGGAATCAAGGCATGTTATCCTTGAGGAAAATCAGATTATGGCAGAAACGAAAGCAATTCATGCAGATCAACACTTTATTATCGGAATACTGGGTAATGATGGTAAAGTAATTGATTTGATATATAAAAAATTTGCACCAGGCATAAAACGCTGGATTTTGAATAACAGCGGATCTGGCTTCGACGCCGACGATATATTTCAGGAAGCGCTTATTACGATTTTTCGACAGGCAAAAGAAAATCAACTGGCGCTCACCTGTCCTTTTGAGGCGTATTTGTTTTTGATTGTAAAAAGGATGTGGCTGAATGAATTGAAAAGAAGAGGCAGACAGGGGGCAACAATAGATATAGAAGATGCAGGTGATATCGGGACCCATCAGTTTAAAGAACTGGAAGGTCTTATAGAGACACAGGAAAAAGAAAATATAATTATGCGTTTTTATCAAAAACTGGGCGATCGTTGCCGGGAAATTTTGCGGCTTTGCTTGCAAAAAGGCAGTTCCCAGGAAATAATAGCCGATCAACTTGGCGTTTCCTACGGCTATTTACGTAAAAAGAAATCGGCCTGTATGGCACAGCTTATTAATAGTGTGCACAGCGCAAATCTTTAAAAATGAAGATCATGACAGAGTCAAATGCTGAATATATTGAAAGTTATCTGAATAATGATTTATCCAGTGACGAGCGTGCACAATTTGAAGCACGTTTAAGGCAGGATACCGGGCTTCAGGAGGACTTGGATATGTATAAACAAACAGCAAATCTTCTTAGTCGCAGACTTGATCTTTCTACGGAAGAGCGGGCATTTAGAGAATCATTGAACAGTGTACGCAGCCAACTGGAAACGACTGCATCAGTGAAGACAATAAGATCCAAAGCCAGATTGTGGGTCAGTATAGTTGCCGCAGCTGCCATTATACTATTTATATGGTCTCCCTGGCAGGTGAATTTATTAAATCATTATGGACAATTAGAAATGACAAGTCCTGTTGTCAGGGGAGACGAGGTGCAATCAACCCAAGAGCAGATTGCAAAACTTTTTAATGCAAAACAGTATAAAGAAGTTGTTGTCTTACTGGACAGTGCGGTTGTCGCTGATCCTGCTAATATGCAGAACCTGTTTTATCGGGGTATAAGCTATCTACATTTGCAGGATTACCAAAAAGCCAGACAGGATTTGAAAACTATATTTGACGGATCCTCTGTTTACAAGTATGAGGGAGCTTATTTTACGGCACTAAGTTTCCGGATTGAAAAACAAAATGTTTCCTGCCGAATATGGCTACAAAAAATACCGAAGGATGCTGCCATTTACCCCAAGGCTCAAAAGTTGTTGGAGGAGACTCCAAAGGACTAGCAGCCCCGTTTCCAGCTCCACCATCCAATATTAATGCGGTATTATTGTAAAATAGGATGAGTGTCCATAACTTAATTATTATCTGGTACATAATTCAATTACTGGATACACAGGGCTTCGCCGCCGCCCTTTAGCGATACAAAGCATGTTTGGGTTTGCTTTAATATATGAATTAAATGAATAATGTATTTAGAAGAATCCTCTCCAAGAATTGCATTTATGACTTGAAGCTAGGCATTTCAAAAAACAGATTAATAAAAAAATAATGAATACTCTCACAGCATTTATGTGGTAATAGGCCCTCCTAGCTGAACAGAGGTGGACGAAGGTTTTAACACAAGCAACATAATATTATGATATGATAATTGCCAATCATTCAGCCATACATCCTTATCATTCATTCTGAACAAGTTACACCCAAAACACCCGTCATTCTTTTCATATCACCCAAAAATGCGATTAAAGGCGAATAGATCGTTTATTTGTGTTAAGTTAAATGCTTAGTCCCCCTGAAGCTTGCCAAAATAATCAAGATTTTTTAAATAACTCTCCTCCCAAAAAAACACTGAAAATACTTAACTTTGAACAGTAAAGCTCTTTGTTTTGAGGTTTGCAGTAGTTTACTGGCAAATTACTGGCAAATTTTGTAAAAATGAAAAAGTAGTTATGAAATTCGTTCATAACTACTTGATTCTTAAGTGGGCCCACCTGGGCTTGAACCAGGGACCCCCTGATTATGAGTCAGGTGCTCTAACCAGCTGAGCTATAGGCCCCAAATTTTGATGGTTTCAAAATTCGAGGTGGCAAAAATAAAGATTTATTCTAAAAATCAATCCTTAATCTGAATTCTTTTTAAAATAATCGCTTTTCTCTAATGTCCGCTTTGTAAATACTGTTTTAATATATCTGATTTAGGATGGTTGAATATCTCATCAGGCGTCCCCTGTTCAATGATCTCCCCAAAATACATAAAGACAATATGATCGGCCAGCCTTTTTGCCTGTCTAAGTATATGAGTAACAACTATCAAAGTATAATCCTCCTTTAATCTTAAAAATTCTTCTTCAATCTTTCTACTGGAAATAGGATCCAGGGCAGAAGTGGGTTCATCCGCCAGTATGATTTCAGGGCCTACAGCCAGCCCTCTGGCCAGGCAGAGCCTTTGCTGTTGACCAATGGATAGCCTGGCAGCTGGCCCATGCAAACGATCTTTCACCTCTTCCCATAGCCCCACATCCCTTAAATGCTTCTCCACCTTCTCTTTTACTACCTTTTTGTCCCTAATCCCCTTTATTTTCAGACCATAGGCAATATTCTTGTAAATAGACATCGGCAATGGGAATGGCCTTTGAGACAATAAGCCCATTTTCTGGCGAATTGTCGTCAAATCCTGCGTTGGGTGAAAAATATCCTCCCCATCAATTAAAATCTGCCCCTTTACCTTCAGACTCGGATGCAAATCAGATAATCTGTTTAGGCATTTCAGCAAAGTAGTCTTGCCGCAACCTGATGGACCTAATAAAACCGTTATTTTCCCTTTTGGGATATCCAAATGGATATCTTTCAATATTCTGGTATCCCCTGCCTGAACATTAAAATCCCTGATTTGTAAAATCGGTGAATCGGACGTTTGAACGGAGGTATTTGGAAAGGCTCCAGAAGTGGCACCTGCCTCGCCCCCATTCACCTGTTGCACCTGATCTATTATGGTTGAACTATTTGACATGACTACTAAACTTATTATATTACAAAATATTCTTTTTGAATCTCCGGGTAGATAACCGGGATACAAGACTTATAATTAAAATGATTGCCGTAAGTATCAAGGCAGCCGCATAGGCTCTGGCCTTTACCTCTGGAATCGGGGAACTTAGTTGAAAAAATATGGCAAGCGGCAATGTAGCAGTTGGATCTTGGACGGTTTGCGGAATATGATCAGTATAGCCGGCGGTAAAGAGCACCGAAGCAGCATCTCCGATCCCTCTACCAAAGGCTAATAATATTGCTGTGATAAAACCCGGTAATGCTTGTCTGAAAAATACAATAAAAGCAATCTGAGTCCGGTTGGCTCCAAGACTATAGGCTGCTTCCATCAGTCCCTGCGGGACGGTGCGCAGCACCTCATCGAAGGCCCTGATAAAAATTGGTACAATAAATAGCGTAACAGTAATAATACCTGCCAGTAAAGATGCCCTGATTTGCAAATAAGCCATAAGCGCAAACCCAAATGCACCAAAGACAATGGATGGTACACCCCAAAGCGCATTTAAAAGAAAACGAATAGCACCCACAAATTTAGTCTTAGTTACCCAGTGAACATTCATCCCCAAAGCCACAGGAAGTCCTAATAACAATGCACAAAAGGTGGATCCGGCGGCCAAATAAAGGGATCCTACAATGGCATTCAAAATACCGCCACCTTTCCCAAAATAAAAGCCTCCTTGCGGTTCCTGACTGATCATCTCCCAGCTCATTGCATGATAGCCCTTTTTAATAATGACGCCCATAATAAAAAGAAAAACCAGGATAATGGACAGTGTCACGATCCGCATCAACCATAAAAAGAATTGCTCTTCCAGTAATTTTCTTTTTTGCATTTGATTATTATTATGCTATTGTATCGTTCAAGAACTTTTTTTGATAAAAAAGTTTTGCGAATTACTTAAAAATAAACCGATTATAAATATTACTGCTCCTTAATTCGGTACAAGAAAAAGCTGGTTATACTGTTAAATACCAAGATGATGACAAATAAAAGTAAGGCCGCAAACATCAGTGCCGAATCATATAAGGGCACAGACATCATATCTCCATAATTATTAGCGATAAGCGCCGGTAACGGATAAGCAGCATCAAAAACACTTTTTGGCACCTTAGCCACATTTCCTACGACCATTAAAACAGCAATAGTCTCTCCCAGCGCTTTGGAAATCCCCAGGCTAAGTGCAGCAATAATACCTGTCAATCCTTTTTTGAGCACGACCCACTTGATCGTCTCCCAGTAAGTAGCCCCTAAAGACAAAGAGGCTTCTTTCAACTCAATGGGTACACTTCTAAATACCTCCATCAGCATATTGAGCATATAAGGCACTGCCATAATGGCCAGCACAATGCCCCCTGATAGTAAACAATAACCTGTTGTGGTGAGCCCTAATGCTGGAGCGACATAATCTGCCAGCAAAGGAACAATGACTAAAACACCCCAAACACCATAGACAACGGAAGGAATACCAGCCAGAACATCAATTACAAAATACATGCTTTGCGTCAGCCATTGAGGACTATACTCAGTGAGATAAATAGCCGCTAATAGACAAACCGGTGCTGATAAGACAAAAGACAGAAGCGTCACCCAGACAGACCCCATTATAAAGGCATAGAACCCAAAATGACCTTGTTGAGGCGAAAATTCCGCAGAATGCAACATGGTCCCAATTGAGGCTTGTTCCAGTAATGGAAGCGATTTTATCACCAACCCTGCTCCAATTACCAGCGGTAGCAATATCAAAAAGAGCACCGCAAAATTTAACCAGCCAGTGGACAATCTATCCGTTAATTTAGCCGGAAGGATAAGTCTTTGTAACGCTGCCATCTATTTGTGTTTCTATAGTTAGTATTAATTCAGCTTGTCTAATTGTTCCTTAATCTTCGCGTCTGTTAGTGGAACATATCCTGCTTGTTTCACAAACTGCTGGCCATCAGTCAGCACCCACTTCAGAAAATTGATGATATCTGGATTGGTCGGCTTGCCTTTGGTAATAAAATACAGATCGCGTGCAGGTGGAGAAGGGTACCTTCCGTCAGAAATTGCCTGCAGGATACTATCTGCATTTTCATAGAAATCTTCTTCTGGATCAATCTGCCGATTGTTATTTTGATCAATCGGTATAATGTCAATACCAGGCCTTTTCTTACCAGTCGTGACATCATAAGCATAGGCAACATTATTAAAACCCACCCCATTGGCATCCTTGCCTACGGCTTCTGCCAAACCGGGATCACCATAAATTCCGGTTCCTTTAATATTTTCCTGCTTGCCCCCAAAGTAATCTGCCCAGGTATCGGCGGCTCCTGCTGCATCAGAGCGGGTGTAAACCACCACATTTTGGCTATAGGCTGTATCCAATAGTGATCCCCAACTAATATCGCTTTTACCGGATAGGTAGACTTCTTTTAGTTGATCCTTGGTTAGTCCCTTTTTTCTGATACGGTCGGCTACGGGGTTTTTCAAACTAAATGTGGGTAAAACCGCATCTTTGGCAACAGCAAAGACCCAGATATCCTTTTGTTTTTCTGAAGCCGTCAGCTGCCTGGAAAACATGGCGATATCCGCCGCTCCTGCCAATACATCGGTCAACCCCTTGCCGGCACCGCCGGCAGAGACATCAAAGCGTAAGTCTGGCGCCTTGGTTTTATATTGTTCCGTCCATTTTACACCCAATGGATATAGTGCAAAAGCCCCTGAAATGGTTATGTTTTTACCCTTCTTGCCACCGCCGCAGGAAAGCAAACCAGCGGCAAGGGATCCAAAAACAGTAATGATTAATAAAGATTTAATACGCATCTTTTATGTTTTAATGATATTTAAATATTGTTTAAATGAGGTTTTAAAAAAATACCTATCGGGATTAATAAAGCTTGAGATTATGGTAGATCGTCAGCCTGGCAATATCTCTGTGGTAATACTGTTGTCCAGAACTGCGTTCCTGGAACCAGTTCAGATACCCAAGCTCGACCTGAAAGGATTTGGAAAGACCATAATTAAGTCCAGCGTAAATCCTATTCTGATCAAAAGTATTTGCAACAATACTATGGCCCACATTTAGCAGAATCTCATCGAAGGCCACAGCTGTTAAAGTTCCGGCCGCTGATTTTTGTTTGATTAATGGATATTTTAGTTGGAACCGGTACCTGGCCCTGCCCTGGTAATGATACCCATCTGTAAGCTCTGTGGATGTGCTATTATGAATCCATCGCTCCTCAAACTGAAACCTATGCTGAATCCCCAAGTCCCCCAGATTCTGAGAAGAAGTCAGGTATTGGTGGGGTCTTAATTCTGGAGCGGTGACGACTGTTTCCTGGTCAGGATCTGCTGGACTTGATGCCAGGTAATAAGAAAAACCCGCACCTGCCGCCCAGCCTTTGCCCAGTTTTCTTTCAACCGCAACGCGCGGTAAAAACCAGTTACTTTGCCGATTATTTTTAAAAAATCGTCTGTCTTCAATTTCAAGATTCAGACTCCAGTCATCCGAGAGTTTATATTTTCCAAAATACCGGACCCAATATTGACTTTGGTGGGTTACTTGTTTTTGCCCGAATGCAGGGCTGCCTATACCGGCTACACCAAATGCCAACCAGACAAGCGGTTTATACGTATAACGTTTCATATTATTATTTGATAATGTGTATTGATAAAAATTTGATCCAATACATCCATTTGTTCCATTATCAATAATGCAACTAGCAAGGCCCCCTCTTGGTGTGTTATATAATGTATACTGCATAATATGCCCAACAATTTATTAGTCTATTATTTTAGTAGACTAAATAGGTAATAAAAATGGAGACTTTTTATCTCCCATAAATTTTAAAACGCCTAACAATTCATTGCCATGTAGGAAACAGTTATTTAATTGCTTTGCCATGCAAAACCCTAACCGCGCTGCAAACATAATACAAAGTCTACTAATTAGGTAGACTTTTAAATGATTTTTTTTTAAAATTTTTTCAATCTTACAATTAATATACTAATTATCAATCTATTACTAAATAAACATTTTAATACTTTCATTAATTATTCCCTTTGGATTTTCTTAATTTTTCACGTTTGACATCTTACCATACCTTTGTCACTTTTGGTAATAGCCCAAAAATACCCATTAAAAATATGGCAACAACAATTCCAGTAACGCAGCATTTTAATAAAGCAACCCTTAATAATATCATCTTCGATTTTGGAGGCGTGCTTCTTCACATTGATTTTAAAAAGACACATGAGGCTTTTGAAGCTTTAGGCATTAAAAATGCCAAGGCGCATTTTAGTCAGCATCATGCCAGCCAGTTATTCTCCAGGCTGGAAACAGGCCATATTACACCAGAAACGTTCTACGATCTATTTAGAATGGAAGCAGGCATCCCTGATTTGAGTAATGAACAAATAAAAGACGCTTGGAATGCAATGCTGCTAGCTTATGCAAAAGAAAATGTAGCACTACTGCACCAGCTCAAAAATAAATACAACTTATATTTATTCTCCAATACAAACCAGATTCATTACGATTGGTTCGCAGCTTTGTATCAGAATGAATTTAATGGAGAAAAATTAGAAGACCTGTTTAAATCCGCCTGGTTTTCCCATGAAAAAGGCGTTCGTAAACCAGATGCGGCGGTTTTTACCCATATGCTGACAACAGAAAATCTGCTGCCGGCAGAAACACTATTTATTGATGATACCATTGGCAATATTGAAGGAGCAGCCGCGGCCGGCTTGCAAACACATCTACTAAAAAGTCCAGCAGAATTACTTCTACTGGACTTGTAACTATCAATTTTTACAAAATATATTAATTGAGCTCTTCAAACTCAATATAATCTGATTTTGAAGGCTTTACAGCCTGTCCGGCCGCTTTTTGCTTAGAAAACCGGCTAAAAGGACCTTTTTTATCGCTCGAAACGTCTACATGTGCTTGTTGAGCCTTCCTTTGCTGCGCACCCCCCGGCTGACTGTAGGTCCCTTGTTGACCGTAAGCCTGCTGCCCGTATGGGTTATTCATTTCCCTTACTTTGCGTTTCATTTGATTAGCGGTCCGTACCACTGGCAGGATAAAGCCTACAATAAAGCGGTACAGAAAATAAAGCAGAAACGCTAATACTACATATCCTATCATGTAACGAAGATACTTAATGGCTGTGGGATAACCCAAGCCGTGGGATTATTTTTAAAATCACTTAACAAACAAATCGGTGAGCCAACAAATAGCTTCCGTGAATGTCAAAGTCTAGAATAAAGTTGGAATATCTGGGTTGATATTAAAACTTTTTCGGTGGTGTTCACAAAGGCCGTAGGCCTTTATAGCCTCCCTGTGAAAAGCCGTTCCATAACCTTTATTACTGGCCCATCCATAACGTGGGTAGCTGGTGTGGAGATCCTTCATATAGTCATCTCTGTAAGTTTTGGCCAGAATACTGGCGGCCGCGATATTGGCATATTTGCCATCTCCTTTAATAACACATATATGCTTTATAGAAGGAAATGGCGTAAACCGATTGCCATCAATGGCCAGGAAACGGGGCTTCTTATTTAAAGAATGAATCGCAAGATGCATGGCCTTGATAGAGGCTTTCAAAATATTGATGGAATCTATTTCTGCTACATCCACCCGGGCCACTGAATAACAGATGGCCTCTTGTTCAATCACAGCTCTGAGCAGGTCTCTATCTTTTTCTGGAACCTGTTTGCTGTCATTGAGCTTTTCGTGGTAAAAATCCTTTGGCAAAATAACGGCAGCAGCAAAGACAGGGCCCGCATAGCATCCCCTGCCGGCTTCATCACAGCCTGCCTCCAGCACTTTATTTTGAAAAGAATTGATTAGCACTTGGCAAAAATATAAACTTTCAATCGGCCTGCCAATCTTCTTTACCGCTAATCGGCTACCTTTGCTGCGGAAAAAACAGGAAACAATGAGATCAATAGCAGATAACCAGCAGCGTTTCATAAAATACGCCAAATTAGTTTTATATACCATATTCATCGTGATTCTGGCAGGATCCATTGTCAGGACCACACATAGCGGCATGGGATGCCCCGACTGGCCCCATTGTTTCGGTAGGCTAATCCCACCATTGAATGCAGGACAACTGCCCAAGGACTATGAGAAATACCTGAAAAAACAAGATATTGATCATACATTCAATGCCTTCCACACATGGATCGAATATCTGAACAGAATGTTGACTGTCTTACTTGGGATTTTTATCGTACTGCTCAACTTCATGGCCTGGAAAATTTACTGGAAGACCAATAAATCTATATTCTTTTGGGCGCTCAGCCTCTTTGTCCTGGTAGGCTTTGAAGCCTGGGTAGGCAAAGTGGTAGTGAATTCAAATCTGGGTGTGTTAGAAATTACGGCCCACATGATCCCAGCCTTAATTATTGCAGGTGTTTGCGTTTATATGATACACATTGTAAAAGGCAAGCCATTTATCGTTAACAAATCCCTGAAATGGCTCACTTATCTGGCCTTCCTACTGGTATTTATACAGATTCTGATCGGGACAGAGGTTAGATCCGAGGTGGACAATATTTCTAAAGCTTTACAGTATACGGCACGAGACACCTGGCTTAGCCAGGTAGGCCAGGCACTCCATATCCATGAGCTTTTTGCCTGGGTAGCAGCACTTTCCTGTATATTTGTGGTAGGTAAGTCATTCAATCAAAAAGAAACCCAGAAAACAGGTCTACTGATCTTAATCTCACTAATCGCCGAGCTGTTTTTAGGATTGATTATGACGCAAATGAAGATGCCCGCCTTTGCGCAACCACTTCACCTGCTGTTCTCTTCTATTATCATTGTCGCCCTTTATCATATGTTGATCTGCGTTAAAACCAGATAACTAAATAATCCGTCTATATAAATACCTCATTAAAGCATAACCAGCCTAAAACTAAAAAAACATGGAAAATAGAACAGAAATCTCGGATCTGGGTGAATTTGGCCTGATTGATCATCTGACCAAAAACTTTGAGACCTATAATGTTTCTACCATTGAAACAGTGGGTGATGACGCCGCTGTAATGGATCATTTTGGCAAACAGACTGTTATGACCACAGATCTATTGATTGAAGGCATACATTTTGACCTGATGTATACACCACTTAAGCATTTAGGCTACAAAAGCGTCATTGTCAATCTAAGCGATGTATATGCTATGAATGCGCAGCCTACTCAAATAACTGTTAGCCTGGGTATTACCAACCGCTTCAGTGTAGAAGCGCTATCCGAATTCTACGAAGGCGTGTATGCCGCCTGCGAAAAGTACAAAGTAGATCTGGTAGGCGGTGACACTTCCGCCTCCAAGAAAGGTTTTATTATCTCTGTCACGGCAATCGGCGAAGTAGCCCCTGATCAGTACATAAAAAGAAGTACGGCAAAAAAGGGGGACTTGATTTGCGTATCCGGTGACTTAGGAGGTGCATTTCTGGGCCTGACTTTGCTTGAAAGGGAAAAGAAAATATATATGGAGAATCCCAAAGTACAGCCGGACCTGGAAGGAGAAGACTATATTGTGGGCCGCATCCTAAAACCGGAAGCCAGAAAAGATATTATTGAATTCTTTGAAAAACAACAACTCCATCCTACCGCCATGATGGATGTCAGTGATGGCGTTAGTAGTGAAGTATTGCATTTATGCAAAAAGGCAGGACTGGGTTGTAAGGTTTATGAAGACAAACTTCCTATTAATGAAGCTACGCGTCAGGCTGCCTTTAAATTTGGGCTGGATCCCACCGTATGTGCACTGAATGGTGGCGAAGATTATGAACTGATCTTTACCATCCGTCAGGAGGATCATGATAAGATTGTTTTAAATGAAGAGATCAGTGTCATAGGCTATATGACGGATCTGGAAGAAGGTTGTAAGTTTCTCACCAAGGGCGGCAATACATTTGATATTACCGCACAGGGCTGGAAAGCCTTTTAAGACAGTTAGTATAACACAACAGCATACAAATAAAACCGCCTCATTATTTAAAAATAATGAGGCGGTTTTATTTGAGGAAAGTATGAGCAGAAAACTAAGGGCAAGCCATTACAAACAATTTGTTCAATAATTAATAATATTTTTACTATTATTTTGTTTTAGAATAAAAAGTTCCATATTTCTGTGCTATCAATCGTTGATTTAATTATTGCAATTTAAACAGTATTGACCATTTGAAATAGCACATTGTAGCCTATCATTTGCCAGGTATCCAATGCAACATAATTTATGAACAGCAATCACTTCCTAGAAGCGCCGGCTATTCCATCCAAACCATACAGTATGTTTGTTGACAACATTGAGCGTCAATTTAAAACTTTTCTGTCAATAGAAGCCGTTTACCAGCCATTGCGGCAAACTGTTTGTTGGTGGCAGTTTTCTATCCGTTTAGCCTGTTTTTCAAGTCCATACTTTCGTTCAAAATTCCGATTACTTCAATTTCATCTTCTGTTAAAACTTGATAGAATATAATGTGTTTACCTGTTCTTAGTCCAAGCAGGTTGCTATTTATTCCTTCATATTCATTTCCAAGCTCAGGGTTCTTTCCAATTTGCATACAGGTAAATTCCAAAGTCACATAATATTTGTCCGCTTGCTTTTCTGACCATTTTTCAAAAGTATAAGTCCAAATATCATTCAAGTCGTCAATGGCCTCTTGTCTTAAAATAACCTTAGCCATTTTTTCTTTTTTCCTCTTTTAGCTTTTTCAAATTTTCTTTAAAATCGAAATTTTCAACTCGCGGGCTATCCAATCCTTTCTGAATTGCAGCTCTCAAAGCAATAACTTTGCTTTCTTCGTCTTCTAAAAGTCGAAGTCCTGCACGAACGACTTCACTGACATTTTTATAACGCCCTGCTGAAACTTGGCTACTTACAAATTGCTCAAAGTAATTTCCGAGTGATATTGATGTGTTTTTCATCTTCTTTAACCTTTATTCAAATTTACCAAAAATTGGTAAATTTGTAAAGCTTTCAGCAAAAATTTTCAAATCCTTCCGTCAAGTGCTTGTTTAGACGTAGTTCTTTAAAATTGCCCCCAACGTCTGGCAGCTTGCCGCAGTGGCTGATTTTCACCACAAAACATCAACCGAAGACGAGAACGTAAATTTAGTACTTTTCTGTCAATCGAAGCCGTTTACCAGCCATTGCGGCAAGCTGTTTGTTGCCTGCTGGCCTTCATAGGGCAGTAATTTCTGAAACAAATTCTCTTGCTGTCAGAAAGCTCTTCGTCATTAATCAAATCCTTTGATAAAACTTCATTTACGCTTTTAGGTCCGTGATTTCTTATAGATTTTACAAAACATTCTAACTCTCCAATCTCAACGATAAATATGCTTTTAGATTTTAAATTTGATTGAAGCCTTGTAAATGCTGTTGTAGCATCTCCACTTGGGATAAATGTTTTTCCGACTTCTTTTGCATAAGTCCAAGCTGGTGCTTTTTTTTAATTTTTTGGGGATGTCTGAAATTTTCTCTTTTGGAATAATTCTTTCATTGATGGAATCAAAAAACTCGACAATTTCTTCTTTCAAATCCTTTGTTTCGAATTCTGGCCTTTTAGCGTCTATCGAAACCTTAACAATGCTCCAATCGTTCGAGATTTCACTCCAATTACCGCCCGCTTCTGTAAAGATATCCTTTAATGGGTTAGTATTATTTAAAATATCAAAGTCTATAACTACCTTGACTATAAGTAGGTTCAAATAAGCTTTGGTGAGCATTGTCCCATACAGCTAAAACCAACCTCTTTTTTTGAACACAAATACCATCCATATTGGGATAAGCAGCATGAGTGCCACAGCCACCGTAAATCCGTAGGTATTATGTAGTAACGGGATTTGTGCGAAGTTCATCCCAAAGATACCGCCAATCACCGTTGCCGGAGCCAATAGACAAGTTACAACGGCCATCACCTTCATGGATTCATTCATTTTTAGATTGGCCATGTTCATATGCAGATCCTGCAGATTGGACATGCCTTCCCTATAGTTCTCTACCATTTCAACGGCCTGGAGAATATGGTCATAGATGTCTTTCAGATACCGGAGCGTTTTGGTATTAAAAAGCGCATTTTCATTTTTATTCAGACTGCTGATCACATCTCTGGCCGGATAAATAGTACGCCTAAACAGTAAAAGCTCCTTACGCAAAAACAGTATATAAGACATTCGCATCTGCGCATTGGTCCTGATGAGTTGACTTTCCCCTCTTTCCAACTTTTCCCCATAAGAATCCATTGTGGTAAAATAATCATCCACCACGGCATCCACCAGGCTATAGTATAGAAAGTCAGACCCAAACTGACGGACTTTGCTTAAAGGAGATTGCAGCCGTTTTCTAATATCACCAAAAGCATCTCTGGTCGCTTCTTCCTGGAAAGTCAGCACGAAGTTCTTTCCCAGTACCATGGATATTTGCTCCCTTCTGAGTTCATTAAAAGCGTCCTTTTCCAAATATAGTTGATAGAGCAGACAGTACACAAAATCTTCGAATATGTCACTTTTGGGTCGCTGGTCTACAGACAGGATATCTTCTTCAATCAATTGGTGGATACTGAATTCTTTACAAATCTGACCAACTTCCTCCCGACGCAGTCCATCAATATTGATCCAGACCTTTTTTGTGTACCGATTAGGTTTTTACACTGCCCTATGTCTGAGAGGTCCAACTTCTCTATGTTATGCTCATCATACACAAAGGCGGTGATAATGGATTTATCTGCATCCTGACGTAAGGTATTATCAGTTGGGTTCTCAAAAACAAGCCGGCCGGCAGACTCCCTGGTGGGCAGCCACAATTTGAAAAAATTACCTTTTTCGAGTTTCATGAGCATTCATCTTTGAGGTGAAAATTACTTTTTGCCTTTGATTTAGCATCTTGATTTATCTGAATTTGCCTGGATATTTACCTGAGCACCATCTGCCGATCTGCATCCAGCCTTAGCATAATAAATATCAGGATGGTAAAGGTGACCAGCGAGGAACCACCGTAGCTGACCAAAGGCAAAGGAATCCCTACCACCGGAAAAAGGCCAACTGTCATACAGACATTGATGGCTATATGCATCAGAAATATACTGGCCACACAATAGGCATAGACTCTTGAGAATACACTTCGTTGTCTTTCAGCGATTTTAACGATCCTAAAAAGCAGTGCCAGATAAGTAAGCAAGAATATGGCGCACCCAACAAATCCAAAAGCCTCCCCAATGGAAGTAAATACAAAGTCTGTTTGTTGCTCGGGAACATATTTCCCTCTGGTCTGGGTACCTTTTAAAAAGCCTCTGCCAAAAATGCCACCCGAACCAATAGCGATTTTACTTTGACGTACATTATAATCATCGGGTTTGGCATAAGTTTTATTTTCTTCCTCCCGGGCCATGCTACTTTTATTCTTAGAACAGTCGTACACCTTGCCCACCATTGAATACACCCTGGTGGATTGATAGCATTGTAAAATATTATTAAATATATAGGGCACCGCAAAACGCTGGATACCCACACAGGCCGCCCAGACAAATATAATGAGCGCCAGGATGCGTCGGCTTCGTTTAATTTTCTTTCTTAATAAATAAATAGTTGCGATGGCAATGGCGGTCAGGATAATGGCCAAAAGGTCCGGATCCATAATTAAAGTCGCCACGACCAACACCCCAAAAGAAAAGCCAATCAGCAGGATCGCTCCTGGCAATCCTTCTCTGAACATGACAATAAAAAAGCAACAATACACCAGAGCCAACCCGGTTTCATTTTGCAGGATAGAGATCATGGCTGGAAGCATAGCGATGATCGTCGCTATAATCTGCGAACGAAGCTTTGAGAAATCCAGTTCCTGCATGGAGAGGTATTTAGCCAGGGCCAGTGAGGTGAAAATCTTACAGAGTTCGGCCGGTTGCAGATTAAACCCTCCTCCAAGCGGAATCCAGCTTCTGGAACCATTAATGTTTTTACCCAATACAAAAGTGGCCAGCATTAGCAGGATACCAAACAAATAGGCCAGATTGGCAAAAGCCGTATAAAGCTTGGAATCACTAAGTAATATAAATATCGCCAGTATGGCACAGACCCCAGCAAAAATCAGTTGCTTGCTATATTCGGTCTGGCCAGAAACAAAGGCCGATGCCCAGTTGATATCCGGGTTATACTCTACCATAAAAATACAGAGGATACCGATGCCTACCAGCGCAGCATATAAAAATACCACCATCCAGTCTATACCTTTTGCTAACTTTTCTTGCTGATACATTTATTTTCCTGCGTTTTTAAGGGGAGGGAATCTAAGCGGCCACATTTTAGATCTCCAGTTTACCAGCATGGCTTCTCTAACGGAATCTTCTTTAGCAGAGTCCTGGCTGTGACCGGAGGCCTGCTTTGCCAGCTGAATACTGTCTTCTAAATGCTGCTGTTGCGCTGCTTTTTCAATTGAATCTTTTCTATGTTCTTTTGCACGCGCATTTGCAGCTTTCAGCGAATCCTGCGACCTGCGCCATTCAAATACCTGGTGAGGGATCAAATTGGCCTTAGATAGCCTTTCAACGTCTTTCTTTGTGTCTTCGGTCAGCGAATCATTCAAGTATTGCTCCATCATATGTGCCGCAATGGGCGCAGCCCATGCGGAACCATAACCTGCATTTTCCACATAAACCGCAATAGCGATTTTTGGATTATCCACCGGAGCGTAAGCAACGAATACAGCCAGATTTTTCAGTTTTGGCACCTGAGCGGTACCCGTTTTGGCTGCATATTTTACGCCGGGAATCTTAACATTGGAAGCTGTACCCACTTCCGTTACATCTTCCATACCTGCCTGAACTGCTCGATAGTCCTGATCGCTTATATTCAAAAGGGAATGTTTGACTTTATATCTAGCCAGAAAACTCGTATCCCCCGGTTGAGGGTTCTCAATACTATCTACAAAATGCGGTGTATAATACCAGCCTTTATTGGCAATAATACAAGCTTCGTTGGCGGATTGTAACGGAGTGGCCGTCATTCGGTCCTGTCCGATACCCATGGTAACCATATTGCACGACACCCAACGATTGCCATAATCATGATTATACTCTGTGGTATCTGGAATATTGCCAGCTCTTTCCCCCGGAATATCTACCCCCAAGTGTGTTCCAAAACCAAAACCATGCATATATTCCCGCCAGCGGGCATAACCTTTTCTTGGAGATCCGTACTTGGGGTTATCGATGGTTAGTCGGAAGATATTACAAAAATAGGAGTTACAGGAATGCGCAATGGCCAACTGAAGGTTGGCCGCATGACCAGCCCAGCTCTCATCACAGCGGACCCGTTTGCCACAGGCCCAATAAGCCCCCCTGCAGTCATATCCATAGGAAGGCGTAATAACACCTTCATCCAGTGCAATCAGTGCGCCCAGAGGCTTATAGGTAGACCCTGGCGGGTACATCCCGGCAATGGCTCTATTATACATTGGTCTTGACGTATCAGTCACTAAAAAGCCGATATGGCTTCTGTATTCACTAGGGGTCAAGTCATTGGGATCGAAAGAAGGAGCGGTAATCATAGCAATAATGCCACCGGTCCTGGGATTTATGGCTACTGCTGCTCCTAATTTATTCTGAAATAATTTCTCCCCCAGTTTTTGGGTTTTTACATCAATGCTGGTATATAGACTCCTGCCGGCAACGGCAGTCGTGTCATATGCCCCTCCTGCATAAGGCCCTTGTATTCTGGAGCGATTATCGCGCAAAAATCTTTTTACCCCTCTTTGACCCATCAAGACTTTTTCATAGGATTTTTCCAGACCGGCAATGCCGATATAATCACCCGGCTGGTAGCCTTCATCCGGATGATCTTTTAGATAATTGGAAGAGACTTCCCCTAACCGACCTAAAAAATTGGCACCTACATGAAATGGATAGGTTCTGACGGGTCTTTCCTGCAAGGCAAATCCCGGAAATTTATAGAGGTTTTCATTGAGCTGTGCAAAAAGCTCTTTAGTAAGCAGTGGTTCAAAGGTACTGGGCTTAAAACTGCTATTTTTGATAATAGCCGTAATCATCCTTTTATGGTATTCCGCACTATCGATTCCTAAAATAGCACAAAGCGTCGCCGTATCCACGCCCTTTCTGGCCTCATTAGGTGTCACCGTAAAGTCATAGTTGATCATATTATCGATCATCGCATGTCCTGTCCGGTCATAGATAATACCGCGATCAGGATAAATCACTTTACGGAATATGGCATTATTCTCCGCCTGTAATCTATAAGAAGGAGAAAACAGCTGCAGGTTGAGCAGTTGCGCGAGTATAATGACGAACACAACAATGAATATCCCAAGGATAATCCTGCTGCGTGACTGATTGTTATTTTGTGTAGCCATAATAAATCCCGGGCACCAGGCCTGTTGAATAATGCTTGTTAAATTGCCGCTTCGCACATGCAGGGTTTTGTTTTACCAAACAGACACGTGAGCACGGGCAATAGGTTGTAATTTACGGATTATAAAGCACATATTGCGCCATTTTACGCGGATCAAGCGTGTTTGCTTCATCTACGCTGGCCATCTTTATCTGCTTTCAGATGCAAAACTACACTTTCAGTTAATTGACTGGACACCTGGGTGTATATAATTTATTATATTTTTTTAGCTGCTATATTTGAGTAGGACATTTACCTCCAAATAGGCCATCCACCGGCAGATCAGTTATAAAAGGACCTTTTAGGCTTGAATTTTCCGCGTTGAGAAACCTACAAAGGAGGTCCACGCCAATTGCTTGTTTTGAGCGCTGCAGTTAAATTACGTAGTTGATTGAAAAAGGCGCTTGTGACATGGCTGAATTAACCAGCATTGGTCTTGAACTTCACTTTGCGAAAAAATAGCAATTCTGTAATAAAGATTAAAACCAGGCTAAGTAATGCCGAGCCCAATACTTTACCGATGAAAAACATAAAGTTTCCAAACTGCATCCACTCAATAAAGGTCAGGTAAATATGGTACACCACCGTCAGCACAATAATATAAACCGCATAGGGGCCGATTCCGACACTTTTTGTGCTGGGATCGGAATAAGTAATTTCCGCTTTTTGCTGGGGAAGTAATAAGTTTAACAGGAAGGGTCTTAGATAGGCAATCAGGACCATGGGGGCAGAATGCAGCCCCGGTACGCCGGAAAAATAATCTAATACCAGCCCAAAGATAAAGGCAATGGCCATCAGTGCCACCCGAGACAGACTAAAAGGTAGCCAAAGGATAAATAAGAAGGCAATAGTAGGTTTTAGATACTGATGCAGCAGCGGCACCTTATCCAATACAAATACCTGTATCAGGATAAAGAAAATAAACCGCAATATGTTTTTCATCAGTACACTCATGGACTATTTCTGGGCTTTCGTTTCTATTTCTTTTTGTTCTTTACTAAAATCATTTTTAATTACATATACATATTGTAGCGTCCGAAAATCGGTCGCAGCCAGTAGCTTTATCTGATAGTAATTACTGGAAGGATCTTCCTGACTGATGGTTACCACGCGGCCAATCATAAGACCTTCGGGATAATTATCTGAATAATTACTCGTAACTACTGTATCTCCTTTGGCCAATTTTGTTCTTTTGGGAATATTGCTAAAGGTAAGGAACCTGGGATCCTTTCCATCCCACTCAACTAGCCCTGGCATAAAGCCTTTTTTCAGCATGCCGCTGACACGGCTTTTATGGTTCAAAAGACTCATAACCAGGCTATAATTATCACTAACTGCTACGACATGCCCTACAATACCATTCGGACCGGCGACCGCCATATCCTTCTGAATCCCTTGTTTAGCACCCTTTTCAATGGTAATATAGTTATTTTCGTTACTCAGCGAATTGCTGACCACCTTGGCCATATAATAATGGTATTTTCGGACAGTGCCAGCGGTGTCCACACTAGTCGTATCGATTAAGGTATAGATATTATTCAAATGCAGGGAATCTGCGTTTCTGACGTAAGCGGATAAAGCGCTGCGCAACGCTGCATTTTCTGCAGCCAGGTGCTTATTGGTACTTTTCAGGTCGAAAAAGTACTGGATGTTATTGTATTTTTTCTGAATATCTCCGGTCACCGCATGTGCCGTATTGGAATAGGCAGCCTCGTAGGTCTTATTATAATTTACCAAAAACGAGATACTCAGCACCTGGAATATCAGGAACATAAAGAAGGTAAAAAATCGCCTTATGAATAAAAATATATTTTTCACGTCCTACCTCGTCTAATAAGTACTAATAACCAAAGCTGGGTAATGTTCTAACCTGTCGTCTGACCGCTCCGTATCGGTTAGGGGCCAAAAATACGATTTCCACCTTAACTGCTTCATCAAAACTTATACAGTCATCTGAATAACCTTAAGTTATGTTCTAATTGCAGGGCCGCCCTAAAAATTAATGGCGCCTATTATTAGCCGCTATCCGTTACCCAACAGGCAGGTTTTTAACCTGCCTGTTGGGTAAATTAATTTCTGGATGGCTTTAATCCCATAGCTACCTTCGGCAGCCGGATTAGCGCATAATAAAGGGAAAACGCTGATAATGCTTCAGGGCAATACCCGTGCCACGCACCACACTTTTCAGTGGATCGTCAGCAATATGGACGGGTAATTTGATTTTCTGTCCCAGCCTTTTGTCCAGGCCACGCAGTAAAGCACCGCCACCTGTCAGGTAAAGACCGCGGCGATAGATGTCTGCTGCCAGTTCCGGCGGGGTCGTTTCCAAGGCTTTTAATATGGCTTCCTCTATTTTAAAGATACTTTTATCGAGTGCTTCTGCAATTTCCTGGTAGCTGACCATAATCTGCTTAGGGATACCTGTGACCAGGTCACGACCATTGACCGGGAGGTCATCGGGCGGGTTGTCCAGGTCTTTCATGGCAGCGCCTAACTGGATTTTGATCTGTTCAGCTGTTCTCTCACCAATCAGCAGACTGTGATAGCGCCTGAGCGCTTCCATGATATCTGCTGTAAATTCATCTCCGGCAATACGGATACTCTGATCACAGACAATCCCTGCCAGTGCAATCACCGTAATTCCTGTGGTACCACCGCCAATATCAATAATCATATTGCCCACCGGCTCTTCCACATCGATACCAATACCGATTGCGGCTGCCATGGGTTCATGTAACAAATAAACTTCTTTTGCACCTGCCTGTTCCGCACTGTCTCTTACAGCTCTTTTCTCTACTTCCGTAATACTGGAAGGAATACAGATCATCATTCTCCAGCTGGGTGGGAATAAAGGCTTTTTTGGATGGATCATTTTGATCATTTCCCGTATCATCAACTCAGCGGCGTTGAAATCGGCAATGACACCATCTTTGAGTGGACGCACGGTTCTAATACTTTCATGGGTCTTTTCGTGCATCAGTAAGGCACGCTTACCAACAGCCAGTACTTCTTTAGGGTTATTGCGGTTCAGGGCCACAATGGAGGGCTCGTTTACCACAATTTCTTCATTATGAATAATTAAGGTATTAGCGGTGCCTAAATCCATCGCTATTTCCTGTGTAAAAAAATTAAAAAGTCCCATTCTTTTTTTTGCTGCGTTTATTGTGTTGAAGATGCAAAGTGACGCTAAATATAGTGAAATAACAAAACAGTTTTTTATAATTATTTACACATTATAAATGTTTGCGTTATTTTAACACCACGTGCGCATTTGACACCTGTTATCATAGATTGTGCAGCGAAAATAGCAGATTATTTTTGATGCGGAAATTTTAATTTTTTAATGGTCGGCGGCGGCCGTTAAAATCTTCTCTTTAAACCCGTCAAACCATTTACGGGTCGCATCGGCATAGAAAGGTAATAGCGTCTCAGGATATTTTTTCTCCTCAAATAAAAGTATGTTTTCAGCAGCTTTGAGTTGATTTTGGCTCATGGCCAAATCTGCCGCTGCAGTATAGGCAAAGCGGTAATTGTTTAAGACCTGTATATTATCTTTATTAAAAGTGAAGTCGCCGTCATCTTCAGGAGAAAGTTCATTGAGCATCGCCAGGCGGTTTTCCAGATAGTTCAAAGAGGTGGCTCTCCAGTTGGGAACGATTTTCAAGGTCAGTCCCTGGAGTGCTGCATAGTTGTCTACACCCAAATAGAGTCGCATATTTTCCGGCACATCAGCTGCAAAATATACATCGCTTTTAAACCCATTTTCCTGTAGAAAATCTTTCAAAATTATATCGCTGCGCAGCATATAACTATCGTCTTTGGGGGTCGCTTTCCAAACGATAGCCGTATCGCCCCCTATTCCTGCTTTGTTTTGCACGGTAAATGATTCCTGTTTCCATTTTTTGGAACGAATTTTAGCCAATTCCTCCTTCCCGAAAGCAAAATGCAGGGATCCTTTTTTGCGTAGATACTCTGGATACCACTGGGTATTCAAGAAGTTCAGGCTGATACAATGTACATGCGGTTTATAATTTTCTACCAGCTGCAAATAAGAAATATAGTAAAAATACACATCTCCATTGGTAAATAAATAAGCACTGTCAGTGCATTCATCCAGGACCTGCTTAAAATAAGCACTCACACTGGCATTCACACCGCCATAGGCCTCTGCCTGTTGCAGGCACCAGATAGCAGAATCCTTATCGCCGGCACTCAGATATCTCTCTGCCTGGGCTCCCCAGACAGACAAGATTTTAGTGTGAGGATCAAATAGTATCTTATCCCCTGTATATGTATTACTATCGGATAAATCAATGCTGTTGACAAAACAATCAGATGCCCTTCTGGCCAGGGCAAGTTTTGAGGCATGCAGATTCTCTAAACTGGAAGTATTGAACTTATCAATGGCATTACCTAAAAAATACCAGACTTCCGGATTACCGGGATTTTGTACGGCCAGTTCTTCCAGGGAGCGGCCAGTGGCTACATATGCCTCGGCCGGTTTTCCGGCCAGGCCTTTGAGTTCATTTTTGGCCTTTTGAAAAGCTGTGTTCCAGGCAGCAGCATCCCCTTGTGCACTGGAAACCAGGCACAGAGGGAGGCACATTACCAAAAAACACCATTTTCTCATCATAATTCTCAGTTGAACCCCTTTTAGTGAGATTGCTGGTCGGAGTTGCGGCCACAAAATAGCGAATAATTCTAAAAGCCCTTTATTTTCGCCACAGATTCCAAAGGAAGCTTTTAGAACTAAGGCCTTTGACCTTGGCTTTAGCATTTTGTTTAAAATATAGGGGAGAAATTATTGATTCTTTTCCTTTGAATACACAATACGGTGAGCAAAAAGAAAGGATAGGGGGCTACCGCCTGCTGGTAGCCAGCAGCAGGTTTAGATCCGTATACTTTAGGTTAAACCTTTCACTTAGGTAAAAATTGGTCACCTGACCCTTAAACATATAAATACCGTTTCTTAGGTTAAAATTGTGCCAGAGAATAGAATCCAGTCCACCTTCATCTGCTATTTTCAGCAGCATAGGCATTAATACATTGGATATAGCATGGCTGGCCGTGCGGGCAAACCCACTGGCTATATTGGGCACACAGTAATGGATCACATCGTGTTTTCTGAAAATAGGCTCCTCATGGGAGGTCAGTTCACTGGTCTCAAAACAGCCACCCCGGTCAATGCAGACATCCAGGATCACACTCCCCGGGCGCATTTTGGCGACCATATTCTCTGATACGACAATAGGCACACGGCCTTTTTCACTGGAAAGTGCCCCTACAGCCACTTCACAGGTTTTCAACTGCTTTGCCAGAATCTTAGGTTCAATGACACTTGTCCAGACCCGGAAACCCAGATTATTTTGCAACCGCTTGAGCCGGTACACATTATTATCAAAGACTTTGACAGAGGCGCCCAGCGCAAGTGCCGTCCTGGTCGCAAATTCTCCAACAACACCTGCGCCGATGATAATGACTTTAGTCGGTGGTATTCCACTGATGCCTCCCAGCAGTACGCCTTTGCCATTATTGGAACAGGCCAAAAACTGGCCAGCCAAGAGCATGGCTGCACTGCCTGCAATCTCACTCATAGACCGGACAATTGGAAAAGTGCCACTGTCGTCTTTCAGCATCTCAAAGCCAAGGGTGGTGATTTTCTTTTTGGAGAGTTCCTCTAAAATCTCTCGTTGAATCAAGGAATGATTGATAGGGCTCATGATAATCTGCCCTTTTTGAAGTTTTGGCAGATCGGATAAAGTAATAGGTGCGCTCTTGATCAGCATTGGCTGTTTAAAAACTTCATCTGGATCGTGTGTAATTCTAGCGCCTGCCTCACTATAATCCTTATCACTGAATTTACTGCCTTCACCCGCCTTTGACTGAATAATCACTTGATGGCCATTGCCCACAAGTACACTGACTGCCTCCGGAATCAGGGCAATGCGATCTTCC
This sequence comes from Arachidicoccus ginsenosidivorans, assembly GCF_007971385.1. Lineage (GTDB taxonomy): Bacteria > Bacteroidota > Bacteroidia > Chitinophagales > Chitinophagaceae > Arachidicoccus > Arachidicoccus ginsenosidivorans. The sequence continues at coordinate 1,969,803 of NZ_CP042434.1, forward strand.
TGGAAGGCCACTTCTTTGGGAATTCCAATGGCTAACCGGGCACTTTTTCTTTTAATATCCAGTGTTTCTTCGAGCGTTTCATAGCTAAAAGCTGTTGTTATAATCGGTTTGGATGTTGCCATTTTCGACTTTTCAGTCGGTAAATTTAACGATTTTGAGGCGATTGCTGTAAAAATAATTTACCTAAGTCTTTATTTACAGGTCTCATTGCACCAGTTTTAGTCATATATACTATTTTTTATATAAAATTAAAGCCATGTACTATCTGGTTGGGTTAACCGGCCGCCAGAAGACTCGGGCACCGCAACCCTGTTCCCATGGATAACGGGCAAGCCCTTATTTGCGGCCCTTAGCGTGGAACCTAGCCCCACCATCAATCAGTCGGGGAAACTTCCTTATTTTTGTTCGAAGCGGCACTAACGCCGTAATGGCAAATATGAACTGTTGTGCCCAGCTTTTTTGTCATCACGAATCAATAAAAATGGAAATCAGAACAGCAACATACACGGATTTAGATAGAATTTACGCTATAGAATGTGCCAGTTTTCCGCAAAAGGAAGCGGCGACCTATCCATCACTTTCGCGACGGCTGCAGGTACACCCGGATCAGTATTGGGTGCTGGAGACAACAGACAGTATGAAGCCTAACAACAAAGTGATCCTGGGTTTTATTGGAGGCATGCGCACCAATCACCCTAAGATTTTGGACGAAATGTTTAATAATGCTGCGCTTCATGACCCAAACGGCAAATGGTTAGCCGTGCTGGGGCTGGCCGTTGCACCCGTTTATCGGCAAAAAGGGTATGCCAGTAGGCTTCTCAGCGAAACCATTCAACAAACAAAAGCAGTGGGCGCTGCCGGCATTACGCTAACCTGCAAAAACGACTTGGTGGCATTTTACCAGCGCTTTGCCTTTAAAGATGCGGGCATTAGCGGTTCCAACCATGGTGGCGTAACCTGGCATGACATGATCCTTGCATTGTAGATATTCTATTACTCAGTTATAATTTTATCAGCTATGTAGCAAGGTGTTATTCCGCCTTGAGGCTGCTGACCGGGCTTGTACGAGCTGATTTTAGTGCGATGAACAGGGTGGTTATTACAGTTATCGCAATAATGATAATGGCACCAATGATAAAAGTTAAAAGACCAACGGGCACCTTATAAGCAAAATGACTTTGCCAGCGGGCGGTAATATAAAAGGCAATGGGTGCTCCTATAACTACAGCTAAAAGCACCAGCCGTAAAAACTGGCTGGTTATCAAGCCGGTGAGTTGTCCTACACTTGCACCCAAAACTTTTCGGATGCCGATCTCTTTTTTCTTTACTTCAGCCATATAAGTAGCCAACCCAAATAAGCCCAAGCAGGAAATAGCCAGCGCGACCATTGAAAACCCTTTTAACAAACCGCTGGCCTTGTTCTCCGACATATATTTATCCGCAAAATTATTATCCAAAAAATTATAACTAAAGGGAGCACCGCCGGAATAAAGCTTATAAAGCCTTTCGGTTTCTTTGAGCGCCTGCGAAGCATGCGCCGCACTTGTTCTTACATATAATATGTTTTTAAACCCGCCACTTTCTATTATTAAAGGTCCGATGGATTTAGTCAATGGGGCATAATTGAAATTCTTAACGACTCCAACGACTGCCGCCTTTTTATTGTTATAGCGCAGTATTTGTCCCACATAGGGCGGCTGCAGCCCCATGCGCCGGGCAGCCACTTCGTTCAACATTATTTTATTGCTGTCGGAAGGTTGGCCGGTAAAATTCCCGCCAGCAACAAAATGGAATTTCATGGCCGCAATAAAAGCCTGATCCCCGGAGATGCCGGAAAACAGGGTATTATCTTTTTCAGATTTTCCGGGCCACTTAACATTACTGGTGACATTTTGAACATTGGACAAATCGTATGCATCGGATACGCCTACTGCCTGAACAGCGGTGGACTTTAATAGTTCTGCTTCCATGGCTGTTTCTTTATCTACCATATTACTTGTCATTGGTGCAACAAACACATAACTTCTATCATAGCCAATATCCTTTGAAGCGATAAAATGCATTTGCCGGTGGATCACAATGGCCCCCATCAGCAATATAAAGGCAGCACAAAACTGCAGGGTAACCAGGCCCTTTCTGATGTTGCCAAACCGGCCTTCTTTTGCCCCTGTTTTAAGCCCTGTAACTGCCTGCAAAGCTGATAATAGATAAGCTGGGAAAACCGTCGCAACGGCGAAAGTGCCCGTTAATACTGCCGCCATAATCCCAAGGGTTGTCACATCTGTGCTGACCACGTTTAAAGCAGCACCGGTAAATTGGCTTACAAAGGGCAATAATACGTACACCAAAATAAGCGCAAATACTGCAGACAATAAAAAGAGTAGGATGGCTTCTGTCATAAACAATTTAAAAAGGCTCGCTTTTGTAGCACCATTTATCCTACGGACAGAAACCTCTTTCAGCCGGGTTAAAGATCTGGCCGTTTTCAGATTCATATAATTGATACAGGCAACGATAAGCACGAGGATCACCACCAGCAGCAGCATTTGAACCATCCTTAAATCGGAAGGGTTCCCATCAGCTCCGACTAAATGCAAATCCCTTAACGCCTGCAGCGAAAAAGTCATTGAATTATCCTTTTGCCGGGCATAATTTTGAGAAATGGCGGCAGCTACGTGAGCGGGATGTGCAGTCGGTGTTAATACCAAATAATCATCAAAAGCAATCCTGTCCACGTTACTTTCCACAAAATTTGGATCCTTTACCGAGCCTTCTGCCAATATACGCCTGGCAAAGGCGCTCATGGGGAAAAACGCCTGATACTGCAAAGTTGAATTCTTCGGGAAGTCTTTCAATACAGCCGTAATCTTATAGATATCCCCAAAATATTTGATCTGACGGCCGACAACCTGGTCTTGCCCGAATAATTGCAGGGCCAGTTGATGGGTAATTACCGCGGAATTAATATCATTTAGACAGCCCTGCTTATTGCCATAAAGTAATGGAAAGTCAAACACCGATAAAAATGTTGGATCCGTATAGGCAACATGATTGCCATCTGTGATGTTCGTTTTATCTACCGTTGAGACCAGCTGGTCATCCCAGGATCGCATCCGTACGTAATCCTGAATGCCTGATATGCCTTTGGTTAATACAGGCAGGCCACTGGGCGCCTTCCCCCAAGTCATTGGGCCATCTTCAGAGGTAAGCGTGGTATTTAACCGGTAAATCTGATCCGCTTGCTGGTGAAAGCGGTCAAAACTATACTGAAAATGTACCCATATCAATACCAATATACTGGTGGCCATGCCAAGTGTCAGTCCCAGAATATTTAGAAAATTATAAAACCTGTGCCTCTTTAAGCTACGCCAGGCAACTTTGATATTGTATCCCGTCAGCATATGAAATTATTTAGATTCAGAGGCATCTAATAAAGTGCCATTACAGTATCCGTTTAAAATCCGAGAATTATAAATTAGTTATTTCACCATAGTGTCTCAAATCCGAACACCTACTGTACGGTTTTGGGTCAAATTACCCAATTGTACAGACGAGTAAGGCTTCTCATATGACGAAAGTAATTGCCTACGTGGGAGGATCCTGGTGACAATGATTGGGTGGGTGATCACAAGTTTGTTTCAGCTTGTGCCTCATTTATTATCATTGCCTTGAAATCAAGTTGGAAGGCAGACCCAGCATCTTGTAAGCATAAAATCTTGCCTGTGCCAGACATTAATGAGAAAGGCCAAAATGTGACTAATCCAGAAGGGCATAATATTCGGATATATACACATCTGGATATCCGGTTAATGTTGTCGGGATTTTATCTGAAAACCAATCTGTTTGCATTAACGCAAACATCCGTAAACTGCAACGCTAAATCCTTTATTGATAAGGAGCAATTGCACATAGATCAGACATTGCTCAATGTTTGGACTACGTTCGCGGATATCTTTAGGCAAATATCCGTCTCATTAGGCCGAAGTATTAATTGATTCTTTAAAAGAATAATTATTGTCTAAATTACATATATTTGTTTAAGTGTTTGAATATGCTTAGAGTGAGACCGTAATTATACATAGTATTTTTAAAATTATTTTCTGATTAATAACTAATTAAAATCGTTTTATGTTAAGCAGTAATAAGCTATCGAGCAATTGGCGCCATTATTTCTTTGCATTGTTGTTATGCTGGGGCTTGGTTTCCCAGGTAAATGCGCAAAACCTGCAACAAGGATTCGGGCATGAGTTGTTTGATAATGCTTGGCATTTTGCATTAGGCGATTATTCGGATGCAAACAATCCTGGTTTTAATGACCGTAGTTGGCGGATATTGGATTTACCACATGACTGGAGTATAGAAGGCAAAATAGATAAAAATAATCCTTCTGGAAGTGCCGGAGGGTTTTTTCCAACTGGTATTGGCTGGTATCGTAAAACATTCAAAGTTCCCGAGGATTGGAAAGGGAAACAATTGTCCATTTATTTTGAGGGTGTCTATATGAACAGCGAGGTCTTTATTAATGGGCACTCTTTAGGCATACATCCTTATGGGTTTACTGGGTTTGATTATGATTTGACGCCCTATCTTAAATTTGGCGGCGACAACCTAATTGCGGTTAGAGTGGATAACTCCAGCCAGGTAAATTGCCGGTGGTATACAGGATCGGGCATTTATCGTCATGTTTGGCTGGACTTGAAAAATCCAGTTCATGTTAAACATTGGGGCGTGTATATCACCACTCCTAAGGTCTCAGCTGAGATAGCTACAGTTCAAATTGAAACATCGGTAGGCAATACAGATAAGCAAGTCCACACAGTGATTGTAGGAACGACCATTGTGGATACCCGTGGCAGACATGCAGCAACTAATAAACCGATGACGATCAAAATAGCCCCCGGAACAGATACGGCAATTATACAAACAATAGAAGTACAACGCCCCAGACTTTGGGGGCTGCAATCCCCGAACCTTTATACTGCGAGGATTGAACTTACAACATTGGAGGGGAATCGAAAACCTAGTTTGCAGCAGATAGAAAAATCCTTTGGCATCCGTTCCATTCAATTTACACCCAGCAAAGGATTTGAACTTAATGGACAGGCGGTAAAACTAAATGGGGGTTGTGTACACCATGATAACGGCTGCCTTGGTGCAGCGGCTTATGACAGGGCCGAGGAAAGAAAGGTTGAGTTATTGAAAAAAGCTGGCTTTAACGCAGTGCGTACTGCCCATAATCCACCTTCAACAGCTTTTCTAAATGCATGTGACAGATTAGGGCTTTTGGTGATTGATGAAGCCTTTGATGGATGGCGAACCGGTAAAAACAAATATGATTACGCCCTGTATTTTGATAAGTGGTGGAAAAAAGACCTGGATGCTATGGTTCTTCGCGATAGGAGCCATCCGAGTGTTATCATGTGGAGCATTGGCAATGAGATTATTGAACGCAAAGAACCTCAAGCGGTTAAAACTGCCAAAATGCTATCTGATGAAATAAAACGAATGGATAATACAAGACCTGTCACTTCTGCCATGACGACCTGGGATAAAGACTGGGAAATCTTTGATCCATTGATGGCAGTGCATGATGTGGCTGGTTATAATTATCAATTGCATCGGGCAGAGGCAGATCATGCCAGAGTTCCTTCCCGGATTATCGTGCAGACGGAGTCTTACCCGAGAGATGCATATGCCAATTGGAAGCTGGTAGAATCCCATCCCTATATTATTGGTGATTTTGTTTGGACTTCTTTGGATTATCTGGGAGAATCCGGTATTGGACGGTATTATTATCCTGGTGAACCGACTGGAGAACCTTGGGAACGTAATCTTTTTCCCTGGCATGGGTCCTACTGCGGAGACATTGATATGATGGGGATAGAAAACCGATCTCCTATTACAGAAGTTTACTATATAGTGATAAACAGCAGCTTTACTTAGCTGTCAGGGAGCCTAATCCCAAAAATGGCGAGATTAAATTAACACAGTGGGCGGTTTGGCCGACTTGGGAGAGCTGGACCTGGCCTGGATTTGAAGGTAAGAACATCGAGGTAGAAGTCTATTCCAGATATCCAAAAGTAAGACTATTTCTAAATGACCAATTAATCGGGGAAAAATCGACCAACGAATCCTCTGCTTTTAAGGCCTTATTTACCGTGCCTTATCAGGCAGGCGTGTTAAAAGCGGTTGGCATTGAAAATGGGAAAGAAGTGGACGCGAAGATACTCAGAACGGCAGATAAGGTAGCCAAGATAATTTTAAAGGCGGATCGGGATCATATTGCAGCGGATGGGCAGGATTTGTCCTATGTGAAAGTGGAACTTGTAGATAAGAATGGGATTATCCAACCAAGTGCCGAGGATTTGCTTTCTTTTGATATTAAAGGGCCAGGATCCATTATAGGAGTAGATAATGCCAATCTGCAAGATCCAGTTCCCTATAATGCCACTTCACGCAAAGCTTGGAAAGGTAAGGCCTTGGTGGTGATTAAAAGTGAGCGGGGAGCAAAGGGCGATATCCATTTAACAGTACATGCAAAAGGATTGGCTGATGCAAGTTTGGCTATCAAGAGTGAGTAATCATACAAAATGGGAGAAAAGCGGCTAACTTCAATAAATGGCCAAGAACCCAAGTGGATTTTTAAAAAACTATCGGTATTTACGAAACATTATTTATAAGAAAAGGCGCTAATGATTTATAGCGCCTTTCTCTTACAAGTAAGTGATACCTTTCTGGGAATTGTTCTATTTATTTTATTTTGAGTAAAGTCAGGAGCCGAAACCAATTTGATTGTATAGACACCATTAGGGCCATAATCGCCGCTGTCACCATATATTTTATAATATTTTATATAAGTTAGTACTAGGCGCGAAACTCAGGTTACTTATTAACCTTCCACCAGTCAAAATTAAAAAGATCGTTATTGCCCTTAAACACAAAAAATAAATCGTGAACTCCCCTTATATTTTCAATTGGTGTCGTTAAGGTTTTCCAGACATCACCCTGCGCAGAAAAATTTATGACAACAATACCCAATAGCCGCCCCCAATGCCGTCAGCACGAATTTCAATCTTTCCACCATTTAAGGATGCAATATTCATGTCAATTGAGGATGCTCCCTTTGAAAAATCAACGCCTTGCACTTTGATATAGTCTCCGTTATTAATAGAGGTTACAAATAACCGGTCTGCGATCAATTTCCCTTTATCCCATGAAATGTTCCTTTCCCACTCCGAAGCTTTCTCAGTTTTAAGTCCTTTGCTAAAGGCTATGGTTTCAGCTTCTACCCTATTATAAGGATTTAAAGTGCCGATTTGAGTTACGCCCTTTTCTGTCCAAAAAGGTAGCTTTTGGATTGTACCGTCCTCATTATAAGTTATTTTCTGGACAGATACAGATCTCCGCTCATAGTGCTTTGACATCCTTTGCTTCATCAAATTATAACTAAAACCAAAAACGTAACAGTTCCCTTTATAGTCAATAATGCCCGGATGATTGCCATTAGATCTGCTGGTCCCATCCATAATCATCCCTTTATATTTCCATGGTCCAACAGGGCTATTACTCATAGCATAACCAATGCCTTCAGGACAACATGTAGACGCATACGCCATATAATAATGGCCGCCACGTTTATATGCCCATGGTCCTTCCTGATAGTGAAACGGATCAGCCTGTCCTTTTATTTTCGCGATTGAACTGTCCTTGATGATAGATCCTGAATAAGAAATCATGTCTTTATTAAGTTTAACATAATAAAGATTGGGATTCCCCCAATAGAGATAAGCCTGCCCGTCGTTGTCAATTAATACAGTCGGGTCTATGTCTTCAGCCCCATGCTTAATAAGTGCTTTCCCAAGCGGATCCTTGAACGGTCCGTAAGGACTATCGGCAACCAGGACTCCGATACCTACACCACCCGGCATAGGGCAATACATATAAAATTTCCCGTCTCGTTGTACACATTGCGGCGCCCATGCGCCATTATCATAAGGCACCCATTTGAAATCTTTGAGTGAGGCCACCACGCCATGATCCGTCCAGTTAACCATGTCTGTCGATGTATAAAGCAACCAGTCATGCATTTTAAACCCAAAAGCATCATCTTCATCGTGACTAGTATATAGAAATACAGTATCATGATAAACAAGTGGAGCCGGATCAGCTGTATATTTGGTCTGAATTATTGGGTTTTGCGCATGGCTGTTAACGGTCATGATTGTAAAGATTGAAACAAAACAGAATATCCTCGTTAACTCATTAAATCTTTTCATTATAAAAGTATTATTAAATTTAAAACAATTTGCCATTTTACCGGTAATAAAAGCCTAATTCCCGATTCTATATTGCTAAAGTTATCCAGTTAGAAGTATAGTCAACAAATTACTTAACAGGCGCTACCCCTTTTTTTGTCTGTATTACTTTTTGTATAGTCCTATCTGGATTTTAATGCATGTAATCAATACAAATTGACCTCCAGTAACCACCACCGGTTGGCTAACTGCCATTATGATAAAAAAATAAGATATGCCTTTATCGTAAATTACGTCAGGATGTGTAGTAAAACTGTTGATAACATACATTCCCCTCTATGATGCCACGATAAGTACATGGACCTGTAATAGCCGAAGCCGTACAATATTCAATCATTTCCGGTTTTGGCTCCTGCACCTGCATACAATAGATAATAAAGGCCATTTCTTTTGTAAACCCAAGATCCTTCTATATAGTTCTTCGGCTTGAAAGTATTGATCGGACTATCTGACTGGGTCATATTGCTTTTTAATTTAATCCACTTACAGCTGCCATTGCCCCAGAAAAGATAGGCCTAAAAAGGTAAGTCATTTTATTCGCCACTCAATTTTTCCGTACTCTGGAAAACTTATAAAGGAGAACGCCGTGAGCAGGAATTTTCAGAGAAAGGGCCTCTTTAGCTGTAGAAATCGTAGCTATATTTTTTTGCCTCCAAAGATCTCTAACCATTTGAACGCCGGCTACTCCTAACTTATTAAAATCACGATAATTAATATCAACCGAGTCTAATCCAAAATTACAAAACCCAACAGCAGAGCTCCCGTCTTCAAGTTCCTTTTCAAATATATGTAAATCTCCAATTGTTTGCACACAAATTGCTTGTTTGCCAAGAGGATCCTGATCGACGTCAATCACCTCATCATTAGTAAGCAGATTATAGGTAAATGCATCCAGTTGTTCCAGGTTGCAACCGATAAGCAATGGTGCAGAAAAGAGACACCAGAGGCTAAAATGTAAATATTGCTCATCAGGACGAAGCTTACTCTTATGAGGATGTCCCCAACCCACAGTACCGATTACCAACATATCAGGATCATTCCAGTTACCTGGCTTTGCGTATGCTGCAGCCTGATCCTGACTAAGTGCTATTTGACTAACGCTAGCCCAGGTATCAGTTATATCATTTGTGGTGCGCCAGCAATTCCCATTCACCGAATCTCCCCACTTCCAAACATCTGACATACCATATTGGCATAGACTATATACGATATCACGCGGTTGTTGACGAAGATAATCACCCATGATCTTATAAGGCCTTATTGCTGTACTTAATTTATCTCCCCCCTTATATGATAATGATGAAACTGTATAAGGGTCATTCTCAGGCAATCCATCAATTACATTCCCATAACTACACCAATCATACTTCAAATAGTCGATACCCCATCTGGCATAACTCTCAGCATCCTGCCTCTCGTATCCAAAACTACCTGCGCAGCCTCCGCAGGTCCAGGGACCTGGACTTGAATACAGACCGATCTTCAATCCTAAAGAATGTACGTAATCAGCCAGACCTTTCATATTATCAAAACGGCTGTTTGGAATAATGTAGCCATGTTCATCCCTGAATATGCCTCGCAAGGTGGTGTCCTCAGCGTCACGGTGATTTTGCCAAAAATCATCAATATTAATGTATGTCCAACCGTGATTGATCAGTCCTGTCTTTACCATGGCATCAGCGGCACGCTTTACCTTATTTGCCGAAACTTCATTCGCAAAACAGTTCCAACTATTCCAACCCATTGGGGGAGTTAGTGCAATACGATCACCGCAAACAATTCGGAGGGTCCTTCCTGCTTCCCCTTTCCCATTCATCGCTTTCAATTTAACGGTATATGTACCGGGCGAAGAAAGCACTCCAGTGATCAAACCTGAATTCTGATCAATTTTTAATCCATTGGGAAGGCCTTCAACTGAAAACTTCATCGGTCTTAAGCCCGTCGCCGTTACAAGAAATTGAAATGGAGACCTTGGGCGCACTCCAAAGACTTTAGCTCCTGTGATTCTGGGTGTAGCCGGAGGCTTCGGCGTAAGAATATACGAGACATCCGAAATTGGATTAAAGGTTTGCAATGTCGTTACTCCTTCTGTTTCAAATTTCGCATCGACCCAATCAACATGATCATAAAAATTTCCATTGCCTCCGTCAGTTACGACCAACCTTAACTTCTTTGCACCAACAAGAACGACATTACAAAGTTTCGCAGGCTCCCCCAAGTGCATAATACCACTTGACCATGCTCGTTTACCATCTATAATTATTTGAAATTCAGCAGCCGACTCATGTCCTTTCACTTCATCATCAATACCAACCAAGGCTGAAAACGATTTTACTTTTTTGTCCAATAGTATCTCTAAGGAACTAACAGCGTGGGAGCCAAACCCACGCTCGTAGGTCTTTCCAGCGATCATAAATTTCCCACCATCAACGGTTTTGTTTTTACCAGGGGTTCCATATCCCTGCGTAGCAGCACTAAGATCCAATTGATCCAGCCATACTGTTTGAGCCGATACAGCACAACTCAACAAGATTGAAACAAAACAGAATATCCACGTCAACTCATTAAATCTTTTCATTATAAAAGTATTATTCCATTTAAAACAAATTGCCATATTACCGGAAATGAAAGCCTAATTCATGATTCTATATTGCTAAAGTTGTTAAGTATAGTCAACATATTACTTAACAGGCGCCACCCCTTCTTTTGTCTGTATAACTTTTTGTATAGTCCCATCTGGATTATAATGCATGTAATCAATACAAATTGACCTCCTGTAACTACCACCTGTTGGCAAACTGCCATTATGATAAAAAAAATAAGATTTGCCTTTATAGTCAATTACACCAGGATGTGTAGTAAAACTGTTGGTGACATTCCCCTCTATGATGCCACGATATGTCCATGGACCTTTAATAGTCGGAGCCGTACAATATTCAATCATTTCCGGTTTGGTACCTGCGCCTGCATACAATAGATAATAAAGGCCATTTCTTTTGTAAACCCAAGGTCCTTCAATATAGTTCTTCGGCTTGAAAGTATTGATCGGACTATCTGCCTGGATCATATTGTCTTTTAATTTAATCCACTTACAGCTACCATTGCCCCAGAAAAGATAGGCCTGCCCGTCATCGTCAATAAACACGGTAGGATCAATATCATCCCAGCCGTATTTCATATCCGTGGTCATCTCATTTACGATCAGTGCCTTGCCTATGGCATCCTTAAAAGGTCCGGAAGGACGGTCAGAGACAGCTACACCAATCGCAGCACCACCATTACTGTTGCTGTCTTTTTTATGAAATGTTGCCACATACCAAAAGAATTTACCATTTCTTTCAATACATTGGGCGGCATAGGCATCGCCTGTCCCCCAAGAAAAAGTATGTGGGGATAATACCGGGCCATAATCCTTCCAGTCAACCATATTCGTAGAAGAAAACACATGCCAATCGGGCATTTTATAATTTGTTGCTGTTAAGGAGGCAGTGTCATGACCCGTATATAAAAAAACAGTATCATGATATACGATAGGAGCCGGATCCGCAGTGAACAGATTCCTGATAATTGGATTTTGGGCCTCGAGATTAACAGCCATTATCATCAGACCAAATGCAATAAGAAGGCTTTTTTTACGCTGCACAATATATATTTTTCTTTTAAATTTATAAATTCAAATCTTGTAATCTGTCCTGCCAGGCTACTGAATTTTTACATATCTCCCATTAATGTATAAGAAAAGGGTGAACTAGTTATTTTGAAACAGCATCGGCGCAAGTTCGTGGAGACTGCGGCGCCATGTCAAAAATTCATGGGCGGTGTTCTGAGAAATATAGGAAACTGCATTATACCCCGCTTTCTTTAACTGGGCAACCGCACCTTTGACGCCATCAGGCTTTTCCCGACTACCACAGCTAATAAAGATGAGTGCCGGTTTTGTTTTGCCTTTGAGTTCCTCCGGCGTATATACACCGCCACTAAGTAGAGCATAATAAGAGAATACATCAGGATTATTCAAAGTGATTGCATGTGTTTCCATGCCGCCCATCGAAAGCCCTGCCATCGCGCGGTGCCCCCTATCTGCAACAGTACGAAAATGAGCATCTATATAAGGGATCAGCTCATCAACAAGTACTTTCTGAAATCCGTCAATTTTAAAGTCCTTCATATGACCCCATTTAAGCTCATTGGTCATACCATAGGTCATTACAATCAGGAATGGTATCGTATTACCTTCGGCAATCAGGTTATCCATGATTAGATTGGCATGTCCCTGGTTACTCCAGGCGGTTTCATCTTCCCCCCAACCATGTTGCAGGTATAATACGGGATATTTTTTAGCTGTGTTTTTCTCATATCCAGGCGGCGTATAAACAAAAGCACGGCGTTGACTATTGGTGCTTTTAGAGGGGAAAAGAATCTGCTGTACGTTACCATGTGGAACATTTTTGAGTGCATAAAAATCCCTATCATGCGCAGGTATCTCGATGCCACTTTCCCAACGCGTTGATCCATAGAAATTTAAAGCGCCCGGATCATTAAAAATACCTCCGTCTATAGATAAATGGTAATAATGAAAACCCTCATCCATTGGGCCCGCCGTTGTGCCTATAAAAAATCCGTCCGCACCTTTTGTAAGCAGCGTCCCACCACTACCACCCAAACCTAGACTCACCCGAACGCTACTGGCTTTAGGCGCTTTAATTTTAAACCTGGCATATCCCTGCGAATTTACCTGAGGATACTGCTGGCCCGGCTGATTCAACGTAGATGATTGGAAGTCCTCCACTATCGTATTTTGACCCCAGGCGATTTGCCCTGCCATCATGGCTAAAGCAAAGAAAAAAATCTTTTTTAATTTCATGATTACGAATTTTTACTTACCAATATTATTGAAAACAATGCAGCCAATTGTATTTTGAAATAAGCCGGCCGCTAGAGGCTATTATTTATAAAAGCATCACTACAACAATTTTTTTTAACATGAATTGGTGAGAAACCCGCGACAAAATAATTTTCGTTTTCGGATAAGGCAATTCCATTTATTTAAATTCACTTATCTCTTGACACAAACATCTTTTCTTCACGATAATCACCAAAAAATACATTTACAATCGATTGCAAAACCAAAATCCAAAATAAATTATCTTTGTTATCCCACCTGGTCTCGCTATTATTATTGTTATTTATATAGTTAAGGATGCAGCAATAAAATTATTTAATTAATTTTAGATCTGCAAAATTATATTGTTACAACGACACCTACAATAATTACGTCGTAATAAAAATAAGCGATTTAAAACAATATCAATATTACACGCTAGCCTTTATTCAAGATTATTTATTGCGGGTTGTATTAGTTGATACTGACCACTTAAATGCATCAAGCTAAATAAGTACAATAACCCGTCGTAATAAGGATCAAAATAACCGTCCTTGTAAGGAAGAAGCTTAGCACCCCATAACGCCTTCACAAAACTAAACTTATCTTTTATAATCATGTGCGTGGATGCGACTGTTGCAATCAGCCCTAAGGAATGCCGTAATTTTTTATACCCACCAGCTTGCAAAATCTGATCGGGTATAGAACCATTCGTCTTATATTGGTCTACAAATGTATGAATGCCTTTAGACTTAAAAAAGATTGTATTCTTCCGGCGTAATTACGCTGCCAAATATCATCTACACCAAACCAATTGTAATCCATTGCTATATTCATTGGCACACGCCAAGAATCGTAACGGAATGCCGGTTTTAACCAGGTGGTTCCAAAAGCTTGGCCAGAAAAATAGGTAAGGTCTGTATTTAAACCGGTAGGTGCAGCACAGGCACGATGGAGAAAAGCCCTTGCCGTATCTGCACAGTCCTTGTAAAACTGTTGATGTCCGTCATTTGCATATAGAGCCCATACCTCATAAAAAGCAGGCAATTGATATGAAGGGTCTGTATAGTTATAATTTCTTCCTTCAGGTGTAAAGCAAATTTGCTTATGTTCGATGTTGATAATATTAAAAATGCCATCCTTTGTCCCGTCTTTTTTCCACATATTGTCCAGAATAAAACGCGCTTCTTTATAATAATCTATTCCTGTAGTATTCCCCCATTTATTGGAAGCAAATAATAAGTCCGTAATAAAATACAATTCTCCGTCCGAAGCGGTGCCCGGCGAATTCTGCTTCATCGTTTTGGGATTGATGCTCCAGGCAAAATATCCCTTTCTTGGGCCGCTCTGGTGCTGCAAATATTTTTTACTCCACCTCCATATCCGGTCAAATACATTCTTTTTGCCCAACTGAACAGCGATCATCATTCCATACGAAAGCCCTTCACTTCTTGCATCGTGATTTTTTAAATCACTAACGTAGGCCATTGAATCTCCCACTTCAAAATATACCTTATTTGACCCTTCAAATAATTGATGATAAACAAGACTGATTTTAGCATCAATTTCAGTTTGACTGTAACCAACCTCCCGCAGAACATTAGGGTATACATGCGTGTAATATGCGCCCCGATATTGTTGGCCCATAACCACTTTCATAAAGAATAAAACCATTAATAACAATAAAAGCTCTTTTCTGTTCATCAGATCCTTAATTAACTTCTTTAATAACTAATTGACCCGTATGGCAAAAATCCATATCCATCTATACGAGCAACGCCTCCCAGACTATCCAAATTGACCAGCACGGTCCGTTTATGTTCAACTACACTTGTCGAAAACCTGTTACAGTATAAACACGGCCATATCCAACCTATATTGCAACATTTTCTATATTTATTTAAAATTAAATTGACAACAACGCCCCCTTAAAATGACAAATTCACCTGTATTTTTTCACCATTATAATTTATCACCTTATCAACGTTCTTTGTCAGCTTCACGCTGGATCCGCCTTTATGTTTCATCAATACAACTCTAAACTTCCTCGTATTTAGCATCCCCGGGAAATGCCCACTTTTGTTACCAATAATTAAAGTATGCTGATTATCATTCCAGTGAAAATTGATAGTCGTATATAGCCCCTTTTCATAATCATAGTTGTCATTTTCATCTTCATAAAGGGTAAAATCCGCATCGGCTCCGGGATAAATCCTGATTTCAAGATTATCCCATTTTTTTTCTGTCGCATACTGTACATCCGGCCCCCAGGGCATAATAGTTCCAGCCTTGACATAAAGTGGCATAATTCCAATAGGGGTAGCCCGATTAATATACTTACCTCCTTTTACCAATACGCCCGTCCAGAAGTCATACCAAGAAGCGTCAGCTGGCAAATAAACCTGCTGTGTCTTTGCATCCTTCTTGGTCACCGGAGCAACCAGAAAAGAACTTCCAAACATATATTCATCGCCTATATCATATACATTTTTATCCTGTTTAAAATCAATTGCCAACGCCCGCATAAAAGACTGATTGTTATTTGTCACCTGCCAGGCAGTACTGTATATATAAGGCAGAAGACTATACCTTAATTTTATAAACTTTTCCAATACATCATAAATAGTATCACCTTTACTGCCAAACTGATAAATTTCTCTAGGAATAGCGGTACCATGCGACCGCATCATAGGCATAAAAGTCCCGAACTGTAACCACCGCGTATATAGTTCCTGAAATTCAGGATTCTTAGCGCCTCCGCCTTTTATGTAGCTATTTGCAAAGAATCCTCCTATATCTGTATTCCAATAAGGGAGTCCGGTCATCGAAAAGTTTAAACCTGCGGGAATCTGCTTACGAAACGACTCCCAACTCGAAGTAACGTCCCCACTCCAAGTGTTGGAGGCAAACCGCTGCTGACCTGCAAATGCAGAACGAGTCAATATCACAACACGCTTAGCTGACGTGGTTGCTCTTTGGTGATCATACACCCCTTTAATATGTTCTAAAGGAAAGGCGTTCCTTACTTTTCTGTATACCCCCAAATAGGTTTTCTGATCAAAATCACTATTTCTTTCATTGAGATGGTCAGGCTCCGATGAATCGAGCCACCAGGCATCAACACCCAAAGAAAAAACACCTTTATTCAGATATCTCCAATAAATATCTCGGGCTGTTGGATCATATACATCATACACCTTAGCACCGCTTTTTGGTGGCCAGGTATCAAAATTCAGCAACATTCCCCTTTTCTTAAACTCACTGTACTGCCTGGTTTTGGGCCCAAAACCAGGCCAGGCAACAACAAAAATATGCGCATTCAACTGGTGCACACTGTCTATCATCGCTTTAGGTCTTGGATAGGTTGTGTGATCAAAACGCATAGCATTCCAGTTACTGTCCTTACCCCAGTATTGCCAGTCCTGAATTATCCCGTCAAGCGGCACATGCAGCGCCCTGTATTTTTTTACGACATCCATAAGCTCAAACTGGGTTTTATATCTTTCTTTTGACTGACTATAGCCATAGACCCATAATGGCAGCATTGGCACCTTTCCTGTCAAAAACCTCATCTGAGCTACAATACTGTCACCATTATCACCTTGCATAAAATAATAATCCATACCGTTGCCAACTTTGGAATCAAAGGAGGTTTCCTCTTTATCATCCGTAAACAGGGTAGGTCCGTAATTATCCCAATAAATACCGTAGCCACTTATCGATTGAAAAAATGGGATTGCCACTTTGGTATTGCCCTGAACTAATAAATTTTTCTGATCTCGTTGGTTTAAATGACCATTTTGTTGTTGACCCAAGCCATAGATAACTTCATTCTTTTCTAATAAAAATGACTGTTTTACATCAAATGTAGCGACACCGCCATCTTTTACGGGCTTAAAAACGGCTCCATTGTCCATTTCACTCAATAGCAGGTCGTTGTCCAGTTTGCAAAAGCTGATTTTTCCGGTTTTTTTGTTTAAGATTACCTTCAGTCGGGAGGTTTCAAGAAGTATTGAACTGTCCGTTATCCTAATCCTTCTGGGGACTTTTGTATCTGGGTTTTTAACCACCGCGAGACTGCGCTTCTGAAAACCACTTCCTTTAGGATATTTAATCACCCTAATAATGCCGGGATTATAGATTTCAAGTTCAACATTTATGCCGTTCACGACAGCTTTAATGCCATTAGCTGTCTTAAAATGGACGGTTTGCCCATGCAATTGCTGGTTGTATACAATGAGACCAAGGGCCATTAGTATAACAGCAGTACAAAACGTTTTCATTAATACGATCTATTTTAATTTTTATTTAAAACTAATATCACGATCTCCTGTTCTTTTCCCAACCAAAATTTTAGCCCATACTTAAACCTGAACCTTGTAATATGTTTTCCAACAATATTCGACCATTCATCTCCCCTAAATTACTGCCACGGCAATTACGAGACCCCCTCGAGCCCATAATCTGACCCCACTCAGCAACGACACTTTCATTAAAAGCATGCAGTAAATAATATTAGGGCACAAGGACTTGACTATTCCTGAAGAACATATTAAATCAATTAACACTGCGTTCAATCAAACGAATCTTATTCAAAATAGTTTTACGGTTCAACGCGGGGGATTGCCCAAACACTATAACCACATTTCTCAAAATAATCATTTACAAGGCCAACAGCCTTTTCCTCGGGTAAATTAAAAATCAATTCAAACAAAATAAAAGGCTTTCTCGCGCGTAAAATGTACATTTTACATTTAAAATTACGGATCCAAGGTCAAATATACAAATTTTGACTCAATCCCTGAACGATTAACTTTACTTTTTTGTTCCGGATCAGGGACAAACGGTCTTATCTCCGCCGAATAGCTACTATTTTCGGTCTAAAAAATAGATTCTTTATAAGTTGCCGCTCCTGATCAATTTGTCCCCGTTCTTTAGCCGAGTTCTCCTCTTTTTATACTACCGGGCAACAAATGAATAAACCTGTCCTGGCTTTGTAACAATGTCATAAAGCCCGGTTTTTTTTAGTACTGGCTCTTGTATGGTCGCTTGTGGTGAAATTATAGCTCTTGCGGTCGATTCAAGGTGATAAAATGGATTTGGATTCTCGCCGGTTGCTATTGAAATATTACTTCCATCAGTAAATTTTAATACATTAGGCGTTCGTATTCTCAGGTTACCTCCAGCATTTGACTTTATCTGAACTTTGACAACTTTCGCTTCATCCCATTCCAAATCAACGATTTCAAAACCACCTATGGCACGCAGACCACTCACCTTACCTCTCGACCACTGATCGGGCAAAGCCGGAATCAAATTCACGGCACCATCATCACTTTGTAACAGCATTTCTGTAATACCCGATACACAGCCAAAATTGCCATCAATCTGGAAGGGAGGATGTGCATCAAAAAGATTATTATAGCTACCACCACCTTCGGACTTTGAACCCACTGGTGATAATTGCTTCTGTATTAATAAATAAGCATGATTTCCGTCCAGCATTCGTGCCCACCAGTTGACTTTCCAGGCCATGCTCCAGCCCGTTGAAACGTCTCCTCTTTGAATCAGCGTATTTTTTGCAGCACCAAATAGTTTGGGGGTCCGATAAGGGGATATCTGGTTGGACGGGAATAGTCCGAACAGCTGAGATATGTGCCGGTGATGATCCATAGGATCATCAAGATCTTCCATCCATTCCTGCAACTGCCCATACCGTCCAATTTGCATCGGTGCCAAACGGGACCGCATATCAATTAAAGTATCAATAAACGATTTATCCTTATGGAGGAGTTTGGCCGCCCGTATTGTATTGCTAAAGACATCAAATACAATCTGGTTACTCATTGTCGTCCCGGCATCAATGGAAGCACCCTGATGCTCTTTTGGCGCATTTTCAGGCGACATATCGGGGCAAAGAACCAACCAGTTATGTTTAGGCTCCTCCACCAAGTAATCTACATAAAATAAGGCCGCACCTTTCATAATGGGGTAAACCGAGGCGAGAAAATCCTTGTCCGCACTATATAGATAATGTTCCCATAAATGCTTGCTTAACCAGCCTCCACCGTTACTCCAAAGCCCCCAGAATGCGCCATCCACGGCACCGGTAGAACGCCAGAGATCTGTATTGTGATGAGCCATCCATCCCCTGGCTCCATACATTTCCTGGGCCGTCTGTTTTCCCATAACCGACAGGTCCTTGATCATACCAAATAGCGGTTCATGCATTTCAGCGAGATTCGTTTTCTCCGCTGGCCAATAATTCATTTCAGTATTAATGTTAATCGTATACTTACTGTCCCAGGGTGGAAATAATTTATTATTCCACAGCCCCTGTAGTGTTGCAGGTTGACCGCCGGGCTGCGATGATGCAATTAACAAGTACCGTCCATATTGGTAATAGAGTGTTACGAGTTGCGGGTCATTAACCGTGGCAAAATTTTTAAGACGAACATCGGTAGGAAGTTTAGCAGCCTTTGTGGTTCCAAGGTCCAGTTTAACCCGGTTAAAGTATTTCTGATATTCAGTAACATTTGTGCTTAAAATATCTAGGTAGGATTTGGGATAGGCCTTATCCAGGTAGGCTACCGCTTTCTTATTCTCGTCTTCCTGGATATTATGATAATTCTTAAAATTAGTTGCAATCGAAATATAAATAGTGACTTCATTCGCCCCTAATACTGATAGGGTGGAATCTCCGGCCTGCAGTTTTCCACCGTCCAGTTTAAACCGTGCAATCCCTTTATAACGAACAGCCCCTTGTACGCCTTCGTGATCCATGGTTTTTCCTGAGATCGACAATTCAGGACCTGCCGCTGTAACCAAGGCATTTTTCTCAGGGGTGGTAAAATAAGCCTTAAATGAAATACTTCCTTTTATATCCGCCGTCAAATGCATGACGATTACCTGATCTCTTAAAGAGGAAAGTGTCTCCCTTTTATAGGTAACTCCATTTTGCTTAAAAGTTGTCGATGCAACTGCGCTGTCCAGGTTTAAAGTCCGTGTATAGTTTACGTAACGGCCTTTGCGGTTAAATGCAAGATTCAGTTCCCCGATAGGCTCATACATTTGTCCTTGTGAAGATTTGCTTATGATGGATTTATTTGTAAGTGCTTCAGCAGCTTTGTACCTTCCCTCAAAAATAAGCTTTCGAATCCGGGGAAGTGCTGCTAAAGCCTCTGGATTGTCATTTTGATTCGGACTGCCACTCCAAACTGTGCTTTCGTTTAGCTGGATCCTTTCTGTATCTACATTACCATACAGCATTGCCCCCAATCTCCCATTGCCAAGTGGCAACGCATTTTCCCAGGTATTACCTGAAGGATGATCGTACCAAAGACTCAGCATTGCATCCTTTTGCGCATTACAGCATACCGAAATAAAAAGAACGCTTACAAATAAAATTCCCCGCATAATTCAATAATTTTAAACAAAATTTTTTAATGCTTGTTGCTGAAATTTGAACCATTAAAGATCAATTTTTTGCATACTTGTAAATTTCAATTCTTTTATTAGTGTGCATTTATGAAATTATTACTTCAAAATACGTACATCGAAAACCCGGCCGGTACCCTTTC
Source organism: Arachidicoccus ginsenosidivorans (assembly GCF_007971385.1). GTDB lineage: Bacteria > Bacteroidota > Bacteroidia > Chitinophagales > Chitinophagaceae > Arachidicoccus > Arachidicoccus ginsenosidivorans. The sequence goes on from NZ_CP042434.1 coordinate 1,990,580, forward strand.
CTTCCACATCCTCAAATTTCACGGTTACAGAAGGCAGCTGTCTGAATTTTGGATCAACCGGATAATCTAAGGAGTAAAATACACCATCTTTTGATGTTTTCGCATACAATTCCGGTAGCTGCCTGTTGTTAATATATATCCTCAACCCTCGTAATGTGCTATTTCCAAAATAAGCAACCCTCAAGTACCTGGCACTCGAATCCATCTTCAAATTGTAAGCAAAATAACCATTTTCCGCAGACCGCCAATGCCGGTTCTTAAAGATGCCTGATACTGAATTTTCACTTTGGATAACATGATCGATTTCAGGTTGTTGCTCTCCGGGCGTAACATGGTCAATCGTAGTCAACGACATCCTCATGACTTCATGGTCTTGTCCGGCTAGCTCCTGTTCTCTTTCATTTACTGCTCCTCTCTGTGCAACCGGCCAGTAAATCATATAACGGCTATCATGAATATCAAAAAAAGGCACCAGTTTTAAGTGCTTGTTTCCTGTATAACCTGCCGGATAAACCAACGGTGGAACTTTGAAAGTTAACGGCTTTCCGTTTATGGGGATCAGCTTCAGATTTTGAATACTCGTGCTATCCACTTTTAGTATCGGTGTCTCAGCAAGGTCATAGAGTGGACCAGAAGCAATATGGTCAAACCTCCCGCCATCACCTTCGGGTTTTACAATATCTGTCGTATCAGTGACAGCCCCAGAATAACTGGTCCATGTTCAAAACTAACCCATCCTGAATTATCCGGAAGAGGTATCATCCGGTCTTTCATCGGAAGCGCTATTTCAACATAATCTCCATTATGCCAGATCCTGTGAACTTGTGCATAACCAGCCTTATTCACCGTGATTGCAACAGGTTTTCCATTAATCTTCACTGCCATGGACCCTCTTAGCCACTGTGGCCTCCGGATATAAAAGGTAAATTCCTTATTTTCCTTTAGGTTGATATCAACGGAAGTATTGGCGTCATAGGGGAAACGGTTTTGCTGTGTTAAACGCATGCCCTGCTCTTTCCAGTTCAACTCAGACGCGACAAACAGGTTCAGATAAAGGTTCTTACCCTGATGGGTATAAATCATTTCGCCATACTTGCCGTGGTTTTCCATACCCGTTCCAACGCAGCACCAAAAATCATTATCTGCTACGGAATACACGCGGTATTCCCGCGGCCTGACAGGTGTAAAATAAACAAATCCCCCTTTACCCCTTCTTATAGTGGACAAAATGTGGTTATACATTGTTCTCTCATAATAATCCATATACCTGCTGCTAGGATTAGACAGGAAAAGGTCTTCCGTAAGTTTCAGCATATTATAGCTATTACAGGTCTCGGGGCCCTGGACAGATTCGATCATCGACGAAAAATCATCAATGGGATTAAAATGCTCTTTTACACTGTTACCTCCAAATGAAACCGTCCTTTTTCCAACCACTGTATTCCAGAAGAAATTTGCGGCTTCTCCATAGAGCGTATCCTTAGGACTCAGATTCGCAATCTTTTCAAAACCGATGATTTTGGGGATCTGGGTATTAGCATGAAGTCCTGTAAGTTTATCTTCCCGACCTGCGAGGGCGTGAACAAAGTCTTTTTGACTGAACCTTTTTGCCATTTTAAGATAAACCGGGCTCCTGGTTATTGCATATACATCCGCAAATACTTCATTCATCCCGCCATACTCTGTCTGAAGCATCTTTTGCATTTGCTTATCTGATAACCCGGAAAGCAAATCAACGGCCCAATCACTCAGTTTTATCAAAATAGTTTTGGCCTGTTGATTATTACCGATTTCATATGCATCCCTTAAGCCTGCAAACAACTTATGCAGGTTATACCAAGGTACCCATTTTTTATAAAACAAACTAAAATCACCTGTCTTGAGTAATGCCCACATCTTCTGACCACCTGGAACTCCGCCTATATAGCCATTTTGTCCATGCTCCTGGCATCTGGCCAGTTCACTTATCATATAGTCCAGCCTTTCCTTGCATCCTTTATCTCCCAGGGAAGCGTCCATTTGAGCCAATGCAGTCAAATAATGGCCCGCTGTATGCCCGTCAAGTCCCATACTTTCCCAATTCCCATAAGGCTGGGCTTTGGCGGGTAACCCCGCCTCCCGGAGGTAGGGCGCTAAAAGCCGGTCCGGGTCCAGCTGCATCATATATTTCAGGTCTGCCTTTTCTGCCTCAGAAAACGGACTTTCCAGCAAACGTACTTCATTTAAAGCGAATTTTTGCTGGGTAATATCCTGCCCTTCGCAGTGCCCAAACCAGCGACAACAAACATAAATATACCACCAAAAATCACAGATGACTTCAAAATTATTCAGGTTTTATCATTAATTATTCATTGCGTTCCCTTTCAGATTAGAATTATTATCCAATTCTGCCTGAGGGAAAGGGTAATACATTGCTCTTGGTGTCCATCCAATCTTCTTTAACGGCTCAAGCCATTGTGGATCCGCCATACCCCATCTTAGAAGGTCAAAGTAACGTAAATATTCACCACAGAATTCAACATAGCGCTCGTGTGCTATGATATTTTTTATTGTATTTAACCGCACACCATTTATTACGGTATCTTTCGCCAGTAATTTATCTACATCTGGAATGGTTCCCGGAGAATGCTGGTACCACAATTGAGGTTGTTCAGAGGGCACAACATCATTTGCCCTGGCGCGCACCATATTGATGTATTTTTTAGCTCCCGGTACGTCTCCTGCTTCATTGAGGCATTCAGCATACATCAACAACACATCGGAATACCTCAAGAGTCTATCGTTAATACCATCATCAAAATCAGCAACCTGAACATCAGGACAATACTTCCGGGTACCGTAAAGATCCTTATTAGTAGCCAAATGGGCCATCCAATACTTGTAATCGGTCACTGTGCCGTCAATTTGCGTATACTTTGCGCCATTGTCACACCAGAGCGTCATAAATTTACGAGGATCACCTGGTTCAAATTCATCGTAAGTCTTCTTATTAGGTGCCAGATTCCACCATGCGCCCCCTGTTCCGTCAAACATGCCAATTTCTTGCCAACGCCATGAGTCAGACAAATCGTCTCCCAGCCAGCCGGTGCCATTATGCATCTGAACTTCAAAAACAGACTCTGCGTTATTTTCTGTAGCTTCTTTAAAATTATCACTGTAACTACTCATTAAATGATATTGACCACTTTCTATCACGTTCTTCAACTGAACTTGGGCTTTCGCAAACTCTGCCGGTTTCCCGATCTCCAAAATAGGTCTATACATATATGCCCTTGCCAAATATGCCTCGGCTGCCCCCTTGGTCGCACGTCCGATATTTGCGGCGTTCGAATATAAAACACTTCTTTCAGGTAATAATTCCACCGCCTTCTGAAAATCTTCGATAATCAATTGATAAATCTGACCAGCAGTGGCATTCGTTGGATAATATTCATCACTACTTTTAACTGGATCTGTAATTAAAGGAATGGTTTCCCCAAATAACATACACAAATGCATATAATGAAAAGCACGCAAAAAATGTGCCTCCCCTAAAAGCCTGTTCTTCCTTGCCTCATCTATCGTCCCGGTAAAATTGCTAATCCGGTCTAAGGCAATATTTGCCGCAAAGACACCATTGAAAAAGTCCTTCCATGTTGCTACAGGCATTTGATCGCTCGAAGGCGTATTATAGGTATCCTGGTACATGGGTTCCCATTTAAAAGTATGATTAAAATCATCACCTGGTGCCAGTAATTCATAATACAGCATTCTTGCATAACCACCTTGAGTTCGACCGACAATTGCCTGATAAGCAGGAATAATAGCCGCTTCCAATTCTTCAGGCGTCTTATAGTAGGTATCAACCGATAGCTCCTGGGGATTAATCAAATCAAGGTTTGGCTTACAACCAGACAAAAATAATGATCCGGACACCAAAAACGCCAATATATATATAGTATGTTTCATGATATAATTTTATGATAATGAATGGAACTAAAATGAACATTGAATTCCAAGAAATACTTCGCGCGAGTTCGCAAATGTTATACCCCATGGCGTCATTTCATCAATACCTCTTACAAGATTATAACGTCCACCGTTCGCTCCATTGTCTGAGGCCACTTCAGGATCATATCCTGTATATTTTGTGAAAGTCAAAAGGTTCTTTCCACCAATGTAGATGCGTAGCTTATCCACTTTCCATCTGCTTACCAACGCGTTCGGAAGTGTATAGCCAATCGTTAAGGACTTTAATCTCAGATAAGAACCGTCTTCAACAAATCTGTCTGAGGCACTTAAATTGTGGTTAGGATCACCCAGAATGGCTCTTGGAATATTTGTTTCCGTGTTTTTTGGATAAACCGTAGTCACGCCTGAAACCGGGTTTTTAAAAATCACCTCTTGACTTCTATACCGATCTAGCGTACTGGCATAATCATTATAATAATGGTACATCCCCTCGCCCCAGTATCTGCCATTATTATAAATGTCATTCCCATAGCTCCCCTGCCATATCATAGAGAAGTCCAATGTACCAAAACCAGCTGCATAACTAAAATTAGAATTAAACCCGTAACTGAACTTAGGAATCGGATTTCCTATAAAATCCTTGTCGTCAGCATTTAAGATGCCGTCATCATTTTTGTCAACAAACTTTACATCACCAAGTGCTGCATTCGGGGCAAAAGACTTATCGGCCTCCAATTGTGCTTCGGTTTTATAAAGACCATCGGTTTTGTACCCCCAGAACTGCCCAATGGCGTGACCGACAGCAGTTCTTGTCACGTTTTCTCCACCAGGGCTAACGCCCCCTGCGAGAATTTCATTTTTATTCCCGAGATTCAACACTTTATTTTTAACAGTGGATATGTTTGCAGATAATGAATAATTGAATCTTCCCTCTCTTTTATTATAAGTCGCTGCAAACTCAAACCCTTTATTACTGATACTTCCTGAATTTAATGTAGGAAAGTTATCGCCATAACCAACAGCATAAGAAATTGGTACATTTACCAACATCTCCTCTGTCTTTTTGTTATAATAATCCATTGTAAAGGATAACCTGTTATTAAACATAGAAAGATCCATCCCTAAATCAGTAGAATACTGACTTTCCCATTTAACATTTGGATTTGACGGCATCGTAGGTAAAGCACCAACAACTTTAATATCGTTTAAATAATACCAGACATGATCAAAAGTCACCGTACTTTGATATTGATAAGGACTGATGTCAGAATTACCTAATTTACCATAACTACCACGAAGTTTCAAATCATTAATAAAAGTCAGGTTCTTCATAAAGTTCTCCCGACTAAGACGCCAGGCCGCAGAAAAGGATGGAAAATTCCCATATCTGTTGCTTTTGCTGAAATTAGCAGAACCATCGCGTCGAAAGTTCGCGGTAAGTAAATACTTACTATCATAATTATAAGTCACTCTTCCAAGCATAGAATACATCGCCGTACGTCCAAGACTTGACCCTACAACTTTTGAATTGGCATCTTGCGTTAGTCCAAGGATCAGAAGATCCGGACTAGGCATTGACCTCGCTCCACCATTTAAGCCCTTAGATTTCGATTGTTCAGATGTGATCCCCCAATAGCACTAAAACTGTGCTTCCCAATGGTCTTGTCATAAGATAGAGTATGTTCAACCAGCAAACGGTTGCTTTGCGAACTAGAAATGTCTAACTCATCGGGGTCATTATTTTGATATTGTCCAACTAAATATTTTGAAATATATCCCTGGTTTCTGTTTCGATAAAGATCAAGCCCCAAATTGAACTTGTACTTTAGCCCAGGTATAAATTCATAAATCCCCCAGATGTTCCCTACTACCGAGAAAGTTTCGTTGTCATTTGAATTTAGGTATGCATTTGCCAGTGCACTCTCCACGTCTGTTCCATTACCGGCACCAGCAAAGCCTGTCTCATTACTGGGATCATACAGTGGCAATGTAGAGGACCATCTTTGAGCATCAATAATATTTTTATTACTGTATTCCCTGGTAGAATAATTTAAGGAAAAAGTCTCCCCTATTTTCAGGTTCCCCTTCCTGAAATCAGAAATAAACTGAAGTCCGTAATTTTTATTTTCATCTTTGATAATTATCGGTTTATCAGTCGAATAGGAGCCGTTTAGTCTAAAGGTTGCAGAATTGGATCCACCACTTATGGAAAGGTTATGCTTTTGATAGTTGCCTGTACGCAGCAGTGCATCCACCATATTATATCCTTTTCCTATACTATCCGGGTTCGACAAGGCTTTTAGATAGTCTGTCCTTGTTGGATCCTGATTATACATCTCTTCATTTATTAACTCAGCAAGTTGTTGCCCGTTCAAAAGATCAATGTTATGCGCCAGTTGCTTAATACCGCCATATCCACTATAATCAATTTGAACGTTTCCCGCCCTGCCTCTTTTGGTGGTAACGAGTATAACGCCATTTGCGCCTCTGGCACCATAAATAGCACAAGAGGCAGCGTCCTTAAGTATCTGAATGCTGGCGATATTATTTTCATCAGGCATTGACCCTCCAATCATTCCGTCAACCACATACAAGGGATCAGTATTATTGATTGAGCCGACACCCCGCACCCGAATCTTATCTCCGGTTATCTGAACGCCCGGCACTTCACTCTGTAGTACCGCCTGAAAACCGCCTGGAACCTGCAATAACTCTTTGGGAGATACACTAGATATGGATGATGATAGATCCATTTTCTTCTGAGTACCATAACCAACATGCACAACTAAGGAATCAAGTAGATTCTCGCTAGGGACAAGGTGAATAAACAACTTAATCTCAGACTTTACAATTACTTCCTGCTGTTGAAAACCAATAAATCGAATAACCAACTTCGAACCCTTTTTCGCCATTATTTCAAAATGACCGGCCATATTACTGACAGTCCCGCCAGTGGCACCTTCAATACTTATTGAAGCACCGGAAATAGGCTTTTCATTTTGATCATAAACTTCTCCGGTTAGCTGCATTATCTGACTGAAAGCCGGCAACTGAATTAACAAAAGAAAAGCTACTGTTGCCGCAATAGAATATCGTTTTAAACGGCTACCTTTAAAGGTACAATTACCCATAACTATAAAAAATTAGGAGATTAATTAAAATTGAATATTAATGTATGAATGACAATAATAATTTTTCGCACTCTTTGCATTATTATTCACAAATAAGACAAGCTTAATCACAATGAAGTACTAAAGAACTCAAAAAAAATCTTGATTATAGAGAGGAATTCCTAAAAAATCATTGTTAATTTGACATTTTCCACCAATTAAACGCTAATGTCATCGAATCCAACTTGTCAGCATTACGAAAGACTAAGTATAAATCATGGACTCCTTTGACCCGTCTCAAATTACCGGCAAAAGTATCCCAATGTCCCGTTTTATCTGGAATACCTATAGCCACCTTACCTATTACACGTCCACCAACCGAATCTAAACGTATTTCAAGGTCATAGTTACTATTGCCTTTAGCTGAAAATTCACCCATAAATTTCTTTGCACCCTTCCTAAAATCGACATTGCGGACTTTTATATAATCACCATTGCTAATATCACTTACAAATACGTTCCCGGTTTTTTCTTCACCGATCTCGACTCCTTTCTCCAGGGCCATCGTTTCTGCTTCAACTCTTTTAAAAGGATTTAATGTACCGACGCCCTCCTTGATCCCTGGTGTCATATTAATGCGCGGAAAACTACCATCCGGATTATACATAAAAGGTTCAACGCAAACTGAACGGGTAAAACCGCCGCCTCCAGGTAGTGCACCATTATGATAAAAAAAGTAGTTTTTACCTTTAAAATCAATCACTCCACAATGATTCGTAAAGCTTCCTCCTTGTACGGTCATGATCGTATCGCGGTAATGCCAGGGGCCGGTCGGAGAATCACTTGTTGAATAGGCTATATGTTCAGGAATACCACCGGCCGCATATAGCATGTAATATAATTTACCCCGCTTATAAAACCACGGACCTTCCTCATATAAGGTGGCCCTATTGGAATCGCCCGTCCGTATGCCAAAGCCAGCATGTGTTAGAGCTACTCCATGAATCGAATCCTTATAGGACACCATATCCGCATTAAGTTTTACATACCAAAGTCCGGGATTTCCCCAATACAAATATGCCTGACCATCAGTATCAATAAATACAGTTGGATCAATATAACCGTCGCCAGGATTTATAAGCGGCTTACCCAAAGCGTCTTTGAATGGACCGGTTGGATGATCGGCAACCGCAACACCGATGGCGGTTTTGCCAGTCGACTTTTCAATGACAGGGACATACCAGTAAAACTTGCCACCCCGTTCAATACACTGCCCTGCCCATGCATTCTTTTAGCCCAACTGAACGTTTTAAGAGACAAAGGGGTCCCGCGACTGGTCCAGTTTACCATATCAACGGAGGAAAAGACTTTCCAATCATTCATCGTAAACCAAGTCGATTTGTCTTCGTCATGTCCGGTATACAAGAATACTGTGTCCTTATAGACAAATGGAGCTGGATCAGCCGTGTAACAAGTCTGAATAATCGGATTTTGCCCCAATGCGCTGCCAACACAAAGTACAATCAGCACCCAAATTCCCATTATTCGTTGGTTATTCATTTCTTTTAACTTTTTGGTCTAAATTTGTAGTAGCCTTATTGAAATAAGACAATAATTATCTAGTAAAGCACTAAATTCACTTAGATATAGTTTAATATAATATTCAAATGCAGTGCCTGATTCCTCTAGTATCCAGACCGGTATTTGATAATCCAATTAGTTGAACCCTTTTTAAATTATCAAACTTGCATTTCATAATTGCGTTTGCTGTAATACGCTTTATTCATCCTTGGGTTTGCTTACAATTAATGTATTCCCCGTGTAAACCACAGCTTTTTTCAAGGGACTTATTGCTATTCCATAACCTTGCGATTCGCCTACCCAAACAATATTGAATACCTGCTTCATTAAAGCTCCTTCAAAATTGCCAACGGACTTTCCAATGGTCAGTTGTCCGCTTTGTTCGTTCCAACTAAAAGGTATTAGCTTATACTTTCCCTTTTCATAATTGTACCCGTCACCTTCATCGCTGTATAAGGCAAAGTGTGCGTCAGCTCCTCTATACACCCTTATTTCTAAAGTATCCATTGGTTTTTCCGATGTGTACTGTAAAAACTTCCCCATTGGGATAATTGAGCCAGCCTTTACAAAAAGAGGAATTCTATCTTCGGGCGCATCAACTGTTACGGTTTGACCTCCAATGAACCTCTTGCCAGTCCAGAAATCAAACCAGGCAGCCCGTTTAGGGAGATACACATCCCAGTTTGTGGCCTTAGGCTCAATAACCGGTGCAACAAGTACCTCTTTACCAAACATATATTGATAAGGCCGTCTGATAGCAATAGAGTCATTAATAAAATCCATCACCATTGGCCGCATCATGGTGGAAGCGTTTTTTGAAACCTGCCAGGCCTGGGAATATATATACGGCATTAAGCGATACCGCAGATTCAACACGGTTCGCATATTCGCCTCTACCGTGTCTCCATATTTCCAGGGTTCCGTTTCTGTTTGGTACCCATGAATCCGGAATATAGGACAAAATGCGCCCCATTGGAACCATCTTGTAAGGATATCATGATAGCTAGGGTCGGTGTACTGACCATTGCCGGGGCGAAAAAACCCGCCGATATCTGTCGTCCAGTAAGGCATTCCGGTTAGGCTATAATTCAATCCGGCAACGATCTGCCGTCTATAAGCATCCCATGTACTGCCGATGTCGCCCGACCAATTAATCGTGCCATATCGTTGCTGTCCGGCATAAGCAGATCGGGTAAGTATAGTGACTCTCTTTTTAGGATTCGTTTTGCGCTGTCCCTCGTAAATCGCTTTACTGACAAACAACGGGTAGGTAAGCCGGTAGAAATCACCCAACCCGAAATAAGTCTGCTTGCCAACGAGCGCATCATTCTCCGGTTCAGTAGCATCCATCCACCATGAATCCACGCCAAGCCTGAATAGGTTTTGATTCAAGGCATTCCAATGCGTGATCCGGGTTGCCGGATTATAAATATCAATCCAGGGGCTATTGGGGATATAAAGTTTATTTTGAATATAAGGCTTAGCCACATCCGATTTCTTGTCCAAATTCTCCCAAACGGAAATGGAAAACTCGGCATGCAGATCATGTAGTTCCTTTATAAATCCTGCAGGATCTGGATAATGTGAAGTGTCAAATTTTGGCACCCCCCAGCCGTGCTTCCCCCAATATTGCCAGTCCTGCACAATGACATCGACCGGTAAATCCCGCTTCCTGAACTCCTTTATAGCGGAAACTAAATCCATACCGGATGTATAGCGTTCACGGCATTGCCAGAAACCAAACGCCCATAGCGGAAGCATCGGGACGTTCCCGCTAAGACTTCTGTAATGCGCAATCACATCATCTGCATCCTTTCCACTAAACACGACATAATCCAAAGACTTCGCATTAGGCGAACGAAACGTAGTTTCATTGTCAGAAAGTTTCCAGGATAATTTCGGCACATTACTCGATTTGCAAACAACCTCCACAGTATGTTCCCCTGCTTTTAACTTAACTAATGCACTCGCGGCAGGAGGAAGCCATACGTTCGACTGATTTATAACAGGCGTGCCATCAATGATCAACAAATGGCGACTTTCCATATTTCCCAAATCCAGCATCATAGAATATTCTCCATCCTTCGTTACAGAAAATCTTCCGCTATAGAGAGATTGTCTTCGCGTCACTTTTTGGGTTCCTGCTGTAGTCGTCACTTCAATATCCCCCTTTGTATCAGCAGTCGAATCTTTTTTCTCCAGCGCTACGCCATGATCCGCCGGATTAAATTCTGTAAGTCCATATTGATGCCAAAGCAACCCGTAACCCTTGCTTGAATACAGAAATGGAATAGCAATCTGTGTATTAACCTGTATTAATTTTCTGGTGACATTTCGAAGATTAAAGTGACCGTCCTGAAATTGTCCCAATCCAAACAGGCATTCATCTTTTGGAGAGTTAAAGCTTTGTTCGGCAATAAAACACCGATGGCCAAATACGGAATCAGGAATTAACTTTCTGCTACCTGGTCTTTCACTAAGAAACACCCTTCCCGTATTGTCCCGATAACTAATCGCACAATTTTCTTTATTAAATGTAACTGTTATTGCCTTTGTAATTAATTTAAGCGCAGAGGAAGTTTCGGAAACGCTAAATGCGGGAACGGGTTGTCTGTTTACCAGAACAAATTCCCGCTTCTCCTTTATACCATCCTTTTCCAATTGAACACGTATGGCATAATCAGATAACGGACTGATCGTTAATACAGCTCCTGACAATTGTATAGACACACCGTTTTTTTGCAAATCGTATTTTTCGTACGTCTGGCTGTATCCAAAAACCCAAAACAGCAACGCTATTAAAAGCAATGATAATCTCATATTTTTAAATCGTTTACGGCCAAGCGGCCACTCGGTTTGCAAATTACATTTCCAATTGGTCACAGTTCTTTACCACGACCCGGGGCCAACCTGAAAAACGAAATTCGTTTTGGATTACCACAAAGACTTTAAGTTTCAATTTTCTGCCAGCCATATCGAGTAACACGCGCTGTTCAACAAGGACGTCTCTGCCATAATCCATTCGCCTACTGAAATAACAAAGGTGCAAATTTGAACAAATCCATTCTCCATACCGGCCATGTGTGTCCACCCGGATATTCAAAATAATCATGTTTAATATGAAGTTCGTCTAGTTTGTTCATCATTATCCGGCAATTTTTATAAGCAATGTCGCTTTCTCCTCCATCTGCAATCCAGAAGACTTTTAAATCCGAATTTATCTTATCCGCATTTTTTGCAAGATAATCATATTGCGCACCGGCAACGTCTGTCATCATCGGCATAATCCACCCAGAGCTAAACACACCCAAATAAGAGAACATTTCAGTATCCTGAATCCCTGTATAAAGAGTATGTAGTCCACCAAAGGACAAGCCTGCCAATGCCCGACCGGCTGCGTCTTCCCTGACGCGATAGTTTTTTTCAACAAACGGGATCACCGATTGCAATAGTTCTGCTTTAAACAATTTTAATGCGTCTTCAATCGCTTTACCACTAAAACCACCTGTTCCAATATTCGCATCAGGCATCACAACCACCATAGGTTTGGCTTTCTTTTCGGCAATTAGATTATCTAGTATTAAATTGGCTTTACCTTGTCTGGCCCATCCTGTTTCATCCTCGCCACCGCCGTGCAATATATACAACACCGGGTATTTTGCCGAATCCAGTTCGTCATAACCCGGTGGTGTATAAACAAACACCTGCCGCCATGTGTTTGTAATTTTCGAAAAATAAGGCTGCATTGCAATCTTTCCATGTGGTACGTTTTTTAAACCATAAAAACCATCGCTGGAAAACGGAATCTCTATGCCGCTGGCCATTCGACCCATGCCATAGAATGTCTGGCTTGACGGATCAGCCACGCTGACACCGTCAATAATTAAAGAATAATAATGAAACCCTTCTCCTATAGAATCAGTGATAACCGTCCAAAGGCCGGTTTTATCTTTTTTCATGTCATATTTCTTCCCTAAATCAACCTGAACCGACATTGCATCGGGCGCTTTAATTTTAAAAATAACACGTCCATCTTGTAAAATCTCCGGATAATGCCCATTTCTGATATTAGTTGATGCGGGTAGTCCCACAAGGCTAAACTTGTCAAATATGGATTTATCTACCGGTTTAAATAGTAACTGAGAGAATAAATACAAAGAACTTTTCCAGACCTTAAAATCGTGCACACCAGGCATAATATAATAGATATGCGGCACAGCGTTCTCAACCAGAAAATCATGTGTGCGCCGGCTAAAACCTATGAGACCATCTTCATTCCCACAAGAGATCCATAATAACTTCAGATTATCCTTTGCCTTTTGCGGATTGGGCAATAACTCCTCCGGGTTTTTTGTATTTGGTGCGGCCGAAAATGCACCTATCCAGGCAAATTTATCCAAATGCCCTAGACCAAAATTTAAAGTCTGGCCTCCTCCCATTGATAGACCTGCGATAGCACGATGATCCTTATCTGTATATGCAGGATACTTCGATTCTATATATGGAATTAAATCATTTAATAAATCACCTTCAAAGGTTGCAAAAGCTTTTACTTTATCCGGTTCCATAATATTACCCGTCGCCCTGTCATCTTTCATGGCTCTTCCATTAGGCAGTACGACAATCATTGGAGCAAGTTTACCCTTTGCATATAGATTATCCAGTATAACCTGAGGATGTCCGCCATGTAGCCATTCATATTCATCGCCACCAATGCCATGCAAAAGGTATAACACTGGATACTTTTTAGCGGTTGAATAACCTGGAGGCGTATAAACCAATGCATTTCGCTCTGTACCCACTGTTTTGGAGACGTAATGTATTGTGTCTATATTTCCATGTGGGATATTCGATTCTACCACATCAAATCCAAATGGTACAGTTGTGGCCACATCCTGCGCGTTCGTACGAAGCATAAAAAAAACCGAAAAAATAAAAAAAACAAAAATGTGTTTCATAAATTATTAAGTTTAACTGACTATTACTTTTTTACATTAGGCGATTTAGAGAAGTTAAAAGCTAGTTACCAGATAGTCAAAAAAAGCACCATCCATCCTTGATGAGCATGATGGTCTATTACTTACAAGACAATAGAATTACCAGTAGTGTACCAAAAAAACAGCCATTTATTATTAAACGTTCTCTTCACACTATAAAAAAGTAGAACCATTTCTCCTGTTATAGCATTTTAATATTAATTTAAATAATATATTTAAGTGGAAAAATGGCACTACCTGGTTTCTAAATTATATCTAACCGTGATAAAGGTGCCTACGACACCTCGAAAAATACCCACCTATAACTGCTACACCGCCTGCGAAAACCAAAGTTGTTAATCATACCAAGTAAATTAATAAATGCTATCTAATTTCCCAAATCGATCCAGGGCCATCTGCTCAATTGCATTCCATTTCAAATGGAGAAGCAGGCAGTCCTTCCTTATTTGATAAATTTGGATCCACGGGATTGTCCGACCATGCATATCTCACAAATTTTGGGTCTTTCACTTCCTCGTTCCATAACAAAATCTGACTACCTTCAATTTTTGCATGAGCCCAAACGAACTTCTTATCAGCCCCTGCTATTGCAAACTCTTGCAGATCTTCACTGTCACTTGTTATCAGACCACCTCCAACGCTTGTAAAAAATACCCTCACTTTATCGCCTTCCTTTTTTGAAAAACGGGCAACAGGGCCCGTATAAACAATATCTGCCCCATACGCAATTTTTTCCGCGGCCAGTGCAAGGCGTTTCCCTACCGGCTTTTTCCTGTCCGGATGAATATCATTCCACTCTCCCAGGTCAATGGCGACAGCCATTGCAGTATTTGGGATTGATAAAGTTTGGCGTTGCGATTCTCTTAATTCCGCCCAATTGCTTTCGGTGGGCAAATAATTAAAGTCCCCAAAGCCTGGTAATTGAACATATAAAAAAGGAATATTGCCCATGTTCCATTTTTCTCTCCAATCTGCAATCAGAGCAGGCAGCAATTGCCCATATTCCTGAGCATTCCCCGTATTGCTTTCACCTTGGTACCATATAAAACCTTTGATAGCGTAGCCTTTTTCCGGTGCTACCATGGCATTATAAAGTGCCGTCGGGGCATTTTGTGCCGAGAACGGGAACACCCTTCTTGCATGCCTGTTCGGAACAAAGACTTCTCCTACTTTATACGTCCAATAACCCTTAAGATCAATTGTATCTTCGCCAAAGAACATATAATAAGGTTTGTCCGGGACAAATCCACCCTTACCTGATTGATTCGTAACACGAATAACAAACAGGTTTTTACCTGCTTTTAACAAGCCGGCTGGAACAGTATATCTTCTTTGTGGATATTGATACGAGGTATTGCCCACCCGATTACCATTAATGTATAATTCGTCTGCATCCACAATCCTGCCCAAATAAACCTTTGCGGATTTGCCGGACATCGAAGCGGGGACCTCAATTTCTTTTCGGTACCAGACAACCCCATTCAAATTCCTTATCCCCTGATCTTCCCAATAACCCGGAATGCCTATTTGACGCCACCCTTTAGGTATAAAAGCAGTACTATACCAAGGTGTTGTACCAGAAAGGCCCTTATCTACAGGCTCGCTTTTGCCAGAGGGTGGATGATTTAAATATCCTGCTTCTGTTTCTGGTCTTTCCTTATTAGTCGCAATTGTCTTCAATATAGTAGGAAAGCTCTTAAAGCCGCTTGCACCAATCCATGCTTCAATAGGAGTACCGCCCACACTTGCATTAATAATACCAATCGGTACATGATACCTATCAAATAAACTCTTTGCGAAAAAATAGGCTACTGCCGAAAACGCTCCAATATCTTGTGGGACAGCTGCCTTCCAGGAGCCTGCAGGCAAATCCTGTACAGGACCCATTAAATTTGTTAGTGTAGGGATCCAGAACTGTCTAATTTGAGGATTATTGGCATTAGCAATAACCTCAGGATAATAAACACTATGCAAACTCAATTGGTGTACCATATTAGACTGACCAGAACAAAACCACACATCACCGATCAGAATATCATGAAGTACAATTCTATTCTTACCTTTGATTTCCATCGTATATGGCCCACCAGCTTTCATGGCCACCAAAGACACCTTCCATTTACCGTTATCACTAGCTTGGGTTGTATATGTTTTCCCATAGAATTTAACGGTAACTGCTTCACCTTTGGATGCCCATCCCCAAATATTGATTTTTGCATCCCTTTGTAAAACCATACTGTCCCTTACAAGGCGAGGCAACCTAACTTGTGCGCTTACCGACATAGCAATTGACAGACTAAAACAAATCAAAATGTATATTCGCGCCATATTTTATAATTTCAAGAATGCCAATATTTTTTAGCGAACTAAATATCCTCTCCTTTATATTCAAACCAGTCAAATTTTGCTACGTTGACTGAAGGTATCCCATTTGATGTACCATATAATCCAAACATAGAACCTACAAAGCCTCCCGCCTCTTTAGTGCTTAGAAACTTTCCGTTCACATCGGCTTTTAATAATTTCCATTTGTTTGCACCTGTAGAATAATAAAAAGAATACTTATCCTTGTCTGCACTTATCTTGAGATCAATATAATTACGATCCGCACCGATGTTTACTGATGCAATTAATTCATCCTTTCCGCTTTTATCTGTAACAGATTTGAATAATTCAACCACATCCTCATTGTTTTTTACGGATTTACACAAGTAATAATAGTGGCTCTCACTTTGAAAAATCAGCAACCCTGCGCTTTCGTTTTCTTTAGTTGTGTTAAAAAACAAACGCGTTTTTGCTGAACAGACTAAATTAGACTGCCTGAATCCAATAAATGCAGGATTATCAAATTGGGCCACAGTCACAGGTTTCAAAGGCAGTTCCAATTTTCCATTGTGGAATTTATATAAATCTGCAGTAGGATTTCGGAGCATCACAAATCTAAAGTTGAGATTCGAACTGCTAAAATCGTCTGCGAATAAAAAATCCCCACTAAATTTACTTTCAACTTTTTTTGTCGAAGAATACGGCACCGGATATTGCCGAGCCACCTCCGATCCCGAAGGCACGATTATTGGCCAACCATCTTTCCAAGTCACGGGCACCATAAATGTTTCCCTCCCTGTATTAAAATAATCCCCAATGTAAGGACGGCAGCCAAGAAAGACCGCATACCATTTTCCACCTGGTGTCTCAACTAAATCGGCATGTCCAGTGCAGGTAATTGGATTGGCCCTTGATGGATTCAAATCCCTCTGTGTAAGTATGGGATTATCTTTATATGCAACAAAACTATCAGAAAGATTCTTACTTCTAAAGATCACTTCCGAATGGGCCTCTGCAGTTCCGCCTTCTGCACACATTAAATAATACAATCCTTTAATTTTATAGAGGTGTGGGCCCTCAATCCATACAGGGTGCTTAGAAATATCTGAGCCCCCATTGACGATGATTTTATTCTCTCCAATAGTTTTCTGCCGTTGTACATCGTACTCAATTAGGCGAATTGTCCTATGTCCGTTGTATAAGGACTGGTTATCAGGTGGTACACTATTGTATGTAATATACGTCCTCCCATCATCATCGAAAAACAAAGATGGATCTATCCCATTGACCTCAGGTAAATATATTGGGTCGCTCCACGGGCCTTTTGGGTCTGTCGCCGTAATTATAAAATTGCCACCTTTTGTGACATTTGTACATATAATATAAAATATGCCCTCATGATATCGTATGGTGGGAGCAAATAGACCTTGGGAAACCCTGCCTCCCGCTAATGAAAATTGTTCATTCCTATTCATTGCATTACCAATCTGCACCCAATTTACTAAATCTTTACTTTGCATAATTGGAAGACCAGGAAAGTATTCAAAACTGGAATTTACCAAGTAATATTCATCTCCTACTCTGCAAATACTCGGATCCGGATAAAATCCTCCAAGTATGGGATTGTTATACGTTAATTGCCCATGAGCCGCACTAAAAATGAGCATACAGACAAAAAAGATACTAAAAATTGGTCTTTTCATTCGATTATAATTCATTTAAAATCGACTGACCTCACTTTACTACTAAAAATCAAAAACCAATTGTAGAAAAGCCGTCAGTGCTTAAACTTTCAAAAACACAAACTATTTCTCCTTATATATTATAAAAAAGCACAAGGTGCGTGACTGCGTAAAGTTGTCAATTCATGGGTTGTCATCTCTACATAATACGCGTTAAAAATATGGAAGATCGCACAAAAACAATATTAATAACATCGCTTCTTATTTTATATTTTAATTATTTTGTAATCCCTCAACAACTCCCTTATATGCTTGCTTACGGTTGTTTTGCATATTCCACAACCCCACAGGTTCACCGGGTCTCCAATTTGATGAAGATGATTGATCAACCGGACTTCTAAATGAAATCCCCGCTCTTTGTGCCGCCGGTATTAGCTTATTATACGCCTCAACAAACCATTGATATTTATCTGCCTGACGCTGATACGTTTCAGTGGTTGTCTGATTGGCACTACCACCGGTGCCAATATCTAAAGAAGAAATCTTAATCAATTTACCGGTGCCTGCAAGTTCACTTAATAAAGTTTCTACTTGGACCGTATCTGAATTTATATTTAAAGCCAATTCAGTAGCAATTCCATCAACTTTTGCGCCTTTCTGTTCCGTGTATTTTATAAAATCAGATAATCCTTGCACTTTTGCCCTGTTGTTTAAAAGATTGGTTTCTGTAATAAAAACTTTATTGGTGGCATCGCTATATTTACGCAAAGTATCTATGGCAATGGCTGCATAATCCTTTCCTAAGTAATCCTGCCAGTAAAATGTATTGGCGGGCAAAACTTCAATCGTTTTTCCAGTGCGAATCTGGGCGGGGTTATCATCGTCCATAGGCTCTTTAACTACACTCCATGAACCTACATGACCTTTGCCGGTCAGCACCACTGCTTTCACCCATCTGCCAAGTTCACCTCTAATAATATTCGCTTTCTGTTCATCAGATTTTCTGATTGTATCTCCTGAAATCTTCCAGTTCATTCTAACATTATCTAATAAATAATCAGGAGCCCCGGTTTGGGAACCTATTGTCAACACAAATGAGGTTAGTTTCTTTTGGTCTGTGGATAAATTTAAATTCTCCAAAGGCAGGACTATAAGACCTCTTCCCCATTGATCTCCGGCAATTCCGAAGCTGGAGGGCCCCCATAGCCCGTTAAAGAAGGATTCCCATAGCCTTCAGTAATAGCCATTCTCATTCCGGCACCATAAAAACCACAACAACCCCCTCCCTTAAAATCAACAGAAACTGATTCGTATTGACCTAAGGTTTTCCCATCGGGTAGGTTAACCTTAAATTGTGGAAAAGCAGTACCGGTAACCTTTAAAATCCTAACAGCATTTCCACTTTTCCCATCAGGATCAGCCACAATTGTAGCACTGGCATCACCGGTCGTTGTTGGAAAGTCGTCTCCTATAGTACTACTTTCAAAGTCAACTACAACATCGGAGCCTGAAGTACCTTGCAAAATACTGTCAGCTAATAAACTGTTCAAATAGGCAGCATTTTGGTTTTTATGCCAAATAATCGAGCCTGCATATACAGATAAACCCGTTGTATCATTAGCCTCTAATGCCTCACGAAAATCATTCAATGTAATGGAATCAGAGCCTTGTACATAATTTAAATGGTTTAATTTGTCTGTAAAGGTAATCTGATCGAAATGTTCCTGAAGCATCCTATATAGCAATGAATTATTAACCAAATCGTTAAATGTCAGTTCTACCCCAAGTTTGAAATTAATTTGTCCGTTATAATTTACATATGATTTTAGGGGCTTATATGAGTTTAACACTTCCTGGTCAATTAAACTTTGTGGTTTATCATATTGACTTTCATTTGAATCAAATTTTGCGCAACCCAAAGACATAAAAATATATGCTGTGAAAACAACTAATAACCAATATTTATTAAAAATTTTCATGATTCGATTTTGTTAAGTTAATTATAACTAATGATTGGATTATAATATTCTGGGCTAACTCCTCTATCTCTGACAACAAGTGTATCCAATGTTTGTGCGGACAATTGCGCCATTGAAACATCATAATTTAAATAAAGGACATCCCGATCACTATTGCCCCAACTATTTTTATCTCCCTTCTTCACAAATGTTCCTGTTCCTGAAGCAGTCACCCCAGTTGTAGCAGAACTTATTGTACAATTATTCTGGTCATCGAATTTTAATATTAAGTCTATGGTTACATTGCTACCATTTTTATCTTTGAAGGTTACAGGAAAATCAGCCTCACTTAAAGATTTCGTCGTTAAGTTATTAACTTCGTCCTTTTCCACGTAAGTTTGATGTCTTATTAATTCAGTCGTTTGCGCATCGCCGGCATAGGTAATAACATCTTTTCCTCTTCTTAAATAATGCCCGTTCCATGGATTAACATACTTAACCATATATAATACATAATCCTTGGGAGGAATAGTCCATTCAGAACCGTTTCTACGATCAGGGCTTTCCAAAGGAGAATTTCCACGTAAGATGGAATCAACACCCATAGCTTTGGTTAGTACCAGAGGAATTGCATAGGTGTTTTTAATCGCCAAAGGATCAGCGAAGAAGGCATCGGTAAACTCGACTTGAACACCTCCTAATATATTTCCGGGAGCTATAGATATTTGTTTGGACACCAATTTGTAATATGAGGAAGGCATCGGTAATATCTCAGACCCGTTCTTTTCAAAATAAAAGTTATTGCATAGAGTGTCAACAACTGTATAATCCACTAAAACCTGATTTTTATTGGCACGCGTTCCTCCAATAGTAGCCTCAATATTAATTTTGTGCTTATTATCCAATGTGTTATCAACATTTAAATCCTCACCTAGTTCAATAGTTCTTATCGGATATTGGGATGCAAAATACACAGTAGTATAATCGAAATCAGGATATGTAATTGATTGGTTCTTTGTGCAAGAGGCAAAAACCAATAGTATTCCACACGTTATAAATTTAAACCACTTCATATCATTAATTAATTTAGTTTTTGCTTTAAAATTTATTTCCATCCTTTATTTTGTTGCAAATTGGGGTATTTTAGAATTTCGGAATAAGGAATCGGACCGTAATACATATAATCTGTAAAATTTCTACTTTCCACATCGATATTTTTTATTACATCCCCATTCACATCTAACCCGGTAGCAATTGTATTTAGATTTGATTTCCAACGTCGAAGATCCCAGAACCTAAATCCCTCAAAACAAAGTTCCAAACGACGCTCATTATGTATTAAATCACGCATCTTCTCTTTACTTTCCATACATGATTCTAAATAAGGATCGCTCCCTCCACTATTCAGACCAGCTCTACCGCGAATGGCTTTAATAATATCATAAGCGCTGTAGGAATGTGAGCCTGTGCCCGTAGGTCCCCAAGCTTCATTAGCGGCCTCGGCATAATCTAAATAAATCTCAGTGTATCTTATCCTGGGTTTATAGTGGGTCTGACCCGTTACAGATGCCGGATTGCAGTTAACACTCATATTTAATCTTTTTTTCATATAATAGCCGGTTCTGGTTGAAGTCTCCTTAATATTAATTCCATCATCAGTACCGGAGGCAGATCCTGTATAAATGGTGCTCGCATTTACACCTTCTGAACTGCCATTATAGATAATATATAATGCCAGACGAGGATCTCTGTTTTTATAAGGATATTTAGGATCATAACCGCTGGCTGAATTAGTTATAGGATACCCATTATTCATAGGAAATGCATCAACAAGATTTTGTGTTGGATTCATATATCCTTTCCCGAATAGTGAAGGAGGGTAGTTATTGCTTTCCTCATCAGAATTATTTGTCGATAAATTCTCACGCCAGATAATTTCAGGTGGATTTATACCTTCACTCAAGTTTCCGATCTCAGTAGTATTTGTGTAATATGTTGCACCTTTGGCAGGAAGGGCCGAAACGCCACCTTTGTAATCAATCACCGTTGCGGCTGCATTTGCAGCATCAGCCCACGTACCTGGATTGTTGGGTGATTGAAACGCAGGGCTCGCAGCAAGTAATGCCATCCTGGTTCTGATCGATTTTGCAATTAGTCCATTATATAGTTGTCTCGAATAATGTCCCATTACCCTATTATATACTTCGGGTGTTTGTGTGATTTTACTAAATCTTTCCGGAATCAGTGCTGCGGAACTAACATCTTCATAATCAAATGGCAAATCAACATCCGCACTATCTAAATCCTTATAAACCTGCTTTAAACACTCGGCAAAGGTAGCCCTGGGGACATTAAAATCCGAATTTACAGTCTGAAATTCTGTAATAATAGGCACCCCTAATAAAGTACCATCCCCACCAAATCCTGCATGGTTACGAAGCAGATAATACATAAATAAAGCTCTAAGCCCAAATGCTTCACCCCGCATCCTAATGGTAAAAAGCTGGTCCGCTGCAGTATCATCGGCCCAGTGAACCTTTGGTGAATTCTGTAAAAACAAATTTAAATACTGAATAGCACCGTAGGCACTTTGCCAAAGATTAGTAGGATTGTTTGTTGCCGTCCAAGCTCCGGAGGCAAGCTTCAGGTAGGCATTGCTTTTCTGATTTGTAACTGCATCATCAGTGGCATAATCACAGTCATCATAGTAGGTAGGAATTGAGCGATATGCATTTACAAGAAAACCTTGAGCATAAGCTGGATCCGTGTACATCTGCTCTACTGTCTTCAAATTCTCGGGCTCTGGCGTAAATATTTTTTCACAGCCACACGCAAATAAAATAAAGCATCCAGATATTAATAATAATTTATTCATATAAGTATTAATTTATATTCATTAGATTAGAAAGAAATCTTAAATCCAAAGTTGTAAAAACGATACTGGGGAGCGGAACCTATATTTGTTTCCATCATCTTATGTTCCTTTGAAAAAACCAGTAAGTCATCTCCTTTAAAATAAACACTTAAACCACGGACAAAACCTTGTTTAAACACACTCTTATCAAAATCATATGTCAACTGAACTCTGGATAAATTAAACCGATTTGTTTTATAGAGCCAAAATGTTGAATTTTGAAAATTATTACTACTAGCTGTAGTGGTCAATCGAGGATAGGTCGCTGTATTTTTAGTAGCTTCTGTCCAACGCCCCCAAACGACGTCAGAATACTTCGCTGCACCATTTACCCAGTAGTACGAACTATTTTTAAAACCTATTGCACCGGAATTTCCAGAACCTAATACAAACAGTGTCAGGTTCTTCCATTTTAAGGTCAAATTCAAACCAAAGGTAAAGGGTGCGGCCGCCCAACCATTATGACCCAAATCCACCTGATCTCTGCTATCAATTACACCGTCATTATTAACATCCTTATACTTAATATCGCCAGGCTTAACTGTTCCGAAACTTTGGGTTGCATGGCTACTAATTTCATCTTCATTCTGGAAGAAACCTTCACTTATGTATCCCCAGTAAGCATCAAGGGTCTACCTGCTCTATCCTGATAACTATTATCATAGATTTCATCTCTGTGCATAGCCTGAGATGCATAAATTAAACCACTGAAACCAAGTGAGGTGTATACATTACCAATTTTTTTGTTGACTTTAACTGAAAAATCTAGGCCACTTCGTCTGTCTTCATTATAATTTAAATAAGGCAAAAATGAAAAGTCCCAATTTGAAAAATATGAAGGAAAAAGAGTAGACGCCCCTTGAGTTAGCAAACCATTTGTGTTTTGTACAAAATAGTTGGCATCTAAAGTTATCATGTTGTTGAATAATCCGGCGTCTAATCCAACACGATATTCTTTCCTGTCTATAAAAGTTAAATCTAAATTCTCACCTCGGGTAGAACCGGTAGTCCAACCTCCCGCAACACCATCCCGCCACTGATACCATCCGCCTTCATTATTAAAGGCCCCTGATATAAA
The DNA here is from genome assembly GCF_007971385.1 of Arachidicoccus ginsenosidivorans. Lineage (GTDB taxonomy): Bacteria > Bacteroidota > Bacteroidia > Chitinophagales > Chitinophagaceae > Arachidicoccus > Arachidicoccus ginsenosidivorans. Next base: position 2,014,176 of record NZ_CP042434.1, read on the forward strand.
TAATAATCTGATATATCAAGATCCTGCTTGAGATCGGAATAAGCAGCCGTTATTTTTAAATAATTAATGAAATTTATGCTATTTTTAAAGAAATCCTCATCACTAATCTTCCAACCAAGGGTAAAACTGGGAGAGAACCCATTTCTATGGCCAGGAGCCAGTTTTGCAGAATGTATCATTGAACCTGCAAAATTAAAATAATACCTTTGTGCATAGTCGTAGCCCATTTGTAATCCTAAATTAGTGTTTATTGTTGGTTGATAAGTGCTACCTCCGTGTCCCTCATCATTCGAATAACGTGTTTTGTACCCCCAACCCAATAAAGTAGCGCTTACATTATTTACCTTCCCAAATTTATTTACATAATCAAATTGTGCACGCATGGAAGAGGTCTGAGAATAGGTTGTTTGACCAATATATTCATTAGTAGAATTCTTATCATTATTATACTTTGTCAATCCTCCGATAATATCCTTACCATCGTATGTTGTCCATTGAGGCTCATAAACAGCATAGTCCAATTTATACCCCTCTGCATATATATCATTGTAGTCCATGCTATATGCTGCATTAAAAGAAAGTCCTTTAAGCATCGTTCCCAGATCCGCTTTTGCATTAACATCGAACATAAAAGTTCGAGTTTTGGTCTTCACGTAACCTGCGGCTAACATATCCGAAAATGCATTGGTTTGATCGGTGGAAGTACCTCCCAAAAGATACTTTCCATCTATTAAATGGTTACTGTGATCAACAATCATTTGCAAATTTGGATTATCTAAATCCAACATGTCGAGGGGAATTAAAGGCGAAAACCAATTCGGTCTCAAAGTCGCAGATGCACCCCAAAAATCTCCCCTTCCATCATAATTATTATTAAAATTCGCGACTGCACTAGTCGAAACAGAAAGCCATTTTGAAAGATTCATATCTACATTGGCTCTTAAATTCATGGCAACATTATTATTCTTATTCGCATAACCATATCTTAATATATCATTGTTGTAAGCTAGTCCAATATTAGTATAATAGCGCGCAGATTCACTACCGCCGTATACTTCTGCAGTTAAATCTGATTTATTATAGGATTTTTTTAAATATTTAGAATTAAAAAATCCTATATCAGGATATTTGTACGGATTCACACCAACACTCGTATTATAGATCTGTTCCTGTGTATATTTCTCGGCAATTCCGTCATTTTTAGAAGCTTCATTATATAGTGTCATATAATCTGCGGCACCTAAATATTTGGGGTAATACTTTGGTACATATAAACCTGAATTAGCACGAACATCAATTCTGATCGGGCTAATTTGCCCCTTTTTTGTTGTTATCAAAATAACGCCCTTTGCACCATTGCTACCATATAATGCAACAGCATCGCCAGATTTCAAGACTTTAACAGACTGCACTTCTACCATCCGCACATAGGATGCATCGCGCGGAACGCCGTCCACAAGAACAAGTCCTGCCTGTCCCCAAATATTTCCATTATAGCCCCCGACAAAACTCTGTAAATTATCGAGGCTATATGTACCGTAACCTTTAGTAATGATATTTTTCACATCAACAGTGCCAGTACCTCCTAATGAATCTAGATCATTCACCACTTCATTTTGTAAGTGAATAATACTGTCTAAGCTATTTTGCGCAGAAGCATGGGTTTTAGCAACTATGCTGATCACAAAAAGCAGCGTACAAATTTTTATAATTTTTTGCATCATCTTAAATAATAAATTTAAACTTTATATGAGCACCCTTCATTTACCCTTGTAGTAGTGTCTGTCCTGATTTTTAGTAACTTAATTTCAATTTAACTTACACAATCTTCGACAACCGCCTCCTTTTGAAAAAACAATTTTTAGATCTTTCTACCAGCCGGGATTTTGCTTAAAGCCAGGATACAAATTAACATCGGAAGTCAAAAAAGGAAACCAGTAATGTTTCTGACTTAAATGCCTTTCAACTATTGTCACTTCTCTAAAATTCTTGACTTTTTCATTTACGGGATCCGCATATATATCTTCATCTGGCATGTCCCTGTCAAATTCTACAGCCTTCTTTAATGTATATGGGCTTTCCGTTAATAACAGCCAGCGACGTAGATCAGTAAATCTATGCCCTTCAAATGCTAATTCAACGGCACGTTCTCTTCTAAGTTCTCCCATAAAATCATTTATATTGTTTAAGAATTTGCTATTCACATCTTCAACTCCAGCGCGTTCCCTTATCTTATTTACAGCATCTACGGCAGATAATCCATAGCCAGATGCCTTACTTTGGGGTGTACCATATCCTTCAGCAGTTGCCTCCGCATACATTAAATAAACATCAGATAGCCGCATTAAACTCAATATAAACACATTATTATCCTTAAAGCCATCCCAATCATTCATATATTGCGAAACAAATTTTGTTTCCATGTATCCCGTTAGTACAGCCTTATTTCCGTTGGCAGTACGATATAAGCCACCCGTATACAAACTAGCGTACTGGCGATGATCATCATTGCCCACATTTCCACCGTTTATAACACATTTAACACCATCAAAAGTAATATCATGATAGAAACGGGGATCCCTATCTTTCCATGGATGGGTCGGATCAAATCCGGAAGCAGGGTCAGTAATGGGAAGACCATTTTTCATCCCATAATAATCAACATAATTAGCAGTAGGGTTCACCTTGATACCGGATCCGTCGATAGTCATTGGTCTATAGTCATTTACCTGATTCCATCTCCACTGGTTTTCTGCCCCAATCAAGTTCTCCGTGAAAATCGATTCTTTTAACCCAGGAAGCTTGCCGCTCTGATTAAAAGTGTAAAAAAGTTGAGAATATTGAGAGAAATCTGCTAGTTGATAACGGCCTGTAGTTTCTGACAATTGCAAAGCCTTGGCAAAAGCATCTGCCGCTTTTTCACAATATTCCTTATTGTAATCACTGTTTCCAGTGGATTCTCTATTCATTAATGGACTTCCAGCCCAAAGTAAATCCTTACCTAAATAAGCTAAAGCCATTATTTTATTAATACGAATATTATTATTTCCCAATGTCTGCTTTCCAATCAGTGTCTCATCCCAGTCTATAGGTAATAAATCGGCAGCTTTCTGAAAATCTTCAGCAGCTTTATCTGCAGTTTGCTGATAATTAAGCCTTTCCAATTTTATGGGCTGATCGGCAGGAATCACCTGATCAACATAAGGCAAACCACCCCAATATTGCATTAGCATAAAATGAAACCAACCTCTAAAAAAATATAATTGTCCTGCAATCAAATCTTTCTCTTCCTGAGTAGCATCAGTCAATTTATCTAGATTTGCAATGCCTATATTCGCTTTTCTTATAGCATACCATGACAATCCCCATAGATGTCCTTTATCTCCCCTATTCTGGGACGAACCATTTCCTCCTGTCTTAAACCAGCTATAATAAGAAGTATTCCACCCCCAAAAATCACCTTGGTCAATAGCATAAGCAAGAAGCCTTGTTTCGCCAATTTCCCACATCTCATCTTCCCCAAAGTTCCAGTTATTATGGTAGTCTTGAGTAGATATTAGAGGAATACAATTATATAGTTCCTCAGTAAAGCCCTGAAAATTAGTAAAGTTTTTGTAGGCTTCCGTATCTGAAATATCTGACAGAGGAGACTTATCAAGATATTTCTTGCATGAGCTAAAACAGAATAAACTTAAAGTTAGTGTAAGCGCAAATAGATATTTAATTAAATTATCTTTCATGTCATTTATAATTTTACAGATTTATATCAATTCCGACGTTAAACCTTCTTACTGTAGGATAGGCACCAAAACTGGAGTTTCCACTAAAGTTTGATTCCCGGTCATCGGGCATTTTTGTCCACAGCAATAAATTATCTCCATTTACATATATTTTGCATGACTCCATGCCAAATCTTTTAATATATTGGCCAGTCAGAGTATATCCAATTTCTGCATTTTTCAGCCTTAGATATGATCCATCATACAAATATCTTGTTCCATTTGCTTCTGGGCCAACTGTCGTAGCCCAGCGCGGAAATGGAATATTTCCGCCATTTGCCAGCGTCCAATAAGTCCCTTCAACAAAGGCTACGTCAGAAGTTGAATGGAAGGTTGGGAAACTGACTTCTCTGGTTACATTATTAACACCATAGAATTGAATTATTATATTTAATCCTTTCCATTCTAATCCCCAGGTTGCATTATAAGTATTTTGAGGTGTACCCGTATATCCTTCTGGCGCCTGATCATATGTATCAATTACTCCATCACCATTAAAATCTATTATATTATAATCACCGGGTAATTTATTGTCATTATTAGTAGAACGTTGTGTACTTCCGTACAGATCATCCCAGGTTGTAATAAACCCTTCATTTAAATAAGATCTGGTTTGTCCAATTGCGTAATTGGCTTGTTTTTGATAAGCAGGTAACAATTCAGGATCATCTCTATAAATCACCTTGTTCTTGGCATGGGTGAGGCTCAAATTTACCCAGGCATGTAATTTATTAAAAGTATGGCTCAGTTTAAGTTGCACCTCGTAACCTTTCGCAATCACCTCCCCAAGATTTGCACTTGGAGCCGTTACACCAAAATAAGTAGGTATAGCTCTACCGCCACCACCTATGATGATATCCGTTCTATGATCCCTGAAAACATCCACACTACCTGATATGTCGTTATTTAAAAATCCAAAATCTACACCTAGATTCCTCTTTTCCATAGCTTCCCAATGTATATTAGGATTGCCAAGGGAACTAATCCTATAATAGGTATATGGTGTGTTAGCCGGTATTGTGCCCATCAATGTATTGCCTCCGTAAGACCATTGATCTGTATATAACCACCTTCCATTAACATTGTCATCACCAATCTTACCCCAGGATGCTCTGACCTTCAATAAATTCAAAAAATTTACATTTTTCAAAAAATCTTCATTACTTATAGTCCAGCCCGCAGCCATAGATGGGAAGAATGCCAATCGGTTATCTGCGGAGAATTTTTCTGATCCATTATATGCACCATTTCCCTCAAAGAAATATTTGGATTTATAATTATAAGTGGCTCTAAATACATAATCTTCGCGGTAATGATAAAATTCGCTACCAGATGCATATTTTTCTCTGGACAATAATGCCATTGCTGAGAGATCATGATCTCCAAATTTCCTGGCATAATTCAATTGAAATGAATAATTAAGTCTTCTGTAAGTAGCACCGGTATTTACATTACCACCTTGACTTGTCCAACGCACACCGTCCGAATAGTCCAGTTCAGTTCCTGTATTAATTTGTTGCAAATAATAAACTATTCCGGTTTCAGGATCAATCCATTTTCTTTGTGCATCATTATACAAATCATTGATACCTCTACCTGCCTCCTGAAAGGTATTGTCAAGTGAATAACTTCCCCTGAAATTAAGCCCTTTAGCAATCATTCTAAGATCTTGTTCCAAAATAAAGTCAGTTGTTAATTGCGTATTTGTTCTCTTCTCAACGCCCGACATAGCTAGAGAATATACCGAATTGGGAACATCCGCATTTCTTGGCGAATAGAATGCCCAAGTACCATCCGAGTAAATGGGGGGCATGGCATCAGGTGCGGTACGGTAAGCCGAGGCCCAGTAGGTCGCATCACCGTCGGATGCTCCCCATGGAACTTTTCTTAAACCATTTGACCCAAATAGTTTTGTTGAAAACTTGGTTGTTTTCGTTAAATTAAAATCTAGGTTACTGCGCACATTTACCCTTGTATATCCAAACCCTGAAGAATATCCTCTATTATTCTGAAAGGTTCTAAATAAATCTCCTTCATGCACAAAATCAATGGCGGCAAAGTATTTTACGAATTGGGAACCACCAGAAACATTGACACTTGTATTATAGGACATGGCATGGCTCTTAAATAATTCTTTTTCCCAATCTGTATTTGGATATTGATCACGCTCGGCATCTGATGCAGGAAATCTATATTTTAACAAGATATCCTCAGGTTTATAGGCCGTCCAGCCATTATCAGTTAGCATTAGTTCCCTCGCTATTACGCCATTTTTAAGCGTTAAAGCATCATAAGAATCATACTTTGCAGGTAACTTAGAAGCAATTTTCGTTGTAACATTCGATCTAATTTGAATTTTAGCCTTCCCTAGAAAACCTTGCTTGGTGGTTATCAAAATAACACCGTTTGCTCCTTTTACGCCAAAAACAGCAGTAGCTGATGCATCTTTAAGAACTGTAACTGTGGCAACTGACGATATATCAATTTGACTTATTGGACGCTCTACACCATCAACTAATATAAGCGGAGCGCTATTATTCCAAGAAGTAGCTGCACGTATGACAATTTGAGGATCTTCTGCTCCGGGCATCCCTGTGGAGGAGCTAGTAATTAACCCCGGTAAATTCCCAGTTAAAGCCATCCCTAAATTTGTAACGCCGCCTGAATGATTCAACACCTCTCCTGTTGTTTGAACAATTGAGCCTACGACGCTTTCTTTGTTTTGTTTTCCATATCCGACCACTACCACACTATCCATTTCAGCGATTTCTGGCTTTAAATGAATCACCAAATGGCTTTTTGAACCTCTAACGAAAACCTCCTCATCTTTATACCCTACATATCTGACCAACAATTTTGCTGAGGCTCCTTCATATTTTATCAAAAATTCACCAGAATTATTCGTTATGGCCGAACTGTTTCTACCATCAACGGTGAGTATACTTGCTCCAATAACTGGTTCATTTTTTTCATTGACAACCAGTCCTTCTACGATATCTTTTTGTTTTTTATTACCATTGGCTTGTCCAAGCGTCAACTGAACCGGTAATAATAAAACAATTAAAATAGCCCAGATTTTATTATAATCTATTAGGGCGCCAAAATTTCGACAGATTTTGCAATTAAACATACCTTTTTCTGTTTATTATTTAATACGTGTCATAATATAAGTGGTGTAATCAAATGATATAAGCACTTAGATGGTTTAGAAACAATTCCCAAATTTTCATTAATTAAAAAAACAATCGATTGCCATTTTTAATCAAAATTTTTTCTCTCAGATTTTTACTTAACGGCTTTCTATATTCATTAAGAATGTCTTTATGTTTTTACTCACAAACTATTTCTTGTACAATTTCCTGGGATTTAACAAATTTAAAAGCATGATGCATTATATCTCAATAATAAATAATGTCGCTCATATAAGGCCGTTTGATCATCATTTAAAGCGATTCAATGGTATAGATAATAGATCTTCGTGTTTTAATTTTAGCGTAATATTCTAATATCACTTTTAAACAATATAATGTTAATATTTCAAGAGTAAGAATAATTTCAATCGATTGCAATTAATTAATAAAAAAAATATCTGATGCCCTGTAATAACCTTATAATTTATAACTGCTTGAATATTATTATACAACAATATTACTTATTAATTATCAAATTGACAAATAATACCTTAACTTTTTTTAAACATGAAGTCGATTTCCATTGCAAATGGTTAACAATTAATTAATAAGCTTCAAAAAAAAATTCTAAAATAAAACGTTTTCATATCTTTTTTGTTCGCAATTAAATGATGTTTGTTAGAAAAGTCAGTTTTTTTGAACATTTCAAATGGCGCGCGTAGATTTTTCGGGTAACATCAATGCTTAATGGTAATATTCTCTATTTCAAAAAAGTGATTTATCATCTATATATTTTTGAATCATAAATTATTATCTTTATTTTAATTATGGTTCCTTATCCATTGCGTATTAAATCTCACATAAGGTAAATATTTTATACCACTTGCAGCTCTGTTTAAAATTGAATTACCTGTTTATGAGTCACTACTTATGTGTGTTTATGATAATTTTGAGTGTCATCAAGCTTACTGCATTAAAACCCAAAACGCTGACCTTTGAAGAAGATCAGCCCTCTAAAAGTGCTGCTGATAAACTCTGTTTTCTTCCCTATTTTGCAAAACTTGGTAAACTGGTATTATTATCTAATCGATTATCTTGAGACGAAACTTATCAATCTACTAAGCTCTATTCCGAGTTCTATCGCTTAGAAGCCATCAAATTTTTGCTGATACTCTGAGGACAATATAAGATACATGGATAGAGAGCTTATGGTTACCTGGTTTACAACATCCCATCCTGACCGCATTACTGTTAGAATGAATCGGTATTTTTTAAAAGTAATCCGTCTTAAATGAATCGAATTAGGCTTATTAGGGATCAACAAAAATATGGACTTTATAACAATTTCCTATTGGAGATGAGTAGCGTGCAAGCATAATTGGGATTGCAAAAACGGCAAGGTGCTCACAAACATGCTAGCCGTATTGATTGATGAACATGATAGCCCTATCATCGGTTATGGCAATACAGATGTTAAGCAAAAAAACAAACGTAAAATTGTTCTAGAATATTGAGATTTTTATCTGCAGTGCTGTATTGGTGCTGTGGGGCAATATTAAACGATCCTTGACGGCAAATTTACCAGCTATGAGCATCTGAGCCGCCTAAATGAACAAGGTGCAGATTTATAAGCATACGTCGCATCGTAAAAAAATAAGTAAACAATATTCAAAACCATCTGGCTTCCTGAAGGAAAAAAGTACTTGTTCCATGCGGCGGCAATAAAAACAGGACATTAAAATTTAATGACAGCAATATAACGCTAAGGGTATATGATGCAAAGGTTCGCCAGGTTATGTTTATAGATTATGGAAAGGGAAATCGGCTTTTTCATTTCTAATAATTTCGATCTCTGTCGGAACAAATTGTTAGAAAACATACTAGGAGACGGAATGTAGAGAAACATATCAGTGAGCAAATCGAATTTTCCAATCTAAATAAAGTTAATCTTTTAATGCTTATTAAGATCGACTTCGATCTCACAAAGTCAATACTTGCCCATAACCTTTACCGATTGTTCTCCAATCACCTGGAATGTTATAGCCGCTTGTCTGATCCGCGTATTGATGAAGCGTTCGTTAATAATTACCTGATATTTGGAGATAAAATCCGACGCTATAACCATTAATTAAAATAAAGGAGAAAATAGACCTGCCATTAGTACTTCAAGCATTAATTCAACTCAAGGTTTTTAAGTGTGCATGATTAAATGCCAAAAAGGTCAATTTTTAAGGAGCGGCCAACTTCCAAATTTATACTCGAATAATTACTTTGAAATCTTTGTAAAACAAAGATTGTTCGACAATTTCTAGTGAAGGTAATAATTAAATGAAAAATCAGATAGCCTTAACATTCCATTTGATGACTTGCTAAAACTATCTGATTTTTAAAGAAGCGTCAGAATTCAATCAAAGTAGCCTATTCATATCCAGGATTTTGGTAGGCAGCCTTTGCTTCTGTACTCATTTGTAATGCGTCTAATTCACCTTGAGGAATTGGCCGTAGATATAAATAAGGCTGTATATTACGGGTCACGACAGTTGCGGTATGATCTCCAACATTACTGCCGGCGATTTTATAGGAAGAAGCCAAATCGCCCCATTCCTGTGTACGGATCAGATCATACCAGCGGTAACCTTCACCGTAATATTCGCGAGAACGTTCTGCCAAAATATAATCAATTGTTATCGTAGTAGGTGTAGCTCCAACCATTGCGGCACTACGGTCTTCGACCTTGGCGACATTTCCGTTGTTATCCCAGTTCCATTTTCCGGCACGTGCTCTGATTACATTAATCAGATCCCTTGCTGTGTTTCCGGCTTTAGTTGTGGCACCTTTTACAGCCGCCTCAGCCGCAATAAAATAAAGCTCAGAGAATTTAGCAATATTGAATGGACGAGTACTCCCTGCATTAGGCTGTCCCAAACCATCGCCATTATCCGTCCGGTAAGGTCCAAGTTTCCATAAACCCGGATAGACGATCCTACTGATATCATTTGGACCTACAACATAATCGGCACGGCCTGGCAACACACCAACTCCAATATTGCTCTTATAAGTCGTATTTGAATAATCAATTGGTGTAGCGGGACTTTCATTCAAGAAGGTCAGCACGGCATCTCCTGGATTAATTTTCAAATGATTCGCATTATAAAGTGGCCCACTAATACCCGCCTCATCCCAATTACCTCTATAAACGGTCGTAAATGTGCCATCATATCTGGAATCATTGGATTTATCTGCAAAGGTATTTTCAATCGCACCAATTGTTGGTGCCATTCTGGTCCAGGGTCTGCCTAAGGCTTGTGTGGCGTCCCGCTGTACAGAATTTACAGCCGTCCAACCGGTTGGCGTCGAACTACTAGTCATATTTGGATAATTCCATGTCATCATCCAACCAGCAAAGTTGTCTGGCGCACCTCCGCTACCGGAAGTAAGACTTCCACCATTATAATACTCACTGGTCTCGGTATGGTCAGCATACAGTAATATTTCACTATTGCGGTCATTAGCCCCATTATTGACATCATAAAATGTAGGTTGTAAGGCAAATGGTCCTGGATTCTCTATTGCTGTAGTGGCTATGTCATAGGCCTGTTGAAAATACCACTGTGCATTATGGCCATCGGGATCATTTCTGTCAGTTGCTGGATAAGTAGGTATGTTTTTTGGGTTTTGCAACCACCAACCATAGGTCAGGTACGCCTTGGATAATAATAGTCTCGCCAAGGTTTTTGTTGCACCGCCAGTGACTCTTGGGTTATCAGGCAAATCCTTCACTGCAGTTACAAAGTCAGGGAAAATACCCTTTGTGTAGACTTCAGGCACCGTATTGCGTACAGATTCTCGCACTGGATTTGTATTAAATTTGAGTTCTCCGGCACCAAGATCTAGCGGAACTCCTCCAAAAGTCTGCACCAATAAAAAATAATCAAATGCTCTAAAAAGTCTGGCTTCCGCTATTAGATCATTCGTTACATCTGGTATGCTGGAAGCATTTTCGATTATTCCACTAGCGGTATTGATATTGGTAAATGTAGTTCCCCATATTGCATCTGCGCGACTGGTAGTTGAAGTAATGTCACCTTGTCCAGAGAGGTCCATCACCTTAAAATTCTGGTCAGCACTCTGCCCATAGGTTACCTCATCGGTCCCCGTCTCACATGTATTATAGTAATAAGCCTGTCCATAAATATTACGCAGGTGTGCATACATCTCTGTTAGCCCTCCCATTAACCCGGACTTTGTTTTAAAGAAATCCGGCGTATAAATACTCCTGGGTTGTTCCTCCAGAATTTTGGAACAGCCAGTAAAAAGAATGACTACTAAGGTCGCTCTTAAGAGTGTTTTTATATATGTCTGTTTCATCATTATACTTTTTAAAATGTTAAATTAAATCCAATCAAGTAATTTCGGGTAGCAGGCGTGTTCGTCCCCAATGTCAGCAAACGATGTTGATAAGCAGACACGGCCGAGTTTTGATCTCCATAAGAGTTTGTCTCTGGATCAAGGCCTGTTTTATTATAGAAAGGTGAAAACATGACAAATGGATTCTGTACAGTAAAATAGACCCTCAAGTTGCTGATACCGGACTTTTTCATCCAATCATTTTTTGCGATATTATAACCAAGAGAAATTGTACGGATCTTCATATAGGAAGCGTCAAAATAGCCCAAAGTTGATCCGTATTTTGGGTTATCACCACTAGCAATACCTCCTGGTTTAGGATAAGTGGCATCTGTATTTTCAGGAGTCCAATAATCAATTTTAACATTATTTCTCCTTCCGCTCATTAAATTGAGATAGCCTGCAGAAGAATAAAGCGTGCTTATCAGTATACCGCCGCTTTTATAAACACCTACTACACTTAAATCAAAGGCTTTGTAAGCGACACGCGTATTAAAACCACCTTCGAAATCTGGGTCCATACTCATTATTTGCCTGTCATCCGGTCCAATTGCCCTCAAGGGTGATCCATCTGTGTTATATCCGCCTGTATATTTCACTTTGATCATCCCTACATTGCCACCTGGTTCTAATTTATCAAGATTTGGATCACCTTCCTGCCAAAGACCAACTTTCTGATAATCATATATTACGTCAATTGGGTAACCAACAAACCAGGCATTCCCTTCGTCCCTATCTTGACCGGAAGCTAATTGAACCAGCTTATTGCGATTTCCATATATGTTGATACCAGCATCCCATGACCATCCATTCACATTATTAATGATGGAGCCATCAAGAGATAGTTCAAATCCCTTATTCTGCGTTTTCCCAATATTAGCAGTATAGCTACCAACACCGGATGTACCTGGTAAGCTTACACCCAGCAAAATATTATTAGTATTAGTCACATAATATTCCACCGTTCCACTTAACCGATTATTGAAAAGTGAAAAATCCAAGCCGTAGTTCCATGTCTCTGAATATTCCCAGCCCAAATCAGCATTGGGTAGTTCGGATACATAGAATCCTGTAGAATAATTATCATCTCCAAAATTGTAAGGGCTAGTCGATAATCTACCTAAAGTAGCGTAAGGCGCAATGGATTGATTGGACGTTTGGCCATACCCAACCCTTAACTTCAATGAGTTGATAGTCGACACATTTTTCATAAAGGATTCATTGGCGATATTCCAACCTGCTGATACAGCGGGGTAAGTATGCCACTGATGGCCCTTAGCTAGTCTGGAAGAGGCATCTGACCGCAAAGTTGCTGTGATCATATAACGGTTATCATAGGAATACATAGCACGACCCATCCAGGACATCAAGCCACTGACCTGATAGCTCTGATTAGCCGGATCGACAGTGATTTCACCAGCTGCCTGTCCAAGGTTGTAGAATTGGAATGCATCGGCGGGGATATCTTTTGCCGCAACATTCGAACTATTATACTTGTTTTGCGCAGTGGAATAAAGCGCGACGACATTTAATTGATGTTTATTTTTAAATGTTCTGTCATAAGTCAATAGGTTTTCAATTGTCCAATCAGTCGTGAGCGCGTTAGTAATAGAGGCCGTAGAAGGAGTCGTTTCATTCGAACTATTGATTCCCTCCCCCGTATAGTTTCCGCCATTACTAGATCGGTAATTTAACCCCACATTTATCCTATATTTTAAACCTTCTACCCAGGGCACCTTCACCTCACCATAAAGCGAGTTATAAGATCCATAAGCTTTTGTTTGACTTAGCCAGGTATCTTTTAGGCTTTCAATACTGTTTCTTGTATACACCCAAGATTCATCTAAGGGCATTTTAATCGTTCGTTTCATCGAGCCGTCGGAATTATAAGGACTGGCGAGGGGTGACATACTTAAGATGCCATATGTCCCAACTTGAGTGCCCTGTGTAATATTAAAATTATTATTCGTTGAAAAACCTACACGAAAGTATTTCCCGATTTTCTGGTCAACCGATCCATGCAATGAAAAACGCTTGTACTGCTGAGTCGGAATTACTGCCTCATCCTTATAATAACTTGCGCCAAAATTATAGCTTCCACGATCAGTGCCACCCGAAACGTTAACATCCTGGCTAGTCATATGTGCCGTTCTGTAAAATAGTTTTTGCCAATCTGTATTAATACTATCTTTTTCATCCGTACCATTATTATATTGACCCGCTGCTTTACGCAGGGCGATAAATTCAGGTCCATTCATCATCGGATATTCTGAAAAGACTTTCTTTATGCCGTAATAACTATTAATACTAATTCTCGCTTTCTGCCCGGCAATCCCTTTATAAGTCGTGATTAATATTACACCATTTGCACCGCGTGAGCCATAAATTGCTGTAGCAGATGCGTCTTTCAATATATCCAGACTTTTAATACTGTTTGCATCGATATCACTAATAGAACCCGCGAAAGGAATACCATCTAACACAATTAATGGATCATTACTTGCTGTCAGTGATCTGGTACCGCGAATATGTATTTGCATAGCCGCCCCTGGCTGAGAAGAGGTCTGAGAAATCTGAACACCCGGTAGGCGGCCTTGAAGTGCATCCGAAACATTTGATGAGGGCACTTCCCTGAGACTGGTTCCACTAATAGAAGAGACCGATCCGGTAACCGCTTCTTTCCTCTGTGTGCCGTATCCGATAACCACAATGTCCTGAAGACTTGCGTCGGTTTTGGCCATCAGGGTTACCGTGATGTCAGATTGACCATTATATATTACTTTCTGTGGTTGAAAACCAATATAGGAAATTTCCAGTTCCTGACCCTTAGCCGCTTGTATTGAAAATTGTCCCTTGGCATCAGTAAACGTACCTTTCCCCGTTTCACTATTTTTGACCGATGCGCCACTAATCGGGCCACCAGTTGAATCGGTGACAACCCCATGCACGGCAGAAGTACCACCCTGTGCAAGCAAGGCAGGGGAGGAAAGCAGGGTCGCTGTAACGATTAGGATAAGAGAAACAATCAAGTTTCTTAAATCGAATTTTTGCATAGTTGTGCAATATTTAATTTGTTAAGGAATACTAATCAATGTTTAATCATTAAATTGCAATCGATTGCAATATTTTGGCTGCTTTTAAAAAGATTGTTGAATCCATGTTTTTGTTTTTAATTAAAATTTAAGTGGATGGTGATATATATGATAGTTCGACGAAAACTATGAGTCTCAACCTAAGCCTGTCATGTTCAATAAAACATTTAATCCAAGCTATGAATTCGGCCGCTTCTTATTTTGCTATTGCCCACGCCTAAGCTTCTTTAAAGTTTTTCTATAAAACATTCGCTTTTCAAAAAACTCAATTTTCCCCAAAAACCCAAAAGAAAACTAAAATAACAGATTGAACAGCTCAATCTAATTACTTTTTAGCAAATCATTTAGATTTTCCGAAACCAAAATAAATAAATAATCGCCATATTGACAAATATTTTTATAAAAAATAAAAAAATCGATTGTCATTTGATTGAAAATGTGAATTTTACATTGACAGCCCAGATTTCCTTAACCACAGTATCAACAGTATTTTGCGATCAAATCTTCAAATTGATCCAAAAATTCAAGACTCCGGGCCACATGTGCTATGATCTAATGTTGATAGGACTTCTAATTTAAGTTTTATTTTATCCTTACTTTAAATTCATCTGCCCTTATATCTTTAAGCATATGTACAGGCCGCTCTATGTCATAGGGAATCGCCATCCGACTAAACTGCTGGAAGTAAAGTAAACAAGCGTCCTTCCAGAGAATGGCATTTGCACACTGGTAGCGTAGCTTCATCTGCACTTCTAAAAAACGACTGCTATCTATAAAAGGGGCAACCCGGTCCCAAATTTTCTGAAATGAACGAACTTGCTTCACTCCTTTGTCATAATGGTAGCATAGCGCATCCCAGAGAGTATGTCCATCTTTCATTTTATAGTTCCAAGGCAGATGGTGGAACCAAAGCAAGTATTTATCAGGACAGGTGGCCAAATTATTAAACTTTGATAAAACCGGTTCATGGTATTGCCTCACAGCGCCGCTTCCCTGAATAGTCCTGTCAAAACCAATTCCATTTTTGTCTGCCTGATGATAATAGGGTGGAGTCCAGTCTGAGCGGACACCTTTCGGAGCCCACCAGGGACCAGGGCCATAATGACCGTTTGCTGACATGATATGATGTAGTCCCAAAGGCATCATATAATTGACCGCTGCCTCACGGCTATCCAACATCATTTGTTTTACAGGCTGCAAAAAATGCCTGGACCAATTGGCGGCATAATCCAGATTATTTTTCATCTTTGCAGCATCCTTATGAAAGCTAAGCTTTAACCACTCATCCGCGATTTGTTCACTGGCCAATTCATTATTCCATGCCAGTCGGCCAAAGGCATACCAATTGGCCTGGGCAAATGGGTGACCACACCAATTGCTGTCCAGGCCAATATTCGACACACCTGCAATAGCCGTATGGGCCTGATCATAAATACTGCCATCCGTGCACTTCGCGACGGTACTTCCTTTGCCATTTTGGTAGGTGTCGCTCTTTAGGCACTCCTCCCACATGGGCGACAGAAATACAAGATGTGTTGAATGCCCCAGATATTCCTGCGTAATTTGGAATTCGACCATGACTGAAGTTTTTTTCATGGCACCGAACAAAGGGCTAAAGGGCTCTCTGGGCTGGAAATCAATGGGGCCATTTTTGACCTGGATAATCACATTGTCCCGGAATTTGCCATCCAGTGGTGTAAACTCAGCGTAGGCCTGTTTCGCGCGGTCCTCATCATTTGCTGTATAGACAAATGCGCGCCACATGACAATACCGTCATAAGGTTTCAGCGCATCCGCCAGCATATTTGCACCTTCAGCGTGCGAGCGTCCGTAATTTTGCGGCCCGGGCTGCCCTTCACTACTTGCCTTCACTAAGAATCCACCAAAATCCGGAATAATCGAATAGATTTCCTTTACCTTTTGACTCCACCAGGAAATGACCTTCCCGTCCAACGGATCAGCTGTACTAAGTTCTTTGAGCGCTACAGGAGACGCAAAATTTACAGAGAGATAGATTTTTATTCCATAAGGTCGTAGTATATCTGCAATTGCCTTCACGCGTTGCAGATAAGCATCAGTTAAAACCAAAGGAGAGGCGTTTACATTATTGATCACCGAGCCGTTAATACCGATTGAACAATTCGCCCTGGCGTATTCATGCCACAATTTTCGATCAGAAGGCAATACTGCCAGTGAATCTTTTCCATGCCAAAAGATGGAGTTGCCGGCATATCCACGTTCCACGGAACCATCTAAATTATCCCAATGATCTAGTATTCGCCGTTCATAGGAAGGATTGGAAACAACTCCTGAGACAGGTTCACCTGTTTGCTGCCGTCTCAAGAGGGCATATGCGCCATATAAGGCGCCTATATCCGATTTTGCCTTAATCGTATTATTATCAAGCTTGTATCCATCAGTTTTCAAATCATTGTTTCCTTTCTTATCAACAAGGATCCTTATGGTCGAACCAGGTGTACCGACAAAGCGGTCTTGTAGTTCCTTTTTTGCAATTTCCAAAGTGGGAGACGACTTTACACTCACAACATTTACTGCTGCTGGCGTTTGTTCACCCAACCATAACTCATGACTGATCTGTGCCTGCACGGATGAAGCGGCCAATACAACAACAATAATAATAAGGTTCAGTTTTTTCATTATGTAGTTTTTTTGATCTATCTATAGGGTTCAACCCAGGTTTACATTACAAAACCACCTGGCAAGTCCCCAGGATTATAATAATGGGTTTATACAGCAAATACTGCACAAAATGCAAGCCCCGTACATGACCACTCATTATTTAAATTGCAGCCAGTCAAGCTCGGTAACCGCCTTACCCGAACTGGTCACCACAATATTATGGACACCTGGAACAAAGTGTGCTACGGTCGCCGTAACTGTTTTCCACCCTTCAGTAGCCGGAATCCTGATTTCAGCAATGACCGGGCCGGCTACCCCGTCCAGATGCACCTGCAATTTTCCTCCGGTTGTCGATTTAACCCGGGCGATCAACGATGTTAAATTTGACTTTCCAAAATCAACCGAATTATATTGAATCCAACCTTCTGCAGCTCCAACGCCCAGCGTCGTCTTCCAACCTTCAAATCTGTCAGCCGTATCCAAAAACGAAACGCTGGTGCCAAGGCTGCTAATAGCAGAATATCTATCGATCTGAATTTCGCTTTTTCCGTCAGTAATACCTACACCTCTTAATGTAGGTATTACTTCTTTAATGGAGCCATCAGTGTCAAAAAACAGACTGTCGACACGAACTGATCTGGCTTTATCAAAATCAGGCGAATAGTCGTTTGAATGATAAAATAAATACCATTGCCCTTTATATTTAATGATGGACTGATGATTGGTCCAACAATGGGCATTGGCCTCCATAATAACCCCATCCACCTTAAATGGACCCATCGGATGATCACTAACGGCATACTCCAGCCTTTCCGTTTTATTTGCGACATGGGGATAGGTCAGGTAGTATTTATCCGCCCTTTTAAACAAATAAGGCCCTTCCTTCAAACCTTTATTGGGCAAATGGGCGATTACTTGTGGCGGGGAAGCGAGTTCCACCATATTGCGTTTAAGTTTGGCGACATAAATTTCGCCTTCGGCCCAGTATAAATAGGCCTGTCCGTCAGTATCTATGAAAACATTCGGGTCTATACCATGAACACCGATAATGGGCGTTTCCAGGGGCTTAAAAGGTCCATATGGCTTATCTGCGATGGCTACACCGATGGAGAATCCTCTCCCATACGTCGTATCCCTCGCTTTCGTAGGGAAATAAAAATAGTATTTCCCATCCCTGTATATGCAATCCGGTGCCCACATGCTGTAAGCTGCGGTATCTGCCCAGGGTACATTATACTGACTTACCACGACGCCCTTATCCTTCCAGTCCGTGAGCCTCACTGATGCGTATACATGGTAATCCGCCATACAAAACCATCCGACCCTTCCACGATCCGCCGTTGCAAGGATATCATGTGATGGATAAAGATATACGCTGTCTCCGAAAACTCTTGCAGTAGGATCTGCAGAAAAAGCGCTCCTGATAATTGGATTTTGGCCAAAACAATGGGCACCGACCAAAACGAATAACCCTACTGTCAATAAGAACCTTGTTTGAGACCTTATTTCTGATTGCATAATTAAATATTGAAATTTACTAAATCAGGCTTTTCGCTGCGCTCCACTATAATATCAATTCTCACAAAAGCCCTTTACTTGATTTTTAATACTATAACAGCTATTGAATACGCAGGCAGTTCCCGTGTAAACGCATTTCCGTTTATCCTGATATCCGATTTTACAGGAACAATATTTGTTGGTTCCTTAATTGAATTAGTCGCTTCAGGATACATTGCACTGAGTTCTACCAATGTCGCAGCAGGCAATATTTGTTCAGTTCCGGTGATATCAATATTAACCTTTTGTGCTTTGTTCTGCGTATTGACTAATTTAAGATACAGCAATTTTTTCTTGCTGTCCTTGGTTGCAACATAAAACATAGCTGGAATCTTTCTCGGCTTTCTACCTGAGGCAATATCTTTTTCATTCAGGGTTTCAAACTGCGTCGGGATATTTTCTGCTTGTATAGGAACATATTTATCGCCCAAATGATTACTGAACATCTTTTGTACATAATAGGAAGGCGACCCGTAGCTGTTCAATGCATTATATCCGATTAAATCAGATTTCCACTGCATCCCGCCAGGATTAACATTCACAAATAACGGCGCATAGCAAGACATCAGCACTACGTCAGAATTACGTTCCAACCCTGTTAACCAGGCAGCGTCGCCTAATGCGGCATTAAAGTTCGGAGTTGGGCTACCTTCCCTTGTTGCCCATTCTCCCACGATAACTTTAGGGCCGTTTCGGTCATAATCATCGTACTGTGTGCTCATCCCTTCCATTTCAGAAGCATTCCTGTAATAATGGTCATCTATCATGTCAGCTTTTCCACCCGGAACATCGAATTCTTTTCCGGAGGTTGAAATGATCGTCATTTGAGGATACTTCGTTTTAATCGCCTTGTAAAATTGGGCAAACCTCTCTTTATAGCTACCTGAACGATCAAAGAAATCTTCGTTGCCAATTTCAATGTATCGTAATGGAAATGCTTTTGGATGTCCGTCTTTAGCCCTTTGGGCGCCCCATTTTGTATTTACATCTCCAATTACATATTCAATTTCGTCCAATGCTTCATCAATAAATGGCTGTAAGTAGGCACCTTCCAGATGATCTCCACCCAGTGTATAGCCGGCAAAGACGGCCAATAACGGTTCCATATTCAGATCCTCGCACCATCTTAGGTATTCCAACAGACCCATGCCGTCAGAGGCCCGGTAGCCCCAGGTACCCATATGCCCCGGTCGGTTTTCTAAGGGTCCTAAAGTCTTCTTCCAATCATACCTGGAGCTAAATTTGCCGCCCTCTAAAAAATTGCCGCCAGGTAATCTTAAAAAAGCAGGTTTCATGTCACTCAGGAGCTGCATGATATCCGGACGATTACCATTGGGCGTGTTCCTAAAAGTAGGCGGGAATAAGGAAGTTACACTAAACCAGTACCTGCCCTTCTGCGCTGTTGTAATCACAAATCTGGCGTTTGAGGTCGGTTTAATATCCTGTTTCGTCGTAAGTTCAAAGCTATATTTATTCCAATCCGCACCTGATTTCTTAACAATAGCAGTCGCATAAACCGTTGGATCAGCACTATCGCCTCTTATACTTACAGAAAAGCGATGGTCCCCGTCAAAATCGGCCTTGGCATAAAAGAAGCCCTTATATACCGTCGCCGGTTTTACAGGAACGCCCCAAAAGCCGTCGTTTGCAATGCCTGTAATATTTTCGGAAACAGGTACATCCAGCATCAGAGAGACCGGATTATTCCTATTTAAAAATGTTTTATGATCCAGTTTTATCGTGCCACCCTGCTTCTCAGAAAATAATGACCAGTGCACCGGATTATTTCTGTCGTCCTGAAACGATCTGTTTCTGATTATTTCGGCGTAGATGCCGCCATCATAGGCATAATTGATTTCTTCGGTCATTAACCCATAAAGCATTGGACTTACCTCGTGGCCGACTTTATCCAGGTTGACAGCCATGCTGGGCGTAGATTGGGCAAATACGCTCATACAAGGTAATATACCCGCCAGTAATAATATGGCACTTAGCTTTTTAAAATGCATCATAGCAATATTTTTTTAAAATTTTAGTTCATGATTAACTCATCAAAATCAACATAGCCGCCGGGTTGTTTGGTAGGATAATTAAATAAACATACTTTATTGCCCGTAAATATTTTTAGATTAAATTTCATATTCAAAGCGTTTCCAAGCTTTGTAAATTTTACATGGTCAAAGCTATATTCAAAATCCGCAGTTGATTTCGTATTTGAAACGATGGTCCGGAGCCTGACAATATCCCCTTTTAATAAAACAGAATCAATAACTTCTCCATCATTGACCATAATTAAATACTTCTGATTACCGCTTACTCTTACACCAATGTAACCATAAGGCATCTGAAAGACAGCAAGTCCGGCAATATCCCCATCCTTCATATTTCGAACATCCAATTTGGTCGTACAGTAAGTCGGTTTAGTCCCGTCATATTTGCAAAATATCCTTTGGGTAAGGGTATTCACAGCTTTTGGTAAGCTATCACAAACCCGAACAGTCTTAAGCCGCAGGTAACCATGCCTCTCTGTTAACGACCATTTAGCAGTATCAGGATTATGGTTCCAGCCCCACTGCATACCAAGCACCTTGCTGTCAAACTTATCAGAAGTAGGCAACGTGGTAACTGGATACTTGGCACCTACATTCGGCTTCTTATAAGTTATCACACCATGGCCGTCATTTCCAACAATTGGCCATCCATCTATCCATGTAACAGGTTGTAAAGAAGGGAATCGGCCTAACGGGCCGCTGTCAACAAAAAGCATGGTCCACCACTCATCTTTATTAACCTGTATCAAGGCACCCTGGTGTACTCCAAAAGTCGCCCCTTTAACTTTATCGCTGATCACCACCTTTTCCGTATAAGGCCCATAAATATCTTTGGACCGAAGTGCTACCTGAATACCATCGCGTCCACCATAAGTACTATACAGATAATAAAAATCGCCAATTTTATAAACATGCGTTCCTTCTAACCCGCCTCTGATATCCCCGGTATACACTAATGAGTCATTCCCGGCCGGCGAAAAATCTTTATTCAATGCGGTAATATAAATTTTACCGTATCCATGGGCAACATAAATTTTGCCATCTGTGTCAAAAAACAGCCCCGGATCATAAAATCCTTTTGACAAATGCCTTATTTTCCAAGGCCCTTCCGCCTTATCCGCACTACAAATAAAACCGCCTTCATTCAGGGTGATAAACAAAAGGTAAAACTTCCCATTATGATACTTCATACTGGTTGCCCACTGGCCATGGCCATATCGGTTGCAACCCTCTAAATCATAACATTTACCATAGTCAAATCTTGGGACCGCATTGCTGCAATATTCCCAGTTTACAAGGTCATGTGATTTCAGAACAGTCACCCCGGGAAAAATAAACATGGTGGTTGTCACCATGTAATAGGTGTCCCCAACCCGGATAACATCCGGATCTGGAAAATCCGCCGCAATAATGGGATTCGTATAAGTCCCATCCCCATTATCGCTATGAAATTTCTGGCCAAAGGTACTGGCACAGAACAATAGTGCAGCGCCTAAAAAACAGATTCGTTTATATACAATATTCTTTTTCATATATTTAAATAATAGCTTATAAAATAATATGTTTTACCTTCTGTCTTGATAATAAAACTACCCATTCAATATGTTACACCTTTCATTGGTGGTATACAAGGACTAAATTTTGCACCTAATTTCATCCACTTTCAATCTTTTGTCATTTTGACAATATATTTTTGTCCCAAAAAAAAGTGGCTGATTTATAAATAACAGCTGAGCGTCTTAGAAATTCGTCTGGACGCGATAACGATTTGATTTCGAACGGTAAACTTAGAGATATTTAAAGCGCTTGCTACATCCTTATATTGTAATCCGTCTACTCTTACCATTCTAAAAATTTCTCGACATTGAGGTGGTAAAGTCTCGATCGCTTTATTGACCATACTCTCCGTTTCATTAGAGATATAAATTTCTTCTGGGCTACTGTCACTGCAATTCCATTTACATTCACTATTATCTTCACGATCATAATTCGTCAATGCCCATTTTGATTGCTTTACAATATAATTTAGCGCATAGTTTTTTGTCGCCGTGAATAGGTACAGCCGCAAATCTTTGACATGCGACAATTGATCTTTTTTTTTCCAAAGTTTGACAAAAACATCTGAAACGATTTCCTCTGCATTCTCCTTACACTTTATTATAGAAAAGGCAAACCGGTAGAGGTCATCAAACAAGATGGCATATAATGCTTCATAAGCCTTCTCGTCGTTATAGTAACTCATTCTAAATTGCAAATCCCTTATTTTGTTCGTTTGATATAACACAATATGAGCGATTTAAAAGGTAAGAATTATTAATTTACAGCCCTAATATTTTTAGAGGCCCCCTCATTCATGGAGATTATATGCATAAATTTGCTTGGATTTTCTTTTATGAATCCAATATTATGTGATCTTAGTCTATTTCTTATGTTGTGCCCCAATTCAAACCAGTAATAATGGCAAGCAATCGAATCAATGTTTCTTTTTCCAGAACAGCTCAATCTCCTCCAGACTACGTCCTTTTGTTTCTGGCACCAGGCGCCAGACAAATAATGCAGACAGAATCGACATGACGCCATAAACCCAATAGGCAAAACCATGATGGAATTTATCCACCAGTGCAATATTGTCATTCATCATTGGGAAGGTAAACGACACGACCCAGTTGGCGATCCACTGTATGGCTACCGCGATAGACATGGCTCCTCTAATGGAATTAGGGAAGATCTCGGATAATAATACCCAACAAACCGGGCCCCAGCTCATGGCAAAGGCGGCGGTATAAATCAGCATAAAAATCAGAGCCCCCATGCCGACACTGTTAAAATAGAAAGACAATCCCAGGGCGATCATACTGACAGCCATCCCCAAAGAGCCAATAATCATCAGCGGTTTACGCCCAAATTTATCTACCGTAAAGATGGCCAGTACTGTAAATAATAAATTGACGACCCCAACAATGATGGTTTGCAATAAGGATGCGTCTGTAGAAGAACCCATATTACGAAAGATATTTCCTGCATAATATAGCACCACATTAATACCGACGAACTGTTGGAATACCGATAACAAAATGCCGATAATAATAATCAGTGAACCATAGGAAAGCCAAGGGCGACTATGATCTTTAAGTGTTCCTTTAATGGCACTGAGTACACCAGGCGCCTCATCCTTTCCGCCAATTTTTTCCAGCACTTTCAAAGCTTCCTGTTCTTTGCCCTTTAAAGCCAGAAAACGCGGTGTTTCCGGAATAAAGAATAACAGGATAAAAACAGTCCGGCTGGCACAACACCAGACAGGAACATCAGGCGCCAGCCTGTAGCCGTTAACCATGCCTCATCGCCTTGCGCCGCAATCCGGTAATTCACAAAATAAATGACCAGCATACCGAAGATAATGGCAAACTGGTTAAAAGAAACGAGTTTGCCGCGGGTCTTTGCCGGTGCTATTTCTGCGATATACATCGGAGAAATCATGGAGGCAAGCCCCACACCAATTCCCCCGATGATTCTGTATATCACAAAAGAAAACACATCCAAGGTGCCAAAAACATTAAACAGCTCCGGTCTCCAAGCGCCGATAGCTGACAAAATGAAGCATATAGCAGAGATAAACAGCCCGTTTTTACGGCCGAGGCTTTTAGAGACCATGCCAGCCAAGGCGCCACCAACAATACATCCGACCAAAGCACTGGCAATCACAAAGCCCTTTATCGTGTCTGCCATTCCCTGAACAGCAACACTGTCCTTTGGAACGCTCTCCCCAATAAAAGACCAGCTCCACACCGCCCAGGCAATCAATACAACGGCGGTAAATATGCCACCTCTTTGTTTGCCCAGCAGCTTCAACATTTGAACAGAAATAATGACCGCTACCACTAAAAGTACGACCACCATAAGGATCCTGTACTGGGTAATGATCGGATGGGTCAGCGCCGTATAATTAGCCGGATCCAGCATGGGTGTGATATAAAAATCCACCAGGGATTTTTCTGCACCATTTACCACTGCCGTATCATACCCAAATAGAAGCCCGCCAAAAGTAGCCACCAGGGTCAAAAGAACAATATAGAATTTGTTCCCTTTTTGTATACCTGCGCCTGTGGATCCACCTGTATTTATGAAAGCCATATTTTATGGTTTTATTGTTTGGTTTAAAACTTAAAAAGGATGTATTAAGAAAATGCTACTGCTTGAATGATTATATATATTGATTAATGATATTTTCATATAATTCCTGTTGTCCACTGGTCATTTTAGGCTCGCCATTAGCTGCTGCATAATCGCGCAAGGCAACCAAATCCAATTTGCCTGCCTCAAAATCAGCACCGGCACCACTGTCATAGGAAGCATAACGTTCTTGGCGGAGTTTTTTGTAATCAGAATGTTGCAGGATATCATCAGCTACGATGAGGGCTCTGGCAAAAGTATCCATTCCTCCGATATGCGCATAGAAAAGATCTGCCGGATCTGTTGAGTTTCTTCTGATTTTCGCATCAAAGTTGATTCCACCCTTATTAAGACCACCTGCTTCTAAGAGAATCAGCATCGTTTCTGCCAGTTCATTGACATTTGTCGGGAACTGGTCAGTATCCCAGCCGTTTTGATAATCGCCCCTGTTGGCATCCATAGAACCTAATAGTCCTGCCTGAGCAGCCACCTGGACTTCATGTTGGAAGGTATGTCCAGCCAGCGTCGCATGATTTACTTCCAGATTTAGTTTGAAGTCATTTTGCAGGCCAAAATGTTCCAAAAACCCAATAACAGTGGCCGCATCATAATCATATTGATGTTTGGTAGGCTCACATGGCTTAGGCTCAATTAAAAAAGTCCCTGTAAAGCCCTGAGCGCGAGCATAATCTTTGGCCACATGCAGAAACTTAGCCAGGTGTTCCTGTTCTCTTTTCATATCCGTGTTGAGTAAAGTCATATAACCTTCTCTACCACCCCAGAATACATAATTGGAACCACCTAGCTTAATGGTAGCATCCAAGGCGGATTTTACCTGTGCCCCACCATGGGCCAGTACATGAAAATCAGGATTGGTTGCTGCTCCATTCATATAACGGACATGGGAGAATAGGTTTGCCGTTCCCCATAGCAGTTCAATACCACTGGCAGCTTGTTTTTCCTTAGCATAATCCGTAATAAAAGCCATACGCTTTTCATTTTCTGCGACGTCATTTGTGTGATCAATCAGATCCACGTCATGAAAGCAATAAAAAGGCAGGTTGACCTTTGTCATAAATTCAAAAGCGGCATCCATTTTATCCTTGGCACGCAGCAAAGGATCCGCACTTTCATCCCAGGGAAAGAAATGGGTTCTGCCCCCAAATGGATCAGAACCATCCCCATTGAAAGAATGCCAGTAAGCACAGGCAAAACGTAACCAATCTTTCATGGGCTTACCCGCCACAACTCTATCTGCTTCATACCACCTGAATGCCAGTGGATTTTTTGATTCACGGCCTTCAAACTGAATTTGCTCGATGCCTTTGAAGAACGTTTTGTCTCCAGTAATAATTGACATATCTAATTTGATTTTTGATTATGAATGAATATTATTTTTTTCAAGCTTTGTATCCAGCAATGCTTTCCACTGCTGATAAATAGTTTCATATTGTGTAACTAAGGCAGGATCCGGCTCATATACGGCTAACTTTTCCAGCTTTTCAAAAGCCTCGCCCGGCGTTGCGTAAAATCCCTGGCCGATGCCGGCTCCTAATGCAGCACCCACACTTCCATCCGTATTATAGAGTTCCAGCGTCAGTCCGGTGACATTAACAAAGGCCTGGATAAAGGTTTTGTTTAAAAACATATTGGCTTTACCTGCTTTTACAACCTTAGCCGCTGTGCCCCCTTCCCGCATGATATCAAGTCCATATCTGAAAGAAAACGCGATTCCTTCATGCACAGCCCGGTACATATGTGCCCGTTGATGTAGATTAAAGTCAATATTTTCCATATGCGCCCCAATAAACGCATTGCAAAGCACCCTTTCCGCACCATTACCGAAAGGTAAAAATAAAAGGCCCTCTGCCCCCACAGCTGTTGCATAGGCCTTATCATCCATTGCGCCGTAGGAAAGCCCGGGATCCGTCATTTGTTTGATCCAACGGTTACTGATGCCGGTGCCATTGATGCATAGTAATATGCCGATTCTCCGATGATCTTTGCCATGATTGACATGGGCAAAACTGTTTACCCGGGAAAGTGGATCAAAATACCTTTGGTCCGTCACCGCATAGATCACACCACTGGTGCCAGCCGTGGTTGCGATCTCACCAGGCTCTAAGACACCCAGGGAAAGTGCATTATTGGGTTGATCTCCTGCCTTGTAACTAATTGGAATGCCGGGTTCTAGGCCCAGGTGTTGTGCTATGTCCGCCTTAAGCTTTCCATGTACCGAGAAAACAGGTTGCGTTTCAGGCAGTAAACCCTTATCCAGGTCCATGGCCGTTAATAATGCCTCAGAAATCTCTTCCTTTTTAAAATCCCAGAAAACGCCTTCGGATAACATAGAAGGACTGGCCGTAATATTTCCGGTGAGTCTTAAGGCTATAAAATCACCCGGCAACATCATTTTATAAGTCTGATGGTAGACTTCAGGTTCATGCGCCTTTACCCAGCCTAGTTTAGAGGAGGTAAAATTGCCCGGAAAATTAAGCAACTGGGTTAAGCAGTAACTTTCGCTTAATTGCTTTTTTGCCGCATTACCTATATCAATGGCTCTGCCGTCACACCAAATGATAGAAGGCCTGAGTACTTTGCCGGCCTTATCCACCACCACAAGACCGTGCATCTGATAGGTAATCCCTATGGCCTGAATATCAGCAGGGTTAAAGGTGCCCGCTTTTGTGAGCGCCTGAATGGCATTTTGCACATCACTCCACCAAAGCTCTGGATCCTGTTCAGCCCATCCATGTTGTGGACTCTGGATTTCCCGCTCTGTATCTGTGGGATAAGAAGTAGACGCCACCGCTTTTCTCGTGGCAGCGTCTACAACGGACACTTTTATGGATGAAGTCCCTAAATCGATTCCCAGTAAAAGCATACTCTGTTTTAGAATTTTAATAAATACCCTCCCTGCCCAAACCCGATTTAACATTTGTCTGCCCTCAGGGAAGTTGTCAGAGCTAAAGTAGGATTATTTTTTCAAAAGTTGCAATCGATTGCAATTTATTTTTAAATTTTTGAGATAAATTTGTCGGAACTATGCAAAAAGAAATAACCATTTATGATCTCGCCGAACGTCTTGGCGTCTCTGCCACAACTGTTAGCAGGGCTTTAAATGACAATCCGCGGATCAATAAGAAAACCAGAGAAAAAGTTCACCAGCTTGCCAAGGAACTAGGCTATCGGCATAATACCATTGCCGCCAACCTCAGAAAACAGCAGACTAAGACAATTGGCGTCATCCTGCATGAGGTCAATAGTTATTTTGCAACCTCCGTACTAGCTGGTATTGAGAAGGTTACCACGCCGGAAAACTTCGATATCCTGATTACACACTCCGCTGAGACTGCTGAAAGGGAAAAGGCAAATGTTAAAAACCTGATCAACAAAAGAGTAGACGGGATTATTGTATCGCTGGCCATGCATTCTCACGATACAGCGCATTTTACCCCACTTTTTGAAAGAGAAATGCCACTGGTCTTCTTTGACCGGGTCTTGCAGAGCGCAGATTGCACCAAAGTGGTGATCGATAATTTTCAGGGAGGCTATGACGCAACCAATCACCTGATCTCACAGGGTTGCAAAAGAATTGCCCATATAACCGGCGACATGGATCTTAATGTATATATGGACCGTTTTAAAGGCTACCAAAAGGCCTTAAAAGATCATAAGATCAAATTCAATAAGGATCTGGTCAAAGTCTGCGGGCTGAATAAAGCAGAGACTACCCAGGCGGTAACCGAAATGCTGGAGCAAAAACCAGACGCCTTTTTTATTCCCAGTGACTTTGCAGCCGCCGTCTGTATGGAAATCCTGCGCAATAAGGATATTAATATCCCGCAGGATATTGCGGTCTTTGGGTTTAACAATGATATGCTGAGTGACCTGATCACCCCTAAACTCTCTACCATTGACTATCCCGGGTTTTTAATGGGCGAAATGGCCGCCAAAACCTTAATAGAACAAATTAAATTGCGCCGCAAGAATAAAAACGTGAAAGATCATACCATTGTAATCCCAACAGAGATTATTCTTAGAGAATCGTCTGTCCGCAAAAAGGCAAAGACGACCCGGCCACACAAATAGTTCATCTGTGTAGTGTATCTTTGACCCGTAGCTAGCTGGCAGTTGAATCATCTAATGTTGTTTCAGGGCTCAGCTACCAACCGTTAAATTAAGGGGTAAAATTTTTTATTTTATCCTTATTCTTACAAATTCATTGAAATAAGCATTTTTTCTACCCCTTATTTGAATGTTTTTGTACAAATAAGCCATTTTATGCCATATTCCACCACTATTCCAATTGGAAAAATTATGGGGCATTTGCGATATGAAAACCCTTGGTGGCAAACAAAAGCCATCAACTCCGATATACAAAAACTACCCCGGAGATTATATATACACCAACTGTTGCCTATTGTCAAAAACAGGGATTTAAAAAGAGCGGTGG
Organism: Arachidicoccus ginsenosidivorans; assembly: GCF_007971385.1. Taxonomy (GTDB): domain Bacteria; phylum Bacteroidota; class Bacteroidia; order Chitinophagales; family Chitinophagaceae; genus Arachidicoccus; species Arachidicoccus ginsenosidivorans. The sequence goes on from NZ_CP042434.1 coordinate 2,043,459, forward strand.
TTTTAATGGGGGGCCATCGGGTTGGGAAAACAGTATTATTGCACCATGTTATCCATGCGCTGCTTAGCGTTGCAATCCCCGCTAAAAACATTTTGTATGTCGGGCTTAACAATCCTATTTATACCTCCATTGGGCTAGAGGAGCTATTTCAGCTGGGAGGGAAGGCCTCTGGGGCAAAAACAGATCCATTATTCGTTTTTTTTGACGAGATTCAATATTTGAAGGACTGGGAAAGACACCTAAAGATTATGGTAGATAGTTACCCCCAGGTAAAATTTATTGTCTCGGGCTCCGCAGCCGCCGCTCTAAAAATCAAAAGTACCGAAAGTGGTGCCGGAAGGTTCACAGAATTTATGCTACCTCCGCTTACCTTTCAGGAATTTTTGACGCTTCAGCATAAGGAAGATCTAATTTCACTGGAAAATGAAGCTTTCAAGGTTACGGACATCAAAGAATTGAATGGCCAATTTTTGAACTATATCAATTTTGGAGGTTATCCAGAAGTTATATTCTCCGAAACGATAAGAGAAAATATGTCTAAATATATCAAAGGGGATATAATTGACAAAGTATTACTTCGTGACTTGCCCAGTTTATATGGTATTAGAGATGTGCAAGAGATGAATCGATTCTTTGCCTATCTGGCCTACAATACCGGAAAGGAGTTCTCTTTAGAAAGAATTTCTCAGGAAAGCGGCATTGAAAAAAATATCATTAAAAATATCTTGAATATTTAGAAGCGGCATTCCTTATTAAAGTCGTTAACAAGATCCATGAAAAGTCATCAAGATTTAAAAGAATTACATTCTTTAAAATTTATCTCACCAATACTTCCATAAGAAGTGCTATGTTTTCTCCGATTGATTATACAGATGACGAAATGGGTCTGATGGTTGAAACCGCTATTTATGCACAATGGATGCACGAAAAAAATGATTCATTAAGGTATGCAAGGTGGAAGGTAGGCCAGACAGAGGGAGAAGTTGATATGGTGGCCATTGATACGCTAAAACAAAAAGCCACGTGGTGTCTGGAAATAAAATGGTCCAACAGGTTTATCACAAGACCCATAGAGCTCAAAAGCCTGTTTTATTTCTGTGAACTAAATAACCTGAACACGGCAACCGTGACCACCATTGATAAGGATTTGTCCCTCATGTATAATAACGTCCAGTTGAGATTTATACCAGCAGCAGTTTATGCATTTAAAATTGGTTATTATTCAATTACAAAATAGCCTGCGTCAATTCAAATCTGAAACCAGTTTGGCGCATGACTAACATACATCTGGCATGCCCTTAAATAATAGCCCCTTCCAGATGTGTGTAATTCTATTTAACCAAAGCGCTACGCCATTCGAAGAATACCTCATTATTAAAAGTGCCAAAAGTGCGCTCAGATTTGCGAATCAGGACGCCCGCTAAACGTGTCAACTCAGTGTGTCACCTGTAACTCAAAAGGAGCCGCCGGTAATCCAGCCTTGTTTTCAAGATTGGCGCTGATAGGGTTATCACTCCATGCATACCGGACAACCTTGGGATTTTTTATGTTCTGGCTATAGACCCAGACCGTTTTCCCGTTTGCCTGGATGCCTGCCGTCGCCCATTTGTACTTCCCATCTGCACCCGCCAGGGCAAAACGTCGCAGCTTTTGATCACCGGTTCTGATCTGTAACAACTGATCCGGCTTAAATTCAATGTATACTGTATCTCCTTGACAGGTAGCCTTATCCGCAATCGGGCTATGATGCATTGGACTAAAGACTGGCGCATTTTGATTTTGCCCTCCGTAGCACATATCTTCTGCCAGCATAAAAAGTCTTTCCCCCACGGGTCGCTTATTATAAGGATGCACATCATTCCATTCCCCCAGATCTATTGTCACAGCCATATCTGTACGTGGGTACTGAAGAATCGTTTGCTGCTGTTGGCGAAGTTTTGCCCAGCCGCTATATTTATTGGGGTCAAAGCTCTGCTGCATAAAATTTGGCAATTGAACGACCAAAAAAGGTAAGTACTGATGACCCCATCCCTGCCTGACAGCTTCCAATAATGCGGTAAGCTTTCCTCCATATTCACTGGCATTGTCCGCATTGGACTCGCCCTGATACCAAATAAAGCCTTTGACTGCGTAAGAAAACGCAGGTGCCAGCATCGCGTTATATAACCCAGCGGGACCCCACCGGATAAAAGTCTGACCCGGGGCAGGCTCGACCACCCCTCCAACTTTGTATTTCCAACGGCCGGCAAGCGACACCGTGTCCTTTCCTAAAACTAACGCATAGGGCTTATCCGGTACAAAGCCGCCTTTGCCCGACTGATTAACCAACCGGATAGTAATGGTATTTATGCCTGGTTTTAACAGGTCACCTGAAAAATCATATCTTCTTCTGGGGTATAAATAAGTCGTATTGCCTACATAGCTTCCGTTTACAAAAACAGAATCCGCGTCTACCATTCTGCCCAAAACAAGCCTGACTGTTTTTTCAGTAATCTGCTGCAGTACTACCTTTTTTTTGAGCCAAACGACGCCGTTCATATAACCGAGGCCTTGATCCGCCCAATAACCGGGTACAGACATGGTTGCCCAATTTTTGATTTCCGGGCTATTGATGGAAATTTGTTGCCATCCTTGCCTTTCGCCCTGGTCCTTGTCATTTAATGCTTTTCCCCAGGCGGCAGCCTTTGTCTGGTCGTTTTTTTCTATTGCAGCAATCAGGCTGTCACTTTTATATTTTTGAAGTATATTGTTATCCTTTGGGTACTTTTTCACGACAGCCTCGGGTAACCATGCCTCTATCGGAGAGCCCCCTAAACTGATATTGATGATGCCAACGGCCTCACGGGTTTGCTGATGGAGCCTGCGGGCAAAGAAAAAACCAACTGCCGTAAAACTGCCTATATTTTCATGAGTGGCAGCAAGCCAGCTTCCTGACTGGTAACTAATTTCGGGTTTTTTAAAATTATAAGCAGTCGGTACTTTAAATTGCCGGATACGGGGGTAACTGCTATCTGCAAGCAAGGATGGATACTTTTCTGTTACACTGGTTAGATCATGTTCCATATTGGACTGGCCGCTACAAACCCAAACTTCTCCGACCAGTATATCCTTAAGTATTATAGCTTCCTTTCCGCTGGTAATTTTCATCTCATAAGGCCCTCCAGGAGCCAAGGCCGGGAGCGCTATTGTCCAGCGGCCGTCTGCGCCCGCCTTGGAGGCATAGCTGTGGCCTTTAAATTCCACCTTGACCCTGCTGCCGCTGCTCGCCCATCCCCATACAGGAACTGCCTGATGGCTCTGTAATACCATTCCATTACTACATAATGCAGGAAGCTTTAATTGCGCCTGCAATAATAAACCAGGCAGTAATAATAGCAGACTGCCCACAATTTTTTTAAACATCATCTAAAGGCTTAAATATGATTATTTATAAATTTCTTCAATCCTTTCCTATTCAAATTCAAATTCCAACTCCAATTCCAATTTTCACACCCTTTACCATTGCTAATCCTTACCTCGCCCTATCTGATCTCTAAGGATTATAATAGGAAATGGGTGCTCCCAGAAAACTTTGCTTTTCTTTCCCAAAATCCAGTTCCATCTTTTGAATGACTACACCAGGAGAAATTGCCCAGATGGTCAGGGTATGTAAGCCGGCGTTCTTAATACTTACCTTGTCTGCAATCTTCCTAATACTGGCTGCCACTTCTTTTCTCCAGAGATTTTCCGATTCAAATCCCTTGTTGATATTAACAACTACAGGCGCCTGTGCGTCAATAGCATAGGCAAATTTAAGTCCCTCCGTATGCCAGATATTTAAAGTAGGTGAAAGATAAAACCGGATATGCGCATCCCCGGAATCAAGGGTATAAAACCGGTAGCTGATACTGGGATTTTCCCGGCTCATTTTAAGGGGCGTAAAGTTTACCGGCATGGGCGTAACGCCGCCCGCTGTTTTACCAAAGCCCTTTAAGGCCGTCCAGCGAATGCCCTGACCAAATTTTAAGCTGTCACTGGTATAGCCCAGCGCATCTATACTGACAAGGTCTTTACCTTGAATATACGCCCCGTGTGGCAACTGACGAATATCTACCGGACTTAATACCACCGTTATTTTTTTATGCACGCCACCACTGCCTTTAATATCAATGGCAGTCACCTGTTTAGTGGAAATTTTCGTCCAATCAACCTTAAGGTGAATCGCCCGACCGGCTGCTGCGGTTTTAACTATTCCTTTTTGAGCGTCCAGGCTGAGCAGTTTTTCGTTGGCAACTTTCACCGCATAATCGGCCGGCTGGTTTCCCATTGCGTACAACGTGATCTGACCAGGAGGTGTAGTGTTATCCGAGGTGGGTACCTGATTTAGATAAAGCGTATCCGGGCCATCAATGCCAAGTATTGCTTTACCCTGCAGCGTGATTTCCCGGACAGCAGGCAGGCTGTTATGCTCGGGCTGCTGCCAATAAGTATAGCCGATATGGGTTTGATCCATAAAATGATTCCATTTTCCGCCTGCATTTATCTTATTATACCGGTATGTAAGCAGGCTATCCTGCAGGTAATAATACCGGACGCTATCTGCGAATTGATTGGTCACAGATCTGTGTTGGTCGGCATATAGATGATTTAACGCCTGTGCCCGGTAAAGCCGGTACAAATTCGCACTGGCTGCCACCTGAAAATCTACCAGCTCAAAATAAGCAGCCTTATAAGCTTCTGGAAGTTTATCATAAATGGCCCTGCTTTTTTGCGCCAGCGCATTATACGCATCAACCACCCTGTTCCATTCATTATAATTTTTAAGGCTGTACGTCCTGCTATTAAGGAGCTCTGGCTTTACCCGTGCATTGTATTTGGTATAAAGATGAATAATATCAGCTATTGGCTGAGCGAAGGTTTCTCCAAACTGCTGCTTAGCCCAATTGGTTGTATAGGCCGGCAGGTCGTCATAGTTAATGGCTTCTGGATTACGGGCATAATCCAGAAAAAACGAAATCGGGAATTCCATCGGTTTTAGATCACCTACATTGACAATCCAGATCTGATCGACCCCATAACTATATGCCAGGTGCATTTGCTCCCAGGTCCTCTCAATCGTATTGGTATTGATCCATTTATAATTTCTGGGATCTCCCACGTAGTCAAAATGATAATAAATCCCATATCCACCGGATCTATATTTAGCATTTAAGGCCGGCAGCTTTCTGAGATTTCCCCAGTTATCATCACAAAGCAAAAGCGTTATATCATCGGGCACCCGCATGCCTTTATCATAATACTCCTGTACTTCTTTATAGAGTGCCCAGAGCTGCGGTGTCTTGCTGGCAGGTTTTCCAGTTACACTGGTTATGATCTGCCTTTGATCCTTAATAATTTTTTCCAGCAATGCAATATTGCTGCCTTCGGTCATCGGCATATCTCCATCACCACGCATACCGACTGTTACAATACTTTCATGGCTACCCATGTGCTGAATCCCCTTTTTCCAGAAATCCTGTAATACCTTTTGGTTTTCCTGATAATTCCATTCGCCTTTGCCATATCTTTTCCATTCCTGTTGGGCGCGCAGCATGGGCTCATGATGGGAAGTCCCCATGACGATGCCATACTGATCCGCCAGCACTGGATTTAAAGTATCATCATCATTAAAGGCATTGCCCCACATGGCCGGCCAAAGGTAATTGGCTTTTAACCTTAATAACAGCTCAAAAACTTTCGTGTAAAATTTATGATTAAAGCCCCCAAACTGTTCATGAACCCACCCTGACAAGGCTGGCGCTTCGTCATTTAAGAAAATGCCCCTGTATTTGACTTTTGGAGATGCCAGCACCATGGTTCGATCCAGACAGTATATATTTTGTTGATGGACAACAGGCACATCCCCCCAGTAATACCAGGGAGAAACCCCGATTTGTCTGGAAATCTCATAAATGCCATAAATCGTGCCCCGCTTATCACTTCCTGCAATCACGAGCGCCTGTTCTATGCCTGGGAACGGATGCGCCACAACACGCATCAGCGTTGCCTCCCATTTACCAGCCACCTGATCTACCTGTATCTTCCCATTTTTAATCAATTGATCAATCACCGAGCTATGGCCAATGGTCCCAACAATAATAGCTGTATGACTACTGTTATTACCAATAGCATTATCCTGCATCTTCAGCAGCGTCGCCGGTGTACCGGTTACTCTTTTAAAATCCTGACTTAGGTTGTCTGCTGCTATCTGAACACCCTTCCAATCATCTTCTGCCAAAACAATAGGCGCAACCTGACCTTGGCCTGCCAGGGCAAAGGCGACACTTGCCTGCTGCTGATCACTGCTAAAGCTAATCACCTGCTGCTGACCAAAACTATAGGAACTGCCCCAGCACATAAAGGCAATAAGCAAGTATATACCTTTGTTACCCATTTTTACGCAGATTACTTTTGCCATTACTCTTATTGTTGTGTTTATCCAATGACTTTTCATATTCAATAATATTTTACCAGCGTTGCGTTATTAGATTAAGTAATTGCATCTCTTTTTAAAAATCAGTGACCCCCTGATAGGCCGGCTTCCTTTGCAAAGAGCGGTCAAACAATAAGGGGTAGTTATTACGTCCTGCCACGGGATAATAGTTCAGCCAGCTGTCTTTATCAGAAACATTCCAAAAAGTAACACTGGTAATCGTACCCTTATATTCTCTGAATACTTTAAAGATCATTTTATAAAAGGCAGTTTGCTTATCCTCTACCGCTCCCTTGTAAACAATATGATCCTTATTCTCTAATGCTCTTTTGTTTTTCTCCCATGGAAATACAGAGACGTCCAGTTCTGTAATCTGAATTTTTAAACCCAGGCTTTTAAACAGATCCAGGGCATTTCTAAGCGCCTGTTCTGTAGGCTGATAAATGGACCAATGGGCCTGGATGCCGATGCCCGTTATGGGCACTCCACGCTTTTTTAACCCTTTCAGCAAAGTATAAATGCGCTTTGCCTTCTCCGGAAATACCACGTTGTAATCATTATAATAAAGTTCAGCTTTAGGATCCGCCCTATGGGCATACCAAAAGGCGCTGTCAATAAAAGAAGGACCACAGATCTTGAGCCAAGGGCTCTTTCTGAGTAGTTCTGCAGGATTATCGCTAATCGCTTCATTGACCACGTCCCAGGCATAAATATCTTTATGATAGCGCGTGACCACTGTCTGAATATGACTGCGCAAACGGGCAAATAAGCTGTCTTTTGTTACCGTTGCGCCGTTGCCGTCCTTAAAAAGCCAGCCCGGTGCTTGTTCATGCCAGCAAAGATTATGTCCCCTGACTTTTAAATGATGGGCCCTTGCAAAAGCAACAATACTATCTGTCGGGCCAAAATTATACCTATTCTGCCTGGGATGGATCGGCCCCATCTTCATATCGTTTTCTGGGGTAATGCTATTAAATTCCTGTAATATCAACCGCTGTTCAGCCCCATGAATATTATGGCTGTTCACCGCTACGCCGATCGGAAAATAATCCTTATAATAATCCTTCAGCCCCTTTTGGGTATTGCGGTGCGCTCCCTTATTAGTAGCGCTGTTTTTGGAGGCGCTTTTAGTGGTGGCAGCGGGATTGCCGCAACTACTCAGACACGCAGTGAGCAGTAGGGAGACAGAAAACGATAACAAAGAATTTATACGCATCAGTGTTGTTTTAATTGTAGAAAAATATCCAATCAAAAATCGGAGTCATTAATGCATGATAGTACAACCAGTAGCATGTGAACCTCCCTTGTGAGACAAGGAGTGACAAGTAGTCACAATAAGGCGGCACATACTAAGCACATCACCTTTAATTAATTCCCAAAATATCGGATCATTTACTTTACGTCAATAATCAATTTGCTCATGGCGGGCGCACCTAATTGCTGAGCACGCGAGATGGGCGCACTGCCGCCGACATATACCGTAAATTTACCATTGGGCATTACTGCTTTCCCTTCATCGTCATAAACCATCAGATCGTCTGCCCCCAGCGTGAAACTTATCTTTTTAGTTTCACCTTGCTCAAGATGTATCCGTTTAAAATGCCTAAGGGTATATTTTGGCGTCTCAAAATCCTGTTTGGGTACGCTTACATATAGTTGCACGACTTCGTCGCTGGCCACCTGACTTTTATTTTGCAGCGTAGCGGTGATGGTAATTTTATCCTCTGGGTTTTTAAAAGTGCTATGGTCAGCCTTTAAATCCTGATAAACAATAGCTGCATAGCTGAGTCCAAATCCAAAAGGATACATGGGCGTCTTATCCATATATCTATATGTACGACCTTTCATGGCATAATCCTGATAAGGCGGTAAATCGTCCAAAGACATGGGGAAGGTCACAGGTAGTTTGCCGGAAGGAGAGACTTTACCAAAGATAATATCCGCTACGGCATTGCCGCCCTCTTCTCCCGGATACCAGACCATGAGTAATGCATCAGAGAGCGAATCGACTGTTTTTAGGTTCATCGGGCTGCCACCTGTGACGATGGTTACGATCTTGCCCTGATAACCCTTTCTTAGTTTTTTTAGAAAATCCACCTGATTTTGTGGAATATTATAATCGAGCCGGTCTCCAAAATGCTTAGAAGCGATGGCTTCTCCCTCTTCACCTTCCAAGGTTCCATCGATACCTAATACGACAAAAATGGCTTCGGCCTGTTGCGCATCGCCTGTTGTCCAGTCTATTGGATTGTCATTGGGCCGGTCCATTAAAATACCTTTGCGGTATTGCAGTTGACTGCCTTTGGCTATATGGCCTGCGATTCCCTCAAGAATGGTACTCATCTGATTATTTACACCATAGTAATTGCCTATCAGCGCTTCCATATTAGTGGCGTTGGGGCCAGTGATGTAATACTTTTTAAGATGGTTGGATAATGGCAATGTATTGGCCTTATTTTTCAACATGACCACAGATTCTACTGCGGCTTTACGGGCTAATGCCCGGTGTGAATCACTATTAAGTTCATCTGGAGTTATTTTGTCATAAGGATTGCTGCCCACTGGATCTAATAGACCTAATTTGATCCTTGTACGTGTTACCGCAGCCAGGGCGCTATCTACTTTGGCCTCCGACGTTAATCCCTGTTTTATTGCATCTACCAGCGCATAATAAGTTGTTCCGCAGTTCAGATCCAGGCCTTTATTAATAGCCAGGGCTGCCGCCTGGGCCGCAGTATTTACAATATGATGACCCTTATAAAGATCTTCTACCGCATCACAGTCGGATACAATGTGTCCTTTAAAACCCCACCAGCCTCTAAGTACAGTATCAATCAAAAAACCACTGGCACTGCAGGCCTCACCATTCACGCGGTTATAGGCAGACATAAAAGATTCCACGCCGGCTTCCGCCAGCGCATGAAAAGCCGGAAAATAGGTTTGACGCATATCCTGCAGACTGACCTTTGCATCAAATTCATGCCGCAGCCTTTCCGGGCCACTATGAATGGCGTAGTGTTTGGCACAGGCTGCTGCCATCAGGTGCTCGGGGTCGTCTCCTTGCAGTCCTTCTACAAAAGCAACACCCATCTGAGAGGTCAGATATGGATCCTCTCCATAGGTTTCTTGGCCCCTGCCCCATCTGGGGTCCCTGAATATATTTATATTAGGACTCCAAAATGATAAACCGCCGTATTGGATCTCATAACCGTTTTTACGATTGATATTAAATTGTGCCCTGGCCTCTTTACCGATGGCTGTAGAAATTTGTTTTAATAAAACCGGATCAAAAGTAGCCGCCTCCCCGATGGCCTGGGGAAAAATCGTCGCTACGCCGGAACGTCCCAGTCCATGCAACGCCTCGTTCCACCAGTTATAAGCTGGCACACCCAGCCTTGGAATCGCTGGTGTACTGTTCATTAATTGATCAACTTTTTCCTTAAGCGTTAGTTTGGATATAAAATCATTAACCCGCTCGTTGACTGATTTGGAAGGATCCTTGAAAACCTGGCCATTAGAAACAGCAGCCATGGCTAAAAGGATGGATAATACACTAAGTTTAATGCAGAATCGTTTCATGACAAATGATTAATTTTAAGGAAAGGTAATCAATATTCTGAAATTGCAATCGATTGTCATATATATTATTAATAATTATATAATAGATGGCATGCTATAATACTATAAAATCAATCGGTTACCCGCAATATAATCGGGAGGTTGATGATGATTGTTTGTTGTTATTTGTTGTATTTGAATAGTCCCTGCAGGTTGGTAACTCAATTATCAGCACTTCTTCGCAATAGTTCCTTATTATTCGCGTAACGCCCGCCTATATCCTGTTAAGTTTTAGTGGGACTGAAACTAGGTTTAACAATAAGTCGTAAATTTCGTATAATAATCAACAACGGCATATAAATATATATATGTGGCGTATTGATGTAACTTTTGGGAAATGAAGCCTTCAGCATTCGGTAATTTACTCGTAAGCAAATTGCTGCCTGCGAGGGAAAAATCCGGTATGGCCTTTCTCCAAAATAACAATACTAAAGGTATCTTAACCTAGATTAAGTTTGCTGAGGACCATACTTAACCTAGGTTATTTTAAAGGGTATAACCCCGGTGTAACTTTGCAGTATCAAAAAAATTATGAATTATGAATGACCATCAAGTATTAGGATTACACCACATAACAGCCATCGCAAATGATGCAAAAAGAAACCTTGATTTTTATACCAAGGTACTGGGACTGCGCCTGGTAAAAAAAACCGTCAATTTCGATGACCCGGGCACCTACCATTTTTATTATGGTAATGAATCAGGGACACCGGGCACGATCCTGACGTTTTTCCCCTGGGAAGGCATAGGTGCAGGACAAAACGGAACTGGCCTGGCCACGCATATTGGATTTAGTGTTGCCAAAGGGCCATCCCCTTTTGGAAAGAACGGCTGACAGCCTTTAAGGTTCCTTTCGAGGAGACCGAACTTTTTTCGCAAAAAACACTCTCCTTTAAGGATCCGGATGGACTCCAGTTGCAATTTATTGAACCTGCTTCACCAGACAACAAAGACAATCGGATACCTTGGGCCACAACAGATATCCAAAGCCAGGTCGGGATAAAGGGTTTCTATAATGTGACACTGACTTTAGAAAAGGCGGATGCAACAGCCAAGGTACTGACAGATATTCTGGGTTACGAAGCTTCCAAACAAGAGGGGCAAAAATTACGCTTTATTCATCCGCATACTCAGACGGCTGGTGTTGTGGACCTCCTGGAAGCCCCCAACGGCCCCAGGGGTTACAATGCAGCTGGCACGAATCATCATATTGCCTTTAGGGTTAAAAACGATGATATTCTGATGGAGTACCGGGAAAAGGTTCTCGCCGCAGGCCTACAGATTACGCCCAAAATTGATCGGGATTATTTTTTCTCCCTATATTTTAGAGAACCCGGTGGAGTGCTCTTTGAACTCGCAACAGACAATCCTGGATTTACTATAGACGAACCCCTGGAAACGCTGGGCAGCACTCTAAAGCTACCCAAACAATATGAAGGTATGCGCAGCAAAATAGAAAAAGTGCTGCCCAGACTTTAATCCCTTATTATTACATATAAAAATCAATACCATGGAAAGAACTGCAGTTGTATTACAGGATAACGGTTTTGGAGAAACCTTGTTATTCAGTGATGATGCCATCGCCGGCAAAATGGACATTTCCGTTGCTGACAACCTCTTAACCGTTTATCACACCGAAGTTGGTGATGCCTATGGAGGTAAGGGGTATGGCAAAATTCTGCTCCAGGCCATGGTAGATTACGCCAGGACAAACAAATTAAAAGTGCGCCCGCTTTGCCCATTTGTCCACGCGCAATTTAAGCGCCACGAGTCAGACTATCAGGACATTTGGTTAAGAGAAGATGCATAATACATCTATCCCCATGCATTAACGTCTCACCAAATCAATAAATTTCAATGACAGCAGCGGGGTGCTGTCTTGAACTCAATTAACCGAAAGGAAAATCATGCAAACGTTAATAACAGGTTTACACCATGTGACAGCCGTCCTAGGAGGCACTCAGACAAGTATGGATTTTTATGCAGGCATCTTGGGGCTGCGTCTCGTCAAAAAGACCGTCAACTTCGACGACCCAAATGTCTATCATCTATATTTTGGCGACTCGAAGGGTTCTCCAGGCAGCATTTTCACGGTATTCCCCTATGGAGAAAGCCTCAAAGAAGGTCGGCATGGACAAGGTAAAATCAACACCACCGCCTTCTCTTTACCTGCGGCTAGCCTGGCATTCTGGCAAAAGCGTCTGGATCAGTTTCATATTGCCCATAAACACGCACAGCAGCGTTATGAAGGGGAAGTATTTATCTATTTGGAAGATCCGGATGGCTTAGGTCTGGAACTCGTTTTTGACAATAAAGAAAACAGGCCAGGTAGCGGTTTTAATCCCAATATCCCGGCCAGCCATAGTATCCGGGGCCTCCATCATGTAGAACTCTGGCTGGATCATTTTGAAAAAACAGCGGCCTTGCTTACAACGGTTATGAACCACCGGCTACTGCAGGAAAGCGCCGGTCGGTTCAGATACGCAGTAGATGATTTGCCGGGAAAATATGTAGACATTCTTTGGGACAGCCAAGGCGGTCAAACACTTAAAGGGCTTAGCGGCAAAGGCATGGTCCACCATGTGGCATTTGCCACACCGGATAAAACAACTCAATTGGAACTTCAGGTGCGGTTACAACAAATGGGATTAAACCCCACGCAGGTGAAAGACCGCAAATATTTTTCATCAGTTTATTTTACAGAACCCGGTGGCGTCATCTTTGAAATTGCGACCTCCGGTCCAGGTTTTACCGTCGACGAAACGGCTGGCGAGCTGGGAACCCATTTACAGTTACCGGAACTTTTTGAATGGAACCGGACCTATTTGACCGGTAAGCTGACCACCGTTCATTATGACGCAGAAAAGTTTAAATAACCCTTTTAAACAAGGCCCTTAGGTTGTATAAACGAAACATCCATCAACCCCAATTAAACCTTAAAGTAATGACACAAAACAATAATAAACATACATTGGATATTCACCTGCCTGACAAGGGCAAGTCCTTGCAGGAAGCTAAAAAAGCACTGATTATGATCCACGGCCGCGGGGCCGCCGCCGAGGATATGCTGGCTTTAAGTAATCACTTGCGGGTTCAGGATTATGCTATTTTGGCACCGCAAGCCACTAATTATACCTGGTATCCAAATTCTTTTTTAGTAGATACTGTACAAAATGAGCCCTGGCTCAGTTCAGCGGTGGACATTATCCACCAAACCGTACAAAAAGTAATAAAAGCGGGTATCGCCCAGCAAGACATTTACTTTTTTGGATTCTCTCAAGGAGCCTGCCTGACCCTAGAATATATGGCTCGTAATGCTGGTCGTTATGGCGGGGCAGTGGCCATTATCGGTGGACTAATAGGTCAAAAGCTAAATAAAGATCAATATAAGGGAGATTTTAAAGGCACGCCCATATTTATTGGCACCAGCAATCCAGATTTTCACGTGCCAATAGAACGAGTATACGCCACCCAAAATATCCTAACGGATATGCACGCTGAAGTAACGCTAAAAGAATATGCTGGAATGGGACATACCATTAATCAGGAAGAAATAGATTTAGCCAATCAATTGATTTTTAAATAAGCAAAACGCTATAGGAAGTGTAAGGAGGTTGAATTACAACAAAACAAAAAACGAATCAGCCCTATAGTGGCATTGTTCATACAATACTGCTATAGGGCTGATTCGTTGAATCCCTTTTACGCGCCATACCACCATTTACCGCAGCAGCAAAAAGGTAATCCAGCTACAGACATAGGCCAGCGCTGTCATATATGCGAGTTGGATCATCGGCCATTTCCAGGATTTGGTTTCTCTTTTGACGACGGCCAGTGTACTCATGCACTGCATGGCTAAGACATAGAAAATAATCAAGGACATGGCAGTGGCCAGTGTATAGACTTTAGAGCCGTCGGACCTTTTAGCATTCTCCATTTTCTCTTGGAGCGTTGCCGTATTATTCTCATCCACACTGTATAAAGTAGCCATGGTACCCACAAAGACCTCTCTGGCAGCAAAGGAGGTAATCAGTGCAATACCGATCTTCCAGTCATACCCCAAAGGACGGATTACCGGTTCTATTGATTTGCCCAGAATACCCGCATAAGAATTTTCCAGTTTTTCTGTGCCATATTCCCTGTCCAAATCCTCAATAGCCGTCGAATTAACAGGCACCGCTGCTATAAGCGCTGTTTTTGCATGTTCATACTTTTCCGTTACCGTATGCATTCTTTTGGACGGCCCATACGAACTTAAAAACCAAATCAAAAGACTGATCACCATAATAACCTTCCCTGCTTCCAGTACAAATATCTTCGCTTTTTCTACCATGGTGACCCCCACGTTTTCCATCTTGGGGCTCTGTATACTGGTAATTCAAGGATAAAGAAACTTTTCTCTTTGATTTTAATGATCCATTTTAAAACCAGACTGACAATGAGTGCCATCACTACCCCTAACAGGTACATAAACATCATAATCAATCCTCTGGCAGAAAAGATACCCAGATAATAAGTATCCGGCACCACCAGGCCAATCAAAATTGTATAGACCGGCAGGCGGGCACTACAACTCATTAGTGGCGTAATCATAATGGTCAGCAGCCGTTCTTTCTTATTTTCAATATTACGGGTGCTCATGATGCCGGGGATCGCACAGGCAAACCCACTGATCATTGGCATTACACTCTTGCCATTCAGCCCGACCTTACGCATCAGTTTATCCATTAGAAAACTAATACGGGCCATATAACCGGAATCTTCCAAAAGTGTTATCAGGCCAAACAGAATCATGATCTGGGGCACAAAAATGACAATCCCCCCAGGCCGGCTAATAAGCCGTTACAAAGCAGATCACTCCACCAGGCTTCGGGCAAAACGGAGGCCGTCCATCCGGTCAGTTCAGAAAATCCCCAGTCAATGGCATCCATTGGGTAAGATGCCAGCCAAAAAATACTCTGAAACAGGATAAATAATACAACGAGTAAAATCACATACCCCCACACTCTGTGCAGTAGTAAATTATCCAGTTTATCGGTGAAAATCTTTTTTTGC
This sequence comes from Arachidicoccus ginsenosidivorans, assembly GCF_007971385.1. Taxonomy (GTDB): domain Bacteria; phylum Bacteroidota; class Bacteroidia; order Chitinophagales; family Chitinophagaceae; genus Arachidicoccus; species Arachidicoccus ginsenosidivorans. The sequence continues at coordinate 2,058,583 of NZ_CP042434.1, forward strand.
AGCGGATCTGGTTCCACCACAAATTGTTGCATAATCTTGCGGATTCTGGTGTATCGCTGCAAGATCTCTTCTGCCTGGACTTTATTGGGTGAAAAGTGGTGTTTTTCATCCACTTGCTGGATGGCCTCCTTCTTTTCGTTAGAAAAGGCCAGGTTTTTATAATTAGCCAAATAATGTATGGCCAAATAATCATTAACTTCTGGCATCAAAGCCTGTAAATCCGCAACAGCTTCAGGCGCCAGGGCTTTATTGTCAATAAAATCAGGTGCCGGCGCAGAAACGCTTTGCGACAACACATGACTGATCACCTTTTTTAATTCTCCGATCCCTTTATTGGTCCTTGGATTAACCGGTACTACCGGAATATTCAGTTCTCTGGAAAGTTCATCCACATCAATGCGGATGCCTTTTTTCTGGGCCAGGTCATTCATGGTAAGGGCCACAACGACCGGACATTTGAGATCCACCAATTGGGAGCAAAACAGCAGATTCCGCTTTAAGTTACTGGCATCCATCACCAGTAAGAGCAAATCCAGATCCTGTACCTTTTCTACATCCATCATAACCCGATAGGCTACCCATTCATCCTCTCTTCTGGGATACAAACTATAGGTCCCTGGCAGGTCAATAATTTTTGCCTGGCCATGTCCGCCGATCTGGGTAGAGCCCACTTTCTTATCGACCGTAACGCCCGGGAAATTCCCGACCTTTTGGTTAAGGCCCGTCAGGGCATTAAACAAAGAGGTTTTACCGCTATTGGGATTGCCCGTCAGCGCGATCTGAATCGTCTTTTTTCCGGTTCTTAACATTGCGGGGCAAATTTACCATTCTTAGGCGTGATTCCATTTACGATTTTGGGAAACTATCTGATTTCTCGGTTTCTTTTAGCTTTCTATTGGCCTTTTTGTTATAAATCCTAACTTTGGTCTATGAAACCTGGCAAGAGCTTTTTACTGGACACCCAAGACTCCTACGACGAGTTCTTCGAGGATAGCTGTCTGATTGGGCTGGTCACTTCCGTTAAAAGCTATAAATTTTGCTTGCGCGTCAATAAACTCCTGAATTTTGATTTTCGGCTCAATACTGATATTGAGATTTTATTGAATAAAAAGAACCGGAATTATTATTTCCCTGTCTATCAATCCAATGTAAAACATAGCTTTACCAAGCATTTTCTGTACAGCAACAGAAACGATGGCGAGATATTACTCCCAGAGTTTAAGCATATTGACTTTATCTGGTTGATAAAAGGTCAGGTCGGTCCTGGTGATGAGTTCGGGCAGATGCTATCCTTAGTTAAATCTATCCAGGATGTGCAGTTGGCCACGGAAATTGATTATATGTACCTTGAACATAAAGAACATCTGATTTTTTAATCCTCCTGATTGTAACTCGTATCACTCCCGCTTTATAGTATTTATTTTTAGGGAAGAACGAATAAGTGAGCCATAATGCTTTAATACTAAAAAAGGCCTCCTCATAGCTTTTTTATGCTGTAATAACCCGCGTTTTTATATACAAAGCATTAGACTATTAATGCCTTGCGGTAAACTAACATTTATTAGGTTATTAACACCCAGCGGCTATTTAATCGTCAAAAAAGCCCTATATTGCGGCCAATCAAACGCCTTTTTATGACCCAAAATGAACATATCCACGTTGAAACAGAAATCGGCACCTTAAAAAGACTGATTATACACAGTCCCGATGGCGGCATCGGAAAAGTAGTCCCTGCAAAATTTAAAGAATGGTTATATGACGATACGGTTCATTTATCCCAAATGCGCCGTGAATACAATCAATATATCAAACTGCTACTGCACTTTACCGACCCTGAAAAGGCTGCCTATGTGATGGATTTTGAAAAGACCCAAAAGGACAAAATACAACCGGATTGTTATAAACCGGACAACCCGGCCTATTTTAATAGTAAAAACGTGCTGGATGCCCAGTTCTTACTCTCGGAACTCCTTCAGGAAGACAGCCTGCGTCAGCGGCTGATTTCTGCGGTATGCGGCTGGGAAGGCAGCAGTTCGTTAACGGAGAAAAAACTGATGGCCGTGGACCGCTCCGAGGACCTGGCCAAGGCCTTGATAACAGGCATTATCAAGGAAGGCGGTGAAGATACCGGAGAATTTATTTTTGCACCCCTGCCCAATTTTATATTTACCAGAGATATCGCCATTGCAGTCAATGACCATTTATTACTCAGTAATGCAGCCAGCCCTGCCAGAGAAAGAGAATCACTATTAATGAAGTTTATCGCACAATATTCTTTATTTAAAAATCAAAGTGAAAAATTGATTGAGATCTCTGAACCAAGCAATTTTTTCCTCTTAAGCCAGGAAGAACAGGCACTTCAAAAAACCAGTCTGGAAGGTGGTGACGTAATGATGATCTCACCTAATCATCTGCTGATCGGCTGTAGTGAACGTACTACGCCCGCTGGTGTCAATGAAGCAATCCATAATATTTTTGCCGATGCCAGCACGGGCATCGAAAAATATCGGTGATTAAAATTCCGCAGCACCGGGCCATGATGCATATCGACACCGTCTTTACCCAAGTCAGAAAAGATACCTGGGTACTTTTCGGGCCCTTTTCTGAAAAAATCATGCAGCTGGACAAAAGAAGCCAGTATAGTTATATAAAAAGATTACACACGGATCATCATGAGGAAAGTGGCTTTAAAATTGAGATTCTGCGCTTTCAGAAGCCGTTATCAGAGTCCTATGCCCCGTATAAAAACTATGAAGTCAATATTCACCCCCATATTACCGGCCTGGAATCCCTGCTAAGGGATATCAGTGTGCATGATTTTGGGGTGGATCCGGATAAGGTTCAGATCATCTATAGTGGCAACAATACTTTCCCCTATGATGAAAGGGAACAATGGACAGACTCCTGTAATCTGTTGGCTTTGAAAGATGGCGTCGTTGTGGGCTATGACCGCAATGAACTCACCATTAATACCTTTAAAAGGCGAGGCTTCTCCATTAAAAATGCAGCCGAACTCAACGATGAGCTGGGCTTTGGGAAATTAAAGGCAGCAGACATTGAGAATACACTGATTTTGCTGCCCTCTGCTGAACTTTCCAGGGCCAGAGGTGGTTCTCACTGTATGAGTCAACCACTGCTCAGAGACATGCTGCCTTAATCAACAGCTAAGTGCATAGCGGACAATAATAGCCCTTCCAATATTTTGCATAAATCTTTATATAATTATATAGTTGGTTATTGTAGCAGCGTTTGAATGGGCATAAGCTTCGTTAATGTACCTTTAGCCTCCAATTAATTATTATTTTCTTATATATATGCTGGATAAAAATTTAATATTTCCACAGATCTGTTCTACTGTACTCATGGTCAGGCCAGCCAGCTTTGGCTTTAACAGCCAGACGGCTTTAAATAATGCCTACCAGCAAAATCCGGGAGATAGTCAGGCGGCCACTGCCACCCAAAAACAAGCACTACTGGAATTTGACCGGTATGTTACCACCTTAAGAGCGCATGATATCACGGTTGAAGTGATTCAAGACAGCAAAACGCCGGTTAAACCAGATGCTATTTTCCCCAATAACTGGTTTTGTACCTTACCTAGTGGCAAAGTCATTATCTTCCCAATGTTCGCCCGGAACCGAAGAGAAGAAAAAAGAGAAGAAATCCTGCAAATGCTCAAGCAGCAATATCAAGTCAGTGATTTTGAAGATTGGAGTGAATATGAGGCCGAGAACTTCTTTTTAGAAGGCACTGGATCCATGATCTTTGATCATCCAAATAAGACAGTGTACGGCTGTCTTTCTGCCAGGACCCATAAACCCTTACTGGAGACCTTTGCAAGGGCCCATGGCTATAAGCCCATATACTTCAATGCCAGTGATGAAAATGGCACACCTATCTATCACACCAATGTCATGATGCATATTGGCACTACTTATGCGGTTATCTGTCTGGAATCGATTAAAAATAAAGCAGAGCGCATCCGGATAGCTCAGGAACTTCAACGCAGCGGACATGAAGTTATCCAGATAACCCTGGATCAGGTAGCCCACTTTGCAGGTAATATGCTACAGGTAGCAAGCAAATCCGGTCAATCCTATATCCTGATGAGTCAATCTGCATACAATATACTTTCTTCAGAGCAAAAGCAGATTTTGTCGATTCACAGTGAGCCGCTGGCTGTTGATATCTCGACCATTGAAACCGTAGGTGGGGGCAGTGCCCGTTGCATGGTGGCTGAGATATTTCTTCAAAAAGCATAAAATGAATGAGTACGCATAAAATTATCCCTATGAGCCTACATAATTTTCGGCAGTCAAACAGCCCTTTTAATAAGATTAATCAGTATTGCTTATTACTTATATCTACACTGTTAATGGCTGGTTGTACCTGTAATAATAATAAGCAAGGAACCAGTAATGCAGACAGTCTGGAAATTTTAAAAGCAGACAGTCTGGCCATGGAAGGACGCACGTCCAGCCATCAGTTTACTTTTGACAGCCAGACTACCGGCTGGCTGTCTGCTACCATGGGCGGTAGAAAAGTAGATACAACAGATTTTAAAAACGGGCACCCGCCTGGTCCCACTGCGGACAGTACCGCTGCCGGCTCTGATGCCGCCATTGGCCTTTTCGGGGATTCTGTGAATTTTAATCCAGACAATAAATACTATGAGCAATATGCCTCGGTCCTTCGCTTCTCTCCAGACAGCAGCTATATTTTAGATTTTGGCTCCTATGGGAGTATCCCTGTTAAAAACAAGGCGGGGCGCACCAGCCTGGAAGGTGGGGAACCAGATACCAAGATTATGGTGGGTATTCCTGGCCAGCACAAAGAGTGGCAGGTTATGTTTGCCGGGCCCGGCACCGTCATTTTGGACGCCAAATGGAAAAATGACCATCAGTTTATGCTCTTATACTCCCAACAAGCAGATAAAGACCGGATTGACACAACGCTTTTAATGGGTGACATGCATACGCGCAGCTTGCATTGGTATCAACTGCGTAAATAGAAATATAACCCTGATTTTAAACACAATACCCGCTTTATTTTTGGCAAAAATCCCCTATTTTTAGGAGGTGAAACTACTTTATAATTTGTTAACACGCCGCCGATTATCGGCAGCACTGACTGGAATAACGCTACTGATAATCAGTTCATGTGCGCTCACCCGACCTGCATTGCAGGAGGATCAGGTAGCAGGTATCTATAGTGCCGTAACTGATTTTTCCAGGGACGTCCAAAACATGAATGGCGCAAAAGAAACCATGGTTTATAAAAAAGGCAGAGAAGAAAATTGAAATTTCTAACCAACCATACTTTTATCAAAACCATTCATTATTCCAGTGACCGGGTGGCCGATCAAATCGTAATGGGACAATGGGAATTAGCTGATAATCAAATTATTCACGCATATGGCAAAGAAACCATGGGTGCTTTTTCTGAATATTACCAAATGGAAGGCTCCCCAGGCAAACTGATTCGTCTGGATGAAAAAAAACAGAAACTTGCCCCTGAATATGCCCCATTTTTTACCTATTACAAGCAAAACCCCGACAAGGTCATAACCGGTTCAAAATAATTTTGTAGATTGTTTCATTTATGCCTACCTTTGCAGTCCTTAAAATTTTTAAGCTATGAACGCAGCAGTGAACTATGTACACGAGCAACTGACACAGGTCAAAGAATTTCCGAAGTTTAAAGCTGGTGACAATGTTACCGTAAACTATAAAATTGTGGAAGGTGGTAAAGAGAGAATCCAGAGCTTCCGTGGTGATGTTTTGAAAATCCAGGGCAATGGCGCAACTGCTACTTTCACTGTCCGCAAAATTTCTAACAGCATTGGTGTAGAAAGAACTTTCCCGTTCACCTCTCCCAACGTTGACTCTATCGTTTTGAATAAAGTTGGTAAAGTTCGCCGTGCGAAACTGTACTTCCTGCGTGAAAGAAGCGGTAAAAGTGCTAGAATTAAAGAAAAACGTTTCTCAAATATCTAATCTGCTGCGCCCAGCTATTTTAAGCGGCAACACGCTAAATAGCCATAAAACAGCAAAAGCCTAGGTAGTCAAATTCAGATGACGGCTGAGACTACAGCGCTACTGCAGCGTTCCTACAGCTGGTCACCTGATGATTTAAGAACGAAGGTTAATAGAAACAAAGCTATTAAACGCTACTAAGTTAGATTTGTAACAAAAGGTCAGCAAAGTCAAATTGAAGCGTCAAAGTAAGCTTAACAGATCTAACTTTTTCTTTCCCTAAAATAGGGGGATCAATCAATAGAAAAGTCTTCAAAGCGACTAATTAAGCGTTTAGAGAACCGAACAAACATATTTACATAAATAAGCGACCGAGTTGAAACAATATATTTTCAAGTCGGTCGCTTATTTACATTTAGTATTTGTAATACCGACTGGCTTGTCCGCCTATGGGTAGCGCACTTTAAACCAACTGGCACTTCTGCCTGATTTAGTTTTTGTGCAACACCAAATCTCCGTTAAACTGATTATCAACAATTAACAGTAGCAATGGGTGAATAGAAAACCCCAGTGAGTCTCCCTGGGTTTCTTTATAATTGAAGACAACTTTTCCGTCACTTTGGGTTAAACTTACCGGTATAATCTCCGTTTTTATATTGGTCGTCGGATGACTCAGCGCAATGACGTACTCTTTGTCAAAATCAATGGGCGTCGGTTTACCATTCGTGCCCATTGTGGAGGCCTTCCCAAAATAGGTATCAAAAATGGCTCGAGTCGTTATTTTGGCAGGTATTGAATCCTTTACGGAGTTATTGATAAAATAGTTTTCTGCTATAATAAAGGGAACGCTGTCCGCCGCTGCAACACTGGACTGCTGCCCTGACGTATCCTGCAAACTAATGCTGTCTTTATCACTTTTTTCCTGACCTGTGCTATTGCAGGCAGCAATGCTCATATACATAGCACTTAAGGCAATGGCCATCGGTAAAATATTTCTTCTCATCTATTCAAAAATTTTATTGCGTATTTACGCGTTCTTAAACCCCGAAACTCTGGCAGACAGCTGATTATCAACACCTTTCGTCTTCCAAAATAAATCAGGACATCTAAGATAAACAATAATAATGAGTAAATCCGCATCCCTGCGGTAAATTTATAAGAATCGTCAAGCAAGTTATCTGAACATTATTAGAAAATTACGAGGCCCCAAAATAAAGTGGCTTGCGGTTGGTCTAGCGTTAAAACGCGCTAGACCAACCGCAAGCCACCATAAGCTCATTAAACACTGCCGTTTTAAACGGCTGTTCTAAAGGGTTTTATTAAATATTTTTAGGATACCAGTGCCTGATAAGCATCGCTGTCCAGCAGTCCTTCCAGGTCAGTAGAATTTTCTAATTCAATTTTTACCATCCAGCCTTTGCCATATGGATCTGTATTCACCAGTTCGGGCTGATTTTCCAACTCAGGGTTAACTTCCAGGATTTTACCATTAATGGGTAAAAACAGATCGCTGACGGTTTTAACAGCTTCTACTGTACCAAACACTTCATCCGCTTTCAGGGAGTCCCCACAGAATTAATATCAACAAATACAATATCGCCGAGTTCGCCCTGGGCAAATTCAGTGATGCCAACCAACGCCTGATTACCATCCAGCGCTTTTATCCATTCATGGTCTTTTGTGTACTTTAATTCAGAAGGAAAATTCATAGTTATTTATTTTTATTGCACAAACGTACAGGAAATTTAAAAAAAATGTAGCGGGTCAGGCAAAATTATTTTCACGCGCCCGCTACAAAATAGATTATTTAAGTTTTGCCAGTGCATCCGCTATTCTTGCCCAGCCTTTTTCGATATTTTCGATGCTGTTTGCAAACGAAAAACGAACACAATTGGGTTCTCCAAAGGCAGCGCCCATCACAGAGGAAACATGTGCGGTATTCAGTAAATACATGGAGAAGTCTGCAGAATCTTTAATAGTGGTATTTCCATCAGATTTTCCATAATATTCATGCACATCCGGGAAAATATAAAAAGCGCCTTCAGGATCTGTGCATTTTAGCCCAGGTATTGTTTTTACAAGTTCCAGTACACGCTTTTTACGACGTGTAAATTCAGCGGCCATATCTCTAGACGGCTGTAAATCTCCTGTCAAGGCCGCAATCGCCGCCCGCTGAGTAATGGAACAAGTACCACTTGTCGTCTGACCCTGTATTTTTTCCATGGCCTTAGCCACTGTCGTGTTAGAGGCAGTATAGCCTAAACGCCATCCGGTCATAGCAAAGCCTTTACTAAGCCCATTGACTATAATTACCCTGTCTTTCAGATCCGCAAACTGAGCAATGCTCTGGTGCTCGCCTACATAATTTATATATTCATAGATCTCATCAGAGATAATAAAAATCTCCGGATAGGCCCTAAAAACTTCAGCTAATGCCGCTAACTCTTCTTTATTGTAAACCGCACCAGAAGGGTTGCAGGGAGAAGAGAACAGGAAGACTTTCGTCTTAGGCGTGATGGCTGCTTTTAACTGCTCAGGTGAGATTTTAAACCCACTTTCAGGGGTTGTACGAACTTCCACGACTTTCCCTCTGGCAATTTTTACCAGTTCAGAATATGTTACCCAATAAGGTGTAGGGATAATGACTTCATCGTCATCATCTGTAATGGCTAAAATAGCATTTGCCAGGCTTTGTTTGGCTCCCGTAGAAACCACAATCTGGGTAGGTTCATACGCCAGCTGATTGTCTCTTTTAAGTTTTGTCACTACCGCTTCTCTTAAATCCAGGAAGCCGGGAACAGGGGTATAATGACTCCAGTTGTCTTCAATGGCTTTAATCGCAGCGTCTTTAACATGCTTTGGCGTGTCAAAATCAGGTTCACCCAAACTCAGATCAATAACATCGATTCCCTGAGCTCTTAACTCACGGCCCATTTTGGCCATCTTGAGGGTCTCCGGCTCCGCAAACCGGTCGAGAAGAGAAGAAAGTTGCATAGTTTTATATTTGCTTATTGATGATTGACGCAAAGATATATAATAATTGTGCTCAGGCGGGTTATTAACCCAACACAATTTTCGGCCTTTTACATCCAGATTTTACTGTTCAGACACCAATACTTTGGGTTGCCGCATATACTCCCCAGTGGATAAGCTGTCATATCCTTCATAATAGATCGTGTAAAACTTTCCTTTTTCTATGGCCATCGTGAAGGAATCAATGATCACACCGGGATCATTGGTCTTCAAAAACAAAAACAAATAGGTATCTGTAAAAATAGTCGTGTATTGACCCAGTCTGCTATTCAGGCTATTGTCCAGATAAGTTCTACCCACGCCCAAATAAGGTAAAATGGTATCAAATCTGGTGGTTGTCCCTCTTCTTTTCAACCTTACGATGGACATCGAAGTTGTGTCCGGTGCAAAGTTAAAAAATCGGAGTTTAGCTGAGTCATACAAAGGGGCAACATCATCATCCGTTATAACAGAGAGCTTAACTCCGTTTGTCCGATTACTGCTGTCGGGGATTAGAAACAGTGAATACTTTTCACCGGCCTGCAGATATTGATTGCCGTTAATCAAGGTATCCTGATTGCCATTTTCATGGATTAATAACTTATAAAAGCCGGCGGGTCCGTTTAAAAATGCGGAGAACGTATCATAAGGGATATTTTCTGCCAGAACCTCATTATTTAATTCCAGATCAAAGCTTTTGCCTGGCATGGCATTGATCAGTCTTATTCTGGTAGGGGCCTGATTGCCAGTAACAGAAGACTTGGTACAGGCCCAGACAGTGGCTCCGATAAAAATGGTAAGTATAATATAGATGCGTTTCATCCAGTGTATTAAAGAGTTGCTTATAATTACAAATATAACGACAAATAAATGGTGGCAAAGATCCCCTAAAAATTGCAGTAGTCCTTTAACACTCACTTAGTCCCAGTGGAATGTGAACGGCCAGACCGCCATCCGAAGTTTCTTTGTATTTACTATTCATATCCAGGGCAGTATCCCACATGGTCTTTACTACCTTATCCAGGGAAACCTTTGCATAATCCGGTCCGCTTTGAAGGGCCAGCTGGGAGGCCGTGATAGCTTTGATGGCACCCATCGTATTTCTTTCAATACAAGGGATTTGCACCAGGCCACCTATGGGGTCACAGGTGAGGCCAAGATGGTGTTCCATGGCAATTTCAGCGGCCATCAGGCTCTGTTTTTGCGTACCTCCCAGCGCCTCAGCCAGCGCTGCTGCCGCCATTGCGGATGAAACGCCGATTTCAGCCTGACAGCCACCCATGGCTGCGGAGATCGTCGCACCTTTTTTAAAGATACAGCCGATTTCAGAGGCCGTTAACAAAAACTGGATGATTTTTTCCTCATCTACATCCTGGCAAAAAGCAATATAATACATCAAAACTGCCGGGATAACCCCTGCTGCGCCATTGGTGGGCGCAGTAACAACCCGTCCGAAGGCGGCATTCTCCTCATTGACAGCCAGTGCAAAACAGCTCATCCAATCCAGAATCTCATTAAAATTACCTTTGGATTGTCTGACTATACTGAGCCACTCATCATAGTTTGTATAAGTTGCTTTCTTTGTCAGTCGTTTATTCAGCTCAAAGGCCCTGCGCCTGACATTTAACCCACCAGGCAGAATGCCCTGATGGTGGCAACCTCTATAAATACAGGCTTTCATAGTCTCCCAGATATGCAGCACCCCAGCTCTTGTCTCCTCTTCCGCCCGCCAGATGGATTCATTTTCTAAGACAACATCATGAATCGCCATACCGGTTTTCATGCACCAAAAGATGAGATCTTTCGCATCCTGAATAGGAAAGGGCAACTCCACTAGTTGACTGGCATCTGGTCCTATCTGGCCTTCTTTCACCACAAATCCACCGCCAATAGAATACCAGGTCTCACTCAGATCTTCGCCATTTTCAAAGCGGATTAAAAAAGTCAGTGCGTTGGGATGGAAGGGCAAAGACTCACTAAACAAAAATGCAATATCTTGCTTAGGATCAAAATCAATCAAATGGCTTCCGCCCAGATTTAATCTTTTTTCCTCAGCGATCTCGTCCATTTTAATCGTAATCAAGCCAACATCTGTCGTTTCCGGGTCTTCCCCTAGGAGCCCCATTTTTACAGCGATATCCGTTCCGTGCCCATGGCCCGTTTTTGCCAGAGAGCCGTACAGCAATACCTCAATATGGCTTACTTTTTCCATAAGTCCGCGCCCTTTGATCTCCTCCAGCACCCTAAGTGCCGCTTTCCAAGGACCCAGCGTATGCGAGCTGGAAGGCCCCACCCCAATTTTAAACATATCAAATACCGATATTGCCTCGTTTGCCATAGCCAAATGACGAATTTAGATTTAGTAATGCCTTTTGTTACAACGTTATTATTTACATGTATCCAACCTGCAAAACTAACAATTGTTCCCGATAAACGGACAGTGGAGTACGTTAAATTCATAAGTTTCTAGGAAAATCTCCTACCCGTTCCCTTTATCCAAATCCGACAAAAAATCCAGCAACTTCGTTTGATCAACATGCTCCATTACCACAATTTTATACCAGGAGGCAGGTCCTGTATGTTTATCTGGAACCAGGTAGTATTTTTCCGCTATTGCCGTTTGCAGGTCCTCACTGTAAATGGTCACAATATTCATATACTTATGCCGGTAATATCGAATCCCTCTTTTTTCCAGTTCCTTACAAAACCAGCTGGTGCGGTTGAGCAATACCTGTATTTTTTCCTGCCACCCGTAATACCCATAAGTCATAAGAATCATCCAGACAGCCACGGCATTCGCACCGGAGCGACTGCCAGAGAGCGTTATATCCATGCCATTTACATAGGCCGCCTGCTCAGTATACACATACTGCATCAGATTTTTTCTTGCTAAAAAAATGCCGGTGCCATAGGGTGCCTGCAACATTTTATGGGCGTCTAAGGTGATGGAGCTAATATCCGGGTTTTTAAAATCTAACTTTATCTCACTTGTGGCCACCGGGTAGATAAAGCCTCCAAAGGCGCCATCTACATGTAGTTTAAATGGCAGCCCTGCCGCCTTTAATACCGAAGTATAAATGTCAGGATCATCCACGCTTCCAAACATGGTGGTCGCCATATTGGCGACTACGATAAAATAGCGGACGCCTTGCTGCATTGCCACACGAACCTTCGCTTCAACAGCTGCCTTTTCTATTAAACGGGTCGTGTGTTCAACTGGCACTGTAATATGATGCAGTCCAAAAATTCCGGCCCCTTTGGCAATGGAATAATGCGTGTCCTCAGATGCGATAAGGGCGATTTGCCGGGGCTGAGCCAGATACTCCTTTTGAAAATAATTGCGATAAATCCAGATAGCCTGCAAATTAGCCTCTGTACCTCCAGAGGCAATATAACCATCTGTGCTTTTTTCTGCTGCACCCAGCAGATCTTCACTTAACAAACTAATAACCTCTTTTTCCAGCTGTTGAGTGCCTTTAAAAAATGGTTCTGACTCTCCCAATGTATGACAACCGATATGGTTTGGATTGTGGACATAGAGTCTAAGCCAGGGAGAGTCTTTTAAAAAACTGGCCTGGCCATAGAACACCTTATCGTCTAAGGTAGATGCCGGCACCCCCAGGGAGCCACCTTCCCAGTAATTGACATTTTGTTTCAAGGCTTGACTGATAATACTGTCTTGCGTAGCAGCGGAAAGTTTTTTCCAGTATTTCATGGTTTTAATCGTCTTTTTTTCTTTAGTTATTTTCGTTCATTAACCGGCGATTGCCGGTAAATGACTTTTTGTACTTGCCAAAGCGCGTTTATATGCCACAAATTATACCGCTGCTTTGTTTGTATTATTAATACTATTATATACCTATACCAAATATGTTACACCTTCCTGGCTCAGATCAGTATAAGGGAATACGGCTCTGGCCTCCGCTTCAAATGGTTGTACCCCTTTAAACTTACTGCTAAAATGCCCGAGTAATAACCGGCCTACTTCAGCCCGCTCAGCAATCATGGCTGCTTGTTTTGCCGTAGAATGAAAGCGATTTTTGGCCTGCTCAGCAAAATCATCCAGATAAGTGGATTCATGATAGAGTACATCCACTTGTTTAATAAAAGGCAAAAAGCTGTCCGTAAATAAGGTATCCGCACAATAGGCATAACTCAGGTTTTTTCTGCCAGGCACCGTAAGCATTTCATTTTTGAGCAAGCGGCCATCCTTGGTCTGATAATCCGCGCCCCATTGTAATTTTTCAAAATAAGCCTGTGGGACCTCATATTGCCTGGTCAGATCGGGATCGATCTTTCTGGGCGCATGATTTTCCCGGATCAGAAAACCATAGCAGGGAATTTTGTGCTCCACGGGAAAAGTTTCTATCCGGTATTTAGCAGTTTGTACCAGCACTGCCGGGCCTTCTAATGGATGAAAAATCAACTCATAAGGCAAAATGGAATCCGACACACTTAATTGCAGATCAATCAACTCTTTTAAAGGAGCCGGACCATACAGATGCAGAGGCGTGGTACGGTTGATCAGGGCCATTGAGCTGATCAGACCGATCAAACCAAAATAATGATCTCCGTGTAAATGAGAAATGAAGATCCGGGTAATCCTGCTACGTTTGACATGGTAGTTTTTGATCTGCATCTGCGTACCTTCCCCACAATCCAGTAATAGCACCTCCCCGGCGATTGTGACCGCCTGGGCTGTCGGATGCCGGTCATGAGCCGGCACAGCAGAATTGTTTCCTAATATGGTTACGCCAAACATACGATAAATATAATATTGCCTGCTTTTGCAGGATTCAGGCTTGTTACCCAATCAATCATCCTGCTTGGCATTGATTTTCAAAATAAAGTAGCAGTAACGGCTGTCCAATTGATAACTATTCGCTTTGCGTCATATTGAGCTTTGCCCAGAGCAGATCTTTTAGCTCTACGATGCCAAAGCCAGTCACAGAAGAAATAAAAATATGGGGCAGCTTTTCTGGCAGTTCCTTTGCGATCTCCCTTTTTAATTCCTCATCCAGCATATCCGATTTGCTGATCGCTATCAGCATATCTTTTTGCAATAGTTCGGGGTTGAACTGCTCCAGCTCATTATAAAGGACCGCAAATTCCTTTGCATGATCCTCACTATCAGCGGGAATTAAAAATAATAATACCGCATTTCGTTCAATATGTCTTAAAAACCGGTGCCCCAGTCCTTTGCCTTCCGAGGCCCCTTCAATAATCCCAGGCAAATCTGCCATACAAAAAGACCTGCCATCCCGGTAGGGCACCATACCCAAATTCGGTATGAGTGTTGTAAAAGCATAATTGGCAATTTTAGGTTTAGCGGCGCTTACCACTGAGAGCAAGGTGGATTTACCCGCATTGGGAAAGCCCACAAGTCCTACATCTGCCAAGACCTTTAATTCCAGAAGTTTATATCCCTCAACACCTTCTTCTCCTGGCTGGGAATGTTCTGGCACCTGATTGGTAGGCGTGGCAAAATGCTGGTTTCCCTGCCCGCCGCGACCACCACGCAGCCAGATAACCTCCTGACCATCTTCCAGTATCTCCGCTTCGATTTCTCCCGTTTCTTCATCCCTGGCAATAGTGCCCAAAGGAACTTCAATAATCACATCCTTTCCAAAACGACCAGTACAATTATTTTTCATCCCATTCTCCCCGTCATCGGCCACAACATTTTTAAAATAACGCAGATGAAGTAAGGTCCATAACTGTTTATTACCTCTGAGAATTACATGCCCGCCGCGGCCACCATCTCCCCCATCGGGACCAGCCTTGGCATTAAATTTTGTCCGCATAAAATGCGTAATACCTCTGCCGCCCTTACCACTGTGGCAAAAAACACGGATATAATCAATAAAATTCTTTTCTGACATGGATCGGACTTTCTGTTATAGCAGCGAAGATATATCAAAAATAGGCGTTTTTAGCGATTAGCCGTGCATTAAAGCAGCAAAGCGTCTACCTTAACAGGATTAAGGCCTTGACATGGTTTATCAAAAAAAGGGGTATTTTTAACACCTGCTAAAGATTTAACTAAAAAAAACGTAAAAACGGTTATGCGGCATATATGCAAATGGCGGGTTATCCTTATGGGGCTTTTTCTTCTGGGAGGTTGCTCCTGTTTTGCCTTGCAGCGTCAACTCAGCTTTACCCACTTAGACATCGGTGACGGCCTGATTCACAACCAGGTCAATTGTATCATGAAAGATGCCAAAGGTTTTGTATGGCTTGGCACCCCCTCAGGCCTGAGCCGTTATGATGGCAGACATTTTATAAATTTCAGGCACAACAGTAATGACAGCACAAGCCTGACTGATAATTATATAGAAAGTATTTATAATTTGCCAGGAGGCTATCTTTGGATTAAATCCAGATCTTCCAGTGATATATTTGATCCCCGTAAAATGCGCTTTTCTCATGATAAAAATGCTTTTTTAAAAGCCCTGGGGCTGCCCGCAGGCGAGGTGCAGCAAATCAGACGCATTTCAACAGATAAATATCTGTTTATTTATAAGGACAAGGGTGTCGTCTTATATGAATCTCCCAATTATTTGCAAGTCCTACCTAAAATCACCTTTTTCCCTGCAAGTCCGGTTTTTATAACTGCAGATGCCACTGTTGACCGCAGCGGTAAAATTTGGGTAATCTCTCAAACAGGGATTTTGATCAGTTTTGAACCGTCACTCGGTAAATGGCAGGTAGCCGCAAAGCTGGCAAAGGCCCCTCAAGGCGACAAAACAAAACTCAGTCAGCCTACGCAATCTTACCGGGTATTTGCAGACAGCAAAGGCGCTGTCTGGATATACAATAGCGGCAGACCTGGGGCTTTATTTACACTGCAGCGGGGAGAAAGCAATTTCAAAGTATACCAGGAAAACAAATTAAGCTCAGGTAATGCCCCCGGCCTGAATAATAATATCATTAATGCTTTGACCGAGGATGACCAGGGCAATATATGGGTTGGCACCGATCATGGCGGTATCAATATCATTAATCCCCATAATGGATCCGTCCGTTATTTGATGAACAACCCTGAAAACCAAAAGTCCTTAGCCCAGAACTGTATATATGATCTGTATAAGGATGACAACGGCCTGATCTGGGTAGGCACCTATAAAAAGGGAGTGTGTTATTATAATGAGAGGATGGACAGGTTCCCTTTGTATAGTCATGATCCCAACCAGACGGGGCCCAGGCGCACACTTCCATTTGAAGATGTCAACCGGTTCGTGGAAGATGAAAGCGGGAATCTGTGGATCGGCACCAATGGGGGTGGACTTATTTATTATAACCAGCAGGATTCCACCTTTAAAAGATTTACGCATAAAGCAGGAGATCCAAGTAGCTTATGTGCGGATGTCATTGTTGGTCTATGCTATGACAGTCAGCACCGGCTTTGGATCGGCACCTATTATGGTGGACTCGATTGCTACCAGAATGGACGCTTCACACACTACCGCCACCACGAGGATAATCCGCAAAGTTTAAGTGATGATAGGGTCTGGGATATCATTGAAGACAAAAACAAAGCCATCTGGATCGCCACCTTGGGTGGTGGTCTTCAAAAAATGGATCCGGCAACAGGCATTTTCACGACTTATCCTCCCAGCCACCCGAATCTGGATGGTAGCGCCTATGTGGTGACCCTGGATCAATTAAGTAATGGCGACCTTTGGGCCGGCACCGCCGCCGGCATTGATATCTATCCAAAGAGTGGCGGCCAGCCCAGGCACCTGGGCAATATAGCTGGCAACCAACAGTCCCTGAGTAACGACAATATCAATACCATCTATGAAGATCAAAAAGGCGATGTTTGGGTGGGCACCAGAGAAGGTCTCAATTGCATAGATCCCAAAACAGGTTTTATCCGAAGATTTACGACCCAGGACGGCCTACCTGATAACACAATACTGACCATTTTAGAAGATCAGCAACATTATCTTTGGATGAGTACACCAAACGGGCTCATTCGTTTTAGGCCACCGGCCACCATGACCGACTCCATCAAAGCCAGTGCTTTTCGAAAATTTGATGAGTCAGACGGGTTGCAAGGCCGGGAGTTCAATGAGAAGTCCGCCTTTAAGACTAAGGCGGGCCTATTGATTTTTGGAGGGGCAGGAGGCTTTAATATGTTTAATCCTGGGGACATTCATATCGATTATCATACACCACCTATCGTTTTCACGGAACTTCAGATTGGGGGCAAGACCACAGCCATCGATAAGAAATACAGTGGCCGGACGATCTTAAAAAATGCCCCTTCCTGGACAAGTCACCTGACACTTCCCTACGGCGCCAGTGACTTCTCTTTGTCATTTATGGCGCTTGGTTATGGGCACTCCTCCAGAATCAAATATGCCTACCGCCTCAAAGGATTTAATGAGGATTGGATTTTAATAGAAAATAACGCAGATAACCGGGCAACTTATACCAATTTAAATCCTGGCGATTATACGCTGGAGGTGAAAAGCTGCAATCAGGATGGCATCTGGAATAACCGTCCCACGACCATGCAATTAAGTATTCTGCCTCCTTTTTGGAAAACCTCCTGGGCCTATCTGATTTATCTGTTACTACTGGCAGGCGTACTATACATGGCCAGAAGTATTTTGCTTTATCGGGCAAGGATGCGTTTTGAATTAGATCGGCAGCGACAGCAGGCCAGTCATACCCATGATATGGATATGCTGAAGATTCGCTTTCTCACTAATATCAGCCATGAGTTCAGAACACCGCTCAGCCTGATCTTAGCACCGCTGGAAAAATTGATGAAGGAAGTCCAGGAGCCTGCCTTAAAAACGCAATTGGATATGGTCAGACGCAATGCAAAAAGATTATTGCACCTGGTCAGTCAGCTGCTTGATCTCAGAAAAATGGAAGTGCAGGAGATCGCCCTTCATCCAACCAGGGCAGATATTGTAAGCTTTGTAAAAGATACCGCCATCTCATTCACAGATATCGCAGAAAAGAAAAACATTAATTTTACCATAATCAGCCTCCCTACCGGCCTTCAGGCTAATTTCGATCCGGATAAACTAGAAAGGATCTTGTTTAATTTGCTCTCCAATGCGTTTAAGTTCACCCCGGAAGGTGGAACCATTACACTTACTATGGCACAAGAAACTACGCCAAACGAAGTACAGATGGCCGATACAGAGGGCCAGGTTAATAATAAAGACCTGGCTAGTGAGAAGCTAAGTGAAAAGGTCAATGAAAAAAATTGGATAAGCATAGCGATCCAGGATAATGGTATTGGTATCCCTGATGATAAGCTCCATCAGATTTTTGAAAGGTTTTTCCAGCATGCATTGCCCTATCAGATGGTCAATGCAGGTAGTGGCATAGGGCTATCTATCACTCAGGAATTTGTTCGTCTGCATGGGGGCAGGATCGAAGTATCCTCGTTAGAAGGCAAAGGGAGTTGCTTTACGGTCTACTTACCCCTGATGTCCTATGCAGGAACTGACTTAGTAGCAGAAAAAGAATTAACTACTGCAACTTCTTATACTGCTGGCATAGCTATAGAAAATGCCTTGCAACAGCGCTCACTTACACCTGTTGATAACGATGCAGAAAGAGAAGTAGTGGAAAACGATGAACAGAAAGCTGGACAGGCAACTGAAGGGGGGCACATGGCGTAAAGATGCATATTGAGTTATTACATGCAGATCAGCATTCCGAAGCCACTAATGATGGAAAATCCGGCAAAAACAAGCTGGATGGCCGCAAAAAAACGATATTACTGGTGGAAGATCATGAGGATTTTAGATTTTATCTGAAAGATAACCTGGGGTACAGTTTAATATTTTGCAGGCCGCTGACGGGCAGAAGGGATGGGATCTGTGTTTGAGCGCCCGACCAGACCTTGTGGTCAGTGATATCATGATGGAAGGAATGGATGGGTTACAACTTTGCCGAAAAATCAAAAAAGACCCCCGAACATCATCCATTCCAGTGATTTTACTCTCCGCCAAGGCCGCAGCATCGCAGCAAGTGGAAGGACTCAAGCACGGTGCCAATGATTATATGACCAAGCCTTTTAATTTTGAAGTACTCCAGGCCCGTATTATGAATTTGCTCAGTCAGGTCAAACAAAGCAAAAAAGATACGCCTGCAAAAATAGAGATCCAGCCCAAAAACACACCCATTGACAGTCAGCAAGAGCAGTTTTTGCAGGCAGCCAAACAGGCCGTTGAGGCAGCAATGGATGATAGTGATTTTCTGTAGAACAACTCAGTCAGGCTTTATATGTAAGCCGGGTTACCTTATATAAGAAACTGGTGGCCATAACAGGTAAGACGCCGATAGAATTTATCCGAACCCTTAAGGTTAAAAAAGCCGCCATATATCTTCAAAAGGGCATGAACGTCGCTCAGGCAGCCTATGAAGTGGGCTATAATAACCCCAAAAACTTCACAAAGCATTTTAAGCAAGTATTCGGGATGCTGCCCTCTGAGTATAGCCAGCAGATGAAAGAACAGAAAATGGATGACTTTGCTAAGCCTGACCCAGATCCAGACCCGGATCCAAATAAAAGCTAACCGGTAAATTTTTACACTTTCTAATTGCCTGCATCAAAAATGCACAAAAGCACGCGCACCTTAAGATGATGCGCTTGCTTTTTTTATGCAACAGATGTGGCTGCATGCATTCCGGCCCACAACCCAAAAGGTACTAACGGAGCTTCATCTGTTAATTGCACTATAACGATTGCTGGGAAACAAAATGTCCCGTTAAAGGCAGAATTTTCAAAAAAAACGAGAGTTATTTAGCTAAAATCTACCTCCTTAACAAAATCGGCCCCTTAAAGAAACATCCTATTACCCTGGCTTAACAAAATAGGCCTCAATTATGAATAGGGAAGTCGGTTGTTAGTCTTTGTTAAGGATAGCTTTGGATTGTTAATAGAAAACAAATGTAAAAGCATTTAAAAATCATTTTATCCATTATCATAACAATCCTATAAAGCATGCGAGCGCGTACATCACTCATTAAGAAGAAAAGACAGACAGGCAATAGCACAAAATTATACCGCTTACCAATAATAGCCCTTTTGGTATTTGCTATCTGCGGATATGGCCTAAAAGCACAATCTTCTAAAAATCATCACTATACTAAAATTGCCAACGGCATTATCCTTAATCCAATCCAAGGGCCAAACCCCGGTCAGTATCTTAAACTGCAATTCGTGACACCGACCACGCTCCATGTAAGTATAAAAACGGACAACCACTTTGACTCAAATCCCACCCTAATGGTTGAAAATCGGCCAATAAACACAGTTGATTTTCAGATTAGCACCAGGCAGGGCGGCCAGCAGCTTGTTCTAAAATCCAGTAAGCTGCAGTCAGCCGTTGACCTGACAACCGGCCTGGTCAGCTACCTGGATAAAAACGGCAAAACCTTATTGGAAGAAGCAGGTGCCCGCAGTTTTCAACCCGTTAGCATCGGCGCAGCTGGTTATTACGGTATTACCCAGGTTTTCAATAATATCCAAAACGTTCCTTTGTATGGACTTGGTGGTAATCAATTGGGCTATACCGATATGCGGGGAAAAGACTTGGAAATGATTCAATACAACTCCAATGTATTTAACCCATTTTTAGTGAGCACTGGTCATTTTGCCCTTTTTTGGAATAATACCTCCATCACCTATTACGGGCACCCTGAAAAATTTAAGGACTTAAATAGCCTGCAGCTATTCGATAAATCAGGGAAACCGGGTGCACTTACCGCTACGTATATTACGGATAGTACAAAACCTGAGCGCAGCATTACCCGTCTGGAAAATACCATTGGCTATCAGTTCGCTAAGGACACCGCTTCCTTACCTGCCGGCTTTAAGATGGATAACCGCTCCAAAGTTATCTGGGAGGGCCAAATTGCCTCAAGCGACGCTACTGCCATGCATGATTTTATCCTGAAGTTTGGCGGTTACATCAAAGTCTGGCTAAACGATTCCCTTGCCCTTGACTGGTGGCGTCAGGCCTGGAATCCGGCAGAAGCTCCTTTTAGATTAAATATGGAGACAAATAAAAATACAATATAAAAGTCGTCTGGTGTCCGGACGGCGGCGCCTCCTTTGCCGCCATCCGGCAAAAAACCGCTGTTAAAAACCAGGACCGTCAGATTCGCTTTCATTCCGAGGCAGGCAAGCAGATTGACTATTACGTGATGACCGGTCAGAATATCGACAGCCTGATCGGTGGTTACCGCAGTTTGACTGGCAAGGCACCTATTATGCCAAAATGGGCCTATGGTTTTTGGCAAAGCAAAGAACATTATAATAGTCAAAAGAGATCTTAAACACTGCTCGGCAGTTTCGGGAAAGACAGATCCCCATTGACAATATTGTTCAGGACTGGTATTATTGGAAAAAAGACGATTGGGGCTCACAACGTTTTGACAGCTCCCGCTACCCGGATCCTGCAGCGATGATATCCCAACTACATCACAAATACAACCTGCATTTTATGATCTCTGTATGGCCAAAATTCTATCAGGGTTCAAAATATTTTAAAGATTTCTGGGACAACAACTGGCTTTATAAACAAAACGTGCTGGATAAACGCGCTGATTGGATGGGCTATGTTTCTACTTTCTATGACGCCTTTAATCCAAAAGCTGGAAAAGCCTTCTGGAATATCGTTAAAAAGAGCATTTACAGTAAAGGCGTAGACGCCTGGTGGCTGGACGCTACCGAACCGGACATTGTGGATAATATTACCAATGCGCACAGAATGGAACTAATGACCCCCACCTACAAGGTCGCCCCCAGATTAATTTTAATGCCTATGCCCTGGCCCAGGATAAAACCTTTTATGAAGGGCAAAGGCAGGCAGATCCCAATAAACGCGTCTTTATCCTGACCCGGTCAGCTACCGGCGGTTCCCAGCGTTACGCAGCAGCGACCTGGAGCGGCGACATCGGCGCCACCTGGCAGGAAATGCATCGCCAGATCGCAACAGGCATCAGTTTTTCCATGACCGGGATTCCATACTGGAGTATGGATATCGGTGGCTTTGCAGTTGAAAACAAATTTCAACATCCAAGCGAGGCTTTAACCGCCGACTGGCGGGAGCTACAAACAAGGTGGTATCAGTTTGGCACTTTTAGTCCAATTTTCAGATCGCATGGCCAGGCACCTGCCAGAGAAATGTTCCATATCGCACCGGAAAATCATCCTGCCTATAAATCCATGTTGTATTACGATCAGCTCAGATACCGGTTAATGCCATATATCTATTCACTGGGAGCGGCGACTTACTTTAAAAACTATACGCTGATGCGTGGACTCGCCATGGATTTTGCAGAAGACAGCAAGGCCGAAGCAGTAGCAGATGCCTTTATGTTTGGGCCCGCGCTGCTGATCGAACCGGTTACAAAGCCTGGTTCCACGACAAAAACGGTCTATTTGCCCAAAATAGAAGGAGCTGACAATAATAAATGGTACTGCCTTTATGATGGTAAAGGTTATACAGGAGGCCAGACCATTCAGGCCGTAGCACCCTATGAGCGTATGCCGGTATTTGTACCAGCAGGAAGCATTTTACCCATAGGCCCCATAACCCAGCACACTGGGCCTATGGCTGACACCTTAGATATCTACATTTATACTGGTAAAGATGCAGACTTTACCTTATACCAGGATCAGGGTACTACTTACGACTATCAAAATGGAGACTACCAAAAAATCCGTCTCCATTATAACGACAAAACCAGTACCCTTAAAATTGACGCCAGCACCGGCCACTATAAAGGCCCGGGCTCTACTGGCAAGGAGTTTCGGATTCATATGGTCAGTATGGCACACCAGATCGGCATTGACACAAAATCTCCTCCAGCAAAGACGATTCATTACAAGGGACAAACCATAAGCGTCTTATTACAACCATGAGGATAGCAGTTCATTAAAAATGACTTGTAAAACATGCTAAGACTAATCAACGAGCAACATATATAACCACTGTACATGCGCTAACAAAAAAAATAGAAGCAATAAACATTAAAACATTCAATCATTTCTTACATCATCTAAATCACGACCAATTATGCCCAATAAAAAATTAAATATTAAGATGAAGGCCGGCTCAGGAGCCTTCGAATGGTCAGCAAGCATTGGCCTTCAGAGGCTGCTGATGGCGCTACTGATTTGCGCCATCTCGGCACTGCCAGCGGCCGCACAAAAGGTATTTTCCGGAAAGGTGGTTTCCAAAACAGATGGCCAACCACTAAGCGGCGTATCCGTACAGCTTAAAAACGCAGCCGGCAATTTTAGTCAGGGCGTTATTACAGACGCAACTGGCAGCTATACACTCTCAGCTCAACCAGATGCCACCGTGCGGTTTAGCCGTATTGGGTTCTCCACCCTGGAGATGAATGCAGCCTCCCTGCCGGATATTGTAGAGCTCACAGAGACCAGTCAGAACCTGGACGCAGTGGTTGTCGTTGGATACGGCACGCAAAGAAAAAAGGATTTAACCGGCGCCACCGTTCATCTGGGCGGCAATGATCTTGCTGAGAACCATACCATAAATACCCTGCAAAACCTACAGGGAAAGGCACCGGGTGTGCAAGTTACGGCCACCTCCGGTCAACCCGGCGATGGCGTAAAAATCCGTATTCGCGGTATTGGCACCAATGGCAACACCAACCCGCTTTACGTCGTAGATGGTATGCCCACTGCTGACATCTCTTATCTGAACCCTGCGGACATTGCCTCTTTAGATATCTTAAAGGATGCAGCTTCTGCGGCCATCTATGGCACCAGAGCAGCAAACGGCGTGGTGCTGATCACCACCGTCAAAGGTGGTAGCGGTGCCACACGCACCTCACTGCACGCTTATTACGGTCTGCAAAATCCCATTAAAGAGCAGTCTCTATTAAATGCAAAGCAATATGCCATTATCATGAATGAGTCTGCCGTCAATTCTGGCAAAGAGCCTTATTATTTTTTCAATCAGGCTGAGATCGATTCAATGGGAACAGGCACCGACTGGCAAAAAGCGGCCACCAATAAAAATGCGCCTCTGGAGAATTACGATGTAAGTTTCTCTGGTGGCAATGGCATCTCTAATTACGCCAGCTCTTTATCTTACCAAAAACAGCAAGGCATTATTGGCCTATCCGGTAAATCCTATTATGAAAGGTTCGGCTTTAGAATCAATTCAGATCATAAAGTTTACAAGGACATCCTAAAGTTCGGCGAAAACCTCTCTTATACCCATTCCAACCAGAGTGGTATCGGTACGGGTAATATTTATGGCAACTCCATCAGAGGGCTACTCAACACCAGTCCAACCTTCCCGGCTTACAACCCTGATGGCAGCTTTGGGACTTCCCAGATGAGTTCCGAAGAGCTCAACCCGGTAGCTGCAATGGTGACCCTTAACCACAATAAGACGATTACCGATCGTATTATGGGCAATGCTTATCTGGAAGCCAAGTTCTTACAGCACTTCACTTTAAGATCCAGCTTCGGTATTGATTTGTCCTTTTATTCTACCAATAGTTTTATCCCGGTTTATGATTTAGCCGCCAATAGCTCCTCTACTACCTCAGAGGCAGATCAAGGCCTCTATCGCAATTTTACCTGGAACTGGGACAACACCTTGACCTATGACAATCAGTTCGGCAGGCATAAACTCAATGTACTCGTCGGTACCAGTGCGCAGGAATTTGCCGGCTTTACTGTAAGTGGCAGCAAACAGGACCTGTCTATACCTGACTTCGACCATGCCATTATTGACAACGGCAAAGATGGCACCCAAAAAGCCTATGGCTCCAGAAGCGAATATGCATTGAATTCCTATATGGCACGTGTCAACTATAGTTTTGCCGACAAATACCTGCTCTCCGCTATTGTCAGAAGGGACGGTTCTACCAATTTTGGAGAAAACAACCGCTGGGGCACCTTCCCCTCCTTTTCAGCCGGCTGGATTTTAACCAACGAAGCGTTTTTAAAATCCGCAAACTGGCTGAACTTTTTGAAACTTCGTGCTGGTTGGGGAAGAAATGGCAACGACCAGATTAGATCCTTTGCTTATTTAGCGACTGTATCTTCTAAAAATATTGGCTATTATTTTGGCGGTCAGGATGCTGCATCCATCAGTGTGGGCACCGCCCCTACGAATGTGGCCAACCCTGATTTAAAATGGGAGGCTTCTGAGCAAGAAGATATTGGTTTTGATGCCACCCTATTCAATCATTTTAATCTGACGTTTGACTGGTACAGAAAAACCAGCAAAGACTGGTTGGTACAGCCCCCTATACCGGATATTGTTGGAACGGGTGCCCCTTATATCAATGGCGGCGATATCCAAAATCAGGGTATAGAAATCGCGCTCAACTATAATGCACAACTCGGAGACGTTAATTTAACGGTAGGTGGCAATATCGCCTTTAATAAAAATAAAGCAATCAGTGTTCCTAATATGGATGGGATCATCCATGGTGCCTCAAATATACTGTCTTCCAGCACAGAAGAGTTCTACCGGATCCAAAACGGGTTCCCTGTCGGTTATTTCTGGGGCTACAAAACAGCTGGTTTATTCCAGACTCAGGCTGATGTAGCCAGCTATACGGGAGCCAGTGGTCTTATACAACCTGGCGCAGTCCCGGGAGACGTAAAATTTGTGGACCTGAATGGCGACGGAAGCATTACAACGGCAGACAAAACCATGATCGGTGACCCAAATCCTGATTTTACCTATGGAGGTAATATCGCCGCCAGTTATAAAGGATTTGATTTAAACCTGAACATCACGGGCGTAAGCGGTAATCAGATAGTAGACGGTACCCGTGCCAATGACCGTTCCTATAACAACTACAGCACCACAATACTGGAGCGTTGGCATGGCGCCGGCACTTCTAACACCACCCCTAGAGTAACCCTTGGGGATGAAGCCAATAAAAACTATAAAAACTTCTCAGACCTTTATATCCAAAATGGTGATTTTATGCGGTTAAAAAGCCTGTCAATTGGTTATGATTTTAAAAAGGGAATATTGCCAAATCTTCCATTTGACCAGTTCCGATTTTATGTATCCGCCACCAATTTGTTTACCATTACCCAATATACAGGTATAGATCCGGAA
Organism: Arachidicoccus ginsenosidivorans; assembly: GCF_007971385.1. Classification (GTDB taxonomy): domain Bacteria; phylum Bacteroidota; class Bacteroidia; order Chitinophagales; family Chitinophagaceae; genus Arachidicoccus; species Arachidicoccus ginsenosidivorans. The sequence continues at coordinate 2,084,675 of NZ_CP042434.1, forward strand.
GTAGGTTATGGCAACACTGAAGACGATGGCAACAATTGGTCCTCTGGTATTGACCTGGGTTATTATCCACAACCCAGGACCATTCTGTTCGGCCTTGATGTTCGCTTTTAATTCTACCACCACACGTAAAATAAACAAAATGAAAAAGATAAATATAATTGTGCTGCTTACCCTGGTCTCCCTGCAGTTTTCCTGTTCCAAATCCTTTTTGGAAAGAACACCCATCGATGCTAAAGTAGAATCCGATTTTTATAAAACCCCTGATGATGCCTTTGAAGCATTGGTGTCTGCATATTCCATGCTGGATGTTAGCGGAGACAACAGCATTATCTTAAGTTCAGAAATCGCCTCCGATGATTGCTTTGGTGGTGCAGGAACTGCTGATAATGGAGTTGTCCAATGGGACCGGTTTGCCTCTTATAATGACCACAATGCGGAGGCCTGGAAAAAGTATTATGAGGGCATTTACCGGACCAATCAGTTTTTGAAAAAAGTAGATGGGGTCGACTTTTCAACAAACCCCGATCTTAAAAAGCAATATATAGGAGAAGCAAAATTTCTGCGCGCCTATTATTATTTTGATCTGGTACGTATGTTTGGGCATGTCCCACTGATTACTGAACCGATCGAAGGCGATAATTATGCTATCGCTCAGGCTAGTCCAGATAGTGTATACACGCTGATCAGTAGTGACCTGCAGGAGGCCATTACAGACCTGACCCCTTCTGCTGTGCCCTACAATCAGATCAATGCGGCCGATTACGGCAGGGCTACAAAGTGGGCAGCCGAAGCCTTGATGGGCCGAGTCTTCCTTTATTATACTGGCTATTACAGCAAAACCGCTTTACCTGATGGTTATACCAAAGACCAGGCAACGGCCGCCATTGATGATGTCATAAGTAGTAGCGGTTATGGCTTAGTGGCACATTTTAAGGATTTGTGGAGGGCAGCATCCCTGACGGATTTTGCCGGCCAGAATAACAAAGAAGCCGTATTTGCGATCCAATACACTAGCGCCGGAAAAGGCGATTGGAATCTGCAAAACGGAAATCGCTTCCAGGTGATGATCGGCATCAGAAATCAAGTGCTGGATCCTTATTATAAGGGTTGGGGATTTGGGACGGTCAATCCGGCGCTGTGGAATGATTATAAAGATGGCGATACGAGAAAAACAGCGACAATTATCTCCATCGCCGATGAAGGATACACCGGCACTTACGCAGTGGGAGATCAGTCGCAGTATACCGGATATTTCTGGAAAAAATACCAACCCGTCGGCGGAGCCGACAGGCCTGACGCCAACGGCGGAGATTTCCAGATTGATAACTATGACAACTATGTAGTGATCCGCTTTGCCGATGTATTATTAATGGGCGCAGAACTTAATCTGGATAAAAACCTATCAAAAGCCCAAGGGTATTTAAATCAAGTTAGAGACCGCGCCTTTGAAGACACGCAGCACAGAGTAACTTTGGCCGCAGGCGCTCAGGGCATTAAAACCATTATGGAAGAGCGGCGTTTAGAACTGGCACTTGAAGGCCAACGCTATTGGGATTTACTTCGTCAGGGAATGACAGTGGCCAAAGCCGCGATTGACAACAACTCAACTGATCCAGACTTCCAGGTAAGTTTCCCGACGGCAACCGAAGGTCTATTTGAGATTCCACAGACACAAATCGGTTTATCTAACGGCACCCTTGTTCAAAATCCCGGTTATTAATCCACCTTACAAAAACAATAATAATGAATCTACATACCAATAAGCAAAAAAGCTTAATAGGCAGAACCACACAAAAAGCCACCTCGCTTTTGTATGGTCTGAGTGCTGCCTTTCTGTTAGCTGCCCTGCTGGGTTTATACAGCTGCAGCCCATCAGTCAAAAAAGTATCCATGCCTGCACCCATCAGCAGTAGTGCACTTAGTTATACCGTAACGCAAAACCCAGATAAAGACAATGAAGTTTATCTGGAAAGCAAAACTTCGGCCGCCATCCCCTTTTGGGATTATGGTAGCGGCACTTCCACCAAAGGGCTCGATACCATTATCTACCCCTTCTCCGGAGATTATACCATCCATTACAGTGTAAGTTCTGCCGGGGGATTTGTCATGGGTGATTCTACAACAATTCACGTTACGAGTACCGACCTTAGTTACCTGACCGATCCAAGCTGGGGCTTTATTGCTGGTGCAACCGGTAAAACCTGGGTACTGGATATGGCAAGACCCGTTGGATGGTATGGTAGTGATTATGCTAAACATAATGGAAGCGCGGACGACTGGTCCTGGCATCCGGATTATGCAGGCAATGAATGGGTGATGGCTAGCAGGGATTATGGCAGCATGCATTTTGATCTGAACAACGGCAAAAATTATAGTGTCACTATTATTGATGCTGATGGTAAAGCCACCACCAAGACCGGCACATTTGATATTAATACAAGTGCGGGGACCATCAAACTAAATGGTGCGGAGCTATTGTATGGCGGTGATTATCATGGGCAGGCTTCTAATTGGCAAAATATCGCCATTCTGGACATGAGTGACACCTCAATTACACTGGGCGTATGGCGGGACCAGCCCAATCCGGGCGACGGCCCTTGCTGGATCGGCTTTACCTATAAATTAAAAAATTAGAATAATCACCACCCACTTTTTAAAGACCAACCACAAAAATGGCCACCGCAAACGATTTGCAGGTGGCTATTTTTTTTTGAGGATTGTTATAATGCTATACACCGATATAGTCTGCAACCAGTGCCTGGCATAATGGATCAATATAAATACAGCAATCATGTTGCGTTACCCCATGGCATCCACATTACAGCCATCACTTTGTTGCGCTGTCTAACAGAAGCCTTCAGTTTTACTTAGAACGCTTCATCCGCTGCAACATTTTTTCCTGATTTTCCCTGAGTTCTGGCGCCATATACGACTTAATTAAATTCCCCTTTGTATCTAGTCTGGCAGTAAAAACCACTTTATTATCATCATTTTTAACTTCGATATCCATGAATTTATCTGATACAGTTACATTTTCTACCTGATGTTGTCCAAGCACCAGCATATAGTATTTGTTCCCCTGAAACTCCCCGGGCTTAAACCATCCGAATCGGTGCCAATGACCGGCTAAAATAATATTGATACCAGCCTTGTTGGCCAGTGCAGTCCATTTTTCGTTTTCTCCACCAGTAAAGCCCCACTGGGGTTGATGCATTAATATGACCTTAAAAGGAGCGCTTTTTAGAGATTCGCTGGTTTGAATATGCCTGTTAAACCACTCATACTCATCGTGCCTGTACTGCTTAAAATCATTTAAGCCGGCATACACACTAGTTGTATCATCTTTATCCTCTCCCGTATCAAGGACCACAAAATGAAGCGGACCATTATCGGTGCTGTAATAATATTTACCATCTTCTATTGGTGGCAAATATTTAAATAATTTTCTCGCAAATTGTCCTCGATTCTCATGATTACCCCTTACATATAACATCGGTTTTGAATGTGCTAAAGGGCGCGTTAGCGGGGTTATTGCACTGGCAAATAACTGTTGCCTGTTTTGGGCATAATCCACAACATCACCGTCATTAACCAAGAAGTCCGTTTTATCCCAATCAATAATTTTCATATAATTTCTGATCCAATCCACGTGTTCGTGTGTATCGGTGATCAGGCTAAAGGAAACCGTTTTTGAATTGGAATTACTAAAAGTAGTAAATGAATACGTGGGACTGTTAGTCCATTTACCCATTTCAGGCCAATAAGGCCTCAAATCTAAAACCCTCCTTGAAACGACCTGGTAATGATAAACAGTACCCGGACTTAAATTTTCTAACCGAATTGAATGCATTTTGCCTACAGGAACTAATCCATACTTCTGGCTCTGGGCGATTTGTTTTGCGCCTTCCTCTCCGTTTTTCCAATACACTATTTTGGCAGCGCTTTCACCAGCTGTATAAAAACATATGGTAATCCCAGTTTGTGTTGGATTTAGAAGATAAGGACCGTGTTGTGTTACAGTCTTTGTATCATAAACAGGGTAAGGTGCATTTGCTCCTTGCGCATCTAAACTTTTATTCGGAACACAGACAGCACCCATTACCAACGCCAGTAACAAAAAAAGATTCGCCTTTAGCTTAAATATACTTTTCATTTAAAATAGTTTTTGCGTCTATTTAATTTTATAGATTTTAGATTTGGTCTTTTATCAATTTGGATAAATCATCAAAGGATACCCTTCCCTTTTATAAGTAACACGTTAACAAAATAAAGAATCTTTTTTACCTTTTGCTCACCTCCAAACAAAAACACATACTTAGTCACTTCAATTTCAATGCATCAAACGATTGCACAATTTTTATTAAAGATCTTAAAATATAAACTGTGGTTTGGATTTTGGGGATGTATACAGGCCAGCGCAGTTAAATTTACTGTTCTATAATCAGCAACTCAAAAATATCAACCGCCACAGTATTCACAAGTTCAGGGCCATCCGTTTGTTAATTGCAAGTCTTTGCAAAACCAGCGCGGTATATTTATAAACAAAAAAGCAGATATGGAATAGATTATCTTAATTAAAATAAAGGCTAAATTAATAATATTATGTAACTTTATAAATGTGGGGGATTCGATTCCCCCTTCTCCTTTTGTTCTTTTATTTAACTGTCATAGAAAAGATGTTCTTTATGAGAAAAAATATACCAATAATACAATTTCTAATAACATTTGGAATTTGCATTATCCTACTTTTAATTATTAATGCCTGTAATAAAAACAAACAGGACTCATACCAAATAAAAAACGCTTTGACTTGGCTTCAAAAAAATGGCGGTAACTTTAAAAATCAAAAAATTGGCTTAAAACTTCAAAATGGTCAACAATCAATAGGGAGACTTGATTGGAATAAAACAAAGGAATATTTAAATCAAGGAATTAAGTACATTGAAATCCCCTTCGTATTTGATAATATCGGAGAAAAAGTCCCATTGGATACATTTGCAGCATATACAACATATCATCTTGTTATCCGTGAAAATAAAACTACAGATTATGAAGGAGCCATTCAAATTACCCAAGTCAATACTAAAATGAAAAATATAAAGATCTCTCAATATTAGCTTCTTTACAGTTTTATTATTCATTAATCGGTGAGCCAATTAATTCATATATGCTGCAAAATGGTAAATCTAAAATCCACAATATTCGCATATCAAGTGCAGATGCAGGAAAACCCCACTTTAAAAATTTTTCTATAAAACGAACCAGTAATCGGGAAGGAGGGAATGGTTCAATAATGGTAGCTCAACCTAATCCTGAAATACCAACGCCAAGTTGCACAACCTACTTCTATTCATATTGGATACAATACGATCCAATAGAATTTTATGACGGTTCAATCATGGTAATTTCATCGCAATTTGTATCAGGAAGTTATACAATATGTGACGACGGAGGTATCCCTCCTGGTTGGAATCCACCCAATGATAATCCATTACCAAGTGGCGGCGGAAATGGAGGCATCGGAGGGTCACCTTACCCGCCAAAATTAGATCTTCCTGAGTTGCCACCATATATTGTTGATAGTATATATATTGATAGTAGTATCATTAATAGCCCTTGTATGGATTCTGCATTAACAAAAGTGCTCAACAGTCGAGATTCAATCGCATTTTTAATCCATAATACTTTTGGAGGTTCTGGTTATCTCAATTTGACTTTTATGAAGGCTCAAACATTACTGTCAGATAAAGGAAACGCCATTCCTGGTCAAACACGATATAGTAATAATGGCAAAGAAGATACAATTTTATTGAACTACAGTCAACTAGCAGGTTCTTCACAAGAATATGTTGCAGGAGTTATTATACATGAAATGGTTCACGCCTTTCTTGACCAAAAAAACGACAGCCTTTTAAAAGAACAAACCCAACAGCATAGCGAAATCGCACTTCATTATGTAGATCAAATGGCTAATTTGTTGATCAATATATTCCCCAATTTGCCCCTTTCCGATGCGCAAGCATTATCTATAGATGGACTTTCTGACATTACCTATCCATTAACCTTTCAAGAATTATTAACTCAATATGGCTTTAATTCTAATGAGAATAGTACAGAAAGTATCGGTTACCATACCATGCCTTATTCTGTGCCTGGTGGATATAAAGGGACTAGATGTAATTAACTATTTAACTCAATATATATGACTAAAAATACATTACAAATAATTTTAATTTTATTATTCCTTTTCTTCATAAAGAATGTATCTGGCCAAAAGGCAATTCAATTGGATAAGGAAACCATTGAGTTTATGGACTTTATTCGCGACAGCACACTTAAAATAGATTCCTGGTCCAACAACCCATATTTTTCACCTATCCCTAACGCCGCCATGTTTACGCTTCCTGCATTTAGATATTACTGGAAGTCTCCAAGAGACATCCATTTAACCGAGCAGGAATTAAATGCTATCTTCAAGAAAATTAAAGACTCCTCAATATATCTACTTACACAAGATCAGTTGAAGCTTGGCAACAAATATGGTAACCTCACCGGCTATTATTACCATCAGTTACAAACCCTGAAATATAGAATACAACATTATCTTTTTGGAGATCAGCAAAGCATTCCGCCATATTGTTTAAAGAAATTGGATATTGATTCCACCTTATTCCATATAAAAACCTATCAGGCAGTTGCCTCAGACATTAAAAGATACAATTTACTGGTGGATTCGTGCAAAAAGTATATCAATAAGGAGACCATGGCCAGCAGCTATCAATTCTCCAAACCAATTTTTCTTAGAAATGGCCTTTTATGTATTTTTATATATAGTTATCAAGCCGAGGGCATATTGATATTTACCTAAAAGACAAATCTGGGTGGCATCTTCTCCAAAACTTGGTGAAATTCCAAGCGGAAATCGGATGGTCCGAGTAAGTTTCTTTTTCATGGACATTTTACACTAATAGCCCAGCAAATATTATGTAGCCCACAAAGTAACCAAGACAAAAAACCGCCCCCCAAAATACGCTTTTAACTTTTAATGCCAGAATTTGTAAAAATCCAAATTTTGCCAAATTCAAGTATCCCCCTTTTTGGTGTACGCTAGTTTTTTCTATCCAGAATTCTAAATATCATTGAAGCTAATCCAGAAATTCTCAAAACGTAACAGTGAACAGCCATCTTAAATATAGTGTACTATAAATAATCCCCTTCGATTACATTAAATTAAGGCAAATAAGTTTTTAACTATAATGACAAAATAGCCAATCATAATTTAAAAATCATGCACCCAGGACGCCAGTGAAATGACATTTATCCCATCCTGCCTAGTATAGCTGATACCCGTCCCTGTAATAATATTGAGTGATTTTGGAGGCCTCGCTTTGCTAAGGTCCAAGTTGCTGGCAAATTTAAGGAGACTTACTGCAGCTTTTTCAATCTCACCGGTACCTAACTTGATTTCAAAAGCACACCAATCACCATTATATTTTTGAACAATGCTGTCCACTTCCAGCCCACTTGAATCGCGGTAGTGATATACTTTTGCGTCATTGACCTGTCCATAAACCCTAAGTTCGTGTGTAACTAAAGATTCAAACAAAAATCCGGTAATTTTCAAATCACTGAATAAGCTTTCTTTATCTAGTCCAAGTACCGCCACCGCCAGGCAAACATCCGTAAAATGTCGTTTAGGTGACTTTCGAAGAGATGCAGAAGAACGTATATGCGTATTCCACGCTGGTTGATCTTCCACAATCATAAGTCTGTTTAAAGTATCCAGATAATCATAAATAGTTGGGCGTGAGATTTGAATATTATCCCTGAGTAGTATATCCCTTTTCAAAGCAGAAATATCTACTATTGTAGCTGTATTCCTGGCAATAGCTTTGAGTAGACTTCTTACTTTAACAGGGTCGTGCTTTACGCTAGAAACAAGGTTCATATTTCCCTCAATAAATTCTTTTACATAAGCTTGATTTACTTCTATTGCTTGATGAAGCCCGCTGCCTAAATGCTCAGCCAACCCACCAATAATTATTTTCTCGATAATAAATTCTAAATCCATCGGATCGTCATATATATCAATGTTCGCCTTTTTACCACCTTCCAACAATTGTCTCAGACTCACTTTGCCTGTTGCAAACCCCATTTCCTGCCACGACATCGTATGCATACCTCTGATCGTAATCCGGCCAGTCCCAGAGAGCCTTCTATCTGGCGTTGTCTTTATTTTTAATTCCCGAGCCAATGCCCTAGCTTTAGTAGCCATAAAACATTGATTTTAAACAAAATATTAAAAACACTTTACAAAATTTGAGCATTTTACTTTACAAATTTGGAGCGATTTACTTTACATATTTGGAGCTTCTGATTTTGATTTCGATAAATCATATATGAACCATACCTGTATGCCCTCTTATTCCCATTCGCCCCTGATGCAGATCTAATCAGCGGGTTACACTTTTAAACGTCTTACATTAATTAAGGCGTTTTTTTACGTCTATGTATAGCGCTGCTAACCTGTTTTCCCTTTATTAATTCTGAACCTATTTTTTTTGAAGGCAAATCTTCCATATGACAGTATTCAAAATTCCTATCGCGGCAACTATGATTGCAATGTACAAAAATCTCCTTGGAAGTTTATAAGTATATGGCAAAATACACCACTCAAATAAAGCCCCAAAAAGCCTTCAGCAAAAGCAAATTACCCGGTATAAGGCAATTTTGACCGTCAAATAAAACAGACAACCCCCTTGCACATAATGAGCACTCGACATATTACACCTACAGCAATCACTTAATTCAGGCTTGCTTAATCCTGTTTGTAAAAATCTTATTACCCCCCTAAGTGGCAGACTTCCCCACAAAAAACGGAAAAGGAATTGCATTAAGCTAATGCTATTCCTTTTCCGTTTCAATAACTTATTTATACCTTAAACGTTCTCTAATCTTATTTAGGCTCGTTTCCTGCCATCTTTTCCGCATTCTCTGCTACCTGGAGCGCATCAATAAACTCATCCAATTCTCCACCAATAACAGCGTCCAGATTATAAGAGGTAAGACCAATTCTATGATCCGTAACGCGGCCCTGTGGCCAGTTATAAGTTCTGATCTTAGCGCTTCTGTCCCCTGTACTGACAAGGGTCTTTCTTTGCCTGGAAATCTCTTCTTCCTGTTTACGTACCTGCTCCTCATAAAGCTTGGTACGCATCATTTCCATAGCCTTCAATCGGTTGCCCAACTGCGTTCTTTCCGTCTGGCAGATAATAACTGTTCCGGTCGCAATATGCGTCAGCATCACTTTTGTTTCTACCTTATTGACATTCTGACCACCCGCACCACCACTTCTGGAAGTCTCCATCTTAACGTCACTATCCTTCAGCTCAAAATCAATTTCTTCCGCTTCAGGCATCACCGCTACGGTTGCTGCGGAGGTATGCACACGTCCCTGGGTTTCTGTACTCGGTACGCGCTGTACACGATGAACACCACTTTCAAATTTCAGGGTGCCATAGACATCCTCACCGATCACCTCAATCATAGCCTCTTTATAACCGCCTACAGTCCCTTCGCTGGCACTGGCAATAGAAGTCTTCCAACCTCTTTTGTTACAATAACGGATATACATATCCAACAGGTCTCCTGCAAATAAGGAGGCCTCATCACCTCCAGTTCCGGCCCTGATTTCAATAATCGCATTTTTATTATCCTGCGGATCTTTAGGGATCAAGAGTCTGGTCAGTTTTTCTTCCAACTGTTCTTTTTGATCCTCCAGTTCCGGTAATTCCATTTTAGCGAGTTCTCTTAGATCCTCGTCAGATCCATTGATAGCCTCTTTGGCAAAACTCAGGTTATCCAGTACATTCAGGTACTTTTTATATTCCACGACAATCTTTTCCAGATCCCGGTATTCTTTGCTGAGCTTACTGAACTCCTTTTGATTGCTGATAATCTCTGGATTAGTCAGTGCCACTCCTAGCTGCTCAAATCTGGCATTTATCGCTTCTAATTGATCTAGCATATGATATATAAATTATAACCAGGGCGGCCATCAGCCGCCTGGCAGGGCGCAAAATTACTGTTTTGTTCCCTGAAAACAGCAGAGTGGCAGAAGAATTCCGGTCAGAAGGCCGCTTTAAAGCAATATTAACCTCCTAAACAAGCAAATCTACCTGTCAAGTCTGCAATAAACTGTTAAAGCCTCTCTCCTTCCTTATTCAGCATAATCTAGCCTGTTTCTCTATTCCGGGCTTTTATCAAAGACCCGACGTTCGTCCGCCGGCAAGATGTCAATTTGCAGCAGCAGTGCATCTTTAGGTAAAAGCAAGGGGGCTCTTTCCGGCCATTCTACAAAACATCTGGCGCCACTGGTCAAGGTTTCTTCCACACCTGCAGCCACAATTTCCTGTTCATCCGCCAATCGGTACCAATCCATATGGAAAATATTGCCTTCTATTGGACTTACGTACTCATTAACGATGGCAAAAGTAGGGCTGGAAACAACGTCCTTACAGCCCAGCACTTTGTTACATAACTCCTTGATTAGCGTCGTCTTTCCAGCCCCCATGGGTGCATAAAAAGCCCAGATTTTCTTATCCTTATGTTCCCGCCAAAGATGCTCGGCGACTTTGTCTATTTGTGATATGTGGTAGGTTATTTCCATAAGGCAAATATCAAACAAAAAGACACAGATTCGATAATTGTTAACAGATTTTCAATAGAAATATATATGTTTTTCTAAATTGATAACATATTTTTTCTATATTTTTAGCACAGCAAAATTATTTCATCTCACAAATTCCAAAAAATATGCAAAGACGAGAGGCACTCAGAAATGTAGCACTGCTAGTCGGCGGCGGCATCGTTTTGTCCGGGACAACGATGAGCGTTTTATTCGACAGTTGCTCCAGCCCCAAAAAGAAAGCCGGCGCACTGGTATCGGAGGATCAGCAAAAGGTCATCACAGAAGTCGCAGATATTATTATTCCTACCACCTCTTGTCCCGGTGCGAAAGCGGCCGGAGTGGGTCCTTTTATCACTTTAATGATAAAGGATTGTTACCCAGAGAACGTACAAAAAGATTTTGTAAACGGTCTGGAAGCCTTCATTAAAGAGGCAAAATCCGAACTGGGTAAAGACTTCTTAAAAGCCAGCCGTCAAGAACAAGAAAAAGCAGTGGCCACTTTAAGGGAGAAAACCATTGCCCAGAAGAAAAAGGACGACAAAGATCCTAATAACACCATCAAAATTGATGTACCCACAGCAGGTTCATTTGTAAAAACAGCCGCCAAGACCAGCGACAGAAAGAATCATTATTTCTTTGAACTGGCCAGAGACCTCACACTCTTAGGCTATTTTTCCTCTGAAATCGGTGCCACAAAGGCCAGAGCCTATGTGGCCGTTCCAGGACGTTATGACGGTTGTGTTGATCTGAAACCTGGCCAAAAAGCCTGGGCATAACCTTAGGATATATAGCCGTACAGCAATAGTTATCACTTGATAATCATTGCCTAAACAAGCATAAACGGCACACCACGCATCTTTCATCATTTCTATATCTACGTTAGAAAAAACCATTATTCATGAATCTAAATACAGAAGCAAAAAAAGGCAGCACCTACGACGCAATCGTTATCGGTTCGGGTATCAGCGGTGGCTGGGCTGCAAAAGAGCTCACAGAAAAAGGTTTAAAAGTATTACAGCTGGAACGCGGCCGTAATATTGAACATATTAAGGACTACACTACAGCAACGCTGCCCCCCTGGGAATTTCCACACAGAGGATGGCTCACAGAAGAAGAAAAAGCTTCTCATTATGTACAGTCAAGGGATTACCCCTACTCAGAATACAACGAAAGCTTTTGGGTGAACGACGAAGAGTGTCCTTATACCGAAGTAAAGCGCTTTGATTGGTTCAGAGGCTATCATGTCGGCGGCCGTTCCCTGATGTGGGGGCGCCAGAGTTACCGACTCAGCGATATGAACTTTGAAGACAACTTAAAGGATGGTCATGGATGTGACTGGCCTATCCGTTATAAAGATATTGCACCCTGGTATGACTATGCCGAAAAATTTGCAGGCATCAGTGGACAGGCAGAAGGCTTTCCCGGATTCCCGGACGGTCATTATATGCCGCCCATGGAAATGAACTGCGTTGAAAAATCCGTCAAAAAGCGCTTTGATGAGGTCTATAAAAGGTCGCGAATCGTGACCATTGGCCGTACCGCCAATATCACCCAGAATCATAATGGCCGTACCGCCTGTCAGTACAGAAACCTCTGTAGCAGAGGCTGTCCATTCGGGGCTTATTTCAGTACACAATCTGCCACCCTGCCAGCAGCAGTGGCCACAGGCAATCTGACCCTTCGCCCATTCTCCATTGTCAATCAAATACTCTACGACAAAGACACTAAAAAGGCCAAAGGCGTATTGGTGATCGATGCCGAGACCAATGAAACCATGGAATTCTACGCAAAGATCATCTTTGTCAATGCCTCTACATTAGGAACCGCCTTTATTTTACTGAATTCTACTTCTGAAGCGCACCCCGAAGGGCTGGGCAACGGTAGTGGCCAGCTGGGCCATAACCTGATGGATCACCATTTCAGGTGTGGTGCTTCTGGAAGAGCCGAAGGATTTGATGATAAATATTATTATGGACGTCGTGCCAACGGTATTTACGTCCCCAGGTATCGTAATATGGGTGGCGACAAAAGAGACTATGTCCGTGGATTTGGTTACCAGGGCGGCGCCAGCCGCGGCACCTGGCATGAGAATATTCCAGAAATGGCCATCGGGGGTGAATATAAAGATCTTATCAGTACACCCGGCACCTGGAGTATGGGACTTGGCGGTTTTGGAGAAATGCTCCCATATTATGAAAACAAGGTTTATATTGATAAATCCAAAAAAGACAAATGGGGTCAAGCCGTATTGGCCATTGATTGCGAGTACAAAGAGAATGAAAAGAAAATGCGCGTAGATATGATCAATGACGCTGCAGAAATGCTGGAAGCAGCCGGCATCAAAGATATCCATACCTATGACAGCGGTTGCGATCCCGGAATGGCCATCCATGAAATGGGTACAGCCAGAATGGGCAGAGATCCAAAAACTTCAGTTCTCAATGGCTTCAACCAGATGCATGAAGTGAAAAATGTCTTTGTCACAGATGGTTCCTGTATGCCTTCCACAGCCTGTCAAAATCCGTCGCTTACTTATATGGCACTGACAGCCAGAGCTTGTGACTATGCCGTCAAGGAATTGAAAAAACAGAACATATAATGTACTGTACCATAAATTAGATGAAAACACCCTTAGAGAAAGGGGGGCGGGTATGGTAACATACCCGCTTTAAAATTACCGTATATTTTGAGTGAAAAATTAAGAATGGGCATGATCGGAGGCGGGATGGGTGCTTTTATAGGTGCCGTTCACAGAAAGGCCGCCGCCATGGATGGACTCATTGAACTTAGCTGCGGCGCGTTCAGTAATTCTCCGGAAAAATCAAAGGCCTCCGGTAAGGAACTTGGTCTGCCAGAAAGCAGGGTCTACCCAGATTTTAGGACAATGATCGAACAGGAGAAAAAACTACCTGCAGACCAAAGGATGCATTTTGTCTCCATCGTCACGCCTAATTTTGCCCACTTTGAACCCGCCATGTTAGCCCTCGAAAATGGTTTTCATGTGGTAATAGAAAAACCCATGACTTTTACATTAGAAGAGGCCAGGCAACTGGCCGCAAAAGTAAAAGAAACCGGGTTATTACTTTGTCTCACCCATACCTATGCCGGCTACCCTATGGTAAAACAGGCAAGATATATGGTGGAGCAAGGGCTATTTGGCAAGATCCGTAAGGTGTACGTCGAGTATCCGCAAGGATGGCTCAGCGAGCTCTCTGAAAAAGAAGGCAATGCTCAGGCCGCCTGGCGTACTGACCCGACTAAAAGTGGCAAGGCCGGCGCCATGGGTGACATCGGCACGCACGCTGCCCATCTGGCAGAATATATAACCGGCCAGAAAATTCAAAAGCTTTCAGCAGACATTCAGACGATTGTCCCGGGAAGAGCGCTCGATGATGACGGTGCGGCACTGCTTCGTTTTGACAGCGGAGCCAGCGGCGTTCTGATTGCCACACAGGTAGCTGCAGGCGAGGAAAACAACCTTAGCATCCGGGTTTACGGTGAAAAAGGTGGTCTTAGCTGGCGCCAGATGGAACCAAATTCCCTTGAAGTCCTCTGGCAGGATAAACCCAAAGAAGTATATCGGGCCGGACAGGGTTATCTAAGTCCAGTCGCTTTACATAACTGCCGCACGCCGGCAGGGCACCCGGAAGGTTATATAGAGGCCTTCGCCAATCTCTACCGCAACTTTGCCCTTACCTTACAAGCCCGACTATCCGGAGAGGAACCAGACACGACTTTGGTGGACTTCCCGGATGTAGAAGACGGCGTCAGAGGTATGGCATTTATAGACAACATTATTGCTTCCGGTAAATCGGATAGCAAATGGACAGATTTTAAGATTTAAAAATATTTTATAGCATGCAGACAATCAAAGGGCCCGGTATCTTTTTAGCACAGTTTATTGGTGATCAGGCCCCTTTTAACAGCCTGGACAGTATTTGCGGCTGGGCAGCAGGACTTGGATATAAAGCCATTCAGCTGCCTACGACAGATGCCCGTTTTATCGACCTGCATAAGGCAGCAGAGAGTAAGAGCTATGCGGATGAGATTCAAGGTGTCGTGCAGAGCCATGGCCTGGAGATCTCTGAGCTCTCTACGCATATCCAGGGGCAACTGGTGGCCGTACATCCTGTATATGACGACTTGTTTGACGGATTTGCACCGGAAGCTTACCGTAAAAATCCCAAAGAACGTACAAAGTGGGCCATAAGTCAATTGCACGACGCCGCAAAGGCCTCTCAGCACCTGGGGCTGAATGCACATGCAACCTTTAGCGGCTCTTTACTTTGGCCACTGATCTATCCTTGGCCACAAAGGCCAGCGGGCATTGTTGAAGAAGGTTTCAAGGAGTTGGCTGCCCGCTGGCTGCCCATCCTTGACAGTTTTGATAAAGCTGGCGTAGATCTTTGTTACGAGACCCACCCCAGCGAGGATTTACACGATGGCATCACCTTCGAAATGTTCCTTGAAAGGGTCGGCAACCATCCCAGAGCCAACTTGCTCTATGATCCCTCTCACTTTATCCTGCAGGGGTTAAAATATCTTGACTTCATCGATATCTACCATGAACGCATCAAAATGTTCCATGTAAAAGATGCAGAGTTCAATCCGACTGGCAAACAAGGTGTGTATGGCGGTTACCAGAACTGGATTGATCGCGCAGGCCGGTTCCGCTCTCTAGGGGATGGTCAGGTAGATTTTAAAAGCATTTTCAGCAAATTATCCAGGTATGATTTTAAGGGTTGGGCCGTACTGGAGTGGGAATGTGCCCTTAAGGATGCAGAGGTCGGCGCTGCCGAAGGCGCCGTCTTTATCAAGGACCACATTATCCCTGTAACCAATAAAGTTTTCGATGATTTTGCTTCCTCTGGCACCGATGCCAGCTTTAATCAGTCTTTTTTAGGTCTTTCTTAAATATATTCCTTTCATCTTAAATCTGATATACATTATGAACAACAAAGACGACAAAAGTGTAACGCAAAAAAATGCGGACTCCCGTCGAAAATTTATTAAAAACGCCGCCGCCATCGGCGCCGGTGTCTGGATCGTTCCCCGCCATGTACTGGGCGGAAAGGGCTATATTGCCCCAAGTGATAAATTAAGAGTTGCCAGCGTGGGTGCTGGTGGCAAAGGACAATCCGATATCGCCATGTTCGCCAAGAGTGGCGAGGCAGATATCGCCTTTCTTTGTGATGTAGATACCCGCAGAGCAGCCACTAGTGTTAAGAACTTCCCTAAGGCGAAATTCTATAAAGATTGGCGTGTACTCTTTGATAAAGAGCTCAATAACTTTGATGCGGTCTCCGTATCCACGCCAGATCATAACCATGCCATTATTGCGCTGGGAGCAATGCAACGTGGCAAACATGTTTATGTACAAAAACCACTTACCCACGATATCCATGAAGCGCGTGTACTGACTGCAGCCGCTAAAAAATATAAAGTCGTCACGCAAATGGGCAACCAGGGCGGTTCAAACGACGGCACACGTTTACTTAGCGAGTGGTATGATGCTGGTCTGATTGGTGATGTGCATACGGTATATGTATGGACAGATCGCCCGGTATGGCCTCAGGGCATCCCCTGGCCATCCGCCAATGCTGATGTGCCAAAAGAATTAGACTGGGATCTTTGGCTCGGAACAGCTCCTCAGGCTAATTATGTAGATAAGCTGGTTCCGTTTAATTGGAGAGGCTGGTGGGATTACGGTACCGGCGCCCTGGGAGACATGGGATGTCACCTGATGGAAGCCGCCTTCCGTACGTTGAACCTTAAATATGCGACTGAAGTTCAGGCCAGTGTAGGCTCTGTCTATGTAGATGAATTCAAAAGAGGCTATTTCCCAAAAAGTTGCCCACCTTCCAGCCACGTTACCCTTAAGTTCCCTAAAACGGATAAAACAAAAGGTGACATCGAAGTGCACTGGATGGATGGCGGTATTCAGCCCACCCGTCCGGAAGAACTGGGCGCCAATGAACCTTTCGGCGATGGAGGAAACGGAACACTCTTTATTGGTACCAAAGGCAAGATGCTGGCCGACACCTACAGTGAAAATGCCCGCTTATTGCCGTTAAGCCGTAATGAAGAGGTGAAAAAGATGCATATCCCGCAAAAATATGCCCGTGTTCCTGGTGGCGCAAACGGCCACTACAAACAATGGGTAGAGGCCGCAAAAGCCGGTTATGGCAAAAAAGAAGTGAGTTCTCCATTTGAAACCGCTGGACCTTTGACAGAGGCCTTACTGATGGCGAATCTCGCCATACGGGGCTTTGATGTGAAGCGTATCGAAGGGGACAAAACTTCATTCCCTGGCCGTTATGTGAAACTACTCTGGGATAATGACAATATGCGCATTACCAACTTCGATGAAGTCAATGCCTTCGTAAAACGCGATTACAGAGAAGGCTGGAGATTAGGTATGTAATTTCTGCATAGGTTTTTATGAGTCAGTTCGACAAATAAAATCAAATAAAAGAAGTTTAATATTTAATATTTTCAATAAATATCAATAATTTAGCAGGGGGCCATGAGCCCCCTCATTTTTTTACACTTGCAAAAAATATTACATGAAATCATCAATCAGGTTTAAGCTTTCCTTTATGATGTTTCTGGAGTTCTTCGTTTGGGGTGGTTGGTTTGTCACCCTGGCCACTTATCTGATCTCCAATCTACAGGCCAATGATGCCCAGATTTCTTCTGCCTTTTCCACTCAGTGCTTTGGTGCCATTATCGCCCCCTTTATTATCGGTCTGATTGCAGACCGTTATTTTAATGCAGAGCGCATCCTGGGAATACTACACATTGCAGGCGCCCTGTTAATGTTCAAAATGTATACAGCCACCGACTTCGCTGGTTTCTACCCCTATGTTTTTGTTTATATGATCTTGTATATGCCAACACTGGCACTGGTGAATTCTGTTTCCTTCAATCAGATGACCAATCCTGAAAAAGACTTTGGGAATATCCGTGTATGGGGTACGCTGGGCTGGATCGTAGCTGGTCTGCTCATCAGCTATGCCTTTCATTGGGACAATGAGACCTCCCTGAAAGAAGGACTCATGAAAAATACATTTTTGATGACTGCCATTGCCTCTCTGGCACTTGGGCTGTTCAGTTTTGCATTGCCCAAGACCCCTCCAAAAGCGAAGAAAGGAGAAAAGGTCAGTATCCGGGAAGTTTTGGGACTGGACGCCTTAAAATTATTAAAAGACCGTAATTATTTGATCTTTTTTGTTTCTTCAGTCCTGATCTGTGTGCCACTGGCATTTTATTACCAGTACGCCAATACCTTCCTGTCAGAAATCGGACTGGCCAATCCGACCGGCAAAATGACCTTTGGGCAGATGTCTGAAGTGCTCTTCATGTTATTGCTACCTGTCTTCTTTACAAAATTTGGCCTTAAAAAAACCCTGATTCTTGCGATGGCCGCCTGGGTCATCCGTTATCTTTGTTTTGCCTATGGCAATGCAGGAGAGCTCTCCTTTATGCTGATTATAGGCATTGCCCTGCATGGCGCCTGCTATGACTTCTTCTTTGTCACCGGGCAAATTTATACCGATAACAAAGCAGGAGAAAAGCATAAAAGTGCCGCGCAGGGATTGATCACACTGGCCACTTATGGCGTAGGGATGCTGGTGGGCTTTTACATCGCAGGTGTGATCTCTGAGATGTACAAAAGCCAGGGCGGTGATACAGCGCAGATTTGGCAGCATATCTGGACCTTCCCGGCCATCATTGCCTTTATCGTTATGGCTTTATTCGCCATCTTCTTTAAAACGGAGAAAAAATTACCCGTTGAAAAGATCAGCTAATTTAAGGAAGGGGACCGTCAGGTCCCCCCTCCAGATTCGTCTAAATATTTTAAATAATTTTCTGAGGATACGAACTAATTAAACTCATCATTATGCAAAAGCAGGATAGAAGAACCGCATTAAAAAACATCGTAACCGGCACAGCAGCCATCGGTGCAGCCACCATACTCCCCGGTCTGGCTGGCAGCGCCACAGCAAAGGCAGGCAATAAAATGAAAACCAATGAAAACACAGCCTTAAAAGGCAATATCCATCACTCTGTATGTGCATGGTGTTATTCAGGCATATCACTGGATGAACTCTGTCAGTTCTCAAAGAAGATCGGCATAACCGGTATCGACCTGATGGGACCAAAAGAGTGGCCTACGCTTAAAAAATACGGCCTGGATTCACCCATGTGTAACGGTGCAGAGATCAACCTGACAGATGGATTTAATGATACCAAGTTCCATGATCAGCTAATTAAAAATTACACAGAAATGATCCCTAAGGTCGCCGCTGCAGGTTATAAAAACCTGATCTGTTTTAGCGGTAGCAAAAGAGGCATGGATGATGAAACAGGTTGGCAAAACTGTGTAGACGGTTTGTCCAAAATACTTCCACTTGCAGAAAAGCACGGTGTTGTACTAGTAATGGAACTACTCAACTCCAAGGTCAATCATAAGGATTATCAATGTGATCGTACCAGTTGGGGCGCAGAACTCTGCAAACGGCTCGGTAGCGAAAACTTCAAATTATTATATGATATCTATCATATGCAGATAGATGAAGGGGATGTCATTCATACCATCAATACCCACCATCAGTTTATCGCCCATTACCATACAGGTGGGGTACCTGGCCGTAATGAGATTGATGATACCCAGGAACTTTATTATCCGGCCATTATGCGGGCTATCGTCGCCACCGGTTATAAAGGCTATGTAGCTCAGGAATTTGTTCCAAAAAATCCAGACAAACTGGCCTCCTTGCAAAAGGCCATTCAGATCTGCGATGTATAATATGGAGTGAATATCACAAAGAGCAAACACATCAAACACGCTCCTATAACTTCATCCATAAAATTAAAAAAATGACAACTAGAAGAAGTTTTCTAAAACAAACCGGCATTGTTACCGCCGGTGCCTGGCTCATGCCTTCACTTGCCTGTAAATCGGGCATGCCCAAAAATGATGTGGGCATTCAGTTATACACCGTCAGGGACATCCTGCCAAAGGATCAAAAAGGCGTACTGGCTCAAGTAGCAAAAGCGGGTTATACCAGTGTTGAACCCTTTGGATTTTCCAAGGACAATGGCTATTTTGGGATGTCCACCAAGGACCTTAAAAAGGTGCTCGATGACAACGGCCTGAAAGCACCCAGTGGCCATTATGACATCAACAGTTATTTTGCAAATGGTAGCAGACAGGATCTGGATGCCTGTATCAGAGCCTGTCACGATCTGAACAGTGAATTTCTAACCATTCCCAGTCTGCCGGACGAGGCCAAAAAAGATCCGGATACCTGTAAACAAACTGCAGAGACCATGACTAAGGTCGCAGAACTACTCAAAAAAGAAGGCCTGAAACTCGCATACCACAATCACAACACAGAATTTACTCCTTTTGGGGACACTTATGGATATGAGATCTTTCTAAAAGACTCTGATCCGGCACTAGTATTCTTTGAAATGGATCTGTATTGGTTGGTAAGAGCCGGTAAAAAGCCAGATGATTTGTTTAAAGAGTTCCCAGGGCGTTTCCCAATGTGGCACGTGAAAGATATGGACAAGGCCAAACCGGACGAAAACACCGAAATCGGTAACGGCAGTATTAACTTTGTAGATATTTTCGAGCACTCAAAAGAGTCCGGTATGAAGCATTTCTTTTTAGAACAAGAAAACAATTACAAGCCCGATATTATAGGCTCTATCAAGACAAGCAATAAATATATCAGAGAGACCCTGATTCCCAAATTGCCCAAATAATCCAGGATTTTATTTAATTACCTTTCTATTGAAGGCATGCATACATTTACAAATGAATGCATGCCTTTTCTGTATTAGGCGGATTCAAGTTACGCTAATCCATACATTCAGGGCCATTAATCCATAAACAAATCTTCCAATGTCAGACTATTTTGCACAAGCGTCCTGGCATATGGATTATGGATGAGTCCAAACGGAGTAATAAACGTCATAAAAATAGATTTTTTTGTTCCGCTAACACTTCTGAATAATTCTACTTTGTTCATAAGCTCATCGGCATACTTTTTTGTGATAGTGAACATTTTATTTGAAAACTTAATCTCACATAGATTTATCACATCGTCTCTTCGATCAATGATTAAATCAATTTGACAGCCCTTCTTTTCATAAGAACCTGTCCAGGAGGATAACAAAGTTTGAACCCCTGCTATGCCTAATGCTTTTTTTATTTGGTTGGCATGCTGCAAGCAAAGCATCTCAAATGCATATCCACTCCAGGCACGTTTACTAGGATCGTCTACAGCTAGTATCCAATCACTTTTAATCAGGCGCTTTTTGCCATCCATAAAATTCAGGTAAAATAATGAAAAGAAATCCACTAGCTGAAACAATCTATTTTGATTTTTGCCGCCAAAAGGCAGATAATCTTTGACAAAATCACTTTCCGCAAGCTCATTTAATAGTCGTGTTGTGCTACCCGCATTAGGCAATTTGGAAAGTTTTATTAATTCACCTCGAGTTAGCCCCTTTCGCGCCGTACTTAAAGCTCTAATGATCGCCAAATGGCTATCTGCATTTTTGAATAATGAATAATATAAATCTTCAAATTCAGTACTTAACCTACCATTTGAATTGAAACATAAAGATTGAATATTTTGTGCTGCACTTTGTCTGGTATCCACCATATCTAAATAAAATGGAATTCCTCCTAGCGCCATATACAACTGTACAATTTCATATTTAACATAAGCGCCTTCCTTGGCCTTAAAGAACGCTTCACACTCATATAGATTAAAGGGTTCTAATTTCAATTTTGATGTTAGCCTATGGTGCAAACCGCCTCTATTTCTGATAAGTCGATGGATCATCCATGACGCAGCAGATCCACATACAATAAGGGCAATATTCTTAGTACTTGCATAAGAATTCCAGAAGTATTCCAATGCCTGAATAAAATTCGATTTATGCGTATCAAACCAAGGCAACTCATCTAAAAAAACAACCAGCTTCTCCTTTTTGTCTAAAGAGTCCAATAATTGCTGTAGCAACTCAAAGGCGTCAAACCAGTCTTTAGGCATTTGTACATTTGCGCCTTCCGCCCCATAATGCAATAATCGATTGTAAAAGTTTTTCAATTGAATTTTCATGGTTGAATTAGCAGTACCAGTCATATAAAAATCGAACTGTTGCCCAAAAAACTCCTTGATAAGGTAGGTTTTTCCCACTCGCCTTCTACCGTATACAGCCAGAAATTCCGGCCGATCAGAATGGCAAATTCGTTGTAATTCCTTAATTTCTATGTGTCGACCAATAATTTTCATTTTCAATAATTTAAGCCAAAGATAAGGCATTGCTGGCTTAAAGCCATCATTTTTACCTCATTTGAGCCAATAATGGCCTATTATTGGCTCAAACAGCATTTTTTACCCCCCTTTAAGCCAACAATAATATATTTTACTAAATATAATAACGCATATCACTGTATACGCATTAAACATTTAGCCTTTTTTACACTTTTGTCTCAAATCAATACAAGAAGCATATACTCCCTATTGTAACGTACTTTTGTAACTGGAGCTATAATAAATTAAAATGGACAATCAAATTGAATGGAAAGTCCGCGGCATGACCTGTACCAACTGCGCCATGTCCGTGGATAAACAACTCAAATCATTAGGCCTACAGGGCGTAGAAGTAGATTTTATGCAGTCTGTTGTGCGCTTTCAGCATACTACAAACGATCATATCCCATTACAAAAAATTCAGGATGGGATTCAAGGACTGGGTTTTAAGGTAGAAAATGCTGGGAGTAATACCGCTGCAGCAAAGGAAAGCCTCACAGAAAAGTTACTGGGCACGCCTTTTAAACGCTTTATCGCCTGTCTGATCTTTACCATACCACTCTGGTTGCATATGGTGGTTCAGCTGCCAATTTTGCATCAGCCTTTGTTTCAACTGATATTAGCCACTATCGTTTTGGTCATTGGATTGGTATATTTAGGCCGTAGCGCCTGGCATAGCCTGAAGAGCAAAGTTGCCAATATGAATGTCCTGGTCATTTTGGGCGCGCTGGCAGCCTTTGGATATAGCCTTTATGGCACGCTTACTGGGGAGCCGGAAGCCTTTTTATTCTATGAAACCAGTGCCACCATCATTACGCTGGTTTTTATGGGTAACTGGCTGGAATCCCGAACGGTTGCCAAAACCCAGGCCTCTATTAAAAGTCTGATGCTACAGCAGACCGTTCAGGCCAATATGCTAACCTACGCTGCTGATGGCTCAGAAATTGTTTTTCAAGTTTTAAGCGAAGACCTGAAAGTCGGGGACCTGATACTGATAAAATCGGGCGAACTAGTTCCCATGGATGCCAAGATTCTCTCAGGCGAAGGGGACGTCGATGAATCCATTCTTACCGGAGAATCCCTGCCTGTCCACAAAGGCAAGGGCGAACTACTCATTGGCAATAGTCAGTTAGTCTCTGGTAACCTAAAGGCTTATATTAGCGCAACGGGTAAAGATACCGTACTGCAACATATGCTTCGTCTGGTAGAAAAAGCACAGCATCAAAAAGCGCCTATGCAATTGCTAGCCGATAAAATCAGTGCGGTCTTTGTGCCCGTCGTATTGGGGCTTGCCGCATTAGGGTTTTTACTGAACTATTTTATTGCAGATGCCGGTTTTACCAGTTCTCTTATGCGGGCCATTGCCATGCTGGTTATCGCCTGCCCCTGCGCGATGGGGCTGGCCACTCCTGCAGGCATCGCCGTAGGTCTTGGCCGCGCCACCAAAAAAGGTATCCTTTTTAAAAACGCCCATGCCCTGGAAAATTTCCAAAAAATTAAAAACATCGTCTTTGACAAAACCGGAACACTCACGACCGGTAAATTGCAGGTGGATGATTTTAACCATACCAGTACCATAAGCGAGTCAGCATTCAAGCAGATTTTGTTTAACCTGGAAAAATACGCCAGTCATCCGCTCGCAACAGCCATCATGCAAGCCTTTAAGCCCACATCAAAGCCCCATCCTGCAAACGGCGCCAATGCGCCTACGCAGATTTCCTTTGCCAAAGTAGAAGAAATCAAGGGAGAGGGGATGCGAGGTACCACCAAAGACGGTGTGCAATATATGGCCGTCTCCGCCCGTAAGGCAAAAGCCATCTTAGCTGCGGCCAATATAGATAAAGCCGCTGACAGCCAAAATGATCCAATTCAACTAATTGAACCGCATCATCACATATATCTGCTTCGGGAAACAGAAATTCTTGGTTGGGTAAGTTTTAAAGATACAATCCGGCCGGAAGCGCTGCCAACCATCCAAACCCTTAAAAACGCTGGCTTTACAACCTATATGATTAGCGGAGACAGTGAAATTAACTGTCAGACAGTAGCGGAGCAGCTGGGTATCGATCATGTTTATAGCGAACAGTCTCCTGAACAAAAGCAAATGGCTGTGCGCAAAATCAAAGAGGAGGCACCCGTCGCCATGATTGGTGATGGCATCAATGACAGCCCGGCGCTAGCGGAAGCCACCGTAGGGGTATCGCTAGGTAATGCCACACAAATTGCCATTATGACTGCGGACGTACTGCTCATTAGAAATGGCATCGGTAGCCTGCCACTCGCACTGGGTCTGGGTAAACACACCTATTCCACCATCCGGCAGAATTTAATTTGGGCCTTCGCCTATAATGTAGTGGCACTGCCTATCGCCGGCCTAGGATTGCTCAGTCCTTCCTTTGCCGCACTGGCCATGGGGCTCAGCGATGTTGTACTTGGATTTAACTCCATCAGACTCAGCTGGAAAAAAGTCTGCTAATACACTATTGCTTTATCCTATTCACCGCCCTCAACATGTATTGCTGTTAAACAGCAATACATGTTGAGGGCGCCTGATTTTAGCTCAAACAAGGCTATTGCCATTTTATGCAAACGTTTGTCTCCCTGAAAATGGCTTTTGCGTGTAAACATTCGTTAATTTCATGGGTCAGACATAATCACTTGGTAATTTATAGTGCCCGGTTGGTCTCCACTAGCTGATCAGGCACTAAACTCTATTTTTTAAAACTATTTAGGATAATGATGAATCAAAAGAAAAACTTCCTGGCGCTCTTCTTAGGCTTATTTTTGTTTTGTGCCTATGGCTTTGGGCAGAAAAGCAATGCCAAACACAGTTTTGAGATTAAAAACGGCTCCTTTGTATACGATGGCAAACCCATCCAGATACATTCCGGAGAAATGCACTTTGCCAGAATTCCCCACCAGTATTGGCACCAGCGGTTAAAAATGCTGAAAGCCATGGGCATGAATACTGTGGCAACTTATGTTTTCTGGAATTTCCAGGAAACAGCACCCGGCGTCTGGAATTTTAAAGGCGATCATGACCTGGCAGGCTTTGTAAAAGCAGCAGGGGAAGAAGGCCTGATGGTAATTCTTCGTCCCGGTCCATATGCCTGTGCTGAATGGGAGTTTGGCGGATTCCCATGGTGGTTGCAAAAAACCCCTGGTATGGTGGTCAGAACCAACAATCAACCTTTTTTAGATTCCTGTAAACTATATTTTACCAAAATCGCCGATCAGGTCAGGAACCTTCAGATTACCCATGGTGGCCCGATCATTATGGTTCAGGCAGAAAATGAATTTGGCTCTTATGTTGCCCAAAGAAAGGATATCCCCTTGGAACAACACAAAGCCTATTCAGCGGCCGTAAAAAAGATCCTGGGTGAAGTCGGCTTTGATGTTCCCCTATTTACCTCAGATGGCAGTTGGCTTTTTAAGGGTGGCACCATAGAAGGCGCACTGCCTACAGCCAACGGAGAAGGCAATGTCAAAAACCTGAAAAAAGTAGTGGATGAATACCACGGCGGCAAAGGCCCCTACATGGTGGCCGAGTTCTACCCCGGTTGGTTAGACCATTGGGCAGAACCTTTCCCCAAAGTGTCTACGGAATCCGTGACCAAACAAGCAGAAAAATACCTGCAGGATACCGTTTCGTTTAATTTTTATATGGTACATGGTGGCACCAACTTTGGTTTTACCGCCGGAGCCAATTACGATGGCAAACATGATATTCAGCCTGATCTGACCTCTTATGATTACGATGCGCCCATCAGTGAGGCAGGCTGGGCAACACCAAAATATCAGGCCATCAGAACCCTGATGCAAAAATATGCTCATTACCAGATTCCTGCTGTACCCGCACAAATCCCGGTTATTGAGATACCCTCCATTAAATTGACGCAGTCTGCCAACCTTTTTGATAAACTCAAACAGATGCAGCCCGTAGAAAATGATACACCAATGACCTTTGAAGACCTGAATCAGGGTTACGGATACGTGGTTTATCAGAAAAAATTTGTACAGCCGATCCAGGGAACGCTAAAAATAGATGGACTTCGGGATTACGCCATGGTCTATGTCAATGGTAAACAAGTAGGGGAATTAAACCGTTATTTTAAAAACTACAGTATGGATATTGACATTCCATTTAATGCCACACTGACCATCGTTGTAGAAAATATGGGGCGCATCAACTATGGCGCAGAGATTATTCACAACCTCAAAGGCATCATCAAACCCATAACCATAAATGATATGGAGATTACTGGCAATTGGCAGATGTATAAGCTACCGATGTCCAGTTTCCCGGCTATTGGTTCTGGCATGACCGCTGTAACGGCCAATCCGGCGCTTTACAAAGGCAGCTTTAATCTGAAAGAGGTCGGAGATACCTTCCTGGATATGCAGGACTGGGGCAAAGGCATCGTCTATATCAACGGGCACAATCTGGGCAGATATTGGAAAGTAGGTCCACAACAGACACTCTACTTACCGGGCTGTTGGCTCAAAAAAGGCAATAATACCATCGAGGTTTTTGAGCAGCAAAATGAAAAAAAGCATACCGAACTTCACAGTATCAAAACGCCAATACTCGAGTCTTTAAACTTACCGGCAAACCAAGACGCTTAATTTTAAAGTAGTATATATAATTATAAGTAAGCCAGACCATTACATTAAATGGTCGGGCTTACTTAGTTTCAAATGCTGCCAGAGTACAGAATCTTTAACATAACTCCTGTCCCCCGGGCAAGCCACTGTGGAAAAATTGACTAAATTTGGCTTATGCCCCTTAAATTCATAAGACGGTTTACCAAAAGCATCCTACTGATCCCCACGGTTCTGGTAGCGTTGCTTTTTGTGTTGGCTTGCCTGGCATCTGAGCTTAATCCAACCGGCTGGTGGTTTATGGGTGCCCTCAGTTTGCTACTGCCTTATTTGATTATTGTGCTGGTATTTGCTTTTATATTTTGGTTGATTACCAAGCCTAAAGCCTCACTTATCCCTTTATTGGCGCTGCTTATCGGCTGGCGTCAGATCAAAGTTGTATTTTCTTATCATATTTTCAGCAGCTTTGTGATAGAAAACAAAGCGCCAGAGACAATCAGACTGGTCAGCTGGAATGTGGCTTCCATGTATGGTATAAGTGAGCAAAAATCCAATAAAAAGTACGACCGAAAGGAAATTGCCGCCACGATTCAGGGCCTGAATCCAGATATTATCTGCCTGCAGGAGTTCAACCATAGTGAGACCCAGGGGCCCTATGCCGATAATATCGGCCTCTTTTCTGAGGCCTACCCTTATCATTACTTTTCCAAAGATGTGAACCGGAAAAACGGCTTTTATCAGTCTGGCAGCATCATCTTTTCAAAATATCCGATTATCCATACCCAGAAGATTAAATACCCCAAAGGGATTTCTGAGAGTTTTATTTATGCCGATATCTTACATGGCATGGATACAATCCGAATCATAAATGTCCATTTGCAGTCCTATAAATTTTCTTCCCAGGATTATCAGGATATTCAATCCATCAAGCGCCAGACAGATTCTACCCTTCAGGCATCCTACAGCATATTAAGAAAAATGCAACTGGCCTATTCCAGAAGAGCCGTTCAGGCCGGTATGATCCGCCGTACAGCAGACAGCACGAAAATCCCAAGTATAATCTGTGGCGACTTTAATGATGTGCCAGCCTCCTATGCCTATTTTAAAATCAGAGGCCCACATCGCTATGACGCATTTTTGAAAAAGAGCTGGGGAGTCGGCCGCACTTATTATGCCATTGCCCCCACTTTAAGGATCGATTATATCCTGCCAGAAGATCGTTTTGAGGTGGGTCAGTTCGATCTGATCGACGAAAATCTGAGTGATCACCTGCTACTGGTGGCCGATCTACACTTAAAACCAGGTGCAAATCGCTAATCCGACTAGCAATATCCCATTGGGCCATCAAATAAAGCTATGTCAACCAGACTTAAAAGTTCTGGCAAAACCACCGGTGGCGTGCTGATTTTCTATAATTAAAAGTACCTTCGCAACTAAGTTATGTTAAGCGCAAGTTGCTGACGGGACGACTAGTCCATTTAAGGGCTCCCCATCCAGGCAATTGCACGCACGTTTTTTAAAAGAGATCCTTCATGGAAGCATTACAGATATATAATTCGCTGACGCGTCAAAAAGAAGTATTTAAATCAATAACTCCAGGCTATGTGGGTTTGTATGTCTGCGGACCTACAGTAAGCGGAGAATCTCATCTGGGTCATGCCAGGCCGTACATCACCTTTGATGTCGTCAACCGCTATCTCAGACACTTGGGCTATAAAGTCCGTTATGTCCGCAATATTACCGATGCAGGACATTTTGAAGAGGAAGGTCGTCAGGCGGAAGACAAAATTGCCAACAAGGCTTTTTTGGAAAAACTCGAGCCCATGGAACTCGTCAAAAAATATACGGATTTATTCCATTGGGGAATGAAGGAGTTCAATACCTTATCTCCCAGTATCGAACCCACAGCCACTGGCCACATTGTTGAGCAAATAGAAATGATTAAAAAGATCATGGCAGATGGCTATGCCTACGAGGTGGACGGTTCAGTTTACTTTGATGTTGAAAAATACAACCGGGATTTTTCCAAAAAGCATCTGCCTTATGGTATCCTTAGCGGCCGCGTACTGGAAGACATGCAGGAAAGCACACGTGATCTGGAAAATCAGGAGGAAAAAAGAAATAAAGTAGACTTCGCACTCTGGAAAAAAGCACCGCCTAAACATATCATGCGTTGGATGAGTCCCTGGGGTGAAGGATTCCCGGGATGGCACATTGAATGCTCTGCTATGAGCACTAAATACTTAGGTAAAGAGTTTGACATCCATGGTGGTGGAATGGATTTGCAGTTTCCCCATCATGAATGCGAGATCGCACAAAGCGCTGTTTGCAATGACAAGATCCCTGCCCGTTACTGGATGCATAATAATATGATCACCATTAACGGCCGTAAAATGGGTAAGAGTTATAATAATATTATCAAGTTTACGGAGCTTTTCAGCGGGAATCATCCAATGCTGGAACAGGCTTACCATCCGATGGTAATCCGGTTTTTTATCCTGCAAACCCATTACCGGTCAACCCTGGACTTCAGCAATGATGCGTTGAAGGCTGCAGAAAAAGGCCTGCGCCGTTTAATGGAAGCCTTTGAGACCCTTGGGCGGCTGGACAGGCAACACCCTGACATCGCAGCAGACCAAGCATTAGACAAAAAGGTCAATAAACTTATCCATGAGATGGATGATTTTATGAACGATGACTTTGGTACAGCCAAAGTACTGGCCAATCTGTTTGAACTGGTCCCTGTTATCAACGGAATCAAAGACGGTCATATCAAAAGTGATGCACTTAGTAGTTCCACAATGGAACTGCTCAAAAAACAGATGCAGATATATGTAGAAGAAATCTTTGGCCTGAAAAAAGTATCTGAACACGCCGGAGAGCAACTCAATGGCGTTATCCAGGTTTTAATAGATATGCGCAGGGATGCCAAAGCGAAAAAAGATTTTGTAACCAGTGACCGTATCCGTAACGAGCTGGCCGCCTTAGGTATCCTGCTAAAAGATGAAAAAGGTGGCAACGTCACTTATCAGTTTGAATAGCAACCGTAGCACTTTATTCACAAAATAAAAACTATTTCAAGGTAAGTGTCTTCTAAAAATCAATAGCCTATGCCAAATGTAGTTGATATTCATCAAGTAGAAACAGAGACTTATATGTGGGGCCAGGGTTGTCAGGCCTGGGTATTGAACAATTCGAAAAACGTTACCATTAAGGAAGAATTGATGGCACCAAGTACCCGGGAACAGCTCCATTTACATAAGACAATGGAACAGTTTTTTTATATTTTGGAAGGCAGCGCCGTTATGGCACTAGAAAACAGGCCCGTCCAGATAAACGCCGGGCAGGGCCTACATATCCCAGTTAATACCCCTCATTTTATTGCCAACAAATCAAGTGAGCCGTTGCGGTTTTTAGTCATATCTACCCCTGGTGAAAGTGTCCAGCAGGAAAAGCGGACTTTATTAAACAACTAAATAAAGAGCAATATAAGTTAACTTGCAAAGTAGCCAGCATTATGATTTTATATTCAATAGTTGTTTGATCTCTGATGCAACAAAAGTCAGAAGCAATACCTTAAAATCCCCCGGCAATAGCATAAATGCAATTATCGGGGGATTCGTATAATTTCTATAGCTTGTATTTACTTCCTATTGCTTATTAGGCACGCCGCTAAAAGAAAGTAGAACGGTCATCTTCGATTTTGGCGGACTGCTGTAAAGCACCCAGGATACGATTTTGGATCTGTTGGAACCAAGTCTGTTTCATCCGACCTTCCACTGCTTCGGGACCTTCCAGTGAAGATTTAGCGGAAACACTTAATGGCTTGATGGCAAATACACCCATCGTGCCAGCAAATGGTTTGCTCACTTTGTTTAAAAGATCCTTATTAAAGGCGGCACCAACCAATGCAGGCTCATTACCCATGTTAGGCACAAATGACGCATCAAATCCAAGGCTATCCAAAGTTGCAACTTCTACACCGGCAGATTTTGCATAATCTTCCAGTGTACTTCCTTTGAATTTGCTGTCGATAATAAGTTTTGCCTTTTTCTTGTTTTTCAAAAGCTGTTCCAGATATGGGCGAACCGTAGCGGCTGTCGGCAATCCTGGTTTAGCGATATTGGTGATGGCTGCTACCACAAAATTGTCGCCGATTTCTACCGGTTGAGAGACTTCTCCTACTTTGTGTTCGTAAATCCATTTTACCAAATCTCTGCTTTCTCCCAGATTACCTACCTGGTAATCATTTTCCTTAATCCCTTGTGCAGGCAGTACGGCCATATTTTGCTTTTTAGCATTTTCCTGCAGTCCGTTATAAGTCTGACTGGAGGCAACAAAAGCGGCAGCCACATTACTTACAGAGTCAATAGTCTGCTGGCTGGGAACGATCTGGCGGCCAATGCTGGCAACCTTGTAACCCTCGGTTGAACCTTTCTGACCCAGTATCTCTACATAATGATAACCAACGCCCGTATGAACCGTTTTCGTTTCACCGGTGTGACCGGTAAAGGCAAAATTATTAAACTCAGGGAACATCCTACCAGAAGTAAAATAATCAATTACACCGCCATTTTGAGCGGATCCCGGATCATCTGAGTATTTTAAAGCAACAGAATCGAAATTAGCCCCTGCTTTGATTTCTGCGATAGCACTGTCTAGTCTCTTTAAGGCAGTTGAGTCATCTCTTACCGGATATAATTGATGTGTAGAAGGATCTTGCTGATGTGTTGCAACCAGAATATGTCTTACTTTGACAGAATCCGGAATTGTTGTTTTGGCCACCATCTTAGTGATCACATAATTGCCATTGGAGATATAAGGAGCGGAAACAGAATCCACCGGTGTTGCAATGACCAAATCTTTATTAGGGAACTGCATGGCCTGCGCGCTCATAAATCCATCATAATATTGGGTGTTGCCATCTTTAGAGGCGACAAAAGCGGCATTATCTTTCGCTGAAGCAAAATCGCTTTCTAAATCCTTCAAAGTAGACCTTATAGCAGAAGAATCCCCAGAACTAGCAGCGGCACTGAAAGTAATGTAGCTGATATTGCGGGTTTGTTCCTTTTGCTCGAATTGCTTTTTGTGATCTGTAACATAGGCATTGATATCAGCATCACTGACACTCACTGCACTATCACTGATGGTCGTATAGGGCACAGCCACATATTGAACCTGAGCGATGGCATTATCATCCGCCATCGTTTTATTCAATAACCATTTGGGAATATAAGCACCGCCAAATACCATTGCCTGATATTTAGCCATCATAATTTGTTCTTGTTCCTGATCCAGATACTCATTAACCATTTGCTTTTGCTGGGAATTCGTTGATCTTTTCAACTGAGCCAATGCATTTTTAGCTGCATTAACATCGTACTGACCCGTTTCAGGATTCACAAAATTTCTCAAGAAAGGTGGCGGATTGGACCCGAATAAAGCCATATCCAAATCCTTGGTGGTGCAAACCAGCCCTAATTTTTCATAGGCCTGTTTGAGTAAGGTTGATTGTACAAAATAGTTCCATACGCCGGTAACCACCTGAGAATGCGGCATATTCTGTGCATTGGCATTCTTTTCTACATTTGCAACTTTCTGCTGAAACTCATCTATCTTGATGGTTGTTCCATTAATCTTACCAATAGTAGTTTTATTGAATCCCCCTCTGACAGAGGAATCCATCATTATGAAGGCGATCAGCGCCAGTGCAATTAGGATAAAAACGATCCAGGCACCTTTCTCCTGGATTTTCTGAATTATGGACATAGTTGTTCCCTTTCTATTTCTGGTTTTAAAGATGGCAAAAATAACGGAATATATGATTGAAACAAATGTATAACAAAACTAATTTTATAATTTGGCTAAAATTTCGGGTAAATCCCCCTGCGCCAGCCCTATTTAATGCTCAATGCCACTGACCACCTGCATTTTAGCTAAATAGCATTCAATTGTTTTTGCATCCAAATTAATGCCACGGCTCTTAACATTCAAATTAACATATTAAATGCGACAGCCTAATATAGAATTGATTATAAACAACTTATAAAACTACGGGTAAGGCTTACTTATGATTCATTGGCATAGAAATAATCAAAATCGGCAGCCAGAGGATGATCCTTTGGCATAAAGCTGTTGTAATCAACTGAGATATTCGTTTTGATTCGTAAATAAACAACCGTACCTGGCCAATAGGCCCCTTGCTTTACTTTAAAGCGCCCATTTTGAAGAGTGGCGAAGTGGCTTCCAGAATAAATCAACAGCTCTCCTTGATTTAACCGGACAAATTCCCTGGTCGCATACAGGCCAAAACCCATTCCCTCCCCATTGGTCACCCCTTTTTTTACACATTGATATAATGCCTGTTTTTCTGAGAGTGCTCTAAATTTAGACCCTTCAGGTCCTGTAAGTGCCCTATGAATACCAATGCCTGTATCTGCAATTATTAATCTGATTTCCTGAGCGGCCGGAAAATGCTGTGCGGAGCACCAGCCGCTGCCGCCTAAAGCGGCTGGATAAGCGGAGTGAATCAGTACATTATCTAAAATTTCAAACAAACAAAAATCCAACATTTGCTGAACTGCGCTATCCACCAGCGTATGAGCACCCACCACCCGTACAACCCTTCTGCCTACCTCAATATAATTACTTCGGTTATAGTGTGTTATTTCAATAAACCGGTCCCTGCCTGGTCTACGGGTAAATTTTTCCGGCAACAGATGCTGTAAGTCTAATAATTTAAAAAAATCAATCCTGCTGGCATAACGAAGCATACCTGACATCTTAACCCAAATGGCTGACGCTTTATCCATGACACGATTCAGATCAGATAAATCAGTTGTAATACAAAGACTGGCACCCGAAGATTTAAGCTGATGAACGGCAGTTGTAATCAACAGTAGTTCATCCGAATATAACATCATGGTGACTTTTTCATCAGGAGACTTTGCCCTGTATTCATTTAAAAACCCGATATGTAACCGCAACTCATCCGAAGCGTTCGCTTTAAACAAAGGCCTTAATTGTTGGATAAGTTCAGTATGCCCATTTCAATTGCCTAGCCGAATGGTCAGGTGAATGATTGCCATATTGATTTAGATTAAAATTGCTGTTTAAAAAATGGACATACAATGCCCTTAAGCAGATGCAATCTACAAAATAATTTCCAAAGCATTGATTTGCAGTGGATAATTTAATCCTATTTCTGCCCCAATAAGTACAAAAAAACCAGCCCATAATACCTGGTAGATATTGTGGGCCGGGGCAATGAGATAAGATACGTTAGGCTAGGCGCCTACTACATACACTATTATTTTCTTCCGGCAAACCGGCTCAATAATTTTAAGATTTCCAGATAAAGCCATACCATCGTAATCATCAGGCCAAAAGCACCATACCATTCCATATATTTGGGCGCGCCCATTTCTGCTCCTCTTTCGATCATATCGAAATCCAGGATCAGATTAAGTGCTGCGATGGCTACAATAAAGATGGAGACGCCAATACCCAGCAGACTGCTGTCATACATAAAGGCCACATTTACATGGAACAAACTTAAAACCCAGGTAATCAGGTAAAAAAGCAT
This sequence comes from Arachidicoccus ginsenosidivorans, assembly GCF_007971385.1. Lineage (GTDB taxonomy): Bacteria > Bacteroidota > Bacteroidia > Chitinophagales > Chitinophagaceae > Arachidicoccus > Arachidicoccus ginsenosidivorans. The sequence goes on from NZ_CP042434.1 coordinate 2,118,891, forward strand.
AATACCCAAGGTAGCGGAGAAAATAATGGATCTGAACTTTTGTGTGGCTCTGATTACCCTAAAACCATATAAAGCCAGCATACCAAGCGCTACGGCAAAAGTAAGCCCTACTGCCTGTAATACAATACCTGGATATTTCTCAGCGAAGGCAGCCTGGACAACCACGGAAATACCTCCTAAGGCAAAGCCTTCCAGTAACGCATATAAAGGGGCGATATATTTTGCCAATTGAGGTTTGAAAATAATAATCATTGCGGTAATCAACCCTCCAAAAAGCCCTACCATCATCATGGTATGCAATAAGGATGTCTGGCCTTTGCCCAGCAGATTCCATGTATAAAATGCACCACCCATCACCATGAGCAGCAAAAATCCAAATTTACCGATAGATCCTCCAATGGTCATTGTGCCAGCTGATGCGTCAGCAGTTCCCAGGGAACTTTTAAAAACTTTCTCGGTTACAGTTGGATTACTTGATTTAAATAAAGCCATAATATTCGATTTTTATAACGATAAAGATACACGTTAAATTTTAATTTTTAGTAGGACCTCCAATAAACAAAGTCCTAAATATTCACTGTCAAATCTCTTAGACACCCCATGATTAATTTCGTTTAGCCCCTGGGTAATTTTCAACCGTCTCAAAAACATATTCAGGATGACGGGTTTTTAATACATCAATCACTTTATACAATGAATCTGCGTAATTAGTATGATGGAACATCCGGTCATGGGTTAACAGCACCAGGGCGTTTCTTTTGTGTGTATGATGCCCCTGAACTGCATTTTCAACCATACGGATCATCCTGTCAGCAGATTGTACAGGAACCGATCCCGGGCCTTTGGGGTCTCTTTTGAAGGACCATTCCAGATCCCAGCCAAATACTGAGTAGCCGGCTGAGTCCAGCATTTTACAGACCGGCCTTACCAGATCATGCGCTTTAATACCCGTGGATAGGACCCAGCCACTGTTACCCGGTAGCCGGATATTTTTGCGCTGTACCCCCAGGCTTTTCTGCGCTTTCATAAAATCCTCAAAGCAAGCTTCATGGTGGTGATAAAACGACATATAATGTCCATTTGCATGTGTATAGCTATGATTGGCCAGCAATATATCTGGATAACCGTCTCTAATGGAATCTACTTCTTTACGGAGGTTTTTGCTAAAAGTCTCGTGCAATCCAACCATAAAAAACGTGCCTTTTACGCCCAGCCTTTTTAATGTATGATAAACATTCATGGTGCCTGGCTGAGGTCCGTCATCAAAGGTCAGATATATATATTTTTTAGTTGTATCCTGCACAAAATCAGCGGCTGGAGGAAGAGCTGATTTTGGCACATTTACCTGTTCTGTACCCACTGAAGGCGTGGTGACCGCAGAATCCGCCGGGGCTGGGATAACCGTTTCAGATTTGATAGTTTGGGAATCCAGATGGGCATTTAATGCCGAGTCCGTGGTATTGTTATTGATAACCAAAGCGGCCGAATCGCTCCCTTTTTTATCCCCGCCCCTGCCCTTACAGCCGTATTGCAGACTCAGCAAAGATGCCGCTGCCACCACCAAAAGGCTCCCTTTGAAATTTCGATTATTCAGGTACATGCTATGTGTGTAATTCCGGTTTAAGATTTTGAAATGTTATTCATCCGCTACTCACTACTGCACATGTCCAACACTTTCTGTTATGACAGTCAGTAGACTTAACGGAAAACGAAGGTAATTATTAATCAGCAGGTTGCTGTTAATTTTGGTTAAGATTCAAGGGAAAAGCCTAAGCGACTTCCCTTAAAAACCTTATTATACTTAATATTGATTATAGTGGGATGGTTTTAGCGGCTTCCAGTACGGCCTCTTGTCCGGCATCTTTTTTATTAAAACCCCTGCCTTCTGCGATTTTTTCTCCATCCAGCAAAATGGCCACCGTAAAAACCCTTCTTTTGCCCTCTGCAGATTCGCCAACAGTCTCAAACTGGATATCTTTGTTATTACGACCCGCCCAGCCAATTAGTTTATTTTTCAGATTGATTTCGACTTGCTCCAGCTCATCCACTGATAAATAAGGCGTTAGGATTTGCGTCATAATCCATTGCCTGGTTTTCTCATATCCCTTATCCAGATAGATTGCCCCGACTAAAGCCTCTAAGGTATTGCCAAAGATCTGACTGTTGCGCAGTGCATTATCTGCCGTATTAAAACGAGTCAGATTTTTCAGACCCATTTTTATCGCTATATCATTTAACTGATGGCGATTGACCATTTTTGAACGCATCTCCGTCAAAAACCCCTCATCTTTATATGGATATTTTTTAAATAGATAATCTGCAATGATAGTTCCCAAAACAGCATCGCCCAGATATTCAAGCCGTTCATTATTCTCAGCCACATCCTCAGAAATAGAACGGTGACTCAGGGCACGCTCATACAAAGCCACATGCCGGGGTTTAATACCCAAAATGAGTGAGATCTGCTTCTTTATACTGGGCCTTCTTTGAAGCTTCCCGACAATATTTTGAACCGATTTCTGCAAAATGATTAAGGGATATACTTTTTCACAATGACTGCTGCATTGTGGCCGCCAAACCCAAATGTATTACTCAAGGCAGCATTCACCAAACGCTTTTGCGCCTTATTAAACGTAAAATTCAGCTTAGGATCCAGATTCTCATCATCTGTAAAGTGATTGATCGTCGGAGGAACAAGGTCATGAACAACTGCCATAATTGACGCAACCGCTTCAATCGCACCTGCAGCACCCAGACAGTGACCCGTCATGGACTTGGTTGCGCTGATATTAAGCTTATAGGCATGCTCCCCGAATACATTGACAATGGCTTTCACTTCCGCGATATCCCCTAAAGGTGTAGAAGTGCCATGGGTATTGATATAATCAATCTCCTCTAATTTCATATCTGCGTCTTTCAGGGCGTCCAGCATCACATTTTGTGCACCCAGTCCTTCGGGATGCGGTGCCGTGATGTGGTGCGCATCTGCGGTGGCGCCGCCACCGGCTACCTCGCAATAGATTTTAGCCCCCCTGGCCAGTGCATGATCTAAGGTTTCCAGGATAATGATGGCACCTGCCTCACCCATTACAAAACCATCTCTGTCCTTATCGTAAGGACGACTGGCCGTTTTAGGGTCATCATTTCTTTCACTCATGGCCTTCATGGCATTAAATCCACCAATACCTGCTTCACTGATGACCGCTTCGCTGCCACCTGTTAACATAATATCGGCCTTGCCCAGCCGCAAAAGATCCAAAGAGGTGATTATGGCATGCGTGCTACTGGCACAGGCACTTACTGTAGAGAAGTTCGGTCCGCGCAGGTTATGGCGCATGGAAACCTGTCCCGGCGCAATATCCAAAATCATTTTAGGGATAAAAAAGGGATTGAACCTGGGGGTTCCATCCCCTTTGGCAAAATCAATGACTTCATTTTGGAAGGTAATGAGTCCGCCAATGCCGCTACCCAGCACGACGCCCGAACGGTCCGGATCCACATTTTCCTTATTGAGCCCTGCATCCTCCATCGCCTGCACACTTGCCGCAATGGCCAGTTGTGTAAAACGATCAATCTTGCGGGCATCCTTGCGATCCATATAATCCGTCGGATCAAATCCCTTTACTTCACACGCAAAACGTGTACGGAACTTTGAAGCATCAAATAAGGTGATCATATCGGCACCAGATACACCGTCGATCAAGTTCTGCCAATAATCCTGAAGATTATTGCCCAGAGGAGTAAGGCATCCGATTCCCGTTACTACGACACGTTTTGTTTGCATAATTATTGTGTAAAGTTACATACTTCCAGTTTAACGTGATGTTGCCGGCCCTGTGAAATTATTAACCGGCTTTTGCACGAATCAATAAGAATCCCAGCGCAGTCTGCCCGGTTATTCCCATTAAAATATTGTATTATGAACTAAAGACCTATCTTCCTTTTAAGAGGAATGATTGCCAAAATTACTAACAACCATCCATTCCAGCAAAAGAAGGTGTATTTCACTGTTTTAAATATCACAACAGCCTCCTCACATTTGAGTAAGGACACGCCCCTTTCGGATTAAATGTGGTGTTTTTACAGTTTTTGACAAAGTCAGGCCATCAGAACCGTTAAAAGAATGACCATGCAGGCACGTTTGCCAAAGAAGCGTTTACATTCCAGCCACTAGCAGACATGCTTAAAAAACTCGGTACGCTGGTTGTAAACTTAAGATAAGCCCGCCCCGCGGTAATTTGAATTATCGGGAGACGGACTTAAATGTTGAAATATCGTAAGAATATTTTCTTCTAAAAACTATTTGGCGTGTTCTTCCAAGTAGGAAACAGCTTGACCCACGGTTGTAATGGTTTCAGCTTGTTCATCAGGAATAGAAATGTTGAATTCTTTTTCAAATTCCATGATCAGCTCAACCGTATCCAGTGAATCGGCGCCTAAGTCGTTAGTGAAAGAGGCTTCAGAAGTCACTTCAGCTTCTTCAACACCTAATTTGTCAACAATAATTTTCCTTACTCTTGTTGCGATTTCTGACATTGTAAAAAATTTTTAGTTACGGGCACAAAAATATAATTTTTAATCAATTGGCAATGCAATATCTCAGTTTTGTTTTGATTAATGCCTTAAATAAAACATCAAAACAAAGCTTTCTCCATTGATTGTCAGTACAAAATAAACCTTTTTTGTTGAAAGTTTTATTTTTGTTTTGAGAAAATTATATAATTTTAATGATATCAACTGATTTAGATACCTTTAAGCACGCACGATGGCAATACAAATAATAGATTTTGGCAGTGAGCCCTATATGCAAATGCTGCAATTACGGCATCAGATCCTAAGGAAACCTTTAGGCATGGAACTCTCTAAAAGGGATACCGTCGAGGATGAGACCGATATTTTGATCGGTTGCTTCGAAAACGATAAGATTATGGGCTGCTGTATGCTTAAGAAAATGGATAAGCAAACCGTCCGGCTTAGACAGATGGCCGTTCACAGTGGCCTGCAAGGCAAGGGCGTAGGCCGCGCCTTGGTTGGTTTTGCAGAGAATATTGCCCTTGATTTTGGCTATACAAGGATGATGCTGCATGCCCGAAATTCTGCCGTTGGATTTTACCAAAAACTGGGTTTTCAAATATTTGGCGCGCCCTTTACAGAAATATCTCTGCCTCATCGACTTATGGAAAAAAGACTGGAACGACTCATGTAACCCCGCCTATCTTTATAAACCGCCAAAACCAAAACAAATCCTTTTACGTACGTCCCTTGCGTATATGATCTGAAAGCAAGGACCTTAGCTGGATAATAAAGTCGGCACTCATTGGGGTTTTCGGGAATAAAAGAAAGACCGGGGGCCAAAATATAGGTGGAAAAACTGACCAGATTCAAAATAATTGCTAAACTTCGCCCAATCCCAACTCATGGATCCTCTTTCATTTTCTAATCCGACACCGACGGCGTTGAATGTTGCAATATATTGATCTTCAAATGTCTTAGCTGCTCTTTTATAGACCATCCTGGGCATTATAAACCAAAAAATCAGCATCAGCATAAACCAGAGCAGCGAACAAAGCAAAAAGGCCTGTGGTCGGATCTTATTCATATAGAAAAGCACCGCAGCCACAATGGCGAATATATTTACCGCATAGGCCATAATCTTTACTTCCGGACGGGAAACAAAATGAACCCGCAGACCTTGAAGCACTTTTGGCTTATCATATTGAAAACTATATTGCATAATTGCGCCAAAATTAGGGCAATATTCCAAAACATCTGGGTTCATCCAGAAAATTTCTAAGCCATAAAAGCGAACTATTGTTAACAACGCCGTAAATTGTGCCGGTAATGATTGACAGATAATAACTATTAATTACTTGAGTCCGCTATTTCTGCCGAAATCAGGTTAATGGAAGCTTCCTTCTTATGGAATTTTCTATTGCCCGTTTTTTGCTAAAATATGCCCCCCGTAAACCTTAAAATTAATTTTGATGAAAAAGTTCTATCTATGTGCGTTATCCTTACTATTAATGCAAGGGCTCTTTGCCCAGAAAGCAGACAGTAAGTATAATCAACATGAAGCATTTGCCCCAGACTTTTACACGCAGTCAGGCAATATGTACCGCAGTGCAGACGGCACACCTGGCCCCGCCTACTGGCAAAACCGGGCAGATTACAACATTCAGGTAAAATTGGATACCACCGCTAAAACCCTTAAAGGTTCCGTTGAGATCAATTACACCAATAATAGTCCGGATCAACTCCCTTATCTCTGGCTTTATGTTGATCAAAATATCTATAGGGAGGATTCCAGAGCCACCGCGACAACAGATATCACTGGTGGTCGCTGGGCAACGCCGGTTTATACAAAGGGCGATGAGATCACGAGTATCACCCTAAAAATGGACGGAAAATCTTATCAGCCCAAATATAGGGTCAGTGATACCAGGTTACAGATACTACTTCCAAAAGAACTGTCTGCTAAAGGGGGTAAAGCGACCATTCAGATTGATTATGGCTTTTCCATCCCAGAAAGAGGGACAGACAGAATGGGACGCATGCATACCAAAAACGGCTGGATTTATGAAATCGCACAGTGGTATCCCAGGATGTGTGTCTATGATGATGTAGAAGGCTGGAATACTTTACCTTATTTAGGAGCCGGAGAATTTTATTTAGAATACGGAGACATTCATTATAGCATTACAGCGCCCTCAAATATGGTCATTGTTGGTTCTGGCACTCTGGACAACCCTAAGGACGTTCTTACTAAAAAGCAGATCACTCAGTTGGATAAAGCACAAAACAGTGATGCCACTGTGATGATTCACTCCCTGGAAGACGTAAAATCCGGCAAAGATCATCTGAATAAAAAAGAGCTAACCTGGAAGTTTAGTTGCCTGAATACCAGGGACGTAGCCTGGGCGGCCTCCAAAGCCTTTATATGGGATGCAGCCCGCATCAAAATGCAGAGTGGCAATCAGATCCTTGCACAATCCGTTTATCCGGAAGAATCTGCTACCACCAATGGCTGGGACAGCTCCACTTATTATACCAAAAGAGCTATTGAGCTCAACTCTTATTGGCACGATTTTCCATATCCTGTAGCCACCAACGTTGCAGGCACCGTAGGCGGAATGGAATATCCAGGAATTGTGTTTTGTAGCGCCCGCTCTACCGGCCCTGGTCTTTGGTTTGTAACCTTGCATGAATTTGGCCACAACTGGTTCCCCATGCTGGTAGGTTCCAATGAACGCAAATACGCCTGGATGGATGAAGGCATCAATACCTTTACTAATTTTTATTGCTCCCGTATTTTCAATAATGGAGCCTATAATAATGAACCAGACAAATACAGAATCGCCAGAAGTTTCTTTAAACAAGGCGCTGAAGTTCCAATGACCTTGCCTGATGTACTTCAGCCAGCCAATCTGGGTAATGAAGGGTATTATAAACCTGCCGTCGGTCTGCTGATTTTAAGAGATGTAATATTAGGACCAGAACGTTTTGACGTAGCCTTCAAACAATACATTAAAGATTGGGCCTATAAACATCCAACTCCTGCTGATTTTTTCCATAGCATGGAAAACACCGCCGGTGAAGACCTGGGCTGGTTCTGGAAAGGATGGTTCTATAACAACTGGGCCATTGATCAGGCCGTCAAATCCGTAAACTATACGGATGATGACCCGACCAAAGGCGCACTAATTACCTTAGAGAATGTCGGACAAATGCCACTGCCTGTGCAGCTGGACATCCAACAGGAAAATGGCCAGCCCATTCAAATGAAACTTCCTGTTGAAATTTGGCAGCGTGGTGGTCAGTGGACCTTCCATGCCAAAACAACCTCTAAAATTAAAAAGGTAACACTCGATCCCAATAGACAATACCCAGATGTAGATACGACCAATAATGTATGGCCCAATGCAGCCAGCACCGCAGAGGCAATACCTTCCGGTGTTACTGCACAAAGTATTATCAATAATTACATAAATGCCGTCGGCGGTAAATCAAAAATGGCATCGGTCAAATCCTATCACAAAACGCTGGAAGGATTAACCAATGGCACCAAACTTAAGGTGGACATTTATTACAAAGCGCCTGATAAACTTTCTGAAGTTGTCAACCTCCCGGATATGAATATGGAGGTGATGAAAATCGTACTGAATGGTGATAAAGGTACCATGACACAACAAGGCAAAACACAACCATTGGAAGGAAAAATGCTGGAAAATATTAAAAATTCAATGGGCATGTTCCCAGAGCTTAAATATAGCGATGCCGGCTATGAAGTGCAGGCTAAGGACATCAGGGACATCAATGGCAAAAAAGCCTATCGCGTCGTTGTTTCGGATCCAGATGGACAGGTAACGACCAATTACTATGACATAGAAAGTCACTTAAAAATAAAATCAGAGTCACCGCAAAACAGCGCACAGTTTAGTGACTATAGAGCGGTCCAGGGTTTAAAAATCCCATATGATTATATCACGGAAAATATGGGTCATGAATCCAAATTGACCATCACAAAATTGGAGATCAATTCAGCGATTGAAGACAGTGTTTTTCAGTAAAAAACAATAGTGTTCATTGGTTTAGAACCGCTAAATTTATAGCCTCACGATACATTTTGCATCGTGGGGCTTTTTTATGCTTCGCTTGTTTGCCGCCTTAACGACTAACCCGTTAGGGAGAAGTACCCCATTACGCAGGCTTTCATATATTTCCGAATCTAAAAAAACGCTGGATGTCAAGTTTTTTCTTTTATAAGTCCATAATTTGCCAAAACATTATTCATCCTTAATTTTTAAAAGCAAATGGCAGATCCACAAAAGGAAAAAGAACTGAAAAAAGAGAACAGGTTAAAACCTGACTCCACCCCCACATGAGATTCAGATATCCCACAGGAATTTACCCAAAAGCTATACGATGACTTTATAAAAAAGAGAAGGTTTATCAATCCCAGAACGGATACAGGAATAAAGTCAGTAATTTTTGGTAAAGGAAAAGAACATATTGTAGCCAGATTTTTAAAAGATATAATGGATGAATACCCGATTGGAAGCGTAAAGCTTTTGGACAAAGAATACCAGGGAGCCACCAAGTATAACAGAAATGCAATATTTGACAACATCTACGAAGATGTAGAAAATTTGTTAAGGAAGCGGATGTAAAAACGCCCCTAGACAAATGGTTGTATGTCGTCCGTAATTTAGAAAATTTACAGGAAATCCCTGATTTTTTAAAAGACGATGAAATTTTTCAACTTGCTGAAATAACAAATATGACACCCACAATAAGAGATAGTTATAGCCAGGAATTGATTCAACTCTGGAACGAAAATGCTATTCGCAATGGATCAGTAGAATATGGCATTAAAAAAGGACGTGAGGAAGAACGAGCAAAACAAAAAGCAATCGCTCTTAAAGAGAAAATTGAAGGCATTAAAAGCTTACTCAGTCTCGGCTCTATAACTGTAGCTGATATTGCCAGATCGCTTTATGTTTCAGAAGCATTTGTTGAGAAAATCAAAGCAGAGATGGATACTAAAACTTCCCAATAATCCGCTTTAATTAGTAAAATTCCTACTTACTTGTTCTGCATTATACAAAACAATTAGGTCGTATTCTCCTCATTCCCTCAAACAGCAAAATCCCCGCTCCGGTTAACCGGAGCGGGGATTTCTATTGTCAATAATTAATTGATGTCGCTTTTAGCCATTCATTGAAGCCAGGAATTCTTCATTGCTTTTTGTACCACGCATCTGTTTTAACAGATCATTCATGGCTTCTTCTGTCTTCATGTCACTCAGGTAAACACGCAGCACATTTATACGAGTCAGCGCTTCCTTGCTGATCAGCAGGTCATCTCTTCTGGTTGAAGAGGCAACAATATCAATAGCAGGGAAGATACGGCGATTCGCCAGTCTTCTGTCAAGTAATAATTCCATATTACCAGTTCCCTTAAATTCTTCAAAGATGACTTCATCCATTTTGCTACCGGTATCTACCAGGGCTGTTGCCAGGATCGTCAGGGAACCACCGTGTTCAATTTTACGCGCTGCGCCAAAAAACTGTTTGGGCTTTTGCATCGCGTTGCTTTCCACACCACCGGAAAGAACTTTGCCGGAGGCAGGCGCCACCGTATTATGGGCTCTGGCCAGACGCGTAATACTATCCAGCAATATGACCACATCATGACCGCATTCAACTAGTCTTTTGGCTTTCTGTAGTGCCATGGCAGAAACCTTCACGTGCTTTTCTGCTGGTTCGTCAAAAGTAGAAGCGATTACCTCAGCTTTTACACTACGTTCCATATCAGTTACCTCTTCCGGACGCTCATCGATAAGTACAACCATCAGGTAGCACTCAGGATGATTGGCTGCAATGGCATTGGCCACTTCTTTCAACAGTACGGTTTTACCAACTTTTGGTGGCGACACAATCAGTCCACGCTGACCTTTACCGATTGGGGTAAACAAGTCCATAATGCGCGTGCTATAATTCATTGAGTTCTGGTACAGATTCAGCTTTTCAAAAGGGAAAAGCGGTGTCAGATAGTCAAAAGGAACTCTGTCACGCACCTCATCGGGGCTCTTGCCATTAATTGTCTCAACTTTTAAGAGGGCAAAATATTTTTCGCCTTCTTTTGGAGGCCGAACGGAACCGTACACCGTATCTCCTGTTTTTAGCCCAAATAACTTAATCTGGGAAGGAGATACATACACATCATCTGGTGAAGATAAATAGTTATAATCAGAAGAACGCAAAAAGCCGTAGCCATCAGGCATCATTTCCAGGACACCTTCACTTAATATAATACCGTCAAATTCGATATTAAAAACGGGCTCTTTTTTCTGAAATTTAGGACGACGGTCGTTTATGGCAGGAGGTATCAAATCAGATTCATCGAGTTTTTCAAGCTCTTCTACAGAGATATCGCCTTCGTCATTGGATAATAAGGCCAGAAATGCATCTGAGATTTTGGGGATTTCCGCATCACTTAACAGATCACTGTCAGGTGTTGCTGTCTTTTTTTCTTTAGTTTGTGTGGCTGCTGTGATTGTTTTAGGCTTTGAAGCGGGTGTTACAGGTGCAGGCTCTTCGGTCTTTTTGGTGGCCGGAGGTCTGCCTACAGGATTTTTGGCTTCTTTCTTAGCTTCTAACTTAACGCCAACCTTTTCCTGACTATCGCCATCTTCTCTTTTTTCAGCTTTCGCAACCGGCGCTTTTTTGATGGTTTTGCGGGCTCTTTTACGTGGCGTAGTTTCCTGTTCGGGTTCATCACTCATCACTTCCGCATCTTCGGTCGTGTTACCGGTGGTCGCCTTAATCGTTCTTTTTCTGCCGGGTTTTTTCTTTTCCCCTGTTTTTTTGTCTTCGCTCTCATCTACTGCCTGTTTGTCCAGTATTTTGTAAATGAGATCTTGTTTGTCATTCTTTTTCGAGGCAGGTACTTTTACTTTAAGTTGTTCCGCTATTTTGAGTAATTGCGGAACCAACATATCATTTAATTGCAAAATGTCGTACATAAAATATGTATAAATTGAAATGTGAGGTTCACTTGAGCGCGCATAAAAATAGTGGCGCTGTCGTACTATGTATTAAATAAATAAGGATAAGTTTGTGATCTTTTTTGAAAAAAACAAGCAAAGAAATGAACTGGTTGTTTTAACTTAAAGCCTGTTTCCGGTGCAATATTACAACAAATATTTAATTGACAAATTTTTTTTCACGTTAAATTTTTAGTGAAAATCAGGTATTTTTGAACAAAAGTACGCATGTATTTAGATGATGTCCGCGATTTTGCACTATCCCTTGATCCTGAAATAGATGAATGTTTCCCTTTTGGACCGGAAACCTTTGTTTATAAAACTTCAGGCAAAATATTTTTGCTAATGGCATTTGATGATGTAGATTTAAGATTGAATCTAAAATGTAACCCAGATAGGGCAGAAGAGCTAAGAGAAAGGTATCCGGCCATTATTCCTGGTTACCACATGAACAAAAAACACTGGAATACGGTGATTATGGACGGTAGTCTGGGACCAGATCTGATTCGGGAACTCATCCACCACTCCTTTGAGCTAGTCCACAAAAAGCCTTCAAAACGCAAAATCTAAAGCAAATAGGTTCAAAAACTAGTATTCACTATTCATATTCAAACATACAAAACCTGACATTTTAAATGCAAAACCATGTAATAGACTACAAAATCATCGGCGAGGAGATGCAATATGTAGAAATAGAATTGGATCCTGGCGAATCTGCCATTGCAGAACCCGGCAGTTTTATGATGATGGAAGATGGCATTCAAATGCAAACCATCTTCAGTGATGGCAGCGCACAGAATGCCGGTATTCTTAATAAGTTATTCTCCGCTGGCAAACGACTGCTGGCAGGGGAAAACCTCTTTATGACTGCTTATACAAATATCACAGGAGGCTCCTTAAAAAAACATGTTAGCTTCGCTGCCCCTTATCCCGGTAAGATTATCCCTTTAGATCTTTATGCGTTAGGCGGCAGGATCATCTGTCAAAAAGATGCCTTCCTCTGCGCAGCCAAAGGCGTTTCGGTCAGTATAGAGTTTCAGCGAAAACTAGGCTCGGGACTATTTGGTGGAGAAGGGTTTATTATGGAGAAACTGGAAGGTGATGGCATGGCATTTATGCATGCTGGTGGTCATATCGTTCAAAAAGACCTGGCAGCGGGTGAGATTCTAAAAGTTGACACCGGTTGTATTGTTGGCTTTACCGGCCAGGTAAATTATGATATTGAGTTTATCGGCGGCATTAAAAATACCTTATTTGGCGGCGAGGGCGTATTCTTTGCAACGCTCACCGGGCCGGGCACCGTATGGATTCAATCGCTGCCAGTCAGCAGACTGGCTGGCAGGATTCTTGCCTATGGTACTTATAAGCAAAAAGACGAAGGCAGCATTCTTGGTGCACTCGGAGGGTGGCTTGATGGAGACAATAGCAGATAAGTCGCCTACGAATAAAACAATTATAGCTAAACAGGGCCTTGCTTTTGATAGCTAAGGTCCTGTATGTCAGTTACATCTTTCATTATTTTGAATGCTGGGGAGAATTTCGTGGACAAGCAAGCGCAAAGGCAATCACCACAACTATTAATAGCTGTTGCCCAAGGCAACCAACAAGCTTTTAAACAACTGGTAGATCAGTACAGTGACCGGTTAGGGCATTTTATTGCCGCAATTACCAAAGATCATGCGCTAGCTGAAGAGATCGTGCAGGATATCTTTTTAAAAGTCTGGCAGACAAGAGAATCCCTTATCAGCATTCGTGATTTTCAAAAGTGGCTCTTTGTCATCTCCAAGCATCAGGCAATCAATTCTTTAAGAAAAGCCGTTACGATTGAATATGGCCTGGAAGAAAAATTACCTATTCAAGTTGAATCCCAGGAACAGCTTCTGGAAAAAGAACGTAGGTTTTGTTTGCTGGATGCAGCCATTGCCAGTTTGCCTACTCAGCAGAAAAAGGTTTTTCTGCTAAGCAGAAGAGCTGGCAGGTCTTATAAACAGATTGCCCAGGAAATGAACCTTTCCACGCATACAGTGAAAAAATACCTGCAACTAGCTACAAATCATATTATTAAGCATATTGAAACCAGTGCGACCTTAACTTTTTTTATTTTTTTATAAAATAATGTAAAAACTATACCCCTTTTTATCGTTTTCTGTGTCCTTTCTATAGATAACCGACATTTTGGTGTTAAAATTAGAAGGATACATGGAGCCTGATTTAAATGGATTATTAAAAAAATGGCTGGAAGGAACACTTTCGGCAGCCGAAGCAAAATTTTTCTTAAAGGAATTTCGGGATCCTGATGGTATTCGCCTCATAGAGGCTTGGCTGCAAAAGCAATATGATTTAACCCAAAACAATAATCAAACTTATTTTTCTAATAACCAGAAAAATAAAATTTATGAACATGCCACTGGCTTTCCAATTCGGGAAAAGGCCGCCTTGGACGCGCCGCCACAGGGGCTGGCCCAGATTAAATTACCCTATAAACCAACAGACAGCAGGCGCAACAGAAAAAAAGGGCTTATCAGGCTTTTAACCTCGCTTTCTACCCTGGCCTGCCTGTTTTTCATATTTTATAAAATCAATCGGCCACCAACTAGGATAACGGCAAACAATGAACAACCCTCCTCCCTTCATGATAAAGCTGCACCCGCATTGTCCACACCAACCATTAGCTGGGGCAATTTAAACAAAGCGGTTGCGGTAGACCAAGCCATTAAAGAACAGTCGGCCAGGCTCCATAAGGCTTCAGATGGATGTCTTGTTTTTACTGCTGTCAATCCTTCAGCACCACCCAGCATCGTTAGCGTTCCCAGAGGCAGCCGCCCTGTACTAATACAGCTACCCGATGGTTCCAAAGTCTGGATCAATACGGGATCCACCTTGCAATTCCCCAGTGCATTTGTAGGTGACAAAAGAACCGTTTCATTGAGTGGTGAGGCTTACTTTGAGATTGTTCATAACAATAAACAACTATTTGAGGTTCAGCAAGCCGGTAATACAATCGCCGTTTTAGGAACACATTTCAATATCAACGGTTATGCAGATAATAGCAAAACAAAGGTCACGCTTCTGGAAGGTCTTGTTCAGGTAAATCATAGTGCTTATTTACATCATGGCGAACAAGCAGTTTTAAATGATGGCAATATACATATTCAAAAAGAGGTTGATTTACAGCAAGTCATGGCATGGAAGAATAACCAGTTTTACTTTAATGGCACTTCCGCACAGGAGATTTTAAAGCAACTGTCCAGATGGTATGCAATTGATATTGTTTATAAGGGCAATATCCCGCAGGGCCATTATTCGGGTATTATCAGCAAAAACAATAGTCTTTCCCAGGTATTAACGATTCTGGAAGCAGGTGGCATGAAGTTCAAATTAAATCAACAATCCTTATGGATTTATTAAAGCAATCTATTTTCTAAACAACATTTCAGCCTAACAAAAGGCCGAAACATGGCAGTGTTTCGGCCGGTAATGGGCTGATCTGATAAACGTTCGCGCATTTATTTTTTTCACCCCCAAAACTTGATCAAAAATATGACAAAGATTCCAAACCCCACCTGGCGAAAATCCAGGCACCAAATCTGGTTAATGATGCGATTTACCACCATCCTAATGCTTGCTTTTAGTTTGCACCTTAGTGCAAAAAGCAGTGCACAACAAGTGTCCATTAAGGGCAAACAGATTTCTGTAGAGCAATTTATCCGGGAGATACACCGACAGACGGGCTATCAGTTCTTCTTTAATGATGCTTTACTAAAAATGCACCCGTCATTAAAAACCTGCCGTTGATTCAGGTCCCCTTAGAGCAGGCATTGCAAAAGGCTTTTGAAAATCAGCACTTTTCTTATAAGATCGTTGAGAAAACGATTACATTATTACCGGGAAAGGCAAACGAAGCAACACAAAATATCCAGGAAGCGCAACCTAAATCCTGGCCATTAAAAGGAACTGTAACCGATTCCACAAACAACCCATTATCAGGCGTTTCAGTGCATTTAGCCGGGACCAATAAAGGAGCAATTACCGATCAAAATGGTCATTTCTCCGTATTCGTTCACCAGGGCGATATGCTGGAATTTACTTTTATTGGTTACAGACCCATGCAGGTCAAGGTGAAAGCACCGTCCGATTACGGCGAAGGCCTACAAATAACCCTACGTCAAGAAGAGGCCACTTCATTAAACGACCTGGTCGTTGTAGGTTTTGGTAGGCAAAAGAAGGCCAATCTAACCGGTGCCGTTTCACAAATCTCAGGCAAAGATTTGGAAAACAGACCGGTGTCCAATATCGGGCAGGCCTTACAAGGTCTGATGCCTAACGTTAATATCAGCATTGCCAACGGTAGTCCCAACACGACGCCCAGCATCAATGTTCGTGGTGGAACTTCTTTTTCCAAAAACAGCAGTGGCAATTTTGAGATCCAGACCGGTAGCCCCTATACCCTGGTAGACGGGATCCCAATGGATATCAGTCAGGTAAATCCAGAGGATGTAGCCACCGTAACGGTCCTTAAAGACGCTGCTTCATCTGCGATCTATGGTGCCAGGGCAGCCTATGGCGTAATGCTGATTACCACCAAAAAAGGTAGAAAATCAGAAAAACCTGTACTGAGTTATTCCAACGATTTTCAATGGAATCATCCGGCTGCAAGGCCGGATCTGCTCAATGCTTATGAGATCCAAAAAGCGACCAATGACGCCTACGCCTTTACCGACCAGAGTGTTCCTACTGATAAGCAGACCAAGCTAGACGCTATTGAGGCTTATATGAAAGACCCTCTTCATAATCCTGCCTATATTATGAGTGTTGCTGGCAATGATTCCAGCTCCATTATCTGGGTGGCCAATCAAAACCCTTACGATGAAGCTGTGAAAAACGCAACACCCATGATGAAGCATAATATAAGTCTTTCAGGCGGCTCTGAAAAAACAACCTATTATGCCTCTGCCAGCTATCTGGGTCAGGATGGTATTTACAAGATGAATACCGACAAGTTCAAGCGTTATAACGCCAACTTCAATTTAAGCTCCAAAATAACCGATTGGTTTACCATGGAGTTTAAAACGAATTATTATAATACCGAGTACAAACAGCCTGTCTACCCATCAGGCAAAGGCGGTTGGTGGCGAGCGCTCGCCCAGGAGCCTGGTCGCAACATCAATATGCCGTTAAAGACACCGGAGGACGCGCCATTTGGCATGGGTGGACTGTATACCGATAACATCCTGTCTTTTATGGATTACGGTTCTCTGGATCAGCAAAATACGGAGAACCTGTTACTGGCCGTTTCTCCAACCTTTCAGATTACAAAGGACTGGAAAATAAAAGGTGATGTATCCTATACCTCTAACAATTACAGAGGCAAAACCATTATCCCCGTTCTGGACCGGGTAGAAACTTCCTGGCTAAATACAGACAATGTCTATACCAGCCCAAGCTCTGTCAGTAAAACAGATCAGCATTTTAATCAATACCTGATCAATCTTTATTCAGACTATTCCTATAGTACGCACGGCCATAATCTGTATGGACTCGTCGGATTCAATCAGGAATGGTATAATTATGATGAACTGAATGGAAGTGGCAATGTTATGATCACCCCGGAAGTACCGGTAATCGATCAGACAACAGGCGAGCGAAATGCCAGCGACGGCGCCTCCGCCTGGGCCGTGCGTGGTGTATTCTACCGGCTTACTTACAATTATAAAGGCAAATATCTTTTAGAATCCAACGGCCGTTATGATTTGACCAGTAAATTCCCCAAAGAATCCAGAGGTAAATTTTTCCCTTCTATTTCTGCTGGTTGGCGCATCAGCGAGGAGCCATTTATGGCTAGCCTTAAACCAACACTCAATAGTTTAAAGTTCAGGGGGTCTTACGGAAGTATCGGCAATCAGAATGTCTCTAATTACATTTATACCCCTTCTTATGGCACTACGGCCAAAGTATCCCAATTATTTGACGGCAAACGCCCCGTGGGCGTTTATCCTCCGGGACTGGTCGACCCGAATATTACCTGGGAAACAGCTTCTACACTGGACTTCGGCCTGGATATGACCTTATTTCAAAAATTAGATGTCAGCTTTGATTGGTATAACAGAACCACTAGTGACATTTTGGTGGACGGTGACAAGTATCCTGCAGTACTGGGTGCGGCATCCCCTACTAAAAATTCCGGTGAGCTCAAAACCGTGGGCTGGGATTTATCCATTGGCTATAAAGACAGGACTTCTTACGGTTTAAATTATAGTGTCAACTTTGTATTATCTGATTACCAGACAGAAATTACCAAATTTGACAACAATCCCAATAAACTGCTCAGCACTTTATATGTGGGGCAAAAAATGGGTGAAATCTGGGGATATCAGTCTGTTGGCATTTTCCAAAACCAGGATCAGATTGATAAAGCGACCAGTCAAAAATTAATCAACTCCGCCGTCTGGTATCCAGGCGATATGCAGTATGCCAATCTGAATGGAGATTCTGTTATCAGCGGTGGCGCCGGCACCCTGGCCGATCATGGGGACCGTTTAATTATCGGCAATAGTACACCGCGCTATCAATTTGGGATCAACTCCAACTTTTCCTGGCACAACTTTGACCTGAATATTTTCTTACAGGGCGTAGGCAAAAGAGACGCCTACATAAGTGATAATCTTTTCTGGGGGGCTATTTTAGGCGCCACGGGTACCAGGGAAGTCTATGAAAACTCCTGGACGCCAGAGCGCCCAAGTGCACTTTATCCAGCTTACAGAAACGCAAGTAAAAACGTCATCGTTCAAACGCGCTATTTGCAAAATGCAGCCTATATCCGTTTAAAAAACCTGACCATCGGCTATACGCTACCACAAGCAATCGTCCACAAAATAGGGCTACAACGCCTTCGCTTTTATGGCGCGGCTTATAACCTATGGCAATACAGCAAGGTGCCTGATATTTTTGATCCTGAACTGCTAAGCGCAAATTATCCGATGATTAAATCACTGGCCGTAGGGCTGCAGGTAAACTTCTAACCAGTAAACGAACGATAAACTGATTTTCTTATAAAGATTAAATTTAAGTAAAAATGAAACGATATTCAATAACAATACTACTGGCCCTGCTAGTCCTTGCCGGTTGCAATAATAATTTTCTGGAAAAATATCCGCTGGATAAACTCAGCGATGAAACATTCTGGACCACACAGCAAGACCTCCAATTATACTGTAACGATATATACTCCGATTATATAGTTGGCTTTGGTTATGGCTTCGGAGATGCAACCATCAACCCTTACGGTTATACCCAGGCGGCCATTGTCTATGGTGATGTAATTACAGATAACGCCGCACCCAATAGCTATTCTAAGGTGGCAGCCGATGAATACATCGGCTACCTGACTGGCAGCTCGGGTAGTGGCGGTTGGAATTTTGACAATATACGTACCCTTAATTATTTTCTGGAAAACTTTAGAAGAGGCAATGTCCCTACAGAGACCCAAAATATGTACGGCGGTGAAATCCTGTTTTTCAAAGCCTGGGATTATTTTAAAAAAGTAAAACTCTTTGGCGATGTTCCCTGGCTTTCCAAAACACTCAATGTTGACTCACCTGAACTATTTGGACCCAGAACGCCGAGAAAAGAAGTAATGGACTCTGTGATGGCCTGCATCGATACAGCCATTAACTGGCTGCCCAGTAGAGCGGATGCTAAATACCAGACCGACCGCATCAGTAAAGAAATGGCCTTATTCCTTAAGATGAGAATCGCCCTCTATGAAGGCACATTCCGTAAATACCATAAGGAACTGAACCTGGACGGCACTACATTTTTAAATGCCTGTAAGGATGCCTGTGAAAAGCTGATGGCCGCTGGTTATAGTCTTTATTCTACTGGCAAACCTGATCAGGATTATCATAATCTCTTTTCTCAATACACCTACAAAGGTAACCCGGAAGTGATCCTTGCCAAGGAATATTCAGCCGATCTGGAGTTGGGCGTTGCCTTTAGCCGTTATTTTGCACAAAATCTCCGCCATCAATTTGGTGTCACCCGCAATTTAATGGATGCCTACCTATGCTCCGATGGAAAGCCCATCTCTACCAGTAGCGTATTTCTTGGCAGAGATTCCATTCAGCGAGAAATGCAGTTCAGAGATCCCAGGCTTAGCCAAACGGTCGCCAATTTTGGGACTTACGATCTGGCAACAGGTGTAATGGGTGCAGATAATGCCCCCAAGCCAAATATCCCCGGGCTTTCCGGCAATAAATGTCCTACAGGGTACCGATTGGCTAAGTGGTTTCTTAATGACCCAGAGGACTGGAATAGAGTGACCAACGGAATGCAGGCGGCGCCGATTTTCCGTTACGCTGAGGTCTTGCTGGATTACGCCGAAGTTAGTTTTGAGCTTGGTCAGGCAAGTCAATCTGTTATCGATGCCACCATCAATAAACTCAGAGACCGGGTCGGTATGCCACATCTGGAGATCGCAGACATCCCTAAAGACCCAACGCTGGACGGCAACTACAGCAAATATTGCGGTTATACACCAGCCCCGTTACTTAGAGAGATCCGTCGGGAAAGGCGCGTTGAAATGGCCTTTGAAAATACGCGCTGGGATGATCTGATGCGCTGGAAAGCCGGCCGTTTCCTGGAAATTCCTGTAGAAGGCATGAAGTTCGTACAAAACCAGTTTCCAGGTGTTAAAATAAACAGCGATATCTATCTTAGCTCCGACGGGTTTATCCTGCCTTATTATAAGACCCTTCCAAATGGAAGAACCTTTGATGAAACCAAACAGTACTTGTTTCCGATTCCTGTAGAAGATCTCATTCTAAACAAAGCACTGGTACAAAATCCAGGTTGGAAAAGCAATTAATTTCCTAATTGCACTGTTTCCCGCCAGACAATAAAGTCGACAAAAAGGCCCGGATCAAATAAATGATTCGGGCCTTTTACTTTTATAATCGAAAATTCAAATCCTTACATTGCCTCTGGTTATTTATTTTCCATCAATTCGACGCTGCGGTTAATAAAGTCCGTCAGTCCGGCACCTTTTAATAGTCCTTGGGACAATAGCGCCAGGTCTGCTAGATTGCGGGTTTGTTTTTCCTTGGCCGTCTTATCTTCCAGTTTTAATAACTGTTGATAGATGGGGTGATTCCCATTGACAGTAAGGGTGACTTCATCTGGCATGGTCGCGTAAAAAGAAGCCATACCGCCGCCCATTGCGCCCATATCTTTCATTCGGCGCATAAATTCCGGACGTGTCGCCACTACGGGCGCCGCATCTGCGCTAAGTCCTTTGATTTCTACATTGACATTCAGTCCGGGAACTTCCAGTTTAAATAAATCCGTAAGCGCTGTTTTTTCATCCTCGCTTAGAACACTCTCATTGTTTTCTGATTTATCAATCAGGTTGTCCACAATATCTGCATCCACACGGGTAAACTGAACATCAGACCATTTCATTTCCATATTATTGACAAATGCATTGTCAACGATGGTTTCAAAGCGAACCACTTTATAGCCTTTGGCTGTAGCCGCCTTAACATAGGCATCCTGACTGATTGGATCAGATGTGTATAAGATGACGGTCTTGCCTTCTTTATTTTTCTGTGTCGCCTCTGTCTCGGTTTTATATTCGTCCAGCGTATAGAATTTACTGCTATCTACACTATCCTGCATGATAAAGTACTTCGCTGCCTTTTCCAGGAATTTATCCTCGGTCATCATGCCGTATTTAACAAACAGTCCGATGCTTTCCCATTTTTCCTCAAAAGATTTACGGTCACTTTTGAAGATCTCTTCCAGTTTATCAGAGACTTTTTTAGTAATATAGCCATTGATTTTCCGCACATTGGGGTCGCCTTGCAAATAGCTACGGCTTACGTTTAGCGGTATATCCGGAGAATCAATCACTCCGTGGAGCAGCATTAAAAATTCAGGGACAATATCTTTCACTTCATCCGTTACAAAAACCTGGTTGCTGTACAGCTGAATCTTGTCTTTTTGAATTTCATAGCTCTGTTTGATCTTAGGGAAATATAATACGCCAGTCAAATTAAACGGATAATCTACATTCAGATGGATCCAAAAAAGTGGAGGTTCTCCAAAAGGATATAATTCTTTATAAAAGTTTTTATAATCCTCATCCGTTAGTTCATTGGGTTTTTTAATCCAGAGCGGCTGGGTATTATTGATTTGCTTGTCTTCAAAGAAGATAGCAATAGGCAGGAATTTACAGAATTTTTCCAGAATCCTTCTGATATTATCAGCTTCCAGAAACTCCTCACTGTCCTGATTAATATGCAGCACGATTTTAGTTCCCCGGTTTTCTTTTTCAGTAGGTCCTAATTCAAAAGAAGGACTACCGTCACAGCTCCAATAAGTAGCAGGCGCATCCTGGTAACTTTTGGTATAAACCTCTACCCGGTCACTCACCATAAAGGCACTATAAAATCCCAGACCAAAGTGGCCGATGATATTGGCATCCTTGTACTTTTGCAGAAATTCTTCGGCACCACTGAAAGCTACCTGATTGAGGTATTTATCTACTTCCTCAGCTGTCATCCCGACGCCCCTATCTTCAATGGTCAGCGTTTTCGCTTCTTTGTCGATAGATACATCAATACGCAATTCGCCTAATTCTCCCTTGGCTTCGCCAATAGAAGAAAGGGTGGTGATTTTCTGTGAGGCGTCCACTGCGTTACTGATTAATTCACGCAAAAAGATATCATGCTCACTGTATAAGAATTTTTTAATAATGGGAAATATGTTCTCCGTCTGAACCCTGATTTGCCCTTTTTCCATATTTTTTTGTTTTTAATCTAATTTGTCAGTTAATAACCGCAAAATCCGCCATTTTTGCCGTTTGTATATATACAAACACTAAAAACAGGGTCTTGCATTTACCAATCCCTATAAATGCAAAGCCAATACCAAATGGATTTTTAGCGGGCATGACTGACACTCTGTCAATATTCAGTCGTACATTGCAGCAGATAATCTATTATTAAGTTACGTTAACCGCTCATGAAAATTTCCATTTTTGCCGCCACCGAGCTGGAGCTAGCACCCCTCCAAAAGCAGGAAAATGAAGCTTTATTCAGCCGGACGAGCCATCAGGTTCAATACTGCACGACCGGCGTTGGTATGCTGCAAAGCTCTTTTCATATTCATCGTCACCTGTACAATTATCAACCGGATTTTCTGTTACAAATTGGTATTGCAGGGTGTTTTGATTCAAAACTGGCACTTGGAACAGTGGTCGCCGTGCAACGTGAATATTTAGGCAGCCTGGGGGTAAACGAAGGGCATTGGCGTGACATTTTTGATTTAGGTCTGCAAGGAGGGTCAGATGCTCCTTTTAATCAAAAAGCATTGATTAACAGTCACATAAAAGAATGGGGCTGGTTACAAAAAGCAGGAATCATTACCGGGTGCTCCATCACCGTAGATGAAATCACAACGGATCTGGCCAGAATCGAGGATTTAAAACAGGCATACGCTGCACCAGCTGGCGTGCAATCTCTTCCTATGCTGGAATCCATGGAAGGAGCCAGTCTGCATTATATAGGGCTCCAATATCACCTGCCCTTCCTGCAACTTCGCGGCGTTTCCAATTATATCGGCCAGCGGGACAAAAGCAAATGGCAGATTGGTCCTGCCCTTAATGCAGTAACTGCTGCAGCTCTCAAGGTCATTGGTCAAATAAAATAACCAAGAAGGTCCTTAAGCCTAATTTTGAGGCACCAGAATGCCTTGCAAGGCTGGTAAATCCACTACCGGGCTAAAGCATTCGAAGAAAAAAGAAGGTGGCTCGTCTCCTCCTGCATCGACTTGCTTGTGTATTGAAGCGCCCGTATTTCCGACTATAGGTACACAAAGGCCACAGGAAAGCTTTTCTCCTGCACGCATCAAAGGCCCTGCAGTTGAATGTAACACGACCCAACCAGCACCTACAAACATCACCGCTAGAAGGCCCGCCAGCAATGCCGGGCTTATTTCTTTTTTACTCACTTGCCGCTTGTTGTGCATCCGCTTAGCCATATAAGCTCCGCTACTATTTACACAAGCCTTACTGGTTAAGCCTTTTTCAGAATCAATCAGGGAGTCGTGCTGGTAGGAACGGGTAAGGAATTTGAGGAAAGCCTTTAATGAAAATTTGTCTGCTGGTTGTCCCTCTACCCGCATTGGTGACTGAATAGGTGGCTGCATGTGCTCCTTTTGAGGCGATTGAAATTTCCAAAGTGAAAAAGGCATAATATAAATATTGTATGATCAAAGTGTTGTTCCATCAAAGGAATGCTTCAGACATCTGTAAAGCCTGTGCCAATCAGATACTTTACAGATAATCAATCACTTATTACATTACCCCCTCAAATAATACTGTCCGTTTTTGATACACTTGATACAACTAATTGATACAATGTCTTGTCAGAAATCGGACATTTGAGGTATCTATCTTTGCTCACTCAATGGATTGGCCCCTTTGTTCCTAAGGCAAAGCCCCCACAATATCCTGGATCAATGGTAGTTCAAAGCCCTTTTGCATTAAATAACGGGTTGTTTTGGCCGTTTTTTCGATTCTTTTACCTTTCAGTTCCGCCCATTTTTTCTCCGCTAGCTTTTGAAGCGTCTCGTGATAGGCCTCAGGCTCAATTTCTTTCATAGCCATCCGTATATTATAAGCGCTAACCTTTCTAAGTTTGAGTTCCTGAGTAATTTTAATCCGGCCCCAGGATTTCATGCGAAATTTTCCTCCGGCAAATAGCCGGGCAAAACGCTCTTCATTGAGGTAATTTTGCTCAATCAGATCTGCGATCAACTGATCTACCTGCTGCGAGTAGAGTCCGTACCCATATAATTTTTGCCTTACCTCGTGATGGCACCTTTCCTGGTATGCACAGTAGGCCTTTATTTTGATAGAAGCTTGTTGCGGGGTTAATCGCTTTGTTGGCATGGCCTTTCAGATCGTTTTTAGATTTTTAAATTGGCGTTTTACCCGCCAAAGATGCCTAATTATTCTAAAATGTCCATAATTTTGAACTTTTTGGATAGTTTTTCAACAATGTTAGTTAATAATTTTTATCAATTGGCTACTAATTAGTAAAATTGCACCTGAAGGAATGTCTCCTGGAAGGAATAATTCCCAGTTTAGCCTGAACAGCATAAAAATGACCGGTAAGCGGAAAGATTTTTTAAGGGTACTTGACAGGTTTTATTCCAGAAAGCAAAGGCTTTGATAAGCAATAGCCTTCGGCATGACCGATCATTAAAAACAATTAAATTTTTACCGATGAAATTTATCGTTTCCTCTTCTACCTTACTGAAACAGTTGCAACACATTGGTGGGGTAATCAGCAGTAATACCATCCTGCCGATTCTGGAGGACTTTCTCTTCGAAATCACGGACAAGAAACTATCTGTGGTAGCTACTGACCTTGAAACCGTGATGCGTGTACAGATTAACGTTGAAAGCAATGAGGATGGAAGGTTTTGCGTACCGGCAAAGATCTTGCTGGATACCTTAAAAGCCTTACCAGACCAGCCACTGACCTTCAGCATTGAGCGTAATTACGCAATAGAGATTACCAGCGACAGTGGTAAATACAAAATTCCTGGTGAAGATCCTGAGAATTTCCCTAAAGACCCTTCTGACGAAGAGGGCAACGCCTTTAAAATGCGCAGTGATGCTTTGCTTACTGCTATCAATAAAACTTTATTTGCCGTCTCTACCGACGATCTGCGTCCAGCTATGACGGGCGTTTATTTTGAGTTAGGCTTAAATGAAATCCAGTTTGTTGCCACTGATGCACACCGGTTGGTTAAATATCGCCGTACAGATGTATCCCCTGGAGAAACCAATAATTTTATCGTTCCGCGTAAACCGCTCAACGTATTAAAAAATGTCCTGCCAGAAAATGAAGATCTGCTGGATATCAGTTATACCAATAATCATTTATTTGTCTCGCACGATAACATCTCGTTGATCTGCCGGTTGATAGACGCCCGTTTCCCAGATTACAAAGTGGTTATTCCTACGGAGAACCCTTATGTAATGACCATCAATAAGGCAGCCTTTGCCAGTGCGCTTAGGCGGGTCAATGTATTTGCCAATAAGAGCACCAATCTGGTCGGACTTTCTATCTCAGGCAGTGAATTACAATTAAAGGCGCAGGATATTGACTATAATTTCGAAGGGGATGAAAGAATGGAATGTCAGTATGACGGAGAACCCATTCAAATTGGATTCAACGCTAAATTCCTCAGTGAAATGTTGGGCGCTGCGGACAGTGCAGATGTAAAAATGGAACTTTCTACGCCTGCCAAAGCAGGGCTTATTAAACCAACAGAACAAGGCAGTAATGAAGATCTTTTGCTGCTGATGATGCCGCTGATCCTCTAAAAAAGCAGCTGGCAACAATTTATTAGCTTTACGCTTCAATCAATATTCAAAAGAAGGCCCGGACTGTCGCTCAGAAAGTTTATCAACTTAAAGTGCAAATAGTCCGGGTCTTTTTTATTTTATATCAGCTGTCCTGCGCAAATAAAGGGCACAATCAGATTTAGACAAAGTCAACATACCAGCCATCTGACAATCGCTTTGTTTTATAAATTTTAATATGATACCCCTCTCCAGAGCTGTCAAAACCATTGGACAGACTAAACCGGTAGCTGTGCAGCGGACAGACAATACAGTTTTTAGAGTCCAGATAGCCTTCGGCCAGATCATGACCTGCATGTGGACAGGTTCCGGAGAATGCAAATAACCGGTCACCTTTTCTGGCTAATGTAATCTTACGCCCTTCCAACTCCATGGAGCATAAGCCGTTTTTGGAAAAACGAATCTCTTGTAACCGATCAGCTAGTTTATACAGCGACATAGTTCAAAAAATGTTGTTTAAGTAGTTAATAGTATTGTACTTTATAAGGATAACGGATGGTATAAAGTTCTCTAATCCTGGTCAGCAGAAAATCTCTAAGGGAATCAATGTTCTGCTTTTCAGTAGCAGAAATAAAAATACTATTCCCTTCTGTTATATTTTGCCATTTATCAGAAAGCTCTTCCAGAATCTGGGTCTTAACCTCCGGGGGAAGCCACTGATCAAAATTGCGCTCCTTATATAAATCCATCTTATTAAAAACGGTAATGATCGGTTTATCAGCCGCTCCGAGTTCCTGCAGCGTATTATTGACCACTGCAATCTGCTCTTCATGTTTTTCATGAGAAATATCCACAACATGCACTAACAGATCTGCTTCCCGCACTTCATCCAAGGTACTTTTAAAGCTTTCAATCAAATGATGGGGCAGTTTTCTAATAAAGCCTACGGTATCACTCAGCAAAAAGGGCGTATTTTCCAACACAACTTTGCGCGTCGTAGTATCCAGCGTGGCAAAAAGCTTGTTTTCTGCAAAAACATCGCTTTTACTCAGCAAATTCATGATCGTGCTTTTTCCCACGTTTGTATATCCTACCAAAGAAACACGTATAAACTCACCACGGTCCTTCCTTTGCGTATAAGCTTGTTTTTCAATTTCTTTAAGCCGTTTGCGCAGCAAAGAAATCTTGTCCTTGACGATACGACGGTCCGTTTCGATTTCTGTTTCTCCCGGGCCTCTGGAACCAATACCCGCACCTTGTCTTTCCAGGTGCGTCCACATCCCTCTGAGCCTGGGCAGGATATATTGGTATTGCGCCAGTTCCACCTGAACTTTGGCCTGGGCTGTTCTTGCCCTGCGGGCAAAAATATCCAGGATCAAATCACTCCGGTCAATTGTCTTTATTTTTACAACTTCCTGAATATTTTTGATCTGGGATCCAGTCAACTCATCATCAAATATGAGCAGATCCACCTGATGGGTGACAATATATTGTCTGATCTCCTCCAGCTTGCCTTTACCTACAAAAGTACGGCTGTCCGGATTAGGCAGTCTTTGAATAAAACTTTTGATTGTTTTGGCCCCGGCTGTTTCTGCCAAAAAAGCTAATTCATCCAAATATTCATTTACCAACTGTTCGGTCTGATCCGGCTGCAGTACGCTGACCAAAACCGCACGCTCATCTTCCGCTATTTTATTTTGTTTATCTATCAATTGAATTAACTTTTGGCAAAGATAGCATTTGTTAATCTATTTGTAATACATGTTCGACCTCTGTGAACGCAATTTTATCATAAAAATTAAAGTCATTCTCCAAAAAAAGAGCAGATCCGGCATTAACCCGAAATCTGCTCTTTTTAACGTTATATCCTAATTGAATATTATACTATTTGATGAAAAGCGCGCCAATAATACACTCAAATCACGCCTTTCAGCCGTCTACATGATGCCGATACCCAACCCAATGCTGTAAGGGTGCAGCGAAGGTCCGGCTCCCGTATTTAGCAGTGGCGTCAGCTGGTAGGTACCAAATACAGAAAACAGGCCATAACCAACTCTAACTGTTCCACTTACACGGGTACTCTTGAAAAATCGTTTGCTATATTCCTTTTCAATATAACCTTTGCCGTACACGGTGCTTCCATCACTGGTCATTTCATTTTTGCCTTTAGTGTGCGCATTTAAAAGCAGGCCACCTTTTAAGCCAAAGGCTATTCTGAAGCCTTTATTAGGCTGTTCCATATTGGCACTATAGCGCAGTTCAACGGGAATCTCAAAATAGTTAAGCACTAATTTGAACTTGTTAAAAGTATTAGAGGAACCGGTAATATTGGTCGTAACAGGCAATTCTGACCCTGTTGCTTTGATATCTACATATTTTCCATTGAAAAAGAGGTTGGAACTGCTATAGCCAACGCCGAACCCCAGGCTGTAATGTGGGTTGGTTTTAAATGGCTTATCCAGCATAAAAGAGAAGTTGAATTCCCGGCTGAAGCCCTTGGTCGCAAAATCACTGGTTGACCCGGAAAGCCCCATGCCGCCATATTCAAACATAAAATGATCTGCGCCCCTGTGGCTCAAATCTATATTGGCAAATTTCTTCTTTTTATCTGCTGCCCTTTGCGCGTCTGCTTCAGTTTCCACTGGCTGTGCGATGGCAGGAGCGGTACTGTCTTTTGATACCTGATTACTAGATCTGGCAGCTACAGGAGGGGTTACATCAGTAATCTGTGCCTTCAAAATACCCATAGAGCAAATGGCAATGGTAAAAAGGCCGATAAATTTCTTCATTCTGTATTGTTTTCCCTGTTTGTTTTTAATGAGGGGTGATTTACTTAATGGGCAAATATAAATGAATTGTTGTACCTGTCTGTTAAAAACTTAGTAAAAATGTCTGTTTTTCACCGAAGTAACGCATTCAATCTTTCGCTGTCTGGCAACATGATTTAACATCCAGACCAATCTATATATACCAATAATTAACTATTTTTAATGCCTGATTTTATACCCCTAAACGATTAAATATTATGGCAATTCCTGTTGTTGATCTTTCTGACTTCCTAGGAGTCGAACCGCTTGAAAAGGACGCATTTGTCCAAAAACTTGGTAAAGCTTATGAACAAGTGGGCTTTGTAGCCGTTAAAAATCACGGCATTCCACAGCCGCTGATTGACGATTTATATAAACATGTGCAGTCATTCTTTGCGCTACCTAAAGAAGTAAAAAGTCGTTATGAGAAACCAGAACTGGCCGGCCAGCGGGGTTATACCAGTTTCGGGAAGGAGCACGCGAAAGGTTTTGATGCACCGGATCTAAAGGAATTCTTCCAATATGGCCAGACGGTAGAAGGAGCCGCTATCAGTGATGAGCATTACCCGCCCAATGTAGCTGTGGCTGAGGTTCCGGGTTTAGCACCCACATTATACGAGACCTACCGCCACTTTGAAAAAAGTGGTCAGGCCATCCTTTCGGCCATTGCACTTTATCTGGGACTGGATGAAAATTATTTTGACCAGTATGTCCAAAATGGCAATTCCATTATCCGGCTTATCCATTATCCTCCCATTACCCAGGAGCCAAAATCTGCCATCCGTGCCGAGCAACATGAGGACATCAATCTGATCACTTTGCTCGTTGGCGCTTCTGCCGACGGTCTGGAAGTGATGACAAAAGAGGGCGATTGGGTCCCCGCCACTGCTGCCCCCGACGAAATCGTGGTGAATGTTGGAGACATGCTGCAAAGACTAACCAATAATAAACTACGCAGTACCACCCACCGGGTTGTGAACCCACCCCGAGAAAAATGGAATACTTCCAGATATTCTATCCCCTTTTTCCTGCACCCCCGTAGTGAAATGAGTCTGGATTGTCTGCCTGGTTGTGTGGACGAAGCGCACCCAAAAGCCTATGAACCCATTACGGCCGGCGGCTATCTCGATGAACGCTTAAAAGAAATTGGACTGAAAAAATAGTAACACCTCTGTTTTGATTAAATAAAAAAGAAAGCGAGTCGGCGCAATGGTTGCACCGACTCGCTTTCTTTTTATCTTATTGCATCCCTACCTCCCTTAGCATCTCCTTGGAGATAATTGCTTCAAAATGGAAACTTACTATTTAGTCCATACATTATTTTGCAGATCCCCATCTGGCAAATCATGATCCGGATCCAGTTCTACTTTAGTTACCGCACTGGTGGTATTTACCTTAAAAGTCCATTTAGGCCCTCTTTGCCAGACCTCTACCGGCAATTTTAAATTGGTCACCTTTCCATTTTGTTCTGTAACCCTGACTAGTACGGGCATTACCATTTTTTGCTTATTCAAAATCGTAATTAAACACCCTTCTTTAACATCTTCAGTGGCTTGTCGCACATTGGTAACGGCTTGATCCAATTGCCAGGTATTATATACCCATTGTTTCCAGAACCAGTTCAGGTCTTCTCCGGCAGCGCTGTTCATTATTCTGAAAAAGTCATCAGGCTGGGGATGTTTAAAGGCCCAGTTATGAATATACTGTTTAAAGGCATAATCAAAACGTTCAGGCCCCAGAACAACATTACGTAAGATTTTCATTCCAACGGCCGTTTTAAAATAATACTGTCCATAATCTCTCAGACCCATGTTTTCCGGAGCAGTGATTAGCGGATCCGTGCTGTTTTTAAGTACCCTGGACATTTGCATGACATCTCTGTTCGTGGTATCTCCATATTCCCCTCCATTAAACCAATTAGAAGCGAAACTGTTGATAAAGGTGTTCATGCCTTCATCCATCCACATAAAACGCCTTTCATTGGTGCCCACGATCATCGGGAACCAATTATGTCCGATTTCATGGGTAACGTCATGAAACAGATTCCCGTCCTGAATATTATACATACAAAAGACGATGCCTGGGTATTCCATACCCAGGGCTACCCCTGCCACAGCAGTGGCATTATCCCAGGGGAACTCAAAATAATGTTTTGAATAAAACTCAATGCTTTGTTTAAGGTATTGGGTGGCTCTGCCATAGCGGTGTACCCCTTTACTTTCCACAGGGTAAACAGCGTTTGCCAACCCCTTTCTGCCTGAAGGATAATTCACCCGGGCAGCGTCCCAGATAAAAGCTTTGGATGCAGACCAGGCAATATCACGGGAGTTTTTCATTTTAAAATGCCAGGTCAGGTTCCCTTTTGTAGTAGGTCTGGCTGCATCGGTGCCGATTTCTGATTCACTGACAATACTGACCGTACTGTCAGAACCGGCGGCTTTTTTCAGTCGGCTTTGCTGCGCCTTGGTCAATACATCCTCGGGATTTTGCAGCACGCCAGAACCGGCCACAATCATGGAGGCCGGAACAGTTACATAATAATCAAAATCTCCATATTCCAGATAAAACTCTCCTAGACCCATATAAGGCAGGGTATTCCATCCCTTAATATCATCATAGACGCACATTCTGGGGTACCACTGCGCCAGTTCATATACTACGCCGTTCTTGGTGTAAAGCCTGCCCATTCTATCGGCCCCATAACGGGGGATCGAAAATGAATAATTGACCTTAACATCAACGGCTCCGCCTTTTGGACTGATGGTTACCGGCAGACGAAGCTGCATTCTGTCATCCGAGATAACTGGTTCAATTTTATAACTTTTCCCTTTATAGGCCACCTCAACACTGTGAATATGTTCCCCTCCCTGGGTATAGCCTTTTACATCGAACCTGTCGCCGCTGATGGGCGTGGTGGCGGCTCCTCTGGAATCAGGGGCAAACAAATTCTGGTCAATCTGGAGCCACAGATAATGCAAAGAATCCGGGCTATTATTTAGATAATGGATCTTTACTTCGCCGGTAAGCGTCGTATCCTGCTCATTTAAAGTGGCATGAATCTCATAATTTGCCCTGTTTTGCCAATAGGCCGGTCCCGGAATGCCACTGGCGCTCCGATACATGTTTCCAGACTGGGTAAAAAAGCTGGGGTCAAAGACCTCATGCTGATTGTAAATAGTTTCTGTGGATTGCTGTGTGGTCTGTGAGCTGCCAGTAAGCGGGATCACAGCGGTGGCTGCCAATATAAAGGTCAGCCTGGATAAAGCTTTCATTATCTTGTTTTTGTCTTTTGTACTTTTTGTTATTACACGCCCCTTCATTACATACTGCCAGGAGGACAGATTGCAAATAAAAAGGTGTTTTGCGGGAACGAATATACAATAATCACCGGTTTTATGGATAACACAAAAGAATAATTCGTATTGGAAACGGCAGATGCCCCCTCCTTTAAAAGAATATCCAAGCTAAAAAGAGTGTAACATCAAAACTACGCTTATTTTTGTGCCATGATAATGTCAATGAGTCTGATCGGGTGGATTGTGTTGGGGATTTTGGTGCTGGTAGTACTCATACAACTGGGGTATTACCTGCTGGTTTTCAGGAAATTGGCTTATTTTTCCCCTGAGGAAAAAAAGACAAGTCAGGAATATGCGGTCTCTACGATTATATGTGCAAAAAATGAGGCAGAGAACCTGGCGATGCACCTGCCCGGCGTGCTGGTTCAGGACTATCAAACAACCCATGAAATTATCGTAGTCAATGATAATTCTACCGATGAGACCAAATATTTGTTGGAAGAATTCCAAAAACAATTTAAGGTCTTACATATACTGCCTTTAGTGCAGGAGGCGCAAGGGATTCCAGGAAAAAAGTTTCCTTTATCCATGGGCATCAAATCCGCCAAATACGAGATTTTGCTGTTAACAGACGCTGATTGTGTCCCGGCTTCCGAAAAATGGATGCAATCCATGCAAAACGGATATGACAAGGGTATTGACATTGTTTTGGGATATGGACCTTATAGCAAGAAAAAAGGCATTTTAAACAAATTGATCCGTTTTGAGACCTTTCACACCGCCTTACAATACTTAAGTTTTGCATTGGCCGGCCATCCGTATATGGGTGTGGGTCGTAATCTCTCTTATAAAAGAGAGCTCTTTATAAAAAACAAAGGGTTTGCTTCCATTAATCACATTCCAGGTGGTGATGACGATTTGTTTATCAGCAAGGTGGCTACTAAGAATAATACCGCTATTGTGATTAAAGAGGATGCGCATACCATTAGTGAGCCGCCACTTACATGGGCAGCCTGGATGAAACAAAAAAACAGACATTATACGACTGCCAGATATTATAAACCCAGGATAAAATTTTTATTGGGCCTGTACAGCGCTTCTGGATTTTTAGTGTATCCTGCCCTTATTGCGGCCATTATCCTTGCCAACTGGTGGATGGCGCTCAGTATTTACGCTATCAGGATGATTGTTCTTGCGATTATCTGGAAAAAAGCTATGAAGCAGTTAAATGAACAAGACCTTTGGTCAAAATTCATTATTTTCGACTTGTGGATGTTTCTCTACTATTTTATTATGGCCCCTGCTTTAATAAAAAAGCCTGCAAAAAAGTGGAAATAACCCAAATCGGCTGTAAGGTGCAGTCTAAATCCCATTAAAGCAATTATACACATTCATGAAAAAAGCGATTCCAGTCAGTTTAATACTTGTTGCTCTCTCCCTTGTTGGTTTTGTATTCCTGCAGGTGAACTGGGTCGTAAATATTGTACAGACCCAGGAGCAAAAAATCTCCTTCCGGGTCTTTAAAGGAGCGGCGGATGCCGCCGACTCCCTGGGCAAGTTTTCAGCGGCCGCCATGCGCTTAAGAGACCAGAGTCTGACATTTCCTTTTAATGGCAGCGTTCTTCCTAGTATTAAAGTCAATCAACGCTTTTCAGAATCCGAGGTCAATCAGATCATTAACAAAGCACTGGAGCGCAATGAAGCCGATAAATACAAAATAGAATATGCCATCACTTATGGGCAAGGTTCAGCCGGGATTCCGGAACAGATAACCCCTAATTTTGCATTACTCGCTCAAAAACTGGTGACAGACAGTGTATTAAGGGAAAATACACCGGCCCAAAGTTTTCCTATTGATGCCCGCCAGGAAGATGGTTATGTTACGGCTAATGAGTTTTTAACAGTCTTTATTCCTGATCTGAACAGCCAGGCCTGGCAATCACTGACCTGGATACTTTTTGGTTCTGCCTTACTGACGCTTATAACGATCTCTGCCTTTTATCTAACAGTGCGTACCATGCTCCAGCAACGCAAGCTCAGTAAGATTAAAAGCGACTTTATTAATAATATGACCCATGAGTTTAAGACGCCGCTAGCTACTATATCTTTAGCAGTGGACGCCTTACAGAATGAGAAAGTACAGGGTAATAAAGAGAAATCGGGGTATTTCAGTGGCATTATTAAAGAAGAAAACCGTCGCATGAATAAACATGTGGAAACCATTTTACAGGCGGCGCTGATGGAAAAGCAGGAACTCAATCTTAAAAAGAGGATTTACACGTCCATGATCTGGTTCGTCACCTGGTAGACAATTTTACTTTGCAGCTATATGATAAGTCAGGGGAGGTAGTGATGCATTTAAATGCCACCAACGATATGATCAGAGGCGATGAGGTGCATATTAATAACCTGCTCAACAACCTGATTGACAATGCGGTTAAATACTCCAAATCAGATGTGCCCCCGCGCATTGTCATTACCACAACCAATTCCGCCAAATATTTGATCATACAAGTAAAAGACAATGGTATTGGCATGTCCAAAGAATCGGTCAAACGCGTATTTGAAAAGTTTTACCGGGCGCATACCGGTAATTTACATAATGTGAAAGGCTTTGGGCTGGGTATGAGCTATGTGAAGGATATCATTGAAGGCCATAATGGTAAGATCAAAGTAGACAGCACCCTTGGAAAAGGCACTACTTTTACAGTGGAGCTGCCATTAGCTTAAAAATCTTGTCTAAATCTCCCTTAGAAATGGCCTTTAAAACATATTGTGATAAATTTTATGTATTCTTTTTTGACTAACGATTGTTATATACACCAGAATAGTTTTAATTTTGCGATATTAATTTATTTTTAATTCAAAAAATTAATCAATGTCCTTGAGATTTGACGCTATTAGTGCTTTAACCAGCGACAACAACGCTAAAGCCGGTGTTGCTGATACAAAAGTTACCGCTATTTTTGGAGAAAATGTATTTACACTGGATAAAGCCAGATCCTTTCTGAGCAGTGAAGCTTACAAAAGCCTATTATCCAGCGTCCAAGGCGGAAAGAAAATTGACCGTAACCTGGCTAGCCAGATTGCCACAGGCATTCGTGCATGGGCAGAAAGCAAAGGTGTAACCCACTATACACACTGGTTCCAGCCACTTACTGGTACAACTGCAGAAAAACACGATTCCTTCTTTACTTTAAAAGGAGATGGTACCCCAATCGAAGAGTTTGACGGCGCAACGCTGATTCAGCAGGAACCAGATGCATCTTCCTTCCCCAATGGTGGTATCCGTGCTACTTTTGAAGCGCGCGGTTATACCGCATGGGATCCTTCTTCGCCAGCATTCATTTATGAATTAAACGCCGGCAAGACACTATGCATCCCTACGATATTTGTATCCTATACCGGAGAATCCCTAGACTATAAAGCACCATTGTTAAAAGCAGTGGAAGCGGTTACCAAAGCAGCGGTTGAGGTCGCCAATTTATTTGACAAGAGCATCAGCAAAGTCACCCCAACACTCGGCTGGGAACAGGAATACTTCGTTATCGACGAAGCTCTGGCCAATGCACGCCCTGACCTGATTCAGGCGGGTCGCACGGTCTTCGGCGCTGCACCTGCCAAAGGTCAACAGCTCGATGATCATTATTTTGGTTCCATCCCTGAAAGAGTTTACGCATTTATGCGCGACTTTGAAAACGAGTCTTACAAATTAGGTATTCCATTAAGAACAAGACATAATGAAGTAGCTCCTGCACAGTTTGAAGCAGCGCCCATCTTCGAAGAAATCAATATTGCTGTTGACCACAACATCCTGCTGATGGATGTAATGACAAGAGTAGCCAAAAGGCATAAGTTGAAAGTTTTACTGCATGAAAAACCTTTTGCGGGCATTAATGGCAGTGGTAAACATAACAACTGGAGTCTGGCAACGGATACCGGTATAAATCTGTTGGCACCGGGCAAAACCCCAAAAACCAACTTATTATTCCTGACTTTCTTCATTAATATCATTAAGGCCGTTCATGATCATGCTGATATCTTAAGAGCCTCCATCGCCTCTGCCAGCAATGATCACCGTTTAGGGGCCAATGAAGCGCCTCCAGCCATCATCTCCGTATTTGTGGGAGAATATCTGTCTCAAGTACTGAACGATCTGGAAAAACGTGTGGGTGATAAATTTGATGAACAGGATGAAGCCATCCTCAAATTAGACCTGCACAGATCAATCCCTGAGCTGCTGCTGGATAATACAGACAGAAACAGAACCTCTCCTTTTGCCTTCACCGGTAATAAATTTGAGTTCCGCGCGGTAGGCTCTTCGGCCAACTGCGCCAATGCCATGATTACCCTGAATACAATTATGGCCGACTCCCTGAAGAAATTCAAGACAGAAGTCGATGAACTCATCAAAGGTGGTAGCAAAAAAGAAATCGCGGTTATGCAGACGCTTCAAAAATATGTTGTTGAAAGCAAAAGCGTACTTTTTGAAGGCGATGGTTACAGTTTTGACTGGGAAAAGGAAGCTGAAAAACGCGGCCTGCCTAACGTCAAAACAACGCCTTTGGCACTGGATGCACTGTCTACAGATAAAGCAAAAGAACTCTTTGAATCCAATGGTGTATATACACACCGTGAACTGGAAGCTCGTCACGAGATTGAACTCGAAAACTATCTGAAAAAAGTGCAGATCGAAGGTCGCGTCATGGGAGACCTTGCGCTGAACCATATCATCCCTGTAGCCGTCAATTATCAAAATACCTTGGCTCAGAACATTAAAAACCTGAAAGAGCTGGGTATGGATGAACAAAGCTACAGCAGCCAGCAAGATCTGTTAAATCGCGTATCTAAGCATATTCATGTAATCTATACGAAGATTCACGAGATGACAGAAGCGCGCAAGGTGGCCAATAATATCGAGAACATCCGCACCAGAGCCATCGCCTATGATAGCCAGGTTAAAGCTAAGTTCTTTGATGAGATCCGTTACCATGTTGATAAATTAGAGCACTTGATCGACAATGAAAAATGGACCTTACCTAAGTACAGAGAAATGCTGTTACTCAGATAATTCACGTTTAGCGTTAAATCCAACATACCAAGTAAATGCCGGCCGCATAAATAGCGTGTCGGCATTTATGCTTTCTGCGGTTTATAACCCTAACTAAAGCTCTATTTAATTATTGGATGATACAATCCTGCCAGCCATCTTATTTCCCTAAAGGGAAGCGTATTTATTGTAAATTTTGATCATCTATCACTTACCTTTGCTTTATGCAAGATTATACCCTAAAAAAGGGCCTGGGCCAGCACTTTCTAACGGATGAAAAAATCCTTGATCAGATTATGCAGGCACTCGGTCAAACCTCCTTTGAAAACCTGCTGGAAGTAGGCCCAGGTGGAGGTGCCCTAACCAGGCACCTGCTCCAGCTTACAGGTGTTGATTTTAAAGCAGTTGAGTTGGATGAGGAAAAGGTAGACTATCTGCATAAAACCTATCCGGCATTAGAGGGAAAGGTTATACATAAAAGCGTCCTTGAAATGCAGCCGCCTTTTGAAAAAGAATTTACCCTCATCGGCAATTTTCCATACAATATCTCTTCCCAGATTTTATTCAAGGTCCTTGACTGGAAAGCCCTGGTTCCTTCCGTATTTGGGATGTTCCAAAAAGAAGTAGCTCAGCGAATCGCCTCTAAAGAAGGCTCCAGAGATTACGGTATATTAAGTGTGCTGATCCAGGCAAATTATGACGTAACCTATCTTTTTGATGTACCCCCAGAAGCATTTAATCCGCCGCCTAAAGTGATGAGTGGTGTTATCAGACTTACCAGAAGGGAAACCCCAGAAGCTGTCTCAAGCGATAAGCAATTTAAATTACTGGTCAAAACGGCCTTTAACCAGCGCCGCAAAATGCTACGTAACGCAGTCAAAGGCTTGTTTGACCCTGAATTTCTAAAAGAAGATATATTTAGTAAGCGCGCAGAACAGCTCAGTGTAGCAGATTTTGCCGGGCTTAGTTATAAACTGAAATAATAAAATAAAGTGACAAAAAAAGTATTGATTACGGCAAAAGCCCATGATATTTTAAAATCCACCTTAGAAGCCCAAGGTTTTAAAGTAGATTATCAACCTGCCATTACGCCGGCAGAATTATTGGAGAAAATTCCTGAGATAGAGGGACTGATTGTAACCACCCGGCTTAAAATCGATAAGCCTGTTTTAGATGCGGCTGTTCAGCTAAAATGGATCGGACGCTTAGGCAGTGGCATGGAACTCATCGACGTACCCCTCGCAGAATCTAAAGGGATCACTTGTGTCAGCAGTCCAGAAGGTAATAGAAACGCCGTTGCCGAACACAACCTAGGGCTTTTGCTGAACTTACTCAACAAAATCAGCAGCAGCTTTGAACAGGTAAAAGCTCATAAGTGGATCCGTGACGCCAACAGAGGAACAGAGCTCACCGGCAAAACCGTTGGCATCATTGGTTATGGCAATACCGGAGGCGCTTTTTGCAGATTACTGGAACCCTTTAATGTAACAGTTTTAGCACATGATAAATACAAGGAGGGCTTCGCCAAGGATTACATCCATGAGGCACAGCCTGATCAAATATTCAAATATGCAGATGTTGTTTGTATGCATGTACCGCTAACGGAGGAGACCTTCCATTATGCAAATGACGCCTTTTTCAATGCCATGGAACAAAAGCCCGTTTTTATAACGGCCTGCAGGGGGAAAGTCACCGATCTGGAGGCGCTCATTCGTGCGCTGGATAACGGGAAAATCTCCGCCGCTGGAGTAGATGTGCTTGAAAACGAAAAGCTTGATACCTATACGCAAAAGGAGTGGGATATACTCGACAACCTGGCCAGTCGTCCAAACGTTATATTGACCCCGCACATTGCCGGATACAGCCATGAAGCCTTCTTTAAAATGTCTCAGGTGGTCCTGGAAAAGCTCGGTTTTTGGGCGCACAAATAAGGATCATATTGGATATTTATTAACAAATTTTGATTTAACTTCGTAGAAATAACATTTATGTACAGCGCCGCAGCTTGGTTGCGGCGTTGTATTTTTTTTGTGCATAATCAAAAATATGTCCCATGAGTGAAGTAATGTATGTCTCAAAAGAGAGCTTCGAAAAAATGAAGCAAGAACTCCACGAAATGCTAACGGTGCAGCGCCCTGCAGCCTCCCGCGCCATTGCTGAGGCCAGAGAAAAGGGGGACCTCCGGGAAAATGCAGAATATGATGCCGCTAAAGAGGCACAAGGCATCCTGGAAGCAAAAATTGCAAGACTGGAGATTTTGGTGCATAGCGCCAGAATCGTGGATGAAAGCCAAATCGATACCAGCAAAGTATCTGTTTTGACTAAAGTGACTTTTACCAATATGGCTACAAAGAAAAAAAGCACTTTCCAACTGGTAGCCGAAAAAGAGGCCAACCTGAAGGAAGGCAGATTATCCGTATCCTCTCCAATTGGGCAGGGGTTACTTGGTAAAGCGGTTGGAGATGTCGCTGAAGTCAGTGTGCCCAATGGCAAGATGAAACTTAAAGTGGTATCAATTGCGCTGTAGTCCCGAAAAGGGAGAGGCAGATGGAAAAATAAAACAGAAAAGATTTGACAGTACACCGTTATTGTCAAATCTTTTTTTACATTTGCAACCTAACCGGAAAACGGGATGTAGCGCAGCCCGGTAGCGCACACGTCTGGGGGCGTGGGGTCGCAGGTTCAAATCCTGTCATCCCGACAAAATGATTTTATTATCAATTAGTTACAAACTGTTCGGAGCTATTTCGGACAGTTTGTTGCTTTTTGTCCTACCCTTAATCAATTAAGTAAGGTTTAAATAAAGGTACATGACTGTATTTTCTTAAAATTATTTATTTTATCAAAAAAGGGAAGTGGTCTCTTAATAATCAAAATATAGAATTTTTAATTATAAAGAGATCGCTTCCCATCTATATAATACACTAATCGAAAAACACCCCTGCGTTTCTCGTCCTTTTTCTAGAAAAATCAACAGAACTTAACACCTTCTTATTTAACTCTTCAGAATAAGGAAGAGTTGGTTTAGGCTTAAATAGTATTGCAAAACTCCCATTCATATCAAATTTTGCCAGACCAATATTATATTTTTGAAATAACTCAATATTAGCTAAGGCATTTCCTACAGTGGCTTCTGGCAAAACAACATAACTAGTGTTTGAAAACATTTTATATCTAAATGCCTGCTTTGCAGCTCTCTGCCAATTCTTCAATTTTAATTCAAAAGCTATTACTGAAGTCTCCTTTTTTTGTTTTACGTAAAATAGAAAATCTGGAACGCCAAAGAGTCCTTGACATTCTTTGATAAAGGTACTTCCAAAATTAGCTTTAAGATATTGCTCGAATTTCAGCGACATATCTAATTCTGTTTCAAACATAATTAATTTTCAATTTCTTTTTTAAACGTATTAATAACATTGTACCAGGTAGGCAAATGCGAACAGTGGGTCCGCTACTATAATCTTCTTTTTCAAGGTTATCTAAAACATTTTGCGCTCGATGCACCGAAGTTCTAAAGCAAGCATTAGATTTAAATTTTTACTTCTGTCATCCAGAAAGTAAACATGCCAAATTTTCATTTTTCATTATAGTCTTTTAAAAACGACATAGCCCCCTTTTCTATCTGCATTCTTCGGAATTAATAATAACCCCTAAAATTTTAGTGGATAACCAAGTAAATTTACATTTTCCCTTGTCTGTAACAAAGCTACAGCAATTTTCAATAAAAAGTGATAACCTCTATTTTGACAATATTATTGATGCAGTTACTACTTTAAAGTATAATAAGAGCTTATGTTTTGGGGAAAACAAATCTTTCCCACAATTAATTTCTAATGCGGGGAAACCCTTGCCGAGAAGTTGGAGGAGATGCTAATGGAACCTAAGCAGCGTGCACTCAGAACGGGAAAACCAGAAAAAACAATTACAGCAATTTTAAAAGGTGACAGTTCAATCACTCATAAAAATGCCCAATCAATTTGAAAATGTTACTAAAACATCTGCAAATTTCTGGCTGATTAATCAAAAAGGATATGATTGTTTATAATCCTGCAGAACTATTGAAGGACTCAGGTAACCATTACACCAAACCTGGCTGGTTATTCCCTTTTTCTTTTCGCCATAGCAAAGAAAAACCCGGTTGTCAATTTTTCAGGTATATTTGACTGTTAACTGATTAACAAATAACCTTGTTTTACCGATATGAGTAAAATGACCATAAAAGTTCTAGCGGCTCACTTGGGGCTGTCAATATCCACAATATCCAAGGCATTGAAGGATAGTCACGAAATAAGTGCGACCACCAAAAGTAAGGTACTGCAGGCTGCCGCCGAAATGGGGTATATTCCTAATCCTTATGCCAGCAGCCTCAGAAAACAGAAAAGCAAAACCATCGCCGTCATTATCCCTGAGGTCTCTGACAGCTTTTTTGCGCAGGCAATCAATGGCATAGAGACCGTTGCTACTTTAATGCAATACCATACGCTTATTTATTTATCTCATGATAGTTTCCAGGTGGAAAAAGAAATAATAAAACATTGTTCCAATGGACGAGTTGATGGGGTATTGATTTCTGTTTCTAAACAGACTACGGATACCCTTCACTTTGACCTACTAAAAAAAAGCAATATACCTTTTGTATTTTTTGATCGTGATCTGGAAAACTATGAAGCCCCCAAGGTTTTGACCAATGATTTTGAGTCCGGCTACCTTGCAGCAAGACATTTGTTTTCAATGGGATGCTCACATCCAGTCTTTTTATCTCCTTCGGATAGCCTAAGCGTATGCAACAGGCGCTACGATGGTTTTGTAAAAGCGTCCGAAGAAGTTGGTTTAATAAACCAACCCAATAATTTCAAAGTTGTGGATTGCCATCAACAACCAGAAAATATTACCAGCCAAATAATACAAATATTGCAAAAAGACAGCAACATAGCCGGCATTATCGCCTCGGTAGAAGATCTGGCAATTCACGGCTATTTGGCATGCCTGGAACTAAAGCTGCAAATACCTAATGACATACTACTTATTGGCTTTACTTCCATCAAAACGGCAGACCTTTTTAGTCCGACACTTACAACAATAACACAACCCGCCTTTGAAATCGGCAAACGAGCCGCTACAATATTATTCGAATTAATTGATAACAAAGGCGCGCAACCTAGCAATTATCCAGTTATTTTACCTTCTACTTTAATCCAAAGAGCCTCCACAGGCAACCTGACAAAAAAAGCATAGAATAAAAGCAGCTAATAGCCTATTTCCAAATAAGACGCCTTACTTTGTTTTGATATAAGGAGTCTCCATAATAAGCAGGTTTATGTTCTCCCCAGGTTACCGAACAGTTCCTGACGGTGATTTTCCCTGCTCTATCAAAATAAAAACCTGCCGTCTTACCTTTAACGAAGCCTTCGACCTCGGCTGGTCGCCGGTCATAAATTCCACCCGGGAAGGTTGTTGTCTTATCGATATGCACATCCACATTGTCAAATACAATATTGTCTATTTTATCTAATGATTCACCACTGACATAAACCCCGTTTTCACTATTACATTTGATATTTGTAAAATAGATATTACAAATCTTTCCGACACGGCCTTGCAAAGCCCCATCAGGGAACCTCATACTCGCATCCTTATTAGTAGACATAGCCCGGCGATAGGCAGTAACATATATTGGCTCTGCTTTACCCCACCAGACATCACTAAAAAGTCTTCCCTCAATAATCATATTAGAAAAAAGCACATTTTCCACGACGCCTTCATCCCTGTTCTGAATACCAATGCCTCTATTGCTATTGCTGATAATGCAATTATTAAAAACAACATTGCGGATGGTGTCCATATTTTCGGAACCAATCTTAATAGCGCAACTTCTGGACGTAAGCAGGCAATTGGCTACTGTAATATTTTCGCAACGTCCAAAATTTGCATATTCCCTTCTGTTTTTAAGGCAGATACAATCATCACCACTTTCTATATGGCAATCGCTGATCCTTACATTTTTGCTGTGATCAATATCAATGCCGTCACTATTGCGAACTTTTAAATTGTTTATAAGCGAAACGCCACTGATCACAACATCTCCACAACCAACCAAATGAATCGTCCAATAAGCAGCGTTAACTATTTGAACATTATGTATTCTGATATTTTGTCCATCAATCAAGGTTAAAACATGGGGCCTGGGATCTACCTCTTCGAACGGCTTCAATGCATAAGAATCATCCAATTCTGCACCCATAAACGAGACTCCATTTCCATCAATTATTCCCTTACCAGTAATACTAAAATTTTTATATGCTCGCCGCTGATCCACATGGTTCCCTCTGCCTTATTAGCTCTAAATGCGCTTAGGGTATATACCTTCGGATCAGGGTTTGCCTGTAGTCTGACGCCGCCATTTATATGGAGATCGAAATTAGATTTTACGGTTATGTGTCCTGTCATAAAAATATTACCCATACCCGAGTCAGTTCCATCAAACAAAACCTGCCCTCCACCTGCCTTACTACATGCATCTATTGCCTTTTGAATGGCCAAGGCATTGTCCGTTTTCCCGTCTGAAACAGCCCCGTATTCACGGACGTTATATACATGTTTCTGGACCGCGCCATTGGCCCTGGTATTTTGGAGCGTCCATCCAGACATTAGCAAAACGGCTAAAATGATCTTTATTCCCTGACTGTACTTTCTATTCATTT
Organism: Arachidicoccus ginsenosidivorans; assembly: GCF_007971385.1. Lineage (GTDB taxonomy): Bacteria > Bacteroidota > Bacteroidia > Chitinophagales > Chitinophagaceae > Arachidicoccus > Arachidicoccus ginsenosidivorans. The sequence continues at coordinate 2,162,664 of NZ_CP042434.1, forward strand.
TCTTTAAACACATTTATCTTCTTTGATTTAACCTGCCATGTAAATCGGGTATTTCTGCCAGGGGAATTAATAAATAATCCCCCACATTATAATCAAAATGCCCCGGCAACCTGACCAATATATTTTTTGTACAACTGCTCAGATACCTGAATAGCGTCACCCTTTGTGTTTACTCGATAATCCTTGCGCTGTTTCACCCAATTCCATTCCCAGGTCTTTATGCTTGAATTAAAGCCGGCCATATCCATGGGTTTGCCCTGTTCAAGCGCCTCGGTGGCCAGCTTGAAAAATTGTTCCCAGCGCGGCTTATAAAAATCACTTAAGAGTCCGCTCCACTGCCTGCAAGCGTATTCATTTAATGGACAGTTCTTATCTCCCCATAAGGTAATTAAATCTTTTGCATTCTGCTCATACAATGCTTTCTCTTTAGATGTTGTTCCCCATTTTCTGGCAGCAGCCACCCATGGGCCCAACAAAAAATCTTGCCTTGTTCCGACCAACTGATCCAAATCCGAAATAAGCGCTATAAAAGCATTTGCCTGCTTTCTGAATGCTACTTTATCTTTCGCCTTATAAGCGGCAGCTACCCTTTGTTGAAGGATCAGCGCATAATTGGCCAACACCTGCCTGCCAACATCTACCAAATCAAATCTAAATCCATCACTCCGCTTGCAATCAGCAATGGCTGCAATCATCTCCGTCCAGGCGGGCACCAGATCATTACCATCATAATTCAGGCGGGTATTGGCCCATCTGGTCATCGAGTCAAATGTAGGTCTTGCCTGTATGATCGATTCATTACCATCTCTCTTGTATTTATCCTTAGGAACCGTATAGACTGTTTTGCGTAAAATATCCCATGCCTTCAGGGCGTGCTTACTTACAACTCCGTATCTATTGCGGATATAGGTGTTTAACCACTGATCCAGATCAATGGGCGCCCCGCGCCAGGTATTATCCATCATCAACTCATAAATCACCGGATTTTGATTGGTGGCTTCCATGGTAAGCCCAATACCTGAAAGCCTGCCTTTATCTGCACTATTTAGTGCAGCCGCAGGCTGCGTGGCCACCGTTTCCATTCTGCCAAATAGATTGTTATTTCCACCAAAGTTATTGAGCATATTCCAGATCCAGGGCTTGCCGTAAAACGCCTCAGTACGTTTCCAAACCGGTTCGATTTCCGTTGCCAGATCCAAAATGATCATTTTATCATCAGGTACGGCTTCTAGCAGTGCTTTAGTTTGCGGCGCCTGCCAAAAATGGCGGTCACTAAAAAACAACCAGCCCTGCATTACCCAGACCGCAGCCGAATCTGCCTTCTGCATCCCTTCGTAGATTTTGCGGCTTAGATCTGACAAATAGGCCGGAGCATCACTTGGCGGCTCATTCTCATTAAAAGTATCTGCCGAATATAAATGATCAGTACCCAACAGCTCCTTTTGCTTTTGTAAAAAGCGTTTGCCTATCTCAGCAAACAATGGATCATGGGCATCCAGAATATAGGTATCTGCAAAACCGTTATGCCAGTTTGTGGTCTTTAATTTTGCTTCCGGAAACTTTTCTTTAAACGCTTTAGGTACGTGCCCTGTAAATGCCGGCAAAACCGGCTTCATCCCCAGCGCTCTTTCCCGTTTGAGGATTTTCTTTTGGAGTTCAAAATGGCTTTTCATCCAATTAAGGGGCAATGGGCCACCCCAACCGTCCAGGTTTCCCATCCAAAACCAGGCAAAATAAGCTGGTCCACTGAAAAACCCTTTCAACTCAGCATCGGAAAACCCCATATCCTTATATACCTGGTACCAGGTATATGCTTCTCCCGTGATGGCTAGCGGCATATTTATGCCATGCAGGGCCATCCAGTCAATCTCTTTTTCCCAGCGGTCCCAATCCCACCAGCTCATCGTATAGTTAAAGGTGCAATAATTAAGATAATACCGGTACTGATAAGGGGTTTCTTGCCTGATCAACTTTGTAGGTACGGGTAACTTATCTGGCAAAGGAAGATGCTGTCCATTCCAGGTAATCTGAATATGACAGTCCTGCTTGAGATAGAAGTATAAGGCAGCTGCGATTGAGCCCGCATTATTGCCTTTAAGTAGGATTTTGTCTCCTTGGCCCTCAACGACAAACACATCACGTCCATTATTCGCTGGAATTTCTTCCAGGATAAATTGAGCGGCATGTTTAGCAATAACTCTATCAATCAGCCCTTTGGCTGCCCTTAGGTTTAGTTGAGCCTTGACGCTACTGTTACCTAAAGAAATAAAAACACAACAAAACAAAACGCCAATTATTCGCTTATTTAAATATTTCTTGCTCATAATTTTAAAAATATTTTCTTTTTATACAAGTACCAGAGTAGGACAAACTGTATCACCGCCACTCCGGACCAGATAAATGCGTCGTGGTACGGACTGGAAATAAAATGCAGCAGTCCCCCAAATATAAAATAAGCAGAGGATTTAAAATCGATTATTCCGTGAGCCGCCATGTAGATCAGGATAGAATTGCAGCCTAGCCACACCAAGGGCATCGACCAACGTTTAAACCCGAGCACATCTATCACATAATAAAACAACGCAAGTAAGATCAGACTCCAGCCGCCGGCATATAGCACAAATGAGCTGGTCCACATGTTTTTATTGATTGGAAATACGGTATTCCATATACTGCCTAGCAAAACAAGGGTTAGTCCTCCAAGTAAAATCCACAGTGCTTTTAGATTTTTAGAGATCCCTTTTTTGTTGAGCAATTCACCTGTAAACACGCCTAATAAGGCAGATCCTACAGCCGGAATAGTTGATAACCAACCTTCTGGATCATAAATGGTCCTATGTAATTTTCCGGGCAAAAACAACCTGTCAAACCATGCAGCCAGATTGCCTTCCGGCGTTAAATTACCCCTGCCAAATCCAGGTACAGCAATTAAAGTCATCATGGCCCAATAACCAAGTAAAATACCGACGAGCCAAATAAGGCGGCTTTTAAAATTAGTGTTCAAATAAATTATGGCTGCGAATAAAAGACTAAGAGCGATCCTGCCAAGCACACTGGCAAAACGCGTATCTGCATAACTGGCAAAATGTAGATCTCCGTTTACCACCATACCCAATAAAATTAAAAGAATCGTTCTGCGGATCAGCCCTATGTAAATTTCCTTTTTGCCTTTTTGCCCTGTCAGATTTTGGTGTTCTAGATGTTTTTTAAATGAAAAGGGCATACTGACGCCAGCTATAAAAATAAACAGTGGAAAGATCAGATCATAAAAACTAAAGCCATTCCATACAGAGTGATGGAGCTGATTACTGGCACCTACGATAAAACGCTCCCAACCACTTAAATGATTATTAATGGCAATCTGGTAATCCGTTTTATTTTGTACAAGATGATATTTTGCCTTTACCACTGAGGCTAAGCCATGCACAATCCCTTCTCCACTAACTATCCAGAACATATCAAACCCCCTTAACGCATCCAGAGAGCTTAATCTTTGAGATTTCGGCTTAATTGGAGCAAGATCTATATTTTTTTGTTTCCCTGCCAATGAAATAAGAATCTAGATGACCTTTAAATAATCGATTATAAAGATAAATAGACTGTTTCAGAAAATAAGGCCTTTTTTCCCTTAATGTAAACTCGCCTAAAACGATATCCTGAAACAGTCTCTTATCATTAATCTATTGATCTAATTACTTTTTACATAACCCGGATTCTGATCCAGCTTAGGATTAGCGGTAATGGCAGCTGTCGGAATCGGGAATATTCTGCGATAGGTGTCTTTATTGGTTTTAAACCCATAAGTATCCTCAAATTTGCCAAATCGAATCATATCATCTCTATGTTGGCATTCCCAGGCAAATTCCCGGCATCTTTCTTCATAAAGTTGTTCTAGGTTCACCGATGTCCACGGTGCAGCAGTCGTTCGATTGGAACGCAGCTCATTTACCAAGGACAAGGCTGTCTGCCCATCTGTTGGGCTTCCTCCTCTAAGAATGGCCTCAGCCTTCATAAGTAGGATATCCGAATACCGGTATACGGGGACATCATTGTTTTGATTTCTGGTCGCAGAGTTATTGTCTGGATAAAATTTAATATTTCGTGCACCCTGATTCCATGCGATTTCATCATTACCACAGTCCAATAGGGATGCATTTTGACGTAGCTGGATGGCAGTATCAATGGTCAGGTGATATACATATGGGTCTTTTGCATCGGCTCCCGTATAAAACTGATTATATCCTTGTTTGGTCGTAGCAACCATAATAGGGTTGCCATCCTCCCAATACTGTGGACCATAGAGCCATTGTTTTAGACGAATATCCTCGGTATCCCTCAAAAAGTAATTCAGGAAACTAGATAAAGTTGCCCTTGGGCCGCTTGGCTTACTGTTAACCAGCCCGTTTCCCGCTGTCTGGTTAACAACAGGATCCGTATTGGAACCGACTGTTGCACCAGAATAGCCATATTTCATCCCCAGATTGCGATTCAAATCATACCGTCCATAATACATATACCCGTCTGTTGTTGAAGGATCATAGGGTATGGCAAAAATAAACTCAGATTGTGTCGTCGGACCATTATCCGGATAGAACATTTTAAGATAGGTGCTTCTAGGCTGAATTGCATACTTACCAGAATTTATAATACTATCACAAGCTGCAATACATTCGTTGTATTTTGATCCCCCGTATAAACTTCTGCATTCAGATACATTTTGGCTAATAGCGCGTAAGCAAAATACCTGGTGGGTTTTCCATAAGTTGTCGCGTCCACTTCAGTCTTAAGATCTGGGATAATAGATTTTAGTTCTGATTCCACAAAATTAAAAACGTCCACGCGATTAGCTCTGGCTTGCAAGCCAGGACTCGGATAGATGGTGTCCAGCGGAACGCCGCCATAAAGATCCATTAGTTCCCAATAAGCATAGGCTCTTATAGCCCTTACCTCAGCCAAGCTCGAACTTTTGGCCTCGCCATCAGGTGCATTGCGCAATAGGTACAGCGTCTGATTACAAGTACCTACCAGACCTGTTACATCATTCCAGGCAGTAGTCGTCCAATTATGATCCGGTGTCCACGTATGGCGGTGTAGCATTTCATAACTGGCTCCGTCATACCAATTGCCTCCGAAAGCAAGTAATACCGATTCATCCGTTGAGCACTCCTGCATAAAAAAATAAGTGAGCGCATAATGACCGCGCAGGCTGGTATATACGGGTCCGATAAGCGCCTGAAACTGTGCCTCCGTCTGGGGAAACACCTCTTGCGTATATAAGGATTTGGGTGTCACATCCAATTTATGACAGCCAAGTATAGCCAGTGGCAATAAGACCGGAATTATATATTTTAAAAGCTTTTTCATCATTGTTTAATTTAAGGTTGATTACATTGATTTAGAACCCTATGTTTACCCCAAATACCAGGGTCCTGGTTTTAGGATAGAAGTTATTGCCATCTACACCTAAACCCACACCGCCCTGATTGATCTCCGGATCAATCCCAGTATACTTTGTAATAACAAACAAGTTGTTGGCTGTCAGATAGAACTTAAGACCCTTAATGGCTGCGGTGTTTTTAAGTGGCACTTTATAGCCAAGTGTCGCATTATCGAGTCGCACATAGTTCCCACTCTCAATATAACGAGTAGAATATGCATTATTTTTAGCATCCGTCATTTTATCCTGCTTAGCGTAAGTGCTGATATTATTGACAGCAGCATTCACCGTATAAGAAAGGTCTGCTTTTGTAACATTAAAAATTTTACTGCCAAAAGAACCCCTGAAAAAGAAATTCACATCAAAATTCTTATAGCTAATCGTGTTGGTCCAACCCAATAACACCTTCGGATGAGGGCTACCTGCATAAACATAATCTGCGCCAATATCAGGTGATGTAGTTAGTGAACCATCCTTAGATCTAAACTGAGAATTTCCATCAGCATCCTTGCCTTCATATTGTAATGTAAAGAATTCCCCGATCGGATAGCCTACCTTTAATATTTGAAGTGTGCTGTTGGTCTGCCCCGGGCCATCAGGTTGCGTATAACGGATAGAATCAGAATTGACACCATATTTAGCGGGTCCTTCCATATTGAGAATCATATTCTGATTGGAGGCCAGGTTCAGCCCTGTGTTCCAGGAAAAGTTGCCTGTTTTAACAGGTGTAGCATTTAAACTTAATTCTATCCCACGGTTACGAACCTTTCCTCCATTCCCCAAACAACGCCTCCTGGCACAATGGTACTACTAACTGTATAGGAGAATATCATATTCGTGGTGATCTTATTATACAAGTCTATAGTTCCCGTCAACTTTCCGCCAAACAGCCCAAAATCCAACCCCAGGTTGGTTGTAGAAGTAACCTCCCATTTAAGGTCAGGGTTGGAGCCTTGTGCCACGCCTATTGCGGTTTCATATTGCCCATTATTATAATAGGTGCCATAGCTTCTAAAAAGCTGTTTAGCGGTATAGGCCCCAAAACCAAAGGCATTCCCGGTTTGCCCATAACTGGCTCTCAGCTTAAGCTCACTAAACAGATGCTGATTCTTCATGAAATTTTCCTGATCAATTCTCCAACCCACGGATACGGAAGGAAAATAACCCCACTGATTATTGGTACCGAAAACTGAACTTCCATCTCTTCTAACAGAGGCCTGAAAAAGATATTTTCCGTCGTAGTTATAATTAACACGAAAGAAATCGGAGATAAACTTAGTCGTTTCATAATTGGTATTGCCAAAATTGACATTATAACCGCTCACAGTCTGGTAATTACCCAATCCCAGATTATAATAGCTAGTGTAATCTGAAACAAAATTGGTATTGCTGGCCTGAAGCCCATCACCTGAGTTATTTTGTTGCCAGGAATACCCAAGCACAGCGGTAATGGAATGTTTGTCTAGTACCTTATCCCAACTCAGGTAAGACTCGATGGTGGTCGAGTTGTTTTCATAAGCACTACGATAAGCCGCTCCGCTTTCTCCAAAGGTTATCAGGCCTTTTGTCGTAAATCCAGGGTCTGGGTTGCTGTAAAAACCTGACTTATAGTTATCAGAATAATAGCTGTTATAATACTCGCCATGAAGTGACGTGTATTTTTGGTAGGCTGCATTGACATTATATTTGAAGCCCCACGGCAAGGTAGCTTCAATGGTAAAATTACCCATTAATGTGTTGTATTTTGTGTTATCCTCTGCATTATTGATCAGAGAAACAGGATTGTAATAGCCCGGTGTATTAAAATTCTCAAAATAGGACCCATCTTCATTATATACTGGTGAAGTTGGCAGATGTCTGGCCGCTTGTTGCAATACCACATTACGTAGTGGAGTATTGTCAGCCTTACTACTGGCGTTGGTTATATTCAACCCCAGCTTGACTTTATCATTTAAAACCTTTTGACGTAAGCTAAGTCTGGCAATGAGTCTGCTCAAATTGCTTTTAAGTAGAATCCCTTCCTTATCAAGATAGTTCAGACTGGCACTATAATTACTTTTGTCATTGCCTCCACTAAAAGAAATATTGTGGTTGTGAGAAATCGCCTGAGACCTTTCTATGGCCTTCATCCAGTCCGTATTAAAACCCAGATCATTTTCCGGGGAAATTGCGTTGCCATTGCCCTCTACATAAGATTTAATCTGGCTGGTATTCATCACGTCCAGTTTTCCGGAAACCTTCTCCATCCCAACATATCCATCATAGGATGCGACCGTTTTTCCTGCTTTACCGGATTTAGTTGTAATAATAATAACCCCGTTGGACGCCTTATTTCCATAGATGGCCGTAGCGGCTGCATCTTTTAGCACTTCAACTGAAGCGATATCAGAGGAGGCGACAGTAGTAATATCTGCACCGGGAATTCCGTCAATCACATAAAAAGGGCCCTGGGGACTATTAATCGTAGATGCGCCACGCAGCACCACGGCAGCAGAGGCATTAGGATCTCCACTGGAGGTAATATTGAGCCCTGGCACCTTGCCCTGCAATAACTGCCCAACATCTCCTGTGACGGCCCTATTCATCTCGTCTGGTTTTATGGAGGTGATGGCACTGGATAATGTCTTTTTAGAATTATTGCCATAACCGATCACCACCACATCAGACAGATTTTCGTGGAAGGAACCAGTTGAATGCGATAAGTTAATGCATCTGTCACATCAACCTGTGCCAATGAAAATGAAACGGCACTGATTTCCAGGACATCTCCCTGCTCGGCCGCAACAACAAAATGGCCTTCTTTATCGGTAACAGTAGCCGCAGTCTTGTCTTTTATTTTGACTGTGGCAGCCACCACCGGGAGATTCTTATCATCCAAAACGGTTCCATTAATGGTTTTTACCTGGGCTTTTGCACCCACGGCAACAAATAAACTTAGTAACAGAAAAATGGCTGCCGCCAGTCGGCATTGCGGCCTACGCTTACATTTTATTATTATCATAGTTAAGGGTTTAGTTTTATTAAGGTTGGGTTTGTTGGATAATGACGTTTTAATTTCAAGATGCATATCGCATTTATCATTCTGGTTTTCGTGTCGTTATTTGTAAAAATTACAATTAAGCCAAAAATAACATTATTTAACATAACAAAATTTAAACGCCCCGTATTTATTTGCGAAAACGCTTTCGTGAAATTGCCCTGGTAATGACGCCCAATTGCCTTCGAAGAATTTTCACCTTTTAAGTCAAGACGCGTACAAAACACCCGACTATTTCTGCAGCTTTGTAGCATATTGCAAAGGCATTCTCCACAGGCTTTAACCAATATTTTCATTTTCACTCGCAACTATTGCCCAAATTTGTGATTAGCACCAATTTGCCATGGGTAATCCATAAAAATGCCCTTAATTTAGTTAGTTTCGTAGGGTTTGATAATCTAATGCTTATCCAAAAGCAATTAGTTTGTATTATAAAATTTAAAAAGGCCATGAAGCTTATTACTATCGGAGCTGTAATGCTATTTTGTATCTCCTGTCACGGGGCGCATTCCAATTCCAATAACGGGAAAGATAAAATAGACAGAAAAGCCGTTGTTTCCCGCCATGATGTGCACCTAACAGAGGTCGACACCCTGGGGTCACTAACAGTGGGTAACGGAAAATTTGCCTATACCGTGGATGTAACCGGACTTCAAAGTTTCCCGGTAGCGTACGCCAATGGAGTCCCACTAGGGACACAGTCCGAGTGGGGCTGGCACAGCTTCCCCAACGACAAACACCTAACATTTAAGGAAACCCTGGATACCTTTAATTTTAATGGCAATCATCCGGCGCTCTATTCTGTTCAGAAAAAGACAGGCCGCGGCAAACTGGCATCGGACTATTTTAGAGCCAATCCACAGCGCATTCAGCTGGGCAATATCGGGCTAGTTCTGCTCAAAAAAGATGGATCCCAGGCAACACTCTTAGACATTAAAGACATCAATCAAACCCTGAACCTATGGACTGGCATAATAACCAGCCAGTTCAAACTGGAAGGCACCCCGGTAGAAGTCATTACTTGTGCCGACAGCAGTAAAGACGCTATTGGTTTTCAGATAAAATCAGCCCTCTTAAAGACAGGCAGCATAAAAGTCCGGTTTCGATACCCGACCCCAATGACCAGTTTTGCAGACAAGGCGGTTAATTATGCTAATTACGCAGGCAATACAACCAGTCTCTCTCAAAAAGATGGCCAAGCCATCTTCCTTAGAAAAATAGACACCACACAATATAACGTCATCGCCGCATGGAAAGGCCAGGCTGCTGTCACCCAAAAAGGCCAGAATGATTTTCTGCTGGTTCCAGACACAAACCAGGCGACATTTGCCTGCACTGTTGATTTCAGCCTAGTCATAATTCCTCTTTAAACCCTAGTACTGCGCTCAATTTCGCGGCGATAAAGAGTCATAGTATCCACGGCTGGCAACATTTTTGGCAATCAGGCGCTGCTGTAGATTTTGGGCAGTGCACCGATAAAAGAGCCTTTGAACTGGAGAGAAGAGTGGTCTTATCTCAATATCTACTAAGGGTTCAGGAGGCTGGCAATAATCCGCCCCAGGAAACCGGTTTGACTTATAATAGCTGGTATGGCAAACCCCATATGGAAATGATCTGGTGGCATATGGCCCAGTGGGCCTTATGGGGTAGGCCAGCGTTGCTTTCACCTGCACTAAGCTGGTATACCCGGGCAAAAGGCACCGCTAAAGCGATTGCAGAACGCCAGGGCTATAAAGGCCTTCGCTGGCCCAAGATGACCGATAATCAAGGCCGGGAAACCTCCTCCAATGTCGGCTCCTTCCTTATCTGGCAAGAGCCGCATCTGATCTATCTGGCAGAATTGATTTATCAGGATACGCATAACCTGGATTTTATGAAAAAATACCAGGATCTCGTTTTTCAGACCGCAGATTTTATGGCCTCCTTTGCCACTTACGACAGCCTGACCGGACGGTTTAACCTAGGCAAAGGGATTATCCCTGCTCAGGAATGTTTCAAGGCCTCCGAGACATTTAATTCCCCTTATGAACTGGCATATTGGAAATGGGCGCTTCAAACGGCGCAAAACTGGCGCACAAGGCTTCAACTTCAGCCAAATGCAGATTGGCAAGAAGTAATAGACCACCTGGCACCTTTATCTATACAAAACGGCCTATACAAAGGCGCCGAGGATGTTGCTGATTCCTATTCTCCTAGTAGTCCTTATACGATCGATCATCCCGCGGTTCTTATGGCACTAAGCATGCTACCGGCAGGAAGTACTGTAGACACCGCTATTATGAGTAAGACCTTTGATACGGTAAAAAAAGTCTGGCATTGGGAACACACATGGGGCTGGGATTTCCCCATGGTAGCCATGACTGCAGCCAGGTTACATAAGCCCGAAGAGGCCATCAATGCGCTATTCAAAGATGTAAAGACCAACACTTACTTAGTAAATGGACATAATTATCAAGACGGTAGGCTTACGATCTATCTACCTGGGAATGGAGCACTGCTTTCTGCTATCGCACTGATGTGTGCCGGGTCAAAGGAAGACCCTGAGCACAATCTCGGCTTCCCCAAAAACGGGCAGTGGAATGTAAAATGGGAAGGCTTTGAACAGTTGCCTTAAAAGCAGTAAGGCCCAAAAACTAAAAAGAACGGATGCCCGGCTTTACCAGCAGTGTAGCGTATATCAATCTTTATACAAATCAGGCCCCAGCCTTTTGGCATAAATACCTGTGGCCTGATGCAGGTCTATGTCCACCACCAATACGCCTTCCTTTCCATAAGGCTGGTAGTCAAGACAAGTACCATCTGGCGCAAACACCGCACTGGCAGACTCGGGATATTTTGAGCTGTAGTTTACACTGGCAAAAAATATTCCATTTTCCAAAGCACGCATCATCATGGCCTTCTCATAATAAGGATTTTGGGGCGATAGAAACGTCGTCAATGTTTCTCCTGTAATATTACTCCCGCCAAAATGCGGATGAAAGACCAGCTGCGCCCCACGCCGGGCGCACCAACGCACAGATTCAGGGTACCTGAACCCTTCATGACAAATAACAATACCAAAGGTCAAATCATCTATTTGGAATAATTGCCTTTCAGTCCCGGCTGTCCAGTAATCATCCTCACTTGGATCCAACTGATTTTTAGTTTGAAAACCCTGAACATCTCCACTGGAATCAATTACGTAAACCAGATTCATCAGTTTTCCTTCCACAAAACCGTCCATGGGAAGAATAATAGCGATACTGCTTTGGCGGGCGATGGCCTTTGCGCGTTCTAAACCCTTCGCTAGCTTCTTGGGCGACAGATCTTCAGGGTCAAAACCCATGCCTGGATAACCCGGCAAATATGACTCCGGAAAGCATACAATTCTTGCCTCTTGTTGTGCAGCCTGTCTGACCAAGCGCTCCAGATTTAGCAGCCCCTGACTTAATCCCTTAGGAATGGGAGCAGCTGCAAGTGCAATTTTCATGATTTTCCCTTTTTAGCTCTTTTTTTACGCCTTTATCCGATTAAGTAAAACCGTCTTTTCCCAAATTTACGATGTCTGTTTGTTATGGGAAAATAACAGTAAATACATAAGCCACCAGATTGACCAGCAGTACCACCCCATATAAGATATTCGTTTTGCCCTTACTTAGAGACAACATAACCGTAAAGACCGATAATCCCAATAAAATCATTGATTTTGTATCCAAGCCCAATACAACATTCAACCCAAACAATCGGCTAACAAATACAACTGAGGGAATCGTCAGCCCAATGCTTGCCAGCGCAGAACCGAGCGCCAGGTTGAGACTGACCTGCAGATTATTTTTTCTGGCAGCAATAATCGCCGCCATCCCTTCCGGTAACAATACCACTGCTGCTATCAGCACACCCACTAAAGAAGTCGGAAGACCCGCTTCAATAACAGCAGCTTCAATGGTAGGCGAAAAAGCCTTGGCCAGTAATACAACCACCGCCAGACTAATCAACAGAAAAATAAGACTAAGTGTCACTTTTGTTTTCGTCGGGGTTACCTCCCCATGAACGATGATTTCTTCTCCACCTTCTGTTTGATTTAAAAAATAATTTTTATGTCGCACGGTCTGTACCAGCAGAAAAGTCCCGTAAATAGCCAAGCAGGCAAAGGCAATAAAAATCAGTTGCGCTTCGCTATACTGTGGTCCACTGACACTGGTTGTATAATTGGGCAAAATTAACGTCAGCACCAAAATAGCAATCAGGCTTACCAGTGCAGTATTAACGGATTCCTTTTGAAAGGATTGCTCAAAATGCTTGGCACTCCCCACCAGGATACAAATACCAATGATGGCATTTAAAATCAGCATTACCGCCGAAAAAACAGTGTCTCTTGCCAAATACAACGCTTTCTCTCCACCAGACATCATTAGTGCAATGATCAGCGCTACCTCAATCACGGTAATCGCTACAGCCAATAAAATTGTTCCAAAGGGCTCTCCGACACGCGCAGCAATAACCTCTGAATGATGCACAGCGGCCAGCACGGCTCCGATCAGCAAAGCACCAGTGATGATCTGAACTATTTGGGCGCCTTCCGCCCAACCCAAAAAATAGGCTAGCCAGGCAACGATTGGAAGAAGTAAAGACCAGTTTAAAAATTTTTTCATCCAGGAATCTGATTTATAAATATGAAATTGTATGACTTTGATGCATTGTCTTACATTGTCTTGCAATGATCTGCTTAAAAATAAACTTTTTCCAAAAGCTTCTAGTCGTCTATTTAGTTTATTTCTAAGAGAATTGCAAAGTTTTCCCCACTAAGAGCTGTCATGCCCGGCAAATTTTACTACCTCAGGCCACCACTCATTTCTACCAGCAAAAATTAAACCTTTTAACTAGCCTAGGCGATTCTTGCGTAATATGCAAAAGCAAAGAACACCCATCACCAGCCATTCTAGCAGGATGGCCACGGTCATGAGATGAATCCCAGCGTATTGAACAATAAGGCCCATCAAATAATTGACCAGCATATTGCCGGCAAGGGCCAAAACCAGTACTATACCAAAGGCGGTTGCACTAAGCTGCTTGAACCTTTGGCCAACCATACCCAACATAAGCGGGAACCCTCCAGCAAGTCCGGCCCCGATAAGCACAAGTGCCCCAATGATTATCCAGCGATCCTTGCCCCAGGTAAGCAGGCTCAAGCCCAAAATCAGCAGCGAAAAGGCCCCTAACCATAGCTTATCCTGGGTGCACTTCCTTAAAACACTTCCCAAAAGCAACCGCATTACCGTCATTCCCACGACAGATAAAGACAGGGCAAATAAGGCCAGGTTCCCGGCAAACTGTTTCACACCGATCAGGTAAGACGTACTCCAATTATTAATTATGGATTCCAGACTGCTTTGGCAAAAAAGAAAAAAAGCGATCATAATAAGGACCGGATCCCGCAATAATTTTTGGACTTCTTTTATTGGAAAACCACCACTCAATTTAGCTGGCGGAAACCCGATCATTAAATAAAACAGCCCCGACAAAAGGCAAAGACCACCAATTATAGAAATAATGATTTCATAAGGCACAACTTTTTCAAAAGCGCCCAGAACAAGTGGCATCCCTAGCGCACCCAGACCAAAGAAAACACCCAAAACACTTAAATTAGCCCCTTTACCGTCTTCACTTAAATCCGATACCAAGGCACTCGTAGCACCGTTGATTGCTCCGCCGCCCAATCCAAACAAGAAAACACTTAATTTGAGCAGTCCAAAAGAGGTAGCATAGACAACCCCTTCAAAACCCAAAAACATACTAAAGCAACAACTGGCCAAAATATATTTATAACCGTACCGGTCTGAAGCCGGCCCAAAGAGAAGGGATCCAAAAAGAATACCTAATGGCAGTATAGAAAATAAAGTGCCGGCCCCCATTTCATCCAACACAAAACGCCCCATTAAGGCCTGCTTTACAGACCCGAGCATCGTAATCCCGGCCCCAAAAAGCAAAATGGCTATACAGGCGCCTGCAAAAACCAAATGTTGTTTACGATTCATAAAAACAAGCTTTAGAGGTATCAATATTGCTGCTACCCGCCCAAGGAACAGATAGGGTAAAAACCAGGTTAACAACAGCTTGATGCATAAAATGACCGCACATTTTTACAAATTATGGTTGACAAGAGTTTGCATACAATAAAATTGGACGATCAAGCGCCGCGGCTTTGCAGCTTTGTACCATAAAATTACTTAACCCTGCACAAAAAGGCAATCTTTTTATGTAAATACTGATTAACGGCTATTTCAATTTTGTCTACATGCGCTTCTCCTTTTAAAAGGGTATCCGGGTGACTTCCTACGCCAATTGTTAGATTACTGCTTATAAATAGGGGTATATCTTATCATAAATATTCAATATCTTTGTTTGGCGCACCTGCTTTTTAAATCGTAAAGCTGATGATTAATCCGATTGATATAATAAAATATCGTACTTTTATTTAGCGGTTTTATGCAGGTTTATACTTTTTACTAAGTTGCCTGGAACATAACTGCAGGAACTTGTTTTACTAAAAACGAAGTTACATTCTTAAAATGAAAGAACATGGAAATACCAACGACTGGTCTTTTTAAAAATGAAAGACATGCATTTATCATAAAGGAGATTAATTTGCACAATAAAGTTCTTTCCTCAGAACTAAGCCAAAAATTAAATGTTTCAGAAGATACCATTCGTCGGGACCTGGCAGAACTCGCAGATGCCGGTGAACTTATCAAAGTTCATGGTGGCGCCCTTTCCAGATCTTATCATTATCCCATCCAGCAAAGTAAAACCTATGCCCATGAGGCCAAAAAAGCGATCGGCAAAAAAGCCATCCAATTACTGCGTCCCGGCGCCCATATTCTGATCGGCACCGGCACCACCATGCTGGAGCTGGTGCGTCAGATACCGGACAGCCTGGAGGCTACCTTTTTTACCGTCAGTCCATTAATGGCGCTTGAACTAGCCACCCATCCATTACTCAAAGTTATATTAATTGGCGGTCAATTAGATATGTCTTCCCAAATTAATATTGGCGAGAAGCCCATTGCCGAACTGGCAGAAATCAAAGTGGATATTTGCCTGCTGGGTGCCTATGGGATAGACCCCAAAGATGGTCTGACAGAAAATGACTGGTCCGTAGCACAGGTAAAAAAAGCCATGCTCAGGTCCGCCAGGCAGCTGGCAATCATTACCATCGCAGAAAAGCTAGACTCTTCACTTCCCATGGTTTTATGCCCCTTAAAAAATATAGACTATCTCATTACAGAACTCAATCCAAATGACCCCAGACTGGATGGTTACAGAAATGATATTGCGCTATTATAACCTGACCTGCATGGGTCCATGCAATAAACCGGCAAAAAAAGACTTTCTTATTAATTAATTGCACGTCCAATCACTACATCATTATTATGCCCTGTTGCTCAGTAAAAAAAGGCATAATCTACACCCAAGATAGCACTGTTTAACAGTATCCGCTAAACGGCTCAAATTGCAGCATTAACCATTCATATGCATCCGAGTGACGGGTATATGCTTATTTTTGTCCGCTGCTCAGATAAAAACACGCAGACTTTTTTAATCAACTATTACTTTATATTATTTCTATGGAGGCAAATAACAATAACGATACAGCGCTACTGATCATGGATGTTCAGACACATACCCTAAAATCCCTGAAAGACGCCAACTATTATGTACATGGAATTGCAAAAGCGACCGCTGCCGCCAGGCAGGCAGGAGTCCCCATCATCTATATCGTGGTGGGATTTAAGCCGGGCTATCCTGAGGTTCACCCGGACAATAAGGCCTTTGCCAGTATCAAAAAAATGGATGTCGGCCTTGACAATGCAGACAATTATGCCGTTCCCGCCTCTATTGGCCCCAAAGAAGGGGATTTACTGCTCATCAAAAAGAGATTCAGTGCCTTTGCCGGCAGTGGCCTGGATCTTATTTTGCGCGCTAAACAAATAAAACATCTGGTCCTCGCTGGTATATCGACCAGTGGCGTGGTATTATCCACTCTCAGAGAAGCAGCCGATAAAGATTTTAAAATAACCGTTTTGGCAGACGGCTGCTCAGACAAAGACGACAGCGTCCATCAAGTGCTGTTGGAAAGGGTTTTCCCCAGACAAGCCCTGGTAACGACTATTGATGACTGGTGTGCGGGGCTATAACAACCCTTATAGTTCTAAGCATAAGGACGCCTCTTTTCCTTTGAAGGAAAAGAGGCGTCCTTTGCAAAAATCAATTTAAGCCTTGATTCAATTTTTAAGATCTGCGCTATTTATTTTCAACAACCGGGAATGAGGAAATCCGCAGCCGGGTAGCCCCCATTGGAATAAGCGTTACACTTTCCACAGGTGTTTGAACAGCTACCGGACTCTGGGGCAACACGCCACAAAGGCCATGTTCATCTACTTTCCAGGAAGGAATTTTTCTGGCCTTGGCCTGTATTTCCAGGGGAACTGATCCTGGCGTAAACGGCATAGAATCCTTAGGCCAGGGCTTTTGTTTGACCACCCAGCCTGAGATATCTCCATCTGCCGGCAAAATCAAGCCATAATTCCAGGCACTGGCCGGGTAAATGTTATAAGCAGGCCACTTAGACGGATCTGCATCCTTTTGCCAGTGAGAATCACCAATAGCTGATTTGCGGCTATCCTCTTTCTCAAATCGTTCTTTAATCTTTAAAGAAAAACTCAAAGGGCCATAATCTACGCTGACGCTGTTTTTATTTTTTGCCCACTTTTTAAGTGTGGGTTGCATAGGAAGCCTAAGGGTAATCTTATCCCCATTTTTCCAGGCCCCGTCAATCCTGGCATATCCGTCTGCCGACAGGTTTTGGGAAACAACTTTTCCGTTAACCAGTACTTCTGCCTCCTGGCACCATCCCGGAATCCTCAGATATACAGGAAAATGAATGGTTTTGGGTGTTTTCACTGTAAAACGGATTTCCTGTTCAAAGGGATAATTGGTCTCTTCTTTTAAGGTAACTGTAGTCCCACCAGCGACTTTCGCCTGCACGGAACTGGCACTATATAATACCGCGGCAAGGCCTTTATCGGGCGTAGCCATCCACAGATTCTCCGCATAATAAGGCCAACCCTGCGCATGGTTATGCTGGCAACATCTGCTGCTAAAGGGATTCATCATTAAAAAAGGGCCGCTATTTTCTATGCCTGGACTGTGGTTCTTATTATCACTGATCACCATATTGGGTGCCGTTAAATAGCGCAGGGATTTAAAATCAGGCATCACCGCTGCCGGATAAGTATTAAATGCCACATTTTCGCAGTTATCCGCCCAAAAGGGATCGCCTGTAAAACGCAGCAGCATTTCATCTGAGGCCATTTGTTCTACCATCCCGCAGGTTTCCACCGCCTGATGTGGGTCTGTATAGCCCGGGCGGGCATTTTCATCTGCGCCAAACATGCCACCAGGAACCTGACCATAAATATTACGCACCAGGTAAAAATCCCGGTAAGTAGCCTTCAGGTCAGAAGAGTCCTTTGAAAGCATGTAATAGGTGGCCGGCTCTCTAAAGCTTTGAGCAATATTTACATTGTGCCAGTTGGGCAGATTATTTTGCTGTTCCCAGTCCGCAGTATTGCGATGAATCTTTTCGGCCAGTTTTAAAAGCATCTGATCCCCGGTACGGTTATATAACCAATATACACTGTAAAGATTGTCACCACCACGGCTATTTTCCCAATAGTCTTTTAAAAACAGACTGTCCGGGAGATTATTTTCCCATTTAAAATAATTGGTCATAAAGGGGATGACCCTGCTGTCTTTACTATAATCATAATAGGACTGAAGACACCACAGCATAATCATATTGGGCCATAAATCAGGCTTGCCGTTTCTTAAGGTTAACGGCCCAAAATAACCGTCTGGCCTTTGTGTTTGTAAAACAGCCTCAATCCAGGTTTTCGTTTCCTTAAGCATGGTGGGATCTTTCAGGATATAAGCCATATCTCCATAGCCCTTCAACCAATAAGGCACTTCTTCCCATCCATGGCCTCCTTTGCCTTCCTTATCCAGCCAGGCATTGTCCTTTTTTTCCAACCAGGCACTGATTTCTCCTAAATGGCCTGTCAGCCCATCTCTTTGAAGTTCCAGGTATTTTTTCAACCAACCGGCAGGTTGTATGCTGCCGATTGGCAGCTTTACAAAATGAGTCGGTTTTAAAGGTGCCTTATTGCCAACATAGTAAGGATTGGCAGATTGCGTAGCAGGGTAAGCCACCTGGCTGACGTTCACCCGCTGCGCATTTGTAGGTTGCGTTAGCCCCATTATCAGACCCTGACAAAGGATAATTCCTGTTATATACCGCGCATACTTTTTAAAAGATTGCATAAATATTTCCTTTTTAAATTATTTTATTTTGTCAGTTGTTGTTCCAGAATCCGCATATAATAACCCCCTACGACACTGCGCGCCTGAAAGCCCACCTGATGCCCATTGGTTGTTTCATGCCAGTCACTTAGTGGAACGCGGTCCGGTGTCTGGGTGGCAAACTTGTAAATGGGGTCTATAAAAGTGTCAAAATCCGATCTTGAAGTCGCCATACTGGCAGTCCACATGATCCAGTCTGATTTTGTATAGGTTTTTCTACTATCCAGCGGTAAGCCAAAGGCCAGCTGTTTATTTTTATAGAAAGCCAGTTCTTTTGCCGCTACCGTAGACGGGAAGGCATTTATGCCCAGCATTTTATCCCAGACCAGGTTATATTTCTGACTCCAGCTAGACTTAGGACCGCCAAATGTCAGGGTGTAATGATCGCCTGCGTCCGCCATCTGCTGCCATTTAGCAGCCATCTGCTTAGCGGTCGCACTGTATTTTTCAGCAATATCTTTTTTGCCTAACATGCCTGCGAGTTTACCATATGCACCAACAGCTTCAATCGCTTTTATGGAAAGATTCGCATTTCTGGCCAAATGGCCGGCAAAATCATCTGTACAAAGTTGATTGGCTGGGTCCATACCCTGCGTAGCTAGATAATCTGTCCATGTAGTAAGCGTATTCCAGTGTTTTTTAGCATAATCCGCATTGCCTTCTACGCTGGCAATAGCTGCCGAAAGGATGACCATATTACCAGCCTCTTCCACCGGCATATCCTCTCCATAGGTCTGGCCATTGGCTAGTGGATAAGTACCCAGATCATGGGCAGGAAATGGTTTTTCCCATCGCCCGCTTTCACTATAATAGAAAATACCATTCATCATGCCTTTTAATAAATCGGGATTGTATAACAGATACAGCGGTGAAGATGGATAGGTTATATCCACCGTGTTGATTGATCCATTACTAAAGTTTTCCTTCGATAAGAATAAGAGCTCTCCTTTGGGAGACTGTACAATGGCATGGGCAGCGATACTTTGGCGGTAAGCCAGGTTAAGCAGATGTGCATATTTTTCCCCGCCTGTTTTTATCCCCTTTTCATTAATGGATTTATCCAGTTGGTTGCAGCTGGCAAGGACCTGATCATGTTCTTTGGCTGCACGCAGCATTTCTCCCTGGATGGTCTGTTTACCATCTTTATTCCACCAGGGTCTTAAATTCTCATGAAAAAACTGAACGGCATACCTTTCGTCATAGGCAAGTTCCATATAAGTGGCGGCATTATCTTTCACCATCCCCAGATCCTCAACCGTATTTAATCCAAGCCCCTTGCCCTGCATAGTGGCTGCTGTATTAATTTTATTTTGTAAGAAAGCAGCGACGCCCTCCTGGGCAGTTGTGGAAATATATTGTTTCAGACGATCAGAGGATTTAGCACCCACATAAAAATATCCCCAGTTGATGCGCACATTATCCCCTTTCTTTTTTAAAATAGGCTGCGCCGTAGTTCCCGTCTGCAGATAAGAAAGCCCGCCCTCATTTTTACGGAAGGCAACGACCTGCTCAAAAGGCTGATTTACCGCTACATCAGAACTTACACCCAAAAACAGTTTTACCTGATGTTGCTTACCATCCAGGCTTTTGACCTGATATTCAATATAAGAAACAGGTCTGCTTAAGACATCCATTTTGTCCAGTAAAAGTGGCGACACAAACTGCACATCAAGGGCGACGGCACCTGCCTTAAACTGATAGGTAGTCTGCGTTGCCTTTACAGCCGCATTTGTTTGTGTAGCCAGCTGAACCTGCTGCAATGCTTTGGGGCGGACTGGCTGCACAAGCCCCGCATCCAGAAAAGCACCGCCGGCGGTATTGGCACAATGAATGGCCAGCACATTTTTACCTGCTTTCAGCAGGCCCTTTAAATCAATCGATTTTTTGGGCTTAATATAACTATCTGTCCAGCCCTTTTTATGAAAGATCTCTTTGCCATTTAAATACACTTCAACATTATCATCATGACTGATATTTAGCAAAACAGGGCCTTTATCCAACTTGGCAGGGTCAGCCTCAAAGCTGCGACGCATCCAGATATTATCTGTTTTCCAGCTTGTTTTTGCCTTATGCCCGTCATCGCCGAAAGGCGCCTGACCTTTCGCCCATTTTTGATCATTATAATCTACGCCTGTCCAGTCACCACCTGGCCGCTCAAAGCTGTAACGGGCTTCATAAGCAACACTTTGTGTCGTAGGCAGCACCTCATTATAAGTCACCGGCGATTTACCCAAAAACCGGTAAAACTGCTGATCGACCTGGATGATGCCAACTAAGGACTGGGGGGCACCCGTCCAGTGTACAGTTGTACTTTGATTAAGCTGATCGGTGGAAGACCAGATACTAAAATAACTGTCATGAGTAATAAGGGGTAGGAGGGCGCAATTTGCTTTGCTGGCGTCTGCGCATGCAACGATGTTGCCATTGCTGAAAAAATCAGCGCACTGGCAATGCGCCATTTACCCATCAAACGGAGGTACTTTACTTGATACATCTTTACTAATACATCTTTTAAAAACGTTGGAAAATAATAGAAATGGGTTAGGCGTGTAGTGATGCTAAAATTAAAATTATTCGGGCGAATTGCCCGTTTTAACAGCTAAAATAACAATTACTTTAGTTTTTAGAAATTTGCTCGGGAAAGCATGCGGGCGGGGGGTTACCAGATCCCCAAACCGCATGCATTTATGTAAATTACTTTTGAACGGAGAATTTATATTCTGATGTTGTGTGATACTGCTGTCCTGGTTTTAATACAGTACTTGGAAAAGAAGGCTGATTGGGTGCATCTGGAAAATGCTGGGTTTCCATGGCAAAGGCCGTTCTAAAACTGTCTTTTACCCCATTATTAAACGTATTACCCGCTTGCATAAAATTTCCGCTATATACCTGAAGGCCAGGCTGATCAGTATAAACATCCATACGAATGCCGGTTTTATCCCCAATAACGGTGGCAGCAAGATGGTGATCTCCTGTACTGTCCAGGACATAATTGATATCATAGCCTTTGCCATTTTTCAACTGCTCATTATCCTGATCAATCCTGGCACCCATTGTATTGGGGCTAAGAAAATCAAAGGGCGTGCCTTTTACAGCTGTGATTTTCCCTGTTGGAATAAGCGTACTGTCCACCGGTGTGATATGGCTGGCATAAATCGTAAAATCGTGGTTTAAGATCGTGCCGCTGCCCTCGCCATTCAGGTTAAAAAAGGCGTGGTTAGTCAGATTCACTACGGTCGTCTTATCTGTCGAGGCGTCATAGGTCATATCCAATCCGTTTTCTGCATTTAAATGATAGGTCACTTTTACCGTCAGATTACCGGGAAAACCTTCCTCCATATCCTTTGAGACACGCGTAAAGACAACGGTGCTGCTATCCGGCTGCGAGGCGTTAAAAGTCTGATACTGAAAACCTTTTTTGCCGCCATGTAAGGTATTTACGCCATTATTGGTAAATAAGGTATACTGCTTACCTTCAAGGGTGAACTTACCTTTGGCAATCCGGTTACCAAACCGGCCTATGGTTGCTCCATAGTAAGGCTCGGTTGCCTTGGCGTAATCTGCAATGGATGAAAAGCCACAGACGACATCAACCATTTTGCCTTCCTTATCTGGAACCTGAAGACTGACTAGACGACCACCATAGTTTGTAAATGTAGCCGTCATGCCATTTGCATTTTTCAGCACATAGAGATCCGTTTTTACGCCATCAAGCATGCCCTGGAAGCCTGTTTTATCCAGCAGGTTTACCGTCTGCGCATTTTTTGTACTGTCGGTTGTACCCTGCTTATTGGTCCCACCGCCGCTACAGCTGGCGGCCATCATAGTGGCAAAACCAAGGGCTCCTACTGCCGCCAATTGTAAAATTTTAGATTGTTGTTTCATACAAAAGAGTTTTGAAAAGGGGTTTGTTTTGATGATAAAAATATAGATAAATAAAGCCTTACTATTAACGGTTGGCCTTCTTTGAAGAGGGCTAATTAGTTCATAGTTGTTTTATAATGTTTAAATAATTTATTTACTCGCCAGAAGGAACCGCCAGCTTTACACCGGCAGCCACAGGTTTGCCAAAATCAGGTGTGCCATCAGAAAGCCAATGAATCTGTTGCATTCTTGGGCTTCTAAAACGACCGCAGCCCTGTCCTGGCTTATCATTGGCATGATAAATAATCCAGTCTTGTTTGCCATCGGGGGACTTAAAAAAGCCGTTATGCCCCGGGGCATACACCCCAATGTCAGGTGCGCTGGCAAAGACGGGGTGATCACTTTTGATCCAGTCACTGGCTTTCATGGGATTGCCCCCTTTTTTCAGGCTTAGCATTCCCAGGCTATAATGATCCGTCCAGCAACCACTGGCAGAATACAGCAAGAATAAGCGTCCTTTGGGGCTTTTAAGGATTTCTGGGCCTTCATTTACGGTAGGCAGACTGCCTTTGACAGATCCTCTCTTTTCCCAATCATAAATGGGCGAAGAGAGCTTTACTCTTTCGCCCTGGATGGTCCAGGGGTTTTTGAGCCGGGCAATATAAATATTCTGGGCTACATTCACGTCTGCTTCCCAGCCGGCCCAAAGCATATATAATTTTCTTTTATAGCGAAAAACGGTTCCGTCAATCGCCCACTTATTGGTCGGATCTGCGACCTTGCCTTTAAATACCCAGTTATCTGACAACGGATCCGCATGGGTATTCTCTAAGACATACATCCTGTGATGATCATTATTACCATCATCTGCTGCAAAATAGATATACCACTTGTGGTTGATATAATGCATTTCCGGGGCCCAAAGTTCTTTGGAATGCAGGCCCTTGGCAGGTGGTGTCCAGACGGTAACTGCTTTGGCCTCGCCCAACTTAGACATCTTTGTTGTGGCGAGTAGTTGAATATTACGCCCTGTCGTCCTGCAAAAATAATAAACGCCATTATGACTAACCACCCATGGGTCAGGGCCGGTGACAAGAAGCGGATTTACAAAACTATCTGTTTTGGGCACTGGGGACTGGACAGACTGACTCTTTGCCTGGCCTGTAATAAACATCATAAGAAGCCAAGACACGACCGGTGCGGCTCTGCAGATTTTTCTAATCATATCAGATATAATAGGTGAATAATTCCTTTCTTTCAAACAGCCATAACCTTTTGTTTCTCACCACGTAATCGTTTGCACAAATGCTACCACAAAAAGCTAAAAAGGAAATATGTATCCGCAATATAGATATAATTATTATAAATTGCCAGCCCCCCACTGCCATTTACAATTGGTTTAGAATTGGCACAAATCATAGCGACCTCCCTATTACACCCCTTTAAACATAGGCGCGAGCAAGCTATAAGAACGTAGCCTGTCCTTATTATCATATATATGGCTGCTGGCCATGATTTCATCAACACCTGTTTGCTGGACAAAATTTTCCAGTCCTGCATGAACTTCATGGGCACTACCAATAAAGGAATAACGCATCATCTGCATAACCGCCGCTTTTTCCATTTCATCCCAGATGCCTTCCATGGAATCCACCGGAGGCTGCAAGGGTCTGCGTTCATTGGTAACAATCCCTCTGGCCATCTGATAAAAGGAAGTAGCCAACCTTTCCGCCTCCGTCGTTGTCTCTGCGGCCATGACATTGACGCAAGCCATTACGTAGGGTTTTTCAAGTTGCGCTGAGGGGATAAATTGTTCTCTATATAACCTGAGCGCTTCATGCAGATAAGTCGGGGCAAAATGACTGGCAAAAGCAAAAGGCAGGCCTAGACTTGCGGCCAGCTGAGCACTGAATGTGCTGGATCCCAAAAGCCAGATCGGCACCTGTGTACCGATACCAGGAACTGCTTTTACCGGCATGCGACCATCCTGAATAGCCAGATAATCTCTCAGCTCCTGTACGTCACTTGGAAACTGATCCACACTGTGCATATACCTTCTAAGTGCCCTGGAGGTCAGTTGATCTGTTCCCGGTGCCCGGCCAAGGCCCAGGTCTATCCTGCCCGGATAGAGCGTTTCCAGTGTCCCGAACTGTTCTGCTACGATCAGCGGTGCGTGGTTGGGCAGCATAATGCCACCACTGCCAACCCGGATTGTTTTCGTGTGGGCCGCTACATGACTGATCAGAAGAACAGTAGCAGAGCTGGCGATGTTTTCCATATTATGATGCTCGGCATACCATATCCTTTTATAGCCTAACTGCTCAGCGTGTTTAGCCAGAGACACACTTCGATTAAATGAATCTGCAGCACTCCCGCCCTGAACAATCGGCGCCAGATCTAAGACACTAAAAGGTATTTCTGCTAACTTATCTGCCATAGGTAAATGTGTTAAGTGTTGTCAAAATAAATTCAGCTAATAAAATTACAATATAACTTACTGGGCCAGGCGTGGAAACCGACTAGCTCAATGGCCTGGCCACTTAATTTTAACAAGTGGTGGCCACTGATATATTGGAAAAGCCTTGAGCCGACTGGATTTGCAGATTTAAATAGACAAAAACAAAATGGGACATTTTAGCCTATCGTATAGTAAAGCAGCTATCCATATAACTGATTTTTACACAAAACCTTCCGCCAATATTCTCCAAATGTAACCTCTGCTGCTAAAAGGCTAAGGCAATGCTCCTTTTTGATCGGTACTGATTTTGTATAAATGTGTGGAGGCCGTGATAAAAAGAATATTATGGTTCTTGCCTCCAAAGCTCAGATTAGAAACCCAGGGTTCATGAATGGTAATGTAGTTGAGAATACGACCGTCACTGTTTGTAATCGTCACGCCATTACCACTTAAATACAAATGCCCCTTTTGATCAATGGTAATCCCGTCTGCCGTGTGGTGAATAATCACTTTGGGGTCAGACAATTTTCCGCCAGCACCTCTATTAAACCGGTAGATCTTCTTACCCTCTATATCCGATACATAAAGGTATTTACCGTCAACGGATCCAACGATACCATTGGGTTTAACCAGCAAGTCAGAGACAATTCTAGCCTCATGTGCCCCTTTAGGCAAATAATATACACAGGCTTTCTGCTGCTCTGGCTGTTTACGGGACCAATAGCTTCTCTGGTAATAAGGATCCGTAAAATAAATACCGCCAGACTGATCTACCCATAGATCGTTAGGGCCATTTAGCAACTTATGTTGATAACTCGTCAAAAGGGTATCCACCTTTTTGGTGGCAGGATGGATACGCCAGATCTGATTATGCAAATCCGCACATACCACCAGGTTGCCTTTATGATCCATATACATGCCATTGGCTCTGCCTGCAGGTTGCATAAATAAGCTAAACCCTCCCTGTACAGTATACATCCATATGGCATTATTTGGCTGGTCGGTAAAATATAGATTGCCAGCCTTATCGCTCACTGGGCCTTCTGTAAAGGCAAAGCTGTGATCTAGCTGTTCCAGAACACCAGTTTTAATAGAATCGTTGCTCTCAATCTGACTGTAAGTAGTGCAAAAGGATAATAGCATACACAGCGCCGCTAACAATGCATAAACAGCATTGCGAATAAATCCTTTCTTTCGTCCTACCTTTTGTCCTGCTGCTTGACCGCTTTTGTTGAATTTTAATGTACTTTTCATTTGCTCTTGCGCTGGTTTTATATTTAATTTCTTTTAGTGTGTATGCATTTATCCTACTCTTACGCTCATTTTTCTTATCCTTAATCTCATTCTTAACCGATAACCTATAATAATGGGGCAATCAGTCTGACTGTTTTTTCCAGCAATTTTTGCAGCCAGAATCTTTCCTCCCACTTAAAATTATCAATTTTTACAGCGCCCTCCAGATCCTCATAAAAACTTCTGGCGAGTTCTTCCCCGAACGGTTCATCATAAATAATCGCATTGGCCTCAAAGTTCAAATCAAAACTCCGGTAATCCATATTGGCCGAACCGATAATGGACAAACTCTTATCCGCAACCAACGTTTTTGCATGAATAAAGCCCTTTTGATATAAATAGATATCCACGCCCACATCCAGCAGTTCTACATAAAAAGAACGAGCTGCTGCATTTACGATCCTTGAATCAGATTTGCCAGGAACCAGCAATTTCACTTTTACTCCGGAAAGGGCAGCGATTCTGAGTGCATCAATCACGGCCTGTTCGGGAATAAAATAGGGCGTTGTAATGAGTAATTCCTGGGTCGCCTGGTGAATGGCCTGTAAAATTGAAAACAAAATGGTCGGATTATCAGAATCGGGTCCACTGGCAGCGATCTGCACATATTTGCCTTCCGTATCACTTCCGTTTAATTTAGGGAAATAAGCCGTGCTTGGGGTGATGCTCTGATCGGCACAAAAGTTCCAGTCACATAAAAAGAGATGTTGCAGGTAATGCACGCCCGCACCTTCAATACGGATATGGGAATCCCGCCAGTAGAGTTTTTTCCTTTTTAATTTCGTGGCTGTTTTGTCTGTGGCATTGATATACCCGTCACTCACATTAATTCCCCCAATAAAACCAACACGGCCATCCACGACGACAATCTTTCGGTGGTTGCGATAGTTCAGCCGATTAGCCAGCGCCAAAAACATGATTTCATAAAAGGGATAGGCCTGTACACCTGCCTTTCTCAAGCGGGGGACCAGCCTTTTGCGGATCGACCGGCTGCCAAAATCATCATAAATCAGCCGGACTTCTACCCCTTCTTTTGCTTTTTGCTTGAGGATCTGCTCAATCTCTTTGCCAATGGTATCATCTTCATAGATATAATACTCCATATGGATATGGTGTTTGGCGCTGCGCAGTGCTTCCAGTACCATGGGGAACTTTAGCTCCCCATTGATAAGTAACTCCACTTTATTACCGCCGGTGAGCGGACTTGTGTTTTCCTTAAGCAGCAACCTCGCGATGCCGCGATGCACTTGTACCACCTCATTTCCTCCGGCTATCAGGCTCAGGGACTTGCGCTCGATGGCCGCTTCTAGACGCTTGGACTGATGATCATCGGCCAATAATTTTCTGGAATAAATTTTTCTTTTCCGGTAATTCGTGCCAAATACAAAATAGAAGACCATACCCGCAAAGGGCAAAAATATAATAGCCAGCACATAGGCCAGTGCTTTTGTATTGGAGCCTGTATCATATATCGCCTTCAAACAGACCAATACCAATAGCACCGTATAGACAATCTCCCAGATCAGGATCCAATCCATGGCTCATTTTTACAAGGTGAGTATATTTTTATAAAAGACGCCTCCCAAGTTAAGGCCGTCCTCAACAAATATACAAAAGATTTGGCCGTGAGTTACTGGCAAGAGGCAAGTAAGGACCCTACTTTTCTAAATAAAAGATGTAAGGGGTGGACACGTGTCCGTGTCCACCCCTTACATCTTTTACATACCTTCACAAAATCCAGCTTAAAATCCTATAGCACTCCCTTAATTTTGAATGGCACTGATCCACTTTTTAATCGGTCTGTTATCAGCCGGTTTGTCTGAGCTATAAATCACCAGCGTCCCACCTGCACGCAACTGCTGATCTGTCAGGTAATTTTGCTTAAGCTCCCGACCATTCAACATTAGTTTTTGAATATAACAATTATCGGGTGCAAAATTATTTACATGGATATGGAAGGTCTTGCTCTTTTCAGGGTCTTTATCTGACCGGCTGGCTCTGCTTACATTAATTGTCAGGTCCTCAAATAAAGGGACATGCAGGTAATAGACCGGCTCCCCAACCAAGGCGGGAAAAAGACCAATACCCGCAAAGACAAACCAACCAGACATGGCGCCGCCATCATCATCCATCGTAGGCAAAAACGCGCGGGGCTTATTTTGATAAACAGGTCCTATAATGGGGTTAATCCCCCTGCTATTGCCATTAAAATAAAATTGCGTCACGGTGTCCACCGCATAGCGGTGCATGAGCGCCTGCGCCTTGGAAGGATGCGCTGTTGTATTATATAAGGAAGGAGCCGCGATGTCCGGTTCATTTGCCTGGCTATAATAATTTCCATCAAAGAACCGGTCTAATTCGTCTTCCAGTTTTTCTGGTGAGCCAATCAGCTGAGTCATACCTTGCATATCATAAGGCACAAGCCACCGGTATTGCCATACGGTGCCCTGATACATGCCGCGGGCGCCCATTCTGTCAATGTCCGATTTAGACAAGTCTGCAAATTCCTTTTGCCAGACTGTTTTATATCCGAGGGCCTTTTCTGTATAAATTTTGCTGTTGTTTTTATCCCCCATTATCTTGTAAATCTGACCCAAAGCCCAGTTATCATAACTGCTTTCCAGGGCTTTGTCGGGATGAGAAAAATCCAGCCCGTCTACTTCTTTTTTAATAGAATCAATAATGGAGGCAAAATCCACCTGGTAACCTTTATGATAGGCGTCCAACAGCACAATGTCTGTGTGCTCGGTTCTTACGGTATTAGAAGGTTCATTTTTAGTCGCATAATCCTTTTTACCTTTTTTATATAAACCCACCAGAGAAGTGACCATGCCCTGATAACGATTGCCATAGGCCAAAGAAAGTAAAGGCAATTGTGTCCGGTAGTTATCCCAAACAGACCATCCGTTATATCTACCCATAGAAGACACTTCTTCCTCACCTTTTGTATTGCGGAAATGGCCGTCCTTTTCAGAAATCATATAAGGCGATTGAATTACCCGGTAAAGCAATGAATAAAACAGGCTTCGTCTTGCCCGC
Organism: Arachidicoccus ginsenosidivorans; assembly: GCF_007971385.1. Classification (GTDB taxonomy): domain Bacteria; phylum Bacteroidota; class Bacteroidia; order Chitinophagales; family Chitinophagaceae; genus Arachidicoccus; species Arachidicoccus ginsenosidivorans. Next base: position 2,192,190 of record NZ_CP042434.1, read on the forward strand.
TGAATCGAATCCACTTTCTGATTAGAAAATTTACGCGTTGAGACCCAAATACGGCTAAGTGCTTTATTCCAGATCGCCGCCGTCTGGCGGCGGATATTATCAAAACTTTCATGGCTGATGGAAGCTTTGGCATACTGAGCACTGGTAGAAGACCATCCGATGCGAACCATCAGCTTCTGCGTATTATCTTTTAAACGGGCCACTAGTTTATGGTGTCCTAATTCTTCCCAGTCAACCGGTTGGCTGAGCCTGATAAAATAATAGATTTTATACCGCCCTACACTGCAGGTTGTTCCGGCCTCAATCCAGCCACTGATCGAAGTCCCGTCAGTACGATGCTCTTCAGCAGCAAACCGGTTAGATCTGGTGTGACTGAGATCAAAATATAGCCCTCTTTTATTCAGAGCCACTCCGTTTTTATCTCCCGACTTATCCGGGAATTGATAGGCGTGTACACCTTCCTTTTGACTCACCGTAAAGGCAGCCTTTATGCCGTCCTTAAATGCCACGCTGTAAAACCCCGGGCTGGCCGCCTCGCCTGTCTTCATCAAATGACAGTCCATGGGGTCTACCCCTAAAAAGGGCTTTATCAACAAATTGGCACCACTACCTTCACAGCCCACCCCTTCAAATACGCTGTGCGCAAACCCCAAAAACTCCTTGGCATAAAATTCATATCCGGTATGGATCCAGGGATCTGTTTGGGGTACAATGCTTAGCATGCTAAATGGATAACTGGCCGCCGGAGACAATTGGCCATGATCTCCTGAGCTGCCCAAAAACACATTGACCTGATCTACCGGCGCGGCGTCCTTTGATTGAGCATTAAGATTATCAAAACTCAGCAAAAGCAATGCACTGACCATGCCCGCCAAACAAACCCTAATAATACACTTTTGTCTTCTCATAATTATTCCAAAATATACCGCTTAGACCCCAGCCAGACTTATGTCAAAAATTTACTCGCCTCTAAGCTTACATGAACGTTTTAATTTATCGTTTTTTATAGTTGTATGGACAGATGTACACCGCCCGCTTGATGTTTGAATTTCAAAAACAGGGTAGCAGACGCCTGGTCCCAGGACATTTCTTCTAAAGCGACCTTTTGTCCATCTGTTGTAGATAACACAATGGATTTTGCTTCAGGTTGTTTGGGTAGTTTAATGCGCATGGCATTCACAGTTTCCACAGGGCCTTTTATCAAACAGGTAAACAGGTTTTTATCTGCCTGCCATAGACTATCTGTAACCCTGCCTGCTACGGCAAGTACTTTCACCTTATTGGATGACTTTTTTTCCTTATCCAGATCATAGAGTAATGCCTGGCTTCCCGGTTGTAGTGTAAGTTGATTTAATACTGGTAATTCAGGGTCATATAAATTGATAAAATGGCCTTTTAATATTAGGGGATCTTTTGTAGGGCCATCTGCCAGAACGGCCATGGCAATATAACTACCCCGGCGCAGTATAAAATTATTTTTAGTTTGAAGCCCCTTGTTTGTTTTTGTTTTAGCATAAGCAGCCTTTACCAAATTTTGTAAAACGGTGCCGCCGCCTTTTTCCAGAATCAACTCCTTCGGATCTTTGCGAACAATCCAGACCCTGCCTTTGCCAGACCTGTACATAGTTTGGCCCTTTTTATATACAATCCCCATTTGTTTAAACAGATCCTCAGACGCATTTTTATGATGCAAACCATCCATATTCCACCACTCTCTGACTGATTGAAAAGGGTCATCGTCCCGGCCTAAATAAATCAAATGGCCCCCGCCTTTTACCCAGTCGGCTAGCTGTTTGTGGACTTTAGGTGACTGGGGCTTCATATTGGCATAACTCATAATCAAGACTTTCACGTTCTTAAGCGTAGCGGGATAACCCAGATTTTCCATATGTACGGTACTAACCGGTACACCTTGTTCTAATAGCGGCATAGCCATCCCATAAAAATTGGATAGCTGCGGGTCATCATATCCTTTATGCGTTGGGAACCGCTGAAACATCATAGAATTGCTTAGCAATACCGCTATCCCTTCAGCACCACTCACTTTGTTTTCGGAAACGGGCATTTGCTGTAATGCATTGACCATAATTTGTACCTGGGTGGCATAAGCAGGAGGAATAGGTTGTTTTTCCTTTTGCCCTTCTACCTGAAACTTACCCAGGTATATCCTGCTGGGCCAAGGCATTACTTCATAATTATCCACACTGGGATACATTAATTCAGCGGTGAAAGTTGCTTCGTAATTCCTTTTATAATCATCCCAACTATGCCTTCTATCCTCAATCGGATCTGTTAATAAATAAATCTTCCTGTGCGTGGGCGCAGTCATAGATACCATGGAGCCATACTCTAAAAATGCATTTTCAAAAACCCGTTCTTTTTTTACGCCATCGTAATAAACCGGTTCTCTTGAAGTACCGGTCCAGACCTGTGCAATATAGCCATCGACATTTTTAAGACTGGCCAGGCTGGCCTCCGGACTGACGATCTGCCAGGAAGAATAATTAATCAGAGAATGCGTCGGCACAAAGCAACCGACTTCATGGCCCTCGCTTCGACTGTACCTTTTAGCATAGGAAAACAGTGTATCCAGTGCCCGGTAATATAAATGGTATTTAAGCTTGGAGGACAAATAGGTCGCTTCAGCAGTACTGTCCTCGGGCTGCCAGGGAAAATGATAGTAATCTTGCCATTCCTTTTTAAAGGCGGGGCTATACCCAGCCCTGGCCCAGAACTCTGGTTCTTCCAGATAAATGGCAGTCACACCAGCATCAATAGCCCGTTTGATATGGGTTTTTAAATAACCAAGATAATTAAGTGTTGGAACGATATAAGGAACATTATGGCCATGCCAGATAATTTCTCCGTTTTTCATGGTCTGCCCTTCATCAAAATGCTTTTTACCGTCATATTCACCCAGAAAATAATCCTTGTATTGTCCCCAGGCAGAACCGGTCATAAACTGAACATTATAGCCTTCTTCGCGCCAGCCTTTAACACGCTGTTCAAAATGCCCGCCAGCGTCATTGATGCCATAGACCATAACAATGTCTGCCCTGACATCATAATGCGCATTCCAAGGATCTGCAATCTGAAAAGAGGTTTTAGACCCCGTTTGCAAATTAGGACTTGTGCCTTGTGCGGATTGCGCTTTTATCTGGTAAGAAAACAAAGAAAGACTCAGAGTGATCAGACCTGTCAATGCAGCAAGGCGCGCTGTTCGAAAAAAGAAAAATTGATTTTGCATAGTAAAGGTAGAATATGAAAGGACACTGCTTTAGCAAAAGCAGAGATCCTTTGATGATTAAAAAGTGCAGCAGGGTGTTTTAATGTAAATCAAATCTTCTTATTTAAGCCAGTTTTCAATCACCTCTAATAAATAGCCTATTTCCTGTGGTGTATTGTAAAAATGCATACTGATCCTGAGCGTTCCACCTCTACTAGTAACAATTATACCGGCGGCCGCCAAAAATGCCCCCAAAGAACCATGTTGATTGCTATCCTCCTTAAGTACCACGATAGAGGCCCTTTGTTCTATGCTATAGTTCCCAAATAATGTTAGTTTCTCTTTATGCAAGGCCAGCCCATCCAGCAAGGTTTTCGTTAACTGCATGTTATGTTGATAAATCTGGTCAGCACCAATGGCTAATTTTTCCAGGAGCGCCTGATGGAGTAGCGCCAGTCCATAAATATTTAATCCCCGGGTTCATAGCTTCTGGCCGTGCCGGCAAAATCCAGAGAGGCGGCGCCGGTAATAACGGGCGGATAGTCGGCCAGAAAGGAAGGATCAAAATAAATAATCCCATTGCCAAAACCACTGTTCATCCATTTGTAATTGCTGGCAATAACGACATCTATCCCTAACTGTTGCATTGGAATCGGAATAGCCCCCAGACTCTGGGTCGCATCTACAATCACTCTGACCTTATACTTTTTACAAAGCGCGGATAACGGGCCCAATTCAATTTTAAATCCCGATTGCCACTGTACATGACCAATGGCAATTATATCAATTTTATTTGCTATAAACGCCTGTTCAATGGTCTCCAGGCTTAAGGCAAAACCCTGTTCACTTTCCAAAAAGTGCACATTAAATCCGTTTTGAATAAAAGGCGCCGTTATAGATGGGTAGTCATATTTGTACAGTAATACTTGTTCATCCCCCTTTAGCGATTGGACCACTATATTCATCGCATAAGAAAAATTAGGAATAAAGGCCAGCCTATCCTCCTCTACTTCCAAAAATTGGGAGAGCGTCTTTCTGTAAAGCGGATCTTCTTTATCCCGCCAGATTTCTGAGCGCGTAGAGCTGTTAACACTAAAAGCATTATAGATATCAGCACCTGCCTGTAAACTCGCTGCAGAAATAATACCGCAACCAGCGGTATTTAAATAGGCCTTTTGTTGGACACTCGCTTCCATTGAAATTTGTTTGGTGAAAAATTGCTTCACAAATTACAAAAAAAACCGCTTCCCCAAATTTGGATTCACATTTGATTTAAGGTTCATATATCCATCCTAAATGGCTAGCAGATCCTCTGGCTGGACAGGGTCTACAGAGCTCGGCGACCGGAGTTCGTTTCTGTATTGCAAAGGCGTCCGGCCCATCATTTCCTTAAATTTCTTATTAAAGTGGCTATAGTTATTAAAACCGCATTCAAAACAGATATCGCTTATCGCCAGTTTGGTTTCATGCAAAAGTTTTGCCGCATGAATCAGCCTATACTCAATTAAGTATTGGACAAAGGTCTTGTTGGTAATCTTTTTAAAATATTTACAAAAGGACGATGGCGTGAGATATACCTGAGCGGCGATGTCCGCTAAAGGGATTTCCTCATTAAAATTCTCCTTCACATAGTTGAAGATCCGGTTTATTTTTTCCTGGTCTTCCATTTTAGCTTCCAACAAAATACTTCCGGCATTCAAAATCGTAAACTGCCCCGCTCCGGCCATCATAGTCAAGGCCTTAAAAAAGGTTAATAACCTTTCTGGGCCCTGCAGTCCTTGCATGGACTCCAATACGGCACCAATGGTTCTTTTGTCCTCACCATGAAAGACCATCCCGCTTTTGGCTTGCTCAAATAGCCGAAGCACTGGTTTAAGCTCCGGAATTTGGAAAAACCCTTCGCCAAAGGCATCTAAGCGCCACTGAATCAGCGTTTCCCTTTGGCTTCCTTGTAGACTCCTGGTAAATCCACAGTGCGGCAGATTAGAACCGATCAATATCAAATCCCCATTTCGATAATGCGATAAGTGCGTCCCTACCTGCCTTTTACCAGCCCCTTCATTAACGTACACTAACTCAAACTCAGGATGGTAATGCCAGGTGGCCGCAGTTGGGTTGGGATGATCCTGGTCAAAACTTTGATAGAAAAAGGAATAACCAAATTGCGGTTTAATAATTTCTATACGCGGTTTAAAAGTTGATTCCATAATGATTTGCTTTTAAATGGCCTTCGTTCATTTTCCGGCCATTTTTATTAACAATTTTGCTGCAATTGTGAGGCGTCTTTAGGCTTTTTTAGCTAAAAAAGCCCTGTTTACGCACATTTTGGCAATTTTAAACGCCTCCTTTAACACAGCAACGGCCAATTTCATAATAGGACGTTAATAAACTAACAGTTGATTATGCAATATTATTAAATTGTTACCACAAAACTAACGATTATTGAACAAAATACCATAGTTTTTGGATTAAATCCATGTTATTATCTATTTTATGCCGCCCTACCTTTGCAGTAGAAAATTAAGCATAACCAACTAAAAAATAAATAAAATGAAAAAGTTCATTCAGTACAGTTTAACTGCAGTAGCTTTTACCTTAATGACTGCATTCGCTAAAGCCGATAATATTTACGGTAACATCAATGTCCTTTCCAATGGCATTGTGAAGGTAATGATCAGTGACGTTCCAACAGCTCATGAAATTTCTGTTTCCGATGCAAACGGCAACAGCTTATACGAGTTAAGCAATATGAAAGCTGGCTCTTTCAAAAACATTGACTTTTCCATGGTTCCAGATGGCACCTATTATATCAAAGTGGAAAATAACAGATCCATTGAAACAACTCAGGTGGATAAAATTGATGGCGCTGTAACCATCTCCAGCAAATCCAGCCTGTTCGTAAAACCTATCTTCAGAAGAGAGGGTGATGTTTTAAATGTATTTTTCTCTAATCCTGATCAAAAAGACATAGAAATCAACGTTTATAACCAAAATGGTTCTTTGATCAACACCGTTAAGAGTGACGCCGCCTCTATCGCCAAAGGTTTTGATTTCTCAAAAAGCCTGCACGGTAATTATAAAGTGGTTTTGTCTCAGGATAGCTATGTATTCAGCACTGATTTTGATTTTTAATATAGACCCAAGAAACAACCTAATCATTTTTTGGAAACCGGATCTTTTTAGATCCGGTTATTTTGTGCCTATATGCCATTATGCTAAAGTTTTCTTAATCTGATTCAACATACGAAAAGATTCGTATGTTTGTCTACGAAAACAATCGTAGATCATGTTTAATAAGAAGATTACCGACAGCGAATTAGAAATCTTACAAATCCTTTGGGAAAAAGGACCTTGTTCCGTCAGAACGGTACATGAAGTGATTTGTGAAACCAAACAAACCGGTTACACGACCACCCTTAAATTAATGCAGATTATGTTTGAAAAGCAACTTTTAATCCGCGATGACTCTTCCAGAACCCATATTTATACAGCCGCCATTTCCAAGGAGAAAAGTCAGAAGCAGGCACTAAGCAAAATCATCGACTCCATGTTCAAGGGCTCACCCACCAGCCTGGTCATGCAGGCTCTTGGTGATTACAAGCCGTCTGAACAGGAAATCGTGGAAATAAAAGCTTATTTAGACAACCTACAAAAAGATAATCGTTAACCTACCTCTTTTCGCTCATTTAAAAATAGCATATATGCAAACTTTATTTGACTGGTTCTCTGATCCCGCGTTCAGCGCCCTGGCAATAAGCCTGCTATCCAGTCTTTGGCAGGCCGCACTCGTATTTATCATTATTTATGTCTTGATTAAACTAAATAAAAACGCACCAGCACGCATCCGATATAACATCGCGGCAATTGGTGCGCTGGTAATCACCGCCTGGTTTTTTCAAACACTCTTATATCATTTAAGTCTGCAGACCACCTTGTCTAGCCAACTATCCGACCATGAGGCCGGCATGCTGTTCTATCCAGGAAAAATACCTTTATTGTCTGGCTTTTATACAGAGCAAGTAAGCACCACCGGTTTTAGCATAAAAAATTGTATTCCACTGGCTGTGTGTATTTATTTTATCGGTATGCTCATTATGACTTTTAGGGTTGTATACGCTTACATCTTAAGCCGTCAACTTAAATCAAAAGGTTTATATCCCGCACCCATCACCTACAAGCATCACCAGGAAGAAGTTTGCCGTCAACTGGGTATTATCAGTACCGTAAAAATATATCTGTCAGACCGTATAAATGTCCCCGTTATGCTGGGATTTATAAAGCCAATTATACTTCTGCCCCTGTCAATTGCCACACACTTGACGACCACCCAAATAGAAGCAATCATAACACATGAATTAGCACATATCCGCCGCTGGGATTATCTCATCAACTTTTTACAATCTATTATAGAGGCCGTCTTTTTCTTTAATCCTTTTGTTTGGTTACTCTCAAAAATTATGCGGGAGGAAAGGGAAAAAGCCTGCGATGAAATGGTTATTCGTGCAGTACCCGCCTATACATACGCCACTGCATTATTAGCCCTGGAAAAAATAAATGGGACAAAACGTCTGACACTTGCAGCCAATGGACACAAACCATTTAAATTATTAAACCGCATTAAACACTTCACCATGAAAGAAAATCCCATGATGACCTTCAGGCAAAAGGCCTTATCACTAGTACTAATCCTAATCGGTCTGAGTTGCATAGCCTGGTTAAGCCCCGAAAAAAACAAACAATCAAATAAACAGGCAGGGCAGCACCAAATACAACAAACAAATTTACAGGGAACACCAATAAATTTTACCAATACTAAGTTGACCAGTACTGACAGCATACCACATCAACAGAAAGGTAACCAAGTATCAAACCAGGACCTCTCTCCAGAAATTCAAAAGCAGATCGATGAGATTACAAAATCGGCCAAGCAAATTGCCCAGCAAGTAACCAAAGATACCAGCTGGAAGCTCCACGTCCATGAGATGCAACATAAGGCTGCTCAGATGGCCGCAAAGTTCGAACAGGACAGTTCCTGGAAATTAGCCGTGGCAAAGATTTCGCAAGACGCAAAAGCCCTCTCCAGTAAAATGAAAGATGATCCAGCTTTAAAAAGCCAGTTGGAAGCACTTCAACATGGCGCAATGGATTTATCAAAAAAGTATCAACTTTCCCCAGAATATAAAAAGCAAATTGAGGCTTTAAAAAATAACAGCCAGGCATTGGCCTTTCAACTTCAAAACGATACCACCTGGAAAAAGCAGTTAAAAACAATTCGCTTCAAAGCTGAAAATCTGGCTAAACGTATAAAGGAAGACCCAGAATTTGCTGCGCAAATAAAGCAAATGGCAGCCTCCTATAAAGACATTGCCTTTAAAGTCATAAACGATCCTAAATTTAAACAGCAACTTGAGCAATTACGATCCGATATCCAGAAAATGAAATTACATTTTGGTGACGACGAATAAAATCAGTCGAATTTGTATGCTTAAAAAGGGGCGACTATAAATTAGTCGCCCCTTTTTGCGTTCAGTACCCCAATTAAATGCGCCAATCACTACCGCCTCAAACACCAATAACCAGGCCCGGATCAAATCCCACATGTTCTTTAAGCCAGGTATACCCCAATTGATTCGTCATCAATTTTGTATTGCCCACACAGAAGGCTTCAACATTAGCATGGTGATGTCCAAAAACCCAATAATCGATTTTAGCATTTTCAATAATAGTATTAAGATCCACAGCAAACGCTTCATTCAAAAGACTTCCTGCATACACAGCAGGATAATTATTAAAGGTTGGTACATGATGCGTTACAACAAGCCGCTGGCCGGCAATATTGTTTGCAAGCGCCCCATTTATAAAAGCGATATTTTCATCAAACAGCCTATTTGTATCTTCTATTGTCAATTTCTTACCAGCCAATCTAATTGCACGGTAGTCATTCATGGACCATCTGATGTGATCAGATTTTCTATCGCTGATTTTTGTCCATAACGTGGATAAAACAATTTCAACAGTTTTAAAATTAGCAATATAATTATTAACCAAATATACGTTAGACCGTATCCTTTCCTCAAAATGGCCTGTATAGTTTGCCATATCTCCGTTATAAAACTCATGATTTCCTGCAATCCAATACGTTTTTTCAAAATGATCAGCACAATACGAAAAAAAATCGCTGTACTTCCCTTGATTGCATAAGTGAATCGGAGCGATATCTCCACCTAAAATCAACACCTTACCTTTCGGAATCAAAGGATTGTTTTTTAAATAAGTGCTGTTTTCTAGCATCTCTAGGTGTAGATCCGACGCGATTTGAATACCATCTTTTTGTTCTAATTCCATTTGTATTTTCATTTTATTTTTTTTGACCATAATAAAAAATCAAAATATTATTCCTTAACCCTTGATCATATTCACAATTACCCGTAGGCTCTCAAAAGATAATTTTTCAATAAATGGCTTGGTTTTGCCATATAACTCTATACCAATATTGTTACTTAATGTTAGATTTAGTCTTCCTCAATTAGCGATATATGGCAATTGAAGATTAGTCGTTTTCTACCCTGACAAAAACCAGAAAGCCATGTAACCTAATCTATATCAATTAATTAGACTTACTATTTCTACCCACTCATCTACCCACCTAAAAATTGAAAATGATCTTCCAACTTCCAGACCTATCACTACCAATACGTTGTAAAATTCCCATTTGTTTTAAACTCGATATATTATTGTCAATTGCTGTCTTACCTAATTTAATTCTTTCAGAAAGTCTTTTCTTCGAAATCTGGCCATTTAGATGTATTTCCCTTAGGAGATTTAATTGAGAAGTAGTCAGCTTGAGCGTCAATTGACTAAGCCAAACTTCAAAATTAATGGGCCTGAAAAAGCTAACAGAAAAAAAGCCATGTATGCCAAATTTGGGATCTGGTAAGTTTGCCTCACGCATTCCTCCAATCATTCGATTTATCCCGGATCCAATTTTCTCCACCATATTCATTCGAAGAAACAGACCAAACACTAATGGGTTTCTCGAAAGACTTCGAGAGCCAAATTCTTCTTTAGCTATGCTATTTACCAAGCCTCCGGGATTTGTAATATCTACTCTATCATCAAATATATCGACATGCGTTACAGCACCTTTTTCATAATAATCACGGTGAGCAAGTGAATTTATAAGGCATTCCTTAAAAATATCTTCAGGAATCTCCAATACTTCCTTTCTAGGACCGGCTCCTTGGATAATATAATTTAGGTTCAGTTTCTGTCTCAGATAGGTTAGTGCTCCGTTATATTGTTCCAATAGGTTACCAGCAAATGTTTTATCATCCAAAATATAGGTTTTATTGCACCCCTTAAATAATAAACACCGGGTAATTGCCTGTGGAAAAAACTTCTGGGGATCCTTTCCAAAGAATAGGACAGCCCCATTTTTGAAATATCCGCCCTTTTCTTTTAGCTGCAAGTTTGAAATAATTGTTTCATCTTCCAAAACATCGCTAATACCTGAATGTCTAATAAAATCTCTAAAAAATTTCTGATTAAAATCTTCTGGATACTTAAAGGATTCACACCTTGCTTCATCAAAGAATATCCGATCGGAATTTTGAAAAAAATCCCGCATGCGTTGAACAGAGGTAATCTTTTCAGAATTCGGGCCATTCCTGACAATAATACTTCCGGAAACTGTATATGGTTTTTCGTTACCAGAGGGACAATGCAGACACAGAACCGTCTTATTGTCCACACTGATTTCTTCTATGGTTAATTCAATCTTAGGCTCTATACAATTTAAAATATTTTGAATCCTTGACCGGTGATTGTTATCTAAATTTATTCCTCGAATAACCCCTTCATCGTCTATACCTATTAATAAAACACCTCCTGCTGCATTCGTAAAAGCGCAGATCTCTTCTGCAAGTTCACTTGCTTTACTTGGCAATGATTTCTTCAGCTCGAGATTATACCCTTCTCCTTGCTTAATCAATAAATTTAATTCTTCCTTTTTCATTTTTGGCATCAATTTTCAATCTTACTTGCTTTTTGCTTCAAACATCCTAGAAGCTCATGGCCATGAGGACTTATGGCTGGCCTACATATCGGAGACAAAATTAAATGGAAAAAAATTAAAAAGGGGACACTTTTGGACGTTTTTAAAAAGGAAATGATCAAAGGATAAAGCAAGTATACGTCGCTGTTGGATTCATTGTTACATAATCTTATGAGGTAAGCTATGAGTTTATAAAAATATAGCATCCCGTGTAAGGTTCCATCCAGGAGTCCAATGTTTAATATCTAAAAATGGATTAAAAGATCAGAAATTTTCCGGCCATTCTGGCCACACAGAAAACAAAAGAATTTGTTCAAAATTTAATTTCGCAAAACCAGGTCTATTAAGGATCCCCTATTTTCTTCTCCCGGATAATGAGCACCATTTAATTGCTATCTTTTGTCTCCAATACCCCTCCATTTGTCTCGTCAAAAGAATTTTAGTATGCAGAAATAAGCCTAAAAATTGTCAGAAGCAGTGAGGCCTCATTAATATTTTGTGGAATTAGGCTATTTAGCCCTGGGACATTTAATTTATTCGCGCTCCTTTATGTCGTCGTTGTATTCTCCCTGGTGTCGTGGATTTATCTGACCAAAAGTTCTGGCAACCTAAAATAAGCCTAAAATCCAGGGCAAAAAGGCAAAAAAAATCCTGTAAATATAGATTTACAGGATTTTGCAAGTTTTTCTAAGTGCGGAAGAGGAGATTCGAACTCCCAAGCCCTAACGGGCACTACCACCTCAAAGTAGCGCGTCTACCAATTTCGCCACCTCCGCTTGGTGCGCAAAAATAAGGGATGTTTGCTTTATATCTATATTTAATAGCCAATAATTTTGTGTCCGCTTAAATTTATGTATTTTTAGTACAACGAATTCCTTTAAAATACAAGATATTTAATATGATCCCTACCCGTTTATTTGATGCAATTGACTACCAGCAGCTTAATTTCTCCAAAAAAGATATGCTGGTTCATAAAAGCAATGGACATTGGCAATCGCATTCAACCTTGGAAGTAGGGGAGGCCGCTTTAAAAATGGCCGCCGGATTACATAATTTAGGCATCAGTGCCCGAGACTATACAGCAGAAGGTGCAGATAAAGTGGCCATTATTTCAGAAAACAGGCCAGAATGGATCATTTCCGATTTAGCGGTTCAACAGGTCGGAGCTGTTCTGGTTCCTATCTATCCTACGACGCCTCCAGAAGAATTATTCTACATATTTAAGGAAGCAGAAATTAAAATGGTACTAATTTCTAGTCCGTTGCTATTTAATAAGTATCAAGCGGTTTTACGTGAACTTCCCAGCATTCAGTATATATATTCATTCGACCAGACGGATAATCCTTTATGGTCAGAGATTCAACTAATGGCAGACCAGGATGCAATCAATCGAGTTCAGGAAATTAAAGCGGGTATCACCGGCGACCATCTGGCCACTATTATATACACTTCTGGCACAACCGGACAACCCAAAGGAGTAATGCTCTCCCATAGTAATATTCTAAGCTGTGCCATGCTTGCAAAAGAAAGCTTTCCTTTTCCGGATAACCCAACACTTAGGGCACTGAGCTTTCTTCCCCTAAACCACATTTTTGAAAAATGTATCAGCTACGTCTATATGTTTAGTGGTATTAGCATCTATTTTGCCGAGGGTATGGAAAAGATAGGAGAGAACATTAAAGAAATCAAACCGCATATTTTCATGACTGTTCCTAGGTTATTAGAAAAGGTCTTTGAGAAGATCAATAAAACAGGGCAGCAATTACAAGGCACTCAAAAAAAAGTATTCAATTGGTCGATACGTATCGCAGAAAGGTATGACAACCAAAAATGGCACAGTCCGTTATATAAGACAAAGCTGCGCCTGGCTCAAATATTGGTTTTCTCAAAATGGCAGGCGGCCTTAGGGGGAGAAATACTTTATATAATAACCGGCGGAGCCGCCTGTCCACAGCGCTTACTTAGAATCTTTAATGCCGCATGTATCCCCGTTTATGAAGGTTATGGACCTACAGAAAATAGTCCTGTAATAGCCGTAAACCGTCATGTCAATAATGAAAATTATATCGGGACCGTCGGTCCGGTCATAGACGGACTGGAATTTAAATTGGAAGAAGATGGAGAAATTTGTGTAAAAGGTCCTACGGTTATGCAAGGCTACTATAAGCAGCCAACGCTCACAGCTGAAACGGTCATCGACGGATGGCTGCACACTGGAGATATAGGAACCCTCATAGAAGGAAGTTTCTTAAAAATAACAGACCGCAAAAAAGAACTGTTTAAAACCTCAGGAGGTAAATATGTGGCACCTCAACCCATAGAAAACAAGCTTAAAGAACTCGATATCGTGGAACAGGCCATAATTGTCGGGGCAGAACAAAAATATGTCGGAGCCCTGATTGTCCCCAATGCAGAAGGCCTCAAAGATTGGGCAACACAAAACAATTTACCTTATAATACCCTGGAACAGGCCATCGCACTCCCTGAAATTAAAAAACTCTTTAAAGATCATATTCAAAAGATCAATCAGACCCTCAGCAGTACAGAACAGATCAAAAAGCATATGCTGCTTACTAAGCCTTGGAGTATAGACGCTGGCGAGTTAACGCCAAAACTTAGTGTAAGACGTAAAGTTGTATTAGAAAAATATAAAGATGCTATCGCCAGGCTATTCAATTAAGCCTAAAAAATAAATTATTTGAACTCGTAACCGATATCACTTCTATATTGCATTCCATCAAATTGGATCTGCTTTAATAGTGCGCGTGATTTTTCAGCAGCCTGTTCAATATTTTCTCCATAAGAAGTCACTGCCAATACGCGACCGCCATTGGTCAGGGTATCATTCCCATCTAATTTTGTTCCCGCATGGAAAACCAGACTTTCTTTATTGTCCTTCAAATCTGGAAGCGTAATTTTCTTACCTTTTTCATAGCTCCCGGGATAGCCTCCACTGACGGCCACCACTGTAACACAAGATCTGGAAGCTGGCTGGATATTAACCTCTTTTAATCCTCCATGGTAGACTGCCAAAAAAAGATCCACAATATCTGCATTCAGGCTGGGCATGATCACCTCTGTTTCCGGATCCCCCATACGGCAATTATATTCAATAACCATTGGTGCGCCATTAACCTTTATCAGCCCAAAGAAAATAAACCCTTTATAATCAATCTTTTCTTCAGCGATCCCTTTTATCGTTGGATGGATAATCTTCTTTTCCACTTGCTCCATAAAGGCATTATCCATAAAAGGTACCGGGGTAACACAACCCATGCCTCCGGTATTCAGCCCGGTATCACCTTCGCCAATACGCTTATAGTCTTTGGCATGTCCAATTATTTTATAATCTTTTCCGTCAGTTAATACAAACACACTTACCTCAATGCCATCCAAAAATTGTTCAATAACGACTTTGGAAGACGCCTCTCCAAATTGCTTATTGAGAATCATCTCCTCAAAAGTATTCAATGCTTCTTCATGCGTTGCTGCTATAACCACGCCTTTTCCGGCAGCCAGTCCATCTGCCTTTAATACAACAGGCAGACTATGAGCCGCAATATAGGCTTTACCTTGTTCATAAGTCTGCTCATTAAATTCCGCATAGGACGCCGTAGGTATCCCGTGACGCTCCATAAATTTCTTAGAAAACGCTTTACTTCCTTCCAGCTGTGCACCATACTTGGAGGGAGCTATAACCATTCCTTTCCAGTCCTGTTGTGCTTGAAAATAATCATAAATGCCGTTAACCAACGGATCCTCCGGCCCTACCACCAACATGGAGACCTTATTATCAATTACAAATTGCTTGATTTTGACAAAATCATTGACTTCAATAGGCACATTCTGACCGGTAGTTGCTGTTCCAGCATTGCCTGGTGCTATAAACACCTTATCACAGTGTTTGCTTTCCTTGATTTTCCAGGCCAGGGCGTGTTCTCTTCCGCCAGATCCTAATATAAGTATGTTCATGCAATGTGTTTTAAAACTCCCGCGAAAATAAAAAAGCCCGGCCATTTTTCCCTGCTTCCCTTAAAATTTTAAGTCAAACAGGAAAAAACAAAGCCGCTAATTCAAGAATTAGCGGCTTATGCAACTTTTAAACCTTTCCTTTGTAGAGCGTACGGGAATCGAACCCGTGATTCCTCCGTGAAAGGGAGGTGTCTTAACCCCTTGACCAACGCTCCGTTATCGTTTGGGATTGCAAAGGTAATATAATTTAATTTTCCACCAAATATTTTTCAAGATTTCTAAAAAAACAAATATTTGCAAACGAACGGTTATTCACGAGAAAAATGTTAATTCTTTATTATAACTGCCCTGTTTCCTGTAAATTCGCATCACATTATTCAAAACAAAATAAATTCGATATGAGTTCAGTAAAAGTTGCGATCAATGGTTTTGGTCGCATTGGTCGTCTCGTTTTCCGTCAGATCTACAATATGGAAGGGATTGAAGTTGTGGCTGTAAATGACCTTACAAGCCCTTCTACATTAGCCCATCTGCTTAAATACGATAGCGCTCAGGGCCGTTTTGAAGGTACCGTTACCAGCACCGACAATTCCATCATTGTTAATGGAGAACAGATCAATATATACGCCCAAAGAGACCCGGCACAGATTCCCTGGGGAGAACATGACGTAGACGTAGTTATTGAGTCTACTGGATTCTTCGCTGATAAAGACAAGGCCTCTGCTCACTTAAAAGCAGGCGCTAAAAGAGTTGTGATCTCTGCTCCAGCTACCGGTGATCTGAAAACCATCGTTTTCAATGTAAACCATGACATTTTAGATGGTAGCGAAACTATTATCAGTTGTGCATCATGTACAACCAACTGTCTGGCGCCAATGGCTAAAGCACTTAATGACGCTTTCAAAATTGAAGTCGGTAGCATGACTACTGTTCACGCATATACAAACGATCAGAATACCCTGGATGCACCGCACCCTAAAAATGACCTTCGTCGTGCCCGTGCAGCTGCCCAGAATATTGTTCCTAATTCCACTGGTGCTGCAAAAGCAATTGGCCTGGTTCTTCCAGAACTGAAAGGTGTTTTAGATGGTGGTGCTCAGCGCGTTCCAGTAATCACTGGTTCATTAACAGAACTGACTGCAGTTCTGGCTAAAAAGACCTCTGTTGATGAAGTTAATGCAGCCATGAAAGCAGCAAGCAACGAAAGCTTTGGTTATAATGAAGATCCAATTGTTAGCTCTGATATCATCGGTATCCACTTCGGATCTTTGTTTGATGCAACACAAACCAAAGTCGTTGAATTTGGTGGCAAACAACTCGTAAAAGTTACCAGCTGGTACGATAATGAAATGAGCTATGTATCTCAATTGGTACGTACAGTCCATTTTTTTGCTGGTCTGATCTCTAAATAATTCTACTTAACAGAATTTCTGGCATTTAAATAGTAAAGGGTAAGTCGTCAAGGCTTCCCCTTTTGCTATTTAGGCAATTAATGAAGTCAGATCAACACAATCAATTAATAACAACTAAAAGAACGTCTCATGAATTGGTTAATACTTATAATAGCAGGTTTATTTGAAGTGGGATTTGCCACTTGTCTGGAAAAAGGCAACCAATCCAGCGGATCCAGTGCGGTAATGTGGTATAGTGGTTTCGTTATAAGTCTAACAATCAGTATGTTGCTATTAATCAAAGCAACGCAGACCCTGCCTATCGGCACTTCATATGCCGTTTGGACGGGTATTGGCGCAGTCGGCACTGTTTTGGTAGGTATTCTTTGGTTTAAAGAACCGACAAACTTTTGGCGGCTGTTTTTCATTTTTACACTGATAGGATCGGTTGTAGGATTGAAAGCAGTGTCTCATTAATTAATTTTATGACAAGGATTCAAAATAGAATTACGCTTATTTTTTACGTAGGAATTTGCCTAGCACTCAGTCTTATACTTTGTCCTAAAGCTGTCTTTTCCCAGGCAAACAAAAACGGACAATATAATAATAAGCAAGTCATTCTATCCATTTCCTTTGATGAGCTGCCCAATACCATTCAGATAATGGGCAAAGACCTGAGCTATTCAAAATTCAGCAAAACACTTAAAATAGATGCTCGAGGCATAACACAGTACCAAGGCAATAATGTTAGTTTTACCTTTAGCCTGACCTTACCAAATTATGACTTTAACACTGGTCAAACAAAAACTTATACCAATGAGTCCAATCACTTTTTTGATGCCTCCCAAGATGCAGCCTTAATGCTTACCATAGGAACTGTGCGCTTTGGTACTTTATACAGATCAAAGGAAAAAGAAAATATCTTATCCAAAGTGGCTACCACAAATTACCAAATTCGTACTTCGAACACGAAAGAAAAGGATGGTAATTATTACATATTAATAAGAATTAACTCTGGTTCGTTTTTACAGGAAAGTTCTGAAACAAAAGGTAGCGCAGCGGAAGCCAAATTGCATATTGCAAAAGATCCTTCGAGCCATATAAAAATAATCAATCCCCAACCATCGCTCCCAAAAGTAGAATCATTTAAATACCAAAGTTCCAGCGAAGTCTTTAAGGCAAAAGGGCCGTTAAAATAAAGGGTAATTGATTTTTAAATTTAAGAGATCTGACGCCTATGGTCTAATCAGCCTGTAGGCGTTTTTAATAATTTCTACATTAATTTGCGGAGCAAAATCAATAGGCTCTCCATCTATATGCATCGGGGCATTGAGCAAATTTTTTATTTTGATTTCTGGCGTTTGAAAATAGAGAATATTTTTATTGGTCACTTCTTCTACCAGGTGCTGCAGTTTATTATTACCTCGGATTTGTTGCAATACGGCAAAAGGAAGCTTTGCCTTATTCATTTTTTGTACTACAACAATATCCAGTAACCCGTCATTTAATTTAGCCTCAGGTGCGATGGTAACATTATTGCCGAATTGATTTGCATTGGCCACACTAATAAAAAATGCATCAGAGAAAAAGGAAAAGTTATCCACCTCAATCTCAAATTGGTAAGGTTGAGCCTTAAAATAATTTATAATGCTTTGCTGTGTATAGGTTAATAATCCTCTGGTGGTCTTGGCAGCAAAGTCATGTGCTACTTTTGCATCAAATCCAACACCACTCAGCATACAGGCAAAATGACCATTTACACTAAAGGCATCTACATATTTTGCTCCCCCATTCAATATTAATTCAAAAGCAAGTTTGGGTTTAGAAGGAATTCCTGCTGCTCTGGCAAGACCATTACCGCTTCCATAAGGTATAATCCCAAAGTTAACGGGTTCATTATACAAAGCACCTACAACGTGGTTTACCGTTCCGTCACCCCCTATAATAACAATATCCGTAATTTCTTCCTTTTGTATTTTATCAATCAAAAAATCATAATTACCTCTTTTATTGGTCGGCATGATTTCACAATGAAGGCCCTTCTCATTGCTGATCTTCTCAATTAATGAGACCAAGGTTTCCTTTTTAGCCGTACCGGAAACCGGATTAACCAGGTAAATAATTTTGCGTTCTGTTCTTTGAATGGCCACGCGTTGTACATTTGGCTGTTGTATCGTTTCTGTAAGCTCCATATTGAAACTAATTTGCGTTCGTTAGATAACAAAGGTATCTCTAAAAACTATTAAAATCTGTTAATAAATACAGCAAATTTCTTCAATACAATTCTCTTTTACAAAGACAAAAAATTATTTATCTTTAAGGCTCACAAAGACAAAGCATCACACAATATTTTGAAATTAATCAGGCATTTAAGCTTTCTAAAGGCCGTTTTATGGTATACCTTAACTGCATTTGGAGGGGCACAGGGTCATTTTGCCATGATGCTCAAGACATTTGTTCAGCAACGTAAGGATGTTACAGAAACCGAATTGCTTGAATACAACGCCTTTTGTCAAATGTTACCTGGGGCTTCCTCTTCTCAAACCATTACCCTAATTGGTTATAAAAGAGGTGGGCTATTACTGGCCATTTTAGCGCTAATAACCTGGATATTACCCGCTAGTATTATAATGGGCAGCCTTTCCTTTCTTTTGGATTATCTGGACAAAAGTGCCATTAATACCAAGGAATTATTCAAATATATTAAACCTATGGCAGTTGGGTTTATTGCCTTTTCTGCAGTAAAATTCTTCAAAATTTCCATTAAAAACCAGATTACCAGGGTGATTTTGGTTGTTGGGACTTTACTTACTTTTGCGTTTTTTAAGACTCCATGGATATTCCCTGCAGTCATAGTGGCCGCTGGCATTGCCACCAATTTCAGTCATAAGCGTATCCCCCAATGTGAAACAACCACCAGTAAAATCCGTTGGGGTAATATACTTATCTTTTTCGCCATCTTTATACTCGCCGGTTTTCTATCTGAATCGGCCCGTAAACACAATTGGGAGAATAGGGGAAAGTTTAACCTCTTTGAAAACTGTTATCGTTTTGGCTCCTTAACCTTTGGTGGTGGGGATGTTTTGGCACCACTCATGTATGAACAGTATGTTGTACGTCCGAATACAAAAGAAGTGAAAGCAAAAAATATGGGCGTACTAAAAATGGATAATGATGCTTTTTTAACTGGTTATGGTATGCTTAAAGCCATACCCGGACCAACTTTTACCATCAGTTCATTTGTAGGAGGGATGGTACTTAAAGATAAAGGTGCGGGTGCACAGTTTTGGGGTTGTGTCATCGCAACAATTGCTATCTTTCTACCTTCAACATTATTGATTCTTTTTTTCTTTCCAGTATGGAATAATTTAAAAAAATATGCCATTATTTATCGTTCCCTGGAAGGTATCAATGCTGCAGTTGTTGCCATTATAGTAGCCTCTTCACTATATTTAATGAAAGATATTTCTGTAAATGTGATTGATGGAAACATAGAACATATTATTAATATAACTACCATTGCAGGGACCTTCTTCCTACTGAAATATACCAAAATCCATGCACCTTATATCGTATTAATCTGTCTGCTATTAGGAATTATATTTTAATATTATTATAATTTAAATATATAATTACATTAATTTATAATAATTATTCATCTGAATATAATCAAAAACTTTATCAGGTACAAGAAAGCGAATTGATTTATCCTGGTGAATATTATTGCGAATAAAGGATGCAGAAATATCAAGCATCGGCGCCTGCAGGATGCTGGCATTAATCCCTGGTTCTATATCTTTCACTGGAAAACCCGGTCTCAAATAAATCAAAAAAGAATAATCTCGAATAAGCTGTTCATAATTACGCCATTTGGGTAGGTTATTAAAACTATCAGAACCCAGAATGACTGTAAAATCATCAGTAGGATACTTCTCTGTAAGATAGGTGAGCGTGGTAATTGTGTAAGAAGGTTTTGGTAATCTGAATTCAACATCTACTGCTTTAAGCCGACTACTGTTTTCAATAGCCAAATTAACCAAATGTAACCGGTCATATTCCCCTAAAAGGGATGCAGAAGGTTTTAAAGGATTTTGAGGAGATATAACCAACCAGACACGATCTACATCAGCATAATTAAGCACGTGCTCCGCAATAATTAGATGGCCTGTATGAATGGGATTAAACGATCCAAAGTATAAACCAATTTTCATGTGCTTAGAAACAATTAATTCAATAATAATTTTACAGAATAAAATATAGATTAAGCAATTTCCTCTACCAATATATTTTCTGCTTCATTAATCCTCAAGCTTAAGTTATAGCCTACAACCGATATAGAAATAGGATCTCCTAATGGCGCAATTTGTTCAACAGTAATAATTTCACCAGGTATACAGCCCATTTCCATCAGTTTAATAAAGATTTCATTACTAGAAAATTCCTTTATAATTACTGCCTTTCCCACACGAATTTCAGACAACTTCTTCATATTTAGAAAATTATGAGGACAAAATTAACTGTTTTACCCCAATAGGCGGGCTATTTGATAATTATTTACGAATTTTGACAATTAAACAACAATCCATGCAAATAGTCACCTTCAATTATCTGGACAGCGCTTTACCCTTAAAAAATAAAACAATGGTAAAAGCCTTTATACCTACCATATTTAAAAAAGAAAAAAAAGGACTGAATTATATCAATTATATCTTTTGTAGCGATGAATCACTATTGGAGCTTAATAAGCAACAATTGAATCATGATTACTACACTGATATACTTACTTTTGAATTAAGTTCCACAGATAAAACAGAAGCGGAGATATATATTAGCGTAGATAGGATAAAGGACAATGCCAAAGTATTAAAACAGCCATTAGAAAAGGAAATTTTAAGGGTATTGTTCCATGGAGCGCTTCATCTATGCGGATATAAAGATAAAACTAAAAAAGAAGAGGATATTATGAGAGAGAAGGAGGAATATTATATTAATAACTATTACAAACGCTTTGTTCCACGTGAAACATTAAATAAATAATCCTAAATCTAATTAAACTTCTACTATAAAGTAATAAAAGGTTCCACGTGGAACCTTTTATTACTTTATAGATATTAAAAACGGACTTTTAATTAATCTAGACGCTAAATCTAATTTTAGTCTTATTAAATAGTTCCACGTGGAACAAATACCATCTATTACTAAATAGTCTAAAATTACTATAGTAAAATATTAAAGTAATTAGAGTTTTATAAAACAAATACAAGCTACCACTAAAACCAAAATAATAATTCTACAACTAAATAGAAACAATAATACCATCTCTACTATAGCTAATAATTTAAAATCGATCCTCTTCGCTACATTATAAAATAACCAAGCCACAGCAACATTAATTATAAACATAACCAACTAAGCAAAAAATGCATACCGTTCCACGTGGAACACACATTTATTAATTAATAAACTACCTTTGCACCCTATAAATTAAAATTATGTTTCACGATTACGATATAATAGTAGCAGGAGCAGGCCATGCAGGAAGTGAGGCAGCTGCTGCAGCCGCTAACTTAGGTAATAAGGTCTTGCTAATTACCATGAACATGAATACTATTGCTCAAATGAGCTGCAATCCAGCAATGGGGGGCATAGCAAAAGGACAAATAGTACGTGAAATAGATGCCATGGGCGGTTATAGTGGTATTGTATCTGATAAAAGCATGCTACAATTCCGCATGCTTAATAAAAGTAAAGGGCCTGCAATGTGGAGTCCTCGTACACAAAATGACCGCATGTTATTCGCATTAACCTGGAGAGAGATGCTAGAGCACACAGAAAATCTTGATTTTTACCAGGATATGGTTCAAGGTATTCTCGTAAAAGATGATCAAGTAATAGGCGTCAAAACAAATTTAGGCCATGAAATCAAAGCTAAAGCGGTAATATTAACCAGCGGTACTTTTCTTAATGGCATTATCCATATTGGAGAAAAACAATTTGGTGGGGGAAGAGTAGCTGAAAAAAGCGCTACTGGAATTACTGAACAACTTGTAAGCTTGGGATTTCAAAGTAGCAGACTTAAAACTGGCACACCTCCAAGAGTAGACGCCAGAAGTTTAGATTACACAAAAATGGAAATTCAGCATGGTGATAATGAAGTAACCGGATTTTCCTATTTAGATTCAGTACAGAAACTTGATCCCTCCAAACAATTACCATGTCATATTACCTATACCAACACAGAAGTTCATGAGTTACTAAAAACAGGTTTTGATCGTAGTCCAATGTATACTGGTAGGATAGAAGGCACAGGACCCCGTTATTGTCCAAGCATAGAGGATAAAATAAATAGATTTGCAGATAAAAACAGGCATCAATTATTTGTAGAACCCGAAGGTTTTAAAACAGTAGAGATTTATGTCAATGGGTTTTCTACATCCCTTCCTGAAGACGTACAGTATAAAGCCTTGACCAGAGTACCAGGTTTTGAAAAAGTAAAAATGTTCAGACCAGGTTATGCAATTGAATATGATTATTTTCCACCAACGCAATTAAAAGCAAACCTCGAAACAAAAAAAATAAAAAATCTATTCTTCGCTGGACAGATTAACGGTACTACAGGATACGAGGAAGCTGCTTGCCAAGGATTAATGGCAGGTATCAATGCACATTTAAACGTCAAAGAACAAGCGCCATTAATACTTAAAAGGAATGAAGCCTATATAGGTGTGCTTATCGATGATTTAATTAATAAGGGAACAGATGAGCCATATCGCATGTTTACCAGCCGGGCTGAATACAGAACACTACTTAGACAAGACAATGCAGATTTTAGATTAACTGAATTAAGTTATCACTTGGGATTAGCTAGTGAAGAACGTTATGAAACAGTTCAAAGAAAAAAAGAAGCAGTGGCAACGATGATTCAACAATTAAAACAAGCATCCATCAGTCCAGAGCAAATTAATCCTTATCTAGAAAAAATAGGATCAACCCCTATCTCAGAAAAACAAAAACTAGCTAAAATTATCTTGCGTCCTTCTGTTTCTTTAGAACAAATGGCTTCTGAAGTTCCGGCTTTAAAGGATATTATAAATATAACAAATAAACATAATATACAACAATCTGAAATACAAATAAAATACCAAAGATATATAGAAAAAGAGCAAGAAATCGTGGATAAAATCAATCAAATGGAATCCCTTGTCATTCCTGACAGCTTTGATTATAATAAAATCACCGCATTAGGCACAGAAGCTATCCAAAAATTCAATAAAATCCGCCCAAGGACCATTGGGCAGGCAGGTAGAATAAGTGGCGTAAATCCGGCTGATATTCAAATTTTGATGGTTCACATGGGCAGGTAAAGATTTTACCATTAAATTAATTAAAGCTCCCAAAAAGATCAGTAATATTACCCTGATTAAAAACAACCGCAATTGAAAGCATTCGGCATTTTATTAGGCGTTTTACTGGGCATAATTATTCCCGTTACCGGTCTTCTAGCACAAAAGATTGTAACGGGTCATGTATTTCAGGATAAATATGGGACGCCACTGGATTCAGTCGTTGTTTACACTCAGTCCGGATTTCAAGGAAAAACAGATTCCTCAGGGGCTTACCTGATTAGAATCTTACCAAAGGATTCTATATGGTTTCAATTCAGAGATAAGCTTACCCATAAATATCCGACGAATACCATTAAAAATCCACATAATTTTGAAGTACAAATTTATTTACCAAAAAATTATGTGCAGACGCCAAAAGGATATCTGCCAACTGTAACCGTCCATTCCAGAAATTACTATGAAGATTCTCTTAATTTTAGGCAAGACTATGCCAGGACCTTCAATTATCAAAAACCCGGTAAAGCACTAGGGGAAAGTTTTGGCTTAGGAGATAACGGTGGCGTTGCCGTCGATTTTGATCAAATCATCAATCTATTCAGATTCGGTTACAATAAAAGACAACAGGTATACCAAA
This sequence comes from Arachidicoccus ginsenosidivorans, assembly GCF_007971385.1. GTDB lineage: Bacteria > Bacteroidota > Bacteroidia > Chitinophagales > Chitinophagaceae > Arachidicoccus > Arachidicoccus ginsenosidivorans. The sequence goes on from NZ_CP042434.1 coordinate 2,216,812, forward strand.
AGTTCGCCTTGGATATAGAACAGGAAAAATACATCAATCACCGCTTTACAAAAAAATTGGTAGAACAGATAACAGGCTTATATGATGAAGCCAGAGATGAATATATGCAAGCCTGCAAACCAACGTATGAACAACTCATAAAAATGAATGACGCACAGTTATCCATCTACATCAAAAAATCCTGCCAGGCTTACTTTCATAAAAAGTCAAATGATAAATACGAAAAGAATATCTTCCTGTCCCCCTATGAACAACGAGATCAACATTAAGCAAAAAAATGATACTGTAACAAAATAAATTATTTTATTTGATCAGCCCAGCCTTTCTACTGATCTCCATCATTTTGTCAATCGGTTTTTTGGCAGCTAAACGCAAATTTTCGTCCATTTTAATTTCCGGTAATTGAAACTTCATACATAAATACAATTTTTCCAGGGTATTAAGTTTCATGTACGGGCAGTCATTACATGCACAGGCATTACTTGGAGGAGCAGGAATAAAAACTTTATCCGGTGAATCTTTTTCCATCTGATGCAATATACCCGCCTCTGTAGCCACAATAAATTCCTTCGCCGGGCTACTCGTCGCATATTTCAAAATCTGGGTCGTGCTCCCGATAAAATCAGCTTCTTTCAAAATAATCTCTTCGCATTCAGGGTGTGCAAGCAATAATGCCTCAGGATGCTGCCTTTTAAGGCTCAAAATCTTCTCCAAACTAAAAATCTCATGTACCTGGCATGAACCGTCCCAAAGGAGCATATTTCGCCCCGTAAGCTTATTTACGTATGCCCCTAAATTTCTGTCCGGCGCAAAAATAATTTTTTGATCCTTAGGTAAACTTTCTATAATCTTTTCCACATTGCCACTGGTGCAAATAATATCACTTAAAGCCTTTACTTCAGCCGTACAGTTGATGTAAGAAATAACAATATGATCAGGATGCGCCTCTTTAAATTTCCTAAAGGCCTCCGCCGGTGCACTATCCGCCAAAGAACAACCCGCATTAAGGTCAGGTAGTAACACCTTTTTTGTAGGATTCAATATCTTGGCCGTTTCAGCCATAAAATGAACACCAGCAAATACGATAACATCTGCATTCGTACTAGCTGCCTGCTGAGCCAAGCCCAGACTATCGCCAATATAATCAGCAACGTCCTGTATATCCGCCTCTTGGTAATAATGCGCTAATATAATCGCATTCGTTTCCTTTTTTAATTTTTCGATTTCTGCAAACAGATCTAAGGAAGGATCTACCGGTAAATCTAAAAATCCTCTTTTATTTAAAACCGCTTTCGCTTCTGTTATGTTCATAACTGCCGTAATAATTAATTATATAATTATTTATTTAAAAACCATACTATTATTAAGGGTGTGAATATCTGGATAATTTGTTTATTCACAATAGTCAAAGTTAATAACTTTTTAGTTATTAACCGTAATCCACATTTTAATCCACATATTAATTGATTAATAATTAAGCGCTTAAGTATATTTATACACACTGTGGAAAAGTAAAGTGGGTTTTATTCACATTTGATTATCCACACATATACACTGTTAATTAACTCAGGATAAAAAGTTAAAAAATAGAACGTTTTGTGGCTGACGCCAAAAACGCCTGTATTTATTCTAAACTTTTCCACATTTATTTATAATAAAGCATGGGTTATCCACTGGATTTTGGGTTATTAAGATCACTATGTGAATATAGGTTCCACGACGACTAATTATTTGGTTTTAAATACTTTAAATAAGTCATTATGATTCAAAAACAACGTTTCACGGTGATTGGTTTGCCTTGCATTGAACGAGTAATGGATAATTTAGGTAGCTTGTTTACTTTTCAGGTACTATGCATTACTTTGTTGAAAACATAGAAATAATAGTATAGAATAAATAAGCAAAAATAGAATATCGACATAAAACAAAAATCCGGGAAGTTGGGTCGTGTTTGTTTGCCAGTCTAGGGAACATATCTGTATTAACCAGGCACTAAAGTGAATAGGTGATATAAAAATATTCAATTTCAGTTAGACTATTTTAAAGGTATTTCTATACAAATAAAAACAAAAAAGCGATCTGGAACTAAATCCAGATCGCTATAAAGAGTTTATTTAAAAAGTTGAAAAAAATTTAAGCCTTGATGCGAAGAATAAAATTTTATTAATCTTCCCATTTAAGAGCGCGCTTTTTAATAATGTAGACAAATCCGATCAAAAACAGACCGACAAAAAGTAAAATCTCGTAAAAACCAGTCCAGGAAAGGCTTTTAAAGTTGACTGCATAAGGATAGAAGAAAATAACTTCCACATCAAATAATACGAACAAAATAGCAATCAAAAAATATTTAATGGCCATTGGCTGACGGGCATTACCGTGGGTAGGGATACCACTTGTAAAATTGGCCAGTTTGTCACTTGTCTTACGTTTAGGACCCAAAAGGGAGGATACAAAAATCATTAGTGCCACAAAACCAATAGCAAAGATGATTTGAAGTGCAATAGGTAAATAACTTGTTGCATGCTGAACTGCAACAGGAGCAGCGGCTAAAATATGATTTGATAACATTTTACTCAATTTGAAGGACAAAAATACGGTTTTCAGATAAAACAAAAAACTCCGTGATTCTAGTTCCAAACATAGAATCACGGAGTTTACTGATTATAACTTATTTCCTTTTAGGAATTTTTTGCTATTTAGTACCACTAGAATCAGCGTCAGCCTTATGTTTTTCCAGATAAGCTCTGATCTGATCACCATATTGTTTGGCAGCTGCGTTGGTTGGATCCAGTGCTAAAATGGCATCAAACATTTTAAGCCCATTCGGATAGTCACCCTTGACATTAACATAATAGTTCGCCAGGAAACCATACTGACCCATTAGATCTTCTTTATACTTTACAGAATCTTTCTTCATAAAACCAATGAAGTCCTGAATTTCGGGGATAGCTCCAGTTGTATCCTTCGCCAGTAATTTAGATCTAACTAAATACATGTAACCATAAGGTTGTTCAGGGTATTTGGTTTTATACTTGGTAAATAAAGAGTCTGCGGCTGGCCAGTAAGTAGAATCCTGCTGAGCAAGTTCAAAAGCGGCATAACCGGCATTGAACATGGCAGTATTATAACCATCAGAAGTGCTGTCTTTTTCATCATACAGCTTTCTTAACCATTGATATTTTTCAACGGGTTTATTGGCTTTTTCCAGAGCAGCTGCAATGGAGTCCGCGTAGATGGCTTTTTCAGCAGGGATGGTATCCAGATCATAAGCGATCTTTAAATATTTAACTGCTGTATCAGCCATTTCTGGGACATCTTTGTAGATAAAACCACCAAATGCATAGTCATCTGGCAATAAATTAGAGGCAGAAGTGTTTGCAAAGAATTTCTTTGCATAGGATACTGCCTGTGCTGTATCACCTAAACGGTGATAGTTCATTGCCAGTAAAAGGTTTAAGTGGGAAAAGTTTGCACAAGTACCGGCTTCCATTTCCTTACCCTTGTTGATAGATTCCTGATAATTACCAGAACGGAAAAGATAATCTGCCTGGAAGTATTGAACATTACAACCACCATCAGAGTTCTTGACATACAGGTCTAAATAAGTTTTAGCTTTATTGTAGTCTGTATTTTTGAAATAATCAAAATAATCCAGATAAATAGGTGCATAAGTAGGATCAGCTGCAATACCTTTTTTGTACCATTCATCCATTACTTCAAAGTTATTCTGAGAATGGAAAATTTTACCCATACGGTAATAGCCTAAGGCAAATTTTGGATTTCTAGTAATAGAATTGTTGAAAGCAACAAATGCATTACCACCCTGATCACCGCCTAATTTCAAAAAGTTGATACCTAGATATACACACGGATAAGGATTTGTTTTATCCAGATCCATGGCCTTTTGTAAAATTTGAATAACATATGCGGGATCCCCCTGATCTCTATTGCCATAGGCACTTGCACGGCCAATAGCAGTCATCAGTCTACATTGATCTTCCTCTTTATGTTTGCCTCTGAATTTTGAAGCTGTAGCCATAGCAGCTTCAAATTTTTGTTCAGCTGCCTGTTTGTTTTTATTGATATAATCAATTTCACCCAGACCAACTTGAACCCATGGATCATTTAGAGATGCATATTTTTGATACAGTGCCTGAGCTTTAGCTTCACCATCTGCTTCACCATATGTATTGTCTAAATATACCTGGCCTAACCAATAAATGGTCTCACCATCCGGAGTTTTTGCTTTATTTACCAAATCCTGCAAAATTTTCTCTGCGTCCGTGTATTTTTGGTAGTATAGTGCTGTCACACCATCTTCCAATTTTTGAGCCGCGGCAAAAGACACTGCACATACAACGGCGAGAAAACTAAAAACAACCTTCTTCATTTTCTTCATTTTTATTTTTTGTTTACCTGATATCGATATTTAGGTTTATCGCTTAAAAGTTTTTATATAATTTTTTAATTCTATTTATTAACAACTACAGAATCCTTATCCGGTTTGTTAACCACTTTACGGATAACAAAATTCATTTTTGCGGGGACAAGTCCACCTGTTCTAAAAATCAGTTGTCCTCTTTCAAAACTCATAAAATTGTAAAAGGAAGCACCTAATCCGATATCAGCATTTTTGAGAATCCCAAACAAAGGCCGTACCAAAGGATACTGTACACTGTATATTGTTGCCTGCGAGGGTTTTGCATAAGTGCCATCATCGCACCTTTTGCATTCAACATACGCCAGTTTAACCAAATCCCTGTATTTTTCGGCAATTGCTGAGCCAAATACCCAACTGGAACCTACAAACCCAATCACATTTTTATTCGCTGCCACTTGTTTTAAAACATCTTCATTGCCTTTGGTCCCTCCTACATTAATGCCAAAGTTTTTCCCATTAGTAATAGAATCCATTATAAATCTGACTGAACTCGTTGCATTATCACCATCTAACAGCACCTGATATTTATCCGGAACTGAATCAGTCAATATTTTTCGTAGCTGCTCAATAGAAAATGTACTATCATCAGCTGAATTATTGATTACGAGCGCATCTGCATCGTAGGCCAGCACTGAATATAATAATGGATGACCCAAAATTTTTTTATAATAATCTTCCTCTTGATCGTTGGGTGCCCTGGTTACCAGTATCAACTGCGTACTGTCGGATTGTAAATCTCGAAAACAGTCAGCTTCTGACTTGTAGGTAATTTTAATATGTGCTTTTGGATAAGAAGCCTCGAAAACCATGATCTGTTGATCGATAATGGGTTTAAAAGATTCATCCGCACTCACATAAAGGGTGCCCTCTTGAGGATGACCATCCTTTTTTATTTTAGATTCACAGGAAATTAAACTCCAAAGAACGAGGCTAAAAATAAGTAGAAATTTTGTTGCACGAAAAAAAAACATAAACTTTTGTTTTTCTGAATTATATCAGTTTATAATTTTAACACATATTTTTAGAATTAATAATCCTGTTTAATTCCCCGATACAACCTAAAACCACCATAAAGCGCACAAAGTCCGCCAAAAATATATTTAATCATCGGATCCTTATTAGCCATCAGAATCCGGGTAAACTGAAATTTATCGCCAAAGAACATCAAAACACCGACTGCCAAAATGATGGCAGCCATGATAATATCTTTCAGGGAGCGCATATTGTTATAGCGTTTTCTGTTTCGCTCTCTTACCTGTCTTCCAAGATCCATTTCCATAATTCATTGGTTTTAATGGTCACTAACTATGTTTAAGATGACTAAACGGGGGTTTTCCATAAGAAATTCTGTCAAAATGATCATAATTTCTCAAGTGTTGTACGGATAATATCCAGTGTTTGATCCAGGTCTGATTGGTTTAGTGCATTGCTAAGGAACCAACTTTCGTAACCTGAAGGCGGTAAATGTACGCCTCTTTTCAGCAGCCCATGGAAGAACTTGGTGAAAAGCGCCATATCTGAATTGCTGGCAGTCGTAAAATCGGTGACGGGCGCTTCATTAAAAAAGACACTCAGCATACTGCCAAATTGATTGACCTGGACTGGGATACCGGCTTCCTTAAAGATAGTGTATATATTTTCCTTCAGATACGCGCCTTTATTGTCCAATTGTGTGTAGAATTCAGGATGGTCTTTAAGTTCAGTAAGCAAAGTAAACCCTGCAATCATGGCTAGTGGATTTCCACTTAAGGTGCCCGCTTGATAAATATCCCCTAATGGAGCTACCCTTTCCATAATGGCTTTTTTGCCCCCGAAAGCACCTACTGGCAGACCCGCACCTATGACTTTCCCGTAAGTGACCAGATCTGCATCGACACCTAATCTTTGTTGGGCGCCGCCTGGTGCTAACCTGAATCCAGTCATAACTTCATCGAAAATCAGAAGCATATGTTCTTCATCACAGATTTGTCTGAGGCCTTCCAGAAAGCCAGGCTCAGGCAAAACACAGCCCATATTACCAGCAACTGGTTCTACAATAATCGCTGCAATCTGATCTTTATTGGTTTCTACCAGGTTCCTGACAGCTGCCAGATCATTATAAGGAGCGGTCAGCGTGTCATTAGCTGTACCAGCGGTAACGCCTGGAACTTCCTGAATGCCAAAAGTAGCAACGCCACTGCCTGCTTTTACCAAAAACATATCTGCGTGGCCGTGGTAGCAACCCTCGAATTTAATAAACTTATTTTTGCCCGTATAACCTCTGGCGACTCTAAGTGCTGACATACAGGCTTCTGTGCCACTGTTGACCATCCGGATGAGATCAACATTTTTTGTCAGGCTTTTAATGAGCTCTGCCATCTTGATTTCCAGTTCAGTAGGTGCACCAAAAGAAGTGGAATCTTCAGCCTTTTGCTGAATGGCCTTGATTACCGGAGCATAACTGTGTCCCAGGATCATCGGCCCCCAGGAAGCGATATAATCTATATATTTTTGTCCATCTACGTCAAACAGATAAGCTCCCTTGGCTTTTTCTATAAATATAGGCGTCCCACCAACGCTTTTAAAAGCCCTTACCGGAGAGTTGACGCCACCTGGGATGCTCAACTGTGCTCTTTCAAAAAGACGCTTGCTGGATGTATATTCGTACATATTATAAGTCCCTTAATAGTAATTATTATAAAGTGCTTTATTTTAGTCAGCAAATGTACACTATATAATATATAATAATACCCTCCACGCCCTAGATGGAGGATTGAATATTGAAAATGTAAAAGGGGAAGAGAATCCTTATTCTATTGGGATTTGGCGTCCTTAAGGGCATTTTCAATCCTTTTATCGGGGACCAACCAGATAATGGCACTAACTGTATAAAAAGCGATGGCCAACCAGGGAATGAAAAAGGAACTTACAATCCCGGCAATATAAATAAAGGGAGAAATTTGTTCTTTAAGGGTTTTATTTTCAACAGCTTTTGCCAGTAATGCATTAGAATCATTGGCTTTGATCAGACAATTCAGCAGTATTACCCAGGCGATAGCAGCCATAAAAAGCACAAACCCATAAATGGCTAATGGTGCGCCAGCCAGGTGATTTTCACCAGCCCAAGCAGTCGTAAATGGAAATAAGGACAACCAGAAAAGCAGGTGCAGGTTAGCCCAGAGCACTTTGCCATTAACCTGCTTACAACATTGCAGCATATGATGGTGATTGTTCCAGTAGATACCCACATATACGAAACTTAATATATAACTTAGGAATTTGGGTACAATGGGCAATAAATCACTGAAATGACCCTCGCCTGTTTCTGGCACTTTTAATTCCAGCACCATAATCGTAATGATGATAGCCAGTACTCCATCACTAAAGGCTTCCAATCTGTTTTTTTCCATGGGTGTTAAAAATAATAAGGATTAGTGTGTGAAAAACATTCATAATCATCTAATTAATAACGTAATTAAACAGATTATTGAATTCTTTTTCAAATTTAATCAAAGTTCAGGAAATATAGAATCTATAAAATATCCGCAATAAATCAGAGATGGAAAATTTGATTTTAATGGGTAGTTTCTTCGAACTATTTTATGTTACGATTTATTTTCCAGGTTATTCAGCACTATCCTCATCTAATAGTAATTTGTCTAGCTTGGAGCCCAGACTGTTTAATTTATCTTCCGTTTCCTGCATCCCTATCAAAAACTCACCAGCCTTGTTCTGTTCTGTTGCCAGCCAGAGCAGTGCCATGGAGACATAATCCTGCATATCCTTGCCCGCAAACTTAGCTTTAAATTCCATGACCTTATCATTGACCATTTTAACTGTTTTGCGTACAATCTCCTCATCGGATTTATTGGTCTTTAACCGAAAATTGCGGTCTCCAATGAGAACATTAATGATAATGATGTCGGTCATTTTATCAGGCTTCTAAAAGGGTAAGGCATTTATTGATTTCTTTCAGATATTGGTCAATACGGTTTTGCAACAACTGTTGCTGGTGTTCATCCATGGCTCTTGTTGCCCTGATTATACCCGCATCGAGCTTTAACTGTAACGCCTCATAAGCCTTCTGGCTTTTAGCCAAAGCCATTTCGGTTTCTGATAAGCTGTTTTTCAACTGCTTATTTTCTTTTTGCAATAACTGATACTTTTTCAGGAGTTGCTCCAGTTTGTCTTCCAGATTTTTAAGTGCGGTTTGCTCCATGTAGTAAAAGATTAAGGTTATTGCTTAAAAATACGATTTTTTTTATGGTTGAGTAGTGCCGTTTAGAGAGGCACTACTCAACCAGTATTTTTGCTTTGCGCACCTATTTTCTGATCTCTGCTTGTAATTGTTTTTCGAAGCCAGAAATCAGTTTAGTCATCATTTGATCAATTTCTTTGTCGGTAAGCGTTTTTTGCTCATCCAGGAAAGCAAAATTGATGGCCATAGATTTTTTCCCTTTACCCAGCTTTTCATTTTCAAATACATCGAATAAACGAGTGCTTTTAAGTAAGGGTAAATTTGTCTTACGTATAACCTCCTGAATCTGCTCATAATGGACATTACTGTCTAAAACCAGTGCCAGGTCTCTGTATACGGTAGGGTATTTAGAAACTTCTTTATAGGTGATTTTCTTATTTTCTTTCAATGAAATTAATGTGCCAAAATCAAGATCGATGAAATAAACCGGAGCTTTGATCCCGAACTGCTCTCTTTTGCTGGACGCAACCAACTGAATTTCAATGAGCTTCTTTTTATCTGCACTGACTTCTATTAATCCGGTATCTGGTTGAACTTGAAATTTAATCTGAGAAAAGCCGCATAGTTGTAATAAGGAATAAGCCAGGCCTTTAGCCTGGTAGATTGTATAGGCACTCCCCTTTTCCCTCCAGGTATCTTCATGGTCCTTACCAGTAATATAGATCGCCAGGTGCTCTTTTTCAAATATTTGCCTACGCCGGTTGTGCTGTAAGTTTTGCCGAATTCAAAAAACTGGAGATTTTCATTTTTACGATTGATATTATAAGCCAGTGATTCCAGACCTGTTTCAATCATGGAGGGCCGCATAACATCCAGATCTGCGCTCAGGTTATTGATCATTTTAACAACTGATTGCAGCGTTTCAGCACTATAATATTTACTATCGGTAATGGAGTTGGTCATAATTTCATTAAAACCTCTTCCTACCAGGAAACCAGCAAGCTTTTCTCTGAGATCTTCCTTTAGTCCATTGGCATCAATCGCAGGGGTGATGGTAATAGAACTTGGGATATCAATATTATCCAGGCCATCGATCCTTAAAATTTCTTCCACGATATCAGCTGGGAGGCTGATATCGGGTTTGCTGTAAGGAACTGCCACCCAAACTTCATCCATTCCTTCTTTAATCTTTTCAAAACCAAGGGCTTCCAGCACATCAAGGATGGTATCCTGGTGGTAGTTTTTGCCACTAAGCTTTTTAAGATAATGATATTTTAAGGCGACATGGGTCTTTTCCTTTGGAGCAGGGTAAACGTCCTTGATAGCAGAGGATATCTGACCACCTGCAATTTCCTTAATCATCATGGCTGCTCTTTTAAGCACATAAATGACATTAGAAATATCCACTCCTTTTTCAAAACGGGTGGCGGCATCCGTTCTAAGGCCATGGCGAACAGAGGTTTTTCTAATGGAAACCGGATTGAAAACGGCGCTTTCCAGGAAAATCGCTGTCGTTGAATCCTTAACGCCACTTTGTTTTCCTCCGAATACACCTGCCATACACATGGGCACTTCGCTATTGCAGATCATTAGATCTTCTTCGGAGAGTGTACGGATCTTACCATCCAGTGTCTCAAATGAATAACCTTTTTCAAGGGTCTTCACTTGGATCTGATTGCCTTTTACGGCTAAGAGGTCAAAGGCATGCAAGGGTTGACCGGTTTCGTGCAATATAAAATTAGTGATGTCAACGATATTATTAATCGGACGCTGCCCAATAGCCCTTAATTTTTGTTGCAACCAATCAGGGGAAGGTGCTACAGTAAGCCCTGTAATAACCAGCCCGGCGTAACGAGGGCATAGTTCTGGATTTAAGATTTGGATATCTATGCTGATTTCCTGGCTATCCGGTTTAAAGCTATTTACGGAAGGGGTTTTTATTTTAAAAGAACCGCTGTTGTGCCGCGTCAGATAAGCCGTCACATCACGGGCGACCCCCATATGACTTTGTGCATCCATTCTATTGGGTGTTAAGCCTATTTCATAGAGAAAATCGGTATAGATTGGAAAGAGAGAAGCGGCAGGAGTGCCAACTTTTGTATCAGAAGGCAATACAAGGATACCTTCGTGGCTTTCACCAATACCCAGTTCGTCTTCAGCGCAAAGCATCCCGAAACTTTCTTCACCTCTGATCTTGGCTTTTTTTATAGTAAGAGGTTCTCCCTCCTTATTATATAAGGTAGTACCAACCGTTGCTACCAGTACTTTTTGACCGGCAGCGACATTGGGTGCCCCACATACAATATTCAGCGCAGTGTCCTGACCGATATTTACCGTGGTGAGTTTGAGTTTGTCGGCGCCCGGATGTGGTTCGCAGGTGAGTACCTCGCCAACAACAATCCCTTCCAGACCCCTTTAATGTTCTGATAGGTTTCCAGACTTTCTACTTCCAGGCCAATGGAGGTTAAAATCTTGGACAGCTTCTCTGGGTCTATTTTTTCAGGTAAATATTCACTCAACCAATTATATGAAATCGTCATGTATCTTTTGCTTTAATTGCTGTGGTTTCCCACTAAAATAGTTTGCAAATATACAGGTAATTCGGCAATGCAGCCTGATGGCCTGGCTGCAATTGGGGAAAAAATTACGACCTGTCATCCTGCTGTTCTACCCGAAAATCTATCACAATGATTAAAAACGGAGAAAAAATTACTAATTTCACCTTTCAAAGGCAAGTAATACAATAATAATAACGCAACTTCAATTTAAGTTCAGTATGCAAAAATCATTAATAGCACTAGTAGGTGGCTGTATGATTGCTATGGGTAGCCTCTCTGTATCTGCCCAGGAGCTCTATGTACCCAGAAATATCAAAAAAGCGATTGAAAAAGGAACCCGAACCCTGACCGGACAACCGGGCCCCAACTATTGGCAAAACAAAGGGGTATATGATATTCAGGTAAAAGTTACACCTGAAACCAGAACTGTTACCGGTCAGGAAACCATTCAATATACCAATAATAGTCCCGATACATTAAAGATGATCGCGATTCGGTTTGTCAACAACTTACATAAGCCCACCTCGCCCAGATCCCATATAACCAGCCCGGATTTTCTAGACAGTGGACTGGATATAACTGAAATGTCTGTTGATAATCAGCCATATAGAATAAACAGCAAGCGCATGGGTACTGTTGGTGCTTTTAGGCTAAGAACACCCATAATGCCACACCAAACGGCCGAACTCAAAATCAATTGGAATTACCCGCTTTCTAAACAAAGTGGCAGAGAAGGACAAATCGATAGTACGACCTTTTATGTAGCTTATAGTTATCCTCGGGTTTCTGTCTATGATGATTATAACGGTTGGGATATGCTCGACCACTCTGATCGTCAAGAGTTCTATAACGATTTTAATGACTATAACTTAGCCGTAAGTGTTCCGAAGAATTATGTTGTGTGGGCCACAGGAGACCTGTTGAATCCAGATGATGTGCTGCAACCTGAGATCGCAGCGCGCCTCAAAAAGTCTTATACCGCTGACGAAGTTTTACATATTGCTGATTTTCAGGAGATGAGAGACCATAAGGTGACCAAGCAAAATGATTGGAATACCTGGAAATTCAAAGCAGATCACATAACGGATATGTGCTTTGGAACCAGTAAGAATTATGTATGGGATGCAGCAAGCGTGGTCGTTGACCCAAAAACAGGTAGACGAGCCAGTGTGCAGGCTGCATTTAATGACACTGCCCGTGATTTCCATCATAATGTGGCTTGGGCGCAACATTCTTTGCATTATTTTTCTACTGAGTGGCCAGGTGTCCCCTACCCTTTTTCCAAGATGACTTCTTTTCAGGGATATGCGGATATGGAATACCCTATGATGGTCAATGATGGAACCACCCCGGATCTTAAATTTTCTCAGATGGTACAGGATCATGAAATTGCCCATACTTATTTTCCTTTCTATATGGGGATCAATGAAACCCGTTATGCCTATATGGACGAAGGCTGGGCAACCACCTTTGAATACTTGATTGGTCAAGAGGAGTTTGGCAAAGAACATGCGGATTCTGTTTATAAAATGTTTCGGGTGGCCGGCTATATCAAGGATCCATCCGCTGAAGAAGATCAACCCATTATCTCTATGTCTACCCAGGTAAGTGGAGCCGGTTATGGCCATAATTCTTATGGTAAAGCCTCTCTAAGTTATTTGGCACTTAAAGATCTGTTGGGAGATCAGCTATTTAAAAAAGCCTTACATTATTATATGGATACCTGGAACGGGAAACATCCCATTCCCTGGGATTTCTTTGGCGCAATGAACGCAGGATCCGGGAAAAACCTTAATTGGTTTTTCCAGAACTGGTTTTTTACCAACAATTATATTGACATAAAACTGGCTAATGTGCAAAAGGGGAATAATACCTATACCTTAACGATCGATAATCCTGGTGGGTTTGCCATTCCTTTTGATATCAATGTCGTTTATCAGGATGGCTCAACCAGCACACGCCATCAATCGCCAATTAGTTGGAAGCAGAATCAGGCACAACAGATAATAAAAATCACCACTAAAAAGAAAATATCCAAAATTACGCTGGACGGAAATCTCTTTATGGATTATACGCCACAAGATAATGTTTGGACTGGGCAGTAAATAAAATAACATTTAAACAAAGCAGTAAAAAACATCAAATTTAAAACCGGCAAAGGCAGCAGATAGACCGATCTGCTGCTTTTGCCGGTTTTTATCACGTAAGGCTTTACTTTTGACTCATTATGATTAGATATGAACCATATATAACAAACCGATGGCTAAAATCACCTATTGTTATTATACTAATAATAGTAATGGCTTCATTTTGGGGGTGCGCAACAGGGAATAAAAAAGGGCCTAATATCCGCAAAGTGAAACTTGAAATTAATGTAGATCATTTTGAACGAGACTTCTTTGGACTCGATACAAATAAGCTGGAACAAGGATTGGATAGCCTTAAGACGAAATACGGATATTTTTACAATGACTTTTTATATAATATTGCCGCATTTTCAATGGATGATGGGGAATTAAAAGGGCAGATAAATGCTTTTTTGAGATCCAATAAAGAGGTATATGATAGTGTCGATTACTATATCCCACATTTAAATAGACAAATAAAAGAAATAGAAAATGCCTTTAAAAGGGCAAAGATTTATTTTCCCGGGTTGGATTTACCCACTAAAGTGATCACCTATATAGGCCCGATTGATGGATATGGGAGTTTTGTTAGTAAATCCGGTCTCTGCATTGGTTTGCAGCAATTCTTCGGCTCTAAGTTCTCTGGCTATATTAAACAAGCGGATTATCTGGAAAGTCTATTTGGGAAGCAGCGATTGCAGCAATTTGCACCAGATTATATTGCACCTAATGCGATCATGAGTTGGATTAACAGGGAATTCCCTGATAAGGCGGGCCATTTTACACTTGGGGAAAAATTGGCGGAAGAAGGACGAAAAGTCTATTTGCTTAAAGCGTTATTGCCAGACCTTACTGATTCCGCAATATTTGGGTATTCTGAATCTCAAACTAAATGGTGTCATAATAACAGCATAATAATTAAAAGATATTTTGAACAGAAAAGCCTATTACAAACTAAAAATCCGGAGAAAATTGTTGCTTATTTAAGTGATAATCTAAGACCATCAGATTTACCAAAGGAGTTTCCTGATAATATTGGGAAATATCTTGGTTTTATAATGGTGCAGGATTTTATGGATGACCATAAGAATACAACATTGCCCGTATTGATGGAATTAGATTTTGGGAAGATTAGGTTAAAATAAAGGGCGGTTAAATTCACAATTATGCATTATTTGCAACGAAGTTGTAAAAATAAATTTTATCTTAATTGCGCAAAGCCTACTAATTTAGTAGACTAAATAGTGTTATAAAACTTTGATTTTCTAACCGTTAGCCATATATTATTAAAAAAACATATGAAATTTGTGATATATTACGTTAAATTCTTTTAAAAAAAAACCTGCAAAAACGTTAATTATGTTGAATGGTTAATTAACTTTACACCGTTGTTATCTTTACAATAATGCTTAATAATTAACTAGAAATCCAATTGTAACTAACGACTAACATTAAGTTTTTTTAATCAATCAAAAGTACATGAGACAAAAATTATTATTACTTTTCTGTTTCGGGCTGTTCCTATTTATGAACAGTACATTTGCCCAAGATCAATTAAGGGTAGACGGAACTGTGAAAAACGAGAGTGGGGATCCTATTCCATCGGCATCGATCAAAGTCAAAGGGTCAAACAAGGGCACTTTGTCCGACGAAGAAGGAAATTTTACCATAACCGTGGCAAATAATTCCATACTTGTTATTACAAGTGTCGGCTATCTTCCTTTGGAATTAAAAGCAGCAAGTCGTTTACCAATAGTTTTGAAAGCGGATGAAGCGACAAATTTGGAAGAAGTGTATGTAACTGCTGCCAATGGTTTAAAAGTGAAAAAGATCCAGCAAGGATTTAGTTCAACAGTGCTTGAGAGCAAAACCTTAACGCAAGCTTCTCCTACTAATGTTATTACGTCATTATCAGGAAAAGTTGTTGGATTGCAGATTAATGGTGTTAGTAGCGGCATTAATCCTAACTATAGCGTTGTATTAAGGGGCTATCGTTCAATTCTGGGAAATAATCAGGCATTGATTGTTTTAAATAATGTAATTGTTCCTAATTCTATTTTGGGTAATTTGAACCCTGATGATATCGAAGAAATAAATGTATTGCAAGGCGCAAGTGCCGCAGCCATTTATGGATCTGCAGCATCAAACGGTGCATTGATTGTAACCACGAAAAAAGGTGCAGTTGGAAAGGCCAGCATTTCAGTAGGGCAGACGATTACTGCTACTGACGTGGCATATTTTCCAAAATTCCAAAAGTTATACGGTTCTGGTTCATCTGCTGATATTACGGGATATATTCCGTTTGAAAACCAACAGTACGGGCCGTTATTTGATGGGACATTACGGGAGATCGGTAGGTCACTTCCTTCTGGAAAAACACAAAGCGTTCCATATCAATATGCAAATGAGAAAACAAAATTCTGGCAAACAGGTTTCGCGAATCAAACTGACTTTAGTGTCTCTTCAGGATCTGAACATGGTACATTCTTTTTCTCTGGACAATACCTAACAGCAGAAGGGACTATTCCTAATGATAAATATAACAGAGCTACTTTTTTAATTAGTGGGACTCAAAAACTTTTGATAAGGTAACAGTTAATTATACCGCCAATTATGTACAGAATAGATATGATCAAACGACTGCAGGCAGCGATATTTACAATCAAATCTTGAATACACCAGGGCAAATTCCACTTACAAATTATCAAAATTGGGAGACAGATTCTTTTGCTAGCCCAGATTTTTATTACAACGAGTATTACAATAATCCCTATTTCTTAAACGACAATTATCGGCAGAATGTAAGGAATGATTATTTCCTAGGTAATATTGGGGTTACATATGAACCGACAAAATGGTTATCTTTTGTAGCAAGAGGAGGTATAACAACTTCCAATCAGTCTTTTAAAAGTTATGTAGGAATATATACATTTAGTGATTTTGTGAAACAAAGAAGTGTCGGTACGTATAAAGCTAGTGATATTACGGGATCTGTTTCTGATGGAGCTAGTTATAATACCAAAATTATTGGGGACTTCATTGCGACATTCAAAAAGGAGAGTATAAAGGACCTATCCTTAAGGTTGAATTTGGCAGGTCAGATTATTCAAAATCAATCCAATGGAATTGGTGCCAGCATTTCTGGCTTAAGCTTGCCAGATTTATATAATCTAAGCAATAACATAAACCCTCAATCGGCGTCCCAAAGTTCTGCTAAAGATAGGACCGTGGGGTTGTATGCGGAATTGTATGCCACTTACAAAAACTATTTAAATGTCCATATTACGGGAAGAAGAGACCAGGTTTCGGTATTAGATCCTGAATATAACACATTTTATTATCCTGCAGGTGACGTCTCATTTGTTTTGTCCAGAGCCATTCCAGCAATACGTGATAGTCGGATTATAAATTTATTGAAAGTTAGAGCTGCGATTTCAAATGTTGGGGAAGTAAACCTTGGTGCTTATAGTTTGCAGACAACTTATGGACAGGGAGCCGGTTACCCTTATAATGGAGTATCTGGATACACGATAGGAAATAGGTTAGTACAAGAAGGATTGAAACCCGAATTTACTTTCTCCAGAGAGGTTGGGTTTGACTTAGATATGTTCCAAAGCAGAATTTCAACATCCTTTACATATTACTTAAATAATACGGACAACCAAACACTGCCCACAACAATTTCCGGTGCTTCTGGTTATACGTCCTTGCTAGCAAATGCTGGGTCTACATCAGGGAGCGGGATTGAAGCTTCTCTTGATTTAGGCATAATACGTCAGGAAGATTGGACTTTAAACTTAGGCGTAAATTATACACATGTCAATAATAAGGTAGACAAGTTATTAATTCCTGGATTAGATAAGTTTGCACTGTATACTTATGGTGATGGAACAGGCGTTTATGCTTCACCTGGGCTTCAGTTCCCTATGTTATATGGTTACAGGCATAAAACAAATGATGAAGGGAAAATAATAGTTGACCCCGTGTCTGGTTATCCTACTAGAGCTGACGAGATTACACCATTGGGTAATACACAGCCAAGAGATAGGATTGGATTTAATTTGGATGTTTCATATAAAAATATTTCCTTGAAGGCCGTCACAGAATATAGAGGTAGTTATGTCATATATAATGGAGGTGGTAACACTTTTGATTTCTCAGGATCGTCAATTAACACGGTTATGTTTAATAGGGAACGCTTTGTAATTCCTAATTCTGTTTATTTGGATCCTGCAACTGGGAAATATGTAGATAATACTAATATAACGGTGGCAAATGGTGGGCCGGATTACTGGACCCAGGGAGCACCTAGAACTCAAATTACTGAAAACTATGCTACTTCTGGTAATTTCTGGAAATTGAGAGAGGTCTCTATTACCTATGAATTTCCCCAATCCTTATTAGAGAAAACAAAATTCATAAAAGGAGCATCTATTAGCGCAGTGGGAAGAAATTTACTGATCTTTTTACCTAAGACTAATATCTATACGGACCCAGAATATTCAGCTGCTGGTAATACAGCGAACTATATTGGTATTAATACATTAGATCAAAACCCTCCAGCAAGATTTTTTGGTGGCACAATCAAAGTCAATTTTTAATTAAAGATAAGCTGTGAGGGATTAAACATTTAAAAAGATTAAAATGAAGAAATTATTATATATTTTCAGCGTAGTTGCCATTGGGTTATTTATGGGAACATCCTGTAACAAATATGTGGATATTAACCACAACCCCAATTCACCTACTGAAGTACCACCTGCCAAACTTCTTCCACAGGCAATTGTTAGTTTTGCAAATGCCGGAATTGCAAGAAGCGTTTATGGAGGGGAGGTTGCTGGGTTTATTGCTAATGCCGGCGGCGTCTCAGGTTGGGGACCTTAGTTACTTATAATTATACAACTGATTATACGGGTATTTTTAATACAGTTTATGACAATGTGACTGATTTAAATATTGTTATTAGTGCGGCAAAAGAAGATGAGAGTTTGACAAATTTTGCGGCTGCTGCCATGGTTATTAAGGTATATGATTTTCAAAATCTTGTTGATATTTTAATGATGTACCATTTTCTGAAGCAAATCAAGGCGCAGCTAATATTACTCCAGTTTATGATAAAGGACCAGATATATATAAGTCGCTAGCCTTAATGTGTGATACCGCAATCTCTTTATTTGAAAAGGCGGAAAGCTTGGGTGCGGGTGCTGAAGGGCTATCTGCTCAAAGCGATCCTTTATTTGGGGGAAATATAAATAAGTGGAAACAGTTGGCTAACACGCTCAAACTTAGATTGATTCTGAGAGCCGGCGACAAGGTACAATTTGCAAATAAAACGTTTAATTCTGTTGGATTTTTAACAGCAGATGCAATTTGTAATCCTGGTTACAGCACCTCCTCAAGTATATCTCCCTATTGGAATCAGGTGTTCAATGCGAGTGGATCTAAACAAGCAGGCGGTTTTCAACAAAGGGTTCCAACTCCTTATATGTTAGGATTTTATAACGGAGATAAAATTACAGATGATATTAGAGGAGCACTTATTTTTAAAGATTTTCCAGATGTAAACAATAACCAACTTGGATATACCCAAGACGATGCGGATGTTTCGCCAAATCCTAATGCGTGGTTTATCGGAAGTAGTGCGAGTGATTATCAAGGTGTAGGTTTATTTAAAGGACCATCTATGGGAATGCCTGTAATGTTTGCCTCCGAAAGTTATTTTTGCAGGCTGAAGGAGTCCTGAAAGGTTTAATAGGTGGAGATATGAAAGCAGATTTTGAAAATGGTATCAAAGCTTCCTTTAATTATTTAGAACAAGGAGAAACCGGGTCGCTTGTACAGAGTTTAATTAATGGAATTGGAGATACTATTCAATTAAATGTCAATGCGAATGTGAATCAATACTTTGAGGATAATGAGGAGAATTATTTGGTTAATATTGATTCTGCGAAAAATGATGCTCAAAAACTAGAAGCGATTATTACACAGAAGTATATTGCAAGTAATCAGGTATTTGGATTAGAGGCTTGGAATGAATTTAGAAGAACTGGTTATCCTAAGAGTTCTGCTTCTCCGTTAAATAATGCAGTCAATAGCTTTGTATCATTATTATCTCAATCTACGGCCGCAAATAAGCTTCCTAATAGAATTCGTTATCCGCAGAGTGAGCAAACGTATAATGAGAAGAATTGGAAAGCTGCTGGAGGGGATAAAATTAATGTATTTACAGATAAAATATTTTGGGCGAAATAGTTGACATTGTTCAATAACTAAAAAGAGTAAGAATGAAAAAAATTATTAATTATTTATTATTATTTTTGGGGGTGGCATTTTTTACATCGTGCCTGAAAGATACGCAAGTCATTTCCCCGGAAGGAACACATAATGTAGTTGAATTTGGGAATGTCAGCAATATTTTGTCTGGCGCAAATAATCCTTATAGGTTGTATGTGGCAGCCTTTCCTGTTAGTCCTTTAGATACATTAGTTGTCCCTGTTAATTTTGCGGGAGCAAATCATGCGTCCAAAGATATTACTGTAAAAATTGAGGTCGATAATTCTGTTGTGGATTCGTTGAATGTGAGGCAATATGTTGATGATGATGGAAACCCTGATTCTGATAGATTTTTGCAACCTTTAGATCCTGCATTGTATACCGTGCCTGCGTCAGTTGTTATTAAAAAGGGATCCCTTGGATCTGAATTGTTAATACCAATTAAAATTGACCAAATAGATTTTGATGCCAGCTATGCGATAGGATTAACAATAACAGATGCTTCTGGTGAAATCATTAGTGGGAATTTTAATAAAATTGTAGTTAATGTCACACCGAAGAATGATTACGACGGTGTATATGAATACAAAATGGATGGGTGGTTTGCTACAACAAGAACGGTTCCAGATGCTGAATTGGAAACAACAGGAGCGCATACCGTTAGGGGCAATCTATTCTATTATTACTCTAACACGATTGATTACCAAATTGATCCGTCCACAAATCAGGTTACGGTGATCGCAATTTCTGGTGGATATCCAATTACGAATTATCCTGAAAGTAAGTGGGATCCAACAACTAAATCGATGCATGTGGTTTATGATGTATTGGGGGCCATATGGTTGAAGATTTCACCTATGTTAAGCCTAGATAGTTAAAAGTATAAAAGAACCTAAAAAGCCTTCTAAGATTCAAAAATCTTAGAAGGCTTTTTTAAAAAAGTATCTATAGATCTTTTGATAGCTTCTATTTCAAGATTAAAATTTTATCTTAAACGGTATATCATGCAATAATTTATCGTAGGAAATGCATATTAATATTCGTCAAAGATAATATTTGGTCAAACACCATAATTACCTTGAGTGGGTTCTATTTTTCAAACGAATGTTTAAATACATTAATTTTCTATAATGATTTGGGTAAGTTCGAAATTAAAGAGGATGTTCATTTGGTGTATTCTGTTTCAAAGGATTAACGATCGTTTAAAGAATTGTGATTTTATTAACTACTTCCTGAAACTAGGAGTTTAAAATGCTGAATTTATTGCTAATCTCTAATAAAACAAAGATATAAATATTTGCTATTTAGATGGATAAGAATTAATTATCTTTATAAATAGTAAAAATTAAATATTTGTATTTACGCTTATGTCAATGTTTAACAGGAAAGAAAAGTCTCAATACTTTTCAAAAAACTTCTTTGAATGTTAAATAAGTAGATTCATTAACGTAATTTTACTGCTGAAAACCACCAGAACAAACAATTTAGGAAATCCCTAAATTGTTTTTTTGTTGAAAAACCGCATACTAACAACAGTTAGCATGCGTTAATTTAAAGAATAAAAAATAAAAGTACATGAGACAAAAACTTTTATTACTGTTCTGTTTATGCTTTGTGATTTTCGCAAATAGCAGTTTTGCGCAAAAAAGGCAAATAAATGGAACAGTAAAGGATGAAAAGGGAGCCCCTTTAACATCTGCATCTGTAACAATCAAAGGAACTAAATTGGGAACGATCACGGACGATGGTGGTCACTTTTCCATTGCTGCTAGTTCAGAAGATGTGTTAGTTATTACTGCTTTGAATTATCAGTCACTCCAAGTGACTGTTGGCGAACAAAACAATATAGAAGTTGTTTTGAAACCTGGTAACATTAGTGAGTTGAATGATGTCGTTGTGACTGCTTTGGGTATTAAAAGAGAAAAAAGAACCTTGGGGTATGCAACCCAAGAAGTGAAAGGGGATGATTTGACACAAACAACTCAAAATAATGTTTTGAACTCACTTTCGGGGCGAGCTGCGGGCGTTCAGATTACTGCTGCCAGTGGAGCCGTTGGTGCAGGTTCAAGAATAGTGCTGAGAGGCAATAATTCTTTTGGAAACAATCAACCATTGATTGTTGTTGATGGGGTGCCAATTAGTAACGCTGCCACGAATGTTGGCGCATATGGATCTGTGGACTATGGCTCTGGAGTTCAAGATATTGACCCCAATGACATTGCTTCCATAAACGTATTAAAAGGCGCCAATGCTGCAGCTCTTTATGGATATAGAGCCGGTAATGGTGTTATTTTAATTACAACAAAATCTGGAAAGAGTTCAGGTAATCGCGGTATTGGAGTTAGCTATACTGGTGGTATTTCTTTTGAAAACCCATACATCTTACCAAAATACCAAAATAAATATGGGCAAGGTAGTAATGGCGGCGAATATGTTTGGAAACGTGACCACCCTGATATGACTTATCAGGAATATGCAGAAATGTATGGGTTTAAGTATGTTGATGGCGCAGGAAATGGGGTTAATGATAATACGGATGAAAGCTGGGGACCACGTTTGGATATTGGATTAATGATTCCCCAATATAACAGTCCAGTAGATGCAGATGGGAATCGTACAGCGACTCCATGGATTTCACATCCGGATAATGTAAAAAATTATTTTGCTACAGGACATACCATAGACAATCATATATCTATTTCCACAAATTCAGATAAAGGGAGCACCCGTTTTAGTATGGGACATCAGAAGCAAACTGGTACTATCCCTAATACAGACCAAACAAAATATAATTTCAGTATCAACTCCATTCAGAATCTTACTTCTAGATTAACTGCTGAGGGTGTAATTAATTATGTGCATATACACAATGGGAATTTGATTGGCCAAGGTTATAACAGTTACAATCCTATGCAAAGCATTGGTAACTGGTTTGGACGGCAGGTTGATATGAAAGATCTGAAGGCAAATTATAAGAAAGTAAATGATGATGGATCGTTATATAACTGGAATAGCAGTTATCACAATAATCCATATGCTGAAGTTTATTCTGTTTTTAACAATGCAAGGCAAAAAGACAGGATGTTTGGTTATATGAGTCTTTCATATGAATTTAGTAAATGGTTTAATTTAAAAGCTCGTGCTGGCGATGATTGGTCTACAGAGTTTAGAAAGGAAATATCTACTAGTCAGGAACTCAATAATTGGCTAGCGGGAATTAATGGCACATTCATTCAAAGAGAATATCACTTAAATGAATTGAACTTAGATTTATTGGCTTCTGGTGGTGATCAAATTGGATCATCAGACTTCTCTATACATTATAACGCAGGTGCAAATTATAGAGATTATACACAAAAGAACAGTACGATAGGTGCAGGTGACTTAACCGTGCCAAATTTATTCACCATTGCCAATGCGAAGGGGTCAACGACTCAGACCATGTATGATTATCATCTGAGATCAAACAGCATCTTTGGACAGGCTTCTATTGGGTACAAAAATTGGCTGAACTTGGATCTCTCGGCTAGAAACGACTGGAATTCTTCTTTACCAGCAGCCAGCCGCTCATTTTTTTATCCGTCAGCTAGTTTAAGCTGGATCTTCTCAGACGCACTTGGAATAAATCATGGCATATTAAACTATGGTAAACTTAGAGCCAGTTGGGCAAAAGTTGGGAATGCAACTGATCCATATCAGGTATTTCCAACTTACACACCAATTACCTATACATTTAACGGGGTGTCAATGTATAGATACCCTGCAAGCCTTCCGGCTTTGGTTCTTGAACCAGAAATGGCAAAAAGTATAGAAGCTGGTCTTGAATTGCAATTTTTCCAAAACAGAATTGGTCTGGATGCCACCTATTATGATAAGAAAACATCTAATCAGATAATGAATGTGGATATCTCGGCAGCCGGTGGTAGTTCAGGATTAGTCGTGAACGCCGGTGAAATTGAAAATAAGGGGATTGAGTTACAATTGCATTTGGGAATTCTTAGACCAACAACTCCTAATGGATTGTCATGGGATATGGATGTGAATTTTGCCAAGAATAAGAACATGGTAAATAAATTGTATACTGATCCAAATACAGGAGAAAAGTTAGAATCTTTTAATATAACTGGCGCCTGGGGAATTACTGTTGATGCCATACCTGGACAAGCGTTTGGTGTCATTAGAGGAGATAAGATGGTTAGAGATGACAATGGAAATATTGTCGTTGACGCGGAGGGATTGCCAACCTTTGAGAGTACGCAGGTTCTTGGGAACATCACTCCTGATTGGGTTGGTGGCGTGAACAATACGTTTGCCTATAAAAATTTCCATTTAGGATTCTTGGTTGATTTTAGAAGAGGTGGTGATATCTATTCCGTAACAGACATGTTTGGTGGCTATACTGGTGTGCTGGCATATACTGCTGAAGGCAATATGAGAGAAGATGGGATTATTCTGGGTAAAGATTATATGACGGATAAAAAGTTCGTTAAAGAAGATGGAACGCCTAATGATATAAGAGCTTCTGCTTCTGATGTATTTAAAAAACTAACTTATGCCAACGCCGGAGGTAGTGAGTTTGATGTGTTTAGTGGTAGTTATATTAAACTGCGTCAAATCGAGTTTGGGTATACATTTCCTAAAAGCAGTCTTTCTAAAGTTGATTGGCTGAAAGGTGCTTCTCTTTCGTTGTTCTCCTATAATGTGGCTTTATTAAAAACCTCCAAGGGTAATAAAGCACATATTGATCCCGAAACCGGCTTTGGTGTAGGGAATGATGGTTTAGGTATTGAACAGGGTCAGATTCCATCCAATAGAAGTATAGGACTGAAACTGAAACTGAACTTTTAATGATTAAAAATTGAAACAATGAAAAAGATAAAATATAGCATCCTATTGCTTTTATCGATTCTTATGCTTGGGATAGGAGCCTGTACAAAAGATTTCGATAAAATTAATACTGATCCAAATAAACCATCTAATGCACCCGCTACTAATTTGCTTGCATTTTCTTTACAGGATTTTGCAGCAAATTTATGGGATAGCTGGGGAGACATAGATGAACCCGAAAGTTATAGCGGTCAAATTGCTAAAATCCAATATATAGATGAATCCAGATATCAATTCAGAACAGGTACAGTTGAAAATATGTGGACTTATCTTTATAGGGAATTAAAGAGCCTTCAGGTTGTAATTAATGCAGCAGAAGCAAGCGATAACACCGATTTGCAGGCCGTTGCAACAACGATTCAGTGTTATATTTGGCAGGTCGCAACAGATAGGTGGCGCGACATTCCTTATTCTGGAGCACTTGCTGCAGATTCAGGGAAACTCACACCAAAATATGATAAGCAGGAAGATATATATCCTTCTTTATTAAATAAATTAAAGGCAACAAATGATTTATTTAATAATCCGTCTCCGAGCTCTAATGTTGGGGAGGGAGATCTTCTTTTTGGTGGAGATGTTGCCAAATGGCAAAAATTTTGTAATTCAATCAGATTGAGAATGGCCATAAGAATCTCTGATGTGGATCCTGCTCTTGCAAAGTCGACCATTGAGACGATAATGGGGGATTTAAGTAAAAACCCGATTATAGAATCTAATGCAGATAATGCCTTTTTCAATTGGGCAGGAGCAGGAACTGCTGATATATTGACTGATGAATCTTGGTATACTGGTTTGTATCTTGGTAGTCGGTTAAATAATTATGCGGTGAGTTCAAATATGATTGATACCCTTAAAGAGCTAGATGATCCCAGATTGCCCGTATATGCAAATCCTGTTTTAGAGGAAAAGGAGCAAACTGTTTATCGTGGCTCTATCATTGGGCTTAGCGGAACATCTGCTCCGGGTGGATTGTCACACTATTCATTTATTGGCGATTTTATGCAAACAATCCGACAGGTTATACGCCCTTTATGCGCGCTGCAGAAATTAAGTTTATTTTGGCCGAAGCAGCCCAGAAGGGATGGAATGTAGGTACAACTGCTGAAGAGGCCTATAATGAAGGAATTGATCTTTCTTTGGCAGAAAATAAAGTAATTGATGACAAATATAAAACACAGTCAAACGTAAAATGGAACGGGGATATTAAGCGGCTCTATTTACAAAAATGGATTGCCTTGTATAAAGATGGTCATGAAGCCTGGGCCGAAAGCAGAAGAACGGATGTTCCTTTAATGGCTCCTGCTCCGGCATCACCTTATCCTGGTCACAACAGGCCTCCATTCAGATATCCATATCCGGCAAGCGAAGCCAGACTTAATGGGGCCAACAGTAAACCATTTGCCGCCAATGTAAAAGATAATTATTGGGGACAACAAATGTGGTGGGATACGCGCAAAAATGTCAAATAAGCGTTTTAATTAAATTTTAGCAAAGGGGCCGAATATCGGCCCCTTTTTATTGAACAATTAGATATCTGTCGATTTTGCAAATGTTTTGACGATTTCTGTTGCAGATTCCCCCCAAACAGTCTTATCTTGCCTTTCTATTGTATTTTTAAGAGTTTTAACCCTAAAATCATGGCAGAATCCGTCATTTCTATCAGTAACGCAAATATTTACCAGGGCAATAATCTCATTTTGCAGGATGTAAATTTCAAGATTGAGAAAGGAGAATTTGTCTATCTGGTAGGCAAAACAGGTACTGGGAAGTCGTCCTTATTGAAGACCCTTTATGGAGAAATCCCACTCAAAGAAGGAGAAGCCACGGTAGCTGGTACGGAGATTCGTGGCTTGACCTGGAAAAGTGTGCCATTTTTACGCCGAAAATTAGGGGTTGTTTTCCAAGATTTTCACCTCCTGACTGATCGCAATGTCTTTGAAAATCTGCGATTTGTACTTAGGGCAACTGGTTGGAAAGAAAAGCACCTGATTGATGAAAAGATCAATGATTCCCTTGAAAAGGTCGGATTAAAGGGTAAAGGTTTTAAAATGCCTTATGAAATGAGCGGAGGGGAGCAGCAGCGTGTCGATATCGCAAGGGCACTTTTAAATTCACCTAAACTAATCCTGGCAGATGAACCTACTGGTAATCTGGATCCAGAGACCAGCAATGGTATTATGCAATTATTACTGAGTATCAGTAAAGATCTGGGAACGACTGTACTGATGGCAACGCACGATTACGTTGTCATTAACCGTTATCCATCCAGAATTCTTAAGACAGAATTGGGCAAAGTCCTGGATAGTGATGTTGTATTAGCTGCGAATAAATCTGAATGAACAAGCGACCGGTCATAGTTATTTCAGCTACCCGATTCTTTCAGGGTGGAACCCTGGTTATTGTAAAGGAATGTCTGAAGTTTTTATCCGAATATTATAGCGCTACCCATACTATAAAAGCGCTGGTTTATAAAAAAGCGCTTTATGAAGATGATGATGTACAGGGGGTTGAATGGGTAGAATTTCCTAAATCCAGAAATTCTGCATTTCACCGGCTATATGATGAATATATAAATTTTTATAAACTTTCTAAAACCTGGCAACCGGAGCTTTGGCTTTCTTTGCAAGACAGTACACCGCGGGTTCGGGCCACGGTTAAAGCCGTATATTATCATAATCCCCTTCTATTAAAACCTAAAGCATTAAAACTCTGGAAACATCAACCCCGTTTGGAGGCGTTGCGCCTATTATATAAATATATATATACCAAAGGGATTGTGAGCAATGATTTTGTGATTACGCAGCAACCCGTCATTGCAGCATATTTATTAAAGACTTACAGGCTGGAAACAGGAAAACTAAAGGTATTTCCACCGACTGATTATTTATTAAAACACGAAAAAAGTCCGGATGTAGATTCTAAAC
Organism: Arachidicoccus ginsenosidivorans; assembly: GCF_007971385.1. Classification (GTDB taxonomy): domain Bacteria; phylum Bacteroidota; class Bacteroidia; order Chitinophagales; family Chitinophagaceae; genus Arachidicoccus; species Arachidicoccus ginsenosidivorans. The sequence continues at coordinate 2,244,198 of NZ_CP042434.1, forward strand.
AGGGTGATACACAGACTTTGAAAGACATCAATTCTTCTTTCCAGGAAGCAGACACAAAACCTTACACTTTCATATTTCCAGCTACGGCATTTTATTATAAGAATCATACTGTGATAATGGAGGCCTGTAGAATATTGCAAAAACAATCCCCAGGATTGGTTTACAGGGTTTTTCTGACCATAGATGGGTCGGAAAACAATTACGTAAAAAAGCTGGTGGCAAATGGCCGGAAGGACTTTCCACAAGTTGCCTTTGTTGGGTTTTTAAAACGAGAAGCGTTATTTGAATATTATATGGAGGCAGACTGCATGATTTTCCCGTCTTTTCTGGAAAGTTGGGGACTTCCATTAACTGAATTTGCTGGTTTAAATAAACCAATCCTCTGTGCAAATCTGCCTTATGGCAGATCAACACTGGCGGGATATGATAAGGCGGTCTTTTTTGATCCGACAAATGCGAATCAGTTAGCGAATTTAATGATTCAGGCGACCAGTCACAGTTTGGACTTTCATCCTACAAAGACAACAGTGGAAGCTGATTTCCATTATATAAGAACCTGGAAAGAATGCTTTGAATTGCTTCTGAAGTAATCTGTTTACAAATGGGCCTGTTTTAATGTGTTAGGCCACTTGCATGTATGTTTATGGTTTTAGACCTTTATAAAAATGAATTAGTTTTTTTTCTTCTGTGTTCCAGTTATAAATTTCCCGCGCCTTTAGACAGTTTGCCTGTAAACGGGCATATAGTGCATTATCTGTTAGCAGCCTGTTTAAAGCTTGGGTAATTGTCTGGGGATGTAAATCATCGATTAATACACCTATCTCAAACAGGTCATTAATTTTTTTGTTCTCTGGATAGTTCATTGTCAATTGTGGAATACCCGCATGCATATAATCAAAAAAGCGATTAGAAAGGGAAAGAAAAAAACTGGCCCCCAGATTGTCATTCAGGTTTAGGCCGATATAGGCTTGCCGGGTATATTTACTTAAATCTTCTGGCAATACAAAGCCCTTAAAATCAAACTTGTCAGTGAGGTTTCGCTTCTGTATCTCTGCCTTTACTTCGCCGAGATAAGAGCCATTACCGCAAACCGTCACATGGGCATTTACACCTTGCATAGCAGGAACCAATCCCTCAAAACCACGGCCTTTTTCGACCACCCCTTGGTAGATCAGACTATGCTGGTCTCTTTGCAAGGTGGCTGGTACTTCTCTTAGGTAGGGGCTGTTCATTACAATAAAGTAATTAACCCCATACATTTTTTGATAAGCAGCAGCATAACCATCATTTTCTGTATAGCCCAGTGGAAAACGAGGTTGACAAAACCTTTCTATGGCTTTCCAAATTTTATAGATCCTGGGCCGGGAAATAATATCATGCATCTCGCAGAATAGTTCGTGCGCATCAAATACCCGAATAGACCTTCTGATGACCGATGCAAATAATACCGGCAGGGCGGTATCCAGATCGTCAGCCACCAGGATATCTGCCTTATGGAATACTAAATAGAAAAAAAGGCGGATATTGGTTTCTATAAAGAATAGCGGTCCTTTTCGGGAAAAAAGGCCCAGTCGGTGCTGTTTAAATTTCTTTTGGCCTAGGGATTTGCTGTTTTTTTTATGAAAGCCTACCAGCATTACATCAAAACCATTTGTAGCAAGAGAGGTACAGATCTTTTGCATCCGTTGGTCATAAACCAGGTCATTGGTTACCGAGAAAATTATTTTTTTCAAAATCAGTTATTAGCGTTTGATACAGTCAGCATTTAATCTAGGCTGGTTTGTTTAATATAATTAGTGCTTTTTATATTTTATCTGAACCGGCACAACGCCATCATCCAGCATATCTAATCTTTTTGCAGCCTTCCAGCTAAGATCAATGATTCTTCCGGGAATAAAAGGGCCCCTGTCATTAATCCGGACTTTAACAGTTTTGCCGTTTTTCAGGTTTTTTACCTTTACATGGGTGCCAAAAGGCAAGGTCTTGCTGGCGGCCGTCAGCTTGCGTTTTCTAAAAGTTTCCCCATTCGCGGTTTTACGACCGATAAACTTTCCTGCATAATAGGAAGCTTTTCCTGTCTCTTTTATCGTACGACCGCACCCGGCCAGAAAGGTGGAGAAAAGAGCAATAAAACCGGTAAGCATCATCCAATTGCGTAATTTGCTCATATGTGAACTTTATCAGATTTATTTTAAATTAAAACGGCTGAAAAGAACTTTTATTTCTTTCAGCCGCTTAGGTTTGGATAAGTTATCTGACCTTTAACCTACCCTAGGAGCGAATAGGCTACATATAAATATATTTCTATTTATTTATCGCTGTTTATTCAAAAGGCGTTTTTACCACCTTTGCTTTGATTCCTTTATCTCTGATAGAAATAAAGATTTCTTTATCAAGCGCTGCATGAGGCAGCGCTACATAGCCCAGACCAATGGCCTTACTTAATGAGGGAGACTGGGTTCCACTGGTCACTTGCCCGATCTGATTCCCTTCACTGTCCACAATTTTATAATGATGCCTTGGGATACCCCTTTCGATCATTTCAAAGCCAATCAGCTTTTGAGTGATACCTGCAGCTTTTTGTTCAATTAAAGCGTTTTTAGAAGGAAAATCAGCCCGCTTTTTAAGCTTAGTGATCCATCCCAGTCCTGCCTCCAAGGGAGAGGTCTTGTCGTCAATATCATTCCCATAGAGGCAATAGCCCATTTCCAGGCGCAGGGTGTCTCTCGCTCCCAGTCCGCAGGGCTTGATGCCGGCAGCTTTGCCCGCTTCAAAAATGGCGTCCCAGATTTTTTCTGCATGGCCATCTTTGTTTTCAAAATAAATTTCAATACCACCTGCACCGGTATAACCCGTTGCACTGATCAGCACATTATCCACCCCGGCAAAGCTATTTTTCTCAAAAGTATAATATTTGAGTTGCTGCAGATCTGTGGGCGTTAAACTTTCCATGACTTTACAGGCATTAGGTCCCTGTATGGCTAATAAACAAGTGTTGTCGCTGATATTTTTCATATCAACGCCTTTATTATTATGGGCCGATATCCAGTTCCAGTCTTTTTCTATATTTGAGGCATTGACTACCAGTAAATAAGTCTGATTGGGCTGCAGACAATAAACGATCAGATCATCTACAATGCCGCTATTATCATTGGGCAGACAGCTGTATTGAGCTTGACCCGCAACGAGTTTGGAGGCGTCATTGCTAGTGACGCGGTCAATTAGGTCCAGGGCATCAGGTCCTTTAAGTATAAATTCACCCATATGACTTACGTCAAACACGCCCACACTGTTTCTCACGGCAAAATGTTCATCATTTATACCGGTATAGCTAATGGGCATATTGTATCCTGCAAACTCAGCCATTTTAGCGCCCAGCGCTAAATGTTTCTCTAAAAAAGGCGTATTTTTCATCCTGATGGAATTAACTTAAAACTGTTTTTATTATTTAATTTTCTGGGCTAACTAATTAGGTAAAAGCTATCCAGGGCACAAAAGTAACGTATGTTAGTCGATATTAGAAATAATAAAGGCAGACAGCGCAAACGTCTGCATGCCTTTAATACTATATAGCGAATTCGGTTGTTTTTTTATTTTCTCTCATCTAAACTGCTTCCAGAACCAATACGGCGCTTTGTTCTTTATGTTTTAGAAACCATTTTAATCCCTGACTTATCAGCGTTTCCCCACTGAAAATCTGGCCATCCTGCTGAAAATGAGGCGACCCGTCTGAAGGGAGGTTAATCTCGTGTATGCGGTAATTTTTATGAGGATCAAGGCCGGTTAAGTGCCAAACCGGCCAGGTGTCTTGCCCCATTGTTTCCATGCTATAGGCAAAGAGTACAGCCTTGGACTTCGTACTGTCCACATACATCAGTGAAGAGAAGTTGGTCGAATAAGGAGAGATGAGTCGGTATAAGTCTCCATAATTGATAACTGACTGGTATTTATGATAATTATCCACCGTTTTACGGGCCAGTTCAAGATCTGACTCGCTCATTTTATCCACATCCACATCAAAGCCGAGCTTTCCTGACATGGCCACATCCATTTTGTATTTCAAAGATTCCCTGCCGGCTGCCGTTACGTGATTACAAATGGTGAGTGCCGGATAGAAAATGGAGGTTGCCCATTGCAATCTTATTCTGTCAACTGGATACGTATTATCACTGGGCCAGAACTCCTGAAAATATTTTAAGGCACCATATTCTACCCTACCACCACCACTGGCACATAGCATCATCTGCAGGTTGGGATATTTACTACGAATTCTATCCAAAACCTTATAATAAGCCTCCGTGTACTTGATATATAAGCCAGCTTGATTTTTACCCAGATATGGACTGTAGGCATTGTCCATGGAGCGGTTGCAGTCCCATTTCATATAAGAAATGGAAGGCGCCTGCTTCATCAGCGAATCTATTACACCAAAGACGAAATCCTGCACAGCGGGATTGATCAGATCCAGTACAAGCTGGGTACGATAAAGATGCAGTGGCCGGTTGGGTGCTGTCATCACCCAGTCCGGATGCTGCTTATAGAGCTGACTGGAAGGATTGACCATTTCTGGTTCGATCCAGATCCCAAATTTTAACCCTTTGGCTGTTGCTTGTCGAGCCAGAAAGCCGATGCCATCCGGTAGCTTTTTCTTATCAGCCTGCCAGTCACCCAGACCGGCATTTGAGCTGTTTCTGGGATATTGATTGCCGAACCAGCCATCGTCAAGTAAAAACAGGTCTACCCCCAGTTTCTTGGCACCATCAAAGAGCTTTACTAGTTTATCCTGATCATAATCAAAATAAGTGGCTTCCCAATTGTTGAGCAGGGTCAGCCTTTTTTGATGTCCATTATAGATACCATAGTCAACTGCCCAGTGATGAAAATTGCGGCTGATCTGCCCAAGCCCTTTTTGGGTATAGGAAAAGATAAATTTAGGCGTGGTAAAGGTTTGTCCTGCCTTTAAAGGGTAATGGGAGGCGTAAGCATTTATGCCTGGAATGATTCTAAGGGAGTTGCCCATGTCAATATTAAGCTTTAACTGCTCAAACTGAATATTGAAATTGCCGCTATAAGCAAGGGTGCCTGCAAAAACTTCTCCGTCGTTTTCGCTTACCGTAGCATTAGGAGAGATGAAAAAGGACGGATTATAATTACAGGCCGTTCTTACACCAAGTTTTGACTGGATGGAAAAAATACCCGGTTGTAATTTGGCGGTATTCATTTCCATTTCTTTTTCATATTCACCATAAAAATGCGTCAGATAAGTCTTATCCCAGTATATATTGATAAAGGCGGAAGCGAACCTGTCTAAGGTTACGTTTCCTTGTTCGTTATGGTGGATGGTCGTCCAGGTCGAAATAATATCCTCCTTATAATAACTGTCAAAATGCAGGGTGACCCAGAAAGAATAGGCTGGGTCTTTCATAATAATCTCGGTTTGGGTAATATTGTCATTTATTTTTTTCGTTTCAACTTGTTGCACGTTTAACAATAGAGACATATTGCCGTCTGCGTGGCAAACTTCCATGGCAGGTTCATTCAGATAAGTTGCCCCGCCCGTTGGGAAACCCATGCCCAAAGTTGGGTTCTCGTTTCTAAAATCAGCATTGACATCACGGTAAAGCGATGGACTGCTGAGCTTTGAACCCAAATAAATTTGTTGCAGTTGGCTGTTACTATCTACCAGATAGACCAGCGCTGTATGAGCGGTGGTTATTACTACCTTTTGTTCTTGTTTTCCTTTGATTTTGACCGTAGCATTGCTTAGGGAGGAAAAGAGAAGGAAGAATAAAAGGAGCATCAGCGCATATTTACGTATCATAGTGGTAATATTAGTAATATTAATATAGTTTCAATCTGGTAAAGGTCAAAAGAAGGCCGTTACGAGTCCTAGCAAATGTAAAGGATTAATCCTTTTGGTTAAATAAATGTGTTCCTGATAGCTTTATCTGGTAAGGCCACTGACTATATTTAATTTTATGGGGATCTATATCCCAATTGACCGGAATATATTTGCCGGGGGCACCCATAACCACCAGCCAAAGAAAGCTAGTGCCTTTAGGCAAGCTGTAAGAGAGGCTGCCGCTTGGCTTACTGCCCATAGGGCTATAATAGGTAGAACCGTCCTTATTATAGGCAACAAAACCGTAGCGCCAACCAGCTGTAATGATTTTCCCATTCAGGGTATCCGCTTTTGTTAGTCCCTGGAATTGCAATAACACTTGGTTTTCTCCGGGTTTTGGTAAGGCAAGGTGAATGGCGTTGTAGCCATAATTTTGCGGAATATTGATACTATCTGGTCGGTACCAGCCTCCTGCTAACCTATCCATTTTTGTGTAATGTTGATTGGCATAAGGCGCTGCTACTTTTTTGATTCTAGGTAGATCCCAGGTAATAAAGGTGCGCACGCCCTTAAATAGATCATCTGCGAATTGACGGTCATCCATATGGCGAATCCTTTTAAACACCTGGACGATATCTTCCTTTTTTTTGGCCTGGTGCAATAGTTCAGCGTAAATGCTTTTTCCGTATTTCTCTGACCAGTATTCCAGGACAAATGGACTGTGATAGGTATCAGCCGGGTGCTCGAATGCGAGATGTGTTTGCTGCAAAAATGCCTGCAGGTGATAGTTTTCAAAGCTCAGCCAATTGGGGTAAACCTGCCATAGCATGTATTGAGCGGCCATTTCTGTAATAGGCCCGTCCAGCCTGCTGCCATAATCCAGAGATGCGAGATACTGAAAGGCGTGGCCCAGCTCATGTGCCAGAACGCCATAAGGGTAACGGCTCATACGTGAGGCGGGCGTCCATAGGACGCCCACACTATCCTGGCCCCAACCATAGGCGGTGTTGTCTTTACCGCCTACCACTAAAAAGATAATTTTGTATTTACTGGCAACGCCATTTGTTTTGCGCACTAGCTTTAAACGTTCAACATAGAATTTATAGAAGCGTTCGCATTCATGAAGAGCTCTTTTTACATCAAATCTTCTGGTGGAATCTGGATTTTTCATGGGATCGGGCCCATATTCTTTTGACCAGAAAATAACGATATCCGGCCCCTGTATACTGCGCTGATAACAATATTCACTGGCGCTGTCCCTAAAATCGTTATTTTCAGGAACCGTATTTAGGTGAGACGGGATAAAAATCTGCTTAGCAATTGATCGCTGAGCCATGGCTGAAATCGCCATCAGAATATTTAAACCAAATAAAACACTAGCTAGTCGCATGGCCCTATTTTTTCTATTAAAAAAGTCTGCCTTGTGCATAAAAACGGGCTTTTAGTTTAATTGTGAAGTAAAGCTATTTGTAAACAGTAAATTGAAAGCTTTTTATTGCTTAACCCGGCAATAAAAATAAATTTTTTGAATTAACCTTAACTGGGTTAAAATTTAGCAGGTATTGGTTAATAAATAAGGGTTTGCCGGTATAGACTTCTTTAACCGCAATTATATAATTGCGGCTAGGCAAAGCTTTAAAAGCTTCCAGTAGTATCGTGTTTTGGCTTTTTTATGTAGGAGTGCACAGCTGTTCAGTAATAATATTTTGGCAAATACAATTTTCAGAAAGGACCAACGAAATGTCGGTCTGGCTATACCATGGATTTGCAGGCCTGGGTTTATAACGCATTTTCACAATTAAATTTTAGGATTGAGCCTGATTTTAACGGTTATAGGTATGCAACAGGAGCACCTACATTTCTGATCAGGCTACTTAAAAAGGAGTGGAAGTATGATGTGGAAACCTAACAAATGGGCAGACTTGCTTTGTCTAATTTTGATACAAAAAACCCAAATATGGGTGCCCTGCTCTTCCAGACAGGGTATTTGACCATTAAAACATTTCTCCAGACAGAAAGGTCTATAACCTGGGATTCCCCAACCTGGAGATAAAGTCCAGCTTCCTGCATGGATTACTGGGTGCATACAGGGGCATGGAAGGCATAGATTCCCTGGCTGAGATGGGAAGTCATTAAAAATGCGCTCAAACAGGGCGATGTCTCAGCCATGATCCTCGGCCTAAATGCTATAATTGCCAAGACTGCTTATGATGTGTGGCGACCCGATACCGAGTCTGTATTTCATGCGCTGACCATCCTTATTTTTACACTGTTAGGGGGTGGAAGCCTATAGCGAAGTCCACAGTGCCCAGGGCAGATGTGATGTTCAGGTTAAGACCGCCCATTATATTTATATATTGGAATTAAAACTGGATGGCACTGCCAGTGAAGCGCTGAAACAGATTAAAGTAGATTTAAAAGCATGGGGATATCTTAGCCCCTATGATGTGGATCCAAGAAAGAAAATAGCCGTTGGTGTTTCTTTTTCGTCAAAGACCAGGCAGGTGGAGGAGTATGAGATGCAGCAGTATTCTTAAGGATAAGATTCCGCCTATATTCAATTCTTTGTTATAAATTTGTGAAGGAGCGTTCGTGCTCCGATTTTTGAACTTCTAAATTTCTGTATGAATCAGCAACCTGTTATAGACAGTGGTGAGCAAGCTGCGTCAAATGCGAATACATGTCCCAACTGCGGCTTTGCAGCTTCTGGCAATTACTGTGCTAATTGTGGCCAGCAGACAAAGCTACATAAGGATACCTTCTGGGGGCTTATCAGTCATTTTACGGCGCATTATTTTCACTATGATAGTAAGTTCTGGCAAACGCTGAAGGCGCTGGTCTTTTCACCGGGTAAATTAACGATTGCCTATCAGGAGAAAAAAAGACAACGATATATCCCACCGATTTCGTTGTATATATTTATAAGCATTGTGTTTTTTCTGTTATTGCCCATTTTCCAACGGCAATTTATTCAAGTAAATAGTGCGCCAAAAGCCGCTAAGACAACTCAAGTGGATTTATCCAAAAAACTGTCCATCGAAAAAAGGGCGGAGGCCGAGGCAGCAAAAGAGGGCCGGCAAGTTGGTACAGGCACTAAATATGCTGCAAGAGTCAGCGATGGATTACTGACTGATTTAAGTGATCATCCAATGGAGTTTAAACAGCGACTTTTGCATGCCATTCCAAAGGTTTTCTTTTTTATGATTCCAATGCTTGCTGCGCTCTTAAAACTATTTTTGATCCGGCAAAAGCGGTTTTATTTTGTGGACCATGCTGTCTTTGCGCTGCATGTCCATAGTTTTGTTTTTATCCTTTGTTTGATAGGCCTGATCAATCCATTTCAGCATATACAATATCAAATCAGCGATATCATCTTGATTGTCTGTTTACTTTATTATATCCTGGCCATACACCGTGTATATAAAAGCGGCTGGATCAAGTCTGTTTTAGTTGGACTTGGCTCAGCCGCTCTTTACTTTATTACCTTATTGCTGGTGGTATTAATTGTACTCTGGATCCTGGTAGAGACGGGACATTAAAAGTATATCTGCCTATTCTAACCCAGTAACTGCAGGACATCTTTTGCAAAATAAGTAGCTATGAGATCAGCCCCTGCTCTTTTAATGGAAGTCAGGCTCTCCAGTACTGTCTTTTGTTCATCCAGCCAGCCCATTTTTGCAGCGGCCTTGATCATGGCATATTCGCCACTGACATGATAGGCACTCACTGGTACGGTTACTGCATTTTTAACTTCTCTTACAATATCCAGATAAGCCATTGCCGGTTTAACCATTACGATATCAGCACCCTGCTGAACATCTTGCAGGGTCTCATTAATGGCTTCAATGCGGTTGGCATAATTCATCTGATAGGTTTTCTTATCGCCAAAGCCAGGGGCACTATCCAGTGCATCCCTAAAAGGACCGTAAAAACAACTGGCATATTTGGCGCTGTAAGACATGATGCCAACGCCGGAATGTCCGTTTTCCTCCAATGCTTTTCTAAATACACCAATGCGCCCGTCCATCATATCACTGGGAGCGATAAAATCTGCGCCTGCATCCGCGTGAGACAGGCTCATTTTAGTGAGCGCATCCACGGTTTCGTCATTTAATATATAACCGGATTTAACATCCACAATCCCGTCATGACCGTACTGAGAATAAGGATCGAGGGCTACATCTGTCATTACCACCATTTCTGGAACGGCGTCTTTAATCGCTTTAATGGCTCTTTGCATAAGTCCGTCCGGATTCCAGCTTTCTTTGCCTGTATTGTCCTTGGTGCTGTCATTCGTTTTTACAAAAAGTAAGATGCTTTTAATGCCCAGGTCCCACAGTTCGCGCACTTCCTGGAGCGTTTTATCTAATGAACGCCTGTAATAACCCGGCATGGAAGGAATCTCATAGACGATATCCTTGCCTTCATCAATAAATAGCGGTAAAATAAAATCATTAGGAGTAAGCACTGTCTCTGCTACCAGACCACGGATGGCCTCAGAGCGTCTGGTTATTCTGTTTCTTCTTTGTAAATACATGATATTTAATATTTATATTGATCCAGCGGACTGATTTTAATATTAAAAAGTCGGGCTGGTAATTGGGTTACTCAAATACTATCGCCATCACACCCAATCTTTTGGATGCTGGCAGGCATCCAAAAGTGCCGCTTCTGGTGACCCGGGTAAAGGTTGATAATTATAATCAAACCTTACCTGAGGCGGCAGACTCATCAGGATACTTTCCGTACGCCCATTTGTTTTAAGGCCGAATAAAGTACCCCTGTCATGGATCAGGTTGAATTCTACATACCGACCTCTACGGATCTGTTGCCAGTATGTATTTTGATCCGTATAAGGCGTATCTGCCCTTTTTTCTACAATAGGTAGGTAGGCCGGGATAAACTGAGATCCAACTGCTCGCTGAAAGGCAAAAGCCTGCTCCAAAGAAAATATAACCGGATGTTGCTGTCCATTTTCTTCAGGTATTAAATGATCATAGAACACGCCGCCTATGCCCCGCATCTCAAAACCGCGGTGGCTATTATTAAAATACTTATCGCACCAGGTTTTATAAGCCGGGTATAGCGTTTTGCCAAAAGGATCCATGGCTGTTTTAAAACAGCCATGAAAATGACGGGCATCCTCGTCAAACAGGTAATAAGGGGTTAGATCCGCTCCCCCTCCAAACCAGCGTCGGATTACCTCCTGTTTTTCATTGTAGAGCTCAAAATAACGCCAGTTGGCATGTGTCGTGGGTACAAATGGGTTTATAGGATGAATAACAAGGCTGATACCAGCGGCAAACCACTGATGTCCGTTCATGCCCAATTGCTGACGCATAGGTTCCGTTACCGGTCCGTGAACGATAGAGGTATTGACGCCTCCTTTTTCAAAAACATGCCCGTTTGTAATAATTCTTGTACGGCCTCCGCCCTCTTGTTTGCCTTCCGGGCTGGTTCTGGCCCACTGTTCATCCGTAAATACCGCTTTGCCATCTTTGTTTTCCAATGCTGCACAGATATCATTTTGCAGTGCCAGGATAAAAGCACACCAGCGTTCGCGAAGGCCATCACTGGACGGTCCCATTTGTGGTGCCACATCCTTGATCTTAAATTCTTCTGCTACCATAACAGCTCTCTTATTTATTCAACGCAAATATTGATTAGGCCTTCTAATAATGTATAACCTTTAATTTTATTTTCTTTCAAAGTTTTTTACCGTCTCTACAAAGGCCCGTGCATGGTCTACCGGAATATTAGGTAAGATACCATGACCGAGATTTGCGATCCAGCAGTCCGTTCCAAAACGAGTAAGCATTCTTTCCACTTCCTTTTTGAGTTCGGGAATGGGCAGTAACAGTTTGGAAGGGTCAAAATTACCTTGCAGCGCGATATCTTTGCCGGCCAGTTTTCTGGCCGTTTCAGGTTCGATACACCAATCAATCCCAAGACCCCGGGCACCTGTATTGGCCATATCGGGAAGGGATTGCCAGGCGCCTTTTGCAAATAAAATAACGGGGGCCTCCTGTTGGATGGCCGCCGTGATCTGACTGAGATAAGGCAGAGACCAGGTTTCAAAATCAGTTTTGCTTAAAAGCCCCCCCAACTGTCAAATACCTGGATCAGATCAGCCCCTGCTTTTATCTGTGCTTTCAGATACAGGATGGTGCTATCAGTGATCTTTTGTAGGAGCTGTGCAGCCAACTGAGGATGCTGATAACAAAATGCCTTGGCCTCATCGAAGGTTTTTGAGCCTTTACCCTGTACCATGTAACATAGTAAAGTCCAGGGCGCACCGGCAAAACCGATTAAAGGAACGCGGCCATTTAATTCCTGTTTGATTAATTTTATAGCGCTGGTCACATAGCCCAGTTTTTCTTCAATATCCGGCACCTGTAATCTGTCCAGATCATTTGTTGTTTTTATTGGATCAGGCAGTAAAGGCCCCAGCTTTTCCACTAATTGCACTTCCATACCCATCGCCTGAGGGATAACCAGGATATCAGAAAATAAAATGGCGGCATCCACACCAATGATATCAACTGGTTGTAGTGTAATCTCTGCAGCCAGTTCAGGAGTTTGAACTCTTTCAAAAAAAGAGTATTTGTTTCTAAGGGCGATATATTGCGGCAGATAACGACCCGCCTGGCGCATCATCCAAACAGGAAAACGCTCAGTCGAGGCGCCTTTTAATGTCCTTAAGATTAAATCGTTTTTTATGGAGGTTGCCATATTTAGTGTACTTGTTGTCATAAATGAGAATTAGGCTTCAGATGCTTTTTGTTTGTCAAAATAAATTTTTACCTCGTTTAAGAGGGCAGCCTGCGTAGGCTCCGGGGCGACAATGGTTGTATTATTGCAAAATGCCCTGATAGATGCAGCGGTTGTTTCGCCTATGGCGAATAAAACGGTTGCATTATTCATACGGGGATTATGGTTAAAAAAGCATTCAGCGGCAGAGGGACTGAAAAACAGAATGCCTTCTATGTCACCTCCGATATTAGAGGGAATACAACTTGTTTTATAACAGATTAACTCCTCCAGGGGGACATTCAGCTCCTTGCAGGTGGCTGGAAGGGTGGGCATTCTTTTGTCTCCACAGAAAAAAACAGCGGGTCTTTGCCTGAAAGCAGACAAGTCAGATTTTATGGTGGCCGCAAGATTTGTGCTATTGGTCGCCATATTTACAATCAATGCTTCTGGTACGTATTTTAATAAAACAGTCCTGGTTTTGCCTTGAAGACAATAGATATTCCAGTCTGGTTTTTGTTCTAACCTTTCAAAGACTGACCTAACGGCGACCTCACTGGTAAACACGGCGTTTATGGAGTCCCTGCCTAATTCAAAAATCCTTTGCTCAACTTCAGTGTCATAAGAGAGCTCTTTATTAATTAATGGAAATGTATATAACCTATATCCAAAATCCCACGCTTTGATGGCGTCTTGATCGGTGATTTCTGCTGTGGAGATCAGTGTATTAATCATGAATCATCTGTTTAGGTTAAACTTTTGTTTCAGGTTATTTGTATTAAGATTTTGGGGGCACTTCAAAAGGAGGCGTGGTCGCGGCTGCCGCCGCCCCGGCTCTGATCTCGGCCACGATCTTATCGGCTCCTTGCTCAAGGAGCTTTTTGGCTGCCTGGGTGCCAAGTGTATTATATTGATCCAGTCCAGCTGATTGCTTACAGCTGAATTTACGGCGGCCATCCAAGGAGAGGATGCTTCCGCTAAATTGTATGGTATCATGGACGACCCTGGCAAATGCGCTGATCGGGGTAGAACAACCGCCCATCAGGGTATTTAAAAAATCCCTTTCCACTTTTACGGCCTTTTGAGTCGCCTCATTGTTTAACCTATGGATTAGCTGGATCGCTTCATTGTCATCTGTCCTGGCAACAACGACAATGGCACCTTGAGCCGGAGCGGGAAGCATCCAGGGGATTGCTGCGGCATTTTCAGGACGCTCTTCAATTCTTTCCAGTCCTGCTGCAGCAAAGATGGCGCCGTCCCATTGATTGCTCTGGAGTTTTTGCATCCGGGTCTGTACATTGCCACGCAGATTCTCAATGTGCATTTCGGGGAACTGTTCAAGAATCTGCGCTTTTCGTCTGACGGAACCGGTGGCAACTGTTCCTTTAAGTGTTTTATCCTCTCCTTTTAAAAAAGCCGCTGCGAATGCGGGATCTTTAAAGACCAATAGATCTTTTTCGCTCGCTCTTGGCAGCACAGCAGCTTGGCTGATGCCCTGGGCTAACACGGTCGGGACATCTTTAAAGGAATGAACAGCGATATCGATTTTACCACTAAGCAGGAATGCGTCCAGGGTTTTAGTAAATACACCCTGTACGCCCATGGCGTAAAGAGGAGTCACCAGATCCAGATCCCCTTCGCTTTTTACAGGAACCATGTTGGTTTGGATTCCTAGGGATTGCAGCATTGTTGCCGCAGTAGTTGCCTGCCATAATGCAAGTTTGCTATCCCTGGTGCCTATTTTTAAAACCCGCTCACCGTCCATGTTAATCGTTTGTTGTATGCTTTATGTAAGAAATACGCCTCCCGTTTGACTAAGTATATAACCTAAATGGCAGGAAGCGGTTATATAAGATTTAAAGAACAGTTGAGTCCGATAGAAAAGCACTGTTCTTTACTGGTAGAACTTTATGGAGATTAATGTGGCTCCGCACTCAGGGGCTCAGAATCCATTTTGGGGTGTCCTTGGCCGTTCTCCAAAGCGTGTCCTTGTATTGCCGTATTATTTAAGTAATCATGTAGCGTTTCAATATAGGCACAGCCCGGAGTTTGTTCCTGACTGCGCATCTTAATCGCCAGATTTTTAATAGCGGTTTTGATGGCATCTTCCTGTTGTTGAGGATTAACACATTGCTGAGCCTGTAAAGATTGGAACCAGGAACAATGGTGGATATCCAAGAGTGATTGTTTAGCAGCGCGTATTATAGGAACATTTTTACGCATCTGATACCACTGGGTGAACTCTGCCAAATAGGCGTCTATAATGGTCAGGGCCTTAGGAATTTCCCCTTGCCTTGTTTTCAGGGTGGCATCTGCCAATTTTGAGAGATCGTCTACATTGACCAAAATCGTTTGCGGCCTGTTTTTTACCAAAAGATCAATATTGCGAGGGACAGACAGGTCAATCAGTACTTTTTTGCCTGCACTTTGTAAATCCTCTTTGAATAAAATCGGTTGGGGTGCATTAGTGGCAACAATGACAATGTCTGCTGCGTCGGCTGCTGATTTTAACTGCTCAAAAGGGCGCGTTTTAAGGCCCAGCTCTTTTGCGATAACTTCGGCCTTCTGCTGACTCCTATTAATTAAAGTAATATCTTTTGCGCCTAAATAATCAATGAGGTTCTTACAAGTATTATGACCGATTTTACCCGTTCCAACCAGAACGAATTTTTTCTGACTTATGTCAGAGAGGTGCAGCCTAAGAAACTGGATGGCAGCAAAGGCGACTGAGACCGTTCCGCCACTGAGTTCTGTTTGATTTTTAATGGCTTTGGATGTCTGAAACGCGGTATTGGAGAGCCGCTCTAAAAAGGCGTTAATACAATTATGAGCTTTTGCAAATTTGACCGCTTGTTTAATCTGGCCAACGATTTCATAATCACCCAGAATTTGGGAATCCAGGCCACAGGCTACATGAAAATAATGCTCGATGGCCTGCCGACCAGATTTATGGTATGCCAAAGATTTAAAGGTGTTAATATCTCCCTGGGTTTCTGAACAAAGTAATTCTGTTAACAGTTCCACAGAAGGGACAATCCCATATATTTCGGTACGGTTACAGGTGGAAAGCACAAAAAGGCTGTTGATTCCCAGTCCCTGTGCCTTAATTAATAGATTCGCATATCCTTGTGTATTTAAGGCAAATTGCCCTCTGATTGATGTATCTGTCTTTTTATAATTTATGCCAACTATATGAAACTGTTCAATTTCCATGTTAATGGGTCCCCTGTTTAATAATTGTGCTTTCTTTGGTTTGAAATTTATCGCCTCACGCTCTTTCAATCTGTTCGTTAGCGGCCAGAGCTTAAAAACGCAGACAAATGCAGACAAATTTTAATACCACAGAATTTCACTGGGCAAAGGTACTCACAGCCAGTCTCGAAAAAAATGTATTTGGTCATGCAAATGTCATATTTGCGAGGCTGCGTTTTCTTAACACATTAATTATCAAGATATTGAAAAGTGCTTAAATAGTACTTAATTTTTATTTCGGCTTAAACGGCTACGACCAAATCTTCAGTTAGTAACATTTTATCCACAATGGTTGCTGTGCGAATTTTAAAATAGTGCAATAGGCTTGATTAGTTGGCGGCACAATTAAAGCAATATAAAATACCCCAAAGTAAGCAAAATGGATTGTTTTGTAATCCAGTGGCAGGATTAGGTTATTTGGCCGGATGGGTTTTGCGCCAGCGCTTGTAAAAGTGCTATCATACTAACCATTTTTCAGAAAATTTATGAAAAAAACAACTGTAATAGCAAATTGCACAATTTGTAACTCCCTAACAATTATTTGTTTGTGAAGATTTTTAAATTTTGTTTAAAAAAAGTCCAATACTTCTATTAAAAAATTAAAAGTTTATTATACTTTCATGCCATGAAATTGGTTTAAAACAAGAGCTTATGTCCAAAAAAACAATTTTAAATAAGAAGAATATTATCAAATCCCTGTTTTTGACAGACGGGCTCTCTTTTGCAGAAATCAGCGAGCAGATCGGTAAAAGCCATTCCCTGGCCATGAAGTTAGTTTCTGAACTTGTGGATAGTGGTGTTTTGGTAGAAAAAGGTCTGGCCCCTTCCAGTGGAGGCCGAAGACCTCAAACACATTCCCTAATCCCAGATACATTTTTTTTGGTGGCTGTAGCGATGGATCAATTTGTTTCGCGCATAGCGATTTTGGATGCCAATCGCAAACTGGTAGTGCCTGTAAAGCAAATGGAATTAGGTCTGGCTGGCAATGACCAGGCGTTGGAAAAAATCACCGATGCTATTAATGAAAGTATTCAACAGGCTCCCATCGATAAAAGTAAGATCCTGGGTATTGGTATCGGAATGCCAGGCTTTATTAATGCCGCTAAAGGAGCAAATTATACGTTTCTTGGAGATATAGCAGGGGCATATATCAAAGAAAAGACGGGCTATCCAACTTTTATTGAGAATGATTCCTCTACGATTGCATTAGCAGAAATCAAATATGGTCAGGCCGTAAATGAGAAAAATGCCATGATTCTTAATCTTAGTTGGGGTATTGGCCTGGGTATGATTCTGGACGGCAAACTCTTTAGAGGAAATGATGGTTTCGCGGGGGAGTTTAGTCATATACCCTTATTTAAAAATGGAAAGCTCTGCAGTTGTGGCAAAACCGGATGTTTAGAAACGGAGACTTCATTAAGTTATATGATCCGCAAAGCTAAAGCAGAAATTAGATCTGGAAGGGCAACTTATCTGACTAAAAATAATCTCGATGAAACCGACCATGAGGCGGTTGCAAGACAATTTATTGATGCCGCTATTTTGGGGGACACCTTAGTTATTGAGATCATATCAGCTGTTGCTTATAATATCGGTAGAGGTATTGCGATTTTGATGCACCTAATCAATCCAGGTAAGATTATATTAAGTGGTCGGATGGCAGGAGCCGGCAGGATTTGGCTAGCACCTATACAGCAGGCTATTAATGAATTCTGTATTCCACGACTCGTAAGCAATACAAAAATTGAATTATCTCAGTTAGGCCATGAAGCCGAAATTATCGGGGCCGCCACACTGGTTATTGAAAATATTAAGCACTGTCCGATGGAGCATATTTTAAATAAATAGCGCATAGAGGAATCAGGCTGAATTTAATTGCGTACCGCTGTCAAAATAGGGTCGCAAGTACAATGGAAAACAAACAAATAAGCTAAATTAAAAATTTTACTCAACGCAAAAGTAATGTTTATGAAAAAAACGATCCAAGTTGTTTTAAGGGCATTATGCTTTTTGATAGCAGGCCTATGCCTTTGGGGCAACGTATTTGCCCAGACACAGGAAGTTTCCGGGGTAGTCAAATCCAGTGAAGGGTCACCACTTGCAGGGGTGACAGTGGCTGTAAAAAATGGCCAGCTCAAAGTATTGACAGCAGACAACGGATCCTTCCATATTAAAGCTGCTAAGGGAGATGTGTTGCACTTCTCCTACATTGGTTTTGCCGATGTAGAAGAGACAGTAACTGGCGCTTCGATGCAAGTCATAATGACCGCAAATGAAGCCGCCTCTGCAGGGTCAGACGTTGTAGTAACTGCCCTGGGAATTAAAAGAGAAAGCAAATCGCTGGGTTATGGTGTGCAGGAGATCAAAGGAGCAGAACTCGCTGATCGCCATGAAGACAACGTAACGAATACGCTTTCTGGTAAGGTTGCAGGGTTACAGGTGATAAAATCCAGTAATGGACCTGCAGGATCTACAAAAATTGTATTACGCGGTTACAACTCATTGACCGGAGATAACCAACCTCTGATCGTGGTGGATGGAATCCCAATTGATAACTATGCCGGTGTTCCAAGAGGAGGTACCAACGATTTTTGGAATCCTTCCTTAGATATGGGCAATGGCCTTTCTGATATCAATGCAGATGATATTGCCAGCGTCAGTGTCCTTAAAGGCCCTGCAGCGGCAGCACTTTATGGATCCAGAGCAGGTAACGGTGTAATCCTGATTACAACAAAAACCGGGCACAAACAAGATGGCCTGGGTATTACCGTTTCCTCTAATTTTGGAATTGAAAGTGTCTTTACGCAACCTGATATGCAGAGTCAATATGGTCAGGGGGATAACGGAACTTTAGACAAAACATCAGGGGCCAGTTGGGGGCCTCAAATCAAGGGCCAGTCCTATGAGAAATGGGATGGGTCAAAAGCGAATATGCAAGCTTATGATAATGTGAAGAACTATTTTGGCAATGGGTTTAATAACAGCACGAATGTTTCTTTCTCCCAGTTATATAACAAGACCTCTATCTATACTTCCTTCAACAGGTTGTATGATAAGAGTATGTTGCCGGGTTCCAAATATGAACGGACAAATCTGACATCAAGGGCTGTCAGCAAATTTGGCAAGAATGATCGCTGGACCTTGGATACTAAAGTTCAGTATAGTAACTCTACAGCCAATAATCGCCCAAGTGGCGGGGTCAATGCAGGTAATGCCTTTGCGGTGATGTATCAGTTGCCGCGCAGTTTGGATATCCGTGATTTTTCAGCAGCGACAGATCCTTATGGAGCAATGATCTGGTATGTGCCGGCTTCCTCAGAAGTCAATCCTTATTGGGCCTCGAAATATAACCTGAATAGTGATACCAGAGACCGCTTCTTGCTGAACGGATCCTTAAAGTACCAGTTTAATGATTGGTTGAATGCTGAAATTAAAGGAGGCGCTGATATTTATAATACAGCCACAGAAGGGAAGACCTACGCTGGTGGACCGCTGACCAACCAATACAGTGAAGGTAAGAACTCATTTACAGAAACCAATTACAGTTTTCTGATTAATGCACAAAAGGATAATGTCTTTGGGAAGTTTGGTGGGCTTGTAAATGTAGGTGGTAACCTGATGGATAGAACCCTCTCTTCATTAAGTTCAGGATCTGGTTCACTGGAGGTGCCTGATTTATTCCTACTGAATAACGGTGTAAATAGTCCTACGGTTAGCCAGTCATATAGCCATCAGAAAATTAATTCCTTATATGGTACCGTTCAGGTAAATTATGACGGATATATCTTTTTAGATGGAACCTTCAGAAATGATTGGTCTTCTACTTTGAGTAAAGAAAACCGTTCCTATTTTTATCCGTCCCTTAGTCTGTCTTATGTATTTACGGATATGATTCGTAAGACAGGCGGCAATGTACCTTCCTGGTTTACTTATGGTAAACTACGCGCCTCAGTGGCAGAAGTAGGTAATGGGTTACAGCCTTATCAACTATACAACACCTATAGTATTGGTAAGGATCCTAATGGCAATACCAATGCCAGCACAGGCAGCACCTTTTACAATGCTGATGTAAGAAGTGAATTGATCAAATCCACTGAAATTGGTACGGAACTGAAGTTCTTGCAAAACAGGATTGGCCTGGACATTTCCTGGTATAAAACCAACGCAACCAGACAATTACTGGCAATCCCACAGGATGCATTAAGTGGTTATTCCAGCAAAATGATTAATGCCGGCAATATTCAAAATGAAGGTATTGAAGTGGTGTTGAATACCAGTGTTTTGAATAAACCGGGGCCTTGAACTGGGATATGACAGTAAACTTCTCTAAAAATAACAACAAGATTATAGCGCTGACGGATGAAAACCATACCTATAGTTTAGGTGGTTATGATGACGTTTCAATTGTCGCAGAGACGGGCAGGAATTACGGAGAGATTTACGGAACAAAATTTTTGCGTGTGGATGATCCTGATAGTAAATATTATGGACAGTTACTGCTTTCAGGCACTGGGCTGCCACAGGGAACTGCGGATAAGTATGACCTGGGTAACCAACAGGCCAATTATCTGTTGGGCATAACCAATCATTTTTCCTATAAAGGATTTAACCTGTCCTTCTTGCTGGATGGCCGTTTCGGGGGTAAAATATTCTCTGCTACCTATGCCGCCATGGAGGCTGCTGGCACCGCAGGGGTTACTGCCAACAGGGGTAAAATGGTTGTCAATGGCGTAATCGAAGATGGCAAAGGTGGTTATGTAGACAATACCACAGAGGTTAGCACAGAGGAATACTGGAAGGCTGTTCAAAAAAGTGGCAATGTCGGCATTGTGGAAGCGAATCTGTATGATGCGACCAATATCAGGCTTCGTAACGTACAACTTTCTTATAATCTACCGCAAAGATGGTTGGAAAAATCACCGGTACAAAGAGCGAGTCTCGGATTTTCCTGCAATAATGTATGGATGATTTCCAGCCATCTGCATGGAATTGATCCGGAATCAGTATATGCGACTGGTACCAATGCAGTTGGCTTTGAAAACGCCGCACCGCCGACCACTAGGTCTTTCATGTTTAATCTCAGCCTGAGTTTCTAAATTTCAAAATCAATCAGAAATGAATACGATAATAAAACATACTTTAAGATATGCCTGTTGGGTGGCAGCGGCTTCGCTGGTACTAGCCTCCTGCAAAAAGTTTGATGAAGTGAATACGGATCCTACAGCAGCGAATGAAGATCAGATTCAGGTGGAATATCTGATCAATAATGCGATTATGGGTGCTCAAATGAATCCAGATATTGCAGAACGCTCCTTTGTATTGTATTGGGAAGCTGCCGGACGTCAATGTGCGGATTTTGATGCCCCATCTCCGGGTGTGATTAGTGTAGGTAATTATAATGATGGCTGGACGACCAATTACTGGAATGGGCAAGCCAGTTGGCAAACCCGCATTAATAGCGCCATAAAAATTGCACAGAGCAGACTCGAAACAAAGGAAAACTTAAAAGAATATACCAATGATATGCTGCAAGTGGCTCGCATTTGGCGCGCATACTTAATGAGCGAAATGGCCGACAACTGGGGACCGATTGCTATTGACGGCTTCAAGGGTGTTAATCCTGAGTATGCCAGCGTTAAAGACGTATACTATTTTATGCTGGATGAATTAAAAGATGCAACATCAAAAATGGACGTATCCATCACCGTTCCAGAGAGCGTAGCCAAGGAAGATCCTGCCTTTGGGTTCAATTTTGCCCAATGGAAAAAGTACGGCAATTCCATGCGCCTGAGACTGGCCATGCGCCTGTCTGAAGTGGATCCTGACAAGGCAAAAGCGGAGTTCGAGGATGCAGCAAAGTCAATGGATGAACTAATCACCGTCAATAGTGATAATTTTGCCGTTCAGGAACAGGACAGCTGGACAGATCTGGCCGGTGTGATGAGCCGTTCATGGGATGTACAGCCAATGTCTGTCACTTATAGGAATCTAACAGTGGGATTGGGTGGCATCAATTCGGCAGATCAATTGGCTTCGAGCTTTTCAAAATACGTGAAACCAGCGAATGATCTTGGGTTGCGCTATACGGATTTTTTCCCTTTAAAAAATAATGATCCAAATGCAGGGTATTGGCTGGATGGTTTACCCAATACAATTGATCCGAGAGCTTACGTCGTATTTTGTATTCCAGGGGATACGCTAAACAGTAATTTTCCGGATCAAAATGGTGATTATGACAGAACCACAGTCAGAAATCTATATAAAAAGGAGGGAGATGATCTTAAGGTAGTAAAGAAGGTCAATGCTGCCTTCACGTTTAATGCACGTATTGATGGCGATTGGGGAGACAAAGATCAGTTAAATGAACTGGTAAACTATGGCGGCACCATGCCACGGCTGAATATGCGTTTTAGAAAAAGCACAGAAAAGCGGGTTTTCTTTGGCTCCTGGGAGACTTATTTTCTGCTGGCCGAAGCCAGTGTTCGTGGATGGACAGTTCCTTTATCAGGTAAAACAGCCTATGAAGACGGCATTAAAGCTAGTTTTAATTTTTGGGGCATTGATAAATACCTGAGTGCTTATCTGGGGTCAACTGCATATAACAATGACGGAACCTCAGTAGACTGGGACCATACAACAGAGCCGCCACTAACGCGTACAATGAACTTTAAAGATGGGATTTCAGGCCAGGCTGGTACGGCACAGATCAAATATCCAAATAATGCATTATATAAAGCAGGAAAGAAAAATGATCATTTAAACAAGATTATTACGCAGAAGTTCCTGGCCCAGGTGCCTTGGGTGCCACTGGAAAACTGGAGTGATCATCGCCGGCTGGGTTTGCCATTCTTTGAAAACCCGACGGTGGAAAAAGCGATCACCACCCTGCCAGGGCTCACAGATGGCACCTATTCTGAGGCAAGCATAAAATTTCAGCCGCAGCGCCTGAAATACCCCTCTGGGCTGAGTAATCAGAACCCCAATGGTTACCAACAAGCTGTTGGATTGCTGGGTGGCGCTGGTGATGCGGTACTTAGCCCGCTTTGGTGGGCGCAGCAACAGTAATCGAAAGGCAAAAGACATTCTTGCGTTCGATTTACTATAGTCCTTGATGATTTACAAACAATACGGTGGGCTATTGCGCTTTAAATTAAAAGCGTAATAGCCCACCCTATTGTTTAAAGGTTTGTGTATTAATGGCTAAAATCACCGACCTGGCATAAGAAATTACAAAAAAAGGTATCCTGACATTTTGCTACCGGCACTGGAAGAAAGCGTGCAGATATGCTAACTGGGGCAAATTAATGCATAAGACTTTTTTAGAGCATCTGCTTGGCAGACGACTGAATGTAATGACTAAAGTCTTCCAGTAGAGCAGCTCCATATTCATTTAAGGAATCCCAAGTGTGCGGGTAAAGCTTGTCTGCTCCGGAAAGCACCTGTTGTTTTACCTGAAAAGAAACATTGGTAACACCGGCATTTTTTTTGGACTTGCCTTTGGGATGGCCCGGCGTATAACTAAGCTCGTCGAGTTTTATCTGAATGACCTGATCCTTCCATTTAAGATGCAGCGTACCCTGATAATATAAAGGCGCCTGCCTATGTTGGTCGTCAATTTTAAAACTGATGGATGTCTCTAATTGATCATCCCCTTGATTTTTCTCTTGAGCGAATTTTGCAGTTGGAAAGTTTTGTGTAATCCAGGTTTTTGCAATAGGGTAAAAATCATCGGCATATAAGGCAGATGCCGTATCATTTTGTATAAAAGTCACTTCACCTGCAATGATGGGCAGCCTGAAGGCATTTTCCCGTATAAACTGTGCATGAGCGGTAGCCGTGGCCATTAAAAGGGACAGGGAGACCGCAAAAAATACAATTATACGTTTCATTTGTTCTGTTGTTTTATTGAATACTATTCTATTGCCTTCAAATGGTATGAAGTATAATAAAAACGCCAAAGAGCCGGTTTTATTTTACCGGCTCTTTGTATTTAAAATTTTATAAAAGCAATAAGGGATCAATATCCATTATACCCACCATAGCCCCCATATCCTCTGTTATATCGTTGGTTATATTGTCGCCTTTGTTCCGCCTGCTGATTATATTGATCCTGACGTTCCTTCTCCATTTCTTTCTGCCTTTTTTTCTGACGGGTTTCAAAGGCTTCCAGTCGCTGAAGCTCCTCCATGGAAAGAATGGCGCCCAGATGCATGTATTTATCATTTTCCAGCATGCCATATCGAACTTCCTTATCCTCTTTGGAGAGTGACTTGTCATCAGAAATCTTCATTCTTTTGAGCAGGAACTGTACCTGCATGGCGGCAACCGTATCCCTTTTTTCTCGTGGAATCTGCAAAGAATCACCGAGTAATTTGGTATAGCTTGCCTTAAAAGCCATTAATTGTGCCTCTGTTGGTGTATCAGATTTGTTTTTTTTGCGCTTTTTGTGCTTTTGCGCAAAACTGGCTGTGCAGCCTATCATCATTAGTAGCGTTAATAACGCTGCGAACTTTTTCATGCCGAAACCTTTTATTACCCTGTAAAAATAGAAAAAGCGGTGCAATCCTCAAAATTGATTGAGAGCAGCACCGCTCATTTAACTGTTAGCGGGAAGCATTAAAATATTCGTTTTGGACAGCGTGTTGATTTTCAGCGTTATCCATCTCGGCTAAAGTCAATAAATCTCAAATTATTGCTGGCCGTTATTGCCACCAGGACGTCCGCCCCTTCTTTGGCCTCTGTTTTGGCGACGTTCCTGCATGTCTTTTTTGATGATTTCTTTTTGCTCATCGGTATAAACGGCATTTTGCGCTTCGCGATTCTTTTTAAAGAGATCACGGAAAGACTCTTTTTTCTGGTCATCCGACAGGCTGCTGTTGTTTTTAATATCTGCGGCCTGTTTGCGGAAATCTTCATTAATCGTCTTGAGTTTGGCCTGCTGATCAGTCGTAAGATTCAGCTTTTTTACCAGCTCTTTATTGGGCCCCATCATGCCCATCATACGACCACCACCACTACGTTCCATGCGTGGACGATGTTTTGCTGCAGCGGTGTCAGTTGACTGTGCTTGGGAGGCCATGCCAAATAAGAAAAGGCCACAGGCGAATAAGAGTATTTTTTTCATTGTTTTCTTTTTAAACGGTGATTAATTTTTGATTGGGAAATGGTTCTTTTTTTTAAATCCCAACCCGAATTTACTCTGATAAGATGAGAATAGATCTGTTTGGTTTAGCAGCTATCCTACCTTTTCGGTAGGATTGGGCTTTTAACAGGCGAGCAGGTCGTTTTGCCAAGGATTATCAACTAAAAATCAGGGCCCGGAGCCCTGATTTTTTTGATTTTTTCTGCTATAATCTTGTTTTTAGTCTTGGAATCATTTGTCGCTTCCAGCTGTCAAAGTCGCCTTGCAGGATATGATCTCTGGCCTGACCTACCAGCCATAGATAGAAGGCCAGGTTATGCAGACTGGCCAGTTGGCCAGCCAGGAGTTCTTTGGCGACAAACAAATGCCTGAGGTAAGCCCGGCTGTAATAATTGCTTGTTTGGCAGGGAAATGCGTCATCAATAGGCGAAAAATCATCAGCCCATTTTTTATTTTTAATATTAATCACACCATTTGCCGTGAAAAGCATGCCGTTACGCCCATTTCTGGTAGGCATGACGCAGTCAAACATGTCTACGCCAAGGGAGATGGCCTCCAGGATATTCCAAGGTGTACCGACGCCCATCAGGTAACGAGGTTTGTCTGTTGGTAAGATATTACAGCAGAGTTCTGTAAACCGGTATAATTCCTCTTCGGGTTCTCCTACGGAGAGACCGCCAATGGCATTGCCTGGCGCCTGCTTGGATGCGATGTACTCGGCAGAGGCTGTTCTAAGGTCCTTAAAAGTACTTCCCTGCACAATCGGAAATAGGTTTTGTGTATAACCATATTTATCTGGTGTTTCCGCCAGGCGGGTAAAGCACCGGTCCAGCCATCTATGTGTTAATTCCATACTTTTAAGTGCATAGGAATATTCACAACCCGCAGGGGGCATTCATCAAAAGCCATAATAATATCAGCGCCGATACTGCGCTGGATATCCATTACTTTTCAGGAGAAAAAAGGTGGCGACTACCATCAATATGGGACTGAAACAGTACGCCCTCTTCCTTAATTTTACGCGTGCCGGCCAGAGAAAATACCTGATAACCACCGCTATCCGTCAAAATTGGATGGTTCCAGCCATTAAATTTATGTAGCCCTCCTGCTTTTTCTAAGATCTCAGTTCCGGGCCTTAGGTACAAATGATAGGTATTGCCCAAAATTATTTGGGCTTTGACGATGTCTTCCAGTTGACCTTGGTTGACGGCTTTTACGCTACCAACGGTACCCACGGGCATAAATATAGGGGTGGTGATCTGCCCGTGATCAGTTGTGATAATGCCAGCCCTAGCACGGGACTGACTGTCGTTTTTTTCTAGCTTGTATTGCAATGTCGCCATGGCGCGAAGATAAACTTAAGAATTCTGTTTTTAGGGATTTTGCGGAGTCTTATAAAAATCATGGACAACATGGACAATAAAGACAGATTTTTGAGCGGTGATTTTTTGGAATGCTGTAATTTTAACTAATGGAAAATATCTCTGTGATCATTATTTTACTTTTTGTCATTGCCTTTTTATGGTTGCTCAGCAAAAGGTTCAATTTTCCCTTTCCGATCGTACTGGTGTTATTCGGGATATTGATTTCTTTAATACCGGGATTGCCGACCCTTAAGATTTCTCCCGATGTAATCTTTTTTCTGTTTTTGCCCCCTTTACTCTATCAGGCTGCCTGGAATACCAGCTGGCATGATTTTAGGACGGCCATCCGGCCGATCAGCCTGGCGGCGATCGGCCTGGTGCTATTTACCACCGTGGCGGTAGCCATTGTGGCCCATTATCTGATTCCTTCCTTTGGCTGGCCGGTTGCTTTTTTACTGGGTGCGATTATTTCTCCGCCGGACGTGGTCTCTGCCACGGCCGTTACCAAAGGATTGGGGCTGCATCCGGGCCTGTTAACCATTTTGGAGGGGGAGAGTCTGATTAATGATGCCAGTGCGCTAATCGCCTATCGGTATGCGCTGGCGGCCATCACCACGGCCGGGTTTGCCTGGTGGCAGGCCGGACTTAATTTTATTTATGTTGCAGCCGTGGGTATAGCCGTTGGTCTGGCCGTGGCTTTTATTATGCGGATTATCCATGAGAAGTTCAGCTGTGACGCTGTGGTAGACGTAACGCTTACTTTTTTGACGCCTTATACTTCTTATCTGATCGCGGAGCATTTTCAGGCTTCAGGCGTCCTTGCCGTGGTGACGACCGGGCTATATCTCTCTTTCAGATCCAATAAATTATTCTCACATGAGGGCAGAATTATGACAGACGCTATCTGGGAAGTGGCCATGTTTGTGCTCAATGGGATGATTTTTATTTTGATTGGGCTTCAACTCAGAACAGTTTCTGATGGGTTAGGTGCCTATAGCAAAACAAGTCTGATTTTGTATGGTATATCCATCAGTGTCCTGGTAATCCTTATCCGATTTGTATGGATCCTGCCTTCTATGATCTGGCCGGATAGGGTGGGACGCAGTATTTATGGAGACCGTGGATATGAAAGGAAGAATCTGATTGTATTTGGCTGGTCCGGGATGCGTGGAATTGTCTCAATGGCTGCGGCAATGGCACTACCGCTTAGTTTTGCGGGCAGCCAGCTGTTTCCACACAGAAATTTACTCATTTTCCTTACTTTTTGTGTGATACTAACGACACTGGTGCTCTTGGGCCTTACGCTGCCCTGGCTGATCAGATTAATGAAGCTGGAGCCTTATTCGGTGGTAGCTCAAGAATATGAAGTCAGAACAAAGATTGTGGCGAGTGCCATAAATAAAATTGAGGAGTCTTATTCTCTGCTGCCAGATGAGATATTAAGTAATCTCAAAAGTAAATATGAGGTAAAATATAACCGGCTACAAAAAACGGCACTGCCTTCCAATTACTTCGGTCAGGGAAAGACCCTGACAAGTCAGGTTTTCAATCAATACACAAAAGTTCAGTTGGATTTACTGGAGGTAGAAAGGGAATCTGTGCAACAAATGCATTTGAGTGGTTCTGCCAGTGAATCTATTTTAAAAAAGATCGAAAGAGAGTTGGATGTGGAAGAAATGCGGCTCAGAATGGAAATGTATGAATCCTAGCTGCTATTCAATAGTCGCATATAATAAAGTTTGGGTTCTTTTGTCCTCAGTGCTGACGACAAAAGAACCCAAACTTTATATTAATAAAATATTTGCCGGATTACTGAATTCCGTCAGTCGTGGCTTCTCTGCTGATTTTACCAATGAGACCCTGTAAAACTTTACCGGGCCCGCATTCCGTAAAATTAGTGGCACCATCTGCTACCATTTGCTGGATAGTCTGGGTCCATTTAACAGCACCAGTTAATTGCGCAATCAAATTGGCCTTGATTGCTTGTGGGTCGGTGACTGCTGCAGCGGTAATGTTCTGATAGACGGGGGCAGAGGGACGGTGGAAGCTGGTAGCTTCTATGGCGGCTGCCAGCTCTTCCCTGGCAGGCTCCATTAGCGGAGAATGGAAAGCGCCACCGACGGGCAGTACAAGGGCTCTTTTGGCACCGGCTTGCTTAAGGGCTTCACAGGCCAGGTCAATGCCTTTAAGAGAGCCGCTAATCACGAGTTGCCCCGGACAGTTATAGTTGGCCGGAACAACGACTTCGCCGGATTCTTGTTCAATTTGCTTGCAAATTTCTTCTACTTTTTCATCAGGCAACGCTAATATGGCGGCCATAGTGGAAGGGTTGATCTCACAGGCCTTTTGCATGGCCTGGGCACGGATACTGACTAATTTGAGGCCATCCTCAAAGCTCAGGACGCCATTTGCCACCAGTGCGGAGAATTCCCCAAGCGAATGGCCGGCGACCATATCTGGTTTTGGATTTTCCAGGGTTTTGTACGCAATGACAGAATGTAAAAATACTGCCGGCTGTGTTACTTTAGTTTCTTTGAGTTCTTCCGGGGAGCCACTGAACATAATGTCCGTGATCCTAAATCCAAGGATACCGTTGGCCTGTTCAAAATAACCCCTTGCTTTGTCATTTTGCTCATAGAGTAATTTGCCCATTCCACTAAATTGGGCACCCTGTCCCGGAAATACAAATGCGTGTTTCATTGGAGTATTTTTAATCGTAAAATCAAAAGTGAGCTGCTTGTTAAGCTTGTTGGAATAGGCTTCTTACATATAAAAGCCGCCCACCTTTCTAAAATGAATTATTTAATATTTATGGTTGTCGCTTTTAGTAAGATTAATGCAGATTGGCGGAAATGAGTTTCATGAACTCACTTCTTGTTCTGTCATTTTCAAATTCTCCGTCAAAGGAGGAGGTTGTCGTATAGGAATTTTGTTTGGCAACGCCTCGCATCATCATGCAAAGATGTTTGGCTTCGATAACGACAGCTACCCCAAGAGGGTTAAGCGCTTCTTTGATCGCTTCTAAAATCTGGACGGTAAGTCTTTCCTGCACCTGCAAGCGGTGTGAAAAAACATCCACCACTCTGGCCACCTTACTTAGGCCGGTAATCCACCCGTTAGGGATATAGGCCACGTGCGCTTTACCGATAAAGGGCAGCAAGTGGTGTTCACAAAGACTATAAAGTTCAATGTCTTTTACAATGACCATTTCACTGATGGGTTCGTGAAATTTAGCAGAGTTCAGAATTTCAACTGCATCCATTTGATAACCTTGTGTCAGGTATTGCATGGCTTTAGCCAGACGGTCTGGTGTTTTTAAAAGTCCTTCTCTTTCTGGATCCTCGCCAAGGAGGCTTAATGCGGATTTGTAATGACTAGCCAGTGCGTCTGTAACGTCCTGGTCGTATGATTCTTGTTTTGTATATGCCATATGGTTCGTGTTAGCTAAAATGATGATTTTACAAATATAATCAGGCCACCGGGAACTCCACAAAATTGCGCTCCGTTTCATAGAGGCGTATCTGAAGCTCAAGAGCCAGATCTAGTTTTTGACGTAGAATTTGATAAATGACAATGGCAATGTTTTCTGCCGTTGGGATCAGGTTTTTAAATTCCTGTGTATCTAAATTGAGATTTTTATGGTCAAAGCGCTGAATGATTTCAGCTTGAATAACATCGTTTAACAATTTTAAGTCCACGACAAAACCAGTGACCGGGTCCACAGGACCGGTCACTTTCACGATTAGCTCATAGTTGTGCCCGTGAAAATGTGGATTATTACATTTGCCAAACACCTCATTATTATGCTGTTCATCCCAACTCTCTACGTGTAACCGGTGTGCAGCATTAAAATGAGCCTTTCTGAATACAGCCACTTTTTCCTGTCCCATAGTGTGCTTTTTATGTGTTTATCTTTTTACGACTATTCTCCAAAATATTCTACATAAATACGAGGCGTCTCGTATAATTTGATGCAGTGTAAGTGTACCTTATCCGGTAGATGAGGGACTATCTGATCCCAGATGGCCATGGCCAGGTTTTCCGTTGTACACATTTTACCCTGTAAAAAGGGCACCTCAATATTCAGGTTTTTATGGTCCAGCGCTTCAATGACCCGGTCATTGACAATTTGGCTGAGGACTTTTACATCCATTAAGAAACCAGTATCCGGATCTGGATTTCCTTTAACGGTTACAAAGAGCTCGAAGTTATGCCCATGCCAATTTTCGTTGGCACAGAGGCCGAATACAGCTTCATTGTGCGCCTTTGTCCAATTGGGATTATAGAGTTTATGCGCTGCATTAAAATGTTCCAGACGCGTAAGATAAACCATCTCTAAAAATTTTGACAAAGATAATCGGATTTTTTGGGTAAACAAGGGGCAGGGATGGGTTAAAAAGCGTAGGTTTCTGGCGTTAAAGTTATGGACACTGCCAGTTTATACTTGTAAACCTTCCATTATAAGACAGATTTAGTACTTTTAAGCGCATTAAGCAAGGCATTCAAAAAAATCATAATTTAAGCAGAGATATGGCACAAATAATCCGGGAGGCCGTTAAAACAGATTGTGTTCAGATGATGGAGCTGATTCGGGAACTGGCACTTTTTGAAAAGGCGCCAGAAGAAGTAAGTGTTGAGCTGTCCCATTTTGAAGATAGCGGATTTGGGGACCATCCAGTTTGGTGGGCATTGGTGGCAGAGGATACTAATAGCGGTAAGCTGATTGGTTTAGCGCTTTACTATATTCGTTATTCTACCTGGAAAGGGCAGCGCCTTTATCTGGAGGATCTGATTGTGAGCGAAAAATACAGGGGCCGGGGGCTTGGAAAGCAATTATTTGACGCCTTGCTGATTATCGCAAAAAAGCAAGGGTTTAGGGGCATGGTCTGGCAGGCACTCGATTGGAACGAGCCGGCGCTGGAATTCTATAAAAAATACGGCGCCAGACTGGACAGTGAGTGGGTGAATTGCTCGCTTGATTTTTAGCGGACTGGTTGTTTAAGTTAAAATGGTTTTGCCAGTCCAGAAGCCCGTTTTTCTTCCTATAAAATCCAATGCGCCCTAAAACGCTTTATTTTGTAGCTGCAAATGTTCGGTCTGAAAAGGTCTGTTTACCTCAATTTGGGGCGTAGGATACCTTATTGGTGGTGCTTTGCTTTTTGTTCTTGTTCATATTGCGTTTCAAGGGCTCTATCGTGCTCCATTTCTTTTTTATCAGTCAAAAGGCTTTTTTTTCTTCTCTTATTCAACCATTTAACCAGAAAATTGATGATTACTGCAGCCGCAATGATAATGGCGGCTATACCTAACAACCACATAATAATAAGTTTTTATGGTGAGCCGGCAGGGAAATACCTGTAGTCTTATCCGTATATGGTGCAAGTAACGTTCCAGAGCGGGTAAGTGGAGTGGAAATGGAGCCGCAAACGGGAAAAGGAGTATTGGTAGCCAATATTCTTTAAAAATGTAATGGAACTGCCTAAATTGTTTTTACTTTGTAGCCACTCAATATGAAGAAAATTGACTGGTATATCATAAGCAAATTTTTGAAGACCTTTTTCTTCTCTATCTTTTTGTTTACCATTATCTCTGTGGTAATCGATGTGGGTGAGAAAACGGACAATTTTGTGCAAAGCGGATGGTCTTTATATAAGATCATTACGGATTACTATTTCTCGTTTATCCCACATATTATCGCGCTGCTTTTCCCGCTTTTTGTGTTTATTGCCGTTATTTTTTTTACGTCAAAAATGGCCGGCCGCAGTGAAATCGTTGCAATACTGGCCAGCGGCACCAGTTTTAGGCGGTTTTTAAGACCCTATTTGATTACAGGGATTGCTTTGTCTATATTGCTAGGCTATGCTGCATCCTTTGTCGTGCCCAAAGCAGAAGTCAAAAGAACTTATTTTGAGGATGTTTATGTGCATGGCAACTCTAATTATTCCAAGCTGACCAAAAAAGATCCGCTGCTTTATTTTAAGCTGGATTCTTTTTCCTATGCTGGCATCCGCAATTTCAATGCGCAGACCAAGAGCGGCGGCCCCTTTTTCATGAACCGGATCAAAAACAATGAATTAGTCTATAATTTGCGGGCCAGTACCATTCGCTGGGATACGGCCGGTGGTCCGCACTGGTCATTGAGCCAGGTGGTGGAGAGAACGATAAACGGAATGAATGAAAAGGTAAAGTCGGAACCAGAAAAGAAGATGAATTTCAACTTCAACCCCAATGACCTTCAAGATGATGAATATGCAGATGTAAAAATGACGACCCCGGAGCTGGTCCATTATATCAAACAAGAGGAATTAAAGGGTGGGGAAGATATCAACACCTTTAAAATAGAATTCTGGAGGCGCTTTACGACGCCATTTTCCGTCCTGATTCTGACCATGATCGGTGTAATACTGTCCAGCAGAAAAGTTCGCGGCGGAAGTGGCGCGCATCTCGCACTTGGTTTTGTACTGGCTGCCACATTTATTGTGATGGACCGGTTTTCCACCATTTTCTCGACTAAGGGCAATTTTACACCCTGGCTGGCCGCCTGGATACCAAATATGGTATTTATACTGGTCGCGGTTTATTTGTACCGCAAGGCGCCCAAATAGTAAATTATTATGAGAACTTTGGAACATTTGTTAGAATTTTGGGCTATTAATAAGTATCTTTACGCAGCTTAATGCAATTCAGGGGTCTTTACCCCTGAATTGCATTAATATTTGTGCAGAGCGCTCTTAAAATGGGGCCAGACTTAAGAAATTATACAGATTTGCTAAATGTTTAATATGTGCTATTCAGGCATCATAAACATAAAAAGCAAGGAATTTGATGGAAAAAATGACAAGATGATTGAGATTAAAAAGAAATTCTACGCCAAAGCGGAGCAAGCTGCAGCAGAGATAAAAGACCTATTGAAAACAAACGGACAAACACCTGTTGAAATGGTGACCGTTTCTCAGTTATATCAGGGCATGAGAGGGATTACCAGTATTGTAAGTGAAGTAAGTTTACTGGATCCGTTGGAAGGAATAAAATTCAGAGGTTATACGATTCCTGAGCTCCGTGAAAAGTTACCCAAAGCGGATCAAGGTAGCGAACCTTTGCCGGAAGGGCTTTTTTATCTGATGTTGATTGGTGAATTGCCTACTCAGGAGGATGTCAAAGTAATTTCTGAACAACTGGCCAGCCGTAGTGAGATACCGGAACATGTGTATAAAACCATTGATGCCTTACCCATGCACGCCCACCCCATGACCCAGTTTGTGACCGGGATTATGGCGCTTCAGACAGAAAGCAAATTTGCAAAAGCGTACGGTGCAGGGATTAACAAAAAAGAGTACTGGGATCCGATATTTGAAGATGCAGTCGATCTGATCGCAAAAGTGCCTTATATAGCGGCTTATGTTTACAATAGAAAATACAGAAACGGTGCGCCATTAAATAGCGATAAATCCCTGGACTGGGCAGCCAACTTTGCGCAGATGCTGGGATATAGCGATCCGGATTTCTTAAAACTTATGCGCCTTTATCTGACCATTCATGCAGACCATGAAGGCGGAAATGTATCCGCACACACGGTGCATCTGGTCGGTTCTGCCTTAAGCGATCCTTACTTAAGTTTTGCCGCCGGTATGAATGGCCTGGCGGGTCCTTTGCATGGCCTGGCAAATCAGGAAGTTGTTAAGTGGATCTTTGAAATGCAGGAAAAACTAGGAACCGATCTGCCTACAAAAGAACAGATTGTACAATATACAAAAGATACGCTGGCGGCCGGCAAAGTGGTACCGGGCTATGGGCATGGAGTGCTGCGCCGTACTGATCCAAGGTTTTTGGCGCAGATGGAGTTTGGCAAAGAATATATGCCGGATGATCATATGGTGCAGACTGTATGGAATATCTTCGAAGCGGTGCCGGATGTACTTGGGGCTACCGGGAAAATTAAGAATCCCTGGCCAAATGTGGATGCACATAGCGGTGCCTTACTTGTCCATTTTGGCATGAAAGAATACGAATTCTATACTGTTTTGTTTGGCGTATCCCGTGCATTAGGCGTTATGGCCAATATGTGCTGGTCCAGAGCTTTGGGTTTCCCACTAGAAAGACCCAAATCCATCACGACAAATGGCATCAAAGAATGGTTAGCCGCCGGAGCCGAGCAGGGTGCGATTTAAACTTAAAACTAAATGTAAACACTTAAAACTACTTACGCGCCCTATTTTAGATCAAAAGCGGCGTCTAAAAAGCGAAAGTGAATTAATAACATACGCGACGCAATTAGAAAAATACAGATAAAACTAAAAACCCGCTTCAAACAATTTGAAGCGGGTTTTTAGTTTTATCTGCAATGTAGGTGAGCTAAATTTCAATAAATGAATGATTCACCCCTGCTTTTTAAATATCAGATTTAGTCGATATTAATAGACTCGGACAGCTCTTCGTCAATCAGGATCCGGCCACAGTTTTCGCAAACCAGCACTTTCTTACGTTGACGGATTTCGCTTTGTTTCTGTGGGGGGATCGCATTAAAGCAACCACCGCAGGCATCTCTTTCAACTGGGACAACGGCCAGGCCATTGCGGAAGTTTTTGCGAATACGATCGTAAGAATAAAGCAGTCTATCTTCGATATCAGTTCTAGCTTTATCGATTTTAGCTTCGTAGGCTTTTTCTTCTTTTTCTGTTTCTGCGATAATCTTGCCTAATTCTTCCTTTTTCGTTTTGAGCACCGCGTCCTTCCCTTCAATTCTTCTTTTTACCTCTTCAAGTGCTTCAATTTTTTGGGTCAGTTCCACGTTGGCGTCACGAATATGCTTTTCAGCCAGTTTTCCTTCCAGTTGTTGAAGTTCGATTTCCTTGTTAATGGCTTCAAATTCACGGTTATTCTTTACGTTTTCGCTTTGCTTTTCGTATTTAATAACCAGTGCTTCTGAGTCTTTTATAATTGCCTTTTTCTGCTCGATATATTCAGAGATACCATTGATCTCCTCTTCTACCCTGTTTTTTCTATTGTTGAGCCCTGCCAGTTCATCTTCAAGGTCACTTACTTCCATAGGAAGCTCTCCCTTCAGAATCTGGATCTGATCCAATTTGCTGTCCAGTTTTTGCAACCGGGCCAGCTCAACTAATTTTTCTTCAACGGAGAAGTCTTTAACGATAGCCATATTTATTTCAGCTTTTTAAATATAATACAAAACCGGATTTGAACAATACGCCGATTTTAAGATGGCAAAGGTAGGAAATTTTTGCGCCAAAATGTCAAATAATAATTCTACGGTATACTGTTCGCTCTCAAAATGCCCGATATCTGCCAGGACAATTTGGTTGTCTGCATCGAAAAACTCATGATACTTAACGTCTGCGGTAATATAAACATCGGCGCCTTGAGCGATGGCCGTTTTTGTAAGAAAGCTGCCTGCACCGCCACAAAGGGCAACTTTTTGCACTTTTTTATCTAAAAGCCTGGTATGCCGGATAACTTTTACCTTGAAAACTTCCTGGATAATCCTAAAAAGGGCCTGATAATCAATAGGCGTGGGTAAATCTCCGATCATGCCGCTGCCGACCTCAAAAATGGGATTGGCTAGCGGATGGATGTAATATGCCACCGCTTCATAAGGGTGTGCTTGTATAAGTGCCTGAATAACCTTGCCTTGCAAATGACAGGGAAAAATAAGCTCTATGCGTTCTTCCGTGACATTTTCTGCATGTCCTATATTACCAATAGCGGGATTTGCGCCCTCCTGCGCCAAAAAAGTTCCGGTACCGTTTACTGAAAAGGCACATTCTTTATAATTTCCAATACTGCCAGCGCCAGCAGAAAAAAGTGCGGCACGCACTTTTGTGGCCTCTGATGTAGGACAAAAAGTAACCAAACTGCTGAGCAGCCCTGATTTTGGTGCAAGTATCCTGGTGTTTTTAAGCTGCAGAAGATCCGCCATTTTCTTACTGACACCACTGGCGACATTATCCAAATTGGTATGGATGGCGTAAATGGCAATATCTGCCTTGATGGCCTTAATCAGGGTTCTTTGTATATAATCACTGCCGGTTAACTGTTTGGTGCCTTTAAATAAGATCGGGTGGTGTGCAACGATCAGGTTGCATTTTTTTTCAATTGCTTCCTCAATCGTGGCTTCCACACAGTCAAGGGCTAACAGCACCCCTGTGCATGCCCATGCAGCGTTGCCGGTAATTAAACCGGCATTATCATAAGACTCCTGATAGGCAGGCGGTGCTACCTGTTCTAAAGTCTTGATCAGTTCACAAATCTGCATGGGCAAGAAGGGTTTTTACGTAAATCTTTAATATACTTTGGTCGCAAAGATTTCCAGATCACCGATATTGGATGTTGGATGGAGCTCTTTGTAGACTTTCATCAGGTTTCTGACGGCGTCTCTACCGGTTTTGCCCAATTTAAAACTGAAGCTATTGACATATAAGTTGATATGTTGCAGCATAACGTCTTCACTCATTTCCTGGGCATGGCTCTTTACGTATTCAGGGAGTTCGTCCTTATATTTATTGACGTAAGCATATTCAATACTGTGACGAATCAAGCTGTCTAATTTTTTTAATACGGG
Source organism: Arachidicoccus ginsenosidivorans (assembly GCF_007971385.1). Classification (GTDB taxonomy): domain Bacteria; phylum Bacteroidota; class Bacteroidia; order Chitinophagales; family Chitinophagaceae; genus Arachidicoccus; species Arachidicoccus ginsenosidivorans. The sequence goes on from NZ_CP042434.1 coordinate 2,281,124, forward strand.
AAGCGGCAGGGTACGTTTCCCAACGATGCCACCCAGTGGGATGGGAGAGCCGGTTTTTTGTTCCCAATAATCACCCAGATCCACGACTTTATGTAGTCCTTTTTCTTCATAGGTGAAACGGTTTTCATGAATAATGACACCCAAACCGTTTCCTTCCAGCACGAAAGGTTCGATTTCATTGAAAACCTTGAATACTTTGTTTTTAGCGTTAGGGTAAGCCAAAGAGAAAAGTAAATGAGCCGTGGTGTTTTCACCAGGGATAGCGATGGTGCTATTATTAATTTGCTCCTCGGTGATGGGGCCTTTGCTGATAAGCAGCGGTCCGCATCCGTTACCAATAGCTCCTCCACTGGACATTACGAAATAATCCTTATTGATAAAGGGGAGCACGCCATAGCTGACCTTTGTTACATCCAGTTTTCCTTCCATTGCCCACTGGTTCAGGGTTTGCACATCTTCCAGATGAACGTCAAACTCAAAACCTTCCACATCAAATTTCTGATTAACCAATGCCTCAAAAATAAAGGTATCATTTGGACAAGGGCTAAAGCCAAGCGTTAATTTCATCCGATTTTGTTTAATTAGAGTCGTTTAAAAATTTGTTTAATGATTAGATTCATTAGCGATTAATGCCTGTTTGTATACCAATTTCATTCAAACATAGGGCTAAAGATAATTTTTTTTTAAAACTAACCTAAGGGACTTACAGAAAAATTTCCTTTCCTAAATAATGGTTGTAAGTTTTGTAAGGGCAAAATTCCAATATTTTTCCTTTATTCCAAGCTATTTTCTGAAAAGTTTTCAATGGCTGGACAAATCAACGGTTAAAAAAGCCAACAGGCTTTACAACCTTTACCCTCGTTTATCCTTCATGGCTCTTGTTGCCATAGTGTCCAGGGTTTTAGGGCAATTCTGAAAGAAGCGCTGGCGTATCGACACTAGGTTATTACCCTGTAATTTCGAGTGTGCTTCGGTTTTTGCATAGTGAACGGTTATGATTAACGCAGAACTATATGTAACTTTGCACCTTATAACCGGGTCAAAGCACCTGATCTTAAGCATAAGTGAGCAGTAAAATAAAGTAAATGAATATAGAAATTGTTTCTGGAAGTGCCCGTCAGCAAAGTATAACACTTAGAGCTGCTAAATACCTCCAGGCGCACTTAAAAGAAGTAGCCTCGACGCATAATATCGGCCTGATAGATTTAAAGGAATTTCCGATGCCTTTTATTGACAAGGTTTATTCTACTCCCGCTCAGGCTCCAGTTGAAATCCAACCGCTGGCTGAACGGATGTTTCAGGCAGACGCATTTATACTGGTTACCCCGGAATATAATGGAACCATTGCACCGGCACTTACCAACTGGTTTGGCCATTTTCCCAAGCAGTTGCACAAACCCTTTGGTTTGGTGGCCGCCTCCAATGGCGCTTTAGGTGGCATAAGAGCTGCACGCGATTTGCAACATTTTGTTTTGGCCTTATTTGGGGTGCCTTGTGCACAGATGTTGGCGATTGGAGAGGTCGATAAAAAGTTCGATGCATCTGGAAAGTTACTGGCGGAGACCTTCCAATCAAGGATAGATACCTTTGTGGCTGAATTCATCTGGCTGGCTGAAAAGATCCATGAATAAAACTCGATCAGTGGTTATTGATGGAAAGTATATTATTATAAATGGACGTCGAGGGTGACTTTTTATGGGTCTTATAATTGTTAATAAGGACTTTCGCAGTTTGGAATGATAAAAGGGTATATGCTGGTAAGTGCCTGTTATTCAGTCCGAAGCATTGTTTTCTTATTATCAATAAAACGGTAAAATATTGGATTTTGATTGGGTCCGCCCACTGGCGGACCCAATTTCTTTTTTAAGAAAAATACTTAGCTTAACTTTGCACTTTCTATTTCTATCCAATGAGTGACGCAATAAAACACGAATGCGGATTGGCTTATATCCGTTTGAAAAAGCCACTTTCCTTTTATTTAGAGAAATACGGAACTGTATCCTACGGCCTCAATAAGTTATACTTATTGATGGAGAAGCAACACAACCGTGGACAGGATGGCGCAGGGGTCGCCACCGTAAAACTGGAGGTGGAAAACGGCTATGAATTTCTGCACCGCGTACGAAGCAATGCCAGACAGCCGATATCTGATATATTTTCTCAGATTGGCGACCAGATTGGCGATTTAGAAAAATATCTCCCTGAAATACAGTCTCAGCCAGAAATCATGAAAGGCCACGTGCCTATGCTTGGTGAACTTTTATTAGGACACTTACGTTATGGAACACAGGGTAAAAATGATGTTGAGTTCTGCCATCCCTTTATCAAGCGCAGTCTGAACAAAGCCACCAATATGGCGATGGCAGGTAATTTTAACCTGGTGAATACCAAAGAGTTGTTTGAATTCATTGGTATGCAGCCGGGTAATTTCCAAAAACAAAGTGATCTGGCGGCCATGATGGAAGTCGTACATCATTTTTTGGTAAAAGAGGCAGAAGAAACAAATAATAATATTGATGTCGCCCATATCCTAAGGCAAGCCACCAGTTTGTTTGATGGCGGCTATACCGTTAGTGGACTTATCGGTAATGGTAAGAGTTTTGTGATGCGTGATGAACATGGTATCCGGCCAGCTTATTATTATGCAGATGATGAAGTTGTGGTGGCTGCCAGTGAAAGAGCCTCTATTAGAACGACATTTAATGTAGGCGAAAATGCGGTGAAGGAATTAATGCCAGGTATGGCCCTTATCGTAGATGAAAAGGGGAATCACCAAATTGAAAAAATCCTGGAACCCAAAGAGCGCAGAGCCTGTAGCTTTGAAAGGATTTATTTTAGCAGGGGCGGCGATGAGAAGATCTACAGGGAAAGGATTGCATTGGGGTACCATTTAAGCAAAAGGATACTGGATCTGATTGATGCAGACCTTAAAAATACGATATTCTCTTACATTCCTAATACGGCTGAAGTTGCCTTTTACGGCCTGGTCAAAGGAATGGAGGATTACCTGAATACGATTAAAGTACAGCGGATTATGAGCTGGAACGGGGATTTTGACCAGGCAAAACTGGAAGAAATGGTCAACCGTAAAATCCGTCAGGAAAAAATCGCCATTAAAGATGTGAAAATGCGCACTTTCATTACGGCCGATGCCGGCCGCAATGAAATGGTACAGCATGTATACGATATAACGTACGGCACGGTCAAAAGAAATCAAGATACTTTAGTGGTCATTGATGACTCAATTGTTCGGGGAACAACACTGAAAGAGAGTATTGTTCGCATGTTATCACGTCTGGAGCCAAAAAAGATCATTGTTGTATCTTCCGCTCCGCAGATTCGTTATCCGGATTGTTACGGCATAGATATGAGCCGAATGGGTGATTTTGTGGCCTTCAGGGCCGCTCTCGCCCTTCATAAAGACAGAGGCACGGAGCATGTATTGCAGGATGTACTGAATAAATGCCTTGAACTTCAAAAAACGGGGCAGATGCATACGCAAAACGCAGTAAAAGGCATTTATGCGGATTTTACACCTGAAGAGATTTCTGAAAAAATTGCCGAGCTGATTACGCCTGAGGATGTGAATGTCCCGGTGGAGGTGATTTATCAAACCATTGAAGATTTGCATGACAGCTGTCCCACCAATACAGGTGATTGGTATTTTACCGGTAATTACCCCACTCCTGGAGGTAACCGTGTGGTTAATAAAGCCTTTTTGAACTATATGGAAGGCGTGAATACCAGAGGTTATTAGAAAACATTAGAACAATTGAAGCATTGTTATAATGTGTCGCGTATATAATTTATTTTTTAGCCGAAGGCCGGGTCTTTACGACCCGGTCTTCGTTTTTGGCCAGGAATTCTTCCCAGTTTTTCATGGCCTTTTTTGTGCCCGGCAGAAACCGGCTTTGGTAATGGTGACAAAGGGCTACTGCCAGGGCATCGGACGCGTCATAATATTTTGGGGATTGCTCAATAGTAAAAACCTGCTGCAGCATTTTCCAGACTTGTTCTTTGCTGGCATTCCCATTGCCGGTAACGGATTGTTTGACTTTTTTGGGGGAATATTCCGTGACGCCGAGTGCATGTTGCATGGCTGCAGCAATGGCTACGCCCTGGGCGCGGCCCAGTTTGAGCATACTTTGAACGTTTTTGCCGAAAAAAGGCGCCTCAATGGCAAAACTACCGGGATGATGCAGGCCAATCAGCTCCAATACTGTTGAATGAATCTTTTCAAGCCTTTGATAGATATCTTTATAGGAGGAAAGTAAAAGCGTTCCCATGGCAATCAATTCAGGGGGGTATTGCCGGGCGCTACTTTAATAACCGCCCAACCCATTTTTATGGATCCCGGGTCAATGGCCATAATAATGGACGCATTAGCGTCAACACCGGTCTTTTTATTAAAGATATTACTATTCATATGTAGTTTGGATCCAGGGAATCGGTCTTCTTAACCGGAACTTTTTATAAATTATCCTGATTTTGAACAAAAGTACTAAGTTTATGCAACGAACGGCTGCATAGTGCATAAATACACGCACACAATAATGCCTTTAGGTGCTTAAATTTATAAATGCAAGCATGCAATTTGGCTAAAATATAAAAACAAAGAATAAATTATGCATAAAAACATAGATAATCAGCATTTTGAAGTAGAAAACCCTGAATTTTGCCTCAAGATCATGATACATGCTTAAACGGAACTGGAAAAAAATATTGAACTATGTGGTAGGCCCGATTCTTTTTGTCGTGCTGTCGTATTCTATCTATCATAAGATTCAAAAACAGCCCAATCTGCCAAAATCCTGGGCGGCCATTAAGGAGACATTTGGCGCACATTTTTATTTGCTGGGCCTCATGTTGCTTTTAATGGTGCTCAACTGGAGCCTGGAAGCCCGTAAATGGCAACTTTTGATTCGCCCTGTCCAAAAAGTAAGCCTGATGACCGGATTTAAGGCCGTTTTATCCGGCCTGTCGTTTTCGCTGTTTATTCCGAACGGAATGGGTGAATATTTAGGCAGGATGCTTTATATGCAGGAAGGTAACCGATTAAAATCGGTGGCGGTCAGCTTTATGGGAAGCTTAAGCCAGGTAATTGTTACATTAGTGGTGGGGGTTATCGGCCTTGAATATGTCATGCATTACGTGCCGACGGCAGGGCTCGCCAATACCGGGCTTACTCGGTTTTGGCTTAGGGCATTGATTTATGCGGTTATTGTTTTTATTGGGTTTTTTCTATTATTATATTTTAAGATTTCATTATTTGTTAACTGGTTTGAAAAAATTCCATTTGTCTATAAACATCGACTGTTAATTGACAGTCTAAAAGAATTTGACAGGCCACTATTGTTACGCGTATTGTTACTCGCTTTTTGCAGATATTCAGTTTTTATTGGTCAATACGTATTAATGTTTTATCTTTTTAACGTAATGATGCCGCTAAAAGAAGCAATTTGGTCGGTAAGTATCTTATTTTTACTGATAGCAATTGTTCCAACAATACCTATTGCCGAGCTGGGGGTAAGAGGTGAAATCAGTATTAAGGTCTTTGGCCTTTTTAGTACCAATACATTGGGCATTGTGAGCGCCGCCGGTTTTATCTGGCTGATAAATTTAATCATTCCCGCTTTGGTAGGAAGTTTGTTTGTGTTAAGTTTGAGAATATTTAAGCGAACGGAGGTCAAAGCGACAAAAACCAATTAGGGATACCAAAAACAAAGCGAGCATGAAAAAATTATGGATTTTAGGGTTAATGATCATATGCTTTGCCTTTAAACCTGTGGAGCCGGGAGATGATACGATGTGTCATCTTAAGAACACTTCTTTTAAGGCAGGAGAGGAATTTAATTTAACGGTATATTATTCGGTGGCCGGCATTTATGTCAATGCAGGTAGTGCGACGGTTAATACAACGCTTACCCATCTGAATAATCGGCCGGTTTACCACGTGAAGGCAATAGGGAAGTCAAATTCTTCCTATGACTGGATTTTTAAGGTTCGAGATAATTATGAATCCTATATAGATACGGCAACCATGCAGCCCCTGAAATTTATTCGTAAGATTCACGAGGGTAGCTATAAGCGTAATGAGGATATTGTCTTCAATAAACAAACCAATACGGCTGTAACCAATAAAGGGGTTTATAAGGTGCCGGACTGTGTGCAGGATGTCGTTAGTGCTGTCTTTTCTGCCAGAAGCATTGACTTTTCAAAATACAAGGAGGGCGATAAGATTCCTTTTGAAATGTTTTTGAGTGGAGAACTCTACCATCTTTATATTCGTTATCAGGGAAAAGAAAAAATAAAGACGCGTTTTGGAACCTTTCATGCCATTAAATTTAAACCGCTCCTAATTAAAGGGGAGATGTTTAAAGGTGGAGAAAAAATGACGGTTTGGGTTAGTGATGATGCCAACCATATTCCGCTAAGGGTTCAAAGCCCTATTGTGGTGGGTAGTGTTAAGGTGGATATGACTGGCTATAAAAACCTGCGTTACCCTTTAAGTTCTCAAATTAAGAATTAACAGAAATCAGGTGCCAAGCATCTAAATTTATCGCCGCTGCAATTATAAAAATTGCAGCGGTTTTTTGTTGGTGCAAAACGAGTATTCCGCTCAAGGGCATACGGGCAGGCTACTGTTTTGTGCCAGTTGAAATCTAAAGGAGTGCCTGCTAAGAATCGCATTTTGGGAGAATAAATTAAATGTCAAAATTTGCAAAAATATTTTGTGGGAAATCTAGGAATAATTATCTTTGTGTTCGACTCTGCCTTTTGCCAAATCAATTGCATAATTTTTAGATGGGATCTAAGCTGTTAACCAGTTCACAATTACATTGCATGCATTGCCTCCTAATACAATGTGCTGATGTTGGACAATTTGGGTTTTGATCGAATTTTAGGATTATGGCTGAAGTGTAGATTTGTGCAGAGATTAAATAAGATTTAAATAACGCGTTCGATTGAATGACCATTGCCAAAAACTGACTGGATTTTTTTGAGATTGTTTTTACTTTAAAAGAGGTTGATATGAAAAAATACATTATTGATGCTGATTGTCTAAACTTAGCCAGTGCTGCGTGTGAACCCCGTGAATCCAAGTCATATATTATTAACCGGGATGCTGTTGTTAATATGTTTGTTCAGGATGAGCCCTCTGCTTATCTAAAGCGACAAGAGGATGATGCCGTATTCGTGGATCTGCTGAGTGATACTGGGTTTAAAATTGTTTTTGGAGATAGCGGAGAGGAGGAGACTGAAAGTAATAAATTAGATAGTACGGTATTAAAAAGAGGAGATCTTCTGAAAAACATGCTGAATGCGTTCTTTGATGATAGAATCCAAAGGATTGCTAAAGTACAATTTAGGAATCCTGAAGTTTTTGGGAAATCTGTCCATCATCGTAAGGCGGTATATGATTTATATTTTGATGATGGAAGCAAACGTAGATTTGTTGTGGAGATGCAAAAAGATGAAATTTCTTTTATGCTGAACAGGATACACAATTACACAAGTTTAGCGCATTCTAATGCGATGAAAAAGGGTAAAAAATTTAAACATGACCAGCAGGCTATTATAGGTGTGGTCATTGCTAATTTTGTTCTTCATGAAAATAAAAAAATGCCTTGTATCTCCGTCATTGAAAACGGCGATATGAAGGCAGGGATTGTGGCGATGGATTTAACTAAAATTATGACAGTTGAATTGCCTAAATTCAATAAAAAAATTGATGGACAATAAAGATAAATATTTGTTTTTACTGAAGCATATGGGAAAATTGAAAGAAATTCCGGTTCAGTTTGATACGGAAGAATTCAGACCGATTTTTGAATGTGCTAGAATTGCAAACCTAAAAAAGGAGGACTATATGTTAATTGATGAAGAAAGAACGCTTGAAAGAAGAAGAGAGCTCGTAATTGAAACCGCAGTTAATAAAGCTGTTGAAAAAGCTGTTGAAAAAGAGAGGAAAAAGGGCAAAGAGGAGGCTATAACTGCGCTTCTCCAGGAAGATTGTATGCCAATAGCAAGGATTGCGGCCGTAATGCGTGTTGAAAATGAAGAGGTGCTACGGATCAAAAAATCCATGGCAATCGCTTAAATTTGTTAACCCCAAAGAGGCTCAGGATGATTGCCTGGCCTCTTTTATTTAAGAAGGTTGTTGGAAGACAAATGTGATTTGTATGGATGCTTGTTGGAAAATTAACGTCGCATAGAGAAATTTTAAAAAAATACTATGGGCCGCGCGCGTAAAATATCTTATTGAGTTTGATGTGAAGGCTGATTGATTTAATGCTAAAAAGGAGGACTATATGTTAATTGATAAAGAAAGAACAGTTGAAAGACGGTGGGAGTTGGTGCTGGAAACCGCAGTTAATAAAGCAGTTGAAAAAGAGAGGAAAAAGGGGAAAGAGGAGACCATAACAGCGCTTCTCCAACGAAATTCTATGCCTGTAGAAGAAATTGCGATCCTCATGCATGTTGAAATTGAAGAGGTGCTACGGATTAAGGACTCTATGGCTATTTCCTAATTAATAAAATGGAAAGACCTCGAGTAATCTTTTTTGTAGAAGTAATCGATTAAAGTAGAATTTGAAAATGAATATTTTTACAAGTAGCTGTATCCCTGAATAATACATTATATGTTCAAGTTCTGGTCACGTATGGTTTTACGACTACGGCTTGGTGGATCATTGGAATAATATAGAATTTAAACTGGTATACTTATAATTAAATTAAGCGAATTATTATTTTAAATTTAAAGAGCCGGTTGAAACTTAGGCAAACCGGCTCTGTGAATTTATAAATATGCATTATGTATAATGTAGTCCTATTTTTTTCAGACGAATGATGTTTTTAATTTATTATTTTTATGAGTATGGCGGATGCATAATTATATTTTGCTTCAGGCGCATCGATGAGTGCTCCAATTCTAAAATAATATTCCTTGCCAGGAATCAATAGATCTGGATAACTTGCGATATCGATTTCTAAAGAATAAGCCTGACTCAGGTCTGCTGATGTGGGCAATTCTTTTATGTTGTTGATTTTGTTCAGTGTGCTACCTACATTTATATCTGGATCTTCAAAGAGGCCGATTTTGGCGATTTTATTTTCTACAGTGGCTTCCAGATTAAATGTGGCGATTATCTTTGACCCGGATTGTACTATTTTTGGGTTTTTTATGCGGATATAAGGCTGGACCTTAAAATTAAGTTCCGTGTTTCCCTTTACGACTACCTCTTGAATGTCAGTTGGAACAAAATTGCCCCTTACTGGATGCATGGTATATGTATTGGCAAACATTAGGTCATTACGGTAAGTGCCGTTATTTTTCACCACCATATACTGGGTCTCAGGATTGTCATAGCCATGCTCAACGTATTCTATCTGCATGCCATTGATAATGTCCTGTTCGACAAGCTCTCCAGTTTGATTATCATAGATTCCACCAGAGATGGTTGCATTTGGTCCTTCAAAATTATCGACTTTACTTAACTGACAGCTGAAAAGCACGAATAAAAAGAGACTGAATAATAGCCCCATTATTGTTTGACTTGGCAGATTTTTAGAGCATCTAGTAATCGGCTTTGTATCTGCAATAATGTCTAATTTATTTTGTTTCATGGTATTCATTTGGTATTTATTATTAAAATAAATAATGAGAAAAATTAATATTCCGGATTCTGGATGAGGCCATTGCCTGCAGTCCCAGGTATGCTACGATAATAATCTCTAAGTTGTGCAGTATTGGGATTAGCTCCAGCTACTTTTTTACGGACAAAGATGTATTTGGGTGAATCTCCTCTTAAATCCAGCATTGGGACAAGCGCAGTTTTAATCTTGTTTTTAAAAATGGTATGGAATGTTCTTCGTCGGATCAGATCCCAATATTCTTTATTCTCAAATGAAAGTTCCACCTTTCGTTCTCTTAGAACATTATCCAATGTTAGGGGTATTGTTGTTGTATGTGCTGCCCTGAAGCGGATAGAGTTTAATAGGGCTGCAGCTTCTGTGTTTTTTGTTGCATTTCCACTTTCTACGACGGCTTCTGCATAATTGAGTAGCACTTCTGCATACCGCATATCTGCAAAGTCTGTAGTGGATTGTAGCCAAGCATTGATTTCCCAACTCTCATTGAGGAATTTGCGGAGCAAAAAGCCTGTTCGAGTATCGTTTGCCGAGCCATCGAAACCTGAATATTGATTGGTTTGTTCCTTGCCATAGGTGTAGTAGGTGGTTCCTTTATATTCGTAGCTACCACGACTATCCATCAAGGTGCCATCATGACGGATGACTCCACCCTGGATGATTATTTTTGTTGATTTCCAAATGGCATCCGGGTAAATAATTGTTGAAAAAAAACGAGCATCCTTGTCTGCAAAGATATCTTCTGGATGATCAAATTCAAGATAGTTGGTGGTGGGATTAAATCCATCATTGTCGCTTACCTTCCCGTCTATTGTGGTAATGATTGGCGCAGCATGACCAGGATTTCCGTAATCCTCATATTGATCCACAAACTCTAGTATTGGGTTGGTTCTGCCTCTGTAAGGGAAGGATCCTCCGATTTGGTTGGGATTATTCCAACCATCGTAGTCATGGCCTAAAGGTTCACCAATTTTCCCATAACCTTTTAGAAAGATTACTTCCATAGGTGCGACATTAGGGTCTGTAAAGAGCGCCTGGAAGTTTTTAGCCGCCTCTGCAGGATTCGCCGGATCAGGCTTGTAGAGTGAAAATTTTCCCGAATTAATAATCGCTTCAGACGCTTCAATACAAGCATTATAGTAAGTATTTGCATCTGAAGCGCTCATGCCGACTAATTTTTTCGTCACGGCCTCTCCTGACAAAGGTGCTTTATCCCAATATTTGCAAAGAGATGCCGCAAAAAGCGCAGCCCTTGATTTCAAAGCATATGCTGCCCATTTAGTTGCTCTTCTTTTGGTCTCATCTTGGCTAGCGTATCCCTCTGGTAAATTTGCAACTGCTTTATCGCATTCGCTTAATACATAATCCCAGGTTTCTTTCTCTGTATTTCTGGGGACCTTGAGGCTCTCAAAATCGGTCGTATACGATTGGTTTTTATCCAGAATCGGGACGCCACCATAGCGTTTTGCCAATTCAAAATAAGTGTAAGCTTTGAGAAAATGGGCCTCGCCCAACAAATTATTTTTTTCCTCGTCTGATATGTCTAATGTAGGGACGGCATCTATAAGGATATTAATACTTCTATTAAGCTTATAACCTTTAGTCCACCAATCTCCGGCCCATTCGTTCCAATTGGGCCATTCCGAGTGTATTGCTTCCATGCCATATTGAGAAAGGGATAAGGACCCAGTATTGCCCCTTGCATTGAAGCCTGCTCTGGGGAAGTACACTAAGTCTTCTATGGGTGCCTGATAATACAGGTCGGCTAAAAAAGATCGGACGCCATTTGGATCGGATAAAACAACCCCTGCCTGAATCTTATTTCTGGGTTCAATATCCAGTAATTTGGAGCATGAGCTAAGAATCAGGAGGGATATGGTTATATATAAAATTAATTTCTTTTGCATTTTCTTCAGTTTTTAGAATGAAACATTTACACCTAGGTTGTAGCTTTTCATGACGGGGTAGTTATATCCTGCCAGATAATCCCCCTCATATCTTTCTGGATCGAACTGCTTGAGGAACTTTTTTGAAATGGTAATCGGATTATGCATGTTGATATAAACCCGGGCGCTTTTCAAAAATTTGATTTTACCTTCAGGAATTAAAAATCCTACCTCGATACTCTTGAGTCTTGCAAAGGCTGCATTCATACGCCATATGCTGCTCTCCCGGTAATCTGATTGCATGTTTTGAGCAAAGCGGCTGGCAGGCCAAGTCCCTGCAATCCATGGACTGTTGGGATCATAAGGATCTGCCTGATGCCAGCGATCATAAAAAAAGGCTGGGACATTGCCGTCATTAAAAAACATTTGGCTGAAAACTTCATTAAAACGCATGGTATAAAGTGCGGCACCTTGCCAGACCATATTAAAGTCAAAATGTTTGAATCCGGCATTTACAACCATCCCGTAAAACATTTTGGGATCACGGTTTCTGAATATTGGCAGCAGGTCTTTATTGTCAATAATGCCATCTCCATTGACATCCTGATAAGTATAATCCCCTGGCAGAAGTTGAGAATTGCCTAAATTGCCGCCATAAACTGGTGCATTATGGATCTCATCAAAGTTCTGGAACTGTCCTGTTTGCGTATAGCCCCATTCAATGTCATTCCACCGATCGGTCAGCCCAGTTGTCCATTTATTATAACTACTGGTGGCGGGGGCTCGGTCAACGACGATGTATTTGGTGCGTGCCAGATTCATATTAACACTGACGCCATAGGTAAAGTCCCCAATTTTATTCTGGTGACCGATGATAAAATCGAATCCCCGGGTCTGGTCACTTTCTAGGTTCTCTATCGGCATATCACCACCGAAAGTATTGGGAATGCCACCATTTCGGACTTTCAATTTTCCTGTTTTGTCACGTTGGTAGTAATCAGCAGTGATTGTTAGTTTTTCGCCAAATAGTCCCAAATCGATGCCAAAGTCGGTAATTTTAGATTTTACCCAGGTAAAATTTGGATTAATTACGCCTGGCGCAGCTAAGCCACCCGTATAGCTACCATTGGTGAATTCTGCCCCTTCACTGGTCACAGGTGTAAATCCAAGGACGTGCTGGAATGGAGCCCCTACATTTTCACCTATTAATCCATAAGAGCCCCGTAGCTTAAGGTTTGATACAAAAGGCAATGCCTTTTTGATAAAGCGCTCTCTTGAAAGCACCCAGCCAGCCGAAACGTTGGGGAAGAAACCCCAACGTTTGCCAGGGGCATAACGGTAGGAGCCGTCATAACGAAATGCATATTCAATTAAATACTTATTTTGGTAATCATAATTGAAACGGCCTACATAAGATAGGGTTGCCTGTTCATCCTCGCTGCCGCCATTTGTTTGGGTTCCGGATGCAAAGTCCACAATATCTGTTGTATAGAAATCATATTCTCGTTGTAAGGAGGCCTGTTTTTTGCTATATCGGCGATACTCATTTACCAGTGTGGCACCTATGTGATGGCTGTTGGCAATAGTGGTATTGTAATCCAATTGCCCTTGTGCGACTAATCTGTCTGCATCGTCAAAGCTATTGGCAATGCGAGGTTGATTATATAACTGGGAACTTAAATCGGCGGAATAGATCCGATAACTTTTCCAGACATTTTTATTGAAAGAGTTGTAACTGTCATAAGCCACGGTTCCTTTGACCTGTAAACCTGGAAGAAATGGCGCTTTATAAGTAAGGCTTACAGAGGATTGGAACGCCTTGTCTTTATTGTTGGTATAACCTGCATATTTATCCTGTGACATAATAACCGCATTTTGTTGCCCAAATATATTGGCCGGATATTGCAGGTTGTTGTTGATATAAGGAGACTCGTTGGGGTGACTTACAATGGTTGCTTTATACATCCAGATAAAGCCATCTCCCCCTGGGTATTTGCGTACATTATACCTTCCTGATAACATTAAATCAGCAGTCAAGTTATTGGACAGCTGTGCTGTAATATTGCTTCTAAAGGTGTAACGTGTATAATCCATATCATTGCTTTTAAACAACCCCGCTTCATTGTAATGGCCAAGGCTAAGAAAATACTTTACCTTATCGCTGCCTCCACGTATGGAAAAGTCGTGTTGCTGCTGCATCGCCCTTGATTTAAAAGTGGCATTATACCAATCAGTACTCTCGTAACCGGGGCCGCCTGCCTGCCATTTAGCCAGCTCTTCTTGACTGATACTATGCGTTCCATCTCTGAGATAAATGGCCTGATCATACATTTGTAGATACTGAGTTGCATTAGACATTTCGGTGCGATAAGTCGGCTTCTGAAAGCCGACAACCCCACTGTAATTAAAGATCGGTTTACCTGCTAACCCTTTTTTGGTCGTGACCATAATGACACCATTGGCGGCATTTAAGCCATAAATAGCTGCTGAAGCGTCTTTTAAAATAGAAATGCTTTCGATGTCGCTGGGATTCAATTGTTGAAATTCCACACTGCCGTCTCTTACAATCCCATCAATGACATATAAGGGCTCTCCAAAACCGCGAATATTTATGGAAGAGCTGAAGGCTCCTGGTTCACTATTTTGCTGGCGAATTTGTAATCCTGGTATTTTCCCCGTCAGGCTTTGTGCCAGACTGGCGTTGGTGGTGGTGTTAATTTCTTTGGCCTGTAAGGTAGAAATGGCACTGGTAACATTGTTTCTTTTTTGTGTGCCATATCCCACCACGATCAGGTCATCCAAAGCAGTTGGTTGCGGCCGGAGAGAGACCCGTAAAAAACCCTCATCAGAAACCATGACTTCTTTATCTTTAAAACCGACAAAACCAAATTTTAATATATCTCCTTTGTCGGCAAGTATTTGAAACCGCCCATTATTATCAGTTAATACGCCCCTTTTCGTTCCTTTTACTTGGACTGTCGCGCCGATAATAGGCGCACCTGTGGTATCAATAACCAATCCACTGATCTGTTGTTGTTTGGTAATAACGGCAGAGATGCTGTCTTGGTGTTCAGGTGTGTTGACTTTTGGCTTAGTCTTGATATACACCACTTTTCCATGAATCTCGTAAACCAGATCAAGGCCTTTAAGACTTAGCTTTAAAGCGTCATGGATGTTTACATCGTGAAGTTTTAAACTTACTTTCGGGACATCTTTCATTGCATTTTTTTCCCATAAGAATCCATAACCTGTTTGTTGACCGATGCTGTTCAATACTTTTTCTAATGGTATTTGGTGAACATCTATAGTCACTTTTTGGGAAAATCCGCTGGCATTTACCGCAAAAGTGGCAACAATGATCATTATAAAAGTTAAGCGCATAATCAACCATGTTTTTGCCCAACCCCTACCCTTATTATAGGGGTGAGCAGGCAGTTAATAATTAATTTTATCATACCTTCGTTAAGTTTTAAGATTAAATAAATTGGTCTTTGATTCGTAGAGGCAGATTATAGGACATCTTAAAGCTGACCGGTTCTCAAGGACAAGTTGAGACCGGTTTTTTTTAGATATCCGTTATGCCATTATGTTATTAGCATTGTCATGGGCGTATGTTTTTATTTAGAAGTAATAATAATTTTTCTTCCTGTGAGCTTAGCATGTATGCCACTGGCTTCCAGAGCAGAGAGCACATCGGACAGGTTGTTATTGCGCCCGATAACCCCCCCCAATAGCTTGGTAGGCACTTTGCCTTTATATTCAATATCTACATTGTACCACCTGGAAAGTTGGGTCATAAAATCTTGTACATTATTGTCTTGTAGTAATAAGAATCCTTTAGTCCAGGCAATCATATCCTGCGCATTGACTTTGCTTATAGTAATTGTTTCCGTATTTGCTTTTACAGCAGCTTGCTGTCCGGGGGCGATTATTTTGTGATTTGTGCCCCTGCTAATCTGAATGGCACCCTGCAAGAGGGTTGTTCTGGTAACACCGTCATCGCCATAACCATTTACATTAAAATGGGTGCCTAATACCTTGATATGCATGCCATTCACGGAAACCGTAAATGGTTTGTGTGAATTGTGTGCCACTTCAAAGTAGGCCTCACCAGTAATACTGACAGATCTCTCTGATCCTACAAATGAAGTAGGATATTTTATAGAAGAAGCCGCATTCAACCAAACTTTGGTCCCATCCGACAAAACCACCTGGTATTGACCTCCTCTGGGGGTTGCGAGTGTGTTATAATGGATTGATGTCCCGACTAAGGGATTATTATTGCTTGAGGCACTATAAGTCAGCAATCCACTGTCTTTCTTAGAAACCTCGCTGCCATTTTGATTGGCGATGGCTCCTACACTTAGTAAGTCGAGAGAAAGCTTTTTGCCATTAGAGAGGGTGAGGGTAGCATGGTTGCCACCTGGACCAATTTCGTGAATTTTAATGGATTGAAGTGTTGTGGCTGTTTTATTTGAATCCGGTTTATATAGCCAAAAATAACCGCTCAGGCCTAGAACTAAAGTTAAGACTGCGGCCGCCAAAGAAACTTTTTGGATCATTCGTTTGCGTCGTTTTCTATGAATGGTCGTTTGAATGGTGGCTAATATTGCGGCTTCCTTTATTCTGGATTGTTCTGTTGTCATTGTGGCAAAGACATCAGTGTCAGGCAAGGTGCTATACCAATGGAGGTAGGTTGCCAATTGGTCATCTGTGGCTTGGTGGGTTAATATCTTATCTACCAAAGTCACAATATTTTCTGCTAAGTTTTCCATGTATTATTGTTAAAGCATCAATTCCTTAACAATAAAGGCACTTAAAAAGAAGACAGGACCCAAAGAAAGGCCAAAAAAAGGAAAAAAAATTTAAATTTATGTCAATGAGTATATGTTCTTAAGAAAGCCGCCTATATTTTGATGTATCACTCAATTCATTCTAATTTCATAATTATAAAAAAAGCCACGGATGGCAATGCTGTTACAAGAGCTCTTTATAAGCGATTGCCAATCAGTTTAATACACAAAGGGCTAATATTAGCTATTTCAAGGGTTTAAAAACTAAGACCTAGGCCCTTGGCTGATTACATGAAAAAACAGCCCAGCAGGACAGATTCCCTAATGCGGATTTTAATTTTTTTAGAGAGATATGGATCTGGTTTTTTACCGTTTTTTCAGATAGGTGCATTCTCTGAGCAATTTCTTTATTACTTAATTGCCCATTGCGACTGAGATTGAATATTTGGGCAGCCCTGGGTGGCAGGCTTTCAATAAATTGATTAAGCATCAATTTTAGTTCTTTGAGTTCAACACTATTTTCTATAAAAGAACAGGATGCTCCTGAATTTTTAAAATGTTCGATCGCTGCCTTATTTATTTTATTGTGACGGATGACATTCAACATTTTAAATTTTACCGCAGTCAATAGATATGCCTTTAGATTGTTTGGTTGGACTTTTTGTTTGTTTTCCCAAAGCCAGACAAAAACATCTTGCATTACATCCATACATGCTGCGTCATCCTGCAAGACTTTATAGGCCGCATTGTAGCAATCCTTCCAATAGCGTAGGTAGATCTGTTCAAATGCAGTATTACTGCCTTCGTTGAGCATTTGCAGCAACGCTTGGTCGGTATAGGATTGAAGAGAAAACATGAGATATGAATAATCACTTATGGCAAATCTATGTAAAAAAACGATGCCATTTGGAAACTTTTAACAGCATAGCCAAAATTTGGATGTGTATTTTAAAAAACTCAATGAGCGACAAAGGCTTGTTGAGTGCAGCAGATGGGAGGTATAAACGCTCGTAAATCTTCTCTGGCTTTCGTTTAAGAACTGATGAGTATCTGTAAGAAACCAGAAAAGCAAAATGTATAATAAGATATACTATGAATTAGCGTCCATAAATCTTTGCTTTAGTTCCGGCGTTGGTACCATGCAACTATCTTTTTTGCCGTACCATTTGTATCTGTGTGAGGCGATATAATCATAAAGGCGGTCTCTGATGCCCCGGGGCAGAATATAAGATACCGTCAATAAATTCCAGGGAAAACCAAGGTGTTGCATTACTTTTAAAATGGCTGTTGAACGCAAGTAGATTTTGCGATGCTGAATAAAAATGATCGAAAACAGGTTGTTTTTTGACGTTAATTCAGGTTGGACATTTTTATTTATGGTTTGTTGTAAAAGCTGTGGAAGTATATTTTGCGCATAATCTGACTGCAACGCAGCAAATTTAAAGATAGCCTTTGGGTCATGACGGATGATAAACTGAACGGACCGGTCACAAAGGTTACAAACCCCATCAAATAAGAGTAACTTGTCAGGGAGGCCTTTGTTTTTTATTTTTTTTATGTCCGTCTCGTTATTTTCCATTTGCTGCATGCGTAATGGTTTGCATAAAAGACTTGACCCCCGCCTCACTTTTCTTTTCTACGACCAGGTCTCCCTGCATATAAAAATAAGTTGGATCGGCTCTAGCTGCCGTTTTTTCAACAACGGCGTCTAGTTGGAAGAGCTGATCAGCGTTTGGAACCAAATTTTTTGCCTCCCCAGCCATTGGGCTGGCGATTCTTACCGGAAGACCGACACCGTGCGCTGTTTTAATGACGTTTTTCAATGCTTCCTGATGATCCTTAAAGTCTTCAAAATTCTTAAATAACACAAGAACATACGGTGCATTGCTGTTTAAGATTTCCTGGGTAGAGTCAATCCCGTCTAGTGTCTTTAAGGAAAAATCAGTGATTTTAGGGATGGCATTGCCTCTGCGGATCAGTTTATCATACCGATCAACATATTCATAGGTTGAATCAAAGTTTTCTGGAAAATGAGCCGCATCAAATTCCAAGACCTTACCATCATGCTTGTATCGGAAGGTAATGGCAAAACTATCTGCTACTGCTCCAGGAGGTACTTGCATTTGCTCCAATAAATGATTGCCCTTTTTATAAGGCAGGCAATCTACAAAAGGCAGATGTTTTAAAACATATCCCTGGATGCCCAATGCTATAATCAATGCGCCCGCCAAAACGGATATGCAGATCTTTATAGAAAGGCCAGGCCTGATCTTGTTTCGATAGATAAATATATAAAGCACGAGTAAGAGCAGCACCACATCTTTCATAAAGGATTGTACGGGCGTCAGGGGTAAACAATCCCCAAAACAGCCGCAGCTCTGAAATTTGCCACTCAGTGCTGCGTAACCTGTCAGAAATCCAAAAAATATAGTGAGTAACAAAATAAGCCAACTAAATAACCGCATTCGATACCCCACTAACATAGCGACGCCCAGTAAGATCTCAAAGGCATTCATGGCAATGGAAAGGCTAAAGGTTGACCAGTTCAGTGCACTCCAGCCCCAGGCATCAAAAAACTCCTGCATTTTATAGCTGAGTCCAAGCGGGTCGTTTGCTTTTACCAACCCAGAAAAAATGAATAGTAAACCAACGAGCACGCGTACAACTGCCACGGCTGAAGGCGCTTTAGAGGCGGACTGTTTTTTTATGGAGTTATTCATTGCCTTATTATCTAACAGGTTATTTGTTTAAGATGCCTAATACCCTCATCCGTTTCCAACGGTTTTGTGATGGGATTATTTGTTTTTGGACTCCTCTATTTTAATCAATGCAAAGGCGGCATAATTCAAAATATCCGTATAGTTGGCATCCAGTCCCTCACTGATCAGGGTTTTGCCGTCATTTTCCAGGATTTGTTTCATGCGAAGTAGTTTTACCAAAATCAGGTCCACCAAGCTTTGTTGACTCATTTCGCGCCAGGCTTCGCCATAATCATGATTTTTGGAGATCATAACGGATTTTACGTCGGCGACACTGCTGTCATACAACTCGGAGGCCTCCTCTACAGAAAGTTCATCCACGGTCGCCTGCTCTTTTTGCAGCTGGATCAAGCCGATAACGGCATAATTGAGTATCCCGATAAATTCAGAAGGGATATCATCTGCAACTTTTTGCACTTTGATCTCCTGGAGATTACGGATCCTTAATGCCTTGATATAGATCTGATCTATGACAGAAATGGTTCTGAGCACCCGCCAGGAAGTCCCATAGTCTTTGGTCTTCTTTATGAAGATTTCTTTACTTACTTTTATAGCCTGATCATATTGTTGCAAAGTAGCGGACATAGTGCTCGTGTTGATTCTCACAAAAATAGAATAAATATGTTTACCCTGAACTGTAAAGGGCGGCTTTTAACGCTTACAAAACCCATCGTAATGGGGATTATTAATGTAAATGATGATTCATTTTATGGAGGAAGCCGGCAAATAGACCCCGCAAGTGTAGTGGGCGCGGCAGAGGCCATGCTGACAGAAGGGGCCAGTTGCATTGATATCGGTGGCCAGAGCACCCATCCAAAAAGCCCAAGAATTAGTGCAAATGAGGAGGCCGCTCGGGTGATTCCTGCCATAAAGGCGTTACTTAAGCGGTTCCCGGAGGCGGTTATTTCCATTGATACTTATTACAGTGAGGTGGCAGCTGCAGCGGTTGAGGCGGGGGCGCTCCTGGTAAATGATATCAGCGCAGGTGGGTTGGATTCCAATATGTTTTCCACCGTCAGTGCTTTAGAAGTCCCCTATATCGCCATGCATATGCGTGGCAATCCTAATACAATGGCCTCTTTAACAGATTATCAGGATGTCGTTACCAGTGTATTCGACTATTTTGTGGAGAAAATAGGGGCCATTAAAGAAGCGGGGATTAAAGACCTGATTATCGATCCGGGCTTTGGATTTGCAAAAACCGAGGCGCAGAATTATCAGTTACTGGCCCGTTTAAGTGAGTTTAAGTTGTTTGACTTGCCCATTTTAGTGGGCGTGTCGCGTAAATCCATGATCTATAAATTTCTGGGGATTTCTGCTGAGGAGGCGCTTAATGGCACAACGGTGTTGAATACCTGGGCACTAAGTCATGGTGCCGATATCTTAAGAGTTCATGATGTAAAGGCTGCTATGGAAGCCATCCGTTTAATGGATTTGCTGGACCAGCGCAGCCTTTGATTATAAGCCACCGGTTATGATGTAAGTAGAACCAATGTGGCGACTCTAGATAGGATAAATCAATTAAAGGAGCGCCAGTTTATAAGTTGTACTAAAGGTCCTGCTTTCTCCGGAACCCAAAATAATTAAACCGGTTTTATTGTTGAATGAATCGGGTACAGAAGAAAGGTTTTCAACCGCAATACTGCTTCTGGACGGAGGCGTATAAATTTGCAGATACGGATAAGTGCTGTCCGGATAGATGCCCAGTAGTACCCCAACCGCATCGTCTTTGATTTCAAAGGCGGGAAGTGTGCCGTCATAGCTAGGCTGATTTAAAGTAAAACAGTTATCTAGTTCAGTCTCGCCGAATATTTTGAACTGATTAAAGGCAGTATAAAGACTGGTTTTTCCATTGGGGAGTAACGCTTCATCAAACTCAACCAGCTCCTTGGAATCAAAGCGGACGGCGGCAGTATTGACCTTGTCCCCCAATTTAAAATAAGGGTGCCAGCCGTCATTTAGCGGCATATTACCGCTGCCGGCGTTATTGACGTGGGTGGTTACCTGTAGGTCATGATTTATGCCCAGTTTATAAATCACTTCGATGTCAAAAGCAAATGGGAATCCCTGGGAATTATCTCTATATTCATTCGTGAGTGATAAGGTGGCCTTGTTTTCATCCACATGGGTGGCAGATACTTTAAAAGGAGCATCAAACAACAGGCCGTGAATCGCACTGTCTCCCATATAATGCTTATCAATTTTATAGTTTTTTCCCTCAAAGCTATATTCCCCTTTATGGAGTCTACAGACAAATGGGCTAAGCTTGGCACTATGAAAACCATTGGTGATGTTTTCCCTGGCATCCGCCTGGTCTTTAAAACCGTCAATCACATTTACCTTCTGGCCATTTTTGGACTGTATGGTAAATTGGTTCAAGATGGCACCAAATGGAAAGATCTCTGCGTAGGTGCCAGTGGTGTTGTCTTTAAGGATATAGCTGGCATGGTCCTGACCGGGCGTAATTTCAAATCTCATGAAAGGTTATTTTATATGTAATATAGTAAATTGATTAAGCTTGTAAGGCATTTAAGATGGTTTGCTGGATTTCCTGCATTTCCGTTTCTGCCAGTTGGAGTTTGCCACGGGTAAAATTGGTATCATCCATTTCATTTATAGGCAATAAGTGCAGGTGTGCATGGGGGACTTCCAGTCCCACCACGGACAGGCCGCAGCGTTTACAATTCATGGTTTTTTCCAGGGCTTTGGCGATGGGTTTTGCAAAAACCAGCATCCGGCTAAGATAGGTGTCATCAAGGTCAAATACCTTATCTACCTCTACCTTGGGGATCACAAGTACATGGCCCTTTACCAGGGGCGCGATATCCAAAAATGCATAAAAGTATTGATCTTCTGCGATCTTATAGGAAGGGATTTCGCCTGCAATGATCTTTGAAAATATGGTCATAGTTTCCTTTTTGTTGAAAAATAATCTTTTAATAATTCAGTACCCAGAAGGAAAGATACTTAAAATAAAAGTTTCTGCGCTAATTGTCCTGTTAATGCCCGTAATGGCCGGCTGCTTTTTAGCATAAAGTTGCTTATAGCAGATATTCGCCCACAATGGGTATCCTTCTGCCCACACCGAATGCCTTTGGAGAAACTCTTATAATCGGGCAAAACTGGTTACGTTTGTATTCATTGCGATTGACCATTTTGAGCGTTCGGTCAACCAGGGCCGCATCTACGCCAGGAAGCGCCATGGATTTAATTTCTGAAGGGCCTTGCCTGCGTTCAATATATTGATACAAAATCTGATCCAGCACGGTGTAATCGGGAAGAGAATCACTGTCTTTTTGGCCGGGACGCAGTTCTGCACTAGGGGCTTTATCAATGATGTTTTGCGGGATGATTTCTTTTTCCCGGTTAATATAACGAGCCAGGGCATATACCTGTAGTTTATAACAATCTCCCAGAACACCAAGGCCTCCGGCCATATCTCCATAGAGCGTGCCGTAGCCTGTGGCCAGCTCACTTTTATTGGAGGTGTTCAGCAGAATATAGCCCAGTTTATTGGCAATACCCATTAAAAGATTTCCCCTGGTACGACTCTGCAAGTTTTCCTCTGCCACACTGAAAGGCAGGTCACCAAAAACAGGTTTTAGCTCGCTTAAGAAGGCCTCATAGATTTTATCGATATGAATAATATCGTAAGGCCCTTGCAGATTTTGACTCAAAGCCACTGCGTCATCTACCGAGTGGGAAGTCGAATAGGGAGAAGGCATGAGGACGGACCGAACATTTTGGGCGCCCAGAGCAGCGCAGGCCAGGGCAATCGTTACAGCAGAGTCAATGCCGCCGGAAGAGCCGATAAGGGCTTTTGAAAAACCCATTTTGGCAAAATAATCCTGAATGCCCATAACAAGTGCCTCGTAAATCTGACTAATATTGAGCTCCGGTTCCAGGGTAAGCGGATTGATTTCATGTAAGGGAAGGCGGTCTGCGGTTTCGGTTATCTGTTCAGTAATACTGTTATCCGCATTTAATGTGGTGGCGATTAAAGCCTCCTCAAACAAAGGCAGTTTTTTGACCATATTGCCTTTGCTGTCAAAAACAAAGGAGCCCCCGTCAAAAACAATCTCTGTTTGAGAACCCACCGCATTACAGTAGAATACCGGGATCTGGTATTTTAAGGCATTGGCTCTGATAATGGCTTGTCTGTCCTCGTCATGGGTATAATCAAAAGGAGAAGCGGAAAGGTTGACCATAAAATCCGGCTGTTGACTGGTCAGTTTATCCATAGGGCAGATCCGGTATAAAGGGTTGTCGCCCAGATTCCAGATGTCCTCACAGATCGTTACGGCAATCTTTTTGTTTTTAAAATGCATGACTTCATGACGGACGGCCTGTTCAAAATACCTGTTTTCATCAAACACATCATAGGTCGGTAGCAAGGTCTTATGCTGGACGGCCTGGATTTTTTTGTCATATAACAAATAGGCGGCGTTAAACAGCCTTTTGCCGTTTGGATCCGGATTGCGGGCCGGGGCACCAACAAGCACGCCAATTCCATCTGCATGCTGGGCTATTCCCTGCAAGGCGGCCTCTGAACGGAGGATAAAATCTTCAAATTCCAGAAAATCTCTTGGGGGATAGCCCGTTATCGCCAGTTCGCTAAAAATAATCAAATCTCCGTTTTGTGCTTTAGCCTGCTCAATGGCCTGGATAATCTTTGCTGTATTTGCGCTGAAGTTACCGATATGATAATTTTGCTGGGCTATAAAAATCTGCATATGTGCTTTACGATTGCTTAAGTGATGAATCAGAGATCGGAAAATTAGGTTAGCAATACATGTAAGTGTGTTTTCTTACTTATGCCCATACTTCTCCTCTCCGCCGTGAAATTACGAACTTATCAGAAAATAAATATAAAGCAAAAGCCAAACCGTCCATTTTAGTAAGGAACGATTTGGCTTTTGCCGGGTAAGAATTTACCCTATAAAAATCCTGTTCAGGCTTCTCTCTGATCCGCACAAGACTCAAACTGGGCAACCAGGTTTTTGCTGCCAATGAAAATTGGCGTCCTTTCATGATAATCCGTAGGCTCAATTTCCATAATGCGTCTGGTGCCATCAGTGGCCGAACCGCCACAGAGTTCTGTTAAGAAGGCCATGGGATTGCATTCATACATCAATCGCAATTTGCCGTTTGGTTTGCTTTTTCTGGATGGATACAGAAACATACCGCCCTTTAAAAAGATGCGGTGCATATCTGCTACCATACAGCCGGCATTTTTATTGGCAAACCTTCCGTCCTTGCCCTCTACAGTGGCGTTACAGTAGTTCAGAAAGCTCCTAACCTTTTCATCCACACCGTGGTAGTATTTATAATCAAAATGATAGGTTTTGCCTTCAATGGGCATCTGCATGTGGGGATTGCTGAGGTAAAATTCACCCACGCTGTTATCCAGCGTAAAGCCATTGACGCTATGGCGGCGTGTGCCATAGACAAACATGGTGGAGGAGCCATATAGGACATAACCCGCCGCAAACTGATTGTCGCCTTTTTGCAAAAAGTCTTCTCTAGTACAAGGTTCGCCTAGTTTAGAGACCCTGCGGTAGATACTGAAAATGGTGCCGATAGGGGCGTTTACATCCGTATTAGAGGAGCCATCCAAAGGATCCATGAGCACCACATATTTGGACTGATTGTTTTTGGGGTCATCAAAAACAATCATCTCTTCATTTTCTTCGGAGACAATGCCGGCACAGTGGATACCATGCCTGAGGACATTGATAAAAGTGTTGTTGGCCATCGTGTCCAGCTTCTGGACCGTTTCACCCTGGACATTTACTGCCCCGCCGTCTTCACCCAGAATATCAGCGATGGCCGCTTTGTTCACCTGAACATTTACCATTTTAGCGGCAAGACCGATGCCTCTGAGCAGTCCTGAAAGTTCACCTGTAGCCTGCGGATAGAGGCGCAATTGTTGTATCGTGAATTCATCTAATGTGATCATGGCAGAATTATTAAATGTTTTTGTTTAATGTGCAAATTGGTGTGCAAAGCTAAAATTATGTTAGCACATTAAAAAATGTAATCTATGAAAATTTTGCATAAAATCTATGAAACAGATTGAAATACATGATATTATGTGCGTATAAAATGCTAATATCTGCGAATAAATTGCCAAGCTGAATTTTAAAGAAAATTTAAAAATTTGGGATTTGTTAACAAAAGCCCTTCTTTGAAATGCGTTAATTGAGGCCTATAAATTTAGTCTTGCTTATTTTGCAATAGTATCTTTGCCAAAGGCAATTGAAAATTAGGCAGTAAACAGCATTATATCAAATGATAGAAAGCAATAACCAGGGTAAAGGCGCCGGTTTGGGCCAGGGATTTAAATATACAGCCGATTATATTTTTGATGGATACCGGCTGAGAAAAGGAGCCCTGCTGCATTTAAATGCAGCAGGGGAAGTGCTTGGATTAATAGATAGCCCGGATGCCCATAATTTAAAAGGAGCAACACACTTTGCGGGCATTTTATGTCCGGGGCTGATTAACGCCCATTGCCATCTGGAACTCAGCCATCTTAAAGGAGCTATTGAGAAAAAGACCGGACTGCCCGGATTTGCCCAAAAAGTCATGGGACTTAGAAGCTTTCCCAAAGAGGAAATCACGGCTGCATTGGAACTGGCTGACAATAAGATGTGGGAAAATGGTATCCAGGCAGTTGGGGATATCTGTAATACAACGGATAGCCTTGCTAAAAAGCAGCAGACAAAAATCTTATACAGAAACTTTATTGAGTGTCTGGGGTTTTTACCAGAACAGGCAGCAGCGCGCTTTAATTATGCCTATAAGGTCTGGGAGCAATTTTATCAGGTGAATCCAGCCAGTAGCCTGGTGCCGCATGCGCCTTATTCTGTTTCTGCTCAGTTATTTGCAAAAATCAACCAGTCACTTTCTGCATTACCTGGACCTGAAAAGCGTATTATTTCCATGCATAATCAGGAATCAGCGCCGGAAAACGAGTTTTTTAGAACCGGAAGGGGTGAATTTATTGATTTTTATAAAAATATGGGCATTGATCTGGGTTTTTACAAGCCTTCCGGCAAAAGCAGTCTTCAGACAGTCCTGCCTTATCTGGGTGTAGCCGACAGTAACCTACTTCTGGTGCACAATACTTTTATGGATAAAGCAGATCTGGCATTTGCCTTAAACCAGGCCAAATCTCTTAATATGCAGCTTTATTTTGTACTGTGCCCGGGTGCAAATTTATATATCGAGAACCGATTGCCGGATATCCTTATGCTGTTGGGTGCCGGTGTGAACCTTGCACTAGGTACAGATAGCCTCGCCAGCAATGATCAGTTAAGTATTGCTAGGGAAATGCAACATATATTACAAGCCCATCCAGCGCTTAGCAAGGAGACCCTACTTAGCTGGGCAACCTTAAGTGGTGCCCGGGCCCTTGGTTTTGAAAAGCTGCTAGGTAGTTTTGAAAACGGGAAAAATCCGGGCGTGGTTTTGCTTAGCGAGGAGCTTGATTTGATAAAACGTATTCTTTAGTTTACGTCTCAACACACGTAAACATGAGTACACATGGATACACAGGGATTTACACGGACACATAGTGGTATAACAGAGAGGGCAGCCAGGGGCTTTTAATCCGCAATATATTTTGAGAAGTGCTGCCTGCCTGCATTCAATGTTTCCAATAGTCGACAACAATAACAATACCTGCAGCAGCTATTACATTATGCAAACAACTGCTCCAATTGAGGGTCTGTATAATCCTTAACACACATTAATACATTATCCAGGTGCGCAAAGTCTTCCGGTTCATGAAAAGTTGTAATAACGACTGCTTTCATACCGCCACGTTTTGCCGCTTCAACACCTTTGGGGGAATCTTCAAAAACGACGCAATCAGCGGGATTTACTTTAAGCCCGGCTGCTGCACTGAGAAATACTTCCGGATCGGGTTTACTAGTCGTTACATCTTCTGCCCCGATGATTACCGGGAACAGGGAATGTAATTGCAGGCCGTCCAAAACAAAATCAACATTGGTTTTAGGTGCTGCGGTGCCGATGGCAAGTGAGATGCCTGCGGCTTTGGCTTTCTGTAAAAAAGCTCCCAGGCCGTTAATTAATTTTAATTGAGGCCTGAAGGCTTCCTGATAAGCCAGCTCTTTATTCATAATGATGTCATGGAGCTCTTGGTCACCAAATTTATTTGGCCCGAAGATTCGGTCAAACATCTCTTCGGCCTTGCCATACATATGTAATTTGGTTTGCTCCATGCTGAGTCCGGCACCTAGATCACCCAGCACTTTGTGCCAGGCCCTAGTATGATAATACATATCGTCAATCATCGTACCGTTCATGTCAAATAAAAATGCCTTGCTATTTAAATCCATATTTTATTGCGATTCGCGCTTAATTATGATGCTTTGCTAAATATTTACTTTCCTTGCTTATTTTTTGTGTGTCTTGATGCTTCCATCATTATAACCAATGATCAAGGTCTGGGTTTTGTTGACAAACAGGCCACATTCTACGACGCCTGGAATCAGGTTCAATTTTGTCTGCAGACTTTCCGGGTCAGGGATCGTTTTAAAATCACAGTCCAGGATATAATTGCCGTTATCGGTAATATAAGGCGCATTATCTCTTTGTCTTAAATGAGGCGCCCCGCCTAAGGTTTTAATATGATCAAAGGTCCGCTGCCAGCCAAAAGGAACAATTTCTACAGGGAGATAAAATTTACCCAGGGTCTCTACATATTTAGATTCATCTACAATGGTCACGTAGTGATCCGTTATATAGGCGATGATCTTTTCCCTAAGCAGTGCTCCGCCACCGCCTTTGATCAGTTGCAGGTGGTGGTCTGCCTCGTCGGCTCCATCAATGGTAATATCCAGCCTTTCTAGCTGCTCGAAACCGACCATAGGGATTTTTAAGGATTGAGCCAGCTCTTCTGATTGTATAGAAGTGGCAATACAGGTAACCTTAAGGCCTTCTTCCTGTACCCGCTGTCCGATTTTCTGGATGGCAAAATAAGCTGTAGAGCCAGTTCCCAGACCGACTTTCATGCCGTCTTTTATCAGTGCAACAGCCGCCTCAGCAGCCAATTGTTTCGCATTCATGGTTCATGATTATTACCAGGTAGCAAGGAGGGTGACACCGCCCTTAACTGCCTGATTAAGTTCAACATTTACTTTTGTGCCCAAAGGTAAAAGTAAATCTACCCGGCTCCCAAATTTTATAAAACCCATTTCCTCATTTTGTTTCGCCTTTTCGCCAACCTTTGCATAATTACAGATTCTTCTGGCAAGTGCACCGGCAATTTGCTTCACCAGAATCTCTCCTTTGCCAGGTCGCTTGATGACAATACTTTGCCTTTCGTTATCTGTAGAAGACTTAGGATGCCAGGCCACTAAGTATTTACCTTTGTGGTACTTATTGTAGACGATATCACCATCTACTGGGTAGCGATTAACATGTACATTGGCCGGGCTCATAAAAATGCTGATTTGCAGCCTTTTACCCTTAAAGTATTCTGGATCCTCCGCTTCCTCAATCACCACCACTTTGCCATCGGCCGGGGCAATAATCTTATTATCGCCATAGGTCATGTTGCGCTCCGGAATCCTAAAAAAAGACACAATGAACAGAAAACAAATGATAAGTAAGGCCAGGATAATCAAATAGATCCAGCCGTATACGGGCATCAGAAAATAATTGGCAATGAGCGAAGCCACCGCTACAATGACAGCGGCCATTACGATAGATGCGGTTCCTTCTTTATGAATGGTCATCTGAATCTTATTATTAAAATTATTAGAGCAATGTTTAAAAACCCCTTTAAAATTGAGGGGCAAAGATACGACGGTTGTGCTGATTATCCGAGAGGAGGCCTTTAATTGATTAAAAGTTGGCTTAGTGGATTAGCTCCATCAACGCCAAGGTATATACTCAAAACCGTCAATAAACAGTTAAAAGGCCTTGTTTAGCTTCCTTATCAAGCTGGCTCCAACAGTCAAATCGTATTAAAACAGAGAAATGCACGAATGACTTTACATATTTATCTGAAAATCAGGCTTTAATGGTTGGTAATGGGCAGCAAAGGCTCCGTTTTATTAAAAAGTAGTCCATTAGCGCAGTCCAAAAACAAATGTAACCACCAGTACCACAAATGGCGTGGCCAGAATAAGACTGTCAAACCTATCCAGAAAACCGCCGTGCCCTGGCATAAAGTGACCGGAGTCTTTAACACCTGCCAGTCGTTTTATTTTACTTTCCAGCAGATCTCCCAAGGTGCCAATAACGGCTGCTATGGTGGATACTACCAGGAACAACCAAATCATATCCTTTTCCACAAAATAATAGCCGATAGCGGTAACCGTGGCAATGCAGAGCAGGCTGCCGCCGATGGTTCCTTCAAGGGTTTTATTGGGAGAAATTTTTGAAAAAGGTGTTTTGCCGATCAGTGAGCCGACAATATACTGCATGGTGTCGTTGATCCAAATCGCACCTACCAGGGTTAAAGCGACCACCCATCCTAAAGGATAGGCCAAAAAATAGCTGAATCGCAAGTGAATCATCAGCCCCCAACTAAGTGATATATACAGTAAGCCCAGTATAGCTACTTTTAGTATAATTTGCTTCAGGGCTCCAGCCCTGAGCCAAAGAGAAATAAACTTAACGGCGCCTACGACCATTATAAGTATCCCGACAAAATCAAAAGCTACGTTGTAAATACTATACTTATGCGGAAGGCAGTAAATCAAAAATCCAGATCCAATCAGTTTAGGCAGGCTGGTAATTCTTAAATCAGCCGTGTTATAAGCAGGACTGATTTTTTTAAACAACGCATCAAATTCTGTCCAACAACCCCAATGGATGATAAAAAAGAGCAATGAAAAGCTCCATTCATTGATCAGCAGACCACATAACATCACTGCCACGAAAATCACTGCCGTCAAAGCCCTGGTTTTAAAGACTTTTTGATTAATTGCCATCAGGAATAAAAAGGTTTAGGGTGATTATCCTCCAGGCTGCTTGCCGGAGAAGGCGGCGTGTTAATAGCCACTTTTCTAAAATAATAAAATAAAAAGATCAGCACCACCAGACCGACATAAGCCATCCAGGGAGCAGCCTGGCTTTTAAGGGCTTCTTCCATGGACCCTGTTGTCTGGTTCTTATAAAACATGACGGTGATTATCAGGCCGTTATTTATAAAGTGAATGATCATATTCAGGCCAATATTGCGCCCGTAGAAAAATACATAACCTAAGATCATCCCGATAAAGATCCGGGGTAAAAAGCCAAAATAGGAGGCGTGAATAGCACTGAAAATGATAGAAGTTAATAATATGGCCCAAAAAGGTTTCTTAAGCCAGCCGATCATCACCTGTTGCAAACAACCCCTGAATAAAAGTTCTTCAAAAATGGCCGGTAGCAACGCAATGAGAATCAGCGATTTTAGAAATCCAGTCCAGGAATCCAGCTGTAGCATAAAAAGCATTTGTTTGTCGTAGCTTTTTTCCAGCTGCTGAAATTTGGCTTTTAACCCTTGGGAAATAGGAATATGCTGGTTTAGCCAGGTAAAAAGATCCGCCGTGGGAATGGTCGCCAGCGCAATCAGGATAACCAGTGCCCAAAGTATAAAAGGCCTTTTATTTCTAAATTTAAAAAAATCCTTGCCTGGCCTGACAATAAGCTTAAAGAGCAGTGCCGGAATGGCAAACATGCAGAAAGTACTGATTATCTGCATCCAGCGGGCAAGACTTGCCA
This sequence comes from Arachidicoccus ginsenosidivorans, assembly GCF_007971385.1. GTDB lineage: Bacteria > Bacteroidota > Bacteroidia > Chitinophagales > Chitinophagaceae > Arachidicoccus > Arachidicoccus ginsenosidivorans. The sequence goes on from NZ_CP042434.1 coordinate 2,311,958, forward strand.
CCTCTGGGTCGCCGTTGGTGATTGCCTGCAGGGAGGCGCCTGGTGTGGCCATAATCATAATAAAGCTGATCATGCCGCCCAGCAGCAGGCCAAAGCAGACCAGGCCTACCAACAGAAAGAATTGCCCTGTGTAGCTGATTTTTATTTTTGAAGACGGGATTTTATCCATCCAGAAACTGGTTTATGGTAATAAAAGATAATGGGTGTATTTTTGCAGCGAATATACACCCAATATCCATAAGGGATATAGCGCTGTATTGATAATTTAACTATGATTAAAATTGGTTCAATAGAATTACCGGATTTTCCGATGCTGCTGGCGCCGATGGAGGATGTCAGCGATCCGCCTTTTAGGTCTGTCTGTAAAGTAAACGGGGCAGATCTGATGTATACGGAATTCATCAGCAGTGAAGGCTTGATCCGTGATGCCATAAAAAGCAGAAGGAAACTGGATATCTATGAGGAGGAAAGACCGATCGGCATCCAGATTTTTGGTGGAGATGAAGAGGCGATGGGTATGAGTGCAGCCATTGTAGATGCGGTTGGCCCGGATTTGCTGGATATTAATTTTGGCTGTCCGGTGAAAAAAGTGGTCACTAAGGGTGCTGGTGCAGGGGTATTGAAAGATGTGGATCTGATGGTTAGACTTACGCAATCAGTTATTAAAAATACGCATTTGCCGGTGACCGTAAAAACCAGGTTGGGCTGGGATGATCAAAGTAAGAATATTGAAGAGGTGGCAGAGCGGCTGCAGGACATCGGGATTGCTGCGCTCTCTATTCATGGAAGGACCCGGTGTCAGATGTATAAGGGTGAGGCAAACTGGGAGTTGATTGGCCGGATAAAAGATAACCCCAGAATCACCATACCTGTATTCGGCAATGGGGACATTGATTCTCCTGAAAAGGCATTAGAATATAAGAACCGGTACGGGGTAGATGGGATTATGATCGGCCGGGCGGCCATTGGCTATCCCTGGATCTTTAATGAAATCAAGCATTTTCTTAAGACAGGAGAACATTTGCCGCTACCCACAGTGGAGCAACGTGTGGCTGTGATTCGCCAGCATCTTAAATACTCCCTGGCCTGGAAAGGTCCGGTTGTGGGTATTCGGGAAATGCGCCGTCATTATACCAATTACCTCAAAGGCTTCCCCAATATTAAGGAATTTAAAAGCCGCCTGGTTCGTCTGGATACTTATGAAGAGATTGACGAAGTCCTGGATGAGGTATTAGCTTATTATGCAGGCTTTGTCGCCCAAAAAATCTCTGGACATTCGCTGAAGGGGCACCCAATTGTGAAACAGCAAAATAAAGAATACCTATAAAGTAAATAAAAGGCGGATTAAACACTATTCGCCTGTTTATATATAAACGCCTGAGGGCCGCCTTTATTTACAAAAATAAAGGCGGCCCTCGGGCGTTTTGATTCAGCGGCTGCTATCCCCCTTGATCTTTGTGTTTATTTATTTACTTGAGGGGGGAGAAAGCAAAGGAATAATTTGCCACTAATTTGACGCGTCCACAGCATTTCTAGGTGCAAACATGCCTGGTTTATAACCGCCAACTTCCGGCGGAAAGGCAATATTGAACCGGTTGTAAGTATTGATCGCCGCCACGCCCAGCGTCAGATCCATCAACTGTGCTGCACTGAAGTGCCGCGCTGCCTCTTGGTAAACATTTTCTGGTACCTCGCCATTAGGCAGTTTCGTCACCGCTTCAGCCCAGGCCAGCGCTGCTCTTTCCTGCGGACTAAAAAACGGCGTCTCCCGCCAGGCGTCAAGTGTTAAGAGGCGCTGAACATTTTCTCCGCCTGCCAGCAGGTCCTTAGAATGCATATCCAGGCAAAAGGCGCAACCATTGATTTGGCTGACCCGGTAGTAAATCAGGTGTAAAAGCTGTTCGGGCAGATCTGCTTTCATAAGGTGTGTCCCAAAATGATTTAATGTCGCCAGGACTTTATGACCCGCATTCAGCAAGCTGATCCTTTTGGTGCCCGCCACGTTGTGTTGTTCGTTGTTTTCTGTGCTGCGAGATGTTGTCGTCGTTTCCATTTTATTTAATTTTTAAGGTTGTAAAACTGTTGTTGTTGATTTGTTCTTAATAATGACGAACACGCACTTTACTATTGGACAAAAAGCAGAAAAAAAATTGGACAAACCCACAGTGAGGCAGAAATCAAAACGATTCCCCCATTTATGGCTGATGAACGAAAGATGGTTTTTGGGGCCGAGGCTTGTGTTTACTACCTAGTAGTGAATACTTTAATTAAGGGACACGCTGCCGCCTTCATTTTGTATTTCCAGCGCAATACAACCGGTTTCTTGTTAATCTTTTCGATCCCCTGGTAGATACGTTCTATTAGTTCCTGTTTACTATTAACGCGGATTTGATGCAAGAAAGACCTGGATTTTACACGGTAACCTACGGATATATTGACATCAAGATTGTAAAAATCTATCTTTCTGCTTACCATCCTTTTTCCTTCTTTTCGAACTGTCAAGGATTCCTTGACAGTTGCACTCATTTCCAATTCCTTTTCTTTATAGCAGTTGTTTATATGCAAACTAATGATTTGCTTCATTTGATTAAAAAGTTGGGCCATTTGTTCTTGCGTTAACCAAAAGGTTTCCTCCTCTATTCTCACTTCAATTGCCTGGATTCAATTTCTTATTGAAGTTGGCAAAACCACTCGGTGCAATGTGTTCAAAGTCATAATCCCCCTCCGCCTTATAAAGTATATCATTTTTAAATCATATTCACTATCTCCTCTCTGGAACGGGTATACTTCTTTTTATTACGTACTATGGCTGAAATTATTAGCAAACGACATAGTTAGGTAAATTTTCTGTTAATTCGTTTTTTGTCTTACATCTATCCAATTAATAAAAAGGCAAATCCGCTCCTTCCATAATTTTTCAATTATTTCAGAAGCGGATTACCCTATTTATGACTGATGAAAGAAAGACGAACTATATTGCGGTAAATCTTGTGTTTCTTACTTAGTCATTCAAACCGGTCAGGTCTTGTCCCCATTTTTTGTTGGGCTTATCACCCATAACAAATTCCAGGGTGGCGCCTTTTTCTATATCGCTATGCAGGATATAGGGTTTATTATAAGGCTTTCCATTTAATTTGACGGATTGAATGTAAAAGTTTTGATCAGAAACATTTTTAGCGGTCATTTTAAAGGTTTTGCCGTTTGCCAGGTGAATGGTGGCGGATTTAAGTACCGGTGAACCTATCTCATATTTGCCGCTGGCCGGGTTGACCGGATAGAAGCCCATTGCACTGAAGATATACCAGCTGGACATCTGTCCGCAATCTTCATTGCCAGAATAGCCAGAGAAGGAATTATTGTATAACTCTCTGAGCACTTTAGAAACATAAAGCTGGGTCTTCCAGGGCTGGCCAACATAATCATACAGATAGGTCACGTGATGACTAGGTTCATTTCCATGCGCATACTGGCCAATGAAACCAGAGGCATTGCCATTGACCTCTTTGGGCAGGTCTTTAATGGTAAAAAAGCTATCCAGTTTAGCTGTAAAACCGGCTTTACCGCCTTCTAAATCTACCAGACCCTGTACGTCCTGGGGACATACCACAGATATTGCCAGGCGTTGCCTTCTGTAAAAGGATTACCACCATTGCCACCATAGGCCAGTGGGTTGAAATTGGGTAACCAATTGCCTTTATCATCTTTGGCCTGGAAGAATCCGGATGTTTTGTTGAAAAGATTTTTATAGTAGCCGGATCTGTCGATAAAGTATTGATAATCTTTTTCTTTGCCGAGTTTCTTTGCCAGCATGGCCACGCACCAATCATCAAAAGCCATCTCCAGCGTAATGGATACGGACTGTGACTGTTTGTTTTCTGGCATATAATGATACTTATTCCAGAGATAGAAAGGAGAACCCGGATGGCTGATCATGGAAGAGTTTTTAACTGCCTGGTATGCCTTTTGTACATCAATGCCTTTTATCCCTTTAAATATGGCATCCACAATGACAGGGATGGCATGGTTGCCAATCATGCAATAATTTTCTTCACCCCAGAGTTGCCAGATAGGAAGGTAGCCAAAGGTCTCGTATTGGCGTAGCATGCTGCGGATAAACCCGGCGTCCTTTTCTGGTTTTAACAGGGTATACAACGGATGGGCGGCTCTGTATGTATCCCACAAGGAAAAAGTAGAATAATGAGTCTTATCCGGCGCGTGATGGATGGTATAATCTGTGGCCATATAATCTCCATTTACATCTGCCAGATTATTGGGTTGGGTATAAGCGTGATACAGGCCTGTATAGAAGATTTCTTTTTGTTCTTTTGTTCCTTCAATTGCTATATTGCTGAGTTCTTTTTGCCACTTTTCTTTCGCAGCTACCTCAATCTGATTAAAGCTCTTTTCCCCAATCTCGGCGGCCAGGTTGGCTTTAGCGCCATCCACGCTGACTTCAGAAAGACCGACCTTAATTAACAGTGGCTTCCCGTTTTCTGTATTGAAGTTCAAAACAGCTTTGACATTGGTGCCATTGACAATCTTTTCATTGGGATACATGCTGCCACCTGTATAAAGCTGATTAGACTGGATGGGCTCAGAGAACTTCGCGTAAAAATAGACTTTACGCAACTGTGCCCAGCCGGTCAGAATCCGGTAGCCCTGTACTGTATAGGGATCTACTTGTCTGATCTCGGCGTCTATCACTTTACAAGACCAATAAGGACGCTTTTTATTTAATGTGTGGTTGAGATCAATGACCAGATGCGCCTGATCCGTTTTGGGATAGGTATAGCGGTGATAACCGCTGTGTTCTGTTGCAGTGAGTTCTGCATTAATATTATAATCCAGGAGTTTTACCTGATAATAACCAACATGAGCCGACTCCTGATCGTGGGAGAAGCGGCTACGATAGCCGCTATCCGGCTTGTCTGCGCTGCCAGGATTAGCCTGGATTTTGCCTGTGGTGGGCATAAATAATACATCAAATAAATCAGCGACGCCCGTTCCACTTAAATGTGTATGGCTAAAACCGACGATGGTTTTGTCATTATAATCATAGCCAGAGGCGGGATTATCTGGATTGTCCTGGGTATCAGGACTCAATTGAACGAATCCAAAGGGTAGTGTTGCTCCCGGAAAATTACTGCCAGATAAACTGGAGGCATCCACGGCGCCAGTGCCAATAAATGGATTTACATAGCTGGTTACATCACCCTCAGGAGTGGTTGCGCTTTGTGCTTGGACTTGCCATCCGAGACCTATACTCAGAGAGCAAATCAGGAAAAAATCTTTTTCACGTAAATATTTTGCGTTATTACAATTAGAAATACAATAATAAGACGCTACAACTTTACGCTGATTGACTGGTTTTAGATATTAATCAAAGCCAAACAATTCGTTAACGGAATCTCATGCTGATTTTAACCAGTTGACTATTAATTGTTTATGCACTTTATGTGCTTTACGTGGTTTGAGTTTCTTTGGGCGTTACGCTGTTTTTTTCACGTTAAACACAAAACCGACCCCGTAGACGTTATCAATACTGACAGTGTCTGAGGTGTGCAGTAGCTTGCGTAAGCGTGAGATAAACACATCCAGGCTTCTGCCCAGAAAATAATCGTTTTCACCCCAGAGTTGTAATAGGATTTCCTCTCTTTTCAGCACTCTATTGGGGTGTTTGCACAGGTATTGTAATAATTCTGCTTCTCTGACCGTCAGCGTAATAGGTTTTTCTCCTTTTATCGAAAGTCGCAGCAGGTCTTTATGCAGGATGATATCGCCCACAGGGATATCATTTTTGGTTTCTGCGGCCTGTTGTTCAGGGGGTTGTTTACGACGGATAATGTTTTTAATCCTGAGCACCAGTTCATCAATGTCAAATGGTTTACTGATATAGTCATCAGCACCCAGTTTTAGGCCCTTTAAACGGTCTTTTTTCTCATTACGGGCCGTCAGGAATAAAAATGGAACGGAAACGTTTTCTTTTATAATCAGCTCGGCGAGTTCAAATCCATTCATCTCCGGAAGCTGGATATCTATAATTAAGATATCGAATAACTGTTTTTTGGTCAGAAAGGTCCGGTAGGCATCCTTGCCATTCAGGCACCAGTGAACTTCAAAGTTCATGGCTTCCAGATATTGCTTAACAACATTTCCCAGGTCTTCCTGATCTTCAACAAATAGAATTCTGTGTTTCATTTTTTTTGTATTTGCTACCCCTTGGGCATCATTATTATAAATTCTGTTCCGTGGCCTTCTTTACTTTCTACATCCAGTGTCCACCCGTGTGCCAGGATGCATTGATTAACATAAAACAAGCCCAGGCCCAGGCCATTTACATCCTCTGTACTTTTATTTTTACTCCGGTAGAATTTTTCAAAAATATGCCGTATTGTCTTTTGAGACATGCCGATTCCATTATCCGCAATAGATAACTGGATGGTTTTCTTATCCAGTTGGGCATGAATCCTGATCTTTTTAACCGGAGAACTATTGTATTTGATCGCATTCTCAAAAAGGTTCAAGACGGTAGTGGTAAACCAGAATTTATCCAGGAAAACCATAAAATCGTCTGGAATCTTATCAAGTTTGATTTCCACACTTTTGTTGCCCAAAGTTAAGCGATAATCTAATAATATCTCTTCCAACAACTTCCCGAGCAAATAACTATCCTTTTTAAGGGTGGCATTATTCATGACGGTAATATCCAGTACCTGACTGAAAATGGTCTTCAACCGGCCGGTTTGCCGACTGATAATATCAGTGAGCGGTGCTATATTCTCCTTTTTTTCGATAATCTTCTCATTTTGGAGGCTTTTATTGGCAACCATAATGGTGGCTAACGGTGTATGAAACTCATGGGTAATGCTATTGACAAAATCAGATTTCATCTCTGCGAGCTTCTTTTGCCTCAACCAGTTACGAAAAGTAAAGAAATAGATAATCATAACTGCAAGCAAGGAGAAAAAGGACAGCGCAAAGGTAGGCTTCATTAAATTTAAGATGGCCCAGGTGCGGTTGGGAGAATCAACATAAAGCTCAAAAGTAATCTGATAGCTATAGGCACTCGAGGCGCTGACCGTAAGGGAAGCGACCTGGTTTTGCATATTTAGCGTCTTGAGGTCCCCGTCAATGGAGGCGCCTTCTGGCAAAATATAGCTGCTATCTAGTAAAGGCAGCCGATGGCCATTTTGGAATAAAATGATATAATTGCTTCCGGAAAAGGTGATACTCAGTGTTTTAATCAGGAGCCTGTATTGAAGATCGTGTTTAAGATGATTTTCTTTAACTATTTGCGTAAAAAAGTCATCCATTGAACTCTTGGCTCTAAGTTTGGTGAAAAGACTGTCACAGATCTTTTGTCGTTTTACATTAAATGCACTGGGATCCGTTTTATAGAGCCGTTCCAGCTCGTGCATATTGCGGTTAATAAAGGTGTCAATAATCTGCTGCCCTCCAGGATAAACCTTGTCATTACGAATGCCTTTGGAATAGACACGTTTGATCAATTGTTTTTCTGCGTAAAAATAGTGCTCATCCTTAAGCATATAGGTATTGTACACTAAGAAGAACTGCACCCCAAGTAGGACCAGAAAGCTAAGTACCGCAATAATTTTATAGATCAGAATGGAGGTTGACTTCACGGAGCGACCCATTGGTTTCAAATTTAAAAGTAAAGTTCCCTATTTTAAAGGAAAAATCATTAAAAATGCATTAACAATGGAAGGATTGCTGTTTTAGGCTTTTCAGTGGCCTGGTATTAGGAGCTCTTGGCTTATTTTCATTTTTAAACAAAAAGTTATCAGTTTTTTGATACTAAATATTCTTGTTAATATCGCCTAACAATTACTAAAATTTACTTTCTGTAATAAAATGCAGTAAAACGCTATTTCATTAATAAAATTTATACACTGCATTTTAAAAGCATAATTCTAACAGTATGATCAACAGGTGGAAAAATGGCACTTTGGCCGTAGTATCGATTCTTATGACAGCGGGGATATTATCTGCACAGCCAATAAAACAGGTGCATCCTGCAAAATCAGGATATGCGGGCAATCCGGTATTGCCCGGGTGGTATGCCGATCCGGAAGGAATTGTTTATGGGAAAGATTACTGGATTTTCCCAACGTATTCGGCAAAGTATGAGGATCAGGTGTTTTTTGATGCTTTTAGCTCACCTGATCTGGTGCACTGGACAAAACATCATGCAGTTTTAGATTCAAGCAATGTAAAATGGGCCAAAAAGGCCATGTGGGCGCCGGCTGTTTTAAAAAAAGAGGGCAAGTATTACTTGTTTTTTGGGGCAAATGATGTCCATGCCGGTGAAATTGGTGGCATCGGTGTAGCCGTTGCAGACAAGCCTGCAGGGCCTTATAAAGATTTATTGGGCAAACCTCTTATTGGCACCATTGAGAATGGGGCACAACCCATTGATCAATATGTGTTTCATGATTCTGATGGAAGTTATTATATGTATTATGGCGGCTGGGGACATTGTAATGTGGTCAAACTAAAACCTGATTTTACCGGATTACTTCCTTTTGCAGATGGCTCGATATATAAAGAAATAACCCCAAAAAGCTACACAGAAGGACCCTTTATGTTTAAAAAGGATGGAAAATATTATTTTATGTGGTCAGAAGGTGGCTGGGGCGGCCCTGACTATCGGGTGGCTTATGCCATCTCGGACAATCCTTTAGGACCTTTTAAGCGCATTGGCACCATACTGCAACAGGATAGCAGTGTAGCCACTGGCGCAGGCCACCATAGTGTCATTAAAGTGCCTGGGGAGCAGAAGTATTATATAGTCTATCATCGTCGGCCGCTTGGAGAAACGGCGGCCAATAACCGCGCCACCTGCATTGATGAAATGCATTTTGATAAAGATGGAAAAATACTGCCGGTGAAAATGACTTTTGAAGGCGTAAAAGCGCACAAGATTAAAAAACCGGGCAAAAAATAGCTTTTAATCGTAATGCGTGGTGTGCACATTAAGCCTATACAAGTATAAAATATAATCCATTTAACTCAGTTTAAATCAAAACAAATCAATGCGGGGATCAAGTCTAATAAAAGCTGCTTTTGGGTTTATAGGGTTTATGCCATTTTGCTTAATGGCACAGCGTAGCGCGCCATTAAGCAGGACGACAAAAGCGCCTATTAATGGCACTTATGCATATGCTCTTAAGTGTAATTATCTTTCAACACCCCTGGGGGTTGATGAGCTACATCCTACACTGAGTTGGAAGCTTTCAGCAAATAACGATGGCGTTGGCACTGCAAAATATCCAATTTATTATCAGGTGATCGTTGGGAAAGATTCTACTGAGGTCGCTAAAGGCACAGGGGCTGCTGATACGCGCGGCTCAAATTCTACTTCCATTGTTTGGAATAGTGGCTTTAGGGTTTATGACAAACCTTTTACCAGGTATCACGGAGCCGCTTTAAAGCCATTTACCAGATATTACTGGAAAGTCATCTGCACTGTAGATACCAGTATGGCCGTTGGAGCACGAACCAGTACAGCGCAGTCAGTCAGTTATTTTGAAACCGGACTGCAGTCAATCTATAACTGGAAAGGTGCCTGGATATCCGATAATCATCCGATCAGCTTTAAGCCGGCTGGTTACTTTAGAAAGGATTTTGCACTGCAAAAAAAGGTAAAATCCGCCAGAATCTATATTGCCGCTGCAGGGCTCTATAAGCTAATGCTGAATGGTAAGCAGGTGGGTGACCGGGAGCTAGATCCGGTTTATACCAGATTTGACCGGCGACTGTATTATACGACTTATGATGTGACTAGTTCATTGCTTAATGATCAAAATGCCCTGGGAGTAATACTTGGTAACGGATGGTTTAACCTTCAGTCTACGGCAGTCTGGGATTTTGATAAAGCACCCTGGAGGGCCAGGCCATGTTTTGTCCTGGATCTAAGGATTGTCTATGAGGACGGCTCCGTGCAGACTATTCATACGGGAAAGGATTGGAAAACAAGAACCGGTCCGATTGTCTTTAATAGTATCTATACTGCTGAGCATCATGATCATAGGTTGAGCCTGGAGGCGTGGGATCTGCCCCATAAAAAAGCAGACCAATGGCATAAAAGCCACGATTCCCTCTGGCAGGACGTGATCTACCGCTCGGCGCCTTCCAAAAAGATTACTTCCGCCATGATGGTGCCGATTAGAAAATCAGCGCCGATCGCTTCGGTTTCCATGCATAAATTTAGTGATACAGATTATGTATTTGATATTGGGCAAAATATTGCCGGCATCTCAAAAATCAAGGTGCAGGGTAAAGCAGGCACTGTATTGCGGGTAAAACACGCAGAACGTTTGTATAAGGATGGTCATGTCGATATCTCCAATATCGACGTGCATTACCGGCCTACTGACGATTCAGATCCTTTTCAGACGGATATTTATATCTTATCGGGAAAAGGAGAAGAAAGCTTCAGACCCTGGTTTGGTTATAAGGGTTTCCAATATGTGGAGATTACTTCAAGTGCACCTATCACCCTAACAAAAGAAGCGGTGACTGCTTATTTTATGCATAGTGATGTGCCGGTGTCCGGTCATATCCATAGCGCTGACACGATTTTAAATAAGATCTGGGCGGCCACCAATCAGTCCTACCTTTCTAATTTGATGGGCTATCCTACGGATTGCCCCCAAAGAGAAAAAAACGGCTGGACGGGTGACGGGCAAATCAATGTACAAACGGGCCTATATAATTTTGATGCGATAACGGTTTATAAGAAATGGATGCAGGATCACCTGGATGAACAGCAGCCCAACGGCGTGTTGCCTTCCATTGTGCCTACTGACGGCTGGGGATATGAATGGGGCAATGGGCCGGACTGGACCAGCACCATCGCAGTAATCCCCTGGAATCTCTATCTTTTCTATGGGGATAGTCAGGTACTGCGTCATTGTTATAATGGCATTAAGCATTACGTGGATTATATCACCAGCATTAGTCCCAGCGGCATATGCAGTTGGGGGCTAGGGGACTGGGTGCCAGTAAAATCAAGAACGCCGGTTCCCTTTACTTCTACCATATATTATTATACCGATGTTCAGATTCTTTCCAAAGCGGCGAAGCTTTTTGGTAAAAAGGAGGATCATATTAAATACAAAGCACTAGCAGCAAAAATTAAAAAGGTATTTAATGAAACCTATCTGAATAAACAGACAGGAATCTATGATAAGGGATATCAGACGGAGATGAGTGCGCCCTTATATTGGGGCATTGTTCCAGCGCAATATGCAGATAAAGTAGCGGAGCAGTTAAATAAAACAGTAATGCAAGACGGGTATAAACTGGATGTTGGCTTACTGGGCTCCAAAACGATTCTGGATGCACTTAGCATGTATGGGTATCATAATACCGCTTATCAGATGGCATCAAGCCGGGTTTTCCCTTCCTGGGGATGGTGGATGGTCAATGGCGCTACGACGCTTTATGAGAATTGGAATATCCAGTCTAAAAATGATATCTCCATGAATCATATTATGTTTGGACAGATTGGTGCCTGGATGTACAGTGGGCTGGGCGGTATTTTGCCGGACCCTGAGGTGCCTGGCTTTAAACATACGATCCTCAGACCTGGCTTTCCTGATCGTCTCAACGGTTATCAGGTAGATCATAATACCCCCTATGGTGAGATCCGTTTAAATTGGAAAAGAGCGGAAAAGAAAAAATCCAGCGTGATTACATTGCAGGTGGAAATTCCCATAGGCGCTTATGCTACTTTCTATGTACCAGCAGGTTACGCGCCAGTGGGTAAAAGCCCAAATGTTAATTGGATAAAGAAATCTGTTGTAGCAATTGATAGGCATGTCCAAGACGGCCAAAATCACCCTTCATTTCTAGCTTATTTGCCTTCAGGAAGCTACCAATTTGAATTCCAGAAACAATAAACCAGAAAACGATAAATAAATAAACAAACAAAAACAAACAAAAAGCAAAACACTCAATCAAACCAAACAAAGAGATTTTTTAAAAACCGTTAACACTGCATTGGAAATTGTTTGGCAACAAGCCGTCTTGGGTTATGGTAATTTCACCGTTAACTGGAAGGAAGCTAGAAGCTAAAGCGCCGGGCAGTGCTGTTTTAAAATTTAAACTAAACATGCAAAAACTACTTTTTTTCATTGGCTGCTGTTTATTATATGCAGGCCAGATTAATGCGCAAAGTCAGCCATCCAAAACGGATTATGCTGACTTGGTGAATCCACTGATGGGAACCGATTCCAAACCGAGTCTATCCAACGGGAATACTTATCCCGCTATCGGACTGCCTTGGGGAATGAACCTCTGGACACCCCAGACAGGCAGAATGGGTGACGGATGGGCTTATCAGTATACCGCAGATAAGATCAACGGGTTTAAACAAACCCATCAGCCTTCTCCCTGGATGAATGACTATGGTGCTTTTGCCATCATGCCGATCACGGGCAAGGTGCGATTTGAAGAGAAAGACCGCGCCAGTTGGTTCTCCCACAAAGCAGAGATCTCAAGGCCTTATTATTACAGGGTGTACCTGGCGGATGAAGATGTTACAACGGAAATTGCCCCTACGGAAAGAGCAGCCAGTTTTAGATTTACTTTCCCTAAGACGGACAGCAGCTCTGTTGTCATTGATGCGCTGGACAAGGGATCTTATATTAAAGTAATTCCTTCAGAAAATAAAATCATAGGATATACCAAACGAAATAGCGGCGGCGTCACGGAGAACTTCAAAAACTATTTTGTGATTGTTTTTGATAAGCCCTTTGATTATGTATATACCTATAAGGATGGACAGCTGACTCAGGCTGATGAACAAAGCTGTGATCACGCCGGGGCGGTAATCGGTTTTAAAAACACGACCAAAGGCGAACAGGTGCATGCAAAAGTCGCCTCTTCCTTTATTAGTTTTGACCAGGCGAATCAAAATTTAAAAGAAATTGGCGCCGATAATTTTGAGACGGTTAAAAACAAAGCCCATAAGACCTGGAATGATGTTTTGGGTAAAGTAGAGGTTTCTGGCGGCACGCCAGAACAGCTAAAAACGTTTTACTCCTGTCTGTATAGGATGGTATTCTTCCCTTTAAAGTTCTATGAAATTAACGCCGAAGGTAAAGCGGTTCATTATAGCCCTTATAATGGCAAAATAGAACCAGGTTATATGTTTGGCGGTACCGGTTTCTGGGATACGTTTAGGGCATTATATCCTTTTTTAAATTTGGTCTATCCGCATATTGTAAGAGAAATGCAGGAAGGGCTGGTTAATGATTATAAAGAAGGAGGCTGGCTGCCGGAGTGGTCTGCTCCCGGTTATCGCAATATTATGATTGGGAATAACTCTGCTTCGATTGTAGCAGAAGCTTATATTAAAGGACTCAGAGGCTATGATATTAATACGTTATATCAGGCATTGATTCATGATGCCAATAATGAAGGCCCCATGCAGGCGGTTGGTCGCGCTGGCGTTAAGTATTATAATGAATTGGGATATGTGCCTTATGATGTCCATATCAATGAAAATGCAGCCCGCACTCTGGAGTATGCCTATGATGATTATTGCATTTATACGCTGGGCAAAGCGCTGGGCAAACCGGCCTCTGAAATAGATATTTACCGCAAAAGAGCGATGAATTATAAGAACTTATTTGATCCCTCTCATTTATTAATGCGAGGAAAAAATAAGGACGGTCAGTTCCAGTCTCCTTTTAATCCTTTTAAATGGGGTGACGCCTTCACAGAAGGCAATAGCTGGCATTATAGCTGGTCTGTCTTTCAGGATGTACAAGGTCTCATTGATCTGATGGGGGGCAACGCTAAATTCACGGGTATGCTGGACTCAGTATTTGTGATGCCACCTACTTTTGATGATAGTTATTACCATGGTGTCATCCATGAAATCAGGGAAATGCAGATTGCTGATATGGGACAGTATGCGCATGGCAATCAGCCCATCCAGCATATGATCTATCTGTATGATTATGCAGGACAACCCTGGAAAACGCAGTATTGGGCTAGAGAGACCATGAATAAGTTATATAAAGCAACCCCGGACGGCTATTGTGGAGATGAGGATAATGGGCAGACTTCTGCCTGGTATGTCTTCTCCGCGCTGGGTTTTTATCCAGTGACTCCTACCAGTACAGAGTATGCGACAGGTGCACCACTATTTAAACATGCAAAGATTCATTTTGAAAATGGCAAAACACTGGTGATTGATGCGCCTGGTAACACCGCGTCTACCCGTTATGTCGAGTCAACTCGTTTCAATGGCAAGCAGTATACGAAAAACTATCTGGATCATTTTGCCATGCAAAAGGGAGGCCTCCTGGAAATAAAGATGAGCGAAACGCCTAATAAACAAAAAGGAACAGCCAAAAGCGATGCACCTTTCTCATTATCCACTGTCAAAAACTAAAATAGATGATTAAAAAAATTGGATCGATCCTTTTATTAGGCATATTTTGCACTGGGGCTGCGCTGCACGCTCAGCGTCACTGGAATCAGATTCTGTCAGATAAGGATTTATCAAGAGATACGATTACCAAAAAAGGCATTACCCTGATCTTTATTAATAAAGAAGAGGGATTCTCCAAGGCAGAGGCTGGGCGGATGCAGGAAACTTTCTTTGAGATTTATCCAAAGGAGATCAAGACCTATAATAAAAAAGCGGCCAAAAAAGTCGCCATGATTATAGATCCGGAATATAAAGGGGTGGCCGCTACTGCCGGCACGGTGATCAGAATCAATCCCGAGTGGATGGAAAAACATCCGGAAGACCTGGATGTTGTGACCCATGAGGCTATGCACATCGTGCAAGCCTATCACGGTCATTCTGGCCCCGGATGGATCACAGAAGGGATTGCAGATTATGTTCGCAATGAGTTTGGCGTAAATAACAAAGCCGCCGGCTGGTCCTTGACGCCCTTCAATGAGAAACAAAGTTATACTAATGCTTACCGTATAACGGCTCGTTTCCTGGTGTGGATAACCCAGCATTATAAAAAGAGCTTTGTTCAATCACTGAACTTTGCGATGCGCGAGGGTAAATACACGGATGGTTTTTGGAAGGACCAGACAGGCAAAACCGTAGATGAGCTTTGGTCTTTATATAGCCAGAATCCAGCCATTTAAAAATTGTACGATTAATTTTTATTACCGGTTTTTAATCCACATGAATATTCAACATTGTATCGTTTGGTGTTCCATCTAGCATAACACTCAAGTTAACAAAACAAAAGCCTGAGCAATTTAGTTGCCTCAGGCTTTTTTATGGTAAGATTTATTGAGGGAATTCTTTTGCGTAGTTATGGCTCGGATGATGATTATCTAAAGTTTGTAAGTGTCTACTGCTGCTGATTTGCTTGCTGCATAATATTGAACAAATTTTGTCGAAGATTGATCCCTTAATTTTCGGGTGAAAGTTTTGATTTGACAAACGTTATTTCTTGCCACCAGGAGCTGTTGAAAATGCTAATGAAAATGGATAAATGTGAAAGCAGGAGGCGCAATATTTAAATAAAGTGCAAAAATTTTATAAATACAAACAATGAATGTTATGCGTAAAATTGTGGAATTTTCTCCACACTCAAGCTGAATGTCAAATGGAAAATAGTTTTAAAAGATGAATGATTGTTATTTTCTTAATTCCTTCTAAATACCTGCTATTATTGAATTACAGGAGAAATTTCGATATAATTAAGGATGCATTTATGTATATGAAATATTATCAAATTGTGTACTCAATTCGTGAATTATTATGTACTGAATTTTCATCATTTAAAATTCATTAAGTATCCAGTCGCCATCCATTAACACAATAGCTCTTTAAACCTTTCTAATTTTAACCTCTAATTTGATAAATAACCTTCTGTGATTTTAAGCGTTGCTAATATCTATCGGAAAAAGAGAAAGCAACTTAAATGATTTGTTTTGATGAACACCTATAAAAGTGATATTGAGCTGAATAATCAAATATTGTCGAAGCAAATAATTTTTACATCCTGGTTAGGTATTGAATGTTGTGATAGATACATAAGTATTTAAACTGTTCAAGGGTAATACCCATAGGTGATACCATTAGGGAAAAATAACGCTCTAAGAGGTACTGGCTATTTATTGCCTAAGTTGAATGCTTAATGTCTGATTTTTTAAAGGCTTTTTAAGCCTGTTGTTTGAATCGGCAAGTGTGGTATGTGTTGTAATGAATTGTGGAAATGGAAGATGCGCAGTTGTTTAATGCATACTTCACAGACAACACTTGTTTTTGTTTTAATAATTAAAACCAATCCATTATTATGAAAAAAGCCTTTAAGATCGGCATTGCCGCATTTCTTTTGGCCCTTTTAAACTCTGTTACAGTAATGGCACAACAGGCCAAAACTGTAGTGGGAGTGGTAAAAGATTCTGCCACAGGGGCTCCTATAGGGGGCGCTTCTATACAGGCAGTAGGCGCTAAAGGAGGCGCAATTACAACAAGTGTAGGAACCTTTAACCTAAAGGCGCCCTCCACTGCTTCTGTTATTACAGTCTCTTCTATTGGTTATGAAAAGGCCAGTGTACCTATTACAGGGGACAGTCTGGTTATCTTATTGTCAGCAGTTACAGATACTTCGCTGAATGCAGTGGTCGTTGTCGGTTATGGTACACAAAAGAAAGGTGACCTGACTTCCGCTATTACGCAAATTGATGACAAAGACTTCAGTAAAGGTGGCGCTCGTAATGCATTAGACTTGATTCAGGGTAAAGTGGCAGGGCTTGCAATTACCCGTACTTCCGGTTCCAACCCGAACTCTAGCCCAAGTATTCAGCTAAGAGGGGTTGCCTCCATTAGTGGATCTAATAGTCCGCTGGTAGTAATTGATGGAGTGCCCGGTGGTAATCTTGACCTTTTACAACAAAGTGACATTGAATCCATCTCCGTATTAAAAGACGGTTCTGCAGCGGCCATTTATGGATCCAGAGCTAATGGAGGTGTCATTTTGGTGACCACCAAACATGGTCACGCGGGTGCACCAAAATACGAATACAATACCTGGATCAGAAAGGAATATCTTTCCCGTTATCCAAAAGTATTGAGTGCTGCCGGTTACCGGCAAAAAATCGCAGATGGCGAAATCTCTGAAGATAATGACAAAGGCGCCACAACAGATTGGTTTGATGAATTAATCAACCATGATAATTTAAGCCACTATCATAATATCTCCATGAGTGGTGGAGATGATAAGACCAATTATAGAGCCAGTCTTTATTTTTCTAATTATGAAGGGATCGCCAAAGAAAACAGCCGTCAACAATACGGTGCTACGGCTAGTATAACTCATAAAGGTTTCAATGACCGTTTATTGACTCAGGTAACCTTTATGACCAATCATAACTCTGCTAATTTATTAGGAGGAGGTAATTGGGAAGACGCTCTATTCAAGGAAAATCCTACGCAAAGCCCTTTTGATTCAACTAATAACGGGGGCTATTGGAATGATAACCAGGTGGAAAATGTTGTATCCCGCCTGCATCAGGAAAAATCACTACGCGATCAGCAAACGACCTTGGCGCAGTTTAAATCTACACTTACAATCACTAAGCAGTTAAGTGCAACGGTTACTGGATCTTCACAAAGAGATCAGTTTGTGGATAATCAATACAAAATGCTGGATTCAAGGGCATCTCAAAATGATGGGGATAATCCTGGTGGCGGATATGCGTATAAATCCTCCAATCTGGCCAATGATTATCTGATGGAAACTTACCTGAACTACTCCAATACTTTTGCTCAGGATCACGCGATCAGTGCAATATTGGGTTATAGTTACCAATATCATGAAGAAGAAAACTTCAATGCGAGCAATAAGGGCTTTTCTGCTGATGAAACAGAAGAGAATGATTTAGGTGCCGGTAATGCTTTAGGACAGGGACATGCCGGGATGGGTAGTGAAAAATATACCAATACCCTGATTTCTTTTTACGGCAGAGTAAATTATGCCTATAAAGATAAATATCTGTTGGAAGCAGTACTTCGTCATGAGGGTTCCACCATGTTTGGGGTGAATAATAAATGGGGTAATTTCCCAGCGGTTTCTGCTGGTTGGGTTATTTCCAAAGAAGCCTTCATGGATAATGCCCATTGGATCAATAATTTAAAATTAAGAGCTGGTTATGGTATTACAGGTAATCAGAGCTTTGGTAATGGTACCTATCCTTTTGTAACGCTAGGTACAGGTGGTTATTACATTTATCCGGATGGAAGCTGGCACCAGACTTATGGCCCTTCCTTAAATCCAAACCCGGATTTAAAATGGGAAAGAAAGAAGGAATTTAATGTGGGTGCAGACTTCGCCATGTTTAACAACCGGTTTTCTGGATCCATTGATTATTTCCAGAGAAGAACAGACGGCTTGGTCATCAAGGCTATTGTTGAACAGCCTGCCAATGTAGCCTCAGAAACCCTGCAAAATGTAGGAGAACTGGGAACCAATGGTTATGAAATTACCTTAAGTGGAACACCAATCCGCAATGGCGATTTTAGCTGGAATATTGATGCGACAGCGTCACATGCAAGAACTAAGCTTTTAAAATACACCAGTGGTAACTGGCTGACCGGTGGTGGCATCGGTGGTTATGGTGACCTGGGTAATGCTTATAACTATATTTATCCTGGTGATTATCTGGGTGGGTTCTTCGGAAAAACCTATGCCGGATTAGATGAAAATGGTAAATGGCTATTCTATGACAAGGATGGTAATAAAGTGGATGCGGACCAGGCAAATAAAGTAGAGAATGAAGGTGTGATCGGAAATGGTATTCCTAAGCTCTATGCATCACTAACCAACACATTCTCCTACAAGAACTTTTCATTAAGGTTTTCCCTGCGTGGTAAATTTGGATACGATATCTTAAATACCATTGATCTTTCTTATGGTAATCAGTATACATTGCCTACCAATGTATTGCAATCCGCTTTTACCAAGTACAAGGATATCAACGATACGTATCAGTACTCTGACTATTACCTGCAGAAAGGTGATTTTGTCAGACTCGATGAGGTTACTTTTTCTTATAATGTTCCTATTAAAGCCAATAATTATATCAGAAGCCTGAGTGTGTATGTAACAGGATCTAACCTGGCCTTATTCACTGGCTATGATGGCAATGATCCGGATTTTGTAGATGATACCGGACTTTTCCCAAGTATCGATGGACGTGGGGTTTATCCAAGTACCCGTTCCTTCCTGCTGGGTGTTAATGTTGGTTTTTAAAATTATAAAAAGAACGAATGATGAAAATCTTTAAATATTTGCTATTAGCAACAGTTGCCCTAGGCGCCTTGTACTCTTGTACAAAGCTGGATTCTACGGCTTACCATTCCATCCCGGCTGATGCCTATTATCAGAATAAGGATGAGGTTATCTCTGCGGTACTTCGCCCCTATACGCATACCAATGCCTGGGCGACCAGTTCAGGACAAATTGGTTGGTGGCGTGTAAGCGCCCTGGCCGGCGACCAGCTGGCCTGGCCACAAAAAGGTGTGGATGGTTATGATGGAGCCAAGTGGATCCGCTTGCATTATCATACCTGGAATTCAGATGATGATGACGTAAGAAACCCTTGGAAACTTTTATGGACAGGGCTTGGTTATTGTAATTCCGCGATCGCCAATATTGGGGCTCGTCCGGCAGCCTCTATGGGAATCACTGAAGAAGAACAAAAGAATTATATTGCGGAGCTAAAATTACTCCATGCCTTCTATTATATCCGCATCATGGATCTATGGGGTAATGTGCCCTGGATCACGTCCTTGGATGTCGTTCATCCTCCTACTTTGCCCGAAGCGCAGATATTTGATTCTGTTGAGGCTGAGATTAAGGACAATATTAATTTAGTTCCGAATCTTTCTGAGGAAATGCTTGGAAGAATGAGTAAAGCAGGTGCCTATGCCATGCTGTCTGAACTCTATCTGAACGCAGAAGTATGGTCAGGTAAACCAAGATGGCAGGATTGTATCAACGCATGTGATTCTTTACTGGATAACAGGGCTGGCGGCGTAATTAATAATCGCCTTTCCTTGGATTCTAATCTGACGGAGACTTATTTGCCAAGTAATAAAGCGTCTCAGGAACAGATTTTTGCGATTGTCTATAATCATCAGTCCGCGGATTGGAATGCTGGCTTCCCTTCTGACTTCTATCACTTTAACCAAAAGTTTATTTACGGAGGTACTGTAACAGGTAATAATGGTATTGTTGTAATTCCTGGGGTTTATGATACTTATGATGACGCAGATCAGCGTAAAAAGGAATGGTTCTTTATTGGCCCGATGTGGTATTATGATACCGCCTCCAAGACGGATAATGCCAATAAGAAATTTCCGGTAATGGGGTATAGAGAATATCAAGGTAAACAACTGGTTTTTGTAGATAATATCAGAAGAAACAGTGAGCTTAAAGCAGGACAAGACCCCTCAACTTTGGTTTCAGATATGACCCATGGAGAAGAAAACAGCGGTGTGCGTTTTAATAAATACAAATTGGGCGCCCAGGATGATCCAAATTACAGAAGTACCAGCTGGATGATCTACCGGTTGACGATGATTTATTACGCTAAAGCAGAGGCGGAAATGCGCCTAAATGGCAATAAGGCGACACAAGATGCGGTGGATCTGATCAACACAGTCCGAAAGCGTGATTTTGATCCGAAGGTCTGGCCTTCTAAGAAATATACAACTGCCAACTTTACAATGGATTCTTTGCTGGCGGAAAGAGGGCGTGAGTTTATTTTTGAAGGATACCGCAGACAGGATCTAATCCGGTTTGGCAAATTCACAACAGGTACCTGGTGGGATCATAAGCCACTCAATGATAAAAATAAATTACTGTTTGCAATCCCGATTGAGCAGTTGTCGCTGAATCCGAACCTGAAGCAAAACCCTGGCTATTAATAGGGTTTGTATTCACCGGTAATGCAGTACTTAAAACTTGTTTTAAAATGGTGAATGAGAGGAGGCTACATTTAATTAAGTGGCCTCCTTTTTTATGTTGATGATAATTTCTTCAGCTAAAGTAACTTGATGAGCTGATGAAGGAAGAGGCACTAATTTAAATTTTGCGAACCGAAGAAGCGCGGATAAGTAGCGGTGTTTTTAAAATAATATTGGAGGTCAGGTTAATATCGATGCGCTCTGCAATATGGGCCAGTAGGTTTTTAGCTGCCAGTTCACCCATTTGAAACCCCGGGTAGTCCACAGTGGTGAGTGCAGGATCTACAATGCGGGATATCATATCATTATTGAAGCCAGCTATAACGATATCTTCTGGAATCTTTTTGCCACTATGCTTTAACTCATGCATACAACTGGCGGCACAATGGTCATTAGCGACAAATACACCATCAGCCATTAGTTTAATTATGCTATGGGCGGCATCAATACCTGCCTGTTCGGAGAGGTCATTTATTAGGACGTTTTGTGTATCAAAGGGTAGTTTAAATTCCTGAAGCGCTCTTCTATATCCAGCCAGTCTTTCTCTGTATACATTACTGAGTTGATTGCCTGTGATATGCACAATCCTTTTTGCACCTTGCTCGATTAGATGTTTGGTGACCTTATAGCCTGCTGATTCATTATTAATGGTGATAGCAGGCAGATCGTTACCCATGGGTGTGCGATCGAAAAATAAAACGGGTATGCCTTGTTTTTGAATGCGGTTAAAATGGCTCGTTTCTTTTGTGTTTTCGGCAAGGGAAACGAGGAGCCCTGCTACGCGGTTGTCAAACATGGTCTGTACATTGATGATCTCTTTACTGACATCCTCCAGTGACTGACTGATTAGTAATGTATAACCTGCATTATTGACCACGCCTTCAATACCTGCAATTACCTGAGACATAAAATAACTGTTCAGTTTTGGGACGATAATGCCAATGGTGCTTGTTTTTCTATTTCTAAGGTTAATGGCAAAAGTATTGGCCCGGTAACCCATTTCTTCTGCCGTTTTAATGATTCTTTCTTGGGTCCGATGGCTTACAGAACTATGCCTTTTTAAGCCGCGACTAATGGTAGAAGGAGCCAGGTTCAGCTTTTTTGCGATATCGTAAATAGTGACTGGCTTATTGATCATACAAGTTGCATTTATAAAAATTGAAAATCCTGTAACAAATATATTGGTTTTGCCTGAATAAAATGCAATCGATTGTAATAAATAATAAAAAAATGGTATAAAACGCTAATATAGTGTCTTTTAGGAGTATTTAGAAGTCTGTAAACCTTGGTGAAATAACTATGTTTTCATTAATGCGAGGTTGCGGCTGTAATGCCTGCAAGTAGATACTTTAGTTCTTTTACGAATATTTTGGACGTGTTGAGAAATATCCAACGATTGTTTTTTGAAATTTATTGACGCTGAACTTTAAATGTATGTTGACCAGCCATTACTGCAGGTATTTCCCAGTAACGACCATCGGGGTCTAGGCTGGCCTTTATTTGCTGCCCATCCATGGTAATTACCGCAGGTTCTCTACTTAACGTCGGAAGACAAATCCTGGCGGTTGTATTGCCTGGTATTGCTGCTTGTAGTGTAAAGGTTTCAGCGCTTTTTTTGAAACTTACCGAAATGATACCCCGAACAGTGGGGTACTCAATACCGGCGCTGTCTAATGTGCCAGGATGGGGTCTAATCAGAATTTCTTGGAAACCTGGTTTAAGAGGGGTGATCCCCATCAGGTAACGGACGATATAATTAGCGGGAGCGGTGCCCCAGGCGTGATTCCAATCCTGATTGGGTTTAAATTTTTGGCCCCATGCTTCCATAGTCATTGTCGCGCCTTCCACAATCATATTATACCAACTGCGCTTTTTTTGAGAGGTCAGCAGTTTGAGTGCATAATCAGAATGGTCTTTTTCACCGAGTGCTTCCAATAAGAACTGTGCCCCATAGACACTGCAGGAGACGCCTCTGGATTTTATAAATGCCAGGACTTTCTGGAGGTTATTTTTGGGAACCAGGCCAAAGGCCAGGGCAAACATATTGGCATGAAGGGAGCTATGCTGTGTGCCGATTCCATCTATGATCAGCCCGGTGGAGGGATTTATAAAATGCTTCAAATAGGCTTTTTTTACGTTTGCGGCCCTTTGACGATAATCATCGGCATCTTTTGATTTATGGATAGCAGCAGCCAGAAGCGCCATATCCTTTAAGGCTTTGTAATAATATGCGTTCACTACGGCATTATAATCCGTAAAGACAAAGCCATCTGTCTCTTCCTTTGTGTGCGGCCAATCGACAATATCTTTCAATCCTGGATTGCCATCAAAGACTTTATAATGGATGGATTGTAAAAATCCTGGGGATTGTTTACCTGTGCGGGTACTGATTAAACCATTGCTATCCTCAAGGGCTGTGAGTACTTTTGGTTGCAGATCCTTGTAAATGTTTGCCAGATTGCGTGGGTCACCACTATACATATAATCATTATAGGCGATCATGGGATTTTGCAGAGACCATTCTGTGGGCCAGGTAGGGTGATAGACAAGATAATTTAGTGTTCTTTTGGCCATATTAAAAATGGCCGCTGTGCTGTATCCGGAAAGTTGATTGATCAGCGCATCTGCTTCATAGGGAATACGCTCTCTGTCTCCGTCTACATAATATCCTGAAAAAGAAGTCGCCTCAATGGTGTACTTACATAAATCCCAGACCTGATTCAAAACTGAGTCCGAACTTGTAAAATTAGTAGTCTTCTGATCAAAAGGAATATGGATAAGATCTCTGGTGACGGCTACAGGAACATTTTTACTAAGGTCCCTTGAATGGCCAGATAGCGAAAGGGGAGAACTTCTCCAATATAGGCTGGCATCTTAATCGCACTCCTTTTTGTATTTCTTTTGTCGGATTCAATAGGAATCCGGTAGTTATGGGTTCCTTTTTTGACAGGAAGCACGATTTGACGGAAACGTACTGTTCCAGGAGGAGTCCTGTTAATCCGATGACTGGCGTCTAGTTGTTCCCCTAATAATAGCTGGATCGTATCATCTTTAGCTGCGCGTATGCTAACTATGGGTTGACTGAAACCGTCTTTGCCAAAATCGTATAAACGGTAATCCATAGAAAGGTCTTTATGGCTTAAAGGCTTTTGCCGGGTCTTGGTTAAAACAAATCCGGGCAGTGCACCTGCTGTAAGCTTGGCGCCAGTCCTGAATGTCTGGACAGCGGAGAAGGTGCTTTGACGTATTCTGGAGGCTTTGCCAGCTGACTCTCCCCAGACCCTGACTTTCCAGTAATAGACTGTATTAGGTTTTAAAGAAGGGCCTGTATAGCGTACGTTTATATTTTGCTCGCTGATTTGTTGACCGGAGTTCCATCCAAAATCAGTAATTGAGGTTGACTGCCTATTATCTAGCGCTTCACGACTGGTAGCTAACAGCAATTGATAGGCAGTTTGTTTAGTAATGGTTATTGGAACCACCCAGCTGAACCCTGGATGACTGCTATTTATCGAACTATACTGTAAAAACTTGCTATTGATAGCGGTAATTGACTGCAAAGAAATATTTGTTGGATAACCGTTTTTATAAACACGCTCTGGATGGATAGTAAGATCCACTCTGAGCTGTGTGGGAGCAGCAGCAGTTATTTGCGTAGCCTTGTTTTGACCACTTGCTGCATTAAAAGTACAGGCGAATAAAAGTGTTATCACCATGAGTGATATTACTGAAATGAGCTCTTTTTTCCCACCTGTGTTTGAATGCTGCATAATTATTGGCGAATTTATTTATAAATCGGATTATATGATTGTCTGTTGCAATATAACGATTTCAGGGGCAAAGCTGCTTTATCAGAAAAATCATGTTGGACATCTTTGATCAATAGAAAATAAACAAGTGCCTTCGATATTGATATTAGTGAATCAATATAATTTTAAAAAAGTTGCTTCAAAAAACTACGCTTAATTTCTAATTGCTTTTAATTGATAACGTTTTCAGCAGATAGTAATTATTATTACTTTTAAATTATCAAATAATTATTATAATAAAATGTAAAAGCTTTATATTTGTTTAAGCATAAGCCATTTATGATTGAGTGGCAAAAGCTTCGGTTTCTTTTGATTCACATCCATTCATCCTTAAAAAATTACATTTATGAAAACAAAACGATTATCGTCAAGACTCGCTTTGTGCCTGGGATTGCTGTTGCTATCCCTGGCTGGTTTTGCCCAGACCAAGACGGTTACAGGTACTGTAACCAACGAAACGGGCAGTCCGGTTCAAGGAGCTTCTGTAAAAGCTGTTGGAACCACCACTGGAGCTTCAACCGGTGAAGACGGTTCCTTTGAGCTGAATATCCCAAGTACGGTGACCCAACTGGAGGTTAGCTATGTGGGTTACGTATCCCAGACTGTATCTATTGCCGGGCTTAGTGTTGTCAAAGTACAACTGAAGCCTGCAAATGACGCTGCCTTGGATGAAGTCGTTGTAATCGGTTATGGCGAGGTTAAAAAGAAAGACCTGACAGGTGCCGTTGCCAGTATCAGCGCCAAGGATTTCAATAAGGGCGTAATTACCGCTCCAGATCAATTGATTCAAGGTAAGACCCGGGGGTAATGATTATTAATAATACGGGGCAACCAGGAGGTTCTACTACCGTAAAGATCAGAGGGAATTCTTCTATCCGGGCCGGTAATAATCCGCTCTTTGTTCTGGATGGTATTCCGCTTTCCGGAACTTCAGCCAGGCCAGGAGGCAGTGGTGGCTTTAGTACCGATGGTGGTAATCCGCTCACTTATCTGAACCCAAGTGATATTGCCAGCATCGACATTTTGAAAGACGCTTCCGCCACAGCGATTTATGGGTCAAGGGGCGCAAATGGAGTGGTTATTATTACTACTAAGCGCGCAAAAACGGGTGAACCAACACTGAATTTAGGAGCTTCTGTTGGCATCTCCAACCTACTTAAAAAACCAGATGTATTGAACGGTTCGGCGTTTAGGAAGGCTATTCAAAATTATACACCTGATGATGTGGCTACTTCAGATTTTGGCAGCAATGTGGATGCTTTTGATGCGATCACTAGAAAAGCGCCTACGCAAAATTATTATGGTGACATTACAGGCGGTACCGAAAACGGCAGATATCGCTTATCTCTGGGTCATCTTGATCAATCCGGCATTATCAAAAACTCTGACTTGAAAAAATATACGGCAAACTTAAGCAGCAGTTTTAAATTTCTGGAAAACAAAAGATTAGGTTTGGATGTTAACCTTTTGGTTACCCAAACCAATGAAAATCTGGCGCCGATCGATGTTGGTGTCGGTTTTACCGGGAACGTTATCTCTCAGGCATTGCAATGGAATCCGACCAGGCCTTTGTACGACGAAAATGGCAACCGTACTTATGTATCTTCTAACCAGATTAATCCAATGACATCTCTGGCTGCTTATAAAGATAAGGCTGTCGTAAATACGATTGTAGCCAGTGTATCTCCTTATTATAAAATAACAGATGATCTGGAGTATAAACTGATCTATAGTGTAACCAGACAAACAGGGGAAAGAACTGGTCGCTATATTGCGGGCATGATTGATTCAAGTCAGGTGGAAAACGGGATGGCCTTTGTGAGCAATAACACCGAGACGGATCAACAATTAACCCAAACCCTTAGCTACAATAAACAGTTATCCGATGATCTTAGTCTGAATGCTGTTGCTGGTTATGAATTTCTGGATTATAAATACTACTGGAACTCAGAATCTGGCAGTGGCTTCAATTACAACGGTCTGGATTTTTATGACTATTTGAACTATTCTACCGCCAATAACAGATCCATTAATTCTTACAGGGACCCCTCCAATCAATTACAGTCTTTCTTCTTGAGAGCCTCCTTTAATTATCTGCAAAGATATTTGTTAACGGCTACGATCAGGCGGGATGGTTCTACAAAGTTCGGGGAAAATAACCGGTACGCGAACTTTCCATCGCTGGCCTTCGCCTGGAACGTATCTAATGAGCCCTTCCTAAAAAACAGTCGCATAGTCAATCAATTAAAACTTAGACTCGGGTGGGGTGAAACAGGTAATTCTGCGTTCCCTTCAGGCGCTTCCAGGGACCGGTTTACTTTTGGTACGCAGTCCATTACCCAGGCCAATTTTGGCAACCCAGACCTTAAATGGGAAGCGTCTAATACGCTGAATGCAGGGATTGACTTCGCTTTATTTAACAGCAGGTTATCCGGATCGCTGGATTATTTCAATAAGAAAACAACAGATGCACTATTTGAGAGCATTATTGCCCAACCAGCACCACCTAGTGGTAAGCTATGGGTGAACCTGCCAGGAGAAGTATCTAACAAGGGTTTTGAGCTGTCACTAACCGGCAATATTGTCAGTAAAAAAGACTGGAACTGGAATCTGACCGTCAACGGAACCTACATACAAAATAACGTGTCTGGCCTTACGGGCTATTATACTACTGCTGCATTGCGAGGCCAGGGTTTTTCAGGTGTACTGGGTCAACGCATGGTAAATGGTCAACCTTTAAATGTCTGGTATCTGGCTAAGTTTGCCGGTATTGATCCTACAACCGGAACCAGCATGTATGTTGCCAAGGATGGGACAGTAGGTACTCCGACAAATGATGCAAAATACGATCCTGCGCTGAATAAGTTTTATGTAGGCAGTCCTAATCCTAAATATCTACTTGGAATTACAACGGATGTAACCTATAAGAAGTTTACGGCTACTTTTAATATGAACGGAGCATTTGGTCATTATTTGTTTAATAATACCATGGCTACTGTTTTAGGCTTGAGTAACCTTCCTGGCAGAAACATCGGATCCTATTATGATAATCCCTCGCTCAATGAATCTGTTTCTAATTCTGCATCTGCTTCAACCAGATATTTGGAAAAAGGGGATTATATGAAGATGTCTAATATAACGCTAAGTTATAGAGTGGGCAATATCGGCAACACGATAAAAAATCTGAATGTCTCACTGACAGGTCAAAACCTGTTTGTATTGACTGGATATAACGGATTTGATCCGGAAGTCAATACAGATGGTTCAGACGCAGATATTCCATCCTTGGGCATCGAATATCTACCTTATCCACCAGCAAGAACCATTCTGTTGGGTGTAAATTTTTCTCTATAACATTATTAAAAGCATAAAAAATAATAATATGAAAGCTTCAAAATTTTATTATGTGGTTCTCATTATGTGCAGCCTGGTATTTACAGTGTCCTGCACAAAATTAAATGAGGATCTCTATAGTGAGCTGACGGGTGCAGGCAGTTCTAAGTCCGTATCAGATTTACTCACCAGCGCTTATTCTACTTTAAACGGCCCCTATCAGCAAGATAACCGCTGGTGCCTGCAAGAAATAACAACAGACGAAGCCATCGCTCCCACCAGAGGTGGTGACTGGGATGATAACGGGATACACAGAGCTTTGCATCTGCACCTTTGGAACTCAGATAATTCTTATATGCTCAATACCTTTAATGGGTTGGGAAATGCCATTTTCCAGGCCAGCAATGTATTAAGGTTTAACCCAACAGCTCAGCAGGCCGCTGAAGCAAAGTTTATCCGCAGCCTGGCCATGTTTGATATGTTGGATCTTTGGGGCCAGGTGCCATACAGAGAAAATCTGGATGATTTTAAGACTCCGCCTTCTGTTATGACAGGTCAGGATGCTATGGATTTTATCGTCAAGGATTTAAATGATGCCATGAAAGATCTGCCCACTGCTGGAGTGGCATATGTGGCTAGTAAAAATGCCGCGAGGGTTTTATTGATGAAGCTTTATCTGAATAGAGGTGTTTTTCTAAACCGTCAATCGCCAACATTCAGTAAAGAAGATATGAATCAGGTAATCTCGCTGGCAAAAGCCATCTCCGCCTCCAAGGCATATAAAGTATCTGATCCAGGCCATTATTTTGACAATTTTGCACCCAACAACGATAAGATCTCTACAGAAAATATCTTTACGTTGTACAATGAAAATGGCGTAAGAGGCGGAAGTGTGGATAGGACCTGGAACACCGTGGCACATTATAATATGTTGCCGGGTGGATGGAACGGCTGGGCGACGCTCTCCGATTTTTATAATAAGTTCCAGAGCTCAGATGAGAGAAGAGGTATTTATTATGATTATCCGGCAGATACCACTTCCAATAAAAGTCAGGACTATCATAGACAGAATGTGGGGTTTTTTGCAGGACAACAATACAGCTGGGTTACCAATGAGCCTTTAATGGCCAGAAATCCCAGTACGGCACCCTTGGTTTTTACACCTGAAGTGACGCTTAGAACCTCTGGTGCAACATTGGAAACAGCCGGTATACGTCCCATGAAATATGCCTATGATTATAAGAGTGTTGGGCAAAAAAACAATGACTGGGTGGTCTATCGTTACTCAGATGTTCTATTAATGCAGGCAGAGGCGATACTTAGAGGTGGTGATGGAACCACGGCAGAAGCGATTGAAATAGTAAATCGTATCAGAACCAATCGAGGAGTACCTGCATTGACGACCTTGACACTAGATGATTTACTGGATGAACGTGGTCGGGAACTTTATTGGGAAGGATGGAGAAGGCAGGAT
The DNA here is from genome assembly GCF_007971385.1 of Arachidicoccus ginsenosidivorans. Taxonomy (GTDB): domain Bacteria; phylum Bacteroidota; class Bacteroidia; order Chitinophagales; family Chitinophagaceae; genus Arachidicoccus; species Arachidicoccus ginsenosidivorans. Next base: position 2,341,557 of record NZ_CP042434.1, read on the forward strand.
TTAATCCGTTTTGGGAAATTTCTGGATGCCTGGCAGGAAAAGCCTGCTGATGTAAGTCCTAATACTTTATTATTTGCGCTACCGGCTCAACAGGTGGCCTCTAATCCTAATCTGACACAGAACCCAGGGTTTTAATGTAAGTGAAATTTAGTTTAGATTGATGGCTGAGCCGTTCTAATGGAAAAACTAGGGCCACCCTTGCAATAAATCAGCGGGAGTGGCCCTAGTTATTTTTGTGTAAGGCAGATTCAAGCCATAAATGCAACACCTCCAAAGGGCTTCATAATCATCGGCATGCTCAGTGCGCATATGTATTATTGCTGTGGGGCTATGGCCCACAGCGTTCTATTATTGGGAGGTCACCATCCAAGCCTCATGACAACTCTCAAACAAAGTTGCATTTATGACTTGAATGTACATAATATTGAATACTGAAGCTGCCTTCAGAATCGGTACAGGGGAAGGGTTGTTAAAAAGTGCTGATAGAATATTGGATCCTTTAACCTGTGATTCTTGACGATACCAAAAGCCACAGATCCTGTGAGGATAAAAACGTTCTAACCGTAATCCGTTAAGTAGTTAAGGTCTTGAGTTACTTTTGAGCAGCATTTTCATTTAGAAGTTAGGATAGTTATATGTCTTTTTACCTCAGAAAAAATCTTTGAACAAATCCATAAAATCTGCCATCGTTAAATTTAAGACTGCGCAATAATTTAATAATATGATTAATTGAATGGGAATTTTACCGTTTTCTAATTTGCTTATGTAAGATTCACTGACTTTGATTTCGTTTGCCACAGTTAATTGTTTGACTTCTTTTTCGATTCTTTGTTTTTTTAATGCTGCGCCAAGCTTACGCCTGAAGGTAGAATTACTATTCATATGTATGATTTATGGGTTCAACTTTCCTGACAGGAAAGAAATAAATGTTCTGATATGGAAATAAAGTTAAGAATAAAATAATAATATTGTGAAAAATATTTCAATAAATGAAATGATGTATTAATATTAAGCCTACAACCCTGCCTACGATGAGAAGAATACTTTTACTTTTAATATTATTGGGATGCTACCAGATTATTAGCGCACAGGATTCTACAAATAAGCCACAAAAGCAAGAGGTGAAATCAGGCATAGCCAGCCCCATGACTCTGCCCCCTCCTCCTGGTGGAGGTACAATAGATGGCCCCACTCATGTAACTTATGGACAAACTTATAATTATTCATTCCAATATTTATATCCAAATGTAACATGGGCTGCTTCAAATGGATTGGTCATTAGTTCTACATCTACGACTGCGGAAGTTGTCTGGTCTGGATCAATTGGTGTGGTTTCTAGTGAAGAAAGTAGTTTTCATGCAGACTACGCATATGGTGGACCTAATGTGTTGCAACCCTCTTACAATCCATTGATTCCAGAACAGCCGCTTACAGGTACCTTATCTGTTTACTCAAATGGCACATTAGAGGCAAGCATTGATGTTACAATAACAGTAGCTCCATTAAATGGAGGAAATATAAGTGCCAAAACTCAGGTGGTTGTGGAAGGTCAAACGCCGTCATCTTTGACCTATTCAGGTGCCAGTGGAGGAACAGGCCTGGCCTTTGATTATCAATGGCAAATGTCTACCGATGAGAATACTTGGTCAGACATTCCTGGCGCAACTGGACTCACCTATAATCCGGGATTACCCCAATCAAAGTATTCGTATTACCGGGTGATAGCGACGCAAGGGAGTGCACAGGCTTATTCATCGGTTGCCTCGATTAATAAAATACTTACGGCAACGCCGCCTCCAATTGTGCCGGTTCAAGATGATAACTATACTATTGATCTTTCAAAAATGGTTGGTACAACCGAAGGCAAATTAAATGTAAATTCATCTGGAGGAAGTCAATATTCTATTCCTATTCAAGTACTTCCAGGTACGAATGGGCTTCAACCAAATATTTCCTTATATTATAATTCAAGGGCGGGATCTGGAATTGCGGCTAAAGGGTGGAATTTAAGCTGTTTGTCTGAAATAAAGCGGGCGGGTAAAAGTTTCTATTTTGATGGAAAGCGTTCTCCGGTCTCTTTTAGCAATTCAAATGATGTTTTTGAATTGGATGGACAAAGACTCTTCGCAATTTCGGGAGAGAATGGTGCAGATGGAACCATTTATGGCAAAGAAAGCGAGGATTATTCAAAAATCGTGTCATATGGAGGCACCGAAAATACAGGGCCGGATTGGTTTCAGGTAACCCAAAAGGATGGTACTATTATGGAATATGGCAGAGTCGCGAATGCTAAATATGCGGCTTATAATGCAACTTATATTTGGTTGCTCAATAAAGTAACAGATCGAAATGGGAATTACTGCCTCTTTAAATATAACGTGGATCCTGAACAGGAGGCTTTTGCATTAATTGAAATTGATTATACTGGTAATGATGCAACTGGACTACAACCATATAATAAAATTTTGTTCTCCTATTCCATTAAACCGCACCCTGAAAATACTTTGCAATTTAAAGATGGAGTTGCAGTTAAAAACCCGTATTTATTAGACACAATTTCCGTTATAAACAGTTCAGGAACTGTGATGAGACGTTATCTTTGTGGCTATTTTGTAAGCCGAGGACAATATTATTTGAAGACGGTTTCTGAGAGTGGAAGTGATGGCTCGATAAGAAATCCTTTAATATTTAACTATGGGTCCTCTGCAGCATCTTCTCCAGTGGCCTTGTCTCCAATGTTAAGTGGGTTACAAACTGATGGCTCGATTTATTCTGGAAATTTTCATGGAAACGGCATATATGGGTTGATTTCGGCTAATTGCACAATCAATAATAACGGACTTACCGAGTATTTGGGGTTTAGTATGTATGGAAAAGTTGCTAACGATCCCGAGCATCCTCTGCTTAAGTTGGATTATTCTGAAACTTTGAATGGATCTAATATTGTTTACGATCTGCCTAATGGACCGAGAGGTCGATATGATGCGTTAACCTCTGATTATGACGGAGATGGGAAAGCTGATGTCTTATTTTGTGGGTTTTCAGATTCTTCTGGCGTTAGAAAGCTTAAAAGATACAAATTGATTTGACCAGGTTACGTGCAAATGGCAATTTTGGGTATGATTCCATAGTAAATACAAATATGCCAGATATCTCTGGAGTTGGGTTGTTTAATTATGTTGGGGGACTTATATAATTCCTGGAGATTTTGATGGTGATGGTTATCAAGATTATATTTTAATTTTGGGAACGAATAGTACGGATCGTTTTAAAGCATTTTTTTGCTCGCCACATAGAAATATTTACAATTTAGAGATTAGTCATTTGGGTATTCAATCTAGTACTTTATACATGGATGAATATTATGCATCTTCAATTGCATATTGCCAAGTCCGGCCTGTTGATATTGATGGTGATGGCAAGACTGATTTAATGGTGTCGGATAACTCTAAAACGCACTTTTTGAAAATCGAGAATCTGGGATCTTCTACAAATTATGATTTGCATGCGACTGAAATTTTTAATACCACAAATATTAATGCTGAATTGCCGATTTACACGGGTGATTTTAACGGGGATGGAATGACTGATTTTTTAGTAAGATCCACTAGTGAATCAGGAAATAATTCATCTACTGAACATACTGGCATGTATGGTCCATGGAGTATCTTTTATAGTACTGGCACTGGGTTTGATAATGAACCTTTTGTTTTCAGGAATGCACCCGCTTTAAAAGGTGATGGATATAGCAATACAAACCTTTTAATGGTTGCAGATATAAATGGAGATGGAAAATCAGATGTTTGGCATTCGCTAGATTTTATAGACGGAAATACTGGTGTTTTGCGCTCTAAACATACGGTATATTATAAAGTTGGTGGTGCAGATGTGGTGGATGCAATTAATGGGTTTTTACCGGAAACGGATACGACAGAGACGAGCATTAATTCAGATGCGACTAAAGAACCAGTGTTCGGTGATTTCAATGGAGATGGCAAGACAGATGTGTTGACAATTCAAAATAGTAACGTTCGATTTGTTTATCCCGCTCCAGAAAGGGAAAGTCAAATGCTTTCGCAAGTGATCAATGGACTAGGCTCAAAAACGAAAATTTTTTATGATCGTTTAAATAAAGACAGTGTTTATACAAACTCGGATGAGAATGTATTGAATGGTTTATTTAATAATTTTGAATCTGGATTATATGTTGTGGATAAGGTGACTTCTTCAGACGGAATTGGAGGTGCAAAGGTGATGTCATATCATTATTGGGACGCAACCAGGAATGCAACAAGAGGTTTTCTCGGGTTTAAGTCGTTGAGTATTAAAAATGAACAAACTGGCATGAATGCCTACACTGTTGCAAAATTCAATACTAATTATCTATTGCCAACTGTTTATAAGCGGTTTTCTATTTCCTCGGCTGGAGATACAATTAAAAAACAGGTTATTGAAGACACCTTGTTGGCTATTACTGGTGGTCAGGTAAATAGACGTTTTGTGCACAAATTAAATAATATTATAAGTTACGATGGCATTACTGGCGCTGGTAGTGTAATTAACAACACATATGATAATTTTGGCAATATAACCAAAAAGGTTACTAAAAAGGGCGTATTGGCTGGGAATAGCGTCGTAAGCCCTGTTGAAACTACAACTATAAATACCATTTATGGAATACACAATACACCTGTTGCCGCTTTCCCCAATTCAATCACCTTCACAAATACACGTTCAGGAGCCCCTTCAGTATCTAAGGTATCCACTTATAGCTATGATAATAAAGGGAATACACTTGTGGTGAAACATTATTCTGGGACGGCTAAAGCGGTTACTACGACATATACATATAATGAAATTGGTAATGAGATTAAAGTGATTAAGGCAAGTTCTGGGCTTAATAATAGAGTTTTAGATAAGGTATATGATTCAAAAGGTAGGTTTGTTACTGAAACTAAACAGAGCGGAAGCGGTATTGTGAAAAGCGACTTTTTTGCTTTTGACGACTGGGGTAATTTGGTAAGTAAAAAAACGTCTGCAGGGCTAACAACGACTTATCAGTATAATGCATTTGGTAATGTTAAAAAGGCAACCCTACCTGAAGGTTACAGTTTAGAGTTTAATTATGGTTGGGAATCGAGTCCAGGAAGCCGTTATTCTGTTGCGGAGACACGGCCTGGAGGTGGTAGAAATATCAAGACCTTTTATGATGATCTTGGGAGGCCAGTAATTAAGCAAAGTAGTGGATTTAATAGTCAAACTCTAACGGAAAATCTTCAATATGATGGAAAGGGGCAATTGATAAAAAGTGTTGCACCGCATTATTCCAATGAAACAGCAGTTGCGACTAATTTTACTTATGACAATGTAAGCCGTATTATAAAAATTAATAATTCAAAAAGCTATACATCTTTTTCTTTTTCTAAGTTAACAGGTGGTAAGTATAAAGTAACAACGACAAAATCATCTGGACAAAGCACGTCCAGAACCATCGATGCATCTGGACAAATAATTAATGCCACCGATAATGGAGGGACGCTGACATTTAGTTATGACAGTTGGGGTAATAGGTTGAAAACGGTAATGGGAGGAAAAACTTTGATTACGAATAATTATGACTCTTATGGTAGGTTATCTTCAATTACAGAGTTGAATTCTGGTACATTTAATTACGAATATGATGCATTTAATCAGTTAGTTAGTGAGTCAGATCCACTTGGGCATTCTTATGCCATCCATTATGATGATTTTGGAAGGATAGTTAGCCGTGTGGGTCCAGAAGGCACAACCTCTTATACTTATTATCATAATGTTTCTACTGGATATAATGATGATCATGTAAGCCAAATAATAGGATTTTATGGAGATGAAACGGATTTGACCTATGACGCACTAATGCGGGTTAAAACTAAGAAAAAAATAGTTGACGGTATTAATTATACTACTACCTTTACTACAGATACCTATGGCGATGTTACTAAAGCGGTATATCCGGATGGGGTAACTGTTAGCAAGGTATATGATAGAAACGGCTCTTTGACAGCAACTAAATTACAGGATGGGGCAACAGGTGTAGTTAAAAATGTCTTTACTGCTACAAAGATTAATGGGGCAGGGGTATATACAGGTTATACGCTTGGAAATGGCAAAAGTAGTCAGATAACTTATGACATGACCATGGGAAGGCCGACCAGATATTATACTTCTGGAATTCAGGATCTTAATTTTGTTTTTGATAATAATACGGGAAATTTAGTGTCAAGAAAGGATGCAATACATAACTTGACAGAGACTTTTACGTATGATAATTTAAATAGGCTTACTGGCAACAAGGTTAACAATGTCCAACAATTTCATATAGACTATGATAATAATGGTGGTGTTTCATTAGGAAATATCGTTGCAAAAAGCGATGCGGGTAAATACGTTTATAATGCGACGAAAATAAATGCAGTTGCCTATATTACTGATACAGGCTCCAATGGGAGCATGCCTCCTCCCAATATTTCAATGAATGAACAGAAGATTGGATACACGCCATTTTTAATGACGGATTCGATATCTGAAGACGGAGTCGTAGTGAGATATAAATACGGCTTTGGGTATTCCAGGGTAAAAAGCATTAAATCTGTTAATGGTAGTATTACGGAGACTAGATATTATTTTGGTTCATTTGAAAGGCAGATAAAAGGGAGCACAAATCGTTATATTCATTATTTGCACAATGGGAAGCAGCTTTATGCTATTGCAGTCAAGACAGGAAACACACCTGTTAAAATATATTACACTTATACGGATTATTTAGGAAGTATTCTGGCAGTCACTGATAGTGTGGGAACGGTCATTGCAAGACAAAACTTTGACCCGTGGGGCAGACATCGCAACGCCACAAATTGGTCCTATTCAAATGTTTCCAGTGTTCCTGACTGGCTGTATAGGGGATATACTGGTCATGAGGAGTTACCTGAATTTGGTGTAATTAATATGAATGGGAGGATGTATGATCCGCTACAAGGTAGAATGTTGGCACCAGACAAATTGGTAGCCAATGTTCTGAGCAGTCAAGCCTATAATAGGTTTAGTTATGCTTTGAATAACCCCTTGCTTTATGTAGATCCCTCAGGGTTTTTAGCTGAACAATCTTCTCAAGAACCGAGTGATTACTGGACAGGTGGGTATAATGGCGGAGATGCCAATGAATTGCCTGATTTTATAGTTGGAGGTGGAACGTATAACAACACGGAAGTTGGGGACTTCCTTTGGGATATTGGTCATAGCTCGGATCCATCTTGGGGTGGTGGCCCTTATAATGCTCCTGATGAGCCGACACCTAGGCCAGGAGGTGGAGGGGGAGGTTATTCTGGAGGTGGAAGTTCCGGAAGCAACACACATTATAATACAGAGGTTGTTAAGGTTAATACAAATGATAATGTAAAGGGGGATAATGATATTCAGGCAACGGAAGGAACTCTGGATAATAATATTCTTGAAAAATCAAGTTTAATAACAGGAAGTGTTAGTTCGAGTGAGGGTGCCTTTGAAAATGTAATCAACTTAGATCGTGGACTTAATTCAACAATTTCAGCGGGGGCTGAGTTAGCAACGAAAGGCCTCTTTGTTGCGCAAGTTGCTATATCCGCCGCTCAGGTTGTCGTTGCTGTTGGAACCAACGACCCAAACACAGAAAGGATTGTTGCAAGGGCAGCCGCTGATGTTGTTGTGTCAGCCGTGGGTGTTTGGGGGGGCCAGTTGGATGGGGTATTGCAACTGTTTTCTTTGTTGGAGAAGCTGCTGGCTGGTGGTGATTTAAAAAATGTAAATTATGAAATGCTATAGATATATACTTTATAAACTTTATACCTGGTCGTTAATTAAAAGACGAGGAGGTAAAACACCTATTGGCAATGTGGTATTTACCATGGTTACTGTTCATTTAATTCAATTGTTTGCAATGTATAATATTCTCTTGATTAATGTTGATGTTCCGATGATTTATCTACCCAAATATTTAATATTTGTTATTTTATGTTTTTTTGGAGTCTGTATATTATATTATTATTTTTTATGTACCAAAGAAAAGTGCCAAAAGTATTTAAGTGAGTTTCAAGGGACGCCAAAGGAGAATTCTTCTTTAGGCACCTTTATGGTGTTGTTTTATTTAGTTGGGAGTTTTGTTTTGTTTGCCATTTCAGTGTGGATGATAAGTAAATACGGTTTGTATCGTGCATTATGATTAAGGTATTCCATTGCATATCTGAAAATGTGCTAAAATTGATTAGAGTTTTTATATGATTATGGAGTAATTTATTTACGATTTGGCGATTGTAAATAAGTAATGATGCCAATGTTATTTAAGACTTATTGCATTTAGGCGTATTTACTATTTTGGTTTTAATAGGTATTATAAAGGTTAGTTAATAAGTGTAAGTATAAAAAGGGTTTTTCATGATGCAAAACGATTGTTGATTATAAGCTTCATAATAATTTATTTTAATGCAAATAATTATTCTGAAGGACTTGTTTTAAAACTATTTAATATTTTGAATAATTAATATGATAAAGTATAATTTTTATAAATATTTTTGGGTGTCCAGCTTATTTATTTTGTTAATTAATACTGCTATTTTTTCTCAAGATAATTCAAAGACTCATGGTGGAGAATTGAATAATAAAATTTTATTAACAAATCGATATTCGCCTGGTGTTTATACTTCGTTTGAACAGTTTTTAGCTGATGCACCTGCTATTTCCATTTTTAGAATAAAAGTTAATAAGGGGACTGGTTCTGTTGAACTGTATAAAATAAGTGGTCAGGATAGTGCGGGTATATTGGTTAAAAATGCTTGGGGGATTTCGGTGGGGAATGAACTATACAAAATAGATAAGGGGAAGTTACTTGCCATTGAAAAGGTGGGAAGCGGTTTTATGCTGTCTAAGTTTGTTGATCCTAAAAAGCGAAAAAACAATGCCATTTTCTGGAGAAATAATATTGGGAGCAGAAAAGGCGTAAAGAATCCTTTTGATATTGAAGATGTCTTAAAGACCACTTCGGTTAAGGTGCAGAAAATTAAATTAACGCATTTGGACATGAATACTGGCGAATTAATCAATTAATTGTTTTCTTATGAAAGGGGTAATCCTTAAATATTGCGGAGTATTATTATTTCTTGTTGGATTTGTCTATTTCGGCAACGCGCAATCATTGCCTTCTGGGAGTGCTGGAATAGTATATACATATGATGCTGTTGGGAACAGAATTGATAGAAAGTATATTGTAAATAATACTGCTAAAACAGTTGAATCTATATTGAGCAAAGATAGTGTTCAAGTAAAATCTGTACAGAATAATAATTTAATTAAGGTTAATGCATTATATCCTAATCCAACTACTGGGAAAATAACGGTTAGTCTCATGAAACCTGTAAATAATGCTTCGGTTGAAATATTTGATGCATCAGGTCGGCTTATTTTTCGCTCGCATCAATCAGGGGGTACATTAAGATTTAACTTAGGGCAATATTCAGATGGGATTTACTTTTTACATTTGAGGGATAAAGGAAATTTTGTAGATCTTAAAATAATAAAAAAATAAGGTCTGATATTCAAGCCTATTAATGTGAAAGTTTGTTTTAAATTATTTTATCTTGAATAGCTTCTTTAGACTGTGGTCAGCAGTTTCAAATGATCCACACAAACCCTATATAATTCTTTTCATTTAGTAACAGTGTAACACTATAGTGTGTTTTATACGACCAATATTTTAGGTTTGAAGTTTTTTTACGACAAAAATCTGTGCAAGACATATCGAGCGCTGACTAAGGTGATACGCCAGATCCACTTGGGCATTCTTATGCCATCCATTATGATGATTTTGGAAGGATAGTTAGCCGTGTGGGTCCAGAAGGCACAACCTCTTATACTTATTATCATAATGTTTCTACTGGATATAATGATGATCATGTAAGCCAAATAATAGGATTTTATGGAGATGAAACGGATTTGACCTATGACGCACTAATGCGGGTTAAAACTAAGAAAAAAATAGTTGACGGTATTAATTATACTACTACCTTTACTACAGATACCTATGGCGATGTTACTAAAGCGGTATATCCGGATGGGGTAACTGTTAGCAAGGTATATGATAGAAACGGCTCTTTGACAGCAACTAAATTACAGGATGGGGCAACAGGTGTAGTTAAAAATGTCTTTACTGCTACAAAGATTAATGGGGCAGGGGTATATACAGGTTATACGCTTGGAAATGGCAAAAGTAGTCAGATAACTTATGACATGACCATGGGAAGGCCGACCAGATATTATACTTCTGGAATTCAGGATCTTAATTTTGTTTTTGATAATAATACGGGAAATTTAGTGTCAAGAAAGGATGCAATACATAACTTGACAGAGACTTTTACGTATGATAATTTAAATAGGCTTACTGGCAACAAGGTTAACAATGTCCAACAATTTCATATAGACTATGATAATAATGGTGGTGTTTCATTAGGAAATATCGTTGCAAAAAGCGATGCGGGTAAATACGTTTATAATGCGACGAAAATAAATGCAGTTGCCTATATTACTGATACAGGCTCCAATGGGAGCATGCCTCCTCCCAATATTTCAATGAATGAACAGAAGATTGGATACACGCCATTTTTAATGACGGATTCGATATCTGAAGACGGAGTCGTAGTGAGATATAAATACGGCTTTGGGTATTCCAGGGTAAAAAGCATTAAATCTGTTAATGGTAGTATTACGGAGACTAGATATTATTTTGGTTCATTTGAAAGGCAGATAAAAGGGAGCACAAATCGTTATATTCATTATTTGCACAATGGGAAGCAGCTTTATGCTATTGCAGTCAAGACAGGAAACACACCTGTTAAAATATATTACACTTATACGGATTATTTAGGAAGTATTCTGGCAGTCACTGATAGTGTGGGAACGGTCATTGCAAGACAAAACTTTGACCCGTGGGGCAGACATCGCAATGCCACAAATTGGTCCTATTCAAATGTTTCCAGTGTTCCAGATTGGCTGTATAGGGGATATACTGGTCATTAACAGGTTTAAGGCATCATTGGTTTGACCTTGTTGAAGGATTAGGTTATGTTGGCCTTTATGTATTTGCGCCTGAGGCGGCTTTGGGTTATTCAATTACACCAACTGTTATTGATTTTTTTAGGTAAAAATCGTGTTTAATATGAAGATTATAGATATATTTTTGGTGACTATTTATTTACATTTTTTAAAAATGAAAGAAAATGGAAGAAATATAGTTCCTTGGTTTCAGACTTGTGTGTCCCTTGGGATGGTTTTTTCTATTTCATTCGCCTTGCTTATTAAGGTTGTTTTTGAAGGTTCCATAAATAAAAAGAGTATACCTGAATGGCTTTTTTTACTAGGGTTTATGTCATTTGCTGGATTAATATTTTTTTTAGTTAAGCTATATTTTTTTAAAAAGAATAGACACCTTGATTTGATTAGTACATTTTTGAAACGGTTTTCTGATTCTAAAAGAAAATTAATTAAAATAGTATCTGTTGGATTTCTTATAATTCTGCCGTGTATATTCGTTTTAATTATGTGCTATCAGACATTTTATAAGCGTAATTATTAATTGTATGGAAATCCTTATATTAATAAGGACAACTCGACATAACTCTGAATATTATATTCAACATACGGTGAAGGATTTTAATAATGCCTATAATAATCCAAATTTTATCAGAGATGCGGCAACGGATTTCTGGCTTTAAAATCTAACAAAGGTAGAAAAATATGAAAATGTTTGATTACGTGTTTTATAGAGTATGTAAAGCATATGAAAAAGCAAAAAGTAAAAGTGCTGAAATGGCAGCGATGGCAATTTTATCTCTTACGCAGGCGAGTATTATATTAATTCTCATTATTCTTTTTGAAACGGCAGAAAAAAAGAAGGTAATTGATAAAATCGAAGTTGTTATTTTATATTCTGTAATTATAGTTTTAAACTATATGAGATATATATATAATGAAAGCTTTTATAGTGACATAAGTCAGAAATTTAGAGATGAGAAGAGTCCTTTTGTTAAAGGGTTGTTGGTATTTATATTTATTATTACTATTTTATTTCTTGTAATAGGTTTGGCGATTTATTCGGGTTAAAAAACTTAGCAGGAATCTGAGACCAATTTTATGAATAAATTTGATTTAGTTTTATTAGCATTTACAATTTGAACTTGATACAATCATTTTTGTCAAACCGAAAAAAGTATTGGACAGATAGGCATAAAAGTTATTGTGTTTGTGAATTAATTTTTATTCGAGTCATTTTAAGAGATTGTTTTGGTTAACGTGATCTTTAAATATCTTAATGGATTTTCTGAGTGTGCTGCATTCTAATTATTATTTTAGTTAATTTATGGAATATCGATATAAATCTAAAGTTTTTAAGCCTTTTAAAATGTTTGTTTGTTGCATTTTAATTTTTGTTGTGGCGTTCCTTATATTGGTATTTGTTGCAGTAAAATTTAATGCTACATCCATCGCTGTTCTAGGTTACTGCGCTATTACTGTAATTCCGTTTTTTTATGAGAAGAAAGTTAGAGCCCGTTTTATGGTAGATGTTAATCTTATTTTTAAGGACGATGGGCTGCAGGTTGTATTTTATAATAAAAATTGGTGTTTTTATACTAAAACATTGGATTTTTATTGGGAAGATATAAATGCTTTTAAGATCTATTTTACTCAAAGTGGGTATACTAATTTAGATTTGTATTTTAAAGGAAGATATTTTGTTAAGGAAATAAGCTTTGTGGATAAGAAAGAAGAATTGGCAAAAAATGAATTAAGTGTCTTTAATTTATTTTTAAATTATTGTTACAATTATAATGCTACCTGTGATGAAGAAAAGAAGGTGAAATTAAGAAGGGGCTTTCTATTGACTAATTGGGGGAAATTTGCGTTATTTAGTTTATTGGTTTTGGATCTTTTATTTATTATTTTGATGCTGATTTATAAGCCTGATAAATTTCCATTTAGTCTTATCTCAATTTCTATTATTATTACATTATTTCTTAAAAGAGAAAATGACAAGGTTACGTATGAAAGAATGAAGGGGTATAAACCTTTAAACAGCATGCTTGAGGTGGTTAATGATTAATTTAATTTGTTTTAATGAGATGAATATTTTGGATTTAATTGGTATTTACTTACATTTTTTATGACTGGAAGAAATAGTAGACTTATATTCCCATGGTTTTAAGGCGGTCTCTCTCTTGGAATGGTTTAGGCGCTTTCAGTAGCTTTACTATTAAAAGTTGTTTTTGGATTGTTATTTAAGATGAAGTGTATACCTGAAGCTAATTTTGTCAGATTTTTTATCATTTGCGCTGATTGCATTTGTGTTGCTAAAATTTTATTTTTTTTAAAATTATAATTATCTTAAATTTGTTTAAATTTATATAAGGGAATATATTGTGGCTAAATGGAGAAAGATTATTTTTGTCTTCATTCCTTTGTTTTATTTATTTTGGTTCAAACATTTTCTGATTTTTATAATTTAATTTTTTGAGGGGATGTTATAATTCTGGATTTTCCATAATTTCCTAAAGAATGGATAAGATTTGTTTGATTGATTTGTTTTTAACTAGCCTTTATTGGCATTTTTTATTGATGAAGAAAAGAGGGCGAAAAGTGTATCCTTGGTTTGCTACTTGTTCGTCTTTAGCTATTTATATCCCTATAATCGCTACTTTAATAATTAGAACTATTTTTGGAGAAGTTCTTTTTAAGGATATGCCTGAATATTTATTTTTGTTGATTTTTTTGTTTTTTGGAGCAGTGGTTTTCTTTGTTGTAAAAAGCTATTTTTTTAACAGTGGAAAATATTTAAAGGTGATGGAGATTTTTTTTAATAAATATTCTGATTTAAAAAGACGTAGGATAAAAAATTTTATTATTTGTATTCTTTTGATTAGTCCCTATATCCCCATTTTAATTTTATGGTTGGAAGACTTCAATGGGTTTTGACCCTCTATTATATAAAAAATTAAATAAGAGTTTAATCATATAGAGGATTAATACTAATAACTAACTTATTTTTATTTTTTATTTATGCTGTTATTTCAAATATTTTCTTGCCCATTTTTAACTGATATTTTTTGGCCTAGCAAAAATAATATTTCTAGGTTTTGAGCAGTGAAATTGGCATAAAAGGTAATAAGTTGGCTGATCGAAATTTGGTCTTACTGCTATTTTAGTACAGACTTATATAGATATGTACATTAAAGGACAGATTGAGGCTCATCGATACCGTCTAAGGTGGTCCATTAAAGTGATATTTGGTGGCTTGTATAGTTGTTGATTTTCCATTTGAATATGGACTGCGAGGTATGTTGAATATATAATGAATATTCTGCCTATTTTTGGTTTTTAATTTTGAAATTGAATATACTGTCATTTATCGATATAAAATGTTTTGGCATTTGATTACCTGCCGTTGTAGTTTTTATTGTTTTGGAATTATGTATTAGTTATTGTCCAAATAAGTTCTTTGAAATAATTCTTATTTTGATGCAGTTTGCACCATTATTTTTCTTAAATAAAATTAAGGCATTGTATATTTCTATTATACATTTGGAAATTGGCGAAGACTTTTTAAAAATTAGTGGTTTGGATGTTGGTGCTATTTTTTTCAGTTCTCGTAAGCCTCCGGATGAGATTATATTGGGGTTTTCATCTATTAAAAGTGTTAAGTTTAAAAATATCCCATATAAGTATTGTGAGTTTTGTTTTTATTTAAAGGAAATGAAAATGGTATGTTTTTCGTTTTTGTTGGATTCTAAGCTACAGCCTTTTGCAATTGTAGATGGGTTCTTGGATGAATTATTATTAAAAATTTCGCAACATACTAAGAATTTACAGACTGACCATAAAATTGTTTTGAAGCCTAGTTTTTATGCTTCGAAAGTTGGCTTGATTTGTATTTTGATTTTGTTGTTGATTTTTTTTACTGTTTTAATTTTTGTTGTACTTAATGTATCATTTGTCAAAATAAGATCGTTATTAATAACCTTGTTATTGATAATTCAGATTGTTAGTAGGAGAGTTGTCGAAAAAAAATTTTATTTTAGGAATGAGTCAAAGTTAAACTTGTAGTGATAAAAAATAAGTTAAGTTCATTGATGGATCTATCTTTTTTATGGTGATTGCTCCTATTGTATCATATTGGCCCGTTGCCATTAAGATGCCGAAATCATCGTTTTCGTCTATGTGCAATAGTCTGCTTTGCAATTTTCTATTTGCCCCTCGCTTAACATATTTGAAAATACCGGGAATAAATAGGGACTGCTGTATTCCTTTTGGGTTTTGGGCATTGTTAAACTGATAGCCGGTTTATTTGGATCCTTATAATAACCGTCTTCGTATCTGAAGACATAGTGGTTTCGGTTTTCTTCAATGAGGACTCCCGCTAAAACCCGTTTAAAATATATTTCTATGGCTCTCATTTAATTATACTTTTTTGATTTGTAAACTTAGTTCCATACCGATAATATCTGCAATTTTCGTTATTATGTTTATTGTTGGGTTATTCTCCCCGCGTTCCAATTTGGATAAGGTGTTTACACTTATTTCAGCTAGTTCCGCCAAATGTGGTTGCGTAACTCGTAAGATCTTTCTTCGCTCTTTTATTATTTTGCCTAATTCAGAAACTGACATTATAATGTGATTTTAGTTCAAATTTAATCACTTTTCTCTTTATTTAGACCTTAAATCACAATATATTGTGATTTAAGGTTGTTTTTATGCTTTTTTGAACTTAAAGTATCCAAAAATCACAATATATTGTGATTGCGTGTGTTGTTCTAGGTAATTTAGCCTTAAATGCTGCTGCTGATTCAATAGGTAAAATCTTTATCCAAATAGTTATCCCCTTATTGATAACTTTTTCACAGATGACTGCCATTATTTACCATAATGGATGGGTTGATAGGGGGCTTATTCTTTGATTGCTAATCATTTTTTATGCCCATAATTGGTTTGTTTGATGCTTGTACAGGACAGTACGGGATAGTTGGTTAGTTTTTTAGTTTTATAATTGCAGTAGTTCCATCTTTAACGAATGTTCACTTGGTTTTTGGTGCAGGCAGTATGGAACATTCTTTTATATGGCTCAAATGATTTAATTATTCAACATTTAATATCAAGCTACAATTTATGCTTCCTTATAATTGTTTAAATAAAAACCTGGCAACTGCAATTCGTTGCAAAATAAGTGGACAAGGACTGGGACTACTTTTTGCTTCTCTTTTAGCCTTCGGCAGTGGAGCACGTGCCCAACTCCAATCAGCTTCTGCAGTGCAATCTCAGACACCACTTAAATGGCCCAATATTACTCAGCAAAATAAACCGTGGGCCCGTTGGTGGTGGGAAGGTAGTGCTGTGGATGAAAAAAATCTTTCAGATGTAATGCATTTATATAAGGATGCCGGTCTTGGTGGCCTGGAAATCACGCCTATTTATGGCGTAAAGGGTGAAGAGTTAAAAAATATCCTGTTTTTATCCAAAAGGTGGATGCAGGTATTTGATTATACGCTGGCAGAAGGCAAAAAGCTGGATCTGGGTATCGATCTGGCCAATGCGACAGGATGGCCTTTTGGAGGCCCTTGGGTAACTGACGCTGATGCCAGTAAGTCCATGGAATTTAAGCAGTATACACTTCAAAAGGGAGAAAGCGTAACGGAGCCCATTCGGTTTTTGCAAAAGACATTAGTGCGTGGCGAACACCGCCCAGCCGTGGATATCTCCCTGATCAAAAACCCAATAAAATTAAACGGTAGCCATAATCTACAAAAATGGGCCCTGGATCAAGTAAGGTTTCCCGAGTATATTCCGCTTGTTGCCTTAATTGGCTATGATAAAGCTGGAAAGGCGACTGATTTGATCCACCTGGTAGATAAAAGCGGACATCTTGATTGGAAGGCACCCGAAAACGGTTATCAATTGTATGCAATTTTTCAGGGATTACATGGTAAAATGGTAGAAAGAGCAGCTCCGGGCGGTGAAGGTTTTGTCATTGATCATTTTTCTTTGAAAGCTGTAGATCATTATCTGGCGCATTTTGATAGTGCATTTAATGGAAATTCCCTGGATGGACTCAGAGGCTTTTTTAATGATTCTTATGAAGTAGATGACGCTTCCGGACAAGCGGATTTTACACCTGGGCTATTTGCAGAATTTAAGCAGCGCCGTGGCTATGATTTAAAAGATTATTTGCCGGAACTTTTGGATAAAAATAACCATAGTGAGGAGGCCGCCAGAGTCTTGTCAGATTATAGACAAACCATCGGAGAATTACTGCTGGAACACTTTACGGAAAAGTGGGAAAACTGGGGCAAATCAAAAGGAAAGATTATTCGTAACCAGTCCCATGGTTCACCCGCAAACATTTTGGATCTCTATAGCGCCGTGGATATCCCGGAAACAGAAGGAGAGGATGAATTACGTTTTAAATTTGCTTCCTCTGCAGCCAATGTCATGGGCAAAGCGCTTACGTCCTCTGAATCAGCTACCTGGTTAAAAGATCACTTTTTATCCTCCTTAGCCGATGTTAAAAAAGCCATCGATCTTTATTTTCTTGGGGGAGTCAACCATATTTTCTATCACGGCGTGGCCTATTCGCCAATGACTGCTACCTGGCCAGGCTGGATGTTTTATGCGGCAGTTCATTTTCAGCCGACCAATCCACAGTGGAACAATTTTGCGGCCTTAAATGAATACATCGCGCATTGTCAGTCTTTCCTACAAAATAGTCAGCCAGATAATGACCTGTTGCAATACTTTCCATTATATGACAGTTATGCCCAAAAAGGAAGGGCACTGCTCAACCATTATGATGGAATGAAGGGCTTTGAAGGGACAGCATTTAAAGCCAATGCTGAGTGGATGAATACCCATGGTTACAGCTTTGATTTTATCTCTGATCATCAAATTGCCCAATTAGCTTATGATGAAAAGGGAATTAATAGCCATGGAGGTCATTACCAGACCATATTATTATCTGCAGTTCATTATATACCCGAAGCTACTTTTGAGAAAATCTTACAGTTGACAAAAGCAGGGGCTACAATATTAGTATATGATCATCTGCCAAAGGACGTCAATGGCCTGAGCGATTTAAGTAAGCGTCAAAAGGCTTTTAATGATCTGATCGCTTCGCTTCAATTTTCTGGAGGCAATAATGGCACCCAACAGGCTGTTTTGGGCAAAGGAAAGGTGATAATGGGAAGCGATCTTGCCTCTTTATTAAAGGCTGGCGGGATTAGACGAGAATCTATTGGTGACGGCGGAAACTTAGGCTTTGTACGCAAAAGCTATAAGGAAGGTAAAAACGAGGGCAAATATTATTTTATCAATAATCGCAGTGATACCGCCTTTGAAGGCTGGGTATCCATAGCGACGGATAAGGCAGTATCTTATGCATTATATAGTGCCATGAACCTAAAAACAGGATTGGGGCGTGTAAGAAAAGAGGCTAATGGAAAGACTTCCGTCTTTTTGCAACTAAAACCCTGGGAGAGCGTTATTATTAAAGCCAGCAATACAGAACTCAAAGGCGAGGCGTATCCGTATACAAAGATTGCAGGAGCGCCTATTGCCTTAAAGGGCAATTGGCAGCTCTCCTTTAATACAGGCGGACCTGTGCTGCCCAAAGCGGTCACTATGCATAGATTAGCGTACTGGACTAGTCTTTCGGATACCAATGCACTTAATTTCTCAGGAACAGCCACCTATGCAACTAATTTTAAAAAGCCGATGGGCGCTACTGGTGTCAATAGCTGGCGCCTGGATCTGGGCACTGTTAAGGAAAATGCTGTGGTATTTTTAAATGGTGAAAAAATAGCGACCCTTATCGGACCGGATTTTACGGTCAATATTGACGCTAAATTATTGCAAACCAATAATCATTTGGAGATTCGTGTCTCCAATCTGATGGCCAATCGGATTCATTATATGGATAGGAGTGGATTGGTTTATAAAAAGTTCTACAATATTAATTTTCCGGCGCATGACGGGGAAAACAGAGGCCCTGACGGACTGTTTACCACCATTAATTGGGACATAAAACCTTCAGGATTAGCAGGTCCTGTAACGCTGACTCCCTTAAAGAAATTATAATATTGACTGGAATGTGTATTTGGAACAGGATGGCACAGGATAGTCATAAACAATCATAAGTTTATTTTTGAAAAATATAATTATAGAATCTTCTAACCCTTCTTTATGCAATTAATCTTTGGGATCATTTATCACTTTTTGGGAGGATTTGCTTCGGGAAGCTTTTATATCCCGTATAAGAAAGTAAAAGGCTGGGCCTGGGAGTCTCTATGGATCGCCGGAGGTATCTTCTCCTGGCTACTGATACCCTTTCTGGCTGCCTGGCTGACCATACCTAACTTTATGGGCATAATCAGCCATGCAGATAGCCAAACCCTGACGGTAACCTATATTTTTGGTGTGCTATGGGGTATAGGCGGATTAACCTATGGCTTAGGGGTAAGATATTTGGGTGTGGCACTAGGAAGTACTATTATTCTGGGACTCTGTTCCGTATTTGGTTCATTGATTCCTTCCATCTACTATAATTTTTATCCTTCTGCCGGCCATGATTCTTTCTCAGATCTTTTGCACAATACATGGGGGCAGACCGTTTTGATAGGAATTTTAATCTGCGTTTTTGGTATCATCGTCTGTGGTAAAGCGGGAATGCTGAAAGACAAAGACTTACAAAAAGACACCGAGCTCAAGAAAAAGGAAGAATACAAAATTGGCCTGGGACTAACGGTGGCGATTATTTCTGGCATCTTAAGCGCCTGTTTTGCTTTTGGAATCGACGCCGGAAAATCCATGGCCACTGAAGCCAATGATATTTGGAAATTGACCCACGCCGGCCAGGGAGAATTTCTCTTCCAAAATAATGTCACCTATATTCTAATATTACTGGGTGGCCTTACAACGAACCTTATCTGGTGTATGGCGCTCAATGCCCGCAATAAGACTTTTGGGGATTATACCAATAAGAAAACGCCGCTGGTAAAGAACTATCTTTTTTGTGCACTGGCCGGTACTACCTGGTTTTTACAGTTCTTCTTTTACGGGATGGGTGAGAGTAGGATGGGTAATGGTCCCAGCTCATGGATCCTGCACATGGCCTTTATTATCCTGGTAGCTAATCTATGGGGATTGGCATTGAAAGAATGGAAAGGAGTAACCAAAAAGACTTATGCCACTATTATTGCAGGAATTGCCCTGATTGTCATTTCTGTATTGGTAGTCGGTTATGGTAATTCTTTAAAATAAAAACAGGTGAAAATTAAATAAACAAAAGAACATCATTAAAACAAAAATAAAAGAAAATTCATATGTCTGAAGTTAAAACACAATTTAAACATGTTAGCTACCTGTGGGACGACGAAGCTGCCGCAAAATTGGCAGGAGATGAAGTTGCACTATTAGTTTACCGTTCTAATTTGTTGGGTGCTGACCTTCGTCTCACCAATTATGGAGGTGGCAACACTTCTTGTAAAGCAATGGCAAAAGATCCATTGACGGGTAATGAAGTTGAAGTAATGTGGGTCAAAGGCAGCGGTGGAGATTTGGGAACCATGAAGAGAAGTGGCCTGGCTGCATTATACGTTGATAGATTAAGAGCATTGAAGAATATATACAGAGGAATCGAACATGAAGATGAAATGGTTGGTTTATTTAACCATTGTATTTATGATCTGGCCAGCAAAGCCCCTAGTATTGATACACCACTCCATGGTTTTCTGCCCTTTAAACATATCGATCATTTACACCCGGATGCAGCCATTGCTATTGCGGCTGCCAAGGATGGCAAAAGGATTACTGAAGAACTTTTTAATGGCACTATTGGCTGGGTCGACTGGCAAAAACCTGGATTTGATCTGGGCTTACAATTAAAACAGTGCCTGGATGAAAATCCCGGGATTCGTGGTATAATGCTAGGTTCTCACGGTCTATTCACATGGGGTGACACTGCTTATGAAAGTTACCTAAATACGCTGGAAGTCATTGAACGTTGCGCAGAATACATTGAAGACCATACCGGTAAAGACAAACCTGTATTTGGTGGCCAGAAAATCAGCTCTCTGGAAAAAGCTCAGCGTACCGCTCAGGCTGCAAGCCTGGCGCCTATTCTTAGAGGCTTTTGCTCTTCTGAACGTAAAATGCTGGGACATTTTACAGATGATGACAGAGTTTTGGAATTTATCAACTCCAATGATTTAGACAGACTGGCGCCTTTAGGGACCAGTTGCCCGGATCACTTCTTAAGAACAAAGATCTCTCCACTGGTCTTAAACCTGGCACCAGATGAAGATCTAAGTGATGTTAAGGCCATTAAAGAAAAGCTGCAGCCTTTATTTGAGGATTATCGGGCCATGTATAAGGATTATTATGAGACTTGCAAACACCCCAACAGCCCTGCTATCCGGGATGCTAATCCGGTGGTTATTCTTTATCCAGGTGTAGGGATGTTTACTTTCTCAAAAGATAAGCAGACGGCAAGAGTAGCTGCAGAATTTTATATCAATGCAATTAACGTAATGCGTGGTTCAGAAGCGATTTCTGAATATACTTCGCTGCCACGTCAGGAAGCCTTCAATATCGAATACTGGTTACTGGAAGAGGCAAAACTGCAGCGTATGCCTAAACCTAAATCATTAAGCGGCAAAATTGCCTTGATAACAGGTAGTGCCGGGGGCATTGGTAAAGCAATTGCCAAAAAGTTTGTTGAGGCAGGCGCCTGCGTCATCTTAAATGATATTAATGGAGAAAGGCTGGAAGGTGCAGTAGAGGAATTTAAAAGCCAGTATGGAAAGGACAGTGTTGCTTCAACATTGCTAAACGTAACGGATAATCAAAGCATTATTGATGCATTTAACAGCACAGCCCTGGCATTTGGCGGAGTGGATATTATTGTAAACAATGCAGGCATCAGCATCTCTAAAGCAATTGAGGACCATTCTATTGAGGAATGGGATAGACTCTACGATATATTGGTAAAAGGTCAGTTCCTGGTCTCTAAAGCAGCAGCTGTCGTCCTACGCAAGCAGGATATAGGAGGAGATATTATTAATATCGTTTCTAAAAACTCCGTTGTCGCCGGACCTAATAATGCGGGTTATGGCTCTGCTAAGGCTGCACAGGCACATCTGACCAGGCTACTAGCTGCAGAACTGGGCAAGGATAAAATCCGCGTCAATACGGTTAATCCGGATGCAGTGATCGCCAATAGTAATATCTGGGCAGGTGGTTGGGCCGAAGGCCGTGCCAAAGCTTATGGCATTACCGTAGAAGAGCTTCCTGCATACTATGCAAAAAGAACGCTTCTAAATGAGATTATCTTACCTGAGGATATCGCAGACGCCTGCTATGCATTTGTAGGTGGGCTGTTAAATAAATCCACTGGCAACATTTTAAATGTGGATGGTGGAGTAGCGATGGCCTTTGTAAGGTAAATAAGATAGAATCTAAGAATTTGTTTTGTATATGGTTTTGAATAGTGGGTGGAAGAAGTTTCTTTTTTAAAGAGACTGTATTATTTTGCGCGAGGTAATTGGGGTTATTCACCCGAAAGTGGGAATGGGTGTGTCTGCCAAGGCAGACAGTAGCTTCACTTTTACTTTGTGCAAAATAATCTTCCTTTTCTAAACTTTTAAAAGAATGACTTATGCGTATAGATAAACAACAAATTGCTACATTTAACGAAGGTTTGTTAGCGGGACATACAAAACGTTTTGAATACATCTCGTCGGAAATAGATGGTGTAGAGCAGATTATAAGTAAATTAATTGATTTTCAGATTGGTATCCCCAGCTGGGCACTGGGTGCCGGCGGCACCCGCTTTGGCCGGTTCCACTTTGGAGGAGCTCCAGCTACACTGGAAGAGAAAATTGAGGATGTAGGACTTCTGCATGCACTCAACCGCAATAGTGGCTCTATTTCACTGCATATACCCTGGGATGTTCCTAAAGATTATGCCGCTATTAAAAAAGTGGCCGCAGACAGTGGGATCAAATTTGATGCGATGAACTCCAATACTTTCCAGGATCAGCCAGGTCAACTCCTCAGCTATAAGTTTGGCTCATTGCAAAATGTGGATAAAGCTGTCAGAAAACAGGCGATTGAGCACAATATAGAAGTGATTAAACATGGCGTAGAGTTAGGATCCAAAGCGCTGACAGTTTGGTTAGCTGACGGCTCCTGTTTCCCGGGACAGTTGAGTTTTAGAAACGCTTTTAATAATACGCTGGAAAGCCTCCAGGAAATTTATAGTGCTTTACCTGAGGACTGGAAGGTTTTTGTAGAATATAAAGCCTTTGAGCCTAATTTCTATTCCACCACCGTGGGTGATTGGGGACAGTCGCTGTTATATACCAGTAAACTAGGAGAAAAAGCATATACATTGGTAGATTTAGGTCATCATCTGCCAAATGCCAATATCGAACAAATTGTTGCCTTGCTTTTAAATGAAGGCAAACTTGGTGGTTTCCATTTCAATGACTCCAAATACGGGGATGATGATCTGACCGCTGGCAGTATCAAGCCATATCAACTCTTTTTGATCTTCAACGAATTGGTAGATGGGATGGATGCCAGGGGAATGAATCATGCAAAGGATCTGGGTTGGATGATTGATGCCTCCCATAATGTTAAGGATCCTTTAGAGGATTTATTGCAGTCAGTAGATGCTATTATGGCCGCTTATGCACAGGCGCTTATGGTAGATAAAAAGGCCCTGGAAGCGGCAAGAGCAAACAGCGATGTCGCCCAGGCGCAGGAGATTCTGCAAAATGCATTCAGGACAGATGTAAGACCGCTAGTGGCTGAGGCCAGGAAAAGAGCTGGCGGGGCATTGCAGCCACTTACTTTATACAGACAACTAGGTGTAAGAGAACAGCTGATCAAAGAAAGAGGCGTAGATTCTCAAACCACGGGATTGTAAAAACAGATTATGGACAAAATACCAGTCATTGCATTATTTGATATAGGGAAAACGAATAAGAAAATCTTTTTATTTGATGAGCATTACCGGATTGTTTTTGAAAAATCCGAATGTTTACCAGAAACCAAAGACGAGGATGGTTTTCCCACCGAGGATATAAACAGCCTGAAGGATTTTATATTAAACGGTTTAGAAGAGTTACTGAAGAAAAGAAAGTTTCAGATTAGAGCGGTCAATATCAGCTCTTATGGTGCCAGCCTGGTTTACATTGATGAAAAAGGGACACCAATAGCGCCTTTATATAATTATCTAAAACCCTACCCTAAGGATTTAGAAAAAGAATTGTACGACGGTTACGGCGGGGCAGATAAACTGGCACTTAAAACCGCTTCTCCTGCCTCAGGCAGCCTGAACGCCGGCCTTCAATTATATCGAATCAAGCGCGAACAACCAGACTTATTTAAAAAAATACATTATGCGCTGCATTTGCCGCAATATCTGAGTTCACTGATTACCGGAAAATACTATTCAGATATTACCAGTCTGGGATGTCACACCCAGCTTTGGGATCTGGGCAGGCAGGATTACCATAGGTGGGTACTGGATGAAGGACTTGATAAAAAACTGGCGCCCTTATTTCCTTCGGATCAGGTATTGCCTGCTACGGAAAATAAATACGGGATTGCTGCCGGTATAGGGCTGCATGATAGTTCTGCAGCGCTCATTCCCTATTTGGCTAATTTTACGGAACCCTTTATTTTGATTTCTACCGGAACCTGGTGTATTAGTTTGAATCCTTTTAATCATAGTTCGCTAACGGAGGAAGAGATCAGGCAAAATTGTCTGTGTTATATCAGCTATAAAGGTACGCCCGTTAAAGCAGCCAGGCTATTTGCCGGCTATGAGCATGAACAGCAGGCTAATCGTATTGTGGCACATTTTCATGTGACCATGGATACTTTAAGGAATGCAGAATATGACAGAACCGTTATCAATAAACTAAATAGCTCCAAAATCCTGGATGGCAATAGTTTTGAAGATATCTCTTTAGATAATTTTGAAAATGCAAAAGAGGCCTACCATGCGCTGATGATGTTTATTGTTTCAGAACAATTTACCAGTACCTCCATCATCTTACAAAAAGGCGTTACCAAAAAGATATTTGTGGATGGCGGTTTTGGTAAAAACGCCATCTATATGAATTTGTTAGCTGCCGTTTTCCCAGAAATTGAGGTGTATGCGGCTTCTATGGCACAGGCAACGGCGCTTGGTACAGCACTCGCGATCCATGAAAGCTGGAATAACAGGCAATTACCCAATGATATCATTGATCTGAAATATTATTCAGCGCCTTTTTATGCAATTTCTATGAAAACCTGTGCGACCGACTGAAAACGCAACAAAGCATAGGCTTGCTTAGGTTTGATGAGGTTTATTAAATATTTTTCGGTGAATCGGATTACATTTGCATAAATTGGGCTGTTCACCAAAATACGCCGTTTTATTAAAAAATTATGGATACGCGATATAATACCAATTACCCCTCAGTAGATTATCTAAGGGCAAAAGCAAGAAAAAAAATACCTGGTTTTGCTTTTGATTATCTGGACGGTGCCTGTAACGAGGAAATTAATCTGGATAAGAATACAAAGGAATTAAGAGAAGTAGAACTGTTGCCTTATTATCTATCTGGTAATAAAGTACCGAATTTGAAAACAGAACTTTTTGGCCACGTTTATGACGCCCCTTTTGGGATTGCGCCGGTTGGATTACAGGGGCTTGTCTGGCCAGGTTCTCCAGAAATCCTGGCCAAAGCAGCTTTTGAACAGAATGTGCCCTTTTGTTTAAGTACGGTGTCCACCAGTTCCATAGAAAAGGTGGCAGAAATTACAGAAGGTAAGGCCTGGTTTCAGCTGTATCATCCTCAAGAAGATGATCTGAGAGACAAAATCTTGAAACGCGCAGCAGATAATTGTCCGGTGCTTGTTATCCTAAGTGATGTACCAGCATTTGGATATCGTTCCAAAGAGATTAAAAATGGCCTTTCTATGCCGCCCAGAATGACGCTGCACAATGTCCTGCAGATTATGGGCCGTCCACATTGGGCTATCCGCACCTTACTGCACGGCACCCCTAAATTTGAAACCTTACTTCCTTATATCCCCAAGGGGATGAATATGCATCATCTGGGGTTGTTTATGAATAAAACCTTTAATGGCAAACTGAATCTGGATAAAGTCGCGGCACTCCGGGATAAATGGAAAGGAAAACTGGTCATCAAAGGCATCGTTACACAGGAAGATACGGAAAAGGTGGTAAAGCTGGGACTGGATGGAATCATTGTGTCCAATCATGGTGGCCGACAACTAGACGCCGCTGAGTCTTCCGTTCATTCGCTGCAACGAGTCTTGACTTACAAGGATAAGATCAAAGTTATGATCGATAGCGGTCTGCGTTCCGGTCCGGATGTCGCCCGTGCTATGGCAGCTGGTGCAGAGTTTACCTTTATGGGACGTTCCTTTATGTATGGTGTCGGGGCTTTAGGTGCCGAGGGTGGAACACATACGATCAATATTCTAAAAAATCAATTGCGTCAGGTAATGATCCAGTTAGGTTGTGAATCGACAAAGGATTTGCCGAATTTTATCGTGAAATAGCTAAATAACGGTCGGAAGAACTGTAAAAATAAGTTTCAGGAAATTTTTAAAAATTAAAAGCGGAAGCTGTGTTTATTTAATAAAACACAGCTTCCGCTTTTTAGTGCATGCTTAAAAATATTTTTTAAAATCTTTTTAAGGATAAGAATCCACTTTTTGTGAAGCTTTCTTTTAGAACTGATTGATTGATTTTTTCTTAATTATTTTCCGAGCAATCGGTTTTATTTGTTGCGTAGGATTCCCGGCAACGATTGCATAATTATCCGACTAAAAGCAGGATGGTACAGGATAGTTCCATCTCTACACTTACATATCTTCGTTAGCACATGCACATTTATTAACGTCACCTCTCAAAATAGTTAAAAATGTGGCAGGATGGCCTGAAAGCGGCTAATAATGATTGAATTGAATGGATTAAATGTTTGACAGATTAACCAGTTATTATGGACACAGGCTGTCATCCAATTTGAATTGTATTATCTTATTTTTTAACGCGTTGCAAACAAACATCAACACAATTTTTTAACAATGAAAAACAAAATCCTTTTTATACAAGGGTTGTTTCTGATGGCAATAACCTTGTTCGTGCTGAGCCCCGCCAGAACGTTGGCTCAAGAGGTGCAGACAATTAATGTGAAGGGAATCGTGGTGGACGAAACTGGCCAGCCTTTACCAGGTTCAACGATCCAGCTAAAAGGCAAACAGCAATATAAAATAGCAGATTCCAATGGTGCTTTTGAAATGTCGGTGCCGCAAAATGCCTCCCTGATTGTGACCAGTATTGGCTATCAGAATCAAACAGTAAGCGTTACAGGGGAAAGCATCAAAATTGTAATGCAGCCTGCTGTCGTGGATGCTGATTCGGTCATCGTTATCGGATATGGTTCCGTTAAGAAAACTGATTTAACAGGCGCTGTTGCCAGGATGGATGCTAAGGATATTAAAGACCGGCCGCTAGCCCGGGCTGAATCTGCGCTGCAAGGTAAACTGGCTGGTGTGACTGTTCGTACAACAACCGGTGAACCAGGCGCTGATATGGAAATCCGGGTGCGTGGTGCGGCCTCCGTCAATGCAAGCTCTGATCCGTTATATGTGGTAGACGGGGTGCCGATTAATACGCTGGCTGGATTAAATCCGTCAGACATTGCCTCTATTGAGGTTTTGAAAGATGCAGCCTCTGCGGCCATTTATGGATCCCGCGGTTCCAATGGTGTGGTCATTGTCACCACCAAAAGAGGTAAGAGCGGTAAACCCAAGATTGCCTATAGCCAGACCTATGGGATTCAGTCTCTGGAAAAGAAGCTGGATATTTTGAGTGCAAAGGAATGGATGGAATTCAGGATCAAATATAATGATGCGGTTTATTTAAAGGATGCAGCTGCTAAGGGCGTCACCGGAGCGTCCATTAAAGATGACAATGCAACAAGACTGGCGAATTTAGGCATTGAAGAGGGAAGTGCCATTTCTTTTAATTATGTTTTTGACGATCGTTGGTTTAATTACGTAAGCGACGCTACAAAATCTGCACATACTTATACTGCGGATGCCGGGAGTCTGGATCTGTTGGATTGGCAGGATGAGTTTTACAGACATGCACCTATCCAGGATTACAATGTAAATGTTTCTGGCGGATCGGACAATACCAGGTATCTGTTTTCCGGCGGCTATATGAAGCAGCAAGGGATTGCTACTGGTACAGATTATGACCGCTTTACCTTCCGCATGAATATTGAATCCAAAATCAATAAGTTCCTTACAGCGGGCATGACCCTGGCTCCTACCTTTATTCGTCGGGATGGTTCCGGCAGAGCCAACGGTAAAGACGCTCAGACGCACCATGTTCTCTCTTCTACTCCAGTCTCAGAACTGGGGGTTGGTTATTTAACCAATGTTGAACCGAATGAAAAATACGACTGGGCTGGTTCAACATCAAGCCCTACTTTTATCATGAGTACCAATATTCGTCATGATGAATATCTACGCATTATGGGTAACGCCTTTGTGAGGGCAACACCGCTGGATGGATTAAAAATAGAGTTATCAGCCTCCACAAATTATTATGATCTGGGCGGGTCTACGTATTCATTTACCAGTACCAGCAGTAACTGGGCAAAAGGCGAAGGCTCCAGTTCTTCCGGAGCGCACAACACAGCGCGCACCTGGAATACATTACTGCAGGCACTGGCTAATTACGATAAATCCTTTGGTAAGTCTTCTATTAGTGCTATGTTGGGCGCTTCTTCAGAGCAAAGCAATATTGGATTTTCAACGAATCAATCTTTTAATAAGCCATTCCCTAATGATGCTATTCTGTATTCATTTGATGGAAGTACATTGACGGTAGGGACCTCCAATGTCACTCAAGCAACGCCTAATAAACTAAACTCTGCCTTTGGCAGGTTTGCCTATAACTATGACAGCAGGTATTTGCTCTCCGCCAGTCTGCGTTATGACGGGGGCTCTGTATTTGGTGCGGAAAATAAATGGGGTTCTTTTCCCGCCGTTTCTGCGGGTTGGGTTATCTCCAATGAAAATTTCTTTCAAAACATGGGTCTATCCTGGTGGAACACTTTTAAATTAAGGGGTAGTTATGGTGTCACAGGAAACAACTCGATCAGTTCAACGGCTGCTTATGCCTCACTCACGGCTGTGACTTATGGTGGTGCCGCTGGTTATAGTGCCAACTCTTTGGGGAATCCAGACCTGGGCTGGGAAAAAACGCGCAGCACGGATCTGGCCGCAGACTTAGGCTTTTTGAACAACAGATTGCAATTATCACTGGATTGGTATACAAAAGTTACCAAAGATCTGCTTTATGAAGTGCCTACCATGGGTGCTTCAGGATTTACAACCACATGGGACAACCTGGGATCCATAGGCAACCATGGCTTTGAAATCGAGCTGAATTCTGCGAATACAACGGGTGCCTTTAAATGGAATACTTCCTTAAACGTCGCCTTTAATAATAATAAGGTAAAATCACTGGGAACGGACAATACGCCTGTATACTCTGGATTTGATGGTAATAATCCTTCTAATATTTTGGAAGTGGGCAGACCGATCAATACTTTTTATATGTATGATGCGGTGGGCGTGTGGATGAACCAAAAACAGATTGACGATTATAGTGCCGCTCATGGCGGTACACCCGTCACCTTTGAAGGCAAAACAATCAAACCGGGTGATATCAGATACAGAGATGTAAACGGGGATGGTATTTTTACCAAAGAGGATGACAGGGATTATTTAGGCAGCCCGACCCCTACGGCGGTATATGGCATGACCAATACCTTTTCTTATAAGAATTTTGATCTGTCTATATTACTTACGGCACAGACCGGTGGAAAGATTTTTGGTGTAATCGGTCGCGCCATTGACAGACCCAGTATGGGCGCACTTTCTAATATGATGGGCAGATGGCGTAATGCCTGGTGGTCTGAGGATGATCCAGGTGACGGTAAGACACCTTATATCCTTAGTACCACTACCGGTACAACGCTTGATTCCAGATGGTTATATTCTTCTGATTACCTGAGAGTTAAAAATGTGACCTTGGGTTATACCATTCCTTTCAAAACCAAGACGATCTCTAATGCCAGGGTATTTGTCTCTGTTGAGAATCTGATCAAATGGGATGGTTATTATGAAGGTTATTCCCCCGAAGCGGCCAATACGGCTTCCAGCTCTGTACCGGGCGGGCAGAGTGCGCTTGGATTGGACTATGGTGGTTACCCGATTCCAAGGATTTGCACCATGGGGATAAATATTACTTTCTAACCTTATTAAATGAATTATAATGAAAACGATATTCAATAGTAAGACGCTGTTATTTGTTGCTACAGCATTAATGATGATCACCTCCTGTAAAAAGGAGTTGAATGTACCTCCTTCTAACTTACTGAGTTCAGACGGGTTCTATCAGACGCCAGCGCAATCTGAACAAGGGATCATCGGTATTTATTCCGGACTTAGAAATCTGGCCAATGATGAATACCTATATATGTCTGAGGTTCGCTCTGATAATGTCTGGGTGACGCCGATCTCAGACGGTTTACGCGATTATACAGAGATCGCTACTTTTAGGGCAGGTAATGATATTGCGACCTTTAATAGCGTCTGGAATGAATGGTATAAAGTGATTTATAATGCCAATGTTGCCCTGGCTAAGATCCCTGGGTGTGATTTTGGCACGAATGATAAAATGAAAAATCAGTTCTTAGGGGAAGCGCATTTTCTTAGAGGCTGGGCGTATTTTGAACTGGCCAGACTTTTTGGGAATATACCCTTGATTGACAAAGAGATGAGCCCTGCTGATGTAAAAAATGTGCCACAATCAAGCGCTTCAGATATCTTGAATAAAATTGTTATCCCTGATCTAAAGCAATCAATTGATTTGCTGCCGGTTTCTGCTGACATGGTGGATAATACGGGTAATTCCATTGCTAAAAGTGGCCGGGCAGATAAAATCGCCGCAGAAGCAATGCTGGGCAGGGTATATATGACCATGGCAGGCTTTCCTTTTAATGATAACAGTGCATTGTCGCTCGCTGAAACAGAATTAAAAGCTGTTTTGGATTATTCCAGTAGCAATGGGGATAAATACTGGGCGCCAGACAGTACGGAGTGGCGCAAACAGTTTATGCCTACAGATGACTATTATAACAAATATTCCATCTTTGCGATTCAGTACCGTACAGGCGGTACCGGCAATACGGCGATATTTGATTTTAGTCCGGCACTGCCACTTTCTTACACTACTCAACGCATATTTGGCAATTCGATCTTTGTAGAGAAGACCTTGATGTATGATTTTGATAAAGAATATACCACAGGTGGTAGTACCCATAGGGATGCACGTGGATATAACTATTCCATTCTGACGGGTTTTGCCGCCGAAACCAATTTTCCGGCCTATACCCAGACAAAGGACACCTTGAAACTCTCGGATGGCAGTATCGTTAATGTGGACACCCGAACTATGTTTTATAAATTTATGCCTTCAATTAGAAAAATCGCAGCTTTGGGCATGTCTATCGATGCGGAAGCGGATATGAAAGATTATAATGACTGGGGAGTGAATTTGCCCATTATTCGGCTGGAAGATGTAATGCTGATGTATGCAGAAATTCTTTCCACTAAAAATCCGACAGGGGCTATGGCCATTGTCAATAAGATCAGAGAACGTGCGGGTTGTACAGCTGAAACGGCTAGCAGCGCAGCGCAGGCATTGGCCTATGTGAAAGAAGAGCGCAGAATAGAACTGATGGGGGAAGGCGTCAGGTGGTTTGATCTGGTGCGTTGGAATGAGTGGAAATCTGCCACCATTACCAAGTTTAACCGGTACAATAATCCAGACGGAACCGATGTGGCCAATGTAAAAGACGGTCGATATCTATATCCGATTCCACTCGCTCAGATGCAGGTGAAACCTGGTTTTTATACCCAAAATATCGGGTATTAATACTGAATATATTTAATATTAAAAGGTGGTTACGGAAGTTGAAGGCTCACAGCGACTACTTTGGCCACCAATTAAGCACTCTGGCCATTAATTTGATTAACTTTAGCCAAATTATAAATTAATACAAGGGCGTAATCGACGACTTATTTTATAGGGATTGATTTGTAATCAGATTTCTTCATCCATAAAAACTTAAATTTTGACGCAAAAACTAAATAGAGGCAGGCATATTTTTAGTCGACACTTCTGGAGGACGACGACCTTTTTAATAGGAATTTTGTTATTAGGAAGTTGCATAGTGAATGCGCAAAATAATTTCCCAGACGGCTCGGCTATCCCAGCGTGGTTCTCCGAGACCACAGTGCCAGCGCTAGATCAAATGGGTACACAATACGACCTGTATAAAAACGGCGTGACAGCAGACAGTACAGTGGTACAGACGGAAAAAATACAGGCGGTCATTGACAAGGCTTCCGCTGCAGGTGGAGGGGTAATTGTGCTGCCAAAAGGCGTTGTACTCACGGGCTCTTTATTTTTTAAGCCCAATACAAAGTTATATATCGCCAAAGGTGCTACACTTAAAGGAAGTGATGATATCTCTGATTTTAAAGTCATCTCCACCAGAATTGAAGGCCAGACTGTTAAATATTTTGCGGCAATCATTAATGCGGACCATGTAGACGGGTTTTCACTTACTGGAGGTGGAACGGTAAATGGAAATGGTCTTCGTTATTGGAAGGCATTTTGGCTGCGGCGCAAATGGAATCCAAAATGCACCAATATGGATGAGCAAAGACCGCGGTTACTATTTGTATCCAACTGTAAAAATGTATTGATCGCAAATGTCAGTTTGATTAATTCTCCATTTTGGACCTCGCATTATTATAAATGCGAACATCTTAAAATACTGGCTGTCCATATTGCTGCAGGAACCAATAATGGATTTACCGTAAAGGCGCCAAGTTCTGATGGTATTGATCTGGATGTTTGCCAAAATGTATTGGTTAAGGGTTGTTATGTCTCTGTCAATGATGATGGTCTCTGTCTTAAAGGCGGGAAAGGCCCCACGGCAGATAAAGATCCCAACAATGGTCCGAATAAAAACATTATTGTTGAAAATAATACGTTTGTGAATTGCCCTGCACTGACACTGGGTAGTGAATCAGTTTTTACTTATAATGTCATTCTACGCAATTGCGTGGTGAATGGCGGTAGGGTGTTTTATCTTAAAATGCGCCCTGATACCCCTCAAAAGCATAATTATGTTTCTGTATATGGGATAACCGGCAATGCCAGTACTTTTTTTGAAATCAGTGCCTGGCGGCAATTTTTTGATCTGAAAGGTCACAAGCCGCCACATTCCTCTGCCAGTAATCTGACGATCAGAGATTGTAACGTGCACTGCAAGACCTTTATTAAAATTGACAGCTCTGATCAATATACACTCAGCAATTTTACCCTTGCAAACCTAAAAATTAAAAGCCCGGGAAAGACATATTCGGTGCCTGATTTTATTGGCAACCTCCAGTTAAAAAACATCGAGCTGGATGGCAAAGACTGGCCCGCTCGTTAAACACCGATAAATGGGATTAAGTAATATTAAATGCTAAGAATGCCATCAAGTTAGCGCTATATTTTGATGCTGGTTTTCTGCACCCTAAAAAGAGGCTATACAATATGAGTATATTGAGGAAGATTATATTAGCGGGGATTATCTGTATTTCTTCGGTTGTTTTAACGACAGCCCAGACAGGAAAAAAAGTGAGTGATGTCCCTGGAGGGGCCGCACAATTGAACCACAACCTTAAAGCTTCACGGCCGCTTGCGTATCAGCCTGAAGGGAAAGGCTTTGTTTCAGTTAATGGGCACAACCGCTATACCCGTGCTCTTTATGGAAGCCCGACGCTTTTTCGCATTGAAACCAGTGACCGGCCGGTATTTGCGACCTATAATAAAAATGTCAACAAGCATATCAGTTTTAAATTAATTGTGGATGGGAAACCATTTGCACTGGACTTAACGAGCTATTGTAAATCTATTTATCTGCCTGGCAGAAGAGATTATTTAGTTAGGGATAAGAATTGGGGTAAGGGACAATTGAAAGTGTCCGTTAATGCATTTTATGACAAAGAAGGCGGCGTCTGGAAGTTTGATCCAGTGAATTTACCGACAGGCAGCAAACTGATTTGTCAGATCTCAGAAATCAAATCCTCCAAACTCCATCGAAGTGGAGATCTGGGAGTAGATCCGGTAGATGCTTTTGATGCACCACTCCATCCAAAGAGGTTGAAGACGGTAACGGTGGATATTCAAGATGAGCCCGTATATATTGCTTTTATAAATGAAGATTTGGAGCGTCTTGAACCATCTACGGGTCTTTCGGCTTACCAAAAGGCAGATGTGACGAGGCTGCAAATTGCTAACACCCTACAGATTCATACACCCGATCCTTATATCAATACCCTGGGTGGCACCATTGCTATGGCAGCCGATGGTATCTGGGATGGTAATGTGTGGCTGCATGGAGCTATTGGTTGGCGGATGCCGCTGCCAGGCTGGCGCGCTGCTTATGTGGGAGATGCACTAGGGTGGCATGATAGGGCTACAGTGCATTTTGATAATTATGCCGCTTCCCAGGTGACTGACGTGCCATGTACACTGCCACAGCCGCAGCAAGACACCTTACTCAATCTGACCAGAGGGGTAGAAAAATGGGGTACGCCCATGTATAGCAATGGTTATATTTGCCGCAACCCCAGAAACAACCATCAAATGCACCATTACGACATGAATATGGTGTATATCGACGAGTTATTATGGCACCTTAACTGGACCGGAGATCTGGCGTATGCCAAAAAAATATTTCCGGTAATTAAACTCAGCCTGCAATGGGAGAAAAGAAATTGGGACGCGGATGGTGACGGTCTCTATGATGATTATGCCGGCATCTGGGCATCGGATGCACTGATGTATAATAGTGGCGGGACAGCAGTTGGTTCGGCCTATAACTATAGAGCCAATAAGATGGCCGCAGAAATCGCTACGTTAATAGGAGAGGACCCAACGACCTTTAAAAAAGAAGCCGAAAAGATTAAAAAGGCTATGAATGAAAAACTCTGGCTTAAAGATAAGGGCTGGTGGGCAGAATATGTGGATTTGATGGGTAAACAGTTGGTACATCCCAGCGCAGCCGTCTGGTCTATATACACGCCCATTGGCATGGGAGCCGGAACCCCTTTCCAGAATTATCAGGCAACAAGATATATTGATCAGTATATTCCACATATCCCCGTGCTAAGCAAAAGCTTTTCTAAGGGTGCTGATTATAGCACCATTGCTTCTTCCTCCTGGATGCCTTATTACTGGAGTGTCAATAATGTAGCATTTGGTGAGGTCGGTAATACCGCCTTGGCTTATTGGCAAGCCGGTAGGCCTGATGCTGCCTATAAACTATTTAAAAGTGCAGTATTGGATGGGATGTATCTGGGTCGCTCTCCAGGTAACATTGGGCAGATCAGTTATTATGATGCAACGCTTGGAGAATGCTACCGGGATTTTGGAGATGTAATTGGCGTTTACAGCCTGGACGTAGTGCAAGGACTATTCGGAATTTATCCAGATGCGCTAAATGGAAAACTGGTTATTAATCCAGGTTTCCCATCCGACTGGTCGTTTGCGAATATTAAACAAAAAGATATTGATTATCAATTTAAAAGAGATGGGTCAACGGATCATTATATTGTTGCATGCCGGTTTAAAAAGCCCTTGCAACTTAGCTTACAGGTGCGTGCGCCTCTGGATCAATTAAGCGCCGTTACGGTGAATGGGAAAAAGGCCGACTGGAAGATCATTGAT
This sequence comes from Arachidicoccus ginsenosidivorans, assembly GCF_007971385.1. Classification (GTDB taxonomy): domain Bacteria; phylum Bacteroidota; class Bacteroidia; order Chitinophagales; family Chitinophagaceae; genus Arachidicoccus; species Arachidicoccus ginsenosidivorans. The sequence continues at coordinate 2,377,558 of NZ_CP042434.1, forward strand.
GGCATTGGAAGGCCACTAATTGAAATTAACTGCGGAAGCGCAAATGCTTATGATATTAAGATTCAGTGGGGTGGTAATAAGATCGCTCAGGTTACTGAGTCGACTAAAGGGGTGGAACAAAAATTTTTGAAAAAACGCCAGGGTAACCTCTGGTGGTGGGAACCTACCAGTCCCCAGCAAGTAATTTTCCCTGATTTTAGCCAAAATGTAATGGCAAAATTGGAGAAAACACCGCGGCGACAGTACGCAGAAGTAAATATGGATCAACAGTTGAATGCGAACGTTAGAGATATATTTACCAACAAATATCTATCACCAAGGTCTCCATTTACCACCTTGCAAACGCCAGCTCAAGGAGTTGGAGAGTGGTGTGAGCCTAATCTTACTTATAAGATAGATGATAGCGGACTACGGGCGGGTGTTACGAATCACACATTTATCACGTCACTGGGCATCCCTTTCCGGTCACCTAAAACCGGAAAGAATATCGCATTTACAACACTTTGGGATAATTATCCAGATTCGGTCCTCGTTGGCCTGAAAGGTAAAGCAAAGATGGCTTATTTGCTGATGGCCGGCACCACTGGTCCTATGCAATATGGGATTGAAAATGGACTGGTGACTGTTAGCTACAAAGATGGTACAAATACCACACTGGCCTTAAAAAATCCTGAAACCTGGTGCCCAATTCAAGAAGATTATTATACAGATGGACTGGCTTTTAATATCCGGGCAGTAAGGCCTTACCGGTTGGGTTTTAAAACTGGAATTGTAAGCCGGGATATGGCAACTGCAACAGGTATAAAACCAGGTGAGGTTTCCAGAAGGGAAATTAAAGGTGGTGCCGGTGTCATTTTGGCGATACCGCTGGATAAAAACAAGGAACTCGCATCCATAAAATGGGAATCTATTGCCAATGAAGTAATCGTTGGCATGATGGCCATTACCCTTGAACGCTAGCTCTAATTTAAATATTTTGGCTTATGGATTTTTTTCAGTGGTCTTTAAAACAACATGTACGCCTAGTTTTTACGCTCTGTGCATTAGGCATTGTGGCATCTACTTCCGCTCAACTACGAAGTATTAAAAATGATACTTTCTGGCAAACAGTAGATGGAAAGCCACTATACAGTCAGGGCGGCGGCATCTTTCAATTTAAAAATCCAACTTCCGGTAAACTTAGTTATTATTGGTATGGAGTTCATTATAAAGAGGCCGATAAGTACAAAACTGATCCGTCAGTGACCTTACCCAAAAGTACCTTTCAGGCAGTTACTTGTTACAGCTCGGATAATCTGGTGGACTGGCACTTTGAAGGAGACGTTTTGGATCAAGAAGCGCTAAGCAGAGAACGGCCGACCTGGGTAGGTCGGCTCGGTGTTGCCTATATAAAAGAACTAAAGCTATACGCCATGTTTGTACAACATGGCCGTCATGTTTTAATTACAACATCCGCCTCGCCTACTGGCCCGTTTAGCTGGTACCGTCAGTTGGATATGACCGCCATGATAGGTACTTCTAATACAGGTGATCAGACGGTTTTTACTGATCCAGATACGGGAAAGTCTTACCTGATCTATTCTTATGGAAGGGGACGCAGTAAAATTTATGTATCTGAGATTGGTGTGAAAAACGGGCAGATTGGACTTTTGGATTGCTCAGAAATATACCATGGCGCAGGCAGAGAGGGGAATTGTCTATTTAAGTACAAGGGTCAATATTATATGTGCGCCTCCAATCTATATGGTTGGGACGGGTCATATCCGTATTATTTGGTATCGGATGATATTAGGGGGCCTTATACGCCGATCAATAATATGCTCGTTATGAACGGCGCTGCCGAAGATTATGCCCATATTTCTCAAACTGGATTTTTTGTGACAGTCAAAGGCAGTTTAAATGAATCTGTCATTTACTGTGGCGACCGCTGGTCTGATTTTGCAGGTAATGGCTTGGGGTACAATGTATGGTGTCCGCTTTCTTTTAAAGATGATCAGCCTTGGTTTAATTCGGTAAGTTCCTGGAAAATGGATGTACATACAGGTAACTGGGCAGTAGGGATTGATAATAATTATGTCAAAAACGGAAGTTTTGAGGCGGATAGGCGTCATATACCTAGCCCAGTAAAGCCAGTGCAAGCGCAATTATCAGGCTGGGTGTCAGAAGTCATCAAGGGTAATCCTATTAGGGTAGGTGAACCCAATTCACCTGTACTTAATTATTTTAATACCAGCCAGGACAGAAAATTCGTGACAGGTGAAAAAAGCCTTGCTATCACTGATAACCGGGATTTTATCAGACGGGTGTATCAGAAAATAGCGTCAACTGATCAGGTTCCGCTGCCAGATGGTTATTATGTAATGTCTTTGAAAATAAAAGCAGGTAGCCAAAGTGAATTTAATAGCCTGAAGATGTATGCTATTAGTGAGGGAACTATAAGCCGGAAGGGGTTAAATAAGTTGAAGGGCGATTGGGAGGAAGTGCAGTTAAGACATATTCCTATTAAAAACGGTCAAGTGGAAATCGGCGTTGAAGCAGATGGCACTGCGGGTGCCTTTTGCTATATTGACGATATTACGCTGGTCAGGCAGTAGCGTGCAGGTGTCTTAGCGCTTATATTTTTTATGGCTCTTACGTAAATGAGGAATTACCGGGAGATAGAAGTTCACCTCCTATTTATAAATAGAGTCTGCTGAACAACTGACAAATTATGTGTAAATTGAGGTTTCAGAAGATTTTTCATTAAAAAAGTGCAAGGTTTTATGCGTGGAAGTTATAAAAAGCGTGCACCATCACCGGTCTATAGCAGTCCAAATCAGCTAAGTTTTGAGGGTTTTGAGACCCCTTTTGAGCAGCATTTAGACGTGAATAATCGGTGGATTTTCCTGGCGAAGCATATTCCCTGGGATCGGATTGTTGGTGTATATGACAAGGTATTCAGCTCCACTGAGGGTCGGAAGCCCCTGAATGGCAGGTTAGTTCTTGGTAGTCTAATGATCAAACATCTTTGTAAACTATCAGACAGAGAGACGATCGCCAGCATTCAGGAAAATATGTATATGCAATATTTCGTGGGCTATACAAGTTTTACCAGAAAGGCTCCATTTTCAGCTACCCTTTTTGTTGAGTTTAGAAAACGGCTCACGGAGGATTTGCTTGCAAAAATAAACGATATCGTAGCCACGCATGCGATCAACTTTGAAGCAGGTCAGCATGTAGAATTTCCTTCAGACGAGCCAGGCAAACCTGACGATAATTCACCTTGTGAAACCGAACCCAGTGCTAAAATATCCACTACTGAGAATGAAGGATCTCAAGAAGGGCAACTCTTAAAAGAAGCTCTTAAGGAGCAGGAAACCGGTAACGGTGAGGAGATAAAAAATGAAGGTCAACTCCTAATGGATGCGACCGTAAGCCCCCAAAACATTGCCTACCCGACAGATTTAAAATTATTAAATGTTACTAGGGAGAAGTGTGAGGAATTGATTGACAACGTTCATATCCCACAGTTGCATGGCAAGAAGCCAAGAACCTACAGGAACACAGCAAGGAAAGAGTTTTTGAACGTTTCGAAAAAGAAACGAAAATCTAAAAATTTAATTCGCAGTGCGATCAGAAAGCAACTTGGATATATCAAACGTGACCTAAAGCATATTGAGACGCTGTTGGCAAATAGTAAGCATAATCCATTAACCCAAAAAGAGAGAGAATATCTTGAAACGATAAAAAAGATCTATGCACAGCAGCTCTATATGTATGAGAACCGTACTCATACAGTCGAGGATAGAATCGTTAATTTACATCAACCCTATGTACGCCCTATTGTAAGGGGAAAAGAAAAAAGTAAGGTCGAGTTTGGAGCCAAGATCCAGGCCTCTTTAGTAAAGGGATTTGTATTCTTAGACCATATAAGTTGGGATGCATTCAATGAAAGTTCATACCTATTAAATTCTGTAGAAAAATATAAAAAGCAGTTCGGCTATTATCCTTATGAAGTACTAGCTGATCAGATCTATTGTACGCGGGAGAATCGAAAGTTACTTAAAGAAAAAACATAAAACTTGTTGCGAAACCTTTAGGTCGTCCATCCGCAAGGCAGTGAAAAATCACGTAAGACCGGGCGAAAGAAATCCAAAAGAGGGAAAATTTGGCCAAGCAAAAACCAGATATGGCCTGGACAATATAAAAGCCAAGCTGGCCAATACAAGTACTTCATGGATATCTACTATAGCCCTGGTGCTAAACCTGGTCAGGATGACCAGGCAGGCACCTGTGTCCCTACTATTAAGGATACAAAATTGGCTAGCCTATCAAGTTAGCAAGTTAGCCGGAAATTCCAAAATTATAAATAATTATAATATATCAATGACCATCTAGCGGTGAGTTATTGAGCAGACTCTAAATAGTTTAAACAGAATTTGACATGCGACGTATTTTATTTTTATTGATGGTCTTAATCAGCGCGCAGGTTTTGGCTGCACCGGCAAAGCCGATTAACTTAATGATTGCGGCGGGCACTATTAGCGCTAAGAGTGTTACTGTCGTTTGGGATAAGCCAGAGGTTTATAAGGATATTATCCGGTATCATTTGTATTTAAATGGAAAACAGATTGGTACAACCAATAAATGTAATTTTAAACTGGATGATTTGCATCCTGCGTCCAATTATAAGCTTACCATAAAAGCCGAAGATAAAACAGGTGCACTTTCGGCCGCATCAAACAGGGTTAAATTTACGACGCAAAAAGTGGGTAAGATCTTGAATATTGTTGATTTTGGGGCGAAGGGGATAACGTTACTTTAAATACCAAGGCGATTCAAAAGGCGATAGATGCTTGTCCAGTCTTCGGAACGGTTCTTATCCCTAAAGGAACCTTTGTCAGTGGGGCGCTGTTTTTAAAAAGTAATATGACGCTTAAAATCGAAAAAAAAGGCGAATTGAAAGGGAGTGGTCATTGTCTCTTTTCTTGGGTTGAAACCACCGCCTTTAGGCGGAGGCTTAAGCTCAAGAATTGGCTTGAAAAATAATTGTAGTTATTTGTGCTAAATATTTGTGTATACTAAAATAATTATCTATCTTTGTCAAAGATATGGTAGTTGTAGCACAAATAAAGTTAGTTCCAGATCGTGAGCAATTTGATCTGTTAATGGAAACATTAACGGCAATGAACCTTGCATGCAACCAAATATCAGCGGTGGCTTTTGATAACCAGTGTTTTAATAGAATAAGGTTGCATAAGCTAACTTACTACGCTATACGGGAGGATTTTGGACTTAAATCCCAAATGACCATTCGGGCTATTGGTAAGGTTGCAGATGCATACAAGGTTAAAGCCAAAAAGGCTACAGGTCCAATCGATACCCAAAGAACCTTTAGATTAAAAGGGGCGGTAGCATTTGACTGTCGTATGATCAGCTTTGATCTCTCCAGTGATAGTTTAAGTATACTTACGCTTGAGGGAAGGCAAGTAATGAAATTTGAGGTTGGAGATAATGCCCGTAATTTGTTGGCATTTCAAAAGGGAGAATCAGATTTGTTTTTTCGTAACGGTCAATTTTTTTTAAATGTCAGTTGCGATATTCCAGAACCGGAATTAATAGATCACGAAAATGTGATCGGTGTTGATTTGGGCATCAATCAGCTCGCGACCTTATCTACTGGCGAGTCTTTTGATGGTCAGCAGACTGAAAAGGTACATAAAAAAAACCAAGCCAAAAGAGCTGGTCTTCAAAAAAGAAGACCCGTTCCGCAAAAAGAAAATTGAAAAAAAACTCAGGCAAAGAGAAGCGTTTTAAAAGGAATGAGAATCACATCATAAGTAAAAGAATAGTGGACGAGGCCAAACGCACCGGATCTGCAATAGCGTTAGAGGATCTAACAGGTATTCGCAGACGGCAAAGGGTTCGCAAGAGCCAACGTTCCAGATTTTCTGGTTGGGCATTTCATCAATTACGCCAATTTATCATCTATAAGGCTAAGCTGGCCGGAGTACCTGTATTTTTGGTACCGCCAGCCTATACTTCCCAAAGATGTCATAGATGTGGACATATTGAAAAGGCAAACCGGAAAACTCAAAGCGAATTTGTGTGCTGCAGCTGTGGTCACGGTGACCATGCGGACAAGAATGCAGCATTAAACATCGCCGAATTAGGCTGCAGTCAATCAGCCCATGGTCGCGTTGTCGGATTTATCCGACAGTAGTGGCAAGCCCTCGCCTTCTAGACGAGGGAATGTTGACTTAGAAGATTATTTACCTATGATCCATAACCGTTTTGAGGGGTGGGAGCTGATGAGTTATGCTAGTCTAATCAATGTAGGTGTAATGAATCATAATGGCGGTTTTTCCGTAGAAAATTTGAGGATTTGTGGCCAGGGTGCTATTACAGGAGCAGGAGGCGCATTAGGAACTGCCATGCAAAATAAAAGTGGTATAAGAAGCAGAGGGAGACTTATTTTATTGATGAATTGTAAAAATGTGGATCTCCAGGGATTGACCATTCAAAATTCACCTTGTTGGACCATCCAGTATGTTTATTGCGAGGGCGTTAGCCTGCACGGTCTGGATATCAAAAGTACAGCTCATAATGGTGATGGGATTGATCCTGATTCCTCTGATGATAGTTTTATTTTTAATTGCTGCTTTTCTACCGGGGACGATTGTATTGCTATAAAATCTGGGAAAATCCTGAAGGTAATAGGATTGGCAAGCCAACCAGAAGGGTACGTATTACGGATTGTAATTTTATTAAAGGCCATGGCATCTCAATAGGCAGTGAGATGTCAGGAGGTGTTAGCGATGTATTGGTGCGTGATTGTCAGGCAGGGCCTTTACTACACGGGTTACAAATTAAAGGAACAAAGCAAAGAGGAGGATATGTGAAAAATGTACGGGTATTGGACTGTCAGTTGCAACAAATTACCATTTTCTCCAAATTGCCTTATAATAATGATGGTCAGGCAGCCCCTGAAATACCGACCTTCTCGGATTATGTATTTAATAATCTGGATCTTAGTTCCTCTAAACAAAAGGGTCCAGCTATTGATATACACGGGTTTGAAGATCCGAACCATAAATTGCGTAATGTTATTTTTTCTGACGTGTTATTGCCTGCAAATGCCACAGTGTCGGTCAATGACGCGGAAGATGTAATATTTACGAATGTATTGACAAAGGATGAATCAAAACCTACCTATACTTTAAAGGATTCCAAGAATATAAGGTATTGAATGGATATGGTTGATTAGGGGAGGTAAAAATGAGCAATTGTGTATTAATTATTAATACACAATTGCTCATTTTTATTAGACACCTACCATAATGGTAATCAAAAAGAATATATAGCTGCTTAAGCTAAATAAAACACTTCTTCAAGAGGGATGCTCACAGGAGAGTGATCATCATTTGTCTCCATTATATCCATCATATAAGTCCACCATTTTTTCATGATTTCTTCGGATTTTAAATCCTCTAAACGCTCCGGAACTACAACGGATAATACGGCGAATAGGATATTGGTTTCATGATCAAGGAAAATGGAATAATCGCTAATACCATAGCCTTTCAAAAGTTGAGATAGCTCCGGCCATATAGGATTGTGTCTTTTTTTATATTCGTTTGCCTGACCGGGGTTTAGCTTCATCTTCGAAGCTAATTTAATTGTATTAGCCATTTCTTTGATTTAAATGGGATTAGAGAAGTGAGTTAAACATTTGAGTTGGTCAAAATCTGGAATTATATTAAAGTTTATACACTTCAGATCCTGCCAAAAGAAAGCAGCCTAACCCGAAATCTTCAAAATCAGGTACATGATCGTAACCAACTGGCTGGCTATCCTTAGGCTCTTTGCCGGTTCCTTGTACATTTCCCAGGAATCCATTGGGGTGTACACAACTATATAACATGGCCCAGGCCTTGGCTATTGGCTTTTTAAAAGTTTTTTTCTTTAAAATGCCATTGTTGACACCCCAAGCCATGGCATAAGTAAATAATGCGGTTCCTGTTAACTCTTTCCCGCCAAAGTGTGTTGGGTCAGCCATACTTACATTCCAATAACCCCCTTTGTCCTGGTATATTAGGATGGCATGCATCATATCTTTATAATCCTGCATGTAATCGTCATAATGTGGCGTCGATTTAGGTAACCCGTCCAGCACCCTTACCAGTGCAGCTGCTACCCAGCCGTTGCCACGACTCCAATAACAATCTTTACCGTTTGGCTCCTTATAAGGGGGCATAAAATCTTTGTCTCTCCACCATAAATGGCTTTTGGTGTCATATAAACCTCCTCCATTTAGTTTTGACCTTGTGTAATCATACATTTCCCACATTCTGTTATAATAAGCCTGATTACCGGTGATGTTACCGAGCCTGGCAAAGATGGGCATTCCCATCTGAATGGCGTCAATCCAACTCCAATCATCGATTTTGTCGGTTGTTAACATGTGATCGATGGATGCTTTTATATTGGACATGAATGAAGTGTCCTTTTTTAGCAGTGCAAGGTCAATATAAGTCTGGCCTGCACATTGATTATCAGCATTTCTGGTTTTGATGCCGTCTCTTAAATTCCAGTCATGTGCCTGACCCCAGTCCATTGCATATTGAATATATTCATCTTTGGGATCGATCTGGTTAAAGGCCATGAGTCCTTCATAATAAACAGCCCTGGTCCAGATATGGCTGGGCCAACTTTTGTGCTTGGAAGGGACATAAATAATTTTGCTTACGTCTTGCCATTTATTCATAAAATAATGGTTGGCCAGCTCAAGCGTTTTAACGATTTGGGTTTTGTTATTAATAGATTGCCCGTTTGCAAAACAAGGCAACATAAATGCGAGCGCAATCAACCCCAGAAAATTATTGAATATTTTTCGCATAATACAACTGATATTTTAATGGATTATTAATTTAATATTTGAATAAACAAGGAAACTATTTTGTGATAATGGATTTAGGTTTTAACTCATCGGGACTATCCTTTGCGTGTGGATCAAAAATATAGTTGGATGGTTGAGTTACCAAATCTTCAATTAGCTGCAGGCTGATCTCCGATTCAGGTTTAAACTGGCCAGAGTTCATATATTTTTCCAAGCTATATAACAGCTGCCTGCCTGCAGGATTGGATCCATTGTTAGCTTCAATGTTTAAACTATTGACGATAATTTTACCTTTACCAACTTTAGCTTCAAAAAGTGAGGCGAGTCTTCGGTTTAAAAACCATGTATCAATAGGCTGGACCAGTGGCTTAAACCCTAATGGGAACTGCTCCAGATGCATGACTTCCTGATTGTTGACAAGTTGCCACCATTGCAGGTCGCTGTGATAGCTGGTGGGAAAATATTTAAAGGCTGGACTTTTGGGATCCAGTATAAAACCCAAGGTGTGGGGAGGTCGCATCTTGAACCAGGATGTATTCCAGAATACGGGCAGAAAATGCTGTTTAATTTCCCGGCCTTTTGTGATTTTACCTTGTAGATTAAGCAGGACTTTCCCCCCTTCGTTTAAAACAGCTTTCGCCTTTTGATCGAGTTTTGTGGTATAATAAATTTTACTGGTGTCGAGACTCGGAAGTGTTTTGGGGAATACCCAGATATTCCAGTCATTACTATAAGCTGTACCTAGTATTCTGACGGTAATTTTTAATTTTTGGGCGCTTTGAATATTACTCAGTGGATAATTGATTTGGCCCAAAGGCGTATTGGTGCCGGCAATAATGTCTTTTTGGAAATCACCCTTTTGCAGGACGGAGCCATTGGAATCTTTGATTGTCCAATGAATGGTTGCATTTTTCAGGTCTGTTTCACCATAATGATAAATTTCAACGGCGCCATCAAAAGTCTGGTCATTGGTATAGACAAAACTGTTTGTACGCAATAAAGGAACGGTACTATTACAGAATCTGGAAAATTCATGCGCGTCGACATAGCCTTTTTCTTTCCAAAATGCATTTAGTACACCCACCAGGGCCGTGCCTTGTCCCGAATAGTCATTGAGTGATAACATTTGAAATCCGCCGTTATCGGGTGTCCTCAATGATTTCTCTATTTCATTTTTGTAACAGAGTACCTGTAATTTTCCGGAAGCCATTAAAAAAGATTGTGCTTCACTTCCCATTCCCTGATCTTTAAGAATATCTTGGAACATCTTGAAATTGAGCGCCTTATAAAGACCTGTATATTGGCTGATCTCTTTAAAATCAGGAAATGCACACCACTGACCTAATTCATGGGCCACATAAGGCACGGGGTAGGCTTTAATAGCCTTAGTGTAGTCGGATATACTTTCTGGCTGATGGTTATTCCAATTGAGGTTCCTAGCACCGGATTTAATCATATATTGATTGGCTGGGACAATCGGCCAACTCATAGCAACAGAGGCTCCCGTATATACTCTCCTATTGTCCCGGGCTTCCCAATAGTGAATGAACCTCGTCAGATATTCCACCTGATGACCGCCCCTTGGTTCGTTGCCATAGGCCAACATGCAATAAGATGGGTGGTTGCCGTAATATTTTTCCATTCTGTTGGTCTCATCAAAAATATATTGATCAACGGGTTTGCCATCTCCTAGCGATGTTCCATGGTTGGCCCAGCTTGGACCTTCAGGTTGAAGATAAATACCCACAATATCTGCTGCTTCAAAAGCTGCTTCGGGCGGACAATACGAATGGAAACGCATATGGTTTAGTCCATAGCTTTTACAAATCCTAAATACTCGGATCCATGCAGCTGTATCCATTGGGGGATAGCCGGTTAAGGGGAATACACAGTTTTCCACCGTACCACGAAGAAAGGTTGTATGACCATTGATCTTGAATTGCTTGCCCTGAATATTAAAATCACGCATACCAAAGGTGACCTGCTTTGTTGATTTACTGCCGTCTTTATTAATTAAGGTGGCTGTAAGTCTGTATAAAGCCGGATGAAATTCGCTCCATAGCTGCATCTTTTTACCCATATCATAATTGATCACAAGTGAATCCTTAGACGTACTATCCGAAATATTAATAGTAAGCGGTTTTATGATATCGCGGTTCGGACTATTGAAACTTTTTGCAGAAATAATGACCGATTTAGCTTGGTTTAATTTACCCGAAATGGCTAAATGGACCGATGCCAAGTGATTTTTAATGTCAGGAAAGATCTGTACCCCTGCAATAGAGGTTGCGGGGAGGGCTCGTAGCTCCATTTTTCCAATGATACCGTTCCAGTTGCCCTGGGTTTGATCCGTTACACTGTGTGAATCTTTGCCGACATTGATGGTTGTTTTCAGGCTATTATCTATACGGATGGTTAAGTTGTGTTTGCCGGGCTTTGCAATAGCAGATAGATCATAGACATGAGGAGCAACAAGACTGTTCTCTGAGCCTAAAAGCTTTCCGTCTAACCAGACGGTTGTTTCAATATGACACCTTTCCAAAAAGAGCTGAATATGCTGCCCGGACCAGTTTTCGGGAATATTTATCTCTTTTGGTACCAGGCAGCCCCTGTGTAATGATATTCTGGGGTTAACCAGAATGGAAACATAGGGATTTTCTGATTTCTGTATTTAGCCATTCGTGGGTTAAAATACCAGCTTGAGTCATAAATACTGGCTGTCCACTGCGTCTGTAAGGAAACTGGATCACCCTTTTTATTCTCCAACATGGAACCAGGTAACTCTACCGATTCTGAAAGTGTTGTATTATACCATTTTTGGCTAATTCCCTGGTTGACAGGGTCAATGGCAAAATGCCATTTACCGGCAACTGAAATGATATTTTGAGCCTTTGTGTAAACGGGCACAATGATTATGCAAAGGAAAATAGCGATTAATATTCGATAGGTAATTTTGCGCATGGAATGGTTTTATAAAATGGAAATATCCCTGTACCCTGGTAAAAATAATAACAAACACTGGTATGTCCATCCTGTACTGTCCTGTTCGATATTATATGCAATAGTTTATTAAAGTGAGTGATTGACACGCTTTCGAAAAGTAGTGATTCTTTATGTCATAGGGGTGACAAATTTTGCGTGGCGAATCTTTGTATTCATTCATTGTTCAGCAAAACCGTTTTTCTTCTTGTAAATTAATCTGCTTAACAAAAATCCTCAAGAAATATAATTTATTTTAAAAAATCTAAAATAAGAGAATGTCTAAATTCTTACCTGCTACAATAATTGTTAGAATAGTGCCTACTTAGTTGAATTTCCATTATTTAAAATTTTATTTATATAGTCAGGCCTCACGGATTTTAACTCCAAAATCTAGTCGTGAGTATATGAAAAATGTTTTTTTAAGTGTAAGCAGGACAGTACAGGACGGTTAAATAAATTCAATGTTTTAATATTGTTATATAATTACTGTTAGTAAGTGAACATACCGTTAACTATGGCTACTTTAAATTTAAGGATTGATTAATTTTAAAACCAACTGGAATTAGAAATATTTCATTGTAAATAACCATATTGATTTACAATGCATTACGATGCAATTTTCTTGGTAGTGCTTTTATTTTACTAAGACGGGTATAATAAACAAAGATTTTTAAAAGTAGTTTAAAGATACTTGACTGCATCAAATTTAGTTTCTGGAAACTAAACCCACTTATGTTTCAGGACTTAGACTTAAGAATATTAAAAAGGTATGTTCAAATTGGCCTCAAAATATTGATCCTATTGGTTGATTGATAATAAAATCTGGAATTGAATTCAGGATAAATATTATTGATGTGACAAAGGATGAAATCTAGCTTTTGGGCAGATTTGAGTGGTTAGTTTTACCAATATATTGAAACTACAAATATTTAAATGAAAAGATTTTTACTATTTTCTTTAATGTTTTTATTGCTAGGGTTTAATGTTGTGAGAAGTCAACCCACAAACCCTGATGGAACCCACACGTATTTTGTTGCTACTAATGGTGATGATGCAAACGATGGTACGCTATCCGCTCCTTTCGCTACTTTAATGCAGGCAGAAAGTGTGGTAGTGCCTGGTGATACCGTCTATATCAGGGGCGGAAATTATGTTATACCAGCAAACCAGATTCCTGCAACTACAGACAACAGTGATTTATATTACGATTATAATTATTTTTCTAAAAAAGGTACCGCCCCGAAAAGAATCTTTTTTTGGGGTTATCAAAATGAAAGACCGGTATTTGATTTTACAAATGTCAAGCCTACTGGTCACAGAATTACGGCTTTTTATGTGACTGGCTCTTATTATTATTTTAAGAATTTTGATATTATCGGCGTGCAGGTAACAATTACTACGCATACGCAATCTGAATGTTTTCGCAATTATGGAGGCAATAACAACATTTTTGAAAACCTGTCAATGCATGACAATCAGGCCATTGGTTTTTATCTTACAAAGGGTGCGAATAACTTGATTTATAATTGCGATGCTTACAATAATTATGATCCTATTTCTGAGTCTGGGGCAGGAGGTAATGTTGATGGATTTGGCTGCCATCCAAATAGTACCGGAAGTACAGGAAATGTTTTTAGTTCTTGTAGAGCCTGGTTGAATAGTGATGATGGATTTGATCTCATTAATGCTTTTGCAGCAGTTACATTTGATAGCTGTTTTGCATTTTATAATGGGTATTCTAAAAATAAGGATGGAACTTTAGTGTCCAGAGGTGACGGAAACGGGTTTAAAGCTGGTGGTTTTGGAATGGGAACTATTACAAAATATCCTGATCCGATTCCCAGACACACCGTGGAGCGTTCGCTGGCATATTATAATAAACAATATGGTTTTTATGCAAATCATCATTTAGGGGGAATTAATTTTTACAATAATACTGCATATCAAAATGGCAAAAACTTTAATATGGTTAACAGAAAATCTGTTGCTGAAGCCGTAGATATCGCTGGTTACGGCCATCATGTCCAAAATAACATATCTTATTTACCTAGATCCTCTGGTGCGGACATTATAAATATTGATGAAAGTTCAGATTCTGCTAGTTTAAATACTAATAATTCATTTTCTGTCCCAATCAGCCCTAATGATAATGATTTTAATAGCCTTGATATTAATGAATTGACATTGCCACGTAAAGCAGATGGCAGTCTGCCCCATATGGACCTGTTCACGCTTAAATCGGACAGGTTTGTCGATAAAGGAATTGATGTTGGTCTCCCTTATGGTGGAACTGCACCTGATCTGGGTTATCGTGAAACTAACAGGACTGTATTGCCAACCGCGAATCTAGATGGAACCCATACTTATTTTATTGCTACGGATGGCAACGATGCAAACGTTGGTACTATCTCTGCTCCTTTTGCCACTTTAATGCACGTAGAAAGTCTGGTTATTCCTGGAGATACGGTGTATATCCGGGTGGACATTATGTGATGGCTGCTGATATGCAACCCGCTACCACAGATGGTAGCAGTGATTTGTATTATGATTATAATTATTTTGCCAAAAAAGCAAGTGCAGACAAAAGGATATATTATTGGGGATACCGAAATGAGCGCCCAATATTTGATTTTTCTAATGTTAAGCCTGTAGGACATAGAATCACTGCATTTTATGTTACAGGAAATTATTATTATTTTAAAAATTTTGAAGTAATCGGAGTTGAGGTAACGATTACCGGTCATACTCAATCGGAATGTTTCCGTAATGCTAGTGCAAATCATAATACCTATGAAAATCTGGCCATGCATGACGGGCAGGCAATAGGGTTTTATTTGTCACAAGGCATTGGCAATTATATTTATAATTGTGATGCTTATAATAACCTGGATTATACGTCCAATGATGGTACTGCAGGTGGTAATGTGGACGGGTTTGGCTGCCATCCCAGCAGTGCCGGCGGGACTGGAAATGTATTTAGGGGGTGTCGGGCATGGTTTAACAGCGATGATGGTTTTGATCTGATCAATGCTTTTGCAGCCGTAACTATTGATAGTTGTTGGTCCTTTTATAATGGCTATAGCACGACTATGGTCTCAGAAGGGGATGGCAATGGTTTTAAAGCTGGCGGGTTTGGGATGGATCTCTCTCCCAAAGTACCAACCGTCATCCCAAGGCACATTGTAGAGCATAGCCTGGCCTACTACAACAAACAAAGTGGGTTTTATAGTAATCATCACTTAGGAGGTGACGAATTTTATAATAATACCGCTTATAAAAACAATAGAAATTTTAATTTGGTTAATCGCAAATCGGCTACTGAGGCAGTGGATGTGCCTGGGTATAATCACATATTAAAAAATAATTTATCCTATAGCCCT
The DNA here is from genome assembly GCF_007971385.1 of Arachidicoccus ginsenosidivorans. Taxonomy (GTDB): domain Bacteria; phylum Bacteroidota; class Bacteroidia; order Chitinophagales; family Chitinophagaceae; genus Arachidicoccus; species Arachidicoccus ginsenosidivorans. The sequence continues at coordinate 2,392,798 of NZ_CP042434.1, forward strand.
AGGATTACAGATGCCGACGCGGTGAATATTGACGGATCTTCCGACTCAGCCAGCATTAATGTGTTTAATTCTTTTTCTATTCCACTCAGTCCTGTTGATGCAGATTTTAATAGTGTTGACGCAAGTGAATTGACTGCACCGCGTAAAGCTGATGGCGGCCTACCCGACATTCAATTTATGAGATTAAAAAGTGACAAGTTTGTAGATGAAGGTACAGATGTTGGTCTTAGTTTTAATGGTAATGCGCCTGATTTGGGCTATATGGAATCTGACAAGTCATCTGCCCTGCCAGTAGATTATATTAAACCATTAACGGCCAAAATTCTCAATACTAAGGCTGTGCTTAACTGGACAACAGCCATTGAGCATAATAATAATGGATTTAAAATTGAAAGGAGTCGGAATGGCCTTGCTAATTGGGAGGAGCTCGGATTTATTAAATCACATTTTGTACTGGGTAATGGAAGCGGTTTTGCCTACCAGTTCATAGATAGTCAAATAGACCTTAACCAGATTAATTACTATAGGTTGGGGCAAATTGATGTGAATGGTGAATGCCATTATAGCAATATTGTAGAACTACACCCCAAAAATAAAGATGATATGAAATCCTTTTCTCTTTACCCTAATCCTGTTACAAGCGCAAAAGGAAAGATGACCATAGTTTTTAAGGATTTATTAGAGGAATCCTCTATAGGCCACATTTATGATTTAAATGGCAGAGATGTTCAAAAATTTGAACTGGCCAGAGGAAATAAGGAGTATAAAGTTGATATTTCCAACCTTTCTACAGGGGTATATTTCATTAAAATAGCCAATAAAAAAGAAATATTAGGGCAAAACAAATTACTTGTTAATCAATATTAAAATTATTTTAAAAAAAAGAAATTTATTTTCGTTTTTAAAATGTTGATAGACAACTAAATAATATAAATTTACTGGTCTAATTGACATTTTATTAATAAGAGCAGCACAGTACAGGATGGTTAAATCTAAATGATATCTTAATATTGCTAACAAAGAGTTGTGAGCAATTAACAATGACTTTTTGAGGAGTTTTGACTGTTTAAAATGGAAATATTATCAGAAAATCGACAAAAGCATTCATGCTTGATTTAGGCAAATTGGAATAGATGGAATTAAAGATGTTTGAAGAGATATAGAATTGATTTAACAAAACAGTACTTTAATTACACTTATCTGGCCTCTTAATCATAAGTATTTGATTATGAAGTGGCTACGTTCGCTAAGAAATTAGTGCAGGGTGATTATTGTCTCTAGTTTAAAATGTAAACGTTTGAATATTAATTATTAATAAAGTATTTCAACAATGAGAATGAATACGATGACACGGGTGCGGATCTTGTTTTTTCTTTTTTGCGTGGTGAGCATCATGGCATGTCGCAAAAAGAGCTGGGATGAGTATTATGGACGCCCATCTACCCTTGCGCAACCTATTTATCAGGTGCTGGAGGCCAGAGGGAATTTCACTCATTTTCTTAAATGTATTGATAAATCTGGTTATAAGAGTACATTAAGTGCCGGCGGGTATTGGACTTGTTTTGCTCCTAATGATGATGCGTTTGAGAAATATTTTCAAGAAAATGGACTCAGTGGAGATGAGGCCATTGACTCGCTGACTGCGCAAAAGATTGTAAAATATGCCTTAGTTTACGATGCTTACCGCAAAGATGATTTGACTAATTGGCAGCAATCGTCTGGTCCCGATACCAGTATTGCCTATAAACGTAAAACCGCTTATTACAATTGGGTGAGTAAGGAAGGAGATTCCCTTATTTTGGCTGCTAACCGCAATGGATCCTACGTGGAGGCAGATAACAATAATAAGTACATACCCTATTTTATTGATAATTATTTTGCATATCAGGGGTTGTCAAGCTATGATTATAACTTTTTTTACCCAAAATCTACTTATAGTGGATTTAATGTTGCCAATGCATCAGTCATAACCAGCGATATACCTGCAGAAAATGGCTTAATTGATGAGATAGACCAGGTCATTGTTCCCTTACCGAGTCTGGAACAATATTTAAATTCAAGTGATGAGTACAGTGAATTTAGAAGATTGCTCAAAAAAGTAATCAGTTATCAATCTAATGCAAATATTACAGAACGAAATTATGCTTTGACTGGACACACAGATTCAGTTTATATTAAATATTATGATGCTGGCAATGTGTTGGGTCTGGCATTTTCGCCCAATAATGAAAATTACATGCTTGCTACTACAGACGCCCAAACGGATGGATACGGTATGGCGATTCCTACCAATGCCGCTTTAATACCTTATGAATCTCAGATTCTTGAACATTATAAAACTTTTGACGCGGCGCCACCAGCTGTTTTAATTGCATTGCTGAATGCCCATTTATGGACATCCAGTCCTTGGCCGAGTAAATTGCAATCTTCTACGAACAGCTCCTCCGAAACACCTACTTTCTCCCTGTCTAATGTAATAGACAAGAAGGTGTGCAGTAATGGATTCTTTTATGGAATTAATGCCGTACAACAGGCGAATGTATTTAGAACAGTTTATGGTAAACCATTTTTGGATCCGGCTTATACCTTAATGACCAGAGCATTGGATGCAGATATAAAATTTTCGCTAATCAATCCCGATCTTAAGTTTACCATGGTGATGATGTCCAATAAAACCCTGATTGATGCAGGATATAGTTATAATACGGATAGAGATGCCTGGGAATATCTGGTGCCAGGGGGCACCGTATCCAGCGGCTCCATTCCTCAATCCAGAATCAATCGAATTTTAGCAGCGTCTGTGTTTTTAACCCGTAATGGGGAAATGGATGATTTGTCCGGGGAGGGAATTGTAGAATCCTGGAATGGTGAATATGTACGTTATAAAAACAATACATTATTTGCAGGTGGAAATATGGATGATGGTACTGTGGTCCATATTGATAGTGTCGCCAATACGTTTAATGGAAAAGTTATTTATGTTGACGGCCTTTTGACCTTTTCAGAAGTGGCGATAGGTGCTCATTTAGGAAGGTTAGCCAATAGTGATCCCGACGATTATAGTGATTTCTTTAATTATTTGGTTAAGTCTACCATTTGGAGTAATTCAGATAGCACCATTACGGGTATGACAGCCGGAAGCCCCTATACGATTTTCGTGCCTTCTAATGCAGCTATTTCAGATGCTGTCCGATCAGGTTTGTTGCCAGGTAATGCGGCTACCGGAGAACCAAACTTTGCTCCATCTGTATTAGAAGATCAGCAAGCGGTGGTGCAGTTTCTTCAATATCATATATTGAATAAAAACCAGGTTGCTACAGATGGTAAGAAATCTGGTAATTATGTTACACTGTATTCAACCCTTGACGGGGATCCGACAAGTATTAAAATCACAAATTCTGTTGGTAATATGACCCTTACTGGCATGAGCGGAGATGTTGCACATGTAAAAGTAAGCCAAAGTAATGTGCTTTGTGATATGGCCATCATACATACAATTGATAAAGTACTGGATTTTAGAAGTGAATAAGCTTAATGTAAGTTGATTAGCAGCTTAGACTCATTATTTTGAATATGGTTAAAAGAATTATTCGCCGCGCGAGCGGAATACTTAAAAATATACGAATGAACAGGATTAAAAGAAAATATTCTTGCCCTTTAATGTTTGTTTTATTTACGATGATGGTATGCGCAAGTGCTCAGCTATTTGCGCAGGATGGAACTAAGCGAACAATTGTCAGAGGAAGAGTTATGGATGCGAAAACTCACTTGCCCTTGAGCGGAGCCACAGTTACGGAAATTGATCAGGATGATCGTACTGTAAATGGCACTGCGACGGACATTGACGGTAATTTTGCCCTGCGCGTGAATGATCCTGAAAAAAACCGTATTTCGGGAGCATTCATTAATTACAAACCGACTGTTAGAAAAATTAATGACAGTACAAATATTACGCTCTATTTGGTTGGGGGAGAAGCAGGATCATTAACGGATGTAGCAGTTACTGCTTATAACGATGCAGTGGACAATGGAACTGGGATGAAAACAAGGGAAAGGGATAATACGCTCGCCACGGCAAGCATACAACAAAAGGAAATTGAAAATCTTTCTTCTCCCAATATTGCAGCTGCATTGGAAGGGCGGCTGCCTGGTGTGAATGTCAGTGTTACAACGGGCGATCCGGGCGCTGGCTTGTCTATTCAGATTCGTGGAACCGCAACCATTAATGGTTCTGGCAATCCATTAATTGTAGTTGATGGGATGCCATATAGTACGACGATCCCAGAGGATTTTAATTTTGGGACTGCAGATGCTGAAGGATATGCACAGTTGCTCAATATTGCACCCTCAGATATTCAGGATATTACTGTATTAAAAGACGCTGCAGCTACAGCATTATGGGGTTCGCAAGCGGCAAACGGCGTGTTGGTCATAAATACCAAAAGAGGGAAAACAGGCAAACCTGCTATTTCTTACTCCTTTAGAGGAACTTTTAGTAAACAACCAAAGAGTATTCCTTTGTTAAGCGGAAATCAGTATGCAACACTCATCCCGGAAGAGGTGGCTAATGCTGGAGGTAATCCATTGGATATCAGCGCCAATAAAGAGTTTTCATTTGATCCACTTGACCCCTATTATTATTATAATTACAGCAATAATACCAATTGGATAGACGCTATAACACAAGCCGGTTATTCACAGGATCATAGTGTTTCTATGACCGGTGGAGGCGAAAAAGCAAAATATTATGCTTCGGTTGGCTATTTTCATCAGGATGGTACAACAATAGGGACTGGGTTGGATCGTATTACCGCTAAGGTGAATTTGGATTATAATGTCTCTCAAAGGATCAGAATCCGGACAAACTTTACTTATGCACACCTGAATCGACAATTGAATTTTCTGCCCAATAATTCAAATTCTTATAATATCAGAAGCATTGCCTATAATAAAATGCCCAATATGAGTCTGTTTGAATACGACATTTATGGTAATAGGTCACCTAATTATTTTACACCAATCTCAAACATCCAGGGACAGTACCCTGCTACTTATAATCCAGTTGCCCTGGCAGAAAATGCTAGTTCTGTTCAAAATGGCGACAGGATTACGCCCCAATTTCAATTACAATATCAGGTGGTTCCCAAAGCGTTAATTGCCACCTTTGATGTACAATTTGATATTAATAATTCCGGCTCCCATTCTTTTCTGCCACAAAATGCAACTGGACGCCCATTAAGCGAATCTATTGTCAATCAGGCCAAGGCGAGCGATGGAGATGCATATAGTGTAACCACTAAAACAAATTTTATCTATACACCGCTCAGTAACGATCATAATCATCAATTTCAGACTTTATTGTCATTGCAGACCAACGACAGTAAATCGAATGCGTATAATGTTTTAACGACCAATACCGCTTCTTCAGAATTTGAATATCCATTTAATGGCTCAATTGCGACCAATTCAGCAGGAGTATTGACTTCTACGACCTCCGAGGTAAGGTCAGTGGGAACCTTGTTGCAGGCACAATATGGCTGGATGGATAAGTATATATTGAATGCAGGTATCCGTATGGATGCAAATTCCAGATTTGGGCCAAATAACCGGTACGGGTTTTTCCCCTCCGTTTCTGCTCGTTGGCGTTTGTCCGGGGAGAATTTTATGAAAAAATATAAAAATTTCATAGATGACCTGAGTTTCAGAGCCAGTTATGGACATGCAGGTTCTGCTCCTCCTAATAAATCCATTTGGCAGTATTATAACACCTATTCTCCTTACTCCTATTCTTATTTAGGAGAGTCTGGTGTGTATTCCTCTAATATAGAACTCAGTAATCTGAAGTGGCAGACGCTGGTAGGTACTAATATCGGTTTCAACTTATGGATGTTTAAAAACAGAGTGCGTCTGGATTTTGAAGTTTATCGTAATAGAATTAAGGATATGTTCTATGATGCACTCACGATTCCTTCCTATACAGGATCTTCTACGATTCCAGCCAACGTTGGAAATATGGATAATCAGGGTTGGGAAGCACTGATCAATACCATACCATTTCAAAGTAAAAATTGGAAAATCGGCTTTGACCTGAACTTTGCACAAAATGAAAATATCATTCGTTCTATTTCAGAGTTCTATCCAAGGACGAATGTGACTAGCCTGAATACAAATGGGAAATATAAAACCTATCTTCAGGAAAACAATCCGTTTGGTTCTTTTTATGGGTTTAAATACTTAGGTGTATATAGTACTAAGGATGAAACTATTGCCCGAGACGCTAACGGGAACAAGATTACGGATCCTTTTGGCAATGAGCTATATATGCGCTTCCAATATCCTGCTGTGGACTATACTTTCCAGGCTGGGGATGCTAAATATGCAGATATCAATCATGATGGCAATATTGATGATAAGGATGTGGTTTACCTAGGCAATGGGTTGCCAAAAATTACTGGAGGATTTGGGTTAAATGTAACTTTCAAAAATCGATTGAAATTAATCACTTTCTTTGATTATAAATTGGATTATGATATTGTAAATGCTGCTGATATGGCAACCACAAATATGTATAGCTTTGATAACCAAAGTACTGCCGTGTTGTCTAGGTGGAGAAATCCAGGTGATGTAACAAATATGCCAAGAGCGTTATATCGAAAGGGTTATAATTGGCTGGGGTCCAGCCGTTATGTACAGAATGCGTCTTATGTCCGGTTACAAGCGGTCACTTTAAGATATACATTCCAGCCAAAATTATTAGATAAAATGAAAATCAGAAGTGCTGCGTTTTACGTAACCGTAGAGAATCTGTACACGTTTACCAAGTATAGAGGGCAGAACCCGGATGTTTCTATTATTGGCAATAATAGTCCGTTTGCCTATCCTGTGGATAATGCCTTGACACCACCGTCCAGAAATGTTCTGATCGGGCTTAATTTAAGTTTTTAATATGTGTAAAAATTGTTTAATCATTAAACCAGTCACCCGTTAATTAAAATACATGTAAATCATGACAAAGTATATAAAATATATTTTCTCGGCTACCATAATTATATTATTAGGCACAGCCTGTAATAAATGGTTGACCGTAAAACCACAGGATGGGCTGATTCGAGACGACTATTGGCAAACTAAGGAACAATTTGAGGCCGCTGTAGTGGGCTGTTATTCCAGTTTGCTGAACGGAAATTTGGTAACGGATTTATTCGCTTGGGGAGAAATCAGGGCGGATATGGTTACATCAACACTTCGCACACCGGATGACGCCGTTAATATGATGCAGGATAATATTTTACCAAGTAATTCATTTACAGATTGGTCTGCAATATATAAAGTTATTAATAATTGTAATACCGTTCTGCAGTATGGTCCAGATGTAATTAGCAGGGACGCTACCTTAACAGATTCCCTTCAGAATAACTATCTGGCAGAAGCACATGCACTTCGAGGTTTGATGTATTTTTATTTGTTGAGAACTTTTGGGGAGGTGCCTTTACAATTAACGGCAGTGTCAACAGATGCAGAAGTGCAGCAATTAGAGAAAAGCTCAAAGCAGGATGTTTATAATCTGGTTATGTCGGATTTCAAGTTTGCGGAACAGTATGCCGTCAGATCTTTTGGTAATAATGATAAAAATAAGGGAAGAATTACCAAATACGCAGTTTTTGCCATGGAGGCTGATGCATATTTATGGCAAGATAAATATGACAGTTGCGTGATCGCCTGCGATTCAGTGATCAATTCTGGGAGGTATTCACTTGTGCCGGGGACGACACAAACCGGATGGTTTAATGATTTATATTATACAGGAAATTCACCTGAAGGAATATTTGAGTTCCAGTTTGATGCGCAGGCACTCAACCCCTTTTATAATATGTTTATATCGTCGTCAAATCAATATGTGGCATCTACTGATTATTTAAGTCAAAATATATATGGGTTAGATCAGACAGGCCTGGAAGCTGATATAAGAGGTAATAACGGGTCATATGTGGGCACAAATGGCGTGATTTTAAAATATGCTGGTACGAATGCAGGAGAAGACTATACGTTAAGAACTTCTGATGAATCTTACGCGCATTGGATTGTTTACAGATATGCAGATGTGTTATTGATGAAGGCCGAAGCGCTTTGTTTTGTTAATCGTGGCCAGGAAGCACTTGATTTAATTAAATTGGTGAGAGATCGTGGCCAGGCAATTGATTTAACCGAAAAAGCGCCAGATCCGTCTGCAACAGATGATATTGCTAAGTATGTTTTGGATGAAAGAGCTCGGGAATTTTCCTTTGAGGGAAAAAGGTGGTTTGATCTATTACGATATGCAAAGCGGAATAATTATCAAAATCTAAATGAATTATCGTCGGCCGCAATTGTAAATGCCCCGGCAAATATGGTTCAAACGATTCTCAACAAATATAAGGATGTAAATAGTCTTTATCTCCCAATAAATGCAGATGAATTATTGGCAGACAAAAAATTGGTCCAAAATCCTTTCTATACGAATTAGACGAAAAAAAATTGAAGGATAATTTATATAAAAGAGTCCTTAAGTAATTAAATTTTTAAGCATGAAAAGATTATATAAACAAAGAATCTGCCTGACGCTTGCGGTATTATTATTATTTGGAAGCATCTGGTCCAGTTGTAAAAAGGTGCCGATCGTCTATTCGACAACCAGCGATGTGAATATAGTTGGTTATATAGATCAACATTTGGATTCTTTTTCGCTGTTTAAGCAGATGTTACAAGTTACAGGTTATGAAGGCTTTTTGAGCGCATACGGAAGCTATACGTTATTTTTACCGACAAATTCGGCAGTGGAAACTTATTTGAAAAGCAGAAATAAAGACTCTGTAAATCAAATGAATGTGGATAGCCTGAAAGGTTTATTAAAATTTCATTTAATTGCCGATACCGTCTATACCATTTCTTTTACTGATGGCAAATTGCCTTATTTGACAATGTATGGACAATACCTTGTTACTGGAGCGACCAATACCAATGGGTCTACTTTTTATAGAATAAACAGGCAGGCCAATATTATAGAAAGTAATCTCAGAGAAGGTAATGGTGTCATTCATGTAATCGATCATGTTTTGGAACCTGCGACAAAAACTTTGGCTGGATTAATCAGTTCAGATCCAAACTATTCTATTTTTGCCGATGCATTAAAGGCTACTGGTTTGTACGATTCTCTTAATATTGATGCGAATTTAAACAAGGATACAGCCAATGCCTGGATGACGGTTTTCGCACAATCTGATTCTGTATTTAATGCGAATGGCATTTATTCTTACAATGATTTGAAGGATAAATATTCTAACACAGGTAATCCAAAGGATCCGGCAGATAGTTTGCATTTATTTGTGGATTATCATATAGTTAATCGTGCAAATTATTTAGCTGATATCGTTTCCTCTACGTCCTATACAACTTGGGCCCCGTTTCAGGCAGTGACCATAAAATATACAAATGATTCAATTTTATTAAATGATGACGAATTTAATGGTGTACATGAACAGGGCGTGCAGATTGCCAGAACTGGAAGTGATTTATCGGCGACAAATGGAGTCATTCATAAGCTCACAGGTCTGCTATATATAAAGGAAAGGTCTCCGTTTGCTGTTTATTGGGACGTGTGTAAGTATCCTGAGATTATGAATCTGCCAGCATACTATCAAAAGCAAAGCTATAATTACCCTTGGGATCAGGTTCCTTCCTTTATTACGCCGGCAGACGGTAAAACGTCCAGGCCTCAGATTGCTTATGTAGGGGGTGCGGGTGGAAGCAGCCCAACAGTTAATTATGATTACTTGGACTTACAAATGGGTAATAACCGTATGGCCTGGGTTGAACTTAAAACGCCATTGCTTGTAGCGGGAACCTATAAGGTTTGGATTTGTTGGAGAACGGCGGGAAAGAGTCAAATTTTACAAGTTTCTGTGGACAGTACTATCATGCAAAGAACTTTTAACAAAAGTACTTATTTACCTTCTGGAACAGATGCTGTTTTGGAGGCGCAAGGCTGGAAACATTACACGACTTACACCAATAATACTGTTCCGGGTTACCTGGTGGGAACAGTTAATATTCAAACTACTGGACAGCATACCATAAGATTTACGGCGCTTTCAGGAGGAGATAATGGTTTCTGGTTAGATATGGTTCAATTTATACCATCTGAGATGGATCAATTATGGCCAAGATTTGACCAGGATGGAATAGCACATTACAGTGCGGATGAATAAAGGGCTAAATGTCGTTTATTGATTATTGAAAAAAACGGCCGCTAATTTTCTGAGCGGCTTAAGGTGAACAAGTTTTAAACAAGAAACTGAAAATAATGAAAATTTATAGACTGACCATATCTTTGATCTTAATGCTGTTGGTAATGTATTCCTGTAGGAAAGATCAATGGGATAAAAGAGAATTGGTAACAGATACTTCTGGTACTGAGACGCTTTTGGATTTAATTAAAGCTGATACAGGCCTGAGCGAATTTGCTAAGTATCTTGAGAAGACTGGATATGACAAAACCGTGGCGTCTTCGAAGACTTTTACGGTTTGGGCTCCAGATAATGAAGCATTTCGGGCCGTAGATCCGGGGTATCTTGAAGATTCCACGAGTTTAAAATTAATGATTGGGAATTGTATTGCCAACCAGACATTTTATACGAAGGAAGCCAAGGATTCAGCTATCAGGATCCGTACCTATAGTGGTAAACGCGTCCTTTTTACAGGGGACTCACTCAATGATATCGCCTTGATTAAAAAGGATATTCATGCTAAAAATGGTGTGTTGTTTACAATGGGGTCGGCATTTAAACCTCAGGATAATGCATTTGAATATCTAAGGGATAATTATTCAAACAGTTTATTATTTGGTTATCTTAAAACCCTATTTTATAGCTCGAATATAGATAGTTTATATAGAGACTCTTTGAAAACAGCAAATGCTATCATTCCCTCCTTGAACACCTATATGCGTAAGGTGAATATCAATAGTGAAGATTCTTTGATGACCTATATTATTCTAACAGACCAGGCATATAAGACAGAAATGTTTAAACTGGCTTCTTATTTTATGGATTCGACTCTAGAGATCTCAGACAGCTTGAGAGGTTGGAATATTGTCAAGGATTTGGCGATAAATGGAGTATATGAACCTGGATCAATCCCTAATACCTTATATTCAACAAAAGATAGTTTGGCCATACATTTAAATTCGAGTCAAATTGTTAAATCAGTAAAAGTAAGTAATGGGATCGTTTATGTGGTGAACTCGCTAGATTATGATTTGGCTACAAAAATTAAACCCGTCACTATTGAAGGAGAACGTTTTTTTGATCGTTTAGATAATACAAAGAGCTATTCTATTCGTAAGCGTAGGGATCCCTCTACAGACTCTATTTTCCATGATCTACTTATAGAGAATTTCGGGATTTCTTCTTACTGGGTCAGGTATCCGGTAACATTGAATGCAGTGACTTATAAAGTCTACTGGCGCGCCGTTAATGATTTTCAAACAGGGACCTTTCCTATGATGCTGGCTTTAAATCATCATATAGACACGGCATTTGCTGATCCTAAAAATATTCCATTTGACTTTACTTTGCCATATACAAATGTGGATCTGCTAAATTATAATGATGTTTATATTGGTGAATTTACACCAGCTAAACATGGATTAGAGGACTTGTTTTTGATTGGCAATAATGTCACATCCAATGGAAAGAATACAATTGTCTGTGATTATATTAAACTGGTACCTGTTCTAAATTAATATTATGCGTCGATTTAATAAAATAAAAAGATATTTACCCTTTTGCTTATTGGGGACTACGTTATTGGTATCCCAGGTTAGCGCACAAAATGCTACAGTCAAGGATAATTTGTCTAAAACCACCCAAGTAACTGATACAATATTTGTAAAGGGAATTGTAAGAATGGCAGCTAACCATAAACCAATCGGGGGTATTTCAGTCAGTGTTCCTGGTTATTCAGCCGCCATTACCGGTGATGATGGTTCCTTCAGAATTGCCGTGCAAGACCTGGAATCTGTTTTGTTTATGTCTGGTGAAGGTGTACAGGTAAAACAAGTGCCACTCAGGGGTAGAAATAATGTAACGGTTGATATGTACGATCCGGGATTTATCTCGCAGTATGAACCTATGTCGTTATTATTTGGAAAGTCTCCAAAAAACTTTGTGCCTTATGCTGTCCAATCATTTAATACCAATGATAAATGGAGCCAAAGTGTAACAGAAACGCCAGATGGGTATTTACAAGGACGAATTGCAGGTCTGAATGTTATCAGGCATTCTGGTACTCCAGGTATTGGAGCCAATGTGACTTTAAATGGCTATACTTCGTTAAATGCGAGTAATCAGCCATTGATTGTAGTGGATGGGTTATCTATGACAATACTGAATATGGCCATTCCCTTGTTTTAGGGAATATGTACAATCCTTTATCCGACATTGATATTAAGGACATTGAGAATATTACCGTGCTTAAAGGGGGAAATTCTACTTATGGGACCAAAGGCGCAAATGGGGTCATTCAAATAACCACTTCCCGGTCACAGGAGCTGGCGACCAGGATTGATTTTGCAGCTTATGGTGGCTATAATTTTGCCCCAACTAAGTTACCTGTACTTCAGGCGGGGGATTACAGAATCTTATTGTCTGAACTTTTAAAAACTAAAGGACTTTCTGCGGATGAGATTGCGGATTTACCCTATATGGTAGATAGAATAAGTGAAGGTGATTATTATAACTATCACAATAATACGGATTGGCAAAATCAGGTTTTGAACAGTAGTTATAATAGTAATTATTACTTGAAAGTAACAGGTGGAGATAATATCGCTAAATATGCTCTTTCTTTGGGTTACCTTACCAATGGAGGTGTTTTGAAAAATGCTGATTTGAATAAATATCAGATGCGTTTTAATGGTGATTTGCAGTTATCCAAGAAATTGACTGCTTCTGTCAATTTAGGATTGGTGTCCATGACACAGAACCTTTTGGAACAAGGAGGTGAAGGAGTCTTGAGCCCGTTATCACTTAGTCTGATTAAATCACCATTTTTATCCGTAAATGTGAGAGATCATGAAGGCGTCACTTCTCCTAATTTATCTGGATTTGATTCATTCCGTGTTTCTAATCCAGTAGCTATTGCTAATAATATGCAGGGCAAGAATAAAAGTTACCGCTTTACAGGAGCGGTTAAATTTAACTATCAGTTAAACAATGATTTTTCAATTAAGACGATTTTTGGGCTGACATTTGACAAAATGCAGGAAGATGTATTTGTGCCCGAATCCGGTGTTGTTCCTGATACGTTATCTTCGGCGGTTGCATTTAATAGGTCTGGGAGCAATATGGCTCGTTATTTCTCCTTTTACAACAATACGGCCCTTTCTTATAATAAAAGCTTTAATAATAATCATAAACTTCAAGTTGATCTGGGTTACCGTTTTGAAAACAATAAATTTGAGAATGAATACGGGCATGGATACAATTCAGCGACTGACGAATTTGTAAGTGTAGGGATGGGCAATGCATTGCTTAGGCAAGTGGGTGGTGCTGATGGGAAATGGAACTGGCTGAATACTTATTTGCACGCTGATTATTCGATCCGTGACAAATATTTTCTGTCCGCCAATGCCGCTGCTGATGGGTCGTCAAGGTTTGGGAAGCAGGCGCCGGATGGCTTTAATTTTGGGGGTGTCAAATTTGCACTCAATCCATCAATAGCTGCCGGATGGTTGATTAGTTCTGAAGACTTTTTTGCAAATGTCAAGTTTGTTGATAACCTTAAGCTTAGGGCTTCCTATAGCAGAGTAGGCAATGATGATATTGGTAATTATACCGCCAGACAATATTATGTTTCCCAAAATTTAGTTAGCAGTCAAGGCATTGTTAGAGGAAATATAGGTAATCCCGCATTGGAATGGGAGCATACGGATCAGCTAAATTTTGGGTTAGACGCCGCTTTATGGAATGAAAGACTCAGTTTTAGCCTGGATTATTTTAATAATAAAAGTGACAATGTGATTACCATTGCTCCCACTGCTGAATATGTTGGATTGGATTATATCGTTGCCAATAACAGTGCAATGAGTAATAAGGGGTTGAAATGGCATTAAATGCCCGCATTCTCAATGGCAAATTAAAATGGGATTTGGGTTTGAATGTGAGCAAATATGAAAATAAGGTAGAGAAACTTGCTAAGGGGGCCGTACTAACTGATTATGTTGGAGCGACTTATTTAACTAAGGTCGGTCAGGCAGCAAATTTATTTTACGGATATACGACAAATGGCGTTTTTAGTAGCGACCAAGAGGCATTGAGCTCTGGGTTGCAATATGAAAACACAAACGGAGTACTGACTGCTTTTAAGGGTGGGGATATTATATTTGATGATAAGGATAATAACCATATTATTAACGATGCAGACAGGCAAGTGATAGGAAATCCGAATCCTAAATGGTTTGGCGGGATTACCAATAATTTTTCCTGGAAGGCCTGGTCCTTAAATACCTTATTTACGTTTAGTCAAGGAAATGATATTTATAATTACACCAGAATGCAATTAGAATCCATGTCTGGTTATCAAAATCAGTCAGTAGCGGTCAATAACAGATGGCGATTTGATGGACAGGTTACAAATATACCAAGAGCAGCCTGGGGAGATCCTGCTGGTAATTCGAGATTTTCAGATAGATGGATCGAAGACGGCTCTTATCTTAGGTTGCGTACCGTTTCCCTTTCTTATAATATTCCAGTCAAAACTCCAACACTTAAATACATTAAGATATATGCTACGGGTAATAATTTGTTTACATGGACAAAATACCTTGGCTATGATCCAGAATTCAGTTCCTCCAATGGGCTGTACGGCCAAGGTGTGGATTTGGGATTGTTGCCGGTTTATAAGACAGTACAACTAGGTGTAAGGTTAGGATTCTAAAGTGTAAGGTGGTCTAGGTTTTTAATAATATTAGATACAAAGAAGCTGGATTCGATGTTTTGCAGCTTTTGAATAAAAATAAAACGTAATGAAGATGATTACTTCTTTTATTAAATGGTTACAGCGTGCTCTGGGATTATTCTTAATACTTTCCCTATTAAACTCCTGTCAAAAGACCTTTGATATTAAGCCAGATAATGTGCTGGATGCTTCACAGGTTTATAGGGATGTTAATGAGGCGGACGGGGCAATATTTGGTATTTATGGTCAGGTGGTTGGTTTGTCTGAACAATATGTTGTCCTTAATGAATTAAGGGGTGATCTGATGGATGTAACCGCAAATGCGGATAAGTACTTGGTTGAATTAAACCAGGAGACATCCTCTAAGGACAATCCTTATGCTGATCCGCGGCCATTTTACAAGGTTATATTGAATTGTAACGATGCATTGTATAATTTTCAATTGATGCTTAGAGATAATCGTATGACTCAGGCTGATTTTGATATCAGGTACTCAGCTGTGGGGGCTATTCGAAGTTGGTTATATCTTGAATTGGGCATTCAATACGGAACGATTCCTTATGTAACTAATGCATTAACAGATGTAGATGCAGTTAAGAATCAGGCAAATTATCCAAGATTGGGCTTTGCTGCCTTATTAGATACTTTGACTGCGTTTACAGAGAATTTGCCTGCAAAATTACCTTTCCCTGCCGGCACGTCACTTTTAACAACCATTGATGGTTATGCGACGGATAAGTTTTTTATTCCTATTCCATTACTTTTAGGGGATCTTTATTTATGGAAGGGTGATTATACAAGGGCTGCTACCTATTATCATGTTATGATGGATTACAGTAATACACTTTATCCGGCAATGAATAGTGAGCAATTTTACGAAACCTATAAAGTAGCTTATACGGCCAATATTAATGGAGCAAATTGGAGCAATATTTTTGTTCAGCCTTATGGAGAGCGGTATTCCAATTATGAGATCATGTGGGATTTGCCGTTTGCAGATGATTTTGCACCTGAAAATCCATTTATTAAATTATTTTATAATCAAACGGGTGGTTATTTATTAAAACCTTCTCAAATGATTATAAATGAGTGGGATAATCAAATAAGAACTGATAGCACACCAGGAGATTACAGAGGTGCCGGGGCTTCCTACAAAATGGTGGCTGGGCAACCGGTAGTCAATAAATTCAGTTCTAATTTTGATCCTTTGAATCCATTTGTGAAGGCGGATAAATGGATTTTGTATCGAGCGGCATTGCTACATTTCCATTATAGTGAGTGCGCGATTCATGATGGAAGAACTACCCTAGCCTATGGGCTTATGAATAATGGAATCCGTGGGGCATTTAATCCTTTAGGCCTCAGTCAAACGGACGATGTAACAGATTATGAACAAAGCATCGGCGCACCCTATGATTTTGATGCCCGAATGGGGGATTATCCCTCTTACAGAGCACATTGGTACAGAAACACAGGTATCAATACCAGAGTATCTGTTCCAAATGAAATCATTGATTCGGCTAAATATTATGATACCACGGTTTTGCCACGGCAATTTCTTACCGCTTCAAGCAAGGACAGCCTGGAAAAAGATATGATGGACGATTTGTTGCATTATGCTGCGATGGAATTGGCATTCGAGGGCAACCGGTGGCCTGATTTACTAAGAATTGCATTAAGAAGAGAAAAACAAAAACCTGGAAGCGGGGTTACATTTCTGCAAGAAAGAATTGGCGCAAAATTTAAAGCGAGTGGTCGGGCAGACTTAGGTGCTATGGTTAGCTCAAGACTGGCAGATCCCAAAAATTGGTTTTTACCATTTAATTGGGACTAGTTGGAAAAATTAAAATAAATGACCATTTTACAATTAAAAATTAAACCTTGATTGAGCACATACGTCTAATGAGAACTAATAGAACCTAGTTTGTTTGTCCTAATCTATGAAGGTTATGGTGGTCTCAGAAACTTTAATTTAAAGGAATTTTTTTTATAATATTAGTTTGCGAATGATTGAATATTAATTTAGTTATTTATTTAAAGATTGCCCCATTTTTATTTTCTATGGAAAATTAAATGGGGTTTTCTTTAAGTATTATTTTAAGTAATTCTATGAAAGCTCTTTTGTATTGTTTTATTGGCCTTACACTGGTGTCCTTTATGTTACCTGAAAAACATAAGCTGAGGATTTTTATGGCTGGAGACTCAACCATGCAACTATATGACAGCACAAAAACACCACAGCGTGGATGGGGTCAACTTTTACCTGAATTCTTTCGTGAAGATGTAGAAATCCATGACCTCGCCAGGGGAGGAAGGAGTACCAAAAGTTTTATTGCAGAGGGCCTATGGTTGAAATTAGTTACTCAATTAGAAAAAGGGGATTGGGTCATTATAGAATTTGGGCACAATGATCATGATAAAAGAAAGCCAGAACGTTATACACCTCCCGAAGACTATAAAAGAAATTTAATTAAAATGGTAAATGATGTCAAAGCGAAAGGCGCCTTTCCAATAGTTTTGACCCCAATAGCGATGCGCTCCTTTGATAAGAATGGTCATTATTATGACGGCCATGGGGCTTATCCCGGTAAAGTGAAGGAGGCTGCTGAACAGACCCATACACCAATTATTGATTTGGACAGCATATTTGGGGCAGTTGTTGCTGGTATGGGAATGGATAGCTCAAAGGCACTTTTTATGAATTTCGGGCCAGGATTATATAAAGCTTATCCTCAGGGTAGAAAGGATAATACACATTTACGTGCAGCAGGGGCTAAAAAGGTAGCCGCCTTATTTGTGGCAAATCTGAAACGATTACATTTAAAACCAATTAATCAATATTTATTATAATACGTTTATTATGTTTACTCAAAAAAATAAAGGCTTAGTAATGGTGTTTATGGCGCTAACCTTTGGTTTTGCGCAGGCGCAGTCTATAAAGAAATATGACTTTGGAACCGGAGAAGTTGCCCCAGGTTATACGAAGGTGACGGCAATAGATACTTATTCAGATGCAAAAGGTTATGGTTTTGATTATGGTACTAATGCTATAGCCATTGACAGGGATAGTAAAGACGCTTTAACCGGCGATTTTTGTACAGGCGTAGGTCCTGTCTTCTTTTCTTCCAAGTTGGCGCAAGGCAACTACAAAGTGACCGTTACATTAGGTGATAAATTAAAAGCCACAACGACAACTATAAAAGCTGAATCTAGACGGTTGATGGTGGAAAAGGTTCAGACCGCACCTGGACAGTTTAAAACCGTCACTTTTAATGTAAGTGTATGGGATAGCATTATTTCTGGGAATAAAAAAGTTAAACTGAAATCCAGAGAATTCACGAGCCTTGACTGGGATAATAAATTGACGCTGGAGTTTGGCAACAATAATCCTAGTATTGATGCGATTACCATTGAGGAACTTCCAAATCCTATACAGGTATTCATTATGGGTAATTCTACTGTTACAGACCAAGCGCTTTCGCCATGGGCTAGTTGGGGCCAGATGTTTCCGGCCTTTTTTGATTATGGAAACGTAGTGATCACCAATATGGCCGCCTCAGGAGCCACGCTTAGATCCACACTTGGCAGAAGAAGGTTGGATAAGGTGGCGGCCATGTTACATAAAGGAGATTACGTATTTATTGAATTTGCACATAATGATCAAAAGAAAGGGTCAGGCGAGGAGGCATTTACTACCTATAATAAATACTTGAAGATCTTTGCCGATACCGCGCGTAATCATGGGGCAATCCCTGTTTTCATTACGTCGACCAATCGCAGGAATTTTGATAAATCCGGGCAGGTAATAAATACACTGGGAGATTTTCCCGCTGCCATGCGTCTGGAAGCGAAGAAAGAAAATGTGCAACTCATCGATCTGACTAAAATGACTAAAACCTTATATGAGGCTTATGGCGATAAGGAATCTAGAAAGTTATTTGTGCAATACCCTGCGGGCACTTTTCCTGATCAAGAGCATCAGTTGGAAGACAACACCCATTTTTGCGATTTTGGTGCCTATGAAGTGGCTAAATGTGTGGTTGAAGGGCTTAAGCATTCCGATTTGACTTTAAAAAATTATCTAAGAAGTGATTTGCCCGCTTTTGATCTTAGTCATCCTGATGATTTTAATAAGTGGGATTTGCCGGTGACACCCATGTTTTCTGAGATTAAGCCTTATGGTAATTGATGATATTCGCCTCTTTAAAAATAAAATTTATGAAAAAAATATTTCTTATTTCTATAATGTGTATATGGACAGTGACTATTGTTCATGCACAGCGTCAGATGGAGTACCTGAATCGTGGGATTTATGCGATAAATGAGGGAAATGGGAGTGTCTTTGTGAGTTGGCGGTTTATGGAAAATGAATCTGCGGATGTTGGTTTTAATCTTTATAGAACCAGTAAGGGGAAGACCGTAAAACTGAACAAATCTCCACTTCAGGAGGGTACAAATTTCACAGATGTAACAGCTGATACCAATGCGGTAAACACCTATTTTGTAAAGACTGTCATACATAACAGAGAGCAAAATACAGATGGATCCTTTTCGCTTAAACCGCACCAGCCAATTTACCTTTCTATACCCTTAAGAACGCCAACTGGATATAGGCCCAATGACGGTTCTGTCGGTGATTTGGATGGAGATGGACAATATGAGATTATTATACATCAGACTGGAAAGGGTAAGGACAATTCTCAGGATGGTTATACGGATCCGCCTATTTTCCAGGCATATAAATTAGATGGCACGTTTCTTTGGCAAATAAACCTGGGTAAAAACATAAGAGAAGGGGCGCATTACACCCAGTTTATGGTATATGATCTGGATGGAGATGGTAAAGCTGAGATTGTGATGAAGACGGCTGATGGCACCATTGATGGCTTAGGCGATGTTATTGGTGATTCAAGTAAAGATTACCGTAATGCAAGAGGAAGAATATTAGACGGCCCGGAATATCTTACTGTTTTTGATGGACTTACGGGCAAGGCGCTCTCTACGGTGGATTATATACCGCCTAGAGGGGATATTGGCGCATGGGGCGGTAAAGGTGGCAATGGAGGTAATGATAATTATGGCAACCGGGTTGATCGCTTTTTGGCCTGCGTTGCCTATTTGGATGGAAAACACCCAAGTGTGGTTATGTGTAGGGGGTATTATGGCCGTTCAGTTTTGGCTGCCTGGGATTTTAAAGATAAGAAACTGGTATCAAGATGGGTGTTTGACTCTCATGATGGCCAAAATCCTTTCTCCGGGCAGGGCTACCATAATTTATTTGTAGCCGATGTAGATCATGATGGCAAAGATGAAATTGTCTACGGCAGCATGTGTGTAGATGATAATGGCAAAGGATTATATACAACCGGTCTTAGACATGGAGATGCCGTACATGTCAGTCATTTTGATCCGCAAAATAAAGACCAGTTGGTCTGGGGAATACATGAAATTGAAAACGGCACCAAAGGGCCGGGTGCAGCGATGTACAATGCAAGAACAGGTAAGATTTTATGGCATGATAATGAGAACCAGGATGTGGGCAGGGGACTTGCGGCCGATATTGATCCACGTTACCCTGGTTATGAAATCTGGGGTGGCGCTGGCGGCCTTAAAGATGTTCATGGTAATGTTATTTCACAAAAAGCTCCCAGAAGCACCAATTTTAGAATATGGTGGGATGGTGATTTATTAAGTGAGCTATTGGATGGCACCCATATTGACAAATGGGATTGGAACAGTTCTACCCAGAATAGAATTTTTGATGCAAGAGAATATAACTGTGTATCCAATAATGGTACGAAAGCCAATCCTGTACTATCAGCGGATATTTTGGGAGACTGGAGAGAGGAAGTGATATACAGGACAGAAGATAATAAAGAGTTACGTATTTTTTCCACAACCATTCCTTCAAAATATCGTATTTATACCTTAATGCATAATCCACAGTACAGGTTAAGCGTTGCCTGGCAAAATGTTGGTTATAATCAGCCGCCTTATACAGATTTTTATTTAGGAGAAGGGATGCAGCGCCCTGAAGCTCCAAAAATAAAGATTTTAAAACCCAGCAATGTGCGTCACTGATCTGAACCAATATTTTTGATGTCTTGAAGCCGGTGCGTATGGTTGGTGAAGAAGCAGGATGGAACAGGACAGTTGAGCCTAATGTTTAACTTACATTTGTTTTTAATGAAAGTGATTAACGCATTGAATGGAATTAGCCGCTTTGTTTCACCCGGCTTCACCCGGCTTCTTCTTATAAATTTTAACTCCATTACACTTTAAAAATGAACTATAAATTTCTATTTGTCGCGGTTGTCCTTCTATCGGTTACTAAAATTGGGCATGGACAGGCATCTGCCGGTAACAGGACAAATGAGTTGTTTGATTTTGGCTGGAAATTCCATTATGGAGAAATGGAAAATGGTGCACAGCCTGGCCTTGATGATGCGGATTGGAGGTCTTTAGATATTCCACATGATTTTCAGATAAACCAACCCTGGGATTCTACCGCTGGAGGAGCCCGCGGCTTTAAAAATATGGGTGTAGGCTGGTACAGAAAGACATTTAAAGCCGATCCTTCCTGGAAAGGCAAAGAGGTGTTATTGGATTTTGAGGGCATTATGCTCACTGGTAAAGCTTGGCTGAATGGACAGAAAATAGGAGAGACCGATTATGGATATCTGGGCTTTGAGGCAGATATTACCAAACTAATCAATTATGACGGCCCCAATGTAGTTGCTGTTCGAGCTTCTACAGGAAAAAAGGGTGGTTCTCGTTGGTATACAGGAGGTGGTTTATTCAGAGATGTACATTTAATTGTAAAAAACGGGGTATCTGTGGCTCGTCATGGAGTGTATATTACCACACCCAAAGTAGGAAAATCAAGTGCTAGTGTAAATGTCCAGGTAGGTATCGATGGCATAAGAAACAAAAGCTACAATCTTAAGGTACAAACTGACATCTATGGTCCCCAAGGGGAAAAAGTAGCAACTGCTGTAGTGGATGCGCCAAAAAGAAATAAATTAAGTACCGTAGAAGTTAAGCTGCCATTGATTACCGTTAATCAACCTAAATTATGGTCTTGTGAGACACCGGCGCTTTACACCGCCAAAGTAAGCCTACTACTGGATGGCAAACAGATAGATCAGGTGGTGCAACCTTTTGGCATTAGAACAATTGAATTTTCAAAAGAATTTGGCTTTAAACTCAATGGCAAAAAGGTGTTTTTAAAAGGAATTGCTAATCATGATGATTTGGGAGCAGTCGGTGTTGCTGCCTATGAAACAGCCATCGCCCGCGAAATGGATACCCTAAAAGCATATGGTTTTAATACGATTAGAACCTCACATAATCCATATTCTGCAGCGTTTTTACGCCTGGCAGATGAAAAAGGGTTTTTAGTTGTAGATGAACTTTATGATAAGTGGAGCAATAAGAGCTATTGGGCCGGAAGTCAGCCTTGGACAAGCATTTGGTATCAAAATGAGATTGAATGGCTAAAAAGGGATAGAAATCACCCTTCTGTAATCTTATGGTCTTTTGGCAATGAGTTGCAGATGCGGGAAGATCTGGCAGGTTTTCCTACAGGAGATTGGGGTGTGACAACTTATCGTATTATGAATGTACTGGCCAAAAGGTATGATTCTACCAGAAAAACAACGGTGGCCATGTTTCCTGCCAGAGCAGGTGCCATTGGCAAATCAGACCCGGATTTTGATATTAAAATCTATCCGCCGGAACTTGCCACTGTCACAGAAGTCTCAAGTTTTAATTACCGGTGGAAAAATTACCCGGATTACCTGAAACATGCGCCAGATATGAATATTTTTCAAAGTGAGGCATCTACCAATGAATTAACGGCGCCCTATTTTGGGATGGATAGGGAAAAAATGATTGGACTGGCTTATTGGGGTGCGATCTCCTACTGGGGAGAATCCAATGGATGGCCTAAAAAAGGATGGGATTATTCATTTTTTGATCATGCATTAAACCCTTATCCACAGGCCTATCTGATAAAAAGCATTTTTAAGGATGAGCCGATCGTTCGCATTGCGGTTCAAGGTACAGCGGCTGATTCCATCACCTGGAATGATATTGTGGTGGGTAGAAACCATGTACAGTCCCAGTGGAATTGGACACCAGGCAGAAAATACAATATCTATACCTATACCAATGCAGAAGAAGTGGAACTTTTTGTTAACGGGAAGTCCATAGGTGTGCAGAAAAATAGCGGTACTGGAGACAAACAGCATATTATATTGTGGAAGCAAATTCCTTATCATGCTGGAAAGATACTGGCCATTGCCAGAAGTGGTGGAAAGGAAGTCGCTCGACATGAACTCCATACAACTGGAAAGGCTGTTGCCCTTAAGATGGTGGCCGAAAATAAAGATTGGAAAGCAGATGGCATGGCGCTTAATTACATTAAAGTCTATGCGGTAGATAAAAAGGGTGAACAGGTATATACGGTTAATCCAGAGGAAGTAAGCTTTCAGGTATCTGGAGCAGCTAAATTATTAGCCGTGGATAATGGGGATCAATATAGTGATGAACTCTTTAATACAAAGAGCAGAAGATTGCATAACGGTTTTGTTATGGGGATATTGCGCGCTGGCCGCACGGCTGGAGCTGTTTCAGTTAGCGTGTCCGCTCGGGGGTTAAAAGCCGGTAGTTTGCAGTTATCGACGCATTAATTTAATTATAAAGAATAAAAGTGTATATGGTGGTTTGGGCGAGTGTTCCCGGTGGTTTTGCGGGAGCACTCTTTTTACCGTTTTAATTATTATTTTAAGGTTATATAAAGTAGATCTGCGCTTGAAAATCAGAAATTCTATTGTAACGCTTTAATATCTACATCTATGAGTGTATCCAGAAGAAAGGCAATTCGGTTATTGGGAGGGTTAGCACCACTGGCAATTGCACCCCGTGTGTTTTCCAGAAATTTATTTCGTGGTAATTCCTATGGCAATGCAGCAGAAGCATTTTTAAAAAAGAATTTGGCTTCGGCGACTTCTGTAAAGCTGAATTTTAATTCAGACTGGAAAGTCTTTGTCGGGGATAATGCCCAGAGTGCTCAAGTTTCCTTTGATGATAGCAGCTGGCAACCCAGAACCTTGCCTTATGCCTGGAATGAGGATGCTGCCTTTAAAGTGGATATCGCCAGCCTTCCTACAGGTGTTGCCTGGTATAGAAAACACTTTACGCTACCTGAATCACTTAAAGGCAAAAAGATTTTTTTGGAATGTGAAGGATTAAGGCAAGCTGGTTTTTTTTACCTGAATGGCACTCTGATTGGTAAAAGCGAGAATGGTGTTATGGCATTTGGCTTTGATTTAACGGATCATGTACATTTTGGGGATAAAGAAAATGTACTGGCCGTAAAAACCGATAACAGCTGGGATTATAGGGAGCAGGCAACTAATTCTAGATATCAGTGGAATGATAAGAACTTCTATGCCAATTATGGGGGCCTAAATAAGAATATCTATATTCATGTAAAACCTGAAGTTTACCAGACCTTACCGCTTTATTCCTCTTTAGGAACAACAGGCGTATACGTTTATGCGGATAATTTTGATATACCGGCAGCCTCGGCAATTATTCACTGTGCCTCTGAGCTTAAAAATGAAAGTGCTGAATCAAAGGTGCTATATTTAGAATCTGTGGTAACAGATAGATCCGGAAAAGTAGTAAAGCGCTTTAAAGGCGACAAAGTGACTGCTCATGCTGGAGAGACTGTTGTTCTGCATGCCTCTGCTCCTGTAACAAATTTAAATTTCTGGAGCTGGGGTTATGGGTATTTATACGATGTACAGACGCTCGTCAAGCAAGGAGATGCTATTATTGATACAGTTACTACTCGAACTGGTTTTAGAAAGACTGCTTTTAAAGATGGGATGATCTATTTAAATGACAGGGTCATTAATGTGCATGGGTATGCGCAGCGGACTACTAATGAATGGCCTTCTATTGGACTCTCAGTACCCGCTTGGTTAAGTGACTATAGTAATGGACTAATGGTGGCGGGCAATGCCAATCTGGTTCGGTGGATGCATGTGACTCCATGGAAACAAGATGTTGAAAGTTGTGACCGGGTGGGTTTAATGCAGGCGATGCCTGCGGGGGATTCCGAAGGTGATGTTAAGGATCACCGTTGGGTGCAACGAAAAGAAGTTATGCGGGATGCGATTATCTATAATAGAAACAACCCCAGTATTATTTTCTACGAATGTGGCAATAAAGGCATTATGGATAGCCAAATGCAGGAAATGAAAGATATTCGGGATAAATATGACCCCCATGGCGGAAGAGCCATAGGAGCCAGAGAAATGCTGGATAGTAAGGTCGCGGAGTATGGAGGAGAAATGCTATATATTGATAAAAGTGCGACTAAGCCTCTTTGGGAAATGGAATACTCAAGAGATGAAGGAGTCAGAAAATTTTGGGATAATTATACCCCACCCTACCATAAAGATGGCGATGGGCCGTTATATAGAGGAAAGCCGGCTCCTGAGTATAATCACAATATGGAGTCCCATGCGATTGAAGACGTTGTTCGCTGGTATGAGTATTGGAAAGTTCGGCCAGGCACTGGTCGCAGGGTTAGTTCAGGAGGCGTAAATATCGTATTTGCTGACTCCAATACCCATCATAGAGGGCAGGAGAATTACAGGACCAGTGGTGAAGTGGATTCCATGCGAATAAAAAAGCAGAATTTTTACGCCAATCAAGTGATGTGGGACGGCTGGGTTGATACCGAAAAGCAAGGGTTGCATATAATTGGCCATTGGAATTATAAAGCAGGCACTGTGAAAGATATCTATGTCGTTGCAACGGCGCCCAAAGTTGAACTATTTCTAAATGGCAAATCCCTTGGATTGGGTCAGCGCAGTAATGAATTTTTATTTTCTTTTAAAAATATCAAATGGGCGCAGGGCACATTGTCTGCAAAGGGTTATGATAAAGGTGGCAAAGTGATTTGCGCCCATCAACTGGAAACGGTTGGTGAACCAACTGCTATTAAACTAACCTTGGTAGAGCGACCTACTGAATTTTTAGCGGACGGGCATGATTTACAATTACTGGAAGTCGAAGTCGTAGATAATAGAGGCAACCGCTGCCCGACAGCCTTAAATATGATTGAATTTAAACTGGATGGGCCTGCACAGTGGAGAGGCGGTATAGCTGTTGGTCCGGATAATTATATTGGTGCAAGTACATTACCTGTTGAAGGTGGGGTAAACAGAGTCTTTATTCGCTCTACACCAACTGCAGGCAAAATCAGCGTGACTGCAAAGTCCGATGGCTTAAAACCAGGGAAAATAGAGTTCGATTCCAAAGAAATTAAAGTAATCGGGGGCCTTACCGGGCACCTGCCATCCGATGGCCTGGACGGCCATCTAAGTAGAGGCGCTACCCCTGCTACGCCTTCCTATAAGATCAGCCGCCTACCTGTTGGTGTTGCAAAAGTAACTGCAGGAGCGAACCAAGAGCAAGCGCATCTGTGCTATGATGATAATGAAAGAACAGGTTGGTCAAATGACGGGAAACTGGAGACTGCTTGGATTGAGTTCGATCTGGAAAGAACGGCCATGATTGGGGCAGTAGATATCAAATTGAATAATTTTCGGACCAAACAATATCCCATATCCATTAAGGTGGATGATAAGGAGGTATTCAAAGGACTTACACAAAGGAATTTGGGCTATTTTTCCGTTCCAGTTACACCAGTGAAGGGCAGTAAGGTACGAATCAGCCTAATTGGGAATACAAAAACCCAGGATAATATAGAAGGCGAAGTTAACGGAAAGAAACTGGGCGATGGAATAAGTGCTGCAGGTTCTGATAAGAAAGGTTTTTTGGGTATTATTGAAGTAGAATTTTATGAAAATGCCATGGCGTAATTAAATGATAAATGAGCATTGTATTTAAGGACAAACCTATCTTTATCGGTTTGCCCTTAAAACAATTAATGAGTGTAAAAATGAAAAAGTTAGGTATATTTCTTGGGATTTTCTTTTTGGTCACACATGCAAATGGATTTGTAAAAGTGCCAGATATAATATCCAGCGGCATGGTGTTGCAACAGCAGGCCGCTGTTCCTATATGGGGTACTGCATTACCAGGTGAAGCTATTAAGGTTTCCTTTGCAGGTCAGCAACACGAGGCAAAAGCGGATATGTCAGGCAATTGGGTGATTTATTTGGATCCCATGCAGGCAAGCTCAGAAGGCCGGATGATGATGATTCAAGGCATCAATAGTATTCATTTAAAGGCTGTCGTGGTAGGTGAAGTCTGGTTGTGTGCTGGGCAGTCCAATATGCAATTGATCTTATCTATGACCAGTAAAGGGGATTCGGTTATTGCTTCTGCTAATTATCCGCAGTTGCATTTATTTAATGTAAGCAGGACCAACGCCTTTGGACATACCAGCGGTAAATTAGGCGTTTGGGAACCTTGTACACCAAACTCGGTAAAGGAATTTTCCGCTGCCGGCTACTATTTTGGCCTTGGATTAACAAAACACTTGAAAGTTCCCGTTGGTATTATTAATGCCTCTTTTGGCGGATCACAAGCCGAGGCCTGGACACCGCAGGCCTATTTAAGAATCCCAGAACTTCAGCCCTGTATTGATAGGGATACCCTGTGGGCAAGTCAGCGAGCGGATGTACAAATAAGCTATGCCAAGCAGCTGACAGACTGGAAAAAGTATGCGGAAAAGGAAAAAGCTGCAGGCAAAAAACCAAAAGAAGCACCGCATCAACCTGAAGCGCTTCGGGATTATAGGCCGACAGCATCTATTTATAATGCCATGATTGCTCCCTTAATACCCTATAAAATAAAAGGCTGTTTTTGGTACCAGGGAGAGAATAATGAAGGCCGCGCCGAGCAATACGGTGTTCTATTGCCTACAATGATAAAGGCATGGCGCGATAAGTGGAATCAACAACTTCCCTTTGGGATTATTCAGTTACCAAATTATAGGGATAAAGTGGCCCAACCAACAGATGGCGCCTGGAGTTTCTTAAGGGATGCACAAAGGCGCACTGCAGATAGTCTTAAAACTACCGGCCTTATTGTGTTAATTGATGCAGGTGAGGCGCACAATATCCATCCGCACAACAAACAAATTGTAGGTGAGCGAATGCTGAGGTGGGCCTTGGCAACGCAGTATAATGCACCAATACTGCCCTCTGGTCCCAGGTTTATAAAGGCAGTCACTAAAAACGGTGCAATGGTTGTTGATTTTGATATTACAGGAACCGGACTAAAAACAACTGACGGTTCGGAGCCTGAGTCATTTGCACTCGCAGGCACTGACCATAAATGGTATTGGGCTAAAGCCAAAATTATTAATAAAAACGAAGTGCGTGTCTGGAGTGAGGACGTGAAAAACCCTGTAGCGGTCAGGTATGCATTTAATAACAACCCCCAAAATCCGAATTTGACCAATGACTCAGGAGTGCCAGCCGCACCATTTAGGTCAGACAACTGGACAGGGCCAACGCACGGGAAAAAATAAGCTTAATGTTTCTATCCATGTTTAAAGTGTGCTCTGATATTTTTTATCAGAACACACTTTTTTTGTGCACCTATTTAACTGACCCGATTAAAGTTTAAAATGTATTTTAAAATGGAATAATACGCAGCTAAGCAATGCCTCAAATTAATTATTGCCATTTTCAATTATGGCAAATACTGTCATTTTTATAATTTACAAATTTTCTTTACTTGTACATCAAATTAGCTGTCTACATATAAATAATTTTTGAATAATTATATATTATTTGCATAACCTGTTATAAAACAAGGTGGAGCAGCATGGTACAGGATAGTTCTACGAGTTCTAAGGAATAGTTTTGTAAACGAATAAACGTTAGCAATAACACTGAATTGTCAGCTAAGGCGTTTACGAACCAATCTTATCATTTGTAATTTAAATGTGACTTAATGCAAAATCGATTTTTACTATTATTGTGTGCGACCTTTTGCTTTTTATGGGTTGTGCCTGGTCAGGGATTTGCGCAGAATAATCAAATTTCTTTAACCGGTACCGTCACTGATGGAACGGTGCCGTTGTCTGGAGTTAATGTTTTTGTTGAGGGCACCTCAAAAGGCGTAATCACTGACAAAGACGGCAAATTTGAGCTGACTGTTGGATCGTCAGATAAGCTGCTCTCCTTTTCTTTTGTAGGTTATGAAAAGCAGACAGTTGTCATTGGTGAAAAAAGGAGCTTTGATATTAAATTAATTCCAACGGATGATGCACTTAATGATGTCGTAGTGATTGGTTATGGAACCAGTCAAAAGAAAGATTTGACGGGATCCATTGCAACAGTATCAGGCGATGATATAAAACAGGTTCCTGTAACTTCGGCCGCGGAGGCTATTACAGGAAAGATTCCAGGTGTAAATGTCGTCACCCAAAGTGGTGCACCGGGTGCAGATATTAACGTGGTCATTAGAGGTGGAACATCCATTACGCAGAGTATAGCCCCGTTATATATAGTAGATGGATTTGAAAGCGGTGATTTGACCTCTATTGATGCCAATGATATTGAGACGATAACTGTTTTGAAAGACGCTTCTGCTACTGCTATTTATGGCGCCAGAGGTTCTAATGGCGTTGTCGTTATCACGACAAAATCAGGAAAAGCCGGAAAAACAAAAATTTCTTATAATGGTTATGTAGATGTCCAAAAACTAACGCATCCTTTAAAGCTAATGAATCCGCAGCAGTATGTTGGCTATCAATATGAATACCAATTATTGCAGGGAAAATTAAAGGATTGGGTGACTAATTTTGGCGGGAATCTAAATGATCCGGATTTTTATACAAATGCGTCCCAGTATATTCAAAGCACCTATGGGGGGAGTCCTGGCATTGACTGGCAGGACCTTGTATTTGGGGATGCTGCTGTAATGCAAAATCATAGTGTATCTATGTCAGGTGGCAATGCCAAAACCAAGTTTCTTTTAAATGGCAACTTTATGAACCAGGATGGCATCCTATCAAAGCATGGCTATCAGAAATATAATCTTCGGTTCAAAATTAATCACCAGATCAATAAACGGGTAAGCGTAGATTTCAATGCAAATTTCAATGAACGTAAGGTCGAAGGCGGCGGTTCGTTAGGGGGTGCGCTAAGGATGAGTATTTTACAGCCACCTACAGGCGGTGTAAGATTCACTGATGAACAGTTAATTACCATGGATCTGACAGACTCCATGCGCAAAACAGATCCGCAATATGATGCTTATAACCCGATAATCTTCAATAACACCAATACACAGATTAGCAAAAGACGAAATTTTACCGCCAATTTTGGGATTAATATTGATATCTTAAATAATCTGACCTGGCGAACTCAGGGAAGTTACAACTGGAACCAGACCAATAGCACCACCTGGAATGATGGTGTCACCGCCAATGTAATTGAAGCGCACGGAGGCCCATATGGCAGGATTGGTAATAGTGAAGGCAACACCTGGCAGATCACCAATACACTAACCTGGAAGCAGACTTATGGGTTACATCATATCACTGCCTTACTCGGGCAACAGACCAATGCTTCTGAGAGTAGTTTCTCAAGCAATACCTATGATGGATTCAATGAAAACAATTTTGGATTAAATAATATAAGCATGGCGACCAATCTATATGCGAAGTCTTCGGGTTTAAGTAAAGCCAGGACCGTTTCTGCCTTTGGACGTGTGATGTATAATTATGATCAGCGGTACCTGTTAACTGCAACACTTAGAGAGGATGGCGTATCAAAGTTTGCCATTGGTCATCAGTGGGGCGCATTCCCTTCCATGTCTGCAGCCTGGCGCATTTCCCAGGAAAAATTTATGAAGGGAAACAACCTTTTCAATGATTTAAAATTGCGTGTTGGAATAGGCACTACCGGCAATAGCAATATTGGCAATTACATGTATGTTACATCTTATGGAGCAGGTTTTTACGCGATTAACAATGAGGAGGTCAGTACACTGGTTCCAGGTGGAACCCTGGCTAACCCACTCGTACAGTGGGAGAAAACCAGTACAAAAGATATCGGACTGGACGTTGCCATTTTGAATAACCGGATCAGCCTGACCGCTGATTATTATAACAATGAATCCAAAAACCTGTTGCTGAAAGCGAGTATTCCTACTTCCACAGGTTATTCTGACCAATATCAAAATATAGGTGCGATTAGAAACAGCGGGTTTGAATTCTCCTTGAATACACAAAATATTAAAAGCAAAAATTTACCTGGACGACCAACCTGAATATGTCCTTTAACAGATCAAAGGTTCTTTCTCTGGCCAATGACAATAGCACTTACTATAGTGGAGCATTCATTGTCCAAGTGGGTAAACCGCTTGGTCAGTTCTATGGGTACAAATATGATGGTATCTATACGACGGATGATTTTACACAAAACAGTGATGGGACCTATAGTCTAAAGGACGGCGTCCCTCGTGAAAAAGGCCGCACAGCGCAGATTAAACCCGGTGACATCAAACTTGGGGCTACGGCCGGCAATACAGATGACGATGGAAACCCTGTCTGGTCCGCAGACGACCGTACAGTGATTGGTAATTCTTCTCCTGATTTTACAGGAGGTATGACCAATACCTTTACTTATAAAGGATTTGATTTAAGTATATTTATGAACTTCTCTTATGGAAATCAGGTGTTTAACGAAAATAATCAAAGGTTTCTGGGACCAAGATTGCCCAATCAGGATGCACTGGCAATCATGGATAATCGTTTTAGATTAATAGATCCAAGCACTGGCAAAGAAACCACTAATCTTGCCACGCTTGCGGCCTTAAATCCAGGCCAGCATGATCCGAAGGCAGTGTGGAGTGTCAATCCGCAAAATAATTACAATGGAACATCCGTTTTTTCTGATTACTTTTTAGAAGACGGTTCCTTTTTGCGCTTAAATACAATTACACTGGGTTACCGGTTCCCTGAACAGTTTTTAACTAAGTTAAAAATTCAGGGATTGAGAATATATGCAACGGTGCATAATCTGCACACATTTACTAAATATACGGGATATGATGCTGAAGTGGCGTCTTCTGACGGTGTCCTTGGAAACGGGGTGGATGATTCTGCCTATCCCAGATCCAGAAGTTTTGTGGCCGGTGTTAATTTGTCCTTTTAATCCATAAATAATAAAGATGAAATCCTTATATAAAAACACACTATATCTTATAATAATCGCCTTAGCTACTTGCTTTGTCTCATGCAAAAAGTGGCTGGATATGCCCAATCCTAGTGCATTTGATAGCCAGACCACATTTGCCACCGTAAGTGCTGCAGAAATGGCGGTATTGGGAGCCTATGCCAAAACCTTCAACCGGGATATTTATTGCCGGTTGGGAGATGGTAATGATGCATCCATTTCCTCAGAAGGTATCGGGGGCTCTAAATGGCTGTTATCTAATTTTGAGTATAGCTCAGCTTTGGTTCCTTCAGATACGTATAATTCTATGTATAGTGGGATTGAATACAGCAATGTTTGTATTAGCCATTTAAAAGAGATGAAAGGCAAGGATGAGGCTGAACAAAAGAAGATTAATATGCTTTTGGGTGAGTGTTATGCGATCCGCGCCATGAGTTATTTTAACCTGGTCAGGTATTGGGGAGATGTGCCTTATAGGACGATCCCGGTTGCCGCGGATACCTCCATGTATTCTTCCAGAGTCAGCAGAGATACAATATATGACGGTTGTATTGCGGATCTTCAAAAGGCAGTTGAGCTCCTGCCCTGGTATAGTGAAGGCATGATTAGCACACCAGAAAGATTTTCCAAGAATTCTGCCTATGGCATTTTGGCGAGGGTCGCTTTATATGCTGCCGGCTATTCGCTGAGATGGGACTTGAATACTTATGCTGCTGGGAGCGTCAAGCTATCCAAAAGAGCGGATGCGGGTAAAATTAAGCAGTTATATCAAATTGCCTCTGACGCTGCGGATAAAGTGATCAAACAAGGGGAGAATGCGCTTTTACCCAGTTTTGAAACAGTATTCAGGAATCTGGTCCAGGGTAAATATGACAACGAGACGATGTTGGAATACGGGCAATATGGCAATGATGTTAACGGCGGTGGTATAGGTTATACCAATGGGATGTTTACCAATTCCAGTTCGATATATAAAAAAGCGCTTCCATTAATAGCTGCCATCCCAACCCTTTGGTTTGATTACAGACCCGGTGATCAGCGCAGGGACGTTTCCATTGCCAACTATAGTGTTACAGCAGACAATGAAAGGCAACTAAATCCATATGGCAATAACCGGATCGGCAAATTTAGGGCGACCTGGATGCTAGATAACGGTGCGGCCGTCAATAAAAGAAATATCAACTGGCCATGGCTAAGGTATTCGGATGTGCTTTTAATGTATGCTGAGGCGCAAAATGAGTTATATGATGGTCCCACCAGTGAAGCAAAAGAGGCATTGACTGAGGTGAGAACGCGTGCATTTGGTGGAGACAAAAGCAAAATCGGAGCAATACCCAGTAATTATGCAGACTTTAAAAGTGCCCTAATCGAAGAGCGTAAATTGGAACTCGCTTTTGAAGGGCTTAGGAGAACAGATCTAGTGCGTTGGGGCGTGCTATATGATACGATTACGGCAGCCAGACAAAATGTTCTGGATATGGCTAATAAAACCGGCCGCTATGCCAATATTGATGTCTATAGGGCTTATCAGTTGAAAAAGGCGACAGATTTTAATGATCCTGTAGTGGCAGTGCCTTATATTGGGTACAAGGCAAAACCTTCCGAGACGGTGATTGATTCACTTACAGCTGCAGGTTATACTTTACTGGATATGTTTACAGGTGCCCCTGCTGCGGGAGCAGGAGATTTTCCGCTGGAATCAACTGCGCCATGGGTGACCGGGCTGTTTGAAGGGGCAAAGAAAAACAAAATGGAAATTATGCCCTTATCTGATGGTATGATTGATGATAATCCTGGATTGCAGGGTGAGCAGATGCCTAGTTATTAATAAAATATAGGTTAAATAAGATGGCCGGTTAAAATTTGAAATTTAACCGGCCATCTTATTTAAAAGGGCTTTTATTGCCGTGCTAAGCAGGAAAACTAGACTTGATGCTGCAAATTAATGGCGGCTAAATGACTTTGAATAGGATACAATAGTATTAAATTTAGAGCGTAACTTACGTTTTAGAGATACAATTGTATTCAATTGGCCTTTTTAAAACAAAAACCTAAATTAGATTTCTCTACGCAATACTGCCTGTGGCTTTTAAAAGCACATTGTCCAAAGTATGCATTACTGAGCGCTTGACATCCTCTGGTAATTTAAGAAGGGATTTAATCTTATCGAGCAAAGTATTATCTACATTTATTTCAATATTACCGACCAGGTAGTCTATGGAGACATCTAAGGCATGTGCCAGTTTCCCAGCCATATCTACAGAGGGAAGGGCCATGCCAAGTTCGTATTTGCCAATGACATTGGGATGTGTGCCAGCTAAGGTAGCCAGCTCTTGTTGAGAGAAACCTTTTTCTTTTCTAAGTGTGCTTAATCTATGTGCGAGTTCCATTGTTTAATAATTTTTCGGTGATAAGCGGTTCAATACAATTAATATTAGAATCCAAGTTCCGCCTTTAATTTGGTATAACCCGTTCTGCTGACCTGCAACCTGACGTCATTTCTGAGGATTACACAGTACTGCTCTTTTTCATACAAATCCACCTTGTGGATATGTTGAATATTTACCAAATAAGAGCGGTGAATCCTTACAAACTGATGTTCCGGTAAATGCTGCTCAAAATGACTCATGGTCTGGTGTTTCAGATAGTATTTGTCGGCAGTGTGTATTTTGACATAATCATCAGCAGCCTCCAGGTAGAAAACTTCTTGTAATGGCAGAATTTTGACCTCACCATTCACTTTTACAACGATACGTTGCATTTGTTCAGGCAGCTGGGGTATAATCTGGTCTTTAGAGAGTTGACTCGTGCCTTGGGCGTAGTTACGGACTTTGCTAAGAGCACCTGAAAGCCTGTCGGCGTGTACGGGTTTTAATAAATAGTCCAGAGCGTTCACCTCGAATGCTTTTAATGCAAATTCGTCGTAGGCTGTTGTAAAAATGACTTTTGGTGGATTATCCAAAAGTTCCAGCATTTCAAAGCCGGTAATCTTGGGCATTTGTATATCCAAAAAAATCAGTTCAGGCTGCAATTCCTGGATGGCTTTTAAGCCTTCAAATCCATCATTGCACTGAGCAATAACTTCAATATCTTTATGATCTTCCAAAAGCTCAATGAGTAAGCTTCTGGCTAATGGTTCGTCGTCGATAATAATTGTGCGCATATGTAAAAATTTAAATCCTTAATCCTTTGTGTATTCAATGGGTATAATCAGCGTGGCCACAAAAAGATGAACAGCTGCGGTATGCTCATCCTGTTTAAGGGTCAGCTTCTCAATTTTCAAAAGATCGTTACGGGCAAAAAGCAGGTAAAGTCTCCTTTTGATCGATTCCAGGCCAAAACCTGTTCCTTTCACCGTAACACCATCTTTATCATAGGGGTTACTGATCTTAAAGATCAGATTTCCTTGAAAAGTCTTCACGGAAATGGTAATGGCTACCTCGCCGGTTGTGCCGTAAAGTCCGTATTTAATGGCATTTTCTACCAGTGGCTGTATTAAAAACGGTGGAACCTTTGTGGCTTCATTGTGAACCTGCATATCTTCCGTTATTTTTAGCCTGTGCCCGAACCGGACTTTTTCTATAGAAAGATATAGCTGCAGGTCATAAAGCTCTTCCTTTAATAAAACGGACCGGTCATCCTCCTTTTTCAAGGTGTTCCGTAAATAGTCTGACAGTTGCTGCACCATGGTTCTGGCATCCTTAGGCTGTTTATTGATCAGCGCATTAATGGAATTCAGGCTATTAAACAGAAAATGCGGTTGCAACTGCTGTCTTAGTTTAAAAAGTTCCGCCTCTTTACGTAAGTTTTCTGCTTGCTCCTGCAATTTTACTGCTTCTTCTGCCTTTTTTAATTCTGCCAGAATCAAATGGCAGATAATTGCCATACTTAATAATAACCATCCAATGATGATCCTGCCAATAATCGTTTTATCCCAGGAATCGACATAGAGCTGATTATGATCAAAGAACTCAAGGAGTGCATGCTTGCTAAAATAGACCCAGAGCATGGTCAGGATAAAACTCGGGATCTCTATAATACCATATTTGATGTATTTGGGTATATAGAAAACCGGACTATACCGGATAAATAAAACCAGGCCATACATCAGAAAATAAGCGCCCAGGCTATCCACGCCTGCGATCAGGGGCTCAATATGAAAAGTAAAATGTAACCATAGAAACTGTCCACCGGCTAGCGTAAACAAAAGTATCAGCGTGCTTAGTTTGATATTTAGTTTGTTGACATTGATGGGCATAGGTTGTTAGTATTTACCTTAATTTTTAATTTCAACGCCGCCACAAAATATGCCACCTCTGAGAATCAGTGTCTTTTTGTGGTCGTCCATAACGGTCATTCTTCGTTTATCTTCAATGCCACCTAAAATGGCAGTCAAATCATTTTGTACTTGCCAGTTGGCAGGTACAGTGATTTCCGCACCTCCGAATGCCACAGAGATATTGAGAACGGCTTTATCTTCTATGTCTGCCTGGGTGAGATTGATCTTGGCACCTCCAAAGGCACAATTAATGTTGCCTCCCTTAAAGGATTTTGTAAACATCGATTTTTCTGCACTCCCAAAAATGGAGTTAACGTCTAAAAAATCTTCGCTGCTCTTATCAACGGAGTCCCAATTACTAAAGGTGCATTCTCTATCATATCTTCCTCGGCCCCTGAAACGTCTGCGCATATGTGCCCGTCTGAAATCCGGATGATGATTTCTTTTAAGGATAAAGACAAGACCAATCAGGATGACTAATAGTGGTAATGCATAATTGCGTACCTGATCACTCAGTATATTTTCTTCCCTTAACAGAAAAAACAGGCCGATAATAATGGGAGGTAATCCTCCGAAGCCGTTTTTTAAAAAGATGAATGCGCCGATAACGATCAGGATCATTGGCCATGTAAAGAGCCAGTCAGGCAAGTAACCCCCAATAGCGGGGATTTGTTTTAATAGCAATACCACCCCTATGATAACAATAAAAATCCCAATAAGGGCTTTATTATGGCTTACCTTGGTATGAAACATGGCTTCATACTGCGCTCTTTCCTCCTCGGTTTTCTTTTCCACTTCAGGTCGCGCCCAGGTCTTATTTTCTTCGTTTTCCATCTCTCAAGATTTTATAAAACAAAATTACCAGCCTTTCATAGGTTTAAAAAGCCCTTTTCGCTAAATGACGGCAAACTTTCGGTAAACAGTATAAATTGAGCTTAAATTACGATAAATCAGCTATTTTTCTATGTTTTAGGCACAAAAAAGGGCTGGAAGCCCCTTTTTATTATAAAGATTACAATAGTCAAGGACCAGAATCCTTGCTTATTTGCTTATTTTTAGTCACCCTCAGGTCAATACGCCTATTCTGCGCCTTGCCTTCAGCAGTTTCATTGGTTGCAATTGGGTGCTCCTGACCATAACCCTCAGCTGCAACCCTGTCAGCAGTGATGCCATCGGCAATGAGTGCTGATTGAGCTATTTTGGCGCGCTCTGTACTTAATTTTAGATTACTTTCCGCATTGCCGGAGTTATCTGTATAACCTCCCAGTTTAATGGCTGCATTCGGGAATGCTTTTAAGATCAGTGAGATATTGTTTAATTGCTTTTTAGACTCGTCGGTGAGTTCACTGCTTGAGGTCTTAAAGTAAAGACGATCAAAGGAGATCCAGCCTTTGGTTTTATCCACTGTATCCACCTGGGCATTCGCATCATTTAAGAATTTGAATAGCTTGTTTTCCGTGCTGTTTACACCCACTGATTCAATCTTCGTTCCATTGGGTAAAGCAATGGTGGTCAGATCACCGGTGTTATAGATATAATTGCCCGTTACCGTATCTAATGTGCCCACTGTTGCATCTGCTGCCGGTGTGGAGATTGTGGCAGTGGTGGTATCCTGGTGGCTACCAATAACATGATCATGCACTTTTTCATTTCCCCAGCATCCTCTGAATAGCCAGATAATCAAACCCAGGATAATAATGGTTAATATGAGCGGGATAAAAAAACGATTGTCACCTTTGGAAAGATCCTTAGGGTGGCTATCATGATAATGTGCATCTGAATGCGCGGCCGCTGTATGCGGCGCTGGTTGCTGGACGTCGTGCACGCCGGATAGCAGGCTGCCAAAACCTAAAGACGCAGGGATGGCACTTAAAAATGCTGCCTTGTGATCTGACAAAAAGGAGCTTACTGACGCTTCAGAGCCGCCTTCTTCTGTAACATGTTTGCCGATACTTCCTAAAACACCAATCTCGGCAGTATCAAATAATTTCTGACATGCTCATTTTTAAGGCCTGCAAAGCCGGCAATCTTTTCCAATATACCATGTAGTTTGCCGCCAAAAAGGTCATATACAAAAGAGCCGGACTGTGTTGATTCTGCATTTTTTTATCCGCTGTTATAAATCCTGAGAGATCGGATAAAGAGTGGTTGGTGAAAATGTTTTTGGCTTCACTGACAACAGTTGATAAAAAGGAAGGTTCGTTGGCTACTTTATGTGCGATACCACCAAAAATGGTCGGAATAATCGCAGAAACGGCTTTTTTACAGACTCAGGGCTTTCACCGAGTTTGCCGGCTACGGCATCTGTAAAATTTCCGCTTAAAAGATCTTTCGCATAGTTCAGAATATTGCTATCCATAATGTATTAGTTTAGATGTGATTGATTATGTTGTTTATCACCATGTCCGAATAAGTTACAAATTAACAACAAAAATGATATAATCAAATACTAAGCCAAACCCACCTGGTAAAAAACCATGTTAAAATAATTGCGTATTCGTTAAGACACTTTTCAAGCCCCTTTATTAAAACTGTTTTACAGTTAAATACAGCGACCTGGTTCTAAAAGTAAGTCAACATACCCTCGCCTAGAAGGCGAGGGCTTGTCACTACTGTCGGATAAATCCGACAATGCGACCATGGGCTGATTGACTGCAGCCTAATTCGGCGATGTTTAATGCTGCATTCTTGTCCGCATGGTCACCGTGACCACAGCTGCAGCACACAAATTCGCTTTGAGTTTTCCGGTTTGCCTTTTCAATATGTCCACATTTATGACATCTTTGGGAAGTATAGGCTGGCGGTACCAAAAATACAGGTACGCCGGCCAGCTTAGCCTTATAGATGATAAATTGGCGTAATTGATGAAATGCCCAACCAGAAAACCTGGAACGCCTGCTCTTGCGAACCCTTTGCCGTCTGCGAATACCTGTTAGATCTTCTAACGCTATTGCAGATCCGGTGCGTTTGGCCTCGTCCACTATTCTTTTACTTATAATGTGGTTTTCATTCCTTTTAAACCTTTTCTCTTTTCCAGAGTTTTTTTTCAATTTTCTTTTTGCAGAACGGGTCTTCTTTTTTTGAAGACCAGTTCTTTTGGCTTGGTTTTTTTTATGTACCTTTTCAGTCTTCTGGCCATCAAAAGACTCGCCAGTAGATAATGTCGCTAACTGATTGATGCCCATGTCCACGCCGATCACATTTTCGTGATCTATTAATTCGGGTTCTGGAATATCGCAACTGACATTTAAAAAAAATTGACCGTTACGAAAAAACAAATCTGATTCTCCCTTTTGAAATGCCACCAAATTACGGGCATTATCTCCAACCTCGAATTTCATTATTTGCCTTCCCTCGAGCGTAAGAATGCTTAGGCTATCACTGGAGAGAGCAAAGCTGATCATACGACAGTCAAATGCTACCGCCCCTTTTAATCTGAAGGTTCTTTGGGAATCGATTGGACCTGTAGCCTTTTTGGCTTTAACCTTGTATGCATCTGCAACCTTACCAATAGCCCGGATGGTCATTTGTGATTTAAGTCCAAAATCCTCCCGTATAGCGTAGTAAGTTAGCTTATGCAACCTTATTCTGTTAAAACACTGGTTATCAAAAGCCACCGCTGATATTTGGTTGCAGGCAAGGTTCATTGCCGTTAATGTTTCCATTAACAGACCAAATTGCTCCCGATCAGGAACTAACTTTATTTGTGCTACAACTACGATATCTTTGACAAATATAGATAATTATTTTAGTATACGCAAATATTTAGCATAAAAAACTACAATTATTTTTCAAGCCAATTCTTGAGCTTAAGCCTCCGCCTAAAGGCGGTGGTTTCAACCCAAGAAAAGAGACAATGAATCTGAAGTGGCAAAAAAATAATGGGATCCAGTAATTATCCTTTTACTGAATCCCATGAATTTTAGAGGAGAAGAATAGAATTTATGGCTTACTGTGCTACCTTAAATATGATTTTTTGTTTTTGTCGGAAAACAACGGGCTTACCATCTATGGTGGCCGGTAACCATTTGCCACTGCGTTTAATCACGCGTACCGCTTCGGCTCCCGTTCCATAATCCTCTTTGGGTTGATTAATAGCTTTGACTTCTGAAATGTTCCCTTGTTTGTCGACTAAAAAGGAAACAGTGACCGGATAAGTGCCAGCTGGTGCATTATTATCCACAAGTATTCTTGTCCTTAAATTAACTTCCAGAAATTTGCGCCAGGCTTCCGGCCCTCCTGGAAAACTAGCTTCATGATCTACATGTGTACCTTTTGGCTGGAGTTCAGGATGCTGCTTAACATAGGCCTTTGTCTGGACAATAACGACACCTTCTGCAGCGTCCTGGCCATAAACTTTCGTAGCAGCACCGTCTTTCAATACAGAAATGGATGCGATGTCATTTGGTGATATGGTTTTCAATTCTTTTTTGTTGGTCTTTATGCCATCAACGATAAAAAGGGCATTTTGGGTTTTAAATCCTCCAGATCCTGCTGATACTCCAATTGCATTGTTGGGCTTGTCAGTAGTTTTATAACCGGTTACGGTAATTTCATTGGGGGTTGATGCCACGTCAACAGGTTCGTCTTTGACCACTTTGGGCGGACTAAACCGGTGTGTAGTGTCCCCTTTCTTAAAGCCCACAACGGTAATTGCCTTGTTTGCTTTGGCGGCGGCATGCCGGGTCGTTATGACGACAACGCCATTTATACCCTTCTTACCATATTTACTGGTCGTGGCTTTGTCCTTATGGACGTCCATGCTTTCAATGTCACTCGCATCGAGATCATCCAAAGAATAACTAGACGGCATTTGCTGGCCATCTACAATAATCAGCGGCGCTGGCCTATCTGGCGAAGTAAATTTTATTTTAGTCGTATCATTGGGCCTGGTAGAATCTGCTCCTGCAAAAGTAACCGTACCCGCCATAATTTGTTTGGTTTGACCGGGCTCAATCAACTTTAAATCATCTGCTTTTTGGGCGTTGACCATTGCCTGTAAATCTGCTGTTTGATCAGCGATTTTATTTTGATGCGCTCTAAGCGCAAATACGAAAGTTACCGTAAAGAGCAGCGGCAAGAATAAAAGCCGTCTGAGGTAACTATATTTGGGTTTATGACTATTGGTAATCATATGTAATCTTTTTTTAATAGATGAATAAGACAACGAATGTGCCGGTTCAAACCGGAATCCGCTAAATTGTGTGGCCAGTAGCATCCTGGCAAAAGCCTCGGCGTCCCCTTCTTCAACGG
Organism: Arachidicoccus ginsenosidivorans; assembly: GCF_007971385.1. Classification (GTDB taxonomy): domain Bacteria; phylum Bacteroidota; class Bacteroidia; order Chitinophagales; family Chitinophagaceae; genus Arachidicoccus; species Arachidicoccus ginsenosidivorans. Next base: position 2,434,507 of record NZ_CP042434.1, read on the forward strand.
CCTTCTGGTCCGCCATAAACTCATGAATGAGGCCCAGCTCTCTTTGCATATAATAATAGATAGGGTTCATCCAGAAAACAGCACATAAAACCTGCATAAGTAGCTTATCCAAAGAGTGTTTTTGCTGAATATGGGCTAATTCATGCTGATAGATCTGCTTTCCCACGCTGTCCGATAACAATATGTCCTTTCTCCAAAATAGATTGTTTAAAAAGGAAAAGGGTGCCTGTTCAATATTGGTATTGATAAAGTTGATGTTATCCACGGTTTTTCTGGGAAATTTCCGCTTAATACTAAATACCCGGTAAATCCTGACCATTATTAGGCAGATTAAAACCAAGGTAACCCCTAAGGAACTCAGCAGTAGGGCCAGCTCCCAGTTAATCGGCTTTGGGCCTGTGGTGACCACAACGTCTAGTAGCTGACCGCTGCCCATCAGTTGAAACAAGGCCAGCATCCGTTCATTATCACTGCTAAAATCAAACATGCTGATATGTAGCAGGGGCAGTAATGCACTGAGAATAGCGGTGGATAACAGGTAAAACCGGTTATAGGGATGAAAATTTTTATTGCGCAGCGCCAGCCGGTAATAGGCAAAGAAAATAGCGGAGCACAGGATTACTTTTAAGAGATAGGCGATAAGGTGGTTCATAATTCTAAAAATTATGCGTAAATGATTTGTTTTTGGACAGAGCATTTCCTGCTCTTTGCCGAATAAGCCCCGGATCCTAGGCCGTTACTTCATAACTGCAAAAACAATATTTTGCTTTTCCCGGTAAATCACTGGATGGCCGTTTTGTTTAGCCGGTATCCATTTGCCACTGTTACGAACGACTCTTACCGCTTCAGCTGCGGTACCATAGTCCTTTTCGTCTTTACTGGTGGCCTGCACCTTAGAAATATTGCCTTCTTTGTCCACTAAAAAAGTTACCGTCACGTTGTAAGTACCTACAGGTGCTTTGTTATCCACCGGAACATTATTTCTCAGGTTGCGTTCCAGGTATATAGCCCAGGCGTCGGCTCCTCCAGGATAACTTGGTGGTTCTTGCACAGCGGTAAATATTTTTTGATCTCCTGCTTTGGCTGCAGTGGCTTTTGTGACAATTAAAACCGCACCGTTAGCGGCTCTGCTGCCATAAATTGCCGTAGCATTTTTGTCTTTTAAAACTGACATGCTTTCAATATCATCCGGGTTAACGGACTTTAATTTCTCCTGACTGATAGGTTTGCCATCTAGGACATATAACGGCGTCCCTTCGTGTGGCTTTGCAGGCCCTACTGTTATTTTTTCCTTTGAAGCTGTGCCTTCGCCTACCGTAACAGTTGTTATTTGTTTGGTCTGCTTGTTATCCTTCGTACTTGGCTCGCTATCATCTTCTGGATCTTTGTAGGTGACTACGGTGACCGTCCTGAGTTCCGGTTGAGCTTCCCTTCTTAGTTGGAGTTTTACTTTTTGGGGATGCGTTGTATCTACTGAGCTAAAAGTGATGGTTCTCTGCATGGATTTTGTATCTGCATTGGGCAAAGTTTCAGGGGTGAGCGCAGTCTTGCTCTCAGTCTCATTATTTGAGGCATTGACCTTTGTAAATTGTAAATCATCTGCTTTTTGGGCGTTGACCATTGCCTGTAAATCTGCTGTTTGATCAGCGATTTTATTTTGATGCGCTCTAAGCGCAAATACGAAAGTTACCGTAAAGAGCAGCGGCAAGAATAAAAGCCGTCTGAGGTAACTATATTTGGGTTTATGACTATTGGTAATCATGTGTAATCTTTTTTTAATAGATGAATAAGACAGCGAATGTGCCGGTTCAAACCGGAACCCGCTAAATTGTGTGGCCAGTAGCATCCTGGCAAATGCCTCGGCGTCCCCTTCTTCAACGGCCTTCTGGTCCGCCATAAACTCATGAATGAGGCCCAGCTCTCTTTGCATATAATAATAGATAGGGTTCATCCAGAAAACAGCACATAAAACCTGCATAAGTAGCTTATCCAAAGAGTGTTTTTGCTGAATATGGGCTAATTCATGCTGATAGATCTGCTTTCCCACGCTGTCCGATAACAATATGTCCTTTCTCCAAAATAGGTTGTTTAAAAAGGAAAAGGGTGCCTGTTCAATATTGGTATTGATAAAGTTGATGTTATCCACGGTTTTTCTGGGAAATTTGCGCTTAATATTAAATACCCGGTAAATCCTGACCATTATTAGGCAGATTAAAACCAAAGTCACCGCTAAGGAGCTCAGCAGTAGGGCCAGCTCCCAGTTAATCGGCTTTGGGCCTGTAGTGACCACGACATCTGGTAACTGCAGCTGACCACTGCCCATCAGCTGAAACAAGGCCAGCATCCGCTCATTATCACTGCTAAAATCGAACATGCTGATATGTAACAGGGGCAGTAATGCACTGAGAACAGCGGTGGATAGCAGGTAAAACCGGTTATAGGGATGAAAATTCTTATTGCGCAGCGCCAGCCTGTAATAGGCAAAGAAAATAGCGGAGCACAGGATTACTTTTAAGAGATAGGCGATAAGGTGGTTCATAATTCTAAAAATTATGCGTGAACATTGCAGATTGTTTAAAGCGCAATTTTGTTGCTAATAAACTTTAAACGACCTTATTTCTTTTTTAGTTGCTGTAGCAATAGCTCTAAATCCTGAATGCTCATTTCCTTTTCCTTAACAAGGAAGGATACGGCCTGCTGATAGGAGCCACTAAAATAACTGTCCACAAATTTAATAAGAGATCCTTTGGAGTAGCTTTCCTTGCTCACCAATGGAAAATACCGATGCGCTCTGCTAAATACTTCAAAATCAACGAACTTTTTCTCGATTAAGATTTTTAACATGGTCGCTACTGTATTGGTATGCGGTTTTGGATCGGGCATCTGATCAATAATATCTTTCAAAAACCCTTTCTCTACCTTCCATAAAGCCTGCATCACCTGTTCTTCGGATTTTGTTAATGTTTTCATTTAAATGCTAATTTTAATTACGCTGGAGGGTACCGCTCCAATTAATAAACCAAATATACAACTAAATATTTAGTTGCAAAATTTATTTTTTAATTATGTGCCCAAAAATCAGACATATCAAACAGGTAAAAATGGGCTAACTTCTTACAGATAGTCGATTATACCTGCCTTCGCAGCTAACAGTTGTTTGCAAATAACAAGCATAAAATTAGCTAATTCATTAATTAAAATTATTAATATTGCCTCCAGAATGCTACTTTTGTAGCTCAATTGTGATTATAGACCAGGCGCCAAAGTGCGTCTTATAGAAAAGGAGAAAATAATGGCACGTCCTGTAAGATTTAATATTCATCCTAAGCAATCCGATATACACGATAACATAGCTATCGCAGAAATGCCCGAAGGATTGAATGGTGAAGGTTATTTTGCCACCAATCTGGAGAAAGTAGTTGCTTTGGGAAGGAAAAACTCCCTTTGGCCATTACCATTTGCTACTTCCTGTTGTGGAATTGAATTTATGGCTACTGCTGCAGCCACCTATGACCTTGCCCGGTTTGGGGCAGAAAGAATGGCTTTTACCCCGCGTCAGTGCGATCTTTTAATGGTTATGGGCACCATTGCCAAAAAGATGGCACCCATTGTAAAGCAGGTATATATGCAGATGGCTGAACCGCGCTGGGTAATGGCAGTAGGCGCCTGTGCTTCTTCCGGTGGAATATTCGATACTTATTCAGTCCTCCAGGGGATTGACCAGGTTGTACCGGTAGATGTGTATGTGCCAGGTTGCCCTCCCAGGCCAGAAGCTATTTTGGATGGCTTTATGCGCATCCAGGAACTGGCCGGTCATGAGAGTCTGCGCCGCAGAAACAGCGAGCATTATAAAAAATTGATGGGCACTTATGGTATTCAATAATCTATAAAAAGTATAAGGAGTACCTAAAAGAGAATCTACCAATGACAAACGAAACGATACAGCAAAAAATCCAGGACAAGTTCGGTGAAAGCGTCAGGGGCTTTGAGACGCCTTACGGAATGCTGACTTTTGAAATTGCTGCAGATAAAAATATTGAACTTTTACAGTATCTATATGATGAGCCAGATCTGGCTTTTCGCTTTTTAACAGATGTTACCGTGGTACATTATCCAGATGACAAAGGCAGGGAACTGGCCATTGTATACCATTTGCACAACCTGGTAGACAATGTACGCTTTCGGTTTAAATGTTTTATAGATATCAACAAACCAGAAATCAATTCGGCTACTGTTCTTTTTGAATCCGCCAACTGGCAGGAAAGAGAAGCTTATGATTTCTATGGCGTTATTTTTAAAGGTCATCCCAATCTTAAACGCATCATGAATGTGGAAGAAATGGATTATTTTCCCATGCGCAAAGAGTTCCCATTGGAAGATCAGTCCAGAACGGATAAGGATGACGAGATGTTTGGCAGAGGCGGCAGTGTAAATTAGCGCGTAATTAGCTGTTGCAACGCGCTTTCTGGTGGAACATCAAAAAAAGGAGCATATCCGTGGCAAATAAAAACAGGCATCAAGCAAGTGGTCGTAGTCGAAAGATCTGGGGTTTTATTGTGGTATGGCTCGTTTTGTTTTTGATTGTAAAATCAATGGAGAAAATACTCATGATCACCGCAGTCGGTGCTATTGTTTATTGGGGTTCCAAGGCCCTGAAAGGCAGTGGAAGAAAGGATCAAATAGATGACCATATAAAAGGATCCAGTAAAAGTCTGGATCCGGAGTAAATTAAATTGTAGTAATGAAGGTTTTAAAGGCCGGATGGCCTCTTTTCATTATTAAAAATTAATTTATTTTGATGGTGTCAGCACTTCCGAAAAGCACAAATGGCATAAGATTCATTGGGTATTTCGGTTTCAATTATAATAAAGAGAAAGTACGAAGGTTATGGCAATAATAGAAGAGCAAGTTCAAAATAACAATATCAAGCTTCCTGACGGGTCGATTGAGAAGACAACGACCACCCTTAATCTGGGTCCGACACACCCGGCTACGCATGGTGTCTTCCAAAATATTCTGGAAGTGGATGGGGAGCGTATCGTCTCTGCTGAACAGACCATTGGTTATATCCACCGTGCTTTTGAAAAAATAGCCGAAAGAAGACCACTTTATCAGATTACTCCTTTGACGGACAGGTTAAACTATTGCAGCAGCCCTCTTAATAATATGGGTTGGCATATGACCTGTGAGAAACTTTTAGGCATCAAAACCCCTAAGAGAGTGGATTATCTGCGTGTCATTATAATGGAACTGGCCAGAATCTCTGATCATTTGATCTGTAATTCTATTATGATTGTAGATGCAGGGGGATTTACACCTTTTCTCTATCTGATGGAATATAGAGAACTTATTTACGAAATTTATGAAGAGATCTGCGGATCCCGTCTGACCACTAATATTGGCCGCATAGGCGGATTTGAACGCAATTTTAATAGTACGGTATGGGGTAAACTGGAAAAATTCCTGAGAGAATATCCCAAGGCGCTAAAAGAATTTGAAGCATTAACCCAGCGTAACCGAATCGTCATGGACCGATGTATCGGGTCAGGGCCGATATCGGCGGAGCGTGCGCTTAATTACGGTTTTACCGGACCAAATCTTCGGGCTGCCGGGGTGGACTACGATGTTCGTGTACACACTCCTTATAGCAGTTACGAAGATTTTGATTTTAATATACCGGTAGGTACTACCGGGGATTGTTATGACCGCTACCTGGTGCGTAACGGGGAAATGTGGGAATCACTGAAGATTATCAACCAGGCCTACCAGAAAATCCAGCAATTTAAAGGAGCAGATGCCGAGATCTTTCATGCAGATGCCCCTGATTATTATCTGCCTGAAAAAGCAGATGTATACACCAGTATGGAGGCGTTAATCTATCACTTTAAAATTGTGATGGGTGAAACAGAAATCCCTAAAGGGGAAGTTTATCACAGTGTGGAAGGAGCGAATGGCGAACTGGGCTTCTATCTGATCAGCGACGGAGGCCGAACGCCATACCGCCTGCATTTCAGGAGGCCTTGTTTTATATATTATCAGGCTTATTCAGAAATGACTAAGGGCGCCATGATCAGTGATGCTATCATTGTAATGAGTAGCCTGAATTTGATCGCCGGAGAGATGGATGCATAGCTTAGCGTAAGCGCAATGGCTTAACAGGGTCTAAGGTAAAGCAACCCATCATCTGGTAGATTTATACATTAATAAAGATTGACTCAATAGACTGAATCAATGGAAACGATAGAAAATATGGCAAATACGGAGGTCCAATTTTCCGAACAGGCATTAAACAAGGTAAAAGAAATTATCCATCGCTATCCCGAGGGCAAACAAAAAAGTGCCCTCATCCCAATATTGCACTTAGCACAGGATCAGTTTGGTGGCTGGCTGGATGTGCCGGTAATGGATTATGTAGCAGGGCTATTGCAAATCAAACCTATTGAGGTTTATGAAGTCGCTACTTTCTATACTATGTTTAATACAAAACCGGTTGGCAAATATGTATTTGAAGTATGTAAGACTGGTCCCTGTATGTTGAATGGAAGCGACGATATAATTAAATATATAGAGGAAAAACTGGGTATAAAACCAGGTGAAACGACGGCAGATGGCCTGTTTACCTTAAAACCAGCTGAATGTCTGGGTGCTTGTGGTTATGCGCCGATGATGCAGCTGGGTAAATTCTATAAGGAACACCTGACCCGGGAGAAAGTAGATCAAATTATTGAGCAGTGCCGGGCAGGAAAGATGGAGCTCAATTAATTTAAAAAGAGAAAAAAGAGAAAGCAAAAAATTAATGGAAAGTGTCATCCCATATCTGACTTTTGAAGGCAATGCGATCGAAGCCCTGGCGTTTTACACGAAGGCTTTAGAAGGCAGGGTGCTTTATAGTCAGACATTCAGACAATCAGATCTGGAGCCTAGCCTGCCCGAAGCTTGGAAAGACAAAGTCATGCATGCGGCTTTTCAGGCGGGGGACTTGCAACTGATGGTCAGTGACACGCCAGATAGTGATACAAAGGTGACCAGCGGTGACCAGGTGCAACTAGCGCTTAATTTCACCAGCGAAGCGGAAATTGACCGGGTTTATAGCAATTTAGCTATAGACGGACAAGTGACTTTAGCCCTTGAAAAGACCTTTTGGGGGGCTAAATTTGGTATGGTAACCGACAAGTACGGCGTCAAATGGATGCTGAATTTTGATTATACACAGGAAGATGTGGCAGATGTGACAGGCGCTACAGATGCAACGAATTAAAATACAAGTTGTTGCGATTTTTAGAATGGAAAAATGTTTGAAAAGTAAAGTGGACGGCTCTGGACAGTTTATCTGGTTTAATGGATCATGCGCCGGATTTTTACTTGCAAATTTTTAGATAAGACAGATAATGAAACTATTATTAGAGAATGCACATATTGAAGGTATCCGCTACTATGATGCTTACCGCAAACACGGTGGGTATAGAAGTGTGGAAAAAGCCTTAAAGATGACGCCGGATGAAATCGTGGATGAGGTCAAAAAAAGTGGCCTTCGCGGCAGAGGCGGCGCCGGATTTCCAACGGGGTTAAAATGGAGCTTCCTGGCTAAACCCGAAGGCGTGCCCAGACACCTGGTTTGTAATGCGGATGAATCTGAACCCGGCACGTTTAAAGACCGGTATCTGATGGAGTTCTTGCCTCATTTATTAATTGAAGGATTGATTGTATCCAGCTTTGCCTTAGGATCCAATGCCACTTATATATATATTCGGGGAGAATACGCCTGGATTCCTGATATCCTGGAAAGAGCTATTCAGGAAGCCAAAAACAATGGCTTCCTTGGCAAAAATATTCTGGGGACAGGTTTTGACCTGGAGATTTATGTACATCGGGGTGCCGGTGCGTATATCTGCGGAGAAGAAACAGCGCTTATTGAAAGCCTGGAAGGTAAACGTGGTAATCCACGTATCAAGCCACCTTTTCCGGCGGTCCAAGGTGTGTGGATGCGCCCAACAGTGGTCAATAATGTGGAAACACTGGCCGCCATTGTTCCTATTATTAATATGGGGGGAGAGGCGTATGGCAATATCGGTGTTGGTAAATCCACCGGTACTAAACTGATCTCTGCTTGTGGCAATCTCAACAAACCCGGTGTTTATGAGATTCCCTTTGACCTTTCTGTGGAAGACTTTATTTATAGTGATGAGTGGTGTGGCGGTATTCCTAATGGTAAGCGCCTGAAGGCCTGTATTCCGGGCGGATCATCTGTGCCGATTGTTCCGGCTAATCTGCTCACCAAGACCGCAAAAGGAGAGACCAGATATATGAACTATGAGAGTCTTTCAGATGGCGGATTCCAGACAGGTACCATGCTCGGTTCAGGTGGATTTATTGTGCTGGATGAGGATCAGTGCGTTGTCAAACATACGATGACGCTGGCTCATTTTTACATGCATGAGAGTTGCGGTCAGTGCAGCCCTTGCAGAGAAGGTACTGGCTGGATGTGGCGTATTTTGAAAAATATTGAGTACGGAAAAGGCAAGATGGAAGATATCGATCTGCTTTGGGATGTACAAAGAAGAATAGAAGGCAATACGATTTGTCCGCTGGGTGATGCGGCCGCCTGGCCGGTTGCAGCGGCTATCCGGCATTTTCGCGATGAATTTGAGTGGCATGTGCTCAATCCGGATGAAGCGCAAGTGCGTAATTATGGCCTCGCCCATTATGCAGATCGAAGAGAAATCCCGGCCCTATAGCTTAACTGTGACCTTGCAGGCATGGATTAAGCTATATGGCACGACGCATATTGAGCAGAAAAAAGGTTTTTAAACTCCCGGTTTTTTGCAAAAACCGGAGCAAATTAAATTGTGATGGCAGAACAACCTCTATTTAAGGTAACCATAGATAATGTGACGGTAGAAGTGCCGGCAGGCACCACCATCTTACAGGCAGCGCGTCAGGCGGGCTCCGAAGTGGCGCCTCCTGCTATGTGCTATTATTCCAAACTGGAAGGCAGCGGCGGAAAGTGTCGTACCTGTCTGGTAGAAGTCAGCAAAGGTTCTGATAAGGATCCAAGGCCCATGCCTAAACTTGTTGCTAGTTGCCGGACAACGGTGATGGATGGTATGGAAGTCAAAAACCTGACTTCAGAACGCGTGGTAGATGCCCGAAAAGGTGTAGTGGAGTTTTTACTCATCAACCACCCTTTGGATTGCCCGATCTGCGATCAGGCAGGGGAATGTCATCTGCAGGATCTTGCCTATAACCATGGCAATGCGGGTACCCGTTATGAATTCCAGCGCCGCACTTTTGAAAAACATTCTCTGGGTGATAAGATACAACTACATATGACACGTTGTATTCTTTGTTACCGCTGTGTTATGGTGGCCGATCAATTGACCGGTCAGCGGGAACACGGTGTGCTGGACAGAGGAGAAAGAGCTGAGATCTCTGATTATTTAGAAAAGAGCCTGGATAAGGAGTTTATAGGCAACATTATAGATGTGTGTCCGGTAGGGGCATTAACAGATAAAACCTTCAGATTTAAAAACAGGGTCTGGTTTTTAAAACCCTTGAATGCCCATAGAGATTGTCCCACCTGTAGCGGAAAAGTTACACTTTGGAACAGAGGGGATGAAGTTTTCAGGGTAACTGCCCGTAAAGATGAGTGGGGCGAGGTTGAAGACTGGATCTGTAATGAATGCCGTTTTGACAAAAAGAAAACCAGTGACTGGGTAATCGAAGGACCCAGAGAGATCAACCGCCATTCTGTTATCAGCCAGAATAAATATGTTGGTCTGGTAAAACCACAAGAAACCATAGATGAGGTAATAGGCAAAGAACCCAGGTTATTTTTAGACATCCATGATGTCAGCCAGGTCAATGAAAAGGACAGAGATCTTAGCCTGATAGAAGGACCGGCACATTCAACAGATTTTAAGGAAAACGAGGAAAAAAAATAGTAAATCCGATAAGGCATGACATTATTAGCTTTTGACTGGGCGCTTTTTATTGAGAAATTGATACTCATCGCAGTCGTCATATTTGGTTCACTGGGTATCGCCCTGTATTCAACCTGGGCCGAGAGAAAGGTAGCCGCTTTTATGCAAGACCGTATCGGTCCTAACCGGGCAGGTCCTTTTGGGTTATTACAGCCATTTGCCGATGGGGCAAAACTGATTTTTAAAGAGGAAATCATTCCGAGCTCAGCCAATAAATGGTTGTTTATTCTGGGACCGGGTATGGCCATGACGGCCGCGCTTATTACCAGTGCAGTTATCCCCTGGTCCAGCCATCTGGAAATTGCCGGAAGGATTATGCCGCTACAGGTGGCAGATGTAAACATTGGGATTTTGTATATTTTTGGCGCTGTTAGCCTGGGTGTCTATGGTATTATGATCGGAGGCTGGGCTTCCAATAATAAGTTTTCACTTTTAGCCGCCCTTAGAGGCGCCTCTCAGGCCATTAGCTATGAACTGGCAATGGGTATTGCGCTAATCGCGCTGCTGATGCTCACCGGATCCTTAAGTCTTAAAGACATCGTGCAGCAGCAGATGGCTCCGGGTCATTACTGGAACGTTGTTTATCAACCACTTGGATTTTTGATTTTTATCGTTTGTATTTTTGCGGAATGTAACCGTACACCGTTTGACCTTTCTGAGGCGGAAAATGAATTGAACATGGGCTATCACCAGGAATACTCCTCTATGAAGCTTGGATTCTATCTGTTTGCAGAATATGTCAATATGTTTGTGGCAAGTGCTGTTATGGCAACTTTGTATTTTGGAGGCTATGATGTGCCTTTCTTAAATGAGAGCCTGCTCTCTCCAAATGTTGCCGCGCTGGTGGGAATCATTGCCCTGATGGTAAAAATCGTCATCTTTATATTCATTTTTATGTGGGTACGGTGGACGATTCCAAGATTCCGTTATGATCAGCTAATGGAATTAGGCTGGAAAAAGCTCCTGCCTCTGGCCCTGGCCAATATGCTGATTACTGCAGTCGTCATTTTATGGCTGCAGCATAAATAGAAAGTGTCCCACCTGTAAAGCGGGAAGGGATGATCATTTTAAAAAAGTTCAGATTTGGAAACCCTGATTTTCAGGAGTAAAACAGATCTGATGACAATAGAAAAAGAGAAGCAATTATGCAGTCTTTAACCAATAGAAAGGCAGACGTCAACAGAAGTCCTATGACTTTCGCAGAGAAGATCTATATCCCGGAGATCGCCCGGGTATGGCCATTACTTTGAAGCACTTCTTTAAAAAGAAGGCGACGTACAGCTTTCCGGAACAGAAAAGACCTTTCAGCCCGGTATTCAGGGCTTACATGTATTAAACAGAGATGAAGAGGGTAGAGAGCGTTGCACCGCATGCGGACTTTGTGCCGTCGCCTGTCCGGCGGAGGCCATCACGATGGAAGCGGCTGAGCGCTTGCCGGGTGAAGAGAATTTATACAGGGAGGAAAAGTATGCTGCCCGATACGAGATTAATATGCTGCGTTGTATTTTCTGCGGTCTTTGTGAGGAGGCTTGTCCCAAAGATGCTATTTATCTGTCAGAAACATTCACGCCTTCAGATTTTGCCCGCAAGAAGTTTATTTATGGCAAACCAGACCTTTTGATCCCAAATCCGGTGACAGAGCCAGAGGCATATCAGGCTGCCCTGGGAAGAAATGTGGAGACAACAAAAGAGGCCTTTGAGAAATTAAAAAATAAGCACCTTTAGAGGGTGCTAATTAAAAAGTGTAAAGGTTAGGATTAGAATAGAGATTTAAAATAGAGATTTAATAAAACGGGTCTGGTGGCATTAAATAATTAAAATTTGAAAGCATCAGACCTGGAAAATGAACCAATAAATCATTTGAAACTATTAAGATGGGAATAACCGCTATTGTTTTTTGGATATTATGTGCACTGACGCTTTTTAGTGCCATTATGGTACTGGTCAGCAAAAATCCTGTGCATAGTGTACTGTGGCTGGTCGCAACTTTCTTTTCTATTTCCGGGCATTATATCATGCTCAATGCACAGTTTTTGGCCATTGTTAATATCATCGTCTATGCAGGTGCCATAATGGTGCTGTTCCTGTTCGTGATCATGCTGATGAACCTCAACACCCGGACAGAACTTAAAAAGAATCTCTGGATGAAGCTAGCAGGTGTAATCTCTGGCGGTATGCTGCTTTGGATACTCATTTCCGTTGTCAGGACTTACAGTGAACAAACCAAAGTGCATCCGGTTATCGCTGCTACCAATACCGGTAGTATTGGACTCATCAAAAATCTGGGGCAAGTATTGTTTACACAATACGCCTTGCCTTTTGAACTTTGTAGTGTGCTATTTCTCAGTGCCATGGTGGGTGCTGTCGTAATTGGTAAGAAAAATTAGCAGATTGTCCATCAATTACACGATGGACATCGCTTAATAATATTAAAACGAATTATAATTTTAGTTTATGCCTATTCAATATTATATCGCTCTGGCAGTCACTTTATTTAGCATCGGCGTTGTGGGGGTGCTTATACGCCGCAATGCCATCATCGTATTTATGTGTATTGAACTAATGCTGAATGCTGCAAATTTGTTGCTGGTGGCCTTTTCTAAAACCCATCCGGCCACCGCTACGGCGCCGCTGGCTGGCATAGACGGGCAGCTGTTTGTATTTTTTGTGATGGTAGTTGCCGCGGCCGAGGTAAGCGTAGGGCTGGCCATTATTGTCATGCTCTATAGGAACACGCATTCTGTGGATGTGGACTTTTTGAACAGATTAAAGAATTAAAGCATAGCAAGTACTACTTTATTTTATTAAAATAAACTGGTTATAAGCATATTACTATTTAGAACTGATTAATAATCATTATGAATTTAGCATATTTAGTACCATTATTTCCCTTGGCTGGTTTTTTGATCAACGGACTTTTCCGTAAACAGCTGAGCAAACAGGCTGTTACCCTGGTAGGTTGTGGGGTACTTTTGGCTTCATTTATTGTTAGCCTGGTTTTATTCTTTGACGTCAAAGCAGGGGAGCCATTACCAGCAATTATTTTGATTTTATAAATGTAGCGGATCTAAAGATTCCTTTTGCATTTCAGGTGGATCAGTTAACGGCAGTGTTCTTATTAATTATTACCGGCGTAGGTTTTTTGATTCATTTATATTCCAGTGCTTATATGCATGAGGAGACAGCACCTCATTTTGCCAGATACTTTGCTTATCTGAACCTATTTGTTTTTTCCATGTTGCTGCTGGTCATGGGTGCCAACTTCCTGATTATGTTTATCGGTTGGGAAGGTGTCGGTCTGTGTTCTTATCTGCTAATTGGTTACTGGTTTAAAAACAATCAGTTTAACTATGCGGCCAGAAAAGCATTTGTGATGAACAGAATAGGGGACTTAGGTTTTCTAGTGGCATTATTCTGGATCCTGGCTAAAGCAGGCACCTTAACCTATAGCGAACTGTTTACACCGGCCATGATGTCCAGCTTCAATAGCACGGATATCACTGCCATTACCTTATTATTATTTGTTGGGGCGACTGGTAAAAGTGCCCAAATTCCTTTATATACCTGGTTGCCAGATGCGATGGCAGGCCCGACGCCTGTTTCCGCATTGATTCACGCTGCAACCATGGTAACGGCAGGTATTTATATGATTGCCAGAAGCCACTTGCTATATTCTTTGGCTCCATTTACCAATCAGATCATTGCCATTATCGGTGTGGCTACAGCAGTCTTTGCTGCTTCTATTGCCTTAAAGCAAAACGATATTAAAAAAGTACTGGCCTATTCCACGGTGAGCCAACTGGGGTATATGTTTTGGGGCTTGGTGTTGGTGCTTATGGCGGTGCAGTATTCCACGTGATGACGCATGCTTTCTTTAAAGCGCTGTTGTTTTTGGGCGCCGGCTCTGTTATTCATGCGATGGACGGACAACAGGATAGCCGTTATATGGGCGGTTTAAAGAAGTTTATGCCAATTACGCATATTACCTTTTTACTCGCCTGCCTGGCTATCGCAGGCGTGCCACCATTTTCTGGCTTCTTTTCCAAGGATGAAATCCTGGCAGCGGCCTACGCCTCCAGTCCGGTGTTGTATTATTTTGGTGTATTAGGGGCACTGTTTACCGCTTTCTATATGTTTAGAATCTATGCCATGACCTTTCTGGGTAAATTCAGGGGAACCCAGGAGCAGGAGCATCATTTGCATGAGAGCCCTAAGGCCATGACTATTCCACTGTCCATTTTAGCTGTGCTTGCAGTAGTGGCTGGCTTTATCGGTATACCGGCCTTATTTGCACCGAATGCACATCTGCTGGAGCAGTTCCTGGCACCTGTATTTAGTGACTTACCTGCGCACAGCGAACACCTGAGCCATGGTACAGAGTGGATGCTGATGGGCGTGACCACTGTTTTAGTGATCTTATCTATCATCTGGGCCTGGAAGAAGTTCAGTAATTATGAACTGGACGCAACTGAAGAAAAAGGCATTGGTAAAGTCCTTGCAAGTAAATGGTATGTAGATGAGATCTACGACGCTGTAATCGCTAAACCCTTGCTTAAATTCAGTGGATTTCTTAAAAATATTGTTGATAAAAAGCTCATCGACGGCATTGTGAACGGAACCGGTCGCTTTGTTCAATACAGTTCCAGGCAGATTCGGCTGGTACAAAGCGGTCAGGTGGGTGGCTACATCCTGATGATGGTTTTATCCTTGGTGGTGTTATTTGTGGCCTTTTGGAATCAGGCTTATATATTGAAATTTATTCACTGGATATTCAAATAAGTAGTTAGATAAAAAATTAGAATATAATTGATTGAATAACAGAACGATCCATTAAAAAACATTTGTAAAGAGATTACAATACAGATATGATAGTTTTACTCATTTTAATTCCGGTTGTCGCAGGCATCATTTCCTTTTTTGTAAAAAGTGGGAAAGCTGCCCGGACGCTGGCCCTGGGCGCCTCGCTGTTGACTTTTCTGGCTGCCCTAGTGTTGGTAATAACCGCAAAAGGAACAGTAACGCTGGATAAAGAATGGTTGCCGCAGATTGGCAGCAATTTCTCTTTGTCCATGGACGGAATGGCCAAGATGCTTTGTTTGTTGAACGCAGTTGCGTTGCCGCTCATTTTATCTTCCACCATCCGGGAGCGCTACAGCAATAAGGGTAATTTCTTTGGATTATTACTATTGACGCAGGCGGGCATGATGGGCGTCTTTTTGGCAGCAGATGTCCTATTATTTTATTTTTTCTGGGAACTGGCCCTTATTCCCATCTACTTTCTATGCTCACAATATGGCGGCGAAAAGAAAATCCAGGCGATATTTAAATTCTTTATTTATACCTTTTTAGGCTCTTTATTTTTATTAATTGGCATAATTTATCTGTATTTAAAAACACCAGATCAAAGCTTTGCACTGAGCAGTTTTTATCATTTACACCTAACCGCTACAGAGCAAAACATCGGATTCTGGTTATTCTTTCTGGCTTTTGCCATTAAAATGCCAGTCTTCCCGTTGCATACCTGGCAACCGGATGCTTACGAGCAGGCGCCCTCAGCAGGCACGATGATCTTAAGTGCCGTGATGGTAAAAATGGGTATTTATGCGACCATTCGCTATGTACTTCCTATTTTCCCTGAAGCCGTACACACTTTCAATCATATTATTATCATTTTTGCCGTTGTTGGTTTACTCTACGCTTCGCTGATAGCGATCCGACAAGATGATTTGAAAAGGCTGATTGCCTATTCTTCCATCGCACATATAGGCCTTATGTGTGCTGCCGTTTTTTCTTTACAGGAAATCGGACTGGAAGGGGTGATGATCCAGATGTTCAACCATGGTATTAATGTACTGGGCCTTTGGATCGTGGCAAGCGCTATTGAACAGCAGACTGGTACCCGTAAATTAAGTGAGATGGGTGGGCTGGCCACCAAGGCACCGGTGCTAGCTATCTTATTTATGATTATGACACTGGCCAACGTTTCTTTACCACTGACCAACTCTTTTATCGGCGAGTTTTTGATGTTCAACGGCTTATTCCGTTATAATATTTGGGCGGGCGCATTTGCCTGTGTGAGTATTATCCTGGTAGCGATTTATTCGCTCTGGGCAATGCAGAAGATGTTTTACGGTGAGGTTTCTGAGTTTACGAAAAATGCAGTAGAGGCACCCAAAAACACACAGTATGCTTTGGTTGTGATCACCATTGTTATTATCGTATTAGGTGTTTATCCGGCTCCGTTGTTAGATCTTACAAAAGATACAGTACAAGCGGTCATGCACCTTAAATAAAACTGACATGGCAAAAGCATGTGCGGCGTATATATCTAAAGGTGATATTGGGATTGGGATTTGTTATTAATAAAAGAAAGTAAATAAAAGGGTTCGCATTTAAAAGCCCTTCGAATATAAAATTAGTTAGAACTATGAACGCAATCATACTGTCGGCAATATTTGGTATAGTGATGATGCTTAGCAGTGCATTTGTGAAGAACACAAAAGCCTATAAAAGCATTGCGCTGGTCGGGCTTATTATCATTTTGCTGGCCAATATTTGCGAGACGTACAGTCACAGCTGGTTAAACATTCCCACATATGATATGTTGGCTTTTGACCGGTTTGGCCTTTACTTTAATACACTGGCTATTGCCTGTACGATCCTTTTCAGTGCCTTTTCTCAAAGAGAAATTGAAAGAGTTGGCCGGTATGTCGGTGAATATTTTGCATTGATATTCTTTGTTCTTTGTGGGATTTTTATCCTTTCTGCGTTTAATAATCTACTGATGCTTTTTATTGGGATTGAGATTATGTCCATTCCGCTGTATATTCTGACGGGCGCTAGAAAAGAAAATCTTAAAAGTAATGAAGCTTCTCTGAAATACTTTTTAATGGGCTCTTTTTCGACGGGTATTTTACTGATGGGGATTGCACTGGTATATGGAGGTACCGGTGATTTTGCGCTTACGCATCACGTAGAGCAAATTAATACTTCCATAGCAGGCGCGGTCAATCAACGCATGTCTTTTCTGGATGTGGCCGGTATGATCCTGATCTTAACTGGTATGTGTTTTAAAGTATCTGCGGCACCTTTTCACTTTTGGGCACCGGATATCTATGACGGTTCACCAAGTGTATTTTCTTCCTTTATGGCAACCATTGTAAAGGCGGGGGCATTTATTGCTTTTATCCGTCTTTTTGCCTTGCGTGAAAACGAAACAACTATTTTGCAGAATGCCCTAATCGGCGTAGACTGGAAAATGCTTTTCTCTATTATCATAGTAGCCACCTTACTCTTTGGGAATATTACGGCCATCTTCCAGCAGAGCGTTAAGCGTATGCTGGCTTATTCCTCCATTGCACAGGCTGGTTTTATGCTATTTGCGCTCTTAAGCCTGAATGATACTGCCAAAGAAGGCTTATTATTATATGTGGTTGCTTATAGTGTCGCCACGATAGGTCTGTTTGGTATCCTGGCTAAAATGAAAGATTATACGCTGGCTGGTTATAACGGCATGGCAAAATCGCATCCGACACTGGCCTTTGCTAATGCGATTTTCTTACTTTCTTTATCGGGTATCCCGTTAAGTATCGGGTTCTTTGCCAAGTATTATATGCTGATGGCAGTGATACAAACCGGCGGTTATATGTGGGTAGCGATTGTTGGGATTATTTTTGCAGTCATCAGTGTCTTCTATTATTTTAGAGTGATCTGGTCCATGTATTTTAAAGAGGGAACGGTGGAGTTAAAATATCCGGCTACTAAAGGCTTTAAAATCTTAGCGGTGATACTGGCATTGATTATTATTCTTTTGGGCACCTTCCCGCAGATTATCCTGAACTTTTTATATTTTTAAAGCAGGGAGCCTACTGAACGGCTTCCTATATTAATTTATCTTAAAAAGCGATTGGTTTTATATCCATGCAAAAATATGGATATAGAGCCAATCGCTTTTTGAAGTTTGTGCGGTGGCGCCGTCTTTAGCCTAGAGGGCAAAAGGTGGGAACTTGGTATTAATAATGGGAGCACCAAGCTCGGCCTCGAGTTTTGCGATAGTCATAAGCGTAAGATTATGGGGGCCATTGAGCCATTTACTGATTTCTGATGGCTTTTTATTCATTTTGCAAGCTCTTGTTGGGTTAGTCCTTTCGATTCTAATAATTCATAAATTCTTACGATAATATTAGTATATTGACGAACGAAAATCTGTTCATCTAATGGGGTCTCATCCATTATTTTTTGGGCAATCTTGCTGATCATTTATACGCTTTTTGATTTATTTGGGATGGTTTTGCGCCGTTACCTAAAAACAGCATACACCGATTAATTTTTTTTCCTTTTAAAAACAGGCACGCTGCTACAGGCCTCTCCATACATAATACTTTGCACGTGTGGGAGCAGTCTATTTGTCATCGCAAAATAGACGGCTTCATTTACATCCATTTTGCCACAGCCTTTTAAAATGATTCTTTTATCCTGATAAGGCTGTAGGTCCAGGTTTTGAACTGCATTTAAAATCAATTGCATGGCCATCTGATCTGGAGTGCCAATATAGGTTTGGGCGGCCACTGGACTAAGGTAGGTCGCCAGTAGCATATAAGCCCATCTGGGTATAATGGCATCAGTGGAACAATAAATGGCCACCAGTTTATCTTGATAAATAGTCCAGTCGTTTTCTTTTAAGGATTGTCTGAATGGTTTTTCTTTAAGCAGCATTTCCATAAAAAGCCACTGTTTAATATCAATGCCTATGATCTCTTTTTTGGGGTAAAAATCTTCCAGATCAATTGTAATGATCCCGCTTTCAGCTACTTTATTTATAATTAAATCTTCCATATGCCTAATTTGAAGCAAAGTTCCGAAATTTTAAGTTAAGAGACATCCAAGACTATAGTATTTGATTTTTTATGAATATAAAGTAGGCTTATTTTGAATAAATTTGCTAAGAAGCGGGCAATAATCTACGTCTTTGCATAAAAATTAATGGCTATAAAATGTTCAAACAAGGATTTTCTTAAGTATTTTGAGCACCAAAAGAGAAGAATGGCTTATTTTTACGGCCGTTTATATAACTAACGAACATTAATTAATATAAAGTACTATTATGGCAACCGTACAACCGGCAAAACTAAAACACCACAAAGGCTTATGGATCTTGTTTGGAACAGAAATGTGGGAGCGTTTTGGTTATTACCTGATGGTAGGGATATTCCTATTGTATCTGAAAGACCCGATCAGTAATGGTGGGGCTGGTTTTAATCTTAAAATGGCTACTGATCTGGTCGGATCTTATATAGCTATGGCTTATCTGACGCCGTTTATCGGCGGACTGATCGCTGACCGTTATTTAGGATATCGAAGGGCTATTATTTTGGGTGGCGCCTTGCTGGCTGCCGGTTACTTTGTTCTGGCGATCCCAGGAAAGACACCCATGTACATTGCCCTCTTACTACTGGTAACAGGGAACGGTTTTTTCAAGCCCAATATCAGTACACTGCTTGGTAATATCTATAGTAAAGAAGAACTGAAAGCCAGAAAGGACAATGCCTATAACATTTTTTATATGGGGATCAATATAGGTGCTTTTGTCTGCAACTTTGTAGCAGCCTATATGCGGAATCACTACGGTTGGGGCTATGCCTTTATGGCGGCCGGAGTAGGGATGACCATTGCGCTGGTCTGGTTTATTGTTGGCTATAAATCTGTGGCGGAAGGGGATGTAAAAAAACCGGTCCAAAAAGAAGATATGCCGATGAAAAAGATCCTAGGGTATGTCTTTTTGCCAGCAGCCATTGCGGGTGCAATTGGCTGGAATATGAATGCAATGATCGGGCATACTATATTCGGGACGACCTCTAATGATGCTTTCATGTTTGCCTGTGTCCCCATTATTATATTCTACATAGGCTTATATATCAAAGCCAGTAAGGAGGATAAAAGGGGACTAGGGGCCTTATTCTCCTTCTTTTTAGTGTCTATTGTATTTTGGGTGATTTATAATCAAAACAGTACAGGACTTACCATTTGGGCGGATCAATATACGAATAGGGAGATGCCGGCCAGCCTTGAAAAGGTCACCAAACCTTTTGGCTTTTTAGAACCGGTGACCACAGAACCTCATGAAGTCATTAAATATGACGAGTATTTTAGATCTACTCAAGGACCGGATGGTAAACTGGTAAAAACCCAGGGACCGGATACTTATTTTAATAATCTTCCACAAAAAGACTGGCCCAAGGATAAACATCTCAATTTATTGTCAACTGAGATCTTTCAGTCTATTAATCCCTTTTTTATCGTATTATTTACGCCGATACTGGTCTGGTTATTCGGGCGGCTCGCCCGAAAGAAAAAAGAACCCAGTACTCCCAGTAAGGTGGGGATGGGGATCTTATTTGCCGGGATATCTTCGCTGGTCATGTATATTGCGATTACCACAACGGATGTATTCCACAATAAAACGGAGGCCTATTGGATTGTGGCCACCTATGCCATTTTCACGATCGGGGAGCTCCTGGTTAGTCCGATCGGGTTGTCGCTGGTCTCAAAACTGTCTCCACCCAGAATTACCGCCCTTATGATGGGGGCCTGGTTTATTGTCAATGCAATTGCCGGTAAATTAGCGGGGCTGATGGCCACCTTCTGGGATAGTTTCACGCATAAACAGAATTACTTCTTGATTCTGATTATCGCTGCAGGTGTAGCTGCATTGATTATGTTTGCATTAAGCAAACGAATCGCTGGAGTATTAAAAGAAAAAACGGGCAGTAGCTAGTTGCGTCATATTATAACTACAATACAAAAAAACATCTGGCAAGCAATCCAATAATAGATGCTGCCAGATGTTTTTTTTATTGCCTGTTTGGGCAAAATTTTAGCACAAACTGGCAGTCCTAATAAAAATGAACATTGCCTTATTGAGGTTTTGAAACAGGCAAATGGGTACTTATTGCTATGCGGTTCCACCCATTAATCGTCACAATGGCCATCATCACTTCCGCTAATTTATGTTCACCTAATAGTCTTTCAGCTTCGGAATAGGTGTTATCACTTACCCCTCCATTAGAAATCAGTGTCATTTCTTCTGTAAGGGCCAGGATGGCGCGTTCTGTTTCCGTAAATAATTCTGTTTCTCGCCAGGCACTAAGTACATAAATACGTTGTTCAGTTTCACCGTTTTTACGGGCATCGGCCGTATGCATATTCAAACAAAAGGCGCAACCATTGATTTGTGAAGCACGTATTTTGATTAACTCTTTTTCAATGGGTGTAAGAGAGGTCGTGCCAACATATTTTTCCATAGCGGATTGTGCTGCATAGGCTGCAGGTACATCTTTTAGAATATTAATTCTTTTTTGCATAATACTTTAATTTTGTGGTTACAAATGTAAGGCCTATTGAAAATTACTTTTCTTAAACTGGTTTAAGAAAGCATAATCGGGGGCTATTTGATCTTTTTACGGAGTTCACTGAGGTATTCGGG
Source organism: Arachidicoccus ginsenosidivorans (assembly GCF_007971385.1). Taxonomy (GTDB): domain Bacteria; phylum Bacteroidota; class Bacteroidia; order Chitinophagales; family Chitinophagaceae; genus Arachidicoccus; species Arachidicoccus ginsenosidivorans. Next base: position 2,455,969 of record NZ_CP042434.1, read on the forward strand.
TGTAAATCCTAAAAATGAAGCCAGCATATATTGTGGTACACGCTGGACAAACTCAGGATGTTTCTCATTGAATTCATGAAAATAGGCTTCCTTAGATTTTTCGTACATCATCATTATCCTGCGCTGAGCTGCTCCAAATGCCCTTTGCAAGTTCAACCTGAAATAACGATCCATAATAGGAAGAGCTTCAGTCAGTGCGGCAAGATTTGCATGGTCAATCTGAAAAATAACGCTGTCTTCAACTGTTTGGATATTAAAAGCGGCAATGCCTTTGGTATCAAAGGCCAGATAATCCGTTAGCCACCAGTTTTCAATAGCAAAATGGGTAATTTGTTCACGACCCTTTTCATCTATAAAATAAAGCCGGAGACAACCCTTTTCAACAAAGAATAAATCTTTGCAATAGGTACCTTCTTTTAAAAGGAGCGTTTTTTTGGGTTTCTTAAGCCGCGTAAAATGAGCCATGATCAACTCTGCTTGATGCGGCGTTAGGGCCAACTGTTGCTGGATATGCCTGATAAGCGGTTCCATAAAAATTATTGTCAATTTATGATGAGTGAACTGTGAAGTTACCCCAATACAGCTACTCTAAAAAATGTTGATATTTTAATGGCTTAAAAATTATGTAAAAGGAATATAAACCGTTTGTATAAGGGGTGGTGAGTCAAGATGGCTTATCTGAGATCTTATTGTAGATGCTCAGTGGCGCGTTTGGATAAACACTCTTAAACTTTAGGCGAAAAAATATCATTTTTGACACCACTTTGTCCCAAAGATTTTATATCGGACGCCTCTTCAGTAGCCCCGTTGGAGTCAATTGCAGGGCCACTTGGTATAAACTGTCTTATTGGATACCTTTTTTGTCCTATTGGACACCTTTTGGGATTTAGGCCAAGATTGATACAATTTGGGCTCTCCAAAACTTTAGGCAAAAAAATATCATTTTTGACACCACTTTGTCCAAGAAATTTTATATAGGAGCCTCCTCAATAGCCCCATTGGCGCCGCAATTGTAGGGCCACCTGGTATAAACTGTCTTATTGGATACCTTTTTTGTCCTATTGGATACCTTTGGGGATTTGGCCCCAGATTCTTCCAATCCGGACTCCTCAAACTTTAGGCAAAAAAATATCATTTTTGACACCACTTTGTCCAACAGATTTTATATGGGACGCCTCTTCAGTAGCCCCGTTTGAGTCAATTGCTGGGCTACCTGGTAAAAACTGTCTTATTGGATACCTTTTTTGTCCTATTGGACACCTATTGGGATTTAGGCCAAGATTCTTCCAATCCGGACTCTTAAACTTTAGGCAAAAAAATATCATTTTTGACACCACTTTGTCCCAAAGATTTTATATAGGAGCCTCCTCAATAGCCCCATTGACGCCGTAATTGTAGGGCCACCTGGTATAAACTGTCTTATTGGATACCTTTTTGTCCTATTGGATACCTTTGGGGATTTGGCCCCAGATTGATCCAATTAGGACTCTTAAACTTTAGGCAAAAAAATATCATTTTTGACACCACTTTGTCCAAAAGATTGTATATGGGAGCCTCTTCAGTAGCCCCGTTGGAGTCAATTGTAGGGCCACCAGGTATAAACTGTCTTATTGGTTACCTTTTGAGATTTAGCCCAAAATTGATCCAATTAGGATTCCCCAAACTTTAGGCAAAAAAATATCATTTTTGACACCACTTTGTCCAAAAGATTTTATATGGGAGCCTCCTCAATAGCCCCATTGGCGCCCAATTGCTGGGCCAATTGGTAGACACTGTCGTATTGGATACCTTTTTTGTCCTATTGGATACCTTTGGGGATTTGGCCCAAGGTTCTTCCAATCCGGACTCCTCAAACTTTAGGCAAAAAAATATCATTTTTGACACCACTTTGTCCAAAAGATTTTATATGGGAGCCTCCTCAATAGCCCCATTGGCGCCGCAATTGCTGGGCCACCTGGTAAAAACTGTCTTATTGGATACCTTTATTGTCCTATTGGATACCTTTTGGGATTTAGGCCAAGATTGAACCAATTAGGACTCTTAAACTTTAGGCAAAAAATATCATTTTTGACACTACTTTGTCCAATAGATTATATGGGATGCCTCTTCAGTAGCTCCATTGGCACCCCAATTGCTGGGCCACCTGGTAAAAACTGTCTTATTGGATACCATTTTTGTCCTATTGAATACCTTTTGGGATTTGGGCCAAGATTGATCCAATTAGGACTCCCAAACTTTAGGCGAAAAAATATCATTTTTGACACCACTTTGTCCCAAAGATTTTATATGAGAGCCTCCTCAATAGCCCCATTGGCGCCGCAATTGCTGGCCCACCTGGTAAAAACTGTCTTATTGGATACCATTTTTGTCCTATTGGACACCTTCTGGGATTAAATAGTGATTCTTTCAATCCAGAGTCCCCAAGCGTTAGGCAAAAAAATATCATTTTTGACACCACTTTGTACGGTAAATTTTATAAGGGATGCTAACATATTTATGTAAAAAATTGTTTTAAAATTTGTCAACATAACTGTCGGATGAAAAAACTCAAAATATTTTACAAACTCTGAAAAACGAATTTTGTCAAACCTAATGAATAATGGTCGCTGCGAAATAGTCCATAACGGTCGACAGCTTGGTGACGTACGACGATAGGAGCATTTTGCCAAACTGCCTGTTGTCCGATAGTTGTGGTCATTCACTTCCTGATAAATACCTTTTAAAATATTGCGTAAATCTAAGGATTTCCGAAGTGTTTTAAAAGGATCATTCGGCTTTTTACAACGCTATAGGCTCGCCCTGTACAAGCAAAACTTGACTTTGTCATTTTTTTTTGTACCTTAGTCAAAGCTTTTAAGCGATTCACTTTGAAAGCAAGTCTTTCAGTAAATCTCATTTGCAAAGCTTTGACGGCAAAATTCCATTTTGCCCGGATCCTATAGTTCATTATTCTGCCGAATGTTTTATCGGAGATGATGTCCTTACAATTTTGGACAACGTCTGGCAGCTTGCCGCAGTGGCTGATTTCCACCACTACCCGCCCACTGAAGACGTGGACGTAAATTTAGTACTTTTTCGTTAATTGAAGACGTTTACCAGCCATTGTGGCAAGCTGTTTGTTGGCGGTTCGTTGCTTTCCTGTTTGTTATCTGTTGTTGATTTCATATTTATTGATACTCTCAATTTCCTGAATAAGCTGATTGGCCGTATATATCTTAACGCCTATAATTTTCATTTCTTCAATTCCCTTTTTATAGACACCAGATATTGCATCTTTAACCATACCGACTTTAAAGTTACGCTCACTGGCTTCATAAATACTGGTACGGGGACAATTAGGGAAATTGCATCCTGTAAATATGAGGGTATCTACCTCTTTGGTTCTAAAAAAATCATTGAGGATTGTTAGATAAAAAGCCCCCCATCTTGATTTATACATAACCCACTCCAAACTACCAATTGGCTGAATTCCTCCCTTCAAAAGAAGCTCATAATTTAATTCTCTACTATCTTTAATTTTGATTGAATTTAAAAGGTCTGCTCCAATGGAATTTGGTTTAACAATTTCAGTACCCGATTCAATTAATTTTTTCCGACAATTGTCTACATTTGATCCATCTTCTCTGTAAATTCTAATTAAATGCAAAATAAGAATACAGCTCTTCCTACAGGCTGTTAATATTTGTTCCATTCATGGGATAATTTCATTAGTCCCTTTTATTTCTGCAATTGCTCCCGGCAAGCTAAAATCATCTTGGGTATCAACTGTAATGACAGCACACTTTTTTAGGTTCGGTTTAGTATATTCATTCATGGTTGAAATAAATTAATCTTGTTGATATTTAAGTCGTTTATCGTTCGGCGTGAAGTCCGACTTTATTTCCTTCGCTGTCAATGATGATGGCGATAAAACCTGCGGATATTTGCGTTTTCGGTGCAATGATTTTTCCACCTACTTGTTCAACCCTGTCAAGCACAATTTGAATGTCAGGACTTGCGTTAATGTAAACAACTGTGCCGTTGCTTGACGGACTGTTTCTTGTTGTCTTTGACAACACGCCTGTTATTCGTCCCGATGTTGCTTGTATAACGTTTGGATTAAACGGAAAGAAAACTGCTTCATCGTTGCCGTCTGCACGTTTTACCATTTCAATGTCCAAAATAGTTTCGTAGAATTTTTTGCCCTGTCAATGTCGGTTACAGGAATTTCAAACCAAGTTAATATGTTGGTTTGCTCGTCAATTTTTTTTAGCTTTTGCATATCCTTAAATATTTCTGCAAAGTTCAATAATGTTGCAGAATTTATCCTGTGATAATAGTCACATAATTAAGCCAATGTTCTACGTTTTCTGATTCGGCTTAATGTTTCCCTTGCTACACCAAGAAATGAAGCTAATTGAGAAAGTGAAACTCGTTGCAACATTTCTGGATATTTCGCTTCTAAATATTCTAACCGTTCTTGTGCTGAATATAGTTTGAATAACGTTGAAAATTCTTCTTGTTTTGTAGCGAATAATCGTATGCAATTTCGTCCCAAAGTTTCTATTTCGTGAGTTTGCTTTGTTGCTTGAAACAATTTGTCTTTGTCAAACACGATTGCGATAAGCGGTTCGCAAGCCACGATGTTAAATCCAGATTTCTGCCCACTACCAAAGCTGTTGATGTTTGTTGCAATTTCGTTTTCAAAGAAAAAACCTGTGTTTTTCTGAACTCCGTCAATGTCGTAATAGCTTTTGCAATAACCGTTGTCTATGTAAAAAAGTGAGTTGCAAACTTGCCCTTGTTCTAGTAGCAATTCCTTTTTCTTAAACGTTTTTTTTGTCAATGCAGGTTGCAACAATTCCCAACTTGTCTCAGAAAAACTTGTCAGTGAGCGAATGTATTTTAAAAGATTGTCCATTGTCTGTTTGTTATCTGCGGTGTCGTCCGTTACAATGACCACCAACTCTTAAATTAGATGTAATAATTAAAACATCATCAGGTTAAAAATCAATAATTTATCTATTTTCCCTTGTGCGCATTTTGAATATCTTTTATCCGTTTAGAAACGTTTCTAAACGGCTTGTACAGGAATGCTGTTTTAGGAGTGATTATTATTAGGAAAGTTTGACGGCCCTTTGTCTAGGAGCGGGCATGCATGAAGTATTGTCATCGTAGATTGGTTTGGGTTAACGGTTAAAGTTTAGCCTTCTAAGATAATAACATTTTTTGTTTTATCAAAGCTCTTTTTCCGTAAGGATGCTATTCTGGTTTGTGAATGCTTTATATTATACAGTAAATGAATGATTTGGCCTACACTCGGCCTCTGATGGCGATAAACAGCATACTCCGTAGCTTCGCCCCCGCCCAAATAGCAGGGCCACCTGGTATAAACTGTCTTATTGGATACCCTTTGTCCTTTTATACACCTTATTGGGATTAGGACAAGAATTTGGATTCCCCAGACATTAGGCAAAAAAATATCATTTTTGACACCACTTTTTCTGGTAAATACCTAAAGGGTTGCATATTGACATGATAAGGCGAGCGACCTCTTTTTCTATGTCAATAGTCCACAAAATTCCCTATTAGATACCTTTTTGCTGGAATATGTAACGGCGGGCCAGGTAGGGCAAGTTGAAGAATAATTCGGTTATTTTCCCTGGAAATAGGCTGAGGGGGACTTTCCAAATGTTGATTTAAAGGTTTTACTAAAATAGGATTGACTTTGTATGCCTACCATGTCCATTATCTCAGAAATAGAATAATTTGTAGTGGTCAATAGCTTGGCGGCTTTTTTCATTTTAAGATCCTTCACCAGTTCAATATAAGAACCACCAGTTATATCCTTTATTTTAAGGTATAGTTTCGTTTTGCTCATGCTGATTTCCTTACAGAGGTCATCGACTTTAAAATCGGCATTCTGGATATTAGATTCTATGATTTCTATTATCTTTTGCAATAAGGCCTTGTCGGACTGTGTTTGTGTAATTTCAAGTACGGATAAATGGGCTTCCTGCAAAAGATGCGCCTTCCATTGGGCTCTTTTCTCAAAAATACGTTCTATTGTTTTCTTTAAAATATTAGGTTTAAAGGGTTTAATGAAGTAATAATCTGCGCCCGTCTCAATCCCTTCCAGATAGGATTGGTCTGATTCTTTTGCTGTCAGCAAAATAAAGGGTATATGTGCTGTTAAATTATCCGACCGAACGCTTTTACAAAACTCAATACCATCCATAATAGGCATCATAATATCACTTATAATCAGTTGTGGCATATGGTTAGAAATCAATTGAATGGCTTCCTGCCCGTTACTTGCCAATTGAATATTATAGTCCGTATTCAGAAGACCTTCAATGAGTTGTTGTACTTCCTGATTGTCCTCTACAATCAATATTGTCGGTGCATTTTTGGGTGCTTTTTCTATTTGAGAATCATTGTCATTATAATAGACACTTGGTGCTTCCAAATTGGTAAATGCAGCGATATTTTCGTGGGTGATCTCATGCTGATTATAGGCATTTGATGCGCTCGGAAGCAAGATCAAAAACTCTGTCCCTTTATCCTTTTCACTACTGACAATAAGAGATCCTTTATGTTTTAGTACCAGGTGTTTGACAAATGCAAGGCCAATACCAGCACCGATATGTCTGTCAGTTATTCTAAAATAGCGATGAAAAATATTAGGTAATGAGCCTTCCGTAATACCAATACCGTTATCACGAACCAAGATGGCGATAATAGGTGATCTGGGAGGAAGTCCGATGGTATCCGTATATTTAAAATGTGGTTTAGGTGGAGAACTTGTAAAATGGATTTTCAAATGAATTTGCCCGCCATTCCCTGTATATTTTACAGCATTGGACAGCAGATTGTTCAATATTTTTTCCAGGATGGAATGGTCATAAAAGGTCTCATGATTTTGCACATTAGTATCATAGTGGAGTTTGATGCCTTTTTGCCCTGCAAGGAGTCGGTGTGCGTCCGCCACCTCTTTACCTAATTGACCTATATTGCCCTTAGTAACCCGAAGTGGGGTGTCCTCTTTTTTTAATTTGCTAAAATCCAGGATTTCTTTAAGTAATTGCTGCAATTTCTGGGTATTGGCATAAATGGAACGATAGATCCTTTGGTTTTTTGGATTTGCTTCTTCATTCATCAATGTTTCAATTGGCACAGAGATCATCGTAAGTGGGGTTCGGAGTTCATGCGATATATTGGTAAACATCTGAACCTGCATTTCCGTAATTTCTTTTTCATTTTGTTCCCGAAGCTGTTTCAATTCTTTTTTCCTTTTGATACTTATCAACCAGAAGATTAACCCACCTAGGAGTATAATGATGAGTGAAATAAACCAGTTATTTTGCCAAAATGGAGGGGTGATGAAGATGACTATGGTTTTACTGTCAATAGGATTGTTCAAATCTGACGCATTTGAGCATATTTCCAATTGATATCTGCCAGGTGCAAGATGGTTAAAGCTTATTTTATTGCCTACAGCTTCCTGCCAGTTGTTGCTAATGCCTTTCAGTCGGTAGACAATATTATGATTGCCAATATCCGAATAAATGGCATTGGCACATTGTAACGTAAAGGAATTTTCCAAATATGACAGGGTTATTTGCTCTGGCAACAATAAAACCTTGTTCAAAGGCGATTGTGGGTTATCAAGGATGGTAAGTCCGGTAAAAAGTAATTTTGGAGATTTTAATTGCCGCATCAGTAGTTCGGGGTGAAAACTATTAAATCCTTTTAACCCGCCAAAATACATGATTCCGGTTCTTGACTTCAAAGAAGCATTGTCCTCAAACTCTTCTCCCTGTAAATCGTCTTTATTATTAAACCGTTGTACATTGTTGCTTTGCAGATTAAGCGAAAAAAGTCCATTTGAGGTAGAAATCCAAAGTAGTCCTTTGGTATCCTGTTCAATGGATTTGATAATTACATTATCCAATAATGATCCTGTAGTATATGGGACAAAGTTGTTTTTTTGAATATCAAACCTGAACAATCCCTTTTCCCCAACCCATAAATATTTATCGCTATCAATAAACAGGACCCGAAGGTCAGGGATGCTGGTGTTTTTATCGATAAAATAATGCTGAATTGTGCGGCTCTTTTTATCAATACAATTGAGTCCTCCGTCATCTGTGCCCACCCATATTCTTTGTTGGTCATCTTCGATAATAGAAAGCGTATTCTTTCCAGATAGCTTGCCCTTGGCAATACCTGATTGGTCAAAAGGGGTGAATCTGCCTGTTTTTGGATTCAGAAGGGCTAAACCACCAAAATAGGTGCAGACCCAAATTAGCCCTTCTCTATCCTGATATATTCTTTGCACATAATCAGAAGGAATGGAAGTCGCGTCTGTTTCTATATGCCGGTAATGGACAAAACTATGCGTGCCAGGCAAATATTTATTAAGACCACCTCCCCAAGTCGCAATCCAGAGGTTATTGGCTCTATCTGCATAAATGTCTAGAATTGCATTTGAGCTAATAGAGTTGCTGTTGCTTGAATCGTGTTTTAAATAGGCAAATAATCCTGTATTAGGGTCAAGGATATTTATACCGCCACCATCAGTTCCGGTCCAGATTTTTCCATTGGGTGCTTCCCAAAAGTTTTAATATCCTCATAATGGAGCGCCCCTTTTTTGGGGCTTAACCGAAAGGTTTTAAAAAAAGAGAGCTTTGCGTAAGATATGTTTAAACCTCCTCTGTGAGTACCTACCCAAAGATTGGATTCTTTATCCCGAAATATGGACGAGATGGTCTTCTGGGATAAGGCATACTCGTTATCCTGCTCGCTATATAAATGTGTAATTGAATCTGTCTTATAATTGAGATGATCAAGTCCAGTGAGTGTTCCGATCCAGATGCTTCCATCGTTATCTTTCCACAGGCTTTTGATCATATTATTGGACACCCTGAATGGATCCGTACCATATTGGTCAATTCTTTGCAGATTATTCTTTGTATGATTAAAAACCAAGAGACCGTTTTCTCTGTTCCCAAAATGAGTGTATGTTCATTGACTCTCAGGATCTTGATAATGTTGGCTTCCTGCAGGCGTGTTTTGTCCAGCCATTGTTGCCAACCGTTGGTTTGCATATTATAGCTAAACAATCCAGAAGGTGTACTGAACCATATATGCTGATGTTTATCTATATAAAGTGTATTGATGGTATTGTTTTTAGGCCATGATGGCAATGCCGGGTTCGCAAAAGACGTGGCCTTATTATTTTTAGTATTGATTTTAAAAAGGCCATTATTGGCAGTAGCAACCCAGATATAACCACTACTATCACATGCGATCTTATTGACAATGAGGGGTAATGATGTGTTTGGGATATGAACCGAATGAAAGAATCCCTTATGAAGATCCAATTTATTAATACCATTGCGGGTGCCAAGCCACAAGTGATGCTGTGTGTCCTCAGTAATGTCCGTTATATAATCATTGGAAATGGTTCCTGAATCCCGATTGTCATGGTAGAAGTTGGTGATGTGATCTCCTTCGATTCTGTTAAGACCATTTCTGGTGCCAATCCATATAAGCCCAGAATGATCCTGGAAGATACATTCAATGGTGCTATTGGAGAGTCCTGATTCTGTGCTGATATGTTTAAAGATATAAACGTCCCTTTTCTGACCAAACAAATGTCTGCCAGGTATACTTATTATAGCACAACATAAAAGAATTCTTAAAAAGGCAGCCATGATTTTCTGCAAAATGGATTGAAACAGCCAAGTTAGAGGTCGAAAATACACTTTTAACGCGAAAAATGATGAATAGAGCATCAATAATGATGAAAATGGCAAGCGGTTCAGGTGCAAACCCCGTTAAATTTGTTAAAGATTATTAAAGCCAAAATCATATTCAATCATGAAGAGTCATTTGTTATTGAAGTGTCGTTTACTGCTATTTTTTATATTAAGTAGTTTAACGGCTGTTCAGGCACAATCAGAAATCTTAAAAGGCCAAGTGGTAGACGCCGCAACCAAAAGTCCGCTGTCAGAGGTTCAAATTCGGGGAGGAGCTTCCCAGGTAGTTCAAACAGATCTTCAGGGAAATTTCAGTTTGGAAGTATCTGCATTTCCCATAAGTCTACAAATTACAAGAGAAGGTTATTTGAGTCAGACCAGGGTTTTTGAAACAAATAAGCAACCCGTCCATATTGAATTGCTGGCCATTGACACCGCTGGAACCCTGGCTGATGTAGTGACCATTGGGTATGGGACGACTTTGAAAAAATTTATCACGGGATCCATTGCCACGATATCGGCGAAAGATTTTCAAAAAGCGCCGGTCACTAATGCAGAGGAATTGATTGCCAATAAGATACCAGGATTGCAAATAACGCCTTCTTCTGGACAACCGGGCGCGGGCAGCTCCATGCTGATCAGAGGTGGCGCTTCTATCAGCGCCAGCAATAACCCGCTCATTATAATAGACGGCGTTGCGTTGGAGGGCTGGAATCCAAACGGACCTGGTATGCTCAGTCAATTAAATCCTAATGACATTGAAACCTTTACTGTTTTAAAGGATGCCGCTGCTGCGGCGATCTATGGATCAAGGGCTTCAAATGGTGTTATTATCATTACAACCAAAAAAGGAAAGCTAAACGATAAATTACATGTGGATTTTTCCACTAATAATTCTGTTTCCACTTTAATCAAGCGGGAATCTGTCTTAACCGCAGGTCAGTATAAGGAAGTAATTACTTCCAATAACCTGACACCCACCTTTGCGATCGGATCAGCTTCAACAGATTGGCAAAAAGAAATTTATCAAAACGCCTTTGCAACGGATAACAATATCAGTTTAAGCGGTGGAATAAAAAAGCTACCTTACAGATTCTCAGTAGGTTATCTGAATCAGGATGGGGTATTGAAGACTGGTAATTATAAAAGGGTGACGGGGCTTTTAAATCTTTCTCCTAAATTATTAAAAGGCGCTTTAAAGCTAAATCTTAGTATTAAAGCCAGTTACGAAAAACAAAAGATTGCTGATCAGGCAAGTATTGCTAACGCCATCGCATTTGATCCGACGCAACCTGTTTACGATCCGGAAAACACGGATTTTGATGGCTATTTTCAATATGCTAAATATGCAACCAACCCGGCACTCGCCATCGCGAACCCTGTCAGTATGCTTATGCAACAGCAAAATACTTCGCAGGGATTCAGAAGTACGGGTAATTTTCAATTGGATTATGCCTTTCCTTTTATAAGTGGTCTGCATTTTAATGTCAATACTGGTTATGATGCCAGTAAATACCAGAGTTATTATTTTTCGCCGGCCACCTATTTCCCTTTAAATGTTCAGGGCGGGGCTAAAAATGACAATGACCCTGCCTCCAAGGTTAGTAATACCTTTTTGGAAACTTACCTTAACTATACCAAATTGTTTACAAAAATTGATAGTCGTCTTAATGTGACGGGGGGCTATTCTTATAATAATTATCTGACAACCAATTACTTTTATCCAGGATATGATGCAAAGGGAGAACAGTTGGCTGGTTCCGAGCCCGCTTATCCTTTTGATAAACCCAGTCACTCCATTATTTCTTATTTTGGCCGCCTATTTTATGCCTTCAAGGATAAATACCTGTTGACGGCAACGATCAGAGATGATGGTTCGTCCAGATTTGCACCAAAGTATAGATGGGGGGTATTTCCGTCTGTTTCACTGGCCTGGAAAATAAAAGAGGAAGGGTTTTTAAAGGATAATGAAGCCCTCTCTGATCTAAAGCTAAGATTGTCCTATGGGATTACTGGCCAGCAGGATGGAATAGGCAACTATGTCCCGATTTCTGTATATACCTCTGGAGGAGCAATGTATCAATATAATATAGGGGGTCTGCCTATGATCTGTCTTATCCAGGCACTTACAACCCTAATTTGAAGTGGGAACAAACAGCCACGACAGATCTGGGATTTGATTATGGCTTTTTGAAAAACCGCATCACTGGATCATTAGACTTATTCTACAAAAAGACGACCAATTTGCTCAATGAAACCACCATTCCGCTGGGTGTCAATTTTGGAAGTTCACTGCTGCTCAATATTGCCTCAATGGAAAACAAAGGCATTGAGTGGAATATTAAAGCAATTCCTGTTCAGACTAAAAACCTGAGTTGGGAAATGGCATTTAATTTATCTTATATAAATAGTAAAATTTCGCATTTAAATAATGTCTCAGACAGCGGTGTTGGCCTTTTTAGTGACCAGACGCTGGTAAATACAGTCGGTTATAGTCGCAATACCTTTTATTTATACCATCAGGTATATGATAGTGGCAGCCCATTGGAAGATGTGATGCTCGATGTTAATAAGGATGGAATCATCAGTGCCAGTGATCGTTATGTAACCGGAAAATCTGCCGCTCCAAAGTATATACTTGGATATAGCACCAGCCTGAATTATAAAAAATGGCAATTTGGGATTTCTATGCATGCGAACTTAGGCCAGTATATTTTCTACAAACCTATTGAAAATACTATTGCTATAACGGGTTGGGATGTTTCAGAGAATTTGAGCACGCTATATTATAAGACTGGATTTAGTAAAAATGACCAGTTTGAAAACTACAGTGATTTTTATCTGCAGAATGCCTCTTTTTTAAAACTGGATAATATATATGCCGGTTATGATTTCGGGAAGGTATTTAAGGACTGGACTATGTCTATAAGGGCTTCTGTTCAGCATGTCTTTACAGTCACCAACTTTACAGGTCAGGATCCTGAAGCGTCTTATAATTCCGGGTATCAAAATACTTACAATGTACCCAGAATTTATGCGGTAGGCATCAACCTCCATTTTTAATAATGTCAGAAAAGCTTTTTACAATGAGAAAGAGATCAAATAAATTATCCTTATTCGTATTAACAGGCTGTCTATTAACCGGACTATTTTCCTGTACCAAAGATCTGGATAAACAGCCGACCAATGGTGTGACTACTGCTATTCAATATGAAACAGTCGCTGGTTATAAACAAAGCCTTGCCACGATATATGGTAGTCTAGTTTATACCCCCACTTCTACGGGATCCAATGGATTTTTAAGGGATTACTGGAATATGCAGGAATATCCAACAGACGAGGCGGTCAGTACCTGGAATGACGATGGCAATGTAGCGATCTATCATCAATTGTCCTGGAGTGCGGATCTGCCAGCCGTTGCCATGGTGTACACAGATATGATGAACACCATTACACTGGCCAACAGTTTTATTATTGAATCGGCGGATACTAAAATTGAAGCACGAGGTTTTGATCAGGCGGCTGCAGATTCTGTAAAGGAATTTAGAGCGGAGGCTAGGTTTATGCGTGCTTATGCATATAGTGTTTTAATGGATACCTATGGTAATCCACCCTTTGCGACAGACACCACGCTTGCGGCAGGAGCTACGCCTAAACAAATCGATAGAAAGGATCTATTCAATTTTATAGAAAGTGAACTCATGGATATTGCTGGTAAACTTCCAACACCAGGTACCAATGAATGGGACGCGCTGATCAAGGGGCCGACTGGGCCTTACTTTCCAGAATCTATCTGAATGCAAAGGTATATACGGGGACAGCTAGATATACAGATGCCATCACCTATTGTAATAAAATTATCGAGTCGGGCCAATATGCCCTGATGAGTCATTATAGTTGGCTCTTTATGGGGGATAACAGCCAGGGTAATAAAGAGTTTATTTTACCGATTGTCTATCAGAATAATAATGAAGTGAATTGGGGAGGCACCAATTGGTTAGTACTCGGACCGGCGGGAGTCACTGAGTTGATCAATGGGTTGAGTGGTAGTTGGAATGAATTTAGATTTACGCAGTCTATTCCAAAACTATTTCCAAGTTTTGACACCACCATCGATAAAAGAGCTTTGTTTTATACAGAAGGTCAGACGCTTGAAGCAACTACTATTACCAATCAGACCAATGGTTTTTCTTCCTATAAGTTTCGAAATATCAATAGAGATGGATCGGCCATTACACAAAATAATACTTTTGGGAATATAGCTGATATTGATTTTCCAATATTCAGACTCCCTGAAATTTATTTGACCTATGCAGAAAGTGTTCTTAGAGGAGGATCAGGAGGAAATGTCACAACTGCCCTGGGCTATATTAATCAATTAAGGGGAAGAGCATATGCAAATGATCCTTCCAGTAAGGAAGGCAATATTACAGCAGCTGCATTAACGACAGATTTTGTTTTGGATGAAAAAGCCCGGGAAATGTATTGGGAGGCGCAAAGAAGAACAGATCTTATACGCTATGACAGATTAACAACAGATACGTATTTGTGGGATTGGAAAGGCGGCTCTTTAGCCGGAAATGCAGTGAGTAGTAAATATAATTTGTTTCCGATTCCAACGGCCGATTTGTTGGCGAATCCAAATTTAAAAAATACAAATTATTAAGGTACTAGACGCCACAAATTGATTTACTTGAATTATACATTGATCATGATAAAAGGTTTTTATATGAGATATTTTAAATTAAAACATTGGGGACTAAATGGATGGCTACTATTGGTCCTGGCCTTAATGAGTGCTTTGCAGCTGGCCTGTAAGAAAGATTTGTTTGAGGCAAATATAAACACAGTGGATAATAGCATTACATTAACCGCCAATCTGGGACCAGATCAAGGCATTAGCTTATCTGAGCAGAATAGTGAAATGACCTTATTGATACTTAAATGGTCAGATCCCGGATATTTTACAGATACGGCAAGGGGTAATGTGATTATCAGCTATATCCTAGATTTGGATACTTCGGCATCTTTTGGAGCTGGTAAATCATATAACTTAGGTGTTTCAGTAACTTCCGATAGTTTAACGGGCCTGAGTCTTAATAATAAATTATTGGCGATAGGGTGTACTCCGTCGAGCGCGAACATCGTTTTTACCAGGATTCGCTCCGTTTTTAATGGGGATACCCTGGCATCCAATACTATTTCATTTACGGCGACACCTTATGCATTGCCCTTGCCGGCCTTGTTGATTATGGGCGAGGGAGGCTGGACGACGCCTGCCACCAGAACCAATGGATATTTATTAACTTCAGCGAAAAATGACAATAAATATGAAGGCTATATCAATTTTTCCTATGCTAATTGGGGAGGTGCAAATTGTAAGTTACTTTCAACAGTAGATAATAGTGGCTATGGCTGGGGCACAGATGCGTATACATTGCAAAAGGGAGCGGATATTTCGACACTTGGAAATTTATGGATAACGCCATGTCCTAACTATATGAAAGTCAATGTAGATCTGGATGCTCTAACCATCAGTTATACGCCCATTAAATTTTCATGAGCGGCACTTTTAATAATTGGGGTAATTCTGCTATGACTTTTGATGCCAATACAAATAAGTGGACTGCCACTGGAGTTAAGTTTGCTGCCGGGGATAGTTTTGCATTTGTCTCTAGTGTCTGGGATAATGCGACCGCATCATGGAATGACCCTTCCTGGGATATTTGTTATAAAATTGATGAGGAAGGAACCCTTGTTTTTGCAGGTGATCCTGTATGGGGTGGCAATAATATTACGGTTGCTCAGGCTGGTACATATACTGTAAGTCTGGATCTAAGTAATGGTGATGGCAATTACAGTTTTGAAGTAACAAAAGATTAAATCTGGGGCCGTTTAATTTTTTGCATTAATCAATGGAATAATCCAAATTGAGAGCTATTAACTTATAAATTTACTCAGTCATGAAATATTATATTAAAAATTTTTTGGTGTATGTTTTTATTGCTTGCCGTTGCGGCAAGTATTAACTGCGCCAGTAAAAGCGATAATACCAGCGTTCCTGATGGTGAAGATGGTGGAAGTAATGCAGACACGACCTTTTTTAAAGGAGCCGATGTTGGCTGGTTGATGCAAATGGAGGCGACTGGCTTTAAATTCTACGACGCTGCAGGTAAGCAGCAGGATTGTTTGGATATTTTAAGGGATAATGGTATTAATGCTATTCGGTTACGGATTTTTGTAAACCCCAGCGATGATAGGATTAGTGGTCATTGCTCACTTGCAGAAACAGTGACTATGGCCAAAAGGTGCCTAGCTAAAGGTTTTAAGATCATGATTGATTTTCATTATAGTGACACTTGGGCAGATCCGTCTCACCAGACTAAGCCTGCAGCATGGGCAAAGGATGATTTTCCCACGTTACTCACTGATGTATATGATTATACTTACCATGTGTTGGATACACTTCAAGAACAAGGTTGTACGCCATCCTGGGTACAGATTGGCAATGAAATTACAGGTGGTATGCTATGGCCTACGGGCAGTACCGATAACTGGCCGCAATTGTCACAATTGCTAAACAAAGGATATGCAGCAACAAAGGCGGTTAATGATCAAATCAAAGTGATTGTGCATATTGATCAGGGAAATAATAATGGCAGATCCAGATGGTTTTACGACTCAGCGAAAGCCTACCACGTTAATTATGATATTATAGGACTTTCTTATTATCCCTACTGGCTAAATCAGGACTATACTGCCAATATTAAAGATCTGGCAAATAATTTAAACGATATGGTCAGCCGTTATCAAAAGCCTGTAATGATTGTAGAAACAGGAGGGGCAGACACAGCGATCCAAAATACTTATGACATGTTAAAGGCCGTAATCAAAACAACTGCTGCGGTACCTGATAGCCACGGATTGGGGGTATTTTATTGGGAACCCGAAGGAGCCCGCTCATGGAGTCGATATAAATTAAGCTGCTGGGGCGCAGATGGAAAACCAACTAAAGCATTATCTGCTTTTAAATAAGGCGGCAATTGGATTAGTTATATTTTGATCCATTTACCGCAGTTGGCAGCGCAGTGTACCGTTATGCCAGAAGGGGGTATTATACCCCTTGAATAATAACACTTAAAGAACAAAAGTATTTAAAACAACATGAATCTAATTTTGCCTGCAAAGACAACTAAATATTTATTAAAAGGGCTTTTTTGTCTGCTGTTTCTCGGCGGATATCAGGTTTTTGGTCAGAAGCTTAATCAGACAGCCCCCGTCAACGTGTTAATTTGGATAAGAACTGGAAATTCCATTTAGGAAACAGTGCGGATCCGGCACAGGATTTTAACTACGGCATCGCGAATCTCTTTGCGAAAACGAAGAAGACATCCCAGACCCCAATAGATGAAAGCTTTAATGATACTGGCTGGAAAACGGTTCAATTACCACATGATTGGGCGGTGCATTTACCTATTACTTTTTCTCAAAATGAAGACCAGCTTTCTCATGGTTACAGACCAGTTGGAGGCTTATATCCACAAAATAGTATTGGTTGGTATCGCAAAAAGTTCCTGGTGCCGGCAAAAGATAGCGGACAGCAGTTTTCCCTGACTTTTGATGGGATATACAGGGACAGCAAAGTGTGGATTAATGGAATATACCTGGGGAGTAATTTTTCGGGCTATTTAGGACAGAGCTATGATATTACTGATTTTCTGTATTTTAATAAGGCTAATACTATTACCGTCAGGGTTGATGCGACTCAATTTGAAGGTTGGTTTTATGAAGGTGCGGGGATCAACCGGCATGTGTGGCTCAATAAGACGCAGAATATCCATGTGGATCCTCAAAATTATTATGCACATGCAAAAGTTGAAAAAACGAGTAGCCTTATTTCGCTGGAAGTGCCTGTTTTAAATGGCGGAAATAAAGTAAAAACCGGTATCCGTATTATTTCGGAGTTGAGAACAAGAGATGGGAAAGTTGTTGCCCGTTCACATCCGGCTGAAATTGATACTTTACCAGCTAAAACAGTGCACCAGGTCAAGCAACAATTAGAAATCAGTCACCCTAAATTGTGGGATTTAGATCATCCATATCTTTACCGTATTGTAACTAGGGTGATGGTAAATGGCAAGCTGGTGGATCAGTATTTTATTCGGTTTGGGGTCAGAGATATTCATATAACGGCAGATCGGGGTGTGCTATTGAATGGCAAGCCGGTAAAAATTAAAGGAACTAATATACATCAGGATCATGCCGGCGTGGGAACCGCATTGCCTGACGCATTGCAATATTATAGAATTCAATTATTAAAGGCAGTTGGTTCTAATGCGATCCGGACTAGTCATGGGGCACCTGCTCCTGAATTTTTAGATGCTTGTGATAGTTTAGGGATGCTTATAGTGGATGAACAGCGGTTGCTTAATAGTGGTCTGGAATATAAAGGTCAGTTTGAGCGTTTAATAAAGCGTGATCGGAATCATCCCAGTATTTTTCTTTGGTCCATCGGCAACGAAGAAGGAGATATTCAAAAAAGTTCCATAGGTAAAAGAGTGGCGCAGGATCTACTTGCGGTCCAAAACAAACTGGATCCATATAGAATCGCTACATATGCAGCAGATTTGGGCAATGTATATCATGGCGTCAATGAAGTGATGGCTGTTAGAGGATTTAATTATAGGGTCGATTATGTGCATGCTTATCACAAGGCACATCCAGAACAAGCTGTTTTAGGCACGGAAATGGGCAGCACAGTAATGACGCGTGGTATTTATAATACTGATTCAGTACGAGGATATGTAATTGATCAGGATTCAGTGTACCCGTGGTGGGCCGGCACAGCTGAACATTGGTGGCAACTTTGTGCGGATGAACCATGGATGATGGGCGGTTTTGTCTGGACAGGATTTGATTACAGAGGTGAGCCCACGCCTTTTAAATGGCCCAACGTAAACAGTCATTTTGGAATGATGGATTTATGTGGGTTTCCCAAGAATGTTTATTATTATTATAAAAGTGTCTGGTCTGATGCGCCTGTATTGCATATTGGACAACAATGGAACCGCAAAGGCCAAGAGGGTAAACTGGTGAATGTTTGGGTCTATGGCAATGCACCCGAAGTAGAACTTTTGCTAAATGGAAAGAGTCTGGGCAGAAAACTAATGCCTAAATATGGGCATCTGGAATGGAACGTTCCTTATGCGGCAGGTATTTTAAAAGCTGTTGGTTATTTAGGGCAACAAAAGATTACGGATAGTATTGTGACAACTGGCCCGGCTACTAAGATAGGAATTCAGTCAAACGTAGATCATTTGAATGCAAACGGCAAAGATATTGCGGTTATTAATTTAACTGCTCTTGATATTTCTGGTAGGGCGGTGCCAGACGCCAACGATCGTTTGCTGTTTTCACTGGCAGGAGATGGTCGAATATTAGGTTTTGGCAATGGTGATCCCAGTGATCACGACCCGGAGACTTCAGTTAATAACAAAGGAAGTCGTAGATTGTTTAACGGACATGCACAAATAATTTTGCAGGCTGGTAATTCAGCCTCCTCACTTGAATTAAAAATAACATTGAACGGACATACACAATTATATAGAATACCACAAATAGACTAATACCAACGCCTTAAAGTTCCCCAGTTTTAAATAGGTTATTCTCCCGGCCATTTTTTTTCAGAAGCCGGTAATGGGATCTGATGGCCTGATAAAATGGATAATTTTTATAAGGCAGGTTACTGGCTTTTGCGTGCTTACGGATGATTTTGGTAATAGCTGGGTAATAACTATGGGAGAGGCTGGGGAAAAGGTGATGAGCCACGTGAAGGCTAAAGCCGCCATAGAGATAGTTAATCACCTTGCTGTCAGTGCTGAAATCTTTGGTTACGGAAAGTTGGTGACCAAACCAGGTGTTATGGATTTGCCCGTTTGCATCAGGTTCAGGGAAGGTGGCCTCCTCATCTACATGAGTGGATAAAAGGGCAATCGCTCCAAAACTACTGGCAATTATATGCATCACCAACCAACCCAGTATTATAATGTACCAAGGCTGTTGCAATACAAACAGGGGGACAAGGATAACAAAGCCAATATTGACCAGTTTAAAAATGAATAATTTCAGATATTCACTACTCGGAATCTTCACGACCCTTTTAAGATAGTTATCCTTTTTGCCAAAAAAGTCTTTAAAGTCTCTGATGTACAGCCAGTTAAGTGTATAAAGAGGATATAACAACCACATATAGATATGTTGATATTTGTGAACTGGTAACCATTTGGCGGATGGCAGTATTCTGGCCAGATCGCTTTGTTTGACATCAATATCCCAATGTGCAATATTTGGATAGGGGTGGTGGAGTAACAAATGGCGCTTGCGCCAGATATAACTGTTACTTCCAAAAAGTTCCAAAATAAAACAAAATCGATGGTTGGTGCGGGTTGATTTAAAAAGCGCATTATGGGCCGCATCATGAAAACCGTTTAAAAATACCAAAAACATGGAAAGCCCGCAAAGCCCGTAGAAAAGAAATAATGCCCAGTTATCGTTACCTAGAAGTAAGATGCAACAATAGCTTATTAAATAAATTCCCAAAAAAATAAAGGCCTTTATAATGGCCGAACGAGGTTTTCCAGGTGCTTTTTGCACAAATTCCTGCACCTCTGCCTTAATTGCTTTAAAAATATCTTCTTTGGGCGCCTTTTCGAATATAGGTTTAGGTAGTGTCCCCATATACAATCTCTTTCTAATAGGTTCAGACACACCTCCAATAAGAGGAGGCTGCCGCTTAATGGATTACTAAATAAAGATTCACCATAAAGATAAAAAAAATAAAACTACTAAACAAACGTTTGATTAATGATTTGTTAATCTGCCCTGGATTTGAAGGTTTTAAGTCAGAATTGAGCCAAAATTTTTATTTATTTTTTGTACGTGCTATTTGCATTGTAAATTTGTAACCATCCTGCGATAATATAGAAAAATTTTATAATGAATAGTAATAGTAATCCGGATATTATATTGATTGGCGCAGGCATTATGAGTGCCACATTAGGCACAATGCTCAATCAGCTGATGCCAGGTGCGACCATCGAAATCTATGAACGCCTTGATCAGATTGCTCAGGAAAGTTCTGATGCCTGGAATAATGCCGGTACAGGACACTCCGCTCTATGTGAGCTTAATTACACTCCGGAACTACCTGATGGAACCATTGATGCTACCAAAGCGCTAAGAGTCGCAGAACAGTTTGAGTTGTCTAAACAATATTGGGCTTATTTATCCGAATCCCAATTGCTTAAAGATCCTAAAGGCTTCATTTCTCCCATACCTCATATGAGTTTTGTATGGGGAGCTGACAATGTGAATTTTTTAAAAAAGCGTTATGATAAGCTGCAGACTTATAATTTATTTAAAGGCATGCAGTTTTCCGATCAGCAAGGACAGCTAAAGGAGTGGATTCCTTTAATAATGCAAGACAGGGATCCGAACCAACCAGTAGCTGCGACTAAAATGGACATAGGGACAGATGTAAATTTTGGCGCACTCGCAAGACAAATGATTGAATATCTGCGCCATACAGCTGGCGTTAAGGTGTTTACTGGCAAGGAAGTGACTAACCTTAAAAAGAGGTCCGATGGCAGCTGGAAATTAAAAATCAAGGATTTAGCCACCGGAGATCGAAACACAGCCACAGCTAAATTTGTATTTATAGGGGCTGGTGGAGGCGCGCTGCCCTTACTTGAAAAATCAAAAATTCCTGAAGGAAAGGGATTCGGAGGTTTCCCGGCAAGCGGTCAGTGGCTGCGGTGCACTAATCCTGATATTATCAAACAGCATCAGGCAAAAGTATATGGTAAGCCAGCCGTTGGGGCTCCACCTATGAGCGACCCGCATTTGGATACCCGTATGATTAATGGGGAAAGGGCATTACTATTTGGACCATTCGCAGGATTTTCCTCCAAATTTTTGAAAAATGGCTCTTATTGGGATCTGCCTCTGTCTATTAAATGGAGCAATATGTGGCCAATGATTAAAGTGGGGTTGACCAATTTTGCCTTGCTGAAATACTTGATTCAGCAGATTAAACAATCTCCTGCAGATAGGGTAAATGCGCTCAGGAAATTTTATATTAATGCAGATGGCAAAGACTGGGAACTGGAAATTGCCGGGCAAAGGGTACAGGTGATCAAAAAGGATCCAAAGAAAGGGGGCATTTTGCAATTTGGAACTGAAGTGGTTACTAGTGCAGATGGCTCTATTTCTGCCTTATTAGGAGCTTCTCCCGGAGCCTCCACATCCGTACCAATTATGTTGGAGTTGATTCAACGTTGTTTTCCTAAGGAATTTCAATCTGAAGCCTGGCAAAGTAAATTAAAACAGATGGTGCCTACTTTTGGTCAGTCTTTAGAAAAGCATCCTGATCTATGTCAACAAATGCGAAGCTGGACGGCTGAAGCACTTAAGTTGAATCGAAATATCGCTGAATAATAAGCAATTTAAGACGATTGGATTATTTATTTGTCTAATTGGGATATATATTGACAAGTGCCTAAATCCATATACAAATGCAGCATGCGACAGCGGTGCTGCATTTGTATATGGGCAACATTGTGGAGATTGATTGATAAGCTAAAAATAGGAGCGTTTGTATATTACATTACTTGTGGTACCTGAGGAAAATGATTTCTGAATGATCCATACTGTAATTCAAAAGATACATTATCTATTACATACAATAAACAGTGGTGTGGTATTGGTATAGTTGCAGGCTGTTTTAAAAAAGTATTGTGCTCAACAACTTGAGTAAAATCGCATGAATGAAGGCCATAATCCTATATTTATTCGGCTACCTATTTTTAGGCCTTTGATTTCTGATTATTTCAAGTATATCAAAGCTCTCTCTAACAAAAGTTCTCAAAATTAAAAACTTCTAGTGCATTTTAAATAATTGTAATCTTGTAGTTATTTATCTCTATTTTTAATATTGCAACCAATGTCAAGAAATAAAATCTTATCCCATTTTTCATCTTTGGTGTAAATTTTTCTGGCTGCTTTTATGAGTACACTTACAACCTCAGCTTCAGGAAAATTATTGACCTATTAGCAGTTGTAATATGGGGCTAAGCGGTCGCGTTTTATCGGCAGGCGGCAGTGTTTTTAAAAGGTATTAAAGCCGAATTTTCTAGTGCTAGGTTAAGTGTTATTGGAGGTATAATAAGGTCTAATCTAAGGCTAACTAAATTGCTATTTTAATATGTGCTTCTTTAATAATAGCAGTTACACTCAATAGTTGCATTGGGAACTTTTCAAATTTTGTGCCTTTTGTTTTTTCGTACAGGACTCCTCTTGTAGTACTATAAACAATAGCCCCCAAATGTGTTGCGAAGCCATTAGGTATTAAAAGAAATTTTCCTTCCGAAGTTGCTTGGAGGGTGTTCCACGAATCCTCTTCAATGCCAAAATTGCACACTATTTGAATATGAATAAAAGGCCTATCAACAGCTGATAAGGTATAAGTGCAACTACAAGCGATCAACTTATTTGTTTTATCAGCTCCAAAGCCAAAAGCTACCGTTTGATTGATTTCATTATTATCAATATCAATGTCGAGAAATGTAGAAAACTGTTCTTCTCGAATATTCACCAGATTGAACTTTGCTACGAACTCCGTATTAGTCATAACTAATAATTAAGATATACTTTTAGTAAGGATTTGCGATCCCGATTGACTTCTTTCATCACCAATCCAACTTACAATTGGAACAATTTTAGCCAATTGATGCGGCAATTTATATGGAAGTATTTCGCTAACAGCATTATTGGTTGCTTTAACTGGTGACCTTTTAACCTGGATTTCAATCAAAGCTACATCCAAAGCATCTTCTATCTTTTCTACAGTTTCAAGCGTAAAATTCACTTCACCTTTCATCCAATTATTAATGGCCTGCGGTGTAATGCCCAACATTGTTGCGAAATCCTTTTTACTCAGATTTCGTGCCCTCAATTCCCGTAAAATTCGAATAACTATTTTTTGAGAATAGTTGCGCCTACTCCTATTGACCGCTCTTTTTTCTAACTCACTTAGCCAATCGCTAGTTTGAATAGGTCCGACGATCTCTTCTAATCTTTTTATATTATTTATTATAGGTTTGCTCATCTTTATAATATTTCTACTTCTAACAGGTCTAGGTCTCCGTCTTCAATTGATCTAAATCCTTGATTCTTTAAATAATTACTCACTTCTTTTAATTTATGAAGTTCCAATTCAGTATGGGGCCTGTCTTGCATAGCCTGAGTCAATTTAATACAACCACCAGTTATTAAATACTGATTTTCCCCCAATCTGATAGCATACATTCTTAACCACGAACTTCCATTTTCAATACCGTATGCCTTAGATTGGGTACACAACTGATTATTGAACGAAACATTTCTATGTAATGGTTTAAATATAGTGTTGTCAAATTGTCCAGAATTACCAGCGTTTTTTAGTCGGACTATAAAAGCCTTCATCTGATTGATCGTTTTAATGATCGCATTTTCAACGTCAGAATTCCAGCTTTCCAAGTCAGATTTATACTTTTCAAAAAAATCTTCCAAATATTGAATGTCTTGCCATTTTGCTAATACCTCTGCAACAATATGTTTTCCTTTTGTTGGGTTATACCTTACCGCAAGTATTTCCGTGGGCTCAACAATTCTTTCAATAGCAAATATAGAAACTTTTTTCATTAAAAATAAATCTAAAGGTTTATTTTTTATTGCGACAAATGTAATAAGTTTCTCCAAACAACACTAAAATTATTGTCATTTAAAAGCAAAAAAGTAAATATATTGCTTTTCTTTTAACAATATATTTGCAACAAAGGTTCGGCAGGAAAATCAGGCTGCCATATCCCCCATTTTCCAGACATTTGTTGTAGATCTTTATTATTTTTCTGCAACTCTTACGTCTCAACTTTCCTACGAATCCTTTTGGCCAATAGGGAAGTGATTATTTAATTCCATGGGTATTGCATGCAAGATGCGGCTCAGTCAATACGCGTTGGTTTGGGCGTTTAAAGCGGGTAAAGATATTATTTTATATAACTTTTTAAGCTATAGTGATCTCAGAATCATCAAAGCAATGTACTTTATAAATGTCTCCCAGTATTTCTATGCTGACGAAAAAGTCCGGAAGGTCATATGTGGCTATGATTTCGTAGGAGTCCTTACTTATTTTGAAAATTTCTAATTGTGTAATGACTAGTAGTATGTTATTATTTACTTTAAGTTCGACAAAAGATGTATTTAGCTTTGGTGCTAATACTATTGCGTCGTCCTGAAAGTTGACAATTGCGAAATTTTTGTCGATACCAACAGCGCAGGTATGTCCGTCTAACCATTTTATAGTTGGAGTATTTCGATCCGTTACCCATCCAAATTTATAGGTATTTGATCCTTGTTGAATAGCACCAAAATGTGCATCACGCTCTTTATCCTCGAATAATACGGACGCATTGGAGGCGCTATATTGTTGCGCTGAAAGAGGCTGTAGACCGGTATCCTTAATAGCGGCTGTTAAATTTTCATTTTGAGCATATTTTGCTAATTTTTTATCATCGAAATATTTGGAAGCGGGGGAAATTTCAAGACCGGTTAAATGACCGTTTTCGGAAAATAATAAGCCAATTTCTGATTGAAGTTCTGCCGGGAAGGTTTTATCCAGGACTCCGGGCACCGGTTGAAGAGTGAGTTCAGTAAAATTTATAAATAATTGGTCATTCTTGCTATCGTATTGAAAATCCATAAAAAGTATTTTAGATTATGTTGCTGGTAAAGATAAGATTCAAATGGTAATTTTCCCAGTGTTTGATGATTTGTTGTTTTAGAAAAGGCGAGATACGAATAGGCTTATAAATGGTTAATTACCAGGGTACTGTTGAGAATATCTTTGCTTGCTGAGATGTTTTGCAAGACGCTGTTAAACATAAATGTATAAAATGGCTTATTTTATTTTTATTTTAAATTTCTTTAAATTCGAAATATTTTTAGGGACAAAGCGCACATTATTACGACTATTTGAAACGTGAAATGCGATTCCGGCGATTCGTTTAACATATGGCAACATTTTTGACCCTTACATTTGATTAATAGGCAATAAAATAGCGCGAAATTTATTTACATATGCTAATAATATAAATCATGGCAAAACTCAATCTGGATAAAATATCTGCAAATCCTCCAAAAGATGCGGATAAAGATGACCTAAAGGATAAAACTAAAGAGTATCAAAAATCCATAGATGAATGGCAAAACAAGTTGTATGCAGAGCATAAGCATGCCATTTTAATTGTATTTCAGGGCATGGACGCTTCGGGTAAGGATGGAGCGGTCCGCAGTGTCTTTAGTGAAGTTAACCCACAGGGAATTAGTGTCCATTCTTTTAAAGTACCTACAAAAGAAGAAGCGGATCATGACTTTCTGTGGCGGATTCATAAACAGACGCCGGAGAAAGGCATGATCAAGATCTTTAACCGCTCACATTATGAGGACATTCTGGTTACCAGAGTGCACAAGCTAATTAATGATAAAACCGCAAAAGATCGAATGCATGCCATTAATGATTTTGAGCGGCTACTTACCCAAAATAACACGCATATACTTAAATTCTACCTGCATATTACCCCTGAAGAGCAGGCGGAACGCCTGGCGGAGAGAATGCAGATCAAACGCAAGATGTGGAAATACAATCCCGGTGATGCGGTAGAGGCTAAAAGCTGGAAAGCCTATAGAAAATGCTACGAAGACTGTTTTGAACATTGTAATGAAGTTCCCTGGACCATTGTTCCTTCCAACAAAAACTGGTATAAGGAGTATATTGTGGCAAAAGCAGTACATGATTTGCTCAAAAAGATCAATCCTAAATATCCGACGCTCCAAAAGGAGTCCTGATTTTCAATAATTAAAGTAATAGGAAACTTTGTACTATATTTGAAAGGCTATATTAATCTATTTAAAAACGACTAAAATTTAAAAACATGGGATTCGTAAAAGACTTTAAAGAATTTGCCGTCAAAGGCAATGCCATTGATCTGGCCGTTGGTGTGATCATTGGCGGTGCATTTGGTAAGATTGTCACCAGTATTATTGATGATTTAGTTATGCCAATTGTATCCAAAATCATCGGACAACCGGATTTTAGCAATCTCTGGGTGGATTTGAACCATAAGGCGGCGGCTGGTCTTGCACTGGCAGATGCCAAGAAGGTCGATGGAGCGGCGATTTTTGCCTATGGTAACTTTATCACGGTTGCAATCAATTTCTTGCTCCTGGCATTTGTAATATTCTTAATGGTAAAATCAATTATGAAACTAAAACGCAAAGAAGAAGCGGCTCCTGCTGCGCCAGAAGCTCCTTCCAAAGAAGAAGTGCTTTTACAGGAGATCAGGGACGCTATTCGCGCCAAATAGTCTTCTGATATTTTTTATTGATTCCCTGAGTATTTTCTTAATTTTACCTCCCTGGGTGGGGGTTGATAATGGATATAACTATTGATTATCAACCCCTTCCATGGGAAGGTTTAGGTATTTTTTATTATAAAAACAGTTATTAATCCGGGTTTATTTTGAAACCATCTATTTATCAAATCAAATTACCGCAATTCGAGGGGCCTTTTGACCTCTTGCTTTTCTTTATTGAAAGGGATGAACTGGATATTTATAATATACCTATTACACAGATTACCAAAGACTTTCTGGAATATTTACATCATCAGCGGAGCCTCAACATTGAATTAAGCAGCGAGTTTATTCTTTTTATCTCCACCCTTATGCGGATTAAGGCAAAAATGCTACTCCCCAGAAAGGAACTGGATGAAAAAGGCAATGAAATTGACCCGCGTCAAGAACTGGTAGATAAGATTTTAGAGTATAAACGCTTTAAAGAAGCCGCTATTGAACTTGCTGAAAAAGAAACCTTGCGTCAGCTGATGCAAAAAAGAGGCAACCTAATAGCTGAACTCAGTAAAATTGGCGAAGACGCAGCTGAAGGGACCGAAATTCAAAACATTAACCTGTTTAAAATTATGAAGACCTTTGAGAAGGTCATGCAACGGGTTATTGACCGCAATCACAAACCGGTCCATACGGTGGTACATTATAACTGGACGATGGAAGGTAGTAGGGAATATATCCTGACCACTGTCAAAAAGTCTCATTCCATGTCGTTTGAATCGATCTTCAATGTATGCGAAGACCGGATCCATGCCTTATTTTTATTTTTGTCCTTATTGGAGCTTTCTCAGATGCGCTTTATGACTTTGCAGGTGGGTGAAGGCAAAAACAACTTCATTGTCGAGTGGAATGATAATAGGGATGAAGAACTTGCCATAAGTCCTATCCCGGAAAATACACTTTCTGAGGACGATCCGAATAGCGTAGCCGGTGCTGCTAAAGGAGAAGCGGGAAGTATCAAAAGTGCCATTGATGAGGCAGATGCGATTTTTCCAGATCAGCCACCGCCATCAGCAAATTAATAATAGCTGTTACAGCTGCTGCTATGTACAGAACTGGAAGACAAACGACCGGTTCCTATCTTTTGCTTAAAACCAAATTCCCAGTATTTTCTTACGGATTCTTATTTTTTTGATGCGCTGATCTCGGTTAGGTCGGTCATTTTTATCTCGTTTTGCATGAACGATTTTATCCGCTACGGCCATACCTTTTAAGACCTGGCCATAGACCGTATAATTCTGATCCAGGTGAGGAGCGCCTCCGATAGATTTATAAACAGCTCTATGATCGGCAGGTATTGCATGGCCAGATCTTTTGGCTGCTTTATCCAAGTCAGCGTCTGTAAATTTCTTTCCTGTTACAATATAAAACTGGCAGCCGGAAGAGGCTTTAGCTGGATTGTCGTCTCTGGCCGCTGCCAAGGCTCCCCGCTGATGAAAATACCCCGGCCGAAATTCAGCAGGGATGGTATAACCTACATCGCCATTGCCTAACTCCACACCGGGCTTCGCATGTTTAGAGTCCGGATCGCCCCCCTGAATCATAAATCCGGGTATGACCCGGTGAAACAACACCCCATCATAAAAATGGCTACGTGCCAGTTTAATAAAATTATCGCGGTGTTTGGGGGTGCCATCAAAAAGTTCAATAATAATTTTCCCGCTATCGGTTTTCATGACCGCCCGGTATTTTTGACTATGCGCTGCAAAGCCAAATAACAGTATAAAAATGAGGGGATATAATCGTTTATTCATCTCAAGAGGTAAATTTAGAGAATTTTAATAATAAGCTTATTACCGTACTATGCTGCGCTAAGATAGCAAAAAAAAGCCCTAAGCGATGATGATAATCGCTTAGGACTTTTTTGGGGGATTCGCTTACAGTTATTTATTTCCAACCACCACCCAGTGCTCGGTAAAGCTGGATTCTGGCGCTCATCAAATCTGCTTTGAGCGATGCTAGATGTAATTCAGTATCCAGTTCATTACTTTGAGCAGTAATGACTTCCAGATAAGTAGCAAAGCCAGCTGTAAAGAGCATAGCGGCGCTGTGTACGGCCTTTTGAGAAACGGCTACCTGCTGCTTTGCAATAGAGAGTTGTTCACTGAGTTGACGGACTGCCACCAGTGCATTTCTGACTTCAGTAATGCCGCTATAAACCGCTTTCTGGAAGGCTATTTCAGATTGATCTCTTTTCAGCTTAGCAACTTCATATTCCGTCTTCAGTTTTCTTTTATGGAAGACTGGTTGGGTTAATCCCCCAAAAAAACCTCCGAGCAAGGCGCCTGGAATATTAAACCAGTTTTTAGGTAACATGGCATCCATCCCTCCCTCAAAGGTAATCGTCAGATTGGGGAACCTGTTTGCCTGGTGGACGCCAACGGAGGCGTTGGCAGCCATCAGGTCATATTCTGCTGACAGCACATCTGGTCTGTTTTGTACATAATAAAGCGGGATCTCTCTATACAGGGAGTCGGCCGGGATTTCTGAAAGGGCACTGCGATGTCCTACATTCAGGCTGATATTGCCGGTCAGCATTTTAAGGGCATTCTCCTGGACGGCTATTTCTTTTTTTAGCTGGGGTATCAGTGCCTGTGCTTCCAATACCTGATTTTTAGTCTGCTGCACCGCTAATGCAGTCACTTCGGCAGATTTGTACTGCAATTCCACCATTTTAAGGGTATTGCTACGCAAATGATAGTTACGGGTAGCGACCTGCAACTGCTCATCGAGCATGATCAGGTTATAATAGGCGTCGGCTACATCCGCTACCAGGGCTGTTTGTACCGCTTTTTTTGCCTCAAAGGTTTCCAGATAATGCGATCTTGCCTCCTCTTTTTCCCTTTTAATCTTGCCCCAGATATCAATTTCCCAATCTACAGCAACGGTATTGGCAAAATGAGACTGATAAAGGTATAAGTCTTTGGGCGCCGTTTTGCCTTGCCGGTCATACCAACCGCTGGACGGGCTGGAATAATAATCATGGGATCTGAACTCTCTGGTGACATTGAGTAGGTTCAGGTCAATATCAGGCGCATAAAGGGATTTGGATTGTTTATAGAGTTGATCGGTGATCTGAATGTTTTTAATCGCGTCCCTTAAATCCAGGTTATTGGCAACGGCGCTATCCAAAATATTGAGTAGCGTAGAATCCTTAAAATAATCTTTCCAGGAAGGAATTGCCTCAAAAGAGCGCTCTACCAAAGAGTCTGGTAATTTATAAGCGTTCGGCATTTTAAAATCCGGCCTTTTATAATCCTCCGTTACCTTACAAGCCTGCATAAGCAGGGTGCTCGTAAGTATTAAGAGTACCGCTATGACGATATTTTTGCTATTATTAATCTTCAACATGCTGGAATTTTAATTTTAATTTTTCATCTAGGGTTCTGAAGATGATAAATAACACAGGAATAATAAAGATACCCAGCAAGACGCCCATGATCATGCCACCGGCTGCCCCATAACTGATGGAGTGATTACCCTGCGCAGAAGGTCCTTGAGTCCACATCAGTGGCACCAGTCCGGCGACAAAGGCCAGAGAGGTCATTAAAATTGGCCGTAGCCTTAGCGTAGCTCCCTGGATGGCCGCGTCAAAAATACTCAGTCCGGCCCTTCTTCTTTGCATGGAATATTCGACCATCAAAATTGCATTTTTAGCCAAGAGCCCAATAAGCATAATGAGTCCGAGCTGAACATATATATTATTTTGCAACCCAACCAGCTTCACCGCGCCATATACACCAACAAGGCCTACTGGTATGGAAAGCAAAATCGCAAAAGGCATAATATAACTTTCATATTGCCCGGAAAGTAGGAAGTAAACAAAAAGGATACTTAAAAGTAATATAAATGCAGTCTGCCCAGAAGAGGACTTTTCATCCAAACTCATGCCGGTCCATTCCAGCTGATAGTTACCAGGAAGGTTATTTTTGGCGACCTGTTCCACTGCCTTCATGGCATCCCCCGTACTATATCCTTTGGCGGGTGTCGCATTAATAGAAATGCTGTTATAGAGATTATACCGGTTGACAACTTCAGGGCCTACATTCTTTTCTAATGTAATCAGGGTATTGGCGGGCACCATTTGTCCTTTGTCATTTTTAATATAAATGGATTTAAAGGATTCTGGTGTCTTTCTGTATTGGAAGTCAGATTGTACATAGACCCGGTATTGTCTGCCAAAACTGGTGAAGTCACTGGCCTGCGCTCTGCCAAAATAATCCCGAATGGTCGTCATCATTTCTTTCACGCTGACGCCCATGGCCTTTGCTTTCACGTAATTAATGTCCATTACATACTGTGGAAAGTTCGCCTGGAAGGGCGTACTGGCAGAGAGAATTTCAGGCCTTTTATTCAGCGCAGCAATAAAGGAGTCCGATACAAGCCCAAATTGCTGGAAGCTGCCACCTAGTTTATCTTCTAAAACCAGTTGCAGACCCGCGACATCCCCAAATCCCTGCACAGTTGGTCTTGGGAATACGGAGAAGGAGGCTTCATTG
Organism: Arachidicoccus ginsenosidivorans; assembly: GCF_007971385.1. Taxonomy (GTDB): domain Bacteria; phylum Bacteroidota; class Bacteroidia; order Chitinophagales; family Chitinophagaceae; genus Arachidicoccus; species Arachidicoccus ginsenosidivorans. The sequence goes on from NZ_CP042434.1 coordinate 2,487,712, forward strand.
ATCGTGGATAAATCCTTTCGGATCGTATCCATAAATTCATTGATATCTGTGATGCCCTTGCGTTCATTATGGGGATACATATTCAGATAGCCTACCGCATAGGCGCTACTAGTGGCCGCATCAATGGCATTATAACCAGCGATGCTAGTCATGGTCTTGATCTCTTTATGCCTTTTGAGTAACTTTTCGGCTTTATTTAAAACGTCTGTCGTACGGGCCAGGGTAGCACCAGGAGGCATTTTAATGGTGTAGGTAATAAATCCATCGTCCTCATTTGGGATAAAGGCCGTTGGGGTAGAACGCATGAGTAAAAATCCGATTAAAACCACCAGAATCAGTGCTGCAAAGGCAAAGGGCTTTTTCCCGATCAGCCATTTAACGGCCAGGATATATTTTTGGGTCAGCTTCTGCAAACCTTCATTAAAATAATCAAAAAACCGGAACACAAATGCCTTGGTTTTTGTCTTGCGATCCTGCTGTTCTCTTTGGCCTTTGGAAAGCCCGGCCAGTTTTTTTCTATGTTCGTGATTGGGTTTTTTAAGAATCAAGGCAGAGAGTGCCGGACTGAGAGTCAAGGCACAAAGTGCAGACAAAAGAATGGCCGTGGCCATCGTATAGGCAAACTGCCTATAAAATAAACCAGTCGGTCCTTCCATAAAACCAATGGGTAGAAATACAGCTGCCATCACCATGGTAATGGAGAGGATGGCTGGCGTGATTTCTTTCATGGTCGCAAGTGTCGCATTTTTGGCACTCAGGTTGGTTAGCTCCATCTTTTGGTGGATGGCCTCTACCACAACAATGGCATCATCCACCACAATACCAATGGCCAGTACCAGCGCAAACATGGTCAGAATATTGATGGAAAATCCATAAATCAATAGGAAAAACATGGTGCCGATCAGTGACACAGGTATCGCAATTGCCGGTATAAGGGTAGAGCGAAGATCCTGCAAGAAGATAAATACGATGATAAACACCAGGATAAAGGCCTCAAAAATGGTGTGCAAGACCTGCGTCAGGGACTCGTCCACCTGATCACGGACGCTATAAGTGATATCATAATGGATACCTTTAGGAAAATCCTTGGAAATATTTTCAAGAATCTTTCTGACTTGCATGTCAATCTCTCTGGCATTAGACCCACTAGTTTGCGTGATATTCAGGGTCAGGCCCGGATGCCCGTCCACCGTGTTATCGGCTCCTTCGTTGGAGGCGCCTAGTTCCACCCGAGCAATATCTTTTAAATATAAAATGGTACCATCCTCATTGGTGCGGATGACCAGGTTCTGAAAATCCTTTGGATTGCTGAACCTGCCTTTGTGCTTTAGAATAGTTTCAAAGGTCTCGTTGGAAGTCTCCCCAAATTTTCCGGAAGCAATTTCAAAGTTCTGATCCTTGATCGCTTTGATAACGTCCTGAGGCACCAGATTGTAGGCGGCTAGTTTGTCCGGTACCAACCACACACGCATGGAGTAGTCTCTGGCACCTACTCTTGATACTTCGGCCACCCCATCCACGCGAAGCAGCGCCCTGTTGATATTAATCTGGGAAAATGCCTGTAGAAATGTTTCATCATAGGCTCCTTGGGGATCTGTACTATACAGATTAATGGTCATGATGACCCCGCTCTGACGGGGCATCACCGTAATACCGGACTCATTAACTTCAGAGGGAATACGACTGGCCGCTTTGGAGATTCTGGTCTGAACATTGACCGAAGCTTGATCTGGATTCGTGCCGGCTTTAAAAAATACGTTGATCTTTCCAGAACCTGAATTACTGGCGGAGGACTGGATATAGGTCATGCCCTCCACACCGTTAATAGCCTCTTCGATGGGCAGGATGGCGCTTTCTGCAACTGTTTCTGCGTTGGCGCCTGGATAAGATAAAGAAACCACAACACTTGGCGGAGCGATTTCCGGAAACCTGGTAACTGGCAACTGTTTAATGCCCACAAGTCCGAGTAGCACCAGGAGCAAAGAAACAACTGTCGCTAATATGGGCCGATGTATAAAGGTTTTCAGCATAACAGAGGTATAAATAATTTATTGCACAGCGTGCACGTCAATTGCACGTAAATGGATGAATAAAAGCGTAGCTCAGCTTCATTTAAATCCACTTAATTGCTATCACGGCTGCTTTTAGGATTTATTAGAACCGCCGGATTACTCCCTGGATTTAAGGGAGCTGGATTGTTTGCATCTGCAGGGCTACCCAATGCCTGCGGGAAGACTGGATTGATCTTCATGCCTTCAGAGATCTTATCAAAGCCTTCTGTAATGATGACATCCCCTCTTTTCAGACCAGAAGAAATAATGTATTGATTGCCCGCTGTGCCGCCAATAGTGATTAGCTGGCGTACGGTTTTGCCACTGGTATCTAGTTTCATGACAAAGGTCTTATCCTGCAGGGTAAGGGTTGCTTCCTGAGGAATCAATATTTCTGAGGGCTTAGTCTCCGTCATATTCAATGTGCCTGTGTTACCGGCCCTTAAAATATTTTCTTCATTGGGGAAGGTCGCTCTAAGCGAAATAGCCCCAGTGTTGCGATTGACCTGCCCGGCAACCGCATCTACGACGCCCGCATGCGGATAGGAAGTGCCATCGGCCAGCGTCAGCGTGACAGAAGGTTTAAAAGAAGATAAATGACTGGTATCTGTCCCATTTAATGCTTGTCTTGCCTCCTCTTTTTTGGCCTTGGCAAAATGCAGAAAATCGGACTCACTCATGGAAAAATATACATATACCTCATGAACATCTGTCAGAACGGTAATGGGTTCTTTATCCTTACTGCTGACCAGATTCCCGATTCTTTTGGGGATTCTGCCTATATATCCGCTGACCGGTGCTTTGATCGTTGTGAAACTCATATTGATCTTTGCACTGGCCACAGCGGCTCTGGCCTGCGCCAAAGAAGCCTTTGCAATATCATAGTCAGACTCGGTTTTTTTGAGTCGAACCGGTGAGATCACTTCGTTTTCTACCAGCGGACGGATTCTTTCCAGTTCGATTCTTGCATTTTCAAGTTTTGCTTTCTCAACATTTTCATTCGCCTGGGCATTATTGAGCAACTCCTGATAGGATTGAGGATTAACTTTAAACAGCTCCTGGCCTTTTTGGACAAAATCTCCTTCATCCACATAAATCTGATCCAAAAGGCCTTCCACCTGCGGGCGGATCTCTACATTTACTTTTCCTTCAATTGTACCCAAAAATTCTTTGGTGATAAAGGCAGTGCCCGTATCCACTTTATATACGGGAAGGCTGATTTCTTTGACTTGTTCTTTGTCTGGGTGAGAATCAAAAATACCACAGCTGGTTATCAGCAGGGCTGAACATAAACAGGCGGTTAATAATTTCTTGTTTGCTCCTTTTAGGAAGAAGGCATGTCTTTTTTTACTTTGCATCAGGTTAATCTGCTATTTTTTCAAGAAGTAGGAATGGCATAAAATCAAAAGACAGGCCAAAAGCTTTATCTTTTCCCACTTTGATCGGTTTTTGCTTAATATGAGACCATTTTAGCTTAATCCTTGTCGTAATTTAACGAAAATGGGGCGTTTTTTTTAAAAAACGGCCCCATTCCTTAACTTAAAATTTTATCTAAATCGATATAATTGTAATTAATTATCTGAATCATCCAATCCTTTGGGTAAAGGCACAATAACAGAATCTGTTACCTCTGCTTGTTGCACACTGTTTTGTTTTCTGTTTTTGCTTATTTGCTGGAACAGGCTTACAAGAACAGGAAGACTATTTTGGTTTTTATCTTTTAAGCGGACAACCATTTTTGTACTGGCATGGTCCCCTTCAAGATTTGAGGTCGTGACATCGGCATCCTCCAGTGTTTGGATGGCCAGGTTAAGATCAGCCGAAGCAGATGATTGGTCTTTAGCGGCTATTTGGCTGAGTAATGTATTGATGTCCAGATAAAAAGCACAGGTTTTATCTGAAAAATCCAGGTTCTTTGGATAGACCATCTGTCCACTTCCGGAAATAAAGGCATCACTAATAGCTTTATCTGTGCTGACAACCAATGATTTGTCATCTGTATGGAAGGACCAGGCTTCATCGGCAGAAACGCCCTTGGGCACCCATTGTCCTGCTTTTTGTTCCACAATACCCATTTTTGCCAGTGCGCCCATTACCTTATCAAAACTGGATTTGTTTCCAATGGGTGCGGTGATGAGCATTTTAGGGGTGGAAGCTCCTACAGTGCCTCCGGCTACATCCTGAGCTGCAATGGCAAGCTGGCCGGTAAAGGCACTGGCCACATCATCCAGGGTAATGCCCAGATTTTTCATATATCCTTCAATCATGTTTGTGATGCCGGCATAGTCCAAAAAGCTGAACAGTTGCTTCAAATTGAGTGAAATCTGGAAAAGCCCGAGAGGTTTACCTGGAAAATGAGCAAGGACTGCTTTATCGATATCTTTAGAAGGATTCTTTTTAATCAGATCAACCACTGTTTTATTATAATAAAAATCCCCATCTGAAACAATCTGGCCTTTTTCAAAATTTATGGTAGCACCACCATAATTACCTTTCACCAGATCAGAGATTTTAGTCATAGACAGCATTGGAATACCAGTTGCGCCATCCTGACTGGAAGTATAGAGGTTGATATCGCCTTTTTTGCTCAGGAATTTTGCTGCATTTTTGTCATCAGCTGCGGAGGCGTCCTTTTTTAAGGAAAATAAAGTAGGCACCTTATCAACGATGTTATTACCTATATATAATACAACGATCTTATCATTCCATGCATAACAACTATTATTGTCAACACTTAACAAACTATAACCATCCTTTTTCTCAATAGTCTTACCCGGATTTATTGCGGTCAGTTGCTTTTCAAAGCCTGATTTATCTCCCAGTTCACCGATGGTACCCACCATGACGTCTTTACCCGTCATCACAGAGGATTTGTATTCAATATAGGTGAGTAACGGTTTTTTTAAATTTAAATAGGAAAGTAGCGTAAAAGCACTATCCTGCGTTTTAAAACTATTCGTCAGAGAGTCAATATTTATATTGCCGTCTTTGAGCTTATCATGCATCTGCATGATATTGAACGACATAATTACATTGGCTTCTTTAGGGACGTAGTTCAGACCAGGATTGGATGAAGTTGAGCAAGCGCTGAATATCAATGATATAAGCAAAATCAGCAGCGTGCCTTGAAACGGTTGAACGATTTTTTTCATCATAAATTGGGAATTTTTTAAAAAGGCTTAACAGCTTTGGGTGAAGTTTTTGTTTAATTGCGTAAACACATTCCTTACAAATGTAAATAGTTGTATTGAATAAAAGGCACTTAGGCAGCCTAAAAATGCAATTTCGTCAAAAATAAGCAGAGATTCGTATATTAAATTATTATTTTATCCTTAAGTATAATCTATTTATCTATTTTTGTGCCTGCAAAATTCAAACGTTTGATTATATCCGGGTTTTAAATTTATTCAATGATCCAACCGCATACCTATATTCACTCGGGCGCAAAACTGGCCCCGAACGTAAAAGTTGACCCATTTTCAGTCATCCATCCCGACGTCGTGATAGGAGAAGGAACATGGATCGGCAGTAACGTGACGATTATGGATGGTGCCCGTATCGGGAAAAACTGTCGTATTTTCCCGGGAGCAATTATCTCTGCGATCCCGCAGGATCTGAAATTTGAAGGGGAATCGACCACGGTTGAGATTGGAGACAATACGACGATCAGAGAGTTTGTGAGTATCAATCGCGGCACAGTGGATCGCCATAAGACCGTAATTGGCAGTAATTGTCTGATTATGGCCTATAGTCATATTGCCCATGATTGCATTATTGGTAATCATTGTATATTGAGCAATAACACCCAATTGGCCGGTCACGTTGTAATGGGTGATTGGGCTATTATTGCAGGCATGTCAGCAGTCCATCAGTTTTCAAAGATTGGTGCACATGCCTATATTGGCGGGGGCTCCCTGGTCAGCAAAGACGTTCCACCTTATATTAAAGCCATTCGTCAACCCTTAACTTATGGCGGGGTAAACAGCGTCGGATTGAAAAGAAGAGGCTATACCTTGGTACAGATCAATGAGATACTGGATATATACCGGGTTATTTATAATCAGGGATTGAATACCACTCAGGCACTGGAATATATTGAACAAGAGTTCAGGGCCAGTGACGAACGTGATGAAATCATCTCTTTTATCCGGGAAAGTGAGCGTGGTATAGTAAAACGGGGTACCAAAGGGGGTACTATTGAAGAGTAAGAGGAGTCGAGCCCTATGATGATAACCCTGGAAAATGCCGGCAAAAGATTTAACCGTGACTGGATTTTCAGATCACTAAACTATCAGTTTACCAGTGGCAAGGCTTACGCCATTACAGGAAACAACGGCAGCGGGAAAAGTACCTTATTACAGGCGATTGCCGGTGCCACAGAGTTGAGTGAAGGGACTATGGCCTGGACCGGACTTACTACTAAAGCAACTACAACTGCCACAAACCCGAACACTAATTTACCTGCTCAGAATCTACCTGATAAGGCAACCCCTCACGAACAGATCCATCGACATTTAAGCATTGTTGCCCCTTATTTGGAACTGATTGAAGAGATGACTGCCCGTGAGTTCCTGGATTTTCATAAAAGCTTTAAACCATTGCTGTCTGATTATTCGACCATACAGGTTTTGGAGGCAGTGGAGTTAAAAACAGCTATCAATAAACAAATCCGCTATTTTTCCAGTGGGATGAAACAGCGCATGAAACTAGCCCAGGGTTTATTTACAGATGTGCCGGTTGTCTTACTAGATGAACCCTGCACCAATATGGATAGTGCTGGTTTTGAACTGTATCAATCGCTGATCAGTCAATTTACCAGGCAGCGATTGGTTATTGTCAGCAGCAATGATTTGCAGGAATACGGATTTTGCACAGAGATAATCGATATACGCGATTATAAAAAAGGGGGTCTTAAAAGCTAAGTCCAGAAAGTAAAGTCCCAAAAGCAAAGTTTCATAAATTAAGCTTCCCCGGTTTCTATCATATTGGCTTCCAATACTTTTATTAATTTTTCCAATTGTTCCTGGTCTGTATTGTCAAAATGCGCCAGTTGTTCACTATCAATGTCGAGTACAGCAATGACCGCTCCCTTCCAATGAAGCGGGAGGACAATTTCTGACTGACTGGCACTGCTACAGGCGATATGACCAGGGAACTGATTCACGTCCGCTACGACAACCGTCTTGTCATCTGCCCAGCTGGTGCCACAAACGCCCCGGCTTTTTCTGATCCGGGTACAGGCAATAGGACCCTGAAAGGGACCAAGCACCAACTCATCCTTTCTGACAATATAAAAACCTACCCACCACCACTGAAACTGCGCTTTAAGGGCAGCACAGATATTGGCCATATTGGCAATCATATCGGGCTCACCTTCAATAATAGCGGCTATCTGGGGTAAAAGGCTTTTATATTTTTCGGTTTTCGTCCCTTGGCTAATAACGATGCTCTCTGACATAATGAATCCGTAAAAGGTTTTAGATGTCTGCAAAATTACAAGCTAAAGACTCATCATTTCCTTAAATTTTGCGGACTGGCGCCTGCTGACCTCTATTTTTTCTCCGTTTTTAAGTTCCAGCAGTAAGCCGCCGTTAAAATAAGGTTCTATCTTGGCAATCCATTTAAGATTGACAATATGTTTACGGTTGACCCGGAAGAAATGATGCTCATCCAGTCTTTCTTCCAATGCGTTAAGCGATTTTAAGATGAGCGGCTTATAGTTGTCAAAATAAACCTTGGCATAATTGCCCGCACTCTCAAATAGCCGCACATCCGCTAGTTTGACAAACCAGCATTTGTCGCCGTCCTTCACAAAAAACTGTTCATTTTCTGTTAGAACAGTTTTGTTGTCTTTTTGTATGGCCCCCTGGCTGACCTGCAGGGTCAGCTTTTGAATCGCTTCGGCCAACCTTTTACTGTCAATGGGTTTTAAGAGATAATCCAGTGCATTCACTTCAAAGGCCTTCAATGCATATTCATCAAAAGCAGTGGTGAAAATTACTTTAGGGGTACTCATCAGTTCTCCGAGCAGCTCAAAGCCATTTTTGCCTGGCATCTGAATATCTAAAAAGATCAGGTCAGGATTATGCTCATTAATCTTTTCAATAGCCTCCTTGCTGTTCTGGGCTTCATCCAGAATTTCAATTTCGGGATAGGATTGCAATAACTTTTTGAGTTCCGCCCTGGCGGGTCTTTCATCGTCTATGATAATTGCTTTGATCATCATGAGTCTTACATTTTAAGTGATGGTTAAGGTTAGGTTTATTACAAGAGCAGCCATTTTAAATACCGATTTCCTGCGCTGTTGCGGGGATTTTAATATCAACAACAACCGTCTGGTGATCAGACTCATTGATTGAAAAACTAGCCTGATCTCCGAATAACAATTGAAGCCGGTTACGGGTGCTTTTTATGCCAAAACTGTCATTTTTCACTGGATTTAATAATTTGCCGGTGTTTTCAATACGAAGATGCAGAAAATGATTTTCCACTTTGGAAGTGATTTCAATCATCCCACCTTCAATCTGATGACTAATGCCGTGTTTAATACTATTTTCTACCAAGGTCTGCAGCATCATAGGTGGCACCTGAAAATCATAAGTTGCCGGCGCGATCGACCAACGCACTTCCAGTCGCTCCTCAAATCTGATTTTCTCGAGCTCTAAATAAGATTGCACAATCTCTATTTCAGAGTCCAGTCTTGTGGTACTGATATTTTCCGCATGCATGCTACTGCGCAAAAGCTTGCTGAGCTCCGTGATGGCATACCTGGCCTGACGAGGATTCTCATCTACCAGGTAACGGATACTATTTAAAGCATTAAAAATAAAATGGGGATTGATATGCGCCTTAATGGTTTTAAGTTCCAGTTCTTTAACGACTGATTCCAGCCGGGCTTTATCCAGGATTTCTTTATTGCTTTTTACAACGTAATGATAGGCAAAATAGAGTAAGTTCCAGATGAAGATAATGGCAAAATTGCTTATCCAGGCAAGAAATAAAAGTGCTTCTTTGTGGACATTTTTGACAGGAGATTTTAACAGAATTTCAATGGCTTGATTGCATACAGAGACAACCAGTGATACGACAATGGCCGAGAGAAAGATAAAAAGAATCTGTCCTGTCAATTTCTTTTGGAGCACGCCCATGCGAATAATCATATAGCGCAGGACAGACGTAATAATAATGACTGAAATTACCTCCACTCCCCCCACAAACAAGAAATTGGGGATCACTTTTGGTGAAATGGTCAGGTATATAAAACTGATGACGACATAATAACATAGCCATCCCAGGATCTGTACCGGCCAAAATATGGGTATCTTCTTCATTACCCTTCAAAGTTACGTAAGTTAGCTGCGGATCATCTCGTTATTACACCAATGGTCAATAGACAGTACAAAAAGTCAGTTTTTCCTAAAGTAGCCGGGAAGAATCCATCTATTACAGCAATTTGCGGCCAGGAAGAAGTAAAATGCGCAAATTCAAGCGCTTTAACTTTTTGTTGGCGGTCTGTTTTTTGCGGTAAGTTTCCTAAAGGACGGTTGCTACTTTGCAATCAATACAAAAAAAGCAGATTTTAGCTTAAAATTGGTACTTTTACGGCTTGAATCTGTATTTCTGGAATAAGAATTAATGCATGAGCATATGCAAATTGAACCTGGCACTTTACTAAGGACCATAGATAGTCCAAAGGACCTTAAAAACCTGGATCCTGCACAGTTACATCAATTGTGCGAAGAACTCCGACAATATATTATTGACGTTGTAAGTGTGCATGGGGGGCATTTTGCGGCTAGTTTAGGCGTGGTTGAACTAACGGTGGCCTTGCATTATGTCTATAATACGCCTTACGACCAACTGGTCTGGGATGTAGGCCATCAGGCTTACGGCCATAAAATCCTGACCGGTCGACGGGATAATTTCTATACCAACCGTAAATACAAGGGATTAAGCGGGTTTCCTAAACGCAGCGAAAGCCCTTTTGATACATTTGGGGTAGGTCATTCTTCCACCTCCATATCTGCAGCCCTGGGCATGGCGATGGCAGCCAAATACAAGGGAGAAGACCGCAAATCTGTCGCCATTATCGGTGATGGGGCGCTTACGGCCGGTATTGCTTTTGAAGCCATGAACCACGCCGGGGTCAGCGACGCTGATATGCTGATCATTCTCAATGACAACAATATGAGTATCGACCCCAATGTGGGCGCACTCAAAGAATACCTGACGGATATCTCTGTCTCCAGAACATATAATAAATTTAAAGAGGATGTCTGGAAGGCGCTTGGGAAACTGCCTATAGGAAAAGGCTTTACCCGGACCATGGCCAGTAAGCTGGCCGACAGCTTAAAAGGTATGGTCAATAAGAGCTCTAATCTTTTTGAATCTTTTAAAATCCGTTATTTTGGTCCCATAGACGGTCACAACATAACCAATCTTGTGCAAACCTTACAGGAACTCAAGAAGATTCCCGGGCCCAAGATTCTGCATATCATCACTGTAAAAGGCAAGGGCTATGCCCCTGCTGAAAAAGAACAGACCAAGTGGCATGCACCAGGGCTGTTTGATAAGATTACCGGGGAGATCTACAAAAAGAAATTTGAAGTGGCACAGCCACCAAAATATCAGGATGTATTCGGCCATACACTGGTGGAGCTGGCAGAAAAAAATCCATTGATAATGGGCGTAACCCCTGCCATGCCAAGTGGGTGTTCCATGAAATTCATGATGGAAGCCATGCCGCAGAGGGCTTTTGATGTAGGGATTTGTGAGCAACATGCCGTAACAGTATCTGCCGGTATGGCCACACAAGGACTCAAGGTTTTCTGTAATATATACTCCTCCTTTATGCAAAGGGCCTTTGATCAGGTGGTGCATGATGTAGCGATTCAGAATCTACCGGTAATTTTCTGCCTGGACAGAGCTGGACTTGTTGGCGAAGATGGACCCACCCATCATGGCGCTTATGACATTGCTTATTTCCGGTGTATTCCCAATATGGTGCTGTCGGCTCCGATGAATGAACAAGAGCTGCGCAATCTGATGTATACTGCTCAACTAGACAAAACAGATTTTCCCATGGTCATCCGTTATCCAAGAGGCAACGGCGTGATGGCTGATTGGCAAAAACCAATGCAGGAAGTTGAGATCGGTAAAGGGCGCCGGTTAAAAACCGGTAAAGACCTGGCTATACTGACTTATGGTCATCCGGGCAATTTTGCCGCATCGGCCATCAGGGAAGTCGCTGGTGAAGGGATAGATGCTGCCCACTATGATATGCGTTTTTGCAAACCACTAGATGAAACGCTACTTCATGAGGTCTTCCAGCAGTATGATAAAATTATTACCGTAGAGGATGGTACCATTAAAGGTGGGTTTGGCAGTGCGATCCTGGAGTTTATGGCTGCCCATCATTATCAGGCCACTGTTGAGATTATGGGTATTCCGGACAGGATTGTGGAGCATGGTACACCAAAAGAACTTATTGCAGAGTCAGGCTATGACGCACCGGCCATCAGTCAAAAGATCCGCCAAATGATGATGGAGGATAAGTCGACATCAACTACCCTGCATTCGGAATATACCATTAAAAATAACAACGCTTCCTCCACAAAGAGACCGTAGAAGGTCTCCATGTGGAGGTAAGAACTTTTGTAGACCCGGGTACTTAAAGAGCCAGTAGTCTGTCTACACACGATCAGCATAAGCATGAAAAGTCTAAAAGGCTAATCGGCTGGCCGCAGGAGCGCCAAGGAGCCTTGTTCAGAACAATTTAGGCCGTACATTTGCTGCACAAATTCAGTTTTTAATTCAACGTTCAATTCAAAGTCATTTATTTTTTGATATAATAGATTATGTTACAGGTAGCATTATTAAGGGAGAACCCAGAGGCGGTTAAAAGAAAATTGGCCGTTAAGCATTTTAATCAGATAGAGCTGGTCGATGAAATTATCCGGCTCGATGATCTAAGAAAAGCCACTCAGGCAAAATTTGATGAAGTTCAATCCAGTATAAATGCAGCCTCAAAGAATATTGGTGCTTTGATGGGACAAGGCAAAAAACAAGAGGCCGAAGCGCTTAAAAAAGAAATTTCTGAGCTAAAGCCCACGCTGGAGCCAATCAAAACGCAATATACCGAGATCGAAAGAGAACTCTACGAAAAACTGGTGTTGCTGCCTAATTTACCCCAGGACGAAGTGCCTGCAGGTAAAAGCGCGGAAGATAATGTCGTGGTACGCCAAAATGGAGATATTCACCCCCCGGCCGGAGGTAATCAACCTCATTGGGATCTGATCCGGGAATATGACCTGGTGGATTTTGAAACAGGTGCAAAGATTACCGGAAGAGGCTTTCCGTTATATACCGGTCAGGGAGCGAAGTTTCAAAGAGCGTTGATTCAATACTTCCTGGATTTTAATACAGCTGCTGGCTACAGAGAGTTTATTCCGCCTTTTATGGTCAATGAAGCCTCTGCATTTGCCACCGGGCAGTTACCCGATAAGGAAGGGCAGATGTACCATGTAACTGAAGATAACTTTTATTTGATTCCTACGGCGGAAGTGCCTGTTACCAATATATACAGAGACACGATCCTGCAACAGGAAAAACTGCCACTGATGCTAACGGCCTATTCTCCTTGTTTTAGACGTGAGGCAGGAAGTTTTGGTAAGGACGTAAGGGGATTGAACCGTGTACATCAATTTGAGAAGGTAGAAATCATTCAGATTACGCACCCTGATAAATCAGGGGAGGCCTTTGAGCAAATGGTGGAACATGTTGAAAAGCTATTGCAATCGCTGGAACTGCCTTACCGCATATTAAGACTTTGTGGTGGAGATATGAGTTTTACCAGTGCCATTACGTATGATTTTGAAGTCTACAGTGCAGCACAAGAGCGCTGGCTGGAAGTCAGCAGTGTCAGTAATTTTGAAACCTATCAGGCCAACCGGTTAAAGTGCCGGTTTAAAAACGATACGGGCAAAACGCAGTTAGTACATACCTTAAATGGTAGTTCACTGGCACTCCCTCGTATTGTGGCCGCACTACTGGAAAATAACCAGACCCCTGAAGGTATTAAGATTCCCAAGGCATTAAAAAGTTATTTTGGTAAGGAACTGATTACAAAATAAGCCTACTATATAGACATTTTATGCGCATTTATCTTAAGGATAAAGCAGGTATTTACTGCGGATCTTTTTGAATGCTTTAAGTCCGGGCTCCCAGGAAGCCCGGATTTTTTTTAGGGATGTGTGACTGATGATTTGCTTTTTTAGGGTGTAATTGCCGGCCAGATAATCAAAATTACCCATCTGTGCACTTTGACTGCGATCAAAGAACCTGGCTTTGTCCGGATAGGCTTCATATAAATCAAGAAGCCACTGCAGGTGGAGTTTGCCGGAAGTTTCTAATTTTTTTGTGTCATAGTTTCTTAGATCCAGGCCATAACAATCCTTGTTTTCATGGAGCGGATGTTCGCTCATGCCCTTTATGCCTTCGGGCTTAAAGGAGAAATCATATTTGCCTTTGAGCAGCGGGGCGCCTAAGACAGTAAAGGGAAAGTAAGTACCCCGGCCCTGGCTGATTATCGTCCCTTCAAATAAGCAAAGCGTGGGATAGAGCAGGATGCTTTGCTGGGTGTTCAGGTTAGGTGAGGGGGCTACCGGCAGGGTGTAATTCATTTGGTGGTCATAACCCGCCAGTTTAATGACTTTTAAATCGCAGTGCAGGCCATCGCCCAGCCAGCCTTCACCATTTATCATCCGGGCAAATTCCCCAATGGTCATACCATAGGCAATCGGTATGGGAAATTGACCAATACCGGATTTGAGCCGCATATCCAAAATAGGCCCATCGATCAGGTAGCCATTAGGATTGGGCCTGTCTAAAACAAGTAAGGGCTTATGGTATTTTGCGCAGGATTGCATAACATTACGTAATACATTAATATAGGTATAGAAACGGCACCCCACATCCTGTATGTCGAAAATAAAGATGTCAACATCTGACATATCAGCCTGGGAAGGGCTTTTTTTCTTGCCATAAAGGGAGATAATCGGAATGCCTGTTTTGGCATCTGTTTCATTGCCTACTACAGCTCCGTTGCTGGCATTACCCCTGAATCCATGTTCGGGTCCAAAAACCTTTACTACTTGAATGCCTAAAGAGAGCAAACTGTCTACTAAAGACTCACTGCCAATAATGGAGGAAGGGTTGGCCAGTATGGCCACACGTTTCCCTTTAAGCAAGGGTAGATATAAATTTGTCTGGTCTGCGCCGGTAAGAATGCTGTCCGCCGGTAACTTTCCATAGGACGTCGATACTGCAGGTCTTGTATTTAGCACCGGAGTGGCCATAGCAGGACGAGGCAGGATAAAAAGTAATAAGGCGGCCAGCGTTAAGCTGGTGGCCAAGGATCTTCTTAGCCAAAGGCTGCAAGGAAAAGTAAAAGTGAAAAACAATGGGAAATACAAAGGAAATGAAAAAGGAAAATGCTGCAGGATTGGAAAGGATGTATGGGAACTAAGGCTAAAAGGAGCGGTACGGTAACGATTCATAAGTTGTGATTAAGCGATGGAAAACTGCGTTTATATGGATATACTGATCTGGTTTGGAAAATAGAATGTTGTCTAAAATTAGGCAATTTAGATTAAATAACCTGCGTAAGCCAGCTGGGCACTTAATCAAAATACCCATTTCTTTCTGGGTGAAAATTTAAGGCATAATCGTTGGTACTGGCTTTTAAGAAACCTAGTCTCCGCTCTTGGAGGACAAAATGGCCACAAATTTACTTCGGTTTTCCCCTAACTTTGCCATTATGAACGCACAAGACGATTTATTACAAAGATGGTGGCAGCTGGAGCAAAAGCTCATGGATAAATTTGGCAAAAAGCCCGATCTAGAATCTATATTATTTTTAATAGGCCTACAGGAAACCGGATTTATACAAGACAATATCTCTAAGGAACAAAAGCAGGACCTGATGCATGTGGCATTATGTACTGTATTGATGCCCAGTGGTTATTATGAGTTAGATCATATGGATGCGGATGGCTGGCCACACTTTAACCAACTAAAAGAGCATCAGGCACAATCCTTAATGGAACAGGAAAGTCTGCTCAAAGACCATGTGTTATTTTATTTTCAAAATGAAGGATTGATTTAGTTTCATAGAAAAGTGCCGGGAAAGGTGCAGGGGAAAACTTTAAAGGTTTTAATGGATAAGCCCAGGCCGCTTTTTTTGCCGGTGGTGTGATTTAGCGCTCTTTATGCCACTCAAATAAGTGTTCGCCCTTTCTTCTAAAAAATGAGGAGATATAGATATTTGGCGCTTATCTTTATCCAATGGTGCTGACGGACTCAATTAAACTAGCCTTCCAGACGGTAAAAAGCAATAAGCTCAGAACCGGTATTACGGTAACTATTATCGCCTTGGGAATCATGGCTTTAATTGGTATTGTCACGGCTACTACTGCTATTAAAGAAAAAATGCGGTCCAGTTTTTCTTCAATGGGCGCCAACGGGTTTACCATCACCTTTAAGGACCGGGGGCGGTTCGGCAACCAGGTGAAGGCAAAGTCCAGCGATGGTAAACTCCATAAAAAGTCCAATTTGGACAAACCCATCAGTTTGCAGGAAGCTGAACTGTTTAAATCCATTTATAAGTTCCCGGCTAAAGTCAGTATTGCTCTTGATGCCCAGGGAAGTGCAGAATTGCATTATCAGAATGTAAAGACCAACCCCAATGTCGCTGTTAGTGGCGGAGATGAGAACTACCTGACTGTCAATGGATTTTCCGTGGCCTTTGGACGCAATCTCAATATTCAGGATGTGCAGTCAGGCCGTAATGTTTGTGTACTTGGCAGTGATGTGGCAAGTAAGCTGTTTTCTGGCAGAGCTCAGGCAGCACTCGATAAAACGATTTTAGTGGGTAGCAGACCCTATAGAGTGATCGGGGTACTCGCTGCCAAAGGATCAGGATCTCGTGGGAGTCAGGACAATTTTATTCTGACCTCCTATAATAACATCAGACGGGCCAGGCTCAGTACCGCTTCGTCTTTTTCCATGGGCATTGCCTCAAATAATGTAGCACTTGTCAATCAGGCGGCCGAACAGGCCGTGGCTGATTTTAGAAGAGTTAGAAAACTACTACCCAACGAAGCAGATAACTTTGTCATCAATAAAAGTGATGAACTGGCAGAAAAGCTGATCGGGTCTTTAGGCTCTATTGAAGGAGGTGCGGTCGCCATTGGTTTTATTACCTTGATTGGTGCTGCTATCGGACTGACCAATATCATGCTGGTCGCCGTCAGTGAGCGAACAAAGGAAATTGGACTTGTAAAAGCCATTGGTGGCAAAAGAAAGGATATCCGGCGCCAATTTCTATTTGAATCGACCATTATCAGCCTTTTAGGCGCCATTATCGGTATCTTTTTAGGAATTATGGTGGGCAATTTGTTTGCAATTGTTATGAGTACAGGCTTTATTGTGCCATGGGGGTGGGTGCTGGCTGGTGTGATTGTATGTTCAGCAGTAGGTCTTTTGGCGGGTCTTTACCCGGCCTTAAAAGCTGCCCGGTTAAACCCCATAGATGCGCTTCGCTATGAGTAAAGGGGCCGACTAACTTTAAATATACCGAATCTTATTTTTTGATTTAGAAGGTACAATGGAAATTTCCTCTTATATTCATGCATATTTTCTAATTTCCTTTCGCTATCTTCGTGGGTTATTAGCCTATGCTAATGTGCATTAGGTTACCATTTATATAACGAAAAACATAATCAAAATAAAATGACGTCGGAATTGATATTTGAGGCTATCGTTGCCATTGTTGGCGTGGTAGTGGGTATTATAGCGGGAAAATTCATTTTTGCCAAGGACAACCGCAGACAATTGGAGGAAGCAGAAGAAAAAGCCAAGGGCATTGTTAAAGAGGCACATCTGCGTTCAGAAACCATTAAAAAAGAAAAACAACTTGAGGCAAAAGAAAAATTTGTTCAACTAAAAGCAGAACACGATAAAGAAATTCTGGAAAGAAATAAAAAGATCGGAGATATTGAAAATAAGATCAAGCAGAAGGAAAACTCAATTAACCAGAAGGAAAATGCATTAGATCGTCAAATCAAAGAAAATAATGTCATCAAGGACAATCTGAATAAACAGATTGAGGTGGTTAACCTGAAAAGAACGGAACTGGAAAAACACCAGGAAGAACATATCCGTCGGCTGGAAAAGATCTCCAATCTTTCCTCAGAGGAAGCTAAAGCGCAACTCATTGAGAATCTGAAAAGTGAGGCCAGAACTCAGGCTTTAGGCTTACAGCAGGATATTATAGAAGAAGCCAAGCAGAAGGCCAATAAAGAAGCCCGTAAAATTATTATTCAGTCCATTCAGCGGACGGCTGCAGAGCAGACTATTGAAAATACCGTCACCGTATTTAATCTGGAAACCGATGAGGTGAAAGGCCAGATTATTGGTCGGGAAGGCCGTAACATCCGGGCCATTGAAGCTGCGACAGGTGTTGACCTGATCGTAGATGATACCCCGGAAGCAGTGATTCTTTCCAGTTTTGATCCCCTGCGTAGAGAGATTGCCCGTCTTTCCTTACAGCGACTGGTATCTGATGGTCGTATCCATCCGGCCAGAATCGAAGAGGTGGTTGAAAAAACGCGCCGGCAGCTGGAAGAGCAAATTATGGAAATCGGTGAGCGGACGATTATCGAACTCGGCATCCACGGTTTACATAAAGAACTGGTCAGAATCGTAGGGAAAATGCGATTCAGGTCTTCCTACGGGCAGAACTTGCTGATGCACAGTAGAGAAACAGCCAATCTTTGTGGTATCATGGCCTCAGAATTAGGCCTGAATCCTAAACTGGCCAAAAGAGCAGGGCTTTTACATGATATTGGTAAAGTACCCGATGAAGAAACCGAATTAAGCCATGCCCTTTATGGAGCAAAGATGGCAGAGAAATATGGAGAGAATCCAGCTGTGGTAAATGCCATTGGCGCTCACCACGATGAAATGGAAATGCTGTATGTGATTTCTCCTATTGTCCAGGCTTGTGATGCCATCAGTGGGGCAAGACCAGGAGCGCGTCGCGAGATCATGCAACAATACATTCAGCGCATCAAGGACTTGGAATCGCTGGCCCAAGGGTATACCGGTGTCGAGAAAGCTTATGCTATTCAGGCGGGTCGCGAACTCCGTGTTATTGTGGAAGCAGATAAGGTAACTGATGATGACTCCAATAAACTCAGTTTTGAGATTGCCCAGAAGATACAGACTGAAATGACCTATCCCGGCCAGATCAAAGTAACCGTTATCCGGGAGAAAAGAGCGGTGAATGTGGCCAGATAGATTAGGAGAATAACCTGGTAATTTGCTGATCGTTAGTGATTAATCGCGGTTTTGCTATTATATTAACCGCTTAACGACCTACAACCATAGCAGGTAAAATATTAAATCAATAATATTTATAACAGCAAACCCAGTTGATTTTTAAACAAAATCAACTGGGTTTGCTGTTTACTGGGTAGTAAGGAAGTGCCTCAAATTGTGAGACTGTCTCATAATTTCGATCCAAAGCGGTTTATTTTTGCCGACCGCCAGCCTTTATGTGACCTATTTAAAGGTTATTTTACCATTAATAAGCACAAAACACCCCCATATAACACTGTTTGCACTATTTATTTAGTACCTTTGCGCCCTTAATATAAAATTATTTTAATGGATATCAGAAACATTGCCATAATTGCGCACGTTGACCACGGTAAAACTACACTGGTAGACAGGATCTTGCACACAACAAAGGTATTTCGTGAGAATCAAGATTCCGGTGAGCTGATCATGGACAATAATGATCTGGAGCGTGAAAGAGGTATTACCATTTTCAGTAAAAATGCTGCAGTTAATTATAAAGGTATTAAAATTAACGTTATCGATACCCCAGGTCACTCGGATTTTGGAGGTGAAGTCGAAAGGGTCCTGAAAATGGCGGACGGCGTTATATTATTGGTGGATGCTTTTGAAGGGCCAATGCCCCAAACCAGATTTGTATTGCAAAAAGCATTACAACTTAATCTAAAACCCATTGTTGTTATCAACAAGGTAGACAAACCGAATTGCCGTCCCGATGAAGTGCATGACGCGGTTTTTGAATTGTTTTTCAACCTGGATGCAACTGAAGAACAACTGGATTTCCCTACTTATTATGGTAGTGGCAAAAACGGTTGGTTCAATGATTCATTGACAGAAATAGAAGGAATTGAACCACTACTGGATGGTATTTTAAAACATGTACCAGAACCGGTAGTTAATGAAGGACCTGTGCAGATGCAGATTACTTCTCTGGACTATTCTTCCTTCCTGGGGCGTATTGCTGTAGGTAAAGTTACCCGTGGTTCTATTAAAGAAGCACAGCAGATTGCTCTGGTACAGGCAGATGGTTCTATTAAAAAATCAAAAGTAAAAGAACTCTATGTTTTCGAGGGTATGGGTAAGCGCCGGACCGAAGAAGTAGTCGCCGGAGATCTTTGTGCTGTCGTTGGATTGGAAGATTTTAATATCGGAGATACCATTTGTGATATAGATGTTCCGGAAGCATTACCGGTTATTGCCGTTGATGAACCTACCATGAGCATGCTGTTCTCTATTAATACGTCCCCGTTCTTTGGAAAAGAAGGTAAATTTGTTACTTCCAGACACTTAAGAGATCGTTTGTTTAAAGAAACAGAGAAAAATCTGGCCCTGAAAGTAGAAGATTCTGATAGTGCGGATAGCTTCCTGGTTTATGGTAGAGGTATCTTGCATCTGGGTGTACTGATCGAGACCATGCGCAGAGAAGGATATGAATTGACCGTAGGACAGCCACAAGTACTGGTTAAAACCATTGATGGTAAAAAGCATGAACCTTATGAAAATCTGGTGGTAGATGTACCTGCAGATTTCTCTGGTAAAGTAATTGACCTGGTTACACAACGTAAAGGGGAAATGCTGATTATGGAAAGCAAAGGTGAAATGCAGCACCTGGAATTTGAGATCCCTTCCAGAGGACTCATCGGGCTTCGTTCACAGATGCTGACCAATACAGCCGGTGAAGCAGTAATGGCGCATCGCTTTATCGATTACAAACCTTGGAAAGGGGTGATTCCTGGCAGAAATAACGGTGTGTTGATTTCTAAAAACCAGGCCACAACCACCGCTTATTCTATTGATAAATTACAGGACAGAGGTTCTTTCTTTGTAGATCCGGGAGAAGATGTTTACATCGGCCAGATCATCGCTGAACACATCAAACCAGGTGACCTGGTGGTGAATGCGACTGAAGGAAAGAAACTAACCAATATGCGCGCCAGTGGTAGTGATGATTCAGTAAGAATCGTTCCTAAGATCCTTATGACACTGGAGGAATGCATGGAATATATCCAGGACGACGAGTGTATTGAGGTAACGCCTAAACACATCCGTCTACGCAAGACGCTTTTAAATGAAGAGGATAGAAGAAAGCAATCCAAAAGCATGAAAGCTTAAGGGATTAGAAAGAATATTTGATGAAGATTCGAGATAGTAAGTAAAAGCGTTCGTTTTAAGAGAAAGAAGAAGAAGAAAGAAAGAGAAAGCATCCTGCAGGTTTAGACCAGCAGGGTGCTTTTTTTGAATTCGGTGGCGGAGCTAAAAATATAGGGGGCACACGGGTTTACAAATTATCTTTTGCGCCCTTTTGTATTAGTTGCCGTTCAGGATATCTGTTTTCTGCGCTTCAATTTTGCCGTAAAAACCCATCTGATCCCGGTGAATACTTTGCACCTGAAGAGTGGTATACCCACTTTGGGAGATATTGAGAATCAGCTTATCTGCGGATTTCTGATTATTAACCTTGATGGTAGCGATATAATAGCCTTTTTTGGATTTTTCATAGCTGTATTTAAAATCGGTACTTTCAAAGTCAATACCTGCTTTTGAAGGATCCATTTCTGCCTGGTATGATCTGCCATAGAAAGGCAAGTGCACTTTTAAGGAGTCTTTGGTCACAGACAGGTAATAGCCAGGGCTTAATTGGCGAAGCTGTTGACCGCTGCCGTTAGGCAGAATATTCAATACACCGACACGCAGGGGATTGGCGCTGGTGGCATTATAAATAAAGTTACCGGATTGTACCAGCGTGCCTATTTTCTCCAACTCTGCCGTTTTATCAATGTTGCTCTTGGTGGTGCTACATGCAGAAAGACTGATAATTGCTATAAAAAGCAAGGTGATCATTGCTGTTTTCATCGGAGTGATTTTAAGATATTAAAGTTAGCTATTATATTGCTAACCAGCAAAGGCAAATCGATCAGCCTGCTAACAGTGACGGTAAAGTGGCAAAAAAGCGGGGCCGATTACATTTTAAAGCAATCGGCCCCGCGTTTTGTACAATCAATAATAATAAAGCCTATTAATAATCTCCAATGGAGGTTTCTGGTAATTGTCTGAGTGCGCTGGCCAGCTGCTCATCATTGGGGGCAATTCCATGCCATTCATGATGTCCTTCCATAAAGTCAACACCTTTACCCATGACAGTTTTCATAAGAATGACAACCGGACTGCCTGGTTTAGCTAATTCTTTCGCTTCTTTTAAGGTTTTGGCAATGGCTGCGATATCGTTGCCTGCTTCCAAAACAATTACCTGCCATTTAAATGCCTTGAATTTAGCGGGTAAATCACCCAGATCCATGACTTCTTTGGTTGGCCCATCAATCTGCTGACCATTCCAGTCTACGGTCAGAATGAGTCTTTCTACGTCCAGATTAGGCACAGCCATGATGGCTTCCCAGTTTTGACCTTCTTCTAATTCTCCGTCTCCGCATAATGCGTATACATAATTATCATCCCCATTTTGTTTTTTGGCCAGTGCTGCTCCAAGTGCAACGCTGATGCCTTGTCCCAGAGAACCGCTGGCAATGCGGATGCCTGGCAGGTGTTCATGGGTAGTTGGATGACCCTGTAAACGGGAATTGATCTGACGGAAAGTGGCCAGCTCTTTTGGATCAAAGTATCCGGCTCTGGCTAGTGTCGCATAGAAAACAGGAGAAATGTGACCATTAGACAAGAAGAAGATATCTTCGCTGAGGCCATCCATATCAAAACCTTCTTTGCGATTCATTACATCAAAGTAAAGGGCTGTAAAATAATCGGCACATCCTAAAGATCCTCCAGGGTGTCCGCTCTGACAACCGTGTACCATTCTGACAATATCGCGGCGGATTTGTGTTGCTGTCTGCTCTAATTGTTTAATATCTGCCATGTAGTGTAGTCTTTTTGTTTAATGCTTTTTTTTGTTCAATGATTTTTTCAGCATCGAAGATAAAACATTTTGCTTGAATGTGTCCTTCCCTGTCAGAATGATTTGTGATAGGGAAGGCAAAAAAGTGTCGGTAGGCGACACGTCAGATCCAAGCGGTGGCAAAGGATCATGCAAGCGAACGGTAGTTTTTGTAAAACAAGCGTTTAGCAAGTATTTGCAAGGACTTTATAGGAGTCACCCATTGGGTGCTATCCCTAAATATTTGGGAAAAATTCATGGGATAAACGATCTTTTAGGTTAATTTCGCCACACTTAAACTGGAATTTTATGGCAGATACAATAGAATCGATATTAAGTGAAGCAAAGTCCGCAATGAAAAAGCGTATGGCACACCTGGAGGTGGAACTTTCCAGGATTCGTGCCGGAAAGGCCTCTGCTGCCATCCTGGATGGGGTAATGGCAGAATATTATGGCAATCCGACACCTATCTCTCAGGTGGCTAACATTAGTGTTATGGACGCCAGGACTATTACCATTCAGCCCTGGGAAAAAAACATGCTCAGTGTTATTGAAAGAGCCATTATGGCGGCCAATATCGGCCTGACTCCGCAAAATGACGGCGTGCAGATCCGCCTGTTTATGCCACCACTGACCGAAGAACGCAGACGGGAACTCTTTAAAAGAGCTACGGCTGAAGGTGAAAACGGGAAAGTTGGCATCAGAAGCATCCGCAGGGACAGTATTGAACAAATCAAAAAACTACAAAAGGACGGTCTGAGCGAAGACCTGGCTAAAGGTGGAGAAAAAAATGTTCAGGAACTGACAGACAGCTTTATCGCTGAGGTGGATGCGGTGCTCGCTGCGAAAGAAAAAGAAATCATGGAGATCTAAGGAATATACGGGTGTTTCCTTCACCCAATAGTTTATTATGGACGAATTACTCAAACAGATTCAATCTCATACAGCGGCCATTGAGGCCGCTTCCGCTTCCAGTAAAGAAGCGGCAGAAGCCTTCAGAATCCAGTATTTAGGAACCAAGGGGATCGTTAAGTCGCTGATGGGTTCTATGAAGGACATTCAACCCGATCAACGCAAAGCTGCGGGGCAGGCCTTAAATGAATTCAAAAAACTGGCTGAGGCAAAACTGGAGAGTTTCCAGACGGCTACTGCCGATGAGTCGAGTGAAGAACAGAAAATGGACCTTTCCCTGCCTGGAGACTTTATAGGTGTCGGAACCCGCCACCCCTTAAGTATCGTTCGGGGCAGAATCGTCTCTATTTTTAAAAAATTGGGCTTTGCTATTGCTGAAGGTCCTGATATTGAGGATGACTGGCATAATTTCGGGGCAATGAATTTGCCTGAAGATCATCCGGCCAGAGATATGCAGGATACTTTTTATATCTCCCAGAATCCTTCCTGGCTGCTTAGAACACATACCAGTAGTGTCCAGGCAAGGGTCATGGAATCTCAAAAACCACCAATCCGGGTGATTTGCCCGGGCAGGGTCTACCGCAATGAAACCATCAGTGCCAGAGCGCACTGTTTTTTCCATCAGGTAGAAGGATTATATATTGCGGAGAATGTCAGTTTTGCTGATCTCAAGCAAACCCTTTACTTTTTTGTGCAGGAAATGTTTGGCAAGGAAGTAAAAGTACGGTTTAGACCCAGCTATTTTCCTTTTACGGAGCCTAGCGCAGAAATGGATATCAGTTGCCTGATCTGTGAAGGAAAGGGCTGTAATGTATGTAAACATACCGGTTGGGTGGAAATTCTGGGAAGTGGGATGGTACACCCAAATGTACTGGAGAATTTTGGGATAGATTCCGCTAAATATACCGGTTTTGCCTTCGGTATGGGCGTAGAAAGAATTACACAGCTAAAATACAGGGTGAATGATTTAAGGTTGTACTCTCAAAATGATGTACGCTTTTTGCAGCAGTTTACCGGCGCCGTTTAACACGACCTTTTCCAAAGATCCTACTCACCTCACATCAAACAAAAACAAAAAACATGAGCAAGTTTAACGATTACAATTTTAAAGGGCAAAAGGCACTGATCCGTGTCGATTTTAATGTGCCTTTAGATAAACAAACCGGAGAAATTACCGATGATACGCGTATCAGGGCAGCCTTACCTACCGTGAAGAAGATTCTATCGGAGGGCGGCAGTGTTATTTTAATGAGTCATCTGGGCCGTCCTAAAAACGGACCGGAGGATAAATTTTCCTTAAAACATGTCCTTGGCAGGGTCAGCGAATTATTAGGCGTGGATGTACAGTTTGCTGATGATTGTATTGGCGCCGAGGCAATTGAAAAAGCAGCAGCTTTACAGCCGGGCCAAGTCTTACTACTGGAAAATCTGCGTTTCTATCCTGAAGAGGAAAAAGGCGATAAAGCGTTCGCAGAGAAGCTTAGCAAATTAGGGGATGTCTACGTAAATGATGCCTTTGGCACCGCTCATAGAGCGCACGCTTCAACGGCTGTTATTGCCCAGTTCTTTGCCCAGGATAAGAAAATGTTTGGACTGTTGATGCAAGCGGAAGTAGCCAGTGCCGAAAAAGTCCTGCATAACGCTGAATCCCCATTTTGTGCCATTATCGGTGGCGCCAAAGTATCAGATAAAATCCTGATCATTGAAAACTTATTAGAAAGAGCGACTGATATTATAATCGGAGGCGGCATGGCCTATACTTTCTTTAAAGCCAAAGGAGGTAAAATCGGCAATTCGCTTTGCGAGGATGACAGATTGGATACCGCACTGGAACTTATTAAAAAAGCAGATGAGAAAGGTGTTTGTATTCACCTGCCCAGCGATTCTATTATCGCGGATAAGTTTGCGGCAGATGCGGAAGTTTCTGCTGCGCCCAGTACCAATATTCCTGATGGATGGATGGGGTTGGATATTGCAGAAGAAGCAAGGGCCAGTTTTAGTAACGCTATTAAAAAGGCAAAAACCATTCTTTGGAATGGTCCTATGGGCGTTTTTGAAATGGAAAACTTTCAGGGCGGTACAAAGGTGATTGCAGAAGCAGTAGCCGAAGCTACAGCTTCCGGTGCTTTCTCCCTGGTTGGTGGTGGCGACAGCGTTGCTGCAGTAAACAAATTTAATCTCGCTGATAAGATCAGTTATGTATCTACTGGCGGTGGCGCACTACTGGAATATTTTGAAGGTAAAACCCTGCCAGGTATAGCTGCTATCAAAGAATAGACTAGCGAATACACCTAGAAAAAAGTAGAAAGAAGTATAAATACTAATAATGGAGCTGTCCTAATTCCAGGATAGCTCCATTATTGGTTTTATTTTTTTATCCATTTAGTTTTTAAAAAACAGGGCCAGTAATGTAATCATGATGGGAACCAAAATACTCCAGATGGTTTTCATCATCATGGCATTGATTTGCTTGGTCATATTTTCTGATAGTTGGCTTATTTGTTGGCTCATTTCTGTTCTAATTTGACTAAGCTCAGCTCTTAAAAAGTCCTTTGTTACATAATCTTCCATGGTTTCTTTCGTTTTTGCGTGGACCAGAACATCAATGTACTCAATCAATTTTTCAGCTTCTTCTTTGTCTTTTGCATGTGCATAAAACTTAAATAGCGCATTCGTTGCATTGGCGTTTGTCTGTGAAATCATTCTTCTTAATTGTTTAAAATTACAAAAAATATTTTAATGGTCGACATTTGTCGCCCTATTTGTTCAATTGCTAAGTCTAGTTTAAAGGGGCTTGATTGCTTATGGCAAGCGGCAATATTTAAAACTTATTAAGTCTTAGTAGTTGACAAATGGCAAACATTTGTACTTGGAGGTAAAAATAGGGTGCTCAAAATTAAAACAGGAACTATTTTGGACGCATTTTTATAGAATTTACATTTTGTTTTATTTAACACATTTGAAAATAGCGGACGGCTGTGTGTCAAGCATTAAAATGGTTAATTTACCTCATAACAACTTACCTAAAAAAGTAGGCTGCCCTTTTGATTAAGGGCAGCCTACTTTTGAAAATATATTTATGCGCTGGTTATTGTTTGTTCATCCAGAACGCAAATTTTATGTAGATGAATAAATTCGGTGGACTATTTATTTTGTAGCGCTTGTTCTGTATTAGTTGTGTCGTCCTCTTTGGCTGCTGCTTCCTGCTGCTTCAACGCTTCTTCGGTGACAGTAACCGCAACCGGGATTTTAGGTTCTTGTTCAATGGCTTTCCAGCCTCCAACGATATTACGTAGGTTATGGAAACCCTGCTTTTTTAAAATGGACGCACCAATTACACTACGATAGCCACTTTGGCAGTGCATATAAATATTATCGGTATCCTCAATGGCCGCTACCCGTATTGGATTTAGCAGCTCGGGTAGAGGTATATTAATGGCCTCAGCTACGTGCCCTTGATCAAATTCTGACTCCTTCCGGACATCAAGCACCAATAAATGTTCATCAAATGGTAAATCCATGGCTAGCTCATCGCTTTCGACGTCAATAATCATGTCTACGGGTAATCCTGCATTTTGCCAGGCTTCAAAACCACCTTCAAGATAGCCGATCATTTTGTCAAAACCGACTCTGGCCAGACGGGTCATGGCTTCGTTTTCCATACCCGGATCAGTGATCAGCAGTAATTTTTATCAAATGGTATCAGACTGCCGGCCCATTCAGCGAAACGGCCATTTAACCCAATAAAGACGGATCCGGGTACAAAACCTTGCGTGAAGACTTGGTTGTCCCGGGTATCAATGACCCAAACGTCCTCGGTTTGGATTGTATCTCTAAACGTAGTTGGTGAAAGTGGTTGTAAGGCTTTTTCCAATACATCATCTAACCCTATATAGCCCTTTTTATTGATGGCTGCATTAATAGGGAAGTAGCTGGGTGGTTCCGGCAGATCCGTGGTGACCGCTTTTATGAAAGCTGTTTTATTTTCAGCTCGCAGGGCATAATTGGTCTGTATTTGTTCCCCTATGGTGCTATAAGTAGTCGGCCCCAGGTTTTTACCGCAACTACTGCCTGCCCCGTGGGCAGGATAGACCAATACATCATCCGGTAAGGTAACGATTTTGGATTGCAGGCTATCATAAAGCATGCCTGCCAGATCTTCTTTGGTCAGCTCTGCTCCCTTTTGAGCCAGGTCCGGTCTACCTACATCCCCTACAAAGAGAGTGTCGCCTGTAAAGAGTGCATAAGGCTTGTCATGCTCATCACGCAGCAAGTAACAAGCGCTTTCCAGGGTGTGACCAGGTGTGTGTAAAACTTCAATCATGCATTTACCTAATGGAAATAGCTGGTGATCGCTGGCAACTTCCACCGCAAAATCGGCCTTGGTCTCAGGCCCATAGATAATAGGGGCGCCAGTGGCCTTTTGCAGATCCAGATGGCCACTGATGAAGTCCGCATGAAAATGCGTTTCAAAAATATATTTAATTTCAGCTTTTCGGTCACTTGCTAATTGGGTATAAGCATGTGTATCCCGCATTGGGTCAATGATGGCTGCTTGTCCATCGCTCTCGATGTAATAAGCAGCTTCACTTAGACAACCGGTATATAATTGTTGTATATACATGAAACAAATTTAGTGTTGCACACAAAGGTACAACACGACTTTAAGGACAGTACGTTAATACGAATAGAAATTCTATTGGTAACAAGTTATTTTAGCAATTCGTCTACAAAAGTGACCAATTCTGCCATTCTATTGTAATTGATCGTATAATAGATGAATTTGCCATCTCTTTGGGTGACTACCAAAGCGGCTCTTCTAAGGATTGCTAAATGTTGAGAAACGACAGATTGTTCTAACCTCAGTTTTACGTAGATCTCTGTTACAGTGATCTTTTCATTTTCCTGAATGAGTTTAATAATCTGCAGGCGGAGCTTGTGATTAATTGCGCGTAGGATTAACGCGGCCTTTTTCATTCTCAGGAAATCTATCGTGATTTCTTCTTGACTTTTTGTATCCTTGATAATGATGGTTTGCGCTGCGTTGCTCATATTATAAATAGATATTTTTAATAATCGGTTATAAATTAATGTATAAAGTTATACAATATTTACTGTTTTGCTTGAATATATATATTAAAATGACATATTTTTAACATATTTAAAGTCCCTCTTGAATTTTGGCGGTTGTATAGAATGATTTAAAATATAAAGGCTCACTATATGCCACATCTGCAAAACGTTTTTCTGCGTAATACTGCTGTGCTAATGCGTTTTGCGCGGCACTTCCTCCTGGCAATGATAAAAAGGAATAATTGCCGCGAGGACAGATTTCCTGCCATTTATCCATGCCCGAACCAAAAAAGCAGATTTGCTTGTCTCGATGTTGAAAAGGCAGTACAAATTCCTTGCCATCCAATAAATAAGCGCCGGGCGCCAATAGCTGTCCTAACTGGTGGTCATAAAGCGCTGTAAAAACTTCCATTCGCCGGGCATCTATCATAGGGGCATACAGCATATCCTGTGGATTTTTCTGCGCCAGTATGATCTTTTCCGCCATGATCTCTAGTGTATTTAATAAAATCAGCGGTTTGTTTAAGGTGAAACAGATGCCTTTGGCAGATGCCAGTCCGACTCTTAGCCCTGTATATGAACCTGGCCCTGCGCTCACAGAAATACCATCGATTTCAGATAGATGCTTGCCAGCTTTTTCTAATATGTTGTTTATCGCAGGTTGAAGGAAAGATGCGTGGGATTTTTGCTCCTTATGGGTTAATTCTGCCAGGATTTGATCTGCATCAGCCAGGCTTATGCAGGCTTCACCAACTGCAGAATCGATGTGTAACAAGAGTGCCATTATATTTGTATGTGTTATTATATGTTAAATAAAATAAAAATTATAAAACAAATATTTGTTAGTATTAAAACTATCTCTACCTTGCTCTTAGATAAACGACATAGTCTTTTTGTTTAATGATGAGATGATTTGGTTTCTTTGGCCTTCTATTCCAAGATAGAAGGCCATTTTGTTTTCTTAAACTCCTGTTTATTAATAGTTTAGATAGTGGCTTCAGCCGATTTTCTCTATACTAACCCTTGATCCCTTGACCCTTTGGCTATTTTATCCATGGGTTTGTTTGAACCAATTCAGATATTGGAAAAAAGTGCAGGATGTTCTTCAATATAATTGTCTATGACCGTTGGAAAATACTGGTGCTCTAAAATGTGTATTTTGCCAGCGAGGTCGTCGGGGGTATCGGTGGGAGCGACGGCACATTTGGCCTGAAATAAATGTTTCCCATGATCATAGGCTTCATCAACCAGGTGAATGGTGATCCCAGACTCTTTTTCTTTTGCCTGGATAACTGCTTCATGCACAAAATGGCCATACATGCCTTTACCGCCATATTTAGGTAGAAGTGCAGGGTGAATATTGATAATTCGGTTTTGGAACGCAGCAACCAGGTTGGACGGCACTTTCCATAAGAAACCCGCTAGTATAATGATATCGATATCCTTTGCTTGCAGTTCCTTTACATATATATTAGTATCAAAGAAGTTGTTTTTATCCAATATGATAGTGTCAACACCAAATTTTTCAGCCTTTTGTAGTACGCCTGCATTTTTTTTGCTGGAAAGCACCAGTTTAACAGCGACAATTGGGTGATTTTTAAAGTGCTCCATGATCTTCTCTGCATTAGAGCCTGCCCCAGAGGCGAAAATCGCCATGTTCGTTTTTTTATGCATATGACAAAGGTCTGTCAATTAGTTGAAATCAGCCAGTTATTTGTTTAAATTTAATAGCTACCTTCAAAGAAACTAAAAAATTATTGAAGACTTAATTACTTCTATAAGCCCTATGCCTATTAGGTTATAGCGATATTTTCCCTCAGAGTTATTTAAAAAAATAATGGTTGGATGTTCTTTTGTCAATTTCGTGTCATATTTTTGCGGCTGTCAGGGATATTTCTCCACATTCCAACAACTGAATTGTGAATATGATCCACTTAAGAAAAGTAACCGAGAAGGTTGGTTTAATTGTTAGTTTAATCATTTTGTTGTCGTTCGCGCATCAGGTAAAAGCGCAGGATGGCAAGGCTTTATTTACAGCAAATTGTGCTTCTTGTCACAACGTCCATAAAGATATGACGGGTCCTGCACTGGCGGGTGTTGAAGACCGTTGGCCAGACCGGGCGCATATAATTGCCTGGGTACACAACAGTTCCAAAGTCCTCGCATCCGGGGACAAGTATGCAGATGATCTGTTTGCTAAATGGAACAAGACCCCGATGACGCATTTTGAGGGTATTTTATCTGATAAAGATGTAGATGCCATTTTGGATTACATCAAGGTAGAAGAAGCCAAGAAGCCGGCAGCTGCTCCTGCAGCTACAGCCGCACAAGGTGCTGGTCAGCGTTCCGATAATACTTTGTTATATGTCGTATTAACCTGTGTATTGGCTATTGTTGCTTTTATCCTGCTTCAGGTAAACAGCAGCCTTAAAAGACTTTCCAATAAGAAAGAAGGTCATCCGGTAATCGGACCCATTCCTTTTTACAGAAACAAGAAATTTATAGCAGTTATTGCCATATTAATCTTTATTTATATTGGTTATTGGTTGGCAAGTGGCGCTATCGGGCTGGGGCGGACGCAGAATTACGAACCCAAACAGCCGATTTTCTACTCTCATAGAGTGCATGCCGGTATAAATCAGATCAACTGTCTGTATTGTCACACCAATGCACAATATAGCAGACATGCCACGATTCCTTCTGTAAATGTTTGTATGAACTGTCATATGGCCATTACAGAGTACACTGGACCAAAACTCTTTACAGCTGAAGGCAAAGAGGTTGACGGTTCTGCAGAAATCCAGAAATTATATAAATACGCTGGTTATGTACAAGGACAGCCTTGGGACGCTTCCAAAGCAAAACCCATTGAATGGGTACGCATCCATGAATTGCCTGATCACGTCTACTTCAATCACTCCCAACACGTAATGGTAGGTAAAGTACAGTGTCAGACTTGTCATGGTGATATCACCAAAATGGATGAAGTGAAACAATTTGCTCCATTAAGTATGGGATGGTGTATTAACTGTCACCGTACAACGGATGTACAGTTTAAAGACAACGGATTTTATAGCATATATCAAAAATATCACGAAGGATTGAAGAACGGAACCATTGATTCTGCAAAAGGAATCACAGTGGAAATGATTGGTGGTACTGAGTGTCAGAAATGTCACTATTAATCTGAACCATCGATTATCAAATTCAATCATATACTTTTTAAATTTTTCAAATTTCGATAAATGGCGAACAAAAAACATTGGCAAAGTTTTGGTGAGCGTGGAAATTCAAAAGCATTTCAGGACGCAAACAAAAACGAATTCCCCGAAGACTTACTTCCTTTTGAAGAAGTAGACGGCGGGTTTTTAAGCGCGCCAACGCCCAGAAGAGATTTTTTAAAATATTTAGGTTTTTCAACAGCTGCTGCGGCGCTGGCTGCCAGTTGTGAGACGCCCGTTCGTAAGGTTATTCCATTTGCCAATAAACCAGAGGATATCGTACCAGGTGTCGCCAATTACTACGCAACTACTTATGTAGAAGATGGTGATGCGATCAGTGTACTGGCTAAAGTAAGAGATGGACGCCCTATCAAGCTGGAAGGCAATGAGCTTAGTGCCGTAACTAATGGTGGTACTTCCGCTCGCCTGCAGGCTTCCGTTATTGAATTATACAATACGGCCAGGCTGCGTTTCCCCACTATTGATGGGAAAGAAGTAACTTTTGATGCCATCGATAAATCCATCAGCCAGGCAATCAGTGGCCCCGGCGTGATTCTCACGACACCGGTTACTTCTCCTACCACGCTGGAAGTAATTAATAAATTTATCGCTAAATATCCTGGCAGCCGCCATGTCACTTATAACAGTGTTTCTTATAGTGGCATGCTGGAAGCCAACGAGGCTAGCTCTAGCTACGGTAAAAAAGCCATCCCTTCTTATCATTTCGATAAAGCGAAGATCATTGTTGGTCTGGCAGCTGACTTCTTAGGTAGCTGGGTGGCGCCTGTTCAATTCTCTAAGCAGTA
This sequence comes from Arachidicoccus ginsenosidivorans, assembly GCF_007971385.1. Classification (GTDB taxonomy): domain Bacteria; phylum Bacteroidota; class Bacteroidia; order Chitinophagales; family Chitinophagaceae; genus Arachidicoccus; species Arachidicoccus ginsenosidivorans. The sequence goes on from NZ_CP042434.1 coordinate 2,520,077, forward strand.
TGCTGCTGGTCGTAAGATCAATGAGAAAGACATTAAAATGAGCAAACACTACCAGTTTGAAGGTATTTTGAGCCCGACTGGTGCAAGTGCGGATGAGCGTTTCCAGACCCGTCCTTCCGAATTAGGTCTGGTGGCAGCTGCTTTACTCAGCGCCGTAAATGGCGGTAGCGTAAGTGGCATTCAGGATGCAAAATTGAAAGCCGGTATCCAGAAAGTCGCCAAAGACTTGCTGGATAATAAAGGAGCTTCACTGGTGGTTAGCGGCAGTCAGGATAAAAATGTCCAGATTGTTGTGAATGCCATTAATGAAGCTTTAGGTTCAAACGGAACCACCATTGACTGGAGCATACTTAATAATACCCGCCAGGGCACTGACAGCGAATTCACACAGCTGTTAAGTGATATGAAAGCCGGCAGCGTTGCTACATTAGTCGTTTACAATGCCAATCCTGCCTATAGCTGGCAGAAAAGCGATGATTTTGTCAGTGCACTTAAAAAAGTCCGCACAACGATCTCATTAAATGAGAAAGCAGACGAGACGACGCAGCTTTGTAAATATGTGGTGCCTAGCAACCACTTCCTGGAAAGCTGGGGTGATGCCGAACCAAGAACAGGGCATTATAGCTTTATTCAGCCAACCATCAATCCACTGTTTAAAACCCGTCAATGGCAGGATAGCCTGTTGAAATGGGCTGGAGAACCTTCAGATTATGAAACTTTTTTGAAGACCTACTGGATGACAAAACTGGGTGGTGGCGAAACGATGTGGCTCAAAACCATTCAAAGCGGGGTAATTAACCCACCAGCTGCAGCCCCAGCGGCCGCCGCCTTTAACAGCGCAGCTGTTGCGCCGGCACTGACTGCTGTAAGCAGTAAAAAGAAAGCTGGTAAATATGAACTAGTTCTTTATCAGAAAATAGCTATTGGGGAAGGTCAGGGAGCCAGCAATCCATTTTTACAGGAAATGCCGGATCCGATCTCCAGAGCAACCTGGGACAACTATGTGATGATGTCTCCGGCAATGGCTTTGGAACTGTTGGATATTGATATCTACAGAGAAGGACGTGCGGATGAATACGAAGTACATCCGGAAAAACCCGTTGTTAAAGTAACGGCTGGCAATGTGAGCATTGAATTACCAATTTTGGTTATCCCAGGCACGCACCCTAATACCGTAGGTATTGCAGTCGGTTACGGCCGTACCGGTAAGATCGGTAAAGCAGCTGACGGATATGGCAAAAATGCCTATCCACTGGCTCAGTTATTAAATGGTGCAACTGTATTTGAGCAATACGATATTAAGATCGAGAAAACAGGGAAAAAATCTAAAGTTGCACAGATTCAGGTACATGACCGTTATGATTCCGTAATCGGCGGCAAACGTACTGAAGTGTTGAAAGTACTCAATCTCCCTGAATTCCAGGAAGATCCAAAAGAAATATTAAGAGACCGCGAAGAGGAACTTAAACCTTATGGCGGTATTGAGAATTTTGAAAAGCAGGGTACGATTTATCCATATTATGACAAACCAGGGATTCACTGGGGAATGAGCGTGGATATGAATGCCTGTAATGGTTGTGGTGCATGTGTCGTTGCCTGTAACATTGAAAACAATGTTCCTATCGTAGGTAAGGATGAAGTCGCCAGATTCCATGATATGCACTGGTTACGTATTGACCGTTATTATACAGGTGATGTTGACAATCCAAACGTTGTATTCCAGCCAATGCTCTGTCAACATTGTGATAATGCACCTTGTGAAAACGTGTGTCCGGTGAATGCCACCAACCACAGTACAGAAGGACTGAACCAGATGGCCTATAACCGTTGTATCGGTACACGTTATTGCGCCAATAACTGTCCATATAAAGTACGTCGCTTTAACTGGGCTGACTATACCGGAGCAGATTCTTTCCCTAATAACCAGGATCAGACGACTGTGGGTAAATTGGATGCAACCGTTCATGATAGAAATGAAGATCTTTCCAGAATGGTGTTGAATCCGGATGTGACTGTTCGTTCCCGTGGTGTAATGGAAAAATGTTCTTTCTGTGTGCAGCGTTTGCAGGATGGTAAGCTGAAAGCTAAAAAAGAAAGCAGACCGCTTAAATCCGGTGAGAATAATGAGTGGGATGTTAAAACCGCCTGTCAGCAGGCATGTGCCAGCGATTGTATCGTCTTTGGTAATGCCAATGACAAAAACAGTGCAATTTCTAAAGTTAGAAGAGAAAATCCACTTAGATTATTCCATTCTCTGGAACAATTACACACCATGCCAAATGTCAACTATTTTGCAAAAGTGCGTAATACAGATGTGAAGGAGCCAGAAACTCCAACAGCTTAATTAGCATTTAATAATAATTATTTATTGGTTATAAACGAAACCGAATGTCATTATTTAAATACGAATCAGAACTCAGAGAACCCTTGGTGAAGGGCAGCAAATCGTACCATCAGATTACGGAAGATCTTGTTGCACCCATTGAAGTAAAGCCGGGTAAACTATGGTACATCGGGTTTTTCATCGCCCTCTGTCTTTTGCTTTTTGGCGTGATCAGTGTCTATACCGAAGTGGTATATGGTATTGGTCAGTGGAATCTGAATAAGACCGTGGGTTGGGGCTGGGATATCACTAACTTCGTGTGGTGGGTTGGTATCGGTCACGCCGGTACATTGATCTCTGCGATCCTGTTGCTGTTCCGTCAGGGATGGCGTACTGGGGTTAACCGTGCGGCAGAAGCGATGACGATCTTTGCGGTAATGTGTGCTGGTCAGTTCCCGATTTTCCACATGGGACGCGTATGGGATGGGTTTTTTGTAATGCCTTATCCAAATACACGTGGTCCTTTATGGCCTAACTTTGACTCTCCACTGCTTTGGGACGTATTTGCGATCTCTACTTATTTTACAGTTTCTGTATTATTCTGGTATACAGGGCTTTTGCCTGATTTTGCTACGGTTCGTGACCGTGCGAAGACCAAACTTAGAAAATTATTATACGGTATCGCTTCTTTTGGATGGACAGGTTCCACCAAACACTGGCAAAGACATGAAGCCTTGTCTTTGGTTTTAGCCGGTCTGGCGACACCACTGGTACTTTCTGTACACACAATCGTATCCTTTGACTTTGCGACCTCTGTTATCCCGGGATGGCATACAACGATCTTCCCGCCTTACTTTGTTGCTGGTGCGGTGTTCTCTGGGTTTGCGATGGTAAACTCACTGCTGCTCATCGTGCGTAAGATGATGAATTTACAACAGTATATTACTATCGGGCACATTGAGGCCATGAATAAGGTAATTGTGTTGACGGGATCTATCGTAGGGGTGGCTTATCTTTCTGAACTCTTTATTGCCTGGTATAGTGGCAACCGCTATGAAGCTTATGCATTCTTCTATAGCAGAGCCGATCTTTTCAGTCCACTGGGCTGGAGTTACTGGGGGATGATTGCCTTTAACGTATTAAGCCCGCAAATCTTCTGGTTCCGTAAAATGAGACGTAACCTGTTTGTTACTTTCTTTATGAGTATCATTGTGAATATCGGTATGTGGTTTGAACGTTTTGTGATCATCGTTACCTCAATTTACAGAGACTATGTTCCATCTGCCTGGACGGTGTACTATCACCCGACCATTTGGGAAATGGGCTTCTATATTGGTACATTTGGTTTATTCTTTACTTGTTTCTTCCTGTTCTCCAAGTATTTCCCGGTTATCGCCATTGCGGAAATCAAGAGTATTGCGAAAACTTCCGGGGACAACCACAAATGGGCTGTTGCACCGGTGGAAGCAAAAGAACCTGAGGTATTTGCACATGAATATGCGCACTAATTGGGGAGACAAAGTAACGAGTAGTATATATAGTATAATATAAAAAGATTTCATTCATAGCGTGAGGGTTTAATGTACTAAGCGCTTAATTGAAAATACAATGGCAAAAAAGAAATTTGTTGTAGCGAGTTTTGATGAAGAAGCAAATCTGTTCCCTGCGGTGGAGAAAACCCGCAAGGCCGGATACAAAATTCATGACGTGTATACACCTTTCCCGATGCATGGTCTGGATCAGGTAATGGGGCTAAGAGAAACCAGTTTACATACAGCAGGTTTTATCTATGGTATCCTGGGTACTTGTACGGCACTGGGTTGTATGTCCTGGATTTTCGTATCTGACTGGCCTCAGATTTATGATGGTAAACCCCATTTTGCCTTACCAGCCTTCATTCCGATTACATTCGAGTTGACGGTACTGTTTGCAGCGGTTGGTATGGTATATACTTTTTGCTGGTTATGTCAATTGGCTCCATTTGTTAAAAAGCATATATTCCATCCAAGGCAGACTGATGACATTTTTGTACTGGCCGTTGAATGTACGCCGCAGACCGATGTAGCGGAACTGGAAAGATTCTTTGATGATAAAGGCACCGTTGGTGTTGAAATCCAGGAGGCTGAAGCCGGCTGGTGGTGGGGCCGCTTTGATAAAGAGCAGCAGATCATCAACGAAAATGCAGTGGAAGTATTATAAGCTGTGTGTGGAGTTATCGCATCGCAAATTAATTTTAAATTCTAGCCGTTATGATTCGGCTTTTTATACAGAAATCAAATATGAGGATGAAAAAATTATCTGTCATAGCACTTATTTTCATTAGCGGGGCCGCCCTGGTAAGTTGTGGTAGTGGTGTAAGACGTGATCCGGGACGTGTTTATATGCCGGATATGTTCTACAGCAGAGCATATGAGACATATGCCCAGAGAGACTCCACTCAGTTCACTGAAAATGAGGCAGAAGCTGGCCGCAAAATATTTTACAACAATCAGCCTGTTGCAGGTACTATATCAGTTGGAGAGGATTTGCCTTTCCCGCTGGCGAAAGATGCTACTGGCGATACGACCAATTATGTGGCCTCCAGAGCACTTGCTAATCCGGAAGGTCCTTTGACAGCAGATGAAACCACTGAAATTCACCGGTTGTATCTGATCAATTGTGGTATTTGCCATGGCGCTAAAATGGATGGTAATGGTCCGCTTTATAATGACGGTAACGGTCCTTTCTCGGCAGCACCAAAAAATCTGTTAGGTGATCCAATTGTCCTTAAAATGCCAGAAGGGCAGATGTTCTATTCTATTGAGTATGGTAAAGGTATGATGGGAAGCTACGCTTCTCAGCTGAGCCGTAAGCAACGTTGGCAGCTTGTTCATTATATCAAGGCCAGACAACATGAGGCAGAGGGGATTCCGGTTGATCCGGCAGATATAGCAGACACAACGGCATTAGCTGCTGCTAAATAAAAACAAAAAATAGTTTATAAGGGTTAAATAAAATAAAGCGCAGCTTTAAAAATTATAGTTAAACATTATATACGATATAAGATGGCATCAATAAAAACACAATTTGTAATTCCAGCCAAGATGAAAACCTGGTCCTTTGGACTGATAGGCGTGGGGATTCTTGCCTTTCTGATTGGTTTTTTTACCATGGGAATGAGCAGTGATCCGCAGGTGAGCGCCAACTTCTGGGGTACTATTATGTACAATGCGGTATTTTTCCTTTTGATTACCAATATCGCAATGTTCTTTATCTGTGCCCTGACCTTGGGTATGTCTGCCTGGCAGATTGCCTTTAGCAGGGTCTCTGAAGCCATTTCTGCGGCAATGCCCATTTTTGGGTTGATTGCCGGTATTTTAATGATTAGTCTGGTTGTTTCTCATTCACATATCTACCACTGGACAGATGCTGAATTGGTTAAACATGATGCAATTTTAACACATAAGCATGGCTTTTTGAATGCTCCGTTTTTTATCCTCTGGACAGTGGCCTCTATTGGTCTTTGGGCTTTACTGGGTGCCAGAATGCGTAAAATCACCTCAGAAGCGGATACAAAATATTTAGGTGCACAGGAAGGACAGAAATTTATCTGGCGCAAAACGGTGAATGCTGGTTTATTCCTAGCCTGGTTCGCTGTTACTGCCGGTTGTGTTACTCCTTGGATGTGGCTGATGAGTCTGGATCCACACTGGTACTCTACCATGTATAGCTGGTATATATTTGCCAGTAGCTTTGTAGGTGGTTTGGCACTGATTACGTTATTTGTTATATATCTTAAAAACAAAGGATATTTAGAGTTGACCAATCAGGAACACCTGCATGATCTGGGTAAATTCCTGTTTGCGTTCTCCATCTTCTGGACATATATTTGGTTTGCACAATACCTGTTAATCTGGTATGCAAACATACCGGAAGAAACCATTTATTTTAAACATCGTGTACAAGGGGAATACAAAGGGGTCTTTTTCCTGAATTTAGTTATTAACTTTGTATGTCCGATTTTGATTCTGATGTCCAGACCTGCAAAGCGTAACTATACCATGATGACCTTTATGGCTGTGTTGTTACTCTTTGGTCACTGGCTGGATTTCTACCAGATCATTATGGGTAGTATCTCAGCTAAGCATATCACGCTGGGTTGGTTGGATTTTGGAATCGCAGCACTTTTTGTAGGTATATTGATTTATACTGTGGGTAAGGCGCTGACAAAACGGCCTTTGGTACCAAAGTATCATCCGTTCCTGAAGGAAAGTATCATACACCATACCTAAATACTAAAAAGTACGCACGTCAAAATCTGATTTAGAAAAATATTTTAAGCAATATACATTATGTCAATGTTTTTTACCATCGCCGCCTTCCTCTTGATTGTGATAGTGATCTTCCAGATTGCTAAAGCAAGTGAGTATGTATCCGTGCTGAAAGGCGAAGAGCAATCCTTTAAACAGAGCAATAAGGTCAATGGTGCGCTCATGATCGTATTTTTGATTCTGGGGCTGATCGGCGTTTATTGGTGTAACAAATTACTCTACCCCAGAACTACTTTGGTTGAAGGATCGGCCAGTATCGAAGGAGAACAGGTGGATCACCTGTTTTGGATTACTTTAATCTTGACGGGTATTGTGTTCTTCGCGACCCAGATTTTACTTTTCTGGTTTGCCTTCCGGTATCAATATAAGGAAAACAAGAAAGCCTATTACTTTCCTCATAATAATACCATGGAAATCATCTGGACATCGGTCCCTACCATCGTATTACTTATTTTGATCGTTTATGGTCTACGCAGCTGGTTCCTCTTTACGGGAGATGCGCCTAAAAATGCGATGCAGGTAGAAGTTACCGGACACCAGTTTCAATGGAACTTTAGATATCCGGGAGCGGATGGTGTGTTTGGGAAAAAATACTTTAGGGATATCGACCCGGCCAACTCCAATACATTAGGATTGATCTGGAAAGATAATGGTGCGTTAAAACAAAAGGCGGATCCTGCTTGTTTTGATGATATTATCACGGGTACTTTGTATCTTGTGAAAAACAAACCGGTAGAATTACTGATCAACTCTCAGGATGTTATTCATGACGTAGGGTTGCCGCAGTTCAGGTTAAAAATGGACGCGGTGCCAGGTACACCTACCAGACTTTGGTTTACGCCTAAGTATACAACCGAGGAAATGAAAAAAATAACCGGTAACCCGAATTATACCTATGAGCTGGCCTGTGATCAGCTCTGCGGCAATGGTCACTACTCCATGCGGGCGGTGATAGAGGTGGTTACCCAGCAGGAATATGATGTGATTATGGCTAAACAGAAACCAGCATATTTTGCTGCTTTCCCAGACAAAGATCCAGCAAATCAGCAACCTGCCGCGACGGATTCAACGGCCGCTCCTGCTGCTGCTACAGCAGCAGTGCGAACGACTAGAGATACCGCAGCCCTGGCGCTCAGATAATTAGAGAGATTAAGGATAATTATATATCTATCTATATATATATATATATATAGATAGATAGATAGATAGATAGATAGATAGATATTACTATTACGTACTGATAAAGTAATTGAATTTTTTAAAGATACAATCATGAACAACGAAGCTGTAATACAGACGGGAGCTGCCGCACTTCATGTGGCAGGTGACCATGGAGAGGCGCATCACCATAAGCAATCTTTTATTACAAAATATATCTTCAGCCAGGACCATAAGACAATCGGTAAACAGTTTTTGATTACTGGTATCATTTGGGCTTGTATTGGAGGTTTTATGTCTGTTTTATTCAGGCTGCAACTGGGGTTCCCGGATACCTCTTTTCCTTGGCTTTCTACGGTGATCGGGCATTGGGCGAAAAATGGTCATATTACACCAGAAGCGTTCTATTCACTGACGACCATTCACGGTACCGTAATGATCTTCTTTGTATTGACAGGGGGCCTTTCTGGTACTTTTGCGAACTTTTTGATTCCTTTGCAGATTGGTGCACGTGATATGGCATCTCCGCTAATGAATATGTTGAGCTACTGGTTCTTCTTTACAGCCAGTGTGATTATGTTGAGCTCTTTCTTTGTTCAGACCGGTCCATTTGCTGGTGGCTGGACTGCCTATCCTCCTTTAAGTGCCCTGGGAGATGCTTCTCCCGGTTCTAAAACGGGTATGGACTTATGGTTGGCGTCGCTGATTCTGTTTGTTGTATCACAGTTACTGGCGGGTCTGAACTATATCTCTACCGTACTAAATATGCGTACCAAGGGCATGAGCATGATGCGTATGCCACTGAGTACCTGGGGGGTATTCCTGCAGGCTATTCTGGGTGTACTTTCTTTCCCAGTGTTGTTTTCTGGATTTATCCTGTTGATTTTTGATCGTCATTTTGGTACAAGTTTCTTCTTGTCAGATATTTATATTAATGGTGTTGGTGCTTTACCACATGAAGGTGGTAATGCAATTCTCTATCAACACTTATTCTGGTTCCTGGGTCACCCAGAGGTTTATATTGTCATCCTGCCCGCAATGGGGATTGCATCTGAGGTCATGTCTACCAATGGACGTAAACCGATTTTTGGGTATTCAGCCATGGTGATGTCTATGTTCGCCATTGTTGTGCTGGCCTTTTTGGTATGGGCACACCACATGTTTGTAACGGGGATGAATCCGTTCCTAGGATCGATATTTGTACTCTTAACCTTGCTTATTGCAGTGCCGTCGGCCATTAAGGTATTTAACTGGCTGACCACACTGTGGAAGGGTAATCTGCGATTTACGCCGGGAATGCTCTTTGCGATCGGCTTTGTGAGTGTCTTTATTTCTGGTGGTTTGACAGGTATTTATATGGGTAACTCTGCCATTGATATCCATATCCATGATACGTATTTCATTATTGCGCACTTCCACCTGGTAATGGGTGTGGCTGCCTTCTTTGGTATGTTCTGTGGGGTTTACCATTGGTTCCCTAAGATGTATGGCCGTCACATGAATAATACTTTAGGTTATATTCACTTTTGGATCACCCTGGTAGGTGCTTACCTGATTTTCTGGCCAATGCACTATGAAGGGTTGGCTGGTATGCCAAGAAGGTATTATGATTATAGCACCTGGGAAAGTTTCAAACAATTTGGTGAATTGAATAAATTTATCAGTATCTGTGTGATTATCACCTTTGCGGCTCAGTTCTTATTCCTGTTCAACTTCTTCCATTCTATTTTCAAAGGAAGAAAAATGACAGTAAAAAATCCGTGGAAATCAAATGCGCTGGAATGGACAACGCCTATCAAAGTGGGACACGGCAACTGGCCTGGTGAAATCCCTGAAGTACACCGTTGGCCTTATGACTATAGTAAAGACGGTCATGACTTTATCCCTCAGACAGTGCCTGTAGGAGAAGAAGACAATCCAGCCTATACTTCGGCCGCATTTACAGGTATTAAGGTAGAAGAAGAGCAGAAACGAGGTGTTAAGGCTTAGTTTACAAAATGTAAGCCCTTGAAATTGAATAATATCATGGAGACTGCCTTAAGCAGTCTCCATGCAAAAAATAAGATTTTTGAAACAGGAAAGTGTTAATGCCAATACGAATACGACTCCGAGTAAGCTAAATGTCTTGATTAAAGACTATATGACGCTTACAAAATTTACGTTGAGTTTTACGGTGGTCTTTTCCTGTGTAATTAGTTATCTTTTGTCACCCAATACGTTGGTATCCAATGTGGCAAAGATTATAGAGCTCTTTGTAGCGGGGTTACTCGTAACGGGTGCCGCCAATGCCATCAATCAGGCCGTTGAAAAGGATACGGATGCTTTGATGAAACGTACTGCAGGACGACCGGTGGCTGCAGGTAGGATCAGTCAACAAAATGCGCTGATTTTTGCCTATGTTTCCGGGATATTAGGGGTTGTGATGATGTGGTACTGCTTTAATGCGCAGTCGGCCATTATCTCTGCCTTCAGTATGTTTCTTTATGCCTATATCTACACACCGCTGAAGAAAAAAAGTTCTATTGCGGTATTGGTAGGGGCGTTTCCGGGTGCTTTTCCATGTTTGATTGGCTGGGTGGCGGGATTTGTAGCGGGTGGAGATAATAGTTGGTACGGCGGTCTTGTATTGTTTTTAATTCAATTTCTTTGGCAGTTTCCGCATTTCTGGGCAATTGCCTGGGTGGCACATGGGGATTATACCAAGGCTGGATTTAAATTACTACCTTCTGATAAAGGGCCAACGAAAAGCACTGCCATGAAAGCGGTCGTTTACGCGGCTTTGATGGTGCCTGTCGGTATGCTGGCATTTGTACCGCTGGGTGGTGGACATCCTTTGAATGATGCAGGCACGCTGGCTGGCAAGATCAGTTTTGCTATTGTGCTTATCTGCAATTTGTTTATGGTGGTACAATGCATCAGACTGTATGTAAATATGGATGTGAAGTCTGCCAGAAGGGTGATGTTCAGTAGTTATATTTATTTGCCGGTGGTACTCTTAGCATTACTGTCGGCGGTAAGCAAAACATTTTAAATGACAACCGTGAGTGTTTTAGAAAATAAAGGCAAGTTGCATCCCCATAAGTTTTTATTATGGGTTGGCATGGCAAGTATTGTCATGATGTTTGCGGGACTCACTAGTGCCTATGTTGTAAAGCGGACTTTTAGTAATTGGATGGAATTTGGTCTGCCATCAATTTTTTGGGTGTCTACTGTGGTTATTTTGGTGAGTTCTTTGACGATGCATCTGGCTTTAAAAAATTTTAAAGCACATGAGCGTAAGAAATATAAGAATCTAATTACCGTCACAATGATCTTGGGATTACTTTTTGCGGCTTTGCAATTGTACGGATTTACGCAGCTTCATGAAAGGGGCATTCAGATCTTTGGTATTGGCAGTAATGCATCCGCGTCCTTCTTGGGGATTATTGTAGGATTACATGCATTGCATGTACTGGGTGGTATTATTGCTTTAATGATCATCTTTTTTAGGGCCTATGGCACTAAAGTAAAACGTTATGATAAAACGCCTATTGAGATCGTTGCGATCTATTGGCATTTTGTAGATATATTATGGATTTATCTGTTTTTGTTCTTTAGTTTTATGTAGAACAGACAGATTAAATGAAAGAAAATTAAGAAGTATTAAAAAATAAGATAATTCATTTTTATTCTTTACTATGGCACATACAGCAGCAATACATACTGAGAAACCGAGCAAATGGAGCGGTGGTAGCAGTCCCTTTAAAGTAGAATATGGCAAATTGATGATGTGGTTCTTTTTGCTGAGTGACTCCTTTACCTTTGGTGGATTACTGATAGCTTATGGAACGACCAGGTTTGCCACCATTGGCTGGCCTGATCCAAACGTTGCTTTTAGCAAGTTTCCAGGTATCAGTAGTAGTGCGCCTTTGGCTTTTGTAAGTTTGATGACCTTTATCCTGATCATCAGCTCCGTTACCATGGTACTGGCTGTACAGGCCGGTAAGGAAATGAATAAAAAGGATGTGGTCAGATATCTGATTTTAACTATTATCGGTGGTTTGATTTTCTTGAGTTGTCAGGCCTGGGAATGGACCCACTTATACCATGAAGGTGCCTGGTGGGGTGCAAATCCTTTTGCAAATTCTAATGGTACACAGTCTACACAAAACTTTACCAACTTCTTCTTTACGATTACAGGTTTCCACGGATTCCACGTATTCTCCGGTGTGTGTATCAATGTGATCATGTTGATTATGACTTTATGTGATAAGTTTGAGCAGCGTGGGCATTATTTGATGATTGAGAAGGCTGGATTATACTGGCACTTTGTGGATCTGGTTTGGGTATTCGTATTTACCTGTTTTTATCTGGTTTAATTCAACCTATTAATTTGCTACAAATTCATTATACATGTCAAATTTAGAACAATTAGAGAGCGGCGGACACACACATGCACATGCGTTTGATTCCAAAAAAGTGAAAAGAGAAATCTGGAGGATTACTTTATACCTGTCTATTTTGACGGTGGTTGAGTTACTGCTTGGATTTTTAATGATGCCTTGGCCTGAGGAAAGTTTGAAAAGACATCTGGTGAAAGGCGTGGTGATGGCACTGATGCTTTGGAAGGCTTTTTATATTATCGGCTACTTTATGCACCTGCGTCATGAAGTCCGTAATATGATTATGGTAATCGCCATTCCTGCCCTATTATTTATCTGGTTTATTTCTGCTTTTCTGGGTGATGGTCAGTCTTATAAGAATCTAAGAGCCAGAATGGATCCCTACCATGTTGAGCGTGCACAACTGCCAATGGAGTTTCCAGCTGAAGAAGGTCATGAAGGTCATGAAGGTCATGAAACCCCGGAAGAGCATAAAATGGAAGTTCCTGCCCCGGCAGCTGCTACACCTGCTGCTGATACCACAGAGAAAGCCGAGTAGATTAGGAATGAAATAATTATAGGAAAAGTTGGCTAAACCACAATTTACGTAGGTTATTAGGAATAAAATTAATAGCCATCTGTTAGGAAGTAGCAGATGGCTTTTTTATTGGCAATACTTAAGGTATCTAGTCTCCTTAGAAATAGATACGACATCTGTAATGAACTTTTTGAAGTTAAATTGCCTTGATTTCCTGCCTAGATGGAATCTCACTAATTTCTTTTGCGATCTTCAAAGACATCTTCTAAACCGATATAGCACGCATTCATTTTAAACGATAAGTAATAATGGAAATACCGCCAGAAAGTAACGTTTGCCTGTTGCTGTAATATGTTTGGTCAATTTTAAAAATTCAGTGAAAATTCCGGAAATCTTTTTATTGGCATCTGATAGCAAATACTCATTGGAACCAGTAGTATAATCAGCTACTGTTATTGCATTTGTGCCTTTAAAATGGAAACATTGCCTCGTCGTGGCGGCCACATTTTCTAAATTTAAGCCCATGGCGCTTCAAAAAAGTGCGTACCTGTTGATCACTACGCTTTAAACCCGTCATTTCAAAGATTCGAACTCCTGCTTCAGATGACGTTAATGGCGGTGTGGCTTCTAACTCTTTAAGAATAATATCTTTATGTGCTTCAAGTTCACTCTTGTTAGTGCCATAATTATTGGCCAATAACCCCTCAAATCCAGATTCTTGGTAAGTTCTAAACCAGCGGGAAACAGAATTATAATGAAGCCCGGCAATACTGCCAATTTCCTCATTGGTTAAATCCGTAGTCAATTTAAGAAGCACAACTTCCAATCTTTTTTGAACCATTGTGCTTGGATATGAATATCGTTCGTACCTTAGCTTTTCAATATCAGCTTCGCTGATCTTGTTGGAAATAGTTTGCATTTTTTTGTTTTTTAGTCATTACAAATTTGCAACTCTTTCTTTTATTTACCAACTCACAAATTTACCCCTTGCTAGGTATAGTTGATAAATCAAGGCTGAAGTGTTTCCTGATTTTAGACCATACTGATTCATTGTCAGTATATTGCCATTATGGTCATAGCTCAGGTTGGAGACGCTATAATTCTTAATCAACAAATGGGAAATGCGCCAGGCAAAATAGCTGCCATGTGGAAAAGACTTAATAAACACAAGGACAAAATATTTTATTTCTAAAGTATCCTGATAAAAATATTCCTCCTGAGAACAACGCCGCTTACCCAAACCTTTCGCTTAACAGATTAGTAACCAGCATTGTATCAAAAAAAATTGATAATAATAATTAGAAATTGGAGCGAAATACGTATGAATTATTAGATCCAATTAGTACGTATATAAATTATAGTGATCATGAAAGCCATGAAATACAATGGGCGCGCATGGTGGCAGTGGCAATGATCATCCTATGGGATCGATATGTTATTAAGTGCTGAAATCCTTTACAGGACTATAATTTAGCAAGAAAGAGTCAAATAACAAAGAAGAGTGGTCATCATTTGGGAGGATGAATCTACCAACTCAATGCTCAAAAAATGAAAATTAGAGTACAATCCCAATTGGTAGATTTATTTGGGTTTACCAAGTAATATAGACTAAATACACTAATTATTATCCAAACTTTTTTAATGATCTTAATTGAAAATGAGTTGATTGTGTCAAAAGTTTGGATAATAATAAAGATTGGATAAGTGATGTTATCCAAACTTTTGGATAATGATGCTGAACGTGCCATAAGGAACGTGAAAGTCAATATAAAGGTCTCAGGACAATTTAAATCTGGAGACGGGGCAAAGGACTATGCCACTATTAGATCTGTTGTAAACACGACAAGAAAACACAAAGCAAAACATCCATGATGAATTGGTGCGGCTTGCTAGTACTCCTTTTAATTAATTCCATATAACTTATTCATTTTCTTCATGTGCTGGGTAAATTTGCATTGCCAGGAGTTATTGGTTTGCACGTACAACAAAATCAATCTGAGACCTGCCAATTTCTCTAATCCATAACATATAATCAGCCAGCATTTATACTAGGCAATATAGTAATTTAAATAATAGCATCTTGCCTATCATGCAGTCACCATTATCATATTTCATACACAAATTCTCGATCTAAAGTAATTACATACTCGTCATTAAATGAATTTAAGCGATTTACCACCTGAATAGTTAAATACTATAATGATGATGATTTTTATTATTCTTCTCCTTCTTCTTCTTCTTGTAAATTGAAATGTCGTTTGACAATCAAAGAAATGTCATTCAAGTGAGAGCGTTGTCTTAACTCGTTAAGCAATTCTTCTTCAATATTTATGGACTGCATTTGTGCAACTATTTTTTCGGTTATAATCACTTTCAATTCAGCTAATCTTTTTTCTTTATTTATCCCTATTTCAAAATCGAGCAAATTAGTTATTCTTTTTTGTTCGATTTTGCTTGTCGAGGCCAAACGATTCTCAACGTGCATCCTTACATTAAGCAAAGGTAGCGCCCGAATAATATATCCATAATTAATATAAAATGCATTGCTATAACTTGATCTCTGTATATTAACAATTTTAGAAAGCTGTTCTCCGTTCAATAACCAGTTATTGCCTTTGCGTTTAAAACCAAGCGGGGAAAATATTCCGTCCAGTAGTTTGATCAAATCATTTTTATTCATTTATAGAGATTTAATAGGTATCTAATACCGTTTTCCATGTCCCGCCCAATTGCTTTTCAAAAATTCCTTTATATTTTGCCAGTTGCTTATACCCTTGTTTTATTGCTCTTGGATTGTTAGGTTTCAGCTCATATATAGTCTTTGTGCTGAAGTTTACAAAGTCGGGTCTTATTCCAGGAATGCCTCTATATTCTTTAACAGCAATTCCTTCTACTACATCTTCCACTTTATACTCCTTGTGCATCTGCTGACCAAGCTTCAAACTGGACTTTGTAAATTCCTCACCTTCCTTGATGCCTTCTCCAACCTCCCCACCTGCGATAGCTAGACCTGTGGAAACTGTTCCTACCAAAGCTCTAGTGGCATCATTTGGAGTAGCCCATCCTCCACCTAAATGTTGCTTGCTACTTCTATCGATGAACAATTGACCTGTGACGTATATATCATCAATTGTACTATAGAAGACTCTTGCAACAATGTTCTTTGAATTTTTTAATCGTTCCCAAAATCCAGGATGATGTTCGGAAAGGGTATATTCACGGATGTGGTATTTTGGTCTCTTTTTCTTTTTGTCGTCATCGTCGCCATCTTTTTTCTCTTTACCCCATCCTTCCACATCAGCCATTTGTTTGAGCTGTTTAAAGGCATTAACAGCTGCAGCACCTGAATAGGTTACTGACTCCATTCCATCTGGGTCTATAAACCTAAGTGGGTTATCTGCTGCATAATTATAGGGAGACCATCTTCTGCCTTTTTCAGCTAAAGGGTCCGCTATGTGCCATCTGGCAATCTGAGGATCATAGAACCTGGCTCCATAATCATACTGATCCAGCCCCAAATCTTCTTGTAATTCTTTACCGTTGTATTTATACTTGTTGTGTTTAGAGGCCAATACCTGCGTAACACCGATTGCTTTCTGCTCCAGTCCAAAGGGATAATAGCTGTTTACTTCTAGTATTGGACTTGCTATGTTGTAATCATCCGTAATAACCATACGTGTATTACCTAGATGGTCCTTTAGGTAATAGTCATAAACAAAGCTACTTCCTACTGGTCGTACCCTTCCTTGTGGTGTGCCAAAGAACTGCAGCGTATCATTTTGGTAAATGGAAGACTCCAGATAGGTGGTTGTGGTAGTTACCCCACCTTGTAGGGTCTTTTTCTGCAATTTATTACCAGCTGCATCATAGATATAGCTGATTGTACCTTTACCTGTTAGGGTAATACGCTGAGGTAAATTTAAAATATTATAAACAATCCCGGAAATCTTTTTATTTGCATCTGAGATTAAATTGCCATTGGCATCATAGGTATAATCAGTTGCCGAGGCTGCTTTCGTCCCTGTATAGTGAAAATCGCCCAGGGTAGTGGAGGCGTCATTAGACGCGTCCACTACATTTTTAAGCTGATTGCTGCTGGTGTTGTAATGATAAGTTAGTTGGTCAATCAAGGCTAAAGTACTTCCTGATTTTAGACCATACTGGTTCATTGTCAGTATATTGCCATTATGGTCATAGCTTAGGTGACGGCTGCATAAAAAACGCTCGCATTTTCTCATAACTCCTCAACAAGCTAAGCAGGAGTGTTCCAATTGCTGCACAGGTCTAATTAAAAGAAAACAAACAGCCAAATATTTAGTGAATTTTTTTCTACCAGATTAAGGCACTTAAATCTGGTATTTTATATTAATTATTTTGTAATGTATTTTTAATCTAATACGCTGACCTTTAAATAGCCACTTTCAGCCAATATTTTATCTTTTTAAACATTAAATGACTGACCTTTGCCTGTGTCAGCTTTTTGGGGGATAACCCCATATCCTAATTATGAACGTCAACTCTAAGCGATGAGCAAAAAAGCACTATTGGGTATTATTGTAGCCCTGATTATTCCACTTACCGGTTATTTAATACTGAAATACGCCAGTAGTAAAAATATCCACATGCCGAAGCACTATATTTTGGATAGTGTAGTCACACATGAGGTGAATGGCAAAATGGAGCGTGATTCCATCTGGCATACAGTTCAAAATATCAAATTGGTCAATCAGTTAGGGGATACCGTCCATTTATATGATTTACAGGGGAAGGTCATTGTGGCCGACTTCTTTTTCACCAGTTGCGGTTCCATTTGTCCTTACCTAACAAAGAATATGGTCCGTTTACAGCGGTCTTTTGAAAAGGGCGGCGATAAGCGGGGAGATTTGCTTGGCGTTAATAATGTACAATTTTTATCCTTCTCCATAGATCCATTACGTGATTCAGTAAGCAGATTAAAAGCTTATGCTGATAAATATGGGGTGAACGGAGATAACTGGTGGTTCCTTACCGGAAACCGGGATTCTATTTATGATTTTATTTTCCACCAACTAAGAGTGGATAAATATGATAATGAAACGCCTATAGATCCAAATTTTGCGCATACCGGCAGATTTGTATTATTAGACAGGGATTTTGGCATCAGAGGTTATTATAATGGACTAGACACAGTGAGCGATCTTCCCAGGTTGGCTGAAGATATTGGCAAGCTGATGGTGGAAAGGGACGCAAAACATCCTGCACCATTACCATTTGACCCTGTTGAAATGGTCATTGCCTTATTTATTACGATAGTGGTGATTATATTTATCTATTACGGGCTGCTTAAGAAAAAGAAAGATCCTGTAACAAAATAGGCCATTTATTGTTTTAAGGCAATGAAGAGCAGGCGTTAACCTGTTGATGATTGTCAAAATTAATTATCCGCACCACTTCCAAATATTTATTATGAACCACCAAAATCAAACGCCATTAGGGCCGACCATTGCTAAAAATGACAAAAAAGCCAAAAGGCTGATTGGATTATTCTCTGTCATTGTATTTCTGGTGATCGTTGCGCTTGGAAAGTATAAGTTAACAGGTGTGGATTTGGGATTTAATCCACACGTATTCGGACTGATTAGTGCCATCATTAATACTATTGTGACTTTTGTTTTGATTGCTGCGCTTATCGCCGTTAAGTCCAGGCATTATTTATTACACAAAAAATTAATGATCACGGCCCTTGTATTGTCTGTATTATTTCTTTGCGCCTATATCTGTCATAATTTATTTGCGGGAGAAACAAGATTTGGTGGGACAGGCACCATTCGTACGGTTTACCTGACGCTGTTAGCCACCCATATCGTTCTTGCTGCTGTGATGCTCCCCATTATCTTATTTACCGCCTATAGAGGGCTAACTGGAGAGTGGGCAAAGCATAAGAAAATTGCCAGGATCACCTGGCCGCTATGGCTTTATATTGCTATTAGCGGCCCGATCATTTATTGTATGATTAGTCCCTATTACTCCTGATTTTCCTTTTTTGCCAGTTCAATCATAATGGATAGCTCTTCGGCCAGTTTTTCACTATTGCCGTCAAAGCCCACTGCCTTAAACCGAATTTTGCCGGTTTTGTCGAGCACAAATTTGGTTGGAATGCCGGTGACCTCGTAAGCGCTTACAGTTTTATAGGCTTGTTTTTCCTTAGTGGTGGGATCATCCAGTACTACGTGGAAAGAATAGTTATTATCTGCCATCAGCTTTTGAACATCTTTTTTCCTTTCTTCCATGGTGGGTTGCCTTTCCCAGGTGTCAATAAAAAGAAAAACGACGTCTGGATCATTTTTATATTTATCCAGGGCCATTTGCATACCAGGAAAGGACATTTTGCAAGGGCCGCACCAGGTTGCCCAAAAATCAATGATGACCACTTTGCCTTTAAGAGAATCCAGCGCTACCGTTTTACCATCCAAATCCTTTAGGCTAAATGTATGTCCGGGCAGATCTAGCATAGATTTTTTAATTTCTGCACTTTTCTTCTCAAAGGCTACTGCTTCCAGTTTATCATAATAAGCGGTAAACCCGCTGTCTGAATTATTGACGCTCTGGTAAGCCTCCTGCATCAGCTTTTTCATGCTTTGATTACCTTGGCCTGCCTTGATAAATGCAGCTCCTTTATCCAGCACTGTTTCTGGATCATGATTGGCCAGCAGGTATTGCAGATAACGACCATTGACATCCGCGTCTGTTTGCATCCCATCAATTACTTTTTGCTGGATATCCAATGCATCTTTGACTTTTCCCTGCTGGAAGAGTAAATAGGCGTAAGTATCGGCCACCATGCTATAGTTGGACTGGCATACTTTTGCCCAATCGTCTTTGGTGTAATAAGTCGGACGGTCATCTTTCATCTTAAGTGCAGCATCTACCGATTTTTTGGCAAGTGTTACACCCAGATCCAGACTGTCTTTTACCTCAGCTTCGGCAATGGGCCAGGCGGCTGAATTATAGATAGAAGACCGCATGCTGTTTATGTTTACCTTGTCTGCATACTGCTGAAATTTATCCGCATTGTTCTCTTCCCAGTACTTTTTGGCAACGATATAATAAAATTGCTGAGGATTGATGATATCCTCTGGTTTAAGATTTTTATAATCGCTCATTAATGCATCATAGGCCATTACCATGGAATCTGCGCTACCTTTTTTAAAGATATTACCAACTTGGTCTCTGGCGGAAAGCAGACCATGTGGATATAGTGCAAGTAGGCTGTCCTTATATTGCTGCATATTATCCCTGTCAAAATTTGCGAGTACGCCGTAGACTTTAATGAGGGAGTCTTCCGGCGCTTTGCGCGCGATCATCTGCTCCCAATCACTTTTAACGGCTCCCAGTACGGTGACTCTATCTCTGCTATAAAGCCCAGCTGTCAAATAAGCATCGTGATAAATGTCTTTTTGATCCGGATGCTGAGAAAATTCCTTTTCATAAAGGGTAACTGCCGTATCAAAATTTCTGTTGATCCCCAATAGGGCGGCCATATTTCCATAAAAGGTGGCCTCAGAGGCGTAGGTGCCCAGGCTGGGCTGATTTTCTGTGTAGACATTATAAACATAGCCTTTGCCCTCATTTTTGTCGGTATTCTTGTCGTCTTTAAAAACCAGTGCAAAGGCCTGCGCTGAGTCGGGGAGTGTAAAGCTGCCGATCAGTTTGTCACCCATCATGGCATGGCTGAGTTGCTCGGCATAAATTCTACTCTCTACACTATAATATAAAATACTTTTCAGCACGGGACTGTTGGAAAGCTTCCCTGTATATTGAAAGCCGATTCTTCTATGCACTTTCGGATAATTCATGGACAGCTCCAATTGGCTGCCTTCTTGCGCACTACCCAAAACAGGGAACAGGAAAAAAAGTCCAGTAATAACCCACAATAATTTTACCTTTTGCATCTTACTAAGGATTTGAATTTTAGTTAGTATTCTAGCGTTAGTGTCCGTTTAAATTAACGGACAATAGCGCATACTTCCCAGCAAGTTAAGGAATTAACGGCGCTTTATGAAAAATGATGCAAAAACTATTTTTTGTGTAAAAATGTTCAGAAGTATGGATTATAAGTAGACTACAGCCCTTTATTTAACGGAGGCCTCCATAGATACGGAAGCTTTATAATTTTTAAACAGACTGTGCCATTGGAGCTTGAGTACGCCAACAATACCCTCTTTAATAATACCTTTACTCATTTTGCTGGCACCGAAAGTTCTGTCTTTGAAGGTAATGGGTACTTCGGTAATTTTAAAGCCCAATTTCCAGGAGGCAAATTTCATCTCTACCTGAAAGGCATAGCCAACAAACTTGATGGCATCAAAATTTATGGAAGATAATACCTCATTACGGTAACATACAAACCCAGCGGTCGGATCGCCTACGGGCATCCAGGTGATAAGGCGGGTGTATAAAGCGCCTCCTTTGGAGTATATTCTTCTGTCAAGGGGCCAATTCTGGATGGCGCCCCCCTTGACATAACGGCTGCCGATGGCGACATCTGCCCCGTCGTCTTTACAGGCTTTGTAAAGCCTTTCCAGGTCATCTGGGTTGTGCGAAAAATCAGCATCCATCTCAAAAATGAACTGGTAACCCCTTTCCATGGCCCATTTGAAACCATGGATATAAGCAGTACCCAGTCCCAGTTTTCCACTGCGCTGTTCTAAAAATAATTTATCGGGGAAAACTTGCATTAAAGATTTGACAATCAATGCGGTGCCATCTGGAGAACCATCATCAATTACCAATATGTGATAGTTAAGGTTCATGGAAAATACATAGCGCACAATTGCTTCAATATTTTCCTTTTCGTTGTAAGTGGGTATGATAACAAGTTTCTCCAAAAAATGGTAATTTGAGGCTCAAAATAAGAATTAAAAATATATAATTCCTTGGGTATTTATGTTAAAGGCGATTTATTTTTTACCGGGGAAAACTTGCCTGAAGATTTCAGAAATTACTTGTTTGGTATGTAATGGGAAATCGCCGCGCATCATCCAGTCATAATACTGCGGTTCTTCTCTAAAGACAAGATGTGCAGCTTTTCCCTTATATTTTCCAAAATTAAATATAATTTCTTCGCCTTTAAATACAAAACGTCGGGCCATATCTACAATTTTATCCTCTCCGGTGAACTGTAATATACTATTAAGAGAATGGCCGATGTTGGGGTATTTGTCAATCTGCGCCTGTAAAACCTCCCAGGTGGCTTCCACATCCGCCGTAGCACTATGGGCGTCTTCCAGGTTTTTATTACAATAGAATTGATAAGCAGCACTTAATGTTCTGGGTTCCATTTTATGGTAAATCTTTTGAACATCCAATAATTTTCTGTCACTTAAGGAAAAAGTGACGCCTGCCCTTAAATATTCTTCAACTAATAATGGCACATCAAATCGATTGGAGTTGTATCCACCTAAATCGCAATTGTCCAAAAAACGAACAACTTCCGCTGCGATTTCTTTAAACAGGGGTGCATCTTTAACCATCTCATCTGTAATGCCATGGATATCTGAAGATTCCTTGGGTATGGGCATACCAGGATTGACTAGTCTTCTCAGTCGGCTCTTTTCGCCAGTTGGTTCTATTCGGACAATGGCCAGCTCAACGATTTTGTCGGTAGCCGGATTAATACCCGTTGACTCGATATCAAAAAAGGCGATTGGTTTTAAGAGCTCTATATTCATGGCTTTATTATAGTTATTAACGTAGATGCGATAAATTCTGGCAGGAAAGATAAGAAGGTTTTACAAAATGGGCGTATTTTTTGGTGCCCTGCCTTGAAGCTGGTGTGCTTTCCTGTTAATTTAACCTCCGTTTACCTCTATTTGGATTTAGTTTGTTGAATCCAGCCTGCCAGGTCAAGTCCGTCATAGTTCCCGCTACTCATCAGCAAAATATTTACATTTTTAAGCGGGGTCGTATTTAATATTTTCTCTAATTCGACCTTGTCCTGGATTACTTTAAGCCCTGGTTTGTCAAAGCCCGCTTCAACGCTCTGGGGAGGCAATGGGGCCATTTTTTTCATGGCTAACGCATGGGGTGTATAAAAAACAATGGCCTGATCCGCCGCGTCCATTGCACCTTTGTATTGCTGCATAAAGTGAGCATTTAGACTACTATAGGTGTGTAGTTCCAAAACCGCTAGAAGTTGCCTTTCGGGAAATTGTTGTTTTACGGCCTGAATCGTTGCCTTGACTTTACTGGGTGCATGTGCAAAGTCTCTGAATATACTGACTCCATTTGCCGGATCCTGATAGAGTAATTCCAGTCTTTTTGCTGCGCCACTAAAACTGGATGCTGCTTCCAGTATAGCTGATGGCGATAATCCAAGTTCTTTGCAAACTAAGAAGGCGGCATGAAGATTAAGCAAATTATGATCTCCAAATACACCAAGGGCAGTTTTAACACTTTCCAACTCAATATAGGTTACGCCATCTTTGATCTCGTGCACTGGAATCTGATAAGGCGCAAAGCGAATATCCGCTCTTTTTTCTTCTGCCACTAATTGTTGCAATGCAGGATCTGATGCGTTATAGATCAGGATGCCTCCTGGTTCAATTTTTTGAATAAAGATGCGGAATTGCTCCAGATAAAAATCAAAAGTGGGAAATACATTAATATGATCCCAGGCGATGCCTGTTATAACTGCGATATGCGGATAGAGGAAGTGGAACTTAGGAACTGGTTTTAAGGCGCTGGCTGGGTATTCATCGGCTTCTGCTACCAAAATAGGCGCCTCGGTAATCTGGACACTTTGTTCAAATCCCTGTAGCCTGGCACCCACCAGGTAATCAAATGCCTTTTTATTTTGTGACAGGATATGCATGACCATGGCGGTCGTAGAAGTTTTGCCATGGCTACCCCCGATGGCTACACGCACTTTTTCCTTGCTTTCCTGATATATATATTCCGGAAATGAATATATCTTTAAATGTAACGCTTGGGCCTTTAGTAGTTCGGGGTTATCTGCTCTGGCGTGCATGCCGACGATGACCGCATCCAACTGCTCGGTAATATTGTCGCCGTGCCAACCCATAATCGCTGGCAATAATCCGGCAGCTTCCAGCACCGATCTGGCCGGATCAAAGATTTCGTCATCAGAACCGGTGATCTGATAACCTTTTTTTTGCAGTGCAATGGCTAACTGATGCATTACGCTGCCTCCGATGGATATAAAATGGATCCTCATATCATTTAAATCATGTGACCGAAAAGGTCCTTATTTTAGAATTTAACTGCAAAATAAAGATAATTTATACTTCTTAAGGGAAATGGTTCTGGCTATAAGATTTGCCATCAAAACATCCTGCTCTATCTAAAACTAATAATTTTACATTTTTTTGAATATTTTAGTATTATTCTTGGGAATTTTGATTTTATGGAGTATCTTTGTTTCCACAGCAGATAATTTGGGATGGTTGCTGATATTCGATTTGCTGCTGTTAAGTAGAGGATTATTGCCGGTTTTACCGTTTTTTTATTTTATAACTGGGACTGTGAGTTGATTTTAAAACGAATTTTAAAATCTAACTGGAAGGTCTTGCTGAATTTTACAAGTATGAAAGATCAATTGAGTTTTGGTTTAAGGCCCGCAAATGCACCTTCCAGGTTATACGTAACGGGTGGTGGTCAGTTGATAGATCACGAGGTAGCTGAGAAAAGGCATGAAATGGACCATGGATGGGAATGGTCCGGTCAAAATAATGATCAGAACGAAAAATGGACGGATGAGGCCATTAAATTGGCTGCAGAAGATTTAAGAAAAGACGCAGCTTTCAGATTATTTTTAGGAAATAATCTGTACAAAAAGGAAGTGGCCATTCCATTTCACAGAGCTTTTTGGGGCCATAGGGCAAAGATTAAGGATTTGGTTCTGAAATCTAATGATTTTAAGGGTGCGACATTAGATTCCAGAAATATGGCCCCTGACATTGTGTGGCAAGAACCAAATACAAAATCCGTTTTTTTAACCGAAATGCAAAGAGAAAGGCAGCTATTTTACGGGGATAGAGTTTCTCTGTATGAAGGGAAAGCTCGTTGCTTGTTTGCAATTAAGGGTATTGATTGGGATTTTCAACAAGTGCCGATACATGTTTTAGGCTTGGCAGATTTTGACTTAAATAGGAAAAATCGGATGGATTATATTCATGAATTTATCAGTACCAATCAAAAAGATCCCGAAGAATTGTTTTGTGGGAAAGATTGGAAAATGCTGATTGATCTGCCGAAATTCCGCAAAGCGGTACCTGAAAATTATTCAGAAAGAGATAAATGGCTTTTTATTTTGAATAATTTCCACAACTTAAGAGAAACACCAACATTTTTGAAGGGTGGCTACTTTGAAGATGTTATTGAAATAGCCAAACAATTAAATCAAACTAAAATGGAAGAATTTATGAACATGCTGGATGATTTCCACTGGAGAGATCGCGTAAGGAAATTAGAGCGGCTGACAAAAGAACGTGTTGAAGAAAATGCAATAGCAGTGGGTAGGACGCAAGGCAGAGCAGAAGGAATAATTGAAGGTAAAGCAGAAGGTAAAGCAGAAGGGTTAATTGAAGGAGAAGTAAAGGGTACGATAAATACCATCAAATCCTTTTTGGCTGCTAACCCGAACCTTTTGAAAAAATCGGTAAAAGATGTTGCAGCTATGTTTCAAGTTGATGAACAGTTGGTGAGGCCGCTTATGGCCTAGTCCAAAGTAGATAATTGATAACTCGATTCTTTATTTTCTCTTAGCAGCTCAATTATTCTGATTACGCAACAAAAAGCTGATTCAATCAATGGATATGGCAAAGTACCTCCAGGTTTGTTTTGAGTTGTTTGTTAATGGAAATGATGCACTAACTTTATGTGTTATACTAACATTTTGAATTAGTGCATTTTACATTCAAGGAAAGTTTCCTTCTTGTTACTAAACTGTTCACAAATGGCCTGTACACGTTTATCAATTTTAATGTGACACGATGGGACCTTGATGCTAAATGCAAGGAAAACCTTATGATATGAAGCTTACAAGTATTTATGACATTTCAAATCAGAATAGCATCTTCGATGCCGCAAGTAAAGAATACGTAGTTTTTAATATAAATAGACATATGTGGTTGCCATTAATAATAAATTTAAAAAGACTTTTTGATAAACAAAGTGCTATTTGATACTAATGTTCCCGCAACTATTTTTTAAAATATTAATTGCAAGATTCTGAATTAATGAATTATTCTATATAACATCAGTAAATACACAATCGAACAAGGTTGCCGTACCTTCAACTTTAAGATTCGTTGTGACTCCTGGTATAATATTATTTGCAAATTTCGAATCTAATGGTTTATATTTAAAGATCTTCGTTTGACAATCAAGCACTTTCGCCATACAATCTTTTAAATTAGCTGGATATTCATTTAAAGAATAAATAGTTTCTGTTTCATCTTTAAATAATTTATAAAATTCAGGGATTGATTCCAGTAAACCCTTTAATTGCATCTGTTTCTCTTTAAGATCCATAAAAATATTTTGTTTATTAAAGAGATCCTTAATCTTAGAGTTAATTTCAGGATAATTCACGATCTCATCTTTGATTGTGGATATATCAATAATCGTTAATGGTTTCTCTTTAATTTTGAACGCAAAATAGTTGGATATAACTGAGACGAAAATTTGAATTATGTATTGGCTATCTATATTTAATTTAGCAATTATTTTAAAACATGGCAACGAATAAGAAAACGTCGTCAAATCATTAATTGAATACCATTCAACCTTCTGTGCTAAACATTCTTTAAATTGTGTCCACCTTTTATCTATTTTTGCTTCATTAAGTTTATTTTTTAAAATTGAGCTCAAACCATCAACTTCATTATACTGGTTTTCTTGTTCATTGATTTTGTAATTTAAATTTATTTCCTTTAATAAATCAATATATTCACTAATATCCATAATTATTCAGGATTAAGATTTTTTAAAAGATTCAGTAATTATCAGTGGTGCGCTTTGAGATCTCCTTCCGTTATAATTGCTGTAACGACACCAGTTATGTTACTATTTATAATGTTCATTGTAGTTTCACCAGGCATATTTTGCGCCAGCCATTCCTAAAAAATGACTCTTAAACATACTTTTATATTGAGCGGTTGTTGTCGCTGTTCCAGATAACAGATTTTCCGATATATGGTAAGATGTGCAACCCTTCGCATCTTCTGATATTGCCTTTTGAGAATATTTTGCAAATCACCTGCAATGTCATTTTTAAGCTATAGTCCTCCATAGTTTTGAGTTGGTGCAAAATCTTCAGCGCCTTCTCATAAAAATATCATGTTTGGCCCAAATATATCTTCCCCAAATACTAGGCTAAAGTTGACTGATGTATATGAAGGGATTATGCTCCACAATTTTGAATTAGCATGGTTCCTTCCTTTGAAATTTTAATGTTTTTAAACAAATTCACCGTCCATCAATAGGGCGTATCTGAACTATAAAATTATTTTAAAGTTGCGGTTTCCAAATATAATATTTTTTATAAAAACATTTGGTATTTTTTTAGGAAATAATGGTGGCAATTGTAATATTAAGCTAATATTTTAGCTATAATTGCTACGCCTATTTGTATTGTACAAATACCGGACTCAAAATATAATTATTATTTTGTGCTGTAGTAATGGATGTTCTGGTAATGGTACTATCCCCGAAAGTATTTACTTTGGATTCTTGCGTTGTGGTTGTTTTGAATGTAGGGATGGCAGAGCTGTTTTCCTGATCATACAAAATGACTGCGTCTGCCCCGATTTTTTTGCCTTGTTCAATAAGTGATTTTTTTGCCTTTTCAGAAATTTCTGAAAGCAGTGTATATGCATTGCCTTTAAACGTTGCCCTGCCTAAAACCTGATAGGGGGTGGAGATGTCTTTAGCATATAGATACAGGTCAACATTATCAGAAGGCGTGGTACTTCTCCCGTAATAATTTACGCGTAAAGCTGAACAGGAACTTAAAAATATCAGGATCCCCAAAAGACCAGTAAGTTTTTTCATGGTGTATTTTTTATGTGTTGGTATATATGCTACTGTTTTACAGTTAGATAGACTTGATTAGGTTAGGCAGAGTTTAATCCAGACGTAAAAAAGGGTTTTATTCAATGCTGGTGATACCTGGATTTTTCAATATTGGCAAATAGAGGAATCGAAAAAAGGATTCCAAAGACCAGATTAAAGGAACTTCAAAAGTGAAATAACAATTAAGTCCTTATGGGGAGCCAAAAATTTAATTGTCAAATTGCGAGACATTGTCTTAATCTGGAATGAAAACTGGAAATTGTGGTGCAAATGCCTAGTTATACTATCCAAAGCACTATCCTTCTGGAGCTATTTAATTTCGACTGTTTTTGCCTAACTTTGCATTCTATATAATGAGAGAATGGAACCGGTGAAAAGTAAAATATTATGATAGATTGGCAACCCTTAGATAGCGAAGCGCAATTAACAAATCTTATAGCGCATTCAGAAACAAAACCACAGATTATATTAAAACATAGTATATCCTGTCCAACAAGTTCAATGGTCAAAAGCAGACTGGATCGTTCCCAAAGGAGCGAGACGGCTGATTATTATCTGTTGGATTTGTGGAACTACAGAGCGATTTCAGATCTGGTTGCTCATAAATTTGGAGTGCGCCATGAATCACCACAACTGTTGATTATTCATGAAGGCAAATGTGTTTACCATGAGAGTCATTATGGGATCACCCAGGAGGCTATCCAGGCCAGTGTAGCGGCTATTTAAATATAACAGCACCTAATTGATCGGTCAGGTTTTTTCTTCCGTTTTTAAGTGCTTTTGAATGGAGAGTTGTTTTAACTGCTCTTCAAAATCGGTACATTCCATGAGTTCTTTTTGGGTGATCTCCAGCATTTGCTTAATCTTTCTGAGTTTAAAGTAGATGACGCTGTTGAGGGCATCCTGTTTTGAAAGATCTCTATTGACGATACTGTCCGATTTTTTGCCGGGTATTTTCTCATCCCAGCGACGGCTGATTTCATAGGGAGTCAAAGTAATGGTGACCACCAGATCCTGCATACTTTTGTCCTCTATATATTGGAAGGATGCAGTATCAGGGTTTTCCCCTGCATTATAAGCTCTCCGGTAATACTCCAGCAATTTCTCATTTTGTTCATTCTCAAAGGGAAAGCCTTGGATTTCCTCAAAAATATAATCAGCAATCGTCCAGTTCTCTTTCCAGGGTTTTAATCCAAACTCAAGAAGTATCCTTAGGAGATTCCTTTCCTGGATACTGCCCGTATCCAGCATGGCGAGCTCTGCCGCAGCGGCTGGTGCATCAATGTCATCTGGTGCAGATGGATCTGCCTTATTAGGAAGACTATTTGCCTGGTCTCCAGGTTGTTGATAGCGCTGATCCTGATGTTGCTTTTTCTCAAGTTTAGATAGGCCGTCTCTTTTGTATTTATTGACCAGTGTAGTCAGTCCATGTTCGTCGATTTTTAAAATGCCGGAACACTGACGGATATATTCTTGTTGCTTGGTAAAGTCCTCTGCCTTACTGATTTTACTGAGAGACTCAGCGATACGGTTGACGGCATCATTTTTTTTGGTAATATCCGATCCGGCGTCTCTTAGCAGAATTTCTAGTTGGAAAAGGATAAAATCCTTTTTGTTTTTTTGAATAAATTCTTTGAACTGCTCTGCACCAAGTTGCCGCACATAACTATCTGGATCCTCTCCGTCCGGTATGAGCACCAGTCGAACGTTTAATCCTTCTTCCAGCGCCATATCCAATCCTCTGAGGGCAGCTTTTATACCTGCATTGTCCCCGTCATATATAATGGTCAGATTTTGGGTGTACTTTTTAATCAATCGCAACTGATCAATGGTCAGTGAAGTGCCGCCACTGGCCACCACATTTTCGATGCCAGCCTGTGCTAAGCCGAGTACATCGGTATATCCTTCCACCAGCAGACATTCATTTTCCTTATCGATGGTGTGGCGGGCAAAATAACTACCGTATAAAATCCTGCTTTTTACATAGATCTCATTTTCCGGGGTATTGATGTATTTCGGGGCCTTGTCCTTTTTGCCGATAATACGCGCACCAAAGCCAATGACCTTACCTGAGTTATTGTGGATGGGAAAAATAATCCGGCCTCTGTAATTATCCTGCAGGCGGTCCTGATAACTACGCACCAGGCCTGATTTTAAAAGAACATCCCGGCTGTATTGATTTTTAACGGCAGCCTGGGACAGGCTGTCCGGTAAATCTGGGTTATAACCCAGACCAAACTTTTCGATAATAGGCAGGTTAAAGCCCCGCTCCTTTAGATAACTTAAGGCAATATGTTGCCCTTCCTCTGTATCCAGCAATTGTTCATGAAAGAATTTCTGGGCAAAGCCATTGACGATATACAGGCTTTCTGCGGCTTGCATATGCTCCCTGGCTTCCTCGCTCATGGCCGTTTCTTCTACTGCAATGCCATACCGCTTAGCCAGCCATTTAATCGCTTCAACATAACTGTACTTTTCATGCTCCATGACAAAGGAAATGGCATTACCACTTTTGCCACAGCCAAAGCATTTAAAAATGCCTTTGCTTTGAGAGACATTAAAAGACGGCGTCTTTTCTCCATGGAAAGGACATAAGCCCAAATAATTAGAGCCCCTTCGTCTGAGTTTCACAAACTCGCCTACCACATCGACAATATCAATGCGGTCTGTGACTTCGCGTATGGTTTCCGGGGCGATCATATTTTGTACTGTATCAATCTGTTAATTAAATCCGATGGAAATCAGCCTAAGCCTAGGGGTAGACTAAGCGTTTGGCTACTTTAGCTCCTGCTTTTGGGTTTTTCCAAAAGATGCCGCCAAAAGTATCCAGGCTGCAATAAAGCAAACGCCGCCAAAAGGCGTAATAATGCCTAATTTTAATAAGGCCGGATTTGCGGCGCCCATGGCAAAAGTAAGTGCATATAAGGAGCCACTAAATAAAATAATGCCCGCTATAAAGAGTCGGCCGGCCCATTTAAGCCGGTTGTTATTGCCGCTCATAAAAAGGATGCCGGTTAATGCCAGTGCAAAAACGTGGTACATCTGGTAACGAACCCCCACTTCAAAAACCTGCAAGGCCTCAGCAGATACCTGGCTTTTAAGGCCATGTGCGCCAAAGGCACCTAATATTACGCCAAGGGCGCCAAGTAAAGCGGCAATTTTAATAAAACAAGTATTGATTTTATAATTATTCATGATCTTATTTATGAGGTTCAAGGATCTGTTCAAATGTTGCGGCAGAAATTTCTTTTCCGCTGAGCCGATAAGTGGCCTTTTTATAAAAAACTGACCGTTCCGCTAATTTTGTTGCAATATACGTCCTGAGTTCGTCATCTGCAAGCCTGGCAACAAGGGGACGCGCTTCCCGGCCCTGTCTTAAACGACCGATAATGATTTCCAGTGGCTCATCCAGCCAAATTGTAATACCCATACGATTCATAAAATCCATATTGCCTGGCTGACAGGGGGCTCCGCCACCTGTAGCCATCACAAAATCAGCGCCTTCTGCTAATTTTCTAAGCGTATTGGATTCTATTTGTCGAAACCTCGCTTCACCTTGGGTCGCAAAAATCTCCGTGATCGTTTGGCCTTCTTGCTTTTCAATTACTTCGTCCAGATCATAATGCGGGAGTGATAATTTGCGGGCAAGTTTGCCAGCCCAGTGCGATTTACCCACACCCATCATACCTACCAAAAAGATTTTTGCCATATACTCCTTTTCAAATGTGCCAAAAATACAAATTAATATGGCGGTCCTTTGAAAATTCTATAAATTTACGATTTTATAGCAGTTTATGTCATACATGTTTTATAAATATATGAGGCTCGTCGTATTATCAAATTAATGATTACAGTGACGATGGCTTATAGAAGTGTCATTTTTGAAATTATTTATAAACGATTTAAATATTAATTCTAATTATGATATTAGAAAATTACCAAAAATCAATGCGACAAATGAAAAGTTATGACAGACCTGTCAATTTATTAAAATCGAAGGTTTTAAAGTTTTTAGTTTTCCCATGCATTTTTTGTGCTTTTGCTATACAACCAGCAAGTGCGCATAGGAAAAGTAGAATAATGGAGGATGACTTGACCCGTCAGATGGGCCAAAGCAATCGTGTGGCGCATCCGGCAATTCGGTTGATCCCGGAACCAGTTTATATGCATGTTCTATCAGATGATCAGGTTGGTGGCGATCATTGCGATCTGTCTAAAGGTTTTGTGTTTCAATTGGAAAATAAGGCCAGTCGCTCTAAAAAAGAGAACAAAGCATTAAAGTCACTTATTGCTATTATGAAGGGGCAACTGGAGGAAACGCTCGGGTTTAATGGAATAAAGGGAGTTGTTAAGGCTGGTGTGAAGCAAAAAAGTGGAGATAATCACCTTATAGCCATCCAACTGGAACTAAACCCTAAACTTAGCTGGCAACACGGTGCTACTGATCTAAACTTGAAGCAATCTGAGGAAGGTTACCAGCTTAAGGTGAGCTCCGGTACAATAAACATAGCAGCCAGGACCAGTAACGGTTTGTATTATGGCCTGCAATCCTTGTTGCAATTAATTAGCGCAGATAACAGCCACGTAATCCCTGCCCTGGAAATTGAAGACTTTCCTCAGTATAGCTGGCGTGGTTTTATGTTGGACGTCAGCCGCCATTTTTACAGTGTGGAAGAGATCAAAAAACTGCTGAATGTAATGAGTCGTTATAAATTGAATGTCTTTCATTGGCATTTGACCGATGACCAGGGCTGGCGTCTACAAATTAAGCGTTATCCAAAGCTTACATCGGTAGGCGCCTGGCGTCAGGAAATCCCAGGTTCCGTCTTTTTTAATAAGAGACCGGACACCTTAAAGGGCAAACCTTATCGTTATGGGGGTTTTTATACGCAGCAGCAGGCGAAAGAGATTGTTAGATATGCGGCACTCAGAGGTATTACTGTCATCCCCGAAATCGAACTTCCGGGGCATTCAGAGGCAGCGTTAGCTGCATATCCTGCCTTTAGTTCCAGCGGCCAGCCGCAAACTGTGGCAAATTCAATGGGCTACCCTAAAGGGGCTGTCAGCGAATATAATCCCGGTAATCCGGCAACATTTACCTTTTTAGAAAATATCCTGGATGAAGTAATGGATATCTTTCCTTCTCATTATATTCATTTAGGCGGAGATGAGGTTGATAAGACCAACTGGAAAAATAATGCTAGCTGCCTGGGGCTTATGAAAAAAGAAGGCTTGAAAAACTATGAGGAGTTGCAGAGTTATTTTATCAATAAAATCGGGGACTATTTAGAGCAACATGGCCGGCGAATAATCTGTTGGGATGAAGCGCTTGAAGGGAATCTGTTACCATCTGCGACTATTACCTACTGGCGCAGCTGGGCGAAAAAAGCGCCACTCAAAGCGGTCAGTAACGGCCATCCCTTTATCAATGTTTGCTCGGATCCGCTTTATCTGAACCGCTACCAGGCAGGACCAGAAGGGGAGCCGCTGGCAGCCCCTCATTCCATGAACACCCTGGAAAGGGTATATGGCTATCAAATGATGCCTTCTGGCTTTACGCCAGCCCAGCAAAAACTGGTACTGGGAGGACAGGCAGCTATATGGACAGAGTTCTTTGGAACCAATAGTGGTATGGAATATATGTTGCTGCCCAGGCTTTTAGCACTCGCTGAGAACCTTTGGTCACCAGAAAAGGCAAAGGATTATCCCGCTTTTTATCAGGCACTCCCAAGGGAATTAAAGATGCTGGGTGCAGCCGGTTATAATTATCGCCAGTTGGATAAATAAGGGCCCATTGCACTCAATCTACTCCCAGGCCAACTAAAATGACAAAAGAACAATGCGTAAGGGCGACCCTATCAGTCTGCCATTACGCATTTTTTTGCGCAATTAACTTTAACTTTGCCACCTTAAACAAGAAAAATAATGACTTCTGCAGCGATAAGGCAACAATTTTTGGACTTTTTTAAAGAAAAGCAACATACCATCGTTGCTTCCGCTCCCATTGTAATTAAAAACGACCCTACATTACTTTTTACCAATGCGGGTATGAACCAGTTCAAGGATTATTTTCTGGGCAATAAAGTACCAGTACACCGTAGGGTAGCTGATACCCAAAAATGTCTACGCGTCAGTGGAAAGCACAATGATCTGGAAGAGGTGGGTGTGGATACCTATCACCATACGATGTTTGAGATGCTGGGCAATTGGAGTTTTGGGGATTATTTTAAAAAAGAGGCCATTGCCTGGAGCTGGGAGTTATTAACAGAGATATTTAAGATCAATCCCGAGCAGATTTATGTCACTGTTTTTGAAGGAGATGCATCTGAAGGATTGCCTTTTGATCAGCAGGCTTATGATGAGTGGGCTAAATGGGTGGCAAAAGGCCATATCCTTAAAGGCAATAAGAAGGATAATTTCTGGGAAATGGGCGATACGGGGCCATGCGGCCCCTGTTCAGAAATTCATTTGGATTGTCGCAGCGAAGAAGAAAGGAAGCAACTGTCTGGCGCTACCTTAGTCAATGCAGATCATCCCCAGGTTATTGAGATCTGGAATAATGTGTTTATGCAGTTTAACCGGGGCAAAGACGGTAGTCTTTCCCCACTGCCTGAAAAGCACGTAGATACAGGTATGGGATTTGAAAGGTTAGTTAGGGTTTTACAGAAAAAAACCTCTAATTATGATACAGATGTCTTTACAGGAACATTGGAAGCCATCAGTGATCTGACCGGTAAAAACTATACAGCTTCGGATAGTCGTCCCGACATTGCTTTTAGGGTGCTGGCAGACCATATAAGAGCCATTGCTTTTACCATTGCAGACGGCCAATTGCCTTCTAATACTGGAGCGGGATATGTGATCCGCAGAATACTTAGAAGAGCGGTCCGTTATTATTATTCTTATCTGGATTATAAATCACCTTTGCTTTATCAATTAATCCCGGTGATTGCCAGGCAATTTGAAGGGGTATTCCCCGAACTCATTCAGCAACAGGATTTTGTAGTCAAAGTAATCCGGGAAGAAGAGGAAGCTTTCCTTAGAACACTGGATAAAGGTCTTAAGAAGATGGAAGAATTAATCTCAGGTGCAAAAGCCGCAAACTCCCAACAACTGGATGGCGCGCAGGCATTTGAGCTATACGATACTTTTGGGTTCCCGATAGATCTGACCAGGCTCATTGCATCAGAAAATGGGCTCAGTGTGGATGAACCAGGCTTTTCACATGAAATGCAACAGCAGAAAAATCGTTCCAGGGCAGCCACTGCGCTGGATACGGAAGACTGGGTGAGTGTGCATCCGACTAGTTCAACCAGTTTTGTGGGTTATGATGATTTATTGGTTTACACCAAGGTGGTGAAATACAGAAAGGTAAAAAGTAAAAACAAAGAAACCTTTCAGCTGGTATTAGCGCAAACGCCTTTTTATGCGGAGAGTGGCGGTCAAATTGGAGATACCGGGGTATTGGTATTTGGCGATGAACAGATTGCTGTAGAGAATACCAAAAAGGAAAATGGAGAATTTTTGCATTTTGTGCAGCGACTGCCGGCCAAGATAGATGGGGAAGTGATTGCGAAGGTAGATGCAGAGAGACGATTACATATCTCTTATAATCATACAGCAACTCATCTATTACACGCTGCCTTAAAACAAGTGCTGGGCACCCATGTAAATCAAAAGGGTTCTTTGGTAAGTGAAGATGTGCTACGCTTTGATGTCTCTCATTTTGCCAAGATTACGGAAGAGGAATTACAGCAGGTTGCTTCCATTGTCAATGAAAAGATCCGGGAAAATATTGCAGTAGATATAGCATCTTTACCTAAGGAGGAGGCGCTCAAAAAAGGAGCGATGGCGCTTTTTGGAGAAAAATACGGTGACATTGTACGTGTGGTTACCATTGACCCCAATTTCTCCATTGAATTTTGTGGTGGTACCCATGTTGCGCGTACCGGTATGATTGGTCTAATGGTCATTACAGCAGAATCAGCTGTTGCTGCCGGTGTCAGACGTATTGAAGCGTTGACAGGCGGTGCAGCGATCAGGTATTTTGCCGATAAGGTGAGGCAACATAAAGCAGTTGCTGACATTTTAAAAACCAAGGATCCGATTAAGGCTATTGAAAAATTATTGGAAGAAAAAAGCGCCTTGGAAAGCAAACTTACGTCTTTGGAAGCCAAAGAAATCAGTGCATTGGCTGCGGATCTTAAGAATAAAGCGACCACGATGGGTGGCGTCAATTTTATAGGAGCAAAGGTCGAGTTAAGTAGTGCCGATGGGCTTAAGAAACTGGCCTTTGCGCTTAAAAACGAATTAACAGATTATGTAATTGTCCTGACTGCTGCCATCCAGGGAAAAGCCAGTGTGGTGGTGATTTTAGATCCGGCCCTCCAAGTAAATAAAAGTTTGGATCTTGATGCAGGACAGCTGATTAAAAAAACAATTGCGCCCCTTATAAAAGGAGGTGGCGGTGGCAGCAAGGATCTGGCTACTGCAGGAGGTCAGGATGCAAGCAATCTGGATCAGGTGATTGAGGCAGTCAGAAAAGCCATTGGATAGAAATAGGTAGATTAATTTGATTTTGAAACAGCGGGCATTGCCCGCTGTTTTAGTTGTTTTTTGCCAGATGGTTTAAAAAAGAAGCATTTTTGAAGGTATTTCTATTACGCGTAATCGGTAATTGATTCAATATTTTATGACCTTGACTTGGTGGAATTGTTAAGGGCTTTTAGTGCAGAACCTATCAGGCGAAAAAATGGCTTTGCTTATTGGCTTTGTTAAATATTTTCTTTTAAAATATTTAAATTCTGCAATAGAAGGAATTAATTGCAAGGGTGGAGTAATGTGTGTGTTTGTGACTTAGGGTTACTGAACATGATGAGTTGTTAAATGGTTGGAAGAAGGGTTGGAAGAAGGGTTGGTAGACGGGTTGGTAAATGGTTGGAAGAAAGTCATAGAATTGATAAATAGCTAGCGCTAAAATTTCTAAGAAGAAATGGCAATACGTATTGTAATACCTAACCTTATGGCCTTTGGTAAAACTGTCATTATTGCTACGGGTGATAGCGCAATTTTACTTCAGACTACGCTATGCTGGTTTTTGAGGGCGAAAATCCTAAGGGAATTTTATTTTAAAGGATTTTGTATTGGGTAGGTGGATGGTGTTACTAAATTATCTCTAATTGATTGATATTGAGTAAAGTCAGATTTTCTTTAAAGTAAAACTAATCTAGCCATGCTTGTGGCTCGAATAATTTCTTCAGATTTGTTAAATAGTTGGTAGCATTTTGGAGGGAGGGTGTTTTTTAAAATAACGTGAATGCGCTGATAGACATGTATTTAAAAAGTAGTTTTTTTTGTCAATCTTAAAGCTGCTATGTGATGAATGCCTAAAATTTAGTCTGGCATTATTTTCGCTATTTTAAACGAACATTGAAAGCGAACTGCCTGGTAATTTTCTAGGCAAACGAGCGCTGAGATGACAGCGTAAACAGGGGCGATAAGCCTTAAATATTTTGATTTTAACTGTTTATACTTTATAAAAATTTAATAAATGCTCAATTAATCATGGAAAGTTCTAATTATCCATCGGCCACGCCACAACCACCTGCTCCGCAGCCAACACCTGATCCAAAGGACAGAAATAAAAAAATTATTTTAGGGATTTCTATTGCCCTATTACTGGCAACGTGGGCCTATATTATTTATGACCATAGCCATAAGAATCAGGAAATTGCAGGATTGCAATATCAGACGCAGTCTTCTGATTCTGCTAAAAATGCCATTCAGACAGAATACAATGATGCTTTAAAAAGGATGGATTCATTGACGGGGTCTAATACCCAGTTGCAAGGATCAATGGCACAACAGAAGCAAGAAATCGACGCCTTAAAGAAAAAAATTGAAGATATCCGGGAACAAAATAACGGGGATTTGTCCAAGGCACGTGCATTAATTGACGAACTCAAAGGGAAAGTCAATGGTCTATTTGCACAAATCGCCGCCTTGCAAAAGGAAAATGCGAATTTAACGGTCAGCAATCAGGTTCTTGCCTCGGAAAGAGACACCATTGCGGCACAAAAACAAATCGTCGCAGATAGTTTAAATGCGGTCAGTCAGGCGAAAAATAAAATCCTGGATGAGGCCTCCACGCTGCATGCATCCAATATTACGATAGAGGCCATTAAAGTAAAAGGGGATAAAGAATCTGAGACCAGTAAAGCCAAAAAGGCAGATTTACTTAGGGTAAAATTCACCATTGACGCCAACAGAGTAGCGCCAAGTGGCCCTAAAGACCTATATATTATTGTCGTAGCACCGGACGGCCGGGTAGTATCCATCCCATCGCAGGGTAGTGGGACTTTCCAGACAAGGGAGGATGGGCAGAAAGTATATACCAATATGCAAAATATCAGCTATACGACCGGACAGAGAAAGGAAGTTTCCTTTGACTGGGATCAGGCTGGTCGTTACCAGACAGGTCAATATAAGATTGAAATCTACAATAATGGCTATAAAATTGGGGAGGGTGTAAAAACACTTAAGAAATCCGGATTTTTGGGCCTCTAAACATACTTTTCGTTAGAAACCTAAAGAAAAACCCTAAAAAGAAAGACGGTGGTAAATCCCAGTAGTGGATTTGCTACCGTTTTTTTACTTTTGGGTCAGGCACTTATTTGTCCTGTAAATTGTGCAATTAAATTGGGGGCGAACTTTGATTGTTATAAATTCGCAGTTGAATCCGTGAAACATTAATTATAACAGGTGATAAGGCAACTCCAAATAAGCAATTATGCGATTATTGACCATTTAGAAGTCAATTTTAAATCAGGCCTGAATATCATTACCGGTGAAACAGGCGCCGGTAAAAGTATTTTGATGGGCGCCCTGAGCCTGATTCTGGGCGCCAGGGCAGATACCTCGGTATTGAAGACGACGGACAAAAAATGCGTCGTAGAATGTAGTTTTGCGTTAGATGGCCAAAAATCTGCACCGAAGTACCTGATTGATCAGGAACTAAATGAGCCAGGCGATCTGATTGTACGTCGGGAAATCGCCGCTTCCGGAAAATCCCGTGCTTTTATCAATGACACACCAGTAACCTTACAACAATTAAAGGAACTGGCCGTCCTTTTGGTGGATCAGCACCAGCAGTTCGATACCTTGCAATTGGGCGAAAGTGATTTTCAAAGGCAGGTTGTTGATGCATTGGCGGGCAATAAAACCAAAATTGCCGCATATCAGGAAACGTTTAAACAATTGCAAAGTGTCCATAGCCGCCTGGCAAAACTGATAGCAGAAAAGGCCAGCTTTGATAAAGAAGCAGACTTCAATCAATATCTGTTTGATGAGCTGTCAGAACTGAATTTTTCAGAAAATGAACTGGAAGAACTGGATAGTGAACTTAATTTATTATCCAATGCAGAGGAGATTAAACTGGCACTTGAAGAAACGACCAGCACCCTCTCAGAAGGAGAGCAGCCGGTTGTGCAAACTTTGCGACAGCTTTGCAGTAAACTCGATCATTTTCAGTCCTATCATGAAAAGTTGGGAGAGCTTACAGGTCGCCTGAAGAGTGCCCAGATTGAGTTACAGGATATTGCCCAGGAACTGGAAGGGCTGACGGATGAGTTTAACCCTGATCAGGAAAGAATCAGCATTATTCAGGAGAGGTTGGATAAAGGCTATAAACTCTTTAAGAAACATAATGTAACAACGACAAAGGAATTGTTGGCGATTCAAGCCAAGTTGCAGGAAAAACTGGATGGTGTACTTGACACCGAGGCGCAGATCGAAGCCTTGCAAAAGGAGGAGAAGACGTTGCAGGCGGATGCTGAAAAATTGGCCGCTGCCCTTACTAAGGCCCGCCTGGCGGAGGTAAAACCGCTACAGGAGGCTGTAAATAAACGACTGGCCAGCGTAGGGATGCCTTCAGCCAGAATACAAGTAAATATTACAAAAGAACCGCAACTAAATCAATTTGGTCAGGACCTTGTTGAATTCTTATTTGATGCCAATAATAGCGGCCGGCCAAGTCCTATCCGAAAAGTAGCCAGTGGCGGAGAATTGAGTCGGCTGATGCTGTGTATAAAATCCTTAGTGGCTGAGTCGGTTGAACTGCCTACACTCATCTTTGATGAAATTGATACCGGTATTTCCGGGGAAGCGGCAAAACAGGTGGGGATTATTATGAAAGAGCTCTCCCGTAAAATTCAGGTGATCGCCATTACGCATCAACCGCAAATCGCGGCCAGAGCAGCGCACCATTTATACGTCTTTAAACAGCCTCAAGCGGATGCTTCTATTCAGACAGGCGTTCGGAGCCTGGCAAAAGACGAAAGGGTACACGCCATTGCCCAGATGCTGGGAGGCGAAAAGCCCAGTACGGCCGCACTTCAAAGCGCACGTGAGATGATTGAAGAACTGTAATTGTTAATTTATGGATTACGGAATTTCTTTGCTTAGTAGAAACTAAAAAAAAGTTCAGGGAATTGCCAGGTCGCGACCTGACAATTCCCTGAACTTTTTTTTATTTAAAAGGATGGTGCTATCAACAATACTGACATTATTTCCAGGATAATATTGCATAGCATCCTGGAAAGTTCCCTTTTGCCACTTTATTGTAATTTAATTCTAAAAGGGGCTACTGGTAAGCCGTCACCAGATATTAGATTTCCTAGTCTTGTATTGGTAAAACCGTATTCGATCAACTTGGGGGCTGTTACTTCTTTACTGGAAACGGTAATACTGCCATCGTGTTCTATACTAAGCGTGGCCGGATATAAATGTTGATCTTCTCCTGCAATAAATAATTGCTGTATGTCTTTCGTACTGCCTGATTTTACATTTAGACCCGTTTCGGCATCCTTAAAATAGATTTGGACTTTATTGCCTTTCACTTCATAGTGGGAGAGTACTGGTGATTTTGGAAAATGCCCTTGCAGCAAATAATGATCTGATAGCGCAAGATTGGCCAACCGGTAGCCGACATCATATTTGTCATGCGGATGTATATCATTGGTGTCACTGACCAGATCGGCTGTTACAACCATTCCCGTGTGGGGGAGCGTGAGTGCCTGTGTCTGCTGATCCCTTAATTCTGCGCCGTTTTCAGCATTATAGTGGAAGGGGGCGATCTGGACAAAATAAAATGGAAAATCCTGATTCCAACGTGTTCTCCAGGAACGGATCATGGTTTTAAACAACTGTCCGTAACTCTGATAGGTATCCACGTTGGATTCTCCCTGGTACCAGATGGTGCCTGCAATAGCAAAATTGGTAAGGGGATAAATCATCCCATTGTAAGCCCTTCCAGCAAGGATTGGCCAGCCGATAGAGGGTTTTATTTTTTCCTGCCATTTATGTAAGAAAGGATTTTCATTGACCAGTGCTGCTGGTGTCCAGACTTCTGCTGGTGTTCCGCCCCAGTTGGAAGATATTAGGCCGATGGGGACATGCAGGTTTTTATTAAGCTTTTTGCCAAAAAAATAGGCGACTGCGCTGAAATTCTTAAGGGTATTGGAATCACAATGCATCCAGCTGCCTGGCAAATCTTCCTGAGGTGTTACACCAGTGGTTTTGGGTACCTGGAAAAAATGGAGGTTATAACGGTTGCAACTATCAAAGTCAATACCGATATCTTTGGCTTTACGCCAGTTATAGGTAAATTCCATATTTGATTGTCCAGAGCAGACCCATACTTCACCCAGCCATACATCACTTAAGCGGATATGGTTATGGGCATCAAAGTCTATCGTAAAAGGGCCGCCTGCGGCGGGGGTATGTAGCGTTACCATCCATTTACCATCCGGATTGGCGCGTAAATGAATGCTGTCTTTTTGCCAGGAGGGCCAAATTGACACCTTTTCATTTGGGGAGGCCCAGCCCCAAAGCTGAATATCCGTTTTTTGTTGTAAGACAACCCCATCAGAGAAGATATGCGGCAGCCGTATTGTGGCTTGGCTCGCTTGAAACAGGCAGAGCGCAATAACCATCAAAAGAAATTTTTTCATCGTAAATGCTAATTTTAATTTTCGTCTATTTATTGAGTTTGGCCGGCATTTATTATCGTTCGTGGTTGTATTGCAAGTTATATTTTATCCTATAATACAGCCCATAATAAATAATGGCAGGCTAAAATACAAAATAATAAGCTGGAGAATGACTGTCTTATAGGATTGTATGAGAGTTTGATAATTTTGTATAACTCTTTTTCCAGTCAATGTATCCTTTGATGCACAAAATAGTGGTCACCACAGAAAGGATGGCATATCCCGGCATACTTCTATCGAGCATCAGGATTATTGAGGCACCATTAATAAAAAACCAATATACCCAGGCTGACAATACTTTTCTGGCCTCCAAAAAAGTCGCACTAAAACTAAATACGGTAATCACTGCATCAAAATAAGGTCTGGGTGAATCAGTCAATTGGTGAGACAAACGACCAAGCATTAGTGAAAGAAGGACGCAGACAACTATATTAATCAAATGATCGCTTGATTTCCACACGGAAACAGGTAAAACTGCTGGTTCATTTGTTGCCGTACGCCTTTTGGGATGAAGCCAGTGATACCAGCCATAGACCCCCATAATGACATAATAAAAATTAAGAGCTGCCTCCAGATATATTTTTGCATGCATTAATGACCAGATATATAGGGCACTGGCTATAATGCCGCATATCCAGCACAGGATATGCTGGCGGATAATAAAAATTACATAAAGAAGGCCAAAGGCGACGGAAGTGTATTCAATCCAGTCAAATAGATTCATGGTGCTTTTTTCGGACTATTTAATTAATATAACAAAATAATAATCAGGTATTGTCAGCGAATGTTGAAAGGAGATTCGAACTTGAATAGATCAGGCGCTTTTGGACAGCAGGGGCGCATATGACGCTGGAATTTTCAAAATTTAATCAACATCAATTTCCTACGCAGACATTATCCTGATCAGGTATTACGGGTTTCATTCTCAGCCAATCACCATCGTGCAGACTCCCCGAGATGTTACAAGCCGCAAGTTAAGGTATTTGATGAATCACTTACGCAATTACGGTGGATGATTGGTATAGCCGTTGCTGCTAGCTAAGCTGATTTTTAGGAAGGCCAGTTGCTGATGCGTAACCTAAACAATCCGGGTTTTGAGCACTAAACTGGCCAGAACAACAACTGTGGTTACTTAATTTTTAATGACAATGCTGAACTAATTTATTGTTCAATGAAGGATTTGAGGGAGTATATTAATTTATATAATTATTTGAATATAATTGTAAAACAATTAATTGTTATGCTTGAAAGCAGTTAATTACCGCAAACTTCGGCATTTGTTATTCAAATCAGCAAGGTAAACCAACCTTTTTTTACTGCTAAAACCAACAATAGGTCCGACAAAATCACTCAGATTGATGCTTGATAAATATAAAATTCTTTATTTTGTGGTTTCAATAAATAATTATCTTTAAAAGCATAATACAAACATTTAAAAATTTAACCCATGTCGCATAACCTATTAAAAGGAAAGAAAGGAATTATATTTGGTGCCTTAAATGAACAATCTCTGGCCTGGCAAACAGCCCTGAAATGCCATGAAGAAGGAGCAGAAATCGTGCTTACCAATGCACCAATTGCACTTAGAATGGGTGAAATCAATAAGTTGGCAGAAACAATTAATGCGCCCATTATCGGAGCAGATGTTACCAAAATGGAAGACCTTGAGGCCCTCATTGATCAATCTATGGCGCATTTTGGCGGTAAGATTGATTTTATCCTGCATAGCGTAGGTATGAGTATGAACATCCGCAAAGGCAATCCATATACCCACCTGAATCATGAATGGGAGCTAAAAACGCTGGATATCTCTGCTGTCAGTTTCCACCGTGTATTACAGGTCGCTTACGAAAAAGACGCTTTAAATGAATGGGCGAGCGTCGTAGCACTGACCTACATTGCTGCGCAGCGTGTATTCCCGGATTACAATGAAATGGCCGACGCTAAGTCTTTGTTGGAAAGTATTGCCAGGAGCTTTGGTTACCATTACGGTATTAAAAACAAGGTCCGTGTTAATACGATTTCTCAATCGCCTACCAGAACAACAGCCGGTAGCGGCGTAAAAGGTTTTGATGGGTTTATCAATTTTTCAGAAGCAATGAGCCCGCTGGGTAATGCCTCGGCTGAGGCTTTTGCTGGTTACTGTGTCACATTGTTCAGTGATCTTACCAGGTATGTTACGATGCAAAACCTTTATCATGATGGTGGTTACAGCTCCACGGGTGTGACGCAACCGGTGGTAGATAAAATGGCCAGTGAATAAAAAGTTGTGCCCTGATAAAACAAATAATGGACGCCAATCGGCGTCCATTATTTGTTTTAGGCTTGATAGTGAATCTTTTAGTGCCTTATTTTCGATGAGACATTAGAATTCACAGTTTTTGGGTGTTCTGGCAAAAGGAATAACATCCCGGATATTACTCATGCCGGTTACAAAGAGGACCATTCTTTCAAAACCGAGCCCAAAGCCCGCATGTGGAACGGTTCCAAAGCGCCTGGTATCTAAATACCACTGCATTTCTTTTAATGGAACATGCATTTCCTGCATTCTGGTTTCCAGTTTATCCAGTCTTTCTTCTCTTTGAGAACCCCCTACAATTTCTCCAATGCCTGGGGCCAGAATATCCATGGCTGCCACCGTTTTGCCATCATCATTTTGGCGCATGTAAAAGGCTTTGATATCTTTTGGATAATCAGTGACGATTACTGGCTTTTTATAATGCTTTTCGACCAGGTATCTTTCATGCTCGCTTTGCAGGTCAATGCCCCATTTGACCTCATATTTAAATTTCTTCTTTTTATAAGCCGGGGATTGCAACAGCACCTCAATCGCCTCTGAATAAGTGATTCTTTCAAATCGGTTATCCAGTACAAATTGTAGTTTATCCAGTAGGCCGAGTTCACTGCGCTGGGCCTGTGGCAGGGCTTTTTCTTCTTCTTTTTGGCGGGTATCCAGAAAACTCAGATCTGCCGCATTATGCTCCATGACATAGCGGATAAGGTATTGAATAAACTCCTCTGCCAGATCCATATTGTCCTGAAGGTCATAAAAAGCCATTTCTGGTTCGATCATCCAGAACTCTGCCAGGTGCCTGGTGGTATTGGAATTTTCAGCCCTGAAA
The DNA here is from genome assembly GCF_007971385.1 of Arachidicoccus ginsenosidivorans. Classification (GTDB taxonomy): domain Bacteria; phylum Bacteroidota; class Bacteroidia; order Chitinophagales; family Chitinophagaceae; genus Arachidicoccus; species Arachidicoccus ginsenosidivorans. Next base: position 2,565,012 of record NZ_CP042434.1, read on the forward strand.
GTAGGCCCGAATGTATAGATATCGCCCAGGGCAGTAGCCGCCAGTTCGCCTTCCAATTGACCGGATACGGTCAGATTGGTGCTTTTGCCGAAAAAATCCTGACTAAAATCAATGCCGCCTTCAGCGCTCTTTGGTAACTGTGCCAGTGGCAAGGTTGTAACCTGGAACATTTCTCCTGCCCCCTCTGCATCACTGGAAGTGATGATCGGCGTATGTAAGTAAACAAATCCTTTTTCGTTAAAGAACCTGTGGATGGCAAATGCCAGGGCGTGCCGGATTCTGAAAATCGCACTAAAGGTATTGGTTCTGAAACGTAAATGCGCAATTTCCCTTAAAAACTCCAGACTGTGTTTTTTGGGCTGCAAAGGATACTGCTCACTATCGCTGTCTCCCAGTACTTCAATAACAGCAGCCTTGATCTCCATTTTCTGACCTTTACCCAAAGAAGGAATCAGTTCACCCGTTATCTTCAAAGCAGCACCCGTGGTAATGCGTTTTAAAGTGGCCTCATCCAGCAAGCCTAGTTCGACAACGATCTGCAGATTATTTAGGGTACTGCCATCATTAAGGGCTATAAACTGATTGTTGCGAAAGGTGCGCACCCATCCCATAACGGTTACCTGCTGTCCGGTGGGTTCACCGGCCAGTAATTCCTTGATCTTTGTTCTCTTGTTAAACATCTGAATAAATTAATTAATACGGTTTAAGGGTGCAAAGATAACTTAATTCGGGGTTTTCTAAGAAGCCGCTGGTGCTGAAGTGAATGGTTTGCCGTAAATTTGTTTTAGGAGCGTATAAGCGAGTGTTAGTCAGCTCTTTATTTTAATATGCTGCAGTTGGCTACTTTTTTTTGGGGTAAATGTCCAATACTGGCGGTGCGGCTCGTTATATACAGCGAGCGCTAATTATTTTAATCACTTAAAAAATTGGAAACAATGGGTAATTTTTGTATTTATTCAGAAGAAATGAGTCTGAAATCCCTGAAATGTCACCCGAGCAAATGCAGCAGGTCACCCAGCGGTGGATCAACTGGATAACAGAGCTGGACAAGGCCGGGCAATTAGCCGACAGGGGTAACAGGTTGAAAAAAGCCGGTAAAGTCGTACGGCCAGAAGGACTGGTTACTGATGGACCTTACGTTGAGCTTAAAGAAGCAATTGGAGGATTTATCGTAGTAAAGGCTGATGATTTAGACGCCGCCGCTGCAATGGCTAAAGGTTGTCCGATATTTTCTTTTGGGGGCAATGTGGAAGTCCGGGAGATAGACGTGCTCTAACAAACAAATCTGGGGCATTATTTAATAAATCATTACATCCATGGAGCAACAAAAGGTCCTGCCGCATCTGTTTAGAACCCAGCATCAGAAGATGATTGCTGTGTTGGTCAGGCTTTTCGGTACGCAGTTTTTGCAAGTGGCCGAAGATATTGTCAGTGACTGCTTTTTAGCAGCCGCCGAGCTTTGGGGATTAAAAGGCCTGCCGGAAAACCCGGCAGGTTGGCTTTACGTAATGGCCAAAAATAAAGCGCTGGATCATTTGCGTAGAAATAAGATTTTCCGAGATAAGGTTACCCCACAATTAAAATTAAGTACAACTTCTTCAGCTGAAGACTTTGATCTGGATCTATCTGATACGCATGTAAAAGACAGTCAACTTGCCATGTTGTTTGTGGTCTGTAATCCCATAAATAAACCCGCTGCCCAGGTCGCACTTGCTTTAAACCTGCTGTGCGGTTTTGGGGCTTCAGAAATCGCCTCGGCTTTTCTGACGGACCGGGAAACGGTCTACAAAAGGCTGCAGCGGGCAAAAAAACTGCTGCAGGATAAAGCCCTCAGTGTTGAGCAACCTTCAGAAAATGAGATCAAAGAAAGATTGCCGCAGGTGCTGCTCGTAGTATATCTCTTGTTCAATGAAGGGTATTTTAGTGAGGGGCCTGATAAAGCGATCCGCGAAGAGCTTTGTCAGGAGGCCATGCGGTTGGGGATTTTACTGACCGAGTCTCCGTTAACGGCACTTCCGTCGACGTATGCCTTATTGGCGTTGATGTGTTTTCACGGCTCCAGATTTGAAGCCAGACAAGATCAGCGTGGCGAACTGGTATTATACCAGGATCAAAACAGGGCAGCCTGGGATCAGCAGTTAATTAATAAAGGGCGTTACTTTTTGCAAAAAGCCATGGCTGAGGGGGCCGCTGCCAGTAAATTTCACCTCGAAGCCGGCATCGCATTTTGGCACAGTTTTCCCGAAGAACAGCCCCAAAAATGGGAGCAAATCCTCAAATTATATGATTTGTTATTGAAGCAGCAGTATACACCGATGGCTGCGCTGAACCGGGTTTATGCTTTGTCAAAAGTGGAAGGGAAGCAAAAGGCCTTGAGTGCCATGGCAGAAATTCATCTGGACCAGCATTATCTTTACCATAGTCTGCTGGCAGAATTGTATACTGATATGGATAATCAAAAGGCGGCAGCGCATCTTAGGCAAGCCGTTGGACTGGCCAAATCACCGGCTGGTCGCCGTATATTGGATGGAAAGCTCAGGGTTTTAAAAGAGCAGCTATAACTGAATTTATAAAATTCTCCCGTATATATCGTTCTACTTAGTTTAGGTCAACCGTTTGCATAGGTTATTTTTGCATATTTGCCGTACCTTTCCTGTTATTCATCCATTCGTATAAAGTAAGTATGCAAAAGCTGTTTTTAGCAGGGATATTAAGCCTGATGGCGGGTCTGGTTACCGCTCAGATGCATCATCCAAAAAATGACCATCAAAAAGGAGGTCAATTAGGCCAGATGCAATACAGGGTCAGTAAATCAACCTGGAATCCTGATAGCCTGGGCAATCACCGGATCGTCGTAAGCGTGAGTAGCAAAGGGGACATTGCAAAGGTACAGCTGCTCTGGAGAAGAAGAGATGACGCGCCCGAAAAAAAGGGGATTATAATAGTAGATGCCCAGAAAAATAGTGTCGTTCAAAACCACAAATCTGTGGATTTTACAAGAAGTTCAGGCACGATTTATTTTGAACCGACTTCCGGACCAGGCACCTATTATATTTATTATATGCCTTATCATTTAAAAGGCACTTTTTATCCCAGCACCCATTATTTACCTGAAGCAAACAAGCCAGCCAGTAACTGGCTAAATGATGTTAATAGTGGAGGCAAGTCAAGTATAGCCACCGCCAAGGCGGTTGCCATTGAATCTGTGGATGCCTTTAATCAATTTAGTCCCATGGAGATTACGGCAACGCCTGGGGAGACTGCTGCACTTGTAGCAAAAAATAGTGGGGCGGCATTTTTGGTATTTCCGGAAGATAGAATGCATCCCATCCGGATGACCAAGGATTTGCCTTACCGGTGGATTGAAAAAGGCACTAGCTTACAATTTAAAGATACAGCTGACAGGGGCGCCAACTTTGCCTACCAGTTAGGCGTATATGCACAAAAGACGGCACTATCTGATGTAAAGGTTCAATTTTCAGACCTTAAAAGCAGCAGTGGCAGCATAATAGGGCAATCGGCGCTTGGCTGTATTAATAATACCGGGGTCAATTGGATCGGCCAGCCTGAAAGCTTTACTGTCAATGTACCCAAAGGCCTGGTACAGGCCCTTTGGTGTACGGTAGCGGTACCTGAAGATGCGAAGCCAGGACTTTACCTTGGAACGGCCACTATTCAGACCGCAAATGCAGGTACCAGGACTGTGCATATCCAGTTGGAAGTAAAATCAAGACTAGCAAAAGATCATGGGGTTGATGAACCCGGCAAACAGACACGCCTTGCCTGGCTGAATTCTACACTGGCAGAGAAAAATACCGTGATTCGTCCTTATATACCGCTTCAGAAATCTGGCAATACGATTCATTTACTAGGTAGGTCCTTAAAGGTGGCAGCCACCGGCCTGCCAGCCCAAATTGAAAGCTTTTTTACTACAAGATTGACTTCCATTGGTGATTCTGGAAGAAACTTGTTTACAGAGCCGGTACATTTTCATTTTAATAAGGCAGACACAAAGGCTATTAACTTTAAGTCAGGCCCCATAAAATATACAGAGGTATCAGATGGAACGGTGTCCTGGCAGGTGGATAATCAATCCACAGCGCTGGATATGCTCGTGAAAGGTTCCTTAGAGTTTGACGGATTTGTAAATTATACGGTCAAGGTAACCGCCCTTCAAGATATCGATCTGAGCAATATTTCACTGCATCTACCCATGGTGCCAGCCGCAGCCAAATACATAATGGGGCTAGGTTATGAAGGGCAGAAGGCTCCAGCTGCCGTAGACTGGAAATGGCAGGTGGCAACTAAAAATCAAGACGGTGCCTGGCTGGGAGACGTGAATGCCGGTTTGCAATATGGACTAAGGGATGAACATTATGTCAGACCACTGAATACCAACTTTTATTTGCAAAAACCCTTGTTGTTACCTCTTTCGTGGGGCAATGCAGGCAAAGGGGGGATTAAAATGGGTATGAAAGGAGCGGCCTATCTGGTAGATAATTATACAGGGCCCCGCAGCATGAAAAAGGGGGATACACTCTTTTTTAATTTTAGACTATTGATTACGCCTTTTCACACAATAGACACGAAGGCACACTTTGCTAACCGGTATATCCATAAATACATTAATACCGACACGGCTAAAGCATTAGGAGCTACGGTGATTAATATCCATCAGGGAACGGCTATTAACCCTTATATCAATTATCCTTTTATTCGCACGGATGCCATGAAGGCTTATATAGACAGTGCGCATAATGAAGGAATGAAGGTAAAGATTTACAATACGGTTCGGGAATTATCTAATCGTGCCTATGAATTGCCAGCACTCTTTAGCCTGGGCCATGAGATTTATTCCGCCGGCAAAGGCGGCGGTTATTCCTGGCTGAGGGAACATCTTGATCAGGATTATATAGCTGCCTGGTTTACCCCAGAGGAAAAAGATGCTGCAATTGTCAACAGTGGCATGAGTCGCTGGCATAACTATTATGTGGAAGGGATTAACTGGCTCACTAAAAATATCGGCATAGATGGGTTGTATCTGGATGATGTAGCCTTTGACAGAGATATTATGAAAAGGGTCAAAAGAGTGTTGACCACAGATAATCATCCCGGTCTTATTGATCTGCATTCAGCCAGTCAGTATGATAAAGCCGACGGCTTTATCAATAGCGCCATGCTGTATATGGAGCTCTTTCCTTATTTGAATAGGCTTTGGTTTGGGGAGAAATTTGATTATGAAAACACGTCCAGCGATTATTACCTGACCGAGATGTCAGGGATTCCTTTTGGACTGATGGGAGAAATGCTGGAGCATGATGGGAACCCCTGGAGAGGTATGGTTTATGGTATGACGGATCGGTTGCTATGGTCCGAGACGGCAGATCCAAGACCCCTTTGGAAGGAGTGGGACCGTTTTGGGATTAAAGACGCTGAAATGATAGGCTATTGGGCGACGGATAACCCGATCAAAACAGATAATGCGCTAGTGCCTGCCACCATTTATCAGAAAAAGGGCAAAGTATTGATCTCCATTGCCAGTTGGGCACCCAAAACGACTGAAGTGCATCTTAATATCGACTGGAAAGCACTCGGGATGAATCCATCTGAAGTGACACTCAAGGCATCCGCCATTGATAAGTTTCAGGAGGCCAGGACATTCGATGTGAACGGTTCAATTCCAGTTCAGCCAAACAAAGGCTGGCTATTGGAGCTGAGTACACGGTAAAATAAAAAAGCGAAGGCTCGAACAGTTTAATTGTTAGCGTCTTATCTATAATTTGTTTGTTTTGTAAGTAAATAAAGGCGTCAGCAGGCTAAAAAGTCTGACTGGCGCTTTTTTGTACCCGAACTTTCATTGAGGGAAGTGGGTGTGCTCCGTCCACTACAGGGGTTTGATCTTTGAATTGTTTAACTTTGGATTGTTTAATACTATAGCAATGGAACCTTTTGAAACCATACAGGATTATTATGAAACCACTTGTAGAAGCCTACCGCTGGATCTGCAAAGAGGTAGTGGACTGACTCGGCATTTTAATGTATTTATGCGCAATAATTGTTTTAAAACCCTGCCATTTGTAAGACGAGATTATTATAAGATTTGTCTATGTAAAGGCAATGCAATCTTATTTACGGAAAAAGGTGAAGTGGAAGTTAATACGCCTACTTTGTTTTTTTCCAGTCCACTATTAAAGTTTGGCTGGCGAAATATCTCTGAAGAGCCCAAAGGATATGTCTGCGTGTTTAATGAAGTCTTTGTGACACCAGGCATACGGGCAGAGCTAAAAAGACTCAGTCAGGTTTTTGAAAACGATGTTTACCCGCTGGTGCCGTTAACGGAAGCGCAATATGGACAACTGGATGGCTATTTTGCTACGATGGCCAGTGAATACAAAGATTGTTTTGAATTTAAAGATGAGATCATTAAACATCTGTTGAAAGTGATTTTACTTACGGGAATAAAGATCCGAAAAGAACTGGCACCGGTAAAACTGGGCGAAAGAAAGGATTATCAGGTGGGTCGCTTTTTGGACTTACTGGACAGTCAATTCCCCATTGATTCGCCCCGAAGCACGGTGCAATTAAGGACGCCAGCTGATTTTGCCAGTGCACTCAATATTCATATCAATCACCTGAATCATTTGATCAAAACCAATACAGGCAAGACGACCGGGCAATTAATTGCGGAAAAGAAAATTGCAGAGGCGCTCTCTTTACTTAAAAATACAGACTGGACCGTTCAGGAAATCAGTACCTGTCTGGGCTTTGAATATCCACAGTATTTTAATCTGTTTTTTAAAAGGCAGACGGGTAAAAGCCCCAAAACTTACAGATCTTTGTTCGTACAGCATATTTGATTTGTATAATAATTACTTTGATTCCATTATTTTTTTCAAGGACAATCGTGGCTAATTTTGCCTTTTTAAATTGAAGACTATGAGGCAGATTGTAGAAAGTAACAGCAGAGCAAGCACGATTATCGCCTTTGTGCTGATTCCCTTGTCAGGATTGGCAACGGATGTATATATCCCCTCCTTACCGGATATGGCCAGTGCTTTTCACACAGGGTCTGTGAATATCCAGCAAACACTTATCCTGTTTTTAATCAGTTATGGTGTTGCACAGTTTTTCGCAGGCAGTATCCTGGATAGCTTTGGCCGCTATAAAATTGGATTAATCTCCCTATTTGTATTTACAATCAGTAATATATTTATTATACATGCGCATAGCCTGGAGATGGTCTATGCCATGCGGGTCGTTCAGGGAGCATCCACCGCTTTTATTGTGGTGGGGAAAAGGGCCTTTTTGTGGATGTTTTCACCGGAGAAAAGCAAAAGCATTATACCAGTCTGCTGACTATTGTCTGGGCAACCGCCCCAATAACAGCGCCCTTTTTAGGTGGCTTTTTGCAATCTAGTTTTGGATGGGCATCTAATTTTTATTTATTGGGTATTTATAGCGGGCTGATGTTGATTTTTGAACTCTTCTTTGGCGGTGAAACCCTGCGTTATCCCGTCGCTTTTAAAGGTAAGAAAATTATGCATGTTTATAAGAAGCTAATCGGCACCTTCGACTTTAGCTTCGGTATTCTGGTGCTTGGAATCAGTTATTCTATTGTAATGGTGTTTGGGATGTCTGTTCCTTTTATTGTGGAGCATAAATATCATCTTTCCCCGGTAGTAACCGGCTATTGCGCCTTATTATCCGGTACAGCCTTACTCTTTGGTGGAGTCATTGGAAAAATGCTCAAAAAAGGGACGATTCCAATGAATGCCAGTAAGGCAAATATCACACAAATCGGACTAATCTTTTTAATGATGATTGCCAGCTCCTTATTTAATCAATTGCCGCTAATGATGGTGTTTGTGGTGCTTATTCACCTGATGGTAGGACTTGTTTATAACTTGTTTTTTACCTATTGTTTGACCCGATTTCCAAAGAATGCAGGAATGGCCAGTGGTATTACCAGTGGAGGATCATACATGGTGACCTCTGTTTTCAGTACTGTGGTGCTGGCCCTTATTCATGTTACCAACGAAAGTGCGCTTGCGCTTTGTTATCTGACATTAGCTATACTTGCAGCGATCGCATTATTTTCCATCAGAGCATATGGGAAAAGTGGCAGAAGACAAGTAGCCATTTAGTCATAATTAATATTGTGACTAAATGGGGGAATGATAGCAGCTCAATTACAACTAAAATAAGGAAAATCAGGAACGTAGGTGCTTAATAAGTCTGCGCTCCTGATTTTTTTTATGCCTGAGCAATCTACGGCCAAAGCAGGCCACTTGGCGGTCAGGTTAGGCTGCAGTAAATGTCTTGTCGTATTTAAATAACTAGGTTGTTCCATTCTAACCTAATCATTTGCCAAAAGCTTTTTTATGAGATTCGGCTAAACCAAAAGCTGATTTGATTAAATTGTTTTTCCAGCTTACCCTCACCTTTGTGGTAACAAAAGAAAATTCATTATGCGTGTATTTGTTACAGGAGCCACAGGCTTCATTGGAAAGGCCATCGTACAGGAGTTATTATCATCAGGCCATCATGTATTAGGGCTTGCGCGCTCTGAGGCTGCTCAAAAAAACTTGATTGCAGCCGGCGCAGCAGTTCATCCTGGCGATCTGGAGGATCTGGCCAGTTTGCAAAGTGGAGCCGCTCAGGCGGATGGAGTGATCCATGCCGGGTTTATCCATGATTTTACCAGGTTTAATGAGGTTTGTCAGATTGATTATAAGGCGATAAAGGCCATGGGAGCAGCTTTAGCCGGAACTGATCGACCGCTTATTGTGACTTCAGGAACGGCTTTGATTGATCCAGGCAAAATGGCGACCGAGGATACGCCTGTGCCGGCAAATCCCTCCTGGCCGAGGATTTCTGAAAAGGCTGCTGATGAACTCAGCGCAGCGGGTGTCCATACGGCTATTGTTCGCTTGTCTCCGGTTGTACATGGTGATGGGGATCAACACGGCTTTATTCCGATACTTTTTGGGATTGCCAGACAAAAGGGCTTAGCTGCCTTTGTAGGAGAGGGGCAAAACCGTTGGAACGCAGTTCACCGTTTGGACGCTGCCCATTTGTTCAGATTAGCGCTAGAAAAATCTAAGGCTGGAGCGCGTTATCACGGATCCACTGAGGAGTCGATTACGCTCAAATCCATCGCAGAACAGATTGGTCGACAACTAAGTATCCCTACAAAGTCCATCGACAAAAAGGACGCTGAAGCGCATTTTGGTTGGTTTGCACAAATGGCCTTGGCAGATAGTCCCGCATCCAGCGAGATCACCCAGCGTAGTCTTGAATGGCATCCTGTTCATCCGACCTTATTTCAGGATATTGAAAATGGCATTTATAATCAATGATTTATAAGTTTTAATTATCATGAAAATAGTGGTTACAGGTTCTCTAGGTAATATCAGTCGGCCGCTTATTGAATTTTTGGTGCACCAAGGGCACCAGGTAACAGTTATAAGCAGTGATCGAAATAAAACAAGTCGCATTGCGTCCATGGGGGCCAAGGCAGCTATTGGCTCCATTGCTGATGCATCATTTTTGGAAAATACATTTGAGGGAGCAGACGCAGTATTTGCAATGATTCCATTAGACAGTACACAGGAGGATCTGGGGGTTTATATGCGGCAGATGGCACATAATTACGTAGAGGCCATTCGGGCATCTGAGATTAAACGAGTGGTTATACTCAGTGGTTGGGCCGCTGATTTGATTGAAGCAGAAAATATTGAGCATATTTTTGGGGAATTGGATGTGTCTATTACGTTTTTGCGTCCGGCCATTTTCTATACCAATTTTTATCAGTCCATGGAGCTTATAAGAGGGAAGGGGCTCATGGGAAAATTACTGGCACTCAGGTATTATGGCATCAGCTCCTTATGGAACGGCAAAACAGGTTTGCTTATGGGTAATTATGGGGGCGAGGACCGGGTGGTTTTTGTTGCGCCTGAAGATATTGCAATAGTGGCGGCCGAGGAGTTGATTCAATTGCCGGACCAAAGATCTATTCGTTATGTGGGTAGTGAAGAAATGACCTGTAATGAGGCGGCAAAAATCATCGGTAACGCGATCGGTAAACCTTGGCTTAAGTGGGTGCTGCTTTCTGATAAGAAAATGATGCAAGGATTCAAAATGGCTAAAATGCCTGCAAAATTAGCATCGATCCTTACTAATATGCAGGCAGCTATTCACAGCGGCAAAGCTTTGGAAAATTTTCATAAAAATGGTGCTAAAATGGGTCATGTTAAATTGTCCCGGTTTGCCGCTGAGTTTGCACAGGTGTATCACAGAAAATCTTAACTTTATATCGATGAACGCTCCTGCACCATACAGATTTCATACGATCTCAGAGTATCATAAGGCAGCGGGATTGCCTAATCCCGCTCACCCCCTGATTAGTGTTATTCACATGGATGACATTCAAGCACCCATAGCCGAAATTCCTTTCAGTATAATTTTTGATTATTATTCTGTTTCCTTGAAAAAGGTAATGGACATGCAGTTCAAATATGGTCAGCAAATCAGCGATTTTGATAATGGTGTACTATTTTTTATGGCTCCGGGTCAAATATTTGGTCTTGAAAATGTGAATCACACCTTTGAAGTACACCGGCCGGAGGGATGGATGCTATTTATTCATCCTGATTTTCTTTGGAACACGTCTTTGGCAAAGGGGATTAAAAAATTTGAGTTCTTTAATTATTCGGTAAACGAGGCCTTATATCTATCAGATAAAGAAGAACAAATCCTTACAAACATTATCAGCCAGATTGAACAAGAATACAATACGCATATTGATCCTGTCGGTGAAAATATAATTATTGCCCTAATTGAGCTGTTATTATCTTATGCTGAGCGGTTTTACCAGCGGCAGTTTATTACCAGAAAGGTGGCCAGTCATGAAATACTTACGCGTATGGAAGATTTTCTAGCGCAATATTTTGCCAGTGGTGCCCTTGCCGAAAAAGGATTGCCCAGTGTTTCAATGATAGCCGCCCAGCTGAATATATCCCCTGGTTATTTGAGCAGCTTACTTAAAACACTGACTGGCCTGAGTACACAACAGCACCTGCATGATAAGCTCATTGAACTGGCCAAGGAGAAGTTGTCTACCACGTCGCTTTCTGTCAGTGAGATTGCCTATGAACTGGGATTTGAGCATTTACAGTCTTTCAGCAAGATGTTTAAAACCAAAACCCAGGTTTCTCCGCTTGCCTTCAGGCATAGCTTTCAATAAAAGCAGTTTATGCTGTTTTTATTGAAAGCTATGGTGGCTGTTATGATTTTTGTTGTGAGCGACTGGAATTGACCCCATCCCAAATCTGCTGTAAAAACTGCCACATTTGATTGACATTTTCCACTGAGTTATTAATCAGTAAAAAATTAGTGCCTGCTTGCTTAAGCCTTGCTTTATTGGTGCCCGTCTGTATATAACTTAAAATGTTTTTGAATAGCGCGCTGTCAAAATAAGGGGAGTCATTTTTATTGATAAAATAGCAACGTAAGACCTTGTCCTTAAGGGTCATTTTCTCAAATCCAAGACTGATGGCCAGTTTTCTGCTTCTGATAACGGCAAAGAGATCTTCCACTTGTCTTGGAATAGGACCAAACCTGTCTATGAGTTCCTGATAGAAACTTTGAAGTTCCTCTTCATCCGCACAATTGTTAAGTCTGGTATACAGTGCCAGCCTTTCGGTAATACTTTCTACATAAGCGTCAGGAATCAGGATTTCCTGATCTGTATCAACGGTGCAGTCAGCAACATAATCATCTTGCTGGGAGATCTCCTCTTTAAATAAATCCTTAAAGTCGGTTCTTTTAAGCTCTCTGATGGCTTCCTGTAATACCTTTTGATACATCTCAAAGCCGATTTCTGCCATAAAGCCGCTTTGTTCGCCTCCCAGCAGATTACCTGCACCCCGGATATCAAGATCTCGCATAGCGATCTGAAAACCACTTCCTAAATCACTGTATTGTTCCAGGGTCTGCAACCTTTTACGTGAATCAGCAGGCAGGGTGCTCATCGGTGGTGCGATCAGATAACAAAAAGCTTTTTTATTGCTTCTACCCACCCGGCCTCTTAACTGATGTAAATCACTTAAGCCAAAATGATGGGCATTATTCACGATGATGGTATTGACATTGGGTATATCCACGCCACTTTCAATAATATTGGTGCAGACCAGCACATCGTATTTTCTTTCTACGAAGTCCATAATCTTTTCTTCCAGCTCTTTACCTTCCATTTGACCGTGCGCAAAGGATACACTTAAATCAGGGCAAAGCGTCTGGATCAGGGCTGACATTTCCTTCACTCCCTGAATTCGGTTAAAAATAAAAAAGACCTGGCCACCTCTTTCTATTTCAAAATAGATGGCTTCCCGTATAAAATCCTGGTTAAATGTAACTACTTCTGTCTGGATGGGTTGCCTGTTGGGCGGCGCCGTATTGATGATACTTAGGTCTCTGGCACCCATCATACTAAATTGCAGGGTGCGTGGAATAGGCGTAGCTGTAAGAGTGAGTGAATCTACATTTGTCCTAAGGGTTTTTAATTTTTCCTTATGTCCTACACCAAACTTTTGCTCTTCATCAATAACCATTAGGCCCAGGTCTTTAAATTTGACAGCTTTGCCCAGTAGTGCATGGGTACCAACAATGATATCGATTTTGCCTGTGGCCAGCTTTTCCAGGGTTTCCTTTTTTTCCTTGGCCGTTTTAAACCGGTTAATGTAATCGATGGTTACCGGAAAATCAGCCAGCCGTTCTGCAAAGGTTTTATAGTGCTGAAAAGCCAAAATGGTCGTGGGTACTAAAATGGCTGCCTGCTTGCCGTCGACCACTGCCTTGAAAGCGGCTCTTACCGCAATCTCGGTTTTACCAAAGCCAACATCTCCGCATATCAGCCTGTCCATAGGTGCGGCACTTTCCATATCCTTTTTGACGTCCGCCGTGGCTTTGCTTTGATCCGGAGTGTCCTCATAAATGAAGCTGGCTTCTAGCTCCGTTTGCATATAGTTGTCAGGCGAGAATGCAAAACCACTTTGTGCCTTACGCTGCGCATATAATTTAATCAGATCAAAAGCGATTTCCTTGACCCTGGTCTTGGTTTTCTCTTTGAGTTTATTCCAGGAATCACTGCCCAATTTATTGGCTTTTGGCTGAGTGCCTTCTTTGCCGGTATATTTAGAGATCTTATGCAGGGAATTGATATTTACATATAAAATATCATTATCCTTATAAATGATCCTGACCGCTTCTTGCAGGGTGCCCCCTACTTCAAGTTTCTGCAGTCCACTATAACGACCGACCCCATGATCAATATGCGTAACATAATCACCTGGTTGGAGGTCTCTGAGTGTTTTTAAGGTGAGTGCTTTATTTTTATTAAAGGCTTGTTTGATGTGGTATTTGTGATAGCGCTGAAAAATCTGGTGATCCGTATAGCAAACTATTTTCAAATCATCATCAATAAATCCTTCGTGGATACTCGTGGGAATAGGCGTAAACTGAATCTCCGTCTGAAGATCTAAAAAGATACTCCTAAGCCGCTCTAGTTGCCTAGGCTGCTCAGAGAACAGGTAGATTGAATATTTATTCTTTTCAAAGGTCTTAAGGTCCTGGATCAAGAGGCTAAAATTGCGGTTAAATGCCGGTTGTTCCCTTGTCTGAAAATCCATAACCTCGTCAGAAAAATGACGCTGATAGCCAAATTCAATAATAGATCTTTTTTGCAATCCTGTTTGGAGTGCCGTGGCATCCTGAAAATCTTGAGGCTTTATCTCTTTTAGAATCTTGGTATCGTCAGGGTCATCCTGCACCTCTGCTTCCTTGGTTCCACTGGCTATTTTCTGCTGAAAATCTTCCATATCCCGGTATTGCCTGGTAATCTGTTCCGAGATCACATCCCAGTCTTTGATCCAGTAGATGGTGTTTTCGGGTAAAAAGTCCAACAGGGATACCTTATCCTCTTGTTCAAACTGTGTTTCAATATTCGGGATAATAGAAACCTGCAATAATTTGCGCTCACTGAGTTGGGTTTCCGGGTCAAATAATCGAATACTATCTACTTCATCACCAAATAGTTCTACACGGTATGGCTTGTCATTGCCGAATGAATAGATATCCAAAATGCCACCCCTTAAAGCAAACTGCCCCGGCTCATAGACAAAATCTGTGCGTACAAAACCATAATCAATAAACAGCCCCATTAGAGACTCCAGTTTTAAGGTGTCATTGGCTTTGATATGTATAATATTCCCACTGAGCGTTTTTGGCAGTACAACCTTCTCAAATAAAGCTTCCGGATAGGTTACCAGGGCGCCGGTTCTGGCACCCAAAGGTGATGAAAACCGGGTCAGGGCCTCTGTGCGTAACATTACATGTGACGCATTGAGCAGCCGAAAATTCTTTTTTGTTTTAAAAGAAGACGGGAAGTAAAATATATTCAGGGCACTGGTCAAACCTGCCAGTGTATTGTGAAAATACGCCGCATCTTCACTGTCATTTAACACAAAAACATGATTGAATGTAGAGAGATCTTTATGGTTAAACAAGCTGGCCGCAACAAAAGCGGCCGCTGAGCCATGGAGGTTTTTTAAAAAGATATGCTGGGTTCCGGCAATAGTTAAGCGCCCTACCAACGGTTGCAGGTGGGGGGCATCCAGGTATTGACCTAGTAAATTTTGTAAGTTCATAACGCTGGGCAAAGTTACGAAGCTCTGACTAACCCGCCAATATTTTAGAAAGGTAGTCGACAGGGAGAGTCAGAGGTTAATAATCCATTAACGAAAAGCCTTAAGTGCTTGTGCTTGTGGAGTGACTTTCATGTTCTGATGAATTGAATTGTTATGGGGATTCTTAAAAGTCGTTTATTTAGAGAGTCTTGTTATTTAAAAGCGGTAAGAGGCGCTCTCAATAAAGTTAAAAATAAATTTGATAAAGGCAAATAAAAAGTCCCCCTGAATGTATATCAGAGGGACCTTACAACTAAAAACCATTTAAACCAAAAAATTGATATTGCTATTATAATAAAGAGCAGGTATTAATCAGGCTTTTTGCCTTCCAAGAAAGCATTAAGGCTTGATATATTTGCGCCATCTTTATCATCTTTATTAACGGTGTATTTACTGTAATAGTTCTCTGCCGTGCTGCTTTCTGCACCACCGAGCATTTCCAGGTTGCGCCGTACATAGGCAGGAACAGCATCAAAATCACCACTGGGATCACCATTTTGCACATTATAAGAAAGGTTGCGTAGCTTTTGGATTCTCTCTTCCGCTTTTTTTCTTTTCATTTCTTCTTCAGAGAGATCCTGCAGGCCGCCAAGTGCTGCACTGGCATAAGGATTCGGTGCCGGTGTCTGTGGTTGCTGTGGCGTTTCTTTATATACAATTTGCATTTCTTCCTCTTCTTGTTGAAGGTTGGGAATACTATTCATAATCGGACGCTGCTCTGCGGGCTTAGGGGCCGGCTGCTGTTGTACTGACTGCTGTTGGGCTGGCTGCTGCGAAAAAGGTGCAGATGTTGGTGCGGGCTGCTGGTAAGTTGGCACCTGTGCAGGCTGCACTTGTCGCTGTTCGGGCTGTGGTTGTTGAACATATGCGTGTTGAGCGCTCTGCGTCTGTTGGCTTTGCGGCTGTTGTGGAGCAGCTTTGGGCTGCTGCTGCTCAGCGTAAATATTGGCTGGTTTGTTTAGAAATCCCGGTACTTGTGCGGACTGCGTGGATGCAGCGGATTGCGCTTGTTCTGCCGCTGTTGTTTTTTCTGTATAGCCAAATTCAAGCTCTGGTGCTACAGGATCAGGTTGAGGTTGCTGAACTTGAACCTGAGGCTGTGGCTGAGCTTGTGGTTGTTGTGGCAATTCGGCTGCTGTTTGTTGCTGCTGAATCTGCCCTGGCGTCGTTATCTGCTCTTCAGTCTCCAATGTAAAATGAACAACTTGTGGTGCTTCCTGCTGACTTGGATTAGGGTTAATAGGTTGCTCCATTTGAGCAATAGGTGTTTTGACCTCTGGCAATTCTTCCTCCATCAGTCTGGGAGCTAACCTTTCGCTCTCCGTTTGTTCTTTCGGCGTTTCCACTACAGGAGCTTTCGGTGCAGCAACTGGCTGCGGCGATTGGGCCGGAGCAGGCGCTGCACTTGCGACCAGCTCAGCTGGTGTGACTGGTTTTGCTTCTGCGGCTACTGTATTTTCCTGTAAATTCAAAGTATAGAGTTCTTTGTCTTTGTCAGCAATTTTTTTCTGAACGTTTTTGTCAAATGGATCTTTGTGTTCAAATCCGGTAGCAATTAAAGTAACCGCAAGCCCTTTTCCTAAACTCTCATCGATACCCATACCGACGATTACATCCGTTTCCTCACCCGCTTTTTCGCGGACAAAGTCATTGATGAGCTCGAATTCATCGGTTCCACACTCAAATTCTCCTTCGCTGGTATTGATGTTCAGCAGAATCCATTTAGCACCGCTGATATCATTATCATTGAGTAAAGGTGAATTGATAGCGTCTTCAATCGCTGTTTTAGCTCTGTCATCGCCTTCAGAAATTGCACTACCCAGGATGGCAACACCGCCCTTACGCATTACAGTGCAAACATCGGCAAAGTCAACATTGATCTGTCCATTGGAATTGATAATATCCGTAATACATTTAGCTGCGGTGGATAAGACATCATCTGCTTTTCCGAAGGCTTCACGCATTTTAAGGTTCTTGTGTTGCATACGGAGTTTATCATTACTGATCACCAGTAATGTGTCCACATGCGGTTCCAGTTCTTTGATGCCGTTTTCTGCCTGGCCTCGTCTTCTGGGCCCTTCAAAACTGAAAGGCGTCGTAACAATACCTACTGTCAGTATTCCCAGATCCTGACAGATTTTAGCAATAATAGGAGCGCCTCCGGTGCCTGTGCCGCCGCCCATGCCTGCACAGACAAAGGCCATCTTGGTGTTTACTTCAAGGATTCTTTTTATCTCTTCCAAAGACTCTTCAGTTGCCTGACGACCGATGGAGGGATTCGCGCCGGCACCCAGACCCTGTGTGAGGTGTGGTCCTAGTTGGATTCTATTTGGAATGGCACTGTTTTCCAGCGCTTGGGCATCTGTATTACAGATTATAAAGTCTACATTTTCTATTTTCTGACCAAACATGTGGTTAACCGCATTACCACCACCGCCGCCAACACCGATTACCTTAATAATGGATGACTTTTGCTTGGGGATATCAAAGTCGATCATAATGTTTCAATTTAAATGGTTAGTAGTTATAAGTGTTTTTCTTTGGCCTTAAAGTTTACAATTATTATCTAAAATTAATTGTAAACTTTAAAGCCGGTATAGGTTATATATTATTTGATGACCTGATCTTCTTCTTCTTTGAATAGATCAATCAAATTGTTTTTAAATTTCTCCCAAAACATATTCGGCTTACGAGGAGCCTTGGGTTTCGATGGTTTAGCCGCTGGTGCTGGCGTCGAATCACTATTGGCACCCGCAGTTTGACCAGTTTGTTGATCTATTTGTGTCTGGGTCCCTTGGCCATTACTTGTTAGAATAGGGCTTGTAGGATGTTTCACCAGATTAGACTTTTCAAATATTTTAGTGTGATTTTCAAAATCACTATATCCTTTTAAGATCAGTCCCAAACAGGTAGAGTAAATCGGGCTTTTTAGCTGTTCAATATGATTAGGAGCCAGGTGCTCATTTGGATAACCGATTCTGGCATTCAGACCAGTGACAAATTCGGTTAATTGTTTCAAATGTTTGAGCTGTGCACCACCTCCTGTTAAGATAATGCCACCGTTTAATTTACGGTTATCCAGACCCACTTGTTTTAAGTGGTAGGTTACAAATTCCAGAATCTCGGTCATTCTTGCCTGGATGATGTTGGCCAGGTTTTTAACACTGATTTCTCTGGGTGGCAAACCGCGTAAGCCGGGAATGGTTATAAAAGCATTGGCTTTGGCCTCATCTGTAAGTGCAGAACCAAACTGCTTTTTCATTGCCTCTGCCTGTTGTTTTAAGACGCCCAGACCCAGACGAATGTCATGTGTGATATTTTCGCCACCGAATGGAATCACGGCTGTGTGCTTAAGAACGCCTTCATAGAAGACGGCCAAATCTGAAGTGCCGCCGCCAATATCCAGTACAGCTACGCCTGCTTCCATATCCATGTCACAAAGAACTGCGGAGGAGGACGCCAGTGGCTGTAATACCAGATCCTTTGTTTTCAGCCCGCTTCTTTCCACAGCGCGGTTAATATTACGAATCGCATTCCTGTCCCCCGTTATAATGTGGAAGTTAGCTCCAACTTTCACGCCATTATAGCCAACGGGGTCTTTAATGAACTGAAAGTTATCCACATAGAAGTCTTGAGGAATCACATCAATGATCTGATCCCCTGCCGGAATAAAGGTTTTACGTTGATTATCGATGAGCTGTTCGATCTCTACACGCTGGATTTCTAATTCTGCATTCTGTCGAACAATATCGCCGCGTGTTTGTAGACTCTTGATATGATGACCGGCGATGCCGACATACACCTCATTGATATCCAAATCAGGATTGCTTGCCCGACAGTTTTCCAGGGCGGCATTAATGGCCCGCATGGTCTGATCGATATTGAGCACCTGTCCGTGTTGAACTCCATTGCTGGGCGCATGGCCAAAGCCCAGGATCTCTAGTTTGCCCTGTTCATTTTTACGGCCTGCTATAGCGGCAATTTTAGTAGTACCGATATCCAGCCCGACAATAATTGGAGCGTCACTGTCGACAGACATCTGAACCATTTCTTCCGCAATTTTCCTTTGCTGTGCGTTTAGATTTTCGTTCATTATTTATGGTTTTTTAGTTGTTTTTGTTTGGGGAGTTTTTTTATTGTTTTTTTTGCCGGCCTCATCACTGCTTTAGGCGTTGGCTGACTTGTTGCCTTTGAAGTCGCTGGTGGCGGAATCCCGGTGGATTTGCTTGTCGTCACCAAAGGATGCGGTACATGTGCCGTTTTCCCGGCAGGGGTGGCCACAACCTGTCCCTGATACTGTACGTCGATTTGGCTATATGCATCCAGGCCTGTTTTGGCAATAACCTGCCTATAAAAGCTGTACAGCCGGTTAAATTTGCTTTCCAGTGCTTCTCCATTACCAATACGGATTATCTGATCACCAATTGTGGGTAGGATCTCAAATCCATCTTCAGGGCTATAATTAATTTGCGCGATAAAACTATTCCAAAATGTGTCATTAATGACAAATGCGGCAATGGCACACATGTCCCGTAATATCGCACTATCCGGACGGGAAAGAATTGTTTTATCGGACGGGAATCCGGTAAAAACAGGAATCCGGGCAACGATATTTCTATTGGTAGGCAGAAAATGAGCACCGCTGTCTAAATAAAAAGATTTGCCTGTTATGGTAAACACCCTTGCGATCGGATCATTTTCTTCCAGACTTGCCTGCAATACCTGGTCGTTGTCAAAATATAGCTTAATATGACTGATCCACGGGTTTAGTTTGAGGGTTTGTTCGATCTGACTCAAGTTAATCTGGCCAATTGGTAAACCTGGTTTGCCGCCCGCCTCTGCAATATTTTGTTTGATACCCTGTACATCTGTAAAAACTTGCTTGGCTTTACGGCTCACCTCTACATTGATGCCCTTGCATGGCTTGTCCTGCTTGGAGCTGGCACCAATAAAGAAAAGAGCCATGGCGCCGAACCCCAGCAATAACCAAACAATTAATATGAGCTTCTTTTTAATCATTAATTTATGTTAACCTTTTGCTCCAAAATATGCTGAACCGGTTTCAATAGTTCTGCAATATCTCCCGCACCGCAAAGAACGAGTAATTCCGGGTTTTCTTTCTCAATGGTGGATAAAAGGGCGTCTTTTTCTAAAATTCTTTTTTGTTCTAAATGCATGCCATTTAATATCAATTCGCTACTCACGCCTTCTATGGGTAATTCCCGGGCCGGATAAATCGGCAGCAGTATCACTTCATCTGCTTTGTCCAGTGCTTGAGCGAACTGCTTTGCCAAATCATTTGTACGGCTGTACAGATGCGGCTGGAATACAACGGTGAGTTTTTTAGGATACAAACTTCTGACGCCTTCTATTAACGCTGCGATTTCTTCCGGATGATGGGCATAATCATCAATTAGAATATGCGCATCGTCTTTCAGATAATATTCAAATCTCCTTTTGACTCCTTTAAAATCAGCAACAGCAGCCCGAATCTTGTCTTCTTTGATTCCAAGATAGGTGGCAACTGCGACCGCTGCAACCATATTCTCCACATTATGTAGTCCGCCGATAGACAGCCTAAGTTCAGAAATTACCTGATCTTTAAACTGAATATTAAATACATAGCTACCTTTGTCAACGGAGAGATTGAAGGCATATACATCTGCTGTTGAATCAAAACGACTATATCTAAGGTGATTATCTGCCGTCAATTCAGGATCTCTTTTTAAGCCATATTTGCTGATTAACAGGCCCCTGGCTTAATCTTCTGTGTAAAGGCTATGTAGGCATTTTCAACTTCCTCAGCGGTGCCATAAATATCCAGATGATCCGCGTCCATAGCGGTAACAACTGCGATATCGGGCGATAACTTTAAAAATGAGCGGTCGTACTCATCGGCTTCTATAACGCTTACGCCGCGTTCATTAGCCCAGAAATTACTATTATAATTTACGGCAATACCACCTAAAAAGCTGTTGCAGCCATACCCTGTATGTCGCAAAATATGCGCTGTCATGGCGGAGATGGAGGTTTTACCATGGCTGCCACCCACACAGATATTATATGTCTGCTCGGTGATCCAACCAAGCACATCACTTCTTTTGACAATTTCCAGCTCCTTAAATGTATCGCGTACGTATTTTAGTTCAACACTGTCTTTTGGGATGGCCGGTGTATAAATCACCAGATCAGTTTTAGCCGGTATAAGGTCAATGTTCTCTGTAAAATGAATCTGAATACCTTCTTTTTCCAGTTGAGCAGTAAGCGGTGTCGGATGCCGGTCATAACCAGCCACTGCTGCACCCTTACTTTTAAAGAATCTGGCCAGTGCGCTCATACCAATGCCGCCAATACCGATAAAGTAAACTTGCCGGTAATCCTGAAGCCTTTTGGCTGGTGTGCTTATATGTTGAGTTGACTGACTCACTGACTGTTCTGATTTTATATTTTATTGAATACTTTTTAAAATTTCATCTGCGATGATTTCATTTGCATTGGTGATCGCCAGTTTACTGATATTTTGGGCGAACTGTTTTAATTTGGTCTCGTCAAACAAAATATCGGTCACCGTACCGAATAATTTGGTGCCAGCCTCGCTGTCCGCCACCATAGCCCCCGCATTTTTACGAATCAACCGCATGGCATTTTCTGTCTGATGGTCTTCAGAGGCATAAGGGTAGGGGACAAAGACTGTCGGCTTGCCGGCGACGCACATTTCCGCTACGGACATGGCACCGGCTCTGGAGATGACGATATCTGCTGCTGCGTAGGCTTTATCGATTTCATGGATAAATTCACCAGCCCAAACCGTATTTTTATGCATCTTTCCACTCATGATATAGCGGGAAGCGTTATTTTTCCCCGTTTGCCATATCAGCTGGATGTTTAATGGATGCAGGTCGATCAGGTGGGTGAGCATCACTTCATTGATGCTGCGGGCGCCTAAAGATCCGCCTACTGCCAGAATGGTCTTTTTATTCTCATCCAGACCAAAAAATTTAATGCCCTGTGCTCTGGTCACAGTTGATTCTGTAATAATTTTCTGACCGGATTGCCCGTGATAATTATTTTTTCTTTGGGGAAGAATTTCTCCATGCCCTCAGATGCAACAAATATTTTAACCGCATGCTTTCCAAGCAAAATGTTGCTTTTTCCCGCGAAACTGTTGGACTCGTGGATAAAAGTCGGAATCCCTTTTTTCTGGGCATATTTTAAAACCGGGAAAGTGGAATAGCCCCCACACCGATCACCGCATTTGGCTTAAATTGTTTTATAATTTCTTTTACCTGGTAGAAACTTTGAATCAGTTTAAAAGGCAGGCTTAGGTTTTTCAATAGTGAGCTACGATTAAATCCTGCAATATTCAGCCCTTTGATCTCGTAACCAGCCTGGGGCACCTTTTCCATTTCCATTTTGCCTTTAGCCCCTACGAACAGCAACTCGATTTCCGGATTGGATTTACGCAGGGCATTGGCAATAGCAATGGCCGGAAAGATGTGTCCTCCTGTACCACCACCAGCAATGATGATACGAGTTGACTTTTTGGGTATTTTATTTTCTTTTTCCATTTTTGCTGCTGCGTGCTTGTTAAATATTTAAACGGTTGCTGTTTTAATTTTTGCTTTCGGGACAAGGGAAGAAGCAATAGTTGCCGCTGCTTGCTTTCCCTCCATTTTCTCCACATTACAGGCCACACTCAGGATAATCCCGATGGAGGCGCAGGTGAATAAAAAGGAACTGCCTCCCATACTGATCAGTGGAAGGGTAACGCCGGTAACGGGCATTAGGTTTACGTTGACCGCCATATTGGCCAGTGCCTGAATAATTAGGGTAAAACTTAAGCCTAAGGCCAAAAAGGCGCCAAATGCAAAAGGGCATTTTCTAAAAATCCGAATACACCTGAAAAGAAAGACCAGGTAAATAAATATGATAAAAACCCCACCCAACAATCCATACTCTTCTATAATGATTGAATAGATAAAGTCATTATAGGCCTGTGGTAGATAATTGCGTTGACGACTGTTGCCCGGGCCCAGGCCAAACAGTACACTGCCATTGGCAATAGCTATTTTTGCCTGCTTCACTTGATAGGGGACTTCTGTATCTTCAGAATACATAAAATTCTCAACCCGACTGCGCCAGGTACTAAATCTTTTAAAAACGCCATCTGAGCTTTGTGCTGTCTCAATTTTATGTCCCGCAGCGTCCGTGGTCTGGCTGTGGTGAATCGCCGCGGATGCAATGAGTAGTGCAACTGGTATTAAGGCTACCAGGATTACCAGGCCGATATGTTTTAAACTGACCCTGCCTATAAACATGAGCATCAGGGCTGTTGCCCCGGTTAACAACCCGTTGGATAAGTTGGCCGGAAAGATAAGCAGACAGGTCAGCGCTGCCGGTATAAAGACGGGTAAAAATCCCTTTTAAAATCTTTTATCACCTTTTGCTTACGACTGAGTTGGCGACTCATAAACATAAACAGGGCCAGTTTTGCAAAATCACTGGTCTGAAAAGTCATATTTATGATGGGGAGCTTTATCCACCGGCTACCGTCATTGATTTCTGCTCCGAAAAACAAGGTGTAAAACAAAAGCGGTATGGAGATCGCATAACAAATTAAAGCGATCTTGGAATACAGTGAATAATTTACCCGGTGCAGAAAGTAGATGACACCCAGTCCCAGCACAATGAATACAATTTGTTTAAAAAGATAAACCTCTGTATTCCATGATTCATTTTGTAAGCCAACGATCCTGTTGCACTATATACCACGAGTAAGGACACTAATGCCAACAAGGCCACAGATGCCCAGATATACCGGTCACCCTTGGTCCGTTGACTCAGGTTCTTAAATGGATTTTCTATGTCTAATAAATCATTGATCATTGCTGCTAAGACTCCTAAACTAATTTCAGTCCGTATTATTATTAATTATATACTTTAAAATGGTCGACGTCCTTCTCCTTTGAGAAGTAACTATAAGTTTTTTACATTTTCCTTGAACTGATCTCCACGGTCCATATAGTTTTTGAATAGATCAAAACTGGAACAACCCGGGCTAAGTAGAACCGCATCGCCTTTTTCTGCAAGATGGTAGGCCTGCTCTACGGCATCTTTCATAGAGGCGGTTTGTACAATCTGTGGGACGATGTCTTTAAATGCTTCGGCTATCTTTTGATTATCCAGTCCAATACAGACAATTGCTTTTACTTTTTCACTGACCAGATCTGCGATCAGGGTATAATCATTGCCTTTGTCTACACCACCCATGATCAGTACCGTGGGCTTTTCCATACTCTCTAGTGCAAACCATACAGAGTTCAGGTTGGTTCCTTTACTATCGTTGATAAAATCAACGCCTCTGATGGTGGCTACAAACTCCATACGATGGGCCAGACTTTCAAAAGTCTGCACCGCTGAACGAATTTTCTCTTTACGGATGTCCAGCACGGATGCCGCAATGCCTGCTGCCATAGTGTTATACTGATTGTGTTTACCTTTTAATGCAACAAAATCGTAGATATTCATACTGACCTGCTCTTCCTGCAGTTTGATCAGCATTTCACTGTTCTTGATGTAAGCGCCTTTGGATACTTCTTGTTTCATAGAGAAAGGTAATAAGTTAGATGAGATGGAAATATTTTTTAAATGGCCGGTGATCAGCGGATCATCTATATTATAGATAAAATAATCACCGGGTTTTTGATTTTGTACGATTTTGAACTTGCTCTGAATATATTTCTGGATATCATATTCATACCTGTCCAAATGGTCTTCTGTAATATTGAGCAGGATGGCGATGTCAGGACGAAAGTGCTGGATATCATCGAGTTGAAAGGAACTGATTTCTGCTACGTATAGCGCCTTGGGCTTTAGTGCCACCTGTCGGGCAATGGAGATGCCAATATTACCCACCAGGGCAACATCCAAGCCGGCTTCTTTACAAATATGATAGATCAGGCTGGTTGTCGTGCTCTTGCCATTGGTGCCGGTAATGCCAACAATTTTACTGTCTCCTTTATATCTGTAAGCGAGTTCTATTTCGCTGATGACTTGTATATTTTTAGCCCTTATCTTTTGACTAGCTCATTTTTCTCCGGAATCCCCGGACTTTTAACGATTAATGATGCGTTCAGCACCAGATTTTCCGTGTGACCTCCTTGCTCAAATGGGATATCATGCTCTTCCAGCTCTCTTTCGTAGAGCGGTGCCAATTGGCCTGCATCCGTTAAAAACACGTCGAGTCCCTTGATCTTAGCGAGCACAGCAGCTCCTACGCCGCTCTCCCCGCCACCAAGGATAATGACTTCATATTTTTATTTGGTTCTATATGTTGACTTTTAGCTGCCACTTTTATTTTGATTACAACGAATACGATTTTTTCTATTAATCTGTCAACTATCTGATTTTCAGTGTCGCAATAGAGAATACCACTAATAAAACCGTGATAATCCAAAACCTAATAGCGATCTTACTTTCATGGAATCCCTTTTTCTGGTAATGATGATGCAGGGGACTCATTAAAAAGATCCGCCTGCCTTCTCCATATTTCCTTTTTGTATATTTAAAATAACTGACCTGTATAATTACACTAAGTGTTTCTACGAAGAAGATTCCGCAAAAAATGGGTAACAATAATTCTTTGCGTACAATAATGGCCAGAGAAGCAATGATACCTCCCAGCGCCAGAGAGCCGGTGTCCCCCATAAACACCTGGGCAGGATAGGCGTTATACCAGAGAAATCCAATGCATGCCCCCACAAAGGCACTGATAAAAATAGTGAGCTCACCCAGATTGGGGATATACATAATATTTAGGTAGCCTGCCATTTTGAAGTTACCGGATACGTAAACCAAAATACCCAGCCCTACCCCGATAAAGGCGCTGACACCAGCTGCCAGTCCGTCCAACCCATCGGTCATATTTGAACCGTTGGAAACCGCTGTAATAATAAAGGTGACAATCAGAATATAGACGATCCAGGTATATTTTTCCGCTCCCGGCCCAATCCAGCTGATTAAACGACTGTAGTTGAACTCATGATTTTTGACAAAGGGAATCGTCGTGATCGGTGCGTTTACCTTTACATATTTAATATTTACACCGTCTACTTTACGGATGGTTTCATTTGGATTGTTGATCTTCATATCCACGGTGCTTTGGTTGCCACTGGGGATAACTTCCCTTTCCATAGATACATTGTGGTTAAAATACAATGTAGCACCGATAATAATGCCGAGTCCGACCTGACCAATGATTTTGCAGTACCGGCGAGGCCATCAGAATCTTTCTTTTTATATTGTTCGCCCTTTTGCTGGGCTTTACGACGGGATTTTATTTTCAGATAATCATCTAAAAAGCCAATCGCGCCCAACCATACAGTACACAGTAACATGAGCCGAACATATACCTTATCCAGGTCCGCCAATAGTAATGTTGGGATAATAATGGCCAGTAGAATAATAATACCACCCATTGTGGGTGTACCTTTTTCTGCGCTTCTCCTGCCAGACCTAAGTCACGTACGGTTTCACCGATTTGCTTTCTGGAAAGCAGGTTAATAATTCGCTTCCCATAAACAGTGGCGATAAATAAGGACAGCAATATAGCCATGGCCGCACGGAACGTAATGAATTGGAATAATCCCGCTCCGGCGATATTAAATTCTTGCTTTAACCATGTAAATAGACTGTATAACATTTATGTTGTGTTGATGGTTCTTTTATGCCTTTTTTATAATTGACTGCTTCTATTTTATTTATCTAGTAATTCAAACATTTCCCCGACCACTTCATGGTCATCAAAATGAGTTTTAACACCGCTTATTTCCTGGTACTTCTCATGGCCTTTACCGGCTACCAAAACAATGTCCCCGGAATCTGCGAGACTAATAGCTGTTTTGATCGCTTCTTTTCGGTCCACAATACTGATGGTTTTTTTCTGCCAGCGCTGTCCAGGCCTGTTTCCATTTCTTTGATAATCTGAGTAGGATCCTCACTTCTGGGATTGTCGCTGGTGAGTATTACCCGATCACTTAATAAGGCAGCCGCTGCTGCCATTTCTGGTCTTTTGGTCCGGTCACGATCGCCGCCACAACCTATTACAGAGATGATTTGCCCTCCATTATTTCTCAATTGATTAATCGTGGCCAGCACATTTTCCAGGGCATCGGGTGTATGTGCATAATCTATGATAGCAATGACCCTACCCGGGCTGATGACATAATCAAAGCGGCCTTCCGCCCTTTAATCATAGACAAAACCCTTAGGACTTCCTCCCTTTTTTCACCTAACAATGTGGCTGCGCCATATACGGCCAGCAAATTATAGGCATTAAAGGTGCCGATTAGTCCAAAACTGACTTCTGTAGCTCCCACCAGCATCGTGAGGCCCGTGAGGTTATTTTCCAGGATCTTGCCTTTGAATTCCGCCATATTTTTAAGGCCGTAATAATGCTTGGACGCCTTGGTATTCTGCAGCATAACTGTGCCCCGCTTATCATCTGCATTGGACAAAGCGAAAGCGTCCGAAGTCAATCCATCAAAAAAGGCTTTTTTGGCTTTGATATAATTATCAAAGGTTTTATGATAGTCCAGGTGGTCATGGGTGATATTACTAAACAATGCCCCTTTAAAATGAAGTCCTGCAATGCGCTTTTGATCGATGGCATGACTGCTGCATTCCATAAAGGCATGCGTGCAGCCCGCACTGACCATTTCAGCAAGTAGTGCATTTAACTGAATGGCATCCGGGGTTGTATGGGTCGCCGGAATTATGGACTGCCCGATCTTGTTTTGCACTGTGCTGACCAGACCGCAGCTATAACCAAGTTCTGAAAACAGGTTAAAGAGTAAGGTGGCGATGGTGGTCTTGCCATTGGTGCCAGTTACGCCTACCAGTTGCAATTTAGCGGAAGGTTCATCATAGAAATTATGAGCCATAACCCCAGTGGCTTCGTGGCTGTTTCTGACCTGAACATAGGTGGCACTTTCATGCAGGGTGGAGGGCAACTGTTCACAGATAATAGCGGTGGCGCCCAAAGCGACTGCTTTATCTATAAATTGATGACCGTCTACCTGAACGCCTGCCACTGCTATAAATACGCTGCCAGGCTGTACTTTTCTGGAATCCAGGTGTAACGCCTGAACATCAAGATCTGTCTGACCGTGCACCTGTACCAGGGCTACCTTATGTAATATGTCACGTAACTGTTTCAAATGCGATAATTCAGATAATATTTATAAGTACTGTTGGATTTTAAATCCTTTACTGATTGAATCTCTTTTTCAAACCTCATTTAGGGCCGATCATCCTTAAGTGCTTTGTTTTGGGGGATCCCCTAAATAAAGCTGCACAACCTGCCCTTTTTCTACCGGAGCACCCGCATCAAGCGACTGCTTACTGACCCGCCCAAATCCTTTGACATCTACTTTAAGTCCTAATCCTTCACATATATATAAGGCGTCTTTGAGGCCCATTCCGCTTAGATCTGGCATTTTGTTGCCGTTTAGCCCTTTTTTGAAGCCCGTCTGCACACTTCCAAGAGGTGCCAGGTAACTCTCAGGCTGGTTGTTGTTATAAAACCTGCTCCAGATGGCATCCTCATCTTTAGTGGCATATTGGTATTTCCAGCCCAGTGTATTAGCCACTGTTTTAAATGAAGAGGTTTTGCCGACAAAACTATAGTCGCTGGCCACTTTTTTCAGGCTGTCGAGTCCCGCATAATGATTGGGATTATTGCGTCTGACATAAAGCGTATATAACCTTTCGGCAATTTCTTTAAAAACCGGCCCTGCCACAGCGGCGCCATAGTAATGGGCTGCGTGCGGTTTGTTGACAATTTCTACCACGCAGGTATACTGCGGGTCGTCAGCTGGAAAATAACCGGCGAAAGCAGACTGATAGATTTTGGAACTATAGCCATTTTTACCGTCTGCCACAAGTGCGGTGCCTGTTTTCCCGCAGAGTTTAAAGGGAAGATCCTTTAGTAAGGTGTATCCTGTTCCATGCTTGTCATTACAGACACCATAGACCAGGGATTGCAGCTTTTTAATAACAGTGGAATCTGCAATGGTCCTTAGTTTGGTCGGTTCAATCTGTTTGATGATCTGCCCTTCCTTTGCAAAAGCAGAAACCAGATAAGGTTTCATCATTACACCGTCATTTGCTACAGCGTTGTATAGCATAGCGATGGCCAGAGGAGAGATGAGCGTATTATAGCCAAAAGCCATCCAAGGCAAAGTGGTGGCACTCCAGAGCTTACTTTGGGGTGTATATAAGAATGGATGCCTTTCTCCTTTAATATCAACCCCGGTTAAGCTACCCAGTCCGATTTTTTCAGGTGGTTAATAAACTGCATGGGATTGTTTTTGTAAGCGTTATAGACCAGTTCAGCCATACCCACGTTGGAGCTGACTTCAAATGCTTCCTTAACATTGGCTACATTTCCATGATTTTCTGCATCATTGACCACGCGTCCATTGATGGCCCAATGCCCACCATGCAGGTCAATGGGTGCATCCAGCGTTGTTTTGTTGTCTTCTAAAAGCGCCAGCATTGTGGCCAGTTTGAAAATGGAGCCTGGTTCTGTAGGTGCCACGGCATAATTAAAATTTTCCCAATAATTCCCGTTTGGTGTCCTGCCCAGATTGGCAATGGCTTTGATTTTACCGGTTTTTACTTCCAAAACAATCGCGCAGCCATGCGTGGCTTCATTAGAAACCATCATTTTCATCAAGGCATTTTCGGCAATTTCCTGAATATGGGTATCAAGGGTTGTAATAATATCTTTACCATTCTCGGGATCGATATCTGCTGATTCGTCCACAGGTACTGCCACACCGCCGGCGATAAACCTGACCAGCCTTTTTCCCGGCGTCCCTTGAGTACGGAATCATAAGTGCCTTCCAACCCCACTTTTTGGGAATTGCTGCGGTTCAGCCCAATGGTTCTATAGGCCAGAATCTGATACGGGTTTAAGCGAATGTTTTTGGTCTCTGCAATAAATCCACTTTTATTACGTCCTTCTCTTACCAGCGGTAATTTTAATAATTTCTGGTAGGTTCTATAAGAGATTCCTTTTTTCAGGCTAAAATAGCGGCTGCCCTTTCTATACCCTTCTTTCAAGAGTTGTTTGTACATAGCGGCCGTTTTGTCTTTAAACAACTCTGCCAGTCCATAACTTAAGGAATCCAGATTCTCCGTAAAACGTTTACCGTTTTTTTCTCTCAGTCCGTCCGCCTCAAAGTCAATGTAAACATCGAATTGTGGAATGCTGGTGCTCAGCATCTGTCCATTGTCACTATAAATAGTCCCTCTGTCGGCAGCAATTTCCTGAATTTTCTGGTGCAGGCTATCGCTCATGGATTCCCAATAGTCCCCTGCACTTGTTGAATATAGAAAGCCTTACCGACGATCACAATACAAACAAGTACCACTAACAAAAAGCAGAGGTACACACGCCATAATATGTCGCGTTTTATTTCCATGTATTAATTTGCCTTAGGTTTTCTTGTTTCTAATTTGATATGAACAGGCGGGATTTCACTGATTTTGAGTCCCGATGGTTCGACTGATTTTACTAATTCCGATTCTCTGGTCTGATACATCAATTCACTTTTGAGGGTTTTGTATTCAAACTGGAGATCTTTAATTTCCCTGGTTGTGCGACTGATGTCACGGATAGCCTTATCGGCCATATGGCCATTGGCGATATATAATACCGTCAACATAGCCAAAAACAGAAAGTATCCGATATTACCAGTAATCCAGTCATAACGGACGACTTTCTTAAATGATGCTCTAAACGTATGTTTTTCCTCTTGTTGTTGCATCATGATTCAGGTTAAAGGTTATATATCGGTTATAAATCTGTTTTTTCTGCTACTCTTAATTTTGCACTTCTACTTCTGTTGTTTTCTTTGAGTTCCTCCGCTTGGGCGGTAATAGGTTTGCGGGTTATTACTTTTAAAGGGTTTTTAAAGGTTGAGTTTAAAAATGGATGGTCTTCCTGCTGGTCAAATCTTCCATTTTTAAAAAAGTTCTTCACCATTCTGTCCTCCAGTGAGTGGAAAGTAATGATGGCGGCTCTGCCACCTGCTGTGAGCACCTCAGGGATTTGCTCAAGCAAATCCTGCAAGGCGACGAGCTCTTCATTTACCTGTATTCTTAACGCCTGGAACACCTGTGCAAAATATTTGTTCGGATTGCCTTTTACCATTGGATGGAGAAAGTCTTTAAAAGCCTGCACGGTTTTTAAATGACCGGCTGTCCGGTTGGTCACAATGTATTTTGCCAGCGTTTTGGAATTAGAAACCTCTCCATACTGACTGAAAATCCTTAAAAGTTCCTGTTCTGAGTAACTTTCAAGAA
Organism: Arachidicoccus ginsenosidivorans; assembly: GCF_007971385.1. Classification (GTDB taxonomy): domain Bacteria; phylum Bacteroidota; class Bacteroidia; order Chitinophagales; family Chitinophagaceae; genus Arachidicoccus; species Arachidicoccus ginsenosidivorans. Next base: position 2,596,127 of record NZ_CP042434.1, read on the forward strand.
CCAGTTTTGCAGTGGTTGTACTTCTTTGGTCCATGCGCATGTCCAGCGGCCCATCAAAACGAATGGAGAAACCTCGTTCTCCCACATCGAACTGATGGCTGCTGACGCCCAGATCAGCCAGTATCCCATCTACCGCAGGTAAATTGTTTAAACGCAAAAAGCGTTTAATGTACCTGAAATTCTGTGGGATAAATAGCACCCTGGTGTCCTTGGGCAAATTAGCCTGGGCATCGTTGTCCTGATCAAAAGCGATCAGTCTGCCCTTTGGTCCTAATTTTTCCAGAATTCCCTTGGAATGCCCTCCCCGCCAAATGTGCAGTCAACATAGACGCCATCTGGCCGGATTTGAAGTGCTTCCAGGGTTTCTTGGTACAGAACCGGTAAGTGATAGTCATATGCTTTTTGTTGACTAATCATTTTTGGGATCCGTTTTTACCATGACCTCCTGTGCTAATTCACTGAAGTGATCTGCCGAGAAATCTTCAAAGATCTTTTTGTAAGTGTCTGCGTCCCAAATTTCAATCTTATCCACTGCGGCCACCAGAATTACATTTTTTGTCAATCCGGCAAAATCCCGAAGTGTTGAAGGGAGCAGCAATCTGCCTGCTGTATCCGCTTCGACTTCTGTTGCACCGCCTAAAAATTGTCTTCTAAAAGCCCTGACTTTTGGGTCAAAATCATTTAGTGTACTAATTTTGGCGAACATGGGTTCCCAGCTTTGCATGGGATAAAGCGTAAGGCATTTTTCAAATCCGCGGTTGACGATAAAACGCAGTGCTGACTCCTCCGGGATTTGTTTTTTAAATCCGGCAGGCAAAAGGAAACGACCTTTTGCATCGAGTGTTACTTCGTATTCGCCTAAAAAATGCACCATTACGGTTGGATCAAGTTGTTATTTGGAACTTTCTACCACAAAATAACACTTTTTCCCACTTTTAACCCAAAAAATGCAAGAGCTATTTTATCCACAGTGGTAGTGGGCCTCAAACATTGTCCAGCAGGGAATTACAGGATATTTAGGATTATGCCCTGTGCGTCTGTGGTGCATAAGCTTGCTATTATTGTGGATAACCTGTGGATAGTGTGTGGATAACCATAACCAACTGCCATGATTAAATCGCTAACCCTTAATATCCATCACTATTTGGGCGAATTGCATTGTTTTGGGCCTAAAAGCAATAGGCGGTCTGTGGATAACTGCAAAATGTAGGAATTTAGAGATTTTCCGCATCTCGAAATCCTTTTTGGGTGGCGCTTGTTAGCTTTGGCAGGAAGTTCTCATCATAGTATTTCTATTATTTTTTAACAGTTTATTAGTAAAGTGAAGTCCGTTTCTTATACCCGTGCCCACAGAATTCTACACTGGCTGATAGCAGGTGTTTTTCTTTTTATACTTTTAACCGTCCTGCTGCGACAAAATTGGATGAACAAAACCCAGATGGGAGAGATTCTTGCCGCGAAGTTGTCTGAAAAGGGTATAGCGCTTACCAAGGCGGATGCCGCAAAGATTGGTAAGGCTATTCGATATCCCATGTGGCGCTGGCATGTATGGGCCGGCTATGTATTGATTGGGCTGTATATAATCCGAATGTTGGTCTTTCGATTCCAGGGCGTCACCTTTAAAAGTCCATTCAAAAAGCATCTGATTGCAAAAGAACGGCTCAAATCCATCATTTATGTGCTTTTCTATATTTGCTTTGCAACTTCTCTGCTGACCGGAATGCTAATGGTGTGGTCTCCTAGAACTGCGGCCTGGCAGCAAGTACATCATATAGCCAAGCTCGTGCATGTGCAGTCCTTATATTACGCGGTAACTTTTATTGTTTTGCATTTATTGGGTCTTGTCATAGGAGAACTGGGCAAAGACAAAGGCATTATTTCTAGGATGGTTCATGGAGGATGAATCTATGGCAAGGGCGTAAAAGGACAGACTCTTTTTATGAGGCGTTCCCAATATGTTCCATTGAGTTTGAAGGTATTAAAAATAGTAAGGCTTAAAGCAAGCGAGCTATCTCCACCAACACATTTGCAGACGCTTGTTTAAAAACGACGTAAAATATAAATTCAAAAAGCAGGACCGCAAAGAACCTTTATTGCCATAAGTCTTGGGTCAAAACCATAAATGCCCACTTAGTCACACTAAAAAAAGATTTCTTTTGACATTTTGATTGCGATCCTGCTGAGTTAACCATAGTCTTAGAATGATTCAATAACCGCTGGTTCGGGGAGCCTTGACTTGGCGTTTAAACTGGGTTGATTACCGTCCTGGGAATGGCGATAGCCTAAGGCAACCGCAAATAATGGCTGGTGATGACTTAAGCCCAGGATCTTCCTATACTCATCTACCTGGATGCCTTCCATCGGTGTACTGTCGAGCCCCATTTCCGCTGCTGCAGATAAAAAGAACCCTAAGGAAAGATATACCTGGTTTTTCATCCAGGATTTTATTTGACTGCTACCCGTGGGTTTGACAAAATTGTGATAGTAATCAATGGATCCCTTCGGCAGATGCTGCTGAATCTGCTCCTCAAACTTTTCAATATCATCGGCGGCGCTGAATACCACCAGATGACTTGCCTCATTTATTTTAGCCTCATTGAAATAGGAGGCTGCTGCAAGCTTACTTTTAAGTTGCTCATTACCAATAAATACAAATTTCCACGGCTGGCTATTAATGGAGGAAGGGCTCAGCCTAAGGATCGCTTTTAACTGATCAATAAGCTCTATGGGGACTTTTTTGTCCGCATTGTATTTTTTTGTTGAATATCTGGCTTCGGCCAATGCTAAAAAACTCATTAGGTTGCATTTTTATTGTTACTATAAAATTTATTGCTGCAAAATTAAGTATAGTATGTTATATTTGCAATATCTGTCAAAATGTATAGTAGCCGATGTATCGTATAGAAAACAAAGAATATCCCTGTAGCACTAGCCTCACCATGAAATTCATTGGAGGGAAATGGAAGGCTGTCATCCTTATGCATCTGATTAAACCTAAAAGGTATCATCAACTCAGAAAGGAATTGCCCATGGTAACCGAACGTACTATAGGCCTGCAGCTCAAAGAATTGGAAGAAGATGGATTGATTTCCAGAAAAGTATTTACAGATAAACCGCTCAAGGTAGAATATGCAATGACGGAGTTTGGCAGAACACTCATACCGGTGTTAACCGGTATTGCTGCCTGGGGAAAAAAGGCGGCTAGCCGTCAGGAGCGAATTGAAGAATTTCCCGATATAGAAAATTTGGAGTGCAGTATAATAGAGCAATAAAGATGGGATGATTCCCAAAAAAAGGAGCCAATAATGTTTTAAGCATTATTGACTCCAAATCTCAATTTAATGTTTAACCAGTTTCTAATCCTTAAAAATGGATCGTGATGCTGGCAGTTACGTTACGCATTTGTTGTAGCTGCAGCCGGTTATTCCAGTATTTTTCATTGCCAAGGTTATTTACCTTAAGTGTCAATCTGTACATTGAACGTTCATAAAATAAACTGGCGTCAGTTACCAGATAGGAAGGAACCTCAAAACCGGTCAGGTGTTTTAAATTATCCAACCTGGTACCGTAAACACCCCCAAAGCCAATTCCTAAGCCTTTAGCCCAGCTCTTAAGGATTTTGTAGCTTGCCCAAAGATTCGCTGTATTTTTAGGACCTGCTCCGTCTGGTCGTGTACCTTTCAATCCGTCGTCTGCTTTAAGATACTGGCTTTCATTATAGGCATAACCGGCAAAGATATCTAAACCGGGTAGTGGATTGCTGGTTAATTCTGCTTCAAAACCTTTACTTTCCTGTGTGCCATCCTGTACAGAGAAACCGTCATGGTCCAGATCACTTCTCAAGGTATTTTCTACTTTTATGTAATAATAACTCAGGGTACCTGTAAGTAGACCATGAAGCAAATTCAGTTTGGTCCCTGCCTCAAATTGCTTACCGTTTTCTGGTTTAAAGCTATTACCATCATAATCGGTTCCACCCACATTATTAAAGCCATCCTGGTAATTTGCAAACAAGGATACCTTATTTAGAACCGGTTGATAGACAATGCCAAATTTAGGAGAAAGCGCTGTCTGGCCGTATTTTCCGGTCGTCTTTCCTGTCAATTGATTATGGTTACCACCATTTTCAAAACGGTCCACTCTTAAACTGGCCATCAGGTTCAGATTTTCCAACAGATTGAATACGTCACTTACATAGGCACTATAGGATTTCTGATCTCCTGCACTTTTCTTATAAGCAGCATCTGCTAGTCTGCTGTCCACGGCTGCCCTGTTAAAATTATAATAGGACTTATCAGGGTGAATGAAATTCACCGTATCCATATTAAAGGAGGCAGTATTAGAATTGTCATTGTAATCCAAATAATTTAATCCAAGTACCATTCTATTGCGTTTACCGGCGATCTTAAAGTCTCCGATAAAGTTTTGCTGTAGCTGAAATGTCTGAAAATTCTGCACCCCTCCGGAAATTGAACGTGTTAAGGTCGAGTCCGTAACACCGTTTAATGAAAGCATGGGGCCGGTCAGGTCATTATTAGTGTGTGCCACACTGGTTTGGCTTAGCCACTGTTTATTGATCTGTGTTTTGATTTGTGCATTTACGTTAAACTGAGTTGCCGTGAAATACACATCATTATTGGTAAAGGAGAGATCATAATTAATTGGTAAATCTGGTGCTCTCTTGTAAATGGTCTTGCTGGTAGGTGTCATCCAATAAGGACTTGTCGCATCTCTATGGAAGAACTCCGTATTAACGTTTACTGAAACCCGGTTATTCACCTGAACATATAGACTAGGGGCGAGCATGGTACTTTTCAAAAAGCCAGCGTCCTGATTGGATTTATTGTCATTATGCGCTCCGGTCATCCTGAATAATATGGTATGGTCACTATTGAGTGGAGTATTCCCATCAAAAGTAATGCGGTTCAGACCGTAACTGCCACCCGTATAACTGGCGGAGCCACCAAGACCATCATAAGGCGTTTTAGTAACAATGTTGACAACACCACCAAATGATGTCGTACTACCCCCTGCCCCGATCCAAATAAGGAACTGGAAGGTCCTTTGATGACCTCGATTCGTTCTATATTGGCGGGGTCTATGTCAGTCATAGTATAACCAGATACGCCGTCGATAATCTGGCTACGTACCTTAAAGCCTCTGGAACTCATAGTGACACGGCCATTATTGGCTGTGGAAGGAACACCTGATCCAGAAATATTTTTAAAGGCATCCTGATAAGAAGTCAGATTTTGTTCCTGCAGGAGTTTACTGCCGATAGAAGTATAAACCTGGGGGCTTTCCATATCTGAGATAGGAAGGCGCATAACGTAAATTGAGTTTTTGTTACCATACCGGTTGCGCCGGCCTTTGACGGTTACCTCTGACAGACTATGAATATCTTCTGTTAAATGGATGGGCTCCAAATGAACCGTATCGTCTGCTATAATATTGACATAGCTTTCATACGTTCTGGATCCTGTATAAGATACCAGCATTTTGTACTTACCAGCCGGTGCCCTTAAAATAAAATAGCCTTCCTTATTGGTAATGCGTTGAACTCGTGTTCCGCTAAGCCCAATAGTAACACCAGGTACTGGCGTGCCATCGCTGGCATACACCGTTCCTGCCAGAAAACCGGTACCTGCTGCAACGGGCTGATGTGTTGTACTGGTGACTTGATTAGCAGCGGTTGCAACTGTATTCGGGCTTGGGTTATTTGGAGTGAGTTGCTCCGTGGCAGGGCTAGAGGAAATGGGAGGTTGATTTTGTGCCTGGGCGCTTAATTGCCAGCCCAATAGCATGACCAGTGCTAAAAGGCTAATTCTGAAGGACCCCAGAAAGTGAAAACCATGTTGTTTTATAGATGATTTACCTATTTGATATTGCTGTAGACTCGCATTTTTACTTTGCGTCCAAAAGGTCATTTTGTTGTAGTTTTAAAAAAAATCAGAAAAGGTCGGTTCTGTAAAGAGTTATATTTTATTGGTAATCAGTACTAAAATTGCATTATTTGTATTCCCTAAAATGAACTTTTATGAGGGTTCAATCAGTGATCATGATTTATTTACGCTGATTGCGCTGCGAAGTAATAACATGACCTCGGAATTCATTGTCGATATCGGGAATTTTGGCTTACGCAATGCGAAAAAACAAGGATTTGCTAAAAGGCAAATTCAAAACAGATTCTTAATGAGTTTTTTGTAACCAGGCAAAAAAATATCTTTGGAAACATACTTATGACTATTCAGTGGCCTTTGGCCACTGAAACTGATTTATCAAACTAAATAAAGATTCATGCGAAAATTTTCGGTCATTCTCTTATTGCTATTTGTAAGCTTAGCGAGTAGTTTATTTGCGCAGCAGTATACATTTGGTTCATTTAATCTGCGCTATGATAATAAAGGCGACTCTATAAATGCGTGGCCTTACAGAAAGGATAAAGTAACCGCACTGATCCGCTTCTATGATTATGATTGTTTAGGTACACAGGAAGGATTGCATCATATGCTCACAGAATTAAAAGATAGATTGCAAGTTTATGATTATGTAGGCGTTGGCAGAGATGATGGTAGGCAAAAAGGTGAATATGCCGCTATTTTCTATAAGAAAAACAAATTTGATGTGCTCAAAAGCGGCACCTTCTGGTTATCAGGCACGGATTTGCATCATCCCAATAAGGGCTGGGACGCCGTGTTACCCAGGATATGCACTTGGGCTGCCTTTAAGGATAAGCAGACGGGTACGGAGTTCTATTATTTTAATACGCATTTTGATCATGTGGGCATAAAGGCCAGATCACAAAGTGCGCTACTAATTACCAGAGAAATTAAAAAGATAGCAGGAAACAAGCCATTTGTGCTGACTGGCGACTTTAATGTAGATCAGCATAGCGCCAGCTATAAGGTCATGCATGACAATGGTATAATGAAAGATGCCTTTGAAACAGCACCGATCAAAATGGCATTTAATGGTACAATCAATGCTTTTAATACCAATGCGTATACCAGCAGCCGGATAGATCATGTATTCTTAGGAGGCGGTTTTAAGCCTAGCCGTTATGGGGTTTTAACAGAAACATATCGACTTCAACCCAAGGCAGACGCCGCACGTGCAGCCTCGGATAATTTCCCTGGTCAGGTGCATCAATATAAATCAAGAGCAATGTTGTTGTCTGATCATTTTCCAGTGCTGGTTAAATGTAGCTTTGATGCGCAAAACAATAATGATCAGCAGCAATTGCCAGACTGGACCATGGGACCCTTTTTAAGGCCAGATCCTGCAACCCCGCTGTTGCAACCAGATAATTCTGCCGTATTTAAGGATCCGATGAGCGGAAAGCAGGTGCACTGGCAATCGGGTGCGGCTTTTAATCCTGCTGCCACTGTTAAGGATGGTAAGATCGTTGTGTTATTCAGGGCAGAGGATCTGTCAGGGCAACTAAAAATCGGTGGCCATACTTCCAGAATAGGTTATGCGTCTTCTACTGACGGCATTCACTTACAAAAACGGGCCACTCCGGTTTTGTATCCGGCAAATGATAATAGAAAACCCCACGACTGGCCAGGCGGTTGTGAAGATCCTAGGGTGGCCAGAACTGAGGACGGATTATATGTGATGATGTATACAGAGTGGGATCATAAGTTGCCGCGATTATCAGTTGCTACTTCCAGAGACTTGATACACTGGAAAAAACATGGCGAAGCCTTTAAAAAGGCATATGGAGGCAAGTTTGCACGCGTGGCCACGAAATCTGCCTCTATTGTAACAGGACTTGTGCATGGCCACCAGTATATCCAAAAAGTAAACGGCCATTATCTGATGTATTGGGGCGAACAATTTGTAAATCTGGCAACCTCCGATAACCTGATTGATTGGACACCACTGGTAGATGACCAAGGTGATTTGGTTCGGTTATTTGCACCAAGGGCAGGGCATTTTGATAGTCAACTTACAGAATGCGGCCCCCCAGCCATTATTACGGATAAAGGTATTCTGTTGCTTTACAATGGGAAAAATGATAAAGGAGAAAAGGGTGATCCTAACTATCCAGGCGGTGCCTATTGTGGCGGGCAGGTATTGTTTGATCTAAAAGATCCTACAAAGCTCATTGGTCGGTTGGATAAACCGTTTTTCGTTCCTGAGGAGCCTTTTGAGCGTACCGGGCAATATAAAGACGGTACAGTATTTTTAGAAGGTATGGCTTATTATGGAAGGAAATGGTATCTGTATTATGGCTGCGCTGATTCAATGGTTGGTGTGGCGATCTATGATCCTGCAAAGAAATGAGTTAGATCTTTTTGATGCGGGGTTATTTGAGCAAGGATAATGAATATACGAATCAGGCCACGTCAGGGTCTTCAAAAAATATGCTGGCTGACTAAGAAAACTAAATAAAAACAGTGGAGCCGTTATGTAATTGTTTAAGCAATCATAACGGCTCCTCTAGTTTTATTGTGACATTGTTGCCTGTAACATGAATATCAATAGAATAAAATAACTGTTGAAAATCAAGTTATTTGGCAACCCCCCAATTTTTATTGGGCCGGTCACCCATGATCAGTTTTAGTGTGCCACCATTGATAATATCATTATGGGTAATAAAGGGCGTGTTTAATGCTTTTCCATTTAAAGTGGCTGACTGAATGTATTTATTGAGTTTGGAAGACCCTGGTGCCAACACGGTAAAGTCTTTGCCGTTTTGCAGATGTATTGTTGTTTTTGTAAATAGGGGGCTTCCGATCGTATAAATAGGTTTGCCTGGCGCAATGGGGTAGAAACCCATGGAGGAGAATACCACAAAGGCGGACATACCGCCTCCGTCTTCATCACCCGGAATGCCAAAAATGTCGTTATGGAACCAGGTGCTGAGTAAGACGCGGATTCTTTTTTGGGTTTTCCAGGGGGCATCTGTAAAATTATACAGATATGGAATAAAAAAGCTGGGTTCATTGCCCATGGAGAACTGACCTACAAGGCCGGTTGCATCCGTGAACTTGACCCAGAATAACTTCTTCTCCATACCCAGACCAGCTCTGAACAGCTCATCTAATCTGTTTTCAAAGCCTGTTTTTCCACCCATTAGCTTTATCAGGTCAGGAATGTTTTGTTGCACCTGCCACATATAAGTCCAGCCATTATTCTCGTCATAATAGTCCCTGCCTCCCGGACCGCCATCAAAGGCTGGATTAATCTCAATCCAGTTACCGGCACTGTCCTTTGGCAAAAAAAATTGTTTATCTGCATTCCAGAGATTTCTATAATTTTTACTTCGCTCCATAAAATGGGTATAGTCTGCGGATTTGCCTAGCGCCTTAGCCATCTGGGCAACGGCCCAATCATCATAACTGGTTCCCAGAGTAACAGCCACTGCCTGTCTTCTTTCAAAGCTATTGACAAAAGGATAAGGCTCTTTTTCTCCCGGGTGCAGTGCCGGGAAATAACCATGGCGGTAATAAAAGCTATCCAGCACCGTAGCCGGACCGTTTCTCCAGGGTAGCATGGTGGCACTTGCGGAATTTTTGCGCATGCCGGCGTAGGCCTCTTGAACGTCAAAATCCCGAAGTCCTTTATTATAGGCATCCAAAAATGAAACAGAGCTATGAAAACCATTCATGCAGGCATGGTCTCCATATAAAACCGGAAAAGTAGGCATCCAGCCACTCTGCTGATACATCCTAACATAGGACTGGAGCATGTCCTGTTCGGTTTTAGGTTGCAGAATCGTTCTTAGAGGGTGCAGCGCTAAATAAGTATCCCAGGCCCAGTCATCCACATAAAAATCCCTTTTGTCCTGATGAACCTTATGGTCGTATCCACTATAGTATTTACCATTTTCACTGATATTGACCATGCGTTCATAACATCTATACAGCGCTGTATAAAAACTTTCTTTTTGTTCGATGGTGCCACCTTCTACCTGAATCTGACTAAAAGCCTTGGCCCATGGGGCTCTTGCAGTGGCGGCAAACTGTTGCAAAGTGGGATCTTCTTTGAACTCCAATTGGTAATTTTGTTTTGCCTGATCATAACTGATATATGAGATCGCGTATCTAAATTCCAATGATGCTTTGGAGGAAGTGAACTGGGCGCTGAACTTGGTTCCCTTTCCATCCATCTCTGTACCTGATTTAATGGGAGCGCCACTAACTGTATAATAAGAAGCTGGTGCGTTAAACCTGCCATATAAGTATACTTTTACTGGTTGCATCCCTGATTCTGCCGGGAACAATTGCTCGCCTTCCAATGTGCCGTCGCTATTGAAGCGCCAGTGATCAGGTAAATGATTATAGGATCCAAAAAGCACCTGCCTGGGACTTTTTTCCGGGAATGTGAAACTAAAAATGCCGGTCTTCTTGCCGGGAACAAAATCCATCTCAATATCAGTCTGAGGGAAATAATTATGGTAATGCCAGGGATTGCGGATTTCCAGGTCCTGATCATAGGCCAGTTTTTCCTTCCAGCTATCTTTGGTGACTTGTTTATCCGCACTCGGTTTTATGGGGAATACCTGTCCCAGCCGGTGTGAAACTAATTGTAAAGGAAAGCTGTTAATCTGGTCGTCCAGATAATCTGATCTGTCCGGAGTCATTCGGATCATCTGGTAGGGCTGTTGGATGGTAGGCCTTGTTGGAACCAGCAGCCTGCCAACTCCGCCAATTTCTGGTTTTAAGTATTGCAGGTTATCCTGCTGTTTCGTCTGGGCTTTTGTTATCGTTGGCCCGAAAAGGCTTCCCATCAGACACCCCAAAGCAAAGGTTTGTTTGATCTTGATAATGTTTACGTGCATTTTTAGCTCAATTTGTAAGGCTTTAAAAATAAGCTCCTCCTGAATCTTCCTGAAATTATTAACGATTGATTCAGTGTTAACGTGGACTGAATGGATTTAAATAGGTCTAAAGGTCGGAATAATTTAATTGTGGATAAGCAGTTGCCATAAAATTCAAGATCCGACTTGTTGCTTTTTGAGGTGCCAGTGAATCAAGGGCTTTCTTATTGAGTAACAATAAGGTACTGAGAGTTTGAAAGTAATAGTTTTTAAAATTTTCTTTCAGCCAACTGTTGCGTGCAGGTTGTTGCAAAAAAAGCTGGTAAATCCGGAAACGCTGGTTATTTTCCATGGGCTCCAATAAAGTGTTCCCCGTTGATTTATCCTTGAAAAAACTACGTTCCCCGATAAATCCAAAGCTGGACTCTGGAAAATGCTTGTGCAGATGCATCAGGATATCAAAATTGGTTCGTAAAATAGCGGGAAAATCTCCGCTTCCTGTCCTGACAGCATATTTATTCAGGCTTTTGTGGCTGCTATTGAAAAATTTCATCATAAAAGTATCTACTGGCTCATAATAAAAGGCTTGCACAATATAGGTAGCCTGTGCCTTGGCGGCGATAAATTGAAAGGTATATACAAAACTGTAGGGGGATCTTGTTTTGCTGTCATTTCTATTTTGTGTCAAATGCCAGCCGGGAGGCCGTCTTTTGGAAGTTTGCCGGAAAGGATAACCATTTTGCGGAGGGGTAGATTTGAGTTTTTTTGATGCTGTCCTTTTAAATATCTCAGGGTTTTTTCCTTGAAGTATTTGTAAATCTTCCTGCTTTTTGAGCATCGTTTTTATTAACCGGTGGACGGGTACTAATCCAGTAGCGGCAGCAGAAGGCCATTGATGCCTAATGGCCTTGACTTTGGCCCTCTGGTAGGCAGTCTTATAAGGTGATTTATGCTTTTGTTTGTTGCCGTTTGGTGCCATCGGTAATAAGAATATAAATTGCTGATAGATTATGGCGCTTGGCGTCCATAAAGTTTTGTAGAATGAAGATAATCTAAGTTATTGAATTGCTGTATCTTCTTTTTTTTGTCATATATGTAAATGGGTGCACGAGTTACTTTTTGCCATTGAAAAATACATTCCTGAAGATGACGATAAACGCAGATTGGAGCCCCAGGAAAGGAAGGTACAGGAAGCGCTCAGGATTTCTTAACAATCTCATAAAATGGGGTTTTTGACGACACAAGGGCAGGGTTTGTCGATTTATGAATCAAAACATAAATTTTGTGAGGTAAGTTTATTCCAAAATGGCGTTCAGGAAAAGAAATTTTCCTGATAGAATATACTTAACCCTAACTATAAATTTGGATACAATGTCTTTCCCATTAACCATCGCAAACGGTAAATTCTATCCCAAGGCCTTTAGAAAGGGGCCGCAGACGTCCTTTTATAGGAGCCTGCCAGTATTATCTAACGGGCCGTCTGAACATACCTCCGCCTTAAACAAGCCGCTACTGCATTTTAATGATGAAACGCTGGCAGCAAAATATAGTACAGAGTATGTGGCCAGACAATCCCAGGTAACCTACTTAATACCACTAAGTGGCCGACTTAATGTCAATTATAAAGGGCAACCGCATATTATTAAACCTGGAACTTTGTATATTTTAGATTTAGATGCAGAGGATACGATTAAGATGACCAATCCGCAAAGAGATGAATTGAGCAATTATTTGATTTTGTCAACAGAGGCTATGGCAACATTCTCCAAAATGACCCAATTTATTTATTTTGACCTAACCAAAGAGAATATACGCAAACAATTACTGGAAATACATGCAATCGGTCATCCAGCCATTTCTGGGACCTTTAAAAAAATGAGCATGGGCAAATATGCAGCAAGAGAAGATTTTAATTATTTTCCGCATAAAAGGGATGCAAATAAAACCTTGTTTTATGTTGTGAGTGGTTCTTTTGAGATAGAAGGACGATTATTACAAAGCAGAGACGGGTTAATGCTTTGGAATACGGATCAGGTTCAGATGGAATCCCTTGAACAGGACAGCGTTCTTTTGATATTTGAATATGCGACCAGGTGGTAAATTGAAATGGTAGGAGTTTAAGCACAAGTCTGAATGGCAAGATTTATCGGGATAAATTCTAATCCAGATCCCATCCTCTAATAAAGCAGTTGTCTGTACGAGATCAACCTTAACCTAATCTTATGTTTGAGAAAGAGTAATTCAGGTTTATACTGTAATCTCAATTTAATCATTGCCATTATAAATATGTTTTACCGAGGAATTGAAATCGGGGTTTTTATTGAATTGCTTCCGTTTAACCTTAGTGCTTTATCCATATTGATTAATAAACATAATGTATTTTACTTGCCGCTGCGCAGCTATCCGCATCTGCGATGAATGCTATAAAAACGCTTCATTTTCCCAAGAACTTATTTACCTTTAGTAAATTATATATGCAATTGGTCAAAAATGGCAGTTTTATACAGTTTTAGTTATTAAATATTTATCAAATATAAACCCATGAGATTCTTATTAAATTCAATTCTACCGTTGATCAGATTTTCTAAAAGAAAGCACAAACATACATTTTGCTGCTTATTTCTATGTTTTGGTCTGCTATTAAGTAATCTAATAATGGCTCAGGTAAAACCTTTAGATACAAATCCGATGCATCCCTTTTCACTAGCTGGCAGATGGGATCTAACCGTGGATGAGAACGGGCATCAGGCGGCTTCCTGGTTGGAAGTTGAGGTGTCCGGTGTTGAAACACTTGTGGGACGATTTGTCGCCTCGGGTGGTAGTGCTAGACCGATTTCTGAGATTCGATTTGACAAGGGGGCTTTTGATTTTAGTATCCCACCACAATGGGAAAGTAGCGGTAATAATCTGACATTAAAAGGCCATTTATTTAAAGATCATATAGAAGGGGAGATTGTCTATCCAAATGGCAGTCACCATTCATTTAAAGGTGTCAGAGCTCCTTCGCTAAAAGAATCAAAAAAAATTGCCTGGGGCAAAAAAATTCGATTATTTAATGGAAAAGATTTAGAGGGTTGGCATATATCAGGTACTAAAAATCAATGGATTGTCAAAGACGGAGTGCTAATAAGCCCACATTCTGGTGCGAATTTGATATCCAACGAGAAATTTGGAGATTTTAAGCTTCATGTAGAATTTAAGTACAGTAAAGGCAGCAATAGCGGTGTTTATCTCAGAGGGCGTTATGAGGTGCAGATTATTGATAATCCAGCTACAATTGAACCCAACAGTCATTTATTTGGGGGGCTTTATGGATTTTTGCCGCCAAGCGAAATGCCAGTTAAGGGGCCGGATCAATGGCAATCTTATGATATTACCTTGATAGGCAGAATGTTGACCGTCGTAGCCAATGGCAAAATGATTATTTGTAACCGTGAAATACCAGGTATTACAGGTGGAGCTTTGGATAGTGATGAAGGGGCACCCGGCCCCATTTATTTTCAGGGGGATCATGGTCCAATCATGTTTAGAAATATAACAATCACGCCTGCGAAGTAAATAATGCTAATTCCAGGGAAAGCCTATTCCGTTAAGGATGCGCAAATTGCATTTTAAAAATATTTTTACGTTATGATTATGATTTTTTACTAAAAGTGCTTAATTTTGCCCTCCTGAATTGCCCGATAGTATAATGGTAGTACCACAGATTCTGGTTCTGTTTGTCTAGGTTCGAGTCCTGGTCGGGTAACAAAATAAATTGAGAAAGAGGCAATTAGCCTCTTTTTTTGTTCATATCATCGTCGATAATTTATTCAGGAATGCCTTGATTTTAGGTTAAAGCTTATAAATTCTAACTTCCAATTCGCTCGCTTTTTAAAAATCACGGAATTTGTATAGAGTATCGGGACTTGTGTATATTTTCCTTCTCTTGGCTGTCCTTTAAAAAAAGCTTCGTATTTGCCTGTGGTGTAATATAAGCACTGATGAAAATTTGGTCACTAAACTACAAGTTTGTAATAGGCCTTTTCAATTGGGTATTTTTCAATAGATTTGTTAGAAAGTGAGGTGAATGTTTGAAAAGTTTGCAGCATATTTAAAGGAGAAGGCCAGTTTGACAGAAGCGCAATTAGAAGAGGTATTTGCGGTTACCAGCAACAAAAAATTACGCAAAAGGCAATATCTTCTGCAGGAGGGTGATGTATGTCATTATAACTGTTTTGTGGTAAAAGGGTGTCTTCGGTTGTACAGAGTTGGTGAGGATGGCGTCGAACACATATTAAAGTTTGCAGTGGAAAATTGGTGGATCAGCGATCAGCAGAGTTATAATAATGGAATTTCTTCCAAAACAATATTGATGCATTAGAAGACTGTGAACTTTTATTGATCGAAAAAAATGATTTCGACCATTTAGTCAGCAGATTTCCAAATTTTAGGACTTTCAGGGATGAATTAAAAGCCAGGAGTTATGATGTCAGTCAAAACAGGATCTTGAGCAATATCAGTGACTCTGCTGAAGAAAAATATACAAATTTTATAAAATCTTATCCGGACATTTTTAACCGTGTACCTCTTCATATGATTGCATCTTTTCTTGGCTTGTCCAGGGAAACATTAAGCCGGATCAGGAGCCAGATTGCAAAAGTAAAATGATTTATTATTTTGATTTTGTTATGGAATCCAGGAGAAGTAAATTCGATGGCTACATTCGAGCTCTATTTTTGACCATTCAATGCGAATTGGTGATATTTAATAAATATGTAAAATTTTAAACATATTTAACATGATTCTGCAGGTGCCAGTACCAGTGAATCTCAAAGTTGTATAAGACAATAGATAAGGAGTGGAATGACAATATAAAAACGCAATACCACAAAAAATATCCATTTTACTGTAATAGAAAAGCTTTAATGGTGATCAGGTTACAGCGATTGCTCATGAGAATAGGTATCAATTTGCATTTACAGTGACATTTGTCACCTACAAATTCGTTCAAATGTCCTTTTATGATGGTAAATGTCAACGGAACTTTGCCGTAAAATAAAGGAAAAAAACGTTATGTATAATAAAACAAATTGGCCGGATGATCAGCGTCCAGAAATATCCGCCATTTATGCGCTGAATGATATCGATATTAATGCTCCGGTAGAGGTGGTTTGGAAATTATTGGTGGACGCAGAGAACTGGGTGAACTATTTCCCGCCTGAAGATCAGGTAAATATATTAGGAGATAAAAAAGAATTGGAATTAGGTATCAAATGGACCCGTGTTACGATTGGATACCTGATGTATCTGACTATAACCGAGTTTGAACCGTATTATAGATTGGCCTGGAAAACGACCGTTGACGGCGACCAGACTGGTTCAACCGCTTACCATGGTTGGGTGATCACACCAACTGAGAACGGTGTTCACGTTCTGACTGAAGAAACACAGCAGGGGGAATGGTTCGTAAATTTATTAGGTCACAAGCATCCAGGTGGCCTTTACGCCTACCATCAACAATGGCTTGAGCGGCTGAAAGTTGCCGCCGAGGCAAATGTTGCAACCGAATAAATCCTAGAAAGATTGATCTTTGTTAGAGGCATTGCGTCTTTTGATAGGTAGCGAATTTGAAAATAATTAATAAAATCAATTAGAATATTGAAATTATGGAATTACAATTAAAAGAAAAAACTGCTCTTGTTACCGGCTCAACTGCTGGGATAGGTTTTGCAATAGCATCGTCACTGGCGCATGAAGGCGCAAAAGTTATTGTTAATGGACGAAGTAAGCAACGTGTTGAGACGGCGGTTGAGAAGATAAAAGCCGAATCCGGTAACCAAAATATCTATGGAGCGGTAGCAGATTTAAAACGAGTCGATCAGGTAAATATGCTTATTCAGCAATATCCAGCAGTAGATATTTTGGTAAATAACGCTGGTGTTGCACAACCCAAGCATTTAAAGATATTTCGGATGAAGATTGGCTTGATATTTATGAAGTGAACGTATTGAGTGGAGTACGTCTTTCACGTGCCTATATACAGCAGATGCTAAATGCCAACTGGGGGCGTATCATTTTTATTTCTAGCGAATCGGCTGTTCAGATCCCGGCCGAGATGATACATTATGGGGTTTCCAAAACTGCGCAAATAAGTTTGTCTCGTGGATTAGCAGAAATGACCGTTGGAACAGCAGTCACCGTGAATACTGTTTTGCCAGGGCCAACATCTACGGAAGCCATTTCAAATTTCATGAAAGCAACCGCTGAACAGCAAGGTATAGGCCTTGAGGAAATGGAAGAAGTGTTTTTCCAAAACATGCGAGGCACTTCATTGCTTAAGCGGTTTATCAAGCCGGAAGAAATTGCGAGCCTGGTAACTTACATCGCTAGTCCGCTTTCAGCGGCCACAAATGGTGCGGCGCTGCGTGCCGATGGCGGCGTGATCAAATCTGCATTTTAAAAATTAATCAATAAATGGATATTTTCAGCACTGGGTTCTTCATTCCATTCTGTTTAGGTGAATGAATCTTTATAAAACCCAAAGTGTATTTTGCTAATTCAGCCCTGCGCCTTTTAATCCGGTAAAAATTGATTCAAGAAGAGCTTTTCTCTAATGCAGTAAATTGAAAAAGAGGCGATCCGCCTCTTTTTTTGAAATGAATCCCTTGGATTTTATGGATGTTTTTTATTCAACTATTTTATATAACCTCCATCGATCAAAATGGCGGAAGCTCTTTCAATATCATGTTCCTTTACCAATAATTTAGGTTTGTCGGCAGCATTTCCATAGATCTGGGCAGCAAGTTCATTTTGCAGGTGGGCTGTAATGCCTTCTGATTCTAAATAATTCTTTGCCCCTTGCACTTCCATTGCGGAATGTGAACTAAAGATTATTTTCCAATTGTCTGTTATTGAATCTTCTTCCATACAGAGTCTTTTTATAAAGGTACATCAAATTTTTGAACACCTTTGAAGGATGCCTGTGCTCAAAATATTGGCCTATTGGTTTTATTAGGTTAGACTTTATTGATGGCTTAAGTTATTGCTTAAGTAAATTGAGTCCTCTAAAATTAATAGGGCGGATAAGCATTATGAAATGGATAGCAGATGCCATGTACAATTACCAGTTTTTGTGTAACTTTTCCCAAAGAAAATGCTGTATAAATGATTATAACTCGCCAAAATCAATAAAAATTTTAAGTTTTGGCGAGTTATAAGATAGTATATTTAGCCAAAATGTAGAACATAACTTATTTTTGGCGAGATTGTAATAAGTAAGCAACAATGTACCACTTTATCGCAAATAAGGCGTACCATTTCGGCAATCAGAATTGATCCATTTCGGTAATTAACATGTACCATTTCGGTATTCTATGTACCAATTTGGTAAGTGAAAAGTACCATTTCAGTAACGAAAAAACCATTTCGGTAATGAGAATTGATCAATTTCGGTAATCAAGATGTACCACTTCGGTATTCCATGTACCACTTTGGTAATTGAAAAGTGCCATTTCGGTAATTAGGATGTACCATTTCGGTAACGAGAAGCCCTTCGTTTGACATAATCATTTAATAATCAAGATATTTGTGGTTCATCAAAATCACGAATATGAATTTAAAAAAGAAGATTATGTATTACGAAGTCAAACAATTGCGAAAGCAAGAAGTAAGCTTAAGGTCTATAGGTAAGACCTTAGGCATTGACAGGAGGACTGTAAAAAGTATCCTAGCCATGTCCGAAGAGGAGTTTTCTAAATTCCTCAATACTCCAAAAGTCAGAAACAAAATACTTGAACGCTATGAGGATTATGTGGTATCCCGCCTGCGTAAAGCACCAGCAGCTTCGACTGCCCAAGTACATGATTGGCTAAAAGAAAATAAGCCAGACCTTCCCAAGGTAGCCCCCAAGACGGTGTATAATTTTGTTCATTACGTTAGGCAGAAGCATAATATTCCCCTTGTTCAATCAGTTCGAGAAATGATGATGGTTGAGGAATTGCCATATGGCCAGCAGGCTCAGGTAGATTTTGGTGAATATTATATGACTACAAAAGAGGGAAGCCGTAAGAAAGTACGATTCTTTGTAATTGTATTATCGAGGTCTAGAATGAAGTATGTGTATTTTATCGAAGCACCATTTACCGCTAAATCTGCAATTGATGCTCACAACCTTGCATTTGAATATTTAAAGGGGATCCCTCATCTGCTTGTTTATGACCAGGATTCTGTTTTTCTGGTTTCGGAAAATAAGGGAGAACTGATAATGACAAATGAGTTCAGAGGATATGTAGAATCACTTAAATTAATAGTTCACTTCTGTAAGAAATCGGACCCTCAATCTAAGGGCAAGATAGAAAATTCTGTAAAGTATGTAAAAAATAACTTCCTGTATGGTCGCATCTTTGAATCAATTGAAGTATTGCAGGAGGAGGCGGAAGCCTGGCTTGCCAGAACGGCCAATGGTACTATCCATAGTATAACCCGCAAATTACCAAAGGATGAGTGGGCAATTGAACTAGACCATTTACGCCCATTCACCCCACTCAACAGCGCAAGTAGTTACGAGCCACGTTTAGTTAGGAAAGATAATTCAATTTGCTACAAAGGCGTTCTTTACTCAGTTCCGTCCGGGACATACGGGAGCGGTGTTGTAAACGTTTTGGTATGTAACAAAGACCAGAAGCTGATTATCAGAGCAACGCTAGATGATAAAGATGAAAGATTATGGACACATGCGATCCCAACAGATCCAAATGTAAGGAAGGTTATTAACACTCATCACAAAAGAGATACCAGCAAAAAAATAGCCGTATTAAAGCAAGAGGCACTGGCACTCTTTCCAGATAAGCATTTAGCGGGCCAATTTTTGGATATAATCCATAAAGCCTACCCTAGGTATATCAGGGATCAAATCACTGGAATAACGGGCGCCCTAGCGCCTTATTCAAGTGAAACTATTGGCCAGGCAGTTAAAGAATGCCTGGATAGTAATCAATGCAGATACACCTTCTTTGTTGACATGCTTAAATCGATTGAAGCCAATAAAGTGAAGCCAATAAAGATTCCGGGCAAAATAGTCCCCCTTAATAGTGTTGTAAAAGCCAAGGCGACCACTAGTCCAGTTAAAAGAGATATAAACGAATATGATAAAAAATTTAAATAAGAAAATGAGCAAAA
Organism: Arachidicoccus ginsenosidivorans; assembly: GCF_007971385.1. GTDB lineage: Bacteria > Bacteroidota > Bacteroidia > Chitinophagales > Chitinophagaceae > Arachidicoccus > Arachidicoccus ginsenosidivorans. Next base: position 2,616,054 of record NZ_CP042434.1, read on the forward strand.
TCAAGCAGACACAGAAGTTAGATGAACAATGTAAGCAGCTTAGGGTTCCCGCTATTGGCGAATGGATTGTAATGGAGGCCGACCAGTGTGCATCTGGAAACATAAGCTATATTCAGTTCTTAGAACGAACATTCGGTAAAATGTTAGGTGAAAAGGAAAAGAAATATTTAGAGGCGCAGATCAAAAATGCCCAGCTACCCAATAGGCATGACCTGGCTCAGTTTGACTGTTCACTGGTTGAAGGTATATCACCAATTGCCTTATCGCAACTAAAGGAGCTTACATGGGTTGACCAGTCCATAAATTTGATCATTATGGGGCCTCCAGGAGTCGGTAAAACCATGCTCTCGGCAGGGCTATGTCACCATGCTATTCAAAGCGGATATAAGGCGTATTTTAGAAAAATGGACGCATTGACAACCACACTGATCAAAAAGGACATCAACAGATCCTGTGCTATTGAATATAGGCGCTTACTAAAGGCTAATTTAGTAGTAATAGACGATATAATGATGATTGAACCCGATTCCCGCAAAGCCAATGCATTTTTCCATTTTATAAATGAAATTTACGAAAGTGCATCTATCATAATCACAACCAATAAATCCCCATCAAATTGGGTAGAAAAACTAGGGGATGAGGTGCTCACAGCAGCAATACTTGATAGAATATTGCATCATTCAGAAATTATTAATCTAGCGGGAGAAAGTCAGCGTAGGCTAAGTAAAAGGGAGGGTTTCTCATTAAATAGCCCCTCCCCATATCAAAGAATGGCCCTCTTATTAAGAGGGCTTTTTTATACGCCAATGTCAGATGTTATTTCTATTTAGCTCCCTTCCTAGGTTTGCCAGTGTCTGCATTGCACCTGAAAAGCAAAGTTACGCTGTAAGTCCTATAAACACAAGCAAAAAGTCCTTGGAATTATACATTTACCAATTTACAATCTTCCTTTTGCACCAGTCAGTAAAAAAGCAAAAAATGATGAATGTTGCAGACCAATCAAAAGATTTTGTGTCTGTATTTTCAAACGACTATAGTATGAATGAGATGAATAATAAATTGAAAATCAATAGACAAGCAGCTCATGAACTAATTATAGAGTTAAACAACTTGGAAACCTCTCCTCTGAAGAACAGGCGAAAGGCCATAAAAGGTTACTGGATGACCTCAAAAATGGCTCTTAACCGAGTCAGAGGCGGTATGAGTCCTTTACTAATAAACAGGCCTAAAAGCCGTATTACTCACCAGATTGCCCCCATGAGACACCCTAATCAATATGAATGGCCTGTCATTTAGAATGAAAAAACAGCAGCAATGCGTAGTAACTAATGTATGCTTCGAAATCAACAGTATTCCTACCACGTTGCACCTCTGCAGAGCGCGGGTCCGCTTCGTGTTGATGACTCAAAGGTACGTTATTATTGAATTACGGCAAATTAACTAGCTTTATTTTTTTACTTATTTTTTCGTTTTTTTTAAAGAAAAAGTAGCAAAAAGAAATCAATGGCATGGGCGGAGCCCATGCTTTTTTTGCAGGGCTTCGCCACTGCCTCACCAAGAAGACCTAAGCGATTCAAGGCATGTGCTACGCACATTAGTTTTAGTGTGTGGGCTATCGCCCCCTAGGTTTTTCTTAGGCATATTGTTCAAAGCATATCTATAACAGGTGATATATTGTAAAATGCGATTCTACCTTATACCATTACTAAAAAAAGTTCTCACATGAGAAAACATATTGTCGCAATTGCTTATATTTGCAGAGATATCTTTATGTCACATGAAGGGCCAAAAGGTGGTACATCCTTATTTACCGAAACTGGTACATTGTTATTTACCGATTACAGAGATATAAGACCACTATATTTTGCCAAAAAATTGATTATTAGGGATGATTGAAGATATAGTATCTTTTACTAAAGATTTGAAAGTTTGACTATTATGAAAAATTTGATTGGAAGGGAAAGAGAAGCGAGTGTTTTACAAAATTTATTCAAATCCGAAGAGGCAGAGCTTGTAACCATCTATGGTCGGCGTGGAGTCGGCAAAACTTTTCTCGTTCGGGAGGTGATGAACAAGGAATTGACTTTCGAAATTGTGGGAGAACATAATGGCATCTTAAAGAAGCAGTTGACAAATTTTAGCCAGGCCTTAGTTAAGTATGGATCGACCATGGCGATTACGGCACCCAATAATTGGAGAGATGCATTTTTTCAGTTATCTAAGCATATTGAATTTAAAGCTATGACGCACAAGGGCAAGCAGGTCGTTTTTTTAGATGAATTTCCATGGTTAAACACACCTAGATCAGGATTTTTGTCTGCATTTGATCATTGGTGGAATAGTTGGGGCAATAAACAAGACTATCTTATAGTGATTATCTGTGGATCAGCTGCGGCATGGATGATTCGTAATATTGTTCATAACAGAGGAGGCTTACATAATAGGATTACCCAGAGAATAAATTTAAAATCCTTTACTTTATGGGAAACAGCGGAATTTTTGGCTTCGAAAAATATAAAATTGGGATATTTTCAAATTGCTCAAATATATATGGCCATTGGAGGAATCGCCGCCTATCTTAAATTATTAAAAAAGGAGAAAGCGCTGCGCAGGCAATTGACAGGTTGTGCTTTGATCCAGACGGGCCGTTGACTGACGAATTCGAAAATCTTTGCCAATCTTTATTTGATGATTCTGCTAAGCACATAAGTGTTATCAAATTATTGGCGAAAAATACAACCGGACTTTCAAGATCGGAAATTGCAAATGCATTAGAAATGTCTTCTGGAGGCGGATTAAGTGTTTTGTTGGACGAATTGGAAGCTTCAGGGTTTATTGCATCCTATAGACCTTATCGCCTAAAGAAAGCAAATAGTCTATATAAGGTAAATGATGAGTTTTCCCTGTTTTATTTGAAGTTTATGGAAAATAAAAAACATAGTGGCATGGAAAGCTGGCAGAAGATTTCGGCTAGACCAAGTTGGAAGAGTTGGAGTGGACTTGCATTTGAAAGAATTTGTTTTAAACATATTGATAAAATTAAAGAGGCACTAGGACTTCGTGTCATTCAAACGAGTTCTTCATCTTGGAAAAGTAGGAGTAAATTTGAAGATGGTGCACAGATTGATTTGCTTATAGAACGGGGAGATTTTATAATTAATCTATGCGAAATAAAATTTTCAGAGAGCGTATTTACAATTGATAAAAAGTATGCCATTGAACTCAGAAATAAAAGAGCGCGTTTTATTGAAGAATCAAAAACGAAGAAATTAGTGCTAATTGTTATGATTTCCTCATTTGGCGTAAGTCATGATGCTAATTATTTGGAATTAATTGAAAATGAGGTAAAATTGGAAGATTTGTTTTAATGAAGGTTGAATCTGACGAATTTTGTTAAAATCAAGCCGAAAACGTAAACAGGGCTTCTAGGCACGAAAATGATAACTCCAGATGATACTGGATGGTACACGATTTTAAGTAGAATTGAAATTAGCGGCCCTTGCTGCATTTATTTTATCACAAATTATATAGGCTATTGCGCATATGGTAGTGTTTTGATTCATTTGGATATGAACTGACAGGATTCAAGGTGAGTATTCATCGCTTGAATTGTCCGGCGGCTAAGCGCTGGATTGACATATGCATTTGACCGACATTTTGCTTACAAAGGTGGATATTCTGATTAGCCTATAAAAAAGTGCAAATGATCAGTGAGCTTGCCTGTTGCTTTGAGGAAGTATTAGCAATGGTGCTGTATAACAAAATTTTGATAAGCCGAAAATTTTCTTGTGCGTTATAAGTATTGAATATCAATCTGGTGTGCTGTATTATTCAGTAAATATTACAATCATGTCTTAGTTATTAAAATTGGCGATGCATTAAAGTCGATTACTTAGTTTTGCACTTTATAAATTTAAATGAGGGGTTGCTAGATTTGATACGAATGGTCTTTGGAAAGACTAGCAGTTATTTATCCGTATTGCCTATACTGAATTTTGATGCTGACTAGCCGGGCCCATAAAAATAAAAAATCAAAATAAATTTTACTACGCAAATTGACTGCGTTGTGTTACCTGCAACTTTGCTTTATTGAAAACAGAAGATATGATTATTAATATTTTATCAGAAAATAATTATCTGGCAGACATTCTGCATAAAAATCCAGATACCGATCAGGGGTTATATGCGAAAACGCTAAAAGAGGGCATTGTAATTGGCAATGTAGCTTCAAAAACTAAATATGAAGTTCTATTCCACGACCAACATAAAAGTTATACGAATGACCCTTCCAACCAATTGGATTATCAAAGCCTGTGCAACCCTCTAATCATACTTAATATTTGCACTGAACTGTTCGGACATCTTTTAAAAGATAAAGAAAGCTATTCAAATCAAGCGGTGAGTTGGCTGAATAAAACAAGAGGAGAAATTGACGTGATTTCCTGTCAGATAGAAGTGCCTGTATTCTATATTAATTCTAATTGGTATCGCAATGGCAGCTTTCTGCTGGAGAAGTACTTTTCTGAAATTTGCGTAGAGCACAATGTAGGGGCTAATTATACATTGACGGTCTCAGGTAATTGTGTTTTCGAGGCCATTAATTTGTTGAATCTGGTGGCCATATTCACGCATTTAACAAATGAGGATCGTTATGATACATTTATTGATAATTCAATGATTGAAAAATATATAAGGGTCCTGACAAATTTGAATGAGGTGCCGTATTTTGTGTTTTATCTGTTTATCAAAAGGGCGGTGAAGAACCAAACACAGTTCCAGATGGTCAAACCAATATTTGAGCAGTATCTGGCCGCTCAGGGATTAACGGCGAGTTTCACAAATGAGGATACCCAGCGGTCCAGGATTCGCTTTATTACAGAATCCATTGGTATTGAACTGCCGGTGCTGGATATAGGCTGTGGGGAATTTTCCTATTATAAACGCCTGATGAATATGGGGCTTAAGGCCATGTATTATGGGGTCGACAAGGAACAAAGGCTCGAAAGATTGGGCCAAAGTATTATGCACCGATTGGAAAGTGAAAATCTTTGTTTCAGTACAGATCTTAACCATGTAGATAAGTCTGCAAAATTAAATATCATCATTAGTGAAGTAATAGAACATAACAGTATTGAGGATGCCGTAATGCTCATACGATCAGCATTAAATTTTAATTTTGATAAGCTGATCATCTCTACGCCAAATGCTGATTTTAATAAATATTATTATGGAAGAAATGTGAAGAACGATTTAAATCAAAGGGAAGCTGCTGCTTTTAGGCATATTGATCACCAATTTGAGTTTACACAGGTTGAATTTCAGGACTTTATGACGCTTGTTTTGCAAGGAAGGAGTGACTGCCAGGTAGTCTTTGACCAGGTTGGCGATCAAATAAATGGTGTGCAGCCCACACAATTAGCAACCATTAAAAAAATGACAAATGAATCATCAAGATAAAGAAGTAGCCTTAAGGAAAATCCGATCCAGGATTGATTGGATGTGTAAGGATAAAATAGCTGCTTTTTCCCCGACCATTTCCCCGGCGCCTAAATCGGTGGATAGATCAGAAATTGAGAGTATTTACGAGGGAGCGCGTTTTTATGTTGAAAGGGGGTAAAGGATCTGGTCTTTCAGAAAAAGTATATGGGCTCGTACTGTGATATTTATCTGCATAAAAATAAGGAAGAAACTTATTTTGTCAGCAGAAATGGGTATAAGATTGATTATATTGATTTGACAGAAGCAAGGCAGACTTGTGAAAACTTGTATAACCGCTTTGACTGGAATGGGTTGGAATTGGCAATCATACAAGCTGAGTTGTTGCCCTGGCATATTATGGGAAGTAACTTAATTGCCAGGGAGTTTGAAGGGTACTTAGAAGCGCACCAAAAAAGGTTGGCGTATTTCAAAACCAGTACTATTTTAGAGAAGATTGAAGCAGTCAAAGCGGCGCAAGTGTATAATGGGTTTTTTCGTGATAAAGAAGTTTTGTCTGGCAATGCCTTCAAAAAGAAATATCCGTCCCATGAAATAAGGCAAATGGAAGCTATTGGTCATTTTGATTTGCCAGATTTATCTAGTTATGAAAACGGTATACAAGTATATGCAAGGCAAATTCATCATTACGGTAAGGAAGGTGCGCTTTATTTTAAACCCTTTAATATCCTAAAACTCATTTATACGGATGGCAAAGAGGTTATTCCAAATGATAACCTGACCTACAGACTGGTTAATGATGATCTGATGATGGAGTTGCACATTGACACTGAGCTGACTTTGGAGGAGCAGTTAGCACCTGTTTATGATTGGTTTAGTACCTTATGTGCTGGTATGGAAGAAGGTATTGTTATCAAAGCTCAAAAGGCCTTTTTAAATGATTTACCGCCGGCATTAAAGGTTCGTAATAATGATTACCTCACAATGATCTATGGAGTTGACTTTCAAAGGGATTTAGAATTGCAGATTAGAAAAAGAAAGATCAGCAGAAAATTGGACTGTTCAATGAATGATTGGATGATTAATTATCGTCTTTTGGAGATTCCTTATTCAGAGATTGATTCAGAAAATTATTATTATAGAAATTTGATGTTAGATAGAATTCTACAGGAGGAAACGGAAAGCAAATTGGATCCGTCCTTGTAATTAAAACGATATGAATAATGAGTAGAAAAAATCCACAACTTTTAATATTGGTAGGTGCGCCCGGAAGTGGTAAGACCACATTTGCTAAATATCACACCAGGATGCACCAAAATTGGGTAAGGCTTAGCAGGGATGATTTCAGGGCAATGCAGTTTTCTGATCAATTCCTGTCTGATGAGTTAGAAGAGGCCTTAACTGATATGATGTTTGCTGGCATCCATAAATTGTTACTCAGAAAACTAAGTGTCATTGCGGATGCCACACATACTAAATTTGAATATATTGAACAGTATATTGAAGCGTTTGGGCATATGGCGGATATAAGTTTTAAAGTATTTGAATTGCCGCTGGAACGATTAATTGAAAATTGTGAAAAACGTACCCGGGAAGGCGGGAGGCATATTTCTAAAAAAGCCATCGCCTATCACATGGCGGCCTTGGAAGAATTGCTTAAAAAGTATGATTTGCAATTCAGGGAGCGAAGTCGGTTGGTCAATAAAGTTAGGGCCCAAGATGCTAATTTACCCAAAGCTATTATTTGTGACTTAGATGGGACCTTGGCCATCATTGGTGACAGAAGTCCTTTTGATGGTGCCCGGTGCGAGGAAGATACATTGAACAAGGCAGTGGCTGAGACAATTAACTTTTTTAAGAAAAATGGCCATCAGGTACTACTGGTTTCTGGTCGGGAAGATGCTTACAGGGAGCAGACGGTTCGCTTTCTTGAAAAACATCAGGTTCCTTATGATGCTCTTTGGATGCGTCCCACTGGAAATTATAGCAAAGATAGCTATATCAAAAGAGATATGTTCTCCACTCATATACATAATAAATATTTTGTATCCTTAGTGTTGGATGACAGAGACCAAGTGGTAGAGATGTGGCGTAAAGAGTTAATGCTACCTTGTTTTCAAGTGTATTATGGTTCGTTTTAACCTACTGTTATTTTTTATGAAGACACAAATCCCCGAACTTAAGCCTTAGGTTTAGCGTTCGGGGATTTATTGTAAATAAGTATGCCATTTAGCGTAAGCTTAATACTACTAATTCGTTTTATTTTTTTATAAATTTCAACCAATCTTTTCCATTCTGGGATTCAATAAAATAGACCCCTGAAGGTAAATTGCTGATTTGTAAAGTATTATCTCCTTGTTTGCCCTGAAATTCTAGGACTTTTCTACCAACTGAATTGTAGATTTGGATTACTGAGGCAATTGGCATGATCATGTGCAACTGGTCTTTAACCGGATTAGGGAATAAGGAGACTATATGATTGGTTTTTGAATAATTTACTGTTCTTACCCCTAAGTTTTTGATATGACCACTGGCATCCAGTTGTTGTAACTGGTAATAGTTAAAGCCTATTGCTGGTTGCAGGTCATCCCATTCATACTCAGATTTATTAGCGCTATTGCCACTTCCCTTAATGGACGTTAATTTACGGTAATTTATGCCGTCATTTGATCTATCGATTGTAAATCGGACATTTTGAGATTCAGTAGCTGTTGCCCAGCTCAGATGTATTTTATTTTGCCTGCCTGCTGCCTTAAAATAAAGCAAGTCCACTGGAACGGTATAATTTCCAAACTCATAGGCGCCTATATCAACGAAACTGTTATTTATTCGTGGGTGATTTAACTGGTCTACCGTAAAAAAGGCCATAATTGCTGTATTATTACCATGGTCGATAGCTTGACTTCCAGTAATTAAAGTTAGGTCACCTGAAGAATTATCGGTGAAAGGATTTTCTAGACTAATAATATTATGACCGCCATCTGCGCCCAGCGTGGCTTGCCAGGAGCCATTACCATTAATGTAGCAGTAGGAAAAGCTAGTCGTGTTGATTCCTGCTGCTTGTGGAGAGGTGCCTGCGTTATTACCAAATAGAATCGAATTTTGAATATTACTACCAGTATAATCAGCCAATGCCCCTGCAAGGCTCTGCCCATTGATTCCGTAGGCCCCTGTAGGGCCATCATTGCCGAAAAAATCTCCCGAGCCGCCGACTCCGCCATTGCCTCCTTGGCCCCCTTGCCCCCCTATTGCCTTATTTTTACTAAACGTACAATTAATGATGTTTACAATGCCGGTTTTTGTGCTATAGATACCTCCCCCGCTGGCTGAACCTGCATTGCCTCCGTAACCTCCATTGCCTCCTGCCCCGCCAAAATTGTCGGGTTGTCCTGCAATGGCGGCACCTCCCAAACCACCATTTCCGCCAAGACCACCATTTCCGCCAATTGCTTGGTTGTCATAGAATACAACGCCAATCAATTTTGGTGAAGAGCCGTTGTTATATAAACCGCCGCCGAGCCCATCGCTACCTGGGCCTCCATTGCCACCATTTCCACCGTTATTTCCATTACCACCATTGATGCCAGCGGTTCCATTTTCCCCAATATCCCCATTTAATCCGTTGCTGCCATCTCCGCCTATTGCCTGATTGGATATAAAAGAAACATTGATCAGCGTTGGGCTGGCCATCTCGTTATACATGCCGCCGCCATAGGCGGGAAAGCCGCCCATACCATCAATACCACTGATGGGATTTGGTCCATCCCCGCCAATGGCCTTGTTATCTTTAAATATTACATTTTCAATGGTGGGCGCTGCATTTATGCACACCATCCCTGCGCCGATATATGGTTCGATATACTGCTCGCCAACTAACATGGTGGCACCACATGATCTTCCTGCAGTAATAGTAAGTCCTGACAGCATAGCGCTGTCCTCTGTATCTACCGTTATTACAATATGTCCAGCGTTATCGCTATTGTCACTAGGTGTTAAGGGATCACCACTTAATATGGTTGGGAATTTTGTCCAATTTCGTGCATAGATATCTGGGTTGCCAATTGATGGAAAACCGCCCATTAACTGAACGTTTTGGGTCAATACAAAAGCACTTTGCCATAGTCCAGGTTCAGTTGCGTGGTCATCGTTTGCATTGTATACTGGATAATAGGTGCCTTGTGCGATATATATTTTTAAAGGCTTCGTATCCGTCCAGTTAACCGTCCCGGCATCCTGTTGTTGCCTTACCCATAATAAAGCACTTGAAAGGTCTGTTATGGCATTATTCCAACTGGAGCCACTTTGATCACTAGAGGCGGAAACCTTTTGGTTGACATATAACACATTGTCAGTTGTTGGGCTTGGATTTGCAGCGATAATAAGTTGAAGATAGCTATTTTCAGCAATGGCATAATCCTCAAGTGTTCTTCCGATATTCAAAAGACTTCCATTATAAGCAATCAACTGATTCTCCATAGGAAAACCAGTGGCGACTTGGATGGTATGCGTCAATTGTTGGATAGAATTACTTGCGGGTTCATCTATACTAATTACTTGACCATCAGGTGTTTTGATTTTAATTGTCGTCGCTTGTAGAAAAGTGGCAGTGAGACTTAAGGAAATAAAAAGAAGTAAAAATTTCTCATGGAAAGTAAATTTAGGTTTATTAAATAAAGCTGGAGATGGCGTGTTGCCTCATTGTAAAGATAGCAATAAATTAATTTATAATTTAATGTACTGGGCAAGGCCTGCATTTTGGCCACAGATAGCTTGAATTTATTTTAATCTGGTGGATAAAATAGATCACCTGATACAAATAAATTTCAGGATTCTTTTAGACGGCTTATCCAATGGGGTGTATCTCATAATTGGGAATGCACTTTGTGGTAACTATTATGAAGTTATCTATAAAAAACTCCAGCCTTTAATTTGACTGGAGTTTTCAAGATTGTATTTTGGGCTATATGGATTGAACTTATTTTTCTCTCTTTTTTTCATTGGCCATAAAATTCGGATTATCTGCAATGGCCCTGGCATCTGCCAGGCTGTAAACAGAACCGTCTTCATAGAAAAGCCCATTGATGGTGCCTATATTTCTTTGTGGTGTCAGATAAGCGGGTTTGACCATCAAAGACCAAAAATAGTTGCCGATTTCAGCTTTTCTGACATGAGGGGCTAAACTTGCGAAGTCTGGAAAGAGCTCATTTTGGGGCAATTTGTGCTGGTTCCAGCCATTGCCCGCCGGCCGTAATCTTTGCCACTCCGTAATCCATACAGGCCGTCCAAGCACTTCAGTAATCTCCTTAGCCATAGTAAGATCGTTATTAAATGCAGCGAGCTTGGTCGGATAATTATTATGGAACTGTAAGATGTCAATATCCAGGTCCATAAAGTTGCCCCAATTTTGCATGCCTGGCAGTGATCCTATGGTAAGAGGAATGCCTCTTTGTTTTCGTCTTGCTGCCTTAAATAGATACCTGGACATGGCTAGTCGGTTATTAGCTAGTGGTGGTTCGTTCATGACTTCAATGGCCAATAATCTTTTATCATCCGAGTGAATATCCATTATACGATTGACAAACTTCTCTGGCTCTTTCCAGCGGTCCTTATTTCGACTGATGGTTAATCCGGGAGACATCACCGCAACCGCTGTCTTTGGATTCTTGTCTTTTCTGGCTTCTGGCGTGTTTTCTACCCCACAGCTGTCAAAAAGAGCCAGGAGGATTTTCAAACCCATTTTATCTGAAGCCTGTAAAAGCTGCTCCAGACACTGTTCGTGTCGTTTTGGGTTTTCCAGCCAGTATTCATAACTGAGCCAAATTCTAAGGGAATTCAGACCGATGCTTTTGGCATAACCAAAATCACGTAAAGTGATGTCGTGATCATATTCTTTCCATTGCTGCCAGGTGTTATAGGCCTTGGCGGGAAGATAAACGGCCCCCTGGGAATTTTTATCTGAGGCGTAATGGGCTGATAGGGCTCCCGTAGTTCAATATGGGAAGTAGAGTTACTTTTACCTTTGGATAACAGCGGCAGGGTGGACAGTCCGATTGCGGCCATGGTTGTATTCTTAAGAAAATTTCTTCTTTCCATCATTTTAATTTAATTGTTTCGAATAGTACTTGGTTTTGCTTATTTTCAGATACAAGTATTGTTTATTATTGCTTCGCTTGATAACCGGGTCTTGTGCCTTTGGCCATAATTTGGGTTATGGCCGCTTGCATTGCTTTGGCACGATTTGGCTGTTCTATTGCGATATTGTTGTGTTCTGTCGTATCAGTGGTAAGGTCGTATAATTGTGGTGTAGTACTCAGACCAGTGGGGATTTTTTTATTTTTCATCCAGTCCGGCGTGGGAGAAGTTTGCGGGGCAATGTATTTCCAGTTTTCGGCGCGCAGCGATAAGGTATAAGACTCCTCAAGCATTGTGTCCCTGCCATGTTCAGACTTACCCAGAATTACTGGTAACATATCATAACTGTCGGGTGCCTCATTTGGGGATAATTTATGGCCGATCAGATCAGCCAGTGAGGCATAAAGATCCACATGGCTGAATAGCGCATTATTGACAGCTCTGGTAATTTTGCCAGGCCAATAAGCAATGGTCGGCATCCTTGTGCCGGCTTCAAAAGCGCTGTATTTACCGCCATTGAAGGGTCCCCAGGGGCGATCTGTCCCTACTAAGGCTTCCGCCTGATCCTGATAGCCATCATCTAATACGGGGCCGTTATCGCTACTGAATATAATAAGTGTATTATCAGTTAATCCTTCTTCTTTCAGGTATTTAATCACTTCACCTACTGACCAATCTAATTCAGCAATGGCGTCCCCTCTTGGCCCCATCTTGCTGGCCCCTTTAAATCGGGCATTGGGCGCACGTGGTACATGGACATCGGTTGGCGCGAAATACAGGAAAAACGGGTTTTGTTTATTTTGGTGGATATAGGCTTTTACTTTGCTTACAACACGCCCGGTGATGTCCTCATCCTTCCACCATGCGGCCTTGCCTCCTGCCATAAAGCCAATGCGACTGATACTGTCAATGATTGTTCCGCTATGCTGCGAATCTGCCAGCATTCTGGTCATTTCAGGATGCTCAAGGCCTGTAGGTAAATTACCCACCTTGTGTTCATAACTAATGGCAATGGTGTCTGATTTTTCCAGTCCAACTACATGGTGGTTTTCCACAAATACGGTAGGAACCCTGTCAAGAGTTGCCGGAACGATAAAGGCGTAATTAAATCCAATCTCTAAAGGCCCGGGTTTAAGTGAATCATTCCAGGTAGGCATTCCGTTACCTAAACCCAAATGCCATTTTCCGATAACAGCCGTATGATAGCCATTATTTTGAAACATACCTGGTAGGGTAGGCGTGCCCGGACGAATTAATAAAGGGGCACTTCCGGGCAGGATGGCTGCATTATTACGGAAAGCATAACTACCTGTCAACATGGAAAATCTAGAGGGTGTGCAGGTCGAGGCCGTACTATGTGCATCTGTAAATCTGAGGCCATGTTCAGCCAGATAATCGATATTTGGCGTTTTTACGCCAGTAGCGCCATAGCAACTCAAATCGCCATACCCTAAATCATCGGCATATATGACAATAACATTAGGCTTTGTTTGAACCTGCTCTTTTTTGTGTTTTTGCACGAACTTGCTATGATGACTACCGTCAACAACAATAGGATTGAATTTTTTATTTGCATTTGAGTAACTTTTAATATGGAATAAGTATATAGGGTTGCCAGTTATGGCCTGCGAAGTATCCTGGGAGCCGGCTCAGGCGAAAAAGAGGGACTGTTACCCTTGATTCTGGGCCATCCGTTCTTGAAATAGATTCTGTCCAGTAGCATGACCCTTTTATCAAATTTTAAACCTACTGGACTTTTCTTACTTTGGAATCGGCTTTTAGGATCAATAGCATGATAGAGCATCCAATACTCTTTTCCGTGGTTTGTGGTGATAACCGCATTATGACCTGGGGCGTCCCAGTGGGTATTTTTTTGTAAAATCACGCCATTACCCGAACCGTCTATCCCTTCAAATTTTTTATATGGCCCCAGTACATTATGTGAACGTGCCACCATAACGGCATAATGAGCCTTTGGACCACAGCAGTTATCTCCCGAAAAGAATAAATAATAATAACCTTTTCGGTAAATTAGCCAAGGGCCTTCTATCATGTTATCATAATTGTCCTTTTTATCCGTGGCAATGAGTAGATCCTTTGGGGCGCTATCTTTTTTGAGGGCTGTCCACCCGTCCAATTGTTGCATCTGAATAGGCGCATGATCAGACCCCCATAATATATAGGAATTTTTTGTGACGGGGTCATGAAACACCATCGGATCTATATGCGTGTAGGAACGGCCGCAGACCAGTGGCCTGCCAATATCCGTAAAGGGACCTTCCGGTGACTTAGATGTGGCAATACCGATGCAATGATTGCGCGTGCCATTATGTCCTGAGGCAAAATAAAGGTAGTATGTTTTGCTATGAGCATCATATTGTATATCCGGTGCCCAGAATTCACTTGTGCTGTCCGCCCATGTGGGTTTAATAGGCATACCATCTGGAAGGTATTGCCAGTGTACAAGATCTTTTGATTTTGCAATCTGCAAATGAATCATTGTTTTTTCTTCATGCCAGGTACGGGTTGCGTAGGCATAATACCAGCCATCGGGCGCTTTAATTATGGATGGGTCAGCAAAAATAGTATTTAAGACTGGATTGGTATATGTCTTTGCACCACCAGCGTTGTGCTGCGCCGCTGCTGTCATACACAAAGAAATACAAAACAGAAAAATAAAACTGCGCCCCATTATTTTTGAACAAAAATTAAGTTGTTGCATAATCGATTTATTTAAAATTTAGCACTGTTAAATGATCAGATAATTGTTGTTGCGGATCGGATTCCCTTAAATTTATTTGCAGCCATGCGCCAATGGAAAAGTTTACCAACCCTAAAAATCCCAAACAAATACTCCATCTGAATGCAAGTAAAACGATGCATGCCGCTTCTAAGAGCCCTATAATTTATGTTTATAAAATTACTATTATTTAAATGCATTTCTAAATGATTTGGATAAATTTTTGTTTTTATGCGAGACCTAAAACTACGTCCTAATAAAAATGGGATCGAGTTGTCTGAAAAACGCATGTAAAGATTAGTACGCTGAGCTATGTATGTATTGCATTGACTGCCATTTATTAACAAGGAATTGACTGCTTTTAGTATTAACCATACTTAAAAGTACTTTTTTGGATTTATTTTAATTTTTATTCAAGGCTTGATTTGCCAATTTCAAGTAGCTGCATAAAATCCTGGTATACCAGCGGATTGGTATAGTAGTCGCCATTATTATTTTTGCCAAATGTTTTTTGAATAAATAAGGGATTTAAAAACCAGGAAGGGGTTTTAGGTGTTACCCGTTTGCTATAACCTTGTTGCAATAAAGGATAAGTGGCCAAAATGACACCATTTTGCGTAAAGTATCTGTAGTACGCCCAAAGATAATGTGGCAGGTACCATGATTGTGACGTAAACATATCTGCCCATTCGGTATACGGCACTTGCTTATTATTAGCCATTGTTAGCCACTGATAGACTTTTAGGTCTGGTGAAAGATGATACTTTTGCAAGAACTCTGCCCCAGACGGACTGCTGCCGATGCTATCTTTAAAATGCTTATTATACAACCTGAAAAGTGAAAATTCAGGAACAATGATTGGCTTATGTGGCATTAAGGATCGTACAAATTTAAATGCTTCAGCTATTTCCAAAGTGTCTTCTATATGTAAGTGGATTGCCAGGCCACTGATCTCCTTGTTTTTTTGTGCAAATTTAATCAATTCAAAAACACCAGGTTTTTGTTGCTGTGCACGTTCAAATAGAGCAGGCAGGGAACCCGCATATAGTTTTGGCAGTTCCCAACCTGAATGTTGTTTATAGAATTTTAAAACATGCTGCATTAAACGGTTGGTAAATATAATCAGGGGAACTTCGTGGCGCTGATTATACTGCAGATCACTTTCCATGGTTTCTAAATTAGGCTCGTTGCCCAGCGCGAATAGTCGCACATAAGGACCTACTTTTTCAAGGATACTGTCTACCATTTTAAAATAGCGTATTTCCCGGGCCGATCCAGGTGCTGGAAGCAAGAGCTGCCGCTTTTTAAAATCCCATCTGAACCCAAAGACTATTTTATAGCCTTGTTTCCCCGCTCGTATAATCTTTTTAATTCCTGGGTTATTTTGAACGCTTAACTGCCCGTCTACATAATCCAATATCCTGGGTGTTGTTCTGATCCAGTCTGGGTGTACCTTATTCACATATTTAAAATCTATATTCTCTGGGTTGTGGTTAAAATTAAGACCTAACTGTTGACTATAAACGGCCATCGATGTTATCGCAAACAGCATGGCTAAAATAATGGATTTAATCTGGATCATGTTTATGGATTTACAGTTGAATAAAATTTGTTAGCTGCATCAATATCCGGCTTAATCCTATTTTTATCCCATTTAAGAGGGATGACCGCAGGCCGGCAGGTAATTTGGAAATGCCCGGCCATGATGCCACGGGGATTGAAAAACGCCGTTGACCACCACTTTCCTTGCTTATCTTTAAAGAAATTGTTGTGTCCTCCGCCTAGAATGGCCGGATATCTGGGACCATAGGGGCCATATATACTGTCCGACTCAGAAACGACAACATCATAGCTATATAAACCAATATCATTTTTATCGTCCCTCAAATAAGAGTAAGAGCTGTCTGGTTTTAAAACAGACCAGACGCTTTGAACCAGTTGGTATTTACCGTTATGTTTATCCAGCCAAACGCCTTCGATATATGGTTCCTTTTTATAAGGCGTTTCTTTAAGTTTTCTAAATGGTGTTGCGATATCGCTGAGATCCTTTTTCATTGGCGCGATATAATGATCGTGTCCAACCAGGTAAACACTACTGTCTGTATCCTCAAAAATACTTAAATCAATATTGTTAAATATAGGCTTATCTTGATTGCCATCTATATTCTTATATGGCCCTTCAGGTTTCCCTGAAACACTTTCCAGTACAAAGGAGCCCTGCCCACCGTTCAAACAAGCAGCAATGAGCCATGTATGTTGGCTTTTGATATAATGCAATTCCGGAGCCCAGACAGCTCTGTACATGGAATCCAGTACATCCCCGTTAAGGGATTTGGCTCCCGGTTTTATTGGCCTGCCTTTTTTTTGCCAAGGGGCTGCGTCGCTGTCAAAAGACCAGATCCTGCCAAGTGCTGTCCAGTTTTTCAAATCCGGGGAGCGCCACAAATAAATGCCATCATTGTAATCCCAACAGTGGGTAGCGCCATTAAAAATACGTCCGGGGCTGGCTGTTGTGCCAGTCATGTAATAATTGCTATCTGGTCCCAGCATAATGTAAGTGTCTCGCATCCACACATTTAATATCGGTTTTACGGAAGCAGGAACAGTAAGCAAAGAATCTCCTACAGGTGCTGTCGGGTTACTGTAGACCGGCTTTCTTTTGGCTTGTTGATGACCTGAGCTGCAGGCAGCACAGAAAATGGCCATGAATATTATGAGCGTAATTAAAAAATGCTTGCGTATAGAAGTTATGAATATTGCTTTATGACTGGCCATTTGTGTCTTTCTTACGATTGGATACTGTGGTTGGCGAGTGATTCTATGTTTTTCCAATAGGATAATGTTTGTTGTGGATTTTACGGAACATTTATTTTTTTGTTGGCAACAGCGAATGATTGAATTGGAAGAATAGCATTGGATATAAATTACCATTTTTATAAATCCAATGCTACTTACTTTGCTTATCTTAGCCAGATTTCTTGCTGTTATTAATACCCTGGATTTTGCTCACATAGTTTATTTGCCTGTATTTCTGATTGAGGGATCGGAAATAAGACTTTATCCGTGGTGGCCTGTGCTGCCGGGACGCCTCTGGCGATGGCTGAGGAAATAAAGGTGCCCTGTCGAATCAAATCCTCACGCCTCTTGCCTTCAGAGATAAATTCCCAGCCACGCTCCCTGAATATGGCATCCCGAAAACTTTTTTTGTCGGGTGCATCATTTAGTGTCAGATCTGGCAGTCCGGCCCGTGTCCTGATTTTGTTGATCAGAGTGAAGCATTCTGCTGGAGGGGTACTGCTGAGCTCATTTAATGCCTCTGCTCTGCTAAGCAATATATCGGAATATCTGTATATCGGTACATCATTGCCACTGTTATTTCCGATTGTAGTATTATCCCAATATTTAAAACTGCGAGCATTATCTCCACCTAGGATATTTACAGTGGCGCCAGCATTATTAATATAACTGCTGCAGATAAGTGAACGCCTATTATCATTAGCTGCCATGGTATTGACAAAGGCTGTTCTTAACCGATATTGTGTAGCAAAATTGGACATGGTAGACTGATAATTAAAGTCAGGCACCTGGGGCGTACTTTTAAAACCAGGAGGCAGCGCGCCGGCCATAAACCAGTTCCCAAAACCTACTTCGTTTTTACATTGTAAAACCAGTATCATTTCTTTATTGGTCATGCCTTCGTTTTCCACGCGAAATAAATCTTTAAAGGGATATTGCGAGGTGGAATAATAGTTGAAATTCATGATCTGCTGGCAGGCGTCAGCAGATTTCTGCCATTGTTTGGTATTCAGATAAAATTTTGCCAGAATTGCATAGGCAACCCCTTTATTAAATCGTCCGTATGCCTCTTCTTTGCCTGGATCGGGTAAATCCGCCACAGATTCTGTGATTTCTTTTTCGATAAAATCTTTCATTTCCTGATCCGTAGCCCGGGCGAGGTCGCCTGGCTGTGTTGTAGAAGTTCTTAGCGGAACGGGGCCGAAAAATCCATACAGCGTGGCATAGGAATAGGCCCGAAGTACCCGGGCTTCTGCTTTATATAGCTTTTTGTTGGCATCTGTTGTATTGACATTGTCGATGTTTTCGATGACACCATTGGCATCTCTGATACAGCGATAATTGGGTGCCCAGATGTCGGCCTGGAAAGTACCCAGTGTCGCATCCCAGGTGAAATTAATAATTTGTACCAATTGCCCGTTTTCTGCACCACCTGAGTTAAAGGCCATATCGGTACACATTTCTGAGTTATTGATTACAAACCGAGAGTTTTGCTGGGTTTGTTGTTGTGCATAAGCAGAGTAAAGCAGCGATTTAATACCACTTTCTGAGGTTAGTACATTGCCTGGCGCGAATTCTGAATAAGGGGTGACATCAAGATCCTTTGCGCAAGAACCAAGGCTGGCTATGACTACTAAGGGAAGTATATATTTAAATAATGTTTTCATTTTGTCGATTTTAAACTGATTAAAACTGGATATTGAGACCGCCTGTAAAGGTTCTTGTCATAGGGTAGGTATTATAATCGACCCGGTTGATGTTACTGCCCACTGCGTTGGCTGCCGGATCGGAACCTGAATAATTAGTGATCGTCCATAGATTCTGACCACTGACGAATATAGAAGCACTGTTGATATATTTTATTTTAGGCAAGGGTAGTTTATAGGATAACTGCACAGATTGGAGCCTCAGATAAGAGGCATCTTCCACCGTTTTATTGGTAACATTTTTCAGCCCCTGAACATCGCCTGGGATAAATGAAGGATATTCGTTGGTGGGATTATCTGGTGTCCATCTGTTAAGGTAGAGCTCGGCCAGTTTATTTCTTCTGAAATCTACCGGGTAATAAGAATCCACCAGGCTACTGTTCAGCATTTTTGCGCCATGAGAACCTTCAAAAGCGATGTTTAGAGAAAGGTCCTTATATCGGGCATTGAACTGAAAACCATAATAGAAATCCGGTAATGAATTACCGAGGATCACCCGGTCATTGCCATCAATGACCTGATTGTTGTCCAGGTCTATGTATTTTAAATCCCCCGGGCGGACGCCGGCAGGCGCTTTGGAGAAATCATCCCCTGTTTGCCAAACACCTTTTACGATGTACCCATAATAAGAGCCCATGGATTCTCCTGGTTTTAAGATGGAATAGTCACCTATACTACCGGGCCCAGAAATAATCACCTGATCCTGGCCACCCAGGCTCAGTATTTTATTTTGCAAGGTGCTGATATTAAAATTCGCATCGAGCGAGAAGTCTTTATGGTCTATTATTTTACTGTTGAGCGAAAACTCAAAACCCGTATTTCGCATACTTCCTACATTCTGCGTCTGTGCACCGAATCCGGAACTAAGCGGTAAAGGAATATTATATAGCAGATTAAAGGTCTTGCGATTATAATAGTCTATAGTACCAGATAGCTTTGACTGAAACAGGCTAAAATCCAGGCCTATATCCGTTTGACGGGCTGATTCCCATTGTAAATAGACATTGGGGCTTCTGGAAGGCTGAATAGAAGAAACCCTTTGTCCGTCAAAGACAGCGTCACGGCCGGCTGAGTAGGTGGACAAGTATAGGTAATTCGAGTTAGGCTGATTGCCAATAGCACCATAACTGGCCCGAAACTTTAGATCGCTTATGGCATCCACTGATTTTAAGAAATTTTCCTGTTTGATTTTCCAGGAAAGAGCCGCTGAGGGAAAATAGCCGTATCTGTTTTCCGGCCCAAACCGGGCGGAGCCATCGGCCCGGATGGAGGCAGTTAACAGATACTTATCCATATAGGAATAATTGACTCTTCCCAGATAGGAAATCAGGATATTTTCCTGCTTGCCATTGCCTACCTCATTCAGGGTCTGATCACCTGTGCCAAGTGCATAATAGGTGAGGTCAGCCAGGGCGAAAGAACGGGCGCTAGCCACCAGTGAGCTGGAGGTATATTTTTCATAAGTTGCACCCGCGACTGCATTTATTTTATGTTTGCCAAAAGTCTCATTATAGTTCAGCGTCCCTTCTAACAGATAATAGCCTCTTTTGCCATCCCGGACATCTGCATATCCATTATAGGAAGCACCTGTGAGCGTGGAAGGGTCTATCCAGAAATACCGCTGTTCATCATTGATATCGGCGCCTACTCTTACTTTGGCTGAAAAGGTCGGCGCAAAAAAGTATTCAGCATGTAAATTGCCGAAAGTCCGATAGGTCTCTCCATTGGAATATTGGCCATTGATTACAGCCAGCGGATTGTCCATGGGCGCCATTAAAGGGGATCTGTAATAAGAACCGTCTTCATTTAGAGCCGGTGCAGTCGGATCATAATTCTGGGCCATATATAAGGCACTACCGTTATCATTAAGACCTGTGCCAGTGGCATTATACTGGTCCTTCATATAAGAAGTTGCCAGACTGACGCCGACATTGTATTTATAAGGGACACTTAATTCCAGATTGACGTTAACATTATAACGTTTTGTGCCTGAATGCAACATGACACCATCCTGACCAAAATATCCAGCAGAAACATAATATTTGGAGGTAGGTGTACCGCCGCTAAAAGAGACGTCATGTGATTGAATTGTGGCTTTTCTAAAAAGTAACTGCTGCCAATCTGTATTGTAATTTTCTCCGGTTACTTCTGGGTAATTACTGGTATTGAGATTCCCCTCTGCGATGATATCGTTGAGCGTCTTGGTATATTCATCGCCCGTCATATAACGCTGGGTATGACTGACCTCTTGCCTGCCGTAGGAGCCGTTATAATTTACTTTTAAGCTTCCAGATGCACCCTTTTTGGTGGTAATCAAAACAACGCCATTGGCACCGCGGGAACCATAAATGGCCGTTGCGGAAGCATCCTTCAAAATTTCAATTGAGGCTATATCAGAAGGGTTTAAGGTGTTGAGCGGATTTCTGTTGTTCGGGTTATTTGTCGTTCCTCCCGGACTGGCAGATCCGATAGCTGATGCGTCATTGACGGGCATCCCGTCTATCACATATAAAGGAGCGTTATTGCCGGTTATAGACGTGATTCCTCTGATCTGGACGCTCATGGCGGCGCCTGGTTCTCCACTTTTTTGATAAATCTGTACGCCCGCAACTCTTCCCTGTAGCGCTTGTTGCATATTTACATTGGTCCCCTTGGTCAAATCATCCGCTTTGATAGAAGCGACCGAGCCAGTTAAATCACCTTTTTTAACGCTGCCATAACCAATAACGACGACATCAGAAAGTGATTTGTCGCCAGGTTCTAATTGAATAATGACTGAGCGCTGTCCGTTTAAGGCAATTTGCCTGCTATTATAGCCCACAAATTCAATCAGCAACGTGGCGTTGCTATTGTTTGCCATTAAAGTAAAATGGCCTTCCTGGTCTGTCAGCGTATGGGTTTTTGTATTCTTAATGGTAACAGTAGCGCCTTGCAGGGGATCACCCTTTATGCTGGTTACCTGGCCACTAATACTTACTTGCTGTGCTTTTAGTCCGCTAAAGACGGCCAGCGCAAATAAAGAAAGCAGCAGGGTGCGCAGTCTACTAGTTAGTCTTATAATCGACTGATTCATAATAAAATTTGTTTTGTTTTTAATAATTGTTATTCGCAGGGATTTTCATTTGAGGCTATTTTTTGAAACTGATCCAAAAAACTATAGGATTTTTGATTGCGGCCATTTACTTGGCGAACGGATCTGTTAAGAAACAGCGCATTCAACACCCAGGGAGCTGTATTGACGGTAAAATCTTGACCGACTGGATAGGATTGTCTAAGGGCATAAAAGCTGAGAAATACATTTCCTGCCGCCTTAAAAGCATGGTAGGCATCGCATAAATAACTGCTTTTAGCCTGCAGGTAAGGAGAGTTTTCCCAGAAAGCATACCACTCCTGAGCAGGCCGAGGATTTTTTAAGGCATAATCGATATATTGATAATTTTTAGTGACGTCTGCCGGGGGTGGATCGATGTCATCGGTTGAGCTGGCGTTCGCCGCTGCAATAAAAGCAGGGGCAATGGCCGTATTGTTATAGGAACGCCAGTATTTCATGAGCGAAAATTCCGTAACCAGCATTTTTTGGTCTTCTCTGATTTTAGATTTGGCAAAGCTCAAGGCGTTGGTCATCTCCGCTGCTGTCGTATGGTGAATATGCAAATCAATGCCAGACAGATAGGACGTGGTTTTCGCAAATGCCAGTAGCTTCAAATAACCTGCATTTGTTTGCAGGCTCGACTGATACATATTATCAAAGGCACCCAGAAAAATAGGTTTATTAATATTGTTTTGTTCAAAATAGGTGTGGACCTGGTCACAAGCAAGCTTATAAAAACTATTCAGTGGTTCATCCCAAGTAGAAGGAGCCGATTCAATAAAGGGCTCATTTCCCACAATCAAAACATCTGTGTAAGGCATGACTTTGGCTAGCAGCGTATTGATAAAACTGAGATAGCCATTCCAGTCTGCAGAATTTACCGCCGGGAATCCATTTTTAAGGAAATTAAACTTAAGACTGAGGGCGGTTTTATATCCTTTTGATTTTAAGCTATTGAAGGCGGCAATTTTAGCATCCGTATTCAAGGTGCCGGATTTATATAGGTCGATGACTTCAACAAAACATCTGACCCATTTCGTTTTTGAATCCTGGATATCCTGCATATCCGCTACATCCACCTGCTCATTGAGGTTGACACCCATTTTAAAGCTGTAGTCAGTAGAATCAGGTGTATCTGGTGCTGCCACCGTAATATGGCTTTTGGCATTACTACACGCAGTTAAGAGCATAGATAGGGTGAGCAGCGAAAAAAACAATCTTGACACATTTTTCATCTTTGTGGTTTTAGTTTAGCATTTGGAGCTGATTTAGCCTGTGGCAAAAAATGATTATTTAATTAATCTTTTGAAATCCGGTGAATGGAATGAATAATTAGCTTTTTTAAAAGTGGCGATTATTGTTAAGCAATTTTAGTTAGAGAAAACAGTAAATATTAGCACACTTGTTAAATAAACCCTGAAAATTGTTTAAAACTTGATCAATTTTCAAGGATCAGCTATTTGTGTTGAATTAACCACCCTTTTTAAATGGCTTTGAACCTTTTTTTGGTGGATTTTATCCAGAAGTATACTTAATGCATAAAGCGAATTCAACTCTTTTATAGATCAGAAAAGCTAATTTGCCTAAGCGCTCGAAGAATTGGTGATAGCAAGCATAGGGTGTAGCTTATTATACAAAATAGACCCCAATAGCGGACATTCAAAGAAAGTTTGTGCTGACAAGTCGGTGAATTAGAGTAGTTTATGAATTTAATAGCGAATGAACATACCAATGGATAGCCCGAAACAGCTGATTCTGCTACTGGTAAAATGGGGGCTCATTGGCATTTAGCGCACGCTAAATAAGGTTGTACCGTAGGTGATTTTGCCAAATGGACTGACGCGTATCATAAATTGAAAGAGATAATCAGGATTTATGTTTAAAAAAGCCAGACTTATGTTTAAAAATTAAAAAATAATTATATATTTATTTATTCATTGTAAAATATTGCTGAAATTAGCAATGTTGATTACCGATAAATATGTTCTATCCATGAAATTCCTTGTTTTATTACTCCTCTCTATGCTGTATTTTGTAGCGGCCAATCATGGGCAGTCAGTCCAGTTTAGAAAACTGACATCCAATCAAGGATTGAGTCATAATACGGTATATGCAATCAGCCAGGATGAAAAAGGGCAAATGTGGTTTGCAACCAGGGAAGGGCTAAACAGATATGATAGCTATCAAATCAAAAATTATTATATTAAAGACAGTTTACCTGGGGTTTCTCCTGATAAGATAGCTGCCATATTATGCAAGAAGGACAGTATTTATATTGCAACAGAGGACGGATTATATATTTATGACCAAAAAACGGATCAGATTGCCAGAAGTCAAGCGCTTTTAGCGCGCTTATCGGTACTATGTCTGTTCAAATCGGCTGCAAATGTCTATGTAGGAACCACTAATGGCCTTTTTAAGTTGGCAGGGAATACCAGTAGACTGATTTCCCCAAAAAATTCTGCAGTACGGGCGATGGAGCAGTTGAGTCCTGATCGTTTTCTGATTAGTATCGGTAATAAGCTGGAAATCATCGATAAGGAAGGAAAGGTCTGGAAGACTTTTGATGCCCATACCTTTGCGCCTCTGGCCGTTGGCAATTTTGATGTTTTTAATATGTATAAGGATGGTCGCGGTTTTATCTGGCTGTGTACCAACCACGGGTTGTATTATTTTGATAATGACCGGCAAGCGTTTGTTAGGCTGCATTTTTCGCATGCAGAAAGCAGAGAAGTAAATACGGTTAGAGCCATTACCAGCACCGACAAGGACTTACTTTATATTGGTACAGAGAATGGCTTATATACCTATCAATTAAGTACGGGTAAGTCAGAGAATTACGGGCAATCTTTCGACAATAGTCCCAAAAAGCTAAATGATAAGGCTGTCTATTCAGCTTTTTTGGCAAAAGACGGTTCCATCTGGCTAGGTACTTATTTCGGCGGTATTAATTATATCCCCTCCAATACTTACGCCTTTGAGCGGATAATGGCTCAGGATAATGGAAAAGGACTTTCTGGCAAGGCGGTCAGTCAAATGATGGAGGACAGTAACCGAAATATCTGGATTGGTACAGAAGATGGCGGCATAACAATTTATAACCCCTTGAAAGACAGCTATTCCTATATCAATAAAACGACCAGTCCTTTTTATTTAAGCATTAATAATGTACATGCGATCCACGCAGATGGTTATGGAAATATCTGGGTAGGAACCTTTTTGGGTGGCTTGCATAAATTTGATCTGAAAACCCAGCAAACAACCATTTATACCAATAAGCCAGGTGATACAAATTCACTTTCAAGTGACAATGTATATGCCATCTACCGGGATAGCAGAGGGACACTTTGGATTGGTAACCAGGCTGGCGTAAACATTTTTAATTACCAAACAGGAAATTTTAGCCGTTTCAGACCGGAAGTATTCGGTAATAAATTTATTTATGACATAACGGAAGATAAAAACGGAGATATCTGGTTCTGCACCCGTTTTGCCGGCATATATAGATATAATCCAATAGGGGGCAGTTTTAATCACTATAGCGCAGACGGCCCGAATCCTGTTCTCACCAGTAATCAAGTAATTAGTTTATATCAGGACAGCAAACAGGATTTATGGTTCGGAAGCCTGGGCGGCGGTGTCATGCTATTTGATTTTAAATCAGATACCTTCAAAAGTTTTACGACGGCCGATGGATTACCTAATAATAACGTATACGGTATTTTAGAAGATGGTGCCGGGTATATGTGGCTCACTACCAACCGCGGACTCTCCAAGTATGACCCTGCCACAGCCCATTTTACCAATTACAATAACAAATATGGGCTTCCTTCCAATCAGTTTAACTTTAAGTCCTACCTGAAAAGCAGCGAAGGAAGCCTTTATTTTGGCTCCATCAATGGGCTCTGCTTTTTTCATCCAGAAAAAATAGCGGCTAAACACCCCTTGGTTCCTTTGATTTTTACTGATTTTCAGTTGTTTAATAAAACAGTTATTCCTTCTGCCCATTCGGTTTTGCCTAAACAAATTGATTATACCCATCACATTAAGCTAAGCTATAATCAGAATGTCTTTACCATTAATTACGCAGCGATTGATTATGCCAATCCAGGTAGTACGAACTATGCTTATTACTTAAAGGGGTTTGAGGACAGATGGAATTATGTCAGCGGAAAGAATAGTATTACATATACAAATCTATCACCGGGTAATTACACTTTTTATGTGATGGCATTGACGGCCGATGGCGCTCCACAAAGCGTCCAGCGCTCTATTGAGATCACCGTAATGCCCCTTTTTACCAGACCAAGCTAGCGTATTTGTTGTATTTTCTATTACTACTTTTATTAATTTGGCTATATACCCGGTTTATTAAGTTTTTACACCAGAAAAAAACAGAAGTCCAGATTGAACGTATTGAAAAGGAAAAAACAAAAGAGCTGACCCAAAATCGTTTGAACTTTTTTACTTTTATCTCCCATGAATTTAAAACACCGCTAACGCTCATATTAGCCTCTATAGAAAAGCTGATTACTGAAAAAGGGGTAGAGATCAAAAGAATACAGAATTATCCAATATAAAAAACAGCGCATCCGTCCTTTTTAAGCTGATCCAGCAATTAATGGAGTTCAGAAAGATGGAAACCGGCCATGACAGTATTGATCTGAGTTATGGAGATATTATCAGCTATTTAAAACAGACCACGGCTTATTTTGATACCATTGCCAGAAGCAAAAATACAAGATTAGAATTCGAAGCGGATTTGATGGAACTGCCTTGTTATTTTGATCAGGATAAGGTGGAGAAAATTTTGTTTAATATTTTATCCAATGCTATTAAAAACACCACTGATGGTCTTATTGCGGTATATATCCGTAAAAAGCAAGATACATCTGATGCCAGAAGTGCCATTATTGAGATCCGTGTAGAAGATACGGGCCTTGGTATGTCCCAAAAGGAGCTTAAAAATATTTTTAACCCATTTTATAAAAACCTACAAAGCGAGGAGGGAAGTGGTATTGGTCTTGCGCTTGTCAATAGCCTGGTGCAGTACCTGGATGGTTCGATTGCCATTGAAAGTGCGGAGCACAAGGGCACAAAAGTGACCATTGAGTTGCCAGTCGTCTTAAAATCTGACACCACACCGTCTAAAAAGAAAAAACAACCAGGTGCCTTAATTCTCCAGGAGACGAAACCTGAAGCAGTGACTACGCATCTGCAGGCTTCAATACCTTTAGAGAAGAAAAAATATACGCTGTTAATTGTAGAAGATAATAAGGAGCTATTGGTATTTCTAACAAGTCACTTCTCTGATTTTTATCATGTATCCTGCGCCTCCAATGGTATGGCGGCGCTCAAAAAGATGACCAAATCTTTGCCGGATATTATCATAAGTGATGTGAAAATGCCCAAAATGGACGGACTTGAACTGTGCCGGGAAATTAAAAATGATCCTAAACTCAGTTATATCCCTATTATTTTACTTTCTGAGTGGGAATCCGATGATAAAAGGGTCGGCGGACTGAATATTGGTGCGGATGCCTATATGGGAAAACCCTTCAATCTTAAAGAACTGGAATTATTGGTAACAAATATGATTCGATCCAGGGTAAAATTAAGGGAGCATGTGATTAATATCAGCGAGCTGGCGATTGATAACCTACCCTCCAATAATAAAAATCAAGAATTTTTAGCCAAATTAACGGATCTGCTCGAAAAGCGGTTTTCTGATGCTGACTTTACAATTGAACTGATGGCCAGGGAATTAAATATGAGCCGTACCTCATTACATTTAAATCTAAAGAAAATCATGAACAAAAGTGCAACAGAGTTATTAAACGAATACCGATTAAAAAGGGCTGCAGTCATGCTTGAAAACGATATGCCCATCAGCGAGGCGGCCTACGGCTGTGGGTATAGTGATCCAAATTATTTCAGCAGGGTGTTTAAGAAAACCTATGGCCAAACACCCGCTAAATTCAGGGAAAACGCCAGGATCCCCCCAGCTGAAATCTAACATATTGGTACAGATTTCAGCTGGGGAGTAGGAGATTGGGGGATAGGAAATAGGAAAAAGAAGCATTACAATTGCTATATATGCATATCTGCAGTTAACTGCGTTATTTTCTTCTCCTTATCTTTTAAAGTCTGGTACCGCTCCATCCCGTTTTGGATAGCCTGTTCAGTTCTTTCGGGCGTTTCGTCTGCAAGCGTTGCCCCGATTTTCTTCTCCTTGCCTTTATCAATGCGCTTGATAAATTGCTTTTTAATCTTCTCCGCATTTTTCTTTGTTGGATTGTAGGGCTGAAGTTTAACCCTTGCCTGTAAGGCGCCCGTAACAGCCAAGATCTGAACCAGGTAAACCTGATCTGGTGCCAGATCAGCCTGCATGAAATCTCTGTTTTCGGCGGTAGCCCAGAAAAGCTTTATCCCAGGTGTACATTCATAGATCAGGTGACCACCGGCGCCCATAAGGCCTATATAGGTGGTCGAATCAAATAATCTGATTTGAACGGCGAGGGCTGTAACCGGGGGCCTTTCAAAAATAACCAGGGACTTACCAGCGGCAGGCCGTGGCAGATCCTGCGCACTTGCCATGTTCAATAAAATGGCTGTAAGGCAGCACAAAAGGAGGTGTTTTCTCATATCTTATACATTAAAATTATTATGAAATTATACACAAGACCTTTAGCCTCCAAAATTATTTACATACGAAGATGTTATTCTCATAGGGAATTTTTAGGTTTTAAATCGTGTACGCGGCCAAAATAGGAAGCGAGATTTATTTGATTAAGATATCGAAAAGAGAAATAAACCTGCTAAGAATCGCTAAAATGCTGTGTAATAGGAAGATTAGCGACTTTGATTATGTTTACATTTAGGTTTTTGTGGATATTTGCCTCTTATTAAAAAGAAGCAAATGAGGATCAAAATATAAGCATACAGAATTTCAAAAGATTTACGGATTTGACTATATCGGAAATTCCCTCATCTGCAAAACTGGTTCTTGCCATTGGCTCAAATGGTTCAGGCAAATCCAACTTATTTGACGCTTTTACCTGGATGGCACTTGGCGTGACCAAGCCTCAGCCTTATAACGAGTCAGCGTCCCGCAATTATTATAGAAAGGATGGCAGCTTACCAGAATCGGTACGGATCGAAATTATAGGTGGCGGAGCTATATACAAAAAAGGGAATGATTTAATAGAAGGAGAAAGCCTGATAAAACGCTTTATTGGCAGAAGCAGTAACAGAATCGTTCCACACTTGACGGGTGAAGCGAATAGCGCTGCAATCGCAAGAGATCTGGACAGCCCAAAGACCTTTATTGAAAATGATGTCCGGTTCAATACGGATGTATATCAATATATACAACAAATTAATAATGCACTTCGTGAGCCGGTCTTTAGTGGCCGCGGTGCTGATACGCTTAAAATCTTTAGCGATTTTATTGCGCCACTGAACAGTTCCCTTTTAAAGATATTTGGTGGAGATCCATCGACAACCATCCAGATTGCGGAATTTCAAGATGCAACGAACACTTCTGCTGCTAAACTGATTTTTAAAAAAGGGTACTTCGAAAATCAATTACGACCTCCTAAGTCACGGTGAGAAGCAAATCATCACCTTGCTGATCAATTTTATTGTCAGGCAGGAGTATTATAAAAACGCGGTCATTTATATAGACGAGATGGATTGTCATTTAAATACCGCACTGCAATTCAATCTTTTGGAGGAAATACTCAACAAGTGGATTCCAGACAGTTCATAACTCTGGACCGCCTCCCATGCCTTAGGATTCATAGACTTTGCACGCAGTAGTCACCAGGCAGCCATTATTGATTTCGATTTATTGAACTTTGACGCCAGGCAACATCTGCTGCCACTGAGCAAGGATAAAGCGGATGTTTACGAAATTGCAGTACCAAAAGCGACCATTCAATCCATTTTCAAAGGCTACAAATTGGTTGTGGTTGAAAATCAAAATGATGAGTACTTTAACGAAGCACTCGGTGAGCAGGGGTATTTGTTCCTTCCCGCCAATAATAACAGAGAAGTCTTTTTGACGGTCAAGGCAGATTCCAAGAAATTCGGACTCAGAGACAGAGACTACCTAAGAAGTGATGAAATTAAGAAGATAAAAAAGAACATCCTACATACAAGATTCTTGACCTTTATACCTTTGAAAACTATCTGTACCATCCCGATAATCTGGCTGAACTAGATTTGCCAGGCTTTGATCTCGCAGCTTACAAGGCCGAGATCACGCAGCAAAAGGAGGAAAAATTGTTTAATATCGTGGCAGAAATAGGCATCGCCAGGGGCCATTATATTGAATTTAAAGAATGTATAAAGAATGATCTTAATTTAAACCCCATTGTTGAGGCTTTGCGAAGCGGGGAATTTGATACGTTCTATGCCTATTTCAACATGAAAAAGCACTACAATAAAGCCTATTTGACAAAATTTGATTATAAAAGAATTGCCTTAGCCAGAACAGCATGGTTCAAAAGACAAATTTTAAGCATACTCGCTTCTTAGCAGCGTTAATTCTTTTTAAAAAACTGCTATAATATTGATTATTAGAGTGCTAAATGAAATTATGCTAATACATCTGATTTCAGCAAATTGCTGAATCTGCATAAGCCGATGGGGCACTTTGGTGTTAAAAGGGCCCGTGGAACCTGACTAAGCAGTGCCAAAGCAGCCTATTTTGCGCTTCCAATCAATAATTTTCAAAAAAAAGTTTGTCCATTCAAAAACTAAACATACCTTTGCAATCCCAATAAAAAATTGGGTGTTATATTATGTCTCAACGCATCAGAATAAAATTACAATCTTACGATCACAACTTAGTAGACAAATCTGCTGAGAAGATAGTTAAAACCGTACGTGGAACAGGC
The DNA here is from genome assembly GCF_007971385.1 of Arachidicoccus ginsenosidivorans. GTDB lineage: Bacteria > Bacteroidota > Bacteroidia > Chitinophagales > Chitinophagaceae > Arachidicoccus > Arachidicoccus ginsenosidivorans. The sequence continues at coordinate 2,646,858 of NZ_CP042434.1, forward strand.
GCTGTAGTAACAGGTCCTATTCCTTTGCCTACGCACAAGAGAATTTTCACTGTGCTGCGTTCTCCGCACGTGAATAAGAAGAGTCGTGAACAGTTCCAGTTAGCAACGCACAAACGTCTGCTGGATATCTACACTTCTTCTTCCAGAACAGTAGACGCACTTAGCAAATTGGATCTTCCCTCTGGTGTAGAGGTTGAAATCAAGGCGTAAGATAACGTAAAGAGGGCAGTATATTTTATATAAGTATAATTAGCCCAAGCTCTTATAAAATTATTTAGTCATCTCTCAATTGTCTTTTGACAAGAAAAGAGCTCTGATAAAAAGATATTCAAACTACTATTGTTTGAACTGTAAAATATAAAACAGGCCCTTCGAGGTTTGTTTGTCATCGGTACTTCTCAAGTTTAATAGTTAAACGTCAACAGAAAAGGTCGATGATGACAGAGATTGAAATACTGCTTCATTCAGTATTGTCTCCAAAACCTACGCGGGGCAAAAAACCGCAAAAATGAAAGGAATTATTGGAAAGAAAATTGGTATGACCAGCGTCTACGGCCCAGAAGGCAAGCAGATCGCTGTTACTATCATTGAAGCAGAGCCCAATGTTGTAACCCAAATCAAAAATCAGGAAACTGACGGTTACAGTGCGCTACAGTTAGCTGTAGGCGACAAAAAGAAAAGAATTCAACCAAAGCTGCCATTAACCACTTCGCGAAAGCAAGCACTTCTGCTAAGAAAATCGTTAAAGAATTTCGCGACTATTCCATCGAAAAAAATATTGGGGAAACCATTACAGTTGACATCTTCGCTGAAGGAGAGTCTGTTGACGTTGTTGGTACGACCAAAGGTAAAGGCTTCCAGGGTGTTGTAAAACGCCATGGATTTGCTGGTGTTGGTGAAGCTTCCCACGGTCAGCATGACCGTTCCCGTGCTCCAGGATCTATTGGTGGTTCTTCTTACCCTTCCAGAGTATTTAAAGGAATGAGAATGGCTGGTCGTATGGGTAATGACCGTGTTAAAATGAAAGGCCTTAAAGTCGTTAAAATCTTCCCTGAAAAGAACTATATCTTAATTAGTGGCTCTGTTCCAGGTCATATCGGCTCAACAGTTTTCATCCAAAAATAAAAGTAAAGAATTCAGACTAAACCAATTCTTTACCCAAATTGATTAAAAATGCAATTAGAAGTTTTAAATACAACAGGAAAATCTACAGGCAGATCCGTTGAGTTGCCTGAGGAAATATTTGGTGCAGAACCGAACAACCACGTGATTTATCTGGCCGTTAAACAGTATTTAGCTGCAAGACGTCAGGGTACGCATAAGGTTAAAACTCGTGCTGAAGCGCAGGGTTCCAGCCGCAAATTACACAAACAAAAAGGTACCGGTGGTTCCCGTAAAGGTAACATCCGTAACCCTTTATATAAAGGTGGTGGTACGATCTTCGGACCTAAACCACACGCTTACACTATTAAGCTGAACAGAAAAGTGAAAGACCTGGCTAAAGTCAGTGCTCTTTCTCATAAAGCTAAAGAAAGTGCCATTGTAATTTTGGAAGATCTGACTTATGATGCTCCTAAAACAAAACAATTCGTACAATTATTAGCTGATCTGAATGTAGCTGGTAAAAAGGTTTTATTTGTATTACCAGAATACAACGACAACGTTTACCTGAGCCTGAGGAACCTGCCAAAAGTAGGTAGTACTTTACTGGCTGACATCAATACTTATGATGTTGTAAATGCAGACGTAGTTGTATTTACTGAAGATGCAGCAAAGCTTTTATCTGATAAAGAGGAAGCAGCAGCTTAACTTAAGATCTATTAGAATTTGAATCATGTATGCCTTAGGGCATAACGTCTGTCAGACAGAAATAAAAAAATAAACAGATGAAACTTACAGAAGTTTTAATAAAACCCATCCTTACCGAAAAAGCAAATGCACAAAGCGAAAAGCTGAACAAATTTGCTTTCCGTGTAAATCGTCGGGCGAACAAACTGGAGATTAAAGATGCGATTGAATCCTTTTATGGTGTAACTGTAAAAGAAGTACATACAATTGTTGTCCCAGCTAAAAACAAAACCCGTTTTACCAAAGCCGGATATGTAGAAGGTAGAAAGCCTGCTTACAAGAAAGCTTATGTAACTGTAGCTGAAGGCGATACAATCGATCTTTACGGAACAGTTTAAAATTAAACATTCACAAATTATAGTCAGCGAAGCTGAAAATTTCGCATAAAAGTAGATAAAAATGGCATTAAAGAAATTCAAACCAATGACCGCGGGTACCCGTTGGAAGATTGGAAATGCTTACGCAGAAATTACAACCAACGAACCCGAAAAGAGTTTGCTCGAGAAAAAACACCAGAAAGCTGGTCGTAACTCTCAGGGACGTCGTGTAATGCGTTACAAAGGTGGTGGACACAAAAACACTACCGTATCATTGATTTCAAACGTGATAAAGCAAACATCGAAGCTAAAGTAGTTTCTATTGAATACGATCCGAACCGTACCGCTTTTATCGCATTGTTACAATATACTGATGGTGAAAAGCGCTATATCATTGCTCCGAACGGACTGCAAGTGGGTGCTACGGTTATCTCCGGCGACAGTGTTGCTCCTGAACTGGGTAATGCGTTGAAGCTGAGAAACATGCCTTTAGGTACCACCATTCACAATATTGAATTACAGCCTGGTCAGGGTGCTAAACTGGCAAGAAGTGCCGGTACCTCTGCTCAGCTGAGCAATAAGGAAGACAGATATGCTGTTCTTAAAATGCCTTCTGGTGAATTAAGAAAAGTATTAATTGATGGTTACGCAACTGTAGGTGTTGTTTCTAACAGTGACCACAGTCTGCAGAGTGCTGGTAAAGCCGGTGCAAACCGTTGGAAAGGTATTCGTCCTCGCGTAAGAGGTGTTGCAATGAACCCTGTGGATCACCCAATGGGTGGTGGTGAAGGCCGCGCATCTGGTGGACATCCACGTTCTCGTACTGGTAAATACGCCAAAGGTGAAATTACGCGTAAGAAGAAAGGTTCTGATAAACTGATTATTCAGAGAAGCAACGGTAGAAAATTATCTAACAAATAGTTCAATCTGTTAAAATGGTCCCTGTGAAAATCAGGGACAAATAAACAAACAAATATAAATTATGGCTCGTTCAATTAAAAAAGGCCCATACGTAGATGCTAACCTGGAAGGGAAAGTTCAGGCGATCATTGATGGCAAGACAAAAAAGTCGGTAATCAAAACCTGGAGCCGTCGCTCCACGATCACCCCTGATTTTGTGGGACAGACTTTTGCAGTACATAACGGAAACAAATTTATTCCCGTTTATGTTACAGAATTTATGGTAGGTCACAAACTCGGTGAATTTGCGCCAACCAGAAACTTCAGAGGTCACGCAGGTAGCAAAAAATAATTATAAAAAATTGAGTCAGGCAGCACCTGACACAAAAATATAAGAAAATGGAAGCAGTAGCTAAATTAAAAAATTATCCTACAGGGCCGCGTAAGATGCGTTTGTTAGCAGATGTAATCCGTGGTATGGAAGTAGAGAAATCTCTTTCTATCCTGGAATTTCATCCACAGCACAATGCAAAGCCGCTGGCTAAATTGCTGAAGAGTGCCATCTCTAACTGGGAACAGAAAAATGATGGTCAGAATGCAGCTGATGCAAACCTGGTGGTTAAAACTATTTATGTTGACGGTGGGCGTTCAATCAAGAGAATGCGTCCTGCACCGCAGGGACGTGGTCACAAGATCCGTAAGCGCAGTAATCATGTAACCATCGTAGTGGATACAAAAGCATAATTGAAGTAAATTAGTAAGGATATATTCCTTACGTATTAAACAAATAAACATTGAAAGTGCGACAGCATCAAACTTTCGAATTTTCAAATCAACAATATGGGTCAAAAAGCAAATCCTATTGGTAACAGATTAGGAATCATCCGTGGATGGGACAGCAACTGGTATGGTAACAAGAAAGACTATGCAAATCGTCTGATTGAAGATAATAAAATCCGTACCTACCTTACTGCACGTATCAATAAAGGCGGTGTTGCCAAAATTGTCATCGAGCGTACTTTAGGGAAATTGATTGTTACTATTCATACTTCTAAGCCAGGTATCATCATTGGTAAAGGTGGTGGTGAAGTTGATCGTATCAAGGAAGAATTGAAAAAACTGACAAATAAAGAGGACGTACAGATCAATATCCTTGAGATCCGCCGCCCTGAAATTGATGCAGCAATCATCGGCGATACAATCGCACGTCAGATTGAAAATCGTATCAACTTCAAACGTGCTATCAAAATGGCGGTAGCTTCTGCACTTCGTATGGGTGCTGAAGGTATAAAAGTTAAAGCCAGTGGTCGTTTAGGTGGTGCAGAAATTGCCCGTTCTGAAGAATTCAAACAAGGTCGCGTTCCCCTGCATACATTCCGTATGGATATCGACTATGCAAGTGTTTTTGCACAGACTGTATATGGTAAAATCGGATTGAAGGTTTGGGTTTGTAAAGGTGAAGTATTAGGCAAAAGAGATCTGAATCCAAATGTAATTGCCGGTGGTGATTCTAAAGATAGAAGAAGCCATGGTAATGACAGAGGTGATAGAAGAGACAGAGGAGACAGAAGGTCTCACGGTGGCGACAGAAGAGACAGAAGAAATTAATTATTTAGCTAATAAGGCTATTTAGCTAATGTGCTAGTACAGCAAAAGGAACCATTAGCTTATTAGCACATTATAAAAGATCAAATTACATAAGATGTTACAGCCAAAAAGAGCAAAACACAGGAAAGCACAGAAAGGGCGCATTAGAAATGTTGCAAAAAGAGGGACAACTATCTCTTTCGGATCTTACGCTCTTAAAGCGGTTGAACCTATTTGGTTGAACAACCGTCAGATTGAAGCAGCGCGTCAGGCAATGACACGTGCTATGAAACGTGAAGGTAATGTTTGGATCAGAATATTCCCTGATAAACCCATCACAAAGAAGCCTGCTGAGGTACGTATGGGTAAAGGTAAAGGTAACCCTGAATATTGGGCTGCAGTTGTTGAACCGGGACGTATTATTTTCGAATGTGACGGTGTTTCACAGGAGGTCGCACAGCACGCAATGAAACTCGCTGCTGCTAAATTGCCCATTGCAACTAAGTTTGTAACGCGCAGAGATTTATAATCACAAAAGTCCGGTCGGTTAAGTTTAGGGACAGTCTGAGACGACACTTTACAAACCGATAGTATTTATAAAAAAATAAAATTCATCACTAATGCCTAATAAAGCAGTAGAATTTAACAAAAACCTTCAGCACATGTCTGTAGAAGACCTGAAGGCTCGCATTCAGGAAGATGAACTTCGTTTGAAAAAAATGGAATTCGCTCATGCTATTTCTCCAATAGAAAATCCAATGAGCATCCGTCTTTTCAGAAGAGACATCGCTCGGGTGAAAACCGAATTGAAAAAAAGAGAACTTAGCGTAAAATAATATGTTGCCTTCAGCGGCAATGAAAAATTAAGTAAAATGACCGAAAGAAATTTGCGTAAATCTAGAGTAGGTGTGGTTAGCAGCAACAAAATGACTAAAACCATTACAGTTGCGGTTGAAAGAAAGGTTAAGCACCCTATGTACGGTAAATTTGTAAAGAAGACGACCAAGTTTCATGCACATGATGAAAAGAACGAAGCTAGTATCGGTGACGTTGTTAAGATCATGGAAACTCGTCCCCTGAGCAAAACAAAACGTTGGAGACTGGTTGAGATTGTTGAGAAAGCTAAATAAGTTTTCGGATCAGCGGTTTCCTTTTGAATAATAAAATTGATTGTGATTAATTGACTATTAATCTCAGCTAAAAGCTAAATAAAATGATTCAGCAAGAAAGTAGGCTACGTGTAGCTGATAACAGTGGAGCTAAAGAAGTACTTTGCATCCGTGTTCTGGGTAACTCCGGTCAGGATTATGCAAAGATCGGTGACAAGATCGTCATCACTGTAAAGGATGCAATCCCTGCAGGTGGTGTAAAAAAAGGTACCGTTTCTAAAGCCGTTATCGTAAGAACCAAGAATAAATTACGTCGTAAAGATGGTTCCTATATCCGTTTTGATGACAATGCAGTTGTTTTGTTGAACAACTCTGACGAACCTCGTGGGACGCGTATCTTTGGGCCAGTTGCCCGTGAGTTGCGTGATAAAGGGTATATGAAAATCATCTCCCTGGCACCTGAAGTTCTTTAAGCAAATTCAGCTCCCGTACCGGATCGTTTAATTTACCGGTCCACAATGACAAAATTTTTTAGTTTAGCTTTTAGCGGATTCGCTTGAAGCACTAAGCATACAAATATGAGCAATAGATTTAAACCTAAATACAATATCAAGAAAGGGGACAAAGTAGTCGTCATTGCCGGCGATGATAAAGACCTAAAGAAACCCCGCACGGTATTGCAAGTAATTATCGACAAAGGTCGTGTTGTGGTAGAAGGTGTTAATATCGTCTCCAAACACACCAAACCTTCGGCTACAAATACCAAAGGCGGTATTGTAAAAGTTGAAGCACCTATTCACATTAGCAATGTACAGTTGTGGGATGCTAAGACTGGCGCTGCAGCCAGAATCAAGCGCACTCGTGACAATGGTAAATTAGTACGTATATCTAAAAAATCCGGGGAGGCAATTAAATAATGAGCACACAAAAATATTCACCAAGATTGGCCGACAAGTACACCAAAGAGGTGGTACCTGCGCTGGTTAAGAAGTTTGCTTACAAATCTGTAATGCAGGCGCCTAAATTGGAAAAAATCTGTTTAAACCGCGGTGTAAACGGAGCAGTAGCTGATAAAAATTAGTTGAAATTGCAGTTGATGAGTTAACGCTTATCTCCGGTCAGCGTGCTGTAACCACTTACTCCAAAAAAGACATCTCTAATTTCAAACTGAGAAAGGGAATGCCAATTGGTGCGAGAGTGACCCTGCGCGGTGAGAAAATGTACGAATTTCTGGATCGTTTGATCGCTGTATCTCTGCCACGTGTACGTGACTTCAAAGGAATCAGTGATAAAGCTTTCGATGGTCGCGGTAATTACACCTTAGGTGTTACTGAGCAGATCATTTTCCCAGAAATTGATATCGATAAAGTTAACAAGATTACTGGTTTGGATATAACTTTCGTAACATCTGCAACTAACAATGAAGAAGCTTACGAATTATTGAAAGAACTGGGTCTGCCTTTCAAGAATATCAAAAAAGAGCAAAGCAATTAATTTATTCCATTTAGGAGCAGGGGAGTGTTTCTTCTTTGCTTCATAAATAAATCATAAGTATTATGGCAAAAGAATCTATCAAAGCCAGACAGAGAAAACGCGAAGTAATGGTTGCAAAATATGCAGCTAAGCGCGCGGCTTTAAAAGAAGCTGGTGATTATGCAGGTTTAGACAAACTTCCAAAAAACGCTTCTCCTGTTCGTCTTAAAAACCGTTGTCAGCTGACTGGCCGTCCTAGAGGTTATATCCGTTATTTTGGATTGTCCAGAGTTATTTTCAGAGATATGGCATTAGACGGTAAGATTCCAGGGGTTAAAAAGGCCAGCTGGTAATCAATAGACGCTAAGCGTCTTAAAGTTTTAATCAATTTTACAATCGTATTAATTTAGATACAAATGGTAACAGATCCTATAGCAGACTTCTTGACAAGGGTGCGTAATGCTCAAATGGCAGGTCACAGAATCGTGGAAATCCCTGCTTCTAACCTGAAAAAGCGTATTACAGAAATTCTGTACGCGCAAGGGTATATCCTGAAGTACAAATTTGAGGATGACAACAAACAAGGTATTATTAAAATCGCCTTGAAATATGATCCTGAAACAAAACGTCCGGCTATCCAGGCTTTAGAACGTGTAAGTCGTCCAGGTCTGCGTCAGTACTCTAAACCAGCTGATTTCAAAAGAGTGATCAACGGGTTGGGGGTTGCAATCATCAGCACTTCAAAAGGTGTAATGACTGACAAACAAGCAAAAGCTGAGAATGTAGGTGGCGAAGTGCTTTGCCACATTTATTAATATTTTTTGGGTCTTGAATACATTAAGCTGGACATACACAGCTGACCGGTTCAGGAGCTATTTATGGATTTTTTAAAAATTATTGTATGTCTCGTATTGGTAAAAAAACCATTGTTATTCCTGCAGGCGTAACTGTGACTGTTGACAAGTCAAATGTAGTTACTGTTAAAGGTCCTAAAGGAGAATTGAAACAGGCCGTTGATCGTGAAATCAAAGTTGAGATAGAAGGTACTGAACTGAAAGTAGTTCGTCCTACTGAGCAGATTCGTCACAAAGCCTTACATGGCCTGTATCGCTCTATCCTGGATAACCTTGTAAAAGGTGTTTCTGAAGGATTCACCAAAGACCTTGAACTGGTGGGTGTAGGTTATAAAGCGACTAATCAGGGTAACCTTTTAGATCTGTCTTTAGGTTATTCTCACAACATCGTTATTGATGTGCCCAAGGAATTGAAAGTTGCTACTGAAATGCAGAAAGGGAAGAATCCTTTGATCAAACTTGAAAGCCATGATAAACAGCTTTTAGGTCAGGTAGCTGCTAAAATCCGCAGTCTGCGTAAACCAGAGCCTTACAAAGGTAAAGGGGTCAGATATGTTGGAGAGGTTGTCCGTCGTAAGGCAGGTAAAGCAGCCGGTAAATAGTATTTTATCTGTATGGGATAGCGTGACTATCCCATACTTCCATATAATTATAATATGTTTTCCGGCAGTATCGGAGAATTATAAATGTCAGTAAAATGAGCAACACATTACAGAAAAAACAAAAGATCCGTTATCGTATCCGTAAGAAGGTCAACGGTACAGCCGCTAAACCTCGTCTGTCTGTATTCAGAAGTAATACTTCTTTGTATCTGCAGTTAATCAACGATGAAGATGGTGTAACCATCACTGCAGCTTCTACAAGAGATAAGGATATCACTGCACAATCCGGCACTAAGACTGAAAAGTCCAAGTTAGCTGGTGCTGCATTGGCACGTAAAGCACAAGAATTAGGCATTAAGGAAGTTGTATTTGATCGCGGTGGTAATCTTTACCATGGCCGTATCAAAGCAGCTGCTGAAGGTGCAAGAGAAGGTGGTTTACAATTTTAATTTAATTATTTAGTTTACAGTAAATAGATTTCAATGTCTAATACAAATATTCAAAGAGGAAAACCTGCAGCTGATTCTGATTTAAAAGAAAAGGTTGTTACTATTAACCGTGTTGTGAAAACAACCAAAGGTGGACGTACTTTTAGTTTCTCCGCACTTGTTGTTGTTGGTAACGGCGCAGGTACCGTAGGACAGGGTTTAGGTAAAGCAAAAGAAGTTCAGGAAGCCATTGTAAAAGGAATTGAAGATGCCAAGAAAAACCTGGTGAAAGTTCCTATCCATAAAGGTACTATTCCTCATGAACAACATGCTAAAGTTGGCGCTGCGAAAGTAATGATCAAACCAGCAGCTGCCGGTACCGGTGTAATCGCCGGAGGTAGTATGCGTGCTGTTTTGGAAAGTGCTGGTCTGACTGACGTATTATCTAAAAACCTGGGATCTGCCAACCCGCAGAATGTGGTAAAGGCAACCGTTAAGGCACTGACTATGCTGCGTGAACCACTGGATATCGCCCGTCAGCGTGGCGTGAAAGTTTCCAAAGTGTTCAACGGGTAATACTTAAGCATTGATTAGGCGAGAAAATCGGTATCGAATTTAAACCTGATCAAGGAATATATTTAAAGCAGGAAACGTTATTGCAGGACAGTACGTTTCATTAACCTCAAAATGATGGCAAAGATAAAAATAACACAGATTAAGAGTGCAATCGACAGACCAGAACGTCAGAAGTTGACTCTCAGAGCTTTAGGTCTGAAAAAGATGAACGCTTCCCGTGAAATTGAAGCGACTCCGCAGATCGAGGGAATGGTGAAGGCTGTTAGCCACCTGGTGAAAGTTGAAAAGCTCTAATCCGTCACAGACAGAAAGATTTTGCAGTTTAAAATTAATGTATATTTTTGCTGCACTTTAATAAAAGCGAGGGGCGATTCCCCGTTGAGTATAAAAATCAAGTAAAATGAAATTACACGAATTACGTCCCGCAAAAGGTGCGGTACACAAGGACAAACGTCTTGGACGTGGTGAAGCCTCCGGTAAAGGTGGTACTTCTACAAAAGGTAACAAAGGTGGTCAAAGCCGTGCTGGTTATAAGAGCAAGATTGCGCATGAAGGTGGTCAGATGCCTATTCAGCGCCGCGTTCCTAAGCGTGGTTTCAAAAACCCTGGACACGTTACTTTCAAAGTATTTAACCTGGCACAGGTTGAACTTTTGGTAGAAAAATATAAATTAGAAGAATTCTCTTTAGAGAACCTGTATGTAAATGGACTGGTTTCCAGAACAGATAAGGTGAAAATCCTCGGAAACGGTGAGATTGCCTCTAAAGTGGCCTTCAAAGTTCACGCAGCCAGTGCAAAAGCAAAAGCAGCGATTGAGGCTGCAGGCGGAACGGTTGAAGTTTTAAACTAATTTAAAAATAAATTCCGGACGCATCCTACAAGATGCGTCTTTTTGTCTTAAATTGCGTTGTCCTAACTTTTAGACGCTCACAACACTTTTAGTCTTGGTTATAATTAATAGCTTGAACTAAATATTAACTATCGAAAAGGAATGAAAAAGTTAATCCAGAACTTAAAAATATTTGGAGCATTGAGGAATTACGGGAGAAGATCGTCTTCACGTTACTGCTGATTCTGGTGTTCAGGTTTGGAGCGCATGTGGTGATCCCGGGGATAGACCCGAATAAGATCTCTGCTGCGGCTGCTCAGACGCAAAATAATGGCTTATTGGGGATGTTTGATACATTCGCTGGTGGTGCTTTCTCTCAGGCTGGTATTCTGGCCTTAGGGGTAATGCCATATATCTCTGCTTCTATCTTTATGCAGCTGGCAACCGTATTGGTGCCGCAACTGCAGAAGATTCAAAAGGAAGGTTCAAGCGGACAAAAGAAAATCAACCAGATTACCCGTTATCTAACGGTGATCGTAACAGCCTTCCAGGCAGTGGCTTATATTTCTTTATTGAAGAGTCCGACTTACGCAGTAGCCTTGATCCCTGCTTATCAACCCTATTTCTTCGTATCTACACTGTTTGTATTAACCGCAGGATCCTTATTTGTTATGTGGCTGGGTGAAAAAATCCAGGATAAAGGTTTAGGAAATGGTATCTCTATCATCATCATGATTGGGATTCTGTCCAGCCTGCCGCAGGCGGTCATTCAGGAGTTCCAGTCCAAACAGGTAAAAGGGGGTGGAGGTTTACTTATCTTCTTAATTGAAATTGCATTCTACATTGGTATTAATATGGCACTGGTATTATTAGTAGAAGGTGTCAGAAAAGTTCCGGTAATTTATGCAAAACAATTGATGGGTAACAAACAAGTGGGCGGTGCCCGCCAGTTCCTCCCATTAAAAGTGAATGCTGCTGGTGTAATGCCGATCATCTTTGCGCAGGCGATAATGTTCTTACCTACACTGGTTTCTTTCACTGATTTGGATAAAGAGGGGTCCATCGCAAATATATTTGGTGATCATACAAATGGCTGGTATATGTTGATTTACGGTGGCATGACCATAGCCTTTACCTTCCTGTATACGGCGCTTATCTTCAATCCAAAAGAGATGAGTGAAGATCTAAAAAGAAACAATGGCTTTATACCAGGTGTTCAACCGGGTAAACCCACAGCGGATTATATCGGTTCCATCATGGACCGTATTACCTTCCCTGGTGCCGTTGCACTGGCCATTGCCGGTATCTTACCTGGTTTTGCACAGATGCTGGGTGTTCAACAGAGCTTCAGTTACTATTTTGGAGGAACCTCCCTGTTAATTATGGTAGCTGTAATCTTGGATACCTTACAACAGATTGAAACTCATTTGCTCATGCGTCAATATGACGGTCTGATGAGTGGTGGCGCAAGAGTACATGGCCGCAGTCATGTAGGTAGCGGCATCTAATTAACTGTCAGATTATTAGTAATAAAGAGTATAGGCTGGCCTGTGGGATTCGTTTAAGAATCTGACAGGCCAGCTTTTTTGATGCGGTTTGGGGCTGATTTTTGTTTAATTAACGGGGCATTAGGCCTACCGGCCAATGGAACTGTTTAAAATTGTCATTAATTGAGTAATTTTGTGCTATATTTAGCTAACTTATCATCTCTAAAAGGATGATCAGCAAGCGGATGAGTCTGTTTAAACAGACTTCTCTTTAAAATCTACCATATTTGTAATTCATGATCCAAACAAAGACCAATGCTGAAGTAGCCATTATGCAACAAAATGCATCTACGATCAGCCGCATACTGGCAGAAGTTGCCAAGATCCTTAAACCAGGCATGACCACTTTAGAAATTGATAAAATGTGTAAGGACATGATTTTGGATGAAGGTGGCATTCCAACTTTTTATAATTATTACGGTTACCCCTATAATATGTGTACTTCAGTAAATGATGTAGTCGTACATGGTTTCCCCGATAATAACCCGCTAAGAGACGGAGACATCGTATCACTTGATTTGGGAATTACCAAAGACGGTTATGTAGGAGAACATGCTTATACTTTTGTCTTGGGAGAATCCACCCCCGAAAATCTGCAACTGGTACGAGTGACCAAAGAATCATTATATAAAGGCATTGAGAAGGCCGTGACCGGTAATCGGATCGGTGATATAGCCTATGCTATTGAGAACCATACAGCAGGTAAATATGGTTATGGCGTGGTTAGAGAGCTGGTGGGTCATGGATTAGGTAAGACCATGCATGAAGAGCCGAATGTGCCCAATTACGGCAGAAGAGGCACCGGGCCAAAGTTAAAAACAAATATGACCATTGCGATAGAGCCGATGATCAATCAGGGCAAACGCAATATTTTTACAGAGAAAGATGGTTGGACCGTTAAAACAAAAGACGGGCTGCCCTCTGTACATTTTGAACATAATGTCTGTGTGAAAGAAGGGAAGGCTTTGATCTTGTCCGATTATTCAATTATTGAGGCCGCTGAGCGTACCAATAGCAATTTGAATACTTCTTATCAAGATTTCCAAGAGGATAAATAGCTGACGCAAACAGCAAGTGTTGCAATCAGAAAATTAAAAAAGCATGGTACAGGCGTAAACAGCATTCTGAAGAAGCTGCAAACTTGGGTTGTATAACAGATACCAGAATGGCACTGCATAATTTAAAGGGAATTAAAACTGTACCATGCATACCAAAGTTACCATTTCTTATTGAATTAGGCTAAATGAACATTTTTTTTATTTACCTATTGATAATCAATTAGTAATAGAAATTAAATCCCGTCTATGCCGTATTTAGTGGTCATTGGAGCAGGGGCTTCCGGATATTTTTGTGCAGTGAACGCTGCTCGTTTATGCCCTGGACTCAAAGTTACTTTGCTGGAAAAAACGGGTAAAACCCTAAGTAAAGTAAAAGTCAGTGGCGGTGGGCGTTGCAATGTCACCCATAGGGATCTGCCCATTGCTGCATTTACCGGCAATTACCCAAGAGGCGCCCGGCTGTTGAAAAGAACACTGCATCAATTTGGTCCTGTGGATACAGTAGACTGGTTTGAAAAGCGGGGAGTACCTTTAAAAACAGAGGCGGACGGGCGTGTATTTCCCGTCTCCAATCAATCCAGTTCTATCATCGATGCATTGGAAAAGGAAGCAGATGCCTATGGCGTTAATATTCGTTTGCATCAAAATGTACTTTCACTAAATCATTTGGCAGCCCAAGAGGAAAAGCAGGGCCGTTGGCAAATAGAACTTGCTGGTGAGTCAGAGACTTTGTCCGCAGATTATATTTGTGTGGCTGCCGGGGGCCTTATGAAAGCGGAAAATTATCAGTATTTGACAAAGTTGGGCCATTCCATCACCAGGCCTGTGCCATCTTTATTTACCTTTAACCTGGGCAAACATCCTATTACGGAATTGATGGGTGTCAGTGTGGATAATGCTACCATACGCATTGCTGGCTCCAAACTCAAGCAATCAGGGCCTTTATTGATCACCCATTGGGGTTTCAGTGGACCTGCTGTACTTAAACTCTCTGCTTGGGGTGCGGAGTGGTTGGCTGAAAATAATTATCAGTTTTCCGTACTGATTAACTGGCTAGGTGAAGCCTGGCCAGAACAACAGTTGCGAGATAGTTGGCAGGCCATCAGAGAAAGGCATGCGGCTCGTCCTATGGGTGAAAAAAATCCTTTTGGATTGCCAAAACGACTCTGGGCTTACCTTTTAAATGCTGCTGGCATACAGGAAAACCTGTATTGGTCTAAATTGCCGGCAGGCGCTCAAAATAAATTGATTCAGCACTTGGTGGCAGATACTTATATGATTAGTGGAAAAACCACCTTTAAAGAGGAATTTGTCACTTGTGGCGGGATAAATCTCGCTGAAATGGATCCGCTAACCATGGAAAGCAGGTTACATAGGGGGCTTTATTTTACAGGTGAGGTCATGAATGTGGATGGCATTACCGGAGGGTTTAACTTTCAGCACGCCTGGGCCAGCGGCTTTGCCGCTGCCAGCCATATTGCAAACATGGCCACAGAAACCAATTAGCATACTGGGTTTATTTGTCGTTGGAGCATAAAAATGCCCCTGCGTTCTTTTAGAAGGCAGGGGCTGTGTCTTGTTGTAGGTTAAAAGTCGTTTAGAACCTTACAGGCCCAGACCGCCTAACAGAGAAGCCAACAGGCTCAGAAGTGTGTTTAAGATATCCATTTTAATAAGTTTTACTAAATGATGCTTACTCTATTAAAGGGTTTTCAGCATACGCCCTGATTGCAATTATTACCAAAGTTATTATGGGCAGTGTCACAATCTGACAATCAATTAAACGAAAAGATATATTTTTAAATAAACAAATGTGAATTCATTGTTATGTAAAGGGTTAGCACATTAATGTCTTGAAAAATAATTTAAATAATGCTTGATTCATCTTAACAAAGCTGCAATCCATTAAACCTCATCTGCTCCTGGCGGGTCTATGAATGTGGATAACTGCGTAAAATCCGTATCTAATGCTATTATTATGCACAATTGGTCAATTATTTGCGGTAGCTGGGCGGCTACCAGTATCTTTATATGGATTTTAGAAATTTCTTATAGTTTTAGGCAAACTATTTGTTTAACTTTCGCATTAAAATTTTAATATGAGTCGTTCGATAAAATTTGTTGGGTTGGCAGTTGTGGCGGCCGCTAGCTGCACAGTTCAACTACAGGCACAGGCCACTAAAATTAATACGGATCCTGACGCCGAATTTAAACAGGCAAAGGATCTTTATTTTAGAGGGCAATACAGCCTGGCTTACCCAATTTTTAAAACACTTAATTATTCTGCACCTTACCATAAAAGTAATATCCCTGAAACCAGGGCAGTAGAAGCGCGTTTTTATACTTTATCCTGTTCGCTAATGCTGAACCAGGCCTCTGCGGAAGAACCAGCCAAAGAATTTATCCATTTTGAACATAGTACGCCACTGGTACAGATGCTTAGTTTTCAGCTGGGAGAATATTATTTTAGGAAGGAAAACTTCCAGGAAGCACTGGATTATTATAAGAAAGCAGGAACGGCCAATCTGAGTAATGAAGAAACTGCCAAACTGCAGTTCCATCAGGGCTATTGTCTGTTTACGATGCAAAAATTTGAGGAGGCGGCTCCTTTATTTAATGCGATCCGTCAAATGCCTTCCAATCCTAATTATATCGATGCCAATTATTATTACGGTTTTATCGAGTTTTATAGGAAGGATTATGATGCGGCACTCAGTTCTTTGCAGATAGTAAAGGATAACCCGAGTTACAGTAAGATCGTCCCATATTATATTGCAGAGATCTATTATTTTCAGGACCAGAAAGGAAAGGCGCTGCGTTATGCGGAATCTTCTCTAAAGGATGGTGGCCAGTATTATGAAACAGAATTAAAACAACTGGCTGGTCATATTTATTTTGAACAAGGTCAATATGCAAAGGCGTTGCCTTATTTAGAGGATTATATTACCAAAAGTGCTAAAGTCAAAAGGGAAGATCTTTATGAACTTTCTTATTGTTATTATCAGGACAAACAATGGAATAAAGCGATTGAAGGGCTGAAAGAATTAGGCGGTAAGGAGGATTCTCTGGCGCAAAACAGTATGTATTTATTAGGAGATGCCTATCTGCATACGGGGGATAAAAGCAGTGCCAGAAATGCCTTTTTGTTTTGCTCACTAAATAGTGCCAATCAGCAGCAAAAGGCAATTTCTACCTTTAATTATGCGAAACTTTCTTATGAACTGGGTTATCAGGATGTGGCGCTTAGTGAGCTTAAAAAATTCATTACGGTTTATCCCGAGTCTTCTTATAATCAGGAAGCCAAAGAGTTACTTGTAAGTGTATTATCCAATGCGAATAATTATAAAGAAGCCCTTCAATTGATCCAATCGTTGGGTGGCGCACAAAGTGAAATTGTGCAACGAGCCTACCCCAGAATTTTATATGGCAGGGCTGTTGAATTGATCAATGACCAGAATGTCACCCAGGCAGGGGCAATGATTAACCGAATTTTTAATTTACCTTATAATGAAAAGGAAGTACAGCCTGCTTATTTCTGGAAGGGAGAATTGGCGTACCGATCCCAGAATTACAGTGGCGCAATAGAATCGCTGAACAGGTATCTTCAGCGTCCGGTTGACTATGGCGAGGTCAATGAAACAGATGCTAATTACACATTGGGGTATGCCTATATGCGTTCCGGAGATTATAATAAGGCCTTAAATGCTTTTAGAAAAGTAGCCACTACTGCTAGCAGTGGTTCTACCAGCGTTCAGAAAGATGCCTATCTGAGATCTGCTGACTGTTATTTTATGCAGAAAAACTATAGCCAGGCATCGACGATCTATGATGATATTATCCGCCAAAACCTGCCTGCCGCAGATTATGCTTATTACCAGAAAGCAGTGATTGCAGGCGCTTATGGCAGGGTGGCAGACAAGGTCGCTTATTTGCAGGCCTTTGATCAGCAATACGGTAATTCTTCCTTGGCAGCAGAGGCCAATCTGCAGATGGCCGCAGCCTATATGGCCAGCGAAAACTTTTCTAAAGCCGTTGCACCTTTACAAAAGGTCTTAAGTGCTGATCAGGAGGCCTTAAAGCCGGATGCTTATCTGAACTTAGGAGTCACTTATTTTAATATGGGCAATAACGATGCCTCCTTGCAAAGTTTCCAGGAGTTGATCAAACGTTACCCGAATGCCCCACAAAGTAATGAAGCCATTGCCTATGTGCGTAATATCTTTGTCAATGAACACCAGCCGGAAAAATATTTGACCTTTATGCAGCAAAATGGCAAACAGGTCAGCTATACCGAGCAGGACTCCCTGTCTTATATCTCCGCATTCAAATCTTATGGTGATGAGCAGTTTGATGCGGCGATCAGTGGTTTTGAAAATTATCTAAAATCCTTTGCTCAGGGACAACATAGCATTGATGCGGCCTATTACCTGGCAGGTCTCTACCGGCAGCGTAAAGACACGGACAATGCACTTAAATATTATGATCTGGTTGCTCAAAAGGCGCCTAATCAATTTGCGGAGGATGCCGTATTGCAGGCAGCCAGACTCTATTATTTTGATAAAAAGGATTATTCAACAGCAGCTACCTATTATCAGCAGCTGAAAGATATTGCCACTTCAGCAGATAACCGTCTGGAGAGTATGCGGGGTTTGTTACGTTGCCAATATAAATTACAACAATGGGCCGCGGCAGATGCGAATGCAAAGGATCTTTTGACGCAAAAAGGCATCGCAGATGACGACAAACAAATCTCCAACACAATTATTGCCAAAAATCTGCAGGAGCAGGGAGATCTGGAAGGCGCCACAACAGCCTATAAAAAAGTATACAGTTTAGGGAAATCTGAATATGCTGCCCAGGCGAGATACAGCGTAGCAGAGATGCTGGTGCAGCAAAAGAATTACAAAGAGGCCGAGAAGGCAGCCTTTGATGTAATTAACAAGTCAGGTTCCTACGATTACTGGATCACCAAATCCTATATTTTGCTCGGCGAGATTTACTTTAAAGAAAATGATCTCTTTAATGCGGAGGCTACCTTGAAAAGTGTTGTTGAAAATGCAACAGATCCGACACTTAAGCAGGAAGCGCAAACGAAGTTGGATCAGGTGCTGGCGCAGAAAAAGAAAAAGAGCCGGGTGGAATAAGGCCTTAGTGGCTAATTTGTCCGTAACATTAAAATTGTTTACACTTACATTAAACACATGAAAGATAGCATTCAATATAAGAGCTTGAGTAATAAAAAGGCGCCGCTGTGGATCGGTATTTTACTGCTGGCACTTTGTCTGGGTATAAGTAATGCGCAGGCACAGCGTCGAAGAAAAAAGACGACACAGAAAAAAACGGTGGTTAAAAAAGCGATTAAAAAGGCGCCTACCGAGAAACCGAGTCAGGACACAGTACCTTTGGAGGGAGGGAAGAACTTTACGGTAACCTCTGATTTTACGCCTTCCTTAAAACCGGCCTCTAAGATCAACTTTAGTTCAACAACGGCACTTCCTACACCGGAAAAGACGCCGTTAAATTATAATGTGCCGGCACAAAATCTGACTTTTACTTATAATCCAGCCTTTTTGAGGCCACTTGCAGTAAATATTGACACCGGATCAGTTTGGCGGAAGGCTGATTTTGTAAAACTAGGCTATGGCAATTATTCTACGCCTTATTTAGAGGGTGGTTTTTCTCTGGGGGATGGTTATCATTCTGCCGTAACGATTCATGCCAAACATACTTCCTCTAAAGGAAATCTGCCATTGCAGGAATTTGGCAAAACAGGTATTGAAGCCAGCGGGGTATTTGCGGTCAGTGATAAAAATGAGCTGGATGCCAGGGCCTATTTCAATAATAATAAGACCTATGCATATGGTGGTTTATTGCCGAATCAGCCCTATAATAAAGACAGCCTGAAACGTAATTATCATGACGTAGGCATCAAGCTGGGTCTATCCAATAAGTTTAAAAATGCAACTGGGATTGATTACCATCCAACGATCGGCATTGATGCATTTGGGGACAATCATGATGGCCGGGAGTCCACTTTGTCGATTGATGCACCCTTTAGTAAACGCCTGAATGAAACTTTTGTGGCCAAATTAGGTGCTGGAATTGATGTCAGCAGCTTTAAAAAGCAGGATTTGTCGATTAATAATAATCTGGTTACAATACGTCCGTCTATAGAAATCAACAGACCTGACTTTAAAATGAATCTGGGGATTATTCCTTCTTTTTACAATAGTGATTTTCATTTAATGCCCAATCTATCCTTAGAAGCAAAAATGCGGGATGAACGCTTTATTGCCATGGCGGGTTGGAAAGGATATTATAATAAGAATACCTACCGTTCTCTAACGACGTTTAACCCATGGATTGCGATCCCGCAGGATTTTGATTACACGCGTGTCTCTGAAATCTATGGAGGTTTTAAAGGAACTGCGGGAGATCACCTGACTTTTAATGCAACCGTAGCTTATCTGAATGAAAAAGATGCGCCCTTATTTTTAAACAGAAAGGATGATAATTTGTTTGATGTGATTAGCGACGATATCAATAATTTACGGTTCCACGGGGAACTGGGTTTTAATGCCAAACAGAGTTTTTCATTGCTGGCAGGTGTAACCTTGAATAATTATAGCAAGGCAACTGAGCAGGCATGGGGCATGTCTCCCATAGAGATGAACGGATCGCTGCGTTGGAGAATCCTGCCTGCTGTATTACTAAAAAGCGATTTGGATATCTGGACAGGGGGTTATTATAAAGACCCATCTGCCGGTAATAAAAAGCTGAGCGGTGCCGCAGATTGGAATGTCGGAGCAGAAGTGGATATTATTAAAAATGTGGGTCTTTGGTTACAGGTAAATAACCTGCTGAACAATAAATATCAACGCTTCTATAACTACCAGACAATTGGGGCAAATATTATGGGTGGTATTATCCTTAATTTTGGTCAACTGAAAAAATAACCACGATGCAAATAGAATCTTCATTATTCCAGCCTTTTTTAATTAAATACCGTAAACTTCCTTTAGGAAAACTCGGTACAGTTGTTTTACAGCAAGAACCGGCCTTTCATGAGTATACCAGTCAGGTGATCCGCCCGGTAAGAGAGGTTTTGGGATTTTCTCCCAAAACGGATGCTGGTCTGATGGAAAGTTTTGAGGCATTTGCAGAGAAAAAAGGGGTAGATAAAAATGGGGTAGCATTGCTGATTGATCAGATTAAAAGCCAACTTAACAAGAATAAAGAAGCTTTGCTGGTGGGAATAGGCACATTGAAGATTGAAAATAATGTATACAAGCTAGTGGGTGAGAATGTTTCTCAGGACTATCTAGCTCCTGTAACAGCGGGGGCTGTGATCCATGAA
Source organism: Arachidicoccus ginsenosidivorans (assembly GCF_007971385.1). Classification (GTDB taxonomy): domain Bacteria; phylum Bacteroidota; class Bacteroidia; order Chitinophagales; family Chitinophagaceae; genus Arachidicoccus; species Arachidicoccus ginsenosidivorans. The sequence goes on from NZ_CP042434.1 coordinate 2,667,343, forward strand.
GGCGATGTACATGATGTTAAGGTAGGTGAAGAGGTACATTCCAGCGAGGAGATGAAAGCGATGCTGGCGGCAAAAAAGACAAAGGATTATTGGTGGGTATATGCGCTTATTTTGCTGGTAGTGGCCATCGCTGCTATTTTGTATTCTGTCTATGGAGACAAGCTGTAATAAAGTGCGTTCCTGTAATTATATGGGTCAAAATCTTACGAGTAGATTATATTCCAACGAAGATTGGAAGAAAACCGGCCTAGTATAAGGTAGTGTGGCCGGGGGGGAATTTGAGCAGATATAATAATCACAATTTGCTAATGAGCCTAAGGCAGAAGGCACCTATGGGAAATCGCCCTATATGGTTGACTGCCTGATCTTTTACAAATCAAAGCAACTGGATTCATTATTAAATGCTCCATGTGTGAAGTATAAATTGGAATAGTTTGTCCAATTTTTGGGTTATTTGTTTTCAGGTAATTATAAAGGTTATTTGTTTGTTATATGAAAAGTTTCTTTACCTTTACAAAACATCTTAATTTTTAAAACCTTATTTATGAGAAAACTATTCTTGCTTTTGGGTGCAGGCTTCCTGTTATCTACTGCCACCAAAGCCCAATCTTATGAGCGTCCAGTTGGTTCTGAGTTCAGTATCGGTATTGAAGGAGCATTACCTACCAGCGGTTGGGATGCTTACACAGATGCAGGGGGAACAAAAAAACTGGCCGATTTTGGTATTGGAGCTACGATTAAATATGCCTATAACTTTAATGAAACGATCGCTGCGACATTCCAGACGGGATATATTTATTTTCCTGGTAATGACTTGGGTATCGGAAAGGAAAACATAAGCCAGATTCCAATTAAGGCAGGTGTACGATTTAGTATGAGTAGCTTCTATATTGAACCTCAGTTTGGTTTAAGTTCATTAAACGAAAAAGGGAAAATTGCTGGGGATGATAACTCATATACGACTTCAAATACCGCATTTACTTATGCAATTGGTATCGGTGCGATGGCCGGCCGTAATTTTGATATTGGCTTTAGGTATGAAGCAATGTCTAAAGATGGTACTGTTGGATTTTTGGCGTTGAGACTGGCTTATTCTCTACCTTTTGGCAGATAGGCTATGATATTAATATATTGGCAAAAAGTCACTTCTAAATGCAAGTGGCTTTTGTTGTTTATTGAGATCGGCTTATTGGGAAATTTCCTATCAGAAATTAATGTTGCTTTTATTCACTTTAATTATATGGCTAGAATTATTTTAATTAAACCTGTATTTTAGACTAATTTGATGATGAAAAAGATACCGATACTACTTACGTTGACTTGCTTGGTATATACCGGATTAAAAGCCCAATCACATTTTGACCTACAACGCAGATCCGAATTAAGTATAGGACTAGAAGGTGCATTACCCATGAATGGCTGGGACTTGTATGCCAAAAACACGAAGAGTGCAAGCTTTGGTGCAGGCCTTTCGCTTAAATATGTCTATAACATAAATGACATGCTCGCTACCACTACGCAAATTGGGGGCTTACATTTTTTTGCCCATAATCTGGATGGCACGAAAGTGAACTCTGATCAATTTTTTTTGAAGGCAGGTATAAGATTAAAAACGGGTATTATTTATTTTGAACCAGCATGTGGCATCAGCTCTTTATCCGGGAATGTACCGGATAAAATCAATGGAGGTTTTGGCGCTTCTTCCATAACACCTTTTACATATGCGATGGCTATAGGTGCTTTTGTGGGTAAAAGTTTTGATGTTAGCCTCAGGTATGAGGCGATGACCAAAGAAGCAACGGTAGGGTATATGGGGCTACGGATAGCTTACAAAATACCGCTAGGTGAGGTGCAATAGTTATTTGAACGCTAATTGGCGGGATAAGCACCTAAAGAGCCAGGTTGGTCAAGTCAAAGTTCTTTGGTGGGCAGTTGGAGCGACGATCAAATATGCTTATAATTTTAATAAAACTCTTGCTGCAAATTTTCAGATTAGCTATATTTATTTTCCGGGATATTGTCACCTAACCCGCAAAAGTAAACGCTGTCCAGATTCCAATTAAGGCTGGTGTTAGATTGAGTAAGAGTATTTTCTGTATAAAGCCACAATTTGGCCATAGTTCCTACTATATGTAATTAAAGGTTGTAAGTAATTCTGTGGATTTTTCCGGTTCTGGTTCTACTACTGCATTTACTTATGTTATTGGTATTGACGCGATGGCCGTCCGTAATTTTGATGATGGCCTGCGTTATGAAGCAAAGTCTAAAGATTGGATATATACCCGGCCATAAGTAATTATTTGGTCTGAGTTTTGGCCGAGTATATATCATTTATATTTGGCCAGAACTCGAAAAATTTGTAAAGTTTTGGCCGATTTTACACCCTTTGAGCATTAAGATATGAAAATATAAAGCATTTGATTTTTTTTGCAGGGGGGAGAAATTAAAGCTCCCCAGAACTGAATATTTCATTTTTTCATTCGACCAAGTTGTTGATTTTTGGATTCTTAAGGCTTTCCTCAATTTGCACCACACAACATTCATGTTAATTTCTAAAAATGCTCAATCCGATACAATATTTTAGCCTCCACTGACTTTGGGGCATTAGATAGACGGATGATTGGCATTAACACTAGTATTGAAATGGCAGAAATGAGGTAATCAAAAGCGATGCCTTTGAAATATGTCTTATGATTCATGGTATATTTTTTGTTCATTATTAGGCAATGCGGCTGTAATATTGAATGCAATGATATTAATTTTTCATATTTGGTAATTAATTAAAACTCTTTAAATAAAGTGATAGAAAAAATGTGGAAAAATGTGAGAAAACAAATAGCTTTTAAAGAAGGATTGAAAGGTATGAACCGGCAAAGAGATTGATTTAGGCTAACCTAGTAACAGTAAAATATTTAACTTTGACAATTTTAATGCCTGATTATTTGTTACTAAAAAATGATTTGATAAAAATTACTTTAAATGAAGCAACGAGAGGCAGTTACCATATTCTGGTTTAGAAGGGATTTGCGATTGGATGACAATACAGGATTATTCCATGCCTTGAATACCGGGTTCCCCGTTTTACCTATTTTTATTTTTGATAGTACCATATTGGATAAATTGGACAGTAAGTGGGATAGGAGAGTAGATTATTTCCATCAGGCACTGCAAAACATTAATGATGACCTCAAAAAGTTGGATAGCACTTTTTGTACTTTTTATGGTGAGCCATTTAATATTTTCAAAACTCTATTGAAACAATATGATATTCAAGGTATTTATTGCAATCGAGATTACGAACCGACGGCTATAAAAAGGGATACTGATATTGCTGAATATTGTAAAGAAAAAGCCGTAGTGTTTAAAGCCTTTAAAGACCAAGTAATTTTCGATAGGAATGATATATTAAAAAATGATGGTACACCCTATACTGTCTATACTCCTTATGCCAAAAATTGGCGCCACCAGCTATGTAGGGAAGATTACAAGGCCAAAAAGATGAATTGGCGCGGCTTGTATCGGCAAAGTTTTAAAAATATTCACACCTTGGCCGATATCGGTTTTCAAAAGACTGATATAAACTTTGTCAAACCTTCATTAAACCCTACCATTATTGATAACTATGATAAGAGACGGGATTTTCCTGCTGAGAATGGGACAAGCAGACTAGCCATGGCGCTTAGATATGGGACCATAAGTATTCGCAAATGTGTCGAATTTGCTTTGGACCATAATAATACGTGGCTATCAGAGTTGATTTGGCGTGAATTTTTTATGCAGATTCTCTATCATTATCCTAAAGTAATTGATTGCTCTTTTAAGAACAAATATGATTTTATAAATTGGCGTAATAATGAACAGGAATTTGAATTATGGTGTGCTGGAAAAACAGGTTTTGCCCTTGTAGATGCGGGAATGCGTCAACTTAACCAGACCGGGTATATGCATAATAGGGTACGGATGGTGGCCGCTAGTTTTCTGGTGAAAGATTTATTAATAGATTGGCGATGGGGTGAATCATATTTTGCAGCTAAGCTGAATGATTATGACTTGTCTTCAAATAATGGAAACTGGCAATGGGTGGCAGGATGTGGCTGTGATGCAGCTCCCTATTTTAGAATTTTTAATCCCGAAACGCAGGCACTTAAATTTGATAGTGATTTAAAATATATTCGGCAATGGATTCCTGAATTTGGTACAAATGAATATCCGAAGCCAATGGTTGACCATAAGGCTGCCAGGCTAAGGGCATTGACGGAATATAAAAAAGCTGTTATTGAAAATAAATTATAAATGATAAGAGGGCAAGGGTGATGAAATCGTGAATGTCGGATTTATTGAAAATTGTCAGCATTTCTTTAGATTAATTATCTTATGGATTAAGCTGACAAATATTTAATCTGTCATGATGCGGTTATACACCAGAGAACCTCCTTTATTAAAGATTCTCAGGCCTAATTCTCCAGCTACCCCTTCGGGTCTTTGAAAGATCAGCCCTGCCTGGTCTACAATTACTTTTCCGTCAACACTAGTGACATTAATCGTGGCCTGATATTTTTCTCCTCTTTTCTCAAAATTTAAAGTCACGGTTGGAACCTGCTGATTGAAAACCCATTTAATATTTAAGTCATTAAGGTCGTCAAGTATTTTCCTGATGGTGTGGTCAGATTTTCCAGTTATTTTTAAATTGAACCTCATCTTTAAACCGCTAAACGGAACCAGCTGAGGATATGTAGTGTATAGCATATTGTTATAGAAATCACGGTTGCCTTTATTTTCTACTTTATCGTAGACTTTGGCAATAGCTTCATATAACCTTCCTAAAAAGAGTTTCTCGTTTTGTGTATCGAGTTTTGTTGTCTGAATCAGGTTCTCCAAAATAGTTCTGGCTTTCGTATATTGGCCGCCCTGGATATCGAATTTGGCTTCAAAAAGTTTAAAATAACGTTGAATATTCTTTCTTTTGTCCGTTTGTTGGTAATCATGGTACTTTTCCGCAAAATACTTAGGGCTAAAGTCTTTCATTAAATACCAGCCTTCGTCAAAAGTTGTGGTCGCTTCAGAACAAAAAAGATCATAGACCATCCTGAAACGATCCGGATTGTAGGCCAGGTTAATGCAGACGTTATAGGCTGCCATTAGTTTTTTGGCTTTTAGCTGACCTAACCGGTAAAGTGTCGTAGGTGAATACCACCAACCTTTATTCAGAAATTTAATTTCCTCAATTTGGTGATCTAGTAAATTGACTCTTAATAAGTTAATTGTAAATTCATATTGCTCCTGGGTGAGCGTCGTACCGATATGTAATTCTTTAAATTCCGCGGCCTTATTCAGCGCATATTGTGCGCTGTCCAGCTGGGCGTCATATATAAAAGATCTGCAAAGTGCCAGATTATACCAACCAAAACCTGGTCTCGAGCCGTTTTGTTGTATGATCTGATCACACATTGTAATGGCATCTTTACTGCGGCCTGCATAGACGTATAATTCAGGAAGGTAATAATAAGGCTCCTTGAGTACGTTTTCACCACTGTAGCTAATGGATAAGTCTCTTTGGAAGAATTGTTGCGCATTTTTAAAATTACCAATCTCCGCCTGAAATCCTGCATAGTTATTCCAGGAGATCATGCCATATTTGGCTAAAATCTGGTAGTAGTGAAAGCAACTGTCGTAATTCTTATTATAACAATGAAGCAGCGCCAGATAGTGGTAGATCTGTAACTCATCTGCCAAGGCCTGGTCTGGCCCAAACCATTCATCGTTGATCCGTTGGTTTTTATGAATAAAGTTCAGGCCGTCATAACAGTATTTGAAAGCCATCTGTTCATTTTCCTTGACGGAGTTTTTTAAAAAGGGATGGGTGGCGGATGTAAAGATCCTGTTTCTGTGATAGGTCCATGCCCGGTGGTAGTATATACCAAAAAATCCTTTTTAAAATTATAGGAGGCCAGATGATTCAGCAAAGACATGACAGAATCCGGCATTTCTATATTATCATAGCATTCCTTCAGGGCATTACAGATGGTATAATAATCCTGGAACCGGTCATAATACCTGGTTAGGTATTCCAGACTGGTAAATAATCTTTTAAATTGTGGGTTGTATTGCTTTTCTATGAGTTCTCTTGCTTTTTCAAGGGTCGGAATCGCATTTTTATAGCCAAGATAGTCTGCACTGTGATTATATTTAAAATATCCTTCATAAAGATACCCGACATAATAAGTACTGTCCATCTTCTGAAATGCCTTGCCTTTGGTCAGCGCATCATCATCGGTGAGCTGCGCGTCCATGCGCTCGGCATCAATCTCATACCGGGCGGCCTGATGCTGCTGGGCGCATAAGCGTCCGGCAGTCATCAGGCTGAGGAGTAACCAGATGACTATAATTAACCTTATATGGATTCTTCTAGTCTTCACTTATCCTTACCTGTCAAATTAAGTTTACTAAGACGATCCATTTCAATATCCAGGATTTGATACAAGAGTTTGGCCCTGGCTTCTTTATTTCTATAAAGGATTCTGTGATCTAAGACAGGATGGGTCAGAATCTGCAAGTCATTCTCTGTTACATAATCACGGGCGTTGATCAGCGCATAAGCTTTCAGGCATTTAATAAAAGAAATCCCGCTTCTGGTGGATGCGCCCAGGATGATTTCATCATTGATCCGGGTGGCAGAAACAATATTACGGACAGCTGCCAGCAGTTCCGGATGAATATAGACCTTTTCTGCTGATTGTTGCAAGGCCAGAATCTCGTCTATACTTAATACTTGTGAGACGACCTGCTGATTATGTTGAATGGCTAAATACTCCTCATAAATTTGTAGTTCTGTATCATCATCCACATACCCAAAATGGATTTTAATATAAAAACGATCTAACTGAGCTGCTGGCAAAGGGTAAGTCCCTTCCATCTCAATGGGGTTTTGAGTGGCCATGGTAAAAAATAAGCGTTCCAGCGGGAAAGTTGTTTCGCCAACTGTAATCTGTTTTTCGGCCATACACTCCAGTAAAGCTGATTGGACTTTAGGGGAAGCCCTGTTAATCTCATCTGCCAAAAGCACATTACAGAATAAAGGTCCCTTTTTGAATGTAAAATCCCTGTTTGCTTCATCAAAAATATAAGAACCGATTAAATCCATCGGCAAAAGATCCGGTGTGAACTGGATTCGTTTAAATACGGCTTGCCCGCCCACGGTACCCGTGATGCTTTTAGCCAGTGTTTTAGCCATCACGGTTTTGCCGGTACCCGGATTGTCTTCCATCAGGATATGTCCACCAGCGATAAGCGCTGTTAGTATCAGCCTGATTTGCTTGGTTTTGCCTTTGATGACCTGTTCAATATTTTGAATAAGTCTTTCTATATTTTGTACACTGGCAGGTGGCTGTGGTGTACTTTGTTCCATATTAATTATGTCATTTTCCATATTCACCTAATGATTTTTAATGAAAAAATGTAAGGGATGATAAAAGTTCAAAAACAATACAACGCGCTTTTTCCAGGGGATATGTGCTTTGACGGCCTTAATAAAAGGTTTATAAGTGGCCGCTGCCTGGTCTATCTCCTGTTGACTGGGCGCTGTATGGCTATATTTTTCTTTTTGGTACACCTTGGTAAATAAACTAAGATTTGTGCCAAAGCGTTTATCTATTTGTTGGGCAAAGTCTTCAGGGCTATGAAAGTCCCTTGGATAACCCATCTGGTTGAGCAGATATAAAATAGCCCGTTGTTTGTAATGCAGGTTTTTTCTGGCGCGGAAATTAAAAAAGCGCCAGATCAGCCATGGTAACAAAATGATTAAAATCATCAGGACAATGGCAATGGTGGCTAGCGTTATAAGTATCGTCAACCAGTTAAAGCCATGCAGATAGGAGCGAACGGCATCTTTACTAGGGGTGGTGTTTTTCCTCCTTGATTATTTTATCTCGTCGATGGAAACTGGTTGGGGCAACCTGCTTAAGATATTGACGGCAGTATCTGCTGCCTTCTGAAACCCGAGGTGGGCCAGCTTTTCATCGTAAGAGGCTGCTGTGATATGCATGCCTTGTTCAAGCGCGGTCAATTTTACCGTCCCGGTATCTGCAAATACCTTGGCAAAGGCTACGCCAAGCCGGATATCCGGACTTTGATTGGTCTGGAAGCTTTTATCCTTATAAAGAATCTTACTAATTGAGAGTAATACCTGCTTTTTGATGGTATCTACCTTTAAAATAGTGCCGTCGCCAACAAAGGCAACTTTTTGACTGCCCAGTGGCGGCGTGCCGTCAGGTTGAGGCGCTTGTTGTGTATTTACATCAGGTATGGTGGTGTCAAAATCAATCCAGCCATAATCTTTGAAAAAGACCTGGACCCAGGCATGTGCCTGATCTTCATAAAACCAATACCAGCCGGGATTTTTACTACTTCTGTCCACTGTCAGAAAGCCTGTCGCAATTCTGGAGGGAATGTGCAGGGCCCTAAGCATAAATAAAGTAGCCCCTGCATAGTAGGCGCAATATCCTTTGCGGTTCGTAAATAGAAAGTAGTCCAGTTTATTGGCGCCGGGAAGTCCTGGTTCTCCTGGATTGTCGGTATACTGAAATAATGGTTGGCCGAACTCATCTTTGCTTAAAAAATAGTCGCGGATAGCCAGCATCTTATCAATGGTGGTCGTATCTGAGCTGGTGATAGTATCTGCCAGATCACGTATCTGCTGATAGGATTTACCCTGCGGCATCCGGGTATAATAAGCCAGGAAATTGCTGTCAATACCATTATAACCGGTGTCTCTCCTTAAAACGTCATACCGCGCTTTCTGAAAATCCTCCAGCATGGTATTGCCAGCCGGGTTATAAACAAAATAGGCGCTATTTAGATTGCTGACCCACATTTTTGCATGGTAGGCGGCCGTATATTGACTAGCATACTCATAGGGTACAGGTATAGGTTGTACAGAAAAGGCTGTACTGGGCGCCAGATAATCGTGTGGCGACAGGGCTACTTTATATACATCGGCCTCTACTACTTTTCTGTTTACTGTGGCCAGCGAGTTTTTTATTGCGGTACTGTCTGTTTTGGTGAAAAACAGAGAAATCTGTGATGGATCCGGGTTAAACAGGTCATTATAAGGCCTGGTCGTATCCGTCGCAAATGTCTGTGTGGTGCTATCAAATCTGGTATAATAATCTGCTGTAAAATATAAGGGATTCTGGGTAGTGCCATCTGCAAAGAAATTATTGAGGTGCGCCACAAATACCAGCTGTTTGGTCTTGCTCAGTGAACCACTGAGCGGCATTTTGCCGGTATTGCTAAGTGTCCCGTCCCGGTTCACTTTAGTCATGCGCTGGCTATTGGACTTCTCATCATTATAATGAGATTCTACTTTTTTCCAGGCATTCTCTATCGCGGTAAAATCTTTTCTAAAAGTATAAAAAATGATCGCAAAAATCACAATAATCAGCCCGAAAAAGCCGCTGACTCTTTTAGTCAGATACCACCTAAAGGAGGACTGGTGCTCATTTAAATTACGGATCAGTTCAGAAGCATAGATAATATAGAAGGTGTAAAGTAATACGGGTATAAAGCCCAGTGCAATAGCCCCTGCTGTAACCGTTGTGATTTTGCTGACAATAATAATCTCAATAGCCAGTAAAAACAACACCCAGACCACTGTGAAAAAACGCCACCTGCTAAACCCAAAACCGACCAACCAGCCAATGGAAAAGATAAAAACAAATATCAGGTATTGAACGGAGAAGAAGAACATGTCAAATTCCCCTACAGCGACTTGCTTTAAAAGTTGATATCCTAAATAATAGCAAAGTGCCAGCACAAGCGCAGTACTGATAAATCTGAATCGCCAGCTGTAAAAAATAAGTGATAACAGGATGCCTAGAGAAAAGTAAACACCTTGATAGATCCATTGATTTTGCAGGATGACATAATTGGCGTTGAGTTTCAACAGTACCATAAAGGCAAAGAAGATGGTGGGCAGTGCCAAAAGGAGGCACTGCACGCCCAATTTTTTCCAACTATGTGCTCTTTCTATGTGCATTGTAGGTTGCTTTCTTTGCTACTTAACTTAATTGTGGTATTGTTTTAATGATTTTACTGAGTGCTTGTTCATTAGCCACCAGCTGTCTTCTAAGAGAGGATAATGCCCATCTGGATTGATATCTGGCTCTTTTGTCCTTTTCTGCCTGCAGAAAGAACCAGGAAAGCCAGCTGGAAAGCCTTTGTCTGCCAATACAGGAAGATAAAGGCACCAGTATAAAAGTGATCTCCCGACCATACTCTTCAATTAATTGCTGTACTTGCTCAATACCTGTCAGAGAGGAGATGACCACTACCGCTGCATGTCTGGTATTGACAAAGTTTAGAATATCCTTTGTCCCCTGCCAGGTACTTAGCGCGATCAGATGCTTGATCTCTTCTTCCTTAATTGGGTGACCGTCGAATGTGACCGCCTTTTCAGGCTGGTCAGATACCCATCTAAGATCTGCATGTTCCTTTTTGATAGACTGATAGATATTCCAGACTTTATTTTTATAAAAATTGAGCAAAGGTTCATCCGTAATCTCATTATGGGCATCCATGTAGGCTGAGTAAAATGATACGTATAGGTGCATATGCGACGCATATGGCTCCAGGATCTCCGGCGTACGGATCATCAGCTCTCTGTTTTTTGCATAGATTTTCCAGACGATTCTACGGATATCATCTTGGTTTTCAAACTTTTTGTAGTTAAAAAGATCCCCTTTTACCCGGCGCATACGCTCAATTCTGTGTACTCGTTTTTCTGTATTGCGGTGCGTCGCGGAAATACTGGTCTGCGGACCATTGATTGGCGGTGTATAAAATCTTTCAGAACTGGCCAGGTTAATCGCCATGGAAAAGAACTGCAAAAAATCCTCAAAGTAGACGATAACACTAGAAATTCGATATTCTTGTATGTTTTCTATTTTCCAGTCGTAGAATCCTTCCAGCTGCTGATTAAACCAGTTGGCATGTTCATCCTCTACGAGTTGGATCTTATCAGAAAAAGTGCCATTATCGTATACAAAGCGGAGCTTAATATAACCCAGTATGGGCCTTAGGATAGGGCGCAGCTTTAATTCTATGGGTTGATAAGGCGTGTCAAATGGCCGGGTCTTTATATGAAACTGGACTTTGCCCCTTTTTCTATTGATATAAAAATAGATCCAGGAAACGATAACACTCAACAGAGATAGGCCTAAAAAGGCAATGCTGACATATAAAGTAATCTTTAATAAGAGGACAAATACATCCTGAAAAGGGGTGTCTGGTAATTTGGGTTGGGCCTTCAACCAGACAAAACACAGCGCCGAGCCTATTAAAAACAGGCAGAAATAACCCGTAACGGGTGCGTAAAACCCAAGCTGCTTGAGTGTCTTTCTTATGGAGACCTTATGCTGCATAAATCTACCGTGAAGTTAGCGCATTAATAATCAATGACCTATTTACCCCTTTATATTTTGCAAAATTAATAGGTTTGTCTGGTGATTAACGCACAATATATCACATTTAATTTGTTCCTTTGCCCAAAGAGGCGGTCCGACCGCTTAGCATTTTTATGGAAAATACAATTGTTCATAGGGTTTGTCCGGTTTGTGGAAGTAATGCCGTCAGCAGAGCGCTGGAGGCAAAGGATCACACTGTATCCAAACAAACCTTTGAGATTTGGAGCTGTCAAGATTGCTCTTTTAGGTTTACACAAGCGGTGCCGGCAGAAGAATTTATCGGAAAATATTATAAGTCAGACGAATACGTGTCTCATAGCAACACCAAAAAGGGGGTTGTTAACCGGTTGTATCATGCTGTACGTAAAAGAACCTTGCAACAAAAATTACAACTAGTCCGTCAGGCCTCCGGCCAGATGGAAGGTTATTTGTTGGATGTAGGAGCAGGTACAGGTGCTTTTGCCAGCGTTATGCAAGGTGCTGGTTGGAAAGTAACCGGCCTGGAACCGGATCAGGATGCCAGAAATAATGCTGCCAGAGACTATCAGGTTGAATTACAGAGCTTAAGCCATCTATTTAATCTGTCAGCTGATCATTATGATGTCATAACGCTTTGGCATGTCTTAGAGCATGTTCATAAGTTGCATGATTATCTGGACACCTTTAAAAAGTTATTGACGCAAGACGGAACCTTGATTATCGCTGTCCCCAATTATACCAGTTACGATGCCAAGTACTATGGCAGGGATTGGGCGGCCTGGGATGTACCTAGGCATTTATGGCATTTTTCCCCAAAAAGCATGGAGGTTTTGATGAAAAAACACGGTTTAACCGTCACCAAAATGCTTCCCATGAAATTTGACAGCTTTTATGTCAGTATGCTTAGCGAAAAATACCGCAACGGGACAGGGAATTTGTTCCGAGCGTTTTGGGAAGGACTTAGTTCTAACAAAAAGGCTGAAGGAGATGCAAAGAAATACAGCTCGGTGATCTATATCATCAAAAAAGCAGAGGTGTAGAAGAATAGTTAGGACAAGCCCTGGAAAAATAAGAATCTACATACGAGGTTCAGGATACTACTGAATTGAGCTTAATTGCTATAAGGGCAAAGTCTATAGTTGACTACAGTAGTGAAGTGAATAGGAGATGGGAATTGCGGAAGATTTTGCGTAGACTGGACTAATAAGGATTTTGCTGAATTCAAAAGAAGCACTTTGGTGCACACGATTACTAAAGCCATGGTAGCCGCTATTATAAATCTGGTTGAATATACCCCAATAATAATAATAATAATAATAATAATAATAATAATAATGATTAACATACTGGTCCAGTAATAAAAAAAGGGCTCTTCAAATGAAGAGCCCCTTTTCATAACAGGTTTTATTCTTATTTCTTAATAAACTTGCTGTTAACTTTATTACCATCTTTGGTTACTACTGTTACGAAGTAGATACCTTGAGATAGGTTGCGAACACTTATATGACTATTGGTTGCTGTTTGTACTAAACGTCCACTTGCGTCATAAATGCTGACAGTTTTGATATCGCTCAGACCAGTAATGGTGATATCATTGCTGGCTGGGTTTGGATTGATAGAGAATCCTGCTACTCTGCCACCTGTGATGCTTACGATGTTTGAAGATTTGATGCCGTCATTTTTAACAACGTTCAGTTTGTAGTAGCTCTTAGCTCCTGGATTATGATCCGTAAATGAGTAGTCAATAGACTTGGTAGAGATACCTGCTGCATCTACAGAACCGATAGTAGAGAAGTTGGTGCCATCATTAGAACGAAGTACATCGAAACGGATGCTGCCTTGTTCTGATTCTGTGGTCCAGGTTACTACTGCATTCTTGTTAGCATCCAGATTAACGTCGAAGTTGGTGAGGGTAACTGGAAGGGCTGCTCCGATTGAAAGTGTTTTAGAGATATGACCTGCTGGCAGGTTATTAGCCTGGTCAAATACATCAGCTTCAATCTGAAGATTACCTTCAGCATCGGGTGTACCTGTAACATTACCATCTTCATCAATGTCTAATCCGTTATCAACAGGTATTGCTGCAAACGCAGTGGTGCTAATTGAAGCTAGAGGTCCTGCTGCATAAATGGCTGGAATTGCTGCCATTGCATACCTATTAAAAATATCAGATTTGGATAAGTTGACTTTTACGGTACCACTTGTGAATACTCCTGTAATATTTTGCAGTTTGTATATAGGAGTATGTGGAAGGTTTGGATTAGTAGCAACAGTGATATCTAGTTTACCTGTATATGGTGTACCGGCATTACCGCTACTTAAGTCAGAGCTGCTAATTGTAGCAATTTTCATATTAAGTGCAGTTCTGGCAGATGCATCTGAACAACCATCCCTTTCAGAAGCAGCATAGTAAGTTTTATTTGCGGTAAGGGTAACAGGAGAGGTAACTATATTTCCACCTTCGGCTGCATCATACCAAACAATACCATCTGTACCATTAGCATTTACATAAGAATTCAAATTAACAGAAGTGTTTGCATATGCATACTGGTCTGCTTCGCCATCTTTAAGTTGTGGTGCAGCAACTAAAACATCAGCACCGTAAATATTAATACTTCCATTTCCTAATAAAGATGAAACACTTGCAACACCGCCAATTTGAATGGAAATGCGGTCAAAAGTGGTTGACGTTTGCCCACCCGTTGGAACTACTGCTGCAGTGATTTCGCTAATTGTTGTGCTTTGCGGAAATAATTGTAGGGTTAATAATGAGGATGTTTCGTCTATATTTGCGCCAACTTGGTTTGGTCCATCATATGCTTTGATAACCATACCATGTAATGCTGCAAGATCCAGAAGACCTGCATTAGGATTATTGAGTAAAATTCTGATAGAATCGCCAACTTTTGCTGGAGTATTTAAAGTTAAATTTAATACAGTCGTATTTAAAACATTGATTGGATTAAGTGTTGCTGCAGTAGTGGGATCCTGATCCACCGCATATTCGGGATGCGTAATTGTGCTTAAGTCGCCAACTGTTGAGGCTAATGGGCTAGCCGCTGTGCTGTAAGTCCAGTCAATGGTTTTGGGACATCCTGGAGATGTGGGTACGTCGCCGTAGATATATGCATGAAATAAGTCTCCTGAATAGGCGACGCCAGCAAGGGGGGCTTTTAGCTCTAAATAAATACCGTTTGATGGAGCCGTTGTAACGTATGCAAGTTCATCTGTGCCTGCTCCAGATAATAATGAAACCAATGTGTTTCCGCCAGACGTTGAAGGTCCTGGTGTTCTTGTTGCATCGGCATTTCCTGGAGTTCCGCTAAGGTCCGTGAATGATCCCACTGTTGTATTGCCTAGTAGTCCGGCTACGTCAAGTCCTAATAAGCCTGCAGAAACTCCTAATTTAATGTGTACAACTGTTCCAGTTGGTAATGTTCGTACGGAGTTGTCTGGATTCCGGAACTGTAAATATTGTCTTACTGTTGTTCCGAGTAAACCTAAAGTAATATTAGGAGTTGAATAATCTTGAAGAGTTGAGGAAGTTATTGCGTTTCCTGGGTTAGTAACAGTTGAAATTTCAGTAGGGACCACTACAACTGTAGTATTATCCGCACTAAAATTTTGAACAGTTGCATAAATCCTGCCTGTATACTGTGCACTAGCCGTTCCGAATAATCCGCAAATACTAGCGAGGCCAGCGATAGCCAGTATTCGTTTGGGATTTTGTAGTAAAAATGTTTTCATGGTACGATTGAAATTTTGCTGTTATGAATATGATTGAAGTGTAAAGTTAGTCGGCGCATTGTCAACTATTGACAATGCGATTGGTAGTTAGGAACTTATATGGCAAAAATGGGAATTGAGCAGGCACAAAAAGCACCGGAACTATGGTTGATTTCATAATTCTGGTGATAATGAATTGATAGATTGTATGTTAGAGTATACTATTCTTTTTTATGTGTTTGGTTTTGATCTCAGATGGCAATCTAAAAACTACCCAAAGCACTGAACAATAATTTTTTGTTAGTTAATTTTTACTCCTTTTTGACGCTAAAATGTTTTAAATGCGCTTTTTAATAATTGAAAATTTCGCCTTTAATCTTGTTGTATTGGTTTTTTAATTTTCTTTCATTTATTGCTGTTTGCTTATACTGATATCAGCTAAGGTGAATGCTTCATTGGGTCAGATTCAGGTAGATATCCATCATGGTGACCAGTTTCTCCTTTAGCTTTTCCTGGAGCAGGTCTGGTCCTAGGACTTTAACCTGGTTGCCCCATCCAAAGACCCAGTCCACAAGTTCGGCATTGATTCCTGTGTTCATGCGCATCTCCCATTTACCAGACGGCTTTTGACCAAAACGCTGTGTACAATGCCAGAATCGGTTACTAATATAAGTGCCAGCGCCGCAGCTGAACTCCAGTTTTATATCATAGATCTCATTATCAATATTTGGAGCCACCCCGAACCTTTTACTGGCCTGGGCGTAAAAATGATCCATAAACTTTTGGGTACTGAAAATATTCTCCAATATATCAAATTGCTTGAACCTTGACAGGTCATAAACGACCAGATCCAATGTACTTTCTATTAGTAAAAGCACATAAATACTACCATTATGGTAAAGTATCTGCATAGGAAGCATTACGACCGGTAACTTGGGTAAAGTTGCCGGATACCTGACATCCTGAGAGATTTCCATTACTTTAAGCTTGCGGCTATGCTGCATGGCCCAGATAAGCGTGTCTAAATACTGCTGTTCCTGCTCATTATAAACATACTCATTGAAACTGGATGTCTTAATCTGTGCCTGAGGCAAAGATTGCATATGATATTCAAACTTGCTTTTGCTTTGCGCTTTAAAAAGGACTTCTTCTATTTTGTCAATAGAATTCTGGCGCTTCTGGGTTAAAGCCCCGGGAGCCAGATTCTTTAACAATAAGAAGCTTTTTATATCGCTTTCCCCAAATTCATGGGCGCTTTTGTCAAATTCAAATTTCCAGGTCTTTTTGTTATAGTCGCCGTCAATGGTAATAATCCTACCATCATTTAATGGGAGGTTCTTAATTTCTTCCAGGTATCTATATAAGGTTCGATCAGATATCTCGATATTCTCATACCGGATCCAGTCCCGCATACTTTCGAAAGTCACGGGAAATCTTTTGATCTTCTCAATTATTCTTGTTATCGCACTCAATTTGTCAAGCATGCAAAAAATATAATTTCTTAATTCATCTGATTAAAAAAATATACCTATTCCATTAGGTCTATTGTTCAGGTATTGGAACAATATGCCTCTCATGTTGCTTGTAGGTTGTGCGTCAGTGGAGTAAGCATCAAAATAACCGACAGATAGGGTTATTCAATTTTGATATCCAGCAAAGGGTTTTGTTGCTTTGATATTCAAACGATTATTTTGACTTCGTTTACAACACGAAAATAAAGCGGTTATTGACAGTAATTGACAATATAAAAAAGAGATATGTTTAAAGTTTTGTTTTTGTGATAGTTAGTGTTGTTTATGTGCATTATTAGCCTCCCTTTTATTTGGATTGAACAGGTATAACCGGTTTCAATTATTGATCTTTTAATTAGTCTTTGTTTTTTTTAGAAAAGAATTGAAACTGTCTGAAAATTAATTCCTTTCGCCCGTAAAGTTAAGGCATAACAATAAGATTGTTATGCATAAAATGAAAAAAAACAAGAAATGTCTAAAAAAGTTTCGTGATTGTATTCCTCATATCAATTTCTAAGATTTTATAGTTGCGTTTGTGTTTAATTTGACTATTATCGTGGAATTTTTAAGCCCCAGGACGGTGGTCAAACTTTTAATGTTCTGAGGTCAATTGACGTTGCTATACTTCAAAATACCTGCCGGTGCTCCTTGTTTATGTAAATCGGATTTAATTGTGTTGGCCACCTTTTCGAATAAGGCTGCATCCATCTTGCCTTCTCCGTATCGGGCCGCCATATAAAACTTTGTTGTTTTGGGGTGGTGGGTGAGCAGGCTTAAAAACATTTTGTAGCCTAGCATGCCGTGCTCCAGGTCTTTTTCAATGGTGTTTTTTGAATAAAGTGGTACAACAAAAGTAAGTTGGGTGGGCAGCGAGTCAGGTACATCTGGTGTTTGTTGCTTATCGTAATAATCGGGGTTGGGTTGTTTAATCTCTGGAACGACTTCAGAGAAGTAGACATAGGTGTCTGTGCTGTCATTTGTGTTTAGTAGCGTTTTGGTGAGGGGATATACCTCGCCATTTGCTGATTGAACGGCCATATACCACTGCATAGAATCAGGACTATTCAGTAGTTTTTTTAAACTGTCGCTTTCAAAAACATAGCTGAGGGGACCGTCATAATTATCTGGAGGGACAATTTTGGGTAAATAATGCAATACGGCAGTGGTATCATTGGTCAAAAAGAAAAAGGGGCCTTTCTCTTTTTGATATTTAAGGATAAATTCCCGGGTTTTTACATTAAGCTCTTTATTATAATCCCGGCTGCCTTGAAAGATATTTGCGATTTCCCTTCGCTTGTGTTCTTTTATTTTATCTCCAAAATAGTTTTTTGCGAACATAAAAATAGCCAGTGCCAAGCCAAAAGGGATGGCTACTTTACTAATTTTGCTGTTTCCTTTTTTAACGGCCTGAATATCTTCCCGCAAGTTGGCTTTATTCGTATAGTCAATGGATGCTTTCTGTTCTGAGGATAATTCGGTGGTTTTATCTGCATTATTTTTTGAGGCAAAAGCACCTGTTTGGCCCTTTAAATCAGACAACGGCTGGTCGGGTGTGCCGGGAAGGTTCATGGTGGCCATCTTATCTTGAATGGCCTTTTGATTTATAATATTATTATTGTTGCTATTGTTAGTAGGTTCACTAAAGGCTAATATGGCCTCAGTAAAAGCTTCAAAGAAAGCCTTTAGGTTTTCATAATCCGGATCGCCTGTTTTATTAGAGACTGGTACCCAACGCAGGCGGTCTCCATTACGCATTTGGATTTTAAGGTTGGGTTTTGCCAGAAGGGCTGAAGTGGAGATGCCTTCTATATCTTTAAAATAAGCTGTACCAAATCTTTTGGATACAAGGTGATCAGGTGTTAGGGTTATTTCTTCTTTTAGTTTGACTTTTTAATAATTATGGTAAATGCCACAATGATAGGGACAAATAATACGGCCATAAATAGTAGGAAGGGTGTATTGCGTGGCAAAATGACTATTAGTGGAATATCCGCAAAACATAATAGTAGCCACCAGAGTGCTTTGGTATTATTATATCGAAAATTAAAGTGTTTTTCGGCAATCATGTATTTGTTTTAGGTGATGGATGCGCTAATTTAAGGTAGTGCATCTGCATATCCTGCGTTATTCACCCATAAAATTAAAGAACAAAGGGTTATAAACCAAAGCTTTGTCTTTAAAATCGCGGCTTTAGGCTATATGGCTACTGTATATTTATCAGAAGTGTTCTTGGAATTTATGACCCGCCAGGGGTATTTTGCCGGATTGCTCCCTCAATGGTTATAGAACAGCCCTTGCCCGGGGCTGTATTGATATCCATATTGCCATTGAGATAGGCCACTCTGGCGTTAATATTACTTAAGCCAGCGCCATTTTTTGCACCCTCTGGGTCTTTATCAAAACCTTTCCCGTTGTCTTCTACAGTGAGGGTAAACCGGTCATTATTTCGTATAAATTGTAAGAGTACGTTGGTGGCCTGGGCATGTTTAATAACATTGGTCAATAGCTCCTGGACGATACGATATAAAATAATTTCTGTATCCTGGTTCAACCTGTGCTCAAGGCCATATAACTGTAATTGGATCTGTAGGGCTCCTGAGCTTTGAATATAATCGGTATAATTTTCCAGCGCTTCTTTAAGGCCGTATTTGATTAATGCCTCTGGCATCATATTATGTGATACCCTTCTGAGTTCCTGAATCGAATTATCCAGTTGGCCGATAATGCCCTGCAGGGATATTGCACTCTCTTCGGGCAGATAAAAATTACCCTTCATGGAGGAGAGCCGAAGTTTTACACCGGATAGTAAGCCACCTACGCCATCATGAAGATCCCTGGCTAAGCGGCTGCGTTCTTGTTCCTGACCTTTCATCAGAGACTGGGCAGCGATCAGCTGCCTTTCCTGCTCTAATTGCAGAATTTGTTGATGCTGAAACTCTTCTGATTTTTGAGCAGTAAATGTTTGTGCCGGAGATTACGGTAAAACAACAAACCAGTCAGTAGTAACAGGCAAGTAGCAATAATAATAAAAATATTCTGGCTTTCTTTTTTATGCAAGGCCAGCAGCTGCATCTGACTGTTTTTGGTCAGCACTAATATACTATCTGCTTTTTGCTTGTTCTGGTATTTATTCTCGATCTCATTGATTTTGATTTTTGCCTGAGCGCTATTTAGGCTGTCAGAAAGTGTAGCATAGGCCTGAAATTGCCTGGCAGCCTCCGGGTATTGTTTATTTGCCAGTAATGCTTCAGCGAGTAATTTAAGGGCCTGGGCTTTTACTTTGGGTTTGATGTGGGCACGCTGGGTGCTTAGTGCGGATCTGGCATAGACGGTACTGGCTGAATAATTTTGTTGTTTTGCTGCAATTTCTGCCAGCGCCAAAAGTGGCTCTGTCTTCCTTCTGTCGATTTTAGCTGCAAAGCTCAGTGCTTGATTATAGGCGGTTTGGGCTTTGCCCCAAAAGGCACCTGCTTTGTAATAATTCCCTAGTTCCGTATAATAAAATGCACTTAAATCATGGCTATTAACCTCCTTCACTGCTTTTTGGAGATTATCCAATATCTGCCCAGCAGTACTCAATGCGCCAAGGTTAATATATGCATCAGCAATATATAAGGAGCCTTGCAGACGTGCGCCATTTAAGATTTTAAGGTAGGCGGAATCACTTAGCTTTTTTTCCTCCTTATCAAATAAATTGATCGCCTTTTTGCAATAATCAATGACATTTTGGTATTGCTTCATTTCTTTAAAAACAAGGGCAATATTAATGTATCCGATGCCAAGATTAATGGCTCTTTCTTTGGACTCTACTTTGCCGACGGCTTCGTTGGAGGCCAGGTAGTGCTCGATGGCTGCCTGATATTTACCCTGCGCCTTTTCAATATTGGCTTGTATATTCAAAATAACACCCAGGTTGGCTCCAGCTCTTGGCGTCGTGTCCTTTTCAAAGGCCTTGCGGGCTAGATCAAGGTAATGAAAGGCACTGTCAAATTCATTGCTGGTATAAAAACTCTGTCCCATATATCCAGCGGAGGACCCCATGGCTGTCACCCATTGGTTTTTGGCACAAAGCAGATAAGCCGCCCAAAAGTATTTTCTGCCCTCTTTTGGATCAGAGTCCACCAGGTGGTAGCCGATTTCCTGGAGGGTGGAAGCCTTTACGGAGTCTGTGATACTTGGACTTTGGATAGCCTTTTTCAGGCTGTCAAGATAATGGGTTTGCGCACTGGCAGGCTGGCACAATAAAAATAAACCTGCAAATAGCCAGCTCAAGGCTATAAGTCTGGTGTAAACTGACTTTCTGGGTACATTTCGGGTTATATGGGCAGACAGTTTCATCAAAAGTAAATACAGATTTAGGAAATGGCTAAAAAATAACTAAATAAATGAAAGCCTGAATTCATCTGAATTCAAATTTCCGGTTATTTAGGCATTAAACCAATAAGAAAGCCCATAATAAGTGCTTGTAAAGACAAAAATACCCTGTTTAGGGGATAAGCAGGCAGCGCAGCAGAAGGGTAAACAGGAAAGAACTCAAAAGTCATTACGGGTCTCCCCAATGAAACCGATACACGTTAAATAAGTACGGTGCAGAAAGGACAAAAAAAAGCCAGCAAGGAAATTTTGGTTTCGGTGCCGGCTTTTTCGGTTCGCATGCATAAAAAATTTATCAACTATTTGACAAATTCAAAAAACTGGTGTTCAGCTTCCAATAGATATCTTCCTTTTTTAAGATGGCTGATTTTAAAGGCAGCTTGTTTATCTTGGGCTGTTTTTATTAATAAGAGTTTTCGGGAGCTATTGAAAATTTTTACAGGTCCACTCGCGCCACTGACGACCATAGTGCCAGTCTTTTCATCAATGACGAGTTCTATCATTTTTTTCGTATTTTCCTGAGGTTGAGTATCTACTGTGTTATGGAGTTTTTCCAATAGGTTGAATGCGGTTTTGTGATCTTGTGAGCCTCCTTGCAAAACCGACGTAAATGCATCTGCTCGGAGATCGTCCAGAATAATGGCCATAAGTTTTCCAAATGTATGTAACCTGTTGGTTATTAAACGGCTACAAGGGTGACGAGTTCAATTTGGGGTCTTCTGGGAAAAACCTAAACGCACTATATTCTCCACCTACACAATGTTTTTCCTCAATAAAATATACTACATTAGTATTAATTATTGTGCCAAAAAAGACATGCTTTACAAAATAATTCATAAGAAAGATTATAAATGAATAAAATTAATATACTGTTCTTTGTTAATCAGTCATGTATAAAAATAAAAAATGTTTATGATTGAAAAATTACTACAAGATCAGCGTTTTGAACGGGTGATGGAGCCGGACAGATTTTGGCAGACTGAAGATGCCATCTATGAAAATTGTGTGTTTTCTGACAGTAATTTTCAGAAAACAAAACTTTCAGGGCTTAAATACTATGATTGTCTGTTTGATCATTGCGATCTTTCCTTGGTGAGTGTGCAACAAACGATTTTCCAGCAAGTACAGTTTAAGGATTGTAAGATGGCGGGTATATTGTTTGATAGTTGCCATACTTTTGGACTGGAAATGCGTTTTTTTGATTGCAAACTCGACCATTGCAGTTTTTATCATCTGAAGTTGCATAAGGCAATTTTTCAAAACTGTTCGCTCCGAGGCGTTGATTTTAGCGGAGCCGTACTCAAGGAGGCGCAGTTTATGGGGTCGGATCTGACAGATGCAAAATTTGACCAGACCAATCTGGAAAAGGCTGATTTTAGAGGCGCTATCCACTACCAGATCCATCCGCAGTACAATCAAATCAAGGGAGCGAGTTTTTCCATGGATGGGCTACCTGGGTTACTAACTGCCTATAAGATTAAAGTCATGCCATGATCAAAAGGCCTGGGTTTTAATGAAGTAGTATAAATCGTATATCCTTAAGCTTTAATTAGCCAGTTTTAGTTTTATCCGATCAGTTTTAGGAGAGCTCCGTATTATCGAAGTCATGTGTACCTGTTTTTTCCTCGGAATTTTCCGGCTGCGCTTTGTCGGATATTGGTGTCGTTACTGTTGAGCGCTGGGAGGTAGAGGTTTGTGATGCGTGCGCTTCCAGTTTCTCCACTTCATTTTGATCTTCCTGGGTGCTTTCCAGTTCTTCACTTAGGCCCTCCAGCAATGTTTTAGAAAAGGATTTGGAGGATTTGAGGCCCATAGATTTTAATTTGATCGCCTGGTCAATCAAGTTGCCCTTGCCGGTCATCATCTGTCCCATGGCTTTCTGATAAGTTGTCTGGGCTTTGCCCAGGTGGTCACCTACTGCTTCCAGAGATTGGGTAAAGCCAATGAGTTTTTCATAAATCTTTTCACCTTGTTTGACAATATGCAGAGCACTTCTACTTTGCATTTCCCTTTTCCAGAGATCATCCATTAGTTTAAGACAGGCAATCAGATTCGTTGGACTGATCAAGAGAATTCTTTTGCTATAGGCATAGCCCCATAAGGCAGGGTCCTCATGAATCCCTAATAAATAAGCTGGCTCAATGGGTACAAAAAGCATGGTAAAATCAAGTGCTTCTTCAATCTGGTCATAGTTTTTACCATGCAACTGATCAATATGCTGATACATGGATTGCAGATGTTCTTTGAGCGCCAATTTTTGAGCTTCTTTTGTATCTGCGGCCACGTAACGGTCATAGGCCAATAAAGATACTTTGGAATCTACAATTATTGTTCTGGCACCGGGAAGCTTAATTAAGACATCAGGTCTTAATTGTTTTCCACTGGGATCTTTCAGCGTAGCCTGTAAAAAGTACTGACGGTCTTTAACCAGGCCTGATTGCTCCAGAATGCTTTCCAGGATCAATTCTCCCCAGTTGCCTTGCTTTTTGACCTGCCCCTTCAGGGCAGTCGCCAGGTTATTGGCCTGTTCGCTGACCTGATTGGTTTGCTGGATAAGTTCAGATATTTTTGTCCCCAGCTCGGTCTGATCCTTGGTTTGCTGAATATGTGTTTCCCGGATAATCTTTTTAAATCCTTCTATATTTTCACCTAAGGGTCGCAGCAGTTGATCCAGATTGTTTTTATTGGCCTCTGTAAAGCTCTGGGTACGGTCTTTTAAAATCTCCGTAGCCATTTTTTCAAACTCCAGATGGGCTTTCTGATTTAACGCCTGCATCTGCTCTTCTTGCCTGGACTGATTATCTAGTAAGGAATGGTTTTGGGCGGTTAGGGTAGCCTTATCTGAACGTAGCTCTACAATGGCTTCCTGCAAGCGGTCTATTTGCTGGTTCTTATAATTGATTTCAGTAGTAGCCTCTGATAACCGTTCTTGCAGGGCCTGTACACCTGCCTCGGCTTTAGATATATTTTGGTGCAGGAGCCGACTTTCACTCAGTTGCCTTTCCTGAGCTGCTCTTAGTGCTGCAAGATCGTTTTGCAAAGTGACGACCTGTAGTTTTTCCTGACTTAGTTTTTCTGTAAGCACTGCCTGGTCCTGTTCAGTTTGTCGGTTTTTGTCCGCCAGACGCTGATAAACAGACTTTGAAGTCCAAGCGCTGCGCATCCATAAATAGACCAGTATCGCTCCGATAATGAATCCTAATAATAATACCAGCCACATAGTAAAATTTCCCATTGTCCCTGTTTTATTAAATCAGAAAAATCAATAACAAAAATAAGAAATTTAGGTGCTATTTGCTAATTTGTTTTGGCTTATATGGGTGTATTATCGTCTGTTTCGTATTCGACTTAGTGAGACGGGTGTAATGCCTGAATAGCAAGCACTATTATGTTGCACAATACTACAGGAGCATCCTGAAATGCTCCTGTAGTAAATTTGGATCCATTTTCAATAATTATTCATTAATCAAAAAATTGATCTGCTTTATTTCTTACAATTTGATTTCAAAATAACAGACATCTGCATTTTGATAATGGGCAGGTAAGTTCACTGCTTGTTGCAGTTTTTTAATACCTAGAAATTCAAATCCACAGTTTTGGTAGTGCTGAATTAACTTTAGGTTCTCACCGCAGGTGTCCATCCTGATAAACTTTTTATCCTGAGCAAAGTTTTTGGCCCACTCCACGATGAGTTTTACATAATTGTTCCCCCTGAAATCTGGGTTCACGGCGATTCGATGGATATAGATGGAGGATACGCCATCATCCTGCTTCCAGATTTCCGGATCACTATAGGTAATGGCCCAGACACAGGCAACCTTACCGTCAATGTTTATTTTAAATTGCCTTTTTTCTGCTACTTCAGTTTCAATGAGCTGTCGGTCAAATTCTGGCCATTGGTTTTCTGGAAACTTTTCTTTCTGCAGTGCAGTGGCTAACTTATACAGTCTGAAAATTTCTGGTATATCTTTTTCTGTGCTATTTTCTATATGCATGACTTTGTGTTTTTATATGTCGGAACCTTAATGCGTTTCGCTTTTGTTACCATTTATCAGCAATGCTAATTCATCATATTAATAAAATCTTTTTGCAAAGATGACCTGCATTACGGCGCTAAAACCATAACAATTGTAAAGAAATCCCATGGAATCGAAAAGCGATTTTGTGATTTGTCGGTACAAATTTATAAAAATAATTAGTGCTACTTGCTTTGGTTTCTTAAAGGTTACCACGCCGTTGGATTTTACTGATGTGGGGTATTTGGTGAATTGCCGTATTTTTGCCGGATGAAACAAGTTGTTTTTAAAGATCTGGGCAGGATGTCTTATAAGGATGCCTGGGATTTTCAGGAGGCGAAGCTCCTGGAAAAAACGGATCTTAAAAGAGCCGGTCAGGCGGATAAAATCCAAAATGAACTATTCTTTGTGGAACACAATCATGTATATACACTGGGGAAAAGCGGCCATGAAGAAAATGTACTTATATCAAAAGCGTCCCTGGAAAAAAGAGGGATTGAATATTTTCATATAAACAGGGGCGGGGATATTACCTATCATGGACCGGGTCAGATAGTGGGTTATCCAATTATAGATCTGGAACAATTTAAAACGGATTTAGGTTGGTATCTCAGAAGCCTGGAAGAAGTCATGATCCGTACACTGGCAGATTATGGCTTAAAGGGGGATAGAAGCCCTGGCGAGACAGGCGTCTGGCTGGATCCGGATAAAAAAGGCTTTGAAAGGAAGATTTGCGCCATGGGTATTCGTTGCAGCAGATGGGTGACGATGCATGGATTCGCTTTTAATGTCAATACAGATATGTCCTATTTTGATTTTATTGTTCCCTGTGGGATCCAGGGCAAAAAAGCGACTTCTTTACAAAAGGAACTCGGCCGTCCTGTGGATATTGAGGAGGTTAAATCGCGTATGAAACAACATTTTGCTGCTGTATTTCAAATAAAATTTGCAGAAATTTAAGACCTGACATTTGTTACATTGTTGCAAATTGTATCATTTTGCATAATGCAATAATGTTGCAAAAGTAAACGTATTATTGCATATCAAATCATCCTATATATCATTGTTATGTTGATTATCAATATTATATAGGTTATCATCAGGTATTAAAGAGTAAGACATGCAATATAAACTGGGTAGTTCATTATCCATCATGGTTTTATTATTCAGCACGACAACGGCAGTTATTGCCAGAACGCCCAAATCCTCGACTAGAAATGATGTCATAAATAACCATACTTCCAGTTCGGAAGATGTGTTTAAATCGGGAACCCTCCAAGGTGTGATAACCGATAAAAAAACGGGGGCTCCGATTGTGGGCGCTTCCATTACGATCCCTGATCTGAAAATTGGGGCAGTCTCAGATGCAAATGGCCACTATGCTTTTAAGGAACTGCCCAAAGGAATCTATCTGGTTCATGTTGCTGCCATTGGCTATGGGGCAGTGAACCAGAAATTAAATTTTGACCAGCCGAAGACACTTGATGTGGCCATGCAGGAATCCTGGGTAGAAGCGGATCAGGTGATTGTAACGGGCCTCTCAAAGGCAACTACCTTAAAAGAGACCCCGTTCCCATGGTCGCAGTCAGCAAAACTTATATGGATGTACATGCTGGTTCAGGTAATGTCATTGCAGAGCTGGCCAGCGTACCAGGAGTCAGCGCTGTAACGACGGGCCCAAATGTCGCTAAACCCTTTATCAGAGGGCTGGGCTATAACCGGGTAGTAACGGCTGAAAACGGTATCCGTCTGGAAGGCCAGCAGTGGGGCGACGAACACGGTATTGAGGTAGATCAAAATGCGATTAACAATGCAGAGGTGATTAAAGGCCCTGCTAGTTTGAGTTTTGGTCCTGATGCCATTGGTGGTGTCGTGAACCTGCTTACAGCGCCTACTGTAGCGGAAGGAATAATAAAAGGAACGGTAACAGGTGTGTATGGCACCAATAACGGTCTTTGGAACGGTTCTGTTGCCTTACAGGGCAATCAAGGCGGTGTTGTCTGGGGCGCCGTTGCTTCTGCCAAAACGGCCAAAAATTACCAAAATGCACATGACGGCAGGGTCTATGGAACCAATTTTATGGAAAGGGATGCCAGGATCATGCTGGGGCTGAACAAAAAATGGGGCTATAGCTATCTGCATGCTACCCTTTATGATGATAAGCAGGCCATTCCAGATGGTAGTAGGGACTCTGCTACCAGGGCTTTTACCCGGCAAACCACTGAACAGGATGAGCAAAGAGAGATTGTTCCGGCCTCCGTACTAAATAGCTATACCATCCCGGCGCTCCATCAAAAAGTGCAACTTTATCGCATTTACAATACAAGTAATATTAAATTGGGTTCTGGAAACCTTTTACTCAATTTAGGCTACCAATATAGCCACAGAAGAGAGTTTACACATCCGTCCAGACCTGAATTGCCTGGTCTGAACCTGGAACTCCAGACCTATACTTATGATGCCAAATATAATTTTGTGATGGGGGCAGGCTACGAAGCGACAGTTGGCGTCAACGGTATGTATCAGGACAACGGTTTTGGTGATGGGACGGATTTTCCGATTCCTGCCTATCACCAATTTGATTTTGGACCGTTTTTCGTGATTAAAAGAACCTTGGGTAAATTGGATTTATCAGCAGGAGCCAGATACGATACCCGTTCATTTAATGGTAAGGCTGCTTATATCGATAATACAGATGAAACCTTCCCCAGCTTATACACAGGAAAGGATCCTTTAAATCAGCCAAATGTCAGCCAGCAGTTTGCTGCCATGCACAAGCATTTTAATGGACCTTCAGGCAGCCTGGGCGCAACGTATAACTTTTCTTCTGCCTTTTTGTTAAAGGCGAACGTATCCACAGGGTTCAGATCGCCCAGCATTGCAGAGCTCTCTGCCAATGGGGCGGATCCGGGGAGCCAGATTTATCACGTAGGTAATAGTGATTTTAAACCTGAATACAGTGTACAGGGGGATATGGGGGCGTTCCTTACATTACCCAAGCTGACCGCCAGTGCTGAGGTATTTGTGAATCATATAGAGAATTATATCTATCAGCAACAGATCGTGGATGAAAACGGCAATCCGGAAAGGGTAGATGCCAGCGGTAATAGTGATCCTCAGGGCCAATATAGTAAGTTTACTTATGTACAGAGCAAAGCCCGAATAATGGGGGGAGAATTTAATGTGGATGTACATCCTTTTAAATGGTTGCATTTTGCCAATTCCCTGACGCTGACCTATGGTACAAACCTGGGAACGGGCGCAGCAGTGGCAGATAGTCTAAAATACCTGCCATTTATTCCACCACTGCATACCCACTCTGAATTAAAAGGAGAGTGGAATAAAGGATTTGGTCCCTTTAAGAACCTGTATGTGTTCTGTGCACTGGATCATTATAACCAACAGGATAAATTCTTCGCTGCCTACGGCACCGAAACCTATACAGCTGGTTATAATCTTCTGGGCGCTGGATTGGGCGGTAAGGTGATGTCAGAAAAAGGGAAAGAATTATTCTCCTTATATGTTGAAGCCACCAATTTACTCGATAAGAACTACCAGTCCAATATGAGTCGGCTTAAATACTTTGATAATCCTACTGTACCTGAGGGGGTTCAACCGGGCATTTTTAATATGGGCAGAAATATCAGCTTTAAAGTGGTGGTACCCTTAAATTTTAAATCGCCTTCCTTAAAGGGAGCCTGATAACTGACCATTATAATGGTAATGTGGATGGGTGCTTTTGGCTTTTATTGCTTTTTATGCAGGCCAAAAGCACCTGTTTATTTACAAAACAGCCAATTTTCCCATAAATTTTGAAATTATTTTATTAATCCAAATCCACCGAATCCACTGATAGTGATAGCGCTACAGTAAAATAAAGTCAGATTGTTCTCGTAATCTGAAAAAAGAATTTCCTTGTTTGGAAATGTTTAATGTACCTTCGTTCATATTTAGGTTTTTACAGCGCATTGTACGCGGACGATATCTTACTCATTAATTTAATAGTTCAGTATCTCTTCCTTTGACATCCTCTGTCATTTCTTAGATTTTATTTATCATTAATTATTTTTTATGAACATTTATGTTTCAAACCTTAGCTTTCAGATCGATGATGATGACCTGAGAGGCTTTTTCGAGGAATTCGGCACTGTAGATTCTTCCAAAATTGTATTTGACAGAGAAACCCGCAAAAGCCGTGGTTTTGGATTTGTTGAAATGCCCGATGACGAAGCAGCAAAAAAAGCAATCGAATCATTGGATGGTGGATCTGTCGATGGCAGACCACTGAGAGTCAGTGAGGCCAAGCCACGTGAAGAACGTAGCAAACCTTCTGGATCATATGCCGGCAAAAGCCGCTGGTAATATTTTATTGTAAAAGCCAGGCAAGCTGCCTGGCTTTTATTTTTAAATTGACGCAATATCTAAAATCAATATATTTTCCTTGGATAAAGGCTCATTTTGGGTATTAAGGATGTCAGTTGAGGCTTATTATGATGATTTGATTGCGCTATTGCTGACTTAATACTCCATTTTCCCTATGCCATTTTTAGATTATGTATTACAGCCACCTGTATATGGCTGGCGCACGCCCGATGGTTCTTTTTCAAAGCCATCAACCCTACAGATTTTTAAAGAATTTTTTTCCCGCCTGAATATTACACAGGATCGCAAAAACTGGCTCCCTTTTTTCAGTTGGATAAAAGTTGTAGCCTTGGTACCTTTTTTTATATTATTTCTGGTGCTGTATTTAAATTGGTGGACCCTCCTTATTGCCTTTATTTACGGTATGGTCATTATGGGCACACATGGCACCATATGGCATCACCGTTATTGTACACACAAAGCCTATACTTTTAGAAACAATTTTTGGCGCTTTATCACCCAGCATTTGACTATACAGATGATCCCTGAAGAAATTTATGTGATTTCTCATCATGTACATCATGCAAAATCAGACCAGCCTGGTGATCCTTATAATGCCAATGGCGGTTTTCTTTATTGTTTCTTGGCCGATGTCAATCATCAGCCAATTGCGAAAGATCTTTCTGATAAGGATTATGAAAAAGTGCGTCAAATGATGCACCATACCGGTGTTACCGGTAATTCTTATGCAAGTTATAAGCGTTGGGGCTCTTATGTCCATCCTGGCAGGGCAATTATGGTGACCTTGTTTAACTGGCTTTTTTGGTTAACCGTCTGTTATCTGATCGGAGGATTCATGCTGGTATGCACTATTTTTGGTGCTGCCGCTTTCTGGGCTATTGGTGTTCGTACCTTTAATTACGAAGGGCATGGAAAAGGAAAGGACAAACAACGTGCTTTTACTGATTTTAATACCGATGATAAATCTGTGAACCAATTATGGCCGGGTATTGTTGCCGGTGAATGGCATAACAACCATCATCTGTATCCCAGAAGTGCCAGAAGTGGCTTTAAGCCCTTCCAGATAGACTTTGCCTGGTATTATATTTATCTGTTGAAAAAAATCGGTGGGGTTCGTAGTTATCGGGACGCCAAAAAGCAGTTCTACGAAAAATATTATACGCCATTCAAAAAGAACAAAAAACCAGGTAAACTATAAACCACGGACAAAATAAATGTGGCTGAAAATTGACCTGGTTTATCAATTAAATACTTTAAGTTGTAGATTGATTAGCGCAGCTTCAATAGCTTTTGCCTGCCTTTTTAAAGGCAGCAGCTTTCTGAGCAGGGCTCAAATGTTTGTATTGATAAAGCGCATTTTCCCAATCGCCATAATTGGGATTAGGAAGCACTATAAATTTCTTTCCAAAAGCCTCCTTATGGTTTAGTACTGCACTGGTCCGTTCAGCCGCAGTGGGATGGTTGTCAAATAAGGCAGAGAAGTCTGTCAGGTTATCTCCCAATAGCAATGCAATGGTGTAATGCTCGGAGATGCTATCTCTTCGTGCCTGCTTACTGGAAGTGGCTGCCATGGTTAACAAATGCTGGTCATCTGCATTGGGAAAATTGAATTTTCTTAGATTTTTAAGGGTGGCTGCTCTACCTGCCTGATCTCTGTTGGTAACATAAAAAACAGTGACACCTTGCGCAGCCGCATGATGAAAAAATGAAAATGCTCCAGGGATTGTATCTGCACTGGCCTGATTTACCCACTCGTTCCAGCTGGCTGGATCAAAATCCTTGCCCTGTAAAGCCTGATGGATGGCATAGGGGCTATTATCTAAAAAGGTCTCATCAATGTCTGTTACAATGGCCAGTGGCCTCATTGGTTTTTGGTAAGTCAGTATCTGGGTGAGTCTAAGATCTGCCAGTTGAAATGCCTGCAGACAAAGCGCTTTGTATTCAGCAGATTTTTGCATCCAGACGGCTGTAAATAATTTGCCGCCGGCGATCAGCTGATCAGGGCTCAGGGCGGCCGAAGTGGACCTGGAAGCGGCAGTCGCCGGCTCGTGTCCATTTGTTTTTATGGTGATACAACTACTTGCAGCAGCCAGGATCAGTGCCGCAAGACTAATGGATATTTGTTTTTTATCATGTTCCTTTTCTTTTAAAAGCTTTGCCAGAAGTTGCTGTTATCGTATTGACTGGTTTTTAATTGTTCTGTTGGTGCAGATGCAGGTCGATACGGCCACAACAGGGTTAAGCCATCTGATAATGCCTACATTTTCTCTACAATTTTCTTGTAGCTGGTCGTAATGCCCCGGATAATGGAGGAGCTCAATCCCCTATGTTCCATCTCATTTAGACCAGCGATGGTACATCCTTTGGGCGTGGTTACTTTATCAATTTCCTGTTCCGGATGGGTGTGGTGCTGCAATAGTAAATCAGCAGCCCCTTTGACGGTCTGGGCGGCAATAACCGCTGCAACTTTGGCATTAAAACCGATTTCTACGCCGCCCTGGATGTTGGCCCTGATATAACGCATGGCAAAGGCAGTCCCGCAAGCGCCCAGCACTGTGGCGGCATCCATGAGTTTTTCGTCAATTTCTACGGTTTTGCCTAGTTGGTTGAAAAGATCGGTAACGAACTTTTGCTGGGTCTCAGTGACCTTATGCATGCAGGTACAGGTCATACTTTCCTGAATGGCAATAGCGGTATTGGGCATTGCCCGGACAATAGGCAGTTTGCCTGCAGTTAATTCTACCAGGTCCTGGATCCATACGCCGGTGACTACACTGATCAGGGTATGGCGATTACCCTCCAGTACCGGGCTGATCTCATGGATGATTTCACTTACCTGAAAGGGCTTAATAGCCAAAATGATATAATCTGCGCTGGCACTTGCTTTTTGGTTATCACTGAGCACATGCACTCCTTTTGCTTTCAGGCCTTCCAGAAGGCTGGTGTTTCTTCGGGTAACATAGAGATTATCAGGGGTGGTAAAACCACTGCTGAGCAACCCTTCGGCGATGGCGGATCCAAGATTTCCGCCGCCAATAATGGCAATTTTAGACATGATTAATTTTGTTTATGAGTAATTTGGATAAGGTAGACAGTTGATTATTTTTTCAATGCGTTATGCATCTTTTGAATGGTTTTCCAATAAACTAAGCGCGTATTTAATACGGCTGATGGTTGCTTTTGCGCCAATAGCCGCCGCGATATCGAAAACATGGGGACCAAATTTTCCACCTACCAGCATGATCCTTAAAGGTAGCATCAGCTCCCCAGGTTTCAATTGACTGGCAGCTGCAAGCTCCTTAAAGCTGTGTTCCAGGTTTTCTGGCGTAAAATCGGTGGCCAGTTCATAACCGCGGATCAGCTCAATAAAGAAACTATTTTTCTGGTCATTCCATTTTTTCAAGACTGCATCCAGATCCAGCTTTTCGGGTGCCTGAAAGAAAAAGGATGTTTGCTCTACAAAATCGCTGAGCAGGGTACAGCGATCTTTTACCTGTTCGATAATGCCAGGCAATTGATCTTCTTTGCCACTGATGTCAATGCCGGCATTTTTCAGCCAGTAAATAACCTGCGGTTTTAACTGGTCGGCAGATAGTTTTTTGATCCATTCTTTATTGAACCAAAGTGCTTTTTCATAATTAAATTTAGCGCCCTTTTTGTGGATTTTTTCGACAGAGAATTTTTGCAGTAATTCTTCCATAGAAAACAACTCTTGCTCTGTACCGTCATTCCAGCCCAGAACAGCCAACATATTGACAAAAGCCTCCGGCAGGAAGCCAAGTTCTCTGTAACCTTTTGTAAAATCGCCGGTTCTTGGGTCTGTCCAGTTCATGGCAAATACCGGGAAACCTAAACGGTCTCCATCTCTTTTAGAGAGTTTGCCATTGCCATCGGGTTTTAGAATCAGCGGCAGATGGGCCCAGGTCACCATATTTTCCAGACCAAAAAGGTATTTCCAGAGCAAAATATGCACTGGTGCACTGGGTAGCCATTCTTCTCCCCGGAAACTATGCGTGATTTCCATCAGGTGATCGTCCACGACCACCGCCAGATGATAGGTGGGCATGCCGTCTGCTTTAAGCAGTACTTTATCGTCCGTTTCTGAACTATTAAATACGACTTCTCCGCGGATCATATCGGTAAAACGAAGGGTCTCATTTTCGGGGACCTTGAGGCGGATAACATAAGCTGTGCCGGCGTCCAGTAATTTTTTAGTTTCTTCCGAACTTAACGTCAGTGAGTTATGCATTTTCCCTCGTAGCGTGCTGTCATATCTGGGGGAAGGGTTTTCTGCTGTTTTATATTGCGTACGCATGGCTTCCAACTCTTCTGGCGTATCAAAAGCGTAATAGGCATATCCATCCCGAATCAGCTGCTCGGCGTAACGGCCATAGATCGCCTTTCTTTCACTTTGACGGTAAGGTCCAAACGGACCGCCGATGGCAGGGCTCTCGTCAGGATTAAGCCCACACCAGGCCAGGGTCTCATATATATACGCTTCGGCGCCTTCCACAAAGCGTGTCCGGTCTGTGTCTTCGATACGAAGTATAAACTGCCCGTTATGTTGCCGGGTAAACAGATAATTAAACAGGACAGTGCGCACACCGCCTAAGTGAAGCCCCCCTGTCGGAGAGGGTGCAAATCTTGTTCTTACTTTTCTATTTGTACTAGTCATATTGTCTATGTTATCCATAAGGCACAAAGATAAGATGATTGGTCGGAAGCTACCAGTCAAATTGAACCCCATAAAATAGCAGGTAAAAAGCAGGAAAAATGGCGGTAATTAGATGGATAATAGTCGGAAGGGTATATAATTTTTTGGAATTAGGGAAAAATTGGCTGTATTGTAGAATCTGGTGGGCTTTATACCAGCTGACAGGTTCAGGACAATGTTAAGATTGACCCTGTCAGGCAAGGCCTGACAGGGATCTCGCATCAATTTTGCGGGATATACTGTACATTGCAATTAATAAAATTAGATTTGATCATAGAATAAAATAAACGGACCCAAAGGCAAAGGTTGCAAATCAAAATTAAAGGCAATAAGGTTGAAAAGAACGGCAATTTTAGATGGATTACCTTTACAATTTTGATGCTGTTTAACGGCACTTTGCTCCGGATTACAGAAGACTTAATATTCTACCATGAAACATTTACCCTTACCCAGCGCTTTATTTACAGAAAACAGAAGACGCTTTGTCAAAGAAATGAAGCCGGACAGTATAGCGATTTTCAACAGTAATGATGAGATGCCGGCCAATGCGGACGCCACGCTTGGATTTGTTCAAAATAGTGATCTGTATTGGTTGACCGGGATCCAGCAAGAAGATACGATGTTGCTGCTTTTTCCAGATCATCCGGATCCTGCCTGGAAAGAAGTGCTCGTGCTGGTGCGTCCAAGTGAACTTAAGGAAAAATGGATTGGTCACCGGCTGAGTGTTGAGCAGGGCCAGGCGATTTCTGGCATTAAATCAGTGATCTGGCTCGATGAACTGGACAGTTATTTACCGGGGATCATTCATATTGCAGAAAATATCTATCTTAATAGTAATGAGCATGATAAGGGAGTTGTAGGGGTGCCTACCCGGGATTACCGCTTTATCGCTCAGATGAAGGCGAGGTATCCGTTGCATCAATATTTAAGAGCAGCCGCCATTACCCGAAGTCTTAGAATGGTTAAAACTACGCAGGAAGTAACCGTTATTCAAAAAGCCATTGATATTACTGATAAAGCCTTTAAAAGAATACTTGGATTTATTCAGCCGGGTGTATTTGAATTTGAGATAGAAGCGGAGATCCTTCATGAATTCATTTCTAACCGTGCCAGTGGTGAAGCATATCCCAGTATTCTGGCCAGCGGCGACCGGGCAAGAATCCTGCACTATATTGATAATAACCAAAAGTGTGAGGCCGGGGAATTAATACTCATGGATTTTGGGGCTCGTTATGGCGGTTATAATGCGGATTTAACCCGTACGGTGCCGATCAGTGGTGTGTTTAGCAAAAGGCAAAAAATGCTCTATAACGGTTGCCTGGAGCTGCATAAATACTGTGCGTCCATCCTGAAGCCAGGCATTACCCTGGATAAATATCATGAAAAGGTAGGGGAGCAGGCAACCAAAATATTCATTAAGCTTGGTCTTTTGACAAAGGCAGATGTAAAAAATGAAGATCCCAAAAACAGGGCTTACCGAAAATATCTCTACCATGGTATTTCTCACCATTTAGGGGTGGATGTGCATGATGTACATGATAAGTATGTCCCTTTAAAGGCCGGTGCCGTATTAACGATTGAGCCGGGCATTTACATCGCTGAAGAAAAGACGGGCATCCGTATTGAGAATAATTATTTACTCACCAGAAGCGGCAATAAGGATCTGATGAAAATATTCCAATTACAATAGAAGAGATTGAAAAATACATGAAAAGCAGGTAAGCCGATTTAGCCGTGCCTCCTAAGCGCTATTCGCTTTTTAAGGCAGGGAGGCTTTGGGCGAAGCTGGCCATAGGTCAGTTTGGGTATTTCCAGCGTATTTATTTGTAATTTTGCCATCCAAAAAATTTTGAATGAGAAAACACATAGCCAATTGTTTTACGCTACTGAACCTGGTATTTGGTAGTCTGGCGGTGATACAGATCCTGCAGGGATTGCCAGGTCTGTCTGCTGGCAGTAGTGCTGAAGAGACTGTGGCCAGGATGTGCGTGGCTTCGCTTTTTATTTGCCTGGCCGCAGTGGTGGATTTTCTGGACGGGCTGATTGCTCGTCTGTTAAGTGCAACTTCTGAGATGGGAAAGCAATTAGATTCTTTAGCCGATCTGGTGAGTTTTGGGGTGGCCCCGGGGCTGATCTTATATGAATTTTTACTGATCAGCTATACGGGCACGGGGGGAAGTAACAGCGCAATAAATTACTGGTATTTGTTGCCGGCGCTATTGGTGCCGCTAGCCGGTGCTTACCGGTTGGCCAGATTTAATCTGGGGACTAGTTTTTCTACTGAATTTGAGGGGCTGCCTATCCCGGCCGGCGGCATACTGATTGCTGCTTTCCCGCTGATTTATATCAATACGGAGCTTAGCGGCATGCAGGAACTTCTAAAGGCGCCCTACTTCTGGTACGCAGTAGTGGCCGTTGTCAGCTTTTTGATGATATCTACACTGCCCATGATGAGCCTGAAGTTTAAAAATCTGTCTTTTGTCCAGAACTGGCCAAAATTTTTGTTGATTATACTTGCGATCATCCTTGGTTTGTGGCTGCATTGGCTGGCTGTTCCGCTGGTCTTTTTAGTCTATATTGTGCTGTCTGTTATGATGTTACGTAAACCTTGAACCGGCCTGCAAAATAAATTGATGTTTAACCAACGTTTTACACAATCGACATCAGAATTTAAAACAATTCCGTTATTTTTACACACTAATATTTAATCCTTTATGCCTCAGTTTCATTTTAAAGAGCAATCCGGATTTTACAAAGGCAAAGTAAGAGATGTCTATTATATTGGGACTGACCGCCTGGTAATGGTGGCCAGCAATCGTATCTCTGCTTTTGATGTGATTCTACCAAGGCCCATCCCTTATAAAGGTCAGGTCTTAAATCAAGTGGCTGCGTATATGCTCAATGCCACCCGTGATATCTGTCCTAATTGGCTGCAGGCTACGCCTGCGCCCAATGTTTCAGTAGGACGAACCTGCACACCGTTTAAAATTGAGATGGTCGTCAGAGGTAATCTGACCGGCCATGCCTGGAGAACATATAATAGCGGTCTTAGAGAACTCTGCGGCGTTGCATTGCCTGAGGGCTTAAAAGAGAATGATTTTTTTCCTCAGCCAATTATCACTCCTTCTACCAAAGCGGAGGAAGGTCATGATGAGGATATCTCCAAAGAACAGATCATTGCTACTGGTCTATGCAGTGCGCAGCAGTGGGAGGAACTTGCGGCCTATTCGCTGGCACTCTTTAACAGGGGACGTCAAATGGCCGACAAACAAGGGCTGATCCTGGTAGATACAAAATACGAGTTCGGATTACTGGATGGAAAGATCTACCTGATGGATGAAATCCATACACCGGATTCTTCCCGGTATTTCTATAAAGAAGGTTTTGAAGCCCGCCAGGCGTCAGGTGAAAGGCAAAAACAATTAAGTAAGGAGTTTGTCAGGGAATGGTTGATTGAGCATAATTTTATGGGCAAAGAGGGGCAAACTGTACCAGAGATGACCGACGCCTGGGTCAATCAGATCTCCAAAAGGTATATAGAATTATTTGAGCAGGTAACCGGTCAGAAATTTTTACCACAGGATTGGTCTGAAAAGCAAGTGCTCGATGCCATTAATAAGGAACTGGGACAGCAATAATTATAAATAGAAAAGCAACACCGATAGCCGGAGCTGCACAACCATCAATGCAAAATATTCAATTATGATAATTACCGTAAGAGAGAAAACACCCGAGTTCGGTCAGAATAATTATATCGCACCGACGGCAACATTAATTGGTGACGTAAAAACAGGCAATGATTGTAGCTTCTGGTTCGGCAGTGTCGTCAGAGGTGATGTGAATTCAATTAGAATCGGCAATAAAGTGAATGTCCAGGACAATGTGGTGATTCACTGTACCTATGAGATGTCAACTACCACCATTGGAGATAATGTCTCCATAGGTCATAATGCGGTGATTCATGGTTGTAATATTCATGACAATGTGCTGATTGGTATCAGTGCCGTGATTATGGACGGGGCTATTATTCATAAGAATTCTATTATTGCAGCCGGAGCTGTGGTACTTAAAAATACCATTGTAGAAGAAGGATGTATTTATGCGGGTGTCCCTGCCAAAAAAATCCGGGAAATTTCTCCAGATTTGCTGGAGGGCGAGATTGAAAGAATTGCCCATAATTACCTGCTGTATACCAGTTGGTATCAAGAGGGCAGCAGCGATGAAAACAATCCAGGTTAAGCAGCCGGTTTTTGGGGGGCTCGTGTTACCCCGATTGCGCAAATTTTAGTTTTAGGAATTCATAATTCATAAGCCACGGCCAGGTAAGATTACTATTATATGAAACGGATAGGGCCTAACCTGGCTGTTTTTGTGTATTTGACCAAAAGCGGTAATGCATATTATAAAGTTGCGCTCAAATGGCTGAATGGACAGATAAGTAGTCTCTTACCCACAAGATCCTTTATTTTTATCAATAGTTGACCTCAGAAATGCTGTCCATAATCTTACAATAGCTGATATAGCGTTCTTCGGAGATATCCCCTTGTATGACAGCTTTGGTTACTGCGCATTCTGGTTCATCCAGGTGCAGGCAGTTATTGAATTTGCAGTTATGCAGCAGGGCGCGCATTTCTGGAAAATAATGGGATAGCTCTTGTTTAGAAATATCCAGCACCCCAAACTCCCGGATACCAGGTGTATCAATGACCTTACCGCCAAAAGGTAGATCGATCATCTCTGAGAAAGTAGTGGTATGCATGCCTTTGCCGCTCCAGCCACTGACCTCGCCTGTCCTTAAGGTGACTTCGGGGTGGACGCCATTGATAAAGGTGGATTTGCCCACCCCTGAATGGCCGCTAATCAAAGTCGTTTTGTCTTTTAGCAGGTATTTTAAATCAGTGAGACCTTGCTCGGTTTCCATACTGATCAGCATGACTTTATACCCAATTTTGCTATATAATGCGGTATAAAGCTCTAATTGCTCGATTTCCTTTTTACGATAGATATCAATTTTATTAAAAACCAGGATGGCTGGTACGTGGAAGGCTTCGGCTGATATCAGAAACCGGTCAATAAACCCGCTGGAAGTCTTTGGATTACGTAATGTGGCAAATAAGAGCGTCTGGTCCAGATTAGCACCGACGATATGATGCTGATTTTTATTGTGTGGGGAGACCCGGGCAATATAATTATCTCTTTCTTTAATCTCCGTG
Organism: Arachidicoccus ginsenosidivorans; assembly: GCF_007971385.1. Classification (GTDB taxonomy): domain Bacteria; phylum Bacteroidota; class Bacteroidia; order Chitinophagales; family Chitinophagaceae; genus Arachidicoccus; species Arachidicoccus ginsenosidivorans. Next base: position 2,706,718 of record NZ_CP042434.1, read on the forward strand.
ATCACCACGGACTGTTCGCTTTCGGTGTCTGTAATGATTTCTACCTTGTCGCCTACCGCGATCGGGTTTGTGGAGGTAATGCCGTCCAGCTTCATGGCCCCTTTGATACGGGCACGATAGGATTTGCCATCGTGCGTTTTGACGATATACCAACTACCGGTAGATTTATAGACGATCGCTTGCAATGGACGTAAGCTTTTATTATGGATACGAAGATATTACAATTGCCTGAAAATGTGTCCAGGTTGCGGAAAATAAAGGAATTCCCTAGGGTTATGGCAATTTTAAGGAGCACTTAAGGGGACTTTTTGAGGATAGCACATGGTTTTATATGAGGGGCATCATGAATTGTAAACAGCAGTGCTGTTGTTTACAATTAACGGCTAATTGAAAATCCCTCCCAAAATGCGCCCGCCCCTTTTCTACTTTCCAAGCCCCAAACTTAGAGAATTGAATTAGAAGGGTCATCAAGTGGTGGAGTGAATTGGGCATGGCGCTACTTTTGGTTATGAAATTTAATGCTTTTGTTTGAATATCAATATATTGTAATTGTAATTGTTATGTTGGAATATCAAATTGTTATGGTTATATGATATTTGAATAAAGAATTATTATGATTATTTGATAATTGAGTAACGAATTATTATGGTTTTTTGCTCGAGTGTTACAATTGAAAGGGATGGGTGAGGCTTTTTTGAAGAGTGGAGGGGCAGAAATGGGATGTATATAAATATAAATATATAATTACCATATTCCGTTTTTTGAATTTTATGAAAAATACAATTATGCAGAACTATATTTTCGAATTATTGAAGTAATTTTTTAGCTAGGAAATGCGGCTGGATTGTTTTTATATTTTCTGTTGCAAATACGGATAATAAAATGCTTTGCCCATCAGTAAGTTGTATCCAGAGACCTTTATTTCCTTTAGTGGTATAGCCTTTGCCATATTTTTTGCTCTTTTTCAGGCCCCAGCCGCCAAAATCTTGGATAGGGTTATAACTGACAATGCTGACAGACGCAATCTGTTCCCACGGGTAAATCTTAAATTGGCGCATGGTTGGTGCATATTTGAATGCGATACCTTCATCAGTTATTGTTGTCGTAAGTTTTAGAAGAAACATAAAACAAAGGGCTGCGATGCAAATAACGATTATCACTATACTTAGAATCACGCCTAAATTATCACGTTTGGCTCTTTGATCAAAAAAGAGCCAGGCCATGATTACAAATACTGGCAGGAAACTAAACAGGAATGCTGGTCGAAAAAGTCTGCTTGTTTCTCTAAAAGAATAATTTGCTCTTTGCATCATGCTAAAGATAATGATAATGCTGGTATCACGATCTTAGCTGTTCAGGAAAATATGTTGATAGCGGGAATGCCAGTAACAACCCAGTTGGTAGAATTTAATGTGCTTTTGAAAGGGCTTCAAAAACCATTTGGAATTTTTTATGTTCTTTGTACTTGATATTTTTTCCTCTTGACCCAATAGCAGGTCGCTAAGGTTTAAATCTATTTCAGAGCAGTTTGCAATGCCTTGATTCAATAAGTCCAGCACGCCTGTTTCTTTGGCTTTTCTATACCATAAAGAGCAGGGGCGTTTCGCTATTACTGCAAGGTCTTTGGCGGAAATGTATTTGAATTTTTTGCTTAGTCTTTCAAGTATGTCAATATCGCTATCGCTGAATTCATCATCCTTGAACTTGCTCAGTGCAATGATTCGAGGGCTGTTTAGGGTTTGCCGAACCATAAAATAAGCACTGAAAAATTTTGCGCCATTATGGAGGTCAATATACAATTCTTGGTTTACGGGGCCTGATTGCCAAATTTGGTAACTTAAACCGAAAAACGGAATTCCTCGCTCCTTAACGGAGACCTCATCCATTAGATAAATGAGATTGAGTAGCTTAGATATATCGAGATTTGGGATATTGGTTGCCAACAAAATACTCGAATGGCCTATTTTTTCTTTTTGTTCTTTGGTCATTATTTTTTAGCAAAACCACCAAATTATGGCTATTTGGGTTTAAGTGAGTTATCTATTCATTTTTCTTCCGGTAGTAATATTTAAATTGAGGCAACAATCTTTGATGCCGGAAAGGCGGCGGGTTACTGATTTCTCCTCCAATAACCCCAAAAAATTAAAGCTGGACGAACGAGCCCAAAATCTGGTTCTGAAGATAATGCTGTTACAGATCCAGGTAGAATATGCGATTAAAGACAAACGTAAATTGAACAGTTCTATTTAGGGCTTTTAATGGTAGCTTCTTACTGCTCACCATCCTCCATTGTCCTTGTAACTTTTTCTTTTTTATACCATTTTATACCTATAATGGAAAGAATGCCCAGTGGGATCACCATTAAATAAAGAATACCTTTATTCAGACCGGCGGCAGGGCCATCGCCCAGTTGCTGCGCGGTTTTCGTACAGAGCGCGCATTGTGCCATCAGATTTGAAAGGTTGAGAATTAGCAGGCAAAACAGCATGGAAACACCTAAAAGCACTCCTCTGCTTTTGGTAGAAAACTTTGTTGTAGGTATGTGTTTCTTTTTCATTGCTTTTCTTTTTTGGTCCGCTACAAAGTCTCATTAAATGAGGCTGTTCTACTCAAAGGTAAGTCCCTTTTAATGAACTAGCGTGTCGATTTCGATAATTTAAGTTTACGATAGCCTTGGTAAACACTCATAAAAAAGCCGATTACCATGACGATTACACCCAGCCAAACAGCGCCAATTAACGGGAATTCAATGACTTTTAAGGTCAGCGAATCATTTAAGGAATTGCTTTCCTTAACGCCGATTTCCAGCTTACCGTTCTTGTCATTTAACACCTTATTGAATTTAATGACCAGGCCTTGCGCTAGTACCGTATCAGCAATAACATCTGCTTTGTCTTTATTGATCAATACTTTAGGGTTGGCCGGGAACTTAGAGCCATCTCTTGCCACAACGGTCATATCTAGCCCCATCACCATGGAGGAATCATTGCCGGATTTAGTGGCGGCCGATTGAGTTACATTTACTTTGTTTAGGATAATCATCCCGTTTGAGTAAAACGTTGTATCGCCCACAGCCAGTTCAGCTGGCCTGAAGGTGGTGGTATCCATGCCTTCTTTTTGCCAGGAGGATACGTAAGTGTAAATATCTTTATTCCAAAAATGTTTAGAATCCGGGGTCGCTCCATATCCTTCCTGTTGGCGGTTGTTTTTCAGCCAGTAAGGGTGCAAAGTGAATTCTTCCCCATTGGTCTTCCCTTTAAAATGAACCGTAAAAACTCTTTGCTTGTCCCTGGTATTCATTGAATCACCGACAAAGGTGACCATATACCTGCCCATATCAATGGGCACGCCTTTAAACAAAGTAATATTCTCAGCCGGATCTTCATCCTTGGTTTTCTCAAACAAGGTGATGCCGGTTGTATTATGACTTAAAATCAGCTCTTTACTGGAAGAAATTAATACGCCAAACAGCAATAAGCCAAATCCTATATGTGCAACACTGGCACCTGCAGTTTTAATCTTTCCACGCAGCACGGCGAAGATGTAGCTAAAGTTACCTACAATGGCGTAGATCGCAGCAAAGGTCGTCAGATAAAGAGCGACTAGGAAGCCTGCTCCATGGGTATAATAATCAATTTTTATTATCAGACAGAAAATGATTGTCAGGGCCAGCGCGATCAGCGTTGGCACTAACAGCCTTTTGAGGTCTTTTTTGCCTGTTTTTTTGTATTTAAGAAACTGCGTAATAGCCGTCAGCATACCCAACACAAATGCTATAAAGATTTGTATTTTGTTATAGGCAAATTTGGGATCCTCAGGGGGAGCGATCTTGGTGCCGAAAATCTTATTAAATACAGGCATTGAAGTCTGGCCGATAATCAACAAGGCCGACAAGAAAAGTACCAGCGATCCAATAAACATCCAGAATTCTCTGCTATATAATTCTTCTTCTTTTTTAAGCGTCGGCATGCTGCTTTTGTTCTTAAAGAACAAATAGATCGCCGGTAAGAAAAAGACCAGAATAAAAGTAATCAGCTGTGCACTCATGTCTGCTCCGGTAAAAGCATGCACGGATGTATCACCTAATATGCCACTTCTGGTAAGGAAAGTGGAATACAACACAAAGCTAAAAGACAAAATATAGAACAAATAGGTTGTCTTAAGCGAGTACTTGGAGTGATTAAACACCAGATTACAGTGTATCCCTGCCACCATAATCAGCCAAGGTACCATAGAAGCATTTTCTACAGGATCCCAAGCCCAATAGCCACCAAAGTTCAAACTTTCATAGGCCCAGGCCCCACCCATCATAATCCCTAAACTCAGGATACCACCACTGAAGGCTGCCCAGGGAAGGACTGGTTTTGTCCAGCTATGGTCTTTATTCATAAGGCCACTGAAGCAATAGGCAAAAGGAATAGTGGTAGATGCAAATCCCAAGAAGAGAATCGGCGGGTGGATGACCATCCAGTAATTTTGAAGGGTTGCATTCAGTCCCTGGCCATCTTTGAGATATTTGAGGTAGTCCTGTTTAAATAAACCAGTTGCCTGGTCGATAAAAACAGGTGCATTATCTAAAATGCCTTTTTGCCGCATCAGTAAGAAGGGGTCGCTGCCGATTTTAAGTCCGAATACATAAACGCCGATGATCATGGTTGCCAGACAGAACTGGGCAAAACTCACTACTGTCATAACAGGCGCTTCCCATTTTCCTCCTTTGGCAATTATAATGATACCTAACAGGCAATGCCAGAATGTCCAGAGTAAAAAGGAGCCTTCCTGGCCTTCCCAGAGACAGGAGAATATATATTCAGTCTGCAGGGTTTTGTCTGAGTGGCTCCAGGCGTAATAATATTCAAAGAGATTATTGGAAAGAATATAGTAAAGACAGCCGATGGTGACTACTACAGCCAATGCTTCTATGAAAAAAGCTGTTCTGGCCATACGCAGCCAGCTTTTCTTTTCTTCCAGGATGACAGCCCGGTTAGCTTTAAAAAATGCAAATGTTGCAATAAGAGAGACCACCAGGGAAACAATACTTGCTAAGTGTCCCAATTGGCCGGGTAATAAATGCTCACCTGTATAGGTCATGTCTGGATTGAATAAAACTGTGAATGGAAATGAATCTGCTTAACTTTTCCCTGAAAAGTTATGGAAGTTTACTGCAATGCTATCTGCTGGCACTGAAGTCTTGCTTCATGGCGTTAGGATCATCCTTATATTTGGAGGGGCATTTAAGCAGGATGCCACTTTGTTCCCGGATCTGGAAAATGCCGTCTTTGTCCATTTTACCTTTCAGGACAATACGTTCACTTTTCTCCATATCTGTCGGCTTTTCGTAATAATAGGCTACTGGCATACGATCACCCAAAGTGTCGATTACCTGGAAGGTCATATAATTGGGGTTTTTAACCGGATCATATTTTAAGGTATTTTTATCCAGCTTGGCGATAACCGTCACTGTCTTGCCTTCTTTTGCTCTGGCTGATTTGATGGTCTCATAAGTAGAGAAGTCTCCTAATTGGCTGATCAGTAGTGCGATTACAACTGCGATGACGACCAACACAACGATATTTAATTTCTTCATATCTGAATAGAATTAATAAAATGGTCCCAAACCTTGATTTTCTGGCGCAAAGGTAAGGCAAAAATGTGTTGTATACCTGTAAATGCCCATATACAGCGGCGAATTAACTAATCCTTGAATGAGTGGAGAAATACCTGATTTTCAATACTAAAATGGGGTAACCTGTTGTATTTGATGGACAAATCTTCAGTATAGCCACTAATTAATGCAATGAGTAGAAAATCAGTCAAGTATACTTAAGTTTTGGTGGTTAATTGCCACAAAATGAATTTTTTGTGGATTAAAACGGTGCAATACGCTGATTGTTAAGGCGACTACGACATTATTTTAATAGCCGGAAATCCCCATTTACTATAAGGGCCAAGTTTCTGTTGCTAAAGATAGTTTCTGAAAGATATGACAATCAAATGGCCATTGATAAAGGCTGCATCAAGATCAAATTCTTGGGGCCCGATAAATGATTGGCAATAAAACACGTGATCCGGATTTCTGTGCTGTTAGGTATGTTTTGTTAAACTATTGAGAAAGAATGAGTTTATTCGTTAGCAGGTTTGAAATTAAGGTTGTTGTCAAAAGAGCAAAAGTATAGAGGGCTAAATAATTTTTTGGGATTTATGGTTAATATTTGTCAATTGTACAAATATTGTATATCTTCGAAATTGCGACCGAACCTTAACAGTGATTGTTCTGAAAGGAAAATGGTGGGTGGTTTGATTGACAAAGTGCGGCAGCGGCGCACCTAGTTGGTGCGGCTGAACTTTTTGGAAAAATATATATAGGATTGATTATAGGTTCATGTATGATCAGGCGATGTTTGTAGGGCGGTGCCATACCTCCTTGCAAAAAGGGCTCGTTTAAGATTTATTAATATTTGTCAATTGTACAAATATTTTCTAAATGCATAAAACGGACTGATCACTAGAGCGTTACTTGTTTTGATATAGATATACTGGCTTTAAATTGATTAACACAGGCAATTATTGACAATGAGAAAATACGTATTGATTACTGCATTATTATTAATGGGTGCCACCTTGGGCCTAGAAGCGCTCCATGCGCAATCTACATTCAAATCCTGGGCAAAGACGCCACCGATGGGCTGGAATAGCTGGGATGCATACGGCCCCACAGTGACTGAATCCGATGTGAAAGCGAATGCAGATTATATGGCTAGTCATTTGAAAGCCGCTGGCTGGCAGTATATTGTCGTAGACATTCGCTGGTATGTATCTAATGATAAGGCAGGGGGATACAATCAAAAGGATGCAATTTATAATCTGGACCAGTATGGACGTTATATTCCTGCGGTAAATAGATTCCCTTCTGCTGGAGATGGAAAAGGGTTTAAGCCGTTGGCGGATTATATTCATGCCAGGGGGCTAAAATTTGGGATCCATATTATGCGTGGGGTGCCCACAGAAGCCGTTGCTAGAAAAATGCCTATTAAGGGAACTGCCTATACTGCTGATCAGATCTTTAGTCCAAAAGGCCAATGTGTCTGGCTTAAAGACAATTATACTATTGATAGTACTGCGGCAGGTGCCCAGGCCTATTATAATTCTATATTAGAACTTTATGCCTCCTGGGGCGTGGACTTTATTAAAGTAGATGACTTGTCCCGCCCTTACCATCAGGCAGAAATTGAAATGATCAGAAAGGCCATCGACCGGACAGGAAGGCACATTGTTTTTAGTACTTCTCCTGGAGAAACGCCCATTGCTGACGCAGCTAGTGTGGCTCAAAATGCCAATATGTGGCGTATGGTGGATGATGTCTGGGACACCTGGCCCCATATCACTCATCTGATGAAAGTAGCTGAGCAGTGGTATCCTTATATCCAGCCAGGTAACTGGCCGGATTGTGATATGATTCCACTTGGAAGGATTGCGATAAGAGGAGAAAGGGGGACTGATCGCATGACAAGACTTACTAAAGAGGAACAGTATTCTTTGATGAGTTTCTTTTTAATATTCCGCTCTCCACTTATGTTTGGCGGTGACTTGCCAAGTCTGGACGAATTTACCAGTAGCCTTTTGACCAATAAAGCCGCACTGGCCATGCACCGGGACGGAACCAAAGTCAGGCAGCTTTTTCAAAAAGACGGCCGGCTGGCGGTGACTTCGGTAAATGCCAAAACAGGGGAACATTACCTGGCCTTATTTAATATCTCGGATAGTGCCGATCCTTTAATGGTGACTGTGCCATTTGCTCAACTGGGGCTTAAAACGGCAAATGTAAGCGTAACAAATGTCTGGACCGGTAAAAACGAGGGCCGCAAAAAGGGAGTGATATCGGTCAACCTGGCTGCGCACGCCTGCAAATTATATAGTCTTAAAAAATAAATAAACCGCTATGAGATTGTTGAAACTATTGATAATCAATTGTTTGTTTTTGGGGACTTTGCTATGTAGCGGCACAGTTCTATTCGCTCAGTCAGCCAAAGATGTAACCAGTGCTGGAGATGGCTATTTATTTGCCTATTTTGAGGGCAGAGGCCATGAGCAGGAAGCGCTGCGTTTTGCAGTTAGCCAGGATGCTGTTCACTGGAAAGCCTTAAATAATAATAAGCCAGTGATTGGCTCTGACAGTATCTCTTTGACGGGAGGTATCAGGGACCCACATATTTTAAGAGGAGCCGGTGGCAAGGATTTTTACCTGGTGGCGACCGATATGAATACAGTTAAAAACGGTTGGGGCCATAATCCGGGTATCGTGCTGATGCACTCAAATGATTTATTGAATTGGTCGCATCACGCTATTGATCTGGCGAAGGCTTATCCGGAAAAATTCGGTGATGTAAAGTGGGTATGGGCACCTGAGACGATTTATGACGCTCAGAAGGATAAATACCTGGTTTATTTTACAGTAAGACTCAATAGCAATGAAAAGCTTGATTTTTATGCAGCGTATGCCAATAAAGACTTTTCAGGCTTTGAATCAGCCCCTAAATTATTATTTAGTCCCAAATACGGCGGCATTGATGCAGATATTGTTTTTAAGGGTGGATTGTACCATTTTTTCTTTAAAGGCAATACGAAAAATACAGCGGGCAAAGAGATTAAAAATGGGATCAAACAAGCCACCAGTAACAATCTTTGGGGGCCCTGGAAGGAATTACCAGGTTATGTGGATGCGTTCGCAGATAAGGACACCAGTGTTGAAGGGTCCAGTGTTTTTAAATTGAATCACGCTGACCAGTATGTGCTTATGTATGATCTATACGGCGTGGGTAAGTATGCCTATCAAAAGTCAACGGATCTGGATCATTTTTCGGATACCCCTGCCTATTTTACCAAAGATTTTAACCCCAGACATGGCAGTGTAATCAGCATCAGTAGAGCAGAGGCCAGACGCCTGCAAAGTAAATGGCAAGGTGTGCCAGCAGATCTATTGCGACCAGTAGCCAAAGGAGATCTTTACCATTTTAGCTCCAATGGTAATCCGATCATCACCCATGAGTTTACTGCAGATCCGGCGGCATTGGTGTTGGGCGATACCCTTTGGCTGTTTACTGGCAGGGATGCAGCTGGTGGTCAAAAGGGTTATCATATGCGGGAATGGCTGGCTTTTTCCACCACAGACATGCATCACTGGACCGAGTATCCTATTCCATTAAAATCAGCAGATATTTCCTGGGCTAAAAGTAAGGCCGCATGGGCAGGACAGGTAATACCACGAAATGGTAAATACTACTGGTATTTTTGTACCAATTGGTCGGGCATAGGTGTAGCTGTGGCCGATAGGCCTGAAGGACCCTATAAAGACGCTATTGGTAAACCCCTTTTGACCAATAAAGACTGTTTTGCTTCTTCCCACGGATGGGCTTGTCTGGATCCGACCGTTTTTATTGATGACGACGGACAGGCTTGGCTATTTTGGGGAAATGGAGAGTGTTATTATGCAAAGCTAAAGCAAAATATGACCGAGATTGATGGTCCGGTAAAGCAAGTGACCTTTGACGGCTTTGACTTTACGGAAGCTGCCTGGGTGCATAAATATGAAGGCAAATATTACCTGAGTTATTCAACGGGATTCCCGGAGAAAACGGCTTATGCCATGGCCGATCATATTGAAGGGCCATATACGTATAAGGGCATTATTAATGAACTGGCAGGTAATTGCAATACCAATCACCAGGCAATCGTTGATTTTAAAGACCAGTGGTATTTTATTTACCACAATGGCGGCATGCAGCCAGATGGTGGAAGTTTCAGTCGTTCAGTTTGTTCAGAATTTTTAAATTATAACCCCGATGGTACGATTCAGAAAATCCAGATGACTTCTGCCGGGACAGATCCCGGTTATGTGCCCTTTGATAATAATCATAATCCTGTAATAAAAGGGTTTTATGCAGACCCGGATATTATGTACTCCCATAAAACAAATAAATATTATCTGTATCCCACAAGCGATGGATTTACGGGCTGGAGCGGGACTTATTTTAAAGCCTTCAGTTCAGTTGATTTAAAGGACTGGAAAGATGAAGGGGTTATTTTGGATCTGAAAAAAAATGTCTCCTGGTCCCACACCAATGCCTGGGCACCAACCATTATTGAAAAGAAAAAGGGCAATAGCTATAAATACTATTATTATTTTGTAGCAGGACAGCAGATCGGGGTGGCCAGTTCAGATAATCCGACCGGCCCATTTAAGGATAGTGGTAAACCCTTGATTGAGAAGGAGACTAAAGGAGGACAGGCCATAGATCCGGCTGTTTTCCATGATCCTGTCAGTGGAAAAGATTATCTTTATTGGGGCAATGGCTATCTGAAAGTAGCAGAGTTAAACCCAGATATGGCGTCTTTCAAAAAAGGCACATTGAAAGTCATCACGCCAGATCATAGTTTTAGGGAAGGGGCTTATGTGTTTTACAGAAATAACCGCTATTATTTTATGTGGTCAGAAAATGACACCAGAAGTCCGGATTATCGGGTCAGGTATGGATATGCAGACAGTCCTGATGGTCCTATTACCATTCCAAAACATAACCTGATTCTGCAAAAAAGTCCCGAAAAAGGCATTTATGGGACTGGCCATAATTCAGTAATACAGGTTCCTGGAAAAGATGAGTGGTATATAGTCTATCATAGGTTTCACCGCCCTACCGGTATTCATATGGGGGCGGCGGCTGGCTATCACCGGGAGGTTTGTATAGATAAACTGGAATTTAACCAGGATGGTACTATTAAACCAGTGGTACCTACCTTATAATGATATCCGATAATTATAATCATTGAATAAGCGAATATAACAATAGGCTATAAAGGCGCATGTATGTTCAGAAAGTCAGTTTACATATTATTCTATTTGGGTCTAACGGCAATGCTGTCTTTATGCTTCTGCTGTTCGGTCTATTGTCAGCGCAAAGAAACTACGCCTATAAGTAGTGCGGCCGTTGATACCCTTTCATTTGACAACATAGGGGTAGAAGACGGGCTATCCAATAATGCAGTGACCTGTCTGATGCAGGATCATTATGGGCTGATCTGGATGGGGACTTATGACGGACTAAACCGGTATGACGGGGCAAATTTTGATGTATTCAGAAATAAATTGAGTGACACTTTTTCCCTTATCAATAACCATGTCACTGTTATAAAAGAAGGTAGCCCGGGCAATATCTGGGTTGGAACCCAGATGGGGTTTGCCCGATTTGATTATCAGGATTTTAAATTCCATACTGCTTATTATTTGCCACAAGGTGAAAACCGCTCATTAAAGACAAGGGCGCGGGTCAAAGATTTGCTGGCTGACAGTTTAGGCAATGTATTGGTGGCTACCGAAAATTATGGTCTGCTGTTTAAAGCAGCAGGGCAAAGCGTCTTCAGTCAAATCTTACTATCAGGGAATGCAAGTTTAAATGTCACGGCAATAGCTCCTTATGTGAATGGATCCTATGTAGTCTTCCTTAAGGACAAAGGATTATATCAGTTCGACCCAACCGTCCGTGGATTCAAGGAAATATCTTCAACGCTGCCGGTGGCCACCAGGCTGCTTTATGAACCTAGGATGGGACAATTATTAATAGGCACAGAAGAAGGCTTATTTACCTATAACCTGGGGCAAAAGACGGTAACCGAATATAGTAGGCAGTTAGCTCGTTGCAATATCACCAATTTATTAAAGGATAAAAAAGGTATCTTATGGGTCTCCACGGATGGAAATGGGGTGGCTGTTTTGGCCAATGGTGCTGATCCAAATGGCGGTTTTGGGTTTATAAAACAAGGTCGGGAAAAAAATCAATTAAAAAGTGCAGCCGTTTATAGTGTTTACGAAGATAAAAAGGGCAGGAAATGGGTCGCTACTTTAAGAGGAGGGGTTAGTTTATTACATACGGAGAATGCAGCCTTTAAAACCATCCGTAAAGATGATTTTAATCCCAATTCACTGGCGAGTAATTTTATTCTTTCTTTCTGTGAAGATAAGAACCATAATGTCTGGATCGGTACAGATGGCAGCGGTATTAGTTACTGGAACCCTAAGACAAACCTATTTAAAAATTATCAGCATCATCAGGATGATCCAGGTTCTGTTAGTGGAAATTATATAGTAAGTATTATTCGCGATCACCTAGATAATATATGGGTAGCGTCTTTTAATGGCGGTATTGATAAACTAGCGCCAGGTAGTCATCAGTTTCAGCATTATCCTTGTTTTAATCCTTATAGAAATACCTATGCCAAGAATTTCTGGAAACTTTTTGAGGATAGCCATCACAGGATCTGGTTGGGATCAACGCTCGGAGATGTTCTTTTTCAGTTTAACCGAAAAAAGGATAAGTTTGAGGTATATGATACGACCCTGATTAATATTCATACGATATATGAGGACCGAACGGGGAATATATGGTTGGGCAATTATGATCAGTTGATTAAACTGGATACCATTCATAAGCACCATGAATATGTGCATGTCGGTTATCCCGTCAGAGCCATTTTGGAAGATGATAAAAACAGGTTATGGGTTGGAACTGAAGGGGGAGGACTGATGCTTTACAACCCCAATTCGGAGCACTTTACAAGTTATACGATGGATGATGGTTTTTCCAGTAATTCCATCCTTAATCTGCTCAAAGACAAAAAAGGCCGGATTTGGTGCAGTACCTATAATGGGTTGAGTGTATTTGATCCGGACACGAAAAAAATATTTAATTATCACGCCCATGATGGATTGCAAAGTAACCAGTTCAGTTATAATGCGGCACTTGCACTTAGTAATGGAAGTTTCTTGTTTGGAGGGATCGCCGGATTTAATGAATTTGCACCGGAATCAGTCAATAAAGTCGTCGGCTCTGTAAAAGTTTTGGTAACCGGTTTAAAGTAAATAATGTACCGGTAGAACAAACTGGATTATTACAAAAGGGAGCTTCTCCGGTTGATTTTACTTCCATTACCACACCTTTTAATCAGGCAAATTTTCAAGTGAGGTTTGCGGGATTGAACTATGACGCGCCGGGCAGTGTACAATATGGCTATTTTCTTGAAGGGTGGGATAAAGGTTGGATTAGTATTGGTAATAGCCATAATATTACGTATTCCAGATTAAATGAAGGAGATTATATTTTGCATCTTGCCGTCTTGCAACCGGATGGGAAACCATTGCTTGCTACTGAGCGTACTTTGCAGATCCATGTACTGCCACCCTGGTATAGATCATGGTGGGCTTATTTATTATACCTCATGGCTATTGGCGGTCTGATCTATGCTTATCAAAAATACAGGCAGCGTCGCACAAGGCTTCTTTATGAAATGAAGCTCACCCGTATCAATGCCAATGCGGAGCGAGAGCTCAATGAGCGAAAAATAGCCTTTTTTACCAATATATCGCATGAGTTCAGAACCATGCTGACCTTGATTATTAATCCGATCAAAGAATTAATGGCCCATGCGGATGAAACCAGTCAGCCTGAAACCATTAGAACTGCTTATAAAAACTCCAGACGAATGCTGGGGCTTATTAGTCAGTTATTGCTCTTTAGGAAGGCGGACCGGGAGGAAACGCAATTACATATTTGTAAACTGGATGTTGGAGAACTCTGCCGGGAGGTTTTTGACAGTTTTGCCTATCAGGCAAGGTCTCAAAATATTGATTACCGGTTTGAGGCACCAGAAAATGCGGAAAAGCAAACAAAGGAAGATGTGTCGGATAATGCCCTGTCGGACAATGATCCATCTGATATGATCATTTATGGAGATGCGGAGAAAATTGAGATATTCTTATTTAATCTGATTTCCAATGCATTTAAATACACGGAAAAAGATGGCCACATTCTTTTGAAATTAGCGGCTAGTGAACGAGAAGTAGTGATTCAGCTGGAAGATACCGGTAAAGGGATACCTCCAGAAGAAAAAGAAAAAGTTTTCCAGAAATTTTATCAAAGGCATGATACGACCCAAAGAGCCAAGGCTGGTTTTGGTATCGGCTTGTTTTTGGTAAAAGAATTTGTGACTTTGCACCATGGTGATATAACGCTCAATAGTGAGGTAGGCAAGGGTACATCATTTAAGATTGTTTTACCCAAAGGAAAAGCGCATTTTCAGGGGGTGGATATCTCTGAAATTAAAGAAAAGCATACAGGGCTGGCTGAGGATATAATTGAAAGCACGGACAGCGCGGATGAGCAGGACGCAGTTAGTGAAGATTTTGGACGAGCATCGGGTCACAAAGGCAAAACGAATAGAAACGGTTTTCAGGAAGAGAATAATGAGGAAGCCCCCATTGAACTATTCTCTGACCGAAAGACAATTTTGATTGCTGATGATAATGCTGAAATAAGGGCATTTGTAGGCAGTTTATTTAAAGGTCATGAAGTAATCCTCGCAGAAAATGGCAGCAGGGCTTGGGAGCTCGTTAAAGAAAAGGTGCCTGATTTGGTTGTATTGGATCTGATTATGCCGGAAATGACAGGAGATGTAATCTGTCAGTTAATCAAATCTGATCAAGGGTTAAGTCATATTCCGGTAATTATTCTGACAGGAGAAGAATCAGCGGATATTAAGTTGCGGTGTGTAGAGGTGGGTGCAGATGATTATATTACCAAGCCATTTGAGAAGGAGTTGCTGCTGGCAAGAGTAAGTAATCTGCTAAAGGCAAAAAGCAGCTTGCAGAAGTATTTCTATAATGAGATCACTTTGCAGGATAATCAGCTTAAATTGACCCAGGAAGATAAGGCCTTTCTGGATGGTTGTATTGGAGTAGTGGAAGAGCATCTGGATGATGATCAGTTTAAAGTACAGATATTGGTAGATGAGATGTGTATGAGTCATTCCAGCCTCTATAAGAAAATACATGGACTCACCGGATATTCTGTAGCAGGTTTTGTTCGGTTTGTCCGTCTAAGAAAAGCTGCGGAACTATTTGTAAATACGCATAACAATGTCAATGAGGTTGCTTTTATTGTTGGATTTAGTGATGTAAAGTATTTTAGGTCGCAGTTCCAGAAACTTTTTAATATGACGCCTTCAGCTTATATTAAAAAGTTCAGAAAGCCGTTTGCCGGGACTTATACCAGAAAACGGGTTATAGAATAGTAATATTTAGATTCTGGATACTTGGCTAACAATTGCGGATGTTGGAAAGGGTAAAATTGGTTAAAAGGTCCAAGGGTACCTAATAAAGAATTATTGCACCTAGTATTAAAATTTGGCAGGCACCTGACCTGTTAGCGGAACTATATACGCTTAGATTGAGTTTTATTTAAGTAAATTTTGCATTCCATGAAAATCTAGCATAAAATTTAATTGATACCATTAGTAATTGCCATTTGAAAGCGCTAAAAAATTAAATTGATTAACAGTGATGTAGGTTTGAGATGTTAATAATTATCAAAATACACCCTAAAATAAAACAAAACACCCCCTATTTTAATAATTGTATAATCTACATTTGCTAAAAGTGTGAATATGACAATGCAAATTTTTCCTTGCTTTTCTGACTCAACCGGAGGACGTGTGGAACGATTTGGAATGCTACGATGTAAATTGATAAGCTCATTGGTCTACCGCTCAACTGCATTCATGTCATTGTAACACATAATGATTGAAATTCGGCCACAGGGACGAATTGATGTACAGAACTATTGTCAACATTTTAAAAACCTTACTATGAACAAAAATGTAACGAAGTTATTGTCCTTTGCGGGGCCGACCGGCCTGTGTAGGATATTTTCCAGACTACTCGCTGTTATGTTGCTTGTAACTGTCAGCAGTCAATTAATGGCGCAAAATAGCCATGTGGTACGAGGGGTGGTAACCAATGAGCAAGGTGCGCCCTTAGCTAATGTTTCGGTTCAGATTAAAAACGGCACAATCGGTACGGTAACCAATGAAAATGGTGCATTTAAATTGGAAGCTTCCACTTCAGATAGCCTGGTGTTTTCCTTAATAGGCAATCAGACGCAGACACTGGCCGTTGGAGAAAGGGCTAATTTTAAGGTAACTTTATTAAGCGATGCGGCGGCCATACTAAATGATGTGGTTGTCGTGGGTTATGGTACTCAGAAAAAAAGTGATTTGACTGGTTCGGTATCCATTGTTGACGTAGATAACCTTAAAAAGGTATCTAACAGCAATATGAGTACCATGCTAGAGGGTAGGGTCGCAGGGGTGAATGTAACCTCTGATGGTGAACCTGGGGCGGACCCTACTGTAAGAATCCGTGGCATCGGATCTTTTGGTGATGTCTCGCCATTATATGTGGTGGATGGCGTGCCTGTGGGAACAACCATCAGAGATTTTTCTCCGAGTGACATTGAAAGTATGCAGGTATTGAAAGACGCATCTGCTGCAGCAATCTATGGGTCCAGGGCGGCTAATGGCGTAGTCATCATTACCACCAAACATGGATTAAAAAATTCAAAGTTAAAGGTTAACTATTCAGGGTATGTCGGTATGGATAATGTTCCAAAGACGATTAGCGTACTTGGCACTTCTGATTATCAGAAGATAAATAATATGAGCAGAGTAAATGCAGGCCAGCCACTGTGGAGCGGAAATGACCCAAGCTCAGCTGATTATATCTCTGCTGACTCTTTAAATACGGACTGGCAAGATGCCACTTTTGTAACCGGCATGCGCCAAGATCATGCCCTTGGCTTGTCTGGTGGTGGAGAAAATTCGACTTATAATATTTCTATGGATTATTATAATCAGCAGGGAACCTTTGTTGGTGTGGGCCCAAGTATAATCGATATACACTTCGTATGACCAATACGACGGAACTAGGCATCCTAAAATTTAATCTTTCAGGCGTTTATTCGCATTCTGACCAAAATACGCTGAATACGACCAATCAGGTAGGCAGTTTTTTTGGATCAGAACCGCCTATGGTGCTTCAAATCCTAACAATGATCCCGACTATGCCTGTATACGATGCATCTACGACATCCGGTTATGGTACGTATAATACAACGACACAGGGTGAAATGTATTCTCTTAATATGGTAGGTATGAATAATATGTTACAAAGAAGCACGAATGTTGACCGTATGTTGCTCAGCGGAACAGGGGAGGTTGATTTTGGTAAGCTTTTGTTGCTTAAAAACCAATCACTCAAATACAAATTGAATGTTTCCTGGGATAAGACCTATGCGAAGGATTTTAACTGGGTACCTACTTTTGATTTTACGCCTTTCTATACCAATACCATTGCGAAACTGGATGAAGGTTACAGAAATTACACCACCGCACTGATTGAGAATATTCTGACCTATACCGCCCAGTTTGGTAAACACAATTTGGAAGTGACGGCGGGGCAGACCTACCAAAATGACAATTATAATACGCTTACTGGGCATGCCGAAGGTTTTGCAGAGCCCTATAAAATGGAACTGGCTAATGGAGAGAGCACCGTGAGTTCCAGCTATAGTAGTCAACACTATATATCCTCTCTTTTGGGCAGGATTAATTATAATTATGATGAGAGATACCTATTGTCCGCAACCATTAGAAGGGATGGATCCTCCAGATTTAGTGAGGCAAATCGGTTTGGCTATTTTCCTTCTGTCTCTGTCGGTTGGAAAATCAATAAGGAAAAGTTTTTTAAAGTGGATGAGCACATAATTTCTGAATTAAAATTAAGAGCCAGTTATGGGGTGCTTGGTAATGAAAATATTGGAGAATATGCTTATTTGCAATCAGTCAACCGTAATTATGTCTATAATTTTAATAATGCAGTTGTTTATGGGGTAGTGAGCCTTCGGTTGTGGATGATAATTTAAAATGGGAAAGTAAAAAAATGACCAATATAGGTCTGGATATGACCCTTTTTGATCATCAATTGGATTTTACTGCTGAATATTACAAGTCTAGAAGTTCTGATTTGCTGGTTGGCGTAAATATACCGTTATCAGTGGGCTCACTCAATAGTGCGCCAACGGTAAACGCAGGAACGATGGATAACGCAGGGCTAGAGTTGTCGGCAACCTATCATAATCATAAACATGCGTTTAAATATGATATCTCGGCCAATGGGTCCACCTTATCCAATAAGGTCATTAGTCTTGGCAACAATGGTCAACCTATTTATGGTGCCGGTGCCAGAACACAGGAAGGGCAGGAAGTTGGTCGGCAGTTCGGATATGTTTATGAGGGCATTTTTCAATCTGTAGATGAAGTGAATAATGCGCCCTTTCAGTCGGCTGGAACCGGGCCTGGTGATATAAAATTCAAGGATTTAAATGGAGATAATGTAATTGACGCCTCAGACCGGAGGGATTTGGGAAGCGCATTGCCCCATTTTTCCTATGGGTTAACTTTTATGGCTTCTTACAAGAATTTTGATTTTTCCATTATGGCTAACGGTGTGGGCAAATTCCTGGTAGATGATGCCATTTATCGTTCCCTGATGCATTCTGATGGTGGACTGAACTGGTCATCAGATATATTAAATAGCTGGAGTACAGATAATACAACGACAAATATTCCACGGGTCGTTTATGTAGATGAGAATGGCAATGGGCGCGACTCTGATCGTCCAGGGTGGCTTCAAAATGGCGCTTATACCAAGATTTCTACCATATCCATTGGTTACACGGTTCCAACAAGGAAAATTTTCTCTTCTTTTCGGGCTTATGTTACCTGCCAGAATGTATATACTTTTTCTGACTTGAAAGATTACAATCCTGATTTTGCCGGTGGTGTATGGAATCCTGGCTTTAATTATGCCTCTTATCCAACACCCAGAACTTTTATGGTAGGGCTCAACTTTACATTAAAATAACCTCCTAAATATAAACTTTATGAAACTTTTCAAATATATATCTTTAGCGGTGATGACTGCCGTTATATTTGGGTCTTGTGACAAGAAGTTAGCAGTAACGGATCCCAATGCACAAACCTCTGCAGATTTCTGGAAAACAGAGAGTGATATCGCCGAGGGGGTTGTGGCGACCTATAATTTATTATTAGTAGATGGTACTTTTGCAAGGACGCTACCTGCACTAGTAGATGTACGTGGGGATGATGTGAACTCGCAATCGCCTTGGACTATTTACCCTCTCACTGGTAATTTTACGGTACAAGCCGATTATGCGGGTGGTTATGATGTAGAGTCCTGGATATGGCGCGATTTTTACCAGATGATCGCTAAGGCCAATTTGGTGTTCTATAATGCCCCAAATGTCACTTTCAGTAATGATGATTATAAAAACAGGTTACTAGGGCAAGCTTATTTTCTTAGAGCGTTTGCTTACTATGAACTGGCAGAGAACTACCAAGTGTGTCCGCTGGTACTTTCAAAACCGCTGGATCAAAGTGAATATTTCCCTGCTTCCGCCTCTGAGGATTCCATCTGGACAGCCATAGAATCAGACCTGATTAAGGCGCAATCTATGCTTCCTACCTCCTATGATAATGTAACAGGTGAGGATCAGGGACAAAAAGGCCGCGCCACCTGGGGAGCTGCGACCGGGCTTTTGGGCAAGGTGTACATGATCAGGGGTGATTATGCCAAAGCTGCGGCGGAGTTCAAGAAAATAATCGATGCGAATATTTATAAGCTCGTTGCAAATTATGGGGACAACTTTACCATGACCAATGAGAATAATACAGAATCTATCTTTGAAATTCAATTTGGTGATTTTGGTGTGGATGCGAATTGGGTGGAACCCTCTCTTTCCTCCTGGACACAAGGATCCGCACTGGATTTTCCTTATGGGCTAACGCAATATGGTGCTTGGGGTGATTTTCACCCGACTCAATGGCTGTATAGTGAGTTTAAAAAGGAGCGTTGTAAAGATGGTAAGTTAGATCCCCGTCTTTACTGGACACTGGTCACTTACGAAAAGGAATATGATACGGATGGAGATGGCAGATCCAATACCATATTTGGGGAAAAGCCTTATGAGACCAATAAGTTGGATGCCTCTAATAACAACATCTATATAGCTAAATATACCTATGCCAGAATACCAGGGCACACCATTGAGGGGGACGGGAAAGTTCCGGGCTCAGGTATCAATTACAGGTTTATGCGCTATTCTGAAATTTTGTTACTCTATGCAGAAGCGCTCAATGAAATAAATGGCCCGACAAGTGATGTATATAAGTATATTCAAATGGTAAGAGATAGAGCGGATTTGCCTGATCTTGCCACGACTAAACCGGGACTATCCAAAGAGGAAATGCGCGATCAGATTGCGCATGAAAGAGCGCTTGAGTTTGGGGTGGAGGGAATCCGGTTTTTTGATATCATGCGCTGGAAGTGGTTGTCCAATCCAGATAAATTGTCTTTGCTGAAAAGCCATGACAGTGAATTTAATACTTATGTAACTGGACATGAATATCTGCCGGTGCCTCAGGGAGAGCTGGATACCAATCCTAATCTTTCCAAGAACTCCGCTAATTAATTTTTCTACCAACCGACGGCGGCATCCGTTTACGATTATAAGCGGGTGTCGCTTTATCCTTATTGAAAATTTGAATTTAATAAAGCTACTTATTATGAAACGCACACTAACAATCTTTTTGGCTGCCTTGTTGTTTTACGGCTGCTCAAAGGATGGTGGTGACTCGATTGGAAAGACACCAGCTGAGCCGGATACCACAACGACAACTACTCCAGAAACGGATTTTGATATTAATTCGATTGAAGATACTTACGGGGACGTGGCTTCTTTTGATTATTATACCAAATGGGGATCCTATAATGTGCATGACCCTTCAATTAAGAAATTTGGAGACACTTATTATTGCTATAGTACGGATGTGGCATATGGCACTTCAGTTAGACCCGGCATTCAGATCAGAAAATCCAAGGATCTGGTACAGTGGACATTTGTGGGTTGGGTCTTTAGTGGCCTGCCGAGTTTAGCCTCAAATTATATTAAACAAAAGGGAGGCACACCCAATGATGGTATCTGGGCTCCCTATATTATGAAAGTCGGATCTGAATACAGACTTTATTACGCATTGTCTTCTTCTACGGCAAGGCTTAGTGCTATTGGACTAGCGACAGCCAGCTCGCCCACTGGTCCGTGGACGGAAAAGGGGCTTGTGGTTACTTCCGCTGATGATGCCTCTATTCAAACGAATGCCATTGATCCTACAGTTATTGCCACTGAATCGGGTGAGTACTATATGTATTATGGATCAGCCTGGGATGGTATTTATGTGCTAAAATTAGATCCCGAAACAGGCCTTGCGGCCAGCTCAGGCGATAGAGGGAGCCGAATTGCCAACAGAGGGTTTACTGGTGGTGATTATAATGGCAATATTGAAGCGCCAGAGATTATTTATAATAAGGCACAAAAGAAATATTATCTCTTTATTGCTTATGACTGGTTGGAAACAAAATATAATACGCGGGTTTGCCGGGCGGATAAACCAATAGGGCCTTTTTATGATTTTAATGGAGCAGACGCTAATACCAATATGGATCATGGCCCGATGATTACAGCACCATATAAGTTCACAGGTCATGGAGGCTGGCAAGGGGTATCGCATGTTAGTGTTTTTGATGATGATAACGGTCAGTACTTTATAGCTCATCAAGGCAGACCAAGTGTGGATCCTTATTTTATGGATCTACAGGTGAGGAAATTATTTTGGACGGCGGATGGTTGGCCAGTGGCCTCTCCTGAAAGATATGCATGGGAAAATAATGATGCAGCCACCAAAGGTGATCTTACGGGTGCCTGGGATTTTATTGTTTTGAACTATTCGGTCGTTCCAGGTTATGGCGACAAACAGACCTCTGCTGACCTACAGGTAGCTACTACGCTTAACATAATGTCAGACGGCAGTGTTAAAAATGGTTCCAGAACGGGAACTTGGACCTATAACGCTCCGGTAATGCAAATTAGCTGGAGTGATGGAACGACAGATAAAGTGATGGTTCATAATGGACATGATTGGGAAAAGACAGGTCGACCAGTTACGTATTTGTTTACGGGACTCAATAATGCCGGGACAGCCATTTGGGGTAAAAATTATAAATTTGAGTAACATTTTAAAATTAGAATTATGTGGAAGCGAATGATTACTGCAGGATTAATGTGTATCTTTTATTTATTAGCGATTGCCCAAAGCAAGTTAATTGTTCAGGCTGATAAGCCGGTAGCTAAGATACAACCGACCATGTGGGGGATATTCTTTGAGGATATAAATTTTGGTGCTGACGGAGGGCTATATGCGGAACTCATTAAAAACAGATCCTTTGAATTTACCAAACCGCTAATGGGCTGGAAAGTTTTAAAAGGAAATAACGAGAACGTGCTGATCTTGAATCGCTCCAAGGAGACCCCTAAAAATCCCAGATTTGCTGAAATTAAGATTGGTGCAGATCAAAAGCCCATTGGTATTGAGAACGAAGGGTTTAGGGGGATGGGTGTTAAACAGGGTGTAGGTTATACTTTTTCAGTGGAAGCCAAAATGAGTCAGGGTGGCCCGGGTATAATCCATGGACAGCTCATCGGATCGGACAAAAAGGCCTTGGGTAGCGTATCGATTTCTGTTAAAGGTGCGAATTGGCAGTCTTATAAAGCTGATTTTGTTTGTGCATCTACAGATGAAAAGGCACATTTTGTTGTTTGGTTCGAAGGTGCGGGAACTTATAATGTGGATATGCTTTCTTTATTTCCCCATGATACCTGGAAAAACAGGCCGGGGGACTTAGAAAGGATCTTGTGCAACTCTTGGCAGATATGAAACCTGGTTTTATCAGATTTCCGGGGGGATGCATTGTAGAAGGTCGCAACCTTGCCAATAGATATCAATGGAAAAATACGGTTGGGCCCACCAATCAACGGCAAGTGATTATGAACCGCTGGAATACTGAGTTTGCGCATAAACAGACACCAGATTATTTTCAGTCCTTTGGGTTAGGCTTTTATGAATATTTCCAGTTAGCCGAAGATATCGGCGCCGAAGCTTTGCCTATCATAAATTGTGGCATGGCCTGTCAATTTAATAGTGCTGAAACTGTAGATACAACAGATTTAGGGAGTTATGTACAAGATGCACTGGATTTGATTGAATTTGCCAATGGCAGTGTGCAGACAAAATGGGGTAGGTTAAGAGCAAAATTGGGGCATCCCGCTCCCTTTAATCTTAAAATGATGGGGATAGGAAATGAGAATTGGGGACCTCAGTATATTACGCGGCTTAAGATTTTTACAACTGCCATAAAAAAACAGTACCCGAATATTGAATTTGTTAATAGCTCTGGTACGGATCCCAGTGGCGAAAGGTTTGATTATCTGAATACCAGACTGCGTAAAATGCATGCAGATATTATTGATGAACATTATTACAGAAATCCAGCTTGGTTTTTAGCGAATGCCCGTAGATATGATGATTATCCAAGGGATGGCAGTAAGATATTTGCAGGAGAATATGCTGCGCAAAGTGATAAAATTGCCAGCCCGGATAATAAAAATAATTGGCAATGTGCACTTTCAGAGGCCGCCTTTATGACTGGACTTGAACGCAATGCGGCTGTAGTTAAGATGGCCTCCTATGCGCCCTTATTGGCCCATGTTGACGCCTGGCAATGGACGCCGGACCTGATTTGGTTTAATAACCTGCATGCTTATGGAACGCCTAATTATTATGTTCAAAAATTATTCTCGACTAATAAAGGGACTGAAGTCGTACCTATTACGCTAAATAGTGAATCTATTGCAGGACAGGACAGTCTTTATGCAACTGCCTGCTTGGATCAAACTGCCCATGAATTAATTTTAAAGTTGGTCAATGTTTCGAAGGATCAAAAACATCATGAAATTGATTTGAAAGGGATCAAAAGAGCAAATGATATTATTAGTCTTACTATTCTTCAAAATAGTAACCTGCAAACTTGCAATTCATTACAGCAACCAGAAGCGATTGTTCCGGTAAATAAAAATATGAACGAAAAGGGCAATACGCTGAACTTGGATTTAGCGCCCTATTCCTTCACGGTTGTGCATATTGCTTTAAAATAAAAAATATCGATCATGAAAGCGTTATGTAAAGTAAAATCTGTTCGGTTTTTGTTGATTTTCAATTGTTTGGTTTGGATTACTGTTAATGGTTTTGGCCAGACGATGCCAATGGCAGGGCCTTATGGTGTACATGATCCTGTTATGATTAAACAAGATAGCTCCTATTATTTGTTTTGCACTGGTCAGGGCATCACATGTTTTTCTACTTCTGATCTAGTGAACTGGAAAAGGCTGGCGCCTGTCTTTAAAACTCCGCCCTTGTGGGCGGTAAAGGCTGTTCCTGGTTATAAAGGGCATACCTGGGCGCCTGATATATGTTTTCATAATGGTAAATATTGGTTACTCTATTCAGTTTCTGCTTTCGGAAAGAATACATCATGTATAGGGCTAGCTGAAAATATAACGCTTGATCTCGGCTCAAAAGATTATAAATGGGTGGATCATGGCAAGTTGATACAATCAGTGCCTGGCAGGGATGATTGGAATGCCATTGATCCAAATATGGTATTTGATGAAAACAATCATCCATGGGTTTGCTTTGGTTCTTTTTGGAATGGGATTAAACTTGTCAGATTAAAAGATGACCTTTCCGCCATTGATGAGCCACAGTCTTGGTATAGTCTGGCCAGAAGACCCAGAAAATCAGCTGCCAGTGATACGGCCGCTGGAAATGGCGCAATAGAGGGGCCATTTATCTTTAAAAAAGGAGCTTATTATTACCTATTTGTCTCCTTTGATTATTGTTGTCGTGGAATAAATAGTAATTATAAGGTAATGGTGGGCAGATCTAAAAGTCTTACGGGGCCCTATATAGATAAAAGTGGGACACCCATGCTAGAGGGTGGCGGCTCACCTGTTGTTACGGGAAATAAAAGGTATCCAGGCGTTGGCCATTGTGGGGTTTATACCTTTGGCGGGAATGATTTTATTATTTTTCATGGGTATGACCGAGAGAAAAACGGCCGGCCAAGATTGCTTATGGAAGAACTTCAATGGGATGAAGAAGGCTGGCCAATTGTAAAGAGTAATTTTCGTTAAGTCATAATAATCTTTATTTAATCCTCCATTTTCTTCGAATGGAGGATTTTTGTTTATGGATTTTCGGTTGCCTTCATTAAATAGGGATAAACTAGAGGGTAAAAAATCCATTAAAGGACAAAGCGCATGATTTTTATACATTAACAATATATTATAAAAAATATTGCCACAAATCCAGATTTTTCCCTCTTTTTCGCCCAAAATACCCCCCATCTCCCTCTATGTTAACATTTAGTTTTGCCTTAAATGTTAATGTAATGTATTTGAAAATTAAATGCCTTAACAATTTCAAGCGATTTTATTTGGCGCGCAGATGGATTTCCATTAATGATTTGGAAATACCAATTCTTTTTTAAATTTTTTATAGGGCGTAAATAGACAACTAGTTTGGCTGCATCACTGGCAGACGTATTATATTTTATTTATCAAACAATACAGTTTATGACATCAATTTTACGAAAGAAATATTGCAGAAAATTGCTATTTCTTATATGCTTATGTTTAATGGGAAACTTGCTAAGTGCACAAGGCGTGGATGTTTTCGGGTTGATTACCAATGAAAAGGGAGATCCTCTGTCCGGTGTTTCTGTTCAAATTAAAGGCACTGCATTAGGTGGTACTTCAAATGATAAAGGGTTTTATAAAATAAAGGCCAATTCAGACGCACATTTGCTGTTTTCTTTTATCGGATTTGTTCCTAAGGAAGTTGATTTATCAAAATATAAACCAAATGAACAAGGTAGTTACAATATTCCGGTAAGCTTGATTCTAAGTACGGATAGTAGTCTGAATGAAGTAGTTATTGTTGGTTTTGGAACGCAAAAGAAGGCAAGTATGGTGAGTTCAATTACCAGTATTAATCCAAAGGAACTAAAAGGGCCAACAAGTAACCTGACCACCATGCTCGCTGGTAGGGTAGCGGGAATGATTGCTTTTCAAAGGAGCGGTGAACCAGGTGCAGATAACGCTGATTTTTTTATACGTGGCTTAGGGACATTTGGAACGGGAAAGGTTAATCCTTTGATTCTCATTGATGGGATTGAATCTTCTGCTACAGATATGGCCAGATTGCAACCAGATGATATTGCAACTTTTTCAGTATTAAAAGATGCTACCGCAGCTGCTGTATATGGTGCAAGAGGTGCAAATGGAGTAGTATTGATTACGACAAAGTCTGGATTGGCTGGGAATACAAAATATTTTTTTAGATCTGAAGTTAGATCCTCCTCTAATACCAGAAATTTCCGGTTAACGGATAATATTACGTATATGAAGTTGGCAAATGAGGCAGCTTTAACCAGAAATCCTAATGCTGTTCTCCCTTATACTCAATCTAAAATTGAACATACTGCTGCAGGAGATAATCCATTATTGTATCCAAACAACAATTGGATTGATCAACTAATTAAAAAGAATACGGTAAATGAAGCCTTCAACATGAGTGCAAGCGGGGGAAGCAAAAAGATGAAATATTATGTTGCAGGAACCTATAATGTTGATAATGGTGTATTGAAAGTTGATGGAATTAATAATTTTAATAATAATATCAAGCTCCAAAGCTACTCTTTACGAAGCAATGTAAATATTGATTTATCATCTACTACTGAAGGTATAATTCGCGTATATGGCCAATTTGATGATTATACAGGCCCGATTGGCGGAGGGGCAGCCACATTTAACCGGGCAATATGGTCAAACCCGGTGATGTTTCCGGCGGTATATCCTGCATCCTTGTCTCCCTATATAAAACATCCTTTATTTGGAGGAGCTGTTACCGGCTATGGAAGTACAACATTGCTAACGAATCCTTATGCGGAAATGGTTAAAGGTTATCAGGTTTACAAGACATCAACAATGCAGCCGCAACTTGAGATCAAACAAGATTTAAAATTTTTGTTGCCAGGATTAAATTTCAGGGCGATGGGTTATTTGCAACGGTATAGCTATTTTCAGGTTTCAAGATCCTATAATCCCTTCTATTATTCAGCGATGGTAGATCCAGCCTCCGGTAATATCCTGTTAAATGTACTTAATGATGGTGGAACTAATTCTGTTGGAACGGTTGGCACTGAGTATTTAGGCTATGACGAAGGCGATAAAACTGTTAATTCAAAAATGTATGGTGAAGCTTCATTTAATTATAGTCATCGTTTTGGCGAGAAACATGATGTTTCGGGGATGTTGATTTATTATCTTTCTAATTATGAAACGGGCAATGCTGGGAGTGTTCAGTCGTCGTTGCCACAGCGTAATGAAGGTGTTTCCGGTAGGTTAACATATGGGTTTGATGACAGATATTTGGCTGAATTTGATTTCGGATATAATGGATCTGAAAGATTTGCCAAAGATAGCCGGTTTGGTTTCTTTCCTTCTGTTGGTATTGGGTATAGAATTTCAAGTGAAAAATTCTTTGCACCATTAAAGGATGTAATCAATAATTTGAAATTACGTGCAACACTGGGTTGGGTGGGTAATGATCAGATAGGCAACATAAATGATAGATTTTTCTATCTGTCAAATGTGAATTTGGATAATGGGACTTATGGGTCCACATTTGGAAGTGATTTTGGTTACCATAGAAATGGCGTCTCAATTTCAAGATACGCCAATTACGACATTACATGGGAAAAATCAAGGCAGATTAATCTAGGGTTGGATATGTCACTACTTCATTCCATAGATTTGGTGGTGGATGCTTATGTTCAGCGCAGATATAATATTCTTCAAACCAGGTCCTACATTGGGGCTACTATGGGATTGGATGCGGTTCCTTCTGCTAATACTGGAGAAGCAGAAAGCAAGGGTATTGACATCTCACTTAATTATAACAAAAACTGGGGAGATTGGTGGTCTACCTTAAGAGGTACCTTTACGTATGCCACAAGCAAAGTGTTGAAATACGATGAAAATACATATCCAGATAATGAAGCTTATTTATATCGTAAAGGAAAATCAATTTCTCAATACTTTGGATACATCGCAGAAAGATTATTTGTAGATGATCAGGAAGTTGCCAATTCCCCAAAGCAATTTGGGACTTATATGGGGGGAGATATTAAGTATAGGGATATGAACGGTGATGGTGTTATCTCAGAATTGGATATAGTTCCTATTGGATATCCGACTACTCCCGAGATTGTTTATGGATTTGGAGGAACTGTTGGGTATAAATCTTTTGATTTGAGTATTTACTTTCAAGGAGTAGGCCGGGAATCATTTTTTATAAATTCTCAAAATATTTCGCCATTTGTAATAAATGGTGGAGCTCAGAATGGATTACTAACGGCTATCGCAGACAGTCATTGGTCTGAGGAGGATCGCAACTCATATGCATTATGGCCAAGGCTAGGTTCGACATTTATTGAGAATAATAATCAGCCGTCGACATGGTGGATGAGAAATGGGGCTTTTTTAAGATTTAAAAGCCTAGAAATGGGTTATACAATACCTGAAAGTAAAACAAGGAAGCATGTCCTGAAAAATTTAAGAGTTTATCTAAGTGCGACTAATTTGGCAGTTTGGAGCAAATTTAAACTTTGGGATCCAGAAATGGGTGGCAATGGTCTCGGTTATCCAGTACAGATCGTAGTTAATGGGGGGATTCAATTCAATCTTTAATTGGCTCCATTTTTATTCAAGAACGAGAAAAACTAATTCCAATGAAACATTATAAAGCGATAAATTATTTTCTTTTTGCGTTAATCTTTTTAACTGCGTTTTCCTGCAAAAAATTTCTGGATATTGTGCCAGATGATGTGGCAACGATTGATCATGCTTTTCGGTTGCGCAATGAGGCGGAAAAATATCTTTTTACCTGTTATTCTTATCTTCCTCAGGATGGCAATGAACATTATAATGTCGGTATGCTGGGCGGGGATGAAATGTGGATTCCTTATCAAACGGCTATAACGAGTTATGCCTTTGAAATTGCTAGAGGCAATCAAAGAATTTCAAATTCCTATTTTGATGCATGGGTTGGAAATTATGAAGGTGGGGGACCGGGAGATAGTTATAATCTATTTCATGGCATTCGTCAGTGTAACACCTTTATTGAGAATATGAAGGATCCTAATCAGGTACCTGATATAACTGCATCAGAAAGAAGGCGCTGGATTGGGGAAGCCGAATTCCTCAAAGCCTATTATCATTATTATTTGTTGCGAATGTATGGGCCAATACCAATAATCGATAAAAATTTGCCTGTTGACGCCCCTGAAGACGATGTTAGGGTTAAGCGTCTACCTGTTGATTCATGTGTAAATTATATTGCTAATCTTTTAGACTCAGCCGCAGCGAAACTTCCGGCATTAATTACTGATAATGTGACAGAGGCGGGAAGGGTTACTAAATCTGTTGCATTGGGCATAAAGGCTAAGTTACTAGTGATGGCTGCGAGCCCTCTGTTTAATGGGAATACTGATTTTAGTGGATTTGTTAATCAAGAAGGGAAACCTTTTTTTAATCAAAGCTATGATGTCCATAAATGGGAAAAGGCAGCCGCTGCTGCTAAAGTGGCTATTGATTCTGCCGAATCAATGGGCTGTAAATTATATGAATTTAAACAATCACCGTTTGAATTGACTGATACAACAATGACGCAATTGAGCATTCGCCAAGCAGTATGTGAGAGGTGGAATTCGGAAATTATTTGGGGAAATCCTAATAGTTTGACCAGCGATTTACAATTGCAATGTATGGCTCCTTTGGTGGCTGGTGATGATCCTAATAATGCGCATATGATCATGTCTGCTCCTTTAAAGATTGCGGAATTATTTTATACTAAGAATGGAGTTCCTCTGAATGAAGATAAGACCTTGGATTTTTCGGACCTAACCGCCATGAGGACTGCTACGCATGATGAACGTTTTAATATTGGAGAAGGATATCAAACAGCGAGGCTTAATTTCGACCGTGAACCGAGATTCTATGCAGATCTAGGATTTGATGGGGGGTATGGTATATGTATAGCAGTCCAACAAATTCTGATGAAGGCACTTATGTGTTGAACGGTAAATATGGAAATACTGCCGGTGCTAGACATGCTTTCTTTTTTAATGTAACGGGATATTATATTAAGAAGTTGGTTGATTGGAATCATACCATGAGTTCTTCGGGTGCTACGTATAAGGCATATCCATGGCCAGAATTACGACTTGCGGATGTATATCTTCTTTATGCAGAGGCCATGAATGAAGCTTATGGACCATCCAGTGATATTTATACTTATTTAGATAAAATTCGGTCCAGAGCTGGTCTGAAAGGTATTGAAGAATCTTGGGATGATTTCTCTAATAATCCAAGTGAATATAAAACTCAAGTTGGACTAAGGAAAATTATTCATCAGGAAAGAGGTATAGAAATGGCGTTTGAAGGGAGTAGATTTTGGGATTTAAGAAGATGGAAAGAGGCTGCCAAGGAATTAAATCAACCTATTACTGGTTGGAATATTTATGGTAGCGATGCACCGTCTTATTATCAGATATCGACTGTATATCAACAGACCTTTGTTGCACCCAGGGATTATTTTTGGCCAATACCTGAAGATCAGATTATTAAGAATCCTAATCTTGTACAAAATGTAGGTTGGCAGTAAGATAAATGATTTAATAATACTTAAATATTCAATTATGAAAATTAATATATTGGGCGCATGGCTTATATCCGGAATTTTAGCATTCCTAAGCCTAAGCTCCTGTAAGAATGATGGATTTGCGGTTCCTTTGGAAAATAGCACTGTTCCACCGGGGATGATTACAAATGTTAACATTGAGAATAGAAAAGGAGGCGCTATAATTACTTATGCGTTACCAGATGATCAGGATTTGTTATATGTAAAAGCGAATTACGTTTTACAGAATGGAAATAAAATGGAAGCTAAGGCTTCTTATTATAATAATTCTTTGACGATAGAAGGTTATAGTGACACTTTGGAACACAATGTTACATTGTATGCTGTAAACCGTAGTGAGGTTGCTTCCGACTCAGTTGTAGTTAAAATAAAACCTTTAAGATCTTCAATTTGGGATGTTTTTAAGAGCTTGAAAGCGACGGCTGCTTTTGGAGGAGTTAGAATTGATGCATTGAATTCGGAAAGGAGTGATGTTGCTATTTTAATTATGGAAAAAGATCAATATGGTGAATGGCAAATTAGCCCTAACAGTATTTATACCTCAACAGATACTATTGGTTATACTTATAGAGGATTGGATACTAATGAGCATAAATTTGCAATTACGATACGAGATCGCTGGTTGAATTACACAGATACGCTTTTTACAGATATTAAGCCACTGTATGAAACGGCTATTCCTAAATCGCAGTATTCTGGCATACATTTACCAGGAGATGCACCATGGAATACAAAAACAACCATGGATGGAATGTGGGACGGAGATATTCTTAATTGGCCCAAAGTTTACCAAACTCAAGCTGCAGATTTAAATCCTGCGATGATCACAATTAATATAGGAAGCAAGGTAAAGCTTAGTCGTGTTGTTATTTGGGATTATCCAGAATATTATAATGGGCGAACCTATTATTACCTTGGTAACCTTAAAGATTTTGAGATTTATGGTTGGCCGTCTAGCACACCACCTACGGATGCCAGTCTTGATAATTGGGTTTTACTTGGTCATTATCATGCGACGAAACCCTCCGGTTTGCCTTTTGGTGAACAAAATGATGAGGACTATCAAACCGCTTATAATGGATTTAATTGGGATATTGATATAAGTGCGCCAAAGGTGCAGTATATCCGTATCAGATCCATTAAAAATTGGGGAGGAACGACATATATGGGAATAGCAGAATTACAGGTATATGGCGATCCTAGATAAATAATTAACCAATAAATTGATTTTATGAAATATAATATGAGATATAATAGATGTATAATCATGCTATTAGCAATATTGATTGTAATTGCTGGTTGTTCTAAAATGGATGAATATAAAAAGTATGTCAAAAGTGGAGAAATTTCATACACAGGTAAAATTGATTCTCTTCAAATTTTTTCAGGAAATAAAAGGGTGCTCATAAAGGGATTATTTCTGTCTGATCCTAAAATTGATAAATGTGTAATTTATTGGAATTCCAAAAAGGATTCTGCTGTGATAAGTGTACATAGAACGCAGGGGGTAGATACGCTAAAATACCTTATTAATAATTTGGAGGACAATGTCTATAATTTTGAGATTTTGACTTATGACAAACTTGGAAATGCTTCCATTCCTGTTTATGCAGTTGGCACAGCCTATGGAGATCGTTATCAGGCATCTCTTGGCAATCGTCCTATTTCTAAAAAGGAACTTTATGCGGGAGATTTAACAACCACGCTGTTGTTTGGAAGTATGGACAGAACTTCCGGTGTTTTTGCAACCGAAGTGGAATATAAGGACCAAAGTGGTGATAACCATAATTTATTTATTCCTATAGACAGCACGAGTCTTGTATTACCTGATTATGCAATCGGTACAGAATTTAAATACCGTACATTATTTTTGCCGGATACAAGTTGCATAGATACCTTTTATTCCGCATTTACTTCCACTGGTCCATCTGTTGTTTATTTGTTAAATTTAGGGGATCAATTTACACATGCAGAATGGGATGGTGGCAGATGGGGAGTGCTTGAAAATTGGATTACTAATGACGATACAAAAAATGCAGGCGGCAACAAATATGGAGGGTATGAATTGCGTGGTGGAGTGGGTGTTTTGTCTTTTGAGGCAGGTTGGGGATTGAGAGCCGTCCCAAATGGAAAGATTTACCAAAAAACTACATTGCCTCCCGGGGATTATACTTTTACGCCAAGTGGAATTGAGGCTGGATCTGCTGGAGTCATTTATGCCGCAGTTGCTCAAGGAGATGAATTGCCTGACTTTGATTTAGTAGGAAGTGAGTCCATTGCCGCAACAAGGATTACAACTGCTGGGGAATCTCTCCAATTTCATTTGGACAAAACAACATCGGTGGCTATTGGATTTGTCGCTAATATGCCGGACGTGGGCTCCTATTTTAAAGTCAAAAAAATACAATTCACAAAAATGGAATAAGAATGAATTGTCTCTAATTGGAACATTTTGTTTGTAGTGTTGAGAACAGAGGGGTATTTATGAATAAATACCCCTTTTCTACCGTTTTGACCCCCTCTGTGCCATTGGGTCGTGGCTATTTTTGTTACTGTTATATTTATATATAAGTATTAAATTTAATGTTTTGCTCATTAATTGGGTGTTCTTGAAAATTATTTTATCTATGAAAGAAAAGCTAAAAAGGTATTTAGGCTTTATGCTTATGGCCTGTGGAGGATTTTTACTATTGACTATGGGATTAGGATGTAATTCTGCTAGCAGGCAACATTCTTTTGCCTTAGGCGATTCTGCATTTTTATTGGATGGGAAACCTTTTCAGATTATCTCTGGGGAGATTCATTATCCCAGAGTGCCAAGAGAAGCCTGGCGAGCAAGGCTAAAGATGGCCAAGGCGATGGGGTTAAACACAATAAGTACCTATGTTTTCTGGAATCTGCATGAGCCAGAGAAGGGGGTGTTTGACTTTACAGGCAATAACGATATCGCAGAATTTGTAAAAGAAGCAAAAGAAGAAGGGCTATGGGTCATCCTTAGGCCAAGCCCTTATGTGTGCGCTGAATGGGAATTTGGAGGTTATCCTTACTGGTTACAAAATGAAAAGGGACTCGTCGTCAGAAGTACTGAGACTCAGTATCTTAATGAATATAAAAAATATATTGATGCCGTAGGTAAACAGCTGGCGCCCTTACAAGTAAATCATGGTGGAAATATCTTAATGATCCAAATTGAAAATGAGTACGGATCCTATGGAAAGGATAAGGATTACCTGGCCTTAAATGAAAAGATGTTCAGAGGTGCTGGCTTTGATGGATTGTTATATACTTGTGATCCTCCAGGCGACCTTCCAAATGGTTACCTTCCAGGATTGCTTCCAGCCGTCAATGGTCTGGTGAAGCCGGAGGCTGTTAAAAGCCTTGTTAGAAAGTACCATAATGGGAAAGGACCGTTTTTGATCGCTGAATGGTATCCAGCCTGGTTTGATTGGTGGGGCACCAAACACCACAGAGTGGCACCTGAATCATATGCGACAGAGCTGGACTCTGTGTTAGGTTCAGGTTTGTCTATTAATATGTATATGTTCCACGGAGGGACTACCAGAGGATTTATGAATGGAGCCAATTATAAGGACAGTACGCCTTATGAGCCGCAGATCAGCAGTTATGATTATGATGCACCGCTTGACGAGGCTGGTAACCCGACTGAGAAGTTCAAAATCTTCCGCTCCGTGATTGCAAAACATTTACCGGCAGGCGAAACCTTGCCACCCATTCCGGCCAGTAAGCCAACCATGGCCATTAATGATATTCAATTAACAAAGCATACTTATTTATTGGATGCGCTTCCTGCACCCATAATCGCTGATACGCCAGTAACCTTTGAAAATCTACACCAGGCTTACGGATATCTACTGTACCGGACCATCGTAGATGGCGATAAGTCCAGCACTTTAAAAATCGATGAATTAAGAGATTATGCTGTCGTTATGGTCAATGGGCAACCGCAAGGAACAGTAGATCGACGACTAGGACAAAATTCCCTAAATATCCATTTACCGGCAGGTAGGGATACGCTTGATATTTTTGTTGAAAATTTAGGCAGAATCAATTTTGGGCCTAACTTGTTGAAAAACAATAAAGGCATTACGCATAAAGTACTATTGGGTGGAAGAGAATTGAAAGGATGGTCCATGTATGGATTTCCGTTCAAAACATTGGACAATTTTAAATGGCAGACAGCGACGACAAATAATAAAGGGCCGGTATTGCTTCAAGGCAACTTTAAATTGGAAAATGTAGCGGACACCTATTTCGATATGACAAGTTGGGGAAAAGGTGTCTTGTGGGTCAATGGACATAATTTGGGACGTTATTGGCGGGTCGGACCCCAACAGACCGTTTATGTTCCTAAAGAATGGTTGAAAAAGGGGGACAACGAGGTGACAGTTTTGGAAGAGTTGAATGATGACAAGCGCGTTATCAATGCTATTAATCACCCTATTTTGGATAGTTTACAAAAATAATCGGAGGTTCAAAATATGAATAGTCGACAGTTTTGCGGCGCAAAGGCTAATTTTTGGGGACTGGTTCTGGTTACTTTATTAATGTTAAACGGGAGCGCCTCTGCTCA
The DNA here is from genome assembly GCF_007971385.1 of Arachidicoccus ginsenosidivorans. Classification (GTDB taxonomy): domain Bacteria; phylum Bacteroidota; class Bacteroidia; order Chitinophagales; family Chitinophagaceae; genus Arachidicoccus; species Arachidicoccus ginsenosidivorans. The sequence continues at coordinate 2,741,984 of NZ_CP042434.1, forward strand.
AAGAAGAATCGTTCCCAGAAAGCATATGCCGCTAGATTCAATTAGGCTTAGCGATCCCTTTATTCTAGCCGATTCTATTACACATATGTATTATATGACGGGGACTGGCGGTCTTTTGTGGAAAAGTAAGGATTTACAATACTGGGATGGCCCATTTGTTGTGACCCATACGGATTCCAGTTCATGGATGGGACCACATCCAATGATCTGGGCTGCTGAAATCCATTATTATAAGGGTAAGTATTACTATTTTGCCACCTTTACCAATGCCAAAAAAGTCATCGGTCATTTTAATGGAAATGCGCTTGTGCGCAGAGCCTGCCACATTCTGGTCAGTGATGACCCAGAAGGGCCTTACAAGCCTGTTCCTTCGGGTGATTCTGTTTATCTTCCAGCGAATTTATCCACGCTCGATGCAACCTTCTGGGTAGACAAACTTGGTGATCCCTGGATGATTTATTGTCATGAGTGGGTTCAAAATAATAACGGGACCGTTGATAAGATCAGGTTAAAACCCGATTTATCTGGAACTGTCGGACAACCAACCACCCTTTTTAAAGCCAGTGAATCACCTTGGAGTCGTGAAAAGATAAACGGAAAAATTCAGGCAAATAGAGTGACGGATGGTCCTTATGTTTTCAGGACACAAACCGGCAGGCTAGGGATTATTTGGACCAGTTGGGTTTATAATGTATATACACAGGGAGTTGCCTATTCAAAAAGTGGTAAACTTTCAGGGCCCTGGAAACAACAGGTAAAGCCAGTAACACCGCCTAACTATGGGCATGGTATGTTGTTTAAAACGCTAAATGGACAAACGCTGATGGCTGTGCATAGCCACAAAGATGTCAATGGCCATTATATTAGAATCCCGCATTTGTTTTCAGTGGATATGACGGGTGATTCTCTGGTAGTTAAAGGCCAGTATCGGTTTAAGTAATTATAATCTTTTGGATACAAGGATCTATTCTTTCAATTTTAAATCAATAAAAATAGTTGCGCATCCATGAAATTCTTTAAAAATATAAAAAGGGAAGGGATGGTATTTGCTGCCCTTCTACTAACGTTGAGCGGTATTAATGTGTATGGACAAAATGTAATTACCAGAAATGAAAGGAAAATAGATGCGGACTGGAAATTTCATTTAGGCAATGCTGCTAGTCCAACCTTGGATTTTAATTATGGGATTAATGAAACTAGTTTTTCTAAAGCAGGTGGCGCAAACGGAACGGCTTATGCTATTCGGTTTAATGATCGTAACTGGCAAAAGGTTGATTTACCACATGATTGGGCCGTAGGCCTGCCGTTTGATTATATGGATAATGGAGATCAGAATGCACATGGATATAAGGCGATCGGTGGGCATTATCCGCAAAACAGTATCGGTTGGTATCGCAAAGAATTTGAGGTTGACCCGGCAGATTCCGGTGGAAGATTTGAGTTAAGAACTGATGGGATTTACCGGGACAGCAAAGTATGGGTAAATGGCTATTATGTTGGGGGCAATTATAGTGGTTATACCAGTGCGACCTATGATATTACTGATTTTATACGATTTGGAAAGAAAAATGTTATAGCGGTTCGTGTTGACGCGACCCATTACGAAGGATGGTTTTACGAAGGTGCCGGGATTTACCGCCATGTATGGTTGAATCGGTACAATAATTTACATGTTGTTTCCCAGGGAGGGTTATATGTGCGTACTGAAAATAAGGGAAAGGATGCGAATGTTATTTTGAAGACAGAGGTAATCAATAAAAACACGCACGCAGTAAAAGGAACACTTGAAACCTTGATCTTAAATAGAGAAGGAAAAGTGCTTGTTCATTCAAAAGTGATCCCCTTGGCGCTGGATATAAATGAACAAAAGAGCTATAATAATAGTCTGCTTCTGCCCAATGCACAGCTATCGAATTTGGACAACCCTTATCTTTATAGAGCCGTCGCATTGGTTCGTGAAAATGGCCAGGTGGTAGACAGTGTTCCTGTCAGGTTTGGCGTGAGAACTTTTGCTTTTGATAAAGACAAAGGCTTCTTTTTAAACGGTAAATCGGTTAAGATAAAAGGAACAAGTGATCATCAGGATCATGCCGGTGTTGGTGCGGCCTTATTGGATTATTTACAATATTATAGAATCGGGTTATTAAAACAAATGGGCAGTAACGCCATCCGCACGACCCACAATCCGCCTACACCAGAGCTTTTAGATGCCTGCGATAGTCTTGGTATGCTGGTGATGGATGAGACACGCCTTTTGACTAGCGGCTCAGAGTATGAAAAGGAATTTAGGGATCTGATTTTGCGAGACAGAAATCATCCTTCTATTTTTTTATGGTCTATAGGCAATGAGGAGCATTATACACAGCGTACAGATATTGGCAAAAGGATCGCTTTAAATCAGATTCTACTCCAAAAAGAATTGGACCCTTCAAGAACAGCTACTTATGCGGCTAATATTGGAAATGTCTATCATGGAGTCAATGAAGTAATTCCAATTCGCGGATTCAATTATAATTTAAATGGTGCGGACAATTACCATAAGGAACATCCTGATCAGCCTGTAATTGGCACCGAGGTAGCCAGCACAGTCAGTACTAGGGGCATTTACATAAAAGATACTGTAAGATGTTATGTGCCGGATTATGATAGTGTTTTCCCTCCATGGGCCTCAACAGCGGAGACCTGGTGGTCTTTTGCCGCCAAAAGAGATTGGTTTATGGGTGGATTTGCTTGGACGGGATTTGATTACCGAGGTGAACCTACGCCATATAAGTGGCCTAATATCAATTCTCATTTCGGAATAATGGATATGTGCGGTTTTCCCAAAACGGTTTACTATTACTATAATGCATGGTGGAGTGATTCAGCGGTTATGCATATTGCGCCTCACTGGAACTGGCAAGGGGAAGAGGGAAAAGAGAAAATAGTATGGGTGAACTCAAATACTGATGACGTTGAGCTCTTTTTGAATGGTAAAAGTCTGGGGAAAAAGAAAATGCCGATTAATGGCCATTTAGAATGGAAAGTTCAATATGAACCTGGTAAATTGGAGGCAATCGGTTATAAAGATGGCCAGAAAGTGACCTATTCAGTGGAAACCACTGGTCGGCCATATCAAATCAAATTAACTCCTTCCAAAAATGTTTTATTAGCAGACGGCGAAGATGCGGTTGTGGTCAATGTAAGTGCAGTAGATAAACAAGGTAGAGAAGTGCCTGATGCCTCTAATATGGTTTATTTTGATCTAGAAGGTGAAAATGCGGCCATCGTTGGAGTGGGTAATGGTGATCCGAGCAGCCATGAAAATGATAAAGATGTTAGGCATAATTGGCATCGCAGCTTATTTAATGGCCGGGCACAAGTGATTATTCGCTCCGGTACAAATTCCGGTACTATAAAATTAAAGGCTTTTGCATCCGATGTTTTAAGTTCGAATATAGAATTAAAGCAAATAAATAATACGGCACCGATTAAATAATATGATTTTAATCGATTAATAGGTATGAAGGCTTAATATAATTATTTAACTATCAATATTTTATAAGATGAATAATCATATTAGGAAATTTTTGATAAGGGCATTTTTCCTCGTTTTGACGTTTGGCGGCGTAACTTGTTCTATTCAAGCTGCTGGCCAATTTAGATCAGCCAAAACCTCTGAGGTGGATAGCGTTAGGGCAATTATTATTCGCGTAAATGATCATTGGCAATCGGCGCATTCTGCAAAGGTGCGTGCATTTTGGGATCATGCAGCGTATCAAACAGGGAATATGGCCGCTTATGAAGTGACTGGAAAATCGACCTATATTCAATATGCCACGGATTGGGCTATTTTTAATCAATGGCAAGGGGCCACTTCCAATGATAAAGCCAATTGGAAATATAACTATGGTGAAACCATGGATCATGTTTTATTTGGCGATTGGCAGGTTTGTTTTCAAACCTATATTGACCTATATAATTTGGATAAGCAACAAGATCCACAAAAAATTGCCCGTGCGAAAGAAGTCATCGAATATGAAATGAGCACGTCTAAAAATGATTATTGGTGGTGGTCCGACGGACTTTATATGGTAATGCCTGTTATGACTAAGCTTTATAAGGTAACGCATGACAGGAGGTATCTGGATAAGCTATTTGAATATTTTTCCTATGCGGACAGTGTCATGTTTGATGCAGAGGTTGGCCTTTATTACCGGGATGCCCGTTATGTATATCCCAAACATAAAACGCCCGATGCTAAAAAGGATTTCTGGTCCAGAGGAGATGGATGGGTCTTTGCTGCACTTGCTAAAATGTTAGCCGACCTTCCAAAAAATGCGCCTCATCGAGCATTATATCTCAGTCGTTTTAAGTCAATGGCTAAAGCTGTGGCGGCTGCGCAGCAGCCAGAAGGTTATTGGTGTAGGAGCTTACTGGACGGAAAATTTGCTCCTGGTCCAGAAACAAGCGGAACGGCGTTTTTCGTTTATGGTATGCAAAAAGGAATCAATGATGGGATTTTGAGTGGGACTACCTATCAAATGGTGGCAAACAAAGGCTGGGCTTACCTTAAAAATATTGCGCTGCAACCTGACGGTACTGTAGGTTATGTTCAACCAATTGGAGACAGGGCCATTCCAGGGCAAATAGTAGATAAGCAATCAACTGCCGACTTCGGGGTGGGTGCATTTTTGCTCGCTGCCGCAGCCAGGTACAAACACTTGAAATCGTTTTAATAAATAAGAAAGGCTCGCTTAATCCTTTAAAACTATAGTGTTGAAAAAGAAATTGATCGTTTATGGTTTAACGTTACTCGGATTTGGGGTAATAAATTTTAGTATTGCGCAGATGTCTTCGGATAGGGAAAAAGCCGGAAGTCCAAGAACTTATTATATAGATGGTTTTCAGGGAAATGATGCGAATAGTGGTCGTACAATATCTAATGCCTGGAAGCATTTATCCAAACTCAGTCAGATCGATCTGAAGCCAGGGGATAGTGTACTGCTGAAAAGAGGGACAGTATTTTTTGAAATTTAAATATTCAGGCTCAGGGAACAGCAGCACTACCTATTGTGTTTGATACTTATGGAAAAGGAAACAAGCCGCAGATTATTGCACTTGACCATGCTTTATACACAATAGAAATCAAGAATTCTGATTATATCACCTTGCAGGATCTTGAAATCGTCAATAAAGGTTCTGTTAGGTTGGCTGGCCGAACAGGAGTTAAACTCCTTTGTCAAGATTATGGGGTTTCACATCGTCTGATACTCAGAGGGCTATATGTTCATGATGTCAATGGCAGCCTCATAAAGTCAAAAGGAGGAGGCAGTGGTATTCAAATTGAAAACAAATGGCGCAATAAGATATCCATTTTCGATAGTCTATTAATTGAAGACTGTGTTATCCGGCGTACGGCCAGAAATGGCATTATCTGGAACGCTCCCTATAGAAGGGATAACTGGCATCCTAACACGCATATAGTCGTCCGAAAAAATCTTTTGGAAGGTGTGCCGGGTGATGGTATTGTTCCCATTGGCTGCGATAGCGCACTGATTGAATATAATGTGATGCGGGATTGTCCGGAAATTCTTCCCTCATCTGAAGCCGCTGCAGGTATTTGGCCATGGAGTTGCGATAATACCTTGATTCAATTCAACGAAGTCAGTGGGCAGAAAAACCAGTGGGATGCCCAGGGTTTGATGCAGATTATAATTGTAATAATACCACGATCCAGTATAATTACAGTCACGATAATTATGGTGGGATGGTACTGATTTGTAATGATGGGGTTCCCATTATCCATACAATATAGGCAATATTGGTTCAGTCGTTCGATATAATCTCAGCATTAATGACGGCATCCGGCCTAAACCGGCCCGTTCGGGTAAAATGTTTTCACCTTCAATTCATGTTGCTGGCCCTGTTCAAAACACGACAATTGAACATAATATTATCCATCAAACCTCTGTAAAAAATGCGCGTATTGATCGGACAATGTTGGAAGCTGATTCGTGGAATGGATTTGCTGACAGTACTATAATTAAGCAAAATTTGTTTTCTGCTAGTGGAGAAAGTAGTTTTAAAATGAACCATTCTTCGCGCAACTACTTTTTAAATAATTATTACTTAGGAAAATACGATTCATTACCACCCGACGGAAATGTAAATGTAAAAGACGCTGCTAATTTTTATTCAAAATATAGAAAATCAGTTACTTATGATGGCTTTGAACAACTAGCGGGCTTAATAATAAAAAAGAAGATAGGGGAAGGAGCCGCTGAAGGTCATTTTGTAAATAAACTGGCAATCCAGTCCTTTTTCAATAGAATGGACAAATAGGGTGGGTGTTTAAAGTGTCCGTTATTTGAATTCCTAAAAATTTAACGCTTGTTACGTGTGATAAGTTTAGAATAGGTTAATATAACCTAAAATGTCCCCCTTTATTTACAAAATTACCCCCAAATAAGCGTAAAAATGAAGTTGTTTTGAATTTTATTAATAAATGCTTAAGGATTTATAAACATTTTACAATTGAAATCAAATGAAACAAAATAGGAATGGTTCGATTTTTATTACTAGGGGATTTAACCGTAAATGGCCTCTTACCGTATTATGTGTTTTTAGTTTGTTGATTTTTACTATGGTTCAATTGCATGCGCAAACCTTACAAGTTGTTCATGGTAAAGTCACAGACCAATTAGGAAGTCCACTGTCAAATGTAACAGTGACAGCGCAAAAGGGTAAGTCAGGAGATATTACAGATAGCTCAGGACGTTTTTCCTTTAAAGCTGCCCTGGGGATAGTCTTGTATTTTCCCTTATTGGATTTGAATCTCAAACGTTTGCGGTAACCGAAGACTTGATTCGTGTTCAGTTACACCAAAGTACGATAACTTCTATGAACGATGTGGTCGTCGTGGGTTACGGTACACAAAAGAGGGTGGATCTAACCAGTGCCGTAAGTACGGTTAATATGAAAGACTTACAAAACAGGCCAGTACAAAACTTGTCGCAGGCGCTCGAAGGGTTGGTTCCAGGTTTAAATATCTCCCAGAATAATGGTTCCTTGGAGAGTTCGCCCAGTATAAATATTAGGGGAATTGGAACTATTGGTTCCTCCTCTTCCTCTCCGTTAGTGTTAATTGATGGAATGGAAGGCTCGGTAACCGCCATTAATCCTCAGGATGTTGAAAGTATATCCGTATTGAAAGACGCATCAGCCTCCGCAATATATGGTAGCAGGGCGGCTTTTGGTGTAATTTTAATAACAACGAAAAAAGGACATAATGGGAAGACTAAAGTCAATTATAATAACAACTTTAGATCAGCAAAGCCTGTTTTATTGCCTCAACAAATGGATTCTTATACCTGGGCATTATACCTCAATGCAGCAAATGTGAATGGAGGAAGTAGCGCGGCTTTTGATTCTGCGCATCTTGCGCGTATCAAGCAATATCAAGAAGGCACTATTACTGCTTCAGATATTCCTAATCCAAATAATCCTCAATATTGGGCAGATGGCTATGGCTCAGGTAATGCCAATGTAGATTGGTACAAAGCGATGTATAGGCCCAGTTCGTTTTCTCAAGAACATAATGTAAGTGTTAGTGGAGGAAATGAGAACACTACTTATTATTTGTCAGGGAATTATATGGGACAGAATGGTTTAATGCAGTTTAATCAGGATTTTTACCGCAGATATGGAGGAACTGTAAAGGTCAATACAAAAGTGGGCGACTATGTAAATATTGGTTATAGTAATCGCTATCTCCATGAAAGTTATCAAAGACCTTCCGCCTTAACAAATGGATTCTATCAGGATTTGGCCAGACAAGGTTGGCCAACACTGCCATTGTATGATCCGAATGGCTTTTTATTTTCGTCACCTTCTCCGGCGCTAGCTATGGCAGAAGGGGGTAAAGATAACACGCAAACGGATTGGGATTATCAGCAACTTCGATTAACCATTGAGCCAATTACTGGTTGGAAAATATATGCCATCGGTGACTACCGATCTAAAATTGTATTTCGTCATTGGGATGCACAGCAACTTTATAATCATGACGTAAATGGCAACCCTTATGTTTATTCTAATAGCTCGAATGTTTATGAGTATGGTTATAAAGAAGATTATTTCAATACTAATATATACTCTGAATATAATAAGAGCTTTAATCAAAAGCATAATTTTAAAATTATGGGCGGGTTTCAGTCTGAATCAACTAAATATAGAGACGTAAGTGTTCAGAGAAACGGCATTATTGTTCCTGCCATTTCCACAATTAATACCACTTCAGGCACGGATCCAAACGGGGTGCCCATAACCCCATCCGTAAGCGGCCAATATCAAGCCTGGTCAACAGCAGGTATTTTTGGAAGGTTGAACTATAATTACATGGAGAAATATTTATTAGAAGCCAATCTTCGATATGATGGATCTTCCAGGTTCAGAGAGGATGATCGGTGGATGCTTTCTCCTTCATTATCAGTTGGTTGGAATGTTGCAAAAGAAGCATTTTGGGCTCCTTTAAATAAAGCGCTAAGTACTTTTAAGATTAGGGCATCTTATGGTCAGCTGGGTAATGAAAATACAAACAATTGGTATCCAACCTATGTTACCATGCCAATTAGCACGGCTAGTGGCTCATGGTTATTAAACGGAGGAAAACCTAATACAGCATCTGCCCCGGGATTGGTTAGCTCTACATTAACTTGGGAAAGTATAAAAAGTTATGATTTAGGTCTGGATATTGGAGCACTGAATAACAGGCTTACCGGTTCCTTTGATATTTTCACGCGCAAAACTTTGAATATGGTGGGTCCCGCACCTGAATTGCCGGTGATTTTGGGAACTGCAGTTCCAACGACTAATAATACCAACTTAAAAACTTATGGGTTTGAGGCAGAATTGAGTTGGAATGACCATTTGGAAAATGGATTTGTTTATGGGCTTCATTTTCAATTAGCCGATAATCAGACTATTGTAACTAAGTATCCTAATCCAACATCATTATTAAGTACTTATATTCCTGGAAGAAAAGTAGGTGAGATTTGGGGTTACACTACAATCGGTATTGCTAAAACGCAAGATGAGATGGATAAACATTTGGCTACCCTGGATGGTGGACAAAGTTCATTGGGATCAAATTGGGCAGCGGGAGACATAATGTATGCCGACTATAATCATGATGGGAAATTGAGTACAGGTGATGGAACTTCAATTAATTCCGGAGATCTCCATGTGATTGGTAATAGCACTCCACGCTATACATTTGGATTTTCTGCAAATGCCAGTTGGAAAGGATTTGATTTTAATATGCTTTTCCAAGGTGTAATGAAAAGAGATTACTGGCAGGGAAGCCCGTTTTTCTGGGGAGCAACTGGCGCCGGTCAATGGTGGGCTGCAGGCTTTGTACAACATGAAGATTATTTCAGGGCAGATCCTAATGACCCGATGGGGCAGAATTTAGATTCCTATTATCCACGTCCATTATTCTCGAATAAAAACTTACAGGTTCAAACAAAATATTTGCAAAGTGCAGCCTATATCCGATTAAAGAATCTGCAGATTGGCTATACCCTTCCTGCATTATTAGTGAAGAAATGGGGCATTTCTAATGTGCGTTTTTACGTGACAGGAGAAAATCTTTGGACGGGGACAAAAATGGCTAAAATGTTTGACCCAGAAACCGTAGATGGAGGTTCAGGCGGTGACGTATATCCTTTGCAAAAAACAATTTCTGGCGGGGTAAGTTTATCTTTCTAAAAAATAAGTAAGGCACAATAAGAAAACATAATATTTGATTTTCTGCGCGCATAAAAATTAAGATCAATGAAAAAACTTTTTAAAAATAGTAACTGGGTTGTATTTGCAGCCATGGTTTCTGTAATCGTATCAATTTCCTCCTGTAAAAAATTTTTGGATAAAGCACCGTTGTCCAATATTACGCCACAGGATTATCTAAATGATGAATCTCAGTTACAGGCATATGTTCTTGGACAATATCCAAATATTTTACCCGGGCATTCACAGTGGACTTTCGGCACATTTGGTACAGATGCCAACACTGATAATATGGCTGGAATGTCCATGGATAATAAGTATGCTCCAGGTTTATGGCTTGTGGGCGCAACTGGGGGCGATTGGGATTTTGGTTCTATTTATCCTTTAAATTATTTTTTGGAAACAGTCCTGCCTAAATGGAAGGCTGGAACTATCTCAGGGGACGAAAGCAGTATAAAGCAAGACATTGGAGAAATTTATTTTTTAAGGGCTTATGTATATTTTACAAAATTGCAGGCATTAGGAGATTTTCCAATTGTAAGAAATACATTACCCGATGATAAAGAAATTCTTACCCAGGAAAGTAAACGCATGCCATCAACAGAAGTTGCAAGGTTTATACTCTCAGATTTGGATTCTGCTTCTTTGTTAATGGGTGTTGAATCGCCTGACGGAGGTTCCAAAAATAGACTTTCTAAATATTGTGCAGAATTGTTTAAGTCCAGGGTGGCGCTTTATGAAGGAACATGGCTTAAATATTTTAAGGGAACAGCTTTTGTGCCTAATGGTCCTAATTGGCCTGGCGCAGCAAAAGATTATAATGCTAATTATCAATTCCCTTCTGGAAGTATAGATGGTGAAATCCAGTATTTTCTTCAACAAGCGATGAGTTCTGCAAAGATAGTAGCTGATGCGGTTCCTATTGTCAGCAATACTGGTATAATTCAATCTCCCAATAATGAAAATCCATATTTCAGTATGTTTGGTGCTGTGGACATGTCTGGTTATAGTGAAGTGCTACTTTGGCGCCAATATAGCAAGGCACTTGGGTTAACCCATAATGTTCAAGTGTACGAGGAATTAGGGAATGATGGTGTTGGTACGACTAGAAGTATGGTAGAAAGTTTTTTAATGGCCAACGGGTTACCCATTTATGCAGCTGGAAGTGGTTATGAGGGCGATGATTCAATTGAGTCCTTGAAAGCTAATAGGGATGACAGGTTGCAATTGTTTTTAAAAGAACCCGGAGATACTAATGTTCTATTGAATGCTTCGATGGGTGATCATGCTACTGTAATCGAGCCTATACCACAAATATGGTCTTCAAATGCAGAACAGAAGTATACGACTGGATATGCTATCAGAAAGGGTTTAAATTATGATGGTGCCCATGCAGGTAATGGTCAAGGTTATACAGGTTGTATTATTTTTAGGGCAACCGAGGCCTATTTGAATTATATTGAAGCTTCTTATGAGAGAAATGGTAGTTTAGATGCGGATGCTATGAAATATTGGCAGGCAATAAGGAAAAGAGCCAAAGTAAGTACAGATATAAATGCAACAATATCGGCGACCGTTATGGCCAAAGAGACGGCTGATTGGGGTGCTTATTCAGCAGGCAAGCTCGTAGGTCCAACACTGTATAATATTCGCAGAGAACGTCGGGATGAATTGATGGCAGAAGGTTTACGATTTATGGACCTTAAGCGTTGGCGCTCCTTGGATCAACTAATTGCTAATCCGGCCCATATAGAAGGGTTTAAACTCTGGGGGCCAATTAAAAATTGGTATACAAGCGATCAGTTGATTTATGGTTCTTCAAATTCTAAGGCAGTCGTTTCTGACCCTTCTTTAAGCAAATATCTCAGACCTTACGAAATCCTAGCTTCCTCAACTGGTTATAATGGGGTTAGATGGACAATGGCTCATTATTTGAGCCCTATTGCCGCAGAGAATTTCATCATTACGGAAAGTACAAATGGTGATGCAAGTACTTCTCCCATCTATCAAAACCCTGGATGGCCGACAGAGGCGGGGAAAGGAGCAGAGTAACCCATAGTTTAATTTTTATATTTATATCATTTATTACCTTATAGTATTTTCTCGACCCATGTGATTGAATATTATAAGGTAATTTTACATTGGGCGATAAATAATGGATTTGAGGGTTGAGTTCATCGGTTTTGACTGCTTTGGGCTGGATTTGGATAATGAGCCTATTTATGGCTTTTAAAATTATCAATAGAAAGATGCGATATTTCATTACAAAAAAATGTTTTCTGGTGTAGCCACATTGTTTGTTAGCCTGACAATATTGTCTGTCACAGTTTTGGCAAAACCTATTGCCAAAACCGTGACAGACAGCACAGGTGATATAGTTCATTTACAGCTCATTGGTGACCAAACTTTCCAGGTGATGGATAATTTTGGTGCCAGCGATGCTTGGGCATGTCAATATGTGGGTCTGTGGGATGAAAAAGTAAAAAGTAAGATTGCTGATTTATTATTCAGCCAAAGATTAGACCAGGACGGAAGCCCAATGGGGATTGGTTTGTCCGCGTGGCGATTTAATATTGGTGCAGGCAGCACTGAGCAAGGGAATAAAAGTGGTATTAAAGACCCATGGCGTAGAGCCGAGAGTTTTCTTAACGGGGATGGGAGCTATGATTTTTCAAAAGCGGCGGGACAACGCTGGTTTCTGAAGGCTGCCCATCGTAGAGGCGTTAAAGACTTTATTGGCTTTTGTAATAGTGCTCCTTATCAGTTGACGACCAATCATCTGACCTATGCGACTAAAGGCAAAACCAACTTGATGAGTGATAAATACAATGATTTTGCTGCTTACCTTATAAAAGTAATAGAAGGTGTAAAGAAAAGCGCAGGTGTGTTGCTTAATTATATTAGCCCCGTTAACGAACCGCAATGGGATTGGAGTGATGGGGGCAGGAGGGCAGTCCTTATAGAAATAATGAAATAGTGGAACTTGGCCGTACCATTAATAAACAATTGGAAGCAGCTCATTTACCAACGAAATTATCTATTGCTGAGGCCGGAGAAATTGACTATTTATATTCCAATGGTAATAAGCCCGAAAGAGGAAGCCAGATTCAACAGTTTTTTATGCCAGATGGTGCAAATAGTGTACTTGGACTTAGTCATATGTCTCATAGCGTATCTGCACATAGTTATTTTACGACGGCTCCAATGATAAAAGGGATGGCAGAAAGAGAAAAGATAAGGACAGCCATAAATACTGCAAAAGTCGCATCTGGCAAAAAGGATCTGGGTTATTGGATGAGTGAGTATTGCATTTTAGGAGACAATCATGGAGAAATTAACGGTAACCACAGAGATCTTGGGATGACCTCGGCACTGTATTTAGCAAAAGTTGTGTTTATGGATCTTTGTTATGCAGATGCCAGTGCCTGGCATTGGTGGTTGGCTCTTTCTGCTTATGATTACAAAGACGGCTTGATCTATGTGGATAAGACATATAGTACTGGAAAATATTATGAAAGTAAAATGCTCTGGGCATTGGGGAATTACAGCAGATTTATTCGTCCTGGATATATCCGTATAGGTACTCATATATCAAATGGCGAACCTAATGATTCCAGCTTGCTTATAAGCGCATTTAAAGACCAAAAAAGCCAGAAGGTGGTTATAGTCGCAGTGAATAATACCCATACGGTAAAAAAGCTTCAATTGCAGAATAGGCGACTCATTTTAAAAGATAAATACGTTACCTCAGATCGGTTTAATCTACAACATTTTAATCTGGCAAGTGGACAGGAAGTCGCGCTTCAGCCAGCCTCCGTTACGACTTTAACAGGGATTTTAAGGTAGCTAATTGCACTAACAGATAAATTTAATCAAGATGACTCAACAAAGGTGTTTTTCGGAAGGAAAGATTGGATTAGCAAAGGGTTATAAAAATTACAGGCTAAAATTGTTTTGTACGTTTTTTGCTTGTCTTTTGGTGATGTCTGTTTTTGCTCAATTGCCTGAAGGGGCCAAATTGTTTAATGATGGTTGGTCTTTTCATAAAGGAGATCTGGATAGTGCCAATGGTGCCGTTACTATAAAAGCCGGGGATTGGCAGCCAGTTGATTTACCGCACGACTGGAGCATCCTTGCTCCATTTTCGCAAAAATGGGCCAGTGCGACCGGTTATCTTCCTGGCGGTATTGGTTGGTATAAAAAAGCCTTTAATTTAAATAAGCAATACCCAGACGGTAAATATTTTATTTATTTTGGGGGTATTTATAAGCATAGCAAGGTTTGGCTAAATGGGCATCTGTTGGGTAGGCGTCCTAACGGATTTGTTTCTTTTTTCTATGAGCTGACACCTTATTTAAAAATAGTGGGTCTAATGAACTTTTGGTAAAGGTAGACCACTCGGCTTTTGCAGATTCCAGATGGTATACAGGATCGGGGATTTACCGCAATGTCTATCTGGTAAAAACCCCTAATGTTTATATACCAATTTGGGGTGTTCACGTTGAAACAAAGGCTGTGGCAGGTGATCAGGCAATCTTAAAAGTGAATACAGATATTGTAGATAATTTTAAGCAATTAACAAACGTATCAGCAAAAAATGAACGTACAAATACACCTAATTTGCGTATTGCATACAAATTATTGGATAGTGCTGGCAAAGTAATAACAGAAACTTCAAAAAGTGTTTCAGATATTTCGGCAGCAAACCGAAGCGCATCAATCACTGATAGTTTGATCGTTAGGCGTCCAATGCTTTGGTCGGTTGAACACCCTTATTTATACACCTTGATCACCAGCTTAATTGTAAATGGCCATGAGCAGGAGTACTTTAAAACCGCTGTAGGTATACGTACTGTTCGTTTTGATTCTGATAAAGGTTTTTTCTTAAATGGAGAAAATCTAAAATTAAAAGGTGTCTGCCTTCATGATGATGCGGGTAGTTTTGGAACGGCAGTACCGATGGCTGTTTGGCAAGAAAGACTGGAACTATTAAAGCAAGTAGGCTGTAATGCAATAAGGATGACGCACAACCCTCATTCGACACGCTTATATGATTTATGCGACAAGTTAGGGTTTTTAGTGATTGATGAAGCCTTTGATGAGTGGGAATTAGGAAAACATAAATGGATTGCTGGCTGGAATAAAGGGACGCCCGGAACTGATGGGTATCATTCAGATTTTAAACAGTGGTGGAGACAGGACCTGACGGATATGATTCAAAGAGATCGAAATCATCCTTCAATTATAATGTGGAGCATCGGTAATGAAATTGATTATCCAAACGATCCTTATTCTAATCCAGTTTTAAATGAAGGCCATTATCCGCAGATTTATGGATCCGGTTATATGAAGGGGCACCCCTCTGCTGAAGCCTTGGGAAGGATCTCCAAGCAATTATCTACGCTTACGCATTCACTGGATCCGTCAAGGCCCGTCACTGCCGGATTGGCTGCTGTTATGGTCAGCGATAAAGTAGGTTACACAGATGTGCTTGATGTGGCAGGGTATAATTATCAGGAATATCGATATGAGAAGGATCACGATAGTTATCCAAAAAGAATTATTTATGGCAGCGAGAATGGTCATGGGTACGCTGCCTGGCAGGCAGTATCGCAGCATCCTTTTGTTATGGGGCAGTTTTTATGGACTGGCATTGATTATTTGGGTGAAGCGGGCAGGTGGCCAGATCATGGCAATGAGGCAGGCCTGATTAATATGGCGGGGTATAAAAAACCGGAATTTTATTTCAGGCAGTCCATTTGGTCTAAACAACCTATGGTTTATTTAGGCACTTCAAGGATCCAGCGGCGTAATGGCCGCCATATAGATTTAAAGAACAGCAGACATTCTATGGCCCGTCCTGATTGGAATTATAAGGAAGGAGATTCGGTCAATGTATATTGTTATACAAATTGCGATAGAGCGACCTTGTATTTGAATGGTGTTTCACTTGGCAGTAAAGGGCAAACTGATTCAACGCATGTAATTGTCTGGCAAGTGCCTTATCAGAAAGGTACTTTGGCTGTAAAGGCAGGTAGCAGTAATGGTCAGATATTAACAGATAGCCTTGTTAGCTATGGCCAGCCCGATCATATTGATATTAAATCCCATGCGTTGGTCTTGCAAAATGGTGAACCACAATATTATGCCTTGGATATTAATATTGTGGATAATGCTGGTAATACCGTTCAATCTGACCATTCACTGCTTAAGGTAGAAGTGGGGAATAACTGCAAGCTGGTTGGTCTAGAAAATGGCAATGTCAGAGATAGCCTACAATACGGTGCAAATGTCCGGTCGGTCTACCTTGGCAGGCTCAGGGCTTATATTGCCTGTGAGCCTGGCAAAAAAGAATTTGAAGTGCCCATCAAAATACAACAAGTAGCGCCAGGCGGAGGGCTAAAATCAGTGAAGTATTTATTGAGAGGTGGCCATAATTAAACAATAAGTATTGTCATAATTGATATTTTATTAATTGCGATGGAAGCTTTTTTGAGCGGTGTACTGAATTGTTATCTAATTGAAAGATCATGATGAATCCGAAACGAGTGTCAGGTTATAATTCGATAAGAGTCCAGTAAATTAAATTATTAGCATGCACTTTCAACTTAAGCTTTACAAAAAAATAAGTTTTAATACAGAAGCACTACGGTTTTCCAAAACACAGAACTACATATTAATAAATAACTGAGAATACATGATAATACAATATCTGCTATTATTATTTGAATAATAATAACAGATATTGTATTATAAATACATATATAAAATTACGGTTGTGACTTGGTTTTTATTGCTTACTTGTCATTTTCAAAACCGTAAAAGGCATAGATATCCTTTGCCGTTTTGCTGGCTAGGAAATCCCTGAATCTTTTAGCGGCCTTAGGGTGGGGCGCATTTTTAAGGATCCCTGCCACATAGGAGGCAGTAACATTCTGACTATCGGAAATAGAGATCATGGTTACCGGATGACCAAGCATTTCATGATATAAGGCTTCACTTTGCCATACGGGTCCCGCGTCCGAGTATCCTTCCATAATATTGATGGGCGTTTCTCGGTGATGGATTTTGGTAAGTATGGTTGTTCCGGCCTTTACTTTTTGAACCATAATTTTATTTTTAAGCGCCGGCCCTCCTGCTAATTCGTAAGCAGTTTGAATTTGACCGGCAATGCCTTCCCAGGCAGGATTGGGCATACTGACCCGGATGTTTTCCCGGCCAAGGTCGGTAAGACTTTGGATATGATGGGGGTTGTTTTTGGCGACCATAATAGCCAATCTGTTATGTGTATAGGTTACCGTATCCTTAAGGTAGGCCATTTCCTGGCTAATACGCTTTCGACCTGCAGTATACACATCTGGTTTTTGTGTGATTCTTAGATTGCCAATCGTTATGGTTCCGCCCCTGATTGACTGCGCTAATATACCAGGAGGCAATGTCTCGATAAATATTCTTTTATAGACTGGATATTGCTGCTTGAATGCTTTAACCAGACTATCAATACACATATACTGATTGCCTGCGAAGAAAACCACTAGTTGCGGATCATTGATGTCACCGTATAGGTCAGGCACGTTGTCGATTCCAGCAATCGTAAACAACACGCTGCTTTTAGGCGGTGTGTTCCAGGGCGGATCAAAATCATGATTGATTTCATGGTTTTTATTTGCCTGGTGTTGGGCAAAACAGGTTATAGCACTCCCTAATAAAAAGAGTGTGCAAATTACTTTTTTCATCGTAAATTATTTGTTGAGGTTTGTTTTTATAAAATTGAGCTGTTTTGAATTGTGTTAGATTGAATTGAATCAGGGTTTAATAACAGACCAGCCTTCTGCTTGACGCAGGATTAGTTCGCCATTGCCACTGGGTACAAGACCTACAAAGTCAAAGATCTGATCGCGACTCATATTTTTTTCCTTTAACGTATTGGCACATTGGACGACAATTACCCCTTTTTCGATCAACGTTTTTAACTGGCTTTCATAAGGGCTTGTTTTTAGATAAGTGGCAACTCCGTCAGAAAAGGCCACGAGTTCGACTTCCAATTTCCCTTTTAATCGGGGATCTTTTAAGGCATTGCTGATATTGCGCAGCGTCTTATTAATGACGTAAGGATCGTTTACATCAATCATATATATTGCTTTATAAGCATCTTTTTGTGCTACGGCGCCAGTAAAATCTCTGTTTTGCTGTAGCTTTTTAGAAATAGCTTGCGCATTAGATGCCTGTAAAGTGGCCGACAGGATCAATACTGTAAAAAGTGTTCGGCTGATCGTGGAAAGTTTTTTCATTGTTTTTTGTTTTTATTTAGTTACTCAATTGTATTTATTGTGATGGGCAATATATTTTAATTTATTTAGTTTTACGGAGCATTGCTTTATATGGGCCATATTTGTGCTGAAATGCAGCATAATGATCTGTATAAGGCCCATAAGGGTAATCCATTGGCTTTTTATTGAGATCCAGCCAATCCGCTTTTGCGTCATAGTGGGGTCTGGGTTGACTATTGACAAAGGCGCCCACATTCCAGGCCTGCTCAATCGTCAGATCGGGATGGTGATAATTGGTGCCATAAGGCATATTGTTAAAGACAAATGCTGCGATTTTTGTGAGCCGGAACATCCCTGCGCCATCATTATAACTTTGCTTTCCCCAAAGGGGCGGATAAGTGTAGCCATTCCCAGAAGGATCTAACTGACCCTGACCGTCTCTGCCATGACAGATTTGACATTTGGCGATAAATACCTGTTTGCCCGAACTGACATTAGCGGCAGTATCCATAAAAGGAATGGTTTTTACCTGGGTGCCTCCTTTTATATAACCTTTAGGTATATCCTTATCCAGCCACTCAATATAGGCATAGATTGCCCGCATTTCTTTGGAAGTGCTTTGCAGCGGTTGACCATTCATGCTTCTGACCATACAGTCATTTATCCGGTCTTGCAACGTCTGGACCTTATCGTTTCTGGCCCGATACATAGGATAAGTTGCAAATACTTTTCCAAAATTGTAAGCAAAAGGCCGGGTACCAGCATCTAAATGGCAGTTTTGACAATTCAGGCCATTGGCTATTTGGGCCACTTTTCCGTGCGGTCCCAAATAATAAGCGGTATTTTGAATAAGTTCATACCCGTAATAGATTAATGGACCATTTTTTTTGCTGTAATATGGAATCTGCGTGGGCGCGGGACCGCGCCAGACAGTATCATCGGGCGATGCACTAAAATGCTGTTTGACTTGGTCCAGTTGTGTGCTTTGTTTTTTTACTGTCCGCCAGCCATTAATCAGCATACACGCGACCAGTGCGCTTATCGCAATAATAAGCCAGTTTGCTTTCATAAGAAATGATGCCTTTTCAGATATCGGCCTGAAGGAGATTCAGGTAGATTAATCGATCAAGGACTTGTTTAGTTATTAATTGTACTGTTGCAAAGTTGCTGGATAGCTCAATAGATAATGGCCGTGCTCCTGCAAACATTGATTTGGCAAATTTACCGGTATGAAGCTATAAAGCGCTATTGAAATAAGTAATGCACAATAACTTTTGGTTATAGAATCAAACTGCTATGGCCTATTTGGAAGGAGGAGGTTAGCAAAGTAAAGACAAAGGTTTTATTAATGCTAGTAGTACCACAATGGACCTTTAAGACCATAATTCTGTCATATTTTGTTTATATCCCTCTCAGTTTTAAATCAACTTGCAGTAAAAATTGCTATCTTCATTTTATGGAAGGCAATTCAGGAGCGGTTAGGCAGATGCTCGGGCGCTTATTTAAAAATAAAGGAGCCATATTTGGGCTGGTAGTTATCCTGGCTGCTATTTTTATAGCCGTGTTTGCCTATTTTCTAGCCCCCGACGGTTCTCCTGATGCCAACAGAATGATCCCTGCCATTGCCAATAAAAAGCCGCAGTTTCAAATGTCCTTTATTAAGGTAAAGACGAGTAAACAGCCAGTCAGTACGGGCTTTTTTAGGCAGCTCTTAAATGGCAAACCAGACAGCTATAAGTATATCCCTATTTCTTCAGTGAATGTGCAAGGCGATACGTATTATGTAGAGGAATTTATTGACGAGGATGTTAGTCGGGAAGCTTTTTATAATCAAGATGACTTAGCCCCGCAGCCCATTGTGCAACTCACTTTTTGGCTAGGTACCGATAAATTTGGCAGAGATATTCTCAGTAGATTAATATTGGGTACCAGAGTCAGTCTGGCAGTTGGGCTTGTGGCTGTTTTGCTTTCGCTTACCGTTGGTATTTTCCTTGGGGCAGTTGCTGGTTATTTTGGCGGTAAAACAGATAATGCGATTATGTGGCTGATTAATGTTGTATGGTCCATCCCGACTTTATTATTAGTTTTTGCTTTGACGCTGGCACTCGGAAAGGGCTTCTGGCAGGTCTTTATTGCCGTGGGGCTTTCTCTTTGGGTCAGTGTGGCAAGGCTTGTGCGGGGCCAGATCATGGCCATGAAATCCCTGGAATACATAGAAGCAGCTCAGGTACTCGGCTTTAGCAATAGCCGGATTATTATCAGGCATCTATTGCCCAATATCATCGGCCCGGTCATGGTAATCGCTGCCAGCAATTTTGCTTCAGCCATCATCATAGAAGCAGGGTTAAGCTTTCTGGGACTAGGGGTTCAGCCGCCAATGTCCAGCTGGGGCCTGATGATTAAGGAGAACTATAATTTTATAATTACCAGTAATCCTGCCCTGGCCTTAATCCCGGGAATTGCCATTATGCTATTGGTGCTGGCTTTTAATTTATTGGGTAATGGGCTAAGAGATGCCACGGACAGCTCAGCCATCACTACTGCCTCCTGATCTGTTTTTATTGATAATTTATGGTTTATTTATGCGGTTTCGCTCTTTCGTATTGAATGGGATAATCTGCATTCCCATCCAGTTGCATCTGAGCGTGGAGTGGTAAATAAGGATCTCTAAGCAGGGCTCTTGCCATAAGAATAACATCCGCACTGCCTTCGTTTAAGATCGCTTCTGCCTGCAGCGCATCGGTAATCAGGCCAACTGCACCGGTTTTAATGCCCGCTTCTTTTTTTATTGCTGCTGCAAATGCTACTTGATAACCAGGACCCACCGGTATCTGAACGCCTGGGATCAACCCGCCTGTAGACGTATCAATTAATTCCACGCCCTGTTGTTTTAAAATAGCGGAAAGCTGTACGGTTTCTGCTGCGGTCCATCCACCCTTTTGATCTGCCCAGTCGGTCGCAGAGAGTCTGACCCAAAGACTTTGCTTAGCCGTAAGCTCCGACTTTACTGCCATTGTGACTTCCAGCAAAAAACGGATCCTGTTTTCAAAACTGCCGCCATATTCATCGGTTCTTTGATTGCTTAAAGGAGAGAGAAACTGATGGATCAGATACCCATGGGCACCATGAATTTCAATAACATCAAATCCAGCCTCCCCGGCTCTTCTGGCGCCCTGAGCAAAGGCTTCGATTAATGCCTCTATCTGAGAGGACGATAGCGCCAGCGGCGCATCGTCCGTATCATTAAAAGGGATTGCAGATGGCGCCAGTGTTTTCCAGCCGCCAGTAGAAGGTGTCAATTGAGTCCTGCCCTTCCAGGGTGCCATCGTGCTGGCTTTTCTGCCAGCATGAGCCAACTGGACAGCGGCCAGTGCCCCTTGTTTATGTATAAAATCTGTAATCTGTTTTAATTTTTCAATGTGCCCATCCTGCCAGATGCCCAGATCCTCTGGAGAAATTCTGCCTTCAGGACTGACGGATGTTGCTTCGGTAATAACCAGCGCGGCACCGCCGACAGCGCGACTACCAAGATGAACCAAATGCCAGTCATTGGCAAAACCATCTACAGCGCTATACTGGCACATCGCAGCCACCACCAGTCGGTTTTTAAGGGTCAGTCGTTCAAGGGTCAGGGGAGAAAATAAGGTTGACATAATATAATATATGTGTTTATTAAGTAATGTATTAGAAATTTTGCCACCTAAACCGGCAGCGTAGTTCAAAAATAAGCATTTACACTTCGCTTAAGATAAAGGGAAAAGCCAAAATTTCAGTTGTGCAAGTGACAAGGAAGAAAGGAAGTAGCCTGAATCCAGGTGCCTGGCTATAATTTTTAAAGATCTGGGTTTAGGCTATCTTTGCCAAATGACAGCATCTAACATATCAGATAAGAACCAGAAACAAGGCCAGCCTGCACACAGTCCAGCAACTGATACGCATCTAAATGCAGCTGCAGCCGTGGCAGCAGATAATAGTCAAAATGCAGACCAGGACGGGGATCAAGTGTCCGGTGCTGAAAATGATCAGGAGGATCTTTATGAGAAGAAAATTTATATCATTGACGGCGGCCAGCAACCGTTGCGCATTGATAAATGGATGCAGGCCCGTATTGAATATGCGACCCGTAGTAAGATTCAAAAGGGGATCGACGCCGGCTTTCTGACTGTCAATGGCAAACCGGTTAAAAGCAATTACAAAGTTCGCCCGGGCGATGAAGTCGTCTGGTTGCATTATACCAACCCTGAGTATTCAGAGATCAAGCCCGAGCCTTTAAATTTGGATATCGTTTATGAGGATGATGCGGTAATGGTCATCAACAAGGCGCCCAATATGGTCGTCCACCCAGGGGTGGGCAATTATACAGGCACGCTGCTAAACGGAGTGGCCTACCATCTGTTACAACAAAACCCAGAGATCAACGATGAGTCGCTGCCCAGGTTCGGTCTGGTGCATAGAATTGATAAGAATACCACGGGTTTGATTGTCCTTGCCAAAACCGCTGCGGCCGCTTCGCATCTGGCCCGGCAGTTTTTTGAACACACCGTTACCAGAAAATATGTAGCCGTCGTCTGGGGAGACCTGAAGGAAGAAGAAGGGACTGTTAATGCGCATATTGCCCGCCATGAAAGGATGCGTAAAATGTTCACTACTTATCCGGAAGGGGATAAGGGCAAGCATGCTATCACCCATTATAAAGCGTTGCAAAGGCTTAATTACGTTAGTGTTGTAGAGTGCATCCTAGAAACCGGTAGAACCCATCAGATCCGGGTTCATATGAAATCTATCGGTCATACATTATTTAATGACCATGAATATGGGGGAGACCGGATCTTAAAAGGCACGATTTATACGAAGTATAAACAATTTGTGGATAATTGCTTTGAAATTTGTCCTCGATGCGCCCTGCATGCCAAAACCCTGGGTTTTGTACATCCGGTGACAGGGGAGCGGTTATTTTTTGATTCTCCATTGCCAGCAGATATGACGGGGCTGATTGATAAATGGACCCGGTATATTCAGCACCGGCCTTTGGAAGAGTCGTAAAAGAAAAGACCTTTAGCCTTAATAAAGGGTGAAAAATCTTGCAAATGAGGGCTGTTTTTTAAATTTTGGCGCTCAGAAAGGCCCCGTTTGCCAATTAAATTTTACATTGCAGGCTTATCTTAAAAAATTATCAGTATGCAAACAGCAAAAAAAGGTGATAAAGTAAAAGTACATTATCACGGAAAGCTAACCGACGGAACCACTTTTGATAGTAGTGAAGGCCGTGCACCGCTGGAATTCGAAGTAGGAAGTGGCCAGGTGATCCCGGGCTTTGACGAAGGGGTTACCGGATTACAAATAGGAGAAAAGAAAACTGTTAATATCCCGGCAGCACAGGCCTATGGCCCCGTGTCTGATGATCAGATCGTTGAATTTCCTAAAAGCCAGTTTCCAGCGGATATGACACCTGAAGTCGGTATGCCACTTCAGATGAGCAATGACCAGGGACAGACTTTCCAGGTAGTGATCAAAGAAGTAAAAGAAGATTCAGTTGTACTGGATGCCAATCATCCTCTGGCAGGTAAAGATCTGGTTTTCGATATTGAACTGGTAGACATCGTTCCAGGTAAATCATCTATTATTATGCCTTAAGGTTTAGGTAGATAGAAACGGTTATCAGGAAATCAGGGTAAGTGAATTAAATAAGGTGCGAAATATTGACATTGTAAAAATTTTCCAACGTTTTCCCCTGATAATCAATTACAAAATAAATAGTTAGTTACAAATCTTACAAAGGCTTTCAGTTCTTAATTTTTATTGATAGAACGTAGGCAATTGTATAAAATAAAAGGCAGCGGCTCATTTCTTTGTAGAAATACCGCTGCCTTTCTATGTTTTTAGTTAACTGTCTTTATTTCAGGACTTCAGAGAGCTTGTTTTCCAGGTCTTCGCCCCTAAGGTTCTGAGCGATAATTTTCCCTGTTGGGTCTAATAAAACATTAAAGGGAATGCCGCTAATCTGATAGGCGCCCACTGCGGCACTGCTCCAGTATTTTAGATCACTCATATGATTCCAGGTCAGGTGATCGTGCATAATCGCCTTTGTCCAGGCTTCTTTATCCTTATCCAAAGAGACGCCAAGAATTGTAAAGTTCTTGTCTTTGAACTGATTGTAAGCTTTTACCACATTTGGATTTTCTGCCCGACAAGGACTACACCAACTGGCCCAAAAATCAACCAATAAGTATTTACCCTTAAAGTCACTGATTTTAATATCCTTACCGTCCGGGCTTTGCATTTCAAGATCAGGAGCCTGTTTATTCATTAAGGGATAATTATTAGGGTTATTAGAAGCCAGGCTTACCTTAAGTTGACTGGTCAGTGCGGCTAGGGAGCCATCTTCCGGGAACCTTTCACTGGCTTTTTGCGTAATAGGAAATAACGCCTCCGGCTGAATGGAACGGGGAGCCATAAGTTTCAGCACATAGAAAGCAGCAACAGGAGAGGGTGTACTTGCTGTAAATTGCTCTATGTCCTTATTCATCTGGATGATTTGCTGATCCCTTTGCGTACCCAAAGCGTCTCTGATAGAATCATCCTTTGCGGTGGGGGCGCTCAGCTTATGGTTGGCATCCAATGCCCTGAATGTCTCAACAATAGTAGAATCATCCTTTCTGTAGGTCGCTAAAAATTGATATAGGCCACTTGTGGCAACAGACCCTTTAATCTCTGGGGTCATGGGGTGATCCCCATTGATATTTAAAGTGGCACTTGAAGCGTCATTGATAAATAAAAAGGGATAGCCTTCCGCGGGTTGGATAACAAAGAGGTGCTGTCCTTTAATTTTGGTTGTTTTGAAGCTGTAAGTACTGTCCTTAGTAACACTGACAGAGTCCAGCATGATCGGTGAACCGGTTGCAAAATTAATTTGCTTTAAATACACTTTGGCTGCTTTGGCGTGGGTAAGTTTTCCGGATACAGAAAAATCGCCACCTTTGACCCCTTCATGAGAACCTGTACCCTGTGCACAACTAGCCAGACAGATCAGACAAAAGAGACTACAGACAAAGCTTAAATTTCTATAATACATAAATGGTTTAGATTGATTCAAAATAATTTTTACTTTTTTAATGATTTGGGGACTAAGGCTTTAAAAATGGATTATGTTGCATTTCATGTTGGATAGAGGTTTTCGGCCCATGTCCCGGATAGACCTGCGTTTGCCCAGGCAAGTTGAACAATTTTTCCTTAATACTATGTAAAAGTTGCTGATGATTGCCGCCTGGTAAATCTGTCCGGCCTATGCTTTCATAAAATAAAGCGTCTCCACTTATTACAAAATCCTGTTGCTGGCAGTAAAATGCCAGACTGGCCGGGCTATGTCCCGGTACCAGGATGGCCACCAACTCATCCTCATCTAAATGTATCCTGTCGCCTTCATGAATATATTGAAACGCACCTTCATAGGCTTCAAAATCAAGCCCATACTGATTTGCGATTCCTGCACTGGCCTCATGCAAAGGCTCTTCGTCCGGGTGAATCTGAGGCGTCAGCTGATGCGCCGCAGCTACCCAGCTGTTGCCAAATACGTGATCCAGGTGGCAATGGGTGTTAAGCAGGCCCACTATATTAAGGCCTCTTCTTAAGATAAAATCCTTCATGGTCTGCACTTCAGCCGGAAAATAAGTGCCCGGATCTATGATCAGGGCATTGCCTTTTTCATTATAAAGCACATAGGTGTTTTCCTGGAACGGGTTAAAGGTAAATATTTCAATTGTAAACATAGGCTATTAACTATTTGACTTCTTAACTACTTACTTATTATTTAATTGTATTATGTATATTATAATGTTTAATATTTTTTGCTTGGATTTTTCAGATGTAGCGGGACTAACCAAACAAATGCCCTATGCAGGCCTGCCATGATCAATTACCCAACTAATCTCCCCAAATTGAAAATAAGGCACCGGAGCTCCGATGATCCAGAGCCTTCCTTGAGCATCCACCATTTGAATGGTCACCTGCAAAAGCTGCTCCTTATAAATTACTTTTACGATCTGCTCCTTATTATAGAGGGCTTGATTATAAGCGGTTAACAGTCCTTCAGGATCTCGCAGGAATTGCTGATAGCGCGTTTCCAAATAACCACATAATGTCTTAGTGGACTGTTCAATATCGTAGTTTTTGCCCGTAATTTGTCTAAGCGAAACAGCTTTTGTTTCCATTTCCCCTGAAAAAGCGCCCTGATTCATGTTTATGCCCATTCCGGCAACAGCCCACTGCCAGATTTGTCCTTTTATACTGTTTTCTATTAAAATACCAACTGCCTTTCTGTCTGACCAGTATATGTCATTCGGCCATTTTATCCGGGTTTTTTCTCCGGCAAAATGACTGAAAAAGTCATAAACGCCTAAAGAGATAGCCATACTGAGCTCAAAATTCCTTGTAAGTGAGACCCCCTTCATGTCTAAAACGACTGACAGGGCGATGTTCTGGCCCGGGGCGCCCTGCCAGGTGCGTCCCCGCTGACCTTTGCCGGCAGATTGAAACCTTGCCAGGACTGCGTGACCATGGTGTGCCAATCCATGTATGGCCAGACCGGTGGCATAGTTGTTGGAACTCTCTACTTCGTTCAGAATCGTTAAGGGATTACCAATCATGGATTTTCAGTAAAATAAGCGAAAAGAATTACTATTTTTGCGAAGATAGGTCAATCAGCTCCGATTTCAGATAACAGGTAAAAGTTAAAATTCTGGTTAGCGAGTGGTGTTTAACCAATTTAAACTATTTTTAATTTAATCTAATTTTAATATTGACGACAAAAGCGACACAGGAAACTCCGGGAAAAGTGACCAGACTGGCAAAAAATGCAAAATTGATCAAAACGATCATTGGTGCAATCCAGGCTAAAAAAGGGTCAAATATACTTTCACTGGACCTAAGAAACATACCGGAAGCTGTAGCTGATTTCTTTATCATATGTGAGGCAGACAGTACAACACAGGTAAAGGCGATCGGAGATTTTATAGAAAAAGAGGTAAAAGAGAATTTAGGAGAGTCCGCCTTTCATGCTGAAGGCAAAGGGTCCCTGAATTGGGTACTGGTAGATTATGTGAATGTTGTGGCGCATATCATGTTGCCGGAGGCCAGACGATTATACAGTCTGGAAGAACTCTGGTGTGATGCGCCTGAGCACAAATATGAATCATGACCCTCCTTATATGTTAATAATCGAGCAATTACATAAACAACTGCAATAGCGTTTGCAGGATTTCAATCATTTATGGCACAAAACAACGACAAAAGAAGAATACCAAACCTCGGAGGGGCCTCGGGTCAAATAATAATGGCCGAAAACCTTCAAAAGGCCCAAGTATTTACTGGATATATGGTTTGATTGTTATTGCTATCATCGGGTATAGCTTTTTTGCTAAGAACAGCCCCGATATGGTAACCATCACACAGCCCACATTTACGCAAGATTTACTCGCACAAGGCGATGTTACCAAATATGACCTGGTCGATAATGCGGAAAAATATGTCAGGGTCTATGTCAATAAAGACAGCCTGGGTAAGCCCTTTTATAAACAGACCTTTAAAGGCCGCATAGTAGATCCGGCCAATTACAGTAATCAGCCGCTGTTTCAGTTTCGGGTGGTCGACCTTAAGGCCTTTCAGACACAGTTAAACGATTTTCTGGCAGCCAATCCTCAGATCAAACAGCCTGACTGGACAACCGTCAGCGATAATAATTTCTGGAGCAGCCCAATTTTCAGTACCCTGATTACTTTGGTGGGACTCGCACTCATCTGGATCTTAATGATGCGTAAGATGAGCGGCGGCATGGGGGGCGGCGCCGGAGGCGGCGGTGGCATCTTCAGTGTCGGAAAATCCAAAGCCCAGCTATTTGAGAAAGGTTCCAAAATGGATATCACTTTTAAAGATGTGGCGGGGCTCGATGAGGCTAAAGTAGAAGTTATGGAGATTGTGGACTTTCTCAAAAGTCCTAAAAAATATACCAATCTTGGGGGTAAGATCCCGAAAGGGGCCCTTTTGGTAGGCCCCCCGGCACGGGTAAGACCTTGCTGGCAAAAGCCATGGCAGGCGAAGCGCAAGTGCCGTTTTTCTCCATGTCCGGTTCGGACTTTGTAGAAATGTTCGTAGGCGTCGGTGCTAGCCGTGTACGTGATTTGTTTAAACAGGCCAGGGAAAAAGCGCCTTGTATCATCTTTATTGATGAAATTGATGCGATCGGACGGGCCAGAGGCAAGAATGCCATGATGAGCAATGATGAAAGAGAAAATACCTTAAATCAGCTCCTGGTGGAAATGGATGGATTTGGCGGCGACAGCGGTATCATTATACTGGCAGCCACCAACCGACCAGATGTATTGGATAGTGCCCTGTTACGTCCGGGACGTTTTGATCGTCAGATTTCTATAGATCGTCCGGATGTCAAAGGGCGCGAAGATATCTTTAGGGTGCATTTAAAACCGATTAAAGTATCCCAGTCACTCGATATTCATAAACTGGCAGAGCAGACACCGGGTTTTGCCGGTGCGGATATTGCTAATATCTGTAATGAAGCGGCCCTGATCGCTGCCAGAAAAGGCAAGGAAGGGGTGGATATGGACGATTTTAATGACGCCATTGATAGAGTCATCGGAGGTCTGGAAAAGAAAAACAAGATTATCGCGCCCCACGAAAAAGAAATCATTGCCTATCACGAGGCAGGCCATGCGATTTGTGGCTGGTTTTTGGAGCATGCTTACCCCTTATTAAAAGTAACCATTGTTCCCAGAGGCACGGCGGCACTTGGCTATGCTCAATATACACCCAAAGAGCAGTATCTCTATAATACCGACCAGCTATTGGATCAGATCTGTATGACCCTTGGCGGAAGGGCGTCTGAGCAAATCTTCTTTGGTAAGATCTCTACAGGTGCTTCCAATGACCTGCAGCAAGTTACTCGTACGGCTTATTCCATGATTACCGTTTACGGTATGAATGAAAAAGTGGGCAACCTGAGCTATTATGATCCGCAGCAGGAAAATCAGTTTACAAAACCTTTTAGTGAGGAGACCGGCAAACTGATCGACGAGCAGGCAAGAGAGCTGGTGGAAAAGGCTTATAAAAGAACACTGGGCTTACTTACCGAACGGAAGAGTGAAGTGGAAAAACTAGCCAAAGCCTTATTGGAAAAAGAAGTGCTCTTTAAAAGTGATGTAGAAGCCTTAATTGGCAGACGACCGCATGATGAAGAACCGGAAGAGGAAGATCCGCAGCCCGCCGGACTTAGTGAAGGCGTTCCTCCTTATGACGGATCCATCAAACAGGTACCTTCTGCTTCCAGTGATGAGCAGCAAAATAAAAGCACTATTGCTTAAGTAATAGGGGAATTGATCCGCATGCTTTAGCAAATAAGCTAAGCATGAAGCTTGGAAGAATATAAGCGTATCATAATATAATATAATATAATATAATATAATAAAATATAACATAATTATATTTTGTACGCCATAAAGAAAATGCCTATCTGACCACTTTTGAAGTTGTCGATAGGCATTTTCCATTAAGCGCAGTATCTTTACATAGGAATTAAAAGATAACAAGACAAGTGGGTAGCCCTGCTTTGCAGGGCCACCGGTAGTAAGAAGTACATACAAGCAGACCCGAAATCAATATATGAAAACTGTAACGGCCAAAGAACAAATATTAAACAGAATAAAAAGGCACTTTCACAGAGTACTCCCATGCCATTCCCGGAGAAGCAAAGCATGACCCGTGATCAGGTGATCGTTCCTAAAACAGAAGAGTTGACGGTGTTATTTGCAGAGAATTTTTCTGCCGTGCAGGGACAGTTCATTTATTGCATAGATGAAGCGGAGCTGGTGGCCAAATTAAACGGGTTGCAACAGCATAGAAACTGGCCCAGAATCTTTTGCAGGGAGGCAGGCCTGATCGATTTATTACAGCATCATGATTTTAGGGGACTGGAATTTAGCCCGCAGGCGGGGGCGCCGGTCGCCATCACAGGATGTGAGAAACTAATAGCCAGAACGGGTAGTATCATGATGAGTACCCGCCAAAGCAGTGGCAGGACCACCAGTGTATATACGCCCATTCATATCTGTATTGCCTATACCAGTCAACTGGTTTATGATATAGAAGAAGGACTGACTTTTATCCAGCAGGGTCAAAAAAATATGCCCTCTCTTATCACACTTGCGACCGGCCCCAGCCGGACCGCTGATATTGAAAAGACCCTGGTTGTTGGTATACACGGGCCAGGAGAAGTCTATTGTTTTGTCGTAGAAGATCAGTTGTAAAGTTTATGACACAAGAATCACTGCATACTATAAAATTAAATGATGCCCGGCCAGACAGACAGATTTATTTCTTGTCTGACTTTCATCTGGGTGCGCCGGATTATAAAAGTAGTCTGATCCGGGAAAAAAAGATTCTTCGCTTTTTAGACTTCATTGAAGACAAAGTAGCGGAACTTTTTATCCTGGGGGATATGTTTGATTTTTGGTATGAGTATAAAAAAGTAGTGCCTAAAAATTATGTAAGACTGCTTGGAAAACTAGCCAGTATGGCAGATCAAGGTATACCGATTCATTTTTTTGTGGGCAACCATGATATGTGGATGAAAGACTATTTTGAAAAAGAGTTGGGTATCCGAGTGTATTTTCAGCAGCAAAGTTTTTCCGCCAACGATAAACGCTTTTATATAGCGCATGGGGACGGCTTAGGCCCTGGCGATAAAGGCTATAAGTTTTTAAAAAAGGTATTTCGTAGCCCGCTTTGTAATTGGTTGTTTGGAAAACTGCATCCGGATGTAGGAATTGGCCTTGCCAATTACTTCAGCCGAAAAAGCAGGGCCAAGACCGGATCGGCAGATGGACTTTGGATGGGGGCAGAAAGTGAATGGCTGGTGCTGCATTCCAAAGAGGTCTTAACCCAAGAGCATTTTGATTATTTTATTTATGGACACCGTCATTATCCTATCCTGGAAAGTCTTGAAAAAGACAGCCAGTATATTAATCTGGGAGACTGGATCACGCATTTTACTTACGGCAGTTTTGATGGAGTACAAATGAAACTTCAAAAATGGGAGCAGTAAATATTAGTAAGCATACCGAGGGGATAGATGCCGCCGCCCTTTTAACAACCTTACTTAGGTTGGGGAAGGAAAAGTGCCGCTATGGACATAGGTATAGAAAGGCTGCATTTTGCAATCCTTTTATGGTTATTTGCATGTTACTGATTTTGCAGTTGTTGGTTGTCCCGGTAACAGGTAGCGCCCAAAGCGAACACGTGGAAAGATTAAATGACTCCGGCGTAATACCCACACAAACTGCACTTGCCATTCGCGGACATTTTAAACATGTTGAACTCGATAAGTTAGGCAATCTGTTTTTACTGGGTACTAATGGGAGCCAGTTCACCGAGTATAATAAAAAAGGGGACAGTATTAATCATTATGACAATATCAGCAGCTACGGGCAGCTCTCGGAATTAGATGTATCCAATCCGCTAAAGCTGGCTGTTTACTATAGAGATTATGCAACCATTGTCGTACTGGACAGATTTTTGAGTCCGGTCAATACCATTGATCTTAGAAAAGCGGGTATCTGGGAAGCGCAGACCATCGCCACCAGTTATGATAATCAATACTGGGTCTATGACAAGCAAGAAGCAAGGATCAAAAAAGTCAACGGACAGGGCAAAGTTACTTTTGCATCCAGCGATCTCAGGCAGGTATTTGACGATGGATTGGATCCGGTTCGTTTACTGGATAGAGACGGATTATTATATGCCTATGACCCTGGATATGGTTGGTACATTTTTGATTATTACGGGGCACTGAAGCAAAAGATTCCAGTTAAAGGGTTGCGGGATGTAAGCGTAACGGATGGGATTCTGACGGCCAGGATCCAGGTAGCAGGTAAAGACCAGCTATGGCTAATGGATCCTAACCGACTCGCTGCAGCACCTTTGCAGGAAAATCTACCGGATGCCGCCAGCAGCGGTTTAGGCACTATCCGCCAATCACTTTTTATAGGTAGTACTGGTAAATTGCTCCTATTGACAGACGCAGGGCTTAGCACCTTATTTATTGGTACGCGGTAAAGTTGCTGAAAGGTTTCATTTATTTTTTTTTGTTACTTTACGTATAAATATTACGCAGGCTATGGCAAATAATATGTTACAATATACGATCCTAAGCAACAGCGCTGCTTCATGGCTGATCGCCTTTGGCATCATTATTTTTATGATCCTGTTTGCCAAAGGGATCTCCAAATTGGTTGCCTGGTTCAGTGTGCGCTATCTGACTAAAGTAGATCATCGTAATTTTAAAGAGACGATCAGTCAGCGGCTAGCAAGGCCACTGAGCCGGTTTCTTTTTTGGCTAATCACCTTTATTGCCTTAAATAACCTGTATTTTCCCAGGGCACTGGATTTTTTCGTCTTTAAATTACATTTTAGCGATATTGTTCATAAGCTAGCCATGGCTCTATTGATTTTTTTGTTTTTTAATATGCTGATTGGTGTCGTGCATATGGTAGCAACAGTATTTAAACGATCCGCTAGTAAAAGCGCAGACCGGTCTTTGATACAGCTGACTTCTTTACTGTCTGATCTGGTTCGGGCAATTCTGGTCGTTTTATGTATTCTGGTCATCTTCAAAAGCTTTTTTAATATTACCGCTGCTTCCTTTGCTACCAGTATTGGGCTGGTTACAGCAGCCCTGGCTTTGGCTGCCAAAGACACAGTTGAAAATATTATTTGTTCCATTATTATTTTGCTGGACAAGCCCTTTTTACTCGGAGATTATATTTCCGTAAATGGTACAAGTGGTAATGTGGAAAGAATCGGCCTTAGAAGAACCGTGCTCAGGACCGATACAAAAACACTGGCCAGTGTTCCTAACAGGGATTTAACAGGCAATAAGCTGGAAAATGTCAGTAACCAAACCTTTAGAAGGTTCAGGCAGGAAATCCGGCTGGCACCAGCAGCAACGGCAGGTCAGCTTGAAAATTTTGTGCAGGGAATCAAGGAGATTATCACAGCCCAAGGCGCGGTGGTTACCTCTAATACCATTTTTCTTAAGAATACCGGCAATCAAGGTCACATTGTTTTTATGGAATATTTTGTGTCCATTACCATGGCCTACGCTGATTTTTGCGCACTGAACCAAAAAATAAATCTGGATATCATCACCAAAATGGAAGCGCTCGGCTTACAGCAAGTCCTCATAATAGCTGACCTGAACAAATAATTTAAAAATTAAGTGGCGATGACTATATTGGAAGTTGCCGGGAAACTCAAAATAGCAAAAGAGTAAGATTTTTTGAAGCGTTAATCATTATTCGAAAGTCTTATTAAATGAGTTGAAAAGGTTCTTATTTAAGGTCATTCAATAGCTTTAATAACTCTTTTTTACGAACTACTCGGTTGAGAAAATGTCTCTTGACAAGTTTATCATACAGATGCCTGGCTTTTCACCATAAAGCACCCGTATAATGGAGCTCCTGATTTACTTTACTTACCAAGTCATCACCGTCCAGGCGGCTGTAAAGGTATCGTCGGCACCAATGGATAATATTCCTTCCTTTTCTTCCAATTTACCTGTAGTCTGCACACTGTCAGTGATACCGTGCCATGGTTCTATACACACAAAATCTGCATCCTTGGCACTCCAGATTCCCATATATGGAAATCCTTTAAAATCCAAAGTCAGCCCATGCGCTGTTTTATCACTTTCCAGCTTGATGGAGCTGGATTGCAAGGTTTTAAAGACTAGGGCATCCTCGTAGAACAGGGACTTTTTAAGGGGAGTTCATCTGTGTTTTGCAGGAAAATCTGTGGGTCCTCCGCCAGCAGGCCATCAGAGGTCAGCAGATAACGTGCCGTATTCTCAAACTCATTAAAGCTAAGTACATAATCTTCATAAGTTGTTCCGTTGACTAGCGGCACCTTAAAAGCCGGATGTGCGCCAATGGAAAACCAAAGTGTTTTCTCGTCTTGATTGAGTACTTCATATTGGACATGCAGCCTGTTTTCAGCAATACCATAATGGATCCTGAGTTCAAAATAAAAAGGATACTTTTCCAGTGTGGCAGCTGTCTGCTGTAAAGAAAAGGTAATATTGGTATCCGTTTTGGCCAGTACCGAAAACTCCATATCACGGGCAAAGCCATGACGAGAGAGGTGGTAAGTCTGGTTATTATACTGATAGCTGTCGTTTTTCAGACTGCCTACAATAGGGAACAATACAGGGCTATGTTTGCCCCAGAAAGCAGGGTCGCCGCTCCATAAATAGTCAAGACCGGTTTCCTTATTATATATCTTTTGGATTTCCGCACCTTTGGCGGATAAGTTAATTTCTAATTGCTCGTTCTGTAATGTGTACATAAAGGGGGTTATTCGTCAGAAACTTTTTCATCTTCCAGATTGGCCAGTACCCTGGAGCTTCTTTTTTGCATCGGGTTGGCATGGTTTTCATCAAAGAATTTTCTTTCCCGGATCAGATCCACACACTTATAAAGGGCGGCCAGGAAGGATTCATATTTAGCGATGCCTTTACCTGCAATGTCAAAGGCGGTTCCATGATCAGGACTCGTGCGCACGATGGGGAGACCGGCTGTATAGTTAACGCCTTCACCGGTGGAGAGTGATTTAAAAGGAATCAGCCCCTGGTCATGATACATTGCCAGAACGGCATCGAACTTTTGATAAGACGAATGTGCAAAAAAGGCGTCCGCACTATAGGGCCCAAAGGCCAGGATTCCTTTTTGCTTGGCCTCTTTAATGGTGGGGATAATAATTCGTTGTTCTTCATCACCAATCAACCCTTCATCGCCGCTGTGGGGATTCAGGCCCAAAACAGCAATTTTAGGTTTGTTAATATTAAAATCTCTGATCAGGCTGCTTTGCATGATCTTCAGTTTGCCCATAATGGCCTCACTGGTAATATGCTGAGCAACTTCGCTGATGGGGATATGTTCTGTTACGACAGCAACGCGCATATTTTCTGCGACCATCATCATGACGACATCAGACTGCTGAAAACTATCTCTAAGATAAGGCGTATGGCCGCTATAATGAAAACTGTCAGACTGAATGGTCTTTTTATGAATAGGTGCGGTTACCAGCCCCTGAATTTTGCCGGCTTTTAAATCACTAACGGCAGCTTCCAGGGATAAAAAAGCATATTTGCCCACGGCTGGTTCAAGCTGCCCCGGATGAATAGCCACCTCTTCTTCCCAGCAATTTTGCAGATTTGCCTGTTTAAAATTCAATTTTCCGTCCTCTCTGATAATAGAAAACTGGAAATTATTTTCATGAATGGATTTGCGGTAGAAATTAAGACATTTACTGTTTGCGTAGATAATTGGTGTGCAAACATCAAGTATTCTATTGTCACTCAGCGATTTAATGATGATCTCAAGGCCGATGCCATTCAAGTCGCCACAACTTAATCCAATAACAGGTTTAAAAAGTTCCTGACTCATTCCAAAATTGTTTTTACCCTGTAAATGTACCACTTTTCAGGAAGTTTTTGTAGCTATATGTAACATTTAAACCTAATTGGCCGTTTTAGGATAAAAGCAGCCGTCTGGAGGATGTTAAATCCTGTGCTGCTTTGTAATTTTTGGGTTGGTTTAGCGTTATTAATTGAGATTTAAAGAAATACGAGCTTATTAGATCAGAAAAACAAACAATAAATATATACACGGAAATAGCTATTCTGCTGCAGGGAGATTAAAGCATAAGAAACTGCGCGATTTGAGAATAAAAAGGCTGCGAGAAGGCAAGATCAAATCCTGCTTTAGCAACAAGGCAGTAGCGGAAAACTATAACTGAATGGGTATATACTAAAATGGAACTGTATTGAAACTAAGTGTCATTATTGTCAATTATAATGTCCGGTATTTCCTGGCACATTGTCTGGCTTCCTTGTCAAGTGCGATTGAGGGGATGGAAGCAGAGGTAATTGTTGTGGATAACTGTTCCTGTGACGGCAGTCTGGACTACCTGAAAGAAAAATTTCCGGAGGTGCATTTTATTGCCAATCCAGAAAATACGGGTTTTGCCAGAGCCAATAATTTGGCACTGTCGGTGGCAAAGGGTGAATTAGTATTATATCTCAATCCAGACACACTGGTCTCTGATAGTGCCATTCATAGCTGTCTGGCTTTTTTTGAGTGCAATGCCAAGGTTGGGGCGCTGGGTGTTAAAATGGTGGACGGCAGCGGCAGGTTTCTGCCAGAAAGCAAGCGGGCATTTCCTTCACCCCTGGTCTCTTTTTATAAACTCTGTGGGCTCTCCAAGCTTTTTCCTGAATCAAGGCATTTTGGTAAATATGCTTTAGGCTATCTCAATGAGAATTTAATCCATGAAGTTGAAGTCCTTGCCGGAGCCTTTATGATGGCCCGGACCTCTTTACTCAAGCAAAGTAAAGGTTTTGATGAAAGATATTTTATGTACGGGGAGGATATCGATCTAAGCTATTGCCTTCAACAGACCGGTTATAAGAACTATTATTTGGGCAATGTATCCATTATCCATTTTAAGGGCGAAAGTGCACAAAAAGGCAGCGTGAATCATCTGAAGAATTTCTATAAGGCCATGATCTTGTTCGTGGATAAACATTATAAGGGATGGACGGGACTCATCTATCGCGGTTTTTTAAAAGCCGCCATTGCCGGCCGGTATCTGATGAGTGTGGCTGCCAGTATCCTTCAGGCGGGCAAGCGAAAAAAGAGCGCAGGAAGGGCGCCGGATCTCAGCAGTTATTCCAGTATAGAATTACTCGGTGATGAAACCTCTGCCAGGCAGGCAGGTCATATCTGGAGTAAATATGCGCCCGGAACTTCTTTGCATTATACGCCGGCTAAGGGAGCACTTATGGCCACACCGCTTCAAAAAAGTGAAAAACGTGCCTGGGTGCTTTGCGTAGGCCCAGAATTTAATTATGATGCGGCTATCTTATTTTTGCAACGCCATGCACCGGTTAGTCATGTCTACTGGCATTACCTGAATTTTGACTCCATGATCAGCTCCAGTGATAAAAAGGGGCTGGGAGAGGTGCTGGTGGGATAAGGGGTTATACGAAAGCCAGGCAATTATGTCAGAAAATGTTTTATCGCGGCGCCGGTAATGGGCTGCCTAGAACCCGTCCAGGCTCCCCGCCAGGATAATAGAGGCCATCCACCTTAGCTAATTTTTTAAAAAAGCCATCCATCACCAATAACCATCCTTCAAATCTGTCTGATTTTATACTGCAGAACTACCTTTTTCTTTAGGCTTGCTTTGCCGTCGCAAGATCAAAAACCCTAAGATAATTTCCTCCGCCAATTTTCCCGATGGCCTTTTGATCATAACCAGCTTTCAATAAAGCTGCAACTAATTCATAATAAAATCCACTTGCACCTCCTTTTGTTAAGGGTGGCCATAGGCTATTGGTGGTTGTTTCACCTGAAGGCCGGTGCTGATGATTGCTTTTTCTCGGTTCCTTGGTTGAGCCGTTGATTACTGCCGGATGAACCTGCTTATTTTTGTCGTGTTGCTCAAAATGATCCTTGGGTGAATGGTAAGGTGTCGTCAGTTTTGTATCCGTGCCAATGGCGACATGGTCAATTCCCACCACATCTACCATGGCTTTTATATTATCTGCCATCTGCTGAGCATTATCCGCTAAATGCGTCCAAACACCAATCACGCCTCCCTGACTGGCCACGATTTTTGCCTGTGACTTGCTGATGAGTCTGGGTAGCATCATTTTGGCCATTGCCGGGTTATTACCCAGACGGGTATTAAGTCCTGTATGCGTAATGATCACCGGTTTGGTAGCCACTTTCAGGGCGCCATTTGTGGTATTATCGTCGGCGTGGGCAAGGTCAACCAAAATGCCCAACCGTTCTGATTCGCGGATAACCGAAGCGCCGAATTTAGTCAGACCGCCCCATCTGGGCGGCTCTGTAAAAATATCACCAAGAGGAGTGGATGCGTCATGATCGTGTAACAGGCCCAGATGTCTGAGCCCTCTGTCATAGGCAAGTTGTAGGCGGTCTACCTTGCCCTCCAAAAAATGACCTCCTTCAACAGATTGAATAACAGTTGGTTGTCCACTTTTATGGGCCTTGAGGATATCCGCGGTATTTAAGCAGCGGGTCATAGCATTTTTTGCAGCACTTCATCCATAGCTTTGAGACCTGTTAAAAATCTTTCATAGGCCTGCCCTTCATAGGTCAATTTTACATAATCGACTGCAAAGGTCATACAAATAGCAGATAACCCGGATTTTTGCATCTCGCTCGCCAAAGCGATATCCGGTCCAGGTAACTCCTCACTGAGCAAGGGCACGTCTATGTGGTTGTGCGTATCAATACCAATGGTGGCACGGACAATGTCCGTTATTTTGGGATCCAATCCACCAGGTGTTGCATTGGCTGCCAGCGGCCGTAATAATAAGCCAGCTGTAGCTGCTGACAATGACTGAATAAACAATCGTCTTGACCAATAGGTGGGCGTTATTTGCATGATATACTTGCTTTGTTTCTAAGGTAATATGACGGATGCAAATTTGGAAAACAAATCGACTAATTGGGTAATTTAGCCGATGAGCGGACAATCTGAGCGGCTTTATTAAAAATGCTTGACAGTTAAAAAGATAAACAGATAAACAGATAAACAGAGGTTATAAAGATATACAGATATAAAGATTAAATCAGCTAGTACTAGTAGAAGTCTTTGTGTATTTTATACTACTCTAGCTCAAAATGCCTTTTTAAACGGGCAAAGCTGCTATCCATAGAAGGTCCCAGAATTTTTTCATTTAACACCGCACCGACTCTTTCCCAGGGATACCAATCCAGGTGTTGGGTGTAATGCCACTGCACCATGGTGCCAGGGGTATTAGGGTCCTGGGTTAATCGCCAGCCACAAATCTGGTCATTGGAACGAGTGCCGTGCCATTTGGATTCAATGTAATAAGCGCTGTCATGGGTAATGGTAATCTTGCTGGAGCCGATCTCCATGGCGGCACCTGGCCCACTGGCACTTTCCGTAAGCAGTTTTGCGGGATGGGTACTGTCAAATAACCACTCATGCCAGTTATTCATATTATTTAATAAGGGATAAACGCTATCAAGCGGCTGATTAAAGGTCGCAGAACGGATGACCGTTACCCTGGAAGGGAACAGCAAACCAATTAAAGTGATCAGCAAAAACAGGCTACCAATACTAAATAAGGCTAATTTTAAGTACTTCATGCGTGAGCTTTTAAGACAATATCGTTTATTTAATTAGATGCTTGCTTTATTCCCATTTAAATACTTTAATGGCAATTGCGTATACGATGACCCCCCAAATGAGTAGGTTGGCTATATCCGGCCAGCAACTGATCAGACTTGCGCCCTCAAAAGAGATATTACGCATTGCATTGTTAAAATGTGTCAAAGGTAATATATTACAAAGAGGCTGTAACCATTTTGGAAAATTCTCAATTGGGAAAAAGGTGCCCGCCAAAAGGAACTGTGGCAGGGTAAAAATATTGGCAAATGGCGGAATCGTGCTCTCGGACTTAGACAGACCACTGACGATAAAACCGCAACCCATAAAAACGATCAGGGAGATAAAACTCAAAATCATGATCTCCAAAAAGGTAACCCAGCCATGCACCAGGGTAAATTTAAAGAAGACGACGCCTATTAAAATAATGACAATGGCTGCCAGTAACTGAAAGACGACCCGGCTAAGCGCCTCTCCTAAAATAATAAAGGTTCTGCTGATTGGTGTGGCAAAAAAACGTTTTAAAACCAGTTGTTGCCTGAGGTTAAAGAATAAAAAGGCCACCCCGAAAATACCGGCACTCAATAAAGAAAAGCCTAACTGACCAGGCAGGATAAAATCAATGGTACGGTAGGTTCTACCAGGTAGCTTCTCTATCTGCTCACTGACGCCCACCACCGCCACGCTGTGCGGATAGTAGGTTTTGTTCAAGGCATCTGCCTGTGCATTCAAATAGGATTGCAGCACTTCTACTGTGGAGGGATTAACAGCAGCAGAAGTGGTGAGTTTTAATAGGTACGCGGGATTTTCCTTGCCTGTTTTCTGGATATTAACGATGGCGGTAATCCGACCTTTTTCCAAATCTTCACTTAATATTTCCCCATGCTCATTTTTGATCCGGATTCCGGGTGCTGTTTTTAAGGCCTGGTAGACTTCACTGGTGGTATCAGCGCCTGCGTGAATGGCGATATTAATCCTGGGACCGGAACCATTACCTAAAAAGGCAAATGCCAGTATAAAAACCAGGGGAAACCCGATACTGAAAATGACGGTTGAAGGGGAACGCAAAGATGCTTTAAATGAGCCTCTTGCGATAGCCAGCATTGCTTTAATCTGACTGTATTTGTATTTAGACATATAATTACCAGCTTTTCTTGATGCCAGTTAGATCTGGCCCTATCCGCTACTATACTTTTTACTTTGCTTTATACATTGCTTTGCCATTCATCCAGACCTCGTCCAGGCTGATGGCAAAATGCTCCGCAAAGGTAATAAGGATGAGGGGGAATTGTGTATTCCTGTCTAAATTACCCAAAAAAACTGCCGGCGCTAGCCGGCAGTTTACCAAAATTTATAATTACTCAAATTACTCAAATACCTCAAATAAGGTGAAAAACGGTAAAGCACTAAAATCCAGTCTTGTGTTAACGGATTTTCAGCTCATAGGGCATTTTTGCCTGTGGCTGATTCATCATTGCCTTCAACTCCCTGGTTCGGTCAATAAAATCAACCAGTTCTGGAGAAATACCCGTGGCTTTGAGTTTTAGATTAATGTCTTCATCCCGATTGTCATCGCTATTAAGCAACTGACTTAAAATGGATTGCTTCACAGGGAAGGTACTGACACGATAAGATGTGCTATGTGCTTGTTTAGCAGCGTAGTCAATGGCGTCATCCAGACCGCCGATGGCATCCACAAGGCCAATCTTTTGGGCGTGTAACCCTGTCCAGACACGTCCCTGCCCAATGGAGTCAATATAAGTAATGGAGGTATCCCGGCCTGCAGCCACCCTGCTGGTAAAAGTATGATAGACACTGTCTACGGAGGCCTGCATCCAATTACGTTCTACGGGGTAAGCGGACGGGCGATGGAGCCTAAATCGGCATGGGGACTGGTCTTAACGGCGTCAAAAGTGATCCCCAGCCGGTTTTTTAAGAAATTTGATGCATCTCCCATCATAGAAAAGACGCCGATCGATCCGGTAAGTGTCGTCGGTTCTGCAAAGATATAATCGGCGCCACAGGAAATGTAATAACCGCCGGATGCGGCCATATTGCCCATACTGACAACTACCGGTTTTACTTTTTTAGTGAGCTGGATCTCCCGCCAGATCAAATCACTGGCCAGGGCACTGCCCCCAGGAGAATTCACCCGGATTACCAGCGCCTTAATAGAACTGTCCTTTCGGATGTCTTGAATTAAATGGACATATCGCTCTCCCTGAATCCCTTCATTTTCTGATCCGGAGGCAATTTCTCCCTGGGCATACAAAACGGCAATGCGGTCTTTACCGGAATAATCCTTATAATCAGCCCCTTTATTGTATTTATCCAGACTGATCAGATGCAAATCATTCTTTTCGCTTTTGCCGGTAGCTTTTCTAAGTTCATTTTCTACCTGATCGGCATAGAATAAACCGTCCACCATATGATTTTGCAGGGCGTCGCTAGCACTGCGGATTTTACCCTCATTAGCCAGCTCATGCAAGGTCGCAGTATCCAGACCGCGACTCTTTGCCACACCTTGCAAAACCTGTCCATAGATCTCGCCCAGCCAGACATTGATCTGCAATCGGTTGGCGTCACTCATTTTATCACTACGGAACGGTTCTGTTGCACTTTTGAATTTGCCGGCAAAGAAAATTTCCGGGTGGATGTCCAGTTTGTCCAATAGCCCTTTAAAATAAACGGTTTGTGCGACCATTCCTGCCCAATCAAGCCCGCCTTCAGGGCTGACATATACTTTGTCAGCTGCGCTGGCGACAAAATAGGCCGTCTGTGTCATGGTCGGCGAAAAGGCGATGACCTTTTTGCCACTCTTTTTAAAATCTTCGATGGCCAGGCGCAGCTCCTGGCTGGCAGCAAAGCCATTGACATTTTCGGATCCTTTGATATAAAGGGCTTTGATATGGCTGTCCTTCGCTGCATAGCGGATCATACTGAGCTCTTCATATAAATTAGGCGGAGAATAGGTCAGCTTGTCTGCATTCAGACTAAATGAGATACTCGGCTGCTCAAAATCTTTGACTGGCCTTGAGAGATCCAGCACCAAAATAGACCCGTCATTAATATTAACTTCTGATTTACTGCTGGCCATAGAAACAACCCCAATAGCAATTAGAATAAATAAAAAGCCGCAGACCAGCATGGAAATAAAAACGGCAACGAATAACTTCAAAAATTTAACCATATAAGAAATTTCAGGTGACCCCCAGCTGTCAGCTCCACAAAAAATTGTCGTGTCAGACGGCGCAGGTCTTGTATTTTTGTCTCTGTTAAGTGGTATGCAAGGATACTCAAATTACGTACACCCAAAGTTAGGTCATTCCCCCTTGAAAGACCTGCAGGACAAAAAATAATATATGAATAAAGCATATTTGCTGATAGGCGGTAATTTAGGGGCAGTAAAAACAAATCTGCAGCGAGCCAGATCAGAAATAAGTCGTCGGATAGGGCGGGTTTTAGCGGCCTCCTCTCTTTATCAGACGGCGGCCTGGGGGCTGGAAGATCAGCCGGACTTTCTAAATCAGGTGCTGATTATTCAGTCTGAAAGGTCCGCTGCAGACATGCTGACCATTATGCTACAGATTGAGCAGGATCTGGGTCGAGTGCGCAAAATCAAAAACGGCCCCCGGCTGATCGATATAGATCTGTTGTTTTATAATGATCAGATTATCAACAGCACAGCGCCAGATTTAAAGGTGCCACATCCCTTACTTCATACCAGAAATTTTACGCTCTATCCGCTGGCGGAGCTTTCACCTGAACTGGTGCATCCTGTGCTTAAAAAGACCATTGACGCCTTACTTAAGGAGTGTCCGGATAGCCTGCAGGTTACCAGGTTGGCTCAGGACGAATAGGAGCATAAAAAAAGTCAAATATGCCAAGGATTGTTGGCCGTATTTGCAGAAAAGCCGTCTTAGTAATTCCACATGACTGTGTAGGATCACTAAGACGGCTTTTAAGATAAATTGTATTAGAACCGTTGATTCAACTAACTCCAGAGTTCTTTATCTTTTTCTTCCAATTCTCTGGCGGCACGTTTGGAGACCAAAACGCCAATTTCATATAATAACATCAGCGGGATAAAAACCAGTGTCTGACTGATCCAATCCGGACTTGGCGTAATAAAGGCGGCGAGTATCAGGATAATAACGATCGCATAACGCCGCTTCT
Organism: Arachidicoccus ginsenosidivorans; assembly: GCF_007971385.1. GTDB lineage: Bacteria > Bacteroidota > Bacteroidia > Chitinophagales > Chitinophagaceae > Arachidicoccus > Arachidicoccus ginsenosidivorans. The sequence goes on from NZ_CP042434.1 coordinate 2,785,483, forward strand.
CTTTCAAGAATTTAGGTGTGATCAGCCCCATGCGTGTAAATACATAGGCGAATATGGGCAGCTCAAAAGCCAGTCCGCATCCAAGAACAATATTACAGAGGTTATTCAGGTAGTCATTCAGGGTAGGCCTGGTGGTCATCATGGGTAAATCACTGATCTGGAAACCGGCTAGGAAGTTAAAAGTGAAGGGCCCTAACACAAAATAGCCAAATGCTGCACCGATAAAGAAAAACAAAGAGACCCAAAAAATAGCCGCACCGGTATTTTTCAGTTCGCTTTCTTTCAAGGCAGGTTTGACAAATTTCCAGAATTCCCAGAAAATATAGGGAAAGGCAACAATAAAGCCCCCGATAAAGGCTATGGTGAATGTTCCCAGAAACTGGCCACCAAAGGTGGTGGATTGCATGTCCACATTTACAGGATCCATACAAAGACTCTTTACATGTGTCCATTCAGCCAATTTGCAAAAAGCCTTGTAACTGATAAAGTCTGGATTGATCGGCCCTGCAATAATATTGGCAAAAAACCAGCCGTGATAATAGAAAATCACCACAGCCAGGACCAGAATTGCGACCAGGGAACGCAAAATATGCCATCTCAACTCTTCCAGATGGTCAATAAAGGCCATTTCTGCCTGGGATCCGTTACTTCTGCGCTTGAAAAACCGTTGTATCATGAAATGATTTAAAACTTTGAGGAGCAAATGTACTTATCAATTGGTTACCAACGGCGGTTTTCCCGCCGTAAATTAAGAACCTATGGTTAAAACCATTTTGCCGAACTTGGAACCGCCTTGACTCATGCGTTCCATGGCCTGCTGTGCCTGGGCAAGTGGATAGACCCCGTCAATGACAGGTTGAATCTGGTGGGTCTGCATAAAGCTAAGCATTTGCTCAAAATCTTTGGGTGAGCCCATGGTCGTGCCAACAATGCTGAGCTGCTTCCAAAAGACCGTACGGCCATTGAGTGGGGGAATATTGCCTGCCGTGCCGCCAAAAAAGACGATTCTACCGCCTTGACCCGCTAATGAAACCAAATCTGCAAATCCCTCGCCCAGCGCACTGTCAATAATAACATCAAAGGAGCCTGCCTGACTTTGCAGCTTTTCTGCCCAGCCTGTTTCCTTATAGCTAACCCCGCCTTTGGCACCCAGCGAAATCGCCTTTTGAAGCTTTTGCTGATTGCCGGATGTTACCCAGACTTCTGCGCCAGCTGCCAGGGCATATTGCAGGGCAAATGTGCCGGCGCCTCCGCCTACACCACTGATCAACACTTTTTCGCCCTTTTGCCAACCGCCTCTGACAAATAAGGCCCGATAGGCGGTAAGGCCTGCCACCGGGAAAGCGGCGGCCTGTTTAAAATCAAGATAAGCCGGTTTGGGATAGAGCATATCGCTTTTTACTTTGACGTACTGGGCATAGCAGCCGTTGACTGGCAGCCCCAGTATCTGGAAATCTTTGCTTTGGTGCGCCTCAGATGATCCCCAGCCGGCAGCAGGATAGATGATCACTTCTTGTCCCTGCCAGCTTTCTGGCAGGTTACTGCCGACGGATTTAACTATTCCGCTGCCATCAGAACCCAATATAATCGGGAATTTTAGCCCTGCATACTGCCCTTTCCAGATCCACCAGTCCCTTTTATTCATTCCGGCCGCCTTTAATTCTACCAGCGCCTCATCTGCGCCAAGTTCAGGGATGGGCACTTCCTGCAAGGTTAAAGGGGCGTCAATTGCATTTAATACGATTGCTTCCATGTACAATTTTTAGATTCCAAATGTACAAAAATATACGAGAGCTTGCATGCAAGCTTTGACGTGCATCCTATGGTTTACCTTATTTTTAGCAGGCGCCTAAAATGAGTGAATATACTGTCATGAACAATGCCAGCAAATAGCAAAGACATAGCAAAGATTTGCTGGCCATGCTATACTGTGCGTATTATTGCTTCAATGCGCATACTGCTATAAATTATCTGTATTCATACAATCAGGCAGGATTGGTATGCATCTATGCCTCTGTCGCCGGCAATGGGTGCGCCTGATAATATTTACAGGCAGGACGCAGACCGCAAATGCCGCATTTAGGCTTTCGGGCGACACAGACATAACGGCCATGCAGGATCAACCAGTGATGTGCTTTGTGAATCAGGTTATTAGGGAAAAATTTAATCAATTGTTTTTCTGCAGCCAAGGGCGTGGTGGCTTTGAGTGTCAGGCCGATGCGGCCGGACACCCTGAATACATGCGTGTCGACCGCCATATTGGGCTGCTGGTCTACAACAGATGTAATCACATTGGCGGTCTTTCTGCCGACTCCTGGGAGTTTTATGAGCTCAGGCACGGTCATGGGGATTTTACCATTAAAATCCTCCATCAGCATTTTTGCCATCCCGATCAGATGCTTGGTCTTGTTGTTGGGATAAGAGATACTTCTGATCAGTGGAAATAGATGATCAAAGCTAGCCTCGGCGAGTTTTGCAGGTGTGGGATATTTGTGAAAAATAGCCGGCGTGGTCAGGTTGACCCGCTTATCTGTACATTGAGCGGATAGAATGACTGCTACCAGGAGCTGGTAGGGGTTATCATAGAGGAGTTCCGTCTCCGCATTGGGAGCATGCTGTTCAAAATAATCAATTACAAACTGATAGCGTTCCTTTCGGGTCATAATGGTTATCCTTATGCTGATCAACGGCTGCTTTGTCATCACCCATTGTCGGTTTGCCCGTTGCGTAAGCTAAAATGCTTTTGAGGGTTGCCTGACAAGGCGTAAACAGGTTTAATTGCTCAATCAGGTCCAAAAATTGTTTTTGTGCAGAAAAAACAGGGTTGCCGCTTTGGGCCCCTCTTCATGGATCCGGCCCGTTTGCAGGGGACTCGTTAATAACCTCGCTGGCTGAATAACCGTGGGCTGCTGCTGGTTTTTACAAGCAGCGGTGGGCTGTTTTCTTTTCAGGCGCCCATCATTTGTACCGAGTAGATAAAAAGAAAATAAAGAAGGGTAAAAATGTGTCATATCACTTATTTGGTGCCTTAATAAAACGCCACAAAAGACTGGATATTGTCTGAAACCCTAAATTCATCTCGCACAAAAAAGTGATTTTTAAGATGGCTAATGAGCGGCTTCAGCTGTGACAGAATCTACAATAAAGATCTCTTCATTATCCTTTTTCATAAAAAAATGCTCCCTGGCATACCTTTGTACAGCGGACTGACTGGATTCCAATGCGTTCAGCTCCTTATTTGTTTTTTCAATCTCTTGTTGATAGAAAGCCTTGCTCTGATGCAGTGTATTGACCTGTTTTGCCCTTTCAAGCTGGACAAAAATATCATTGCGATCATAAAAAATGATCAACACCAAAAATACGAGTACGGCGATGACGTACTTGTTTTTAAGATACGCTAATATTTTATAGGTTTTTTGCATAGAAACTGTTTGACCAAGAGCTCAATGCAAAGTAACACTATTTTTTTCGAGTATACAAAGCGCCAAACATAGAAACATTATTTTCTACTTGTCCCAGGACTACTTTTTGACAGATTAGCTCCATGCCACTGTTGGTTGCAATAAAATGGCTAACCGCTTCATTTTCCTGCTGGAAGACCGAACAGGTCATATACAGAAAATAACCGCCAGGACGTACCGCCTCCCAGGCCTTACTGACAATACCGATTTGCCGTTTATAATAATCCTGGATCGAATCCTTAGCAAAATATCGGATGTTTTCAGGATTACGGGCCCAGGTTCCGGAGCCTGAACAAGGCACGTCACAAATAACCAGGTCAAAATCAGTCTTAAAAGGCAAGGGAGCTGGCCTTAGCAGGTCAAGCACCTCTTTTTTGTATCCCGCAATGCCGGCTTCTTTAAGCCTAATTTCCAGGTTTTTTAAAATGGAGGGCCTGATATCTGTTAAGGTCAGGGTTAATTTTTGTCCGCTTTCATAGCATAGATCATGCAGCAAAATGGATTTACCTCCGCTGGCAGCACAGGTGTCCCATACCCTTATAACATCGGCGCTCGATTTTACGGTTGATGTATTATTATTTTTAAGTCCTGCCAGGGCAAGGCGCATAAACTGATCCATAGACTGTGAGCTGCTGTCCTGGATCACTACTTCTTTATTAATGGCTAAGTATTGCTGTACAGGCGTACTTGCTGGCAAGGACAGGGTATACTGTTCATAAAGTGTATAAGTAAGCTGTTTATCAACTAGTTTTTTTATTACCTGTTCGGCGTTCCCTTTCATAGGGCGAATTCTTAAAAATACAGGTGGTTGGCTAAGCATTCTTCCCGCCAGTTCAAGTCGGTTCAGTCCTTCAGAGAGCGAAGCTGTAAAAGGGAATACTAAGGGAAGTTGCAGCCATGGATATACCTGTTGCATAAGTTTAAAACGCTCGATCGGTAATTTCGCATCTGCCAGGCGGTTATCAGCATTTGCCCCCGCTGTGGTATGTGCTGCTGCTTCTTCTCCTTCTCCATGATTATTATCTTTAGCCTGGGGATCTTTTTTTTCAATTGCTTCCAGCAATTTTGAGCGCAGTGGCTGAGTAAGGCTTTGGTTGTTACATATATAATTGCTGATATCAAGTAGTTCAGACAGGTCGACAGCGGGTTGGTTTGTAAGATTTTGCAGCGCCGGTACATTTTTGCCCAATCTAAAATAACTGTAGATCATGGCAGATATCACTTTTCTGTCTTTGGAACCGTGCTTTTTATGGGCGGCAAAATATTTTTTAAGATACAGGTGCAGCGGCTCTTTGCCGTCATAGGTTAAAAGTAAATTTGAGACGGTCTGTTTATGACGGTCAATGATTTTATTGATATCCATAGGGTAAAGGTAGCAGAAATTGCCGGTGAAATCCCTGGCACCTATTGGACAGGGACTGCCTGTTTTAAAAAGTATGCCTGTTGAGGGCAGGAAGCTACATGTTTTTAAATTTCAATTGCGTTTAGACGGCCGCTTTTGCAAGTCGGTTTATGAACTTAGGTGGAGGGGTCTGGCTGCAGATCTGATCCACTTAAGTTTTTTTGCTGCTCTGATGCGACTGCTGACATTTGTGTTTTTTCCTCGGCCTGACGCAGTTCGCTGCGGTGTTTTTCCTTCAAAAATTCAATACTCAGATCTAACTCGTAACCGATTAAAAGCACAAATGAATTTACAAAAAAGAGCATCATAATCACCAGGACTGAACCGATGGTACCGTAGAATTTACTATAATTGGAAAAGTTCTGTGCCCAGAATGAAAAAAGAGAGGTACTGGCAATTAACAGACCAGTGGCGATAACGGAGCCCAGTGATAATAATTTTTTGCGTTTATGCTTTTCCAGGGTGGGGGCATATTTATAAATCACTGAAATACTGAAAAAGAATAAAGCTGCAATAACGATCCATCTTAGGTTACGGATCAGGCTCTGTACTCTTTCATTGTGGATATTCAGTAAAGCCATGATCCGGTGGAAAAACATGCCTTGACCCATAGAAATGATCATGGTGCCTAAAAACATTAAAAACAATATCATGGTCAGGCGCATCGCTCTTAAGCGCTTTTTAATAAAATTGGTCTGGGCTCTTTCTTTTAAGGAACGGTCAAAGGTTCGGATGATGCCCATCATGGCATTAGAGGAAAAGAAGATTGCAAAGATAAAACCAAGGGATAAAAGGCCATTTTTTGTTTTACTGAAAATATCTTCCAGAAATTTCAGCATTAGTGATCTGGCACCCACGTTAGGGGTCAGGCTTAACACCAACTGCTGCAGTTCTTTATAGAACATGGTGGAGTTGGTCAGATAGGGAATCAATGTACAAATAAACAGCAGACAGGCTGGGATGGCGATTAACAGGTTAAAAGAAATCGCGCCTGCCCTTACATTGAGCCCTTCTTTGTTGACCTGTTCTACAAAGAGCTTTATGACCTCATAGAAATTGACGGATGGGGCACCAGGTACCCGCATGGCTTTAAGCCATTTTTTTACGAGCCTAAGTGGCTTTGAGTTTAATATTTTGGTTTCCAGTGGTGTCAAAAATCAGTTCGTTGGGTAGGTGAATATTGATGTTTAAACGCTTTTTGTGTCCTATCAGTTCAGCGTCTGCTTATTTGATGTTTTTTTTGTCAAGGGCGTCATGAAACTGCTCTGCCAGTTTGAGGTGCTGGGCATAATCCCTGCTAAAATTATGGTAGCCGCCAAAATCAGGCTTGGCCACAAAATACATATAATCGGTTTTAGGGGCATTTAATACTGCTTCAATGGTAACACTATCCGGCGTGCAGATAGGACCGGGCGGCAAGCCTTTATTGATATAAGTGTTATAAGGAGATTGAACTTTAAGATCCTGATTCAAAATTCTTTTCATATCAAAATCCTTTAAGGCATATTTAATGGTCGGATCCGCGCCCAGGGCCATACCGCTTCTAAGCCGGTTCAGATAAACGCTGGCAATGGTATCTTTTTCACTGTCTTTCATGGTTTCATCCTCTACAATGGAGGCAAGGGTTGTGGCCTGATCTGGCGTCAGGCCCAGTGCGGCTGCCCTGGCTGTTCGGTTATTTCTGGACCAGAAGCCCTTTTTAGCGGCAGCGAAAATCGCCAGCACCTGGCCTGTTGTGTATTCCCATTTAAGATTATAGGTGCCGGGAATAAGCAAAGTATTGAGGGTAAAAGTATCTACGCCAAACTGCCTGAGTGAATCATTATTACTCAGGTACATGTAAGTAGTGGCAGAATCTGTCATCAAATTGTGACCCATCATGGCGGCTAGCCCTTCTCTGGTGCGAACTCTTTTAATGGTAAAATGAACCGTATCTTGTTTATTGGCTTTCAGGATTTTGATCAGTCCATACACACTTGTGTGCTTGGGTACGGTTAGTCTGCCTGGCACCAGGTTTTTATATGCATTCATCTTAGGTGCCAGAAAATCAAAGACTTTGACATTATCAATGATTTTACCCGTTTGAAGTTGCTTTACGATCTGCTGAGATGCCGGCTCCGAGCCCGGGCGTATATACAAGTGTTTTTTCGCGGCATTAAAGGTCGTATTGGGGGCAAAGACCAGGTAAGCGAAAATAATCCCGCCCACGATGATGATAAAAGTAAAAATCCTGCCGATTGTTTTCATGGTAAAAGTTTAAAGCTACCCAAAATGACCTTCAAGGGGCGTGCCATGTGCAAATTAACGAAAAAATCCCCGCCTTTTAAAGGCGGGGACCTGAATATTGTTCGGAGTTGTAATGACTTATTTAGCAGGTGTTTCAGCTGGTTGGTCAGCTGGCTGGCTGGCAGGGGCCTCGGCCGCAGGTGCTGCGCTTTGCGCCCTTGGCTGGGTTGTCTGCATTTTTACATTGGTATTCAGATTGTCCAGTGCACCGCCTCCGCCATGGGATCCAGTGAATAATACCACAGAAAATAAGCACATAATGCCTATAATCAGGGCAAATAACCAGGTACCTTTTTCCAGTACATTATTAGTTTTCTTTACCCCCATAATCTGGTTGGAAAAACCGCCGATGGAGCCGGAAAGTCCACCACCTTCTGGATTCTGAATCAGCACAAAAAAGGCCAGTACGATTGACACGATAACGACCAGTATGAAGAAAAGCAAAGCCATAAATTATATTTAATTATTGTAATAAATCGATTTTGGATGCAAAATAAGCGGATTTTTCGGGATATAACAAACTTAATTTTTGGTAAACCTCCCTGGCCTGGGCTGATTTGCCTTGGCTGATTAACACTTCTGCCATGGACTCGGTCCAAATAGGCGCTATTTTTAGGGAAGCCTCCGCTTTCTGGGCAGCCTGGGCTTCTTCCTGTGGGGTCGTATTAAGTTTTGGCACACCATTGTTATCTGGTGTCTGCTGCTTCATTTCTTTGAGCCAGTCCGTGAATTTGCGTACCTTTTTGTCTAAAACATCTTGATTTTTTAGGATGGAGATACCTTGAGAAGCAAAATAATCCACTTTATAAAGTGGCTCACGCTCAACTTCTAAGCGGGCATCCTCTTTCAACGGTTTTTTAAAATCCGCAAGCTGCGCACTGAGTACGGCGGTAAGGCGGTTGCTTTGCGGCGCAGGTGCTTCCACTTCCACTTCATTTGTGGTGGCAGCTACGCTATTTGGTATAACCTCCTGCACTGCTGCGTTGCCGGTTAGGGGTTCAAGCGTCTGGTCTTCATTGTTTGTTGAATTTGTATGGAAAGGAGCGGAGTGCACCTTGTCACCCGACTTTGCCGGTTCTAAAACAGGCGCCTGTTTAGTGGATTGAATAGCCTCAACTGGCGAAAAATCTTGTTTAAGTAAATAATCCAGCCAAAGGATATCATTAAAATGGGTGGCAGCGGCTTGTTGAGCGCTGCGATTTTGTGCTTGTTTGTCCGCTGCTGGATTCGCTTTTTGTTCTGTTAGCTGCTTTTTTGCCCTAAAATAATGTCCCAGAGTAAAAGCAGGGTATTTTGCCGTAATTTCAGCCCACTGGTGGGCGGAACTGTCCTGCAAGCAGGACTTTCCCGTGAAAGCTTGTATTAATTGTTTTTCTGATTGCATAGGCTAAAGGTTTACTTCAAATGCACCATTTATTTAGGTTACCAGTTGGAAAATACTTTATTGAACATCGCATCTGGTATATCCTTCAGTATTTGACTCATCAGGGAAGTTTCTGCTTGTTGCAATGAAAGATTGGCGCTGAAATCAAAAGTACTACTTACGTCGTATTCGTGCGTTTCTTTTTTGTATTATCTATTAGCGTCATGTGTAGGCCTACTGTCAGTCTGTTCAGGCTGGCCTGATTAGAGGCACTGACACCAGAGGTGGTGACATCGTACTGGCGTATGACGCTGTTGATAACATAATCTGCATTTAGATCATCAATACGGGTCAATTTGGTCTGGCTGGCCACTTTTTTAACAAATGCGTCTGTTAATTGTGCGCTAAGACTTGGATTAATATAATGTGCCTTGTTTTCAATAAAGCCGATTCTGATCGTTTTTACTTCTGGTGGTATACTGACATCATTAAAGGTATAAATGCCACAAGAGCTGATACTGAAGACAAAACATATAAATAAAAGCCATAAGGCTCGAGCCTGGACACGCATGTACTTAACGGTTTAAGTGACGAATATAGAACGAAAATAATGAACAGAATCTTTTATTGAACACATTATTTTCTCTATCTTCACGAAATTAATCAATAAATAACTAAAAAAATCGCATGAACAAACGTGTTATTGCAGGGGCTATGGCAGCCATGACGCTGGGCTTTTTTGCCTGTAACCAGGCACCAAAAGACAGCTATACAATCAATGGGGATATTGCCGGGCTGAAGGATTCCCTGATTTATTTTAGAACCAGTGCAGGAGATTCTATGGTGGTAGACTCTGCGAAGGTCACTGATGGGAAATTTACTTTTAAAGGGAAAGCAGAAGAACCTAAGATGGCCTCTATCTATCTGCAGGATAGAAGAGGAGGCTTTAATTTATATGTAGAGAATGCAGCTATTAATATTAAAGGCAATGTAGATTCACTTAGCAGTGTGAAAATCACGGGTGCACCTACGCAACAAGAGTGGGATACCTTCCAGGCGGATCTAAAGCCGCTCAATGCTCAGGAAGATTCTTTATTTCAGCAGTATCAGACGGCGCGCATGAAAAATGATACCGCAGCAGTTGCGGCCATTGAAAAGAAAGCGAATGACCTGAATGATCAAAGAGAAGCGGCTTCTAAAACTTTCATTAACCAGCATCCTAAAAGTTATGTCAGCATAAATCTGCTTAGAAGCCTGATTTATTCTACAGAATATGCAGATTTGAATAAAATGTTTACCGGATTGGACACCTCTTTACAGCATTCAACTTCAGGCGTGAAAATCGCCGAGCAATTGGAAACCATGAAGGCGACGGCTATTGGCCAACAGGCAATTGATTTTACCGCCAATGATGTTAATGGAAATCCGGTTAGTCTGTCTTCCTTTAAAGGCAAATATGTACTGGTTGATTTCTGGGCCAGCTGGTGCGGTCCCTGCAGAGCAGAGAATCCAAATGTTGTAAAAGCATACAATAAATACAAAGATAAAAACTTCACCATTCTTGGGGTTTCTTTAGATGAGGATGGCGCTAAGTGGAAAGAAGCCATTGCCCATGATAAATTGAACTGGACACAGGTTTCTGATCTGAAAGGCTGGAAATCTGAGCCAGCTGGTAAATATGGTGTGAAAGCCATTCCTGCCAACTTTTTGATCGACCAGGATGGTAAAATTATCGGCCACAACTTAAGAGGAGACAAGCTGGAAGAAAAACTGGCTGAAGTTTTAAGTAATATTCAATTAAAAAAGAGCGCTTCTGATGCAAAATCATAAGCAAAGGCAGCGACTTACCTGTGTGCTTATTTTCCGGGGCATTCCTATCTAATATTTGCCTGGATTAAATAAAGTTAACACACTAAAGAAATAACAAGCAGGAAGCGGATGGATAATTGTCCAGGCTTCCTGCTTTTTTTGTCAATTTATTTAAAACGATACAGCGCGTTATATAGTAGATGAGAATTGCTTATAGAAAGAAGGGATACCGAATAGGTTATCACCAATGCTGAAGTGTACTGGTTAAGTAAAATGCTTTTATGGGCTAAGTATGACCGGGTGGCCATGCATTTGAACAACTTCATAGCTGAAAGCAAAAAGGGTATCAATACCTAATATCTTCAAAAGTAAGCGGATGTATTTATCCGCGCTAGATTGGAAATACTAGCGAATGATCGGTTATAGCTATCTTGTACTTATTTTTGCAATTTAAGGACAATAAAAGCCAATAGCGGACATAAAATGACGCCATATTTATAAAAGATACTGGAGCGTTTAGATAATTTTTTCTCCTGCAATTTCTGATCGATCATTTTGAAGGAGGAGAAAATCATAAAAACCAGAATTGGCAAAACCAGTATTAATAGAATCTCACGTGTGCCCATGGTTTAACTTTAATTTTGAATAATTGAATATACGAAATATTTTTTAGTTAAGCCGTGTAAATGTTAGCAAAAAGGCAGGACAGTAGCATGGCTGGTTATAAAAAGATGTCCAGATACCTTACCTCTTCGGTTGTAGGTAAAATGCCGTGCTTTTGCAAGGCATTAAAATACAAAGAATCTCCAGCGGTTAATAAATATTCGGTGTCACCTACTTGCATTTTCATCGCACCTTCAATCACGTAAATAAATTCTTCTCCTTCATGCGTTAGCTGGTGGGCAATAACTTCAGATTTGCGGGCAACAAATAGGAAGGGTTGCATTTTTTTCCCTTGAAATTCTGATGCAAATGGGTATATATGGTATCCTTTTTCCGTTTTGACCAGTTTATCCAGCGACATTTTTTTCTTGGTGAAAATGGTATTTCGGCTGTTATCCTGCTCCAGAATACTTGATATGGTTGTTCCTAAAGCGGTGGCGATTTTAACCAGTGTCGCCACGGAAGGCATGGTTTTGTTGTTCTCAATTTTGGAAATCATGCTTTTGGACAGTTGACAAGTATCTGCCACCTCCTGGATAGTCCTTTTTTGCGACTTCCTGATTAGTCTGATACGATCCCCTACTAATGAATTGTCTGCCATTTATTTAAAATTTCAGTATGATCTGCCTGACACCCGATTTATATGGGCAAATGTACAGGGTTGAATCAATTTTGGGCGACGAATATCTATGGAATTTCAAAAAATATTAATATTAATAATGTTATTTATAATTTTTTTTTCATCTTTGTTATGAAACACAGTTGAATTATAATAAACAAAATATCAATAATGTACAACCCATTCAATTTATGAAGAAACTAATTATCGGCCTGCTATCGATTGGCAGTCTCGTTATTTTTAAGGTAGGGTATGGTCAACAAGCAAAGGTGGATGTAAATATAAGTCAGGAATTAGGACAATTGCCCCGTATCTGGTCGTGGTTTGGTTATGATGAACCAAATTATACATATATGAAAGATGGGAAGAAATTATTGACGGAGCTTTCTGAGTTGAGTCCCGTTCCGGTCTATGTTCGTACCCATAGTTTGCTGGTGACCGGTGATGGCACTGCTGCCTTAAAATGGGGAAGTACAAACATTTATACGGAGGACAGCCAGGGAAATCCAGTATACAACTGGAATATCGTGGACAGTATTTTTGATACTTATGTGAAAAGAGGCATGAAACCGCTGGCTGAAATAGGCTTTATGCCTGAAGCCCTTTCTTCGCATCCTGAACCATATAGACACCACTGGAAGCCAGGAGATAAGTACAGTGATATTATAACCGGCTGGGCCTATCCGCCAAAGGACTATAACAAATGGGCAGAACTTATCTATCAATGGGTTAAACACTGCGTCAGTCGATATGGGGCCAAAGAGGTGTCAAGCTGGTATTGGGAGGTCTGGAATGAAGCTGACGGGTATTACTGGAAAGGCACCCAGGAGGAATTTTTCAAATTGTATGACTATACGGCCAGTGCAGTCAAAAGGGCGTTGCCGACAGCACGTATAGGTGGTCCAAATACCACAGGTGGTGCGATGAAGTGGTTGGATGCTTTTTTAAAGCATTGCCAATTTGGAAGAAACTATGCGACAGGAAAAATTGGCGCTCCTTTAGACGCCATTCTATTCCATGCAAAGGGCAGCCCCCGATTGAAAAACGGCACCGTTGTCATGGGCATTTCAAGTCAGTTGCATAATGTTGAAAACAATTTTAAGGTGATCAAACAGTATCCCGCTTTAAAAGATTTACCGGTCATCTTAGGAGAAAATGACCCGGAGGGATGTGCTGCCTGTGGGATGGCGACAGATCCGCAAAATGCCTACCGCAATGGTACAATGTATTCGAGTTATACGGCAGCTTCTTTTGCCCGTATTCATGAACTGGCGGTGAGCTATAATGTGCATTTGATCGGCGCGGTGACCTGGGCTTTCGAATTTGAAAATCAACCCTGGTTCTACGGGTTCAGAGACCTGGCCACTAATGGCGTGGATAAACCTGTATTAAATGTATTCAGGATGTTTGGCAAAATGGGTACAAGGCAGGTATTTGCGCAGAGTGATCATCAATATGCGCTTCAGGATATTTTGAAATCGGGTGTTCGGGGAGCACAAACAGACATAGGCGTGCTGGCATCCAGGACGGATAAATCTGCCAGTGTTCTTTTATGGAATTATCACGATAAGGATACAACCAGCCCGGCTAGGTCAGTCCTGGTTACTGTTAATGGGGCGCATGCAAAAAGCGCTGCATTAAAAATTTATATCATTGATCGTAAGCATAATAATGCCTACGCATTATGGAAAAAAATGGGATCGCCGCAAAATCCAAGTGCAACACAAATAGCTGAACTAACAAAGACGGGGCAACTTACCTGTAGTGTATCCAAGGAAATTCAATCAGATAAAGGTGCTTTTAAAATCCCGGTCACGCTGCAAAGACAGGCAGTGGCATTACTATGCCTTTATGGTAAGGATAATTTGTAGATTCCTTGAATAATTCGAGGTGCAATCCCTTTGAGCCATCAGCAGATCAAAAGGTATCGAATCTGCTGATGGCTTACATTTTAGATTATCCATCTATATGATATTCTTTTAATTTTCTGTATAGTGTTCTTTCGCTAATGCCCAGATCATAGGCGGCATCCTTTCGTTTCCCTCTGTGCTTTTTGAGGGCTTTGGTGATCAGTTCCTTTTCCTTATCCATAATATTCAACGTTTCTTCTACCTCTTCATGGCTGTGGATCTGTTCAGCGTCCCTGTCCGCATTTAGAATGACCGGATGGGCAGGATGGGCGTTACCAGAAGGCCCCTGATGATTGTGATTTGGTGTCTGATGGGGTGGTTCTTCATGAAAACTGCCTGGCAGTGCTGCATTGGCATAGTAAGGCTTAATCGCCTGTGAGGCGGCCTCGTGTTCGCTTAAGGACTGATAAAGTTTTTCCTTGGTATAATCATTTAGGGAATTAGCGATTTCTGGATTTTGCAGGATTTCACCGAGCATCTTTTTGAGTTCGTTGACATCTTTTTTCATATCAAAGAAGAGTTTATAGAGAATCTCCCGCTCATTGATAAACTCGTTGCTGTTATTTTGACCCACCTGTTGCGCCAGAACCGGCAGACGGTTATTATGGTATTCAGGCAAGAACTGCTGCATCTCTTCAGGTGAGATTACATTGGATTTGCTTAATACGGAAATCTGTTCGGCGATATTTTTAAGTTCACGTACATTGCCCGGCCAAGGATAGCTGATAAGCAGCTGCATGGCCTGGGGATCCAGTTGCAGGGGTGGCTTTCTGTATTTTTCCGCAAAATCCACAACAAACTTCCTGAAAAGAAGACTAATGTCATCTTTTCTGTCTTTAAGTGCCGGAACACGGATAGGAACTGTGCTTAAACGGTAATAAAGATCTTCCCGGAATTTTCCATTCTGGGTAAATTCATATAAATCCCTGTTGGTCGCGGCAATAACCCGGACATCTGTTTTCTGCACTTTGGAAGACCCGACCCGTATATATTCACCTGTTTCCAGGACCCTGAGCAGGCGGGCCTGTGTGCCGATAGGCATTTCTCCGATTTCATCCAGAAAGATCGTTCCGCCGCTGACGGTCTCAAAATAGCCTTTTCGGCTGTCTACGGCACCTGTGAAGGCGCCTTTTTCATGCCCAAATAATTCGCTGTCTATGGTGCCTTCCGGAATGGCGCCACAGTTGACGGCAATAAATTTATTATGCTTTCTGGAAGAAAGTGCATGAATAATCTGGGAAAAGACCTCTTTACCGACGCCACTTTCTCCGACAATCAGCACACTCAAATCGGTGGCTGCGACCTGAACGGCGACGTTCAAGGCGTAGTTCAGCCCCTGGGAGTTTCCGATGATATTAAATCTGTTTTTGACCGTTTGTAAATCCATGGTTCGATGTTTCCGGTTTTGAATAAAGTGCGCTTAACTTACTTAAATATTTGCTGAATAATATAATGGATGGATTTTGCGCACATCTTTTTTTGCATCAAAAAATATAGGTTCGGGAAGTAATGGGGCTACTTACATTTTTATCAACTACGTAAAAATTTATCTTAACGTAAATGATGTGTACCCACCAATACATACTGCAGGGTTAGGGTCAAAGCCACTGTTAAGGCTGCTCAGTGACCTGCCCTTTTAAGGTGGCCTTGTTGCATGCATCCACTTTTACCCATACATAATCTCCTTTTTGTAAACCATATGCTCCTTTGGGGAATACAATGACCTTATTTTGTGCATTCCTGCCCATCCAGTCTGTTTCACTTTTCTTACTCTCGCCTTCAATCAGGACCTTAAAGGTTTTACCTACGTCCTTTTTATTGCTTTCAAAAGAGAGCTCATATTGCAGGTCGACAATTTGCTGGAGCCGACGTTTTTTGGTTTCCAAAGGCACATCATCTGTATATCGACGTGCAGCCAGGGTACCCGGACGCTCACTGTAGTAGAACATATAGGCATAGTCATATTGACTATAGCGCATAATAGATAAAGTTTCTTCATGATCTTCGTCTGTCTCCGTACAAAAACCGGCGATCATATCACTGCTGATGCCGCAATCCGGCAGGATGCGGTGAATCTGGTCCACCTTGGCCATATACCACTCTCTGGTATAGGTACGGTTCATTAGTTGCAGTATTCTGGAACTGCCGCTTTGAACAGGCAGATGAATATAATTACAGATATTCTCATATTTAGCCATGGTTGTTAACACTTCCTCTGTGATATCTTTTGGATGTGAGGTGCTAAAACGAACCCGAAGTTCCGGACTTACCTTAGCCACCATTTCTAATAACCGGGCAAAAGTGATGACATCCTGGGTGTCTTCCTGAATAAAATTATAGCTGTCAACATTCTGGCCGAGCAAAGTGACTTCTTTAAATCCCCGGCTAAAAAGATCCTCGGCTTCCGCTACAATGGATAAGGGCTCTCTGCTTCTTTCCCGTCCCCTGGTAAAGGGTACTACACAGAAAGTACACATATTATTGCAGCCCCGCATAATAGAAATAAAAGCAGTGACCCCGTTACTGTTCAGCCGCACCGGTGAGATGTCTGCATAAGTCTCATCGCGGCTTAAGAGCACATTGATGGCCTTTTGGCCTGTCTGAGCCTCTTCCACCAGTGCAGGCAAGCTGCGATAAGCATCCGGTCCGACCACCAGATCAACCAGTTTTTCTTCGTCCAGAAATTTAGATTTAAGCCTTTCTGCCATGCAGCCCAATACGCCTACCAGCGCACCCGGACGGTTTTGCTTATATTTTTTAAATTCTGTGAGTCTTTTTCTGACGGTCTGCTCGGCTTTTTCCCTGATGGAACAGGTATTGACAAAAATTAAATCTGCCTGCTCGGCATCACGGGTAGCCCCAAAGCCTTCCTTATTAAGAATCGATGCAACTATTTCGCTGTCACTAAAATTCATTTGACAACCATAGCTTTCTATATAGAATTTTTTATTATACTTCTCTTCCCCAGCCAGTGGCGTATACGGTTCACCTTGTCTGAGTTCATTAATTTCTTTATTTTGCAGTTTTAAAGTCTCCATTCACCATTATTTATTCTGCAAAAGTACTTAAAAAATCAGCAAATGTCATAATGGCAGATATTTTGGAAAATTTTGGCTAATTTAAACCCAAAATGAGTGGAGAGTCATTTATTTTTGAGCCCATAACGATTGGATCGATAGACTTAGGACAATAATACTACTGGACAGCTATTAAGAAATAGTTGAATAATATAATTTGATCTTTAAATGAGTTATTATTAAACTATTTAGATCGGCGAATATCGAAAGCATAACAATGCTGAAACTTGGAAATGAATTGAGCAATAAAAACGGTCAAAAGTAATCAAGTGGAACGGGGCATCACAGTAAACGGCTAAACAGGCAAAAGCCTGTTACCAGACTGGTAAGATGCCGATCTGGCAACCCCTAAAATTCTAGAGTTAACTTTGAGAACAAGAATAAAGCAACATATTTATTTATTACTGGCGATGACGGCAGTAGGGTCTTCCCTATTTGCCCAAAGTGATATTCCTGTCCGCTCTCTTCCCTCAGAAATCTTTGTTACGGTCAAAAAGGGATCAACCGATACCATCCCCTGGAAGTGGAAATATGGCGGCAGGGGGGATTTGCATTTATCGCAGAGTTCACTGAAGAACTGGGCAGCCGGGGGCGAGGACTTTTCCATGGCACTGACCTCTTATGTGAACGCTTTTTTATATCACCGAAAGGGCAAACATTCCTGGGATACCAATGTTGATTTTAATTTTGGCTATGTCCAGACGACCTCCACGGGTGGTAGAAAAAATGACGACCGGATTGCAGGAACCTCCAAATATGGCATCAAACTCGACAGTGCCGGCAAGATTAACGCCTCTTTACTATTAAATGGTCGTTCCCAGTTTTTTGATGGCCGGCAATATTATTCAAAGGATAGCTCCTCGCTGGTCTCCTCTTTCATGTCTCCGGCCTATGCGGTGATTTCCCTGGGTCTTGATTATAAACCTAAGCCAGAATTATCCATTTTTGCCTCTCCGCTCACTACGCGTCTGACGGTCATCCTGAATAAAAAACTGGCCGCCCTGGGGCTGTATGGTCTGGATAAGGGGCACCGTTACCATTTTGCACCTGGTGCTTTTGCAACGATAAACTACCAGAAGGACATTATTAAGAATGTAAACTATAGGGCCAACCTAAACCTGTTCTCGGACTATTCTGAGAAGCCGCAGAATGTGGACCTGGATATGAGCAATAATCTAAGTTTTAAGATCAATCGGTTTCTTTCTGCATCCTATAGCCTTGATCTGATCTATGATGATGATGTCAGGCTGTTTGGCCCGACTGGGGACAGTCCCGGTTTGCAGGTGAAAAGTATGATCGGCGTCGGCTTCAGTATGCCTTTTAAAACCGGTTATGCACGTATGTAGACCATATAAATTGATTACATTTGCAATAGGATCAATCCCACACCGTCTATGCAAGTTGCAATTTATGCAAGAATTTTACCCGCTGAATATAGCCAGGATATCGATTCCTTACTGGAGGAGCTGACGTTAAAAGGTATCGGTGTCGTTATCTACAAAGGACTGCTTGAACAATTTGAAGATATCGCCAGAAGGTTTACAGGTATCGGGATATTTTCAGATGGCAGCAATTTAAACAGTGATATTGATTGTCTGATCAGCCTGGGCGGTGACGGCACCATCTTAGATACGGTTACCCTGGTAGGGGATAAAAATATACCTATTCTGGGGGTGAATTTTGGCCGGTTAGGCTTTCTGACCGGAGCCAGCAGAGAAGAGTTTTCCCTGGTGCTGGGGGAGCTGATCAATCAGAATTATATTATAGACTCCAGAACCCTGATTCACCTGGATGCGGCCATTCCTTTATTTGGCAGTACGCCCTTTGCACTCAATGATTTTACCATTACCAAAAGAGATGCTGCCCCCATGATTGTGGTCAGGACCTTTCTAAATGGGGAATTTATCAACTCTTATTATGCAGATGGACTGATTGTGGCCACGGCTACCGGCAGTACCGGCTATTCCATGAGCTGTAGCGGCCCGATTATCTTTCCGGACTCTGCCAGCCTGGTTATTACCCCCATTGCTCCGCACCACCTCAATACAAGGCCCATAATCGTACCGGACAATAATGTCATATCTTTTGAGGTAGAAAGTCGGGCAAGTGATTTTCTTTGTACCCTGGATGCCCGACGCGAAGTGGTCGCTAACAGTGTGCAACTGGCCATCAGAAGAGAAAGCTTTACTATCAAATTGATCCGCTTTAAGGAAAACAGCTTTTTGTCCACCCTGCGCAGCAAGCTTTCCTGGGGGTTCGACAAAAGAAACTAACAATAAATATGCGCATTCACCTAAATCGTCATTTGACAATTAAATTCAGATTAATACAGCTAAGACAGGCCTTACTGACTTGTTTTTTGATTTGTGGGGGGTAGGACTTCATGCACAATCTGCTAGTTACCAGTATCAGCCGCAGGCAGAAGTAGGCATTGGGCTGGGAACTGCCCATTATTTTGGGGATCTGAATCCAGAAGGGGGCTTAAGCCCCGTTCATTACAGCGCCGGTCTTTTCTACCAGCGGTATATGGGCAATTATATCGCCATGAGGCTTAGTGCGAATTATATCCATCTGGCTGCCAGCGATAAAGATAATCAATCCGATGCCTACCATGGTCGGGGGCTGGATTTTACCAATAATGTAATGGAACTTACTTTGACCGGCAGTTTTAATTTTTTCCGTTACGCCCCGGGCGTAGCAGGGCATAGTTTTACGCCCTACGTGGGCCTGGGTATCGGGGGCATTTACACGGATCCTTATACCAAGACAGATCAGGGAGAAAAAGTAAAGCTCAGAAAACTGGGCACAGAAGGGCAGAATAGCACAACTCCGCATGATGGCAAAAAATATGGCCCGTTGGCCATGGTGTTTCCCCTGTCTGTCGGTGTCAGGCAGGCCCTTAGCCCTAAATTGAATATTTTCGCCGAAGCGACATACCGTTTCACAAAAACAGATTATCTGGATGATGTCAGTACGACCTACGCTGGAAAGGAAGCGTTTGATCCCGCAAATTATAAGAGCAGCCCTGGCCAGGCAGCTGAGGCACTTGAATTGCAGGACAGAAATCTGGACGGCAAGCCCAGAATGCAAGGCTGGCAAAGAGGCAATAGCCTGGCCAGCGACCGGTATCTGACCTTGCAAATAGGTCTTTCATTTAATTTTGGATCCTGCAACTGCCCGATGGTCTATTAGCCGGACAGCGGGATGGGGGAGGCTAAATTGGGGCCTTAGAACCAACCAAGCAATGCTCGGATTATTTTTGTACTTTTGCCCCCTTATTTTTAATAAAATCAATGGAAAAGTCTTTGCAATATCAGATTGACCCGGCCAGGCTGCCCCGCCATGTTGCCATCATTATGGATGGAAACGGACGCTGGGCCCAGGAAAAGGGGGAAGACCGCCTTTATGGACACTATCACGGTGTACAAAGTGTACGAACCGTGACAGAAGCGGCCACTGAACTCGGTATTGAATATCTGACGCTCTATGCCTTTAGTACTGAGAATTGGGATCGCCCATCCGCGGAGGTAGCCGGGTTGATGCAACTTCTCATCCAGACTGTACGCAAAGAAGTGCCGGATCTATGTAAAAACAATGTCCGGCTCCATGTTATCGGTGATCTGGAAATGTTACCAGATGATGCCCGTCAGGAGATGCAGGAAGCCTTGGCGGAAACAGCTGGCAATACAGGGCTTCATTTAATACTGGCGCTCAGCTATAGCAGCCGTTGGGAACTCAACCGGGCTGCCCGGCTAATAGCCCAGCAGGTCGCTGCCGGGAAACTGCAGCCGGAAGACATTGGAAAAGACTTACTCGGGCGTTATCTGACCACGGCAGACTATCCCGATCCTGAGCTAATGATCCGGACAGGCGGAGAAAACAGAATCAGTAATTTCCTGTTATATCAGCTGGCATATGCAGAATTATATTTTACCGATATAAAATGGCCGGATTTTAACAAAGAGGCATTTTTGACGGCTATTGGCGCATATCAGACCAGAGAAAGGCGTTTTGGCAGAACCGGTGAACAGGTAAAAAATGGCTGAAAGTGTCTGCCTGTATAGCCCTAAGGGAATGAACAGGGAAGTAGATCAGTACAAAGTATTTGCCAGAGGTGAAGCAGTTATTTTAACCGGAAAACAGCAGGGATCCTCCCGGAAAATTGCGCTGGTAAAAATAAGCGGCTTTTTAACAAAGACTTTTAATTATTACCGCTAATTTGCCACGCTTATATATATAATTTATTGGCTGAAAGCGAGAATATATCATTTGGCCGGGCAAATTATATATCGAAATATAAAATGCAATCAGCGGAGAGCAGATGTGTTGAGTGGTGTGGTTGGGCGTAGAGAGGGGGACAGTTGTCCAGAAGGTTATTGGAGCAATAAAGAAAAGAGATTTAGTAAAGTGTAAAGTAAAAGGGGGCTAAGTCACGGCGTAAGTTGTCAAACAAACCGCTGCAAATCAGCCGCTCTGAATTAAAAATATTAAAGCAAAGGAAACTTTAAAACAGCAATTTAAAATTTAATGCGAAAATCGAGTCAATTGATATGGGTGCTGGTATTAATCC
Organism: Arachidicoccus ginsenosidivorans; assembly: GCF_007971385.1. GTDB lineage: Bacteria > Bacteroidota > Bacteroidia > Chitinophagales > Chitinophagaceae > Arachidicoccus > Arachidicoccus ginsenosidivorans. Next base: position 2,806,643 of record NZ_CP042434.1, read on the forward strand.
TACTAAGCGGTCAGATACAAGCACAAATTAATACAGACAATAGCGATACGACCAAGCGGGTGCTCTATTCCACCAACCAGGACCTGAAATCCGCCTTGGACCAAAGTAATCCAGTCCGATACAAAGTGGCTGAACTTGCTGTTACGGGAAATGCTAGCTTTGATACCAACCTACTGAAAGCCACCTCCGGCATCACAGTGGGTAGCTTTATTACACTGCCGGGCGGGGATGAATTACCCAGAAGTATCCACACGCTTTGGAGTCAGGGCTTTTTTAGTGATATTACTTATTATGTTACTAAGATCCAGGGCAATGAAATCTCTTTGGAACTTCACGTAACAGAAAGGCCTCGTGTGACCAAATTTTATTTTAAGGGGGTTAGTAAGACCCAGGCCGATGAACTGAAAACCAAAAGCGGTATTACGCCAGGCCACGCACTCACGGAAAACATGAAAATGAACGCAGTAGATGCGATCCGTACTTATTATGCAGAAAAAGGGTTCCGCCGGGTAGCCATTGATATTATCGAGCGCAAGGACACTACTTTTGACAACTCTGTATTACTTTATTTTAATATTAATAAAGGAACCAAAGTAAAAGTCAATCAAATTGACTTTTTCGGCAATACGGCCATTGACGGGCTTAAACTCAAAAAGAAGATGAAAGGCACCAAAGAAATGTCCCGTCTTACTTTTTACCCGACAACGGAAAGTTTTGATACCTCAGGATGGGGAACACCTTATAAATACGATTGGCAAGATTATATGCAGGATCATGGTTATCTGACCTATACCAAGACCAGAAACCTGATCAGCCCTTATGTCCACATCAATCCACTGGTATCGGCTAAATTCAATGAGAAAAAATATCAGGAAGACAAACAAAAGCTAATTGATTATTATAACTCCAAAGGCTATAGAGATGCTAAGATCGTTAAGGATTCCATCTACTATACCAAGAAGGGCAATGTCAATGTAGATATTAAAGTCAGTGAAGGACACAAATATTACTTTGGTAATATTAAATGGGTAGGCAATACAAAATACCCGGATTCATTGCTGGATGTCTTATTGGATATCCGTAAAGGGGATATATACAATAAGGAATTACTCAATGATAAACTGGGCATCGGTGGTGGTCAGGATGCCATGAGTATCTCCAACCTCTATTTAGATAACGGCTATCTGTTCTTCCAGGTAGAACCCATTGAATCTACTGTTTACAATGATACAATTGACTTTGTCATGAATATGCGGGAAGGGCCAGAGGCGACGCTTACCCGGGTCAATATTGTGGGCAATGACAAAACCAATGAACACGTCATCCGTCGTGCGCTTAGAACCTTGCCAGGTGACAAGTTCAGTAAAAGCGACATCATGATGTCGCTGCGCGAGTTAAGTGTGCTTAAGTTCTTTGATGAACAGAAAATGAATCCGGTACCGGAACCCAATCCGGCGGATGGTACGGTAGAATTGACCTATAACCTGGTGGAAAAATCAGCAGACCAGTTGCAGTTAAGTGCCGGTTTTGGTGGCGGTATTGGTCTGACAGGTACTCTGGGGTTACTTTTAATAACTTCTCCCTGCGTAATATATTTAATAAGAAAGGCTGGGATCCGTTACCAACCGGTGATGGACAAATGCTGTCACTGAACTTCCAGAGTAATGGTAAGGCTTTCCGCTCTTATAGCGTACAGTTTGTAGAGCCCTGGCTGGGTGGAAAACACCAAAATGCCCTTAGCGTCAGTTTTGCGGACAGTAAGTTCAGAAACGGATATAACTATTATACCGGTCAGTGGGATGATCAGGGGGATACGGCCTCTTTTCGTACCACCAGTATCAGTGTGGGACTGAGTAAAAGGTTAAATTGGCCTGATCCTTATTTTCAGATCGGTGCCCAGATAAACTATACCCGTTATCAGTTACATAATTATTATATTGATCAGTATAATTTGCCCAATTATCGCAATGGGGTATCCAATAATATTAACCTGCGACTGACACTTTCCAGAAACTCTGTGAATAGTGCACAGTATCCAACTGGCGGATCTAGTATTATGGCTTATGCGCAGTTAACCCCGCCGTTCTCCTATTTTGATAAGTCCATTGAAACGGCTACTGATCCCGCGAAAAAATACAAATTCGTGGAATACCAGAAATACCGCTTTACCGGAGACTGGTATGTGCCGATCGGCCCGCAGCACGGGGAAGACAAAAAACAGTTTGTCCTGAAAGCCTCCGTCAAAATGGGTTATCTCGGTAAATACAATCCTGATATGCCTGTTTCACCCTTTGAACGTTTCCAGTTAGGGGATGCAGGGATGAGTAATAACTATGCCTTACTTGGTTATGATATTATCTCTCAAAGAGGCTATCCGGTCTATGAGACCTCCAATCCAAGGTATAACCCGGATCAGTCCGGTGCGACACAGTATTTTACGATTTTCAACAAATATTCACTGGAACTGCGCTATCCGCTCTCACTCAGCCAGGCGAGTACGATCTTCGGTCTGGTATTCGCAGAGGCAGCCAATGGTTGGTATTCTTTCAAGGATTATAATCCTTTCCAGCTCCGTCGTGATGTGGGTGTAGGTGCACGTTTTTACCTGCCTATGTTTGGCCTCTTAGGCTTTGACTACGGTATTGGTATTGACCGTCTGCGTTCCGGACAGGGACTGGGTAAAGCCGGTCGGTTTACCTTTATGTTAGGTTATGAACCAGATTAATGGGATCCGCGAGTAGTATCCCGAGATAGATCAGCTGAATGAACCTATATACTAGGGGATAACAGGAGCTTATTATTCGGCTTATCCGCTATATACAATACATGACGGCAGCGTAGCGTTTTTAGGATATAAATTTTAAGTCTGTTGCATTTTTTAGGCATTTTTCAAAAATGCAGCAAAATGCCGGCTGATTATGGGCTTAAAAATTAGCTTAGAAATTAATACAACACCAGACGTTATGTTATGATTAGAAAAGTTTGCAGTCAAAGTAAAAGTAGGTTAATACGTAAAAGCAGGTCTTTCAAATCTATATTTCTGCTACTGTTTTGTATCGGAGCGGTTTTCACTGCTGGCGCGCAGCGCTATGCAGTGGTGGACATGAACTATATGCTCAGTAAAATGCCGGAATATGCACGTGTAGATACAACGCTGGAGCTCATGACGGCAAAGTGGCAAAAACAAGTGGATAGTGCCAGCCATTACGCAGATTCTTTGAGAAATGACTATAAATCGGAACAATATATGCTTCCCGATGAGTTAAAAGCTAAAAGAATGTTGCAAATCCAAAACGCTGAGACCGAGGTTCGCAATTTGCGAACAAGCTATTTTGGCTATCAGGGTGCGTTATTTAAAAAAAGGGCACAACTTGTGCAACCTATTCAAAATAAGATATATAGCATTATCCAACAGCTTTCTGTCAAGTATGGCTGGGATTTTGTTTTAGACAAGAGCGCAGGAACACAACTTATTTTTTCTGACCCTAAACTCAACAAGAGTGATTTGATTTTGGAGGCCATGGGTGTTAAAACAAAATAAAGTTGGCAAACTAATTTAAGTTACTATATTTACATTCAAAATTTTCGGGCGTTGGTATGCCCTGAACAATAAAAAACAAAAACTAAAAGAAAGAATGAAGAAGGTTATTTTCTCCTTATTGGCGGTAATGGCACTAGGCTTTTTTACCAGCAACGCACAGGCACAGACTTCGCCTGCATTAAAAGTCGGTGTATTTGATTATGACGTCATTGTCGGTCACTTGCCTGAATACAAGGATGTACAAAAGAAAATTGAGGAATTTGAAAAGGATTCTCTGGGCCCAGAAGAGATGCTATCGAATATCAATATAATCGTACAGACAGTACTTATAAAGCAGATTCTGCATCTAAAAAATCCAAAGCAGTCTTGGATATGATCAATCAGCAGCGTCAGCAATATGCCTGGCAGCTGATTAACTGGCAGCAGATCGTTCAGAATGCTGAACGTCAGAAATTTGCAGAACTGTCTCAGCCTTTATATGACAAAGTCCAAAAAGTATTGATGGAAGAAGTTAAAGCACAGAAAATTACGTTGGTTATCAAGCCAGATGATGTAATTTATGGTGATGATAAGACTATTGTAAACCTGTTTAATCCGGTAGCCAAAAAGCTGGGAATTGACCTGAAAGCACCGACGGCTGATTCGACGGGTGCAGGGCAATAAATGACCCACTCGATGCGTGTTAATGCAAATGCATTCACAAAAACACGTAGGAATATTTTTAAAACAAGGCCTCAATAATTACGAGGTTTATAAACGCAAATAAAGAGCGGCGCTACTTTAAAGTAGCGCCGCTCTTTATTTGCGTTCTTTTTTTGTTGGAGTGGAGGTGTAGGGGCGATTTTCATAAGCTTTCCAAAGGATAGGCGAGTGGTTGCTGGTAGAGGCGAACGTATACGCTTTATTATAACGAGACAAACTGTGCGCTAACGAACACCTGGTGTTCGTTTTTGATACACAATTTTTGCCCATATTTATTTAATCAATTCATTTTTAGTGAGTTAGAAAATAAGCACAATCTTGTATACCAGAACAGTAAGTCATTTCTTAATTGTCTTTTAATACATGCAGGCTATGTTTATTAAAAACCTCCAATTCGCACTTAGAAATTTTGGCAAAAATAAAATAACTACCGCCATTAATATATTTGGTCTGGCAGTGGGTATCAGTGCTGCTATTGTTATCTTCCTGATTGTTCGATATGATTATAGTTTCGATAAATGGGAGCCCCAGGGCGATCAGATTTACCGGGTCTATACATCTTTTAGCGGCGGTGACGGCAATTATGGCATATCCTTGTTGGCGCCTGCAGCCATAAAAGAAAAAGTATCCGGTATTGATGTGATGTCGCAGTTTCTGGTTGATCCATTTTACAATACAACTGTAACGACCGATGCGCATTTGCAGGGAGAAAAAGGCATTTTTCAAAATGTACAGGGTATTATTGGGGCAGATGATCAGTATTTTAAAATCTTCCCCCATAAATGGCTTGCAGGCTCGCCCGCATCACTGGAAAAGCTAGGCACAGTCGTCATCACCCAAAAGGTGGCAGAAAAGTTTTTTCCTGACAGGTCAGCAGCGGCGCTGATTGGCCAGCGGTTGGTCTTTCAGGATACAATAAGTACGGTGATTGCAGGCGTTGTGGCGGATATAAAAGCACATACGGATTTTGGAAATCAGATTTTTATTTCCCTTAGTACTTTTACAAAAACCTCATTGCTAAATGCGGTTTTCAGCACGCCTAACTGGACCAATGTAGATGGCAATTCTCAGTGTTTTATTCGCTTACAAAAGGGTGTTAAGGCTGCTAATGTGGATGCACAAATTAGAAAACTCTATTTAGCCCATCAAAAAGGCGCGGATCCCAAATCTGTACAATCTGGCAGATTACAGCCCTTATCTGATATACACTTCAATACAGATCTGGATGGAAAGGTTAGTAAAAGTACGCTGAGGAATCTGGCTGGTCTGGCCATATTACTGCTTTTACTGGCGGCCATTAATTTTATCAATTTATCCACTGCACAGTCTACTGTCAGGGCCAAGGAGATCGGTGTCCGCAAGACCTTTGGCGGTAGTAACCGGCAAATTATTTACCAGTTGTTGTCGGAAATTTTACTGATCACAACTTTTGCTGCAGTATTAGCCTTATTATTTGTGCCATTACTTTTACACGTGTTTGCCGGATTTATTCCTGGTGGATTAAGCGTATTGGAGATGCTACGACCTTCCATGCTGCTGTTTTTAATAGTCCTTATCCTGCTCGTAACACTGCTCGCGGGTTTATATCCCGCGCTGGTTCTAACCCGGTTCAAACCAGCTGCCGTTTTGAAAAACCAGATGACCAGTAGTGGTAAAACCAGCAGTGGGCGCATAAGGGAGATATTGATCGTATCGCAGTTTGTATTGGCGCAAGTTTTCCTGATTATTGTTTGTGTAATCGGAAAGCAAATCCATTATGAACTAAATAAAGACATCGGTGTTAGAAAGCGCGCCATTGCATCTGTCTTTATTCCGGATTTTACCAAGATGCATGCCAGCAAAAGCAGTGTACTGGTAGCGCAACTAAGTCATATACCGCAAATTGAAAACATGACGCTGTGTACCAAAGCGCCAATAGCTTCTGGATGGAGCAGTACGGCGGTAACATGGTTCAATAAGGGGGATAAACAAGTATTTGATGATGTACATGTGCGTAGCGCAGATAACGCCTACCTGCCGGTTTTTGGCTTGCAATTAGTGGCTGGTTCCAATCTTCGGGTAGATACCAGTGCCGCTGTAACAGATGTATTGATCAATGAAAGTTTATTGCGGCAAATGGGCTTACATGACCCGAATCAAGCCGTTGGGCAACTAATTAGCGGCGGTCCCAGCGATTCGGCCAGAATTGTAGGGGTATTAAAAGATTTTACGACCATGTCATTGCATAACCCGATATATCCAACCGTTGTATTTGCTGGCAATGGCGGGTTTGCGCCAACGCTGGCCATTGCCATGTCAGGCAATACACCCGCTCAGTGGAAAGCTACACTGGACAAAGTTAAAAAGGCGTTTAAGCAAATCTATCCGTACAAGGATTTTGAGGCCAGCTTCCTGGATGAGACGATCCGTAACCTATATCAAAGTGATATACGTTTAGCAGCCTTGCTTAAATGGGCTACGGGGCTGGCGATTTTTATCAGTTGCCTTGGCTTATTGGGGCTGGTTAGTTTTATGGCCAATAAAAGGACAAAGGAGATCGGTATTAGAAAAGTGCTGGGTGCATCCGTCCAGCAGATTATTTTGATTCTTTCTAAAAGCCTGCTTCGGTTGATCCTTATAGCTTCAGTCATCGCTATACCCATTGGGTGGTATTTTTCCCATAAATGGCTTTATGATTTTGCCTTTAAAACGCCTATTAGCTGGTGGATATTTTGTATTAGTGGGGTAGGTATGCTGGGGATAGCCATGCTCGTATTATGGCTGAGAACTTACAGAACTGCCCGCGCAAATCCATTAAATAGTCTGAAAGAAGAGTAGGTTAGCCGCAAAAGCTAACCTACTCTTTACTGCCTTGCATATAAAATCATGTGCCTTTTTAAGCATTGACAAATGATAAGGTTTTAAAGATAATTTGAAGACAATGAATCAGCAATAAAAGAAAAGCGCCTTTTATAGTTTTGACACTATAAAAGGCGCTAAATTTTATGATTTCAAACCGGATGTGTTTTTTAAACGATTTATTTAAAACCGAGCATCCTGTGAGAAAAGAGTCGGATTAGTAGCTGTTTCTGTAACCACCACCGCCGTTGTTGCCGCGGTATCCACCGCCACCGCCGCCGCCGAAGCTTCTTTTTTTGTAGCCACCGTCAGCGCTTTCTTGCTTCTGGTTTACTACGATCTTACGACCATCAACTTCAGTTTCATGTAAACCGGAGATTGCGGCATTAGCAGCGTCATCATCAGCCATTTCAACAAAACCGAAACCTTTAGAACGGTTGTTGTTAAATCTGTCAGTGACAACTTTTGCAGAGATAACTTCACCATAAGGAGTGAATAATTCTTGCAAATCATCGCTGGTTAAATTCCAGCTTAAGTTTCCTACGTAAATGTTCATTTTAATTTTTTGAACTAGTTAAAAATGTCAGAACAGTGCCCAAAGCCCAAAACAATTACGTAAAAAACGTCCGTTAAAAGGATTGAAAAAACTGTCGATTACTATACAAAGATATTCTTATTTCTGAATCCAGCAACTTTTCTGCTATTTTTTTTGGGCATAACCCAAAAACAAGTGCCAATCCTTTATTCCCAATAGGTTATAAGGATTGGCACTGTTGTATCGTGAGCCCATAGCCGTATGAACTCCATTATTGATCCCAGTTCTTGCAATAATTGACGCCCCAGAGCTGATAGCGCTGTAATTCAGTTTGTAAGCGGGTTTTGAAGTTGTCATAATTTTTGACAGAAGGCTTGGACCAACCTACTTCACTCAATGCACTGATACGGGGGAAAATCATGTATTCAGCCTTAGCCGGACTGGCAATATATTCAGTCCAGAGGTTTGCCTGCACACCCAGGATAAACTGGTGTTGATTGGCTGGCAGTGCCTCGGGGTAAGGGTGGAAACTATAGACCTTGCTGATCGGCAAAAAGCCGCCAATGGTCAGAGAATCAGATGGTTTACTTTGCGCATGGTCAAAATAGAAATACCCGTTTGGACTCATGATTACATGGTGATTTTGTTTGGCCGCTTCTATACCGCCCTGCTGACCGCGCCAGCTCATAACGGTTGCCTGAGGTGCAAGCCCGCCTTCCAGTATCTCATCCCAACCTATGATCTGATGGCCCTTGCTGACCACATACTTTTCAATGGTTTTAATAAAATAGCTTTGCAACTGCTCCTCATTTTCAAGTCCGGCATTTTTCATGAGTTGCTGGCAATAATCAGATTTCTTCCAATAATCCTTTGGGCATTCATCACCCCCGATATGGATGTATTTAGAAGGAAATAACGCCATTACCTCATCGAGTACATTTTCTAAAAACCTAAAGGTATTATTAGAAGGCACAAAGACATCCGGGAATACTCCCCAGGTCTGCTCGACCTGTTTACCTGTTGTAGGGCCTGCCCAAGGTGTATTACTGGCAATCTCAGTAGACTGATTGGGGAAAGCACTCAGATCAGGATAGGCAGCAATGGCAGCAGAAGCGTGCCCGGGCATTTCTATTTCCGGAATAACTGTGATATACCTGTCTGCAGCATACTGCACAATCTCTTTAATCTGATCTTGGGTATAATAACCGCCAGTACGCTGGTTATCATTGCCTGTACCGGGATGGTGCCCGATAATCGTCCCATTACGCCAGGCGCCGACCTGGGTGAGTTTGGGGTATTTTTTGATTTCAATTCTCCAGCCCTGATCATCTGTCAGGTGCCAGTGAAACCGGTTGAGTTTATGCAGGGCCAGATAATCAATAAACTTTTTGACAAAGTCTACCGGCATAAAGTGCCTGCAGCAATCCAGCATCATACCTCTGTAACCCAACTGGGGCGCATCCTGGATGTCCACACCTGGTATGGTTAAGGCACTGGAAACGGTTGTTGGCAACAGCTGAATCAAGGTTTGCATCCCATAGAACAGCCCCTGCTCATTGGCGGCAGCAATAATGACGGAGTCTTTACTGACATGCAGCGTATAAGCACCAATGGTATCTCCCTGAGCCGGTGCCTGCATCTGAAAGTAAATAACATTGCCCTTGCTGTCAGCAGCGTTATTTGCATCCGCCGGCTGAAACTTATAATAAGAAGCGAGGTACTGGGAGAAAAAATGAATGGAATTGGTGGCTTTTTCCGGCATTGAGCCCAGAATTTTGGTACTGGCGGAAAGGACAAAACTTTGACCATTAGGGTTTACCGATTCGGGTTCCGGAATAATGTGGATGTCTTGAGACATCACCTGCCCTAGCATAAACAGGCTAAGGGCACCTAAAATTAAATGCTTCATAGTGATAAATTGGGTGTGAACTTCCAAATATAAGCAGTCTGGTCTTAACAAGTATGACTTAAGACCTGTTTTTTGCTCAAAATTAAATTTTTACCTTTGGTGCCTAATTATCCTGAATACACAAATTATCCATGGAAGAAAACGCACATATCAAAGAGAATCTGGCAATTGTACACAGTGAGATTCATTCGGCCTGCCTGGCGGCCGGCCGCCAGGAGCAGGAAGTTCGCTTACTGCTGGCGACAAAAACGGTAGCCCCCGCAATCATTCGCAAGGCCATTGCGCTTGGAGAAAGCCTGATTGGAGAAAATAAAGTACAGGAATACCAACAAAAAGCAGCCGAGCTACAGGATGTTCATTGTGAAAGGCATTTTATAGGACATCTGCAGACCAATAAAATCAAAGAGATTTTAAATTATGTGACTTGTATTCAATCCGTTGACAGGACTTCTCTGGCAGAAAAGCTCTCGGCACAATTAGAGGTGTTAGACCGCTATCTGGATATTTATATTCAAATCAATACCTCAGGGAAGAGAGTAAATCGGGGGTAAAACCTGGGGAAGCGCTTCGGCTAATGGAAACAATAAAAGGGCTTCCCCGTTTAAAAGTAAAGGGGCTCATGACCATTGGCCTTTTTAGTAGTGAGGAAATCCCGGTTAGAAAAAGCTATAGCCTGCTGCGAGATTTTAAAGATAAAGGCCAGGCGGAAGGATTACTGCCTGTTGACACTAAACTGGAGCTATCCATGGGCATGAGCAGTGATCTTGGTTGGGCCATTAAAGAAGGATCCACCATGGTCAGAGTCGGATCGGCCATTTTTGGCAAAAGAAATTATAGGTAAAGTCACCCATAACGAAGGTCGTGCCGCCATAGTAAGGTGGCTGCTAAGGCTGTTAACCAAAAAGTCGCCTACTTGTAATCAAAAATCACCTGCCCAATACTAAACCAGAAAAAAACCAGAAATAAATAAGAAAATAAATATGCTTATTTATAATATTTAAAGCAGGTATTATATTACAAGTTCTTTTTAGCCAAAATCATCAGAATATTCACCCTATAAACCGGTAGAGGAGCTAATAGAGTAACCCGTATATAAACGTATATACATTTGTAGAGAAAACGATACTAAATCATCGGGACATTGCCTTCCAACACCCGTGCGCCTGGATAGGACACCTACCGCCCGTATATTAATCACTGAGTCGCTTGGCGATTTAGCCAAAAACTACGTATCTTACTTGCCCAAAATTTTTATGGACAAACGCTGGACAATATTACCCACAGACCCGGTGCACGAGCGTGCACTGCACGCAGTACTGAAAATCAACCCGGTACTTTGCAGGCTGCTGGTGCAAAGAGGTTATCCGACCTTTGAAAAAGCACGCGCCTTTTTCCGGCCGTCTTTAGCAGATCTGCATGATCCGATGCTGATGAAGGATATGGATAAAGCGGTGAGTAGAGTCCTTAAGGCGCTAAACGATGGAGAAAAGATTTTGGTCTACGGGATTATGATGTGGACGGGACAACCTCGGTTGCCAGCATGTATAATTTTCTATCCGCCATTCATCCGGATGTGCTGTTTTATATACCGCACAGATACAAAGAAGGCTATGGGGTCTCTCAAATAGGGATCGATTTTGCTGCCGCAGAAGGGGTAAAACTGATTATATCCCTTGATTGCGGTATTAAGGCCGCTGATCTGATTGGCTATGCAGCAGGCCTGGGGATTGATTTTATTGTTTGCGATCACCATTTGCCGGATGCGGTATTGCCACCTGCGGTAGCCATCCTTAATCCCAAACAGCCGGACTGTGGCTATCCCTATAAGGAACTCTGCGGATGCGGTGTTGGGTATAAGTTAATGCAGGCATTGGCTACTGCACTGGGACTTGAGGCTGAAAGCTATGAAAGATATTTAGACCTCGTGGTCACGGCCATCGCGGCCGATATTGTACCCGTAACTGGTGAAAACCGGATACTGGCCTTTTATGGCCTTAAAAGGGTTAATGAACAACCTTCAGTAGGCATAAAAGCATTGCTGGACCTTGCCGACAAAAAGGTGGAAGAGATCAATATGCAGAATCTGATCTTTATGCTGGCACCCAGAATCAATGCTGCCGGTAGAATGGATGATGCCAAAAAGGCGGTCGAGCTTTTTACCGCCACAGATCCTGAGAAAGCAGCAGCCATTGCCCAGCAGCTGCATGCGGATAATTCGGACAGAAAAGAGGCGGATAGTCAGATTACCATAGAAGCGATGGAGTTGTTATTGGCCAATCCAGAGATGGCAGGGCGTAGAACAACGGTGTTGTATCAGCCTCACTGGCATAAAGGCGTTCTTGGAATCGTCGCTTCCAGGCTTATTGAGACTTATTTTCGGCCGACTGTTGTCCTTACCTTATCAGAAGGAGTTGTCTGCGGCAGTGCGCGAAGTGTGCCAGGATTTAACCTGTACGAAGCGATACATGGCTGCAGGGAGTATCTGTTGGGCTATGGGGGGCATTTTGCAGCCGCCGGTCTGACCCTACTGCCAGAGATGGTAGTTCCCTTTGCCCAGGCTTTTGAGAAGATCGTAGCAGAAAATCTGCAAAAAGAACATTTGTCTCCTGAGGTGCTGATTGACGCTGAAATCAATTTTTCGGACATCAAATTCTCTTTTTATAACATTATTCAGCAGATGCGCCCTTATGGACCAGAAAACAGAACGCCTGTTTTTATAGCCAGGGGTGTGGAAAATACGGGGCATTCAAAAATTGTCAAGGATAAACATATTCGTTTTGTGGTTCGCCAGGGGAGGTATCATTTTACAGGAATCGGCTTTGGCCTGGCGGATAAATTTGAGTTGCTGCAGCAACCTGCCAAAATTGACCTGGTCTTTAAAATAGATGAAAATCACTGGAATAATAGCCGGACGCTGCAATTGACTGTGATTGATTTTGCGGCGTCAAAAACGAACTGTTGATAGCCTTGAGACGGGCAGCGACTAGGATAATCTTCGCAGAAAATTAAATTCTGATTTTGGAATATCAGACTTACATTTGCTTTTTAATCAATTTAAACAAATAATGGTAGATGTTATTCTCGGCCTGCAATGGGGCGACGAAGGAAAAGGAAAAATAGTTGATTACTTTGCACCTAATTACGATATTGTTGCCAGGTTTCAGGGTGGACCCAATGCGGGGCACACACTGTATGTAGAAGGCAAAAAAGTCGTTTTGCATCAGATTCCATCTGGTATATTCCATCAGGGCGCTCAAAATATCATCGGTGGCGGTGTTGTTTTGGATCCGGTGATCCTGCAAAAGGAATGTGATACCGTCGAGGGCTTTGGCATTGATGTAAAGAAAAACCTGTTTTTATCCCATCGTACCAATTTGATTCTTCCCACACACAGGGCTTTGGATAAGGCCTCTGAAATGCAAAAAGGGGAAGGCAAGATCGGATCTACCTTAAAAGGGATCGGCCCGGCATATATGGATAAAACCGGTCGCAATGCGCTGCGCGTGGGCGACCTTTTGAATAAGAATTTTACCTCGCAGTATATAAAACTACGTTTAAAGCACCAGCGTTTACTGGATAATTTTAATTTTACAGAGGATATCTCTGCCTGGGAAGATGAATTTTTCGAAGCAATTGAAAAACTCCGTTCCTTTAAGATTATCAATTCTGAATATTATATCAATGATGCCATTACCGCCGGCAAAAAAGTGTTGGCAGAAGGTGCGCAGGCAGCCATGCTGGATATTGATTTTGGTACCTATCCTTATGTTACCTCTTCCAATACCATTTCTGCGGGTGTTTGTACCGGTCTGGGTGTGGCACCGCAGAAGATTAAAGAGGTGTTGGGTGTAACCAAATCCTATTGTACGCGTGTAGGCAGCGGTCCTTTTCCCACAGAACTGGAAAATGAAACAGGGGAGCAGCTGCGTCAGATAGGTGGCGAATTTGGCGCCACTACCGGGCGTCCACGCCGTTGTGGATGGATTGACCTGGTTGCCCTTAGATACGCCTGTATGATCAACGGGGTGACCCAGGTGGTCATGACCAAAGCCGATGTGTTGGATAAATTTGAGAACCTGGATGTATGTACCGCTTACAATATCGATGGGCAAAGTACGACCCAAGTTCCGCTTCAGATGGAAAAATCGCCTTTAACTCCTGAATATCAAAGTTTTAAAGGCTGGAATACGGACACATCTAACTTGAGGCAGCGGCTGAACTGCCTAAAGATATGGATGCGTATATCCATTTTATAAATGAGTATCTGGGTGCACCAATCAAGTATGTATCCAATGGTCCGGGTAGAGACCAGCTCATTTCTCTGTAAAAACATTAGCCCGAAAAAATAATTGAAAAAAAATTTGTTTGATTGGAAATCTGTTTGAAATTTTACGGTAGAAATCTTGATGAATTATGGCAACAAAATCTGACAAGGGCGCAAATAAAAAGCTGCCTGCTAAAAAAGTAGAAGATCCTTCAAAGGGTACAGGATCTAAAACAAAAAAAGACCAGGATCTGGATAGAGAAGAGGATGATCTGGATGAAGATCTGACCTTTTTCGATGCAGACGAAAAGAAGGGTAAAAAGAAATCAGGACCCAAAAAGTCTTCCAAGGCGTCAAAAGACGATGAGGATGAGGACGAAGAGGATTTTGATGATCAGGATGATGATTGGAACGACGTTGAAGCTGACGATGACTGGGATCCAGATTTCGAGGAGTTTGACATCCCTAAATCTAAAAGTGCTAAAAAATCCACCGGCGGAAAGAAAAAGGAGAAGCTGGAGGAGGAGGATGACTTTAAATTTGAGGAGGATGACTTCGGTGATTTAGATCTGTTTGACGACGATTTTGAAGACGAAGACGACTTCTAAACCGCCCTGAATTCCCAAAGAATTTATAAGAAACATTCAATTATAACCTAGTTATAATTGAATGTTTTTTTTTATTTATGTAATCAGTTGTTTTTTTGCATCTCAAAGAAAAACTACCTTTATCCATAGTAAAACCCACTTAAGATGAAAAAGACACACCGCATGCTCCTTATATTATGTGTAACCATTCTTTCCACTGCTGCCACCTGGGCACAAAAAAGCCCTACAGATAGTCTGTCACTAAGTGGCCGCTGGCTACGGTGCGAACAACTGACCAGAACCGGGCAGACAAAGGAGGCAATGGCCTTACTGGATACCCTGACTGTTGTGGCCAGAAAAGAGCAAAAAAGAGATTATATTTTAAAGGCTGCCTTTTTCCGGCTGCTGCTCGAAAAGCAAAGGACGGATGAAGCGCCCGGCTTTTATATTGGTTTTACAGATTCACTGATCCGGACAGCCCAGGATCCTGTAGAAAAAAGTATCCTGACGGTATTGAAAGCCAGAGCGTTTATCGCGCTTTATGAACAAAATAGGTATCAGGTTAATGGAAGAACGGCCATTGTAGGCGGTGTGGCAGATGAATCAAAAATCGACAGTTGGACCAAGGCAGACTATGCCTTGAAAATCCATGAACTCTACAGCGCGGCCCTGGCACCAGAAATGCTCCTTAAAAAAACACCCAATAATCAGTATGAAGCCCTGCTGACCCCACATCAAAAGTCAATATTGCGGCCTACTGTCTTTGATTTGTTGGTTTGGGATGCCATGGATTTTTATCGCTCAAGTCCGCTCAATGCAGATACAGAAATCCCCTATACCTTAAACGATCCTTATTTACTGGCCAGCGCAGCAGACTTTGTGGGGCATTCCTTTGACAGTCCAGACAAAAGTGATTCTTTGAATGGAGATTGGCTCATGCTGGGGTATTACCAAAAATTATTGCAGTTTCATTTAAAGCAGCAAAATAATGATCAAAAAAATAAACTGCAAAAGGCGGCCTTAGGAGATCTGGATATGGCAAGGCTGGAATGGGCCTATAATAATAGTACTGATGACCTGGCTGCCCCAAATGCTGGCGCCAAGGGGGAAGGACTGAACAAAAAAGCACTTTACCAGGATGCTTTAACGCAGGCCATTAAGGCTTACACAGGCACCGATGCAGCACTTTCTGGTGCTTCTCAGCTGGCAGCAACCTACATCTGGAGCGCAGAGACCTATAAGCCGTCTGAAGGGCTTGGCTTGGAATTTCACTATGATTACCTGAAGGCACTGGATGTCATCAAGGGTTTTAAAAGTCAGCTTGACCAGGCCATCAAAAAGGCCGGTAATACAAAAAATAAAAACATGCTGCCACCTGGCGCAGCGGGTCTACTGAATTTCCAAAAGCAGATTACGGAGCCTTCCTTAAATATACAATTGGCTGCTTATCATGAGCCGCATAAGTCCACTTTGGCTTTGGTAGAATTTCGCAATCTGACAAAACTCTATTTTAGAGTGCTTCCAAGAGCCAATAAGATGGAGTATACTAATTTTACGGATAGTGTCTGGAACGTTTTGATTAAACGCAAGCCACTCATATCTTTTTCCCAAAAATTGCCTGAGACAGGTGATTACCAAAGCCATAGCGCAGAAATAAAAATTCCGGCACTGCAAAAAGGGGCTTATTGCTTACTTGTCAGCACAGATCCCGCTTTTACTAAAAGCAGTATTTTGGGGGCAGCGACAATTAATGTAACCGATCTGGCTTTTATCACCCATGGCGGGGAGCAGTTTTTTGTCAATAGAACCACGGGTGTGCCCATAAGTGGTGTAAAAGCGACCCTGTATGAACGCAGATGGGAAAATGGTCAATTCGTCTATATTCCAGATACGACCCTTATAGCCGACAGCAAGGGAATGATCCGCTATGAGGATCCTTCTTATAATCAAATGATGCTGGCCACCTACCAGGGAGATACCATCACCAGTGCTGTAAATATTTATAAACCCGATCAATACGCTGATACTGAGGATGAGTCAGATTCCGGCGAAAAAGAGATGCTTTTTTATTTAGACCGCAGTATTTACAGGCCTGGTCAACAGCTGCAGTTTAAGGGAATTGCCACTATTAAATACCCGGACCAAAGAGGTAGAAAATTATTGACGGAAAACTCGGCCCATAAAATTTATCTTGTAAGCGCTGGTCAGAAGCTCGATTCGGTGACACTGCGGGTAAATGAATTTGGTTCGCTGTCGGGTGTATTTAACTTGGCCCAGGGCCATAAACCAGGTAGTTATCAACTTACTGCGGATGATATGGGTGGGATTGCTTACTTCAGGGTTGAACAGTATAAACGGCCCACTTATTTTGTGGCCATTGACACTTTGAAGGAGGCGGTAAAACTGGGCGACAGTATTACGGTTCGTGGCCAAGCGATGGCTTATAGTGGATATCCCATCACAAATGCAGGGGTTGCTATTCGTGTAAACAGGCAGGTGTATTTCCCTTACAGGTGGTTTGGCTACTTGCCGCCAAACCGTCAATCGGCCGTAGCGCATGGCACTGTAAAAACAGATGATAAAGGTCATTTTCAGTTCACTTTCCTGGCCAGCGCCGCAAATAAAGAAGAACTCCGCTTTATGCCCAATTATAATTTTAAAATAGAGGCCAGTTGTACGGATCAAAACGGAGAAACCAGAACAGCTAATAGCCTTATTGTTCTGGGTGCACAACCTTTTAATATTTTACTAAACGTTGCTGAGCAGTTGCCAGATAATTTATTGGATACGATCCTTTTGCAAACCAAAACAGCTGACGGCAGATTTACCCCGCAAGCGGTAACCCTCTCCATTACTGCTCTTGATCCTCCTTCAAGGCTGCTGCGCAGCAGAAGTTGGCATACGCCGGACTTATCGGTGATGGATTCCGTAGATTTTGTCCATGATTTTCCACATGATGCTTATATGAATGAAGCCGAAAAAGATCATTGGAAAAGAGGCGCCGTCGTATTCACTAAGCAGCTGACCACTCGTCCCGAAGGTAAAGTAGCGCTTCATAAAAACTTGCAGCCTGGTTGGTACCTGGTTCAAGCAAAGGCTCCCGGCGAAAACGGACAGGTCATAACAGATAAACGGTATGTGTATCTATATAATCCCAAAGCGCCAGACATTACTTCATTTTACAACTGGTTGGAAAAAGGGAGCACTAGCGTGCTTGCCGGTGAAACCACGGGGTTGACACTGGGCTCGGCCGTGAAAAATCAAACGGTCATTTATTCAGTGACACGGATGGGTAAAAACGGACAGGATCTTAAATATGGCCAGGTGGTCTTAGGTGAGGCGCCTACGCGTTTGCCGCTTACACTGACAGATGCGGATATCTATGGTGCACGGATCGATTATAGTTTTGTCAGGGATAACAGGGTATATACGGGTAGCATGACGGCTAGTCTAAAAGATACGACTACCCAGCCTAAAATCGTTTATGAAAGCTACCGGGACAAGACCTTGCCCGGCAGCCAAGAACACTGGACTTTACACATTGATAAAGGGGGGCAGCGTTTAAAAAATATGGAACTGCTCTCGGGTATGTATGACGCTTCACTGGATCAATTCGCACCTCATTACTGGTCTATACCCTCAATGAAGGGCGGGGGCAGCCTGATTACTTCTGATTGGGGGAATATGGCGGCCTTCCATCAGGAAAGTTTGGCGATCCATCATCCCTCTCAGCTGAGCTATCGTTCAGATGAAAGCTATAATCACTTAATTTTTAAAGACTGGCTGGCCAGTAACAATCGAGTTGTCAGAATGGGCCGCGTTATGCTCAGAGGCGTCCAACTCACAGGTCGCGCTGCTGGCGTCGCAGCCCCTGAAGCGCTAAATGATGTAGTGGCTGTAGGATACGGGACAAAAAAGGAAAAAGTACAGTCTCTTAGCGCCGGTGTAACCATTATCACCGAGCCGGATAATACGACGCATCCTGTACGTACTGATTTTAGAGAAACCGCCTTTTTCTTCCCTGCCGTGCATAGCGATGCAGATGGAAATTACAGCATAGATTTCCAGATGCCCGATGCCCTGACTTCCTGGAAATGGATGAACCTGGCTTATGATAAGGATCTGCATATGGTGTACAGTACCAAAAATGTGGTCACACAAAAAACACTGATGGTCAGCCCGAATATGCCGCGCTTTGTCAGAAGCGGCGATCACCTGACTTTATCTACAAAGGTGATCAATTTAAGCCAGCAGGATTTGGAAACGAACGTTTCCATCGAGTTGCAGGATCCGGCCACTGGTAAACCACTGCACTTCCTGGCTGCTGAGAGCGGTGATAAAAATGACGTGAACCAGAAGGTGGGCGACAGTAAAATTGTTATGGTAAAGGCCAATAGTAATATCCCTGTTCGTTTTGATTTAGTGGTGCCGGAAGGCTTTACAGGTCCTGTAGATATTACCCTTAAAGCTGAGGGCGGTAAATATAGCGATGCTGAAAAGAATGTTTTGCCGGTGATTACCAGTAAAATGCTGCTTACAGAAACCCTTCCCATCTATATGGATGGGGATGGGAAGGCCAGTTTTACCATGGACAAGTTACTGGCACTTAAGGATAATAAAGGCAATAATCAAAAAGAAAACAAGAAACTGATATTTGAGATGACGACAAATCCAATCTGGAATGTAGTCATGGCACTTCCTGAAGTGCATCCAGGTAAAAATCCGGGAGGCATGGAGGTGATCTATCAGCTATATGCTGAAGCAATGGGTAATTATATTGTGAATAAATACCCCGAGATCAGTCGCGTGATTCACAGCTGGTCCAGTGACGCTAGTTTACCAGAAAATAAAAATGCCTTATTATCTCAACTGGAAAAAAATGCGGATCTAAAATCCATATTACTGGACGAGACCCCTTGGGTAATGGAGGCGCAAAATGAAACCCAACGCCACCAGGCGCTGGTGCGATTCTTTGATAAGGATAAAATGGATTCTACCCAGCGGGCCCTGGTGAGTCAGTTATTGGCATTACAGCAACCCGATGGCGGTTTTAGCTGGTTCTCCGGTGGCCGTTCCGATGTCTTATCTACTCAGTGGGTCTTAAGTGGCATAAACCAGCTCACCGGTAGTAAGTTAAAGGATGTGTCGCTTTCCCTGCCTTTGGCAGATATCGCCCAAAGGGCGAGCGGTTATTTGAACAGTTATTATCAGATGCGCTATGCACAGTGGAAAGAAAAGATAAAGGCGGATAGTATCCGGCTACAGGCTAATAAGGGGATTTAAGTAAACTGGATACAATCTATCCAATAAGTGCAATGGAAATTCACTATCTATATGCTTTAAGCTTAAATAGCGATCCTGGCAATTTAGACGTCGTGCAGCAGCATTTTTTGCAGGCAGAAAAACAAAACTGGCAGCAAAAATCTAACTACCTGCAGTTAATGATCGCAGCCACCCAGTACCGCATGGGGGATCAGGGCTTTGCCGTAAACACGGGGCTAAGCGCCGTGCTGAATAGGTCGATCCTAAAGGCTGGTATCGGCAGGTATTGGAAAGAAAGCGAAGACTATTATAACTGGTCTTCCAGCGCTTTGCCTGCACAGGCTTTGGCCATTAGTCTGTTGACGGAAGTTGGAAAGAGTAGCCAGGGTTATAGCACCCATCCTGAGTGGCAGGCTTATTTATCTGAATTGCAGCGTTATCTGATTGGTCAAAAGCAGGTCAATCACTGGCCGGCAACAAGAGCCACCATTGATGCCTGCGTAGCCATCATTGATGCCACTCCAGGCGAGCTGACCTCTGATCGAAAAGTAAACGTACAAATAGGTCACTTGAAACCAGATCTTACAAAAGAGGCCGGCACTGGATATTTTCGTTATGAAATAGCCGGCAAGGATATTACACCAGATATGGGTAAAGTCACCCTTCAATTAAAAGGTGCCGGTAAAAACAGTCCGGTGCCGGTATATGGCGGTCTTTACTGGCAGTACATTAGTCCTATAAAGGCAGTTGAGCAGGCCCCAAAGACGACTGGTATCACCCTTGAAAAGGCTTTGTATAAAGAAGTAAATACTACGAGTGGCAAACAGCTGGTGGCTTTAAAATCTACTGATATACTGCAAGTGGGGGATAAGCTGGTCTCCAGACTAATTATCCACTTGGACAGGGGTATGGATTATCTGCATCTTAGAGAAATGCGCGCAGCTGGTGTGCAGCCTGACCAAAATATCAGTGGGTATGCGTATCAGGACGGCCTTTCTTATTATCAGGCCATCAGCGATATGACTACAGATCTGTATTTTGATCATATAAGTAAAGGGGCATACGTTATCGAGTATCCGGTTCATGTAAGTCATGCGGGCAGTTTTGCTGCCGGCACTGCCACTATAGAGTCTTTTTATGCTCCTTCATTCGCTACGCATACGGAAGGCGTCAGTATAAAGGCAACCCAGGCTAATTAGCCTGGGGACTTTAATGACAAAGTTGGGCATAAAGTTGGCAGATTAATGGGTCATAGAATTGGTGATAGAATGGGAAGTGTCCGATAGGTCATTCTCGTTATTGGTTTTAATTATTTTTTGATATCTATATGGCATATTCAATTATTGAAATAGTTGAGGTATTTAAGGAACTGGGCGTTTTAGATGTGCCAGCGGGAAAAGCGTATAAGTCCAGCCGGGAACTTATTATACGGCCAGAGGATAGAATTGAACATTTGGCAACAGATAGCCGCAAAATTAGTTTTGCGGCTACTTCGCTGTTTTTTGCCTTAAAAACGGCCAGCAGAGATGGGAAAGATTTTGTCTGGCAAGCGTATGAAAATGGCGTCAGAAATTTTGTCTTGCAGGATAGCGCTGGTTTGCAAATAGAGCCGTATATAAATGAGATGCCTGAGGCCAACTTGGTTTTTGTAACCGATACGACCCTGGCGCTTCAAAAGCTGGTGGGTTTTCATAGAAGACAATTTAGTTATCCGGTCATTGGCATTACTGGCAGTAATGGAAAAACGGTTGTGAAAGAGTGGCTGAACTATTTGTTGGAAGAAAGGTTCAGCATTGTGCGCAGCCCCAGAAGTTTTAATTCCCAAATCGGTGTCCCCATAAGCGTTTGGGAAATGAATGAGCAGGATGAGTTGGGTATATTTGAAGCGGGGATATCTACCGTAGGTGAAATGCGTAAGCTGCAGGAAATTATCCGACCCACTATTGGTATATTGACCAATATTGGTGACGCGCATGATAGCGGCTTTGAAAGTAAAAAGCAGAAATTAGTAGAAAAACTCCTGCTTTTTAAAAATGCACAGGTGTTGTTCTACAACAGCGAGGATGACTGGATTAAAAAGGAGGTCACGGTCTTTTTTGAAAATAGTGCCACCCGGCTTATGCGTATTGGGAAGGACAAAGGTGCAGATATCAGGTTGTCAGATATTGCACTGGAACAAAATGATCAAAAGGTACAAAATAGACAAAAACAAACAACAAGCATTACGGCAGAGATTCAGGGGACAAAGGAAGGTAACTCCTCATTTAAGTTTAATATCCCTTTTACGGACAGTGCAGCCATTCAAAACGCAGGTATTTGTCTGGCAGTTTCCAAATATCTGGGGCTTGATCTGGATGTTTTTGCACAAAAAGCAGCTGCTTTACCGGCCATTGATATGCGTTTGCAGGTACTGCCGGCTATTAACCGTTGCTCAGTGATTAATGACAGTTATAGCCTGGATCAGCATTCCCTTCAAGTGGCCCTGGATTTATTAAACCAGCAATTGCCGTCCAAGACCCTGATATTGTCCGATATTCCAGGATTAAAGGAACATGAAAAGGAAGTTGCCTATCAGCAAATGGCGGGCATTATCCATAATAAACAGGTACACCGGTTAATTACCATCGGCCCTGAATGGAAAAATGCAGCCGGCCAGTTAAACGTGCCCGTCCTGGAGCAATATGATAGCACAGTGGCTTTTACCAGCAGTTTTCAACCGGGTCGTTTTAAGGACGAAGCCATTTTGCTCAAAGGGGCCAGACGGTTTCAATTTGAAAGGATCTTTAACCTGTTGCAGGAAAAAGTACATCAGACCCGATTAGAGATTAACCTGACAGCCATTGTACACAATCAAAAATTATACCGCTCTTTACTAAAACCTGGCGTTAAAATGATGGCCATGGTAAAGGCATTTGCCTATGGCAGCGGTCTTTTAGAGATGGCCAGCGTGCTGCAGTATCATCATATTGACTACCTGGCCGTGGCCTACGCGGATGAGGGTGTGGCTTTAAGAAATGGGGGTATTACCGTGCCTGTTATGGTCATGAATGTAGATGAATATGGTTTTGAGACTTTGATCTCGCATCAATTAGAACCAGAAATCTATTCATTTAGGATCTTAAAACAGTTTATAGATTTTTTAAATAGCCAGGGGCTGAGCCAATATCCGGTCCATATAAAGCTGGATACCGGGATGCACCGTTTGGGATTTGATCCTAAAGAAGTTCCAAAACTGGCTGCGCTGCTAAGTCAGCAGCGCAGCGTATATGTAAAATCTGCTTTCAGCCACTTTACCAGTAGTGAGGACGAGGCAGATGATCAGTTTACCTTAAAGCAAGGTCATTTATTGGTGCAAGGATGCGACCAGTTAGAAAAGGCTTTAGGATATAGCTTTATCCGACATATTGCCAATACGGCGGCCATTGCCAGATTCCCGCAGTTTCAATTGGACATGGTTCGTTTGGGCATCGGGCTGTATGGGATCAATACCACCCACGAAAATTTGCCCATCAGAACGGTGGCTACACTCAAAGCCACCATTGCCCAGATTAAGGAATTAGCAGCTGGAGAAACGGTAGGGTATAACCGGAAAGGCAAGGTGGAAGAAAAAACCAGGATCGCCACCATAAGAATCGGGTATGCAGATGGTTTTAGCAGGTTACTAAGCAATGGCAACGGCAAAGTACTTTTACATGGAAAAAGATGCCCTGTCATTGGCAATGTATGCATGGACATGACTATGATTAATATTAATCAGGCACCTGAGGCGAAAGAAGGGGACGAAGTGGAAATTTTTGGCGCTGAACTACCTGTCCAGGAAATGGCCGCTGCCAGTGCCACCACAAGCTATGAGGTCTTTACCTCTATTGGACAAAGAATTAATAGGATTTATGTAGAAGATTAAAGTCAAGGGGAATGACGGGGTTGAAGGATCCTGGCAATTACGATGGCAAAGTCAATATTCACAGCCACAGCCATAGTCATAACCATCGTTGTCGTCATATGCGAAGTCTTGATGTAAAGTGGGAAATTTACTGATCTTGTAATAGCTAATCTTGATTTATTTGCAGAAATGGATTAAAGATTGCAGCCCAGTTTTGCATGGTCATGGCAACTTCCCTTTCCCCCTGATGTTTTGCAAAATTCAGATAATCTTTAACGAGGGCCGCTTCCTTTAACCCAACTTGCAGACTAATTAGTCTAAGCATAGACTAGCTGGGTCTTTGGTTTTTTGAGGTTTCCAGTTTGTGTACTATGGATTTTCGTTTTGTGAAGGGTATGCTTTTATAATGTAATGTATCATATATTGTTTTTAATGATTTGTTTGGTTGGGAGCACTTCCCGACGGCTATCAAATCACCATATTGATTATGCCCGGTAGTAGTGGTAATCTTTTGCGTATTACGAATTCTTAAAATTTCCGTCCAGTATGAAGAAATGCCCCTTGCCTTCAACTGATACCTGATTGTATTTACGACCCAGTACGACAATAACACCTAATGAATATGAGCCATTGTATTTGTGTCTGTGGGTCTAATAGCTAAATCAGATTTTGGGCACCTGAAATAATTTCGTAAAACTTTACATAGTTTTTTAAATTCATCAAGCAGTATTTAAAAGTAAAATCTTTTTGGAGGTATTCGGAAAACGCAGTGAAGACGCAAGTTTATATTGCAATGATTACTTATACACTAATTTCTATAATTCATAGTAAATTGAAGTTGTAATTATCGGTTTATAAAACTTTAGGAATCTTAAGCACATCGTTATTTGATAAAAACAATATAAATAAACTGATTAAAGATAACGAAAAGGATTGCCTGACATCCGTATTAAACCCTTGACACTCTTTGATTAATAACCGGTGGCTAGTGACTGGAAATAGATAACTTAAAATGAGGTCTATTTGGAAATCTGCTTGAAAATTTTCAAAGTCGCCCGTAATAAGTGGAAAATTACGGTAAAAATCGAAGCGGAAGTTTAAAGCTCTGATAAGTTGATTATAATTAAAATTAAACTATAGTTGGCAATAAAATAATCAGGCAAGATTCTTCAAATGTTCTGCATCATATATAAAGAAAATTGAAATATTTGGACCAGAGAACAACCACACGTAGTTACTAAACTAATGTTCAAATATGACTTCGTAGAATCCATGAAACAAGGGCTAATTAGATTACCAAATTATTTTTTCGTATACAACTGCGCTTATTCAAGTTAGCTTGAGCGCCATTTTCCTTTTAAATTATGATTCAAATATAGTAATTCTGTAATATTGTATCTAATCACGCCAAAAGTGAGCTAATCACGCCAAAAGTGAGCTAATCACGCCAAAAGTGAGCTAATTACGCCAAAAATGAGCTAATTGCGCCAAAAATGAGCTAATCACGCCAAAAATGAGCTAATTACGCCAAAAAATGGCTATCTTCGCATTATTAAAAAGCCAATATATGGAAAATATTAACAATGAATTAAATATATTAAAAGCAATAAAGGCGGTAATAAAGGAGTACCCGAATGGTGCACAGATAAAGGATATCCTTGAAAAAAGCAATTTAAATATAAGCAGGAGAACTATATTAAGAAAATTAGAAATCTTAGAAAAAAATAAAGAAATTACATCCCGAAAAGCTGGGCGATCAAGCCGTTACTTTTTAACCGAAGAACAGGGGATTTCTAAAGAACAAATAGAAAAGAGCCAAAACGTAATACCACTAAGTGAGGAGTCAAAAAAAATATTAGAAAACATCCGCAAACCGATTGAACAAAGAACTCCTGTTGGATATCATAGAGAGTTTCTTGAAAATTATATTCCAAACCAAGATAGCTACTTAAACGAAACAGATAAAAAATTGTTAGCAGATCTGGGTAACACCAACCAGCTAAAATACCCAGCTGGCACCTATGCACGAGAAATTCTAAACCGACTACTAATAGACCTTTCATGGAATTCAAGTAGAATGGAAGGGAACACATATTCATTATTAGAAACAGAACGTTTAATTCTTTTAGGTAAGTCCGCCGACGAGAAATCCAACACAGAAACCCAAATGATTTTAAATCATAAAGGTGCCATTGAGTTTCTAGTGGAAAATGCAGAAGATGAAGATATTAACATAAATCGATATACCATTCTGAGCCTGCATGGAATACTTTCAGACAACTTATTACCGGACCCAACCGCTTCAGGTCGACTTCGACGCATTTCAGTTGGCATTAATAAATCTGTATTTACTCCTTTAGGTATACCACAGTCTATTGAAGAGATGTTTAATTTAATGCTTAATAAAGCTCAACAAATAAAAGACCCATATGAACAAATGTTTTTCGTTATGGTGCACCTGCCATATTTGCAACCATTCGACGACGTCAACAAACGTGTATCACGCCTAGCAGCAAATATACCCCTTATCAAACGAAATCTGGCCCCCTTGTCATTTATTGACGTACCAAATGACATTTACGTTTACGGCTTACTTTGTGTATATGAATTAAATAGAATTGAGCTGTTGAAAGATGTTTTTATCTGGGCATACAAGAAATCCTCTGATCGGTATTCAGCAGTCCAGCAATCTATTGGAAAACCAGATGAGTTTCGATTAAAATATCGAAATGAACTACGAACAATTATCAACAAAATAGTAACAGCAAATAATACTTCAAAACAAGCATCTGAAAGCATTCGCCAATTTGCCATAAATATAATGGAAGAGGATCGGTCTAAATTCTCAGAATTAGTGGAACAAGAGCTTATCTCTCTTCATGAAGGCAGCTTTGCACGATATTATATTAGCCCTTCAGAATTCAAAAGTTGGAAGGAAAGTTGGCAAAAGGGTTAAGTCCGAATACAAATTAACTAAATGCTAAAGATAGTTTTTAGTCATAGATACAATTTTTCCAATAATTCTTATTCAAATTATTATGCAATTGTACCAGCCAGTTACCTCAATTACGCCAATTTATCATCTATAAGACTAAGCTGGCCGGAGTACCTGTTATTTTGGTACCGCCAGCCAATACTTCCCAAAGATGTCATAAATGTGGACATATTGAAAAGGCAGGTCCGAAAACTCAATGCGAATTTGTGTACTGCAGCTGTTGTCACGGTGACCATGCGGACAAAAAAGCAGCATTAAACATCACCAAATTAGGCTGCAGCAGGTCTGCCCATGGCCCGGTTGTCCTGGATTTCTCTAAGGCAATGAAATACCCTCGCATAGAAGGCGAGGATATGTTGACTAAATTGTAAACAAAATTCCTTCAGGGGAGCGGATCTGCCCGCTATAGGACGAGAAAATGTAGATAATCAGCCTTATATAATGTCCATTTTATGGAATCAAGTGGCTTTACCCTGTTGTATATTAAAGAGCTAGTTAAAATGTTTGAGGATTGCGCAAGGGAGGTGCCTGCATTATATTCGAATGTAGTCGTAAGGGGTTAATTGTGTTGCAGTACCTGCAAATCTTTAGTTGTTATGTATTTTTCCACAAATTTTAAACATCCCATCCCCGTTGGTCATTCTCATGTACATTTGATTCACTTATAGAATCGTATAAATACATTAAACCGTGATCACATCTGTACAGGAGCATCTAAAAAGGCTCGAAATAGAAGATAAGCACAGCGAGGCAAAAGTATATGCAAAGGGAGTCAGATTGTATGAACTGGCTAGTTGCCAAGTATTGACGCACAGTAAGAATTACTGGGATATTCTGATATCCTCCATTGATCAGGAAGATGAATTGCAGGAAATTGATACAGAAATCAGGATTAATTTTAACGAGGACAGGATCTATCCATCGCATAAAACAAAGGAAGTCGCCTGGACACCGGAGGCAGTAGCCGCCTTAAAGGAAGTTGAGTTTATTTTAAAAAATGACGCACCCAAAACAAAGTCCAGTGGTAAAATGTATACCCGGGAAGGGATGATTAAGCGTGTAATGGATGAGCGTCGGGATAAGGCCTTAAAAGCTGAATATTCCATAAAATTTGCGGACAATATATATGGGGAGCATATACTGACTAATGAGCGGGGTGTGAAATTTAAGATAACGCTCCGTGATTTTGAATCGCAAACGGGCTATATCGATAATATGGATTTGCGCACCAATAAACTGGGCACCACTAAACATATTATGTATGCTTTTGATGCCATAAAAGCCAAACCCAGGGTCTTCAAAAAAATGGACAAAACCTATCCGTTTGTAGAAATCTATCTGGATCCCTTAAACGATTACCAGATTACCTGGCACTATCCGCACCCTTTAACGCCAGCCGCCGAAAAGCTGATCAAAAAATACTTCGGTAGTAAAAAAGTGTTGCCAGCACAAGAGGTAAAGGCTTTTAGTGGCTTTTTGCAAGAGGCTAAACGATTTGCAAAGATAAAGATCAGGCCGGAGGTGGAACAAAAAGTGCAAAAAGCCTGGGATGATGCCTTGCTTGAAGAGGTCAGTAAAGGAGCTAAGCTGGATTTTAATTTTATGAAGGCAAAGTTATTTCCTTATCAAAAAAAGGGTGTCGCATTTGCTGTCTTTCGAGAGGGTGCGATTTTAGCAGATGAAATGGGTCTGGGGAAAACGATTCAATCCATTGCCACCGCCATTCTAAAAAAGAAATATTTCGGGTTCAAAAAATGTTTGATTATCTGCCCTGCCTCACTCAAAGAGCAATGGAAAAGAGAAATAGAAAAATTTTCCAAAGAAAAGGCCATTGTCATAGAAGGGCTTCCCAAGGAGCGCAGCGAACTGTATCTGAAAAGTGATGCTTATTTTGTGATTACCAACTATGAGTCAGTTTTAAGAGATCTGCTGGACATCAATAAAATGGGGCCGGATTTTGTTATTCTGGATGAAGCGCAGCGCATTAAGAACTTTTCGACAATCACAGCACAGAATATCAAACGGATCCAGAAAAAGCATGCGCTGGCGATTACCGGTACGCCCATAGAAAACCGTTTGACAGACTTGTATTCAATCATGCAGTTTGTGGAGCCTGATTTATTAACGCCTTTATGGGAATTTTCTTATCAGCATTGCTTATTTGATGAGATCAAAAAGGACAAGATTACGGGTTACTATAATCTAAACCAGTTGAAAGAGCGCCTACAGCCTTATTTGCTACGCAGGGAAAAGGCAAATGTGCTCAAAGAACTGCCCAATGTTACGGAAATTACTGTTCCTGTTAATATGAGTCCCACACAGGCCGATTATCACGCATCTTTTGCGAAAGGCGTGTCTCAGATACTGCATAAAAAGTTTATCAGTCAATTTGATTTGCAAAGACTGATGTTGTTACTGGCAAATATGCGGATGGTCTGTGACAGCAGTTTCCTGATTGACAAAGAAAGTGAAGACTCACCCAAACTTGATGAATTAGAGCATATCCTGCTTGAAAAAATAGATATTAAAAATTCCACCCGAAAAGTGATTATTTTTTCTGAGTGGACGCAAATGCTGCACATGATCGGAAAAATGTTGCAGCGCAACGGTATCGGTTATGCACAACTAAGTGGTAAGGTTGCTGTTAAAAACAGAGGGTTATTGGTGAAGAAGTTCGAGACCGATGAGAACTGTAAGGTGTTTTTATCTACAGAGGCAGGGGGAAGCGGTTTGAACCTGCAGGTCGCAGATACTGTCATTAATTTTGAACTTCCCTGGAATCCTGCTAAAAAAAATCAGCGAATTGGACGTATTGACCGTATTGGACAGCAAAATAAACAGTTAACGGTCATAAACCTGATTACGCAAAATTCCATTGAAATTAGTATCGCCGCTGGCCTGCATTTAAAACAATCCTTATTTGATGGTGTCTTAAGCACAGCCAAAGGTCCTGATTTTGTTGATTTCTCCAATACAGGCAAGGCACAGTTCCTGGTAGAATTAGAACAAATGTTGGCAGCTTTAAATCAAGGAGAGCAGCCAAACGGTGAACAGGCAGAGACAGAGCAGGAGAAGCAGCAGCCTGAAGCGACCATTGACAGTATTGACGAGGTTGTGGCTGAGCAAATAGATGCGGTAAATGAGGTAAATGAAATATTAGAACAGAGGGATGTCGCCGCGTCCAAAGACAACTCACATGGGAGTGCAAAATCTAGTGAAACCAGATCCGCAAGCCAGTCCTCAGAAGCCTTGGAAAAAGTCTTAAACAATGGAATGGAATTCTTATCCGGTCTTCTACAAATGGCAACAGGAAACGCGATGGGGCTGGAGAATAAGAAAGTAGAAATAGATAAGCAAACTGGGGAGGTTGTGATGCGCTTTAAATTACCGAAACTTTGATAGGTTAAACGAATTAATAAACCTTATGTGGGTTGAATTTCCTACGGAAATTCAACCCACATAAGGTTTATTAATCACCCTGCCATAAAACCGGAAGGTGAATGATCATAAAATACAGGAAAGCACTAGAATAAAAGAAAATACAAGAAATTACTAGAAAATTCACTGGCGCAAAATACAGTGCCAAATTAGGTGTCGGACTCCTTTCAATAAGCCATTAAACCCATTGAACAATCTTTACCGCCATATAAAATCCCAGCATGACAATAGCTGGGGAAAGATACCAGGCTGTATTTGCTTTGATATAGACACTTCGCAGGCTCTGAAAGACGATGGTGATCATTAGGAAAAAGGCGTAGACACTAAAAATGGTCGACCAACTGCCGCTGAAAAATGAACCAAAGCCGCCCATAAAATTATACCCTGAAAAAAACAGGTTCAAAAGGCAAATCAAAACCAGCAGAACCAGTAGCGGCAGTGCACATAAAGCGCCTGTAAGTAGCTCATTTTGAAATTCTGTTTGTTTATGATGAATCTTTTTAATGCACCAGGTAAGTAGGCCGATAAAGATCAGTGCAATCATAACAGCAATGCCGATCTGTAAAAAAAAACGAAAACCTACAAACCTTCTGGCAGAACCTACCAGCAGATAAGGTAGCAGGGTATACAAGATACCAGCCAGTAAGATAAGCACTATGGATTTGACCTGCGCATCGGATTGCTTAAATTCCTGATTGAGTTCCAACGGTTGGCAAAAAACTTTTTTTATAAGTGGTCCGAAGCCTTCGGCCAGAAACTTTTTGGCGGCTTCACCGGATTCTTTAAAATCTGCGAAGTGCTCTTTGTTTGGATTTGCATTTGTTTCCATATTACCAGGTTTTAGGTGAAAAGATGGTGGCTAACATACTGCTAGCGTGAAATTAATGCATTTTGACAGTTTCATTATAATTATGTTTCGCACAGGCTGTGGATTACTTGGGTTTTATGGAGAATGACCAGCAGGAAAATGAGGGAGAATAATAGCAGAATCCGCGGAGCAGATCAATAAAAAGCGCTGCCTATTTGTGTAAAAATAAGCAGCGCCCGCGCTAAAATGGCGCCAAAAAGAACCTATTTTGAATTGTACTTTGCCGTTTTAAGATGGCTACTAGCCAAATTTGTGGTTGTTTGTAGCATAATGTGATTGTAATTTGTTGAATACCAATAATGTATGTTTCTTTCTTTTCCGCTTCAGTTTTCTCTTTCAGGATGTACGTATAGACTAATATCCGGTTGGTCTATTAGTTGCAGGCCATCCTCAATCAACTTGGTCAGATCTGACTTTGTCGCGGCCTTTTGTTCTAAATAGCTCCGTATGTCTTTACTTGCTTGTTCAAATACTTCGTTATGTAGCATTAATTCGAGGATTTCCAGGGGACCCAGCCAATCCTCGGGATGGTCTTGTTTCAGGGTTTCCCAAAGACCTGGCAGGTTTTGCAGGGCTGATTTATTCTCTTTCAGCGTTCGGATATCGCGGATCTGTCCATAAATGCCTTGTTTGGCTATG
Source organism: Arachidicoccus ginsenosidivorans (assembly GCF_007971385.1). Taxonomy (GTDB): domain Bacteria; phylum Bacteroidota; class Bacteroidia; order Chitinophagales; family Chitinophagaceae; genus Arachidicoccus; species Arachidicoccus ginsenosidivorans. Next base: position 2,838,104 of record NZ_CP042434.1, read on the forward strand.
GTTTTTGAATCGTAATGGATCTTGGGCTCATCTGTTGGCGCTTTTACATCCAGGGGATAGTTTTTCTTATCGGCGTGTCCGTTAAATACAGAAATAATCCTTTCACCTACGGCCATATCGTATGCTCCTAGGTTGGGCTCAAACAATATTTGACCGCTTGGGCGATTAGTGACAGTGCATTGATTAAAATGGATGAGTAAATTTTTGCCATCCTTTGTGGTAACGCCCGTTACTGCTCCACTAACTTCAATGCCACTCGTAAAAGAAAGGGTCGTTTTGTTGCCGGCAAATATACCGAGCTTTTTTAGGGTAATGCTATCGGCATCTTCCAGTGGTTTATTTAGGTTTTTGAGTTTCCCTACCGGTGAACTGAAGCCATCCATATGTGTAGCGGTTCCCTGGCCTTCCAGCTCATGGTCTTTATAGCTGATTGAAACGGGACCGTTTAGGCGGATAAAGGTTGGTTGGGAAACTGAACTGTTTTTTTCTATTGGTTGAGGTAGTGTCAGAGCGCCACCAGCCTCAGTGAAAATACCACTAACCTGTAGCCCGGAGCTATAGACTGCAGTGGCTATATTTTTACTTTCAATGGCTTTTTGCAGCCCCGGCATGCCACCTACTCTAAATGCCATGGTGTCTGCAAAAGCCTCCAAAACGTCAATCAGATTCTGAAAAGTAGGGGTTACAAATAATTGCGGCTGAGCCTTTGTGATATCATAAGGCTGATCGGCTGCTTCAAGCGTATACCATCTTTTTTCAACATCTGCTTGCATGCAGCTGACACTTTCTCCGATGGAGGATAATAAACCAGCGCCATAAATCTTTGGATCCTCCAAGGTGCCGATTAAGCCGTATTCCACCGACCACCAGTGTAGCCTACTAAGTAATGCCATTTCTGAAGGTTCGCCCAAATTTTTAAAACAGTCATCCAGGTGCTTTTCTGCCTGTTCAATTTTATTAGGATCAGTTCCAGGCACTTCCTTTAATATGGACAAGGCTCTGATGGCATCGTATAGGGCATAATCCATAGAAGAAAACAGTGCTTTGGCGCCAATGGCGCCAAAGTAACTCAGGTAGTTATTATAATCCGGATCTGCTATAATGGGTGCGTGACCAGCGGATTCATGTATTATATCAGGTGTAGGGGTATAGGCGATATGTTCCAGTTGGCGGATATCAGCAGCGATCACCAAAACTTTATATTCCTGAAACTCCATAAATATGGCCGGCGGAATAAATCCATCCACAGCAACAGCCCCCCAGCCAATTGCGGCCAGGTTATCATTCATCGTCTGCAGATCTGGTATGTGCTCAATGCTAAGACCAGCCCGCTCCAGTCCCTTAATATATGGGTAGTAGGCCACTTTTTTAAGATAGCTGTAGTTTTGGCGCATTACATAGCGCCAGACAGCGTGATCTATAGGTGTATATCTTTCATAATGTTGAGGCACAATATATTGCCTGAGATGGGGTGGCAAACTTGCCACCTGAGGATTATTAAAATCGTTAAAGGACATACCTATACCTTGTTTTACGAAGGGCAAGGTAGGAAATAATTTATTAAATACGAACGTTTGTAAGTAAAAATTGATCTAAAATTGAGCCTGAGACTTTTTAGAGCTGAGGAAGACGTACTGCTTATAATTGGATTGAATAACTTTAAAGTTTTTGGGATTTCATTATTTTGAAGGTAATAGGTATTTTTATTATTCACTTACTTACAAAAGTGAATGTGGTGAATAATTACACTTACTCGATATTTTTAAAAAAGATTAAATCATTGGAAATATTATTTTCAAATAAATTATTTAAAACATCTTGAATCTCACCTTTCCTATAATAATTGTCTTCGCCTAACAACTGCATATTATTGAAATATGTTAAAATTAGTTTAGTGAAATTCTCCAGTTTAACGTTAGCAACATTTCTTAAATGATGCGGTGTGAATTCAATGAAAAGCACTCTACAATGTTTCAATGATTCTTTGGCACCTAATAGGGAAAAGTATTCAGCACCTTCAACATCAATAATTAAAAAATCTGGAAATTTTAAATTATTATTAGAAATATGTTTGTCAAGGTTTACAACTTCAACTTTTATGTTATTTGGATTATCATAATTGTAGATATACGAAGAAATTCTTGGTTTAATTTTAGAGGCTCCTGAGTTTGCCTTGTTTTGTAAAAATGATAAAGTCGTGTCTTTGTAAAAAGTTCCTTTTTTAAAGATTGTAGCATTGTTTATATTGTTTAATTTCATATTTGCCATTAGCAAATTAAATGAAATAGGATTGGGTTCAAAGCCATAAACATATTTACACTTTTTTGATAAGGGAACCAACATCGTCCCTATATGAGCACCTAACACATAAAGAATGTCATTAGTTTTAAGGTAGCATGAAATTGAATTTAATTGGGGTAATCCATATCCATTTTCAAACCCCAAAAAATTAGATATTTCAGAATCGTCTAAATCTGAAATAATTTGTCCATTTTTAGTTTCATAATATACTCCACAGGCATTAGGGCCGAATAGTTCTAATGAGACCATGCGCTTTATTTTTGAACTGAGAAATTTTAAATACAAGAATAATTTATAAACATCAATCTCAGAATTATGTTGTGCATTTTTGCTTATTGTGTAATATATTTTTGATAGTTTTTAAACCCTTCTATAACTTTTAATGTTTCATTTGATAACATAATAAAATTATTAAATTCTATTTTTAATATTTTGATTAATAATAAAATCTTTATAAAATGATTCGGTTCTTAATTCTTCCAACAAGTCGTAACAATGAGCTTCAATGTCTCCAAAGTGTACTACAAAATCGTATGTTTCATAAAGACCGCCAAAATCAATAAAATAATGTTTGTTAGTGTTGCAATAAGAACTTATATATTCTTTAGGGAATCTTAAAGAATTAAATTTTTTGAAATTTTGCCATAAAAACTTATTTGTATCTGTCCTATCCCATTTTATCAAATTTCTATGCAAAAATAAAGGATAACCGCACGTATCATATTGAATCATTGTTATACCTTTAAAGGTTCCATTCTCATTAAAACCTAAACACGACGGTTCTTGGTTAATTAAATGAAAATCATAACCAAGAGCCAGCCACGAAAATCTAAATGTATCCTTGTCACCGAATAATAATGAATAATAAATTTCTTTATACTTATTTAGATATAAACATAAATTCATTGGTTGCCAAGTCATTTCTTTATTCAATACCATTTGTCCACTTTCCACTTCATTAGTTAATGAGTAAGGAACATTCATTATCTCCCAAATGGGATTATCACGAGCTGTGTACCAATAATCCTTCCAGAATAGTGCACCTGTCATTTTGTATTCAGGTAGCTCAAATAAAAATTCTGGATTTTTTACACATATATTATCTGCATCAATAGAGATGACTTCTTTAAACTTACTATTTAATATAGCAAAGGGCTTTAACATCCAACCTTCCATTTCCGCTCCACCATTAAAATCGGTACTTTTAACCCAAGTGACATTGTTGGCAACCATAAAAATGGGGCAGTCTGGAATGTATTCATTTTTACCTGTCCATAATTCAATTGGTAACGTACAGCCTAAAGTTCGAAGTCGCCTAATAGCGACCCAGGCGCAAGTAAAAAATTTGATTCCACCTCCGCAAATAACTATTCCTTTCCCCTCAAACAAGTCTGGATAAGAATTTACGTTTTTAGAAAAATGCTGCCAATTAATACGTAACATTCTTATAGTTTCATGATCTAGGTCAAAATTAATTTCATGTTCGCCTGTTGTGTTAAAAATATGCATACGACTTTAGTTTTATTGTTACAAATATTGTCTTACAACTAAATTATATGTTGTATCAATTTTTTTTATTTCATCTTCATCCAAAAATCTTAAATACTTTTCATATGATAGATTCTCCCATAAATGAATGATGAATGAGTTGGTAATTGGTACTTTATACTTAAAAAGAGAAATTAGGTCTTTATCGGAATAGGATGGGTAAAAAAAATACCAGGAGGGCAAAACTCGAATCAATTTCGGAAACATTTTTGAAATCTTGTATGGTATAATTATTGAATGCTCTCCCCAATAACAGTCTTGACCTTTAGATCTAAAATATTTATATGTTGATAACCAATATTTTAAGAATAATGAGTCCTTTTCGGCAATAATAACTGCATTGCACAAGCCATAATTGATACCACTGTTGACCTCTGCGGCTAAATTACAACTATTAAAGTAAAACGGTTTGAGTGCTTTGATGCATATCGTGTCAATGTCCAAATAGTTCCCTCCATATTCAATTAAAATCAACAATCTTAGCACATCAGATTTGTGAGCATAATGGTATAATTTATTGCCAAAAATACTATTTGGGACATCAATTTTGACTAAGTTAACCATATTCTCCTTGATGATTCGATCCCACCAATATCCGTTTGGTAAGTATTTATAATAGAAAAAGATATTATCCGGATTGTTTATTACTTTAGCCGATTTAATTGCTAAATAATGAATAATTGAAAATGGCTTATTGCCGAAATCCTTTTCTAAACCAAAAATAAAATGAATAATATTAGGTGCCACTATTAGGGAATTTTATTTTATTGTAACTGCTTAATTTTGACTCTGAAATTTTAAATAAATCATCTAACTTGATTTCGATTGAAGATTTGGAGGAGACTATTATGTTTGATGGTGACTTGGGGGTCGAGATAAATGGATACATCAGCATTTTCTGACTAGTTAACTGGGAACAGCTAATTTCAAAACAATCACTTATAATTTCATCTTTTTCGGTTATTATTTTAAAGAATTTTTTAAATATTACAGTAAATGAACTAAGAAAAAATTGGTCAACCCAAAATAAATCTTCATTTATAGGCAGCGCAAGATTATATCCGAATGCTCCTCCACTCAATATATCACACCCAAGCAGATTGGCATTAAAATAGATTCAAATAATTTATATTTATCATATGTATTAGTAAAATTATGATTTTGGCTAAAAATAATTATTGCATCATCATTATTTAATGTCGCGTCATTAATTATTTTAAAGATTGCCTTCCTTCTCCCTAATGGATCGACATAGTTTTTATTTATAAATTTTAATTTGAATTCCTTTTTCCCTAAAAAGGATTCTTTTACATGATTGTTATTCCAATCTGAATCGGGTTTTAATAAATATGCGTTAATGTGTATAAATTATCGGGTATTGTACAGTTATTCTTTGATTTAATGCGAAAATTATAATAATTTGTGAGTTTGTCATATATTTTTGCATGAATTGCACTATTTATAAATAATTTGTGCACTCTGTTTGTACCATTATTCATTTGTGTTACGTCTGAATATCCAAAATCCTTTTGTACTGAAATAAAAGGTGTAATGCAATATATTTTTTTGCTTAATTTAGATATCACATAGTCTATAGAATCCGATACTTTAAAATTGAAGTTTAAAAGTATTTGATAAAATTTGGAGAAAATTATCATAAATTGAGTTCCCGAAAATAGATCTAACCATAATAATTTCGATGTCAATTGTACGCCATTTTGGAACCAACTTATGCCTCCCAATAAAATATCATAACTTTTTTCTTTTGCGTTTTTAATTTCAATTAAAAAATGAGTGTCATTATAAAAGTGAGTAAATTCATGATCATCTTCGCAAATTAAAATATAATCCTCTTTTTCTTTAATGGCTAACTTGATTATGTTTTGTATTGTTTCCCATAGCCCAACATTACCTCTTTTTTTTTACAGCAGTAACGATATTCAATTTAAATTCAGGTCGGTTTTCAAATTGTTTCAGGACGCTTTTAAGCCTGTCCTTCCGTTCTTCTAAATTGATTATATAGGTTGGAATTTGTTTCATATGTTATAATTATAAATCTTTTAAAGTTATATTTTCACCAAGGTTAACACCATCTACTGTAACATTAAAGTCATCAAACCAGGCTTTCCCTTTCCCCGTTATTTGAACACCAAATGAAATTGACTTAACGTCTGAATTGATTGGTGACTCTATTGAATATTCAGTCCATGGTGTATTTCCTCTAATATTTTTATTTTCAGTATTTACTTCAGTTAATGTCCCCTTTGCTCCATTTAATTGTAGGCCTATAAAGGCAGTGCCGTCTTCTATCTCCTCGGTTTTGATAAAACCTGTAATCTTTATTGAACTTTTTTGATTTAAATTTGGTGCTTTTATTAATGAAAAGGCATTAGCAGCTCCCCTTTTCTGGGCATTTGGGATACTTGATTGAAGTAATAATGAGACCTTTCCAGTATGTGATTGAGTAGTGTCAATTTTAATTTGATAGGTATTGTTTGGATTCCTTATTTCCCAACTGATTAGCCTTCCTACTACATCTAAATCTTCGAAGCCCAGATTCCGAATAACTTTTTGAGCATTTATTGTTGGTATAAGTACTAGAACAAAAATTATTAAATTTATAAATTTAGCTTTCATTTTTTTTTTAATTGTGTAAAAGATTACCTAGTGCTTATTGTATCAAAAATTGCCATTGCATCGAATGAATTATCATCGACTTGTGTTAAATAATGATGCCCCATGAGATCTATTTCATTTAAAAAGATCTGCTTATTGGTAAAATATTTGTTAAATATAATGCAATTGGAAATCCCTAATAAACTGTACAACTTATAAGATGTTGAATTTTTAAAAGCTTGTATTGTTTTTATTATGTAATTTCTTTTACCACTATCTTCTGATTTTTGATCACCAACATTTACCTCGGCAAATAATGAGTAATCAGTAATGATTGAATAATATTTATCCTTATAACAGGTTTTCAAATATCCTCCGGTTAAGCCGATTTTATTAATAATGTGATTATTATGACCCCATATTATTGCCTTTTTTCCTGAGGATAAATATTTTATATTTTCAGCTAAGACGCTATCTCTAAAATTTACTTCGGGATGCATTTTAAGATTTAAACTTTCATCTTGCCATTTTAATGATAAATACTTTAATCTGTTTAACTCGTTATTTAATTCAAGAGTTATATGTGAAATATTTAAATTTTTTAAGTGGAAAATATTTTCATTTTTGGTAAAATATGCTTTGATATATTTAAATTTGATGATATCAGGAGACTTATTTTTTGCCCAACTTGATTGTAATTTGTAAGCGATTGAAGAATCAACTTTTACTATATAATTTTTAATAAAATAGTTATAGAAGTCCGCTTTGTATAAAAAATCAATGCCATAAATCCCAACCTGAGTTTTATGATGTAAATTGTAAAGGCGAATCCAATCTATTAATTCTATTAAAATATCTTGATAAAACCGAGGCAACAGAGACATGCCCCTAATTATTACCGCGCAACTATGTGTCTTTTTCTCCTGAGCTTGAATATTTGTAGAATTGATATAGCCTCTTATGCGTCCTAAAACTCCCAAATCTGGATATTCCAGTAATAATGTATTGAAGCCCTTACAAGATATTAAATATTTTATTAACTCGACTTTAAATTTAATAGGCTCATATCCACCATGAGTAACCTCGCCAATACCAAGTAAATTAATATTGTTTGGTATTTTATATTGAAATATTTCTTTTACCCGTTTGAAGTTGCCACGTAAATTGAGATTGACGATGCAAGTATCCGCTTGTTTATCAGTGTGTTTGTATTTGTAAGAAGCTATCAAATTTAAATTAAGTACAGCAGTAGATAAAACTATTAAAATAGTAAAATATTTAAACATTTTACTATAAATTAATTCCTATAGTCAGTTTCCATTTGCCATTTTTGAACTCAACTCCAAACTTCTTTCCGTCACTGGTATTGACATTAACTTTATAATCAGTCCCACCCGCACCTGTGAAAGTCGCAGATCCACCATTTCCAAAATTATATATTAATGGGCCAGGTTGAGTGCTTCCCCCACTACCTGTACTAGAGCCAAATTCAAATAATGGCGCAACGTTATTAAAATTTATATAAGGGGTGCCAGATCCAATCATGAACTCGGAACCAAAGGTTAATGAAGAACCAGAGCCTCCCGAACCTGAATCACCAAAATCAAGGAAACCTGAATCGTAATTGCCCGTTCCATAATAATTCAACATCCCCGAAGAAACCATTTGATTGATATTGTTTATAAAATCCTCTTCATTATTAACATTATCGTAAAGGCCGCCAACTATTGTTTTTAATTCTTCAGGACTCAATAAAGTTGGAAATTCGTTTTCAATCTTAAAAAATGGCAGTTTAATTTTTCTTTTTTTCATATCATCAATTTTTATATGTTAAAGATAATTTAATAAAGTTATTTTAAAAATAAAAAATATGCTTATTTTTACTTAATTTGTATTAAGTTTAACATTAAATTGAAAGCTAATAAATTATGTTTAGAACTTTCCCGTGTGACAGACAATTAGATTTGATGGACTGTGGACCTGCTTGTATCAAAATGATTGCATAATATTATGGTAAATATTACAGTTTACAATTTTTAAGAAGTCAGTGCGGTCTGACTCGAGAGGGTGTTTCTTTGTTAGATTTGAGTTATGCTGCTGAATATATAGGTCTTAGATGCATATCATTCAAATGTTCAGTTGATGATATCATAACTAAGGTACCGCTTCCAGCAATTTTACACTGGCAACATAATCATTTTGTTGTAGTTTATAAAACAAATGTTAATAGAGATAGCATATTTATTTCGGATCCAGCCAAAGGTGTATATTCTCACAACACTTACACAGTTCTCAAATTACTTACACACCTAGATCAACCCAAATTTGTAAACGATATGACATTATTGCAGGTATTCTTCCTGAATAATTTCTTCCTTATTCGCTCACCCAATGGGTTAATGTTTAATTGGCTTTAATGTGATCTTAAATACATATATTATATGAATATGTAATATGTATAAGTTCCTTTTTTTTGTTATTTTCCTGCGCGCGGTCTGCCAATAATACTTCACAAGCAACATACATGCAATAATTTAGGCATAATTTAAATTGATAATATTTTCATTATTTAAATCATTTGTTCCACTTTTGCATTGATAAAAATGGCAGTCCTTCAGTTTGACTGATGGCTGGCATTAACAAAAAAAGCAAGGAACGTGAGACTTCCCTGCTTTTAAATTAATTCATATCTAAAACAAAGGTAACAAATGTCAAGGAGGATTCCTATTGGGATTTTGCGCCAGGTAGTTATTGCACTATTTGGAGGCAATTCTAGCCGTGCGATTGCAAAAAATATTTCAGGCGAAGTCAGTTTTTCCGCAATATGCAAAATTAAAAAAAAGATTAAAAACTCTAGGTTTAGTGAAGCTAGTCTGACAGAGATGAGCGACCAGGCTCTTTCTGAGTTTTTTTATGGGAAGGCGCCTAGTGGCTCTTACTCGCCTAATGAGTTTCGTAGCCAAATCTTGTCTAATCTGGATTATTATCAAGAAGAGCTGAAACGTACTGGAGTCGACAGGACAATTCTTTGGGACGAGTTAAAAGCTGAGAATCCTGTTTACGATTCTGAAGAAATAACGGGTGGCAGTTATCCGACCTTTTGCCGAATCATAGCCAACAATCTGGGGGCTACAAAACCGACCCTTTCAAATGCTAGACCTGACCCCGCAAGTGTGTTGGAGATTGATTTTGCAGGTGATAAATTGTATTATACTGATAGGCAGACCGGCAAAAGAGTGCCATGTACCGTATTCGTTGCAATTCTTGGCTTCAGTCTTTATTCTTTTGTTGAAATACTACCGGATGCGAGAACTCATTATGTTTTGCAAGCACTGAATAACTGCCTTGACTACATGGGAGGAGCTCCTCTCAAATTATTAACAGACAATATGGCTCAATTGGTAAAATGCGCGGATAAATACGAGCCTACATTTACAGATTCTGCTATTCAATGGGCCAATCATTATGGCATATTTTTAGCTGCGACGCGTTCTGGAAGGCCCCGCGATAAGGCTGGTATAGAACGACATGTGAATATCATATACCGTAGAATACATGCAGTATTAAGAGATCGTATATTCTATAGCTTTGAAGAATTAAAGACTGCTGTAAGAGCGTTATTGGAGGCCCATAATAATAAACGGCTGACCGGTAAACAATATAGCCGCCGTGAACTGTTCCTTAAGGAGGAGCAAATTAAATTAAGCAGTTTACCAGATAAGTGTTTTGAATTACAGAAGGTCACTAGGGTCACTGTGAGTAAGGACTGTTATGTTCTTTTGGGTGAAGACAAAAGCCGTTACAGTGTTCCACATAAATACATTGGTAAACGTCTGGATATACTATACACCGCTAAGGTGGTAGAAATCTATGATTTATTTAAATGGGTTGCAAGCCATTCCCGCAATCCGGAAAGGGGATCACAGACTACGGACGTAGAGCATTTGCCTGCGAACCTGAAAGCCCAGACAGAAATTAATAGTTGGACACAGGAGGATTATCTTAAAATGGCAAAACCGTTCGGATGCAATACCGTTTGGCTCATAGAAAAAATTTTTTCTTCACACAGCCATCCATCCCATGCGTACCGTACCTGCCAGGGATTGCTAAATCTAGGCTCAAAAAGAAAGTTTGGTCCGGTGCGGCTAGAGAATGCCTGCCAGTTAGCCTTATTGCTTAATAAGCATTCCTTCAAAGAGGTTGAACTCCTTTTAAAGAATGAAAGAGATCTATTCTATGATGCTTTACAGAAAATAAAGGAGAAAAAGAAAGCCAACAACAATAAAAGGATAAGGAGGTAGACAAGTAAGGCCATGGATATAAATAATCTTACAACAAGAACCCCTTTGAGCCCAATTAGTAGAGCGGAATTGCAGGGCCTTTATGAAAAGGCTCTGCAAATAGGGCCCAGTGTGGCAACTTATCTTGAGAAATTAGTGGTATACGGTCAAATGGAGCAACGCATTTTAGATGGCGCCAGAGCTCTTTTAAGCCTCCAAATTGCTTATGGGAGTGTCAGGCTTGAGAACGCCTGCAAAAGAGGCTTAATGGGCTCTAAATCGAACTGCGAGGTTGTAAAAAACATTTTACGCAATAACATGGACCAAGTCTGTACAAAAGGCCGTCCAACAATCAAAAAAAAGGGAATATGCAGGATACGGAGTATCTGCGTGGCCCAGAATCTTTTAATATTTAAAACATTTACAGTATGAATCCAACTAAAATACTGGATCATATGGAGCGCCTTCGGTTAAAAGGAATGCACTCCACATTTACAAGCATGCTGAATAATCAAAACCAGATTAATCATGACGACATTAGCACTGTACTTGGTAATCTTTTAGAAGCTGAATTGGCTGCACGTGATCAAAGGGGTCAAGAATTACTGTTTAAAACGTCAAAGCTTAAACAATATGTTCATCCGTCGAAAATAGATTGCTCGGAAATATATGGTCTATCAAAATTAAAATGGCAACATTTATGCGAAGGTGGTTACCTGGACAACAAAACCAACTTGGTAATAACTGGTAAGGTGGGGGTTGGAAAGACTTATGTGGCCTTATCTCTAGGCTACCAATCCTGTGCCACCAAGCATAAAACGCTGTTTTATAACATGAATAAACTCATCGAAGAGATTAGGAATGCAAAGCTGCAAGGTATTTACCTGAAGCTGCTTAATCAGCTAACCAAGGTATCATTATTGATTTTAGACGACATCGGGCTCATACCACTTGAAGAGGATATTCTTATTGCGTTATACGATATTATGGAAGCAAGAAATGGGACCACCTCAACAATCTTCACCTCCGCAATACCTTTCGATAAATGGTACGACCTCTTCCAGGAGAATTTAAACTTAGGCGAATCATTCTTAGATAGGCTACGTGGTAGCGCACAGTTCATAGTTTTAAATGGTGAATCAAGGCGAGGCAAGCCAAAGGCCCAAGGTAAATCTGGGACATAAAACGACAGTATTTGAAATTGCAGTGCCACGCCCACCTCAATAGTATAGGAAATGGCAATTCCATGCATAGGTGGTTGAAAGTATTCCTATCGGGTTCCTCCCCAGGATTGCCCGGTTCCGCTTCCTTCCAACACCACAAAGATAACACCTTTAAGTCAATATCTTAAAAATAATTACTTGACTTAAAGGTGTTTACGTTAAAGAAAAAGTAGCAAAAAGAAATCAAAGGTATGGGCGTAGCCCATGCCTTTTTATGCAGGGCTACGCCACTGCATGATGGAGAAGAAGGTGGAGAGTCAAGGCATGCGCTGCGCGCATTAGCTTTTATGTGTGGGCTATCGCCCACAGGGTTTCCTTAGGCATAGGCACCATTGCAGGGAATAATCATGTGTCAAATTGGCAGGGAAGGAAGGGTGTGTAAGTAATTTGAGAACTGTGTAAGTAAAATGAGAATTTACAACAGATTGAAAATTATAAAATTTTGGATCAACTGAAATCTGCTTTTTCTCAATTAGGGGCAGAAAATAGGAAAATAATAGGTCACTGAGGTTACAGATTATATCGACATATAATAGGTTAGTTGATGAGATGAATGAATGGGAAGCAAATTATGTTTTTAAAGCACCCTTTTCAGGAGTAATTCAGTTTTTGGGTTTTTGGTCCGATGGTGAGTTTATTAGTAAAGGAGAAGAATTATTTAGCATTATTCCTTCCGATGACAAGTATTATGGGCAGGTTCTTTTGTCGGAAAATTCTGGGGCAGGAAAAGTGGAAATAGGGCAAAGTGTTATTATTAAATTAAAAGATTTTCCTTATCTTGAATTTGGGTACGTCAGAGGTGTTGTTGCGTCAATTTCCTTAGCAACTAATGTTGAGCAGACTAGTTCGGGTAAAGTGGGATATTACATGATTTTTGTAAAATTAGAATCCGGCCTTAGAACTAATTATGGAAAAAAATTAACATATAAGCATGGGATAAGCGGATCCGTCGAAATTATTACGCAAAGAAGAAGACTATTTGAACGCCTTTTTGATAATATTAAATATTTGAAACATGAGTGAGTGTGCAAACTAATTTTGATTTGGTTGTTTTATTGTAGACGAATATTTACATATTTGATAAATGCAACAATATTATACATTTAATGAGCGAATTATTTTTTCTTTAATTTAATATCCGTCATCAGCTTGGATAATGATTAGTTTTGAGATGGTGCAATTGAAGAATTAGTGACTATTTTGAAGTTTTAAAAGATTGCAGTTATTGTGATAGTATAATTTTATAATCTTTTCTACGTCACTTATATTCCTAATAAGGATTATATGTGAAATGTATGAAATAAACCGAAAGTTGGCTGTTGGTATTATTCCTAATGTTCGAACTGGAAATTTTATTTTTGCATGGCTGCAATGCTGAATTTTTCAATATACCAATACAAGCTATAAAAAGGCAGGCAACCCTATATATTGGAGAGTTCCTGCCTTTCATCTTATTATTATTAATCGATGCATCCATCAGCACTTTGCCGTTTAGCGGGCAATCAGGTAGCTGATGATATGATTTACTAATTATCCTTTTAGCGCTTTGATCGCTTCTGTCAGCCTAGGTACTACATCAAAGGCATCACCTACGATACCGTAATCTGCTGCTTTGAAAAAAGGAGCTTCCGGATCTTTGTTAATAACAACAATGGTTTTACTTCTGTTTACACCGCCTAAATGCTGGATGGCGCCAGAAATACCAATAGCGATGTATAGATTGGGTGCTATCTGGATGCCTGTTTGACCAACGTGTTCGTGGTGCGGTCTCCAACCATCATCTGCAACGGGTCTGCTGCAGGCAATGGCGCCATGCAGCGCATGAGCCAGATCTGTGACCAAATTCCAATTCTCAGGGCCTTTCAGACCGCGTCCGCCACTGACCACTATATCTGCTTCTGTCAACGGTACTTCGCCTTCAACCATCTGGACACCCGTAACCGTTATCTTACTAGTCTCAGGGTGTATATCTAAAGCCGCAACGGTAGCTGTCCCTTCTGTCTTTTCAACGGGGTAGCTATTACCGGTAAGGGTAATGACCTTAACAGGCGTATTGATTTTTACATGGGCAAAAGCTTTACCGGAAAAGACCACTTTTTTTACGGTAAAACCATTATCTGTATCAGGTAAGGCGACAGCGGAGCTAACGAGACCCGCCTTAAGTCTTACTGCTGTTCTAGGCGCAATGGCAATACCATTGGCATTGGCTGCAAAAATAACAACTGTTGCACCCAACTCACTAGCAGTGGCAGCCACTGCTTTAGCCAACGCTCCTGCGTCTGCTTTATCAAAAGCTTCATCGCTCGCCTGATGAACAGTAGACAGCCCATAAGCACCTAAGGAGGCCAGATCTTCACTGACTTTGCCCAGCACCAAGGCTTCTGCTGTTGTATTTAATTTTTTTGCAAGTGCGGCGCCGTAGCTAATGGCTTCCAGTGCTGATTTTTTTATCTGACCATCTGCATGGTCAATGTATATTAAAACTGACATGTATTAAATTCGTGTTGATAATGTTATTAAAGTAATTGAAACCAACTTTTTATAGAGGGCCTCTTCTATTCATTAGATTACCTAGAGATTATCCAGATCCATTTAGATCACTTTGGCCTCTTCGTGTAACAGGCGTGCCAGTTCGGCTTCCTGTCCTGCTTCAACCATTTTGACACCGGTTTTGGCTGCTGGGAGTTCAAAACTTACGGCCTCTGTTAGTTGATCTACGCTGACTGGTTCCAAGACCTTTATGGTTTTTGAACGTGCAGCGATCACGTTACGGATCCCAGCCATACGTTGTTTGGCCATTCCTTTGGCACAACTGATGACAACGGGAAAGCTAACCTGTTCAGTTTGCTCACCGCCTTCGATTTCCTTAACAACGGTCGCCTGACCATCCTGAACCGTTAATTTGGTGGCGACAGCAATACAGGGAATCTCCAGTAATTCTGCCAGCATACCTGGTACAGCGCCATCATTGAAGTCGATGGTTTCTTTACCAGTCAGTATCAGATCGTACCCCCCTTGTTTGGCTACAGCTGCCAGCTGGCTGGCTACGCTAAAGCTATCGGTGGGCTTGCAATTTACACGGATGGCTTCATCGCCTCCAAGTGCAAGGGCTTTACGTAATATTACATCAGCACCACTTTCATCCACGCTTACCAGGTGAATAATCGTATCAGGAGCCGCTTCTTTTAATTCTATTGCACGCACGAGCGCATACCACTCATCGTATGGATTGACAATCCACTGGACACCGTCTTCGTTGAAGACCGTGTTATTATCCTTAAAGGTTATTTTGGCGGTTGTATCAGGTGCTTTGCTTACCGCAACTAAAATTTTCATGTAGATAAAAAACTATTTATTATAAAAATTGTTAAAATGATGGTCTCAAATATAGTACAAAACTACAATTTAGGCTTACGAATTCCGTAAATATTCATAGTAGAGGCCTAATTTTGTTCTATGGATAGAATGGAACAATTGCAGCAGATGCTGAAAGAGAATGCTAAAGACAGCTTTTGAGGCATGCTTTGGCCATGGAACTGCAAAGAATAGGAGAGGATAAAAGGGCGATCCAGACCTTGCAGGACCTGCTGGCAGATGACCCTGCTTATGTAGGCTCTTACTATCAATTGGGTAAACTACTGGAAAAAACAGGAGATTCGCAAACAGCCATACAGTGGTACGAAAAAGGAATGGAGCAGGCAAAGGAAGCCGGAGAGAAAAGAGCCTATAATGAACTACAATCTGCATTGGATGAGCTGATTTACGAATAAGGTATACAAACGGAGGAATAAAGTAACGAAAAAGGAGACGAATTTATAGGCTATCCGGATCTATGGAACCGGATAGCCTATTTAAATTATCCGTTATTTTGCCACTGCTTTTGGGTTTCGGGTGGGGCAATTGAAGCCTTGTGACCACTTTATAATAAATTTTTTGAATGTTTTTACTGCCTGTTTTAGTTGTTGAATAAAAAATGTTGTAAATTGAGCATACATTAAATTCAAAAGCTATGATTAAAATTCAGGAACTTAAACAGGGTGATTTTGTAATAGCCGTATTTGAAGAAGTGGAAAGAAGAGGCGTTGTCGCAGAAACAGCACCAGACGAAAAGAAAGTACGTGTTATTACAGAAAACGGAAAACAGGACTTTTGGTATGAAGTTGAAAATGTATTTGGCATTGCCTTATCCGACGCAGAAATGGGGCGCTTCGGCTTTGACAGGGAAATTTTGCCAGATGGTGCAGTCAAGTACAAGAAAAATGCCTTTAGAATGGTCATTCCCCGGGAAAATGATTTTTCATCAGTAGAAATCTGGTATCGGGAAGATATTCGCAAAGACCCCAATGTACATTTTGTACACCAGCTACAGAACCATTTTCACCAGATGACAAAGATCTATCTGGAAGAGGTTGTTGGAACGACCGTTATCTAATGCGTGTCTGTACCACAAAAAGTAAGTGAGAAAAATTTACAGCCTGGCGCCAGGATTACCCTTAAATTCTTTTAATGTTGGGGGATTTTGTGCCAGGCTGTTTTATTTTACAATCAATATGGCGTAAAGAGACGTAAGTTATTGTGATTTAATAAGTTTACTTAGATGTAGGCTTGCCATAATTAAGCTGCCAACAGAGCTTGATAAACGATTGAACAATTTTCGCTTTTAAGTGCTTGAGTGCATTAAGTGTCGGGCTTTTCAAAGAAACTGTCTTTGACAATAAACATATAAGCTTCAAAGCATCCTGACATTTGACCGTCCATCAAAAAAATAAAAATATATAAGAAATTTATATAAAGAAGTGTATTATTTATCTGAACTTTAGCTATCAGAAAAATAATATGCCCATGTCCACAACTGTATTATCGATTCAGCATCTTTCTAAAAGTTATGGCGCACTGCAGGCCCTCAGTGACGTTTCTTTTGAAGTACCCAAAGGAAGTATCTATGGAGTACTCGGACCTAATGGAAGTGGTAAAACCACCATGCTTGGGATTATAACCGATGTACTGCGCCCAGATAGTGGGCAGTATACCTTATTAAATAGTCCTGACCACGAACAGGCCAGAAAGAAAACAGGCACCCTACTAGAGACACCCAACTTTTATCCTTATTTATCAGCCTATAAAAACTTAGAAATCAGTGCTTTGATTAAAGGGGTCAGTACGATGGAGATTGACCCGGTACTGGAACGGGTAGGGCTTTTGGCTCGAAAAAATAGTAAGTTCAGTACTTTTTCCCTGGGTATGAAACAAAGACTCGCTATTGGTGCTGCTCTTTTAGGAAATCCGGAACTACTGATTTTGGATGAGCCCACCAATGGTCTGGATCCTAACGGAATTGCTGAAATCAGAAACCTGATTAAAGGACTGGCCGTAGAAGGCAGGACGGTGGTGATGGCCAGTCACCTGCTCGATGAAGTGGAAAAAGTCTGCACGCATGTAGCCATTATCAAAAACGGCAAACTGCTGACCAGTGGCAGTGTAGGTGAGGTGTTGGCTAGTGAGGATGTTATTGCTCTACGTAGCGTAGATTTGAAAAAACTATCAGATATATTGCCTGGTATTGCGGGCTTTAGTAAGTTGGAATGGCAAAATGAACAGATTCTGCTGCATGCAGATCTGGGCCGATCCAGCCTGGAGGCGATTAACCAATATTGTTTTGAAAATGGCGTTATATTAACGCACCTTGCCTTACAGCGTGCCTCCCTGGAAGCAAGATTTTTAGAAATCACCCATTAATCCTTCATAGCTTTTACAATAATCCTCTATGTAGGTGTGTCCTACTATAAATCTTATTATATGTTGAAAAATCTCTCCATTGAATGGCTCAAATTGAAAAACTATCGTACTTTCTGGTGGTTGATCGGGCTATTTGTGCTTTGTCTTATTGGCAGCAATTATATTACCTATCAGCTCAAGGTGGTTACCTCCATGCAAAGCAAGGGGGGCCTGGATCTACTTCTGGGTAGTCCATTTAGCTTTCCTGATGTATGGCAGGCGGTATCCTATGTCAGTAGTTATGTCTTATTTCTGCCTGGTTTTTTGATGGTTATACTCATTACCAATGAATATAATTTTAAAACCCACAGGCAAAATATTATTGACGGTATGAGTAGAACTGAATTTGCCCTGACCAAGATCTTTATGGCAGTTATTCTAAGCATTCTGTCAACGATTGTAGTGGTACTGATTACCATTGTTACAGGGCTTACAGCAGGCAGCAGCTTTAGCCTGACGGGATCAGTTTATATCTTGTATTTCCTTTTGCAGGCACTTACTTATACGTTGGGTGGATTGCTGCTGGGTACTTTACTTAAAAAATCAGGTCTGTCTATTGCTATTTATTTGATCTACATTGGTTTTATAAAAAAACTGATTTCATTTTTATTGGACAGGTATGCGGGAGGTATCGGTAGTTATATGCCTGTTAAGAGCTCCGATGAACTTATTCCGATGCCTTTTTTCAAGCAGGTGACTAAGTCGCTGATCACGCCACCTGATGGAACCTGGTTGCTTATTATGACAATCTTTTTTATTGTGGCTTTCTATTGGATCACGGTTAAACGCTTTAAAACTCAGGATCTGTAGCGGTTAAGGTTCAGAGATCAATTGAATAAAAAACTGTTGCGGGTAGGCAGTGTTTGTGCCAGTAATTATGGCCAAAATACGCATAGTTTCTGCCAACTTTTGTGCAAATGGTCTTAAATAAGTAATGTAATTTCATGGTTTGGATGTAAGTACTCCTTTGGCGTCTCAAATCGCAATAGCCGGATGATAATCCGTTCGTTATTATCTGTTACTGCAGCTACATCCATGAAGACAATTTGAAGCGAACTTATTTATTACACAAGCACTCTACTATGAATCCGTATTACAGTACTTCCTCCAGGGCATCTTTGCCGGTTGGCAAAAATGCCCGTATTGCCAGAAATGATAGAAAGGGAATTTCCAGATTTTCGGCGCTCTTGATTGGCCTGGCGATGACTGCAACAGGCATTTCCTGTGCACAGAAAGCCCAGCCACCCGCTCCATATGGCGCTTTACCGACCCAGAATCAACTCAACTGGCAGGAAAATAATGTCTATGCCTTTATCCATTTTGGCATCAATACCTTTACGGATAAGGAATGGGGCTATGGAGATGAGGATCCGGCCTTATTTAATCCTAAACACTTTGATGCGGATCAGATTGTCAAAAGTATTGCACAAGGTGGGTTTAAAGCAGTCATATTAACCTGTAAACACCATGACGGCTTTTGTCTGTGGCCGACTAAGACAACCGAGCATAATATAACAAAAAGCCCCTTTAGAAATGGAAAAGGGGATCTTGTCAGAGAAATCCAGCAGGCTTGTAAAAAGTACGGGCTTAAGTTTGGCGTTTATCTTTCACCATGGGACAGAAATGCGGCCAGCTATGGTAGTGAGGATTATGTAAAGATGTACAGGGCGCAGTTAACGGAGCTTTTAACGCAGTATGGCGACATTTTTGAGATCTGGCATGATGGTGCCAATGGAGGTGACGGCTATTATGGGGGAGCCAGAGAAAGAAGAAATATTGATCGTTCCACTTATTACAACTGGCCCAGTGTCTGGGCCCTGGAAAGAAAATTACAACCCAAGGCACTAATTTTTGGGGATATCGGTGCCGATCTGCGTTGGGTAGGAAATGAAAGAGGCTATGCCGGTGAACCTTGCTGGCAGACTTTTACCCCCGTGTCTAATATACCGGGTAAAGCCCCTTCCAATGGAACTATTAAAAGTGAACTGTCTACCAATGGTACAAGAGGTGGAAAATATTGGATGCCGGCAGAAGTGGACTTTTCCATTAGACCAGGATGGTTCTGGCATGCCAGCCAGAATAATCAGGTACGCACTGCCTTAAATCTTTGGGATCATTATTTTCTCTCTGCCGGCAGAGGTGCTTCCATGCTGCTTAATGTACCGCCCGATCAGGACGGACTGGTCTATAAAACAGATTCTATCCAACTAAAATTGTTCGGTGACATCTTAAAAGAAACCTTTGCTAAAGATCTGGCCAGTGGCGCTACCGCCACTGCCACCAACGTCAGAGGGGGAGATAAAAAGGATTATGGACCGCAAAATCTGTTTGACGAGGATCAGTTTAGTTATTGGTCAACCGATGACGCCGTCCATACACCAACCGTTACGGTTCAGCTAAAAGGTAAGCAAACCTTTGATGTAATCCGGTTAAAGGAAAATACGAAACTCGGACAGCGCATAGACTCTGTAGCTGTAGATGCCTGGTTAGAGGGTAACTGGAAAACCGTCGCCAGTGCGAACTCCATTGGTTCCAATCGTCTACTAAGGCTACCGGCCAAAATAACAACTGGGAAGATACGGGTCAGGATCATTGCCAGCCCCGTTTGTCCGGCACTGAGTGATATTAGCTTATTTAGTCAACCAGCACTCGTCCAGCAGTTGCAATCTGAGGCTGAGAAGGGTCGTCAAAATAATGCCCAGACGAGTACTTCTAACTGGAAAATAATAGATCCAGTGGATGCAGCCGTCGCTAATATAACGGATAATCAACCGGCAACTGTTTGGCAGGCAGGTAATGCGGGATCTGCAACTATAATCCTGGACCAGGGAAAATCAAGGACCGTTTTAGGGATTAATTATTTGCCACCTACAAGTAGTGTCGGTGCTATTGATAAATACAATGTTTTCATTAGTAATGACCAGAAACAGTGGAGAAAGGTGGCTGGTGGAGAATTTTCCAATATAAAAGCCAATCCAGTGTTACAGTCTGTTCATTTCTCAACGCCGGTTAGTGCCAGATTTATTAAACTGGAAGCCATCCATACGGTGGACGGAAAACCTGCAGCAATAGCAGAATTAGGTGTATTGGAATAAATAAAAGCAGTCATAAAAGGCAACTTTAAAGCAATATCATAAATATCATAAGAAAAAAGTCAAAAGCAAATTATCCAATCAGGATTGGGTAATTTGCTTTTGACTTTTATGGAGGGTTGAGATTTTGTTTAAAAAAGCCTTCTTCCTATGGCCAAATTATGAAAATAAACTAGCTTGCTACAGAATTAAGGGAATATTAGGCCTCAGAAAACGGCTGTTGACAATATTTGCCTGCTTAGTATTTATGAACTGATCTTTGCTGTAATTTTGTTTTATGGAGATTACCCTAGAAAATATAATACCCATTCCTTTAAAGGAAAATCTGGAGAAGCGCCCGTCCCAGGTCTGGCAAAGTAAAGTACACTTTGGTCCGGGCACAAAGGTGAAGATTAAAGCACCCAGCGGCACCGGTAAGACAACACTAGTGCATTTCCTATATGGGCTGCGCGCTGATTATACCGGAACGCTTCATTGGGATACCAAAGCTTTAAACAAATTGGACGCTGATCAAGTGGCTCGTTACCGGCAAAGCGAGATCAGTGTCGTTTTTCAGGACTTACGTTTATTTGCACACCTGACAGCCAGAGAGAATATTGAACTAAATCGGGTTTTGCAGCCCAAAGAGCCTTATTATCCCGATACAGTCATTCAGGAAATGGCCACTACTTTACAGGTTGATCATATACTGGATCAGGCTTGCGGTATCTGCAGCTATGGGGAGCAACAGCGTGTCGCCATCATCAGGGCACTGGTGCAGCCATTTAGTTTGCTGATCATGGATGAGCCATTTAGTCATCTGGATCAGAACAATGCCCAAAAGGCGGCAGCGCTTATTGATAGCGAATGCGATAAGCGAGGTGCAGGCTTGGTGCTGACAGATTTGGAAGAAGACTCATTTTTTAATTACAATACCTATCTCAGTTTATAGGTAATCCACGATATATGCTCAATACATTATTAAAAAAGATCATAAAGACGGGCGCCGGAAGATTTCGGTATGTACTGGCGATGGTAGGACTTACCGTTGCCCTGCTGCTGATCCTGGCCGCGATTCAGCTGCAAGCGAACTATTGGCAATTACTAAAAGGAGGGGGCGCCCAGGACAGTATTGCCAATTTTCTGGTCATCAATAAAGTAGTCACCAATCAAAATGCCGGCAATACCAATCTGACAAATCAGGATATTGAAGATTTGAAAAAACAGCCGTTTATTCAGGCGGTTGGGGTTGTTACCCCAAGCCGCTTTAAGGTAGCCGCCAGCGGCGGCAGTGCCATGCCTTTTTATACGGATATGTTCTTTGAGAGCGTGCCGGATCAATTTTTGGATATAACAGGAGGCGACTGGAAATGGGATGACCAGACACAGTTTATTCCCATTGTTATCCCGAACCAGTTTCTGGATATGTATAACTTTGGATTTGCGAAGTCGCAAAACCTGCCTCAGCTCTCCCATGAACTGGTTAAAAGCATCCCGATCCGCATCGATATTCAGACACCTACAGGCCAAAAGTCGTTCTATGCCAAGGTAGCGGGATTCAGTGACCGGATCTCTTCTATTTTGGTACCACAGGCTTTTATGGAATGGGCCAATAAGAATTTTGCCACAGAACCGCCAAAAGGGGCCTCAAGGGTTATTATCAGAACAGATGATCCCAGCAATCCTAAGCTAATTGAATATCTGGACAGCCACCATATGACTACCGATATGGAAAAGACCCGGTTTAGTAAATACCGGCAGATCGTAGGCTTTGTTGTTCAGGTGTCCGGCTTTACTGGTCTGGCCATGTTCTTATTTGCGTTATTAATTTTCAGTCTCTTCATAGAGCTAACCATTGCCAGTTGTAGAGAAGAAATACGCCTGTTGGTTACCCTTGGGGCCTCACCTGGCCAACTGCGTAAATTTCTTATGAAAACCTTCTATCCGGCTAATATTGTTATAGCGATTATCGTCCTTGTCATATTATCCATCTTGCAGTGGTTGCTTTCTGGCCTACTCGCCCATGAATCCATGACGATTAGCCCTGTCATCTCTTTGTATACGATGGTAGGGGCCGTAATTGTACTACTGATTCTCTGGTGGGTTCACGTTAGAACGATCAAAAGGCAAATTGCAGGCACTTAAAAACCGGGCTCCATATAATCATCTTTTTAATTTAAAAAGGTAATTATAAGGGCCTTGCTAAAACATAATGTGCTGTATATTAGCGCTGTAGTGATTATAATGTTTGGCTGCCGGTGCACCATCTTAGGACCTTAGGGTCCTAAATTCTAAATCAATTGAGCGCTATTAATAACTGTTTCAAGGGGTTCAGGGCCCTTATTTGGAAAATTTAATATTATATTTGGCGGGTTGTTTTATGAACGGGTGTTCGTAATGTCTTTTTTGGAGGCCATTAAACAGGTTCATACAACGCAAAAAAATTATAAAATATACAATGGCACAACAACTAACGTTAGAACAAATTCAGAATTTCAAAGGAAAATATCCAAAACAAATCTGGTACATGTTTTTGGTGGAAATGTGGGAGCGTTTCTGCTTTTATGGTATGCGTGGTGTCCTGACCATCTTTATGGTGGATCAGGTGACCGGTGGCCTGGGGCTCTCTGAGCGAAGCGCCAATTTGCAGTATGGGACCATTCAGGCCTTTGTATATGCCTTTACTTTTGTTGGGGGACTTTTTGCAGACAAGATTCTTGGATTCAAAAGGTCTCTTGTTTTTGGTGCCCTTGTGATGATCACCGGTAACTTTATTATCGCCACCAATCCACACACTTTTTTTTATATAGGGATTACTTTCAGTGTAATTGGTACGGGCTTCTTTAAACCAAATATCACTTCCATGGTGGGATACCTGTATAAAGATGGGGATCACCGGCGGGACGCCGGTTTTAGCCTGTTTTATTCCGGTATCAATATGGGCGCCTTGCTAGGTGGTGCACTTTGCGTATATCTGGGTAAATCCCCGGATTACGGATGGGCTTATGCCTTTATGGCAGCAGGAACTGTCATGATCATAGGGCTGGTGACCTTTCTGCTGACCAAAAAATATATTCAGCCCATCGGTAATAAACCCGGTACAGAAGAGGATCTCCACTTGGTTGAAATGGAGCAGACTCAACAAATTGTAGAGGCGAACGTAAAACCAGTAAAGAAAAATGGCTGGTGGAAGGAATATCTCGTCTATGTTGGGGCTTTGGCCAGTATCCCGCTTATTTTGATCCTGATTAAAAATGAGAATTTTACGACGGTATTTATGTATTCCCTTGCCGTTGTAGCAGTACTTTATTTTCTTTTTGAGTTATTCCGCCAAAAAGAAGCCGGTGCGAAGCCTAAACTGGTAGCCGCCTTTATCTTTATTTTCTTCTATTTTGTCTTTGAGACCTTCTTTGAACAGGCGGGCGGTTCTTTAGCCATCTTCGCAGATAAAAACCTGCACCATACCATGCTGGGCTTTCTTACGATCGATCCGAATATTGTCAATAACTCAGCCAACTCATTTTTCGTATGTATTTTTGGGGCTATAATGGGGCTTTTCTGGTTGTATCTGGCTAAACATAAAAAAGAACCCAATACGATCAATAAATTTGGGATTAGTTTTTTGTTGATGGCACTTTCCTATTATTTATTCTATTACTTACGCTTTACGGCAGATGATAAAGGCCTTACTTCTCTGGGTATTTTTACCCTGGCTTATTTTGTCATTTCCATATCAGAGCTTTGTCTTTCACCTATTGGCATGTCTATTGTTACGAAGTTGTCACCCAAAAAGTTACAAGGGGTGATGATCGGGATGTGGTTTCTGGCCAGTGCTTACGGGCAGTATGGAGCTGGGCTTCTGGGTGCCAGCATGTCTGCGGCAGAGCCGGCCAAAGCGGCTCATATGGCCACTGCTGGAGAGATTATCCAGCAGAATTTTGAGCGTTTGAACAGTTATACGGAAGGATATAAGCAAATGGCCATATATTCACTCATCGCTGGCATACTGCTCATCGCTTGCGCCTCCCTGATCAAGAAATTAATGCGTGGTGTGCGCTAAAAATTATTGAATGGTATTAAAACGGAATTGGTTTTTTATAGGATTATTGGTGTTTGCAGCAATTACTATGTCGGCTCCAGTCATGGGGCAAAAAAAACTTATGGATAAAATGATCCATAAGTTCCTTTCCAATGACAAGGATACGGTCAAAAAGAACACTTTTTTCCCGTTTCCCGTGGCTTCCATGTCCCCTGAAACGGGATTAGAGTATGGCGTAGCTGCCCTTTATTCTTTTTACCTGGATAAGCTGGATACTGTAACCAGGGTGTCTACCATTAATATTATGGCCACCCACACGACCCATAATCAATCCAAAGCGAAAATCGTCTCCGATATCTGGAGCCGGGATAATAAATATCATTATAGTTCGGAGTTAAGATACTGGGATTTTCCCTATAGCTTTTATGGAATAGGGGCCAATACCTGGAAATCTGACAAAGAATCCATCAATGAAAAAAGAGTCCGGCTGACCTTTGCTGCGGATAAACGGGTCGCTTCCCATTATTATCTGGGGCTGCAGACTGGATTTGAATATTTTAAAAATGAAGGCACTGATCCAGCTGGTATTTATTCTGCTAATTCCTATTTTGGTAAATCAGGGGGCAAAAGAATCTATTTTGGGCTCCGCCAGTCCTATGATACCAGAGATAAGGTAACTTATACGAACAATGGGTTATATGGCAATTTACAAGTGAATTATACGCCTGATTTTTTTAGTGGCCAGCAATATACAGGCTGGCAAATGACTTTTGATGGCCGGTATTTTAAATCCCTTTCTGATAAGGTCGTTTTAGCTTTCAATGGGGTTTATGAAGGTATTTATGGCAGCACGGTGCCTTTTTATCTACTTTCCCAGTTGGGCGGTGAAAATATAATGCGGGGTTATTATCAGGGCAGATTTCGGGACCAAAATATGGCTGCCTTTCAAACGGAACTTAAATACCGATTCGTTCCTCGATTTGCGATTGTCGGATTTGGTGGTGGCGGTACTGTATTTGGTGACCAGCCATTGACAATTCATCATTTTAAGCCTAATTATGGGGCAGGTATTCGGTATTTCTTTGATCTGAATAAAGACCTTTCACTGCGAATTGATTATGGGTTCGGTGAAAAAAGAGCCGGAGAGGGCAGACTCTCAGGATTTTATTTTTCCATGGATGAGGCTTTTTAAACAGCCTGCCTGAACTCAAATTTTCAAAAGGATTATTTTAGAAACGAAACTTTCTGGTCTGCCCGATTTTTTATAATGCTGAAGGTAGGAACAAATGGGTGAATTTTTAAGTCACAAGTATGCTCATGGAGAAATGTGCTAAAGTAGTAGTAGCTTTGAGATAGTGCTGCGCTCGGGTAAAGATCATTTTTGGAGGATTGTTTGATGACGGAGCGTTTATTGTAAGTCTTGCCGTCTTCTTTGAGTCAAAGCTGCAATTGGAAATCAATAATTATCTCGTTTACGAATAAAAACAAAAACAAAAACAAGAACAAGAACAAGATCTAAATAGATTTTCTACAGATATTATTTGCCGAATGACCATATATTGTAGATTGCACCGTCGTAAGTTCTGAGGGTAATAAGAAGCTGCATTGAATGTGCAAAAGCAAAGCGCTTTACCAAAGCTTTAAGCGCTGCTCTATTGCTATCATACTGGAAAATAAAATGCCTGGTATAGGCGTAACCTTTATCCTTGGTCTGTTTAATTTGTCCATCTGGATTAATGGTGAAAAAATGGTAATTGCCCGGATAGTGACTTTGCTTCTTTGCGCCGAGCGACTTAAGGCTAGCCATAAATTTATCAATGGTGGGGGCGGCTTCAGGGCTATAGTAATGCAGCGTCCCGAAAATCGATTTTAAGGGTAGTTTGTTTAAGGTATCTGCTATTGTAGAAATGGAAGAATTATCCTTAAGATTCAGTAGATAACTATGCTCATTTATTGTAAGCGCTCCCGGTAGGATTTGATCTTTAAAATGAATCCTTAATTTATAAGCGCCTATTTTAGGACTGTCCAGTGTAGCAGCGGTCTCTAAAGGCGCATTGGAAGGAGGTGTATTGGCTTTTGTGCTTAATAGGATATTGATGGTGCGGTTTTGCCTGTCTACTGTTAGGTTGCTCACCAGTTTGAAACCTGCTTTTTCCTTGAAATCGTTGGATTTAAAATTAAAAGACAAAATCCTCGCGGTATCAAGCACCTTTTCTGTCATGTTCAGCTGGAGTTTGTAGGTGAAAACCTGCTTTGGCTTATTATGGCAGCCAATCATAGAAAGCAAACCAAGCAATCCTATAACCACACCAATGATTAATAGGAAAGGGGCTTTGATATTTCCTGAGGTGCTTTTCTGTATATAAGTTTTTATTGCCATGTTGCTTTGCGGGTTTGCTATTTGGAAAGTACTTAATTTTTTAGATAAACGTGGTAATAAAGCAGGAAAATTTGACTAAATCTTATTTGTGGTACCAGTCAAATTATCATTGTCACCTCTATTTGGTCTGAAACCACCGGTCGACTTCGCTTGTTTAATAGTCCCACTTTCCAAGTAAGTAGCCGAGCCTTTTTTCTGTAAATAATAGCCTACTATGACATGCGTAGCAGGTAATAGTAGGCTATTAAGCTCCGAGGGCAAACCCTTGCGCTTTAGCCGGAGGTATGTTGATTTTATTAATCTATTCAAATGAGCATGGCACTCAGCATATTCAGATACAATATGTTTGGCAAGGACCACAGAGAAACCAAAAAGGGAGCAACGAAAACTCCATAGATCAGTGCGAAATCCCCCTAGCGGTTTAGTCTAATTCAAGGTTTAGGCGCTCTCTCGTGCCTCAAGGGCGACCATAACCTTATTTACTAAAGTGCGTCAAAATCAGGAGGAATCTTCGTATCTTCGCTATATGTTACAACAATATCCGATTGGCTTGCAAAGCTTCCAGGAAATCAGGGAGGGCGGCTATCTATATATTGATAAAACAGAGATTATCCATAAGATAGTGAGTACGGATTTGTATTATTTTCTAAGCCGTCCCAGGCGATTTGGCAAAAGTTTACTGGTGGATACGATTGAAGAACTTTTTAAGGGCAGAAAAGAGCTATTTGAAGGCCTGTGGATTTATGACAAATGGGACTGGGCCCAGACCAGTCCGGTGATTCATTTTGATTTTTCGAAATTGCCATATAAAGAGGAAGGTCTTAGCAAAGCTATTACCTATGGGCTTAATAAAGTTGCTAAAAAGTATAGTGTTATATTAACAGGCAATAGTATCAAAGTACAGTTCCAGGAGCTGATAGAATCGCTCTCGACTATGGGAAATGTTGTAATCTTGATAGATGAATACGACAAACCTATCATTGACTTTTTGGAGGAGCCTGAGTTGGCTGACGCTAATCGTTCTATAATGAAGGACTTCTATTCAATCATAAAAGGCAGTGATACGTATATCCGCTTTCTACTCATCACCGGCATCAGTCAATTTAGCCAGGTGAGTGTTTTCTCTGATCTGAATAACTTAGATAATATCACTTTAGAACCTCAATATGGTGGACTAATAGGAATCACGCAGCAGGAACTTGAGGCAAATTTTTCTGAGGAAATTGCAGCCTTACAAAAAGATAGGCCAGATATCTTAACACAGATTAAAGACTGGTATGATGGCTACACCTGGGATATGAAAACCTGGGTTTATAACCCATTTTCACTACTAAATTTTATGGTTGATCCTGAATTCGATCCTTACTGGTATGAAACAGGAACACCTACATTTCTGATCAGGCTACTTAAAAAGGAGTGGAAGTATGATGTGGAAACCTATCAAATGGGCAAACAGTCCTTATCTAATTTTAATACGGTTAATCCCAATATGGGCGCCCTGCTCTTCCAGACAGGGTATCTGACGATTAAAAACATTTCTCCAAACAGAAAGGTCTATGACCTGGGATTTCCCAACCTGGAGGTAAAGTCCAGCTTCCTAGATGGACTACTGGGTGCTTACAGGGGTATGGAAGGCGTAGATTCCGTGGCTGAGATGGATGTCATTAAAAATGCGCTTAGAGAGGGAGACATGCCAGCCATGATTCTCGGGTTAAATGCTATAATTGCCAAGACGCCTTATGATCTGTGGCGACCCGATACTGAGTCTATATTTCATGCGCAGACTTCCCTTATTTTCAGGCTGCTAGGCGTGGAAGTCTATAGTGAAGTACACAGTGCCCAGGGCAGATGTGATGTGCTGGTCAAGACTGCTCAGTATATTTATGTATTGGAATTAAAACTGGATGGCACTGCTGCTGAGGCACTGAAACAGATTAAAGTAGATTTAAAAGCAAGGGGTTATCTTACGCCCTACGCTGTAGATCCAAGAAAGAAAATAGCCGTTGGTATTTCTTTTTCATCAAAGACCAGGCAGGTGGAGGAGTATGAGGTGGAGCAGTATTGATAAGGATTGATGGATTGATGAGCAGTAAGAATTTTTGGAAAGTATTGGTGTAAATAGGTTTTTTACGATATAACTAGCATATAAAAATAGGATTCAGTCAAATTATACAAAATATCACATTCCAGACAAAGATGTGTTGCTTACTGCTGCTTGCACCACGAGATGATGGCAGGATATAAATCTTGTACACGCTGACCTGAACTTTTCTTTTTATATAGCTCTAGCAAAGTCCTATTAAATGCCTCGAACTTGTGAAATTTCCGATGTTCTTCCATAAAATGGTTTATATATTGCTCTTCCTGGGCAAATTCTTCGGGACTGAGGTGGTCGTAACAATATAAGGAGAATATACTCCAGGTCATATATTCATCAAATATTAAAAGCGGTGCCGGATAGATTCCTGATATCAAGCCGGATCCCCATTTCTTTTGGTCGTGTAAGGCTATATTAATCTGCTTTACATGCGATTTACTAATGGGATTATTATAGGAGTGGTCAAGCTCTGTAAATTCCATTTTCCAATTGGCAATTTTATTATAAGGCGCTGTTGAATCTGGCTTTTTGATGGCAGGAGCGACAAATGCCAGGATTGCTAAATTTGCGTAGATGGGATAATGCACCGGTGCCGTACAGCTTGCACAACAAAGGCCAATACTCATATTTGCCAACAGCCACCAGAACCAAATTAATTTAAAATTCAAATATGTTAATGGTAATGGTAATGTATTCATCTAAAAACAGCGAAGTCAAATGAGTAGCAATCACTTGCAATTAATTTTCCTGGCATTTAAAATATTGATCTGTCTAACTAAAATGTAAATAAGCCATTGAAAGAGGTAAAAAAGAAAGACATCCAGAACCGGTTTAGCGAATAAAGGACAGCTGCAGCTAATTTAGACAATGGAATTTTGGCCCTATTGCGTTTAAACATCTTAGGCTTTACAGCTGCCCAACATCAATCACGATCCACAGTATTCATCCAAAAGATTAATCCATTTAATTAAAGGCGATCTTTATTGAACCACCACTGGTATGGGCACTGAGCATAGGGCCGCCGCCGTTAATAGTGCCAGTAGCGTGATCCTTTGCCTTATTGATTTGTACCTGAAGTTGACTTGCCTGGCCAACGCCTACTGATGAACCACTCAATTCAAAATTCATTTTAGCCGCATTAGGTACATTTAAATCGATACTTCCACCACTGGTAGAGAGTGACACTTCGTTTTGGAACTTATTAAAACTGGCATCAATACTTCCGCCGCTGGTAGACCCTTTTACGGTGGCGTCAATATCTGCTAATTTAATATTGCCGCCGCTGGTAGAGATATTCAAGTGGCCGTTGACGGCAGTGGCCTTGATATTGCCGCCGCTGGTGCGCATGTCTACGTTTCCGTTAAGATTTTCCATTTTGATATTCCCGCCAGAGGTTTTTGCCTGAATCTCTCCCCGGCTGTCGACAGCCAATATATTACCCCCGCTTGTTTTTCCTTGAATTTGCCCGGAAAGTCCATTGAAGCTAATATTGCCACCACTGGTGGCGAAGTCCTGATCTCCTTTTAAATTACTTAAACGGATATTGCCGCCGCTGGTTTTTAATTCGGTCGCTACTTCTCTTTTGACGTGGATGATATAAGAAATACTGACGGCGTTTTTCCAATTACCTGATTTTGTACGTCTGGCAATGGCCTGCAGCGTGTTGCCCTGTTTGCCAACGGAGAATTCATAATCTCTGTGGAGGATATCCATAATTTCCTCTTTGGTATAACTTCTGTTATTATTGCCCCTGCCCAGCACTTCAATTGTTGCCTGGCCAGTTGCATCTCCGTCAATCGTAATATTGCCGCCACTGGTAATGGCCTTTACATTTTTAATAGTGCTCGCATCAAAGTTTTTGGTCATGAGGCTGACTGCTTTACTTTGACCATTTAAATGAACGCCATTGGATTCTACACTGATACAGGAAAGAGAAATGGCAATGACTGCTGCGCTAAATATTGCCCATTGTAATTTTTTCATTTTTTGAAACTGTTTTAAATGAGTGGATGTAGATTAGGATACCTGATACCTGATACTTATTGAAAGATTTAATTGCTTAAAAATTCTTTATTATAAGGTGGATGTGCCAAACAAAGGCCAATATATTAAAAAGATGATAATCAGACGCTTATAGAAATCATCCTTCTTTATAACTGTCCGGTTTTGATACACCTGATACAACTGGCGTACAAAACCGAACACTAATCCCAAAACCGAATCCAAAGGGCCTATGTCTGGATGTTTGTTTCCTTCCTGGCTTTTTTTTATGTGAAAGGAGTATAAACGTAAAGCTACTCATCAAAAATACTTTTTTTGAAGGGTAGGTGAGTCGTTATCTAAAAATTCAATCAGTTAGCGCTGCCTGATAGATAAGATAACCCGGTAGTGCAATGATCCAAAATTCCGGTGTTCAGATGTTGGTATTTCTGTCCGCTGGCTTTATTTGCCAATTAGATGAAATCGAAAGAGGTTAGGTTTTTTGAAAATGATATATTATCTGTTTTAATGAGAGGTTTTATAGCAGTATTTTTTTGCCTCTTTTAGGAAAGATCAGTTGGACGCCCAACGTATTTTGTTGATGGAGTTCCTTATGAATGCTTTGTTCATTGCTCCCTGCTGGTTTTATATGCGCAATAA
The DNA here is from genome assembly GCF_007971385.1 of Arachidicoccus ginsenosidivorans. GTDB lineage: Bacteria > Bacteroidota > Bacteroidia > Chitinophagales > Chitinophagaceae > Arachidicoccus > Arachidicoccus ginsenosidivorans. The sequence continues at coordinate 2,870,075 of NZ_CP042434.1, forward strand.
TCACTGGTAGGTCTTTAATGGGGTGCCGCGTAGCGGTACCTCCCGCCAGACTGTCCAGTAAGGACAGGTTGCGCATAAGTAACGTTGGCTTTAAATGACCATAGAGATGACGATCTGGTTGCTGGTCCGGATAAGAACATTCTATAGAAATCCCTTTTAAATGTCCTGATTGCAAAATAGGCGCTACCGTCGTCCATAAATCCTGCATTTTATGGCTTTGTTCTATACTGTCATCTCCGCAGTCCCCTAAATACAAAAAATAATTTTGTCCGCTACGAACTAAAAAAGCTGTACTTCTGCCAGGAACGGCGTGACTTAGCTGAAAAGCAGTGACTTGCATGTGGGTGCCTTTGATATCCGTGGGGTGTTTTTCTTTTAGCCGGACATAATGGTATTTTTTCAGGGCCGGCTGCTCACCTTCATCCGCAAAATTGGCCCAACTGGTCCAGGTAAAATATTTGGTTTTAAGCGTATTAATCGTAAAGGGCAATCCATAGATATCTTTGCGGCTGTCTTCCGGTGAGTTAATTATCAGCCCGGATACATGATCCAGGTGGGGATGAGAGATCAGATAGGCTTTAATCCTGCGCCGCTGGAATTCAGTAGGCGTCATTTTGAAAAAATGCCGCCTGCGGGCAGCCTTTAGTCCATCATGAATGGTGCCTGCATCCAATGAGATGAAGGCGGTATCCTGTATGGGGGCAATCAAATAGGCAGAAAGGTTCCCCTCATCGCTGCCACCATAGACGCCAAGAGGCATTATCTGGAAGCTATGCTGAGCCTGCACCGCCGTTGCCTTACAAAGCAGGATGACTGCTAATGCAATAAAAATAGAATATATTCTTTTCATAATATAGAATTTGAGCAATCGTATCCGAAAACGAAGAAACTGTTAGCTTTAAAGGGAAATTTTAGGGGCCAGCTTTTGCTGGTAGTGCCATCATTACCTTGTCTCTATGAGCGACAGCGCTTCTTTTATGCAAATTACGCATAATCTTCGAGATAATTTTCAGTATTATACCTATTTTTACGCCCAAACAAAGTACAATTATTCATGAGAAATTTGTTTATCGCTTTACTGGCTACTGCATGTATGCAGGCACCTTTACATGCACAGATCCATAAGCAATCCAGGGATACTGCCTGGAAGGAAGAATACCGGGCCTCCTTCCCCAAAATAAATGACATCCAAAACACCAAACTGGATGTAAGGTTTGATTATAACAAAAGCTATCTGTATGGCAAGGCCTGGATAACCCTGCAGCCGCATTTTTATCCAACCGATACCCTGACTCTCGATGCCAAGGGTATGGACATTACAAGTGTTGCGCTGGTCAAAGGGACCCGGCAATTCCCGCTTAAATATACTTATAAGGACAGTTTAAAGCTGCATATACAGCTTGATAAAACCTATAAGGCTGGTGAAGACTATACCGTATATATCGTTTATACCGCCAAACCCAATGAGATTAAATCCCATGGTAGTGCGGCAATAACCGATGACAAAGGGCTTTATTTTATCAATCCAAAGGGTACAGAAAAGGACAAGCCTACGCAGATCTGGACCCAGGGGGAAACCGAGAGCAACAGTGTCTGGTTCCCGACAATCGATAAGCCGGATCAGAAAACTAAAATTGAGATCGCCATGCGGGTGCCATCCAAGTATGTTACCCTGTCCAATGGTCTTCTCACCCACCAGCAAAAAAACAGTGACGGTACCCGCACGGATACCTGGAAACTGGATATGCCAATCGCGCCTTATCTGGTCTTCATGGGTGTGGGCGACTATGCCATTGTTAAAGACCAGTATGAAGGTAAGGAAGTGGCCTATTACGTAGAGCCGGCCTATAAGGATGTGGCCCGAAGGATATTTGGCAATACGCCAGAGATGATCGGCTTTTTCTCCAAGATTTTAGGGATGGATTATGTCTGGCCAAAATATGATCAGATCGTAGGCCGAGATTATGTTTCCGGTGCCATGGAAAATGTAACAGCCACCTTGCATCAGGAATCTGCTCAGCAAAATGCCCGGGAGCTTAGCGATGGAAACAGGTGGGAAGATGTAATCGCCCACGAGCTTTTCCATCACTGGTTTGGTGATCTGGTAACAGCTGAGAGCTGGAGTAACCTGACTGTTAATGAAAGTTTTGCCAATTACAGCGAACAGCTGTGGGAGACCTATAAATATGGCAAGGATGCTGGTGATGCGCAGGCCTATAATGAAATGCAGGGTTACCTGCATAGTGGCAGTGCTGATAAGGATCTGGTGCGTTTCTATTACAAGGACAAAGAAGATATGTTTGATGCGGTTAGCTATAACAAAGGCGGCCGGGTTTTGAATATGCTGCGTCATTATGTAGGTGACAGTGCGTTTTTCAAATCATTGAACCTGTATTTGAACCAGCACAAATTTTCTACTGGAGAGGCACACCAGCTGCGTCTGGCCTTTGAACAAGTGACGGGTCAGGATCTGAACTGGTTTTGGAACCAGTGGTATTTTGGGGCGGGGCATCCGGTACTGGATATCAGTTATGTATATGACTCTAGTGCCAATAAAATGATTGTTGCCATTGAACAACAGCAAAAATCCGGACAGATCTTCCAATTGCCTATTGATATCGATATATATCAAGGGGGTAAAAAGACAAGACATTCTGTATGGATGCGTCATCAGCGTCAGTTGTTTAGTTTTGCCGTCAGTGGCCGACCTGAAATGGTCAATGTTGATGGCGACAAGATTCTTCTAGCTGAAAAAACGGATCATAAAGACCTAAAGGCTTTTATCGCACAGTATAAGTTGGGAGGCAATTATGTGGATAGAAAGGAAGCCATTGATTACGCCTCAGATCATCTGGATGAGCCAGGAGCGAAAGATTTTCTGATGAGCGCTTTAAATGATCCTTATTATGGTATCAGAAAGGATATTTTGCAGCAGACCAATCCCAATAGTTATGCAGCGGAGGACTTTAAAAAGATTCAGCAGATCGCGCAAAATGATGCGAACAGAACTGTCAGGGCGGCGGCTGTGGATGTACTGTCCTTTACCGGTGATCCGGCCTATAAACCGCTGTTTGAAGCAGGTGTTCACGATTCTTCTTATAGCGTAGCCGGTGCATCACTACAGGGGTTGGCTAAAGTTGATCAGACTGCCGCCATGGCGCTGTTGCCTGAAATGGAAAAGGATGCCAAAGGCAGACTTGCCTCAGTCGTACAGAAACTGACTATACTAACTAAATCCGATGCTGATTTTGATGAGATCTATAAAAATTTTACCGGCCTTCCTATGGGACAGGAAAAAGTAAGTGGCCTGTTTGATATGATTTCTTATATGAATAACCTCAAAGATCCGGATCATTTTAAGAAAATGACGGACGCTGTGGTGGAACTCCGGGAAAAGATCGCCGCTATGTATCCGCCTTTTAAAGACCGGATCAATGAAGCCTTGACCCAACTTTTGACCAAAAAGACACAGGCGCACGCACAGGCTGCTGACCAAAAGGCTGATCAGCAGGAAATTGATTATTTGAAATCACAGATTAAATAATCAATTTAAATCATCAGGAGCATTATGTGACAGATGAACTCTCTGGAAGTAGCAGAGTGTATTAAAGAAATAAATAAAGTGTTCTTAAAGTAAAAGGCATTTCTTTTCAAAAGAAATGCCTTTTATACTTTAATGGCAAGCCTTGGTTGCAAAAAGGGGGAGCCGTTCAGTAATTGATTTTATACCCAGTATTTTCTGGATTTACTGCCTTAACTTATCTTCGCCCCATGACAGCAATTGAAAAAGTAGAACTGCGCAGTGTAATTGTACATCAGGTGGGCAATCCAACGAGAGGAGAGCAGCTTAAGCTCTCCGGTGCATCACTTACGCTTAATGATACCCAGGTCAGAGAACTGCTCACCAAATACTTTTTGAGTAATTTTAATGAAAATGAACGGTATCATTTTACCCATGTCAGTGATCTGGAACTCAATGAACTCTATCAGTATGCAGGTAGGATTTTTGAGGACAAAAAGTCTTTTTTGGAGGTCTCTCATGATATTGCCCAGTTTCTGTTTAGCAAGAGCACGCATGTCAAAGTAAAGCAAGGGGAACTGTATGTGGCTAATTTTGGAGAGGTGCCAATAGACAGCGATTTTGTAGAAGCGGTCGGTATCTTTAAAAGTGAATCCAAACAACCGTTTTTAAAGGTGTTCCCACATGGAGATAACCTGGAGGTAGCTTCAGAGGAAGGGGTGAATATCAATAAACTGGATAAGGGTTGTTTGATTTTTAATAGGGGGAAACAGGAAGGGTATGTCGTTTTGGTCGTTGATGTGACCAATAAACAAAACGACACCCGCTACTGGATCGATGAATTTTTGCAGGTTACTCCCTACAGCGATGCTTACCACCAGACAGATAAGCTTTTAGGTTTTTGTAAACAGTTTTTCACCCAGGAATATCCTGATAAATTTGAGGTGGCTAAAAGTGATCAACTGGAACTGGTGGAGCGTTCCATGGACTATTTTAAAACCAATGAGCAATTTGACCTGCAGGAATTTACCAAAGACGTCATTATCCATGAGGAGGTCATTGATACCTTTATGGCTTACAAGGAGAATTACGAAAAATCCCGGGAATTTGAGACCCCGGAAAATTTCGATATTAATCTGGCTGCTGTAAAAAAGCAGGCTAAATCCTTTAAATCCGTCCTGAAACTGGACAAAAACTTCCATGTTTATATACATGCCCGCAGAGACTTATTGGAAAAAGGCTTTGATGATGTAAGCGGTAAACATTATTATAAACTTTATTATGATGAGGAAAGTTAGAAGTTGATGGATAAATGGATAACGAAAAAGGTAAATGTTTGATGGATAACTGTTTATCAAATCAGGCCAAAACGGGCTAAAACAATTTGAATTTGTGTATTTTTGGCTCGGATGATGGGAGAGGAAATTCTCCGCTGGTAACTACCGGTCAATTGAGAATATTTACTATTATATAAAATAGATACAGATAATAATTAGGATTATGCAGCAATATTTAGGGCTTTTACAACATATAATGGATCATGGAACCGATAAGTCTGATCGTACCGGTACAGGGACGCGCAGTGTGTTTGGCTACCAGATGCGTTTTGATCTGGAAAAAGGCTTTCCGCTGGTAACAACTAAAAAACTGCATTTAAAAAGTATTATCTACGAACTGCTCTGGTTTTTGCAGGGAGATACCAATGTGGGATACCTCAATGAGCACAAAGTGTCTATTTGGGATGAATGGGCAGATGAAAACGGGGATTTGGGGCCTGTTTATGGCAAGCAATGGCGTAGCTGGGAAGGGGCAGATGGTAAAATTTACGATCAGCTTACCGAGGCCATTCACTTGATTAAAACCAATCCAGACAGTAGAAGAATTATTGTCAATGCCTGGAACGTGGCGGATTTACCTAAAATGGCCCTTAGTCCATGTCATGCTCTTTTTCAGTTCTATGTAGCAGATGGGAAATTAAGTTGCCAGTTGTATCAGCGAAGTGCGGATGCATTTTTAGGTGTACCTTTTAATATTGCCTCCTATGCGCTACTTACCCTGATGATGGCGCAGGTCACAGGGCTTAAACCGGGTGATTTTATCCATAGCTTTGGGGATCTGCATATTTATAAAAATCATTTTGAGCAGGTAAAATTGCAGTTAACGCGCACGCCTTATCCATTACCTACAATGAAACTAGGTCCGGAGGTTAAGTCGCTCTTTGATTTTAAATTTGAGGATTTTACCCTGGAAAATTATCAGTCGCATCCGCATATCAAAGGAGCTGTTGCTGTTTAAACTTACTCATATTAAAATATCCGCTGTATTATGTCCACATCTATGAATATTACCCTTATTGTAGCCGCCGCAAAAAATAATGCCATTGGTAAAAACAACCAGATGCTCTGGTATATGCCGGAAGATTTTAAATATTTTAAAAATCAGACCTGGGGATTACCTGTACTGATGGGCAGAAGAACCTTTCAGGCATTAGAGAGTAAGGCGCTGCCCGGTAGATTGAATATTATTCTGTCCCGGGATAAGCAATTTGATGCAGAAGGTGCTGTTGTGGTAAATAAACTCGATGATGCCCTTTTTATGGCGCAGGAACATCATTATAATGAGCTTATGGTGATTGGCGGAGCCGAGATTTATAAATTACTCCTGCCAAAAGCAAGTAAAGTTTATCTGACTCGAATAGATGCGACTTTTGAGGATGCAGATGCCTATTTTCCTGAACTCGATCCCAAACAATGGAATAAAGTGGCCAGCTACCCACATGAAGCGGATGAGAAAAATCCTTATGGTTATGTCTTTGAGACCTGGACCCGCAAAAAATAACAAATCAGAAAAAGAGATCCAAGATATTGCTTGGAGGGTTAGGACAAGCGTTTATTGATATCTTCTGGCAAAGGCAAATCCATAGCCGAACTGCACATTTAGATTTTGACCGTAGGCGGCTGATTTTATACGGGTGCTTGTCATGACTTCTTTACCTCTCAGATACGTAGCTGATGCGTTCGGTTTTTGCAAAGGAGATTCTGCCATTAATCCAAAATTAAGATAACCTTTTTTTGATACCCAATAATGAGCGTTTTAAGCCTGCCTGCATACCTGGGACGGTGCCACTCATTTTATAATGAATGTGTACGCCATTGTCTTTTATCGTTAGCATTCGGTCTCTACCCCAATCGTTTGTCGTATAACTTAAACCTAATTTAGGAAGGATTTCCAATTTATTTAACCTAATGCGGTACATAACGCCTGCATTGACGGTAGGTTTTATTAATTCAAAAGGGCTAAAAATAGCTTCAATGATATCTTCCATTTGCAAACCAACATAAGAAGTGGATAAAATGTCTGGCCTATGGTTTTGATAATAGTTACTGCCTATGGATGCATAGGCAGCCCACTTACCGTTAAAAGCATAATTTGCGGTAAATAATTCCTGAAATCCGAGTGTAGGCCTTGTCCCAAACAAAGCAGAAGATGTCTTATTGGGCATAATTATCAAGCCTGCATTTAAATCAATTGACCAGTAACGTTCTGGGATCCGGTTATTATATTTATTAGTGGGGCTTTGTGCAAAGCATACACAAGCGTATCCAGCAAATAAAGAGAGCAGACAAGCTTTTAACCAACTATTTTGCATAAGCAGGGTTTGAAAGGTTAAGGTATAGGTTTGTTTTATGCATAAACGTAGTTGGAGTTCAAGAACGCTACACAGCCGGACGAAATTTTTGCATGTCACAAGTTGGAATAATTGGAAGCTAGGGTGGTATGAAATTTAAGCAGTTATATTCATATTTATTATAAATAGATTGGGAATGCATTTTTTTGAGTATTTGGTTTTATTTTTGAGTGATCAATCTGTTTAACACTTGTGGCATCGGCCGCTGATGAGGGTATAATACACCTCTATGTCAGGTCTTAAATGAAACTAAAAAAATATTCCCTGGTACAGTTTTGAGGCTGGGTTACCAATTGGTGGCTGAAAAATAACATATTTCTACTTATAAGGAAAATTAAACTTCTCGAATTTTACCATCACTCTACTTCACAAGAGGTCAGAAACTCTGAATATAATTGTTACTGGCCTTGTTCGAACTCTTCTAAACTGATTATGTAAAGGCTGACTGTAGAAATTGGGGGCGCAATCCGTTTTCTTCCCATATCGTGCAATTTATGGATTTCTGGGCGGTCCAGTTTAAGATCTTCTTTTACAATTAATATATTGTTCACCCCCATTAATCGGAACCTGTTCTCACTAAGGTTTTTGCCTCTTTCTATGAGAAGATGAACTGAGCAAGGAGATAAGATTGTCTATTTTTTCTTATAAAAATATATTCCTTTTATAATATCTGCCTGATACAAATCCCATATAGAATCCCCTTCAAAACAGATGGTCGTCGAGTCATCATAATCAAAACACTTTACTAAAAGCGTATTTTGGGGCGAAACCTTTATTCCGCCTATCCTCCAATATGGGGGAAGCTACAATATTTAAACTTGGAAAACGCCCAGTCTTAAAGGGTCAAAATCTGGGTTTTCATTGGCGCAACTGATGGCCAAGGCGATTTTGTCCCTAGTCGCACCGGGATCAATAATCTCATCAACCCAGAGTCTTGCAGCTGCATAATAGGGCGTTGTCTGCTCTTCATAACTAGAAGTGATCCTTTCAAGTAATGCATTTTCCTCGGCTTCTGAGACGATTTCTCCTTTTGCTTTTTTAGAAGCGACCTGGATCTGCAGGAGAGTCTTTGCCGCTTGGCTGCCACCCATCACTGCAATTTTTGCTGAAGGCCACGCATAGATAAATCTTGGGTCATAAGCCTTACCACACATGGCATAATTACCAGCTCCAAAGCTGTTGCCAATCACAATGGTAATTTTTGGAACAACACTATTGGCAACAGCCTGTACTAGTTTAGCGCCATCTTTAGTTATGCCAGAATGCTCGCTTTTGCTGCCTACCATAAAACCTGTTACATCCTGTAAAAATACAAGTGGGATTTTTTTCTGGTTACAATTTAGGATAAAGCGGGCCGCTTTATCTGCACTGTCTCCATAAATCACACCCCCTAATTGCATTTCACCTTTGGCGCTTTTGACAATCAGCCTTTGATTGGCAACAATACCTACAGCCCATCCGTCAATACGTCCATAACCACAGACAATGGTTTTGCCGTAACCTTCCTTAAATTGGTCAAACTGGCTATCATCGACCAATGCATGGATGATATCCAATGTGTCGTATGGTTTGCTGTTGTTTTCACTAAGCGTTTGATAAAGGGTGGCAGGATCTGTTTTTGGGGGTAAGGCTTTTACTTTGTCAAAACCTGCTTTTGGATGGCCTCCCGTTTTAGCCATAATCCTTTTTACCTGGTCTAGACACTCGTTTTCAGTGGCAAACTTATAATCGGCAATACCGCTGATTTCATTATGGGTGGCGGCGCCACCCAGGGTCTCGGCGTCAATATCCTCACCGATGGCCGCTTTTACCAGGTAAGGACCTGCCAGAAAAATGCTGCCTGCGCCTTCCACCATAAGTGTCTCATCACTCATAATAGGCAGATATGCACCGCCTGCGACGCAAGCGCCCAGTACTGCAGATATTTGTGTCAAACCCATCCCGCTCATACGGGCATTATTATAAAATGCCCGACCAAAATGTTCCTTATCGGGGAATACTTCGGATTGCAAAGGCAAAAACACACCTGCGCTATCCACCAGGTAGATCGTAGGTAAGTGATTTTCAATGGCAATCTCTTGCATTCTTAAAAACTTCTTCGCCGTTATCGGGAACCAGGCACCTGCTTTAACTGTCTGGTCATTGGCGATAATCATGCATTTTCTGCCAGAGATTTCCCCGATACCGGATACAAGCCCTCCACTGGGGCAACCTCCATATTCCTTGTACATCTCATAAGCAGTAAAGCTGCCCAGTTCATGAAACGTTGTATTTTTATCAATCAGGTAGTCAATTCGTTCCCTGGCTGTTTGTTTATTTCTACTGTGCTGCTTTTCGATGGATTTTTTGCCACCACCGAGCATCACTTCTGCACGCCTTTTTTTTACTTCACTGGATAAAAGGCGCATCCAGTCTTCATTTTTATTTTTTTGCAAATCCATTACTAACGATTATTAGTTTTAAAGGTAGGGCTTAATTATTATATGTACCCTACTTAATAGCATATTTTTAAAAATATTTTATGGTATTTACGTGTCCTAACCCGCGGATCTCTATTATTACACATGTCTCTTTATGGCTTTGATCCTAGGCTGATGCGATCGCATTAAAACCATAATTCCCAAAATAAAACCCAAAATACAGCCGCTGGATTTTGGGAACTGCTTAAATAGTGTATTTTTGATTGTATGGTCAGGCTTATTGCGTTTAAAGTAGAATGGACAACCAGCCTGACAGGACTATAAAATCATGCATTTTAAATGAAAAGATATTTTTCGGGTTTAATTGTATTGGTATCTGTAATGGTTATAGGATTGAGTGTCTTGCCAGGCGAGGTACTTGCACAGGGGCCAATTGCGCAGCAAACACAGGCATCGCCCAGTATTACAACAGAGTTATTACAAAAAGAAAACGTACTGCGGGAAGCGTTCAGCAAAAAAGGCCTGATTTGGCCTGCAAGGGAGATTTATATCCGGTCATTTAAATATGACAGCCAGTTAGAGGTATGGGCCCGTAACAGCGATAAAGAGCCTTTTCAGCTGTTTAAAACGTATAAGGTTTGTGTGATGGCAGGTACAATCGGCCCCAAAAGAATAGAGGGTGATTATCAGGTGCCTGAAGGTTTTTATTATATCTCTGCCTTTAACCCACGAAGTGAATATCACCTGTCTTTAAAACTCAACTATCCCAATGAGTCTGATAAACTATTAAGTGATAAGATAAAACCCGGTGGTGGTATTTATATCCACGGAAACTGTGTTTCCGTGGGCTGTATACCTCTTCAAAATGACCAGATCGATGAAGTGTACCTCATGGCAACAGCTGCCCGGTTAAATGGGCAGGATTATATCCCGGTACATGTTTTTCCCGTTCGATTTGATAATGAGCAGAGTTTGGCCTATTACACAAAATACACTTTTAATGATGTAGATCAGCAACACTTTACGGCTAATTTAAAACCCGTTTATGATTATTTTCAGCAGCACCATGAACTGCCTTTAATTGGCGTAGATCTACAAGGTGATTATAATGTGCTGAACTAGGCATAAAAAGTTTAAAAAAGCATAAAACACCCGGTTTTAATTCCCTTTTGGGATTTAAAACCGGGTGTTTTATGTGATAATGAGTAGGCGGCTACAGCTTAATCATAGCCAATTTGTGCTTTAATTCTGGGGAACAAAGGCCTTATAGGCTTGTCCACCTTCATTGCTTCCCAGGGTATAAGCCGTGCCAGGCAGGATGTAGCAGGCTTCCCCTCTGAATAGATGCAGGCTGCTCTGATCAATACCTTCCATCCGCGGCTCGTTGGAATCCTTAATGCTGATATCGCCATCCATGACCAGGATGATTTCCCCTGAGTTGCTAGTACTATTTGCGGTACCGGCAGCTTTCAGATCTATTTTTTGAATCCCAAAATCGCCAACAGGGCAAGGGTAGTTCCACGTGGCACTGTCCAGTTGATCTCCGTTCATGATATTGGGCTCAATACCTTCAAATGTGGTATGTTTGAGCAACTCAGGCACGTCTATATGTTTTGGGGTTAATCCACCTCTTAATACATTATCACTATTGGCCATGAGTTCGACATTTTGCCCTTCCAGATAGGCATGTGGAACACCAGCGCCCTGGAAAACGGCCTGGCCAGGTTTTACATAAACGATATTAAAAAAGTAGATGGAAAAAATACCACGGTCAATATTATTAAGCTCCTGATTTTCAGGGATACCATTGGGGTATAGCTTTTTAACCCAGTAAGCGGGCTCGGTTTTAGTTGCTTCAGTAGCCAGGGCAGCTTGTACCAATGGCTGCAGGAAATTGTCTACTTCATCCTGAGGTAACTCCATAACGTATTGGTAAAGGCCTTTATAGCCGTTGCGGTCAAATTCAGCCAATAAAGGTGTAAGGGTAGGGGTATCCAACAGGGTCTGTCTGAGTAATTCCTCTTTTTTAAATCCGTGCAGTAGATAAAAATCGCTGAGTGCCACCATAACCTCTGGCTTATGATTGCGGTCTTTATAGTTTCTGGTTGGATCAGATATGGATTTACCAGAAGCTTGTTCCATGTCAAATCCCTTTTCAGCCTCTGTTTTTGATGGATGTACTTGGATGGAGAGCATCTCTTTTACGTCAAGGACCTTGAAAAGATAGGGGAGCTCACCAAATTTATCCAGTACGGCAGCGCCAATATATTTGTCTGCATCAGCTGCAATCAGTTCGTTTAAAGGGCACTGCTGGTCGTCTATTGTTAAGGAAGATGGTGCTGAGGGGTGAGCGCCCATCCAATACTCCGCAAATGGATCATGCTGCTTGTTTTCTACATGTAATAAACGGGGAATAAAGGTTTCTCCGCCCCAACTGTAATTTCTGACAACTCCCTTTAGGAGAAAAATGTGCTTACCGGACATAAACTAATTTAGATAAAATGATGGTTTAATGCCGCAAAAGTACAAAGCTTCTTCCACTATACCCAACCTGGGCTTTTACTGACCCAGCCTGACCGGGGTTTTTCGTTTTGTACCCTTTCCTACGACTTTCAAGCCTGTAAGTTTCTTTTTTGCTGGGTATCCCTGGAGTTTCTCTTTGAGTAACTCAATAAACCGGTAAGTAGCCGGGCAATAGGTCATATTCTGCCGGTGGATATGGATATAATCTTTGACCTTCAACTTGGCCAAGTGCGGGAAACCAGCACAATCATCTGGTCTTGCTTCGTAGATGGTACAAAGGTTGGTGGACAGATCCAAAAACTGGCAAGGTTGTAACCGATTGACCCAATCTGTGTCCTTTTTTTCTTTGATCAGCCATTTTGCTTTAAAAGTGGCCGGTGTCATGTGTAAGAAGGTGGCGGCTCGTTTTATGTCTTTAGGTGTAAAAGTGGGCGTCATGGTCTTACAACAATTGGCACAGGTCGTACAGTCAATCTCCTGCCAGACCTGTTTATCTGTTTCAATAGCCAGTTCATTGAGGTTTTTAGGTGGCTGGTTTTCAATTTTGGTCACAAACCTCCTAAATCCCTTCTTCTTTTCCTCTGCTTTTATGGCAAAGGCCTTTAAGTCTATTTTTTCCATTTTTGTCAGGTTAAAACAACGAGTGAATCTTCAATTGTTCGAATAGTACTACAAACCTAAGATTTTGGAATAACTTTGCCAATAATGTGGGACTCTTCTATTAAAGGATTTGCAGCTTATCTGCAGCTGGAGCGTTCACTGAGCCCGAACTCAGTGGAGGCTTATTTGCGCGATATACGGAAACTGACCAGTTATTTAGAATTACAAGGAAAAAAAGCTGCACCGGAGACCATAACGCTCCAAGACCTGCAGGGTTTTATTCGGTTCGTTGCAGAAATAGGACTCGAGCCCACTTCCCAGGCAAGGCTGATCTCTGGGATTAAGGGATTCTATAAGTATTTGACTTCCGAGAACCTGATTACGGCAGATCCGACAACCTTGCTGGAGGCGCCCAAAACCAGAAGGAAACTACCTGATGTACTTTCCTTTGATGAGATTGAAGCTATGATTGGCGCCATTGACCTCAGCAAGCCGGAAGGACACAGGAATAAAGCCATGCTGGAAGTGCTATATAGCTGTGGGCTGAGGGTAAGTGAACTGATTGGCTTACGCAAGAGTTGGCTCTTTTTGGATACCGGTTTTATCCGGGTAATCGGCAAGGGCGACAAAGAACGTTTAATCCCCATTGGCCGGGAAGCCATGCATTATCTGAATATCTATGAACAGGGGCAAAGAAGAACTGGCATTATTCAGCCAGGCTACGAGGATTTTGTCTTTTTAAATAGAAGGGGTAAGCCGCTTTCCAGGGTTATGGTATTTTTGATTATTAAGGAACTGGCCAACATTGCCGGCATTACAAAAAACATTTCTCCCCATACGCTCCGGCATTCTTTTGCCACACATCTGGTGGAAGGCGGAGCTGATCTGAGAGCTGTACAGGAGATGTTGGGACATGAGAGTATTACCACTACTGAAATTTATACGCATTTGGATAAGCAGTTTTTAAAATCGACACTCGAAAAGTTTCATCCTGCTTTTAAGTGATTGGGGGAAGAAAGTTGTTTTAAAAATAGAATTTAAGATAATAAATGAAAATAACACTTTTCTCAATAATAACTGGGCTAAAAATTGCGGTTGTGTTTTTGTTCATTGTAATATGGCCTGGCCCATTTAATTTATTTCCTTACTTAATAAATGAATATGTATGGAGTGCGGGAATTGAGGAATCTGCTTTTGTTAAAATATTTGATATTACAAGTGCTATTGTTTTATTTTGGATTGTTTATATCCTTGTGAGAAGGTTTCTGAAAAAAATAATTAATCAACAGCAAAATGGATGAACTTTCTATAAAGTATTTGTTTGTATATTATACAATAAGTAGAGTCCCGAAAAGTTGCAGGATCCGTATAATGTTTGATGCAATGAATCAATTAAATGAAAAATTCAGTTCTAATAATTTCCCCTTTAGATTTCAAAAAAATTTAGAAAAACCTCAATGATAATTAATAAATTTTATTTAGTAATGATTTTGGGATTATTATTTGGGTTTCAACTTAATGCCCAAGTACGTCTCGATGAAATAAATCATGGATCTTCAGGAAATAAGCCAATTTGGAAAGTTTATATTCATTCTGAGTTTGAAGATTTTCAGGAATTAAAATTGTATAGAGATAAATCATTTCATTATCAATATACAATAGGATTACTCAGTAAATTCTTTAAGGGCAAATGGGAAGTTAGGGATAGTTTATTAATCCTAGTAAATGACATTGATAGGAAAGGAATCCCAACCAAAATTAAATATGAAAAAAATGATTTTGAGGATACAACAGGTATGATTAGGAAATTTAACAAGGGGCCGTTTTTAATGCCCAGAAATAAAAAGGGAGAATTGTTTTGGGGTTCTGAAATTTTAATTAATAATGACAGTATTCGCTATTCGCCTTTTTTTGATTCCATCTTTGGAGGTAACCCCCGAAAAATAGAAAGAATTAAGGTCAACTATGTGGGCGAGTTTTTTCCCGGGTGGTTGAATGTGAAAGAAAAACGAGGATATAAAATTTTGCCAGTAGGTCAAATACCCTTTTTGTTATCAGGGTACGACGCAATAAAAATAATGAAGTTTAGGATATCGGGTACGTCTTTGATTGAGATTGATTAATCAAGATATGGATGAAATGCATTTCCCCTTGGAGTTGAACGCATGGTAAAAATTCAGGGCAATCATACACCTTTTTTGCAAACCTAAATTTGTTAAATGACATAAGGTAGAAACCATATTGACTTGCTACAATCTGTTTTTAGAGGCATCAGATTCAAGTGGATTGATTTTTCTATTTTTTAAATTCTGTTTTCCAAATTTCCAAAGTATACTAATGCCGACCTGTCTACTGTCCATGTAACCGGATTCTTTATAATAGATGTCGTATAAAGCTTTTTCCTTGTATCCGTCATTTTTAAACAGATCATTGCCAAAAATGCTGATAGATATTTCTTTACCTAACTTTCTTGTTAAAGCTATATTGATATTTCCCTGCTGATAGTGAGTATAGTAACCATCAGAATAAGTCGGTTTAAAATACGCGTTTATCCCTAATTGTAATTTGGAATTGACTGTGAAATCATTCGTTAGATTCAGACTGATAAGGGGTGTGGTCCTACCTGGCTTGATCTGCTTGTATTTTGTTTTATAAAATAGGCCATAACCGTCAAAGCTGGAGCGCCACCAGTTTTTAATATTGATTGCATAAGTCGCCGTTAAATAGGATCCCTGTAGATAAAAGTTGTCGTACTTTTGATAAAGTACTGCAAAACTAGGATCCTTTAGATAAAGTGTGCTGATCATGTCCTTATAGATCAAAAAGCCTGAATAAACGGTGATGGAATTGTTATTAGTCCAGCCCAGACTTATATCGAAATTTTTCTGCGGAAGTATGTGCGTATTACCTTCAAATTTGGCTGAACTATTATCCGTAAGCCTTTGGTAGGGGTTCAATAATGAATAGTCGGGGCGTTTAAATGATTTATTGAAACTTAAAATCCAATAACTGCTGGCTGTTTTAGAATACTGAAATAGCAAGTTGGGGAAAACATTGAACCAGTTATAATTCACCACCCCATTCAATGAATCACTTCGGGAGTCAATTTTGTTGTTTTCAATCCGTAAGCCTAGTTGAATGAATAGATTTTTGACTTGTTTTTGCCAACTTGTAAAGGCCGCATAATTAGTTTCCTTGTAACTTATTTTCTGTGAAGCGAGTAATTGAAGGGGAATAGTAGAATTGTCATAGGTAGAATCGTCATTTAGTATTTGGTTTTGGGAAAAACGGAGCCCGTAGGAAAAATCCTCACCCAATAATTTTGTCGTATTTGTGATGGAGCCGACCCAGGTATTTACGCTTTGCGGCAGCACATCCATTTTATTATAATCCGAGATGTATCCCGCTTTTAGAAGATCATAGATGTCGTTGGAATATTTATTTAGATTATTTTGACGATTATGAAAATATTCCAATTCAAATTTCAGATGCTGTTTACCTTCATCAAAATTAGTTTAGTAAGTCATCTGTGATTGGATAGAAATGCTTTTATTGGAACCTTTTGCATTAAATCGGTAAATGCTGTCATTTGACCGGTCATCTGTAAAATTTCCATTATTGGCTTTTAAATTGAAATGATTTGTTGACGAGGTAATATCTGTATAAAAGGTGAGTTTGTTATTTTTATTAAAGTCATAGCCCAAGGTCGTGTAAAATCTGTTAGTGTTTGTACTGCTAATGGATTGCTGTGGAATCATCCAGACGGATCCGGTTTGGCCCAATTTTTCATAGTTATTAATGATTTTATTTTGGCGTAACCAAAACCATAGCCTGATTGGAGATATAGCGCTCCTTTTTTGTAATTTACAGTGCCATTTATGTATTTGTGGAGAAAACTGGCTTTTATTCCCCTGAATGTTATATTACCTTTTATGCCGTCATCTTTATACTTAATAGTGGAAATTTTGATGACAGTTGAGATGTCCGCTGCGTAAGAAGCATCTGGATGGCCGATTACTTCAATTTTATCGATATTACTGGCAGGGATTCCCTGTAGATATTGCATTAAGGCCTCCCCTGACTGGTGCACCCTTCTGCCATCAATATATACGACGGTGGGTTTATTTAGAACTGTCAGAGAGCCTGCACTGGAGGTGATTACAGTAGGGGCGTATTTTAAGGCGTCCCAGGCACTACTTGATTTGGCGAGTGCACTTTGCTGCACATTCAGGATAAATTTGCCCTTATCCATTTCCAGGTAAGGTTTCTGGGCCTTGATTTTGACGGCGGATAATTGACTAAACTTTGGCGTTAGATAAATGAATAGCTGCTGCGCGCGACCCTGCTTGGGAACTTGTTCTTGCTCCTTACTATTGCTTATTTGGATTGCAGTATCCATTTTTAGGTAACCAGTATAGGAAAGCGATACCCTGTAGTTTCCAGGTTGAAGGTTTTGAACTTGATAATTGCCTGCCTTATCAGTAATGAACTTTTGGGAAAGCTGCGTGCTATCCTGTAGGATTAGGCCATTTACATACGGCAAGGCGCCTCCCGAAGTCTTATCGGCTACTTTTATGTTTAGTGTGTTTTGGGCAAATACGCCCCTTCCTATAAAAATATACAGTAGAAGCAGACCGCATACAATGCGCCAGTATTTTTTATTACGGTTAATTGTGGGATGCAATGTTGAATTTATTGTATGACAATTTAACTTATTTTCTCTAATTCAATGTGTTGTTATACAGTAAATTATAAGAATTTCGGTCGGGCTGTTGTATTATTTAGGGGCGTACTTGGCTATAAAAGGCTGGCAGCTAGCAAAATGATCATCATTTTGCTAGCTGCCAGCCTTTTAAGGTTTTTAAACTGAATCTGATCAGCCTGCCCTTGTATATGGATCCTGATCGCTACAATAATTGGTGGTATTAATAATCCTTATGCCCGGTAAAAATATGGGTCAACTTCTTTGCATTGTAGTTATTGGGACTATACCTATTACCCAATAGTATAATGGTGGCGGTATCCTGGATAATACGGTTGAAAACCGTATTACTCCCATGCCAGTATCCATTGTGGTAGATAATGGAATCACCGGTTCTTGGATTAAAATAAGTGCGCCAGCCCAGTCCATAATTGTGCATGGAGGGATGCTCGTGACTCTGCGGGGTAAATGCCATTTTCAAGGTCGATGCCTTTAGGAATGTATGCGCATAAAGGCTTCGATCCCATTTGAGTAGATCTCTAACCGTACTGTAAACATTTTTATCGCCATAGGTACAATCCACATTGGTCATAGGGAAAGGCCGATTGCCACTGTAGGTTGGATTGTAGGTCGCTGTATCTTTAATGGAGAATATATAGGTATCGTTCATGCCCAGTGGCTTAAATACGCTGTCCTTCATATATTCCGGGAAAGGCATTTTGGTCACCTGTTCAACAATGGAAGCCAAAAGCAGGAAGTTGGTATTGCAATACTGGAATGCTCGATCTGGTTTAGCAGTGATCTTAGGCTTATTTACCATCATATAGTTAATAACATCCTGGTTGGTCGCTTTTCTGTATCTATCAAAGCCCTTTTCCATAAAATAAACATAGTTCGGCAAACCGGTTCTATGAGAGAGCAGCATTTTAATGGTAATGCCATAATAAGGGAGTTTAGGAAAATACTTTTGCAGATTATCATCCAAAGACAATTTACCGGTTTCCCAAAGATGCAATACGGTCATTGCGGTAAAAGTCTTGGAAATAGAAGCCAGATGCATAGACGTACGAGGCGTTATAGGCGTCCTTTTCCTAAAATCAGCAATACCTTTATATTCTTCAAATACAACTTGCCCATTTTTAGCGACCAGGACCTCTCCATTGAAGTTAGGCCCCATGATCTTATGGAATTCTGTCTCCACTTCATTTTTGTAATGCTGCTTTTCGCCATCGGTCAGTTTTCTAAAATAAGAGGAGTCGGCAGGATAGAGACCCGTTTCAGGTTCCTTTTGCTCTTTTTGAGGCTTTTTTTTGTCCTTGGTTGCGCCACAGGACATTAACATACTAGCGGATGCAAAAAAGAGGAAAAGTGCTTTCACAAATATTGATTTTTTGAGTTCGGACAAAAATAATAGAAATATAGTCGCTCGTTAACAAGTTCTACGCCAGAGGGGGAAAATAAGATTTTTTTAGCATTTTTTGAGTAAGTTCCTGTTACTGCGAAACCCACTTGGGCGCATTTTGCATAAAAATTTGCCGTTTATGGTTGTATTTAGGAACTTTAGAGGTTATTATGGCAATATTTTTATTTGAAACTCCATCCCTACGTCGGCGATTCGCTCCGCTTACAACGAACAAGCCTTTCGTTTCCCTGTTGTCTGGTGGCATTCCTTTGCTGGACAAATGGAATGCGCTGAATTTTGACGTCGGTGAAGTGTTTATAATTTCTGAATCCTTTCTAGGCACCAGCTTTATGCCGGATTACCTGGAAGCGGGCGATTTTCTGATTTATTGTGGGAGGGCACCCATCTGCGCGACTACTATTTTTTATGACTGCCCGACCAAGCCCACGAGTCAAGGTGTCGGTCTGCTGAGTAAGTCGACAGAAGAGTGGCCGGAAAGAGAAATAATGGCCGTATTGCTCAATAAGAGAATTGCCGTGGAGGCCGTAAGAGAAGCGCTGTTTGAAGATCCAGATCCCAATAAGGCATTGGAAAAGTTATTAGCCCCCCAGCAAATTCAGTGGAGTGAGGCTCCCAGAAGAAATTATTATGAATATCCAAAGGATCTTCTGGAACACCTTAAAGCAGATATAGATTGGACGATTGAGCTATTGAAAGATGAATATGAATTGGACTTAAAAGCGTTGGATGACACTAACCAAGTGATCGGGAAGCATCCTGTTATCATAGAAAAAGGGGCGCACATCAGCATGTCCTTGCTGAACACAGAAAATGGCCCCATTTATTTAAGCAGGGGCGTGAAAGTGATGGAGGGTTGTATGCTTAGAGGACCTTTGTTTTTAGCAGGAGGAACTGTACTTAAAATGGGACGAGGATCTATGGCCCTGTAGCCACTGGTGAAAATTGTGTGCTTGGCGGTGAGATTAAAAACAGTATCTTCCATAGTGGCACCAACAAAGGCCATGAAGGGTATATAGGAGATTCAATTATTGGTGCCTATTGTAATTTTGGTGCCGGCAGTGGTGGCAGTAATGTAAAAAATACCGGAGGTGAGGTCCGGGTATATGATTACGAGACAAAAGGTTTTAGAGAGGTAGGGCAAAAATTCGGGGCACTGGTTGGCGATTTCACCCGTATCGGTGTGGGTACCCAACTAACAACCGGCTCCAGCATCGGCACCTGTTGCAATTTATTTGGCCTGGAAATCCCCCCAAAACTCGTAGCGCCATTTTCCTGGGGCAATGGAGATAATCTTGTTGATTATCAGATAGAAAAGGCGATTGAACATATTAAAACCTGGCTTGGTTTTAAGGGAGTGGATCTCTTTGATGGGGAATTTCAGATTTTGAATCATATCTTTGAGCAGACCAGGAGGCGGGGCTAAAGCCCTGGCAACCCTGATTTTCATCATCTCAGTTATTAATTGATTAAACAAAAATTGAACAGAATTAATTATGCGTACACAAATTGCAGCAGCAAACTGGAAAATGAATCTGACCCTGCAACAGGGCCAGGATCTATTAAGTAATATTTTATCCAAGTCCACTTCTGTACGGGAGGGTCATGCGGTTATTTTTGCGGTACCGGCGCCTTACTTGCAGGCTGCCAAAGAAATCGTGGGAGACAGACAAAACGTTTACATCTCTGCCCAGAATATTTACTCCAAGGTGTCAGGAGCGTATACAGGAGAACTTTCTGTAGAAATGATTAAATCCGTAGGCGTTTATCACAGCCTAATCGGCCACTCTGAAAGAAGAGATTATTTTGGAGAATCCAACCAGTTCTTGGCAGAAAAGGTGGATATTGCCTTAGCCAATGACGTAACCCCCATCTTCTGTCTGGGAGAATCCCTGGAAATCAGAGAAAGCGGTAAACAAAATGAATTTGTGGCTACCCAGCTGGAAGAGTCCTTATTTCATTTAAGTGCAGATCAAATTACAAAAGTGATCATCGCTTATGAACCCATCTGGGCAATTGGTACCGGTAAAACCGCCAGTAGTGAACAGGCAGAAGAAATTCAAAAATTTCTGCGGGAGCACCTTGCCAGCAAATATGGACAAGCCATCTCAGATCAGATCTCCATACTCTACGGTGGCAGCGTAAAACCGGGTAATGCAAAAGAACTCTTCAGTCAGCCAGATATTGACGGTGGCCTGGTCGGTGGTGCATCCCTGGTAGCTGATGACTTTGTCGCCATTATTGATGCATTAAATTAGCGGTGTGAATCTGGCGGGCTGCACATATATAAATATTTTTATCAATATTTATTTTTTTCCTTTAGCCAAAGGAAAAAAAATTAA
The DNA here is from genome assembly GCF_007971385.1 of Arachidicoccus ginsenosidivorans. Lineage (GTDB taxonomy): Bacteria > Bacteroidota > Bacteroidia > Chitinophagales > Chitinophagaceae > Arachidicoccus > Arachidicoccus ginsenosidivorans. The sequence goes on from NZ_CP042434.1 coordinate 2,891,290, forward strand.
ATAATGCCTGACAGGATAACCTGACAGGATACAAGATACAAGTTACATAAAACTGGGGTTGGTTACCGGACATTTAAATGTGCGGTAATCAACCCCAGTTTACTTTACTGAGCTTTGGCAGGTGCCCATTCACTTTTATTTCTATTTGATTGCCAAGTAACATATTTATAATACCAGGCCACAGAGAGTATATCTTTATGGGTATAGGATACGTCCCAGTCTAATTTATTTTGCAATTCTTCCGTAAGCTTTGTGTCACTTTTATACCTCGGATCGTTTAGTAAGCTAGGAACCAAAACATGGGTATTGTAATCCAGATTTCTTAAATATTGCAAATCTGGATGAGCCATATAAGTCAGGTTATAGCGCGTGATAATGGCGCCCCAGTTAATGATACTATTGAGTACAATTGTGCCTAAAAATACCTTAAACATAATGGCCACCAGCCAAGCGGCGCTGGCTGCATCACGTATTTTTCTATAGGTAAAATAAAGCCCGACAATACATAAAATTAAAAAGATATATACCCCGATGCGCAGCAGCGTCAGACCATAGCGTCCGATATATGCGGCGTTGTGCAAAGCAGCAGATATGACCAAAAGAATATTTAGCATAATCCAGACATAGGCCAGTCTATGTAAAAGTGCCGGCTCCCCGCCATTGTATGCAGATCTTGCAGTGCTTTTTTGTCCTTTGTTGTAACCCATTTGCTGTTGAGTCGCCGGGCGGATGTAATACATAATCACAGCCACAGCCATCACAATGGACAATATTATGGAATTTACCTGTTCATGGATGGCTTTGCTGAGCCTGGCTGCATGGATCCCTTGATACAGTTCATACCCGTAGACCAGCAAAAACAAACTTAATAGGCCAATTAAAAGACTTAGTGTGATGATCGCCCCTTTTTGGTGGGCGGCTCGGTATGGATGCAGCCGTTTTTGTTGGACATCCGCAGTCATCTCTGATCCCTTATCCCAACTCAGCACCTTTTCATTAATGGTATAAAGCCAGGGGATGGGTAGGATATACATAAAATTAAACAACAAGATAAATCCGATAATCGCCAGTGCAAATAATACGGTAAAATCTAAATTTGGAAGCAGTTTTGTCAATACCTCTGAAAACATCGTGCTGCTGGCCATATATACCATCAAAAAAATTAAGACAATGATGATGGGTAGCAACCATGTTTTGAACCAGCTCACAGCTGGCTCGGGACGGCCCGAATCACCGTACTCGGCGCCAGGATCCATGGCAAAGCCCATTTGATCCGTCACTGCTTCATTAAATGGCGTTTGGGCATTCGTTTTCCTTTTGGGGATCCAGCGTTCCACAAAAAATATCCGGACAATAAATGAACCAAAGCTATAGGCCAGCATTAGGGGATAGAGTAGTGGGTGAAATTTTTTGTCCGTCATATAAACGCCGAGCGTATAAAAACTTAATAGTAGGGCCCCCATGGAACCAGGGTCACCGTAAAAAGTAAAGGCGCCGGCGGTAATCCACATCGCTAAACTCAGTAGCCAAAAGCCGCCGTCTTTTCTATAAACTTTAAAACCACCCTGACTGTAAACGGCTAACCCCCAGGCAAGTGCACAAAATATCAGCACATTACCGCCGGGATCATGATAATAAAACAGGATCATAAAACTGATCAGCCCCACGAAAAAGAGCGTTAATTTTCTTTTGAGATGCATTGTTTTTATTTTTATTATGTGATTGAAAGTACTTTGAATTGCAAAGTAAAAAAACAAAAAAAATTATATTTGCCGCATGAGCTTTTCTAATTGAGACAGATGATCCGTAAAGGCCTTTTTGCCAAGGGCCGTAACCTGATAAGTTGTCCTGGGTTTCTTGCCCACAAACTCTTTATGCACCTGGATGTATCCATTTTTTTCCAGAGCACCAGCGTGACTGGCCAGGTTGCCATCCGTGATATCTAATAGGGATTTGAGCTCCTTAAATTCCACCCAGTCTCGGACGATAAGGATGCTCATGATCCCCAGTCGTACCCGGCTCTCAAATTCTTTATTTAGGGATTGAATATTAATCATGACTTGCCAGCGCAAATTTAACGGTATTTCCTTTGCATCAAAATACCATAGGTGATATGAAGCAATCCAAAACCGATGATCCAGAAAATCAGTCCATAACCTACCAAAAAGCAACTGATCAACCCCAAAATGGATTCCAATAGCCCCAGATAATATACTTCCTGAAAAGTATACTTACTGGCGCTCATCAGCGCCAGTCCATAGAAGATCAGCGTGGCTGGTGCCATGAGCTGCGTCTGCCCGTGAAAAAGCAGCGCCAGACAGGCCACACCACCAATAAAAAGGGGAACCAATAAACTGGATAATAACTGCCGGGTCGTAGTTGTCCAGATTTGGAGCTTTGCTTTTTTGCTTTTGCGCACTGTAAAATAAGTAGCAGCTGCGACCGCCAGCACTAGAATCACAATGGCCAAAACGAAAAGTTGCGTAAAAAAACCGGTGGTATAAGCCATAGCCGTATGGGACAGATAACCTCTGCCTTCTCTATGAACCAGATAGAGCGCATAACCCCCTCCTAAAAGTGCAATCAGGCCGGCGGCTACGCCGGACAGACCGCTCAGAGAAATAAATCTGGAAGAGCGCTCCATCATGGAGCGGATAACACTCAGGTCATCCTCGTATTTATGTTGCCCTGATTGTGGCCTGTCCAGAGGACTTTCTGGATAATTGCCCCGGTTCATAGAAACTTTATCATTAGGCTCATTGCCCAACTGTTTTGCTGCCATAAAAAGCCCGTTAAAAGTGTTTAAAAGTACTTTGTGGTACAAAGTAAAATAAAAAGATGACAACAAACAAATTTAATTTAGGACGGTTCAACCCCCTATTTTGCCCATACAAAAAGCAAATTCAACAATAATACAACAACAATACAGCAACTGTTAAGCACCTGATTTTCCTGATCCATGTTCCCTGCCGGTATTTATGTATTTTTGCTTTATGACTTCCGAAGAGTTTTTAGAGATCGCACCCACTATTCCCAAGCAACCCGGCATCTATAAATATTTTGATGCCGAAGGCACATTAATTTATGTAGGCAAGGCCAAGCACCTGCGTAAACGGGTCAGTTCCTATTTTAATAAAACGCTCAGTAATTATAAAACCCATGAGCTGGTGCAACGTATCCGGCACATCGAATTTACGATTGTGGATACTGAGCAGGATGCTTTTTTACTAGAAAACTCCTTGATTAAGCAGTTTCAGCCCAAGTATAATATCATGCTTAAGGACGATAAAACTTATCCGTATATCGTCATTAAAAGGGAACCCTTTCCAAGGATTTATCTCACCCGAAATAAGATCAAAGACGGCTCAGAATATATCGGCCCCTTTACCAATGTATGGCGGGTCAGGGAAATCCTGGATCTGATCAAAGAAAATATACCACTCAGAACTTGTAAGCTTAATCTGACCAAATCCAATATAGAAAAAGGCAAGTTCAAAGTTTGCCTGGAATATCATTTAGGGAACTGCAAAGGCCCCTGTGAGGGCCTGCAGACAAAAGAGGATTATGACCAGAGCATTCAGCAAATCCGTCAAATCGTTAAAGGCAATCTGGCGCCAGTGGTACAGCATTTTAAAGAGGAAATGATGGCGCACGTAAACAATATGGCTTTTGAAAAAGCAGAGATAGTTCGCAGAAAGATTGCTGATCTGGAAAACTATCAGGCTAAATCCACCATTGTCAACGCGCATCTGGGCAGTCTTGATGTATTTTCCATCTGGAAACAGGAAGAAATTGCCTACGTTAATTTCTTAATGGTAGAACACGGTACCATTATCCACACGCATACCGTAGAATTACAAGCCCAGATAGAAGAAAGCGAGCAGGATGTGCTGCTTTTTGCCATGGCCAATTTAAGGGAGCAGTTTAATAGCATTAATAAGGAAATCGTTGTGGCAAATCCGCTGGATTATCCGGATGATTCTATTAAGATTACGGTTCCAAAGGCAGGGGAGAAGAAAAATTATTGGAACTGTCCGAAAAAAACGTCAATTACTTCCGGATGGAACTTAAAAAGAAAAAGACCTTACTGCTTGAAGCGCAAGTATCTGCAGATGATGAAAGGGCGCTTAGAATGATCCAGGAGCAGTTATCCTTACCCAATCTACCCATACATATAGAATGTTTTGATAATTCTAATTTTCAAGGGTCCTATCCGGTATCTGCTATGGTTTGCTTTAAAAATGGCAAACCCAGCAAAAAGGATTACCGGCATTTTAATGTAAAAATGGTAGAAGGGATTAATGACTTTGCCACCATGACAGAGGCCGTGTTCAGAAGATATAAAAGGCTTAAGGAAGAACAGCTGCCTTTGCCGCAACTAGTCATTATTGATGGCGGCAAAGGACAGTTAAGTGCTGCAATGAAGGCCATTGATGAGTTACAACTGCAGGGGAAAATGACCCTGGTCGGGCTGGCCAAAAATGAAGAGGAACTCTTTTTCCAGGAGACAGTGAGTCGCTCAAGTTACCCTGGGATAGCCCTTCCCTTAATCTGATCCGAAAAATCCGGGATGAAGTGCATCATTTTGGGATTACTTTTCACCGCAACAAAAGATCCAAAGGGACTTTCAAAAATGAACTGGAAGCCATCCCAGGCATTGGTGAGGCAACTGCCAGTCAACTGCTAAAGCGCTTTCGCTCTGTTAAACAGATTCGTCAGCTAACAGAAAGGGAGCTAACGGCAGAAGTCGGCATCTCTAAGGCGGCCAAAATCTGGCAATATTTTCATCCCTGATGTTTGAGGCAATTTAATCTACAATTTAGTCAACAAATCAAGCGACAAATCAATCGACAAGTCAATAACCTAATTGGTCAGATTTTCATCGGAATCTGCCTTGGAATTGCCCCCCTCTTCTTTAGTCGGGTTATTTACAGGTGGCTTTCTGTTTTTAAGTTGACGGTGTAATCTAAGCAGATTTACGCCGGAAAGTGCTGCACCGATACAGATAATAGCTGCAAAATAGCTGTTTTTATTCAAGCCTTTTTGCACAAGGTCGATTATCCCTATAATAAGAGACAGGCCTGCTAAAATCCAGGCGACACAACCTAATATGAAGGGCATTTTGTATTGTTTCATTGCGTCGAAGCTTTTAAATGAATCCGGTACGCAGGCCTTTGGCCTGCGCTAGACTTTAATAAATATGCTTTTCGTATTTAAATCTGTTGTTTAAGTGGTCATTTAATAAGGCAGTGCGCCAATTCTGTCTTCCTCCCCAGCTGCTCTTCCCTCAAATGCTCTTTCTTCAATTCTCCAAGGATTGCTTAGGTCAATACAGGGTGCACGCCACTTTTAACCAGACTATCCATTAATGTATTCACCTCTGTTACAGGTTGATTACAATGATAATCCTGGCAAAGATAAATAAAGCTTTGCCCCTTTGGAACATTTTTGTCCGCTAATAATGGCAGATCTGCTACTGTAACCGGGCTAAACTGCAAAACAGCCCCGGGCAGGTAGTTTTGCAGCACCTCACTAGCTAGCGCCGATGCGTTATCCCCGATAATGGCAATTTCTGGTGTGCCAAAGGCAATTTTTTGCCAAAGGGTGGCCCAATAACCAAAAGAAGTTGGGTAATGCTGCATTAAAGGCTCCATGGCGAGTGTCATGTATACTGCTCTTTCCCGCCAGGTAGTTTTGTCCAGTAAAATGGACAGGCGCCAGAGGTTATCTGCCATAACTGCATTGCCCGAAGGCGTGGCACTGTCGTAAGTTTCTATTTTTCTGACCAGTGCACCTGCTGCCTGTTTTGTATAATAGAAGAAATGACCTTCTTTGTCGCTAAATCCGCTGATTACTTCGACTGTAAGCGCTGCGGCGCTTTGAAGATATGTTGTTTTCCCAGTCACTTGGTTTAGTTCGATCAACGCCTGGATGAGTGACGCGTAATCATCCAAAAAAGCCTCCGCAGCGCCAATTTTTTTATTCCAGTGATGTCGCCAGCTTCCTTCATTTTCATCTTGCGGGATTAAATGAGACTGTAGAAAATGATAACAATCTTCTGCCATTTCAATAAATAAAGGTTCACCAAGGGCTGCACCGCACTTGCAAAGTGCGGTAATCAGCATCGCATTCCAGCCAAGAATCACTTTATTATCGGTGCCGGGGCGCACTCTTTTGCTTCTTTCGGTTAATAGTTTGACCTTACATTGGTCTAGTACTCTTAAAAGGGACGCTTCTGGAATCCGGATGGATTTAGCTACTTCCGCTATACTTTGCTGGAGCCAGAGAATATTGGTATCCTCCCAGTTGCCTTTTTCCTCTACGTCATAGACCAGGCAGAAGAGTTCCGCCTGCTCTTCTCCCAGAATCTTTTCAATCTCACTTTTCTGCCAGACATAATATTTGCCTTCAACCCCTTCGCTGTCTGCATCCAGGGCAGCATAGAAACCGCCTCCGCTATGGCGCATCTCCCTTGAAAGAAAATCGATGGTTTGACGGATAATTCTTTGGTAGACCATATTGCCTGTTAAAGACCAGGCCTCAGCCAAGGCTTCCAACAATAAGGCATTATCATAGAGCATTTTCTCAAAATGTGGCACCAGCCATTTTTCATCTGTACTGTAACGGGCAAAACCGCCGCCAATCTGGTCATACAAGCCGCCTTGCAACATTTTGTCCAGGCTTAGCAAGGCTTGACTGACTCCTTGCTTATTGCCGGTATAATAATAATCCCGCAGTAAATACCTGATAGTATAAGTCTGTGGGAACTTGGGTGCCCGACCAAAGCCGCCCCATATTGTGTCGGCGGCCTGCATGACCGCTGCGCGGATCTGGCTGGCCTGGCCGGGGATATCTGCTGCCCCTGCCTTAAGTCTATTATTTAATCCAGCACCATCATTTTCTACCGTCGTCTTTTCATTAGATTTTTCGCCTTGATTTTCGCCTTGATTTTCATCGTGATTTTCGCGTAGGTTTTCTTGGGTGTTTTTGGGTTTTACGCTCAAAGGCAGATTTTGCTGCTCCAGATGCCGGATCAGGTTTTCCGCCTGGGCAGTAAGATCTGGCTGTTTTTCCATAAATGCCTGATGGACACTGGACAGTACTTCCCTCCAGGAAGGGCGTTGGTACAGCCTTTTTGGCGGAAAATAAGTACCCCAAAAAAGGGCGGGTATCTGGCAGCAAAAATACATTGAGTGGCCAGCCGCCCTGGCCGCTCATAGCCTGGACGGCGTCCATATACAAATGATCCAGATCCGGCCTTTCCTCCCTGTCTACTTTAATATTAATAAAGTGTTCATTCATATAAGCAGCCACTTCTTTATCCTCAAAACTCTCTCTTTCCATAACATGGCACCAGTGGCAGGCTGCATAGCCAATACTGATTAAAATCGGCTTTTGTTCAGTGCGTGCACGCTCAAGTGCAGTCTCGCCCCAGGGATACCACGCTACCGGGTTATAGGCATGTTGTAGTAAATAAGGGCTGGTTTCTGAGATAAGATGGTTGGGGGATTAACAGAACCATGCTGTGGCCTTTCTGACATGATTGAATGATTATTTTGATTGAACAGTTGAATACAGCCTACCTTTTATTTTATACTAAATAGGTTGGATTTAACTGTATTTATTATGTGATTTTGCTGCACGAAGCTACGTTATTTAATTTTCTTCTGCAGACACCCTGTCATGTCAAAATTATTATAGCAATAAGAGCAATCGCTATGCGTGCATAGAACCTGTAATATATAGTCTGCTGTCTAAGCCATGGCTCAAGTGAATTTTGCGCTGATTTGTTTACTTTTGGGGCTATGATTATAGAAAAGATTGAATCCCTGTATAAAGAGGTATATGGACACCTGCCCAAAAGGATAGAAAAACTGCCTCAGAGCGGTAGTGACCGGTTGTATTTCAGGGTGTATGGTGATAAGAGCCTAAATGAACAGCAAAAGGAAAGCTGTATTGCCACCTATAACTATAATGAACAGGAGAACCGGACTTTTTTAGCCTTCACACAGAGTTTCAGGTCGCTGGATTTACCTGTTCCTGAGATCTATGGGGTGTCGCCCGACTATCTGCTTTACCTACAGGAAGATTTTGGGTCGACTTCTCTTGCCGGATTACTGGAAACGGAAGGGCATAGTGACCGGGTATATTCCTTATTCCAAAAAAGCCTCAGCGCCTTGGCTGGGCTGCAAATTAAAGGTCATGACAAAGTCGATTACCGACTTTGCCTGACTTCGACAGAATTTGGAAAACAGGCCATTTTGAGTGATCTGCTTTACTTTAAGTATTATTTTCTGGACTTTTTGGGATTGCCCTATAATAAGCAGCAACTCCTGGATGAATTTGATGTGCTCAGCGTATTTTTAGGGCAGAGCCGTTATAAGTATTTTATGTTCCGTGATTTTCAGAGCCGCAACATCATGATAAAAGATGAAGCCGTTTACTTTATCGATTATCAGGGCGGAATGAACGGCGGTCTGCAGTATGATGCAGCTGCGCTTTTATGGCAGGCCAAGGCTAATTTACCTAAAAAGTGGAAGGAATCGTTGTTGGATTATTATATTGATGAGGTAGATGCCTTGATCGCCAATAAGGTAGATAAAAATGCCTTTAAAAATCAATTTAAAGGCTTTGTGCTGATTCGTTTGCTGCAGGTATTGGGTGCTTATGGTTTCAGGGGATTATTCCAGCGCAAGGCGGCCTTTTTGGCCGGCATTCCCATTGCACTGGATAATTTGAAAAAATTCACGCAAAATAATATGATCGGCATTGAACTGCCGGAGTTTGAAAGAATCCTTGGATTAATTACCGGCCCTGAAACAAAGACCAAGTTTATTGCTGTACAGGCAACCCCTGATACACCGCTGGTCGTAGAAATCAATAGCTTCTCCTATAAAAAGGGCATACCCAAGGATAGTAGCAGTAATGGAGGTGGTTTTGTCTTTGATTGCAGGGGTATTCTAAATCCAGGAAGACAGGAAGCCTTTAAAAAGCTCACCGGGCTTGATAAACCGGTTCAAGATTTTTGCAGCAGCGTACCGCAATGAATGAATATTTAAACAGTGTATTTGATCTGGTCAGTATTTCTGTAGAAAACTATATTTCCAGGGATTTTGCACACTTGCAAATCAATTTTGGCTGCACCGGTGGGCAGCACAGAAGTGTGTATAGCGCTGAGCAGACCGCCAGGTACTTGAAAAACAAATACAAAGTAAAAGTTGTGATCACCCATACCAATAAGGACAACTGGGTCAGATAGATAAAATTTTCAATGTTATTATAAAAATAACCACCCCGCCATGAAAGCACTCATATTAGCAGCCGGTCTGGGCACCAGGCTTAAACCCTGGACCCTAAGTCACCCCAAAGCGCTGGCATTGGTTGGTGGTAAGCCGCTACTTCGTCTTACCATTGAATACTTGCAGGCAGCGGGCATATATGATGTTATTGTCAATGTACATCATTTTTCAGATCAGGTTATTTGGGCCCTGGAGAAAAATAAGGGCTGGGGTAGTAGGTTTGAGATCTCTGATGAAAGTGACTTACTCATGGATACCGGAGGGGCCATTATGAAGGCCGCCGGGTATGGTTATTTTAAAAATTCACAGGATTTCCTGATTGTGAATGCAGATGTATTGACAGATTTGTCCTTACAGGAACTGATCAGCATCCATAAAAGCAGCGGACAGCTGGCTACGCTTGCTGTGAGTGAAAGAAGTTCCAGCAGAAGGTTGTTATTTGATCAGCCAACCGGCCTATTGGCCGGTTGGGAGAATATGACTACTGGAGAAAGGAAAATCACGCGTCAGGTAAATTCCATGCAGCCGATGGCCTTCAGCGGCATACATTGTTTGCAGACCAGTATAATTGAACATTTAGCCAAAGTGACCGAATTTGACACCCGGGCACCTTTTTCTGTTATTGACGGCTATCTTTTGCTTAGTAAAACCTGCCCGATTGGTTATTTTGATCATACAGGGGCAAGGTTTATGGATACCGGAACACCAGAGAGATTAGCGGCTGCAGCAGCGGTATTTGCGTCCTGAAAAGTTTAGATCAGTAAGAAAAGTAGTGTAAGTAGCTCAAAATTATTAATAACAGTGCATTGCAGCCTTTTAAGTAGCGTTAAAGGCCTGCGTTTAAGGCTAAGTCAGCTGAAGATCTTAATGTAAATTATATTTTATTGGCTTTCAGAAAGTTAATTCTGGTTTAGGGATAATTAGGCGTGACAATTGGCACAAAGTCCGTTTACAATTACCTCTGTTTGATCCTGCGTAAAACCGGAAGGCAATTTAACATGGGGGACGTTAATTTGTTCCAGACAATAAGTGGTATGGCATTCGTTGCAGACAAAATGTACATGCTGATCATGGTGATGGCCTTCAGAACATTCATCCTTACAAAGGGCGTATCTGATTGAGTTATCCGTAGTTGGAATAATATGGATAATTCCTTTTTGAACAAAAGCCTGCAATGTCCGATAGATCGTGATCCGATCCATTTTTTCATCTGCTTCCTGTTCTATATCTGCATGAGAGAGTGCACCATTTGAGGCCAGAAAAAGATTCAGAATCTTTTTTCTGCTGCCAGTGACACTCAGATTGGCTGATTTTAATATGTTTTCTATAATCTCTTCTTGCATAATCACCTCCTAATTCCTTTGCAGGATACCTGTTACAAATTTACATATTATTCCCGAATATGTTATTGCTGAAATTATTGTTACCACCCGGGCGTTCCTTCAACAAAATTTTAATATCTGCCTTTAATTTATCCAGGTCCTTTTGTTGTAATCCATCAAAAATCTCACCACGAACGTTACCATCTTTGTCTATCAGCGCAAAGAATTGTGTATGAATGAATTGGTCGTCAATACTTTGAACCGGATTCTTATTGTCATCCACCAGATAGCTGTTTCTGGCCTGGTAATAAAGACTGTCTTTTCTGCCTGTCAGAAATACCCATTTACGATCATTCACGCCAATGGAATCAGCGTAATGTTTTAATTGGGCAACAGTGTCTACTTCCGGCATACAAGTATGAGAGACAATCATAAAGTCTTTCTCATCCTTGAACGTATTATAGATTTCATCCATATTATGATTCATCTTGGGACAAATCCCTTTACAAGTTGTAAAAAAATAGTTTACAACACATACCTTACCTTTCATATCCTGCAGTGTGAAAGGCTGGCCATCCTGATTGGTAAAGGAAAAAGGCTGAACCGTACTAAGGGTCGGCAGTTTTGTTTTCCAATTGTCCGTTCCGGCAAATAAAAGTATCCAGAATACGATACAACAAACCACAAAAAACAGGGTATAGCCAATCAGTTTCTTATACTTTTTAACAATAGACATTACTGAGAAGTTTAATTTGTTTCTATTCGTGGGGCAACAGCTCCTTTGGAGTGCAAAGGTACGACAAACAAGGCGGGTTGCCGCCTGATTTGTCTTTGGGTTAACATTGGTTTGCAACTTTGTTGCAAAGTTGTATCTTTGCATAAATCATTTAAACAAATGGGCTTTAAAATCAACTGGGATGCAATGGGTATAGGGCCTCACTGGCCTGTGCGATACACTGCGCCCTATTGCCACTGATCATGACTTCCCTGCCTGTTTTTGGTATAAATATTATCGAAAACAAGGGATTTGAATATTTTATGATTTTCCTTGCATTTGCGGTAGGGGCCTATGCCTTATCTCACGGCTTCCGTAAACATCATCGTAGCTATACGCCGATTATATTATTCTCCATTGGCATCTTATTTTTATTTGCCAAAGAAATCTGGCATGATTACTCTGTTTTGCTACTCATTCCGGCAGTCACTTTTATTGTCTGGGGGCATTATTATAATTTTAGGCTCTGCAGAGCAGCAGGGCATCCCAATACAACAACGATTGAATAACTCCCCTAACAGATAATTTGAATTTTAATATAAAAGCAAAAAAGCCTTTTTTCTTAACCACAAGCTAAATGAGGCAAGAAAAAAGACTTTTTCAATGCTAACTGTGGAGGGTGTAATCCATCAGCATAAGAATCCCATTATGGAAAAAGAGCATTACTACTCGTTTACCTGGTCGGTAATAGTCGTAATCGGATCACCGATACAACCGCTCGGCATCTGGATATGTAATAATGCCGCGAGCGTTGGTGCAATATCTGTTATATGGAGCGTCTTGTTGGTGCTGCCATGGGGAATCTTCCAACCCATAAAAATAAGCGGGATATGCGTATCGTAGGCGTACCAACTGCCGTGGGTGGTGCCGGTTTTATAATGCCCACTCATCATGCCTGATTTATAGATGATTTTAATGGCGCCGCTTCTATCTTTGTTATACCCATTAATGATCATTTCTTTGATAACTCCTGGTATGCCAGCACTCCCTGGCTTGGATGCATCCATGACAAAGGCGATTTCTGGCTGCTGGTTAAGATAAGCTATAGTGGAATTTTTTATGGCGTCCAGGTCCAGTTTGCTCGTTTCAATTAACTGGCGATTGAAATGAACCTGTTCATTTAAAAAACTAGTGACCAGTTTTCCCACCTGGAACGCTTTTTGAAGGTGGTTATTTAGGCCATCTCTGAGGCTTGTTGTATAGCCGGTTGGCATTTTATTGTGCTGCATAAAGCCAACTGCGTTGGCTCCGCCGTGATCTGCGCTCAAAAAGACAAGATAATTGGCTTTGCCGACCTTTTTGTCCAGATAACTGAAAAACGTAGCCAGATCCTTATCCAGTCGCAGATATACATCTTCAATTTCGATGGCATTGGGGCCGACCAGGTGACCGGAATAATCGGTAGAAGCGCAGTTGATGGTTAAAAAGTCAGTTGTATTGTCCTGGCCCAACTGTTCCCCGTCAATCGCAGCTTCGGCAAATTCTAAGGTCAGCGTGTTGCCAAAGGGTGTTTGCCTGAGCGATTCCTTGTCTTTGGCATAGGCTGCTTTTAAATCATAGGGGAATACGGGCTCCTTGGCGCCGGGAAGTATCCCTTCCCAGGGCTCGTTATCTTTGGTGCTTTGCTTATATGCTGCAATCGGCAGTAAAGGCTTCCACAGACCGCTCATCAGCTTACCGGGCAGTCCTTGCTGATTGAAGCCGGCTACCCAGCCGGGCAGTTCTTTTCTATAATATGTACTGGTGATAAAATGCCCGGAGTGATCATCCAGCCAATAAGCACCTGTCGGGTTGTGACCTGCAGGTAAAATTGAAGCACGGTCTTTTAAAGATACACCCACCACTTTACCTTCAAAATTGGTTGCCAGTCTTAATTCGTCGGTAATGGTTGTAGACAGTAAGTTGCGAGGTGACATCTGACCAGCGGTGCCAGTGGCACCGACTGTCTGGACGCTATCGTCATCGGTACAATAAGTTGATTTACCGGTATTCGTATAAATCCAGTTGTTGCCTGTGATTCCATTTATGGCAGGAACGGACCCTGTAAATATGGAAGAATGTCCCACCGCTGTATAAGACGGAAGATAGTTGATCAACGTATTATTGCAGCTAAATCCTTCATTAATCATTCTTTTAAAGCCGCCGTCTGAATATAAATCATAATAGCGGTAGAGATAGTCCCAGCGCATCTGGTCTACAACGATGCCTACCACTAATTTGGGCCTGTTTAATTGGGCATTGCCGGACAGAAATCCTGCCAGTAAAAGAGAAAATAAAACGAGCTTTTTCATAAATATTTTGACTTTGGTTTTATAAAAATATAAACACGGTTGAAAGGTAAATGTAATGGCTAAGATACAATATTACGTTATAATTAATTTATTTACCAGAGTGCAATATTTTGAGTAACTTAGGTTTTGAAAAACCGTTATCTGAAAACAAAGAAAAATACAAGTACAACTATGTCCTCAATAACATTATCACTGATTCAGACAAAAATATTCTGGAAGAAAAAACAGGAAAATCTTCAGATGCTGGAAGAGAAAATCAATGGTATTTCATCTCCTAATGAAATTATTTTATTACCGGAGATGTTTAATACTGGTTTTACATCTGAACCTGTAAAGGTAGCAGAAACAATGGATGGCACTACCGTTAATTGGATGCGAGAATTGGCCGCTTCAAAAAATGTAATTATAGGCGGAAGCCTTGTTATCAGGGATGGAGAGGACTTTTATAACCGGCTGGTATGGATGTTACCCAATGGAGAAATCGGAACCTACGATAAAAGGCATCTCTTCGCTTATGGGGGGAAGGGGCAAAATATACGGCTGGCCAAAAAAGGCTGATTGCAAGCGTTAAAGGCTGGCGCATCAATTTGCAGATTTGCTATGATCTTAGGTTTCCGGTATGGACCAGACAACAAATGCAGGGCAGTGAACCTGAATATGACCTACTTATTAACGTAGCAAACTGGCCGGAAAAAAGACAGAGTACCTGGTCTACTTTATTAAAAGCAAGGGCCATTGAAAATATGTGTTATGTTGCTGCTGTTAATAGAGTTGGTATTGATGGTAATAATATTGTCTATAAAGGGGGATCCGTTATACTGGACCCTTTAGGGAATCCACTTTATGAAGCGGAGGATCGGGAAGAAATTAAATCTATCACCTTAAAAAAAGAAAATCTTCATCAAATCAGAGACCAGTTTCCTTTTCTCACGGATGCGGATCAATTTTTAATCAAATAGTGCGGTTTAATTTTTTGCGTCAATCAGACGTAAAAAAAATTGCTCACTTCGATTATTTAAAATTATAAAAAGCAAAAGTCCTGATTGTATTTGTTCAAATTTGAACAAATACAATCAGGACTTTTGTTGTTTTTAAATATTAATCAAGTAAACTGCCAAACAATGATGCCAGAAAATAGAGACTTTAATTTTAATTGCACACTATGGTGACCGTTCATAAGGGGGAGAGATCTGGATAGATTAAGATAGATTTTTATAAAGCATATATATAATGTTTCTGTAATTAGCTATTTTTCTTTAACTTAGCTTACATTATGCGAAAATCATTCCAATATACCAACCATTTTAAAATTTGCTTTTCAAAGAAACTTGCTTGGGAGATACCTGATCGTATGCTGAGATCAATTAATTGCTATTGATTTGTATGCCAATAGCAACTGCAGATTTCAATTGTTGAATCATTAATCATTAAATAAATATATTATGAAGGAAATGTTTTCATTTACAGTAAAAGTCTTTGAAAATGGGAGATTTAGATTATTAGAAATACATCCTGGTTGGCCGATGGATTTAAAAGACATAACTAAAGATGTATTAAGAATTCCCGGAGCTCAATGTGCCTATATACAGGATAAAGGGGTGCTTATAATATTTCAACTAATAATGGTTGGTCCGTACCCAGTTGTGCTATCTTATTATAATGTCACCAATGATACCTTGAAATTTATTTGTGAATCTGATGAAAGCGGGATTGAAGCATGTATGACCCTTAAAGGGACAGTGATTTATGAATTAAACGATAATAAGACGCTTAAGGTTGGGGCAGGAGATCATAACCTAATTGTTTATAAGCATGTTAAGAATATAGTTGTGTTTCGGGAGAATCCAGTAATGACTTTAGATATTCATTTAGATAAGCTGCTTTTATTAAAAATGAGTCCAACCCACTCCGAGTTAGATAAGATACTGGAAATTATTGAGCAAAAAAAGAATGGTCAGCTTTTTTCGACAATTGCCAATGGCAGTATATCGCTTAGCCATAAACTCTATAGGATTATTGAGGCCCTCATGGGAGGTAAAGCTAGTGAAAGCTCAACCATAAACATCTTAATGAATTACTTAGAAGAATTTGTTACCAATGATTTACCCAAAACAAAATTTAATTATTCAATAGATGACATTGGAACTTTGCTCAATATAGAAGCGAAAATAAGAGGTTCCAACAAGGAAATAATGACACTTAGCGAAATCTTTGAGGCTTCGACGTCCAATGAGCGATATGCAGATGGCAAAAAGATGCATGTGGATAAAATAAGAGAAGGATTGAAATTTTTCACAGGAATGTCGCCGCGTGATATTCGGCTGGATGAGGCACTTATTCAAATAGCGGCAAGAATTGAACTGGAAGTAAAAGTGGGGACGCTGAAGAAAATGACACTCGGAGATCACCATTCTTCGTTTGGTTTTAGTGAAAAATACTTAAGTCGTAAGTTTAAAGAAAAGTATGGTCATACTTTTGAAGCGTTCAGAAATGTAGCCTTAAAAAAATGCCGTGATGAGAAGGATGACTTGAAGTGAATGAATGGAGGTGGATAGATCTTGATGGGGCATTATGCAGCACTTACTTTTGGGACAATTTAAAGTCTTTTTTTAAGCGACCTTTCATGTATTTACGCAGCGGTTCGTCCAGTGCTTTAAGGATAAGATAGGCAAATCCGATCAATAGGCAGGTAATAACCGGAATCTGAACATATAACTGTCCCATGGATGGGTGATGCGTTTCCAGGTAACTCAGAAAAACCCATAGGAATGGATAGTGAATCATATATAGTGGATAGGACACATCTCCCAGGAATTTACAAATGGGTTTGGAATTACGGGAGATGGTAACACCAGCCCCCAAGGCTACTAAAAAGGGGAAATAGAGGATTACAATGATGGGCTCTGTTATCCAATTGATCGTATCCACGTAGGGAACCAAAAAGGCTATTGTAAGTAAAATACCCAGCCCTAGAAAGCCGAGTTTATTTTGGATGAGCCAGCCCTTACGGTAAACCAGAATGCCGGCCAGAAAGGAGAAAAATAACCGGGCAGCACCACCGACCCAGTTCTCTGCTCCCCAGCCGATGCTTAGGTTACCAAATTTATGGGCCGTATAAATAAGTATACAGGCTGCTACTACGGTTAAAGTTACCAGTAACCTTTTTCCTAGTCTAAAAAGAATAATACCATAGAATATATTGGCAATATACTCCCAAAATAACGACCAGGTTGGTGGATTAAAGTAAAACAGGTTATTGTACCGTTCTGGCATGGCAGGATGTGGGATCATAAATGCGGAACTAAGAAACATCGCTATGGTGTCTTTAATGCCGTATTGCATAAAGAAATTATGGAAAGGGTCTAATACGAAGGTCAACAGTCCGATTATTGCGCCTATAAAAACCATAGGTTGTAATCTGATCAATCGTAATTTAAAGAATTCTACGATGCCTAAACGCTTAATGCGGCTGTCATAAGCGTAAGCTACCACGAAACCTGACAAGCAAAAAAAGAAGTCCACAGCAAGATAAGCATGTCCGATAAAGCTGTTGGCGTAATCTGGAATAATAAATTCCATAAAATGGAAAACAACAACTGCTACTGCGGCAATACCTCTTAATCCGTCAAGTGCCATGTAATGTGTACGAGTTTTCAGTAGCTCAGATGTCGGAGCTGCTGCGCAGGGTGTATTTATAATCGCTGAAGTAATTGTTGTTGCCATTAAATAATGCTTATATTTCTCTAATGAGATAATGTATAGAATACAATAATAGTAAAACCAATCATAACTTACTAAATAAGAACGTAGTAAACACCAAGATTGAGACGTTTTGAGTAAATTTTGAGAATTTCAGCCGAATATCAAAGGCAGGATTGATATGACGACAGCCGTAAAATTATTTTTTATAAGTAGGAATATAGGCACTTTTTTGGGGCCTTAAATCGACCTTTTTTATGGCTTAAGTTCCTGTACCCCATTTTTTTGTTCATTAACTTTACACTTTAAGGGAGAATTGGATCATATGATGATAATAATAATAATAATAATAATAATAACCCTCCTTTAAATCTTTACTGTTTTTTAAACAGGGGTACATTTTATTAATTTAAATTAATCTTAATCTTAATCTTAATCCAAAGTATCTGTTATGGAAGAGTTTTCTATTTTACCACAAGGCGGCTTATCAGAAGGAGGCAAAAAACCAAAACCGTTTCCGTTATTGGAGGGGTTTCCAAAGAAATATATCAATCGAGGATGGAAGCACTCCCTTAAAAGGCATATTCAGACCCAAAATGATACAATGTTGTTTGAGTGGATTAACGCCAATAAGTCGGCATTGAACAGAGGTCAGTATTTTGTAAAAGGGCCGGGGTCCCGGTCCTTCAGATGCGTTTCTCCATCTGGTGGGATAGAATTTCAATTTTGTATAAGAGGAAGGGCTAAGTTTCAAATAAAAAAATTAAATAAGGATGACGGTTATTGGAGACATGTGATGGCTGGCAAACATAATTTCCAAGTTTATAATGGCTTTATCAATGATGCCATCATTGATACGAATGAGCCACTTGAGATTTTGAATATAGCTATTTCTTTGGAAAGATTAAAAGAGTTTGCCCGGAAATATCCAGTCATGCAACGAATGGTAGAGGATGTGATGGTCAACGCAAATACTTTATTATTAGCCTATCCAAGGGTCACTACCAATGAAATGCATTTGATTATAGTTGAAATTTATACACTTGTCAATGAAGACGAGTTGGACCTTGAATTACTGGACAATTTAATTGACAAATTGATCTTTCTGTTTTTAGAGTATAGGAAAGAACCGGGAATGCCATTCGCATTTGATACTGTTGAAAAGTTTTTTAATGCCCGTACCTACTTATTGGAAAATTATAAGCACAGCAATTGTTCGGTGACGGATGCCAGGCTTGAGGCAGGTATTGATCCCAATCGATTTTGCTCGGGATTTAAAAGGCTTTTCGCAGTGGCTCCCAAACAATATTTGAAAGTTAGAAGAATGGAAAAGGCAAAAGAATTTTTTTTAAGGGGCGATGCTTTGAGTGTACGTGAGGTGATGCAAGAAGTAGGAATGGTCAAACTTGATTATTTCCTAAAGCAATATAAAGAGTATCATAAAGTTAGCGCACAGGAACATTTTGATCAAGGTAGAATTTGTGATATTGATAATCAATGAGATATATTTATGAGGTTGCGATTTGTAGAACAAATTGCCTGATTTTTTTATTAATTTATTGTTTCATCTTTACATCAGCAACAAAATAATAAAGGTCATTTTGAAATAACTGTGCAATCTATTTTAGTCTAAATATTTCTGATGACTTTTTAAGAAGAAGAAACTAAGAGGGGAAAAATATAAGTAAGACCATAAGATAATTATACAATATGATTAAAGAAGCAGCACAAATACGCATTTTAATATCTGGCAATATCTGGTGATATCTGTCACCGGGGTTTTGCCACAAAAAAGGTAAAAATGGAAAGGACAGATTATATAATGACTTTTGGATGGGTAGATAGTTTATGGCCTCAAAGTGAAATGTGGCTATTGGAACTCTTGCTTCGATCGAATTATTTTCCAAATCCGGTTAATTTGATGGAAGGGCCAAAGGCTGAATTCTTACAAAGTAATGGGATGGTGGAGTCAGATTATTATCTGAATGATTCTGGTATTCTTTTACCAAGGCAGCGTTGGATTGTAGAAAATGGACTTTTGATGCCGATCGAGTTGTAATTTTTAAAAAGTTTGTCCCGAAGCGTTTTGCATCCTGAACACATTGAATAAGAATAATTATTTTGTTATGTCTTTAATACGCATAAATGTCGCAGAAGCCTATCCCAGCCAAAAAAGGCTGAACAGGATGAAAATAACCATCAGTATTATTTGTGGGCTACTTACACTTCTTTGGGCATACGCTGCATTTAGTAAACTTTTGAGTTATCATGATTTTCTGATCCAATTAAAAAGACAACCGTTACCTACCTGGTCAATTTCTGGGTTAGCTGTGGGATTGCCCATTTTTGAGCTGTTGATCGCCTTTTTAATATGTGGTAATTATACAAAGAAGGCAGGGCTTTGGTTGTCTTCAGTCTTAATGATTTGTTTTACGGGATATGTTGCATTGGCTTTAAGTGGTGCTTTTGGCAGTATTCCTTGTAGTTGTGGCGGCATTTTGAGCCGCATGGGATGGCAAACCCATCTGATATTTAATATTGTGTACACAATCCTGGCTTTATTTGGACTGTGGACTTTTAACCGATATAAAAAATTGAATATTCATGCCAGGTAAGTGGAGCTTACCTGATGTATTAGGCCTTAACGGGAAGGAAGCTGAAAACCCGTGATAAATAGAGTAAGCATTAGTGTAAATAGCGGCCGCTGATATAAATGATTTGGGGCGGTTTAGCGAATGGTTATTATTTTCAAATTTTTAAATAAGAACAAGATATGAAAAAGAAATATCTTACCGCTCCAGTTATTGCAGCTTTAATTGGGGTGGGCCTGGCAGGTGTAGCCAAGGCACATTTAAATGCACGAGTAAATAATCCTGATGAAGAATATACTTTTATATATTCACCAGATAATCCATTGGATTATTCTCAAGCATCAGTGGAGGATTTGAGCAATTGGCATTATACTGAGAACCCAACAACATGTTCTGGAGATGCGAAGGCGTGTTCAATTACTGCACCTGCCACGGATGTGGATGCGACTGGTACAGATCCAATTTTGAAGTCAAACATTAATCTTCAGACTGACGGCTCTGGGAATGTTTATTATGTTTCGGATGTGGAACCATTAGCTTCTTATTCTAATCAAGATTAAAAATGCATGATGAATATTGTTAGGGTAACCATTGGTTACCCTAATTTTAATTTTGTTGGATCCCAATAATTCTAACCAAATTGTCCGGGAAGGGTAGTGCATAATAATCTGAATTTGGTTGTAATGTTATGATTTCTCCATCACGTTTGCGTTTAAGAATTATATTGTAGTCTTCCTTGTTTAATCTTTTAATATCAATCCATCTTAAACCTCTATAAATCAATTCTTTCCTTCTTTCTAATAGAACGCGCGCTAGAGCATCTTTTTGATTGGAGAATTTAAGTGGTATAAAAGAAGTCGTTTGATATCTTTTTGATAATAAATAATTTAAGTCTCCAGTTCCTTCAGCTAATTTTCCTGCTCTAATATAACATTCAGACCTGATTAAGTACATTTCATCGGTTGCTATACCTGTAAATATATTTCTTAAGTTATTATCTGTATAGGATCCTTTGTAATATGAATAACCTGAATTGTCCTTTTCAAAAAATGCTGTTTTTCTGAGATCATTAGGCTCATAATGACTATAGAGTATGGTATCGATGTAGGCAGGAGTAGTATAATGTATCAGTCCTAAGCTCTCAGAAAATAAGGAATAGAATATTGTTTCTTCGTTGAAATTTCCAAAGGGGGTTGTGGAGGATATTTTAGATTCGGGAATTTGATTATAATCTATTAAAGTGTGGTTGATTTTTAAACATGAATCTGCGTATAAAAATGCATTTGTATAATCTCTCATGGATAAGTAAGTTCTCGCTAATAAACCAAATGCGGCTGCTTTCGATGGCCTTGTTGCGATTGGTGGAACCCTTGGAAGGAGCTTGGCTGCTTCTTTTGTGTCTTTTATTATTTTATCATAACAATCTTCTACTGAAGACCTCTTGAAGGTGACATTAAAGTCGCTAGATGTCCGTAGCATAATACCCAAATCTTTGATTGAAGTATTTTCGTCGAAGGCTTTGCCATAATCCCAAAGTAGGCTTAGAAAATAATAGGATCTAATAAATAGTGCACAGCCTTTTACATTATTATAGAGCTGCTTATTGTCAAGTGTTGTCTTAATGTTTTTTATGCCTTCCAATGCCAAATTCGCATAATATATTGCGACTGGTGTGTTTGACCAATCGCCACCACTTTCTAATTTTTTTAACTCCCAATAATAAAATTGAGGTCGTGGTTCATTTTTAGATTCAATTGCTGATTCGGGTATGAAATAATCATCACACGATGTTTCTCCTGCTTCTGGCGTCCTTGTATTAATGCGGACATCATTGTTGAGCAACTCTTGTAGATCTTTTAATGATTCTGGTACGACTAATCTCTCGTCTGGCTTTTTATCTAAATATTTGTTGCAGGACAATATACTCATCACGAGTAAAGTGAATAAGATTCTATAAATTAATTTGTTTGTTTTCATTCTTTTATTTTTTAAAAATGTAACCTAATTCCTAAAGTATATGTTTTCGGGGCAGGAATAGATTTGATGGAATCCGGGTCTATATGGTCTTTATTGGCGCGCCACAAGATGCCTAAATTGGCTGCATTTATGAATAGTTGTAAGGTGCAGTTTTGCTTTTTACTTATTTTATTGATATTATAGAAAAGGTTAACGTACTGTAATCTAATATGATCTGCTTTGATTACATTTATTTCTGAAGTTTGATAAAAAGAGCCTCTGCTTACATTTAATGGATATATTAAAGATGGCACACTGGTATGTTGTTCATCTCCAGGCTTCATCCATCTTTGGTTGTAATTTATTCCGTAAGTTGCGTCTCTTATGGCCAGTCCGCTGTAACTTAATGCTTGTTTTAAAGAATAATAACCCAATTTATAAATGATATTAAAATTAAGACTGATATTACGCCAATTTATGGTATTATTTATAGCTCCAAACCAGGTCGGGTTGGCGGATCCGAATATTTTTATAGAATTATTGTTTTCTGGATTATAATACACGTCATTAGCTATTGCGGTGTAATCTGTACTTTTGTCGTTGCCAAGATAACCCATTGGATTTCCATTTTCATCTAATCCCCCCACTTATACGCGATCATTGTATATAATGGTTGACCTGCAACAGGATTTATGCGGTAAGGTTTTGCGACATATGCAGAAATTGTATTGTTTGGATCGTTGTATTTGGTGGTTTTAGCTAAGTTGTAACTTACTAGTAGAGTGCTCTTCCATTGTATTTTTTTCTTTATTAAGGTGGAGTTTAATATAATATCAATTCCGTTTCCTGCCATATTGGCAACATTTTTTGTTATTGTTGTACCTCTGCCAGTTGCAGAATAATCATATGGAGTTGCACCATACAAATTGACACCTTTTTTATGATAATATTCAATAGATCCATTAAGTGCATTGTTTATTGACGAAAATTCTAATCTTACATTTGTTTGATAGCTTTGCTCCCATTGTAAAGAAGGATTGTTTATTTGGTTAATGTCCAATACTGGTAATTGGGTTAGTCTGCTATTGCTTGATGCGGCAATGGCTTGAGCCGTTTTTGATAAATCGACATTTCCGCTTACGCCATATGTTACTGCCAATTTAAGATAGGGTAGTAGTTGGTTTTTATAAAAAGTTTCTTTCGAGATTATCCAGCCTGTTCCGATGGACCATAAGGGTGTCCATTTGTCATTGGTACTTGCACCAAATATGTTTGATCCATCTCTTCTTAGACTTCCAGATAGTATATATTTTTGTTTTAGGGAATATGATCCGTTTGCAAAAAGTGATATAAATCTGTTCGTTGTTTTTGTGATTTGTCCTTGGGTGTTTAAACCTCTAGTTGCCCCTGTTATAAAGGTAGGATAGGATAAATTGGGATTTATTGTTACTATCCTTAACGGATTTTCAGTATAGCCATAATAAAACTGGTCACTACCATTAGTTTGGACTTGCCTTACCTCAGCACCGAAAAGAAAGGAAATGTGGTCAGCTCCAAAATGATGATTATAGTTTATTTGACCACGAAAATTTTGACTGTTTATCTCCGCCTGACCCTTATAAAGGATGCCGCCAACGGGAACAATATATTCAATATTGCCAGTGGCTCTATCTAATTGTGTATATCTGTTGATTAGATCCCTAGTATAATAACTCAGAGTATCCCCAAGTCTATGGTAGTCAATATTTTGTTTTTGATATTGGTATTTGAATGATATATTTATATCTTTATATATCTTGTATTGAAATCCTAAATTGGCGGTATAATCCTCTGTTCTATTTTTTTGTAAATAGTGTTGCCAATCCGTATATGGGTAGTAATTCCAGTCTTTTAAATACCCTGCGCCTGCTGTGTCTGTGTAACCTGGCCTTAGTACATGAGTTGTCGCAACCGCTTGCCCGTCTTCATCCACTAGGTTCAAATATGGAATTTGGATTAAGGTAGGTATGGTTGTTATAGTTTCATAACTAGGCATTCCGTTTGTAGTTAACGTGTTAGAGTAATATAATCCTACATTGAGCTGTGCATTTTTAAATGGTTTATAAGTATTATCAAATCTGAGATTGACCTTATCGTCTTTGTTTCTAAGATTGCCAACTGATTTGTTGTAATTGCCGGAAATTACCCAGGCAAGATTATCGCTCCCACCACTAAGGTTAAGTGCATATTGTTGTAATAGGCCTTTTCGGTAAAAATATTTTGTGAATTGATCCCTGCTGTCTATTTGCTTTAGAGCATTGATTTGATTCGCAGAGTCTTCTGCGCTTATTTTTCCTTCCCGCCTTTTGTTGAAGATTTCTACGGCCGGACTTAATGCCGTCATTGATTTTGATTTTAGTTTGGTATTGTAATAACCGTTATTAAATAGAAACTGTTCAAAATCAATATAATCTGAAGAGGATATTTGTTTGTTATAATATAAATCGGGCTTATTTGTAATTGTATAAGTTGAACTAAAATCTACCTTAAGTTTTTGATTAAATTTTCCTTTTTTTGTTGTAATTACAATGACACCGTTGCCTGCCCTGGCTCCCCAAATGCTGGTGGCTGCGGCATCCTTTAAAACCGTAACACTTTCTACATCATTTGGATTAATATTATTGATATCGCCTTCATAAATAAAATTATCTAATACGATTAAGGGATCCAAGGGGCCATTGATAGTGCTTAAACCACGTATTGAGATATTGGTTGTATTTTGAGGGTTGGTCAAGTTTTTTTCTGTACTTACTAATAATGAGCTTGTTACCCCTTTTAACCGATCAAGGATATTTGGACCTGTTTGTTCATTTAAAAGCTCGTTGCTAATAACTGTATAGGAGCCATTTGTTTGATTAGGCTTTATCTGCTCATACCCAGTATTTATTGTAACCTCTTCTAATTCGTTTTGACTTTCTTCAAGGTGGCATTTTATATTAGTTGTTGTTGAGCTAATGGCTATTTTAGCTGGTTTATATCCTACTTTAGTAATTAATAGTGTATCCGGGAGGGAAAGTAGCTCCAGGTGAAAGCCTTTCTTCCCTGATATAACGGAGATATTATTTTTTATGGCAAGCACAGTAGCGTCAGGAATAACGGTACCGGATTCTGATGTGACAGTGCCCGTTATTATTTGTTTTTGATTCTGTGCCCTTACTATAACGGTGGAATATAGGGCAAAAAGTAAAAGGTACTGCTTTAATTTCATTTGGCTTTATTTAAAAATGATGCAATGGCTGGTTTAAAGTATTGATATTGGGCAGGTGTCAACTTTAATTTTTGTAATAGCTCTGGTTTGTCGCTTCGGTTACCATTTTTTATTTTGTTTTCTTCCATCCTAATATTCTTTATAGTGGCTGCGATAGTTTCTGCGTTGATTTGTGTGTCCGAGGTTTGGGCTATGATGGTGCCATTGGGAGCGATCCAGACATAATGTGGATAATAATATTTCCAAAAAAGCTTGTTATATAAAGTGCCGGCGGTTATACTGGGTAAGGTGAATGGCTGTTCATGTTTCTGGTTCCAATTATTAATAAATAATTCGACTTCATCCCTTGAATTTGGGCTGATTAATAAAAATTGGAGATCGTTCTTGAATTTTTTCTGTAATTGTTCTTCTAACGGGAACATTGCAATGCAGGTACCGCAATGTGGCCCCCAAAAGTCTAATATGATGAGTTTTTGGCCTAATGCGCTCAGTGTTGTAATGGAATCTTTGAAGTTTACTATATTAATCAATGGAATATCTGGGATCCTATCATCTATATAGTATTTTGTAACCTCAATTTTTTGACAAAAAAGTGTTGTGCAGAGCATAGCTCCGCCAAGCAAGCATAAAATCTTTTTCATAATTAGTTTACATTGTTTTGCCCTACACTTGTGTATTGGTAGGTGCATTTAATCTCTTTGGCCGATATGATCAAGCGAAATCATATTGGTTACTTATTTTATATTGTTCGTTTATTAATTTTCATATTATTATTTTCTTTCAATTGGTTCAATGCGATTGTGGGTTACATTGAAGGCAAATGTTTCTGACAAGCCGATACTTATTTTTTGGCCTTAAAATTTGACAGGAGACATTTTTGTTGAATTAATACGGTTTAAAATGCCGGTTTAAATATAATTATTTGTGCTTTACACTGCTTCTGTATTGAAAATAATGAAATAAAAGCGTAAAAATGAAAAAATATAAATTGTAAATATTTATGTTTTAAAATGGATATAAAATGACCTAATCTTATATAAAACTATTTGTATTTAATTTTTTGGCTACAATTATTAATTATGGTTACATTTGTTATTTTTCAATTAGTAATTGAAAAATAATTTAATATAGATTAAATATAAAATTAATGATATTATATTTGATTAAATTTTGATTAATTTCATATGTTTCAATTAACTAATTTATCTTGTGGCAATTTCGTGGCTCAAATGTATAAACTTTAACGTTAACGACAAAATAAAATATAAAATAATTTAGTGTCGTCAGTAACTTTATTTTTTTTGTATATGGCAAAATTAAAACCTACCAAGCCAAAAAGTTCGCCACCAAATGTGAACGACGTCCTGAAATCCGTTGGCAAAATGGTTAATACTATTATGGAGGCTAAGGGGTTATCAAGTGAAGAAGTTGCTTATATTGCAAATTTGGCTCCTGCAACCGTCAAAAAGATTTTGGCTGGCACTGGCTCCTCCTTGACAACCTTAATTTTAGTATGTGTAGCTTTAGAAATGACTCCGAAGGAGGTATTTGATTTTCCAATGAAGCTTAAACCTTTTAATAAATTATCCACTATGCCAGTTAAAGAAAGTTCCAGACCAAAATATAAAAAGTATTTGTTAGATTTAATTAGGGATGGGTGGTTCTCTGAATTAAAAACGACGGAAGAGGTATGCGCTTATTTTATAGAAAAGCATAAATATAATGCGGAAACTAAAAATTTATCTTCAATTTTAAAGAGACTCGTGAAGGGTGGTCATCTTTATTTAAAGAAAATTGGGCGTAATAATTCTTTTTACTATAAAAAGGATACATAGCTGTTTTAGTTTCGTGACTTTTTTTGATTGGTTAATTTTCACTTGTTTTTGTGCTTTAATAATTGCTGCGGAATTCGTATCTTTATCTTGTACACAATTCTAGTCATATGATTGATATCGATGCTTTACTCCACAAGGTGGGCAGTAATTTACGTAATATGCGCACATACCATGAAACCAGTCTCGTTAAGCTTGGAGAGAAATTGGGGTATTCTCATGCTACCCTTAGTAAAATTGAAAGCGGTAAGCACAAATCCGTCTCGCTAGTGACAATAGCCGAGTTCTGTAATCTTTATGGCATTTCCTTAGAAGAGGTCTTGAGCCTTAATGGACCCCACCCGATTATTTTTGCAAATGATTCCAACAATTATAATGACAATTTAATTGGTGGTAAGGCAGGTGTGCTTTGTGCTGATGGCTATTTAAGAGCCTTGGAACTTGCCTATGAGGAAATTAATTTGCTGAAGGAGATACTCGCCAGTAAAGGTTTTTTAAAAAGTGAGAATGATTTGTAGATTTAAGTCATTTTCTTCACCTTTTATTTTTCTTGTTTGTTGTTTTAGTTGGTGCGTACAAGTCCAGACTTTTTTGTAGCATGTCAATGACAGATTGCCTGAGTTCCTTGGGTTCGATTACCTCTACATTGCCATGCTGGGATAAAATCATGGTGAGTAAATCGTCATTTGGTCTTACGCAAATCTCTATAGTGAACTCCTGTTCATTTTCTACTAATATTTTCTGGGTGCTGTGCCAGGGTTGACTTTTGATAAAAGGTGCCTGGTCCGGGTGGAATTTTAGGATGACCTCTTGGACAGGTGCCTGGGTGAACCTTACACCTATGACATCATCAAATAGATCCATAGGCTTTTCTATATGACCTTTAGTCCATGCGGTATAATCAGATAATTTTTGTAATTTAATTTTGTTGAAACTCTGATCGGTGAGGGATAAGTTGACAATGCGGTCTATGCCAAATAGTAAGGGCATATTTGTTTTGCCTGGCCCTTTTGTTTTAATGACTGCTAATAGATACCAGCGATAATTAAATTCTTTAAGGAAGAGTGGTGCGACCAAATGTGTTTTGGGATGATCATTTTCGTAGCGCTGGTAAGTCACTTCAATCCATTTTGTTGTAGTAATGGCCTTAAATAGATCTGGCAGGAAAGTGGACCCCTTCGCGACCACTCTGTCATCAAATTCAATAAATTGTAAGGTATTTGTTGGGAAGGCTGCTACTGACTGCATAAAGTCAGCAGCCACCATTAAACCTATTAGTTTTGTTTGATAATCGTCGTCTGAGGGATTAAATTTAAATTTTCGGTTTTGGGGATTATATTCAAAATCCAGACCGATATTCTTTAAGTCGGATAACAGTCGCTGTACGGTTCGCTCTGAATTAGGCAGATCATTGTCGGCTAGTTTCTGTTGTATTTCTGCAGAACTTATACTGTGTTTATATCTGAAAAGCTGCGTAATGACATTATAGCTTTGGTTCTTTTTAGTGGACATAAATAGTTAATTTGTTCGTTATGAGTGCCATAAAGATAAAAGAAAAATGTTTTAAGGTGAAAAATTAAAAATTATATTTAATTGAATTGCCGCTTTTTTATGTTTTCCAAGGGCAACCCTGGGTATTTTTATTCTAGGATGATCCCGCTATTATTAATTAACCATCTTTTTTAAGTTTTTTCTATTTCTGCGTCTGTTTTTGGCAGAGGTGTACTATTAGCTTTGTAGCACCAAAAATAATAAAGGATGGAACAAAGCAGTGTGATTGATTATTTGGGGCAGAAAACGCCCCCGGTGTCTGAGGGAGCACTTATGCAGGCGCTAACCAGCGAATATGAGGATTTTTTAAAACCATTACACCTATATGTAGCACATTATAATGCTATTCCCAGCGAAACCATCATGTATGATATGGATGCAGTTGGCGGGGCTAAATGGTTTGCCAAACATTATTATTCGGATATAGTAAACGAATATAGAAAGAACTTTCAATTTGCGAGGAAGGACTCTTTGGAGGTGTTTTATTGTTTAAGAGGGGAAATCATGGTTTATTTTGATATTATAGATAATGAAGTGACGTTTTATTATCAAAGAGCCAATGCTGAAAAAGTTGGGTATTTGATTAAAAAATTGAAGCGGTTTCAGCGGGAACCTGTATCTCTTCCAGAAATGTATATAATGCTCTATGAAAATGGCAGGTTGGAAACAGAAAAGGTTCCGATACATCTGCTGAACTTGGATATTGCTACTCATTACAATGATGACTTTATAAAAATTGACCAGATCATCCAGGAAAAGCTAAATGGACATAAAGAAAGAGGCCTCGTATTGCTACATGGCGCACCCGGAACCGGGAAAACGTCGTATTTGAGGCATTTGATTGCCTCTATCAATAAAAGGGTCATATTTATGCCGCCTAGTATTGCCATGGAGATTGGGGAACCTTCCCTGATGACTTTTTTAATAAAAAACAGCAATAGCATTTTTGTGATTGAGGATGCGGAAAGCTTGGTTAAAAGCAGAGAGGGTAGGCTCTTTTCTCCGGTGGCTTCTATCCTAAATATTTGTGATGGGCTGATTTCTGACTTTTTAAACATACAGGTGATCTGCACCTTTAACACAGACATCTCCAAAATAGATACCGCATTACTTAGAAAAGGCAGGTTGATAGCCCGTTATGAGTTCAAAGAGTTAGCTGTAGATAAAGCCCAGGCTTTATCTGACAGCCTTGGCTTTAATCGACGCATATCTAGGCCGACCTGTCTATCGGATATTTATAATCAGGATGAAAAGGACTTTGAACAATTACAGCGGGTTTGTATTGGGTTTAAGCCGTCCCAAACTGCCTAATGAGACATGTTCATGCTTGTGAGTACGCGTCCCGAAAACCACGGGGCGCTTTGTTTGTTATTCAAAGACAAAGCTTAGATAAGAAGCAAATCCTTATTTACATATATTTAAATTTGAGTAGGGAATAAAAATAAAATGGAGGAGTATTACTCAATAATACGCATATTTGTGCCGTTCCTCAGGTGGCTGCCTGGATATAATCAGTGACGGGCATTCGCCTGCTTATATGAGGGCAAAAGTTCTTACCTAATTGAAGACTAGATTTATACCAAGTTCATACGACAGTGCGCAAGCGGCTTATTTACATTGATTTAGCATACTCAGTTTTAGATTTAGATGTTTTTATATAACAAATCATGTGATTAAAATGAAATGACTATACATATTCACCTTATTCACTGATTGTATAGTGGTTTAGTTTAAAATTTATAATTAGAACTCCTGAAGGTTGTTTTAGGCTCATTAAAATATTCTTTTTAAAATAATTTGCGCAAACCATTGCGTAAATAAAAGTTGCTATTTCAATGGAAATTATCATAAATTTAGACAGTTTAGGCGGTGGTATATTGCCTTAATCCTATTAATTTAAACATTTCTATTATGGATCCTCTCATAGTGAAAATAAAAGCTGGCGATAACTGTGCTTTTAATGAAGTGTTTTATTTATTTAGTGGTAAATTGTTTGGCTTTCTTTTCAATAAGACAAAATCAGAATACCTTGCTAATGAGATAACTCAGTTAACTTTTATTAAACTTTGGAAATATAGAGAAAGCTTGAATGTGGATCTGAAGTTGTCTACACAAATTTTTCAAATTGCCAAAACACTCATGATTGATGAGCTTCGTAAGGAAGGTCGAAACAAGGAACATTTGGAACAATTTAAAGTATCTGAAAATATATTCAAAATTAGCATGATTAGTGGCTATGATATTATGGATGAGAAAGATACGCATAAAATAATTCAACAGGCAATAGAGAAGTTACCGCCAGTTAGGCAGAAGGTATTCAAGCTGAGTAGGGAAGAAGATCTCAGTTACAAGGAAATCTCCCAGGAGATGTCCATTTCAGTAAAAACCGTGGATAAACATATTCAACTCGCGATCAGATACATACGAGGACTCGTAAAAACGATATAGTTGAAAAGAATTTATCTTAAACATATAAGGCTGAATAGTGACTAAAGAATTGATTGAGAAATACTATAGTGATACTTGCTCGGAAACTGAAAAGCAAGAGATTAAGCAATTTTTTGAGGA
This sequence comes from Arachidicoccus ginsenosidivorans, assembly GCF_007971385.1. Taxonomy (GTDB): domain Bacteria; phylum Bacteroidota; class Bacteroidia; order Chitinophagales; family Chitinophagaceae; genus Arachidicoccus; species Arachidicoccus ginsenosidivorans. Next base: position 2,922,421 of record NZ_CP042434.1, read on the forward strand.
GCATCCTGAAGAAATTGAAAGGTATTTTGATGAATCAGAATGGGAAAACTATGAAGAAAAGTTATTGGAACGAAATGAATACACTGACCAATTTCTTAATAAATTAGGGACGCAGGTACCGGATACTCGTTTACGACGTTTTAGATTAATTAGAAGAATAATTATAGCGGCATCGATTTGTCTTGCACTAGGTTTTTCTACTTACTTTTTAATGCCTTATTTTCAAAAGCCAAAAATTTCACTTAAAAATACAGCCGATCCTATTACATCACCGTATACAATTCTAACCAATAAGGAGCGGGCTGTAAAATCTGTAAGTCTTCCTGATAAGTCAGAGGTACGCTTATCACCAGGAGGTAGTATTAGGTTTTTAACGGGATTAAAGGGGGAAAGAAGGGATATTTATTTAACTGGAGAAGCTATATTTAAAGTACAAAGGGATGCAAACCGACCCTTTACCGTTTACTGTCGTGAAGTCGCTACAACAGCGTTGGGGACAATTTTTAAGGTCACTGAACAAAATAATAATACAAAAGTAGCTGTGAAATTACTTGAAGGAAAGATTGTCGTCAGATCTACGGATAAGAAAACGGCAGATGGGAAGGATTATTATTTATTGCCGGGTAATGAAATTGCTTATAGTAGGTTGGATAAACAGTTTTCAGTTATTGACCCAACTGCCCAAAATGAAAATACAAATGAAAGAGCCAGGAAAATGAACACGGACATTGTTCAAGTAGCCCCTAAATCCAGGAACACTAATACAAAATCTATATTAAAGGCTATTAAGGAGGGCCAAAATGGAATTCAGTTTAATGATGTTAGCTTAGCGCAGGTTCTGGATTTTCTTGCGGAAAAGCGGGGAGTTAAAATATCCTATCCTACCAACCGTGTAGAAAATATTAAATTTATTGGTACCGTCAATGACGGGATGACCACAAAAAAAGTACTATCAGATATTGCAGCCATGAATGATCTTATTCTTATCCGAGATACGATAAATAATAAGTTTATTTTACAATAAGTAAATCTTTTAAAGTCAATTTTTCCTGCCAAAGTATAGTATGTAAAATGAGTATAATTGAGGTGGACATATAAGATGATTGTTTGTTATGTTTAGAAAATTTTGGGCTAAGATCTTTGTTGCCAGCGTAAAAAATACGTAGTAAGAAAGAAGTATCTTTTTAGGTGTGCGGCAAAACCTCAAAAAAGGGACGATGCATAGTTAATTAATATGTTGGACATTATTATTATTTGAATTTAATATGTTGTTATACATATTTACAAAGCTTATTAACAATATTGGCTCGCTAGTTTCAATTATTTTAGTATTTAAATTATTACATTATGAAAATAAAATAGTATAATGTTTTGTATGTAAGTAATATAAGGGTTTAGTTAGGCTGATGGGATGTGTTTTCTTGTATGTTAAAAAAAAATCAAGACTGATTACGGGATAGATGTTTTTTAAACGTATTACTATCAAACAATAATCAATTTAACTATGTCAAGAAAACTGAAAAATCGAATATGTATCATGTGCATATTATTGGTTGCCATACTAACTAATCAGACATATGGGCAAAAAATTAGCACAGGAGCCACAGGGATCGTAAATAATGGAGCAGGGGTTCCACTACATGGAGTTACTGTTGAGGCAGAACAAAATAACCAGACCGTTGCTCATGCAATTACTGACAGCCTGGGCAAATTTAGGATCGATGGCCTTAGGCCTGGCCATTATAATTTTAATTTTAGCATAATTGGCTACCAGAAACAGACATTGAGTGGTAGTGTACTTGAGCCTGGCAAGATGACTTCTATTCTCATTACTATGGTAAGCTTGGCAAACAGTCTCAATGATGTAGTTGTGGTTGGCTATGGTCAACAAAAAAAGGAAAACCTGACGGGATCTGTTTCGCAAATAAAAATGGAAGACGTTTTGGGGGACAGGCCGGTAATTAATACAACCAGCGCCTTACAAGGAGCAATACCAGGATTACAAATCACCAGATCTTCTACGCCAGGCCAAAATAGTAATTCGCTTAATATTCGTGGCCCTTTATCCATTAATGGTGGGAATCCGCTTGTACTGATTGACAATGTGCCTGGAGATCTAGGCTCCTTGAACCCGCAGGATGTTGAAACAGTTACAGTCCTTAAAGATGCGGCATCCTCTGCAATTTATGGTGCCAGGGCTGCTGGCGGTGTTATATTAATAACTACAAAGCATCCAGGGCCTAATGCGCCTTTTCAAATAAATTATAATAATAATTTCGGGTCGGAAAAAGCGTTAGGTTCTCCGGTTCAAGCCTCTTTAGAAAATTATTTAACCGCATATTTAGATGCTGGTCTAAGTGATAAGTACTGGGCTAATTCTCAGAGTGTTTCTAAATGGCTGGAATATCTAAAAGATTACCAGAAAAATCCGTCTGCCTTTAATTTGATAGGTGATGGTATTTATGTAGATCCTTCAAATGATATTTATTACTTACATGATAAGAATCTTTGGGACAGTTTTTTGAATAACGGTTTGTTGCAATCACATAATATTTCGGTTTCTGGCGGAACAGATAGGGTTAGATACAGGATATCAGGAGGTTATAATTCTGAAAATGGCCCATTAATTACCAATAAGGACTTTTATAAGCGCCTATCACTTAATTCTTATGTTTCGGCTGATGTTACTAAGTGGTTTACTCAGGAATTGAATATAAAATATTCCCAATCGACCAAACGTCTGCCAACAGATGAATCCGGTGGTTTATATAGTCTAAGACTAGTCTCCTATTATCCAGAAGGAGATATGCCTGCTTCCTTATTGCTAAACAGTGATGTTGATGTACCTATTTTTACGCCCAAGAATAAAATTCTCTTTTCTAATCCAAGTACATTAATAACCAATACGCCTAGCTTATCTTTTAAATCCATCATTAAGCCATTGAAGAATCTGGAAGGCGTCTTTGAGTATACTTATAATAAGACTGATAATGAGTCGTCTTATTATTCTGGCCAATGGACTTATAGCACTATTCAGATGGCCGCTACGACTGTCCCAAGTACAGATTATTATTTTAAATCACGTTATTATACTGATTATAATTCGTTTAATGCTTATTTGACTTACAAAAAGGATTTAGGGGATCACCATATTAAACTTATGGGTGGTGCTGCCCAGGAATCCAGTTATTATGAATTTATCAGTAACAATGCCGAAGGACAGGCATTAATTTCCATACCTTCTTTTTCAGGAGCTACTGGAACGGTAACTGATTATGATGAATATAGCGAATTTTCGCTAAGGAGCTTGTTTTATCGGGCCAACTATAGCTATAAGGATAAGTATTTACTGGAGCTGAACGGACGCTATGACGGATCTTCTAAATTTCCAGAAGATCACCGCTTTGGTTTTTTCCCTTCAGTATCTGTTGGATGGCAGATTGCAAAGGAAAGTTTTATGGATGGGCTTAGAGAAGCGATTAATGAATTAAAATTACGTGCGTCTTATGGATCAATTGGTAATCAGAATATCGCTCCATATGCATATACACCTACTATGGATGTGGCTAAGTCAAATGTATGGGCAGTTAATCAAGATCGGGTAACGGTTATAGGCACTCCTGCATTAGTAAGTGATAATTTTACTTGGGAAACAGTTACTTCTGCAGATATTGGATTGGATTTTGGCCTGTTTAAGAATAAATTCTCGGGGGTGTTTGATTGGTATCAACGAGATACCAAAAATATGTTATCAGCTGGGACACCATTACCAGGTGTCGTAGGAGCCTCAGCCCCTTTGCAAAATACGGCCAATATGCGAACTAGAGGTATTGAGCTATCTCTTAATTGGAGAGATAAAATCGGCCAAGTTGGCTATCGTCTTGGCCTGAATCTATACAATAGCAGTTCTTGGATTACAAAGTATAACACCAATACCTCTGGATTGCTTAGTGATTACTATGTTGGGCAGAAATGGGGTGAAATCTGGGGATATGTTGCTGATGGATATTATAGCGTAAATGACTTTTCAGATGTAAATAATTGGACGTTGAAAGATGGCGTGACTTCCATAAAAGGATATAATGTTAAACCGGGTGATGTCAAGTTTAAAAATTTGATGGATGACGAGAACAGCTCCAATCAAATTGATGCGGGATTAAGTACTTTGAAAAACCCTGGTGATAGAAAAGTTATAGGAAATTCAATGCCTAAATATCAATACGGTGCCAATTTGGGCGTAAATTATAAAGGATTTGATGTGAATATCATGATTCAGGGCATTGGAAAGAGAGATTACTGGATATCTGGCCAATCCATTTTTCCATTTGCAGGTTCAGGAGCGAATGATGCGGTGTTTTAACCATTATATTATAATCAGACCGATTATTGGAAACCTAAAAGCATGGATCCGGCCAGCCCAGATTATATGGTGGCAAAAAATCCTAACGCGAAATACTATAGAATATATGGCCAAATGGAAAATGTTGGCTCCAATACAAGGGTATCTGATAAGTACCTGCAGGACGCTTCTTATTTGCGGATAAAAAATATTACGCTTTCCTATTCAGTTCCACAGACTTTATTAAAAAAGGCGCAAATCACTTCACTGAGGTTTTTTGTGGATGTAGAAAATCTGGCCACGTTTACTTCTCTACCCAAAGGTTTTGATCCAGAATCACTTTCATGGTCTTATCCTTTTTATAGAACGATTTCTTTTGGTCTGAATTTGACGTTGTAAAATAAAGTTCTGTTACAAAAAGAGTAGAAGCAAACAATTCGGTTACCCAGGTGTTTTTGTCAATTCAATATAGTGAATAATGTCAGAACACTGCATATTTAAAGTAAAATAAGATGAAACAAATGAAAAATATATGCTTGGTTTTTAGCTTAATGGTGATTTTGCTGGGATCTTGCGCTAAAGATTATTTGGAAAAATTTCCCTTGACCTCACCAACGGAAAGCACGGCTTTCCAAACCTATGATAATTTTAAATCCTATATGTACCCCTGCTATGGGATGTTTACTGACGGGACAATCTTGACTTCTGTTACGGCGGGTTTTCCCGAAAATGCACAGTATCGGGGCGACTATTATGCCAATTATTTGACCTTTAAAGGCACAAGCCAGCAAAATCCTTATGCATGGCAAACTGTTGCAGATGCCGTTTCAGGAAATGGTTGGGATTTTACCTATATCAGAAGGATTAATATAATGTTAGATCATATCAATGATGGCAATCTTTCTGTAGATGAGCGAAACCATTGGAAGGCGGTTGGTTATTTTTTTTATTGCTATTGGTATATGGAGTTGGTTAACCGTTTTGGCAATATTCCCTGGGTCAATACAACGCTTGGAACTTCTTCCGAACTAGCTTACGGCCCCAGAGTGGATAGGTTAGTGGTCACCGATAGTATCCTGGCTAGGTTAAAATGGGCAGAAGCAAATATTGGAAATTTCTCTTCTCAGGATGGAGGTAATACCATCAACAAAAATTGCATTCTTGCTGTAATCTCCAGGTTTACTCTTAGAGAGGCCACATGGAGAAAATACCATGCCTTAGGGGACTATAATAATTACCTTAAGGAATGTGCTAGTGCATCTAAGGAACTGATGGCAATATATCCTACGCTTTATACAGGAACTGATGGCTCTCCTGCATCAGGCTATGGTGAAATGTGGACAACTGAAAGCCTGGAAGGTATTCCTGGGGTGATCTTATATAAAGAGTATTTTGCCAATACCAATTATTATTGTAATTCTTCATATATTGAGCACACATCCTCTCATTATGTTGAAATGCCACAACATACCGTAGATATGTATTTGTCTCAAAACGGGCTGCCGATTCATAATGTGGCTAATACCACCTATGCAGGAGATAAGACGCCTTATTCTACCTTCAGGAACAGAGATCCGAGATTGTATCAAACTGTTATGCCCCCCTTTAAAGTAAGTGGCACGCCTGGAGATGCGCCAGGATGGTCTTATACTGCCGATCCTGCAGATAGAGAATATATTGATATTATGGGTGCTAATTTGAGTTGTTCAAATCCTGGAATTGGTATGAAACGATTGCCTTCGCAGAATTGGTCTGCAACCGTTTTGGGGTCTGTGCCCAACTTTTCGGATGGAACATCCTCTGATACTAAGGCTTTTGTATCTTGCCGATCTGGATATTATGTTTGGAAGTATTATGATCAGTGGGAGACAAGTTTTAATAATTCGCCACTTAATACTTCTGATAAACCAGTTTTTAAAATAGATGAGGTCCTACTAAACTATGCAGAATGTATGTGGGAAATGGGGCAATTTACGCAGGGAGTAGCAGATGAGACTATTAATAAACTTAGGGATAGGGCAGCAGTGGCACATATGATCGTTGCGAGTATTGGTGCTGATTTTGATCCAGACGGAGATCAAAGTGTTGACCCTGTACTTTGGGAAATCAGAAGAGAGAGAATGGTTGAACTGATGGGGGAAGGCTTTGGGTTTGACGATGTCAGAAGGTGGAACAAAGCTGCCTGGTACATAAACCGCCAGGATTATGGCATGTGGGTTAAAAAGTCCGCTATAACTGGTAATTTATTGAATATGAATACTAAACAAGCGGATAATACAGGGATGACTGAAGGGTACCGATTCCTGTACAATGATCCAGTTAAATCCGGCAAAGGTTGGTTGGATAAATACTACCTTTATCAAGTGCCAACCAATGAAATTGCCTTAAATCCTGCGCTGGATCAAAATGAAGGCTGGTAATTATAGAAATACAAAAGGAACTACCAATTTTATTGAAAATGGTAGCTCCTTCTTGTTTTTTTAATTAGTGGAAATTTCTACTTAAATTCTTGTTTAATATGTAATTGTGAGACTAAAATCTATGTAAATGAAGCGTACTATTAGAATTTGCAGTGTATTGTGCTTAATGGGCATGGCTGGGATACTTAAAGTAAATCAACTTTATGGCCAGCAAAAAAAGCCCAATATCATATTTATCCTGACTGATGACCAGGGTTATGGTGATGTTGGCGTATTTTTTCAAAAGCAGCGTGCCAAGGAGGGCAAACCGTATGAACGGTCGCCCTATCTGGATAAGTTGGCAGAAAGTGGTGCCATTTTTACGCAGCAGTATGCTGCTGCACCCGTATGCGCTCCCTCCAGGGCATCGCTGATGTTGGGCGTTAGTCAGGGTCATTCCAATGTTCGCAATAATGAATTTGACAGAGCTATTGACAGTAACTATACCATGGCTTCCACCCTGCAGTCTTTAGGTTATGCAACCATTGCCATCGGCAAATGGGGACTCCAGGGCTCAAAGCCCTGGGATAAGGATGGGGACGATTGGAATGCCCGTCCAACAAATAGAGGGTTTGATCAGTTTTTCGGCTACATGCGCCATATGGATGGCCATGAGCATTATCCTAAAGAAGCTCTTTATTTTCCAAACCACCAGCAAGTAGAAGTATGGGACCATGGCCAGAATATCACCCCTGAGTTAGATAAATGTTATACACCCGATCTTTGGACGGCGTATGCCAAAAAATGGATTACTGACCATCAGCAAGCACAGGGCAAAGATAAGGATAAGCCGTTTTTTATGTATTTAGCCTTTGAGACCCCGCATGCTGTTTTAGAGTTGCCTACGCAGGCCTATCCAAAGGGGCAAGGACTCCACGGTGGATTAAAGTGGTTGGGCACCCCGGGCCATATGATCAATACAGCCACCGGCACACCAGATAGCTATATCCATCCAGATTATGCCAGTGCTACTTATGATGACGACAATAATCCGGCTACAAAGGAAGTGCCCTGGCCGGATACCTATAAAAGGTACGCCATGTCAAACAGAAGAATTGACTATTGCGTGGGAGATCTGATGGCTTTACTGAAGGATTTAAAGATTGAAGATAACACGATTATTGTCTTTACTTCGGATAATGGCCCTTCCATTGAAGATTACCTGCCAAAAGGTTATGTGCATGTCGAACCCACTTTTTTTGCCAGCTATGGTCCTTTTGATGGGATCAAAAGAGACGACTGGGAAGGAGGTGTCCGCATGCCGGTCATTGCCGCCTGGCCTGGACATATACCAGCCGGCAGCGTGATCACTAAACCCAGTGTTTCCTATGACTGGGCTGCGACTTTTATACAGGCAGCTGGAGCGATACCGCCAGCGAGAATGGATGGCGTATCTTTACTTCCCGAGCTGACTGGAAAAGGCCAGCAGCAGCCTAGTCAGATATACAACGAGTACTTTTTCCTGGAAAAACACCGAATTTTAAAGAGTTTGCTCCCGCACACAGGGGCAGGGTTCGAGGACAGATGCAACTAATGCGACTCGATAGTTTTGTAGCGGTGCGATATAATGTAAAATCTGCATCGGATAACTTTGAAATTTATAATGTTGTAAGTGACCCGCAGCAGACCCGAAACCTGGCGCTGACGCCAACGCTGCCAGTTAAGCTGGATAGCCCGGCACCAGCATCCGCTAGCTTCAGAACTGTAAGCGATCTGCAGACTTATTTTAAAGCGAAGGTCTTACAGTCAAGAAGGCCAGAGAAATGGGCAAAACGGCCTTATGACAGTGCACTTGTACCCGCAGTTCATGCCACAGCGATCCAAGGTGGCCTCAATTGGCAGTTTTACAAGGGGCATTACAGCTGGATTCCCCAGGTCTCTGCGCTCAAAGGGACTCAGCGCGGGCATATTGCTACCATTCAGTTAGAGGGATTAAAAGCCGTTCAATCTGGTCGTGAAGGGCTACTGATGCTGGAAGGATATATTAAGGCACCCACAGATGGCAATTATACCTTCTATTTGAGCGCTCAGTCTAACGCCTTTGTGAAGTTGCATGACATGCAACTAATTGATGCGGATTTTGGTTATACGCCGGGCACAGAAAAAACGGCTCAGGTATTTTTAAAGGCCGGCTTGCATCCCGTGCGGTTGTATTATAATCAAAAGGATGTTAGGAAAGTAAATAAAATAACGGAAGCTAAAGATCATATACCACTACTTCAATTATCGTGGAGTGGACCCGGCTTCTCAAAGGAGCCCATAGCCCCCGAAAATCTATTTAGCAGAAAAAAGTAAGGTTTTCTATTTTATAATGGTCATAATAATGCTGGCATAGATGGTATGGATTTAAATCCATACCATCTATGCCAGCATTAGTTTATTTTTTGAATGAGAGAATTGAATGGCTTTGGCTAAAATGCAATCTGGGATTTAAACTTTGCGATCGTAAATTTTAAAGTAGTCAAGGAATTTTATAATTTTGGCATATGAAAATGCTGTATGACTGTTTTATTACCTGTACTTGGGCAGAGGTCAAAGAAAAAATCCTGCAATACTACCCGGATCAAAAGTCAAATTTGCGGGGTTATTTTAAGGTTTTTAATAGTGCCAGGGCACTATCACCAATAGCCACAAAACAGCAGGTTGGAATGGAGGCTGTAGAGGATAAAAGTAGTAAATACATCCACGTATTCATTATTCCTTTTGCAGATGAAGTTGTTTACGCCATGGCTTCACTTCCCTGGCAGGTGATTATGGGGCTCCAGGTGGCTGATGGGTTGTTTGAACAATATGGAGCGGCTACTATTACAGGCCTTTGCCTTTATGAGATGACTTTCTTTGGATTTTCTGAAGGAGCCGTCAATAAATGCTTAAGTGGATTCAGTCGGCCTGTACATAAATGGGAACGATCCAGGCATATCTTTAAATCCAATAAACGCTATTTTAAAAAGCCTAGGATTAGATGGTAATTGAGAGATTTAGCTTAGAGGGATACTTCTTTTTTTTATTATAAGACACCTGTAAGTTTGAGCGTAAAAATTTTACTTGGTAACGCATTTGCTTTCAAATGAGAAAGGTCTATGACCAGGTCATTACCTGATTGCTTTACGGGCAGTTTGATATCAGTGCCCAATAATCCAGCTTCAGTTGATTTGGGGGCCTTGACACCGGTAAGTCTAAGTTCTGGTTGATAGGCAGGTAATGTACAGTATAAATCTGCTCCTTTTGTGGTATAAAAGGCCTCTATGTGTGCGGTATCTTTTTTGGGTCTGGTGAGTTCAGCAGTGCTATACCCGTTCATGTAATTACCCTGTTTTTTCCCCGGAACGATGCCTTTGCTCCATTGATAGGGGTGGGTATAAGCTTCTGTGCCATAAATGGCTTCTCCATTGATCTTCAGCCAATTGCCGATCTCAGTAAGCCTTTGCTGCATGATTACAGGAATTCTGCCATCTGCGGTAGGGCCAACATCTAATAATAAATTACCGCCACGTGAAACAATATCCACGAGCATCAGGATCAAATCTCTGCCAGTTTTATAGTCGCTGAGCTGCTCATTGCGGTTATAACCAAAGGAATGACCGATTCCTTCACACTGTTCCCAGGTAATGCTTTTGTCCATACCGCTTCCATATTCTGAGGTGGTATACATGGCTCCATTATTCATGCTGCGGGTATTGCTGCCCCAGCGGTCGTCGACGACAACTTCATTTTTTACGGGAGATTCGCTAAATAGCCAGGATAGGAATTGCAGGCTGTGCCATCCTGTGTCGGGCAGATCCCATTCTCCGTCTGCGAAAATAATGGAAGGCTTATACTGATTAACCAGCTCTTTGAGCTGGGGCAGCATATGCTCAGTCACGTATTTTTTCTTGTCAGTAAGCCATAGTGGATTGAACCATTCGTATAAGGAATAATAGACACCCATTTTCAGGCCTTCGGCACGTACGGCTTTTGTCAGGTCGCCCAGTAAATCTCTTTTAGGTGCTCCAGTAACGGAATTCCATGGGCGGCCCCAGTCCCTGTCCGCCTCCGGGCTATTCCAAAGGCAGTACCCTTCATGATGCTTGGAGGTCAGTACTACATATTTGGCTCCTGCACTTTTAAACAACTGGGCCCACTGATGGGGATCATACAGCTCTGCTTTGAATAAAGGAGCAAATTGTTCGTATTTGAAGTCCTTGCCATAAACCCTGTTATGAAAGTCCGTAAATAACTGCCGGGAGGCCTCATTTTGCTCGGGACCTTCGGTATGGTCGCGGCGGATCCGCCGCCAATACCATTCTGAATAATCGTATCCGCTGTTGGAGAGTACGGGGGCATAGGCAGGCACTGAATATAGTCCCCAGTGGATAAAGATCCCAAATTTAGCCTGATGGAACCAACCGGGCATCTTACGGGTATTAAGCGACTGCCAATTGGGCGCATAAGTTTGCGCAAATCCTATGGTCAATAGTAGAGAAGAGACTGCCAGTAAAAGAATTTTCTTCATCGGTAAATTTATTGAAGCCAATTGTTGATAAATTGTTTAACTGGCTGTATGATAATTATTTATGGAATTACTTGTACGTTGAGACAAAAATATTGATTGTTGATGAATTTTCCAGCTTTTAGTAGTGCTTACCTGGTGAAAATAGTTAGCGGGTAATTTAATACATCAAGGATCTGAAGGAAGGTGATGAACAAAATTGCGTAAAAAGATAAATATTGAACATTAAATGCCAATATCTTAGCAATAGACAAATTGTTTATTGGCTAATTTTGGCAAAATTGTATCAATAATGAATGCATTGCAGTTTGAGACGCCAGGCAAAGTGAATATAATAAAGGTCGATGTGCCATCCATAAAACCAAACGAGGTTTTATTAAAGGTTCATTATATTGGTATCTGCGGTACGGATCTTAGTACTTTTAGGGGACTGAATCCGCTTGTGCAATATCCGGTTATTCCTGGCCATGAAATCTCGGCTGAAATTGTTGAGGTGGGTAGCCAGGTTCCTGCACATATTACAACGGGTCAACTGGCTACCGCCAATCCTTATACCCATTGTGGGAAATGTCCCTCTTGTAAACGTAGAAGATATAATGCCTGTCAATATAATGAAACCATGGGTGTGCAGCGTGGTGGCGCTATGCAAGAGTATATTATCTTACCTTGGGAAAAGTTGTTGATCAATGAAAAATTAAATAAAGAACAATTGGCACTTGTCGAACCTTTAAGCGTAGGGTTCCACGCAGTGGCCAGAGGTACTGTAACGGATATTGATACGGTATTGGTCATTGGCTGTGGCATGATCGGGGCAGGGGCTATTATAAGAGCTGCTTTAAGAGGCGCCAGGGTAATTGCAGTTGACCTGGATGATCATAAATTAGCAATTGCCAAAAAACTCGGTGCTAAGCATACCATTAATGCCGGAAAGGATGATTTGCCTGAATGCCTGCGAACTATTACGGCGGGCCAGGGTCCGGATGTGGTGATTGAGGCTGTTGGCAGCCCTGCCACCTATGTTACGGCTATAGAGCAAGTCGCATTTACAGGTAGGGTGGTATATATTGGCTATGCTAAAAACGAAGTGGCCTTCAGTACAAAGTTATTTGTACAAAAGGAGCTGGATATTAGAGGGTCCAGAAATGCACTGCCTGAAGATTTTGTGGCGGTCATGAATTACATGGAGTCCGGTAAATTGCCTTTAGAGGATCTGATCACCAGCAAACTTGCGCCTGCAGCGGTTGGCCAGGCAATGCAAGATTGGTCTGCTAGGCCAGGAGAAGTAATTAAGCTTTTTGTTGATTTTTCAAAGTAGTTTTGTTTTAGGACTTTTCACCGTTGATTTTCTGGTTAAAATTGGACAAATGAGAAAAATAGTATTATTCCTACTATGCGTTTTATTATTTGTTTCGTTAGTGGTAGTCGTAATTGGGAATTGTGGAATTGACTCTCTTTACAATTCGGGAAGTTGCATAATACCTGTTTTAATGAGTTTTAGCAATTTAAATTAAGCCAATTCAAATTGTCACCATAAAAAATCTTCTATAACTCAATAAAATCAATGCTTTCAAAGAATATTAATCAAAGTTAACCGGACAGTAATGATTAAAGAAAATGGAGATTATACCTGGTTTCCAATTTAAGGTGGCCTAATTGCCCAATTTTGCATTCTTACCTACAGCAATTGACACTATCTGGCCAGTTCTGTATCAATGGCTTCTCCTATTTGATTAATCTCCGTTTCATTTAATTCTCCCCAGAGTTGTTTCCACTGCCCTACATCTTTTCTTATTTGGGTAATTCTTTCCCCGTTTAAATGGCAGATGTAAGTGTCCACGTCATCAGTTGAAGGTTCAGTATGCACCTGAACGGTATAGCGATTGCCTGCGCGCATAAAAGGCACTGTAAAATGATCTGTTTGCATAACTAGTATTTTAGATTGAAAAATAGTTTGTTCAATAACTGATATCATATCCCAAATATCCATCCAAAAAAAGAAGGGCTTAAGGCGGCTAAACAAATCTGATTTCTCTGCTTTACCTTTTAAAATAAGTATTTTTTTTAAAAAAGATCTGAGTTAATATCTGCCCTGAAAATCAAGCGAATTGATGCAATTTTTGCAAAATAACGGAGGATCGCAAAAAAGGAAAGAATACAAATTTATTTGGCTGAATAAAAAATAAAGTTAAATTTGATTGTTTTTTGTTATTAGAAGGTTAATGACAAACAAGTTAAAAACGTTTTCTTTCTGTCGTGATAAAGTCCATTCATATTGATCTAAATGGTTCAAATTTAATTGATTCACCCGTTTCTGAACAAATAAGGAATACGGATGCCAATCTATTGGATGGTAGGGAGCTGTTAACAATGCAGACAGAGGAAAGAGTTCTTTTTGACAAAGTGGCAAATGGAGATGAGGCGTCATTTAGAAAACTTTTTACGCTGTATACACCTTTGTTTAGTTATATTATTGAACGGGTCACCGGTGACGCTTCCTTAATACCTGATTATTTACAGGATACTTTTCTGAAAATCTGGTTAAAAAGAGACATATTAAGTGAGGTGGAGCAACCCCGTAAATGGGCCATGCAGATTGTCTATCATATTTGCTTCAATCATCTGAAGCATAAAAAGGTTGTGCAAAGACATACGGATATCATGGCTACTGCGGCGCCACCTTCAGAAAAGTTCAATGCCATAGAAAAGGAAATTTTTCATAAAGAGACTGCCAGGATACTAAAAGAAGTTATTCAGCAGTTACCTCCTCAGACACAAAAGATCTACCGGTTAAGCCGGGAAGAAGGCATGGATATTCAGCAAATTGCCAACGACTTATGCCTTTCCAATCAGACCGTCAAAAATACGCTTAGTCGTGGATTAAAAATGATCAGGCGCCTGCTCAAAGAAAAAGGTATTCTGGTGAGCCTGCTGTATTTGCTGACATGGCTTTTAGGTTGATGTTTACATTGGCTGGACAGTTTCCTTTATTCCTAACTTCTTACCCATTGAATTCTTTGAGCGTGTTCAGGTTTTCCCTTTTTAAAGACTGCTTGTTTTTTTGGCTCAATTGCTTTTTTTATTAAAAATCTTGAATGGAGGGTGTTCTTTGTTGGTTGATTGTCAATGAATCATGTTTAAGATGTCCATTAATTTGTATTTTTTTTATTTTCCATTGGTACGCTACTGCCCGTTAGCTGTCTACTTCTAAAAGGGGGAAGATCTTGGAATATCTTGGAATGTCTTGCAATGTCTTGCAATGTGCTTGAGGAATCTTACAAGTTCTTGCAAGTTACATTCAAGCCTCTTTTTAGAATTAATATTTATAATGACCGCACCGGATAATACATATTGGGAATCGCTGGCACAAAAGGCACTGGCAGGTCAGGCGACCGAGCAGGAGCTAAATTTGTTGCTGGAGGGTCTAAGTGGTCAAAATGGAGCTGATTTACAACAAGTCCTTGATAAATTATTAGGGATTACTGAAGGTGAAGATGAGCATCAGATCAATCAATTATTATCAGCATACAAGCAAACACCCAAGAAATACAGCTCCATTGTTGACAAGGTCCTGGAGTCGGACAAAATAAGTGAACCACCAAAGGTGTTAAAGGTTTCAGCTAAAAACGGGCGTTCAATCTATTGGTACAGGGCGGCTGTGATCCTTTTAGTCTGCGCTTTGGGGGTACTTATTACTTTGAGTATTCAAAAAGGCAGGCAATCCGTTATCCATAAAATGGCCAAGAATCCGTCGGTGGATTATAACATTGTTCCAGGTAAGGATAAAGCGATATTGACGCTCGCTAACGGTAAAAAAATCCTGCTTGATAGTGCTGCCAATGGAGTACTGGCTGATCAAAATGGGGTAGACATTCACAAGGTTCAAAACGGGCAATTAATTTATACGGCAAATGAATCCACGGCGCCAGATGCCACCGGTTCGGGAATAATCGCCTATAATACCATGACGACCCCCAGAGGTGGTAAATACCAGTTGGTATTGCCAGACGGCACAAAAGTCTGGCTCAATGCTGATTCAAGAATAAAGTATCCAACCCGGTTTACGGGGGCCAACCGTATCATTTCTATGGTTGGAGAGGCTTATTTTGAGGTAGCAAAGGATGCGAAGCATCCTTTTATTGTGGAGACCTCAAGAGGGATGAATGTTCGCGTCTTAGGTACGCACTTTAATATCTGTGACTATCCGGATCAGCCCGTGGTCAGGACCACCTTGTTGGAAGGATCTGTTCGGGTGATTTATCATAGCGATTCTTTAATGATTGTTCCCGGCCAACAGGCAACGATGGCCATTGATGGTAGCCTCGCTACAAAATCTAATATTGATCTGGATAGAGTAGTTGCCTGGAAAAACGGGCTGTTCTATTTTGATCAGATGGATATTGTCTCCATTATGCAGGCCCTGAGCAGATGGTATGATATCGATGTTCATTATGCAGGCAAGCAGCCTACTGATTTGTTCTCTGCTATTATGAACAGAGACAATGATATTCATGAAATCCTGTCGATGCTGGAGGCGACCGAAAAAGTTCATTTTAAAATTACGGGCAGAACCATTGAGGTGTTGAGTGGAAAATAGTAAATACTGGCTGGCCAATAGTGGCGGGTGGAAGATTCATGATAAAAGTCAGTGCTTGTTGTGCAAAGGTGAAGCATATTTAGTTTAGCAAATATAAATTGCCCAGTAAACCATTAAAGTAAAAAGTAGAATGGGATGTAACAAGTGTATGAAGCATTGGAAAGCAGATAATTTTTTCAAAAGACTCCTTTCCATAAATGATTTATATAAACGGATTTTTCTTTTATTAAACAAACACAAAAAAATGATTAAAATGAAAATGCAAATACAGCCATTTTAAACCGCTAGCGCGTAGAAAAAATATTGGAACATTTACCCGTTAGTTTCAGGGATGTCGACTACCAGCGGCCCTGGTGCTACAAAAATAAAAAGGCCGTTCCAGCTCCTACCCCGGAACGGCAGCATTTAGGTTATGTTACCAATAAAACCAATTAGACCTGACTTTATTATTTATTAAACCCAAACACAGCAAAGCTATGTATTTTAGACTGAAACATGACTTGCCTGGCGGAGTAATTACCAAAATATTACGATTTTTTAAACTATTTGCCATAATAATGGTTGCTGCACTGCAACTTAGCGCAAAATCAAGTGCCCAAAAAATAACGCTGCAGGAGAAAAATGCTACGATTCAGCAAATCTTCCATGCTATCTGGAAGCAAAACGGTGTCCAGTTTGTCTATACCAATGAAGTGCTGCAAGGCGCAAAACCTGTCACCATTTCTGTAAAAAATGCAGATATGACCGATGTTTTAGACATCTGTTTTAAAGAGCAGCCATTTACCTATCAAATTACCAATAAGGCCATTATTGTCAAGAGAAAAACGATCATTACAAAGGCAGCCCCTGAGAAAATAACGGTTCACGGTGTTGTTACAGACAGTCTTGGCAAACCCTTGAGCGGCGTGTCAGTCGTGGTAAAAGGCACAAAGAATGGTACTGTTACCAGCGATCTGGGAATGTATTCCTTAGATCAGGTTCCTGAAAACGCTACTTTGGTCTATAGCTATGTGGGAATGCTTTCCCAGGAAATTGAAGTCAATGGGCAGACAAGTATTTCTGTCATATTAAAAAATCAGCCGACAGATCTGGATCAGATTGTCGTCATTGGCTATGGCACGCAGAAAAAAGAATTTTTGACTGCTGCAATCTCAACGGTATCGGGAGCCGAACTGGTCAAGGCGCCTGTTCCTAATATCAGTACGGCCTTAAAAGGCCAACTGGCGGGACTGGTCGCCCTTCAGAACTCTGGTAAACCCGGTTCTGACGGGGCGACACTGACCATTCGCGGTATAGGTACTTATACGGGGCAAACCGGCCCATTGATCATGGTAGACGGTATTGCCCGGGATACTTATGATGATATTGATCCCAATGAGGTAGAATCCATCAGTATTTTAAAGGACGCTTCTGCTACGGCTGTGTATGGGGTAAGAGGAGCCAATGGGGTTATTCTCATTACCACCAAAAGAGGGAAAGTGGGGGCTCCCCAGATCAGCCTGTCCGGTCAGACGGCGATTACGCAGTTTACCAATATTCCCAAATTTGTCAATTCCTATGAATATGCGACACTGCTCAATGAACAAAGTTTTGAAACCTATTGGATCAATCATGCTAATGATGCGGATATTCATTCATGGGATGATTTTGTTCAAAAGCGCAATGCGAACTGGAAAAAGGAAGCCAATATCTATTATTCAGACGAAGATCTGAACTATTATAAAAATGCCCATACACCCAAGTTACCGGGAGGCCAGACCAATCCGTATTATGATCCTTATTTTCATCCGGATGTAAATTGGGTAGACCAGATTTTCAAAAAGTCTACGCAGATGAGTCAGGCCAATGCTAACATTAAGGGAGGGACTAAATTCATGCGGTACTTTGTCTCTTTAGGTTATCTAATCCAGGGCGGCATGTTCAAAACGGATTATCTCACTTTTCCAGATGAGATGGAGTTCCGCAAAAACCGCTACAACTTAAGAGGAAATTTTGATTTTGATGTGACCGAGGATTTTAAGGTATCGGTTAACCTGGCCGCTCAGTTCGTTCAGATTGGCGGTATGGATAATGATGCGTATACCTGGGAAAAACGTATTCTTTGGTCTACCCCCCTGGCTTCGCCAGGGATGATAGATGGCAAATACGTCGTTCCCTTTAATAACCAGAATGACCAGCTCAATCCGATGTATGCCATTGAAAACTCTAACAGTTATAATATTACCAATAATAGTATCCTGAACTCTTCAGTGATTTTTAAATACCAGTTGGATAAACTGACCAAGGGACTATCCGTCAAAGCGCTGGGTTCCTATGACAGTTATTTTTCCAGTGCGGCGGGTGGCAACTATAAACCTTTATGGTACGGGATCAGAGAAAATCCAAGTGGCGATAAACTGGATCCTATTTTGGTGCAATTAAACGATCCGACGCCGCCTTCCAGATGGGGAGATTATTATAATGGTAAATGGCGCAAGCTTTATGGGGAAGTTTCCATTAATTATGATCGTCAGTTTGGTCAACATACGATCTCTGCGCTCGCACTGGGTAGTAAAGAAAAAAATATGATCCTAATCTGGAGTATGACTTACCGCACGCCTATGAAAGTTTGGCGGGCAGGGTGCATTACGCTTATGCCAATAAATATATTGCGGAGTTCGATATGGGCTATAACGGATCGGAGAATTTTCCGGAAGGACAAAGGTTTGGTTTTTTCCCCTCTTACTCTGCTGGGTGGATCGTTTCCAATGAGTCTTTTTATCCTAAAAATGATATTGTCAGTTTCTTAAAGCTCCGCGCCTCTTATGGAAAGGTCGGTAATGACAATATCGGAGGTGCCAGATACCTGTATTTACCTGACACCTGGCAGTACGAAGGAGGCTACAATTTTGGGGATCTGGACAACCGAAACTATGTCCAGGGAGCAGATGAAAACGTTTTGGGAAATCCCAATGTGACCTGGGAAGTATCTCAGGATCTGGATTTGGCATTGGAATTACATCTGTTTAAAAACAAGCTGTCCATTATCTACGATTATTTTAAAAACCACAGAACCGGCATTCTTTCTTACCGGCAAACCATACCGGGTATTGTGCAGGCCAATCTGCCGCCATACAATTTAGGCTCAGTGGATAGCTGGGACATGATCTGGAACTTAAGTTCAACGATAAGATCGGTGACTTCAGTTATTATATAAGAGCTAATGGTGCCATCCATAAAAACAAGATCATTTTCCAGGATGAGCCCATTTTAAAAGGCCAGGAATATCAGGCGGCTACCGGGCGTCCGGTTGGACAGCAACTGTTGCTGCAGGCAGAAGGGCTATATACGTCCTGGTCGGATCTTTATGCCATTGATGGCAATGGCAATCCTATCTTATCGGAGCCTGTGCTGGCACTGAAAAATGGCAAACCCTATACGAATTTAAATGGAGATCCGGTCTATCAAAAAGACCTGGGTTATGCCGGGGTGCCCCTGCAACCTGGTTCCATCCGGCTGGAAGATATCAATGGTGATGGTATGGTGGATGATAAAGACCGGGTTAGAACGGGCAAAACCCGTGATCCGATTTATAATTTTGGTCTCACCGTAGGATTTAATTATAAAGGTTTTGATGTGTCGGCTTTATTTGCCGGTGTAGCCGGTGTCGCCAGAGGCGGTATGAGTGAGCTACATTTTAATAAACAGCAATCCCTGTTCGGTGTAGATGCCAACCGTTTTACCCTGGAAAGGTATAATAGTGGTGACCGGATTGATTTTCCCATCGCCGCCTATAATCAACAGGCTGCTGGCTCCGGGGCGGACTATGCTGGTAATACTTTCTTTTTGATCGATGCCTCTTATGTACGCCTGCAGAATCTGGTTATTGGCTATACATTCAATAAACGCTTTTTAAAGAAAATGGGGATACAATCCACCCGGTTATTTTTAAGTGGGGACAATCTCTATACCTGGGCGCCTAATAAGATCTGGGGAGATCCGGAGAACCTGGGCAATATTGGTTATCCGCTCACTAAGACGTACAACATAGGCGTGAACATCAATTTTTAGAAAGCAAAATCTTATTTGAACATGAAAAAAAGTTTCATATATACAATTATCCCTGCCTTTGTGTTGTTGCTTATGGCTGTTTGCAGTTGCAATAAAGACTTTCTGGAAAAGCCAAAGGGGGAGCCGTTACAGTGGATACGATTTTCCACACAAAAAATCAGGCGCAGTATGCGGTGGCGCAAATGTATAATCTTTGTATCACAACCTATTTTCCGATGAATGACCCTTATCAGTGCCGTCCCGAGGCCATTACGGATGAGTTATATATCCTGCATCCGACATACGACTGGGCCTGCTCCAGTATTAATGCCGGTCCTTATAATACGGGTAATGAAAGCCCGGACGCATCCATTGATAAAGGCGGTTACGGCGGGCATTATAAAGGCATCCGCCAGGCAAATCTGGTCTATAAGAATATAGATGCGGTAACGGACGCTGACCCGACCTGGATCAGCGATGTCAAAGGCCAAGCACTTTTTTGCAGGGCCTGGCAACATTTTGAACTCTTCAGATTATATGGAGGGATTCCACTGGTCACCGAGCCCCTTGATGGTACCCAACAGTTAAATATCCGTAGAAGTGCGGTGGCTACCGTTGTGGATAGTATTGTGGACTGGTGTGACCGTGCAGCAACGCTTTTACCTCCTACCAGAAGCCCACAGGATTATGGCAAAGTGACCAGCCTTGCCGCCCGTGCACTTAAAGCCAGAGTGCTTTTATACGCAGCTAGCCCCTTGTATAACACACCTGCTGATATGAAAAGCGCCATCACGCAGGCGCGCTATGGGGATGCACGTGACTCTGTACTGGCTTATCCTGATTATAATAAAGAGCGCTGGAATCTGGCCGCCCAGGCTTCGCTGGATGTTATCAACCATGCGACCCAGTCTGGTGTAGCCCTGTATAATACCGGTCATCCTAAGACAACGGGTGATACTTATGCGACCCTGGGAGATTATGAAGCTGTGTCCAATGTATATGCCAATTCAGAGCTGATTTTAGTTAATACGGCCAATCAGGCCTCCAGTGATTTTTTCTGGGGCACATATCTTTCTTCCAAACTTAGACTGGCTTCCTGGGGGGTAAAAAATAATGTACCCGTAGAGTTTATGCAGCAGTATGAAAAGGCGGACGGGTCTAAATGGAGCTTGCCGGCTTCTGGAACTGATTTTCCAACAGATGTCCAGGCATTGGATCTGGATCCGAGGTTTTATCAAACGGTGGCCTATGACGGGATGCATTATAATGGTATCCGGGGTACCCTGGCCTATTATAAAGGTGGCGACGGTTATGCGGATGGCAATCTCTCCTCCAGTGATGCCGGGGTAGACGGGTACGCAATGGAGACTTATAAGTTTGTAGCGCGTATTGATAATATGAATGACAATCATTTTGCCTGGCCGATATTCAGACTGGCAGAATTTTACCTGAGTTATGCAGAGGCAATCAATGAATATTCCGGCCCCACGGCTCAGGCAACCCAGTATCTGAATCTGATTCGCGAAAGAGCCGGTATGCCGGATAAGCATCCAGCCGGCCAGTTGGATTTCAGAAAGGCGATACAAAATGAGCGTACCATTGAATTTGCTTATGAAGGATTCCGATACAATGATCTGAACCGGTGGCTGGAGGCAAATAAGGTGCTCAACGGCACTTTGCATGGGGTAGTTACCACGGCCAAAAAAGTAGGCGGTGCGCTTAAAAGAAGCTGGGAACAGGTCAGCTTTATTAACCGGGTCTTTCCGGTAAAATACTACTACGTGCCTTTCCCCAATAATGAAGTCAGTAAAAATTATCTGGGAGATGGCGCTGACTGGAATGGACAGAATCCAGGTTGGTAATGTTGCATCTTTCAGGTCATGACTTTGTTAAATCTGCTTTTATACCTAAATAAAATCAAATGAACTTTTTATCCAAATATAAATATATTCAATGGCTGGCGGCTGGTTGTCTGATGGGCATAGGCCTAAAGGCCCATGCGCAGATGATTACTGGCGCCACTCTGCCGGACTCCACTAGAGGGGATAGTACTCTTTTTACCCAGGTGGATCTGGGGCTGCGTCAGGAAAAAGCCTGGCGCAGTACCGCCTCCACTTATACACTGGATGGCAAAGATTTAAACAGGATGTTTACCGGTAACCTGCTCAATACACTGCAAGGCCGGATTCCAGGTCTGACAGTTGTCACCGGATCCGGTGAGCCGGGTTACGATAGCCCGACCATGTATATCAGGGGGCGCTCCAGCTGGAATACCAATCAGGTGATTATTTTGCTGGACGGATTTAGGGTGGACCAAAATGCATTGAGCGCCCTATCACCCAATGAGATCGCTTCTGTGACTTTGCTCAAAGATGCCGCTTCCCTTTCTTTGTATGGACTGGAAGGAGCCGGCGGAGTAATCAGTGTACGCACCATTAAAGGCAAGAGTATGGACAAGAATCAATTGGTGATCAATGGCAGGTACGGCATCCAAAGTCCGATTGAGCTGCCAAAAGTCATGAATGCTTACGATTATACAAGGCTATATAATGAGGCGCTGGCAAATGATGGATTACCTGAGAAATATCCGGATCCGACCTTGTACCAGAAAAGCGGAGATCCTTATCATCCCAATGTTGACTGGTATCAAGAATTACTCAATCCTACATCTAATATCCAGGATTATAATCTTTCTTTCAGAGGCGGTAATCGCCATGCCCGTTATTTTGTATTGATGGATTATACCAACTATATCGGTCTGTATAAAAATGCGCAGGCCATCGATAAGGATTTTGGCACCAATGCCCAGTACAATAAATTAAATCTGAGGGCCAATGTGGAGATCGATCTGACAAAGAACTTACTGGTGAAGGCCAATATCTCTGGTATTACAGAAGACCGAAAAACGCCGGCCGGCTTTACTGCCTCTTCCTTATTTACCAACCTGATGCGGGTGCCGGCTGCGGCCTTTCCGGTTAAAAACCCCAATGGTAGCTGGGGTAATAGTTCGGTGTATGCCTTTAATCCGATAGAGCTTTTGCAGCAAAACGGGATTTATAGTGCCCATACCAGAACCCTGCAGACTGATTTTACCTTCAGGCAAAAACTAGATGTGCTGACCCAGGGCTTAAACCTGGTGGGGGGTGTCTCTTTCAACAATCAATATGTAGGTTTTTACCAGACCTTGTTTTCAGTGCCTTCTTATGAGATATTAAAGGGCGCCGATGATCAGCCGGTGCTGGGCGGCGATGGTCAGCCGACTTATAAACAGATTGGCAGCATCTCTCAGAGTTCCAATGATGGTGGCGGGAACCACTGGAACCGTAATACGACTCAGCTCGGGCTGAATTATGACCGGGGTTTTGGTTTGAACCATTATACCGGTATGCTGCTGGCCATGAAAAAGAATTATTCCCACAATGGACAGACCTATGAAGTGCATACCCAGGGATTGACTGGTAATTTTACTTATGATTATGCCCAAAAGTATATCCTGAATGTCAGTGCGGCCTATATGGGTTCCGCTGATTTTCAAAAAGGGCACCGCTATGGATTATTTCCGTCTATCGGTCTTGGTTGGGTCATGAGTTCAGAGCCTTTTATGCAAAACAGTAAGGCAGTGGATTTTCTTAAGCTGCGCGCCTCTTATGGGACGACTGGAAGTATTAATGAAGATTATCGGTTTTTGTACAGGCAAAACGCTGTGGGCGCATCCGGCTGGATCTTTGGCAGCAATAATGCGGGCAAAGGCGGCATGACTGAAGGGCCGTTTGCCAATCCGGATGCCACCTGGGAGCAAAAGACTATTTTGAATCTTGGGGTGGATGTAAGGTTATTTAAACACCTGGAAGCCACCATAGATCTTTTTGATGAGCATCAAAGTGGTATTTATGAAGTGGCCAGTGCAGATGTGCCCGCCTTTGCCGGTTTTAACCTTCCTTTTACCAACAGCGGGGTGGTGGATAATACCGGCCTGGAAGCCGTTATTACTTACCGCAATCAAGACCATGACTTTAAATACTTTGTGAGTGGCTCTTTTGCCTATGCACGCAACAAGATCAAGGAAAAGTCGGAAGACGCAGAGCCCTTTGATTATTTATATGACAAAGGCTATCCGATTAACCAAACAAGAGGATTGCTCTTTGATGGTTATTATGGACAGGACGATTTTGACGCAGAAGGTAATTTAAAACAAGGGCTGGCAGTTTCTTCTTACGGTCAGTTGCATCCTGGTGATCTGAAATTTAAGGATCTGGATGGTAATGGCGTGATTAATAAATATGATATGAAGCCCATTGGGTATACGGACATCCCGGAAATCACCCTGGGTTTTAATCTGGGATTTACCTACAAGCATTTTGATTTTGATGCTTTTTTGCAAGGAGTAATGAACCGAAGTGTAACCCTTTTAGGTGCTGCCTATGATTATACGCATCCTTTTGCCGGTAATAATAATATCACGGAGTTCTCCAAGAATTACTGGACACCAGAGACGGCCGCTACAGCGACTTCTCCCAGATTGTCTACGCTGCAAAATCCAAATAATGATCAGATGGCGGATTACTGGATGCGCAATGGTAATTTTTTAAAACTGCGTTCTCTTGAGTTGGGCTACACTTTTTCTGTGAAAAAATGGCTGCGGGGCCTGGAAGGAATCCGTGTATTTGCCAGCGGGACAAATTTATTCACCTGGGATAAATTAGCCGACCTGGAGGCAGAAAATGTGTCGATGGGCTATCCACTTACCAAAGTGGTCAGTTTTGGTTTTAATGTTAAATTCTAATTGCAAATTATAATGGCAACAGCTATTTGGAATTTGCTTAAAAAGTAAAGAAAAGGTCATGAAGAAGAAAAATATAATTTTAGCGTGCACCGCACTAGCCCTGACTTATATGACTGCCTGTAAGAAAGATTTTCTGGATGTCAATAATGTCCAGGCGAATGTATCTGTGGATGAGCTTTATAGCAACTACGGATATGCACAACAGGTAGTCTGGAACGCCTATAGTTACCTGCCCAACGGGCTCACTGATCTGGATCTGGAAGCTGCCAGCGATGACGCAGAGGAAACAAGCGTCTCGGACCGGTCTCAGCAATTCAATGACGGCACCTGGGATCAGTATACCAATCTGGATGACAGCTGGACCCGTAATTTTGAGGGGATTCAGCAGGCCAATCTATTTTTGAAAAACAGAAGCCGCATAAACATTGATTATTTAAGAGACAGAATTACTTCGACAGATTCCACGGCTTATTTTAATGCCCGTGATAATGTACGTTTTCTTTCCGGAGAGGTTTATTTTTTAAAAGCTTATTTTTATTTTGATCTGGTACGCCATTATGGTGGGGTGCCGATTTTAACGGCACCGTTGGACTATAATGATAAGGCAAGCTGGAAAAGTCAGACCCGCAGTTCGGTGGATGAGTGCATAAAATACATTAATGCCCTTTGTGACTCTGCGGCGGCCATTATCCCGGTGGATATGTCTGCCTATAGCTGGTATGATCTGGGCAGGGTAACTTATGGTGCCATAAAGGCCCTGCAATCTAAAGTGTTGCTATTTGCTGCCAGTCCACTGTTCCAGGAAGCTGGTGCTACCCAGAGCTGGGCACAGGCAGCCAAAGCAGCGCACGATGTAATTGCGCTGGGCAGCTATCAGCTGGATGGTAATTATGCCAATTTATTTGGTTCAGGCAATACCAGTTCACCGGAAGTGATTTTCTATAAGCGCTACGGGGCGATCAACTGGTTGGAGGAGGATAATTTTCCGATTGTTTTCCAGAACGCTAATGGCAAGAGCCTGACACCGACTCAGAATTTTGTGGACGCTTTTGAGGTCTTGACTAAAGACGTCAACGGTGCGGTTACCGGCTCCAGACCTTTTAGCTGGTCCAATCCTATGGATGCCAAAGATCCCTATACCAACAGAGATCCAAGGCTGGAAGCTGAGGTCTTGTATAATGAGGCGTCCTTTTCCGGAAATACGATAGAAACCTATACGGGCGGCAATAGTGGTCTGCCAAAACTCAATGCGACCAAGACGGGTTATTACCTGAAAAAATGGGTCAATCCTTCCATTGACCTGGTCAATGGAACCACGGCCAATCACGCCTGGATCTATTTTAGATATGGAGGTATCCTGCTGAATTATGCGGAGTCGATGCTACATGCTTATGGGGCTGATGCTGATCCGGAAGGTTATGGCATGACTGCCCTGGAAGCCATAAATCTGGTAAGGGCAAGGGCGGGCATGCCCGCACTTAGTGCAGCGCAGTTGGATGAGGCTGCCATTGAACATGAAAGAAGGGTAGAAATGGGTTTTGAAGGACAAAGACTCTGGGATGTACGCCGCTGGAAACAAGGGACTACTTTCAATCAACCGGTGAATAGAATGGTGATTACCAAAACAGGGACAACGCTGGATTACAGCGTGAAAAAACTTGAAAATCGCAAGTTTTCAGATAAAATGTATTGGTTTCCGATTCCGCAATCTGAGATCAATAAAACCGGCTGGACGCAAAATGCGGGCTGGTAATCCATCAAACAGTTAAATGTTGACTGCATTGTCCGGATATAAGAAGGATTAATTAAATAAAATTTACAGATGAAAAAGCAAAATATAACTTTTAAGATACTGGGGGCCTGTTTGATCATGATGCTCATCGCACTGAACTGTAAACAGGATTTTCTGCAGGGCGTAAAGACTAGTTCCAATGGGAAGGTCTATATACCGGAAGTGGCCGGTCAAAAAATATTATTGCGGGACTGGTGGACGGGCAGATGACCTTGGATACCACAGATAAAACGGCTAATTTTCTGGTCTCTGTATTTAGAGGCGGCTTTGGCGATACCAGTGCTTTTAGTGTGGAAGCTGGTGTGAGTGATGCGCTTATTCCAGCGCTCGTCTCAACGGGCACCCTGCCTGCTGGCACGGTAGCACTGGCGGCGGATGCTTACAGTATTCAGACAAATATTGGGATGCATTATCAGGACGGCATCATGCAGGGGCATATTGCGCCAAAAGTAAAAATTGAGGCACTCTCTGCTTACGTAGGCCAGACAGTGGCCATTGCGCTGGAATTAAAAAGCAGTTCTAAGTTTTCCATTAATGATACCATGCGGCAAATGGTTGTTTATTTTAATGTGGATTCTTTGTTGGATGAAGCCATCCCGCCCACCAATCTGATTGATCCTTCGGCCTGGCAGATCCTGCATATTGCGGATAATGACAATGTATTGTTTACCATAAATCCTGATGGGTCTATTTTGGCCACCGGGGGTAATAATGGCCATCAGGGGGTTTTTCAGGCGGTACAGGTGCAGGCGGGTAAATCCTATACAATTAACCTGCATGTAAAAGGTTCAGGCGCGACCGATACCTGGTATGAAGTCTATGTGGCGTCCAAGGCGCCTGTTCAGGGCGTAGACTATACCAATGATCCTTCAGACATCAAAAGGTTGTCCTTAAATACCTGGTCTGGATGTGGTAAAGCTCCTTTTGACGGGGCACTGGCGACAATTTCTTGTTCAGGAAGTGGCAATTTGGTTAAATTTACCAGTGCCGGTACCGTGTATATTGTCATTAAAAGTGGTGGTGTCAGTTTGGGTACGGATGGCATCCTGGCTTCTGATATTGATTTTAGAAGGGTACAATAATATTAAAGTTTTAAAATAAGTAAAGATGCAGCAGTCTAGAAGGATTATAGTCCATAAATGTATGGCAGATTTGCCTGTCTTCTTCCGGAGGCTGCTGCTGACAATTATTGTGACTACTGCCTTACAGACCGCCCTACACATCGCCTTTGGCCGGTCAATGAAGAGTAGCAACAGCCAAAGCAGTATTAATAATACGCAAATGCTGAGCCATATAAAGGCTAGTGGACAACTGGCACCGGATACAGCGCGTTTTGCGGTACTGGTGCTTTATGAAAACGGTGGGCATCATCTGGCTTATTCCAAGGCGGCCACGGCATTTCTCAACCGGTGGTCAAAACAGCAAAACTTTAGCGTGCACTATATACAAAACGCTGATTTGATCGATTCGGCCTTGCTGTCTAAATACCAGCTGTTTATCCAGCTGGATTATCCACCCTATAGCTGGCCGCAGCGTTCGATGCAGGCTTTTAGGTCAGCTGTTACCAAGGGGCGTCTGGGCTGGCTGGGTTTTCATCATGCGACGCTTTTAGGTGAATTTGATGGTTATCCGATGTGGAATTGGTTTAGCTGGTTTATGGGGGGCATTCGTTTTAAAAATTATATTGCGGATTTTGCTTCAGCCTATGTGGATGTAAAGGCGCCACACCATCCTGTTATGCAGGGGGTGCATTCCAGGTTTTTAGTTAGTCAGGAGGAGTGGTATACCTATGACCAGGTGCCTGGCCCCTACATAAAAGTACTTGCCACCGTAGATGAGTCCAGTTACCGGCCAGATACGGATATAAAAATGCATGGACCGCATCCTGTGATATGGACAAATACAAAGGTAAAAGCCCGTAATCTTTATATTTTTATGGGGCATGGTCCCGGTTTATGGCAAAACCCGGATTATGTACGCCTGTTCTGGAATGCACTATTTTGGACGGCCGGTAAAAAGCCGATGCATGGTTTTACTGATTGACGGGGATATGCATTGGTCAGGTAGCAAATTTGGGATAAGATAAGGAGATACGCCTAGAATTGTTGCTGGAAATGTATAGGTATAAGCGAATAGGTCATGCGTTTAATAAATTGATAAACGACATTTTTTATTAAAAACAACCCTATGATCAGATCTTTTGGACAAAACTTTGAAAACAGGATTTTACGGGGTAAATCGACGGGTGTATGTGCCCATGGCTGGTGTGTTTTTCTGATGGCGGCATTTATGCTCCTGACAGGGATGAAGGTTCACGCTGCCGATGAACTTTTGGGAACCCTGCGGCCGCCTTATCCTGAATTTAAAATCCTTATGCTCTATTCCAATACGGTAGAGCCCGATCATGTGGACTTTAAAAATACTGCCCTTGTTTTTTTTAAACAGTTACAGCAGGGGCGAGAGTTTGATATGGATACCAGTTCGGATATGCAAAGTTTATGCACGAAAAAACTAAGTGAGTATAGTCTGATCGTAATGCTTAATGATTTTCCCCATACGGATCAGCAGCGCGAGGCATTTGAAGGTTATATGGAAAATGGGGGCGGCTGGCTGGGTTTTCATGTGGCAGGATATAATGATAGAACCACCCACTGGCCCTGGTTTGTCCGGTTTTTAGGCGGCGCTGTTTTCTATACCAATAGCTGGCCGCCGGTACCGGCAAAACTGGTCGTGGATTTGCCGGGTCACCCGGTTACCAAGACCTTGCCCGCTACTTTTATATCGCCCAGCAATGAGTGGTATCAATGGAAACCCAGTCCAAGACTGGATAGTAATGTTCAGGTGCTGGTTTCTTTGTCCGCCGAAAATTATCCCCTGGGTTTAAAAGATATTTTAAGAAGCGGGGATAATCCAGTCGTCTGGACCAATAAGCGTTACCGGATGGTATATATGAATATGGGGCATGGGGGTGCTATTTTTACAGATGCCACACAAAATAAACTTATTGTAAATACTTTCAGGTGGCTGGTGTCACGTGACCCGAAAGGCAATGTATTTGATTAGCCCATGAAAACGATCACTTCCAGAGTAGATTCCTTAGATGTAATGAGGGGACTAACCATCTTTCTCATGCTATTTGTCAATGACCTGTATGAACCGGGGTGCCGCACTGGTTGGTGCATGCCAGTGCAAACGAAAACAGCATCGGACTAGCAGATCTGGTTTTCCCGGCCTTTTTGTTTATAGTAGGGGTATCTGTGCCATTTGCAATAGAGGCACGAAGAAAAAAAGGGGCTGGAATGAAGCAATTGCTGGCGCATATTTTGGTCAGGACAATTAGTTTACTTGTGATTGGTGTGCTGATCTTGAATGGCAGTGAAAGGATCAATCAGGAGCTGACAGGTATGGGTAAGCTGGTCTGGCTTTTTTTGCTTTATACATCCATCTTTCTTATCTGGAATAAAGGAGCCGGCTTTTTACACAAGCCACTGGGTAGAAAGGGTGTTTTAATCGTTTTATTAAAGACAGCAGGTTTTCTGTTATTAATATGCTTGATCTGGAAGTTCCGGGGTGGAACCCCGGAGCACCCTACCTGGCTGCGTCATGGTTGGTGGGGAATCCTTGGATTGATTGGCTGGGGATACCTTGCAGCAGCCTTAACTTATGTATTGGCGGGGCGTAAAATCCTGTATTGTGTGCTGCTCTGGCTTTTGGCCTTATTGCTGAATATCGCTGGTCTTTCTGGCTTGCTGGATTTTATGGGTCAGGGCTGGTTAGTGGATATATTGGGTGTCTGGCTTGGCGGGAATGTACCTACGCTAACTTTGGCCGGTCTGGTTGTCGGAATGTTGCTCAAACGTGAGGTTTTTGCAGGTAGTGGATTTGTCAGCAGGCTGGCCTTATTGGGACTATTTTGTCTGGTGCTGGGATTTGGACTCAGGCACTGGTTTATTTTTTCTAAAATTATCGGTACGCCCAGTTGGGCTATGGTATGTGTCGGGGTCAGTATGCTGGTTTTAGCTGGACTTTATTATATTATAGATATCAAGGGGAAGAGATTCTGGGCCAGGCCATTTGGATGGACGGGGCGCAACGCCCTGACCACTTATCTGGCACCCGATATGATTTATTTTGTAGTCTGGTATTTTGGCTGGCCTTTGTTTTTCTATAAGCAGCCTATGTGGGTGGGTTGGGTGATTGGTGGCTCCTTGCTTTGGGCCGTCGCTATGTTATTTTATGCCCGGTTACTGGCAGTGCTGCATATCCGGCTTCGCCTGTGACCAGAGCAGTAACCAAGTGGCTGTAACTATGGCCGCTGCGCCTCCTTTCTGATGGTTTTTAGGTTCAGTCAGCTTGGTCGTTGGCTTGGTCGTTAGCTTGGTCGTTAGCTTGGTCGTTAGCCTGGTCGTTAGCTTGGTCGTTGGCCTGCTTTTATTTACAAACACCTGCCACTTGTATTTTGATTAGGGGCATTAGAATTGGGCATATTTAATAATCCTAGGCTCAATAGTCGCAGCAGACATTCCTAATGCGTTAAATGGATATCTGAAAAAACTGTTTTGAAGCCTGTTTTTGGTTTACTAACACATCTAAAAATGTAATTATAATGCAGCACTTTAAACGTAGCAGTGGACAAGGTAGTAATCCGCATATTCATATTAAGGGTATTAGCAGCCTATTGGTTTTACTGCTTTTACTGTTTGAACTCCTGCCAAAGGCTAAGGCAGCTGCTTTTTTCAGGACTTCAAAGGATAGTCTGATTGTCTTAAGGGCGCAGTCGCAGCCTAAAGTGGCGCTGGCTTATGTTACGTCCTGGTCAACGATACTGCCTGATCCTACCTATCTTACACATATTAATTACGCCTTTGGGCATGTCAATAAAACTTTTAATGGGGTACGTATTGCCAATCCTGACAGACTAAAGGCCATCGTGGTTTTAAAAAAGCAAAAGCCTGACTTAAAAGTCTGTTTATCTATCGGCGGATGGGGTAGTGGCGGCTTTAGTGAAATGGCTGCAAGTGCGACCCACAGAAATAGTTTTGCCCTGGATTGTGAAAGAATCATAAAGGCCTTTGATCTGGATGGTATTGACATTGACTGGGAATACCCGACCAGCTCCAGCGCAAAGATTAGCGCCTCACCGGAAGATACGAAAAATTTTACCTTGTTGATGCAGGACTTGCGTGGGGCTATCGGGCAGGATAAGTTGCTGACCCTGGCCTCGTCGGCTGGTGCAGGTTACATCGATTTTAAGGCCATTGTTCCTATCGTTGATTTTGTCAATATCATGGCTTATGATATGTCTGGTGCCCCCAGGCATCACGCAGGACTGTTCAGATCTTCTATGAGTGCGCATTTGACGGCAGATGAGGCTGTCAGGCTGCATGTGAAGGCCGGCATGCCGGCCGGTAAGCTGGTATTGGGGATCCCTTTTTATGGACATGGCCGGGCGCCGCTGCCAGGATATTTGGATTATAAGAAGATTATTGAGCTCAAAGGCTATCAGCATCACTGGGATGACAGTGCCAAGGCGCCTTATTTAACGGATGATACCGGCCGGATCTTGATGAATTATGAAAATGCGGCTTCTATTGATATTAAGGGGCAATATATCCGAGCGCACCATCTCTTAGGGGCAATGTATTGGGATTATGCAGCTGACGCTCCCGATAAGGTTTTGCAAAAGACGGTCTTTGAATCTTTGGGTATGCGTACCTCAAAGGCA
The DNA here is from genome assembly GCF_007971385.1 of Arachidicoccus ginsenosidivorans. Lineage (GTDB taxonomy): Bacteria > Bacteroidota > Bacteroidia > Chitinophagales > Chitinophagaceae > Arachidicoccus > Arachidicoccus ginsenosidivorans. The sequence goes on from NZ_CP042434.1 coordinate 2,954,631, forward strand.
TTAAAAACAGAGCCAGCTATTGCCCAGGTGCCTGCAAAGCGCCCAGCCTTCTCTGTGCTGGCCTTTTATTCGGCTGATTTTGATCCGGCGCATATCAGTTTTGCCCATGAGGCCAACGGCTGGCTGGCAAGCGCGGGTAAAGAATTTGGATTCAGTTATGATTCCACGAAAAATTGGTCCTTATTGCAAGACAGCAACTATATGAAAAAATACCAGGTGGTGCTGTTTTTGGATAATGTGCCTCCTGCCAGTGCACGACCTGGTTTTGAAAGGTATATGAACCATGGTGGTGGCTTTATTGGTTTTCATGTGAGTGCATTTAATGACCAAAAGCATATTTGGGACTGGTATTATGATGATTTTTGGGTTGTGGTTTATATAAAGGGAATACCTGGCGACCCACCAGCGCCATTTTAAAAGTGGATCAACTTACGCATCCGGTAACCAGGTTGTTGCCCGCTTTATTTGAGTCAGCCCCCAATGAATGGTATAAATGGGAACATAATCTAAGGGATAATCCAAATTTGGAGGTTTTACTAAGTATTGATTCTTCCAGCTTCCCGCTGGGAATCGGTCCCAAGTTATTTGAGATATGGCACAAAGGGGATTACCCGGTGGTCTGGACCAATAAGAAGTACAATATGGTGTATGTAAATATGGGCCATAACGATATGGATTATGAACATAAATATGGCCCAGGCAATGCCACGCTATCCCACACCTTTTCCAGGGAAGCAGAGTGTCGGATGTTGTTAAATGCATTGTTCTGGCTGGGCGCTAAATCTGCTTTGCCGGATTTGCCGATCCATACAGACCCTATTTCCAAGGTAGAATTGCAAGTTCAGCAGATCCAACCTTAAAAAATTTATTGTTATTTAAAATCATTAATAAATGGCGCGTCTTTTTATATTTTTACAACGCATGACGTGCGCTTGTTTTGCAGGCCACCGCTGGCAGTATGAAGCATTAAAGCGGGCAAATGGGTTAAATAGGAAGATTGTCATTATGAGTGTCCTTGGAATCACTTGCTTTTTACAAGTGGACGGCAGCCCGAGAGTGATTACTTTGCAAGGGCCACCAGCTAAAACCATAGCCGTTAGTGAGCCACCTGTTTTCAGGTTGGATCAGTTTGGCTATATCAGTCAAGGGGCCAAAAATGTGATTTTTGAATGGCCAGCATCCATATGGAAAGAAGATATTGATGGCCAACGGGATTCCTTTTTTGTTTACCGGGTTTATCCTGTGCTGAGTGGATCGACAGGTGCGGGCAAATCGATGGCCAAAGTACTGACGGGTGCGATGCCTCAACCAGTAATGATCACTCAGTGGTTTAAGGATCGCCGGTATTATGTGCTGGATGTATCGTCTTTGCAATCACCAGGTAAGTATCAGGTAGTTGTGAAGATTGGTCCAAAAAGTTTTTCTAGTGCTGTTTTCAGGGTATTAGATAAGGCAGCTTTTGTCCACAAGGGTATTGGCGCGCTACTTAATTATTTTAGCAGACAAAGAGCCAATACAGCTATAGAATGGGCAGCTGATGCGCACCTTAAGCTTAAAGGCAGCACCAGACGGGTAGATCTGCGCGGGGGCTGGTGCGACGCCTCTGGAGATGTCAGTAAGTATTTTTCTCATCTGGCCTATACCAATTTTATGAGTCCCCAACAAATACCGCTGGTTACCTGGTCATTGGTTCAGGCAACGGAGAAATTGGCACCGTCGCTCAAACAGTGGTATTTATTGGACAGTGTTCAATCAGAGAGCCTCTGGGGTGCTGATTATCTACTGCGGTCTTTATCTGACAGTGATTTTTTCTACATGACGGTATTCAGTTATTTTAAAAAGGATCCTGCTTTTAGAGAGATCGTAGGGCTGGAGGCCAATAGTGTTACCACTACTGATTATAGATGCGCCTTTAGGGAAGGTGCCGGTGTGGCCATTGCGGCCCTTGCCAGGATCAGCTGCTGGAAGTTAAATGGCCATTTTACAGCTACTAACTACCTTAACGGGGCAAAGCGTGCTTATCAACATTTATTAAGCTTTAACAACAGGTACGATGATGATGGGGTGCCTAATATAATTGATGATTACTGTGCGCTGATGGCCGCCACGGAACTCTGGAAGGCGACTGGAGATAAATTTTACCGCCACGAGGCTAGGCATTGGGCTGGAAGATTATGTGCGCGGTATATGCCTGATGGATATCTGAGAGCGGACGGGCCTTACCAGGGGGTGAATACAATGACTCAGACACAGACTCGGGTTCGGATCCTTAACGCCACGCCGAGGCCTTTTTGGCATGCAAGCGATGCAGGTATGCCGGTGGTCAGTCTGATCCGGTATTTGGATATGGAAAAGGAATCTAATTATAGGAATAAAGCCATTAATATCATCCGGGATGTATTGAGTCATCAATTGGCCATTAGTAATGCAGTGGTCAATCCTTTTGATTATCCGAGGCAGCAATTTTTGTATAAAGGCAAGCTGGAAACAGGCTTTTTTATTCCCCATGAAAATGAAAGTGGCTGGTGGTGGCAGGGGGAGAATGCCCGTCTGGCCTCCCTGGCTACGGCGGCTCTGTCGGGCGGCGTCCTTTTAGAACCGCAGGGCGGGCAGGCTGAAGCTCAAATTATTCAGATTGCTGGCTTGCGGGGACGCCTTAAGTCAGCAGCCCTGCATCATCTTTCCTGGATTACAGGTTGTAATCCATACGGTATTTGCTTTTTATACGGGTTTGGGTATAAAAATGTGCCCTATATGCATTCAAATTATGGTCATGGCAGTGAGACGGGTGGGATTTCTAATGGGATTACCGGGTTAAATAGTGATGGCACCGGGATTGCCTTTAGGACGGAAGATCAGGGCAATGAATGGCGCTGGACGGAACAGTGGCTGCCACATGCCGCCTGGTACCTGCAGGCACTGACGGCCCTTGGAAGCCATTAATGGCCCCTGGATCAGAGAGCGCAATTAGTAATATATTGATTTAAGGATTAAATATAATGATGATATGAAAATGATATTAAACCATATTATGGCTGGACTGTTTATGCTTTTTATCTCTCCGGCCGGCTGGAGTCAGTCAGCCAGGCAGATGAGCGGTCGCCAAAAGCCGAATACGGCTTTTGGGGCTGCTGGTTCTTATTACCTGACAGCACCTAAGGATACGGCGGCTTATTATTTTACAACAGAGAACTTTGGAGCAGGAGCCCGCGCGGATGGCAAGACAGATGTTACCCTGACTTTGCAGGAGGCGATCAATAAGCTAAAAAGGGAAAAGAATTTTGGTATTGTTTTTATCCCTGAAGGAACTTACCTCATTAGCGGGACAATCTATATCCCGGCTGCCATCCGGTTAATTGGCTATGGAAGCCATAGGCCTGTGATTCGTTTAAAAAATAATGCTCCTGGCTTTGATAGGCCTATTATATCCGATAAAGGTAAGGCTGCATATATGTTCTGGTTTACCTCCGGGATCTCTTCCAAAGAACATATATCGGACGCGGGAGCGGGTACTTTTTACAGTGGCATGAGTAATATTAACCTTGAAATTGGCAAAGGGAATCATAACGCAGTTGCACTCAGGACGCATTTTGCGCAGCATAGCTTTGTGGAACATGTGGATATGGCTATTGGAGAGGGTAAGGCCGGCATCTTTGATGTGGGTAATGAGATTCAGGACGTTCGGTTTTACGGAGGGGATTATGGCATTTTTACCACGAAGGCCTCTCCGGGATGGCAATATATGATGCTGGATACTTATTTTGAGGGGCAGCGAAAGGCAGCTATAAAAACCCAGGAGGCTGGTCTTACCATAGTCAGGCTCCAGGCTAAAAATGTGCCGATAGTCATTGATGTGGATCAAGGATTCTGGGAAAAACTCTATATGGAAGATTGTGTGTTGGAGAATGTTTCGGATACGGCCATTCAGATCGGTTGGGCCAGCACCCCTGAAACCCAGGTCAATTTAAGGGGTATCAGATTGAAAAATGTGCCAGCGCTGCTTACGGCTAAAGATCAGGCGTTATTGCCTGTAACGGCTGCCTCGCCAATATATCTGGTAAAAAGCTATACTGCAGGTTTGGTGATGGATAGCCTAAATGCCATTGCAAGTGAAAGGCAGATAAATAAAAAGGATGTAAATATAGATATGGTGCCTCTAAGTTCGTTTAATACCAATCTTCAAACCGATATTGCACCACTTCCAGCGGTAAAAACATGGGTCAATGTAAAGACACTGGGCGCCAAAGGAGATGGAAAGCAAGATGAGACTGCTTTGTTGCAGGCGGCAATTGACAGTTTTGCGGTGCTTTATTTTCCTGAGGGACGTTACCGGATCTCCAAGACCCTACAGCTGAAACCGGGTACTATGCTCATTGGGCTGCATCCCTTTGCCACGCAGATTATTTTGGAGGATAATACAGCTGATTTTAGTGGATTTGGAGGGCCGGTGCCTATGGTGCTGTCCTCAAGAGGCGGCCACAATATAATTACAGGCATCGGACTGAATACCGCAAAACGCAATACCAGAGCGGTCGCTTTGCAGTGGGAGGCCGCAGCCGGCTCCCTGGTTAATGACATTAAGTTTATTGGAGGTCATGGCACCATGCGCAGCCCGCTATATGCAGAAACGGGTAATATTTATGGTCGGGGTGAGGAGGTATTGTGGGACCGTCAGTACTGGAGCCTTTGGGTGACACGAAATGGCGGCGGCGTTTTTAAAAATATCTGGTCAGCCAGCACTTATGCGGCCGGCGGGGTATATATCTCTAACACCCATACGCCAGGCAGGATCTATGCGATGTCTATTGAGCACCACAAAAGAAGTGAAGTTCGGTTCAATAATGTAAAGAACTGGAAGGTTTACGCCATGCAGACAGAGGAAGAAAGCAGGGAAAGTACCCAGTGCCAGCCGCTGATGATAGAAAATACCGCTAATATAACTTTTGCCAATTTATATATGTTTAGGGTTATCCGGGTAAATCAACCCTATCCCTATGCCATCAGAACAGCCAACGCGCAGGATATCCGGATTTTAAATCTGCATAATTATGCCCAGACCAAATATACCAGCAGTCATAGTTTGTATGATATCAATAAGCAGGTGTATGTGATGCCCTGGGAATTAGCTTCTCTGCACCTCGTAAATACCCAAACCAATACGCAGACTGCCAGAATTATGCGTAATACCCGAAAGTTAGGTGATGGCGACCTAAGATTAGAGGGAATGGAAAAGGGAATACTAAGACTACTGGCAAATGGCTTTGAAATGCCCGAAGGGCTCTGTAGAGATAGTAAAGGGAATGTTTATTTCTGCACTTCGGGCAAAAAGCGCATTTATAAATGGTCTGCCGAAACTGGGCTGGTAACTTTACTGGGTGATTATCCCTGGGAGCCTTTATCGCTGGCCTGTGATAAAGCGGATCATCTTTTAGTCGTTTTCAAATATGTGCCCATGGATGGGTATCTGATAAATGGTAAACAGGAGCAGTTTGAAAACCCTGCCGATGCGGGTGGAACCTCCTTTAGCGGCTGGGGCAATTCAGGATTTGGGACTTTAGTGTATAGTCTGGATCCTGAGGATCCTGATCATAGTATTACTTTATGCAAAAAAGTGGCTATGGGTAGCATAAGCCCGGTTGCCCGGGCTTATTATCCAGCCCACCGGTGGCGAGATTTTCATGATTACAAGCAGGTGGTGGTAGCACGCCCGGATAGTTGCTGGGTTGCACCAGATGGTCAGACGATTATCCCCGTTGTTTATGATCTGGCCAGATCGACCTCGCTGGCCAGAGCGGTACCAGGCCAGCCACTTTATGTTACTGATGAGTATAATGAATACTCCTATCGGTTGCAGGTAGATCAGGCGGGTTTTGTTTCCGGATTAACGCCTTTTGCACCCAGGGGCAGTTTCTCTATTGTACCACAATCCGACGACCTTGTATGGATCGCAGACGGTACCTTATATGGGTATAACGCTTCTGGCAAGTTAGTCCGCCATATCAAACTGCCCGAGAGAATTACGGGAATAAGTGTTGGAGGGCGAAACGGGAAGCAACTTGTCATAAGTACCTACAATGGGCTGTATCTGTTAAGTGACCTTTAATAGCTGAGCTAATTACCAGGGATATAAATTAGCACTACGATCTAAGCTTCTGCGAGCTCGTGCAGGATCGTTGTAAGTCTTTCAGGTGCCTCTTTCATGATATTATGGCCGCAATTGATTATTTCAATATGCCAATCCGGGCTATTCTTCCTGGCTTCATATTGATTTTTAAAGGGGGTTGCTTCCCAGCCGCTGGCGTATATTAATGTCCGGTTGCAAATTTGCTTATAGTTACCGTTTAACCGTATGCTTTGCAGGAATGTGGCCATGGGGTGCGGCATTCTTCGGGTTTCTGTGCCTGTGGGCACAGCAACCGTAAATCCGTCATGGCCTACTCCTAGGACAAAGAGGTCTCTGTAAATATCGCTTGTGAGTTTCCAGCAGGAATCACCATTTTCTGGGATATAGGCATCTATATAAACAAGCGAATGTATTTTTTCCGGGATCTTATCGGCAACGCCTGTAATAACCAAGCCGCCATAACTATGGCCGCATAAGATTACGTTGTGAAGATCCTGCGCTGTCAAAAGGTCCACTACATATTGAATATGCGTATCCAGGTTTATTTGTTTTTTTTGATTTGAAGTGTCACTTTCAAGGCCGGGTAAGGTTAAGGCTAATAGTTTATGGCCTAATTTTTCAAGTCTTTCTTTTATGGAATCAAAAGCCCAGCCTCCATGCCAGCCACCTGGGATCATTACAAAAATTTGTTCTGTTTTTTTGTTCATGGTCTTGATTGAATTGCAATTAATGACGATTTTATATTGCTAAAGGTACAGCACTTAGTTAGAACTTATAATGTGGTTATATTTACAGGACAGAAAATCACCGATAGATTCCTAAAAGGTCGCTTTCTTTTTCAGGTAAAGTGGTCAATGTTTTAAAGAAAAAAGGGTGATTTATGGATTAAAATAGAGGGAATAAATAATGTTTCTCTCGTTGCCTTATTTTTTTTTCTTTGCTGAAACCCTTATAAACATTGCTACTTCAAAAATAATTTCAGAAAAGATATCAAATAAGTTTGGTAGAGTAAAAATTCCGCTTACCTTTGCAATCCCGAAACGGAAAAAGCAAACTGAATCGGTCAGCTCTTACGGTAAGATTAGTCTCTAAGCAAATGGTTAACAATAAGTTGTAAGACGTGAGCTGAAAAGAAAAATAAAAAAATCTACTTAAATAAATTTGGTTAGTAAAATAGAGTTTACTACCTTTGCACTCCGCCAGACGGTAAAGATCGTCACTAAAAAAAGCGGTGCCAATCTGCTGAGCAGCAGGGCTGTTAACCGGGAGGTTAATAGGAAAGAGGGAGCAGGGGGATTAACTAGCCGATACGATAAACCGCAGGGTTTATAGTATAGCAAAATAGGGGTAAAGTGGAAACGCTTTATGTCTATAAAGATCTTTGAAAGGAAATTAAAAATAACAGTAAGGAAGACACTACGAAGCGTTGAAAAAGACAACAAATTTTGACGCCTATTTTTCGAGAGAAATTTAGTCAGTTCAAACAATACATTAACAATGGAGAGTTTGATCCTGGCTCAGGATGAACGCTAGCGGCAGGCTTAATACATGCAAGTCGAGGGGTAACAGTGAAATAGCAATATTTTAGCTGACGACCGGCAAACGGGTGCGGAACACGTGCGAAACCTTCCCTTATCTGGGGAATAGCCCGAAGAAATTCGGATTAATACCCCATAATATATCAGAGTGGCATCACTAAGATATTAAAACTCCGGTGGATGAGGATGGTCGCGCGTATGATTAGGTAGTTGGCGGGGTAACGGCCCACCAAGCCTACGATCATTAGCTGATGTGAGAGCATGATCAGCCACACGGGCACTGAGACACGGGCCCGACTCCTACGGGAGGCAGCAGTAAGGAATATTGGTCAATGGACGCAAGTCTGAACCAGCCATGCCGCGTGAAGGATTAAGGTCCTCTGGATTGTAAACTTCTTTTATAGGGGGCGAAACACTTTATATCTATAGAGCTTGACGGTACCCTATGAATAAGCACCGGCTAACTCCGTGCCAGCAGCCGCGGTAATACGGAGGGTGCAAGCGTTATCCGGATTTACTGGGTTTAAAGGGTGCGTAGGCGGACTTGTAAGTCTGAGGTGAAATCTCCGAGCTTAACTCGGAAACTGCCTTGGATACTATAGGTCTTGAATGTCGTTGAGGTCAGCGGAATATGTCATGTAGCGGTGAAATGCTTAGATATGACATAGAACACCTATTGCGAAGGCAGCTGGCTAAGCGAAAATTGACGCTGATGCACGAAAGCGTGGGGATCAAACAGGATTAGATACCCTGGTAGTCCACGCCCTAAACGATGATTACTCGACGTGCGCGATACACAGTGCGCGTCTGAGCGAAAGCATTAAGTAATCCACCTGGGAAGTACGTTCGCAAGAATGAAACTCAAAGGAATTGGCGGGGGTCCGCACAAGCGGTGGAGTATGTGGTTTAATTCGATGATACGCGAGGAACCTTACCTGGGCTAGAATGCGAATGACCGTACCTGAAAGGGTATTTTCTAGCAATAGACATGAAGCAAGGTGCTGCATGGCTGTCGTCAGCTCGTGCCGTGAGGTGTTGGGTTAAGTCCCGCAACGAGCGCAACCCCTATCATTAGTTGCCATCAGGTAAAGCTGGGAACTCTAATGAGACTGCCGTCGTAAGACGCGAGGAAGGAGGGGATGATGTCAAGTCATCATGGCCTTTATGCCCAGGGCTACACACGTACTACAATGGGAGGGACAAAGAGCAGCCACTTGGCGACAAGGCGCGAATCTCAAAAACCCTTTCTCAGTTCGGATCGCAGTCTGCAACTCGACTGCGTGAAGCTGGAATCGCTAGTAATCGTATATCAGCAATGATACGGTGAATACGTTCCCGGACCTTGCACACACCGCCCGTCAAGCCATGAAAGCTGGGTGTACCTAAAGTCGGTAACCGAAAGGAGCTGCCTAGGGTAAAACTGGTAATTGGGGCTAAGTCGTAACAAGGTAGCCGTACCGGAAGGTGCGGCTGGAATACCTCCTTTTTAGAGCGACGCGTCTAAGAGATCTGGTCTTGCGCAAGTAAGTAAAGAGCTCAAAGAAGTATGGTTTGACTTATTGTTATTTTTTTTCCTTTTAAAATTATTAGTTCTTTAAAACAGATAGCACTGACGGCCAACTTAAAAAGGCTCAAGATTGGCGACACAGTCTCGTAGCTCAGTTGGTTAGAGCGCTACACTGATAATGTAGAGGTCCCCAGTTCAAATCTGGGCGGGACTACAAAGAATTCGGATGATTTCTGAAGTGCTATGCTGAAAGGTATAGAAATGGGGGGTTAGCTCAGTTGGCTAGAGCATCTGCCTTGCACGCAGAGGGTCATCGGTTCGACTCCGATATCCTCCACATTTAAAAAAGAGGGATTAAGAGATAAAAACCGCGCAATTAAAAAGGCGCATAGTTCTTTAAGATAGATTAGATGTGTTACCGGGTTGTTTGATTAAAGGGTTAATCAAAGAAAAACAACAGCGGTGGTGGAATCAGATTCACAACACAAACAGATGTGCTGGAGTAACGGATGGGCTTAGCAATAAGTTTTACGTTATGTTGAGAGCAGATAAAGATCTTTGACATATTGGGAAAGCAAAAACAATAAGAGTAACGAGACTCTATAGTGATATAGAGACTCAAACACATAGTGGTGGTAACATCACTACAATTTCTAAATTTTTTAAAGCGAATAAGGGCGCATGGTGGATGCCTAGGGTCTGAGAGGCGAAGAAGGACGTGGTAAGCTGCGATAAGCTGCGGAGAGTTGCACACGAGCGTTATATCCGTAGATTTCCGAATGGGACAACCTGGTATGTTGAAGACATATCACTCTGCAAAGAGAGCCAACCCCGAGAACTGAAACATCTAAGTACCGGGAGGAAAAGAAAATAAGACAATGATTCCCTAAGTAGTGGCGAGCGAACAGGGAAGAGCCCAAACCAGTGAGGCGTGCCTCACTGGGGTTGTAGGACTGCATTTAGAAAGTATTATCAAGCAGAAGTATCTGGAAAGTTACATCATAGAAGGTGAAAATCCTGTAAGCGGAAATTAATACGGACGAGCAGTATCCTGAGTAGCGCGGGACCGGAGGAATCTTGCGTGAATCTGCCAGCACCATCTGGTAAGGCTAAATACTCCTCAGACACCGATAGTGAACCAGTACCGTAAGGGAAAGGTGAAAAGTACCCCGAACAGGGGAGTGAAATAGTACCTGAAACCGTGCGCCTACAAGCGGTCGGAGCATCATTAAGATGTGACGGCGTGCCTTTTGCATAATGAGCCTACGAGTTACTCCTCACTGGCGAGGTTAAGTTCTTAAATAACGGAGCCGTAGCGAAAGCGAGTCCGAATAGGGCGTTCAGTCAGTGGGGGTAGACGCGAAACTTTGTGATCTATCCATGGGCAGGTTGAAGTTTTGGTAACACAAAATGGAGGACCGAACCCGTTGACGTTGAAAAGTCTTGGGATGACCTGTGGATAGGGGTGAAAGGCCAATCAAACTGAGAGATAGCTCGTTCTCCCCGAAATGTTTTTAGGAACAGCCTCGGATAAAAAGAAGTGTGTTAGAGGTAGAGCTACTGATTGGGCTAGGGGGCTTCATCGCCTACCAAACCCTGACAAACTCCGAATGCTAACACATATCTCCGGGAGTGAGGCTACGGGCGCTAAGGTCCGTGGCCGAGAGGGAAATAACCCAGATTAGCGACTAAGGTCCCCAATCCACGTCTAAGTTGAATAAACGCGGTGGGACTTCTATAACAGCCAGGATGTTTGCTCGGAAGCAGCAATTCATTTAAAGAGTGCGTAACAGCTCACTGGTCGAGAGGTCCTGCACGGAAAATAATCGGGCATCAAGACGTGAACCGAAGTCCTAAAATTGCACTATGAGTGTATATTGGTAGGGGAGCATTGAAAACTGCGTTGAAGGTGATGGGCGACCATTGCTGGAGTGTTTTCAAAAGAAAATGTAGGCATAAGTAACGATAATTAAAGTGAAAAACTTTAACGCCGAAAGTCTAAGGGTTCCTGATCAACGTTAATCGGATCAGGGTTAGTCTGGTCCTTAGGAAAACCCGAGAGGGGTATCTGATGGAAAGAAGGTTAATATTCCTTCACCTGCATATCAATGAAAGTGACGGATCGCCGTGGCACTTGCGTCCTGACGGAATAGGTCGCTGAGCAGAACCTTCGGGGGAAGCGAAAGTGTAAAAGTGGTTCCAAGAAAAGCGAGATATGCAGCCAGTACCGCAAACCGACACAGGTAGACGGGATGAGTATTCTAAGGCGCTCGGGTGAGCCGTGGAGAAGGAACTAGGCAAATTAATGCTGTAACTTCGGGATAAAGCATACCATAGCGATATGGTCTCAGTAAATAGGTTCAACCAACTGTTTAACAAAAACATAGGGCCCTGCAAAATCGAAAGATGACGTATAGAGCCTGATACCTGCCCGGTGCTGGAAGGTTAAGGAAGGATGTTAGCCTCAGGGCGAAGCTTCTGACTGAAGCCCCAGTAAACGGCGGCCGTAACTATAACGGTCCTAAGGTAGCGAAATTCCTTGTCGGGTAAGTTCCGACCTGCACGAATGGTCTAATGAGTTGAACACTGTCTCCTCCACGAGCCCGGTGAAATTGTAGTATCGGTGAAGATGCCGGTTACCCGCCACGGGACGAAAAGACCCCGTGAACCTTCACTACAACTTTGCATTGATTTTGAGCAACCGATGTGTAGGATAGTTGGGAGACTATGAAGCATGCACGCCAGTGTGTGTGGAGTCAACGTTGAAATACCAACCTTCTGTTGCTTAGAACCTAATCCTGAATAAGGAGACATTGCATGGTGGGTAGTTTGACTGGGGTGGTCGCCTCCTAAAAAGTAACGGAGGCTTGCAAAGGTACCCTCAGTACGGTTGGTAATCGTACATAGAGCGCATTAGTATAAGGGTGCTTGACTGTGAGGCAGACACGCCGAGCAGGGACGAAAGTCGGCTAAAGTGATCCGGTGGTTCTGTATGGAAGGGCCATCGCTCAAAGGATAAAAGGTACTCCGGGGATAACAGGCTGATCTTACCCAAGAGCTCATATCGACGGTAAGGTTTGGCACCTCGATGTCGGTTCGTCACATCCTGGGGCTGGAGAAGGTCCCAAGGGTTGGGCTGTTCGCCCATTAAAGTGGCACGTGAACTGGGTTCAGAACGTCGCAAGACAGTTCGGTCTCTATCTGTGGTGGGCGCTAGTAAATTGAGAGGACATGACCTTAGTACGAGAGGACCGGGTCGTATGTACCGCTGGTGAATCAGTTATGCCGCCAGGTGTAGTGCTGAGTAGCTACGTACAGCCAGGATAAACGCTGAAAGCATCTAAGCGTGAAACCTTCCTCAAGATGAGTTTACTTTTAAGGGTCGTCAGAGACGATGACGTTGATAGGCTATAGATGTAAAGGTGGTAACATCAAAGTCGAGTAGTACTAATTGCCCGTAAGCTTTATTTTTTAAATCTATAAATGCATGGAAATGGTATTTATAGTTGCTCTAAAGTTGAGCTTTTCCAATATGACCTTATTTAAGTGTGTAGCTAATGGTTAAAACCATGAGCTGAAGACAGCACACGACCGATTTATGGTGGTTATTCCGAGGGTCTTCACCTCTTCCCTTACCGAACAGAGAAGTTAAACCCCTCATGGCCGATGGTACTTGGGTATAATCCCTGGGAGAGTAGGTAGCTGCCATATTTATTTAAGAAAGTCTCAATAAGCAATTATTGAGACTTTTTTTATGCCCATATGGGAAGGAAGGAGTAGGGATAGTTGGTAGCTTGACCTGGATTAAAATAGAGGAAATTGTACAACGGGTGAGATAGATTATTTTGTGCCACCGTTGAAAGCAGAGAATTAGAGAAACGGCTAGCTTGTGTTATGTTAAAATTTAAGACGAATATAAATCTTAGGAGTCCTATAATTGCAATTTATGCGGAATGTTGATTGATCTAAAGGATTATAAACCTTGTTACTGCAAAGCGGAGCTGCACAGAACATTTTTTTTAATGGTCGAGGTCGGGATTGCAGGTCGTTTTATACTTATTCGGGCAGGTTATTTGTGGCCACTATTTTAGGTTTAAATGTTCAAGGATGGAGAAGTTACCAATTGTCCGGTTTGCCCCAAAAGGGGAGAATAGCTTTTATGATACAGTGGTTCGCAGGGTGCACGATTATTTTGAATTGCATCATCTGTCTTCCTATGCTGATGTAAGAATGTATGTGAAGACGGTAATTATGTTGATGCTCTATTTTTTGCCATATTGCTGTATTGTATTGGGTTTTGGTGCATCCAGTATTTGGCTGTTTTTGGGCTTCTGGTTATTAATGGCAGTTGGAATGTGTGGTATTGGGACTGCTGTTATGCATGATGCCAATCATGGGACTTACTCAAGGAATAAAAAGGTCAATAATTTTATCAGTCATGTACTAGAAGTCATCGGTGGTTATACCGTAACTTGGAAAATTCAACATAACGTACTGCACCATACTTACACCAATGTGGCAGGTCTTGATGAAGATATTGATAGTATAATCTTTCTTAGGCTGTCTCCCAACCAAAAATATTATTGGTTTCATCGGTATCAATATTTGTATGCCTGGTTTTTCTATATGATGATGACGCTATTTTGGATGACAGCTAAAGATTATCTGCAGGTGATCCGTTATAAACAACATGATCTATTGATAAAGCAGAAAGTATCGTTGCCGCAAGCTGTTTTCCGGATTACATTATATAAATTATTTTATTATAGCTATATTTTGGTATTGCCAATACTATTTGCTGGTGTTGCCTGGTATTGGGTGATAGCAGGCTTTCTGCTTATGCACTTTGCTGCTGGGCTGTTTTTGTCATGCGTATTTCAGCCGTCCCATGTAATGGAATCCTCAGCATTTTTAATGCCTGTATTAAAAGAAGGCAAAAGTCAGATGGAAGATAGCTGGGCGATTCATGAGGTAGCCAATACCACTGATTTTGCGCCCAATAATCGGATCTTATCCTGGTTTATTGGCGGCCTTAATTATCAAATAGAACATCATCTTTTTACAGGTGTCTGCCATGTACATTATAGAAAGTTGGCACCTATTGTGCGTGCGACAGCCAAACAATATGGCTTACCTTATCATTTGCAGCCCACATTTCTTAGAGCACTGTTAGAACACGCTAGAATGCTCAAAAGGTTGGGTAAAAGACCCTGATTTATATTGGTAAGTTCCACCTTGAAAAGCATGGCATGGTAAGGTAATTGATGGTAGGGGCGGTAATTTGACGCTTAATAAACTACAGTTAAAAAGTCGCAATTTTATTGCGACTTTTTAACTGTAGTTTATTTTCTATTTTAACGAATAAGCGTCAATTTGAAAGAAGATTGCACAAGGGCTATTTAACCGCTTCAAGTACAGGTCTTCCAATCCAGACTTGGGGTGTTTTTAAGCCGAATAGATAGGCTATAGTGGCAGCTGTGTCATAGGTCATAATGCTTTTATTCAGTATGGTGTTTCGCTTAATTTTTGGCCCAAAAGCCATCCATGGTATTTCCATTTCCTGAATGGATTTGCCACCATGTGTTTTTTTGATACCACCATGATCTGCAGTAACAATTATTACAGTATTTTTTTCTATACCTGCATTTTTAACGGATTTTATTATTTGCCCGATATAACTGTCTATGCCCTGAATTGCTTGATAATAGGCATTGGTTCCCCAACCTATGCCATGTCCTGCTTCATCAACACCATCAAAATGGACAAAAAGAAAATCCGGTCTTTCTGCCTGGATGTATTTTGCTGCATGGTCTGCTGTAAGGCTATCGTTATTTGTATGATCATCTTTATTGACAGCCTGTTTAGGGAAAAGATAGCCGATACCACTCCAACTATAGATAACGCCGATTTTGGAAGGAGGCTGCTGATCTCTGAATAATGCATAGATGGTTGGAAACATACCGTAGTGGTCTATTTGTCTGGATGGAATTTCTGGTTTTTTACTATCCCACTCAGTATATCCATGAAGTGATGGGCCTGCGCCCATTACCATGGAAGCCCAGTTTACAGCACTGGATGAGGGCTGTACACAGCGGGCGTGCATGGTGGAGACGCCTTGTTGCATAATGGATTGCATTACAGGAATGTTTTGGGCTTTTGATAGGTAGTTAGCTCCCATTCCGTCCACGCCGATTAGGATTACGTGTTTAACGCCTTTTACTTGTGCGGACAATAACAAGGGGATGATTAATACGAAACAAATGATAACCTGTTTATAGCGGTTTGATATTAATTGGATAGCGTAGTGTGTGCGTTTGCTTGATTTTGGTTGGAGCATAATTTTTGAATGGTTTAAAATATTAGAAAAATCATGAATTGATACGCTGACTGTCTATTCTTACAGAGAAATAACAGTTTGAAGGATGCAGATAAATGATGAAAATCGCTATTCCCGCTTGTTAAAGTTATTATTTTAAAATGAGGATAGTTGTCCTGTAACGCAATTAAGGCAAACGATTGCGTATCGGATGCGGGGAAGAAGGGCTTTAGATTTCAATGAAGCAATATTGGCCTATTTTGTATTTGTATAGATCTTCACTTTGTAATATTTGAGTGACAATTCCTCGGATTTAAAGCGATGATATATTGACTTTAGGTTGAAGCTTCAGGCGTCATTTTGGTGACATTGAGCCCAAAAGAATGGACTTATATATAGACAGGTGCTTGGATTAGGAAATCTCAATAGAACCCATTTAGTAGCCTGGAATAGTAATAATGGCTTAGCTGCATAGTAAATGATTATAATTTATCTGTAAATCCGCCTCCTAAATATAGTTCCAGGAAATCTTTTCTAAATACGTCGCCAATAGGTATTTCTGCATCCTGGATATATATATTATGGTGATCAAAGCAATCAATATGGTTAATATTGACAAGGAAGGATTTACTGACTCTGCAAAATTTATTAGGTTGTAAGTAGCCATGGATTGTTTTCAGGTTCATGGAAGTGATTATTTTTTTGCCTTCAAGAAAAATGATTACGTAGTCCTTCAGCCCTTGAATATATAATATGTTTTGGAAAAAGATTTTATGATAGCGACGATCGGCTTTAATTAAAACAAAATCACTGCAAATGGATTCGGTAGAACCTTGGTGGTCGACTAGGCTATGGTAGGTAAATGCCTTTTTCACTGCCTTTTCTAACCGGGTTTTATTTACAGGTTTTATCAGATAATCAATTGCGTCAAATTCATAACTATCTATTGCGTATTGCGTGTAAGCGGTAACAAATATAATTAGTGTTTCTTTGGGTATAGATACTGCGAATTCCAGACCACTGATTGCTGGCATGTGGATGTCCAGGAAAATAAGGTTGACCTTTTCTTTTTCCATAAAAGCACTGGCTTTTTTTGCGCTGTTAAATACGCCTAATACTTCTATATCAGGTATATTTTGTAAAAGCAATAACATGCCTTCTCTTGCTAGGGGTTCGTCATCTATAATTATACAGTTCATAAAGGAATGCTTAATTTTATCTCAAATTTGTTTACTTGATCATTGATTATAAGATTATAATCATCGCCATAAATTAATTTTAACCTTCTGGTTACGTTTGTCAGGCCCAGTCCGTTGGTAGAGAAGTAGGCAGGATCTTTCGGTTTGGTATTGATGCATTGGAACTCAAGTTTATTTTCGTTTTGAAAAAATTTTAATTCAACGCTCGATGGCCAATCTGGATCTGAACTATGTTTTACTGCGTTTTCTACAAAAATGAGAAACAGGTTTGGCGGTAGTTTACTTTCCATAAGTTCATCTGGTATCTGGTTGCAAATAGAATAATAGAAATCATCTCTTCTTATATTTTCTAATGCAAAAAAGTCCTCCAAAAATAATATTTCTGATGCGAGGCTAACGTGATGCTTACTCGTTTCATATAATTGATATCTAAGAAATTCAGATAATTTTAATACGACTAAGGATGCCTTTTGAGGGTTTTTTAGAGTGAGTACATTTACATTGTTTAGCATATTAAATAGAAAATGCGGATTGATCTGGTTTTTGAGTTCCCGCAATTCTACTTGTAAAGCGCTTTTTTCAAGATCATATATTCGGGAAGCATTTAGCTTCCATTTCTGAAGTAATTTTATTGATGTGGAGGAAAGAACGCCAACCCCGACCATATTGATACTATCCAGTGAATCTAACAAAGTGGTTGGTGGGACATTGGGTAATTTATATTGATTAAAAAAGTATCCAAATGTAACATCAAAGAGTAATAATGAACCTATGATTGTAATTGCGATGGATATTAAATAAGATAAATATTTGTCTTTATATAATTGTTTAGGAACAAGGACGTACATATTGAAATATACCATGGCCATAAAAAGCATTATTTTTCCGATTAGCCTGTATTCGTCTATATTTCCTGTATAGACGTCATCAGCCTGGTGACACAATACCTCTGTATAAATGAGATACAGCCATATGAGTAAGTGTCTTTGGACCCGAAATCGCTTTTCCATCAGGAAATCTACGACCCAATAGGGGTGTTTTGATTGTTTGTTCATCTATTTGGTAATCGCTGCTTGTATCAATATTATCTGTCTAGTTGAGTGCAAATTAAATGATACTTGTCTTTATCTCGTGACTTTTTATACCAAAGCGCTAGATTATTATACAAAATTTAATCCTTTAATACACAATTGGCAAATTTGTTAAAGAAAAACTATGGTTATCTCGTTTAAACATTGACTATTGGCTGCTTTTAGTATTTGGTAGAAAATAGCACCCTCTTGGTAGAAAAAACAAATTTCGGTTGATTGCGCCGCTTAGTTTTGTCGCATAAAAACGCACATCATCAATTCAAAAAAAATGCACAAGTATATTATTTTATCGTTCTTGCTCTTTGCTGCGCTGCTAAGTCAGGCGCAAAAAAAGGTTTCCATCAGCGGAACAGTTACGGGTATTAATTCCGGAGAAACACTGATTGGGGCTTCTGTCAGGGTTGCTGGCATTAAGAATAGTGGTACAATCACCAATAGTTATGGATTTTACAGCCTTTCTGTCGTTCCAGGGGAATATACATTTATCTTCAGTTATGTGGGCTATGAAGAGGTAACTAAACGAATTAAAGTTTTGAGAGATACAACACTGGGTGTTGCCCTGGCAATAAAGACAAATTTAAGTGAGGTGGTCGTTCATGCGAGCACGCAAAAGGATATTGTAAGTTCGCCTCAGATGGGGCTGATACAAATGGACATGAAACAAGCAAACATGGTTCCGGTTATTATGGGTGAAAGAGATGTTTTAAAAACGATTTCCTTAATGCCGGGGGTTAAATCTGCGGGAGAAGGTAATGCGGGATTCTATGTTAGAGGAGGCGCCTCAGATCAAAACCTTATTTTGTTGGATGGCGCTCCAATTTATAATGCTGCGCATCTTTTTGGTTTTTTCTCGGTGTTTAATTCTGATGCTATTAAAGATGTGAGCCTGTATAAAGGCGGTATGCCAGCTCAATATGGTGGGCGGTTGTCCTCCGTGTTGGATATTAAAATGAATGATGGTAATAACCAAAAAACTACTTTGGAAGGCGGATTAGGGTTAATTGCCTCCAGGTTAAAGTTGGAAGGGCCAATTGTGAAAAATAAAGGATCCTTTATGTTGAGTGGCAGAAGAACCTATGCAGACCTATTTTTAAAATTGTCCTCAGATACTGCGGTTAAAAAGAGCTCTTTGTACTTTTATGATTTGAATGTCAAAGCTAATTATAAATTTAATGATAAAAATGGGATTTACTTTTCGGGGTATTATGGTAAGGATCAAATGGGTGTCAGGGATTTATTTAGTCTTCATTGGAGTAATGTAGCGGGTACTTTTCGGTATAATCATATTTTTAATAGTCGACTCTTTTCAAATACTTATTTTATTTATAATAATTATAATTATACAGTTGAGCAATTAAAAAACGGTAATGAATTTAACCTTACTTCAAAAATTGAAGATCTGAGTTTTAAACAGGATTTGGAGTATAAACTTAATAGCAGCCATTCATTTAAATTAGGCGCTAGTGTAATACATCATAAAATTGCACCAGGTGATATTAGTTCGACTGATAGCTCGAGCTTTAATGATCAGCATGTTCAAAGGCGCTATGGTTTTGAGACGGCGGCTTATTTAAGTGACCATTGGAAGGCTACAGACCGCTTAAATGTATTGGCCGGTATCCGGCTTTCTGATATGTTTATTGTCGGGCCTGGTACATTCACTAAGTACAATCCAGATGGTTCTACTATTAGTAGCAAAGATTATACTTCCGGACAATTGGTTAAATCTTATCTGAATCTTGAGCCTCGCCTTTCTGCCAGCTATCGACTAAATGACTTTTCTTCGATAAAGCTGTCCTATAATAGAAATACACAAAATATTCATTTGCTAAGTAACTCTACTAGTAGTTCCCCTAATGATCTTTATGTTATGAGTAGCGAGAATATCCAACCCGAGATTGCAGATCAGATTTCGACAGGGTATTTTCGTAAATTTAAAAATGGTCAATTTGAGTTTTCTGCTGAATTATATTACAAATGGTTGCAAAATCAAATTGACTATAAAGATGGAGCAGAATTTATCGCTAATAAAGAAGTTGAGTCTCAGCTGACTTATGGTGATGGGAGGGCCTACGGGCTCGAACTATTCTTAAAAAAGAAGTATGGACGATTAAATGGGTGGATTGGTTATACACTTTCCAGAACAGAGCGTAGTTTTGCTGCGATTAACCATGGCAAATATTACCCTGCCCGCCAAGACAGAACACATGATTTGTCCATAGTAGGGATTTACAAATTGAATAAAAGATGGTCATTCTCAGCCTCCTTTATTTATGGTACAGGCAATGCTGTGTCTTATCCGACTGGTAAATATAGCATTGGTGGTAACACGACTTATTCGTATTCAGAAAGAAACGGTTATCGGTTACCGGCAACCAACCGTTTAGATATTGGCGCAACCTTGGAAGGGAAAAAACATAAAAATTACCAAACCAGCTGGACATTCAGTATTTATAACGTATACGCTAGCCACGATCCTTATATAATTACCTTCCGCGATAGCAAAACGAAACCCAATACGACTGAGGCGGTTGAAACTAGTCTATTTCCTGTACCTATTCCATCTATAACCTGGAACTTTAAATTCTAAATAATGAATAATAAAAAAACAAATATTTATCCCGTTTTGATACTGTTGATCGTGTTAATGAGTGGTGCCTGCGAGCGTGTTGTGGACCTTAATTTAAGAGATGACGTCGGCAAACTGGTGATTGAGGCCAATATTACTAATAAAAATGAAGCTCAGGTGATTTACCTGACACAAAATGTATCCTTTTCGCAGCCAAATGAATACCCTCCAGTGAGTGGTGCTGAGGTAAGTGTACGAAGTAATAATGGGAAAAGTTACCTTTTTAAGGAATCTCGTCCCGGCGTTTATACTTCTGATTCATTTGCAGGAATCGCGGGCGAAATTTATTATTTGACCGTCATCTCTGATGGGAAAACCTACCAAGCCAGTTCCCAGATGCCGGGTTTTATTCCAATTGATAGTGTTTTGGCGCAGAAAAAGGAAATCAGTGACGATGAAAACGAACGACGCATCGCCATAAAGTTCAAGGATCCAATAAATATACAGAACCAATATCGTTTTTTGCTGCATGTAAATGATACGCTGATCAAACAGGTATATACGACTAGTGACCGTTTAACGGATGGGAGGGAGGTTACCTACTATTTCCAGATTAATGATGACGACATTAAAGTGAAGGTGGGTGATTCTGTCAGGGTAGAAATGCAATGTGTTGATCTGCCTATTTATACCTATTGGTTCACATTGGAATCTTCAGAAGGTTCTGGTGGGCCGGGAGGTGGTGTCACCCCTTCAAATCCGCCGACCAACATAATGCCAACGGTGCTGGGTTACTTTAGTGCACATACCACAGAAACTCAAAATATAGAGGTTCAATAGTGCTCAGATGGATGAAAAGAGCGGATATTCCTGGCCTTGGTTAATAATCTTTAGGAGTTTGAACTTTAAATGGCCATCATCATCATCATTATCATCATGGTGCCATCCCTGCTTACCATTTTTAGGTTGCAGGGATTTTTTTAAGTTATTAGTCTTTTCTCAGAATGCCAGCTTCCACGCTTTGTTGAATTAATTCCTTTGCATAATGATCAATGGTGGTGGAGATCGCTTCATGCACATTTTGTTTTTGAAGTACCTGGCTATATCCGACATTGAATTCCTGCCAGGTGCCTCCTTTATTGGATACATTTTGTAACAAAGGTTCTAATCTGTCCATAGATCTGGCAAATTTGGCTTCTGCGGTTTGCCTGGCTTCAAATTCTTCCCAGATGGCTTTAAATTCTTCTGCCTGTTTCTCTGGAAGTAGCCCGAATATTCTTGCGGCGGCAGTTCTTTCTTCTTCCGTATTATCATGATTCTTTGTCGTATCAAATAGGAATGTGTCACCCGCATCTATTTCTACCAGATCATGAATGAGCAACATTTTAATTACTTTTAATATATCAATAGGCTCATTTGCGTGTTGGGCCAATACTAGTGCCATAAGTGCTAAATGCCAGCTATGTTCGGCGTCATTTTCACGTCTGTCACTGTTGAAGAGTTTGGTTCTGCGCTCAATGTATTTAATCTTATCAATTTCTTTGATGAACGCTATTTGTTGCAATAAATCCTTTGGATACATCCTCAGTGGGGTTTAGGTAGAAAAAATTACAAAAGTCTGGCAAAGGTAGTCATTCGGAGAAATTAAAATAGTTGGAAATGCTCCGCGTCTGTCCTTTGTCTGTCCTTTGTAAGCGTATAGGCAAATATTTGGAGCAAATACAATTAAGGCAATCGTTTGTGTATAAGAGTTATATGTATTTTGAGTAATTTGGAGTGTTTTTGGCTATTTTTATTATATGTATTACATATTATACGAATTACTCTTTCCAAAATTTAAATTGTTGTAATGCAGGTATTACAAACGATCAAATAGAAAATAACAAAATTATAGTATATGAATATTTGGGTGAAACTTCCTTCCTTTTGTGTTACTTCAGTCGCTTTATTGATTGGGTGCCTCGCGGGGTTAATAGGAACGGTTCAGGGGCAAACACCTCAGTTTGAGGTTGCCGGGCAGCTGTGGCAAGATAGTTTGGGGAATCACCGCCTGGCCGTAGATGTCCCTTTCACATCTCATGCTGTTGAAGTCAAAGTTGATTGGCGCAGACGCGATAAAGATGCGGCAAATAAGGTCGTGATAATTACAGACAGTACAGGAAAACAAATAAATAATATCAAAATAAACCACCTGGACAGAGAAACAGGGGACTTTGTGTTTGACCCGGTTAGTGGCAGTGGTATTTATTATGTTTATTATATGCCTTGGTCCGGTCATAAGTGGGAAGGGGGCTTCCAGGGTGATTATCTGCATCACCAGCCAAAGGCTGATGATGCATGGCTTAAAAAGCTTGCTGGGTTAACAGCTAAGAGGCGTTTGCCGCTTGCGCACAATGTTGTCATCCAGGCTAGGACAGCATTTGATAGTTTTTATCCCATGGAAATTGTCGCAAAGAAAAGGGAAGTTGAAGCACTTGTTGCAAAATATAAGGATCCGTTTTTACTCTTTTTTGAGGACCGAAAACATCCGATAAAGATGTTTGATGATCTGCCCTTAAGGTGGATCCAAAAAGGTCCAGCAAGAGCGGGGAACAATCATTTCTCGGTAGAGGCCGACAGAAATGAATATTATGTATTTCAGATTGGTGTTTTTGCTAGCACGGATAGTCTTTCAGATATTCAGGTTTCCTATAAAAATGCCCCTTTTAAAATAACTTGTTTTAATACGCAGGGAGTAGATAGTAAAGGAAAAGATTTTGTCAAAAAAGTACATGTACCCAAAGGCCATGTACAACCCTTGTGGTTGGGTGTGGATATACCTAAAGAAGCGCATCCTGGAAAATATACTTTCACAGTGGAGGTCAAGGATGCAGCTGGAGCTGCCCGGTTTGTCAATGTGCAATTAAATGTTCGGGGCAAACTGCTTGCTGACCGAGGAGATAAGGATCTTTGGCGGCTTTCCAGGCTTAGGTGGTTGAATTCTCGCCTTGGTATTGATGATCACAATACGGCTGAAAGCCGTCCATTATTGGTCGATAAAAGCACTGCGACCATAAAAGCAGGTACTGGCACTGTTCAGCTCAATGCTTTAGGGTTGCCTAAAGATATCATTATCGGCGGGGAAAACTTGCTTTCGGGTCCTATTGATCTGTCCATGCAAGGAATAGAAAAGCAGGGCAAGCTAGTAGTTGTGCCCGGCCAGAAACTTCATTTTACTCACCAGGCTTCCGGTAAAGTCGCATGGGAGACTGCTTATGAAAACAGCGGCTTTGGGGTAAGTTATCAGGGACAAATGGAATCCGACGGTTATCTAGGCTATAAAGTGATTATCAGGGCAAGAAAAGATGCTGCAATGGATGATATCAGTTTACAAATTCCAGTAAATAAGCAGTTGGCAACCTATTTTATGGGTATGGGAAGCGGAAAGCCTTTTGGTATGAATGGAGGTTACACGCCTTTCTCATATGATTGGAAGTGGCGTGGACCTCAAAATTCCTTTTGGTTGGGACCTATAACGCAGGTATTTATTGTAAGTTTTTGGGAGCTACTTATAATGGCCCCATGCTGAACTTATATCATCCTGCACCGCCGCCTAGTTGGTATAATAACAATAATGGTGGTTTTAAAATCAGGACTTACAATAACCTGGTAAGTACCTCCACCTATACGGGTAAAGAATTATTTAAAAAGGACAGCGTTTTGACCCTTGAATTCTCACTACTGCTTACTCCGGTGCAAAAATTAAATACATCTGCTCAGTTTGCCAACAGATATTATCAAAATTACGGCAATCCATTTCCTGGACAAAAAGATATTGAAGCAGGTGTAAATGTTATTAATGTACACCACGCCAACCGGATTAATCCTTATATAAATTATCCATTTGTTATGGTGGATAGCATGCGGGCTTTTGTCGACCATTTCCATAAATTGGGCATTAAAACCAAGATTTATTATACGATCCGTGAACTCTCTAACCAATGCGCAGAAATATGGGCACTCAGAAGTTTGGGGACGGAGATCTTCAGCGATGGATCTGGTGGAGGTTATCCATGGTTAAGGGAGCATTTAGTAAGCCATTATGATGTACAATGGTTTACACCGATTGACGGGTATGAAGCCTGCGATGCGGCTATTAAAACCAGTGGTGATTCCAGGTGGTATAACTATTATGTGGAGGGACTTCGCTGGCTTGTTAAAAATGTAGGCATTGATGGACTTTATTTGGATGATGTTGCCTATGACAGGGATATGCTGAAAAGAATGCGCAAAGTCATGGATATGGTCAAACCGGGTTGCATGATTGATCTGCATTCTAATACCGATTTTTCAAAAGGCCCGGCAACGCAGTATACGGAGTTTTTCCCTTATATCAATAAGTTATGGTTCGGAGAGAATTTTCATTATGAAAAAATGCAGCCTGATAACTGGTTGGTGGAAACCTCAGGCATCCCTTTTGGGTTAATGGGAGATATGCTTTTTAGTGGTGGGAATCCCTGGCGGGCATGGTATATGGGATGACCAACCGGGACGGTTGTCCAACAGATGGAAAACTTTGTAATCCCAAACCTATTTGGGAGGAACTGGATCATTTTGGGATCAAAAATGCATCGATGTATGGGTATTGGGAAAAAATCCTGCCGTTACGACGGATAATGACAAAGTGCTGGCTACAGCTTATAGAAATGGGCATAAATTATTAATCGCACTCGCCAGCTGGGACACAGCGGCAACAACTGTACATTTAAAGCTAAACTGGGAAAAATTGGGGATTTCAGCAGAACAAATCAGTTTTGTAGCCCGTGATATTAAGGATTTTCAGCCAGGCAAAGCATTTAAGGGTACCGGTGCAATTGAAGTGAAACCAGGTAAGGGGTGGTTACTGGAAGTGCAGTAAGGATGTATCTTTTATAATTGTAAAACAAAATGAACTATATTATAATATTAAACTGGCCAAAAATGTATAACAGAAATTTTAGGTGTGTGGTAGGCTGCACTTTAATGATTATGCTGACGTTAAACGTACAGGCACAGCGGGTCATCGAGTCCTCCGATCAAAACTCAAAGCAAAAAATTGAAATAAAGCCTTCCCGGCCGAATATTATCTTTTTTTGGTGGATGACATGGGGTGGGAAGATACATCGGTTCCGTTCTGGGACAGTACTACTGCCCAGAATGGAAAGTTCCGGACACCCAATATGGCTGCGTTTGCGGCCACCGCTGAAAAATTCACCAATGCCTATGCCAATTCAATATGTACCCCATCCAGAGTGAGTCTGATGACTGGGATGTCAGCCGGGCGACATAGGGTAACCAATTGGACCATGTTTAAGGATAAAGCGGTAGACGCAAAGGATTCCCTGTTGAAAGCACCGGATTGGAATGTCAATGGCCTGAGCCCGGTACCCGGGGATAGCCGTAGTGTTTATGCTACACCGTTACCTGAGATTCTTCGCCAAAACGGTTATTATACCATTCACTGCGGGAAGGCGCATTTTGGTGCATATCAGACTCCGGGTGCCGATCCCTTGAATATTGGATTTGTAAAAAATATTGGAGGCAGTGCCGCCGGGAATCCGGCTTCCTATCTGGCGGAGGCTGATTTTGGGTATGACCCGGATCATTTTAATGTAAGGGCTGATATTCCTAATATGCAACAATATTGGGGAACGCCTACGTTTCTAACAGAGGATCTGACGATTGAAGCCAAAAAAGCGATGGATACCGCATTAGCACTACAAAAGTCATTTTTTTTGTATATGGCACATTATGCGGTGCATTTACCCTACAACGCAGATAAACGTTTTGTGCAGAAATATTTAGATGCGGGCTATACAAAGCCTGAGGCTGCATACTTAGCATTAGTTGAGGGCATGGATAAAAGCCTGGGCGACTTATTGGACTATCTTAAAGAAAAAGGCCTGGATCAAAATACCATTGTCGTTTTTATGTCTGATAATGGGGGATTCTCCCATGCGCCAAGGCAAGGTGCTGATAATACCCAGAATTATCCCCTGCGCAATGGAAAGGGATCGCTATATGAAGGCGGCATCAGAGAACCCATGATGATCAAATGGCCCGGCGTGACCCTAGCAAACAGCGTCTCTGATCAGCCAGTTATTATACAGGATTTTTATCCTACTATATTATCAATGGCAGGCATAAAAAATTACCGTACTGTACAAAAAATAGACGGACAAAGCATGATGCCCTATCTTAAAAACCCTAAAAAAGTCAATAATCAAAGGGAATTGGTTTGGAATTTTCCCAACGGCTGGGTGGGGGAGCTCAAAGCCAGGATTGTTCCTGGACTTGTGCCATTCGTAAAGGAAACTGGAAGCTGATTTATTTTGAGAAATATGCTCGTTTGGAGCTCTATAATCTAAAAGAAGATATAAAAGAACAGCATGATCTGGCAAGCGCAAGACCCAAATTGACTCGCAAGCTTGCAAAATTACTGACCAAACAATTAAAACGGCAGCAGGCACAAATGGCCATCATCAAAAGCTCAGGCGAGCCAGTCCTTTATCCTGATGACTTATAGGAGCATAATTATTTTTGGTTATTAACGGACGTAAAAAAACTGGGGCCTTCTTTTTATCATTGTAATGGTAAAAAGAAGGCCCCAGTTTTTTTAGAAGACAGAATCCTTTTATTTATTTGATGATACGGCCTTCGATACCATCGAAATAATATTAACAAATAGCGCCCTGATTGCAAAGATAACGTAAATAATAGGGCTGCAATTAAAGACTGCGACCTTAAATTCCACTGAGTAGTAGGATTGTGGACTGGCTGCTCCATAAGATAATTGCATTTTCTTTGCTCTTTATTGTGAGAAGAGATGATGGTTTTATACTTTTTAAAATGTATTAACTAAAATTGATTAAATTAATCATTATTTTTTGTAATACATAAAAGCTGCCTGAACAACCCCAAAATTAGGTGGCCATTGGGAATCTTAAAATGCCACTGCTTAATTAATATAAAAAAAATGAAATTTATGGTTTGAAACTGTTGTTTTATTTTTTGTAGTCAAATAGCTACTAGGATTTGTAGAATTGATATGTATTTTTGCGCCACAATTTTTGATATAGATATTTTTGTAAATTTCAAATATTACAGATATATAATTTATACTAGGCAATAATAACTATTGAATTAAGGAATTTATTTTGACAGGAAGCCTTACAAAATGTTTTAAGAGAATTGGTTTAAATAATATGAGTAAAAATAGGACAATCTGATAGTTTATTAAATAATTTAAAACGATACGGCCGGAAAGTAATTGGCTTTCCCAATCCAAAACTTTAATTGGTGCGTCTGGCCGGAAATTCCTTAAGTGATAATATTGAATGCAGGAGTAAGGAGCCCCTTAGTCCTAAGGGATCGTTTTATTTATTTAAAGGGAAAATGAATTATTTAAATACTTAAATATGAAGATAGAAGCCTTAATCTGCTTTTATCAACCCTATTTTATTGACCTGGCAAACCATAATATATCGTTATGCAGGAATATTGAAAAGATATCATTTGGGAATAATCTTAAAGAAGTTTATAAAAGCTAACCAACTATAAATATTGAATCGAAAGGTCATTTTTTTAATTTTTAAAACAAATACATGAAAAGAGAATTTTACACATGTCATGAACAGGCAAGCGGTGATGTTAAAAGCCGCGGCTTTGTATCAACAAAAACCTTTATAAAAAGCGCCTCGTTTTTAATGGCTTTTGCGCTACTCGGAACTGTGGCATTTGCACAGACGCCGAGTGCGGCCAATGACGCGGCTACCACCGGAAAGAATATGCCGGTGACCATCAAAGTGCTGGCCAATGACGCTGGCTATGTTGCAAACAAAACCACTATTGAGGCGAATCCAAGCCATGGTACCGCCGAAATCAATCCAAACACGGGCATTATCAACTATTGGCCGGCAGCTGATTACACTGGTAATGATCAGTTAACTTATCGCATTAGTAATAAAAGAGGGAATACGGCTACTGCCCAAGTATCCATTACGATTAATGACGAAGTGTGCTCAACCCCCATCAACGGGAATGATTTTTCCTGGACTGATCAGACTAGCTCTGAGACGGTGATTACAAAGGCTATGACCCAACCAGCGACCTCTAATGGTTTTGTGTTTGATATTTACAAGCTAGACAACTCCTTTAACATGAAAATTAACGGAATAGATTTAGCTTCCCAGGAAATCCAGTTCCAAAGTGATGGTACTAGTGGGGTCAATATTCAATATCAGGATGGAGAAGACTTTGAGAATGGCAGGAGCATTTGGGAGTTAGAAGGCGATGAAGCACATCCGACTGTGCGCGTGCAGATACTGCCAGACGGGTCCATTAAAATGTTTGTCGTAAAAAGCTCAGGAGGTGAGCTCTATCCTGTAGAATTAATGGCTGGAGCGCAATTTAATGCTATTCCATGGCATCCAGATGCCGAGAATAAAATTACGGTCACTCAGGAAGTATCTGGACCGACTGTTATGGAAGGTAAAGGATATGGGCTCAATGCAATTGATAATCCTGTGATTAGCCTGAATACGGAGGGTGGACAAGCTGCTACTGAAGCCCCAACAACCTGCGGTGGTAATGGTATAATTCACCTAAATATTACCGGTGTGGATGACGGGGTGTATGATCTGGCTTATCAGGGAGGCACCTTGCAAAATGTTCAGATTACTGCAGGGAAGGCTGATGTCAGTGCTGCTGCCGGTGTTTATAATAATATCACGATCGGTAACGGTAATTGTCAATCAGCAGATGGTGTGAACGCCGAAATTTATGCTTTTCCTTGCACGGTTGATGACGTTGCAAATGTTGAAAGAGGTACTGTAACCGGCAATGTCCTGGATAATGACGGCAATGATAATGCAGCAGGCTTTGTCGTAACTGAGGTGACTATCGGTGGTCAGCAGTACCCCGTTGACGCTACTAATGGTTCGGATATCGAGCTGCCAGGCAAAGGTAATTTACATGTTAATCCAGATGGTAGTTTTACTTTTGAACCTGATGGAAGTTTTTCTGGTCCTTTAGATGAAATTACTTATACAGTTGATAACGGACACGGTACGACCAATACCGGAAAACTTCAAATTAGTATTAATTCCACTTTGCCAGTATCTGGTGTGCAGGATTTTAATGTGGTAAGAAAAGGGCAAACAGCTATTTTGAGTTGGTCTACTTTTACTGAATCGCAGAATAAAGGTTTTAGAGCTGAAAGAAGTACAGACGGTAAATCCTGGAAAGCAATTGGGTTTAAAAACAGTTTAGGCAATGCGGGTAATAGCACTAGCCAGCTTAATTACACGCTGGTGGATGCTGATCCTCTGCAACAAACTGCCTACTACCGGTTGGTACAGGTTGATTTGAGTGGCAGAGAAAATGTCCTTTCAGTTGTTAAAAGCTTAAATGGCATTTTAAATAGCCTCCGCGTTTATCCTAATCCAGCAGGAGACCATATCACCATCATGAATCCAGCTAGTATCATATATATTTATGATGTAAGTGGTAGAAATGTAATGACCCAAGGGGTACAACCAGGCGTTAAGAGCGTAAATCTTAATGTCCAGGGATTAGCGCAAGGCATCTATTTTGTCAAATCAGGCAGTCAGCGTATTAAATTAATTAAAAAATAACATGCTTTTATTGCTAGATAATGACTAGCATGGATAGATTAGATTCGTTTTAATGAACAATTAAATGGCGGTATTGAAAAATACCGCCTTTTTTTGTGCCAAGAAGATTGTGTTTTTTATTTAATGATGTATCGTATCCGCTGCCTATATGATGAAGTTTGCCCTCTGCTATTTTTAGTGAAATACTCTCCGTCATCCCCTTAAATTGATGTGCTGCCTTGTCTTTATTTACATAATTGTTATGCGAATACAGCTTTGTTTCAGTTGCTCGAAAGTGAACAAAAAATGAGAATCTTGACAGATATATAAAGTTGTAATATTTATCTGTTTGTGTCGTAAATATACTACATAGCCTGCGGTTTTTATTAATTACCTTTGCGCATGTTAACGGGTCAAACATGTTTGGCTGGTGGTCGTTATTCGTGTGAGATGGCATTTTGAGGGTATTGATTTATTTTTTGGAAGGTGGATTTAGTAGAGTAACAGACCGGTCAATGACACTTGAAAAGGCTTACATCTACGAACGAACGTATGTTATGAAAGAACTTAAATTTGCTTATTGCGACAAAGATATCTTTAAATTAAAAGGGAAGGAGGAGACGCTTCTGCCTGAAAGATAGTAATACTCAGCCTGCTGATTCAGCTATGCAAAAGAATTTGTGCAATTTCAAAAACAGCATATTCTATTATCCCTTTAAAATTACCAACAAGAAATTATTTTGAGGGTCAATGTTTAAATACATTTGAATATTACAGGATATTGCTTTTTTGTCAAGTTTAGCTCCCCACTAAATTCTGGTCGGCTTATTTTAGGTCGCTTTATTGCGTCCATATGAAGTGAACTGAGCAGACCAAGGTTTGTGGTTGGTTGAGGCATTATATGTAAATTATATTTGATTATCCTTTATTCCCTTATTAGTATGTCCATTTCCATTCTAATTGCATCGAAAGATTTTCCCTCTCTTTATGGATTAGAATTCTTAACAAGGCAGGTGCTGGGAGAAGATATCCTAATCGGTTTTGCTGAATCCCTAAAAAAAGCCTATGATAAACTCAAAAACCAAAAATATGATTTGGTCATCAGCAGCACCAATATGAATGGAATAAACACATTCAAATTAATCAAAGAGGCTTTAGCCGTAAATAAATCCATCAGGATTTTAGCTATTGGGCCAGGCGCGCCGGAAATATTGGCTCCGAGGTATTTAGATATTGGCGCCTATGGTTACATTTGTGCTTTTGAGATGGTGGATCGCTTTAAGGAAGCGCTTTTGCATATTATAGACGGTAAACGCTATTTTAGAGGCGAAAACGATTTTTTGGAAATGAATGTTGAGTGTGATAATGGACAAAAGACCAATCCATTTTCTTTATTATCAAAAGAGAATTTGACGTAATGAATAATTTGTTACGAGGAAAATATATTAAAGAAATCGCTGGTGAATTATCCTTAAGTATTTCTTCGGTGAGCACCTATAAGGTGCGGGTCTTAAACAAATTGAAATTGAATAATATTTTGGAATTATCGATGCTTGCCAAAGAATATAATCTAGTTATTCCAAAAATGAAGAACTATAATCTTATTGTTTATATCCCAGCTTTGAAATTACCTTGGATATTCTGGATGGCTTTTTCCCAAAAAGGACTTGGCGTTAAGTGAACTTGAATTTTAGGATTAATTAGAATCTTTTGGCAGTTTCTAGACATAATAAAGGGTAGAAAAATTCTACCCTTTATTAGTGGCCTCTTTTTTAGCAATTTAAAAACGCAAGAAGAATAAATGATAAAGCGTCGCAACCTTGGTTCGGTTAGTGCGTCCTTTTCCTTTCTAAATCCTGCTGAAAATAATCGTTGCTGTCAGGCCTATCTATGTAAATCAAATCTATCCAGGTTCATGACTTTATTCCAGGCGGCCGTAAAATCCTTTATAAACTTATGTTGGCCATCTGATGAGGCGTATACCTCCGCAAGAGCACGAAGTTCTGCATGGGAGCCAAATATCAGATCTGCCCGGGTGGCTGTCCATTTAGCCTGCCCACTGGCGCGGTCACTGCCGATAAATAATTGCCTGTTCTCTGTTGAGGCCTTCCATGCTGTACGCATATCCAGTAAATTAATAAAATAATCATTGGTGAGTGCGCCAGGCCTTTGGGTTAAAACCCCGTGATTGGAACCATCAAAGTTCGTTTGAAGCACACGCATCCCCCCGATCAGCACCGTTAATTCTGGTGCCGTAAGCGTTAATAATTGTGCCTTATCAATTAAGAGTTCTTCTTGGGATACCTGGATGCCTTCTTTGCGGTAATTTCTAAACCCGTCACCCAGTGGTTCTAAATATGCAATGGAATCCACATCAGTTTTGTCAGCGCTGGCATCCATGCGGCCAGGCGTAAAAGGTACTTCAATGTTTTCGCCAGCATCTGCTGCGGCCTTTTCAATGGCGACGCAGCCGCCAAGGACAATTAGATCCGCCAGAGATACTTTTTTGCCATCCGTTTGCGTATTATTAAATGCTTGTTGGATTTCATCCAATTTATTTAATACTTGTTGCAGCTGAACTGGATTATTGACGATCCAGTCTTTTTGTGGTGCTAATCTAATGCGTGCACCATTCGCTCCGCCTCGTTTGTCAGACCCCCTAAAAGTTGAAGCAGAGGCCCAGGCAGTCGTGACCAAAGCAGATACAGTTAATCCGGCATTTAAAAGGGTTTGTTTGAGCGTTGCTATATCATTTTGATCAATCAAAGGGTGATTTACCTCGGGAATAGGATCTTGCCAGATCAGTTCTTCCTCGGGGACCTCTGGACCTAAATACCGGGTACGTGGTCCCATGTCTCTGTGGGTTAATTTAAACCAGGCCCGGGCAAAGGCATCCGCAAATTCATCTGGATGTTCCATAAAATGTCTGGATATTTTGCCATAAATCGGGTCTAATTTTAAAGACAGATCGGTGGTAAGCATAGTAGGCCGATGCTTTTTTTGGGGATCAAATGCATCGGGGATTATTTCCGGGCCGTCTTTGGCCACCCATTGATGCGCACCAGCAGGACTCTTGGTCAGTTCGTATTCAAAACCAAAGAGGTTTTCCCAAAAACTATTGCTCCACTGAGTAGGCGTCTTGGACCAGGTGACTTCCAGTCCGCTGGAGATAGCATCGGGGCCACTACCGGATCCATAGCTGCTTTTCCAGCCCAGGCCTTGCATTTCCAGCTCGGCAGCCTCTGGTTCGTGGCTGACGTGGGTGGCTGGTGCCGCTCCATGCGTTTTGCCAAAGGTATGCCCGCCTGCAATCAGTGCTACCGTCTCCTCGTCATTCATGGCCATACGGCCAAAAGTATCTCTGATATCTTTGGCTGCTTTTAAGGGATCCGGATTCCCATCCGGTCCTTCTGGATTGACATATATTAAACCCATTTGTACGGCAGCCAGGGGCTTTTCCAGATTCCTGGAATGCGTATCACCATCCGCATCGTCATCAGAGGGTAAAACAGCGTGATTCTCTTCCACTCCTGGCGAACCATGGGCATAACGCACATCACCGCCTAGCCAGGTTTTTTCAGATCCCCAGTAGACTTCATCACTGGCCTCCCATACATCTTCGCGCCCACCGGCAAAGCCAAAAGTTTTAAAGCCCATGGATTCCAGTGCGACATTGCCAGCCAGAATCAGTAAATCCGCCCAGGAAATTTGTTGTCCATACTTTTGTTTCACTGGCCAGAGCAGTCTTCTTGCTTTATCAAGACTTACATTATCCGGCCAACTGTTGAGCGGTGCAAACCGCTGCTGTCCCTGGCCGGCTCCACCACGACCATCGCCCACTCTATAGGTTCCCGCACTATGCCAGGCCATACGGATGATCAGACCGCCATAGTGGCCAAAGTCAGCTGGCCACCAAGGTTGAGAATCGGTCATAAGTGCCCTGAGATCGGCTTTTAAGCCGTCAAGATCCAGGCTTGCAAATGCCTTTGCATAATCATAATTGTCATCTAATGGATTGGAGAGATTACTGTGTTGTCGCAGTACATGCAAATTAAGTCTGCCAGGCCACCAATCGTGATTATGGGTACCTCCACCCGCAACATTGTGTTTTAATGCCTCATTATGAAAGGGACATTTGCTAAGATCGTTTGATTGGTTTTCCATTTTGATTAAGTTTAGCGGTGAGTGAATTTTTTGCTGATTTGCGATTGGATACCTGTTGTATCCATACCTAGAACAAATAAGGATAATAAAGATAATGAATAAAAGTGTTAATAAATATAGATAAATACTATGAAGCATAGATTTTATCTATAGTACTTAGGAACTAAAAATGACGATCATTTTAAGTAGTAGCTAACGAAAATGGGAATTTAAAAATAACAGCATTCCTTGTTTTTTTGTTTGAATATCATATATTTACGTAGCGTTTTACTTTATTTTGGTTTATCTCTGGTCCTAAAGGACAACTTTTACTACTGAGGTTTTATCTAATTAAGTCCGTTGGGCGATTAAAATTTATACAGGTATGAAAGCACTCTTTGATTTAATGTTTGAGGGCTCAAGTGATGTCTTATGGCACAGCGGCGCTTATGCAGGGTATAACGGGCCTATTATAGGCGGAAGCAACCAGGTTTGCGTGACAGGCGGCTTTGGTAATATACTCTATCAAAACATTCAGGTGCCAACATTTAATTTATGGGATGGCAACTACAATATCTTTGCCAGTGGTATAGCCAGAGCCAGGGCCCCCATTAGAAGTATTGAGCTAAACTGTATCATGAGTGGTGGTCTGGAACAAAGATCCGCGCCTCATCCAATGCGCTATTTATTTGCTCAATACATTAATTTATCGCATACCCTGTCCATGGACAGTAAAGTAAAATTGATCAAGGGTATGCGTCACAGGACATTTGATTTACATTACACCATACAAGCCCTGAAACAAATCATAGATGTGGACCCTGAAATTATTGGTCAATTCATAAATGAATATGAAGCAAATCGGCAAATGCGACTTTTTGCCGATGATGTCAGGCCAAGTCCTGAGATTATCCGTGCCATTGATGAAATGGCCAGGTATGCGCTTAGGAAGGATAGAGATCCAGAGGTTTTGGAGTATTTTGGCCGCATGTTATTAATCCAGGTCTTTTTATACAAAAGGCAATTAAATGGGAAAAAGGGGCTCGATAAAATGCAAAAAAGGGTGCTAGTAGGGCTCGAAACGCTCAGGCAGGCCCTCTTATGGGATATTCAATTTTATGAGAATACAAAGTATTATGCAATACAGTATCTTAATATCTGTGAAACTGACTTGAGGAAGCATTTTCAAAATGCCTATGACTTAACGCCTTTTGCCTACTGGAGATCCGCAAAGATGGACAATGCCCTTTATTTGCTTTTAAATACGGATCAGCCCATAAAAGACATCGCTTATGCAACTGGCTTTATAAGCTCAAAATCTTTAACCAAGGAATTTAAAAAATATTACGAAATTGCTCCACTAAAATATAGAAAATTAATGATCATCAAATAATACGTTTTGTTTATATGGGATTATATCTAACTAACTGAAAAGTAGCGAATAAAATATTGCTGTTTATTATATGACTTATTGGATACCTTTTTTGGGGAATATAAGTAGACATTAGACGTGCTAAAAAAAAGTGGGTGCCAGAGGGTGGTTAATTAGGGTAATAACTACTGTTGGGCTCCTTTCACCTTCTTTTAGCCTTTTAATATATCTATCAAACTTTATAAACAAAGAGACCCATGTATCCTAACTTTACAATTGTTGCAGTCCCTCACCCTGGAAGACAGTACCTAAAATGCTCCAATCTTTTTCAAGCGTCCATGGCCTGGAATTATGAGTACTGACGCCCCATATCTAAATCTTACAATTGTACTCAGCTTTATACCTGGTATCTGGCTTTATACTTATACATATAGTTAAGGAAAAGAATACCTATAACGCAATAGCCTGTTTGCTACAGGGTACCTCCTTGCAATGTTTTCGTTAAGTATCACCACCTATATCTCTAGGCTAAACTTCTAAACTATTATATATAAACGCTAGGTGCCTGATAAGTTTCCATAAGTTTTCAAATTTCCTCTTGACACTTCAAGCTGTACGGCTTTTATTGAAGGTTGGATGTGCCAGAACTTGTAATTAAAAAAACACCTTATTGTCAGGAGAAGCTGAGTGCAAATAATCCATCCCTATTCTACGCACTGGGTATATAGTGTCCTCTGGCACTAGTGCCAGAGGACACTATATACCCAGTGCGTAGGCTGCTCAGGTAAAGCCCAGATTACCTTACTTGAAGCATCATGATATTACTATTATAAAATCCTAAATCAGATAAACAATGAATGATCAAAAAGCAAACAAAAAAAGACAATGGCAACCTACAGTTCGGATTGGTCTAAGCCACGAAAAATACGCTGCTTATAAAGGATTGCTTGAGCGATCAAAATTTAAAACCATGAGTGCGCTTATAAGGCATATATTGGACAATAAGCCAATAATAATTGAAACCCGTGATGCTACAATGGATCAAATACTCTGGGACCTTGCTGCTTCCCGCAAAAGCCTTCAATTAATTGCCATTAGCATGAATCAGGCAGTTATCCGCCTTAGCCAGGAACAGTTCTCAGAACTGGTACTGGTGGAAGCCAAAGTAATTGAGCAGCAGTATCATTTACTGGAGGAGGTAGGCCCTGCTTTTTTTCATCTTATGACTAAAATTGCGAATATATGGTTGCCAAAATAGAATCCGTTTCCTCCATTAAAGAGGTGTTGTTATATAATGAAGGAAAAGTTGAAAAATGTGATGCAAAATTGCTGTTCGCTGGAGGATTTCCGTGGGCTGTAGAAGAATTGGATTTTAAAACTAAATTGGAGGTATTTGATAAACTGACCAGCCAGAATTCTAGGTGCAAGAAAAATGCTTTGCATATTACCCTTAATTTCTCTGACCGGGATTTACTGGATGATGGCAAACTGATCCAGATCGCCAATGATTATATGAATCTGATGGGCCTCGAAGGGCAACCCTTTTTGGTTTACCGGCATTTTGATGCCGGTCATCCTCATATACATGTGCCAACAGTCATTATTGCAGATGGTGGTAAGAGATTAGACGCCTTTGGCTATAAAGGCGGAAAATCCTTTAATGTGAGCAATGACCTGGAAGAAAAGTACGGGTTGGTCATAGCGGGTGCTCAAAAAGAAGAAAAGGTACTAAGACTGCAATCAGGGCGACTGGAAAGAGTCGTTTATGGCAAGGCAGAGGTGGCTACTTCTATTGCTGTGATCGTAGCCGAAGTGCTTAGAAAATACAAATGCACTTCACTTCCCGAATTCAATCTAGTCCTCAATCAGTTTGGTGTTCTGGCCAACAGAGGCCGCCCGGGAAGTAAGATGTTTGAAGCGGGCGGCTTGATGTACCGCTTGTTGGATGAAAACTATCGAACAATGGGGGTGCCCGTTAAAGCGAGCAATATCTATGGCAAACCAACCTTAAATAACCTCGAAAAGCGTTTTGCATCCAATCTGGGCCTTTGTGGACCCAATAAGCAACGAATGAGGTATGTATTGGATAAGGCGCTTGAGTGCGCTGATAAGGCGCAAATGGAAGCGCTATTGCATAGATATGGACTGCGCATAATATTTAGGAAAAACCCCGATGGAAAAATCTTTGATGCAGTTTTTATAGACAATGCAGCCTGCGCAGTCTTTACAGACGAAACGTTAGGCGAAAAGTACCGGGCAGCGGTCTTCTTAAAGCTGACTGAGGCAAAGGATGTTAGGGTGCAGGTTGAAGGTGGGGTAAATATAGGGAGTCAAGTAGTCAGTCACCTTTCTTTAAACGAAGCGACGAGCCAACAGATAAGTAGTGATGTAAATACAGCTTTAAATACGACCCCTGCGGCAACGGAAGTAAAAAACTATCCGGCCAGTGAATTACCGGTGACCATGACCTTTATGGACAGGTTGTATTATGATTACAAAGACCCGGAAGATGGTTATCTGGCTAGTGCCAAAAAACAATTGCGGCTCAGCCAGAAAAATAGATCTTCAAAGCTTAGCATTTCCCGATAAGATTTACTGAATTAGAGAGAAAAAAGGGTTATAAGGATAAAAGATAATTAGACGTTAAGGATATTAAGGGCAATCGGAGCGCTCTGCTATTACTAAATTTCTATATACCATTCAATTTTTAAATTATGCAAACCGGAGAAAATACACAGGCGTTAAGGAAAATCAATAATATGATCATGGGGGCCAGTATGGTGGTACTGCTGTTTCATTTCTATTTTTATTTCTATGATGCTTTTAAACAGTGGCATCTGACTTATCCGATTGTTGAAAGGCTCGTCATTAACTTTTGTAAAATGTCCTTCCTGTCAGGCTTTAATACCTCAAAGTGTACGGCCCTGGTTTTATTAATTATTGGGATGATAGGAACAAAAGGCAAAAAAAGCGATGCCCTACGCGGAAAATCCATTGCGATTATATTGCTTGTGGGCATGATCTGTTATTGGGGTAGTTGGTTCATTTTATATTTGGATATGCGGTTTAATAACCTGGCTACGATGTATATGATCGTAACTGGCATAGGCTATTTGCTAATAGCAAATGGCGGTCTTAAGCTAACCAGGCTTATCACCCTTAAGCTGGAAAAGGACGTATTCAATCAACTGCAGGAAAGCTTCCCGCAGGAAGAAAGGCTGCGCAGCAGCCCTTTTTCCATCAATTTGCCAGCCATCTATCAACTGGATGGCAAAAGTCGAAAATCCTGGATCAATATTATCAATCCGTTCAGGGGAACCCTGGTCGCCGGTACACCAGGGTCCGGCAAAAGTTATTTTGTGATCCGCCATGTGATCACTCAACATATTCAAAAGGGTTTTACCATGTTTATTTATGACTTTAAATTTGATGACCTGACAAAGATTGCCTACAATACCATCTTAGATAATACAGATAAGTATCCGGTGCCCCCTAAGTTTTATATGATCAATTTTGATGATCTGCGCTTCACGCACCGCTGTAATCCGCTGGACCCCAAATCCATGACCGATATTATGGATGCAACAGAATCTGCCCGTACGATCATGTTAGGTCTGAATAGGGAGTGGATAAGGAAGACGGGAGACTTTTTTGTAGAATCACCCATCAATTTTGTAACCGCCATCATCTGGTTCCTTAGAAAGTATAAAGACGGTGCTTATTGTACACTGCCCCATGTAATTGAGCTGATGCAGGTGGACTATGAAAAGCTGTTCCCTGTACTGCGCAGTGAACCAGAAATCGAGGTCTTGATCAACCCCTTTGTGACGGCTTTTACCAATAAAGCCATGGAGCAATTAGAGGGACAGGTAGGCTCTGCCAAAATAACCATGGCCCGACTCAGTTCTCCCCACTTGTATTATGTTTTATCCGGCAGTGATTTTACGCTGGATCTGAATAATCCTAAGGATCCAAAGATTATTTGCGTAGGCAATAACTATATGAAGCAGCAGGTCTATGGAGCCGTATTATCTCTCTATACCTCCAGAATGATCAAACTGGTCAATAGAAAAGGGCAGCTAAAATCCAGTTTGATCTTTGATGAGTTTCCGACGATTTATTTTAATGGCATGGACAGCCTGATCGCTACTGCCAGAAGTAACCAGGTGGCTACTTGCCTGGGTGTGCAGGATTTCTCGCAACTACGTAAAGATTATGGCCGGGATCAGGCAGATGTAATCGCTAATGTTGTCGGCAATATTATAGCGGGTCAGGTGACAGGAGATACCGCAAAGTTGCTTTCTGACAGATTTGGCCGTATTATGCAGGATAGACGCAGTATGTCTGTAAATTCCATGGATACCTCGTTTAGCCGGTCTATGCAGCTGGACGCTGCAATCCCGGCCTCTAAAATAGCCACGCTCTCCTCTGGCGAGATGGTCGGCATTGTAGCCGACAACCCAGAAGAGAAAATAAAACTAAAGATGTTCCATGCAGAGATCCAAAAT
Source organism: Arachidicoccus ginsenosidivorans (assembly GCF_007971385.1). Lineage (GTDB taxonomy): Bacteria > Bacteroidota > Bacteroidia > Chitinophagales > Chitinophagaceae > Arachidicoccus > Arachidicoccus ginsenosidivorans. The sequence goes on from NZ_CP042434.1 coordinate 2,994,630, forward strand.
GATCATAAAAGGATTAAAGCAGAGGAAGATCAGTATCAACCCATACCTCAAATCAGAAATATAAAGGCCGAGGACGTACAAAATTGCTATCAGCAGATTAAAAATGATGTTCAGTTAATTATTGAAACAGAAATGGAAAGAATAATGGCCTCTGCAGACTTGTCTAAGTTAATAATGGACTGAAATAAATAGAAATAATGGGCGGTGATAATACACCCTTTGGATTAGGCAGTATATTTTGGCCTTTTACCCATAAAATAAGTGGCTGCCATTATTTTGAGACAATAAAGGAAGCAACCTATTAGCTAGCAATATGCCGACAGCATGCTTGGAGGCATTTTGAGGTATTTTTTAGCCTTTTCATCTAGGCGTCAGGCGTTAATTATTCCGCAAAAAATATTATTTAATGTCTAAAATACAATATATTTGAACAACAGGTGCCTTTTTGATCTTTTGAATATTATTATCTATGCCGTGAATGAATGCATCTGAGCTCGGAAAATGATTTGATTAACTTCTTATAATTGATGTATGTTAAGCCGTAATAATCTTTTGGTGGGTTGTGGATATTTTTGGGCCGTATTGTTGATTTGTTGTGCCCCTGTTCTGCATGTAAGTGCTCAAAATCACCTAAAGGCATCCGGGTATGAACGCTTTGACGATGGGTGGCATTTTGCCCTTGGAGAACACTCAGGAGGTCAAAGTGTTCATTTTAATGACCATAATTGGCGATTATTGGATTTACCCCATGACTGGAGCATAGAGGGCAAAATAGATAGAAATAATCCCTCCGGCAATGCCGGAGGGTATTTTCCGACAGGAATTGGCTGGTATCGCAAAACATTCAAGGTCCCCAAAGATTGGCAGGGTAAACAATTGTCTATTTATTTTGAAGGGGTCTATATGAACAGCGAAGTCTTTATCAATGGGCATTCATTAGGCACACATCCCTATGGATTTACTGGGTTTAGTTATGAGCTGACTCCGTATCTTAATTTTGGCGGCGATAATTTAATAGCGGTTAGAGTGGATAACGCCAGTCAGGTAAATTGCCGGTGGTATTCGGGATCTGGTATTTATCGACACGTTTGGCTGGCCTTGGAGGATCCAGTGCATGTTAAGCAATGGGGAGTATATGTTACGACCCCGAAAGTTTCGCCTGAAGTGGCCACCGTCCAAATTGAAACAAGCGTAAGTAATACGGATAAGCAAGCCCACACAGTGATCGTAGGAACGAATATTATGGATGCAACTAACAGACAGGTAGCAACGGACAAATCGCAGGAAGTTAAATTAGCTCCTGGAAAAGATACGGCTATTATACAAAGAGTTAAACTGCGACATCCCAAGCTTTGGGGATTACAATCCCCCAACTTATATACGGCAAGGATTAAACTTACAACAAATGGGCAAAAAGCAAAGTCGCGTAACCAAACTGTTGAAATAGTAGAAAAACCCTTTGGCATCCGTTCCATCCAATTTACACCAAATAAAGGTTTTGAACTTAATGGACAGGTGGTAAAACTTAATGGCGGTTGTGTACACCACGATAACGGCTGCCTTGGTGCAGCGGCCTATGACAGGGCCGAGGAAAGAAAGGTTGAACTACTGAAAAAGGCTGGCTTTAACGCCGTACGTACCGCCCATAATCCCCCATCGACCGCTTTTTTAAATGCATGTGACAGATTAGGACTCTTGGTGATTGATGAAGCCTTTGATGGATGGCGAACCGATAAAAACAAATATGATTACGCCCTGTATTTTGATAAGTGGTGGAAAAAAGACCTGGATGCCATGGTACTTCGTGATAGGAGTCATCCCAGTGTCATCATGTGGAGCATTGGCAATGAGATTATTGAACGCAAAGAACCTCAAGCGGTTAAAACCGCCAAAATGCTATCTGATGAAATTAAACGAATGGACCCTACAAGACCAGTCACTTCTGCCATGACCACCTGGGATAAAGACTGGCAAATCTTTGATCCATTGATGGCAGTGCATGATGTGGCTGGTTATAATTATCAATTGCACCGGGCAGAGGCAGATCACGAAAGAGTACCTTCCCGGATTATCGTGCAGACAGAGTCGTACCCAAGAGACGCATACAATAATTGGAAGCTGGTTAATTCCCATCCCTATATTATTGGTGATTTTGTTTGGACTGCACTGGATTATCTGGGAGAATCCGGTATTGGTCGGTATTATTATCCCGGAGAGCCGACCGCAGAGCATTGGGAGGGGATTCTTTTTCCCTGGCATGGATCCTACTGTGGAGACATTGATCTGATGGGCAATAGAAAACCGATCTCTTATTACAGGAGTCTATTATACAGTAATAAAGAGCAGCTCTACTTAGCAGTCAGGGAGCCCAGCCCAAAAACTGGAGAGATTAAGCTGACTCAGTGGGCCGTCTGGCCCACTTGGGAGAGCTGGACCTGGCCTGGATTTGAAGGTAGAAACATAGATGTAGAAGTCTATTGCAACTATCCGAAAGTAAGGTTATATCTTAACGATCAATTAATCGGGGAAAAATCAACCAACGATTCCACCGCTTTTAAGGCCATATTTACCCTGCCTTATCAGGCAGGAGTATTAAAAGCGGTTGGCGTTAAAAATGGGAAGGAATTTGATGCCCGGATACTTAGAACGGCTGGTAAGGTAGCCAAGATCATTTTAAAGGCGGATCGGGATCATATTGCAGCGGATGGGCAGGATTTGTCCTATGTACAGGTAAGACTTGTTGATAAAGACGGGGTTATTCAGCCAGGTGCCGACAATTTGCTTTCTTTTGATATTAAAGGACCAGGATCCATCATAGGAGTGGATAATGCCAATTTGCAAGACCCGGCTCCATATAATACTACTTCACGCAAAGCCTGGAAAGGAAAAGCCTTAGTGGTGATTAAAAGTGAGCGGGCAGCAAAGGGGGATGTCCATTTAACGGTCCATGCAAAAGGATTGCCTGATGCGCACCTGGTGATCAGTAGCGAGAAGAAATAAAATGGTTGAAAATAATTTTTACGAAAACTTTTTGACTTCCCCTTTGTTGCTACAACAAATGATTGATCATAGCCAGTTTAATCAGGGCAGAAGTGTTTTTGACGTTGTATTTGGCCAACATATTTTTGCGATGAGAATCGACGGTTGTGATGTCGACATATAGCTTTTCGGCTATTTCCCGGTTGGTAAACCCGTCAGAAATAAGTTCCAGCACTTCCCTTTCCCTGCGCGTAAGAGAGGGTAAGGGGTGGTTATCTGCATTGCGCAGGGTCATGGTGACCGAATGACTGTAAAAGCAGTTATTTTTGGTTACGGCCTTAATGGCAGCTATAATTTCTGATTTTTCCGCATCTTTGAGTAAGTAGCCATCAGCACCGTTATCCATCATTTGCCGTATGACCGAAGGATGGTTATTAATACTAAGAGCCAGTACGCCAATTGCAGGATACAGCTGTTTCACTGCTTTACAAAGATCAATGCCACTTGTGTCAGGCAAATTGATATCCATTAGTATAATATCTGGCTGCATGGTTTTTAGCAGGCCGAGCAAAGCGCTTGCTGAGCCACAGGTAGCCATACAGGTCAGATCTGGCTGATGATCCAGCATAGCCTTTATCCCCTCAACAACAAGCGGATGATCTTCTGTTAATATTACTTTTATCATTGCTGACAATTCGTAGCTGGAATTTGCAAAATATGGGTTTTTTTGAATATCATTAGAGGATATAGTCTTGTAATACTTACGTACTGCTAATTTAGCTTATTTGGTTAAATGTATAAAGAAAATTATTTGCTGTAAATCACGTTGTTATAGTTTTTAGTATCCAATAAAGCGGCTAGTCTTTGGATATGCGCTTTGCTACCGCTTATTTTGATGCAAATATTCTGGATTTGGCCGCAAGTCACTTTTTTGGGCGTATAAAGATCACTCTGCCCATTTTGCATAAATGCTGCCTCATATCCGCCATATTGATTTGGGTGCAAATTAAATTGACCCATCATTATTAAAAGGATGTGGTCCCATTTTAGCAGGTCCTGACTTGTTTGATCCCGCCCAGTGGTATACAATTTCGATAAGGTGGCAGGACTTTTTAAAAAGGGAGTAGTGGTATATTCTATCGGCCCCAGACTGCCATCTACAGCGTATTCTTTATAGGCATTGACCTCAAAAGTAACGGTAACGATACTGTGATTACGGAACCTGCGGGCAATTTTTGCACCGTTTGCCTCCAGCTGATCTACGCCAGCCGCCTTAACTTGTCCATCTGTCAGGGCAGTTGCCTTATCCATAAATTCCATCTGCTTTTGCTGGTAATATTTGGGATGTGTGTCCTTGGTAAATAAAGCAACACCTTCATCCTGGTGTTTTTGTACATAAGCCGTATATAGATGCATGTAATATTTTGCTGAATCCTGATACTGCTTATATTTTGGACTTTGAGTAATGTCCTGGACATCATTATTTCGCTGTTGCTGACTTTGCTCATCCGCCTTTTGAAAATTCGATTGATATATTTTCCAGGCCGCCAGAGAATCCTTGTTTGCAATAAACTGATAGGTAATATTGAAGCTGCCAGGCGGACATTTATTAAAAGGGACATCCTGGACAGTTCCATCCTCATTATGATAAACATTGCCATCTGAGCAAAACTCATCTAATTCGACCACCAGCCACCCGGTTTTTTGGGACAAGGCTTCCATATTTTCATTAAAAAAAGCGCGCATTTTGTCCTGCATGGCGATTACCTGTGGGCGGGTTCTGTTTTGGAGCCGCACTTGTTTACTTTGTGCATTTTCAATAAAGCCCGTTCTTGGCTTTTCAGCTGGCCACTGGGCATAATTTTGGGCCTTGACAGATACGCCGATAAAATAAATGGCACAAAGTAGGATAAGCTTGCAATTACACATCATATTAGATTTATCTATTTTCTGATAAATTCAACCCTTCTGTTATTGGCTTTACCTTCCTGGGAATCATTATCACTAATCGGCCTGGTATCGCCAAATCCCTTTGTCGTCAACCTTGATCCGTCGATGCCCATTTTAACCAGTTGCGTTTTAACCGCTGTAGCCCGATCAAGAGACAGGGTTTGATTGTGCGCAGGCTGCCCCGTATTATCAGTATGGCCATCTATTTCAAAGTGTAAATCCGGGTTATCTTTCATTATTTTTACGACCATATTGAGCGTCCCCATACTTTGGGCTTTGATGTCCGCTTTATCTACATCAAAGGTGATACCATGCGTGACAATCTTAGACGCCGTAAATTTTTTCCCGATCATATTCATTTGGCCACCAGATGCTAGCCGGACATTTGCAATTACAATGGGATGGTCCTGCTGGCCAATGCCTTCAAATCCAAAGGCAGTCGGGTTACAACCAATATTTGGAACGCTGATTACCCGAAACTGGTCTACATAACATTTTAATTGGCCGTTATGGTATATAATGGCACAGTGGTGCCATTTATTGATATAACCCGCCTTTAATTTTTCCGGGAAGTCAGCGTCGAGGCCATTTGGGAAATTGCTCATAGACAGATCGCCCCGGTCACTTTCCTCACTGCCGCGGTTAAAGCTTATTTCTCCTTCCTCACTATTGCCATTCTTATCCATATAAGATAAATACACGATGGGACTTTCATTTCCTTCCCCATCCGTGTACGTATCGAATTCAATGGTAAAAGCCTGACTGAGATAATCTGGAGTTTTCATCCTGGGCATTACCTGACAGTAATTGCCATCCGTTAGTAAAAAAGCAGTCGTATTAGCCACTTTATTAACAACTGCCTGGCCCTTTTTCAGATCCCAGTGGCTAGGGAATTCCCCATCCTGATCTGTTGAGAAATCATCAGCAAACAGCACCGTGTCCCCCGGGACAAAGTCATAATTCTCATAAGCAGTCATAGAAACTTTAATAGGCGCACCTGTGGTGCCGCTTGCCCCATTGAGATCCTTGGTGTTGTTTTTCTTATTGTTATTGCTATTGTTATTCTTTTCGCCTTTTTTAAATAAGCCGCCAAGTTTACCCGTCTGATCCAGTGCGTTATTGGTTGCATTGCCAGCCGCTGAGGCGGCACGGTCCTGAACCGTTTCACTGGCGGTTTGTTTTACCACTTGTTTTAATTTTTTAAAAAGCTGTGCACTAGAAATTTCGTGGATGCCAAAAAGTAGTATAATGGCAAGCAGGCAGGCTTTTGCTGATCCGTATGAAGGTTTCATTATTATTCGGTTTAAATGAGGTTTAATTGAGGTTTAAATAAAAAGTAAATTATTCAATACATATTATTTTTTGTATTCGTCTATATGTGCGTAGTGTATAATTTATTTATGCGAAGTTTCAGCTTTTGTTGATCTGAATCGCCCTGGCAAATAATAGGAGCTAACCACATCTGATAGGACAAATATATTCTGAGTTAACGACTGAGCGCTTCCCCCAAAAGGGGGAATTTTTACTTCGCGAATTCAAGTCAAAAAAAGAGCTTTTAGCGAGTTGTCATTAGTCGTTATTCTTGCTGACCTGCTTACTATTGTTTGATAAATTTGCCCGATTCTACCTGTGTTTTGTCCCTATAGCGTAGGATATAGATACCCGGTGCGAGCCGGGAGACATTTAGCTGCTGAATAGCAGCTGGCATTGTAGGCTCCTGCAGGACCATCCTGCCATCCAAGTCAAAAACCTGCAGTTTCCCACCAGAAGGATCGCTGGAAGGATGACTGGGGGGAGTAAGTCCAACGTTCAAACCAAGATGCACCCTGAGAATGCTTTGGACCGGACTGCCAATGATATAGAATTTTGAGGCTGCCTGATCCTGATTATTAATGAGCAGGATATCCGAATAACTAAATTGCCCGTTTTTATCCGTCTCTTTAATTCTATAATACAACCTTGCTTGTGGGGCACTGATATCCAGGTAAGTATAGCTCAGGTTATTTTCTGTATTCAGAACCCCTGATTTGGCATCTGTATGACCTATTTGCAAAAAATGCTGACCATCCAGGCTTCTTTCTATATTAAAAGAAAGCGCAGTCAAATCCTGGGTTGTGGTCCATTTAATCAATACCTGACTACCGGGTTGTCTCGCAGCTGTAAGTGTCAGCCATTTAACAGGCAAGGCAGTCCCTATGGTAAACCGACTAGAAATAGTTTCAGACCAACCGTCCAGGGTTCTGATATAAAGCGTGTGCACAGAATCCTGCTTTAGACTACTGATATCTGCCGAGATCTGGTAATTGGTTAGATCTGTTGTTGGCGCAACGCTAAGCATCGTCCCATTGCCAAATCCAGGATCATGATCAAAGAAATATTCCACTGCAGTGATTTGCCCTTGAGGCTGATTGGGCGGAAACCTGAAATTGACAGGTACTATATAAAAAGTACTGTTGGTGGTAATGCTCCATTTACCCTCCCTATTTTTAGTGCGAGCATAAATATGGTGTACCCCAAGGCAAGCCCTGCAATATTAATGACTATAGAGGGAACAGTAATATCACTGCCCGGTTGGACACTAATGGCAACGCCATGGCCCGGACCAGGATCAGTATCCAAATAATACTCAGCTGCTACAATATCCGCCACTGGTTCATTTGCAGGTAATAATTGTTGCTGCGTGACTATATAAAAATCACTTTCACTAGTAATACTCCAGATCCCTTTGGCATTTTTGACCCTTGTATAAAGCCTGTGAATGCCGTTGGTCAGGGTATCTACTCGAATAGCAAGATTACTTAAGTTTACATCAGTGCCCTGTGGTATAGGCAGGGCGGAGCCCTGCCCATGACCAGGGTCCTGATCAAAATAACACTCCGCGCTGACAATAGCTGATGCAGGTGTATTGGGAGGGATAAGACCCACTGGGGATAATATATAAAATGCGCCCACCGTTGTTAGCCCCCAACTTCCATCAGAATTTTCTGCACGCAGATATAACCGGTGTATACCTGGGGCAAGCGACCCAATACTTACATTATATTGGTTTATTGAAAAGGTAGCGCCACTGGTAACTGGTATGGCAATGCCATGTCCCAACCCGGGGTCTGCATCAAAATAATACTCCAGGGCAGTTAAATTGGCGGGCTGCATATTGGGCGGCAAAGAAAAACTCACCGGGCCTGTTAGTTGCGCTGTCGCAGTTACCATTATTGCTACCAGGCTGAACAAGGTGGCAACGGTGATGCGTATTTGATGAATATATTGCATGGTTTAAAATTGAAGGGCAGAAAAGTGTAAGGGCTAATGCGCTGCGGCGCTCAAAGAGATATCAATGGTTTGTGTGCCGTTATTAACCTGAGCTGGAACACTGAGCGCATAAATACTTGGTATATTTGGCATACCAGATAGAATATAAGGCGCAGGGCCGCCAAAAGCCCCGCAATCCACGGTCGTGCCATTGATACTTCCTGCGCCGATGGCAGGAGAGCTACCGGCCAGTATGAATTGCCCGTCATGGGAAAAACCGGAAGGGGCGTGGAAATATTAGGGGTGGAAGTGGCAAAAATGGTCGCCCAGCCAACACTAAAGAGATTATTATTACCTGTGGCTATTTTGCTGGCGTCGGTGCTCGATGTTATAATATTATTGGCAAAATAATTGCTACTGCCATAATCACTGAAGAACGGGTTATAAAAAATATTATTCTGGAATACACAGTTTTGACACCGGTATGAATTTGCATTTGCGACAAAATCATTATTAATAAAATAGACAGAAGTGTTGGCCATATTTTTACTAAAATCTATACCTGCGCTAATAATATTGTTATACACCATTTCTCCTTGCGCACTAAACGTCCCGGTGTTTGGCTGACAGACAATAGCAGAGTAAATAACACATTGCCTGATGGTATCATGGTCGCAATTGATATTATTGCCGTTTGCGAAAACTATTTGCTCGACAAAACATCTTTCAATAGTAATTTTTTGCTCATTTAGGTATTGATAGCTGTTCATGTATAACCCTGCGCATTTGCTGCCGGTACTGCCAGGCGCAAATACAAAATGTCCGACAGTGGCAACGTTTACGTTCCATTGTCTGTTGCCGTTGTTTGGATCACCTAAATATATACCCGGTCCGATGATTGTCAGCTTTTTATTGATGGTGGTGCCTGTATAGGAAGTGGCGGAGCCTTCGATATAGATCGTATCACCAGCGGCGGCCGCACTGACCGCATCGCTTATAGTGGTAAAATCAGCCTGCAGACCAATGGTGTTATTGACACGCCAGACTTTGCCGTCAGCATGGAAGATCAGTGCGAAGAGCACAACTAAAAGTACATATAACTTTTTCATTTTTTGAGATTTTGGATGGAGATTATTTAAATATTTAATATTTACACCTATTCTATTTTTTGATGAACTGAATTTTCTTTTTATATACAATATCCTTTGCACCCGCTTCAAAAAAATAGATGCCAGCTGGCAGCGTCGTTACAGAAATAACCGTATTGTCAGATTGGATGGCGCCTTTGAGCAGGAGCTGCCCTGTGCTGCCATAAATCCTATACCAGCTAAGGCCAGTCGTTCCAGAAATATGAAGTTTGTTACGGACAGGATTGGGATAAAGGGAAAGGGAATATGAAAGCGACATCGGCGCTTTATTTAACCACAAACAGGTCACCACTGGAGAAAAACTAAAGTGGCCATCCAGATCAGTTTGCTGGATCCGGTAATAAATGACCCTTAATTGTAAATTATTTGAGTTATCGGCACTAAAAGCTGATTGTAGACTACTTATAGAATCAGTGAATTGATACGTATTATGGGTTTTGCCCTTTGCCTGTAAAAGTTGGATATCCGAATAGTGCTGACCGTCCAGGCTTCTTTGAATCCTAAAATTACTCGTATTGATCTCATCTGCCGTCTCCCAGTTCAAATGAACACCTTGGCGTCCTGGAGTAGCTGAGAATTTGATAAAGTCAAGAGGCAAGGCGGATGCCTTGTAATAACTGATCAGCTGAATCTGCCCTTTAGAAGTGCTGTAAAATAACAGCGGGGAAACAATCCCATCCACAAAATAGCTGAATGTCGTATCTGCTGCAGGAGGTAATTTGATCTCTCCGACACCCGGAAAATAAAATCTGGCGACCGCTACATTAATATGACGCAGTTGTAAGACATTGTTATAGGTTTTTTTAGGTAATTTAAGTGTACCATAACCAGTAACTTCTGTCGTATCCAGCATAAGCGTTGTATCTTTTTGGCTTTGCAGGGTAAGATACAGGCTGGCACTATCCAGGTATTTATCCCCATAGGTTATGGGGTAATGTGCGGTAATATAAGGATGTGCATACTCAAAGCGCTCCTGGGCGGACTTGCCGCCAAGCAGCAGCAAATTCCCCCGCTTATTGTATAATAGCTGTATAAAGTGTCGTCAGTATTTGCCGCTAGTGAGGCTGTGGGGAAATCTGAATAATAAGGTGTAGCTGTAGGACTGATAAATTTTGTCAGGGACTCTGCGGCACTATCCACCAGATTTTGATAGTCCCAAATCTGGTTAGCCCCCATAGACCCAGGCAGGACTGCTGCTATAAAGGCGTATTCTCCCGTGCTGACGTCTCCTGGCTTAGGAGCCGTAGAATTTGTTGGTTGTGCCCTAAGCTGGAGTATAGGGAGCAGCAGGAGGCCTATATAGGCAATATATAATCTGTAAAGCGTAAAAATTTTCATATATTATGATTTATCAGTTAAGGCCCAGTTATGAATTAGCCTTGTATCGGCTATTTATCAGTTTGTTACCTATTGGCTATGGAGCACTGTCCCGGCAATTTCTCTATTTCTTCCATGCTGTACCCTAAATGGAAGGCAGCGTTACGATGATCTCTTCCTAAATGCTGAACAAAAATATTTTCCATTTTCCCGAAAAGTATCCCCCAAAAAGGGGAAATTTGGAAAGGGTTTCTTTTTTCACCTTTACAGCATGTTTATGAAAAAGGTAATTAGCATACTAATGCTTCCGGTTCTGCTGTTAAGTATGCAGACAAAAGGGCAAGCGACAATAGATAGTCTAAATGGGGTTTTGGCTGCTACAAAAACAGATAGTGACCGGGTAAAAGCATATTTAGCGTTAGGAGACGCTGCCGAACAACAAAATAATGATCTGGTCGGTGCAAAAAAGTACTACGCTTTGGCCGGACAGTTAAGCAGACAATCTAAGTACACCATAGGCACCATTGAATACCTGTTTGACTACAGTGATGCCCTGGTGCAACAAGGCGATTATGACTCTTCTTTATCCATGAATCAAGAAGCCGAGGCTTTAGCCATTAAAATCAAGGATTCTCAAAGGCTCGTGCGTGCGCATTTTAATATTGGTGTAAGTAATAGCGGCCTGTGTAATTTTTCGGAGGCCATTCGTTATTTTTTGCTGGCCGCCGACTATTATGAAAGAACGGGGCAAAAGGCTAAGGTAGGGATGTGTGATAACGAACTGATGATCTTATTCAGGCAGACCCAAAACTACACAAAGGCCATTGAGTACGGACAAAATGCGATAAGCATATATCGAAAATACCGAACAGAGGACAAAGTAGCTATTCCTTTAGTAAATTTGGCTGTCGTCTATCAAAGTATGCAACAACCCAAAAAAGCTGAGCCGCTTTTGAAAGAAGCCTTAACTATTGATAAAAAGCACCATAAAGAATATGGGGAGCTCAATGACTTAATCAATCTAGTCGATCTGCAAAACCACCTGAATCTAAAGGCAGAGACCAAACCTTATAGCGACCGGATTTTACTACTGGGACGCAAAATGCAGGATAATGAATCCATCTGCGATGGATATCTAAACCTGGCACTATATTACATGTTTAGAAACCAGCTAGTTAAAGCGAGATTGTATGCAGATAGTGCCATAAGCCTGGCCGGTACTACCTCCATTAGTGAGCTCAAACAATCCTGTTATGTAGTTATGTCCCATATAGCCTATGCAGCACATCGCTATAAGGAGGCCATGGAATATGATGAAAAAACAGATCTTACCCAACAGGCAATTGTCAACACGAATATCAATAGTAAAGTCCTGGAATTGCAGACAAAATATGAAACGACCAAAAAAACAGCCAAAATTAAGCAACTTCAGGCACAGGAAACTTTGCAGCAATTATCCATTGATCGAAAACGAAATTACCTGCTTGTTATGACCTTAGTGATCATGGCCTTACTGGTGATTGGCTTTTTGTATTACCGAAACTATAAACGCAAACAAAAACTCCTGATCACGGAAAAGAAATTACAGCAACAGCAGATCAGCTCCCTGGAACAAGAGAAAGTATTAATGGCCACTGAAGCCGTCATGCAAGGCCAGGAAGAGGAGCGAAGCCGCCTGGCCAAGGATCTACATGACGGGCTGGGAGGGATCTTATCGGGCGCCAAATATTCCCTTAATACACTAAAAGAGAATATGGTGATCACCCCGGATAATGCCGCTGCCTTTGAGCGCACCGTTGAAATCCTGGATAAATCAATATTTGAATTAAGACGCGTCGCCCATAATATGATGCCAGAAAGCCTCGTAGGCCAAAAATTGCGGGACGCCCTGCGTGATTTTTGTACCCTAATCACCGCCAGCGGTGCCCTGACAATAGAATACCATGACGTGGGCATGGAACACGTTGAAATAGAAAGCACGAAAAAAGTAACCATTTATCGGATCATACAGGAACTGGTCAATAACATTATTAAACATGCCAGTGCAAAAAAAGCCATTGTGCAGCTTATTTGCAAGCAGCAAGTCTTAAGTATTACCGTAGAGGATGATGGTGTAGGGTTTGATCCTGGTTCTTTAAGTGCAGCTGGAGGGATCGGCTACAAGAACATCTTTAACCGCATAGATTATCTGAAAGCGAAAATGGATATTGATTCTAATCCCAAAGCTAGCAAAGGCACCTCGGTCTATATTGAAATGCCCATTTAAAGATACTTTAAGTTGATTTAAAATAGATGCTAGACTCACGTAGAAAACAAAAACAGCATGAAATTTAAAATCTGTCAAGTTGTTTTAAGACGGGATAATTTGTGCTATTTAGTAATAAGGGTAGAAGTTTTGGAAATCCGGAAAGTATAAAGTTCAAAGTAAGCATCTTTTTCGTATTTTTATAGCTGCCTTTAATAAATTTATAAACCCAGTTTAAGTTCAAATGTCGTATTATAAATTAATCTTCTTTTTTTTCTGTCTAAGTTATTTAAGTGCATTTAGTCAAACCCAGGATATTGTTCAAGTTGTTAATATAGAGCAGTACCGCGGAAAAGAGTTTCTTTTAGAAGGCAAAATATTTTATGAAGACAATATTACCGATAATTCATACGCCTTATTAAGTTCTGTCTCCATTGACGCTAATGGCAAGCCTATAAAAATGCCATTGTTTAATGACAATGCCAAGGTCTATCATAAAGAAAATGATTGGAGTCACTATGAATTAACTGGCAAGGTTGACAAAAAGGCGAAATATCTAGCAATTGGTGCATCAATTGACGGAAACGGTAGTTATTATTTTGATGACTTTAAACTATATGTAAAGGATGGGCGGAATGGAAAAGTGGAAATCCCATTAAAAAATGCTGGTTTTGAGAAAGACTCATTAACGGATTGGCATCTGGCTAATATAAATAAAAATACAAGAGTGTCCATATCTTTGGATAATGCTGCCAGTGGTAAGAAGTCTTTGTTTATAGATAACTCAGGAGTTAAAGATACCCCATCGTTTGGGAACAATCCCCAAGTCGGAAAATATATGGATGTTAATGGCGTCAAACTTTATTACGAAATATATGGTAAAGGCGAGCCTCTATTATTTCTAAATGGCAACAATTCTTCCATGTGGCGATTTAGTAACCAGTTCCAATATTTTAAGGATAAATATAAGATAGTAGGCCTGGACAGCAGAGGGCAAGGAAAATCCACTGCCGATAGCACAAAATTGACCTATGAGCTGATGGCTGAAGATGTTAATACCTTTTTAGATAAACTACACCTTAAAAAAGTCAATATATTAGGTTGGAGTGATGGTGCTAATATTGCCTTGATATTGGCGATGAATCATCCAGATAAAGTAAACAAAATGGCGATTATGGGGACCGTTTTATATAATAATGATGCGTCCGTCACTGCCGAGACAAATCAATTGCTTCGAAAGCAGGTAAAAGAAATGGAGGCGAGAGGTGTCGCAAAAACCAGTATGGATTACAGATTGAAGATGTTACTATTAACCGAACCCCATATTAATCCAGATTCTTTACAAAAGATACAAGCACCTACGCTGGTAATGGCAGGCCAGTATGACGTCGTAAAAAGAAAACATACGGAGTTAATTGCCAAAAAAATACCCAAAAGCCAACTGATTATCTTTAAGGGTGCGGATCATGAGGCACCAGAAAAAATTCCTGATTTGTTCAATAAGGCTGTTTCCACCTTTTTTGAAACAAAGTAAGTGTTATAATCGGCTTCATTGCTCAAAAGTCACCCTATGTCATTCACATGTCAGATCTTTTATTCCCGTTCCTTATCAACTAGTCAGCTTATTTTGACATATAGCCCTAATACTTCTCTTTCGGTTTTTTTCCCATAACTTATTTTGGGGGGCAACCAAAAGCTCGATAGAACAACTTAAAACTACATAAAACGAAAGGTTATTTGCTAAATGGATTTGAATCTTTATTTTGCTGAACAGCTTTATCATATATTATAAATTAGTAATAATTGCTGATTTTGGGATTAGGGGTTACTTATTGATTAACGAATAATGGTTCGAACAGTTATTTACTAAAACTTCTTCACTGGCGAATATTTCTACTGTAGACAGGCATTCTTTGGGAGCCACAAAGACGCTATCTATAATTGAAATAGCCGCACGACTTTAAAAATGGAAAGATTGATGCGAAAAATTAGCAATCCCCGGTATGCGTGGCTGTTAGGGGTAATACTTACCTTTACACTGGCCTGTTCTAAAGACCATCCCAAAGTTACACCACCTGTTGAGCAGGCCGCAGATAATAATCTGACTAGTTTTGGTTTTACAAAGGCGGAAAATCCAGGTTTATGGAACGATATCACCACAGAAATTAAAAATGATACCGTATATGCCCACACCTTAGTGGGGACAGATATCTCTGGGCTGATTGCCGATTTTAAGCATGAAGGTGTATCTGTGCGTGTAGATGGTGTTGAACAAAAGAGTGGCAATACAAAGCAGGATTTCTCGCATCTGGTTAAATACAGCATAGTTGCAGAAAATGGAGATCAGCATACCTATGTCGTTAAATTCTCAGATACAGGCATGCCAGCGGTCTATATATCCACAGGTGGCCAGCCCATCAACAGCAAGGATAACTATGTTGAAGGAGAAATTAGGATTACAAAAGGGCTAAATGGGAAATTACTCTATGAAGGCGTCATGGAGATTAAAGGTCGGGGAAATTCCACCTGGGGCATGCCCAAAAAGCCATACCGCATCAAATTAGACAAAAAAGCCCCTTTACTTGACATGCCTTCCAATAAGAATTGGGCACTTATGGCCAATTATGGAGATCAGTCCTTACTAAGAAACGATGTCGCTTTTGAAGTAAGCCGCCGCTTTGAAATGGAATATACTCCGAGGCAGAAATACGTTGAATTGTTCCTAAATGGCGAATATATGGGTAATTATAACTTAACCGAGCATGTGAAGGAAGGCAAGGACCGGGTACCTGTTGACGAGGATAATGGCGGCTATGTATTAGAAGAGGACGGATATGCAGATCAGGAACCTTCACATTTTCGGACGCCGAAAAATATGCCTATCACCATAAAGTTTCCCGATGAGGACGATATTACCACCGACCAATATAATTATATTAAAGATTACGTTAGCGACTTTGAAAAAAGTCTGTTTAGTGCCAGAGGAACCTCCGAAGGAAATTACCAGCAATATTTTGATTTGCCGAGTTTTGTCAATTATTACCTAATTAATGAAATCTGTGGCAATCCGGACATGCTATGGAGCATGCGTATGTATAAAAAGAGCAGTCAAGATCCAAAAATCTATGTAGGACCAGTATGGGATTTTGATTTAGGCTTTAATAATGACAAACGTATAGGAAAGGAAGATGCACAGCAGAAACTGATGCTCACAAATGCCCATGATCCCCGGTACTGGATGGATGAGATCAGAAAAGACCCCGCATTTAAGCAAATGGTACGAAGCAGATGGAATAGCATAAAGTCTAGCTTGCAGACACTGCCCGAATATATAGATTCTGTGGATAATTATATCAAGTACAGCCAAATCCCCAATTTTAAACGCTGGGATAATATTCTTGGGGTAAATATTAACCAAAGCTGGTATACGGCCCAGACCCATGAGGAGTATGTTGATTTTGTCAGGGATTATCTGACCAAAAGAATAGCCTGGTTGGATGGGGTGTTCAATGGGGCAGAATTTAATTAATATTTTTAAAAGAAACCTTTGCATATACAATTTGAATGTGCAATTTTAAGCCAAGAAATATTTGTAAATTGTTTCTATAAGAACTCCTTGGGCTGTTTTAAATTACGACACAACCATCCCTCACATTTATATATGTAGCAGTGTCTTTCGGTAAACTAGGTAATGGATTGCAAATACGCAAAGTAATGAGCACAAAGCAATAATTGCAAATACGCCCAAATAGTACGTAGCGTCAAGTGATGGATTAAAAGCTAAAGAATAAAAGTAAAACGAAATTAAAAAGGCGATGCAAAGGAATATACGAAATTTAAAAAAGAAGCTCGATTTCCTTTTCTTTGAGTAGTACATTACAATAATATTATATGGCAATAATATTGCCAATAAGAGTACCAAAGGCATAACGATAAATACCATTTTTCGCATTGCATGAAAGTAAGCCCAAAATGTACCAGTAAAAAAACGATGGTCATGATAAATGACTATTCTTATATAATCTCTTAGAATAAGAATTCCTGGCAAAACAACAAATGCCAGAACTAAATTTACAAATATTCTTCTCCACATATATTTGAGTATTAACTTATATTAATATGGTGGCAGTTAAATTGATATTTTCCATTCCAAATTTAAACCGTATTTCTGAAAGTAACCAAATAAATGGAATGGCCCAGATTCAGGATGATGTCAGATGCAAAGTTGTTCAATGTATCGAGAGTTTTCAAAATCTCCAAGGAATCCATTATAAAAACAAATAACCTGATAATTGGCCAAATCAGTCAGTAATCGATCTGCTTACATTTCAAATAACGTAAAATACCTGACCTGCAGGTTTAAACTAAAACCTGCGGGTCAGGTAATATTAAATTACTTTTTTCTTAAAAAAAATACTTGGAGCTTCCGCCTGCCTTAATCCTCTTCTTCTCCTTGATTCTTTAAAACAGACAGCAGACTGAAAGCTCCTTTAGTTACAATAGATTTAGTAGTATCATCAATTGAAACCGGTATTTGCACCTGCATATAGCCCTCACTTTCTGCACCCGCCGTAACAGGTATCATCTGAAATTCAATTGCAGAATCGCTGCCTATTTGCTTTTTTAGGAAAATAAACTGCCTGCCACCAGACCTTACCACCGCCTCTATCGGTAGTACATCCGTTTGAATGTCCTGAAGGCTGATCTCAGCCTGAACAAAGGAACCTGGATTGTAGTATTTGCTTCTGTCTAATGGTACGGCATGGACAATGACTGAATGGTCCGGCCTGATTTCTCTGCCGATTAGTTCAATTTTTGCCAGTTGATCTTCCCCTTCACCAGGTAGCATAAAAAGTACTTTTTGCCCGACTTTGATCAACCCGGCATCTTTTTCATAGACGGAAAGGTCTATATGTACATTTTTTGTGTCGTTGATTTCCAATAGCTGCTGCTGTGCTGCCATGTATTTTCCCTGGTTGAGGTCAACTTTGGTAATATAGCCGCTGGCGGGAGCATAAATGTTTACCAAGGAGCGTATTGAAGATGGGGTTAACGCATCAGGAGCAATGCCAAGCATGCGAAGCTTTTGAGCTGTAGCACTCACAGAGGCTTGCAGTGAATGATATGCACTGGTCGCCTTCTGGTAGGATTTACCAGCAGCTATATCGGCCTGATATAACGCTTTTTGCCGGTAGTATTCATTTTGGGCATAGTTAAGCGCGCTTTTACTTTTTAAGTAATCCTCCTGCAAATCCACATACTGCGGATTTTCCAATACTGCCAGTAAGCTACCCTTTTTCACAAAATCCCCCTCAAGCACCTTAATACTACGTATAAACCCTCCAAAAGGAAAGCTGACAGATATCTTACTTTGAGGTGGGATATTAACCATACCATTGACATGAATCGTTTTACTTAGCGGCTTTTTTTCAAAGCTCCCCAGTTGAATCCCCGCCTCCTTATATTGCGCCTGGGTTAGCGTCAAAAGTGTGCCAGAGTCCGCCACCGTCTCCTTACTGGCCTCAGTGGCGGCAGATACCGCATTGTTATCCTTATCCTGGGACGATCCGCAGGAGAATAGAACCATTATCATAGTCGCTGCTATGAATCCGACAGCGATTGACCAAATTTGTTTATGTTGATATTTATATGTAGGCTTCATTTTATTATTTTTTCATTTTCTCTATAATGATTATTCAAGGCCAGATATGTATTCAAGTTCAATAACGGCAAGATTATACTGATGGACAATATCAAGATAGTCATTTTCAATTGCTAAGGCCTGGTTAAGACTTTGTATATATGCTACATAACCAATCTCGCCGCTTTTGTAGCCTGCCTTTGCATTGCTCAATATAAGCCTGGCCTGTGGGAGAGCTGTATTGTTGTAAAAGGCAAGACTTTGGGCATACTTTTGAAAATGCGCCGTTGCGCTAACATAAGCACCTTTTAAGTTTTTGACAAACAGCGCCTGTTTCGTACGTGCTTTGCTCACTGAAATCCCCGCTGCCTTAATCTGCTGCGTCTGTGAGCGGGCAAAAAGAGGGAATGCCAACCCCACCCCATATACGAAATACCGGCCATTCCCGACATTATTAAACGTCTGACTATTGACATTGAAACGAATATCTGGCAGTAATTTAGCCCCTTCTAAACGGTGCTTCGCCTGCTGCAACGCTATTTGCTGATTTAAAAACTGCAGCTTCGGATTCGTTTGGAGACTACTATCTAAAAGTGCCAGATTGACTTCACGCGGTAGTAAGGTATCTGATAGAGCCCCAACAGGATGATCAAGGTTCAGCAGCGTGGCTAGCTGGTTTTGAGCAGCTATGATGTCCGCATCATTTTGCGAAGCCCTGGTTTGAAGCTGCATCACTTCCGCCTTGGCACTCATCTGCTCCAATCGGTTCGTTTCTCCTGTTTTGTACCTGATATCCGCCATATGCAGGAAATCTGAAAATATGCTGCTTTGCCTGCCAAGCATACGCTTTTTCTGTTGTAGATAGGTTAGGTTGTACCAAGCGGCTTTTACCGCTTTTTCAAGGTCTGCCTGGGTAATGCCTTTTTTCAGTCGGCTGCTGGTCACCTGTTCATTCCCCAACGCTGCCTGCCTTGCGTAGACACTTGGAAAAGAGAACTGCTGAGTGATGCCGATGGAATTGTCATTACTTAAAGGATCGTTTATTTTACCAAAATCTCCACTAATCTCTGTTTTAGCGGGATTGAACGACCCTTTTTTCAAGGTTTCACTGTACGCAATATCCAGATCCGCACCTTTCATGGCCAGGTTTTGACGGCTGGCTATTAAAACAGCCTCTTTAAGGCTGACGCTATGAAGTGTATCCATTAAATTACGAATACTTTGCAGGGAATCTATCAGCGAAGCAGACTGACCAAAAGCGGTTGAAGGCCGAATAGAAAGGGCAGATAGCGAGAAAAATGCTATAATAACAGCTATGGCTCTTTTTTTAATTTGCCCTTCAGATGTATTTGCTCAAATATGACATATAACACCGGTAAAACAACAAGTGTCAATAGGGTAGAGGTAATAAGCCCTCCTATTACGACCGTTGCCAGGGGACGTTGCACCTCCGCACCTGCTGTTGAGGATATGGCCATCGGCAAAAAACCAAGCGATGCGACAGTCGCCGTCATCAAAACGGGTCGCAGACGGGTGTGCGCTGCGCGCATCACCCTATCTTTGACGCTTGTGACACCGTCTTTTTTCAGTTGGTTGAATTCGCTGATCAGCACAATGCCATTGAGTACGGCGACGCCAAACAGCGCAATAAACCCAACACCCGCAGAAATGCTAAAGGGCATACCCCGGGCCCATAACGCAATGACGCCACCTATGGCCGCTAATGGGATTGCTGTAAATATCAATAGCCCCTGTTTTAAAGACCTGAAGGCAAAAAACAACAGTATGAAGATCATAAGTAAGGCTGCAGGAACTGCTACTGACAGCCTTTGTTTGGCATTGACCAGGTTTTCAAACTGACCGCCATAGCTAACCGAATAGCCTACTGGCATTTTAACGCCTGCACCTACTTTTTGTTGGATCTCACTCACAATACTTTGCACGTCCCGGTTTCTTACATTAAAAGCAACGGTTATCCTGCGCCTGGTTTCATCCCTTTGTATTTGGTTAGGGCCATCTTTAATGCTAATAGTGGCCACTTGACTAAGGGGAATCTGCCCACCCGCAGGAAGCGGTACGAAAATATCCTCAAAATTTCCTATTGATTGACGAAAGCTGCTGTCCATGCGCACCACCATATCAAATCGCTTTTCACCTTCAAAGACCAATCCCGCCGAAGTGCCTGCAAAAGCTGTCTGCACAGTGCTATTAAGACTTTCAATATTCAGTCCGTATTTGGCGATCTGGTCACGATTAAAGTGTACGACAATCTGAGGTAAGCCTGCCACCTGCTCCACATACACATCGGCAGCCCCACTTACTGTTTTGACGATATTTCCAGTCTTTTCAGCCAGATGTGCCAGACTGTCCAGATCATCACCATATATTTTGATCACCACATCCTGCTTGGCACCCGTCATCAGTTCATTAAAACGCATCTGAATCGGTTGTTGAAAACTAAAACTAACCCCAGGGATTACCGAAAGTGCTTTGTGCATGGCCTCTGCAAGTTCCTCCCTGTTGTTCGCAGTTGTCCACTGTTTTTTCTCTTTGAGCAGTACCATCAGATCACAGGCCTCTATAGGCATGGGATCCGTTGGTATCTCTGAGGAACCAATTTTTCCGACAACTTCTTTAACCTCAGGAAATTTTTTAAGTAAAATTTTTGCCGCCTTGTCTGTTGTATGAATCGTTTCGCTAAGCGAACTACCAGGCAAGAGCCGCATTTCTACCGCAAAATCCCCTTCATCCAGCTGTGGGATAAATTCACCGCCCATTTTAGAAAAAATGCCCCCTGCAACAACAAGCCCTAACACAGCAATACCCAGTATAGTGATCTTGTGACGTAATGCCCATTGTAAAATGGGATCATAGACCCTTTGCAGTCCGATAATTAACCTATCAGACAGATTGCGCTTATGTGTTGTTTTTCTGGGTAAAATAATGGCGGCCATCATAGGGACATAGGTCAGTGAAAGAATCAGTGCCCCGAGAATGGCGAAGGCCACTGTTTCGGCCATTGGCCGAAACATCTTTCCTTCAATACCCGTCAAAACTAAAATCGGCAGGTAAACAATCAGTATAATGACCTGCCCAAAGGCGGCAGAACGCATCATCTTGCCCGCAGATGCATAGACCTGCTCGTCCATCTGGACGGCCGTTAACTTGACTGGGCCACTCAGCGTTTGTTTATTTTGCAGTATCTGGTGAATGACGGCCTCTACAATGATCACTGCCCCATCCACAATTAATCCAAAATCCAGTGCACCCAAACTCATCAGATTGCCCGAAACGCCAAATATATCCATCATGCCGAGCGCAAAGAGCATGGATAAGGGAATAACAGAAGCTACCAGGAGTCCGGAGCGAATATTGCCTAAAAAGACCACCAGGACAAAAATAACAATAAGCGCTCCTTCCATTAGATTTTTAGATACGGTATGCATGGCCCGGTTAACAAGCGTACTTCTGTCCAGAAAAGGTTCAATTACCACGCCTTTTGGCAGTGACTGCTGAATTTTAGCGACCCTCGTTTTCACATTACGGATGACCTGATTAGAATTTTCACCCTTCAACATTAGTACGATACCCCCTACGACTTCGCCCTTACCGTTGCGGGTCATGGCGCCATAGCGGACGGCGCTTCCCAGCTGCACTTTCGCCACATCACGAACCAGTACAGGCATCCCTGAAGGATTAACTTTTACTACGATCTTGCCGATATCCTCTAGGCCACTCACCAGCCCTTCTGTGCGGATAAAATAAGCATTTGGTCCTTTTTCAATATAAGCGCCCCCGGTATTTTGATTGTTTTTTTGAAGTGCAGTAAAAATATCAGCAATCGTTATATCCGCTGCCCTGAGCTTTTGGGGGGCAATGGCGATTTCATATTGCTTTAAGTAGCCCCCAAAGCTGCTAACATCTGCAACTCCTTGTGTGCCCAGTAGCTGCCTTCGAACGATCCAATCTTCAATGGTGCGTAGTTTGCGGGCATCAAACTGCTGTTCATAACCTTTTTCGGGCCGGATAATATATTGATATATCTCACCTAATCCTGTAGACACAGGCGCCATGGATGGCGTGCCAGCGCCTTTGGGGATTTGTTCCTTAGCTTCAGTAATACGCTCCTGAACTTGTTGGCGCGCCCAGTAGATATCCTTATTGTCCTTGAAAACGATCGTCACCACTGACAGCCCAAAGCGGGAAATAGAGCGGATTTCTTTCACATAAGGAATAGTGGCCATGTTGATCTCAACTGGTGCGGTAATAAACTGTTCTACCTCCTGTGCAGCCAATGAAGGGCTTGAAGTAATCACCTGTACCTGATTATTGGTAATATCCGGTACAGCGTCGATGGGCAATCTGGCCAGGGAATAAATACCCCATATAATTAAGGCCAGGGTAAATAACCCAATGATTAGTTTATTTTGTATAGAAAATTTAATGATTTTATTGAGCATATCTATGATTTATAGCATATCTAATGGAAGGTCATTGCGGTAAATGCCAGATTTAGCAGCTCACTACCTGCCACCATATTGCATATCACTATAACGATAGTCATACCGCTAGTAACAGTAATAGCGAAATCTGGATGTAATAACCAGTAATAACCATGTTCAAACAGCCTCCATAAGGGCATAAAATGCCTTATGGAGTTGCAATGCATGAACTATTTTATCAAGTGACACTGACTACTTGGTCATGTCATTAGATTGATAGATAAATAAAGAATAATTATTGAATTCGTGCCTAAATCCCGACAAATTGGCCGGCTGTTAGGTAGTGGAAGAAACAAGCAAAGCAAGTTGCGGAGGCTGTAAAATGGAATAGGCCATATTTAAATAAGCACCTTCTACGTATTCGTTATAATTGGAGGATGCAGGATCTGCAAGGGACCGTATTTCTAAGGTTTCTGTTACAATAGTATGCGTAACGCAACAATAGCAAGCACAAAACGGACTACAATCATCGGGTGATTTCTGGTGGTCACAACTAGATTGACTGATGGCCGTCTCATTTTTGGGTGAGGCAAATGTATCCGAACACGGCACCAGGTGCAGTATCAGGATAATAACCATTAGTATGAAAGAGATTATGCGCTTCACCGATGGCAAAGATAGCCTTTAAACAGTTAATCCATATTCTTTAAGCACAAAATAATTGCTACTACGTTTCAAGTTATGGTGTCCCAAGGCGGTCAGACCTAAAACTATTTTGAATGCCCATGCTCACATATATTGAATGAGGTGAATCAAGCCGGGAAGTTTAAGAGGACAATTTTATCTATATTTTGCAAGGAGGGAGCGTCTATTACTACAGGAAGTTTTCGATTTATAACAAAAGCCCTTACTTTTGTTAAAGCCCTGCAAATAGATGTTTAAATTGTCAAACCTGCCAAGGCTATATAACACACAATAGTGACATTGGGAAAATAGTGTTCTAAACTCCCATTGTTTAGTTATGGACTGGTAGACTTGCAAACAGACTTTAATGAAGGCTAGTTTTTTGCGACGCTCCGATAGTGGAAGGAGGGAATCGTTTAGGTATTCTATGGGCTTTGTAATTTCCATATACCTGTTTTTCTTGAACGGTATAGTTTAAACCTTTAAATATCGTTGGAACCTTGGGTCGCCTTCTGCCATAGGAGAAAGTTGAAGGAACTATTTCTCGTCAATTTCGTTGCTATTTCAAAATTTAAATCATCACTTTGCCAGTTACTAACAAGTGCTTTAAACTGGTAGTATTTTATTTCCGATTGCGTAAATGCATTTCCCGATTAAGCATGTCTGTTTGGCGCCTTCCTGTGAACTTCGCGCACGATAAAATCATAATATGAAATATAAGCAAACTTCAATTGGTGTATTTATTGTCTTCTTTTTGGTTGTTATTAATGCTACCTCAATCTTTGCTCAGCCAAAAAAAGGTTCCGTAAGTGGACGTGTTACAACCAAGGATGGAAGAGCCGCAACCGGTGTGGATATAGTTGTAAAAGATTTAAATAAAGGGACTAATTCTGATGAAAAGGGCGAATATATTATTGCCAATCTTGTACCTGGTCAATATATACTGAAGATATCCGGCCTGGGTATTGCCAACCAAGAACGAAAAATTATTATTTCCGAAGGGAAAAGGCAAAAGGAAGACTTTAAATTAGATATCAGTTTTAAGCAATTGGAAGATGTTGTCGTGAATGCGGGACAATATAATTACCAGACTGACCATAGCCTTGATGTAGCTAAAATGCCTTTAAAAAATATTGACAATCCACAGGTTTATAGCGTTGTGACTAAAGAACTTTTGCAAGATCAGTTCAATACCAATATCACTCAGGCGTTAAATAATGTACCAGGCGCCGTAGCGAGCACTGATCCTGCAGGTGGTGTTAGTATTACCGTGCGTGGATTTACATCTGAACCTTCGGCGCGCAATGGTTTACCTTTCATTGCGGCGGGCCGTTCCTCGCTTGATCCGGTCAATATTGAAAGAATCGAAGTTTTAAAAGGGCCGACCGCCACCCTGTTCGGCAATGCGATCACGTCCTACGGCGGTGCCGTAAACCTGGTCACAAAAAAGCCCTTTGAAGACTTCAAAGGCGAAGTATCATATTCAATGGGCAGCTGGAGCCTAAATCGGGTAACAACAGATATTAATACACCCTTAAATGCGGAAAAAACAGCTCTGCTTAGAGTTAATGCGGTTGCCAATAAACAAAACAGTTATATGTCAGCTGGTCATATGAATCGTTATGCCTTTGATCCAAGCCTTCTTTTAAAGGTGAATGACAGGCTAACCTTGTCCTTTGATCTGGAGCTTTATCGGGAAGATGGTAATAGGGTACCTTATCTACGTTTTGATTCTCTGGTAATGAATAATGGCGTTAAAAATGTAAGCGACCTGCCGATAGGATATCGGACAGCCTTATATGCAGATAATTTCAATGCCATTGTCAATACACAGCGTGCCTATTTCCAGGCCAGTTATGAGATTTCCAAAAACTGGACATCTTTGACTAACCTGTCCGTCAATAACGAGAATGTGATCAGTTACCAGGGGTATCCCACATTTTATAATATTGACTCAATCAATAGAAGTGTCTCCTTATATGGAGTAGCCACGACTAATTTTGACATACAGCATAATTTACAGGGCGATTTTACAATTGGCGGCATCCGCAATAGGTTTGTCTGGGGCCTGGACTACCTGTATTCTAAAAGTGATATGACCTATTCCAGTGGATTCATAGATGGTATTAATATCCAAAAAACCATTATTCCGGTAACCAAAGAACAGGCTGATTATGCCATTTCGTCAAATGGATATGTGGCACTTTATCCATCTGAATGGTTACACTATGCTACTTATTTCTCTGATCTTGCCAATATAACAGATCGTTTAATGGCTCTAGCTAGTGTGCGGGTAGACCGGTATGAACGTAATGGCATTGCTCCGTATGGGCAGACATCAGCTGCTCCCAGGTTTGGCTTGGTGTATCAACCAATAAAAGGGGTACTGTCTCTATTTTGTAATTATATGAGTGGTTTCCAAAATAACAGTCCATCTGTGCAGCCGGACGGGACACAGGTGAATTTCAAGGCCTCCTACGCGAGGCAATGGGAAACTGGGGTCAAAGTGGACGGTTTTTCCAAGAGGCTTGCAGCCTCCCTGAGTTATTATAACATTGACATTAATGATGCGCTAAGGACGGATGGTAGCGGCTTTGTTTATCAAGATGGTAAACAGCGAAGCAAAGGAATAGAACTGGACATTACTGCCAGTCCTGCTCCGGGCTTAAATGTAACAGGCGGATATGTTTACAATGACAACCGATATATTAAAGCGTCCTCGAATGAAGGAAAGCAAACTCAGTTCAACCCTAAAAATATCGCTAATTTCTGGATGAGTTACAAGTTTCTGGCCCAATCGGCACTAAAAGGTTTTGGAATTGGTTTCGGCGGCAATTATTCAGATCAAAGTTATTACGATGCGAGCAATACAATCATTGTACCTTCCTATACCGTTTTTAACGGTAGTGTCTTTTTTGAGCATGAAAAATGGCGTGCAGGGATAGCGCTAAACAATATAGATAACAAAAAATACTGGTCGCATTCCTTCACTGCCAATCCCCAGCCCTTGCGCCAGGTGACAGCCAGTGTTACACTCAAATTTTAATTGTTTCCTGACTGAAGTCGGCTAATATCTCAGCAACTAAAGGCTCCTGTATTACCGCAGCCCGGTAATATAGGAGCAATTGAGGCTCCCGGATCTGTATAAAGTGGCGGTGTCAAGGATAGTAGTTGAATCGTTGATGGGAAAATCGTTATCAAATCTAGCACCAAAGCAAATCTGTATCAATTTAAAAACCCTGCCTTCTTTTTTTGTACGGGGAGGGGAGTCATTCTGCTTACAATGGTAATAGGTGTTTTTTTATTGTAGAATTATAACCCTTAATCTGATCGAGTTGTGTTCCCGACACAGAGCTTCGTTGGTTTATTTTATATGGAAGTACTATGAAAAAAATAAGGGGAAAAATTAGATTTACTTGCCAATAATCCTACTTAACCATTCAATTTATAGTGAATTGCCGATATTATTTCTATTAGTTTTAAGTTATTTGCTTTAAATTTACTTGAATTTCATATCTTTATATTACTGCTTAGAGATTTACTATAAATTCTAAGCTGCGCCACATAGTCATAATCACGTTTTATCAGGGTGATTTCTGGTATCATTCATTGACAAAAATATAGACATGAAAGAGCTATTTCACTTAAATGCCGTAGGGTTTCCTAGCGTCAATTGGTTAGATTCTATTCCAAAAAACTATTCGGGACTTATTATCCCGAAGGCCAACCTGGTGGCATCTGTACAAGAAGGATTTGGAGATTTATTGTTTCAAGCTGTTATGCGACCGCTGTTTGACGCTTGGTTCAGTGATTATAAACCCTTTCTTGGGTTTACTGGAGTTGCATCTCTTGATTATCGCAGTATTGAACTAACATTACTAATCAAAAAAGGCATTTATTACAAGCAATCACTGTTTAAAGAAAGAAACCATAAGCAATATGAACTCAATTTGACGCATGCCATGGCTATGGACAATAAAGTTAGGTTTGAGAAAGATGTACTCTATGCCACCTTTGATATGCATTATAAGTTGGTGGTCTTTGAAATTCTGATGAGCCTGATACCAGAGCTAGTCTATCCTTTCCTAAATGAATACCATGCTGGCCGAGATGTTGCTTTGTTTAATGAGGAAACCTATCCTGACAAACAAATTTTAGACAATGTCGTATACATTATGCATTCACTTAAAACGAATGTTTATGCACCCAATGTATTGGATCTTAGAAGTGTTTTGTTATTAGCGCATGTATTTCTCTGGAAGGCTGAAATCACCCAGAGAAGAGGGCTAAGTGCACGGCAAGCTGAGATTTCTTTACATATCAACAAGGTTATCGCTGACCTAATGCTTGCTGATGCACCATTTAAGGGTACAGGTTATTATGCAAAAGTCGCCGAAATGAACACAAACTATTTTAAAAGAAATTTTAAGGACATAACTGGTGTTGCTGCCAAGCAATTTTTGCAGAGACATATACTAGAAAGAACTTTCAATGCGATTTCTAATACGGATGAACCAATAAAAGTGCTTGCTAAAAAGGCAGGATATTTGTCACTTTCAAGTTTTTATAAAGCCTTTTACAATGAATTTAATATAACTCCTGGTGATTTACGGAACAATACTTTCTAAAAACGCTAAATGAGAAGTTTGTAACTAATTGTTTTATATATAGATAAATATTACGAATAAAAGATTTTCCTTAAGGACAATAAAAACATTTGGCTATATTCTTTTGTTATAATTCTATTTGAGAACTTTGGAATACGAAAGAAAATAATATAGGTGAAACTATTCCCAAGTTATTGAATCTAAATCGAGCTCCCGTAAACAGCTGATTTTAGGTGCTGGAAAAGTTTTGTGCCTTTATTAAAAAAATAAGCGTATGAAACAAAATATAGCAATAGAAATTAATGGTCAGCCTGTAAAACATTGTGTAGGTATTCCCAAAGGCCTCTCCAAGGGTGTATTCCCTACTGCAGATAAGATTACTGTTAGTGTACCAGAAGTAGATATCCTTTTACAAAAAGTGGATATTTCCGGTCGGGGATTTTGGGAAATTAATTTTATTGCGCATAAAGAAGTCAAGATCTGTTTTAAGCACCCCGATGGTAAATTATTTATCCTATATAATTTGGGAACAGATGTTCTACTTGAGTTTGGTTCGCTTGAATCGCAGTTTTTCAAAACGAATCAGTTTAATGCGATCACGGTACCGACTTTTGAGATGACCGCATTTCCAAAGGCAAGTAATAGGATGTACAAATTGATTTTACTTGATATTGTGGGTGATGTTCCAGATGAGAAAATTGATTCATTATTAAATGCGCTAATGTAAGCGATAGATATTCAAAAATATAATAACCAGATAATGCAAAAATTAAGTATCATAAAAGTAATGGACGAATTGATTTTAGGGATTGCCCTAGAAGCAGTACGGTATCTGTCTATGATGCTATGCTTTGTATGGTTGTTTAATTATGAAAGGTTACAGAAAATAATTGATGAGATGATAACAAACAAGTTTTTAAGGAGACGAAATCCAATTGATGATTATCTGGGTAAATCAGGGTTTATCGCGATAAAGGCTCCGACTAGCAAGTGAGTTCGTTTGTCGGAGCCAAAAAACAGAATAATAATTGTGGGCAATTTCCCACTTATTTAAAAATATAAAATTTCTCGAACATGATAAAAAATAAATTTACCCTGGCTATAGTGGCTTTCATGCTGTTAATTGGTGCAGGGGTGTATGCAATGCATACTAGCAGACATTCGCAGTTTCTTAATGCGAAAACTTGGGATTACAACGGTGTTGCTGGCGAGGAAGCAAACCCTGCCAAGTATACTGTTGGAGATGCAAATAATCCTGCTCATGCAACTTGTGGGCTATTTCAGACAACTATTTGCCAAATTACGGCAGAACCTAATCCTTCAGATACGACTAAACCAAATCTGGGTGGATTAGATCCGATGGCGCATAAGATTGAATTTAGTGCAACATTAAGAGCAGATGAATAAAAAAAAGGGGGCCGATGTGCCCCCTATTTTTATCTTGGGTTTTGTTGCATTCCTGTCATTTCTATTACGTAGGTTGGGAACGGTAAGGCGAAACGTGGTGAATTAGGGGGCAATTCATATTCCTGGCCGTTGAGTATTCTTTTGAGTGTAATATTTGCATCTTCTTTGTTGAGACGTTTGATATCTTGCCATCTTAGGTCTCTCATTACTAATTCTTTGCGTCTCTCTTTTAGGATTGTTGAAATTGCTTCTTCACTATCTTTTGCTTGATAGGGCATAAATGTCCCTGTTTTCCATCTTTTAATTAGTAAATTATTTAATATTGTCATTGCCTCTGAAATTTTATTACTACGGGCGAGACTTTCTGCTCTGATCAAATATTGTTCATCAGTAGCAAGACCTTGAAAATAATTTAATTTACCTGAATAATTACCATAGAATGCGTGTGACCCGTCTGAATTTTCCTTAAAAAAGATTGATTTTCTTAAATCGTTTGTTGAATAGCTCTGATATAGATTTGAATCTATTTTTGCCCAAAAATTTAATATAGGCCCACTTCCACCAGTTACGTAGAATATTGTTTCCACGTTGTAAGCAGGAACCGAATATTTTATATTGGAGTTTAGGTCGTTGTAATCTAATAATTTACTATTTAATTGCAATGAAGAATCAGCATATATACCGGCTTTATCATAGTTTCTCATTGATAAATAAACTCTTGCTAATAATGCATATGCAGCACCTTTTGAGGGCCTTAATACATGAGCTGGATAAGGGGTTAATATTGGAATGGCCTTTAATAAGTCGCTAATTATCTGATCATATGTTTCTTTTACAGTGGCTCTGGTAGACTTTATATTGAAATCAGATGATATTCGCAGAGGAATACCTAAATCAATTGGGGCAGTTTTGTCGTCATATGCATTAGCATAATTGACAGCCAATCTAAAAAACTCCAAAGATCTGTAGAAGAGAGCTTCACCCTTTACATTATTCCTGTCTAGTTCAGTAGAGTTTTGAAGGTTTATTTTTGTGATATGGTCCAAGACCACATTGGTTGTATAAATAGTGTTATAAATTAATGACCAATCATTAGTTGTGCCTGGCGTAACATCTTCTCCCCAAATATAAGATCTTCTTTCGGCATCATCCATGGTTTCCCAATCCGCATATGTTAAGTAATAATCGTCAGCACTTGTTTCACCGAGACCCCAACCATAAATGTTCATGTAGTTGCTATTATCCATTAGTGCCTGAAGGTCTGCGAGGGTGGAAGGGGTTACCAATTTCTTGTCCGGTTTTTTGTCCAGATATTTTTTACAGCCAGAACCTAACAATATTGTTATTAGTATAAATATATTTAATTGTTTCATTACGTGATTTTTAAAAGGTGAATTTTAAGGCCAAGGAAAAGCTTTTAGTTGGAGCCATTGAATTGGGATAATCTGGATCTATAGTTTTATCTCCTGCTCTCCATAATATTTCTGGATTATTAATCATGGCGGTTATAGACATGTTATCGAAAGGCATATGTTGACGTCTAGTATTAGAAAGTAAGTAGCTTATTGAAACATATTGCAATCTGATGTTATCAGCCTTTTCGGCCAGAATATCAGAAAACATATAGAAGTTGTCTCTACTATTATTAAGTGGATATTCCATTGATGGAACATTAGTCTTCTTTTCATCCCCTGGTTGTTGCCACCGGTTATAATAATCAAGATCTCCATACCCGTTTTTAATTAGATCGTAATAATTTATAGTTGGTTTCCTGTAATAATATCCTAAACGATAAACGATATTGGCGCTAAGCGTAAAGTTTTGGTATGAAATTGAATTTAATAGTGATCCGTAAAATGTAGGTGTTGCTGAGCCACTAAAAGTTAGCTGGTGATAATCCTGATTGGCAAGACCTGAGTAGTCTTTACTAATATCTCCTTCTAGCATTCCTTGTGGATCTCCCGTTTGTGGATCTAATCCTGCCCATTTATAGCTTACAATACCATATATGGGATATCCAACCAATGGATTTATACTAATCCCATTACTAACCAATGAAGAAGAAGTCCCCTTTGCTAGGAAGTATTTTGTTATTTTAGAATGGGTGATATAACCTTTTAATGCTATATTCCAACCTATCGCTGCTTTTATGGGTGTACTTAAAAGGGAAAAGTCCAAACCATGTCCGTTCATATTGGCCGCATTGTATAGCATTTGAGATGCGCCTGTGGTTGTTATGTCTACTGGAGCAAATCCTAGGAGATCTTTACCTTTCTTTTGATAATATTCTATTGAACCAGAAAGGATATCATTTTTTACTGCGAAATCAAGCCCTATATTTAGCATACCTGTTTTTTCCCATCTGAGATCTGGATTTCCAAATTGAACTACATTGGCTTGATTGAAATTTGTATTTGGATCATTGCCAAAATATTTTAAAGTAGTCACCGCAGATGCACTTTGATCGACATTTCCACTGAATCCATAAGTAGCCCTTAATTTTAGATAATTTATGGTGTTGCTTTGCCAGAACTTTTCCTTGTTAATGATCCAGGAACCGCCAACTGACCACAATGGATTCCATTTGTCATTGGTATTAACGCCAAATAGATTAGAAGCATCTCTTCTGGCACTAGCGGAAAATATATAACGCTGTTTAAACGTATAGGCACCATTGGCAAATACTGATACAAATCTGTTATTTGATTGACTTTCACTTTGACCATTTGGAATATACATACTATAACCTGGGATGATCGTAGGATAGGGATTGATAAAATCTACATTTCCGAATGTTAATATTTCGTCATCGTAGCCATACAGGAGGCTTCCATCGCTTTGATTAGTAATGTCCCTGATTTCTGAACCCATTAAAACTGATACGTCATGATCTCCAAATGTTTCATGGTAATTTATTTGACCTCTTACGCTATTTGATTCCATAATGGACTGTCCCCTACTTAAAATACCTCCATAGGGAACCTTATAAGATACCTGACCAGTTCCAGGATCAATCTCTGTAAATTTATTGATCATGTCCCTTGTTGAGAAGCTTTCTGGATCACTAAGGTTTTTGGAGTTGTTTTGTTGTCTTTCATACTGATATTGTAATAATAGTTTTATTGTTTTAGTTGGGCGGTACTGTAAATCTACATTGCCTACTACATCCTCCGTAATTGCTGATGACCTTGCGTGCTTATAGTCCTCCAATGGGTAATAGTGCCAATCAAGCAAATGACCAGATCCTATGGTATCAATATATGGACGGCGATAGACATGGTTGATGGCTAAAGGTGTGCCATCTGTGCTGGCAAATTGGGCATATGGGTATAATCCTAATCTTAAATTTTCATAAGAAGGCTTGCCGGAAGCAGTATTGGTTCGGTTATACATTAGAGATGTTTTTAACTCCAATGATTTGATGGGCCTAATTGTATTTTCCAAATGCAAAGTTAAGCGATCATATTTGGAATTGAGATTACTGACCTGTTTGTTATAACCTGCATCTATATGGTATGCGTCCTTTTGAGAGCCTCCATCAATGTTTATGGTATACTGCTGCATCGAGGCTTTCTGATAAATATATTTGTCAAAGTCGTCAAATACACTATGTGTCCCAAGATTAGTAAGTTCATTTTCTGCAGTTTCATGGGAGATTAGCCCACTTCTCTCCTGAAATAGGATCTCATAGGCAGGCGAAAAGGCTGGTCTTAATAAATTGGCCGTATCACTAAAACGGTACTCTTTCTCAAATAAGAATTTTTCCAGATCGATATAATCTGGTGAGGAAATTTGCCTTATATAATCCAGATTGGGCTTGTCCATTATTTTTATGCTTGAATTAATGGACACCTTTAGGGGTTGATTGTAATTGCCCTTTTTAGTAGTAATAACAATAACACCATTACTAGCCCTGGTTCCCCAAATGCTAGCGGCGGCCGCATCCTTTAAGATGGTTATACTTTCTACGTCATCAGGGTTAATATTATTAATATTACCTTCATAAGGAAAGTTATTAAGGACAACTAAAGGGGCCTTGTCACCGTATATGCTGCTGAGCCCTCTAATGGTCAAATGAGGTCTTTGCGTTCCATTGTCGAACAGTACACTACTTGTGCCGTCTAACCTACTGATTATGTCTCCAGAAACTTGTCGATTCAGATCCTTATTGCTTATCAGTTCAAATGAACCGGTTGCCCTTTCTTTGGGCAAGGTCTGGTAACCTGTATTTACCATTACCTCAGAAAGGTTATTGGCTTTTGGCGCCATATTTAGTTGTAATGGCCCTGCATCTAACCCAACTGGTTGTTGTATGGTTTGATAACCAATTCTTTTCAATATTAGTGTGTCGGTATTTGCAATCAGGAGCTTAAACTGCCCTTTCTGATTTGTGATTGTGCTCCTTTTACTGCTTTTGGCTGTTATTGTTACCGCTTCTAATGGATTCAAAGTAGCAGAATCGGTAACGACTCCTTGAATAATTTGTGCTTTGGTACCGAGCGCAACTAAAAGGAGTAGAAATGATAATGTTATTGTTTTCATATGTGGATTGCGTTTGACCCGCCGGTTTTTTATTAGTTGTGGTTATTTTTTTCAATAGTCACCAATTCAACGGTTCTAATCCCTCTAGTTAACTGGAGGCCTTGTTCATTTAATATTTTCATCGTTAACTCCCGTTGTTTATAAGGGTGTTTAGGCAGGTTAATTTCGATATTATCTGGTGAGTTTGTTTCGTTTAACACTAGATAGAATCCATTGGCAGTCAGTATATTTGTGAGTCCTTTCATATTGACGTTAAGATGCGTAAAATTTGGATCTTTATCATATTTGTTGTTGCTTGTATTATGACTATCCGGTTTGTCTATTTTTTTTAGGATGTAGCAGGGTATTTGTACTTTTTTAATTGAGTCTTAATACTTAAGTTTTGTTCAAGATCATTTTTCATTATACTTTTATAATGAGCTTTTGAGACGGTATCAGGTATGGTTATTTCATAACAATACATAGAATCCTTTAAAGAGCTACTTCTCATTGTGTCAATAAATGAAACTGCGTTATTTTTGATCAAGACAAATTTGCTCCTTGAAATTCCATATACATTTGTCAGTTGATTTACTGGAGAAGAATTGATACAATATAGACGCCTTGTATGATTGATCGTATCAAGTGTAATGCCAGCGCAGCTGGGCACTCCTTCTAGCTTCTTTGTAAATATGGATTTATGGATTAATCGATCCATGTTGCCTCCATTCCCATTTATAAGTAGGGGTAAATCCCTATTAAAATCCATTTGGTCAACCTTTTGTTTAAGTTTGATTTGAGGGTTGCTGTAGGCTGCAAGCAGGTTTTCTAATGTAACTTGACTTTCATCAGTTGCGGCAATTAGTTTTCCTTCTGGAGATATCCACACTTCATGGGGAACCATGCGGTGGGGGAATAGTGAAAATTTTACCGAATCCATCAGAACAAAGGGCAGCTGGATTGTTCTTGTTGTGCTATTCCATTTTTTCTTAATGAATTTGGAGACCACCTCATTTGAAATGTCGTCACAAACAACAATTATTTGAATACTGTCTTTTAGTTTGTTTTGCAAGCTGTTAAGCTTAGGAACTAGCGGTATACAGGCACCACACCATGTTCCAAAGAAATCCAGTATAACCAACTTGCCCTTGAAATCAGATAGTTTAAACTGTGTTTTGGTTGAATTCATCACATGGTTAAAGGTCAGGTCGGGCACCTGATCGCCAACTGATAGGGGTTTTATTTGCTGTGCGGTTAGGTTAATTGCGAGCATAGCTCCGCCAATAAAGCATAGAAGCTTTTTCATAAATGGTCTCGTTATTCAGTTTAATAAAATATTTAAAACAGAATTGGTAGGTTGGTGGTATGTAGAAATAATCCCTTATAGGGCATCTCCTCCCTATATTGGATTTTTTGGTTTACAGGCAAATAATATTAGTAATTTTGATTCATATGAATAGCAACACTGGTTTTTAAAAATAAAAAGCAGATTTCTGAATCTTAATGTTTGTATATAATAAAATAAATTTCTCATCCTTTAATGGTTTTAGGACGAGTCTATAAGTTTTTTTCATAAAAAAGCGCGAAGCCAAACTTATCGTAACTGAGGCCGTCGGAGGCCCTGCACACGAATAAGAGAGGCCCGCGCAGTAACGCAGGCATTCTACTTATCGTCTTGTGTGCGTGAAAGTTCCGACGTTTCAGTTACAAGACTCTAATGCGAATGCCTTCAAATTAGATTTTGAAGTGAATCGCAAAATTATTGAAATATTGTTTGATTAATTCAATTTAATTACAAATCTGGTATAAAGATAGTAAATAAAATTTAAAAGTGGGTTATATACCACTTTATTTTTTGTAATTTTATTTGATTTTACACCCCATTATGGGTGAAGATAAGTATGCATATGAACTTGAACGCTTTGGAAAGCGAATTAAAAAGCTTAGACTTGATAGGAACCTTCGGCAACTTGATTTAGAGGTCGAGACTGGTATTGATAGAACTGACATAAGTAAAATTGAAAATGGCTTGAAGAATATTGAATTTTTTACTATGGTTAGATTAAGCTATGCCATGGATGTTACATTAGAGGAGTTATTTAATACGCCATTGTCCGATGAAGATTAACTTTGCTTTTAATTGGAGCATGATGAAGTAGTTCTGATCAATTTTTAATTAAATTCGGCTTGCTAAATTGCTGCTAAATGGAGCCTTAAATCACTTGAGACTTAGGATAATAGTTGTTTCCCCTCAACGTCAAAATTCAATATTAAACAGATGGGAAACAAAAGAAGACTAATTTTTGACTCCTCTGGTAGTGTTGACTGCTATATTAATCTATAGTAAGGTATAAGACGGAGTAGCTGGCTTACTCGGAGGATATTCTGCTGCTGGGCCAAAGAAGCGTCTAAGCCACCGTTTCATATTTTGGTTGGATTGCTAGAATAGGTTCGGTCATTTTGGATATTCTTATTTGGGGTTTTATGCCCGGTAGTGAACTTTCAGCTTTCCGGAAAAGAAAATAGACCGGTAAGTGCTTAATAAATCTGATAGGTCTTTGACGGCTTTTGCATTTTATGCCATAATGATCTCTCCCAAAGCCTGGCTTATCGGCCACTGCTGTCCTTGTTGTCGTAGAATATTATATATGGTCAGGGTTTAATAAAGCTGCGGTCACAGTCTCTCCCGATTAAAAAGGCTAGGATATATTAGATTCTGCTTTGATTGGTTTTAGCCCTCATCATATATTTAAACCTATACGTTAATTAATAGGTTGCCTATCATATTTTTTAAAAGGCCGGAGCGATCCTTTGAGAGGGAGCTGTCGCTGTGGATATTGCTAACGTATTTTCATCACCAATTCTCTTCTACATGCCTGTACTTTCACATTGTTTAATCGGGCAGTGGCAGAATTAAGTGCCAGGTGTAACCGTTGGAAATAAGATAAGAAAAGCGGGTAATTATTAATTTGTATTGAATTTCAGTTAGTTTGAGATGTGGATGGCCGTATTTGAACTTTATATGGGTTGGCATCATGTGTCCAGGATAAAATAAAATTGGTGATTTCAGGAAATAAATTTTACTTTGTGTCAGAATAACGCAAAGTAAAATGGAAAAGCAATTTCATCAATACCAGAATCCCGCAGTAGCAATAGACCTAGTTGTATTTGGATATACTCAAAAGCAACTGTCAGTTTTATTGCTGAATAGAAAAGACGCTCCCTATAAAAACGGGTGGACACTTCCAGGGGCTTTTGTCCAGATGGATGAGACTTTCCAGGATGTTTGCTTGCGCATATTAAATTCTAAACTGGGATTGTCAAATTTATTTCTGGAACAGCTATACAGTTTTGACAGGTTGGATAGGGATCCACGTGGCAGGGTGATTTCTGTATCCTATTATTCATTGATTAATCCTGAATTGTTCACCCTAACAGCAGGAACAATGGCAAATGATGTAGCTTGGTTTGGGGTTGATGAGCTGCCTGCACTGGGATTTGATCACAGTGCCATTCTGTCGACTGCAATAAAAAGACTTAAAACGAAAATATTATATGATCCTGTCGGATTTGAACTACTGGACGAAGAATTTACGATGACAGAATTGCACGAATTATATGAATGTATTCTGGATTCTAGTATTGACCGTAGGAACTTCAGAAGAAAGATTCTTGATTCAAATTATATTATTGCCACTGGGAAAAGGAGAGAAGGCCTCAAGAACAGACACCCTGAGTTGTACTGTTTTAATAAAGACCTAAAACAAAATAATTTTCATCTAAATATTACATTATCATGATGTTATCACCAATTCTGCTAAAAGATGGCTATAAAGTCGGACATAAATTTCAGTATCCCGATGGAACAACTTTGGTCTATTCAAATCTAACCCCAAGAAAATCAAGAAATGAACAGGTACAAGAAATCGTATTTTTCGGATTGCAGTATTTTATCAAAGAATATCTTATTGACCAATTTGAACGCCTTTTTTTCAAATTACCCAAAGAAAAGGTAATTTCAAACTATGCCAGACGAATGGATCATTATCTGGGTAAAGACTCCATTAGCTACGATCATATTGCAGCCTTACATGATCTGGGATACTTACCCCTTGAGATAAAAGCCATCCCTGAAGGAAGTCTGGTTCCAATGCGTGTCCCCGTTTTTACGATTAAGAATACGAAACCTGAGTTTTTCTGGCTGACCAATATGCTGGAAACCATTTTGAGTGATATTATCTGGAAGCCGTGTACCTCTGCTACAACGTCATTTCAATACTATAAAACATTTATCAGATTCGCCGATGAAACGGTAGGTGCAGATAGAAGTTTTATTCCCTGGCAAGGGCATGATTTTTCCTTCCGCGGTATGAGCGGTTTAGAAGATGCCATGCTTAGTGGTGCTGCACATTTGCTTTCATTTGCAGGTACCGATACCATTCCAGCAATTGATTTTCTGGAATCCTATTATAATGCTGATTGCGAAAAAGAATTGATCGGCGGATCGGTTCCTGCCACCGAGCATAGCGTAATGTGTATGGGGTTGCAGGATGATGAGCTCGGTACATTCAGAAGGCTTATTGAGGAAATCTATCCCAAAGGTGTTGTGTCCATCGTTAGTGATACTTGGGATTTCTGGCAAGTAATAACGGTCTTTCTGCCAGCATTAAAAAGCCTGATACTTACCAGGGATGGGAAAGTGGTCATTCGACCTGACAGTGGTGATCCGGTAAAGATCATAATAGGAGATGAAAATGCGCCAATCGGTAGCCCGCAATATAAGGGCGCTATTGAATGTATGTGGGAGGTGTTTGGCGGAACTATTACTCCAAGGGGCTATAAGTTACTGGATGGCCATATTGGATTAATATATGGGGATAGCATTACTACAGAACGGCAGTATGCTATATTAGATGGGTTAAAGGCCAAAGGCTTTGCAAGTTATAATGTAGTTTTGGGAATAGGTTCGTATACTTATGAGTACGTGACCAGGGACACATTTGGATTTGCGATGAAAGCGACTTATGGGGAAGTGAATGGTGTAGGAAGAGATATTTTTAAAGATCCTAAAACGGACGATGGCACCAAAAGTCAGCGAAAGGCCTGATGCAGGTATTTAGAAATGAGAAAACCGGAAAACTGGAATTAAAGGACCAATGTACTTGGGCTGAAGAGGCAGAGGGGGAACTAAAGACTGTTTTTAAGGATGGTAAATTGTTGGCTGATGTTTCCTTATCCGAAATTAGAGAAAGAATTCAAAAAAACATATTGTAGAAAAATGGAATCAACAACACTCTATCGCCCAGTCGGCCTGAAGGAACTGGAACTGATTGCCCGTACTGATTGGTGCTCATTTCCGGCAAGATTATCCTGGCAGCCAATTTTTTATCCTGTTTTGAACAGGGAGTACGCTTGCCAGATTGCACGGGATTGGAATACACAGGATGCATTCTCAGGTAACTGCGGCATTGTGACCATGTTTGACGTGGATCAGGATTACCTTGTAAAACATGAAGTAAGAAATGTTGGAGGAAAAATCCATGATGAGCTTTGGGTTCCCGCAGAAGAACTTGAGGAATTTAATATGAATATTGTTGGAAGGATCCAGGTAATAGATGCATTTTTTGGATCTGGCTTCATTATGCCATCTGATCAGGTCTTACAAAGTACACTTTCAAAGTTTTTAAAATGAAATACAATATTGAGTATTTAAAACTAAGCTATAGAATATTACAGGAGGATATCGATGCGATTGATTTTCAGTTTTTTAGTCCCGATTCTTCTTCAGCAGAGACTTTGCTGACCAGCAATTACCTCAGCCAAAGTTGGATTGCGCCATTTAAGGTAAATGGCGTGACATTTCCCACGGCAGAGCATTGGATGATATATCAAAAGGCAAGGCTATTTGAAGACCAAGAGATCGCAGCAAAGGTTATGAGCACAAAACATCCTGACGATGTAAAGTCCCTTGGTCGCAAAATAACAGGATTTGTGGAAGAAGTCTGGGACTGTCATAAGTATAATATTGTATTAGAAGGCAATTATTGTAAATTTTTACAAAACGAATCGCTTCTAAATATTCTATTGGCCACTAAGACGGCCATTCTTGCAGAAGCAAGTTCTACTGATGAGGTCTGGGGAATCGGGTTATCCATGGAAGATAACCGTATAAGGAATCCACTTCTTTGGCCGGGTCAGAATTTATTAGGGTTTGCATTGATGGAAGTACGAGATTTATTAATAGAAAATTATGAAAATGAGAAATGATAAAGGTTGATATCTTGATGATTCCCTACGGAAGGGATATATTATATGTATAGTAAGCGCTCAAGAAAAGATAGCCTTTTTTATTAATTTAAAAGTTAATATGATGAATATTCTAAACCTAATAAACGAACAGGGGTCGACAATCAAATACCAGCGTATTATATTCCCTGATGGGCAGCCCCATATAAAAATGGATATGAATAGTATTGGAGGCTTGGATAGAGGAGCTCCATTAAGAATCATTTGTCGGCTGGCAAGCGCGAATGATTTGCTTTTACTGCTTTTTGTAAAAAATACCTTGGATTATCTGGAGTTTGTAAATGTGGAAGTTTGTGTTTCTTACCTACTGGCAGCAAGAATGGACAGGGTAATGCTTGATGGAGAGCCTTTCTCTTTGAAAGTTGTTGCTGCTATCCTAAATCAGGGTGATTTTAAGAAGGTCAAGGTGTTCGATCCTCATTCGGAAGTGACCAACGCACTATTCAACCGTTCTTATAGTATTACTAATCATGAATTTGTGAAGGATGCTTTAGAGCACTATTATGATTTTCACCCAGCGACGCAGTATTGCCTTGTATCTCCTGATGCTGGAGCCTTGAAGAAGATTCATAAATTAGCCGTTTACTTGAATGCTTCATCGATTGTTGAGTGCATGAAAGAAAGAGATTTAAAAACGGGTGAACTGACCAATTTTAAAACCACGGCGGACGATCTGCATAATAAAACCTGTTTTATTATTGATGATATCTGTGATGGTGGTGGGACTTTTGCTGGTACAGCGTCCCTGCTCAAATCAAAGGGAGCGGCAAAAGTTATTCTTATTGTAAGTCACGGTATTTTCAGTAAAGGAGTGACTATTGAAAATATTGATGATATTTATACTACCAATTCATATAAGGAGATTGCAGGTGTGAAGTGTTTCCCCATTGAAAAATACCTCTGATGTCGGCCTGAAAATGAAAATCTTGTGAGAAATAATGTTTCCACTTAACGTCAAAATTCAATATTAAAAAGACGGAAAATAAAGGAAGATTATTTTTTAAAATTCTCAGGCAGTACTGGGCGGTGTAATTATTTTTGTCAATGGTGGTATCCAGTGCTTTATTAGCTTAATTCATCATCCCAAGAAGTGGAAAATAAAAATAATATTGGCCAATCATATGCGCTTAAATCTACAGGAACTAGAATCACCTGCTTCGCTACCCCAAAAGTATGAATTTGTATTTAGATACTCCCACACGGGTACTGGAATAATATGAATAGTATACTTGATTGGTAATCTTTCCGCTAACCAATTTCAGCCAGAACATGCTATTTTGCCACCATTAGTCGATTTTGACCTATGTCAAGACTTTTTAATGTAGAATATCGCATCTTTGAATCTCAATTTGTGGTATGGATCCTATATATATTGAACTAGCGACATTATTAAGGGATAAACTGGCGCTCTCTAAGGAGGATATAGCCCCGGCAGAACGGCTTTTTAAACCTGTTGACATAAAGAAGGGGCAGCATCTTCTGGTAAAAGGCCAGATAGCGGGCCGGCTGTTTTTTATTAATAAGGGGTGTTTGCGACTGTATTATAGCAATGAGAACCTCTCGATGGCTACCCGGTTTATGGCGTT
This sequence comes from Arachidicoccus ginsenosidivorans, assembly GCF_007971385.1. Taxonomy (GTDB): domain Bacteria; phylum Bacteroidota; class Bacteroidia; order Chitinophagales; family Chitinophagaceae; genus Arachidicoccus; species Arachidicoccus ginsenosidivorans. The sequence goes on from NZ_CP042434.1 coordinate 3,036,712, forward strand.
TGAACATACCTTTTTAACCTCCATAGTCAGTTTTATTTCCCGGAATCCCTCTGCTGAATATATAGAAGCCGTGGAGGAATCTCAGCTACTGGCAATAACCCACCAGGACTTTTTTAGGCTCAGAAGTCAAATGCCCGTTTGGGATAAGGTATACGTGTATATTTTGGAATATGGGTTAACTGTTATCAATAACAGACTCAGCGGGCTGATTACGCAAAATGCCACAGAAAGGTATCGTAATTTATTGAGAGACAATCCAGAACTCATTCAACGGCTATCTAATGTTAATCTGGCATCCTACCTGAATATTTCCCCGGAAACACTTAGCAGGATCAAATCAAACTTGTAAAATACATCAATAATGAGAAGTGACGAAGTAAAAAAAGGTACGCAGCGCGTACCCCATAGAGCCTTATTAAGAGCTACTGGACTTAAAAATGAAGATTTTGATAAACCCTTTATTGGAGTCGCTAATTCTTTTATTGAGATTATCCCAGGCCATTTCTTCTTAAATAAGGTGAGTGAAATCATTAAAGAAGAAATTAGAGCAAATGGCTGTGTCCCTTTTGAATTTAATACAATAGGCATCGATGATGGCATCGCAATGGGCCATGACGGTATGTTATACTCTTTACCGAGCCGGGAGCTAATCGCAAATTCCATAGAAAGCGTGATGAACGCTCATAAACTGGATGCTATGATCGCTATTCCTAACTGTGATAAGATTGTGCCGGGAATGATCATGGGCGCGCTTCGTGTAGACGTACCAACCGTTTTTGTCAGTGGAGGTCCCATGTCTAAAGGCTATAAGCAGGATGGAACACCAGTCGATTTGTCAACGGCCTTTGAGGCCGTTGGCAAATATGAAGCAGGAAAGATGAATGAAGCAGAACTGCTGGATATAGAATGCAATGCATGCCCGTCTGGTGGTAGTTGTTCTGGTATGTTTACTGCAAATTCAATGAATACCCTTATGGAAGCTATGGGGATTGCATTACCTGGTAATGGCACCATATTAGCGCAAACACCTGAAAGAGAGGAACTATACCGGAAAGCCGCCAGGAGGATATGTGCTATAGCCAAAGATCAGGCAGCCAGAGAGAAATTCAAGTTGAAAAATATCCTCAATGAAAACGCCGTAAGAAATGCTTTTGCGGTAGACATGGCCATGGGCGGAAGTACCAATACCGTGTTACACATGTTGGCGATTGCCAGGGAAGCCCAGGTAGACTTTCAGTTAAAAGATGTCAACCAAATGTCAAAAAGAGTCGCCCATATTGCCAAAATATCTCCTAGTCTAAGTACGGTTCATATGGAAGATATCAATAAGGCCGGTGGAGTGAATGCGGTGATGAAAGAAATAACCAAAAGAGGGAATGGCGTGCTTATGGATAATTTGATGATAACGGGAGAGACGCTTTATGAGCGTATAGCGGATGCCCGTATTATCGATACCAGTATCATTCGGACAATTGATAACCCTTATAGTGAAGTAGGAGGCCTTGCCATTCTATACGGTAATCTAGCCGAACAGGGTGCAGTTATTAAATCCGCGGGTATAATAGGAGAGCGGAGCTTTACGGGGAAGGCTGTATGTTTTGATGGCCAGACAGAAGCCATCACCGGCATTCTGGCCGGGGATGTTCAGCCTGGAGATGTTGTGGTGATCAGATATGAAGGGCCTAAAGGAGGACCCGGCATGCAGGAGATGCTCAGCCCTACCAGTCTGATTATGGGCAAAGGGCTCGGAAGTTCCGTTGCGCTGATTACTGATGGAAGGTTTAGCGGAGCGACCAGGGGGCTTTGTATTGGCCATGTTTCTCCTGAAGCTGCCGAAGGTGGAATGATCGGCCTTATACAAAATGGTGATGAAATCCATATCGATGTCGATAATTACTGCCTGTCGGTAAATCTGTCTGAACAGGAAATTCAAAAGCGTAAGGTGGCATTTGTACCCAGAAAAAAGACCGTAACATCCAGGTGGCTCAGCCAATATAGAATGCTCGTTAAAAATGCCAGTAGCGGAGCAGTGCTCGAAGCTGAATAATAATAATATTGTAAGAAAAAAAGTTTTAAAATAGTTCTTTGAACTTGGATAGGGAAATTGTTTCGACGGGTGATTCCTGCCACTCCAACTATGCTTTTTCACCAATAACCAGCAGTTTGGCATTGACGCAGAGTGCAAGATTATATAGGTACTCGTCTTCGGGTCAGGGCATTGAACATCGAATTCTTCGGCTATTACAGATGAAGATATACTATGAACCAAAGTTAAATAAGATCTTTTATTCAAAGGAAGCCGTTTTTTAATTTTTGGATAGTCAAGGACGCGGGCGAGTTCTTCGACAAGATTATTGTCGATAAAGATTTCCAGAGCATTTTGAATCACATACGCTTGTAACCAATCGGTCTTCCGGTTGATAAAGATAGTAATGAGTGTATTGACGTCAATGACAAAACGTTTAACCTTTTTTCTTTTTACGGGCATTGGTACGTGCTTCTTTAACGAGTGCGACTACTTCATCTTCGGGGAGATTGTCAGATCTAGTGCTGCTATCTATTTCTTTGGCAAGGTCAGAAATGTTTTTTTTATTCAGGTTCATCCATAGTAATTTCTGTTCCGACAGGCTCATTCGACTGATATTGTCAACCAGTAAAGCGAAAACGGAAGGCTCGTTTTGAAATTGTGTAGAAATGGATTTAACGGCGCTCATTTTATAAAACTTGTTATACTAAAATAGTGTTTTTTTCTGACATATAAAAGGTTGTGCATGCCTAGGTGTAAAATAAATGTCAATATATGTGGGATGGACTCCCATTTGGTAAATCGGCTTAAGAAAGTGCGATAAAAAAACGCCCGAACCAGGCTGATTCGAACGTTTCTTTTGTGGTGTGGGCCGGGATCGAACCGGCGACACAAGGATTTTCAGTCCTTTGCTCTACCGACTGAGCTACCGCACCGCTGTAAGGGAGTGCAAATGTAAATTGGAAAACAATAAAAACAAAATTCTGGTAGAATTATTTAAAAAATTATTTTTCCGTGGCAGCTCTTAGCTCCAAAAGAAATCCCTTAAATTCATTTAAAGTATGGATAAGCTGCAAATTGACCTCGGTTTGTTCCCTATAAGAATTCAGGTGCTTGATAGCGCCATTAATGGTCAATTTCTTCTGTCTTAGCAAATAATAGATCAATTGCAGATTCTTTACATCCTCTGGCCGGAAAAACCGGTCACCCTTTTTATTCTTCCTAGGTTTAAGGATCTTAAATTCATTTTCCCAGAATCTGAGTAGCGAATTATTTACTCGGAACCATTTTGCCACGACACTAATGGGATAATATTGCTTCTGAAACAACTCTTCATCTGGCGGCACATTAATCAAATCCACCTCGGCATCAATTTCCTTAAATGATTTTCTGCCTCTTTTTCTGATTGGCACCGTCTGGTCCTCTATATAATAAGGCTTTTTAGCACTATTACTATCAGTATTTGGTTGCTTTTTAGCTTCGTCTAAGTCCTCTTTTGATTGATTATCAGGTGTTTTCTCATTTTTTTCTTCTAATTGATCAGAAACTTCCGACTTGGAAGCATGTTCAGCAGCCTCATCAGCAAAGCTATCAGCCTCCGTTTCAGTGGTATTTTCAATTACCGTAGGAAGGGTAGGTAAGCCTGTATTGTTCAAAGGAGCAACTACTTTTTTCTCTTCTTCTTTCTCCACTTCCTTCTCTTTCTCTAATTCCGCCTCCACTTCTTCTGTTTCTGCTTCGGCAGTGGCTGAATCTACTTCTGATTCGCCGTCAGCATCCGTATGATTGGAGAAGTCATCTGGTGAAAAAGATGTGTCAAATGCAGCCTCTGGATCCTGTTGGGTTATTTCTGAGGTGGACAGCTGCTGCGAATCTTCGCTTTTGCTTTGATCTGGCTCATGATCTGATTCGTGGCTTGCATCTTTCTTTTCAATTGATTCATCTGCGTTATCCAGATTTTCCGGATTCTCCTGAACAGGCCGAGGTGGCATCTTAATGGATTCGATCTTGACAGACTTAACGGTTTTGACAACCACTTTGACCCCAAACTGCTCATTAGCGAAGACAACGCCACTAGCTGGTGGATTATCGCCCTGTGCTTCATTTTGATCCTGCATATGATGATCCTGATCCTTCTCCTGCTCCTGGGTCTGAATTTGTTCCTTCCCCGGGTCTGCGGATGCGGGTTGAGTGAGGGCGGGGGCGGATGGCTGGTCAGTTGCTTCAGCAGGCACTGTTGGTGTGGCTGGCGCTACAGATTCATTTTCCACGCCTTCGGTATTCAGGGCATCATTAGCCTGATTATTATTGTTATTACTATCCTGTAAAGAGGTAGACGATTCGTTGGATGTTACGTCCGATTCGGTTTCTGAATCAGTTTCATTCGCATCTAAAGATGCTTCTGTAGATGCTTCCGTGGCGTCCTCGCTTGATTCAGAAGTGGATCTTAAGTCTTGAACGTCTTTTGAAAAGTCGCTGGCTGCTGGTTCTTTTTCACTATTGATCTCCTTGGATTCATCATTCTCCTGCTCCAAATCAGATGCTTTTATTTCCTGCTTTTGTTGAGGCGGAGTCAGTTCAAAAGTTGATTGAGCATTATTGGTCATTTGCGCATCCTCCTCCTGGTCCTGGTCCTGGCCCGAAATAACATTTACTGTATTTTGTTGGGGAGTATCGGATTGTGCTGCAATTGGATTAATCTGTTCATTTTCATCAGAGGATGCGTTTTCTTTTGCTTTATCTGTGTTTGCTTCAGGTTGTTCTTTAGTCTCCTGGGCTGGCTGCTGGTTCGGTTGCTGATTAGCCTGAGTTTGATCATTAGGGACTTCAGTGTCATCAGTGACTGAATCCTCTTCTGACGCTTCTGAGATTGCTGTGGAGCCTGTTTGTTGGGCTGCTTCATCCTTCGATTGTGACTGCAGCTGTGACGGTGGTAGGGTAGTTTCAGCCGCTTGCATTGCCATTACAGGCTGCTCAGGAGGTGTGGGAATGGCAGCTGCCTGCTCCAGGCCTTGTTCCTGCTGCTCTTGCTCATTAGGCTGCTCCTTTGACTGCACCAGCACTAGATCTTGCGCTAAAGAGGCAGCCGGTTCCTCAGAGGAAGGGGCTGACGGCTCCGTTGAAGAGTCATCTGGAGATGCTTTGTCAGGGGTAGAGCCTGCTTGCTTGGAACCATCTTTTGAAGCTTTCTTTTTCTTTTCTGGCTTAGGTGCCTGTTCACCAAAATCAAATAGGGACAACTGCTGCATATTGTAAAAATAATAATCCTGAACAATTTTACCCTAAATTTATGCAGAATTGCCGAGTGAATGGCTTTAATTTGTGCAAACTTTAGCAGGATAGTGGAGCAATTAAATCCAAAGAATACAATTTTAGTGACAGGAGCGACAGGTCTGGTAGGAAGCCAGATCATTCAAATGTTGGATCCGACTGCCTGCAAAATCATTGGCCTGGCCAGAAATCCTCCAGAATATCCAGGTGAAAGTCTAAGTAATCATCCAAATGACCGCCCAAATGATAAAATCGATTGGATACAATGCGATATACTGGATGTAGTGGCGCTGGAAAAGGCCTTAAAAGGGGTAACTCACGTGTATCACGCAGCTGGTCTGGTCTCATTTGATCCAAAAATGAAAGACCAGGTGATGAAGATCAATGTTGAGGGGACAGCTAATGTTGTTAATGCCTGTATTAAAAATGGGGTGCAGAAATTGCTGCATGTAAGCTCTGTAGCGGCTATTGGCGAAGCCAAAAGCGCTAAAAATCTCATTCATGAAAAGCTGGAGTGGAATGATCATGGCGCTTCTGATTACGGTAAAAGCAAATATCTTGGAGAAATCGAGGTCTGGCGGGGGCTCTGCGAAGGTTTAGATGCAGTTGTCATTAATCCTTCTATTATAATAGGGGCGGGGGACTGGAATATAGGTTCAACTGCGATGTTCAAGTCCGTTTATGACGAATTTCCCTGGTATACAGAAGGGGTTCATGGATTTGTGGATGTCGAAGATGTGGCTAAGGCTGCCATTGATTTAATGAATAGTGGTGTAGTAGGGGAAAGATTTATTATAAATGGGGCCAATATCTCCTATAAATTTTTATTTGATTTGATAGCTGACGGTTTTAGTAAACCGCGACCGGGAAAAAAAGTGACTCCTTTGCTAGCGGAATTTGTATGGAGAATCAAGTACTTGAAAGGAAAATTAACTGGCAAACCATCCATATTAAATAAAAACACGGCACGTACTGCTTTGAGTATATGTGAATACGATAACTCAAAACTGAAAAAAGTGTTACCGGAATTTTCTTTTATGCCTATAAAAGAAACGGTAGAAAGAACTTGTAACCTGTTGAAAGAGAAATACGAATTATAGAAGATTTTAACAGTTTTGGCTCGAATTTTATTCAATTTTTAGCCTTCCTACCCATCAAAATCGGCTAAATTTGCCTCAATTCTTGAAGATTATTTAATTTTTTTTTGGATAAAAGCAATTTTATTCCGAAAATTACATTATTAAAGATGGCGATCCATTGTGCCTTAAGGGCGGCCAGGATGGATCATTGATGATATTATTCCTTTTTTCTAAGATTCCCGGGATCAGTGCCGGGAAGCATAAAAACAAGTTGGAAATAGTGAAAAAGTTCTTATTCCTAAGTGTGGTGGGCCTAGTAATGTGTGCATTTACGACTCCTATAACAAATATTTCAAGCGCAAACAGCGTGCATCCGGTAGATAAGGATTTTCCTTCTCTGCTTCCTAATAAACCAGTAGGTCAAACAATGGCCTATAAATATGTTGATTCTGTTTACAATAGAATCAAATTAAATGATGTTGGTTTAAAAAAGGATGTTTTTTATAAAGCATTTAAAGGGTATGAATACCTTGAGAGTAAAGGCATGTTGGATAAGCCAGATTTGCTGACCATAGTAGATTACAGCCAAAGCAGCTCGCAGAAACGTCTGTATGTGATAGATCTGAAAGCAGGTAAAGTGTTATTCAATACCTATGTTTCGCATGGCAAACGCTCCGGTGGTGAATATGCCACTGCATTCTCAAATGTCGTAGACTCCCATAAAAGTTCCCTTGGTTTTATTATTACTGGTAAATCTTACCGCGGAGGTTCTGGTTTCAGTATGCACTTAAAAGGCGTTGAACCAGGTATCAATGATAATATTTATAGAAGATATATTGTGATGCATGGCAGCCATTATGTCAATGCCCGTCGTGCCGATGAAAATGAAACAGGTCGCAGTTTTGGTTGCCCGGCAGTACCCTATGGTCAGCAATATGCCATTATCAATAAGATTAAGGAAGGAAGTTGCTTATTTATCTGGGCACCAGATAATCATTATCAGGTTACTTCCAGAATCCTCAATGCAGCCTTCCAATGGCCTGTACTAAAAAAGGAAAGCAAATTTAAAGAACTATTAGCCCCTATTAATAATACTGCGAACGCTGGGTTAGATGGCGCAGCAGATGTAAATAACAGCAGTAACGGATAGGATAACCTATTCCAATGGAGATTATAACAGCATAATGTTGTTATTCTAATTCAAGAATGCCCAGTCTACTGATTGGGCATTTTTACTGTAAACGCTCTTTTGCGCTAGATAGTCAGGTATTGGTAGATTATTGGATTTGGACTAACTTGCCCAATAAATATTATCTGAATTTATAAAATTACAAAATGGGAAAGGAAATTATTAATACCAGTGCAGCGCCAGCACCCGTTGGACCTTATAATCAGGCGATCAAAGCAGGTGGTGTCTTATATGTGAGTGGACAGATTGCCATTGATCCTAGCACCAATGAGCTATATAGCGGTGATCTGTCAGGAGAAACACATCTGGTGTTTAAGAATCTGGAAGCTGTTTTAAAAGAAGCAGATTACGGTTTTGAAGATGTGGTAAAGGCGAGTGTGTTTTTAAGCGATATGGGCTTATTTGGGCAGGTAAATGAGATTTACGGGCAATATTTTCATAAAGACCCTCCTGCCAGGGAATGTGTGGCCGTTAAGACCTTACCTAAAAATGTAAATGTTGAGATAAGTGTAATTGCTTACAAAGGGTAATTGCCGATAATTTTTTCGGATTTATTACGCTAATTAAGTAGAAAATACAAGCCGGAGCATTTCTAATACGGATTAGTTATGCTCCGGCTTATTTTTAAGCATACAATTATTCTACAGTAACCTCAGCGTCTGGTGCATTTTTCTTCACTGATTCGATGCCGTTCTCCATTGCTGCGGTGGTCTCGTACAGTTCACTGGTGCCAATCACCTGGCTATTGCCGGCTCTTAGGTTAAAAAAGGGCTTTCCATTGGTGGAAGTCTTTCTTTCATACCTACTATCGTCTTGCGCATTGGTCTTTACTGACTCAATTCCATTATGACAGGCGGCCTTGGTTGTATAACCTTCGCTCGTCAAAATGGTTTGGCCGTTACCGGCTTTCAGGTTGAAGCGGAATTGATTATCCTTACCAGTTTTAACAACAAACTTTCCCATTGTTTATTATTTTGAAGTGAATAGATTCCTCAAGTTAATAAAAATTCCAATTATAGACTAAAATTATGGCCATTGATTATAAGTGAGATGTAAATCGAGTATATTTTTTACAAATAGCTGGTTTTACGAATCTTACGTAAACTAAACAAGAGTCTCGTAGTAATGGCCGAAAATACATTGATAATAAAATATTTCAAAGAGTAATTTTCACTCTTCACGATCCGGCAACAATTCAATTTAAGTTACCTCCATATTGAGGTCATTAAAGAAGATTTTAGCTTACTCTACAATCGCAAATTCGGGATTATCTCACAAATAAACTGCCATTTAGTTAAAGATTTATCGATAATTAGCGGGCCTGTTGCCATTCAGGAATTAATTTATGAATGGATCAAATTTCTTTCTCAAGTAATTATGGCAACAAACCAAGAATCAATAATAATCAAAGAAAACTATAAGGGATTCATAAATGCAAAGAGGACCTCCGAAGTCAACTTACCCCTGAACAATGCAATTGGATGAGCCCATTAGTATAAACTGAATAATATTATTGGAATCTTCCAAACGGAACCGCTTTTATGCATTATTATGCAATTGAGTCATCACTTATAATGATCTGACATTATGACTTCTACGATTACATCTGCCGACATTTTATAGTTGTTCAATATGGGCAATTTCAGTAACAATAACTGTGGCTCCGCCTGCTAGATGTTTGAACACCATGCTAAAACCGAAGCCTTAGTTATCCTAATTACTTCGAGCGTTTTTAGTTAATCCTTAACCTGAAAAGGCAATTAATGATATAAATGTTAATGCTCAAACCAAACACAAAATGATAAATATTCTTCTCAAATGATAACATTTATTTCAATGTCGCTATTTTCTTTAATTTAAATATATGAATAATAATCAAAAGGTTTCCCCTTCTCACACAGATTTAAATTATCCACTGACAGTTTCTATTTTATTATCTACAACTTCCAGAAACTCCTTTAATTTGGGGTTTGTATGTATTTCATGCGGTGCAGAAAAAAAACTTCTATTCATTGATTGAATATGTTTTTTGAAATAATCCAACATTGCAGGGTCATTATCTACCAAGATTGAGTTCCTGCTTTCTTCTATACATACCCTTCCTGTTGTTCCTGAACCTCCGAAAAAGTCAAGAACTAAAGAGCCTGGATAAGACAATCCCTTTACAAACCTGCGGATTAGTTCAAATGGTTTTTGTGTCGGGTGTCCGACACGCTCCGTAGAGTTCCCACTTAGTCGTCCAATTTCCCAAACATTTGTTGGATTTTTACCTTTTTCAATACTTTCTGGCAGAAGGCGTTTATCTTTTAGTGCTGCTTTTTACTTTCTTCATCATAAGCCACTCGAACGGAATCCAAATCAAAAAAATAATTTTAGTTTTGGAAAGCCATATTGCTTCCTCGTGTCGATTGGCGAAAAAACGATGCGCACTCATTCCGTTCTTGTAATACCAAATAACAAGGTTGGTGAAGCGCAAATCGGTGTCGTGTCTTACGTAGTGCATGATTTCCAATAAGTCTCCTTTTTTCAAATCTTGATATTGAAAACCGCCAAATATTACACAATTTCCGGTGTCTTTAAGAATTCGATGAATCTGGTCTAACCATTGTTTTGCCCAACCAAGATAGTTCTCAAAGGTATCCCAATGAGCTAAATCAATATTATAAGGTGGGTCAACTAAAATTAATTGCACCGAAGAATCAGGCATTTGTCTTAAAAACTCAACTGCATCTTTTGTGAATAATCCATGATAGGTCTTCGCAGGCTTTTCCGATTTAATTTGACTGCTATGTCCAATACCATTCTTTTTTAGCGTGTTCATTGCTATATGACCTGCATTGAAATGTGATTTGTTTGCCATATTATTCTATTGTTTTGAATGTTTTTAAATAATAATCCTCAGTCATAAAGTCCTCGCCAAATGTTTCTTTCAATAAGGAAACCTCCTCGTTAGAGAGCTTATCGGACGCATTTAGCATTTTGTTGATAAATTCTGAAATCTCCTGTTCGCTTTCTTTGCCTCGTAATTGCATTGTTTGGCTAGAAAGAACGAACTGTAATACTATAATTTCAGTTCGTTCTTGTTTAATTATCCCTGTTGCTTCAAGGATATTGAAAAGAAATGGGCATCGATGTTCTGCCCCAATTTCAGTAGCAACTTCAATGCCATTTTGATCACAATAGTTTGCAACAAAAGAAGTCCTAAAAAAATTTTGATAGACACTCCTCTTGGCAATCGTCGCTTTCCTTTCAACTCGATAGAGATAATTTAGCAATAAGCCAACTGCGTGCATGGTCAAGAATATTTTTGTAATTAGTTTTCCTTCGATTTGATTCTGCTTAATGAAATCACTCAGTTTTTCGTTGAATACTGAAGGTTGTGCTGTCATTTCCCAAGATGGTTCACCCCTGCTTTTGTCCTTAAATGTAAGATCAATTATTTTGAACAACGGTATGAGAGCTTCTGCTATATCTTTTCCCATTGGCGTAAGACGTAAGTTATATCTGGCATTTGCACCAATTTTCCTATCATCAACGATTAAACCAAGCTCCATTAACCCCTGTAATTTGTATTTTGTTTGCCGTTGAAAGGCACCTATTCTGCCTTCGTCAAGATTTCCTCTAATTCTGATGTATTTGTCATCCAGGTGTGTTCCTGTTAAACGCCCATCAAGCAACGTTTTCAGAATAAACAATATATGCCCAAGGTGTAGGCCTTGCGGAAAATGATAACTTGCTTCTGTAAACTCTCCGATTTCTCTAAGAAACTTCACCCAAGAGCCGAAAATTGTTAAATAACGAGCAACTTTAAATTCGCCTTGCTCATTGATTTCTTTTTGGGTCGGTTTATGCCCTAATGTTTCTGCTAAGTCATAGTATGCTGCAATTAAATCTTCTTTAACTATTTCTCTATCTTCTTTGTCTTGTGCATCCAGAATTTGTTCTACTTCTGCATCAAAGTGAACTTCGCATTTGGGAGAGTATTCGTAAACAAATTTTTCAATTCGTCCTGTTTGATGATTTATCTGTTCTTCCTTTCCATTGGAAAGATATTCTCGGATTTTATTCGCTTTTTGGTAGTTACTTATAAAATCAAGTATAGTTACATTGTCTTTTCCGCCGCAAAGCCTTAATCCTCTACCAAGTTGTTGAATGAAAACGGTTTTTGATTCGGTTGGTCGTAAAAATAACAAAACTCTTAAATCGGGAAAATCGACACCCTCGTTAAACAAATCAACCGTGAATGCAACGGTAAACTTATTATCTCTAAATTGCTTTATTAGTTCATTTCGATTTGTTGTTTCGGAAGTAATCGCATATGAGGGAATGCCGTTTGCATTGAAAAACTTTGCCATTGCTTCTGCGTGCTTTACAGATGCACAAAAGCCAACCGCTTTAAATCCTTGCCCTTTTTCTAAATATTCCTTTAATATCTGTTCGTTACGTTCATTTATAATTAAGGCTTTATCAAGATCGTTAACGTTGTATTTGTTACCCTTGTAGCGGATTAGCGAATAATCAATATTGTCTTTTAGCCCGTAATAAATGTAAGGAACAAGGAACCCGTTTTCAATTGCTTCGTTTAATGTGTATTCAAAAACTTTCTGATAATTGAACAATTCAAAGATATCTTTCCTATCCATTCGGTCAGGCGTAGCGGTGAGTCCAAGCATAAAGAAGTTTGGTCGGAAATAATCCAGGATTATTTGATAAGATTGAGCTTGTCCGTGATGAACCTCATCAACGATAATGTAATCAAATTCACTGGCTTTGTATTGATATAAGATGTCAGGATTTCTCAATGTGTCTTTTGAAGCAAAAAGAATACGGGCATTCGTATTTTCTTTTACATCACCTGTCAGTAGTCCCAAAGTTTGTTTAGGATAAATTTTTTCAAAAGCATCTTTCGATTGACTTAAAATATCAAGGCGATGAACTATAAATAGTATTTTACCCGTTGTGTTTTTTGTATCGAATGCTGCTAAAAATGTTTTGCCAGTTCCCGTCGGTAAAACAACAATGCCTTTCTTCCAGCCAAAAGACCTACGCAAATCTAGTTCTTGCAAAGTTACTTGCTGCAAATGATTTGGTTTAACTAAGCTTTCTGACAATAATTCGGGAATATTTCTGTAAATAAGGCGTCTTATGCTGTCACTGACTTGTTTTCTCCATAATGGGTGTTGTAGTTGCGAGTACGAAAAACGTAATAAAAAATACCCTGCGCTTAAAATTTCATTCTGACGGTTTAGGTTGTCGTCATACATTTCTTTTGCAATAACACCTTCTGCATGGTAAGTTTCCCCGTTTACCTCCAAGGCCAATTTTTTATCACCTTTCCATAATACAAAGTCTATTCGCCTTGTCCTGCCTTCCGAATCAAGAAATGGATATTGCGGAACAACATATTTTATATTATCTTCACCAAGCAAGGGGAATAAAAAATCTGTAACGAAAAGTCTCTCGCTTTCCTGAGTAATTCTGTTTTTATAAAATTCTAAATATTCCTGCAACCCCACTTTTTCCTTGCTTATAAGTAGGTTTGACCAATTTATATTTTCATTTATTTTGTTTTGGCTCATTTTTAATTTTTGGCTATTTTATCTGTTTAACTCTATTATTCTCAATGCTCCGAACCAATAGCTCAAAAAGTGGAATAAGAGTAATCATTGCGAAATAGAGTTTCATCATACTTGTTAATTAAGCAATATTTTCTACCGGTTAAATATTTTCTTAAAAGTGGAGCTATCATTATTTTTTCTTATTGGCTTTAAAAATTTCAATTTTATCGCCTGCAATTTTTAGTGTGTCAATACCCACCTTTTCTTCTATTATTCGGTAAGCGAATTGGTCACTGAGCATCTCCTTAATTAATAATTTTTCTTCTATTTTAAAAAATGTGGCAATATGTTTTATTTGATCTTTTGTCGGTTGTCGTTGGTTACGTTCAATTTTCCCTAGCAAAGAAGTATCGATGCCAATATGGCTTGCCACCTCCCTTAAAGAGAGCGATTCTCGCTCTCTCAGTGATCTTAAGTGTTCTCCAATGGTTCCAATGCTCTTTTTCATCGTCCGCATTTAGAATGTAATTTATTCAAAGGTAATAAAAGAAGATTTAAAGGACAAGTTTTGTCCATAAATTTTTACTAGCTGTCCAATTATGTTCTATTTTTATTTGTCATAGCAGTAATATTGATGGAAATTTAGGCAGCAAGTTCTTTAAGAAATTTACTTTTTCCGTGAAAAAATCAACAGATTTTTATTCACTATTGTCTGGGTAAAATTTAGGGAAAATGAGGTGATTTAGAAAACCCACCCCAAAATTTGGTAAATTTGAGATAACACCAAATCAATATTTGCTGTGGGCAAATCTAATGAATTTCCAGGACAGCTGGTTTTATCTCAAATTTTATATCTTATTCATGCGCAGACTATTGACTCCGCCACAAAGAAACATCAGTCTAACAGGAACTTCAAGTAGCTATCAGCTCGGGTTCATCTGGTTAGTTTATTGTATGGTGTCTTTAGTTATTGCAACGGATTGAGGGAATTATGTGAGGGGTTATTGGCTTTTGAGGGGCAGTTAACTCATCTGGGATTCGAAAAAGCTCCTTATACCTATAAGTTGCCCCAATGTACGCATTAACATTTTAACCCCTAGCCCCGGGTCCCGCATATGTTGTGCTGCTTGTTCCGCCGGTAGGATTGTGGGTGCCATCGGTATTTAAATCTTGATTGTAAAATACATCAGAGTCATTGTCTCCGAAATAATTACTTTAGATAAGGGTCAGATCAATAACGATGATGTCATTGTAGTTGGCTGCTGAAAAAGAAAGCTTATTATCTTTCAGGGCAAATGCTGTTGATATGCTATTATCTGTTTCTTTCTCGATAGTGACAGGTGCATTTTCATTTGTTCTACCATACGGTGTTTTGGTGGTTAGGGTTTTATCAGTGTTCAATTGTAGCGAGGTAGCGTCACTATATTGTAACTTTATATCGCTTATTTTGCCAGTGGGGTTTACTATAATATCATATTCAAGGCTACCATAGAGGTTATGGTACAGCACCAAATTAATATGAGGATACATATTCTTATAGGTTTTCTTCTCAAATGAAGCGGCTGTTGTATTACTAAAATAATTAGTGGTGTTGGTAGTGCCCCCTTCTGCCGCTTTGCCGCCGAAGTAATAGGAAAAATAAATAAAAATACCTGCCAGGGGAAGTAAAACAGCAGCCGGGGATGTTGCGCGATATCATATTCATCCAGTAAAACGCTACAGGCGTATTATACTCTTGTGGTTTTTTGGGCAAGGCTGTCCTTTTTTTTCAGGTCAGATTTCACCCTTTGATAATGAGCTGCCCAGATCCAACAAACAGGTTGTGCCCTTTGGTTTCTTTTAGGTTGAAATCTATAACATTTTTTGATTAACCGTTTTAGTCGGTTACCTGGCCCTTGTTCTAAATAAATCCGCTTTTAGCCTTGGTTAAAAATTGTAGGGCAAACTGGCATAAGAATAGTAAATGATTGCACATATTAATTAGGTTTAAGGTCAAACAATCTGCATTGGATGATGTTTTATTGCATACAAAAGAAACTAAAAAAAACAAAAAGCGAACATTTTTTAGCGGAAAGATAAGGCATCGATAATAATCGGGAATTGACGGCCAAAACAGTGCCGGTTTTCGCAGTAGTATTTGTATTTTACTTTGGAATTTTCCATGTGTAATGGGTATTAATTTAAAATTTTATACTTCAATAATCCCAATCTGCGTGGCTTACAGGCAAGTTGTTTAAGTCATTTTTTGTTTGTTTCCAGCTAGGCAGGAATGTGTCCATATAGTATAAAAAACGTTCATTATGATGTCTTTCTAATAGATGTATCATTTCATGAACTATGATGTATTCCAAACAGCTTACAGGTTTTTGGGCAAGCTCAAGATTTACCCACACTTTTTTCTCTTCTATATTGCAAGAGCCCCATTTGGTTTTCATCTGCTTTATTTGCCAACTGTTTACTTCAACGTTTAATATTTTTTTCCATTTGTTGATAATATCTGGGATTAATTTTTTCAATTCTTTTCGATACCAGCTTGTAATAACTTTATGCTTCTTCTCAACAGTAACATTCGGACTTATATACAAGTCAATGTGTTTTTTGGATTGGATAAGTACTTTGGGGACACCCTCAAAGTCAATAACATTCAGCAAATACCGTTTTCCTAGAAAATAATGGCTTTCTCTTTGCCTGTATTCTCTTGTCGGAATACGCTCCTGATTTTCAAAGTTTCTTTGATGCCTTTTGATCCAACTTAGTTTTGAAATGGCAAATAACCTTATCGCTTCTTCATCCGTATTTAATGGTGCCGCAATCCGCACTCTTCCTGTCGGTGGATATACAGCCAAATGGATATTTTTAATATCTTTTTTAATGACATCAATACTAATTGCTCCTATTTCTAACTGTTGTACCATTATTAATATTCTGGCTGACTTTTAACAATATTAAAAATTCGGTGGATATCTGTTTCTTTCGTAATACTATATATTTTTAACACGTTGGTTATCGCTATGCGTACCGCTTTGGTTTTGATCGGAGTTTCTTTCCATCCATCTTTCTTCGTTTTTAAAACGCAAATATCTAAAGCCAAAGCTAATTCTTCATTCTTACCCACATTGTCATATAGAGCACGTTGTGCCTGGGAAATTATAGTTTTAGGATATTGTTTATTAGTACTCGGTTTTCTGACTTTTGAAGAAAGCTCTATGATCTGTTGCAGGTATTTTCATATTCCAATGACTGTTCTTTTCTTCTCTTGATGAGTTCATCTAATAATATACTCATTTTGTCATAATACATTGGATTAGTTGGGCTTTCTTCAATGATTACCTTTCTTAAGTTGTTTTCGATGGTTTCAGCCATCGTATCCGGATTATTTTTGATGTTTTCGGGTAAATCATCAATAGCATATTTCCCTTTTGTAATCAATAGCTCTACTAAACTTAAATCATCAAAATTGGCTAACGTCCTGCTTGCTTCTGCATCGATATAACTGTCTATCAAATGACGCATAGCAGGTTCGTATTGCTTTAAATCAATATAATCGCCACTTGCAATCTGAACTTCCTTTCTCAGGTTTTCAAAATACCTGCAATCGGCTATTATTTCTGCTGTTTCTTTCTCTGTGTAACCGGCTTCATTCATTTCATCTGCAATATTGGCATATGCTCTTAAAAGGATGATGGTGTGTTTGTACAAGGCTGTTCTTCTGGGTTCGGTATCCTTTAGCTCATCCGGATTTTCAGTGTTTTCTCCGCAGAAGTAGCGAATGTATTCTATTGACCCTTTTGGTGGTTCTACCGGCTCAATCAATGCTTTTATGGTTTCCAGAGCTTCATCTAAACGTTCTTTACCTTTTTGCAAACGGTTTTTCAATAAACCGTCAATATCTGACTTTTCATAACCGCTAAATGCTTCGGATGTATAATCGTTAAATGCTTTTTCCAGGCTTTTAAACAAATCCATATAATCGATTATATACCCATAATCCTTATCATCACCATCTAAACGGTTTACTCTACATACCGCCTGAAATAATCCGTGATCTCTCAGTTTCTTATCTATGTATAAAAAGGTAGCAGGAGGAGCATCAAAACCTGTCAGCAATTTATTGACTACTATAAGCAACTTCATTTGAGCCGGTTCGTTGATAAACTTGCTTTTAACTTCCGTTTCAAATTGGTTTACTTTCTTGATGGCTTCGTCAGGATCTTCGTTGAAATAATTAGCCAGCATTTTTCGATAGATTTCGTATCGTTGCAATTTCTCTGTATATCCTTCTCCGCTGTCTTCTCCTTTAATATCGTTGTGATTGGGTACAAATGATGTAATGATAGCACAGTTTATAAATCCTGCTTGCTGGAAAAGCTCATAATAACGACAGGCATTGTATATACTGTCAGAAACCAATATGGCATTACCTCGTCCATTTTGCAATCGTTCTTTACGCTCCATATCGAGCATAATATCCATGACGATTTTTTCTAACCGAGATTTACTGCTGTAGATTTTTTTGATGGTTCCCCAGCGTTGTTTGAGCTCTGCCTGTGCAATTGCCGTTAATCCTTTAGTTTTTAGCTCGAACCATTCATCTATTCTATCAGGAGATCCTATTTTTTGGTCTACATCCCTTGCTTCATATCTTAAATCCAGAACTACTTTATCCGATACTGCTTCATCAAACTTATAAGTATGAATATAGCGACCAAAAACCTCTAAGCTGGTTTGCTTGTTCGTTTTAAGTAATGGTGTTCCTGTAAAACCAATAAACAAAGCATCCGGTATAAAATACGTCATAGCCTTGTGTAGTTTGTCGGATTGTGTTCTGTGACATTCATCCACGAATACATAGATGTCTCCTTTAGGTTGGTAATCACTTGGAATATTGTTTTTTAAATCCGTGACATAAGCCTCAATATCATTTTCATCCGTTTCTTCTTTCCCACCGAATTTGTGGATAAGGGAGCAGATTAGCCAAGGGGATGTATTGTTTAATGTATGTAACAGATCTTTCCCGCTTTTTGTCCTGTATATGTTCTCCTGGACACCATTGTACACTTTTTCTATTTGTTCATCCAGTTCCTCACGGTCTGTAATGATAAGAACACGGGCATTGGGATTATATTCCCTTATCCATTTGGTGAGCCATACCATTGTTAAGCTTTTACCGCTACCTTGTGTATGCCAAATTATGCCGCCTTCTTTTCTTTCGATAAAGTACTGTGCAGATTTGATACCGAAATATTGGTTTGGACGACAAAGTTTTTTGATACCTCGGTCATATACAATGAAGTCATGCATCATTTCTATTAAACGGTCTTTGTTTAGTAGCTGAATGATATTCCTATCCAGCAGATAAGTGTGCTCACCTGCTTTTTTTCTGATTTCTTCCGTGATTTTTAAGAGGTAAGGATAAGCTTTGCCCTTATCTTCATTTACTTCTTTCCATTTCAGATAGTATTTCTCTTTGTTGGTATCCGGGTCAATGGCTCCGTAACGCAAACCTTCCCAGTCATTGCCCGCCATAATGAACTGAACTGTACTAAAGAATGGTTTAATAAATATATGACGTTGGTTATCCAGGTTTTGACGGATACCCTCAGAAATAGAAACGGTGCTTCGTTTTAGTTCCAGCACGCCAATGGCTATACCATTGACATATAAAACAATATCCGGTCTTTTTTTATGAATGCCTTTTATGGTAACCTCTTCTGCTATAGCAAAATCATTTTCATAAGGGTTTTCCCAATCAATTAGATACACATCCTCACTATTTTTGCCCGCTTCCACTTTTACATTGACACCGTATCGCAGTAAGGTATATACTTCCTTGTTGACATCATACATGCTCTTACTCTGGTCATAAACAGCATTGCGGAATTTTCGTACAGCATTATCCACCAAAACAGGATCCAGCTTTTTCTTATTGAATAACCAACCTCTTAAAATGCTTTCTTCCAACTGACTGTTTTCTTCACGGTCTTGCCATTTTCCTAAATGCCTATAGCCTAATTCATTCTGGAAAAGATCGACGACACGATTCTGCGTAATTCTTTCTGTTGATCCGATTTTGGATTGGGAAGAGCCGGACATCAGCTTGTTCAGAATTTCTTTTTTTAAGCTGGCAGACAGTTCATTTTGATGATTGATCAGCACCAGACCTTTTGCAGGAAGAATGTGTTTACCATACTCGCCTTTATATAATTCAGCACTAAATTCATTATTATGAAATTTACCGAAATAGAAATTAGTGTCTGTATCTTCATAAATAGGTAATAAATCCAGTTTTCCTTCTAAGAAAAGGCTAATGTCTTCCACACTTACTTTTTTACCTATATATTCATAAGGATCATCATTCATCAGGATGAAGATGAAGTTATTTTGCCGCTCGTCCTGGCAAAACATGACAGTGGGCACTTCGTAGTAATACAGGTACTTTATAACTTCGAGTTTCATGAGATTACAATTTCTTGAAGGGTTACACCTTCGCATACAAAGTCTTTGGTTCTCCACCATGAGTGATGACTGGGGTTTTCAAAGGTTTGTTTTAATACGCCATCTTTTTCACTAAGCTTCAAAACAGCAATCGTTTTTTTCTTTCCTTTATTAAAAGGTAAACGAAAAAGTGCATTAAGCATATTATCCAAATCATCAAAAACAGAAACTGACCTTCCAATACAATCATCAAAACCCTCAGGTGTTGCCCTGTCTTCTCTTAATGGAGTTGGTAAAAAACAATCAGAATTTACTACTCCTTTGGGGATATAACGATAGTAAATTTTGTTTCCATCCGGAGCAAAGGCATCATCGTGTGGACAGGTAATGCCCAAAGCGGATAAATTTTCAAAATACGTTATAGGATTTGGTGTGTTCATCATTATAATAATCGTATTTTACCGGTTAATAATACTTGCATCATACTCTGCTTAAGCTGTTTTTGTTTCTTCAGTTTGGCCTCTAAAGCTAGAATTTCCTCATCCATATCGGATAGAATTTGAGCGATGCGTTTCTGTTCTTTTATTTCTTTGGGTGCAAAAAACTTAAAATTCACAAAATCTTTTTGATATAAGTGATTAATTGTTGATCCTGCACTAAGTTGGTCAAGGAAGTCCTTGAAAATCTTTGATGACAGGATATAAAATAAAAACTTAGGATCAAAACTATTATTAATAGCTCTTATAACAAAAACACCACTATTTAGAGTTGTAGGTTTTTTCAGTTCCCTTACCAAAGCTACTTTTCCAATAGTACCATCTTTTGTAACTAATACGTCATTTATTTTTAATTGAATATTTTTATCTTGACTGTACCTGTTTTCTTCAACATAAACACAATTTTTCCAATCGATATTTCCACTTGAAAAGTCTGTACCTGTAACTAAATAAAAATCACCAGTGTTTTTATATTCCGATTTAGTTAAGCCTTGCCAACCAATTCTAGCTTTTAAAGTAGCATCTTTCCCTAAGTTATATTCAATCCAATTTCTCTTAGGATTTAAAAGTTGTCGTATAGAGCCTGTTCTAATACCTTGCTTTTTAGCTATTAATTTTTCCAATGTAATAACAGAAGCATCAATATCATCCAATACTTGAGCTATAGCCACCTGCTCTTTTCTTTCTTTTGGAAGGGGAATTATAAATTTTCTGATTCTTGTTAACGCAAGTTTAGGTTGAGCACCGAGAGTTTTTTCTGAATTAATTTTATTCTGAATAAGGGAAGAATTCAGAATATGAAATAAAAACTCTTTGTTACATTTTATCTCAGTTAATCTATTTGCATTTTCAGTCAAATTAGCTCCATTTAATTTCTTAGGTGTGAAACCGACTACGCCCAGCGTTCCAGCAACTGAAATAAATATGTCATCTGTGAATATTCTGTAGTTTTTAATTCGAGGATATACATTGATAGGTACGTACATTATATTATCCAAAAGCACATTACCCGTAACCATATCAGCAACCCGTATATATGGGTATGGAGTTTCTTTAACAGATAAGGAGTTTCCTAAAGGCAGTCTTTTACCACTCTTAACTTGGGCAAGTTCATCAATGGTTTTAACCTCCCAGTCATCTGGAATTAATCCTATTTCTGTATGTTTCATTCCTTTTACCATGTGTAGTCCATTTTTTTTAGATGAGCCTCTACCTTTTTCGTAAAACCATCCAGATCATTAGTTAATTGAGGTAAAGTATATTCATAGCGTTCTGCAAGCTCTTTAATACGTTGTGCCAATCGATGACTAATATTGTTCATCTCATTTTGGATATGCAGTTCTATAGTTGCCATCCATTTCTGTTCAATCACTATATACTGGATTTCTTTTATTGTCAGTTTGGGGTATTTGGAAATTATTTTTTGCTCTAATTTTGTTTTTGCATTTTTAAGTTGAGCCGTTTTGTCAGCCTCTTCCGCATACAGCATATACAATAGTTCTAATACTTCATACTCTTCTTCATACTCCTCTTCTGTCTTTTTGTCTTTTTGAGGTGATATTACCTTAAATCGTTTTTGAACTGCAGTTTTATTTACTTTCCCTTTGTCATCGGAAACTTCGTCTAATAATCCTTCTTCACTACTCTTTACCTCTATTATTTCTTCTATTTTGGCTTTTACTGTTTCTATATCGCTTTCGAGCTGGTGAATGGCTTCCTGTTCTTCGGAAAAATATTCTTGTATCAATAATGCGGGAGGGATCAATCTTCCTTCCAATCCTTCAATACCGATAATCGCTTTTACAGTCTCTTTTTCTCCTTTCTTAGTTTTCCTTTCTAGTCGTTTCACTTCTTTACCAGCTTTCCAGCCATCGGCTGCTATTTCATAAAGATCATCTTGCATGATTTCTTCCCAGTATTCCATGATGTACTGGTACATACTGTATTGATCAGTCAAAGCTTTGCCTGCATATTGTTTAAGCAAACTTTCCGATAAATAATGGATTTCTCGCTTTGGATATAAACCTTTATCTAGTTTTCTGCAATGCCTTATGGTTTTGGTCCGCCACTCCTTAAAGACCTTTTGCATCTCTAGATCATATTGGACAAATTCAGTATGTTGGAATATGGCATCTTTGATGTTTTCTTTTTCTTCTAACAACTGAACATAATTCTTTCGGTTTTTTATCGGTTTGAACAATGCTTTTTTCAACGATGGATAAACATCCCAATAGATTTTTAATGCCTCTATGTCTGCCAATGGAATTCCACCTAGTAAATGAGCTTCAATATCCTGGATATCTTCTGGATCCTGGCTGTCAATGTAACGCGGAATGTTCAGGTTGTAGTCATTTTTAGGACCTTTTATCTCAGATAGAGGAATATCACGGGCATATTTCGGATCTGTTGTTATCTTGTTTTTAAAAGTATCTACAATCTTATGAATATCACGTTCTCTTAAACGGTTCTTGTTGCCATCTTTTTTAAAACCCCGGCTGGCATCAATCATAAATATACTTTTACGATCCTTTGCACCTTCTTTATCAATTATCATCAGACAAGCAGCAATACCTGTTCCATAAAACAGGTTCGGTGGTAATGCAATTATCGCTTTAATATAACCTTGCTTGATAATTCTCTTCCGAATTTCAGCCTCTGAATTTCCTCTAAACAGGACACCTAAAGGCATTACGATACAGGCTTTCCCTTTTGACTTCAGCGACTTAATCAGGTGAAGCAGGAATGCATAATCTCCGTTTTTCCTCGGAGGAATGGCATATCCTTCAAATCTTTTATAAACATCTTTATCTGGAACTAATCCATTCATCCATTTTTATAACTGAATGGGGGATTAGAAACTGCATAGTCAAAAGTTTTTAACTTTCCTGTTTTGTCATCTGTAAATTTAGGATCTGCCATTGTATTACCCTGGCGTATATCTGCATCTGCGAAATTGTGGAGCCACATATTCATTACAGCCAAAGCACGTGTGGCATTATCATTTTCCTGACCATAAATAGTGATACCATGTGGAGCTATATCGGCCGATTTTAACAAAAGAGAGCCTGAGCCACATGTGGGATCATATAGCGTTTCGGATTGACTTTTGGACTTGTCAATACCAATTATCTGAGCCATAATTCGTGAAACTTCCGACGGAGTATAAAACTGACCTTTACTCTTGCCACTTTCAGTAGCAAAATGACGCATTAAGTATTCATAAGCATCACCTAGTAAATCATCACCTTCCGCTTTGTTTTTACTAAAATCCAGCTCCGGGCGATTGAAAATATTTAATAAGTTGGTAAGTAAATCTACTTTTTCTTTACCACTTCCTAATTTTGCATCATCATTGAAGTCGGCTTCTGTAATAATTCCCGATAAACTGTTTGCTTTCGCAAATTCTCCTATTACTTTATTAATTTTATCACCAACATCACTTTTACCACGATATTTCAACATATCATAGAAACTGACTTCCTTGCCTTTAGGCATTTCAATCACTGGCGTTTTGCCTTCTGCTAGCTCTTTTTTTACCTTGTCCGATACATACTTCATAAAGAGTAAGACCAATACATAATCTTTGTATTGGCTCGCATCCATACTTCCCCTAAGTTCGTCACAACTTGCCCATAATGAGCTATATAATTCTGATTTCTTTATTGCCATTTATATCTTTTCTAAAATTTCTTGTTTTACAAATTCGTACGCTTCATTTATGTCGTATGCAATTCCACTTCTCAACAATCCGTTCATATCTCCTGTGAAATCTGCATCTTCAATTTTCTTTTCCATATTTTCGAGGAATTCCTTTTGGATAACAGTATTTCCCTCTTCATTCATATAGTATTTGAACGCTTCAATGACCTCTTCTACATTTACTTTCGCATTATTCAAGGCATACCAAAAATCGAACAAATCACGTCCTTTCTTGCGTTGGTATAAAGCTCTTAGTTTGGTTGCCAATAATTCATCTAATCTGTAAGTTGGTATTAAAGCTTCTCCATTGTCCCATTCGGAATCCAACTTTACAGGAATATTTTGCAAGCCATAAACAGAAAAGTGTTCCCTGGTATTGACTTCTATTTTTAGTTTTATGGGTACATCATCTTCCGAAAGAATACTGTACACAATGGTGTTGTTATGCTCTTTTTGTTTGATGCGAGGCTTTCCTAAAAATGCAAGCTGTTCCTGAATCTTGTCAATGATTGCTCCGAATGGCTCTGCTTTTACCTGTACCAAATCAATATCTTCTGAATACCTGGCTGCCGGAGCCAAAAACAATTTATGTAAGGCTGTCCCTCCACGAAACGCTAGACGTTCTTTGATAAATGCATCACTGAACAAGGCAATCAATGCCCGCTGTATAATCAAATCCTGTTCCACCTGGTAGTTTTCCTGCCAGGGCGCCTGCTTTCGCCATGCGGTTATGTACGACTGTGGTATCATATATCTGCTTCTATTTTTACGTTAGGCACAATTTTCCATTTGTTGCCAGTTATCATATTTTCAGGTTTCTTTCTTTGTGGTCGGAGTAAAACGGGATAATATCCAATAGATTCAAGATAGCTGTATAAGGCATTACTCAATTCATTCTCCTCTAAAATGCATTCCAATATATATCCCAGGCGTTGAACTACTGATATTTCATCATACTGCTTTACAGTTTCTACTAATTTATCAGGGTTTATCACTTCTTTCAATTCCTCAATTACAGTAGCTACCCGGTTAAATCCGCCCACTTCATTATAATAGCTAACCAAATCCAAGGCGGTCAGTTCCGGTGATGAAATATTGATATAACCCGTATCTACTTTTTTCTTTATGATATCCTTGTTATTCCAGGATTTCTTGATGTAAAAATAAATGTCTACTTTATCATTTTTGATCGGCCTCAAAGCAATACCTTCAGTAATTATGGAATAGTTTTGGGGTTGCTGATGAGCTGCCCCGTGATAAGCGGCTGCGTTTAATAGGCCCACATAATAATCCCGGTTCAAAAACTTCATCAGGTCATTTACATACAGACTGGTCGGAATAATACCTCTGGCCCTGTATTCGGGTGGAACAATGACATAAAAACCTCTACGAAGCATTACTACGGATTCCTGATTTTTGAGCCGTTGCAAGGTTTTCTTCAAAGCATTTTCAGATACGCCTAATTGATTATGCAATCCTTCGGTAGTAAAGCTATACTTACCGTTTGCCCTTTGGTCATCAATATAGGCGTTTATATATTTGTATTGTTCGGCCATGGTTTTAGTAACTGATTGCGATATGGGTTGGATTTAAACGCTTTTGCAATGGCAAACTTAAAGGTTTGCAGGATTAATTTCAAATTTTTTGTCAATTATTTTAGCATATCAGTTAAGTTTTTATTTGCAATAGGGGTCTAATTGTCACTCATTATGCAATATAAGACTTTTTCTGCTGTCAATTCGTGGTAATTTATATTGAGAAAGTGGATATCTGATACTGTTCATTTGTCAATAGCAGCTCTAATTATAGCCTTAAAACCAAAAGGTTATTTTTCTGCATTTACTTTGACTTTTGCGACTTTTTCATTCGATAGTTGTCCAACTATTGTTGGTAAATTTATTGTCTTTACTCAAAACAATACTCAAATGGCATTCACTTACCTCTATATCCGTGTCAGCACGGATGAACAAAAGAGAAAAGGTTATTTTAGACACCAGCCATAAAGTTTACCACCAAACACCAATAAATGATACCGCTCTTTTGCTGCCTGCTACAAGTCATGCACAGAGCCTCGGATAGAGCATCTATTCTTTACATCATGTATTGGAAAATCTTTTTAAGGAGATGCTTCCGCTCTGTAGCAGGCTGATAGGCGTTGGTCGTGCCATCGCCGGTTTTGCGGCAGTCTGGTATATAGGCTCCAGGGTATGGGGCCACATAGCCAGGGCGGAGCCGGTGGATTTTTATCCTTTGCTGAAACCCTTTGGATTGGGGATCGCTATATTATTTCCGGCGCTTATTAGCATGATGAACGGCGTATTGCAACCTGTCTCTGATGCGACAGCAACAATGGCACAGGACAGCAACAAAGCCATTGAGATTATCTCAACCAGCAGAAAAAGCAGGTGATGGAACAGCCGGAGACTGTAGGCGCAACATCATCAGGATCCCCGGACCAGTGGGCGCAGTATGAGCAGCCGGATGACTCCGGACAGCCAAAGGGTTTCTTGGGTAATGCCTTTTCCTTTTTCCGGATAAAGGAAATGTTCATATCCTTTATAAAGGATTTTCTTGAGATGCTCTATGCTGTAGCAGGACTGGCCATCGATACGATACGGACCTTTTACCTGATCGTACTGGTTATTATCGGTCCGCTGGTGCTTGGACTGGCCACTTTTGACGGTTTTCATCATACGCTCAGTCATTGGGTAAGCAGGAATATCAATGTGTTTATGTGGCTGCCTGTTGCCAATATTTTCGGCGCTATCAGCAGCAAGATACTGGAACTCATGACGGTGGATGACAATGTAAACACCTTCGCCTATCTCATATTTATGGTGATCAGTATTGTTGGCTATACAACGGTGCCTTCGGTGGCGGGCTATATTATGCAGGCCGGCGGTGGCGGTAAAGACACGTTACTGCATAAGGCTAATAAAATGCTTCCTGTTGTCGGTGGCAAAATATGACCAGGAGCCTCTTCATTTTATCATTTCCTAAAATATCATCATGCTGAAACAACTTAGAAATATAGAAACCTCATTTCGTCACGTATGGCTTTTTACACTGGTGATCATCTGTGTTAGTGTTGCATTCTGCTGCTTTACTGAATATAATGCCTTTAAAAAAGTCTCCGAGATACAGAATAAAATATGGATCCTGTATAATGGTAAGCTGGTGGAAGCAATGGCCGCCAACAGGGAAGACAATCTCCCGGTGGAGCTACGCGACCATATTAATATGTTCCATTACTGGTTCTTTACTTTAGACCCTGATGAAAAGGACAACGTTAAGCATATAACAAAAGCGCTGTATCTGGCCGACGGTTCTGCCCAGAGTGTTTACAGCAACCTCCGGGAAAGCGGCTTTTTCTCCAACGTAGTCAGCGCCAATATTTCCGAGCGGATACAAACAGACAGTATCAGCCTTGACCTCAACCGGGATCCGTTGTACTTCCGTTATTACGGTAAGCTCACTATTACCAGGCCGACCAGCATTGTCACCCGCAACCTTGTTACTGAAGGATTGCTGCGCAGGTTTAAACAATCCGACAACAATACACACGGCTTCCTGATCGAAAGGTGGCAGATCATCGATAACCATGATCTGAACATTCAAAAACGCTAGAAAACAATATTATGTTCTCATTACTAAAAAAGCATCCGCCTTCCGGCAATCCGGGCAGGTTAGCAAGGTGGGCTGTTGTCCAACAGCGGAAAGCGGCCGATTACCTGAATGCCAGTAGGGTATCTGAATCGTATAACCGAAATGGGCAAAAAATATATTACACCAGATGGGAAGTACAGTGAGATAATGAAATGGGCATTTGAAATGATTGCAGACAGTAATCTTATTGTAGTGGACGTATGGAGAATAGCTAAAAAGAAGGGATTAAGATGTGGTAAGAATAATTTTTGGGTAGCGCTCCGGAACCCTGTTTACTGTGGTTTGATCTTCATTCCTAAATATAAGGATGAAGAAAGCAGGCTTGTTAAAGGGTAACACACACCTCTTATTTCTGAAAGTTTGTTTTACCGGACCCAGGAAGCGCTTGATGGGCGGCTGCGGAAGCCAACTTATACTCCTAAAGTTGTTTCAGATGAATTGCTGCCACTAAGAGGCTTTTTAGCTTGCCTCAAATGCGGTGATAATCTGACTGGCAGTGCTTCAAAAGGAAGGTCGCAATATTATTATTATTATTATCATTGTAAACCTTCATGTGGATTTAGGGAAAAAGCAGAGGTTGTAAATGAGGCATTTTACAAAGAGCTTGAAAAATACACCCCTCAACCAGCTGTTGCAGAATTATATAAAAAGATTGTTCTGACATCCACAACGACATATAATCAGGATTTGAATAAAAGAATTAAGGAGATATCTGATCAGATAGAAGAACAAAATATGATGGTGCAAAAGGCAAGGAGTTTAATGCTTCATGATAAGATTGATCCGGATGAATACAAAGAAATAAAAAGAGAGGCCGAAGGAAAGATTACAGCGCTCGAATCGCGGGTGGCGAATTTCAATGCTACTGTCAAGGATATAAGCAGCATTCTTAATAATGCCATAGATGCATTAATTAAAATAGGAGAGTTCTTTAAAACAAATAATCTGGAAACTAAGCGTGCAATAATTGGTTCGATATTCGACGAAAAACTGTTTTTTGAAAATGGAACATATCGAACCGCAAAAGTCAATGAAGCCACCGGCCTTATTTTCTTGATTATTAATAAGTTACAGGATAAAAAAAATTGGACAGGTGCGGAATTTTCGCGCCTGTCCAATAGGGTGAACCTTACTGGATTCGAACCAGTGACCTTTACCATGTCAAGGTAACGCTCTAACCAACTGAGCTAAAGATTCTTTGGATTGCAAATGTAGTGTAATTATTATAAAATTGAAATTTTGAAATAATATTTTTATTGGCAAAATGCCTAGTATTTGTTTTTATATTAATATTTATGTTAATGTAAATTTATTTTTGAACCTTTAAACCTATCAACTATGATTTTGACCTTTGTTATTCGGCTGTTTACAGCATTCTTACACCTGGCAGGTGTATTTTTAAAAAAGGCCTTTAGATATTCCTTTCATCAACTTATTGATAATATAAAAGTGGAAGACTTATAAATCAATAATAAATAGGACAAATCCGATGTTTCTTTATTATAATCCTTTAATTTAGTATTTTCATATACTTTTTTAATTGAATATATTTAATATGCTCTCTCAGTATTGTAAAATTCGTTTTATTTGGCGAAATATTTTATTCATATTACCGGTAAGTGTAGTAATGAGTTACACTGTGGCCAGTGGACAGGTAATACCTATAGAAACTAAGAATTCTGCCATGGTATTGACTGTTGATAAAGGCCATTTGTTGCATGTTAGCTATTTTGGCAAAAAGCTTGAAGATAAAAATGATTATATTCAGTTTAAGCAGCAATTACAGCAAGCTGGAGATCCGAGCGGTGTTTCAAATGCCCCTTATTCGACTGCTGGTTCAAGAAATCTTTTTGAGCCTGCTATCAGTGTCATTCACGCGGATGGTAATACGTCTTTAGCTTTACAATATGTCAGCAGTTCAATTAAAAAGGTGTCTGATGATATCGTAGAAACCAGCGTTCAGCTAAAAGATCCTGTTTATGATTTTAAAGTAACCCTGATTTATAGAGCCTATCAGACAGAAAATGTCGTTGAACAGTGGGCGGAGATTCTGCAAAATGAGCAAGGAGATGTCCGGCTTAATAAATTTGCTTCAGCAAATCTCTATTGGTATGGCCGTGATTTCTGGTTAAAGCAATATCATGGGGATTGGGCCAGAGAGATGCAGCCCGAAGTAACCAAATTGTCTCACGGTATTAAAACACTAGATACAAAACTTGGAACAAGAGCTGATTTATTTCAGCCTCCGATATTTATGGTTTCAAATGGGAAGGCGCCTGAGGAGGACCAAGGAGAGGTGATGTTAGGATCCATAGAATGGAGCGGCAATTACCGCATTGACCTGGAATTAGATAATCAAAATAACCTGCGTGTTATTGCCGGGATGAATAATTTTGCAGATGCGTATGAACTGGCACCTGGTAAATTGTTTAAAACCCCCAGATTCTTATATACGCTCTCTCAAAAAGGAACGGGGAAGGCAAGCAGGGACCTCCAGGCCTGGGCCAGGAAATACCGGATATTGGATGGCCAGGGTAGTAGGTTAACCTTGCTGAACAATTGGGAAACAACTAATTTTAATTTTAACGAAGAAAAATTAAAAGCAATACTGGGGGATACCAAAAAGTTAGGCGTAGACTTGTTTTTACTGGATGACGGCTGGTTTGGCAATAAATATCCCAGAAATGACGACCATGCGGGACTTGGTGATTGGCAGGCCAATAAAAAGAAACTACCTAATGGCATACAGGCGGTTGTAAAACAGGCTGATCAAATGGGTGTAAAATTCGGGATCTGGATAGAGCCGGAAATGGTCAATCCAAAAAGCGAATTATATGAAAATCACCCGGATTGGGTCATAAAACAACCCAACCGGCCGGAATATTATTTCAGGAACCAGCTGGTCCTTGATCTGAGTAATCCTAAAGTTCAGGATTTTGTTTTCGGTATCGTAGATTCACTGTTTATTAAAAACCCGACACTCGCCTATATAAAATGGGACTGCAACGCGGTTATTTACAATGCCTATTCTGCACATTTAAAAAACCAATCGGAGTTGTATGTAGAATATGTAAGAGGCCTTTATAAAGTCCTGGAAAGAATCCGAGCAAAATACCCTAAAGTGCCCATGATGCTCTGTTCAGGTGGTGGAGGAAGGGTTGATTATGCGGCTCTTAAATATTTTACCGAATTTTGGCCAAGTGATAATACGGATCCTTTAGAGCGCATATACCTGCAGTGGGAATACTCTTATTTTTATCCCGCCATTGCCTCGGCCAACCATGTTACTAATTGGGGCAGCCAACCCATAAAATATAAAGTTGATGTCGCAATGATGGGTAAGCTCGGATTCGATATCCCAGTTAGTAAGCTAAAACCAGAAGAACTAACCTTTTGCAAGGATGCTGTTAAACAATATGATCAATTATCAGACGTGATCTGGCATGGTGATCAATACCGCTTGGTAAGCCCCTGGAATCATGATTTTGCCTCAATAATGTATGTAAATACAGATAAAAGTAAGGCCGTTATGTTTAGCTATTTGGTCTCCAACCGCTACGATGCCGGCAGCGAATTACCTGTAAAATTAAAAGGCCTGGATGCACACAAACACTATAAAATTGAAGAAGTCAATTTGTATAAGGGGGCAAAGTCCAAGATAAAGCTTAATAAAGAAAATAGTTATTCCGGTTCATTTTTAATGGAGGTGGGATTCAATCCTGTTGTAAATGCAGGTAGATCAAGCGTTGTTTTAGTCCTTACCGCCACCGATTAATCCTGAAAGACCGGCAAGCAAAAGTAAAAAGCTCCAATACAAAAGTGGTTGGATAGAACCCCGAGGCGCTCTATCCAACCACTTTTTTATTTTAAACTTGCCATTTGCGAAAATAATCCTCTAACTATTGCTGATTCAACTTAAGCACGATGGTTGCATGGGGTTTAACTTCATAGCTCAGTTTTGACTGTTTTTTCTTCGTTTCACCTGTCCATACATTTAATGTATTATACTTTCCAGAAAGTCCCAGTTGCTCCAGGCTTATATTATATTTTCTGCTGGTTGAATCTGTGTTTAAAATACCCAAGGCATAATTGCCATCTGAGAGTGGTTTCAGGTACACTTGCCAGCCATCTTTATTTATTTTTCTTTCGGCCTGTTTGCCCAATGGATCCTGATCGATCGCCAGTATTTCTTTATTGGTCAGAATGCGTTTTGTTGCCTCGTTCATATGAGCAACATCGCAAGTGATCATAAGCGGAGCAGCCTGTAAACACCACAGAGACATTTGGGATTGATATTCAATGTCATTGCAACCTACACCTCCTAAATCCCCAGAAGGCCCTTTGCGCCCATATAATCCAACTACAAGCATATCGGGGTCATTCCATTTGCCAGGACCAGCGTACTGAACCAGATCCGCATTTCTATTCACTGCATCCAGGATACCGATGCCGCCCTTGGGCGTGCCAGGTGCATCAAAATCAGCCGACCATTTATCGCGGATATCACCGTCAATGCGCCAGAGATTGCCGCCTACTTCAGCGCCCCAAGTCCAGGGTTGTCTGCCACCCCATTCACAGATACCAAAAACGATATCTCGTCCAGAGTTACTTAAGGCGTCGGCCATTTTTTTATAACGCTTCATGGCTGTTTCTTTGTCAGGAGGGGCGCCGCAGTAATCATATTTAAGATAATCAATACCCCAGGACGCAAAAGTCTTGGCATCCTGCTCTTCAAAATGAAGACTGGCCGTATAACCGGCACAGGTTAAAGGCGCCGCATCAGAGTAGATACCCAGTTTGATGCCTTTGCTGTGCACGTAATCCGCCAACGCTTTAATGCCAGAAGGAAACTTTTTAGGATCCGGGATTATATTGTTTCTATTATCGCGGCCACCTTGCCAGCCATCATCAATAAAGATATAGTCATAGCCTATTTGTACCAGCCCATTGGCCACCATGGCATCGGCGATGGTCCGCACATCCTGCTCAGTAATCTTATCGGCATAATAATTCCAGGTCATATAACCCATTGGCGGTGTAGGCGCGAGTTTAGATCTTTGACTAAAACCGGTAAGGCAGGCACAGAAAAATACAGCTGCCATCAGGATTGTTTTTATCTTTTGCATGGAGTTTAAGAAAATTTAAACGTGTGTATAAATAAGGTAAGTCCTAAAGATATTCAATTTTGCTTATAAAGATCGAGGTCACCTAAAAAATCTAAATAGTAATTTCTATCCGTGCGACCCAGCAATGGATGATGGATTGCCCCCAACTGATGCATAAATACAAAAGAAGAGAAGCAATTTTCAAAATTGCTTCTCTGGTATAAGTAGATTCTATATGAATGTGATTAGAAAAAGCTTTACTCCAGTAAGCCCCTGTTTTCTTCCATTGGTTTGATACTGGGAGCCTGGCCCCTAAAGGCACGGTAAAGCTTTTCAAGGTCTTCCGTATTGCCTTTGGATAAGATCATATCGCGGAAACGCTGGCCATTTGCTCTGGTTAGTCCGCCATGTTCTTTGAACCATTCATAAGCATCGTCATCCAGCATTTCTGTCCAGAGATAAGCATAATAGCCGGCAGCATAACCATTGCCCCATATATGCAGAAAATAACTGGACCGATACCGCGGAGGCACGGTTTTTAGATAAAGCCCTGTCTTTTGAAGGGAATGCAATTCAAAACTATCCACATCCTGCAGCGGTGCATCCGCTTTTAATTTATGCCACTGCATGTCCAGTGCTGCTGCAGCCAGCAGCTCAGTCAACATATACCCTTGATTGAAAGTACTGGCTTTTTTGATTTTATCCACGAGGTCCTGCGGGATCGTCTGACCAGTCTTATAATGAATAGCATAGTGTTTTAATACATTTGGTTCCAAAGCCCAATGCTCATTAAATTGAGAGGGGAACTCTACAAAATCTCGGGCGACACTAGTACCTGACAAGCTCGGATATTGCTGGTCAGCAAAGAACCCATGGAGCGCATGACCAAATTCATGGAACATGGTCGTGACATCATCAAAACTGATAAGTGCCGGCTGACCGGGCGCTGGTTTTGTAAAATTGCACACATTATAAATTACTGGTTTGGTGCCCAGTAATTTGGATTGAGTAACAATATTGTCCATCCAGGCCCCGCCCGATTTATTATCTCTTTTAAAATAATCGCAGTAGAAAAGACCCATAGGTGATTGATCTTTATCAAAGACCTCAAAAACCCGGACATCTTTTTGATAGACAGGAATATCCTTTCTTTCCTTAAACGTAATGCCGTAGAGTTGTGTGGCCGCATAAAACACCCCATCTTCCAGTACCTTATTCAGCTCAAAATAGGGCTTGATTTCATTTTCGTCCAGGTTATAACGGGCTTTTCTGACCTTGTCCGCGTAATAATCCCAGTCATAAGGTTCCAGTTGAAAACCGCCATGTGTAGAATCAATGACTTGCTGTATATCTGCCGCTTCCTTTTGCGCCTTTTTCACAGCTGCCGGCACCAGACTGGCAAAGAACTTATCCACTGCTTCAGGTGTCTTGGCCATCTGGTCCTGCAGTTTCCAGGCCGCATAGCTGGGATAACCCAATAAAGCTGCTTTTTTAGCCCTTAACTGCGCAATAGTAGCAATGGTCTTACGTGTATCATTGCTATCGCCCTTTTCAGCGCGGTTCCAGGAAAGTTCAAAAAGTTTGGCCCTGGTAGAACGATCCGTCAGCGATCCGAGGGCTGGCTGCTGCGTGGTGTTTTGCAAAGGAAGCAACCATTTACCATTAAGATCAGCTGCCTTTGCATCCTCTGCCGCCGCATCAATAGCCCCCTGGGACATACCAGCAAGCTCATCTTTGCTATTGGCAATATAAGCACCCGCTTTGGCGGCAGCCAGAAGTTGGTTGGTAAATTTGGCGCTAAGAGAAGCTTCCTGTTCATTGTACTTTTTCAGCTGCGCTTTATCCGCCTCAGACAGTTTAGCCCCGGCCAGGACAAACTCCTGGTAATAATACTGGACCAACCTTTTGGACTCACTATCAAGATTAGATTTGCTCAAGTTATTATATACCGCAGTAATCCTGTCAAATAAGGCTTTATTTAAGTATATGGCATCCTGGTGGGCTGCCTGCAAAGGAGCAAGCTCTTCTTGAACATGCTGTAAATAATCATTGGTATTGGCACCTGTCAAAAGGTTAAATACGGCTGAAGCTCTTTTGAGCACATCCCCGCTTTGCTCCAAAGGAACCAGGGTATTCAAAAAGGTGGCAGAATCCGGGTTATCTGTTATTTTTTTGATTTCCGCCAGTTGGCGTTTCATGCCTTCAAGAATGGCCGGTTTAAAATCACCATCCTTGATATGGGTAAAATCAGGCGCATGATAGGCTAGGGTGCTGGCCTTTAAAAAAGGATTTTCACTACTTAACGTATCCACTGTTGTATCGGTTTTTGATGGTTGGTTATTATTACCACAAGCACCTGCCATAAGTAGGGCAGCAGCCAGGGGCACCATTGAAAGTTTTTTGATTGTCTTCATTGGATCCTTTGTTTTTCTTAGAAACGGTGAAAATACAAAATTTAGGGCAAAGGTAACGGTTGTTTGTTTTTCGAAAAAAAAGAAACGCGCCTATAACAAACGTTAATCCAGCAGATCCTGACCCTTAAAATAAATCCTTAAAGACAATGTCCAACCCAATATGGTGCATGGAAATAGTTGGGGATTTGCCTGCCAGGTTATTCATGTAGCCTATTTCGCCATAAACTGGCCAACCAGCAGGTGCATACCGGTAGTACAGGCAAAATCGACTGTCATCATAGAAAAACCCCGTCCAGTCACCCTTATCCTGTCCTAATGGCAGCACTTTTTCGTTCTGAAAGAGACTTTCCGCGGAGAGAATCAGAAAATGGCAATTGTTATTAGCCAGCGGGATGGTGGATTTCAATTTAAATCTGGCTCTTAGAGCATTACGCGGCGTCTCACCATCAAAACTAGGTAAAAAGAATTTTCGATATTCCGGTCTAAAATCAATATTCCATTTGATTTTGTCCGTTTTCCAGTTATAAGAAAGCTTTCCATAAATCCTGAACTCCTTTTTTGAGGAAGGGTCAGCTTTGTGAAAGGGTTTAGCATCTTGATAGCGGTATTGCCACCGGTAGCTCAGAGCGCCGGTGGCGCTAAAATGGTCCGTTAGTTTTCTTTTGATTTCCTGATTTACAATCATCATGGATGGCTTCTCAAATAAATTATAGACTCCCGCAGGATTACTCATAAAGCCATAACCGATATAGGAGAAGGATTGCCAGGACTGGTCTTTATCTAAAGACTGATCCAGCCCAACCGCCATCCAGGACGATACACGGGTATCACTCAACCCGGGAGGAGAAATCTGGGCGAACAGTCGAGTAGAGCTATTCAATGCAATAAGCAGGCATATCATATAAATTGCCAGGTGGCGTGCACGAGGAAAACAGCGTATGATGCGGATTGGATCCATAATGATATAATAGCCTATTGGCTGATTTTAAGAGAACTGCTCTCTTTACCCGTTATCAATTACATGTTATAAGTTACCAGATCTAAATAAAAATAATCAATTGTTGGAAGATAGCGCCACAGAAGATGCCAGTTTTTATGATAAAACAGCTTTTTATAAGCACCAGTTATTATAAATAGCTACAAAATAATAACGTCCCTCATTTTCTTTAAAAAAATGAGGGGCGTTATTATTATCGAACCATTGAATGCTTTTATGGAACTAAAGCGGCATATAAGTATACATGCTATAATGCCCTTGCAGCATACCCTTAATAGCAGCTTTATAGACCTCATTTTCAGATTTGGCCACCCCTGAAAATTCCCTGCCCAGCATAAAATCACTAAAATAAGTGTTCCAGTCCTTGTATTGCGCTTCCGCCAATTTTAATTGCTCCAAAATGAGCGCCTTGGCATTGACAGGATCTATGTATTCAGCGCTGTAGCCTAAGTTGACAATATAAACATAGAGGCCGATATTCCAGGCCTTGATACCTGCCGGGGAAAAGTCGTCATAATTATCCTTAACAAACTGCAGTAAGACATCACTGCCCTCCGGCAGTTGATTTGCTTTCAGATCAATTTTGTTGACTTCGGCATTTTTACCGCCATTCGCATCCAGGACTTTTTTGGTTAACTCATAATGCGACTGGAAGCCACTGTCTTTCAGATTGTTTAAAAAGAGGAAGAAGTCATGCTGACTCGAAATCTGG
The DNA here is from genome assembly GCF_007971385.1 of Arachidicoccus ginsenosidivorans. Taxonomy (GTDB): domain Bacteria; phylum Bacteroidota; class Bacteroidia; order Chitinophagales; family Chitinophagaceae; genus Arachidicoccus; species Arachidicoccus ginsenosidivorans. The sequence continues at coordinate 3,073,359 of NZ_CP042434.1, forward strand.
AACCAGTCAGAAAGCGTGTTTCTGGAATCCACCTTTTGGCTAGCAGACCTGCCAAAAGGAAATACAAAGGTTTTGTGGTAGGCGCTATCCAGCAGTGTCAAAAAAGGAGCGCCGGTATTATCCTGATTAATCAATGTCTTCAGCTTCGTCTCAAATTTGTCCATTCCACCATAACCTTGTACAAAATAAACGCCCGCCAGCATAAATCCTTTTAGCGTGTCGTCTTTAACCTGAACATCGTTATTTTGTGTATTTTTAGTGTTTGAGTCTTTATTATTTTTACCTGAACCACAGCCCCAAAACAAAAAGGAGCTCAAAGTCAGCGCACAAATACAAGTAAGAAGTCGTCTCATGAGATATTATCGTTATACTGTCAAATGTGGCAAATATCCAGCTTCGTGTTCAAAGTAACCGGCAAAATATGTTATTGTTTATTTAATGTGAAAATGCACCGGATTACTATCCTGAATTAATTTTCAATTGATAATCAATTTGATAGATGATTGAGCACTAGGAATTAATATAAATAAAAGACCCTTATCCCGCCCAAATACAGATGAAAATGGATAATTTTGGTGCCTATTATAAATTATTTCATTTATGGGTAAGCTTTTTAAAATATGTTGTCTGGGTTTGATCATTATGATGACCATGCAACGCTGTCAATCCAAAAAGATGAGAGAAAATAAGTACTTTTTACTTGTAGGCACCTATACAGACGGGAATGCCAGTGAAGGAATCTATGTATATGATTTTGACGATACCAGTGGTCAGATGACTGAAGTAGCACATACCAACCATGTTGTGAACCCATCCTATATGGCTTTATCAGAAAACGAGAAATATCTATATGCAGTTAATGAGAATACAGATGATAAAACCAAAGGGATGATCTCAGCTTTTGCTTTTAATGACCAGACAGGACAATTAGATTTCCTGAATACACAGCCTACCAATGGCGACGCACCTTGCTATGTATCCATAGACTCTTTGGGAAAGAATGTGGCTGAAGCCAATTACAATGGTGGCAACTTCTCCATCTATAAGACCGACACCAGTGGCAAACTCTGGCCTGCGACTCAGATCATTGCTCATAAAGGAACCAGTGCCAATAAGAAAATACAGACCCAGTCACATGTACACTCCACGATTTTCTCTCCGGATCAAAAATACTTATTTGTCTGCGATCTGGGCAACGATACCCTCTATCAGTATCCATTTAAAATCAATAACTTATTGCCGGTAGATGAAGCTGGCGCTATTAAATACAAGATCCCTGCCGGCTATGGCCCCGCCATATCGCATTTTCCCCCAATCATAAGTATGCCTACCTGTTAAATGAACTGGATGCCCAACTTATGGTATACAGCTGGCATAATGATTCATTAAGTTATTTACAAACCCTGGTATCTACCACCGTAGAGGATACCGCCAATGCGGATAAAGGCGCTTCTGCCATCCGGGTATCACCTGACGGAAAGTTCGTTTATACCTCCAATAGAGGGAAAGCCAATGATCTGACCATCTTTCAGGTGCAGCCAGACGGACTTTTAAAGGAAGTAGCCCATCAAAGTACAGGCCCACATCCAAGGGACTTTATTATTGATCCGACTGGCCACTTCTTACTCGTCGCTACCCGCGATGACAATACAGTAAGGGTTTATAAAAGAGATGCAACGACAGGCCTGCTCAGCGAAACATCCCAGATGATTACCCTGCCGAGGCCTGTTGCTCTGCTGTTTGCGCAAAAAAATAAATGAGATTAGCAAAAAATGGTGTATTTTGAAATGTAGAATTTCAATTGTTCACGCTTAATTCTTTAAAACAATGTTAGATGAAATTGTAAACCTAATTAAAAATGCCGCAGGGCAGGCCGTTCAAGCCCATCCTGATGTACCTAATGAACAGGCTGGAGCAGTCGCTGAGGAAGCCTCCCATTCTATTTTGGGCGATCTGGAAAACGGATTGAAAGGAGGGGGAATCTCTGATATCCTGGGCATGCTCACCGGTAAAAAAACAGATATTGCTGGCAATAATACCACCCAACAGATGACTGGCAATCTGACTAGTAAATTAACAGAGAAACTGGGCATCAGCCCATCGGCAGCCAGCTCTCTAGGGGCTTCCATAATCCCTGCTGTACTCAGCAAACTGACCAATAAAGTAAATGATCCAAACGACAGCAGTCTGGATCTTCAAGGAGTGGTCAATCAACTCACAGGTGGGAAAACTGCCGGGATTGACCTGAAAAGCATACTGGATAGGAACGGTGATGGAGAGATTAATCTGGGAGATGCGATGTCCCTTTTTACAGGAGATAACAATAGCTCAACTGAACAAAGCGGTGGTGGTATCTTAGGTAAATTAAAAGGTATGTTTGGCGGATAATCCATCTTTATCAAGTAAGATATTATCAAAAATAATCATCCGGTACTGCAAAAAAACAGTGCCGGATTTTCTTTTTAGACAACCGGGAAAACCAGATTTTTAAAATTTTACAGGGAAATTTAGTTGGTTTGTAAATTTCCTTATAGCTTTAAGCCAATTATTAAAACATCTAACAAAAATCAACATGCGCATGGTAATGAGTAAACTGCTGGCTAAAACAGCACTTACACTTTCAGTAGTAGCCGTCTTTGCGAGCTGCAAAGGGGACGGAGCAAAAGAAAACAAGACAGATAAACCCGCTAAGGACAGTGTTGTTACAGTCCTAAAGCCAGGATCTTCCATTAAACTGGATCCCGCAAAAAAATACGTTTACCTCACCTGGGATGACGGCCCGCAGCCTCCAGGAACCACTAATTGTGAGGAAGTTTTTAGAGAGGAAGGGGTAAAAGCGACTTTCTTTATGGTAGGTATGCATCAGTTCAGTCCATCCAGAGAAAGAATCGTAGACACTATCCGTAACAGTTATCCACAATTTTTACTGGCAAACCACAGTCATTCACATGGATTCAGAGATCACTACCGTGAATTCTATGCCAACCCGGACAGTGCCATGCAGGATATCTATCTGGGCGAAAAAGAGCTGAAAGTGCCTGTTAAAATCGTCAGACTGCCCGGTATGAACTCCTGGGTAGAAAACGGTAAAATCAAAGGGCCACACTCTTCATTGGAAGTTTGTAAGCGACTGGGCAGCGCCGGTTATAACGCCGTTGGTTGGGATCTTGAATGGCGCTTTGGCAGAAGATCCGTTCCCGTACAGGGTGCCGAACAAATGGCCAAAGAAGTCGAGGATATTTTAGCAGATGGAAGAACCTATGCTTCCAATGCGGTGGTTATTTTGGCGCACGACAGAATGTTCCGTGACCAATATAAAGACAGCCTGCGTAAATTTGTACAGATTCTTAAAACCCATCCGGATTACGTCTTTGAAACCATTGACCATTATCCGCTGATTCAAAAAGGGAAATAATACATTGGCGACCTTCTAGGTGGTCAACATTCGATCTTTTTAAAAGGCCAGACGTTCCGATATACTTCAAGTATAAGGGGCGCCTGGCCTTTTAGTGGGAAGTAGACAAAGAACGATCCAGAATTTTACTTCAGATTTCTTCCATTGGTATTTTACACTCCCCGAAAGGGGATCCGGTTCATAAAACAATAAAATTAAATTGATTTTACGGCGGACAGACCTATAACTTTATGCCCAAAACCACTGGATATTTACTTATGCAGTCCGTAAATTTCCTGCAGAAAAGTGGTAACATCTGCTACTACCTTCCCAAACCAGGGCCTATAGAGGCAAAAAGAGTGCGGTGTATCCGCAAAGGGAATAATTTTAACCTTGACGCCTTTGGCATCCATTAATTTTTTAAAATCATCTCTGCCGGCGTGCATCCGCTCTAAAGCGCTATTCAAAAAATAAAAGGAACTGTATTATTTGCAGCATAAGTCAATGGAGAGGCATCCTTCCAAAGATCCAGCCTTTGGGTTCTGGGGTAGCCCAACCACCAGGCGGAGGCACCGATTTTATCAGGATGCTGGGTTTCGGAAGCCTCAGGATGCACAAAGGACAACGTGCCGTCGATATCAATGACTGCATTGACTTTACTGGAAGTGTGCCCATTGCCCTGATCACCTTCAAACTTTTTAAGGCCGTTTGTCATACCTAAGAAAGCGGCCAGTTCACCACCTGCGGAAAAGCCAAGTACATTTATTTTGTGGCCATCAATATTAAACTTTTGCTTGTTTTTTCTGAGCCAGCGAACAGCAGCTTTCAAATCATAAACAGCCGCTGGGAAAAAAGCTTCCGTCGATAACCTGTACTCTACTGTAAAGCAGGCAAAGCCATTTGCCGCCAGGTGTTGGGCGAGCGGGATATGCTGGGACCGGTCGCCGGAGCGCCAACCACCTCCATGGATAATCAATATGGCCGGTATAGTTGCTTTTGCGTTTAGAGAAGCGGTGGGCAAAAATGCATCTATATGCAGTTTTCTACCATGCAAATCCGCATAGACCAGGTTTCGTTTTTCTGTTACTGCTGCCGTACTGGAATCTGGAACCAGCTGAATAAAAGGATAGTGTTTAAGGTTTTTTTGAAAATCGCTAAAACTGGTATATGAAGTGTCTCGAACCCCAGTGAGCCACTCTGTATGCTGTTTTATTAGTGGCTTTGATGTTGGGGGGCTTACCGCTGAGTTGACTTGTGCCTGTACCTGGAAGGCTCCAGGCAACATTAGTAGGAGTATGGCGCAGATCCAACCTGCGCGTTTGAAATGAGATCCAGGATGAAGGTTCGCTGATCTATGCAAATTGTGCGGTATAACTCGTTTAAGAAAGGGCTTCATCGTTGTTGTGCTATTATTTATTTGGTTTAAATCTTTAAAGATACCTATCTATTTTACCTTTATTGTGGGGTTACAGGCATAATTTGGCAAATTTTCCCATTTATTTGTCCACTTTATTGTCAAATTCAATGATATGATTGTAAATTCTCAAAATACTGTCCAGTTCTCAATTTAACCCCTTGATTTGATTTACAGATCATCTTATAAAGCTGTTTATGTTAATTTCAAATGATTGTCGGCTCTTAATTTAATTTAATTTAATTTGATATGACCATTTTTCCCTTATAATTGGCCGCTCAGTATTTCTTATTTTATTATCACTAAAAAAGCCTTGATCCGTCCTAAAATAACTTCTCCACTTTTTTAACGATACTTCTCTTAACTATTGTTATTTTAAAAACAGCTTTTGTCCTGTTTCTTAAATAAGTTAAAAAGCGAAAAATTGTAAATTAACCGGTATGCTCATTTGTAATAGGGCCCATAACATGGATCATAGCAGGTACCAATTTTTTAAAGAATTCATTTTTTGATCTAGCGTTGTCTACCTGTAAATAAATGTGTATAAATCTCTCATCAGCATTATCTAGAAAGTACCGACCCTTCTGGGAGCTACAATTTGAATATTAGCTCCGGCATTTAAATTCATCTTGATGCGTTTAATTTCACGGATTGCATAAAAAATAGTTTTAGAGGCGATTTGTCTAGCTACATTTTGCATTTAACAATTTTATTATTGTCAAAATTAATGACAATTTTTTTATTGTTAAAATGCCGGGAGACGTATTTAATATCATGGTTGACAATCAGCTGTTTAAATTACAAATTATAGATACAATGGAGCAGATATCTGGTCTTTGAGAACCAGCTGTTTAGTAGATAGATTTAAATGCATTTAGATAGACAAATTATTTTTCTGAGGCGCTACTATCTATTTTTGTTCCTTTAAAGTTACTGCCCCTTTGCCAATATGTAGTGTATGGCGTGCGCCGCATTTTAAGGCTATATTGGCACTTTGATGCCCGACAGGTATATCAAAAGCCACTGGCAGATCACTAGGGATCGCATCCATAATGATCTCTGTCATGGTCTTGCCAAAAGGTCTGGTTGTATCCTTGGTAGAAGAAAAATCACCCACCAGTAAGGCGGCTATTTTATGGAGCCAGCCAGCTCGTTTCAGCTGCCATAAATACCGGTCAATGGTATAAAAATGTTCACCAACGTCCTCAATAAAGAGAATTTTACCTTTCAGATCAGGCTCAGAGACAGATCCGACACTATGCGCTAAAAGGCAAAGATTGCCGCCAATCAGTTCCCCTGTGACTTTACCTGTTCTATTAGCTGGATGTGGGGCGAACTTGTAATTGCTCAGATTCCCTTTTAGTGCTTTATGTAAATAGCTAAGATAACTGGTGTCTTGATCTGACATAAAAGCTGCTGCCATGGGGGCATGCAAAGAGGCCACTTTTACTTTACTATTCAGATGCAAATGCAAAAGCGTAATATCACTATAGCCAATCACCCATTTAGGCGATTTTTTAAAAGCCTTAAAATCCAGCTGATCAATAATGCGGCTCATTCCGTAGCCACCACGGGCACATAAGATTGCTTTTACCGCTGGATTATCCAGTGCCAGTTGCAGGTGCCCTGCGCGAATCGCATCTGATCCTGCAAAATAATTGCCGGAGTCAGCGCCCACAGTGTCCTGATCTACAAAAACCTGATATCCCCATGCCTGTAAAGTCTTTACGCAATCTTTGGTTCTTTTTAGCTCTATGTAACCTGAAGGACCAACCATAGCAATCAGGTCATTTTTTTTAAGTGCGGGTGGTATTCGTATGGGCATAAGTTGTAATTGATTCATTGTAATATGCAAAAAAAGGCTTGGTTACAGCTCCGTTAAAGTCGTTCCGATGGTAGTAACGTCCAGCCGGTGGGGTACCCCGCATTTGAGTGCATAGTTTTCCACAATATGTCCGACCGGAAAATCAAAAGTAACTGGATAGTTGTATTCCTTTACTTTTTCCATGACCAACTCGTAGATAGACTTATTCATTTCATCATTAGGATCACGTTGCGGCGTACGGATCATAGCACCAATAATCAATCCTTTTAAGTGCTTTAGCTGTCCGGTACGTTCCAGGTTCCAGAGCATGCGGTCCATATTATATAAATATTCATGGGTTTCTTCTAAAAACAGGATTTTGCCGGCTGCCTCAAGACTGGACCGGGTACCGGAAAGATTCTCAATGGTGCGCATATTGCCGCCAATTAATTCCGCTTCAGCGCTACCGGATCTGTTCATAGGATTCATAAGACTTCGGTAATGCATCTTTTGTGTATTCATCAGGGCATCGCGGATAGAATCAATCGTTGCCTTTTGTTGTTCGGTCGCTTTATCCCAGTTATCCGGGAAGCTGTTACACATTTTAGAATGCAAAGTGGCCATATGATAGTTATGGGCGATATGCATATGAAATACAGTCGCATCACTAAAACCAATAATCCATTTAGGATTTTTATTCAGGGAGGAAAAATCAATACGGTCGATAATTCTGACGGCTCCATAGCCGCCCCTGGCACAAAGAATGGCCTTAATGGCAGGATCCTCCAGCATTAGCTGAAAATCAGTGGCACGCTGCTGATCCGTTCCTCCAAAAGTACCATCTTTAAGACCAATAGTCTGCCCCGTTTTAAAGGTCAGCCCCCAGGATTTGATCCGGCTAATGGCCGGCAGTAGTTCTTTATATTGAATATGTCCCGAAGGACTGGTAATACCGATGCAATCTCCCTTTTGCAGGTATGGCGGAATTTTTGAAGCGGACCTGAGTGCCAAGTCTCCAGTATTGAACGACTGATTGTCATCAGGACTCAGTTTTTGATGCGTATTCATTGCACCGAGTAAGGCATTTTTACTGCACAAACTAAGCGGGAGCAATGCGCCCGCTGTTTTTAGAAATTTAGATCTGTCCATTGCTTATCACTTATCACCTAGCGTTTTATGGGCTACAATTAATGTTCCTATTATCTTACTTAATTAGATCGACGCCTTTTCAGGTATTCCTCTGTCCGGATGGTCGAATATTAGTATTAATAAGGCCACAGGGTGAAGGTAATAAAAATTGTGATTGCCCACGTGATGAAGGTTGTAAACCTTTCAGTTTCAGATAAAAAAGAAAGAACAACCGAATCTAACGAATGTTTGTGCGACCCGTTGAATAGAATTTACGCAAATTTGCGTATCTTTCCGACGTGCAACTGAAAACCCCAAATTTTCTCTAGTTCAATGAGTAAACAAGCCACTATTAAAGAAATCGCCAAGAAGCTTGGTGTATCCATATCAACAGTATCCAGGGCACTCCATGATCATCCCAGCATTGGTTTAAGAACCAAAATGCGGGTGCAGGAAGTGGCCAAAGAATTAAACTATGAGCCCAATCAGGCAGCGATTCAGTTTAAAATGGGTAAGACTTTTACTTTGGGGGTGATCCTGCCGGAGTTGACCGAGAATTTCTTTTCCCAAGCCATCAGTGGGATTGAAGATGTGGCTTTTGAGAATAACTACAATGTGTTATTTGGCCAGAGCCATGACGATGTAGAAAAAGAAAAACAGATACTGGCTACTTTTATTAAAAACAGAATCGATGGCCTTTTGGTATCGCTTTCTAAATCCACGCGCAATATTGAACATTTTCAAAAACTAAGCAACTACAATATACCAGTTGTTTTCTTTGACAGAGTGCCAAAAGAAGAGGATACCTATACGGTTTCCTGCGACCTTTTTAAAAGCTCCATCAAAATTGTTGATTTTCTGTGGGACCAGGGACATCGTCATATTGCTTTATTAAAAGGGCCACAAACCCTTACGGCGACCAATGAACGCATGCGGGGCTTCATGGAAGGTCTAAGTAGAAAAAGAGCGAAGACCGACCCTTCTTTGTTTTCTTCTTCCGATCTGACAAAAGAGAGCAGCTGGAGCGCGATGAAAGATATTTTATCCCAGAAAAACAGACCTACTGCCGTAATCGCCTTTAATGATTATGTAGCGCTGGATGCCATGCAGTATGTCAAAAGACATACAGATCTGGTGATCAATAAGGATATCTGCTTTGTCAGCTATTCCAATCTGCCTATGCGCAGCTATCTGGATACACCGCCACTGGTTTCTATTGAGCAGTTTCCTTATGAGCAGGGCAGAAAAGCCACAGAAATGTTGATGGCTGTCATGAATGGTGAAGACTTGGAAACCAAGCAAATCGTGCTGGATGGCGAGCTGATTGCACTACGAGAAGAGTAGGAGGCAGATAAACCCATTCGGGTTTATCCGGGATAGGCTTTACATTTCTACATACCCAAGAAAATACTCTATAAAATCCTAAAAGCATAAATGGAGTCGGTAAACACCGACTCCATTTATGCTTTTAGGAAGATTCATAATACTTTATTCTATGATCCTTAATTTAGCATAATTCAGCATTATTTTCTTCTCTCCATTGGTGCTAAAATCTACGGTGGCAATCCTGTTGTGGGCAGCACCTTCCATCTTAATGACGGTGCCAAAACCAAATTTCAGATGCTCTACCTGCATACCCTCCAGTAAACCGCTGGTATCACTGGGAACAAAATCACCTTTAGGAACATGGACATTGACCTTTTGCTGCGGCGGAGCCTGCGTAGGGAGCACGGTCGGTTTATAAGTCTGCTTTTTCTTGGCAGGCGGGGACCATATTTACGTGCGGCAGCAGCGGCGTCATTATGACCATTACTACTACCGGCACCGCCACTGCGGCTAAAACCTCCGCCAAAAGTACTTTCTCCCCTGGAGCTATTGCCAAATCCGCCATATCCACTACCGGTACCCCCTGAATAACTCTTGTCGATATAATCATTGGGCAGTTCCTCTAAGAATCTGCTGGGGTCATTGGATACAAGATTACCAAAACGGTACCTACTGTTGGCATGCGTCAGCCAGAGCTTTTCTTTGGCCCGGGTAATGGCCACATAGAACAGCCGGCGTTCTTCTTCCAGCTCTTCTCTGGTATTGATACTCATGCCACTGGGGAAGATGGTCTCTTCTACGCCTCCGACAAAAACCACCGGGAATTCCAGGCCTTTGGCAGCGTGGATGGTCATTAATTTTACAACGTCGGCATCTTCTTTATCCTTGTCCGCATCTGTTAGTAATGTTATTTGCTGCAGATATAATCCCAGCGTAGTCGCATTTTGCAGGGTCTCATCTGTTATATCGTCCTGAACGGTGCCTTCTTCATCAATCTGAGATAGGTTTTGTTGTTGATCTGTCCATTCTTTGATGGAGTTGAGCAGTTCCTGGACGTTTTCATAACGCGCCAGGCCTTCAACCGTTTTGTCGTTGAACAATTCTTTAACCAGCCCGGTATGCTTGCCTACTTCAAAGGCAATCTCGTAGGCATTTTTATGGGTTTGCAGCGACTGGAAGTACTGCATCATGGTCATGAACTTTTTAACGGCTTCCAATGCAGCACCTTTCAGGCCTGTTTCCCCTACGCGCAGCAGCACATCCCATAAGGTCAGGTTATGCTGGTTGGCGATCGTCAGCAGTCTTTCCATGGAAGTCTTGCCGATGCCCCTGACCGGATAATTAATAATGCGTTTAAGCGCTTCCTCATCACGAGTGTTGGCGATAACCCTTAGATAGGCGACATAATCTTTGATCTCTTTTCTTTGGTAAAAGCTTAGTCCTCCATATATCTTATAGGCAATGCCCGTTCTTCTGAGGTTTTCCTCATAGGCACGGCTTTGTGCATTGGTGCGGTATAAAATGGCAAAATCATTATTATGGTAATGATTGCGCAGCTTTAATTCCTGGATCATCGTGGACACGTACTTGCCTTCTTCATTATCAGTCATGGTGGCGACCACTTTGATCGTATCCCCTTGTTCTTTGTCTGTCCAAAGATCTTTTGGTATCTGCCCTTTATTCTGGCGGATGACCGTATTGGCCACCTCGATAATATTTTTAGAGCTACGGTAATTTTGTTCCAGTTTAACCACTTTTACGTCATCATAGTCTTTTTGGAACTGCAAAATATTTTCAATAGTAGCGCCACGGAAGCTATAAATACTCTGGGCGTCATCTCCCACCACACAAATATTTTCATGGGCGGCAGCCAAAAGCTTGGTGATCTGGTATTGAACCGCATTGGTATCCTGATACTCATCGATTAACACATACCTGAATTTGTGCTGGTATTTAAGTAAGACCTCCGGAAAAGTATTAAGTAGCTCATACATTTTGAGCAACAAATCATCAAAATCCATCGCGCCATTTTTATAGCACCGCTCAGCATATAATTTATAGATCCTTCCAATGGCAGGGCGATTGGTGCGCTGGTCTTCCTGTTGCAGGTAGTAATCTTCCTGGTATTGCAGCGGTCCGATAAGCGAACTCTTCGCCTGGGAAATTCTGCTGAGCACCACATTGGGTTTGTACTGTTTGTCATCCAATTCCATTTCTTTGACAATGGCCTTGATCACACTTTTACTGTCATCCGAGTCGTAGATCGTAAAACTATTCGGATAGCCCAGTCGGTGCGCCTCTCCTCTTAAAATGCGGGCAAATACGCTGTGGAAAGTACCAATATAGAGATTGCGGGCTTCGTTGTTGCCCAGCATTTTTTCGATACGTTCCTTCATTTCTGCGGCTGCTTTATTGGTAAAAGTCAGCGCCAATATATTAAAGGCATCCACCCCTTTGGCCATTAAATGTGCGATACGAGTCGTCAGTACTTTGGTCTTGCCGCTGCCTGCGCCCGCTACAATCATCAGTGGCCCATTGATATGTGTGGCTGCTTCGTGTTGTCTGTCGTTGAGTCCTTTTAAATAATCTTGCATAGGGCCTGCAAGATACCAAAAAAACAGCAGCCCTTACCAGTTGTGTGTACCTTCCAGCCCCAAATCGGCTGATATATTTATGCACAAATTGTTTATTGTAATAATTTCAGCTATCCGGCTTTAAATGGAAGGTAAATTGATTATAAAATCAGGTTAAAATCAATAAGATATCTATGAATGTTTATACTTATGTAATGTGGTGCAGTTTGACGGCAGTTGCAGTTATCTATGCTAAATAATAAGGACACTAGAAAGCAACTGTACCGGAGATTGGTTGTTACTGACCTTTAAATGAAATTGCAGATTAATTTAGAAGCAATAGAGTGTCAATTTTGTGTATTTTTATAGCGATCTATAGCAATAGGGCTATAAAAAGATGCATCGATGGTTATTTTGGGGCTTTTATAGCGGAAGGTAGTAAGGAAGGTAAGGTCAGATCAGGTCAGAGCGGATCTGGCGTTTCCGGACTTATTTTTGGCAGGCGTCTTCAATTTGCTTGCTATAGAATGGAGAAGTCTCCAAAGGATCTAGTTTGTATCAAATATCTTCGCTGTGTTGGTCGTTAAAAAAAATGAATCAACTTATTTTTGTTGAAATTAATATTAGATATCAAATATTAAATAATATGATTTGTAAATCATTGGGTTATAAAATTCTTGCTTTTGTCGGACTTTGCATATGCATTAAAAGCATCCATGCACAGACACCAAGCGAGAATAAGCCTTTTTTTATAGTCCAGCTCTCAGATCCCCAAATCGGTTTTTTTAAGGATAGTACAACGGTGGAGATTGCCCGCTATAAAAAAGCAGTTTCCATCATCAATCGCACTCATCCGGATTTTGTAGTGATTACGGGGGATTTGGTCAATAATGCGGGGAGTAAAGACCAGCTGGAGCAGTTCAGGCGGGTGACTGCCATGATTGATCCGAATATCCCGGTTTTCTTAACACCAGGTAATCATGATGTAGGCAATACACCTGACGAAAAATCCATCGAATACTATAAATCATTATTTGGGTATGACAGGTTTAGTTTTATGCACAAAGGCATACGTTTTATTGGATTTAATACCAGTCTTGCCAACCAAAAAGCACCGGGTGATTTAAGGGAGGGACAGTACACCTGGCTCCTAAGTGAGCTCAAAAGATCCAAAGAGGCCAGGCAGATCATCGTATTTGGTCATATTCCGCTATTTTTAGACAGTGCATCAGAACCCGACCTGTATTATGACAAGGCAAAAACAGAATTAAAAAATATGGAGACGCCTGAACGAGAAAAATATTTAAAACTATTTGCAAAATATCACGTGAACGCCGTATTTACTGGTCACATGCACCAAAATGAACATGGCCAATATGAAGGGGTAAAAATGATTACCACATCTGCAGTAGGGGAAGCCCTTGGCCAAGATCCGACGGGCCTTAGGATCATCGTTTTCGATAAAAACAAAATGACCCAGCATTTTTATAATTTGAAGGATGTCCCTGATCATATTAATTTGCAGCAGTAGTATTTGATTGGGGCAGTGGGGGTAGCTGGAACTTGTAGGGCGCAAGTGTAAATGGCGTATATAGTGCAGGGAAAGTGTCCACAATAAGAATTAAGGCTTTAGACAACCAAAGAAACAACGGCAGGCTTTTATTGCCAGTTATCCTATACTATTTTTTGGGGATTAAAAGGGCGTTCTGCCAGGACGTTACTTTACTTTCAGCCTGTCTTGTTATGCAACCAAAATTTCTAAAGTGTTTTGGGCTTATTCAAATTTTTGTATAGTAAAAAGCCACAGATCAAAACCATTATGAATCTATAAAGCATCCATAATAAATCAGTGCTATGGAAATCTTGTCCATAATAGAAAAGTCGAATAATTTACCCACATTTTCTAACAAGAGTATAAAAAAGAGCAGATTTAATCCCCAAAGTGTTGGTTTGCTTTTCTTCATATCGAAATTTAAAAAATATTTTTGTTATTTTTTAAAATAGATGCTTAAAAGTTATCAAAATGCCAAAAAAAATGGAGCCTTATATAGATTTAGCAGTGCCACTCCCCGCAGTTATTCGCTATAGCACTATTGTGTTGCCCACAGTCTGCCATGGCATTTAACCCGGTTTGGCATGCCATTATTGCTCCAAAATCAGTAGGAATCTTCGTATCTTCGTTATATGTTACGTAAATATCCTATTAGCCTTCAAAGTTTCCGAAAAATCCGGCAAGGCGACTATGTTTATATTGATAAAACTGAGGTGATCCACCAAATAGTGGATACAGATCAATATTATTTTCTCAGCCGCCCCAGACGCTTTGGTAAAAGCCTGCTTATCGATACTATTAATGAATTATTTAATGGTAGCAAGGCGCTTTTTGAAGGGCTGTGGATTTATGACAAATGGGACTGGTCAGTGACTAATCCGGTGATTCGGTTTAGTTTTTCAAATATGGGTATTAGAACTGCAGGGCTAGAAACGGCGATTTACGTTGCATTAGAGGAGAACGCCAATCGCTTGGGTATACCTCTGACGAAAAAAGAATATGACCTTAGGTTTAAGGAACTGATTGAAAAAGCTGCTATAGGTGGCCCTGTCGTTATTTTAATCGATGAATACGACAAGCCCATCATAGATTTTTTGGAGGACCCAGGAATGGTGGATGCCAACAGGTCTGTTATGAAGAACTTTTATTCCATTTTGAAAGACAGTGATGAGCATATCCGTTTTCTATTAATTACCGGCGTAAGCCAATTTAGTCAGGTGAGCATATTCTCTGATCTCAATAATTTGCGTAATATCACACTTTCCTCCCAATTTGGTGATATTGTAGGGATTACCCAACAGGAATTAGAGACAAACTTTTCGCAGGAAATAGCAAGGATGCAAATAGACAGACCTGATATCTTATCACAGATCAAACAGTGGTATGATGGCTATACCTGGAATATGCAAACCTGGGTATATAATCCGTTTTCCCTATTGAATTTTATGGATGAGCCCATTTTTCGTAATTATTGGTATGCCACGGGTACGCCCACCTTTTTGCTTAAACAACTTAAGAAAAAAGCCATATACGATGTAGAGGATTATGAGATGGGTGGATTGGCCTTAGCTTCTTTTGATACAAACCACCCTGATGTTGCTGCTTTGCTGTTCCAGACCGGTTATCTGACCATTAAAAACATCGATCAGAACGGCCAGGAACTTTATAAACTTGGTTTTCCAAACCTGGAGGTGAAATCCAGTTTACTCAATGGCCTATTAAGTATTTACCGGGCAGGTCTGGGCGTAGATTCACTATCTCTTGTGGCGAAAATAAATAAGGCATTAAATACTTATGATATAGAGGGGCTGATCCTTCAGCTAAATGCAATGTTTGCTGAAACACCTTATGACCGCTGGAAGGCAGATACTGAGTCGATTTTTCATATAATTACTTATCTTACCTTCAAACTGGCCGGTGTAAACGTCTATACAGAAGTACACAGTGCGATGGGGAGAAGCGATATTATGGTCAAGACGGATCTTTATATTTATGTATTGGAATTAAAACTAGACAGCACGGCTGCTGTGGCCTTACAGCAAATAAAGGACAAGGCCTATCTTGCCCCATACGCCAGTGATTCAAGAAAGAAAATAGCTGTTGGTATTTCTTTTTCCTCTAAGGATCGAAAAGTGGAGCAGTTTCAGTTTGAAGAGCTGTAGATTTAAAAAACAGCAGGGAAGCGGAATTACCTTTCAATACTTTGGAGAATAGCATTTGCTGGTGGTTAATTGAAGCTTTCAAAAAAGAATGGAAATCAAAAACGCCCCTGAGCTAATATAGTCAGCTATGCAGCCATCATATATTGTTCTGACGGAGCATAGAATTTAATCGTCTATTTTTTTTCTGCATTAAGTTATCCTAAAGGATCAGGTTTCTGGGTCACTTCCACAACCGTCTGGCTGGTTGGATCCGGATTTTCGGGGTTCTTACCGCTGGCCTCCGCTTTAGCTTTAGCCTTTGGCTCTGCGCTTTTGCCTGGATTTTTACCTTGCCGGTTGGCAAAGAACTGCATAACCGCCTTAGCGGTTCCCAGAAAACTTAACTGACTGATAACAGCAGCTACACCTTTTTTAAAACCGCCTCCATTTTTTTTGCCTGCAATAATGGCAGCCACTACGCCACTGACAACCGTTTGAATGGTCGTAAATGCCTTATCAGCAGTCGTGTCTTTTTTAAATAAAGGTACAATCCTGCCAATAGAAGCCTTTACGGCTTCTTTGGGAATAGCCTTAAAATCTGCTTTGATTTCACCTTCTGTCGCCCGGATGCGTCTTTTCAGCATACGAATCTCCTGATCAATATCTTCCAGGCTATTGATATGGGACAAATCCACCTTTTGATTGCGTAAGTTAATCATCATCTTCTTTTTTATCAAGCACCGTATCAATAATACTACTGATGACTTTGCGCATTAATTTCTTCCTGTATACAATAGAAAATATAAAAGTCAGGACAAATAACAGGGTTACAATACCAAAGCCAGCATAATAGGAATCCAATAAATGACCCAGATAAAAGCCCAGCATAATACTGATAAACAAGACAATAAAACCTGACAACAAGGCCAAAAATGCCATGCCTACCATTTGCACAATAAGGGTCGATATTTTTTTGACAGACTTAAGTCTGAGCAACATTAATCTGTCTTCTAAATATCCTTCTATCTTTTCACGGTACTGTTTAAAAAAATTAGGGTTTTGTTCTTCCATACATGGTTGATTTTAGGAGAAGATCTCCTCCAGGTCATACATATCCTCTTTTTTATTGCTGCTTTTTAAATCAGCAATAAAACTGCGACCTTTATTGGTCCATTTCTCCAGCTTTTCATCAAAATTTTCCAGACCTGTCTTCAGATCATCGGTTGCTTCCCGAACAACATTTTTGAAATTTTGAATAACCGTCTGCCCTTTATCACCATTTAGGAAAGTGGTAACGATAGCGCCAGCTGCAGCACCTAACAAAAAGCCTGACAAAAATTTCTGATTATTCTTCATAAAGTAATATGTTTTTAAGTAATTGGCATTCAGTTTAAAACAAGATTCATACCAATTGTGAATTTACTTACATTCTGTCATTTGGCAAAATTAAAACAGCCGTTCATTTAAGAGAACGGCTGTTTTTTATAGTTTCTTTTAAGATATTGATTAATAAGCCCATTTGAGATATATGGCTCCCCAGGTAAATCCACCACCAAAGGCAGCCAAAACGAGTTTATCCCCTTTTTTGAGCTTTTTTTCATAGTCCCAAAGGCAAAGCGGGATCGTGCCTGCGGTTGTATTGCCATAATTGTGGATATTGATCATCACTTTTTCCCTGGGCAGGTTAATTCTTTCCCTGGTGGCATCGATGATTCTTAAGTTGGCCTGATGGGGAACCAGCCAGTCAATATCATCACCGGTCAAATCATTTTTTTCCAATAATTCCTGACTGACATCTGCCATACCGGTAACAGCAAATTTAAAGACATGTTTGCCTTCCTGGTAAATAAAATGCTCTTTTGCGGCCACTGTTTCAATAGAAGCCGGACGCAAAGAACCACCTGCTTTCATATGCAGATGTTTGGCGCCAGAACCGTCACTATAGAGAATAGAGTCCATTATACCCACATCTTCTGGTGTTGGTTCTAGCAGCACGGCACCTGCACCATCTCCAAAAATAATACAGGTTGTTCTGTCGGTATAATCTACGATGGCACTCATTTTATCTACCCCTACGACGATCACTTTTTTATTTCTGCCACTTTCAATTAAAGACGTACCCAGATTCAGGGCATATAAGAAGCCGCTGCAAGCGGCACTGATATCAAAACCATAAGCATTTTTAGCACCGACTTTATCCCCAATCAGATTGGCCGTAGCCGGAAAGATCATATCAGGGGTTACTGTCGCACAGATGATGCAGTCAATATCCAGGGGATCCAGCTGTTTTTTAGCCAAAATCTCCTTAACGGCCTCCGCAGCCATATCACTGCTGGCCTTGTTAGGGTCTCTTAAAATCCTTCTTTCTTTAATTCCGGTTCTGGTGGTGATCCATTCATCTGTCGTATCAATAATCTTTTCCAGATCAGCATTGGTGAGTTTATCCTCTGGAACATAACCTCCAACGGAGGTAATCGCGGCACGTAATTTACTCATGTATGAAGCTTATTTCGAATAAAAGTTTTCTTCAGTTCAATAAAAAATAATGGTCAAAAGTATCTCAAAATCCTGATATGTGAAAATCCAAAGCTTTAGGCCAATGTATGAGTTGTGAATTTAATATATTAAGAATCCAGGTTTTGTCTTATTTTTGAGGCAGTTAAAGGGTATTAAACACTTATACCAAGCAATTAAAATAAAAATTAACCAATAAGCAGATGATCGCATATGTCAAAGGCCGTTTCGTGAATAAAACACCCGCAAATGTTACTGTAGATGTAGCAGGTGTGGGATATGACCTGCAAATAAGCCTGAATACCTACTCGGCGATCAGTGGACTAGAAGAAGGCTTACTCTATACCCATCTGCAGATAACAGAAACTGCACATACACTATACGGCTTTGCGGATCTCAACGAAAAAATGCTTTTTTTGCAACTGATTTCAGTCTCCGGCGTGGGAGCGTCCACCGCCCGCATGATGCTTTCCGGCATGAAACCAGATGAAATTATCCGGGCCATAGTCCAAAACAGTGCCGTCGAACTGGAAAGAATCAAAGGCATCGGCAAAAAAACAGCCCAACGGCTGACCCTTGAACTAAAAGACAAACTGTCCAAAATGCATGACCAGCAGGTCGTATCCGGAGTAGCGCCAATAGGCAGATCGGTTCAGTCAGATGCGCTGGACGCCCTTATGGCGCTGGGCATTAGCAGGCAGATGGCAGAAAGCGCCATCCGTAAGACGCTGAAAGCCAGCTCAGAGAGTGCCACGGATCTGGAGAGCCTCATCAAATTATCTCTAAAGAACCTTTAGTGTTGTTTTTCATGAATTTAGCCCTTGCTATTATACTTTAAAAGCTAAAATTCCGTTTTAATACTTTGGCAGGACAAACTGCCTAAAAGAAGTGAGAATTCAGCTTTGAGTAATATATATCATAAACTTCTCTATCGATTTTTATGGGTAGCCGGTATCCTTATGCTGTCTGCTTTGCGTCTGAGTGCGCAATCACTGGCTGATTCTGCAGGCAGACCCTTTTATCCATATCCCATTCATGATTATTACGGCTACCGATTTACTGACCCACTTCGCCCTTATAATATTTTCGATCAGGATAAGGGAAGTGACAGCAGCCTCTTAAAGACCTATGTCCGCTATGATAGCCTTACGCATGAGTACCTGTATTTCAGAAAAGCGGACTCAACAGATAAAAGTTACCGGGGAGATATCCAGATCAGCCGGGCGGATTTTTTAAAACTCCAGGGACAAGTGCAGGATCAGCAGCATTATTACCAACTCTCCAGATCACTGGACCTGTTGAATTTCAAGCAGAAAAGGCCCAAGAGCAAAGTAGATTCCAGCTTATTTAACCGCATATTCGGAGTGACCAAGGATGGAAAGAAAGTAGATGTAACACCTCAAGGCAGTGTAGACCTGTCTATAGGTTATGAGGGACAGAATATTCAAAACCCCACCCTTTCAGAAAGAGCCCGTAAAACCGGTAACTTCAATATGGACGCCAGTGCCAATCTGAACCTACTGGCCAAGGTCGGCAGTAAATTACTGCTACCAATTACCTACAATACGCAGAGCACCTTTGAGTTCAACAACCAGTTTAAACTCAAATACCAAGGCCGTGATGACGAACTCTTAAAGCTGGTAGAAGCCGGAAATATCTCTTTTGACAGCAAGGCTACACTCATGCCCAGCATCCAGAACCTATTTGGGGTAAAAGCACAAATTCAGCTGGGCAAATTATACTTGACGGGCGCCTTTGCCAATAACCGCTCCGAAAAGCAGTCCATTACCCTGCAGGGCGGCGGCCTGGCCCAGAAAATTGATCTGTCCCTCAGTGATTATGACGAGAACCGGGATTTCCTACTGGGCAATTATTTTGAAGACCACTATAACGAAGTGATGCATGACCTGCCGGTTGTAAAAAGCCAGGTCAGGATTCTTAGAATGGAGGTTTGGGTCACAAACAAAACCGGTGCGACCACTAATGTGCGTAATATCGTTGGATTAATGGATCTTGGAGAAAATACCCCCTATAATAACAATATACAATCCCTGCATTCCTATAACGGTTTACCGGATAACGGTGCCAACGATCTCTATGGCTCTATCCTTGCTGGCGGACAGACACGTAACCCAGCCATGGTAACTTCTATATTGCAATCCAGAGGCATGGTCTCCGGACAGGATTTTGAAAAGACCTATGCCCGCAAACTGGATTCGACAGAATATACCTTCAACCCCCAGGCAGGCTTTATAGCGCTTAATCAACAATTATCTCCAGATGCAGTACTGGCAGTCGCTTATCAGTATACTTATAACGGCAGAACCTATCAGGTAGGTGAGTTTTCTCAGGATGTCGCCCTGGATTCTACCCAAGGGGTACAAAAAGTATTGTTTCTAAAATTAATCAAAGGAAGTTCACAGCAAGTACAATTACCGACCTGGGGATGGATGATGAAAAACGTCTATTCCCTTAATGTAGGGGGACTGCAAAATGATCAGTTTAATTTAAATGTTTATTACAGTGAACCCAGTGGCGGCGTCAAAAGATATTTGCCCGACGCCGGCAGCGCTGTCAAAGGCAAATCCATTATATCGGTACTTGGTGCCGACAAGCTAAATAGTCAAAACGATCCTGCACCAGACGGACAGTTCGATTATGTAGACGGTTTTACTGTCCTGCCCAGCCAGGGAAAAATTATCTTTCCCGTTTTAGAACCCTTTGGTAAAGACCTGGATTCACTTGGTTATCAGGGCGTGGACCAGGCGACCAAGGATAAAGTCATCTATTACGCGCTCTATGACAGTATCAAAGCCATCGCCCAGACCTATGCCAATCTGGACCGGTTTAGCCTGCAGGGGACTGTCAAAGGCAGCTCCAGCTCGCAGATCAGCCTGGGCGCAATGAATATCCCGCAGGGCTCCGTCACCGTTACGGCCGGTGGCCGTAACCTGGTGGAAGGCACTGACTATACCATTGATTATAACCTGGGAATGATCCAGATTATCAATCAAAGCATCCTAAGCGCCGGTACACCGGTGAATGTTCAGTTTGAGAACAATGCCAACCTGGGTACTGCTCAAAGAAACTTTATGGGCCTTAGACTGGATTATCTGGCCAGTGATAAGCTATCCTTTGGTGCCACCATGGAAAAACTTACCGAGCAGCCTTATACTTTTAAGACCAATTACGGTGAAGATCCGATTAACAACACCATGTTCGGTGTCGATTTCAATTACCACTCAGATTTTCCCGGGCTGACAAAAATGCTGGATAAACTGCCATTTTATACGACTACCGCTCCTAGCTCCATTAGTGCCTACGGGGAGGCCGCCATGTTAAAACCAGGCCATCCGGCGCAGATAGGATCCGGCAGCAACGGCAAAGTGTATATAGATGATTTTGAAAGCTCCGATAACCTTTTTGATCTACGCTATCCATTAACCTCCTGGGCTCTGGCTTCCACACCTGCCGGCAATGGCCTGTTCCCGGAGGCGACGCTGAACGATAACCTGGATTATGGGAAAAACAGAGCGCTGCTGGCCTGGTATAATATAGAACCAACTTTGCAGGACAGAAGCAATTCAAGCAATCCACTCTATAAAAACCTTTCTGAACTCAGTGACCCCAGAGTAAGACCCGTATATGAAGGGGAGCTTTTTCCCAAACAGAGTGTTCTTTCCTCTGCCCTGCAGTCTACAACTTTGGACTTGTCCTATTATCCAACCCAGCGCGGCCCGTATAACTTTTCCAGTATGCCAGGCGATATTGATCGTAACGGCAAACTAAGCCGGCCCCAGGACAGGTGGGGTGGTATTATGCGGGCACTGGATCAGACCGATTTTGTCACCAGTAATGTGGAGTATATTGAATTTTGGTTGCAGGATCCTTTTATTAAGGATCCAGGCAGTACCGGGGGAAAACTGATTTTTAACCTGGGCGATGTCAGCGAAGATGTCCTAAAAGACGGCAAACGTTTTTATGAAAACGGCCTTTCTACCCCCAACACCCCCACAGCTGTTGACAGCAGTTCGGTATGGGGTGTTTCGCCGGTAAATCCCATACAGCTGACCAATGCCTTTAATAACGTGGCTTCTGACAGGGTTTTGCAAGACGTTGGGTTTGACGGGATGGGAGACGAATCGGAAAGAAGAAAACACAGCCTTTATCTGCAGAGCCTGGCAGATAATTTTGGTACCGCTTCACCCATCTATCAAAACGCCTTAAAAGACCCGTCTGCAGATGATTATAAATGGTATAGAGACGGGAGCTTTACGGCCAGCGACGGAATATTGGCCCGGTACAAATATTATAATAACACAGAAGGAAATTCACCGGTAGCAGGTACTAATGGCAACGGCGCCTCCGCCGCTACCACCTATCCGGATAATGAGGATTTAAACGGAGATAATACGGTCAATGAAACAGAGCAGTATTTTGAGTATGACTTGAACTTAAAGCCAGGCATGACACTGACCGATCCTTTTATTGCAGACGTCAGAACCGTACAGCCTAAACTGGCCAACGACAGTACGACCAAAGAAAAATGGTATTTGTTTCGTATTCCTATAAATGCATTTACCGGTAAGGTGGGTAATATCAATGATTTTAAATCCATCCGCTTTATGCGGATGTATCTGACCGGCTTTCAGGACTCCGTGACACTTCGTTTTGCAAGACTGGGACTGGTGCGCAACAATTGGCGTCCTTTTACCTATAACCTGGATACCACAGGGTCTTATACCTCACTACCTCAGAACAGCACCACAGGACTTACAGTGTTATCTGTTAATACGGAGGATAATAGTGAAAGACTACCCATCCCTTATAAGATGCCGCCAGGTGTGCAGCAGCTGCAATCCATAATGGCCGCAGGCGGCGCTTCCAATGGCTCTGTTTACTTAGAAAAAGAACAGTCCATGAGCCTGCATGTGAAAATCTTGCTAAGGGAGATGCCAGGGCAGTGTTCAAAAGTATTCAACTTGATTTAAGGGCTTATGGAGAACTCTCCATGTTCCTGCATGCAGAATCATTACCCGGCATGCGCCCGGTAAGCAATAATGAGCTGACAGCGGTCATCCGGATCGGTCAGGATTACCTGGACAATTATTACGAGGTCAGAATTCCGCTACAGGTCACCCTGCCCAGTCAGACAGCCACGGCGGCCGAGATCTGGCCGGAGCTCAATCAATTAAAACTGGCCTTGCAGGATCTGGTGGCCTTAAAACTCAGGCGTAATAGTAGCGGGCATCCCATGAATGAAATCTACAGGGAAGAGACTAATGGAGAGACTTTTTCCGTGAAAGGCAATCCTAACTTAGGGGAAGTCACCAGTCTGCTTATAGGGGTAGAAAATACCAATAGCGCACAGCCGGCAAATTTTGAAGTGTGGGCAGATGAGCTTGGACTTTCCAAGCTCAATGAACATGGCGGCTGGGCCGCCCTGGGCAGGGTCGATATGCAACTGGCAGATCTGGGTTCTGTCAGCCTTTCGGCCAATACGTATTCTGCCGGCTTTGGCACACTGGAGCAAGGCGTCAACGAGCGGGCGAAAAACTCCATGATGCAATTTGATGCCTCCGCCACCATTGATGCAGGGCGGCTTTTCCCCGAAAAGGCCGGTATTTCCATACCCGTTTATGCCAGCTATAACAAAACGGTCTTAACACCTGAGTATGATCCTTATGACCTGGATGTACGCATGAAAGACAAACTTAGAAGCTACCATACCAGTAGGGAGAGAGACTCCGTTAAACGCATGTCGCTGGATCAGACAACCAGTAAAACCATCAGCTTTTCCAATGTCCGTTTTGGAAGACCTTCTATGAAGCCGAAGATCTGGGATATCAGTAATTTTGATTTTTCCTATACCTTTTCCAGTATCGATCAGAGCAGCCCGCTGATCGCAGAAAACAGCATTGATAAATATTTTGCCGGACTAGGTTATACCTTTAATGGGAAACCGCATTTTATAGAACCTTTTAAACGACTCATAAAATCCAAAAGCCCCTGGCTGGAATTTATTCGCTCATTTAATATCAATCCCACGCCGTCCCTGCTTAGTTTTAGAACGACCGTAGACCGGCAAATGGGAATCTACACGCCAAGATCGGTCAATCTTTATGCCAGCGGCGCCGAGGTAGACACGGCAGAAACTACTTTTGATAAGTACTTCAGGATGTCCAGGGATTATAACCTGAACTGGAATTTGACCAGAAGCCTGAACCTTGATTTTACCGCAAATAACCTGTCTTATGTCGATGAGCCTTATGGGTACCTTGATACCAAGGCCAAAAGAGACTCCATGTGGCATAACTTCTGGACAGGCGGCCGTAATACCCAGTATTCGCAAAAGGCCGCCTTGTCTTATAATCTCCCTCTAGATAAACTACCTTTTGCAGACTGGATCTCCATGCAATATAGCTATAGCATGAATTACGACTGGGTAGCCTCCAGCCTGCTGTCCAAATCCCTGGGTAATATCATTGAAAATGGCAATAGCTCCAATCTAAATGGTCAGTTTGATTTTAGAAAGCTCTATGATAAATCCAAATTTATCCAGGCTGCCCTGGATACCACCAGTATGCCTTCCCTGGTAGACTCCTTAAAACCAGAAGACAAAAAAAGGCTGGATTCCCTGATTCAAAACCTGCCAAAGAGAAAGGAAGTGGTCAAAGGCCTGAAGGGAAGAGAACGTAAGTTGGCGCTAAGAAATTGGCGGGCCATGAAAGCAGCCATTAAGGAAGCAAAGGTGGCCTTTAACAGAAAACAAGTGGTTAGAACAAGTAAAGCCGTTTCGGCTGCTGTCAGATTACTGACCATGATTAAAAGTATTTCTGTAACCTATTCCAGCGGCTATACCAGTCGGCTTCCAGGATATATGGACAGCACCAAAGCGCTGGGCGAGAACTGGCATTCCGGGCAGCCGGGGCTGGGTTATATTTTTGGCAAGCAGCCCACCAAGGAGTGGCTGGAAGCCAAGGCCAGAGATCATA
Organism: Arachidicoccus ginsenosidivorans; assembly: GCF_007971385.1. Lineage (GTDB taxonomy): Bacteria > Bacteroidota > Bacteroidia > Chitinophagales > Chitinophagaceae > Arachidicoccus > Arachidicoccus ginsenosidivorans. Next base: position 3,098,200 of record NZ_CP042434.1, read on the forward strand.
TATTAACAACAGACCCTTATTTTAATGATCTGTACCGCCAGACCTATAACCAGAATATCAATATTAACGCCCAATTAGAACCGGTGCCCGATCTGATCATTGACCTCACACTCATGAAATCTTTTAATAAAGATTACTCTGAGCTATTTAAAGATACTTCCGGTACGGGTCGTTTTGAACACCTCAGCCCTTATAGTGCAGGTGGATTCACCGTATCCTATGCGGTGCTCCATGGGATCTTTGAAAAGCCCAAGTCTGGACAAGTGTCAAAAAGCTTCCAGCGCTTTGCTGACTTTAGGGAAGTTATTTCTGGCAGACTGGCTAAAAACAATCCTTATTACAGTGGCGGCGTTGACGGGGACGGCTATGCAAACGGCTATGGCCGGTATGCCCAAAATGTGCTGATTCCGGCATTTTTGGCTGCCTATACAGGAAAATCCCCAGAAACAATCGGCTTAATTGAAGAGCAGAATAAAAGTATTAAAACCAATCCGCTCGGTCATATATTCCCGATGCCCAACTGGAATATTACCTATTCCGGACTCAGCCGGCTGGGATCGCTATCTAGTATTCTATCCAATGTCACCATCAGAAGTGGCTATAACGGGACCCTTTCCATGAATAGTTTTACCAGCTCCCTGAACTTTCAGGATAGACTGATGCAGGGAATGCCTTCCTTTATAGATTCCACCTCAGGGAACTATGTGCCGTATTTTCTGATTCCCAATATCACGATCTCGGAGAATTTCTCTCCACTAGTGGGTGTTGATATTACTTTTATGAACCAGAGCAATATCCGCTTTGATTATTCCAGAAGCAAACAACTATCATTAAGCCTGGTGGATTATCAGGTCAGCGAAGTAAGTTCCACAGAATACTCCTTAGGCTTTAATTACACCAGGCATAATGCAAAACTGCCCTTTTTGCCGGTACCTAAAAAGTCAGCAGATGGTGTAGGCAATGACATGACCTTTGGGCTGGATCTGGCCATGAGTGATCAACTGAATTCCAGTACGACACTTGACCAGACCAATAATTACAGCACAGGGGGGCAAAAAGTAATCTCCATTTCACCTTCCATAAACTATGTAATCAATAACCGGTTCAACCTGAAGTTCTTTTTTAACCAAACCCGCAATATACCCTACGTGTCCACGACGCCACCCATTGTGATGACCAGTGCAGGGGTGCAGATCCGCATGTCATTGCAGTAAAGTGCAGCCTTAAGCTGCTAGGGTAGTGGATGACTGTACCCAGGTGTCGACATGTACTAGGTAGCATTTGTGTATTTACATTGAGAATTTAGTGACCTGGAGCCTCTTTCCCTTTGAAATCTTTACTAGCCATCACCTGACCATTACCTGTCCTAAGCGATGTATGCAAAAGGTAAGTATAATAGCCATGGCGGGTTAGGTGAAATTATAGCCGATTGCTATTTTTGTACAGCAGCATGGGTATTTGATGGACAAATCCTGTGACGGCGAGATTTGCATGATAAGATAAACCGTCGTATTATTGTAGCGGTAGGCTAAATGCAGGCTACAAATTAGCGAAATATCAGTAAAATAACGATAAATTATAAAACGGCATTAAAACCGTCTACGCTAAAAAGTTGTCTCCCAAATAAAGTATCCATGGAAGAATATGTCAAAATTTATTATGAACAGCAACCCAGCCGAAAGCCTTTGATACTGGAAAAATCGGATCAGGACCTGGAACTGGAAGCCGCATTTACCATGGTGGATTTTACGGTTACCGTGCCAGGCAGGCAATATTTGTATGACCGCCTTAAACGGCCGCTAGACAGTTTAGATGCCATCACCAGGCTTGAAAATGAATTGCAGAGACTAGACCCTGAAGCGCAGTTCAGATTGCAATTCGGGGAGATTGCTAAAGTGTTGGCTGGCCAGGACAGTGCAGATCTGCCCTATCTGATCTTTGGAGGGGATCTTAAAAGCACTTGGTATTATAAGTGGGTGCCTTATCTGCAAGTAGCCATGGGTTTGGCAGTGGTTCTTTCCATCTTTTTTCACTTTGGACTGCTTATATTAATCGGTTTATTTGGGTTTAATCTTTATTTGCATTTTCATAATAAAATGGTGTTGGACACCTACCGCAGAAGTTTAAATTCGGTGATTACCTTATATGACGCATGTGGGAAGTTGAATAAAGTGGCGGGGGATTTATTTATGCAGGACAATGTTACCCTTGATGCTTATACCGCGTTGAAACCACTTAGAAAGCGGCTTAGTATCAACCAATCTTTACAGTTATTTACCTCTTCTGAGCTTTATATGTTGCCTTGGCTGCTCTATGAACTCATTAAAGCATTTACACTGGTAGAGGTTAGGGCGGCTTCTTTTATTGTAAAGGAGGTGAATTTTAAAAAAGCGCTGATTCATCACTTATACAAAACAGTTGCAAAAACAGATTTTCTATGGTCCATTATAAACTTCGAGAAGCCTGCGGTTGTTGCATCCCAGTCTTTACAACTGATATAAACCAGGCATCTATTTTGGGTTTATATCATCCGCTGATTGAAAATTGCATCATCAACGATTTTGTGCCTGGCAAAAATGCGGTACTGATTACCGGTTCCAATGCGGCAGGCAAGAGCACCTTTCTTAGATCTTTGGCACTGAGTAATTTACTGGCCACCTCCATTCATACCTGCTTTGCCAGGCAGTTTAAGTGGCCGCTACTCACCACCCTTGCTGTAATGCATCATACGGATAGGCTGACGGAAGGCCTTAGCCATTACCAAAGTGAGGTGAAGGACATGGGGGATGTCTTCAAATTAAGCAAACATCATCCCTGTTTATTACTTTTTGATGAGCCGTTTAATGGGACCAATAGCCGTGAGCGCATTGCCATTGCTGCTTCCGTTTTACAATATTTTGCCAGTTGCCCTAGCCATATAACGCTTATCGCCACGCATGATTTTGAATTGCTACAGTTACTCTCAGAAACCTATAAAATGTATTATTTTAATGAACAGGTGCATCCGGACGGAAAACTAAGCTTTGATTACCGACTTAAAGCAGGTCGGAAAATCACGCGTAATGCCCTTGAACTTATCAGAATTGAAGGGTTCCCTGAGCGGGTCGTAGCAAGAGCCAATCAGATTTACCAGCAGATGGAAGATAAAAATGAGTAGCAGAGTTTGTAGCAAAGCGTCCATGGTAACTTCGTTTTGGATAAGACTTGTTTTGTACATTCCATTTGCTACCCCAAAAGTTGTTACGGCAGTGAGGAGTATAGATTTTTTAGCCACTGTACTTTCTAATTATAAATAAGTTTACTTTTTTGCGCAACTCATCTGCCTGTTTTTTATTTATGGTAAATTTATCGTCATAGAAATTTATCTGACATATGTTAACTGTAACTGCAGTAATATGCTAAAAATGCCTTAGGTGAATACTGAGCTTTGCGCAATAATTCTTTGCCGAAGCAACCTCGCGACAACCTTTAGTATTCTTGATGATTTACTTTTCCGCCAATATTACAATGAAACTTGAATTTAGGTACAAGTAGGGCTTGACATCATACTATCAATGGTAGGCTGCTCCCAATACTCCCATTATGCATCGCTTTCTAGGCCTGGAATAGGGCTAATGTTACTTTCAGGAGCTCTTTGACTTGGAGTTCGGCCAAACTTAGAAACAAGAATGAGCAATGAGGTCCCAATAATAAAATGCTGATATAGCTGAATGCCTGAATATATGTCATATGGTCGCTTTTAAATAGAAAGCCAAACAGCATACCTCCGAAGTTGCCACCTGCGCCAACTATGCCACTGATCAACCCGACATGCTCTTTGTTTATAAATGGGACTATCCCATAGGTAGCCCCGTTGGCCATTTTTAAAAATAATGCGAATGAAAGCATCCAAATAATGGCCATTAAAAGCGTACCTGCATAAGCAAATAATAATAGCCCAACGCCCTCTAACAATAGCATAAAAGCCAGGAACAGCCCCTTGCCCCGCATCCCATATTTTTCTCCCGTTTTATCAGATATATATCCCCCCAGAGCTCTTGCAAACAAATTCATGCTTCCAAATACCCCTGCACAAATACCAGCTGTCTTCAGCGAGAGGTGAAAATGGTCCACAAAATGAAGGGCGGCTACATTATCAAAAGTAATCTCAACGCCAAAGCAGGTGGCATATCCTAAAGTAAGCGCCCAGATGCGCCAATCTCGTAAAATTTGCCAGTCGGTTTTTAATTTTTCTGTTTTTCTGTGGCCAATCTCATCAAAATTACCCATTGGTGTATCCTTTGTATATCTGGCATAAAGCCAGGCTGTCAGCCACATTAATAATCCAGGAAGAATCATTGCATACCTCCATGCGGATTGTTTCGTGTACCCAAAACCAACAATAGTAGCGAATATTAAGGGCATGACCATATTGGTTACGCCTCCACCAAGGTTTCCCCAACCCCCTGTAATGGCATTTGCAGTTCCCTTTATTCTGGGAGCCATCATCATCGAAGTATGGTATTGTGTAATCACAAAAGCTCCACCAATAATACCAATTGCTCCCCTGAACAATAGAAGCGTTGTATAACTATTCGCTAACCCTACACACATCACGGGCAAAGATCCTATTAGAAGTAACCGAATGGCAGTTTTTCTCGGCCCCCAAAAATCACAGAGCCTGCCGATTATCAATCTGGCAATTATCGTCGTCGAAACTGAGATGATCATCAAATTACCTATTTGGGATTTGCTTAGATGCAAATCATCGCGAATAAAAGGCATTAAAGGTGCTAGCCCAAACCAGCCGAAAAAACAGATAAAAAACATAAACCAGGTAATATGGAAAGTTCTCATCTGAACCCCTTTTAAACTAAAGATTTGCAATTTCTCTAATTGTCCACATATCTGATTAGCCATAATTCTAATTAATTTTAAATATATTATTATTTGACCTCTTCTTAAAGGTGTCTAACTTCTTTAAAGCACACTTATATAAATACAAACCCCAATGGTCTGCAGCTTAAAATAATAACCCTTTGCAAGGGCTTAGCTAAGTAAAGACACGCTTCTATTAAATAAAGTGCCACCACCATATACCCAAACACCTCAAAAGGGTCCATTATAACACACCAAGTCTTTCGAACCTCAAAAAGCTCCTAATCTTTAAATACCTTGAAACAGATACGCCGCGTTTGATCTGAGCAACTGATCTGGGTTAGACATCTGTGTTTTACATAACAGTTCAAGCTGATTTTGAGTACGAATATTCAAAAATGCGACTTCGTCTTCCTTTGGAATATGCATATAGCATGTGTTCAATCGCTGAACAAAATATTGCAAACTACTATGTGATTTTTGTTTATCAGAGACCAACCGTGCAATTTGCCTTAATGCATCATAGCTATAAATTCCACAAAATGGTTCCGCCCTCCCGCCTTTCTGATAGACATTGATCTCACTGATCCTCTGCAGCCAAAGATCAAAAAGGTAATATAGGCAACTGATTTTCATAAAAGGCATATTGCAAGCCAGGACGAAAATATCATCCATCGGAAATTTCCTGTGAGCAGACAGTAGCCCCAATAACGGACCAGTGGCATTGATACCCTTCTGGTTTATAATCAACTGCATATCCCCATATGCAGGAAGATCCCCAGGTAAAAGTGGTTCTACGGACAAATAAGTCGTAAGTCCGATCTCTGTTAGTTTTCGATAGGCCAACTCTACCATATTCAAGCCGTTTGGTAAAACATTCGTAGTCATGTCTCTGACTGTAATTAAGTTTTTCCCGCCCGCCAAAATTAAACCAATCATAATTCCTCCTTTTTTAATGTTAGTTATTACATTGTCTTAGTTGCGACCCTCAAATTGTACTTTATAATTAATATTATTATAAATATAATATGATAAATTGATATCATTATGTCGTTTATTTTTTGTTGTATATCATTATTATCTAACAAAAGTATTCTTTTTTATTATAAAAATAGTCAATTAGTGGTAAAAAGGATTATATAAAAAATAATTATATAATATTAATATTAAAAGTATTGGTGTTTTAAATATTCAAAAAATATATGACCACTAAGCCCATTTAACTGTATAATTATTCATCGACATAATGTAATATGAACAATAAGTATTATGGATGGAATTAAATTTTTTAATTTTATTTATTGACCATTGAAGTTTTTGTAATTCAGCAGTCAGCGGTCCTAGCTACTTATCGCGGAACTTAAAGTGCATTTATGATATTCAGTGGGAGGAGTTGGTAATAGGCACTAAGGCTCAAATGACGGGCATCACGGTCAGGATATTACACATCACTACATTGATGTAATCTATAAATGCCCAATCAAAAAACTGTCACGCCAGCCTTTGCTGTCTATGAATAACCGTATGATTTTAGTTTTAAGCTAAGAAATATAATGAAATAGGTGTTTTAAAGGTTTGGTAGGAGTCCTGAATAAATTAAACTCATCTTTATAAATCCCAAGGATTTTGGAAACTTACAACTATTAATATGTATTGAGTTACATTTGCACCCAGAAATGTCAAAGGAGTCGGTAACGCATATAGTGGAGAAATTAGTTCGTTTAATCTTGACACAACTGAAGTTTAGTATTTTATTACTAAAAAGACGTATGACAGAGCAACAATTTCTTGTTTTTTGTTGCTTGGTGGTTGGTTGTTTGGCAAGTTTAGGCGCTATTGCACTTAAATTGTTTGTCGTCAATCTGGAGCATTTTTTCTTTGAAAATTCCGGTTTTGGTGATATTGTATGGTATCAAGCTTTAATGCCTATTCTGGGAATTGGTCTTAGCAGCTTTTTGATAGAGAAACTATATCGTAAAAATTTTAAAAAGGGTAATGATAAAATTGTTTATGCGATAGCAAAACAGTCTTCTGAATTGCCTTTAAGCCAATGTTATTCCCATATTACCACCGCTGGATTAACAGTTGGACTTGGTGGTTCTTGCGGTTTGGAGTCGCCAATGGTGGCTACTGGTGCGGCAATTGGATCGAATCTGGCCCGCGCTACTTTTTTGCCTTATAAAGAGAGGACATTACTCTTGGCCTGTGGGATTGCTTCGGGAATTTCTTCAGCGTTTGGTGCGCCGATTGCGGGAATTCTGTTTGCTCTTGAGGTGTTGATGATTGATGTATCTATCGCTTCTTTTATACCGCTACTGATGTCTTCAGCTAGCGGGGCGCTTTTAGCTAAAGTGTTATTGGGTGATAACGTATTATTAACTTTTAAAACGATCCGTGATTTTAATTATAGTAACTTATATCTTTATGTTGGGTTGGGACTTCTAGCAGGGTGTTTATGCTTGCTTTATACCCGGATTTTTCACTGGATAGACCATAAGTTTACTGCGATGAATGGTCCTGTCAAGCGTTGGCTAGTTGGGGCTCTTTTGTTATCAGTACTCATATTTTTTTTTCCACAGATTTTTGGTGAAGGATATATTTTTATTAAAACCCTTGCAGAAACCGGACAATTTCCACATAACTCTATTTTGATAGCCCACACTAATAACGGGTGGTTGATCTGGCTTTTTATTGTAGGTGTCATGATTTTTAAAATTTTTGCTACCGCATTTACCATTATGGGTGGTGGTAATGGAGGAAGTTTTGCACCGTCACTTGTAATAGGTGCCTTGCTGGGTTTTATTGTTGGCCGTTTTTTTCAGTTAATCGGATATACAAATGTGCCAATAACCAATCTAATTGTGGTGGGCATGGCAGGAATGTTGAGTGGTTTGTTTTTTGCGCCATTGACTGCTATATTTTTGTCAGCGGAAGTCACAAACGGCTATTCACTTTTTATTCCTCTTATGATGGTCGCAGCAATTAGCTTTTTTGTTATGAAATCCTTTGAACCGTTGTCTCTGGAAATGAAAAAGCTTTTTCAACAATCGGAGCTTGACCCTACAGACAAAGATCGTTTTGCATTAAGTAGACTAGAATTGAGAATTCTGATCAGAAAAGATTATCCTGTGTTTAAGGTACATACAGGAATCTCTGAAATACTTTCCTCTATTCAACGGTCTGATAAAGATGTTTACGCTGTCGTAAGTGACGGAGATAAACAGCATTTAGAAGGTGTTATTTATCTTAATGATATGAAATTTATTATTTTTGATGACAAGAAAAGAGAAGAAAATGCTAAAGTTACAGCTGGAGATTTAATGACCAAGCAAAAAACCCTTACCAACAAAGATGATATGCATTCGGCAATCCATAAGTTTGAAAAATTAAATTCCGCCAAAAATGTACTACCTGTGATAAATGAAGAAGGGGTATGGTTGGGCTTTATCGCTAAATCTTCTATTCTTGATAGATATCGTAGTGAAATTATAAAAATGACATAATAGTGTATCATTTCCTTTTTATCTATATTTCTTGATTTTTACAAACATCGTTATTGAATTTGCAAAGAAATTATTCATAATTGATGATTCTCAATTGATAATTCACATTAGCAACCAACAATTCAGTGTATTTTTATTGTATAGGTCAATTATAGATTTCAGCGGAATATAATTAATATTTTCGAACTATTGGATAGGTGAGAGGTTAGGAATTGCTGGCATTTTCTTCCTAACCGGCTCCAAAAATATCAAATTATTGGTCCATAAAATATCGCATTTGTTGGACCAGGCTATCTTTGTATTATCATTCTACATGCACACTTCCTTTATAAACGGTAACCAAAATCACTCTTTGCTTCTGATAGAATGAAAAAGCTTTGGACGGTGGTGACATTGGGAAGTGCCGCCAGCTTATTTCGATAAAAATGCTGATAATCGTCCATATCTTTTACAGCTACCCTTAAAATAAAATCAAAGGTTCCTGTCATCTGCAAGCATTCCAATACTTCCGGCATTTGGATCACAGATTGCTCAAAGGTCTGCAATGTACTGGAAGAATGATTATATAAAAGCACATGACAGAAAGCTACCAGGTTTTTATTAATTTTCTTCCTGTCCAAAATGGCCACTATTTTTTTGATATACCCCTCTTTTTTAAGCTTTCGGATACGTTCATGAACGGCTGCTGTTGATTTATTGACCTGGGCGGCCACTTCTTTGCTAGTCAACTCGGCATTTTCCTGCAGGATTTTGAGGATTTGCTGGTCGGTTTGATCGAGTAATTGTTCTTCCGGCATTGATGACTGATTTTATAGACAATAAAAACTAAAATTTAGCGCTTTTGAAGGGCTAAGGTAACAATAATATTGATTGAAATATTCCAATATTCAATTAATATTTTTGAATAATGGCAAAGTATTGTTTGTTTTTATGGTGATAGCTAGCTTTGTCCGATTGGATAAAATTACAATTGATATGGAAACAGTGACTAAGAACATCGCTACGACCAGTGAGCGGATTCAACGGCTTTGGCAGTTAGTAGGCAATACGCCAATGTTGGAACTGCATTACCAATATAAAGGTAAACCAGGTCGGATATTCGTGAAATGCGAGCATTATAACCTGACAGGCAGTATTAAGGACCGTATGGCACTATATATATTGCATAAGGCATATGAAAATGGAAGCATACAACCTACGGATGTTATTATTGAGGCAACCAGTGGTAACACAGGTATTTCCTTTGCGGCCATAGGCAAGGCTATGGGGCATGAAGTAAATATTATCATGCCTAACTGGTTAAGCAAGGAAAGAATGGATATTATCCGCGGGTTTGGCGCCAGAATTATCACAGTCAGCAAAGAAGAAGGTGGGTTTTTAGGCAGTATCCGGCTCAGTGAAAATATGGCAGCTGATGGCGATGTCTTTTTACCGCAACAGTTCAGCAATTGTTTTAACGCAGAGGCGCATGAAAGAACAACCGGGCCGGAGATTTATTTTCAATTGCAGCAAATTGGTCTTTTGCCTGACGCGTTTGTAGCAGGCGTTGGAACTGGTGGTACTGTAATGGGCATTGGACAGTATCTGCGTGGTGAAAACCCTGCAATAACGATCCATCCACTAGAACCCAGCGAGTCGCCTACCTTGACTACAGGTTATAAAACAGGTAGTCACCGTATCCAGGGCATCTCTGATGAATTTATTCCTTCCATTGTACAGTTGGATCAACTGGATGAGACCGTGCAGGCCAGTGATGGCGATGCCATCATTATGGCGCAGAAATTATCAGCTGAACTTGGCCTGGCTGTGGGTATTTCTTCCGGTGCCAATGTAGTAGGTGCGATCAAGCTGGCTGAAAAACTTGGCAGTGATAGCGTTGTGGTCACCATATTACCGGATAGCAATAAAAATATTTGAGTACAGATCTGATGAGAGAAGAAACTGTTCGACCTGACTATATCTCTACTGATACAATATTTACAGATTATATTCCAGTTGCCAGGTTGGAAAAGACCTTGCTTGGATAAGCAAATGGAAGTGCTATCTAACCTTAACTGAGCTAAACTGGACAATTATTTTTAGAAAAAATAGTAATCAAAAAAGAAAAAAAATATGAAAATGGAAATGAAAAGGCAATTGAATCACTTATTGCTGACGCTACTGGTCCTTGTATCGGCAACTATTATCGTAAGGGCTCAGGATCAAAACCAAAATCCTGTTCAATGGACAGCGAGCGCCGCAAAAGCTACAGACGGCAATTATACGATCACGCTTACAGCAGTGTTACCAGCGCCCTGGCATATCTATTCTCAGAATACGCCAGATGGAGGTCCAGTACCTACGAGTATCAGCTTTAGCAAAAATCCGTTGGTAACGCTTATCGGAAAGCCAAAAGAGAAAGGTGATCTGAAAACAACCCATGATAAAAATTTTGGTGTGGATGTCAAATATTATGGTGACAAAGTACAGTTTATACAAACTGTAAAAGTGAAAGGAGGCCTTAAAACCAATGTAAGCGGTTCGGTTAATTTCATGGTGTGTAATGACCATGAGTGTTTACCCCCAAGTAGCTGGAAATTCTCTGTCAAGCTAAATTAAATGGCAATATGTCGTATTTGAGCTTTTAGCCAAAACAAGTCAAAAGAGGCTCAGATAAAAACTCAATCATGTACAGACTTTTAAACAAGTCTCTGGGACTGCAAGAATGCAGTCCCTTTTTTTCTGTAATTTATGGAGGAGTCAGACTCATATTGGCCATTGCAATCGTAAATCTAGCGTTGATTTTAGTGGTAAGCGCTTAATTTGGACTTAGTTATTGCGGTTGCAAAATCTATTTTGGGCTAATATCATCCGCTGATTGAATATTGCATCATTAACGATTTTGTGCCAGGCAAAAATGCGGTACTGGTTGGTAGTTTCTATACGGCGGACAAAAGCACCTTTCTTAGATTTTTGGCAATATTTAATTTACTGGCCTCCTCCATTCATACTTGCTTTTCTCGGCAGTTTAAGTAGCCAGTTCTCGCAATCTTTGCTGTAATGAACCATACGGATAGATGAAGGAAGGCTTTAGTTATTAACAACGTAGTGAACGCTTGAGCAGCTATTTAGCGGCATGAAACCCCAGCCAAGTATCTACATTTTTTGGAGATGTAAGTCACCTAAGATCGTTAGATCATTTTTATTTTATTCTGACCGTAATGTGGGCCATTTGTGTGGAAGTAGTTCATCGAGTTTATCTTTAGTATGTTTACTTATTCTTTTTCTTTTCATTACATGCGTTACCCATGTTAGAAAGTCGATTTTATGGAGTTTGCAATTATATGCCAGGGCAAACAATGAAACTATTCAGCTCCCTAATTGGCAGGACGACCAGTCGGCCCTTCAACACCATAATTTTTTAGTACCTTTGACATTGCCTAATTTTTATATCAACACCCAAATTTTGTGTGGTGTATTTTGAAAGTAATGTTCCATGCTATTCTGGAGAGATATTTTTATCAGGGTACTTGAGAAACAAAATGATTTTGTCTCGATATTTATTAAGTCTTTTTCCCCCCATAGCAGGTATTTTGCCTGGCGCATTTCCCATTTGTTGATTAAGTAGTTTGGTTAAAAGGGCTTCTATTTTTGCCACTTCAGTTGGGTAAGAACTTCTTTATGAAGAGCTAAAACATTCATTATACATAACTTCGTTTTGTCTGTTTAATTATAACATTTAAGACATGCAGGATAAGATTAAACTCGAGATAGAAAAACTCATTAAAAAGGATAAAGTTGTTACCCTGGACCAAATTAAAGTTCACATAAAGAGTGATGTAACAATGACTATCATGAGAAAATTAAAATCATTGGGATATATCACAAGTTATTCCGACCGTGGTAAATATTATACATTGTTTGATATACCTAAATTTTCCGAAGCGGGGCTCTGGAGTTTTAATGACACCATTCATTTCTCTAAATACAACACTTTGAAAGATACCTGCTTCTATTTTATAAACACGTCTGTTGGTGGGCAAAGCATAAAAGAGTTGGAAGCGGTGTTAAAAGTAACGGTGCGACTTGCTGTTGGTAATCTCCTTAAAGAACAGAAAGTATTCCGTGCTCAATTTGGCGGAGAATGGGTGTACTTTTCTGTTGACGGTAAGGTTCGCAACCAACAAATGGCTATACGTAATTCTGTGTCTGATAGTCAAGTATTTTCTAATGAAAGCCTGTCAGCAAGTCTGATCACCGATGAGTTAAAGGCAGCGGTGATTTTATTTTATAGCTTACTTGATGAGCAACAACGACGTTTATATGCAGGGCTAGAGTCTATTAAATACGGCCATGGAGGGGATAGGGTAATCGGTGAACTTTTGCAGATTCACCCAGAGACTGTTAGCAAAGGCCGGCAGCAACTCTTGGGAAAAAAGGTGAATTTAAATGGGATACGCCAAACAGGAGGCGGTAGACCGGGCGTTAAAAAAAAACACCAGGAATAATCCAGATCATAGAAAACTTGATTGAGGAAGAAACTGCTGGCGACCCAATGAGTGATGCAAAATGGACCAGAACAACCCTCTCCAAAATATCTGAGCTACTTAAAGAGCAGGATATTAATGTTTGCCCAAATACAGTCAAGAAGCTATTGCAAAACATGGGTTACTCTTTGAAAATAAATTATAAAAGATTCGAATCTGACCCCAAAAAAGCCACACCAATTTCAATAAAGGAACGGGATCAGCAGTTTAAATACATTAAACAGGTAAGGAAGGAATTTAATAATAGGGAGGATAGTATTGTTATTAGTGTCGATTCTAAAAAGAAGGAGCTGATCGGTAATTTTTACAACAAAGGGAGGACTTGGTGCAAAGCTCCGGCTCAGGTAAACGCTTATGATTTTTTAACCCTCGCCGAAGGTAAATTTAACCCATATGGTATATATGACCTTAAGCATAATCGCGGTCTTGTGGTGGGAGGAATCTCATCTGATACAAGTGAGTTTGCAGTTAATTCTATCGAGCGTTGGCTACGATCACAACCGAATAAGGCAAACATAAAGTCCCTGCTCATATTAGCTGACGGTGGTGGCAGCAACGGCTCATCTAACAAAATGTGGAAATATGGCATTCAAAAAAAGATCTGCGAAAAATATAACATAGAAGTCACAGTTTGCCATTATCCTCCTGGAACCTCTAAGTTTAACCCCATTGAGCATCATATGTTTAGCGAACTTAGTAAAAACTGGGCCGGACAACCTCTAAAGACTTATGGGACAGCATTAAATTTCATTCGGGGAACTACCGCAAAAAACGGCTTAGATATAAAAGCAGAAATAGATATGCGGAATTATGAGACAGGAATAAAGATTACAGATCAACAGTGGGCCGAAATTAACCTTTGGCCACATAATACAATTCCTAAACTAAATTATACAATCCGTCCAAATTTAAATCGGAAATTATTTTTGCACGGACCCTAAGTAATTGCCGTACATATTGTCAAATAGATGTATTTAATTTTTTTTCTGATATATGTAAATATAAATTAAGCAGTTTGTTCCGCACTGATTATGAAACACTTTTAAAGACGGAATTATTTTTATCCCCTGCTATTCATTCCGGTCAGCTAATTGTCCTATAAATTTAGAGCTTTTCTCTGGCAACCTCCAGGCAGAAAGCCACATTTAAATGCTTAAAAACGGCTACCAACTTATTTTGGAAAAAACTTATCCTGAACACAATATTTATTGTCTTCCGCCAGCACTGCTGACAGGCAGTTGTAAGATGGACGATGCAGATAGGTTTTTTGTCAGAGAAAAGGAAAATGAGAATACGCTCCTATTGGTTAAAAATATGAATGTCGCGCTGAGGGAAAGGTATCTCAATGCCAGCCCTATCTAAGGCCGCCTTGCAGTCAATAATTAATTGCTCACGCATACCCCAGAACGCCTGATTGTCAGCGGACACTCTTACTGAAAGATTTACGGCACTGTCTCCAAGTTCTGTGACGACAATCTGCGGAGCCGGTTCTTTATAGGCATGCTTGTTACTGCTGACGACATCCATCAGAATTTGTTTAGCCTGTTTAAGGTCAGCAGCATAGGAAACCCCGATATCAAACCAGGTACGCCGGCTGCCCATCTGGGAATAGTTAATAATACTTGCATTGGAGAGCGCACCGTTGGGTACAATGACCAACTGATTCTGAGGTGTAATTAATTTGGTGGCAAAAATATCAATTTCTCTGACAGTTCCGGATTGTCCGTTAGCCGATTCAATATAATCGCCTACCTTGAAGGGTTTGAGGGTCAGAATGATTACACTGCCTGCAAAGTTGGCCAGTGAACCCTGCAGCGCCAGGCCTACAGCCAGTCCGGCCGCTCCGATCATGGCTACAAAGGCAGAAGTCTGTATGCCGAGCTGCGTAATGATCAGAATAAATAATAAGATATTCAGGGTCCACCGGATCATATTCAATAGGAACTTTTTAAGAGAGATATCCATCTGGCGACGCTCAAAAGTCTTATTGGCATATTTCATTATGATCCTGATCAGCCAGGACCCGATCAGATATATAAGCAATGTAGATATCAGGGCGATGGCTATTTTTGGCCCCCAAACAGCCGCCGCGTCCCAGAATTTCGTCCAGTAGCTCTCTAAATGGTTCATGTCAGGTGTAATCGCTAAAAAATGCATGGGTTGTAATGGGTTGTCTTAAGGTTAGAAAATACTTGATATGCTCAAAGATAACGCCTTAGAGGTAAATAACAAAATGCATACAACACAACATACGCTATGCCTATATGCCTATCTGGTCTTTAAATAATTAATCTTACGCCTCCGAGATCAGACACCCTGTGTGCGAACTTATCGCTGGGAGAACTGATAAACATGAAATTAATAGGAATATTCCACTCATCACTGAGTCGCTTGATCGTCTCGGGTCCGAATGTGGCGTTGTGGATCTGAACGTATTCAATCTTAATGTCCGGGTAGGCCCTGTCCAACACTTCCAGATCAGCCATGAAAGAAGCAGAGACATCACTTTCATCCTTTAAGACCGTTACAATTTTTATTCTTTTCGTGATCTCATTTTCTTCCACATACATCATAACCTTGTTGAGGATAGAGATATCGTCGGCTTTAGTAAAGTAAACGAATTCCTGTTCAGTTAATTTTTTAAGATTGCGACTGATATGCAATCTGCTAATGGCGGCAAACAGTTTAAAATGTTTTGACAGATGGCCGACCAATATGAGCATATATTTTAAGATTTCATTTCTGCTTAATAACAAAAAGATAATAACAATAGCCGGAAGAAAATATTGCAGGAAAACAATCAGGTAGGCTGCATGCGTAACAACATTTCCATACAGTGCGCCAGCTACGGCAAGAATCGCAATCGTTACAGAGGCCACAGTAGCGTTTTCAGGACGAGGCAGTCTGCCGCGTTTGATTTTCAGCAGAAAATTGCCAAAACCAAAATAGATCATCACCAATAAAAAACTAATCGTGTAAACGCCGGCAAGCGGCCCCAGTTGACCATGCGTTATAAACAGCACCGAAAGGCAGAGTATATAAAAAAGCAGTAATATTCTTGGAGAACTGCCGCGACTGTTTTCCTTCAACAGGAATTGCGGAAGTATCCGATCCAGTGTCATTCTTTTAATAAGACCATTCACCCCTACATAAGAAGTAAGCAGTGCCCCACTTAATACAAGAACGGCATCGATCGAAATAAAAGTAGCCAGCCAACTGCCTCCCGTATTTTGCCCTAAATAAGAAAGAAGTGCTTCTTTGTTTTGAACGACGTCTACCAGCGGCAGGACCATGACAGCAGTAAGCGCCATCAGTGGATTTATTACAGTCACAGCAATCCACATATTTCGGAGCGTCTTTCTGAAAATGCCCGGTTTTTGCTCTTCCACAAAATTAGCGGAACTCTCAAATCCAGAGATACCCAGCATGGCGGTGCTAAATCCAAGAAACAGGGCTGTCCAAAAGCCACCCTGTAACGGTGTCCTGAAATTCAGCGCCGCAATATTTAAACCATGTTTTATCACAAACCAAATGCCGCTACCGATTAAAAGCAGCATGGCTGCCAGATGAAGCGTAAAAATTACAGCAGCCACTACAGAGGATTCACTGATGCCCGACATGACCAGTAATAAAAACAAAGTCAAAAGGATAATGGTGGCCACCATGACGGAAATGGACGGAAAAATGCCTTTCAGGTAGTGCATGGCTTCACTGGCTGAGATAACCGCAGTTGTCATATAGGACAAAATGGTCAGACAGGCCGCAATGGAGGCGTTACTTTTGCTTGTGGTATTAAGCAAAACGTTATAGGCGCCTCCATTCAAGGGAAGCGCTCCGACCACTTCACCATAGATCTTCCTGAACAGAAAAAGCACCCCTGCAACGATTAGCAGCGCCAGCCATGCGTACTGCCCGGCATAGGCTATCGTCAAAGCAGAAACGTACAGACAGGAAGAAGTAATATCATTGCCGCATATCGCTGTGGCCGAGAATTCGCTGAGTTTTTTTGAGTGTGACATCGTATAGGTTTCAGGTGAAGGCTACTCAAATTACGCCCTTAGATCAAAAGAAGAAATAAAAGTAGGAATTTTTGATTGAAAAGCATGACCATTTGGAGCGGAACAAATATATTTGTCCTACCATGACAAGATCTCCTATCGACCAGCTACTAAAACCTGTTAGCAAATTTATTCACCAGGAGTATACAAGCGGTATTGTGCTGTTTGCCTGTGTCGTTATTGCACTGGTTTGGGCAAACGCTCCGTGGAGCGACAGTTACCATCATCTGTGGGAAACCAGGTTTTCCATCGGAATCGAGCAACAGCGATTCGTCCAACCACTGCACGTATGGATCAATGATGGATTAATGGCCTTATTTTTCTTTGTCATCGGCCTGGAACTGAAGCGGGAGTTCATTGCCGGGGAGCTTTCTACCCTCAGAAAAGCAGCGCTGCCAATGGTGGGCGCGCTGGGAGGCATGCTGGTACCAGCACTTATATTCGTGGCATTCAACAAAGGCCTTCCCTCTTCCCATGGATGGGGTATTCCGATGGCGACTGATATTGCTTTTGCCCTCGGCTTATTATCTATGGCAGGAAAACATATACCCGGGTCGGTGAAAACCTTTCTGTCGGCCCTGGCTGTGGCCGATGATCTGGGCGCTGTACTTGTGATTGCGCTATTTTACACACAAACGATAGCACTTGTTCCGTTAGCGATAGGCTTAGTATTGCTTATTGTTCTTTGGATCGGCAACCGTTTGGGTATCAGGGATACGATATTCTATCTGGTAATAGGCATTATTATATGGTATTTCTTTTTACTTTCCGGTGTGCATGCAACGATAGCAGGCGTGCTTGTCGCCTTTATGATCCCGGCCAGAACCAAGATAAATGAGCAGGAATTTGTTGAAAATACCAGAAAATATGCAACTAACTTTGAACAGGCCCACAGGCAAGACGGTTCACTGATGACCTGGGAGCAACATAGAACGATCAGTAATATAAAACAACTCTGTCTGGATGCAGAAACGCCGTTACAGAAAATTGAAAATGCGTTG
Source organism: Arachidicoccus ginsenosidivorans (assembly GCF_007971385.1). Classification (GTDB taxonomy): domain Bacteria; phylum Bacteroidota; class Bacteroidia; order Chitinophagales; family Chitinophagaceae; genus Arachidicoccus; species Arachidicoccus ginsenosidivorans. The sequence continues at coordinate 3,116,145 of NZ_CP042434.1, forward strand.
CATCCTTGGGTAGCTTTTGTTATCATGCCGCTGTTTGCCCTGGCCAATGCAGGTATGCCAATTGGCAGCGACTTCTTCCGGTCCTTATCCAACCCGGTAAGCCTGGGTGTATCCGTTGGGCTGGTGCTAGGAAAGTTTATTGGGGTTCTTGTGTTTACCTGGATAATGGTAAGGCTCGGCTGGGCTGCGCTGCCACACAAAGCCAACTGGAAACACATTATCGGTGTTGCACTGCTGGCAGGGGTTGGATTCACAATGTCATTGTTTATCACAGGATTGGCCTTTACGGATATGAAAATGATAGATGAAGCGAAGTATGGTATTTTGCTGGCCTCTCTTATCTCGGGCATCGCTGGCGTCTTCTTTTTAAAAAAGCTATCCCCGGCCTCTAAGGAAGCATCTTGAGTCTTCACCTATTTATTCAGACAATAACTTGCTAAAGGCTATAATAAAGATTATCGCCTTTTACGATTGATAAAGTCTGCCATTGCCAGAAGGTTTGACTTTCATGTAGATAAGGCAGATGAGCAGGACGTTGTTCTATTTATCAAAAAGAACTCCGATTTCATCGGGGGAAGCTCTGGACGTTGATTTTCGCGATTTTTATAGCACCCATAGGACTGAATGGCAATTCGACTGCGGCTATTATCGGTGTGATGTTAATCTCGCCGCTTATGGGGCCGACCATGGGCATGGGCCTGAGAATTGAAAATAGGCATTAGCGACTTAAAAAGGGATAGAAATACCTGAGATTGCTTACCTAAAATGATAAAGAAATTGATTGCCTTATTAGAAATTCTAGGTTGGTTTAAAGAAAAGCTATAAAATATTATCTAGTTTTATTTTTTCTTTGTTTTAAGCTCATTTTGAAGTGCGAACATTTCATCCCTAAGCCTCGCCGCCTCAATAAAATCCATGTCTTTGGCAGCCTTGTCCATTTCTTTTTTGAGCCTTTTTATTGCCTTTTCTAAAAAGGGAATGGTACGCTTATTTGGATCTACTTGAGACTCGTATACCTTATGTTCAACAATATCTTCGTTGTAGCCGATCGCATAGGCTTTATGTTCATCAAACCCCTTAATATCCAGTACAGCTGTTTGTGCAAATACCTGCTCTTTGCTTTTGGTGACGGTCGTAGGCGTTATATGATGCAACTCATTATAGGCAATCTGTTTTTCCCGTCTGCGGTTGGTCTCATCGATGGTTCGTTGCATGCTCATCGTCATTTTATCTGCGTAAAAAATGACCCGGCCATTCGCATTACGGGCGGCGCGACCAGCCGTCTGCGTCAGCGACCGCTCATTTCTGAGAAAACCTTCCTTATCCGCATCAAGTATTGCCACCAGGGTTACCTCTGGTAAATCCAACCCTTCCCTGAGCAGGTTGACACCTACCAGTACATCAATTTCACCAAGTCTTAATTGACGCAGAATCTCCACTCGGTCAAGTGTGTCTACATCGCTATGGATATATTTAGAGTTGATATTGATCTTTTTGAGGTATTTGTCCATCTCCTCTGCCATTCTTTTGGTAAGCGTTGTCACTAGAATGCGGCCACCCTTTTTCACCTGTTGGTCGATTTCGTCCAACAAGTCATCTACCTGGTCATGACTAGGGCGGAGCTCAATGGGTGGATCCAACAGACCAGTTGGCCGGACAATCTGCTCTACCACGACACCACCTGTCTTCTCTAACTCATAATTACCAGGCGTGGCCGATACAAAAATAGTCTGGCCGATCATAGATTCAAATTCACTAAAACTAAGTGGTCTGTTGTCAATAGCACTGGGCAGACGGAAGCCGTATTCAACCAAGGTCAGCTTTCTGCTTCGGTCGCCGCCGTGCATACCGGATATCTGAGGAATCGTCTGATGGGACTCATCTAAAATACACAAAAAATCATCTGGGAAATAATCCAGGAGACAGAAAGGTCTTGTGCCTGGTTCTCTTCTGTCAAAAAATCTGGAGTAGTTCTCAATACCATTACAGTATCCCAGTTCCAGCATCATTTCCAGATCATATTCTACTCTTTCTTTAATACGCTGCGCTTCCACCATGCGGCCGATACCTTCAAAATATTCGACCTGCGCCCTGAGCTCATCCTGAATCTCATAAGTGATCTGTTGCATCATCTCCTTTGGAGCCAAATATAAATTTGCTGGGAAAATGGCCGCATTGTCCATTTTTAGCATCCTTTGGTTCGTGATGACATCAATGGTCTCGATAGATTCAATTTCATCATCAAAAAAGGTAATCCGGTAGCCATAATCCACATATGGCAGATTGATATCCACCGTATCGCCTTTCACCCTGAAGCTCGCCCTGGTAAAGTCCACCTGGGTTCGGGTATATAAAGAATTGACAAGTGCATGCAAAAATGCCTGCCGTGGTATGACCTGACCAACATGGAGCCGGATAATCCCCTTTTCAAATTCCGCGGGGTTACCGATACCATAAATACAACTGACGCTGGCCACAATGATAATATCTCTACGACCACTCAAAAGCTGGGCTGTGGCTTGCAGCCGCAGCTTATCCAGCTCCTCATTAATACTCAGATCCTTTTCAATATAGGTATTACTGACCGGCATAAAAGCTTCCGGCTGATAATAATCATAATAACTGACAAAGTAACCTACGGCGTTATGGGGAAAAAATTGCTTAAACTCACCATATAACTGAGCTACCAGGGTCTTATTATGCGTTAATACCAGGGTCGGGCGCTGTACATTCTGGATGACATTTGCCATCGTGAAGGTTTTACCAGATCCGGTAACACCCAAAAGTGTCTGAAACTGTTCACCATCCTTAAGGCCTTCCGTCAATTGGCGGATGGCATCAGGTTGATCCCCTGAGGGCTTATATTCGGCATGTAATTCAAAAGGCATATAGCGAAGTTACGAACTTGCTCTGGAAAAGAAGGGTTATTTACCTAAGGCCCGTGACGGCTGACCGAAAGAATAACAACCTGGCTGCATACCAGTTGCATTGATTGGATTATCTTTGCCACATGAGAATAATACCCTTATCAGAAGGCGCTTTTACCATAGACAGTTCTAAGAAGTTCATACCCTTTGACCCATCTACGGATGATCTTCAAAAAAGGGCTGTTGGGAGCTTACTCGTTGAAATACAGCCATTTTTGATTATAACAGATAAAGATATACTACTCTTGGATACCGGGTTGGGGTTCACAAAAGATGGGGAACCGCAAATTCATGCGCTTTTAAAAGCGCATGGAATTGGTGCTGGCGAAGTGACCAAAGTACTGCTTTCTCACTTACATAAAGACCATGCAGGTGGGATAAAGATGACAAAACCGAATGGCGAGGCCACCCTTACTTTCCCCAATGCCACTTATTATCTTCAGGCAAGCGAACTAGCCTATGGGTTAAGTGGAGAGAATCCATCCTATCTTAAAGAGCAGTTTGAGATCCTAAAAGACCACCCGCAAGTAGTGCTCCTGGATGGGGACGGAACACTAGACGGCTATATTACCTATCAGGTAACCGGAGCACATAGTAAATACCACCAGGTATTTTGGTTCAAAGAAGGTGAAGAAACCGTTTTTTACGGTGCAGATGATGCCCCGCAATTAGGGCAGATGAAAAACAGATTTGTCGCCAAATATGACTACGACGGTAGAAAGTGCATGGAACTCAGGAAAAAGTGGTGGGCAGAAGGTGAAGAAGGCAAATGGATCTTTTTGTTTTACCATGACGTAAAGTCCCCGACATTTTCCTTTAAGTAGGGTACACAAATGGGAACATGAAGGGCAACACAAAGTAAAGCATTGATATTACGGCTCGTATAATCATCATTATGCCAACTTAGAAGTTAATTTTAAATGCCTGCTGTAAAAGGCACCCATTTGGAAAGCAGAAACCGTAAAGGGTACGAATCGAAAGCGAACAAATAGCGAACAAAAGGATTAAAAAACAGAGAAAACAGACAAGGATCAGCCCTAGATATTAAAAAGAATAAAAATCAAACTCCGATAGTTACTAACAATAACTGCGGAGTTTGATTTTAGATTTTTTTAGTGGCGTTCTAAGACTAGGTCGCCACCTCTATTCGAATTGTGATTATGTTTTAACGTCTGCTTGCACAAAGGTAGGTGGAGACAATAAAGGCCGTTTATCAATTCAGGAAAAAGGATTACGGGATAGGGAATTACTGACACATCCTGGAAGTGTTCAGTTACGGCCAAATGTGCCAATACGCAATATAACTGAACCTACCATTCAACCTCCACTTAGATACTGAAGCAATTCCCGCGAATATCAGTATTATGAAACTTTTTCTAAATTAAAGCCCGGCAGGAAAATAAAAACAGGCTGCTTGATTTTTAATATCAAGCAGCCCGCTTTTATTTTTTTAGTGGCGCGCCAGGAATGGAGCGCCACCTCTATTCAAATTGTGTGATATGTTACATATTCAGGATACAAAGATCAGCATATTGTAAATCAATTATTTATTGAATCGGGAAAAAGGGTTACGCGATATGGAAATTCCTGCGAGGCTCCCCAAAAAATAAAAATCAGACCTTATATAAAGTCTGATTTTGGATTTTTTTTAGTGGCGTTCTAAGACTAGGTCGCCACCTCTATTCGAAATTGTGATATGTTACTGTGTGTTGTGGATACAAAGATAGGGGGGCGCTGTAGGATGTTGTTTATCAAATCGGGAAAAAGGGTTACGCAATCCGGAAAAAGGGGGAGTTTAAAATCTTTTTCCCCGATTTGATCGGGATAATCGTGGTTTTAATATTATATGGATATTATTTGTCATTCAATAGGCATTATTAATTAATTAGTTTTGTGTATTTTGGAAACTTATAAAAAGAAATTGCATATCTTGCCTTAGTTTATAATTTAAGATAAGGAAATTTGCCATGAAATTGAAGACTTAAGTGTGTATGCAGCCATTTGGAACTGATCCGAAAAAATCATTAAATGTAATCGTTGATTAAAAATGAGACTAGTGTTCAGTTAAGCATAATATGACGTATTGATTAAATATCATATCTTTGTATTAAATTTATACTAATGATACGATATACAATACATCTGACCAAAGAGGAAGTTGATGTTCTTCAAGGTATTATAAATAAGGGGTCCCATACGACGCAGACTTTTCGAGCGGCTTATATCCTTTTAAACTGTGATGAAGGGAAATACTCTCAAAAAGTCACCAATGAGCAATTAGCCCAAGTATTAAGAATAGGTATGCGTACAATTGACCGGGTTAAGAAGCGGTTTATTGAAGAGGGCTTAGATTCCGTTTTAGACCGCAAACCAACGACAAGAGTCTATGATAGAAAAGTAGATGGTGATTTGGAAGCCAATATAGTGAGTTTATGTTGTAGCGCGCCACCTAAAGGTTATGCTAAATGGACATTGCGTTTATTAGCGGATAAGCTGGTTGAGCTGGAGTATGTTGATAAGATTTCTCATGTAACGGTTGGGAATGTTTTAAAAAAAACGAACTTAAGCCTTGGAAAGTGAAAGGCTGGGTCATTCCAGCTGAGAGAAGTGGCGAATTTGTGTCGAATATGGAAAACGTATTGGATGTATATAAGAGACCATATGATCCCGACTTTCCTGTGGTGTGTATGGATGAAAGCCCTAAGCAGCTAATTGAAGAAGGAAGACCAAGTATTAAAATGAAACCGGGGATGGATAAACGAGAAGATTATGAGTATATAAGGAAAGGATGTGTAAATATATTTATGGCAAATGAACCTTTGGCTGGTAAGCGATTTGTAAAAGTGACGGAGTTTAAGAAAAAGAGAGATTGGGCATTATTCATTAAAGAGATAGCCAGTCATTATAAAAAGGCAAAAAAAATAACTTTGGTAATGGATAACTTTAATACGCATTCACCTTCTGCATTTTATGAGGCATTTGAACCTAAAGTGGCAAAGCAATTATGGGATAGATTTGAATTTGTATTCACTCCAAAGCATGGTAGTTGGTTGAATATGGCGGAAATAGAGTTACATGTTTTAAACGGACAGTGCTTGAATCGCCATATTCCAACTATAGAGATGGTGGAAGATGAAGTTCAGGCATGGAATAATGCACGGAATAACAAAAAGTCTAAGATAAACTGGCAATTTACAGCTACCGATGCTAGAATCAAATTAAAAAGATTATATCCGTCATATTAAACTTAACAGAGCACTAGACTTGGCATTAAATTAAGATCTATCCACTGTTTAGTATGAATTGACCGAACGTTTTTAAGGTGGTCGCATTGGGCAATTTCAGATCAAGGCTATTTTTTTGAGCGAGTTTTAGATAGCTTATATATAGGAATAATGAAAATATTTAATATCGATACGCTAAAATTAGTAAGGGAATATCGTGGCATAACACAAAAGGAACTGTCAGAAAATTTGCAGATTGAACAGGGAACCTTGTCCAAAATAGAGAAGGGGATCTTAAGTACAAATAAGACCCTTGTTGATAAAATATCCAGCTTCTTAGATTTCCCTGAAGACATATTCTTTCAGGAGATAAAAAAACAAACATATGATTTTTATTATAAAAGAAATTTTGCTGCATCTGTGAAGCAAATGAAGCAAAATTTTGCGGAGATGACAATAATTAAGCAGTCTCAAAATAGTCATATATCTTATGAATCTATTTTTGCCTGAAAGATATTGTTTCCCTGTTGATCGTTGAAAACTTTTGCAAGACTAATCTGGATTTTTACCAAAGTTTCTTGGATAAAATGCAACAGATAGCATAAAATATTGCTGTAAAACATTTGTTTGTATTTGACGAAAGGTATTATTTGAAGCAATATTTATGACGGATGAGTTTTGATGAAGTAAATCGAGCGCCGAAAATTTAAACTCCAGATTATTTAATTTAAGGCATCTGAATGTGGCACTTGCATTCCAGATTACATAATTAATGGGTTTGAGACCAGCGGTAGAGTACCGATGATATTTTACATTTGAACTTATATTAAAGCGTTTTGTTATGTTAAAACTCCCACTTAGCGTTTGAATGAATTCATTATTATTATATTTGAATATACCTTCATCATTATTTGCTTCTTGCCTAGATTTAGAAAATCTAAATTCGGTTATTAACATCGTTTGAAAAAGGTCTATCAACTCGTAATTCATTGACAGGAAGGAACTTGATACAAAATATTTCGATTGATATTGCCTGCTATTTATAAAGACGGGTTGAATGCTGTAGGAATTATTTTCATTTAGGCTTAAACTAAATTGGTTCTTGTTTAATACAAATGATTTTTCTAACCTAAAAGATTCTGCAATACGGTTTTGTGCTCCAAAGTTGGTAAAAGAGGAAATGGTCCTTCCCAATGAATCTGTACTACTGCTGTCTGCAAAATACTTATTTGTTTTATCCAACCTAAAATTAAAAAAATAGCTCCAAGGATATTTTTTTAATCCAAAATGAGTAATGCCAAATATAAATGAATTGGTAGTTGAAGGTACTAAAGTTTTATTCCCGATATTTAAAAAATAAATATTGGAACTATCCGTAGTGGGAGCTAATTCATTTAAGATAGGATAGCGATAGGATCTTTTGAAATTAAAAGAAAATTTATTATATAGATTGCTGTTTCTATAATCGTAGCTAAAGGCAAAGGAGGGGATTGATTTTATGTGAAATTTTTTAATGACTTGGAAATCGTGAGTAGATTTATTTTTGAATTCGTATAATTGAGCTGCGAAATCAACTTGAAACGAAAGTTTTTTATTATATCTTCCTGGCCAGTCACGGTTCAAATCTTTTATTAAACTAATTGTTGGCCTTTCGTTAATTATGCGTGTATGGTTTACTACAGTTAAATATTTATTTTGCAATAGTTCGTTATCCAAATGATCATAAATATTATTGTCCTGAAGAATAATTGATGTATTAAACTCATTTTTCGTGTTTATGATAATGCCTCCAAAATACCTGTTACTATATGATTCAAACATATTATTGGCCTCAAATAATAAATTATGATTAGTTTTTTCATTCAAATTTTTATACTGTCTATTGAAATATAAATTCTGAGTTGGATCCTGTTCAGATTGAAATGATGTTTCTGATTTATTGTTAAATCGGTTCCAGTTTTGATTAAATTCATAAGTCAATCCAATAACATCGTCCAAACCATTTCTTTTTTTAAGACCATAATTAATTTTAATATGCTTGGAATTGCTTTTGGAAGCTGAGATTTCTTTTGAATAACTTTTGCTTTGCAAGGTTGGATTAGACTTTATGAACACTTCAGTAGAATCTTGAATATTAGAATCTCCATCTTTAAAATTAAGTTGAGTACTCACCGATAAGTGGGATTTATTATTTTCCACATATATTTTGCCTTAAGAGTTCTTAGAGATTCTTTGTTATCATCATTGGATGACAATAATGTATTTTGTGTGCTATCCTGGGCTATGTTTCTGATTGAGTTTGCTGACTTGTACAAATTGTTTTTTCTATTTTGAAATAAATAATCTAAGTTTAATGTACTATTTTTTTAATTTCATTTCTAAGGGTAAACCCTGTTGAAAGTGTTTTATTATTCCCTTCAGATTCAAAATCTGGTTGCAAATCCAATGATGCTCCGATGCCTTTATAAGTACTGTTGGCAATTAATGTATTGATGTCATTGGTAAAATTATTTACATTATTATTAGTCCCAATAACTCCTAATTGGAATTTGTTATTATAAATATTGATGTTTCCTAATAAGTTATGTCGATGAGTCGTGCCTTCCCCGATGATCATTTTTCCAAAATAACCTTTTTCATGTCCTTTTTTTAATTGAATATTAGCCTCCAGGGTACTATCGCTGTTATGATTTTGATTGTTTTTACTATATACTTGAATTTTGTCCACAGCTTCTTTAGAAATATTTTGAGTTGATATTTTTGCATTTCCTCCAAAAAACGGTTTTCCATTTACTAAAACAGATGGGACAGGCCTCCCATTTACGGTAATTGCACCATCCCCCACACAATTACTCCTGGAAGTCTTCTAAGTAGGTCTTCTACAACTGCATTGGGGTCCATTTTAAAGGCATCTGCATGAAATTCAATGGTATCGTTGTTCATTGTAATAGGAGGCACACTTTTGACAATTACATCGTTCAAAGCTTTTGTGGATGGCTGCATTTTGAATTTGTAAAGAGTAACTTTATTAATTTTGTTACTATCGGTGAATTTCAATTGTCTATACAATGGGTGGTACCCTATAGCGTTGATAATGATGTATAATTCCTGATTATGGGGGATATTGTCAAGTGTAAAATTCCCGTAGATATCTGATAGCGTATAGTTAACTAACGTTGAATCCTTTGTTTTATATATAGTAACCGTACTTGCTTCCAATCCTTTATTTAAGGATGAGTCAATCACCTTTCCTTTTATTGTAGTGTTAGTTGTATTTTGTCCCATTAAATTGGGAGAAGAAATAAAAATAAAGATTATTACAATGGTTGATATTATTGCCCTTGCTTTAGGCATACATTAATTTTGAGATTTTGGAGTTAATTTTACAATGACATAGTTTCTAAATTTTTTGGGACTTGCGAAGAATTTTTTTAACGGGGTATTGTTTTTATTGATTTAGCAATCTCTTCCCCAAATTGCTGACTTAAATATTTACCTGGGTAAGCGGTGTAGATGCTTTTCCCATCCGATAAATAAAATCCTTTATTACTGTAATTTACGCCTCCCTCTGATGCGTCGCAAATTTTTAGGAAATAAGAGGTTTTGTCAGGCTCAATTTTTGAAAAGTTCGTAATGCTTCCATTTAAAAGATTATATATATATGTGTCATTTTCTCTTACATCAAAAGCTCTTATAAAGAGTAAATAACCTACCTGAATAGTTTTAGTGCTAAAAATGTGAGGATGTTTATAGATTTTATACTTACTAAAAGCTTTAATTGATCTGAGACTATCTTGTAAGTATAGATTCTCTGGAAATATGAATTTATATCTTTTCTCTATAGCATTAGGTGTGACTTCGTATACATCATAACTTCCCGGAAATGATAATAAAGCAACAGTGTCTTTATAAAATGTTAGACCATAATTTGCCATATAATTTTGACCACTGTAATTATAAATTAAAGGATAGGCTGTATCTATTGGCCAAAATGAATTTATGGTTGAATCATGATTTATGATATCAATCTGATTAAATGCATCAATTGTTTTGTCTTTGAAATAGGTTTTTGAAATTGAGTGAAGGTGTATTCTGTCATTATTTTTTAAATTCAACCATTGATCTGATTCCCCCCACGTTTTTTTTATTTTTTTTATTAATTTTCCATTTAGATCGAATTCATAAGTGGTGGAATCTTTATTTTGGTAAAGCTTAACCTCTATAACGTGGTTTTGGTTATCATAGCTTATATAATTAATCCACTTTCCATCGGAAATATACGGTTTGTTGGATAGAAAATTTGGCGCATGTCCTTTCCAATCGCTTATTTTTGTTTGGAACTTTCCATCTTTATTGAAAATAAGAATGCAGTTTGTTGTTCGATTATCTAGTATTATATAATATTTATCTGTTACAATTAACTGATTAATTTCTCCAAATTCGGATTCCTTAGTGGATTCTAAAGGTATAAAGGAAACAGAATCAAATATGTCCGAAACCTGCCCACCTCTTGCGGCTTCTGGGGCAATACGGATTGTTTGCGACTTTTGGGCATAAGAAGTAAAAGTTGTTTCAAACTGTAGTATTAACAAGATAAATATGAGTTTTGGATATAAATAGTTTCTTTCCTTCATAATGGTTTAAAGTTTTAATGAAACCTTTATCAATTTTATGGGTAATTAATTATATTTTATTCTTAGTAATTATAAGCTAAATAAATATATAAAGTGGCTTTATTTTGTTTATTTCAATTATTTGCATTTCTTATATTGACAGCTAATGTACTCAAATTTCTTAAATGGTAAAAATTTATTAAATTATGAGATATAATGGTGCTTAATTTAAAAATTAGAATTTATTGGCCTATCTTTTTTGCTTAATTTCATTATGGAAGGATTGTGTATTCTTAAACTTAAATAGAGTGCTTTGGGAAGTAAGGTGAGGGCTAGTTATAATTCTGTTGAAGTTAGATTAATGCCTGGTATAAGAAAATAAAGATGAATATATTCATTGTTGTAAATATTTATTTTTAGCTGCCCTTTGAAAGCTCCGCCAGCATTAAAATGAAATTCTACTCTGAATCGGTGTAACATTTTCAGCCCTTAAATAACTGCCACCTTTCCCGTTGTAGCTGCTCCAGATGTTTTATGCTAGCTCCACTTCGTTTCCCATAAATAATGCAGCCCATAATACCTATTCCCATAATTTGCCTTAATTTCGGGGGATGAAGTTCGCCCCCGTTTTTAACTGGAAAATCCTACTGGTACTGATCGCCCTTGTGATCGTCACCGGTAGTTTAGTCTATTCCAGGTATCTTTCCTTAAAGCTGGGCAAGATAGAAACCCAAAGAGTAGAGACCTGGGTAGAAGCACAAAGGACCATTGCGAATGCAACAGATGAGACAAATTTGAATCTCGCAGTCAAAATATCCTCAGAAAACAAAGATATCCCGATAATAGAAACGACAGTTAAAGACAGCATTACAGGCAACTACCTGAACCTTGACAGTGCCAGTGCAGTGGATAACCCAGCCTATTTAAAAGATAAGCTCCGTGACTTTAAAAACATGCATGCGCCGATTGTTTTGACCTTTGATCAAGATACCTCCGCCTCCCTGCATTATTATTATGGAGAAAGCCGCCTGCAACGAGAACTCCGATATTTCCCCGTCATACAGCTTTGCATCGTGGGCTTATTTATCATTGTTTTGATCGTCATCCAACGAGTGGCCAATAAAAGCGCACAGAACAGATTATGGGTAGGGATGGCCAAAGAGACAGCCCATCAGTTAGGGACACCTCTAACCAGCCTGGAAGGCTGGTCAGAGATCCTTAAAAGCAACTATGAGCAGCTGGAGCGACCCACAGATTATAGTCCAGCCGATTTAAAGAGACAAGAAGCAGATAAGGCGAATACAGATCAAAAGAACCATCTCCAGATTCTAAGAGAAATGGGAACCGATATTGCCCGCTTAAAACTCATCAGCGACCGGTTCGCCAAAATCGGAAGTGCGCCAAAGCTGTTACCAGCCGATGTCGCCAGCCAGGTAGAAAATATGGTCCATTATATCAAAAAAAGGGCCGGTGGTGGAGTACAATTTACATTTACAGCAGTTCAGCCGCCTTATCAGGCAATGATATCAGGACCATTAATGGATTGGGTGATTGAAAACCTACTTAAAAATGCACTGGATGCCATTAGTGGCACTGGCAGTATCCAAGTTAGCCTACACAAAAATGAACGTCAGATATTAATTGATATTCAGGATAGCGGCAAAGGCATCCCACACAGCCAATTCAAAAAGGTATTCAACCCTGGGTTTACCACCAAAAAACGTGGTTGGGGCCTGGGCCTAGCGCTGACCAAAAGGATTGTAGAACAGTACCACCATGGGAGTATCTTTGTTCGCCAAAGCGAGCCTGGCAAAGGCACAACCTTTAGAATCCAGCTGCCAATAGCCTCTAATATAGCAGAAGACCAAGTCTAGCCAGGGCAGAAATGGTATTGCCTAAAAAACTAACCAATAAACACAGCTGCATGCGCCATTGCTGGGGTATAAGAGAGGCAAACCTAAAAATGATATCTAAAAAAAAGCAGTATCTTTAACGTATCAAGCCTTTAAATTACTTAATTTCTTATTTGCTTAGTGCTGCATTCATTGCTGCATTTAATTTATCAAAAAGTGCCCAATCATGAAAGACGCTAAAGAAGAGGAACAAATTGCAGGGCAGGCACCTGTCCAACCACCCGCCATCAAACAAGAAGTCTTTGATTTGTATGATCAGTATGCGCATAACCGCATCACCAGAAAAGACTTTGTTCAAAAATTATCGCTGTATGCAGTTGGAGGACTGACAGTCCCGGCATTAATGAGTTTTCTGATGCCGGATTATAAAAATTCAGTGGAAGTTGGCCCGGATGATCCTAGAATTATGTCAGAATATGTTTATTATGACTCCCCAAATGGGGGCGGCCGGATCAAAGCCCTGTTATGCCAACCCAAAAGTGCTAAAGGTAAATTAGGTGGAGTGGTTGTCGTTCATGAAAACAGAGGATTAAACCCATATATTGAGGAAGTAGCCAGAAAACTGGCGCTGGAAGGCTTTATCAGCCTTGCACCAGATGCACTGACACCACTGGGCGGCTATCCTGGCAATGATGATGAAGGCAGGAGCCTACAAACGCAGCGTACAACAGCGTCAATGCTGGAAGACTTTATTACTGCCTATTATTACCTGCGGGATCAAAAAAGCTGCAATGGCAAAGTAGGCGTTGTGGGCTTTTGTTTCGGTGGAGGCATTGCTAATCTGATGGCCGTAAAAATCCCTACACTTGCTGCAGCTGTTCCATTTTATGGAGGACAACCGCCTGAGGATGAGGTTAAACAGATACAGGCACCGCTATTAATTCAATACGCAGGCCTCGACACAAGAGTCAATGCAGGTTGGCCTGCCTATGAGGCAGCACTCAAGGAAAATCACAAAAAATACCAGGTATATATCTATCCGGATGTCAATCATGGGTTTCATAATAACACTACGCCCAGATTTAACCGTGCGGCAGCTGATTTAGCCTGGAAAAGAACCATAGATTTTCTAGGTTTATACACTAAATAGCCGCAATTTTCAACTTACGAACGTTATTTATGTTTTATTTTTTAATATTGTAATGTGCTGAAAATGAGTGTTATACTTATTTTCAGCCCCTAAGTAATCGACTAATTGTATATTTTTTTTTGCCCCTGTTTGTTTTATAACTATTTTTGTCCACAAATATGGTAGACTTTTGGCAATGTAAGCTACCCCGGTGCGTGGAATCACCAGATATTTTGAATATTTATTTAATTATTTAAGTGCAGTATTAAAATGGCGAACAGTTGGGATGCATTAGCCTATAAAATTGGTGGACTAAGTGAGATAGAGGCACTGCGCTTATTGGCAGAGACCTACCCGGATGAGGTCGTGTTCTCCAGCAGCTTTAGTTTTGAGGATCAGGCCATCACACATATGATCTTATCAGAAGGACTGGATATTGAAATCTTTACACTAGATACCGGCAGACTCTTCAAGGAGACTTATTCTGTATGGAGCAGTACCAATGAAAGATATCATACACATATCAAACCCTATTATCCGGCTCACAGTGAACTAGAAGCCTTCGTTGAAAAAGAAGGCCCCAATGCATTTTATATATCTCCTGAACTGCGCAAACAGTGCTGCTATCTACGCAAAGTAGAACCCCTGGGCAGGGCACTAAAAGGCAAAAAGGTCTGGATCACCGGACTTAGAGCCGAACACTCTGCTTCCAGAAGGTCAATGGACCAACTCGAATGGGACGGCACCCATGAACTTTTAAAGTTTCATCCGATCCTTAACTGGAGTACAGAAAAGACCAGGGCCTACATTGAACAAAATAATATTCCCTACAACAGCCTGCATGACAAAGGCTTTGTCAGCATCGGCTGTCAGCCCTGTACCAGGGCCATCAGACCGGGAGAAGATTTCAGGGCCGGCCGCTGGTGGTGGGAAGACAACAGTAAAAAGGAATGCGGACTGCACGTCCATTCTTAAGTCAAGCAAACAACAATTCGACATTTATTTTTCAAGTATATTATGAGTAACTATCAACTGGATTATTTGGATCAACTAGAGTCAGAGTCCATCCATATTTTTCGTGAAGTAGCGGGACAGTTCGAAAAACCTGCCTTATTATTTAGTGGCGGAAAGGATTCCATCACCCTGGTACATTTAGCCTTAAAAGCTTTCAGACCGGGTAAATTCCCTTTCCCATTAGTACATATCGATACCGGACATAATTTTCCGGAAGCCCTGGCCTTCAGAGATCAGCTGGCAGAACAGATTGGCGAACAGTTAATCGTTCGCAAAGTAGAGGATACCATTAAGGCCAAGCATCTGACGGAACAAAAAGGCAAATTTGCCTCCAGAAATCAGCTGCAGACCTTCACCTTACTGGACAGCATTGAAGAATTTGGATTTGATGCCTGCATCGGTGGTGCGCGCAGAGATGAAGAAAAGGCCCGGGCCAAAGAAAGAATATTTTCTGTCAGAGATGATTTTGGCCAGTGGAATCCAAAACTCCAACGCCCTGAACTATGGCATACTTATAATGGCAAGATCCATAAAGGAGAAAACGTAAGAGTATTCCCGATCAGCAACTGGACAGAACTGGATATCTGGAACTATATCAAACGGGAAAATATTCAGTTACCCTCCGTATACTTCTCCCATGAAAGAGAGGTGCTGGAATACCAAAATGCACTGATCGCCGTATCTCCATTTATACAGATTGACGAGAACGACAAGATCTCCACAAGAAGAGTGCGTTACCGCACCGTAGGGGATATGACCTGTACAGCCGCAGTCGCTTCTGAGGCCTATAGCATCGATGATATCATCAGTGAAATCACTGCTACCAGGACCAGTGAAAGAGGAGAAACCAGAATCGATGACCGCTTCTCAGAAGCGGCCATGGAAGACCGTAAAAAGAACGGTTACTTCTAAATCTGGACTGGAAACTAAAATGTGCAGCGCACGTAAAACTTACAAAAAAGCAACAAAATGGATTTACTTAGATTTTTAACAGCAGGCAGTGTGGATGATGGTAAGAGTACCCTTATCGGACGCTTGTTATATGATAGCAAAAATATTCTGATCGATCAACTGGACGCCATTGAGCGCAGCAGCAAGAACCGTAAGGACGGCTCAGTTGACCTGGCCTTGTTAACGGATGGCCTGCGTGCAGAAAGAGAACAGGGCATCACCATTGATGTTGCCTATAAATACTTTTCCACGCCAAAAAGGAAGTTCATCATAGCAGATACACCGGGACATATCCAGTACACCAGAAACATGGTCACAGGTGCCTCCAATGCGGATCTGATTATTATTCTGGTGGATGCCCGCAACGGCGTAGTAGAGCAAACAAGAAGACATTCCTTAATCGCTTCTTTACTCAATATTCCTCACGTAGTAGTAGCCATCAATAAAATGGATCTATTGAACTACGGTGAGAAAGCTTATAATGATATCGTAGCTGACTATCAAAAAGTCGCCGCTACTTTAAATTTAAGCAATGTGTCCTATGTGCCCATCAGTGCACTGGCAGGAGATAATATCGTGGATCCTTCCACCAAAATGGATTGGTACCAGGGACCGACCTTGCTAGATTATCTGGAAAATGTAGAAGTCAAAAGCTCAGTGAACCTGACCAATGCCCGTTTCCCAGTGCAGTACGTCATCCGCCCCCAGACAGATGATCTACATGATTACCGCGGTTATGCCGGTAAGATTGAGAGCGGTATCTACAAAAAGGGAGACCAGATCGTCGTATATCCTTCTGGCGTAGAAGCCACCATCGATAAAATTGAACTGGGTGGCAAAGAAGTCCCAGAAGCCTTCGCGCCACAAAGCGTTGTCCTACATCTGGATCAGGATATAGATATCAGTAGAGGTGACAGCATCGTTAAAAAAGACAGCAGCCTGAAAGTAGGCCAGGATATTGATGCCGTAGTTTGCTGGATGGATGAAAAACCGCTAAGTGTCGGGCAAAAATACTTCCTGCAACATGGCAGCAAAGTAGTTGCTGCGATGGTCAAAGAGATTAAATACAAACTGGACGTCAATGAACTGGAAAAAATCTATGATGTCAGCCAGGCAGATCTGAATGAAGTAGTGGAAGTGAAATTAAAAACCGCCTCCCCGCTGGCCTACGATGCTTATAATGACATCAGAGCTTCCGGTGGTGCGATCCTGGTAGACCAAACCAGTTTTGTCACAGTTGGCGCAGCTTTATTACAGTAAATCAAAAGATATAAGTATAAAGTGGTTCCAGTGTAAAGCCAGAGGGTAACAACAAAAAGGGTTCAAACGGCATTTCCAATTAATAAATAGCATACGATTCAAACATGAAATTTAGGGTTACAGGAGCAGCTACTGCAAAGTCGCAAGAACAAGAGATCCGGGTCAGCATCATTGGTGCAGGTCCGGGCGATCCTGAGCTCCTGACACTGAAAGCCGCCCGCCTGCTCAGCGAGGCAGACGTTGTATTGACAGACCGGTTGGTCAGCCAGGAGATTTTAGATACCCATGTAAGAATAGGGGCTAAAATCGTCTTTGTAGGTAAGGAAGGCAGAACCCAGAGTGGTTCCGTTGCCCAAAATGAAATAGACAGGCTTATCGTCAAATATGCTAAGCAGGGCAGAAAAGTTGTCCGACTCAAAGGGGGCGATGTCGCTATCTTTTCCAACGTACTGGATGAACTGGAAAGCTTAAAGCAGGCAGGTATTGCCTATCAGATCGTACCAGGCATCACGGCCGCCTCCGGCGCCTCCGCTTACGCAGGGATGCCGCTAACAGCCAGAGGCTACAGTAGAGGTGTACGGTTTCAGACATATTCGGAGCGTTATCCGGTGGCGCCAGATTACTGGCAGCAGCTAGCTAGTACGGACGATACCCTGGTTTTTTATATGACAGGCGAAAACTGGTTTGAGCTGGCAAGTCTACTCAAAACAAACGGCATCGATGGATCTAAATATATTTCTATTATTCAGCAGGCCACAACGCCTTATCAAAAGGTCAATACCTACCAGTTTAAAGAGCTTATCTCCCCGCCGAAGGAGCAGCATTTTATCTCTCCTTCACTGTTAGTGATTGGCAGGGTGCCCGAGCTTCATCAAGCGTATTGTTGGCTGAGTCAGATACCGGATGAACAGATACAGCCCTATTTCAGATCCTCCACCAGCCGCGCAGTAGAGGTCATTAATCATAAAAAGCGTAGCGCCTAAATTTTAATTACCCTATATTATTTATAAAGTTTCAGTCATGTTAGTAGAAGCCAAAAAAGATATTTTCAGTCAGCTTATTAAAGAAGCCACCCATGATGAACTCGTCTGGATGAACGGCTTTTTAGCCGGTCTTTTGGACCAGAGCACATTGCCCTCTGCCAGGGCAGGCGCATCGGGAGCTGGTGGAGCTGCCCCGGCGCAGATAGCTGCATCCGTTCAGATCGATAAGCTTACCCTGCTTTACGCTTCAGAGACCGGTAATGCAAAATCCGTCGCCACAAAATTTGCTGCCGCTACCAAGAAAAAAGGCATCAAAACCAAGTTGGCTTCTGTTGAACAGTATAAACTGACCGATCTGGCGAAAGAAAAATACCTTTTACTGATTATCAGTACCCAGGGGGATGGAGAACCGCCCATTACCGCCATTAAATTTTATAATGCCGTTCATGATGAAAACCTGAAACTGGATAAACTTCAGTTTGGTGTACTGGCACTCGGCGATAGCTCTTATCCACTATTTTGCCAGGCAGGTGTGGATGTGGACAAACAACTTGAACTCAGAGGTGGTACACGTAAAGTGCCACTGCAAAAATGTGATACAGACTATTCCAGCTATGCAGACAGCTGGTTGGAAACAGCCTTGAGCCTGCTCTCTGGCGGTCAGTCAGGTGACAGCGCAGCGGCTACTGCAAAAGCAACAGTCAAGGCGCCGGCTGCCGGCAGTCATAAAAAAATCTACGAAGGGACCGTGATCACTAACTTCAATTTAAATGACCGGGATTCTGCCAAAAGAACCCATCATATAGAAATTGAAGCAGAAGATCTGGTATATGCACCGGGAGATGCCCTGGGTATTGTACCACCCAATCCCACCCAAGTGGTTCAAGAGGTCTTGTCCCTTACAGAGGTAGACCCACAGCAGACCATTGCCTGGAGGGATCAGACACATACAGTAGAAGAACTCCTCTCTATCAAGGCGCAATTATTATATCTGCCGGAAAGAGTGGTGCGTAAATATGCAGATATTGCCGGCCAGGAGATTCCTGATACCCGTATGAGTCTGGTGGACCTTTTAAAGATATACCCGCTCAAAAATAATCAGGAAGATTTTATCCAGGTATTGCAGATTCTGGAGCCTATAGCGCCTAGACTTTATAGCATTTCCTCTTCTCCAGAGGCCCACGGGGACGAAATTCATATTACCGTAGCCAAAGATCAGTTCTATGTGGGTGATAAACAGGAAACCGGGCTCTGCTCCGGCTACCTGCTGGATGTTGCAGAAGAGACCAAATTGCAATTCTACATTCACCCGAATAAAGGCTTTAAATTGCCTCCAGAAGACAAAGATGTCATTATGATCGGGCCAGGAACCGGGGTGGCTCCTTTCAGGTCTTTCTTATTTGAAAGGGACGCCGCTGGAGCAGAAGGAAGAAACTGGCTGTTTTTTGGCGACCAGCATATCGCCAGCGATTTTCTCTATCAAACTGAAATTCAATCATTTTTGGATACAGGCGTGTTAACGGAGTTCAATGGCGCCTTCTCCAGAGATCAGGAAAAGAAAGTCTATGTTCAGGATAAGATGCGCGAAAGAGGCGCAGAACTTTTTGAATGGCTGGAAAACGGTGCTTATATCTATATCTGCGGTGCAAAAGAACCCATGAGTTTTGATGTCGAAAGAGCACTGACAGAGATTATCGCTACACAAAAAGAGCTTTCTTTTGTCGAAGCCAGTAAATACCTGGAGAACCTGAAAGAAGAAGGCCGGTTTTTAAAAGATGTCTATTAATTAAAAAGCACACACAGTAAGTAAAAGAAAACAATGGCATATCCAATAATAGGGGCGCCGGCGTTTTCTTTAACAAGCGCATATTAGAAATACTTCAATGAGCAACAAAGAATCACACGTTGAGAAAATAAAAAAGGCCAGCCGGGGACTTAGAGGAACCTTACTGGAAAGCCTGGCCGATGAACATACACTGGCTATCAGAGAGGATGACAGAGCCCTGGTGAAATTTCATGGGATGTATCTGCAAGATGATAGAGACAGAAGAGAGGAGCGCGCCGCTAAAAGACTGGACCGTTTATGGGCTTTTATGGTAAGACTCAGACTGCCAGGTGGTAAATTGACCGCTGAACAGTGGAAAGGTTTGCACCATGTAGCCGGCACCTATTCTACTGGCACCATTAAGATAACCACCCGTCAAACTGTACAGCTGCATGGTATCTTAAAACATCATGCCCGTCCCACCCATCAGCAGTTCAATAGGGTAGGCCTGGATTCTATCGCCGCCTGCGGCGATGTAAACCGTAATGTACTGGCCTCTGCTCATCCGGACGTATCACCCATCCATGAGGAAGTCTATCAGACAGCCGTGCATCTGAGTAATTTTATGAAGCCCAAGACAAGGGCTTACTATGAAGTGTTTGTGGGTAGTGAAAAAGTGGCGGAGAAAGTAGAAGAAGATCCATTATATGAAGATCGTTATCTACCCCGTAAATTCAAAATCGCCATTGCCATCCCACCCGAAAACGATGTGGATGTCTTTGCCAATGACTGCGCCTTAATCGCTATAGTCGAAAATGGAGAATTAGTCGGCTACAATGTAGGTGCCGGTGGCGGTATGGGTGCCACCCATGGAAATCCAGCCACCTATCCTAGAGTAGCTTCTCTGTTTGGCTACATCGACAAGAAAGACCTGGATAAAGTGGTTTATGAGATCGCTACCGTACAAAGGGATTACGGCAATAGAGAAGACCGTAAACTGGCGCGGCTTAAATATACCATTGACCGCATGGGCGTTGACGCCTATAAGGCCGAAGTGGAAAAAAGAAGCGGCGTTCAGTTCCAGCCGCTGAAACCTTATGTGTTTACCCAGCGTATCGACACCTATGGTTGGGCGAAGAACCACCATAATAAATGGTTCTATACTGCCTTTATAGAAAATGGCCGGATACTGGATGACACTGAAAATGGCAGACTCTATAAAACGGCCTTTTATGAGATCGCAGAGACAGGAAAAGCCGATTTTCGTTTCACGTGTAACCAAAATATCGTTGTTAGCGATGTTGATCAGGCGGATAAAGCCGAGATCGAGGCGATTTTACAAAAATACGGGGTTACTCAGTTTACGGACAGCGCTTCGGTTATCCGAAAAAATGCCATTGCCTGTGTGGCGCTCAATACCTGTGCCCTGGCGCTCGCTGAATCACAAAGATATTTGCCCAGTCTGCTGGATAAGATAGAGCCTATACTGCAAAAGCACCATCTGGAAAACGAAGCGATCTCCATTAGGATGACCGGCTGCCCCAATGGTTGTGCCCGCCCTTATATTGCGGAAATTGCCTTTATCGGGACTTCTCTGGGACATTATAATATGCATATCGGCGCTGATGCTTTAGGTTTCCGTTGTAATAAACTCTATAAGGAAAGCCTGGATGAATCCCAGATACTGGCCACATTGGATGAACTGCTGGGACGGTTTGTAGCGGAAAGAGAAGAAAAAGAAAGTTTCGGGGATTTTGCATTCAGAAAAATATTAGCCTAATTTAGCTATATGTTAGCGCAACAAACACCTGTGGTTAGTCCGGACAGGCAGACGCCTATGCAGTCTCTGCCCAACCCGCTATTCCCTGTTTTTCTAAAACTGGAACAGCTCAGGTTACTGCTCGTCGGTGCAGGTAATGTCGGGCTGGAAAAGCTGACGGCTGTGCTTTCCAATGCACCGGCAACCAGGATTCAGGTGGTAGCGCTGGAGGTCAGCACTGCCTTTAAGGCCTATGCGGATAAATATCCTAATGTGGAAATCCTGATTAAGCCTTATGAGCCTGCTGATTTGGACAGTTGCGATATCGCAATCGTCGCTACAGCGGATATCACCCTTGATGAACAAATCAGCTTAGATGCTAAGGCTAAAAGCAAACTCATCAATGTGGCCGATAAACCGACACTCTGTGATTTTTATTTAGGGTCCATTGTCAAAAAAGGCAGCATTAAAATTGCCATTTCCACCAATGGCAAGTCCCCTACACTGGCCAAAAGACTCAAAACGGTTTTGCAGGACGGTTTGCCAGGTGAACTGGAAACTTCACTGGATAACTTGCAAAAGTTCAGAAAAACCCTCACAGGGGATTTTCAACATAAGGTTCAGGCGCTCAATCAAGTGACGCAAGGCCTGGTCAATCCATTACAGAAAAAAGAAAGTGAAAAGCCAAGACTGCTCAGAGCGAGCTTTTGGAAAAAGCTGGGACTCTACGCTATTGCCTTTTTAGCCGTCATGCTATTGGGGTATTGGCTGTTTGGCTATGTACTACCGGTGCACTGGGTAAACAAAAGTTTTGATTACCTGGCCGGAAGCCTGGATAAACAGTTTTTCTGGATGTTTGCTGCAGGATTTTGTGCTCAGCTGGTAGACGGAGCCATGGGTATGGGCTATGGAGTGCTCTCTACTACTTTTTTACTTTCTTCCAATTTGCCGATCCCAATTGCCGGCATCAGCAGTAGCGTGCATATGGCAGAAATGTTCTCCGTAGGAACTGCAGGGATCAGTCATTATAAATACAAACACGTCAATAAAAAATTATGGGTGGCCTTGGTTATCCCTGGTGCAATTGGCGCTATTTTAGGGGCACTTTTTATAGGTACCATGGGCAAAGAGTTCGGCCATATCCTAAGGCCGCTTATTGCCATCTATACGTTCTACCTGGGCTTTAAGATTGTCAAAAAGGCCTTTAAGAACCTTAAATTGCAACGGCACCGCAAGATTGTCAATGTGCGCCCCGTAGCTTTTGTCGGTGGCTTTTTAGATGCCTTTGGTGGTGGCTGGGGACCCTTGGTTACCAGTACACTGATATCCGGCGGTAGGGATCCACTCTATACCATTGGCTCCTCTACCTTTACCAAGTTTTTTACTTCCATCGGCAGTACCGCCACTTTTATTATAGTGTTCGGACAGATGCACTTCCAAGTGATTGCAGGACTTATTTTTGGCGGTGTATTAGCAGCACCCTTTGCGGCCAGACTTTCAGGTAAGCTCCCCATTAAAACCATGTATATCTGTGTGGGAATCCTGGTAATATTATGTTCACTCAGAGTGCTCTGGGGGTATTTATGCCATAGTAACTCAGTATATTAGTGCCTTTTAAAGTTTAATTTTTTAATGGAAAGGTTCGCAAAATCAAATCGCCCTATAAAATTACTTCTTAACTGGATCTGTAAACCATTCCCCTCGGGTGCTATCATAACTCCTTTGTGTCCCATAAATTTGCGGTTTATGCAAATAAACCTGCCTTCTGTCTATAAATAGCTCATATTCATTTTGTGTTAATTGTTGCTGCCTGTATGCCTTCTTAATAATGGGGTAATATTTAAAAAATGTGGCACGATCAGCATGCTGAATAGTATAGAATTCCCCCATGACAGCTTTAACGCCAACATCCTTTGGTCCAAGCCAGCCGTACTTGTCAATAATTCCAGCAACAATTGCAATGTTCATGGAATCAACCCTTCCTATGCTGTCGTCTATTGCCTTTGGAATACTATCTAAAAATTCATTGTTTTTATTCAATAGGAGCCGCCTAAACTTTTGATCGTTATCGAACACTTCTTCTAATAATTTTTTCTGTACGCCATATTTGCCTCCCTCTCCAAAGCCTGTAAGGTTTTTGAAATAGGTTGTATACTTTTTGTCAAATTCAGGATTGTGAGGGTATAGAGAATTGCTTTGGGCAAAATTCCACCAAATTGAATTAACAATGCGAAAGTTATTTGAATAAAAGCGCATAACAATTTTCGTAAAGGCATCTAATTTCTCAAACTCCCCTCGGCGATAATAAATTTGTGGAAGCCAACAAAAAGCGCATTCTTCATTTTGGGTCAATGGATGCTTGTATTTTATTGTTAGGTCTCCTAAAAATTTCTCAAAGTAGTAAGCGGCAGTATCCAATTGCCAAGGGGATTTGTTTTCAATGTTCCAATACAGCTCTCCCCTGATAAAATACGATTCCCTTTTATTGTGAAAAGGGTTAATATTGCCTGTTGCGTTTTTAGTATTGTTGCAACTAAAAATTAGAGAAACGGCCATTATAAATAAAATTAATCTTCCCATTTTACGGCATATTGGCTAAGGTGGTTATTGCTCTTTTATTCTGTTCAACATTTTTTTAAGGTTATATGCAAATAAATAAAGATACAAAAATATATAGATAGCTCAAGTTAAGCGCACTTATATCTTATAGAATGAATACTGCAGATTACAGCAGCATTCTTAAAGGTTTTCCAGCAACTCTTTCAGGGGCTGTAAGAAAGCAGAGCCTGAAGCAACGTCGACCCTGAAGCAACGACTACAACACGGTGGTCGCAGCTGAGTGTTACTTTCATGATATTACTTGCTACGATCTGTCTGTCTTTCATAATCGGCTTCTTTCATAATCGGCTCCTGGGAGATACAACTATGGCCAGAATGCCACTCATATTAGAAGAATTAATAATAGGATAAAGCGTCATATTTGGCTAAATCTGCTATTTTATTCGACATTAAGCTGATTATAACTGTATAATTAGCTAAAACTATAAAAAAATGCCACATTTAGCAAAATATAAGGCTATAATTTGCTAAATGTACAAAACGCAGTAAATTTATCGCAAATTAGACCAAATGAAAAAAGCTCATTGGATAATAATTCAGAGTAGGATTTCTTTTCAGAATTGGATCGGCTTCTAGAGGATGGAGGGATATTTTTCTCACTAAATCTAATGTTGTTTCTTTGTAAGGAATGCTGCGGTTTGGTTGGCAACAATTTTTTCTATTCCCGGTATTAAAATAATATATTATATTACAGGCATAACATCGCTTGGGATATAGACAAAGGTCAAGTGGAGGGATGCAAAGATTGTGGATTCACACTTATTTGCAGTGATTGTCGGGCTTATACAGTTGATGGGGGTATATTCAAACCCCAAAATTGTAAAAATAACCCCAAAACATGTAAATGGAATTAATATATATATTAACCTTTAAGCATATTATGTCGCAAGGTAATGAAGAACACGAAAAAGTTTTTTTAAAAAAAATATTGTTTTTGGTAGGTACGAATTTGAGTTTCCTTTTAATATTCTGTATAACATTTGTTTCATCTATAAATGTTGTTCACTGTCAATTACGCAATTCGAAAATTAAAGGTAATATTGCAGATACTGTCAATAAAATGCCTTTAGAAAATGCCACAATAATGCTTCTAAATAGGAAGGATTCTATTTTAAAAGGGTATAGTTATTCAGACTCAAATGGTAACTTCTTGATTGACCATATTTCAAAAGGGAAATATATATTACTTGTTTTATACCCAGAATATGCTGATTTCTCAGACTATATTTCTATTGATCAGGACAACGATGCTGTTTCATTCAGAAATATATTTATGATTTCAAAATCTCATTTGCTCCAAGATGTCATAGTAAAAGCCGATGCACCAGCGATTAACATCAAAGGAGATACAACAGAATTTAATACAAGTAAATATAGAATTTCTGCCAATGCTAATGTAGAAGATCTCCTTAAGATTTTACCCGGTATTCAAGTTGATGCAAACGGCAAGATAACTGCTATGGGGAGACTGTAAAAAAGGTATTAGTAGATGGTGAAGAGTTTTTTGGGGATGATCCAACGTTGGCAACTCATAATCTAAGAGCTGATATGGTAAATAAAGTCCAATTATATCATAGAAGTAGCGATCAAGCGATGTTTACTGGAATTGACGATGGTAAAAGAACTACTACTATAAATTTGAAACTTAAGGAAAATAAAAGGCATGGATATTTTGGGAAAATTGAAGGTGGAGTTGCTAACACTTATTATAATAACCAGGCTTTTTTTAATCGATTCAACGGAAAGGAAAAAATTAGTATCTATGGCACATATTCAAATACGGGCACTACTGGTCTCGGTTTCAGCGAGCAATCGAAATTAGGTACAACTGCAGATAATATTTCTATCGTTGATGGGCTCATCACTGTTCATGACGATGGTGGGTCACTAGATAATTATAATGGACAATATAATGGTGCAGGAATTCCGAGTGTTTTAACTGGAGGGGCTCACTATGATAATAAATGGAATGATGACAAAGAATCTTTGAACGCAAATTATAAAGTAGGTCGAATAGACACAAAAGGAGAAAATAGAACTATACAACAACAGAACATAGGTATTGATAGTAGTCAGTTCAATAATTCGACTGAAAAATTTGATAATTATACATCAAGACAGAAAATAGATGCGTTTTTTAAATTGCAATTAGACAGTTTAGCTTCTATTACCTTCGCAGCTAATGGAACAATAAGTAATAATAACAGTGATGATAGCTTTGAAGGTCAAATAAAGAATTCATCTGACATTTTAATTAATTCCAGTGAACGTACCGTTCGAGACAATGGTAAGAATAAAAACTTTAATTCAGATTTACGTTATTTACAAAAATTCAGGAAAAAGCGTCGTTCATTTATCCTTGACCTAAGTCAAGGATATAATAATAAAGATATTATGACGTACTTGTATTCCGAAATTAATTTTTATAATCAAGATGACGAAAATAAAGCGAACCAAATTGTTGACCAGCTTAAAAAGTCTAAATTTTATAATCAAATCTATGGGGGACTCTAACGTATACGGAACCGTTAAGTAAGTTTTTTAATGTGTCCGTTGAATACAGTTCAATTTTTTCAAAAAGTAACTCAGATATATTGTCATACAATAAGAACTCTGAAAAACAATATTTGAATATTGATTCCCTTAACACAAATCATTATTTATTTAGTCAAACATCTAATACTCCCGGAGTAACTTTTAATTTTAATAAGGGACAATGGAATGCAAATATTGGGTCAAAGCTCGGATATATAACTTTAAAACAACGCAATCTGTTAATTGGAGATATAACAAGTAGAAAGTTTAAAAATTTATTGCCAATCGCAAGCTTCCAATAAAGAATAGTATTCGGATGACTGGCGAATACAATGGGAAAACAATCTTACCCACTATCTTTCAATTGCAACCTATTCAAAATAATATTGATTTATTAAATATTTATGTGGGTAATCCGGAATTAAAGCCAGCGTTTAACCATAGCTTTTCTTTTACATTTATGGATTATAACAAAGTGATACAGCGTAGATGGTATCTTTTTGCTGATTTTGGAATTTTAAATAATCCTATTGTTACAAATATGTCAATAGAAGGATCTACAGGAAAAAATAAAATCTCATACCTTAATCTTCTACATAAATCATCAAATAATTATTCTATTAATTCAAATTGGGTAAAATTGATTCAAAAAAGGGTATTACATACGGATTTGATGCTTCCCTTAGAGGTCTATCTTTATTAAATGTTATTAATATGAATATTAATAGGATTACAGATAATGAAATTATGATAACACCTAATTTTGCTAAAAATACAGATCATTTTAGTTTCTATATTAGACCCACAATAGGCTACGCTTTTAACCGATCTTCTTTACAACCTATTTATAACAATAATTCTTTCAATTTTAATGGGGAGTTTGGAGGAGACGTAGAATTGCCTTGGAAAATAAATTTACATTCAGATTTTAATTATCAATGGGAAGAAAAGACAGAGGTGCTTCCAGTTTTTAATCAAGTTATTTGGAACGCTTCAATTAAAAAGTCCTTCCTTAAAGATGAAAGTTTATCCATTAAATTGGAGTGTAAAGATATTTTGAATCAAAATAATGGATTTAAAAGAAAGGTGGATGATATTGGGTTAACACAAAACACGTACACGACTATTAGAAGATTTCTCATGATATCTGCAATCTGGAACTTTAATAAAGTTGGCGGTAAGTAAATTATAAATTATTGAGAAGATGAACGAAATTCAAATTGTGTTTCAAAAGCGTGCATTGCTTTTAATTTTTTTATCCATATTATTTGCTATTAATATAGGGAAGGCGCAGTATGCCCAATTTATTGGAGAAGGCACTATTATTTTTAAAAAACGGATTAATTTGGATGCTCTTATTAAGAAACGATTCTACGATAAAAATGATTATATAACCAACAAATTGATTACAGATTATAAAGCAAGTTATCCTTCTTCATTTAGAACAATTGAATATTCATTAAATTTTAATAAAGACCGGAGTATCTATTCCAGATTAACTAATAGAACTGCGGACGAAGATCTTCGCATTGGTGAGGTCGAAGGTTGTGATAATATAATTTTAACTGATTTTAAGAAGAAAAAATTAGACATAAATCTTCCTGTATCAGGACAACATTTTTTTATTTCTGACACGTTGCCAAAGATAGTTTGGAAAATTACTAACGAGGTTCGTGATATAGCCGGATTTTCTTGCAGACGAGCTAATGGACTAATGATGGATTCGCTTTATGTGGTAGCTTTTTTTACACCACAAATTCCAGTACCCTCTGGCCCCGAAATTGCCAATGGACTTCCAGGTATGATATTAGGTTTAGCAGTACCAAGTTTACATACGACGTGGTTTGCTAGCAGTGTTCAATCTAAATCTATTAATAATGCACCACACGCCAGAAATGAGGGAAAAAAAATAATAAGGCTTGATGAATATGTTAAGGAAATTAGTAGTAACTTGATGAATTGGCAGATTCAACAATCTCTTCTTTAATTTTCATCATATTGGAGGCGAATTCTATGATTCTAATTTGTTTGATAGTAATCGTGCATTGATCCTCCTGATTTATGATCATCACAGATTTTCAAAAATTTAATCTGTCCCCTAAAATCAGGAACTTGAGGAAGAAAATTCAAGGTTTTGTTACCTGGCCACGGGTACTTTTGTTCTTTGTAGCCTTGCATCAATTCCAACACCAGTGGCAGATCTCTTTTTTTTTCAATTCTACGTTTATAAGATCGTTTTTGAGCGCCATGTGTCTATTATCAGCAATTCAGAGTCAATTTAAGTAAAATTTCCGTTACTGTGCTAATTTCCAAGACTAGGCATAGCTCCGCCAGCCCAGCAAGCTGAGTCAATTTAGTAGCGTAGTTAGTAGGTTTAGGTTTGGTTTTAGTTGGAGTTAAGAAATTGGTTTCGTAAGGTTTATGGGCTTATCCTCCCGCCTCTTTATCTATTCCAGGCGGATTTGGCACCGTTGCCTGTTTTGCATGATCGTTTCTTTGCATAAGACCCGTTCCAATAAAACAGATTTAAGCCGGTCCCACAGCATTTTTATGGTAACCTTTGACTGTTTGACAAGCTTAACCACCGCCTTTGACTTTATAGTTAATTGATGAATTATATGGGCTATTTGCAGCAGTATATAGTATTTATACAGGTTCATGATGCTTTTGCGAACAAATTTGTGCTCCATATTGAACCCGTTATTCTTCTGATCATTGAATCCTTTGTTTTCTATTAGCCATCTGCTGCGGCCAGAAGACATAAAACGTCTGACAATTGATTGAAGCTGTGGGCTATCTAAATTAATGTTTAGGTTGGTAATATAGGCGAACTTGGTCACTGCTTGACTGTTATGCTTTGGGAATCTCCCCTCCATATAGTTTAACTGGTGGTTTTGGTGTTGGAGGTTAGCAGCCCATAGATATTGAACATCTCCTAGGTTTGCTTCCTTTTGCCCTGGATTCAGCACTTCCGGGTACACAAAACTAACTTTTTCTAGGGTGTCCTTAATCTGCTCGTCCAGTTTTGGAAGGTTACCGTCTTTACGAGTAATTATATATTTCCAGCCATATTGCTCGCATTTTTCATAACCGTTGCATTGGCATAGAGCCCATCTAAATGCAAACAGATAGGCAGCCGGGGAAACAGTTTGTGTAACTGGTCTGCGAGCCTGGAGAAGGCAGCCAGTTCACAGTCCTGCTTGTCATAAAACCCTTTTCCTTCATTACTAAGTAATTCACTGGCCACAGACAGGCAAAGGCCATTATCCGTTATGATTTTAGCTTCTAGTACACTGGCATAATAAGTAGTTGTATTATTTTTTTCTTGGAAAGCGCTCCATCCAATGGTGGGGTGTGATAACTCGCAACTCCAGTAGCATCCATTACAATATGATAATAACCTTCTGCCGGATTAATCACTTTGGATCGGATTAAAGCGTTAATCATCTTGCCTAATACCAATATCAGGTCTCCAGCATCTACTGTTTTAATTACATTGTTCACCGTGTCAAAGTGCGCTAATTGCATGTCGCCGTGTAATGCTTCAAAATTATCCTTAAAATAGCTCCCATCTTTCCTTAGTTGGTTCATGTTATTACGGGTTGAACCCTGAACCTGAAACATGTGAATGACCTGGGTCAATAGGTTAGACATGCTATATTTACAACAGTTATCAATCCGGTGGTCCTTCACCTCGCCAAGCCAGTCCGACAACTCAGGAAAGAAATGATGGCTCACTTTATTTAGCTGATAAATCAAATCAGCGGTGCTTAAATCTTGAAATTCTCCTATGCAAAAAAAGTGCCAAAAACAGTGAAGAAAAATTGTAATTAAATGATTATTATTTGTTTATAATTTATATATATTGTATATTTGTAGCAGCTCTTAACGTAAAAAAAGGCCCGTCTAGGGAACGGGCTGTCAACTGAATGTTGATAAACAATAAAAATTATGGAGAATATTGAGGCATCGCCTAGGCGATGCTGTGTCTATTATATAATATTTTATTTTAATGCATAATTTACACGCCTAGCCCTGCCATTGCGATTTGCTGACCATACAAAGAAACAAAATAAAATTAGTGCGAAAAATATTTTTACCGACCTCTGAAAGCTACGCTACCAGTAAAAAGAAATTTGACTCTGAATTGCTGTCTATTATTAGCAGTAAATGTATTATATCTCCTGTTTGCTTTTTTATGGTTGTATGCGTCAAGATGCGTTCCGTATATTTTATAAATATTATTGGCCAGAATTGTCATGCAAAGATCAAATTCTACTTTTATAACCATAGACGAGCCTGCATTGTTGAGGTGGAAAATTCAATCTTTTCGCTAATTGCTTTTTTCACCAACTACCTTCTGCCGTATTTTATTATGATTTATTCGTAAACTGGATAATGAGCACGTAGATGGGGGACCAATATTTTTAGCAAGGCCAAATAATATCACACTTTATGGTCCAATTTCTTCACCTATTATATAGGATTATTTATTTTTAGACAAAAATGGGGCCGCTTCTGCCACAGCATGATAGATATTAGAACACCTTGATATGTATTTTGACAACTGCCTAACAATATTGCATGGTATGGTGCCTATTAATATTACTGGGACTGCTCTAATAATATGCCTAACAGGATTTTGCACCCTATGGTTGTCCACATCATCCTAACATCGGCTGTGTTATTTTACCTGTACCCGTCCGGTGTAATAGTATAGGGACGTCAGCTTTATTTTAACCCTGGGATGTTGACATTTTAGGCTTGCATAGTTGCTGTGCCCCTCATATTTAAAGCGTCATATTTGGCTAAATCTACTATTTTATTCGACATTTAGCTAATTATAACTGTATAATTAGCTATAACTATAAAAAAATGCCACATTTAGCAAAATATAAGCCTATAATTTGCTAAATGTATAAAACGCAGATTCACTAGCAACAAAAATTGAGGTATTTAAGGAACAAACAAAGACTAAGTCAGCCTTATATCTCACCCTTATTACAACCTTTGGCCTCATATCAAATAGCTACGGTTCATCAATGGTCCAAAATGATCTTCAAATGGATATCTTATTTAAATAAGCTGAAAGGTTATTGGGGAATACAGAGACTAAAAATAGAGAACCATATTTAGATGCATATTTGCGCTTAAGCTTAAATAAAATCCCCCTGTACTTTTTAATTGTACAGAGGGATTTTACTTATATCTTATAGAACGAATACTGCAGATTACAGCAGCATTCTTAAAGGTTCTTCCAGCAACTCTTTCAGGGTCTGTAAGAAAGCAGAGCCTGAAGCACCGTCTACGACACGGTGGTCGCAGCTAAGTGTTACTTTCATGATATTACCTACCACGATCTGTCCGTCTTTCACAATTGGTTCCTGAGAGATACCGCCTACAGCCAGAATACAGGCATCCGGTGGATTAATAATACCAGTAAACTGATCGATACCAAACATACCCAGATTGCTTACGGTAAAGGTGCTGCCTTCCCAATCAGAAGGTTGCAGTTTTTTGTCTTTTGCCTTTTTAGCGAAAGTCTTTACTTCCTGAGAAATCACCGTCAACGGTTTAGTATCCGCAAAACGTACAACTGGTACCAGCAAGCCATCTTCCACGGCTACGGCAACCCCGATATTTACGTGATGGTTGATGCGGATTTTATCGCCCAACCAGCTACTGTTAACAGCAGGATGCTTTTTAAGTGCTACGGCAACCGCCTTGAGCACGATATCATTAAAACTGATTTTAGGCTGACCTTCTTTATTGAGTTTAGGACGGGCTGCAACAGCTGCGTCCATATTAATAGCCATGGTCAGGTAAAAATGCGGTGCGGAATACTTGCTTTCTGCCAGACGGCGCGCAATGACTTTACGCATCTGGGAAACCGGTAGTTCTTCAAAAGATTCCTGTCCGGCTGGCACTTGTGCAGCAGCTGCCGTAGAAGCGGACGCGGTAGCGGTAGTAGCGGCAGGCGTATAATTTTCAACGTCATTTCTGACGATTCTGCCATTATCACCAGATCCTTTTACGTATTTAAGGTCAACGCCTTTTTCTTCTGCTAGCTTTTTGGCCAGTGGAGAGGCAAAAATGCGGCCTTCATTCACCACTTCCTGTAATGCAGGAGCGGCTGGCGCCGTCTGAGCCGCCGGGGCTGCTGTTGCTTCTTCTGCTGCTTTAGGGGCAGTTGCTGCGTTTTCAGCTGCAGGTGCCGCTTGTCCGCCTTCACTGCTTTTGGCAGCTTTGACAATGGCGTCAACGTCTACACCATCACCCCCAATGATGGCCAGTAGGTGATTTACTTCAATTTTATCTCCAGCAGGTGCACCCTGATATAATAATTTACCATCCTTGTAGCTTTCCAGCTCCATGGTAGCCTTATCTGTTTCTATTTCAGCGAGTACATCGCCTTTTTTCACGTCGTCTCCAACATTTTTCTGCCAGGAAGCAATCACACCTTCCGTCATCGTATCACTTAGACGGGGCATCAAAACAACTTCCTCCATATTGGCCAGGTCCAGTGCAGGTGCAGCAGACGCAGCAGCGGGTGCTGCCTGATTTTGCTGTGCAGCAGGTGCTGTCGCTGCTTCTTTGGGCGCTTCAGCTGCTGGCTGAGCAGGCGCAGAACCACCACTGGTTAATGCACTGATATCTTCCCCTTCCTTTCCTATAATGGCCAGTAAATCATCCACTTGTAATTTGCTGCCGTCCGGGCCACCTACAAATAATAGGGTGCCTTCTTTATAGCTTTCCAGCTCCATGGTGGCTTTATCTGTTTCAATCTCAGCCAACAGGTCGCCTTTTTTTACAGGGTCACCCACTTTCTTATGCCAGGCGGCAATAACTCCTTCGGTCATGGTGTCGCTTAATCGCGGCATTTTAATCACTTCGGCCATAATAGTATCATTTTTCAATCGTGCAGATAGATTACCTGCCCGTCTTTTTGCTTAATAATGAGGGCGTGAAATTACATCAAAAAGATGTAGATGCAAACGCCGGAGCAAAATTAATGGGTTAAATTGAAAAATCAGCCGTATTGCCTAGGTTTTATCTAATTGAATTTCATCAATGTAAATTTGAATCGTTCAGATTTACATTGATAATGAGCTTGTTTAGCTAATCGTAATGCAAAATCCGGGGATAAGTTGCACGGGACTCGCCAAGCCTTGGACCAACCTCATCAATGATAGGGGGCAATTCGTATTGATTGTAAGGGGGCAATTCCTGGTTGGTATTGCTTCGTTTTTAGATTTTCAGGTGAAGCTAAGCAGGGTTGATCACCGCGCTTGTTCTTTTTTGTACTATTATATATATTATAGGCTAAATTGTCAGTGCCAGGGTAAACCCCAGGGTAAATCCCTCTGGTTTTGATAAACAAATAGATATGCAGGGCGGTAACACCAGTGAAGGCGATTGGCTGATGAGGATAAGTTCTAAAATTAATCTTAAATTAATTTTAATCTTTGCAATTTATGCCCTAAATTTGCGCTTGAAATTCAAGAACTTGCGCTGGATGCAAATATTTTGAGGAATAAATTTTTATTATTCCACCTATTAATTGTATCTTTGCGCTCCCAAAAATAGTATGGCGAAACAACCACTTATAAAACAGGATGGAGTAATTCTCGAAGCGCTAAGCAACGCAATGTTTAGGGTTAAGTTAGAAAACGGGCACGAGATTTTAGCTACCATTTCGGGAAAGATGAGAATGCACTATATACGTATTCTACCCGGAGATAAAGTGGGGGTGGAAATGAGCCCTTATGATCTATCCAGGGGCCGGATTATATTCCGGTATAAATAGCAGTCCGATAAAAGCCAAAGGATTTCCTTTGGACAATATACCCGGCAAGCTTTTTAAAAGCAAATCCGGCAAATAAAAAGGGTTTTAGAAAATTGTAAATAAAAACACTAATGAAAGTTAGAGCATCTGTCAAAAAGCGTAGCGTCGACTGCAAAATTGTTCGCAGGAAGGGTAAGCTTTACATTATTAACAAAAAGAATCCCAGATTTAAACAACGTCAGGGATAAGATTTTTTTAATTTTTAATTCTTAATTAATTTATGGCTCGTATTGCCGGTATAGATTTACCAAAAAATAAAAGAGGCGAAATCGGATTGACCTATATTTTTGGTATTGGTCGTTCAACAGCTCAATATATTCTGAACACTGCAGGTATTGACCCCAACAAGAAGGTCAATGAGTGGAATGATGAAGAGCAAACTGCTATTCGTAACATCATCACTAACGAAATCAAAGTAGAAGGTGCGTTGCGTAGTGAAGTTCAGATGAACATTAAACGCCTTTTAGATATTGCTTGTTACCGTGGTCTGCGTCATCGTAAGGGATTACCTTTACGTGGTCAACGTACCCGTACCAACAGCCGTACCCGTAAAGGTAAGCGTAAAACCGTGGCCGGTAAGAAAAAGGCGCCTAAGAAATAATATTCAACTTTTTTTCAAATCTCAAACGGATTTTATCTCTGTTTGGGATTTGAAATTTTGTGTTTATAAAAAAGCCACCGGATAATTAGGGCCAGATCAGTAAGATTAAGGCACTGATAGGAGGGGCAATCATTTTAGAAGACTACCTACAAACAAAAAAAATGGCAAAAGGAAAACAGCAAAGTGCAAAAGCCGCTGCGAAAAAAAGAATCGTAAAAGTGGATGCGCATGGTGATGCACATATCAGTGCAACATTCAACAACATTATCATCGCCCTTACCAACAAACAGGGACAGGTTATCTCCTGGTCTTCTGCAGGTAAAATGGGGTTCCGTGGTTCTAAAAAGAACACACCCTACGCTGCGCAGACTGCAGCTGCAGATGCAGCTAAAGTAGCAGTAGATGCTGGCTTAAGAAAGGTTGATGTATATGTAAAAGGTCCTGGTTCAGGAAGAGAAGGGCTATTCGCTCTTTGTCTCAGAACGGCATTGAGATCAATATTATCAAAGACATCACACCATTACCACATAATGGTTGCCGTCCTCCTAAAAAGAGAAGAGTATAATCGAATTATATTATTAAGCAGAAGCCTGGTAATACAGGCTTCTGTTTCTTATTCTAATCATAGGGTGTGCTATTCATTTTAGATTTTTACAGATAACACATCGTCATTAAAAAATCACAAAACAAGTAAAATTTTATGGCTCGTTACACTGGTCCAAAAACCAAGATCTGCCGTATGTTCGGCGAACCTATTTTAGGTAATGGTAAGTATTTAGGAAAAAACCCTAACCCTCCCGGTCAGCACGGTGCAAACCGTAAACGCAAGCAACTGGGTGAATATGCTACACAGTTAAAAGAAAAACAGAAGGCTAAATACACTTATGGTGTATTAGAACGTCAGTTCCGTAATACTTTCGATGACGCGAACCGTCTGAAAGGAATCACTGGTGAAAACCTGATCAAATTACTGGAAGCTCGTCTGGATAACACCGTTTATCGTTTAGGCCTGGCTGCTTCTCGTCCTGCTGCCCGTCAGCTGGTGAGCCACAAGCATGTCACTGTTAACGGAGATGTTGTAAATATCCCTTCTTACCGTCTGAAACCAGGCGATATCATCGGTCTGAAAGAAAAAAGTGAAGCCAATGCTTCTCTGACCTCCCAGATCCGTGGTAAAAACCCTAAATTCAGTTGGTTAGACTGGAACGAAGCAGAAAAGAAAGGTACATTCATTACCTTCCCGGAAAGAGAGAGCGTTCCTGAGAACATCAAAGAACAGCTGATCGTAGAGTTGTACTCTAAATAACGGACAGCAGAAATGGTTTTGGAACCATTTCTTTATATTCGCACAATCTTTTCTAAAACAAATATCTTTCGGGCTTTTCCATAAAGCCCGAAAGCTCAATAAAATCAAGTTTTAATATGGCAATATTAAACTTTCAGAAACCAGACAAAATCGTATTGCAGAAGGCTAATGATTTCGATGGTAAATTTGAATTTCGTCCGCTGGAGCCCGGTTTTGGTTTAACGATCGGTAACGCACTGCGCAGAGTCCTGTTAAGCTCTCTGGAAGGTTATGCGATTGTAGGAATCAAAATTGATGGCGTAGACCATGAGTTTGCGACTATCCCTGGTGTTACAGAAGACGTAACAGAATTGATTCTGAACCTGAAACAGGTACGCTTTAAAAAGACGGTAGATCAGGACCTGGGTCCTGAAAAGGTCGTTTTGTCCATCAAGGGCAAACCTGAGTTTACCGCCGGTAATATCGGTGAAGCCACTCCTAATTTTGAAGTGATGAACCCTGAACTCGTTTTATGTGTTCTGGATCCATCCGCAAAACTGGATATCGAACTAACCATTGCCAAAGGCCGCGGTTATGTTCCCTCTGAAGAGAACAAGGTGAAAGATGCACCCTTTGGTTACATCGCCATCGACTCTATTCATACCCCGATCAAGAATGTAAAGGTCGCTATTGAAAACTACCGTGTTGAACAGCGCACTGACTACGAAAAAATGTTACTGGATGTCACTACAGACGGTACCATTCATCCCGAAGATGCTGTTAAACAAGCTTCTCGCATAATGATCCAGCACTTAATGATCATCACAGATGAAAACATCACCTTTGACAGCAAAGAGGATAAGAAAGAAGATGTGGTCGATGAAACTGTGCTGCAATTGCGTAAGGTATTAAAGACGCCGCTGGAAGATCTGGATCTTTCCGTTCGTGCCTTTAACTGCCTGAAAGCAGCTAAGATCAACTCTCTCAGTGAACTGGTTCAATACGAACAGGAAGATCTGATGAAATTCCGCAACTTCGGACAGAAATCACTCACCGAGATCGAACAGGTGTTACACGAAAGAGGCCTGCAATTTGGCATGGATCTCATTCGTATGGGTGTAGAAGTAAACGATTAATTTTTTATCACATAGGCCAATAAAGGCCGGTGCTTACATTCCTTGACACGGTGTAAGTATAAAATTCAACAAAAATGCGTCACGGAGATAAACAAAACAATTTAGGTCGCAAAAAAGCGCACAGAGATGCCCTTCTTTCTAATCTGGCTGCCCAGCTGATTACACATAAGAGAATTGTAACCACGCTTGCAAAAGCAAAGGAACTGCGTAAATATGTAGAACCATTGATTACAAAGACAAAGAAGAACGCTTCTGAAGCGCAGATCAGTCACAACCACCGTCTGGTATTCTCTTTTTTGCAGAATAAGACAGCGGTGAAAGAACTTTTCACTGTGGTTGGCCCTAAAATCGGTGATCGTCCAGGTGGTTATACCCGCATCATCAAATTGGGCATCCGTCCTGGTGACAATGGCGAAAAGGCAATGATCGAACTGGTAGACTTCAATGAAGTATACGGCAAATCAGCTGCAGCTGGTGAAAACCAGGAAGCAGCCAAGAGAACCCGTCGTAGCCGCAGCGCTGCAAAGAAAGCAACTGATGCTACTACTGCAAGCGCTGAACCAACAACAGCATCTGCTATTGAAGATGTGGAAGTTGTAGAAGAAAAGGCTCCAGAGGCTCCAGTGGCTGAATCAGCACCTGAAGCACCTGCTATTGAAGCTGAAGCGCCTAAAGCAGACGATGCAGCTGGCGAGTCAACTGAAGAAGCAGCAAAATAAGCACTACTGTCTGCAACTGCAATAGAATGATTGTTGTGTTGTAAACATTAGAAAAGGTATAAAAAGAACCTCCGCTAAAATAGAAACCTATTTAGTGGAGGTTTTTTTATTCCTTTTTGAGGTTTTACCGGGTGATTATTGAGCCCACCACAAAGAAATCTTGGGATTCCCTTGAATTGTTGCTAATTTTGTGGAACATCATAAAAATATATTGTACCCGTGGAAAAGAAATCAAAGGTAATGATCTGTTTTGGCCTCTTGATCACCCTGGCTGTTGTCATGCGGTTGATCCCTATGCCTGCTGGAATATACGGCGTCACGCCGATGTATGCCATGGCTATCTTTGGCGGAGCCATCTTTAAAAAGGATAAGAAATATGCCTTTTTATTACCGCTACTCAGTTTTTTTATCTGCGATGTATTAATACAGCTATTGTATAAAATGGGTGCCTGGACAACGCCTGGCTTTTATGATGGCCAGCTATTGAATTATGTCCTTTTTGCTTTATTGACCTTTATAGGGTTTGGGATCAAAAAACCAGGTCTATTATCCGTTGGTCTTGCCTCGCTGATTGCGCCAACGGTGTTTTTCCTTTTATCCAATCTCGGAGTTTGGGCATTTGCCGGATTTTATCCGATGACAACAGCGGGACTTAAAGCCTGTTATATTGCCGGTTTTCCTTTTTATTTTCCTTTTAGTCTGCTGTCTACTTTGGTGTTTTCTGCGGTTCTATTCGGGGCTTATGAACTTTATCAAAGTAAAAGCCGTACTGCGGCCGGCAGTTTTGAACATGTTTGATATTAATTGACTGTTTGTTTGTACAAATAAGCTGCAGTAAAGCCAAAAGCGCTAAGCAAATTTACATTGCTTAGCGCTTTTGGCTTTTAAAATTGGTTTTAGAGTATTGTGTCCCTTCCCCGGCTAAATTCCGCAAGGGATCGCTTATTTACCCTAATTTACAGTTTTCCCATTTGGAACCAGGCTATCGGGACCAACAAATACCAGTTTTCCTGTGTGGTCTTCGCTCATGAGAATCATACCATTACTTTCGATCCCGCGCATTTTGCGGGGCGCCAGATTGGCCACCACGGTTACTTGTTTACCTATGATCTCCTCTGGTGTAAAATGCTGCGCTATACCAGAGCAAATGGTACGCACTTCCTCTCCCATATCCACTTCCAGTTTTAGAAGTTTGTCTGCTTTGGGGATGCGTTCAGCGGTTTTTATGGTACCCACTCTAAGGTCAATCTTGGCAAAATCATCAAACTGGATTTCAGCCTTGCTGTCAGAGGGAACTGTCGGCTCCTGGCTTAATGGTTGCTTATTATCACCAGTTAATGCCGCCTCGGTTTTTGCCTTGGCTGCATCTGCCTTAGCAGCACCTGCTTTTAATTTTTCGAGCTGTTGCTGAATCTCGCTGTCTTCAATTTTGCGGAACAGTAACTCAGGGGCGCGAAGGCTGTAGCCTACGCTGAGTAGCTTAATACGACCGCCGTTTTTCCATTCCAGCATTTTATCCACCACCTTCATCATATGACAAAGCCTTTGGGCTGTCTGGGGCAAAAACGGATTAATGAAAATAGCCAGGTTAGCCGTCAGTTGCAGGCAAAGGTGCAGGCAATTGTCAATCAGTTGTTGATTTAAAGGATTTTCTTCCAGCGTCTTAGCTACAATCCATGGCTCTTTTTCCTGCATATAGCGATTGCCTTTACGGGCCAGATCAATCACCTCAAATAAAGCTTCACGGAACTTATAATGTTCAATACTTTGTTCAATTTTGATTTTAGCATCTTCAATGTCTTTGATCAATTGTTGATCCTTGCTGTCCAGGCGTGTGGCATGCAAAGGGGGGACTTTGCCTTTACAGAGTTTATGCATCAGCACAAAGCTCCGGTTAACAAAGTTGCCGAATATAGCTACCAGTTCACTGTTATTGGCATCCTGAAATCCCTTCCAGGTGAACTCACTGTCTTTGGATTCCGGCATAATGGTCGTCAGATAGTACCTCAATACATCAGCCATGGCAGGACCACCATTTTCTTTATTGATAAAATCATCGATATAATCCTGCATTTCCAGCTTCCAGTTACGACTGGTGCTCATCTTATCGCCTTCCAGATTGACAAATTCATTGGCCGGAACATTATCCGGCAGGATATTGTTATGCAGTTTGAGCATTACGGGAAAGATAATACAATGAAAAACAATATTATCTTTTCCAATAAAGTGTACTAGCTTGGTATCTTTATCGTTCCAAAGAATATCGGCGTCCATTCCGTGTTCTTTGCAATAGGCCTTTGTCGCGCTGATATACCCGATGGGGGCATCAAACCATACATATAGTACCTTACCCTCGGCGCCTGGAACCGGCACTTTTACGCCCCAGTCCAGATCCCGGGTTACGGCACGTGGTTGCAGGCCGCCATCCAGCCAGCTCTTGCACTGACCCAGTACGTTGCCCTTCCAATCATCTTTGTGCTCGGTTAAAATCCACTGTCTGAGCCAGCTTTCATGCTTGTCAAGGGGAAGATACCAGTGTTTAGTGCTTTTTTTCACCGGCTTATTACCGCTAAGTGTGCTGACCGGGTCAATTAACTGTTCCGGACTAAGACTGGTCCCGCATTTTTCACACTGATCTCCAAAAGCCTGCGTAAAGCCACAATTGGGGCAGGTTCCCTGGATGAAGCGGTCCGCTAAAAAGGTAGCCGCCTGCTCATCATAATATTGTTCGCTTTCTTTTATTTCCAGATCACCCTGGTCATTGAGCTTTTTAAAAAAGGCGCTGGCCGTCTCATGGTGAATGGGAGCGGAGGTGCGGTGATAGATGTCAAAGCTAATGAGCAGATCCTTGAAATTCTGCTTGATAATGGGATGGTATTTATCTATAATCGCTTGAGCAGTAGTACCTTCCTTTTTGGCCTGGATGGGAATGGCAGTCCCATGTTCGTCACTGCCACAGACAAAAAGCACTTCTCTTTGCTGGGCTCTGAGGTAACGCACATAAATATCTGCGGGCAAATAAGCGCCCGCCAGATGACCGATATGTTTGAGTCCATTGGCATAAGGTAGTGCCGCTGTTATGAGATAACGCTTGGTTGAATTCATGCTACGTGTTTATTATGCTACAAAAGTATTGCAATCTGCCGGAGTACCCAAATACATGGTGCTGATCGCAGAATGGATTGCTCTCTATGCTAAATAAATTTAAAGGGGTGTAGCGCACTGGTACATTTGCCCGTTACATAAGGTTAAGCTCAAAAGCCACAATTTCTGTAAAATTTTGTAAGTGTTTGGGTTATTTAGTATATTTTTGCATATATCAACATTTTTCGACCCTTACCGCAGGTAGTATATTGAGATTTAAAAGGAAATACGGCACGTAAATTGTGTTTTTATCAATTCTCTGAAGGCGCGTATTTTAATATATTATATTGCCTTAGTTACGTTAATTAGACTTTGCATGAAATATTTTGACCTATCACAATCTGTAGTCTATATATACATCGCTATGTTCCTGCTGGCTATGGGAATCACTATTTTTTCCATACCCAATATTATTTTTGTTGCTAAAAAGAAAAGACTGCTGGATAAACCCGATCACCGCAAAAAACATGTAAATGTAACCCCAAATCTGGGCGGAATCGGTATTTTCTCTGCATTTATATTTGTGGCTTCTATTTTTAATGTCGGTTTCTATTTTACAGGTTGGAACTGTATTTTGGGTGCTAGTTTCCTGTTATTTGTTACCGGGCTTAAAGACGACCTGGTCGCCATTGATCCTTATAAGAAATTCTTAGCCCAGCTGGTAGCAGCCATTATCGTGGTCTACCTGGCGGGGATCCGCCTGGAAAATCTGCAAGGGTTTTTAGGGATTCACCAATTACCTTACCTGGTTAGTTTTTTGTTGTCTGTTGTCGGTATCACCTTCGTAACCAATGCGTTCAATTTGATTGATGGGGTAGATGGATTAGCAGGTAGCCTGAGTATGTTGCTGTTTACCTTTTTGGGAGTGCTTTTCGCTATCAATAAAAATATCGGCTCTGCCATGCTATGCTTTACCATTGCCGGTGCGGTAGCGGGCTTTTTAAGATACAATATTGCCCCTGCAAAGATCTTTATGGGGATACCGGATCCTTAATACTTGGATTTCTGGCCTCGGTAATGGCCATCTCCTTTGTTTCTAAAATGAACTTGCTTCCGGCTTCCTCTCCTTTGAGCGGATTATTTAAAGGGGTAATGGTGGGGTAGTTATTGCACTGGCTGCGATTATTGTTCCTGTGTATGATACCTTTAGGGTATTTACCACAAGGATTCTAAGAGGATTTTCTCCTTTTCATGCGGACAGAACCCATGTGCACCATGTGCTACTGGATATCGGTTTGAATGCCAGTCAGGTAGCCGGTACGCTGGTGGGGGTTACGACCTTTTTTATGGCAGCAGCCATTGGCATGGTAGCCTTGGGATGGAATGCCACCATTGCGATCGGTGTATTATTAGTAATGGCAACTGGTTTACTATATTTAGCCATTAAAATCCGGAATAAAAAACTGGAGCAGCTCAGACTGGCACAACTGGCCAAAGAAAATAATAAGAAGGAAAAGCTCCAGAAAGTCTCCCTTGATGAATACTTGTCCTCAACGCTTACGAAAACTGAGGAAAATTACCACGATGATCAACACGTTTACTCAAAAGTACACTAATTGAGGATGCAGGCCGTGAGCCGGTCGCCTGGCTTGTAAAAGTATCGCCGACTGAATGGCTCTCATCTACATTAGCGTATAAAATATTGGATAATAAGCACTGGGCGGATTCAAGCTGGATCAAAGCCAGTGCTTATTGCTTTTTAAAACAGGCGGATGCAGCAGTGGTGCTGACAATAAAAGCGGCAGTGGAAGTTAAGGGGGTATAGTCAAAGGTTAAAGGATCTACTGCCTGGATTAGTGAGCCATAAACCGTGCATCGGCACTTGTTTATCTAAATTGAGGCAGATCTATCCGAATTTTTACCAAAAAGATGCCTTCGTTTTGAAGTCTTAATTATATTTGCCATATGAGTACCCAACAAGAAGAAGGAAAATTCCAGGCGATTATTTCGCATGCAAAAGAATACGGTTTTGT
The DNA here is from genome assembly GCF_007971385.1 of Arachidicoccus ginsenosidivorans. Lineage (GTDB taxonomy): Bacteria > Bacteroidota > Bacteroidia > Chitinophagales > Chitinophagaceae > Arachidicoccus > Arachidicoccus ginsenosidivorans. The sequence continues at coordinate 3,159,481 of NZ_CP042434.1, forward strand.
TTTCTCTAGTTCAGAAATCTATGATGGCTTAAGTGCCGTATATGATTATGGTCCTTATGGCAGTGAGCTGAAAAAAATATCCGTGATTACTGGTGGAAATCCATGACCCAGTTACATGAGAATATCGTAGGCATTGATGCAGCCATCTTTATGCATCCCACCACCTGGAAAGCGAGTGGTCACGTGGATAGCTTTAGTGACCCGATGATCGATAATAAAGACAGCAAAAAAAGATATAGAGTAGATCACCTGATTGAGGCCAAGGCGGCGGAGTTGAAAGGCGGCGGAGAGGCTGAGGCGGCAGAGCAGCTGCTCGCTGAAATGGACAGACTCCTGGCGGCTGATGATTACACTGGTCTACGTCAACTGCTGGATGATCAAAAGATTGTCTGCAGCGTCAGTAAGACGGCCAATTGGACGGATATTCGTCAGTTTAACCTGATGTTTGATACCCAGCTGGGGTCAGTAACCGAGGAAGCTAATACCATCTACCTGCGACCGGAAACCGCGCAGGGCATTTTCGTAAATTTCCTCAATGTGCAAAAGACTGCCCGCATGAAAATCCCTTTTGGGATTGCCCAGACTGGCAAGGCCTTCAGAAATGAAATTGTGGCCAGGCAGTTTATCTTCCGAATGCGGGAATTTGAGCAAATGGAAATGCAGTTTTTTGTGCGCCCCGGCACCGAACTGGAGTGGTATGAAAAATGGAAACAAACCCGTTTTGACTGGCATTTAAGCCTTGGAACGCCCAAAGAAAAATTACGTTTCCACAATCACGTGAAACTGGCGCATTATGCCAATGCCGCAGTGGACATTGAATTTGAATTCCCCTTTGGTTTTAAGGAACTGGAAGGCATTCACTCCCGTACAGATTATGACCTTAGTCGTCATCAGGAGTTCAGCGGTAAAAAACTGACTTATTTTGATACAGAAATCAATAAGCACTATGTTCCTTACGTAGTTGAGACCTCCATTGGTCTGGACCGTATGTTTTTGTCCATACTCTCCAATAGCTATGAGGAGGAAACAATCACCAAAGAGGATGGTTCTACGGATCAGCGGGTGGTGCTGCATATTTCCCCTAAGATCGCACCCGTGAAACTAGCCATTTTCCCACTGACCAAAAAGGACGGGCTACCCGAACTGGCTCATGATATCTACCAGAAATGTGCCCAGCAGTTCAGGTGTTTTTATGAGGTGAAAGATGCCATCGGCAAGCGCTATCGCAGACAGGATGCCATTGGTACACCGTTTTGTGTTACCGTGGATCATCAGTCATTGGAGGATCAGACGGTTACTATCCGCCACCGGGATTCTATGGAGCAGCAACGGATCGCTATAAACGATCTGATCCAGACTGTACAAGCCGCTATGGCATAAAATAACAGGGTAATCAGGTAAAAAGTGTTGAGCTATTTGTACCGCCCATGGCTCAAATGGCCCGTAAAAATAGATTTACGGGCCATTTGACAAAAATTGCCCGAAATTTTCGGTAAAACCCACAAAAAAACCTATTTTTAATAAACTGTGCTGCCTGAATTGAAGCTTATGGCAGCCAAAATGAACCATTTAAAATTAAAAACCCATGAAGAAAGGTTGGATTATTATTGTAGTTCTCGCCATTATTTTAGGCGTTTATGGCTGTAATGGATATAACGGTCTGGTCAAACAGGATCAGCAGGTACAGCAAGTCTGGAGTAATGTAGAAACCAATTACCAGCGCCGCACAGACCTATATAACAGTGTTATTAAAACCATTGAGGGTTCTGCTAATTTTGAGAAATCAACGTTAAATGATGTGATCAGTGCGCGCTCAAAGGCCACCAGTGTTACGGTGGATATCAATGATCCGGAAAGCCTGGCTAAATATCAGGCCGCACAGGCACAGTTACAAGGAGCATTTAGCCGGTTGATGGCGGTCTCTGAAGCCTATCCTGATCTGAAAACGACTAAAGCGTTCCAGGACTTCCAGACTCAGATAGAGGGTACGGAAAACAGGATTAATGTTGCGCGCAGAGATTATAATGCGGCAGTCAATAGCTATAACCTGACGGTAAAAACCTTCCCTAAAAATATACTCTCCGGTCTTTTTGGCTTCCATGCCAAGGCTTATTATAAAGCGGATGCAGGTGCAGAGAAAGCACCGGATATTAATTTTAATATTAAATAATCAGCTGAGCTGTCAGCCGCAGACCCTTTGGTTATTTATATTAACAGGCGGGTGCGGATTAAACCTTGTGTAATGAGTTTATTTAATAAGAAAAAAGACCCTGGATATTTTACTGTTGAACAGCAAGCGGAAATTGTTCAGGCCATCAAGACGGCAGAAACGGCCACCAGTGGTGAGATCAGGCTCTATGTTGAAGGGCGCTGCAAATATGTAGATGCGCTTGACAGAGCAAAAGAGGTATTTGATGAACTCCACATGTACGAGACAGCTTCCAGAAACGGGGTGCTGATATATCTGGCCATGAAAGACCGGCAATTGGCGGTCTTTGGCGATGAGGGTATCCACCAGAAAGTAGGCCTTGATTTTTGGAAACAGAAATTACAGCAGGTCAAAGACCATTTTCGTGAACAGGCCTATGGTAGTGGACTTAAACTAATTATATTATCCATAGGGGATGCGCTAAAAAGCGCCTTCCCCTATGATAAAATAAATGACATCAACGAGCTGCCGGACGATATTGTCTATGGCAAATAGCTTTAAAACATATTTATACGTGTCTTTTTCTTTCCCTTCAAAATTTCGGAGTTTATTATTGATCTTACTGTGTATGGTCACTTTTGCAAGTGTTCATACTTATGCACAGGATGTGGCATTATTACCTGTACCTAATCCACCGAGGTTATTGGTGGATAAGGCGGGGATTCTGATCCCGGAGCAGGCAGAGATCCTGGAAAATAAGCTGGTTGCCTTCGATGACAGTACTTCCAATCAGATTAGTGTCGTCATTATCCCTACGCTGAATGGCTATCCAATTGAGGAGTATGCCACTAAGCTATTCAGATCCTGGGGGATTGGAGGCAAAAAGAACAACAATGGTGTCTTACTGCTTATTGCAGCTAATGATAAAAAGATAAAAATCGAAGTAGGCTATGGGCTGGAAGGGGCTATAACCGATGTACAATCTAAAAGCATTATTGAAAATGACCTGGCCCCAAATTTTAGACAGGAAAACTATTACCGGGGTATTGACCAGGCCATTAATTCACTGGAAAAGGCGGCGGCCGGAGAATACAAGGTAGCACGTGACCGTTCTGATGATTCAGGAGGGAGTGCTGTTGTATTTTTTATTATCCTGGCCATTGTCATCTTTATTGTTATTGCTTCTAAAGGGGGCAAAGGTGGAGGGGGCGGCGTTGCCAGTCGTGGCGGCTGGTCCAATATCATTTTACCGATGATCCTTGGCAGTGCCATGGGCCGCGGTGGTAGCGGCGGCTTCGGTGGTGGTGGATTTGGTGGCGGCGGAGGTGGCTTCGGCGGCGGCGGATTCGGAGGTTTTGGTGGCGGCAGCAGTGGTGGCGGCGGAGCCAGCGGTGGATGGTAGTCGAATAAGGCTGAAAAGCCGAGAAAACGAGAAAATAAAGAAAACAAAATGCTGTTTTTGTGGAGCGTTTGATACGCTCTGCAAAAACAGCATTTTAATTTAGCGCCCCTTCAATGGATAATGAGGAAATGGTCGTTATTGTTACGGTGGTAATTGTTACGGTCGTAACAATTACCACCGTAACAATTGGAATGGAGAACTTACAGTCCCACGGATTATTTGAATCGTTCGCTGTAATTGTGCCAAACGCCATAGATTGATAGCAACCCCTTCTACCAGATATTATTTTAGTCTACCAGTCGCCCATTAGTGAAATTGTGTTGCTTTCCTGGAATTAGCGCGATATCCGACCGAAATGATTACATCCAAGTTATATTGATACATTTTGCGAATTTTACCATCTGCTTCAATTTGTTCCATTATGGAACAGGTTGAAGCAGATGGTAAAATTCGCCAGTATTATATATTTTCTGGATATGCTTAACAACTGCGGGACTATTTACGTCAAACAATTTTGCAATCAAATGAGCATCAAGCCATACTGAATCATTCTCCAGTACAACCTGAATATCCGTGCCACTTGAAGTCTTAAATATTTTAAACTCAGCTGATATAAAGGTTTTGATAATTTATGCGGTAATTAGGCTATTGCCAACTAAAGAAATAGTTATATCTGCCATTATTTTACTCCAAAAATTATTTGTTACCTATATTCTCCCTTTCTTCCATTTTTCCCGTCACATCTAAAATGAAATTTTGATGCAAGTTGGGGGGAGCATTTTAGTCCGCTGTTAAAACCAATGTTACTGAATCGTCTTTTTTCTGAAATAATAAAATGCAGGATTTACGTTTTCTCCTTTTCAATGCAGCAATAAGCAATACGCCGGTAAATATTATTCCCTTATTTCAATATCCCTTCTATGGCCGTTATGGGCAATTGCCATGTATCTTCCCAGTCCATCATGGCATTGATAAGTTTTATTTTTTGAAAAGAAGGAAGATCGGCCATGGTAATATCAACTTCTTTAAGCGTGTGGTTGTCCAAAAGGTGCCTTCTGTGTACCCCGGACAATAAAGGCGATTTTGGGGTCCACCAGGTATTTCCGTCATATAATGCCAGGTTGGAAAAGCTACTGTCCGTCAGTAATCCATTTTTAAAGATCAGGATTTCTGTATCTGAAGCGAGTCCCTTAGTAAGTATTTCAAAAACTTTTCTGTTGGTGGATTTGTAATGGTAATCAATAGGATCCTGAGTGACCGTTTTAAGCTGTAGAATGACTTTTGGGGTATAAGGGATAAATTGAATGCTAATATCTGTCTGGCTATAGACAACGCGGCATTTATATTTATGATGAACTTTTGCGTTATCGTTTGGATTATCTCCTGGATTATCTCCTGGATTAGCACCTGTATTATCTCCGGGAAATCCAGGACTTTGCTGTATCAGTTTTTGCAGATCCGTATAGATTACCCGGCCCCAGTTATCTTTTTGGGTACGGACAAATCGCGCTTCATGCAAGGGCATAAAGTGCAATTTCTGGTGTTCGAGTCGTATGGATTCAAGGAAGGGGTACATATATTTTTGAGATCATTTCCTGATATTCAGCCTTAGGATCACTAAGCGAAGTAATCCCGCCGCCACTTTTAAAGATAAAGCCAACTGGCGTACTTTCCAAATAGCGGATAATAACGCAACAGTCCAGTATTTCTCCGTTATAATAACCCCAGACCCCGGTATAATAGTTTCTGTTATGGATTTCTGCCTGCCGGATGATCTTTTGGGTGGAGGCTTTTGGGGCACCGGTAATGGATCCGGCGGGCAGCATGGCTTTTAAAACGTCTCCGGGGTGATTCAGATAAGCAGGTCTTAAGCTACCTGTAATATGAGAGCTCACCGTATATAGATCTTTTTGATTGGTCTTTAGCTTTTCCAGGTACCTAAAACTGGCTACTTCTACCTGGGTGGCCACCTGGAAAAGATCATTGCGAATCAGGTCAACGATGGTATACTGTTCGGCAATTTCTTTTTCACTTGCACGTAAGGTATCTGCCGCATTTAATTCATCTTCCTCTATAGTTCCTTTCATGGGATAGCTGCTGATGGTATTACCTGCTATCCGTATAAAAGGCTCTGGTGAAAAATGAACAAATTGATCTCTATATAGTAGTTTGTATTTACCATGACCCAGCTGGTAGAGTTCAAGTAGTGAATGATTAGTCTCTACCGGTGTACTGCAGGTCAGATTGACCAGGTAAGTATTGCCTTGCTGGAGTGCTTCTTTAACAAGGTTAAACGATTTTTGATAGGTTGCAAAGGAAATTGGGTGTTTTTGCCAAAGTAGCGGTTTATCCGGCAGTAAAAACGCCTGTTGGTTGCTACTAGGAAAGGATAAGTAGGGAGCCTGGAAACAAACATGTTCATCCAGCTCCTCCAAGGCAGTCACTTCCATTTGCTTTCCTTCATAGTCCGTTAGAAAGAAAAATGGCTTTTTTGCCTGATAGAGCGTATTTATCCGCTGAAAAAATACTTCCTTTGCGTTTGTTATCATTCTATAAGTTCCAGTGGGCGCAAAAATATTAATAATTGACCATAATGACTCATTTACCTACAATCTTGCCGGTCTTTTTGAAGGGGCAGGAAAGAAGGTCACGTCCGTAAAGGTTTGGTCCGTAGACGCGTTGCCCCAAAAAATCTTTATGAATGCCTTGGCTATGACGGGGTGGTCCTATCTCCCGGACCCGGGTTGCCGGAGGATTATCCTGCCGTAAAGCGCCTACTGGACTTCCTGCTCTGTGCAGCAGAAGGCAGGCAAGGCGCCCTAATGCCTGTTCCTATACTAGGTATTTGCCTGGGGCTCCAGACCATTGTCCGGTACTTTGGTGGCCGGTTGTATAATCTTTCCCATATTCAGCATGGCAGGCAGGTAGCGTTGTTATTGAAGGGGGAGTCCTGTGCAAAAGGGACTAATACGCCTTTTGGCACGGAAACTAAGTTAATGACTGGTACTCAAACTAAGAATGACTCCCAGGCGCAGGCAGAAACTCAATCTCAATCAGGCGCAGGAGTACACATTGTAAATAACGTGGAAAATTGTTCAGCAATGCACCTTTTTGACGGTTTAGCTACCCCCATTAAAGTAGGGCTCTATCATTCCTGGGGCATGGATAATCAGTCGGCAGTACCAGCGTTAAGCGTACTGGCCACGGCGATTTTACCAGCAGCTGATAAAGAACATCCGCGCGAGGTGGTTATGGCTATCTGCCATAAAAGCTTGCCTGTTTATGGATTGCAGTTTCATCCGGAGTCTTTTATGACTCCTGGAGGCCTACAAATTGTGCTGAACTGGCTTCATTGCATTGAGTCCATTAAAAGTCGATAGAGACCTCAATGACAATTGGATAGGGGAGTATTGACATGCTTTGAATAGAAGGGCGTAAATTGTGTGGGTACTGCGGGGGGTTACCCAAAATCGATTTCTGTATTATCCCCGATATTTAAATTTCTACTGAGTCCTTTTACACTGGCATCATTACCGATCAGAGAATTATCCAGTACCACCTCATGCAGATTAGAAAAAGAGCCGATTATGCAGTCTCTGATCACAGAGGCTTCTATGACGGTATTGGCACCGATAGAGGCATGTGGACCGATAATGGTATTGGAGACCCGACTGCCAGGTCCTATACTGACGGGCGGTTTAATAATGGCGTTTTCGATCTGGGCCGTGGGATCTATTTCATTGCCGATTTTCTTAAGTAGTAGCGCATTGGTTTCAAGTAAAGTTTCTTTGCGGCCGCAATCATACCAATGTTTCACCTTAAAAGTCTGGATTTTGGCCTGCCGGTGAATCATACACTGCAGGGCATCTGTCAGGTGAAACTGTCCTTCTGTGGTAATATTCTGGGAAAAGATATGGGAGAGACAATCATACATAATATCGGTCTCTTTGATCTTATACAACCCCACTAGCGCTGTATTGCTCATGGGGATTTTGGGCTTCTCCACCAAATGTTCCACAAAGCCGTCTCTACCGATCTCCGCCACCCCAAATCCCCTGGGGTCATCCACCTTTTGAACACCAATCATGGAATAGGGACTATCCAGTACGGATTTGATATCAAAATCACAGATAGTATCCCCCATGACAATAAAGACTTCATCATCCCCTACAAGGTCCCTGGTGAGTGCAATGGCAGGGCCGGTACCAATCCTTGAAGACTGAAAAACGTATTGACAATTTAGTTCAGGGTAGGTATATTGTACATATTCCTCTATTTTTTCACCTAAATAGCCAATGATAAATATAAATTCCTGAATACCAGCATCTTTTAGCTGGTCTACGATAAAATTCAATATGGTTTTGCCAGCCAGGGGCAGCAGTGCCTTTGGCTGTGTATACGTATGAGGACGAAGTCTGGCACCTGTTCCGGCTACCGGAATAATTGCTTTCATGAAACGTTTTTTCTGTAGTTGATTATCCTAAAACGCACGAATAGTCGTTATTGTAAGATAATTATTTTACCTATTTGTACCGCTATTTTGCACGAATGTAGTAAATTCACGCCCAAATTACACTAAATTTCAAAAATAGAATCAATGCAAAGAGATAGCCAAGTATTCGATCTAATTAATCAAGAGTTACATCGTCAGAGAAGTGGCATTGAACTGATTGCATCTGAGAACTTTACGAGTCTTCAGGTCATTCAGGCAATGGGGTCCGTATTAACGAATAAATATGCGGAAGGTTATCCAGGTAGAAGATATTATGCCGGATGTGAAATTGTAGACCAGACCGAACAACTGGCCATCGATCGTTTAAAAGAAATTTTTAATATTAGCTACGCCAATGTGCAACCACACAGTGGTGCTCAGGCAAATGCAGCTGTTCATCTGGCTTGTTTGCAACCTGGCGATAAAATTCTGGGACTGGACTTAAGCATGGGCGGACACCTGACCCATGGTTCTCCAGTGAACTATAGCGGAAAACTCTATGATGCGCATTTTTATGGCGTTGTCAAAGAGACCGGTCTGATTGACTATGAAATGCTTGAAAATCAGGCGCGCACCCTGAAACCCAAAATGATTATTTGTGGCGCCAGTGCGTATAGCAGGGATTGGGATTATGAACGTATCCGCAAAGTAGCCGATGAAGTTGGCGCCTTGGTAATGGCAGATATTGCGCATCCAGCAGGGCTGATCGCTAAAAAACTTTTAAAAGACCCATTTGATCATTGTCATATCGTTACTTCTACTACGCATAAAACCCTTCGCGGACCTAGAGGGGGTATTATCATGATGCGTAATGATTTTGATAACCCATGGGGCCAGACAGATAATAAGGGCAATGTTCGCAAAATGAGTGCACTGTTGGATCTGGCCGTGTTCCCAGGTATACAGGGCGGCCCGTTAGAACACGTTATCGCTGCAAAAGCCATCGCTTTTGGTGAGATTCTAAGTGACGATTATACGGCCTATGCCCATCAGGTACAGAAAAATGCCCAGGCGCTTGCTAAGGCTTTTGTTGACAAAGATTATAATATCATCAGTGGTGGCACAGACAACCATCTAATGCTGATTGATCTTAGAAATAAAGATATCAGTGGTAAGAAAGCCGAACAGGCGCTGGTAAAAGCTGAAATCACAGCCAATAAAAATATGGTGCCTTTTGATGACAGATCTGCTTTTGTTACTTCTGGAGTTCGTTTTGGGGTAGCAGCAGTAACTACTCGTGGCATGAAAGAGGAGCATATGGGCTTTATAGCAGATTCTGTTGATAAGATTCTGACTAATGCAGAAGATGAACAAGTGATTGCTGCTGTTAAAAAGCAGGTCAATGAGTTTATGACGCAATTCCCGCTTTATCCAGAGCTGGGATAAGTGTAAAGGAAGAGGGATGTTTGATATAAACGAGCAAGGCTGTCTGTCGCATATAAGTGATAGGCAGCCTTGCTCGTTTTAGATGATTGCTTAAATGCTTTTTTGAGAATCACCTTAAGAAGGGATCATTGGGGTAATTTACTTGTAAATTATAGACGTAAGTCATTTTGAATAATCTAGTATAAATTTATAAAGGTGTGTTTTGTGCCTAAACAATTAAAGGCTAAAAAAGAATATTAAATTGGGTAACTGGGAAGTAAAAAATCCTAATACTGGGTGTTGGATTTGTGAATGGTGAGATTTGATTGATTAAAATGGGGTGGATCCGTTTTTATCGATAATTGGTATCGTTTTTTTTACGGCTGTTCAAAATCAAAATATTACTTAATGATGCAATTTATCCTTGTATAAAAAATATTGATGTTACCGACATCGATGTCGGTAACATCAATAGTAATTTGGGTAACTTATTGTATTTCAATTACTTAATTAGAGTATATATTAATATGCGCAATACGTTGTAGAGTTAATAATAGCTATATAAAATTATAAAAAAAATATTTATTAATAAATATCATCCAAATTGCTGGCAATATCATCCATCTTGCCTTGCGCCATTATTATTTTCATTTTTAATTCCTCGCTATAATCACTTTCAAAAAGAATTGAATATATTATTTCTTCTAAAACTTCTTTGTCTATAAAATTTTCAGCCACACAGACGGCAATGTTTTCCATCTCACGAATAAATTTACTAACTAACCCGTCAAATCCGTTATATTCCAAAAAAAGCGCTCCAGCTGCAATGGAAGTCCGTTTATTTCCATCAATAAATGCGTGGAATTTATTGATAGAAAAAACGAGATGGGTTAATTTACTTTCAATTTCGGGATAATAATGATCAATTTGAATATTTTGGACAACACTTTCCAAATATTCAATATTTTTAACACCTGGCCTGCCACCCGATATATTTAGAACTTTATCATGCGTAGAAATGATTTGCGCCGAGCTAATGTATATCATTTATCTATCTTTTAACCGTTTAAATACATCCTTATTCAATTCTAATTGTCTTTCTAAATTCAAACTTTGTTCTCCGAGAAACTTCTCAAAATCTTCTGCTGGTACATCCTTTAAATAATTTGCTAATTTCTCGTGCAAAGCATCTCTAAAGGCTAAATCTCGGCTGGCCATCTTGTTTCTTGCATCCTTTACAGATGCTTCCATCAAAAGCAGTGCTTTTTCGGAGAATTCATTAAATAATTCATGAGCTTCAGTTAAACTTAACTTCTCTCCCTTGTTTTCAAAAGCTAATTTTAATTTTTTTGCAAATGCATTCTCAAAATCTGACACAATACGAAGCACCTCACTATATAATGTAGACCGAACACTATCATTCGAACTCAATCTCAAAATTTTTCTATATTCGTTAGAATTTTCTTTAAAAATACTTTTATAAACCTTATCCGTTAATTGACTGTACTTGAAATTATTATCAACTATATACAAATCAATTGCATCTATAAATTTTTTCCTATAAATGAACTCATCTAGCGCAGCAGGAAGATACTTTTCTTCTCTTTGATTTATAAATTTAGTTTTACCTCCAGATCGTTTATTTAAAACATCAATAACAATATCTAATATTAAAGATCTGGTTTGTCTAGCTCTTTCGGAATCCACAAGTAACATTCCTATATTTAAAAAAGATTTAAAAGTGAATACACCCAAGGAAGGGGCCTTTATTATCGAGCTGTGCTCTAGATCATTTAAATTGGAAGAATCAAGAAGTGATTTTTTAAACAATTTTAAACGTTCTCCGGTCATAACCTCATAACCACTATTTGATAATTCATCGGAGTTATTTACCAAAATGCGTTCTATAGTTCTCCCATCAACTTCATAATATCGCTCTAATTGCGATTTTAAAAACCTATACTTATTTTCAAATAATACGCCTACCATGCCAACAGCTTTATAAAGGTCAGGCATTGCCAAATTATTATTTATTATATTTTTCCGACCAATTTTCGAATTGATTAAGTCTAATTGCATATGTTTATTTGATTTATGCGCCCCGCGTGTTATTTCGATATCTTATTCAATTATAAAACGGCAAAAATCATATTTTCACTAATCAAAAAAATCAACTTCAGCGCCATCAGATTATTCGGGATAATTCGGGAAAATAAAATTCGCCTTTCAATTATTAAAATTTGAATACAAAGTTAACCATTAAAATACAACTATTGAATTTTCATGTAATTTTGGGCAAATACTGTTCTTACTGTTTATGACTACCTTAAATGGGACAATTGAGCATTGTTCACCATGACTAGCTTTCTTTTTATTTAGATTTTCTAACCTTTTTGCGAATCTCTTGATTATTTTCAATCACAAATACCCATCCATTACGGCCTAAGCAACAGCTCACAAGGTTTAATCCCTGTTTGTTTCTTAAAGGCAGCAGAAAAATGAGAAATTGTAGAATACCCTAAAATGGCTGCAACGTCTGTCACGCTCAATCCCTTTTGATAAAGCAGGTATTTGGCATGATCCATCCTTTGCTGTTGATAAAAATCAAATATGGTGGTACCGAAGACTTCCTTAAAACCTTTTTTCAAATAGCATTCATTAATGGCTACTCTCTTGCTTAGTTCCTTAATGGTAATAGGAGAGTCCAGGTTTTCCAGTAATATATCTTTCGCCTGCTGGATCTTATCCAGGCCAGCATCATCTGCTAAGAACCGACAAGTGAAAACTTCACGGTTCTTTTCCTCGATCAGGCAATCCATGCTATAGAGCAGGATCTCGTGGATCTTAGAGTTGATAAAAATATTTTCCATGGTGCCCGTATAATTTCTTTCCAACAACGCAGAAAGCGTCGTGCGCTGCCTGGGGCAAACCGGGAACAACTTCACAAATGAAGTGGAATAAGTAAAAGAAAGTACATGCTCCTTTTTGCTCTTCTCCTTGCCGCTGCCGGCAAACTGACTTAAATAATTAGGAGAAAACTGAAAATTGAATAAACTAAGCGTATCCAGTGCATTTACGCAAGAAGAGGCATCCTTTGCACTACACACCTTGCACTGCGTATCACTGCAGTAGCGGTTACCCGTGATACAAAACCGCAGATTGAGCGTTGGCTCACCTTCACCTTCTTGTGCTGTATTGTAATGCAGCATGCCACTGTCTTGTTTATTCCAGTCATCAGACAAAGCGAAAGCGGTAACACTGGACACAATAGAACCAGGTACCGCATATTCCTTGCGGTAGACGAGGTCCATGCCGGATCTCAAACATTCATTCTCTGTCATTCTAACTAAATCCATAGTACAAGTAGCCTTTATAATATAAACTGATTCAGGATTACTATATACATAATAATAAAACGAACCAGGTATATGATCGAACTTAAAAATTAAACCAAGTGCGCAAAAATGAAAAAAGTGGCGCTGACACCTGATTACTTGAAAGCCTGGTTAATAATTAAACCAGGCCTCAAAGTTCGCTTATTTATTGTCATTAAACTGTCACAAATGCGTGATAATGACTTCCTGAGGAGAAATTACCTTCCCAAGACCTGTATTTTGATATATATTATTTATCCTTATCCTTTCTGCGGACAACCTGAGCGACCATATCTGCCTCCGTGGCGATTTTGCCATTGGCATAAACCGTCCCGTGCATATCACAAAGACCGCGGCGGATCGGACTATTCAGCTCCATCTTCAGCAGTAAAGTATCGCCCGGGCGAACCATCTGCTTAAACTTACAATTGTCGATTTTCAGAAAATAGGTATCATATTCACCTTCCCCCATCATGTTGATACACAAAATGCCACCTGTCTGCGCCAGTGCCTCAATTTGTAAAACGCCCGGCATAATCGGGTTACCCGGAAAATGCCCCTGGAAGAACTGCTCATTAAACGTAACATTTTTCACGCCTACAATGGAGCTGTCGGTAAGATCAATAATCTTATCTACCAATAAGAATGGGTAGCGATGAGGCAGTGTCTTTTCTATATGCTCGATTGTGTAGATCGGCGGTTGCGTATAATCATAAGTCGGGATATCCTTAACATGCTTGTTGCGCTTAATATGCGCCTTGATGGCCTTGGCAAATGCCACATTGGAACTATGACCAGGACGGTGGGCCAGGATCCTGGCCTTGATCGGATAACCAATGAGGGCAAGATCGCCTACAACGTCCAATAACTTATGACGAGCCGGCTCATTGGGGAAACGCAGTTCCAGATTATTTAAATAACCACCACTTTGCACCTCCACCTTGTCCCTTTTGAAGACTTTGGCCAGATGATCCATTTCGTTTTCAGTGATCGGCTTATCAACAATGATAATGGCATTATTGATATCACCTCCTTTAATCAGGTTATGTTCTAACAGCATTTCCAGCTCATGGAGAAAACTAAAAGTTCTGCACGGTGCGATCTCTGTTTTAAAATTTCTTATATTTTTTAACTGCGCATATTGTGTGCCCAATACCGGACTATTAAAATCAATGAGTGCAGTGACACTGAAGCCGTTGGTGGCAGGCATGGCCACCATTTCGACCTGCTTTTCCTCATCATAATGAAAGATATTTTCATCAATCTGATACCAGATCTTGGCTGCTTCCTGTTCCAGAATACCGGCTGTTTCAATACTCTCAATAAAGGGTTGGGCGCTGCCATCCATAATGGGTATTTCCGGGCCATTTAGTTCAATGAGCACATTGTCTACGCTCAGGCCGACCAAAGCAGCCAGGATGTGTTCTACCGTAGATACTTTAGCGTCACCAACCTGTAGGGTTGTGCCTCTACTGGTATCCGTCACCAAGTCACAATCCGCCTTGATGATAGGCCTTTGTGGAAGGTCAATTCGCTGAAACTGAATACCAAACCCCGGATTAGCGGGGCAGAGTTTCATATCTACAATGGCGCCCGTGTGCAAGCCAGTGCCACTGATACTGACAGGATTAACTAAAGTGTGTTGCTTATTCTGGTTAAACTTCTGCGTCATACGTTTTTTTGTCTTTAAATAGGGTGTCTGAGCCGTTTGCTGGTGAAGCTTACTGGGTAAGGTTGGGTTCACCGCCCGGCAAAATTACAAATTCATGAGGTAAAAGGGGAATAATTAGCCATTTTTGCTTTTTTCAAGTGCTTTTTCCAGTTCAGCGATCCTTTTTTCCAGTTCAGGCAACCGCCTGAAAAAAACATTGCTTTTTAAATGATCACGCATGGCAAAGGCTGGTGATCCACTCACTATTTGTCCGGGTGTATCACTTAATTTAGAAACACCGCTTTGGGCTGTAACCACCAAACGTTCAGGTAATTTTAAATGTCCTGCGATACCCACCTGACCAGCGATCATACTATGAGCGCCAATTTGTGTACTGCCACTGACACCTACCTGGGCAGCGATTCCGGTATGCTCACCCACAACAACGTTATGAGCCAGTTGTACCAGATTGTCCACTTTGGTGCCTTTTTTGATCACTGTTGCGTTAAGGGTTGCTCTGTCAATACAGGTATTCGCCCCGATCTCCACATCATCCTCAATAATTACATTGCCGATCTGTGGAATCTTCTTATATATACCCGCTTTATCTGGTACAAAACCAAAACCATCAGCCCCGATTACGGCCCCAGCGTGGATAATCACATTACTGCCGATAACCGAGTCATGATAGATCTTAACACCTGCATAAATTACCGTGTTTTCACCGACAGTGACATTCTCCCCTAAATAGCAGCCGGGATAAATCTTTGTATTTTTCCCAATAGAACTTCTGTTATTAATATAAGTAAAGGCCCCGATATAAATATTTTCACCCAACCGGGCAGATTCAGCGACAAAAGCGGGTTCTTCCACGCCTTTAAGCCCCTCAACATGCATCTGTTGATAAATCTGCAAAAGCGTCGCAAAGGCTGCGTAAGCATCCTCCACAACGAGTAGCGTTGCCTTGAGCGGCTGGTCAGGTACCATATCCTTGCCAATCAGTATAATAGACGCCTTTGATTTGAGTAAAGCCTCATTATATTTAGCATTACCCATAAAGGTCAGATCACCTTTGGTTGCCGCCTCAATATTATTAAAGCTGCTGACAACCGTCTGGGGATTTCCCTGAATGGTGGCATTAATTAAACCGGCTATTTGCTGAGCTGTAAACTGCATGTGCGTATTATATGTAATAAATAATTAAAAAAAATATATAGGTAATCCATTTAAGAAACCCTACCCGAAAAGCGTCCCCCAAGCCAGATGCTACTTTTTGGGATAGCAAATGTAGAACTTTTTAACAGGCATCGATAATGCTCCCTGGATTAATGCATTCTCCACATGAGAGATTTCCTGAACGGTTCCATCTTTACTCATGAGTAGAATATTCTCATCCCCAACCTGATAGGTCGTATTGGCCGCTTCACCGGTAAAGACAAAATAATCCAAATCCGCCTCTGTAAGCTGATATCTTTTGCGTGCTTTGTCCTTTTTCTCCTGGATAAAATGATCCTCAAAACTGTGCCCCTGTAGCTGACATTTAAATAGCTTCCTATTGAGCAGACTGGTACTTAAAGTGCCCAGGACCGGATCCGGATGCGTGGACCATTTTTTAATCGCCGATTCAATATCTCCGTCATCCAGCTTGCAGAACCTGTCCAGTGAATCCCGGTCCATGACCCCTTTAAAATCCAAAAAGAAATAATCCAACGGTGCATGAACCGCCACCAGTTCATCCTTATTGTCATAAAGAAAACGGGCCCTTTGCAGTATTTTGACCATCATTTTTTCGGCGGCAAGTACCGTTTTATGCAAATAAACCTGCCAGTACATCTGCCTGCGGGCAATTAAAAACTTTTCTACACTATGTATGCCTTCTCTTCAATGACCAGTTGATCCTCATGGACTGAGAGCATTTTAAGGATACGCCCATAGCCAATGACTCCTTCACTCACCCCGGTGAAAAAGCTGTCCCTGGAGAGATAATCCATACGGTCCATATCCAGTTGACCGGAGATTAACTGATGCAAAAAGGGCTTATGGTATTTACCGGTAAAAATCTCAATGGCCAGATCCAGCTGCCCGTCAAACTCCTGATTGAGCGCCTGCATAATCTGTAGGCTCAGATCCTCATGATGCACCCCTTGGACCAACATATGCTCCAGCGCATGGGAAAATGGTCCATGCCCGATATCATGGAGCAAAATGGCACATTTAACGGCCAGATCCTCCTCCGGGGTAATCGCGATTTTTTTATCTTTCAGCTCACTAACTGCATTGCACATCAGATGATAAGCACCCAGTGCATGATGCAGACGAGTATGCACAGCGCCCGGATAGACCAGACTTGCCATCGCCATCTGTTTGATTCTGCGCAGCCTTTGAAAATAAGGATGCTCTATGATTTTGAAAATCAGCGGATGATTGATTGTAATAAAACCATGGACAGGATCATTGATGATCTTTCTTGTGGGCTTTTTCATGCAGCAAATTTAACGCTTTAGGGTGGTAAAAAGCCCAAAGCATTGCTTATATAATAAATTTTAGTATTTATGAACAAATGAGATCAAGCTTAAAATCACCTTTCCATCCGCCAATTTATATTTAGGCGGCCCTTAAAAATTCAAAATAACGGCGATCGCCTTATTGATTTTAATGCAAATTTCCAAGGGTAAGGATGCCTATAATGAACCTTTCTGCGCTTTTTTTAACAGCTTCGACCTGGAGGATGGGGCGCTAGTTGTTCGTTTTGTTTTATATAATATATTTTTAAACAGCTATTTAGATATAGATGATTAATTAATGTTTACCCAAAATGCCTTGACAATTTAAATCGTAAAATATCCTTAACTTTGCACACATTTTAAGAGCCGTTTTTCGGGTAGCTTCATTGAGTGCTGACTGGGCAACTGCTCTTTTAAAGTTTTTTTGAAGGTATTTTTTAAGTGTAGATTAGAAAATTAGATCATTTTAGTCAATTAGCGATTGATCAGGCAAGCAGATACAGCCAGCTGCATTTCGCCTCCTTGGTCAATCATCGAATTATAAAGCAATGGGCAATAAGGATAATACAACTGGTAATAATTGTGGTCTTAAATATAAGGAGTTTTCAAAACTGGATCTACCTGCGGTAGAAAAATCCATACTGAAAACCTGGCAAGAAGACAAGGCATTTGAGCAAAGCATTGCGCTTAGAGAAGGAGCGCCTAGCTTCGTATTCTACGAAGGGCCGCCCAGCGCTAATGGTATGCCAGGCATTCATCACGTTATTTCCAGAACCATTAAAGACATGGTTTGTCGCTATAAAACCATGAAAGGTTTCCAGGTACGTCGCAAAGGCGGCTGGGATACCCATGGACTGCCCGTGGAATTAGGTGTAGAAAAAGAACTCGGTATCACCAAAGAGGATATCGGCAAAAAAATCTCTGTTGAAGCGTATAACAAAAAATGCAGAGAAGCCGTATTGCGGTATAAGGATAAATGGGACCAGTTGACCACGCAGATGGGTTATTGGGTAGATCTGAAAAATCCTTATATCACCTTTGATAATAAATATATAGAAACCCTGTGGTGGTTGTTGGCAAAGCTGTATAAAAAAGGCTATCTCTATGAGAGCATCAGTATACAGCCCTATTCACCAGCAGCTGGTACCGGTTTAAGCTCCCATGAACTCAACCAGCCAGGCACCTATAAAGATGTTAAAGACACATCGGCCACTGTTATATTTAATGCCGTTCAAAACGAACAATCCAAGGCCTTGTTTGAAGCAAGTGCCGGCAGACCGATAGGTCTGATGGCCTGGACCACAACTCCCTGGACCCTACCTTCCAATCTGGGACTGACCGTTGGTAAAAACATCGACTATGTATTGGTGGATAGTTTTAATCCTTATACCGGCAGTGCCCAAGTACTTCTGGTCGCCCAGGCGCTCGTGAATAGTTATTTTAAAGCCGAGGCCGAAAACCTAGATTTTACGGCTTATAAAGCAGGGGATAAGGTCATCCCCTGGCGTCCGCTCGCCACTTTCAAAGGCAAAGAGCTGGAAGGCATCCGCTATGAACAGTTATTACCCTTTGAGGCAAATCACACCGAAAATACCAATGCTTTTAAAGTCATGCTCGGTGATTTTGTGACTACCGAGGACGGTACTGGTATTGTCCATACAGCGCCCGCTTTTGGTGCCGATGACTATAAAGTCGGTCAGAAATACGGCATCGGCATCCTGATCATGGTAGATAAGGAAGGGAAATTCATAGACGGCATGGGGCCTTATAGTGGTCGCTATGTGAAAGATTATAAAGATGCACCAGATTATGTAGATGTCAATGTGGATATCTGCGTAGCGCTCAAGCAGGCCGGCAAAGCGTTTAAAATTGAAAAATACGAACATAATTACCCCCATTGCTGGAGAACGGATAAACCCATTCTCTACTATCCTTTAGATGCCTGGTTTATCAAAACCACGGCGCAGAAAGAGCGCATGGTGGAACTTAATAAAACCATCAACTGGAAACCTGCCGCAACCGGCGAAGGCCGTTTTGGTAACTGGCTGGAAAATATGGTGGACTGGAATCTAAGCCGTTCGCGCTTTTGGGGGACACCCCTTCCCGTCTGGCGTACAGAAGATGGTAAAGAAGAGCGCTGTATAGGCTCAATCCAGGAGCTGGAAGCAGCCATTAAAGAAGCGCATGACAGCCTGGGCGGTGATGTCAACGCTAAATTTTTAACAGGCGGCGTACTGGATCTGCACAAACCTTATGTGGACGAGATCATCTTATTATCACCCTTGGGCAAACCCATGAAGCGGGTACCCGATTTGGTGGACGTTTGGTTTGATAGCGGGGCCATGCCTTTTGCCCAGTGGCATTTTCCCTTTGAAAATAAAGCGGTATTTGCAGATAACTATCCGGCAGACTTTATCTGTGAAGGGGTGGACCAGACCAGAGGGTGGTTCTATACCTTACATGCCATCAGTGCCATGCTGAAAGAAGATGTATGGGAGGAACTCCAAAAAGACGGATTCAGCGTATCTGAGGACAAATATCCCGGACTGGCCTACCGCACGGTGGTATCCAACGGCCTGGTGCTGGATAAATATGGCAATAAAATGTCAAAAAGGCTGGGCAATACCATCGACCCCTTTGAGACCATTGAAAAATATAGTGCCGATGCCACCAGGTGGTACCTGATGACCAATGCCTCTCCCTGGGACAATCTAAAATTTGACTTAGCGGGAATCGAAGAAGTACAGCGAAAATTCTTCGGCACCTTATATAATACTTACCAGTTCTTTGCCCTGTATGCCAATCTGGACGGGTTTAGTTTTAAAGAAGCAGCGGTACCTTTGAAAGACCGACCAGAGATCGACCGCTGGATCCTGTCAGTGCTGCATTCTCTTATTGCCCAGGTCAATGAACAGCTCGATGATTATGAACCCACGAGTGCCTTTAGGGCCATTGACAGTTTTGTAGGAGAGCAGCTCAGTAACTGGTATGTCAGACTGTGTAGAAGACGCTTCTGGAAGGGTGAATACGAACAGGATAAGATCTCTGCCTACCAGACCTTGTATGAGTGTCTGGAAACCTTAACCAGGCTGATGGCACCCTTATCACCTTTTTTCAGTGATGAACTGTTCAGAGACTTAAATCAGGTTACGCGTCGCTTTACTGTTCAAAGTGTGCACCACAGTGATTTCCCTACCGCCGATCCCTTAAAAATAGATCTGGCCCTGGAAGAGCGCATGCAACTGGCCCAAGACAGCGCTTCGCTGATCCTATCGCTGCGCAAAAAGGAAAATATCATTGTCCGGCAGCCCTTGCAGAAGGTACTGATCCCGGTATTGGATGACAAAATGCAAGAGCAGCTATCCAAAGTAGAGGATCTGATTAAATCAGAGACCAATATTAAAGAAGTTACTTATCTTAAGGATGATCAGGGCATCATTCATAAAAAGATCAAAGCGGATTTTAAATCATTGGGTAAGCGTCTTGGGGCTAAAATGAAACAAGTAGCCAGCCTGATTGGACAGTTTTCGGGCCAAGAGATTGCGCGTCTGGAAAAAGAAGGCAAGCTGGCGGTAGCGGTAGATGGCGAAATGATTGAGATCCAAAAAACAGATGTTATTATCACGGCCGAGGATGTGCCAGGCTGGAGTGTAGCGAGCCGTGGACAACTCACCGTCGCCCTGGATATTACCATTACAGAAGCGCTGAAACAGGAAGGAATTGCCCGGATATTGTTAACCGTATTCAAAATATCCGTAAAGAAGAAAGATTTGAATTAACAGACCGAATTTTTGTAGAAGTGCTTGATAATAGCAAAATTAAAGCCGCTCTGCAAAGATATAATGATTATATTTGTTCTGAAATATTGGCAGATCGTTTGTCATATGTTTCAGATGTTAAAAACGGAACGGAAATTGATATTGATGATAATAAGCTAAAAATCAAGGTCCAAAAAAACAGTTAGAAGTATGCCTACAACGAAGAAGACTGCTAATAAAAAAACTGTAAAAGCTGCAGCACCCGCTAAACCTGCAGCCAAAAAGACAGCACCCGCTAAATCAGAAACGGCCGCAAAAAAAGCAGCGCCCGCAAAGAAAGCGCCTGCAGCAGCAAAACCTGTGAAAGCAGCTACGAAACCGGCTGCCAAAACGGCTACAAAAACTGCCGCCAAGCCAGCAGCATCTAAACCCGCAGTGAAAAAAACTGCGCCAGCTGCAAAGCCGTCGGCTAAAAGTAGTACAGTTGCGCCCAAAAGCGCGCCACCGGCAGCTACTAAAAAGGCACCTGCCGCCACCCCGAGCACTCCAGTGAGTGCACAACGGCCGGCAGCAAAACAAACAACATCCAAGCAATCAAAAAGTAAAGAAAGTACATCTGTGGCAATAAAGAAACCAGTGAAGAAGAAAGTAGCCCCTTTGAAGGAAGTAAAAGTCCCTAAAACCAGCGTAAAAACCAGTAAACCTTATGAACCCCATTACCAGCCCTTAGAAGAAAGAAAAGCGGCAGATAATGGCAATGAGTTGATGATCCGTTATTCAGATGCGGAACTGGAAGAATTTAAAGTGTTGATCAATAAAAAACTGGCAGATGCCAGCCGAGAAGTCGCTTACCTGCAAGGTATTATCACCCGTAAGGACGATATGGGCGGCGATGTAGACGGTCGGTATATGACCATGGAAGATGGTACTGTCAGTATGGAAAGAGAGCAAATGAGCCAGATGGTCAGTCGCCAGATTTCCTTTATTGATAACCTGAAAAAGGCGCTGATTCGCATTGAGAATAAGACCTATGGTGTTTGCCGGGTTACCGGTAAACTGATCGACAAAGCAAGACTCAGGGCCGTACCGCATGCAACGCTTAGTCTGGAAGCCAAACTAGGCATCGTTAAACCGAAAGAACAAAATTAATCCTATACCCAAAAAGCAGCCAGATAAATTATCCCAGGCTGCTTTTTTGTTCAATTTATAGGCTAATTTGCAGTCAGTATTCCTTCTGATTGATAGGTGAGCAATAAGGAAATAGAAAAAGCAATAAAAATATTAAAAATAATTTATAACTGTTTAAGTTTATGGAAGAGCTATTAAAACGATTAAAACAAGAGGCAGATCTAAATGATCAGCAAGCCGCTAAATCCATTGAAGTGGTGAAGGATTTTGTGAAAGAGAAATTTCCAATGCTCAGTGATGCAGTGGATAAAATCTTTGCCGCTAACGGTCAGTAGAAATACCGGCAAAAAAAATGCAATACTTGAAGCAGTATAGTAAGGATCGCATGAGGATGATACGTGATGCCCGCTGTATTTATAAACGGGCAGAATTATAAAAGCAGGCAGCAGATATGACAGCAGCAAAAAAGCAGAAGGTAAATAAAAAAGTAAATAAAAAGGTAAAAGATAGTCCAGTTAGTCCAGTATCTGGCGTCAATAAGCCGGCTAAAAGTGGTGTCAAAAGCAATGCTAAAACTACTGCAAAAAGCACTGCAAAAAAATCCGCTAAAATAAGCCTGCATCCTCCAAGAACAAAGGGCAGCGTCCCGTGATCCTGATTACCAATGATGACAGCATTCATGCACCCGGTATCCGGGCGCTGGTGGAAGCCGTTGCCAGCCTGGGCGAGGTGGTGGTTGTGGCACCCGACAAGCCGCAAAGCGGTATGGGCCATGCGATTACCATTGGCTCACCCTTAAGGCTGGCCAAAGTGTCCTTATTCGGCGCTGCGGTAGAAAGTTATACCTGCTCCGGCACCCCTGTGGATTGCGTAAAGCTGGCCGTGGATAGAGTACTGCACCGAAAACCGGATATTTGCTTAAGCGGTATTAATCACGGCGCCAATCACTCCATTAACGTTATTTATTCCGGAACCATGTCTGCTGCCCTGGAAGCCAGTATTGAAGGGATTCCCAGTCTGGGACTGAGCTTACTGGATCCCAGTGTGGAAGCAGATTTTGCCGGCGCCCAAAAATACACGAAACTATTAGTGGAAAGCCTGCTCAACAAAAAGCTGGACAAACATCTTTGCCTGAATGTCAATTTTCCTGCCGTACCGCCGGAATTAATCAAAGGCGTAAAAACCTGTCGGCAGGCCTATGCCAAATATGAGGAAGACTTTGAAGAGCGAATAGACCCTGCCGGTAAAAATATTACTGGCTGACCGGCGAATTCGTTAATTTTGATGAAAAGCCGGATACAGATGTATGGGCCCTGGCCAATAATTACGTTAGTGTAGTACCCGTACAGTTTGATCTGACCAACTACCGTTTAAAAGAAATACTGGAAAAACAGCTACAATTTGATTCATAAAAAAGATAATCTCAAACTAGGCATACTGATAGGACTGCTGGCTCCTTCGGTCGGTATACTAGGCTATTATCTTGTCAAGTTCTATCCTGTATTTTCATTTAGAGAATACTTCAACGCCATTATCCATAATAAATCGGTACTCACAGCTGTCTCGAGTATTTCGCTGATGGCCAATGTAATTATCTTCACCTATTATATCAACCGCAAGATCGACCAGACAGCCAAAGGCATCTTTTTGATCACCTGTATTTATATCCTGGCAGTACTGGTCTATAAGCTCACCGGATAATTAATGCATGATTAGTTAATCATTAATTATTTAAATCCGATTAAGCCAACAGAGACCCATGGAATATTTTACCCATCTACGTAAAGATAAGTACCTTAAAAAAGCACTTTTAAGTCCGCTGCCGCCCCTAAAAGTGCATTCAGGTGCCCCCATCCGCCTGATGCAAAGTATTATGAGTCAACAACTGAGCGTAAAAGTAGCGCATGTGTTGCATGAAAGGTTTTTTGCACTTTGTGGCCGGAAAAATCCGCCCCTCAGGCAGATCTGTGATCTGGATCCCTTAACACTCAGGGCCATTGGTCTGAGTCATGCCAAAACCAGTTACGTGCAGAATGTAGCAAGGTTTTGCCTGGAAAATAAAATAACCGACCGTAAACTCCGGGCCATGCCCTCTGAAGACATTATTGAATTATTAACGGAGATAAAAGGAGTAGGACGCTGGACGGTAGAAATGCTGTTGATGTTTACCCTGGGCAGGGAGGATATCTTTGCAGCGGATGATTTAGGTCTCCAGCTGGCGATGGTCAGCCTCTATGGGTTGACGCGCCCTGAAAAACCAAATGATAAGGCCTTCAAAAGCCGCCTGGTAGAAATTTCCCAAAAATGGAGTCCCTATAGGAGCTATGGATGTATGCATTTATGGGCTTTTAAAGACAATTCTCCCGGGTAGAAAAAGGCTATTTTTTTAGGAAAATAGCAGGGATTTGCTCCCTAATCACTACATTTGCCTCCTATAAACGTTTAAAAAACTTAATAAGCAAAGAATTTTATGGCTACAACTTCTGATATCAGTCGTGGTTTAATCCTGAAATTAGACAATAACCTTTACTCTGTTGTAGAGTTCGGCGAAAACAAAACCGCCAGAGCCGCTGCCAAAGTGTGGGCTAAGCTAAAAGGAGTGGACAACAATCGCACGATTGAAAAGACCTGGAACAGTGGAGAAACCATTTTTCCTGTCAGAGTCGAAAAACACGCATTTCAGTACTTATATAAGGATGAGACCGGGTTTAATCTCATGAACAATGAGACCTTTGAACAAATTACCCTGGCTGAGGAAATGATTGATGCGCCTCAATTTTTGAAAGATGGCAGTGAAGTCAATGTATTTATCAATACAGAAACGGAACAGCCCATTGGTGCAGAACTTCCAGAAAAGATTGTTTTACAGGTGACATACTGTGAACCAGGTCTTAAAGGTGATACGGCTACCCGTGCGACCAAACCCGCTACATTAGAAACAGGCGCTACGGTCAATGTACCGCTTTTTGTAAATGAAGGTGAACTTATCCGTATCAACACAAAGACAGGAGATTACGTGGAAAGAGTAAAAGAATAATTTCTTTTACCTACACACCGCTCCAGGGCAGTTTAATTTATAAAACGAAGCCGGGTAAAATGGGTTTCTCTGACTTATTTGAGAGAAGACTTTTTTACCCGTTTTCTAGCACCCGTCATTTTTTTTCGGGATAGGCAGGCCCGAAGGCGTCGTTGATCATCTAGTTTTTTTAAAACAGAAAAATTCGGTAATTTTCAATAAAATTGTAATTATTCATAATTAATTTTTAACCATGGAATATAAACAGATCCAGGAACTTATCAAGACCATTAACAAAAGCAATATCGGTGAACTTTCCATCGAAGAAAAGGACTTCAAATTACGATCAAACAGAAAAAGGAAAATATTCAGACTTTTGTTAATGCGCAGCCAGTAGCGCCGAATTTTCTGCCCCAGGCCCAGCAGACGCCGCTGCCACAACCAAGCGCGCCTGCTGCCGCTCAGGAAAAGAAACCTGCTGCAGCAGATACCAGCAACCTGGTAGCCATCAAGAGCCCAATGATCGGCACTTTTTATCGCCGTTCTTCCCCGGATAAGCCACTGCTTGCAGAAGTAGGTCAGGAAGTAAAAACCGGGCAGGCAGTCTGTATTATTGAAGCCATGAAGTTGTTCAATGAAATTGAGAGTGAAGTATCTGGAACCATTGTTAAAGTATTAGTGGACGACGCCTCTCCGGTAGAATTCGATCAGCCTTTATTTTTGGTAGAGCCTAATTAAATTAAGGGATAGTGCCCGGCTAAATGCCTGGCCTGTTTTTTTTAGGGCAGACTGATGGGGAGGTATTATCCATCTGATCATTCGTTTGACCCCTCAACCAGGATAAGCAGATTATAAGGATATTGCAAAGGCAGGAGCGGAACTGTAACTTATTATGATTGAACTTAGTTACATTCCAGACTGGGCAGTTTCCAATTGTTCATGACCAAATTCAAATAATGTTTAAGAAGATATTAATTGCCAACCGCGGTGAAATTGCGCTAAGAGTAATTAGAACTTGTCGGGAAATGGGCATTAAAACCGTTGCTGTTTATTCAACAGCAGACAAAGAAAGCCTGCATGTACGATTTGCAGACGAAGCCGTTTGTATCGGTAAACCATCCAGCGTTGACTCTTACCTGAATATACCCCATATCATGGCGGCTGCAGAAATTACCAACAGTGATGCCATTCATCCCGGCTACGGCTTTTTGGCCGAGAATGCCAAGTTTGCCCAGATTTGTAATGATCACGGCGTAAAATTTATTGGCCCGACTGCAGAGATGATCAATATGATGGGCGATAAGGTAACTGCAAAAGAAACCATGATCAAGGCCGGTGTACCAGTCGTACCTGGTGTGGAAGGTCTTTTGGAAAGTCTGGAGCATGCGATCCAGTCCGCTAAAGTTGTCGGTTATCCGGTAATTCTAAAGGCTACTGCCGGTGGTGGTGGCAAGGGCATGCGCGTGGTTTGGAAGGAATCTGAAATGGAGAAAAACTATACAACGGCTAAAATGGAAGCCGCTGCCTCCTTTAAAAACGATGGAATTTATATGGAGAAGTTCGTAGAAGAACCGCACCATATAGAAATACAGGTGGCCGGTGACCAGTTTGGTACCGTCTGTCATATGAGTGAAAGAGACTGTTCTATCCAGCGCCGCCACCAAAAACTGGTGGAGGAATCTCCTTCTCCCTTTATGACCCCAGAACTTAGAGAAGCCATGGGTGCGGCCGCCATTAAAGCAGCCTCCTCGATAAATTATGAAGGTGTGGGTACCATTGAATTTCTGGTAGATAAACACCGTAACTTCTATTTCATGGAAATGAATACCCGTATCCAGGTGGAACACTGTGTTACGGAGGAAGTTATTAGTTTTGATCTGATCAAAGAACAGATCAAAATTGCGATGGGTGAAAAAATTTCCGGTAAAAACTATTTTCCGATTATGCACGCCATTGAGTGTCGTATCAATGCGGAGGATCCCTATAATGATTTCAGACCCTCGCCTGGAACCATCAAGACACTTAATACACCAGGAGGACACGGCGTGCGTGTAGACAGTCATGTTTATTCCGGGTATACGATTCCGCCCTATTATGACTCCATGATCGCCAAGCTGATCGCAGTGGCCAGAACCAGAGAGGAAGCTATCGATACGATGTACCGCGCATTAAGTGAATATATCATAGAAGGACCTGGTATAAAAACCACCATTCCATTCCATTTGCAACTGATGCAGGATGAGAACTTCCGTAAAGGAGAGTTTACGACTAAATTCATGGAATCATTCAAAATGAAATAATCTGGATTGCTTAACCATTAAAAGCAATACCCAAGAGAGGATAGGCGCCCCAGTACCCCAAGGCAGGAGCCTATCCTCTTTTGATTTTTATACCGTATTTTCGCTGTAGTAATAAGGCAGTGAATTGCAGGCAAAAGCTTACTGAAAAAGAATTACAGGTAACAGAAAGTATGAGTGGAAAATTAGAGCTGGCTCTATTATGGGAGCCGGAAAACTTGCAAAAAAATAATGGTTATTTTTCTTTTTTGTCCATTGCAACAAATGGCAAAGTCACCACTTACAAAAAAGGGGAAATCAATAAGAAAAATATTAAAAACCTTAGAGCAGGATTCTCGGTCACCTATAATGATTTTTTAGAATCCATTGGTCGTGAAGCGAACCAGATGAAAATTGGCGCAGCAGCACTCATGGTCAAAAAGTCAGGGGGTGATCCTGGCGTAGAGAAGATGGTGGCTGAGCAGATTAGTAAACATACCTATGAACAGGTAGAAAGGTTTGCCAGGATCCACCATTTACTCATGCATTACCACTGGGTCCAGGATCCTGCCACAGGTAATAAAAGATTGCAGGTCTGCGAGATCAAAATAATCATGTTGCGCTCCACTTTGAGCTGGTGCAAGAAAAAGGACTTTATCACGCCATTCCTTATATTAAATTAGAGGACGATGCCAAACCGCTTTTACCGCAAGACCATTTTGAATTTATGGTCCAGATCAGCACGCAAAAGGTAGCAGGCAAGTTGAGTAATGCAAAGACAAGCAGTACCTGGCTGTTTTTGCAATATAAAGATTATAAAACCCTTAAGTGGCTGCGTGAGATGGAGGCAGAGCCAAAAAATCTCACCGAAGCGGCTTTTTCCCAAAAGATCCTGCATAAACTGGAACGCGACTGGGGGTATCAAGTCGTCAAAAATGGCTTTTTTGAAATAAAAGAGATAAAAGCCACGGCGCAGTGCAGCATTCAACTCTCTGAACTCAATGATGCTTTTCTGGTATTTATGCCCCGTTGGAGTTATGATAATTTGATGGTGGAAGATGCCTATGTACCTGTTCAGGAGGTTAACCATAAAGGAGTGACCTATAAGGTTTACAGAGATCAGGAAGTGGAATCTGCTTTTTTAAGTTATGTCCAGAGCCTACATCCCGGTTTTCCGGCCCAGGTCAAAAGAGGCTTTTATTATCTGTCCTTTACAGAAGCCAGAAAAAGACAGTGGTTTTTAAAAGCTTATAGGAACCTGCTGGATTCAAATGTTACTATTACGGGACTTGACCGACTAAGTAATTTCAAATATAGCCCGCATGAGCCGGCCACGACCATGAAGCTGGTCAGTAGTAAGGGCCCTAGTGTGCTTTTGGAACTTAAAGTATATTTTGACAAGGAAAAGATTCCTGCATTAACCATCCAGAAAATGCTGCTCGCAGGTCAACACAATGTATTGCTCAAAGACGATAGCATTGCCGTGTTTCCTGAGCAGTGGCAACAGCAGTATGGTATGTTTATCAAGCATGCCCAAATTGAAAAGGACCGTTTATTATTACCTAGCTGGCTATTTTGGGAGGTTCAAAACAAAAAAGAGGATGCCAAATTAATCGCGGCGGGTATATTACCGGATAATTGGCGCGTCAATTGGCAAAAATGGCAAGAGAGCAGTGAAAATATCTATCCTGTACCTGTAGCGGTGCAAGCAACCTTAAGGCCTTATCAGCAAAAAGGGTATGAGTGGATGCTGTTGCTATCTGAAATGCAGGCAGGTGCCTGCCTGGCCGACGATATGGGGCTGGGCAAGACCCTGCAGACTATTTGCTTTCTGGCCAGACAGTGGGAACTGAACCCCGAGGCCAAAAGCATTGTTATCTGTCCGGCTTCTTTGCTGCACAACTGGGAGCAGGAAATGAATAAATACCTGCCTTCCAGAAAGACCTGCGTCTATAGAGGTCCCACAAGAGATTTTGAGGCCTTTTGGGCTGGTGACCAGGATTTACTCGTTGCCAGTTATAACACTGTCCGTCAGGATATAGAAAAGCTCTCAACGCACATATGGCAGGTCGCTATTATTGACGAGAGCCATAATATCAAAATACTGCTGCCAGTATCACCAAATCGGTTGGTATGATCCGGGCCATGCATAAAATTGCCCTTAGCGGAACACCGGTCATGAATAATACTTTTGATCTATACGCCCAGCTCAATTTTGTCCTGCCGGGTCTGCTAGGCACCAAAAGCTTTTTTAATAATGAATATGTAACGCCCATTGACAGGGAAGGGGACCTGGAGAAAATGGAAGCGTTACGTGCCATTACCAGCCCTTTTATTCTTCGGCGTACTAAATCCCAGGTAGCTAAAGATCTGCCGGACAGAACAGAATCAACACTCTGGTGTGAGATGAATGAAGGGCAGCGTTTTTTCTACGAACAGGCAAAGCTAGAAATCAGGGACAGCGTATTTTTAGATATTAAAAATGAAGGACTAGGCAGAGCCAGACTCAGCATCATTCAGGGATTGCAAAGGCTTCGCCAGATCTGCAATGCCCCAAAACTACTGAAAGATACGACAGATGAGGATTGTCAGGAATCCATAAAAGTAGATTACCTGATCGATATGCTGAAAGGCATTAAAGAAGAAGGCGCCAAGGCCCTGGTATTCTCTCAGTTTACCGGTATGCTACACCTGATCGCCCATGCCTGCCTTGAAAACGGTATCGATTATTATCATTTTGATGGTAGCACCCCTACGCCACTGCGTCATGAGATGGTCAGTAAATTTCAAAGTGAGGGAGATGATAAAACCGTCTTCCTTATCAGCCTGAAAGCCGGAAATGCCGGCCTTAACCTGACGGCTGCACAATATGTCTTTTTAGTGGATCCCTGGTGGAATAATGCGGTGGAACAACAGGCTATTGACCGTACACACCGGATCGGACAGCAAAGTCATGTCTTTGCCTACCGGATGATTTGCAAGGACACCATTGAGGAAAAAATACTGGCTATCCAACAGAAAAGAAAATGCTCTCCGATGAACTCATCACAGCAGAAGAAGGATTTGTCAAACAAATTACGGAGGAGGAACTGGAATATCTGTTTAGCTAAAGCATACTCGGCTTGCGTTATGCTATATCCTCGTAATAGCTGGTGAATAATTAAGACTCCCAGTGGCGTCCTCCTCGTTTATGCTCAGGGCGTTCATGTTGGGAGTCGTTACTTTTTTCGCTATGATCACCACTATCTTTTTTGCCGCTAAGATTTAGATGCAGGTTCTTCAGATTATAGGAGAACGTCAGTAGGAAATAGCGTTTAAATACATCATTTTGGGTTTGTTGAATGAAATTATCAGAGCGGACAAAATCAAGCCCATTACTCTGATTGAGCAGGTCTGTTACCGAAAAGGTAAGTTTGGCGGATTTGTTGGCGAAAGATTTGGAGACAGATAAGTTAACGATGGTACTGTTGTTTTGCTGCTCCTTAGGCAGACCAGCATATAAGGTATAATGGCAACCTGCGGAAGATTCCCAACCGGATTCACTATACCAGGTGCCGTCAAAGGAGAATACCTGGTCAAAATAGTTACCATTGGTAGAGCGACTAACTGAATAACTGGTCAGGTTATAGGAAGGTCTTGTGGTGAAATTGATATCTAGGGATTTTTCAAAATTAGAGCGCCACCGGAAGGTCTCAGAGAAGGAAACCTTGGTCGTGTAGTTTTTAACCGCATCAATCAGACTCACCATATGTTGTTGGTTGATCCTGGTCTGCAAATCAAGATTAGAGGGGATCCAACGAATGGGCAGACCAAAGCCTAAATAGGCACTTAACTGATAATTTCCGTTGATATTGACCGGCATAGAATACTGACCACCATTATCCAGTCTCTTTACTGAGTTTACCACACTGTTATTAGCGATCTCCATATCGAGTTTTCCATAAAAGGAACGACCAGTGGCACTGTCACGATTTCGGTATTCAATAAACGCATTGTGGTTGAACCTTTGCTTCAGATCCGGATTACCGGCCCGGATATACAAAGGATTAGAATTGTCTACAATGGGTTGCATCTGACCCACACTGGGTTGGCTGGTTCTGCCTGAATACCGCATCCTGAGTCGACGCCATTTACTGAACCGGTAAGTAAAGCTGGCAGAAGGATATAGGTTGACATAATCCTGGTGGATATCGGTATGTTTCGTGTGGTTCAGGCTGGAAACTTTACCCCACTGCGTTCCGGATCCTACACTGAACCTGACATGTTCATCATGGTAGCGGTAACTGAGAGTAGAACGGGTAGACCTATAGGTATTACCGTATAAATTGGTTAGGGTAGAATCAATATCTGTATACCCGCCAGTCGCCTCATCATAATTATAGGTCTGCTGGTTGGATTCACTTTGGGAATAGGCGCCATTTAATTCCAGCTGTAGCATATGGTGCAGCCCCAAAGGTTCTGTATAATCCAGATTGGCCCTATATGAGCTATTGGCGGAAGTATTTATGAACTGACGCCGGGTCGCATCCAGGCTATCTGCTACAAAATCGTACAGATCAGTATTGCTAAGGCGGGTGCGATCATTGCTGTTATGGCCTATGTTCACATCCAGGGATATGGACCGGCCCCGTTTTTTGAACCGGTGGTTATAGGTGGTCGCTACGCTGAAATTGTGCTGACTGCCATCTGATCTTCCGCTGTTCTCCGTTTTATTTTTATGCACAACATTATCCAGATAGGCGCTGTCAATAGTGGTGGTGGAGCTGTTTGTACTATGGTCGCTGCCAAAACTATATCTAGGCCGGATATACAGCTCATTGGTAGAATCGAATTTGGTCTCCCAGTCTAGCGTGAATTTATGGTTTACCTGGCTGTTCCAGGAACCGCGTACTGAGTTCTTATTAAAAACGGTGTCGTTGGTGTAAAGGTCCTGGCGCCAGGATTTGGAAGATTGGTTACCGGCATTTTTGTTCAGGGTGTAACTGGCCGTTACCTTGGATTTTTGTCCCACTTTATTGCGGTAATTAAGGCCATAGGTAGAACCGTGGCTTTTGCCCACTCTGGAACCCCTGGTGTTATCGGCCTTGGCAATAAAAGAAATCTGTTTATCTGGGCCATACAGGAAAGCCTTCCCGTCAATACGGTATAATGGTGTTTTAAGGTTGGCTGCCCGGCTGCCAATGGCTATGGAAGGCTTGCCGAATAAGCCCTTAAATTTACGTCGGGTAACAATATTGATAGTGCGAATCCTTTCTCCATCATCAAAACCCGTGAATTTACTCTGATCGGTCTGCGCGTCATAAACCTGAATTTTTTAATGGCATCCGCCGGTAGATTTTTGATGGCCATAGCGGGATTGTCCCCAAAGAAAGGTTTACCGTTGACATATACCTTGGGAACGGCCTGGCCGTCGGACTGCACATTGCCGTCTTTGTCTACCTCTATTCCAGACATTTTATTGAGTAAATCGCCAGCAGTGGCATCTGGCTTAACTTTATAGGCATCGGCATTAAATTCGGTCGTGTCACCGTTCATGGTGACCGGCCTCACTGCGGTGACAGATACCACGTCCATATCGTTGTAATGATCGGCCAGCAGTAATGTGCCAATATTTAAAGTGTCCTGCTCATTATCAATAGAAAGGTATTTTTGCAATCGAACAAAGTTCTGGGATTGAATATCCAGTATATAGGTATCTGGTGTTATGCCGGTAAATGAAAAATGACCCAGACTGTCGGAAATTTGATATTTAACCTTGGCTGTATCACTGGCTTTCATCAGTTTAAGCGTCGCTCCGTAGATGGCTGTTTTATTGGAATCCTTGAGTATGCCTATCATTACCTCCTGCGTTTGATGACTGTTTTGCTGTGCCTTCAGCCCGGTCACGGACAAAATAAGCAGCGACATGAAGCACAACCCATAATAGCGGGCGTAAGGGCGAAAGAAAAACCTATTGATATACTTTAAAATAGAATGTACGTGGAAATAATGATGCATATTTACTTAAAAGCGGTTAATATGGTATTTTATGAGCAGGTGATAAAGTTTTTTTGTGCTGAATAGGCAGTAATCTCTGAGGAAGTGATAAACTCCATACTTGGTGCACGTATTTTATCTCTTCATCATTATTATTATGAGATAATCTTATACGATTTATTATCTGTTGAAATGACAACATAGAAACTTGCTTTATGTATAGATTAATTACAGTTATAAATAAAGGACCCATTTAGAGATAATTCCCTATAATTTACAGCTAACTAGACAGATGTGCACGCAGAAATTCAGGGGAAAGCGCCCCAGAATCAATCTTTGTGTCTACTGTTTGAAAATTTCTGAAAATAAATGTAACTGAACGAGGTCCATGCCGCAAAGACAGGACGACGACGCTTAAGCCTGCTGTTAGATCGTTGAAATACAGAAAGGTTTAATGATAGGGGCAATTTAAAGCAGATTTGATCATCCGGGTTTTTAAATAGTCAAAATTGAAGATTAATATTTTGATTGTCACGCAGAATATATTTTGAAGGCAGAAAGGCTATGATACTAGTCTTTATTCTATTTATAATCGGGAAAAATTGGCTTTATAAATTAAAAAATGAAAAAAAAGTGCAAATATGTAATTTTGATGTATATTTGCGTATTATCAAATCAAAGGAATAAGTATGTTAATCGAGTTCAATGTTGAGAATTTTCTTTCCTTCAAAGATCTGACGACACTTTCCATGGTCGCTGCCAAATCTTTTAAGGAACATGAACTGTCCAATTTGATTCAGCCGGAGAAAGTTGATTTTAGGTTATTGAAATCAACAATTATTTATGGTAATAATGCCAGTGGAAAAAGTAACCTTCTGGAGGCGATGGGATTCATGAAGTCTATGGTTTTGAATTCTTTTAAAGAGGCATTAAATGGCAATAAGGATAAGAAATTTCCTTTGAAGAAATTTGCATTAAATTCTAAATCTGAAAAGGAGAGTAGTTTCTTTGAAATTTTATTTATTCAAAATGGGACAAGGTATCGTTATGGTTTTGAACTGGATTATGATAGCGTCGTAGCCGAATGGCTTTTTCATACGACCAGCAAGGAGGTTTATTTATTTAGAAGAGACGGACAAAAATTTGAAATCAATAAGTCAGCCTTTAAAGAAGGACTTGGTAAGGAAGAAGACGTAAAAGAGAATGTGTTATTTTTGTCCTTTCTATCTTTTTACGAAAAATCAAACATCTCTAATAGAATTATTGCCTGGTTTGATGATTTTAATTTTGTAAACGGGGTTCATGATGGAGGCCATAAACGATATACATTAGAAAAGTTAAGCAGTGACAAGCAGTTTTTTAATTGGGCGCTGCACTTTTTAAAGTTTTTAGAGATTTCTAATATATCTAATGATAGAGCGTTAAAGGAGCTTGAGCTTAAGAAAAATCAAGGTAAGGATGATGGCGAATTGGTCAATAAAATTCTCTCAAATTTTCACACCCTTACTTCAAGTGAAAAATTAGTTACCTATCATAGAAAATTTGATGAACATAACGTCCTGGTTGATACGGTGCCTTTTAATTTTGACCTTCAAGAGTCAGAAGGAACTAAAAAATTGTTGTACCTTTTAGGTCCATGCTATGATACATTGAGAAATGGGAGAATATTAGTTGTTGATGAGCTGGATTCAAGGTTTCATCCGCATCTTACTTTGAGATTGCTTAATCTGTTTCATTTTTTTAACTTGAACGGTGCACAACTTATTTGTGCTGTTCATGACATCTCTTTATTGAATAAAGACACCTTCAGGAGGGATCAGATATGGTTTGTAGAGAAAAACCAGTTTGGGGCGACACAATTATATTCATTAGGAGATTTTAAAACCGATAAAGTAAGGAATAAAACAGCCTTTGATAAGAATTATATGGAAGGCAAATATGGAGCTGTTCCTTATTTTGAAAAAGATGAACAATTGAAAAAAATGCTATATGAAAAAAGGGAGGCAGGGGAAGTTTAAAGAAAGGAGTGGACACATTGAAAGGGAAAATAAGGGCTTAGAAATTCGAGAGGATGTTGGCAAACCATATATAGTTTTAAGTCTGAAAGATTTTGAAAATACGCAAGGTCAAACTTTTGAGCAGTGGGAAAAGGACGAATTACTTTCTCTTGCAATAACAAAGCTTCAAATGGTCTGCAGTCTGACTAGACAGGAAGCGACTAGGCAGCAAATTATTAAAGAATATCCAAAGGGAACCTTTCCGCCTGATAGTGATTTTTATCATCCTAAACATATTGCACCAGACATTGCCTGGTGCTCAATGCATATTCAAGGTAAGGAGTGTGTTATTGGATATTTTACTGACCATATTTTCAATATAGTTTTTCTCGATCAATACCATAAATTCTGGAAATCTAGAAAAAGAGGGACTTAAATTCCAGAAAGTGGCTTAGGTACTGGGGCGGGCACTTCAACTTAGGTTAATATGTTTGCTTGTGGTTGAAATTTTTACAGAACGGAAAACCTTGTTTTGCACATTTGATGCTTTTTTATGCATTCTTAAGCGTCTCCAGATCCAGTTTGACCATCTGCATCATAGCCTGCATAACCCTGTCTGATTTCCCCGGTTCCTTACTTAGCAGCCACTGGCTAAACTCGGCTGGAACGATTTGCCAGGAAATCCCGAACTTATCGGTTAGCCATCCACATTGCATTGTCTGGCCATCTTTTGCCAGATGCTCCCACGCGGTATCTATTTGCTGTTGTGTTTCACAAAGGAGCATAATAGAAATAGCCGGTGTGAATTTAAATGCATTCCCACCATTAAGTGCCATATATCTTATTCCAGCCATTTCAAATTCGATGGTAAGCGGTACTTGACTGCCCTGTCTGGGTGGTGCAATTTCAGTATAAAACTTACTGATGACTTTCAGTTCTTTGATAATCTCCCCGTAATAGGCAATGGCCTCTTCAGCGTTGCCATCAAACCATAAACAAATTTCAGATGTTCGCATAATGTTTTTTTTAATTGATTATAAAACTTTGATACTGACTGTTCCGATTAATACCCATTACTCTGTCAGCTTTATTTATGGTTTTTTCAATTGACAGCTGATCATCCACTGAACACCGAACTGATCAGTGAGTTGACCAAAAAGATCGCCCCAGAACATGGGTTGCATATCCACCTGGATTTTTGCTTCTTTGGAAAGTCTGGTGAATATTTCTTTGGCATCAGCTTCGCTTTCTGTTCTAATGGCAATAAATTGTGTGTTGCCTTGGTTAAAAGAATAGGTTTCGCCGTTGCAATAGGAACGAATCATATCAGATGCCTGCAGCATCTGACCTCCTGGTAGCGGAAGACAGATATGCATGAGCTTATCATTTTCCGCTGGATCTAATTTTTGATCACCTTGAGCAGGGCTTTCAGATGCTTTCATCTTAAAACTAAATTCGCCACCAAAAACGGATTGGTAAAACTCAAATGCCTGCGTAGCGTTACCATCAAAGATCAAATAGGGGTTGATTGTAAGTGTTTCCATGATTTTTAAGTTATTTGTTTTTGGAATGAATTGTCCGGCTACCGTGGCTTATTATTTTAGACGGTGATTTTGTGTGCCGAGGAAATCGGATAGAGTGGGGTAGCCCAAATGTTTCCATAACAAAGTTATAACCTTAAAAACAAACTTTTAGTATGATTGTACGGCAAAAAAGGGGGGTGATTGCGACGTAATTATTATCTTTAATCTATGAAGCGCATCTCCATCCTTGTTCCTGAAAGAGCGATCCTTGGTAGCCTGGAAGGTACCAGGCAGTTATTTACCCAGGTTAATGGGTTTTGTCTGCAAAGCGGACAAGCACCACTATTTGATGTTCAATTAGTTGGAATGCAGTATGACACTAAAGTCAGCGGAGGCCTGTTTACAGTGAATGCGACGCATTTACTAAGTGAAGTCACAACGACAGATTTGATTATTATTCCGGCCATTGATGGAGATCTTAGTGAGGCTGTCCGCATAAACAGTGCTTTTGTCCCCTGGATTAAAGCTCAATATGAGGCAGGAGCAGAAGTTGCCAGTCTTTGCCTGGGAGCCTTTTTGCTCGCTGAAACAGGCCTGTTGGCAGGTCGAAAGTGTGCAACACATTGGCTGGCAACAGATGAATTTATGCAGCGTTATCCTACTGCTGATTTGGTGACTGAAAAGGTGATTACTGATGACAAAGGGATTTATTGCAGCGGCGGCGCATTTTCATATCTGAATCTCATTTTATATCTGATTGAAAAATATGCGGGCAGGCAAATGGCCCTTTTATGTGCCAAAGTATTTGCCATTGAAATTGACCGCAGTACACAACTTCCTTTTACTGTATTTAGGGGACAGAAAGACCATGACGATCAGCAAGTAAGAATTGCCCAGGATTATATTGAAACGCATTTTGGCGATAAGCTTTCAGTAGATCAGTTATGCGATATGGTGGCTGTCGGCCGAAGGAGCTTTGAGAGAAGATTTAAAAAAGCCACCAATAATACAGTTTTGGAATATATTCAACGAGTGAAAATAGAGGTGGCGAAGCAGCATTTGGAGCAAAAAGAAAAAAATGTCAATGAGGTAATGTTTGATGTTGGGTATATTGATCAGAAAACCTTCCGACAAATGTTTAAAAAAATAACAGGCCTCTCCCCATTGGCCTATAAAAATAAGTTCAGAAACCTGACCCCAGAAACCGCTGCTGTAAATTAGAAGACCGGGGTAGGATAATAAGGAAGGGCTGCCTAAGGTATGGTCAAAAAAAATCCCACTAAGCTGGAAAGCTGTGGGATGTCTTCAGCCGGCGAGCCGAAGCATTAAACAAAGTTATTTCATGTTGGTTGTTCCATGACTATTAGAGAATTTCAATGGCTTTAGGCGTGATTTTTACCTCTTCTTTTTTAGGAAGTGTCACACTTAAAATACCATTCTCATATTTAGCCAAAATTTTGTCTGCATCGATTTTTTCATCCAGGGTAAAAGTTCTTTTGAAGCTTCTGGTAGTGAACTCCTGACGGTGGATCTTAGTGTCCTCGCTCTTTTCTTCAGTAGCAGTTTGCTTTTCATAAGAAATCGTGAGCAAGTTATCCTCCACATTTAATTTAAAGTCCTTTTTTTCAAGACCTGGAGCGGCCACTTCCAATTGGAAAGCTTCCTTGTTTTCTTTTACATTGACAGCTGGAACATGTAGTTCTTTTGAAAAATTTGTTGCAGGGAAACCGCCAAATACTTCTTCGAATAAGTTATTCAAGGTTCCGTAATTTCTTTTAACTAAGGTTGACATATGTTTTTAATTTTTAAAGTGAATAATTGATTTTACCATTAGCTGGTAATGTTCTTAAATCCGTATTTTTATTTTTAAATTCAATAATAGGGTTTCAAATGGCATACCAGGCGAAAAAATAGTCTTTTTTAGGCCGAAAAGGCAGTATGAATATATATATGTACGCCAATATGGCATATATTTAATATTCGCAGTGACATAATGGCGCATTTATGCAGTCTACTTTAATCAGTTGATGCGTTTACAATTGGAAACGGGGCAATAACCATAGGAGCATGGATAAATTTGTATCTTTGTGGTTCATAAAAACAAAAACATTTACTATGTATCCTGAAGAAATAGTAATGCCGATGAAGGCGGAGTTGACTGATTACGGTTTTGAAGATTTAACGACCCCGCAATCTGTAGATGCTGCCTTGCAGCGTCCCGGTACTACACTGATCGTTATTAATTCTGTATGTGGCTGCTCAGCAGGAAGTGCCCGTCCAGGTGTACTGATGGCTGTACAGAATTCAGAGAAAAAGCCCGATAATCTGGCCACTTCATTTGCTGGATTTGACGGTGCTGCTGTCAACAGATTAAGGGAATTCTTATTGCCTTATCCGCCCTCTTCACCTTCAATTGCCTTATTTAAAGACGGTAAGTTGGTGAATTTTATAGAAAGACACATGATCGAAGGCCGTTCAGCTCAATTGATCGCCGGTGCCTTAATGCAGGCATTTGAAGAAAATTGCTAAGACCTAATGGCATTTGAAAGATATTTTGGGTGGGGCTTTGTCATTAATTATATAAGGTAATAGCAAGAATAATATTGTAAGCAATAATTACCTTTCCTACAAACGCAGTTAGTGAGCTAAAAGAAAACGGGCTGGTAAAATTTAAATTTTACCGGCCCGTTTTGCTATCATTCGCCTTTATGTATAACGCTGTCGGTACAGCTAGTTATAATGTGGATTGGCCTCTAATGCATCCAAATCTTCCTCACTGTAATCTTTGATGGTATTATACAATGTATCTCTCTCTATTGGGTGACGGCCAGCCTGGCGGATCAGTGATACCAATTCGGTTGTAGAGAGTGCTGGCTTTTGTTCCTCACTGCCAGCCATTGTATAGATTTTTGTTGTATCATCAATAGTCCCATCCAGGTCATCAACACCAAAACTGAGTGTTAGCTGCGCATTTTGTCTGCCCAGCATCGGCCAGTAGGCTTTCATGTGAGGGAAATTATCTAAATACAACCTGGAAATAGCATAGAGCCGCATGTCCTCAACAACGGAGCTTTCTGCAACATTAGACATGTCGTTATTTTTGTTACGGAATTTAAGGGGAATAAACGTATTGAAGCCACCGGTTTCATCCTGCAGGTTCCTGAGTTTGTCCATATGGTCAATACGGTGTGTATAATCCTCAATATGTCCAAACAGCATTGTTGCATTGGAATGCATACCCAGATTGTGGGCTGCCCTGTGAATACGAAGCCAGCCTTCTGTACCTACCTTATCATGGCAGATCTTACTACGTACATCGGGGTGGAAGATTTCAGCACCGCCACCTGGCAAAGACTGCAGACCCGCATCTTTAAGTAACTGCATGCCTTCTTCAGGGCTAACTTTGGCTTTGCGGAACATATAGTCGAGTTCTACGGCTGTATAACCCTTAATGTGCAGTTCCGGGCGGTGTGCCTTGATGCGTTTCATGACATCAATAAAAAACTGCATGGTGAGTTTAGGATGTACACCACCTACTATATGAACCTCTGTGACGGGTTTGCCATCGTAGCTTTTGACAATATGCATCATCTGATCCGCGGAGAGCTCCCAACCTTCTTCTCTGTTTTTGTATAATCTGGAATAAGAACAAAAGGCGCAGGTAAATACACAGACGTTGGTTGGCTCAATATGGAAGTTGCGGTTGAAATAAGTATTGTCACCATGCTTTTTCTCCCTTACGTAATTGGCCAGTCCACCTACAAAGCCAAGAGATGCCTTTTCAAATAAGGTAATACCCTCCTGGAAACTCAGCCTTTGCTCAGTTAATACTTTTTCACCAATTTTTCTAAGTTCGGCATCCTTTTCACTGGAAATCAATTGTTCGACTCCACTATAAGTTTCCACCATAATCACAAATTTAATGCACAAATTTAAGGTTTATTGCCTAAAAGCAATCACAATATCAAGGAGATCTGCTGTTATAAGCTGATAAAGCACTTTGAAAGGAAAGTTGTTTTAAGCAACGAAAGTTGATTTTTAGAGGGCAAATCTACCCACTCCGTGGGTGAAATTTACCCACGGAGTGGGTAGATTTGCCTTAAATGCATCTTTGAGTGATTGAAAAAGAAACATTGTTAATCAAGAAAGAACCTAATTTGCCAATAAACATTGTGTGCGATATATTATATTTTGAATCAATACGAAATGGACAGGCTTCAGAAGCACTAACTATAAGCAAAAAACGAGAGGGTGAGGCTTAAATTTTTGATTTGCATGTCAAAGATAAAACTAAAGATGAATGTCTAAGGTTTGATGATATCCGTATTGAAAAAATCAAACTATTTTGTTATTGAAGAAAGTTTACAAATAAGAATTAGGTCCAATGATATACTTATGTTTTTGAAATAAAAATTATTTAAATGATATTCTTGAAGCGAGGTTCGAGGATGAATACCACAAGGATCTAAGAGTCGCCTTAGTCCAGTAACCGCTGCTCCACTGCCAGCCTAATAAGTGCTGCCGTATTGTGGACATCCAGTTTGGTTAATAGATTTTTGCGGTGGCTGTCTACAGTAAGTGGACTGATAAATAATTCTGCGGCTATTTGCGTATTGGTTTTCCCATTGGCAATCAATTGTAATACTTCTTTTTCTCTTCTGGTGAGTGCAGGCAAGCTACCTGCCTGCAGAGTAGCCGCTGGTTGCAGCATATGCTCCATGGCAAGACTCAGATACAGCTTCCCATCCAGCACGGTTCGCAGTGCATTTTCGATTTCCTGCGCAGAGGCACTTTTAATCAGATAGCCGGATGCGCCATTGTCCAGCATCCTTAAAATATAGCTGCGCTCACTAAAGGTGCTTAGTCCCACAATTTTAACCTCCGGGAAACTGCCTTTCATCTTTTTGCAAAGATCAATGCCATTGACGTCTGGCAAATTAATATCCAAAAGGACGATATCAATTGCCTGTTCTTTTAATTTAGCCATTGCCATGGCAGCACTGCAGGCCGTAGCTTTTACCTGGACAAAATCCAGACTGGACAGCAACTGCTGAAGTCCTGCAATAACCATAGGGTGGTCATCTACAATTAAGAGCGAGGAGATGGCATTCATGCCGGTTACGTTATTTGTACTCATATTGAAGCATTTAGAAATATAAAGTCACAAGTGGCAGCATTTTTATGATGCTTGCTCCCTTAAAATTGCTTAAATTTTCCGGACTTTCCAAAAGCAAGCTTATTGTACGTAGAATATCCATGTTTTGAACCAGAAAATTTAAATTCCAAAAATCCCCTCAATAGGGGATTGTTTGCTAAAAGGGGATGATTGATCTTTGTCCGGCTACAGGAATTGCTGTTTATAAAACCAGTGATAAACAAAGTTGTGAAATGTGTTGAATAGATGAGCCATAGCTGGGTTCATAACTGCTAAAGTAAAGTTTGTCTGCATCTTAAATAATGAAAAATTAAATATAAATGGAAACGTCAAAACAAAATGCGCATGGTCAGGGTAATAGATCACAGGCACGGCGAGCTACTAAAAGAGCCCGGAAATTTAATTTTTGGTTCTTGAGCATTGCAGCAGTGATTATTGCGATCTCGCTGGTGCTTTATTATCTTCCAATCATCCGTACCAGGGATACAAAACTGAGCGCCAAGCTGCCACAGGTGACACCAGAAGTGATCGCCAGAGGCGCTTATCTGGCCAATCATGTAACGATTTGTATGGATTGCCACGGTGAAAGAGACTGGACTCGTTATAGCGGACCACCTGTAAAGGGAACAGCGGGCACAGGTGGAGAAGTGTTTAATCAGCAAATGGGATTTCCAGGTGTTTTCTATGCCAAAAATATCACCCCCGGACATTTAGCCAATTGGACCGATGACCAAGTCCTAAGAGCTTTTACAACGGGCGTAAAACCAGATGGAGAAGTACTTTTTCCAGTGATGCCTTATCCCTATTACCGGCACCTGGATCCCACAGATGCAGCCGCAATTATTGCATATATCAGAACCCTTAAACCGAGTGCTAAACAATCCCCACCAAGATCCATTGATTTTCCCATGAATTTACTACTTAGGCTGATACCTCAACCAGCAGATTTTAAACCTATGCCACCTAAAACAGATCGGGTGGCTTATGGTGGCTATCTGACCACCATTGCTGGTTGCGCGGAGTGTCATACCCCGGCTACCCATGGGCGTATTGACCAGGCCAGACTTTTTGCCGGTGGCCGTCTATTTAAAATGCCATCAGGAGATTTGTATTCGTCCAATATAACCCCCGATTCAACAACGGGCATTGGCCAGTGGACGGAGCACAACTTTGTGGCAAAGTTTAAGTTCTACGCAGATACAGCTAATTTAGGCCAGA
Organism: Arachidicoccus ginsenosidivorans; assembly: GCF_007971385.1. Lineage (GTDB taxonomy): Bacteria > Bacteroidota > Bacteroidia > Chitinophagales > Chitinophagaceae > Arachidicoccus > Arachidicoccus ginsenosidivorans. The sequence continues at coordinate 3,202,465 of NZ_CP042434.1, forward strand.
TGAGACCTGGTGATCAAAATACCATTATGCCATGGTCGATGTATAGCGGTATGGATTCCACCGACCTGGCTGCGATCTATGCTTATCTCAGGAGTCTGCCCGCCAAAAAGTCAACGACCCTGCTGGCAGGGCGATGATGTGGAATAATTAGGACGACAATCCATTCGTCTATAATACAGTGAATGCATTCTAGCCTGGCTGCGTTATAGCCTAAGTTGCAGCCATAATAATAGTTAAGGTCACAGCTAATCTAAAAAAAAAGGCGCTAAAAGCGTTGGCTGATTTTTGGTTGTAGAAATTGGTCAATTATTAATTGCCTGGAGTGCTCTCTGGAATTGGACAGGTAGCAGAAATTCGGAACCTGCTACCTAACCAACTTGACTGACTAAAACTGTTCCAGCTTGTTTATGTTATGGTAATGCCTCATACGTTCAACTATGCATGCAGACTGCTATGCAGAATCGGAACGATGGATTTCTTTTCATTGCTGCGCAGTTTTACAGGGATACTGTCCAGCACTGCGTGCTTAATGGCACCCACCAGTTTTCTTTTGACAAAATCCCGGTGGGTAACAATACCTACTTCTCTGACGGGAGCAGGAGACTTAAACATCCGCAGCCTTTCTTTTTGTTCCGGATTCAAGCTATAAGTTGCCAGTTCCGGTAAAATCGTAATACCTTCTCCCGCATCTACCATCCTGCGTAGTGTTTCAAGACTACCTGCCTCGTATTCAAAATGCGGGGCATGACTGCCGCGTTTTCTCAGCTCACATAAATTAATGATCTGGGAGCGAAAACAATGCCCCTCTTCTAATAGTAAAAGATCATTGGGGTCAATATCTCCAGACAAAATAAAGTGCTTGCGCAGCAATTTATTTTTGCCGGAAGAGTATACCATGAGTTCCTCATAGAAAAGCGGATCTTCCTTGATCCCCTTTTCATGTAGCGGTGTTACGAGTATGCCCATATCAATTTGCCCCTCTCTTAGTTTTTTAATCAAATGCTCGGTGGTCAGTTCAATAATACTAAGTTTAACCTGCGGAAACTTCTTGGTAAATACCGGTACAAATAAGGGTAATAAATAGGGGGCGAGGGTAGGAATGACTGCTACCTTGATTTCTCCTGTTACCAGGTCCTTTTTCTCCTGGATCATTTCAGTAAGTACCGCTTTTTCTGCAAGGATCCTTCTGGCCTGTTCAATAATCTCTTCCCCGGCCACGGTTGGCACGACCGGTTGTTTGCTGCGGTCAAAAATTTTGACCGCCAGCTCTTCTTCCAGTTTTTGAATCTGCATGCTTAGCGTGGGTTGCGTTATATGACAACTCTGAGCAGCATCTGCAAAATGCCGGTAGGCATTGACCGCCACGATATATTCTAATTGTGTAAAAGTCATTATTGTTAATATCTATTAAGTGAACAAAGTTATTCAATTTTATTGATAAAGTGCTTATTGCAGTCTGCTTTGGGCATCTTCACTGGAACTTTCTATCTTTTTGGCTTTAAAGGATTTACCTCTTCTGAAATTATAAGTTAAAGACAATTTAAACATCCTGCTTTGCCTGGCCTGCGTGAGATGGATCAGGTTATCATCGTATTTGATGTCAGCCGTAATTTTTCGCCCTAAAAATAAATCCGTTACGCCGGCACGGATCTTCAAATTGCCATCCAGGAGCTTTTTTTCGATGCCGATGTCCACTTTTGAGATATTACCAACAAAGATATTTCCTTCAATTGCATGGTTTAGGTAAAAAGCACTCAGATTGGCAGACCAGGTTTTAGCTAATTTAAAATCTTGCGCAGTCTGCAAATAATACAGGGGCTGTTTAATGGCAAACCCACTGGTCTTAATATCCTCATAACGGAACTGCAACGTATTATTGGTACGCCACCATTTAGTGACCTGGATAGGAATACTTAAGGTTGCTGAATATCTTTTGGTGGAACCCGTATTACCACGGGTAATCTCTACCAGCGCTGTATCCTGGTTGATATGCGTAATCTGAGAAATCTCATCTTTAAACTGCGTATAGCCTACGGAAAAATTATACTTATTATCCAAGGTAAGACCCAATTCATAATTGTCTGCAAACTGAGGTTTAAGATTTGGATTACCAGTTTCTATTGTATAATTGTCCAGATAAGAAACATAAGGGTTCAGATCACTATAATAAGGGCGTTCGATTCTTTTGTTGTAAGAAAGGCTTAAGTAATTACTTCCCTTTTCATTCAGGTCCTTTTTAAAAAAGATGGTCGGAAAGAGATTAAAATAATCGTTTTTATTGACGCTGCTGACAGCAGCGTCTAGCGACCCTTTTGTTTTGGTATATTCTCCCCTGAGTCCTAATTGTACTTCAGTTTGTAATACTTTAGTTTCCAGGGTCATAAAACCAGCCAGGATATTTTCACGGTAATGGAATTGATAATACCGGTCAGGATCCTCGGTCCAGCTATTATCCAAAACGCGGGTAAACTGATTGATATGGTCAATCTGGGTGCCTGTATATTTACCGCCGATATGCAGTTTGGTGGTGGGGGTAAATACCTTCATATATTTAATATCCGCCGTTAAGATTTTCGCCTGATTAGGCATGCTGTACCTAAAACTACTATCACTGAGTGGAAGGCCAGCAGCGTCCAGGTCCTGACTAATGGCCAGGCTGGAGCTGTTATTATGTGTGGCGGTATAATCTCCCATAATTTCAAGATTAGAGCCGGAACTGTCTGTATCCAGGTGATAATTAAAGGTGAAATTATTCAGGTTACGGGCTTTTTGATCCGTAAAGTGACCATCTGAACTAAAATTGTCCGCCGGACTTGCAGGGTAATCAATGCTGCTAATTGAGTGCGTCACACTGCTGCTATGATTGAAGGATCCGTTATAGCCCAAGGCAATATATTGTCCCTTACTGATATCATAGGTGGCGCCCAATCGAACACTTTGTCCATTGTAACGGTTAATAATCAGATTAGAGGCCGTATACAGGCCATTTTCAGGAAAAGTCCTGGACTGATGGATATCATTAAAGGCTTTATTCTGGTAATGGCTATAATTACCTGTGAGCGTCAGTTTGTTATTATGATAATTCAGTTGCAACCCCTGGTCGTTTCCAGGATAGCGGCCGATGGAATAGCCCGTATTAACACTACCAGAAAGACCTGCAGTGCGTTGTTTTTTTAGAATAATATTGATGATACCGCCGCTACCCTGCGCATCATACTCAGCGGAAGGATGGGCAATCACCTCGATAGATTTAATATCTGCGGCCTGCAAGTTATTTAAATACGCCGTCAGATCATCACCGCTGAGTTGCAACATGACCCCATCCACCATTACCCGGACACCCGTATTGCCGTTAATGGATATACCGCCGTTACGGTCTACAAACATGCCGGGCGCCATCTCCATAATCTCCATAGAATTTTTGCCTGCCACCAGTGCATTGTCCTGAACATTGAGTACAACCCGGTCGATTTTTCTAGTAACCAATGGAACCTTGGCCTTGACAGTGACAGCTTCCAGCTCTTCTGTCTTTTTAAATAATGTAATTGTCATGGCGCTATCACTGATTTGTACCCATTTTTTAGTGGGGGTAAAACTGGCACCTGTAGCGATCAGGTAATACCGGTTGCCCACCGGCAAATCGATAATAAAATCACCCGACTGATCCGCGATCTTTTCGGCTACGGCCTTGGATGAGGAATCTGAAGGTAGGAAACGCAGGGTGGCGAAAGCCACCGGCTGACCGTTCTCATCTTCCACATGGCCTAAAAGCACAGCGGCAGATTTTTGGGCAAAACCGCTCATTACGGTTACGGTCATCACTAAAAGGAGCAAAAACTTTTTCATTGTAGTTTGTTTAGTACTATTAATACCACAAAACTATGTATCTATTGGTACTATGCAATGCATAGTATTATGTATTTTATTATATTTTTTATATGATAAAATGTATATTGTTTTAATACAATTATTTAATAGTAATTAATGAAATGTTAAATCGAATGAGGGAATTTGCTTTAATAGATTTTTTAAATAAAAAGGCAAAAATCGAGGCCATTATCGAGACAAATTATTGCTCATTTATCCCCGAATCGGAGGATTGCAGCCTTTAAAAACTTTATTATAAATGGTAGCATGAGTCTTCATAGCGGACTGAAGCAGCCTAGGGAAATAAGACTTAATGGTGTCGATGTGATTTGAAAGGTTGATAGATTTCGTCTATGGGATATAGGTGCTATCAATCGTTAGTCCTTTCCTGTTTGCCTATATTTGTCTAACGCATCGTCCAATTACAGAAACGATCCTTCAAAAAATATTTAAAATTTAAAACCAAATAATCATGAGTGACAAAAAATTAACCAGTGCCTCCGGCATACCTTATGTAGATCATGAAGACACCAAGGGTGTTGGTCCAAGAGGACCGTTATTATTAGAGGATTTTATCCTCCATGAAAAACTGGCTCATTTTAACCGGGAAAGAATCCCCGAACGCATTGTGCATGCCAAGGGCTCCGGCGCTTTTGGCACCTTCACCGTAACCGGCGATATTACAAAATATACCAAGGCGAAGCTGTTTAGTGAGATAGGGAAGAAAACCAGAATTCTATTTCGATTTTCTACAGTAGCGGGAGAAAGAGGCAGTGCAGATACAGAAAGAGATCCCAGGGGATTTGCCATGAAATACTATACCGAGGACGGGAACTGGGATCTGGTAGGAAACAATACCCCGATCTTCTTTATCAAAGACGCTAAGAAATTTCCGGATTTTATCCATACACAAAAAAGAGATCCTTACACTAATTGTAAGAGTGCTACAGCTGTTTGGGATTTTTGGAGCCTGTGTCCGGAGAGTTTGCACCAAGTGCTATTTGTGATGTCTGACAGAGGAACGCCTTATGGCTACCGCCATATGCACGGCTATGGTAGCAATACCTTCAGTCTGATCAATAAAGAGGGTGAAAAAGTTTGGGTAAAATTTCATATGCGCTGCGAACAAGGCATTAAGAATTTTAGCAGTGAGGACGCAGCCCAGATGAAAAGTGTGGACGCCGACTTTGCCCAAAGAGATTTGCTGGAGTCCATTGATAAAGGCGATTTTCCTAGGTGGAAAATGTGCATTCAGGTAATGACTGAGCAGCAAGCCAAAACCCATCGGTTTAATCCGTTTGATGTCAGCAAGACCTGGTCACAGAAAGAGTTTCCGCTCATAGAAGTAGGGATTGCTGAACTCAACGAGAATGCCGAAAATTATTTTGCCCAGATTGAACAGTCGGCATTTGCGCCGGCTCATATTGTGGACGGGATTGGTTTTTCACCGGATAAAATGCTGCAGGGTCGTATATTGGGCTATACGGATGCCCAGCGTTACCGTTTGGGGGCCAATTATGAACAGATTCCGGTTAACCGTTGCCCCTTTGCAGTTAATAACTACCAAAGGGACGGGCATATGCGTATCGATGGCAACGGGGGAAAATCGCCCAATTATTATCCCAATAGCTTCAGTGATGTACGCCCCGATCCGTCTTATACACGTCCGGCAGATCAGCTGGACAGCGATGTCGCAGATTGGTTTGACCGCAATGGACCTGGAGAAGATGATCATTACACTCAACCGGGCATTTTCTTTAGGGAAGTGCTTGACGCTACCGGTAAGCAACACCTGATTGAAAATATCGTAGGTGCCATGAGTGGCATTACAGGTCCTAAAAGAGCGGAGATTATCAACAGGCAACTTTGTCATTTCTTTCGGGCAGATACGGGCTTGGGTATGGGTGTTGCCGAGGGCCTGGGCGTAGATGTGACCAAAGTAATGGATCAGATGCCGAGAACGGAAATTTAGAAAAGAGGCTAGTGACTGCTGCCCTTTCGGGCAGTCTTGCCACGCTGACGCTCAATATTACTAATCCCTAAAATACTTCTAATATTTCCGGGATTTTGCGTTAGTTTTTTATAACAAGCCGCTGGTTGTGCACAGGTGTTTTGCCACCAAAAGTTGTCACAGCCGGCGGCTTTTTTGACCCAAACCCATAAAAAATCACTTACTACGCACCTATTATCGCTTTTTTCAGGCTAAAAGCAGTTAGAAATCAATTTAAATCTGCCTGCCAAACCTTTAAATCATAGGATTTCCACTTTTTATACACAATTTTTAATGGTCATTTTAAAATCCTGCGGTGACGCCTATCTTTGTCCCTATGGCAAAAACTAAAGGTGAAACACCCTTAATGCAGCAACACCGGGAAATCAAACAAAAATATCCCGATGCAATTCTGCTATTCAGGGTAGGAGATTTTTATGAAACCTTCGGACAGGACGCTGTCAATGCAGCCAGGGTACTGGGTATTACGCTGACCAAGCGTAACAGTGGCAATCCCGATGCCATGGAGCTCGCGGGATTCCCGCATCATGCCCTGGATGCTTATTTGCATAAACTGGTTAAGGGTGGCTACCGGGTAGCAGTCGTGGATCAGTTGGAAGATCCAAAGGCTGCCAAGGGGATTGTCAAAAGAGGGGTAACAGAGCTGGTGACACCCGGTCTGGCGGTTGATGATAAGCTATTGGAAAACGGCAGCAATAACTTTTTAGCCGCCATCCATTATACGCCCCACGAGATGGGGGCCGCTTTTTTAGATATTTCTACTGGTGAGTTTTTTGTGGCCGAGGGAAGTGGAGAATACATTGAAAAATTAGTACAGTCCCTTAGACCAGCAGAGATCATCTATCAGCGCAGCCACCAGAAAATATTAAAAGAACAGTTTGGAACCGACATCTTCACTTATACTTTAGAGTCCTGGATTTTTGAACTGTCCTTTGCAAAAGAGGCGCTTTTAAAACATTTTCAGGTCCATAGCCTCAAAGGCTTCGGGATCGACCAATTGGATAGTGGCATCATTGCAGCAGGGGCAATCCTTTATTACCTGAAAGAAACCCAGCATCCGGATCTGGATCATATTACCCAGATTCAACGCATTGAAAAGGACGATTTTCTTTGGATGGATCGTTTTACGATTCGTAATCTGGAACTGTTGCCTGCCGGCAGGCAGGCCGGGGAGCAATGCCTGTTACAGGTACTGGACAATTCCCGCACCGCTATGGGGGCCAGGCTCTTGAAAAGATGGCTGATTATGCCACTCATTGATCTAAGCAAGATCCAGCAGCGCTTATCTAGTGTAGAAGCCCTGGTTCTCAGCCCCGACACCTTACAATCTTTGCAAAATTTGCTCTCCGGATCTGGCGATCTGGAACGCCTGGCCAGCAAAGTCGCTATGAAAAGAGTAGGCCCCAGAGAAGTGGTACAACTAGCCAGTAGTCTGGAGGTCTGTCAGCAGGTACGATCGCTTTTGGAAGGCCAAAAAGATCCGCTGCTTGGTAGTCTGTCGGGACAGTTGACGCCACTGGAAGAAATCAGAGAAAAAATTTGCCGGGAATTGGTGGCTGAGCCGCCTGCGCAGGCCTCAAAAGGAGGTATTGTTGCACCAGGTGTATCCAGCGAGCTGGATGAACTCAGAGAGATATCCGCTAATGGCAAAAGCTATCTGGAAGCCATGCAGAAAAGAGAAGCGGAGGCCACAGGCATTTCTTCTTTAAAAGTGGGCTTCAATAACGTATTTGGCTATTATCTGGAAGTGACTAATCTGCATAAAGATAAAGTCCCTGACAACTGGATCCGTAAACAGACGCTGGCCAGTGCCGAAAGATATATAACAGAAGAGTTAAAAGGGTACGAAGAAAAGATAACCGGTGCTCAGGAGAAAATAGCCGTATTGGAAAGCCAGATCTATACGCAATTATTAGAAGTGCTTGCCGGTCATACCCGTAGTCTGCAAGTCAATGCGCAGTTATTGGCCACGCTTGATTTATTGGGGACTTTTGCCAGTAATGCATTAAAATATAATTACCATAAGCCGACCTTACACAAAGGCACAGGTTTACATTTGAAAGAAAGCCGTCATCCGGTCATAGAAAGGCATCTGCCACCTGGAGAACCTTATGTTTCCAATGATATTGTACTGGACGCCGATAACCAGCAGATTATTATTTTGACGGGTCCTAATATGAGTGGTAAAAGTGCACTTTTGCGCCAGACGGCCCTGATCACACTCATGGCACATATGGGTAGCTTTGTGCCGGCTAGTCAGGCAGAAGTCCCCTTGACCGATAAGATCTTCACGCGTGTAGGGGCCAGTGATAACCTGAGTGGCGGTGAAAGTACTTTTATGGTAGAAATGAACGAGACGGCAAGTATTATTAATAATATTTCTACCAGGAGCCTCATTTTGCTCGATGAGATCGGCCGGGGTACATCCACCTATGACGGGATCTCTATTGCCTGGAGCATTGTAGAGTATTTGCATGGGGCTGCTGGAAAACCAAAGACCTTGTTTGCCACCCATTATCATGAGCTCAATGACCTGGAGTCTTATTTACCCAGGGTCAAAAACTATCATATCACCAATAAAGAAATCGGCCATAAGATTATTTTCCTTCGTAAACTGGCACCCGGAGGTAGTACCCATAGCTTTGGTATCCATGTAGCAAAGATGGCCGGCATGCCGCCATCTCTGACAGACAGAGCCACAGAAATCTTAAAACAGCTGGAGCTGAAAAGAGATGACGACGGATTAGGTGGTAGTGTTTCCAACTTAAACAGTCATGAAGAGGGTAAAACAGAAGGGGCTAGGATGCCGAGCGTTCAAACTGCTTCGGAAGGCTTGAAAAAAGCGAATGCGCCGCATTTACAACTGAGTATTTTTGATACGCATACGGAGGTTTTTGACCAGATCCGCAGTGCGCTTAATGAGATAAATATTAATGAGCTGACGCCGGTAGAGGCGTTGTTAAAACTCAATCAGATCAAGGGTTTGCTCAAATAAACAAATTAGAATATATTCACACAAAGTTAGAAAACTAAAAATGATTAAATATACCACTGGATTTGTCGATAAATTAGAGGATATCTTAGAAGAATCTAAATACACTGTGCGCTATGAAAGAGGCAATTTTCAGAGTGGCTGGTGTTTGCTCGACCATAAAAGGGTGGTGGTGCTCAATAAGTTTTTAAATACGGAAGGAAGGGTTAATACACTGGTTGATTTGATTCCGCAGCTAAAAATTGATTATGATAAGCTGACGCTTAACTCCCAGAAACTCTTTGATTTTCTGACAGAAAACCGGCTGGAGAAACTAGGCATTGAGCGTCCAAAAGAAGATAATGAGCATGAGGATAATGCTACGGCAGCTGACACTGAATCTAATACAGATAGCGAGACCCAAAGCGCAGATCAGCAGCCTGCGGAAAATCAAGGCAGCGAAAATGATGAAAATGATGAAAATGAAGTGGACTTAGCGCAAACGGACCCAGCGCCAGCCGCAGAAGATCAACTTTCTGAAAATCAGCCAGCCAGTGGCAACACTGATGCAGAAGCTGATTCGCAGGGAGATACGAAAGGAGATACTGATAAGCACACTGACCTTGAAAATCAGTAAATTAAAAATAAGTCTAAGGCTAAAGCATAGAGAATGGGTAATGAAGAATAAAGAATAAAGAATAACTTATTTGCATCAACCTAAAAAATAATGCATTTATAAATAATAAAATTAATCCATATGAATTTGATAGGCAATATTATCTGGTTGATATTTGGCGGACTTTTAGTAGGCCTGGAATATTTTATTGGCGGTATTATTCTTTGTTTAACCATAATCGGTATTCCCTTTGGTTTGCAAAGTTTTAAACTGGGGATTGCCTCCCTGGCGCCTTTTGGATTAAAAATTATAGATAAGGCCGCCATTAAGGGCAGCGCCCCAGGATGCCTTACCACCTTTTTAAATATACTTTGGATTTTATGTGGCGGGATCTGGATTGCACTGACCCATCTGGTATTCGGGGTAATATTATGTATTACCATTATCGGCATTCCTTTTGGCAGACAACATTTTAAACTAATGAGCCTTTCTTTGATGCCTTTTGGTAAAGCACTGATTTAGACAATTAGCACGGTTGTATTACAAGAAATGTCAAACTAACTTTTTATCCTTAAATGCGCTTTGCCGGCGCATTATTGTTTTATTTTCCTATTTTTGGAGGAAGCATGCTATTTGATCATGCTTTGAATAAGTATTATCAAATAACACCCATTCACAAATCACTCGGGATATCTGTAATCACCGGAATTGACGGCTACTTGGATAACTGTTTTAATTTCAAAGGGAGCGCAGATGTTCAGGATCATTTTAAAACATTTAAGGACGATCGATGAAAACAAACCGTAAGATGCTCGCAGGCACCTGCTTGTTATTGGCATCAGTACTAACACTTCAGGCACAAAGCACCCGCGAATCTTTTGATAATGATTGGCAGATCCAATTGGATACGGCCAATATCTATGTGCCATCCAGATTAGAAAGCAAACCTTGGGTAAGCGTGCAATTACCCCATGACTGGAGTATTGAACAACCTTTTGATCAGTATAGCCCCAGTACCAATGGGGGCGCATCACTCAGAGGTGGAACGGCCATGTACAAAAAAGAATTTACCCTGCCAGCTTCAGATAAGGACAAACACCTTTTTATTGATTTTGACGGTGTGTATATGAACAGTACCGTTTGGATTAATGGGCATCAGCTCGGCACGCGCCCTAATGGTTACATCTCCTTTCAGTATGAACTCACTCCTTATTTAAAATTTGGTGCCAAAAATGAAATCAAGGTATTAGTGCACAATCATCAGCCTAATTCCAGATGGTATAGTGGCAGTGGTATTTACCGCAATGTCTGGCTGGAGAAAAAAGGAGATGTTTACGTAGAGCATTACGGCACATATATTACGACACCTGAAGTTTCCAGCAGTCAGGCTACGATAAAACTGCAAACCAAAGTCAAAAACACGCTGGACAGATCCGTTCCGGTAGAAGTCAAGACGGTAATTTTTGACGATGATAAAAGAGTAGTAAAAATTCTAACCGATAAATTTACACTCGCGGCTGGCCAGCTATTGGAAAGAAGCAAAGAGGCACCTATCACTGCCCCTAAATTATGGAGTCTGGAAACGCCACATCTATATAAGGCCGTAACAGAAGTTTACAGAGGTGGCAAAAAGGAAGATACGTACACCACCAGCTTTGGCATTAGAAGCTTCCATTTTGACAGGGAAAAAGGCTTCTTTTTAAATGGCAAATCCATAAAGATTATTGGGGTGTGTATGCATCATGATATGGGAGCTCTTGGAAGTGCTGTGAATTACCGTGCCATGGAGCGGCAGTTGCAGATTCTTAAAGACATGGGGATAAACGGGATCAGAACCTCGCATAACCCCCGGCACCTGAGTGGTTGGAGCTCTGTGACAAGATGGGCTTTATCGTCATGGATGAAGCGTTTGATATGTGGAAGAAAAAGAAAAACAATTTTGACTATCATTTGTATTGGGATCAGTGGTACCATAAAGACCTGGTAGATCAGGTGCTCAGAGACCGCAATCATCCCAGTGTATTTATCTGGAGCATCGGCAATGAGATCCCAGAGCAATGGGGAGGAGATAAGGATACGTCAGGTCGTAATATTACCAGAGCATTGACCCATATTATAGACAGTTTGGACAACCGGCCGACAACTGCTGCCTTGAATGATCCCAAAAAAGACAATAATATTGCCCGTACCGGAAAACTGGGATTGATTGGTGTCAATTATCATCATAAGGGCTGGGCGAATTTGCCAAAGGAATTCCCTGGACAGAAATTTATACTGACAGAAACTGTGTCATCACTGCAATCAAGGGGCGAATATTTACAACCTTCCGATTCAATCAGACGTTGGGCAGGTTTTACCAAAGAAAAAAATGGGGGAACACCAGATTATATCTGCTCCGCCTATGACAACAGTTCTGCCCCCTGGGGATCTACCCATGAGGAAACCCTGAAAGAATTACTCAAATATCCTTTTTTGAGCGGTATGTATATTTGGACCGGATTTGATTATTTAGGCGAACCGACTCCTTATCCATTCCCTGCCAGAAGTTCCTATTTTGGTATTGTAGATCTGGCAGGTTTCCCTAAAGATGTCTATTATCTTTATCAGAGCCTGTTTACGGATAAAGATGTGTTGCATGTTTTCCCCCATTGGAATTGGAAACCCGGTCAAAAGATCGATATCTGGGCCTATTATAATCATGCAGACGAAGTAGAACTATTGCTTAATGGTAAGTCTCTGGGTGTCCGTAAAAAGACGGGAGATGACCTGCATGTGGCCTGGGACAGTATTCCATTTGTGGCAGGCACCTTAAAAGCCATTTCCAGAAAAAATGGCAAGATTGTTAAGGTAACGGAAATCCATACAGCAGGTAAGCCGTACAAACTGATCGCAACTGCTGACCGTTCTACTTTACAGGCGGATAACCATGATTTATCCTTTGTCAAAATTCAGGTAGAGGATCAAAATGGCAACCTGGTGCCTTATGCAGATAATTTGCTGCATTTCTCCCTTAGCGGGGATGGGGAAATCGCTGCTCTGGATAATGGTAAAGAGACGGATCTCAGGCCTTTCAGTGATAAAGAAGCGCGGAGTGCCTATAACGGCTTGGGCCTTGCCATCATTAAAGCGCATAATAGTAAAAGCAATCTAAAATTGACAGTGACCAGTGAAGGCCTGCAGCCTGCTACCGTAGACATCGAAGTTAAATAAAATAAGCGTTGGATAGAACAAGCACAAATAATATAAAAGCCCCGATCAGTCGGGGCTTTTATATTATTTGCTTTTATAACCCTTTTACACTGAAAGGATCGGATCCCTTGTTTTTTGGTCTTTTTAGAGGTATTATTTCTATCAGCCCATTATCATTAAAAAGTTCAGAGTGGCTTAAGTCCTCTAAATATTTTTTTTCTGTCACGGTTCCTTCATATAAGAGAACATATAACTTCTCAGCATCCATAAATCCTCCAATTCGAATTAGTGGTATCGGGTCTCTAGGCATTTAAATCTTTTTTATGGCAATATTGTTAAATTATTTCGATTTCCTAATTTAGGCACTCCTTTATATCTACCCAGTAAGTAGTCTCTCCTTAATTCTTTATCGAATCGAATATTATAGTCTTCCAAAGAATGCAAATGGCTGCCACCTTTTTTATCTTTAACGATAAACCAAATCTCATCCTTTCTTAATAATTTTTGCGTAAATAATATTGATTCGTGACTGGCGACAATAAATTGACTGTTTATGCCTTCGCATTTATCTAAAAAGAAATCCATTAAATCATACACTAAATTTGGATGCAAGCTTCTTTCAAGTTCATCGACAATAAATACATTGTTCCCTTTGAATAGATCAATCATTAAGGGGATTAAGTCCATAATTCGTCTTGTTCCATCTGATTCATCTCTTAAATCAAATAATTCATGGCCGCCACCAGTAATCTCATGCTTTGTTTTCAGGATTTTTGCCGCTAATTTGTCAGGTTGTTTTTTCAAAATGATATAATATTTATCATCTTGTGGATTTGATAGAAAGGCACTTGTTTTTTCTGATTTCTTACTTAATAATTCTGCTTTGATATCTTCTTTTAAGTCTTCTGGTACATCAATTTTGTCGAATGATATTTCCTTAAGATCGATTCCGTTAATACCTGTATCAAAATAATCAAGCATTTCAGTAAATAAATTCTGCAAATCCGTATTTTCAAACAGTTTAAATGAATTTTCTTTATTTTTGGAACTAGGGTAAATTACGGTTAATGCATTTTGAAACCAATCAATAATATTTAAGAGGTCTTCAATATTGCTGACATGTTCTGTAATATTGCTATTCCTTATCTGTGTTAGAAATAATTGATTACGTGGAGTGCTCTTGGCGGTAAATTCAATAAATTGATTTTCTTCTTTCTTATTTAATTTTTTAAAATAACTTAAATCAAATCCTTTTACTGTTTCGCGTTCAAATATTTTTGTTTCGGATGTTTTTGTTATCTCAAAGAGCCATTCCTCTTTAATTTCGGTGGAATTGAAAACAAAACCATAGGCATAATTTTTATTTTTATGTTGGATTTCGTATTCAAACCTTGAATCAGCATTGGCTGCATTTTTATCCAATTTGAATGATTCAAAACTGATTGGTTGTTCGGCCTTAGTTCCCTTCAATATCAGATTTTTACCAAATTCAATTGCCTTTATTAGGTTTGACTTACCCGATGCATTTGCCCCATAAATTACTGCTGACTTAAGAACCGTTAATCCATTAACGGGTGATGATTTATGTTGCGCTTTAAGCGTGCCTCTACCTGGGATTAAAGAGAATATTTGTCGTTCATTAAAAGACAGGAAATTCTCTACTGAGTACCTAATCAGCATAATTTATTGAATGTTTTAATGCAAATGTAGTGATTTTTTCACAATTGATTATTTATTTGAGTATTTATCTTACAGGAATTTATTGACGTTTTTTATGTTTTTACTAATGGTGATAAAAGGAGGGAGCACCAGATTATGTCTGCTCCGCCTATGACAACAATTCTGCCCCCTGGAGATTAATCCATGAGTAGAATTTAAATTTGAAGGGGTTACTCAACTTACCTTTTTTGGGCAGTAGGTGTGTTTGGACAGGATTTGTTTATGTTGACGAACTTACTCTCTATCCGTTCCCAACCAGAAATTCCTATTTTGGAATTGTGGATCTGGCTAGTTTCCTCAAAGATGTCAATTATCTTTAAGTTTCAGGTTGCATCTAGAATAAAGGATATTTCATCGGATATATGTTGTAACAATTTTAAATTAGATGACGACATTCTCCGCTTGATTTAAAATTTGAGGTCCAATATATTTATCTAAAGACTGCGGAGTAACAAGTTCTACTTTTCGACCTAGTAACTCTTCAAGAAAAAAGGAAAGATCCATAAAGTTGTCGAAATTTTTTTGCTCAGGTTTGAAAAAAACGAGCAAATCAACATCACTTTTTGCAGTGGGCGTACCATGGGCAAAGGAGCCGAAAAGGCTTATTTTTTCAACACCGAAAGCCTTAATTTTTAATCCGTTTAGCTTCAATAAAAGAAGTAATTGATCCTTATTTTGAATATTATGTTTCACTATATAAAGATATGAAATATTTGAATTATCTTCACCTAGAATGTTACAGGGAATTCTATTGTCCCCAATCACACACACATATATAATATATATGACAGCTTTGTCAAAGTGGAAGTTTTAGAATCTAAGGGATAATTTATTTTGATTAGGATATGAGTAATTTGGTTAAGGACTTATAATTAATAAATTTTGTTAAAAAGTGGCTTTAGCGTGTTCGTTTTTAATTAATTTCAATCTAATCGATATACAAATTCCTCAATTTCTGCCTGGCGCGCATTGGCAAATCCAGTGTCACTACCTGTTTTGAAAAACCCATTGTTGAGCAGTACTTTTTGCGAACCGATGTTATCAAAAGCAGTCCGCCCAAATATGGGCCGCATTCTTTCCTGGATTAGAAATAGTTCAAGTGCTTTAGTTGCTATACCTTTTCCCCAGTATTTACGGTTGATCCAATAAGTGATTTCTGCGTCTCCTTGTATCTCAAATTTAGAAATACTGCCCACAATTTTGTCCATGATAAAAATGGTTTTCATGTTGATAGTGGGATCGGATAACAGGGGAGTATACTTTTGCATATAGGCCTCTTTATCTGTAGGATCCTTGGCTGTAAAAGCAGCCATATTTCCAGCCACCTGATCTAACTGAAATTTGAAAAACTGATCCAGGTCTGCTAGCTTGGACGGGTGAAGTTGTAGCTCGTAGGAGGGCATATGATGGCCTTTATGAATAGGTGCAATATCGCAAAAAACAAATATAACATTTAATCTTTGTTTCCCCAGATAGTAAATTGATGCGTTATATGAATGCGCCTAATAATATATAAGCAGACTACAGACAGTACTATAGTGCCATTTAACGTTTATAATCCGCCAAAAGTCCTTTTTTTTTTCGACTTTTGGCGGATTATAAACGTTAAATGTGTTAACATTATAATGATGTTATTCCTTCGGAATGGTTGTGGAAGCAGCGCCATAATTAATTTGAACCCAAAATTTATAAAAATTATGTGGGTATATTATCCATCAATCCGCGTGTAAAAAACGATTCAATTTTTGTTAGGCCAAACTGGTCGCTACCAGTTTCTTTTCAAGTGCTTTATCTAAAAATGCGGGTAAGATTACTTTTTGCGTTAGCAGAATTTTATCTGGATCATCAAGTTTATCCAACATATCCCAGTACTTAGCTTCTCCATGTTCTGCAATCACGCGGGCTTTATTGATGTCTTTCAGCAAATGATCCCGCATACTGATTGCATCTGCCTCCGGATGGAACTGGGTACCGATCATTTCTGCAGAAAATCGAACAGCCATGATTGCCCTTTCCAAAGGGACATGAGGCCTTTCTTTTTCTAGAGCCAATACAGTAGCACCAATGCCATTTAGTTGGTCAAAATCGGGTTGTATAACCTGGTAATCCCGGCTATCTACGGCGTAAAATGGTTCAGGTAACTGTTCAAAGATCGGTTCATGCAGACCGCCCCAGATCTTATGTACTGGGAATACACCAAATGAGGTGGATTTTCTTTGGCAAACCTTGCCGATTTTAAAGAAGCGACAGGCCAGTTGAAACGAATGACAAATAAAGAACACATGTTTTTTCTGGTCTTCAGTAGCCTGGGTATTGTAATAATAAAGCTGATTGATCAGGTCAAAGTATTTATTTTCCCATTCCCAGCCTTCTTCATCAAAAGGAGACCCTGGGCCTCCACTGGAGATGTAGATATCAAAAGAGCTGTCCGGAACTTCATCTTTTTGCCGTACATCAAATACGGTAATGTCAAAGGGAAGCTCATGCTCATTTTGATATTGCTGCAGGATGTTTAATATACAGCGCAACCCCTGATTGGGGACACCATTATTTAAATCCAGCACCGCAATATTGATTTTAGTTGTCTGCGTTTCCTTGATTAACATCCTGCAAAGGTACGAAAATTATATTTTTAAGAATTTGGATATGGCTTTTTTAACGGTGACAGTTTTATAATACATTATTTATCAGGTAGTAATGTATTGTTGTTGAATATATTTCATTGCAAATTTAACGACATCTTCTAAAGGCTGCTTTTTTGGGAAGATAAAGGAGTTGTTTATTAGCACCTGTGCCTTCGCGCAGGATTTTCTCCACATCTTTAAAAGTAAAATTATTTATTTTAAGCTAATTGAGACCTCATCATTCATGTTTATAGAGGTGACAAAACAGCACACTCCCCACATAGAGGCAAAATTTTAAATTCTTTCGCAGGGTTGATTGCTGTTAACTTCCGTTCAATTTCTTCTTCTGTAATACAATCAGATAAAAGTTCTCCGCTTTAAAGAAGTTCTTTATTTTATTGTTTTAATCAAAGAACCATTTTTGTATTCTACTTGACTTTGGATGCTGCCCTCTTTAGTATAAACAGTCCATATACTATCTTTTCTTCCGTTAATCCAATGTTTTTCACTTCGAATTTTTTTTGGATTAAAACTATAGTATTCTTTTATATGCTTTATCTCATCTTTGCCAACATACTCAATTTCCTGATCGAAGCCATACTTAATTTTGGATTTTCCTTGTTGATGTTTAAAGACATAATATCCACTTATTATAAATGCTATTAAACTTATGTACCAGTATTTTTTAATCCAATTAAAATAAAAAAAAGGAGTAATTATAGTGATGATTAGAACGCCATATTTTGCAGCCAACAGCAAAGTAACAAAGAAAGTGAGTGGCTTTTGTTCTCCTCCAACCGTTGTGGCGAATAGTATAGGTATAACTAAAGCGCCTATTATAAAAAGAATAATTAACCAAAGTAATATTAATTTGAATGGATTTAATTTCTTGAACATGTTCCGTTATTTAGTTTTTATAAATTTCTCATTCTGAAAAACATATGTTCCTTCTGGATGTGTATTAATCTGATTCCAAAAATAAAAAATAGAATGTCCTTTTCCTGAGCCATGATTCCTTACCCTTTTCTGTGCATTTTCATTTGAAAAATCATTGCCGTGTAACCATCGCAATTGACGTTATCTCTTGCATTTTCATATTGCTTTAAAGAAGTACCAATAACAGCCTTATTAGACGGGTCATTTTGTTGAAAGGAAGCCAAATAAAATTCAGTAATCTTTAGCTCTCGGCATTCATCAGGATGCTTTATTGCATTTGCAATAGCTTGAATCAACACTTTTGCATATGCTCCAGCCATTCTGTGAGCCATAACTTTAATAATTTCAGTAATCACTTCATTTGTTTTTGCAAAACTTATAATTATTTTTCTGCTTTGTGTTCACCTTCTGCATATCCTGCATTATAGCGATATGCGAGGTTTAAAATATCATAATCTCCAAGGTAAAAAACGGAAGAAGAAAATATTCCAGCCATACCTCTGACCTCGCCTCCTAAATATAAAGATTTCTTGTCACCGAAATGCTGCATCACTTGCTCATCAATATTATAATGGATTATTGATCAAGCCCAAAATCTATCTGTAATTATTTTCCGTTATAAGTATACTTGTTATGCTGAGGCTCTGTAGTTTGCTGTACCCCAATTCTTTTTTGCTGCAAGCCGAATGGATAGTAACTATAGGCTTCCAGTGTTGGACTGGATAAGTTATAATCATCTGTGATCACCCGGGTATTACCCAGGTGATCCTTCAGGAAGTAATCATATACCCAGATGTTTCTGGCCATATTAACCCATAATGCGCCTTTCGGAGTGCCAAAGAACTACAGTGTGTCATTGCGATAGACGGTTCCTCCGATATAGGTGTTATCCTGGTTTTGGAATCTTAATTCAATTTGTATTAGATAAGCTACATCGATATTTTACACTCGCTATTTTATCTTCCATAGCTGCCATTTTCTTTGGCAGAAAGTACTCATAATGGGTTGCTGGTTATTTTAAAAACTCATCGGTTACAAATTTAACCACATCTTCTAAACGCCCGGTTTTTTGGAAGATACTAAGTTGCTTGTCAGCACCTGTGCCTTCGCGCAGGATTTTCTCCACATCAGCAATGGCTTTACGGCTGCCCAGGTCATCAACTACATCATCTACAAATTCCAGTAGTTCACCAATCAAAAGCCTGACCGGCACCTCGATTTCTTTCCCAAAATCGATTAATAATCCATCCAGGCCATATCTGGAAGCGCGCCATTTATTTTCATTAATCAAAAAGCGCTTGTAGATCATATAATTCATATTTTGGATGCGCAGCTTATAGAGCTTCGCGCAGATCGCCTGGAAGAGCGCTGCCAGTGAAATACATTCATCTGTAGTAAGCGCCACATCACAGACCCTAAATTCAATGGTATTATAGACGGGGTGCACCCTTAAATCCCACCATATTTTTTTTGCATTATCTATACAATTGGTTTTGACCAGTATTTTTATATAATTGTCATATTCTTCGATAGATTCAAAAAAGTCAGGAATGCCCGTTCTGGGGAACTTATCAAAAACTTTAGATCGGTAAGATTTAAAACCGGTATTTCTTCCCTCCCAAAAAGGAGAGTTGGTGGATAGCGCATAGATATGCGGTATAAAATAACGCACGGAATTGGCAATATGGATCGCCATTTCCCTGGATTCAACGCCGATGTGTACATGCATGCCAAAAATTAAATTTGACCTTGCAGCATCCTGCATTTCATTGACGATTTCATGGTAGCGGGGATTCTCAGTAATGGATTGTTTGTGCCATAATGAAAAAGGGTGGGTGCCGGAGGCACCGGCCAGTAAGTTTTCCGAGGCAGCTATTTCAGCGATGGTGGTTCGGAGCTGACGAATATCCTGGCTGGCCTGCTCGACATTTGTACAGATAGAAGTCCCCACTTCTACCACCGCCTGGTGCATTTCTGCTTTCACCTTGCCCTCCAGAGCCAGTTCTGTTTTTTCAACAATCCTGTTCTGATGACTTTTGAGTTCAAAAGTCTGAGGATCTATAATCATATACTCCTCCTCAATCCCGATGGTAAATTGCGCTAAGTTCATGTTGGGAAAATTGAAAAACGGCTGTTAAGTGATTAAGGTATAACTTATTTATGAAATCAAGGGTTCTCTTTTGATGACCTGACGAAGGTACTTACCCCAGGTGAGATTATCTATACCTTCTTTAAAATTACTGGCTTTTTCGATAGCGAACCTGGCCATATGCTCCACGACCCATTCAAAATTTTCCACTCCGACCGAATTTTTGTCCGCATCCGGAGCGGGATTGCAAAAATCAATCGCATATGGAATCCCGTCTTTCACCGCAAATTCAACCGTATTAAAATCATACCCTAGATATTGATTGATTTTCAGTACATCATTTTCCATACGAGTCAGTAAATCCTGACTGGGATTAAAATCAGCCTGGTAACGCAAATGGGGCTGATTTCTGGGGTCATAGCCCATAATGCGAACATATTTACCGCCAACAGCATAACAGCGGTAATACTGGTCAAAAACGATCTCCTCCTGCAAGAGCATAACCAGCCGGCTGGTCTTTTGATGAATATTATAAAAATCATCTGCGTTTTCCACCCGGTAAACGGATTTCCAGCCCCCGCCGGCAAAAGGCTTCATATAGGCCGGGAAACCGACATAGCTGAAAATGCTATCCCAGTCCAAAGGGTAGGCCAGGTTGCGGAAGGATTCACCCGTGGTATCCTCCGGGAGGTCAAAAGAGGGAGGATGGCTGTTTTGGGCAGTGCGATATCTATCTTTTCTGCCAGGCAATTATTGAAGAATTTTTCATCAGCACTCCACCAAAACGGATTATTGATGACGGCTGTTCCCTGCAGGGCTGCATTTTTCACGTAAGCCCTGTAAAAAGGCACATCATGGGAGATCCTGTCTACAATTACGTGATAAGTCGTTGGCATCCCCTGGAAAACCTTATCTATGAGCACTGCTTCTGCCTTATAGGCTCCTTGACCCAATTGATTCACCCGGTCAATAAAGGCCTGAGGAAAGCTGTTTTCCTGACCAAATAGAATCCCGATTTTTTTTGCATCGTTCATATGTTTGTTTGTTTAAGGGTTTGCGTGTTGGGTAACAGGTGTCAGAATACCAGTTGCGTCTTTGTTGTTAAAATCAAATTTAAAGCGTAGATATATAATGGGGAACATCTGTTTCCAGATGGGCCAGTCATGAGGCTCATCGCCTCTGATATCCAGCCAATGCTGCATATTTTTGCGTTCCAGAATCCCGGCAAGTCGCTGATTTTGTTCCAGGCATATATCCGCCCAGGTAGTCCCTAAAATGATCTTTTGTTCCCATAATTCCGCTCTGTTATCTTCTGCCAAAAAGGCCATTGGGTTATTATAATAAATCGTGTCGTTTTCAAAACCGTTTGTATGACTGCTGATATCAAAAATCCCACTCATAGAAATAATGGCCTCCGTAATTTCCGGATGGCGAAAACCAAAATTGGCGGCATGGTACCCTCCAAAGCTACAACCGGCCGTGATTATTTTTTTCGACCCGTTTCCGCCGTGGCCCGGCGATAGACTTCCTCCAAAATAAACTGATCATAGCTTTGCTGTGCCTGGGCCCGCTGGTCAGGATGAATCTCTTTATTATACCAGCTGCGGTGATCTATATTAGCTGGACAATAGACCGTAATATCCCCATTTTCAATAAACCACTGCACACTGTCAATCAAACCCCGGTCTTTGGCTTCAAAATACCGGCCCATAGAAGTAGCAAATAATACCACAGGCCGTCCTGCATAGCCAAAAACCAGCATTTCAGCATCTTCTTGCAAATTTGGCGAATACCATTTGTGATAAGCTTCTTTCACGCTCTAATTATTCAGACGGGTGTTTGCGGGTTTTGATTCTCCCCCATCTGATCCTTCCAACTAAAGATACGAATTCTTCAAAACCAACCATCAAACAATCTTTTTTTATAAGCAAATCCAATCCAATCAAATCAAAATAAAGAAACGCGAAGCAAAGGTCGGGTGGGAGGTAAGCCTTCTCCAAAGCGCGACGCAAGCCTTTCTTAAAAAAACTCCAATTGCACAATTAGTAAGTCCAGGTAACAAAAGCAGCCCGGCCTCCAGTGTATAACGGAGGCCGGGCTGTTAATACTTTACGCTAATACTTAAGCGCTCGCTTTATTTGCTATTTAGGACCACTGGCTTCGCTTTTTCAAAGAGGCCAGTAAGGTCAGGTTAATTTCCTTTTTTGCTATTATTTTCCTTATCATACTGCGCATTTAAGGCAGAGAGTAACTCATTAGTAATATCCAGGGTAGAATCCTTGTAATAGAAATTATCATTCTCATTGGTTCCCACAATAAAACTATAGCCTTTTTCCTGTGCAAATTGCTTCAGGTATGCCTGGATTTTACTTCTGACTTTTTGCAATTGGACATCTCTTTCCATGCTCAGCGATTGCCCCAGACGTTGCGCCTTATCTTGGTTTTTCTTGGTCAACTCATCAATTTCTTTGCTGTACGACAATTGTTCCGCCTGGCTCATGGAAGGACCTTTTTGGTTGGCTTCCTGTATTTTGGCCGCCACTTCCTTGCGCAGGTCACCAATTTGATCTTCCACCTGTTTGTTTTTCTTGATAAGTGCCTCTTTGGCTTCTTTCATATACTTATAACTATCATCGATGGAGTCCATCTCAAAATAAGCAATATGTTGTGCGGCTAGCACGGTACCAGCAGAATCTCTGGAGGCAGTCACATGGTGACCAGCCGTTTTGTTCTTACCGCCAAATTGCAGGAAAAACAAAATAATGACAGCTACAATCAGCACTATGTTAGATACAATAAAAAATTTCTTCATGCTCTTTTTGATTTCTAATTTCTATTTTCTTTTGCGATTTTCTTTGTTTTTAGCTCCTTATCAGCAGGAGCTCCTATTTCAGCTGTGAAAATACCAATTATTGTACTAAAAACTGTTAAGCAGCCCCTTTAATTCTGGGAAACTTTGCCTAATTTTTTAAATCCCGTTCAAACAGGCCGCTTCGCATACCTAGGGCAACACTGATAGTTAAAGTGGAGGGAAGGTAGCCGCTGGTCGCGAGAAGAAAGAAAGTAAAAAAGAAAGAAGGCAGGAAACGCACTTTTGCGTTTTCCTGCCTTCTTTCAATTATGAGCTCTTATGAGGTCTCGATTTATAAACCTTATTCTTCTTCGTCAAAACTCATGGCCTCTCTGGCGGTAGCCAGCAATTCATATTCTTCCTTGCTGCCTACGATCAGGTTTTCAAATTCATGTAAACCAGTACCTGCAGAAATCAGGTGACCAGTGATTACATTTTCTTTCAGACCGATCATTTCATCAGATTTACCTTGTATAGCTGCAGAGCTTAATACCTTGGTTGTTTCCTGGAAGGAAGCCGCTGAGATCCAGCTAGGCACACCTAAGGAAGCTTTGGTAATACCCAGCAGTACCGGATGAGCGGTAGCTGGCTGTGCATCTCTAACTTCAACCAATTTTTTGTCCTCTCTGCGAAGCAGGGAGTTTTCCTCTCTGAGTTCACGTACACCAACGATCTGACCGGCCCTGAAGGTCTGAGAATCACCAGCTTCGGTTACTACTTTCTTGTCGAAGATCTTATCATTTTCGTCATTGAATTCAAAGCGATCCACCAGGTCATTATCCAGGAATCTAGTATCACCAGCATCCACGATTTCAACCTTTTTCATCATCTGACGAACGATTACCTCAATGTGTTTATCGTTGATTTTTACACCCTGCAGACGGTATACTTCCTGAATTTCGTTGACAACGTATTCCTGAACGGCATAAGGTCCTTTGATAGACAGGATATCGATCGGCGCAGTCTGTCCATCAGACATTGGCGTACCGGCTTTTACAAAGTCACCGTCCTGCACCAGAATCTGACGCGTTAACGGCACCAGGTATTTTTTCACGATACCATCCTTGGCTTCTACCACGATTTCCCTGTTACCACGTTTGATATTACCAAAGGTAACAACACCATCAATAGCGGTTACAACAGCCGGGTTGCTTGGATTACGGGCTTCAAACAGCTCTGTAACACGAGGCAGACCCCCTGTGATATCCCCACCTTTACGCATGGTACGAGGAATCTTAACGATTACCTGTCCAGCTCTGACGGTGTCGCCTTCTTCAGCAGCCAGACGGCTACCGGTTGGCAGGTTATATTCTTTCTGATCCTTACCATC
Source organism: Arachidicoccus ginsenosidivorans (assembly GCF_007971385.1). Taxonomy (GTDB): domain Bacteria; phylum Bacteroidota; class Bacteroidia; order Chitinophagales; family Chitinophagaceae; genus Arachidicoccus; species Arachidicoccus ginsenosidivorans. The sequence continues at coordinate 3,226,668 of NZ_CP042434.1, forward strand.
AATGATAATGGAAGGCAGTTTGGTTTTATCCTTGGATTCGATAATTACTTTTTCGCGGTGGCCAGTCTGGTCATCTGCTTCCTCACGGTAAGTAATACCATCAATGATATGTTCAAATCCGATTGTACCGGCCTGTTCAGCAATAATTACATTGTTGAACGGATCCCATGTACAGATCACTTCTCCTTTTTTGATTTTCTGACCGTTTTTCACGCTCAGTGTAGAACCGTAAGGAATATTATGGGTATTGAGCAGGCGGTCATTTTCAACATCAGAGATACGGATTTCACCCGTACGACCGATAACAATTTCTACCTTATCTCCGTCATTATTCTCTGTCTGAACCGTCCTTAGACCGTCAAACTGGACCGTTCCGTCAAATTTGGCGAGCAGAGAAGATTCTACAGAAGAAGAACCTGCGATACCACCCACGTGGAATGTACGCAGCGTCAGCTGTGTACCAGGTTCCCCAATGGACTGGGCAGCGATAATACCTACTGCATCCCCTTTCTGGGCCATGTACCCAGTAGCCAGGTTCTTACCATAACATTTTACACAAACACCGCGTTTAGCCTCACAAGTCAGTACGGAGCGGATCTCAACGGTATCCACGCCCACTTCTTCGATTTCAACGGCTTTGCTGTGCGTGATTTCTTCCCCTGCTTTAATGATCAGCTCACCGGTCAGCGGATTATAGATGTCATGCAGTGATGTTCTCCCTTCTATTCTGTCAGAGAGCGGTGAGATGATCTCTTCATTGTCTTTCAGTGCAGAAGTCGCAATACCACGCAGCGTACCACAATCCTCTTCTGTGATGACAACATCCTGAGAAACGTCTACCAGACGACGGGTCAGATAACCCGCATCCGCTGTTTTAAGTGCCGTATCCGCCAGACCTTTACGGGCACCGTGGGTAGAGATAAAGTAATCGAGTACGTTAAGACCGCCTTTAAAGTTGGACAGGATCGGATTTTCAATGATCTCAGAGCCAGTGCTACCGGATTTTCTTGGTTTGGCCATCAGACCACGGATACCAGCCAGCTGTTTAACCTGCTGCTTACTACCACGCGCTCCGGAATCCAGCATCATGTATACAGAGTTGAAGCCCTGTTTGTCGGTCTTCATCTCATGGATCAGGGTTTCTGTCAGACGTGTATCCACACGGCTCCAGATATCGATCACCTGATTGTATCTTTCATTATTGGTGATCAGCCCCATATTGTAGTTGTCCCATACCTCTTCTACTTCAATCTTCGCATTGTTCAGCAGTTCATCCCTGGTATCAGGAACGATCAGGTCATTGATGGAGAAGGACAGACCGCCTTCAAATGCCATACGGAAACCTAATTGTTTGATGTCATCCAGGAATTTTGCGGTAGCAGGAACATCGGTAATCTTTATAATATCCCCTACGATCTCCCGCAGGCTCTTTTTAGTCAGCAGGGCATTGATATAACCTACTGGTTTAGGTACAAACTGATTAAACAGTACACGACCCACAGATGTTTCCACCAGTTTGGTTACCAGATCACCATTTTTCTCACGCACAGCAGCGCGCAGTTTGATGACCGCGTGTAAATCCACCCTTTTTTCGTTACGGGCAATCAGTACTTCTTCCGCACTGTAAAAGGTCATGCCTTCCCCTTTAACGATTTCCTCTGGTGTACTTTTCTTTTGTTTGGTAATATAATAGAGACCCAGTACCATGTCCTGAGAAGGCAGGGTAATAGGCGTACCATTTTGTGGATTTAAGATATTGTGAGAGGCCAGCATTAATAACTGTGCTTCCAGGATCGCTGCATTGCTCAGCGGCACGTGTACGGCCATCTGGTCACCATCAAAGTCAGCGTTGAAAGAAGCGGTTACCAGCGGATGTAGCTGGATGGCCTTTCCTTCTACCATCTTCGGCTGGAAGGCCTGGATAGACAGACGGTGCAGGGTTGGGGCACGGTTCAGCAGTACCGGATGTCCTTTCATGATGTTTTCCAGGATATCCCATACAATGGCTTCTTTCTTATCCACTAATTTCTTAGCGGATTTTACCGTTTTTACAATACCTCTTTCAATCAGTTTTCTGATGATAAATGGCTTGAAGAGCTCGGCTGCCATATCTTTTGGCAGACCGCATTCATGCATTTTCATTTCAGGGCCAACCACGATAACAGAACGACCGGAGTAATCCACACGTTTACCCAGCAGGTTCTGACGGAAACGACCTTGTTTACCCTTTAAGACATCACTTAAAGATTTCAGGGCACGTCCACCTTCAGCCTTAACCGCATTGGATTTACGAGAGTTATCAAATAAGCTGTCCACGGCTTCCTGCAACATACGTTTTTCATTACGCAGGATCACCTCAGGCGCCTTAATTTCCATGAGCCTTTTCAGACGGTTATTACGGATAATAACCCGGCGATAAAGGTCATTGAGATCAGAGGAGGCAAATCTGCCACCGTCTAATGGTACCAATGGACGAAGCTCCGGTGGAATCACCGGAATATATTGCATTACCATCCACTCAGGGCGGTTGGTAATACGGGTAGAGGCGTCACGGAATGATTCCACAACGCTTAGTCTTTTAAGTGCATCCGCTCTACGCTGCTGACTGGTCTCATTGGCGGCAGCATTACGCAGATCAAAGCTCAGCTGATCCAGATCCAACAAGTTCAGCAGATCTGCCACAGCCTCGGCGCCCATTTTGGCGACAAATTTCTGAGGATCATCATTAGGCAGGAACTGATTGTCTTTTGGAAGGGTTTCCAGCAGATCCAAATATTCTTCTTCTGTCAACAAATCACCGACCTTCATGCCCTTTTCTTCCAGGACACCCGGCTGGATGACAGCATATCTTTCATAATATACAATGGTTTCCAGCTTTTTAGAGCTGGTACCCAGTAAATAACCAATCTTATTGGGCAGGGATTTAAAGTACCAGATATGAACAATAGGTACCACCAGTTTGATATGGCCCATACGTTCACGACGAACCTTTTTCTCAGTTACTTCCACACCGCAACGGTCGCAGACAATACCTTTATAGCGAATACGCTTGTATTTTCCGCAGGCACATTCATAATCTTTAACCGGCCCAAATATTCTTTCGCAGAACAGACCATCACGTTCTGGCTTGTAAGTACGATAGTTGATGGTCTCAGGCTTTAAAACTTCACCAAAACTGCGTTCTAAAATTGTGTCCGGTGATGCCAGACCAATCGTAATCTTAGAAAAGGTGGATCTTGGTCGATTGTCTTTCTTGATTGCCATATATGATTTCAAATTTGAAAATGAAAATTTTTGCTTTTTTTCCGCGGTCCCTTTGGCCTGCAGACGGTTTAAACTGGTACAAATAAAAAACTGTAACTACATTTTTAATCAATGTGTTACAGACTATTTGGCACAAGCCGCCCTGTAGTAGACCCTACTAAAACCCGAGAAAAACGCAAAAAGTCAATGTACATAGACCCGCAAAGGTAATATTAATCTCTCAAAACAAAAATTAAAATTTAGCGCCTCATGCCCGTTAAATCGGCGTTAAATGCTAATAGGCAGCTGTAAACCGCTGTCGGATAAACCGTGGATTTTCCAGTTCATCAACAATGGCCATGGAAAGATCCTCAATGGAAATAACAGAGCGGCCATTTTCATCAAAAACCGGTGATTCCAGATTGGTACGGTAATGGCCCCGCCTGATTCCGGCGGTGGTCTTATTCATTTCTATGGCCGGACTGACAAAGGTCCAATCCAGCGACGTATTTTGTCTGAGGATATTTAAATAATCCCTGTTGGCTGAAGCCCCCGCAAAAAAAGCTTTTGGGAAATCCGGGCTGTCAACCAGCTGCCGGCCGGTTTCATCATACAGACTGCCTGCACCACCGATCACCATGAACCTTTTAATCCCAGATACCTCAACACTGTGCTGGATACTAATCGCACCTTCCATGTAAGCTTCGTAATGGTCTGGATTGGTCCAACCGCCACTAAATGTGCTGATAACCGCATCCTTTTCAGCGAGTAAGGGCAAAAGCTGATTGCCATCCGTCGCATCCGCCTGATAAATATGCAACTGCTGGCTACCTCGATCCTGGTGAATCTGTGTATTGGCGTGCCGGGAGATAGCGGCTACCTGATGATCTCTAGCGCATAATTCTGTCAATACATGCCTGCCGACAAAGCCAGTGGCGCCAATGAGTGCTACCTGCATATTGGGCGTGTTTTAAGGTGAATAGTCATAGCCGGTAGGGAGCAAGCGCTTAAAAAAGTATCACTACTCCCTTACAAAGGTATCCAAGTAATGCCTATTTTTTAAAACGAATAACTGTTATTATTGTTTCTCTAACAGATTGGTCTGTAAAATTTTTAACAATTTTGGGAAAGCCAGCTGATCCATTTGCTGTAAGGAGTGCCAGTTGTGAGATGCAAGCAAAGGCGGTTTTTTAGTCAGTTTTACCCGGTAAAAATAGCCATGGATCTTCTGATGCGTCAGCTGTTGGGCCGAACAGGGCAAGCGCTGAATATCTTTAGATGATAGCTTAATATCTAATTGATTTTCAATGAGCTCCTGGATGCTGTCTATTGTCCAGTCAGGTGAGGCGGGGGATTCTACCGGGTAAAATTCATGCAGGTTCTCCCAGATATCACCAGCAGGTCTTTTTTGAACATAAAATAAGGTGTTGGCTGAATTTTTATTTTGGGCAGGTAATTCAAGTATCAGCCAGGTGATATGGCGGGTTTTCTTTTGCAGGGTTTTTTCTTTTTTGGGAAGCGTCATAACGCGCGCGGTCCTTTTTGCCACGCAGCTATCCTGCATTACGCAGCTGCCGCAAAGCGGTTGGGCCGGCTTACAGACAGTAGCCCCAAAATCCATTATCGCCTGGTTGTAGGCGGCTGGCTCAGTTTTACTCAGTGTTTTTTCTGCCAGCCCTTGGAACTGCAGCTTACCATTAGCGCTGTCTATGGGCGTATCAATGCCAAAAAACCTTGCCAGTACCCTAAATACATTGCCGTCCAAAACCGCATAAGGCTGGTTAAAAGCAAAGGCAGAGATGGCTGCTGCCGTGTAGGGGCCAATTCCTTTTAGCGCCAGTATCTGCTCATATTGACTGGGAAATATTCCTTGATAATCCTGACTAATCACTTTTGCTGTATGCAGCAGATTTTTGCACCTACTATAATAACCAAGGCCTTCCCAGTCTTTAAAAACCTGATCAGGATCAGCTGCCGCCAGATCCTGGATCCTGGGATAATGAAGAATGAATTTCTCATAATAGGCTAGCCCTTGTTCTACGCGTGTTTGTTGCAGTATAATCTCACTGAGCCAGATTTTATAAGGATCCTTTTCCCCTTTCCAGGGCATTTGACGGCGGTTTAGCTCCCGGTGCCACTGTAGCAGCCTACTGGTAAATAAAGCAATGACTTTGGCATTACTGGTGGGCATTGAAGGGTTCAGCCCACTGTCTGAGTCTATATCAACTTTCTTTTTCTTTGCTTTAATTGCTTTTATCTCTTTAGCCACAATATTCGGATTATAATCTCAATCTTCAAGTAAGGGTGATTGACTCCACCTAGCAGTCTCCAGCCACCTAAAATAATGCTTTATTAAATTGCATCTGCTACTAAAATAGGCATATCTGATAATCAGCAGCCAGGCAAATCTACTATTTATATAGCCTTTTGATCTGAATGCGTCAGATTATTTTGCCCCTTATTTTTGCCCTTTTATTCTGAACTGCCACCATTTTGGCAGTGGCGCTGCGGCCGTGCCCGGCCTTTTTCTTGCCAGCGACAGGGTCTGTAAAAACACCGCAAAGAGTATAAAGAGAAAACCGATATAAAAAGTATTGGAAAGATCCTTATTCTCATGGTAGATCACAAATGCCAGAAGGATGCCATATACGGGTTCCAGCGTCAGTGTCAGATTCATAGTAAAGGCACTGAGCTTTTTTAAGGCCTGGGTATATAAAATAAAGGTAAATATGGTACAAAACCAGGCCAGAACAATCAGCCAGATCCATTCCCTGCCTGCAGGCAGCCAGGTAATGGCCGGGAAGGCGTGGTTGTAAAAAGGCATCAGGACACTTAGCCCGATAAAACCACCGGTCAGCTGGTAGAGCGTGAAAGATTCTGGTTGGTATTGGTCTACAATTTTTTTGTTTAGAATAGACACTGTGACTGTTAAGAAACAGGCCAGGATACCAATATAAAAGCCGGTAGAAAAGTGCAGATTGGTCTGATAGATCATAAAAATACCGACAATGGTCAACAGACCAAAAAAGAGCTCCTTGATATTGATTTTGCGGCCAAAAAATAAAGGTTCCAGTATGGCAGAGACAAAGCCTGAGCCTGATAGGCAGATCAAGGCAATGGAGACATTGGCATATTTAATACTACCATAAAAGCACAGCCAGTGCAGTGCCAAAAGTACACCGATACCGCCTATGGTTAGAAACTGCCTGGCTGAGATCTTTTTGATTTTACCAGTTGCTCCAAATAAAATCCACATGGTCACCACTGTGAGCAACATACGCCACCAGACCAGCCAACCCTCGTTCAGGCTTATGGTTCTGCCGAGTACACCGGTAAAACCCCAGAGGAAGACAGCTATATGTAATTTGATCAGTGCACGTTTCATGTAAAAAAGTTAGAAAAATGAGGCAAAATTACTATAATGCAATGGACTTGCTGATTTTATTCACAATTTAGCAATCCTTCAACGAATAATGGTTAGCATCCATGTTATTAGCTGTGATATACAGGTATTTTGTCTCCGCATATATTAACCACCAGCCTGCACACAGTAACAATAAGTGACTTACCTTTGAATCAAACAAATAGCAGTATAAGAATCATGGATTTAATAGAGGTAACCCCGGCGGCTCAGGCAAAAATTGAGGCGTTAAGGGCAGCAGCGGCTGAGCAAGGTAATCCTTATCTGAGACTGGGTGCCAGAGGCGGCGGATGCGGTGTGGCTGTCACTTATTATCTGGGATTTGATAAGGCAGAGGCAACTGACCAGGTTTTTAGCGTAGCGGGCATTGATTGTATTATCAATAAAGGACAACTGATGCAACTCCAAGGTATCAGACTGGATTATCTGGAAACAGACAGTGAACAAGGATTTCAGTTTATACCTGCTGCGGTCAGCTAAGCAAATGGCGTAGGCAAGAACGGTAGATTAGACCGGTAGCATAGAGCACACGGAAATAGGTAGATGGAAAGGCTAGAAAAATAAAAACAAAGGATATAAAAACCTTAGGTCCCATTTGAACAGTGTGTATGTATGTATGTATGCATGCATGTATTTATAATTTTATGTGTATATATATTCGCGGATGAGCCTGTAATTTTATCCGGCACAGCTCAGTGAACCAGACCTGAATTAGCCCAGGGCTATTAACTTCAATCCAAGATCAAAATAAATCATCAATGGTTATTTTTCAATTTATTTTTTTGCAGATCATCTTGCTATTGTCCGCATTCAATAAAACAAATAGCAAAATACACTCAGGCGCAAAGCAGCCGGCTTCGCCTGTAAGGAAAAGAAAAATTAAAGCTGTTTTATTTATGGCAGAAGGCCTTTTACAGCTTTTTATCGGCTGGTGTTTTTGGGGAGATCCTAACCGTGGAGAACTATTTTTTCTGGCTGGGGGAGCACTTTGGATACTGGCAGGAGTTATCACTTTTTTGTTTACAACCAAACAACCCCTGAGGAAGCATCCTGTCTCAGACATTTAAATAACGATAACCAGATACCCTGGCCTGACTTCCCAACGTTGAACACAAAAGGTTTTATGGAACGCCTAAAAACAAACGGTAAAAGTAAACAGCATGGTTGGTTAAAAATGATGCCAGCGCTTCTTGGCTTGCGGGTAATCATACTTCTATTTTTAGGAGCAGCACCTTATTTATTATTAGCGCAGCACTTTGATAAAAATGAAGTCACCATTCAACTTGACAGCATGGCCATTAAAGATCAGGCACTTAGAGAACGCCTGGTGTATATGGATCAACACTGGCATGACAGTATGCAAACAGCTTATGATTCCCTTTGGGCCCGGCAAAATGCTCAAGACCAGTGTAATATGCTTGCTATTGAAGCGCTTAATAAACGCTACGGCTGGCAGCAACTGATGGAACTTTACGATCAGGCTAAATCCACTATTTTTTTGGTGATTCAACACAGCGATTCGCTGCATCAGGTAAAATTCTTGCCTTTAATTTACCAAAGTGTAAAAATGAGGGCATTACCACCGAACGATTACGCCTTGTTAAAGGACCGGGTAACGCTTTTGCAAAGTAAAAGGCAGTACTATGGAACGCAGTGTTATTTCGATCAACAGCAAAATAAATTTGTTCCTTTTGCAATTATAGGAGGAAAGGTAGCCGCAGATAAAAGAATGGCAGCCCTGGGTATGGATTCACTGGCCGTTTATCTGGAATTTGTGAACCGGCCAGATTAGATTAGCCTTAAAAATAGATTTAAGTAGGTACATCGTATCTTAACCCCACCTTAGCAGGTGCGTATAAAGTGTATATTAGGCGCCTTTTTTCTCCACCGGTTCATGATCCACATCGGTGATGCTGGATTTCATGGAAGACAGCATTTCTTTTTTGGCGGCACCGATTGGATTTTTAACCACGTTCATTGGCTTTTTGATACTGTCCATCTCTTCCATTACGGAGTTTTTGCCGTCATTAAATGTCTTGAAGCCTTTGCCCAACCCCCGCATGAGTTCAGGCAGTTTTTTTGTGCCAAATAATAGTAAGATGACGATGGCGATCAGTAAGAGTTCCTTAGGTCCTATTTCCCCCATGATATTATAATTTTAATAAAGGAAGCTGTCATAATAAACAACCTGCCTGCGGGCAAAGATAGCAGAATCTAGCGGGTTAAGGCCAACCGGGCTAAAAAATCCCTTAAAAGCCTTTAAACAGGTAAGGAAGGATTAAAGGTCTGCGGGACTTATTTACGTCTTCTTCTGCCAGATTCTGGTAAGGTTTCGGAGATCATATGGTATTTATCCGTGCCATAATTATCAATGAGTTGCCAAATCTTCTCTGCGGTGGCCTTTTGCTCATCCAAATCCGGCATCAGGATATTCCAGGGGATTTCTCCTGGGTTCTGATAATCTGATTTTACCATCTGACCACTAAATTCTCTGAGATCAAAGAGTTCATTAAAGGGTATTTTTGTGCCGGTGGCGCCATTGTCATAAGCCTTATATTTGGTCATAAGAGACCGCAGATCCGGAAAATATAACCAGAACAGCGCGTGTTCACTATGTGGAATGACCTCTCCGGTAGAAAGCTTATAAGGCACGATAGGGGCGATACCCAGAATCCGGACCATCATTTTTCCATAACTCTTATCATAAAACCAGTCTTCTTTCAAACAGAAAGTAAAGACAGAGTCCAGATCAATACTTTTAGAGCGAACCTGATAACCCGAGATATTGCCCTCCAGATCATACACGGCCGAAGTGTCCAGGCCGTTACCCATAGATTCCTTAACCTGATCGGGCGTCATGGGTGTCGTAAAACGGTCATCTTCTGCATTAAAAGCGGTAATCTTGCCTTCATTAATGGCTTTTAGCATGAGCGTAATGAGTTGATGAGCCCCAAAATCATCCAGCGCATACATTATATGGCGGTTGCCAGGTTTACGGGTATCAATATTCTCCCAGACACGCACATTAAAAGAAATATTTTCCTGCCTGACCTTTGGATAAGGTAATGCATTGCTTTGTTGGTAAGGTGCTTGCTGATAAGGGAAATCATTACGTAACGGCATTTTCCCCTGTGGCAGTTCCGGTCCATTATTAATGACCTGTACAGGCAGACTGTCACCGGCTCCCTGAGAGAAAAAATTAGGGGAGATTGGTGTGCGGGCAGTATCCGCCTTTTTAGTTTCATAAGCACTGCCGCCAGAAGGCTGCGCCATTGCTAAATTAATCCCTATTGCCATACAGGCACACAGGGCTGGTCGGATTATACGGAAGTGCGGTCCGCTAAAACGAAAAGCGGAGGAAATCTTGTATAAAATCCGGTATCTTAAGCTTGTTGCGCTATTTTTAAATCTGTTCATGGTCTTTGATTGAGGCGCGGGAAGCTTTTTTATTATTAAAGCCACCCATGCTTAGACAAATGATATTATTTTTTTGGGGTGCCAGGTGGAATATCAATGACACATCTGAACCCGATATAAGATCTGGCAGAGTCCATATATTCATAGCTTCTGGCGCTGACCTGAATGCCTACAGCCGGATCCTTCCAACTCCCGCCTCTGACGGTCTTTCTTTTTTTATCCTGACTGTCCTGATCCGTTGCGTTGATATAAATGTTGGGGTTAAAATCATTGTCATAGGCCTGATAACCATTTACATAGCTAGTGGCAGTCCATTCTGCCACATTGCCGGCTATATTAAATAGCCCAAAATCGTTGGGCAGGTAACTATCCACCCGGGCAGGGTAAAGCGCACCATCGTCTGTATAATTACCTTTACCGTTTTTAAAATTGGCCATCATACAACCTTCTGCGTTTTTCAGGTAATTACCCCAGGGATAGAGGTAATTGTTGTGTCCGCCCCGGGCCGCATATTCATATTCTGCTTCCGTGGGCAGCCGGTAGGCATTTTGCAGCGCCAGTTTTTTGCGACCCAAATACTGATTCAGGTAATAGGTGCGCCAGTGAGCAAAGGCAGTGGCCTGCCGCCAGTTTACGCCCACTACAGGATACTGGGCATAGGCGGCATTCTCAAAATAGTCTCTTGCCATAGAGACATTATAGGAATAATCAAAATCCTTGATCCACACAAGTGTGTCCGGGTAAATAGGCACATCATAGCTATAGATAAAATTTTTCCTTGGCTGATCCGGGTGATGGGCTGCAGCGTTAAAATCATACCCTTTTGCTCTATAAATAAGCTTTGAAGGATCTAGTTCAGGCTGATCATTGAGCAAATCCTGGGAAGGCAGCATCATACTACTGAGTCTTTGTTGGATATCATCGTCCTTGTAATTGATCTTTTTAGCCTTGGACCAGTCAACAGCAGTGTCTCCTTCTTTAGACACATGTACATATCCCAATATCATGGCAGCTGTCGAGTCACGAACCCAATTGACAAACTGGTGATACTGCGCATTGGTGACTTCATATTTATCCATCCAAAAGCCGTTCACTGATACACTAGTTGTGCCGGCTCCACCAGATTCATTACTTCCCAGCGTAAAAGAACCGGTAGGAATATATACCATATTAGAGGGTAAATCCATGCCTTTGGGCACCTTGTCATATTTAATACCATGCACCACGCCATCGTCCGAGGCAGAAGCGCTGATTTTATTTGATTTACAACCGCCCAGAACAACCAGTGCCAGGAGGACAGGCAGTAAAAAATTCGTTTTATTTTCAGTCATATAGGTCTAAAACTGCGGGCTAAAAACCAGCCGTGTTTTTTAAAATAAAGCCTATTTAATAAATGTTTATTGATGCAAATAACAGCACATCATTCGCTTGTCCTAATTGCAATGCTTTCTTTCCTTTCCACTTAACGGTCGTTAATGGGCTAAATAGAAGCACTGCAAAGGGGACGCCTGTGTGCTGGCTGTTGATTATAAAAACGCTGATTGTAATTTGTTTATTGTGCAGACTTGCGGATACAGCGCAAGATACTAATGACCTAAGGAAAAATAGAGGCAGGCCTGGATCAGCAGCATGGTAAATTTTGTCCTACCCGCCAATAAAATGGCCGCTATTATCCAAAAGATAACAGCGGCCAATAGCTACTTGTCTATTAATATTATCTAAACTTATAATATTAGTAACCCATTCCTCCCATTGAAGGATCAGGCATTGCCGGAGCAGCAGTCTTAGGTTCTGGCTTGTCAGCGATAACACATTCTGTTGTTAGCAACATGCCGGCAATAGAAGCTGCATTTTCCAGGGCGATACGCGTTACTTTGGTCGGATCAATTACCCCTGCTTTCAGAAGTGGTTCGAAGACCTCGCTGCGGGCGTTAAAGCCATAGTCTGCTTTGCCTTCTTTAATGGTCTGTACCACGATGGAACCTTCCACGCCACAGTTCTTAACGATCTGACGCAGTGGCTCTTCGATCGCACGTTTAATAATAGCAATACCGGTTGTTTCGTCTGCATTCGCGCCTTTTAATTTATCCAGCGCAGTTGTAGCACGGATGTAAGCCACCCCGCCACCAGGAACAATACCTTCCTGAACAGCAGCACGTGTAGCATGCAGTGCATCATCAACGCGGTCTTTCTTTTCTTTCATTTCTACTTCAGTAGCAGCACCTACATAAAGAACAGCCACACCGCCGGCCAGTTTAGCCAGACGTTCCTGTAATTTTTCTTTATCATAGTCAGAAGTTGAGCTTTCCAGCTGCGCTTTGATTTGTGCTACTCTTGCCTGGATATCTGCTTTTTTACCTTTACCGTTGACAATGGTTGTATTGTCTTTGTTGATGGTCACAGAAGCCGCACGGCCCATCGCTGGTAAATCAGCATTTTCAAGGGAGATACCCTGTTCTTCGCTAATAACAGTACCACCGGTTAAAGCAGCGATATCCTGCAGCATTTCTTTTCTACGGTCACCAAAGCCAGGTGCTTTAACAGCAGCTACTTTCAGCTGACCGCGTAATTTGTTCACAACCAGTGTAGAAAGTGCTTCGCCTTCCAGGTCTTCTGCAATGATCAGCAAAGAAGCGGAGGATTGAACGATTTTTTCCAGCAAAGGCAGGATTTCTTTTAAATTGGCGATTTTTTTGTCAAAAATCAGGATATAAGGGTTTTCCAGCTCTACTTCCATTTTCTCTGTATTGGTAACAAAGTAAGCAGAGATATATCCACGGTCAAATTGCATACCTTCCACAACATCTACGGTTGTTTCTGTGCCTTTAGCTTCTTCTACAGTAATAACACCTTCTTTGCCTACTTTAGAGAAAGCCTGCGCAATCAATTTACCGATTTCATTATCGTTATTGGCAGAAATTGAGGCTACCTGTTCAATTTTTTTGCTGTCATTACCAACAGTCTGAGACTGCTGACGCAGATTATCAACAATTTTCACAACGGCCTTATCAATACCGCGTTTCAAATCCATTGGATTGGCTCCAGCAGCGACGTTTTAAGCCCTTCACCGATAATGGCCTGTGCCAGAACAGTTGCAGTCGTGGTACCATCACCTGCAACATCTGCAGTTTTGGAAGCAACTTCTTTAACCATCTGTGCGCCCATGTTCTCGATAGCGTCTTCTAATTCAACTTCTTTCGCTACAGTAACACCATCCTTGGTAACAGAAGGTGCACCAAATTTTTTTTCAATTACCACGTTACGACCTTTAGGTCCCAGGGTTACTTTAACGGCGTTGGCCAGGGTATCCACGCCTTTTTTCATTTTGTTCCTGGCGTCTATATCAAAAAAGATCTGTTTTGCCATAATGCTATATTAAACTTTATTGTTTACGAAAATTAAATAAAAAAGTCTGATTAGAGGATTGCAACGATATCGCTTTCCCGCATAATCAGATATTGCTTGCCTTCGAACTCGAGTTCCTGACCAGCATATTTGCCATATAAAACAGCGTCACCGGCTTTAACGGTCATTGGTTCATCTTTTTTACCAGCACCTACAGCGACAACAATTCCACGCTGAGGTTTTTCTTTTGCAGTGTCTGGGATAATGATTCCACCGGCACTTTTAGTCTCGGCAACTGCTGGCTGGATAAGTACCCTGTCATGCAGCGGGGTTACATTTAATTTTTTTGCCATAGAATTACGTATTTAATGGTTTGTGATAAGAATAATTTATGTTTTCAAACAACTACTGGTTAGCAATTTTATTGCCACTACCCGCTAAAGGGTCAAAATTTCATTTAATTGGTTAGAAAGACAGACAAAAGACCCATTTTGGCGGGTAAAAATTGTCAGATTGCAGGAAATGACGGTAAGGAAGTGACAAAATTGCATATCTACCAGTTCAGCACACCTCTCAGGGTGGCCACCTATTTAAAACGTTTTGCTGAGCAATCTGGGAAAATCAAAAGAAGGATAGCGTCGTTAGAATCAACAAACAAGCAGAGACCCAAACAAAAATCAACTTGTTTTTAAGGTTTAGCAAGGCAAAACCAGCTTATATTCCCAAATCCTAATAATAGTAACGGAGAGAAATAATAACTCAAGCCGTCAGGACCGGGAAGAATCACAAAATTAAGCAGAACGGGACAGGTATTGGCCTCAATTATAACGAAAGCACCTTTATTCAATGGTGACTGCATGCCCATAATAGGAGCGCAGACTGTCTTTCATGCGGGTAGTATCAGTCGGCGTCACGTTGTCAATAGCCACAAATAGCCGGTATTCATACCCTGTTGGCGTCTTTATAGAATCCATGGATACAACATTTCCATAGCTTCTTAATTGATCGATGCGTTTTTCAGCATGGGCTTTGGTCGTATAGGTCTGGAAAATAAAATGGTAACTTCCATCTTTTCGCACTTCTTTAGCCGGTGCGGACGGAAGTGTTGTTTTTGCCTTGGCCAGGGTGTCCGCCATAACTGTTGTGTCAGTTGTACTGTCTTTAAGGAAATTAAACGAGGATTTAGGGATAAAATAGGCTCCGTAAACAATGACCCCAATAATTAGCAGGATAAGCACCCATCTACCGATAACCCTTTTATTGACCTTCCGACTGGCATAATTGGTGGCAGAAGTAAGAGGGGAGTTGCTGTAATTATCTTCGTAATGTTTCTTCTCCTTCTCTTTACTTACTTCTAGTCTTTCTGTACTTAATTGATAGGAACCGCTTTTATCTGCATAAATATAGCCCATTCCCTCAATGACAAAAGGGGTGGAACCGATATTCATCAATTGCCTGGTCTGGTCCAGGAAATATTCAAGATCGCTGGCGGCAATAGAGTGGGATTTTTGAGTTACCTCGGCGAGATAATCTACAAACGCCGGCGTCGTGACCGCTTTTTTGTCATAGACAAATGTTGGACTACTGATAATATTGCCTTCCTCGTCTTTGGTAATGGCATCTGGTAAAGTGAGTGTACCGATCTTTTCCAGTGTAACAGTTTTATGCAGTTCCAGATATTCTCTGATATAGCGCGTAGATAAGCTCAAAATTTGCCTAATTTTTAGGTTCCTGTATTCAATTTCGATCAATATGGTTTGCAAGTTTAGTTCATTTTTCAGTAGAAAAGTAAAATTGTACTAAATTTTTTTGCGTAATATTTATATAACATTGCCGTTTTCCCAACAAAAGTTTGGATAACTTTGCCCCATGTTAACGCCGGAACAGGAAAAATTTTTGCAGTATTGGGCGGCCAACCGGGATAAAGAAAAAAAACTCCTGCGTCAGGCCAGGGCAGGTCTGCCTTTGGGGCTCTCCTTTTCCGCTGCTATTCTGGTCTGTGTTTTTAGTGGTTGGTATACAAGGGCGATGATGGAGCTTTCCACCGATGTGAGTCCGGTGTTGCTTATTATTGCTGTGCTACTGATTGCTATTACCTATTCGATTTTCTCTCAAAAACAGAAGTGGGAAATGAATGAACAGTCCTATTTAGAACTTTTGGCTAAGTTAAAAAGAGAAAATAAGGATGAATCGGCTGTTCAAGTGCCCAATCCAAATACCACTGAAAAAGGAAAAGTCATTGAAAATGAATTAAATGTATCTACTCCCAAAAAAGATACCTTAAATGAAGAGTGATTATTTGAAATCTTTTTATCTTTTCAGCATAAATATTGTAGCGTTTGTTTAACAATACACGTTATACGTGTTAAATTCAAAAAATATCTTCAATGAAAAAATTCCTAATGTCGGTCAGCATGGTGGCCGCAATGTGTGTAGTAATGAGTTCTTGTCTGAAAAATGACACCCCTGATTATGTGCCTCCGGTAGATCCAGCTGCAGAAGCTCCTGCTTTAGAGGCTTTTATAGATTCGACTGGCTATAATCTTGCAACACAGTCTAATGACTATTCCTATTATAGTTTTGATCAGTCATCGCAGACATTTAAATTAGCAACTGCTTCCGCACCATATTTATATTTTGAAGTAGTGACGTCCGGTGAAATGACCCAAGGTAGCGTTGATACCTCTGATGCGGCAATTGGCGGAGCAATCGGTGGTACCACACAACTTTATAATACTTATACGGACAGCACTTTGTATGCCTCCGTTACTTATGTCGGTACCTTGTTAGACGGTACCGTGTTTGATAAGCAGGACGAACCTGTTTTAATGCCGGTTCCTAATTTGGTGGCTGCTTGGTATTTATTAATGAATAAAGTAGGTAAAGGGGGAGAATTACGTATTTTGACACCATCTGCCTATGGGTATAGTAATGTAGCAAAACAGGGAATACCTGCTAACTCACCGCTGTATTTTGATATCAAAGTAGTAGGGTTTGTAAAAACGACCTATGGCAAATAATTAAAACCGCTTTCAATTAGATTGAGCGTGGTTGTCATAAAGCAAAATGGCCGGTCAGTAACCTGAACCGGCCATTTTGCTTTGGTGTGTCAAGTTAGGTGGGATTTTCAACAAAGGGTTATAAAAGCAATATTTCAAGTTCACAGACAGAATATTTTTAATATTTTGTTGAATATGCGCAATCCTTTGCATGAAATCCCTTAGCTTAGCGTGCCGGAAAAACTAACCGCTGAAAGCATCTATAAATACTTGTCTGCGGTTAAATGGAAGGGTCAGGGTAAGGGACTGATGCTGAAAGCCACTAAATATGGCAATTTCCTGCTAAATATGGCTTATAATTTTTATTTAACACAATTCAATCGCAAACCCTATCTTTGCGCAAATTTAGTAAAACAAATTACCCTTCGAATTTTATGCAATTAAAAGGATTAGTACGTTTCTTTACCGTGGCTTTGGTGCTGATTTGTATTTATCAGCTCTCCTTCACCTGGATGGTGCACAGCCATGAAAACAAAATGGAAAATAAGGCAAATGCCTGGGTAAAAGCCAATTACGCTACGCCTGAACAAAAATATGCCGGTAATCTGGAACAGCAAAAATTATATGCTGACTCACTGGAGATCATTGGGAAAAACCAATTAAGGCATTTACTGGACAGCACCCGTAATTCCAAAATCGGACCCTTTGGTATGACAACCTACCAGAAAGCCAAAAACAGTGAACTGATGTTGGGGCTGGATCTGCAAGGTGGGATGAGTGTCACCATGGAAGTCGGTCTGGACGGGTTGGTACACGCTTTGTCCAATTACACAAAGGATCCTTCTATCAATCAGGCTATTGATCAGGCAAAAGCCATCAAGGCCAATGACAATACTGATTATATCTCTCTATTCGCTGAGCAATGGAAAAAGGTCAGCAATGGTAAGAAACTGGCGCCTTTCTTTGCACAAAAAAGTAATAAAGAGCTGACCTATGAGTCTACGGACGATCAGGTACTGCTTTATTTGCGTAAACAGGCAAAAGCTGCTTTTACCAATACTTATAAAATCTTAAGAACACGTATTGACCGTTTTGGCCTTTCTTCCCCGACCATCAATCCGGACGAAGCGAAAGGAATCATTACGATCGAACTGGCGGGTGTAAATGATGCAGAACGTGTGCGTCATTACCTGCAATCAACTGCCAATCTGCAATTCTTTGAAGTATATAATATCTCTGATATCAGTCAGGATATTCAAAAAGTCGATGGCTTACTCTCCAAAGTAGGTGTCAATACAAGCAAAGAAGATACAGCTACAGCTACAAC
This sequence comes from Arachidicoccus ginsenosidivorans, assembly GCF_007971385.1. Lineage (GTDB taxonomy): Bacteria > Bacteroidota > Bacteroidia > Chitinophagales > Chitinophagaceae > Arachidicoccus > Arachidicoccus ginsenosidivorans. Next base: position 3,244,420 of record NZ_CP042434.1, read on the forward strand.
TGCACAGAAGGCAGCTGCTGTGCAGCCTGCTGCTACAGCGACTGCTAAAGCAGATACCGGCAATACCTCTTTATCTGCCCTTGAAAATACAGCTAAAGATACGAATGCGACTTTTGCAGCAGCCGACAAAACAGCCAGTGGCGCTGTTGACAGCGCTAAACTGATCCGCGAAAAATATCCGTTCAGCTCCATGTTCCTGGATATTGCACGTCCTTACCAGGATGAACAAGGTCACGTTCGTTATCCTTCCTATATTGGCATGATCAGCAAGTCTGACACGGCTAAACTGAATAAATTATTGCAGAGCGATATCGTTAAAGCGGCATTCCCTTCCAATCTGGTCTTTATGTATGGCAAACCAGATGAGAAGGATACTAAAATGAACGGTATCCTACAGTTATTTGCTATTAAAACCCTGGACAATGGTCAGGCTAGACTGGAAGGTGACCACGTCACTGACGCCAGCCAAGGTAATGACCAAATGGGACAGGTCGTAGTGAATATGAAAATGGACGAGTCTGGATCCCGCATTTGGGCAGACATGACCAAAAAGAATGTGGGTAAACCCATTGCGATTGTTCTGGATAATATTGTGTATAGTGCTCCTAACGTAAATGGAGAAATCTCTGGTGGTAATTCCCAGATTTCTGGTAATTACACTGTAGCAGAAGCGCAGGATATGGCCAATATCCTGGAATCCGGTAAATTACCGGCACCTGCTAAAATTGTACAGGAGCAGATCGTTGGACCTACACTTGGTCAGGCGGCAGTAACAGGTGGTATGATCTCCTTTGGATTGTCCTTTGTGGTCATCTTTGCTTTAATGCTGTTATATTTTAATTCAGCTGGCTGGATTGCCAATATTGCCCTTACCCTGAACCTGCTCTTTACCATAGGCGTGCTTTGCTCGTTAGGCTTTACACTGACGGCGCCGGGTATTGCGGCCCTGGTACTGACGGTCGGTATGGCGGTGGACACCAACGTAATTATCTTTGAGCGTATCAAGGAGGAACTTGTCCGAGGCAAGGGGTACCTCCATGCGGTGGAAGACGGGTATAAGCGTTCCTATGCGCCAGTATTGGATGCTCACGTAACGACTTTGCTGACAGCCTGTATCTTGTTTTACTTTGGTTTAGGACCTGTACTCGGATTTGCCACTACGCAGATTATCGGTATCCTGTTGTCCTTATTCTGCGGTATCCTGGTGTCTCGCCTGGTGTCAGATATTTATACCAACAAACAAAGACACTTTAAATATTTTACCAAAATATCCAAAATCGTCTTCTCTCACCGTGCGATTCCTTTTGTAAAATATCGCAAGGTTGCTTACATCATCTCCATATTTGTGGTGCTATTGGGAGTAGGTTCCTTCTTCAATGGTTTTAACGAAGGGGTAGAATTCTCCGGTGGACGTAGCTATACAGTTAAGTTTGAAAAAGCCCCTAATCAGGATAATGTAAGAGATGATTTGAAAGCCCTGTTCAAAGAATCCCCGATCATTAAAACCGTTAATGTTCCGGAACAGTTGAATATCACGACTTCTTATCTGATCCATGAGACCGGTAAAGATGTAGATGCAAAAGTCGAACAGATTCTGTATAAAGGTCTGCAGCCTTACTTGCCGCCTGCTACCACCTTTGCCAGCTTTAAGAATACGTATATTCAGAGTTCACAAACGGTGCTGCCAACGATCTCCAAAGATCTGAAAGCGGGTGCCACGAAGGCAACGGTCTTTGCGATCATTGTGATCTGTCTGTATATCTTTATCAGGTTCAGGGACTGGCGTTTCTCTTTGGGTACCATCGTATCCTTGTTGCATGACGTGTTAGTGACCCTGATTGTATTTAGTTTCTTCAGAAATATTGTACCATTCCCACTGGAAATCGACCAGCACTTTATTGCGGCGGTACTGACGGTAATTGGTTTCTCCATGAATGACACGGTGATTGTGTATGACCGTATCCGTGAAGATGCCGGTATCCTGCATACGCTGGATAAAGAAACCATCATCAATAAAGCGATCAATGAAACCTTAAGCCGTACGATCATGACCTCTCTGACCGTGTTCTTAAGTATCCTGATCCTGTTTATCTTTGGTGGCGAAGTGGTCAGAGGATTTGCCTTTGCCATGCTGATTGGTGTACTGACTGGTACTTATTCTTCTATTTTTGTTGCGGCGCCGATCCTGATCGACTTCGCCAAAGACAAACCACTAGGAAAAGTAAAAGATCACTCAGTTATGGAGCGCAAGCATCACGAAAAATTGCATCCTAAAGAGATCAAATAGTACATAAAGCGCCCTGGAGCTTCTCTTTCAGGGGTGCTACGAGATACAAATTAAAGCAGCCCCGTTCAGGTTTTACTGAACGGGGCTGCTTGCGTTATATAGGGAGCAGCTCTTTCCAGTCAGTGTGCCAAAAGCGAACACTATTTGTTCGCTTTTGGCACACTGACTGGAAAGGGTGATTTTGTAATTTATTGTAAATCATTTAGTTGTTATTCTAGCATATTTGCTGCTTAATCTTTGTAGTTTCCCTTTTTGGGGAACGCTTCCGTAAAGGGTATTTCGCGGTTAATTATAAATGACGGATTAAAATATCTATCCAAATGTCTTTTTATGCTATTGAATTATTTTAAAACAGCTTGGCGCCGCCTGAAAAACAATAAGTTTTTCTCAATCATTAATATTCTTGGATTGGCCATCGGCATTTCCTGTGCAGCCATGATATTTTTATGGGTGGAAAATGAACTGCATTGGGATGATTTTAATACGAAAAAGGATCAGTTATATTTTGTGCGGGAAAATCAGAAATACAACACTTATACGACTACTTTTAGTTCAACGCCCGGTTTACTTGGGCCCGCCATTCAAAAGGAAATTCCAGGAATCGCCAATACCTGCCGCACCTCCGAAGGCAGCAAACAGCTTCTTTTTACAATAGGGGATAAGTCTATGTATGCCTCCGGCATATATGCTGAACCCTCCTTGTTCAACATGTTTACTTTACCGTTTGTGCAAGGGAGTGGAGCAAATGCTTTTAGTGAGTTGCATTCAATAGTCATCACGGAGAAAACAGCTAAAAAATTCTTTGGGAGCGAAAAAGATAAGGCGATCGGCAAAACTGTGCGGGTGGATGGCAAAACCGATTATGTAATTACAGGAGTACTAAAGGATATTCCCCAAAACGCATCTTTAAATTTTGAATGGGTCGCTCCATTCAAGATTTTTTTCCAAAGCAATCCATACCTGCATCGCTGGGGAAATAGTTCCTTGAGTACATATGTAGAATTGAAGCCTGGCGTTAGCGCGGCTGCTGTCAATAAAAGGTTATATAATTTTATTCAGCAAAGAGATCCTACGTCCATTGCGCGGCCTTTTTTATTCAGTATGAATGATTGGCATCTGCGAGATCAATTTGACAATGGTGTTCAGACAGGTGGTGGCCGTATTGAATATATACGTTTATTTACAATAATTGCAGCCATTATCCTGCTGATTGCTTGTATTAACTTTATGAACCTTTCCACGGCAAGAAGTGAGAAAAGGGCAAAAGAGGTCGGTGTCAGAAAAACCCTGGGGGCCTTCCGACGAAATCTCATTTTCAATTTTATTGGGGAAGCCGTATTGATGGCATTTTTGGCGGCATTAACGGCGGTGGTTATAGTCTTTCTTACCCTGCCTGCCTTTAATTTATTGGTGGAAAAGCATCTTTCACTTGGTTTAAGCAACCCCATACATATAGTTGTCCTACTAATTATAACGCTTATATGTGGTTTGGCAGCGGGTAGCTACCCCGCGCTTTATTTATCTTCATTCGACCCGGTGGAGGTGCTAAAAGGCTTAAAATCGAAAACCAAAAGTGTTGAATGGATCCGCAAGGGCTTGGTCGTATTACAGTTTACGGCCTCCATTATTTTAATTATTTGCACCATCATTGTTTATCAGCAAATACAGCGTGTAAAAAGCAGGAACCTGGGTTTCAATAAAAGTAACTTGTTACAGATAGATGTTCAGGGGGATGTTGCAAAAAACTATGACGCTATAAAACAAGACTTATTGGCATCCGGCTATTTTGAAAATGTAGCCCTAAGTGATCACCAGACCATTTATAGCGGCAATAATACGGGTAGTCTTATGTGGAAAGGCAAAACGACGGAAGCGCAAATCTTAATTTCGCAGCGATATGTAAGTAAAGACTTTTTTAATACTTCGGGGATTAAGCTATTGGAAGGCAGAGATCTGGCTGCAAAAGATAGTGCTGTCGTTAATAAGACGATCGGTATTGTCATCACCCAGTCCTTGGAAAAGTTGATGGGTAGTGGAAGTGCCTTGGGGAAAAAGATTTGGGATCAAGGCGATACCAGTGGCATAGCGGCCCAGGTGGTGGGTGTCGTACATGATTATGTCTATGGCGATATGTATGGAAAATCCGATCCGGTCATATTTTATTATGGCCGACCTGCCAGTGCGCTATTTATGTATGCCCGTTTAAAATCCAGGGCAGATTTGACAAAGAGCCTGGCTTTTATGCAGTCTGTCATGAAGCGATATAATCCCGAGTATCCCTTTAAGTATCAGTTTGTGGACGATCAGTTTAATCAGATGCTTTTAGGTGAAAGGCTGATTAGTAAATTATCCAGGGTATTTGCAGCACTGGCCATTGTGATTTCATGTCTTGGATTATTTGGACTAGCGGCTTTTACAGCCGAAAGAAGAATTAAGGAAATAGGCATCCGAAAGGTATTTGGTGCGAGTGTTCGTGGCATTGCGTTATTATTGTCTAAGGATTTTTTAAAACTAATTGCCATCGCCTGTCTGATTGCTTTCCCAATTGCTGGATTGGTTATGCGCAGTTGGTTGCAGAATTATCAATATAGGGTGGAGATTAAATGGTGGACCTTTTTGGTGGCCGGAGTTTCTGCCATCCTAATAGCATTGGTAACAATTGGCTTTCAAACTGTTAAAGCGGCGCGCGCTAATCCGGTAAGGAGTCTAAAATCTGAATAGTTGTCAAAGCTGAATTAATTTGATGATATATTGGTCTTTTTCGGCAGTCTACTATCAAAAACACCCGTATGGGTTGTACTTGATTATTTTCTAAGACGGGATTTATTAATAAAGGATTTTTAGGCGTAAAAGCTTTTTTCGTTTACAAGTCTACTTTAAATTTAAAACATTCAACATGCTAAAGCATTTTTTAAAATCTGCCTGGCGCAATCTGATCCGAAACAAAAGCTATGGCCTTATTAATATTTTGGGACTGACCATGGGGCTGGCTGCTGTAATGTTGATCGCCCTTTGGGTACAGGATGAATTATCCTACAATAAATATTATCAGCATTATGATAGGATAGCCATGGTCTTAAGCCAGCAAAGCCGTAATGGCGTTGTAAATACCAATACGTCATTGCCTATTCCGCTCAGTGCCGCAGTGCGCAATGCCTTAGGCAGTGAGGCAGATCACGTGTCCTTAATAGGCAAAGGTGACTATAATATCAATTTCGGGGATAAAAAAGTTTCTGGGAAAGGGATGTTTTTGGAGCCGGGTGGCCAGGATATGTTTTCTGCCAAAATAATCAAAGGAACCGATGGGCAAGGCTTGCAAGATCCTTCCAGCGTCTTGATCTCCGAGCGTTTTGCTGCGTCCTTATTTGGCAATAGCGATCCGATTAACCAGGTTATTCGAGTCACGAACCAATTCAACCTTAAGGTGGCGGGTGTATTTAAGGACTTTCCGGGAAATGTTGCCTATAATGACATTGACTTTATCGCTCCCTGGGCATTTTATCAGTCGAACTGGGATTGGATCAAACAGCAAAAAGATAACTGGGATTATAATTTATTCAATATTTGTGTGCAATTGGCTCCAGGCGTCAAGAAAGATGTCGCTTCTGCCAAAATAAGCCACATTTTAGCTGAACACGCATCCAACAGGGATTTGGTCACCCAACAGCATTTACTGCTCTTTCCAATGTCCAGATGGCATTTATTTGACAAATTTGAAGAGAATGGGCAAAATGTAGGTGGTAGTATCAAATATGTAGAATTGTTTGGCAGTATTGGATTATTTATTTTATTGCTTGCTTGTATTAATTTTATGAACCTTAGTACAGCCAGGTCTGTGAAAAGAGCCCGGGAAGTGGGTGTACGCAAGGCCATTGGATCCGACAGAAAACAACTGATTGGCCAGTTTTTTTGTGAATCCATTGTAGCCACTTTGATCTCCTTTGGGCTGGCCATCTTAATCATGGCTTTTGTGCTACCCATGTTCAATTCCCTGGCAGGAAAACAGCTTCGCTTCCCTTGGATAAATCTGTGGTTTTGGGAGGCGGGAATAGGTATCTGTTTATTAACCGGGATCATTGCCGGAAGTTATCCGGCCTTTTATCTGTCCTCTTTTAAACCAATAAAAGTGCTAAAAGGCATCTTCAAGACGAAAAGTACCGCGAATTTGCCCAGAAAAATATTAGTCGTCTTTCAATTTACGGTGTCCATATTTTTGATCATTGCCACTATTGTTATTTATAAACAGATCCAACATGCCAAAGACCGGCCTGTAGGATACAACCAAAACGGGTTATTATCTATTCATATGACCACTCCTGAAATTTATGACGCTTATAATGCGATTAAACATGATTTAATGACCGCTGGCGCCATTACAGGTATGGCTGAATCTCAATGCCCCGTCACCCAAATTTGGGCCGGCTCAGACGGCTTTGAATGGAAAGGTAAACCACCTGGTACAGCCAGTGGGTTTCCGGTTGTAGCGGCCTCTATTGAATTTGGATCGGTTCTGGGATGGCAATTTATTGCCGGTCGCGGCTATTCCAAGGATTTTGCCACGGACTCTTCTGGTTTGGTACTCAGCCAAAGCGCGGTAAATTATATGCACCTGGACAATCCGATTGGTCAAAGTATAAAATGGCACGGTAAGGATTATACGGTTTTGGGTGTCGTGAAAGACGTTATGATGGATTCTCCCTTTGGTGAGAATCCGCCGGTTATTTTTCCACTCTTAAAGGAGCCGGGTAATTTTATCGTACTAAGACTCAATCCAAACAAGTCATTGCATGAGGTAATGGCAAAAATAAAGCAAACCATGGAGCAATATAATCCTTATGCGCCCTTTAGCTACACCTTTGTCGATGATGATTATGCGGCAAATTTCAATAATGAGGAAAGAATCGGCAATATTTCAACTGTATTCTCCGCGCTGGCGCTATTTATCAGTTTATTAGGCTTGTTTGGTATCGCTTCTTTTACCGTCGAACAGAAAACAAAAGAAGTGGGGATCAGAAAAGTGCTGGGCGCTTCTGTTTCTGTTATATGGAAGCTACTTTCCCGGGAACTTATCCTGCTGGTTTTTATTAGTGTATGCGTAGCCATTCCATTGGGTTATTTTGCCATGAATAAATGGCTGCTTAACTATGATTACAGAATTAAAATCTCTGTATGGATATTTTTATTTTCGGCGTCTTTATCCATTATAATTGCACTACTGACGATCAGCATTCAGACAATAAAAGCAGCCAGGGTAAATCCAGTCAGCAGCCTCAAATCTGATTAAGCATCTGAATGTACCCATACTGTATTGCCTTATTTTGAAAAGCTGCTGACCTGAAAGGCCCGTTTCTGACTCAACTTAAAATAAAAAAATACGGTTTATGCAATCCAAAAGATTGCACAAACCGTATATATGAATGAATTATGGGTTTAAAAACTTACCTGCCTGCGCTAAGTTTATAACTCGAGCAGCGCCTGTACAGGGTTTTTGCTATATAGCAAGAGTTCGGGGTTTTCCAGGAGCTCTTTTACCCTGACCAGGAAGCTGACAGACTCTTTGCCGTCAATGATGCGGTGATCATAGCTTAATGCCACATACATCATCGGACGGATCACCACCTGACCGGCAATTGCCATGGGTCTTTCCTGGATTTTATGCATACCCAGGATCGCACTTTGGGGCAAATTGATAATTGGCGTGCTAAGCAGACTGCCAAAAGTCCCGCCATTGGTAATGGTAAAGGTGCCACCTGTTAAATCTTCCATGCCCAGCTTGCCGTTACGTGCTTTTGTTGCTAGTGTTACAACTGATTTTTCAATATCAGCCATACTCATGGATTCCACATTGCGCATAACCGGAACCGTCAGGCCTTTAGGCGTGCTGACCGCAATAGAAATGTCTGCATAATCATGGTAGATCAGTTCGTTGCCATCCATATAGGCATTGACAGCTGGCCATTCGCTAAGGGCAATGGCACAAGCCTTACTGAAAAAGCTCATAAAGCCCAGGCCTACACCGTGCTGTTCTTTGAATTTCTCTTTATATTGTTTGCGGATCTCCATAATACGCGTCATATCCACTTCATTGAAAGTGGTTAGCATGGCGGTGGTATTTTTGGATTCCACCAGCCTGCGACTGATGGTTTTACGCAGATTGCTCATTTTTACCCGGCGCTCATTACGGGAACCCAGCTGCTGACCCGGGAAGGTCTGTTTGCCTGGATTAGCCAGTGCAGCCAGCACATCTCCTTTCATAATTCTGCCACCGGAGCCAGTTGCAGTAATGGAAGTAGGATCAATTTTTTTATCGGCAATCATAGCAGAAGCCACAGGACTTGCTTTAAGATCATTTGGAATGGCGGTTACCGGAGCCTGCGCTGCTGGCTCAGCAGGGGCTGCGGCTGGTGCCTGCGTGGAAGTAGAAGCAGGTGTAGCGTTGGCAGCAGGTTGACTGGCAGGTACGGCTACGTCAGTGTCTATTTTGGCAACTAAATCACCAATTTGTAACACATCATCGATTTTAGCGACTAGGGAGAGCTTACCGGATTCCTCTGCGTTGAGCTCAAAAGTTGCTTTTTCACTTTCCAGCTCAGCAATAGGTTCATCTCTACGGACCAGATCTCCGTCAGCTTTCAGATAGTTGACCAAAGTAACCTCAGTGATAGATTCACCAATGGTCGGAACTGTCATATCAATGACGCCCTTGCCTACGGCAACTGCAGCTTCCTTAGGTGCGCTTTGCGCATCTGCGTCGGGCTGCTGTACAGTGGGCGCATCTGAGGTTTGGGTGGGAGCAGTAGCAGGTGCATCTGCTGCGGGAGCTACGGCTGTTTCATCAATTTTAGCCAGCACATCGCCAATCTGCAGGGTTTGTTCCTCCTCTGCTACCGTTTGTAAAATGCCAGCCTGTTCTGCATTGACTTCAAAGGTGGCTTTTTCACTTTCCAGCTCAGCAATAACTTCATCCCGGTTGACATAATCTCCGGTTTTTTTGACCCATTTGATTAAGGTCACCTCACTAATGGATTCCCCCACTGTGGGGACTTTGATATCTATCATACTCTTATAAAATTTTTCAGGTCGCTTTAAAGGTAAATGGATTGTACCATTTAACCAGCTAAAATGACCCTTCTATTGTTTTATTGCTTATGTGGCCTTGCCTCTTTGTCGCACTTATTGGTCCAAAGCATCAAGGCATATTGCTTTAAACATTAAATGCGGTATCCAGGATTTCTTCCTGTTCTACCTTATGGACCTTAGCATAACCCGTAGCGGTAGACGCACTGGCATTTCTGCTGATGATACCATAAGGGAAGGCTTTGAAGTTGGTCTGCAAATAGGTTGCTGCTCCCATATTCTGCGGTTCTTCCTGTACCCAAAACCAGACTGCCCCACTATACTTTTCATGTAAGGTAATCAATTGTTCTTCCGGGGTTGGGTAGATTTGCTCCAGACGGATCAGCGCAATATCGGTCCTGTTTTCTTTTTGTCTTTTTTCCTCCAGATCAAAATAAAGCTTACCAGAGCAAAGGAGTACTTTTTTGATCTTGGACGGGTCAGCGGCTGCTGCCTGGTCATCGATCACTTCCTGGAAACGGTGCTGACCGGCAAAGTCTTCGGCCTTACTGTAGGAGCCAGGATGTCTGAGGTTCGCTTTCGGGCTCATATTGATCAAGGGCTTTCTAAACGACCATTTCATCTGCCGTCTGAGCGCATGGAAGAAATTGGCAGCCGTGGTAATATTGGTGACCACAATATTTTGTTCCGCGCAGCTTTGAAGGAATCTTTCCAGACGGGCACTGGAGTGATCCGGGCCACTGCCTTCATACCCATGTGGTAATAGCAGTACAACGCCACTCATGAGTCCCCATTTGGATTCTGCACTGGTAATGTACTGGTCAATAACCATCTGGGCACCATTGGCGAAGTCGCCATATTGTGCCTCCCAGACAGCCAGGTTATTCGGGTTGGCCAGTGCATAGCCATATTCAAAACCCAGTACGGCATATTCGCTGAGCAGAGAATTATACACCCTGAACTTAGTATTTGGATCATTGGATAAATGATCCAAACGGTTGTATTCCAGATTGGTATTCTCATCAAATAACACAGCATGGCGCTGAGCGAAAGTGCCACGTTTAACGTCTTCGCCACTGAGGCGAACGGTTTGATCCTCAATCAGCAGGCTGGCATAAGCCAATAACTCTGCTGTACCCCAGTCAATCAGGCCTTCTTTTTCAAAAGCGCCTTTTTGTCAAGGAGTAATTTTTTGATTTTACGAAGCGGCTGAAAATCTTCTGGCCAACTCAGTATATTTTCCATGAGTTCGCTAACACTGGCTTCAGCAATACCAGTTACTGGAGACTCTTTGAAGTCACCTGGCTCAGAATAGCGAAGTTTTTGCCACCACTGTTCCGGAGCCTGCAATTTATAGGGCAGGGGCTTTTGATGCACCTCATCAAACCTTTCCTGCAGATCATTCCAGAACTTAGTCTCCATTTCTTTGGCCAGTTGCAGAACATCTTTTTCTCCGTTTTTAGTGAGGAATGCCATATAGACTTCCCTTGGATTAGGATGTTTATCGATCAGCGAATAGAGGTGAGGCTGGGTAAATTTAGGTTCATCGCCTTCGTTATGTCCATGACGACGGTAACAAAGGATATCAATATAAATGTCTTGATGGAATTGCTGCCTGAAAGTAGTAGCAATCTCTGCTGCCTTTACAACTGCTTCAATATCATCGCCATTCACGTGGAATACTGGTGACTTAGTGATACCGGCAATCGCTGTACAGTAATCCGAACTGCGGGCATCTTCATAATCAGTGGTAAACCCGATCTGGTTATTGATCACCAGGTGAACGGTTCCGCCAACATTATAGCCATCTAGTTCGCTCATCTGGGCGACTTCATAGATGACTCCCTGGCCAGCCAGGGCGGCATCCCCGTGAATTAGGATGGGGAGAATTTTATTGTATTCAAAGTTATAAAGCACATTAGCCTTGGCACGTGCAAATCCGAGTGCAACAGGATCTACGACCTCCAGATGCGAAGGGTTCGGACAGAGTTGCAAATTGATTTTCTTACCGCTTGCGGTGATAAAATCACTTCTGAAACCCAGATGGTATTTGACGTCCCCACTTCCCTGCGTCTTATCGGCAGGTATAACCCCTTCAAATTCACTGAAAATTTGCTCGTAAGTTTTTCCCAGCGTATTGGCCAGTACATTCAGGCGGCCTCTATGGGCCATGCCAATGACGGCCTCTTCCACGTTATCATTGGTGGCTTCATGGATGATGGCATCCAGGGCCGGAATCAGCGCTTCACCACCTTCTAATGAAAACCTTTTCTGACCTATATATTTAGTATGCAGGAATTTCTCGAAAATAACGCCCTGATTGATCTTTTCCAGGTATCTTTTGCGTTTTTCCAGGGTTGGCGCTTCCAAAAACTTTTTTTCGACGGCGTCAATGAGCCAGTTATAAATATCCGGATCAGTAACATAGCCGCACTCAACGCCAACAGAGCCGCAATAAAGCTTGTTTAATTTATCAATGATCTGCTGCAAAGAAGCACCGGCAAGCCCGATAAACTGGCCTGCCTGAAATTTTTCGCTCAGATCCTTATCCGTAAGCCCGAAATATTTGAGTTCCAGGTTGGCATGACGGTCCTTACGGGAGCGAATAGGATTGGTCTGAGCAATCAAGTGGCCTTTATTGCGGTATGCTTCAATGAGCCTATATACAGAGAATTCTTTCGATAGTTGATGCGTGTCAACACTGCCGGTACCGGCAGGAGACAGATCGCCTGCAACGGCGTAGTCAAATCCTTCAAAAAACTTTCTAAATTCTGGGTCTACTTTTTCGGGGTCTTCGGTAAAATCTGTGTACAATCCTTCAATAAATGAAGGGTGGGAATTGGTTATATACGAGAAATCTTTCATATCTCTCCAGGGTATTTGTGAGATGAGTTATAATAGAATGCAAATATCAAATATTCCCTTCTAATAAAAGCCTAATGTTAGGTTTTTTTTTCAACAAACGGTTGTGTGTCCAAAGCTGAGAAACCATGGGGATTTAAAAAAAATTTTTCCTTTCAGAAATTTGCTCTACATTTGCAGTCCGAAAAAACAGTTACTCAAAAAAGAAATTTTTAATGGCAAATCATAAAGCTACCAAAAAAGACGTACGTCAAGCAGCTAAACGCAGGGACAGAAACCGTTATAACGGTAAAACTACCCGTAACAATATTCGTAACCTTAAAGCGTCTGCCGATGATGCAGCTTATGATGCTGCATTGCCTTTAACTTTCTCTATGATCGATAAATTGGCAAAACGCGGTGTAATTCATAAAAATAAAGCTAATAACCTGAAAAGTAAATTAGCCAGAAAAACTGAATTTAAAAAACCCGCCTAAGGAGGGTGATTTGAGTTAGTTTTTTCAATTATCTTATTTAAAACCAGTCAGTTGAGTTGAATAAACACATTGCCTGGTTTTTTTGTGCTCCTATATGAACGCTATTATTTTCCCTTTGATTACTTTTTATTAACTGCCTACCTAATTCGTAACAGAGCCGCTACTACTTGCCTGCTTCGTTTTTTTGATTGATCCTTGGCTACCAATTGATGCATAGCTCTTTTGCCCCTTACTCCTTTGTTATTCATCATCTTTATAAAAGTAATGGAGCCATTTTTGTTGGCTTATAATTTAAAAAGGCAAATACTTAAAAAAAAGCCAGATAGTGTAGCGTTTTTTGTAATATGTCGTTTAAGTTTAAAAGTGGCCTGGCTTATGTCCATGGATTATAGGCCGTGAAAATTATTTACGGCCGGTATTTGGTCTTATTTAAAATTATTTTAATATGAAACATTTTATGGGGTTTTCAATGCTTTTAGGTTTGGGAGTGCTTGGTTTTGCCGGTTGTAGTAAGGGAATGCACTCGGGAGCGTCAGATAATTCCAATCAACAGGCACCGGTTAAAGAGATCAGTATTAGTCCTATGGTGCAGGCAAGTGTTAATGACTTTTCGTTTAATTTCTTACAGCATTTGGAGGCGAGTGCGCCCAAAAATGAGAACTTCTTTGTGTCTCCACTCAGTCTACATATGGATTTGGGCATGGTACTGAGTGGCGCAGCGGGTAACACTTATGATGAATTGCTGAAAGTGCTGGATCTGGATGGAAAAAGTTTAGATCAGGTAAATAAAGCCTATAAGACATTACTGGACCAATTGCCTGGCGCTGATCCAAAAGTTAAGTTGGGGTTATATAACTCCATCTGGTACAAAAAAGCCTTTCCTTTTAAGCAGGATTATCTCAAAAGTATGCAGGATAATTTTGAGGCTACCGTTAAAGCCCTTGATTTTAAACCCGATGATGCCAGTTATATCAATGACTGGGCCAGTGATAAAACAAATGGAAAAATCAAAAAAGTCTTGGATGTCATTCAGCCGGATGATGTTATGTTTTTGGTGAATGCCCTGTATTTTAAAGGAGACTGGAGTTCAAAGTTTGATAAAGACAATACCCGCGCGGCTGATTTTCACCTGGAGGATGGCAGTACCAAGCAAGTACAAATGATGCATCAGAGCGCCAGCTTTAAACATTATAGTGCAGCTGATTATACCGCCATTCAATTACCTTATGGTAACGGACAGTTTTCTATGACTGTTATTTTGCCTAAGCAGGGGCAAACATTAAATAAGGTACTTGCTGGCCTTGGAAGTAATGACTGGGCTAATATCCAGGACAATATGGTGGCTGGGAAAATCAACCTGGGACTCCCTAGATTTACGATCCCCACTTATGAAATCAAGCTTAACGCTGTTTTGGAGGCAATGGGCATGAAAGCTGCTTTCAGTAGCAAGACGGCTGATTTCTCCAAAATGTCTGCTCAGGGTGTCTATGTGAGCTTTGTGAAGCAGGATACGTACCTAAAAGTAGATGAACAGGGTACAGAGGCTGCTGCAGTAACGACTACGGGTATGGTGACAACTTCCGTTCAAATACCACAGGAGATGCTCTGTGATCACCCCTTTGGGATCATTATCAGCGAAAAAACATCCAATACAATTTTATTTATGGGGAAAATCATGGATCCTGATTCAGAGTAAGTGATCCTATAAATACAGAATAAATGGAGCCGGTTTTTAATTAAACCGGCTTTTTGTTTAGCTTTGCGGCAAATTCCCGGTAAATCCTTTGCAAATATTCAAACTTTATGACTGAAAAGATTATCATTTTAGATTTTGGTAGCCAGTATACACAGTTGATTGCCAGAGCCGTAAGAGAGGCGAATGTCTATTGTGACATTATTCCTTTCCATAGTGCGATAGATTTTAATGAGCATATCAAAGGGGTGATTCTCAGTGGCTCTCCTTGCAGTGTCAATGAACAGGATGCACCTATGATTGATATTAAGGCAATCCTGGATAAAGTACCTGTTCTGGGCGTTTGTTATGGTGCACAACTGGCCGCCAAAGTATTTGGTGGTCGGGTGGAGAAATCGGATAAAAGGGAATATGGTCGTGCACAAATGCTGCGGCAGTTGGATGATAAACTTTTACAAGGACTTTCCGCTAAAAGCCAGGTTTGGATGAGCCACAGTGATACCATTAAGGAATTACCAGTTGGATTTGAGGTATTGGCCACTACTGAAAGCATTCCTGTTGCGGCCTTTAAAATGAGCTCCGAGGATCCTAACCCACTATACGGTTTACAGTTTCATCCAGAAGTATATCACTCTACAGAAGGGAAAAAGATTTTATACAACTTTCTGGTAAATATCTGTGGTTGTGCACAGGACTGGACACCGGCCTCCTTTGTTGAAGAGACCGTGGCCATGCTGAAGGAAAAAATAGGCAATAAGCATGTAATTATGGCGCTTAGCGGTGGAGTAGACAGTACCGTTGCTGCTACTTTAATCAGCAGGGCTATCGGGGACAGGCTCCATGGTATCTTTGTGGATAACGGTGTGTTACGTAAGGATGAATTTAAAGAGGTATTGGAAACTTATAATGAAATAGGCCTGAATGTTAAGGGGATAGATGCTAAAGCCCTTTTCTATAAAGAATTGGCGGGTAAATCTGATCCAGAGGCTAAAAGAAAAACGATTGGTAAGCTCTTTATTGATGTTTTTCATGAAGAAGCACTAAAAATTGATGAAGCTTCATTTCTGGGCCAGGGGACGATCTATCCAGATGTCATAGAGAGTGTCAGCGTCCATGGCCCTTCCGTTACCATTAAATCTCATCATAATGTAGGAGGCCTGCCGGCGACCATGAATTTGGAACTGGTAGAGCCGTTGAGATCCTTATTTAAGGATGAGGTCAGAAGGGTAGGCCTGGAACTAGGCATACCATCTGATATGATTAACAGGCATCCTTTCCCGGGGCCTGGGCTTGCGATCAGAATTTTAGGGGAAGTCACAGAAGAAAAGGCCAGGTTACTACAGGAGGCAGATCACATCTATATCAAGGCATTAAAAGACAAAAATCTTTATAATGAAGTTTGGCAGGCTGGGGCTATCCTTTTGCCAGTGAAGAGCGTAGGGGTGATGGGCGATGAAAGAACCTATGAGTTTACCCTGGCATTAAGAGCCGTCAGTTCAGTGGACGGGATGACGGCCGACTGGTCTCATTTACCTTATGAGTTCCTGGCGGATGTCTCCAATGCCATTATCAATAATGTAAAGGGAATCAATAGGGTGGTTTATGACATCAGCAGCAAACCGCCTGCAACCATAGAATGGGAGTAAACTAAATTAATGTGTTGATTTTTTTGCAAAAAAACTATTTTACTATTACTTTTGCAACCCATTAGGGTACCAGCCCTGCTGATAACCTGATGGATAACCACGGCGAGGTAGCTCAGGTGGTTAGAGCGCAGGATTCATAACCCTGAGGTCTCGGGTTCAATTCCCGATCTCGCTACTTATAAGATGGCTTAGTAAATTGATTTATAATTTATTAAGTCATCTTTTCTTTTTGGAGGTATCGAAATAGGTATCGAATTTGCGAAAAATGATTATTGACAAGCTTGATTAATTTCGCTTATAAATTCTGTATTTGTCAAATTCGCTACCACTTCTTTGTCTAAAATTTCGTTTCCATGCTTTTGTGTCATTTTTTCAAACAACGCTGTTTGGAATTCAAAATATTCGCTGCTTAATTTAGAAGGCGGCGGTTGATCTTTAATATTCAATACACTACTAAACCATTTGCGTAACGTTTGTATAAGTGTAAGGGTCTCATTATCGTGGCACATTATATCCATGCCGTTTATATCTGATATTGCAGGAAGATGGTCATACTTTTTACCACCTAGGATCAGAAATTTTTTGCCTTTGTACTTCTCTCCTCCAAATTTTCTTAGTCCATAGTCGATGCCAAGTTCAAAAGGCATATTCATTCTAGCGTACTCATTTTCTTTTTGAGACTTGACAAGTGATATATCATGAATTCCATACCTGCTTTCCCGCATTAGATCAACAATTTTATCTAATCTTAATTCAGTGTAAATTCGCAAATTAAAACGCCAAAATCGCAGGTTGAAATAGCCGAGGTATATTGGCTATTTTTAAGCCATGATGACAGTGAGCCAGTTTTTCTTAAATTGATGAGTACCATTTTTTCGCATTTTCAAAGAGCCTTCTATTCGCAAATTATTATGCACCACTTTTGAAGCTCTTGTTTAATAGTCTACACAGGGTCCACTAACGGGCCAGCCCGTTAGTGGATCCTGTGTAGACTATTAAATGCTTTTATTGACCGTAGATAAAGGGAAAACGAAACTGCACCATACAGAAGCGTAACCCAGTTAAAACATACGGGTACTAAAAAAAATACAGAAATGGCAGCAAATAAATTGCGAAAAAATGGCAACCGAAAAATGATAAAAAGTGGTGTTTTTAAATTTGAGAAGGGAAATACCCCTGACATAATTACAGAATTTATGTCAAATAAGGGCGGCTACTAGAACTTGCGATTATGGCGCTATTTAATAAGATTTTACATTCAGCAGAATCAGCGTCTTCAGATGCTATTTTGGGTGTGTAACCGTTTTTAACGATTAGATACAAAATTGGATTAAGCAAGTCATTTTTATACTTTTCGTCAAAAGGGCAATTAATGAATATATTTTTGTCGAAGTTATCTGCCATTATTTCTTATCTTTTGGTGGATTAGGATCGTTTCCATAAGAGTTCTTATTCTGTATAATGCCATTCTTCTTATGGATATATAGTTCAGTCTTCTCGGTTTTACTAAGCTTTTTCCCATACTCAATGGCTTTCTCTTTTGTGGTAAAAGATTTGGATGCTCTTTCTGCACCAGATTTCTTTACAGACCATCCGGATGATGAGGGTATTACATGATTGGATTTTCGTTTCATAATTTTTAAATTTATGTCTAAACTATATTAACTTTGGATGTGAACAGATGTTCTTAATGTAAATATAAGAAAATTTAATAAATTAAAATGGTTAAACCAGTTTAATTAATCGTAGTAAGAGGATTGATCACACATACCCACGGAAATATCGACATCAAGACCCTCCAGGCAGAGATCAACACTTCTCGTAAAACTCTGGAACGGGCTTTTGCCCATTACCTGGGTGTGCATCCAAAACTGTATGCACGCATCGTCCGTTTTAATGCCGTAAAAAGTCGGTTGGATACAAACAATACTTCGGAGCCTTTAACATCCGCTGCCTTGGATTACGGATTTTACGACAGTTCCCATTTTACCTCAGAGTTTAAGAAATTCTCAGGAGTGACCCCAAAATCCTATCTGAAAGCCAGGGGATAAGCACACTTATTTTCTTTTCACGCAAGGAGCATTTAGTTTGACGCCCCTGCTGCCCACTTAGACTACATGCAAAGCAGTGAGTAGAAAAGAAGCGCTGGCAATAGCGGCCCTATGCCCAAACCGATACCAGTCTAATGAATAAGCACCATCCAGTCAAGAGGATTTCCCAACTTTAAAAGCAGACGACAGTCGCTGTGATTGAGAGAGGCACATATAATACGGACTAACTATTGATCAGTTCGACTTCCTCCGGAACAATTAATAATAGGATACATCCAGGTCCAGAAGAGACCAGGTGTTTAAACCCAGGTGGTGTATACAAATAGTCACCGCTAACCAGATGCGCCCCGGCAATGTCCACTTCGCCGCTGATAACATACAACTCTTCACCGCCAGGGTGGTTATGATAGGGGTAGGCCGCCCCGGCATCAAATCTAAGCAGAATGGAAGGAGAACGGTGTTGCAAGGGATCAAAACGCAGCGATTTTACGTAAACCCCGGTATAATGAACCGCCTTCTCAACTAAGGGCTGCCAAGGCTGTGCGGCGGTATGGGTGATATAATGCTGAATATCGGTATCCATGGTCTGTTTTTGTTTTTATTTTTATGTATTATTTAATATGCCGGATGATTTGGTCCAGGCTATAGCTATAACTGTCTGCAGAAGCCAGCACCAGTGCACCGGCGCTGAAAGCAAATACAGAATAATCCAGCGGTTCTTTGATGCCACTGGCTACACTCATGGCAACAGCAAACAACGCCGTTAATATAGCCGCCCCATAAGCAGTCTCTCGGGTATAGAGACCCATCAGGAGCAATAGCCCAAAAACGGTCTCAAATATGGTCGCGACGGTGGCGGTGAGCGGAATGATTTTTTCGGGTAGATAAAAATTAATTTCCTTTGTATAGGCAACAAATCCCTGCCAGCCAGAGGATCTTTTACCCCATAAACCGAGCCGGCTGGCCACGGCGGACAAAAAGCCAATAGCGAGGGAGATTCTTAGCAGGAAAAAGGCGAATCCGGAAGATAATAGGTTTTGCATAACGGATATTTTCGATTTTTTATTATACCCGCAAAGTTCCATCAAACAGCGCCTCAAAAAATAGAGAATCCTGCAAAATCCCTGTAAAATCCGCCCTGGTCAGCCGATATGCGCCTTCTTATAATCCTTAGGGGATATACCCGTATGTTTTTTGAAGAAATTGGAAAAATAAAAAGGATCGGAAAAACCTAATGCATAGGCCACTTCTTTAATACTCAGTTCCTGATAAAGCAATATTCGTTTTGCTTCCGAAACCTTCAGGCTAAACAGCACGTTTTGGGCTGTCTTGCTGGTGTGTAATTTGGAAACTTCGTTTAACCGCGCTTCCGTGGTAGACAGCTGGCCGGCATAGTCTGCCACTGTGTAGTGCGCTGTAAAACTAGCTCTGATCCGTTCCAGGAACTTCAAAAACAGGGCATCCGGTTTCCAGACCGGATCACCTCTGTCTATTTTGGTCCGGTTGATCTCAATCAGCAGCAATTCTATATCGCTTCGGACAGCCATCAAATATTGAAAAGGCTTTCCTTGCAGTTCTTTATCGATTTGGCCTAAAAGCCGTTCAAACAACGCCGGATATCTTACAGTGATCAGTTCATTGGCTCCAAAATGGCAAAACAAGCCGTTATGGAAGATCAACTCAATATCATTGTCATCTTTGCAGATAAATTCCAGTGTAAAATCAAGTATGTCAATATGGCCCTCCAGCCCGGTAAAATAATGTATTTGACCGGAGGTAATCGTAATGACATCTCCAGGTCTCATGGTAAAATCCGATTCATCGATCCGAAGACCCACAGTCCCTGAAAAGCAATAAATCAGCCGGTATTTGAGCAGGCGGACAGGAGACTGGTTACAATGCTCAAAATTGTCTATCTTACTAATCGTGATCATATTTCAAGTGTTTGAAAGCTCAATCGATGCTATCTATTTGGACGACAACCCTTTTTAGGACACAGGTGAAAAGGTCATCCTTTGCATCGCAGACCATGCAAAACTACCTAAAATTTCGAATTGGGTATTTTGTTTAACAAATCCCGGCCACTCCATAAAAAACGCCCAAACAAGGGTAGGCAGCCTGCCGTTGTTTTTCAACCACTTCGCGGATCCGGATCCCGTTTTGTCGCTTACCCACCAGCCCTCGTTGATTTGGGCATTCTTAGGAATTGCTTTTACGCTTGGCTTTGGTTCTGGCTTTGGGTTCAACCAAGCAGAGGCCACTTGATTTTAAATTGGTGGCACCCGTTACTATAATCATAGATAATGTCATAATGCAGGTATTTGGCAATGGTCTGGACAATCGACAGGCCAAGTCCGTTGCCCTTTTGTTGATTGTGCCGGACAAATCGTTTAAAGATACTGTCACGGACGTCCCAAAAGGGCTCGCCGGGGTTGCTCATTAATAAATAGCGCCCGGTTATCTGTATCGTAATCCGACTGCCCGGCGGTGAGTATTGAATCGCATTGGTCAGCAAATTAGCCACCATGATTTTAAATAGCGTCCGGTTGGCGCCGGAGAGCTGAACTATTTCCGGTGGGCTCTCTTTTACGATCTCCTGGTCTTTTGCCTCGGCCAGTAAGGAAAGATCCTCCGTCACTTCGCCCATCACTTGTTGCACATGAACCGTTTCCTGGCTGGCAAACTGGCCGTTTTCTATCTTACTGAGCAACAGCAAATGACGGTTAAGTTCCTGCATTTGTTCAATTTCCCGGTACATATCCCCAATCAGCTCTCCCTGGTCCTGGCTCAGGTCTTTTTGCTGAACAAGGAGCTCCAATTTGAATTTGAGCACAGTCAGCGGTGTCTGTAGTTCATGAGAGGCGTTCTCAATAAATTCTTTCTGGGAGTCATACGCGCGGCGCACGCGGATAGAGAGCTGCTGAATAGACTGATTCAGTTCCGTAAATTCACTGATCGGAAGCCGCTTCAGTTCCTGGGGTGCAGCCAGGTTAGACTCTATATTAAAGGCCTTTAGGTAGGCCAGGGAATCATAGAAGGGTTTCCAGATCCTTTTATGGATAAAGTAATTGATCCCGACCGTACCGGCGAGTAGTAACACCAGGATACCTAACTGGATCGTTAGAATGGTTTGTATGAGGTCTTCCTTTTCAAATAAAGAGGATTCGATATTCACAATATAGGGGCGCCCCAGGATCTCTATTTTTTTCTGCAGGATCCTGAAGTCTTCCTCGGCGGCCTGGCCGGAAGGACTTTTCTGGATGGTAAAGGGCTTATCATGAAAGGTCACACTGTCGGCCGGCTGTATATCGAGATCGTTATCCAGTTCTTTCCATAATTTAAAATCGGCCGGTGTCTGAATCGTACTGACGATGGAAGGTATCTGAGCAGCCTGCAGCCCAAGATCCCGATCTATGGAGTGTACGAAGATATTATTCAACAGGACATAGAAAACCGGAATGCTGATCAGGGTCAGCAGGGAGGCAAATAATAAATGCCGGAGCGATGTGTAATGCAATAATTTCATCAGGAGAACTTATAGCCCGTGCCATAGATCGTTTTAATACTGCCACCCATGGACTGCAATTTCTTTTTCAGGTTCTTGACATGGGCATAAATAATATCAAAGTTGTCCAAATATAAGGCAGATCCGCCTAAAAGGTGTTCGGCAATGGCGTTTTTAGTGATCACCCGGCCTTTGTTGATCATTAAAAACAGTAACAGTTCATATTCAGTTTTCGTCAGCTGAATCGTTTCTCCGTCTACACTGACCGATCTGGCCAGTGTATCGATCACAAGTGAGTCATAGCTAAGCTGGCTGTCTCCCTGCAGGTAGCGCCTGCGGATAACGGTCTCAATTCTGGCACTGAGTTCTGCCAGATGGAAAGGCTTGGCCAGGTAGTCGTCTGCCCCCAGTTTTAAAGAAAGGACTTTATCTTCCAGCGCGTCCCTGGCGGAAATAATGATGACACCATCAGTTTTTTTGTCTTGCTTGAGTTCTTTCAGCAGCGTGAGGCCGCTACCGCCTGGCAGGTTAATGTCCAGCAAAATGCAGTCATAAGCAAAATCCTCTATCATGCTCCGCCCTTCGGTAATATCCATCTCTACCTCACAGAGATAATTCTCTCTTTGTAAATACTGCCGGATGCTTTTAGCCAGCTGCAATTCATCTTCAATAATTAATATTTTCATAGTCTGGATTTCAAAGTATGCATCAATTGTACGAAGTGATAGCCACCACCTATAAACTGCCATCTCTCGATTTCTGCAGCGTATAGGTTGCCTGCCTTCCTATTTCTGCCGGAACAAAGAACCTGCTAAATTCCGAATAAAACCTGAATTTACAGGAAATATACAAAGATAAGGCCGCAAATTTCTTAGGCAGGTCCCGCCATAAAGTTGCCGACTTTATGGTATTTTTACATAAATATCAGTCCAACTATGTGGTGGATCTATGCTTTACTCGCGGCGCTATTTGCCGCACTAACCGCCATATTTGCCAAGGTGGGGATCAAAGGCGTCTCAGCTGATCTGGCAACAGCTATCCGGACCGTCGTGATCCTGATACTGGCCTGGGGCATTGTATTGTATAAAGAAGAATGGCGGGGCTGGCAGCAACTGACCCGGCAGAATATTTTTTTTCTTGTGTTGTCAGGCGTTGCCACCGGACTTTCCTGGATTTTTTATTTTAAGGCACTCAGCCTGGGTAAAGTCTCCCAGGTAGCACCGGTGGATAAACTCAGCGTGGCCCTTGCCATATTACTTTCTATTGTATTTTTAGGAGAGACGCCGGACTGGAAAACCCTGGCCGGTGCCGCGCTGATCATTACCGGCACCTTTGTGTTGATATTATAACCCGTTATCCGCCTCCGTCTCTTGCAGTTCCCGCTTAATGGCGCTGGTATTTCTTCTTGTCCAAAAGCCAGGTGGTGGTCTGGTAGTAACTGATGGCGACGCTTGCCAGGCTATCATTACCGGGACGCTTTACCGGCAGTTCGTCAAATTTACTGATAAAATTTTTGCCTTCCGGTAACGGTGCTCCGTTTTTGGCGGGTCTTATCCGGTATGACTCAATCCGGCGAACAGGAGAGAGTACGGTTAAAATACTATCCTGAAGGTATCCCAGGTCTTGGTAAGTGGCCATCAGGGCACGGGGCTGGTAGCCTTCCCTGAATACGTCCTGGCCGATAAACTTGGACCGGTAGCTAAAATGAAGCAAACCCAGTACGGTCGGCATGATATCAATTTGCGACATTAGGGTATTCACCTTTTGGGGAGCGATAAAGCCAGGACTATATACCAGGCAGGGAATCCGGTATTTATCCAGTGGCAGGGCTACTTTACCGGCCGAAGAAGCGCAGTGGTCGGCGACGACAATAAAAATCGTATTGTTAAACCAGGGACGCTGACTGGCCATGGTAAAAAAGCGGCGCAGCGCATAGTCGGTGTACATAACACCCCCTTTCTGGATCTGGCATCGCCCGGTATGGCTATTTTACCGTTGGGGTAGGTAAAAGGCCGGTGGTTAGATACGGTCATCCAGTGGGCAAAAAACGGTTTGCCCAGGGTCTGATCTTTATCCAGGACCTGGATCATTTTGATTGCCATATCTTCATCGCAGACGCCCCATATATTGGCAAAACTGATTTCTGAAGGTTGAAAGTCATTACGGTCGATCACCTGATAGCCATTGCCTTCAAAAAAGTCCTGCATATTGTCAAAATAGCTGTAACCTCCATATAGGAACTGCACGGTATAACCTTTTTTTCGAAAAATGCTACCGGTGGTGAATTTATTTTTATTGTCTTGCCGTTTAATAAGGCTTTCTCCCGGAGACGGCGGAATGCAGAGGGTCAGGGCTTCCAGCCCCCTGACCGTTCTGTTGCCGGCCGCATATAGCCGCGTAAAGAGTAAACTCTGATCCGCCAGTGAATCCAGAAAAGGCGTCAGTCCCTGCCGGTTGCCATAATGGGCCAGATAATCTGCACTCAGACTCTCTACGCTGATCAGTACGATGTTCTTATGAAGTTCTGCTGCACTATCCGCCGGCATCACGTTTTTTTCAAACCCCGGATGTATACTGTCAGAAGCCGGCCAGTCCAGACGATGGGAGAGGTAGCGCCCTGCTGCCTGTTGGTCTATCGTGGGATAGAACTTTGTATAGCTGAGATCATTGTCTTTAAAGGCGACGTAGAATTTATAAACACCGTCCGCTCCCAGTTCACTGACATATACATTGCCGGCCTTATTTAAATTGGCGTAAAGGGGTAACAAGCCTATCCCAACTCCGACGGTTGTCAGGGCAAAGACGGCGAGCAAGGATTTTTCTTTGAGCCCCGGTAAAACGCTCAGGTAGTCATTTGTTTTGCGGTAGACTAGAAAAGTGATAGCCAGCGCGACCAGGCCCAAAACCGAAAACAGCGGTACCACAGGATAAGACTGCATGATATTGCCTATAACTTCATTGGTATAGATCAGATAGTCAACGGCAATGAAATTATAGCGAACGCCAAATTCCTTCCAGAAAAAATATTCACTCAGGGCATTCAGCAAAATGGCGGTTACGTAAATAAACAGGGTAAAACAGTATAGCCATTTCCTGGTCCTCAGCCGATATTTAGGGCCCACAGCATCCAGGCGTTTACAAGTAGCTTAAGACTTATAAAAATAACCACAATTTCCAGTAAAACACCGCCATAGGCTTTAATAATATTGCTGCTCAGTAGCAGATAGCCAATCAGCAGTATCAACCCGCCTAGCAGGAGCTGTCCGAAGGGTTTTTTATACTTTGCGTCGGACAGCAACAGCAGGTATAGCCAGAAAGGAATCGCGAGTACACAAAATATTAAGAAATTCGGAATCAGTCCTAAAAAGAGTGCCCTGGCGTAGTCCACCAGGGAAAAACTTGCATGCATCTGCGGATCCGCCAGCAGCAGCAGCCGCAGCGCGGTTGAGACTGCCAGGTAGCATCCCAGCAGGTAGGCAAAGGGCTTACTGTATTGTAGAAAAGGACGCATAGGTGATTGTTATATGTGTGGAAACGGATGAAAGGAGTTTATCGGTGTCGGCTGTGTTTATGCCACGAGTAGTGATGCGTCCAATAGGCGATTTTCATGGTTAAAATGCCCAGGCCGGCGCCTACCAGAACGTCTCCGATATAGTGCTTGTTATTGGCCACACGCAAAAGGCCCACCCCTGTTGCCAGCCCATAGGCGGCATAGGGCATCCACTTATACCTTTCCCGGTATTCTTCACTCAGCAGGGTAGCTGTTGCGAACACCTGCAGGCTATGTCCGGAGGGGAAGCTATATCGATTACTTCCATCTGGGCGCCATTCGTGTACGGTGTGCTTTAATAGATAGCCTGTGGCGGTCAGCATCATCTCTGCCTTGATTAAAATAGCCGTCCGGTTGAGAACATCCGTTTTTGAGGGAACGCCTAACAGATCCAGGCCATAGGGAATAGCAGCCGGCAGGTATAATAAGATATTGTCGGCAGCCGTATGAAAATCCTTTAAATGCGCCTTCTGGAAACGCAGCTGGGCGTTTTTAAAACCTTGGTTTAAATCCATCGCGATGCCGGCGCCGATTAGTACGCCGGGTGTGATAAGCTGCCTGGGCGAAAACGCACTCGGGGCAGAAAAGCCGGCACGGCCATAGGACGCCGTATCGGTCATGGTAGCAATGGCCGTGATACGCGCCGTATCCGTATGATCGACTACCGTTTGGCCATGAAGGCCCGCCAGCGGTAATCCCACCAAAAGGAGCCTGCAAATTAACCTCCCGGCCCCAAACCCGATCTTACCATTCAAGAATATTTCTGCAAATGTGCCGCAAAATTCTGAATGAATTCTGAACCGGGTAAAATATGCCGGCCGGGGGCCAGGTGCCCCGGCACAATGGTGAAAACAAATATCAGGCAATTGTGAAGGTGCAGTGCCCGGATTGTTGTAAATTTATAATCGTAATGACATTCAATCGGTTGAATTGGTAGCCCTTCCGAATAAATTATATTTTATGGAAAAGACGAAGATCAATCTGGATATTATCCTGCCTGAAATACCTGATGATAGAGACCGTTGTGTCACTCGGCTGATTGGACAGCTTCAGTCCACCAGGGGCATCGATAAAGTGCATATGATACCCGGAAAAAAGGACCAGCCCGCCCAACTTTGTTTTCACTATGATGCGACCCGCATTTCACTAAGCGAGGTGCAGCAGATTGCCGAAAAAGCGGGCGCCGGGCTGACCGAAACCTATGGACACTTACTGTTGGATACCACGGGGGTGCGTCATCCTCGCCACGCACGGCTGATAGAAACCCGGCTCCGTCGGCAAAAAGCAATGCAATACGTTTCCGTAGCGGGTACGGGTACGATACAATTGGAATATAATAAAAAGCAGACGACTAAAGCAGCGGTGCTCCGGTGGGTGGAGCAGGCCGGCCTTAGGATAAACCATGTCGAGGATTTTCAGGGCGCCAGTCACACAGCGCCGGCCATGGCCGGCGCTGACAAAGACCCTGATCATCAGCATACCCATGGCGGTATATTTGGTGAGCGGTCTGAATTGATTTTTGCGCTTCTGTGCGGTGCACTATTAGCCGCTGGCTTTGGATGGTCGTATTTAAATGCAGTGGGGGAGTATGTAGTGATCGGCTGCTATATGGCTGCTTATTTTTTCGGCGGCTTTTATACGGCAAAAGAAGCCGTTCAGGCCGTCATTAAAGGCGAATTTGAGATTGATTTTCTGATGCTTGTTGCGGCGATAGGCGCCGCGGCGCTGGGACAATGGGCCGAAGGGGCGTTATTACTGTTTTTATTCAGCCTGGGCCATTCTCTGGAGCACTATGCCATGCAAAAGGCTAAAAAATCAATTACCGCCTTATCGGCGCTGGCCCCTAAAACGGCCCTGCTTAAAGCCGGGGGTGACCTAAAAGAAGTGCGCATTGAGTCCCTTCAGCCGGGTGATATTATCGTGGTACAGCCAAATTCCAAAATTGCGGCGGATGGCATTGTCGTTAAGGGAAGCAGTAGTGTTAATCAGGCGCCTGTCACGGGCGAAAGTATACCGGTCGAAAAGCTGCCTGCCCCGGAGGGGAGCCGTGCCGTGGAAAATACAGACAGACTGGACAGCCAGTACAAAGTTTTTGCCGGTTCTATTAACGGTGCTGCAGCCCTGGACATTCAGGTGACAAAACTGGCGGCCGACAGCACGATCGCCCGGCTCGTGCAACTGGTTAATGAAGCAGAGACGCAGAAGTCACCCACGCAGACATTTACCGATAAACTGGAAAAGTATTATGTGCCTTCCGTATTGATATTAGTCGTGTTATTGCTGTTTGCCTTTCTGGTGGTTGATGAAAGCTTTAGTGCAAGCTTTTACCGCGCGATGGCGGTACTGGTGGCGGCAAGCCCCTGTGCACTGGCCATATCGACGCCTAGCGCTGTACTGAGCGGCGTCGCCCGGGCGGCCAGGGGCGGTGTACTGATCAAGGGCGGCAAACCCTTGGAGGATCTGGGAGCGCTGACGGCGGTGGCATTTGATAAGACCGGGACTTTAACGGAAGGAAAGCCGAAACTCACAGGGGTATATCCGCTGGCGGGTACGGGCGAAGAGCAGCTCCTTGAAACCGTCGTTGCGGTGGAAAGGCTCAGTGATCATCCGCTAGCCGCGGCTATTGTAAAAGGCGGTAGGGAGCGGTTAAAAAGGGAAGTGGCCTTGGCAGAAAAAGCCTCAGCCATTCAGGGACGAGGCTTACAGGCGACTTATAAGGGTGATGAGGTGTACGTAGGCAACAGGGCGCTGTTTTCAGAAAAGGACGGGGCGCTGCCGGACGCCATAGACGGGCAGGTGGCGGCACTGGAAAATGCGGGAAATACAACTATGCTGGTTCAGCGGGACGGCCAGTTTATGGGCATCATTACGCTTATGGATACTGCCCGTCCGGAAGCCAAAGAAGTATTGGAACAGCTGTCCGAGCTGGGCATCCGTAAGATGATTATGCTGACCGGAGATAATCAAGAGGTGGCCAAGGCCATCGGAACGGCCATTGGCCTTACCGATATCCGGGGGACTTGCTGCCGGAACAAAAGGTCGCGGCGATCGAAAAACTGCGTACAGACGAAAAGAAAGTCGCGATGGTGGGCGACGGAGTGAACGACGCGCCGGCCATGGCAAAAAGCACAGTCGGGATTGCCATGGGAGCGGCGGGCAGTGACGTAGCCCTGGAAACAGCAGATATTGCCCTGATGGCGGATAAATTAAGTAACCTGCCCTTTGCCATTGGACTCAGCAAGAAGGCTAGTCGCATTATCCGGCAAAACCTGATGATCAGCCTGGGAATGGTCCTGATTTTAATACCCTTACACTCATTGGCCTGGTGGATATCGGGCCAGCCGTTATCGGCCACGAGGGCTCGACCCTGGTCGTTGTATTCAATGCCCTGCGGTTATTGGCCTATAAAGCATAAGGTGTCCGCAGTTTCGATGTTTAAGCGGGTACGAAAAAGTAAGTGCAGCTATTACTATTGTATTGGTGTCGACACCCTATGCTTTTTGCTCATTACGCTAAAAGCGTGATGGGTCCAGTAGGCGACCTTTACTGAAAGGATGCCTATCGCGGCGCCCATAAATACATCACAGATATAATGCTTGTTGTTGGCCATTCTTAACAGACCGGTGCCGCCCGCTACCGTGTAGGCTACATAGGGCAACCATTTATACCGGTATCCGTACTGCTCACATAAAAGCGTGGCTGCAGTAAAGGCCTGAGCGGTATGGCCGGAAGGGAAGGACTGATGATTACTGCCGTCTGGTCTTTGTTCCCGAACCGTGGTCTTGAGCAGATAAGTCACGCCCAGCATAAGTGCTTCACTTTTAAGGGTAAGCATAGCCTGATTGAATGGATCTGTTTTACCGGGCACCCCAAAAGCTTCCAGCGCGTAGTTCGCAATGAGCGGCGAGAACTGTAAATAATTATCGACTTTGGTCCGGAAGTTCGAAAAATGATTTGTTCTGTATTCTACTAATTCATTTTTTAGCCCTTCTTTCTTATTAAAGTAAGTGGCCATACCGGCTGCCGCCAGCAGCCCCGGGCAAATGAGTTGCCTCAGATGCGGTGTAAACGGATCATTCAATGGCCGCAGATTGATTACAGGCCGCGCGGTAGCAAAACGAAGACTGTCAGCACTTTCAGCACGACCAGGAATGGTACTGTCTATACCTGTTACCTGTAGTACACTAGCACTATCGCATTTCGGAGTGCTGCTGAAGACGGGCGGTTGACCGATAGCGGCGCAGATACCTGTCATCACCACGGCCATCAGCAAAGGTAAATATAAGTTCCTTATCCGCCGCCTGTGGCGGCTGATAAGGAAGGGTGCGGCGAATGTTGACGTTGATGTTGAAATTGATATTGGAGGCATGGTGTATTTTATTCGAAAGGTTCCGGGACAAAACTATCTGGCTATCCTGAAGAAAGTTTGAAAAACAGACCCGGCATTGATTTTTTATCTAGGAGCGGGCATCTTTAGATTTTGTTCAGAATTGCTTTTCACCTTTGGCAGATGAAATTTGTCAACAGGATGAAGTTTTTTTTACTGTGTGGGGCGATGCTGGTGACAGTGTTGTGTTCCGGGCAGCAAAAAGACTTAAGCTTTTACCTGTCGATGGCAAAGGGGCATACCCCGGTATTGGCGGACCTGGCAGGGCAGCGGCGTTCCTTGTCGCTGGACAGTGCCAGGTTAAGGGCTACTTATGGCCTGCAGGTGTCAGCTGACGTCAATTTGCTATACGCTCCTGTTATACATGGCTGGGGATATGATAATGCGATTACCAATGGACAGAATATGACCGGCGTGTTATCATTAAGAAAGGAGATCACCAGCCGGGATAATTTGGAGACCCGGCTCCGGCAATTTTCCATTCAGGGCAAGCAGGCGGATAACCAGCAGATGCTTTCTTCTGAAAGCATCCAGGGGGCGGTTACGCAGCAATATATCATCTGTTACGGGGATCAGCAGCAGTATTTTCTTGCCCGGGAAATCAGTGCTTTTCTGGAGGTGGAAGACGAGATTTTAAAAGCCTTGACCCGCACCGCCAGTTTTAGTCAGTCTGATTATCTGCTGTTTAAGGTGGCGCTGCAGACACAGGATCTGGCCCAGCAGGAGGCCAGGAGTCAGTTTTTAACGGATATGGGGCAATTAAATTACGCCTGTGGCCTGGTGGACACCAGTTGGGTGGATCTGCCGGCACCCGACTGGCGGGATTCTGTTGCGCTGCCGACGGGGTATGACCAGAGTGTCTATTATGATCAAAATATACTGGACAGTGCGCAGATTGATAACGCTGCTCAGATCACGAGGCTTAACTATAAACCCAGGATCAGTGTATTTGGCGACGGTGGTTATAGTTCATCGCTTCCCAGACAGGCGGGGAAAAATTTTGGGGCCAGCATCGGGCTGAGTTATTCATTGCCGATTTACGACGGGAAGCAAAAAAAATATGCCCTGCTGCAAAATAGCCTGGCAGACGAAAGCCGTATACGCCATGCCACGCAGCGTCAAAGGCAGTATGAAGGCATGGTACTCCAATTAAAGCAACAGCTGGATCTTGCCGGCAAGCAGATCGCGGCCGCTGAGAAAAGGCTGGTCTACGCGAAAACCCTGATCACTGCCGGTAAAAAGCTGTTGCCGGCGGGCGATATGCGAATGGCGGATTATTTAATGGGAATCAATAATTATATGAATCTGAGTGCAACAGTCATACAAAATAAGGTAAAAAGGCTGTTGGTCATTTATCAATTGCAACATATTATTTTACCATGAGACGAACTTTTCTGTTGACCTGCTGGGTCGTTATCTGGATGGCGGGCTGCAAAAGCGGTGGGCCGGGCGATGCCGAATCCAGCCAGGACGGGGTAGTCGGCCCGGCCCCGTGGCGGTGACCATTACCGCCGGCAGCTTTGCGACGCTGACCGACAGCACACAGTTGAGTGCCGTATCTACTTATCTGCGGGAAATCTCGGTCAAAAACGATCTGAATGGCTATATTCAACAAATAGGTAACCGGGTAGGCGATAAGGTGCTGCGCGGCCAGCGACTCTTTACCGTGCAGACCAAGGAGTCTAAAAACATCGGCAATCTGATCAATCAGCTAGACGCGTCTTTCCAGTTTTCGGGTATGCGGAAAATCAAAAGTCCGGTGACAGGCTATATCACTACATTAAACCATCAGGCAGGGGATTATGTACAAGAAGGCGAAGCACTGGCTACGATTGCCGACGATGCAAGTTTTGGATTTACACTCAACCTCCCATTTGAATACAATGACAAAATCCGGCTGCATCAGCCGCTAACGATACACTTGCCGGATGGCAGCTCCCTGGAAGGCCGGGTCGAGAGACGACTGCCGCAAATGGATAGTGCGTCTCAGACGGAACAAATATTTATTAAGACGATTCCTCGGGCATTGCCCGCGAATCTGATGGGTACAGTCTATTTAACGGCCCATTCTTTTACGGGTTTTTTACTTCCGACAGCCAGTATCTATTCGGATGAAAGTAAACAGCATTTTTGGGTGTTTCAACTCACCAGTGATTCTACTGCACGTAAAATACCGGTGGCGATCGGTCTGGAAAATGGCAGTCAAACGGGTATTGCCACGCCGAAGTTCTCTGACAGCGACAGATTTGTGCTGGACGGCGGATATGGGCTGGGAGACCGGGTTGATATCCGGATCACAACCCAACACTAAAGATAAATAACCATGAAGCGCAATTGGTTTGCTCAGTATAAGTTTCCGATCCTCCTATTAGCAGTCATGGCGCTGCTGGCAGGTGTATATTCTTATACCCATATGCAGGTGGCACTGTTTCCGGAGATCACTTTCCCGAAGATCAAAGTCATCGTGGAAGCCGGTGAGCAACCGGTTGATCAGATGTCTATGACCATTACGCGCCCCATGGAAGCCGCTATCAAAAAAGTCCCCGGCCTGACGGATGTCCGAAGTACGACCAGCCGGGGCAGTCTGGAGCTGGCGGCGTTTTTTAACTGGGGTGAGGACCTGGACCTCCGCAGACAACAGATTGAATCTCAGATCAATCAAGTGCGCAGCGATCTGCCCCAAGGGGTCACGATTAGTGTGGAGAAAATGAACCCTTCCATTCTGCAGGTGATGGGCTATTCGCTTGTCAGCAGTCATCTGGATCCCATGGCCTTAAAACAGTTGGCTAATTTTACGATCAAACCCGGGTTACTGCGGGTTCCGGGCGTAAGTGACGTTAGTGTGATGGGTGGACAGGATAAGGAGTACTGGCTGGAGCTTAATCCAGAGAAAATGCGCCTTTTAAGTGTTACACCCGGGCAGATTGCCGACGCGGTAGCCACCAGTAATTTTATCCGTTCTTCCGGGTATTTATCTGATCATAGATCCATGTATCTAAGCGTTACGGACGCCCGGCTAACCTCTATCAGGCAAATCAACCAGTTGATCGTTAAGAATACGGCCGGAAGGCAGGTTCGGCTGCAGGATATCGCCCGGGTCAGCGTTCACGCTGCCCGGCAATATGAGAAGATATATGCCGATGGGCGCCAAAGTATACTAATCGGTATCCTGAAACAGCCGAACGCCAGTGTTGTAGAGGTGGCAGACGGCGTGCAGCGACAAATTAAAACATTAAAGGCCACATTGCCGGCTGATGTGCAGCTAAAGCCGTATTATAACCAGGCTGATTTTGTATTGGACGCCGTCCGTAGTGTGTCGGATTGCCTGTGGATCGGGCTGCTGCTGGCTGTCGTTGTGGCGATCATATTTTTAAAATCCATTAAACCGACCCTGACCTTACTCATCACCATTCCCATTACGCTTGGTTTGACCATTACAGTTTTAAAGCTTACAGGCCAGGGGCTGAATATTATGACACTGGGGGCCATCGCCGCTTCCATCGGGTTGATTATTGACGACGCGATTGTCGTTGTTGAGCAGATACAACGGACGCATGAAGAATTTACCGATCAGTCACCCGGTTCACTGGTCCGCAGTGCGATTCGGTATTTGTTTAAAGCTATGCTGGGATCCTCTTTGAGTACGGTGGTTATTTTTATCCCCTTTATACTTATGTCGGGCCTTGCCGGGGCTTATTTTACGGTGATGACGGATACCATGATTATTACATTGGTTTGTTCCTTCTTTTCAACCTGGATTTTCTGCCCGTTATCTACCTGATGTTGTCAAAAGGGGCGAAAAGAAAACGGCCGGCCGAAAGCCACCTGGTTAAAGAGAAAAAATGGGTGCGTTTTTTTATCAGGCGGCCGGTTTACAGTGTTATATTCCTGGTACTACTGGTACTGGTGAGTCTCTATACCATTCCCAGGCTTTCTACGGGTTTTTTGCCGGAAATGGACGAAGGCACGATTGTGCTGGATTATAATTCGCCGCCCGGTACAACGCTGGAACAAACCAGCCAGTTGCTGGACCAGGTAGACCGGATTATTGCGGCGGACAAAGACGTGGCGACTTTCAACCGGCGAACCGGTACGCAGATGGGCTTTTTTATTACGGAACCGAACAGAGGAGACTACCTGATCAGTTTAAAGAAGCATAAAACGGCTGCTACTGTTGAAGTGATCAGCCGTCTGCGTAGTGCTATTGAGAAAGCAGGACTGCCGCTGCAGGTGGATTTTGGACAGGTTATAGGGGATATGTTAGGGGATCTTATGACGGCTACTCAGCCTATTGAGATCCAGATCTTTGGGCCTGATCAAAAAACCCTTCATCAGGTAGCTAAATCAGTAGCGGCTATTGTTTCTTCGGTACCCGGTACCGCGGATGTTTTTAACGGTATTACTATAGCTGGCCCTTCGTTGGTCATGGAACCGGATTTTGCGCAGTTGGCCAGGTACGGGATTTCGGCGGCCGATTTTCAGTCCCAGGTGGAAAGTTATCTGAATGGGAATATCACCGGGAAAGTGCAGGATCCTTTACAGTTGGTTCCGATCAGAATGATCTATAGACAGGATAATCCGCCGTCTATCGCCGCAATTAGCAGTCAGCCTGTTTTTCTGCCGGGCGGCGGTACCAGGCCGTTCTCTGACTTTGCGCGGTTTCATATTGAAAGCGGCATCGCTGAAGAGCAGCGGGACCAGTTACAAAATATGGGAGAAGTTACCGCCCGGCTGGAAGGAAGGGATCTGGGTAGTACCATGCAGGAGATTGAGCGGCAGATCCATGCTAAAATACAGCTTCCTAGTGGCTACTCCATTCGCTATGGCGGCGCCTACCGGGAACAGCAGCAGTCTTTTAGGGAATTGGTGCTGATACTTGTGTTGTCCAGCCTGCTGGTGTTCACTGTTATTTTATTTTTATATAAAGATTTTGGAGTGGCTCTGACGATATTACTGCTGGCGGTTTTTGGGGTTAGCGGCAGCTTCTTGTTGCTATATCTGACGGGAACGGCGCTCAATGTGGCCAGTTATACGGGAACGATCATGATTGTGGGCATTATCAGTGAAAATGCCGTGTTTACCTATGCTCAGTATCTCGAGTCGCTTAAAACGATGACTAAATCACATTCGATTATCTATGCGATCAGTACCCGACTGAGACCAAAGTTGATGACGGCCGTAGGGGCGATAATCGCTCTGTTGCCGCTTGCCCTGGGGATCGGCACTGGCGCAAAGATGCATCAACCACTGGCGATCGCGGTGATCGGTGGGTTTATCGTGGCCCTGCCGCTTCTACTTATTGTCCTGCCGACGGTGTTGCTGAAGCTAAACATAAAAAACCATCCGCAAGAACAAGAAGAACATAAATAAGCGTACGAATGCATCGTTTGCCGCGGTATTTTCGGCAAATTATATAGTGGATATATAGCCTCTGGCTTGCAGCTCTTCCAGACTGGCCATATCTCGGACTCGCCAGGTCTTTCCCGCCTGCAAAAGATAACCGTTATCCGAAATGTCTATTACGTCCTTATAGAGATGGTCGGTTATCAAAAAACCTTTTGTTCTTTCGGCCTGGATTATAGGCTTTATCTTTTCCACTTGAACGGGCATGATTTGACTAAACGGCTCGTCCAGTAAGGTAAATTTTGCCGGCGCTTTGATGAGTATATAAACTTCGATCAGGCGCCGCTCGCCGCCGGATAACTGCCGGAATCTGTGCTTTATTCTGTTTTTGGTTTCCGGAAAATGGTGCAGGAATTCGTCCAGGTCTATTTGATAATCTGAAAAGACTCGTCTGGTACTTAGCCCGGCAGGAACAAAATGAGTCTGCGGCAAATAGTTGATGGCCGGATAAGCTGCTTTTATGGGCCGGCCGTCGATTCTGACGGACTTGCTTAATGGTGCTAACTTCCCCAGTATAATGTTTAAAAGACAGGATTTACCGGTGCCGTTTCTGCCTGCAAACGTGGTTATCTTGCCCGTCTCACATTTTATGTAAATATCGGAGAGGATGCGGCGAAGGCCAAAGTTTAAGATGATGCTGTCGACTTCTAAAGTATGGGTCATCGGAATTGATAGGTAAGTATGATGAGTGTTATATACAGGACAAAGTCAACAGATAAAGTTATGGCCCAGAGGGTTGATTTTCTAAAACCAAGGTTGCTATAATAGTAATACTCGTTTTTTCGGAGTGAATTTACAAAATAGTAAATGATTCCATAGCTGATAATCTTAAACCAGAATACTGCTTCAAATGCCACGAGTCCCCAGTTGTGGAGTGTCCATAACCCAATTGCTGATAGGAGCATATCCGCCCAAAAATGATTCCGGTAAAAGGTCCACAGTAGTCTCAGATTTCTTTGTTGACGGATGCTTATCATCGTGTATCGTTCTAAAGTCAGGTAAAGCGGTAAGCTAAATATACGGCGATTTGGGCAATTTCAGGTGGAGATTGGAAATTATTATTTGTTTAAAAAAAGTATGTGGTGGATGCTGCCAATGATCCTAATAGCACACTGGGTGATTTTAAATATACCCCTGTTACTAAGACGGCTACAACGGTGGATTATATTTATGATGGTAATGGAAATATGGTGAATTCAAGTCATAAATGCAATCGGCACCTCCCCGTTATTTTTAATTGCTTCGTGAAAAACCTCGTTTGGCGATCGATAGCCATACCTCTTTCTGGGTTGTCAACTCAAATTGATTTTTTTGTATTAAGTTTTATTATATAGATCTTGCCAGAACTTACCGGTCTTTAACCTATTATCTTATCTAATTTTGATTAAAAATAACGCATTGGTTATTATGCTTGTTTGCCGCTTCCTACCTTAGAGGCGCAGTTAATTGGGACAGTTTTTATCTTGGTTATTCAGCCCTTCATGATCAATCTTAAAGGTCATGGCGCTTTTTGCTCTCTTTGTGATTAGCTTGAATACATAAATCATATCATATTTATTCCCTGTCCTACCTGGTATAGCTTTAGTATCAACGCCAATTCGGCATCTGCTTGATAGAATATTTTATATTCTGTAACCTTTGGCTTATTTAAATACTCTATATACTGTATAGTGATTAAATTTTAAAAAGTAAAACGTGTAAAATGAAAAAAAATATCTTACGTAGAGGTCTCTTTTCAACCGCTTTGATTGGTTGTGTAACACTTTTATCCACAAGCAGTACTTTGGCACAAAAAACGACAAAATTAACAGATCCGGAAATTGCATCCGTGGCCGTCACAGCTAATCAAATTGATGTCAACTATGGAAAGATTGCTTTAAAGAAAGCCCAAAGTGCTGAGGTGAAGCATTTTGCTGAATCCATGGTTAAGGATCATGAATCGATTATTAAATCTGCAGTTGCACTAGCCGGGAAATTAGGAGTGACACCCAAGGATAACGCAGTCACTGAGTCTTTGTTAAAAGGAGAAAAAGGAACCGTTGCAAAATTGAATAAACTGAAAGGAAAGGCTTTTGATAAGGCTTATATTTCCAATGAGGTAACCTATCATGAAGCGGTCATTTCGGCTGTCAAAACTATATTGATCCCTCAGACGCAAAATGAAGAGATGAAACAAATGTTGATTAAGGTGACCCCGCTGCTAGAACAGCATCTGGAAATGGCTAAGATGGCAGAGGCAAAGTTTAAGTAACTCGCATAAAATTTGGTTTACATGAAAAAAGGCAATTTAGTTCTGGCTATGGTCTGGGTAGCAGCTATCGCTTATTTTAGCGGGGGTGTAGTAACCCAGAGCGCAATGCCGGACAAAATATAGCTAAGACAGATACAATTTTTATCGAGAATATGCAATTTGTGCCCTCACAAATTTCCATTCAAAAAGGTGATGAAGTTATCTGGATTAATAAGGGGATTGTGGGACATAATGTTACAGATGTAGAAAGCCAAGCCTGGACTTCCGGCAATATTGAACCTGGGAGCTCTTGGAAAATGAAGCCTACAGAGAGTATTCAATATTTTTGTACCATCCACCCTACCATGAAAGGAAGTGTAACTTTAATTGAGTAAGGTTTTAATGGGTGTTAAAAATTTGGCTGATAAAGCCTATGAGAGGTGGCATTGAAGATGCAAAAAGGAGGTCAGCGTATATTTCTGGCCTCTTTTATTTGTGTGCGGCACTGGAATTCTAATTCATTAAAGGACCTTGTTTGCTGTTCAATAGGAACTTGTTAGGGGATTTTGGAGATAAAGTAGCACGGTATAATACCCAAATGACAAAATTGTATTAGACAATCAGCCTAGTTGGTCGTTCTTTTAATTGGAGATGTTTTGATGGAAAGATATGGAGCTACAATATTGACTTACCCACCACAGTAAGATGCGATCAATTTTGGATATTTTAATCATAGGTACCGAAATGGTTTGTCAGGGATCTTTTGTGATGTTGAAATCTAAAATAAATATTATTGGAATAGTGTTACGGCTATTTAGGGTATTTAGATTGCTGCAAAACCTGGCTTTGTGGTCGACTCAACAAGTTTGTGAACCACAAGCCTTAATATCGTGATCATTATTGGAATAAAGAAAAATAGGATATCAAAATTATTAATAAAAGAGCACAAAGTATGGACATTTGTCGACCTGCCTATTAGCATAAATTTGCCATCCCTTTTTGTGATTTCTAAAAGCTTTTACATCCTTGATAATCGGTACATTATTCCCTTCATCAAAATTGATTGCAACCAGTGGCTCGACTGGATAGGCCCATATTCTTGGCTGTGTTTAGAACGCTTCGATTGTCAAATTGAGCTTCGGTTGTATTAATTGGGACAGTTTTCATCTAGGTTATTCAGTCCTTCGTGCTCGATCTTGAAGGTCAGGGTGCTTTTTTCTCCCTTTGTGGTTATCTTGAAAACATAGATCATATCATATTCATTCCCTGGCCAACTTGGTATAACTTTAGGATCAACGCCAAAATGCTTCACGAGTCTTTTCGCAAAAACGTTTTGCATGCCATGCTCCCAGGCCATAAAAATCGTTGAATTACGGTATTTGTGGAGCAGTAATTCATTTTGTAGCGCCTCTATTTCTAGATACCCATATTGTGTATTAACTGGTAGTTTAAGCCGGATAGCGGTGGGCTCAATGGTAACTAAAGGTCTTACATAAAAATATTTGGCCGCATCTACCTTTTCGGAAGGGTTGGGCGCAAAAATATATTGTGGTTTGCCGAACTTCCCAATCAGCACATTTGGGAGCGCCAGAGCACGATTAAGCCCTTGGCAACTCAATTGTCCCAGGCCTCCATGCGGCTTTTCGCCATGGCGTATAAGCACGATCGTCTCTGTTTGCACTGAATCTTCATTATTAGGCAGGTTGGCGGCCTGAATATTATTCAGATTGAATACAATGAGGGATAGGAAAACAAGAAAAAACTTTTTCATTATTTAATTTTTGATTATTTGCAGTAAGGTGGAATAAAAGTAGGGGATTTTGCCTGAATTTTAACTACAATAACAATTGCCTTAAAATTCACTCCGATCCTCATTAACGGATAAATTAACGTAATAATGGAGATAGATGTGTAAGCTGATGTAGTACCTTTGTAAGTAGGATGTTTAATTATTTAATTTTAAAACAATTATTCAAATGAAATGCGCTACCATATTATGTTCTTTGGGACTCCTGGCACTGATTTCTTGCGGAAGTCATGAAAATCAAAAGAAATCTGATAAACAGGACAAAGCTGTTTCTGTCATTGATTCATTAAATAAGAAGGTTAATGATGGCCACGATCTGGCCATGGCAAAAATGGGCACAATCGTAAGATTGCAGAAAGCGGCTACTTCAATGGTGGATAGTCTGCAAAAACTGCAACCAGTGAACCATGCTTTTGTCACCCGAATTCAGCAGGCAGATCATCAGTTGGAGCAAATAAAAGGTTCCATGTATACCTGGATGGATAATTTTGACTTTGATCTTAAGAATATGGATTCTGTGCAAAAAGTAAATTATTTGAAAACCAATTTAAAAAGAATCCTTGAAATCGATGATAGTACTGCTGAGATCATTAGTGATGCCAAAAGCATTATGAAAGTTGAGTAATATAGCTGTAATTTTATTCCTGCCTAATGAATGCTGTCTGATCTGCATTTTCTGATGGAAATTGTATAGGTGCGAATGAAAAGTTTATCCCAGCTGAGAAAGTAAGATTTGTCCGTCGATAAAAGTGATCTGTACCATTTGGTTAGGATGGCAGCCTTGGGCAGTTTTGGGATCTGTTGGTACTTTAAGGATTTCTTGATTTACAGCAATTTCAATAATAAAGGCGGACTCAAAAGGATATACGCGTAAAATTTTACCAATCAGGCTGCTTTTATTTTGAGTGGGATGCAGTGCTGTTCCTCGTAATTGATGGGCGTTACCATGCTTTAGTTCAACCAATTGATCTATTTGCCCATTAATGTCATTTGGGTCATGTGATACTAATAAGGTGGTAAATTTTAATTCCTTGTGGAGGATTTTTAATTCAGCTCTTAATTGTTGTGCCAATTGATAATCCAATGATGAGAAAGGTTCGTCTAATAATAATATAGTCGGCTTTCTGGCAAGTGCACGGATAATCGCCAATCTTTGTTGTTGCCCGCCTGATAAAGTAGCCGGCTTTCTACTACGTAAGGATTGCATGTCAGTTATGTTAAGCAAGCGTTGCAAATAACTTTGATCCTTTGGATTGTTTGCTGCATATAATAGGTTTTCCATAACTGTCATGTTCGGAAAAAGGGCGAGTTCCTGAAAAACAAATCCCAGATGCCTTTTTTGAATCGGTAGGTTGACCTTATTTAAATGGTTGAACCATATTTGCTGATTGACCTCAATAACACCCTGATCTGGTTTGAGTAGACCCGCAATCATTCTGAGCAGACTTGTTTTCCCAACACCAGACTTTCCATAAATGACAACAAATTCACCGGTACCGATTTCCAGGTTGACACGCAACGGCTGGGAGTACAGCGTCGTAGGGATTGCTTTTTCTATGGAGATCTTTATCATAGATGAACACGGTTGTCAAATAGTCTTTTATTCAGGCCATAAGTAATCAGTAATATTACAAAGGAAATAATAATCAATACCAAGGAATAAATATGTGCAGACCTAAAATCCAGGGATTCGACCGCATCATAAATGGCAATAGAGGCCACTTTGGTGGATCCTTCAAGATTACCACCAATCATGAGTACAACGCCAAATTCTCCTAGTGTATGCGCAAAAGTCAGCACCATGCCAGTAAGTATTGCAGGCTTTATATTAGGAAGCAATACTTTGAACATGGTCTCCTTTTTAGATTTTCCTAATGAGTAGGAAGCTTCTTTAAGGTTTGGGGCAAGCGCCTGTAAGCCCGCCTGGAGTGGATGAATCATAAAGGGGAGACTGTATATTAAAGAACCCAAAACGAGACCTGAAAAAGAGAAGACTAGGCGCAAATTAAAATAGGAATCCAGGAATTTTCCAAAAAAATTATTGGGGCTGAATGCAACCAACAGATAAAAACCTAAAACTGACGGAGGTAAAACGAGGGGTAGGCTGACGATGGCTTCCAGGATGGATTTTCCTCTAAAGGTCTTGAATGCTAAAAAGGAGGCTATTGGTATCCCGATAATCAAGAGCAGAACTGTCGTGATCAGAGACAGTTCAAGACTCAAAATAAGTGGTTGGAAGTTAAAATCCATCAATTAGCTTTTTATTTATTTTACGTTATACCCAAAGTAGGTGAAAATTGCTTTTCCCTGTGCGCTAAACAGAAATTGATAAAAGTCTTTTGCCTGTTTTAACTGGTCACTATTTGCGTTACCTGCATGTTTTAAAATGATGACACCCTGATCGATAGGCTCGTATAAATTACTGCTAATTTCTGTCCATTTGCCTTTGTGTCTTAGTTCTGGGCTTTGGACAATGGACAAGGCCGTAAAGGCCACATCAGTGGCACCACTTAACTGGTATTGATTTACCTGGGATATACTTTCGCCAAAAACTATTTTATTTTTAATGGATGCATAAATGCCTGCTTTTTTCAAAGCTGTAATGGCGGCTACTCCATAGGGGGCCGTCTTTGGACTGGCCACTGCAATGCTTTTGATGGCTGGGTTTTTGAGTGCATCCAAACCAGTAACGGGCAGATCTTTAGTGGTCCATAATACAAGTTTGCCTGCCGCATAAACCTTAGGTTTGGTTAAAGCGTTGCCCGCGTTAAAAATGGTCTTGGCATACAGCATGTCGGCAGACATGAAAATATCATAGGGGGCGCCATGTTCAATTTGTGCGGTCAATTTGCCAGAAGAACTGACAATAAGTTCTATTTTCCCAGGATGTCCTTTTTGGAATGCCTTTTTTAGTGAATCGGTTACAAACTGCGCATTGGCTGCAACGGCTATACGAAGGTTCTGGCCATCTGTTTTAACCAGACTAGCAGTAAATACGAGGCCCAGCAGAATACTCATTTTAATGATGTGACGCATATAATTAATTTGCTGTTTGTTTTTAAATCTACTCCCAGTCAAAATTAGCCTATTTTACACAAAGTGTTGTGTGGGAGGCTTAGGTTAGGGGTCTGTATTTCAGATAAATATATTTTGAATTTAAAATTAAGCTAATATATTTATTTTGGTTGTCTGGTATTAGGGGTAGTGGCTTTGAGTACAGTGGACAACCTCTTTAAAATTGATGGTTAGTGCTTAATTTTACATTGTTGGAAGACGTTTAGATCTTCCGGGCTTTCGTTGAGTGGGTATGTATATATCGTATATGTCGTGAATAGCGAAGGCTTTTCGATACAAAATTTCTAGCAATGGCAATAGAGGAGACTTATAATGAAAAGCAGGGACATTGGATGCTGGCCAGGTTGGGTAAACAGGTGCTGAGACCGGGAGGAATAGCACTAACCCGTATATTATTGTCTCAATTAAAAATTAATAACCAGGACGACCTTGTCGAGTTTGCGCCGGGGCTTGGCCTTACTGCGAATATGGCCTGTGAATATAAGCCACACAGTTATACAGGGATAGATAGAAATGAGCAGGCCGCAAGGCGGGCCAGGGAAAGTATCCATTTTTCAAAGGCCAGGGTGATTGTTGGTGACGCCATGGCCACTTCTTTGCCGGATCAGTATGCGACAAAAGTATTTGGTGAGGCCATGCTAACCATGCATCCAATAGACACCAAGGTGCAAATTATAAAAGAAGCTGCCAGAATTTTAAAGCCTGGAGGCTATTACGGCATTCATGAGCTCTGTATTCAACCAGAAGATATCAGTGAATCAGACCAAAAACGAATTTTTAAGGATCTTGGTTCCAATATGCGGGTACATGCACATCCTTTGACTATACCTGCATGGCGATCATTACTACAGGAAGAAGGATTTGAGATATTGAGTGTTGAGACCACGCCAATGGCACTACTCGAATTTGATCGCTTGATTCAGGATGAAGGCATTGTCCGTACCTTAAAGATTGTATTCAACGTGTTAACACATAGGGCACTGCGCAAACGAATTTTGCATATCAGAGAGATGTTTAGACGGCACCAAAATGATATAGAAGCGGTGGCAATAATTGCCAGGAAAAACTAGCAGCAATCCAATATAGTTATTTATTGGAATCCGCGGATTATAAATTGGCCATTGTATAACCCACCTGATAATATGGGCAAACCCCGCAATGGAAAAGATCGCCTTTGCGTTTATGGTCTTGGATAATTGGATTCAGCCTGCGCCTTAGCCGTTGTCTGAGAAATGGGCGTACGATTTAGCATAGCACTGATTTGGCTTACCAAATCTATTGATGCGTTGATTTCATCTTTTCTGATAGCCAGGCTTTCAATATTAAAGCCAAACGGCACACATCTTTGCTTACAAAATTCAATAAGCGCTGCTGCGTTATCCAGACAGGCTTTTAAGGAGTCCTCCAGCATATTATCCGACTGCAATAAGGACTCTTTAAGCTGCTCAGGAATATGGATACCCAGCCATTCCATAAAACGAAGTGTTTTAAC
Source organism: Arachidicoccus ginsenosidivorans (assembly GCF_007971385.1). Taxonomy (GTDB): domain Bacteria; phylum Bacteroidota; class Bacteroidia; order Chitinophagales; family Chitinophagaceae; genus Arachidicoccus; species Arachidicoccus ginsenosidivorans. Next base: position 3,287,961 of record NZ_CP042434.1, read on the forward strand.
TGAACCACAAACAGTTAAAGTGAAAATCAGGGTTGGTGGCGTGCGTTGTTGTTGTTGACAGGTCAAACAAAGGTCCTCTACCATCTTTTTAGCATAGTCTAGATTAAAAACACACTGAGAGATAAAATAAGAAACGCCTCCAGCTGCTTTATCTAATATCCGCTTGTCTTCATCATGCAATACCGCATGTCTCTCCGGGATGGTAACAGCCCCAATGGCCGAACTGTCCTGGTATTTACGCCATAACTGATAAGCTTCTTCAAGCGTTACCTTAACCTGGAAATCAGCTGCTGGTACACCTACAAAGACGGGATAGAACTGGTGCTTATAGATATCTTCCAACCATTGGCTAAGTTCGTCCTTGGAAAATTTACCTGCGGGTCTATAAATTATTTTGGGCACCTGAATCTTTTCCAGATAATCTTTGGAGAAAGTAAAGGGATCCAGTGCATTCATAAAGGGAAAAGGTCGTTCGGCAGATGTTCGGGCAGATTCATCCTGGACGTCATACACGACGAGGGCATCTATGTCCAGTGGAATAATGCGCGCCATGGTCTTTTGTGCGATCTCAGCGACCTTCTCAGGTGAGGTGCCTTCTTTGGGAGGTGTAATTCCGTAGGTTAAAATGCCTGACTGGCCTGATTTTATTTTATCTAAAAACATATACCCTTAAACTAATGCGTGTTATTTATTATGTCACAATGCTACCAAAAAAGTGCATTACAGGGATTTAAGCAAATCCCTGTAATGCCCAAAGATATAAATTATAGGACAGCTTCGACACTAATTTCTTCTCTAATTTGTCTGGCTGCTGCAACCATATTTATTAAAGCGGCACGAGTCTCCGGCCATTTTCTAGTTTTTAAACCGCAATCCGGATTCACCCAGAGATTGCGCGGTGGGAGTAGACTAGCGGCTTTTCTTAAAAGTGTAGTCATTTCCTCAGTAGTAGGGACACGAGGGGAATGGATATCATAAACACCCGGTCCGATTTCATTGGGATAGGCAAAATCAGCAAAGGCCTCTAAAAGTTCCATTTGAGATCTGGACGTTTCTATAGTAATCACATCTGCATCCATGGCAGCAATGTGCTCAATGATATTATTAAACTCACTATAACACATATGGGTATGTATCTGTGTGCGGTCCTGAACACCACCAGCGGTAATCCTGAAGGCTTTAATGGCCCAATTCAGGTACTGAGACTGCTTTGTCTTTCTTAAAGGCAAGCCTTCACGAAGTGCCGCCTCATCGATCTGGATAATACCTATTCCTGCTTTTTCCAGGGCCAGGACTTCATCGCGGATCGCCAGCGCAATCTGGCCTGCTGTAGTGGCCCGTGGCTGGTCGTCTCTTACAAATGACCATTGCAATATGGTGACTGGCCCGGTTAGCATACCTTTCATAGGCTTTTGTGTTTGCTTTGCAGCAAAGCTGATCCAGCGGACGGTCATGTCGCTAGGCCGGCTGACATCCCCAAATATAACAGGCGGTTTTACACAGCGGCTGCCGTAGCTTTGTACCCAACCATTTTTGGTAAACAAGAAGCCTTCAAGCTGCTCCCCAAAATATTCCACCATATCATTGCGCTCATATTCACCATGCACCAATACATCCAGGCCGATCTGCTCCTGCCATTTGATCACCTCAGTGGTGGCTTTTTCCAGGGCTGCCTCATATTGGTCTAAGGTTAAAGAACCCTTTTTGAAGAGGGAACGCAACTGACGGATATCGTCCGTTTGCGGAAAGGAGCCAATCGTTGTTGTGGGGAAGGCTGGGAATTTAAAGCGCTCGTGATGTAAATGCTGACGCTTTGCGAAACTGCTCTGGCGCGTAGCGTCAACATCTGTAATGGCACTCAGACGGTCTTTTACCTGTTGCTTGTGTACTTTTTGTGAAGCTTTCCTGCTGCTGATAGCGATTTGGTTGGCGGTTAACAGCGCGTCGTTGCCTGCAAAAATCTCCTGTAGTTCTTTGACTTCCCTTAATTTTTGCTTGGCAAATGCCATCCAGTTTTTGATTTCTGGATCGATTTCAGTTTCCAAATCAAGGTCAATGGGGCTATGCAGTAGTGAGCAAGATGGCGCAATGATTACTTTGTCAGCCCCAATTTTTTCGACGGCTTTACGGATCAGGGAAAGTGATTTTTCGTAATCATTTTTCCAGACATTGCGGCCATCTACTACCCCTAAGGATAATTGAAGTTTGTCCGGTATTTGCGTTAATACTTCTTCCAATTGTTCAGGAGCTCGAACCAAATCGATATGCAATGCACTGATTGGCAGATGCGTTGCCAGAGCAGTATTGTCTAAAAGTGCATCAAAATAGGTGGAGACAAGAATCTGTAATCCTGGAGCCTGTTTAGCGATTTCATTGTAAGCAAATACAAAGGCGGCTTTTTCTTTTGCCGTCAGATCCAGTGCCAGACAAGGCTCATCCAACTGGATCCAGGAAGCCCCTGCTGCTTTTAGCTGGTTTAAGAGGTCAATATATACTGTCGTCAGTTTTTGGATCAGCTCTATGCGTTCAAAGCCGGCCTGCTTTTCCTTGCCTAATAACAAATAACTGACAGGTCCGATCAAAACAGGTTTAGCCTTGTTCCCTAATAGAGCCTTAGCGCTTTCAAATGATTCAAATAGCTGCTCACCTTCAATTTTAAATACTTGATCATGGGTGAATTCAGGAACAATATAATGATAGTTGGTATCCAGCCATTTGGTCATTTCCATGGCAGTGATGTCCAAACCGTTTTTCTGATAACCACGGGCCATGGCAAAATAAAGCGCCATTTTACCTTCCTTAGTCGTGTCGGATAGTAAAGGGTAGTACCGCTCCGGGACAGCGCCCAAAAGCAAACTCGTATCCAACATCTGATCATAAAAGCTAAAATCATTACAGGGGATCAGATCGATACCCGCATCTAATTGTGTTTTCCAGTTTGCTTCTCTAATAGCAATGGCTACTTCTTTTAATTCGCTCAAGGCGATTTTGCCAGCCCAAAACTTTTCAGCTGCTTTTTTTAATTGTCTTTGGCCACCTATTCTGGGATAGCCTAGATTTTGTGTTAGCATTATTTATCGTTATTTATAGGTAATCAGTGTGTTATACGCTTTGTTGCTACATCTTTGCCGCTCAGATGTCAAGGATTCAGCGCATCGGTAATTTGATTTCTAAAACTGTGTAAAGGTAATTATGCAGATATTTTATTTGTATATAAATTAAAATAAAGATAATTATTCTTAAAAATTATTTGAAATAAGTCATTTGTGCTGTATCGTTCGTAGATTTGAGTAGTTAAAAGAATAATTTTCTATGAATGAGCTTGATGAAACAGATTTGAACCTTTTACGGATACTGGCTAGCAATGCAAAATTTACCAATAAGGAGCTGGCGCAGATGGTTAATCTTTCGCCTTCACCCGTATTTGAACGTATAAAAAGATTGGAAAGTCAGGGTTTTATTAAAAAGTATATCGCTATACTGGATGCAGAGAAGTTCAACCAGGGATTTATTGTGTTTTGCAATATCAAACTCAAACAACATAACAAAGACATCGGACACCATTTTGTGGCGGATATTATGGAGATTGAGGAAGTGGTTGAATGTTATAACATCTCGGGAGATTATGACTTCATATTAAAAGTCTATGCCCGTGATATGAAACATTACCAGGATTTTGTTTTCAATAAACTGGGGTCAGTAACCAGCATTGGCAGTACCCACAGCACTTTTGTGATGTCGGAGATTAAAAACACGCATAACATCCATTTTTAGTTGAGTTTTGCCAATACTTGTTTCTCATCGTTGTCACACGGAGGAGGTTAACCTGGATCAGTAAGATCCCTGTCATTAATTTTGGGTCAAGGGCACTTGGAATTTTTACAGTAACTTTAGCTGGAAAGGTCAATTCAAACAGATTAACCATGAAAGACAAAAGTTGTTTCAACATACAATACTCAAATTCACCCCTGCTGGTATTGATGGTTTGTATAATGGCTGTTTTAAGCAGCTGTGCCACACTACTTGGGCAATCTCAGCATTCTTCTAAGCTGCAGCCAGTGGCTGCTTTTGGTAAAAGCATGGCCATAGGCCTTAGTGTAAACACCAATAACAGGGTTTTTGTATCTTTTCCGAACTATAATGGAGATGGGAAGTACGCATTGGCAGAGGTGATACAAGGTAAACTTAGAGCTTATCCGGATCTCAGTTGGAATAAAAAATCTCCAGTACAAGAAAATGGAGACCAAGATTTAAGTCATTTTTTGCGTATTCAGGATTTATACTGTGATAGTCAGGATTTTTTATGGGTACTGGATTCAAAACCTGCTCCAGCAGGGGATATATTCAAAAGTGGTACTTCAAAACGAAAGCGTGGGATCTTCGCCTTAATTAAAATCAATACAACAACAAATAAGGTAGAAAGGGTCTATGATTTTCCGGATTTGAATAAGTCCGTTTCCGCTCTAAATGATGTGCGGGTAGATCCTGATAAACAAGTGGCTTATCTTTCAGATCCCGGACAGGCAGCCCTTGTTATTCTAGATCTAGTTACAGGAAGATCAAGAACAGTACTTTCAAGGTCAGGTTTTACATTGGCTGACAAAATCACGCTCGCTTATGACGGACAAAAAATGGTTGATCAGAAAGGACATCCATTTAGCTCAAATGTAAACGGTATCGCTATGACCCATGATGGTAAATACCTAAATTTTAAACCCATTAATAAGGAAAACCTCTTTAGAATTGAAACCAGATTTTTGAGAGATACAGCATTGACTGAACAGGAGCTGGCGTCAAAAGTGGAAATTGCCGGACGCGTAGGGATTACGCATGGCTTGATTGCAGATAAGGCCGGCAATATTTATTTGACGACCTCAGAGGGCTACTCTATCTCCTATCTCACACCGGAAGGTCAGTTAAAGGTTTTGGTAAAGGATAAAAATTTACTTTGGCCCGATTCTATGGGTATAGGCGCAGATGGGTACCTGTATATATCCTGCTCACAATTGCAAAGATTACCCACTTGGAATCATGGGCAAGACAGAACAGAGTATCCTTATAAGGCATATCGGGTAAAATTACCCTTAAATTAAAAATCAGCAAAAGGGCTGAATGATAATAATAATTGGGGTGGCTAGGCATTAGTTAACCCGAAGCATAAAGCATAAAACATAAAATTTAAATAAGATGAGCAAAAAACAGATTGGATTATTCGTAGGTAGTTTAAGAAAGGCCTCTTACTCAAAAGTCCTAGGTCGGTTTATAGAAGGACTATCTTCTGATGAGTTTAGTTACAGCATGGTGGATATAGCGGAGCTTCCATTATATAATCAAGATTTTGATGATCATGGACCGGTGCCTGAAGCTTATGTCAAATTCAGGGAAGCAGTAAAACCATTGAATGGTTTTATTTTCATAACGCCTGAATATAATAGGTCTATTCCAGCGGTACTGAAAAATGCATTGGATGTCGGTAGTCGCCCTTATGGACATAGCGTCTGGTCTGGCAAACCTGGAGGCGTTATTAGTTGTTCCCCTGGAATCTATGGTGGTTTTGGCGCCAATCATCATCTGCGCCAATCCTTGGTTTTTCTTGATGTTTATCCAATGCAGCAACCGGAGAGCTATTTGGCAAATGTAAATACGTCCATTAATGAGCAGGGGAGATTACTACAGATAGACTGAAGGATACGCTGGTAAACTTTGTAAGGGCATTTGAAAAATGGGTTAAAACTGTTGCTTCCTAATTACTTGATTAACAGTTATCTTTGTTTTATAAATGATGTAATTGTGGTCAAATGTGGTTTTGGAAATCCATTTGACCACAGTCGTTTTAAACATTATTGCTCGCCAAAACTCGGTTTTTTAAGGCAGTTTTGGCGAGCAATAAAAATATTACTCGCCAAAACTATGTTTTTTTAGCCACTTTTGGCGAGTAATAAAAATATTACTCGCCAGAAATCTATATTTTTCTTATTTTGCTAAACGATTATATGGCATACCAGATATTAAAAGCGAGTTTTTTCTATGGTGGTTAGACTAAAAATGATTGTATATGGCTGAGAAAATTATTGGTAGAATTTCGGAACAACTAATTCTAAAAAGGTTGTTGGTTAGTAATTCGGCTGAATTATTGGCTGTTTATGGTCGAAGACGCATAGGGAAAACTTATTTGTTGGAGAACTTTTTTCAGAACATTTGGTTTTCTATTGTAGCGGGGAGAATGCAAAAGGGAATACACAGACGCAACTTGCTAATTTTGCAGATCGAATAAGAGTGTGGTTTCCTGAACAAAAAGTAATCCAAGTGCCAAAATCATGGCAAGAAGCATTTGTTGTCCTTAGGGAGTGTTTGAACACTTTATCTACAAAGAAAAAAATGGTTCTTTTCTTTGATGAAATACCATGGTTAGAAACACATAAATCGGGTTTTTTGTCTGCATTTGGATATTTCTGGAATATGTATTTGTCAAAGAATAAGCAATTTCTTGTAGTTGTTTGTGGATCTTCAGCATCCTGGATGATTAAGAAAATTGTTTATAATAAAGGTGGATTGCATAATAGAATTACGCAAAAAATGCGCCTTCTTCCTTTTTCTTTAAAGGAAACAAAAGATTTTTAATTTTTAATCGTATCAATTTACCTGATTACCAAATTTTGCAATTATATATGGTGACGGGTGGTGTACCTGCTTATTTGAAGCACCTACGCAGAGGATATAGTTTAAATCAACAAATTGAAGAATTGTGTTTTTCCCCAAATGCATTTTTGAAAGGAGAATTTACTAATTTATTTTCCTCTTTGTTTGATAATTATCAAAAATACCTTCAGGTAATTTACGCATTAGCAAAAAAAGATAAAGGATTAACAAGAAAAGAATTACTTGATTTATCTGATGTTCACACTGGAGGAGGTTTAACTACGCTATTGGAAGATCTGACCGAATGTGGATTTATTGAACAGCTGATTCCTTACAGTAATAAGAAAAAGGACACGCTTTATCGCCTAATTGATGAGTTCTGTTTATTTTATTTAAATTTTATGCAAGGTGTTAGGGCGCCTGGACATTGGTCTGAGATTAGTAGAGCAAGTAAGTATTTATCGTGGCAAGGTTATGCTTTTGAAAATATTTGTATTCGTCATATAGATCTGATAAAAAAGGCGTTAGGTATAAGTGGAATTGGAACATTTAATGGCTCATGGTTTAAGCCAGGTAGCGCTTCGACAGAAGGTAGTCAGATAGACTTATTGATAAGTAGGGGGGATTTAGCAATAAATGTTATAGAAGTTAAATTCAGTAATGAGGAGTATGTTATTAATAAAAGATATGCAAAGTCTTTAGAGAATAAAATCGCTTCCTTAAGAGCTGAGATTTCTCCTAGAATGACGGTGTTTCTTAATTTTATTACGACTTTTGGTGTGAAAGAAAATCAATATAAAGATATGTTGGTTGATGCTGCTTTTAAAATGGACATTTTGTTCGAATAGCTAATTTTTACAACGGATTTCTTACTATTATTACCCGCCAAAACTGGGTTTTATTAGGTACTTTTGGCGAGCAATAAAAATATTACTCGCCAAAACTGATTTTTTTTAGCCACTTTTGGCGAGCAATAGTTGTTGTTGAAGGGTTTTGATTGAGTTTTTTTTCTGTTCAATTTTCTGTTGAAATTGCCCTGATTTTTCTGAATATTAATTTTTCCATTGCTACTTTTCCACTTGAATATTGCTGTAAAAGGGCGGCAACCCAAATGACTCCTACTAGTTTAATCCTATTTTGGTTGCGCAAGCTTAAGTAAGTGTAGGGTCAACTTTCCTTTCTAATTGGTATCAGCCGGGCAGATTTCCCTGGGTAATCCCACAATTACTGTCAAATTTGAACGATTATTTGATGAGCATTGCACCAAAATGGCCTTTTTATGGGCAAATTAAGATATGCTTTTCCTCAATCAATTGATTATTAATTGGTTTTACGCAAACGAATGTGTAGTATTTTGCTAATATCTGTTATTTTATCCTGCGTCTTTTTTATTTTTACCCAAGAGCGGCTTTGCATGTGTTTTTAAGACATGCTTTTATTATGTAATTCAAACATCATATTAACAGCGATGAATAGGCGAACCCAGAATTTTATTTTATCCAGTACACTTTTTTTATGTTTGGCAGGCGGCAGTCTGAATGCCAAGGCGACTGTCAACCCTTCTGCCATGTATACAGCAGTGGCAGACAGCGTGTCTAACCAAATAGCAGGTGCCCAACAGATCAATCCCACCACCGTACAACTTATTTTTACAGACAATCACCGGTTAACCGTTGATTTTTATGGGAAAAATATATTTCGGGTCTTTGAAGATATTAAAGGCGGTATTATTCGTGACCCTGAGGCAAAGCCTCAGGCGCAGATATTGGTGGACAATCCCAGGATGAACCCAGGAAAACTGACGATAGAAGATAAAAATGGGATGGTGACTATTAGTACACAGGAAGTGTCCCTGTCCTTTAATAAAAATAATACAGTTTTTACCGTAACCAATAAGGTCACTGGCAAGGTAGTCATTACATCACTGGCACCCATCGACTTCGGGGGTAATGAAGTAAGTCTCTCTCTTAAAGAAAACTCGGATGAGTATTATTATGGTGGTGGCGTACAAAATGGCCGCTTTTCTCATAAAGGCCACCGGATTGCCATAGAAAACCAAAACAGTTGGACAGATGGCGGAGTCGCCTCCCCAACGCCTTTTTATTGGTCTACTGGAGGCTATGGTGTGATGTTCTATACCTTTAAGAAAGGCAGTTATGATTTTGGTGCAAAAAAACAAGGAGTCGTTACATTGACCCATGAAAGTGACTATTTTGATGCCTTTTTTATGGTAGATGATGGTGCCACTAAATTATTACAGGACTTTTATCAGTTAACCGGTCATCCTGTTTTACTGCCTAAATTTGCGTTTTATGAGGGCCATTTAAATGCCTATAATCGGGACTTTTGGAAAGAAGACCCCAAAGGAATATTATTTGAAGATGGTAAACGCTATAAGGAGAGCCAAAAAGATAATGGTGGGATAAAAGAATCGCTGAATGGAGAAAAAGGGAATTATCAGTTCTCGGCAAGAGCCGTTATCGACAGATATGCCAGTCATGATATGCCACTGGGTTGGCTACTGCCTAACGATGGCTATGGTGCTGGATACGGTCAGACCAGCACCTTGGACAGTAATATCGCTAATTTGAAGTCCTTGGGGGATTATGCCCGCAGTAAAGGGGTACAAATTGGACTTTGGACACAATCTGATTTACATCCCAAAGCCGGCGTCAGTGCACTTTTGCAAAGAGATATCGTAAAAGAAGTCCGTGATGCTGGTGTTCGCGTACTTAAAACAGACGTTGCCTGGGTGGGAGCCGGTTATTCATTTGGATTGCACGGTGTGTCAGATGTGGGACATATTGTCCCCTATTACGGTCATGCGGCCCGCCCTTTTATTATTTCTCTGGATGGTTGGGCCGGCACCCAACGTTATGCCGGTGTCTGGTCAGGAGACCAGACGGGAGGTAAATGGGAGTATATTCGTTTTCATATCCCGACTTTTATTGGATCGGGTCTCTCCGGTCAGCCTAATATAACCTCTGACATGGATGGTATTTTCGGAGGCAAAAATCCGGTTATAAATGCCAGAGGCTTTGAATGGAAGACATTCACTCCCATGCAACTCAATATGGATGGTTGGGGCGCCAATGAAAAATATCCGGAAGCCATGGGCGAGCCCACTACTTCCATTAACCGAACTTACTTAAAACTAAAATCGGAACTGATTCCATATACCTATACCATTGCCCACAACGCACTTACAGGGCTTCCCATTGTAAGGGCTATGTTCTTAGAATATCCCAATAATTATACCCATGGCAAGGCCACTGAGTATCAATTTATGTATGGCCCCTACTTTTTAGTCGCACCGATTTATCAGTCCACCCAGATGGATGAGGCAGGAAATGATATCCGAAATAATATTTATTTACCAGCAGGTGAGTGGGTAGATTATTTTACTGGTCAGCAATACAGCGGTAATGTTGTATTAAATAGTTTTGATGCCCCAATCTGGAAATTGCCCGTATTTGTCAAAAGAGGCGCCATCATACCCATGGCCAATCCAAATAACAATGTACAGCAGATCGATAAAAGTCAGCGGATTTATGAGCTATACCCTTATGGAAATACCTCATTTGAAGCGTATAATGATGATGGTACCACCCAGGCCTATAAAAATAATGAAGGGGCTACTACCTTAATCGAATCCAGTCAAAGCGGTGATCATGCAGTGATTACAGTTCATGCTACTAAAGGTGACTATAAAGGCTTCGTGAAAACAAAAGCGACTACTTTTAAGGTGAATGTGACTGCTAGGCCTAAAATGGTCGCTGTAAAACAAGGTGGATCAAAACTCAAGCTAGCGGAAGTAAATTCTCTGCAGGCCTTTAATAATGGGAAAAATGTTTATTATTATAATGCAGCCCCTGATCTCAATGAGTTTTCCACAAAAGGCAGCGATTTTGCCAAGGTGAAGATGATTAAAAATCCACAAATATGGGTAAAAGTGGACGGTACAGATATTACGAAAAATGAGGTGCAGTTAGATATAAAAGGATATGCATTTGATCCGGCAGATCTGACCAAGGTAAATACAGGCAGTTTAACCGCGCCAGCTGGTCTTGCTGTATTGGATAGTAATAAAACGGCCTATAGCCTAAACCTAACCTGGCAAGAGGTGCCTAACGCAGATTATTATGAGATTGAATATAACCAGATGCGTTATACCCACATTAAAGGGCCACATTTCTTATTTGATCAGTTAAGTCCTGAAACGACTTATAACTTCAAGCTTAGAGCCGTAAACAAACAGGGCGCTTCTGATTGGGTTGCACTTGGCGAAAAGACCGGTAAAAATCCGCTGGAATTTGCCATAGGTCATATTGCTGCAACATGTACGGCTGCTTCACAAGGTGGCATGCGAATCCAGAAAATGTTTGATTTTGATGAAAGTGACGATTGGCATACTGATTATGATGCCAAGGCTGTTCCATTTGATATCGTAATGGATCTGCAAAGTATAAATGTATTGGATAAATTCCAGTATCTGCCTCGCTTATCCGGTAGAAATGGAATCATCACAAAAGGTAAAGTATATTATAGTCTGGACAAGCATAACTGGACTGAGGCGGGAGATATTAACTGGAAAATGGATAATCAGACCAAGGCGTTTTCTTTCCAAAATCATCCTTCAGCCCGTTATGTCAAGATTGCTGTTTTAGCAGCAGCTGGTGACTTTGGATCTGGCCGTGAGTTATATATCTTTAAAGTACCGGGTTCAGAAAGTTACCTGCCCGGAGATATCAACAATGATCATAAGATAGACGGAAACGATTTAACCTCTTATATGAACTATACAGGGCTCAGACAAGGTGATGGTGATTTTGAAGGGTATATCAGTAAAGGGGATATCAATAAAAACGGCCTGATCGATGCTTATGATATTTCTGTGGTGGCTACAAAGTTAGACGGAGGCGTAAAGCGCAGCAGAAAACCCGCCTTGCTTGAAGGGACGCTGGAAATTACTGCTAACAAACAAAATTTCAAGAAGGGAGAAACCGTTGAGATGCTGGTAAAAGGCAAAGACCTTAAAAATGTAAATGCGCTAAGTTTTGCTATCCCTTATAATGCAGAGGACTTTGATTATGAAAGTGTCCAGTCGCTGCATACGGGAAAGATGGAAAACCTGACCAATGACCGCTTACATACAGATGGCAATAAAGTACTCTATCCTACCTTTGTAAATATCGGTCAGCAAGCAACATTAAATGGTAGTGAAGACCTCTTTTTGATCAAGTTAAAAGCTAAGCGCAGCGTGAAGCTTGATCTGCAATGCACCAATATCACACTGGTGGATCAAGACTTAAACTTTACGCAACAACCTGGTCATTATAAAATCCAGCTGGGTCAATAAAAATAAAGAAAAGTCATTTTTGATTGAGTTGATTTTATAATTGAGTGTTTTGCAATAATGGATGATGAGCCTGCAAGTAAGTGTTATACTTGTGGGCTCATTTTTTTGGTAAATAAGATGGAAGCTTAAAGATTTTACGGTGTGTGGATTATAAGATATAGTGTTAAAGCTTTTAATTGCATCCGAGGCTCAAGTAGTTTACTGCAGATATCGATTACCTTATTTTTATAGAGTCGGCTATAAATGCCACGATCAATTACCAGATTGCCACATTGAGCCTGATTTATTATGCTTATATAAAGGATTAGGGTTCCTTTGTATTACAAATAAGCAGAAAATGGCAGGGTATATTAAAAAGCAAAAAAAGATCTGGACAACGTTATTGATCTTGTTAATGGGTTTTGGGTTGTTACAATTTACAACAAGCCAGAACACGCATCCTCCTTCAGATGAGCCATTACAGGCTCCGACGGAAGTAATGAACATTTTGCGCAGGTCTTGTTATGATTGTCATTCAAATCAAACAAAACTGGTTTGGTATGATCGGTTAGCGCCTGCCTCCTGGTTGGTCAGTAAAGATGTGAAAAAAGGCAGAAAAGTTTTAAATTTTTCTGAGTGGGGTAAACTATCCGATAAACAAAAATCGGGTGCTCTATTCAATATTGTTAACTTTATCATGCTTGGATCAATGCCATTGCCAAATTATTTGCGTTTGCATCCTAAGGCGAAAGTATCGATGGCAGAACTTAATATATTAAAGCAATATGCTGTATGTGAAACGGCGAGAATCCAAGAAACCAGTGGACAAAAAAATCTACAGGCAGCGGGATCAACCACTATTAATGGACAATTAAATGAAGCGCTTTTGCAAGCTGCGACAGGGGGAGACGAGTTGCCAAAAACTGTCCTGCCCGCTGTCAATGGTATAGAATATCCCGCGGGTATGGCAATTGGCGATTAATCAGCACAACAGATCGCTTTGATAATAATACCATCCGGGCCATATTTGGTAATGATGTGGCCGTTAAAGCCATACAGGATAATAATATTCAACCGTGGCCGGATGGCGCCATTCTGGCCAAAGTATTATGGAAAAGAGTGGAAGGTCAAAATGACCTGATTGTTGCGGGAGACTTTATACATGCTGAATTTATGATCAAAAATAAGGTTAAGTATGCCACCACTGATGGATGGGGGTGGGCAAGATGGGTGGGTAAGGAGCTCAAACCTTTCGGTAAAACGCCCGCATTTACAGCAACCTGCACCAACTGTCACAGCCCGGTTAAGGCTCTTGATTATGTTTATACAATGCCCTTAAAATTGAAAAAATAACCATCATGAAGCACTATAAATTAACGGTGTTATTCAGTATTTTACTATCCTTTCTAGTTGGATGTAATTCAAATAGCGCTATAGAAGGTCAATTATTTAATGCAACTGCTAGTAGGGACGCTGAAATCGGGTCTACTACAATAGGTGCCGTTTTAAACTGGCATATGGTGACCTTGCTTAAGGATAATAAAACGAAACAGATTTTAGTGTTATATGCGAATGATCAGGCCTTTAAGGCGGTAAAGCAAGGAGTAGTCCATTATGAGGCGGGTGCGATCCTTGCTTTGGTGCATTGGTTAGGAAAGCCTGATATTCACTGGTTTGGAGCCGATATTCCTGGAGAAATTACTTCAATTGATCAAGTCAGTTTTGCTACAGATGGTAAAAACAGTCCTAAGCCCAACCTCACTACTTTTATAAAGAGGAAAAGAGGTTTTGAAAAGGTCTTGACCTCAGATACACTTTTGGTCCACAAAACCACTAATTTTATACTGAGTTTAAGAAGACCTTACCTTCCAGACTAAATTTATAACATGCAGCGCAAAGAATATAAACGATTATTGAAGAAAGCGGATTTAGTGATTGTAATTAGTTCAATTTGCATTGGCATTTTATCCTCTATTCCTAAGCTTTTCCGGTTACATATGTTGTTGGGGGAATTGGTCATAGATATTTCTATTTTTACCGGATTTACCCTGTACGTCTGGTATTTTAACCTTAAAACGCTTCCGACGCCAAGTGACGACCATTACCAAATTAGTGGGATTTATAAAAAGTTTGTGCAAACCATACTTTTTGGATCCGTCGTAATGGCGTTATTTGTTACGATCCACCAATTACTGTTACCTAAATATCCACTGGCATCTATGATGGGGATGTATGAATTCAGAGGGCTTATTATAAATATCACCATTGGCTTGTTTCTTTATTATTTCTACCAAAGCCATGTAACCGGCATGATATCTGCAAAATTGGAAACTATAAAAATGGATCACTTAAATGCTCGTTTTGAATTACTAAAGCAGCAGGTTAATCCTCACTTTCTATTCAATAGCCTCAGTACCTTAAAGTCGATGGTCGATGCAGGTGAAAAGCAGGCTTCAGAATTTATTGATCAGTTGTCCTGCTTTTATCGGTATTCTCTGGAAGATACACACCCCAATCTTACAAGATTGAGACAAGAATTAGAATTGTTGAACAGCTATATTTATTTGTTAAAAACGAGGTATGGACAAGGTTTGAATGTCCAATTAATGATTGCTGATACATATCACGAAACGATTATACCGCCCTTTACCTTGCAATTGCTGGTTGAAAATGCCGTCAAGCACAATACAATTGTGGTGAATAATCCTTTAATTGTAAAAATTTATATTGAGGAGGATTATTTGATCGTTCAAAACCCGGTTATGCCTAGACGATCCGTGGAGGCTTCCGCCCATATTGGCCTAAATAATATCCGGGAAAGATATCAGAACTTATTTAAAGCCTCCATTGAGGTGGAGAGCTCGCCATCATACTTTACCATAAAATTGCCTATTATCCATGAATATAATAATCATTGAAGATGAATTAAGGACAGCTAGGGCCTTGGCCTCTATTTTATTAGAAATTGATCCCGATATTAAAATTCTGGGAATTTTATCTTCCGTGCGCGAGGCGATTGATTATTTCAATAAAGACACTGAGGTAGATTTGATATTTATGGATATATTGTTATCAGACGGCCATTGTTTTGATATCTTTGAAGAGATTGATATAACGCACCCAATTATATTTTGTACTGCTTATAATGATTATATGACTGAAGCATTTAAGGTGAATGGTATTGATTATATACTCAAGCCGATTAATAAGGCATCACTGACCCAGGCGCTGGGTAAATGGGGGAAATTGAAAAGCCATTTCGTAGGTGAGACAGCTAACAGAGGAAGCACCGACAAAAAAGTAATTGCGAGCCGAAATAATGGAATGCTGGTCTTCGATAAAAACTGTTACCAGATGTTGCCTTTTAAACAAATAGCCTATTTTTATTTAGTTGGCGGCCTACCTGCAATAAAAACAATGGACGGTCAAACCATCTTTTCAGACCAGTCCCTTACTGCACTTATGTCTGTAATTCCTAATGAATTATTTTATAAAATCAATCGCCAATATATCATACAAAAAGAGGTTATTTTTCAAATTGTCCCTTCTTATTTACGCAATCTGGAAGTCAGATTGAAGGTGCCGGTGAAAGAAAGACTGATGGTCAATAAAAATAAAAAGACAGAATTTCTGAATTGGTTTAAGGGGCTTAATTGAATTTTATAAAGCTGAGGATTGTTTTATTAAATGCAGCGCTCTCTTTAGCTTTTTTGTGGTATTTAGGGCTAAAATTGTATTGTAGCTAGGTGAAGATTATCCAATAGAATTAATTGTACGGAGACTACTTTTAATTTTATGCGGCAATTATAAGATTGAAACGGCTACTACTTTAAGTAAAATTGATATTGCCTTAATGTAGTAAACCGGCAAACCGGACTGCTAAATTATGATGTAAAAATTTATAAATTCTATTTTGCCAATAGAAGTAAAACAGCGGATAATTTCTTTTTGGGGCCGTCCAGTAGCGGCTTATTGAAAAGACGCAAAGAAAACCAAATTTGGTAAGATTGGCTATTGCCTTTTATCCAGATATTCAATCCATTTATACGGTTTTCGGGGTGGGTATTTGTTATTGCCCATTTATGATGATCACAAAAAAGGATCATGCACAATTTAAAATCAGCATAGTTGGCAAAAAAGGATAATAGCAGCATTTTTTGAAGTGGCTCTTAAGCAATGGGAACTACACAAAAACTCAGCCTCGATTGTCGCTGCATGGTGTGATTTTCTTCAATAAGCTTTAGATACGCTATTCAAAATGATTGTCAGATACTGTTTGAAGGGCAAATTGTATCTTTGGATTAACGATCACTTATAATTTAAGATCCATGAAAAATCGCTTTTTATTATTATGCAGTTTTTTAGCAGTGACTAGCCTTGCCTATTCACAAAGTACCATGAATCTTTACACTGGGACTGTACCTGGCAGCAAGCCTGCGCAAAACCTGGAGTATGTAGAAAATCAGCAGGTTCACCATAAGGTCAGTGAACCCCAACTGATCATATATACGCCCGCTGCGGGTAAAGCAAATGGAACCGCTGTTATTATCTGCCCCGGAGGCGGTTATGAAGGCCTTTGGATGGTGCATGAAGGCTCGTCGGTCGCTGAAAAATTAAATTCGATTGGCATAACAGCCTTTGTGCTCAAATACCGCATGCCTGATGATAGAACAATGTTGGATAAGCGTTTTGGCCCACTGCAGGATGCTCAAAGAGCGATTCAGCTCGTTCGAGAAAATGCTGTAAAATTTAAGGTAGATCCGGCAAAAATTGGTGTGATTGGTTTTTCTGCCGGGGGCCACCTGGCCTCTTCGCTGGGCACCCATTTTGATACTGCCATTATCGCCAATCCAAGTCATAGTTCATTACGCCCAGATTTTATGATTCTGGTCTATCCGGTGATCAGTATGCAGGACAGCGTAACCCATATGGGGTCTCGTAATGCATTATTAGGCAAACACCCTTCGCAAAAGATGAAAGATTATTTTTCCAGTGATATGCAGGTGTCAAAGTATACACCACCCACCTTGCTTTTACAGGCGACCGATGACGGCTTGGTACCGGTTCAAAATAGCTTGCTTTTTTATCAGGCGCTTCTAAAACACCATGTGTCCGCTGCCATGCATTTATTTGACAAGGGAGGGCATGGTTTTCCCGAAGAACCGGCAAACAGTCACTGGTTCGATTATGCAGCAGATTGGCTTCGGTTCAAGGGGTGGATCAAATAACACTTTTCTAAACAGCTTTCCAGCTGATAGCAAGAGCGGGTGTGACATTCTAAGTAATTAAACAAACAGGCCTATTTTTTAGCATAATTTCTAAAAAATAGGCCTGTTTGTACAAAAATCATTTGCTGATTTTAATATTTTAAATGTTTTTAGGCTTTAAAACGCATCATTAACACCAAATATTGACTAATTTGGGCGAGTTTCTGCTAGGCAGGGGGACGTTATGTGTATGAATAGCCAGGAGGCGACCTGCTTAAAATTTAAACACAAAGAAAGACAGCACATGAGATATGTAAGAATAGGGTTATTACTACTTATAGGTTGCATTTCCACGCTTTGTCAGGCACAGAAACCGCCTCAGTGGGATGCAGCTACGATTAAATTTCATCTGGAAAAATTAGGCGTACTGGGAAGGGTACTTTATCTGGCCGCTCATCCTGACGACGAAAATACCATGTTAATCGCCTATCTCTCTAAAGGGAAAATGTATGAGACGGCTTATCTGTCCTGTACCCGGGGAGATGGAGGTCAGAATCTAATTGGCAGCGAACAGGGGAGTGAACTGGGGCTGATCCGCACAGAAGAACTGCTGGGAGCCAGAAGTATTGATGGTGGCCGGCAATTTTTTACGACAGCCAACGACTTCGGATTCTCCAAAAGTGCAACAGAGACCCTGAAATTCTGGGGACATGACAAAGTCCTGGCAAACGTCGTCTGGGTGATCCGCAAATTTCAGCCGGATATTATCATTACCCGCTTTCCAGAAGACGCCAGGGCAGGTCACGGTCATCACTGGACTTCCGCAATTTTGGCGCACGAGGCCTTTAAAGCAGCGGCTGATCCCAATGAGTTTAAGCAGCAACTGCAATATGTAAAACCCTGGCAGGCTAAAAGGTTACTATGGAATACCTTTAATTTTGGACATGCAAATACAACTCGGCCGGATCAGTTTCATATTGCTACCGGCGGGTATAACGCCTTACTTGGTCAAAGCTATGGTGAGATTGCAGCGGCAAGCCGAAGTATGCACAAAAGTCAAGGTTTTGGTGTAGCTCCCTATATGGGTAAACGTGTGGAGTATTTTAAAACCATCGAAGGTGCAGCACCTAAAAATTCCCTGTTAGACGGCGTTGAGACGAATTGGGGTAGAATAGCCGGAGGGGAAAAGATCGCCGAGTTAATTCAACAAGCCAATGAGCAGTTTAAACCAGCAGTGCCTGCGTCCAGCGTACAAACGCTGATCAAAATCTATACTGCGATAAAAGCATTACCCGACAGTCACTGGAAAAATGTTAAAATGGCAGAGGCAAAACAACTGATTTTTGCCTGCCTCGGCTTATTTGCAGATGCCACCACCAATGAAGCCGTGCTGGCCGAAGGAACAACCAATACGATTCAAATCAGGGCGATTAACCGGGCAAATATACCTGTTGAACTAAAAAGCCTGCAGTTAGCAAATCAGTCAATAGCGATCAATCAAATACTCAAGACTGGAGAAGATTACACCAAAAATGTGCCGCTGCGTGTACCCAATGACGCGCCTATTACCCAGCCTTACTGGTTAAAACAGCCACATCCTCCGGGTTATTATAGCGTAAGCGGCCCAGACAGTTTGCAGCTGATCTCAAGACCCATGAACCCACCAGCTTATACGGCTAACCTACAACTACAAATAGCAGGTACAGACTTAAGTCTTAATCTACCGGTCAGTTACCGCCATACGGACGCTGTAAAAGGAGAGTTATACCAACCGCTGGTCATTGCACCACCGGTGACGATCAATATAGAAGACCCGGTAGTGGTATGCAGTCAGGAGCAACCCGTAAAGATTATCCGTACAGAAATCAAAGCCTTTAAGGATCAGCAGTCGGGGAGCTTACATTTGCAGGTACCCGATCAGTTTGAAGTCCGGCAAAATGATTTGCCATTTGAGCTGGCAAAAGCAGGCGATAGCCGGGATCTGGTGTATACGGTGCAGTTAAAACCAGGACTTACAAACTCGGTCAGTCTGGACGCAAAATTTACAGCGACCGTTGAGGGAAAATCATATAACAGGGGGATTAAAGTAATTGAACACAGTCATATCCCAACCATTACCTTATTTCCTGAGGCGAGCGCCCGTTTGGTAGGGTTGGATATTAAAACCACCGGTAAAAACATTGCTTATATAGAAGGGGCAGGAGATTTAGTCCCGCAGGCATTGGAGCAGCTGGGCTATCAAATAACACCGATTACTTCTGCTGCTATTTCCAGCCAGCAGCTGGCAAAATTTGATGCAATCATTACAGGGATCAGGGCCTATAATATCAATCCTTTATTACATGCGCTTCAAAGTAAACTATTGGATTATGTTAAAGCAGGTGGTGTACTAGTGACCCAATATAATAAAAATGGACGCATGGTAACCGATCAGCTGGGGCCTTATCCCTTTACAGTGACTGGTGATAGAGTAACTGAGGAAGATGCCCCGTGAAGTGGTTGCTCCCAGGTGACCCATCCATGCAATATCCCAATAAGCTGACGCCTTTAGATTTTGACGGTTGGATTCAGGAGCGGGGTCTTTATTTTACGGGAGATGTGGATTCACATTACCGCAAGCTGTTTGAGATGCACGACAAGGGCAGTGGACCGCTCGACGGCTCTACCATTGTCTGTGATTATGGTAAAGGCAAATATGTATACAGCAGCCTGGACTTTTTCAGGGAATTACCTGCCGGCGTTCCGGGCGCCTTCAGATTATTTGTCAATTTACTGGCCAAACCCGCCACAGCTGACAAATAATTGAGTCCAAAAGGCGCAGCAATCTGGTCGGGTTATACAAAAAGAATATAAAGATAAATGATTAATGATATGATGTATGATATAAAAATGTAATAAGGTCTAAATAACAGTAAAAACACGAATGAACCTTCAGTTAAAAGCTTTACAGGTTCATGCAACAATGTAATTACGTATGCAGGAGCATTCCATAGGAGCGGAACAAAAAACGCAGGTACCGAAAATGCCGCCCACGAAGCAGCCCTTAGACGCGCCCGAAAACCGGCCGCCATTATTTAAGCGGTGGCGTAGCTGGTATGTATTGGTGATTGGCGTGCTGGCCTTACTAATTCTGTTATTTTATTTATTCACGAACCGTTATGATTAATGAGTAATCTGGACTGGTGGGTCATGTGTTTGACCTTTTTGGTCATCATTTCTTATGGGGTATACAAGAGCCGGGGACAGCGTAATGTAGACAGCTATTTTCTGGACAATAAATCTATGCCCTGGTATTTGATTTTGTTTTCCATTATCGGCACACAGGCCAGTGCCGTGACCTTCTTATCTGCTCCAGGCCAGGCCTTTACCGATGGGATGCGATTTGTCCAATATTACTTTGGCCTGCCCATTGCCATGATTGTCATCTGTATCGCCTTTGTGCCTTTATTTCATAAATTGAAAGTATATACAGCTTATCAGTTCCTTGAAAACAGGTTTGATCTGAAAACCAGGTCGCTGACCGCTTTTTTATTTTTGCTACAAAGAGGCATGTCAACAGGGATCAGTATTTATGCACCCGCTATTATTGTATCCTCCATATTGGGCTGGAACATTTACTGGACCAATATTTTTATGGGTGGCTTTTTAATTATTTATACCGTTTTAGGGGGCACGAAAGCTGTCGCGCATACACAGAAACTTCAACTCTTTATTATTATTGCGGGTATGGCACTGGCAGGGTATATGGTCGTTCATTTGTTGCCAGAGGGCGTTAGTTTTTCAGATGCCCTGCATATTGCTGGCAAATCCGGTAAGCTGAATGTTATTACAACACCGACCAATGTGCAGGATCATAGCTTCTGGCAGGATAAGTATACCTTATGGAGTGGACTGATCGGCGGTTTTTTTCTGGCACTCTCTTATTTTGGGACGGATCAAAGCCAGGTAGGTCGTTATTTAACCGCGCGTTCTATTAGGGAAAGCAGGATGGGGCTACTTTTAAACGGGCTGGTCAAAGTGCCTATGCAATTTCTGATTTTGCTAATCGGTGCCTTATTATTCGCGTTTTACCAGTTTCAGCCGGCCCCGCTTTCTTTTAATGAGATGCAGCTCCAAAAGGTGGAAGATCCGGTCATCAGTCATCAATTGCATGGTCTGCAAAGCCGATTTGATTCTATTAGCGGGCAGAAGCATGCAGTAACCCTTACATTGGTTGGTCAGCTGCATAAGGGCGATAAGATTCAGGTAGCTAGTTCCAGAGAAAAGCTAAACGATTTGCAGCAAAAGACAGATCAGTTAAGGGAGCAGGCTAAAACCTTGATCAAAGAAGCTGATCCGGCAGCAGATACCAATGATACCAATTATATCTTTTTGAATTTTGTCATCCATTATCTGCCCAGAGGATTGATCGGATTATTATTTGCGATTATCTTTCTGGCGGCCTGGGGATCTATCGCTGCAGCACTGAACTCTCTATCTTCTACTACCGTCATTGATATTTATAAAAGATCCATAAAGCCTTTGGCCTCTGAGGCGCATTACCTGAAAGCTTCCAGGTGGATGACACTTTTCTGGGGCGTCTTTTGTATTATTATAGCCCAGTTTGCCAATAAACTCGGCAGTCTGATTGAAGCGGTCAATGTGCTGGGGTCTTTATTCTATGGGACCATTCTGGGTATCTTTATGATCGCCTTTTTTATGAAATCCGTCAAAGGGGCGGCGGCCTTTTGGGCCGCCATCCTGACGGAGGCCATTATTATACTCATTTATAACCTGGATATCGTGTCCTTTCTCTGGCTGAATGCCATTGGCTGCCTGCTGACCATGTTATTTGGATATGTGTTTGAATGGCTCCTGCCCAAAAAATCCCAAGTAGTAATTGACAATTAAGGCAATAAAAATTACACATCAGATTAATTGGTGATATTACTTATCCCCACTGTTGGATGAAGCTTCTTTATCTGACCTAGTCTCAGTGCCAGTCTGTGTCTGCCTTACCTGCTCATCCTCTTTAGCAGGTGGCTTACTTAGCTCTAGTCTACGAAAATTATCAGGGTAATTTTTACCAAACTGTTCCCTTAATGCCGCATTCAAGATAAACTCAATTTGCCCATTGACACTTCTGAACTCATCTGCTGCCCATTTTTCCAGTGCGCTATAGGTAGCCTTGTTCAGTCTTAATACAAAATTCTTTTTCTCGGGCATTACCACCGCTTTTGAAATTGAATAAAATAAATTAGCACAGACCCCGCCTTACTGATAAAGCGTGCCTGCGTTGACGACAGGTGAGGCCGCCTTTTCACCACAAAGCACCACCATCAGGTTACTGACCATCGCCGCTTTTTTGTCATCATCGAGTTCCACCACATTTCTTTCGGAGAGTCTTTGCAGGGCCATTTCTACCATCCCTACGGCACCTTCCACGATTTTGGCGCGGGCAGCCACAATGGCGGTAGCCTGTTGGCGTTGCAGCATGGCGCCGGCGATTTCAGAGGCATAGGCCAGGTGACTGATCCTGGCTTCAATAATCCGGATGCCGGCCGGTGCCAACCGGTCAGCGAGCTCCTTTTCCAGGATCTCATTGACCTGATGACCCCCTTCTCTTAAAGTAATACTTGCATGTTCATCCTCCAGATTGTCATAAGCAAAACTTCCGGTCAGCATACGAACCGCAGCCTCGCTCTGGATTTTGACATACCCTTCATAGTCCTGGACTTCGTATGCAGCTTTATAAGTGTCGCCTACCTGCCAGACAATGACGGCGCCAATCTCAATGGGATTGCCCATTTTATCGTTGACTTTTAGAATCTGGCCTTGCAGGTTGTTGGATCTAAGGCTGATTTTCTGGGTTGAATACAAAGGGTTGACGAAAAACAGGCCGTTTTCCTTTACCGAAGCCACATACTTACCAAAGAAATTTAATACCCGGGAGTGGTTAGGGCTAATCACCATCAGCCCTTTCATAAGAAAGATAAAGACGACCATACAAATAAAGCCACAGATCATCAAAAGTACTTGGTCAGGTGCATATATGAAAAGCAATATGCCGGCTGCAAAAAATAAAATGGCCAGCAGCAGGGCCAGAAAGCCCGACATGGGTTTGACTAGTTTTTCCATAATTATTAATTTGATATTAAAATGATATTAAAGATATATCATTTTGTTTAAATCCACCTAAAAAAATATCGTGGGCTAATAAAACTTGCTGGGCGGCTTTTGTCGATTGTAAATGATTGCCTGTAGGTCCCTATAATTGAGGTCCATGAAGCATAGATATAATATTCCTTTAAGGCAGTGCCCTGAGGGTAGATTTAAATACTCGAATTTTATTATTATAGTCAAATTATTGGTAATAATAATATATAAAACTAACGGTAGTAATATTTATTAATGGGCGCTAGCGGGCAAATGGCCTGGTAATGAATAAAGTAGTAACTAAAAGCTAATAAATGGCTGGCATGCCAATCACGCGTTGCACCAAGACTGCCAGAATAGTACTGTCTCTAAACAAAAGGAAAAAGCAGCGGCGAAAAATCAGAAAAAAGGATGGGGCCAGCTATAACTACGGACAACTTGATTATTATAGCCTTACAAACTATTTTGGGTGAGTACATACAATAACCTCCTTTTTATTCCATAAAGCAGAAAACCAGGGGATTTCTTTTGAAATTCTAACAAAAATATTAATAGGGCTATCTTGTAATATCAATACTTTCCCTTAGGTTTGCTGTCAATCCAAAATCAGTTATTTTATAACCATTTATAATTTTATTATTAGCAGTATAATTAATTTCAGATGAATTTTAAGAAATGGAACAACCTTGTGGGTTGGGCAGTGTGCCTGATAGCCTGTGCAACCTATATATTGACCACGGAATTAGGCGGTAGTTTCTGGGACTGCGGTGAATTTGTAAGCAGTTGCTATAAACTGCAGATTCCCCATCCACCAGGCGCCCCGTTATTTGTATTGATCGGACGTTTCTTTATTGTGCTGTTTGGGGATCATCCCGAAAATGCAGCCAAAGCGGTAAACGTTATGAGTGCGCTGGCCAGTGGTTTTGCCATCTTATTTTTGTTTTGGACCATTACCCACTTTGCCCGCAGAATTGTACAAGGTACCAGAAAATTGGCAGATCTGACCCAAAATGAGGTCATTATGATTATGCTGGCTGGTGCTGTAGGAGCACTTGGCTATACTTTTTCTGATTCTTACTGGTATAGTGCAGTTGAAGGTGAAGTATATGCTTTATCTGCTTTTTTCACCGCACTGGTGTTCTGGGCAATGCTCAAATGGGAGCACAAAGCCGATGAACCCGGATCTGACAAGTGGATTATCTTTATCTTCTTTATGATGGGGCTCGCCGTAGGGGTGCACCTGCTGAATTTACTCACCATTCCAGCGGTGGTCATGATCTTTTATTTCAGGAAAAGACATCAGTTCAATTATAAGTTAATCAGAAAATATTTTATCCGGATTATTCTGATCGGAGGCGGCCTGGGCTTTATCGCAGCGCTCATCAGTGCCAGTGCGGTGGCCAGCAGCGCCGGCGTTTCCATGGATGCGACCGTAGCGATGCTTATACTATTTGGGGCCATTATATGTGCATTACTTGTCCCTGGTATTGAAAAAATCAATCAGGATAAGAAAGAATTATATGGTGGTGCCTTTATGTTTTTTGTGATCAGTATTATTATTCTGGGATTTGTCCAGATAGGTGTTATCCAGACCTCCATTAAACTGGCAGGTCACATGGATATCTTTTTTGTTAATTCATTGAACCTGCCTATTTTCTCCGGTTTTATCACCTTTTTTGTGATCGTGGCAGTTGTGCTGTTTTTCGCCTTAAGGATTGCTAAAAAAAGAAACTGGCAGTTTGTTAAACTGGCTGTCTGGTCTATTGTGTTTTTGCTCATTGGCTTTAGCTCCTATCTGACCACTATGATCAGAAGTACCGCCAATCCTTCCATTGATATGTATAATGTGGATAATCCGATGAGTCTGGAAGGCTATTTAGGGCGTGACCAGTATGGAGACTTCCCCTTGTTATACGGCCAGAAATTCACGGCGCAGCCCATTGCACCTTATTATGGAGCGCAGCAGTATCAAAAGGGTGTAGATGAAAATGGTAAAATTAAATACATTCCTACCGGCAAAAAATTCTCCTTTATCTATAGCCCGGATGATGAGATGGTCTTTCCGCGCGTCTGGAATACCAGCAAAGACAGAAGACAAACAGATTATTATGCGAACTTCCTGGGTATTGGCAAGGATCAACAGGGTCATTACGAACGTGCCCCGAATTTTATAGACAACATTAAATTCTTTTTGGGCTATCAGGTATATTATATGTACCTCAGGTATTTCCTTTGGAACTATAGCGGTCGTCAGAATGATCTGCAGGGAAACAATATCTCCGATGTCAGAGACGGCAACTGGATTACGGGTATTCCTTTTATAGATAATTTTATGTACGGGGATCAATCCCTGATGCCTGAGACGCTCAAAATCAATAAGGCGCATAATGTACTGTTTGCCCTCCCACTGATTTTGGGACTGATTGGTATGTTCTACCAGTTTAAGCGCAAGGGAGACGATGGACTCATTACATTCCTGCTGTTTTTTATGACTGGTTTTGCGATCGTGATGTACCTGAATCAGGCGGGGAATGAACCCAGAGAGCGAGACTATGCCTATGCGGGATCCACCTATGCTTTTGCGATATGGATTGGTATTGGCGTTTTTAAAGTCCGAGACTGGTTCCAGAAGATTTCTAATCAAAAAGTGGCCACTACACTGGCAGGCCTTGTCTGTCTGCTGGCGGTGCCAGCACTGATGGCCGCCCAGGAATGGGATGATCATGACCGCAGCAATAAAGCGCTGGCGCCAGATCTGGCTAAGGATTATCTGGAAAGTTGTGCACCGAATGCCATCTTGTTTACTTTTGGTGATAATGATACCTATCCGCTTTGGTTTGCACAGGAGGTAGAAGGCGTCAGACCGGATATCCGTGTAGTCAATACCAGTTTACTGGGTATTGACTGGTATATCAACGACTTGCGCGTCAAAGTCAACCAGAGCGATTCTGTGGATGTCATCCTGACTAAAAAGCAAATTGAGGGTGATAACCGCAACCAGGTGGTCTTTGTACCCAAGAATTTTCCGCAGGACCGGTATTATGATCTGTATGACATGATGAAAAACTATGTGGGCAGTGAGGATCGTACGAAACAGGTGCAGATGAATGATGGTAATTTCTACAGCACCTTCCCGGTGAAAAATGTATTCTTACCAGTCAATAAAGCCGAAGTAGAGAAAAACGGTACCGTAAATCCGACAGATAGCGTTCTTAGTGCATTGCAGTTCACCATTCCGAAAGACAATTTGTTTAAAAATGATCTGGCAATTTTAAATATCATTGCCTCCAATAAATGGAAACGACCGATTTATTTTACCATGAATCAGGGGATCGGTTTGGGCTTTGATAATTACCTACGTAAAGACGGGTTGAGCTACCGACTGGTGCCAGTAGCACCGGTGAATACAAGTACGGATTCTACCTACAACCGTTTTAGCGCCAAATACGGTTCAATTATGGGGCTGCTCAAAGAAAACGTCAATGCAGACTGGATGTATGAAAAACTCATGAAAAAGTTTGTCTTTGGCAATGCAGATCTGCCAGGTGTGTATTTTGATGAAGAAAACAGACGTCATTTGATTACGATCAGAGAAGCATTTGCAGATGCCGCTATTGCTATGGTGAAAACCGGCAAGCATGCAGAGGCTAAAAAACTGCTGGAAAGGGCCGATAAAATGATGCTGGAACAAAACTTCCCTTATGGTATGCCATCCAGAATGGGTATGCATAACCAGACCAGTCTGAAGTTCCTAATGGCCGCTTATATGGCAGGGGATGATGCACTGGCTAAAAAAGTAGATAAATCGCTTAGAACCGATATCCAGCAGGAAGTGACTTATTTTAACTCCCTGCCACAAGATAAGGTCGGCAATTACTATTGGGAAGCCACCAGTTATCCGCAGTATCTCATCATGATGGATGAACTCGCTAAAGACGCCCATCCTGCTTCCCCATTAAATAACCTGGAGAAAGCAGATTCTTTAAGAACAATGGACAGCGGTGGTGCTGGTGCTGGTGCCGGAGTGAGTACTGGTAGCGATACAGGTTCAGTTCAGGGGAAATAAAAATTGTAAAGATGTTAAGATAAGTTTTAGCGGGTAAAAACTGGCTGAAGCAAAATAAAATAGCCGCATCGAGTAAAAAAAACTGCTCTGTGCGGCTATTTTTTGCCCATGATAAATAAGGGTAAAAACGTAAGGGCAAATAAAGCGAATATTAAACAATAATAAAATAAAGAATTGTAATGGGCTACAGGTTAGGAGGGCTTTCCAGCACGTAAACACTGAAGCTGGCCGGAGGAAGTACCCAGGTTTGATTTGTCTGTAAAACCGCACCCGATTCCGGTATCATCCTTTGATCCAGATGGGCAAATGTGCCCGCTAACTGATCTTGTTGTAGCCCTCCCGCTAAATCAAATAACTGACTATGATCTAAGGAAAAGTTAAGTAGAACAAGTGCTTTACCTCCCGGTTTGTTTTTTTCTTCCTCATTGTCTACCTGTAAATAATAAGCTAGCACAGTAGAGCGCGTCTGGTCGTCTGCCACTTTCGTGGACAGCCATTGCACCCTGGCTGAAAGACCAAAGGCAGGTTGTTTGTGAAGGTCTGTGAGTGTCTTATAAAAAGTCGCCAATTGAGGCTTATGAGGCGGCCGGGGCCAATCTAACTGATCCTTATCAAAGAATTTAAGCCTTTTGGTATTAGGGATTTCCTGGCCGCTATAGATCAGTGGCACAGCTGGATATAAAAAGCTGAAGGCTGCCAAAACAGGGGCAAGGTTACCGTATTTTTCAAATTCCGTTCCATTCCAGCTATTCTCATCATGATTACTGGTGAAATATAATTTTTCTGCGCCCACCGGCAAGCTATTATAATGCTGTAATGTAGCTTGAAACTCAGCAATAGTAGCAGGCAGCGACTCCTGGTGAAGCAGCTTTTCACTTGCGTGCATCCAGCGCCAGGCGTAGGTAGCGTCAAATACACTACTGTAACTGTCCTGGTCACATTCACCCAGAAAAAATAATTGTTTTAACTTTTCACAGGCCGTTCTGGCCTTTTGCCAAAAGGATAGGGGAACCAGATGTGCCATATCACAACGGAAACCGTCAATATCAAACATCCCGATCCAATATTTCATGGCATGAATCATGGCAGACTGCATATCTGCATTCTGATAATTAAGGTCAATGACATCTTCCCATCCGTGGGTCTCAGTAAAATTGCCCTCAGCATCCCTAAGGTACCAGTCGGGATGCTTGGTCCAGATATGATCCCAGCCGGTATGGTTGGCTACCCAGTCAATGATTACCTTAAAACCTTGCTGATGCGCCTGGTGTACTAGTTCTTTAAAATCAGCTGCCGTACCAAATTCGGGGTTGATTTCCATATAATTACTACAGCTGTAATAACTGCCAACGCTTCCTTTTCTACCCTGAACACTAATCGGAGTGAGCGGCATAAACCAGAGTATATCCACCCCCATTTTGCGCAGTCTGGGGAGGTGTTGCTCAAAGGCTTTAATTGTGCCTTCCGGGGTATATTGTCTGATATTGACTTCATAAATACTGGCACCACTGAGCCAGTCTACACATTTAAATCGGGTACTCATATATCGTATTTGACGCTTAGGGTTTCATGTAACCCACGGTGAAATTTCCTTTGCAAAAAAAAGCCAAGTAATAACCCTGGGTTATAATGCCTGCAAATTTTTAGGTTGTTGCAAATCAGAAGTTATGTCTATTCATCCTCGTTAAAATCCATCATACTTCCGATCAAATCATTGAAATGAATCTGTCCTTCGACTATTTTTTTGCTGATCAGCGAATAGGCAGACAGGCCGTGCAATACAAATTCCATCATCAGGGTATGCTCATTTTGGGACAGATCCGGGTAGTGATCGCGTACAATTTTAGAGAGGCCTGTTACCTGTTCCAACAATTTCTGACGGTCTTTGTCCTTCATATCAACCAGGATATCTACATTGCCCCCCTGATCAAACCAGCTGATAATTTGGCGGTAAGGGTTTAGTTCTCTGCCTTCCATGGAAGTCTTTCCGGTCGGTGTTCTTTTGGCAGGAACGGGAAAATATAGCACAAACTGGCTGCGGATGGCTTTTTCCAATAAGTGGAGTGCTACCTGAAAAGGACCTTCCTGTTCACCTTCATAGACTAATTCTATTTTTCCAGTAATAGCTGGGATAATGCCCATTAAATCACTGAGCCAGACAGAGGTGTGTTTTTCCTTGTTCACAAGGAGCCTTCTTTCGGCCGCACTGACCAGATTCTCCAGTGCAGCAATGGTCAGCCTTGCGCTGACTCCACTTTTGCTGTCCACATATTCACTTTTTCTGGCCTCAAAAGCAATTTGTTCGACGATTTTTTTAACCAGTTCCGGCGTGTCAATCCGCTCTTTTTGGTCATCCAAAATAAGTGCTTCCTGTTCCGTAATCAGAAGTGCGGTGTTTAGATCCTTAGGGTAGTGTGTAAGTATTTGACTTTCAATACGGTCTTTTAGTGGGGTTACAATGCTGCCCCTGCTGGTATAATCCTCAGGGTTAGCGGTAAATACAAATAAAATATCCAGATTCAGTCGCAGTTTAAAACCCCGGATCTGAATATCTCCTTCTTGTAATATATTAAATAAGGCCACCTGAATTCTTGCCTGAAGATCTGGTAATTCATTGATTACAAAGATACTACGATTACATCTTGGGATAATACCATAATGGATGACCTCTTCGTCGGAAAAACTAAGGCGCAGGTTGGCTGCTTTAATAGGGTCAATATCGCCAATCAGATCAGCCACACTTACATCAGGGGTAGCCAGCTTTTCACCGAAGCGTTCAGATTTGTGTAACCAGCTGATAGGCGTATTATCTCCATGCCGCTCAATTTGTTGGTTTCCATATTTACTGACAGGAGCCAAAGGATCATCATTGATCTCACTGCCTTCTATAATAGGTATATACTCATCTAGTAAATCCACCATTTGTCTGGCGATCCTGGTTTTTGCCTGACCACGTAATCCTAACAGTAATATATTATGCCGACTTAAAATAGCGGTTTCTATGTCTTTTAATACGGTATCATCATATCCTAAGATTCCTTCAAATCTGGGAGCGCCTGACTGTAAACGACTAATAAGGTTTTTTCTAATTTCTTCTTTTATTGTAATTGACTGATAACCAGCTTTTTTTAGCTGCCCCAGTGTTTTAATTCGTGAAATATCCATGTTACTAACGTGCTTTTCGTTGATTGCATCATTGCAGGTATAAAATCACATCTAAGTTAGCTGATTTTAAGCAACCAACTGCTAAAATCCACCCAATTGTGGTGCTATATTATAGGTAACCAATCTAAGAAATAATAGTAAAAGCATAGTCATAGAAAATCAAAGCCGGCTAACCAAATGTTGGCTTAGCTGTTTAAAGATTAAGGGGGGCAATTTGTATGCATGTAAGTGTTTGATTATTAGTTTGTTATTTTATTGAAAGGTAATAAAATGCCTTGTTTTTATAATGGTTACTTCGATTAGAAGAGGTATGCTATATATATAGGTCCCATAAACACGGTCAGGATTGAATGAAAATTGTTCGTGAAAGCTGGTAAAATTCAATATGAAGTTGACCCAGGAGGACTTTGTGGAATTTCAGTGGAGAAAACCATATTTGGGAGATAGCTTGCTGTATCGATTTAAAAAAATAGCTGGGGTTTACAGGCAACAATTAAAATTTTCTATACCAAAAGCAGAAGTCATAAGCCAATTGAACTGGGCTTAAAAGGAAATAATGAAAGAAAGCAAGCAAGCAAGCACGTATTTGCTTAAATAAATTGCTTTAAAAATGAACAAATATGTCCCTGACAGTGTGCCGAATTTTGGAACCATCCTAAAAAATAATTAGAAAATACACAGCTTTATGGCCTAAAATCAGCACAAATCTTCGAACAGCAAAATAAATAATTACTAATAAAGTGTGTCATTTATATTTTGTTAACACATTAATTTAGTTAATCTCAGTATAGAATTTAAGTAGGGGGCTAATCAGAAAAACCTGTAATTGGAGGATGCCAGGGCAAAAAGTGAGATTACTAAGGAAAATCAAGTCGCTACAAAAGTAGAAAATGAACCCAAAAATTGCATGATACTTCCTTTAAAAATGACCCGATGATCAAATAATCTCGGGGCCAGCAAAATGAAAAAATGTGACTTGGATGACAAAATGTCTGCTCCAACCAGAGAGTTGCAATGAATCTGGGGCAATAAAATAACCAAAAAACTAAATAAACATTACCCCAGGGGAGGGCTAAACAAAGGCTCAAAAATCAAAAATCCACTTACTGGATCCTAAAAAGGTAAAAAAATCAATTGCCAGAAAACCTGAAAATGGCCGGTGATTTTTGGGAAAAATCAAAAAAAATCGAAGCAAACACCAGGATGGCAAAAAACAAAATAGCGGCAAAAACCATTAAAAACCTTCAAAAAATCCTTTTTGAACGGCCAGAAAAACTGCGTCCGCCAAATATCAATTGATGCAAAATTTCCTCCTGCGGACAGAAAAATTGCTCGCAGGAGGAAATTTTAATATTGGATAAAATCCGGGAAAATGGTCAAAATTAGAATTTAATGGCTTGTTTGGTAGAAACGTCAAAAGGGACAGCCACGAAAATTCCAGACCTGCCAACCTTGGTTTTGCCTTTTACCTGCAACAAAATTTCCCTTTTCAAAAAAGCATCCGATATATTATTAAAAATTATACTACGATTAAAATGTAGGCTAGTACTAAAGAAAAAGGTAGTATCTGCTGGAATAACCATAAATGTATCTAAATTATAATGTGTTAACAACTGATTGTTGGCATAGACGTCTGCGTCTATTTTTTTGAGTTGGATGGGATATTTATTCGGATTGAAGAAACTGAAGGTACCAAAAACCGTGGCGGTATCCCCGGAGAGATCCATCAGTTTTATGTTTTTTATGCCCCGAAATTCGATTCCGGCTGGCTTTTTACACCCCCATAAAAGAAGGCAAAAGAGTAGGATAGAGGCTGTCTTTTTCATTTTGAGTATACTTATGTTGCAAAATACAAAATAAGCCCGTAATCGAACATATATCAATTTTTTTGTTGTATCTTTGATGACTATAGAAATTAGCATTTTATAAAGTGAATGGGTATTAGTCATTATCTAATTTAATTAGTTAAACAAAAATATTATAATTAACTGAATAATAGGTAATTATAATAATAAATTAAATAAAAATAATAAAATAAAATGCCTCATTTTTCGTTAAAATTTAAACATAAAAACTCCTTATAGAAATGGACTATGAAAACACTGAAATACATGAATATATTATTGATTGTCAATTTTTACCATGTATTAACTGGTTTAAAATTTCAATTGATCAAAAATATATAAATTTTGATATATATGAAAGATGGAAAAAAATGAGTTTTGGCAACCGTTGTACCCTACTCGGGGGTGGTGGGCTGATTCAGCTCTCTGTGCCCGTCGAAAAAGGTCGAGATCAGAAAGCATTATTTAGGGATATCAAAATTTCTTATTTGGAAAATTGGCAGCTTAAATTTTGGAGAACCATTGTTTCTTGCTATAACAGGGCACCGTTTTTTGAGTTTTATAAGGATGAATTGCAAGAGACCTTAATGAAAAAGCATACCTTTCTAATGGATCTTAATATGGAATTGATATCACTTTGTTTTAAATATCTTTATGATAGTAAAGTGATTAGAGTAATTGATGGAAATAAAATGACTAAGATTGATTCTTTGGAGCATTATTTATTACCTAAGAACAGCCAGGCACTACCGAGTCCGATTACCTATCACCAAATGTTTAGTGATCGTCATGGTTTTCAACCTAACTTGAGTATACTGGATTTACTATTTATGGAAGGACCTGAAGCAAAATTTTTATTAAGTAAATAATATAAATAATTAATAAACAGAATAATATAAAATATTATATATTCTCTGCATTTCTCTTTTCATAAATTTTTTTATCAAATTTAACTATAATAAGTAATGTTACTGTTATTGATGTAGTTAGTATATTATTTAAACTGTGTATTTTAATATATAACTAAAATTAATAATATTAAAATTCATTTTTAAAATCTTGCTTTCATATAGTAAAATAATATAAATTATGAAAAATATAATATACCTGATTTTATTTTGCACTGTTTTGCTCAATATTTAATAATTTGTAAAAACTGTTATTAGATTTCAGTTTTGCTTAAATCCTGAGTTGCTTCAAAAGAATTGCCTTATTTTTAGCCAACTATTTTTTCATTAAATTTTTCATGCAATGCATCGTAGAAAATTTTTACAACAAACTGCTATGGCTGGGGCCGGAGTGATGGTGGCAAAATCCGGATTTTCCAGGTTAACTAAATTTGACGATTTTCCGGTAGTAAGAATTCCTGCCGGCCAACGTAAATTTAGAAGTGATGCCGTAGAGGCATTAATTACTGAAGTGAACCAAAAAATAGGCAATAAAGAAATTGCCTGGTTGT
This sequence comes from Arachidicoccus ginsenosidivorans, assembly GCF_007971385.1. Classification (GTDB taxonomy): domain Bacteria; phylum Bacteroidota; class Bacteroidia; order Chitinophagales; family Chitinophagaceae; genus Arachidicoccus; species Arachidicoccus ginsenosidivorans. Next base: position 3,321,814 of record NZ_CP042434.1, read on the forward strand.
TTAATAATTGTTTCCCTAATACCCTGGACACGACGGTGGATTATTCTTTGATAGGTGGCAAACCAGATACATTTGTTATTACGGGGATATTGATGCGATGTGGTTACGTGACAGTACGGCACAAGTCACGCCTTATTTGCCACTATGCAAAAAAGATAAAAAATTGCAGCAGATGATTGAAGGGGTCATCCGCCGACAAAATAAATGTATTATTATTGATCCATATGCGAACGCCTTTTATAAAGACGACTCAAAAGTGAGTGAATGGAAAAAGACGGACCATACGGATATGAAACCAGGTGTCCATGAAAGGAAATGGGAAATTGACAGTCTTTGTTATCCGATTCGCCTGGCCTATAATTTCTGGAAGGATACTGGTGATACGGCTCCATTTGATGAGCATTGGAAAGAAGCCATGACCCTGGTCGTTAAAACATTCAAGGAACAACAACGAGTGGATGGCAGAGGGCCCTATAGTTTTACCAGGGAAACCTCTTTTGCGACAGATAGTGTTCCCCTCGGAGGATTTGGATACCCGGGTAAACCTAATGGGCTCATTTGTTCAATGTTCAGACCCAGTGACGATGCTACTATATTCCCTTACCTGATCCCAAGTAATTACTTTGCGGTTAAATCCCTGGGGCAGTTGGCAGAAATGTGGGAGAAAATAGGCAAAGATGCCGATAAAGCTAAAGAGGCCAGAGATTTGGCCAAAGAGGTTTATGTAGCCTTGCAGCAGGTGACGGTCATGCATCCTAAATACGGCAAGATATTTCCTTTTGAAGTAAATGGGTATGGCAGTATTAATCTGATGGATGATGCCAATGTCCCCTCTTTATTAGGCTTACCTTATTTAGAAGCCGTTTTCCCCAATAATGCTACCTATCTGAACACCCGTCGCTTTATTTTGTCCGAAGACAATCCATTTTTCTTTAAGGGAACAGTGGCGGAAGGAGTAGGAAGCCCGCATACGGGGCTTAATATGATCTGGCATATCGGCATTTCTATGCGGGGACTTACATCCACCGATACGAAGGAGATGGCAGAGTGTCTGGAGATGCTTCGTTCCACACATGCAGGCACCGGCTTTATGCATGAATCTTTCGATCCCAGTGCACCCATTAAGTTTACCAGGAAATGGTTTGCCTGGTCAAATACGCTTTTTGGAGAATATATCTGGAAAATATACAGAGAGCATCCAGATCTGTTAAAAGCTCCGGCACCGGCCGTTGCGGCAACACCTCCCAGCAAACAAAAGAGTCGCTGGAAGATTTTCTAAGATTTAGTTGATTTTAATTTTATTCAAATGCATATTCTAAGGGCGCCTCATGAAGTAGGTGCCCTTTTAAATAAATAGTCAGGATGTTGGATTTTAGATTAAAGGTTTTCCACACGGTGGCGCATCTTTTAAATTTTACCAAGGCGGCAGAGGAGCTTTCCATTAGCCAGCCGGCAGTAACCAAAAATATAAAGGAAATGGAGGCCCAATTAGGTATCCGGCTCTTTGATAGAAAAGCCGGCAAGGTGGTGCTGACTGCTGCCGGTAAAACAGTGCAAGGTACCGCCGATAAAGTGATGGAACTTTATGGACAGCTGGAATTTGATATTAATGTATTGAAAAATCAGTTTGGTGGGGTACTTAAACTGGGAGCCAGTACAACGGTCGGACAATATGTGCTCCCGGAAATCCTGGCTCGTTACCATAGGGCTTTTCCTGAGGTTAAATTGAGTATGCAAAATGCCAATACAGAAATAATTGAACAGGCCATCCTAACCGGGGAAATCAGCTTAGGGGTCGTAGAAGGAAAAAAGCATCACCCCTTGCTTAGTTACCTGCCCTTTATTCAGGATGAGATTATAGCCATTGCCCATAAGGATAGAAAATACGGAAATCAAAGTCATTTGTCATTGCAGCAGTTGGAGGAAATCCCAGTCGTTTGCCGTGAAAAGGGCTCAGGTAGTCTGGAGGTATTAGAAGCTGCTCTGGCAGAAAAAAATCTGAGCCTAAGCGATCTTAAAGTAGAGATGATGCTGGGCAGTACGGAAGCCATTAAATCCTTTCTGGAAAATTATGACTGTATCGGATTTGTGTCTATTGCGGCAGTGGCCGAATCTGTCAGCCGGGGAGAATTTAAGATTATTGAAATCCCGGAAATGGAAATTTTACGTTCCTTTTATTTTGTCCATCCGGTTGGCATTGCCGATGGACTAAGCGCTTCTTTTATGCATTTTGCCAGGCATACCTATAACCAAAGGTTATAGCATATCAATATTTGCCATAACAGAAAACCGACCTGTAGCCGCATCTTTGCCTCCTAATAACAGCGAAGATGGTACAAAGAAAAGTAAAAGCTAGTCAGGTTAAATTTGTAAAATGGAGTGTTTTTTTAACGGTCATGCTGGGGTGTCTGACCCCCTGGGTCAGTGCCGGTATGGCTTTGTTTTTGGGGATCATAATGGCCTGGCTGGGTACTGTTCCCCTGGAAAAATATAGTGGCACTTTTATCAGGTATAGTTTGCAAGTGGCCGTTGTGGGCCTTGGTTTTGGGATTAATTTACAGCAGGCGCTCCGTGCCGGCAAGGAGGGATTTCTGCTAACCTTTTGTTCCATCTTTATTACACTTAGCCTGGGCATTTTACTGGGACGAAGACTAAGGCTAACCACTCGTACTACCATTTTGATTGCGGCCGGGACGGCTATTTGTGGAGGAAGCGCCATCGCTGCCTTGGCGCCGCTACTTGCCGCGAAAAAAGAAGAGATCTCGGTGTCCTTAGGCATCATATTTTTACTCAACGCGCTGGCGCTTTTTATATTTCCCTGGTTGGGCGGCCATTTACATTTAAGCCAGCACCAATTTGGTCTCTGGTCCGCTATTGCCATTCAGGACACCAGTTCCGTTGTAGCAGCAGCTGCAAGTTATGGCAATACTGCCTTAAAAATCGCCACAACGGTCAAACTGGAAAGAGCACTTTGGATTATACCGGTTTCGCTGATCTGCCTGGGGCTGCTTAAAAAAGAAGGCAACAAACAGCCAGCCACAGATAATCATGTTGCAACACAAAGCCGGCCACAGATCCGCATTCCCTGGTTTATATTCCTTTTTTTGCTGGTCATTGTACTGGGGGCTTATTTACCCATAATGCATCACATGGGCAAAGTTGCTTTGCCGGTTGCCGAAAAACTACTCTCTCTGACCCTGTTTTTTATAGGGACTGGTTTTACCAGAAAGGCTATTAAAAAAGTAGGGGTACGCCCCATGGTGCTCGGCGTACTACTTTGGATTTTTATAGCTACATTGTCCTTACTATTTTTGATGCACGGTTTTTAGAGTATCTTTTGAACAAATAATATTTAAGTAACACCTTACAATTGCTTCAAGTAATTAATAATGCCAATAACATCCTGGCTGCCCAGGCCCGCCTCCTGTGCCTTTTGGTAGCTGTCAATAGTCGCATTAGCCACCGGGTAGTCCGCTCCGGCAGCTTTGGCCAGCAGGATATCTTTTAACATCAGATCCAGGGCAAAGGCTGGTGGATACTGCTCACTAATTAACATAGGGGTTTTAATCCTGGTGGCACCGCTACCGCAGGCACTTTGATTGATAATCTCCAGTATATCTTTGCGGTCAACGCCTGATTTATCTGCCAGTAACATGGTTTCAGCAAGCGAGGCATATATAGTAGCTAAATAAGAATTGACTGCGATCTTAGTGGCCAGGCCTTTGCCGTTTTCTCCCAGGTGTTTCACCAGTTTGCCCATTTTCTCCAAATATGGACCTGCGCGCTTGACCGCACTGTTATCTCCCCCTACCATTATAATCAGCGTGCCATCAGCTGCCGGCCCTGTGCTGCCAGCAACCGGTGCATCGATAAAATGACCGCCTTTATGCTTTATTGTAGCGCAAATCTCCAGGGAAGTTGCCACAGAAATAGTACTTAGATCACATAGTAGTTTACCCTGGATATTTTCCTTGATGATCTCTTGGTAAACAGCCTTAACTGCATTGTCATTAGTCAGCATGGTAAAAATGATATCTGCATTTTCCACCAATTCCTGAATTGAGTGACAAACCGTTGCATCCTTGCTGTCAAGGAACCCTGCTGCCTTTTCAGCTGTTCTGTTATAAACAAATAAGGGAAATTTAGCCTTTTGCAGGTTTCGGGCCATAGGAAACCCCATATTGCCCAAACCAATAAAGCCAAGTTTTTCTGATTGCATGTTAATAATTTTTATAAATAGGTATTTTTCAATAGGCCACCAAATTAATGAAAAAAACCTAAAGTTCGTGTACCCGCATAAGGTAGAATGCTGATTTTAATCATAAATTGAAACTAAGATCAGGTGGGAATGGGGTAGCGAAAGAATTACCATAAGTGAAGCAGCGCATTTTATTAAAGGTCAAATTAAAAATCAAATCATAAAAAAACAATAAACTTTTGGTGTTAGTTTAATCTTGCCTAATATTGTATAAGTACTTATATAATATAATATGGCATCCATTTATGAAGATTTGGGTTTTTTAATCCTGGGTAGTCGGCTACGCCGGATGAGCGAATATTTTTGGCGGAAGTCAATAGCGTATATCAGCATCTTGAACTACCCTTTGAAGCTAGCTGGTTCCCTTTGTTTTACCTGCTGGCAAAGGAAAAAGAGCGCAGCATCCGCCAGGTAGCCGATGAGTTAATGACCTCACATTCTGCCATCAGTCAGTTGGTGACTAAGTTAAAAGAAAAAGGATTGATTAAATCCTTTGCGGATGCAAAGGATAAACGGGTACAGATGATTACCCTTACAACAAAAGGTACGCAATTAAAAAATAAACTCTTACCAATTTGGGATGGTATTTCCAAAAGCATGCAGGTTATGGAAGCTTCTTATCCCGAAGTTGCCCATTTTCTGCCAGCAATCGCAAAACTAGAACAGCATTTTGAGGCGCAATCCTTATCATCTATCATTGTAGATGAAGTCGAGAAGGACAAAGGGAATAAAAAGGGTGCCGCATTGACAACGGTGACGAAAAAGGCAAAAGTAAATGGACGTAAGTAGAAGGAAAAAGATTTAAAAATAAGAAGTAAAATAAAGAAAATATAATAAATAGAAATGCGTGCAGCGGGGTATAAGGAGTTTGATAAAATAGCTGTAAATAATTTTTGCAATAGCCGTTCAGTGGATTATAGCTGCCTATAAAGAATAAATAGAGAACCGACAAAGAACCTACAAGCAGTAAAATAAAGACAACGTAATAATCAAAGAATAACCCAATTAGAAGAAAATAATTTATGCAAGTTTTTAAATACGGAGAAGACGCGCTGACAGTGGGACTGGCCATGGACTTAAGCCAGGGACGGATCAAGGGTCAGTTAACAACAGAAGTAATAGAAAAGATTAACCGTAGCAGTGGCTGGGTGCAGCAAATCGTAGAAGAACAGGCGGTTGTCTATGGCATCAATACAGGGTTTGGACCGCTATGCGATACCTTGATTTCTAAAGAACAGACCAAAACCTTACAGCATAATTTATTAAAAAGTCATAGTGTTGGTGTTGGCAGACCCATTGAACTGGTTATTGCTAAACTCATGTTGATTTTGAAATTGCATGCTTTATGCCAGGGCTATTCAGGCATTCAGTTGCAAACAGTGGAGCGGATTTTTTGGATGATTGAACAGGACATGATTCCCGTTGTTCCTGAACAGGGATCTGTAGGTGCTTCTGGTGATCTGGCACCTTTAGCGCATTTATTTTTACCCCTGATCGGAGAAGGGGAAGTTTATTATAAAATTAAAAAGACTTCTTCCCTGATGGCCTTGCAGGCGGCAGGGCTGGAACCTTTATCCCTCAATGCGAAAGAAGGTCTGGCGCTCATTAATGGAACACAGTTTATTGCGGCGCATAGCGTATGGGGGCTCTATCAGTGGCATAACCTGCTGGAGTCCGCAGATATCATTGGCGCATTGTCTCTTGATGGATTGATGGGTTCCATAAAACCTTTTGACCCGAGACTACATGCGATTCGCCCATTTGAGGGCAATCAGTTAGTGGCAGCCCGTCTCAGGACACTTTTAGAAGGATCCGGGATACATAGTGCTCACTTAAATTGTAACAGGGTGCAGGATCCCTATTCACTGCGTTGTATGCCCCAGGTGCATGGAGCTAGCAGAACCGCCTTTCGGCATTTAAAAGAACTGACGCATATTGAGATAAATTCGGTTACGGACAATCCCATTATCTTAGGGTCACTGGATACCATCAGTGGGGGTAATTTCCATGGTGAACCTTTGGCCATTGCGCTGGATTACGCAACTGTGGCCATCCATGAACTGGGCAGTATATCAGAAAGGCGTAGTTACCTGATTATTGAAGGTCGGTACGGATTACCTAAACTACTGATTCAGGACGCAGGGCTAAACTCAGGCTTTATGATTCCACAGTATACGGCAGCTGCGCTGGTTTCAGAGAATAAATCACTTTGCTTTCCAGCCAGTGCAGACAGCATACCTACTTCGCTGGGACAGGAAGACCATGTCTCCATGGGATCCATTGGGTCCAGAAAAATGAACCAGGTTATCCAAAATCTTAAAAATATTCTGGCTGTTGAACTATTATACGGCGCACAGGCAGTAGATTTTAGAAGGCCATTAAAAAGTTCAGTGGCCTTAGAAGCCGTACATGACCTGGTTAGAACTGTCGTCCCCTTTGCAGATAAAGACCGGGTCTTTGGCCTGGATATTAAGGCGCTGCATGATATGATTGATCTAGGGCGCCTTACTCAGTGTGTAAATCAGGCTACTACAGGTAAGGCACCGTCCAATCAATTAACACTTAAAAATAATACGCAATATGGAACATTTGGAATTTACTAGTAAATATGCCCAGCATCCACATTATAAGGCACCCAGAGGCAATCAGCTGCATGCAAAAAGCTGGCAGACAGAAGCTGCTTTAAGAATGCTGCTCAATAACCTGGACCAGGAGGTGGCAGAAAATCCTGAGCAGTTGGTTGTATATGGTGGTATCGGTCAGGCAGCCAGAAGCAAAGAAGCTTTGCAAAAATTATTGAACAATTATTAACCCTTGATGAGGATCATTCTTTATTGATCCAATCAGGTAAACCAGTAGGGATTATTCGTTCGCATCCTGAGGCGCCAAGAGTTTTGCTGGCCAATAGTAATCTCGTGCCCAAGTGGGCGAGCTGGGATCATTTTAATGCGCTTAGAAGCAAGGGGCTTATGATGTTTGGTCAGATGACTGCAGGCAGTTGGATTTATATTGGTACACAGGGCATTGTTCAAGGCACATATGAGACCTTCGCCGCTTGCGGCAGAAAATATTTTAATGGCGATCTTTTGGGAAAACTGGTTGTAACGGCAGGATTAGGCGGCATGGGCGGTGCGCAGCCGCTGGCAGCTACCATGTCAGGAGCTGTTTTGCTGGGGGCAGACGTAGACGCTACCAGGATTCAAAAACGTCTGGATACCCGCTACATAGATAAAATGACCACTGATTTTGATCAGGCCATCCAGTGGGTACGGCAGGCCCAGGCAGCGAAAAAGCCCTTGTCTGTTGGGCTGGTAATGGACGCTGGTGATATGCTGGAAAGGTTATTGGAAGTGGGTATTACCCCTGATATTTTAACCGATCAGACCTCCGCTCATGATCCGATAAATGGCTATATACCCAATGGCTATTCCTTAGAGGAAGCGGCAATACTTAGAAAACAGGATCCTGATACTTACAGAGAAAAATCCATTAAGAGCATGGCGCGCCACGTGCATTTTATGCTGGAATTAATGCATAAAGGAGCCGTAACGTTTGATTATGGCAATAACCTGCGCGCCTTTGCTGAGCAGGGTGGAGAAGCTCGTGCATTTGACTTTCCAGGATTCACCCCGGAATTTATAAGACCCTTATTTTGCGAAGGCAAAGGACCTTTCAGGTGGGTGGCATTATCTGGAGATCCTGGTGATATTTATACAACTGACCAGGCTTTAATAGAAGCTTTCCCCGAAAATAAGCATTTAGTTGACTGGTTAAAAATGGCAGGCGAGCGGATTGCCTTTCAGGGCTTGCCCGCCAGGATCTGTTGGCTGGGTATGGGTGAAAGGGAAAAAGCAGGCCTTATTTTTAATGACCTGGTCAAAACAGGTAAAGTAAAAGCCCCGATTGTCATTGGCAGAGATCATCTGGATTGCGGATCGGTCGCCTCACCCAATAGAGAAACGGAGTCTATGCTGGATGGAAGCGATGCGGTGTCTGATTGGCCGTTGCTAAACCTGATGAGTAATACAGCCGGCGGTGCCACCTGGGTTTCTTTCCATCATGGCGGCGGCGTAGGTATGGGTTACTCGCAGCATGCTGGTATGGTAATCCTGGCGGATGGAACTGATCGGGCGGCGACCTGCATTAAAAGAGTATTGTTTAATGACCCCGCCATGGGCATTTACCGCCACCATGACGCCGGTTACACAAAGGCCACTGAGGTCGCTGAGCAGTTTGGGATAAAAATTTAAGCAAACGGACAAAGTTTATTTATCGTACTGAAAAAAAACTTAATGCAATATGATCCAACCAGATCCTATACAAATAGCTCAAAAGGGAAAGATGCATGCAGCAACGTCAACAGACTCGAAGGATTATACGTTGATAGGTCCTTTTAGTGAGGTCTTGACTTTTAAGGATGCGCCATTAAAAGGACCTTTAAGTGAAAAGGATCTGAGCCTGATAAAGTATGGTGGCATTGTGGTAAGTATAGATGGAACCATTGTGGCAGTGGGGGATTTTGCCTCTTTAAAACAACAATATCTTAAAAAGGACTGTCGTTATTTTCCTATTGAGGGGGAAATGGTTTTGCTGCCGGGCTTTGTTGATGCCCACACCCATATACTTTTTGGAGGCACCAGAGCCAGAGATTATAGTATGCGACTGGAAGGCAAAACTTACCTGGAAATTGCCCAGGAGGGCGGGGGCATCATGGATACGGTTTTGGCCACTAGATCCGCTTCGGATGAAAACCTTATGCAAAGTATGCAAAAGCGGTTACAAAAGATGCTTTTCAGTGGGGTAACAACAGCAGAGGTCAAGTCAGGGTATGGACTAAATATAAATCAGGAATGGCGGTTACTGAAGATACTGAAGCGTCTGCAGCAAACTTCCATTATTGATGTTATCCCTACTTGTCTGGCCGCACATATGAAGCCGCCTGATTATCCAGGTATGAATAGTGACTATTTAGCAGCATTGCAACATAAATTATTACCATTAATAAAGGCGGATCAGTTAGCCAAAAGAATCGATATTTTCGTAGAAGACTCCGCCTTTAACGTAGCGGAGGCGAAGGGGTATTTGACGGCCGCCAAGCAGGCTGGTTTTGATATTACGGTGCATGCCGATCAGTTTACCCCTGGAGGCGCCCGGCTTGCTGCTCAGCTGGGGGCCTGTTCGGCGGATCATCTGGAAGCCAGTACGGATAGAGACATTCAGTTATTGGCTGCGAGTGAGACGGTTGCTACCGTTTTGCCAGGCGCCAGTTTAGGGCTGGGTATACCTTTTGCTCCTGCAAGAAGATTATTGGACGCAGGTGCTGCCGTGGCCATTGCCAGCGACTGGAATCCAGGATCAGCCCCCATGGGGGATCTATTAACTTCAACAGCATTAATATCCGTCTATGAGAAGCTACATTTGGCCGAAGCCCTGGCTGGGATCACTTTCAGGGCCGCCAAAGCCCTGGGCCTTACAGATCGTGGCCGGCTAAAAGTGGGGAGCCTAGCTGATATGCAGGCTTATCCTACAGGAGATTACAGAGATATTTTATATTACCAGGGTCAGTTAAGACCCGCCATAATTTGGAAAAAATCTATATCTTATGATCAGTAATATTTTCTATGAGCTGCCCCAGAAAAGCTGGTGGCAGGGACGTATTGATGGAGACGAGCGAGGTTTGATCCGCCTGCATCAACAGGTGCAGATCATCGAAATCAACGCACTTAAACCAACACCAGGTGTTCGTAATGTTATTTTTTTGGGATTTGCCTCTGATGAAGGGGTGCGCAGAAACCAGGGACGACCCGGCGCGGCAACCGGCCCTTACTTACTTCGAAAGGCCTGCAGTAATCTTCCCGTCCATTATAGTGAAAAGCTCCATTTGTTAGATACGGGCAATATTGCCACCATCAACGGCAGATTGGAAGAAGCACGCAAATATCTGGCACAGGCGGTCTCCTTAATTATTGAAAATGAAGGCTTCCCTATACTTTTGGGCGGCGGTCACGCGATCGTCCAGGGACATTACGCAGGTCTTAAAGCAAAACTTCCCGGGAAAAAAATAGGCATTATTAATTTTGATGCACATTTTGATTTACGGGCGCCAGCTGAGCATGGCCCTAATTCCGGGACTTCCTTTTATGAGATTGCTGAGCAGTGCAAAAAGGATTCGGAACCCTTCAATTATTTAGCTATTGGCATTCAGCGTTCTGCCAATAGCAAAAAACTTTTTGAATGGGCAGGGCAAACAGGAACCAGATTTATTGCCGTAGAACAGATCAATTCGGAGCAGATTACTGAGGCCCAGCAACAAATCGATGATTTTGCCGCAGGGGTGGATGCACTTTATCTGAGTTTTGATCTGGATGTATTTGTCAGCGCCATTGCTCCTGGTGTTAGTGCGCCTAGTGCTACAGGCATCTTCTACGATGGTAACTTCAGACGTCTTTTGAAGGCTTGCTTTGACAGTGGTAAGGTGATTTCCATGGATATTGCTGAGCTGAATCCTGTATATGATCTGGACAACAGAACGGCCAAGTTAGGGGCACAGATCATCTTTGATAGCTTACTGGCACTGGATGAAACCTATAGTGCAACGGACAGCATGAGTGGCCCAAATAGCTAACGATGGAATATGCTTCAGTTGCTAATATTTAATTTCAGATTATTTTTGACCGAAAACTTAAATTTAAAACTGATTTTAGTCATTCTTGTGTTATGGCAAGATTCTCAGAATGGCTTATTGTTATTTATGATTGCAAAACCTTTTATTGTTGAGTGGAACCAATTGGGAGCTGCTTACTTTTTTTGGAAAAAATCGTTTGTAAATTGATGTCGAGGGTGTCCAAAGGTTCGCTATTATAAAATCCCCAGTCTTGTAAGTTTAACTGTTTTGAAGATACTGTAGTTAGATGAACAGACACTCGTAAGTGTTTCCAATCGGGAAGGAAAGAGTAAACCTTATGGAACTAAATTTAAGTAAAAGATGGCATTTGCATTGAAAAGAATTGTTAGAGAAGTATAACTCTGCAGGAGAAGGATATCTATCACATTGCATTTTTTTTCTATTCATTTTGTGTCGCTGTTGTGCTTTTATCACCTTTATAAATTATCGTCTGTATCAATGCATCAATAAATTGGGCATTAGATGGATAAGTATTTTTTAATTTTTTAATTCTGTGATAACTTCCTCCTTACTCGAAATTTTACTTTTTAATTCGTAAAAATCATAATAAATATCCTCTCCATTATTATCAGGGGCAATATTATTTGACTTGATATAGTTTTTACAGAATTTGCAGCTTTATGAAAATTTATTTTTTGATTTAAGTAGTCGCCTTTCTTTTCATAAGATTTTGCCTTAAAAAATGACCTCCACATTTGCTTTTTATATGAATATTTAAAATCATAAATATTTAAGCTATTTACGAAATCGTAGCCCCTTTTATAATATTTTAAATTTAAAAGGATTGAGATTTTTAGTTCCACTGCTCCTATTCTTGTGCTGGGACATTCTAAGGCAGAATTGGTTTGTACTAAAATATTTAAGAGGTCCTTTTTAGAAGTATCATTATTCAACAAATGTTTATTGTATACGCTCTGCGCATACCTTAAATGTCCTATGCAATCTTTCTTCTTGTTGGATAAACAACTCGCAAAAGAAATTAAAAAAGCGGTCATAATTATGTATATATAATAAATGCGCATATGTAATATTTTGTATGTTATTCAGTTTAACCTATGCTATAGTCAGAATAATTAATAAGGAAGATATACATGGTGATATTTTAAAGGGTAACTCCCTCCAGGCCGGCTTAGTCGCACAATTTTTTTGCAGGGAAATTCTCTCAAGGCTTTTGGGTCTATTTAAAATGCATTGTTGTATTAATTCCTTTTTTAATAACACTCTATATTAGATTGTATGTTGTTGTTTATGTACGATTCAGTGTTGACAATATTTGAAAATGAGAGTTTGTGCTTATCTCATAAAATAATAAACTAGCAACCCTAGTGGCAATAATAAAATTAGTTCTATTATAATTGCTACCTTGATGCTTATATTTCCTCGTAAAATTATTAATATGCAGTTGAATACAGTGAAATAATTAATTAAATTATTAAAATTTAGGATTCCATTGCCTAAAAATGTATTTATATTTTTAATTTGTTGGATGGTAAAATAACTACTTACAATAATCCAAATAATACATCCAATTGCACTTATACATAAAAATGGAAGCAATTGCTTTTTAGAATCTTTCATTTGTTCCTCCTATAAATGTTTTTGTTGAAATGTCATAATATTCTGTAGTTTCAAATGTTCCTTGGCCGCCTATTGTTGCTGTGCTTTCTGTACGCTTGATAATATTAATTCCTTTGCCAATATCATTTGGATGAATGATATGATAATTTGATAGAATTTTCGCTAAATCTTTTATTTGACTTGCAAATTGAATTGATCGTAATTGTAGTATAGTTGTAATGGCTGTTGCTGTTGAAAGATTCATTTTTTATGATTGAAAAGTATTTTGAGAAAATCTTTGTATTCTTTGATTGATTTTAGAGTAAGGATAGATCCGCCAGTCAGATTAGTTATTGCTGAATAATAATCTTTTAAACTCTCAAGATCATTTGTCATCCTTTGGAATTACTGCTCCAATTGACTGTTGGGTACAATTCTTTTTGTCGTATTACTTGAGTGCCCCATCGAAGCATAACTTTTTTCTTGTATTTGATAATAATTTATGCAATTGTAAAAGTCTTTGTAATGATGTGTTTGCGCTATTGACGTTTATCGTTATATCTTGTGACTCATTTGGGTTAAAATTGTATATTTTGGCCTACGCTAATTGGCTATTTTAAGAAAAAATATACAAGCCAACATATAGGGATTAATAATACGATCTCGAATACAATAGTTAACACTATTGATATATTTTTTTTTAGAATAAGTATTATAAAATTTGCTAACAGGAAATAATTATATAATTTATTAAGTGTAATGCCGTGTCCCATAAATTTATTGATTGCACTTATTTGCTGATACTCTAACGATCCTTGAACTTGCAACCAAATAAACATTCCAGTAGCGCATACAATTATTATCCATATTTCTTTTCTTTTAATAGCTTTCATTTGCACCTCCTAAATATTTTTTTGTTGAAACATCATAATATTCGGTATTTTCAATTGCTCCTTGGCCGCCCATTGTTCCTGTGCTTTCTGTATGCTTGATAATATAAATTCCTTTGCCAATATCATTTGTATGAATAATATGATAATTTGATAGAATTTTCGCTAAATCATTTATTTGACTTGTAAATTGAATTGATCGTAATTGTAATATAGTTGCAATGGCTGTTGCTGTTGAAAGATTCATTTTTCTATGTTTGAAAAGTATTTTGAGCAAATCTTTGTATTCTTTGATTGATTTTAGGGTTAGAATAGATTCGCCAGTTAGATCAGTTATTGCTGAATAATAATTCTTTAGACTCTCAAGATTATCCATCATCCTTTGGAATTCCTGCTCTAATTGACTATTGGGTACTATTCTTTTTGTCGTATTACTAGAGTGCCCCATAGAAGCATAACTTTTTTCTTGTATTTGGTAATAATATAAGCCATTGTAAAAGCCTCCTTGTAATGATGTGTTTGCCACATTGACGTTTATCGTTACATCTGGTAACTCATTTGGGTTATCAAGATTAAAGCCAGGTGTTTTTTCTGGAGACGTTGTAATAACGGTGTCTAAGCCTAAAAAATCGTTGAATAATATAGGGTTGTTAGTGGCAAAGTCATAGGGAGAGAGATTATTTGATAAATTTCCAAGTGGATCTTGTTGTATAAATCTCCCTATTTGCGGATCGTAAGTTCTAAACTGTGTGGAATAATAGTTTAATTCTAAATCTTCCTGTAATTCAGAACCGTCATTAAAGAGATACTTATTGTGCAATGAACCATAATTTGTAACACCGATTGCTTTCTGCTCCAGTCCAAAGGGATAATAGCTGTTTACTTCTAGTATTGGACTTGCTACGTTATAATCATCCGTAATAACCATACGTGTATTACCTAGATGGTCCTTTAGGTAATAATCATAAACAAAGCTACTTCCTACTGGTCGTACCCTTCCTTGTGGTGTGCCAAAGAACTTCAGCGTATCATTTTGGTAAATGGAAGACTCCAGATAGGTGGTTGTGATAGTTACCCCACCTTGTAGTGTCTTTTTCTGCAATTTATTACCAGCTGCATCATAGATATAGCTGATTGTACCTTTACCTGTTAGGGTAATACGCTGAGGTAAATTTAAAATATTATAGACAATCCCGGAAATCTTTTTATTTGCATCTGAGATTAAATTGCCATTGGCATCATAGGTATAATCAGTTGCCGAGGCTGCTTTCGTACCTGTATAGTGAAAATCGCCCAGGGTAGTGGAGGCGTCATTAGACGCGTCCACTACATTTTTAAGCTGATTGCTGCTGGTGTTGTAATGATAAGTTAGTTGGTCAATCAAGGCTGAAGTACTTCCTGATTTTAAACCATACTGATTCATTGTCAGCATATTGCCATTATGGTCATAGCTCAGGTTAGAGACGCTATAATTGACATTGGCCGTAGAGAACCCACCAGCCTTATACTGTCCAAAGGCCGCTGTCGTCAATCTGTTGGCTTTATCATAGGTAAAATCATATTTTCTGACCTTTTGGTCATTTGCTGTTTTCCAGACCATGCCTGTGATATTGCCCG
Source organism: Arachidicoccus ginsenosidivorans (assembly GCF_007971385.1). Lineage (GTDB taxonomy): Bacteria > Bacteroidota > Bacteroidia > Chitinophagales > Chitinophagaceae > Arachidicoccus > Arachidicoccus ginsenosidivorans. Next base: position 3,336,821 of record NZ_CP042434.1, read on the forward strand.
TATACTGAGCGGCCAGATAGCTTTTGCCCTGGATCAGGTTATTATTTACCTTATCATAGCCCAGGTCAAAACCAAAGTAATGGGTCGCCGGAAAGCTAACACTCTGCACATCCATGGAGCTCTCCGTGAACATCTCTCCTGAGACCGTCAGAGCGGATATGGTAGTGGTGGTACTATCCATGGAGCCAGCATCCCTGACATAGGGTCTGTTAATACCTAATAGCCATCCTCTTGCATTGTATTCGTAATACTGGGATTCCAGCGGTGTGGTGCTGTAGGTGGTGGCAGAAGATCTTCTATGTCCTAAATAAAGCTTCTTCAGTTGGCCGAGGCTTCCATACTGCTGCGTAGAGAGTGTTGTATAGCTGGAGGGCATGGTTTTGGCGCCCCATCTGCTGTCGGTTTGCTTTACCTCCGTTTTTATAGGCCGCCAAAGCTTATCATAGGATATTTTGGTCACTAAAACCGCCGTGTCGGGTCTGGTGCCCAATTTAGATTGCCAGTTTATGCTGACCAGGGGCTGACCAGACCAGCTATATTGTGTGGAGTAAATAGTAAGGCCGCCAGTAATATTGCTCTTCTGCGTCTGTATGACCCGGCCTTTTTTATCATAGATATTGATTGTGGTAATAAAGGTCAGTGGGCTGACATCCAGTACTTTAGTTCTGGTCCAGGTAACTTTCCCTTTGGTGTTTACAGGTGTGGTGGCGGTAATCTGCTGCGGTAATTGGGCATAAGGGAACGTGTTGTTAGAGGCTGGCATTAAATAGCTGGTCCAGGTGCTTTTGTAGGAGGCCGATAAGCCTGTTGGCATCGCTATACCAGAGTAGTCATCATAATGTGTTGCTGTCAGTAGGTTCGCTGCTGTAATATCTGCTGTTCTGTAACTTTCACTACTCGATGCTGCAGACAAAATGGAGGTGAAGGTCACACCTGGCAGGCTGTCCAGCCAGGTAGAGTCGATCCGGTTAAAGTTGTCATATTTAGTGCCAATCCAGAGGCTGCTGGGCCGCATATCTGCGTCTTGATTTATAACCAGTCTATTTCTGGCATCGTAGGCCATATAAACGGCACCGGCACCAGGGAGCTGTTTGATGACCATTCTTCCCTTGCTGTCATATTCATACCTGAAGCACTGCTGAGCTAGCAGTGTGGAGGAGAGCACCCAGCTGCCATGTGCCATGGCAGCAACCCCATCCGGTTGAATGACACAGCGTAGGTCACCCAGGTTATCAAATATGTAATAAGTACAAAGCCAGCCTTCATAAGCAGGTGTGCTACCGGAACCGTCATCAGATGCAGCTGTAAGCTGTACTTTTTTTAAGATGACCTGCCCTGATTTATTTTTGTATTCTATCTCCTGGTGACCTGCCTCATCTAATAGGACTGTTTTATAAAGGGTTCCCGCTGAGTAATATCCGGTGCTGGTTGGCGTGCTGAGCCCAGCTCCCGGAGTGGACTGAAATCCAATCTGCCATATTCTGACAGAATCCTTTACTGTATTTACAGCGTAATGGTGTTTAACGGAGTGTCTGGCGGCAGGGGAGGCTTGTCCAGCAGTTCCTGCCCAGCTGTCTCCTGGCGCAAATGACTCTAATGTCCTGCTTAGTGGAGACTGTTCATATAAAGGGATACTACGGGCGTTTAAACCGTTTTCGCCTTGTCCAGAGTCGGGGCTATTGATGCTGTTGTAAAAAGCTGGTTGCTTCGATAGGGCATCTATTTTGTAGCTGCCATCTTTTGTCGTTGCTACATAAGGCAAAAGGGCTGCGCTATCTCTTCCATAGCCGTCATAGAGGTGGAGACTGACGATGTCACCTGTAGTTCCCGTTCGGCTATTCAATGAGCTTTTCTTCTGTATGGTCTGAGTTGGTCTGCCCAGTCCGTCAAAATACTGGATCGTCATCGGCGCATCACTGAGAGGTCGTGTAGTGAAAACTGCTGAATCGCTCTCTGGGGCTAGCCCCTTTTGCGTAATGATATAATTATAAGCGGAGCTAATATTAGAGGGTTCTGCCGGAATGACATCTATATGTGAAGTAATGGAATAAGCAGATTGAGCTCCACTGGTTGATTTTAGCCTATACCAGTGATTACGGGTAATATTCACCGGTAAATATTTTAAGATGGTGGCACCTGCAATATCAACCCATTCGCTATTAGTGGCAGCGGAGCTGTCCTGCCACTGATAAGTAATGGTACCGCTTCCACCGGTAGATGGTTGTGCTTTTAGGGTGTCCATGGAGTTGCCTCCATATGGCGCAAGAGAAACATCTGGTTCCATGGCTCCAGGTATAATAGGAGGTGCCACTTCAACGGCAAAGGTATTGGTGGTGATAACATTGATACCTCCATCGACAATTACCCTAAATAATGCACTTTCTGTGAGGCTTGGTGAGGTGTGCGATGGACTTGAATTACTTGCAAAGGTCGACCAGGTATAGCCCTCATTATAAGAAACCTGCCATTGATAGCTAAAGGCATATTGTGCAGCGCCATATACAATGTCTGCATAAAGCTCTACCGTGTTGCCAGGAGTAATGCTGCTGGGATAGCCATCTAATGATGCAGCACTAAGGCCTGCAGTCACCATGACATCCAATTCAGCAGAAAGGTAGGTGCCTGTGACCTCAATATATGCAGTTCCGAAAGACTCCGGTCCATCTAGTGGCTGGTTGAAACGAATGGTAGCCTGGGTGGAGGAAGAGGATAATACAGTACCACCTGTGACATTCCATACGGCATTAGAAATATTAGTATTTAACGTATAGACATAATCCAGACCGGCTACAGGCTCCGATTCGCCATTAATGGTCTGCCCGAAGCAGCAACAGCTAAGCCCAATAAAGAGTACTGACAAGAGAAACCTTCCAAAAATATTTAAAATGCATCTATTAAACTTAAGGAGTTCTTTAAAATTAAATATATCATTCATAAGGCAGACAGTTTATGGGTTTACATTATGATAGGAGTGTGTCTCCAAAATATTGCCCTCATTATCTCTTATGGAGATCAGGCGTCCTAATGAATCGTACGAGTAATATTGCAAGGTTCCGTCAGGTCCCTGTTCACTGGTAACGCCAATGCCTGGTAAATAGGTATAAGTCCAAATCCGGGCACCGGGTAAGCCTGTTCTCAATGCGTCTAACGCGCCGCGCATGCTTTGATCGGATATACTACTGTTATTTAAAGCAGCGTCACTGACTAGTTGAAATGCGGACTGATAACTGGCTCCTATTATTTTGGCTACCGGGTAAAGACCGTTATACCCCCAGAGATAAGAAGTGAGCACGCCATCATCTCCTTTTTGTTCTGTGATATGACCATGATTGTCATAGGCGAGTACTTCTGTCTTTTTAAAGTCAGCTCCCGCTCTGTGAGCGAAGTAAATGGCACCAGGCAATGGATAAGATCCCAGGTAGCGAAATTCCTGACGGGCGGTATGCATAAGAACGCCATCCGTGCTGTCTTTTTGTTCTACGGGAAAACCTATTCTATTGTTGCTGGTAAGTGTGGAAAGCATCGAAGATTGGGTTGCATCATAGCCAGGCAAACCACTTTGAAAGGGGTACCAAAAATGCCTGGTTTGATTAAGTCCCCTGCTGTCAATGGTTGTTGAACTGGAGGGCTGGAGGTGCTGTCCCTCATATTGGTAAGTAGTAGAGGTAATTACCTTTCTGGAGGTGTATTGATCATCATATAGGGTATCTGTTTCTTTGATTAGTTTAAGTCCACCACAGATAATCGTAAAGCTTACATGCGGAAATTTGTCCTGGCCATTCACCGGCAGTTGTAGATTTAACAGCTGGGATTCAATGGGGGAATACCAGTTCAGATAAGTTTGTGCAGCCGGTATGTGATTGGTAATAAAGGCACTGTATTCAAAATGTTGACTTTTAACAGGGATGTAACTGCCTGTCTGGTATTTATAAACTGAGATTGAATAAAGTTTTATATTCCTCCAGGCATCTCTGCCATCGGCAACGAGTGGCGTCATCGCCACTCCTGGAGAAACTGTATTAGAATTTATATTATAAGAATAGATGGTCTTGCCTAAAGGAAGTTTGTTTTTACCAGACAAGCTATATTCTGTTACGGTAGGGTAGAGCACAGCTGCGCCATTACTATATGCATTGTTTAGAAAAGGCTTGGCATTCAGATAGGTAATTTTTCTAAGGTGTCGTTGGGCTGATCAATACCTGCCGTATTTATATATTGCTGGTACATAAAATTATAATCTGCCTGATTATTTTTGGTAACACCGTAACCATTCTCTCCCCCCGTTCCATAGGTATACTTTTTAATCAAGGAGTCCTGTCCTGCTGCTGTTATATAATGAATGGTTTTAATGCGTACTCCTCCGCCCCTATTATCTTATCCGGTGTGACGAATGACTCATACCGGTTCTGTTCAAATTCGAAATGGGCTTTTCCACCTGTAGGATAACTGATGGTTGAGATGAGGCCTTTTAAAGCCTCGGTGGATTGGCTGGTATCTTCCTGATAGCTACCCTGGGCCATCCATATGGGGGTTACATCTGCAGTTCCGATTATACTATCATCTGGATCTGCAGTAGGCGATCCAGTGAACCATCTGTAGCTGTCAATTTTATTAGGAACCCTGGGTACATTCAGATCTCCTCTGTAATCTTTGCGGTAGTCCCAGTAATCCGTATTGTAGCCGCTATAAACACCCAAGTCATCTGTATTGTAGGTAAATCCGTAGCGTAGCGCAGGTCCATTACCATCCATACCATGGATCGTCAAAGAATCCAGAAAAAATCGCTTGCAGTAAATATTATATTAGGAGGAAGTTATAAAGGGTGGTGTAACACTTAAATCAGTAGTCAGATGCTGTTTAAGGGTAATTTGTTTTATCTGCCTACCAGCTAATCGGTATATAAGGGGTTATTTTGGGCTGCATTTTGGACTCCCTGGTCATTTTCGTCCGTGATGACTTACTCATTATTATTTTATATACTTAATAAGGGGGCGTTTGTACGAAGGCGGGTCTTTAAGGCTAAATTTTGGTCTTGCACGGGTACTTTTTATTGACTTTTTTACCCATGCAGCAATTAAGACGCTTGCCAAAAAATATCTGCAGATTTACTGCCAAATAGCTAACGATTGGTAGAATATAGGGGTCAGTTGCAAATAACCCAGTATATTTGCACTTCTAAAGTCAACATTTTAAATAACATTACAGTATGGAATACAGGATTGAAAAGGATACGATGGGCGAGGTGAAAGTGCCGGCCCAGGCGTATTGGGGTGCGCAGACACAGCGCAGTATCGATAATTTTAAAATAGCGGCAGACATCAATAAGATGCCAAAAGAAATTATTGCTGCATTTGCTTATCTGAAAAAAGCAGCCGCATTGACCAATGAGCAGCTGGGCGTATTACCTAAAGAAAAAGCAGATTTGATCGCTCAGGTCGCCGATGAAGTGCTGGCGGGGCAGCTCCTGGATCAATTTCCACTTGTTGTCTGGCAGACCGGCAGTGGTACGCAGAGTAATATGAACGCCAATGAGGTCATCGCCTACAGAGCTCATGTACTTCATGGTGGTCAGCTGACCGATAAAGAAAAGTTCTTACATCCCAATGATGATGTCAATAAGAGTCAGTCCTCTAACGATACTTTCCCAACAGCGATGCATATCGCTGCTTATAAGATCCTGATTGAAAATACCATCCCGCACCTCACCGAGTTGCGTGACACCTTGAAGAAAAAAGCGGAAGACTTTAAAAAAGTAGTTAAAATCGGCAGAACCCATTTTATGGATGCCACCCCACTTACGCTTGGACAGGAGTTCAGCGGCTATGCAGCCCAGCTGACACATGGCCTGAAAGCCATTCAAAATACACTGGCGCATTTAAGTGAACTGGCACTGGGCGGAACCGCGGTAGGAACCGGTATCAATACGCCTAAAGGCTACGCTAAACTGGTAGCAGAAAAAATTGCAGAACTTACAGGCCTGCCATTTATTACCGCAAATAACAAATTTGAAGCCCTGGCAGCACATGACGCCATCGTGGAAGCCCATGGTGCCTTAAAAACAGTGGCTGTGAGTCTGATGAAAATTGGCAATGATATCCGGATGTTGTCCAGTGGACCTAGAAGCGGTATCGGAGAGATTCATATTCCGGATAATGAACCTGGTTCCTCTATTATGCCGGGCAAAGTGAATCCTACCCAGTGCGAAGCATTAACCATGATTGCTGCACAAGTCTTAGGTAATGATGTGGCGATAAATATTGGTGGCGCGACCGGTCATTTTGAACTCAATGTGTTTAAACCGATGATGATCTATAACTTCCTGCATAGTGCACGATTGATTGGCGATGGCTGCAAGAGCTTTAATGATAAATGTGCTGTTGGAATTGAGCCCATAGAAGCCAATATTAAAAAGCATGTGGATAATTCCCTGATGCTGGTTACAGCGCTCAACCCTAAAATAGGTTATTACAAAGCCGCAGAAATCGCCCAAACTGCCCATAAAAATGGTTCCACACTCAAGGAAACAGCAGTAGCACTTGGCTATCTGACCCCTGAACAGTTCGATGAGTGGGTGGTACCGGTAAACATGTGTGGTGATATTGACTAACACGGTTTCAAGACCATACACCGCATAGAAAAAAAGCGCGATCTAATTAGGCAGGTATGCCCGATTTTAGATCGCGCTTTTTTATTGGTTGAGTTAAATAAAAGGCTCAGCCATTTTGTTTATGGCATGGATTTGATATTCACCGTACTGGTGCTATGCGGTTCATCGCCCGTATTGTTTTCCTGTTGGATATTGAGCGTTGGATTTAACTCCTGCGGTAAGTCAGCCTTTTGATCTGAAGGCTGCCCGTGCTCTTTTTTACCCATATCCGGAAAGAATTTACGCTGGAATAGCAGCAGCATAAAAAAGCTAAAGGAGATATAGAAATCTGCCAGGTTAAAGACAGGATCAAAAAAAGTAAATTCCTTACCGCCCCAAAAAGGCACCCAGTTTGGAAGCACCGTATCAATCATCGGGAAATACAGCATATCTACCACGCGGCCATGTAAAAAGTGGGCATATCCGCCACTTGGAGGGAACAGCTGCGCTACATGATGACTGCCCAGGTGACTGGCATTGAAAATCAAGCCATAGAACATACTATCAATCAGATTGCCTGCGGCACCTGCGTATATTAGGCTAACACAGATAATAAATCCTTTATGGGCTTTTTTCCGAATCAGATTACGGATGTAAAACGTACCCCAGATTACAGCTACCAATCTGAAAAGCGTCAGCGCAATTTTGCCAAAAGAACCGCCAAATTGAAGTCCCCAGGCCATGCCCTCGTTTTCAACAAAATGGAGCCGAAACCAGTCACCCAGTATCTTATGCTCTTCGCCCAGATAATAATGTGTTTTGATATAAATCTTAAAAGCCTGGTCAATAAAGAGTAACAGTATAATGAGTCCTGCAATATGTTTCCCCTTGATGGTCGACGATTTCAATGTTAATTTTTTAATGCACTTAAAATTACCGCAAAGTTAATAGAAATTCAGCTGCCCACACCTGCTGTCCATTTATTTTTGGCTAAGTAGGCGCCTTTGGTTGCCTTTTGATAACCACCCTGCTATATGTCTACGGTATTACTCTGCGTGAATTTACAAAAAAAACTGTCCAAAGACGTTAAAAAATAGCTATTACGAGATTATTGGACCAAACGAACTAGCATGCTAACCAGCCATTTATTGCAAATGGCGTAAAGATTGGCTGGCTTAAACGCACAGATTGGAATGTTGGACAATAAAATTATCTGTTATCCCTGTGCTTTTTTTGCCCAAAAAACAGACATGCTTAAATTAGGCACGCTTCATTCAAATAGATAAACAAGCTTATCAAGGGCTTATTTTAGCATTTTGGCATTAAGTTTAAGAATAATATAGCGGATCAAAAAGTAGCCGATAATGGCACCCAGGCCATCGGCTAACATATCTTCATAGGAAAATGACCTGGAGTGATTGGTGCAATATTTCTGAATAAACTCCATAATGATACCATAAGCCGTGGCAATCAGTACCATAAAAACAAGTCTGGTCTTTACAAAGGTGAAAGGAAGTTTACGATAGGCGAGTCCAAAGAAAAATACGACACCACCAAACAGCCCCATATGGACAATCTTATCCTCAAATGGAATGCGCATATCCACCTTGGCAAAATCCTTACCAGGCAAAGTCAGTAAGATAAATATGATGAGCAGCCAGATAATAAAAGGGATAAACTCAATCAGACTGGGTCGCTTTAAAAGGGTCGGTTGTTGACTCAAAATCAATTTGTTTTATTCATTCAATCATTTCCAACTGCTAGTTTCTGATGAAAAGGGTAAACGCAATAAAAAGTACTGCGATTTGATCCTAGAAGAGCAGCTTTGAACCCGGAAAATCCATTTTTAAATTGTATAACTTAAGTAGTTCAGACTAAAATCAGGCCAAAATTATCGGCTGCATATAACACTGCTCTGTTTGTAAGTCTTATACCTCATCATTTATTTTCTTCCTGAAATACCTTTTTCCAGAGCTCAGGGATGCGTTTTACCCATACCAACTCTCTTCTTTTGTACCCGGCCTCTTCGGCTGGATAACCAAAATAGGTCTTGCCACCTTTTAAAGAAGAAGGTACACCACTTTGTGCCAGCACAGTTGCATTTTGGCCGATGGTCAGGGTTTTACTCACGCCCACCTGGCCCCAAAGCGTAACCCCGTCCTCTATTTTAGTAGCCCCGGCAATACCCACCTGGGCAGCAAATAAACAGTTACGACCAACTTCAGTATCATGGCCAATATGCACCAGATTGTCAATTTTGGTTCCCTGACCGATCCGGGTAGCATCTGTAACTCCTCGGTCGATCGTACAATTTGCACCAATTTCTACGTCATCTTCGATGATCACCTGACCGCAGCTTTGCATTTTACGATACCAGGTTGGCTCAGTTTTACGGGTGTTATAATAAAAAGCATCGCTGCCGATAACAGTACCAGATTGGATGACAACACGGTTGCCAATTTGTGTATAATCACTGATTGTCGTGTTGGGATAGATCAGGCAATCGTCGCCAATAATCACATTTTTACCAATGAATACACCTGGGCTGATAATGGTATTAACGCCGATGACTGCACTGGGATCAATCATTGCGGCAGCGGCAGTAAATGGTCTGAAGTGTTGCACGATTTTCAGATAGGCTTCAAAAGGTTCTGCAGTATAAAGCAGGACTTTACCTTCAGGTTTTTTAACTGTTTTGTCATTAATAATTATATGGCTAGCGAGGCTACTGAGGCAATTGTCATAATATTTGGGATGGTCAACAAAAACAATGTCCCCTGTTTTGACTTTGTGTAATTCATTTATACCGCTGGCTTTTAAATCTGCGTCACCGTTCAGCTCGGCGTTGATTAATTCAGCGATCCATTTTGCGCTTACAGGTTGTGGAAACTCCATGGTCGAATCAGGATTAAGTGGTTTTAATTATTTGAGGCCAAAATTACGATAGCTGGCTAATTTATTGCCAATAAGTTTGTTATTTCTTGGTCTGATTTAGACTGACCAGACTAAGGTACATCTAAGACATAAAAAATCCAGTGCTGTCGGGTCGAAGATTTAAATAAATGCACTGACAAAATGTGAAAAATGGATCGTCAAAAAAAGGAAAATCTGATCAGGATTTGGAAGTAATGCACAATTCAAAAGACAATTGTGCATAAAAAAATAGGGAAATTATTTTGCATTAGCCAAAAGTAGTTTTAATATTGTGTACGGAAATTATTTTTTCGTGCTTACTAACACATTTTTATCTATATCCCGCCTCGTGCGGGATATTTTTTATTCCTCTGAAACCCACGTCATACTTATCTTCTGGAATAGTTTATATCTTACCAGTAAAGCAGCATCCGTATTTTCTTTTACAAAACGACCATTAAAACATCCATCGTTTTTTAATAAAAAAGGGGATAATTGGATGTTTTCTTTAAAATTAACACGTCCAAAACTGAACCATTTGTAGATCGCTTCCTTGGCGCACCATAAGGTGGTATACAGAGATAATGGATTTTGCTTTTCCTGCCTTATAAAATCCAGCTCCTTATTACTTAAAAACTTATGTTGAATACGCAGGATTTTTGAATCAAAGATTTCAATGTCAATACCTACTCTTTTTGTTTTGCTGAGAATCGCTGCGGCGTAATCGCCGCAGTGAGAGATGGAAAAGTGGTATTTATCATCTCTTAGATACGGCTTTTTACTATCGGCTATCGCAATTTCACCAATCGGGAAATCGGGCGCCAAAAAGGCAAGCAGGTACCTGCCAGCCAGGTGTTGTTTTCTTTTATGGGGATGTTGGATGACTTTGCTTAAAGGTACTTTGGCCAGGAAGAAATCTTCCTGTTCTGTTATCTGCCAAATGGCTAACCGGATATCTTCTGCGGGGGTGTCGTGATAAAACAAAGGCATATAAACTGCGGGTTTCTTTAAAAATGTTGGATAAGCTATATATTTGCAAATATAATCTTAAACCACAAGGCATTCATGATATTATCGGATAAAAGGATTTTAGAAGAAATGGACAAAGGGACAATCAAGATATTACCTTTTGTACGTGAACAACTGGGCAGTAATAGTTATGATGTACATTTAGGCAGCACACTGGCAATGTACAAAGACCTGGAACTCGATGCCAAAAGGCATAATGAAATCGAATTTTTTGAGATTCCTGAGGAAGGCTTTTTGCTGCAACCCGATAGATTTTACCTTGGAGTGACCCAGGAATATACTGAAACACATGAACACGTGCCGTTTTTAGAAGGGAAATCCTCTACTGGTCGGTTAGGTATTGATATTCATGCAACAGCAGGGAAGGGCGATGTAGGGTTTTGTGGTAACTGGACCCTTGAAATCTCCTGCAAACAGCCTGTCAGGGTTTATAAGTTTATGCCAATCGGTCAATTAATTTATTTTCCGGTCGAAGGAGAGATTGAGATTAAATACAACCAGAAGAAAAATGCAAAATACAGTGGCCAGCCTAATAAGCCGGTTGAGAGTATGATGTGGAAGAATTCCTTTTAACCTGTACGGTCAGCTTAGCCCTTTTTGGATATTTTCTGATACACTGAATAGCGATTGTTAGTTTACTGCGTTGCACATTTAATTTGCGGCTTGTATTTGGCTGCTACCTACTCGAGAATGCTTTATTTTTGACCAAAACACCTTGTTTATGTGAGGGGTTAACTTAATTTAACCTAATCTTTCCATGTTTCTACCGAAAGAGGCTTGTTTTAGCCCTCAGAGATAGACCTTTGCTTAAACTTAAGTGAACTGCTCAAGTCGAATTTTATTTAAAATATAGCTCAAAAATATTATGCGTTTCAGAATTGTCGTAAGTATTATCGCCGGATTTCTGTTAATAGGCCAAGCGAATGCTCAGTCGGGTTCTGGCAATGGGAAAATATCCGGTCAGATCGTAGACACGATCTCCAACAATGTCAATAGGGCGACGATTTCCTTATTAAAGGCGGCCGATACAGCCAGTATCAAAAGAACCCTGTCCGATAGTACCGGACGCTTTAGCTTTAGCAATCTTGATCTGACAACCTACATTATGCGCATATCCTTTCAGGGATATGATGTCGTGGATCGGTACGTATCGCTCAGTAAGCAAAATCCGGATCTAAATGTTGGAGAGATCACCTTACAACAGACACTCAATGAACTAGGTACGGTTGTGGTAACGGCCATTGTGCCAGTTACCTTAAAAGGAGATACTACCGAGTTTAATGCGGATGCATTTGGGACCAAACCCAATGCAACCGTAGAGGATCTCTTAAAGAAACTGCCTGGTGTGGAAGTGAGTAAGGATGGTTCTATTCAGAGCCAGGGAGAAGCCGTCTCCAGGGTTTTCGTAGATGGGAAAAGATTTTTCGGCAATGATCCGAAACTGGCTACGCAGAATCTGCCAAAAGATGTTGTAGATAAAATTCAGGTATTTGATGGCAAAAGTGATCAGGCAGAATTTAGTGGTTTTGATGATGGAAATACGATTAAAACCATTAATATCGTCACCAAGAAGGATAAAAGAAAAGGTTCTTTTGGCCGTTCTTCCGCCGGAATCGGTAATGATGACGCCGAATTTAAAAACGGGCTTTATAATATCAATGCTCGCCTGTTTCGTATGGATGGGGATAAAAGGATCGGTTTCTTAGGTAATTTTAATAATGTCAATCAACAGATGTTTACCAGGGGAGACGGTGGTGATAATAATGGTCTGAATAAAACCCTTTCAGCCGGTATTAATTACAGAGATCAATTTTCTAAGAAAACAGAATTTTCAGGTAGTTATTTTTATAATAAAATCCATCAGGAAAAAGACAGCAAATCATTTAATCAGAACTTGTTTAGCGAGGATACTTCCCAGTTAACCAACAGAAATAGCCTGGGAATTACAGATAATCAGAATCACCGGTTTAACCTGAATCTGGAAACGAACTTTGATTCTAGTAACAGATTAAGAATCCGTCCTAATATTAATATTCGTAGAGGGAACAGCAATAGCACATCTTCCAGTCAGATTGCGCAGTTGATTGACGGTGATACCTCCAATATCAGCCGTTCTAACTCCAGAAATACCAGCACCTCCAATAGCTATGATGCGTCTGTGGGAACTACTTATAGCCACGCCTTTAAAAAGAAAGGCCGTACGATCTCTCTGGATGTTGATCTCTCTGCCAATCGTAATGAAAACGAAGGGACTAATTTTGCGGATATCTATACCTATGAGAATGATAGAGATAGCTTGACCAATCAACGGTATTCTTCTGTGAATGAAAACAAATCGATCAATACAACCCTCTCTTATACAGAACCTATTGCAAAATTCCAGATGTTGCAATTAGAGATCGGCAACTCCTATAGTAAAACCAATTCTGATCGAAAGACTTATAATTATGACAGTACAACCGGTGGATTTACCGAAGCGAATCAGGATCTGACGAACTTATATGAGAACACTTATCAGTCCAATAGGGCAACGCTGAGCTATATGTATAATAATGGTAGCTTAAACTTCAGCGCCGGTACAGGCGTACAACTGGGGCATTTGAAGAGCGATAATATCTCCAAAGATATTCACCTGTCCCAGGATTATGTCAATATGTATCCAACCGCCTCTCTATCTTATAAATTCTCTAATACGAGGAGGTTGCGTTTTAATTACCGTGGACGTACCAGCCAACCAAGTGTAACCCAGTTACAACCAGTTGTAGATAACTCCAATCAGTTGCATATCACCAGCGGTAATCCTGATCTGAAACAGGAATTTGGGCATAACTTTATGTTACGCTATACTAATTTTGACAGGGAAAACAACAAGACCTTCTTTGCCACCATCAGTGCTGATATCACCCAACACAATATTGTTAATGCCATTTATAGACTATCGAATGGCGGAGATTCTACCGTACCGATCAATATGAATGGGTTTTATAATGTCAGCGGTTATCTGAACTGGGGATTCCCGATCAATACACCAAAATCTAATCTTAACTTGTCTACACGCATATCCAATCAGCGTAAAGCCAGTTTAATTAATGATGTGCATAGTTATACCTATACAACGACACTTAGTCAACGTATCGGCTGGACCACAAACCTGAGTGAAGATGTTGATATTGATTTCTCAACGGATCCGACCTACAACTTTGCCAGTTATACCGTTAGTAATAATCAAGACGGTAACTATTACTCCCAGTCTATTGGGTTTGACGGAACCTGGTATTCTAAATCCGGCTGGGAAATCGGCTCTGACTTTAATTATAGATTTTATGCAGGATTGCCTGCGGGGCAAAATACATCCATCCCTATTTGGAATGCAGGGATCACAAAACACCTTTTTAAAGATCAGGCCGGTGAGTTGAAACTCTCCGTTAACGATATATTAAATCAGAACAAAGGCATTAATTTTACCAGAACAGATAATATTATCGGTTGGTCCCAAAGTAACGTCTTGAAACGTTATTTTATGCTAACCTTTACCTATAACCTGCGTAAATTCGGTGGTAAGCGTATGCGTCAGGGACCCGGTGGAAATCGTCCTCCAAGAGGTGATTTTGGCGGCGGTAGAGGTGGTTTCGGTGGCGGTCGTGGCGGCGGCGGTGGAAGAGGGGGATTTTAACCCTTTGGTGAAGTAGCACACAAAATACAAGTCGGATTTTAGGTCCGATTTAGCTCTGTAAAATGGATAATTAGTGTAAAAGTTTCCACAACCTTCACTAAGGGCACATATAAGTACTAAAAAAAACAGGGGATTATATAAAATAACGGGTTGGCGGCAGTTAAATTAATGGACTGCTTAGCCTGCCCGTTTTTAAATTGTAGTCAAAGGGTAGTGCAATTTGAATCCAAATCCGTTATAAAACAGCTTTTGCAGGCACATTGGCTGCAAAATCCTTGGTTAATCCTCGAAAAAATTAATTTTACACCTGCGTGATTTATTGAAAATTGCCGTTTATTTGGCCGTGGCATGTATATTGCGCCAGATTATAAAAGGCGGTAATTACACTCGCCAGCATCTTTAAAAAAAATATTATGTGGGAAGAAAAAAACAATCAATTATGTAGAATATTCACCTTTAAGGATTTTAGTGAAGCATTTGCATTTATGACTCGGGTGGCGCTAATCGCGGAGAAACTAAATCATCACCCAAATTGGTCAAATACCTGGAATACAGTGGATATCAAATTAAGTACTCATGACGCCGGCGATATTGTCACAGATAAGGATAGAGCACTGGCTAAAGCTATTGATAAGCTGGTGGCTTAATGTTTATTACGGGCCCTATTGGCTTAATATTTGGAACATCAACTGCTGCTTTTATCTGGGCTTATAACAATCCCGATCAGGTTAAAGATATAAGGATTCCCATAGGTTCGCCATTTTTAAGGGTAACAATAGTTATTACCCAGACCAATCGACAAAATCAATAGTTGGGGGAAAGTCTCCTCAGCATGGCTCAAAAAATCACAATGACGCTTTGGATAAAAGAGTTGAGAAGTTGAACAATGGAGATGCAACAGAATTCCGAAAAAATCAACAGCAGGTAGATAAGAACGGCAATAAAGTGGGGAAAATTAGGCCCAATATTCAATATAACTACAAGGATGGCGTTCATCACAATGAAGAATTTGATCATAAAAAATCCAATAGTCAGAAATACGAAAAACAATAAGGAAGAACGACCCCAATTCTGTTATTCGTACGACAATTTTGGAAAAAATATTAAAAATAATGCAATAAATTATGATTTTAGATAAGTTTACGTATTTAACGCTAACGGTCATTGACAAAGATGTTCAGGCTTGCCAAAAAATGATTGATAAGATATCAAATGATGGCCCCGTCCAGGAATATAGAATATCAATCCGCAGGATTGATCCAGACAAAATATACATTGGAGAACCAGAATACAATGGGGTAAGGAAGTATTTAATATGGGAACCAAAAAATCTACCCAATAAAACTGCTTTTATTGCAAATTTAATAGATGGATATTCCAGTTTGATATACCGCTTGTGTGAAAGAAATTCCCTATCTGCAATCTCTGTTTCATTCACCAACATTAAATACAGCAAGGATGATTTACCTGCATTCTATCTGACTTATCGTGATTATTCGAACAATAAAGAGACTGAAAGGGTAGTTTATGCCATTAAAGAAACACATAGGTGGGTTTATTATGCCGTTGGGGAAGTGCAGCCATTTGAAGATACAACCAATTATGAAAATCGAATTAAGCCTAAGCGGATTAACAAGCCTGTTCTATTAAGTTATTTGAAGAAATTGAATATCGATATAGAAGATGATCAGTTCTGGGATTCAAAGGACGGAAAAGGAGTGTATTTCGAACGACTTCAACGCAAATAACTTCCAAATTTCTACATTAGGACTATTATTTTATTTGATGTGAGTTTCGGGCAGTATAGGGGACTGCCTTCAGCAACCAGCAAGTTAATTACAGCGTCAGCAACCTGAGCTATGATCAGAATGGTAATATTAAGACCATGAACCAGTATGGGCTTAAAAACAGTGGCAATTCGGCTATAATCGATCAGTTAGCCTATAGTTATCAGTCAAATAGTAATAAGCTGATCAAAGTAACAGGTAATGTTCCTTCAGACAGTCAGGATCAGCTGGGGGATTTTCAGGATGGGTCTAACCTGGCGCTGGAGTATACCTATGACGGAAATGGTAATATGAGCAGTGATGCCAATAAAAAGATTTCATTAATAGGGTATAACTATTTAAATTTACCTGACGTTATCAGGATCAGTGGTAAGGGCAGCATCTACTATAGCTATGATGCATCGGGCAGTAAACTAAGGAAACGGGTTGTGGACTCCACAACATTGCCTGCTAAAGTGACCACAACCCTATATGTTGGCAATGCGGTTTATACCAAGGATACGTTACAGTTCTTTTCAACAGGGGAAGGCAGGGCAAGACCAGATGCCAATAGACAGCGCTGGGTATAATTATTTCTTGAGGGATCAGCTGGGTAATCCCCGTATGGTGATTACGGAAGATTATAATGTAGCTAGTCCGATAATGGAGGTGAATAGTTATTATCCATTTGGGTTGCAGCAAAACGGGATAGGATTAATCGCCGCAGGCACTCTGCATAATTACAAGAACACATTCAGAAGCAGGAGCTCAATGAGTTTTTGGGCGTGGATATGTATGAGTTCAAATACCGTATGGGTGATCCCCCAAATTGGTAGATTTTGGCAGGTTGATCCGTTGGCTGATAAATATACGTATAATAGCACTTATGCCTTTAGTGAAAATAAGATAATAAACGCAATTGAATTAGAAGGCCTTGAATCCAAGGATGTAAAAAAAAGAATTGCACTTACTCCAGGTGCGGCAACAACCACAATTTCAGGGGAAGAAAGAATACAAAAATAAAACCAAAAAGGATCAGCCAAGAAATAGCAAGAACTAATAAAGAACAAATGGTTGATCCAAATACAGGTAAAGTTTTGAATGAAGATGAAACAGACATTGGTCATAAACCTGGTGAAGAATGGAATGTAAGGAAGGTGATGCACAAAAAAAAGGGAAGCACGCGACAGCAGGTTATCGAGGAAGAAAACAATTCTGATTTATATCAATTAGAAGATAGAAACGAAATAGAAGGCCATAAATATGAAGAAAAAAGAAAATAAAAAATTATCAGATCAAACTATTAAAGCAATATTGGGCAATGATTTGAACTATATTGATAATTGGCAGAACGGAGAGACAATTGATTACCAAGATGGAGACAAACGAAGCGCAATTTTTTATGCTGTACTTAGTAAATCAGTTGAAATGGTCGCGCAATTATTAAAGAGTAATCCTATCCTTGACATCAAGGATAATAAAGGGTGGTCTCCATTACATTATGCAGCTCAAAATTATCTTATTAACACAGCTGCATTGCTACTCGAGCATGGGGCTGAAATTGAAATTAAAGATTGTTATGGAAATACACCATTATGGCGAGCTGTATTCGAATCCAAGGGAAAGGGTGAAATGATTAAATTATTGCTTGTTTATGGAGCAGATGTTAACAATAGAAATGATTCGGGAATAAGTCCTTTGGAATTGGCAAATACGATAGCTAATTACAATATTAAACAGTTCTTTTAAAATCGAGTAAGGAGTACTTTACTACTTATCCTTGATCAATATGATTTATAACAATAAACTATTTCTGAAATTTTATATTACACTCTATTTGGAATCAAATAATAATGATAGGCAATACAAACGACTCACCATCTACTTCCCCCATGTACCGTATATGAATTTGGATGATTCAACTGCAGTTTGTTTGGAAAGGTCCAATTAAGGATATATTTATTTCAGACAACTTGAAAGGGTTAACTATTTCAAACCAATGTCGTTTAATATAAAATATAGCTCTGAGCCAGGATATCGGATTTATAAGGAATGTGCAGTAATTCGAGATGCGAGCCAAAATCTAAAGTCTTTGACCTGCAAAATTACACTTACAGTTTTGCTATGAGACTGGTAAATGTAAAAGACTTTGCGCTTTCATAGTTACCTGCAGATTGCCAGTACATCTACGCATCCCCATGCTATTACTCCGAGTCAGATTATGGCCAGCAGTACTCAAGTCAGTACCAAAGGTCTGGTTACCTGGACCAAGACCAGGATTTTGGATAGTATTGCCACCGCATATATTACTACCTGCCAGATTTATGATAATAAGGGCCGGATCATCCAGACTAAGCAGTCTAATATCACCGGAGGTGTAAATGTTTTGTATCAATCAGCATGTTATACATCAGGCCCATCATAAGGAATGACCAACACCGGGATTTTAGCATGACGCACCAGGTATTCTGCGGTACTTCCCAAAAGCAAATGAGCAAGACCTTTTCTGCCATGCGTACCGACAACCAGGATCTCCGCCTGCCAGTCCTTTAATTTACGCAGAATTTCTTCTCTGGGTAGCCCTTCGGTGAGTATTTCCTGCACCTGTCCTTCCATCGTTCTGGGAACAAACTTCTCCATTATGTGCCGGATATTTTTTCTAGCTTGCTCCTCCAAAAATGTACCTGTTTGAATAGGCTTTACTTCCAAATCCGTTGGGATGATTTCCTGACTTCTGTCAATGACAGAAAATAAGGCAACGGGTATCTGTAACGTGGTTGCGAGTTCCAGACCATGTTTAGCTGCGTTTTCTGAACATGGACTGCCATCCACTGCAATCAACATCTTTTTAAAGACCATAGGCATATCCGTGCAATTTAAGGTGAATATTAGGTGGACGCAAGGCTGATTAGGACTAGGTCCCCATTTCCTAAGAAAATTTACTGCAAATTCTGCTCCAAATTCTGCCAAAAAAAATTGCTGCAAATTGAGCTGGACTATTGTCTTACTTAATTTGCAGCAACATAACTCATTTTTGCTTCATTCAGCATCGATATTTGCGCATTTTAGCTACCAATAAAATTGCCCTATTGCCCCATTTCTTTGATAATTATCCCTCTTAATAGCAGCCCTGAATGATTAAATTTTAACCTTATTGGCCCTGCATTTGAACTGGCTCCTAAGCCGATATTTATAGGTTTGCTAATGGTAAAATGCTTGTTTTGGGGGCTACCAGGTTCCTGTTGAGTTCCGAGACCGAGATCGAGGTCTAATTGACCCACTTTGGTTGTTCCCTGTAGAATATCAATATGTGCCGTTGTATCAGCGTTTTCTTTTGTTTGTCCTATTGCATAATCCAGTTGCAACCTATACTTTCCTGCATCGGCAATTTGCAGGCTATAAGACAGCCATTCGCCGTCTTGGATGGAAAATACATATGGTTTGCCAGTTGTGGAATCAATCCGAATATCTACGCCGTCATTACGGTACTGATGCCCTTTATTGCCATCTGTGTGTACGCCTGGTGTATATTGATAACGTGCTGTATCTTTATCCAGATACCCGTATCCATTGCCACCTAAATCATAATCCGCTGCGAGTATATAACAGGGACGTTTTCCCAGTGCGTAGGGGGCAAAAGGAGCAGTCGCCGGATGTTGTACACTTTGGAACATAGAATAGATTACATCTCTATGGATAATATTATGACCAATCTGAATGTTTTTGAGCCATTCACTTAAAATTTCTTTACCAGTAGCTGAGTCGGGTTTAGGTCCTTTGCCGGCGCTGTATCTAATAAAAGCCTGGTAATTTTTAGGTGTTTTGATCTCCAGCGGATTATTTAGTCCCATTTTTTTCCAGGGCCACCAACTCCAGCCAATCTGATTGTCTTCCATAAGTCTAATGCAATGGGTGTACCAGTTGTTGGAGTTTTCTCCAGATTCGCCCAGCCAGATGGGGGCATGCAGTTTTTCTCTGAGGTCTAAAAAATACTGGATAGACTTTTGGGTATTAAAATTACCATATTTATGGAAACTAAGCACGATATTGTTATCCCACAAACTATCCAATCCGTGATAATTGTTGGCAAATCCATTGCCTTCCAGTATCACCATATGACGCTTATCAAGACGCCGGATGGCCAGCGTAATTCTTTTCAGCAGATCCCATAAAGGCTGGTTTTTTTGTTCTCGAGTGCCCCTGGTATCAGTACTGTCCGTAAAACCCCAGTTGGTCTCATTGAGCAGGTCATAACCGCCAATATAAGGCGCGTCTTTATAACGTTCGGCTAATTTTTCCCAGAGTGCCACTGTTTTGTCCTGATTGGCTTTTGATTGCCAAAGAGAAGGCAATTGAGGGTCGCGGTCACTGATAGGCAAATCACCTCCTTGTCCACCTGGGGCAGCATGTAAATCGAGTATCAGATAGATATGCGCCTGAGTACACCAGGAAAGTAATGAATCCACCAATGTAAATCCCTCAGGTAGCCAGGTATTTTGACCAGCTACTGGTTCCTTTTGAATGGGTAGTGTAAAGAGATTGTAATGCATGGGCAACCGGATAGCGTTAAAACCCCAGGCAGCCATAGAATCTATATCTGCCTTTTGGATAAACTTATGATGCCAGTCTTTATAAAACTTTTCCGTATTAGCAGCACCGACTATATCCTGAATTTTCTCTCTAATCTTTGTTTGCGTACCCAAAAAACCAACATGAAACATATAACCTTCCTGCAACATATAGCCGCCCAATCCAACACCTCTTATAATAAAATTGGTATTAGTCCCATCCGTAATTTGTGTCCCGGCTACTTTTAAAAACTGGGCTTCAGATTTAGTGGCGAAAGAAAAGGTAAGGGTCACCGGCGCTAGTAATAACAAGGTTGTCTTTAGTAAAGATTTGTACAGGCTTCTTAATGGGTTTAAAAGCCGCACAACAGCGCTATAATTAGGCGCATGTGAATCCGTATCAAAATAAGTCATAGTAGGAGATTTGCTTATTATTTTAATTTATTATCCAAAAGGAGATATCTATAAATCTATAAATGCATATTTGTGTTATTGGTAAACCCTTACGTAATCCACCAGCATGGTGGCCGGGAATACATTATTATCTATACCATGCTTTCCGCCCCAGTCTCCACCGACCGCAATATTTAAAATCAAGTGGAATGGATTATCATAAGGCCAGCTTTTGTAACCAGGCACTCCATGTTCATTGGCAAAGCTGAAAACCTTATGGTCATCCAGGAAAAATGTGATTTTTTCAGGGGTCCATTCCAGGGCATATGTGTGGAAGCGTGAATAAAGTGTTGAATCAAAAATACCTTTTGATTTTTGCGTTCCTTTTACATGGTTGTACTTCTCAGTGTGGATGGTAAAAAATACAGAATCCGGATTGTATCCCACATTTTCCATCAGGTCAATCTCCCCGCTGGCAGGCCATCCACCATAGCTAAACCGGTCAGGCAATAACCAAATGGCAGGCCACAGGCCGCGTCCGGGGGGAAGCTTTGCCCGGACTTCCAGCCTGCCAAACAAAAAGCCCTTTTTCTGCACCATACGCACACTGCTATAGCCTTTGGGCTGATTCGCATCTTTTTGCGCGACAATATGCAAGAGTCCGGATTTTATAAAGACATTATTACGATCGCCGTCTGTATAATTTTCAAGTTCATGATTGCCCCATCCATGGCTACCTGTGTCGTATTTCCAGAAATTTCTGTCAGGTGCACCACCTTGATTGAACTCATCAGAGAAGACCAATTTTTTGTGACCATAGATTTTTGCATGTCTGGCCGCTCTGGCAGCCACTAGCTCAGGTTTATTTGTGGTAATGGCATCAAATTCATTGGCCAATAACCAATCTATGGTCAATGTGTCGTCTACCGTCCAGGCATTGAGCATAATTGATTTGTCTTTTGCCTCCCTGATCCAATCCGGATGTTTTTGAAAAACGCTGTAGTGATAATCTGCACCACTGATGCCGTCTGCTTTTAAGGTAGCCGGCGATTTATCGCCATTCAGGTACTGCGTAATGGCGTTGGGATACTGCCTGTGAATCTCCCTTAACACTTCATAATCAAAGCTGATAAAAATAATTTTCTGGATAGCTTTGAACTGGCTGACCATGCCTAATATAGCCTTTGTCGTTTGGATGGCCCTGGCCTTACTCACAACTGAAGGCTTGATTTCCAAAACGGGGGTAGTGTGACTACCATTAATGAGCGCAGCACTTAAATATTGCCTGAGCGTAGGCAGGTGCTCGCCATTTTTAAGGGGCGTTCCCATTAACTGTTGGTACGTACTTTTTTCAATGGTCAATCCATTGAAAGTCGGATCGTGATTTACTACCAGGGAATCATCGATTGTGCGTTGCACATCAAATTCACTGCCCATACAACCAAGACTGATGGCTTTTTGAAGTGAGGCGATGGAGTTTTCCGGTAGTCCTGTTTTTTTCCAGGCGCCTCTATGGGCCACTACATGGGTGTAAATGCCCCGAGTATTGTCAACTGCAGATTGCCCGCTTGCCTGCAAGGGGGCAATCTGAACAGCGACTGCAAGTAGCAGTAGGCTAATGGACAGGAGCCGGGGTAGGAGTGCTTTTTGTTTCATGCTTGATAGCTTTAGTTTACACTAAATTATAAGATCGCTTTGCAATTACCAAACTAGTGTCGCCACTGCACCACTACTGAGTGAAATGGGCGCCACTTTTCCATTAAAAGAAAGATTAAAACTGCGCTTTTGATCCGTGGTATTGACAAGGATACAAACTTTTTGGCCGGCAGGCGTAAGGAAAGCCACATTTGGAACACCTTGGATTTCGTTGGAACCAATCCTTAAAGAGCCGGCAGGCACAAACCTCGAGGCGTGCGCAATAATATAATAGGATGGGTTCCTGCTAATTAATGTACGCTCTATGGTGAGCGCACCCAGACACGTTGTGCAGCCTCCGGGGTATGGGGACCCAAATTAGGGTCAATGGCCAGATTCCATTCCAACACATTGCGACTCCAGTTTCTGGTGGCACCAATAATCAGTTGGCTAATGTGCCAACGCATATCCCCGGCAAATGAACCGTTATCGGGGGTGTATTGTTCTGTGAAATAAATGTTTTTTTGCGGGAAGCTATTATGTACGGCTGATAAGGCCGTAATCTTTCCATTATACAAATGAAAAGCAGACCCGTCCACATAAGCTGCTGCCGCCGGATCCTTTAATATCGTTAAAGGGTAGTCCGGCCTGTCTGCATTGTGATCATAGATCTGAATTTTAGTAGTAAGTCGAGCCTTTTTAAAAGCGGGCCCCAGATTATTTTTAATAAAATCCCGTTGATCTTCAGCTGTCATATACATGCTGGGATTATTTTTAGGATTTAAAGGTTCATTTTGCGGGGTAATCGCATCGATCCTAATCCCTTCTTTTTGCATGGCTTTAATATACCGCACAAAATACCGGGCATAACTTTCAAAATATTCTGGTAGTAGACTACCGCCCTTGGAGCTATCATTTGTTTTCATCCAACTAGGTGCGGACCAGGGAGACCCTAATATCTTAATCGAAGCATTGATGGCAAGGATTTGTTTTAACAGGGGGACCAAATGGATTTTTGCTTTAGCAATTGAAAAATGGGATAAATTTTTATCCGTCTTTCCAGCTGGTCTATCATCGTAACTATAAGCGCTGTCACTAAGATCTGAAGCGCCAATAGAGATTCTAAGGTAGCTAATGCCAATGGCGTCTCCCTTAAGTCCAAATAGTTCTTCCAATAAAGCTTTCCTGTCTGAGGGTGCCATGGCCTCAATCAGGCTTGCGCTGCCATCTGTCAGGCAGAAACCAAACCCGTCTATGGTCTGATACTTAGTGGCTGTATCTATGTTTATCTGATCCAGGGAACTGTTTGTTGAGGGATCCCTAAAAGCAATTTTAGGCTGTTTTGCGAGTAAACTCGTTTGATCCATGGTTGTCAGGTATGGCTGCAATGAATCCGCAGTTACGCCCGTCTTGCTGACGCAATCAGCAAGACGGTTTTTGCCAAAAGCTGTCAGCGATGAAAACATAAGCATCGCTACAAGCATTAATAACGCCCGCCCAAAGATTTTTTTTCGTTGCATAAATTTAAAAGTTGGCTCGGTTTAGAAAAGAGGGGTTTAGCTTAAGTGTTGAAAAGGGTGGCTGTTTTTAATTTCAACCTTCAAACAAACCACCCATTTTTTTTTGATCACCTACAGTAATACAGTGCTCAGGCTATGTGCCCTGGCTTTCGCTGCTGCCCACTGGCCATTTAACCAAAAATGAAAGCTAATATCTTTGTCTGTTTGGTTAAATACCACTGAGGCCAGTGTGCCATCAGGATTAATAAATGAGCTCACCTGCAGGTCAGAGCGGTTGGTGGTGCTGCTAATTCTTCTGGCGCCTTTATGGATAAATTTAGAGAACTGACCTATATACCAGAAGGCGTTTGTGAAATGCAGTTCTTTTTGCGGGATATTGGCAATTATGGGAGCGAAGCAGAAATTGCCAACGTGATTGGGACCTCCGGTTTGATCCAGTAAAATATTCCAGTCACAATAAGCAGTTATACCGTTATTTAGATCATGCAGTATATTATCTGCATATCTTTCTCCGAGCGCCCAGTCATTAATTTTACTATAATCAAACTTTTCCTGACAGCCTTCCGTAAACAGTAAATGGGTATTTGGAAAGGCGGCCTGCACTTTTTGAACGTTTTCATACAAAGGTTTTGTGCCCGACCAGGTTTCATACCAGTGCAGTCCAAGTCCCCAGATATACTTTGCTGCCTCGGGGTCATTTAATAATACACTGGCTCTTTGCGGCAACAGATCTCTGTTATGATCCCAGGCAATTAGTTTTATATCCTGATACCCATTTTTATGTAGTGCAGGTCCAAGGCCGTTTTTTATAAAATCCCTTTCCTGCTCAGCGGTATAAATGCAGGATTCCCAGGTTTGGTTGGCCATAGGCTCATTTTGAACAGAAATACCCCAAAGGTCAATGCCTTCCTTATGATAGGCCTGGATGAACTTGATTAAATAATCGGCCCACAATCCGTAATATTTGGTCAATAAATGCCCGCCATGCAGGATATTATGATTGTCTTTCATCCAGGCAGGTGGTGTCCAGGGGCTGGCAAAAAGATTGAAATCTTTGCCCACCTTGGCCATGGCCCGTTTGATGAGTGGTATTTTGAACTTTTGGTCATGCGCTACACTAAATGAGGAAAGTGTGGTATCGTTTTCTGCAACATACATATAACTGGCACTGGAAAAATCGCAACTGCCAATATTCGTTCGACCAAAATTGTAACCAATCCCCTCATTCGGATCATAATAAGCATTAATTACACTATCCTGCAGATTTTCTGGAAGTTTAGCCAGGGTTTCCGCGGAAGCGTCCGTCAGTGCCCCGCCAAATCCGATGATTTGCTGAAACTGATGACTGGGATCCAAAAAAACACAAATATCGGTTTCAAGGGGCTGGTCTTTCGCTTCCCACCTTAAGGTATCTGTGGGCGTAATCCTAAGGGCTGTATTTTTGGCTGTCGTATACTGCAGTGGGGCCTGCTTTTGATGATAGGTAATGGTTGTCAGAGAATCTCCCTGAGCCCTCCCACTGTTTTTTGAAAAGTTTTGTCCGGGATTGCCAGGCTGGCAGCCGGCCATGAGTAGGAGAGTCATGACCGTACTGGCTGCGCCGGCTATCAGGTTAATACTTCGATGTGAAAATTGCATTTTTTGGGACGCTTGCATAAATGTGAAAATGATTTTTAATCCTTTAAAATATCCAATAAATGGATCTGGTTATTTTTTAAAATATCTTAAAGGCTTTTAAATGTTTATATAATTAAAAAGAGAGTTGTTAAAAATTTTTAGGTAAAGTTTGCGTTTTTAACCCCTGCTTCCAAACAATACACCCCTACATTACCTCTACATAAAAAAATGCTTTTATTGAAAATCAATTAGTTACTACCCAACTAGCGGAATGCTTTAGAATTTTTAAACATTTTTAAAGCAAAATCCTCAATTTTAACCGGTGAATCCCCCAATAATTAATAAAGGTTTAAAAAGACAAATAATCCGGTTTATAAGACAGGTTCCTCGTCTGCGCTTTGGACTATTACTTTTATTGCCATGCCTATTCGTAATGGCTGTTAATGGGCAACAAACCAATTCTGCCACCATCGGACTTCCAGGCGTGGTACATTTTACAGAAAAAGATTTTGAGGCCGGTGTACAAAACTGGATGATCACCCAAGATAGTCTGGGCGTAATTTATTTTGCCAATACGGAGGGGTTGCTAACTTATAATGGTAATGACTGGCATTTATTTCCTTTGCCTAATAAAACGCTGGTCAGGTCCTTGGTGATTGGTAATAGGGGACGTGTCTTTACGGGAGGTCAAGATGAGATTGGTTATTATTTTCCGGGTGCAGACGGCATGTTGGCCTACCATTCTTTGAAAGATTATTTGCCCAAAAGTCAACAGAGTTTTGCCGATGTCTGGAATGCCGGGATTACCGGTGGAAGGGTTTATTTTAGATGTACAGACCGAATTATAGCCATCGATACGGCGCTGGAAAAAAGAAAATCAGTGGTTTATCCCGCACCCAGTGAATGGATTTATATGGCCTGCGTAGGTCAAGGGGTCATTGCCCAGGACAGAAAACAGGGCTTATTGATGTATCGACAGGGAAAGTGGAAAGTACTTGTGCCAACTGCATTTAATAATCAAGTAATTACCGCTATCCTGCCAGCACCATCAGGTGGTTATCTGATTACGACCCTAAAGCATGGTATTTATTATTTGCAGGGAACAAATTTAAAACCCATTGCTTTACCACCCGCGATTGCAGCAGCGCACATCTATGCAGCCACGAGCATTAAAGGTAGCGAGCAGGATTTTGCCTTTGGAACCACCTCAGCAGGTGTATATATTATCCATTTGACAGCTGAAAATATTAATAATACGAATAAAGAACCGCGTGATAAACCCTACAGCGCTAGTGACATAACAACCTTAAATATTAACCAGCACTATCCAATTGCCACTGTGACCAGGCATTTTAATAGCGATTCCCGGCTGCAAAACAACAATGTACTCAGTTTGTTTGTGGATCAGGAACAAAATCTATGGTTAGGGTTGGACAAAGGCATTGATCTGGTGGATTATAATTCTTTTATCCAAACAATCAGTCCCGTATATAACACCCCATCCGCTTGTTATACTGCCCTCATATATAAAGATCAATTGGTTATCGGCACCTCCGACGGGTTATATAAGGCACCACTTAGTTTGCCCATCTCCAGTGATTTAAGTTTTAGCAGGGGGCATTTTACAAAAGTGGGAGGGAGTTCAGGACAAGTCTGGGGACTTTATAGCACAGGTGATCACCTGTTAATGGGTCATAATGAAGGATTGTTTCAGGCGGATGGGGATCAGGTCAGGCCTGTTTATAAACAAGAAGGCGTCTGGCTTTTTCAGGCAGTGCCCGGAGCTAGCAAGAAGAGCGGTCCCTGGATCACAGGCAATTATGCCGGTATGGAATTATTGAAAGATTCCATGGGCCGGATTGTAGATGCAGGTCGTGTCCCTGGAAGCCCCTTTGAATCCCTCAGGTTTATGGCTATGGATACGACGCATCATATCATTTTTGCCTCTCACCCATATAGAGGCGTTTACGGATTGCAGATGACGCCTGATATGAAAAAGGTCGTTTCAGTCAGACTTTACACGCAAAAAGATGGATTGCCCGGTACATTAAATAATTATGTTTACACCTTAGGGGACGATATTGTATTTTGTACCGATGACGGTTTGTATAAATATGACACAGAAAGAGATCGTTTTTTCCCCGACACGACTTACGCAAAGGTTTTTAGCCATATGTCCATTCGACTGGTTAAGCAGGATGCGCGAGGTCGGATCTGGTTTGTGAGTCATAAAAAGCTGGGGGTTGTACTTCCTGGAAAAGGAATCCGGTATTTTCCAGAAGTGACAGGCAAGTTGATTTCTGGATTTGAATTTATTCTGCCTGTCAATGATAAAAATATTTTTGTCGGCTCCAATGATGGCCTAATCCATATCAATATCGATAAATACCAGGCGGGGCAAGCCATGGTACAATTATTACTGACCAAAGTCACGGCCATTGCCTCACATAAGGATTCTACTTTGTTTAACGGGTATTTTTCAATGGATGATCAGGTCGTTAAAAATCAACCTGAAGACATGATCAGACGGCTGCCCGCCAGGTATAATTCATTTCACTTTGCCTTTACAGCCACTTCTTATCGGCCACCAAGAGAGTTTGAATATAGTTTTCAATTGGTTGGATTTGATAATGGCTGGAGCGCATGGTCAGCTAAAAAGGAGAAAGATTATACCAATTTGCCTTATGGAAGCTATACTTTTATGGTCAAGGCAAGAGATCGTTTTGGTATGGATTCAAAGGTGATGCATTATCAAATAGTCATCCTGCCGCATTGGTATCAGACCACACTTGCTTTTCTGGTTTATACCTTGCTGTTTTTTGCAGCCCTGATTTATGGAAGGCATCTGTTACTTAAAAAATTTGAGGCCCAGCGCGTAAAATTTGAAAAAGAGGAACAAAAACTGCGGTATTTACATCAATTAGAAATTGAACACAGCGAACGGGAGATCATCCAGCTCCAGAAAGAAAAACTGGAGGCGGAAGTTGCCTTTAAGAATCAGGAACTGGCTTCCACGACCATGCATTTGTTTAAAAGAGGTAAACTCCTCTCAAAACTAAAAGAAGAGCTGACGGGCGCTATTAAGAAACTGCCGGATAATCAACGCCATGCTGATTTTGCCAAACTGGTTAAAATGCTCACGGAAGCAGAAAAACAGGACGCTGACTGGGAACAGTTTGCCATCCACTTTGATGAAGTGCACAATAATTTTCTGGCCAATATGAAGGCAGCCTATCCTGAACTTACCTCGGCTGATTTGAAAATCTGTGCCTATATCAAAATGAATTTATCCTCCAAAGAAATGGCCCAGCTATTAAATATCTCATTAAAAGGCGTGGAGGTTGCCAGATATCGGCTGCGCAAAAAACTTGGTATTCCCAGCGCACAGACGAGTCTGTATGATTTTTTGACACAGGCCAGTGGAGAGCCGATCGGTGAAAGAGGCCAAGGAAGTGGTGACCACCAATTGGATCTGGATGTTTAAAGGCCAGGGCAGGACCCGCACGCCCTTTGCTGGTCTTTATTAAACAGGAATGTTCAGCACCAGGCCGTCATAGGCCAGGTGCACATGCGGGGGCAACTGTTTGGATATCTCTGCATGTAAGCCCATCTGATGACTGACATGAGTAAGATACGCTTCTGGAATTTCTAAACTTTCAATGAGTGCCAACGCTTCACTGAGCGTAAAATGGGAGATATGTTTTTCCTTTCTGAGCGCATTTAAAACCAGTACCTTACTGCCTTTAATTAATTCAAGTTCAGGCGCATCGATTTTATTGGCATCCGTAATATAAGTAAAGTCGCCAATTCTGAAGCCCACTACTTCGAGTTTGTGATGCCATACCCGGATAGGCGTTACCCGGATACCCTCCACTTCAAAAGGGTCCGATTCTATATTGTTTAAGACAATTTGTGGGATACCCGGATATTTGAACTCGGCAAATGCATAATAAAATTCGCGGATCAATTCTTTTGGGTAGCCTTGGTGGCAAAGACCTGCATTGGCTTTTGCTGGAAATAATTATAGGCCCTGATGTCATCCAGGCCTGCGATATGATCCTTGTGTGCGTGTGTAAATAATACGGCATCCAGCCGGTCATTTTGCGCACGCAGCATCTGAGAGCGAAAATCCGGCGTGGTATCAATGACAATGGTTTTATCCTGAAATCGGATAAGAATACTGCTGCGCAGTCTTTTATCTTTACTGTCTTTAGAACTACAGACCTCACAGTGACAAGCGATCATGGGCACACCGCTGCTGGTCCCGGTACCTAAAAATGTTATCTCCAATAAAGACTGTTCTTGCCCTTGATTAGGCTTATTTGTTTCCAATTTTGATATTTAATTTTATAATACTCACTGATCCCGCATGGCCAGAATACTGTCAACGATATAAACAGAGTGTCCGCGCCAAGGCAGTCTGCCATGATATTCTCTATAATGGAGATCAAAGACCTTACCACTGTTTCTTTCTAATTGATGAAAGACAGCACTGTCATCCACTGAAAAAGCAAACTCATAACTCTGAAAGCTGCCACTCTTTTGCGCACCAAAGCCTTGCTGGATGAGTTTACCTTCATAGGTTTTAAATAAATTGCCCTTATAGACAGCATAATTGAGCACGCCGGATTTTACACCGGTAGCAAAGACATAATAATATTTAAAATAAACAAAAAGACCTGTGGACAGGATCAGAATAGTGATGAAGATCGTCAGGAACTTTTTCATGTGTAAGGTTTTTAACGCTGCATTACAGCAGCAATTTACGGCATATTGCTGGATTTTTTATGCAATTTGTTGCGATAAGTAACCTGAGAACAGGAAAACCGGTTATTTCTTAAACTGGTTTAATGGATTTTCTCCTCCAGGGATGTACATTTGAATACATCAATCGTCCAGGTCCATGAAATTAATCGTTCTTTTTGCCCGTCTGGCAGTAGCGCTGGGCTTTTTGTCTGCGGTAGCAGACCGGTTCGGTCTGTGGGGCGCGCCCGGCTCCCCAAACGTTGCTTGGGGGAGCTTTGGTAACTTTGCAAACTATACGCAGCAGCTGCTCTATTTTGCCGGTCAAAAAACAAGTACTGTTTTAGCAATGATCGCTACTATACTGGAGACAGTCCTGGGGCTTTTACTCCTGCTTGGACTTTGGACAAAAAAGGCAGCTATACTATCCGGCTGCTTGCTTTGTTTATTCGCCTTGGCTATGACCTTTGCCCTTGGCATAAAGGCCCCTTTTGATTATAGTGTCTGGTCTGGCGCTGGTACCTGTTTTTTGTTAGCGGTCGTACTTTCAAAACCAGCGGCACAGGTAAATAGCCTTAGTGTGGACGCCTATTTGTCCAGATCAAAAAGAAAGTAAGCGAATAAAAAAAATGGCCGATTAGTAAGTGTTTTTTGAGGCGTACACAAACCAACTACCTTAAAAACAATATTTAGGTAATTTGCCCGATATTTGTAACCTAGTCACCAGCTATTTAAAGAAGTGAAGTTTGCTTTCATTGAATTTAAATAAATAATAGCAGCAGTGCTTCTTGTAGTCAAAGGAGTGGCTCATTTTTTTGTGTTTTTAATTGATCCGGCAAAAAATTGCTGGTAAACCATAAATATTTTAGAAAAGTAAAGATCTATGCGCCTATTTTATCTGACCATTCTCTCCTTATTAACCTCCTTATCAACACTTAGCAATACAGCCCAAGGGCAAACAATTCATTCAAAACTCGCCAGCCAGACCCAAAGGCTACTGGAAGATGTGCAGATGAAAAATGCCTCCCTGAGTTTTTATGTAGTGGATGCAGGATCCGGCGATCTGGTCTATGAATATAGTGGCCACAGAGGCTTGTCGCCCGCCTCCAGCCAGAAAATTTTCACGGCCATTGCGGCCTTTGAAAAATTAGGCAAGGATTTTAGGTTTAAAACAGTGCTGGGCTATAAAGGACAGGTAGCCAGCGGTGTTTTAAAAGGAGATTTAATTATAAAAGGCTATGGAGATCCTACGCTAGGCAGCTGGCGTTATCCAGGCTATAAACCGGAGGATGTAAAAACGAAGATACTGGCCAGCTTAAAGTCAGCTGGCATTAGGGCGGTGGATGGTAATATTTTAATTGACGAGACCGCTTATAGCTTTAATCCGGTACCTGGTGGCTGGCCCTGGAATGATATAGGTAATTATTACGGTGCAGGGGACTGGGGCGTAAACTGGAAAGAAAACCAGGTAAATATCACCTACCGGGGTGGCCATCCGGGCGGTGCTGTCAGTATCACTAAAGTAGACCCTGAAATGCCGGATGTCCAACTCATCAATAAAATGGTGGCCGGCCCTGCCGGCTCCTCCGATTTGAGCCGGATTTTTACGGCGCCCTATAGCCCGGTAGCCCTCATTGATGGCAGAGTGCCTGCTGGGACCACCAGGATGGCGACAGGCTCAATGCCCAATCCGCCATTACAGCTGGGTGTAGACATCCAGCGCTGGCTGAAAGAAAATCAGATCTATATTACCGGTAGCGTAAAAACAGGGGGTAATTTGGTGATAAAAGGGGGCAGCGTACCAGAAATGGATAAAGTGATCGATACGTACACTTCACCTGTACTGAGTAGAATTGTCCATCACTTTTTGCGTAAAAGTGTAAATCTATATGGAGAGGCATTTGCTAAAGCCATTGGTTATCAAGATAAAAAGGAAGGCAGCACGCAGGTAGGCGTCGAAGAAATTCGCAAATTCTGGCAGGCAAACGGCATCAGCAAAAGTGAACTGGCTATGATGGATGGCAGCGGACTTTCCCCGCAGAACTATGTATCGGCCTATGCAGAGGTAAAAGCATTGCTCTATGCCCAAAAGCAGCCCTGGTTTGCAGATTTCTATGAAGCCCTGCCCACCTATAATAATACAAAAATGAAAAGCGGCACTATACATGCCTGTAAGGCTTATGCCGGCTATCAGAAGTCATCCTCTGGCAAAACCTATGTTTTCTCCATTATTATTAATAATTACTACGGAAGTCAGTACAGTTTACTCCCCAAAATGTACCGAATATTGAACGTTCTTAAATAAGTAGGGGAAGTTCAGTAAAAACCAACCTGACAAAGCGGCTGGATTTCAAAGAAGATAGTAGCGTTTTTTTGTGGTTTGGAACTATTGTACAATATTTGCAGTAATTTTTAAGTTGGATGGGTCTGACCGCATTAAAGAAAGCTAAAGATCCCCCGTTTTATACATTAATTCACCAAAAAATTGTGAATGGCATTAGTACACAGAAAAAATAATCGGCGTTTCCAAAGACAAGCAGAACCGGAACATCGCATCAATGAGCGCATCAGGGTTCCCGAAGTTCGTCTGGTAGGAGATAATGTCGAAGTAGGTGTTTATCCTATTGAGGAAGCCCGTAAGATTGCTGCTAACCTGGAATTGGACCTTGTAGAAATCTCCCCCAATGCAAACCCACCAGTTTGCCGGGTGGTAGAATACAAAAAGTTCCTCTATGAGAAAAAGCGTAAGGAAAAGGAGATGAAAGCCAACTCTAAACAGAGTGAGCTGAAAGAAATCCGCTTTACGGCCAATACCGATGATCATGATTTTGATTTCAAGGCCAAACATGCGGAACGTTTCCTGCAGGAAGGTAACAAGGTAAAAGCCTATGTACAGTTCAAAGGCCGTGCGATTATGTTTAAGGATCGCGGCGAATTGTTACTGCTTAAATTTGCTGAACGCCTGGCTGAGGTCGGTTCCCTGGAAAGCATGCCTAAAATGGAAGGCCGTAGGATGCTGGCAATGTTTGCACCCAAAGTGACCAAAAAGAAGGATTCCAGTAATAAAGAGAAGGAAAAGGAAAAGAAAGGGGAGAAACCTAAGCAGCCCGCTGCACCAAAGGCACAGCCACAGCCGGCAAATAAAGAAGGCGAGTAGGGATGGTGAATAAAAGGCATTCAAGACCTTTACTGCCATTATTTTCTTTGCTCTACAATGGACTTCTATTTATTATAGGTGATTTTGACCCAGTCTTAAATAATGGATAGCCAGACCATGCCAACAAGCAGGCAAGCCGTCTCTCGCTCTCTTACTGATCTTACTGAGTTAGATTGGTCGCTGATATTTGGATTGGATTCAAATATCAGATAATAGTAGAAGCAGCAGCAGAAGAAGAAAAGCAAGTTACGTATTGTTTAAATAAAAGAAAATGCGTCAGCAACTCATATAAAGAGCGCTGACGCATTTTCTTTTATTGCTTTTGATGGACTTTCCCATTATAATGCGCGCGTTTTTAGGGTATACTGAAAGTCAGGCCAATAGGTGCGCGCTGCAATGACTACGCTAATGACTTTGCTCAAGTCAGATCCGCTACCGTTCTATGTTCCAAAATGGCCAGATTGGCATCCCGTACCTGAATCAAAACATCCCGGAGTCCGCAACTATCCTCATTGCAGTTCTCGCATTTTTTATAAAAATGCAGACTGACACAGGGCAGCAGGGAAATTGGCCCTTCAATGAGTCGCATAACTTCTGCCAGTACAATATCCTCGGGCTTTTTGGCCAGAAAATAGCCGCCACCTTTCCCCTTTTTGCTATCCAAAATACCTTCCTTTTTCATTTCTAAAAGGATATTTTCCAAAAATTTAAGCGGGATTTTCTTTTTACGGGAAATTTCAGCAATCAGTACCGGGCCTTCCTTTGCCTGTTGTGACAGATACATCAGGGCCTTAAATGCATATTGTGTTTTCTTTGATAACATAACTTAATTTTTTCCTTCGAATACTTTGGTAAATGCAAGCTGCAAATTTACCCATTTAAAAGTAAATCAAATTATAGAAAAACCCTATTTTTTAGGGGTTTATATGCAGTTCAGTACTATTAATATCGCTTATTTTACGCAAAGCCGGCTGTCAGTTGCCTGAAAAGACTAATTATAGAAGGATCTTGAGCGGTTGATTTTCAGATCTCTAAGGATGCCGGATTTTGGATTTAAGATAATGCTGAAGGATTTGAACCGGCCAATAGGGGATACATTAATGGACATTTGCCAGCAATGCATTTCCCGGGTCAGAAAAAGGCTCAGCATGCGCACCTCTTGGGAACCTACGTCAAAATATATACTGCCCCCTGCCTTCCATTTAGGCGTCAGGCTAAAATCGCCATTCAGGTTCAAACTGGAGGTAACCTGATGGATATAGCTATTATAATCTGGGGCCAGGGTACGGTAAAACCCAAGGGCAAAAGAGGCTTGCAGGTTCCAGGGAATATTAAAATCCACAAATTCGGCCGGATTATCTCTTACATATTGCAGCTGTCTTTGCTGTTGGTCGTAGGGCATATTGGGATCTGGCTCAATGCGCTGCTGATCAGAACGGTTATCTGCCTTTTTACTGGAAAAAGAAGTGGACATGGAAATATTACCGCTGGTAATACTGCCAATCTTCCCTTCCTTCCAAAGTAGTTTGTTGACACGGACGCCTCGGTCATATTCATACTGGTCAATGGTCATACTGGCATTCACATTCATTTTATTATCAAACAGCGCTGTTCGCATAGAAATACTGACGGGCGACCATTTTAAAGTGTCGGCAATCATATTGTAGGACGTGTTGATACTCAGCCCATCAATCAAATTCACTTTTTTGGTGGCATTCTCCGGGTCACCGGTCGTGTCCTTATCGTTGACTTTTTTCATCTGCAGGATATTATCCAAGCCAAAATTAATCCCCCCAAAGCTGCCCTCGCCAAAGGCGCCGACGATATTACCTTCAAATTTGGAGACCCGCATCCTTCTGGTAGAAGTATCCGTCTGTAGGGTTTGATAATTCTGACCATTCATATCCGGCTGATAACTCAGGCTGATGGTCGGGCGGATCTCATGCCGGATGGCTTTGATCTTGCCTTTCTTAAAATTGACCGTTCCAAATATCCTGGTATTCATAGATATACCAAAGGACATCTGTTGTGCGGCGAAGAACCCTCTGGAGATGGTGGTATCTATCACCAGGCTATCCTCGTTCCAGTGTCGATCCATTTTGCGACTGTACCAGTTCTGGGAATAAGAAATGGAGGGCGTAAACAAAAGTGGACCTAAAGCTGGCAGGGTAAGTGTGATAGGAATCTGGTGCTGGGCTCCCCAAAGCATGGTATCTTTTAACTGACTGGCTGAGAAGGCGGTATCATAAAAAGAAAACTGATTCATCAGGGTTCCATTATAAGAAATGCCCAGATTCTCATACCATTTAGGTTTGCCGACCTGCTCTTTTTTCTGAAATGGATTGACCGTTGCCATAGAAAAGTTGGCGGTCGGTAATTGCACATTGATCAGATGGGTATTGTTATTCTGGTTATGGTTGGCTGCCAGAGATAAATTATACTTCCCTTCATCCCAGGTTTTGGCCCAGGTAATGGAGGAGCTCATCTGGTTTTGGATGTTTTGCAGGTTATTGGTCAGATAACTGTTGTATTTTGTACTACCTGCATTGACATTGGCAGAAAAGCTGACGCCAGGCCTGGCCTTACTGTCCATGGAGTGACTCCATCCGATATGGACGGTGGTACTCTTAGTGTATTCATCCCGGGAGATACCTGATGTATTTAGAATTTTTGTAAACTGGTACTGAAGATTCAGGGAGCCTCTGTATTTATACCGCTTGTAATAATTAGGGTTTACGCTGATCATATAGCCACCATAACTGTATATATTGGCCCTGGTGGTAACGTCCCAATAGTCATTAATCACCTTATAATAACCTAACCCGTTAAATCCCAGTCCATAACCACTGTTCTGCTCAAATGTGGGTGGTAAAAAGCCTGAGTGCCGGCCCCTGGTGAGTGGGTAGATCCCAAAAGGAATGACAATGGGCATCGGAACGCCCTCGAATTCAGGGATGGCTGGGCCGGATACGGCCAGCTTTCCTGTAATCATCTTCATTTTAAAGGCATGAAAGTCAAAGTGGGGCGGATCCAGGTTACAGGTCGTAAAACGCGCATCCTTCGCAAACAAGGAATTACTATCAATTTTTTGACGATATCCGCCTTTACGAATATCTCCCCTTCATTATAGTAGGTATTTTTAAGAATGCCCTTTTTGGTCTTGACATTAAATTTAAGGCTATCCATAATGGATTTACTACCTTGTTGGGTAATGGTGGGTTTGCCATAAATGTTATCTGACGTATCTTTGTTGCCAAAGGCCCGGATGATATCCGTGTTTTTGTTGTAATTGATGTCATCGGCTGATATCTCATATTCAGGGTTTTTTACATTGGCATCCTTATGGAGGGCAAAAGTATTTTGCTTAACATATAATACGGAAGAGTCCGTTGCCTTATAATCGAAGACATTCGGAATAGAATCCTGTGAGAGATAGGATAAATCTTTTGGAGGGACTTTACTGAAGGTAAAGGCGTCCTTTGGGGTTCTGGGTTTAATGGAATCTGCAAAACTGGCTGGAATAGAGTTTACGGGAATAGTATCTAAGTAGCCAAGATTTTGCCCATCTGCAAGTAACCACCAATTAAAGCGCGTACCACTGACAGATCTATCCATAACACCAGTGGCAAATAGTGGCTTAACATTAGAGATTACGTAATTATTTGCAAATCGGCGGAGCTTTTCTATTTGCAACTGTATGGATGCAGGGTTTTGCACAGCGGCCCATTCCCCTGTCAATAAATAAGGAAGAGAAGTCTTCCCAGTGATAGAAGGATTTGCAGGGTTCGGTGTTTTGGCCGTGGTATTTGTTATCCACATCAATAAAAATAGCAAGGCCATACAGGCCCTGAGGAAGTATTTTATTTTTACGGGATAGCTAAGATTCATACCAAAAAGTGCCTGTTGAATGACAGTGCAATAATAACCCAAAAGTCGTTATGCACCATAACAAAATAGCGAGAAACTGAATATTTTACAAGTTATAAGGAACACAAAAGTAGCAACTAAGTTATAATTGAAAAACCAGGCCCTCGCAATTATAACATATTTTGTGTTTAAAAATCATGGGATTCAAAAAATATCCCGTTATTATTGCAAATAAAACGTTAGGGCGTTAAATTTTTATATAAATGAAAGGGATTTTAAGGGGATTATAGGTGTCGTAATTATATTACTTGGCTCCATTGGGTATATTCAGGCACAACAGTCCACACTCAGAACCATAATTGTGGATCCAGGTCATGGGTTGCCTGATCCAGGTGCCAAAGGGCATTATAGTAATGAATCTGATATTATCCTGGCCGTTGCGCAAAAACTGGTGCAGAAATTAAGGGATTCCCTGCCAGGTGTCAAAGTGATCATGACGCGTACAGACCGCAACTTGCCGGGACATCTGACAAGTGCGCCTGAGGCCAATCGTTGGCGGGCTAAATTTGCCAACGAGAATCACGGTGATTTGTTTGTCTGTATCCACGCCAATGACGCACCTTCCACTACCCACAGAAAAACGATCGGTTACCGGACCAAGGTTTATTATACAGGCAAAGGCAGCAAAAGACGCAAACACACAAGAAGGGTGCCTCGTTACAGCTATTATAAAGTGCCTAGTACCGCTCATGGGACAGAGACCTATGTTTGGGCCGTCAATAAAAATGATTCGAAGCAGGATTTTGTCCAAAGTAATAATCCCGATGAGTTATATGGGGAAAAAGGGGATAGCACCGTACCCATGTTCAGCTCCACGGAAGAAAAAATCCTGGCTACACTTAGAACAAAAAGTATTTTTCCAGAAGCCTTTTACTGGCCAATCTGATTGAAGAACAATATGTTAAACAAGGTAGGTTTAGCAGAGGCGTCAAACAACGTAATGAAGTAGGTATCTGGGTCTTACACGCAACGGCTATGCCGAGTATACTGACAGAAATTGGCTTTATCACGGATAGGAGTGAGGAAGATTATATGAATAGCCAGGGTGGACAACAGCAGATTGCCTCTGATTTATTACAGGCCATTATTAAATATAAAACACTGCTGGATGCAGGTCATGTCCATTAAATAATTAAAAAAGAAAAAAATATCCGGTCTATCTGTCATTAGCAACAATCTTGGTTAACTTTTTGCGCTAGTGGACAAAAGGTTTGGGAAAGTGAGCCAAAAAAGAGCAATTTGCTTCATAAAAGCTGTATAAAAGCTGATTTTGAGCCGAATTGCTGTTACTTAGGCCGCCTGATTGGAATTATTGGCTATTTTTAAACGTAACAATTTAAGTTTCAAAGTTTAATCTATTTATCTTTGTACGCAAGTGGATGACAACCTTTTGGACACAATTCGCTTAGAAGGCAACTGGTTAATCTAAAACAAGCATTGATTACTGAAGTAGTACACAATTGCCGTTGTAAGCAGCAGCGTGGGGGCTAGCGCTTAAAGACCGATAAATAATATAAAAAAACAGGTATGAAAATATCTAATGAAACAAAAATAGGTGCATTGACCATTATTGCCATTGTGCTGCTGTTTTTGGGATTTAATTTTTTAAAAGGGAAAAGCTTGTTTAAATCAGGCAACTATCTTTATGCTAAGTTTCCGCAGTCCAACGGGTTAGTGGCATCCAACGTTGTGACAATTAACGGCTTCCAGGCGGGGAATGTGTCCAAGATATCGGCCACAAAAGACCTGAAAGAGATCGATGTTGAAGTCAAATTAAATCAGCAATACGATATTCCTAATAACTCCACTGCCAATATTTCAAGTAACCCGCTGGGGGCTTCTAGTCTGGAAATTACCCTCGGAGATTCCAAACAAATGATGCGTTCAGGTGATACCTTATTGACAGTCATGACGCCTGGTTTTCTAGGACAGGTCGGTAGTCAGATCCGTCCCCTTGCTGAAACAGCCAAAAATACTTTGCAACACATTGATACTGTGATGCAAAATATCAATCAGGTAATGGACTCAGGATCAAGAGAAAATGTTCAGCAGATTGTGGCCAATTTAAGTGTGGTTACAAAAAACCTTACGCAGACCACCGAACTTTTAAATAAGGCATTAGATTTGCAGACAGGAGCGTTTGCTGGATCTATTAAAAATATTAATAGTTTTACCAGAAATCTGGCAGACAACAATGCAAAGTTTGATTCTGTAATGACCAATCTGACGGTGGCTTCCAGCAAGTTTGCACAGGTGGATTTATCCACCACCTTAAATAAACTGAACGGGTCCATGCAGCAATTGTCTGACATCCTGAAAAAGGCTAATTCAACGGACGGTTCTTTGGGCGCTTTGTTGAACGACAGAGAATTATATAATAATTTTAACCGTACGGCAAAGAGCTTACAAACCCTTTTGGATGATCTCAGGGTACATCCGAAACGATATGTAAATATTTCTGTATTTGGCAGAAAGGATAAAGGTAATTATTTAGAGAAGCCACT
Source organism: Arachidicoccus ginsenosidivorans (assembly GCF_007971385.1). Classification (GTDB taxonomy): domain Bacteria; phylum Bacteroidota; class Bacteroidia; order Chitinophagales; family Chitinophagaceae; genus Arachidicoccus; species Arachidicoccus ginsenosidivorans. The sequence continues at coordinate 3,376,852 of NZ_CP042434.1, forward strand.
GCCGCAGGATAGTACGCAGATTAATACAGACTTCCGGAAATAATAAATGAAGATACTAGCGCAAAAAAAAATAAGGTATAGACTCAGTCTGCTGGCACTTCTGGTAGCCATGGTTTGGGGTACAACACTACAGGCACAAGTGCAGCCTGGTGGTGGCGGCGATTCAGCCCGTCAGAACCTCATCCAAATTATCCATGCCGACCGAACAGGATTTAAAAAGTTTTCCGATAGTGTTATGATCAGGTTTGCCAGCGGTCATGTGGCAGTCAGGCAATCCAATACTTTATTTTATTGCGATAGTGTGGCGGCAAACCCTGCCACACAAATAACAGAGGCTTTTGGGCATGTTCATATAAATGATAATGATTCAATACAAATCTACTCGGATTTTATGCGCTATAAGGGCGCAGAAAGAACGGCCTTTCTGAAAAATAATGTAAAACTGACCGATGGCAACGGTGTGCTCACCACTTCAGCCTTGGATTATGATATGAATACAAGGATTGCCGTTTATAGTCAACAAGGAAAACTGGTCAATGGCAAGACAGTGCTAACCAGTCGGTCCGGCACGTATTATGGTGATACAAAAGATGCGCAGTTTAATCAGGATGTAAAACTGGTAGATCCGGATTATACCATGACCACCGATACACTTCTGTATAATACAGTAACACGGGTAGCGACCTTTACCGTCCCTACGCTGATCAAACAAGGTCCATATAAAAGCGTACAGACAACAGACGGGTATTATGATTTGTTACACAAGACCGCCTATTTAGGTAAGAGACCCACCATTATTGACAGTAGTTCTGTACTGGTTGCCGACGAGGTGGCAGCCGATGACAGCAGCGGCTTTGCTGAAGCCAGAGGCACCGTGGTCTTTAAAGATACTGCCCAGGGGATGGTTGTCCTTTGTAATGATTTAAAATCCAGCAGAGAAAATGCCTCATTTCTGGCGACCGTTAATCCTATAGCCATTATCAAACAAGAGGCGGATTCTTTGTTTATCGCTGCGGATACCTTGTATTCTGCCAGGTACAGTAAAGATGACAGCTTATCGGTTCTGTCAGACAGTACGCAAAGCGATGGGCAATCAAACACAGCGGGTAAAAAGGATTCCACGGGTAAATTAACCCCGTCAAGATATTTGACAGATCATGCACTGGCAGACGGGCAATCACTAAATACGGACAGTAGCGGTGTAGTTGCGGATAGTACAAGCGTTATAACGCCACAGACGAGTGATAATGAAATAGAAAAAGCGCATACGGCTGCCGATACCACCACTCAGCCTAAAGCACCTGGGTTTCATAAGGTAGGCAAAGTTTTTGTCTGGGACAGCGACTCGACAAAGCCCGCTAATAATCAGGTGCCGGCTCCAGACAGTACTGCAAAGCAAAATGCTGAAAAGTCAGAACATAAAGGCTTGTTTGATTTCTTTAAAAGTAAGAAAGATGCCAGAGATGAAAATGATGCCAAGCCGGTTATTAATGCTGATACCACCCGGCCTAAACAGCAAAAGCAGCAACCCGTCCAAAAAAAGCAGGAGAAAAAGTCCATCTTCAATATTTTTAAGAAAAAAGGTGATGTGAATAAGGGGAAAACCCAACCTTCCATTATCGATAGTATTAAGGCATCAAAACCCCAGCCAGTGGTTGATTCTGCGGGCGGCGGTAAGCCAGGTCTGGATTTCTCTGTAGGTAAAACAAGTGGCAGTAAAGATTCATTACCTCCCGAAAATAAAAAGAATCGTTTTCTGGAAGCCTATTATAATGTACGGATTTATAGTGATTCCCTGCAAGGCATCGGAGACAGTCTATATTATTCCGGCAGAGATTCTTTAATTGAACTCTTTAAGCAGCCAACGGTATGGACTACCTCCAATCACCAGATTTCTCAGGTAAGTGGGGATACGATTTTAATACAGACGGCCAATAATAAACCGAAGTATATCCGGGTGGCAGACAATGCCATTATGATTAGCCAGGCAGATTCCCTACACCAGAAAAATACCAGTAAATTCTTTAACCAGATGGCGGGAAGAAAACTGGAGGCTTGGTTCACAGATGGACAGATGGATAGTCTTTCAGCCCAGGGAAATGCGCACGGTATTTTCTACAGTCTGGATGATAAAAATAAATATATAGGGGTCACACAACAGGACTCCAGAGTGCTGAACTTTTATTTTGTCAATAAAGAACTGGAGCGGATAGTAGGCAAAACTGATGTGGTGGGCAGGGTATATCCTATGGGTGAGGTCGACCATGAAAAGATCCGACTCAAAGGTTTTGAATGGCTGGAAGACAAAAGGCCCAAATCGAAGTACGATCTGCTGGCACATTAATCCCTGCCAGCCAGCCACTACTTAATAGTTTATGCTGCTTGGATAAACAGCACAGGCGAATAAATCACCAAAAGTATTATATTTGATCAGGTATTAATAAAACTTCCCTGGACTGATAAGCAGGGTGCGGACAATATTTTATCCGTTTACTGCAAAGCTTTATATATAAGATTTCATGGCACAATCCCCTAAAAAAGAAGCAAGAACAACGGCAAAATCAAGGTCAGCCAACGCTTTGCGTACTAAATTAAAATATGGCCTCAAAGCATTTATCCATGACAGCAGGAGCGTGGGGATACTGCTGCTGCTTTGTACGGCCATCTCTCTTATTGTTTGTAACTGGCCGGGAGGCAGTGAGCTGGGCATGGCCTATAGTGGTTTTTGGCATCAGGATATTACGCTGCTCACTAAACTACACCATTTACACGACGTGCATTTACCGCATACCCCAATTGAGCTGATCAATGACCTACTCATGGCGGTATTTTTCTTTCTGGCAGGCATGGAAATCAAAAGAGAACTGGTCAAAGGCGAGTTATCTACCCCCAAAAAGGCAGGGCTGCCCATGATTGCGGCTATCAGTGGTGTCGCCTTTCCGGCGATTATTTTTTTATTGCTCAACCGTGGGACCGGATTTGAACATGGCTGGGGGATCCCAACCGCAACTGATATTGCTTTTTCCTTAGGTGTGGCGGCACTCCTGGGTTCCAGAGTACCTTATTCGCTCAAAATCTTTTTAACGGCCCTGGCAATTATTGATGATTTATGCGCCATCTTGATCATAGCCCTTTTTTATGGAGGAGAGATTGCCGGAGGTTGGCTTTTAACGGCCGCTGGCTGTCTTGTTTTACTATGGGGAATAAATAAACTTAAAAATAAGCCAGGGTATTTTAAAGCAATCCAACATATCCTACGGGTGCTGGTTGCTTTGTTACTTTGGTATAGTGTACTGCAAAGTGGGATTCATCCCACCATTGCAGGCATTTTATTTGCCTTTATGATACCAGTGGATCAGCTATCTACGTACGAGAAAAAGGTACATGTCCCGGTGAATTTTATTATAATCCCTTTGTTTGCGCTGGCGAATACCTGCATTTTTCTGCCGGCTACATTAGGTAGCGTGATTCATTCAAGTGTGTCGTGGGGTATACTACTGGGGCTATTTATTGGCAAACCCCTTGGCATAAGCCTGGTTTGTTTTATGGTTATCCGGGCGGGGTGGTTTAAGTTACCTAAAGGGGCGAGCTGGAGTCAGTTTATCGGTATCGGTATTTTGGCAGGCATTGGCTTTACAATGTCCATATTTGTTACAGCGCTTGCCTATCAAGAGGTTGCCCTGCAGACTGATGCTAAATTGGCGATTCTGGTGGCTTCTATACTTGCCATGGTGACTGGCTATGTCTGGTTGTACCGTTCAGGCAAACAAAATACGCATGCACTTCACGTTGATTAAATAGCATATGCCTGTATTGCTTAATTGCAAGGTAGGTAGCGTCTTGCTGAAGCCAAAAATTACGTAGGTCCATGAAACTATAGGCAATCGACACTTAGTTCCACCGCTCATAAATTATCCGATGCAAGTAGCAAGCCCTCGACTTTGAAGAGCATCTTGCTGACCAGAATCTTTAATGCTTAATGAGCACATGCCTTTTAAAAGTTAAGGTGAATGTAATGGGAAAATGCGATAGCGCTGTTCGCTGTTCGCGAACAGCGAACAAAGATTGATGAAATTTAACCTTATACATATTGCATGCGTTAACGCAGCAGCCATTGTCTTACGGGGTCGTTTATTAGAGCAGGTTGATTATTCTGTTTACGGAAATTTACGCAATACACTTAATCTGAGAACCAGCTCCAGTAACAAAAAAAGCAATGCTGCTAAAACAAAGGGTAGGTATTTTTCCTCATAACGGTTGTACGTGGTGATTTTTACATCTGATTTTTCCAGTTTACCGATACTCTCATATACTTTAGCCAGGGTTTTGTTGTCGCCTGCCTGAAAATACTGACCGCCGGTCTGGCGGGCAATATTTTTAAGTAGTGTTGGATTAAAGTCCAGTTGACGTGTTCCTTGTTGCCCCAACGGGTCATTGTCGTCCACCGTTTTATTGCTACCTATGCCTATGGTATAAACCTTAATGCCATAAGTTTTGGCCATGGCGGTGGCAATATCCGGGGAAATTTTACCGCCAAAATCCATTCCATCGGTCAGCAGGATAATGACTTTACTTTTTGCTTTACTATATCGCAGGCGGTCAATGCTGGTCGCCAGACCGCTACCAATAGCCGTTCCTTCTTCTTCCAGATAACCGCTGTTGATCTGGCTGATCTGCTGCAGGACCATATTATAATCCGTTGTAACGGGGGTTAGCGTAAAGCTGATATTACTGAAAATAACAACGCCAATCCGGTCGCCTTCCCTGGTTCTGACAAAGTCTTCTGCAACTCTTTTAGCCGCTTCCAACCGGTTAGGAATAAAATCTCTTTCCGTCATCGAACCACTGATGTCAAAGCAAAGTACCATATCGATACCCTGGCCATCTGTGGTCGTTTCCGTAAAACTATTTCTGGGACGTGCCATAGCGATAATAAGTGCGCCCAATGCCAGTATCCTAAGCCAAAATGGAATATGGATCAGTCTTGTCTTCCAGGTGCCTGATTTTTTGATCTCTCTGGTCGTGGATAAGGCCAGCGGCGCGGATTTCTGCGTCTGCTTTCGATAATGCAAATAGGCCAGTACCGGTAATAGTACCAGCAGGCATAGTAACCACGGGTAGGCAAAATCTGTTTGTTGGAGCCAGTTGACGATCATTTTACTTTTTGCGTTTCCAGTATTTGTTTTTCGATACTATTTAATGTCTGACGGGCAGTGTGCACCGCTTGCTTTGTTTTATCCACTTCCGGGCTATGCTCAGCAAATTTTACGTAATTACTCAGGTTCGCAAAAGATTCCAGATCACTGCGTTCCTGATGACGCACCAGATAAGACTGGAGGCTATCTACCAGTTCCTTGGATGTTGCCTGGAAGGCATGGGTAGAAAGCCGCTCATCAAAGTAGGCGCGGCAAATATCCAATAGCCGGGTGTAGAATTCTTTAAATTTGCCAGCTTCCACGAGTCCTTCTTTTTCCAATTGATCAATTTGCCCCATGGCCCATTGCAGTGGGGGCCCTTGACAACAGGTTTATTAGACTTGGGTTTAGCTTTCCGCCTTTTGAGTAGTCGCAGGACAAAAAACAAGATGACTGCCAAAATAAGTACTCCACCTATAATATAAAGCCAGGTATAATCTTTATAATTGACCGCCAGGATTTCTTTTAAAGGGTGATAATCTTTGAGTTTACTGACATCTACCGGGAGTACCTGTAACGTCACCGGGTGGGTTGATAAGGTATACTCCTGGTGGTTAATATCACTAACGACTGGTTCAATGACCGGGATTTGCCAACTACCAGAATCAAAGGAGGTAATGGTTAGTTTCTGCATGAGAGTTGTTTGCCCGTCTACAGAGATTGTGTCCATTTTCGCCGCTTTAACAACAATGATATGACCGGCCGTATCCGATACTTTAAACCAGGATTTAAGGCTTTGTGCCTGATCAGTCAGATTTTCTACTTTGAGTTGTAAAGTGACCTGTTCGCCTAGCAAAATCTGGTCCCGATCTAAGGTGACTACGGCTTGTTGGGCGAATAACCGCTGGCCAAGCCCCCCAAAGGTCAACACAAATAAAAGCGCTATCCATAAAAGGCACTTAAAGTATCTGGGCGCACCAGAAAAAATTTGTTTGTGAATGACCGTATCTTGTTGCATGCTTGCCTTAAAAATATAATTGAAACTTTATTTTCTTTTGATGAAAAATTGTTGCAGAATCGCGACAAAATCCTGGCCGGTTTCAATTTGCAGAAGATCGGCCCCTACTTTTTTGAATTGCCTTCTGGCCTGCGAAGTGATTTCGTCGAATTGTTTGCTATAACGCAGCCTGGCATATTTGTCATTACTGTCAAATAAAAAGTTGTCGCCAGTCTCAGGATCGCTAATTTCTACTAGTCCAATGCGGGGCAGTTGCATGTCCATACGATCAAATACCTGTATGCCGATAACATCATGTTTTTTTGCTGCCACACCTAAGGCCTGCTCATAATGATCAGCTACAAAATCGCTGAGAATAAAGACGATTGATTTGTGCTTGGCCGTGCTGGTTAAAAACCTAAGTGCTTTTTCCAAATCAGTTTTACCCGAAACCGGTGTAAATCCCAATAGTTCCCTTACAATTCTGAGTACATGTTGTCTGCCTTTACGGGCTGGAACATATTTTTCTATCCGGTCACTGAAAAGAATGGTGCTGATTTTATCATTATTGCTGACAGCAGAAAAGGCGATTGCAGCCGATATTTCTGTAATCAGATCTCTTTTGGTTTGTTTATTGGTGCCAAATAAATTGCTGGCACTCGTATCAATTAGCAGGTATACGCTCAGTTCTCTTTCTTCTTCAAATAATTTACTGTAAGCATGGCCCATTCTGGCAGAAACATTCCATTCAATAAAGCGAATATCATCGCCCGCCTGGTATTCGCGAACCTCTTTAAAGGCCATGCCTCTGCCCTTAAAAGCAGAGTGATATTCACCGGAAAATAAATGATTGGTCAGCCTTTTGCTTTTGATTTCCAGCTCCCGAACCCTGCTGGAAATACTGGCATCATTATCCCCTTCCTCTGTACTTAAAGGAGTATTGATATTATTATGTTGTGAAGACTTGTATTTATTTTTCCTAAAAGAGAACACGTAAATAACGAATTAATTGTTTGCATTATTCAAAGAGAACCTCACTTGTCTAAAATCCCAGGCTTTGCTCAATGCTCAACTGCTTGTCTAATGCAGTAAAGTCTCATTGTTATTGTTTGCAGGCCATTAGGTTGCCGCATACGTCGACTATGGCACCTGGACGGTTTTCAAAATCTCATCAATGATATTTTCTGAACTGGTATTCTCAGCTTCCGCTTCATAGGTAATGCCGATTCTGTGGCGCATTACGTCCTTGCAAATGGCTTTGATATCTTCTGGGATGACATAGCCACGACCTTGCATAAAGGCATGTGCCTTACCAGCCAGTGCTAAATTGATACTCGCTCTGGGAGAACCTCCATAACTAATAAAAGGTCTGAGCTTGTCCAGACCGTATTGCTCCGGATAACGGGTGGCAAAGACAATGTCCAGAATATATTTCTCAATTTTTTCATCCATGTAGATCTTGCTTACAAGCTCCCTTGCTTCTTTGATGGCTTCCAGGGTAATGATCGGCTGAATGCCTCTGCTGCTATTTTGTCTGGATGCTTCCTGGCGAATGATCTGCAGTTCTTCCTGCTTGGTCGGGTAACCCACGACCACCTTTAACATAAAACGATCCACCTGGGCTTCCGGCAGCATATAGGTGCCTTCCTGCTCTAAAGGGTTCTGAGTTGCCAATACTAAAAAGGGCTCGGGCAGTTTATAAGATGCGTCGCTGATGGTGACTTGTTTTTCTTGCATGGCCTCCAGTAAGGCACTCTGCACTTTAGCTGGAGCCCGGTTGATTTCATCTGCTAGAATGAAATTTGCAAATACAGGCCCTTTGCGCACCACAAACTCTGCTTTTTGCTGGTGGTAGATCATGGTACCGATAACATCAGCTGGCAGCAAGTCCGGTGTAAACTGGATCCGACTGAACTGGCCCTGTACGGCTGAGGCCAGTGATTTGATGGTCAAGGTCTTAGCTAGACCAGGAACGCCTTCCAACAGTACATGTCCATTGGACAGCAGACCAATTAGCAGCCGGTCAATCATATAGGTTTGACCGACTATTTTTTCAGATAATTCTTTTTTTATGCTTTCAATAAAAGAGGATTTCTGCTCTACTTGTTCGTTTACCTGTAAAATTTCTTCTTCTAAACTCATTTTTGGAGAAAATTAGAGCGTGAATGTACGAAGTATAACGCTTTGATTGGTTAATTATATTTTAAAAAAAAAGATTTATGAAAGGGATATAAAGGGCTTGTCTATCTGGCAGAATTTTGGCATTTTATGGGGGAAAAACCTCGAATTATGCACAGATGCTTGCATGAAAACACCGCAAAAAGCCATTATCTTTGCCTTTATGACAAAGTACGCACATGACGAGATCCTGCCATTTGAAGGCAGCGGACAAGATAAAAAGCATCAGGTGGAGCATATGTTTGATGACATTGCACCCAAATATGACTTTTTAAATCGCTTTTTGAGCCTGGGGATCGATCAGCATTGGCGCAAAAAAGCCATTAAGCGGTTGGCCAAAGGTCAACCCAAGCAAATCCTGGATGTAGCCACCGGAACGGGTGATGTGGCGATTATGACCTATAATATGCTACAACCGGATAATATAATTGGCATTGACATCTCTCAGGGCATGTTGCAAATAGGCAGGGAGAAGATCGCCAAAGCGGGGCTTTCAGGTCATATTTCACTCAGACAGGCCGACAGTGCAACACTTCCTTTTGAAGCGGATAGCTTTGATGCGATTACAGTGGCATTTGGTGTCAGAAATTTCCAGGATTTGGAAAAAGGCCTTTCAGAAATGCACCGGGTTTTAAAACCGGGCGGGAAATTAATTGTCCTGGAATTTTCCAGGCCACATAACGCCTTATTTAAAGGTTTATATAATTTTTATATGAATGTTGTTACACCGGCCATGGGCAATTTGTTTTCTAAAAATAAAGAAGCCTATAGCTATCTGAATAAATCAGCCAGGGCATTCCCGGAAAGAAATGACTTTATTCGGATTTTGAACGGTGTCCATTTTAAAGATACGCTATTTAAAGCCTTGACACTAGGCATATGTTGTATCTATGAAGGGCGCAAATAATTAACCTATGCCAACTGCAATTGGCATCTTTTCATCAAATAGTCATTTATCATGAAAACGGTCTGGGTTATCTTATTACTGGTCTTTTCAAATATTTTTATGACCACAGCCTGGTATTGGCATCTAAAACCAGGGGCGGCTAATTTACCCGTCTGGAAGATCATTCTGATTAGTTGGTCGATTGCTTTTTTTGAATATTGTTTAACTGTACCTGCGAACCATTTTGGAAAAGAGTGGGGGATAGGCGCCTTTCAGTTAAAAATAATCCAGGAAGTCGTGACCCTGGTGGTTTTTACCTTTTTTGCGATATTCTATCTTAAAGAGCCTTTTCACTGGAAATATATTGTTAGTTTTTTATGTATTTTGGCAGCCGTTTATTTTGCCTTCAAGAAGTAAATGGAAATGTAAGGTCTATTGTAAAAGGAGGCTACCCTACTTAAATTATTTTGATTATTGAGATTTACCGGATTGTTTTTGACTATTTGACCTTCCCTGACTTATGTGTTTTACACCTGCTCAATCCTTGAGTTGGCTTTTTTAATAGAGGATTCACCAATTGTGTTTTTGGAAAGGAGCAGAAGTTTTTTTAATTCGATGGGAGATTTTGCCAATTGGATTAACCGCCCTTTGGAGATGCTTGGTATTTCACCTGCCTCGTAATTTCTGTATTCGTTGGCTCCAAACCCCAAAATAGCCGACATTTCACTGTTCGCTGACCAGTATTTTTTGCGAATTCCTATAATCTCTTCTGGTAAAGGAATGCCGTATTTATCCCTATATTGATTATAAACTTGATTGATATTCGCCATTTCCATACCTTCATCCGTAAATTCTGCTCACCAATTTTATTTTGATTGTCGGACTGGTAAAGATCATGCAACCAGATTTTCAATTTTTTATTCAAAATCCGTCTGGAAGTAAAACAGCCAGTACAAAGATCAGCTGTTGACGATTAAGGTGGTTAATTGAAATATTGGGATTGAATAAGAAAGGAGTCTATTGCTTGGGCATTATCATAATCCAAACAAATTATTTCTTGAATGGCTTTACGTTTATTTTTTGCATGATCAAAATACGATTTGCATATCTGGTAACCGACATAGTAACCTAAATCGGCACAAGTTTTTGCATGAGAACCATTATAAAGCCAATCAGAATAATTATTTGAATGCATTTGCTTTTTAAACAAGGCTTTTATTTCATTATTGTGTGCCTGGCCATATGTTTGGTAGCTGGTTTTAATGGGCTTTTGGGTGGCCATTTCTGCTATAAAGTCACAGGCACCCTCATGGATACTTTTACTTAATAAAGTTGCCCCTTCTCCTATTTGCTGGGTATGGATATACTCATGGATATTCAAGAAGACAATATTGTCAATGGATTGATTGGCGAATACGTTTTTTAACCAATTGCTTTTGAATTCTGACATATCAATCGTTGAATCGCCTGTGGCGATTTCAGCTCCGACAAGAACCATTTGATTCATTACAGTTCCTCCTGAACGCAATCCTCCTATCGTAAAATACATTTCTGCATCTTTAAGTTCCGGGTATAGCCGTTTTAGATTTTTAATGGCATCCTTTAATTCACTGGTTTTATTTTTTATGCGTAATGTATTTGGCCGGATGGAGTGCCAAAATTTGGGCAGCCTGTTAATTAGATTGACATAAAGCGTGTCGTTATAATCCCTGGCCGCCATGAATGCTTTCAAACCTTTGGTGCCTTTATCGATATACAATGTACGGATAAATTGTAGTTTTTTTGAATAATCTTTCGTGGTTTGAATATGGTCAAAGGCGTTCCAAAAATTGTCTATATCTGAAGTGAATATTTTATTGGTGCTTTGGGCAAAACCAGTGAAGGCCAGACCAAGCAATACAGTAATAAAAAGAAGTGTCTTCTTCATGAAGTTGATTTTTCAGATAGGCAATCGGCCTAATATTATTTAAGATTTTGGACGATATTTTTTTATTCATTTATTTATTCATTCATAATCACAGCATCCAAGTATAAATACATACAGCACATAAGATGCGCAAACAATTCATGTGCTGTATGTATCAGAATAGGGGTGCTTATTTTAGAGAAATAAGCACTATTATTCTAATAGCTGGATCAGCTCCTCAGGGCTGGCACCGGTCGCAAAAGTCTTGACAAGTTGTCTTTTTTTGTTATAGGCTGCCATGTAGGGGTCATTTCCAGGTGGTAAAAACTAGGGATAGAATAATTTACATCTTTCACAAAATGAACATTGGGCAGATTGTCCAGGTGATATTTTTTGGCGAATGCATTAATCTCCTCAAAGGAAGCCGCATAGGTTGCCCAGATAAAATCAATTTTTTTCAATTTGTCCATGGATTTTGCCAGTCGTGTTGCCTCATGCTGGCAATGTTCGCAATCAGGATTAAAAAAGGTGATCACCACAGCCGTTTTTTTGGGGTCTGGGCCACACTCAACCAGCTGCTGTCTTGCCTTAATAACAGAAAATTAGGCAAAGAGGAGTCTTTTTGGTAGGGAGGCAGGCTGTCATAGCCATTTTGGGCTTTTGCGTGGAAGCTGGTTACTAAAAAAATAGCCAGGAATGCAGAAATTATCACTTTATAGTTCATCGTAATCACGGTTATAATTTATAAATAATCAAAAACTAAAATTTAAATGTCCACTTTAAAACCCCTTTACTGATCATGCCAGACAGCTTATTTACCCATAAAATAGGTCTCGGACTGGCTTATATTTGATCCGTGGGTAAAATTAAGGTTTAATCCCTGGATGATTGTTAGGAAAATGCTGTATTTCTTTCTCCAACCTGTTGGCGCCACATGGCGTAATACAGCCCCTTTTGGTCTAAGAGTTCACTGTGGCTACCAATTTCGGCAAATTTGCCCTTTTCCAGTACATAAATGACATCCGCATGCATGATGGTGGAGAGTCTGTGTGCAATTAAGATGGTAATTTGCTGTTTGTCCAAAGAAATATCTTTAATTGTTTCTGTAATGCTTTGTTCGGTGATGGAATCCAAGGCCGAGGTGGCTTCGTCAAAAATTAATAGCCTCGGCTTTCTCAGTAGTGCTCTGGCAATGGACAGCCGTTGTTTTTCTCCCCCTGATAATTTCATGCCATTTTCCCCTAAAATGGTTTTAAGCCCTTGTGGCGACTTGGCTAACAAGTGTGTCGCGGCTGCTTTTTCCATGGCATCCAACATTTCTGCTTCTGTCGCATCTGATTTTACAAATTGTAAGTTGGCCTGAATGGTACCTGCAAACAGTTGGGTATCCTGCGTAACGAAGCCAATCTGACGTCTTAGTTGATTATAACGGATTTTGTCGGCTTTGATTTCATTAAAAAGGATATCTCCAGACAGTGGCCGGTAGAGTCCTACCAGCAGTTTGACCAGCGTGGATTTTCCAGAGCCGGAAGGGCCGACAAAGGCAATGGTCTGGCCGGTTTTGACCTCAAACGATAAATGATCTATACTGTTATAATCAGCGGTTTTGTGTCTAAAGGCCACCTGATCGAACCTTAATGAATCTAGTGCACCCAGATCTTCGGGGCTAGGCGGTCTGGTCTCTACTGGTTTTAGCATTAAACGGTCAAAACTCCTAATAGATGCGTCTACTTCCCTGTATTGCAGAATAATATTGCCCAGATCCTGTAAGGGACCAAATATGGTTGTAGAAATAAATTGCATAGCAATTAATTCCCCGGTGGTCAGTACTTTTCTGAAAATCAGCCAGAGCAGGATAAATAAAATGGACTGTTTAAGTACATTCAGGGTGGTGCCCTGCAAAAATGAAAGCGTGCGCACCTTTTTGACCTTTTCCATTTCCAGGTCAAAGATGGAGGAGGTTAAACCTTTTAGCCTGCGAATCTCTGGAAAGGTAAGTCCTAAAGAGCGAACCAGCTCTATATTTCTGAGACTTTCTGTGATAATGCCTGACATCGCATAGGTCTCTTTATTAATAGAGCGTTGAATGGTTTTTATTTTTTTGAAAGCAGACCCGTTAGGGAACCTAATAGGACAATGCCAATTAAAAATACAGGAATCAGCATCCAGTTTTTGGTAATAGAGTACCAGATTAAAAAGCCAATACCGACGACAGAAGAAAACAATATATTGATAAAAGAAGTAACAAAGCGTTCTGTATCTGTTTTTACCTTCTGCAAAATGGATAATGTCTCTCCACTTCGGTTTTCCTCGAACTCCTGGAAGTTCAGTCTAAGCGTCTGTTTTAGTCCATCATTGAAAATTTTCTCTCCAAACCTGGCAGTGGCTAGTCGGATTACATAGTCCTGGAAGGCCTTGGTCAGCCTGGAAAGTAAGGCGACCGCTACAGCAATGACTAACCAAAAGAGAACACCCCGGATGAGTTCTTTTTCTGTATGTACGACTGGATGGGTGGCATAATCATCGATAATTTTCCCAAATATTACAGGATCAATCAGGCTTAGTAGCTGCGCCGCTGTAGCGAGTAGAAGGGCAACTATGATCAGGTTTTTATGCGGTTTAAGGTACTTCCAGAGTGTTTCCATAAGCCAATTTAAGCAATCTTTTTAATGGCTGTGCACCACAAAGGTGTAATTTTTAAAATGTGCGAAAAATCTGCAATAAATTCGGCTTTGGTATATCAGAAAGCAGCCATGCACTTAAGGCCTGCCTGCGCAATCTGTGTAGCGCCTGGAGCTATTTTGGTTAATGATTTGATAGATTTTGCTACCTTTCCATTTTAAATTTAGGGAAATAGTTGTAGTTGAGTGCTTGAAAACGATTAACGAAATAAAAATGAGTGAAAAATGACAAATTCAAAAATAATTTTAGTTACCGGAGCCACCGCTGGTTTTGGCAAGGCGATAGCCTTGCAGTTTGCGGCTAGTGGCTGGGATGTTATTATTACTGGCAGAAGACAAAGGAGACTCGAAGCGCTGGCAAGTGAGATGGAAGCAGCATACGGAATCAGGGTACTGCCGCTTACCTTTGATGTAAGAGACCGACAATCAGTTAAGGCACAGCTGGAGGCCTTACCGGAAGATTGGCAGGCAATTGATGTGCTGGTCAATAATGCAGGACTGGCACTTGGCAGAGATACTTTTGATCAGGCAGATATGGATGATTGGGAAACCATGATTGATACCAATATTAAAGGCTTGCTCTATGTATCCAGAGGTGTATTGCCTTATTTTGAAAAAAGAGGTAAGGGGCATATTATCAATATCGGGTCTACGGCTGCCAAAGATGTATATCCAATGGGCAATGTCTATTGCGCTACCAAAAGTGCGGTAGAGGCCATCTCCAAGGCGCAGCGAATTGATCTATTGTCCAAAAAGATTAAAGTAACTGCTATACACCCCGGTGCAGCACAAACGGAGTTTTCAATAGTTCGTTTTAAAGGAGATCAGGCTGAGAGCGATAAGGTCTATGAAGGTTATCATGCATTAGAGGCCAAAGATATTGCAGATATTGCTTTTTATGTGGCTAATTTACCTGAGCATGTTTGCATCAATGACCTGGTAGTTACCTGTACCGCCCAGGCCAATGCCTTTTTTACACATAAAGAGGTATAGCAGCTCAAAAAAGCACCAAGAAGTCAGACCATATATAAAGAAAAGCAAAAGAACTGGGCAAAAGAGGAAGATTGACCTCGATAGCTAATACCTTATACCAAAAGCAGCGCTGGCCCTATTGTTTGATTTATGTCAATAAAGCCAGCGCTGCTTTTGATTGTAGGCCACAAAAGCCTTTACCAATCCCCGTTAATGCTTATTTTTGCGGTTGCCCAATCGAGTGCCTTATAGATTAACTGCTGAAAACTAGCCGAAGCATAGGTCTCTGGAAAATGGCCCCACTCAATATAAAAGGCTCTGCCCCTTCAAAATTATGGTACCAGCTGATGGGATGAAATTTGCCCATGTTTCCACCTTGATAAGTAGATTCGTCTACGCTGATCAGGTAATGTAACCCTGGTTGAACCGATTTGAAATTATAGATTTCTTCCTTTTGGACCAGTGAATCGGGTAAATGCCTGGTGGCTAAAAATTTTTTGTCCAGCACATGGAAAGTGGGAGACTGAGGATGGGGATGGCTGTCAAAATAAGCCCCTGACAATTTGTTATACCAAGGCCAGTCATACTCCGTGTCGGTGGCTGCATGGATACCTATATAACCGCCGCCTTTATGGATAAAGTCTTTAAAAGCCAGTTGTTCGGCGCTATCCAGTACATCACCTGTTGTATTTAAAAATACGACAGCCTTATAGGGTTTTAGGCCTTTTTGCGTAAATACAGCGCCGTCTTCCGTGGTGTCTGCCTGGTAGCCGGCAGCTGCGCTTTTAGTCAGAAACATGGTTTTGCCTGCACTGATGGAAGCATGCCGGAATCCTGCAGTTTTAGAAAACACGAGGATCTTTTTAAGTGGCCGGTGACGCTTTTGCGCATTTAGTGTACCAGTGACCAAAATGAGTGCAGATGCACAACACAGGAGTGTCCTTACTTTGAATACTTTTTTGAATTTTAGTGGATACATTTATTTTGATTGAATGATGTAGGAGAAATGTAGCTGGATGCACCGATGGAAAAAAGTTTATTAGTTCAGGCTTGGATCATTAAAGGTATCGCCCTGACTAAAATCGCCGGTTGTGTAGCCTTTCTTAAACCAATAAATACGTTGGGCAGAGGTACCATGGGTAAAAGTATCGGGATTAATTGTGCCCGTAGCCTCCTTTTGCAGCCGGTCGTCCCCGACTGCCCCAGCCGCTCCAAGGGCTGATTCAATATCTCCTTGATCTAATTGAATAATGTTTTCCTGCTCTGCATAGTGTGCCCAGAGGCCTGCGTAAAAGTCGGCTTGTAATTCTAGTTTAACGGAGAGTTTATTATAAGCAGCTTCACTGAGCCTGGCTCTGGCGGCATCCACCTGATCTGTCATGCCTAGCAGATTTTGTATATGATGCCCCATCTCATGGGCAATGACGTAGGCTTTGGCCAGGTCGCCCGGCGCATTAAATCGTTGGGAGAGTTCCTGGAAGAACCCCAGATCTATATAGACCATTCTGTCTCCAGGACAGTAAAAAGGGCCGGAAGCAGCGCTTGCACCGCCGCAGGCGGTCTGTACGCTGCCTTCAAACATGACGAGTCTCGGCTTGCTATAAGATTTATTGAATTTATCCCGCATAATACCGCTCCAGACGGTATTACAACTGTTATAGACCCTGACTGTAAAAGTAGAATCATTATTGGCGTGGGTATTGGTGACCGTACCAGTAGTCTGTGTGGTTGCCTGTTCCGGCAGGACATTATTGACAAATCCGAGCATTTCCAAAGGGTTTTTGCCCAAAATAAGGGAGATGATAACGACAACTACGGCGCCGAGCCCTCCAATTTTGCCTACCCGTCTGGCGCCGCCACCTTTTCTTACTTCTACGCCATCCGTACTATCATCAGGATTGATCCATTTCATGTGTTCAAGGTTTTAAATGGTGTTTTTTAAAAACGCAATAATAATCGAATAATGTGCCATATCCGTCAACTGTTAATAAAATCCTATCCTAAATATACAGTAAGATTTTTATATCTTATGGACAACGTGAAAATCAATTAAAAAAAAATAATGCTGAGAAGGTGCGGAAATACAAAAGTCTAACCTTTGTATTGATACTTAAAATGTTGATAAATAGCACTATAAATAATTACCAGGCAGTTTTATAGCCTCTTTGTCCTTAGGCTACTTCTCAGCAACTAAGTCTTCAACGGTTACTGTTCGCATATAATTGCGTCAGCGGATCTGATTGCCAGTAACGATTTGCCGCAAAGTCCGCAGCGGTCTCTGGTAATTCCATAATGGTCAGGCGGCCCTGGTGACCTGCACCCGTATCCAGATCGGTAATATTTAACACCTGCAGGGGTTTATCTGTTTGATCGCCAATGTGTGTGGTTGGGGTATGGCCTATAAAGATTTCTTTGAAAGGCGCATCGTTATAAAAGCCCTCCGGGATAACGCCTTTTTCATAGTAAGCATCCCTTTGCAAGGCGGCCTCCAGTAATTCCCGATCCCAATAATAGGTTGTTTCCTTTTGAAGTGTAAAGGGTAAATGGCGGTCAAAACCTGCATGTAAAAAGCATCTGTGCTGTTCATCCACAAAATACAGCTTTTGCGATTCAAATAACTTTTTATGTGTGGCCGGGATATCTGACGCATTGAATGCGCTTTTAAAGCCTCTGCCACTTGCAATCAACTTTGTTTTTTTGCCTGCATGCCTTAAATAGGAGAGCAGGGTCCCTTTTCCGCCATATTGCCATAAAGCGGGATGGTAATCCGTTTCAAAAAACTACGGAACCAGTCATCATGATTGCCTTTGATGAGTACCTTATTTTTAATGGATAATAAGGTCTCTATGCATTCAAAGACGTCTTCATAACCATCTACAATATCTCCTAATTGGATTAAACAATCTTTTTCTATATCAAAATCTGAGCGTTGCAGGCATTGTTTCATGGCTTTGAAAGCTCCATGAATATCACCCATGACAAAGGTTCGCATGGCAAAAGGGTTGAACGGATTATTTGTTGAATCTCAAGGACAAAGATCGCGTATTTACACGGTAAAACAAAAGCAAAAAAGTAGCTGTTTTCAATGATCAGATTGATTTTTTTGTTGTTGATTATAAGCTCATTATGTCTATTTTTTACTTTTGAAGTAAAGGAAGTACTTGCCATTTTTTTGCAGCAATTTGGGTATTTGCTTTTCCGTAAATTTTTTTTGTAGATTCGTATTAGATGCATTACCTTTAGGCTACAAGCGCAGCAAATGCGCCCTAACACAAACCTGATATGTGGTTTGGACAATTTAATGACCAGGCGGGTAATACTATAGTAAGAATTTACATAGGGTGCCCGCCTGGATTTTTTTGCCTCAACCATACTTAAATAGCGATATTTTATGTATTTCAAAAAACTAGCCATCTTTAAAAATTGTTAGGCAGTAAAGATCATGTTCCCATAACCCGTAAATATGCATTAATTTTGCATATTATTGTTACTGATACTTAAATTGTGATTCAGTAAGTGGTCAATAGAACGTAAATTAAATATGTCTAAATTTTTAATTGTTGGCCTGGGTAATCCGGGCAGTGAATTTGCTGGCACACGTCATAATGCAGGCTTTGAAGTAGTAGATGCTTTTGTAGTCAAGCATGAAGGACAGTTCCGCTCAGACCGATTGGCGGAGGTGGCGGAGGTGAAATGGAAGGGTAAAATCTTTATTTGTATAAAGCCAACTACCTATATGAATTTAAGCGGCAAGGCGTTTAAATACTGGATGGATAAAGAAAAAATACCCTTGGAAAGGACTCTAACTGTTGTAGATGATCTGGCGCTGCCAATTGATAAAATCCGCATCAGAGCCGGAGGTAGTGATGCCGGTCATAATGGCCTGAGAGATATTCAGCATATCTTAAATACGACGGAGTATCCAAAGCTGCGCTTTGGCATTGGTAATCAATTTCCTAAGGGTATGCAAGTGGATTTTGTCCTGGGGAAATGGTTCCCGGAAGAAAAGGAGGTTATCGCCGGTAAGATTGATAAATGTGTGGAAGTTATTGAACAATTTGCAGTGGCAGGTATTGCCAGGGTAATGAATGATTACAATAAACAGCGTTTTGGGGCGGTTAAAAAATAATCAGTAAATACATTGAATAATATAACAGCTTTTCGCAAGTTTGTTTCCGGGCACCATTTGTATGCGGGATTACTAATCACGCTGGCAGTCTTGGTTCCTTCCATTGTATTCTTTCATGAAGGAGTACTGATCAAATATATACTTGTGCCTTTGGGCGTCATTAATGTTGGGTTTTCGGATGCGCCTGGTTCTTTCAAACACCGCCTGAATGCCAATATAATTGCCATCGTGGCTTTTTTTGTGGTTTCAGTGATTGCTGGATTGTCCAGAGACTATGTTTGGCTGTCTGTTATTGAACTTTTATTTTTTGCGATTATCTTATCGCTGGGCGGGATTTATGGGGCCAGGATGTCTAGTATTGGGACCTGTGCCTTAATGTGTTTTATCTTTTTCTCCGATAGAAATTTTGTGGCTGGGGATATTTTGCTTAATGCCTGGTATATGACAGCAGGAGGCATTTTGTATTTTTTCTCTTTATTGTCTCTTATAGATTGCGGCCTTATAAATTAATTCAGCAAATGCTCGGAGAGCATATGATTGAACTGGCTAGTTTATTAAATCTGCGCAGCAATTACTATGCGCCAAAGGTCGAATATAAAACGATTATGGATCAGATGCTTAAAAAGCAGGTGGTCCTAAAAGAACAACAGGAGAATCTTCGGGAAGTATTATTTAAAACCAGGCAGATTGTACAGGAATCGACCGTTAAAAGCAGATCCCTGCTCTTGATTTTTATAGATAGCGTTGATTTGTATGAAAGGATTTTGCTGTCCCAACAAGATTATGTTCAATTGCATAACGCCTTCGATGGCAAACATATCTTGCAGGTATTTGGGCGTTATTTAAATATTCTTGCCTATGAATTAGAACAAAATGGTCTGGCATTACAACAGGGCAGACAATATCATAGTAAAAGGGAGCTGAACAAGGCTTTTGAAAAATGTCGCAGCGCTTTTTACCAGCTCAGAGAGCGGCAAATGGATTCCACGAACATGGAAGACTTTATTATGTTGCGTCAGATCCTGTATAGCTTGCAGGATTTAACCGATAGGATTAAACGGTTGAATCTTTTTACCAAAAATAAAAAGGACATATCTGAGCAAGGGCAGTTAGAGGAAGGAACAACAGATGCCAAGATTAAACGCCGGATTCGGGATTTTGATCCCTTTATCCCCAAGCAACAATATGATTATAGAGTTTTTGTAGAGAATATCTCTTTTAAGTCTGGACAGTTCAGACACGCCATACGCGTGGCGGTGGCACTGACCATTGGGCTAATTATCTCCAGAATATTCAATCTAGGTCACCATAGTTATTGGGTACTAATGACCATTATCATCATATTAAAGCCTTCATACAGCCTTGGAAGACAGAAAAATATTGATAGAATAGGCGGAACGATCATAGGTGGGATTATTAGCTTTTTGACGATTTATTTTATAAATGATGTGAACGCCATCTTTGTGATCATGTGTTTTGCAATTTTACTGTCCTGCTCCATGCTTCGTATTAATTATTTTATTTATGCGATTGGTATCACTATGATGGTGATTCTTTCCTATGATTTTATCAGTTCCAAGGTCATGTCCGAGGTGCTGTTGCAAAGAATTTTAAATAGTGGAATTGGGTGCGCCATTGGGTATGTGTCCTCCTTGTTTGTTTTACCCAATTGGGAACATGAACAAAAAAATCAATACGCCGCAGAAATGCTCAAAACCAATAAAGCCTATTTTTTGTCCGTCGCCGGCTACTTTATTGGAAGCGAACTGGATATTGAATACTTTAAAGTGTGTAGAAAGAATGCATTTATTGCGCTCGCGAATCTATCGGATAATTTTCAGCGAATGTTATCTGATCCAAAACGTCAACAGGTCAAGTTGCAGGAATACCATCAGTTTGTGGTCACCAGCAATATGCTCTGTTCTTATATTGCGTCGCTTTCTTATTATGCCCAGGGGCAGGATAAACGCTATATTTCTGAACAGTTCAGGGTGGTTTACAGTCAAATCCAGCAAAACTTTGATACCGTACAGAAGACCCTGGAAACAGCAGATAGCATTGGGTCAGGTGCAGTACTCAGGCAACTGCCCGTCAACCAAAAGCTAATGGATCTTCTGGAGCAACGTAAAAAGGAATTACAGCTAAGTCAGGACGGCCCCCACAATACTTCCATAAGGAAGTTTTTGACGGATTATAAAACCATCAATAGTCTATTTAATTTGATTAATGGGGTAGTGGCTGATCAGAAAAAAATTGTCGCTGAACTGGCCAAGGGGTGATTTTGCAATTAAAGTGGCAACTGCCGTGGGCACAAGACAAGAAAAATGATTTCAGTTTATTATAAATTTGATGATTAAAGCAGCTTTTTGGCTGCTTTTTTATTTCTGAAAATGCTTGCTTGACTTAAAATAAATTTGAACTACAGTTTAACCAAATTCATTAACTGAGCCCTTTTTTTTATTGGCCGAAAAACGGAACGATGTTGTTACGTCATACTTAAAAGATATGGCTTCAGATGTACAGTTTGTTTTTGGTTTATGTGAAAAAAGTGGAATTTATAAGGTTATAAAAGTCCTTTATCTATTTTTTAAGATTTAATTGACAAATAAGAATAAAATATTTTGTTTGTATAAATAAAACGTTCTAATTTTGTGAAACGAACCTGCCATTACTGATTGTATTGCACTTATATTTCAAAGATATTTTAAAGGTATTTCAAAATATTAATTTTAGAATTTCGATTTGTCTTTGGGTGCGTGTGTGAAAAATTAAACCTACCAGTTTGCTTAAATGGTGTTGCTTGTTCAATTGCTAGCGACCTTATATTTTATTGTATTTTGAAAAAAGGTAAATTATGAAAATGAACCCTGAGGGATTGCGTGTGCCAAGTGGAGAAAATACGTTGATTAGCAAGATGGCTTTACGTTCTAAGAAGGGAAGGCGTAAGAAGCTTACTGGGCCTTTGTCCGAAGGTGGTGTATTTGTTAGTTTGAAAGGGG
Source organism: Arachidicoccus ginsenosidivorans (assembly GCF_007971385.1). GTDB lineage: Bacteria > Bacteroidota > Bacteroidia > Chitinophagales > Chitinophagaceae > Arachidicoccus > Arachidicoccus ginsenosidivorans. The sequence continues at coordinate 3,398,735 of NZ_CP042434.1, forward strand.
ATTTTGGTATTAAAAGAGTGTTTAGATCGCCAGAAGGAAAGGAGGATTTAAAAAGGATGATCACGGCATTAGGAGACGGATTTATTGAAGCCTTGCTGGATATTGATTTTGATGAATCTGAAATGCTGGGCAGCATTAAGGATGAACGTAAAGCTATTTTTGATTTTAGCTTTAATGATAAGCATGGCCGTGTATTTGATCTGGAAATGCAGCAACAGTATGTCGTTTTTATGCTGAAGCGTGCATTTGGTTATACCTCCCGTTATCATTCTACCCAAATGCGCCCCGGCGAGGACTATAAGTATGACCATTGGCCAATTACTGGGTAGTAATCACTGATTTTAATATGCCTGAGTTAAAAGATGGCCCATGTGTTGATTTACATGAAATTGTGAGCAGAAGTACAAAAAGAGTAAGTTTGGTTTGTACGAACCTTTTGACCGTTGAGCTTTCAAAATTTAACAAAGGAATTGATGAGTTAGAAGGAGAAAAAGACGTATTTTTGTTTTTACTGGCGAATATGGGAAGTTTGACTGAAATCCCAGCAAGCCTGGACAATGAAAAATATAGGCCACTTTTTGAAAGGGCTCGAATTGCTAACTTCAATAAAGAAGAGATGAAAAGATACAACGCATTGAATAGACAAAAAGAAAGAGCTTATGCAGAATTGTATTCTGCGGAACAGAAAGGTATTGAAAAAGGTATTGAAAAAGGTATTGAAGAAGGTAGAGTAGAGATTATTGAACAGCTGATTGATAGCAATAAACTTACGTTAGAAGAAATATCAAAGAGTTTAAAAATACCTTTAAGCCAGATTGAAGAAATAAAAGCTAATATGGAGCATGCAATGCCATAAAAGTTATGATGATTGTTTGGGCTTAATTGGCGGGGGTAGTTTATTGAACTTGATTTTATTTTGAGCATGCTATGGTTCAATAGGTATGAAGTTTAATTAAACAAATGAATGATGAAGAAATGCCATGTGATTAATAGACAAAAAGAAAGAGCTTATGCAGAATTGTATTCTGCAAAATTGCAAGGTAGAGAAGAAGGTAGAGTAGAGATTATTGAACAGCTGATTGATAGCAGTAAACTTACGTTAGAAGAAATATCAAGGAGTTTAAAAATACCTTTAAGCCAGGTGGAAGAAATAAAAGCTAATGTGGAGCATGCAATGCCATAAAAGTTATGATGTTTGTTTGGGCTTAATTGGCGGTGTGTAGTTTATTGAACTTTATTTTATTTTGAGAATGCTATGGTTCAATAGGTATGAAGTTTATTTAAACAAGTGAATGATGAAGAGATGCCATGTGATTAATAAACAAGAAGAAAATTATTGGGCTGAATTGTATTCTGCGGAACAGAAAGGTATTGAAAAAGGTATTGAAGAAGGTAGAGTAGAGATTATTGAACAGCTGATTGATAGCAATAAACTTACGTTAGAAGAAATATCAAAGAGTTTAAAAATACCTTTAAGCCAGATTGAAGAAATAAAAGCTAATATGGAGCATGCAATGCCATAAAAGTTATAATGATTGTTTGGGCTTAATTGGCGGGGTGTAGTTTATTGAACTTTATTTTATTTTGAGAATGCTAAGGATCAATAGGTATGAAGTTTAATTAAACAAATGAATGATGAAGAGATGCCATGTGATTAATAAACAAGAAGAAAATTATTGGGCTGAATTGTATTCTGCAAAACTGCAAGGTAGAGAAGAAGGCAGAGAAGAACGCAATATGGAGATTGCTGAACTGCTGATTGAAAATCGCGGATTTTTCGCTTGAGCAAATATCAAAAATCTTAAAATTAACTTTGCATCAGATTGAAGAAATTAAAGCCAAAATGAAATAAGCAATGCGAATAAGGTTGTGATGTTTGGAAGCTAAATTAGCACAGTGCGTCCAGGCCAATAAAACCAATTTTATTATTAAAATTCAAATTTTTAACAATGAAAGTTTTTAGAAAAAAATGTACAAAGATGAAGAAAAGCCCTGCGATGATTAAGCAAGAAGAAAATTATTGGGCGGAATTGTATTCCGCTAAATTGATAGGATTTATAGAAGGATTTGTAGAAGGATTTAAAGAAGGATATAAAGATAATAAAGAGGGAGAGAAATTGGCCATTGAGTGGCTCATTAAGGATGGAAGCTATAACCTTAATTTAATTGCTTGTGTTTTGGAATTGCCATCATCTGAGATAGCTGCTATAAAAAGCAATATGAACGTCTCCGTGTCATAAAAGATGTGCTCAGGTGGTCCATATTAACCCAATGCAAATTTATTGATCTGATTTTCTATTGGGGATTAGCAAATTAAACTATAATTCATCTGCTGCTTTCTAACCATATACTGGATAAATTTAGTTATCAGTTTTGGATATTACAGCTTTGTAGCTGTAGGGGTAGGCGATATTTGTTAATTCCCATTTATTTGCTTAGCTGTATATTATAGCCTTATTTTTATTTGCTGTTGATGATCTATTGGATAAAATCCAGGATTAATTTTTCGGCTTGTTTGCAGGCTTCATCCAGGTGCTCATTAATAACGGTTTTATCGAAGTGTGGTTGGAAGGACAATTCGTATTTGGCCTTATTTAGTCTTGTTTGGATGCTTTGTGGTGTTTCAGTGCCCCTTGCCTTTAATCGCTGTTCAAGTGCATCTACAGAGGGCGGTTGTATAAAAATAGAAAGGCACTCCTGCCCAAATTGTTTCCTGACATGGATGGCACCTTTTACATCGATATCCATAATAGGGAGTTTACCACTATCCCAGATTCTTTGAAGCTCTGCTTTAAGGGTGCCATAGTATTTACCTTCATAAACCATTTCCCATTCTAAAAAAGCCTCTTTTTGGATGTTTTCCTTAAAGGTGTCGACGCTTAAAAAATAATATTCGACCCCATTTTGTTCTGCGCCTCGTGGAGCACGTGTCGTCGCGGATATTGAAAATGCCAGTTTGTCCGAGTGCTTTTGCAAAAGATATTGCGCAATTGAACTTTTACCCGCTCCGGAAGGAGCGGTTAAAATGATCATTTTGCCTTTATTACTGGAATTGACAGGTGAATCTGCTGTATTTTCTTTAGAGATGTACTCCATTGGATTGTTTAAGACGATTAGAAGGTTTAAAATTACTTGATTATCTACGGTACCACATTACTTTTTCTTCTAGTGGGGTTATCCTTCTGCCTGTAGGAGCAGGCTCATCAGTATAACCCAGATAAATCAACCCGATCATCTGATCTGCTTCCTTTAACTGGAAATATTTTTGCATGGCAGGTTTAAGGGTCTGACCGCCAGTGCTCCAGAAATTTGCGATACCCATGGCCGTTGCTGTTAGTAAAATATTCTGAACGGCAGCAGCGGTTGCGCAGATTTCTTCCAGTTCAGTGATATTGGCTTTGGGTCCTCTTTTGGAAAATACAGCGATAATATGAGAAGCCTGATTGCCTTGATTTTTAAGCTTATCATAAGATGCCTGCATAAACCTGTCAGGCTCAGTATTAGCTTTATAAAGCTCCGCATGATCCTGGCAAAAACGTTGAATGCCTGCCCCTTCAAATATAATAAAACGCCAGGGCTCCGTCAGTCCGTGTGTGGGTGCCCAGTTGGCAGCCTGGATCAGTTGATCTATACTGGCAGGATCAATAATTTTGCCATTATAGGCTTGTGGTTTTACGGTTCTTCTGTTTTTAATAATTTCTTCTATAACGGTCACATCGGCCGCTTTTTGTGCTTGATTTGTACCTATATCGGACATACTAAGTAATCTTTTAATGTGTTTTAACTTGTGTTTTTTTTAATTGTGCTTATAGCCTATTTTTTCTCATCTATTCTTTGAATGTCAGCACCTAGTTCTATAAGTCGTTTATCAATCTGCTGATAGCCACGATCAATCTGCTCGATATTTTGAATCGTACTTTTACCTTCCGCGCTCAAGGCAGCAATAAGCAATGCCTGACCTGCACGGATATCGGGGCTGCTCATGGTAATACCCCGCAGTTTATGCTTCCTGTCAAGGCCAATAACGGTTGCACGGTGCGGATCACACAGGATAATCTGCGCCCCCATATCAATGAGCTTATCTGTAAAAAATAACCTGCTTTCAAACATTTTCTGGTGTATCAATACGCTGCCTTTGGCCTGGATAGCTGTAACAAGAACAATGCTAATCAGGTCCGGCGTAAATCCGGGCCATGGATTATCATAAATCGTCAGGATACCGCCATCCATATAGGTAGAGATCTCATAATGATCCTGCGCTGGAATATAAATATCGTCCCCTTTAAAGGTCATCTGGATGCCCAGTCTTTTGAATTTATCAGGAATAACGCCTAAATGTTCAATGCCGGCATTTTTAATGGTGAGTTCACTGGAAGTCATGGCTGCCAGACCAATGAAACTGCCGATTTCAATCATGTCTGGCAGCATTTTGTGGGTCGTACCTGAGAGTTCTTTAACGCCTTTTACGGTGAGCAGATTGCTGCCAACGCCGGTAATTTCTGCGCCCATGCTGTTGAGCATACGGCAGAGTTGTTGGATATAAGGCTCACAGGCCGCATTATAAATTTGGGTGACCCCTTCAGCCATAACGGACGCCATCAAAACATTGGCGGTACCCGTAACGGAGGGCTCATCCAGCATCATATAAGTTCCTTTGAGTCCAGCGGTGGTGAATTCCAAACATGAGGTGGTTGGGTTATAATTAAAAGTCGCCCCGAGTTTCTGAAAACCCAAAATATGGGTGTCCACACCCCGGCGACCGATTTTATCTCCACCAGGCTTTGCAATATAGGCCTTTTTAAAACGTGCCAGCATGGGACCTGCCAGCATAACACTGCCTCTAAGCTTGCTGCCTTTTTCCCTAAAAGCAGGGGAGTTTAAATAATCTGTGTTTATATTATCGGCTTTGAAGGTGCAGGTATGGGGATCAATCCGGTTGACCTGGACATTCATATCGGCTAATAATTCAATTAAAAGATTGACATCCAATATGTCCGGTATATTTTCGATTCTCACCTCCTGATCCGTCAACAAAACAGCAGAGATGATTTGCAACGCCTCATTTTTTGCCCCCTGTGGTTGGATGCTACCTTTTAATTTTTTACCGCCGATTACTTCAAATGAAGCCATATAATGATAATTTTATACTATGTGTTATTGATCTATGCCTACGTAATGAACCGCAAATTTAATAATCTCCGACCGAATACCCCCAACTAGTCTGTTATAATCACCAAAAAGCGTAAGCAAACCGAAAATTACCCGGAATGTATCCTTACTAATAAGACCAGAAAAGAATAGATTGTGGTATCTGGCTTGATTGGCAATTTGTTTTACGGTGGCTTTATTTGATTTACGAGATTGAATGCTAAGGATCAGGCCCTGATCTAATATTCAATATTGATCAATGTATTTACCCGGAGGTACACCAAAAGCCTTACGGAACATTTCCACAAAGGCAGACGGACTATTGTATCCCAATTCAAAAGAAATTTCTGAGACGCTAAGGCCTTTATTTAATAATTCAACGGCGGTTACCAGTTTTAATTGCTTACGCCAGTTACTAAAAGAAAGTCCCAATTCCTTTATAAACAACCTGGATAAGTTCCGGGGGGATGTACAGGCGATTTTAGCAAAATATTCAATACCGCTAGGATCACCAGGATGTTTTAGTAATTCGGTAATAACCGGCTCAAGATGAAAATCATCTGACAGCGGCAAGCAGCAAGGGGTAGGCGTCACCAACGCCAGTTCATCCAGGAGCACATTTACCAACCTGCCTTTAGGGCTGTTTAAATCATAATGATTGCCCATCCCGACAATTTTCAAAAGCAGTTCTCTCATAAAAGGTGAAACACTAAGTGCAAAAATGTTTTGCGGTAGTCCTTGTGCCCGTTTTGGACAAACAAAAATATTGCGGATATGATTGTTATTTAAAAAAATGACCTGATGCTCCTGCATACTGGGGACCCAAATGGCTTGGTGCTGACCGACATACCAAATAGATTTTTGCGTAGCTACTTTCATGGTGCCTTTGCTGGAAAAGATCAGTTGCGCACGTGGATGACAGTGTTTGTCAGCACATTTTGTCTGAGAAACGTCCAACGCAAAAGACAATATTGGTTTTAATGGATCGGTATCAAACCCTAAATCCACGATAATTGGCCGATTTTCGATACTTGTAGTCATAATATCGTAAAGATACAAAAAGAATGGTGAGTAATTTTGCTTTATCAATCAAAATTCTAAATATGGAAAGGCTACAACACAATCAAATTATAAAGGAACAATTTGCAAAACAGGCCGTGGGGTATAGCGCGGTAAAAGCTCATGGGGAAGCCCTAAGTACATTAATTGAAATGTCCGGTGTCCACCAAAATGATCTGGTGCTGGATCTTGCCTGTGGCTCAGGGATTGTAAGCTGCGCCTTTGCAAAACACGCAAAACATGTCACCGGAATTGATATTACCCCGGAAATGTTGGATCAGGCCCGCCAATTGCAAACGCAAAATAAATTGAGCAACATGGATTGGGTATTAGCAGATGTGGATCCATTACCTTTTATGGATCATCAGTTTTCAATCGTTGTTACCCGTTTTAGTTTTCATCATTTTTTAGCCTACGAAAAAATATTTGAACAAATGGTGCGTGTATGTGCGCCGGGTGGAGTTGTGATGGTAGTGGATGTCGCAGTACCCGCTTCAAAATGCAGCGCTTATGATCAAATGGAAAAACTTAGAGATCCATCCCATACAGGTGTATTAACGCCACAAATATTTAGACATTTATTCAGCCATCCACTCCTGACAGACTTTAAAACAGCCGATTATAAGATGAATATAAGTCTTAATACGCAACTGGCGGCCTCTTACATGACGGACGAAAACAAAAAGAAATTTCGGCAATTGATTTATGATGATATCTATAAAAATAATTTAGGTGTATCGGCAAGCCTGATAAATAATCATTACGAGCTTTATTATCCGGTTCATATTTACATGGCAACCAAAACGAAAACCTGACGCATCGCGAGCATCTGCTATCACGACCTAGGAGGATATATGCCAGAATCTGAAGTTGTGTCCAGCTTATGACAAGAACGCTACGCTTGCATAAGGGCTGTCCCTCAAATACCCAGGGGCAAGACGCCTAGGATATCAATTAAACGAAACGTAAAAAAAATAAAGAAAATAAAGAAAATAAAGAAAATGACACTCGTAGGTTCTAATATAATAATTGCAGGTGGAAGCTCAGGAATTGGGTTGGCAACAGCGAGGTTATTTAAACAATCAGGCGCTAAGGTAACCATAACAGGTAGAAACCTGGATAAATTAAAAGCCGCTGAGCAGGCTGGGTTATCTGCCGCTAAGGTCGACAGTTGTAATAACGACGCAGTAAATGCCTTTTTTAGTGCTAAAGGCAGCTTTGATCATCTTGTTATCGCCCTTGGCAGTAGCAAAGGCCTCGGCAATTTCAATGACCTGTCTCTACAAGACTTAAAAATGGGATTTGAGCAGAAATACTGGGCGCAATTGCAAACGCTGAAAGCTGCCCTCCCCTATATAAATACAAAAGGAAGTATTACGTTCATCACGGCCATTACTGCAAGTGCCAGAATGCCTGGCACAGCAGGGATTGCCTCTATCAATAGTGCTTTAGAGGTTATGGTACCCATTTTGGCAAAAGAGCTAAAGCCAATGCGTGTAAATGCGGTATCACCAGGTGTGGTAGATACGCCATGGTGGGATTTTATGCCTAAAGCAGCTAAAGAGGAGTCCTTTAAAGCATTTGCCGCTCAAACCGCAGTTGGAAAAGTTGCGAGGCCAGAGGATATCGCCCAGGCAATATTATTTGTGGTGCAAAGTGACTATATCACTGGGAATATATTGGGCGTGGATGGCGGCTTGTATTAAGTCGTTGTCGCAATGAACCTTTATGCCTTACCTGGATAGATTTTAGCTTTAAAAATAAACTATAAATTTTATTAAGACCATTTGTTGCTGATTACTCAATCACCAAAAAACAATCATTATTATGGCACGCATGACTGTGATTTACCATACACCAAAAGATATAGCCTTTTTTGAAAGGCATTATTTCCAGGTGCATATTCCGCTGGCAAAAAAATTGCCAGGACTGATTAATTATGAAATAAATGATGGCCAGATACATTCCACTACTGGACATAAGTCGTTTCGGGTGGCCAATTTATATTTTGAATCGATGGAAGCCATGCAAAATGCATTTAAGTCAGCCATTGGGCAGGCGTGTGCGGCGGATAGAAAGATCTTAGCTCCGGATAATAAAGATGTACAAATCTATTATTATGATACAAAAACTGTATAATACAATTGAAACTTATTCCATATATTTATGGTACGATCCTTTTATAAAGATAGGTTTGTTATGGGGTTGGTGGAGCGGTAACCAATTATAGATGTTGGATAAAATCTGATTTTGCTTATTGAATAAAATATACGGACAATCAGCGCATAAATTATTGAAGATGAAAATTATAGCTTTGCATATCAAGCAAAATACCGCAAACGATACGAAGCTCCGTGGCATGGTGGTACAATTTGAACGATTGATAGGTGAATTGAATAGTAAAGATTTACCGGCGGCTACCGTTGGTTTTATCAACAAGGAGATCGAACAGGTAAACCGCACGGAAAAAAGCGGCAATTAGCTTAGAAGATTACTCGTTAAAAATAGGGCCGCCATTATTAAATGGCTTGAAAAAAAGCATAAAATCGTCCCCAAGTATTATTATAGAAATCAATGGTTGGTTTTAGGTATGTTGCTGTTTGGTGTACCTATTGGCCTTGCTCTTGGTGCCCCAAACGGTCACACAGCTTTGTTAGCCTTTGGCATGCCCATAGGCATTGCCATAGGCCTGACCATCGGTGGCCAAAAGGATAAAAAAGCACTTATGGAAGGGCGTCAATTAAACATTACCTTGAAGGATACTTTCTGTCTATAAACCCGTCGTAACCCTTGGATAATACAGCGTTTCTTTTCTTTTTCTGGTTGTTTTAAAGCCGCCCCTCGGTACGGGCTATTTAAATATCTTTTTCGTGTTGAACAGCGCATTGGTGGCAACTTTATTTTGCTTCATATGGACATTTTTATCTATTGCGTAAATGCAGGATTGGCTGTACTTTTGTGTAGGCCGTGTCAGGTCGTGATATTTGCAAAAAAAGTGAATACTGCCCTAAGGCCTTTGATACTAAAAAATACACACATTTCTAAAACCAATCAGTAATGACAGAAAATAAGATAGAAGAAAATACATTTTCAGCAGGATTTTTACATCAAGCGATTAAAAGACTGGAGGGGTATAAACAAATGGCCGATAAAGCCATTAGTCAGTTAAGTGATGACCAGTTATTTACTGCAGTGGCAACTGGAAGTAATAGTGTTGCTGTTATCATGCAGCATATGGCAGGTAATATGGAAAGCAGGTGGACTAACTTTTTAACAGAAGATGGGGAGAAGTCATGGCGCAACAGGGATCAGGAGTTTGAACCCGTAGAAAATAACAGGCAGGCAGTTTTAGCATACTGGGAGAGAGGTTGGCTTTGCTTGCTCCATACCTTGAAAAGTCTGCAACCAGAGGATCTGGAAAAGGATATTACCATTAGGGGAGAATCACTCAAAGCCTATGACGGGATTATCCGCCAGTTGATGCATTATAGCAGCCATGTGGGACAAATTGTGTACGTGGCTAAATGGCTGAGCGGTGCGGACTGGCAACCACTTACCATTGGCAAAAATCAGAGCCAAAATTACAATCAGTCCATGGGTTATACGTCCCGGCATCAATAATAGAAACGAACTTGCATAGCGGTTTTCAATTCGGTAGACTTACAAAATATTGTTAACAAGGGCGATGCTTAGGTAAAAATGCAATTCAAAAGAAGTAAATTCACCTTGAAAAACCATATTCTCATGCAAAAAAAACAGTTTAGCGTCATTACGATGCGTGCCCTCATTGGTATGCTAATGAGTGGAGCGCTGCTGAGTTGCCATAGCAACTCACAGTCAAATACGGATCAAAAATCGGGCATTTCCACTGCCGATAGTCTCCCTCCGGTGGAAACCAAAAAGCCCAACAGTGATTATAAACCTGCTTTTGTCGGTCAGACCAGGGTTAAGGGTACAAAAACCAAGACACCTATTCAGGTAACCTTGCTAGATAGCACACTTAAATTTCCCTGGGGAATCTGTAACCTGCCTGATGGTAGATTATTAATTACGGAAAAGTTAGGCACCATGCGCATTGAAACACTGGATGGCAAACTGGATAAACAAATCACAGGCTTGCCCAAAGTGAATGCAGATGGACAAGGCGGCTTGTTGGATGTGAACGTTGATCCGGATTTCAGCACCAATCGCATGGTCTATTTTGATTATGCCGAGCCAGGAGCCAAAGGCAACCTGCTGGCCATTGCCAAAGGCAAATTGTCCCAGGATGAAACGCATTTAGAAAACATTCAAGTGATTTATCGGGCGGCACCTGCCTGGAAAGGAACACTGCAATATGGCTCCAGAATTGTTTTTGATAAAGACGGCAATCTTTTTGTCACTACGGGTGAACGCTCCGATAAAGAGATTCGTACCAAGGCGCAGGATTTGAGTGTGGCCATTGGCAAGGTCTTGCATCTGACCAAAGATGGCAAACCAGTACCAGGGGGCCTTTTGCAAATACCAAAGGCGCATTACCGGAAATCTACGCATATGGTCTGCGCAGCCCTGAAGGGATGGCTATTAATCCGGCCACAGGAGAGATCTGGGAGGATGAATTCGGACCCAAAGGCGGTGATGAACTCAATATTATCCGACCCGGTAAAAACTACGGCTGGCCAGTCATCACCTATGGCAGAGAATACAGCGGCGATCAGGTAGGGGATGGCATTCAGCAAAAGGAAGGAATGGAACAGCCCATTTATTATTGGGATCCCGTAATTTCCCCGTCCGGTATGACTTTCTATAACAGCGATACCATCCCAGAATGGAAGGGAAATATATTTATTGCTTGTCTAAGCAGCTCCCACCTGACAAGGCTCGTGCTGGATGGTGACCGGGTCGCCGCTGAAGAATGGTTAATGCAGGATATGGGACAACGCTTCAGAGCGGTGACCCAGGCAAAAAACGGCGCTTTGTATGTGATCTCTGAACAAGGAAGACTGTATAAAGTGGCTAAAAAGTAATGGTAAAACAATAGGGCTTAACGGCCAAGATAATTCAAAAGCCTGGTTAGGCGTTGAAGGGAGTAAAACCTCAGTCAACGCCTAACCAGGCTTTTTTTTGTTGCGTACAGCTACCCGCGTACGCATTTAACTGTTCAATCTGCTTTGCAATCTATAGCGCTTCGCTTACCTGCAGGGTTTGCACCAGTTGCATAAATTGATGGATGATTTTACTGACTTCTTCGGGCTTTTCTATAAATCCCATATGGCCGGCATCAGAAAGTATTTCCACCATAACAGTGTCTATAAGTGTCGCTTGCTGGATTAAATCACCGGCAGGAGCGGCTTTATCCTCGGTGCCAGAAATTAGTAAATAAGGAATGGTTAACTTTGAAAATAAGTCGGTCTTATCGATTCTGTCATGCATCATCTGATAATACTGTTGTAGTGCCCTGGTCTCAAAATGGCTGCCCGTGTTAATAAGATCCTGAACCACTTGTGCGTGCTTCTCTTTATAATTAGCACTGAATAAAGCCGGGATCATAGATTTTAAAAAGTTAGCTCCGCCATAACGCTGCATCGTTTCAATGGCCTTTAACCTGTTTTGTTTTTTCGCTTCATTATCCTGATAGGCAGTACTATGCAGCAGACCTAATCCCAGTAGCCTTTCTGGATATTTTTCTCCAAAAGCAAGCGCAATATAGCCTCCCATAGAATGGCCTATTACTACTAGCTTTTCTATTTTTTCCTCGATTATGATTGCCTGAATACTGTCGGCAAAATCCGCAGTGGTTTGAAGGGCGGGATTATAGGGCGAAGCTCCTGAACCAGGAAGGTCTGGTACAATCAGGTTGTACAAAGTGGATAAAGCCGCTATCTGCGCTTTAAAAATGTCCCCGCTCTCTGGAAAGCCGTGGATGAGCATCAGCGTCAGCCTTACCTTCAAAGTGTTACCTGGCAAAGGCTGGCCCTTTAATTCCATATGCTCCCCTTTATCATGGAAATAACAAGCATAACGGATGTCTTTTCCTTTAAAATGAATGGTTTTTATTGCTTCTTTCATAATACGTTGCTATTTGATCTGTCTGTTCTGCCTGAACTGCCAGTGCTGCCTGAATTGCCATGGTTGCACGCGCTGCCCCTGATTAATTTTACGGCTTTTGCCTGTTAGCGCGGGCTAGTTTGTTACTATTAACGGTTAATGGCCGATCTTTTTTTGGGTAGCCAGCGCCCCATAACGAATCAGCATCAGGATACAGAAGGGGAGCAGGGCTATATTAAAATGCTGTGGCAGCCCCCACCAGAATGCCAGTAGGATGGCCGTTACGACGAGCATGATGATAAAATATTTTTTCAGCCAGCCCGGCCTACGCCAGATAAAAAATCCAGCGATCAGGTTTAGCGGCATGGCCCAAAGCAAATTAAAATTATCTTTACAGGCCTGATGATCTGTACCAAACCACATAAACAATAAAAGGACGCCTAAAAGTCCGGTAATATAAAGCAATAGACTATCCAGTATCAACTGCGCTTTCGGTTTACGCCTTAATAAATAATAGCTCCACAGCAAAAGTAGGCAGACAACGCCTATCAGGACTAATGGCAGGTATTTACTGCTGGGACTTATTGGAGAAGGCAGGTCGATGATTTTCTTTTCAGAGGTGACATAAGGTTTTGCAGCGAGCGTTGCTGCATCTGCCCCCGCCGATAGATAATCCGGCAAGAACATCGCCGTTTGATTATCCACCGGGATATCAATACGGCTGCCTAAAAGGATGTCGATCCCTAGTTTACTCCAGGGCTGGCCAGCCTTATCCAGGTAATGGTAAATCAGGTCCCTGAAACTGGTATGATCGGCAACGATCTTGCCCTTGATCGCTGTACCCTTGATCTGGGTAAATAATATGTCCCTTATTCTGGTGGCACAGTTGTCATAGAGAAAATCATACTTATAATATCTTTTTGCAGGTTGATAATTGTCCTTTAAAAAGTCCAGAATTTGTTGTTTTTCAGTGGCATTCAGATTGAGTACCTGCTCCGTCACTGAGCGCTGCGTGACCCTGTATTCATACATGAATTCCTCAAAGGTGGCAATACTCAGCATAAACTCCAGTTTGCCCCTAATGAATTTTAAATAAAAATTAGGCTGGTCAAACTGAAAGGTGCCATAATTAAAGACATAATCCGTATGCAGCAGCTTGTTTTGGATGCGGATCGCCGTATGCCCGAAACTGGAATACAGATCTGCGCCCGGGGCGCAGGTCAGTAGACTTACGGTGAGTGGATCTGCCAGCAATGTGGAATCATTTTGAGCAGCATTTTGGAGCGTCAGTTGGGTGGCCTGCTGGTGCGCTCCGGCTTCTGCCGGCTGCACCCTGGCTGGCTGGGAAATGAGTGTGCCTGTCAGGCACATCAATAGACCTACCAGGGTTATTACCCGTTTGAAACGCATTGGAATATTTAAAATGATCTGCATAATTTAATATTTTTACCGCCCGAACCTGTCTTTACCGAACGCTAATAGGCCAAAGCCTGATAGCATGTTACCCGTATAAAATCAGGTCTTTGTATCTAATAAATCAGGATCCGCTGCTACAAAGATGCAATTTCTCGGGGAGATTGTCCTTTTTTAGGGTGGTCTTTCTTATTTTGAACTCTTATACTTGACTTAACTAAGATTCATGAATATACAGCAACTGACAGCCTCTATTTATCAAAAACGCTCCTTTTTATGTGTCGGACTGGATACAGATCCCGCCAAACTGCCCGCCGGATTACAAGACAATCCGAAAGATATTATCGCATTTAACAAAGCAATGATTGATGCGACGCTGGAAAGCGCTGTAGCCTATAAAATTAATACTGCTTTTTACGAAGCAATGGGCGCCCAAGGTTGGGAGATCATTGAACAAACCCTGGCCCATATTCCTCCAACCCATTTTAGCATCGCCGATGCCAAAAGAGGTGATATAGGCAATACTGCTGCCCAGTATGCCCGGACTTTTTTTGAGACCTATCAGTTTGATGCGGTCACCGTGGCTCCTTATATGGGCAGAGACAGTATTCAGCCCTTTTTGGACTATCAGGATAAAACGACCATCGTTCTGGGTCTTACTTCCAATAAAGGGGCAGCTGATTTTGAACAGCTGGAACTATCCAGTGGTAAAAAGCTCTATGAGCAGGTGCTGACCACCGTTGCCAGCTGGGGCTCGCCTGATCAGCTGATGTTTGTGGTAGGGGCCACCCAGGCGGCCGCCCTTAAAAATATCCGGCAATTAATCCCGGGTCATTTTCTACTCGTTCCTGGTGTAGGTGCACAGGGCGGCAGCGTGGAAGAAGTAGCCGCGGCAGGATGGACAACCAATTGCGGTTTACTGGTCAATGTCAGCAGAGGGGTTATCTACGCCTCTAATGGGGAAGATTATATAACTGCGGCCAAGGCGGCAGCGCAGGGTTATCAAAGGCAAATGCAGGCCGCATTTGAAAAGCTGCAAGGGTAGAGGACTAAGCCTCATGAATACAGCTTACGCAGGATGATAAACGCGAGGTAAGCCATTTAGTGTTCTAAAAAAGAAATGATTAAAAAAGGTAACTGGTTAATAACTATATAGCATTTAATCTTTATTTGTAATAAGTGGGTAAGTAATAAGTGGGACGGTTATTGAAGGCGTAAAAGCATCCACTTATTAAAACAATATAATAATTAAGAAAATGATAAAAAAGATTGCAGGCAGCCAAAGAGCTTATGCATTAACGCTCATGGCGGCTGTCTTTGTTTTAATGGGGTTATTAGGAAGCTGTGGCGGTGGCCAGGACAAAGGTCAGAACAATGGCCAAAACGATGGCCAGGAGCAGCGTAGTAGCGGCGGGCAGACTGAGTCTACGACGACTATACGTCAATACATCGGCATTACTAAATTAGATAACGACTCTCTCATTGAGGCTACTGTAAAGGCAGGCAGTATCCCTGACTCCATTGTTTTACAGTTAGATCATGATTTTCAACGGGCGAACCTGGTCATACAGAATGTGCAGGACGTAGATTCCTTAATGGCTACCCTGCATGCAAGTGGTAGTCAGCGCAATTTAAGATTCAATCAGATTGTCTTGCCGGATGGTACCATGGATGGCCCTTTTGGACATGAGCTGCACTATAGAACCGGGCAAAACGGGACTTATACGCTCAGGATTGGTAAGGATAATATGGCCGATGGCACGGTAAAGGGACCAGCTGTGATTTATATTCATCTGCGATAAAGCCGGCGAAAATGACCATGACCATGACCATTATCGTAGTATTAAAATGAGCCTGTAAGCGCTATTATTAATCGTTTGAAGCTTTCCAAAATCCGACAAAATATGTAATAACAAGATTTCCGGACGTTCCATATCGGGCTCTTTTCATGACGTTTAACGACAAGCATCACACAATACATTACATTACATTACACAATACAAATTTCACAACAAACAACACATAACACATCTTACCTTAAAGCTTATGAACCGTACAATAGGTTTATTTTTGAAAACAGCATTGGGCTTATACTTATGTTTTGGCTTTAGTTTTAATCTGCAGATAAATAGAGCCACAGCGCAACAACTATCAGGTGGCCACTCGACCCAGCCACAATTGCAGCAGTCACCCGCAAAAGCCAATTATGCATTGGCTGCCAAGTTCTCTCCCGAGAGACAAAGACGCATGATTTTCTCTACCAGGGTCAGTCCGCACTGGCTGCAAAAGGGGGATCGGTTTTGGTACCAGTTTGAAACCAGCCAAGGCAAAAAATGGTATTTGGTAGACGCCGCCCAGGCCACCAAAAGACCCTTATTTGATGAAAAAAAGGTCATAGCTAAAGTCAGTGAGATCGTTGAGGAACCTTTTACGGCGCAGCATTTCCCCATTGACAGCGTAGAGTTCTTAGAAAATGAAAATGCCATCCGCTTCCAGATTAAATCTAAAAAAGACGTTTTGGATCAGGATAGCAGCAACATTAAAGACTCAAGCAAGACAAGAAATAAAGGCAATAGGGATAACACCAAGGACCAGAAAACCCATAAAAAAGTCTATTATTTTCGCTATGATATTGGTCAGGATCAGCTAACTGAATTAAAAGACTACAAAAGAAGGAAAGAAACCTTGCGCTGGGCCAATATCTCTCCCGATGGTAAAACCATTGTCTTTGTCAAGCATTACAATCTCTACTGGATGGACAGAGAAAATTTTGAAAAAGCGCTCATCAATGATAAGGATAGTACCATTGTAGAGCATCCCATCACAAAAGATGGAGAACTGTATTATACTTATGGGCGTAATGCCAGCAATATCGGCACCGATAATGTGGAGATGGAAAAGGACAAAGACAAGCGGTCCAGGCCTTATTTACTCTGGTCGCCTGATTCTAAGTATTTTGCCATGACCAGAGAGGATGACCGCAAAGTAAGCAAACTATGGGTCGTACATAATATCAAAGAACCCCGCCCGACCCTTGAAACCTACGCTTATTCCATGCCGGGAGATACGGCCCTGTCCATTTATCATCTGCTTGTTTTTGATGTGAACACAAAGACACAAAGGGAGATTGATGCCCATGCTTATAAGGATCAGACGCTGGGCATCCAAGGCAAGCCCTATCAGTCCGCTGACAGAGATAAACCCTATGTGCCGCTTATCTGGTCAGGGGATGCTACTCATTTTTATGTTACCCGGCAAAGCCGGGATATGAAAAAAATCGACGTATTAAAGGTCGATGCAGTGGCAGGCAGCGCAACCTCTATTATACAGGAGCGGATGAATACCTCACAGGAAGCACAAAATGTCGGTGTGATTAATGGCGGTAAAGAGCTGATTGAATGGAGTGAGCGAAGTGGATGGGCGCAATTTTACCTCTATGACGGTCAGGGTAATTTGAAAAATCAGATTACGCCCGGAGGTTTTCATTGCAACAGTATCGAAAAAATAGATGAGGCGAACAGGGTACTGTATTTTACCGCGAATGCCAAAGAAACCGGCGAGAATCCTTATTATATGCACCTGTACCGTATAAATTTTGACGGCACAGGATTGCAATTACTGGACAAGGGTAATTTTGACCATGATATCAGTATGAGCGATTCTAAAAAGTATTTTGTGGATAATTATTCCAGGGTAAATACCGTACCCAGCGCAGTGCTGGTGAATAATCAGGGTAAAAAAGTAATGGAGCTGGATTCTGCAGATCTCTCACAGTTATTTGCTGCCGGATATAAATTTCCTGAGATCGTTAAAGTAAAGGCAGCTGATGGAATTACAGATCTGTACGGCGTCATGTATAAGCCTTTTGATTTTGATAGCACTAAAAAGTATCCACTCGTTGAATACGTCTATCCCGGCCCCCAGACAGAAGCCGTGCAGACGGCTTTTACCCGGCTTTCTGACCGGACAGATCGTTTGGCACAAATTGGCCTTATCGTTTTGACCGTTGGTAACAGAGGCGGTAGCCCGCTGAGATCAAAATGGTATCATAATTACGGATACGGCAACCTCAGAGACTATGGACTTGCCGATAAAAAGGCAGCAGCCGAGCAAATTGCAGACCGGTTCAATTATATTGACATTAATAAAGTCGGCATTTACGGACATTCCGGTGGTGGTTTTATGACAGCGGCTGCCATGTTTACTTACCCGGACTTTTTTAAAGTAGGCGTGTCATCTTCGGGCAATCACGACAACCGGATTTATAACAACTGGTGGAGTGAGAAGCACCATGGCATTACGGAGAAAATTAACGCTAAGGGGGATACCAGCTTTGTGTTTAAAATTGCGACGAACCCAGAAATAGCATCTCATCTAAAAGGCCATTTACTGCTTACAACAGGAGATGTGGATGATAATGTTCATCCGGCCAATACTATCCGAGTTGTTAATGCACTGATTAAAGCCAATAAACGCTTTGATCTAGTCGTACTACCCGGACAGCGCCATGCTTACGGGGATATGGAAGAATATTTTTTCTGGCGACTGGCAGATTATTATAGCCAGTGGCTGATCGGCGATTTTACCCACGCTGCCCAGGTTGATATGGTGCAGGCCAATCAGGATAAGGCGCTTAGTGATGATTAGGCGGTCATTTTTAAAAATAAAACGGCGCTCGGTCAAATACTTAAGGTAAAATAATACCAAAATCACTAAAAAGGAGGTCAGTTGACCTCCTTTTTAGTGAGCGTTAAATCCCGCCCAAATCTAAGACGGCCGGAAAGATTATTGGCATTTTAATTGTATTTTTACTTCAATAGACATCACAATTAAATACCTATACCTAATCATTATGGAACCACGTGAACTGTTACAAAATGCCGTTGAAAAATTTACGCACAGTGCTGAAACTGGAGATATTCGGCCCGGCCGCAAAAAGTTTTTTGATACCATCGTTCTAAACGATGATAATGACGGCCTTCGGGTAATTGAGTCCATAGGCTCAGAGCGTAATAATATGGTCATTCTCGCTGGGAAACAAAATGACGGTACAACGGGCGTGGTGTCCTTTTCTTTTGTCAGAAAGCAAGGGTATTTTGCCATCCAGGTAATTTCTACCCTTCCGGCATTCATTCCTTCCGAACAAGTGGTCATCGGCTTTAAGATGGAAAACGGCAAAGAAGTGATTACAGGTTTTGTTTTTCCACCTGTGAATGTAGAAGGAACACATTATTGGGCCAATTATGCCCAGATTTCCCCAGAAGACCTGGCGGCTTTTATGGAATCCGCTGTTGTGGCCTGGCAGATGAAAAACAAAGTCAATAACAATCATCTGGAAAGTGATTTTACCATTTTAGCGACCGATATATTACCACAATCCGAAGCCAAATATCTGTTGCAATCTATGGCCACAGCGATTGCCAAAGATTATTTGGCTGCAGCCCAATAAATCAGCTGTGCATTATTTTTTCTGGGGAAAGTTCCTTAATCAAAAAAATATCCAGGTCAAGCATCTATAAAATAAAATGAGTAAAACAACTGCTAAAAAAGCACATTACTTACAGCATGTGGATTTTGAAGGGCTCGGTTTTATTGAAACCTGGCTTGTAGCGCAGGGTTTTACTGTAACGGCCACCCGGTTTTACGGGCCGCCGTATACCTTGCCTGATCCTGCTGATATAGATCTGTTAATCGTAATGGGAGGCCCCATGGGTATCTATGATGAATTAACCTATATATGGCTGAAAGAAGAAAAAGCCTTTATCCATGCCTGCATTGCGGCCGGTGTAAAAATGCTGGGTATTTGCCTGGGAGCGCAGTTAATCGCAGATTGCCTGGGGGCCAGGGTGCATCCAGCTCCCTATAAAGAAATTGGTTGGTTTGGCGTTCAAAATACACTGCCACTACCGGATATGGCAGACGGACCTGCACACTGGGTGACTTCTTTATTTGAAACAAAACCGGTTGTTTTTCACTGGCACGGGGATCAGTTTGATTTGCCCGCTGGTTGCGTAAATCTGCTGAAATCTACCGCAAATACGAATCAGGCTTTTGTGCTGGCAGACCAGGTTATTGGTCTGCAGTTCCATTTGGAAGTTACCAAAGAAAGCCTGGCATTCATGCTGGAAAAGGGTAGGGAAGAACTGAGCTCGGAGGGCGACTTAAGGGCAGATTTACCGTATGTACAATCAGCGGTGGCCATTAGCGCGAGTAGTCACCATATAGAAAACTGCAACCAGTTGTTAACCATGCTGCTCAATAGGTGGCTTTTGGGAACTATTGATATCTAAGGTCCTTGTCCTTAGCTTCATTATCTATTGGTGGTAAGGTCTGGCTGATCCGCTGGCCTTCATAGGGAGGGAGGCTGCTTAAAGTATTTTCAATCCGGGCGTTCCATTTTGTTTGATTTTCGTGAAGTAAACCATGCAAGGTCTGGCGTTCATAGCTCTGTTGGACCTTGGAACGTTCCTGATCCATAATGGTCATGACCGCCGCGATTTCTGCCTGAAAATTATTGGAAAATTTAATTCGTTTTAATTGTTGGAAGGTCTTGCGTGTGTAAATCTCATTAATATCAAAATGGCCCTGTTCATGCTGCAACAGGCCACTGTCCTGCAGAGCATCTGCAGATATCCATGATTTGTTATAGCTGAACCGGTTGGTCATCGTTATTTTAAGCACCCTTTGCAGATCCAGATTACTGACACTTACCTCTACGCCAGGCTGACTGGAAGTGACCGCGCCCACTGATAGCGCCCGCTTTTTTCTGGCAGGTCGGACCACCCTGAAATTATTAAAGGTTAATTTTCCCTGACTCCAACTTACATCCCTTAAAGAATCAGTAAACTGCGCCTGGGCACGATTAAACTGGAACAGGGTTAGTATTAACCCTGTTATCCATAATGCGAGGTGTCTTGTTATATAATTTGCCGCTTGTAATCTTCTTGCCATAATTATTTGACTCGATTTCAACTGGCAAGTTACCTACAAATAATGTTTCAACATGATTTTTGAAGGCCAATTAGCACCTTATATATAAATAATTATAATAAATTAAGTTAATATTTCTTATTAGGATCCCAATTTTCAATTTCCTTGACCACTCCATCCAGGAACATGGAGCCCATCGCACCATCAATAATCCGGTGATCATAGCTAAGTGACAGGATCATGATATGGCGGATACCGATGGTATCACCCATCGCAGTTTCAATCACAACCGGTCTTTTCTTTATGGTACCAATGGCCAGAATGGCTACCTGTGGTTGATTGATAACAGGCGTGCCCCCCAGCGAGCCAAAAGTGCCCACATTGGTTAAGGTAAAAGTACCTTCCTGGGTATCCGTTGGTTTTAATTGATTATTACGGGCCCTGTTAGCCAGATCATTGACCGCTTTACTGAGCCCAACTAAGTTTAGATGATCGGCATTTTTAATGACCGGAACAATCAGATTACCACTGGGAAGTGCTGTGGCCATCCCAATATTAATACTTTTCTTTAAAATAATTTGATCTCCCTCAACAGAGCTGTTAATAAACGGAAATCGCTTGATAGTGCGTGCCACACAATCTATAAATAAAGGTGTAAAGGTGATCTTGGTCTTTTCACGGACTTCAAAATCCTTTTTTACTTTTTCACGCCACTTCACCATATTGGTTACATCCACCTCTGCAAAACTGGTCACAGTAGCACTTGTGTTTTGCGAGTCTTTCATATGCTTGGCAATCAACTTACGCATCCGATCCATCTGGATGATTTCAGTCTCGCCGGAAAATTGAATGGACGCACCGGCACCTGTCTCGGATGGCTGGTTGTTGGGCGAGCTGATGGCTCTTGCGCTGGACTGTCCATTATTCCTTGAGGACAGATAGTCCAGTAAATCCTTTTTGGTCAGTCGACCTTCATTGCCGGTGCCTTCAATACGGGCCAGCTCAGTGGGATCAATCCCTTCTTTGGCGGCGATGCTCATTACCAGTGGGGAATAAAAACCATTATTGCCATTACCATTATAATTAATGCTGCCTTGTTGATTATTCATGTCCTGTGTGCTGACAGGGGTGGCGGTTGGCACATAAGGCACTTCAAGCCCTTCATTTGAAGATGATTGAGTAGTTGTAGTTGGATTTGTAGCTGGCGCTTCTTTGCTTTGCGCTGCTGCAGATGTTCCGCCTACGGCTTCATTTTGCGTAGTATTTGCCCCGTTAAGCCCTGATTCAGTGGAAGTTTCAATTGTTGCAATGGTTGCGCCAACAGGCGCTACTTCATTTTCCTGAAAAAAGACTTCCTTCAGGATACCACTTACCGTGGAAGGAACTTCGCTGTCTACCTTATCGGTGGCGATTTCAAGGACCATTTCTTCCTCTTCTACTGTTTCGCCCGGGTTTTTAAGCCATTTTAGGACAGTCGCTTCTATAATTCCTTCGCCGAGTGCCGGCATTTTCAGTTCTATTAACGCCATAAATAAGTTTTTATGCCAGGATCCCTGCTGAACAGGTATTTTGGGCCTGGAAATGTACAATTAAGTTTACTAACCTGGAAATTCAGGTGTTTGATTTTCGGCTTCAATCAGCTTGCGCAGTAAATTGAAAGCCTGCAAAGAGGTGGCCTCCCGGTTATGCAGCCGGTCATAACGAAAATGACAAAGTTTGGTGACCACCTGCGCCTCACTAGCCGCGGCTATCCAGACAGTCCCTACGGGTTTTAACTGCGTGCCTCCGGTGGGGCCCAGAATGCCCGAAACAGCGATACTGTAATCAGCCTGCATGAGCTTTCTTACGTTACTTGCCATATGTTCAACCACCTGTTCGCTAACCGCCCCATACGCGTCTAAAATCTGTTTAGGAACGCGCAGCAGGTTTTCCTTGATCCGGTTATCATAGCTGACTACACTGCCATGTATATAGGCAGAAGCACCGCTAATAGCGGTTAATTGAGCGGCCAAGTAACCGCCGGTGCAACTTTCTGCTGTCGTAACAGTTTTGCCATATTTAAGAAGTAAATCGGCGATCAGTTCAGCAAAACTGATATCTTGATCTGTGACGAGTATATCGCTTAAGCTTTCCTTCATCTGCAGAAAATAGTCGTCAATCGCAGCCTTTTGACCCGGTTGGAGCGTTTCTGTAAGCCTTAAGCGTACCGCCTGGTGCCCGGGCAAATAAGCTAATTTGATCCGATCTGGCAGTGCGTTTTCCAAGGTGCTAAGGCGTTCAGCAACAAAGGATTCCCCTAGACCAATGGTGGTCATCGTTCGGTGCAGGACTTGCCCCAGTTCAAATTTATCCTGAATTGCCTTTAAAACATAATTTTCCGTAAGGCCTTTCATCTCAAAAGGGACACCGGGCATACTGAAATAGAGCTTGCCATTCTTTTCAAACTGCATTCCAGGGGCTGTTCCACGTGGATTCAACATAACGGTACACACATCAGGGACTTCAGCCTGTTTGATATTAACATCCAGCATCTGCCGATTGGAGCGGGAAAATATACCTTCTATAATTTTTAAAGAAGGCTCATGGAGGACTAATTTGCCACCAAAATATTCATTAAGAAGCGGTTTAGTCAAATCATCTTTTGTTGGTCCCAACCCTCCGGTAATCAGGATTACATCGGAGTCCTGAGACGCCTGATCCAGTGCTTGCCAGATAGCTTCCCATTTGTCGCTCACAGTGACACGTCTGGCAACCCAAACGCCAATATTATTGAGTGCCTGGCCGAGCCAGGCACCATTTGTGTCGATTACCTGGCCAATTAGCAATTCATCACCAATCGTTAGAATAGTAGCGGTTATACGCTGCATACTTGCCTTATTAGTTGGGTGCAATTTACTAAAAAATGGGGTTTATCTTTCCAAAGTAGGGAAGATTTAAGCATTTGCCCAGCAAGCTTTAACAAGAAAGTTGCTCCATAGGTAAATATATAAACACTTGAATTTGAGTATCCTATAGCATTTATACGGTCACAGGCGCATCTTCTTCCATATAATCCAGGTCCTTATGGAAGGACTCTTTCAACCGGCCGAGTGAAAATAAAGCAATGGCTACCAGTAAAAACAACATAATATAAGCTGCAGGAATCAGGGAAAAGCGTTTTACAAAAAACTCAAAAAGTAAGGTAATCGGTATGAGCGCTCCTCTGACAAAATTGGGTACGGTAGTCGTAACTGTAGCTCTTAAATTGGTGCCAAACTGTTCTGCGGCGATGGTGACAAAGTTGGCCCAATAGCCAACGCCCAGACCAATAACAAAAGCCAGGTAATTAAACTGGGTAGGGGTGATGCCCTTATAGTTCAGGTAATAAGTACAGCTACCCAAGGTAAACAGACAAAAGATTAATATGACCTTTTTTCTGGACTTTAATAACTGGGAGAGTAAACCAGCGACCAGATCCCCGAAGGAAATGCCAATATATGCAAACATAATACCGGAGCCTGCATCCAAAACACCTTTTGCCTGCAGATGCCGGCCGATTTCCGGGGCTTGAGTGAGCAGAATGCCAACAACAAACCAAAGCGGCAATCCGATCAGGATACAATGGATATATTTAACAAGCCGCTCTTTATTGCCCAGTAGCATACTAAGGCTGCCTTTTTTACCTGAGCGTTTTTGGCAGCCTGCTCAAACATACCGGATTCAAAAATACCCAGCCTTAAAAACAGCAGTACAATGCCCAGTCCACCCCCGACAAAATAAGCAGCCCGCCAGGCAAAATAATGGGACACCTGTTTGGCGGCCACTGCCCCGAATAGCCCAACAACGGCTACCATCATGGTGCCATAACCTCGCTTTTCTTTGGGCATGGTTTCTGCGACCAGCGTTATGCCAGCACCCAGTTCACCTGCCAGCCCGATGCCTGCAATAAAACGAACAAAAGCATAGGTATTGACATCGTGAACAAACCCATTGCAAATATTGGCAATCGAATATAGTAAAATTGAACCAAATAAGACTTTAATCCGGCCATAGCGATCACCCATAACTCCCCAGATGATACCACCAATTAGCAGCCCGGCCATTTGCATATTGAGGATATATTCCCCCATCTGCCGCATTTCTCTTTCCAGGACCCCGATATCCTTTAGACTCTGGATCCGGACAATAGAGAAAATAAGCAAATCATAGATATCGACAAAATAGCCCAGGGAGGCTACCAGCACGAGTAAAATTATATTTTTATTGGTTTTGTTGTGAAGCAAGGTCGCTGCCATAAAAGGTTAATTTGTGCCACAATTTACACCAAAACCCATAAAAATTAACACCCCCTGCCTTTTAATATTGAAAGAAAATCTCCGTGGCTCCAAAACCAAAACGGTGGTCAAATTGGTTGACAAAGCTTTTTACCTCCCCCGGCTTTTTAGCAGTTGGTGAATCTCTTCTTTTAATTTGCCTTTTCCCACCCCGTGAATGATAATCAGGTTGGGTTGCCGGTTGATCACGGCAATATCGTACCATTTTTCAAACTCCTTTAATTGCAGCTGGAGCATCTCATAGTGAGAGAGCCCTTTGGGTTATCCGTGATTTTGTCAATATGCAGGTCAACAACACTGCGTACTGGCGGCAAAGTTTCCTTGAATTTTTTGGCAGGGATGACTTTGTAACCAATTTTGCTTAGCGAGCTGAGATCCATATTATCAGCTTGCTTTAGCTGCTTTTCCCGGGCTGGATATTTTTCCAGCAGCATATAAGAAATCGTGGGTTCATTTTTGTCTTTGATTTCTTCTACCTTATTAAAAACCTGTTTGGGCTTTAATTTTAATTGACTTTCAAAATACTCGGCTTTTTTGTCGTCTTTTTTTAATAAGGAGAATTCAATTGAAAAATGCGGATAGTCGTTCAGGTCAGAAAAATCCATATCGTGGATATAGACATCCTTGTGGGCCAATACCTCTGATTTTAACTCAAAATCGACCCGACCATTTTTTTCGTATTGATAGTAATACTGCAGACTGTCACCGGTTTGATTCACCAGGTAAATCTTAAAATAATCCACTATATCATCACCGAACTCATCCAGGGAATATTTGGGTAAAAGCGTGAGCCACACGCCGTTTTCCGCCTTGATATGATTGGTCTGACTTTTCTTTTCCACCGGAAGCTGATCTATAAACACCTTCTCTTTTTTCGGTGCAGGCTCCTTGGGCTTTTGGGTAAATCTTTTAAAATACGGAAAATCAATCTGATCAATATATATAGGAAACTTCACTCCCCGGACTTCTACAATGACCATCTGATCATCTAAAATTTCCAGGACACGGCCTTCTTCATTTGTTTGCAGTACCAGGATTTCATCACCAACTTGATATTTCATGGCACAAAAATAATTGATTTTGGGGCAAAAGCGCGATTTGACTGTAGGAACTGAGGGGGACTTGTTCAAATTTATCAATTGGCAGATGCCGGTAGTAAAAAAAAACAGCCGCTGCTAACTTTAAAGATTGCATGCAGCGGCTGTTCGCGGTAAATTTCAGCTAAAGAAGTGCCGGTAGATGCACCTATAAAATAAAAGTCGATTATTGTATTAATACGCCCTGGCAAATAATACCCTTTGCGTACTGGGCTTGCCGGTAAGGATGCATTTGCCTTCCTCCTGAGGATTATCCAAAGGAATGCAACGGATGGTGGCTTTAGTCAGTTCCTTTATTTTTTCTTCTGTATCAGCAGTGCCGTCCCAATGAGCAGATAAAAATCCAGGTTTTTCATCAAGTAAACGGACAAAATCTTCCCAGGTATCCACCTTGGTGATATTTTCCTGTTGGAAGGCTTTAGCTTTATTAAAGATACTTACTTGAATGTCTGCTAATAGTTCAACCACTTTATCGTCGAAACCTTCCAGCGAATAAGTCGATTTTTCTCTGGTGTCTCTGCGTGCCAGCTCGGCCTGACCATTTTCCAGGTCCCGCAAACCAATAGCCATTCTTAATGGTACGCCCTTTTTCTCGTATTCTGCAAACTTCCAGCCCGGCCGCTGATTATCAGAATCATCATATTTAACACGAACACCTTTAGCCTTTAACCTATCCATTAGTGGTACAATAACGGCATCGATTTTGGCTTTTTGTTCTTCTCCTTTGCAGATAGGGACAATAACCAATTGGATGGGTGCGATTTTAGGTGGTAAAATCAAGCCTTCATCGTCGCTGTGGGCCATGACCAGCCCGCCGATCAGCCGGGTTGAAACCCCCCAACTGGTGGCCCAGACATAATCCAGCTTATTTTGTTTGTCACTGAATTTAACATCAAAGGCTTTGGCAAAGTTCTGACCTAAGAAATGAGAAGTGCCGGCCTGCAGGGCTTTCCCGTCCTGCATGAGTGCTTCAATACAATACGTATCAACGGCACCCGCAAAACGTTCACTTTCACTTTTAACGCCTCTGATTACAGGAACAGCCATATATTGTTCAACAAAATCACCATAAACATGCAGCATTTTAACGGCTTCCTCTACGGCCTCCTCACGGGTGGCATGCGCGGTATGACCTTCCTGCCACAAGAATTCAGCGGTGCGTAAAAATAACCGGGTACGCATTTCCCAACGAACGACATTGGCCCATTGATTGATTAGCAAGGGCAGGTCTCTATAGGATTGGATCCAGGTTTTATAAGTGCTCCAGATAATGGCCTCAGAAGTGGGGCGAACCACTAACTCTTCCTCTAGTTTGGCCTCAGGGTCAACGATTAATTTTCCTTTATGTTCAGGATCGGCTTTTAACCTGTAATGCGTAACCACCGCACATTCTTTGGCAAAGCCTTCTGCATTCTTTTCTTCCGCCTCAAAAAGGCTTTTAGGGACAAACAGGGGAAAATAAGCATTCACATGCCCTGTTTGTTTAAACATATTATCCAATACATCGCGCATATTCTCCCAAAGCGCAAAGCCGTAAGGTTTGATGACCATACAACCGCGTACGGCGCTATAATCAGCAAGCTCACCTTTAATTACCAGATCGTTGTACCACTTTGAATAATCCTCACTGCGGGATGTTATTTCTTTACTCATGTTAATTTATTCTGTAATATATTGCGCTAGAGTGCCTTTATATCAGGCCTTATTTAACTATTTATTAGGCTTTAAAGATTAACTATTGCCACTGATAAAAAGTCTAATAAAATAGGTTGCAAAAGTACTAACTTCGCAGTTAATTTAACAACCTAAGATTTAAAGTTTTAAATTTGACAAAAATAGCTTAAATTTAAACAGTTCATGTAGCAAAAAGGCTGATATTTACGTTATTAAAGTCTAGGAAAGTAAACAGGCTGCTATACCAAGAGCCGTCTGCAAGCATTTAAAATAAGTAAGGATGAAAATAAATTATTAACCGTTGGTATTCTGTCGCTGCTTCTGGGGAGTTGCACGGTTGTCTATCAGGCCAGGCCCGAAGATAGCTACGCCAGAAACAATTCGGCCCAGTACAACGATCAGCAGCAGTATAACGATCCATATTATCAAGGAGACGATATGGATGGCTATGATGAAAGTTGGGATGCAGATACCTCCGCTGGTGAAGAACCAAAGATTGATTTTAACAGTGGGGCCTATGATAATGGATATGTCTATAATCCGGCCTATTTTGGTGCCAATTTCTATGCAGGCAATCCCTTCTGGGGCTTAGGTCTTTATAGTGGTTGGGGCTGGGGCTCACCCTGGGGTTGGGGTTCCTATTCTCCTTGGGGTTGGGGCATCGGCATCGGCTATGGCTGGGGCGGATATTATGGCTGGGGTAGTATATACACCGGTTGGGGCGGCGCCTTTGGCTGGCCCGGATATTATGGCGGTTACTGGGGTTACCCTGCCTATGGCTGGGGCGGTTATTATGGCGGCGGCTGGGGATATTCCCCTTACGTTGTACGTAGAGCGACCAGACATTCCAATTTGGTTACCAGAGATGGTAAAACCTTTGCCAGGACGACCGTGGCCAATCGCTGGGCTTCCTCAAGAGATATGAATGTGAGCAACACAAGAGGCGTACGTTCTTATCAGCCAACGATTCGTGATGCAAGTAGCAGTACGAGAAGCAGATATGCACCTGCCACCAGAGACTATTCACAATCAAGAAGTAATAATACGATTCGTAGGACAGCGCCTACCAGAAGCTATACGCCTCCAACAAGGAGCTATACGCCACCTGCCAGGAGTTCTGCACCTACCAGAAGTTATTCTCCACCTACCAGAAGTTATTCTCCACCCGCTAGAAGCAGCGGTGGTAGTGGTGGTGGCGGTGCTACCAGAAGTACCGGCAGGAGCAGATAATGCGCTGGGGGTACAGGTAGGAAGCCATTTATAAGCAGGTAAGAATTGAGTTTAAAGATTAATAATAAAAGTGCCCGTTACCACTAAAGTGGTAACGGGCACTTTTATTATTAATCCATTTTCAAATTACCTGCTGACAGAGATTATTTGATTAATCTGAGGGCAAATGGATAACGATAGAGCTTGCCTTCTGAGGCTCTTATCGTGGCCACGATCACTAAAACGACATCAATAATACCCACAACCCAGATTAGGAGTATACCGATCAAAGAAATAATCAGGATAAGGCTGATTATCGCCATGGTAATCTGAAAATTCAGGGACTCTTTTGCATGTTCTGATACAAAAGAGGATTCATCTTTTTTGACAAGATAAATGATCAACGGGCCTAAAAAGGTACTGATGAAAGTAATCACGTGGGCAAGTAAGCCCAGGGTTTTTTCATCTTGGGTGGGAGGGGTAGGAGGAGTTGTATCCTGTCCTAAGATTGAATTATTTTGCATAAGTCGGATTTTGTTGAACTAAAGTTAACATTTTTATGGACTTTCAGCACTTTTATACCAAAAAATACCGGTTTTAGGGGAGTTAAGTGGTCCTCCAATACTGGCTCTACTGCTTATTTATACAAAACCTGCAAATTCGATTCATTTTGCTGATACAATACCTGCTCTTTACCTAAGAGATATTTGGAGATCACGCCTTCATTATAATGGCGGATGGTAAAAAGATTTAAGTCTTTTTGCAACTGCACATCAAACCATTCACTGGCTTTGATGGCAAACCGCTCAATTTTATCCGTCTGATCATCTACGGCCACCTGCAAGCTAATGGCGCCGGTCTGGATCAGGTTGGGTTTTATTTTGAGCTCCCGGAAAATCTTATACAGCCGACTCATGGGCTTTTCTTCGATAAAAGAGAAGTCCAGCGTCCTTAAATGAATCAGTGCCTGGTGCTGCTTATCAATCAGGATGGGCGGTAAATCCTTGGCAGGATGTTGGTTAATTAAAGTGCCGGGCAGTCCCGTATCCAAAAAGCATTTAACATGGAGCGGGATATTTTTATTTTGCAGGGGTTTAATGGTTTTTGGATGGATCACCTGGGCGCCATAATAAGCCATTTCAATAACCTCCTGGTAACTTAACTGCGGAATATACACCGCCTCCGGGAAGCGCCTTGGATCCGCATTCATAATACCTTCCACATCCTTCCAGATGGTTAAGTTGTCCGCCTCAAGAATACTGGCAAAAATAGCCGCACTAAAATCACTGCCTTCCCGACCCAGGGTTGTATTCTCACATTGGTCTGTAGAGCCTATAAAGCCTTGGGTAATGACAATGTCTGTCTTTTCAAAAAGCGGTAATAACTGCGACTGGACAGCCTTTTGGGTAAAATCCCAGTCTACGACGCCTTCCTGAAAATGATTGTCTGTGCGCAGTACATCTCTTACATCCAGCCATTCATTGTTTATTTTGTATTCTTTGAGGTAATAACTGATAATACAAGTACTCATTAGTTCTCCAACACTTACAATCTGGTCGTAATAATAGCTGAATTCCCGAACTGGTTTGTCGTGCAACAACCATTCTACCTCTGTAAAAAAATCTGCCAGTTGCGCGATACAGGGATTAAACTCCAGCACCAACAGGTATTTGGCAAGCGTTAAATGTTGTTTGCGAATATCTCCAAATAGCCGCAGGGCATCTTCCTTTCTGCCGGCAAAAAAAGCTTCAGCAACTGTTTCCAGTGCATTGGTTGTTTTACCGATGGCAGAGATAATAATAAGGTTTTTTTCACCTTTATACTGTTCCAGGATTTTCCCTACATGTTTTACATGGTCCACGTCCTGCACACTGGCACCACCAAACTTAAATACCCGCATGATCTATATTGTATATTGTGATAATAATAAGTTAGCCGCAAAAATACAGGTTGATGGCGACTATTTGGACAATTTGAGCAGATTAGACGAGTCTATGGCTGATTTGCCTCTTCAGCAAGCGTTAAATTGCCCAGCAATGACGCATTGAAAAAAGCGATCACTAGCACTGGGTCAACGCTTTTTCATAAACATTATGGTTTTTATCTACATGTACTAATTTGGTGAGTCGTTTTGTTTTAATGGGCCTGCCTTGTTAAATTGCTTAAATTGGCGCTTCGATCCAAAATTATCAATTAATTTGCAGCCATGGCAGAACCGATTATTTCAGTGCAGGATTTGGTAAAAAACTATGGCAGTTTCAAGGCGGTCAAGGGTATTTCTTTTGACGTAATGGAAGGAGAAATCTTTGGGTTACTGGGACCCAATGGCGCCGGCAAATCTACCACCCTGGAGATTATTGAGACATTAAGGCCAAAAACCAGTGGTAAGGTGTTCGTGGATGGGATGGATCTGGACCGGCAGGCGGCAGAGATAAAAAAAATTATTGGTGTCCAGTTGCAGGCTGCAGGTTATTATCCAGGGCTAAATCTGTATGAACTGGTACAAATGTTTGCTGGTCTTTACAATCAAAAGGTAGATCCACTCGAACTCCTGGATACAGTACAACTAAGAGATAAGGCTAAAAATAAGTTCAAGCAGCTTAGCGGCGGTCAAAAACAGCGCTTTTCTATTGCCACTACCTTGATCAATAAACCCAAGATTATCTTTTTGGATGAACCCACTACGGGGCTGGATCCGCAGGCCAGACGTAACCTCTGGGATTTGATCAGAGAAATTAAAAGTAGAGGAACGACGGTCATATTGACAACGCATTATATGGACGAAGCAGAATTTTTATGTGACCGGATTGCCATTGTTGATGCAGGCAATATTATTTCACTGGATACGCCCGATCAGATGATTGATGATTTAGTGGCTACCGGGTTTGAAAGACCTAAACAGGTGAAAATGGCCAATCTGGAGGATGTATTTTTGCATCTGACGGGTAAAACACTCAGAGATATTTGATGGAGAAAAGAGATAAGATAAGATAAGAAGTGCTTGAATAAGTGACCCGTTGTAATTTTAGTCTCAGCCCTGGAAAGAAACACCCAGCTCTTTTATAAATGCATACAATTTGCTAAGCTAAAACCTAAATATATACCCTATGTCTACATCAAATACCACCCCCGAATTACAAAATCAACCTTCCCTGGAACAGTTGCGCTATCCTATAGGGCATTATAATCCTGCACCATATAGTGAAGCCCAGAAAATAAAATGGATTTCGGATTTGCAGTCGCTGCCTGCCTTGTTGGAAATCGCTGTGCAAAGCCTGGATGCGCCTGCCTTACACACGCCATACAGACCTGGAGGCTGGACCATTCAACAGGTGGTACATCATGTGGCCGATAGCCACATGAATGGGTATATCCGCTTTAAAATGGCACTGACTGAAGATAAACCAGTTATCAAATCTTATGAAGAACATTTATGGGCCAACCTGGAGGATACAAAGGGGTTACCGATTAATATATCACTGACCCTACTGCATAGCCTGCATCTGCGTTGGGTAAAAATTTATGAATCCCTTCAAGATGAAGATTGGCAAAGGGAAATGATCTATCCCGGCTCAGGGGAAGCGATTAGCATTTATACACACCTGGGCATGTATAGCTGGCATGGCCGCCACCACCTGGCTCATGTAATGGAGCTGAAAACCAGGATGGGCTGGCAATAATAATGAAATTTAAAGGGACATAAATCCAAGAATCTTAAACGGAAAAAATAAAGAA
This sequence comes from Arachidicoccus ginsenosidivorans, assembly GCF_007971385.1. Taxonomy (GTDB): domain Bacteria; phylum Bacteroidota; class Bacteroidia; order Chitinophagales; family Chitinophagaceae; genus Arachidicoccus; species Arachidicoccus ginsenosidivorans. The sequence goes on from NZ_CP042434.1 coordinate 3,431,340, forward strand.
AAATAAACAATGGAAGCGCAAGAAAATACAGACAGTTTAAAATGGAAGACCCTGGATTCAGACTATCTGTTCAAAGAAGATTGGTTCACTGTCCGAAAGGATACATGCGAAAGAACAGATGGTAAAATTATCGATCCTTACTACGTATTTGAATTTCCCGAGTGGGTCACAGCGCTGGCTGTTACCGCTGATGGTAAGGTTTTAATGGTGCGTCAGTATCGGCATGCACTGGGAGAAGTCGGCATTGAACTTCCAGGCGGCTGTGTAGATAAGACAGATGAAAACTTCGAGGATGCTATCAGAAGAGAACTACTGGAAGAAACGGGCTATGCCTTTGAATCCGCCCATTATTTAGGGAAGATCAGTGCCAATCCTTCCACCAATAGTAATCTGATGCACATGTTTGTCGCAACGGGTGGTCGCAGGATCAAAGAGCAGGATCTGGATGAAAATGAACAGATTGATGTTCTGGAAATTAGCTTTGAGGAGCTTATCACTTTAGTAGAAGAAAAAAGAATTAATCAGGCCATGCATATCTCCACCATCTTGTATGCACTACGCTATTTAGGCAAACTTACGCTCACCCCCTGATCACTATTACATTATTTATTGTATGCAGTCCCAACCCATTAAGATTGTTGTCATTGGACCGGAGAGCACGGGTAAGTCCAGCCTCTGCCAGGCATTGGCAGCGCATTATAATACCTGCTGGTGTCCGGAATATGCCCGGCAGTATTTGCAAGAACAAGGCAGGGATGGGCATTATGAAGAAAAGGACTTGCTTTGCATTGCCAAAGGGCAGATAGCACTCGAAGACAGCTGTTTTTCCAGGGCAAAACAAAACAAGGACCGGTTTTTATTTATTGACACAGATATGTATGTCATGAAAGTCTGGAGCGAATTTGCCTATAACAGATGTCCTCACTGGATGCTTAATCAAATCGCTTGCAGACAGTACGATTATTATCTGTTATGCGATATTGATTTGCCCTGGACGCCGGATCCATTAAGGGAATACCCGGATCCACTTATGCGCCAAAACCTTTTTAACCATTATCAGGATCTGTTAGTGCATCAGGCGACGCCATTTACCTTAGTCCAGGGAAAGGATGCACTGCGCTTGCATCGTAGCTTAACAGCCATAGAAAGAAAGTTCGGTTCATAGCCCAGGGGTTCAAAGGGAAGAGCAGAAAGCAGCAAAACAATCCTAAATTGGAAATAGCAAACCCATAAAAAGCCGGCAGGATACAATTGGTATTAACCTACTTGCATTCTGCCGGCTTTTTTGAACCTAATTATGGGTTTAGCTGTAAATTTTAACTACTTATTTTGACCGCTTAATTTTGCGGGGAAGACCCTTCGTCTGTGCCATTATCATCCTTTTCATCTTCGGATTTGCTTTGCCTTATTTGCTTAAGACCATTGTTTCTTTTTGCCATATAATATAGTGGGAATCCTACTGCTACGATAATCAGCCCACCAATGACATAATCTCTTGTATAGAAAATAAGTAGGATACAGAAAGCGGCGCTGATCAAAACGTATAATGCAGGCAGCACGGGATATAAGGGCGCCTTATAAGGTCTTTCGACGTCCGGCATTTTTTTGCGTAATCTAAAAATACCAATAATGGTCAGCATATAAAATAAAACGACAACAAAGGAAACCATATTTAGCAAATCGCCATATTTTCCGCTCAGACAAAGCAGGCTCGCTACCACGCATTGAATCCAAAGTCCGTATTCCGGCACTTCATTTTTATTCAGACGGCCGGCTTTTTGGAAGAAAAGCCCGTCTTTGGCCATGGTATAATAAACCCTGGCTCCCGCCAAAATAAGCCCATTATTGCAGCCAAATGTAGAGATCATAATCATGATAGCCATAATCAACGTTCCTGCAGGACCGAAGGCTTCCAAAGAGGCCGCAACGGCCACTCTGTCATTGGTGGCATAGGCAATATCATGTAGTGGAAGTACGGCCAGATAAACTAAGTTGACCGCCAGATACAGTAACGTCACTAAAAGGGTACCCAAAAAAAGACTGAGCCCGACATTTCTTTTAGGGTTTTTAATCTCTCCGGCAATAAAAGTTACATTTTCCCAGGCGACACTACTAAAGACAGAACCTACCATGGCGGCCGCTACTGCGCCAAATGCGGCCATAATGGTATAATCACTGAAACTACCATCTGCATTCAGCATATGCAGATCCATTGCGTTATGCCAGTTGGCTGTCCATACATCGGATTTGAAAGCCATAAAGCCAAAAAGGATCAGACCGGCCAGCGACAAAATCTTCACGATGGTGAAAAAGGTCTGAATAATCTTGCCATTGCGGATCCCTTTGGTATTCAGCACGGTCAGGAATATAACAATCGCAATTGAAAGTAATTGAGCGGCACTGATCTGGAAGGCGCCCAGGTGCATCAAGATGACATTTTCCCCGACCTGGGGAAACAAATAAGCAGTAAACTTGCTAAAAGCCACGCCTACCGCCGCGATAGTGCCCGTTTGAATGACAGAGAAAAAGCTCCAGCCATATAAAAATCCTACCAGGGGATTATAGGCCTGCTTGAGATAAACATATTGACCGCCTGCCTTTGGAAACATAGAACTGAGTTCCCCATAACTGACCGCGGCAAGAATAGTCATGATACCGGTGATTACCCATACCAGAATCATCCAGCCGGCACTTCCCACATGGCGCGTGATATCAGAAGAGACAATAAAAATACCGGATCCGATCATGGAGCCTGCGACGATCATGGTCGCATCCATCAGGTTCAAAGAATGTTTAAAACCGGGTTTTTGGTTACTCATGGTACGCTTTGGAAATTAATAAATAAGGTTTTTATCAATAAAAGAAAGAATCTTACTTGTTGCGCCCGCACTTTGCTGCATAAAATCTGTGGCTGCCTGACAGGCCTTGTGGTAGTACTCCCGATCCTGCAATAGCTCATTAAAGGTTTCCTCCAGTTCCAACACATTGTCCACCGCAAATGCGGCCCCGACTTTTTCCATTTCCACCGTTTCTTTAAAATGCTCATAGACCGGCCCAAATACCACCGGTTTGCCATAAACGGCAGCTTCCAGCGTATTGTGGATACCGTCCTTTCCAAAACCGCCCCCTACAAAACAGATAGTGGCATAATGATATAAACGCTTGAGCTTGCCGATATTGTCAATAATCAGGATATGCACCTTGTCAAACTGCTCCGGGTTTTTGAGATAATCACTGTAAAGCATACTGCCAGGGTATAGTTCCAGACAACCTTCCAGGCGGTCTGGATCAATCTCATGAGGGGCAATGATAAAGCGGATTTCCGGGTGAGCGATGACAAAGTGACGTAATTCATTGTCGTCCTCCGGCCAGGTGCTGCCCGCCACAATCACCGCATGATCAGCACAGAATCTATCAATGCCCGCTACAGGTGTCCAGTGATCCCTTACAGATAAGACCCGGTCTACCCGGGTATCGCCTGTAAGCGTTACATTCTGGATATGGATCTGTTTTAAAAGCGTAACTGAGTTTTCATCCTGGACAAAGATATGGCTGTAAAAACCGAGCATTTTTGTATGCAGCAGGTTACCATACCACTTAAAAAAAGGTTGTTGCTTTCTAAATAAGGCAGAAACCAATAAAAGGGGAATTTTCCTTTCATGGATCGCCTTGAGGTAGAAATACCAGAACTCATATTTAACAAAAACGACCAGTTTGGGTTTGGTGATTTTTAACCACTTTCTGGCATGGTAATGACTGTCAAGGGGCATATAGAAGACCCAGTCGGCCCCCGAATAGTTTTTATGGATCTCATAACCAGAAGGGGAGAAGAAACTAAGCAGGATTTTATGATCCGGATGTTCAGTTTTTAATGATTCCAGTAATGGTCTGCCTTGTTCAAATTCCCCCAGTGAAGCGCAGTGAAACCAGATAACCGGTGCATCATTGCCTTTAAAAGCCTTATTTAACTTCTTAAAGATCTTTTTTCTGCCATGATACCATAGCCGTGCCTTTTTATTAAAAACCGAAGCGATTTCTACGCCCGTAGCATATAAAAATAAAAATATTCTATACAGAATAAGACCCATGCAATTAAGTATTAATATGAGATTGAATACAAGTTAGGATATTTTCTTTATCTGAAGGACAAAACCATCTAAAATCTTGTTGTTTTTTAAACCAAGTGATTTGCCTTTTGGCGTAGTGGCGGGTATTTTGCTGAATAAGTGCGCTAACCGCTGACAGAGAAGTTCGACCTTCAAAATAGTCGTACCATTCCTTATAGCCAACCGTTTGCAGGGCGTTTAAATGGCGTAGCGGATACAGATCACGCACTTCATTTTCAAGGCCCTGAGCAATCATGACATCCACTCTTTGATTAATGCGCTCATAGAGCTGCTCCCTGGGTAAATCCAGCGCTATATTTAATACCTGAAAATCCCTGGGTTGCTTTTCGTTTTTACGAAACGCAGTAATAGAGTTACCGGTGGTCCTGATAAATTCAAGGCCACGCATTAGTCTTTGCGGGTTCATTTTTTCGGCCTGTTGCCAAAATATGGGATCTTCCTGTTGAACGGCTCGCTGCAGCCATGCAAGTCCTTGCAGCTGATACTGCTGCGTGATTGCCTCCCGAATATGATCTGGGGTAGCAGGCATCTGATCGATCCCTTCCGTGAGTGCCTTAATATATAAACCTGTGCCACCCACCATAAAGACAATCCGATGCTTCTTAAATAACCGGTCCAGCAGTTCAAGTCCGTAATTTGCAAAGACGCCGGCATTAACCTTGTCATAAATGCTATGAGAGGCAATAAAATGATGTGGCACCTGAGCTAGTTCTTCTTCGTCAGGCCGGGCTACTCCAATATTTAACTCCTTAAAACATTGTCTGGAATCAGCCGAAAGGATCTCCGTATTAAAGGCCTTAGCCAGCCAGATGCCCAGTGCTGTCTTGCCGGACGCCGTAGGGCCGGCAAGGACGACCAGCGTCCGTTGAAAAGGCCGCGTGAAAGAATGATCGGGTATAGTTAATTCGGATGTTTGCATAGGCACCATCTTCATGTTTATATCAGGTGGATGGCGAACATCCGGCAGATTTAATGATAATTGGCAACTTTAGAACTTGAGTGGGTTTGATAAAGTAATTTCAAGTACCCATCAGGTTATAGGCTTGCTATTCGTTATTTAGAAATTACATAATTATGGATATCCTCCAGTTTGATCTTTTCGCCAGCAAGGATAATCAGTCGTTCTACGACGTTTCTGAGTTCCCTGATATTGCCTCGCCAGTTATGATCCTGCAAGGCCTTAAGGGCATCTTTGTCGATTTTTTTAACGGGCTGTCCATAATCCTGGGCGATGTCTTCCAGAAATTTTTCGACCAACAACGGGATATCTTCACGACGATTATTCAAGGAGGGGTATGGATCAGAATTACACCAAGCCGGTGATATAAATCCAACCGGAAATTCTTTTCCTCTACTTCTTTGAGTAAGTCCTTGTTGGTGGCGGCAATAACGCGCACATCCACACTGATTTCCTTTTCCCCACCTACGCGCTGAATCTTGCCTTCCTGCAATGCGCGTAGCACCTTAGCCTGTGAACTGAGGCTCATGTCGCCGACTTCATCCAAAAAGAGGGTGCCGCCATTGGCTTGTTCAAATTTTCCAATATGTTGCTTTACAGCGGAGGTAAAGGAGCCTTTCTCGTGTCCAAATAGTTCACTTTCAATTAGTTCTTGCGGGATAGCTGCACAATTGACCTCCACCAAAGGTTTGTTTGCCCGGTTGCTTTTGGCATGAATCCACCTGGCAACCAATTCTTTACCCACACCATTCTCGCCGGTTATCAGTACCCGGGCGTCCGTTTCTGCCACTTTGTCTATGGTGGCCTTGATCTTATTCATTTCTTCGGACTGTCCGATCATCTCCTGGACTTTGGCCACCCTTTTTTTGAGCGTCTTCGTTTCTTTGCTCAGTACATTTTTGTCCGTAGCGTTTCTAATGGTAATCAACAGACGGTTCAGATCTGGCGGTTTAGAGATAAAGTCAAAGGCGCCTTTTTTGACCGCTTCTACGGCAGATTCAATATTGCCGTGGCCACTGATCATAATAATAGGGGTATCTTGATTTAGCTCCATAGCCCTTGTCAGAAATTCCATACCATCGAGCTTGGGCATTTTTATATCACATAATACAACATCGTAGTTATTTTCTGAGAAATGTTTCCAGCCGTCTTCACCATCAATGGCCTCATCTACCTTATAACCTTCAAAGGTCAGAATCTCATGAAGGGTCTTTCTGATGGCTTTCTCGTCATCAATCACTAATATTTTTGCCATAATGTATCAACTTAAGCGCTAATATTGCTTGTTTTTTAAGGGTTACAATTTATCTGCGAATATAGTTTTTTTTGCCTAAACCTAATTACCATACGCTTTATATAAAAAATCGGGGAAATTTGTTCAGTCCTGGGATTGAGCTAATGGGTCTTTTTCAGGATAAAAGAAGAATTAATTGGTATAGTCGCTTGATTGTCTTATCTTAACATTGAGTTTGATGATCTTGGCAAGGTTGTTGAATCTTATTGATTAATCCTTATTTATCACATTTAAAACTATTCATTATGAGTGCAAAACATATTTTGGTGGGAACGATTTCCGGTATTGTCGCAGGAGCTGTTGTAGGCCTGATGCTGGCACCGCAGTCAGGCGAAGAAACCCGCAAGCAGTTAGCCGATTCCACCAGAGATTTAAAGAATAAATTCAACAAATGGACGGAGAAATCCTTAGAGGAACTTGACGACCTGCAGGAAGTCTTTAAATCAGAAGTGGCCGGTGTTAGCGATGATGTACGTGAGCGCGTGCTTAAGTTGATTAAAAAAGTAAAGCGTTCCGCAGATCAGGTTTCAGAAGAAGTGGCAGAAGCTTAAAACACCTCCTGCCCGAAGTAGTCGAGCTGTTTTTTAAAAAAAATGGCCAGTCGGTGAAGATTAAAAGGTAAAATCATTACATCGAGTAACTAAAAGGCCTTTGACTTGATTTTTGATCAATTATAATTCCTTTAGAGATAACAGTACCCAAAATAAGCCTTGTAGCATGCAAACATGTTTAATCAAGCCTATGCTTGGTTCCTTATACATAAAACCGGAATTATAACCCTTCGCTTCACGAACACCAACATATAAAATGAGCATTTCTAATTGAACTGTAAAGTTAATTTTAGAAATGCTCTTTTTGGTTTTTGGCATTTAAGGCACAGCAGTAGCATTCATTTAAAGGTCGCCTGTCTGTTAAGAACTGCCTCCGGCTGATTAATTTTATTTTGAAAGTAATTTTGAGTGATTTATATTTACGGAACAATAGGTTGATATGGACTTGTTGTAATTGCTATTCAAATTCGAAATGATATGTTGAAAATTAAAGCCAATAAAAACAAAGGCGGTGTTCTTGTTATTATAGGAGCCCTGTTCATTGGGGTGTTAATGTCTTTTTCATTTACACAACCCAAACACAATTTTAAAGTCCTGCCCCAGGATATAACCAGAGATAGCCTGATGGGGATCATGCACGGGTTTAATAAGGCCCTGGGGTAAAATGTGGATTCTGTCACGCGAAGAGCAAACTGGATTCCACAAAGCTTGATTTTGCCAGTGATGAGCTAAGGCATAAAGATTTTGCCCGTCACATGATGCAAATGACCGCAGCGATCAACAAGGATTATTTTAATTTCCGTAATTCAAGTCGTCCGGATACCATTCAGGTCATTACCTGTGTGACCTGTCACAGAGGCAACAAACATCCGGTAAGTTCCATTAAAGATATGGGGCCAGATCATTTTAAAAAGATGGGACCCGGCCATATGCCAGGAAGTAAAGACGGCCATCCTAATGTGCCACCACCACCTCCAGGAGCAAATCAAAAGGAAGGATAAAGGTAGCGTCATCGTTAATGATAGAAAAATAACAGTTTGCAGCTCAGTCAAATTTGACTGAGCTGCAAACTGTTATTTTTCTTTGGGTACATATCATTGCCTTTGAGCTGGACAAAGGTTTATCCTATGACTTCTGTGATTAACAAAAAGCTATTTTGCTTAGAGGATCCACAAGTTTTCTGATAGTGCGGTGGAAATAAATAGCAAGACCAATCTTGCTGCAATACGATCTAAAACAATAAAGGTATATATCCTGGCCTGGCATTGTAAATTGAGTGAGATTTGGATAGGAGTTCGTTATTTTTGAACGATGCAAAATCTTTACTGGCTCCCTGAAAAAAATTAGGTAATAGCCGGGTTCAATCTGCGAATCTGTCCAGCCCTTCTCTGTGCCCCAATTTATACCAGAGGTATAAAAATAGCCCAATAAAGGTCATACAAATAAATAGGTCAATCTTATCCACGCTTAAAATTGAAGCTTCATATTTTATAATAAAGGGCCGAATTAGGGTGTTTGGTTTTTCGTTTATAGCGGATGTAAATAGGTAATTATACAGATTATACATAAAGTGGATACCCATACAGTAATATAGTGACTGGGTCTTGTAATAAGCAAAGCCTAAGGTGACTCCACCCAAAAAAGCAATTATATAATGGATCGGGTCTGAATAAATATGACCCGCTGAAAAATAAATGCGGCAATGAATATGACCTTCCAATAGCTTATTGAAAACTGGTTCAGATACGTAATTATAAACCCTCTGAATAAGAGTTCTTCCGTAATGCAAACAAATAAATTGCTTATTATTCCAATGAGTATAAGGTGTAATATGATAGGATTTAGTCCGATAAATCTTTGTTCAAGTGCTACGATTTGAAACCCATTTGCATAATAGCATAAACCTAAAGTAATTGCCAGCATTACCATCATAATGAATGCTCCTTCATAAAACAGGACATCCCCTGTTGTTTTGATTGCCATTTTAGCTTTAGGTAAATAGGAAAAAAGTGTTTTCTTATGATGATCAATATGATTATTGGCAGTATAAGAAAAGGAAGATTTTTAGAAAATCATGTATTGTATGCGATGGATATGGTAGAAAGTTGACAGGTATTGATAAAGGCCCCCTATAATATATAAAACAAAATATGGCAAAAGTAACGGAAGTACATGTTTGAATTTAAATTTCATCTAAAAGTGCTTTTCATCGAGAAAATTAACCGCTGGTTTTATAATGTGTGTTCTTCTCCCTGTGCATACTAACTTTATGTTTTTATATACAAGCGGTATCAATGCATTATAACAGGTAAATCTTTGTACGTTAATGAAAGATAGATCGTTACAAATATACCTCTAATAATAAATAAGGGGAAAATATAGGCTGTATTTTTAAGGTCATTTGCTGTTACTGATTGAACAAAGGGATCGGGGCCATAAGTGGGAGGGAACCAGGATGCATCCTACGTTAAACGGCTCTTCATTGCTTTTATAAAAAAAGGCAATTATGAAAATTTAGGGAAAAGAACCCTGCTTTCAAATTGCCTTATGCCTGTAATGTATAACCTGGCGTAACTAAAAATTAATTTAAGAAAGCACTGCAAAAGCGTGTATGATTTGACTGGTCAAATGATCCAAATCATTTCCACGCCTTTGATTATTACAAGCCGCATCTGAGTTGCAGATGCGGCTTGATTATATGTCTATGAAGGTAAACTGTTAAATAAGCTGTTAAATGATCCTGGGGCCGCCAGCCTTGGTGGATGCGCTGGCTTTATCAGCGTATTTTTTAAAGTTTTCAATAAATAATCCGGCGAGCTTGCGCGCCTGCAAGTCATAGGCAGCTTTATCGGCCCAGGCTTCTCTAGGGTTTAGCACGACATCGGGTACACCTGGACATTTTTGAGGTTTCATAACACCAAAGACCTCGTGTTCAACATAAGGGACCCCTTCCAATTCATTATTAATGGCCGCATTTACCATCGCCCTGGTGTATTTAAGATCAAGCCTTTTGCCGGTACCGTAGGCGCCGCCACTCCAACCAGTATTGATCAGCCATACATTAATTTCAGGGTGTTCCTGTAGATTGCGTCCGAGTAATTCAGCATACTCTGTAGGATGCAGCGGCAGAAAAACATGCCCGAAGCAGGCGGAGAAAACCGTCTGTGGCTCATTAATCCCGACTTCTGTGCCTGCTACTTTTGCCGTGTAACCGCTGACAAAATGATACATTGCCTGTCCCCTGGAGAGCTTGGCAATAGGGGGAAGTACCCCAAATGCATCACAGGTCAGAAAGAAAATGTTTTTAGGTAAATTGCCAAATGAAGGATGCTTGGCATTACTGATATAATTGATCGGATAAGCCGCTCTTGTATTTTCTGTAATAGATGCGTCATCATAATTGACGCGGTTTTCTTCTGGATAAAAGCACACATTTTCAAGTAAGGTACCTTTGCGGATGGCTGCTGCAATTTCCGGTTCTTTTTCCGGACTTAGGTGTATGCATTTGGCATAACAGCCGCCCTCGAAGTTGAAAATGGCATTTTCCGCCCAACCGTGTTCATCATCCCCGATAAGCGCCCTGTCGTGGCTCGCACTGAGCGTCGTTTTCCCTGTGCCACTGAGTCCAAAAAATAAGGCCACATCCCCTTTTGGGCCTTCATTGGCCGAACAATGCATCGATAAAACCTTATGGTCGTGAGGGAGCAAAAAGTTCAATACACTAAAAATTCCTTTTTTAATTTCTCCTGTATAGGCAGTGCCACCGATTAATATGACTCTTTTGGTGAAATTAACGATGGTAAAGTTCTCTGACCTGGTCCCGTCGTTTTTGGGATCGGCCATAAATCCAGGTGCCTGAATAATCTGCCATTTTGCCTGAATGGACTGCTCGTGGGGATCAGTGGTAATAGCCTGGTCAATAAAGAGATTGTGACAGAATAGATTGGCCCATGGCGTCTCATTGATGACCTGAATGCGAAGATTGTACTCGGGGTAAGCGCATGCGCTTACTTCCCGGATCCAAATTTCCTTATCTGCAAGATAATGGATTACCTTTTCGTACAGATGGTTAAATACGGCGGTACTAATGGGGATATTCACAGCGCCCCAATCCACCGAAGTGGAGGTGATGGCATCTTCTACAATAAATTTGTCTTTTGGGGACCTGCCGGTAAATTTGCCTGTCTGAACGGCAAGGGCGCCTTCCTTGCTTAATTTACCCTGGCCCAATGCCAAAGTCTGCTCTTCAAGTTGTTCAGGTGAAAGGTTGTAATAAATTTTTTTTGCATTAAAGGTATATGGCTGTTTAGCGGGTTTAGCTGTAGCCCTTTCGGATAAAGGTTGCATAACTGGATTCAAATCTTTTATTTTATAAACGTACATTTGTTAGTATGTGCAAGGTAGTAAGAAATTCTTGAGTACAAAGGATTTCTATTAATATTTTTCACTGTTAGAACATGGATGCATGATTTTATAACTTAGTTCCCCAAAAAAAAAAATTCAAAAAAATTGTCAGACATTTTGTGCTTAAAACCCCATTAAATTTATAGAGTATTATATTAGGCCTAGCATGACGTATATTATTGTTAGATAATGTGTTGTGGGTAGTTAATTATCCAATAAAAAGCAAGGGCACCAGAATATCACTTCAATGCTGTTGAAGATAAACTCGCTATTAACCATTAACACGCATTAGTTTAGATTCAATTAAATTCGCAATTGTTAAATAATACAAGCCGTATTTTTTATCGGAATTGTTTAGATTCTATGCAAAAAAAATGCGTATGCTATGTAAAATTTGCATTATTTTCAAATACTCATTAAACAAATGAAAATTGCATGAAAGAGCAAACCAGTTATCCAAAAGAAAAGATCAATATTCTCTTTTTGGAGAATATCAGTGACAAAGCCGTTGAGCGTTTTAGGGCTGCAGGTTATACGAATGTAAAAAAAATGACCGGAGCCATGAATGAAGAAGAACTCATCAAGGCGATAAAAGATGTTCATTTAATTGGTGTTCGCTCGAAAACTAAAATTACTGCAAATGTTATAAAGGCAGCGACTAAATTACAGGCGATTGGCTGTTTTTGTATCGGTACCAATCAAGTAGACCTGGAAACAGCTAAAAAAGCGGGTATTGCCGTTTTTAATGCACCTTACAGTAACACCAGAAGTGTAGCAGAATTGGTGATTGCCACTTCCATTTTACTCATTCGCAAGATCCTGGATAAAAACAAGGCGGCACATGATGGGATCTGGCTGAAAGATTCTAAAGAGAGCTATGAACTGCGCGGCAAGACCATGGGTATCATTGGCTATGGCAGCATCGGAACACAGCTTAGCATTTTAGCGGAAGCTTTGGGGATGAAGGTATTATTTTATGATGTTGCGACTAAATTGCCACTGGGTAATGCTGCCGCTACTAAATCCATGAAAGATCTGGTCAGCAAATCTGATATAATCTCTTTACATGTTCCCGAAACCCCTGAAACCAAGGAGATTGTTAATGAAAAATTATTAAAATCCTTTAAAGACGGTTCCATCCTGATCAACTTTGCAAGAGGACATTGCGTAGAAATTGATGCACTGGTTAAACACTTAAATAGTGGCCATCTTTCCGGTGCCGCAATTGATGTTTTCCCTGTTGAACCTAAAAAAATCGGTGATGCTTTTGAAACGCCGCTTAGAGGCCTGAGCAATGTGCTGTTAACCCCCATATCGGCGGCTCTACTGAGGAAGCGCAAGCCAATATTGGAGAGGATGTCAGCAAAAAACTCTTTGATTATTTAGAAAACGGGGTCACCAATCAATGTATCACGGTGCCATCCATTGCTTTACAAGCGCATCCCAATGCACACCGCATTTTACATATCCATGCCAATAAGCCTGGGGTGCTTAGTGAAATCAATACTTTATTGTCTAAAAATAAAATCAATATCCTGGGTCAGTACCTAAGCACCAACGATACGATCGGTTATGTCGTATTGGATCTGGATAAAAAACTGTCCGCAAAAGCCGTTGAATTACTCAAGGGCGTTAAAGGAACCATTAAGGTGCGTACGGTATATTAATGCATCAGTTAACTGTTGTTTTAGAGCTTTAAAAGAGCTGTGCAGTTAGCTACCTTATTCTAATTTTTATAGGCTAGTCCGGTTGTTTTTTTGCAGCCGGACTTTTTGTTTTTAATGATGGATGTTGCGTTAGATCGCTTAAATCATATTTCCTGCAGGATTTTTAGCCTTCTTTCTTTCTTTCTTTCCTTCAGGGATAAAAGGAACAATCCACGAATACTGCCTTATTTAATTTTGCAAATAATCTTGCTTAGCTTTTCCTATATCAGCGGCAAGCGGCCATGTACGGTCCCGCTACTGTGGCTTTGTAAAAGTAGTTGATGGCTGTTCCACTAGATCATACTAATTTTACCCCATGAAAGCAGTCGATGTAATAATCGTTGGACAAGGCATTGCGGGAACATTACTTAGTTTTGAGCTAATGGAAGCGGGGCTATCTGTAATGGTGGTAGATGCTACAGGATTAGCTGGTGCCAGTAGGGTCGCCAGCGGGGTGATTAACCCGGTTACTGGCCGGCGGGTAGTAGAGACCTGGAAAATAGCAGCGCTGTTACCTCTGGCAACCAGTTGTTATCAACGCATCAGTAGTCTACTCGGTATTGCGACAGTAGCTAAACCCCTGGATATACTGGCTGTGCATGGGAGTATACAAATGCAGGAAGCGTTTAATAAAAGGCTGCAGCAGGGTAGTACTTATTTAAAATCTGTTCCTAATGAAGAAGATTACCATACATTTTTTAAAATGCGGGACGGCCTGCACGGGATAAGCCCGGCAATACTAATTGATTTACAAAACTTATTTACGGCTTATCGGGCTTATCTAATTGAAAATAATAAACTAATCTCTGCTCATTTTGACTGGAACGCTTTACAACTGCCTGATAGTAGCCAATCGTCATTTGTCTATCAAAAAGAAGGAATTTCCTTGTCTTCAAAATGGGTGATCGCCGCTGAAGGTATAACGAGTGGCCAGAATCCTTATTTTGAACAGGTGGCCTTTAGATACAACAAAGGGGAGGCACTGATTATATCTGTTCCTGGGCTCCCCAGGGAACAGATTTATAAATTGCGCTATAGCCTAGTGCCCTGGGGAGATAATCAGACAGACGAAAATCTGTTTTGGGTGGGCTCTTCCTATCAGTGGGACTATAAGGATGATCAACCTTCTGTGAACTTTAAAGAGGCGGTCACCGCTTTTTTGGACGCAGAGCTTTTATTGCCTTATCAAATCACCGACCACTTGGCAGCGATACGTCCTGCCAGTGTCAATCGTAGGCCATTTGCAGGTGTCCACAAAGATTATCCAAGGTTGGGACTGCTAAACGGACTGGGAACCAAAGGTTGTTCTTTGGCGCCTTATCTGGCCAGGGCCTGGCGAGATTATATTATGGAGGGCAAACCCTTTGATCTGGAAGTAGCCCTGGAAACAACCAGGCACTAATTTAAAGCAGTGAAGTCGTTAAAGCTGGCTCATAGAAATTCAGGTTTTGTATGTTGCGCTACTGATAAGAATACTGGTTTATTTTTGCAATCTGGCATAGAGTTCTCTGATCAGTCCATCGGCTACCCCGATCTTGGGAACAAAGATTTCCTGGGCACCAGTCCAGCGCATAATCTGGATATAAATCTTCAAGGCAGGCACAATCACATCAGCACGGTCTTCTCTGATTTTAAATTGTTGCATCCGCTCTGAGATGGACATTGGCTCAAATTTTCTGTAATAGTTTTTTAAAGTACGCAGCGACAAAGGCTTGCCTTCTTTGGTCTTACTGAGTGAAAAGACCTTATTGATATTACCACCTGAACCAATGGCTGTAATCGGAAGGTCACATTGAATTTTTCTTGTACCAAGGCTTTAAGTTGCGCCCAGTTTTCTGTCGTCCATTGCTCTTCCAGCAGTCTGATGGTTCCTAAATTGACAGATTTTTTAAAGACCTGTTTGCCCTTTACATAAAAATTAAGCTCCGTACTGCCCCCCCCAACGTCGATATAGAGGTAGGCATGTTCTCTGCTGAGTGCTTCTGCAATATGATTTTTAAAAACCAGGGAGGCTTCCTGTTCACCGGTAATAATTTCAATAGGGATGCCTGTTTTTTTCTTGACATCCTCAATAATTTCTTTGCTATTTTTGGCATCCCGCATGGCGCTGGTGGCACATGCCCTGAATTGTTCCACCCCGTATGCATCCATCAGATGGCGGTATGCCTGCATTGTATTGATCAGCATGGCTTCCCTTTTTGGCCCAATGCTGGACAGTCTGAATACATCCATACCAAGTCTTAAAGGCACACGAACAAGGTTCATTTTATTGAACTGCAGTGATTTGCCTTTGCCATTTATGTCGGCAATTAGTAGCCTGGAGGCATTACTTCCGATATCAATAGCTGCTAAAACCATACGCGCATCTTTTCGTTAAAAATTTAATAGGCAATGAGGACTAATCCCTTGCTCTAAATAAAGCTAATACAAATTTAACCATTATGGCCGTTGTTAAGCTACTTTTTTGTGGTGGATCGCTGTTAAGCTGTCCGGTTTTTTATTTTTGGGTCGTTATTCAATTTGCCTTTTTCTGGATTAGGAACTGCCGGCTTTTGTATTTTTTTAGTTACCGGTTGTTTAGCTGCAACGCTTTTTGCCTTTTTATCTGCTTTAACTACTTGACGACCGTCCGCAGCGTTTTTAACCGTTCCTGTCTTTTTTGCGTCCGTTATATCGTTTTCAATAGCTGGCGGCGCTGGTCGAGATGCCTTTTTTGCGGCGACTATTTTTTGTGGCCGCGTCTTCGTTTTTGACCTTTGGGAGGATGCTTCTATACCGCCTTTCGCTAAAACCTCTTGCTTTCCCTGCAAATATTCATAGATCGCCATTTGCGATCGAATTTCTTTTTCTTTTTTGCTTCTATGAATATACTTATTTTCAAGGGAGCCATCCAATATTCTTGCTTTTACATTGTCGCTTAACTGTATCTCTAAGATATCACGAAGTGTTTTTTTGATTTGTGGATCATGGATTTTAACAGCTACCTCTAGTCGGTGTTGTAAATTTCTAACCATCCAGTCAGCAGATGAGATATAAGTGGTATGTTTACCTCCATGATGGAAGATCATGACCCGGGCATGCTCCAGATATTCATCCACAATACTGATGGCAAACATATCCTTTTTAAACTTCTTATAATGGGTATTGGCGCAGCTAATACTACGAATGATCATCTGCACGGGAACGCCTGCTTGTGCAGCTTCATACAAACGCTGTATCAACAGGTCATCGCTCAGCGAGTTTAATTTTAAGATAATACCAGACTTTTTCCCTGCCTTGGCAGCCTTAATCTCATCATCGATACGGGCCATAAAATGTTCTCTCATCCCCGTAGGAGCAACAATTAGCTCTTTGCATTTTTGCAGGCTGGCCTCATTTTTATCATCCGGGAGCGCTAAAAATTTAAAGATCTTGCCAATGTCAGCCATAATAGCCACATTGGCAGTTAATAGATAAAAGTCTCCGTATATTCTGGCTGTTTTTTCATTTAAATTACCCGTTGCGATAAAGCCATAGCTAATCACTTTTTTATGGACCCGTTTTTTGATCAGGCATAGCTTGGCATGGACTTTTTTGTCGGGCAGGCCAATAAGGGTCTTGACGCCTTCTTCTTCCAGTCTTTCCTTCCATTCTAGATTGGCCTGTTCATTAAATCGGGCTCTAAGTTCTATCATAACAGTTACTTCCTTTCCATTACGGACCGCATTAATGAGGGCATTAATGATTTTTGAGTTGGTCGCCAACCGGTATGCCGTAATCTGTATGCTCAAAACATCTGGATCCATGGCTGCTTCCCTGAGTAGATCGATTACAGTCACATAACTGTGATAGGGCAGGCTCAGTAATAAATCCTTTTTTAGTACCACATCGGACACCCTTGATTTGCCCAGTACATCCGGGTGAATAAAAGGCGGTTGGTCTCTGGTGGTTTGAATCGGGAATAATCCCGGAAGCTCTGTAAAATCTTTGAAATTATGAATTTTTTCGCCCGGTAGGATATTGTCTTTTTGGCTCAGATGCAGATTTTGTGTTAAAAACTGCAACAGGCCACTGTGCATATGTTTATCATAGGTAAAGCGCACCGCTTTACCTTTACGTCTGTTTTTGAGTCCTTTTTTTATTTTTTGCACTAATGTACTGGACAGGTCATTATCGATATCGAATTCGGCATCTTTGGTCACACTGAAAATATAGGCTTCATACTGATCATAATCAAAAAAGGAGAAAATATAAGGTAGATTGAAGCGAATAACATCTTCCAACAATATAATATGGAGTTCGGAGGCTCTGGAAGGTAGTTTTAAAAAACGTCCATGGATATCTGAAGGAATCTCAATCAATGCCAGCTTATGATCGGCCGGGTCATGTTTTTTGTGCATCACTACCCCTAAATAGAGGCTTTTGTCTCTAAGGTAGGGCAGGGCAGGCAAGTCCTCAATTAATAGCGGAATGACGCTTGAGGCCACTTCCTGGTCAAAATAATTTCTGACAAAGATTTTTTGACGGGCAGATAAATCATGGCTGTCTTTAAGGTAGATTTTATTTTCGGCCATTTCCAGCACGATGCCCTGCCATATGGCATTAAATGCTCTTTGCTGACCCATCACGATTGTCTGAATCCTTTCCAGGATGGCTTCTGGTTGCTGTTCAAAGTAGAAATTCGCTTTCTTTCCCTTGAGCAGGACCATGCGTTTTAACGCAGCTACCCGGACCCGGAAGAACTCCTCCAGGTTGCTGGAATGAATAGCCAAAAATTTGATACGCTCCGGCAATGGAACCGTTGGATCACTGGCCTCCTGTAGCACGCGTTCATTAAAACTAAGCCAGCTGATGTCGCGCGGAATATTTTCAATGGGTTTCATGGGATGTTTGGCTATATCAAAAAAGTCAGGAAAATATCCTGATTCGGTATTTAAAAAATGTTTTACCTTTAAAGTTAAGCAATGCCCGGGAAATGAAAGGGAACCTTGCGTTAAATAATTGTAACCTTGGTTTTTACATGTCCAGGGAATCGCCAAAGTGGCACCTGATTTACTGAAGCTTCTCACTACTGACCGTCAAGATATAGTAAGATATAGTCAAAGAACAGCAAAGTGATGAAGAGATGAAGAAGTGTAATAATAATTGGTATAGCCAACGGATGATGTTTGGTGGAGGAAATATTTGATATTTTATTGCATTGAAGCATATAGGTCATGGTGATAAGGCAACTAAAACGTGGTTTAAAAGAGGATAACTGATGGGGAAGCTAGGACAGGTGAAACATATATGGGCTTTTGATGGGATTTCTTTAATAGATGTCGCAAGTGATGTTACGCTGGATGTTTTTGAACAGCGTAATCAATTGATTTTGCCGGCAGATATGAGAGAATATTTTAAGCAACTTAATGGAACCTGGGATTGCTACGATAGCCACATGTTTCAGTTTTATAGCCTTCGGGAATTTAAACCTGTACAAGCGGCTTATGAAAATTGGGAAGGGCTGACCGATTATAGTCGCATTGTACATACACTAAAAAATCATCAGCAGGTGTATGTATTTGCAAACTTCAGCAATCATCTATACGCCTATGGCATCCGGTTATATCCCGAGGCTTCCCCCAAAAATGAAGTATATGTTATTTGCGGAGGCGATTACAACCTGATTGCAGACTCCTTTACCCAATTTATAGATTTATACCTGGAGGATAGTGAATCCCTGTATTACTAAAGAAAACAGACTGTCAGGGTTTGGCAGCCTTTGCAACCTTATTGGTAAAACGGGCTGCTCTACTGCTTATTGCTATTACTTACCAGTACTTCTTAATTTTTCCAGCGTGGCAGAAGAGGAATATCCTTCCAGAATCGGGTTAATAATTACTTCGCCGCCATTTGTCTGAACCTCACTGGCTCCAACGATCTGGTCGATACTATAGTCACCGCCTTTGACAAGGACATCTGGTAATAAGGTTTTTATAGTGGTAAGCGGTGTGGGCTCATCAAAAATGACCACCGCATCTACAATGGCCATTGAGGCTAATAATAATGCTCGGTCTGCTTCATTATTAATAGGCCTGCCAGGGCCCTTAATCTCCTGAATACTCTTATCGGAATTAATGGCAACCACTAAACAATCACCATGTTTGGCCGCTTCACTAAGGGAGACCAAATGACCTGCATGCAATATATCAAAACAGCCATTGGTAAAAGCTACCTTTTTGTTTTTTAGTCGCCATCCGCCAACCACTCTTTGTAAATCTGCTAATGTATAAACCTTACCTTTTGCAAAATCTGTAATTTTCATGTAATCTGTTTAGAAGGGTAATATACCATAAAATCGTCAAAGTCACTCTTTTTATCGGGGATAATCTTTGTTTAGTGTTATAACATGAAATAAAGTAATTACAAATCAAATGCATATACAGAAGTTGGCCCTATATTTTATAAAACACACCCTGCTGAATACCTTCAATTATTAAAGTATTCAGCAGGGTGTGTTGCTAGAGATTGATTTTAGGATAAGCGATCAATAAAATGTGATGGACCACTTACTGATCAAAGTATCCTTACCAGATAAGGTCATTTTCCGGTAAAATTAGCTTATTCGCATTATGGCAGTCTATTGGTGCCTTCTTTTGGAAAAACCACCTGGGGCTGGAATTGCTTTGCCTCTTCAAAATCCATCAGCGCATAAGAAATAATAATAATAATATCACCTACGGCCCCTTTTCTGGCAGCAGGACCATTCAGGCAGACGGTACCACTATTTCTTTTGCCTTTAATCAGATAAGTCTCTATACGCTCACCGTTATTTACATTAACGATCTGTACCTTTTCTCCTTCAATCATCCCTGCTGCTTCCATCAGCGCCTCGTCCAGGGTCAGACTACCTACGTAATTCAGGTTGGCCTCTGTTAATACTGCCCGGTGGACTTTGGATTTTAATACCTCAACTAACATACTTATTTATTTAGACGGCTACGTTAAAATCACGCAGTGCGTCATTGAGACTAGTTTTAAGATCTGTGCTGGCTTTTCTTTGGCCAATAATCAACGCACAATTTACATTGTAAGTGCCCGCAGCAAACTGCTTAGGATAGCTACCTGGGATAACCACGCTTCTGGCCGGTACCCGGCCTTTTGTTTCAACGGGCTTATCTCCGCTGACATCAATAATCTTGGTAGATTTGGTGAGTACTACATTAGCGCCCAAAACGGCTTCTTTTTCTACGATAACCCCTTCTACTATGATGCTTCGACTGCCGATAAAGCATCCGTCCTCGATGATAACTGGAGAAGCTTGCAAGGGTTCCAGTACACCGCCGACACCGACGCCACCACTTAAATGAACGCCTTTGCCAATCTGTGCACAGCTGCCCACTGTGGCCCAGGTATCCACCATCGTGCCTTCGTCTACATAGGCGCCAATATTAACATAGCTCGGCATGAGGACTACATTTTTACCCAAAAAAGCGCCGTAACGGGCCACAGCATGTGGAACTGCCCGTACGCCCAGGGAAGCATAATCCTTTTTCAATAACATTTTATCATAAAACTCAAAAGGCGCCAAGTCCCAGGTCTGCATTTTCTGGATACCAAAATATAATAAAATGGCCTGTTTAACCCACTCGTTTACCTGCCAGCCATTATCCACGGGGGCGGCTGTGCGCAGTCTACCCTTGTCTACTTCTTCGATAACGCTTTTAACGCAGTCCACGTATTTTGGATTTTCCAGAAGGGACCTGTCTTGCCAGGCGGCTTCAATAAGTTCTTTCATTATAATTTTAATTTTTAATGGATTTTGCAAAATTAATGTTTCACTTGGATTAATTTAGCATAATGGTAAAAGACTTTGCAATTGACCTTGAGCAGTGCCTGAACTGCCTAAAGGGGGATGGTATATTCCTGTATCCTACAGATACCGTCTGGGGACTAGGGGCTGATGCGACTAATGAGGCTGCTGCCCAGCGAATTATGCATCTAAAAAATCGACCTGTCAACAAGAGTTTTGTCATATTGGTGGCAGATGAGCGCCAATTAGCCCAGTATGTTAAAAATATAGATAGCCGTATTATGACCTATTTAGATCAATTTAGCAAACCCACCACAGTTATTTATCCAGGTGCTCATGGCCTGGCACCTACCGTAATGGCAGATGATGGTTCGGTGGCCATCAGGATCTGTAAGGACGGTTTTTGTCAGCAGGTTTTACGACAATCAGGCAAGCCCCTGATCAGCACTTCGGCTAATCTTAGCGGTCAGCCTACACCAACTTTATTTGCTGAAATTGATCCATTAGTGATTAAAGGAGTTGATTATGTGGTCAGACATCGGCAGCAAGATATGCAGAGGGCTGCCCCTTCTACCATTATTAAGTGGCATCCTGAATGGCTCTCGCAAAATGAAAATGATGCTAAAAATCCTGAAAAAAGTCCGATAGAAATTATCCGGGCATGACTTTATCCTTGGGAAGTTAATATTATTATTGTTGAACCATGTTGAACATTATTAACTAGGGATATATATAATAAATGCAGTAAACAGGCCCCAAAACGGGCGTTGATCGGAAAATGAGCACCTATTTTTAAACAGCTGGTTGGAAGATTTGCGACCCTTTACAGAATCAAGTGATGGTAGTTAAAGCTAAGAAGTTCAGGCCTTGATCTGGCGCTTGAATGACGCAAGGCCTAATATGAATAAATTATTTATTGTATAGATATTTTAAAAACAATAATTTGCAAATTTACATGACCTCTATATTAATTTTGTATTAACTTACGGAACATAGGGTACTTAAAACAGCTTAGCGGGTTACTTTTGCACAAAATAATGATCAGTTATGGGACTAAACAACTTTGGGAAAATTTTTATGCCGAAGAATAGGATCTTCTATGATCTGTTTGAAAGTGTGGCCGAGACCCTGACCACTATGGGAAGAGAGCTCAAACGGATGGTAGATGAGTCTGATCGAGATAAACGGGCTGTGGTCGTTTCCAGGCTGGAAGATCTGGAACACAAAAACGATGAAGCCACCCATCAGCTCTTTACTGAGCTTGGTAGGAACTTCATTACACCCTTCGACAGAGAAGATGTTCACGCCCTGGCCATGTCCCTTGATGATGTTGCCGATTGCATTTATGCCTCCGCCAAAAAAATTCACTTTTACAATGTTAACCCCAATGAAACCAGCATCCAGAAAATGGCTGAACTCATTGAGCTGGGGACCAAAGAAATTCAGGTAGCAGTCAATTGCCTCAGGGATATGAAACACCTGAGAAAAATGACCGAATCTTTGATCCGTATCAATAGTATAGAGAATCAGGCCGATGATATATATGATCTGAGTATTGAAAAACTCTTCCAGGTAGAAGAAGATTTTAAAAGTCTGATCAAGAAAAGGGAAGTGTTTCAGGTAATGGAAAAAGTAGTCGATAAAATGGAAGATGCTGCCAATACAGTAGAATCCATTATTATTAAGTACTCTTAAGTCTATTACCCAAACACCTAAACATAAATAACAGGCTATGTTCGGATTTTCCGCATTATTAATTGTTGTCATTGTCCTGGCCCTGATATTTGATTATATCAATGGGTTCCATGATGCCGCCAATTCAATTGCAACGATTGTTTCTACCAAAGTATTAACTCCTTTTCAGGCGGTTTTGTGGGCCGCACTCTGGAATTTTGTTGCTTATTTTGTTTTTAAGGAGCATAAAGTTGCCAATACGGTTGCCAAGACCATTCATCCGGAATATATTACCATGACGATTATTCTGGCAGGAATCGTCGCTGCCATCGTCTGGAACTTGATTACTTGGTGGTTTGGAATTCCATCCAGCTCCTCCCATACACTTATAGGTGGTTTTATCGGTGCAGCACTTGCCAAAGTAGGACACTTTGAAGTCATTGAAATGGTCAATCTGGGCAAAACAGTTTTGTTTATCTTTTTGTCTCCCATTATCGGGATGTTCCTGGCCTTTGTAATAACGGTCATTATTAACTGGATTGCCCGAAAATCTCCGCCCTACAAAGCCGAAAAATGGTTTAAAAGGTTGCAATTGGTTTCTTCTGCTGCTTTCAGTCTGGGGCATGGAGGTAATGATGCTCAAAAAGTAATGGGATTGATTACCGTAGCCCTGCTCTTGGAAAGAAACGGTGGAGCCCCACTGGCTGAAAATGCCCCGATCCTGGAGACCATGCTGCACAATAACTGGATTCCATTTGCCTGTTATACCGCCATTGGCCTAGGGACAATGAGTGGTGGCTGGAAAATTGTTAAAACCATGGGCTCAAGAATCACCAAGGTAACGCCTATTGAAGGTGTTGCAGCGGAATCTGCGGCTGCATCTACCTTGATTCTGACCGAAGCCATGGGTATCCCAGTCAGCACCACCCACACGGTATCTGGTGCTATTATGGGGGTAGGTGCTACCAAAAGGCTTTCTGCAGTCCGTTGGGGCGTTACCGTGAACCTGGTCTGGGCATGGATACTTACCATCCCTGTCAGTGCCCTTATGGCAGCTATTGTTTATTGGGTCTTAAGGCATTTGTTTCATCTACCAGCTTAAAGGAAGGGTACCCATTTTTGGATTGAATCTTACAATTTTACATCCTAAACAACACATTTCCGCTTAAGTTTATGTGTGCTATGTAAGCTTTGTCCCTGGTAATCATTCAATTAAAGAAGGTCAGGACGACTCAAAGACACCCATACCTAATTACTTTTTTAGTTGCCATTAGAAAGGGCAGGTTTACCGATACAAGGCAAATTTGTGCGTAGTCGTTTGATTTATAGATATTTAATAGATTTATTGAAATTTATTAAAAGTTTTTGTTGCGCAAAATTAAAGCCTGCATTCATCAAAATTAAAGCTGCAGGTTTGCCAATTCAGAGCAGATTTGTGTTTAGACATTTGATTTATAAGTATTTAATAAAATTACTGAAAATTATTTAAAGTTTTTGTTGCGCAAAATTAAAGTCTGCATTCAGCAAAATTAAAGCTGTAGGCTTGCTAATTCAGAGCAGATTTGTGTTTAGTCGTTTGATTTATAAGTATTTAATAAAATTACTGAAAATTATTTAAAGTTTTTGTTGCGCAAAATTAAAGTCTGCATTCATCAAAATTATAGCTGCAGGTTTGCCAATTCAGAGCAGATTTGTGTTTAGTCGTTTGATTTATAAGTATTTAATAAAATTACTGAAAATTATTTAAAGTTTTTGTTGCGCAAAATTAAAGCCTGCATTCATCAAAATTAAAGCTGCAGGTTTGCCAATTCAGAGCAGATTTGTATTTAGTCGTTTGATTTATAAGTATTTAATAGATTTACTGAAAATTATTTAAAGTTTTTGTTGCGCAAAATTAAAGTCTACATTCAGCATTCTAAATCTGTGCCCAGCAATAACAAAATCTAGATTTCGTAAATTCAAAATTTTGCCCTCGCTAAAATGAAAATCTTCCCGCCATTTAAAGGTATGTTATGGCTAATTCTGTGCCTATCTACAGTTAATTAATAAGCTGTCCTTTCTCAATTACCGCAAAAAATTATTGCAGCAGCGTACAAAATTCAGCTGTCGGGTCCAGTGTTATTTTTGTTTTTTTTCACAGTCGTTATGCTTCCTTATCTATGTATTAATATTTCAGAAAAATGCTGAAAAATCATTAAAAATTTTAGAATAAAAATTTAGTTTGGTATTAATACGTTGATTATCAATAAAACTATTTATTTGTGTAGTGGTATTGTAGTGGCAATTATTTTGGCGACGGCTCCAAAGAATGCAAACTTTACCTAAATGTTTTTAACATAAAGATTAGGTTCATTTAGTTCCGTTATCATTTTAATAATTTTTTATTCCATTAAACAAAATATTGTTTTTATCTATATGCGTTATTTTCCGATCCATTTAAGTAAAGCCCTCCTTTTAGGGAAAAAGCCATTTGCCTTATTATGCATGGCTACCGTCAGCTCGTTATTTTTGGTTTTGCCCAACCCAATTCAGGCAAAAACCCTTGATACGGCAGGTGCACATTTTGTGCATCAATTAATGCAAAAAATGACGCTAAAAGAGAAAATCGGACAACTTAACTTATCCGTCATGTCGGGTGGGGCCGTAACCGGAACTATTATGAGTCATGATATTGCTGCCAAAATTAAATCGGGTCAGATGGGCGGTATATTCGGGATATGGGATCCCGCCCAAATAAAAGCCGTTCAAAAAACGGCTGTGGATTCCTCCAGATTACATATTCCGCTCATTTTTGGCTTAGATGTGATTCATGGACATAAAACGGTGTTCCCTGTTCCCTTGGCGCTGTCCAGTACTT
This sequence comes from Arachidicoccus ginsenosidivorans, assembly GCF_007971385.1. Lineage (GTDB taxonomy): Bacteria > Bacteroidota > Bacteroidia > Chitinophagales > Chitinophagaceae > Arachidicoccus > Arachidicoccus ginsenosidivorans. Next base: position 3,456,682 of record NZ_CP042434.1, read on the forward strand.
GGGACACTTCACTTTTGAAAAAAGTAGCACGGGTGGCCGCCACGGAGGCGGCAGCAGACGGTGTAAACTGGATCTATTCGCCGATGGTAGATATTACCCGGGATCCTCGTTGGGGTCGGGTAGTGGAAGGAGCCGGGGAAGACCCTTTTTTAGGTAGCCAGGTGGCCAGGGCCATGGTGGAGGGTACCAGGGTATGGGTAACGACCTGGCTAAAAATAATACGGTTATGGCCTGTGTCAAACACTTTGCTTTATACGGGGCTGCGGTGGCCGGCAGGGAATATAATAGTGTTGATATGAGCCCGCAGCAAATGTTTGAATACTATCTGCCACCTTATAAAGCGGCCATTGATGCCGGAGCTGGAAGTGTTATGACTTCCTTTAATGACATCAACGGGTTACCATCTACCGCTAACAGTTGGCTTTTGACAACACTATTAAGGAAAAAATGGGGATTTAATGGTTTTGTGACCAGTGATTATGGCTCAGTTGCTGAACTTTCTACCCATGGCCTGGGAACCCCATCCGAAGTGGCTGCCTTAGCGCTTAATGCCGGCACTGATATGGAAATGGTAGGAGATCTGTATATAGAGACCATCCAAAAGTCCGTAGAACAAGGCAAAGTAAGTGAAGCTACCATTAATCAGGCCTGTGAAAGAATCCTGATGGCAAAATATAAACTTGGACTCTTTCAAAACCCTTATTTATATATAGATGCACAGCGGGCGAAGACAGAGGAACTGTCGCCCGCTCATAAGGCATTGGCACGCCAGGCAGCGTCCAGCACTTTTGTATTGCTGAAAAATGATCAGACGCTTCCATTGACTGCTAAAGGTACCATTGCGGTTATCGGCCCCCTTGCGGACAGCAAAGTGAATATGGTGGGTGCCTGGAATATTGCCGGCAATCCTGAAGATTGTATTACGGTACTGGAAGGGATTAAAGAAGCGACTCAGGGGAAGGCCAATATCATTTATGAAAAAGGTGCCAATATCACAGATGACCCATTGTTAAAACACCGGGTCAATGTATTTAAAAAAGAAATCAGCACAGATAAGCGCAGTGCTACAAAAATGATTCAGGATGCAGTAAGGGCGGCAAATAATGCCGATGTAATCCTGGCCGTTGTGGGTGAAGCTGCTGATATGAGCGGCGAGGCCGCCAGTAGAATGCATATTAATATTCCAAAGAGTCAACAAAAACTCCTGCAAGCATTAAAAGCAACGGGCAAACCTCTGGTCATTGTCTTATTCAATGGGCGTCCTTTGACGCTGAACTGGGCCAACGAAAATGCCTCGGCTTTATTAGACGTGTGGTTCCCGGGCACTGAAGCGGGGAACGCTGTAGCGGATGTAATTTTTGGAAAAGTCAATCCTTCTGGTAAGCTCTCCATGAGTTTCCCTAAATCCGTAGGTCAGGTGCCTATTTATTATAACCATAAACGGACAGGCAGGCCTTTTAATGACACCTCCAGTGCTTCAAAATATAAGTCTGACTATCTGGACGGATCTAATTTACCGCTTTATCCTTTTGGTTATGGATTAAGTTATACCACTTTTCGCTATGGGCCTGTCAGGGTCTCTGACAAGGTAGCATCAGCGAGCCAGCATATTACGGCAACGGTAAAAGTAACTAATACCGGTAAATACAAAGGAACAGAAACAGTTCAGTTATATATAACGGATCCGGTAGCTCGCGTCACCAGAAGTGTTCAGGATCTGAAAGGGTTTAAAAAAGTAACCTTAAAGCCTGGTGAAAGTAAGGACGTCAGTTTTATCATTACCCCCGAGCTTTTAAAATACTACGATTACAATTTAAATTATGATTGGGATCCCGGTGAATTTATTTTAAGAATCGGCACTAATTCAAGGGATACACAGGCAGCGGTCATACATTATAAAAAGGATTAACAGTCTATTGATTAGGATTTCGTAAAGAGAAAGCAGATCGGAGGAAGTGGTTTAATAAAAATTAAGCGTGTTGTATTAGGAATATTTCAAATGTAAGAGGTTTGTTTTTTGGTGTTTTTTTATGGTCTCCCCATTAAGCGATATAAATACAATTTGGTTTAACGCTACATTCATTTGGCTGTATTCAATCGACTGTTAAATAAAATTCAGGATTTATTAAGAAAATGAAGAGAAATTTTGGCTTTTGTGAATCATTGTGTGTTAACTGATTGGTTATCAATAAAAGTATTTTGTTTTGTAGTAGTGTTGTAGGGGGCGTTTATTTTTTTTGCCACCTAAAAGTGCAAAACTTTGTTCTTGATTTTTAACAAACTAAAATTCGTTTACCATTATTCAGTTAAAAGAGAATCATCTATCCTGTCAATAATTATATCATTTAATATTATAATAAGATGAATAACTTAAAAAAATTATAAATGGTCATCATATATGGAAAGACCGCCATTTGTCGGTTGATGGAATCTACAACCAAAGTAAGCCAATTGTTTTTATGAAATGTAAAACCCAAATCAAAAACCTAGGCGCTGGTCAAATCCTTTGTGGCTCAAAAAACACATCGTATACCATCCAGTGAATAAACAAAACCAAAAAATTTAAGTATATGAGCAAGCTGAAAAAAAGTTCTTAAGTTTTCCTGCAGCACTCGCACTCGTTATGTGTACCCTTTGGGTCTCCAACGCAAAAGCAGGACCGATTATTACAACCTCGCCTTACCAGCAACAGCAGGTAACCGGCCAGGTGACAGATAGTTCTGGAAAGGCCTTAGCAGGTGTCTCTGTGCAGATAAAAGGCACCACAAGAGGCATATTAACGGATGAAAACGGTAATTTTTCCATAGAGGCCAATCAGGGAGATGTACTTTTTGTTTCCTATACTGGTTATACTTCCAAGGAAGTGACAGTAAATGGCCAGCAGGCACTAAGTATTGTGCTCACCGCGGAAACCAGTGATTTAAACGATGTCGTTGTTATTGGTTATGGTACGCAGAAAAAAAGTCTGGTGACTGGCGCCATTGCACAGGTATCCTCCAAAGATATCGCCAATAAGCAAATCGGACGCCTGGATGACGCCTTACGTGGCCAGGCGGCCGGCGTTTCTGTTATCCAGAGCAACGGCGCACCAGGCTCTGCACCCTCTGTAATTATTCGTGGGATAACGACCATTAATAATAACACGCCTTTGTACGTAATTGACGGTGTTGTACAGACTGGTAATGGTGGTATTGATTATTTGGATCCCAATGACATTGCTTCTATGGAAGTTTTGAAAGATGCAGCCTCGGCCGCAGTTTATGGTTCCAGAGCTTCCAACGGTGTAATTATCATTACCACCAAAAAAGGTCGCCTGAATTCTGCTATGCAGATCAGTTATAGCGGACAATATGGCTGGCAAAAACCCATCACCAAAGTAAAAATGGCCAATGCGACGCAGTATGCTGAGTTGCGTAATGAAGCGGCCATTAATGATGGTGAAGCGTTGCCTTATGCCTCACCCAGTATTTATGGTACGGGTACTAATTGGCAAGATGAGATATTCAGCGATAATGCCATTTATCAAAATCACAGCCTGAGTTTAAGTGGCGGTTCAGAAAAGTCCACTTATTATTTATCCGCCGGCTATAGAGGTCAGCAAGGTTTGATAGCGCCTTCTATTGCGTTTAACAAGCAATTTTCACTAACCACTAATACTAGTTTTCAACTGGGAAAATATGTGAAAGTTGGTGAAAATTTCAGCTTCACCAACCAAAAAAATAACACAGGTCTGAATACCAATTCTGAATATGGGGGGCCATTAAGTGACGCTTTGAATCTGGATCCTTTGACACCGGTTACTGTAGATGCGGATTTTGTTGCCGGCAATCCAGGTACTTATCCAACCAGTAAGATTCCTTACCTGGCTAAAGCAGCCAATGGAGACTATTATTCCATTTCTCCTCGTGTACAACAGGAAATGACCAATCCGTTTTCTTTTATACAAACTCAAAAAGGCAATTACGGTTGGTCCAATAATTTTGTGGGTAGCGCTTATATTAATATCAACCCCATTGAAGGTTTGAATTTAAGGTCGGCCTTTAATGCGAAGGGTGGTTTTTGGGGATCAGAGTCTTTCAGCTCTTTTTATTATATGAATACCACTAATGATCATACACCGGAGAGTCATACACAGAATGCTCATTACCGGGATGCGGAGCATAATTTGACCTGGAACTGGGACAATACCGCTTCTTATGGCAAACAGGTTGGTTTACATAATTTTGAAGTAATGTTAGGCATGAGTGCGACCAAACAGATCGCACAAGGTGTAAATGCCACCCATTACGGTGAACCGGTAACTAATTATCAGGATGCATCTTTTAATTGGAGTCTACCAAATGATTCCACCGTTGGCGGAGGTTATGAAAACCAGATCTATACACTGGAATCCTTTTTTGGTCGTGTAAGCTATAACTATGCAGAAAAATACCTTTTGATGGGAATTATTCGCAGAGATGCCTCCTCAAAATTTGGTGCCGATAACCGTTGGGCAACTTTTCCTTCGGTGCAAGTAGGTTGGGTCGCAACAAAAGAGGACTTCTTCCCAAAAAACACGCCCATTGATAATTTAAAATTCCGCTTCTCTTATGGAGAAACTGGTAATGAGATGTCTTTGAATCCATTTCAATTTGAATCCGTTGTAAATAGTGGCGGTCTGAGAAATGCCGTTTTTGGCGACAATGGTTTGGTGGTGGGATATAGCCCCTCTGCGCCCTCCAATCCTGCTTTAAAGTGGGAACAGACCAGTCAGTTGGACCTGGGCTTTGATATGATACTAGCCCATAGCTTTAATGTTACTTTCGATTATTATAACAAAAAAACGAATGGCATGTTGCAGCAAGTGCAGATTCCAGGTTTTGCCGGATATTTGGGCGAGCCCTGGGCTAATGTGGGCGATATGAGCAATAAAGGGGTGGAACTGGAATTAGGCTGGAATAAATCATTCGGCCAGGATGTTCACCTTAGACTCAACGGTAATATTTCCTATAATAAAAACCAGGTCACTTTTCTGGGTAATGGTGTAGATTACCTCACTAGGACTGCCAGCTGGCAGGCTAGTCTGTACGGCTTGACTCGTACAGCAGTTGGACATCCACTAGATGCCTTCTATGGTTTTAAAGAGCTGGGTACCTTCAAGTCTCAGGCAGAGATTAATTCCTACGGTTATATGGATGCTGCAGGTGATTTTCAGTTATTTCAACCAGATGCCAAGCCCGGTGATTTAAAATGGTGGAAAAATCCAGACAATCCAGATGACGCGGGTAAGGGCGTGATTGGACAGGGAGACAGAACCTTCCTGGGTGATCCTAATCCACATTGGATCTATGGCTTTAACGTGAATCTTTCCTGGAATAACTGGGATTTACTGGCATTCGGACAAGGTGTTTGGGGCAATCAGATATTCCAGGCTTATCGCCGCAGAGATGTGGGGGTCGATGGCTATAAGGGTGGTGCCAACTATCAGGCAGATGCTTTGAATGCCTGGACGACCTTGAATCCTTCCAGCGACTATCCACGTATAACGGATAAGGATGCTAATCATAATTTCTCTAACCCATCAAGTTTTTATTTACAGAGCGGCGCTTATTTTAGATTGAAGACACTGCAATTAGGTTACACGTTGCCAAAATCTGTTTTGGGAAAATTAAAAGCACAAACTTTCAGGATTTATGCCAGTGCCAGCAACTTATTCACATTGACTAAATATACTGGTTATGACCCAGAAATCAGTGGTGGGGTGGATAAGGGGCTCTATCCGCAGGCGAAGACCTTTATTGTTGGTTTGAACATCGGACTCTAAAAATAAATGCAGGTAATTCCATTAAAAATATTGTATTATGAAACGAAATAAAATAGTAAATAGCTTCTTACTTCTGACAGGGATGTTCATGATGGCTTCTTGTTCCAAGTCATTTTTGAGTCCGAAACCTATAGGAGAAAGCTTAGAAAGTAATTATTATTCCACGCCGGCCGAGGCTTATGCAGGCCTCGTAGCCGCCTATGCTCCCAGTCAGGTGACCTATACGGGTAGCTATTGTTCTCAGGAAGGCCTGGCCAATGCGGCCTCTGATGAATGTTATTCAGGAGGTGCCAGCACCAATGACCAGGTTACCTGGACGGCCATGAATGATATGGATTTATTAACGCCGGCTCAGATGCCCAGTGCGCTTTGGACGGTCAACTTTCAGGGCGTGGAGGCAAGTAATCTGATCTTGTCCAAATTAGACGGTGCCGGACTTGATGACGCTACCCTGAAACGTTATACTGGAGAAGCGAAGTTTTTACGGGCCTATTATTATTTTCATTTGGTGCGCTGGTTTGGTCATGTGCCTTTAATTACTAGCCAAATGACCTTAGATGAAATCTATGCGACCGGGCAATCTTCAAAGGATTCAGTTTATGCACAAATTGAGAAAGATTTAAGTGAAGCGATCCCTGATTTGCCGGCTAAGGTGCCTGCTTCTGAAAACGGTCGGGCTACACAAGGTGCAGCAACTGCCTTACTGGGCAAAGTTTATTTGTATGACAAGAAATACACACAGGCAGCTACAGAATTGGCAAAAGTGAACGGCACACCTGGTGGAACCAGTCAGTATGGATATCACCTATTGGATAATTACGGGGATATTTTTACCCAGAAATTCAATGCAGAATCTATTTTTGAAATACAGCATACCCAGACCCAAAATTACGGCGACTGGAGCGGAGGAACCGCCACCGGTAATATGTATGCCGTTATGTGTGGCCCCAGAAATTACACCTTTAAAAGTGCACCGGCGCCTACGATAGTCACAGGTTGGGGCTTTACACCAATCTCATATGATTTGTATGATGCGATGGTTAAAAACGGTAAATACGATCCCAGATATCCGTATACTATTTATAATATAGACAGCATGGCCAATGCAGGACTTTGTGCTTATTCTGCCACTGATTTTTCAGTTGGTTTTCCTTACTCTGGTTACAATGTGGCTAAATTTGCACCCTTACAAGAGTGGAAAGGCACAGGAGGAGATCCTTATTTAAACTATGGAGTAGATTATATTGAGATTCGCCTGGCCGATACGTATTTAATGGAAGCGGAAGCACTCGTACAGGGTAGTGGGGATAAGAGCCGTGCTCAGGCATTGCTAGATGCGGTAAGAAAAAGAGTAGGTCTGGGTTCCGTGCCTGTAACCATGGATGCCATTAAAAATGAGCGGCAACTTGAACTGGCTACTGAAGGTCACCGTTTCTTTGATCTGGTTCGTTGGGGGACGCAGACAAAGTCCTCAATCATATGGAAAAGGGTTATTCCAAGAATTTTAAAGTTGGTAAAAATGAAATATTACCAATCCCTCTAAATGAGCTGACCAATACCAAGCTTATTCAAAATCCCGGGTACTGATAGAACCTATAAACATTATTTTAAAAAACTTTTTTTATGAGAAATATAATAAAATCTACCGGACAGCTTGGCTGGGCACTTATTGCAGGTTGTTTATTATTCAGCGCCTGCTCCAAAGAAGATACAGGATCTTTGGAGGCCATCGTTCCAACGCCAAGTTTTACATCTGCGGCATTAACGCCCAGCGAGGCTAGTGCGTCTAATGTAGAGTTAATTAATACAAGCACCCAGTCAATGACCGCTTATTGGACTGTTTTGGATGATGCGGGCAATTCTGTTGGGACGTTTACTGGAGATACTGTGCGGCTGGCACTTACTTTCGCTGGTACTTATACGGTTAAAATGGCTGCAGGCGGTCCGGGTGGTTTGTCAGACACAATTCAGCAAGCAGTCACCGTTGACAAGGATAATGTCTATGCAGTAGGGCCTACGACACTTTTAGGTATATTGACAGGAGCTGCACTTGGAAAAACCAGCAGAACCTGGAAGGCTGACCGGGTAGTCAGTACGGTAATTGTTTGGGACACTTATGATAATTGTTTAGGGCAGATAAACGGTGGTGCCGGCGCCTGGTGGGCCTTTGGTCCGGGAGAAATAGCTACAGACGGCTCCGGTCGTGATGGATATTTTGACGATACCTACACGTTTAATTTTGCAAAGGTTGGAAAGATGGTCTATGATGATCATAATACTGTCTACCTGGATAATGGTGGTTCCGGTTGGACCAAAGCCTTACCAACTCCATGGAATACGACCCAGGCAACGGTTTCTTCTACCACTTTATATGACGCGGTGCCGGCACTGAAACCTTGGGGCAGTGGTACTTTTGGTTATACAATCGCAGCTGCACCTGCCGGAGAATTGAAACAGGGTACCATTACGATTACTGGCAAAGGGGGGCACTTTGGTCTGCAAGATAAGATCAATAATGCTGAGGAGGTGACACCAACAGCTAACGCTGTTACCTATGATGTATTAGAGATGAAAACAGATCAGGTTGATGCATCAGGTAAGCATTATGATATGTTGGCCATCGGCGTTCATTATGACGCTGATGGAAATGTATTTACCTTTATGATGAGATCAGATCGTTAAATAAAGGGGAACAGTGTCATGACGCTTGTATATTCACTTGTCGTAACATTTGTCAAACCCAAAGGCTAGCCCTTTAAAACTTAAGTGGCTTTCCAACCAGAAAACAAGGCGGTTAATACTTATTACCTTGCCTGAATAATATACTGGTTGGAAAGTCCTTTTTAAAACAAATTACATGAAACGCAAATATTCAGTCCTGTTTTTTTTCGTGCCTGTTTTTGCTTTGCTACTGGGTTGCAGCAAGGGCAGTGATTATCAGGCGCCGGCTAGGCCTACGGATCTTTCTTATAGTGTCCAGATCGCCGGGGCTACAACTGCTGAGCCAGGAGGAGATGGTAGCGGTAAGGTGACCATCAACCTTTCTGGTAAAAATGTAACCTCCTTTGTTGTAAGCCTGACCACAGAAAATGAGTCATTTTCTGTGAACGGAAATAGTGGCAGTGTCATTGGGATATTCAGCTCCCAGCCAGGAGCTACCACTAAATATCCTATCAAGATCTCCGCTTATTGCAATACGGTCAAAGTAGATACGACAATCTATGCGACCGTGTATGTTAAAGCGGCCGTAGAACCGGGTACCGTGCTCATATGGTCAGATGAATTTGATAACACAACGCTCGATACCAAAACCTGGAATTATGAAACCGGCAATCTGGGTGTCAATAATGAACAGGAATATTATACCCAGGACGACGCCAATATTCGGGTGAAAGATGGCAACCTGGAGATTACGGCACTTAAGTCCCCTAACTACAATAACAGTGGCTGGGATTACACTTCTGCCAGAATCAATACCCAAGGTAAATATGAATTTAAATATGGTAAGGTGGTTATCCGGGCAAAGATCCCAGGCGATGACGGCACCTGGCCAGCACTTTGGTTACTAGGCAGCAATATTACGACTGTTAATTGGCCTGCCTGCGGAGAAATAGATTTGATGGAAGAAGGTACGGTAACTGGCTTTGAAAACATTTTGTCTTCTTTGCATTGGGGAAGTGATGCCATGCAGTCCCGTGTCGTTACGGGTGCTACAACAGGGTTTCATGAATATGCCATGGATTGGCGCGCCGATCATATCGCCTTTTATTATGACGGGACGCTGCTCTACAGCCATGCTAATGACAGTAGCCTGCCATTTAACCAGAAATTCTTCTTTATTTTCAATGTAGCTGTTGGCGGTAATATGGGCGGAACAACCATTAATTTGGGGTCAGGTTCTACCATGTATGTAGATTATGTAAGGGTATATAATTAGGCTTGGCGTAGGGTTGAAATATCCATTTAAAGCCTGTTTTATTCGGGCTCCCTTATTGGCTGATGTCGTTTGTTCTGTAATGAACAGGAACTCGGTTTTAGTGGGATTCAAATGAGTCAGCAAGGTTGTTACAGCCGGGCTGAAAAATATAACAAAGATGTACTTAGCAAAAGCGAATAAAATTAAAACAGGTTACTTATACTTGTGCCTGTTTTTTTTGGTGGTTTGTGCGCTGGCCTGCTCCAAAAAGGACGCGCCGGCCAGTAGTGTAAAAACACCTGCAAACTTAACGGTAGCTGTAGAGGTAGTGGGCGCTAGCGGCGCCATGCCGAATGGCGATGGCAGTGGCAGCGTAAATATTGAAGTGGCCGCCCAAAATGCGACTACCTATCAGGTAATCCTACCTACAGAAAGTAATAAAACTTTTACAATCAATAATCCCAGTGGCGGCAAAGTAAGTTATGCTTTTACCAGTCATCCCAATACCACCACCTCCTATCCGGTACAGGTAATTGCTTATAATGGCAGCGTACATAAAGACACTTCTTTTTCAGTGCAGGTGTATTGCGGTTTAATGCACGCGGATGTTGCTTATTGGCTGACGACGCCCGATAAAAGCACCCTTTTTGAGCAGCAAAATATCGCCTTGAATTTTGGGACGGCTACTAATGGATATGGTACCATCAGTGTGGATGCGAATCAAAAATATCAATCCATTGATGGTTTTGGTTTTACCATGACTGGCGGAAGCGCCACCCTTATTAACGGGTTGACATCCACCGCTAAAGAGAACTTATTAAAAGAGTTGTTTGCTACTGATGGCTCAGATATAGGTGTCAGTTATCTGCGCCTAAGCATAGGTGCTTCCGATTTAAGCGCTACCGCTTTTACTTATGATGACACGCCAGGAGATACTGAGTTGAAAGATTTCAGTATTGACAAGGAAAAAACAGATTTGATTCCTGTATTACAAAAAATATTGGCCATCAACCCAGACATAAAAATCATTGCCACTCCCTGGAGCGCACCGGCCTGGATGAAATCCAACAATAGCCTTTATGGTGGCGGAGCCACCCCTGGAACTTTGCTGCCGGCATATTATCAGAGTTATGCCAATTACTTTGTAAAGTATATCCAGGCAATGGCAAAAGAAGGGATTACAATTGACGCTGTTACCCCACAAAACGAGCCGTTAAATTCCTATAATAATCCTTCTATGCTGATGGACGCTCCCTCAGAAAATGACTTTATCAAAAATTATCTGGCACCTGCCTTTCAGGCAAGTGGCCTTACCACCAAAATTATTGTGTATGACCATAACCTGGATCATCCTGAATACGCCACTGATATTTTAAGTGATCCAGATACCTATAAACTGGTAGATGGTGCCGCCTTTCATCTATATGCAGGAGATATCGGTAAGATGTCTGAGGTTCATGATCAGTTCCCGGAAAAGAATTTGTATTTCACGGAACAATATACCGCCGCCAGCGGTAATTTTGGCTCGGATCTTCAGTGGCATGTGCAGAACCTGATTATTGGAGCTACTAAAAACTGGAGCAAGAATGTATTAGAATGGAATCTCGCCTCCGATCCAAATAACCAACCGCACCTAAACGGCGGATGCTCGGATTGTCTGGGTGCCGTTACGATTAGTGGTGGTGCTGTATCTAAGAGAAACCAGAGTTATTATATTATCGCCCATGCAGCCAAGTTTGTACGACCTGGATCAGTGCGCATTGGTTCGAGTACTGCAACCAATTTATTGAACGTGGCTTTTTGACCCCAGAAGGTAAAAAGGTGTTGATTGTCTTAAATACAGCACCCGTAGCGATGACTTTTAATATAGCGGCCAATGGGAAAACCGTAACACCTACATTGCCTGCCGGTGCAGTAGCCACCTTTGTCTGGCAATAAAAAATAGCGCAAAGAACAGAAAAAGGAAAAGTAAGCATGCGTAGATAAATAGAAACAAAATAAAAGAAGCTTGGATAAGGCCAGACAATAATCACTCGTTGTCTGGCCTTTTCTATTTTGCTTGAACCTCGATTTAAGTAGACAAACCAATATTTGGTATTGCCTGATATCTCCTATGTTATCCAATGTATAACCTGTTTATGCATATTTTTGACGATTTTTCTATCAAAATCGTCAAGCAATGAGACAAAATGCTTAATTTCTGATAGAATTTGTGGCGTTTTAATAGAAAATTTCAATTACCTTTATTTCGACACTATTTATTGACCTTGTTGACCTTGTGTGGAAGGATTATAGAGACGACTGTTTTATTGGTCTTAATGAGGGGAGTCGCTTAGTTTAAAATGGGGAGCGCCAGTGGAATTATTATAATTTAAAGTAGTAGTATAGTAACAGTAGTTATAAAAGGGCGAATTTGATCTGCAGGGGGAAAGGGAAAATACAATGTGCGGGTTAAGCAGGTAATGCGGAAAAATACCTGGATTTTTATAACAAATGTGCGTAAGGTTGATGGGGTAGTTTCAGAAGGGAACTTGTTTTATCTTTTGTTGACGCCAGAATACTTGGGCATTATTTAAGCGTTTGATTTTTTTTCACGACTATAAATTTAAAAACGGAATATGAAATCGATTTTAGTGGGCTTAGCACTCATGACAGCCGTAGGTTGTTCTGCCGGCGGTAATAAGGACCAGGCAAACGCACCCTGGGAGCCATTGTTTAACGGGAAAGACCTGTCTGGCTGGACCCAAAAAGGCGGCAAGGCCGACTTTCAGGTAAAAGACGGGATGATTGTGGGCACGACTGTCCATCATACGCCGAATTCTTTTATATGTACGGATAAAGATTATGGTGATTTTATCATGGAGTTGGATTATAAGGTCGATCCTTCCATGAACTCAGGTATCCAGATCAGAAGTCATAGCACACCCGTTTATCAAAATGGCCGCGTACATGGCTATCAGATAGAGATTGATCCTTCAGACCGGGCCTGGAGTGCCGGTATTTATGAAGAGGCTCAACGCGGCTGGCTGGTGCCATTAACAGACAACCCCACTGCCGGACATGCGTTTAAACAAAATGACTGGAATCACTACCGCATCGAGGCTATTGGTGATACCATCAAAACCTGGATCAACGGCGTGGCAGCTGCCAATCTGATTGATGATAAATCCCATGACGGTTTTATTGCCCTGCAAGTGCATCAGATCGGCGATAAAGATTCCGCTGGCAAACAGATTATGTGGAAGAATGTTCGGATCATCACCAAAGATGTGGCTAAATACAGCACAGCTTCTACGGCAAAACCAACCTATACAAAAAATACATTAACCCCAGAGGAAGCCAAAAACGGCTGGAAATTACTATGGGACGGTAAAACAACCAATGGTTGGAGAGGTGCTAAACTAGATCATTTTCCCAACAAAGGATGGACCATCGATAATGGCGTGCTTATTGTCAATGCGGCTGATGGAAAAGAATCTGCCGATGGCGGAGATATCATTACCGATGATCAATACGGTGATTTTGAACTAAAAGTGGATTTTAAACTGACTAAAGGCGCAAACAGTGGTATCAAATACTATGTGGATCCCGAGTTAAATAAAGGCGCAGGTTCTGCCATTGGTCTGGAATACCAGATACTCGATGATGCCAACCATCCAGATGCCAAACTGGGAGCGCAACCAGGCAGCAGAACCGTTTGCTCCCTGTATGATATGATTCAAGCGGATCCTAAAAAGCCCATTACACCAATTGGTGAGTGGAATACGGCTTATATTGTCAGCAAAAATAACCATGTAGAACATTGGCTCAACGGCGTAAAAGTACTGGAATATGAAAGAGGCAGTAAGGATTTTGAACGCCTGGTCAAAGAGAGCAAGTATAAGGTATGGCCAAATTTTGGCCTGGCCAAAAGAGGCTATATCCTGCTACAGGATCATGGCAATAAAGTGTATTTCAGAAATGTCAAAATCAAAGCGTTAAACTAACCATTATGACAACAAGAAGAGATTTTATATCAAAGACTTTGTTAAGCAGTGCGGGACTTATGCTGGGGAAATCCGTTATGAGTATGTCTGCCAGTAGTTATAATAGAATCATTGGAGCCAATGACCGTATTAATGTTGCACTGGCTGGACTGGGCAGAAGAGTCGGTGCCTATTATGAACCCATGGGCAGAAAAGAAGCCAATGTACAGGTTATGTACCTCTGTGATGTGATGCAACACCAAAGGGAAAGATGTTTAAAAGAAATATCTAAGCATATAACGGGTAAACCGACCCTGGAAAATGATATCAGAAAGGTACTGGATGATAAAAATGTAGACGTGCTGGTCAATGCGACCCCGGATCACTGGCACACGCCCGGATCGATACTGGCCATGCAGGCAGGTAAAAATGTTTATGTGGAGAAGCCCTGCAGCCATGATATGCAGGAAAATGAATGGTTGGTGGCTACCGCTAAAAAATTAAATAAGGTAGTGCAAATGGGCAATCAACAGCGCTCCTCCAATCACACCATAGATATTATCGGTCAGATTCACAAGGGCGTGATAGGCACGGCTTATAAAGCCGTGGCCTTCTATTCCAATTCCAGAGGGAAAGTCCCTAATCAGACCAAGGCGGCCGTGCCTACAGGGCTAGATTGGGAACTCTGGCAAGGGCCCGCTGTCAGAAGAGATTATACCGATAATACCTGGGATTATAACTGGCATTGGTATGGTTGGAATTACGGAACAGCTGAGGCGGGTAACAATGCCACCCATGAACTAGATGTTGCCCGTTGGGCACTTGGGGTGGATTATCCTGAGTATGCCGAGGTGGAAGGTGCTAAAAGACATTTTCTAAGTGATGGCTGGGAGATGTATGATACCATGTTATCAACTTTCAGGTTCCCCGAAAATAAAATTATTCAGTGGGATGGTAAGAGCAGAAATGGGTATAACACCTACGGTTCAGACAGAGGCACCATTATATTTGGCTCTGAAGGAACGGTTTATGTCGACAGAAACAAATACAAACTAATGGACCGCACAGGTAAACTGGTTAAAAATTTTGACAGTGCGAGCCATGAAGCGGGCAATGCACTGGGTGGTGGCGGAGACACCACAACAGCCCATATGATCAATTTTTTAAATACCATCCGTGGGAAAGATAAATTACATGCACCTATTGCGGATGCCAGCATCTCTATGGCTATGGTGCATTATACCAATATGGCCTATCGCGCGGCCAAAGGGTTCGCGGTAGATCCCAAAACCGGCAGGGTTGAGGATGCAGAAGTGCAAAAGCTCTGGGGCCGTCAATATGCCAGTGGCTGGCAGCCAAAGGTGTAAATTTAAAGTCAAAAGCCCTGCATGCTGCGCTTATAATTAAAACCCAAAAATTGATTAAAGTAATATGACAGATAAAAGCAGAAGAGCCTTTATAAAAAATGGCTCAATTATCGCAGCCGGTGCGGGGATCGCATCGATGTTGCCACTGGATTTAATGGCTGCTAGAAAAAAAATTGCGGCTTCGGATAAAATCCGGGTTGCCGCCATTGGTGTCAATGGTATGGGATTTTCGGACTTGCGGTCCATTTTAAAAAATCCAGAGGTGAACGTCAGCCATATCGTAGACGTTGATGAACGGGTGCTGGCAAAAAGATCGGCAGAATTGGCAAAAGACGGCCATAAAGTGAGCACATTAACCGATTATAGGAAAGTGCTGGAGGATAAGGATATTGATGCCGTGATCATTGGCACACCCGACCACTGGCATGCTAAAATGATGGTGGATGCCGCCAGTGCTGGTAAAGATATTTATTGTGAAAAGCCAACCGGGCATTCCATAGAAGAATGCCGGGCCATGGTAGCCGCACAACAAAAATACCATAATGTCGTACAGGTAGGCCAATGGCAACGCAGTCAAAAGCATTTTCAGGACGCTGTAGATTTTGTTCATTCCGGCAAGCTGGGCAAAGTAAGACTGGTCAAGACCTGGGCTTATATCGGATGGAAAGATGAAGTGCCAGTCCAGCCTGACAGTCCCGTGCCACCAGGCGTACATTATGATCAGTGGTTAGGCCCTGCACCCAAAAGGCCTTTTAATATCAACCGCTTTCATTTTAGCTTCAGGTGGTTTTATGATTATGCCGGCGGCCTGATGACCGATTGGGGCGTACATATGATTGATTATGCGATGCTGGGCATGAAAGCCAGTCACCGCTTTCCCAAGGCTATTTCTGCTATCGGTGGTAAAACCGGCTATCCAAACGATGCCGAGCAGTGGCCGGATACCATGAGCGCTTTATATGATTTTGGTGATTTTAATATGGTATGGGAACAGGCCATGGGCATTGGTGGTGGTCCATATGGCAGAGGCCATGGTGTAGCCTTTATTGGTAATAAAGGCACCCTGGTGTTGGATAGAGGTGGCTGGGAGGTCATCCCGGAAAGGAAAAGTTCTGGATTACTGATGGAAGCCGTGCCAAAGCAAAAATCGGTGGACAACGGATTGGATCTGCATACCAAAAATTTTGTGGAGGTCATTAAATCCAGAAAATTAACAGATCTCAAAACGCCGATAGAAGACGGTTGCCAGGTAGCCATGAACTGTTGTATGGGCAATATTGCCCAACGCGTCGGCAAAACTATCCATTGGGATGACAAGGCCTTGAAATTTACGGATAAAGAGAGTAATCAATACCTTAAATCCCCCTATCACAATGGCATTGCTTTTCCTAAAGCATAGTCAACCAACTTAAAATCAGCTGTTTGTGCTAAACGCCAAAAAGTAAAGTGCAGATAGCAAAAAAATAAAATTGAATAAATAAAAAAAGGCGTTTGTCCTTCTTCCGTAGGAAGAAAGACAAACGCCTTTTTTGGAAAGGGAGAATTTACTGGGTGATCCTTAGATCAGCGATTACACGAGTTAATAAGGGACAAAAATACCCTTCCAACTAAATCGATTGCGTAGAGTGCTGCTGGAAGCGAACGATTAATTGTAAAATCTGGGCTATTTTTACGGCTCAATAAAAAAACTCTGGTATATGGCAAAGAAGAAAATCCTGGTTACAGGAGGATGCGGATATATTGGCGCGCACACTGTTGTAGATCTTATGGAAAATGATTTTGAGGTAATTTCTATTGATGATAACTCTAAATCGACCACCTTACTTTTGGATGGCATTGAAAAAATTACCGGCCAAAAGCTGAAAAATTATAAAGTAGACCTTAAAAACTGGCAGGATGCCAGAGCCGTTTTTCAAGAGAATCCTGAAATAGAAGGGGTGATCCATTTTGCCGCCTATAAGGCAGTAGGAGAGTCTGTCGACAAACCGCTGGAATATTATGAAAATAACCTGGAATCCCTAATCAATGTCCTGAAATGCGTGGAAGAGTTTAATATAGGTCAATTTGTCTTTTCTTCCTCTTGTACGGTCTATGGTAGTCCGGATAGTATGCCGGTGACCGAAGCCTCCCCGATTAAAGAGGCTGAATCGCCTTATGGAGCCACTAAACAGATGGGAGAGAAGATTATCCGGGATTTTGCCAAAGTCCATGAAACGAAGACCATTTTACTGCGTTATTTTAACCCGGTAGGTGCACATCCTTCTAATGAGATCGGAGAAATTCCTTTGGGAAGGCCGCAAAACCTGGTGCCTGCCATTACGCAGACAGCTATTGGTAAATTGCCACAGATGACCGTATTCGGGGCAGATTATGATACCCGAGATGGCAGTTGTCTGCGTGATTTTATCCATGTTTCGGATATTGCCCATGCACATACACTGGCGCTGAATTATTTACTGGAAAATAAAATAAGTCGCGCTGCGACGTCTTTAATCTGGGAACCGGCAATGGTGTTACCGTTTTAGAGGCCATTAAGGCCTTTGAAAAAGTAAGTGGTGAAAAGCTCAATTATGTAATCGGACCCAATCGTCCGGGGATATCGTGGCTATTTATGCCAATAATCAGTATGCGGTGGAAAGCCTTGATTGGCAAATCCGTTATGATCTGGATGAAATGATGCGTACGGCCTGGGCCTGGGAAAAGAAAATGTCTGTAGATGGCCGCTATACCAATCAGGAGAAATCTGTATTAAATTAAAATAAAATCAATGTATTTGTTTATCTTGCAGCTTATCTCATTTTAAACAAAATTATTAAAAAAGAACTATGCATTTAGAGGATATCAAGCTTCAAAACGAAAAAGAAACCCGTGCGGGTTTTGGGGATGGCATCTATGAGATCGCTAAAGAGAATAAAGATGTTGTCGTATTGACAGCAGATCTGGCCGGATCCTTCAAATTAGGCCCATTTATCAAAGATTTTTCTGACCGTTATTATGAAATGGGCATTGCAGAAGCCAATATGATGGGAACTGCAGCTGGTTTGACGATAGGCGGCAAAATTCCATATACCACCA
Source organism: Arachidicoccus ginsenosidivorans (assembly GCF_007971385.1). Lineage (GTDB taxonomy): Bacteria > Bacteroidota > Bacteroidia > Chitinophagales > Chitinophagaceae > Arachidicoccus > Arachidicoccus ginsenosidivorans. Next base: position 3,474,808 of record NZ_CP042434.1, read on the forward strand.
CATTTGCAAACTTTAGTACGGGCCGTGTTTACGATCAGATCCGTCAAAGCATCGCTTATAGCGGCAAAAATGTTAAAATTTGTGCCAGTCATGCCGGGTTAACACTGGGCGAGGATGGTGCGACCCATCAGATCTTAGAAGACATCGGAATGATGAAAATGCTGCCTGGTATGACCGTCATTAACCCTTGCGATTATAACCAGACCAAGGCTGCCACCAAGGCTATTGCCAGCCATAACGGTCCTGTTTATTTACGTTTCCACCGACCTAAATGGGCTAATTTTACAACCGAAGACGGCAGTGACTTTGTAATCGGCAAAGCACAGTTGATGGCAGAGGGAACGGATGTTTCTCTGTTTGCCTGTGGCCATTTGGTTTGGTATGCAATTGAAGCAGCCCGCGCTTTAAAGGAAAAGGGAATCAGTGCAGAAGTAATTAATTTACATACGATTAAGCCTTTAGATCAGGAAGCCGTTATCCGCTCAATACAAAAAACAGGATGCGCAGTAACCTGTGAGGAGCACAATATCTGGGGTGGCCTCGGAGAATCCGTCGCCCATGTCGCCGGACAGCATTTTCCAGTTCCAATTGAGTTTATTGGAACAAAAGATACCTTTGGTGAGAGTGGCAAACCCATCGATCTGCTGGATAAGTACGGTTTGACGCCACGCTTTATTGTAGCAGCCGCTGAAAAGGCGGTAGCCCGCAAAAAAGCCTAAGTCTTTACCGCTTAAAGGAAAAATAAGGAACCTGCTTGGATTAAAGCAGGTTTTCCTATTTTTACCGCAGTTTGTATTTATTGGACATTAGTAGAAATTATCTATGATTTTAGACGACGGCGAGCTTTTAAGACTTTTCAGGGAGGAAAAACCGGGAAAAAGCATTTACTGATATTATTAAAAAGTATCAGGAGAAACTCTATTGGCATATCAGAAGGATGGTTGTCAGCCATGAAGATGCCAATGATGTTTTGCAAAATGTATTTATCAAAGTTTGGAAGGCGCTTGATGGATTTAGGGAGGATAGCCAGCTTTATACTTGGTTATACCGTATTGCCACCAATGAATCCCTTACCTTTTTGGAGCAGCAAAAAGAAAAAGCTCCGTTAGCTTTGATGACGTTGAAAGCGGACTTTCTAATAAAATAAAGGCAGATGATGGCTTTGATGCCAAAAACTGGAATGGAAATTGCAGTTGGCCATTGGGCAACTACCAGAAAAGCAAAGACTTGTGTTTAATTTGCGTTATTATGATGAAATGCCCTATGAGCAAATGAGCCGGGTGCTGGATACCAGTGAGGGGGCTTTAAAGGCCAGTTACCACCATGCGGCTAAAAAATAGAAGAATTTATCAGAAATAACGATTAAACGAAAGTCTATTTGGCTTGTCGAATGATAAGTTAATATTAAAATGGAAAAGAATTTGAGATATACTGGCCCGGATGGAACGCCTTTACTGGATACCATAAACAAGATGGAACGGCTCTATCAAGTGCCGCTGTTCTATTTTGAAGGGTTGGCTGATGAAATTATGGCAAAGATCAGACTAGAAAATTTCTCTGGGAATATGGGTTACCAGGTTCCCAAAGATTATTTTACTGGACTGGCAGATCAAATACTCAGCCGGATTCATGCATCAGAAAAGACAGCACCGTCTCATCAGCAGCCTGATTTTCAACAGTTATCGGTTCAAAAAGAATTGGAATCAGTTGCACCTTTCTTACTGGAAATCGGAAACAAAAATGTTTATACGGTTCCGGCTGGGTATTTTTCCAGCCTTCAGCCACTACAAATAACACAAAAGCTAGCGGAAACTAAAGCAGATATAACTACTTCAAATAAACCACTGATAATTCTGGCACAAAAGTGATTCCGCTTACGGCCAGAAAACGCATTTGGCGTACTGCCGTGGCCGCTGCCGCAATTGTCGTAGTACTTTTTAGTGGAGAAAGGTATTTTACCAATCACCACCAGCATTCGGTCATGCCGGTCAGCAATAACCAATTTGCTTCAAAGATCAATTCCGCAGATAACGATAGTTTTAATGCTGCTGGACTCTCTGAACTGTCAGATGAAGAGATTATGGGTTATTTAAGCACCCCGGATCCAACGCATAAAGATTCCTTGAGTGAACAGGCGGCTAAAGAGACCCAAAAGCCATCAGTAGTATGACAAATGAGGAATTGGAGAATTATTTAGAACGAACACCGGCTACGTATTGAGGTAATTTATAATATATTATCATTTATATCTTAAATTTTTTGATTTTTTGAGGTATGAAAATTGGATGAGGAATGAAAAAATTATATTTTTTTTAGGGATTTTGTTTTTTCATAGTTATATTTGCCTTGCACAGACTAACGGATCCCGAAACGGCGACAAAGTTGAAAAGGTGAAAATAGCTTTTTTTACCCGACAACTGAATTTAACTGCATCAGAATCTAAAGAGTTTTGGCCTGTTTATAACAGTTATTTTTTAAAAATAAAAAAGGCCTGGCATTCAAACATCGGCAACCGACCGGCATTTGATGAAAAGGCATCAGCATTAAAGGATAAGTATCGGGACGATTTTGTTCGTATACTACATTCGCATGAAAGGGCCGAAAACGTATTTAAAGCGGAGAAGTCCTATCGAAAAATGTTGAAGGAAGAACTAAAAAACAGAAAGCAGGTGCCTGCTGAAAAAGGCAAGAAATAAATGTGGAATCTTGTATACTTATTATGAACCAGGTTAAGTTCAAGGTGAAGGTGCAGCAGATTCCAATAACAAAACAACGCGGGAACACAAAACAACAGGCAAAAGCAATAAACGAAATTATAAATCGAAATTTAAATTTAGATAAATAAGATTATAAGGTATTGATAGATAATTATATACAATTTTATCGGCGTAGAAGTCACCAATAACCGACTGGCCAGTAATACATACAGTATTTTAATTGGTACCCTATAATTAGAAAATAATAATACAATATTTTAAGTACTGGTTATATATATCAAACCATGTACTTCAACTTTTAGGTGTTTTTCATAGGTTAGCAACAGCCGCTCGTTTCTACGTATGGCTGTTTTTTTTGCCCCTAATCATCGTGCCCACAGCAATATAACTAAAACTTGGGCAAACGATTGTGTGTTCATTTGTTCCAAAAAATGCCCATCTTTAACTTTCACTTTATTAACGAGCAAAATTTAAAGCATGAACACAACCAGAAGAGACTTTGTGAAGGCGGTGGCTGTTACTTCGGCAGGTGCTGCTATCTTACCGGGCCATTTATTTGCCCGTCCTAAAAAAGCGAATGAAAAAGTAAGACTGGCCTTTATAGGCGTCGGACTAAGAGGGGAAAGCCATGTCGCACTCGCTTGCAATCGGGATGATGTGGAAATCGTGGCCATGTCAGATATTAACCCACAAATGATGGACCGGGCTAAAAATATCATTAAAAAAGCCGGCCGGCCGATGCCTCAAATCATATTGGGTGATAAAACCGCTTATAAAAAGGTATTTGATATCAAAAATCTGGATGGTGTGATTATCGCTACCCTTGGGAGTGGCATGCACCGATGATCCTAGACAGTATTGCTGCGGGGATTAAATACGTCGCTACAGAAGTGATTTTAGGGATTACGCTGGAGGATCACTGGAAGGTCGTTCGCGCAGCAGAGGCCGCCGGAGCCCATGTTATGATGCTGGAGAATGTTTGTTACCGTCGCGATGTAATGGCAGTAATGAATATGGTTCGCCAAAATGTATTTGGAGAAATTGTGCACTTGCAAGGCGGGTATCAGCATAACCTGCGCTCTGTTTTATTTACAAAAGAAAAAAACGGTACAGATTATATATTTGGGGAAAAAGCTTTTTCCGAAGCGCAGTGGCGCACAGCACATTCTGTACATCGTAATGGGGATCTTTATCCGACACACGGTATCGGACCCTGCGCCATGATGATTGATATTAATAGAGGCAATCGCTTTTTGACCCTTTCCAGTTTTGATTCCAAGGCCAGGGGACTTCATAAGTACACAGTGGATAAGAATGGAGAAAGAGGCACTGGTACAAAAGTGCGTTTCAAATGTGGAGATATGATCACCACCAATATAAAATGTGCCAATGGCGAGACTATTTTACTAGAACATGATACCTTTGTTGCGCGTCCTTATTCATTGGGATTCAGGGTACAGGGAACTGAGGGCTCTGGATGGATGTCAGTAATACCATTTACGTAAATGGCGTATCCCCAAATTATGACAGCTGGGATAAAGCAGATGAATGGCTGAAAAATACGATCATCCGCTGTGGAAAAAATACGGTGAAGACTCCAAAGGAGCTGGTCATGGCGGTATGGACTTTTTTGTCATCCATGCTTTTGTGGAAGCCATCAAAAGAGCAGCGCCAACGCCAATGGATGTCTATGATGCGGCCGCCTGGAGTGCAATTACCCCGCTAAGTGAAAGATCCATTGAGCTGGGCAATGCAACAGTAGAGTTCCCGGATTTTACAAGTGGTAACTGGATGTTGCGTAAGCAGGATTTTGCTTTAGATGACAGTTATTGATAATGCCCTGATGGACAATAAATATAATAATATTAATCCGATGTGCGCATCATAGGCGCGCGCATCGGACTTTTAAAATTCACGAATTAAGACCCCAATGATAGAATCATCGGTTAAAGAGGCTTTTAACTTTCCTGAACCATTAGAGATGGAAAAACTCTCTACTGGACTCATTAATCACACCTATAAAACAACATTTCCGGATGGGCAGGTTTTTTTATTGCAAAGTATCAATACCAAGGTATTTGATGATCCGGATAAGCTGCAACGAAACTATTTGAAGATTCAGCGGCATTTTCTGGACCAGGACAGTTATAAACTGCCCGGTATCTTAAAAACCCATGATGGCGGGTTGTTATTTAAAGGTCCTTCTCATGTATGGCGTTGTTTTGAATACATTTTGGATACGTATAGTCCGGTTGTTTCTTCCACGCCAGATCAGGCTTATCTGGTAGCCTCTTGTTTTGGAGAATTCTCAGCGAACCTGGACAATCTGGATCCTTTAAGCATCCAGACAGTATTGCCTGGATTTCATGATCTTGGACTACGTTTCATCCAATTTAAGGATGCGCTGCATGGCGCCTCAGAAAAGCGGAGAAACGCAGCATTGGAACTCATCCAAAAAGCCCGGCAGCATGAACCACTTGTGGACTTTTTTGCAAAAGTCCAGTCTAGCCCTAAATTATTTCCGTTGCATATATTGCATCACGACTGTAAGATTGCCAATATCCTCTTTCAAAATGCTGATAATAAAATCTATAGCCCTATAGATTTGGATACGACCCAACCTGGGCTATTCATCTCTGATATCGGTGATATGATACGCTCCATGGTGCCCAATTATCCGGAAAACCATGCGGCCATTAATGAACTGGTTATCAGGGGAGATTTCTATGAGGCCATTCGGGAAGGTTATCTGGAGTCCATGCATGCTTATCTGAGTGCGGAGGAGACGCAGCAGATCGATATGACGGGTAAATTGATCGTTTATATGCAAGCACTCAGGTTTTTAACGGATTTTTTGAATGAAGACATTTATTATCAGATCAGTTACCCAGAGCAGAACCTGGATCGCGCTGCCAATCAGTTTAAACTACTGGAACAACTGATTGTCTATGTAGAGGGACATAACAGAAGCAAAACAAAGGTTTATAGTGCATAAAAGGTAATAAAATGATCAGGATGTGCGGATGTAAGGTTTATGAAGCATTGATCCTGATTTCTGTATATAATTTGAAGTTTTTTTGTTTAATGAGAGCGGAGGTCCGTGCCGGTTATAATATAATCCAGGTGCGGGCCTTTTTTAGGGTTGAACTCAATAATAATTGTCCGTGTATCTTTAAAAGCGGCTGCTGACAAGTAATTCTATATCCAATCCAATGCTGGTATTAAGAGATCATTACGAAGCTATTATCTTTGCTGGAACAACTTGCTAAACATATAATGAGGTTTATTAGACTTAATCCACCTTACAAGCAATCTGCCTAAGCCCAGATTTTTAAAACTTTTTTAAAAAAATTACTGTTTGTAATATGGATTTTCCTTTTGTGAAAGTGTATCCTTATATTGTGATGCATCATAATACATCTTTTTTAAGATATTTGGGTTGAGGGCACTTGCGCCATACATTCAAATCAACCAGAGCCTGCCTGGGAGGCATAATAACCTTCTGTATATTTCCGTGCTTTTATTGGGTTCCATGCTACTCATTGTATTAATTTAATTAGTTATGTGGAGTTATGGATGCCACGTAAAGCAGTCATCTATTTTCAAAATAAAAGTCGTTGCATAAAATTTAAAGATGAATAATCTTGCTGAAAGCATGTTGTGACAGACAGTGAAAGAGTGTGGTTGTATTAATAAAAAATAATATATTAAAATTGAATGGATCAGGTGGACTTTTCAGCAATAAATATTTGGACTTTTCAGCAATATAAAATGGTTGTAATTAGCTCAATTTTGCTATTGTATTTATAAATCTACAAAAATGAGCAAGACAATTTTAATTACAGGAGCGGCGAGTGGTTTTGGAAAAATAGCTGCATTTGATTTGGCAAAAAAGGGCTACAAAGTGATCGCTACTGCAGAAGTCTATCCACAGATGAGTGATTTGATCCGCGAAGCAAAAAATCTGGGAGTTGAACTTATCGCGGACAAACTGGATGTTACAAATTCCAGGGATATTGATTATATCGTTGGTAAATACGATATCGATATTCTGATCAGTAATGCCGGCGTAATGGAAGGAGGTCCAATTGCGGAACAACCGCTGGATTTAATCCGAAACATGTTTGATGTTAATGTTTTCGGAGGTCTACAGTTATCGCAAAAGTTTATTAAAAAATGGATCGGACAGAAAAGAGCGGCAAAAATTGTCTTCACTACCTCCATGGGCGGTCTTTGGACGGTGCCTTATGTGGCTGCATATTGTTCTACAAAACATGCAATGGAAGCCATAGCAGAAGGATTGAAAACTGAATTGGCTGCGTTTAATATCAAAATTGCTACGTGTAATCCAGGTGTTTTTGGAACGGGATTTAATGATCGTGGAATTGATTCTATTTTCCGTTGGTATGATCCGAAAGATAATTTTACGCCCCCAGCAGTTTTTAATGATGCTATTGAATCCCTAAAGAACCAGTTAGATCCTCAATCAATGGCAGATACAATAGTATCTGTTGCTTTAGATGAAAATTCTAATTTCAGAAATGTTCATCCAAAGGAAACGGAAGACTTGGTGAAACAATTACAAGCAGAAGCCTGGACAGTAAAAAGTTGAGTTATTTTTGGCAAAATATAGCCTAAAATCCTTGCTTGGCTTTCATTGTCCTTTTTTTTGGCTTTGAAGCTTCTGCCTTTTTAGTGAAAGCTTCGAGTATAATTTTAAATGACATTAAATAGTATTATTACTAAAATATCCTGCTGCTATTTAATATATGGCTCCTATTTATGCAATGAATTTTTGATTGAAAGGAAGTTGCTTAGATTTAAAAACAGCCTATGGTCGCATTGCTATTGGATTATCCGATGGATAAGGGGACAGGCCTTCGGCTGAAAACTGATTGTATTTTGACATGACAATAAATAAAGCAACATGAAATTAACCTATCTAGAAGCATCAAAAGCCTTAAATGCTTCTATAGAAAAGGCCAACGCATTCAATATTCCAGTAAGTATTGCAGTGGTAGACAATGGAGGACATCTTATTGCATTTGCAAGGTTGGACAGTGTGTATGGCGTTATTGATTTTGCTATAAGGAAGGCTAAAACAGCCGTGATGTTTGGAGTGGACAGTGAGGTCATGGGTGAGATTATTGCAGGTGCCGACGTGCAAGGTTATGGCATGCTCATGTCAAATGGTGGACTTTTGACCTTGCCAGGTGGCGCTGTAATTAAGGATGCTGAGGGAATATCATTGGTGCAGTTGGCGCTTCGGGTGGAGCTGTGCATCAAGATAGGGAAATTGCGAAAGCAGGAGCTCAATCACTTGCTTGATTTTGTTATATATTTGTAGTATGGCAGAAAGGAGTGAAATTATATTTGATAAATTGGTATATTCATGTTCATTTGAGAAATATAGAGGCGATGAACAGTTTATTCCCGATCATTTTCTGGGCTTTCAGTTATCAGGCGAAACGCATGCATTTTATGCAGATGGAAACTCGGTTATTCGTGAAAATTCTGTCGTACTGGTAAAAAGAAACCAGCTGATCCGCACAATAAAATATCCTTCAAAAACGGGTAAATATCAATTTCTGTCTATTACTTTGGATACTGATACACTGCGACGGTATGCATTCGAAAATAAAGTTGTTTTAGAGGATGCAAAGAAGACCGAAAATAAATTGTTTTTTAAAACGGATAAATTCCTGAATGCTTATTTTCTTTCATTAAGTCCATATATCAACAAGACCAAGAAGGCGACGCCCAAACTGGCAGACTTGAAAATAAGGGAAGCGATTGAATTAATACTCCAAAGCGACCCTGATATGAAAAATGTGTTATTTGATTTTTCTGAGCCATATAAAATAGATTTGATGGAATTTATGAATCAAAATTATATGTTTAACGTGTCTGTAGAGGTATTTGCGAGACTGGCAGGTAGAAGCGTTTCTGGTTTTAAACGTGATTTTGCAAAGCAATTCCATGCCACCCCTAAACAATGGTTGAAAGATAGACGTCTAGAAGAGGCGATGTATCGTATCAGGCAAAACCAGGAAAGACCTTCGGATTTTTATCTTGATTTGGGTTTTGAAAACCTATCGCATTTTTACTATTCTTTCAAACAAAAGTTTGGAATTACCTCTAGTGAAATATAGCCTAAAGGCATTATTTATATTAAGTTTAATCTATAAATCCGATGGCTTATGCTTGCCCAGTACAGCCTAAAAGTATTGCAATGGCTATTGTTGTAGATTTTGAATCGCGTCTATTTTCTTATGAGGTAATATTGTCATTAAATTACGCATGGCAATAATAAGCAAAAGAATACAGCCGCAATAATGTGCCGTTTCTAGGCAGCCGATTTATTGGGGAGGCAGTCAGCTTCATAATGCAATAGAAAGCTAAATAGGGAGTGACGAAAATAGTGTTATAAAGTGCTATATTGTTTTAAAGGTTTGTACTACAATAGCTTATAAGGGTTTTCGACTATTGCCTGTAGGACGGTATTTTTAAATGTCCCAGCAAAACAGCAGCTGCCACAGCTGCATTTAGGGATTCCGCCTGACCAAACTGGGGTATTTTGACAGCCTGCGTGATAAAAGGCAATAGCGCTGGACTGATACCTATGGATTCATTGCCTATTAAAATGATGCCTTCCGTCATGGGGACCGGAATGGGGAAGCTGCCTAACGGCATCCCATTGAGCAGTGCACCATATACCGGCACTTTACTTTCCGCCAAATAACGGGTAAGGTCTTTATAGTACACGTTTGTCCTGAAAATACTGCCCATGGTTGCCTGGACGACTTTTGGATTAAAAATGTCCGCAGAATCTTCAGAGACAATGAGCTGATCAACACCGAACCAGTCGGCAATCCGAATAAGGGTGCCCATATTGCCCGGATCCCGGATCCCATCCAGTGCCAACGTAAGTTTGCCAACAGGGGAGGGGGCGTGGGGGTATTTACCTTTCCAGCCACTTCTTTTTGGGCCATCTGGGCCAAGGCTATTATTTCATGGGCTGTTTTCAGATGACTGGCCCTTTGCAACTCTTCGGCAGTAATCATTTCAATAGGGGCATCAGGATAGTTTTTCTGCCAGTTTTCATTGGTTGTCCAGACTTTTTTGGTCTTAAAACCACTCGTTAAAAGTTCTGCCACCATCTTAGGGCCTTCTACAATAAATAGCTTTTCTTTGTCCCTGGTTTTTTTGTGGTATAAACTTTGAATATATTTGAGTTCATTTTTACTGATCATCTTTATGCAAATTAAGCCTACATCTCATTACAAACGGACCATCCAACTTTGGTTGGCTGCGCTGATCATGGGGATGAGTGCCTGTGTTACGGTAAAAAATCCGCCCGTTGGGCAGCCTTTTGTCTACGATTCAAAAATAGAATTAAAAAGCGATAATATTAGTAAAGAAGAGGCCAAACTGCTTAAGACTAATTTAGCGGAGTTCTGGGTGGACAGTCTAAGAAGTCCCAAAGTGCAAAAATATTTTGTGGCCTATAAAATTGTCTCACCGCCAGTATTTGATACAGCCAGTATCAGTAAGTCCATCCAGTTTATGGACAGTTATATGAACTCAGAGGGGTATTATCAGGCCAGCTTCAAAGACAGCGTCCAGGTGGATAGCACGACAGCACCTGGCCAAAAACGGGTAACGGTCACAATATATGTTGACCCTAATAAGGCCATGATCATCGATTCTTTAGGTTATGCTTTGGAAGATACGGCGCTTGAACGGATTGCTCTGGAAAAAAGAGGCGCCACGGCAATTGTTCCACATAAAACAAAGTTTACCAAGCAAAATATAGCGGATGAACTCGACCGATTGGTGAAAAACTACCGGAACCTGGGTTATTACAGGATTTCCAGAAACAATTTGATCGCAGAAACCGATACAACGGATGCTGCCCTGTTAAAACTTACCCTGGATCCTTTTGAACAGGCCATTAAAATGGCCCAGGCTGCGGCCAGAAATAAAGAAAATCCTTCTGCCGTGGTGCTCATTAAAGAACGACCGCCAGAGGATACCACACTTGTGCGCTCCAGAACTAATGATTTTATCCGTTACAGAGTGGGGCATATTAATTTTTTTCCAGAAACAGGCGGTACAGAAATTCCTGATTCACTTTTACACCAATTAAGCCAGTTTCCACACGTTTATCAGACGCGCACGGGGCATATCTCTATTTATGACAAAGAAGGTAAGTTTGTTCCAAGACCCATGTTGAATCACCTTTATATGCGGCAAGGTGATTATTACAGTGATACAGGTTTTTATAAGACGATCAATAATCTAAGTGCCATTGGTGCCTGGCAACAGGTGGATTACCGTAATTACCTTCATGGAGATTCTGTGGATATGAACTTTTTCATGGTGCCGGCCATCAAACAAAATGTAACCGTAGATCTGGAAGGTTCCTGGAATACAGGTGATTTTGTGTCTTCCTCCAATATGTTTGGACTGGCGCTCAACATGACACACCGCAATAGAAATGTCTGGAAAAGAGCCATTCAGTCCCTGACCAATTTAAGAACAGGGGTAGAACTGAATCTGACCAAATCCAGCAGCTATTCTAACCGGTTACTGCAAACCTTGCAGATTGCCGGTTCGCATTCCTATTCCTTCCCAAGATTTATCACGCCCTGGCATATCCGCAGCCGCAATCTGGATGCCATCCGAACGGTCGTTTCTGTCAATGGCAGCTATACAGACCGGAAAGATTATTTTCAATTCAGGTCCTTTGTGACCAACTGGGGATACGAATGGAAAAAGGGTAACGCCTCCTGGCAGTACCGACCCATCAATTTTGAGCTTTATTCACTCGATGTAATGGAAGGCCTGACCCAGGCCATGAAATACAATCCTTATCTGAAAAATGCCTTTAATACGGGTACTGTTCTCAGCCAACAGCTCAATTATAATATTACCTATCCCAATAAAAGGTTCCCTGGAAACAATTATTTCAGGTTTGGCATAGAAGAGTCCGGTACCTTATTTGGTCTGATTCCAGCTTTAAAAGATGAAATTTACCGTTATTTTAGGGTAGAAGGAGAATATATCAAGCATTTTGACTTTGATAAGACACAATTGGCCCTAAGAGGATTTGCGGGTGTAGGGATTAATTATAGCGGTAATGCAGATAAGTTTGGCCGGGAGTTGCCATTTTATAAGCAATTTATTGCCGGTGGTCCTAACAGCATGCGTGCCTGGGGGTTAAGGCAGTTAGGGTTAGGCTCCAGCCTGCAAAGTGATACCTCAAGTACTTTCAGAGACCGATATGGCGATATGCAACTGGAACTGAATCTGGAATACAGATATCCTTTATTTTCTATTGGCGGGGTTAAATTCAATGGCGCCGTCTTTACAGATATTGGTAATATCTGGAATATCAGAAAGGAAGAAAGCCTGCCTGATGCAGAATTTAGCATTGGCCGGTTGGGTAAAGATATAGCCATTGCCATGGGCACCGGTCTTAGAATGGACTTCAATTTTGTGGTTATCCGGGTAGATTTTGGCTTAAAACTTAAGGATCCTGCCAGGATTTCCAATGATGGCTGGATGAGTATCAAACATTTTACCTGGCGCAATCATGAATTTGAAGACCAGATGGCCAATAACCCCATCACCCATAAACCCTTGGTGCGTAATAACTATGGTATCCAACTCGGCATTGGTTTGCCATTCTAATCGGGTGGTTTAGGGCTAATTATAGCTTATTGGAACGCCAGGAGGGGTATATACTTAATGGGGTACTGCACGCTATTCTCTACCTCTATCTCTGTATCTAAATTTATTTAACGCAGCCAAGTGATGGTTGCTGTAGGCGCTAACTCAAACACCGGATGACCTAAGTCTGATTTAGTGGTTCATTTAGTGGTTCATAAGTCAGTTCAACCACCCCAGAGTGAAAAACGCGCGTATCCGTTAGTTTAAGGGAGATCCTGTTGTGAAGATTCTCAAAAAGCGGCATTCCCTGACCAAGTATGACCGGATGGACAGATATTTTATATACATCTATCAGGCCCAGCTGAATAAAAGTATTTGTAAGTCCAGCTCCGCCATATAGCCAGATATCTTTTCCGTCGCCCTGTTTGATGGCGGCTACTTTTTTGGCGATGTCTGATGTGATGAAAATATCTTTTTCGCTAGGTTTGTCCTTTTGCGAAAATACATATTTGTTCTTGGCGTGAATAGTTCTCCAAAGTGCTTTGTCCTCTGTACTTGCTGTGCTATCTGGCTGAAAATTTCCCCAGGCCTCATAACTTACCCTGCCATAGAAAATGGTATCTACACTGTCCAAAAAAGCACCAAAATCCATCTCCCTATCCATGATACACCAATCGGTCTCTTTGTTAGGTCCTTCAATAAATCCATCCAGGGTGACAGACAGATTTAAGACGACTTTTTTCATCTAAGTCAAATTACTTATTTAAAAATATTGGCCTGCATTAGCAAATAGGTCTGGGGAGCCTACCACCATAGGACTAATAATCATAAGTCACCCAGCCAGAGGGTGCTTTTAAATGAAGGCTCTTACGATCTGCCGCTTCTGTGTGTCCTACAATTTTGGCTTCAATTCCCAAATCAGCTGCGATCTGGATCATGGCAGCCGCCGCAGTTTCACTGGTAAAGATTTCAAGGCGGTGGCCCATATTGAAGACCTGGTACATTTCCCGGTCATCAGCTCCAGAGTTCTGGCGGATTAATTCAAAAATAGGGGGTACCTTAAAGAGATTGTCTTTGACAATTTTAAGGTTACAAGGCAAATACTTCATGCATTTGGTTTGTCCGCCACCACTGCAGTGGATCGCACCTGCGATATCCTCAAAATGACTTTCCAATAGTCTTTTCATTAGCGGCGCATAGGTTCTGGTAGGGGAGAGCAAGAGTTTACCGGCTGCGATCTCACCAAAGCCTTCTATTTGAATCAGATCTGTCACCTTTTGATTGCCGATATAAACTACTTCACTAGGAAGGGCAGGCTCAAAAGTTTCCGGATATTTGTCTGCGTAATATTTACTAAGCACATCATGGCGGGCACTGGTCAGTCCGTTACTGCCCAGTCCGCTATTATAACTATCTTCATAGACAGCTTTACCGGAAGAACCAAAACCTACAATCACCTGACCTGCCGCGATTTTATCATTACTGATCACTTTTGATTTAGGCAAGCGGGCACTCATGGTACCATTGACGGCAATTGTTCTGGCCACATCCCCTACATCAGCGGTTTCACCGCCTAAATAGTGAATATTAACACCATACTGCCTTAATTGATCAAAAAAGGCTTGATTGCCTTTGATGATGTGTTGGAGCACTTCTCCTGGAATCAGCGTCTTATTACGGTCGATGGTAGAAGAAAACAAGATATTATCATAAATACCCACACAAAGCAGGTCATCCAGATTCATCGCGACGGCATCTTTGGAAATGCCTTCCCAGACGCTCAGATCTCCGGTTTCCTTCCAATACAGGTAAGCCAGGATACTCTTAGTGCCTGCGCCATCCGCATGCATAATATTGATATACTGGTCATCACCACCAAGGTAATCGGGATACATTTTGCAAAAAGCATTGGGAAACAGGCCTTGATCCAAATCCTGGATGGCCTGGTGTACTTCTTCTTTCTGGGCAGATACGCCGCGCTGGGTATAAAGACTCATAGGCTGCAAAAGTAATCGTATTTGTGCTGACTTGGAAGTTTAAGCAAGGACTTTTTACAAGATTACTGATGACTGTGGTTATTTATAAAAAGCCAATTCTGTATAGGACGTCGTGTAAATGCCAAAAAGAAGGGAGACAGTCAATATATTTACAGAATTGAAATATATTGAAGCTATCCCCCCATTGAAAGCAAACTTCTTTAAATTACTTAAATCACTTTACTTTAGGTTTACTATAGGTCATCGGCCTTAGGTCAATGATTCATTTTTTGCAGGAAGCAGCGCCGCTACCGGATTAGCTACTGAAGTCCCACTAACTGGCGTACTGATAACGGCTACGGAAGTGGTGGTAGAATCTGTTGTCGGTACGGAGTCCTTGGCGGGTTTATCCGTCGTATCCCTTTTGGGTAAGGTAGTTGTATCCTGTAATACGTTGAAATCCTGCTGGTTATAAACTGCTAATGCCAAAGATGTACTACTGGTATCCTTTGTGGGCTGCGTAGTCGTGTCTTTTTTGGGATCCGTTGTTGTATCCTGATAAAAGGCGGCATTTAAACCCTGATAAGGTTGTACCAAAGCCAGGGCCAGGCTGCTGGAGCTGGTATCTTTGCTGGTCGTATCCGTTGGAATTGTGGTGGTATCCTTAGGATCTGTTGTGGTATCCTGGTAGAAGCTAACAGCACTTGTACGAAGCATTGCAAGGGCAGATTTAGTAGTATCCTCCGGTATAGTAGTCGTGTCTTTGCCAGGGTCTGTGGTGTCAGCAAATAGAACCATGGCAGTTGCCTGCATTGAATCTGTCGGAGGAACACTAACTGTGTCCTTTGGAAGGGTAATGGTGTCCTGTGCGGGTAAGGTGTCTTTGCCTGGAATCGTGTCCTGTGCGTAGGTTGCAGTGGCCAGCAGCAATGCAGCCGCCGCCATACTAAGATGATTGAATTTCATAACTAAGTGTTTTTTATAGGTTAATAATCCAAACCTACTTGTTCAGATACCATGCCGAACTAAAAGCTGCTTTGTTAAAAATGTGATAATGATAGAAAATATTGAAAATCAGTTAAATTTTGTCAAAATAAATAAATATATAATTAAATATACGCAATTGTAATGGAAGGGTAAATATTGATAATATATTGTTAAATAAATAGAATAAAAGACCTTTTTATCTGATTTATAATCCCCCCAAACTTTACCAAATTAATACATTCATTTACTCGAATAATCAATTTCTCTTTGTAACTTTGCACATCGAAACAAAGAACAGGCAGGAATCTGAAAAGACCCGCTCAAAAAAGGAGGAACAATGATTACCGTTTCAGATGCAGCAAAAGCCTATATTGATAAATTGCAGGGCGAACAGCCTGATAATAAAGGCAAATATGTCCGTGTAGGTGTACGTGGTGGTGGTTGTTCCGGTCTGGAATATCAATTGGAGTTTGACAGTGAAAAGAGACCGGATGACCAAGTATTTGAGGATAAGGGCGTGACCGTTCTGGTGGATAGAAAAAGCCTGCTTTATCTATTCGGAACTGAATTGGATTATTCCGGTGGCCTGAATGGCAAAGGGTTGTTTTTCAATAATCCGAACGCTACCAGAACCTGCAGTTGCGGGGAAAGTTTCGCAGTTTAGTTTCGCAGGATAAGTACTGTATAACGACTGCGTTAAGTGTATCAAACTATTTAAATTTTATTTTCGAGATGGCAAATAAAGAAAAGGACGAGGATATATTAGAACAGATATCCAACCAGGAATATGAATTTGGTTTTTCCACCGATATTGAGATGGATATTTTGCCTGCTGGTTTAAATGAGGATGTTATTCGTTTTATTTCCCAGAAAAAAAATGAACCCGAGTGGTTGCTTGAATGGCGCCTGAAGGGACTACATACTTTTGAACGTCAGGCGATGCCTGACTGGCAGAATTTTGAAATGCCCGCTATCAATTTTCAGGATA
Source organism: Arachidicoccus ginsenosidivorans (assembly GCF_007971385.1). Taxonomy (GTDB): domain Bacteria; phylum Bacteroidota; class Bacteroidia; order Chitinophagales; family Chitinophagaceae; genus Arachidicoccus; species Arachidicoccus ginsenosidivorans. Next base: position 3,491,151 of record NZ_CP042434.1, read on the forward strand.
TATCTTACTATGCAGCACCTAAAAACAAAAAGAAACTAGGTAGTATGGATGAGGTGGACCCTGAACTGCTGGCCACTTTTGCCAAGCTGGGTATTCCGCTCAATGAGCAAAAAATCCTGGCAGGTGTGGAAGAGTTGGAAGGCGAAAAACCACAGGTCGCAGTAGATGCCGTTTTTGATAGCGTCTCCGTAGCCACCACATTTAAGGCCGAACTAGCAAAATTGGGCATCATTTTTTGCTCCATTAGTGAAGCCGTGCAGGAACATCCCGAACTGGTCCGTAAATATTTGGGTACGGTGGTTCCTTATTCTGATAATAAATTTGCTTCGCTGAATACGGCTGCATTTTCAGATGGCTCTTTTGTCTATATACCAAAAGGCGTTCGGTGCCCTATGGAACTGTCCACTTATTTCAGGATTAATACTGAAAACACCGGACAGTTTGAAAGAACCTTGATTGTCGCAGATGAAGGCGCTTATGTCAGCTATCTGGAAGGGTGTACCGCACCAAAAAGAGATGAAAATCAGCTCCATGCAGCAATCGTTGAACTGATTGCCATGGATAATGCAGAAATTAAATACTCCACCGTACAAAACTGGTTCCCCGGTGATAAAGACGGCAAAGGAGGTATTTATAATTTTGTCACCAAAAGAGGTGCCTGCAGGGGAAAGAACTCTAAAATCTCCTGGACACAGGTGGAAACAGGTTCTGCCATCACCTGGAAGTATCCCAGTGTGATTTTGCAGGGCGATAATTCTGTCGGAGAATTTTACTCTGTTGCGGTGACCAAAAACAAACAAATTGCCGATACCGGAACCAAAATCTATCATCTGGGTAAAAATACACGGAGCCGTATTATCTCTAAGGGGATTTCTGCCGGTTTTGGTCAGAATAGTTATCGGGGATTGGTACAGGTTGGTTCAAAAGCAGATAATGCCCGTAATTTTACGCAGTGCGACTCCTTACTTATCGGTGATCTCTGCGGTGCACATACTTTCCCTTATATTGAATCCAAGAACAATACGGCTACCATCGAACACGAGGCCACTACCTCTAAAATCGGCGAGGACCAGATCTTCTACCTGAATCAACGTGGCATTGATACGGAACAGGCGGTGGCACTTATTGTCAATGGATACGCAAGGGAAGTACTCAATCAATTACCCATGGAGTTCGCGGTTGAGGCACAAAAACTTTTGAGTCTGACCCTGGAAGGCAGTGTCGGTTAATGATGATGCTGATCAGGATAAAAATCTGTAGCAGACAGATAGATATAGCACTCAATACAGCCAGCACTTTATTATAATTTCAAAGAATCATTAAACACAGTAGAATCATCTAATGTTAAGCATTAAAAATTTATACGCATCAGTAGAAGATAAACAAATATTAAAAGGGATTAACCTGGAAGTCGGTGCCGGTGAGGTACACGCCATTATGGGACCCAACGGTTCAGGAAAGAGTTCGCTGGCCTCTGTACTTGCAGGTCGTGAAAACTACGAAGTTACTGAAGGTACCGTCACTATGGATGGCAAGGACCTGTTGGATCTGGCTCCTGAAGACAGAGCGCGTGAAGGTCTGTTTTTGGCCTTTCAATACCCGGTAGAAATCCCGGGCGTTTCTAATATCAACTTTTTGAAAACGGCCCTTAATGAAATTCGTTCTTATCATGGCAAAGCGCCTTTGGATGCCAAGCGCTTTTTGCAGCTCACCAAGGAGAAACAAAAACTAGTGGAATTTGATGCCAAACTGGTCAATCGTTCCCTAAATGAAGGGTTCTCCGGTGGAGAGAAAAAACGCAATGAGATCCTGCAACTAGCCATGCTGGAACCTAAACTGGCTATTTTGGATGAAACCGACTCCGGACTGGATATTGATGCCCTGCGTATCGTATCAAATGGAGTGAACAAGCTTCGTTCAAAAGACAATGCGTTTATTCTCATTACGCACTACCAGCGTTTGCTGGAATACATCGTTCCTGATTTTGTGCATGTGCTATATAATGGCCGCATCGTAAAATCAGGCGGTAAGGATCTGGCCCTGGAACTGGAAGAAAAAGGATATGACTGGATCAAGGAAGAAAATAAGTAATTTTTATATGTCAGCCGGATTCTGAGTTTTAAAGCAGTTATACTTATACTGCACACAAAAAGTACAGAATACCGGTGTTTAGTAACAGGGGCGGTAATAGGAACCCATTTTAAGAAAAGGCTATTCATTACGAATACCTGTTACGCTATAATAACTCAAATTGTATGTCTCAACAAGTAGTCGAAAATTCCAATTCTTTATCTTTAAAAGATAGTCTGATTAAAGAATTTGAATTGACGTATTCAAAAAATCAGGGGAATGAACCCGAAGCACTTCTTCAGAAAAGAGAAGCGGCCCTGGGTGCCTTCCAGTGTGCAGGGATTCCTACAATCAAAAATGAAGAGTGGCGTTTTACCAATCTGGTGCCTTTTTTGAAAGATAGCTACCAGATGCAACCTAGCGGCATGCCAGGAAGTGATGTCATTGAAAAGGCCATTGTCAGGGCTACGGTAAAAGGTCTGGATGCCTACCGGCTGGTGCTGGTAAATGGCCAGATTGATTTTAGCTTTAGCCAGTTACCTGATTATCAGGAAGGCTGGTTAATCCGTCCTGTTTCAGAGGTAAAGGGAACCGAAGCGTTTGCAGCAGCATTAAACAGCACGCTACCTATAGAAAAGTATCCTTTTGCAGCAATTAATACCGCTTGCTTCAGTGATGGTTTTTACATGGAATTAAATAATGATTTCCAGCTGGATAAACCCCTGCAAATCATTCATGTATATAGCGATCAGGAGAATCTGTTTTTACAGCCCAGAAATATCATTAAAGTCAGACGAGGCGCCTTGGCAGAAGTTCTTGAATCAAGCGTGTTAATGTCCGATAAGTTATTATTTGTCAATGGGGTAACTGAGATTCAGGTACAGGAAAATGCGCATTTTAAACATGCACATTTTCAGGTAGGAGAAGCACAGGAACGCTGGATTATGCACACGCAGGTGGAGCAGTTAAGAGATAGCCGTTATGATAACTATACTTTAACCCTGCCACATGCAGACCTGGTACGTAACAACTTAAATGTGATCCTGGATGGCCCAAGTACTGAAACCCATTTGTATGGGTTGTATATGGTAGAAAATAAGCATGTAGTGGATAATCACTCCCTGGTAGATCATCGTCATCCGAACTGTATGAGCAACCAGCTCTATAAAGGCGTTATCCTGGACGGAGGTAAAGGCGTATTTAACGGAAAAATTTATGTACACCGTCCGGCTCAGAAAACCAATGCCTTCCAGCAGAATAACAACCTGCTGTTCACTCCGAATGGAACGATCAATTCTAAGCCGCAATTAGAAATCTATGCGGATGATGTTAAATGCAGTCATGGCAGCACCGTTGGGCAGTTTGATGAAGAAGCACTGTTTTATCTGCGCTCTCGCGGTATTGGTGCCGATACGGCACACAGCCTGATGATCACTGCTTTTGCATTTGATGTGACCAGCAAGATTGAAAACGAGGCTTTACGTAATCATATTGAGCAGTTGATTGAAAAAACGATCGCTCAGGCTCAGGCCGTAATTTAATCGCCTTTCTTTTAGGAAAGGCCGTTTATACGAAGGAGCCGGGGAGCATGGTCTTCCCGGCTCTTTTGTAACAGGCAGGCAGGTAATTTTATGTTACCTTTGTACTGCGCAATTTTATCCATTATTTGAATAAGTAAGATAGATGTCTACGATATTAACCTCCTTAGAAATAAAAGAACTTCGCCGTGATTTTCCACTGCTGGCGCAAAAAGTTTATGGCCATCCTCTGGTATATCTGGATAATGCTGCCACGACGCAAAAACCCAATCAGGTACTGGAAACGCTTGATACCTATTATAAACAGTATAATTCCAATGTCCATAGAGGGGTGCATCATTTAAGTCAGGTGGCTACCGATGCTTATGAAGCAGCCAGAAAAACAGTTGCTGATTATATCGATGCCGGTGAGGATAAAGAAGTGATTTTTACCAAAGGAACAACAGACGGGATTAACCTTGTAGCCAGTTGTTTTGGCAAAGCGATGCTTAAACCGGGAGACAGCGTAGTGATTACCGCTATGGAACACCACTCTAATATTGTTCCCTGGCAGATGATCTGTGAAGAAAAAGGAGCCACACTGAAAGTTATTCCATTTAACACCTATGGTGAACTGGAACTGGATAAACTAGATAGCCTCTTAGATGACAGCGTCCGGATCCTGGCCTTGACTTACGTATCTAATTCACTGGCAACGATCAATCCGGTAAAAAAAATCATCGCTGCCGCACATGAAAAAATATTCCTGTTTTACTGGACGGGGCACAAGCGGTACAACACATGAATGTATCAGTCAGAGAGCTGGATGTAGACTTTATGGTTTTCTCCGGTCACAAGATCTATGGCCCTACCGGTATTGGTATTCTGTATGGCAAACAGCAGTGGCTGGATAAGTTACCTCCCTATCAGGGCGGTGGCGACATGATAAAGACCGTTACGTTGGAAAAAACGGTTTATAATGAGTTGCCTTTTAAGTTTGAGGCAGGTACACCAGATATTGCAGGGGCGATTGGTCTTGCAGCTGCACTTAAATATGTAAACGCCATCGGCATTGAGCGAATCCAGGCGACAGAAGCAGCCCTGATGGATTATGCCATGGAAGCCTTGCAAAAGATCCCCAATCTGCGTATCGTCGGACAGGCGAAACAAAGAGCCGGAGTTATTTCCTTTTTGCTCGGCACGGCGCATCCTTTTGATACAGGAGAATTACTGGACAAACAAGGTATTGCGGTCAGAACAGGTCATCACTGTTGTCAGCCAGTCATGGATATTTTTGGAATACCCGGTACAACAAGGGCTTCCTTCGCATTTTACAATACTGAGGCAGAGATTGACGCCTTGGTAGGCGGACTCGAGCGGGCAGCCAAAATCTTATTATAAATTTAAATACAGGCAGCGTTTTTTGAAAACAAGTAGAAAGTTCAAATACAAAGCAGGAATAAAAAAATAGGACAGTCGTTACAAATGGGAACAGAAAATACAGTACATAAAACAATAGAGCAGTCGCAACAGGAGATTATAGATGAATTTGAATTCCTAACCGACTGGATGGATAAATATGAAATGATCATTCAGATGGGCAAAGAACTGCCTGAGATTGATCAACAGTACAAGGTACCAGAGAACCTGATCAAAGGTTGTCAGTCACAAGTCTGGCTGCATGCCGATTTTAAAGAAGGTAAGCTCTTCTTTTCGGCGGACAGCGATGCATTGATCACAAAAGGTTTGGTGGCCCTGGTTGTACGGGTCCTATCTGGACATAGTCCCAAGGAAATCATTGCCAGCGATTTGCATTTTGTGGATGATATCGGACTTAAAAGCCATCTGTCACCCACCAGATCCAATGGATTACTCTCCATGTTAAAGCAGATCAAGCATTATGCGATTGCCTTTAACACCTTGCAGCATTAATAATCATCAACTGAAAAAAAAGAACGGTTATGTCAAACGAAATTACCCTTAGAGACCTGATAGAAGATACACTTCGCACCGTATATGACCCGGAAATTCCTTGCAATATCATGGAACTCGGCCTGGTCTATAAAATAGAAGTGAAAGAAGATAACGTGGTCTTTATCACCATGACCCTTACGGCGCCCAATTGCCCGGTTGCAGGCGATATCGTCAATGAAGTGCAGCAAAAGGTGCAGGATATCCAGGGCGTAAAAGAAGCCCATATTCAACTGACCTTTGACCCGGCCTGGGATAAGGACATGATGAGCGATGAGGCAAAACTGGAACTGGGATTTATGTAATTCACCTATTAACCTGAACGCACTTGAATAAGGCGCTTTTTTTCATATTTATCGTTGTATTTGGGTTATACGTCCCATTTAGCCGCCGACCGGACTTTTTTGACGGTCTGAAAACGCCGGCTGTTATTCATTTTAGGTTGGATAGTAGCACACATAAACAAAAACCTTTTGCGCTGTTTACACTAAATGGCCAGACTGGTTACAGCGTACCGGCCGGTTATTTATTCCGGTCTTTTAATGAGGGAGATAAAGTGGAGGTGATTTATGAAAATGCCGATCCCACAAAAGGCGCAGTTTACAGTTGGTGGGGCTATTGGATCACCTGGAAGGAACTGCTTTTTTGCATTATAGGCTATTTTGTGCTTTTCCAGGCTGCTAAATCTATTGTGCATGCGCCGGCGGAAGAAGCCATGGAAGAACTGCGTAATTATGAAAAAAAGCCCAAGACCCGAAAGCCACGGTATAAATAAAAAAGGGCATCAAGACCAGTCAATAAAGTAAAAATCTAGTTTTTAGTCTCCATCTTTTGTTATGTCCAAAGGCCCATCAAAGCCTCTCCTGTTCTAGGGGGTAAAGATGCAAGTAACTTTTTGAAGCAGTTGCGATCTGATAAAAATAGCATAGTCAGCAAGGAAAAGTTATTGGCCATTCAAGAGGATGCAAAAAAAAACTGCGGGCCATTATTGTAAAGTCCTGCTTTGCAGTGAGCGGGAGGTGCTCGTTTTTGCATAAATAACATATTGTGTTATTTATGAATATTATATTTATGGTTGTACTTATGGGATGGCTTTTATATTATTAAATCCATCCATTTCTAGGGTAAATTAACAATTTTTGTATTTTTCTCCAGTCTTTCCCTCTAATAATTGGGGATTTTAGGCTGTTTTTAATAGAAAAATAAATATTTTACGGTAATTTCTTAATTTATTTAATAATTCTCCTTTATCTTAGCCAACGTAAACGTTTGCATAGGTGAATAAAAAAATAACAATTACCGATTTGGCAGAAACCCTGGGGACAACCCCGGGCACAGTATCGCGTGCGTTAAATAACCATCCGGCCATCAGTGATGCCATGAAAAAGAAGGTGCACGCCCTGGCTGATAAACTGCACTACAAAAGAAATCAGATTGCTTCCTCCCTTCGGTTAGGGAAGTCTTACACCATTGGGGTGCTGATACCCAGCGCAGATATTAACTTTTTTGGTTCCGTTGTCCATGGAATAGAAAGTGTAGCCAATGAAAATGGCTATAGGATCTTGCTATTCCAGACCAACGAAGGATATAAATCAGAAATGGAGGGACTGGAGGCGCTTTTATCTGCTCATGTGGATGGTGTATTAGTTTCCATTGCCAAAGAAACCAGGGATTATGGTCATTTTACAGCAGCCAGAGATATTGGTATGCCGCTGGTCTTTTTTGACCGGGCAAAAGAAGGTTTAAATATCTCCTCCGTTGTCATTGATGACTTTAATGGTGCTTTTCTGGCTACAGAACATTTAATAGCGCAAGGGTATCAAAAGATCGCCCATATTGGTGGACAACAACATATCAAGGCATTCAGTGACCGTTTTAACGGGTACAAAGCGGCGCTCAAAAAACATAAGCTCCCTTTTAAAAAGCAATGGATTTTTGATGGAGATGTCTCCATTGAGGCCGGTAAAGAGGCCATCGCTTATTTCTTAAAACAAAAAGAAAGTCCAGATGCCGTCTTTGCAGTAGAGGATTACTCTGCTTTGGGTGCCATGAAGGAGCTCAAAAGCAGAAAAATATCTGTACCGGAAGCATTTGGCGTATTCGGGTTCGCCAATGAATTATTTGCCGAACATATAACACCTAGTCTGTCCTCTGTGGATCAGCAAACCATTATGATGGGTAAAGAGGCCATGAGCCTTTTACTCTCCATTATCGATGCCAAAAAAGGCCAACCAGCCTGCAAGAGCATCATCTTAAACCCCGTGCTTTGCACGAGGGAATCCTCTCAAAAATTATCCAATTATCAAAGCATATAAGTCAAACAAATGCATCTCATTATCAACAAAATAAAACAAAAATTTGAACAAACGTTCCAGGAAAAACCACTCATTATCAGGGCGCCTGGAAGAGTCAATTTGATAGGCGAACATACCGATTATAATGACGGGTTTGTTTTGCCCGCGGCCATCAATAAGGCCATTTACATAGGGCTGTCCAAAAGACAAGATGATCAGATTCATCTGGTCTCCATTGATCTGGATGAATCTTTCACCGGAAGGGTGCAGGTGCTTGAGCAAAATGATCAGCATTGGACACTGTACATTTTGGGCGTTGTGCAGCAACTGCAAAAAGCAGGTCTTAAGGTGGGCGGCTTTAATCTGGTGTTTTCAGGAGATATACCGCTGGGAGCGGGACTTTCTTCCTCTGCAGCACTGGAATGTGGTGTGGCATTCGGATTAAATGAACTCTTTGCGCTTGGGCTGGAAAGGGTCCAGATGGTAAAAATGGCACAGGCAGCCGAAAATGAATTTGTCGGTGTTAAATGTGGAATCATGGATCAGTTCGCTTCCATGATGGGCAAAAAGAACTTTGTGATACAACTGGATTGCCGCTCACTGGATTATACGTATAATCCAATAGAAATGGAGGGTATTGACATCGTGCTGTTTGATAGCTGCGTCAGCCATTCACTGGCCTCCTCCGAATATAATACACGTAGACAGCAGTGTGAACAAGGCGTAAAGCTGATCAGGGAAAAATACCCACAGGTAAAAACACTTAGAGATGCCACTCAGGATATGCTTGATGAGCTGGTCAAAGACCAGGATCCGGTGGTATACCGTAGATGCCGTTATGTGGTGCAGGAAAACAGACGACTGCTGGAAGGCTGTGAAGACCTGAAAAGGGGAGATGTCGCTGCTTTTGGTCAGAAAATGTATGAGACGCATACAGGACTGAGCAAAAATTATGAGGTCAGTTGTCCTGAACTGGACTTTCTGATAGACTGCGTTAAGGACCAGCCAGGCGTATTAGGTGCCCGGATGATGGGTGGCGGTTTTGGCGGTTGTACGATAAATCTGGTAAAAAAAGAAGCCATTCAAGATCTGATCAGTGAAGTCAGTGCTAAATATGAAGCACATACCGGCAAAAAACCAAAGGTATATGTAGCACAGACAGAAGCAGGCGTTGGCATTGTCCACGAAACAGAGGGAGCTGTTGTCCATTCGTAAAATGAATTTGTATACAGCTTTATAATAATTAAAGTAAAAACATTCACTCTTTATCAATCAAAATCTAAAAGCAGGTGCTACGCATTAAATCAAAAGTTTTTATGCTACAATAAAATTGAGTATAGATCGTGGCACCCCAAACTAAAAAAATGAAGTTACATCTGAATCTGATCGATGGTTTGGTCATTTTTACCTATTTTATTTTTGTGCTTGGCATTGGTTATGTGTTGAAGCGAAAAATGAAAACATCCAACGACTTTCTGATGAGTGGTCGCTCTATTCCAATGTGGGTGGCATCACTGGCCTTTATTTCGGCCAATTTAGGTGCGCAGGAAGTGTTAGGAATGGCTGCCTCAGGCGCCAAATATGGTCTTTTCACCACCCACTTCTATTGGTTGGGGGCCGCCATTGCCATGGTATTTTTGGGGATATTTATGATGCCCTTTTATTACGGCAGTAAGGCCAGAAGTGTCCCGGAGTATCTGGCCTTGCGTTATGATGAAAAGACAAGGGGCTTTAATGCCATCACCTTTGCGATCATGACCATTTTTTCCTCTGGTATTTCTTTGTATGCACTTGCTATATTACTAGAGGCGATGCTAGGTTGGAGTTTTAGCTCTTCCATTGTTGTTGCTTCTATTATCGTTTTAGCCTATACCTATTTAGGGGGACTTACCTCCGCGGTCTATAATGAAGTACTGCAATTCTTCCTGATTGTATTGGGTATAGCGCCGCTGGTTTATTTAGGCCTGCACCATGTAGGGGGCTGGGAAGGCATAAAACACAACCTGGAGGGCACGAACTTACTCCATGTCTGGAAGGGTATGGGTAGCGCTTCTACCAATCCGCTGGGGACCAACTGGGGAAGTCTGGTCTTTGGGTTAGGCTTTGTATTGGCATTTGGCTATTGGTGTACGGACTTTTTGGTGGTACAAAGAGCCATGGTTACTAAAAATATCAATGATGCACAGATGACACCCATCTATGCTTCCATCCCCAAGATCTTTATGCCGATCATTGTGATTTTGCCAGGAATCATTGCGCTGGTGCTGATGAAAACCGACCCCAGCTATACAATTCCACTGGCAAAAGGAGGTGGGTATGATTATAATATGACGCTCCCTTCCTTATTACAACATTTTTATCCCAATGGTTTATTAGGTGTAGGGCTGACGGCCTTGATCGCTTCATTTATGAGTGGAATGGCAGGCAATGTCACTGCCTTTAATACGGTGTTTACCTTTGATATTTATCAGTCTTATATCAAGAAGGGAGCATCCGATCAACATTATCTGAATGTAGGGAAAGCAGTTACGGTCTTTGGTATTGCTGCCTCCGTTGCCACCGCCTATCTGGCCAGGAGCTTTGATAATATCATGGACTTTTTACAATTGGTTTTTGGCTTTATCAATGCGCCTTTATTTGCAACTTTCTTTTTAGGCATGTTCTGGAAAAAAGCAACTGCCAATGGTGCTTTCTATGGGCTGATCAGTGGCACGCTGGCCGCCGCGGCGACCCATGGATTGACAGTGGCAGAAGGAAAAGGTGGCTGGCTCTCTCATTTACTGGGAAGTCAACCGCTATATGAATATGGTTCTTCCATGGGGCAGAACTTTAATATTGCCTCGGTTGCCTTTATCGTTTGCTTTTTAGTGACCTGGCTAATCAGCCTGTTTACACAAAGACGCAAAGAGTCTGAACTAGTTGGTCTGGTATATTCACTCACAGAAAGACAAAAAACAGGACATTACGTATGGTATAAAAACCCTGTTATTGTAGGGTCACTAGTGGTTATTGTCACCATTGCTTTTAATATCATCTTCTATTAAACTGATTAAATCTGATGAATTATGGAAAATAACAGTATGGATCTGCGCTCCGTTATCGGTTGGTTCTTTATGATCATAAGCGTACTGCTCTTGATCGCTTCATTTACCACCGAAAATGGCCATGAAATCAACCTGATTACCGGAATTACTTTCCTTATATTTGGTGGGGTCATGTATTTACTCTCCAGAAATGGCAAGAAAAAAGCTAAAGCAGCAAAAGCAGCTGCCTCAAAGGTTGAGTGATCTTAAGGGTCTTGTTTTCATTATGGAGAAATAGACATTGTCCAAAATGAGTACAAGAACATTTGATGTAAATTTAGTATAGTATATTAATAAAAAGGGTCCGCCGCGGCGGACCCTTTTTATTTCCTCTATATTTTGCTGCAATAGCGAACGAAGGGGGTTTGCTGTCCCGGCTAATTACTTGGTTACTGCAGTTTGAAAACCCTTTTCACTTCGTTATAATCTTCTTTATTAACGTTTTTATGTGCATTATATAAAGAACTTGGGATGGAGACTACCTTGACTACCAGATTAGGGCCACTGTAATTTGGTCCTTTGTTGGTATTGTTGGCATAACTTAAAGCGGTTAAAGTGACAAAGCCACCAACATTATCAATACCTGATTCTGCTAAGAAATCAAAAATATTGCCACTTGCATCAGATCTGCTTAAACTAGGGGCTAATTCAAAGGTATTACCATCATCAAATGAGTAATATATCCAGACAGCACCTTTATCATTAATAGAGGCAGTTATTTCTGGTTCATCATATTTAACAGTGTAACCAATGCCATCTGTAGTTGCCTTCCAATCGGAATTGTGTACTTCAAATACCGTTGTCAATGCCTGTGCATCCACATAAGGTGTGTCATCATTTTTACTACAGCTAACGAATACCAGGCTGGCACATAATATGGCCGCTATGGAAAATAAAGTCCTTTTCATAAATGTGTTATTTAATGGTTAATGTACTTGTTTAAAAAAATACGTTAATAATTATTGGGCCTGGTTTTATTCCCAGAACGGCCTAGAATTTTAAGGCATTAATCATGCCTAAAATCTTGATTGTCTGGATTACTAAGCCATCTGTCGATTATTCTTTGGATGTTATTAATTAGCAAAAGATTAATCGTTAGTGAAAAAATATATACCCAATCGCAATGGCGCCTATTACGCCTAAAATATCTGCTGCCAGTCCCACCCATACCGCATATCTGACCTTTTTAATACCCACACTGCCAAAATATAAGGCAATAATATAAAACGTGGTATCCGCAGAGCCGTTAAAGGTACAGGCCAGTTTACCGACAAAACTGTCCGGACCAAAGGTCTGCATGGTATCAATCATTAGCCCCCGGGCGCCACTGCCGCTAAAAGGCTTCATAATGGCCACCGGTAGGGAAGGAACAAAATCTGTATTAAAGCCCATGGCATGAATGATATATCCGATGCCATCTGTCAGATAACCAAGTGCGCCGCAGTCCCTGAATACTCTGATGGCCACCAGCATACCGACCAGATAGGGAATAATTTTTACAACGATTACCCAGCCATCCTTGGCGCCTTCAATAAAAGTATCAAAAACGGACACCTTTTTATAAGCACCCGCAATAATAATGAGAATAATGACCAGTAGCAGTACCAGACTGCCTGCGATTTTGCTAAAAACTTCTTTGCCGGCCGTGCTCATCGTGCCAACACCAATTAAAAGACCCACAATCAGGGCAAAAATACCTATCAACCAACCCACTAGCACAAAATCCCATTTAATTTTTTGTTTCAGGCCGGTTATAAGAATGGCCATAAGCGTTGTAAAGACCGTTCCCAGCACGCAGGGTATAAATATACTGGCCGCTTCGTGCGAACCGGCAGCTAGTCTATAGGCAATAATAGACAGGGGAATCAGCGTCAGCCCGCTAGTATGTAGCACCAAAAACATAATCTGGGCATTGCTGGCGACTTCTTTTTTAGGATTTAACTCCTGCAGGCTTTCCATGGCCTTTAGGCCAAAAGGTGTAGCTGCATTATCCAGTCCCAGCATATTGGCAGAGAAGTTCATGACCATTTCTCCCATTGCGGGATGATTTTGTGGTACTTCCGGGAATAGACGGCGCATAAAAGGATTCAGGATCCGGGCCAGCTTTGCAATTGCACCGGCTTTCTCAGCGATCTTCATCAGTCCCAGGAAAAATACCATAGTGCCGGCCAGGGGAAAGGCTACCTGTGTGACAGAAGTCGTTGCACTATCAAAAATGCCATCTGTCAAGGTCTTAAAGATCTCCACATCACCCAGAAAAAAGAATTTAATCAGAGCAATGACAAATGCAATAACAAAAAAGGCGATCCAGACGACATTTAAAGCCATGTATGTTACCGGTTAGTGATAATGATCTTGTAAAAATAGGGGATTCTTAGCTGAACACAATAACAACAAAGATATTTCCGAAGTAGAATTTCAACGAGTTATTTGCCAGGGCCTTGCTTTTTTTTCAAATAATTTTTGCGCAGTTGGTTTACATTAATTATAACGCCGATTGCAAGGATGGCAATCAGCAAAAAGAACTTATCTGTATAAGGAACACCATAATGCTTGTAAAAAGCCAGTGCAATACCCGTCAAACAGGCAATGAGTACAATCCAGCAATAAGTATTACTATTGGTCACCTTTTCAAATTGCTGTTTAATATCTTGCGGTGACTCAGGCTTGTTTGGATCCAAGGAGGCCATGAATAGATTATTGGTTAATTTAAACTGGTTAACAATAGGGTGAGCTTGCAATCAACAAAATTTGCCTGATTGGTCGCCCGTGGTTGCATTTATGCCGTGTTACTGGATAATCAGTTATAAACATGGTTTTTTGCAAATCTGTTCAAAGATATTTAGAACTGTGGACAAAAGTACTTAAGTGACCAAATTTGTCTGATGAAAATTGTAGTTGGATTTTGTACCTGCACTTGTTATTAGAAGATTAACGCCTATGAGCAAAAAGCATAATCCAGTAATTATTCGTACCTTTTGCTCTTATTTAAATATTGTGATAGACCGGCAATCAAAATAATGGCAGGCGGTCTGCCATCTAAGAAGCGAGTGTGTAATGGACCCTGGTACAAATCCGCTGAAACGCTTTGCTAATGAGTGTTAGGCAAAAAAATATAAAGTTAGGATTTCGGAAAATTATATTCAATTTTGTACTTTCGCTCCTTGTTGGAAAATTAGCGCAAACGTTACCATATATTACAATTTTTTAAAATGTCTAAAAAAGTAAGTAAAATAGCGATTCTGACTTCCGGAGGAGATGCACCCGGAATGAATGCCACCATCCGGGCAGTTGTACGTACCGGAGTGTATTTGGGACTGGAAGTTTATGGTATTATGCGTGGCTATAGTGGGATGATGGAGGATGATATCTTTCCCATGGGCTCCAAAACAGTTGCAAATATCATTCAAAGAGGGGGAACTATTTTAAAATCAGCACGTTGCAGAGAGTTTTATACAGAAGAGGGCCGGGCGCAGGCATATGCCAATTTAAAGAAACGAGGCATTGACGGACTGGTGGTTATTGGCGGAGATGGCAGTTTTACGGGGGCCATGAAACTGCAAAATGAATTTGGATTACCTGTTATTGGACTACCTGGCACCATCGATAAGGATTTGTATGGTACAGATTTTACAATTGGCTTTGACACAGCCTGTAACACAGCAGTGCAGGCAATTGATAAAATCCGCGATACCGCAGATGCCCATGACCGTTTGTTTATAGTAGAGGTAATGGGACGCCATGCCGGTTATATTGCCCTTCACAGTGGAATTGCTACCGGTGCAGAAACCATTTTGATTCCCGAAGCTGCGACCAATATTGAGGATGTAATTGCTTCTCTCTCGGAAAAAGAAAAACGAAAAAAACTGGTCAATATCATTGTCGTTGCAGAAGGGGACGCTTTTGGCGGCGCAAATGAAGTCGCTAAGATCGTCCGGGAACGACTCCCTAATTTTGATACTAAGGTGTCCATTCTGGGGCATATTCAACGTGGCGGGTCGCCTACCTGTATTGATCGGCTGGTTGCCAGCCGAATGGGCTACCATGCAGTGGAAGCCCTGATTGCAGGTAAATCCAATGTGATGGTCGGTATCATTAATAATGAGATCGTATATACGCCGCTGGAAGTGGCCATCCGTGAAAAGGATTCGATCGATGAGAATTGGTTACGTATTGTAAAGATACTGGCCAGCTAAAGAAAAGAAGAGTAAAGCGCTGAATGAATCATTAAAATCTGACAGCGCTTTTCTGCTTGCATCCATGTAGCCCAGACAGGCTAGTCGGCATTGGCAATGGATGGCAACAATATTTTTTAATGACAAAAAACAAATGGAGAAAATGTCTAAAAACGTAGAGAAATATTTACATAAAGAAATGGATGCCGAAGCGGGTATTCTGCACAATGTTCATAGAACCAAGATTGTAGCCACTGTAGGACCGGCATGTGAAAAATATGAACAATTACTGGCACTTGTTAAAGCCGGGGTAAATGTTTTTCGCTTAAACTTTTCTCATGGAAGTCATGAAAATAAGGCCGAGATCATCGAAAGCATCCGCAAAATCAATGAAAAAGAGCCTTATAATGTTGCCATACTGGGTGACTTGCAGGGACCTAAACTGCGCGTAGGGCAAATCGAAAACAATAAACTGGCGATTGAACCAGGGGATATTCTGACCTTTACTTCAACAGAGAAGGTTATTGGAACCAAGGAGAAAATATATGTTTCTTATCCCAATCTGCATAACGATGTAAGTGTGGGAGAGAAAATTTTAATCGATGATGGTAAACTGGAGGTGGTCGTCACTGAGGTGGACCAAAAATCAGGGGATGTGAAGGTTAGAGTGACTTATGGTGGCAATTTATTACCCAATAAAGGTGTAAATCTGCCAGATACAGAAATCTCATTACCGGCTATGACTCCAAAAGATATTGAGGATCTGGATTTTATTATCGCCAAACAACTCGATTGGGTAGCACTGTCTTTTGTCCGCAAGGCAGAGGATATCGTTGATTTGAAAAGAAGGGTGAAAGAACAAAATAGCAAAATCAAGGTGATGGCTAAAATTGAAATGCCTTCTGCTATGGATGATTTGCGCAATATCGTCAATGAATCAGACGGGGTAATGGTCGCCCGTGGTGATCTGGGTGTGGAATTGCCGGTGGAAAAGGTTCCGATGGCGCAAAGAGAGATCATCCGCAAATGTATTCATAGATCTAAGCCGGTCATTGTTGCTACACAAATGATGGAATCCATGATGGATAGGACCAAACCCAACAGAAGTGAAATTACCGATGTTGCCAATGCGGTTCTGGAAGGTACGGATGCTGTTATGTTAAGTGGTGAAACGGCTATGGGGAATCATCCGGTACTTGTGGTGGAAACCATGCGCAAAATCATTATGGAAGTAGAACGCACGGATTATTATTATGACAGAGAGGAAGACCTTAAGGTGATTGCCCATTCTCCGACCATGTTAAGTGATGCCATCTGTTATAATGCCTGTAAGATTGCTTCCGAAGTAAGTGCCTCTGCTTTGGTAGGTATGACGCAAAGCGGGTATACCGGCTTTAGAATCTCCAGTTACCGTCCTAAAACACCGTTATATATCTTCACAAAAGAACAGCAACTGGTTAACCAGCTAAGCCTCAGCTGGGGTGTTAGAGCCTTTTTCTATGATGAGGAAGAATCTTTGGATGAGATCATCAATGACCAGATTAACATCCTTAGAGAACGTCGTTTTATCAAAGCAGAAGATATTGTCGTAAATACAGGTAGTACACCAGTTGAAAAACATCTGCCAACCAATATTTTGAAAATTACTAAGGTTACGGATTAATCAACAACTTGACTTATCTGCCGTTAGGCAGATGGATCACACATAGCGCAGAAAATAAATAAAGCAGCCTGAATTCAATGTAATAATTGTTCAGGCTGCTTTTTTATTTATTGAATCTCGATCTGTATCTGGAAAATAAATTGCGTGATTTAATCCTTTATTTATCGAGGTAATTCGAGGTAATGTTATGTCTATTTTTCAAGTGACTGATGCCTATCAGGCTTCATATTGCCATTTTAAGGAATTGGAACGCCGCGCGGTAGCGTGTCTTCATGTCCAAAAAGCTCAATTAACTGCGAGACATGAACCTTCTTTCAATAAGTTGCTCAAACTGCTTCGTGATGGGGTTTTGCGTATCCCAGCCGAGTTTTAATCTAAGCTCCCTTTCTGACCACGCATGCGCTTCCGGAAAGCTATTGAATTTATTGAGCGTTATAATACTGCGCTCGTACATGGATTCATCTCCCCTGAACAGTTCACTGATGAAAAGATATCTGTCATTGATCCCTATGGCACTGGCTAAATTTTCAATAGGGGTGCTTTGCATTTTATGCGCCCACTCTTCCTCAGGCTGGCTCAGTTGCTCATTCAATTCTTGATAATGCTGCTGTTGATAACTGCTATTGTAACTATTGTCTATTTCTTTAGTTAGCGGCTGGTTTTGAACAAGTGTTGGTGCTTCAACTCCGCCTGGCATGCCATAATCTGCCCAGGTACTGAAATTCTCATGTATAAATGCCAGATGTCTTCTTTTGTCTGCCTGCACCTCATCAGCAGAATTTTCAGGATCTGGCTCGGCTGCCGTTATATTTTCTTGTGTATTATTTGAGGCAGGGACGGGGCTTTCTTGCTCAGCCGGATTTTCACTTTGCCCATTAGCCGTAAAATCAGGGGCCTGGGTTAAAGGAGGCTGAACATTAGCGGCATTCGCCTGAGCAGCTTCAACGGAAGCTTGCTTTACAGTTGGTTCACCGTGGTCTTGCTGCTCCTGTTGAATAGCTTGTTGGATTTGCGGGCTGTCCTCCGGGACACTGGTCGGGTATTCAGCTGCTTGCAGCGGTGTAAATGAAAGGTCTTCATTTTCAGGCTGTAAGGTGAATAATTCCTTTTGGATAGGTTCCGTATGTGTGGTAGATGCCGGTTCCGGGGTATTTTGTGTTACAGGTGCTTGTTTTGCCGCTTCAATGGTGATGTCTCTGGGGGGAACAGGTATACTGGATGCTATTGGTTCCACCTTTCCAAAGCTATGACTATCAGTTGCAGCGGCAGGAACCGCCTCGGTCAGGATTGTGGGGGGCTGGAGCAGCGCGTCGCCCTCTGCCAGGGGGGCACTTAGCGGGGCAGTAGGTGCCGCCAATGCTACATGCCGCTCTACTGGCTTACCAGCAAAGGGCATTACCACACTGACGCTTGCATGCCTTGGGGCCGCATGGCCGTTGTTGAGATGTATTTGCTGTAACTCTGCCAGTAGTCTCTGGGTAGCAGACAACATGTCTTGAACATTGCCATCTTTTGCCTGAGATTGTAATGAATCAATGAGTCTATGTACACTTTCCAGATTTATTTCCGGTTTTTCCATAATCTATGCAGAGGGTTTCCTGAATATATAATAATTTTGAACTTTAATCTGAGTTTTAAAGTTACAAAGGAATTTACTCAACGGGCTATTCATTTACATTTAATTATATAGTAAAATGTTAATATATAGATAAATAGTCCAATAGGGTGTCTTTATCATGTTTATAGAGCCAAGTTTAACAGGAGAGAGAAGAGGGTGGATAGAAGTTATCTGCGGATCTATGTTCAGCGGCAAGACCGAAGAGCTGATCCGCCGGTTGAAGCGTGTTCAAATCGCTCATTTAAAGGCAGAAGTCTTTAAGCCTGCGATCGACACCCGGTATAGTGAGACAGATGTTGTGAGCCATGATGAAAACACCATACAAAGTACGCCCGTTGACAGTGCCCAGCATATTTTGTTGCTGGCACAGGATGCGGATGTGATTGGTCTTGATGAAGCGCAGTTTTTTGATCCGGAAATCGTCCATGTCTGCGAATTATTGGCGGCCAAAGGCGTTCGCGTTATCGTGGCTGGCCTGGATATGGATTTTAAAGGGAAGCCTTTTGGTCCCATGCCCCAGTTACTAGCCATTGCAGATTATATTACAAAACTGCATGCCATTTGTGTGAAATGTGGTAATATCGCCAGCATCTCTTATAGAACGGCTGGCGGCAGTGCGCAGGTTTTACTGGGAGAAAAACAGCAATATGAACCTCGTTGCCGCAAATGCTATCTGGAAGGAGTGCAAGCACAAAATAATTTAAACACAACGGATAAAAAATAAAGCAGCTTTGAATCGTTATGTAATTTCATTAATCAAAAAAGACTTGCTGCTGGAACTTCGCCAGCAGTATACCTTATATGGCATCTTTTTATATGTAGCTTCGACCATATTTGTGATCTACATTACCATGGGACAACCAGAAGAGCAGGTATGGAATGCGATGTTCTGGGTCGTCCAGCTTTTTGTGGCCGTCAATGCAGTCGCTAAAAGTTTTCTCCAGGAATCTAAAGGTAGGATGTTGTATTTTTATTCCATTGCCGGCGCCCGGGATTTTGTGCTCTCTAAAATAGTTTTTAACGGGCTCTTGATGATGGTCATGACTTTGCTAAGTGTGGGTCTATTTGCTGTGTTGCTCGGCAATCCCGTCTATAATATGGCTCAGTTTATCGGACTTGCGATGTTAGGGGGGCTGGGGCTGAGTTTTACCTTTACTTTTTTAGCGGCTATCGCCGCCAAGGCACAGCAGCAGGCAGCACTGATGGCTGTAATGGGATTCCCTATCATCGTGCCACAACTATTGCTACTGGGTAAGGTCTCCAAAATTGCCTTTTCTCCAGCTTTATTTACGGGACTGCTGCCTTTTGTAGGGTTATTACTGGCTTTTGATGTATTGATTATCGTTTTGGCATTGATCTTATTCCCGTTTCTATGGAAGGACTAGCCAGCAACCTCGAGGATACATTTAGGCAATTTTGAAGGTTTTTAACATGCCTACTTGTCAAAAAAGCAAGATTTGGCGAGCACCAATCCTATCTTTTCTAGATTCATTCGCTGATAACAATTAAGGTTGTTCAAAAAACTTGGGGCCCTATATGACCCTGCCCCTACATTTGCCACATGAAAAATAAGACACACTTTCATTTTTTTGTAAAACAAGTTAAAAATTACCGCAAAGGTGACGATTGACCACCAGCGGTGAATGCGCTATTCAGAACAATTATTTAAAGTAAGGTAAGGAAATTGTTATTCATAAAATCTTAATATTGGATTTTCTGGACAAAACGCTGGACAAAACCATATACAGGTCATATTGATTATGGTGAATTCCCTAATTACTGAAGTGAATAAATGTTTGAATGATTGCAGCATAAATAGAAACTAAATTTCAATGAAGGCAATATTCTGATCCTACGAATCCGTATGGTAATGGCTTCCCTGTGCTAAAATCAAAAAGTAAAAAAATAAAAAGTTACAAAATGAGAAAAATTATTGAATTGGCAGTAAACTCGAGACGACTCAGAAGGGCAATAAAAACTAAATACATGAATTTGTTGACGGATTTCGGCCTCAAATCGATCTTTAAAGTTGAGGAACTGGCCGTCGCTTTTTTGAATGATGTATTGAATGGACAATTGAATATTAAAAAGGTGACCTATCTGGATAAAGAGGCCAACGGTAAATCTAAATACCACAGAACAGCAATTTTTGATTTACTTTGTCAGGACGACCAAAATAGAGAGTTTATTATAGAGATTCAACGAATAAAACAGGAGTTTTTTATTGACAGATCTATTTTTTATACCAGTGCCAGAATCCAGGAAAACGCCCCTAAAGGGAAGCAAGCCATGACTGAGTGGGATTTTGAGCAAAAAACGATTATTTTTATTGGCCTATTAGATTTTGAACTCCCACATAGCAAGCCTGGAAAATTTAAAACGATTGGTCAGATATGTGACATAGAAGATAAAACTGTATTATTCAATAAATTAACGTATATTTATCTCGAGTTGCCCAAATTTGAAAAGGCATCGCTAACAAGTTCCTTGGACGAATTGACAAATTAAGGTAAGTGGTTATATACTTTCAAAAATTTGCATAATTTTGAGCAATTGCCAGAATTTTTAAATGAAGGGCAATTTCATAAAATTTTAGAAATTGCAGAAGTAGCAAATATGACAGCAGCACAACGTCAAGAATATGAGCGTAGTCTCAAACAACTGAGAAACGATTATGCCAATAGAACGACCGCGTTCAAGGAAGGGGAAGAAAAAAAGCAGGTGGAAATGGTCAAAATTTTACTTTTAAAAGGACTATTATCCCCGACCGAAATTGCTGAAAATTTCAATTTGGAGGAGTCTTATATACTTTCAATAAAGGAAAGCATAGCTGAAGAAAAGAGATAATATAGGACAGTAGGGGATTATTATTTTAAGTCATTGTCTCTTTTCTTGGGTTGAAACCACCGCCTTCAGGCGGAGGCTTAAGCTCAAGAATTGGCTTGTAAAGTAATTGTAGTTTTTTATGCTAAATATTTGTGTATACTAAAATAATTATCTATCTTTGTCAAAGATATGGTAGTTGTAGCACAAATAAAGTTAGTTCCGGATCGGGAGCAATTTGATCTGTTAATGGAAACATTAACGGCAATGAACCTTGCCTGCAACCAAATTTCAGCGGTGGTTTTTGATAACCAGTGTTTTAATAGAACAAGGTTGCATAAGCTAACTTACTACGCTATACGGGAGGATTTTGGACTTAAATCCCAAATGACTATCCGGGCTATTGGTAAGGTTGCAGATGCATACAAGGTTAAAGCCCAAAAGGCTACAGGTCCAATCGATACCCAAAGAACTTTCAGATTAAAAGGGGCTGTAGCATTTGACTGTCGTATGGTCAGCTTTGACCTCAGCAGTGATAGCCTAAGCATACTTACGCTCGAAGGAAGGCAAGTAATGAAATTCGAGGTTGGAGATAATGCCCGTAATTTGTTGGCATTTCAAAAGGGAGAATCAGATTTGTTTTTTCGCAACGGTCACTTTTTTTTAAATGTCAGTTGTGATATCCCAGAACCGGAATTAATAGATCATGAAAATGTGATCGGCGTTGATTTGGGTTATGCCGAATTATTTGTTATTCTGAATTACATAATTACACTACTGATAAACAATTCTTTAGCATTTCATTTTTCGGAATAACTTTTTTTATTAATGGCACATATTTGATGAAATGGATTATGGACTGGAGAGCCGCTACAATAAGGAAATAACTTGGCAATAGCCTCTGGGAGCTAGTAAAACAGGATGTTCTTATTGATATTCCAAAGTAAAAATAAGAAAATGACAAAGGTTGATTAAGAAGCTATAAAAGAAAAAAACAGGAAAAGTTATTCATAAATATTCCTTGAATACTGATTGAAATACAATTTATTATGAAAGTAATTCGGAATAACAAATAATTCGGCATAACCAAAATTATTCCGAATTTAGAATAATTTGGGGATCAATCAGCTCGCGACCTTATCTACTGGCGAGTCTTTTGATGGCCAGCAGACTGAAAAGGTACATAAAAAAACCAAGCCAAAAGAACTGGTCTTCAAAAGAAGAAGACCCGTTCAGCAAAAAGAAAATTGAAAAAAAACTCTGGAAAAGAGAAAAGGTTTAAAAGAAATGAAAACCACATTATAAGTAAAAGAATAGTGGACGAGGCCAAACGCACCGGATCTCCAATAGCGTTAGAAGATCTAACAGGTATTCGCAGACGGCAAAGGGTTCGCAAGAGCAGGCGTTCCAGGTTTTCTGGTTGGGCATTTCATCAATTACGCCAATTTATCATCTATAAGGCTAAGCTGGCCGGAGTACCTGTATTTTTGGTACCACCAGCCTATACTTCCCAAAGATGTCATAAATGTGGACATATTGAAAAGGCAAACCGGAAAACTCAAAGCGAATTTGTGTGCTGCAGCTGTGGTCACGGTGACCATGCGGACAAGAATGCAGCATTAAACATCGCCGAATTAGGCTGCAGTCAATCAGCCCATGGTCGCATTGTCGGATTTATCCGACAGTGGCAAGCCCTCGCCTTCTAGGCGAGGGTATGTTGACTCGATTTAGTAACATTTAAAAGGAAGAGAGGCTTGGAATAAAGCTATATGATTACCTATGCTTGCCAGTTCAGGTACATAAAAAATGAAGCCATTTGTATTCAAGAACCATAAGGTGAAGTATTGATTAGAGATCTACAAAAAATTGCAAATAAGACTTTAAAATCCCAGAAGCAACATATATGATAGCAGCACAACGTCAAAAAAATGAGCGCAGACTCAAGCAATTGAGAGATGGTTATGCCATTAGAATGACTGCGTTCAAAGAAGGGCAAGAGGACATGATCAAAATTTTACTCTTAAAGGGTGTATTATCTCCAACTAAAATCGCTGAAGTTTTCAATCTTGAGCAGTCCTATGTAATTTCAATAAAGGAGCGCTTAGCCAAAGCAAAGAAATAGTATAGGACAGCAGTGGAATTATTATTTAAGTTATATGATTTTTAGGTTAAATTCAAAGATCAGTCGCATGGTATTATTGTAGATGTGGTCCAGTGTCTGATTATTTTATGGGTAATAATGTACTGAATTGTTCTAATGTGATTGCCTGTATCTGGATCTGGCTGGAAAAACGGCCCATGCGACCATCATACTATCAAAAAAATAAGCACATTAATAATTACCTGCTGAATTGCAGGACAAAGCAGCTTGATATGGAAATAATTGAGTAATTTCGCTCTAAACAAATAAGGGAAGAAAATGCTGAAAGGATTACTGGATCTGCACAACCTACTGCGTTGGCTGATCTTAATTTTACTGGTGGTTAATATCATCAAGAATTTTGCGGATACAAATAAGCCATTTGCCAATATCCATAAGAAATTAGGACTTTGGTTGATGATTTGTGCACACCTGACTTTAGTCGTGGGACTAGTCATGCTGGCCATGGATCTGAGTTCGCTGGCGGACAGATCTATGATTATGAGTAATGACGCATTAAGGTTCAAATTTGTGGAGCATCCAATAGCCATGATCATTGCGATTGTATTAATTACGATTGGTAAAGGGGTGGCCAAAAAAAATGTTTCGGATCTTAAAAAACACCGCAAATCAGCCGTGTTGTACCTGATTGCACTGGTGATCATTTTGGCCATGATTCCTTGGGCCACGTCTTCTTTGATGCCAGGTATGTAACAATGCGGATGAGTTTGATCGTTTACAGATTAATTTGTAAATGCTGACAGAATTACCAGATTCTTTACAGTTGAAAAATATATTATATTTAATTTTATGGGTTTCAAATGGCTGCTAGTCAAAAGGCAGACATTTGAAACCCAATTGATTTTAAAGAACCAACTGCCAATACTATCTACACTATGGGACAGTAATGACTTTGAATAAATAAAGCGTAAAAGACTAAGACAATGCCAGAAAAAGCGTTAAATGATATCAGAATCGTATTTATGGGTACCCCGGAATTTGCCGTTCCTACTTTAAAAAAGCTGGTAACGGAAGGTTTAAATGTCGTTGGTGTCGTTACCGGACCTGATAAACCAGCAGGTAGAGGCATGCAATTGCAAAAGAGTGCTGTAAAGCAATATGCAGAATCTGTCAACTTGCCGGTATTACAACCTGAAAAACTTAGGGATCCTGAGTTTTTAGAGGCTTTACGGGCTTTAAATGCTGATTTACAAATTGTTGTGGCTTTTAGGATGCTCCCGGAAATCGTCTGGAATATGCCTGAATTGGGGACCATTAATCTGCATTCTTCCTTACTGCCCCAATATAGGGGCGCGGCACCGATTAATTGGGCGGTGATTGGTGGAGAAGCTGTTTCGGGGTTAACTACCTTTAAATTGCAGCATGCTATTGATACAGGTAATATTTTGTTACAGCTGGAAATGCCCATTGGACCAAGTGAAGATGCCGGATCGCTACATGACCGGATGATGGAAGCAGGGGCGGGTTTGGTACTCAAAACAGTTCAAGGTCTGGTAGCAGGAACTTTGCAGGAGCGGCCACAACCTCAGGCTGAGGTCTTAAAACCAGCACCTAAGATCTTTAAAGAGACCTGTAGGATAGATTTTACGAGGCCGGTTAAGGAGGTCTTTAATCTGATCAGAGGACTATCACCTTTTCCTGCGGCATTTACGGAGCTGGATGGTAAGGTCCTTAAAATCTACCAGGCACACATAGAACCGGCCTCTGTGGGCAATAACCAAACGCCATTAGCGCCAGGAAAACTGCTAACCGATGGCAAGCATTATATTAAATTCAGTTGCCCGGATGGCTATATTGTTTTGGATGCATTGCAACTGGCAGGTAAAAAGAAAATGACTACGGAAGCCTTTTTAAGAGGGTATCATTTTGAAAAATAGCGCTTTGAGGAAATTATTATAGGTGCATGAACTCAGAAAATCCCATAAAACCGCTTGTATAAATTTTAAGAACCTTTTACCGGTTAGCGGAGTGTTCCACATGGAAAACCCTTACATTTGCGAGAACTAACGTTAAAATTCAAGAAAGTATGGGTTGGCTATACGTGATTTTATATTTGGTCGGATGGCCAATTGGCGTGTATGGAATGTTTAAAAAGGCCGGGGTAGCTCCCTGGAAGGCCTTTATTCCCTTTTATAATACCTGGATTATCTGTGAGCTATGTGGGATCAGCAAAGTCTGGTTCTGGTTACAGCTTTTACCTTTTGCAGGACAGTTTATCACGATCTGGATTACCATCATTTTTGTGATGCAGTTTGGGCGCTTTAGTTTGATTGATCATGCACTAACGGCGGTCGTTCCTTTTATTTTCCTGCCTTATGTGGGGTTCTCTGACAAAGTCCGTTATATCGGTGCTGAAGGGGTCAAACGCTATAAAAAGACCGTGGTCAGAGAATGGATCGATGCCTTGGTATTTGCTACAGTGGCCGCCACCATTATCCGTACTTTTATTTTTGAGGCTTATGTCATCCCGACTGGCAGTATGGAAAAGACCTTGCTAATCAATGATTTCCTCTTTGTCAATAAGATGAGCTATGGTGCTCGTATACCTGAGACGCCTATTAGTTTTCCTTTTGTGCATAATTTTATGCCTTTCTCTACCACCACGCCTTCTTACACAAAAGCGGTTCATTGGCCTTATATGCGCTTACCTGCTTTAACGACGGTGAAAAGAAATGATGTCGTCGTGTTTAATTTCCCGGCTGGAGATACGATTATTAATGAACCCAATTACGGTTCTGCCTTACCTTATTATCAGGTATTAAGAGATGTTTACCATGGAGATAGGGCAAGGCTTATGGCTGATCATCAGATTCTGGTTCATCCTATTGATAAGACAGATAACTATATCAAAAGATGTACGGCGGTAGCGGGTGATACGCTACAGATTATCAATACGGAACTATATATTAATGGGAAGAAAGCTTTTATTCCGCCTACTTCCCAAATGGAATACCTGGTGACAACCAATGGTAATTCTTTTTCCGACGACTATCTCCAAAATGACTTACATGTTAAATTACAGCCTGTCAATGAAGGGGATCAGCCCGAAATGATTCAAAAAGGGCCTAACCTTTATCAATTCGATGTACGTGCTGCAGATATCGAGAAGATAAAGAAGCTACCCAATGTGGTGAATGTACGCTATGATGTACAAACCAACAGAGAATTATTCCCTTATTATGATAATAGCGACAGCAGTTGGACGCCCGATAATTTTGGCCCTTTATGGGTACCCAAAAAAGGCGCAACCGTTACTTTAACCGCTAAAAATATTGCCATTTATCGTAGGATAATCCATACCTATGAACATCATAGTCTGGAAGAGCATGGAGATACCTTTATTATTGACGGTAAAAAGACCAATCAATATACCTTTGGGTATAATTATTACTGGATGATGGGGGATAACCGCCATCGCAGCCAGGATAGCCGGTATTGGGGATTTGTTCCAGAAACTGCCATTGTAGGTAGGGCATCGCTGATTTGGTTCAGCTGGCAGCACGGACCCAGGTGGAATCGTATCTTTAGATCCATTAAATAACCCATACATAGAAAATCGTTGAGGGGTGTTGCATTAAAATTCAGGATCAGTCAATATACAATATAAAGGCATGTAGCAAAGGCGTAAAGCCAATGCGCTAAGCAAAAGTCATAGTCGGTAAATTAGCATTTACCAACTATGACTTTTGCTTTTTCTATGGGTATTCAACCAGCGAATAAATAATTGCTGCCAAATTGCTGCCAAATTGGTTTACGACACCTTGGGTGGTGGGGTAAAGAGATTGACGCTATTGCCTTCGGGATCTCGAAGCAACAGTGATCTGTTGCCCCAGGGCATGGTGGTAGGCGGTTGCAGGATATCGAGTTGCATGGTCTTTGAAAGCTGCATAAAAGTATCATCTACATCTGTAACCTTAAATTCAATAATAGCCGTTTTGTTTTGTGCGGCCCGGAGAAAGGAATTACCCCCGAAAAGACTCAAGGTGTTCGTACTACCAATGGCCAGCGTGGCGACCGGGGTATGGAGCTCGGCAAATTCAGGTGTATGCCAGATAGCGGAAATCCCTGTTATTTGTTCATAGAACTGCACCATTTGCTTAATGTCACGCGCAATAAGGCGAATAGAAAATAATTGCATTGTCGAAAAATTTAAGTTGATGACTAAATAAGATATGGCAAAATTGCATCAGCCAACTGACAACCCTATGGCAGTCAGTTTAGCCCTTTTATTTTTTCCCCAAGAAGCTGGACGAAGTGAGAAAGAAAGCGGAATACGAGGATGAAGGGAAAGTAGCGGCTGTCTTCTAAAGCCTGAAAATTGCGAACGAGTGGGTGGAAGAGGAGTTGCGTTTACCCGAATTAAATATCTGCCCTGTGCTCATACTGATCCCAACCTGGTTAGAATGGCTGCATGTTATAAGGGGTTACTCATGCATCATAGCAGAAATATCAACTTTGGTTTTGGAATTGCGTACCAGGACTAATACAAAGGGGACGCAGACTAAAAACATCATTCCTATCCAGAAAAAGACATCCATGTAGGAGCGAATTGTGGCCTGCCCGGTCAGAATCTGATCCATAAGTTTTAGCGCGGAATTTCTGGCAACGTCAGGCGTCATTCCTTTGGCCTGGAAACCGTGAGAAAGCAAAGAAAGTCGCTGTTGTGTAAACTGACTGGCAGCAGTCAGGTTACTGGCCAGGTCATTTCTGTAGGCGGCGATTTCCCGGGTGATATAGGTAGAAATAATGGCCACCCCAAAAGAGCCTCCCAGTTGTCGAAGCATCCCTGAAATCGCAGCTCCTTCGCCAATTTGTACCCCTTTTAAGGTAGATAAGGCAAGCGTGGTGACTGGTATGGAAAGTAAGCCCAGCCCGATCCCTCTGATTACCAGAATCCAGAAAAAGGCATCACTGCCTGTGTCAGGCGTCAGCACTTTATAAGCCATGACACTATAAATAAAGAAAATTACCATGCCTGTGGAAATCATAATACCAAAAGGAAATCCCTTTTCCATCAGTTTGCCCACAAAGGGCATCATAATGGCGGTAAAAACAGTACTGGGGATCATAAGCATACCCGCCTGAAAGGCGGTCCAGCCCATAATTGTTTGTGTATACAGCGGTATTATAAACGTTGAGCCATAAAGCCCGAAGCCTAAAACAAAGGATAATATACTGCCAATAGACAGTTCTTTATTACGTAGTACCCTGAGATTGACGATGGGATATTTATAAACAGTCTCCCGCCAGATAAAAAAGTAAAAAGCAAAAAAGGAGATAACGGCTGAAGTGGTGATCAGTGTACTATTGAACCAATCCTCTTCCTGTCCTTTTTCCAAAATAAATTGTAAAAAGCCAACGGAAAGAATAAGTAACATAATCCCCAGCCAGTCGACATCCCTGGATTTTCTTTTGTCTGCATATTTGGGGCTCTTGACAAATTGTAAGGTGAGAATGGTGGCGATGATGCCTATGGGGATATTGATATAAAATATAAATGGCCAGGAAAAATTATCGACAATATAACCGCCCAGTGGTGGCCCAAGCGTTGGACCCACGATAACGCCTAGCACATAAATGGTCTGGGCAGTGGCTCTTTTTTCAATTGGATAGCTTTCCGTAATAATTGTCTGTGCAGTAACCAGTAAGGCACCTCCGCCAATTCCCTGTAAAAACCTGAATATGATGAGCTCCGTGATGCCGGAGGCATTCCCACAGAGCCAGGAACAAACAGTAAAAAGGATAATTGAAGCAGAAAAATAATTGCGACGTCCAAATTGCTGACTCAGCCAGCTGGTCATGGGCATCACAATTACATTGGAAATGGCATAAGCGGTAATGACCCAGGTGATTTCTGAAAGAGAGGCGCCCATGCTGCCCTGCATATCTGGCAAGGCAATATTCACGATTGTCATGTCCACAATCTGCAATAAGGCACATACGACTGCCGTGATGGTGATAATCACCCGTTTCATGCCATATACGACCAGAGAATCTTGTGCTTCCATAATTTTAAAACTGTTGTGCTGGACAGGCCTAAATCAGTTTGTCACTCCTATTTGCTTCCCAGTTGTATGCATCGCCTGGTTTGTTCGCAAATAGGACCATTTTAAATCCCTGCTTTTATTTGAGCAGGAGCACCGCCTGGTTGGTGTTTTTGTAAATGCCCTCTGAAAGACTTTTACTAGCCAGGTAATATAGAAAACTGTGTGTCCCAGGCAGAGCGACTATTAAATCTGTCGGATGGCTCTTTACAAAGGCGAGTGCACCATGCAAGGAATCCTTATCCAGCGCATGATAGAGTTCCAAGTGGTGACCTTTAAAAATTCCTTCCAATTTTTCTTTCCACTGCTCAATAAGCGCCTCCTGCTGCTCATTAGTGTCTGTATAAATATTCAATATGGTCAGTTCACTATGGGAGCCTAACATGGCACTGTATTTTTCCAGTTTGCTTAAATGCATCATATGTTTTAAGTCGCAAGGAACAAGGATTTTCTCAATGGGTGTATAAAGATATCCTTCCGGTATAATCAGCACCTTAACAGGGGAAATCCTGGCAATTTTAATGATACTTGAGGTAATAAATCCGGGTTCACTTGAGCGGGTATGATCGCTGCCAAGTGCGATTAATTCAATGCCTGGTTGTTGGGATAGGATTTCCATAATTGCTCTTGTCAGGGGCAGGTCGCTTGTAGCCGTTCGGATGATGATTTTTGAATCTTGAGGAAGGCTTGCATGCGCTGATTTTTCAAGTCGCTTTAAGAGCTTTTTGGAGGCTTTCCTATAATTGGCACTGGCCTCCTTGCCCATAAAACTGTAGCCGATGCCGAGCGTCGATATATAATCCATAAATGACTCATAATGCACCTTGAATAGTATAATCTGTTCATAGCCATAACGCCCTGCCCAATGGACTGCATAATTTACAGCGCCTTGAGAAGCATTAGAAAAGTCAACGGGAACTAATATGGTTTTCATATATGTATTTTTTATTTTCGTAAGTGTTGATACAGTCTTAGTCACCAAAAGCGTCCAGATTCTTGGTCATTTCCCGGATCATGACCGTATTTTGTTTTAATATTTCCAGATCTATATCGCCACAGGCATCAGCATAAGATTCCAGTACCAGCGGATAAATAACCTTACGGATCTGCTTGCCCTTATCCGTTAAAAAGATCAGCTTATGACGCCGGTCTTTTTCATGTTCTATTCTTTTGACCAGCGCTCTTTTGACCAGGGCATTGATCAGATAAGTGACACTGGATTTATCTTTACTGAGTCGATCGCTGATTTCTTGTTGATTGATGCCGTCACTGCGCCAGAGCAGCCCGATGACTTCTAAAAGTTCAAAAGAAAGGTCTGGGTCCAGGGCACTGATCTTGGTCTGAATCACTTGTCGCATTTTGCTGCGCATCTCATTTTGGGCGCGCGCCAGCTCAAGGGCTAATGCAGCTTTTTGATTTTTTGCCTTTTTCATAATAGGTCTTTTTCGCCAATGGATATTGATAACCCTAAACCCGTTGACTGTATATAGTATAAAGTTACGAATATTAGTTTGAATTCAAACTAATATTACCCAAGTTTTCTTTAGCTATTTTAGCAATATTTATAGTATGCTGACCCAAAAATGAACATTGAACATAAATGTATTTATGGTGAACTGAAATTCTCCGGTTTGCATGGTGCTCATTTTACCATAGAACATTTGATTCCGGTTTCAAAAGGCGGTGTAGATGATTTGTCCAATGTAAATGTTTTATTTTCCCCCTGGTTTTATTAACTATAAATTTAGCGGATGATTGTTTTTTTAAAAAGAAAAAATACGGGCTATTTAATTGAATTTCTGTTTGTTCTTAACGAGTTGTTTGGTTTTATTTAAAAAATATTTGGCAGTTTGAATCTTAAAATATAAATTGCAGCTTAAACGTTTAAGTAAACTATTTTATCGCAACCTTCTTTGCTACTTAAACGGGGATTTGCATTGTTTATCTGGATACAATTTACAACTCAGTCACTCTAAATGCGCTAATTATGATTAAATTGAGATTTGCTGTATTTTTTGTTTTAACGCTTTTGATGGGATCTTCCCTGAAGGCGCAAAATGCCTATAACGGTATCAATGGAACCATTAGTAACCTCTACCAACTTTCAGATGCCAAATCCAGGTCTATAAGCCCGGAAAACTTTACCGGTGAAAAAGGTAAAGGAGGGATGGCTACTGAAGGAACAGGTAAAAATGCGGCGCGTGATCTGGGTAAAGGTTGGAAAATAAGCCCAAGTGTCGTTATTAAACCTCATACCACTTTTACCATTGCGGATATTGATGGGTCAGGGTCTATACAGCATATCTGGATGACTCCAACGGGTAACTGGCGCAATTCTATTCTTCGCTTTTATTGGGATGGTGAAGATACCCCTTCAGTAGAAGCACCCGTGGGCGATTTTTTCTGTATGGGCTGGGGTAAATATTCTCCTCTAGTATCCATGGCGGTTTGCGTTAATCCTGGCAGTGCGTTTAATTGTTACTGGCCTATGCCTTTTAGAAAACATTGTCGTATAACCATGGAAAATATTGATGAACATCCAATGACCCTTTATTATCAGGTAGACTATATAGAAACCAAAGTGCCGGATGATGCCGCCTATTTTCATGCGCAGTTCCGCAGGGTGAACCCACAACCGTATAAAAAAGAATATGTTTTGCTGGATAATGTAAAAGGGAGAGGTCAGTATGTAGGTACTTATATGGCCATCGGTGTACATAATAATGGCTGGTGGGGTGAAGGAGAAATTAAGTTTTATATGGATGGGGATACGCAGTATCCCACCATCTGCGGAACTGGTACAGAAGATTATTTTTGTGGTTCTTATGATTTTGATACGCACAAGAAAAATGATGCCGGTGTGGAAAAGGTAGACTATACGGAATACTGTACGCCTTATGCGGGCCTGTGTCAGGTGTTAAGAGGTGATGGGCATTATGAGGTATCACAGCGATTTGGGATGTACAGATGGCATATAACGGATCCGATCCGCTTTGAGAAGGATCTGAAAGTTACCATTCAGGATCTGGGTTGGCGCAGTGAAGGGCGGTATCTGCCTTTGCAGGATGATATTGCGACCACCGTATTCTGGTATCAGACCCAGCCGCATCAGCCATTTCCAAAATTTCCGGATAAGGATGCGCTGGAAGTCAATTAAAATAAACAAATAATCCTTACATTTGGCTGATAAAGCATTGATTTACATTCATGAATAGAAAGACTTCCCTTAAAGATATAGCCGAGCACCTGGGTGTTTCCACTGCGCTGGTTTCCTATGTGATCAATCATAAGGAAAAACAGTTTCGGGTGGGCCCGGAAATGGTGAAAAAAATCCGGAAGGCCGCTATAGAGATGAACTATCAGCCAAATTTAGTGGCTAAAAGTTTAAAAAGCGGCCAGACAAAAACAATAGGACTTATTGTAGCAGATATCTCTAATCCGTTTTTCTCCATGATTGCCCGCTTGATCGAGGATGAGGCCAGAAAGCAAGGATATGTTGTCTTTTTTGGCAGCAGTGACGAAAATGCCCAGAAATCACAAAGTCTGAGTAGTGTATTTCTAAATCGGCAAGTAGATGGATTTATCATTGCGCCTGCAGAGCATACGGAGGATCAGATACTGGCCTTGCAAAATACGGGGAAACCTGTGGTACTTATTGATCGTTATTTTCCTGGGCTGCCAGCGGATATTGTTCGGATCAATAATGCTGAGATCGCCCAGGAAGCGGTGAGCCATTTAATTAGTAAGGGTAGAAAAAATATAGCAGTATTGACCTATAAGACTACCCTGGCACATATTACGGATCGCACCAAGGGGTACCAACAGGCACTAAAGAAACATGGATTAAAGGCCAATAAGGCGCTGATCTGTGAAGCGTCTTATCAGGACATTGAAACAGATGTAGAAAGGCAACTGTTGAAACTTTTTAACGGCAAGCATAAGGTGGATGCTATATTTTTTGTTACCAACAGCCTGGCAGTACTGGGGCTTAAAATTATTAATAGACTGGGCATTAAAGTACCGGATGAACTAGCCATTGTTTCTTTTGACCAAAGTGATGCCTTTGATTTTTTCTATGCACCATTAAGCTATGTTTCACAGTGCCTGCATCAATTAGGAGCGGAAGCGGTAAGTCTCTTGGTTAAAAAGTTGCAACAGCTCCCGTATGAAAGAATATTTGAATCGGTGATCGTTGAAGCCAAATTGGTTATTAGAGATAGTTAATCTTATTTGTGGCTTAAAAAGCTTAAAGGTTTAAGCAAATATCAATTGCCATAAATTGAATATAAAATGGAATTATGTAATAAATTTTCGAAGTTTTCTATTTTTTTATTTTTAAACAAACAAAGAAATGTATTCCATAAAAAAAAATTGCCGACAGGCATTGTCAATTTCTCTTTTCACATTAACCATCTTATGTATGTCGTGTAAAAATAACAATGGCCATGCGTCTAGTAGTGACAATAATAGTAGCGATACAGTTCACACAGATAGTCTTTCAAATAACTTTGGCAAAGACCTCCGTTTTTTGAAGGACAAAGACAGTGGATTACTAGTGCTGACTTTACCAGGCAATCCAGCAGCACAGGTGATTGTTTCGCCAAAATATCAGGCGAAGGTTTTTACTTCTACAGCTGAAGGGTTATCTGGCCGTAGTTTTGGCTGGGTCAATTATAAAGCTTTCTCTGGGGCTGTGGATCCTCATATGAATGCCTATGGTGGAGAAAACAGGTTTTGGTTAGGTCCGGAAGGGGGAAAGTTTTCCTTATTTTTTGCACCTGGCACTAAAATGGATTTTGATCATTGGAAAACCCCTGCAGACTATGATACGGCGCCCTGGCACTTAGAAAAGGCAGATGCAAGTTCTGCAATGCTGACAAAACAAATGAATCTGCTAAATTACAGCGGGACAAAACTTTCTTTATCCATTGACAGAACCATTCGTGTTTTGTCTGCAGCGGAAATGCAACAACAAACAGGACTCGATTTTAAAAGGAATCTGACTGATGTTAAAGCAGTGGGCTATATAACAGAAAATAAATTAACCAATACCGGTAACCAGGCCTGGGATAAAAACACAGGTATGCCTTGCATCTGGATTTTAGATATGTTTACGCCATCGGAAAAAACGGTGATCGTTGTTCCATTTAAATCAACACCAGAGCAGCAGTTTAAGGAGGTCGCTACGACAGATTATTTTGGCCAGATTGCTCCTGACAGGTTAAAACACAATGATCATGTGCTTTACCTGAAAGCAGATGGCAAAAGCAGGGGTAAATTGGGTGTAAGCCCTGTTAAGGCCAAGGATTGGATCGGAAGTTACGCCGCAGATACAAAGGTTCTTACCTTACTTCATTTTGATCTGGATCCAGCGGCTAAATACCTGAATCAGGAGTGGAATACCAATAAACCTCCTTTTATCGGGGATGCGGTCAATGCATATAATGACGGCCCCTTGGAAGATGGAAGCCAGATGGGACCTTTTTATGAAATGGAAAGCGTTTCTGCGGCGGCCTTCCTGGCGCCAGGCGCTTCGCTGATGCATAGGCAATCTGTTTACCATTTTACTGGATCTGTAAATGAATTAAATATAATCGCAGAAAAAATGCTGGGGGTTTCCCTGTCAGAGATTGAAGGTGCCTTTCAGTAAGGCACTCTTTGGTTACATACATAACATCGGATAAGTGTTGGCAGTTGGGACGCCATTAAACAACTTATTCATTCACAAATCGATCATTTAAAAAGTTGATTTGCAAGGTTCAAAAAAATGACTTTTGGAACCTAACGGATAAGTCATGCCCTGAATGGACGCTTATTAATTCGAAAATATTTAAAACTTTTCAATAAATACAAAAGCACATGCAAACAAAAACGAAAGAACAAGAAATATTTTATCCAGCCATTGGCATTAGACCAATTATTGATGGAAGGCTTGGTGGCATAAGGGAATCCTTGGAAGATACCACTATGCAGATGGCTCGTAGTGTGGCCAAATTATTTGCGCAGCAGTTGCATTCCCCAGACGGTTCTGCGGTGCGGGTTGTGATTGCTGACAGTACCATAGGCGGGGTCAAAGAAGCGGATAACTGCAGAAGGAAATTTGAGCTGGAAAATGTCGGTGTGTCCCTGTCAGTTACACCATGCTGGTGTTATGGTAGTGAAACCATGGATATGCATCCCACTATGCCTAAGGCTATCTGGGGTTTTAATGGCACGGAGCGTCCAGGCGCTGTTTATCTGGCTGCCACCCTGGCGGCTCACAATCAATTTGGACTGCCTGCTTTTGGCATTTATGGACACGATGTACAGGATATGGGTGATGAAAGGATTCCACAGGATGTCAGTGAAAAATTATTGACTTTTGCCAGGGCAGGGCTGGCCGTAGCGCTGATGCGCGGGAGGGCCTATTTGGCCATCGGATCTGTTTGTATGGGCATTGCGGGCTCCATGGTGAATGCACAGCTGTTGCAGGAGTATTTTGGCATGCGCACTGAATTTGTGGATTCCAGCGAAGTATTAAGGCGCATTGAAAAGGGAATCTTTGATAAGAATGAA
This sequence comes from Arachidicoccus ginsenosidivorans, assembly GCF_007971385.1. GTDB lineage: Bacteria > Bacteroidota > Bacteroidia > Chitinophagales > Chitinophagaceae > Arachidicoccus > Arachidicoccus ginsenosidivorans. The sequence continues at coordinate 3,527,125 of NZ_CP042434.1, forward strand.
TTTGGTAAGGCAAAAGCCTGGGTGACTAAATATTGTAAGGAAGGCGAGGATTATAACAGGGTAGAAAAACGCTTTACCCGGGAAAAGTTGGATCAGGACTGGGATTTTGTGATTAAGATGACGATGATTATCCGCGATCTGATGCAAGGCAATGATCACCTAAAAACAATTGGATACGGCGAAGAAGCGGGCGGACATAATGCGATTGTATCCGGATTCCAGGGGCAGCGGCAGTGGACGGACTTTTTACCCAATGGGGACTTTGCTGAAGCAATACTTAACTCTTCTTTTGACTGGAATGGCATAAGGGCTCCTTTAACGGTGGCCACCGAGAATGACAGTCTAAATGGTATCAGCATGTTGCTCGGTAATCTACTAACGCATACGGCGCAGATCTTTGCTGATGTGAGAACTTATTGGAGTGCGGACAGTGTGGAGCGTGTTACTGGCTGGAGACCAGAAGGAGTGGCATCGGGTGGATTTATTCATCTGATCAATTCTGGCTCTGCAACACTGGACGGTACCGGTCAGCAAGAAAAAAACGCTGTCCCTGTCATGAAACCATTTTGGGAGATTTCAGAGGCGGAAAAAGAGGCTTGCCTGGAGGCGACTACCTGGTATCCGGCCAACACGGATTATTTTCGAGGTGGTGGCTTTTCTTCTAAATTTGTGACCAGAGGCGAGATGGCTGTTACTATGTGTAGGTTAAATCTGGTAGCGGGCCTTGGACCTGTATTGCAGATTGCAGAAGGCGAGACGGTGAGCTTGCCGGATCAAGTGCATACCACACTTGATAACCGTACTGATAAAACCTGGCCTACCACCTGGTTTGTACCGAGAACTGACAAAAACGCCAGAGGGCCTTTTAGGGATGTTTATAGTGTTATGGCGGCCTGGGGTGCCAATCATGGTGCAATTTGCAGTGGCCACATTGGCCATGAACTCATCGCCCTGGCAGCGATGCTTAGAATCCCGGTAAACATGCACAATGTGGCCCCCGAAAAAATCATGCGTCCCTCGACCTGGAGCAGTTTTGGAGCTGATCCTGAAGGAGCTGATTACAGAGCCTGCAGACAATTTGGACCGCTATATAAAACCCATTAATCATTCATTATGAATCATCGTAGCAGCGTACCGCTTTTTAAAGGAGAAGGAGGCAAAAATTATCTAAGGCCTTTTATCCTCATCACCGTGCTATTTTTGCTATGGGGATTTGCCCATGGCCTCCTGGATGTGTTGGATAAGCATTTTCAAGATACCTTACATGTATCGAAGGCCGAGTCAGGCTTTGTGCAATTCTCTTTGTATATCGGCTATTTAGTGATGGCTTATCCAGCTGGTATCTTTATGAAGCGTCACGGTTATAAAAAAGGAATTATCCTGGGATTATCGCTTTTTGCCTTGGGCGCCTTTTTGTTTTATCCGGCGGCTAAGCTGGCAGCCTTTATTCCCTTTTTACTGGCATTATTTATTTTGGCCTGTGGCCTGGCCTGCCTGGAAACAGCTGCCAATCCTTTTACGACAGTCATGGGGCCTGTCTCCGGTGCTGCCAGAAGAATCAATATTGCCCAGTCTTTTAATGGACTGGGTTGGATTCTGGGGCCTTTAATGGGTGGGCTTTTGATCTTTGGTGCTGAGCAAAAAGGCAATGCTGGTACTTTTGATTCTTTAATCCCTCCATATATGATGGTGGGCTGTATTGTGACGGTTTTAATTCTTGTTTTTGTATTTACCAAACTTCCGGTGATCCAGGAAAAAAATGATCCTGAATCGAGGCAGATCGCTGATAACGCCCCTGCCTCCGCCCTTTTAAAACATCCCATGTTTGTGCTGGCTGTGATTGCCCAGATTTTATATGTTGCTGCGCAGACAGGCGTTAATTCTTTTTTTATCAATTATACAACTGATGCGATTACCGGGTTAAAACAAAGTGTTGCCGCCATGATGGAGCATCTGGGGGTATTTGGTAAGGTATTTATGCCCAAAATGCAGAACAAGCTGCTTCTTTAATTCTGGCGCTGGGTGGCATGGGCTCTTTTTGGATAGGTCGATTGGTAGGCGCTTATTTGATGAAATTCTTTTCACCCAGAACCTTACTAGCCATCTATGGTTTGGTGAATACATTGCTTGTGGCCTTAGTAGTGATGCATTTAGGCTGGATGAGTGTGATCGCGCTTTTTTCCACTTATTTTTTTATGTCCATTATGTTCCCGACCATTTTTGCTATTGGTTTACGTGGCCTGGGACCGCTTACCAAAAAAGCTGCCTCCTTTCTGGTAATGGCAGTGGCAGGTGGGGCATTTTGTCCGCCGATAATGGGGGCGATTGGCGATCATTTTGGTATGCACGTGGCCTTTGTCGTCCCGCTGGTCTGTTTTTTATTTATTGCTGTTTTTGCCCTACTGACCATGACGCGGTTCAATAGGCATTTTAAGGGGGATGTAGCCAGAATAACGCTGAATGCGCATCATTAATTATGCGCCGCTATAATAACGAAAAACGAAAGAAAGTTGAAAATAATGAATACGACACAAAAATATTGTTTGGGTGTAGATTTTGGGACAGACGCTGTCAGGTGCTTACTGGTAAATGCAGACAGTGGTAAAATTATGGCCGAGGCGGATTGCCTCTATCCCAGGTGGCAAAAAGGACTTTATTGTGATGCTCAAAATAAGGTATTTAGGCAACATCCACTGGATTACATAGAAAGCTTGATTGTTGTTGTCAACAAGGTTTTGCAGGGAATGGATGCAGACGTTGTCTCTGGTATAGGTGCTTTATCGATAGCCACTACCGGGTCTACACCTGCACCGGTAGATAAATCAGGTATGCCGCTTGCCTTATTGGCAGGTTTTAAAGAGGATCCAGATGCCATGTTCTATTTATGGAAAGACCATAGTTCGATCAAAGAAGCTGAGGATATCAACTGTTATAATGCCAGTCTTGGTGCCATAAACGGGATTTATCTGGAAGGTGTGGGTGGCTTTTATTCGCCGGAGTGGTTGTGGAGCAAATGGCTGCATTTATTAAGATCAGGCAGTGACGCCGCTAAGGCCTGTTACGCTTTTGTGGAACATGCAGACTGGATGCCTTTTTTGCTGACCGGCGGTAAGGATGTAAAGACTTTAAAAAGGAATATATGCGCAGCCGGACATAAGGGACTTTGGTCTGAAAAATGGAACGGCTTTCCGCCGGAAAGTTTTTTAAAAGGGGTGGACCCATTATTAAGTGATTGTAACAGCAGAATGAGTAGTGTGGTATATGACAGTGTTAAGTCAGCAGGTACGATCAGCTCAGACTGGGCAGAAAAATTAGGGTTGCCTGGTGACGTAAGAATTGGAATAGGGGCATTGGATGCCCATATGGGCGCCGTAGGCGGCCAGATCGAGCCTTATTTTCTAAGTAAAGTGATGGGCACATCTACTTGTGATATGTTGGTGGTACCTGCAGCGGAATTTCAAAAAAAGCAAATTATTGGCATCTGTGGTCAGGTGCCGGATTCTATCATACCAGGTATGATTGGCATGGAAGCTGGTCAGTCTGCTTTTGGGGATGTGTATAATTGGTTCAGTAAGTTTTTGCTGGCGCCGTTGGGTTGGTTGGGTATTTCTAATGATGCTACGCCGGAAAGTTTACTCAATATATTGTCTGAAAAGGCGGCCAGTTTAAACCTGGATGAGTGGCGGCAATTGCCACTCAGTACGGACTGGTTTAATGGCAGGCGCAGTCCGGATGTACAACCTTTACTTAAAGCAGCGATTACAGGTCTGGAACTGGCTACGGACCCGGTGATGGTATTCGCCTCACTTGTAGAGGCCACCTGTTTTGGTAGTCGGGCCATTGTGGAAAGGTTTGTGGACAGCGGTATCCCCGTTAAAGGCATTATTGGGTTGGGCGGCATTGCCCATAAATCTTCCTTTGTTATGCAGCGGATGGCGGACATTTTGAACCGACCGATTAAATGTAATCGGGCCAATCAATGTTGTGCCTTAGGGGCAGCTATGTTTGCCGCAACACAGGCTGGATGGTATGACAATATTGAGGTCGCCATGCAGCAGATGGGACAAGGTTTATTGACGACCTATCTGCCCAACACGGATGCAAAGTGGAGAAATGTAATAGAAGAGCGTTATCAGCGGTATAAGCAGTTGGGTTATTTTATAGAACAGGAGGCAGCAAAGGAATTAGCGGTGAGTCTTCATTAATGGTTTTGTTTTTTTAAATGCTTAATCGTTTAAGTTAATATGAACAGCTGATGTCAGAGGAGGTTTTATGAAAGAATCGTATTTGCTTAGCAGGGGTTGCGGTGTTGTGGTTAAGGAGGTGTAAAGATGGGTTAAACGGTGAGGCGATTTAATCCTTGGCAGTCAGAAAATTTCCACCAGCAAATAGCGGAACAATTAAATCATTTAAATATAGACACAATCATACGAGATCAGATGCAGTTTAAGCATCTTTATTTAAATCAGTTTTCACTACACGAGCATTTATTTATTCACATTTTAATGCATTTAAAATGAATCAAAAATTTTCTAGCATTGAATTAAGACAGAGGTGGCCGGCTAACAGGCTTGCCAGCGGATGTCTTCGCTTACCTATTATTTTATTTTTACTGTTACTGCTTTTAGGTACGTTGAAGGTCCAGGCAAGCGGTTTTACCTATTTGCAGCGTCAAAAGCAACCGGACGCATTTTTAGTTCGGGGATTGATTACAGATGACCACGGAAAGTCTATCGAAGGGGTATCTGTTCAGATCCTGAATTCCAACAAAGGAACTGTTACAGATGACCGGGGACATTATCAGTTGACGTTACCTGATGGTAAAGGTAGTTTGATTATTTCTGCGGTAGGGTTTATTAAAGATACGGTAGCAGTTGAAGGTCGTCATCAGATTGACCTATCCTTAAAACCAAGCAATGGTGATCTGGATCTGATTGTTGTGACGGGGTATATGAAACAGAAAAAAGCAGATCTAACAGGCGCTATCAGTGTGGTCTCTGAAAAGGATCTTTCTAAAAATCATGGGGTCACCAATATTATGCAAGCCCTTCAAGGAGTTGTGCCTGGCTTGCATATCACCACTGATGGCAGCCCTGTTGGCAATACAGGCATCCAGATCAGAGGTTTAACCTCCATTAACGGCGCCTCGCCTTTAATTGTGATTGACGGCGTCCCTAGTGGCAATATAAATCTCAGGGATATCAACCCCAATAATATTGCTTCTATGCAGATCTTAAAAGATGCAGCTTCTGCCAGTATATATGGCGCACAGGGTGGAGCAGGTGTAATTCTCATTGAAACTAAAAAAGGGCACTTGGGGAAAGCCAAAGTTACTTATAATGGTGCCATGGGTTTTTCTCAGTTTGCAAACAAAGTGCCGATGATGAATACCATGCAATATGGACAGGCGCTTTGGCAAGCTGCCGTTAATGATGGCCAGGATCCTGGGGATGCGACCCAGATTTATAGCTATGACTGGCACAAAAATGATCAGGGTATCCCGATACTGGATAAAATTACCCCACGTAAATATTTAAATGATGACTCAACGATGATTGCGGCGAGTACCAATTGGCTGGATGAAATCTCTCAGTTAGGGCTGCAGCAAGACCATCAGGTCACTGTATCCAGTGGTACTGAGAACTCCAGGACGCTTTTCTCCATCAATTACAATGAGAATGAAGGTACTCAAAAGTATACTGGTTATAAACGCTTTACCGCCCGGTTGAATACTAGTTTTAATTTACTCAACCATCATTTAACGATCGGCGAAAATATGGAAGCCTCTCATATGCGGATGGTGGATCAAAACCAGATGCACAATGCACTGGTTGAGCCACCCATTGTGCCGGTTCATACCACGGATGGGGGATGGGGTGGTTCTGCCGTTAACCTGGGTATGGATGATTACTGGAACCCGGTCAGAGAGCTAAACTTAAATAAAGACAATGCCAATAAATACAATAAACTGTATGGCAATATATATGCAGATGTAAATTTTCTAAAGCATTTTCATTACCGCTCACAAGTGGGGTTGATCTATACCGAAGGCTATCATCGAACCATTCAATTTACTTTTACTGAGGGTGGAGGTAAATTTCAGCCAATCAATAATGTCGATCAATGGTATTGGCAGGCCGCGACCCTCAGCTATACCAATACGCTGGATTACCAATTACAAACAGGTAAACATTCTTTAGATGTACTGGCTGGAACGGAGGCTACTAAATATCAGACAGAGAACATGACTGGTAACAGGCAGGGACTGGCCTTTGAAAATTACGATTATGCCTATTTAGGTACAGCTACCGGCAATATGGCTGTATCGGGTGGTGGAGACCGTTATAATTTTCTGTCATATTTTGGAAAATTCAACTATGCCTACGATAATCGCTACTTATTGTCAGGTACACTGAGAGATGATGGTTCCTCCAAATTTGGCGAAAACCATAAATACGGTCTTTTCCCGGCTTTCTCCGCAGGATGGCGCATCAGTCAGGAAGCTTTCATGAAAAAGTTCAAGTCCATATCTGATTTAAAACTGCGGGGCAGCTGGGGCATGAACGGCAACACCTCTTCTATATCTTCGAATGCCAGTAAGACCTATTTTGTGGCTGATTATAATGGGACCTCCTATGGAATCGGCGGATTGGAAACGGGAAGTCTGCCTTCCGGTTTCCGCAAGGTACAGACTGGTAACCCGGATTTAAAATGGGAATCTGACCGGCAAACAGATATTGGACTTGATTTTGGTCTTTTTAATCAAAGACTCTTTGGATCCTTTGATTACTATCACCGCTTTACAGACGGGATGTTGTATAACCCACCCTATCCCGGTGTACTCGGAGAAGGCGCCAATGAATGGTATAATGGTGCCAGTATGGTGGATAAAGGTTATGAACTGCAGTTGACCTATAATAGCGATCCGGTTAAAAAATTCAGGTATTCTATTACGGCCAATATCAGTCACAACCACAATGAAATCGTCAGTGTGCCCAATACAGTTTTATATACCTATGGCGGCAGTGCCCTGAAAGGCGATGATATTATCGGTCATCCATTCCATTCCTATTACGGTTTTATTGCAGATGGCTTATTTACCACGCAGCAGCAGGTAGACGAGTCTGCCGATCAGCCTGGCAAAGGGCTGGGACGAATCAGATATAAGGACCTGTCTGGACCTGAGGGCGTGCCGGATGGTAAGATTGATTATGATTATGACCGTACCTGGATTGGCAGCTGGGATCCTAAAGTAGAATTTGGTTTAGGCTTTAATGCCAGTTATAAAAATCTTGATTTTTCCATGTTCTGGCAAGGTGTAGCTGGGGGAACTGTTTCAGATGGCTGGAAGACTTACAGTGATTTTTGGAATGTATGGGTACAAAGCGGCTTTAACCATCCCACCAGAATACTGGACGCGTGGTCTACGGCTAATCCAACTTCTACCATTCCCGCTTTGTCACTGACCAATGCCAATGATGAACTGAGAACCTCTACCTATTTTATGGAGTCGGGCAGTTATCTCAAACTGCGCAATATACAGCTGGGATATACCCTGCCTGCCGCCATTACTTCTTCTATTGGCATAGAAAAGCTGCACTTTTTTGTCGTAGCCTTGAATCTGGTGAGTATCAAAAAAAGCTGGGGAGACAATCGTTTTACCGGCCCTGATCCGGAGAATTTTACCGGTAATGATTATAGCAATCCCTATGTCATTCCGAGATCCTTCAAATTTGGCCTGGATGTATCCTTTTAATAAAGCTATCAGAATTTTAAAATCGAATGATTATGAAACAGATAATAATAAATGGAATATATGGATTGCTGCTAATAGTGACCTTTTCAGGTTGTCACAAATTTCTGGATGTTAAGCAGCAAGGAGCCGTTACGCCGGAAGATGTGGAAACACCAGGTAACGTTGATGGATTGGTTATCGCGGCTTATGCATGGGTGGCTCATGAAGCAATCATCAATCAAAAAATGAGTCCCTGGTTGGCGGACATTAAATCGGATGATTCCTACAAAGGCGGCGGGGGGCTTTCCGATCAGACACCCTGGTATCAGATGGAAGTGTTTTCTTTAGTGACGCCAAGTGTTGGCAATAATGATGGGATATGGTTTGGGCAATATGAAGGTGTATCGCGTTGTAATGCGGCACTCACTGCCTTGAACAAACTGGACGCTTCCAGTTACCCGTTAAAAAATACCCGTATTGCCGAGATGCAGTTCCTAAGAGCAGTGATGTATCTGCAGTTAAAAAAATGGTTTCGCTGGATACCATATTATGATGAAAGTGTACCAGTGGATTCTATCCCAAAGATCCCCAATCATCCTGACACGGCTAAAAGTGATTTGTATATCTGGAATGACATTTATAATGACTTTGCCAAAGCTGCTGAAGGTTTACCAGAAGTACAGACTGATCCTGGAAGGCCTACCAAATATGCCGCTCAGGCAGAAATGGCCACTGTACTGATGTGGATGGCCTATGAGGAAGATGAAAACAATCAAGTGAAAAGCATTAATAAAACCAGATTGCAACAAGCGCTGGATTTACTAAACGGGATCATTAATTCTGGTAAATATCATCTCAACGAAGATTTTGCGGATAATTTTGAGTATACCATGGATAATAAATCACCAGAATCCATTTGGGAATGGCAATATACCCATGATGACGGCACCCCTAATGGTAATCTAAACGGGGGCACCCCGTTAAATGCACCCTGGTGGCCTCCATATTTTAGTTGTTGTGATTTCCATAAACCATCTTACAATATGGTGAATGCCTTTAGGGTGGATAAGGATGGCATACCTCTATTTGATGATTATAATGATGCGGATATTAAAAATAAGGATACTTATTTTAATAGTAATGAGTGGGATCCAAGAATTGGCCATACGGTGGCCATTCCTGGACTTCCCTGGAAATATCAACAGGATCTTATTTTTGACAGTAGCGCTTCCAGAGATCCTGTTATTTATGGTTATTTTAGTTCTCTAAAAGAAAATGTGGAGGCAGGCAGTCCGGTACTGGTAAATTTGTTTTGGATGTGGAATTCCAAAAATGAGACAGCCATACGTTATGACAGGGTCTTACTATTAAAAGCTGAGGCACTGATTAAGCTAGGTAGATATCAGGAAGCCTTACCCATTATCAACCAGATTCGTACACGTGCGGCTGGCAGTACAGGCAGGCTTAAATTTGCGAACGGCAAACCAACCTTGCCTTATGATATTGCGCCTTATAAGGATGGCGTCAACTGCCACTGGACTGAGGATTTTGCCTGGAAGGCGCTGGTTTGGGAAGACCGGCTGGAATTTGCCATGGAGGGAGAGCGCTGGTATGATATTGTGCGCTGGGGTATAGCTGATTCGGTAATGAATAGCTATTTTGCTAAAGAAGTTCCTCGTGCCAGATCCTGGATGAAAGATGGCAAATTTAAGAAAGGACGAGATGAATATATGCCCATTCCACAACCGCAGATGAACTATTCTTACGGATTATACAAGCAAAATGTCGGGTACTGATTTTGGTTTACCTTAGTAGCTGCCGCCGGTTTGATATTTTATTGAATATTCAGCTAAAAGTATCCGGCGGCGCTATTAAAACCTATTTTTAACAGAAAACTATTTTTGTTATGAATCGCATTCGCTTCAATTTTAAAAGAATAAAGGATAAAACAGGTATTTGTTCCAAATCGTTCTGGTGGATTTTAATGGGTTGGCTCATTCTTATGGGGAGTAGTTGTCAAAGTGAAGCAGACCGGGGTATTGATCAAAAAGATACTATTGAGCAAAAGAATTTTGCGAATAAAAGCGATTCGGTTGCTAGTCAGGCTACCGTTAAACAGGATAAGGTGGCAGACACCATTGATATCAGCCCTTATAAAAAACAGATACCTCCTTTTAAAATTCGGCTGGTGGATGGCAAAGGATATACCTACAAGGACCTGAAAAAGGACTGCCCGCTTATTTTGGTTTATTTTCAGCCGGACTGTCCCGAGTGTCAGGCATTTACGGCGGCACTGGTCAAAAGGTTGCCATCACTCATGGACAAGCAAATTGTTATGATCACTTTTGAAGACATAAAAAAGGTAAAGGCATTTGATGAAAAGTACCAGGTTTCCCGGCATCCAAATGTCAGGATCGGCTCTGAAGGGTACACGTTTATTGTCCAGAAATATTACCAGATTGAGCATTTTCCGATTGTTGCCTGTTTTAATAATAAGGGTGAGTTACAGCGTATTATTAATCCGAAACTGGCACCAGAGGCAATGGCTGCACTGCTGTAAATTTTAAAGACTTTAAAACTAAGCAATGAAAAACAAGCATGATTATCATAAAATTAGTCCTGAGCAGCAACCATTAATGGGCAGAGGTCTAAAGCAATCTACAAATAAAAGACGGGAATTTTTAAAGCAGGTCACCCTTAGTAGTATTGGTGCAGCTTTGCTACCTTTAAATTTAAAGGCTGGTTCCAATCCTAAACAAAACCAGGATATAAAGCCCTTATTCAATAGAATAACAGGTAAGACTATCTTTAACAAGGAGCACTTACAACATATCGCCTTTCCTATTGGGGGACTCGGCGCAGGAATGTTTTGTCTGGAAGGCTATGGGGCACTTTCGCATTTTAGTATCCGCAATCACCCGGAAATGTTTAATGAACCGGGAGTGTTTGCCGCTATTGCCATTCAGGAGGGTAGCCAAGATAAAGTAACCGCAAAAGTGCTGGAAGGGCCAGTTCCCAACTGGAAAATATTTGGTCCCAGGGATTCAGGACTAGGAGATGTGGGGCGTATCTTTGGACTTCCTAGATTCAGGGAGGCTAGCTTTGAAAGCAGTTTTCCATTTGGTGAAGTGCATTTAAAAGATCAGGATTTTCCCATAGACGTTATAGTGGAAGGCTGGAGTCCGTTTATTCCAGGTGATCAGGATAACTCCGGATTGCCTTGCGGCACCCTGACCTATAAGATACGAAGTAAAAGCAAAGCGACCTTAAAATCTGTATTTTCCTTTAATGCCAAAAACTTTTTGGCAACAGATGCTGCGGCTGTCAATAAAATCACCCCCATGAAAGGCGGTTTTATTTTAAGGCAGGAGGCGGTGAAAAAGAAAGCTTTTCTTGAAAATGATCTTGCTATCTATACTAGTGATCCGGCAGTAAAAATAGATCATTGCTGGTTCAGAGGCAATTGGTTTGATCCGTTAACCATTACCTGGGATACCATCAGTCAGGGAAAAATAAGACAGGTGGATCCTGTAGATAAATCTGCTGCTGGCGCCTCCCTGTATATTCCATTTACATTAGCACCGGGTCAGGAAAAAAAACTACAGATCCATTTAAATTGGTATAGTCCTTATTCCAATTTGACAATGGGAGAGCAGCTTAAGGGAGAAGAGCTAAAAACAGCCAGTAAAAGTGAACCTGCCAGCGATATTAGTACTGGAAAGAAAAATGATACTGGATTTTACAGGCCTTGGTATAGCGCCAGATTTGGGGATATAGAAGAAGTAGCCGATTATTGGATCACCCACTATGAGGAGTTGCGTGCCAAAACAAATGTGTTCAATAAGACATTCTATGCCAGCACACTACCCTCAGCGGTAATAGAGGCTGTTACTGCCAATTTATCTATTCTTAAATCGCCCACCGTTTTAAGGCAATATGACGGCAGACTTTGGTGCTGGGAAGGGTCCGGGGATGATTTTGGGAGCTGTCATGGCTCTTGTACGCATGTCTGGAATTATGCCCAGGCCACGGCGCACCTTTTCCCGGCTTTGGAAAGATCGCTCAGACAAACTGAATTTCATGAAAATCAGGATAGTCGTGGGCATCAGACATTTAGAGCTAACTTGCCGATCAGTCCCACTACCCATAGTTTTCATGCGGCGGCTGACGGTCAACTGGGGGGCATCATGAAAGTATATAGAGATTGGCATATTTTAGGCGATGCAGCCTGGTTAAAAGCTATTTTCCCAAAAGTAAAAACAAGTTTGGATTACTGCATAACTACCTGGGATCCAAAAGGGAAAGGTGTTATTGAAGAACCACACCATAACACGTATGATATTGAGTTCTGGGGGCCGGATGGTATGTTAACCAGTTTTTATCTGGGCGCCCTAAAGGCTTTTATTGAAATGGTTACTTACCTGAAAGAAAGCACCGATAAATATCAGGAGCTTTTAAAGAAAGGAACGGCATTTCTAGAAAATCAACTGTTCAATAAAGAATATTTTATCCAGAAAATTGAATATAAAAACCTGCAGGCCAAAGATCCGACCAACGTGCAGTCTTTCGGAGGAGCTTATTCAGCGGAGGCAACTGCATTATTGCAAAAAGAAGGCCCCAAATATCAATATGGGAATGGCTGTCTAAGTGATGGTATCCTGGGTGCCTGGATCGGCAAAATGTGCGGCCTGGAAGACTTTGTGGATCCTTCAAAAGTGCAGAGTCATTTATTGGCTGTCCATAAATATAACCTTAAGTCCGATCTCTGGCAGCATGCCAATCCGCAAAGACCCGGTTTTGCCCTGGATGGTGACGGTGGCCTGCTGCTTTGCAGCTGGCCTAAAGGCGGTAAGTTATCACTTCCCTTTGTATATAGTGATGAAGTCTGGACAGGGATTGAATACCAGGTAGCCAGCCATCTGATGGGGATGGGTAAGGTGAAAGAAGGACTGGACATAATCAAATGCGCAAGGGGGCGTTATGATGGCCGGATACGCAATCCTTTCAATGAATATGAATGCGGACATTTTTATGGAAGGGCTCTTTCTAGCTATGGTTTGATACAAGGGCTCACTGGTCTTAGATATGACGCGGTTGACCGAACACTGCATATTCAGTCACAAATTGGCGATTTTACCTGTTTTCTGGCGACAAATACTGGATTTGGAACTGTCACATTCAAAGGCACCCAGGCTTCCCTCAAGGTGGCTTATGGTAAAATTCCCGTAAATTCAATCATCGTCAATGGCGAAAAGATGTCCTAAAGCGTTTAAAGCTGAATAAATTCATTGTCTCTTTTCTTGGGTTGAAACCACCGCCTTCAGGCGGAGGCTTAAGCTCAAGAATTGACTTGAAAGATAATTGTAGTTTTTTGTACTAAATATTTGTGTATACTAAAATAATTATCTATCTTTGTCAAAGATATGGTAGTTGTAGCACAAATAAAGTTAGTTCCGGATCGGGAGCAATTTGCTCTGTTAATGGAAACATTAACGGCAATGAACCTTGCCTGCAACCAAATATCAGCGGTGGCTTTTGATAACCAGTGTTTTAATAGAATAAGGTTGCATAAGCTAACTTACTACGCTATACGGGAGGATTTTGGACTTAAATCCCAAATGACCATCCGGGCTATTGGTAAGGTTGCAGATGCATACAAGGTTAAAGCCAAAAAGGCTACAGGTCCAATCGATTCCCAAAGAACCTTCAGATTAAAAGGAGCGGTAGCATTTGACTGCCGTATGATCAGCTTTGATCTCACGAGTGATAGTTTAAGCATTCTTACGCTTGAGGGAAGGCAAATAATGAAATTCGAGGTTGGAGATAATGCCCGTAAATTGTTGGCATTTCAAAAGGGAGAATCAGATTTGTTTTTTCGTAATGGTCACTTTTTTTTAAATGTCAGTTGTGATATCCCGGAACCGGAATTAATAGATCACGAAAATGTGATTGGCGTTGATTTGGGTTATGCCGAATTATTTGTTATTCTGAATTACATAACTACATCACTGATAAACAGTTTTTTAGCATTTCGTTTTTCGGAATAACTTTTTTTTATTAATGGCACATATTTGATGAAATGGATTATGGGCTGGAGAGTCGCTACAATAAAGAAATAACTTGGCAATAGCCTCTGGGAGCTAGCAGAATAGGATGTTCTTATTGATATTCCAAAGTAAAAATAAGAAAATGACAAAGGTTGATTAAGAAGCTATAAAAGAAAAAAACAGGAAAAGTTATTCATAAATATTCCTTGAATACTAATTGAAATACAATTTATTATGAAAGTAATTCGGAATAACAAATAATTCGGCATAACCTAAATTATTCCGAATTCAGAATAATTTAGGCATCAATCAGCTTGCGACATTATCTACTGGCGAGTCTTTTGATGGCCAGCAGACTGAAAAGGTACATAAAAAAAACCAGGCCAAAAGAACTGGTCTTCAAAAAAAGAAGACCCGTTCTGCAAAACGAAAATTGAAAAAAAACTCTGGCAAAGAGAAGCGTTTTAAAAGAGACGAAAATCACAAAATAAGTAAAAGAATAGTGGACGAGGCCAAACGCACCGGATCTGCAATAGCGTTAGAGGATCTAACAGGTATTCGCAGACGGCAAAGGGTTCGCAAGAGCCAACGTTCCAGGTTTTCTGGTTGGGCATTTCATCAATTACGCCAATTTATCATCTATAAGGCTAAGCTGGCCGGAGTACCTGTATTTTTGGTACCGCCAGCCTATACTTCCCAAAGATGTCATAAATGTGGACATATTGAAAAGGCAAACCGGAAAACTCAAAGCGAATTTGTGTGCTGCAGCTGTGGTCACGGTGACCATGCGGACAAGAATGCAGCATTAAACATCGCCGAATTAGGCTGCAGTCAATCAGCCCATGGTCGCGTTGTCGGATTTATCCGACAGTAGTGACAAGTCCTCGCCTTCTAGGCGAGGGTATGTTGACTTTGGATGGCACGGATCAAATCCTCAGGTAGGCCCAGTTCTTTGGCATATGCAGCAAAGTGACTGGCAGCATCAATGACCTGGTCGATTAATGTTTTGTAATGCTGGATGTTATTTTGGAGGGCGACTTTTTCTAAGTCATTTTTTGTGATGTGTTCGTTTTTGCCACACACAGTTAAACTGTGCCTGTTTGTATAATGCGGCGCTGAAAGGTTTAGACTAAAAACCTGGTCGTAGGCTGGCGACAACTGCCAGTTATGTGTTTTATCCATACAAAAAGAAAAGTTTTTATTATGATCATCTACATTGCGCATGACGACGTTAAAGACCATTCTGAGGTATTGTTGCTTAAAATCTGACGCTGGCAGTTTAAGTTGATGCATCACTTCAAATATGCCTTCGTAGGATTTGACATGTGGGGCCATGGCCGCAAGGGTTTGTGTATGGATCTTTTCCATGCCGTTCCTGTCAAATCTTTTGGTCAGAAAATGGGTGCTGTTTTCAATAGTTAAAAGCCTGGAATCCATGATGCTTATACCGGCAAGCCTGGCTATTTTATAATAAATATATTCAAGTTTTGTGGCAGGGTAATTTTGGTCCTGTTCAAATTTTAAAAGATAAGGCTGATAGCCTTCAGGAAGACTTCCGTTTGCTGACAAGATCTGCCCGATTTTTTCCCCGATACCTATAATGGCCTTTGGCTGCCTGCCACCAGCAAATATGCTGGTGGCCATGATTTGTTGCCAGTAATGTGCATTGTCTTTATTTATGGAGGGTACTATTTTTTCCCTCAGAACTTTTTGGCTGAATAGTGAGAGTGCTGGCAAATCAATGGTCATAGCTGGCTTAGACACTTTCTTCTCTGTAAGACCGTCATCTGGTTCAAATTCCAGTGCACCTATCGCGCTATTACCAATAAAGGCTAATAAATCAAGCGGGCAATGCTTGCTTTTATAAATTTTATTGGCGTTGAGCCAAGCCTTGTAAAGCGCATGCCCATAATAATCAGGTAGTGCATCGGCTATCATTGGCGGTAGACTTCTATATAGCTTGTCGTCATGGGCGGGCCATGGAAGCTGTTGCTGGGTTCTAGGGGCCTGGATAGACATTTGAATGGGAGCCAGGTCTATCTGCTGCTCCACAAATAAAGGATTATAGGTAAAGGCATCTTGTTTGTTTTTGGTGTTCCACAAAAGATTACCAATGCTACCAATGCTACCAGTGTCGTATTTAACAGATAAAGAAGTTTTCATCATGACAATTTAATCTTTGCAGATAACCTTATTGATGGTTTAGATGCATTTAAAATAAAAAAAATAAATGAATAGCTTTTGAAGTGCTTTCACATGACGGGACAAAGGTAGTATATATTTCAAACATTTCATTTTGCATCGGGGGCAGTATTGGGCTGACACAATAAAAAAATGCTGCCTCTCAATATGATTCCTGGTAGGTAATCACTCTTCCAGATGGCAATATTGCTTTTGCGCCTGGATTGTGGCTATTTATCAAGAAAGCAACATATTCTGTATACCAGATTTAGCAAGTCGTTTAAGGTTAAAAAATTGCTCTTATATCTAAAGATTGCCAATTGTTTCCTTAAAAAACCGTAATTTGACTGGTAAATAGGAGGTTAGGCGTAAATTGAATTTACTTTGCCTGAATAAAGAATGGCAAAATGCGGACTTATCTCCTTAAAAATTAAATTTATGGAAAAACAATATCAATTCTCCTATGACCAATTTGATTCAATTGCTGATTTAATACCCGAGGAAAGTGCCTTAATGGAGCGCGCCAGAGCACGGGCACATCACGCTTATGTCCCTTATTCCAATTTTGGGGTATCCGCCGTAGGTTTACTGGAAAATGGGACGATCGTGGAAAGTACCAATCAGGAAAATGCGAGCTATCCAGTCGGTATCTGTGCGGAGCGGGTATTGCTTTCTACCATTTC
The DNA here is from genome assembly GCF_007971385.1 of Arachidicoccus ginsenosidivorans. Lineage (GTDB taxonomy): Bacteria > Bacteroidota > Bacteroidia > Chitinophagales > Chitinophagaceae > Arachidicoccus > Arachidicoccus ginsenosidivorans. Next base: position 3,543,771 of record NZ_CP042434.1, read on the forward strand.
CTCCGTTCATCCAGGTGTAGCGGTGAAAAAAATAGCCATCAGTTATTATAACCCCAACGGTACGGATATGGTACCTATTGCACCTTGTGGGATGTGCCGCCAGGCACTGCAAGAACAACAACTTCGCTTTGGTAAACCTATTTTGCTGTTAATGTCAGGCCAGCAAGGGGCCGTAATACGGGTAAAAGACAGTGGGTTGCTTTTGCCGTTCCAGTTTTCTTCTGAGGATCTGCAAAGGTGATATTAACCGAACCTTCTTATACGTATTGCTGGTCAAAAGGACAAAATAGAGTTTGTATAGGATAGGGAAGTAAATAACGGTCATTGGAACCCCTGTGATGCACTTTATTGCTTATATAAGTTACTAGCAAAGCCAACTGTTCACAAGATACCCATTAAAGTGCTGCCGGCATTGTTCTGGCAATTTTTCTGATAGTGCGTGCTCTTCATTAAAAAATGCAAATACCGCGCTTCCGGACCCCGTCATACTAGCATAGGAAGCGCCCATCTGATAAAGGTCTTCTTTAATCTTTTTAATTTGTGGAAATTGGCTAAATACAGAGACTTCAAAATCATTGATAAGCCTACCTCGCCAAAATTGCGGCCCTTCCAGTAAACACTCCGTTAAATTTTGGGGGGTTGCTCCAGCCTTCGGTTTAATACGACTAAAAGTGGCAGCGGTGGGTACATGGATCATGGGACAAACCAGTACCAGGGTGTAACCTTTGAGCACACTGGTTAATTCAGCGGGTGCAGGTGTGAGTATTTCACCACGGCCGGTGGCAATCTGCGGTTCGTTTTTAATAAAAACCGGACAGTCACTGCCTAGTTTTGCGGCGTAGCGCATTAAGGTCGTCTCTGAGAGATGAAGACCTGCCAACTCATTTAAAGCATTTAGCATGGCAGCGCCATCTGCGCTGCCTCCGCCAAGACCCGCCCCTAAAGGAACGCTTTTGTGCAGATGCATGGCAACGCTTGGGAGTTCAGGAAAGTCTGCTTTAAGCAACGCGTAGGCCCGAATACAGAGATTATCTTTAAGATCGCCTTTGACAGGTAGGCCAGAAGTACTATAGGTAATTAGTGGATTGCCCTTATGGCCATCTTGGCCATAGGTCTGCACAGGCAATTTATACATTTCCGGTGCTGTTTTATCTTGCCACCGCAAAGCGTCTTTATCCGGGCTAGCAGTCTGTTGGCTGTCAGCCGTCCGGATGATCTCCAGACTGTCAGAGAAACGAATGGGATAGAAAAGCGTTACAAGGTCGTGATAACCATCCTTTCTTTTCCCGGTTATAGATAGTCCCAGGTTTAATTTTGCACCAGGAGATATAATCATGCCATTACAGACTTAAGTTAAGGAATGACGATTATTTACTTTTGCGTCGATTAATCTCATCGCGGATGGCAGCAGCTTTAATATAGTCCTCTGACTCCAGTACCTGATCCAGCATTTTCTGCAATTCGATGATGCTTAAGTGAGACAGATCATTTTCTGTACTGGTGGGCTCCGCAGCACTCCCTGAATGAAAAGGCTCTGAACTACTACTGATAGTAGAAGTATTCATTTCCATGGAGGCATTGTCCAAAATATGTTCAAAAGTATAAATCGGGCAACCGTAACGCACTGCCAGGGCAATGGCATCACTGGTGCGACTATCAATCTCAGCTGTCTGGTGATCATTCATACAAACTAAGGTGGCGTAGAAGACGCCTTCCTGTAAATCATTGATGATCACCTCTAAAAGCTCTATATTGAATGCCGATGTGATGTTTTTAATCAGATCATGGGTCAGTGGGCGCGTGGGCTTCATTCTTTCCAGTGCTACAGCAATTGCCTGTGCCTCAAACCCGCCGATCACGATGGGTAGCTTGCGCAAGCCATTTACCTCACCGAGTACCACTGCATAGGACTGAGTACCTGACATACTATGTGATAATGCAATTATTTCTAATTCAATCTTCTTCATGCTACTAACCCCGTTTTTCGAGTTGAAGGACAAAATTAAAAAAAACAGGCCGGAATCCTTTCAAAATAGCACACAAAATACTGCAGCGGTTTTATACTGCTGTTATTATTACATCAATTTAGGGCATTGTGGGCTCTCCGATGTTAAGATATTACATGAATTGGCCAATAAATGACACTATATTACTGAATTATTATAATTACTTTGGATATTAAAATCGGACTTAAATCCTAACTTACTTAAAATTGTAATATGTCAAAAAATAAGTATCTGTTTGCGTTTGCATTGGTTACTTCCCTGTTTTTCATCTGGGGCTTCACTTATGGCCTGCTGGATGTGCTTAATAAGCATTTCCAGGAAACATTAAATGTTACCAAGACCAGAAGCACCTTATTGCAGGCGGCTTATTTTGGCGCTTATTTTTTAATCGGGCTGATTGGCGTCTTTGTAAATAAGTTTGATTATAAAAAGGGGATTATTTTTGGCCTGTTACTTTTTGCCATTGGGGCCTTTTTGTTTTATCCGGCAGCTGAGTCCTTTAATTTTAATTACTTTTTATTGGCCCTCTTTATTCTGGCGGCCGGTTGTGGTTGCCTGGAAACCACGGCCAATCCCTATGTAACGGTTTTGGGCGACCCGGCAAAGTCGGCCAACCGGCTAAACCTTAGCCAGTGTTTTAATGGATTGGGCTCTTTTTTCGGTCCTTTACTGGCCAGTCAGCTTTTTTTCTCCCATGGCAATAGCGATAATTTGGACTCTGTTAAAAGTGTCTACCTGATTATAGGCGTCGTTGTGCTGGGTATCGCGTTTTTGTTTATCAGGACAAAACTGCCTGAAATCAAAGAGGCGGAGCAGGAGCATTTGACCGCAGATCAGGATAAAAAGCCTTTAGGCGCCCATCCGCACTTTATATTCGGTGTGATCGCGCAATTTTTTTATATCGCTGCTCAGGTAGGGGTAGCGGCCTTATTTATTAATTATTGTACAGAAAGTGGCCTGACCATAGATAATGCCCTGGCTTCTAAATTGCTGGCTGTAGCCCTGTTCTTATTTGCAGCAGGACGTTTTATTGGTACTGGTCTGATGCGCTTCATTCAACCGCAGGTTTTGTTGGCCGTGTACGCAATTGTTAATTTTGTGCTGTGCGCAGTTGTATTATTGCATCTACAATGGGTCTCAGTGGTCGCGCTTATGATTATATTCTTATTTGAGTCTATTATGTTTCCGACCATATTTGCACTTGGTATTAAAGGGCTGGGGTCTCATACAAAAAAAGCAGCGTCCTTTATGATTATGTCCATTGTTGGAGGCGCTATCGTTCCTGCCGCCATGGGCGTACTGGCTGATAAATTTTCAACGGCCGTTTCTTACGCCATACCCATGGGTTGTTTTCTGATTGTAGCCTGGTATGGCTGGAGAGGCTATCAGATTGGACTGCCTAAGGCTATGCTGGGGCAAGGATCTGGTGTTAAAGTGGATTTTAATAAGCATTAATTTTGTGCTTATTAAACAATAGGAAGATATGAACGGTAAATGGAACAAATAAAAGAGGAAGGTGAGCTGAAGAAGAGAAAGGATGGTTAATAGGATTAGGAACATAAAATGTATAACAACACAGTAATATAGTAATATAATAATATATGAAAACATATGCCCTGGCGCTGGATCTGAAAAATGATCCGGTGCTGATTAAAGAATACGAAGCTTATCATAAAAATATCTGGCCGGAGATTGTAGCCAGCATTAAAGATAGTGGGATCCAGCATATGAAAATCTATAGAACCGGCAACCGGCTTTTTATGCAAATGACGGTCGGTGAAGACTTTAGTTTTGAAAAAAAAGCGGCTGCAGATGATAGCAACCCTAAGGTGATTGAGTGGGAGGAATTGATGTGGAAATATCAACAGGCCTTACCAGGGGCAGCGCCAGGTGAAAAATGGATTCTGATGGAAGAGATTTTTTCTCTGGAGGCCTGATAGTTTAATAATATAAAAAAGTGTACGTGTTAATTTTAAAAGCATCATATAATGAAATTTAGTTTAACGGGTAAAAATGCACTGATAACCGGTGCTGGAAGTGGAATCGGGCAAGCCACCGCCCTCAGCTTTGCTGAGGCGGGTGCACATGTGTGGATCGTCGATTTAAATGAAACAGGGGCAAGACAAACCGAGCAGCAAATCAAAGATAAAGGAGGCCAGGCAACGGTCTTACTGGTAAATGTTACTGACCAAGAGGCTGTTAAAGCAGCTTATGCAAAGCCCGAGACCATTGATATTCTGGTTAATAGTGCCGGGGTGTCTCATATTGGTAAATTAGATAGTACGCCTGAGGCAGACTTTGACCGGATCTATCAGGTAAATGTAAAAGGTGTTTATAACTCTATGCAGGCAGCTATTAGCCGGATGGAAGCGGCAAAAAAAGGAGTGATCCTGAATCTGGCCTCCATCGCTTCCAGCGTAGGCATTCCAGATAGGTTTGCCTATTCCATGAGTAAGGGTGCTGTGCTTGCCATGACATTATCTGTGGCCAAGGATTATGTAAAAGCAGGCATCCGTTGTAATTGTATTTCTCCAGCCAGGGTGCACACCCCTTTTGTGGACGGTTTTTTGGCGAAAAATTATCCGGGTAAGGAACAGGAAATGTTTGAAAAACTCTCCGCCACACAGCCCATTGGCCGGATGGCTAGTCCTAGGGAAATTGCGGATCTGATTTTATATCTATGCAGTGATGAGGCCGGCTTTATTACCGGCTGTGATTATCCTATTGATGGGGGCTTTATCAGGATCAATAATTAAAAATAATATATACATATACCAGCAAAAAGAAAAATAAACATATCATGAAGTTAATAAGATTTGGTGCAGTGGGGCAGGAAAAGCCAGGTGTCTTAATTGGAGAAAAACGTTTTGATACCTCAGATGTTGTGAAAGATTATGATGAAGCATTCTTTGCATCCGGCGGGCTGGAAAAACTGGCAGATTACGTAATGAAAAATGAAGGTAATCTACCTGAAGTAGCCGAGGATCAAAGATGGGGCAGTGCGGTGGCCAGGCCCTCAAAAATCATCTGTATCGGCCTAAATTACGCCAAGCACGCTGCTGAGACGGGCGCTCAGATCCCCAAAGAACCTATTGTGTTTTTCAAAGCGACCACAGCTCTTTGTGGGCCATATGATCAGGTGGTAATCCCTAAAAATTCAGTAAAAACAGACTGGGAAGTGGAACTGGCCGTGGTGATTGGTAAGAAAGCCAGTTATGTGGAGCAAGGCGAGGCATTGGATTATGTAGCTGGTTACGCACTTTTAAATGATTATAGTGAAAGAGAATTTCAGATTGAAAGAGGTGGTCAGTGGGTAAAAGGAAAGGGCTGCGACAGCTTTGCACCACTCGGACCCTATCTGGCGACCAAAGATGAAATCTCAGATCCCAATAACCTGCATTTATGGTTAGACGTAAATGGAAAGCGACTGCAGGATTCTTCTACCTCAGATTTTATTTTCAATGTACAGTATCTGGTGAGCTATCTGAGTCAGTTTATGACCTTGCTGCCAGGAGATGTTATCTCTACCGGTACGCCTGCAGGAGTAGGCCTGGGTATGAAACCTGAACCCTGGTATCTGAAACCAGGAGATGTGGTAGAATTGGGTATAGAAGGGTTAGGTCGTTCAAAGCAAACTGCAGTGGCATATGCAAAGAATTGATGCCCATCAACACTTCTGGCAGTATGATCCGATTAGAGATAGCTGGATTACAGGAGATATGGTAAAGATCCAGCGGGATTTTCTGCCGGCGGATCTAGCCCCTATATTAAAGCAAAATAATATAGCGGGTTGTATCGCCGTACAGGCAGATCAATCCCTGGCAGAAACCGATTTTCTATTACAGCTGGCTGGTCAATATGATTTTATCAAAGGAGTTGTCGGATGGGTGGATCTAAAGGGCCCTGAGCTGGCAAGAACCCTGGATGGGTTTAAAGATCATACGGTTTTAAAAGGCTTTCGGCACATTTTGCAGGGCGAGGCGGATGTTCATTCTTTTTTGGCGGATGGCCTTTTTGAAAAAGGTGTACAATATATCCATTCCAAAGGCTTTACCTATGATCTGTTGGTTTATCATAGTCAGCTGGCAAATATCCTAGGTTTGGTAGAAAAGTTATCAGCCGGTGACAATAGCGCTAAATTAGTCCTGGATCATATAGGCAAGCCGGATCTTAAAACAGGGGAGATAAAAACCTGGCAGATGCAGATCCGTCAACTGGCCAAGTTTCCAAATGTTTATTGCAAAGTCTCAGGCCTGGTAACAGAGGCTAACTGGCACCATTGGAAAATAGAAGATCTTAAGCCAGCGCTGGATACAGTGCTGGACGCATTTGGCGCTGATCGACTGATGTTTGGCAGTGACTGGCCGGTCTGCCTGGTGGCAACTTCCTATGATAAATGGCTGGAAGTATTGACAGATTATTTTGAACCGCTCAGTGACCAGGATAAAAAGGCCATATTTGGGGGAAACTGTGCGAGGTTTTACGGAATTTAAATTTACACAACTAGAAGCGTAAGATATTATGGACTTAGGTTTGCAAGATAAGGTAATAATCGTGACAGGAGGTGCCAAAGGCATCGGTGCCGCAATAGCAGATGTATTGGCAGCTGAGGGTGCCCAGGTGGTTATCGTTGGCAGAAAAGCGGCAGACAATCAGAAAAAACTCTCTGAGATACTGGCTGCCGGTGGCAAAGGAACCGCTATTGAGGCGGAGCTTAATGTGCCAGAAAATAGCAAAAAAGTAATTGATGCAGTACTAGAGGCTTATGGCCGCATTGACGGCATTGTCAATAATGCGGGTCATAATGATGGAGTAGGTCTTGAAAATGGCAGCTATGAAGGCTTTATTGCCTCCATGCATAAGAATGTTGTTCACTACTACTTATTAGTCCATCACGGCCTGCCGGCACTGATTGCCTCCAAGGGCAGCATTGTCAATATTTCTTCCAAGACGGCAGAAGTTGGCCAAGGCAATACCTCCGGGTATGCAGCAGCCAATGGAGCCAGAAATGCATTGACCAGAGAATGGGCAGTGGAACTGCTTAAATACCAGATTCGTGTAAACGCTATTGTGGTGGCTGAGTGTTGGACGCCGCAGTATTCGGAGTGGATTAAAACGCTGCCGGATCCCGAGGCTAAACTAGCGGATATTACATCCAGGATTCCGTTGGGCAACCGGATGACAACGACCCAAGAAATTGCCAATACCACGGCATTCTTACTGTCTGAAAAATCATCCCATACAACCGGTCAACTCTTACATATAGACGGTGGCTATGTCCATTTAGACAGAGCCCTGGCCAATGCCTAAGGATGGCTTTTGGGTTGAGTAACCATTATTATAAATAAAACATACAAGGTGAATAAGAAAAAAGTTCTGCAGGTACATCCAAGAGATAATGTACTGGTGGCGCTGCAAGACCTGCAAAAGGACGAAACAGTGAGTTTTGGCGATAAAGTGTACACACTAAGAGACGCCGTAAAAGCAAAGCATAAATTTGTGATTGAGGATATTGAAACGGGGGGAAAGGTTTACATGTATGGGGTGCTTGTCGGCAAGGCAAAACAACCCATTGCTACCGGAGAGGCCATAAACCTGGGAAATTTAAGCCATGCTGCCAGTGACTTTGTCATTGGTGAGCGCCATTTGGATTGGCACAAGCCGGATACAAGTGCCTTTAAAGATAGACATTTTATGGGCTATCACAGATCCGATGGCAGCGTTGGAACTGCTAATTACTGGTTGGTGATTCCTTTAGTATTCTGTGAAAATAAAAATCTGGGCAAACTGGAAAAAGCCCTGGTAGAAGATCTGGGCTACGGTAAAACAGAAACGGTCGATATTCAGTCAGGACAACTGATTGATTTATATAAAAGTGGTAAAAGTATCGAAGATATCCTGACAGCTGATCTGGCAACAGAGGTAGCAGCACCCAAAAAGGAAAGGTTATTTAAAAACGTGGATGGTATCCGGTTTTTAAGTCACACCGGTGGCTGTGGCAGTACCAGAGAAGACTCTGATGCATTATGTGGCCTGCTGGCTGGCTATATAACGCACCCCAATGTGGCGGGAGCCACAGTATTAAGTCTGGGCTGTCAACATGCACAGGCCAGTATATTAAAAGCAGAAATCAAAAAACGGGCAGCTGATTTTGATAAACCACTTTATATATTGGAACAGCAAAAGATCGGTGTAACTGAGACCTTTTTAAGTCAGGCACTCAAACAGACCTTTGCCGGGCTCATGCAGGCTAATCAAATGCAGCGAAAACCGGCACCGCTGAGTAAATTATGCATTGGGCTGGAATGCGGCGCAAGTGATGGATTTTCCGGTATCTCGGCCAATCCTGCCATCGGCTATACCTCCGATCTATTGGTATCACTTGGAGGTTCAGTAATACTTTCTGAATTTCCTGAACTCTGCGGCGTGGAGCAAAATCTAAGCGACCGCTGTGTTGATGAAGCGACAGCAGCGCGCTTCTCACATTTAATGAAAGCTTATAATGACCGCGCTGTGGCCGTCGGTTCGGGTTTTGATATGAATCCTTCACCAGGTAATATCAGAGACGGACTGATTACGGATGCCATTAAATCCGCCGGTGCAGCTAAAAAAGGCGGCACTTCCCCGGTTACGGCCGTATTGGATTATCCAGAGAAACAAATAAAGCCTGGGTTAAATCTGCTCTGTACACCTGGTAGCGATGTGGAATCCTGTACGGCGGAAGTAGGTGCAGGGGCTAATATCGTGTTATTTACCACGGGACTGGGCACACCCACGGGCAATCCGATTGCCCCGGTTGTTAAACTAGCGACCAATACACCGCTGGCGGAAAAAATGCCGGATATTATTGACATCAATACTGGCTCCATCATAGAGGGAACGGAGACCATAGAGCAGGCGGGCGCCCGTATATTGGATTATGTCATAGAGGTGGCCAGCGGGCGTCAGATAATCGCTGCAGAAAGAAATCGCCAATATGATTTTATACCCTGGAAACGCGGCGTATCGCTTTAATCACCAGTCGAAGGTGTCCGTAATATTCTGTGGAAGGGTAATGGATAAAAGCCTTTAAGGGGATAAGAATTGAGGTCATATTACTTAAGCTATTAATAATCAATTAAATAAAATAACGATGCTGCTGCCTTTAGTAGATGGCAGCGGTTCAAATAAGGGCGGACCTTTAAGGCCAATAGCAGTGGTTGATTGTTAAACAAAATGCCAACGGCTCATTTTATTTGTCGGTTTTTCATACATTTGAAATCCATTATTGTGATTATCAAACAAAAACTATGAATAAGACAGTTTATGTATTCGCCGCCGGTATGCTACTGGCAAGCTCATTTAACGCTATGGCGCAAAAACCGGAAGATACAGAATTCTACACACCAGTTCCGGCAGTCGTAACACCTGGGGCGACTAATCAACAAGCTCCCTCTGATGCGATTATACTATTCAATGGTCAGAACCTGAGTCATTGGGAGTCCGTAAATAACCCCGGAACACCAGCTCAGTGGGATGTGGCCAACGGTATATTAACCGTTAATAAAAAAGCGGGGAATATACAGACCAAGGAAAAGTTCGAGGATTATCAATTACATCTTGAGTGGCGTATTCCTGCCGATATGGAAGGAGAAGGTCAGGCCCGCGGTAACAGTGGTTTGTTTTTAGCCTCTATTGGTTCGGGTGATGCTGGTTATGAACTGCAGATTCTTGATTCTTATAAAAATAAGACCTATACCAATGGACAGGCAGGTTCCATTTATAAACAACATGCTCCTTTGGTAAATCCGGCCCGCATGCCCGGCGAGTGGCAGACTTATGATGTGATCTGGACGGCCCCAAGGTTTAATGCGGACAGCACACTTAAGTCTCCTGCCCGTGTGACAGCCTTTTTCAATGGCGTCTTGGTGCAGAATAATTTTATCTTAAAGGGTCCCACCTTGTATATCGGTCAACCAACTTACAAAGGCGCTGCTCACGGTCCTAGCCCTATTAAATTACAGGCACATGGAGATGGCAGCAAACCTATTAGTTTTCGTAATATCTGGGTGCGCAAACTCTAAGCGTAAAGGCGAATGTAACACGCGAATGCTAATACCTGATCGTCAAAGACGGGGATAATAACCGCATAATAAGGAATTGGTTAAAATAGAAAAGGGAGGTGAGCCAATTAATTAATTGGCTCACCTCCTTTTTCTATTATATATATGGCGCTTTGCAGGTACACTGCAAAGAAATTGCAGGTAAGGGCCAAAGAGGTATTTTTACTGCAACTAGGCCGATTTATCCACAGTTGCTAATTGACCTTTTAGGATTTCTGCTGCCCAGCCGGCGGCAATATCTAGTTGCTGTGGCATGGATAGTTTGGAATTATCCAGTGTAATCGCATCTTTTGCCTGCCTGAGTGGACTGATTTTACGGGTGGAATCAATTAAATCTCTTTTTAATAGATTTTCTTTGACTTCTTCCAGGGAGATATCGGGAAACTTAGGTTTTAGTTCATCGTAACGGCGATGCGTCCTGACTTCAATGCTGGCCGTCATAAATATTTTTAATTCGGCTTTTGGGAATACGGTAGTACCTATATCCCTGCCATCCATGACAATGCCTTTTTTTTCGCCCATCGCCTGTTGCTGGGAGACCGCATAATGACGCACTGCTTCAAGGGCTGCCACTTCACTGACATGGTTAGAGATTTTCATGGTCCGGATGGCCTTTTCTACATTTTCTCCATTCAGCCAGATATCAGATTGGCCCGTGTGGTTATTATTTTTAAATTCCAGCTGAATTTTTGCAAGTGCTGATTCAATGGTTGTAGGATCCTGAATATCTACTTTATTATCCAAAAAATATAAAGTAATGGCCCGGTACATGGCTCCACTGTCTATAAAGATGTAATCCAATCGTTTAGCCAGTTGTTTAGCCAGGGTACTTTTGCCACAGGATGAATAGCCGTCTATTGTGATGATGATCTTTTTCATGAGACAAATGTATAAAAGAAAAAGGCTTACGCAAATAAAGGGAAGCCTTTTACCTAATTAACTTATTAACAGGAGATTACTATTGTGAGTCCTCCATATAACTCTCTATAGGCTCGCAGGTACAAATCAGGTTGCGGTCGCCATAGGTATTGTTAATACGGGCTACTGCAGGCCAGAATTTGTTTTCTCTGATATAGGCCAATGGAAAGGCGGCCGTCTGACGAGAATAAGCATGTTCCCAATTGTCGTCACAGATCACCCGTTGTGTATGGGGCGCATTTTTCAGTACATTATCTGTTTTATCTGCGACGCCGTTTTGAACGGCATCAATCTCTTTATATATACTGATCATTGCATCGCAGAATCTGTCCAGTTCGCCTTTATCTTCACTTTCAGTGGGTTCGATCATAATGGTCCCCGGTACAGGGAAGCTCATCGTAGGGGCGTGGAATCCATAATCCATCAGTCGTTTGGCGACATCCTCTGCCTCAATACCTGCCGCTGCCTTAAAAGGCCGCAAATCCACAATAAACTCATGGGCACAGGTGCCATTTTTACCTGCATATAAAATCGGGTAGAATTCAGCTAGCCTGACTTTCATGTAATTAGCGTTCAAAATAGCATATTCCGTTGATTTTTTAACCCCTGCTGCACCAAGCATTCTGATATAAGCATAGCTAATCAGCAGGATAGAAGCACTGCCATAAGCAGCTGCACTCACTGGTCCGGCCTTTTCTAATGTAAAATGACCTGGCAAAAAGGGTAATAAATGCTTTTTGGCACAAATAGGACCTACACCTGGGCCGCCGCCACCATGAGGAATGGCAAAGGTCTTGTGTAAATTCAGGTGACAGACATCAGCGCCGATATACCCAGGGGCAGTAAAACCTACCTGTGCGTTCATATTGGCACCATCCATATACACCTGGCCGCCGTTATCATGTATAATCTGGCAGATTTCCCGGATGCTTTCCTCAAAAATTCCGTAGGTAGAAGGGTAGGTGATCATCAGAGCGCCCAGCGCGTCTTTGTATTGCTCCGCCTTACTGCGAAGGTCTTCCACGTCCACAAGGCCTCTGTCATCACTTTTGACAACGACCACTTTCATGCCCGCCATGACAGCAGATGCCGGGTTGGTGCCATGTGCAGAGATCGGAATAAGCACAATATTTCTGTGCGGTTGACCGGCTGCTCTGTGGTATTCCATAATGGTATTCAAACCAGCAAATTCCCCTTGAGCGCCACTATTGGGCTGCAGGCTGCAGCCATCAAATTGAGTAATTTCACAAAGATAATTACTGAGTTCATCAATCACCTGTTGGTAACCAGCCGCCTGATCCTTTGGTACAAATGGATGAATGCTGGCAAATTCGGGCCAGCTGAGTGGAATCATTTCCGTGGCTGCATTTAGTTTCATGGTGCAGCTACCCAGTGAGATCATACTGGTGTTTAATGCCAAGTCTCTTTTTTCCAGCTTCTTTATATAGCGCATCATTTGAGTTTCACTATGATGGCTGTTGAAAACAGGGTGGGTAAGGAAGGCAGAAGTGCGTTTTAGGGAGGCTGGTATTTTGCCGGCCTGAGTCTGTTCACTGTCAAATCCGATAGTCGCCTCATCTGAGCCTTTTGCAGCGGCAAATACAAAGACAATATCCAGGGCGTCTTTTTGCGTCGTGGTTTCATCTATGGAGATGCCTACGGTGCCATCCTCATAATACTGAAAATTGATTTGATTTTGCAGGGCCAGGGGTTCGATCAGCTGCCTGTCTGCTTTAACCCGCAAGGTATCAAAATAAGTATCGTTCAACTGCTCAAATCCAAGTACAGTAAGTTCTTCTTCAATGGCCTGGGCTATGATATTAATTCTAGTCGCTATTTCTGTAAGGCCTTTAGGTCCGTGGTAAACGGCATACATCGCAGCCATATTAGCCAGCAGTGCCTGGGCAGTACAGATATTGGAAGTTGCTTTTTCTCTTTTGATATGCTGCTCTCTGGTCTGCAGCGCCATGCGTAATGCATGACCACCCTGAGCATCTACACTGACGCCGATAATACGACCCGGAATGCCTCTTTTGAAAGCATCCTTGGTGGCAAAAAAGGCGGCGTGTGGTCCACCAAAGCCAAGGGGTACGCCAAAACGCTGAGCAGAACCTACCGCAACATCTGCGCCGAGCTCTCCGGGCGAAGTAAGTAGTGTTAAGGCCAGCAGATCAGTTGCCATGACAATATAGCCACCCTGGCTATGTACTTGCTGGATAAAATCTTTATAATCCTCAATGGTGCCATAACTGTTAGGGTATTGAACCAGTGCACCAAAATAGGTCTCATCTATAAGGGCATTATTATAATCCCCAAATATGATTTCTATTCCGATGGGAAGCGCCCTGGTTTCCAGCACATCTTTGGTTTGCCTGAAAATAGCATTATCCACAAAAAACTTAGGTTTTTCTGCCCTGCGAGGATTGGCGTGATGGAATAACATGGCCATGGCCTCTGCGGCGGCCGTCGCTTCATCCAGTAAAGAAGCTCCGGCCAGTTCCAGGCCGGTCAGGTCACTGACCACTGTCTGGAAATTCAGTAGACTTTCCAGTCTTCCCTGTGAGATTTCTGCCTGATAAGGTGTGTAGGAGGTATACCATCCTGGATTCTCAAATACATTTCTAAGAATCACAGAAGGCGTGATTGTATTATAATAGCCCTGGCCAATATAAGTGCGGTAGACTTTATTTTTTGAGGCGGTCATCCAGATATCCTGCAGGTACTCCTGCTCAGAAATGCTAGCTGGTAAATCCAGTTCTGCTTGTAGGTGGATGCTTTTTGGAATGGTTTTCTCTACCAGGGACTGGGTAGAAGTTTCTCCGATTGTCGCAAGCATTTGTTGAGTCTCTGTTTCACTCGGGCCGATATGGCGCCTGATAAATTCTGTAGACTGTTGGTCAAATAAATTCATTGTTAGTTATTATGACTTTTAAAGATGTGCAAAGATAACATTGTCTACAAATAAAAAAAGCGGGGAACGAGGACTTTCGCAAACGGTTGATAAGTTGTGCAGATCTTGGGGTAGCCCGACTTCATTTTCTTTTGGATTCAAATCAGTCAATTGTTAATGGTGTGCAAATGAAATGGTATTAAAACAGGTTTTATAACCACTGCTTTTAACGGTAATTTGACCGAAGGCATCGCCTTCCAATCGGCAAATGCATTTATTTTGCCTTCATGGTCAATCGGCGCTTTGGTCTGAAAATAATGAATCGAAAGTTTTCTATATAATGGAGATTTTTTAGGATTATCAGCAAGGAGGCTAATTTAAACATTTTAAATTTTAATATATGAAGAAGTTATTTATTGCAGGATTAATCGCTTGTGGGCTCTTTTTTATGTTGCCCGCTGTGAAAGCACAGACGAGTGTCAGATTTGGGATTAAAGCAGGCGCAAGCCTGAATTATTCCAAAATCGATTACAATAGTGAAACGACTACAGGGGACAGTCGTATAGGTTTTTGGGGTGGTGGTTTAATGGAAATATCGCCAAGTGACCCTTCCAATCAGTTTAAAATCCAGGTGGAGGCTTTATATAGCCGGGTTAATTTTAGGTATAATGACCCAGAAAATACCACTTCAATGGCAAAACTTTCTTTAAATCAGATAAATGTGCCCTTACTCGCAAAGTTTTTTGTTGTGCCAAGATTAAGTTTAAATTTTGGACCCACCCTGAATTTTAATCTCAGTGGCAAAGGAACATTAGAGACCAATGGCGTCGTGACAGAAAAGAAGCATATGACAGATTTTGAGACTTTTCAGATGGGGCTGGCTGCCGGAGGTACCTATTATATTCACAAAGGATTATTTGTAGACCTGCGATACAACCCGCTATTTGGATCAGTGACAAAAACGGCTGATGGGCTGGATGGGGCAAATCTAAAAATAAGTGCGCTTAAACTAGGAGTAGGCTATAAATTTTAAATACCTTGAGGGAAATTATGAGAAATTCTGTATTGGCAAATGAGAATTTTGATGCATTAAATTGGTTGGCAATATTTGTTTTTATTATCTTTGTGATCTATATGAAATTTAACGAGATTACTTAGCCTGTTTACTCAATTTACAAAGAATTCTATTAATTATAATTATTTTTTGATCTTCGCCTAAGAAATAACTTGTTTATTTGATTCCGTTATCTAAATAATCTAATAATGAGCGAAACAAGTCGTGTAGAATACAAAAGAGAAATTAATGCCGATGTAGACATTGAGAAAGAGGTAATAGCCTTCCTGAATTACTGACGGTTGCAAGTGGAAGTGAGAAGCCATATTATAAAAAGAAATATGGAATGACGCATAAAAGTTGTTATATCCGTTTAGGCACTGCAGCAGAGCCGATGCCTTTAGCCATGATTGAAAAGCTATTTGCTAGTCGGACACGAAATTCAATTGGTAAAATGCGGTCTCACAGGCAAGATCTTACCTTTGAACAATTGCGAATATACTATGATGCACGTGGTAAATCATTGAATAGCCAGTTCATGAGATCATTAGACCTAATTACTGAGGATGGTGAATACAATTATGCCGGTTATTTACTTTCAGATGAAAATAATATTTCCATTAAGGTCGCAAAATATAGCGGATTAGACCGTGTCGATTTAATTGAGAATAATGAATATGGTTATTGCTCGTTGGTTAAGGCAACTAAAAGTGTTTTGGATAAAATTGAATTAGAAAATCGAACAACTACACGAATTACATCTAAGGAACGTATTGATAGGCGTCTCTGGGAACCGGTAGCACTGAGGGAAGCAATAATAAATTCCATAATTCATAATTTGTTTACTATTGAAGTCCCACCTAAATTTGAAATTTTTGCTGATCGAATTGAAATTACATCTGCTGGAACATTGCCGGAAAGTTTATCTGAAAGAGATTTTTTTGCTGGAATTTCCATTCCAAGGAATCGAGAATTAATGCGCGTTTTTAGGGATTTGGAACTGGTAGAGCAACTTGGGTCTGGCGTTCCAAGAATTGTTAAAAGTTACGGTAAAAAGTGTTTTTATTTTATGGATAATTTTACAAGAATATCCTTGCCTGTTTCAGAGGCGGGTACCCCCCAGGATACCCCCCAGGATACCCCCAGGTTACCCCACAAGTAAAGCTGCTATTGGCTATTTTTAGTGGAGAACACAATAGGCAGGAACTACAGGATTTACTGGATCTTTCAGATAGGAAGCATTTTCGTGAAAAATACTTAATGCCCGCAATTGATGCTGGTCTTGTGGTATTAGTTAAAAATGAAAATAAATATAGCAAAAACGCAAAATATAAATTAAGTCCGATTGGTTTAAAGGTAAAATCTAAGAATAGTCATTAAAAAATGATGTCAGAAGAAAATGTCAGTATTTGGAATTAATCTTGATTGCTGTTTATGGAGCAGCTTGATGTCAAGATTGGGAAACTTATTGCTAGTATAATTGGCTATATGGTCGCAAATACTTGTGATTAAATTTAGTTTTGTGTGCTAAATAAGTATTATTTTTAAGGATATCATTGGTTTTTACGATCAATTCATTTCCCATCTTAATGTAGTCCTCTACGTAGTGTCTCTACAGAGGCTTTCTTCTTCTCAACTATCCTGCCTTTATATAACCTGGAACATGGTAGACCGGTACTGCGCTTTCAACTTTCTATAATTTGACTTTAGTTTACGCCAGCCCTTTAAATTGGAAACCTCTCCCTTAAGGGATTCTACTAAATCAAATATCTTACGACAACTGTCACAAAGTAGGCCAAGGTCCATTGGGAATCAACATCCTTTTCAATGGCATAACTATCTGTTTTTAGACGATGCGCTTTTTCTTTTTTTTAGGACGCCATTCATATTTATAAAAGAATGTAGCGTTCCTATGTTCTATTTATTTGACCTAAATCTCAATACAAAGCCCTATGTGAACAAATGCCTTTATGAGTCTATGCGGCGCGGCAAGCTCATCCGCTACGCTCCGGCTAACTTGCCGCGCCGCATAGACTTATATCTAGTTTGGAGACAATAAGAAAGTGACCCACAGTAAGTGTGTATTAATGTGATTTTGGCCCATTATTCTTATCAATTTAATATTTTCCGGCCCATAATGAAATAATACAAACTGGCCCATAATGAAGGAAATTGATTTCAAAAATAATGAAGAGCTGGTCGAAAAGCGCCTAATTTTTGCTTTCAAAAAGACCTAAAGACTGGCCCATATACGATGATAAAAAATGGTCCACATGACTGAAACGGGGTGGCCCATGTTCACAGCGATTAACCAGAGCTGATAAATTTACTGAAACTCAAGCGGAATCAGTATCACAGATTTTTCTAACAGAGACTAGTTATGTAAGTGACAGTACTAAGTTAAATGGATATAAATTTACACCAGTTTCATTGTAATATAGTGATAATCATTATAGTTGAATATACTGTATTGGAAAATGAGGATATTGTATTAATAACTTATTGGCAACGCATACAAAAGCCCGAAGTGCCGCAATTGAACTTCAGGCTTTTGTATGCATTGCCAGGATTGGTTTGTGCCCTGCCAAATCAAAAATAAATAACCTATACGTTAAAGAGGAAATGCATGATATCGCCATCTTCCACAACATAGGTTTTTCCCTGAACGGACAGTTTGCCATTTTCCCTGCAAGCGGCCTCGGATTTATATTTTACAAAATCCTCATATTTAATAACTTCTGCTCGGATAAATCCTTTTTCAAAATCAGAATGGATCACACCGGCTGCCTGTGGTGCGATAAACCCTTTGGTGATGGTCCAGGCTCTTACTTCCTGAACGCCGGCGGTAAAATAAGTAGCCAGATTCAGTAATTTATAAGTGGATTGGATCAGACGAGCAACGCCACTTTCTGTCAGTCCCATATCTTCTAAAAACATCTGACGGTCTTCATAGCTTTCCATCACCGCAATATCGCTTTCGATGGCGGCACTGATGAAAATTACCTCGGCTTTTTCGTCTTTAACAGCGTTTAATAAGGCCTCGGTATGTGCATTTCCAGAGATGACGGATCCTTCGTCGACATTACACACATATAAAACAGGTTTTATGGTGAGTAAGCAGAGTTCATCTAAAAACTTCGTCTTTTCTTCCTTAGAAATATCAAAACTGCGGGCATTTTGGCCGGATTCGAGGTGGGCTTTGAGTTCTTTTAAGATCTCAACTCCACGCTGGGCATCCTTATCTCCACCAGATTTTGCCTGTTTTTCTGAGCGGCTAATCTTTTTTCAATGGTTTCCAGGTCTTTGAACTGGAGCTCAATATCAATAATTTCTTTATCCCTGACCGGATTTACACTGCCATCCACATGGATGACATTGTCATTGTCAAAACAGCGTACGACATGAATAATGGCATCAGTTGCCCGGATATTGCCCAGAAACTGGTTTCCCAGCCCTTCCCCCTTGCTGGCTCCCTTTACCAATCCCGCAATATCTACGATCTCTACCGTAGTAGGAACCACGCGCTGGGGCTTCACCAGTGATTCAAGCGTTGTCAGGCGCGTATCCGGTACGGTAATGACCCCTACATTGGGCTCAATGGTACAAAATGGGAAATTTGCAGCCTGTGCTTTGGCACTGCTTAGTGCATTAAAAAGGGTGGATTTTCCAACATTGGGAAGTCCTACAATTCCTGCCTGTAAAGCCATGTTCTTTTATTTTGTGGGTGCAAAAGTACGTTAATTTTGGATGAGGAAAAACTGAAAATAAAGTGAGGTTTGGAAGTGATATCAAAGGCAATCTACCGAAAACAGTTAACAAACAATATGAAAAAGTGCTTTAATGCCCAGAAATTTTAGCACTTCATGGAGACTGCATTTATTTAACCAGATAGTAGCATTTGTTTATTTTGAGCACCAATATGGCTCGGTTTATTTTTTGAATCTTTTCTAAATTATTATACTCAGTTATCCTAAAAGCACGTTTCAGGGGAGGTGCAATTTGAATCAATTACCTTTAAATTGTTGTATGGAGGATTAGAGAACCGACATATATATTACTATAAATCACATAATGGATTTAAAATGAGCAAGCAAAAAGGGGATCAATTGATTCATGGTGCTGACCCAACCAAGTTGATAAGGCGTTTACAGGAAAGTTTTTTTGCAGGTCGTTGTAGTAGGGGCGTTAAGGTTTTGGTCATTTACCTCACCCTTGTATTCATGTTACCACTTTGCATCCAAGCGCAGCCTTTAAATACCATGGGCACTATTAAAAAGGACAATAAGGACATCGTCAAACAAACGGGAGGACGCCCTAACATTGTTTTTTTGCTGGCAGATGATTTAGGTTATGGGGATGTTGGCTTTAACGGACAAACCAAAATTAGAACGCCCTATATGGATAGGTTGGCTGCAGAAGGTCGCGTATATACCCATTTCTATGCCGGTACCAGCATTTGTGCACCTTCCAGATCTACACTACTTACAGGGCAACACACTGGCCATACCTATATTCGTGGTAATAAATCGGTGCCGCCTGAAGGGCAAGAGCCTTTACCAATCACTGGCAAAGGACTCGCAGCGCTTTTGAAATCAGCAGGATATCATACAGCCGCCTTTGGAAAATGGGGGCTGGGTTATATAGGAAGTACCGGAGACCCGCTGAAACAGGGATTCGACCACTTTTATGGTTATAACAGCCAATCACTTGCCCATAGATATTATCCGGATCACCTCTGGGATGATGATCAAAAAGTCCTGCTTACCCAAAATGCAGATTTTACCAGACAAGCGGTATATGCGCCAGATTTGATTCAACAAAAAGCACTGGATTATATAGATCAGCAATCTGATAAGACTCCCTTTTTTATGTTTTTACCCTATATATTGCCTCATGCGGAATTAATTGTTCCGGATGATTCCATTTTTGCCTCTTATAAAGGGAAATTTCCGGAAACACAGTACAAAGGGCGTGATTATGGCCCAAAGGCGGTAGATCATGGGTATGCGTCTCAACAATATCCACATGCAGCATTTGCTGCCATGGTCACCCGACTGGATTTGTATTTAGGACAAATTATGCAAAGACTTAAAGCCCGCGGCCTGGATAAAAACACCATTATCATTTTTACCAGCGACAATGGGCCGCATATTGAAGGTGGCGCCGATCCTGCATTTTTTAACAGCAATGGCCCATTTAGAGGTGTAAAAAGGGATTTATACGAAGGAGGTATCAGAGAACCTTTTGCGGTGAGCTGGCCGGGCAAGATTAAGCCAGGCAGCGTATCAGATGGTGTCTTTGCCTTCTGGGACTTACTACCCACTTTTGTCTCGCTTGCAGGGGAAAAGAAGTCTATTCCAGATCATATTGACGGAATCTCTTTTGTGCCGGATCTGCTTGGGAAAGGAAAACAAAAAAGCATGATTACCTGTATTTTGAGTTGCACGAACAAGGTGGTAAACAAGCTGTCGTGAAGGGAGACTGGAAGGCTATTAGACTAAATGTGGATCAAAATCCCAATGGCAAGCTTTTGCTCTATAATATTAAACAAGATCCGGCAGAGACAATAGATCTGGCAGATAAAAATCCTGCTATTGTAAAGCAGATGGAAATAATTATGGACAAGGCGCATACGCCTTCTGCGTTATTTCCATTTGCCGGTGAAAAGCATTGACAGGGCAATGAGTTGGCAATAATTCATGGGGTCGCAAATCCGCTTGAAAATTTGGTAGGCAGGTTGCTGGATGTATATCTTTGGTCATATTAAAGTCTGTAAAGGGCGTTATTGAATATTTTCCAATTGCAGCCTTAGTATCATTAGCAACCCTCGCTAGAAGTAATATAATATGTTGAAATGGCAACATATTCCTATCTTATAACTGTTCATGCACAATAAGTATGAGACCAAAGCCTCATTTAAGGAAATTCAGCATTCAAGGCAGAACAATGTCGATTTACAACACCGCACCATGGCCTTTTTGATTTTCCACTCCCAAATGAGGCCGGTGATTTCACCATTAAGGATGAAGGATTTTCGGGCCGAAAGACGGCTGGAGACCCTCGTTGGAGATAATATAAATTTTAAATAATCATTAGTTATGCGTTTATCTGTTTCAAAATATACCTGGATAATCCTACTGTCAATTATGTTTTTGAGCGCGCGTGCTCAAAAACATATCCAGCAGGAAATTGAAAACTATGTACAGGGAGCGCCCTTTAAAATGGGCGTTCCTGAACTGCCCAAGATACCTGATTTTAAAGATAGTATAACGGCTCATGGAGCAATTGGCGATGGCTCTTTTTTAAATACAATGGCGATTCAAAGTACAATTGATCTATGCGCTACTAAAGGTGGGGGAACAGTTATTATCCCTGCCGGCATATGGCTGACCGCACCTATTGAGCTCAAAAGTAATATCAATCTACATCTAAGGGAAGGGGCTATTTTGTTATTCACAAAAGATCATAGTAAATTCCCCTTGATTGGTAAACCTGGAAGCTATACGGTTATGTCTCCGGTTTATGGTCAGAAATTGCACGATATTGCTATTACCGGAACAGGTATTATCAATGGTAATGGTGATTGCTGGCGACCTGTAAAAAAGGTAAAAACAACGGCCGCGCAATGGACTGCATTATTAAAAAAAGGTGGGGCTGTCAGTAACGATGGTAATATGTGGTGGCCTAGTAAGGAAGCTTTAAATGGAGAGAAATACTTAAAGGATATAAGGCATAAAGGAAAACTCGCTACTGAGGCCGATTATTTGCCTGCCAGAGATTTTCTGCGCCCTTATATGGTCTTGCTGAGTGACTGTCAGCGTGTCTTGATTGATGGACCTACTTTTATGAATGCGCCTAAATTTGCATTGGTGCCTAAAAGATGCACAGATTTGGTTATTCGGGATGTAAAAATCAATAATGAATGGTATGCCCAGAATGGTGATGGCATGGATATAGGGGATAGTAAAAGGGTCGTTGTCTATAAATGCACAGTCACTGCCGGCGATGACGGTATTTGTATGAAATCAAATTTCTCCAAGAAGGACAGCGGCAAAGGAGCAACCCTGAAAAATGTCATTATAGCAGACTCAAAAGTATACCGCGGCCATGGTGGATTTGTTATTGGCAGTAATGAAGGTGGCGGTATGGAAAATATCTATGTCAAAAACTGCAGTTTTATCGGTACTGATGCAGGTATTCGGGTTAAAAGTGGCAGAGATCGTGGGGGCCTGGTGCATCATATCTTTATTGACAGTGTATTTATGAATGATATCCAAGGGCCGGCTATCGTATTTAATAGCTACTATGAGCAAAATAAAGGGGCGCATGTGGCGGCTCCTATTACCAGAACAACACCAAAGTTTGAATACTTTTACATTAGTCATGTCTATTGCACTAGTGCAAAGCAGGGTATTTCTATTACCGGGCTGCCAGAATCGCCTGTTAATCATATTTATTTTGACCACATAAATATACAGGCGAATAAATTATATGAAGCGGTGGATACCGCAAATATTAGCTTCCATGAAGTTAATATAAGGAGCTGTAAAATAATAAAGGTTACTTATTTGGCGAAATGGTATAGTTCCACTCAGGGTGGAAACGGTGACGTTTAATTTTTACTTTATTAAGCTCTTCATCTGAGATTGTTATTCCCTTTTCATATTCATTAAGATCTAAAATTGCTTTGACTTTTAATCCACCTTTTGTTTTGACTGCACTAATTAGCTGAACTACTGTTTCATAATCCTCCAATGGTCTTCCTTTCCAGTTCATGGATATGTGGCAAAATAATTTATGCTCGATTTTGTTCCATTTGCTTGTTCCAGGAGGGAAATGGCAAACAGTTATTTCCAGCTTTATTTTATTTGCTAGGCGTTGAAGCTCAGTTTTCCAAAGCTTGTTCCTATGACTATTTGACCCACCTCCATCTGCTGTTATAAGGATTTTTGTAGCGTTTGGAAACTGCTTTTTCCCCATCTTTTTCCACCACTGTTCTATGCTAAATACAGCGAATTCTGACGTGTCACAAGATGTTCCAACATTTACAAATCCCTGGTTATTACCTATATCATAAATACCATATGGGGCAGCCTTTGTATTACCGAAATCATGTACTTTGACTGGTCGAGGATTCTTTTTTGGCCTTAGCTCTTTGCCTCCATTCTTGTATTCCCCTACCAGTTCCTTTTTCTTTGTATCTACTGATATTGCAGGGCATCCACTTTTTATATACTTCTCCGTTTTTGTATTTATGTACATAAATTGTTCATTGCGATCTGGATGATTTCCACCTTCAAGTGTCTTTGAGTTTGCCTGAAGGCTAAATCCAGCTTCTTTTAGCATTTCTCCCACCTTTGTATGACTAACAGAGTATCCCTTTTTTTTCAGTGCTTCTGATAAACTACGAGTACTTAAGCAAGTCCACTTTAAAACACTTTCTGGATGACCTCTTGTTACAGGTTCTAACATAGTTTCAAGTGCACTAAATAGTCCCGGATCGATTTCATTAAGACTTTTGCGACCACCGCCTGGTTTTCTAATCCGGAATATATCGACTTCGGACTCTTGATTAACTTCATCTTCAATATTAGCCTCAGATTCTGCAATTTCTTTTTTGCCATTTATTATCGTTTTTCTCGAAACAGAAGAGGCTTCAGAAACTTTCTTTACACCACCATGACCTAAATCTTCTGCTTCAAGAGCCAAATAGATCCGTTTCTGTTTCTCATTCAGATGTGGGAGCATTTTCGAGATCTTGTCCTTAAGCATATATTTGAAATTTATTCAAATATACTACAATTATTCTAATTAAAAGTAACCTTTATTTATTTACACGTCCTAAATGGCGTGCAACTGTAATTTTTTAATGATAGCTGTGTTTAAGCATTGCTATGAATGTATAATATTTTTTGTTTAGCCAAGTGCTATTACGACTTATCGCCGCCTTCAGGATGGATTAGGTCGTTTAATGCTTGGCTTTTTTTATTTTAATTACTCTTGAATTTAGTAGAAGTTAAATCCAATAGGGGCAAAAAATAAATGGAGCTTTTACATACTATGTTATTGAATAGAAGCCGTTTCTGTCTGATAAACAAGCTTTAATTAGTGATTTTATTTTTTGTTATTCAACAATAAATTGGAGTTTTATTGTGTTTAAATTCTTCGTAAACAGGTAATTAGCTAAATAGCTAAATTGAAATTATTTTAAATAACCCATCGTGGGGGATATATTGTATTTTTTATGTTTAGCAATCGATACTGGCATCGATTGCGTAATTTTATTTGCGGATGATTGCTTTTTTTTAACATAAGAATGATATCTTCGTTAGAGAATATACAAAAAATTTAACTGGCACATTTAATCTGACTTACATCAATTTTCCAAAAATGAATTATATAAATAGCCTTCTATTTTTTCTTTGCCTTTTTGGTTTATCGATTGCACAAGCAAGTGTTAGTGTTAGGCTACTTGCAAATTGGCGGAACAATCCGGCATTTGTAAGAACTATGGTGAATTTGAAGTTGTTCCATTTGAATCATATAATAAGCAATGGGAATCTGCATAAGGTTTTAGGATGTGGCTCAGGGAAAATAGTGCCACACACGAATCACAAGGAAAAAGATACTTTGCTTTTTGTAATAACAATACCCTGGCTGCATTACAGTAATCAGTTTTACAATGTGTCTATGCAGCAATTACAGGAGCCGGATTGCTCTTTTCTTTTGATTAATAAAGTGGAAAGGAAGACTACATGGAGAAAATTTGTCAGCAAAAGGGTAATATACCCTAAAATGACCCAATCTATTTATATCTTAAATATATTTCTAAGCGATGAACCGTATTATTTACCATTATAAATATTTTTTTAATTCCAAAGTCCTGAATGCTGCCTGTTGTTTTATGGGTAGTAAATCAAGGTTACGCACTAAAAGGAGGGCTTAGAGAACTTATATTGATTATCAATTTTAGTGCGCGTAATCATGGGCATTGTTCCTTTTCATTAAGGTTCATGCGAGCATATTGATTCAAATATCTATTGGTATTCATAATGCCTTTATTTGGCTACAAAAAAGTTTGATTTTTTGTGGGGTGCCCCCTTATGTCTAAATCAGTTCTGTTACAAATGTTCAGTAGTTTATTTTTAAATATACAATTTTTAAATCTGCATGTATGAAAAGAATGCTTTTATTATTAGCCTTCAGCTGGATCTCTGTGCACTTATTTTCGCAAAAGATCACGGGATTGGTTACCAGCGAAACGGGAATCCCTTTACATGGTGTATCCGTTATCGCTAAAGATGCGAAAGGCATTAAATTGAGCGGGGCCGCCACAGATGCTCTGGGTGGTTTTGTACTTAAATTTTCCAAATCCCAAAAGCCTAAAACGATTACTTTTTCCATGACGGGGTATATCGTTGAAAATCGTCCAATTATAGATGGGCAAGATTCTATGCGCGTAACCTTAAAAGAGGATCAGAATTCCTTAAATGACGTTGTTGTGGTAGGTTATGGGACGGTTCAACGAAAAGATCTTACCGGTTCTGTTGTTTCAATAAGTGAGGAAGAACTTAAAGATTTACCCGCGACTTCGGCGTTACAGGCAATCCAGGGGCGCCTTGCCGGGGTGAATGTGACGGTAACAGAAGGTTCTCCAGATGCTGCCATTAATGTCCGTGTCCGTGGTGGAGGCTCTATTACTCAGGACAATTCTCCCTTGTATATTGTGGACGGCTTCCAGGTGCCGAATATTAATGATATTGCCCCTCAGGATATAAAGACCATTGATGTATTGAAAGATGCTGCCTCCACAGCCATTTACGGCGCACAAGGAGCCAACGGGGTTATATTAATTACGACTAAATCAGGCTCCGCAGGTAAATCGAACATCACTTTTAATAATTATACAGCCCTGAGTCATGTATATCGTTTGACCGATGTATTGTCTCCCTATGAATTTGTTTACTATCAAAGAGAGCTCGATCCCAGCATGAGCCCAAATGCAGGTTTCTTTGGCTCTTATGGGAAATGGGATGATATAGATATCTATAAATCTAAACCGGGCATTAACTGGCAAGATAGTTTGTTTGATCATACGGGTGTTCAGCAAAGCTATAATGTTGGTTTAAGCGGAGGGGATAAGTCTTTGACTTACAACCTTAATTATACGCATGATCAGGAAGATTTTATTATGCTGAACTCCACCTATAAACGAGATTATTTTAGTGGTAAACTCAGAAAAATTATCAGCCCCAGTTTAACCTTTGATTTTAATACCAGAATGTATAATACGGTGATTACCGGACCAAGTGTCTCCAGCGGCAAAAAGTTACGTGACGCCGTTAAATACGCACCTGTTAGAAGTCTGACCGCTCCCGGCACTGGTGGTTTGGGCTCTGATGAAGATGCTACTTCGGCCGAGGCCCTGAGCGCTTTAAATGACCCAATTTATAATATCGTTAATGAATACCGTTATCAAAACCGTTTTAATTCTACATTTAATGCAGGAATCACCTGGAAAATAGCCAAAAATCTAAAATTCACTTCCAAAGGCTCCTATGCCTTTGTGAAAGACTATACGGACAATATCTTTTTAAATAAACAGGAGAGTCCAGTGCCAATGGTGGGCAACCTGTGGCTAGAAGAAACGATTCAAAAGGATATATGTGGTCTGTCAGTAATGTACTCGATTATCAATTGAATCTAAATGGAGGTAAACACAGAATCACCGCCATTGTTGGTCAGGAATTAAGCAGCAAACAAACAAATGAGACGGCTTTGAGCTCTAAATTCTTTCCCATTGACTTTACGGCAGATGATGTACTGGCCATGTGGAATTATGGAACGCCCGATCCAACTTATACGACGATAGGAGAGCCTTCCAGATTGTCCTCTTTTTTTAGCCGTATAAATTATATCTACAATGACAA
Organism: Arachidicoccus ginsenosidivorans; assembly: GCF_007971385.1. Taxonomy (GTDB): domain Bacteria; phylum Bacteroidota; class Bacteroidia; order Chitinophagales; family Chitinophagaceae; genus Arachidicoccus; species Arachidicoccus ginsenosidivorans. The sequence continues at coordinate 3,570,671 of NZ_CP042434.1, forward strand.
GTATATTTTGACTTTGATTGGCCGCGCGGATGGGAAAAATGTGTTTGCCCCCGGCCATCAGTGGGGCTTTTTCCCTGGAGTAGCCGGCGCATGGCGTTTGTCGGATGAAAGTTTTATGCATGCAACCAAAAATTGGCTCTCTGATGCAAAAGTGCGTTTGAGCTATGGAGATGTGGGTAATGCAAGAGTGGGTTCCTATTGGAGGCAGCAGTATAGCTTTATCTCACAGGCAAATCGATTAATTTACTTTGACGATAATGCGCAAAGCGCACTTAGAACTTCCAGTACCTTGAAAAATGAAAACCTGACATGGGAAAGTACGACTTCTGCTAATTTGGGACTGGACCTTGCCTTTTTGGATAATAAATTGACTTTCACCATGGACCTGTATAACAATACCACCAGAAATCTGATTTTAAATGTAGCGCTGCCCTCCAGCTCTGGTTATGTGACTCAATATCAAAATATAGGCAGCACGCGTAATCGTGGGTTGGAACTTAGCTTGAATGGCAATTTGGTAAATACCAAAGATTTTAATTTGTCCGCCGCTTTTAATATCGCCTTCAACAGGAACAAAGTACTTGAATTGAATGGTGCAGATGAAATGATTGTCTCCTCTGGCTGGGGCGTAAATATCGGTTCAGATGATTACAGGGCTATTGTCGGCCAGCCAGTTGGTTTGATGTATGGCTACGTAAGTGACGGATTTTACACCTTTGATGACTTTGATTATTCTGAGGCCTTAAAAAAGTGGGTAATTAAACCGGGTGTTGCGGACGCATCAAAGATATTAGACCGTTCAGGGAATTATTTTGGCCCGGGTCACATGAAATTTAAAAAGCTGCACCCCTCTGCAGATGGTGATAATTTTATCAATGCGGATGATGACAGAACAGTCATCGGTCATGCACAGCCCAAACACACAGGCGGGTTTTCTTTTAATGCCAGTTACAAGAGCTTTGATTTGACTGCCATGTTTAACTGGTCTTATGGCAATGATATTTATAATGCAGACCGCATTGACTACACAACCTATGCACTTTCTAAAAGATACCAGAATATCAGTAGTTTAATGAGTCTTAAAAACAGGTTTACGACGATTGACCCCACTACTGGCGCCAATATTATGTTTGGTAATGACGCCAATCCGGAACTTTTCAGAGAATTAAATAAAAATGCGCGTATCTGGAGTCCCATGATGACCAATTCGTCTATCATATCTGATTGGGCTATTGAAGACGGATCTTTTCTCAGGTTGAGCAATGTTACATTAGGGTATACGTTGCCACAACGAATTTCTAAAAGGTTTTTGATGGAAAATCTAAGAGTTTACGTAGCCGGATATAATATTTTCGTATGGACACATTACACCGGACAGGACCCTGAGGTGAGCACCAGAAACAACCCCTTAACCCAAGGCGTAGATTATTCGGCATATCCAAAATCAAGAAAGATCATTTTTGGTCTGAATGTTAAATTTTAAAACAACAAAAGCTTCATAGATTACCTGATTTATTACCAGCCTCTACTTGTAATTAAAAGGAATCAGGTTTAATAATTTAATGATCGAAAAATTAATAAAGATGAAACAGATATTTTTCATAATTGCTGCGTTTTCGTTTTTTGGGCTATTTTCCTGTAAAAAGTTCCTGGAAACCTCATCGCCTTCTTCATTAAGTCCGGAAACGGTTTTTAATTCTCCTTCCATGGCCAAGGCTGCTGTAATGGGATTATATGGGAAGATGACCGATACTTATATATATGGCCAGAAACTGTCCGTCAACTGGCAGGGCGTTTCTGATATTGAATGTAACCGTGGATTTTCTGAGACAGGGTATAATTCCACAAGTTCGGATGCTGGAGCAGGTAATTTCTATGGTAGTCAGTATAATTCTACAACACGCTGGTCAGGACTTTATGACTTTGCAGAAATTTCCACAGCGGCAGTTGACGGCATAAGAAATTCTCCGATTTTAGAAACCCAGGCTGCCAAAATGAAACCTTTATTGGGTGAAGCACTTGTTATGCGTGCATTAGCCTATTTTAACCTGGTGCGTTACTGGGGTGCGGTTCCTTTTAAAATGGAAGCCTCCAAGTCAGATTTATCCAATGTATATCTGGGCCGTACCAATATTGATACGATTTACCATTATATCGTCAAAGATCTGCAACAGGCGGTTGACCTATTGCCATGGCTAGGTGCTAATGCGGACTATAATTCTGCCGAAAGAGTCACAAAAGGCTTTGCTATGGGGCTTTTAGCCAAAGTCAGTTTATTTGCTGGTGGATGGTCTTTACGAGATGGCAATTTATTTCCAGAATCAAAAGCGGAGCATAATGCAGATATTCCTGAACAAGGTAATTTTTATGTAGGCCGACCCACCAATTGGAAAGATTACTACCAGATCGCGGCTGATATTTGTGCGAAAATGATTGCCTCGCCTGAGAACCCACACAAGCTAGATCCCAGCTATATTGATATCTGGAAAAGCGTATGTGGTCAACTTCCCAACCCGACCAACGAAAACTTATTTGAGGTTGCATTTGGTATGGGGGATAATGGCGACATTGGCTCTTTGATGGGATATGTTGTAGCAGGCAATACCAAATATGGAACCAGAGGATTTGGTGGGACCTATGTGACTTCTACTGCCTATTATTTTTATTCCTTCGACAAGGCAGATACCAGAAGAGATGCGACGCTTTCCTGGTTTAATTACACTACGGATAATAAAGAGGCCATGGGCTCCGATCCTTTGAACTTACCCTTTGCCAAATGGCGTATTTACTGGACAACCCCTGGATTTCAGGCACTGCAAAAGACGGCGAACTCAAGAATTGCTACGGGGATTAATTGGATATTGATGCGGTATTCTGATGTTTTACTCATGTATGCTGAAGCAATGAATGCCCTAAAAGGCCCCGATGTCGCCAACGCAAATGCAGATGGTTTGACTGGCCGACAGGCGCTTGAAATGGTTCGTGCAAGAGCATTTGGCGCAGGATCACCTGAGATAACAAAATATGACCCCGACTTTTTTAAAGCCATCGTCAATGAAAGAGCCTGGGAATTTGGTTGTGAATCCATTCGTAAGCAAGATTTGATCCGATGGGGCCTGGCTTATGATAAAATTGAGGAAATGAAAAAGGCGCTTTGTTTGATGTTTGACGGTACTAAAGCTGTTAAAATCTTTGATAAGACTTACCAGCCGTCGGATTTTCCCAAAACAGTCTATTATAAATTTAAACCAGATGGCCAGTACATTGATCCAGAGTCGCCTAATTATTATAAGGAATTACCTGCGGATCCAGGGGCGCCCTGGAATCCGGTAAAATGGTTCCCACAGACCACCATGAAGCCAGAAAAAAATCCCAAGCCTACCGATAGCTATATTATGGATCCGATCCGGGTACTTACAGCAGCTACAGGTTTATATCCTTCCTATGATTATTCCGCCTTTCTCGGCACCCTGAAAAACGGTTCTGAGATCCAGGCTTCATTAGCAACTTATCAAATGGGGAATGGTGCTATTTATTACAGGTATCCATATGCGGTTTATTACGAGGATATGTATGAGTCAAAAGGAGCGATTCAGAGTAGCTATGGCTATTAATTGGTTGTAATAAATACAGGCAAACCGAATTAGTCAAGTAATGATTTCGGGCCAAAATAGCGTTTTAATTTTTGATGGGTTCCCCAAAATAAATATTTACAAATGAAAAATATATTATTAAAGTTATTGGCATTGATCATAGTGGCAGCTTTTGTAACAAGTTGCCAAAAAAAGGTAAACCGCTGGCCGGTTGATCCTTCACATGATCGTTTATTTAAACCCTTGGTTTTTGAAGTACAGTCAACAGCAGCAACCGCTGTGACCATTAATTATACCAGGTCTATTGGTGCGGATAAGTATGTCTTTGAGTTTAGTAAAGACAGTCTTGAATTTAAGGATATTGTGCGTACTGTGGAAATATTATCGGATACCTTAACGCCGTTTTCCGTTTCACCCACACCGACAAGAACAGCTTATCATACTTTGTTTGAGGATTTGGATGGTACTTCGGGCTATTCTGTCAGAATGAAATGTGTGGATTCTGCGGGAAATGAATCTAAATATTCGATGCTTTATTTTATGACGCCTGCCGAACAACTATTTGACAGGTCTGAACAGTCTACCAATCAAATTCAACTATTCTGGACGCCTACGGATAGAGTGACCCATATCACTGTCAGTGATCCGATTACGCTGTCCGAGATTAAAAAGGTGCCACTAACAGATGATGACAAAACCAAAGGAACGGCTGTTGTCACGGGCCTGAACCCCGGCACTGCTTATAAAATCGATATTTTTAATAATGAGGTGCTTAGAGGGACAGAAAATTTGCATACGACCGGTTTAAAGGATGCAGTTATAGTGCCCGTTAGCCCCGGTGATGATATTAATGCACTTTTGGCCGATCAAGTGGTTAAAGGCAATCCGATTGTAACCTTATTATTTAAAGGAGGACTTAGCTATGATATTGGATCGGTTAAAGTGCCGACCGGACTTACCAGTCTGAGTTTTACCGGTGAAAAGGAGGTCTTTGGTGCAAATGCCATGGCATCCACCTTAAATTTGAGCGGAGTGGCATTGGAAGGTAAAGTATTTGAGGACTTGATATTTGAAAAGGTGCGGCTTATTGGTGGAACAGGCGATTATCTGATTAATCAGGGAGATGATAATACACAGATTGAGCGGTACGGATTTTCTAACTGTGATATTGAAAATTACAGGGGTGTTGTCCGGGTGCAAAATAAGGTGATTAAACTAGGGCAGATATCGCTGGAAAACAGTCTTGTGCAAAATACAGGAGGCTATGGCGTGATCAATGTAGGGGGTAACAAGGTAACACTTGATTCTATTAAAGTTACAAATAATACCTTAATTGATATGGGCGCCCAACTGATGGATGTACGTGCTATGGTGCCACTGATTGTTGTAAATAACAATACTATTTATAATCAAAATGCAGCGCTAACACAACTGATCCGGTTGGATAAAAATAATTTGCCTGGTGCTTTTACGGCAGAAAATAATATTATTTCCGGGACTAATGCTGGCGCGCCATTAAAAGCGTTTAGCCTGGACTTTGCCGGGTCTTTTGCCGGCAGTTACAGAACAACCGAGATGGATATCAGTCAGGATTTCCCAGAAATTACCTTGTTTCAAGGCAGTGCCAATGATTTATTTGTTAATCCCGCAGCAGGTGACTTCTCTATTATTCCGTTAAATGGATTTGGTGGTACTGGTAAGGCAGGAGATCCCAGGTGGTTTACTAAATTGTAATCCAAAAATAAGGTTGAGCGTCCTGCTGGTGGGCGCTCCCTTGTACTTTTACATGATTTTTTTTAAAAATTTAATTGACAATTGACATCATAAAATATAACACATGAAAATCATTATATTAGCCATAAAAAACAAAAGGTCGTTTTTAAAAAACATAGCGGATATATCCTTGTGGCCCTGTGTTTTTCTATGCTGACTTCATTTGCCTGTAAAAAGACCAACTTGCTTTATCCTTTGGTAGATGAACCTATGCCCTCCATTATTGATAAACCAGATCCACCGGTTCAGACAAAACCAAGCCATGACCCGACTTTTGCAACTAATTGGGGCGATACCATAAAAGTTCCTTCGATTGCGACAGGGGAATTTCTCATCACTGACTTTGGAGCATCAACCAGTAGCTCGGATAATGCAGGTGCCATTCAAAAAGCTATTGATGCAGCGGCAAAAGCAGGTGGTGGCAGCGTCATTATCCCGGCAGGAACCTTTATTTCTGGTCCCCTTCAGTTAAAAAGTAATATAGGACTCAAAATATCGGAAGGTGCTGTTTTAAAAGTCTTGGATTATACTTCTTATCCCGGCTCTGGGACTACTGCAAAAGTTGCGTCATTTTTGGATTTAAGCGGCACCACCAACGTACTGATAAGCGGTAAGGGGATAATTGATGGGCAAGGAGGCGACTGGTGGGCAGCTTTCAGGGCTACTAAGCCGACAGGAGGCATCGGCAGACCGGCGATCATTAGTTTTGATGATGCAAGTATAATTGAGGTACAGGGAATCACCATACAAAATGCGCCCAATGGACATATCAGTATTCATCGGGGTAATAAACATGTGACGATTGCGGGGGTGACGATCAATTCACCTGCAGATTCTCCCAACACAGATGGTATCGATGTATGGTCTCCTTTGGTGAATATTTTGGATTGCCATATCAGTTGTGGAGATGATAATATTGCCATGGACAATGAAACCCGTTATATGACCATAAAGAATTGTACTTTTGGTAGTGGACATGGCCTTTCCATCGGAAGTTATACCAGTGGCATTGATCATATTTATGTAAGCGACTGCGTGTTTGATCAAACAGACAATGGTGTACACATTAAATCCAGCAGAGATCGTAGTGGCCTGGTCGAAGACTTAGTGTATGAAAACCTGACCATGACAGGCGTTAGTACCCCAATTAATATTTGTGAATATTATCCGGACAATACCATTCCATCCTCGGGTAACGCTGACAAGGCTGAGCCAGTTACTGCCTCTACACCAACTTGGCAACACATTTTTCTGAAAAATATCAAGGCCACCGGGGCCGATAATGCCGGTCTTTTATGGGCAGTTCCTGAAATGCCTATAAAAGACATTGTTTTTGATAATGTGCAGATTGAGGCGAAAACAGGCATGAGGGCTAATTATTTGGGTGATTGTTTCTTTATTAATGGGTCCAGCATTAAAGTTGGCTCAGGCAAGGCGATTACCAGCGCCTACGGTTCCTCGATTACTGGCATTGATCAAACGACGGGTACCCCAACGGAGTAATTAGAATATTGTAGGACAGTTGGCATAATTTATTAGAATTAATTTTTTTTAATTAAAGGTGAATGATGAAAATAATAGACAACGACAGAGAGTTCTATTTGTAGGCGTATTGTTCCTTTTACTTTCCTTTACCCTATTAAAGAAGGACAAACCAACGATTTATATTATAGGAGACTCCACGGTACAAAACAGTGATGGTAATGGCCAGAATGCCTATTGGGGTTGGGGAAGTCTGATATACCCTTATTTTGATACTTCAGCTATTTCCATTCGCAATCATGCCAAACCTGGAACAAGCACCCGGACGTTTATTTTGGATGGCAGGTGGGATAAAGTCATGAGCCAATTAAAAAAAGGAGATTTTGTAATAATGCAATTTGGGCACAATGATCATGCAGGGGTAGACGATACGATAAAACAAAAGGGAACTTTGCTGGGGATTGGAGATTCGACCAGAGAAATAATTAGTATTCGGACACATAAACCTGAAACCGTTCATACATATGGCTGGTATTTGAAAAAGCTAATACAAGAAACAAAGTCAAAAGGGGCCATTCCGATTGTTTGTTCTCTAGTGCCGCGTAACAGGTGGCGAGATGGTCAGGTGGTGGTAGAGGCTAATTATCCTGATTGGGCCCGGTCAGTAGCAATATCAACAGGCGCCTATTATATCAATCTAAACCGGCTGATTGCGGGACACTGGGTGCGACTTGGGCGCGACAGCGTTAACCATTTTTTCCCAGGCGATGGCACTCATACCAATTTACAGGGTGCAAAGCTGAACGCGGCCTGTGTTGTAGAAGGGATCAAAGGCTTACAAGATTGTCCGATTAAGCAGTATTTAAAACCTTAAAGGGATGTTTATTTTTAATAAACAGGTAAGGCTCCTTGGAAAAATAATTAATGTAGAAAAAAATTATATGAATATTAAGACAATTAAATCAGCCTGGATTTTATGTTTACTGTTGATAGTCAGTTACCATGGCTATAGTAAAAAGAGTGAACAGTCTGTTTGGGATACACTACCACAAGCAAACAAGTTATATGATGCGGTTATTGATATAAATGGCAGCGGTGATTACAGAGAGTTGCAACAGGCAATTGACCATGCGCCGGCAAACAGGACAAAACCGTGGCGGATTTTTATCAAAAACGGGCGTTATAATGGATTGGTAAGGATCCCGGAAAACAAGCCCTATATTTATCTAATTGGGCAGGATAAGCAGAAGGTAATTATTAGCTTTATGATTAACTGTGGTAATCCAGACAATCCTAAAGATAATGGCAGGCAGTATGCTAAAGCTAATTTTCAGCAGGCAGAGTGCGCAGCAGTGGTGGTAGATGCTTCAGATTTTTACGCCGAGAATATTACATTTGAAAATGCATACGGGGTACAGTTTAAAAGTGGCCCTCAGGCACTTGCCATCAGAATCAATAAAGACCGGACTGCTTTTTATAATTGCAAATTCCGGTCCTTTCAGGATACCTGGAGAACCAGTACAAAGGCGGTAAATGACAGAACTTACGCAGATAGTTGCTGGGTAGAAGGCGCCGTGGATTATTTTTATGGCGGAGGCAACGCTTATATTGAAAATACAACTTTTTATAATGTACGCGGTGGTTCTGTTATCGTTGCACCTAGTCAAAAAGCAGGTACCCAGTGGGGGTATGTATTTAATCATTGCATCATTGATGGTAATAAGGCCTCAGCTGATGGCCGCACTAAACTAGGTCGGCCATGGCACGATGAACCGATCGCTGTTTTTTTGAATACCATTATTAAAATACCTTTAGCTCCTGAAGGTTGGACAGATATGGGGCCGGCGGCGAAGTTGTTTGCGGAATACAATAGTCGGGACGCGGCAGGCATTCCTATTGATTTAAGTAAGCGAAGAACCTGGTATCAACAAAGCAAAGGTGAAGGTGGACAGCGAATTACAGGTTTGCAGGCCGTGCTCACCGAAAAACAAGCCGCAAATTATACTTATCAACATGTCATTAAGGGAAGTGATGGCTGGGATCCGGTCGCTTTTTTCAAAAAGCCCGCGGCGGTCGAAGGTTTAAAAAGGGCGGCCGGGGGACTTAAATGGCAGAAAAGTGCGGGGGCTACGGGGTATATTGTCTATAAAAATGGCCAGGTGATCAACTTTGCCAAAAAAACTTTCTTGAAGCTGGACGCAAAGACCGCTGGTGATTATACCGTCAGTGGCGTAACAGGGAACGGTACTTTGGGTAATGTTTCTAATACGCTGTCGATCCAATAGAAGTGGCTATGGACGTTCCTTTTTTGAAGGTATTGCTGCTGATGCAATAATAATGAAGGCAATAACGGTGCATTTGAGGGTTGAATTAATGTCGATGAAATTGAAAGGAATGGTGATTATGAAAATGATTATGAAAAAAATTAAATTGTAATGATAAAAATACATATCGCTAGTTGTCGTATATGGCTTTTATTAATGTTTTTGATGCTGTCTTCGTTTTTTGGATACAGTCAACAACAAAAGGATTCTGTCGCCGAAAATATGCTACGCTATCAGCGCTATAATGGTGGATGGGCTAAAGCCGTTCATGGGCAGAAAATAAGCTATGATCATGCATTGACCAAAGAGCAGGTCAATCAGGTTGTTCAGGAAAAGAACTTGAATGATGCGACTATCGACAATAAAGCAACGACCAAAGAGATTAATTACTTATTTGAAGCGTTTGGTAAAACCCGAGATAGTGCTTACTTATTAGCAGCTGAAAAAGGGCTGGATTATCTACTCAATGCGCAATATGATAATGGGGGCTGGCCGCAATATTATCCTGACAGTAGTCTATATAGAAGTCAGGTTACTTTTAACGATAATGCAATAATCAATGTACTTATATTATTAAATAATGTGGCCAATAAAAAAAGTGTTTTTGCGGCTGCCCATGCGCGTTATATACCTCGATGCCGCATGGCTGTAAATAAAGGTATTGATTGTATCCTAAAAACCCAGATTATCGTAAACGGCCAAAAAACAGCCTGGAATCAACAGTATAATAAAACAACACTGTTACCGGAAAAGGCCAGGTCTTTTGAATTAGTCGGACTGGCAGCATCAGAATCGGCGGCTATTGTGGCGTTTCTGATGCGTATACCAAAGCCTTCAATAGCCATAAAAACGGCCATAAAAGGTGCTATGACCTGGTTTGAACAGGTGGCGATTAAAGGATATCGATTGGATCATATAATAGCTGCAGATCAGCCCACAGGCAAGGATGCGATTGTGGTAAAGGATCCAAATTCCACTCTCTGGGCAAGGTATTATGAGATTGAGACGAACCGACCTTTTTTTTGCGGCCGGAATGGCGTAAAAAAGTATAACCTTAAAGAAATTGAAAATGAACGCAGGGCGGGGTATAGCTGGTATGGAACCTGGCCCGCCAGGTTGATTGAGAAGGATTATCCTCGCTGGCTATTAAAAAATGAATAAAACCTGCAATAGCTATTGTGCGTTTTGGAATTTTGAATTGAAATATGTAGTTTTAAAGTGTTTATTAAACAATAAATGATGAGTTCTATGGCAAAATGTTTATTCAGGCGGTTGTTTTGTGTTGTACTGGCTTTTTTACAGTCATATACTGCGATGCGCAACAAGCGCTGCTATTAAATTATGACCATCCGGCAAAAAATTGGAATGAGGCCTTACCATTAGGCAACGGCAGATTAGGTGCCATGGTTTTTGGCGGGGTCGATAGGGACCGGCTGCAACTCAATGAAGAAACGGTGTGGGCAGGGGAACCAGGCAATAATATACCCAGTCATGTGTATGATAGTATCGTTCAGATCCGCAAATTGCTTTTTATGAAACGCTATAAAGCAGCGCAGGATATGTCCAATCGTGTTTTTCCAAGAAATGCCCCCAGTAACAGTAATTATGGCATGCCCTATCAGCCCGTGGGAGATCTCTTTATTAAATATAAGAACTTGGGCCATTATCAGAACTATCATCGGGCACTAAATATAAGTGATGCCACGGCACAGAGCACTTTTGAAGTAAGTGGTGTTCATTATAAAAGGGAAGTCATTGCTTCCTTTGCAGATAATGTAATCATCATTCGCCTAACAGCAGATAAAAAAGGGGCGCTCAACTGTGAACTTCTTATGGAGAGTCCACAGTTGCAACACAAAGTCAGTACCACTGAAAAGACGCTTGTTTTAAAAGGCCACTCAGGGAATGTGGATAATAAAAAGGGAAAAGTCCGGTTTACGGCGATTGTAAAGCCTGTTTTGGAAGGCGGGACGCTGGAGTCGACAGACAGTAGTCTGAATATTCAAAACGCCGACGCCGTAACGGTTTATATTTCTATAGGCACTAATTTTAATAATTACCACGACATTAGCGCAGATCCGAACCAGCGCGCAGCTGATTATTTACAAAGGGCTGATGTAAAGCCGTATAAACAAGCCCTTGCTGAACATAAAAGAATTTACCATAAATATTTTGACCGGATTGATTTTCAGCTGGAAACACCTGATACAGCTAAGGCGATGACAGATGCACGTGTCAAAAATTTTGATGCGCATTACGACCCATCTTTAGTGGCCTTATATTTTCAATTTGGTCGGTATTTGCTGATTTCTTCTTCCCAGCCTGGGGGCCAGCCGGCCAATCTGCAAGGAATCTGGAATGACAAAATTGCACCACCCTGGGATAGCAAGTACACTATCAACATCAATACAGAGATGAATTACTGGCCTGCAGAGGTTACAGATCTGCCAGAGATGGCTGCGCCATTATTTTCAATGATTAAAGACTTGTCGGTTACGGGCAGGCAAAGCGCCCGGAAAATGTATCATGCCAGAGGTTGGAACGCTCACCACAATACGGATCTGTGGCGGATTACCGGGCCGGTGGATGGTGGCTTTTATGGTATGTGGCCAATGGGGGGCGCCTGGCTCAGTACCCATCTATGGCAGCATTTTCTTTACAGCGGGGATACTGGCTTTTTAAAGAAGAATTATCGAATACTCAAAGGGGCAGCTTTATATTTTGTCGATGCCCTGCAACAGGAACCGGACCATCATTATCTGGTGGTTGCACCTTCCATGTCTCCTGAACATCAGTATATGTCTGGTGTAGGACTCAGTGCTGGTACAACGATGGATAATCAGCTTGTTTTTGATGTATTTTCACAAGTAATAGCAGCCAGTCGGTTTTTAAACCAGGATAAATTATTTGCAGATACTTTAAAAACATTGATTAAGAGGTTGCCGCCCATGCAAGTAGGCCAGTATGGACAATTGCAGGAATGGTTGCAGGACTGGGATAAACAGCATGATACGCATCGCCATATCTCCCATCTGTACGGCCTTTTTCCAAGCAACCAAATCTCCCCTTACGAACATCCGGCATTATTTGCAGCAGCAAAAAAAACATTGATTAGCAGAGGTGATGTCTCTACTGGCTGGTCCATGGGATGGAAAGTGAATTGGTGGGCCCGCATGAAAGACGGCAATCATAGCTGGAAATTAATTTTAGATCAGTTAAGGCCTGCTCCAGAAGTCAACAAGGGAGAGGGTGGTGGCACTTATCCAAATTTATTTGATGCGCATCCTCCTTTTCAGATCGATGGAAATTTTGGTTGTACATCCGGTATTGCAGAAATGTTACTGCAATCTCAGGATGGCGCATTGGAAATTCTGCCTGCATTGCCAGATCAGTGGCAAAAAGGAAGCATTAAAGGGTTAATGGGTAGAGGTGGATTCAAAGTGGATATTGAATGGTCTAAGGGGCAGGTCACAAGACTTAAAATTCAATCTGCAATAGGTGGAAATTGCCGTCTACGACTACCCGCCGGACTCAGATTGCGAGGCAAAGAGGCTCTTTTTGAAGTCCCGGCAAATTCAAGCAATCCCAATCCATACTATAAAACGGCCGCTATTAAAAAGCCACTGATCAGTGAGAAGGCAAAAGCCAGAGAGCTAACGATCCCTGCTATCCCACCTACAAAATGCTACGATTTTAAAACGATCAAAGGGGGTGTTTATGTGTTTTATGCGGTAGAGAATTCTTAAATACCCTAGTTTGTAAGTATGCACAAAATGAGAAGGATGGTAAATAGGTATTATTAGAATTTAAATCTGTCAATTACTAGATATATTTAAAAAAATAATAAATCTAAAGCCTAAGCAGAATATAAATATAATATGGATATAATATGATTATGAACACCAAAATAAGAATGAATTTAAAAAACAAATACCTAGATAAGCACTTTTCCGCCACTGGACTCACTAAATATCTGTTTTATGCCAGTATCCTCGCTGGTATAGGACCTGTCAGTAGTTATGCGCAGCAAAACTACGTATCCAAAGTTTGGGTGGCAGATAGGGGCAATGGAACGTATAAAATCCGATTATCAACGCGGATTATTCCGATCCGGATGCTATCCGTGTTGGCGATGATTTTTATCTGGTTTCTTCCAGTTTTGAGGATATTCCAGGGCTACCTATCCTGCATTCTAAAGACCTGGTCAACTGGACCCTGATTAATCATGGTCTTAAAAAGCAGATACCTGAAGAAGTCTTTAATACACCCAGCATGGCAACGGCGTCTGGGCACCCGCTATTCGCTATCATAATAAGGAATATTATATTTATTACCCTGATCCGGATTATGGTATTTATATGATTAAAGCAAGTGACCCGGCTGCAGATTGGTCGGATCCCGTTTTGGTGTTCCCTGGCAAAGGGATTATTGATCCCTGCCCACTCTGGGATACGGATGGCAAGGTCTGGCTGGTACACGCTTATGCCGGCAGTAGGGCGGGAATTAAAAGTGTCATCGCCATTGCCCCCATGAATGAGGCAGGCACCAAAGTGACAGGCCCGGATCATATCGTTTATGACGGACACGTAGATGACCCGACAATTGAAGGGCCAAAGATCTATAAAAGAAATGGCTACTATTACATCTTTGCTCCCGCAGGAGGCGTTTCCACCGGTTGGCAACTTGTTTTAAGATCTAAAAATCTGATGGGACCCTATGAAAGAAAGGTCGTAATGGATCAAGGCAAAAGCACTGTCAATGGTCCTCATCAAGGCGCCTGGGTTACAACGCAAACCGGAGAGGATTGGTTCTTGCATTTTCAGGATAAGGAAGCTTATGGCAGGGTCTTGCATCTGCAACCCATGCATTGGATCCATGACTGGCCGGTAATTGGTGTAGATAAAGATGGGGACGGTAAAGGCACCCCTGTTTTGAGCTATAAAAAACCGAATGTCGGTAAAACCTATCCCATAACCACGCCAGCAGAATCCGACGAGTTTAACCAGCGAACCCTGGGACTGCAATGGCAGTGGGAAGCCAATTCAAGTGGTCGTTGGTTGATGACGGGTGAAAATGGTTGTCTGAGGCTTTATGCACACCACACCCCGGATGCTAAGACCCTCTGGGATATTCCCAATATTTTGGCCCAGAAGTTTCCGGCTGACAGTTTTGAAGTAACCACAAAACTAAGGCTGACGCCCAATGAGAAAAACGGTGCGCAACATGCCGGTCTGGTGGTCCTTGGACTGGATTATGCCAGCCTTTCTATTGTCAATCAAGGTGATGGTTATGTGCTACAGCAGGGCATATGCAAGGCAGCTGATAGAGGTGGTGTAGAAAAAAATACCGTCATAACTAAACTTAAAGTGCCGGAAGTCTGGTTAAGGGTAGACGTTCATAACCCAGGACCCAATAGGGCCAGTTGTACGTTTTATTATAGTCTGGATGGTAATAAGTATCAGGCAGTTACTGGAAACTTTATACCTACACCCGGAAAATGGACTGGTGCTAAGATCGGCCTCTATGCAACCGCCGAGAAAGGTTCCAATGATGAAGGGTATGCAGACTTTGACTTTTTCAGGGTAACAGCGTTAAATGCTTCTGAAACTAAGTAGTGTAGCGAGCAACAATTCCATACCAATGCTGTTTTTCAATCAGATATACTAATAGGGCATGTGAAGAAAGGTTTGGGAATTAGGTTAAAAATAGTTGGAAAATAGTTGAAAAATAGCTGGAAAATAGCTGGAAAATAAATAGCCCCCTGATCAGGCAACATAGACCAATCAGGGGGCTATTTATAAAAAGGTATAGTCTTATAAAGACTACTGATAGCATGGGCAAATGATCAGTCTATTTACTTGCCTGGGTCACTGGGCGCAGAGGAGGCCCGGGCAAAAAAGTCCGGTTCCAATACGATCTCACTGAAATCCACTACTGGTCGCTTACTTTCTATTTGCTGGATCAAAAGCTCTGCGGCCTGAACGCCCATAGTCACTGCTTTTTGCTGAATAATAGAAAGTGATGGATGCAGAAATTCTGTAAGATCCAGATTGGAAAAACCAACAAGCGCCATCTGATCAGGAATACGGATATCATGTTTAACCAGATACCGGTAACAATTGGTTGTAATTTTATCTGCACAGGATAATATCGCCTGGGGTGGGTTCTCAAGTTGCAGGAGCTCTTCCATGACCCGTTCTACTTCATCATAGGAAAGACCACCGTGCAAACAGTATTTAATATAAGCCTCGGTAGGGGGGATTTGATGGGATTCCAATGCCTCATCATAGCCTCTTTTGCGTTCCTTAATGATGGCCAGGTTGTCCGGATTGCCTACAAAGGCAATTCTAGTGTAGCCATTTTGGATCAAATGCGCTGTGGCCTGAAAGGCGCCTTTAAAATTGTTGGATCGGACCTTGTGACCTTCCAGCGATTTTGTAATTCGATCGAAAAAGACAACAGGCATACCTCGATCTTGCAGCTGTTCAATATGTTCCAGACTTTTGGTCTCTGAACTCAGCGAAATCAACATGCCGTCAACTGATTGCGATAAATTACGGACGGCTTCCTGCTCTCTTTCAAAGTTCTCAAAACTCTGACTGATGATAACGTTATAGCCTTTTTCCTGGGCAACGGATTCAACACCCGCAATAATCTGAGAAAAAAAACTGTTAGCGATTTCAGAAATGGTAATACCTAAAGTCCGGCTTCTTCTTTTTTTCAGATTTAGGGCAGAGGGGTTAGGGCGGTAATTTACACTTTTGGCATATTCCACTACTAATTTTTTAGTCTCTTCACTGATTTCATAACTATCCCTTAATGCCCGGGATACTGTTGAAGTGGACAAATGGAGCACTTTTGCTATATCCTTAATAGTAACTGACTCGAATTTCATGATGCCTATACTGTCTTTAAAATTTAATGTGCGCTCAAACAGCGGACGAAAGATAAGCCATTTTGGCAAAATAGCGTGTATATATTTAAAAGAAATGTAAGCTTGCAATCGTTGCCGGCAACGATTGCGTAGACCATATTTTGATAGGTGATGGTGAGGTTACAAGCATTATTATTTAGTTGGGTTCTTTATTAGCTGGTTTTTTCTGACACTTATACTGATTCCACTGGTATCGATTGCGTAAATTAATTGCCGAAATTACATTCATTTGTTAGTAGATCAAGTTAACTTGCCTGTAACAAAAAGGTACCTTTTGTTGGGTACAGTATGTTCATTTTATCCATTTTTTCAGTGAGGCCAGCGGCCATCGCACCTGTTAAAAAAATCAGTTATGCGTTTATTGAAACGTCAATCTTTAAAAGTATACGTTAAACAACTTGTACCAAATTCTGGCTTGCGAGGCTTTGGTCGCCTGGCTGCTTTAATGATGATTTGCATGTCCTTTTCTTTATTACAACGACATAAAACGACCATCTATTTGATTGGAGATTCTACAATGGCCGATAAGTCCGTCAGGGCTTACCCGGAAACAGGATGGGGGATGCCCTTTCATTATTTTTTTGATTCTACGGTAGTGGTAGATAACCGTGCCCAGAATGGTCGCAGTACGAGAACCTTTATAGAAGAAGGAAGGTGGAAGGATGTATTAAAAACCCTGACCAAAGGCGATTATGTATTAATAGAATTCGGACACAATGACGAGGTGCCTTCCAAAAGAAGTTACACACCGCAGGATCAATTTGTCCAAAATCTGAAAACTTTTGTCACAGATACAAGGGCAAAAGGTGCAACACCTATTTTGTTGACCCCAGTTGCCAGGCGTCATTTTGATTCTACCGGAAAACTCATAGATACGCATCCTGTTTACGGTCCACTTGTTATAAAAACAGCCCACGAAACGCAGGTACCTCTCATTGATCTGGAAAAATTAAGTATGGGGCTTGTACAACAACTTGGGCCTGAGACTTCTAAGCTGTTATACAATCAGTTAGAACCTGGTGAGCATCCGCATTATCCAAAGGGGGTACATGATGATACCCATTTTAATGAACTAGGTGCCAGAAAAATGGCCGAAATGGTGCTTCATGAAATGATCCGCCTGGGTTTTCCGGTAACGCATCATTTAAGTCCCAAAAGATAACACCTTATATTATATACTTTTTGAACCACATATAAATACAGTCAAAAATTCTTACAATTTTCTCCAATGCAAAAAACGGTAAAAAAGATGAAGCCAAACAAAAGAGGTAATCAATATAATGATCCTTTGGGATGCTTATCAGATTTTTTGAAAACGATTTCTACTAAAGGGTGGCTATCTGGGCCAAAAGTACCTCGTAGCGGGCAGGTTATAGTGGTTATTGCAGCCATGCTGTTGGTTTCTACTGGTCTTTTTAGTTGTAATAATGCACCTTCAAATAAAAGTAAATCGGTCAGTGGTTGGGATAAACTGGACAGTATAAAAAGAGATATTGTGGCGCCTAGTTTTGCAGACAAGAATTTTTCCATCACAGATTATGGCGCTAAAATGGATAGTACAGCGGATGCTTTACCGGCACTTACAAAAGCCATTGATGCGGCCAGTAAAAATAAGGGCGGTGGCCGGGTCGTTGTGCCCGCGGGTGTCTTTTTGGTAAAAGGGCCGATTCATCTAAAAAGTCATGTCGAATTACATCTGGAAAAGGGAGCCAGGATTAAATTCAGTACCGATGCAGCAGATTATTTACCTGTTGTCCATACCCGTTATGAAGGAATGGAAATGATGAACTATTCGCCCCTTATTTATGCCTATAAACAAACAGATATTGCGCTTACGGGCGAAGGGGTGTTAGATGGGCAAGCAAATAACGAACACTGGTGGTGGTGGACCGGTTCCAAAAGATTTGGTTGGAAGGAAGGTATGCCTAATCAGGAATTGCCGGATAGCAAGCCCAGATTGAACCAGATGAATAAGGATCAGGTTCCTGTAGAAAAACGTGTATTCGGGGCAGGGCACTATCTGCGTCCTACTTTTGTAGAATTTTATGGGTGTAAAAACATCTTGATTCAAGGGGTGACACTCATTAATTCTCCTTTTTGGATCCTGCATCCCACCCTTAGTCAGAATATCACCATTGATGGTGTCAGTACATTGAGCTATGGCCCCAATAATGATGGTTGCGATCCGGAGTCTTGCAAAGATGTCTGGATTAAAAACTGTCATTTTGCCAACGGGGATGACTGCATTGCCATAAAGAGCGGCCGGGATGAAGATGGTCGGGCCATTAATATTCCGTCCAAAAATATCATTATTGAGGATTGCAAGATGGAAGATGGACACGGCGGCGTTGTGATAGGCAGCGAAGCGTCCGGCGGTGTGGAGGATATCTATGGCCAGAATCTGCAGATGAATAGTCCTTCGCTGGACAGAGCCATTCGCATTAAATCAAATAGTTGTCGCGGTGGGGTGATGCGTCGCTTTTATTTTAGAAATATTGAAGTCGGACAGGTGCATGAAGCCGTTATCAAGATCAACATGTTCTATGATGAGAAAAATACAGCCGGCTGCAATTTTACACCAACGCTGGACAGTGTGTTTATTGATCATATCAAAAGCGGCAAGAGCCAGTATGCGATTAATCTTCAAGGTAGAGCAGATAAGCATGTAACCAATATTAAGATTGATAGTTGCAGTTTTGACCATGTTGAAAAGCCAAGTTTTATCAAAAATGTAGATCAGATAGTCATTACCCAGACAACCGTCAATGGCAAACAGGTCAGCGCCGATCAAATCATTGCAGCATCTAAAGAAGAAAAAAAATAAGCATAACCAGATGTATACAGGAAAATTCATAACAAAAAAACTTCCCTTACTCTTTACCGCCTCAGCGCTGCTTACCTTACTGAGTTTTGTCGCCTTGTCGGTTCAAGAAAAAAAAGTCATCGTCTGCTTTGGCGATTCCATAACCCATGGTGCGCAGGTGGATGGAAAAAGCTGGGTGTGGTATCTGCAACAAGATCAGCAAAATACACCTTATACTTATATAAATGCGGGCAGAAGTGGCCGCAAAACAGCTGATAAAAAAGAACTGCTACCTGTGCTGGAAAAATATTCAAGCGCCGATATGTTCGTATTTTTCTTAGGTGTCAATGATCTGAAAAATGGCAATGATGCGATGGTGGCCAGCTGTATTCGCAATATGCAGTGGATGATTGATCAGGTCAGGGCAATAGCACCAAAGGCAAAAATTCTTTTATTATCCCCTTCAGATATCAATACTAAGATTATGAGTGAGATCAATAAGGGGAAACTTTACAATGAAAATACCCGCAAAAGCTTAAAAAAACTGCAAGCAGCCTACGAGCAACTGGCCAGAAAAAATCACTGTGGATTTTTATCCTTATTACATGTGGTGCCCAGATTGGCATATGCGGATGGATTACATCCGAATGCCAAAGGACAACAGGCATTATATAAAGCAATTGGTAAAAAGATTATCAGCTATGACAAAGGGAAATAAAAACAGCTTTATTGGAAGCAGGCCTAGACGTTTGATAGGCGGAAGCTATAAATGGAGTTTACTTTTGGCAGGACTCCTTATCTCGGGTATTGGCAGCCTGCTGGCCCGACCAGTCATTCCCAAAATGGTAAAGATACAAAAGGTACAAGATGCCGATACGCTGACAGTTGCCAAGGACGGTACTGGGGACTATACCAGTATCCAAAAGGCGATAGAAAATACCAAGGCCTATCCAGCGGATCGTATCGTGATTTTTATAAAAAAAGGAATTTATAATGAACAAGTTAGGATCCCCGCCTGGAACCCGGACATCAGTTTGATTGGAGAGAATAGGGAGCAGACGGTGATAGCCTATGGCAGTTATTTTGGACAGGTAAACAAGGGCAGGAACAGTACCTTTTATACAGCTACTTTAAGTGTGGAAGCAACCGGGGTTGTACTTAAGCACCTGACCATAGAAAATACAGCTGGAGCTGTGGGGCAGGCGATTGCCTTATCTGTTTCCCAGGATCAGTGTCTGGTGGAGGATTGTAATATTCAGGGCAATCAGGACACTTTTTTTGCCACTGGTCCCAATACACATGTATGGCTTAAAAACTGCCTGATCAGCGGGACGACTGACTTTCTATTTGGAGATGCTACGGTACTAGTCAGCCACTCAAGTATTCTATGCAAAGCTGATTCATATATTGTAGCTGCTTCCACCATTAAAGATCAACCCTTTGGTTTTGTTTTAGATCATTGTACACTGCTGGCGGCTACAGGGGTAAAGCAGGTCTTTTTAGGCAGACCCTGGCGTGCCTTTGCCAGGACGGTCTATCTAAATACGACCATGGGAGATTTTATACGACCTGTGGGCTGGGATAACTGGCGCAGCAAGGCCAATGAAGCCACCGCCTATTATGCAGAATATAACAGCCATATAAATGGGGGAAGTTCAAAAGCGGTCACAGGCCAGCGAGCCAGTTGGTCCCATCAGCTAAGTGATCAGGAGGCCCAAA
Organism: Arachidicoccus ginsenosidivorans; assembly: GCF_007971385.1. GTDB lineage: Bacteria > Bacteroidota > Bacteroidia > Chitinophagales > Chitinophagaceae > Arachidicoccus > Arachidicoccus ginsenosidivorans. The sequence goes on from NZ_CP042434.1 coordinate 3,591,299, forward strand.
AATATACACCGGAAAATATACTGGGCCCATGGATAAACCGGTTTTTATGATAGGCTAAAGATAGCATGAAGGGTTATCATCAGTAGGTTTGATATGCCTATTAATTGAAACCTCTGTTGATAACGTTTCCGGGAACCATTGCGTAAATAAATAGGTAGTTATCAGGCTGCATTGTCTGTTGAATAATTAGCTTTGGAATGGCCCTTTAAGGCCATCATAGCAGTAGCTGCAGTACAAACTGTCATCGCCCTACATTTGATACGGCCTGGCATAAATGCATTATTGGAATGAATTGAATCATCTTTTAAATATACAATTAACACACTTACTGGATTTATGAATTTTTTGAATTGGAAATAACATTGATTAACCACCTACAAAACCATTATTTCATGCGTCATTTTTTAATTGCTTTTTGTCTACTCTTTGGCTGTCTGCCGGCATTTGCTTTCCAGCAGCCGATTCAGGGGAAGGTGACAGATAGTGCCGATGGCAACCCACTTGCCGGCGTTTCTGTCATTATTGTCGGTACCAAAACGGGTACCACGACCGATATTAACGGGCATTTTAGTTTACCGGTATCCGCTGCCAAAGAAGGAACGGAGCTGGAATTTTCATTTGTTGGCTATAACAGCCTTAGAAAATCCATATCCGGGCAGGGACCAGTTATGGTACAGTTGAGTGCTACCTCTGGGGAGAACAGCGACGTCATTGTCGTAGGATATGGTACGCAGAAAAAATCCGATTTGACCGGCTCTGTGGTCTCTGTCAAGGCAGATGAGATTACCAAGGTCGCCTCTACCAATGTAATGGAATCCATTCAAGGTAAAGTGCCAGGATTAGATATTACCTCAGGCAATGGCTCTGCAAATTCAGCCCCAAGTGTCCTGCTTCGCGGCCACCGCTCCATTGCCGGTAGCAACGGGCCGCTGTATATTATTGATGGAGCCATTAATGATCATGTTGAGGACCTGAATCCAAATGATGTGGCTTCCATGGAAATCTTAAAAGATGCCTCCGCTACAGCCATTTATGGTTCCAGAGGTGCCAACGGGGTAATTATCATCACCACCAAAAAAGGACAAACCGGTGCACCTAAGGTCTCTGCTAGTGTGTACGGCTCTTCCATTCATGATGCGGGTTATCCGCATTATATGACCGGGCCAGAGTATGTGGCCTTTATGCGGGAAAGCTACCGGACAACCGGTAAATGGAGTAGTCCTGAAGATGATAGTAAAATCTTCAATGCCAGTGAACTGGCAGCCATTGCCTCCGGTACCTGGACTGACTACAGAGATCTATTAATCCATAATGGCAATGAACAAAATTATAAAATTAGCGTGAGTGGCGGTTCCGATAAGACAAAAGCCTATTTTTCTGCCGGATATAACCGTACCAAAGGCCTTTTTAAATTTGATCAGAATGAGAAGTTTACAGCACGCTTAAATATCGAGCATACCATCAGTAAAGTGTTTAAAGCCGGCCTTAATAGTCAGTTGACTTATTATAAGATCAGTACAGAAAGCGATCCGCTCAATGCAGCCAATAAGATATCCCCTCTGGGCGCTGCCTTTGATTCTACAGGTACTGTGATCAATTATCCCAATAATGGTTCCCAGATCAGTCCTTTGGTAAATGAATACATCGCTAATAATTATGCGGACAATACCAATACGACCCGCGTGCTGACTACTGGCTATATACAGATCACTCCATTTCAGGACCTGACACTGCGCTCAAATATCTCTGTGGGACTTAGTAATTCCAGAGAAGGTATTTTTAATGGCAGGTATTCAATTGCCAGATCAGGCTCTGATCCCAGATCTCAATATAATACCTCCAGATCCACCAATTTATTATGGGAAAATATACTGACCTACGACCACACCTGGGCACTTCATCACCTGACCTTTACGGGCGTCACCAGTTATCAGACCAATCAAAGTGATAACGGCGCCGAACAGGGCGATGGTCAGTTGATTCCTGCACAGTCCTATTATGGCCTGGGCAATGCCACTAGCGGTTTGATCGCATCTACCGGTTATGAAGAGTCAAAACTGGTTTCATTTACTGGAAGGATCAATTATAGCTTTAATAACAAGTATTTATTAACGCTTACCGGCCGCTCAGACGGTTCCTCTAAATTAGCCGCAGGCAATAAATGGGCATTTTTTCCTTCCGTTGCTGCAGGCTGGCGTATTAGTCAGGAGAATTTCATGAAAAATGTAACTGCTATCAGTGATTTAAAACTGAGAGCCAGTTATGGTATTACCGGTAATGATCCGTTGGGGCTTATGCTACCCAGAGCTTACTAACCAATATTTCATTTGCCTACGGGGATCAGTCGGCACCTGGCTATACGTTTAGCTCCCAAATCGGGAACAGCGCTTTAAAATGGGAGCTTTCAGGGACTAAAAATATCGGACTGGATTTTGGCCTGCTTAAAAACAGAATCTCCGGTTCGATTGACTGGTATGACACCCGAACCAAAGATCTGTTACTGCCAAGGCTTTTACCTTCTTCTACAGGCGTAAGTTCTGTTATCCAAAATATCGGTAAAACCCGCAATACAGGTATTGAAATTGCATTGAATACCCGTAATATTGAATCGGCAAACTTTAAATGGAGCTCAGCCATTACTTTTACCCATAATAAAGAAAGTATTGAACAACTGGCGACGGGTGGACAGGATGATATAGCAGATGGCTGGTTCATTGGTTATCCGGTATCCGTATTCTTTGATTACCAGAAAATAGGCATCTGGCAGACGGATGAGGCTGACCAGGCCGCTAAGTACGGGGAAGTACCTGGTGAAATAAAAATAAAGGACCAGGATGGAGACGGCAAAATCACGACCAGTGACCGTGTTGTGGTGGGCACCGCAGCGCCAAAATGGAGCGGTGGCTTTTCAAACACATTTACCTATAAAGGGTTTGATCTGAATTTTTATTTATTTGCCCGTGTAGGCCAGATGATTAATGCCAATTACCTGCGTTTTAAATCGGGTACCACAGAGAATCAGGCGCTCCATGATTACTGGACACCTGAAAATTCAACCAATGCTTTTCCTAGACCAAATGCAGCAGGTGGCGTGCAATATTTGAGCACCTTGCAATATGTATCTGGCTCCTTTTTAAAATTAAGGAATGTAACACTGGGCTATACGTTGCCTGAGGCACTGATGAGCCGCTTTAAGATGAGTAGCATCCGGTTATATGTCTCAGCGGTGAATCCGTTAACCCTGTCTCACACCAAGGACTATGATCCTGAAAGGGGCGGCTCGGAAAACTTCCCGATGACCAAATCCTTTTTAATTGGTGCAAACATTGATCTGTAATCCTTAAAACCCACGCAAAAATGAAAACAAGTTATCCTAAAAAATATATTGTCGGGGCATTTGGTGTTGCTGTGATGGCGCTGGCCACTGTCTCTTGTAATAAAACGCTTCAAGAATACAATCCCGGCGGACTTACCGCAGAAGCCGTTTATTCGACTCCGGAAGGTTTTGAAACCCTGGTCAATGCGGCCTATTCCTATCAGAGATGGTGGTACGGTAAAGAAGAAGGCTACTGCCTTTCAGAAATGGGCACCGATATCTGGGATGCGGGTCAAGCTGCGCCCGACCCCGGATTGACAGACTATAAGAACTTACAGGGTGCCGATAGTTATGTGGAAGGCCTCTGGGAGCATTTATATGCGGCTGTCAATGTCTGTAACTATGGTATCCAGCATATTGACGCCGCTGGTATGGATGCAGATACCAAAAAGATAAGAAATGCTGAACTACATTTTCTAAGGGCCTTTTACTATTGGCACATCGTAGAAACCTGGGGCGCTGCCCCGATGCCTACTGAGGCCACAGATGGTATTCAGACAACTGCTACCAAAACCTCGGTGGATGATATCTACACACAGATTTTCGCTGATTTAAAAGCTGCGGTTGTAGATTTACCATCAACGACCACGGATTATGGTCGTGCGACCAAACCAGCTGCCCAGGCATTTTTAGCCAGGATGGATATTACCAGAGGTAATTACCAGGATGCGCTCGATTTGGCAAACACCGTTATCAACGATTATAATTTTAAGTTGGTGACGAATTATGCGGATCTCTGGCCGATGGATAAACAGGATGCCGCGGAATCCAATGAAGTAATTTATGCGGTAAACTATTCTACAGACCTGACTTTAAACGATCGTCAGGATGATATATTGTTCCCTGATGGACACAGCAGAGGGGGCAATAACGGTCACTTAGATTTCTTAATGAAATACGATGATCTGCCAGGTTTGCAACGTTCCATTGAATATGGACGACCTTTTGTTCGCTTTATGCCGACTAAGTTCCTGATGAACCTTTATGACCTGAATAACGATAGCCGTTTTACTGGATCATTCCAGACGGCCTGGCTTTGTAATAACCTGGCCTCTGCCCCCAGTGGTATGGGTATCGGTGATACAGCGGTCGTGGTGACCAATCAGGTCGTATCTGCCGGTGAACGCGCCCAGAAAAATTACCGGATTTATGATATCAATGATACTTATAAGTCAGACGGCCTAGTGAGTGATAACTTGCATTTTGTGCAGCTTAGCAAATTTATGGATCCCACCCGTTCCTCTGTTAATGAACAGGTGAGTGCCCGCGATGTATTCGTCATCCGTTTGCCGGAAATGTATCTTATTGCAGCAGAGGCTGAATTAAAATTGGGGAATGCGCAAAAAGCGGCCGATTATATTAATGTCGTTAGAGAAAGGGCTGCACTTCCAGGTAAGAAAGCTGCCATGGATATCGCTGCCAGTGATGTAACCATTGATTTTATCCTGGATGAATATGCCAGGGAATTTGCCGGGGAGCAAATGCGCTGGTTTTTGCTGAAAAGAGAAGGAAAACTGGTTAGCCGTGTTAAGGCAGATAATCCCAATGCGGCGGTTAATATTCAGTCTTATCATACGTTGCGACCCATTCCGCAAAGTCAGCTGGATGCGGTGACCAATCCGGATGATTTTAAGCAAAATGAAGGCTACCAATAAAAAATGTGGAGCAGCCCTATAGGATCAAGTACAAACATTATACACAAAAGTAAAAAGCATGTCAGGGATTAAAAATAAACGCACAATAAATTTTAGATCAGCAAAGGCCTTGTTCAAAGGAGCAGTGGCAGCCAGTCTGGCAGCTGTTTTGGCATCAGGCCTAATCACTCCCTCTGCATTAAATGCGCAGGGAAGGCAAGGTCTTGAGCCACCTGCTACAGCGGAATCATTTAAGATTCCCGCAAATTTATTGGCGCTTGAAAAGCTTCAATTACCAGCTTTTAAGGCGGATACGGTTTTTGTTGAAAAATTGGGCGGAAAACCCGATGGCATTACCTTAAATACGCAGCCTATCCAGATGGCCATTGATCAGCTGGCAGGTTCAGGTGGCGGTGTTGTTTTTATAGGACCAGGGCAGTGGTTAACAGGTCCCTTGGTTTTGAAGTCCAATATCAACCTGCATATTGCGGCCGGCGCTTTATTGCAGTTCTCAGGAGATTTTGATCAGTACCCCATGGTGACAACTAGTTATGAGGGCTTGCGCGCGGTGCGTTGTCAGGCGCCGATCTCGGCCAGCGGTGCCGCCCACATCGGTATTACAGGCAAAGGCATTATCGACGGGGCAGGGGATAGTTGGCGCATGGTTAAAAAAGACAAACTCACCGCCTCGCAATGGAAAGATCTGGTGGCTTCCGGTGGTGTGCTGGACGATAGGTCGCGCATTTGGTATCCTTCAGCGGCTTCGCTAAAAGGATCCCAAACCAAAGATGCGGGCGTATTTAAAGCAGGTAAGACAGCCGCAGACTATAAAGACATAAAAGATTATCTACGTCCCAACTTGCTGTCGCTGATTTCCTGTAAAGGTGTTCTTTTACAAGGCGTTACATTTCAAAACTCACCTGCCTGGTGCCTGCATCCATTGTTATGTCAACAGGTGATTATCCGGGATGTGTATGCAAAGAATCCCTGGTATGCTCAAAATGGAGATGGATTGGATCTGGAATCCTGTAAGGATGTGCTGATTGAACACAGCAGTTTTGATGTAGGCGACGACGGTATTTGTATGAAATCAGGCAGGGATGAACAGGGTAGAAAGCGTGCGGCACCCACACAAAATGTCCTGATCCAATACTGCACTGTATACCATGCACATGGCGGTTTCGTTATCGGCTCTGAAATGTCCGGGGGTGTGAGAGACGTGGCGATTCGCCATTGCAGTTTTCTGGGTACAGATATAGGGCTACGCTTTAAAACGACTAGAGGCAGAGGAGGTGTTGTCGAGGATATTTATGCCTCCTGGATTAATATGCAAAATATCAAAGGGGATGCGATCCGCTTTAATATGTATTATGCTGCGAAAGATCCGGTTCCATTAAATGGAGAACAAAGAGAAGTGCCTAAAGAGGTTATGGAACCGGTAACCCAGGCAACCCCGCAGTTTCGCCATTTTTATATCAGTAATATTAATTGTAACGGGGCGGATCATAGCTTGTTTTTCAGGGGGCTTCCGGAAATGGCTATTAAAGATATTCATTTAAGTAAGCTTACCATGCAGACCCAAAAAGGCATTGAACTTATCCAGGCAGATGGTATAGATATACAAAATATGAAAGGTATTATAACGGATACAAAAACCTCTTTTTTGACGCTTAGTAATACCAGAAATAGCCGGTTTTCTGATATCGATCTTAGTATTGGTTCCGCAAAAAATAATAAAATTGCGACTACCGACAAAAAAGAAGCAGCGGTTGTCGTATTGGGTGCTAGGAGTGGGGCCATTACCTTTAAAATTACAAATTTGGACGGAGTTCAATTTAAAAATGCAACGAGTGAAAATCAAATACAGACTCAGTTTGCAGCAGGTGCTAACCAGCGTGCCCTGACATTTGAATAAAGAATTTTGAAAATTAAATTCGAGTAGAAAAAAATAAAAAAGTCTGGCGGTAGTGTAACGTAATAATAAATACAAAAATAAATGCAGCATAAAACTAAGCAATAAGCAATAGATTCAAAAGACATGGTATTCATAACAAAAATCAAAAAATATGTTTAAACAAAGCACGCTCCCAATGCATAAGCCAATCAAGACGCGATGGCAATTAGCCAGATGGCATAAAGTATTTTATGTACCTGCTTTCGCTTCCTTAATGGCTCTCGCTTCCTGCGGCCAGGCCGCTAATAATAACAAGGCTGCAGAAAATAACCAGCCAGTGGCTGGTATCGTGAGCGAGACTCAGGGTATTCAGGCTGATTCTTTGGTCAGACAGATGGCCAGAACCGTAATGACTATCTGGAAAGATCCCAGCCAGAGTGGTCAACATGCCTATAAAAATGGAGTTACGATGAAGGTGTCGTACTTAAAGGTTTTGAGAATATCTGGGAGCTGACCGGTGATCCGCTCTATTTTAACTATATCCAGCATAGTATGGATGACTTTGTAGATAAAAATGGCGTCATCCGGGAATATGATTCTCTTTCTTATAAACTAGATGATATTAATAACGGGAAAGTATTATTGACGCTTGCCCGGGTCACCGGCAAAAACAGTATTGGAAAGCGGCCACTAGCCTTAGAAATCAATTAAATAGCCAACCCAGGACCTTTGATGGGGGCTTCTGGCATAAAAAGATTTATCCTAACCAAATGTGGCTGGACGGACTTTACATGGCAGCGCCATTTTATGCGGAATATGCCATGGTCAGCCAGGAGGATACCGCTTTTAATGATATTGGCAGACAGTTCGTACTGATGGAACGCCATGCCAGAGATGAGAATACCGGGTTGTTATATCACGGGTGGGATGCAGCCAAATTACAAAAGTGGGCGGATAAAAAAACAGGGCTCTCTGAAAATTTTTGGGGAAGAGCCATGGGATGGTATGGTATGGCACTGGTAGATGCGCTGGATTATTTCCCAGAAAACCAGCCTTATAGAGATAGCCTGATCCAGATTTTGAATCGTTACGCTGCGGCAGTGGTCAAAGTGCAGGATAAAAGCAGTCATGTATGGTGGCAAGTATTGGATAAGGCCGCCAGTCCGGGTAACTATCAGGAAGCTTCTGCCTCCTGTATGTTTGTCTATACACTGGCCAAAGGGGTAAGAAAAGGATATTTGCCTGCCAGTTACGAAAAGGCGGCCATTGATGGATTTGAAGGTGTCGTAAAACAGTTTATTGGCAAGGATAGCGCAGGTAATACCATTTTAAATGGCACCTGTGAAGTAGCTGGTCTTGGTGGCAAACCTTATAGAGACGGGACCTATGCTTATTATATAGGAGAAAAGACAAAAGTAAATGACGGCAAGGGCGTTGGTGCATTCTTACTGGCAGGTACAGAGATTCAGATGGCAGCGGAGTTGCATTACGGCAGAAAGGAGGGCCAGTCAACAAAAGTGCTGCTGGATAATTTTTATAACAATGAGACCAAGACCAATCTGGCGGGTGTTACTCAGTCCATGCATTATACCTGGAATGACCGGGAAAATAGCGGTTTCTCATTATGGGGAGATGTGATCGGGTTTTTAGGCGGAACACCTGCAACGCTTAAGGCAGCTCCTACAGCGGATAATCTAAGTGGCGCTGGTGTATATATTATAGTGGACCCCGATACTGAAAGGGAAACTAAAGTACCTAATTATGTGGATGAATCTGCCATTAAAAACGTAAAAGATTGGGTTAATAAAGGTGGTATTTTGGTACTGCTAGCCAATGATACGCTCAATGCAGAGTTTACTCATTTTAATCAATTGGCCGAAAGTTTTGGGATTCACTTTGACGGCAATAGCTTAAACAGGGTTCAGGGGCATCAGTATGAACAAGGCGCTATTGATATCCCCCAGGATGATTCCATTTTCAGGGGCATCAAACAGGTATATATCAAAGAGCTATCCTCTATTACTTTAAAGGAGCCAGCAAAAGCACTGCTTAAGACCAAAGACGGCCATGTAGCTGCTGCGATCAGTCACCTGGGCAAAGGAATGGTATTAGCCATAGGTGATCCCTGGATCTACAATGAATATGTAGACGGCAGAAAGTTGCCTTTGATATTTGAGAACTACAAGGCCATGACGGCACTGAGTAAATGGCTGCTAAAAAACAGTAAATTATAAGAAATTAAAAGAAGGCAATTTTGATTGTCAGTAAAATTTTTAATAAAGCGTAAATTATTAAAAATCAGAGATTCAAATTAGGGGTGTGAACGGTGGATTGCTCACTGATCTACCGCTCACGCCTACCTGATACCACTTAATCAACTCCAAACAAAACAATAAAAATAATTTAAATAAACAACAAGCGCACATCATTAAACAAGAATAGGACATGGAAGAAATATTGGGTAGCACAGAAAAAGTCAGCAGGCTGAATAAAGACCTCTTGCCTGCAGTTAAGTCTTTACCCACACCTGAAAAGGCATTACTGAATTTGCCAGAAAAAATTCTTCAATTTGGAACCGGCGTGTTACTGCGTGGTTTGCCGGATTATTATGTAGATCAAGCCAATAAGCAAGGCGTGTTTAATGGCCGTATTCTGATCGTAAAATCAACTGCTCAAAACAGGGCCGATGATTTTAAAGAGCAGGACGGTCTTTACACACTATGCCTAAGAGGTTGGCAAAAAGGCCAGGCCTCCAGCGAGGATCTGATCAGTACGGCCATAAGTCGGGTACTGGATAGTAACGTTGACTGGCAGGATATTTTAGTTGCTGCGGCAAGTCCGGAAATGCAGATCGTCTTCTCCAATACAACAGAAGTGGGCATTGTACTTGATAAGGAAGATATATTGGAGCCGGGCAAAACACCTCGTTCATTCCCCGGTAAATTAGTGGCATTTTTACTGGAAAGGTTTAACCAATTTAAAGGTGATCCGGAAAATAGCAAAGGCATGGTCATCGTTCCTACGGAATTAATTACAGATAACGGGCGTACACTGAAAAAGATCTGCCTGGAACTTGCAAAGATCAATGAGTTGCCCGAGGCTTTTATCAAGTGGCTTGACACGGCCAATGATTTCTGCGATTCGCTGGTAGACAGGATTGTTTCGGGTAAAATGCAACCCAAGCAGGAAGCAGCAACATGGGAAAAACTGGGATATACCGATAAACTCATGATTATGAGTGAAGTATATGGACTCTGGGCGATCCAGTCAAACAGGGAGAAAACCAAAGAAATTTTGTCCTTTGAACAGGTAAATCCTGGAGTTGTCGTAACCAGTGATATTGAAAAATATCGGCATCTGAAGCTCTTTTTGCTCAATGCGCCACATACTTTTACCTGTGTGATTGCGCAGGCGCTTGGCTTTTCTTTTGTCAATCAGGCAATGGATGATGACACCTTTTATGGGTTTATCCGAGCACTGCTCATGGAAGAGGCGGTGCCAGCCGTTGTTGGAGGAGACATTTCCAAAGCAGAGGCAGAAGCGTTTGCTGAGCAGGTGCTGGACCGTTTTAAAAACCCCTTTATTGATCACAGATGGTCGGATATCAGCAAACAGATGACGCTGAAAATGGGGATGCGTTGTTTGCCGCTGATCCGGGATTATTTTGAAAAATTTGGTAAATTGCCTGAAAGAATGATTAAGGGCTTTGCTGCCTACCTATGCTTTCTCAAAAATCAATACCTGGAGACAAAGGCAGATCAGAAATATTTAAAAACAGCACTTAATAAACATGCATATGATCTTACGGATGCGAAGGCCGATTTACTAGCTGCACATTGGCAGCAAGAAGAGAAGAGCGAGCATCTTGATAAGGCAACAGCTGAGTCAGCACTGACAGCGCTGGAAGAACTAACACTGATTATACAAGCCGTTTTGACGGATCCGGCTATTTGGCCCGCGTCAGCGCTTCAGGCAATTAGTCAAATAGATGGATTAGCCCGGGCAACAGCGAAGGCATTGGAGGATATGCAACTGGGCAGTAATATCCGATTGTGATAAGATAAAAATTTAATGTTTAAATAAACAAAGTGATATGGGACAGAGAACTTTAATGGTACAGCCTGCAGATAACGTTGCAGTCGCTTTACAGGATTTAAAGGCAGGAGAAGGGGTGGTAGTTAATGGCAAAACCGTAGAATTGCTTGATGATGTCAAGGCAAAACATAAGTTTTTGTTGACAGATCTAAAAAAGGGAGATCGCATTATCATGTATGGCGTATTGGTTGCATTGGCCAACGAGGATCTAAAAACTGGCAATGTGTTGACCACGGCCAATATCCATCATGCTGCCTCAGGTTTTGAAGTGCGTGACAGTCATTTTGAATGGAAAGCGCCCGATACGAAAAGATGGCAGGACAAGCGTTTTATGGGATATCATAGAACAGATGGAAAGGTAGGGGTGGCTAATTATTGGTTGGTGATCCCTATGGTGTTTTGTGAAAACAGAAATGTGGATGTCATGCGTCAGGCACTGACTGAGGCACTGGGTTATAAGGCGCATGATAAATATAATGATTTTGCCAGCCAGCTGACAGCACTGTATAAGGCTGGCAAGTCTACCGCTGAAATTTTAGAGGCAGACTTTAACAGCTTGGATCAATTGACTGCCCAACCGATACTACCCAATATTGACGGGATTAAATTTTTAACCCATCAGGGTGGTTGCGGCGGTATCCGTCAGGATGCCATTACGCTTTGCGGCTTGCTGGCAGGTTATATTACCCATCCCAATGTGGCCGGTGCTACTGTACTTAGCCTGGGATGTCAGAATGCACAAGTAAGTATCCTTATGGAGGAAATTAAAAAAGAGATGCCAATTTTGATAAACCACTTTATCTGCTAGATCAGCAACAAATCGGTAAAGAAACAGATTTATTGGCGCTGGCCATTAAGAAAACCTTTGCCGGCATGGTGGAAGCCAGCAAGCAGGAGCGGCGTCCTGCTACCCTGGATAAACTGATTTTAGGTCTGGAATGTGGTGGATCTGACGGCTTCTCCGGGATTTCTGCCAATCCGGCCGTTGGTTATTGTTCAGATCTCTTAGTTGGTCTGGGAGGTTCAGTGATTCTGGCTGAGTTTCCGGAACTATGCGGGGTGGAGCAAAATCTAAGTGACCGGTGTAGCGATGAAAAAGATGCCAAACGCTTTGCGGAGCTCATGGGTATGTATAGTCAGCGCGCGACGGAAGCGGGATCTGGATTTGATATGAACCCTTCCCCCGGAAATATAAAGGATGGTTTGATTACAGATGCTATTAAATCTGCAGGCGCTGCAAAAAAGGAGGCACTTCGCCCGTAGCAGCCGTGTTGGATTATCCTGAGCCAGTGACAAAGCCTGGACTTAACTTGTTATGTACGCCTGGCAATGACGTAGAATCAACTACAGCAGAAGTAGGAAGCGGTGCATCCATTGTCCTTTTTACTACGGGACTTGGTACGCCCACCGGGAATCCTATTGCACCTGTCGTAAAACTAGCCACTAATACCGCTTTATACCAAAAGATGAGTGATATCATTGATTTGAATATGGGGACGATAATAGAAGGGACAGAAACTATTGAAGAGGCAGGTAGCCGCATCCTGGATTTTGTTTGTGAAGTAGCCAGCGGCAAGAAGGTTAAGGCTGTCATTAATGGACAAGATGATTTATACCCTGGAAGCGGGGCATTAGTTTATAAGCATTTTGATTATAAGCAGTTGGTTATAAGAAATTGTTTGGATATAAGTTTTGGATTTTTGTTTGAATCAGTTTTGTGAAAAAAAAGACCGCCTGTACACTTTGTCTTTTTACCAACCGTCTACATCGGGACATGTGGGACGAGGTAATTGCATAAAGCGAACGCAGGCGGTTTTTGTATTCTTTAGTGACAATGCCAAATGCATTAAATGCCTAAATTTCTTTATTATTAATATTTGATTTGTTGTATATATAATTATGATTTAATAATTGGAAACAAAAAGATTAATTTTTTTTATTTAAACATATTTGTTTATTTTAATGTCCTTACGGCAGTTAATATTGAAATATTGAAAGGTATTCATCCTGGCATTTTGTTGGAACGGGAACTTATGCAACGCAAAATTCCTAAAGGAAAGTTCGCATTGAGTATAAATGAATACCCCCAAACGATCAATGCTATTATAAAAGGGAAAAGAAGTATGAATACGCCATTGGCGATACGGATTGAAGACGCATTAGGGCTGCAGGAAGGTTTTTTTATGACACTGCAGATATATTATGATATTGAGCAAATAAAGAAGCAGAAGTCGCTAAATGTACATCCTGATAAACTAAAATTTAGACCAGCACTATTTTGGGACACAAAGCTTGGCGCTATTGATTGGAATAGGCAAAGGAGACCGGTGATTCAAAGAGTATTTGAGAGAGGTAACTATACCGAAAAAAGAGATAATTAATTTTTATGGTCGTGATGTGGTAAAAGAAGTTCTTGCTGCTGAAAAATGAATTTTATGGAAGCAAAGTAAAGGTTGTAAGAATGATTTCTGGGATTTACATGAGTTATGGGATAGCTATACCAATGAACATATGATTGCTCTTCACGAGAAAAGATATCCCTATGGGCATAATGTTGATTTGATCCATCCGAACCTTACAAAGTTTGAAAGAGCAGATGATGATTTTGATCCAATTTGGTTAAAAAGGTAAGTACTGGGAGCTTAAATAAATTGAGTTTACCAATTATATGAACGATAAGATATAGGACGCTTTTGAATAAAACATTTACAGTTGAATGCATAAAACCAATCAATTGTTCACAGTGAAATTTTTATGCTCAAAGTTTAACCCCTGCCTTGGGACAAACGCTTATACTCCTTTGGCGTACTGCCTGTTTTGGATTTAAAAACAGTGGAAAAATAGGCTGCCGATGTAAACCCGGTTTTAAATGCAATGTCGCCAATTGGTAAGTCCTCGTTTTCTAGGTAATATTTTGCTTTTTGTATGCGGGCATTGACAATATATTCATTGACATTTACATTAAGCAAGCTTTTTACTTTTCTATATAACTGAACCTTTGATATGTTCATTTGCTGACAAATACTTTCTACTGAAAAAGCCTCATCATGCAAGGAATGCTCTACAATTGAAATAAACTCCGAGGTAAATCGTCTGTCTGACTTCTTCTTGGGGGCTTTATTGGTCAGAGGAGTGCCAATATTTTTCGGAGGGTTTTCAATTTCTTGGGGTACGTAGCTATAATTGCCAATTGATGTATAATGCTCTTTTACCCTTTTATAGTTATACATCATGGTTTCAATCGTTTGTTTTAAAACTGTCATACTGAATGGTTTGGCAATATAGGCATTTGCATATGATTTTAATCCGTCCAGATGTTGTACCTCAGATGCTTTACCAGTTAATAGTATAATTGGGATATGGGTGGTGCGAATATCTTTTTTTAATTGACGGCATATTAAAAGACCGTCCATTCCCGGGAGCATTATATCACAGAGTATCAAATCAGGAATAATATCAAAAGCTTTATTAAAACCGTCACGACCGTTTCCTTCTACAACCACCTCAAAATCAGATTGCAACTGACTTTGCAGTAATTTCTGTAAATCTTTGTTATCCTCAATAATCAGCATGGTGGCTTTATCGGTAAGATTCTTATTGATATCCACCAATATATTAGCCTCATTTTTTGCATCTGGCATTAACTCGGTGGTGTAAATATTCTCCAGGTTTTTTAATTCGTCACGTAAAATTATATGATCAGCCCTTTCTTCATTGGTATATGCATTTTTATTGAGTGGAAAGGTTAATGAAAAGTCTGAACCCACATTTTTTTGACTATTAAGTAAAATTCGACCATGATGTATTTCCACAAGCTCCTTAGTTAAATTAAGGCCGACACCAGAACTATTCACCACTTCGTTGTTTGCCCTGAAAAATAAGTCAAAGATCTTTTCTTGCTCCTGCTTGGTCATCCCAATACCCGTATCCTTGACTGAGAATTTCAATTCTTGTTGCATCGAATCCACCGTTAATTCTAATAAGATACTACCTCCGTCAAGCGTAAATTTAAAGGCATTAGAAAGCAGATTAAATAAAATCTTTTCCAGAATGTCAGCATCGAACCACATTAGATAAGATCGGTGTTGTGTTATAAATCTGCAGTCAATATTCCTTTTTTGGGCAATGGCAGAAAATGACAAAATAATTTCGTTACAAAACGCAACGACATCTTGTTCACTAACGTGCAATCTAATCTTACCAAATTCTACCTGACGCAGATCCATTAGTTGATTTACTAATCTTAATAGTCGAAATGCATTTTTTTTGATAAAATTTAGGCCTGTTTTAATCTCTGGAGGCAGTTTGCCATTTGTAAGTAGATCTTCTGTTGGTGATAAAATCAAGGTCAAAGGTGTTCGGAACTCATGAGAAATTTTGGTGAAAAAATTCAATTTAGCCTCACTAGCCTCCTCCGCTTTTTTTGACATGACGACCAGCTGCTCACTTTGCCTTGATATGTCCTTATTTTTTAATACCAATTCCTGGTTTATCCGCCTATTTAATTTTCTGGAATAAAATAACAGTAGAGAGACGATTAAAAAGAGTAATAAAAGTGATACAAGCAGATATATAAACGTCTGTTGGCTATGATAAATTTTCTTTTGAGCTGTCAACATTTCAGCTTGGCGTTCAATATCTTGCTGCTGTGCTGCAATTTTGCTGGTCTGCATAAGCATAGTTAAGACATTGGTTGAATCCACTACCATAGTTTGTAAAGTCGTCTGTTTAGGTAGCATTTTATGCTTTTCCAATAGAGCCGCATTTCTGATAGCTTCCTTCCACCTGTTGGATACAGAATAGAAGCGACTAATTTTCCAGTTTGGATGGATTTTAAACCAATGGCTGGTGCCGGCAAGGCGTCCACACCTACAATGGGTAGCTTTTTCTTTTTCAATTCAAGAAGTGCCTGGTAAGCGCCAAGTCCCATCACGTCATTATGCGCAAAGACCGCATCTACACTGTCCAAAATACCAGGGTTTTGCATTAATATACGATTAGCGTTCGACTCCAGCCATTCTCCATTGATGGTTTTGGATATTTTAATGTGGGGAAAATGCTTAATGGAGTTAGCAAAACCTAAGCTACGTTCTATGGCGGGAGATGAGGTCGGTTTGCCGGTAATTTCCAAAATTCTGCCCTTGCCTTTTAAAATTCTGGCTAAATAGTCACCTGCCATCTCACCTATCTGTAAATTATCCGCCCCGACGTGGTTAGTAAATTTTTCAGATGCAATCTTCCTGTCTATTACAATGACAGGTATCCCAGAATCGTATACCTTTTCGACAATTGGTGTTAGAGGAGCAGCCTCACTGGCAGAAATGATCAGTACATCAATATGATGTGTCAATAATTCTTTTACCTGACTTATCTGTTTTTCGCTATTGTCATTTGTTTCCCTGTAAAGGATTTTCATTTCTGGGTGAAAGGAGAGTTCGCGTTTCATATCCTCCCACATTGATTTGCGCCATTCATCAGCTTCTCCACTTTGAGAAAAGCCAATAATGAATTTCTTTTGTTCTGTTCTACTATTACAGCCGCCACAAAGCCTACCCGTTACTACCCATAATAAAATAATAACCGTTAAGATATACTTAGGAAATAGTGACCTTTTTGGATGCATTTTGGCGCTGATGATTCGCAATTTTTAAATTATATTAAGAAAATTGACCTTATTAGGGACAATTAATTACTCAAAATTAACGTGAATTTTAATAAATCGAGCCAAATAATGATTCAAAATTGAAAAAAAAGGTGATAGAATTGAAAAACTCGCTCGACTCCATTTTTCGTGTTTAAGATTTAAATTATTGGAATACATAAAGTTATATTACAAGTTTTGTAAATGGTTCAAATTTGAAAGCAATTGTTAAGAAACTGAATGGCTGTGGGAGCCTGCTGAGGTTAATATTGCAAAAGATAAAAATTCAATATGAACAAAAAAGTATTAATCTGGAGTATCGTGGTGGCATTGGGAGGTCTTCTATTTGGTATGGATGTAGCCGTAATTTCTGGTGCTGAACAACAAATTCAGCAATTATGGAAGCTAACCGATGCAGTGCATGGACAAGTGCTGGCCTCCGCATTATATGGAACTATTATAGGTGCGCTTTTTGGCGGTCTGCCAGCAGAGAAATTTGGACGTAGAAAAGTTTTATACTGGATTGGCGCTACATTTTTAATTTCTTCTATTGGATCGGCCATGGCACCTAGTGTTGTTCCTTTTATCATTTTTAGATTTTTGGGTGGTTTAGGTGTTGGCGCTTCGTCCGTTGTGGCTCCAATGTTTATTTCAGAAATTGCTCCTGCCAAAAACAGAGGCAAGTTAGTCGCTACTTTTCAATTTAATATTGTTTTCGGCATCTTACTGGCCTATTTATCCAATTATCTTTTAGCCACCATGGGGGAGAATTCCTGGCGCTGGATGTTGGGGTGTTAGCGATCCCGGCTTCATTATTTGTTATTTTTCTGTACTTTATTCCGGAAAGCCCCCGTTGGTTAATGGTGCATAAGAAAGACTATCAAACGGCAAGGGACATATTGAGTATTTCTGATCCAGAGGGAGTGGATGAAGCGATTGAGGCGATAAAAGAAGATATCAGTCTTGAAAGGGAAAAGGCGAGTCTAAAGGTATTTTTGTCTAAGAAATACCTAAGCCCCATTATTATGGCTATTCTTATTGCCATGTTCAATCAACTCTCAGGCATCAATGCCATCATTTATTTTGCGCCTAGGGTTTTTGAGATGGCAGGCCTGGGCCAGAGTTCGGCTTTTTTACAAAGTGCAGGCGTAGGGGTGATCAATTTAATTGCGACTATGGCAGGTCTGTATCTAATTGACCATTTAGGCAGAAAGCGTTTAATGCTCATTGGGTCAATTGGTTATATAATATCTTTAGGAGCGATTGCTGCAGCCTTTCATTATAATTATTTGGGCGGGATGGTGGTGCCTTGCCTGGTTTTTCTTTTTATTGCTTCACACGCTATTGGACAGGGATCCGTTATCTGGGTCTTTATTTCTGAAATATTCCCCAATGAGGTGCGCTCTTATGGTCAGTCGATAGGCAGTGCCACTCATTGGATAATGGCGGCAGTGATCACGGGAGTGTTTCCAATTTTTGCCAATGCGCCCTCGGTCGGGCCGGCAAAGATATTCCTGTTTTTTATGGCTATGATGGTAGTGCAACTTTGCTGGGTGCTATTTAGAATGCCAGAAACTAAAGGACAATCTTTAGAAAAGATTCAAAAAACGGTTATTCATTGATTTATAACCTTCATTCAAATTATAATATAATGGGAAAAGATTATTTTAATATTGTCTGCTTTGGTGAAATCTTATGGGATATTTTACCAAATGGTGCTAAACCAGGTGGAGCGCCAGTAAATGTTGCTTTTCATCTAAATCAACTAGGTCAAAAACCTGCAGTTATTTCACGGATAGGTAATGATCAGCGGGGCGCGACTCTCAAAGAATTAATGGATCGTAAGCAAATTGCAACTACTTTTCTGCAGCAGGATCCTATTTATGAGACAGGGGTGGTATATGCGAAACCAGATGAAAATAATAACATGAGTTATGAAATTAAGCAACCGGTAGCCTGGGATTATATAGAATCAAATGAAAGTCAGGCAATAATAACGAAAGGTTCAGATTATTTTATTTTCGGTAGTCTAGCAGCCCGTAGTCCTTGCTCCCACAAAACCCTATTTGAGTTGCTAGAGCAGGCAAATAATAAGGTATTGGATATTAATCTAAGAGCGCCACATTACAACAAGTCGCTCATATTAGACTTGATAAATAGATCAGATATAGTAAAACTAAATGAGGATGAATTGGAGTTGGTAACGGGTTGGTTTTCAAAATATACAGATCTCAATGACCGAATAAATCAATTGCAGGATCATTTTAAAATTGCTACGCTTATTGTTACACTTGGTGCCAAGGGGGCCATATTAAGACAAAATGGAAAAACATATGTACATCCTGGTTACAAAGTGATTGTAGAGGATACGGTTGGAAGTGGAGATGCCTTTCTGGCAGCATTTCTTACAAAATCAATTGAAGGCGACAGCCCTGCTGGCGCTCTAAATTTTGCAGCAGCTGTAGGAGCTACTGTTGCCGCCAATGCAGGAGCTTGGGTAACTTTTACAAGGGAAGCGGTTGAAAATATTTTATTGAAAACAGTATCCTAACCTAGAGAGTCTCTTGATGTCGGTTCATGCATCGATTCAAATAAACCAAAATCTAAATATTAGAATTTACACAACAATACCATTGCAAATGAAACATATTCTAACACTAATGGCTGTTCTCGGATACTTTGTATCTTTTGCACAGCACAGGATAAGCGGAACAGTAGTTACCAAGGACACACATTTGCCCATACAAGGCGTGAGTGTCAAATCTCCCACACAGATGGTGATCACTGACAGTTCCGGAAGTTTTACCATCACAGCTAAAGTGGATGACTTCCTGACTTTTTATTATGTTGGCGCCAAATCAGCCACTGTCAAGGTTCCAAAGGAAGGGGCTATTTATGTAGAGCTGGAGCAGAATGTGAATGATCTTAATCAGGTCATTGTCACCGGTTATACTAAAGAAAGAAAAAAGGATCTTATTGGCGCTGTTTCAGTGGTTAATGTAGAAGATATGACCAAACAGTCTACGGCTAACCCTATAAAAGGATTGCAGGGTCAGGTGCCAGGTGTGTTTATTACCAGCAATGGCAGTCCCAGTGGAAGCGGTACAAATATCTTAATTCGAGGTATTGGTACGCTCAATAGTACACAACCTTTGTATGTCATTGATGGCGTCCCTACAGAAGCGGGTATGCATGAATTAAATCCCAATGATATTGCGAGCATGCAGGTATTAAAAGATGCCTCAGCTGCGAGTATTTATGGATCGCGTGCCGCCAACGGTGTTATCATTATTACCACCAAAAAAGGGCGGTCCAATAAGCTTTCTGTTGATGTAAAGGCTTATAATTCAGCATCCTATTATGCGAATAAAATACCAATGTTAAATACCGGAGGCTACGGCCAGCTACTTTGGCAGGCTGATATAAATAGTGGTATTGACCCTAATACAAATAGTGTTGATTACAAATATGACTGGGGTTTAAACCAGGATGGGATACCTGTTTTGAACAAAATAATGGTGCCGCAATTTTTGGATGCAGCACAAACTGAGAAGGCTTCTAATACAAATTGGTTTGACCAGATTACGCATACTGGTTTAGTACAAAACTATGATATTACCTTATCCAACGGGAATAATAAAGGGGATTACTTATTTTCTGCCGGTTATTTTAATAACGACGGAATCATAAAGACGACCCATTTCAAAAGATATTCGTTGCGATTGAATACAGATTATAAACTGTTTGATAACAGGTTAACCATCGGAGAGAATTTCACTTTCAATGCAACCAATGAAAATATATTGGCGGATGCTAATATTTTAAATACAGCCTTACAGGCATTGCCCATTATTCCTGTGCATACCGTTACAGGAGGCTGGGGCGGACCAATCGGTGGGATGAATGACCGACAGAACCCTGTCAGAATGCTGGAAGATAACAAGGATAATCATTATAACTATATGCGTATTTTCGGTAATGTGTTTGCCGATGTGAAAATAGTCAAAGGTTTGACATTTCATAGTAGCTATGGTGTTGACTATGGGAATTACAATTCCTTTGCATTTACCAAAAATATCAGTCCGGCTACTTGAAAAATGATGATAATTGGTTGACCTTAAATCAAAGTCAGTCTTCAAAACAGACCCTGACAAATACTTTAAATTATGTCCAGAATTTTGGTAAACATCATCTGGATGTACTGGCGGGCACCGAATATTATCATGAATACAGCAAGAACTTCGGGACCACCCGCCATGGGTTTGACTCGGAAGACCCTGATTATACTTATATTGATGCGGGGACCGGTGTCGTTACCAGCACGGGAAACGGTAGCGAATATGCCTTGTTTTCTCTTTTGGGAAGGTGAATTATGCTTATAATGATCGTTATCTTGCTTCCTTTACGCTGCGTAGAGATGGCTCATCGCGTTTTGGTGCTAATAACCAGTACGGCCTGTTTCCTGCATTTTCTGCTGGATGGCGCTTAAGTCAGGAGGAATTCTTTCGCAATAGTTCTGCACTAGCATTTATAAGCGATCTAAAATTAAGATATGGTTGGGGGCAGACGGGTAATCAGGAAATAGATAATAATGCTCAATACAATCTATATCTGACCAGTTATTCTGGGACAAATATTGATCCGACATGGGGCCCCTCCTTGGGTACCGCCTATGATATTTCTGGTATGGGCAGTGGTAGTCTGCCTTCAGGATATATTCAGACACAGACCGGTAATAGTGATATTAAATGGGAAACCAGCACCATGTCTAACTGGGGGGCTGACTTTGGCTTCTTTGATAATAAAATCGTTGCAAGCGTCGATTATTTTATAAAAAACACCAAAGATATTCTTATCAGACCACCCTATATTGCCGTTAAAGGTGAAGGAGGGGACAATGGGTGAATGGCGCCTCGGTTCAGAATACGGGTATAGAAGCAGTGGTTACCTATAATGCCAAAGTGAACAAAGATTTGAATTTTTCAATTTCCGGCAATATCTCAAATTACCGCAATAAAGTCACTTATCTGCCAGCATCAGTTGTTTACAGCTATGGAGGGAATGGCTCTACAGAAAATATTTTGGGCAGACCACTTGGTAGCTATTACGCTTATGTAGCAGATGGTCTCTTTCGAACACAAAAAGAAGTGGATGAAAGTTCTGTTCAACCAGGAAAAGGGTTGGGGAGGATTCGATACAAAGATTTAAATAATGATGGTGTCATTGATATCAATGACCAAACCTGGGTAGGATCTCCTCAACCAGACTTTGTTTATGGTCTGAACTTATCAATTACGTATCGTAATTTTGACTTTTCCGCATTTTTACAAGGTGTTTGTGGAAATACCATTACCAATACGCAAAATATAGCACTGATTTTTGGAGCGTTTCGGAGACTGGATCCAACAAAGGTGCGCGTTTACTGAATGCCTGGTCTCCTGCTAATCCCAACAGCACGATTCCTGCAATAACCGCTATTGATAATAACAATGAAAGTCGCTTCTCTACCTATTTTCTGGAAAAAGGAAGCTATACTAAATTGCGTAATCTTCAGATTGGTTATACGCTACCGGCAGACTTGTTGAAGAGGATGAAAATAAGTCATGTTCGGGTTTATATCGGAGGAGATAACCTCTGGGTACTAACCAAGAGTAAAACCTTTACAGGGGTCGATCCAGAAACCCCTGATTTTGGCTATCCTAACCCCAGAATCTATACGGCGGGTGTAAACATATCCTTATAAAATTCGCTTAAAACAATTGTCTAATTGCAAAAATTATTTATCATGACAAATTTAAAAATAATCACCAAATTGGGGGTTCAATACAGGCTAATATTGCCGGGGATGCTGCTGACCATGTGTCTGCTAATTATCGTAATAACAGGCTGTAATAAGCAATTAAATATACAACCGAAAGGAGTTGTCAGTGGGGAACAAATCAATACTCCGGACGGTGCTGAAAAACTGGTTACTGCTGCCTATGCACAACTTGGTAATGACCATTATGATCAGGCATTCAGCTTATGGGCATATGGTGATGTTAGAGCCGATGATGCATATAAAGGTGGGCGAGACGCTGCTGATATTCAGGATTTTCATTTCATTGAAACATGGTACAATACACTGACCAATTTTGGTGAAATTGATGCGTTATGGTACAATCTATATATTGGTGTCTCACGTACCAATGCCGCTTTAAATGCACTGGAATCGCTTGATGAGAATAGCTTTCCGCTCAAAACGCAGCGTATAGCAGAAATGCGTTTTCTAAGAGGGTATTGGTATTTTCAATTGAAGATCTTATTTAAATATGTGCCTTATATAGACGAAAATGCACCACGGGCACTTTATGACACTATCGGCAACCGTACTTACAGCAATGATGAATTGTGGCAAAAAATAGCGGACGATTTTACTTATGCGGCAGAAAATTTGTCGGATAAAAAATCCGATATAGGCAGACCGGATAAGGCGGCTGCCTATGCCTATCTGGCTAAAACAAAACTTTATCAAGCTTACAAACAAGACGAAAAAAATAATGTAACATCCATTGATCAGCAGGATCTGAATGCTGTGGTTGCTGCTACGGCCAAGGTGATGTCTTATACCCAATACGGACTGGAAAGTGATTATGCCAATAATTTCCGCTTGGGAGTTCCGGATAAGGAATCCATTTGGGCGGTACAATTTTCTACGGATGATGGAACTATGTTTGGCCGGCTGAATTTTAGCGATGTACTAAGTACACCACAAGGTATAGGCTGTTGCGATTTTAAAAAGCCCAGTCAGAATCTGGTAAATGCATTTAAAACGGATGCAGATGGGTTACCCCTTTTTGACACTTATAATGATCAAATTGTTAATACGGCTAAAGATAATATTGATCCCCGTCTGGATCATACCGTAGCTATTCCTGGAAGAACCTGGAAATATGATCCTGCCACTATTTATGAAGAGAACTGGAACCGCTCCCCGGATATTTATGGTTATTATGCCTCATTGAAGGAAAATGTTCAAAAGGACGATTATGTGCAGGTAGGCCCCTTCTATGGTAATGCAAAGCACCGCGTCATTATCAGGTATGCAGA
The DNA here is from genome assembly GCF_007971385.1 of Arachidicoccus ginsenosidivorans. Taxonomy (GTDB): domain Bacteria; phylum Bacteroidota; class Bacteroidia; order Chitinophagales; family Chitinophagaceae; genus Arachidicoccus; species Arachidicoccus ginsenosidivorans. The sequence continues at coordinate 3,615,028 of NZ_CP042434.1, forward strand.
TGTACTGCTATTCAGGGCAGAGGCATTAATTGAACTTGGTAGACAAGATGAGGCGCTGCCGCTTATCAATGATATTCGTGAAAGGGCGGCTGGCAGTACAGAATTACTGGTAAATGCAGCTGGTAATCCAGAGGGGAATTATCTTGTAAAACCTTACGTAAAAGGAGTAAATATTGATTGGACACAAAGCAATGCCAGGAAGGCGTTACGCTTTGAACGACGTCTTGAAATGGCTGAGGAAGGCAGCAGATTTTTGATCTTGTTCGTTGGGGCATCGCAGATCAGGTACTTAATGAATATGCTGCTGTGGAAAAGACAAGACATTCTGTTTTAAGTGATGCGCACTTTACAAAAAACAAGAATGAATATTTACCTATTCCGCTCAATCAGATACAGTTCAGCAAGAATCTCTACAAACAAAATTATGGTTATTAAAACAAAATTATCAAAATGAAAAAGTCTGCTATTTTATCCATATTGATGCTTCTTTTTGCATTACTTTCTGCCTGCAAAAAAGAAACCACCCAAGGCCCTGATCTAAATTTGAATGCCAGTCTTTCCATTCAAAACTTCATTGTCGGATCGGTTCAAGGTGTGATTAATGATACGCTAAATACAGTTAATTTAATATACCCGTTTGGACAAGACAGAAGTGCATTAAAACCAATCATTGAGTTGCCGGAGGGCGCGGTGGTTAGTCCTGCTTCCGGAGCCACCGTAAATCTTACAAAACCAGTTACCTATCAGGTGACTAATGGTAATATATTTAAAAAATATACGGTTACAGCCACCGAGCAACAAGCAATTATTTCGTTTAAAGTTGCAGGCGATTTTGCGCTTATTGATAATAATACCCGGACTATTACCGGGATGGTGCCTTCTGGAACAGATCTTACACATTTGGAACCTGTGATTAAAATGGCTGAGGGAGCCAAGATAAATCCGGCGGGGAAGGTTTTTGATTTTTCAAACCCGGTCATTTTTCAAATAACCCAAAATGGTACAACCATTGATTATAGTGTCAGTATTACTACCCCAGAAAATGTAGCTTTTCTGAGCACTGCTATTAGTCCTTCTGCACTTACAGATCCAGACGAAAAGGCGGCCTGGACTTGGCTCAAGTCCACAAACCCGGAGGCTAGTTTTCTTTCTTTTAATGATATTAAAGCCGGGAATGTTAATTTAGGAGCTTTTACGGTGATCTGGTGGCACAATGACCAGACCCAGGGGCTCCCATCTATGGCTACTGATCCAGCTGTGCTTTCTGCTCTTAAAGCATACTATAAAAATGGAGGATCTTTCTTATTGACAACATTCGGAGCATTTTATGTTGAGGCGCTGGGTATAGTCCCATCTGGCAAAGGTCCTAATAATGGTTTTGGGGATCCAAGGGGGAATCAATGGATTGAACCTTCCTATGAATGGGGGATTTCTTTCAAGGGACATGAATCGCACCCTGCTTTCGATGGACTGACACTTACTGCTGATAAGGCCTATGCAACTGCCTATTTGCTCAGCGCCGGCACCTATCGCCTCAATCATACGGCGCAGTGGTATATTCCTGATTGGGGTGGTTATGGAACGACTGCTGCTTGGCGGGCGCAGACTGGTGGTGTGGACCTTGGCGGGACAGAAGGGGATGAAAACCGCACGACGGCCGTTACCATGGCAGAATTTACAAGGACTGACGCGCATGGTGCTGCCATCGTGATCTGTGGAGGGTCTTATGATTGGTATTCAGAAGCTAATCCCGGCAATGCTTCCGACCAACCCGCTAATACGGATTTGACCAATATTCAACGCCTGACAAGCAATGTGCTCAAATATTTAAGTAAATAATCAATTTTTAACGTTTATAAACTACGATTATGATGGTTATAAAAACTTTCCGTGATTTTATTATATGGATGGGGCTGTTTTTTGCGCTTACCTTTTGTGGAGCTTGCAATAAATCTTCCAGTGGTTTTGTGACGGCGGATCTGACAAATCCTGTCTCCATATTCCCGGCACCTCCTACAAAATGGCTAGCCTTTGAAGGCACTAATTATTATTCCTCAGGTTATGTAGGGGACGTAATGCCTTATTTTGACAACGACTCCTTTCATATATTTTATCTCCATGATGGGGATGCGAATGGAGGTTATCATCCTATTCATGAATTTACTACAACGGATATTGTTCACTTCGATTATCAAGGGAAAATGATCGCATATGGTGCTGATAATGATCAAGATAGAGCCCTTGGGACTGGGTCTGTTATTAAAGTTGGCGATACCTATTATTTCTATTATACCGGTCATAATGACCTTCATTGGCAAACTGGCGAACCCGTGGAAGGAGTTATGTATGCCACCAGTAAAGATCTAAAAAACTGGACTAAGCATAGCTCATATACGCTTTATCCTTCCGTTAAAGATGGATACGGAGCTAATGATTTTAGAGATCCTTTCTTATTTTATAATGAAAACACCCAGCAATATGAGATGCTCGTTTCCTGTATTCGTAATAATCGGCCGGTAATCGCCTTATATACAAGCTCAGACCCGGCATCCGATAGTTGGGCACTTCAGGATCCCTTTTATACTTCTGACAATGCAGGGTATGGAGTCATGGAATGTTCGGATTTATTTAAGATAGGCAATTATTGGTACCTGATTTTCTCAGAAAACGGCATAAACCACACAACCCATTACAGGATGGCCACCTCCCCTAACGGTCCTTGGAGTACACCTGCCATTGATGTGCTGGACGGTGCGTATTTTTATGCTGGCAAAACTGCGGGGAATGGGCAGAAGCGCTATTTGTTTGGTTGGACTTACCGTAAATCTGGTCAAACGGATTATGGCGATAAGATTTGGGCAGGCAACCTAGTTACACACCAGCTTTCGCAGAACGCCGATGGTACTTTAGCGGTTAGTAATCCTGAGGTAATTTCCAATCTTTTTACCAAATCTATTCAGTTGCAGCAAGATAGTATTTTAAACACTTCTGTAACTGGAAATAATTACCAGCTTTTAGCAAATGGATTTAGTGGTTTTGACATCCTTAAGGGGCAGAGGAAGATAAATTGTGTTATAAAAGGCTTGAAGCAAGAGGGGAAGCTGGTTTCGCCTTTGGATATGGAAGAACGGAAAGTGGCGATTTTTATAAACTTAGATTCAAAAATGGAGAGGCTTATTTATTGAAAGTACAAGGTGAAGACGAATATATTGATTGTCAGGTCCCTTTTAATTTTGCTAGCGGTAGCGACATTGCGATAAGTATAATTATTGATAATTCCGTAATTTCCGTGACGATCAATAACAGCACAACACTTACAGGCAGGCTTTATTGGTTGCCCAGTGCAAAATGGGGTATATATTCCCTCCAGTCAGGCGTGAATTTTAAAGATTTGTCCCTATGGTCCAATGAATAAAACTGGCATACGAAGGCAACATTTCAAATCCACACTGATTACTTTTTTGTTGTTGGCAGCATCGCTCCCTGTATAAGGACAATTTAGGCAGCAAATGCCACCATTTAATATCAGATTGATAAGTGGTTGTACCCACCATTAGAATTGGGACAGAAGGGTATTTTTTGGTCGTGCAGAAATTTTATAATATTAACAAGTTCTGGTTCGTGATATTATTCAATTAAGCGCACAAAATTGAAAAAGCCTTATCTATCAGGGATGCTCCATCATTGTTGGCAAAACAATTAAGTACCTTTCATCAATAAATCAATCAATGATTCATTCAATTAATAAATTTCATTCCATTATCATGAAGAAGTTAGTATTGCTAAGTTGTGTTTTTTATTTTATGATTACTTCTATTTACGCACAACATAACAACAATGAACCGTATCGGCCAGTATTTCATTTTACGCCAAAAAGTGGTTGGATGAATGATCCAAACGGCATGGTTTATTATAATGGTATTTATCATTTGTTTTTTCAATATAATCCTGACAGCACGGTTTGGGGGCCTATGCATTGGGGGCATGCGGTGAGTAAGGATCTTGTTCACTGGAAAGAATTACCCATTGCATTGTATCCTGATTCTTTGGGCACCATATTTTCCGGAAGTGCAGTTATTGATGTTAATAATACGGCAGGATTCGGCTCTGATGCAATGGTGGCTATTTTTACGCAACACAACCCCGAATTGGAAAAGAACGGTTCTGACAAGTTCCAGAATCAAAGTATTGCATTTAGTTTGAATGGGGGAAAAAGTTGGACAAAGTATAAAGGCAACCCTGTCATTAAAAATCCTGGCATCAGAGATTTCAGAGATCCCAAAGTATCCTGGTATGCGCCAGCGAAAAAATGGATAATGACACTGGCGACATTGGATCATATCACATTTTACGCGTCAACTGATTTGAAGCATTGGCAAAAGGAAAGTACTTTTGGTAAGGGGTCAGGTGCCCATGGTGGTGTATGGGAATGCCCAGATCTATTTCCCTTAACTTATAAGGGCAGGCAAGTCTGGGTACTGATTGTGAATGTGAATCCAGGTGGTCCCAATGGTGGTTCTGCCACCCAGTATTTTACAGGAACTTTTGATGGACATCAATTTAAGGCGGATGATTTACAAACCAAATGGTTAGATTACGGTCCAGATGAGTATGCAGGGGTAACCTGGTCAAATACAGGGGAGACAAAATTGTTTATTGGCTGGATGAGTAATTGGGAATATGCACAGGTTGTGCCTACGAAATCATGGAGAAGTGCTACTACCACACCAAGGGAACTGTCATTGGAAAGGATTGATAATCAATATTTGATTGCATCCAAACCCGTAAAAGCCATTGATGACTTAAAAGGTCAGACAAAAATATTAACGAATCTGGTTGTTAATGGTTCTCTGGACTTAACCCAAAGCGCCAAAATGGACAAAGGTATATTTCAACTTGATCTGAAGGCCATCAAACCAGCGGATTTTGCAATTGAGTTATCAAATGATCAGGGTGATATGGTTGCCATAGGTTATGATAAATCTCGAAATGTGTATTATATTGACCGAACTCAATCCGGTTTAACCGCTTTCAGTAAAAACTTTGCCGGTAAGCATACTGCTCCACGCTTTGCTAAAAATGATATAATTAATCTAAAACTCCTTGTCGATAAGGCGTCTGTAGAATTATTTGCAGATGATGGGCTGACAACCATGACCAGCATTATTTTTCCACATGCACCTTTAAATAAAATTAAAATAAATACGACTCAAAAAAATCTGGCCATTAAAAAGGTGAAGTTGAAAAGACTTGAGTAAGAATTTGAATGTTTTTTGCAATTGAGGAAAAAGATTTTGTGGAGACTAAGAGCGTTGGTCAATTGGGATATAAAATGAATCAGCGTTCTTATTATTTGCCAATGTTGCCAAGGGAGCCTGCTCTTTTGTAGTGATCAGAAGCAATACCGAGGACAAACCTGTCTAACCTCTGTCATATAATTAGCCATATTTTTGGATCAATTCCTTTAAACTGCCAACAGAGGCAACGCCGGACTGCCGCCATAATACTTTGCCCGCTTTAAAAAGAATGAGTGTCGGGACGCTGGATACCTGATAGGCCGCAGCAGCCTGGGTATTTTTATCCACATCCACCTTAATGATACTAGCCTGATCGCCGATTTGTTGTTTTAAATCGGCCAATATGGGCGCCATCGCCTTACATGGGCCGCACCAGGTAGCATGAAAATCAACAAGAACAGGTTTATCGCTATGGATGATTTGTTGGAATGTCATAGGTCTAAATTTTATTATTTCAATTTCAATTACCGCAAATACCAAGCCTATCAAATAAATATTTACTCCTTGAGAAAGACGATTTTTTCCTCAATATCGCCGGCTACTTTACCGGCAAAATCTACCAGATCCTGATATTGTTTTGCTTTGATAATATCTTGATTAATGACTAACTGACTGATAATAGTCAGTTTTCTACTAGTCGCGTCATAGCTGTACTGACTGCTATACTGTCCAAAATCAAATGATTGCTTGCTGGGATCCGGGATGGATTCTGGATGTAGCCCCTGATCTAGGAGGTAAACTGTCGTGTCCCGCATGGTATAGGGAAAGGGAAAATAGTAGTCAGCAGACCGGGTACTGTCCTGATCGGGTGTGTGAATAAATCTACTAAAGGGCCTTGAACTGACAAATAACTTGTTGCCCGAGGTAAAATCAGGATAATGATCGTATTTAAGCAACAAATCGAAGCAGTAAGGCCCGGGTTGTTTGGGTTGTTCATTAATCTGGATGGAATCAGTAGATTTTAAGCCCATATAATCACTTATAAAATCTTTTTTGTCCCGATCAGGCTGCTGGTAAAATCCATACAAAAACAGATCTTTATAAGCACCCATGCCGGCAAAACTGGTTTGCTGAATCGCAGATCCATCACTATGTAACTGGATCTGATCACTGATATTCAGGATATTTTGTTTAAAGGTGGAAGGTGGTGCCTGTATGAGTTTGCCACCAGCGGGTGTCAATAGCAGTGCGTAATTGCCTGCAGTTTCATAACCCAAGGTGCCAAAATCCAGCAATTTGCTGGTACATTCCAGCCAGGTGGTGTCATTATTGCCGTTTAAATGTGGGATGCAAAGCACCTCGTGATTAAAATAATTGCCCGGAAAATCAGGCTCAACCGGCCAATTGGGCCGGTCTGCATTGATCAGTGCCGGGAAACTTTCAATGCCTACTGCTCCAAGGGCGGCCTGCATAAAATGACTGAGTGCTTTACAATCTCCATATTTTTTGGTGCTGACAAAAGCAGCTGGAAGTGGCTTCCAGCTGCCAATGCCCAGCTGTATACTTACATAACGCATATTGCGCTGCAGATAATCATAAATAATGCGTGCTTTGGCTTCTGGCGAGGAGCCGCCTGCTGTCAGCGACTGATAAAAGGCAATTTGATCCGGTTTTAAGGCGGCGTCCTTTTTATTGAGTGCCACCACCCAATCCCCAAAATGTGCCCAGCTATCCATTTTACCTGCATAATCATCCATACTAAACTTATCGGCGGCCATCAGCACCATGGGTAAATATTGAAAAGCGGGACCGGAGGCGTGTTCCAGGGTTATGGCAGTTAAATTCCGTACTTCCCAATGATAGGTGGTTAAAGCGCCTGCTGAGGTTTTACTTGGCTTTATTTTCGTATTGATGTTTTTATAACGGAACCCTAAGGCAGTTGGTATACTGATCTGGTAACTGCTTTTTTCCACGGATTGATCTTCGGACTGCATATCAAAAACAGGATATTGCAAGATCCCTTTGTATTTGACTTTATAATCAAATTCAACAGTTACAGGATAGGAGGGCGGGCTGACTTTAAAGTAGGTAAAACTACCATCATCTACCAATTCTGCACCAAAACTAGTACTCATCAGATCCTTTTTGTCGTAATGCTGGATCAACACCCCTTCCTTATTATACACTTTGATGTGGGCATCCGTCAGACTTCTGAAACTAGAATTATAGGAAGTGAAGGTTAAATTGTCGTCTGCTTTCTTATTCAGCACGGTATAGACCTCATGATAATGCGCTGTAGCGTTTTGCGGGTCTTTTACCTGTATTTCAGTCGTATATAGCCTGACCACACTATTGGCATCAGTCAGCAGGCTATCGGTAATGGCAGAGACGGGGTATTGATTAGCTTGGGCCTTTACCTGCACACTAAACGCAGGTGAAGTCATAAAAATGGCACAAAGCAGGCCTGAGGGAGATAAATGGATATGCATAACGCAGCCGGGTTTTAACTAATTGGAATTTAAAGAGTTCGTTGCTATATTTAAAAATGCAAATAGCTTTTGGCAGTCACCTATTATTAGGATACCATTTATCCAACCGGTAACTGCCTTTGCTGCTTTGCTTACATTTTTTGAGTACGATTCTCTCTGATAACAGTTCATACATCTTTTTATAATAAGCCTTAATGTCCTCATATTCCCTGACGGTATATTCCGGGCGTAAGTGCTGGATGCGCAACTGGAAGGCCAGTTGGGTATCAGAGGATTTCTGGAAAATCCGCTTAAAGAGTATGGAACTATCGCCTAGGTGCATTTTCATGGATTTAGGTAAGGATTCCACGGTGTATCCCTGGGGCAGATTAATATAGCCAGTTACCTGTAAATCCTGCAGGTAGCCAAAATTGATATTGGTCTGCCTTTTATCTGCCGTAAAAGGATTGTCACCCAGCCCCATGAAAAGATCATAGGGGATCAAAGTGTATTTTCCCGATCTTTTCGCCTTACCACTACAACCTATCTTTACATCGAGTGGCTTTTGCCATTCAGCTTCATTTTGCACCGCCAGGGAGTCTATATTTAAAATGATATCGCCTTTTAAAGTAAGGCGATCTTTCAGCTGTTTTTTGCGGTAATCATTTAATCTAAGATTGCGGGCATAATCACTGTAGGCAGCTCTGCCTATGCCAGAGAGGTTACCCTCATTATCCAGATTCAGTGAAACGGTAATAAAAGATCTTTCTTTTTTCGTATCGTCATAGATGGTCAGCCAGCCTGAGCGTTTTTTGTCGATAATAAACCCATAAGTATATTGAACATCATAAGGTACAAGGTCATATGGATTGTACTTGTCTGATGCATTCATGACCAGATAAGTGGAGTCCAGCTTGACAGCGGCCATTGTGGCATTGAACTGCCTTAAGTTAGGATAACCTTTCTGGACGCTACCATTGTCCCTGGTACTGACCAGGATAGGATAGGCTTCAATATCATTGTCTCTGAGCAAATCAATCAAGATCATATTGATGTCCGCCGAGTTTCCCTGCTTTTTAGCCCAGGCATCTTTAATGCCCTCATCGGAAGAGAAAATTTCATTATCGCCATTCCAGGCCATATATTGTTGCACAAACTGATAGATAGCAATCAGCTTGTCCTTTTTTGTGGTACAACTGGCAAGCGCGGTATTTAGGGAATCCGTTCCCTTGATATTTCTTCTAAGTTGCTGCCCAAAATAGGCATTGTCCTGCAGGTCAGTAGCTATATTGGCCCATGTGGTGCCTACATTTATGGAGGCCTGGCCGGGCGGATTGATCCGGGTCAGGTGAAAATCTACCCGTTGAATAAAGTCATTGGTGCCGGCCATATAGGGCTCATCATGAATGCCCGGGATATTGCTCATGGAATAAAAGGCGCCGTTAACGGAGCCGTCCGCCTTGACTTCCATAGGTTGACGTCGTACGACAGCGTAGGTAAAATCAAAATATTCAGGGATGAGCAGATGGCAGCAGCTATATAAGGTAGGATAGCTATGCTGGAATCGCCAGGGTGCAATACCTCCGATGGTCCGTCTGTAAACCCGGTATTTATACTCATAGACGCTGCCAACCTTTACTTCAGGCAAGGCAAAGCTGAGTTCTGAATACTCACCGTCTATTTTTTTGCGGAAGGCCTCGTTACCTTTCATTTTTGTTGTAATAATCTTGCCGTCCGCACCTGTATTATATACATATCCTTCAACACCGTTAATATCTTCAAATCCATCTTTACTATAATAGGTAAGCTTAACATTGGCATTTTCCACACCGGAGGTTTTCAGCACTTTGAAACGTCTGCGGATATAAGTTTCCAGCATGGGTACAGAGCCGTTCAGGTTAAATTGCACCGTACTTTCTTCAAATAGGCAAACGATATCAGCTCCTGGATCAAAATCGCAGTCTTTAAAGGCCATTTCCTCACCGGCGCTATGACCGAACTTGGTTAATTTTTTTTGCCCATAACTGCATAGGGTGGTCGCAAGCAGACAGAGCAGGAGCAATGGTTTTCTCATATTTAAATTTTTAATACTTGTTAGTCCTTTGTAAGCAATAACAAAACTACATAAAAATAATTGTGAATAATTATTTTTTTTTGCATTTACTTAGCGTTTGATTGAAGACAGCCCAAAAAGCCATCAAGAGGATAGAAAAATGCCCCAATGTTAAATTTATTACCTATTTTTTTCCTTTAAAAATTTCTAAACCCTTACCTTTGCCAAAAATTGAAAATAGCGGTGTTTTACCGCCTGGTTTCACAGCATTTTTATTAAAAAAAGACACATTAATTCTTTGTCATTTATGGCTAACAAAGGTAAAATTAAACAAATCATCGGTGCGGTCGTAGACGTACATTTCCCTGATAATCAGCAACTGCCTGAGATCTACAATGCGTTGGAACTTCTAAAGGATAACGGCGAAAAGCTGGTTCTGGAAGTACAGCAGCATCTGGGAGAAGACAGTGTAAGAACCATCTCAATGGAAGGTACAGAAGGACTGGTACGTGGTACTGAGGTCGTTGATACCGGTCGTCCCATCACCATGCCAGTAGGGGAAGGCATCAATGGTCGTTTGTTTAATGTAACCGGTGATGCCATTGACGGTCTGCCTCAGATCGACAAAACCGGTGGTCGTCCCATTCATAACGTACCGCCTGCTTTTGAAAATCTGAATACTTCTACAGAAATTTTATTTACAGGTATCAAAGTAATTGATCTGATTGAGCCTTATGCAAAAGGGGGAAAGATTGGACTATTCGGTGGTGCCGGTGTAGGTAAGACCGTACTGATTCAGGAATTGATCAACAATATTGCAAAAGGCCATGGTGGTCTGTCTGTATTTGCCGGTGTGGGTGAAAGAACCCGTGAAGGGAATGACCTGCTTCGTGAAATGATCGAAGCTGGTATCATGAAATACGGTGAAAAATTCAAGCATTCCATGGAAGAAGGCGGATGGGACCTGAATACCGTTGATATGGAAGGTTTGAAAGATTCAAAGGCAACCTTTGTGTTCGGTCAGATGAACGAACCTCCCGGAGCCCGTGCCCGTGTTGCCTTGAGTGGTTTGACCATCGCTGAATATTTCCGTGACGGAGATGGCACAGGTAAAGGTAGAGATATCCTGTTTTTCGTGGATAATATCTTCCGTTTCACACAGGCCGGTTCTGAAGTATCCGCCTTGTTAGGTCGTATGCCATCAGCGGTAGGTTATCAACCAACCCTTGCCACAGAAATGGGGCTAATGCAGGAAAGAATTACTTCTACAAAAAATGGGTCTATTACCTCGGTTCAGGCAGTATACGTGCCTGCGGATGACTTGACGGATCCAGCACCTGCAACCACCTTTGCGCACCTGGATGCTACTACCGTATTATCCCGTAAAATTGCTGACTTAGGTATCTATCCTGCGGTTGACCCGCTGGATTCTACTTCAAGAATCTTAACACCTGCTATTGTAGGTGATAAGCACTATGCAACTGCTGACCGTGTTAAACTGATCTTACAGCGTTATAAAGAATTACAAGATATCATTGCCATCCTGGGTATGGATGAATTGAGTGATGAAGATAAACTGACTGTATCCAGAGCACGTAAAGTACAGCGTTTCCTTTCTCAACCATTCCATGTTGCAGAACAGTTTACCGGTCTGAAAGGCGTATTCGTCAGCATTGAAGATACCATCCGCGGTTTCAATTCAATTATGGATGGGGAAGTGGATGAATATCCGGAAGCAGCCTTCAACCTGGTTGGTACATTGGAAGATGCAATTGAAAAAGGTAAAAAACTATTGGCACAGGCCCAGGGTTAATAATACCCTAGGCCGGGACAGGACGCCAGCCCCAAAGGCTGTATTTAACTGTTTGCTGATAGGATTGATTACCTGATAAAATTGATATTCATGCTTTTAGAAATATTAACACCGGAAAGAAGAATCTATAGTGGCGATGTATATGGCGTTCAATTGCCTGGCATCAGTGGCTTGTTTGAAGTGCTGAATCGACATGCACCTATGGTCAGTGCCCTGGCCAAAGGCCAGATTAAGGTCTTGGTCAATGCAAAAGGCACCAACAATCAGCAGTTCTCCATTGAAGGAGGATTCGTTGAAATCCTGGACAATAAGGCAACGGTATTAGTGGAAGGCGCAACTGAAGTACTGTAGCAAAGTCTCAAAGTAACCCGGCACTTATCTGCTGAATGCCTTTTTAATAAGCTTTATAAAAAATAGGAACCTTTATTTTTTCAAAAAATTAAGGTTCCTAATTTTTTGTGCCGGTTTGTAGCAGATCTCCTCCTGTTTATCCCAACTGGTTTCTTATAAGGTCATTGACAATGGGGCGGTAAATTTCTCCGATGGGGAGTTCAGTGCCATCTAATAGGGTCAGTTCATTTTTTTTCATGCGCCGGATTTGACGGGTAGCGATGATATAGGATTTATGGATCCGCATAAACGCCGGTGCAGGTAAATAGGCTTCAATGGATTTCATGGTGGCTCTGGTGAGCAAAGGCTGAGGCTGACTGGTTAAATGTATATTGATATAAGACCTGAGTCCTTCAATATAAATGATATCTTCCAGGGTTACTTTCTCCAGACTATATCCGATGTTGACAAACAAATAATCAACAGCTGCCATAGCGGGCGTCTGCTCAGAGGGTTTTTGTGACAATACCTGATCCGGGTTTATTGGGCGGCTCATGGACTTTTTTAGTTGAAAAAGCTCATTAGCTTTGTTGCAGGCTTTGATAAAGCGGTCCATACCGACCGGCTTTACCAGATAGTCGACTACATCTAAATCGTAGCTTTGGAGCGCATATTGTTTGTAGGCGGTGATCAAAATAACGATGGGCCGACTGATCAGCCCCTCAATAAACTGCAGTCCGGTAAGCCCCGGCATCTGGATGTCGGTAAAAATCAAATCAATTGATTCCCGTTGCATAATCTCAATGGCCTTAAAGGGATCGCCACAGGAGGCCACCAGTTCCAAAAAGGGCACTTTGCTGATATTATCTACCAATAGGCTCAGCGCTAAGGGTTCATCATCAATTGCAAGGCATCTCATCATAATTATGATTTAGCGGGATATAATGCTAATTCCAGGTGTACCGTAAAGGTATCCTGGTCCCGGTGAATAAAAAAACTGCTCTTATCCTGGTAAAGAAGTTCTATTCTTCTTTGAACGTTGGATAAACCTATGCCAGATACCCGGTCCTTGATTTCCGTACTTGCCGGGTCGTACCCATTACTGATATTAAAGGTTAACCGCCCGTTTTGGGTAACCAGATGAATATCGATGGCCGGGTGTGCAAGATAACCTGTCCCGTGTTTAAAGGCATTTTCTACAAAAGGAATTAAGAGCATCGGCTCAATTTCTGCCCAGTTGTTTTCAAGTTGTATGTCTAGGTCTATTTTTATGCGATCTCCGAATCGTTGTTTTTGAAGTTCAATATAGGTTTTCAGGTAACTGACTTCAGTCGTAAGCAACACTTTTTCTTCTCGGGTGTCATAAAGCATATATTGTAGCAGGGAAGAAAGCTGAATAATCGTCGGTTCCGCCTGTTCGCTTTTCATGCGAATCAAAGCTGTTACGTTATTTAAAATATTAAAGATAAAATGTGGGCTGATCTGTGAACGTAAAAACGAAAGCTCAGTTTTAAGGTTTTCTTCCTTTTGTTGTTGCAAACGCTGTGCGGCGCGGGTTTTATCGCGCCAGATTTGCCACAGGGAGCTGGAAAGTATTGCCAGTATGAAAGGCGGCAAACTAAAGGTGATAGCCCGGATAATATTATAATGACGATCGTTAATGAAAGTTCTGAATAACAGATAATTAGCGCCCAGGGCAAACACAAATAATACCAGGATGCTGATTGAATAGGATGCCCACTTTTTTACAGTGGCTAACCTTGGAATCAAAAGGATACTATTCAGGTAAAAAATAACGATCCAAACCAGGTTATTAAAGATGGACATTTGCAAAAAAGCCAGACGTAAATTCTCTGATGGCGGACCGGGCATACGGTGGCGGTCACTGTTATATTGAATAAAGGGCAGTGATAAAATGGCGATCCACATAATGATATGCAGTAAGATAATCACCCGCTTGTCAGAAAAGTTGATACGCACTGCTTTTTGCATCAGAAAATGAAGATAACCATTTTTGTGCTTTACCTGATCATTATTAATGGATGGCCTGTCTGTTTTCATAAATTTTAAACTTTGTCTGCTAGGATGATCAGCCAACTTAACTCCAAACCCATCTTTTGCCATTTTATTATAATAGTTATTCATAACGCAAGGCTTCTATAGGATCAAGCCTGGCTGCCTTTTGCGCCGGATAATAGCCAAAGAATACCCCTGTGACCCCACAGACCAGAAAGGAGATGATAATAGAAGTCTCAGAGATCAGCACTGGCCAATGAGCCAGTTGGGTAATCAAAAATGAAGAGAGCAGGCCTAAGGCAACACCTATCAGCCCGCCTGTGATACTAATGATAATTGCCTCAATCAGAAACTGCATCAGTATATCTCTACCCCGGGCGCCAATAGCCATTCTAAGCCCGATTTCTTTGGTACGCTCTGTAACGGAGACATACATGATATTCATAATGCCAATACCACCAATAAAAAGAGAAATCCCTGCAATGGAGGTCAGTAGCACGGTCAGCATACTACTGGTGGCACTGATGGTGCTGATCAGCTCCGCCTGGGTTCTGACATTAAAATCATCTTCTTGTTGATCCGTGAGTTTATGATTGGCTCTTATGATGTCGGTGATCTGTTGCGTCGCAGAGTCGCTGGCAGATTCACTGATGGCAGAGACGTAAATCTGGTTCAGATAGACGGTGCTGGCCGTTATTCTGTTTTGTACGGTTGTATAGGGGGCAAGGATGATGTCATCCTGGTCCTGCCCAAAATTACTTTGTCCTTTTGGCACCAGTGTACCGATGATCTGAAACGGGGTTTTACCAAAACGAATATATTTACCAATAGGATCTACACCTTTTGCAAAAAGGTTATCAATAACCGTTTGGCCAAGCAGACAGACTTTGGCAGAGGTCAGTATATCCTTATCACTGAAATTAACACCGTTCTGCAAGGCAAATTGGCGGATATGCAGATAGTCCTGACTGACGCCATAGATTGTCGTAGGCCAGTTCATACCACCGTTAACGGCTTGTCCGCTGGCATTCACTACCGGAGAAATGCCGTCAATTTTAGTAGCGCCCTTTTTTATAGCATTCACATCCTTCATGGTAAGTGACTGGAAACTACTGCCCCCGATTCTGACCCCGCCCTCACGATTACTTTGGGGAAAAATAGTAATCATATTGGAACCCATGGTGGAAAGTGAGTTGCGGATACTTTGCTTAGAGCCTTGTCCGATGGCCATCATCGCAATCACAGCAGCGACACCTATGATGATGCCCAGCATGGTAAGAAAGGCCCTTAGCTTATTTCGCTGCAGGGCTCTTATTGCGAGTTTGATTAGATTTAATATAGCCATTGCTGTTGTATTTATATTTACGCTTATTTTATCACCTTGTCTGAACCCGTTATTTTTTTACTGAGAGACATCCTAAGCCAGTAAAAACAAGGCTGAGTTGCTGGACGCCGCTAAATAGAGTAACTATCTGATGCCGGTAATTCTTCTAGTGCCTGTTTGGCAGAGCGGACCTGTTCGTTTTTAATATCTTTTTGTACCAGCCCGTCTCTGAGCATAATGGTTCGACTGCTGAAGGCAGCAATATCCGGCTCATGAGTGACAAATACGATTGTTTTTCCTTCTTTATTCAACTCCTGCATGAGGGCCATGATTTCATAGGAGGTCCGGGTGTCCAGATTACCGGTTGCCTCATCTGCTAAAATCATAACCGGCTCGCCGACCAGGGCTCTGGCAATGGCTACACGTTGCTGTTGACCGCCGGAGAGTTGATTGGGCGTGTGGTCCAGACGGCCTTCCAGTTTTACTGCCTGTAAAGCCCTGATGGCTTTTTCTTTGCGCTGGGCAGCAGATATTTTTTATTATAGAATAAAGGCAACTCCACATTTTCCAGGGCAGAAGTCCTGGCCAGCAGATTATAGGATTGAAAAACAAAGCCGATTTTGGAATTTCGTACACCTGCCAACTCATTACGATCTAGTTTACCTACATCAAGGCCGTCTAGCAGATAAGTGCCGCTGGTAGGTTTATCCAGACAGCCCAGGATATTGAGCATGGTGGTTTTGCCCGACCCGCTACTACCCATAATGGTCACAAACTCCCCTGCTTGGATGGAAAAGGATACATCCTTTAAGGCGTGTACCGTTTCTCCACCCATCGCAAAGGATCTTTTTAAATGTTGGATGTTTAATATTTCGTTTGTCATTGGAATCATTTTGTTTCATCAAAGAAGTAATTGGCTGCCATTCACTTTTAAGGGTGCTTATTTCTTTTTAGTGTTTCTTTTGGGGCGATGAGGCATAAATGGGCTGGCACCCTCTGATGCGTTGGCTTCTTTTACGGTCGTCTCAGCTTCCGCTGTTACGACCTGATCTGCGGTAGCTAGTCCAGACAATACCTGGATCTTTGTATTATCATCCAGACCTACCGTGATCCTTTTTTGCACCAATTGGTTATCTTTTCTAATCCATACAAAACGTTCATTATCCTTTAAGGCAGAAGTGTCTGCAGCTTTTACCAGGCTGTAAGGGGCGTTTGGCGCGGGCACGGATGGTGAATAGGACGCCGCTTTTTCTGGTATCAGCAGGGCACTATCAGCTTCACTGGTATAGATTATGATGCTTGCTGTCATGCCTGGCTTTAGTTTTAGATCGTTATTCGGTGCATTGATAATAGTGGTATAAGTGACGACATTAGAAGAGGTAGTAGGGCTGAGTCTGATTTCCTGAACCCGGCCTTCAAAAGTTTGGCCTAAGAATGCATCGACAGTAAAAGTTACTCTTTCGCTGTCTTTTATATTACCCACGTCTGCTTCATCCACTGAGGCCTGCACCTGCATTTTTTTCAGATCTTTGGCGATGGTAAACAAAGTGGGTGTGCTAAAACTTGCTGCAACTGTCTGACCTTCGCTGACATTTCTGGAAAGCACTGTGCCATCAATAGGGGAATATATTTTGGATAAAGACAAATTCTTTTCCGCGGTAGCCAGACTCGCATTTTGTGTGCTCACGCTGGCCTTGGCCGAGTTGTAGGTATAGACCGCATTGTCGTAATCTGCCTGGCTGATGGCACCTACAGCAAAAAGCTGTTTTTGTCTGGATAAATTGCTGGTTTGATAGTTCAGATTGCTCTCGGCGGCTGCCAGATTGCCTTTTGCCTGATCCACAGATGCAATAAACAAAGACTGATCCAGAACTGCCAGTAGCTGTCCTTTTTTTACCACTGAATTATAATCTGCGTAAATCGCCTGAACGGTTCCTGATACCTGCGTACCCACAGCTACTGTATCTACTGGCTGAATCGTACCGGTAGCGGTGACCGTTTCTGCAATATGTCCTATGTAGGGATTTTCGGAGGTAAAAGTGGTCACCACCGGACTGGGTTTTAAAAAGAAAAACCAGCCCAGAAATGCCAATATAACGATGGCCAGTGTGATGATAATGGGTTTCTTTTTCATCCGTATTAATTTAGAAGTGATTGTTTTTTTTAATGAGTAACAACTGGGATTCCGGCATAAAAATTATAGATACGTGCCTGTAATGCTGCCGTATATTTTGCCTGTATAAAGTTTTGTTCCGCTTGAACGTACAGCGATTTTTGTTGCAGGTAATCTGCCGTCACATAATTACTGACTTTCATCTCTTCCCCTGCGACACGGAAGGCTTCTTTGGCATAGGTCAGTTGCTGCAATGCCGCTTCGTACTGACTTAAGGCATTATTGACATTAAGATAGGCCTGCTCCACTTGCTGGCTTAATTGCAATTTGGTATTTTCCAAAGAAAGCTGTGCTTGCCGGATGGCAATATCTGCCTTATCGGCATTGGTCCGGGTCTGTTTTCTATCAAAAATTGGAATGCTTAATGTCAGACCTAACTGCTGATATAAATTATTGTTGAGTTGTGGAAAGTATCCGCCAGTGGCAGTAGAACCGTAACTAGCGCCTACTGAACCGCCCAATGACAGTGTTGGTTTCAGGCCGGCTTTGATTTTAGCCAGTTCGGCCTGCTCAACTTCCACATTAATAGCACTGCTGGCCACTTCTGGACGGCTATTTAGTGCAGTGGCTTGTACTTCGCTCAGAGGCAGAAGAACAGGCACTTCTTGTAGGTTACTTGTGCTACTGATATTAAAGGGCGTAGAGGTAGGTAACTGCAGAATTTGCTTTAAGGTTAGTATATATTGCTTTTCGGTATTCTCAGCACTGACCAGTTGATATTTATCGGAAGCCAGTGTTGCTTGCAACTCTAGTACATTTTTTTTGGCAACCGTCCCTACTTTGAAGAATTGTTCACCCTGGTCTACCAGGGCACTAGTAGATTCTATTAAGCCCTTATAATAAGTAATGTTTTCTTTAGCCAGTAGTATATTTAAATAGGCCTGGGTGATGGACAGGGTAATGTCATTTTCTGTTGTCTGGATATCAAGGCCAGCTGCCTGCAGGCTTAATTTTTTGGATTCAATATCATTTTTCAAATATCCCCCCTGATACAAGGTCATATCACCAGAAATTCCATAGGATCCATTAACGCCTGTGCCGCTATGTAGGTGGGAGAGATCCTGTGAAAGGCTGGCACTGACAGATGGCAATCTATTGAATCTGGATTGATCTAAATCCTTGCCTGCACTTTCAGCGGTCAATTGCATGGATTGAATGGTGATGTTGTGCTCCCTTGCATACTGCAGGCAGGTTGTCAAATCCCAGATCGTTGAATCTGAATTAGAATGCTCGTTTGTTGGCATCTGCTGGACTGAAGAGGAAAAACTACTGTCCTTTTGTATTGGAGGGTACCCAGAAGCGTCGGCTACCTGTGCTCTGACACTTCCTGCTAAACCTATTAAAAGGCCTGCTAACAGTGCCAAAAAGGTACTGCGCCGATATCCCTGTGCAGGGTGTCTGGCAATCCGCAGACCGGAATTGATATTATATTGTTTTATTGCCATAGCCGTATTCTTTTACTTATGGAGTGTAAAATTAGCCCTAGGTTAAGGGGACAAATCCCGTTTTGTTACCAAACCGGTGAATCCTGCGACGAAAACTTATGTGTGTGAATTTTGAAGGATGTTTAATTGTCTGCTTGCCGGTTTTTGTGCATAATAATGCAGCTTACTGCTGAATTTAGACGGTGATTGCAATATGTACTTGCGGGTTTTTGCGTGTTTTGGTGTTAAAGAAGATTGTATATTAGTAATTGTCTATATATTTGTAGAATGCTTAAGTTAATTGATTATTAACATTAAATATATTATTAAGAAAATAATAATTAAAATTTGTGCAAAAATTATTGTTTGTTTAACTGAATTTGTGTAATTCTGTAGGGTTATTTTGGAGAAAATTGTGATTTTTTGCGGAAGTGTTTTATCGAACAAATATTTAAAGTTGGCAATAAAATGCAAAAAAATGAAACAAGATTATTACTGTCCGATTTAAAGATGTTACCGGATGTAAATGCAAAACTGTTAAATGTCTAATGCACATCGAACCTCTTGATAAAAACGGATAATCTTAAAAAGCTGTCTAGCCTTACAACAATTCTTATTACTCAAAATCTATTGTATGCATTCACCAAAAATTAAAACTGTCATGGAGTCTTTGGGCTGGTCGAAAACCAGTTTCGGAAAACTCACTGGTCCTGCAAATGGACAAACAGTTCATCCGCCCCATAAACATACCGGGAACCGGCTGAGATTTATTTTATTATCCATTACGATGGCGGGGCTATTACTAATAATCTCCATTGGGCAAAATAATGCCCAGGCGCAGGCGGTAGATACCATCCGGGGTAATGTTTATAGTACCGTTGATGGAACGCCTGTTGTAGGCGCTTCCGTGACTGTTAAGGGGACGACACAGGGCACGCTTACAGACAATGATGGGAATTTTCAGTTGCTGGCTAAACTGCCCGTTATACTATCTGTGACGGATATATCTCATTTACCCCAGGAAATTCCTGTCAATGAAAATAAACTGGTCAGTGTGGGTATGCAAGCCTCAACCACCAGTCTAAATGATGTTGTTGTCGTGGGGTACGGTGAACAACAAAGAGGTCAGGTAACCGGTGCCGTAAGTACAGTGGATGTGACAAAAACTTTCCGTGATCGCCCATTAACGGATCCAATTAAAGGATTGCAAGGGGTAGCACCAGGACTATCCATTAGTTATTCAAATGGGGGATTGACAGCAGGGGCTACTGTACGCATACGCGGTATTGGCTCCCTTGTCGGTTCAGGTAGTCCACTGATCATGGTTGATAATGTAGAAACCGATGACCTGTCGGTACTCAATCCGGATGACATTGAAAGCGTCTCTGTCTTAAAAGATGCCGCTTCAACGGCTATTTATGGTGCTAGAGCGGCTTTTGGTGTTATTTTGATTAAAACCAAATCCGGCCGGATGAACCGGCCCACCCAGGTGACTTATTCTAATAACTTCTACTGGAGCACGCCGACCACTTTACCGGATTTTGCAGATCCGACTAAAGGATTAGCCGGAATTATTAAAGCAGATGAAAGAGCAGGGGTGACACCGGAACTATTCGGGATGGACCTTAACAAGTTAATTGATGGTATCCAGAACTGGAAAGACAAATATGCAGGCAGCCGAAACTCAGATGAAATGGTACTGGGAGAGGATTTTGATATGACCGATAGCACAATCCCTTATTTTTATCGGGTGTGGGATGTGAAAAAAATGATGCTGCGCACACAACCTGGCCAACAACATAATATCAGGGTTTCCGGCGGCAGCGAAAATATCGGTTATTATGTTTCTGCGGGTTATAGTAACGAAGGTGGGATCATGCGGGTGCATCCCGATCAGGTGCAAAAATATAATATCAGTACCGGTGTAACTGCACATGTAACCAAATGGTGGGATTTGAATGTGAAGATGTTGTACCGAAATTTTGAGTATGATTATCCATTTGGTTATTATGGGGCAACACAAAACTATTTTTATTATATGTGGCGTTGGGGGGCCTACTGGCCTTATGGTACCTATCAGGGGAAATATTTTAGAAATATACCTGCTTATCTGAACACAGCGCAGGATAATACAGTGATTGATAATTATAGCAGGGTAGATCTGAGCTCCAATATTAAACTGACAAAGGATTTGAAAATACATGCAGACTATAGTATTGTTCGCGATAATGTGATTCGGCAAAATACCGGTGGGCCGGTCATGGCCTGGAACAGCTGGACATCAGGCACCCCTTTTGAGAATATCTCTTCCTCTGGTTATGATTATACCTCGGCTGAGCAGATGCGTAACAATATAAATGTCTTTAATATTTATGCCACATATGATAAGCATTTGGCAGGGGAGCATCATTTTAAATTGATGGCGGGTATTAACTCTCAAAGTAATAGCAATATTAATTTTTATGCCCAGCGCAAAAGTATTCTGGATCCAACCAAAGGGTATCTGGATCTTGCCTCAGGTGACATGAGTGCTTCGGGCGGAAATGGGCAAAGCGCCTTTGCGGGCTATTTTGGTCGTTTGAACTATGATTATAAGGATAAATACTTACTTGAACTGGATGGTCGTTATGATGGCTCCTCTTCTTTTGCGGCAAAAGATCGCTGGTCTATGTTTGGCTCTGGATCTGTGGGTTACAGAATCAGCAAAGAAAAGTTTATGGACTTTATAAAACCCTTAATTACTGACTGGAAATTCAGGGCCTCTTATGGTGCGATCGGAAATCAGGATTTAGGCGGCAGCAACCGCTATCTTCCTCTGATGAGTGCTGGTGCCGTGGGCTGGGTGGTCAATGGAGTTGAAGCTCAAGGAATTGGCGCGCCAAATGCAGTCGCCAATTCGCTGACCTGGGAGAAGATCACGACCTTGAATTTAGGTACGGATATCAGTATGGCGCATGATAAACTGTCTTTAACTTTTGATTGGTTCCAACGCTCCAATGATGGGATGTTAACTCAAAATGCAGTTGCTAGTACATTTGGAACATCGGCCCCTTGGGTCAATGGAGGAAGCATGCGTACCAGAGGTTGGGAACTAAGTGTGAATGGTAATCTTCCGATAAATAAGGATCTGGCTTTTTACGGCTCCTTAACTTTGACTGATTATAAAACGGTGATTACAAAGTGGGATAATGACTCAAAACTTCTTTCTCAGAATTACACTGGAGAAACCTATGGGGATATTTGGGGTTTTGAAACCGACCGCTATTTTACGGCTGCTGATTTTAACCAGGATGGAAGCTTTGCTTCAGGTGTGCCTGATCAATCTGGCCTAACGAGTGGTAACTTTAAATATGGTCCCGGTGACATCAAATATAAAGATTTGGATGGCAGTGGTGTGATTGATGGAGGCGATTTTTCTGCCAATAATCCAGGTGATTTGAAAGTGATCGGTAATACCCAGCCGCGTTATATGTATAGCTTCAGACTAGGAGGCGTATACAAAAACCTGGATTTTGATTTCTTTTTCCAGGGCGTAGGTAAACAAAGTTATTGGGGGACCGGTGATGTAGCCATGCCAAACTTCAGGGGTGGAGATATCTTATATGCACATCAACTGGATTATTGGACACCGGATAATACAGATGCCAGATATCCTAACCCATATGCAGGTAATGCAAGTGGAAAGATTCCGGGTCTTGCGTCAGGTGGTAATAATTTCTACCCACAAAGCAAATATTTGCTTAATACGGCTTATTTAAGACTGAAAAATGTATCCATCGGTTATACCTTGCCACGCCAGTGGCTCAGCCGTTATAATATTAAATCAGTTAGGCTTTATGTCAGTGGTGAGAATTTATTTACGTTCTCAGATTTAGGCGTGCCTTTGGATCCGGAAGCACTGGATGGTTATAGTGCTTCTACTGGTAGAACTTTCCCTATTCAACGGATGTATTCATTTGGTGCACAAATCAGACTCTAAAATTAACTGACAGAAAAATTTACAATTATGAAATTTACAATCAATAAATATTATTTACTTGGTTTATCGCTCATGGCGGTTACCTTGTTTACAGGGTGCGCCAAGTTTGTGGATAAACCGCCACTGGATAACTTCTCAAATGATGAGTATTGGACCAGTGAGACCAATGTCAGAACCTATAATTGGGGATTTTATGAAATGTTCACCGGTTTTGGGACTGGGACCAATGGTGATTTTTATTTTTCCTGGCTCTCAGATGATCAGGCACCTTCTGGATTTACCAATTTTGTATTAAACGCTCCAGCCAGTGATGGCCGTTGGACCTTTGCCAATATCAGAAAGGCCAATATTATGTTGGAAAACATAGACAAAGTGCCCATGGATGATGAAGCCAAAAATCATTGGAAGGGGGTAGCCCGGTTTTTTAGGGCACTGGCCTATTTTAGATTGGTGAAGGTTTTTGGAGATGTGCCTTGGATCAATAAATCACTGGATATTTCTGAAGATGATATAATTTATAAACCCAGAGATTCCAGGGCGTTGGTTATGGATAGTGTGCTTTCTGATCTGAACTTTGCTTATGCTAATCTTCGCCAAGAGGATCAAGCGAACACGGTGAATAAGGATGTGGCATTGGCCTTAATTTCTCGGGTGGGATTGTACGCAGGTACTTATCGTAAATACCACACCGAGTTAAGTTTGCCAGATGCTGAAAAGTTTTTAACAGCATCTAAAGATGCCAGTACAAAACTGATGACTGCCGGGTATACATTGAATGCAGATTTTAGAACAGTGTATAGTTCATTGGACTTGAGTAAGGATCCTGAATGCATTTTGTACAAGCAATATGAACCAGGGGTACTGACGCATTCAGTAATAGGCTATACCAATAGTAGTACAACAATGGCTGGGTTAAATAAGAATGCCGTAGAATCATTTGTGTGCACAGACGGCTTCCCCATTGGCGTTTCAACGCACTATGAAGGAGATGCTGATCTAGATCATACGCTCGCCAACAGGGATAAGCGCCTTTTGGAAACGATTAGTGATTTTCTCTGTTATAAAACGCATCTTGTTAATGGTTTGAGTGCCTCTACTGGCTATCGGCCTGCAAAATTCTTGCAGCCTGCAGATGAAAACCAGTTGGCGCCTTATAATAGTACTGATGCGCCGATTTTCTGGTTACCTGAAATTCTGGACAACTATGCAGAGGCCTGTGCTGAACTAGATGATATGGGAAAATATACCATCACTCAAGCCGATCTGGATAAATCAGTGAATAAGTTAAGAGCAAGATCTGGTGTACCAGCACTGCAAGTAGTAGGCCATCAGGGAACCGCTATTGGAGGCGTCGCTTTTACGGATCCCGATAAAGACAGCGATGTGCCATCGCTGATCTGGGAAATTCGTAGGGAAAGAAGAGTAGAGCTTATGATGTGTGGATTCAGGTTTTATGATCTGATGCGCTGGAAAAAAGGTGAAAAACTAGACAATACAAAAATCCAGATATCTTCCTGGGGGCTAAAGTGCCTCCTGCCGATAAATTGGATCTAAACAGTGATGGCTATATTGAACCTTATGGTGGAACCAGTAACCGGACCTTCGCTAATAAAAACTATTTGTCTCCCGTACCTACTGGTCAGATTGCCTTATATCCAAAAGATATCCAGGATGGCATGCAAAATCCTGATTGGTAAGGGCATTGGTTTGTATTGATTTGATCAAAGTACAATAGTTTAATATAGGATATTATAACAGTACAGCCTCTCTTTGCTACATTTATAGAATTTGGCAAAGAGAGGCTGTACTGTTTAAAGGGAGCTTAAGTTGGAGGCGGGCAAATTTGACTACAGCATTTTATTAAGGTGCTTCTTAGAAAGGATGTACGTGAATGTTGACAGGGGATGAAAGGTATAGGGCTATCAATAGTCTGGCCATTTATGGCTTTACAGGTTCATTCTGGTAGAAATTAAGGTGGCAAAAGAGATTTCTATCGTATCTTTCGACCAGCGCTATTTGTTCTATTTTTTTTGAGCTATGCGATGGAGTGACTCAATTCTTTGTAGTGGAAATGGTGATTAAGGCAATGATCAAACCATTGGGCGCTATTATTTAGTATTACAATTATTATAATATTACAAAATGTTATTGAATAAACAAATATGGATAGCCGTTGTTTCTGTAATGACAATTAGCGTTATGGCTGCATGCGCTAGGAACAGTGAGCAGAAACAGTCGAGTTCGAACGACTTGTCCAGCTCCTCTTCCTCTAAAGAAAACAGGGAGGAAACCGGACTGGCCAGTGCAGATAACCGAAAAGCTATCATCGCGGAGCTGGGTAAAAATTACCAAAAATCCGCCAATGGGCAATACAGAAAGCGCATTGCCACCATAGCACCATTTAAAATTCAGTTAGTTAATGGACAGGAATTTACCTATAAGGATCTTGAACATGATAAACCGGTAATATTGGTCTATTTCTCACCGGATTGCCAGGAGTGTCAACAATTTACCAAATCATTGGTTAAAAGAATTGCCGATTTTAAAGACCGGCAATTGCTATTTGTTACCTACCAGCCACTTGACAAAGTGACTGCCTTTTATAATGAAAATGGGCTGCGAAAATATCCACAGCTTAAGATGGGAACTGAAGGATACAGTTTTACTGTTCAGAAATATTATAAGGTGGAGCATTTTCCTTTTGTGGCCAGCTATGATAAAACGGGGCATTTGGTCCAGGTATACGTTAATAATACACAGCCTGAAAAGTTAGCAGCTGAAATCTGAAAATTTGGTTCCGGCAAATATCTTCACTAAAAAAGATTGTCCAATAATTGTCTGCAACTCCATAAAAATATCAAGGGCTATTGTAGAGCAAATCGATCACCCAAACTCAGTGCCCCACAATACTAATAATAATTTATCGCATTTATTTAAGGGGTCATCCTAATAAAAAATCGGGGTTTTAGCCCCGATTTTTTATTTTAAAACTTTATTTTAAGACGGAATGAATATCTATCAAGACAACTGCTTTTTTTTATTATTGTCCAGCAGCATTTTGTTTTAACACGCCACCAGAACGATCGATCTGTTGTTGTGGTATGGGGAATATTTCATCCTTCTTTTCAAAAGTAATGGTCTTTGAAGCAGATACATATTCCTTTTCAAAGTTCTGATAACTTTCTATAACTGTTTTGGCGATACCCCATCTTACCAGATCATAGAAACGATGACCTTCCAATGCCAGTTCCAGTCTTCTTTCCGTCTCAATAGCCTGCATGGCATATTCTTTACTTGCAAAGGAAGGATAAGGCTTAATGGTATAGACTGCAGCTGGCTTGCCATCTATTTTCTTTCCAGGTAATAAAGCAGCTCTGCTTCTGACATCATTAACCCTGGCCAACGCATAAGCCAAGTCATTCGTCTGTGCAGCACACTCTGCAGCCATCAGGTATACATCCGCCAGACGAATGATATTAACATTCAGTCCGGTGATTTCCTCTGTTCCAGGGACAGTGTTGCCTGCAAAATCTGCTTTGTTGATCATCTGCTTTTTAGAAAGGAACGGGCCGGCAAAGGCAACTTCCCTGATCCAGTCATCACCTGGAAAAATACCCCAATCTTTAAAGGGGACCCCTCTTCTGGCTACCGTATAATCCAGCCTAGGATCAAAATGCAAACTTTGGTCAACTTGATAATGCCTCTTTTGTGCAGTATCTAACCCCAAATCTGATACATATGGATTTTTTCGATAATCGCTTGGGTCTAAAATTGGCAGCCCATTGGCATCAACTTTATAGGCATTCACCAAATCCAATGAAGGTTGAAAAAAGCCGCAACAGCTGACAGGAGCTGAACCGTAGAATCCGGAGAGCATATCACCGACATTTCCATTATCACCGGAACCATCAGGGTTGATGATTTGTTGTGCTGCAAAGATACTTCCAGGGCCGTTTTCCTTATTGATATCAAAGTTGTCAGTAAATGGAATGGAGATCAGTGCTGGTTTTTTGGAAATCACGTCCTTAAACAAAGGCAAAGCCTGGTCATATTTCTTTTCATACAAATAGAGCTTACCAAGGTATGATTCAGCAGCATATTTATCTACTCTACCTGCCTCATTATTTGGCTTTTCATAAGTAAGATTTTCCACTGCGAACTTAAGGTCTTCCTCGATCTTGGGAGTGATATCCACATCATTGGCTACTTTCGCCGCATCAGCTGTTTTAGTGATGGATTCGTCAATATATGGAATCTCATTACCGAATACACGGGTCATGAAGAAATAATAATGAGCGCGTAAAAACTTGGCCTGAGCCTCGATTGAGGTAGCTTCTTCATCAGTGAATTTATCACTTACATCAGATGCCTGCAGTTGCGCCAGCATTTTTAAAGTAAAATTACAACGGATCACCCCTTCATAGTAATTATTCCACATGGTGGGCAAATTATCATTACTTGGTAACACTTTATGCAATTCAATGTCATTCATTGGCGATTGGTCTGCATTACTACTGCCTTTGTGTGCATCATCAGAGGCCACTTCACCGAAGAGCCACTGGCTTGGCGCACTGGAGTAATTGCCCCATGTCCCATTAATATTACCGTTGACTAGGCCGTATGCCGCAATTAATGCATTATTCACCGCTTTGGTCGTTGGTAACTGCTCATCCGTAATTTGCGCCTTTGGCGACGTTTCTAAAAAACCCTTGCCGCAGGAAAACAGCGCAAACATCAGGCAAAGTGGAATGATTATTTGTTTTATCTTTTTCATAATTAATTCAAGTTTAATGTTAATTCAATGAAGCTTAAAATGTTACATTCATACCAAAGATGAATTGACGGGATGCTGGATAAACTCCCAGATCAACGCCAGGTGCTGAGAAAGTGCTGGAGAACTGACTAACCTCAGGATCCAGACCTGAATAGCCTGTAAGTGTAAACAGGTTTGTCGCACTGACATATACTCTAAGGTTGCTGATTTCATTGTTTTTAAACCATTTTTCTGTAGGGAAGGTATATCCTAACTGAATATTTTTCATTCTAAAATAACTACCATCCTGGATATAGTAACTATTTGATTGTAGCTCCATTGCAGATGGATTTCTGTAAGGAGATGGGACATGGCTACCAGTATTGGTTGGGCTCCAGGCATCTAACAGTCGGGTGCTGACCGCACCGTCGAAGGCACTGAAGTCTGTGTAATATCTGGTGGCATCAAAAATGTCATTCCCTTGGGAGGCGTTAAAAAACATAGAAAGATCAAAGCGCTTGTAATTGGCATTAAAACTCAGAGAATAAATAAAGTCAGGATGCGGATTGCCAATGATGGTACGGTCATCTGCATCAATAATGCCGTCACCATTAATGTCAGCGTATTTCTGACCTCCAACACGGGCGCCATCGTAGGAAGGTGTATTGGAAATATCTTCGGCACTCTGATAAATACCTGTCACTTTATAGCCGTAAAATGCACCGAATACTTCACCAGCTCTCAGAATGGAGGTATTGATACTTCTGAACGTGCCATAGATTTGTTCTGAAACAGAAGGTGCCAGAGATACTAATTTATTGATATTCTTTGAGATGTTGAAACCTAGGTCAAACTTGAATTCGTCCTTTCTCGCATTTTGATGAAAGTGATAATTTAATGCTAATTCTACCCCTTTGTTGGTCATGGTGCCGATGTTTACATAAGGAGAGGAGCCACCACCGACAGCTTGTGAAGGCAGGGGGACGGGGTAAAGCATATCTGTTGTCTTTCTGTTATAGAAATCCAGTGATCCGTCAAAGCTATGATCTAAAATCGTGAAATCCAGCCCCGCATTCCAGGATTTTAGGGCTTCCCATTTGACATCTGGATTATCATAACTACTGGTCCAGATACCGCTACTCAGATCTTTACCACCAATAGGGTATGAGGAGGTATTTTGGGATGCCTGATATCGACGCAAATACTGGAAGGAAGGGATACTCTGGTTACCAGTCGCACCATAACCGACACGCAATTTTAAGTCATTGATCCAATCAGCGCTTTTCATGAAATCTTCATCGGAAACTCTCCAGGCTATGCTTGCGGCCGGGAAATTACCATAGCGGTTGTTGGGACCAAAGTTGGACGAGCCATCCCGGCGGATTGTGGCACTTAACAGGTATTTATCTGCGTAATCGTAGTCTACGCGACCAAATAAAGAGAAAAGAGAGGATTCATAGCCGCTACTTCCACTGGATTTATTGGTGCTGGCCGCATCCAGATAATAGTAGTTGATATCGCCGAAAATAAAGAAATTATTACCAGTACCTGATAAAACCCTGCCTGAGTTCTGGACGGCTTCCGAACCGGCTAGTATGGACAGGTCATGTTTTTGTGCAAAAGTGTGTTTATAGGTTATCGTATTGGTCCAGGTCCATTCAGAGGCATAACCCTGGGTCTCGTTCAGTGGGTTATTGGTGTAATTCCCTTCAGAGAATTCCGGGTTGGGATAACCAATACTGATGGAATTGTAATTGTCATATCGCAGACCGTAAGTTGTTTTGAGGTTTAAACCATCGATAATTTTCAGGTCAGCATAGGCACTTCCAAAGAACTGGTTATCGGTATTGATATTGTCTTTGGCGCGGTAAAGTACCGCCAAGGGGTTTTCGGCATTACCTAGCATACTGCCTTTGGTGCCGGCAAAATTTCCTTTTATATCATAGACCGGCACAATGGTCTGCATACGGTAGGCCCAGCCAATAGGAGAGCCTTCTCCCTGGTAACTTCCGGCTACATTCGTGTTGGTCGCAAACCCATTGAACTTCATTCTGGAATATTGTATGTTTTCTCCAATAGTCAGGTGATCATTCAGGGTTTTGAATGTAGAGTTTGCACGAATCTGTGCTCTTTCAAATCCAGTGTATTTGACCGTGCCATCTTGTTTGAAATAACCACCGCTGATCGCATAGGTCGCATTTTCACCTCCGCCCAGGATACTCATTTCATGGCTCTGCATAGGCGCATTGTGGGTGATTTCCTTGAACCAATTGGTGCCTTGCTGATTGGCTTTAGTAATCTGGTAGAAAGTAGACGCATCCTGCGTATAGCGATAAAGGGATGGGTCTACCATATCTGGTGTAATCTCCTGTCCAAATGTGCCACCAGCTCTCAAATATTCGGGGAGTGTAGGCTGATCGCCTGTGCCATAATTGTCGCCAACTGATTTACTATCAATGACACCACCCGCGTTTTTGACGGAAGTAAATAAATACTCGGCATACTGCAGTGGGTTTAAGTAATCAGGGAAGGTCCCTTTATTGGGCGATTGCACGCCATAATAGGAAGAAATTGAAATTCTGGGTGCGCCCATCCGGCCTTTTTTGGTCGTAATAATAACAACACCATTATTGGCTCTGGATCCATATATAGACGCAGCAGAGGCGTCTTTTAGCACCTGCATGCTTTCAATATCCTCGGCACTAAGCCAGCTTAGTTTACCAGTATATGGCATTCCGTCAATAATAAATAGAGGGTCATTGTTATTAATGGTACTGAAACCTCTGATCCGGATCTGTGGGGTAGATCCGGGAGATCCATCATTAATGATCTGTACACCGGCTGCCTTACCTTGCATGGCTTCAACCGGGCTGGCGGCAGGCTGGTCCTTGACCTCTTTCATATCCACCACTGCGACCGATCCGGTCAAGTCTTTTTTCTGCATCGTGCCATAGCCGACGACGATCACGTCACTTAAATCTGAATTTGAAGGAGTAAGCTGCATATTAATGACCGCTTCGCTACCAACGTTAGCAGTGGCCTTTTTAAAGCCAACTGAAGAAAATTGCAGCACATCACCGACGGATGCATTAATGGTATATTGTCCATTTTCGTCTGTGGTGGTGCCTAGATTTTTGCCTTGGATTTGGACCGAAGCATTAGGGAGTGGCGCTCCTTTTTCTGATGTTACTTTTCCTGTAACGGTTTTAACCTGCGCATCAGCCTGGAGGCAAATGGCAAAAGAAAACGTCAGCAGAAATAGTAACATTGCAGGAAGGTTAAATCTTTTCATACATTAGGGGAATTTTAAAGTGTATTGATTTTTAATGCAATTGCTCATCTAAGATATGTTAAATTATACTGTTGATGAAAATTAAATTTAACAAGATTGTGTAAAAATTATTTAACAGAAATTTTCAAAATGATTAAATATGGCTAAAAAAAAGATAATATTTAACTATAATATGTTTTCTGTGAGCTCCTGTATAGTTAAATTTAACAAATAAATCGGGAACGATTACAGTAAATCATATGTCTGACATGATTGTTTAATTATTGCCCAATTTGCAAAGCAGATTTGTGGAAAAAAAATTTTCGCTTCCACTATTTCTTTAGCTGATTCTATGAAAAATTAAAAATACAGATACATCTTTTATGATTTCCTCTATATTATAAGTTTGCCAGCATCAGGCTATGATTATTTTATTCGAAGGATTTTATTAAATAGAAACCAGCTCTTGAAAATCCAATAAATGCTCCATGTTAAAAGGGGGGATGTTTCCGAATCACAAATAAAAAAAATAGAAAATGGCTTTCATAAAATAGCCAGACAATTTGCCTCTATTCAACTTTTTTAATGTTGCAATATAACTTGTAGTAGGTTATTAATTACCGGTTTTTCAATCTGCTATATCCCGAATTAATGGCCGGTTATTTGTGGTATCCCTGTGTTCATAAGTTAGCTTAAATGCTAAGAGGTCTGGTTTATATGTTCGCTTACGTTTTAGTTCATACTGATAAACGGCTTGGCCTAAAGTTGTCATAAACGGGAACCCAACAGTTTCATAATCATATTTATTGTCATTAATCACGCCATCCTCATTAACGTATAGGGTACAACTGAGCATGAACTCTACATGGTGTTTAAAATCTGCGATATAAGAAACGTTGGTTAGGAACCCATAAGACCAACCTGGTTTATTAAATGCCCGAATATAGCGGGGAAGCTTATGGCCGGCATTTCTGAAAAAGAACTTTGTGAAGCTGTCAAAAATTTACTGGTGTCGTATTTAGGGTAATTTGTCTCGCCAGGGTATTGACTCATGTATTGAAGCAAAAATTTCCGGTCAGCTGCACTCAAGTTAAAACGTTTTTTAGGGTTTA
Organism: Arachidicoccus ginsenosidivorans; assembly: GCF_007971385.1. Lineage (GTDB taxonomy): Bacteria > Bacteroidota > Bacteroidia > Chitinophagales > Chitinophagaceae > Arachidicoccus > Arachidicoccus ginsenosidivorans. The sequence continues at coordinate 3,646,981 of NZ_CP042434.1, forward strand.
CGGCCTGTGGGAATAATACTGCTTTTAGCATATTGGTTAGATCTTCAAGACTGGTCCGGTTGCCTTTTGTAAAATCATAAGGACCTGTAATTAAACTGTCCTTGCTGTCCATATGCGCTTTGCCAATTAATATTTGCTTGCCATAATGGAAGCTATCTGTGCTGTAGGCGGCAGGTTGTTTGTATTGTATAGCCTCGTTTTGGGGATCTAAAAACCGGATTTGGTTGGTGTGGCGGTTTTGATCTTCATTCATAGGATAGAACCTTCTGTCAATTCTTGTATGTGTATAACCCTTTTTTTGAAGTTGCGTATTAATATACCCCTGTCCTAAAAACTCGTATAACCTGTTATAGGCGTCATTGTCACTGACCAGAAAGATTCTTTTGATATAGGCTGCAATGGAAGGCTGACCTGACATAGAGGTTGTGTCCCTATGAATGATTTGTTGGCTCTTATAACTACTATCTGTCAGCATATAGCTGTCTTTGCTAACGCCATAAGGCTTCAGTTGGTGGAGCTTTTGCAAGCTTAAAAAACTAATAGGCATTTTTACTGTGGAAGCAGGGTTAAAATAACCATCAGGTGAACAGTGATAAGTAAAGGTCGTAAAATGTGGTTGATTGTTTTTGTCTCGATTTATTTGTGTATATAGGATCTGTAAACGGTATTTTTGAGGATGGTGATATACTTTTTGAAAAATGCTATCCTGAATGCCTCTAGTAATCTGGTTCAGTAATTGAGCCCTGTTTTCCTGGCTAAAGAGGCTATTTAGCGGCATAAATGCAAATGTCAGGCCTATTAAAAGCCAAAGACCCGATGCATGCTTTTTGGGACCTATGCCTTTTAGTAATGTTTGTTGATAACGACTTACGATCATTTATGAAAGTTAGGTAGAATTTGTATTATTGCCAATAAATTCGATCATTTAGATTAGGGTCGTTATTTAATGATTATGACTGTATTTGTAATGAGGGCTTAAGCAGATTTTAAGCAGGAATAATTGAGGGCAATATCATCCAAATTTAGTAGCTTTAGGAATCCAAATTTTAAATGTGAGATCAGGAATCGGGTAGAGACGTTAATGCTTAAAACAGTGCGTTGACAAGTTAATATATGGTGGATAATTAGAATTAGTTTGGACAGGCTGACGATATCATTTGATTATGAATCCTCATTTTAAAATCTTTAAATTTTTTTGTTGTGCAATCATCTTTTGTACTAAGATCCCTATCGGTTAAAGGCGAATTTTTAGCTTTTTTAAAAGGGCAATCATGCAGGCTGACTATTCTAATTTTGGCCATATTTATTATGGGGAGCCTACGCGCCCAAATTCAGACACGGGGCACCCGGCTTAAAACAGACAAGCATTTGCAGTCTGCTTTAACAGCTTTATTGCGAGGGTTTCATGGAACGGCAGGCGTGTATGTGGAGAACTTAAAAACAGGTAGCGTCGCGGCAGTCAATGCTGATACGATATTCCCGACGGCTAGTATCATTAAAGTGCCGATCTTAATTGGGATATTTAATAAAATTAAGACTGGGGACTTATCCTACAACCAAACTTTGATTTATGATACTTCCAGGACTCGTGGTGGTTCAGGACTGATGCAGTTTTTTAAAGACAGTAGTAAAACCAGCCTCGATGTATTAATTTCTCTTATGATCAGTTATAGCGATAATGTAGCAGCATTATGGTGTCAACAGCTGGCTGGAGGTGGTGTCCAGATCAATCAATTGCTAGAAAATATGGGCTTTAAAGATACCAGGGTCAATTCAAGAACGCCGGGCAGAGAAAAAGCGTATAGCAATTATGGCTGGGGACAGACCACACCTAGAGAAATGGCGACTATTCTTAAACTGATTCGGGAACAAAAGGCCGTTGATGCAGCAAGTAGTGATTGCATGTATCGCCAGATGAGCCATATTTTTTATGATGGATATGCTCTATCCCAGATTCCGCCGTACATACAAACTGCTTCTAAACAGGGAATGGTTAATGACTCCAGATCAGAGCTGGTGATGGTAAATGCGCCGCACGGAGATTATGTTTTTTATATTGCGACTAAAAATAATAAAGACCAACGCTGGGAGAAAGATGCCGAACCATGGGAGCTTGCCAGACAGGTGTCTGCGTTACTCTGGCATTATTTTGAACCAAAAGATAAATGGCGACCTGCAAAAACGGCATTAAAGCTGGTGCCCTAATGCCGTTGAATATGTTTTTTGAAGAGGTGTTTATTTGATTTCCAGGCGGCTGCGTTCCTGCAGTTTGCCATTTTTATATATCTCGTAGGGATACCAACCTGTATGCATGAAACTGCTTTTACTTAAAATTAGTTCACTGTGGTCAAATCTTGGAATCTTAAACAAAACGGAAGTGCCATTCCTTTTATAAATAGTCATAGAATACTGATCCAAATCACGCTGGGGGAATTTTAAAACAATATAACTATCCGCATTCAGGTATAAGAATTTAGAGACAGGCCGTAATTCTGTGGTCGTGCTGGCAATGGCGGCTACAGCATTGTATTTGACATACTGAATTGTACTGTCATTGACAAAATAAAGGCTATCGCTGGTGAAATTAACAACAGAGTCTTTTAAATGGTAAAGCTGGTTATAGGCCAGTTTTCGGGGATGGTCTCCTGTGATCGTAATGGCTTTACTGCTGTTTAACTGGCTAAGCAAATTGTCTGTTACAAAGCCCGTTGCGATTCTTTTGGCCTTGGTAAAATAATAGCTGCCATTTTTCATCATATAATACAGCCTGTAATAATCAGCACCCGGAACTGGTTTGCTATCCGTATAGGCATTAGTGGCCAAACTGAGGTTGTCTACAGAGTGAATGGTGCGAAATCCTCTGACACTGTCAGTGGACCTTTGGATATTCAGGACGGTCAGATTGGCTCCAAAATTATTTTTCCAGGACAGAATGGTGTGATTTTTCGGGCCTTTTATAATACTAAAATCTGGCAGTGCGGGTTGCGCCCAAAGCGCTACAGACACACAACATAATAAAATCAGTAAAACATATTTTTTTTGAATCATGATAGTACTTTCTGGCCGGAAGAACGTATAAGTAAACGGTCAGCCGGTTTTTTCGGTAAAATTGGGACAAATGTAATGCAAAATATGCTCCATTTATTGCCAATTGGTTGTTAGTTTTAATAGCAAAGCGTGCCGGCTGGTAGAGATTGATTGCCTTGCAATCCGCCAGTATGCAAAAACAGCACCTTGCTATCAGTGGGTAAATCCGTTATTTGCAGGTAGTCATTTAATCCATAAAAGGCCTTGGCAGTATATACAAAGTCTAACGGAAGCTTAACACTTTGGTAGGTTTGATTCATAAATGTGATTAAATCAGCCGTCTTTTTGGCGTAACCGCCAAAAGTGTAATCTGGCAGTAATTGAAAATCTTTTTCCATTTGTTGATCATTCAGTAGGACCTTTATTTCTTGCATAATACTATCTTGATTGTTGAGTACCGGAATGCCAATAATTTTCTGGTAGGGGAGTGCTCCTTGGATCAGACCTGCCATCGTAGTGCCAGTGCCAACAGCGGTCACCAGGTGTGTATAATCCCAAACTGGAATACCTTTAAGCATATCCCGGATCCCGTCAGCACCCAGTTTTCCATAACCTCCCTCAGGAATCCAGTAATAGGCATTTTGAGGGTCTATATTGATTTGTAAACTGGCTTTGTCCTTATAATCTGTTCTGGAAACAAAAAGCAACTCCATACCATAAGCCAGCGCATTTTGTAAGGTATGGGAAAGCAAAGCAGGCTTTTCGCCTCGGATGATGCCTACAGATTTTAACTTATACATTTGGGCAGCATAAGCGGTGGCCACGATATGATTGGAGTAGGCGCCCCCAAAAGTGGCCAATGTTTTTTTCCCAGCTTGCTGCGCCTGCTGTAAATAACCAGATAGTTTAAACCATTTATTGCCGCTAACGACCGTATGTATTTTGTCCATCCGTAAAACGTCCACAGGCCGCCCAAGTGGGCTGTCGCCTTGCCTGAATAAGGGTTGAATGGGAATTACGGAAAACATTGTAAAAATAAATTGGAGTTAAAACGATAATATTTTAGTTTCGCCAAAGTTTAAACAAATTATCCAATTATGAAACAACCTACGCTGGTAATTTTAGCGGCGGGTATGGCAAGCCGTTACGGAAGTCTTAAACAAATCCAATCATTTGGTCCTTCCGGAGAAACAATCATTGAATATTCTATCTATGATGCAATCCGCGCCGGGTTCAAAAAAGTAATATTTATTATTAGAAAAGATTTTGTCCAGGAATTCAAAGAGATATTTGAACCCAAATTAAAGGGCAGAATTGAAATCGATTATGTTTTCCAGGAATTAAGTGCTTTTACAGAGGGCTTTGATATTCCCCAGGAAAGAACCAAGCCTTTTGGTACGGCACAAGCTATTCTTTGCTGTAAGGGTAAAATTGACGGTCCTTTTGCTGTCATTAATGCGGACGATTTTTACGGTGCCGATGCTTTCCAGAAAGCTTACAGCTTCCTGGATGCCAAAGTAGCTGATAATGTATACGGCTCAATTGCTTATAAGCTTAAAAACACCCTGAGTGACAACGGTTCTGTTTCCAGAGGCGAAATTATTACCAATAATGAAGGTCAGATGACCGGCATTGAAGAAAGACTGAAAATATATAAAAAGGACGATAAAGTCGTTTACGAGGATGGAGACAATTTTATAGAAATGGATCCAGATACCTTCGTCTCGATGAACTTTTTCTGTTTTGCACCTTCCTTTATAGAACTTTGTGATTCAGAATTTAAGCCATTCTTGGAAAGGAATATCACTGATATCAAGAGCGAATTTTTGATGCCTAAGGTAGCTGATACCTTTATTAAGGAGAAAAATGGCATAATTGATGTGATTCCGACTGATGCTAAATGGTTTGGTGTAACCTATAAAGAGGATGCACCTGTTGTAAAAAAAGAATTAGACCAACTTTTAGCAAATGGAGCATATCCTGATAATCTGTGGGCGTAAGCTTTAATTCTGTGGACCAACGCCATAAAACAGCATTTTAAAGTCAGTCAAGCGGTAACAAATTATAAAATATTAGCAAATGTTTTATAAAACATGTATTACCTTTATATTCAAATTTAAAAATAAGTAGTATATGGTAACCAAAAAATACAAGATCCTTCTTTGTGAGGATGACCAAAATTTGGGAATGGTTTTAAAGAACTACCTGGAACTCAATGATTATGAAGTGGTCCTGGAACGCGATGGCCGGTTGGGTCTGGCAGCCTTCCAAAGAGAAGGTGCTGATATTTGCTTACTGGACGTAATGATGCCTCATATGGATGGATTTACGTTGGCTGAGGAAATTCGCGATATTAACCCAGATGTGCCATTATTCTTCTTGAGTGCCAAAACCATGAAAGAAGATATCATTCAGGGGTATAAATTAGGTGCGGACGATTATATCACCAAACCATTCGACAGTGAAGTATTATTGTTGAAAATCAAGGCCATCCTGAAACGCAATGAAGAAGTCAATAAAGAGAATGAATATGTTGAATTTGATTTAGGCGGGTTCCATTTTAATCCGCGTCTACGTCAGTTGATTCATGGGGATGAAACCCATACGCTTTCTCCAAAAGAAAATGAACTGTTGAAAATGCTCGCTGAGCATAAAAATGATCTTCTGCCAAGAGAAAAAGCGCTGAAGAAAATTTGGGGTAGCGATACCTATTTCAATGGTCGTAGTATGGATGTGTATATCGCCAAACTCCGTAAATATCTCAAAGAAGACGATCAGATTGAAATTGTCAACATTCATGGCAATGGTTTCCGTCTGGTAGCGCCTTAATAGGAAAAAGACTTAGATCATGATGTCATTTGATGATGACTGTAATATCCTGGAGGCTAAATGATTTAATCTTGAACCTTTTGGTATTAAGGTAATCAGATAATACATCTGGAATTTTTAGGTAATTAATAATAAGCAAAGAGCTGAACCTTTTTTTGGATCAGCTCTTTGTTGTTTTTAGTAACTATTTGATTAATGCAAGCCAAATGGGCATTAGGCTGGGTAATTCCCGTTCAAATGCAGATAATTTGCACTAATTGATTAAAAGCTAAGGGTGGCTAACCTAGATGTCACTGAACATCTAGGTTAGCCACCCTTAGTTATATAAATCATCTACAGTATTAAAAACAAGGCTTTGTATACTGCTTGATTATATGTGTCTATGCTTAATTATTTTCCGTGTTTACGGCTCATATAAAAGGTTAGTTTGCCCCCATTTGTAATATCTGTTTGGCTGATGGTTTTGCCCTCAAGCTTTTTACCGTTTAATTCTACTTTATTGACATAGACATTTTCCGGAGACTGATCCACAGCTTCTATCGTAAAGGTTTTACCGTTTTCCAGTTGAATACTGGCTGACTTTACGAGTGGACTTCCCAGATTATATAAGTCACTACCAGGCGCCACTGGATAAAAACCCAGTGAACTGAAGATATACCAGGCGCTCATTTGACCGGTATCGTCATTGCCGCCTAATCCGTCCGGCCCATTATGGTACTGAGATTTTAAGATCATCCGGACAGTACTTTGGGTTTTCCAGGGCTGTGAGGTCCAGTTATACAGATAAGCTATATGGTGAGAAGGCTCGTTGCCATGAACGTAATTGCCTATCAGCCCGTCTCTTGTAATATCTTCTGTGTGCGCAAAGTATTTATCGGGCAAATAAGTGGTAAACAGGGCATCCAGTCTTTTAATAAAGGCTTTATCACCGCCTAGCAAACTAATCAGCCCTTTAGGATCATGGGGGACATATAAGGTGTAATTCCAGGCATTGCCTTCAATAAAGCCTTCGCCTGAGGTTTCCAGGGGATCGAATTTTTTACGGAATTCCCCTGCTTTATTTTTGGGCCGCATATAACCTATAGAGGGATCATACACATTTTTATAATTCATGGCTCTTTTGGCAAATTGCTGGTAAATTTGCTGATTTCCAAGCTTTTTTGCCATCTGGGCAATACACCAGTCATCATAGGCATATTCCAAGGTGGTAGAAACGGAAGTGCCACTCATGGAATCTGGAATATATCCATATTTTTCATAGGCAGGAATATTGTCGTAGAGCGGATTGGTAGCGGTGGTAACCGCTGCCGTTAATGCTTTTTGTGCATCAAAACCACCAATATTTTTGGCTACTGCATCAGCGAGTACTGACACGGCGTGATAACCCGTCATACACCAGCCCTCATTGCCATAGGTTGACCAGACGGGCAACATATGGACAATGCTCTGATCAAAATGCTTCAGCATTGACTTTACCATATCTCCAGCTCTTTTGGGTTGCAGGATGGTAAATAAAGGATGCAGCGCACGGTGAGTGTCCCATAGAGAAAAAGTGGTATAATTCGTAAATTGGTCTTTTTTAGCATTATGTACCTGCTGGTCCAGGCCTTTATAGCGCCCGTCCTGATCCATATAAATGGTTGGATTGATAAAGCTGTGGTACATGGCCGTATAAAAATTCACCTTATCAGAATCACTCATCGTCTGAATTTTTACTTTTTCCAGTTGTTTTTCCCAGGCTAGTTGACCCGCCTTTTTTAACTGGTCAAAATCCCAGCCAGGTGCCTCTGCCTGCATATTGGCGAGTGCACCAGCGTAACTAACCGGAGAAAGCGCCATTTTGAGCTCAATTTTCTCGCCACTTGTCGTATTAAAATTAAAATAGGCGCGGATATCATGTCCCTGGATCAAGGGGAAGTTTTTGGACATATTAAATCTTCTCCAAAAGCCGATATAAGGTTCGGTGGTAGAGTAGTTTTTATATCCGTAGCTTTTAAAAGGCTTGGAGAATTGCAGCGCAAAATATTCTGTTCTGTTTTTGGCCCAACCGTTGGTCTGGCGGTAGCCGACCACGGTGGAGTCATTTAGAACACGCACATAGGTCCAGATGTCCTTGCCGGGATAATTATAAATATTGTACATCATATCCAAAATGATATGGGCACTATCTGAAGCTGGGAAAGTATATTGATGGATGCCTACCCTGGTGGTAGTGGTAAGTTCAGCCTTAATACCGTAATCCTGCAGGTCTACACGGTAATAATTGGCGCTTGCCTCCTCACTTTGATGAGAGAACCTGGAGCGGAAACCATGATCCGGATCGGTGGCGGTACCTGGGTTTAAGCGAAGCTTACCTGTTGTTGGCATGATCAGAAAATCCCCGAGATCTGAGTGTCCTGTTCCATTAAAATGGGTATGCGCAAATCCGACGATGGTATGGTCATCATATTGGTAACCGGCACAGTATTTATAGACATCAGGCTGATATTTACCATCGACACTGTAGGGAATGGTGTCTGTTTCCGGGCTTAGCTGTACGGAGCCAAAAGGTACGGTTGCTCCAGGAAAAGTATGGCCCATGCGCTCGGTTCCTATAATAGGTTTTACGTACCTAACCAGCGGTAGCTGCGTGGTGGTTTGCCCCATAACGGATCCCATAGTGACCCAAAGCAGTCCTAATAGTATACCTGAACTTTTATTCATTGTTTCTTAGTTTATTACTTTATTGCTTGTTTTAATGTTTGCATCTATTGAGCGCTGACCAGGAGGTTTTTGGCCACTTCACTACTGATCATTACAGCGGTACGATTGCCTATGCGGATAACCATGGAGTGGTCGAATTCATGAATTTCCTTGATTTCTATCTTATCATTGATGGTTATTTTGATTTTATCTAAATATTGCAGAAAAGCCGTCGTATGGTTGGCAACCCCAATGAGCTTATAAGTGGTTCCCGGTTCTTCCACACTGACCAGGGGGAATGCCTGCGATTGTGGCAATTGACCGTTTTTGTCGGGTATTGGATCGCCATGAGGGTCAAATTTAGGAAAGCCAAGCAGCTTATCCAGTTGGCGAATGAGCTTGTCAGACTGGATGTGCTCCAACTGTTCGGCGATTTCATGGACTTCATCCCAATTAAATGATAGCTTATTGACCAAAAATGTTTCCCAAAGACGGTGTTTGCGGATGACCTTTAGTGCCAGGGATTCTCCCTGGGAGGTCAAGGCTGCTCCATCTATTCGGTTATAATCAATCAGATTCTTTTCATTGAGCTTTTTAAGCATTTCTGTGACAGTGGCCGGATTAATATGCAATTTTTCTGCAATAGAAAGATTGGCAATCTTCCCCTTGTTTTGCTTAGACAGGCTATAAATGGTCTTTAAATAGTTCTCTTCAGTAAAGGAAATGGCTTGTTCCATAATAATAAAATTGAGTGCACGTTTAATACTGGTAAAGTTATCTTTAACTTTTGGGCAAACCTAATGATCATTAATGAAAGTTTGCCTGCCTGGCACACCTATTTTTAAGGTGTTATACAGATTTACGTATCAGTCATTATTTATGCATTCTAACCTGGGTGATGTTTACTTTTTAAAATTACGGATCAGCAAGTCTGGAAAATCATTATTTAGCCTGCGGCCACTTTACCATACTGCTGTACTGTCTTTGGGGCTGTTTTTGCTGACCACAATGGGCAGTCAGGCGCAGCCTTCTCTTCATCCTGTGCAAGATAGCATACATTTGCAAATCCAAAAGCTGGACAGTGCCACGTTAGATGTTCATTTAAAATTTATTACCAGTTTTCCTACAATTGATTCCTGTAAACACTATTTATCAACACTGCCTAAGGTATTAGCCGACCAGGGATATTTGGGTGCTTCTGTGGATTCTGTATGGCAACAAGGGGGCATTTGGTGAAGGCCAGTCTCTATCTGGGACCGGTTTATAAATGGTTGAAGCTGGATGTTTCCGATGAACAAAGACAAATATTGGCTGACAGACGTATTTATCCTGCTGATTTACAGGGAACTGTCATGAAAAAAGATGGGATACGGCCAATTACTGAAGCGTTGGTGGCGTATTATTTAGACCAGGGTTATCCTTTTGTAAGTGCTCGCTTGGATAGTGTCCGCTTTGAACAAGTGCAGGGCAAAACGGGACAAATGGGCGTTTACGGCAAAGTATGGGTAGAAAAAGGCCTGCGCTATACCATTGATACGGTTCTTATTAAAGGAAATGCCCAAATTAAACCTTCCTTTTTAAGTCAATATCTGAATATACATCCTGGAGAACCCTTTGATCAGTCCAAAATCGCAGCTGCGGATCGATTGCTTCAAAACCTGCCCTATGTAAAATGGAAGGGGCCTACACAAATTAATATGGGGATTTCTGGGGCTACGGTAAATGTGCTGCTGGATAAACAACCCACCAATCAGATCGATGCGTTGATAGGTTTTATGCCGGCAGGCAGCGAGACGGGCGGAAAATTGCAGGTGACCGGGCAAGTTCAGCTACTGCTTAGAAACGCCTTTGGCAGCGGGGAAACCCTGAATGTTAATTGGGAACAGCTGCAACCCCAGTCGCCGCGGATTGCGCTGGCATTTCAGCGGCCGTTTATCCTGCATTCTCCCTTTGGGATTGATCTTAGCTTTAATCTTTATAAAAAGGACTCTGGTTACGTAAATGTCGCAGCGAATCTAGGAACTACTTATCAGTTCACTCCCCTGCAAAAGGGGAAGGTTTTCATAAATCTAGCCTCTTCCAGGCTACTGGATGTGGATACACTATCCATTATTGCCGAAAAGCAGTTACCTGAAATAATGGATGTACATTCCGTAAATATTGGCCTGGGGTATCAATTAAATACAACAGATTACCAGCTAAATCCTCGTAAAGGCAGTGAACTGGATCTTGAAGCCATCATTGGCAATAAAAAAGTGAAGAAAAATAATACGATTACCTCCATTACACCAACAGATGGTTTTGACTATGGAAGCCTATATGATACGGTACCACTTAGCAGTTATCAGGTCAGGCTCAGTCTGGCTGCAGCCAAATATTTGCCGGTTGGCAAATTTGGTGTCGTAAAACTGGGTGTGAATGCTGGACTATATCAAAGTCCACATATATTTGTAAATGAGATGTTTATGATTGGCGGCCATGCCATTTTAAGAGGATTTGATGAGCAAAGTATCTATGCAACGACTTATGGTATAGGGACGCTTGAATATCGCTATTTGATTGGGCAGAACTCCTATTTCTTTGGATTCTCTGATTTTGGATATGCTGGCTACCATAATCACGTACGAAGTACTGATAATGGTTACCTTAGTTTTGGCTTGGGGATGGCCTTTGAAACCCGGGCAGGTATTTTTAATTTTAGTCTGGCCACCGGTAAAGGCGGTGGAAATCAGTTTGGGCTCAGTCAGGCAAAGGTCCATATTGGTTATGTAACTTTGTTTTAGCCGTTAATTACCGTCCATAAACTTACAATCCGCAGACATAATCACTAGGTGATTTTGCCTACGGACTGTTATATGAAAGAAACTAATTTGTTCGGTGCTCTTAAGCAACTGCTTTTTTTACCAGATCGGCTGCTTCACTGAGTAAAATGGCAGACTCAACTTTCAGACCGCTTTCATCAATAAGTTTTTTGGCTTCTTCTGCATTGGTTCCCTGTAATCTTACGATAATTGGAATGTCAATATTGCCAAGTTTATTAAATGCTTCGATGACGCCTGCTGCCACACGGTCACAACGTACGATACCACCGAAAATATTGATCAGAATTGCTTTTACGTTCGGATCTTTTAAGATGATACGGAAGCCGGCTTCAACGGTTTGAGCATTGGCTGTACCACCTACGTCCAGGAAGTTAGCAGGTTCTCCACCACTGAGTTTGATCATATCCATTGTTGCCATGGCCAGACCAGCGCCATTGACCATACAGCCAACATTGCCATCCAGTTTTACAAAGTTTAGATTGTATTGACCAGCCTCTACTTCTGTAGGATCTTCCTCTGTTACATCTCTCAGCGCTTCAATATCCGGATGACGCATCAGGGCATTTTCGTCGATATTCAGTTTACAGTCTACTGCAATGATTTTATCATCGGATGTTTTAAATAATGGATTGATTTCCAGCATGGAAGCGTCTGTGCCAATGTAGGCGTTATACAGATTGGTTACAAATTTTACGCAATTTTTAAAAGCGATGCCAGAGAGACCAAGGTTAAACGCAATTTGACGTGCCTGGTAAGGCATCAATCCGCCACCTGGGTATACCCATTCTTTAAAAATCTTTTCTGGCGTTTTTTCAGCTACTTCTTCGATATCCATACCACCTTCAGTGCTGTACATGATGACATTCTGTCCTTTAGAGCGATCCAAAAGGATAGAAAGATAGAATTCAGCTACAGGATGTTCACCTTCATAGTAGGCGTCTTTAGCAATAAATATTTTATTGACTTTTTTACCTTCTGGGCCTGTTTGTTTGGTGACAAGTACGCCACCTAAGATATTACGGGCAACGGCTGCTGCTTCTTCTGCACTTTTAACTACTTGAACACCATGTTGTTCTGTTCCCTGAATCAGTCCTTTCCCTCGGCCACCAGCGTGGATTTGAGCCTTGATAACGGCGAACTTACTATTGGTTTCTGATTTTATCTGACGATAAGCTTCCTCGGCGGACATCACTGAATCAGCGGAAATGCCATCCTGAACAGGTACATTATATTTTTTTAATAACTCTTTTGCCTGGTATTCATGCAAATTCATAAGACTAAATTTAAGATTTTTAGTTGCACGAAGATAAGTCAACTCGACCAATGTGCAAAGGTGGATTTGTACCCATTCAAAGGTTTTGCCTTTTTGTTTCCTGAATCAGATAGGAAAAACTTACAAAAACTAAAACTTGCTTAATTCATCAAGCGTTACTTTTCCTTCATAGATGGCCTTGCCGACTATGGCTGCAGCGCAGCCATAGTCAGCAAGCGCACTTAAATCTTCCATAGAGCTTACGCCGCCACTTGCAATAAAATGGAGGTCAGGGAATTTGCTGATAATTTCTTTATATAACACAAGTGAAGGTCCTTGTAATAAACCATCCTTGGATACATCAGTGCAAAAAATGTTTTGGATACCCTTGTCCCGGTATTTTTTAATAAAATCAAAAACAGAAAGCTCGGTGGTTTCCAGCCAACCGCCTATGGTAATTAAACTGTTTTTGACGTCTGCCCCCAATAAGAATTGATCGGGGCCATATTTATCCAGCCATTCTGTAAATAATGACTCGTTTTTAACGGCGATAGAGCCAATGGTGGCAAATCGCGCTCCACTGTTCAGTACTATTTTTACATCTTCCTCCGTTTTAATACCGCCGCCGAAGTCAATGGTCAAGTCAGTTGCTGCTGCAATGTTTTCCAATACTTGCCAGTTCGTGACCTTGCCGGCCTTGGCGCCGTCAAGATCCACCAGATGTAACCGGTTCAGGCCAGCTGCCTCAAAGGATTTGGCGACTTCCACCGGGTTTTCATTATAAATGGTTTTCTGATTATAATCGCCCTGTGTCAGGCGAACACATTTGCCATCTATCAGATCAATGGCTGGAATAATTTGCATAATTAATTAATCTTCAAAAATTTAAAATCACTTTATAAAAAGAATGCGCAACAAAATTAAGGTGTTGCGCATGCTTTTTATTTATTGAATTTATAAAGCTTTTAATCTATCCGATTTTAGCCTGTAAATTCTTGTCCAATGCATCCAGGAATTCCTCAGTAGTCAAATAATCTTCTCCTGCTTTTACTTTGTTACCATGAATGCAAATAGCCAAGTCCTTGGTCATTTTGCCACTTTCAACGGTTTCAATACATACTTTTTCCAGTGTGTTGGCAAAGTCGATCAGTGGTTGGTTCTCATCCAGTTTACCTCTGAATGCCAAGCCTCTTGTCCAGGCAAAGATGGAGGCAATTGGGTTGGTAGACGTTTTGTTGCCTTTCTGATGTTCGCGGTAATGGCGAGTAACGGTACCATGAGCGGCTTCTGCTTCCATAACTTTACCGTCTGGCGTAACCAGGGTAGAAGTCATCAGCCCTAAGCTGCCGAAACCTTGAGCGACTGTATCACTTTGTACATCGCCATCGTAGTTTTTACAGGCCCATACAAAATTTCCATGCCATTTTAAAGCAGATGCCACCATATCATCAATCAGGCGGTGTTCGTAAGTGATGCCTGCTGCTTCAAATTTCGCTTTATATTCATTTTGATAGATATCTTCAAAGATATCCTTGAAGCGGCCATCATATTTTTTCAGGATGGTATTTTTAGTAGAAAGATACAGCGGCCATCCTTTAGCTAAAGCCTGGTTAAAACATGCATGTGCAAAACCGCGGATACTTTCATCTGTATTGTACATGGCCATGGCTACGCCATCGCCATTAAAATTATGGACTTCAAATTCCTGTACAGTCCCATCTTCCCCTTCAAATTTTATACTCAGTTTCCCCTTTCCTTTGGTTACGAAGTCCGTTGCACGGTATTGATCACCGAATGCATGACGGCCGATACAAATTGGCGCTGTCCAGTTTGGAACAAGTCTTGGTACATTCTGACAAACAATGGGTTCACGAAATACGGTACCGTCAAGGATATTTCTGATTGTTCCGTTTGGTGAACGCCACATTTTTTTGAGTCCAAATTCACTTACGCGTGCTTCATCAGGGGTAATTGTTGCACATTTGATACCCACACCAAACTGTTTAATGGCATTGGCTGCATCCACAGTAACCTGATCGTCAGTGGCATCTCTATGTTCAACGCCCAGATCATAATATTTAATATCTAATTCAAGATAGGGTAGAATCAATTTGTCTTTGATAAATTTCCAGATAATACGTGTCATTTCATCGCCATCCAATTCTACGACTGGATTAGCTACTTTGATTTTTTCAGCCATTAGTCAACAACTATTTTAAATTTTACAATAATGTGTACAAAAATAAGGGAATGTATTTAAATAAGCCCATCCAAGATGCATAATTTGTATTATATAAAAAATTGTTTTATGAATTGATTATTAGATATTTATAGCCTATTTAGACTAATACTTGTTTGTTTTAACGATTTAGTTGAATTATTCATTTTGAATTAATTGTCAATTTTGTTATTCAAATTAATTTTATCATATATTAGTGTAATATAAAATATCAGAAATGGGCTCACGAAATTAAAATAGCTGATGTCAAACCTAGAATTCAAGATGCTATTTTGGAGCCCTTTGAATTCAATCGTTTTTGCAATTAAGGATAAGAGAACGGTAATTAATAAAATCAAAGTACATGCTTTTATTAAGCCATTAAATGATTTTACATAAAATGAATAAGAGATTGAGAGGAATATACAGAATAAACTTAAAGAAAAAGGGAGTTGGCTATTTTGTAAATAAAATGGATTGTATCTCATGAAATTGTTCAAACTGCCAAAGTTTTTAAAAACAATAAAAAAGGAAATTATTGTAATAAGCAAAAAGGTTAGTAGAAACAATGCTTTATTTTTGGTTTTAAAATTTAGAAATCGTTTTAAGAGAGCCAATGTTAATGGGATTACTGTGACTAGTCTAGTCATCAGTAACAATGCGCTTCCTAAGCTATTAATAATGATGCTTTTTTTGCTTTCACTTTTAAAGTACTTTTCAGAAAGAACGACAAAAGTTAACAACAATATGAAGTTAGAAATTATATCGCTTTTTACATAAATATCATAGCAATAGGTGGATGAGAATATTATTAATAATAATGCACTAAAACGAATTTTATAGGATTTAAAATAAATTGAAATAATTATTAGAAAAATAATGAATGTGAATGATTGAAGATAACCAACATCACCTATTAAATAAAATGGTATTCCTAAAAAAATCAATGCGGGTAAGTTAGAGGTCTGCCCCTTTAAATGGTCTAAAGCACTATAAGGATATTCATTATGAAATAAAGCCTTGATCCCGGCTTCCATTGCAGACCACCTATCCACCTTTAATGCAAATTTATCTACATGGATATTCAACCAAATCGAAAATATAAAGAATAACAATGATATTAAATAAAATAGCCATTTATAGGTCCTTTCTTTAAATTTAATTTTATAATTAATGAAAAAGATCAGCCATAAGAAAATTGCGTAAATTATGGATAAAAAAATTGGATTGATAAAATGCTGCCTGGTTGCATATTTATAGATTACTAAAGTGTTAATAAATAAGTAGATGAGAAAGAAGATGTAAATTTCTCTTTTGTATATTTTTGAGGTTTTTAATCCAAGAATGTCTTTCATAAGTCTCAATTAAACATGTAGTTGATGGAAATATTAATTATAGATCAAATATAGTGTTAATTTGTAATTCGAAGAGATAATTATAATAATAACTTATTGCAAGAGAGTTCATTTGGTGCTTACCTTTAACTTTTCATATATCTTAAAGTCAAAAGGTTTTAGCCTTTTGAACGGGTTTAGACCATTATTTTTAATAAATTTGTTCCACATAAACCGTGTAGATTTTGGAGAATCAGGAAAAACAGAAGAATCTTAAAGCTTTAGGGTATACCGTCATAACTTGTGGTGTTCTGGCACTTGCATTAATATTTGCGAGCTGGAAGTTGCCTGCACCTCCCCCTGAGGTGGTGGACAATGGTATTGAAGTGAATCTAGGTAATTCTGATCAGGGAATGGGAGATATAGCTCCTCAATTGCCTGGAGAACCCACTGCTGACGATCAAAAGCCTACTGATAATCCTCCTCCAATGGTTGCTACACAGTCAGCACCTAAGGAATATAAAGAAGTTGCAGATAATAAGGATGATGTTCCTGTCATCAAAACATCCCCTAAGCCTAAAGAAAATAAGAGGACCGATCCAAAAGCTGTGGAAAAATCTGTCAAGAAGGCCACTGCAAAAAAAGTAATTAATAAGACACCCGCTCCTCCCAGCCCTAAAGCCGTTTATAGCGGCGGCAAGAATAAAGGGACAGGTGGTAATAATGCAGATAGTTATAATGGCAAAAGAAATCAGGGAATAGCTGGAGGAAACGGCGATCAAGGTAAGGTTAATGGCAATCCTGCTTCTGATAATTATACGGGTAATGGTGGAACCGGAACCAGCGGTATTAGTATCCGCAGTGGATTATCCAACAGAAGGTTTGTTGGAGATAGAAGCTTTACCGGTAAATTTAACGAAAACGCAAAGGTAGCCGTGGATATTATCGTTAATAAGGCAGGTCATGTAACCAGTGCGAGTGTTAATCCAAGAGGTACAACAACTACTAATTCGACTATTTTAGGTATTGCGATAAGAAAGGCCAAGCAATTGAAGTTTAACCAAGGTTCCGTAGATGCTCAAACAGGAACAATTGTGTTTAATTTTAAATTAAATGGTTAATAATTGGCCCGACACTCTTATTGTGTATTAACTTGCGCATAATTATTCTATCATCTCATGGATTATAAAGAAACGATCGAATTCTTATATGCGCAATTGCCCGTATTTAGCAGGGATGGCGCTTCTGCTTTCAAAAAAGATTTGGGAAATACCCTTGCGTTATGTGCTGCCTTAGGAGACCCACAGACAAAGTTTAAATCTATTCATATTGCCGGTACAAATGGGAAAGGTTCCTGTAGTCATATGCTGGCTGCAATATTTCAGGAGGCGGGCTATAAAGCAGGTCTTTACACATCCCCACATTTGTATGATTTTAGAGAAAGAATCCGTATCAATGGTGCGCTGTGCTCTGAGGATTTTGTAGTGCAATTTGTTCAGAGAATCCGGCCATATTTAGACAGAATTCAACCCTCATTTTTTGAAATAACTGTTGTAATGGCATTTTGTTATTTTGAACAGCAAAAAGTCGATATTGCTATTATTGAAACAGGGTTGGGGGGCCGACTGGATAGTACCAATGTCATTACACCCGAATTGTCGCTAATAACAAATATTGGTTATGATCATATGCAGTTTTTAGGAAATACCTTAACTGAAATTGCTGGAGAAAAAGCTGGTATTATCAAAGAGGGTAGACCGGTTGTTATTTCTGAATATCTCCCTGAAACGAAACCCGTATTTGAGCAAGTCGCCAAAAATAAACATGCTCCATTGTTTCTGGCGCAAAATCTATGGCAGATGTCCGTGGGTGTTCCAACTATCTCTACAGGTAACAAACAAGAACCACTGTTGACAATTTGTGTCAGGCGTAAAAACAATGATAGTGAAATAACCCAAATTCATCCGATGGCTTTGGCTGATATCTATCAATTAGACCTAAATGGAAGTTATCAATTAAAAAATATTGTTGGAGTCTTGGAAGCGGTCCATCAATTGCGCAGCTTGGGGTGGAACATTGAAAAGGAGGCCCTTAGGAAAGGATTAAAAAGGGTCAAAGAACTGACAGGGATCGCTGGCAGGTGGGATCAGGTCTCTACTGATCCTTGGATTATTACGGATGTTGGGCATAATGTAGATGGTATTAAAATGATCCGGAACCAGCTCAGCAAAATGAAGTATTCAAAACTTCATATCATCACGGGGTTTGTCAAGGATAAAGATGTTTCAGCTTCTTTAAAGGAAATGCCTAAAAATGCTCAGTATTATTTTACCCAGGCTCCAATACCTAGGGCTTTGTCTGCGGTTGAATTAAAAGCCCTGGCACTGAAATTTGAATTAGAGGGAAATGATTATCCGAATATGAAAGAAGCATTAGCTGCAGCGAGGGCTAATTATAAAAATGGTGATTTGATCCTTGTTTGTGGAAGTGTGTTTTTGGTGGCGGAGGTGAAAGATTCCATGCGGCAATTGAACATAATTGCTTAAATAAAAGGATTTGATAAAAAAAAGGGGATGCTTGCATCCCCTTTTTTTATCAAGATTATAAATAACGATAATAATTAGGCAATCTCTACCAAATAATAGTTCTTTTTGCCTCTTTGTACGAGTAAGTATTTTTCATGAAGCAGTTGATCCGCATTAAGTTTGTACTGAATATCAGTTATTTTGCTGCGATTGATGCTGACGCCACCCCTAGTACCATTTTTCGGGCCTCTCCTTTACTAGGAAAAATGCCAGCTTCTGCCAGAAAGCTTACTACATCAGGCTCTGTTTGGAAGGTGGCTTTAGGGAAACTCATTTTCTTTACGCCTTCCATACTCTCCAGGTCTTCAATAGACAACGCTTCTATGGGAGCATTCTGGTTGCTGAAAAGCTTTTGAGTTACCTCCAGCGCAGATGTCAACGACTCGTTTCCATGTACAAATCTAGTTAACTCCTCTGCCAATTTTTTCTGTAATAACCTTTCTTCTGGCTTTTGTTCATGTTTTTCCAAAAGTTCATTTACTTCTTGCTGGCTCAGGAATGTAAATATCTTAATCCAGTTTTTTGCATCCTCGTCTGTGCTATTTAGCCAGAATTGGTAAAATTGATAGGGTGAGGTTTTCTCAGGATCAAGCCAAACATTCCCTTGTTCAGTTTTGCCAAACTTAGTGCCATCTGCCTTTTTTATTAAAGGACAGGTAAATGCAAAGGCTTCTCCGCCCGCTTTACGGCGGATAAGCTCCGTACCAGTGGTAATGTTTCCCCATTGGTCACTACCTCCCATTTGCAGTTTCAAACCGTCTGTATTGTATAAATGGTAGAAGTCGTAACCTTGCATCAGCTGGTATGCAAATTCGGTATAGGATATGCCTACATCTCCTGAAAAGCGTTTTTTTACACTTTCTTTGGCCATCATGTAGTTGACGGTGATATGTTTCCCTGTATCACGTAGAAATTCAATAAATGAGATATTTTTAAACCAATCATAATTATTGACCAAAACAGCACTATTTTGGTCTTGATGATTGAAATTCAGGAATTTAGAAAGCTGATTTTTAATACCTTCTACATTTTTGCTCAATTGTTCCTCGCTGAGCAGATTTCTTTCTGCGCTTTTGCCACTTGGGTCCCCGATCATGCCGGTCGCACCACCCACAAGGGCGTAAGGCTTGTGACCTGCTCTTTGTAAATGAACTAATAATAATATAGGTACCAGACTGCCTATATGCAGGCTGTCTGCAGTTGGATCAAATCCAATATAACCAGAGGTCTTTTCCTTTAATAATTGCTCCTCTGTTCCTGGCATAATATCCTGGATCATGCCTCTCCAACTTAGTTCTTGTATTAAATTCATCTTCAAAATTTTGGCAAAGGTAACTGAACCGCTTTATAATATAAAACATGAAACCCAAAAACGTATGTAAATTTTGTTTAAGTTGTGCTTTTATTTAATATGTATAATGGCTTTTAAATAAGTGTCGATGTGATGGGAAAATTATTAAGTTGGGGTTTATACTTGCAATAATTTTAACCTAAAATCGTTAAAAGATAGAAAATGTGTCAGAGTATCTGTTTATGGAACTCTTTTACAGCTATCAACCATTAATAAACCGAATGAAGCGACTCAAAATAATTCTGCTTTTCACAGTATTTTGTGGAATATCAACGTTGGGTATCAGTCAATTCCGTACCTATTCCAATGAATTTATGAACATTGGCGCTGGAGCCAGAGGGCTGGGAATGGGCGGTGCTCAGGTTAGCTCAGCCATGGATGCCACGGCGGGTTATTGGAATCCGGCAGGGCTCAGCTATATAAGAGATGTTCCGTCCATATCGGCCATGCATGCTTCTTATTTTTCTGGCATCGGTAAGTATGATTTCCTAGCGGCAGCAATCCCTTTAAATGATGACAAAAGAACGATTGGTATTACTGCCATTAGGTTTGGTGTGGATGATATCCCCAATACCTTATTTTTAGTTGATCCTCAGACCGGACAGCTGAACTATAATAATATTTCGGCATTTTCCTCTGCTGATTATGGCTTTTTGCTTTCCTATGGTCAAATGCTAAAAATACCCCGGATATGCAGATCTCTATGGGGGGCAATGTCAAAATTCTTTATCGGCATGTAGGTAGTTTTGCCAATGCGATTGGTTTAGGTATTGATGCGGGACTGATGATCCGTACGCCGACCTGGCGTATCGGGGTTGTGGCCAGAGATTTAACTACTACTTATAATGCCTGGACTTTTAATTTTACAGATAGGGAAAAAGAGGTTTTATATCTGACCAATAATGATATTCCTACCAAATCAACAGAACTAACACAGCCCAGACTGATTTTAGGTGGAGGTTATAATTTTGTATTTAATGAAAAGTTCAGTCTATTGGCTGAAACGAACCTGGACGTCACATTTGATGGTAAACGTAATACATTAATCAGTAGTGCGCCGATCAGCATTGATCCTCATTTAGGCATTGAAGGCAATATCTTGGATAAGGTCTTTATTAGGGCGGGTATCTCTAATTTTCAAAGGGGACTGGCAGATTCTGATACAACCAATCAGAAAAGGGTGTGGATATTTCAGCCCAGTTTAGGGGCAGGCTTTAAATTGGGGAATGTTATGATTGATTATGCCTTTACCAATCTGGCTAATCAATCCAATCCTTTATATACACATATATTTCTCTGCGCGTAGACTTGGAGAAAAAAAGGTATTAAAACAGGCATTGTGGAAGAAATGAGCGAACGGAAATTAAAAATTCTATTTTCTTTTAATATGGTCAAAAGAAATATACATATTGGTGCTATTATGTTGGTGCTTTTTTGCCTAATGGGCAATCTTAGTACTTTAAAGGCACAATCTTATAATAATGAGTGGATCGTTAATGGTCAGACTTATTATAAATTTAGGATTCTTAATGACGGATTATATAGAGTTACAGGCAGCACTTTGACGACAATTGGTCTTAACGGTGCCACAGGGAATAACTTGCAATTATGGCATAATGGAGTCCAGGTACCTATTTATGTAAACACAACTGGAACGCTAGGGTCAAGTGACTATATTGAATTCTGGGGCGAACATAATGATGGAAGTGTAGATGCTGAACTTTTTAAAAATGCCAGCGACCAATTAAATAAGGCTAGAAGTTTTGAAGGTGATAGTGCGACCTATTTTTTGACAATAAATGCAACAACTAGTCAGAATCTCAGATACTCAAAAGCAAAAAATGATGTAGCAGGCCAGGGAAGCAGTTTGAGTCCTGAGCCTTATTTTTATTATACGACCCAAAAAGATTTAGGCACAACGTTTAATCGGGGCCCAGCAAGTGCTTATGGATCAGATTATGTTTATATGTCTGATTATAAAGGCAAGTGTTTTGGAACGATCATCAAAGGCGCAAAGAGCACATCGGCCAGTTTTACAAATTTGTACGGCTATTCTGGAGCTACAGGGATTATTAGTGCGGGTGTGGCTGGAGCTTCTACTTTAGGAAGCAATCGTTCCGTTACTGTTAAAGGTGGGGATGGTGTAAATAATATAGCTTCTTTGGGAAATTTTGAAGCTAAAGTTGTGGCTGTTGGTGGTGCACAGATTGGTTCCAGTTATACGGTAACAGTAACCAATGGCAGTAGTAATGCAAATGATCAGGTAAATGTTAGTTTTGTATCGCTCTATTATCCACGTAGCTTCAATTTTGGAGGGGCATCCAGTTTTGCCTTTAATCTATCTGCTAGCAGCAAAGCTCGTTTATTAAATATTACCAACTTTTCTGCCGGTGGAAGTACGCCTGTTTTGTATGATATTACCCATGGGCAGCGATACGAGGCTGTAGTTAGTGGTTCTACTTACCAATTTGTTTTACCTGCAATGGATTCAAGTCATTTGGCCCTGGTGGGACAAAGTGCCAGCAGTTATACTTCGATAGGAAGTAATGAGATTGCTGTCAGAAATTTTCCGAACCTATCAAGTAGTGATCAGCAAGGGAATTACCTGATTATATCTAATAAGGCCTTGTATGGCAGCGGAGATTATGTGGCACAATACGCGGCCTATCGTAAATCTGCAACTGGGGGAGGGTATAATGTGCACATTTACAATATTGATGATTTGGAGGATATGTTTGCTTTTGGTGTTCATTCCAGCCCACTTAGTATAAAAAACTTTCTCAGATATGCACGCAACACTTTTTCTACAAAACCTAAATTTGTATTTTTAATAGGTAGGGGTCTTACATTTGATAATATGCAAGGGGCAAATGCTTCCAATCCCGAATATCAGGCACAAAATTTAGTACCCACATTTGGCTGGCCTGCTTCTGACGTGATGCTTGCTGCTGATAACAGCCAACCAATCGCTGCAACTCCAATTGGACGTTTGTCTGCTGTGAAACCGGAGGAAATCAAAAATTACTTGGATAAGGTTAAGGTATATGAAGCTGCTCAGCAAAGCGATGATCATACTATAGAAAATAATAGCTGGAAGAAAAATGTGGTGTTTATTTCAGGGGGGATAAATTCGTCGGAAGAAAATCTATTTGGAAGTTATCTGGGCAATTATCAAACAATATTAAAGGATAGTTTGTATGGCGCAAATGAGTTTCGTTTAAGGAAAGTTACTGCGGATCAAGTGTCCGACGGGTCTGAAATAAGCTTGAAGAATTTGTTTGCAAGCGGTTTGGGATTGATTAGTTATTTTGGGCATGGTGCAAGTACCACAATTGCTTATGCAGAATTAAATGATCCTTCGGTTTTTAACAACAATAACAAATATCCATTACTCTTTACAAGTGGTTGTGATGTAGGCGATTGCTTTAGTTATATGGCTGGAAGAACGACAACCATTAATAATATTACTGAAAGGTATTTATTTACGAAAGATAAAGGGAGCGTTGGATTTGTTGCAGAAACCTATCTAGGTGTGACTTCTTTTTTGCAATATTATAATCTCGTTTTATATAAAAATATAAGCACAACGAGATATGGGATGCCTATCACTGAATCTTTACAGGCAAGCCAGGCTGCAATGATCACATCTGATAGGCTAAAAGTTAGTGATACTGTAACTAATTATGCACATGCTGAGCAAACCAATTTTTTTGGAGATCCTTCTATTTCCCTTTATAACTTTCCCAAACCGGATTTTATTGTTGAAGATAATAAGGTGACAATACCAAGTTCCGTCTCGATCACGTCTGAAAAGTTTTCCGTTAAGGCTTATTTATATAACATTGGACGTGCGATAGGGGATTCTGTTTTAGTTTCTGTTAAGCATAAATTCCCAAGTGGTAGTATTGAAACTTTGTTAGAAAAGAGAATCGCTGCTGTCAGAAGTCTTGATTCTATTGGTTTAGATGTTACAATAGATGCTAATAAAGCAGTAGGGAATAACGAGATTATTGTATCTATAGATGGGGATAATAGATATGATGAGTTAAGTGAAACTAATAATTCTATAACAAAAATATTTATATTTATGCAAACGGAATAACACCAGTCTATCCTTATAAGTATTCTATCATACGCAATCCTAATGTTACTCTTGTTGGGTCAACATCCGATGCCTTAGCTGCTGAAAGTAACTATATAATGGAATTGGATACAACAGAATTGTTTAATTCATCGTCGTTGGTTACCAAAACAGTTAAATCAATCGGGGGGGCGATAAGCTTTGATCCCGGTATTACTTTTAAAGATAGTACTGTTTATTACTGGCGTGTAAGTCCTGTTCCTGGAACAGGTGAGGATTATCGTTGGGCAAATAGTAGTTTTCAGTATATAGCAAGTAAAGGAATTGATAAATTGAACGGTATTGGCCAAAGTCATTATTGGCAACACGTCCAGTCTACTATGGCTGGTATTGGAATTGATAGTGTAAGTAGGCAGTGGCGTTTTAATGAATTATTACATTCATTTTTGATAGCCCACGGTGTTTATGGGTCTGGTATACCTACTGGCTGGAGCAATTTTGCTATTCGTCAAGATGGCGCGCTGATCTCCAGTTTCCAATGCACAACATTGGGTAATTCTTTGATGTTTAATGTATTTACGCCTGATGGAATACAGCCGTATATAAATGAATCTACCCCAAGCCCAGTACAAAATGTGCCCAATACTAGTATAGGCGGATTCATGGGATCTAAGGCATCATGTGGGAATCATCCCTACTCGTTTGATGTTGATCCTATAAATTATCCCAATACGAATAAGTATAATTTTCAGTTTACGTATAAAACAGCTGCTGATAGGGATAATATTGCAAAATTTATGGATTGGATTCCTGATGGCTCTTATGTTATTGTAAGACTATTTGTGGTTTCGCCTTATACTTCTATACCTTTTGTAGATACATGGAAGAGTGATGCAAGCGGGGTAAATAATCTGTACCAGAAGTTTATTGGTCAAGGCTTATCAGCCATCGATGATTTTACTAGTGCGAAAGCAGGCTTGTTTATATATAAAAAATCAGATAACAGCTTTA
Source organism: Arachidicoccus ginsenosidivorans (assembly GCF_007971385.1). GTDB lineage: Bacteria > Bacteroidota > Bacteroidia > Chitinophagales > Chitinophagaceae > Arachidicoccus > Arachidicoccus ginsenosidivorans. Next base: position 3,672,173 of record NZ_CP042434.1, read on the forward strand.
CACCTTATCAGCAATTAACAGCGGATTATTTGGAACAGATACAGGTTTCAACCAGTTTGGTTGGTAAGGATTCCATCGGTTATGTAACTTCTCCCAAATTTGGTCCAGCCAAAAGTTGGAGTTCCATTCAGTGGAATGGCAAAAGTGAGGAATCTACTAGTACAGATCATGCGAGCGTAGATGTAATTGGTATAACCGCTAGTGGATCAACCTCAGTATTACGTACACTAAGTTCAACTGAACAAAATGTAGATATCTCTTCCATAGATGCGGCTACTTATCCGTATTTGCAGTTAAAATTAAGGAATGTCGACAGTGTAAATTATACGCCTTACCAGTTAAGGTATTGGCATATAATGTACACTCCAGTCCCTGAAGGTGCCCTGGCAGGTAATATAGCATTAGAAAGTCAGGATACAATTGATATAGGGCAAGATTTGAAATTTGGAATTGCATTTAAAAATGTGAGTGATCAGGTTTATACAGATTCTATTAAAGCAAACGTAACTTTAAGAAATAAGAGTAACCAATTATTTACTATACCTATTCGAAAATTAAAGCCTATTCAACCTGGAGATACGGCTATGGTATTCATAACAATTCCGGGTGATACTAGCATTTATAATGCTGCCCATCCTAGTGAGAAAATGCCTATTGGAACCATGGATCTTGGAGGAGAAATTACCCTTGGACTGGATATTAACCCTTCAATGGATCCATTAGAACAAATGCATGATAACAATTTCTTATATAAGTCAATATATATAAGGACTGAACAACATAATACACAACTGGATGTGACTTTTGATGGTATCCATATTTTGGATAATGATATTGTTGCCGCCAAACCTGTTGTTGCGATCAGAGTTAGTGACGATTCTAAATATTTATTACTTAACGATACATCGGTAGCTAAAATATCACTTGTTTACCCTGATGGAACCGTGAAGAAATTTGGGTATAATTCTGATACACTCACCTTTACTCCTGCAAAAGACAGTGTTAAAATGAGGCTTTAATTGATTTTAGACCTTATTTGACGCAAGATGGTACATATCAATTGATTGTAAAAGGACAAGGTAAGACTGGTGACGCATCGACTGTGACGGATTATAGTGTCAATTTCCAGGTTTACAATAAACCAATGATTTCTGATATGTTTAATTATCCTAATCCGTTTACAAGCTCTACAGCATTTGTATTTACAATTACAGGAACCCAAGTACCACAAAATATTCGGATCCAGATATTAACGGTTACAGGGAAGATTGTCAAGGAGATTACAAAAGATGAATTAGGTCCTTTACATATTGGACGTAATATTACTGATTATAAATGGGATGGAACTGACAGTTACGGACAGAAATTAGCAAACGGTGTTTATATTTATAGGGTAATCACTAACCAAGATGGTAAAAATTGGATCATTTTACGATAAAAGATACGAATGGCAATGAAATTAATACCAGTAAATATTTTACAAAAGGATACGGGAAAATGTATCTAATGCGATAAACAATTAATAAAAAAGGGGAGTTTGACTATCTTCGTGCAAAATTTAAAAGAAACGCAATGAAAGTTGTTGGAACAGGAACCCGTGTATTGAATTTTTTGATAGATACATTATTAATTGTTATAATAAGCTTTGCCTTTGGCAAGTGGTATAATTTTCACGTAATGTATTGGGGGTACACGCCTGTGCCTCCTTATAGCTTTTTCTTTTGTAGTCTTTTTGTTTACTATTTTATTTTTGAAGCCATTTGGAGAAGAACACCTGGTAAGTGGTTAAGTATAAGTAAAGTTGTAGATAAGAATGGCAAAAAGGCTTCATTTCTTCAGGTACTAGTAAGGTCTTTGGTTCGACTGACTGTAATTGATATGTTTTTTATTCCATTTTTGAATGGCAGGACCTTGCATGATTTTTTAAGTGGAACTTATGTAGTAGAAGCCTAATTATTATTTAAACCTGGGATTAAAGCAGACTTATTAAATATATAAAACAAAGAACTGTAATTAATGTAAATAAATATATTGCTAGCTTATTAAAATTGAATTTTATTAAATTTAGAATATAAACCATTAATACCATTAGTAAAATTGTACTAATGATGGAAAATGTAATTATGGTTATTAATATCGAATAATGTTTCAAATAGCAGTAATATAGACATAACGATTTTAAGCAAAATGATATGATTTGAAATATTAATGCTTTGTGTTGTTTTTTTATAACAATTAATAAATTAGAGATAGGACCAGAAATGAATACCATCAAGTACCAAATACTAATTATCTGCGCGAAAACTCCAGCCATTGCCCATTGTGCTCCAAATGCAAATCTGAATAATATTTGACCCGTAAACATTAAAATAATCGTTGGGATAATTCCGATTATAAAAGCTTTCGTTAAAATCTCCCAGGTTTTTTTACGCAGAGCATCGACGTCATTCTGTATCTCAGAATATTCCTTGTATGCTACTTGACGAATCGAGTTACTAATTATGCTGATTGGAATATTTGCTATTCTTTGTGCTAAAAGGTAAAAGCCAGCAATATTGCTTGAAAAAATAATTGGCAAGGTAATTAGTAATAATTGATTTGATAATGTCGTTAAAACTGAGGATGGCATTGAGTATAATGGGAAATCTTTGTATTGATTCAGTAGGGAAATGAATCTATTGAATTTTAATTTTTTAAAATTCTTTAATTTTTTTTCTTGAAGAAATATTCTTAAAACTTGAGTATTAGCTGCTATTTGGGATAATAAATTGCCCACTATTAAACCTGAAGTTGTATATTTTAAAATGCCTAAAATTAATTGTGCAGTATTTCCAAAGGTGGATCTAGTTATATATGATTTCGAAATAATTGTGTAAGAATTCATTCGTAGAGAAAAGTCTTTCAATATTTCATAAAGCGCGTTCAAAAAAACGGCAATTGGAATAAGATATACCCAATTATTTAATACTTCATCTTGGTCGAAGGCATTAAGAAAAGGAGTTTTAAAAATGGATATTAAAATAAATAGGATAAAGGATAAAATTAAATTGAAATAGATTGTACTTGTTGTCAGTTCAATCGCTGTTAATGTTTTTTTGGGCAATAAAATTGCCATTTCATATTTACCAGTTACAATTTCCGCAAATATTAAAGTAATACTTATGAAAATTGCTAATCCTCCAAATTCCTGAGGACTATATAACCGAGTTAAAATGGGCATTAGCAAAAAGGGAATAACTTGGGAAATAATACTCCCAAAAGAAAGTTTTAAAATGCTTGAATTATTTTTACTTTTAAATAATTGCTGAAACATATTATAGCGGAAAATTTTAGTGTAATTCTTTAAGAATTCTCGCAGGATTTCCAGCAATTATACAATGCCCACCTTCAAAACTTTTTGTTACTACAGCATTTGCTCCAACTATAGTGTGATCGCCTAATATAACCCCAGGTAGAATTACTGCGTTAGTGCCGACCCAGCAATGACGACCTATTTTAATTGGAGGCGCCTCGAGGAGTACTCTATTTTCTAAAGGATCATGGTTTGCTGAGATGATTGAAACTTTTGGACCTATATTTGTATAATCGCCAATATATATCTTATTGAGAGCGTTGATGTAGACACCTGGTGAATCACCTGGGAAGGTTTCTTTTCCTATAAATAAATTTTCAGGACTATGAATCGTGGACGTAAAGTGTATTGGCCATTTTACCTTACTATTGTGACGTAATATTTTTCGAAATAGAAAGTCTGTAAGGTAAAATGATATAGAGGCGTGGGTGTGATTATTTGCGCCTAATAATTTCTTTAATATTTTTTTGATATAGTTTTTTATGAATTATTTTTTATAAATAATCGTCATCAAAATTTCTTCTCACCTCCGCCACATAATCTTTAATTTCTTGCTCCTTATCCTTTTTGCAAATCAATAGAGAATCTTTTGTATCTATTACAATGCAGTCATCCAATCCTTGTAATACCACTAATTTTTTGTCCGGTGCACTAATCATGCATTTTGTTGCATCAATTACGACAATGTGTTTACCTGTAACGGCATTTCCTAAATAATCCTTCTCCAGGTTTTCATAAGCACTGTTCCATGTACCTAAGTCACTCCATCCAAAGGAAGATGGGATGACATAAACATTTTCAGATTTTTCCATAATGGCAAAATCAATGGAGATATTGGTGCATAACGGATAAATACGTTTTATAGCCTCCAGTTCCTCTGGCTTATTAAAATTATCTCTTTCTGCATCAAATACTTCGTACATCTCCGGCTGGTGCTTTTCAATTGCATTGAGTATACTTTTGACTCGCCAGATGAATATACCTGAGTTCCATAAAAATTCACCACTTTCAAGAAAAACCTTCGCTAGCTCCAGATTAGGTTTTTCTGTAAATGTTTTTACTTTATAGATGTCGGAGGCAACTTCCCTGGTCTCATACTGGATATAACCATAACCGGTATTTGGATAGAGCGGTTTGATTCCGAGTGTAACAAGGGCATTTAAATGAGCTGAAAAATCAAGTGCCGTTTCAACAGCTTTAGTAAATTCAGCTGAATCCATAATAATATGGTCACTGGGAGCCACAATTAAATTTGCCTCAGGATCCTTCTCCAATAATTTCATGGAAATATAAGCTACACAGGGCGCCGTGCTTTTCCTGCTGGGCTCACGAATGATATTCTCAATCGGGAGTTCTGGTATTTGTTCGTGGGTCAGGTCAGCATATTCCGCTGTAGTAGCGATAAATATATGATTAAGTTGTATAAACGGGGTAAACCTTTCAAAGGTCTGTCGTATTAAGGTTTTGCCTGTATGAAGAATATCCAGGAATTGTTTCGGTTTTGCCATCAGGCTTTTGGGCCATAATCGACTACCGATACCTCCCGCAAGTATTACAACATAATGGTGTTCATTGTTTTGCACAGACTAAAATATTATTTATCGAATGCGAAGATAACGAGAATATCCTAAAAATAATTCTTGTTATTTTTCGCTAAATTTATTGATAAGGTTTCTAAAATGGCATCAATTTAGTCATAAAATGCAAAATTATCAATAATAAACCTGAAGTATACGTTTAAACATTATTTTTGTGGTCATGTATTTTAATTGGAATGATAGTATAAATTTAATGCGGAAGCTCACTTTTCGGCGTTTTTGGAACGCTGCAAAAGTGACAATGAGTTTTGAATTGAGTAAATTGTTTAAAAAGCCCATTCAATGGGGCTTTCCTATGTCAATTTCTTTTGAGCCAACAACTTCCTGTAACCTAAGATGTCCGGAATGTCCAAGTGGCCTCAGGGCATTTACCCGGGATAAAGGCATGCTCAAGAATAATTTTTTTACTGATACTATAGATGATATATATAAGGAAATAATGTATTTGATATTTTATTTCCAGGGAGAGCCCTACCTGAATCCTGACTTTTTAAAGATGGTAAAATATGCCCACGATAAGGGTATATATACCGCAACTTCGACCAATGCACATTATCTGACAGACGAAAAGGCTAAAGAAACAATAGAAAGTGGGTTAGATAGGTTGATTATCTCCATTGATGGAACGACGCAGGAGGTATATGAATCTTATAGGGTAGGAGGTAAATTGGAAAAAGTATTAGAAGGGGCTCGTAATATTGTTAAATGGAAAAAGAAACTGAACAGTAAAACACCCTTTGTCTTTTTTCAGTTCCTAGTTGTAAAACCAAATGAGCACCAGATTGAAGATGTAAAAATATTGGCCAAGGAAATCGGTGTAGACCAGGTTCGCTTCAAAACTGCTCAAGTGTATGATTATCAGGATGATCCTAATAATCTGATCCCTACAATTGATAAGTATAGCAGGTATAGAAGAGATAAGGATGGCGTTATGCAGGTTAAAAGTGGTATGAAAAATCATTGCTGGAAACTCTGGCAATCCAATGTAATTACTTGGGATGGCCTTGTTGTTCCTTGTTGCTTTGATAAAGATGCTATGCACCGGCTTGGTAATTTAAAAAACCAATCTTTTAAAGAAATCTGGCATAACGATAATTATAAACAATTTCGCAAAGAGCTGATGGCAGGTAGAAAAAATATTGATATTTGTGCCAATTGTTCTGAAGGCCTATCTGTATGGGAAGATTAATAGCAAGTAAAATGGAAGATAAACTTAAAAATATTGATTTCCCTGAATTCAAGAATGACTTTCATCTTGTAAGACTTAACATATTCCTAACGGAAAGCTATCTAATGGAGTCCGTGCGAAAGTTTTTCGATGAATTTGACATTACTGCTCAACAATATAATATTATGCGCATTGTTGAAGTCAGCGAGGTGCCTTTAAGTATTTTACAAATACGAGAAAGAATGCTGGAAAAAATGTGCGATGCCAGTAGATTAATTGATCGATTAATTTTAAAGAATCTAGTAATAAAAAAGGTTTCAAATGTTGATAAACGGCTCGTTGAAGTTTATTTAACCCCCAAGGGGCTTGAACTTTTAACTGAAATAAAGGGAAAAGTCGGCGCCTTAGAGAAACCGATCAAAGATAATATCAGTGAAGAGGAAGCGGCCACGCTTTGCACTTTGCTAAGTAAAATGAGAGGAACGGAACCTAATGTATTTTGTTGACACTTAATAAGGTATCAAGAGTGTAAATTCTATTAGTTCCTCACGTATTATTTATCCAAAAATATGTCAAAAACAAATTCCCAAAGTTTATTAAGAATTATTTGTATTTGTAGTCTTCTATACGGCTTTTGTTTAAGCGGCAAGGCGCAATCATTTCCACCAAAATATGAAATGAGAGGGGTATGGATTGCTACTGTTCTTAATATTGATTGGCCTAGCAAACCTGGTTTAAGTGCAGAACAACAAAAAATGAATTTGTTCAGATTCTTGATAGGGATAAGGCAATGGGAATCAACGCTGTATTCGTTCAGGTCAGGCCATCAGGAGATGCTTTTTATCCCTCTCAATATGATCCCTGGAGTGAATTTTTGACGGGGAAACAAGGCCAGGCCCCACAGCCCTTTTACGACCCACTAAAATTTATGATTGATCAGGCCCATAAAAGGGGGATGGAATTTCATGCGTGGATTAATCCTTATAGAATGGTCTTCGATGTAACTAAATCCTCTGTAGCAGCCAATCATATCACCAAAAGGCATCCAGAGTGGTTTGTCAGGTATGGCAAACAGCTCATTTTTAATCCAGGATTACCAGAAACGGTCAATTATCTGGTGGGCGTGGTAAAGGATATCGTCCATCGCTACGATGTGGATGGCATTCATTTGGATGATTATTTCTATCCATATCCGACCAGTCAACATTTTAATGATGATGCCGCCTACCAAAAATATGGCAATGGACTCAGCCTTGCTGATTGGCGCAGAGCGAATTGCGATACGGCGATTAAGCGAGTACATGATGCCATTTTACAGATAAAGCCGATGGTTAAATTTGGCGTTAGCCCATTTGGTATTTATCAGAATAAATCGCAGGACCCAGGAGGCAGTGAGACACGTGGAACGACCAATTATCATGATCTTTATGCAGATATTCTTCTTTGGTTAAAAGAAGGTTGGATTGATTATGTAGCTCCACAGCTTTATTGGAAGATAGGAAAAACCGGCCAAGACTTTAGGATACTATTAGATTGGTGGGCAAATCACACTTATGGCAGAGATCTTTATATTGGTCAGGCCGTTTACCATGCTGATGAAAAAGACGTTTCTGGTTGGTCAGATACAAAGGAACTACCTAATGAGATCAAGTTTTTACGTCAATTTCCAAATAAAGTCCAAGGCAGTCTGTTTTTCAGCAATAAATCGTTTAACTCCAACCCCAATGGCTTTGTAGATAGTCTTAAAAATAATTACTATCGCAAACCAGCACTAATACCGCCTATGCCCTGGATTGATAAAAATCCGCCAAATGCACCAGAAATTTGGGCCGGCAGCGGCCGCATGCCCATCATTCAGGGGGCACTTGATGAAATCTCTAGGCGAGAGATTGTCAATAAGTATGTACTCTATACCGGAAAAAGTATTGAGGAACTTGGCCAGCATCCAGAACAGATTATTGTTGGCAATAATAATGGCAGTCTTTTTCAGTTTTCGCTTAATTACAGCAATATTCCCTTAGGTACTAAAAAGTTTTATGTTTCAGTGACAAGCGTGGATAGAGAAAACAATGAAAGTACAGAAAGTAATATTATTCGTTTTGAGCAAAAGAGCGACGGTTCCTGGCAAGGATTCAACGGATATTAAAAGGAATCTAAAAAGCATGCTACAAATAAGAACAGTTGGTAGTAATTGTTTAATTTAGCAGCTTCAATCAAAATTGATATGTTAATCAGAAATAATATGAAAAAATATTTACTACTATTACTGGGTGCAGGTTATGGTCTGGCTTTACAGGCCCAACCCGAAAGATGGCAACAAAAAGTGAAATACACCATTGATGCAAATCTGGATGTCAACACCAATATAGTCAATGGAAAGGAAAAAATTACTTATTGGAATAATGCGCCTGATACATTAAATCGTTTATTCATCCACCTTTACTGGAATGCTTTTCAGCCTGGCTCCATGATGGATGTTCGCAGCAGAGAATTAGGGAAAATTATTCTGGGGAAAAATCGCAAAGGAGAGGCTGTACAGGACTGGGACCCTCGTGTTCGAGACAGAATCTCTAAATTAAGTAGTTCTCAAATTGGTTATCAGCATGTTAAGTCTTTGAGAATCGACGGCGTTGAACAAAAGCTTATCCCCCATGAGACTATTTTGGAAGTAGATTTGAAAAAGCCCATTTTGCCTCATACGTCCACAGACCTGGCCATTGAATTTGAAGCGCAGGTTCCAGAACAAATCAGAAGAAGTGGTCGTGACAACGTGGAGGGCGTTCGCTACAGCATGAGTCAATGGTATCCTAAGATCGTAGAATATGATTATCAGGGCTGGAATGCGAACCCTTATATCGCCAGGGAATTTTATGGCGTATGGGGAAGTTATGATGTAAATATAACCCTGGATAAAAACTATTTGGTTGCCGCAACTGGGACCGTTCAAAATCCAGATGAAGTAGGCTTTGGTTATGGCAAATCTGAAGGCGTACCTCAAAAGGCTGGGGATAAAACAACCTGGCATTTTAAGGCAGACAGTGTGCATGACTTTGTGTGGGCTGCTGATAATCAATACAAATTAATCAAAAGGCAAATAGAAGATGGTCCATTGTTTTATTTTGTTTATAAACGAAAATCAGCTGACGATGACACAAAATGGAATTTATTAGCTGACTCTGTTGCTTATGTGTATCCGTATATCGCAAGAACATTTGGTGCTTATCCATACCACAATTATTCATTTATCCAAGGAGGAGACGGCGGAATGGAATATCCAATGGCTACCCTGATTAAGGGACCAAGCCTAGGAACGGCACTCCATGAATTTGGGCACAATTGGTACCAGGGAATACTTGGAAGTAATGAGAGCCTGTATCCCTGGATGGATGAAGGAGGGGCAACATATTTCCAAACCCGTATTTTTGGGTGGTTACATCATGACAGTACTTGGTATAAAGCAAGTTACAGGTCCTACTATTACCTGGCTAAAAGCGGTTTAGAAGAACCGATGAGCACGCATGCAGATCATTATAATACCAATTTTGCCTATGGGGCTGCGGCTTATGGAAAAGGCGCTGTTTTTTATGACCAATTGGCCTATATAATTGGTAAAAAAAATATGGATGCTTTCTTACTTCGCTATTTTAATACCTGGGGCTTTAAGCATCCTAATGCCAATGATATGATCCGGGTGGCTGAGAAAGTCAGTGGGCTGGAGTTAGAATGGTATAAAAATTACTGGGTATATTCAACGAAAACCATCGATTATGCCATTGATAAAGTATCCTCCGTTCAAAATCATGGAGTAGTCGAGCTAGTCCGCAAAGGAGATATGCCCATGCCACTAGATGTCCTTGTTACCTATAAAGATGGTAAACAGGAAATGTATAATATCCCCTTAGGGATGATGTATGGGCACAAGCCAGCTGATAATAACTATTATCCCTGGATTTTTGCACCTGAATGGAGATGGACTAGCCCAACCTATCAATTAGAGCTTTCCAGACCAAATACTGATATTAAGTCCATAGAAATTGACCCTCATGGCTTGATGGCGGATGTGGATAGGCTAAATAATACGCTGAATTAACTTTCAAAGCCTTCAATAAAATGGAAAATCCCGTGGAGATGATTACTTCACGGGATTTTTTGTAGCTGATTTGCGTAACTGCTTGAAAATGTGCTAAGAATAAATCTTTCAAAAGTTGTTTGGATTGTTTAAAAATATTTAATTTTGCTCTGTATAAACCCAACAAACAACATGACTAGAATTAGACTAACTGGGGACATGCGGCAATAGGGCAAAATTATTAAATGGCGCTCATTGCCAGGATTTTCCTTATTTATAGGGCCTGATGGATTGTGTAACAGTAACAAGCTGAATGGAGGTGTCTTTTAAACTCCAAAAAGTGTTGCTGTGAACAGTTATGTCATGCGCTAGTGTCACTGCTTAGGCTGAACTAATGCTTTTTAAAAAACTTTTATGTGTAAGAAATGGTGTAGAGGAGCAATGGCATTATTGATATTATTGACGCTATTGGGAATGTTAAATGGCGTCAATGCGCAGAAATACAATAATGAATGGATAGTCAATGGCAAGAGCTATTTTAAATTCAAAATAGCTACTGATGGGCTTTATCGTATTACTGGTAGTAGCCTAACAGAAGCAGGCCTTTCTGGCGCTACAGGCAGCAATTTACAACTTTGGCGAAATGGTGTTCAGGTACCAATTTATGTCAGTGTAACTGGTGCTTTAGGCACCGGGGATTATATTGAATTCTGGGGAGAACATAATGACGGTGGCGTAGATACAGCTCTATATAAAAAACCTGAAGATCAGCTTAATAAAGCAAAAAGCTTTGAGGGGGATAGTGCGTCCTATTTTTTGACCATCAACACGAATTCTAGTCAAAATCTAAGAATAAAAAAAGGAGTAAATACAGCAGCTACTGATGCAGCGAGCATGACTCCATTGCCCTATTTTTATTATACTGTCCAGAAAGGACTGGGTACAACATTTAATGCAGGAGCTGCATCCGTTTATGGAACGTCTTATGTGTATATGTCAGATTATAAAGGTAAATGTTTTGGTATAGTGCTAAATGGTTCAAAAAGCACAACCACGACCTTCTCGGATTTATACGGATATACCGCTGACGCTGCCATTAAAGGAGAGATTAAAGTTGGTATTGCTGGAGCTTCGAATCAGGGAAATAACCGTTTCATTACGATACAAGGAACAGATGGCGCAAACACTGTTGCTCCATTGGGGGATTTTGAATCAAAAGTTATTAAAATTAAGAAAGCGGAAATAGGAAGCAGTTATAAGGTAACAATAACCAATGGTTCGGGTAATACTACCGACAAGGTGAATGCTAGTTTTGTTGAATTACATTATCCCCGTATTTTTAATTTTGGAGGAGCTGGTTCTTTTAGTTTTGACCTAGGAGCAAGTACTAGTCCCCGTTTATTGAACATTGCCAATTTTGCAGCGAATGGCAGTACGCCAATCTTATATAATTTAACTACTGGTATACGCTATCAAGCAGAACAGAATGGTTCAAATTATCAATTTGTGCTGCCGGCAATGGATTCGAGCCATTTTGCTTTAGTTGGCCAGGCAAGTAACAGTTATACATCTATTGGGAGTACTGCTATAACAAAAAGATCTTTTCCGGACTTAACTAGTTCAGATCAACAGGGAGATTATCTTATAATTTCCAATAAGGCATTATATGGTGATGGCGATTATGTAACCCAATACGCAAGCTATAGAAAGTCTCCCGAAGGTGGAAATTATAATGTCCATATTTATAATATTGACGATCTTGAAGATATGTTTGCCTTTGGTGTTCATTCTAGTCCCCTAAGTATCATTAATTTCCTGAAATTTGCTCGTCATGACTTTACAACAGCACCCAAATTTGTGTTTTTGATAGGGCGCGGACTAACCTTTAATAATCTACAAGGAGCAAATGAGTCAGATCCACTATATCAAGCACAAAATTTAATTCCAACATTTGGCTGGCCTGCATCCGACGTTATGTTGACTTCAGAAAATAAAGAACCCATTGCCGCTACAGCAATTGGAAGGTTATCTGCTGTAAAGCCGGTGGAAATAAAAAATTATCTGGATAAAGTTAAGGTGTATGAGGCTGCTCAGAAAAGCGATGATCATACTATAGAAAATAATAGCTGGAAGAAGAATGTGGTATTTATTTCTGGTGGGATAAATTCGTCGGAAGAAAATCTATTTGGAAGTTATCTGGGCAATTATCAAACAATATTAAAGGATAGTTTGTATGGCGCAAATGAGTTTCGTTTAAGGAAAGTTACTGCGGATCAAGTGTTCGACGAGTCTGAAATAAGCTTGAAGAATTTGTTTGCGAGCGGTTTGGGATTGATTAGTTATTTTGGGCATGGTGCAAGTACTACAATTGCTTATGGAGAATTAAATGATCCTTCGGTATTTAACAACAATAACAAATATCCATTACTCTTTACAAGTGGTTGTGATGTAGGCGATTGCTTTAGTTATATGGCTGGAAGAATGACAACCATTAACAATATTACTGAAAGGTATTTATTTACGAAAGATAAGGGGAGCGTTGGGTTTGTTGCAGAAACCTATCTAGGAGTGACTTCTTATTTAGATTCTTATAATAAGATTCTTTATAAGAATATTAGTTTAAATAATTATGGAATTCCTATAGCTATAAGTATGAAAAATAGTCAAAATGGAATGATTAATTTGGCAAATCTTAAACAAATGGATTCTATTTCAAGCTATGCACATGCTGAGCAAACCAATTTTTTGGAGATCCTTCTATTTCCCTTTATAACTTTCCCAAACCGGATTTTATTGTTGAAGATAATAAGGTGACAATACCAAGTTCCGTCTCGATCACGTCTGAAAAGTTTTCCGTTAAGGCTTATTTATATAACATTGGACGTGCGATAGGGGATTCTGTTTTAGTTTCTGTTAAGCATAAATTCCCAAGTGGTAGTATTGAAACTTTGTTAGAAAAGAGAATCGCTGCTGTCAGAAGTCTTGATTCTATTGGTTTAGATGTTACAATAGATGCTAATAAAGCAGTAGGGAATAACGAGATTATTGTATCTATAGATGGGGATAATAGATATGATGAGTTAAGTGAAACTAATAATTCTATAACAAAAAATATTTATATTTATGCAAACGGAATAACACCAGTCTATCCTTATAAGTATTCTATCATACGCAATCCTAATGTTACTCTTGTTGGGTCAACATCCGATGCCTTAGCTGCTGAAAGTAACTATATAATGGAATTGGATACAACAGAATTGTTTAATTCATCGTCGTTGGTTACCAAAACAGTTAAATCAATCGGGGGGCGATAAGCTTTGATCCCGGTATTACTTTTAAAGATAGTACTGTTTATTACTGGCGTGTAAGTCCTGTTCCTGGAACAGGTGAGGATTATCGTTGGGCAAATAGTAGTTTTCAGTATATAGCAAGTAAAGGAATTGATAAATTGAACGGTATTGGCCAAAGTCATTATTGGCAACACGTCCAGTCTACTATGGCTGGTATTGGAATTGATAGTGTAAGTAGGCAGTGGCGTTTTAATGAATTATTACATTCATTTTTGATAGCCCACGGTGTTTATGGGTCTGGTATACCTACTGGCTGGAGCAATTTTGCTATTCGTCAAGATGGCGCGCTGATCTCCAGTTTCCAATGCACAACATTGGGTAATTCTTTGATGTTTAATGTATTTACGCCTGATGGAATACAGCCGTATATAAATGAATCTACCCCAAGCCCAGTACAAAATGTGCCCAATACTAGTATAGGCGGATTCATGGGATCTAAGGCATCATGTGGGAATCATCCCTACTCGTTTGATGTTGATCCTATAAATTATCCCAATACGAATAAGTATAATTTTCAGTTTACGTATAAAACAGCTGCTGATAGGGATAATATTGCAAAATTTATGGATTGGATTCCTGATGGCTCTTATGTTATTGTAAGACTATTTGTGGTTTCGCCTTATACTTCTATACCTTTTGTAGATACATGGAAGAGTGATGCAAGCGGGGTAAATAATCTGTACCAGAAGTTTATTGGTCAAGGCTTATCAGCCATCGATGATTTTACTAGTGCGAAAGCAGGCTTGTTTATATATAAAAAATCAGATAACAGCTTTACACCTTATCAGCAATTAACAGCGGATTATTTGGAACAGATACAGGTTTCAACCAGTTTGGTTGGTAAGGATTCCATCGGTTATGTAACTTCTCCCAAATTTGGTCCAGCCAAAAGTTGGAGTTCCATTCAGTGGAATGGCAAAAGTGAGGAATCTACTAGTACAGATCATGCGAGCGTAGATGTAATTGGTATAACCGCTAGTGGATCAACCTCAGTATTACGTACACTAAGTTCAACTGAACAAAATGTAGATATCTCTTCCATAGATGCGGCTACTTATCCGTATTTGCAGTTAAAATTAAGGAATGTCGACAGTGTAAATTATACGCCTTACCAGTTAAGATACTGGCATATAATGTACACTCCTGTCCCTGAAGGTGCCCTGGCAGGTAATCTCGGCTTGCAAATGCATGATACCTTGAACCTTGGAGATGATTATCATTTTGCCATCGCATTTAAAAATGTAAGCGATCAGGTTTATAGTGATTCCATTAAGGCTACAGTAACTGTCAAGGATACCAGTAATAATGTATTTACCATTCCTGTAAGCCGTTTAAAACCACTTGCCCCAGGTGATACCGCAATGCTTGGCTTTACGATTCCTGGATATTATACAGTCTTCAATAAAGATAACCCTACTTTTAGTCCATTATCTGTAGGCACTTCTAATCTTGCGGGTGGCAATTTACTGAGTGTCTCTCTTAATCCGGATAACAACCCATTAGAGCAAACGCTGGAGAATAATAGTCTGGCGCAACGTTTCTTTGTAAAATCTGCTCCTGTTCCGGTTGATTTTGGTAAATTTTCGGCCAGTTTAATGCCAGATTATACAGTGCACCTCTCATGGCATGTGTTGACTGCGATCAACAGCGATTACTATATCATCCAGAGAAGTTCGGATGGCAAAACCTTTAAAGAGGTTTCAAGGCAAAATAGCCTGGGAGATGGGACCAATGATTGGCTTATAGTGCATTGGATAATATTGCTTCATTAGCAGGTCAACCGTCCACGGTATTCTACCGTATTGTAGGAGTGGATAAAGCAGGGTATAGCTATTACAGTATCATTGCAACAGTGCATCCTGTCTGGAACAATTGGTCGTTTAGCGTAGCGCCCAATCCGATTACCCAGGATAAATTGCAAATATTGTTATCCTCCAAAGAAATAACACCTATTAAGGTAACATTAATGGATTTGACAGGCAGAGTAATATTACAACAAAACATAACACCAGGCAGCGCTGGTAAGATTACTGTAAATACACCGCATCTGGCAGCTGGCATGTATTTGGTACAAGTGCTCCAAGGGATCATAAAGCCGACGCTAAAGTAATTCGTAAATAAAAAGAATGGATTACAGGAAACAATATATGACAATTGGAAAATATTAGTGATTGAGATATCCACTAATGTAGAAGGCCCTTTAGTTTTGCAATTAACTAAGGGCCTTCGCTTTGTAAAGTACAGTAAAAGAGTGTTTTACGGTTTTTCTGATTCTTATTTTTTTCGATAAAAAAGCTTTAGATTTCTCCGCTATTATTATAATACCATCTTCTCAAATAAATCCTGAAAAGCCTTTTTGGGGTCCATTGCCCTACCAGGGTGTATTCTGGAGCTTTGGATGATGGTACTTCTGATAGCAGTCAACCATCTAAATCTGGAGGCCGGATCAAGTTTTGACACCGGATGTTCAGATTTTTCCCCTCTGGCAATCGCCACAAAAGAGTTCAAATGGGCAGTAATTTCTTTTGTATTGATCTCATTTACCGCAAGACAATGAATGCGCTCAAGATTTAAATGATATTTGCAGTCCAGGTAGCCGGTCGCCTTACAATATACAATAACCCCACATTAATAAATTCCTCTCTATCAACACGGGCACCAGCCTGATTGTGGCATATTCATATAAGTGCAGCTCTTGCATCAATGGCTGTTTTTAAAAAGATTTCAGAATGTTGTATCCGGTACCAGATAAAATCAAAGTAAATATCTTTTACCTGTTCAGGCGAATAAGCCGGATCATAGTCCTGAAGCCATTCATCAGGTATCAGCTGGATGATTTCCCAGAGTTTTTCTGCGGTAATCAGTTTTTTGCAGAACTCGTCTGCTTTCTCTAGCTGTGAGGCCTGTGGCAATAAAATATGATCCTTGATCATCGCAAATGGACTTTTTTTGCTCGTCTCATGCCCGGTCCAGTTATGATGAAAATAAAGGGCTGCTCCGTGATCGATCAACCATAATTCACCCCGCCATGTCAACATATTGGCATTTCTGGCGGTGCGGTCCATATTTGTGATCAGGGCATCCAGCCATACAAGCCTGGAGGCGGTCTGGGGATCCACTTTAGTCACAGCCGGATCATAGGTAATGGCGCCACTCAAATAATGCAACGCCAGATTCTCACCGATGCTGGCTTTCAGTAGGTCCTGTATCTCTTCATCAGGCTCGGTCCTGCCAAAGCTGCTATCCAGGTTGGCAAAGACAATTTCCGGTACCTTAAAGCCCAGCACACGCGCTAGTTCGCCACCGATCAACTCGGCGACCAGAGCCTTAATGCCCTGGCCGGCTCCACGGAATTTCACGACATAACTAAAACCGTCGTCCGCCTCAGCGATGGCAGGCAGTGACCCGCCTTCCTTTAATGGCGTGACATAACGCGTGACTTGCACGCTTCTGATTTCTATCATAAGTATTTAAATATGAAGGCTCCTATTTCAGGCATATATATACATATACATGTCCCTTTTAATGGACTTTGCCATTAAGGCCTATACGTCCAGGTCTTTAATAATGCCCTCTATTTTTTCGTTTAGTGCTGCTAATTTAGCGTCAAAATCTTCTTTTGAAGCCAGCTCGGTCTGAACACTAAAGTAAAATTTAATTTTAGGTTCAGTGCCTGAAGGGCGGGCAGAGATTTTTGAACCGTCTGCCAGAATAAACTGCAGTACGTTACTCTTAGGTAATTCTATATCCCAACTTTCACCTGTTTTCAGGTTTTTGCCTTTTTGCAATTGATAATCCAGTAACTGTACTACTTCAGAATTGTTCAAAGATTTAGGTGGATTATCCCTGAAAGCTTGCATCATTTCTGCGATTTCTTCCTGTCCTCGCATGCCTTTTCGGGTAATACTTTTAAGCTTTTCATAGAACAACCCGTATTCAATATACAGCTCAATGAGTTTATCATATAAGGTCTTGCCCTGATTTTTTTCATAAGCGGCCATTTCAGAGAGTAAAGCGACAGCAGAGACTGCGTCCTTATCACGTACCTGGTCGCCAATCATCAGACCAAAGGATTCTTCTCCTCCAATGATATAATGTTCTTTGCCGGCTTTTTCGCGGATCATTTCAGCGATCCATTTAAAACCAGTCAGTACATTATAACAATGCACATGATTATCTGCAGCGATCTTATCGATCATATCTGTCGTAACAATGGTTTTTACCACCATATCCTCCGGACGGGCAATTTTTTTGGCTCTTCTGGCCTCCATAACATAGGTAAAAGCAAGTACGGCTGTTTGATTCCCGTTCATCAGCACCCAATCGCCTTTGTGATTTTTAATACCGATACCCACTCTGTCCGCATCAGGATCGGTGCCCAAAAGTATATCTGCATCCAGTTCTTTGGCTAGTTTAAGCCCCAGACTCATAGCTTCAGCCTCTTCCGGATTGGGATACACGACAGTTGGAAAATTACCATCCGGTGTTTTTTGTTCCGCTACGATATGAACATTTTCAAAACCAAAGGTTTTTAAAACATCGGGTACTAACTTAATACCACTTCCATGAATTGGCGTATAAACGATCTTTAAATCTTTTTGACTACTGATGGCATCTGGATAAACACTAAGTCCCTTTACCATCTGGATATAAGCTTCATCTACTTTGCCGGCGATGATCTCAATTAAGTTTTCCCCGCCAGTGAACTTAACATCTCCAATATTTTGATCTTGGCCACCTCATCCATGACATTTACATCATGAGGAGGGACCAGTTGTGCGCCATCATCCCAATAGGCCTTATAACCGTTATATTCTTTGGGGTTATGTGAGGCGGTACAAACAACGCCTCCCTGACAACCTAAATACCGGATGGCAAAGGACAGTTCCGGCGTCGGACGCAGGTCATCAAATAAAAATACTTTGATCCCATTGGCCGCAAAAACACCGGCGGCGGTTTCAGCAAAAAAACGGCTGTTGTTGCGCGGGTCATGCGCAATGGCGACCTTGATCTCCTTTCCGGCAAAGGACTGATTCAGATAATTGGCAAAACCCTGGGTAGCCATGCCTACTGTGTATTTATTCATGCGGTTGGTACCCACACCCATAATGCCCCTAAGGCCACCCGTACCAAATTCCAGATCCTTATAAAAGGCTTCAGTCAGATCGGTCGGATCCTCTTTTTGTAATCTTCTGATCTCGGCTTTGGTCTGATCGTCATAATTACCATTTAGCCAGCTGTCAATTTTAGCCTGGACCTGCTGCGCTACTTGCTGCGATGCATCTTTTTGCGTATTTTCTGCCATGGTTGTTTCTTATTAATATGTTTTAAAAGGTATTCGAATGTTTGTTTGTTTTAAAAATGCTGGTCTGACCCGCCAATATAATTAAGTCCTTTTTCAGCTTGTTTCATTCGGGCCTGAAAAGAAAGATTAAGCGCAAGCGAACACAAAATATGTTTAATTTCCATGCATCACGCTTTTTCTGTTTATGTACTGCTGCTTATCTACTTCTACTTTTTAGCCTTCTTCGCTTTATTTACCAATCGTATCAAAAATAACACCTGTTATTTCACCATCCTGGATCTCTACCCGGATATGATCCTCACCAGTAGTTGCCAAACTAAGACCAATATAATCAGGTTTAATTGGGAATTGCCGGTGCATACGCTCAATCATAACAAGTGTTTGTATGCGCCGTGGCCGGTAGGCTAGCAAGGGTTTGGTGGCATAGAGTAAAGTCTTGCCAGAGTTGCTGACATCATCAATAATAATTACACTCTTGTCATTAAAATCCTGACTAGCAGAAAGGGTGACCTCGTCAGGATTTATTTTGTCCAGACTGACTGTCAGTATTTGTATGTCACTATCAATATACTGTTTTAGAAAACCTTTTAATTGATGGGCCATGGCTGTTCCGTTTTGCGCCACACCAATCAATATGAGTTGCTGGTTTTCATCACTTAAATTTTCAGCAATCTGAAGCGCCATCCGGTGTAATTTTTCCCGGGCGGAGCTTTTGCTTAATATTGAATCTTTTGCCATAATAATACGTATAAATAAATGACCTTGAATGTTATTTTTAAAGGTCGGCTTTTTTCTTGATTGTTTAGAGGCCTAAAATTATGGATATATCGGTTATAATCTGCTATAACATTCATAAATATGGTTATCTTAGCGCATCAACTCGAAAATGTATGCATATTGTGTCTCAATTTTTGTTTGTAGTGTTGTTTACGGTGGCCATATGGCAGTTTACAAAAAAATGCAGACAAATAAAAAGAAATATTAATCTGGGTCGAGATAAAAAGATAACGGACCATAAATCAGCACGTATTAAAAATGTCCTGTTACTGGCACTCGGGCAAAAGAAAATGTTCCGCAATCCCCTAGTAGCGATACTGCATTTATTCGTCTATGTCGGCTTTATTATTATCAATATAGAGATCCTGGAAATTATCCTGGACGGCCTTTTAGGCTATCACCGCTTATTTGCCGGCATTGGCGGTCTGTATGTCTTTTTGATTAATGCCTTTGAGGTCCTGGCACTCCTAGTACTGATCGGTTGTGCCATTTTCCTTATCCGCAGAAACCTGGTTAAAGTAAAAAGACTAGTGTCCACTGATCTTAATGGATGGCCACATGACGACGCCAATTATATCCTGATTGCAGAGATTACCCTGATGTCCCTTTTTTTGATCATGAATTGCTGTGACACGATCCTGGCTGCAAGAGGGTTGGCGAGTATGTCAACACCCCGGCTACCCATTTTCTGATCTCAGGAGGCTTGCACGGGATATTTAATGGGATGAATAGCAGTACCTTAATTGCAATTGAGCGGACAGCCTGGTGGTTGCATATTATTGGTATTTTGGCATTTATGAACTATTTACCTTATTCTAAGCACTTACATATTATCCTGGCCTTCCCTAATGCCTATTATGCCAACCTGGAGCCCATGGGCGAGATGGAAAATATGGCCGATATCCAGCGGGAAGTCTTAATGGCCATGGAACCAGAAAGTGCAGCCGCGGCTGCGCCCTTACCTGAGGGCCAAGAGCCAGCAGCTCCGGCACCATTTGGGGCTAAAGATATTTTTGATCTGAACTGGAAGAACCTGATGGATGCCTATAGCTGCACAGAATGCGGCCGTTGTACGGCGGCATGCCCTGCGTCCAGCACAGGCAAGGCCCTGAGTCCCAGGCTGATTATGATGAAAACCCGGGACAGGGTAGAGGAAGTAGGTAAAAATATTCAAAAAAATAAGGCCTTTGAGCCAGACGGCAAAAGCCTGCTATATGATTATATAACGGTCGAAGAATTGAACGCTTGTACTACCTGTAATGCGTGTGTGCAGGAGTGTCCGGTCAGTATTTCACCACTGGATATCATATTGCAAATGCGCCGTTTCCTGGTGATGGAAGAAAGCAAAGCCCCGGCTGAGTGGAACTCCATGTTCCAAAATATTGAAAACAACTTTGCGCCCTGGCAGTTTTCTCCCGATGATAGAGACAAATGGATGGCGGAAGCTTAAGCGACCAGGAAAAACAAAGGCAGTCATTACTATAAGGGTACAGGAAGATAATAAATCAAACAATATTTTTCGATTTTATACAATATTGTATGTGGTACCTGTAACCTTTAAACCCGCGCATAGCAATTATGGAGATTTACAGTATAGATACGGATTTATTTAAACTGGACGGAGGGGCCATGTTTGGCGTTGTGCCCAAGGTACTTTGGGAAAAAGTCCTGCCAGCCGATGAGCGGAATATGTGCGATCTGGCGATGCGGTTACTTTTGATTAAGGAAGGCAACCGCTTGATTTTGATAGACACTGGTATTGGTAATAAGCAGGATGAAAAGTTTTTTAGCAGATATGAGCTGCATGGACCAGATAATCTGGACCGTTCCCTGGAAAAAAGAGGATATAAGAGAGAAGACATTACGGATGTATTTTTGACCCACTTGCATTTTGATCATGTAGGCGGCGCTATCATTAAAGATGCCAAGACAGGTAATTTTAAACCTGCATTTCCCAATGCAATTTATTGGTCCAATAAACTCCACTGGGAGTGGGCGGTAACGCCTAATGCCCGGGAAAAGGCCTCGTTTTTATCCGAGAATTTATTGCCACTTGAAAAAAGTGGCAAACTAAAGTTTCTGCCGACGATGACTATAGCTGAGCAGGATAACTTATGGGATCCCGACTATTTATGGAGTGATGGGTTGTTGCCTTTCACGCAGCATATCAGTTATCAGGTGGTGGGTGGACATACCCGGGGGATGATGGTACCTTATATAAAGATAGGGGATAGGACATTGGTCTATGTCACTGATCTGATACCAACCATCGGACATTTCCCATTACCTTATATTGCCAGTTTTGATGTATTTCCCTTACTTGCTATGGCGGAAAAAGAGGCGTTTTTGAAAAAAGCCATCGAGGAGCAATATATAATATATTTTGAACATGATGCTGTAAATCAGTGTTGTACCGTTAAAATTAATGAAAAAGGCAAGGTGGTTCCCCATGAAATCTTTACTTTGGATGCGTTTATAAGTCATAAATAAGGAAAATCGCACCCTGATAAGTGCATTTAGCAAACCTTTAAGCCCTGAGAAGATTATGATGATGACAAGAAAGTACAACCTCTTTACACTCGCCACAAGCCTGGTGTTTCTATGTTTTTCAAGCTGTTCCAGGGGGACCGTTCCCGGAAGGATTGACCGGCTCAAAGCAGAGCGGGACATGGCTATGAGTGGCGGGGCCAGCGCTGAAGGGAGCCGAAACAAACCGGTCGAACTGGGCAAAAAATCAAAAAAATCCAAAAGCAAGTCCAAACACGCAAAGACGGCCAGGGATAAGGCGAGTAGTGACCGTAATACGGTCGCAAAACTACCCCAACCTGTTAAAGCAGATCCTTATTATGTGGATACGGCTTTTGCCAATCAGACTTATGATAAACTATCGAGAGATTATGCCGATACCATAATGGCAAAACCTGCTCAAAATATTAAAGACGTTAATTATACGGAAGCCTTTGTAGGTACAACGAATTTTAATTTGCGCAAACCACAGTATGTGATCATTCATCATACTTCTCAAAATTCCCTCAAACAAACGGTACGCACCTTTACCATGGAGCGAACACAGGTCAGTGCGCATTATGTAATCAGCCGGGATGGC
The DNA here is from genome assembly GCF_007971385.1 of Arachidicoccus ginsenosidivorans. Taxonomy (GTDB): domain Bacteria; phylum Bacteroidota; class Bacteroidia; order Chitinophagales; family Chitinophagaceae; genus Arachidicoccus; species Arachidicoccus ginsenosidivorans. Next base: position 3,694,898 of record NZ_CP042434.1, read on the forward strand.
AAAGTCCAGCATATGCTCAATGATTATCTGAGGGCCTGGCAGGCCGGGAAAGGGAAATGGAATAATATTGAAGATATGAACTCCTGCTCTATTGGTATTGAGCTGGATAACAATGGAATAGAGCCGTTTACGGATAAACAGATTGATGCTTTGATAAGTGTTTTGCAGGCGCTCAAAGAGCGCTTTGGCATTCCACAGTCCAATTTTATCGGGCATGGCGATTATGCGCCTGTGCGAAAAAATGACCCGAATGTACATTTTCCATGGGCTAAACTAGCCGCAAGAGGTTTTGGTTATTGGTATGGTGATACCACAGGTGTACAGGTGCCCAAGGAATTTAATGAGTATCTGGCCTTGCGTATTATTGGCTATGATGTTTCCGATGTCAGTAAGGCCATTATTGCCTTCAGACGGCATTTTTGTGGTGTGGAATCCACGGCCAAAGTTTTATCTCCAGAGGAACGTAAAGTGCTCTATAAGCTGTATACCAAGTATCTTTGAGTCCAGTTTTAACCGGTACTTTGACCATGCCTTTGCCGCGTCTCAAATTGCAGGAGAAGCTTTTGGTTGTAAAGCTGGTCGTAAAGCTTTTATAAAACGCTTAGTGGTATCCGTGGTATTAACAGAAGTAAATCGCCGCAAAAAGGCTGGATGTTAAACAGAAAATAGAGGTAATGAACGCTTTAGGTGACTATATGTTAGACCGGCAGTTAGACGGGGATTTTCTCTTGGTAGGGTTATAGCAGCAGGCATCGGGCCATCGCTTCGGGGGTAATAACTTGTTAAGGTGCTTGTTAATCGGCCCGTTGGTTAGGTAAAAATTGGGGATTGCCCTTATTTTTGACAGGCTTATTTTTAGGGGCTGTATTATAATAGGTAGGCGGCATTTTAATAGATAATAAGAAATTAGCAGGCAGTCTGTGATGGCTTATTATTTATCAGCGGCCTAGGTGGTAGCTAGAAAATGATAGGAATTATTTAAGCGATCTTAAAAAAAGTAAGCGAAGAACCTTAATGCGTATGGCAATTCCCCGTGCATTATGGTTCTATTCTGACTGAATATATTTATGGCGAAAATTAAAAAAGCCTTTTTTTGTAATAATTGTGGCTATGAAAGCCCCAAATGGCTGGGTAAATGTCCCAGTTGTAGTAGTTGGAATACGTTTGTGGAAGAAGTAATCCAGACAGGCGCCCAGCCGTCTCAAGCTACATGGGGAGATTACCACCCGGCGCCAGATAGCGCAAATGGTGAGGTCGGTACGGGCATTACACCCAAAAATCGCCAAACGCGTATTGTCACATTAGATCAGATTCAGACCCAAAAAGAAGTTCGGATACAGACCAGCGATCCGGAAATTAACCGGGTGCTTGGTGGTGGGATCGTGCCGGGGTCCATTGTACTGGTTGCCGGCGAACCAGGTATTGGTAAAAGTACCTTGTTTTTGCAGGCGGGTCTGGCCTTGCAAAAACACCGCGTTTTATATATCAGCGGTGAAGAGAGCGAGCAGCAGATTAAAATGCGGGCTGCCCGTATTGATGCGAGCAATGATCAGTTTTACTTACTTACAGAAACAGTGACCCAGGAGATTTTTAAGGAAATCCGTAAATTAAGACCCCAGGTACTGATTGTAGATTCCATACAGACATTGCAATCCAATATTATAGAATCCTCACCGGGCTCCGTCTCGCAGATCAGAGAATGCGCCGCTGAGTTTCAAAGGTTTGCTAAAGAGACCGGTACGCCGGTGTTTTTAATCGGGCATATCACCAAGGACGGCAGTATTGCAGGGCCCAAGATTCTGGAGCACATGGTCGATACGGTGCTGCAGTTTGAAGGAGACAGGCATTATGCCTACCGGATACTTAGAACCTTAAAGAACCGGTTTGGCTCAACGGCTGAGCTGGGCATCTATGAAATGACCTCCACAGGTATGCGGGCAGTCAGTAATCCATCAGAGATTTTAATTACCCAGAAGACAGAGGAGTTAAGTGGCAGTGCCATTGCCGCCAGCATGGAAGGCATGCGCCCTTTGCTGATGGAGGTGCAGGCACTGGTTACCCAAAGCGTTTACGGCACCCCACAAAGAACGGTAAGCGGTTTTGATCTGAGAAGATTACAACTCTTACTGGCTGTTTTGGAAAAAAGAGGTGGATTTTTATTCGGAATGAAAGATGTTTTTATCAATATTGCCGGTGGTCTAAAGGTTGAAGACTCTTCCATTGACCTGGCGGTGATCTCTGCCTTGCTGTCTTCCTACGAAGATAAGCCCCTGCCGCCTACCATCTGTTTTGCCGGCGAGGTTGGCCTCAATGGGGAAATCCGGGCGGTCAACCGGATTGAGCAACGGGTGGCCGAGGCCGAGAAACTTGGATTTGATCAGATTATTGTCTCTAAATATAATAAGAAGGGATTTGCGGCCGAGGCAAAAGGCATTAAGGTGACGGCACTGGGTAAGGTAGAAGAGCTTTACGATCTGCTATTTAGAGATTAATCGAATAAAATTAAAAACTTATAGTATTTTAGCCTCCTCATTATACAAAACTTTAAAATTTATTCATGCAAAACAACCAAACCGTGCAGAAAACACAATGGGGCCAGTTCGGGACCCTGATCATTGTTTTCTTTTTCTGGGGCTTTGTGGCCGCCAGTAATGATATCCTGATTCCTGTGTTTAAAGAGAATCTGCACCTCTCACAGGCCTACAGTCAGCTGGTTTCCTTCGCTTTTTATTTTGCCTATACCGTAGGCTCAATCATTTTTATGATTGTCAGCGAAACCAGAAAAAGAGACTTGTTACAGGATATGGGCTATAAAAATGGGATTTCTATCGGGCTGATTATCTCAGCTGCTGGTACCCTGCTATTTTTCCCAGCAGCACAGACCTCTTCTTTTTTACTGTTTATCTCTGGCCTGTTTATCGTAGGGCTGGGTTTTGCATTGCAACAAATTGCCGCCAACCCACTGGCGGTCATTATGGGCGATCCTAAAACGGGTTCCCAACGTTTGAGTCTGGCAGGTGGTATCAATAACTTTGGTACGACGATCGGGCCATTGATTGTTAGTTTTGCGATTTTTGGTTCTGTAACAGGTGATCATTCCCACGCTTCGATCAGCAGTATCAAAATCCCTTATCTGGTACTGGGCGCTGCCTTTATTCTGGTAGCCATTATCTTTAAATTTTCCAAAGTCCCCAATAAGATCAATCTAGAGGCGATCGCTGAGGAAGAAGCGCTAGATGACAATAAAGTATTACACAGATCCAGCGTATTTAAATACCCTCAATTAGTTTTGGGTATGATTGCGCTGTTTTTGTATGTAGGGGTGGAGGTATCCACAGCGTCCAATCTGCCTGAGTTCATGAAAGAGCATTTAGGAACCGCCACTGAAAATATCGCCCCTTTTGTTTCCCTTTATTGGGCGAGCCTTATGATTGGTCGTTGGACGGGTTCTATCGGCGCTTTTGATATTTCTCAAGGCGCTAAAGGTGTGCTAAGAGTACTGATGCCTTATATTGCCTTTGGGGTATTTTTGCTGGTCAATAAGATCGCCCAGCATGACGTAACACCTTTTTATATTTATGTAATCATCATCCTTGGGTTGATTATCTGTGATTTCCTGAGTAAAGGTAATCCGGCCAGACAATTACTGATTTTTGCTTTTATGGGTATTACTGCGCTGCTCATCGGTATTTTCTCTGATGGCATGGTGAGTGTTTATGCCTTTATCAGTGTCGGGCTTTTCTGCTCCACTTTATGGCCTTGTATCTTTACCCTGGCGATTGCAGGCCTTGGTAAATATACCAATAAAGGCTCTAGTTTGTTGATTATGATGATCATGGGGGGCGGTGTGATGAGTCTTTTCCAAGGATTCTTAGCCTCTCCTAAACTACTTGGCATTCAATTCAGCTATTTTATTCCAGTTTGTTGTTTCGCTTATCTGGCCTTTTATGCCTGGAGAGTTAAAAAAATATTAGCAAGTCAGGGTATCGATTATGACGTAAAAGTCAGCGGCGGGCATTAACTTTGCACGGAATCTGAATTTACGCTATTTAAACTCGTAAATTATAAAAAGCAATCATCGTAAATACAACTATGTTATCTATTCCTATTTCACAGCAAATGGCCATTGGTATTGATATCGGTGGTACCAACACGGTATTTGGCATCGTAGACCACCGGGGCGAGATCGCCTACCGGGGGGCTATTTCAACAAAAAAACATGAAAATGTCGACGAATATATAGATGAGCTGTATCAAGCCATCATGCCGGCGCTTAATCAGTTCGGCAGCGATAAACTGGTGCGCGGCATTGGTATCGGAGCGCCAAACGGCAACTATTATAACGGAAATATAGAATATGCACCCAATCTGCCCTGGAAAGGCAAGATACCCCTGGCATCGCTTGTTCAGCAGAAGTTTAATTTGCCTTCTGCCTTGACCAATGATGCCAATGCAGCCGCTGTGGGCGAGATGACCTATGGCGCAGCCAAAGGCATGAAAGATTTTATCATGATCACTTTGGGTACAGGTGTAGGTAGTGGGATTGTCGTTAACGGAGAAATGGTTTATGGTCATGACGGATTTGCCGGTGAATTAGGCCATACCATCATTATTCCGGGTGGACGTAAACACTGGTCTACTGGCGCGGAAGGGTCCTTGGAAACCTATGCTTCCGCTACCGGTGTCATGCTAACCGCCATAGAGCTGCTGAATAAATATCCCGATAAGCCTAGTATCCTGCGTCATTACGAGGAAAATGAGATTGACAGTCGCCTGGTATATGACTGTGCGATCCAGGGCGATGATATCGCCCGGGACACCTATACCTTCACAGGAGAGATCTTAGGCAAGGCACTGGCTAATTTTGTGATGTTCTCCTCTCCAGAAGCCATTATTTTGTTTGGTGGTCTTTGTAAGGCAGGGTCTTTGATTTTCCAGCCAGCTAAGCGTGTAATGGAAGAAAATCTGTTGCCGATCTACAAAAACAAAGTGCAGATCATTCCAAGCGAGCTAAAAGAGTCAGATGCGGCCATTTTAGGTGCCAGTGCGCTCGTTTGGGAACTTAAATAATCAAAATCACCTGGGAAAATGGTAGCATAACGCTTCATTAACATTTCAGGGGATTCATTAACGACGCCTGTAGCGCAATTTGAATAAATTCGCTGACAGGCGTTTGTTATATTAATTATTAGCTACGCCATTACTAATCAGTTTAAAGAAAGCGATTCATGAAAAGTACGATGATTGTATCAGCAGCCCTGCTATTTTTGGCCGGCTGCGCTACGCAGGCAGGATCCGGCAATAAGGATGATGTATTACAGTATGTAGATCCTTATATCGGATCTGCTGCACATGGGCATGTATTTGTAGGGGCCAGTGTGCCTTTCGGAGCGGTGCAGGTAGGACCCACCAATATTACCCAGGGATGGGACTGGTGTTCCGGATATAACTATTCGGATAGTGTTATCAGAGGATTTTCTCAACTCCATCTCAGTGGGACAGGCATTGGCGATTTAGGAGATGTGCTCATGATGCCTTATTTAGGGCCGCTGCGTACAATGACTGGGACGCAACAGGATCCGACTTCCGGCTATAGCGCTCATTACAACCATAAGGAGGAGCAAGTAGCCCCTGGTTATTACAGCGTAAAATTAACGGATAATAATATCAAGGTCGAACTCACGGCCTCCGAACGTGTCGCTTTACAGAAATATGATTTTCCTGGTACCGATAGTGCCCGGGTAATCATTGATCTTGAGCAGGGGATCGGCTGGGATGCACCGGTGAAAACGCATATTGATCGTTTAAATGATACTACGCTTATTGGTTACCGGTTTTCCAAAGGTTGGGCAAATGATCAAAGACTCTGGTTTGCTATTCGCAGCTCTGAGCCAATAAGCCGTTGGGATGTTTTTGATTCTACCGTCTTCAAATCCAATGACTCTCTGACAGCGGTCAGAACCAAAGGTGTTCTTTCTTTTGGCAAGGACCTGAAATCGGTTTCTTTTAAAATCGGCATTTCTCCTGTCTCCAGTATGGGTGCTATTGCTAATATTGATGCAGAAATGCCCGGCTGGAACTTTGCCGCCATTAAAGATCAGGCGCAGGACAGTTGGCGCAAGGCCCTTGGCAAAATCGAGATTGAAACAAAGGATACTGCTAAAAAGCGGGTTTTCTATACGGCGCTGTATCACACGATGATTGATCCGGTTTTATTTAATGATCATGACAGTACTTACAGAGGTACTGATAAGAAAGTGTATGAACATGCAGGTTTCCAGAATTATTCCGTGTTTTCTCTTTGGGATACTTACAGAGCACTAAATCCACTTTATACACTGATTCAAAGAGAAAGGGTCGTAGATTTTATTAGCTCCATGCTGGCCATTTATCAGCAGCAGGGCAAATTACCGGTATGGCACCTTAATGGCAATGAGACCAATTGCATGGTAGGCTACAGTGCTGCCCCGGTTATTGCGGATGCCATCGTTAAAGGCATTGATGGATTTGACAAAGAACTGGCCATGGAGGCCTTGGTCAAAACCGCCAATACAGATGAATTTGGTTTGAGTTACCTGAAAAAACTGGGTTATATCCCAGCTGATAAGGAAAATGAAGCCGTGTCAAAAGCATTGGAATATGCAGTCGACGACGGTAGTATTGCGCTTGCTGCCAAAAAACTAGGTAAGACAGATATCTATGAGACTTTTGCTAAAAGAGCCCAGTATTATAAAAGGTATTTTGATAGTACAACAGGTTTTATGCGCGGTGTGATGAGTGATGGCAGTTTCAGGACACCCTTTAATCCTTTTCAGTCCGTGCATAGAGAAAATGATTATACAGAAGGCAATGCCTGGCAGTATATCTGGTTGGTTCCCCAGGATGTACATGGCCTGATCCATCTTTTTGGTGGAGATCAACCATTCATAAAGAAACTGGACAGCTTATTTGTGGTAACCGGAGATCTGGGTGCTCAGGCTTCTCCAGATATTTCAGGGCTCATCGGTATGTACGCACAGGGCAATGAACCCGAGCATCACGTTCCTTATCTTTATGACTTTGCAGGACAACCCTGGAAGACTGCTGAAAAAGTACACGAGATTGCCACTAAGTTCTATACGGATAAACCAGATGGCCTTTGTGGCAATGATGACTGCGGTGAAATGAGTGGCTGGTATGTACTTTCTTCCCTGGGATTTTACCAGGTCAATCCGTCAAATGGTATTTTCGTTTTCGGAACGCCATTTTTTGACAAAGCAACACTTAATGTCGGTAACGCAAAATCTTTTGTGATCACTGCAAATAACCTGACGGGTAAAAACATCTATGTTCAGTCAGTCAAGCTTAATGGCCAGCCATACAGCAAATCCTTTATTACTTACCAGGATATCATTAGTGGAGGTAGCCTTGAGTTTACGATGGGAGAGACCCCTAATAAAGATTTTGGCGCAGCACCTGCAGACAGACCTCAGGATCAATAATTGATACAATCTGTAAGGAAAAGCAGGTGGTTATTGAGTGGCACACTGCGATAAATTGTAGATAAGTAAGAAAAATTAGAAAATAAGTAGAAAATTTAAAAGCAGCTATTATCCATAAATAGGGTAATAGCTGCTTTTTTAATTTTTAATTTTAATCATGCGTAACTTTTTATGCTTTGTGGTACGGCCGCACATTCGTTTTGCGGTTAATTGTGCGGGGCCAATCAAAGTATTACGCTAAACAGGACCATGATTTATAGCTGCAGGCTACTATGCATTATCTGCAGCGTTTTTAGCGGCCTTAGCTGCGGCATCTGCCGCATCACTGGCCTTGGCAGCTGCCTCCGCAGCAGCGTCACTGGCTTTTGCAGCTGCTGAAGCCTCTGAACTATTGATTTTGCTTTTCAGATTATCTGTTGTTTCCTGGGCTTTGTCCTTTAAATGCTCCCAGGCATCCTCCGCTTTATCACCTAGATCGGCGGATTTTTCTTTTACCGTATCCATGGCTTCTGACGCCTTTTCCTTGGTGGCGTCCCAAACCTCTTCGGCTTTGTCCTCAATGTTTTCCCAGGTGTCTGCGGCTTTATCCTTTAAATGCGACAAGCCTTCTTTTGCTTTGTCAAAAAAACTTTTTTCTTCCTGCTGATTTTGTTCGCTCATAATAATTCGGGTTTTATAGGTTTATAGAAATAATTTACCAGAACAAATTAATGAAAATCAACCTAATTTGTTTTTATCAGCTATTAATATTTCGTTATTTCTGTCAAATTTTAGTGCTTTGAGCCAGAAATTTATGGGATAAATGGCAAAGAAAACTGCCGACCTACGCTTCAATTCTCTCAGCGATAGACCGGCAGTTTTGTCAAAAACGGGATCCCCAAAATAGACTTTACAATTGGCCATGTTAATATAAATATGGCAAAAGGGTGCTATTGAATCACTTTCTCAATATGGGTAAACTGTCCCTGGGTGTTCATGCCCTCTAAGATAATCCGATAGGATTTGGTGATATCATTATTAAAAAACTTAAATCGCACTTCATGATCCTGGGGTGTGGTCATAATTAAAGAATTCCAATACAGGGTAGAACGACTATCTACTTTGTTTAAATCCTGGGTCAGGCTGAGGTAATCCGGTACATAGAATTCTTTAATTAAGGAGTAGCCGGCAATGGTTTTATGTGGCATGCCTTCCCCTTTTTCTTGTTGAACATCTCCGCCTTTACGGGTGTAAACGGCAATGGCGCCTCCGGGGCTGCCACCAAAACCACCCATAAATGGCGGCCTGAATACTTTGACCATGGCAATATCGTTCATACTGATATTGGATAACTGACTGGCATCCTGTATGGGCATTTCATCTAAAAATAAGGACGGCGTGCTGCCTCTCCAGGTCATGGACGGCGTACCACTTTGTGCATTGGAAATCTGCAGACCGGCCACCCTGCCTTGCAGGTAACTAAAGACATTAAAGGAGCTTTGGGCAGAAATATCATTCAAAAGATCAAAAGTGTAACCATTATCGCTTCTAAACATCCCACTGGTATACTTTTCATTGAGTTTTTCTTCCGGTGATTTTGTTTTGGCTTTTACGGTAACATCTGCCAGGTTGGTCTCCATATGCATGGCTGCCCAATACTGATCAAATAGTCTTCTGCTGGCAGCCAGTCCACTGGTATCATACACCCTGGCTTTGATAATATCATTTGGATCCAGAGATACTTCACCTGGAGATTTCAGGCGGTCTTGCATAAAATTAATCGTCGCCCGACGGTCCATCGTGTTTTTCTTACCGGCAAATTTATAATAGACCTGTAAGGAGTCAAAAAAGATGGTATTGGGGTCATTAAAATTGCCATCTGGCTCTATTTGAACCATGATAAAACGGCCGGTCGTGTCTTGCTTTGATTTAGCAATGGCCACCAGTGTATTATTGGTGGCTATCTGTGAAGGGGTAATACCATACACTTTTCCGGAAAAAGTCAGGTAACTGGTATCGGCAGGATAGGTGATCTTAGGATCCTCATGGGCCATCAGTTTATCCCAGTTATATCTTCTCCAGCCATGGGTCAGCATCACCAGATCCAGGTTCTGTTGAACCTTGGCCGAGGTATCTGAAAAATAATAATAAGGATGGTAAACCCGGCCCTTAATCTGAGAGCTGAGCAGCATTCTGGAAATCAGGTTGCTGGAGCTGTCCGTGCCAATACTGGCGTCGGTGACAGCCACCGACAAGTTGGCCGGGACTGAATCCGTTACATTGATGACTATTTCATTTTGCCCTCTTTTGTCGAAGCTGAGTTTGGAAAAACCGACTTCCGGATGAAATTCTGCTTCCCCGTTATTGACAAAAACAATTCTTTCTGAGACGGGTTTCCAGGCAGCGTCAAATAGTGTCAGTTGCAGGATTCCACTGGGGAAAGATGCTGTGGGAATCGCACCACTGACCATGGTTTTATCTTCCAGTGAAACATTAGCCATATAGACCAGTTGCTGATAGGTAGTGGCAACAATATGCAGGGTCTTGAGATTGTCCGGTGCATTTTCTGAGCGCTGAATTGCAAAAAGTGTGGAGCCGGCAGACGGTCTGGCTACCAGCGCCGCCCCTGCTGATTTGACTTCAGGTAACTTAGTTGTTTGCTGCTGTCCTTTATCATCAGTCCAGGTAGCCGTATAGACCTCTGAACTGTTAGGCAGCAAGTGAAAACTACCCATACCATCATGTTCAGGACTGATTACTGCGACTTCTTCGCCTTTAGAATCTTTGACCGTACCATTGACTTTAACCGGCTGGCCATACTGATTCTCGGCCATAAAAGCCACTCTGGTGTTCAGCCCGGCAATCAGATCACCGCCTTCGGGGAAAAAATAAAGTTTGGTGACAGTGGCCGGTGGAGCGCCTTTGATTCGTTTGGAAGCAGGTTGGATTATGGTCAGATCCTTATTGAAGAGAAATGAAGTATCAAAGTTCAGCATCCATTTTGTGTATGCCCTGACATGTAACAGGTTGCCGTGAATGCTGTCTGGCACCGTAAATTGACCTCTGGTAGTGCCGCCGGCTATGGGATAAGCGTCATGGGCCAGGACTTTACCGTGCTCATCGCTGAAATCTACATACAATGTTTTGCTCAGATTATCGGGCATAATGCCGTTGACGATATAAGCTTTGAACCAAATATCCTCCTTTGCGGCATAGTTATGGCGATCAAATTGCAAATGGATTCTTTCCTGGGGAAATTTAGCGCCGTAATTATTAATCAGTGTGTCAATGCGCTGGGCATGAATGGTTTGTGTTGCAGTGCTAAAAGCCACCACCATCAGGCAGCAGCCCCTAAAAAAGTTTTTCGCGAAACGCAGTGTCATGTGTACAGTAGGTTTATAATGAACGATTAATAACTCGTAAAGTAAAAAAAATATCCCTCTAAGTTAAGGGATATTTCTGTAGTAGCTGTTCTGCTTTGAAGGTGAACTTATAATGTTTTCTAAAAAAAAGGCTTTTTCCGTAAAGTAGCTGATCCAATGTCTTTTAAAACGGGGGCGCTTCATCAAATCCGGCATCAAATTCATTGCTGTTCATCTTGCTTTGCACCACTTGAAAGCTACCCTTATTACCATCCAGGGCGCCACCCCCAGAACCGCCGGTTGGACCGCTTTGTGGCAATGTTTGCCAATTGCCGGCATTAAAGTCACCCTGACCACCCATGTCCTCAAATTTCTGGATATCCAGTCTGGCCTTCAGGATAATGGTTTCCAGAGAACCATTACGGTGTTTGGCTATTTTAATATGGGTTTCCCCTTCTATAGATTCTCCCATCTCATTGGCCTGGTTTTCATAATACTCGGGGCGGTAAATAAAGATAACCATATCCGCATCTTGTTCAATGGCACCGGATTCCCTAAGGTCACTTAACTGCGGAACCTTACTTTCTTTTCTGGATTCTACCGCACGGCTTAACTGCGATAGGGCAATTATAGGAATCATTAATTCTTTGGCCAGTACCTTCAGGTTCCTGGAGATGGTACTGATTTCCTGTTCGCGGTTGGTGTTCTTGTCACCCGAACCGCTCATCAACTGCAGGTAGTCGATCACGATCATCCCTACTTTGTTCTTATTGACCAGTCTTCTGGCCTTGGCCCGAAACTCAAATATATTGAGCGCAGCCGTATCATCAATAAAGATGGGAGAGGTCTCGAGTGGTTTGATGCCTTTGGCCTGCAATTGCTTGTATTCATAATCTTCCAGGTTCCCACGGGAGATCTTTTCCAGCTTGATTTCACTTTGCGCAGAAAGGATACGTTGTACCAACTGTGCAGAACTCATTTCCAAAGAAAAGAAGGCGACGGGAACGGGGTTGGTCGGGTGCATGGCTGCATTGCGGATCAGATTGAGGGCAAAGGCCGTTTTACCAACCGCCGGACGGGCAGCCAGGATAATCAGGTCACTGGGTTGCCAGCCATAAGTAACTTTATCCAGGCTGGGGAAACCGCTGGGTACCCCGGAGATTTCATTGGTCTGAAGCCGGAGCTTATCAATACGCTCCAGGGCTTTGGCCAGGGCATCTCCAATGTCATCGTAGTTCTTTTTCAGGTAGTTATTGGTGATATTGAAGATTTTCTGTTCCGCATCATCGAGTAAATTAAAAACGTCGGTACTTTCTACATAGGCTTCAGTAATGATTTCCCCACTGATTTCTATGAGTTTACGTTGAATGAATTTTTCCAGCAGGATACGGGCATGCGTTTCAATATTGGCCGAAGAGGTCACCGACATGGTCAGCTTGGAAACGTAAAAGGCGCCGCCTACCAGATCCAGCTCCTCCGAGGATTTTAACTCCTCTACTACCGTTAGCATATCAATGGGCATATTTTTCTGGGCCAGCTTCTCACAGGCCTTAAAAATAAGCTGATGGGCATCGACATAAAAGCACTCTGCACGTATGATCTCAATGACATTATCGAAAGCTGCCTTTTCAAGCATGACCGCACCTAATATCGCTTCTTCCAGATCTCTTGCCTGTGGGGCACTTTGCCATACATCATAGCGTTGATATCGGTGGATGGCTTTTTACGACTGGTTTTGCGGTTAATATTCGATAAGTTGTCCATTTATATAAAGTAATTTAAGTATATGTTGTGTCGCTTCGTCTGTTTTTATGATGAAAGGCTACCTATAACATCCAGATTACTTAAGGTAACAATTTGTTCATAAAAATTTAAAATACCCAGCGATTTTGAGCGAATATAGCAAGGCTCCTCGTGGGAAAAAACTTTGTTTATCTGATTATTTTTACATACCCAATGCACAAAGATATTAACAGTTTTCCTAAGTTTATGCACAAACTGGTTAAAGTTATCCACTGGAATTTGGGTTTATACAGTAAACTGCTTGTTTTATCCACAATTGCCTGTGCAAAAAGAAAAAGCATAAATACCTGGATTACCGCCTGGAAATTCGCTATTTTTTAAACTTGGAACCACACTGAATAGGGGTAAATAAAAGGCTTATGACTGTTATTTTTTACTTGGAATATTATATAAATTAAGTGAATTTTGCCACCGAACGGACCATTTGCAAAAGTTACCGGACCTTTTCAGCAGACTTAGTGGTCATTTAAAGTGAATTTTTACGGATGGAGAAAACCTCAAGCAGAGCAAAGATGAAAATAGCAATTATAGGGAGTGGGAGTTGGGCCACAGCGCTGGCAAAATTACTAACGGATAACCAGGTAGAAATTTATTGGTGGTTCAGAAATACACCTGCCATGGAACATTTTCAACAACGAGGCCATAATCCGACCTATTTGTCCAAATCTTTTTTTGATCTGAGCCGGATTCATTTTAGTGATTCACTGCCCTATGTAGTGGAAAATGCAGATGCGGTTTTACTGGCTACGCCTTCTGCCTATCTGCAGCAAGCACTTGAAGTCCTGCCTACCGACGCCTTTGATCATAAATTAATTATATCTGCCGTCAAAGGAATCCTGCCTGAGAGAACTGAATTGATCAGCGATTACCTGGCTAGAGTCTTTAACTTGCCTTTGGAGCGGTTTTATACGATTTTAGGACCTTGTCATGCGGAGGAAGTGGCCAGTGAGAAATTATCTTATCTCACTTTTTCTGGGCTGGATATAGATACCTGCAAAAATATTGCAGCGCTTTTTGAAACGCTTTATCTGAATACACGGGTTAACCATGACGTTATTGGTGTTCAATATGCAGCAGTCATGAAAAATATTTATGCCCTGGGCGCTGGAATCGCTCATGGACTTGATTACGGGGATAATTTTCTAAGTGTTTTTATTGCCAATGCCGCCGATGAAATGGCTGGGTTCTTAAAACAGGTGACTGCCTGTCGGGAACTTCAACAAATGCCTAATTATTCCAGCTCAGTCTACTTAGGGGATTTACTGGTGACTTGCTATTCCCTTTACAGCCGTAACCGGATGTTTGGTACCATGATCGGCAAAGGATATAGCGTCAAAGCGGCGCAATTAGAGTTGGGTATGGTGGCTGAGGGCTATAACGCCAGTAAATGTATCCATGATCTGAACGGAAAACTGGGTGCCGCCTTGCCTATAGCACATAGCATATACCAGATACTCTGGGAAAATAGCCCAGCTGATACAACACTTCTGGAGCTAGAGGCCATTTTGAATTAATAGCAGCTGGATCATAACAAAATACTGGCGCATATAAATGGAAATGGTGGCGGCAACTATTGCCTTCACCCATCATGTCATGGCTTAATTCAATCTCCCATAACCATTTGGCCAGTATGCATTTTCTTATGCGAGTAAATGCTGAGGTTTCAATAATTACAACGATTAACCCCGGTTTAAAAAGAATGTTTTACTATTGCCTTCTAAAATGGTAAAACCAAGTATAATGAATCAGTTGCTACGGACAGATAAACAGATTTTAAAGGAAATCATACCAGGGCTTCTTCTGGATAACATAAGGCCATATAATTTACTTTGGTGACCGACCGGTCCTCCTTTTCTTACTATATATGCAGCTATAATGCATTTGTAATGCCTATAATGGGCACTGCTGCCTACTTATTACATCTCGTCATAATCTGCAATCTCAGTCTTTAAATTTCATTTATTTTAAAAGAACCAAAAAGGTAAAAAGAGCAATACGGGCAACGTATTGCTTTGCCGTTTACCGTTTACTATGGGGCTTTATGAGTGGGGACAGCCTGTTTTAAAACAAATGAAAGCATTTTGGCTTTCAGGTAGTTGCAGTGACTGGAAAATGCAGTTATGATTATTGGTGCAAAAGTGCGTCAAGTAGATTATCAAAGCCAATATCTGGCTATTACAGTTAACTTTTATCAATAAGAAAATGGTCTTAAATAATAATAATTTATTGGAAGATTTATCAAAATACAATCCCTTATTGTCTATTTTCAATGAATTGGAACTGCTTGATAATGATAGCCTGTGGAAATTTTTCAGCGAAGAAAACCTAAAGCTGCTGGCGAAATTTATTCTGAAAGACAGAATTCCAGGATTAGATTATAGTCGGATGGAAATTGTGAACAAAGAGATTCAGAATATTACGCTGATGAATTTTAATTCACAAAAGCGGTATGTGGATAAGCTGGTGAAAATTTACAGGAAGGCTGATCCGACCAAATTTATATTGTTACATATTGAATTTCAGACAGAAGCAAACAAAGCATTTGCAGAAAGATCAGGACTTTATAACATTCGCCTCAGGGTTAATAACGATTGCACGATTGTCACAATAGCGATCGTCCATAGGGCTGCTGCCAATTATAAGCATATGCATCAATTTGATAAACGAAACAATGGAACTTTGGTTCGTTATCAAGGATATATCATTGATCAAATGATTGAAAGAGAATTTGAAAAGGATAATTGTGTAGTCAGCCAGGTGTTCCATGCGATCTGGCTTTATGAGCATAAAATGGAATTTTCTATCCAGGAGTTAATCGATAAATTTCTGAAAATCCTTAAAAATGTTTACGCATTTGAATTTAAAGATGATCAACATTTGAGTCTTTTGTTATTTGTACTAAAAAACGTCCAAAAATGTCTGTCTACATTTGAAAATTTTCAGATCTTTGTTAAACAATTAAACGAACTAAATTTAAATTCAAAAGTTATGGATGCACTTGAAAGTTGGAAACATAGATTAGAGGCTAAAGGGATGGCTAAAGGGTTGGCTAAAGGAAAGGCTGAATCAGTATTGAATGTGGCTAAATCTTTACTTAAAATGGGATTATTCCCTTTAGAAAATATTGCAGAAGCCACCAACTTAAGTCTTGGAAAATTAAAGGAATTACAAGCTTCGCTCCAGTAAAGCGACAAATCGGTTTAATGGTTCCCTTTCATTAGGCTAGGTTGTTAGCCTAATTTTAAGTTTTCTTTCTGGCGTCTGTTCGAATAGGTAACTAGTAGTAAGCAAAGAGGATCTAAATTTAAATTCAAAAGTTATGGATGCACTTGAAAGTTGGAGACATAGATTAAAGGCTGAAGGAGCGGCTAAAGGAAAGGCTGAATCAGTATTGAATGTGGCTAAATCTTTACTTAAAATGGGATTATTCCCTTTAGAAAATATTGCAGAAGCCACCAACTTGAGTCTTGGGAAATTAAAGGAATTACAAGCATCTCTCCAGTAAAGCGATAATTAAGCCTAGATTGTTAACCTAAAATTTAAGTTTGCTTACTGGTTTCTGTTCGAATAGCTAAGTAGTAGTAAACAAAGAGGAACTAATTTTAAATTCAAAAGTTATGGATGCAATTGAAAATTGGAAACAAAGATTAAGGGCTGAAGGAAAGGCTGAAGCTGTAGCTGTAGAAAGAGAAAAAGCTATTGGGAGCGCTAAAGCTTATTTCAAAGTGGCCATATATTTACTAAAAGATGGAACCCTGTCCTTGGAAGAAATTGCACAAGTCACCACGCTAGACCTGGATGATATAGAAACATTGCAAAAAGCCTTACAGTGATTTAACCATATGGATTGCTCGCAGATATGCCTGAGTACTGATGATCTAGGTAACAGTCTGGTAATTGAAATGTTTGTCTTGCTACGGAAATAGGCCTTATGTCAAAAAATTATAGTAAAAATGGTTTTAGATGGTACAACCTGCAATCAGGCCATATTTCGATAACACCTTTATCAGATAAAAAGCATGACAGCAATATGATCAGCAAAATGTTTGCCCGCTCTTGTCAATACTAAATGGTTATTGTAATGGACAAGATGACCTTGCTCGATGGCTTTTTTTGCCTGCTGTGCAAGAACTTCTACTGCCTGGCCACCAAATTTTTTTTCAAAGGACACTAGATCCAGTCCTTCCATCATTCTTAACTGAATCATAATGGTCTCATTAATTTGATTGTCAATTGTTAGGTGCTCCTCAGTGGAGACCACACCTGTTTTATTGATACCTTGTAAGTAAAGCGGATTGTTATCGATATTCCACTTTCTGGTACGAAGACCGTCATAGCTGTGCGCTGCGGGCCCTAATCCCAAATAGGGCTGTCCCTGCCAATAACTGCTATTGTGTCTGCTTCTGTAACCTGGCTTCGCCAGGTTAGAAATCTCGTAATGTTCAAACCCGTTTTGAGCAGCCCAGTCCATTA
Source organism: Arachidicoccus ginsenosidivorans (assembly GCF_007971385.1). Lineage (GTDB taxonomy): Bacteria > Bacteroidota > Bacteroidia > Chitinophagales > Chitinophagaceae > Arachidicoccus > Arachidicoccus ginsenosidivorans. Next base: position 3,711,996 of record NZ_CP042434.1, read on the forward strand.
ACAGCTCAAAATGCTGGCTTTGTTTGCCATTATCAACTGGCGGAATCTTTCCTTTTTCTATCAGCTTAAATAAGGCCGTTTTGGGCTCTACTGTCAAGGCATATGCGGATAAGTGCGGCGCACCTAATTCGGCGGCTATTTGAAGGTTCTCTTGCCAAAGTGCATCGGTAAGATAAGGGGTACCATAGATCAGATCCAAGGAATAGTTTAGCATACCAGCCTCCACCGCCCATTTTATAGCCTGGTAGGCTTCTTTTGCCTGGTGGGCCCTGTTCATCCACTGCAAATCTTCATCGATAAAAGATTGTACACCAATACTGAGCCGGTTTACGCCGGCTGCCTGCCAGTCTGCAAGTATCTGTTGATTAATGTCATCAGGATTTGCTTCCAATGTGATTTCTGCATTTTTATCAACAGGATAGTTATTTTTTATGCATTCTATCAATTCGCTGATCCAGGCGGCTGGTAAAATGGATGGCGTGCCGCCACCAAAATAAATGGTGGCAATGCTGGGCGCATTGCCGCTTTGCTCCGGATCAAAGTAATGCTTTTGTAATACAGTCTCTTTTAGAAGACTATCTACCATTTGCCTGGTATTATACCGGGTAGTAGAAAAATGAAAGTTACAATAGTGGCAGGCCTTCCTGCAATAGGGAATATGTATGTAAATGCCAGCCATAATTTAAATAGAATGGTAAAGGTAGGGTAGTTTGTATTATTCAGCAATTGCAAATGCTGAATAATAGGCAAGTCCCTTCCATCACAGGTTGATGCACATTTAAATACCCTGAACAGGGAGTTGGAAAATCTTTAAGCAATAAGCAGAAAGTACAAAATACAAAACAAACGAGAGAACTGTAATTTAAAAGGAAGACCCGTTTTTAATGTATGCAAATACACTAAAAACGGGTCTTTATGCTTATTAAGATCAAATTTTGAGTTCAACGGGTCACTCCAAAAAAAGCGCCCATTTAATTAAAACTTACCACTAGATTTTGTTGGTGGTGAGGTTTAATTATTCAATCTCAGATTTTACTTTCCCTTTATTCTTTGCAATCACCTCTTCAGCGATGTTGTTAGGTGCTGGAGCATAGTGATCAAACTCCATTGTTGAGGCGGCACGTCCAGAGGACAGTGAACGCAGTTGGGTTACATAACCAAACATTTCACTCAGTGGAACTTTTGCTTTAATCACCTGTGCATTACCACGGGTATCCATCCCTTCCATTAATCCGCGACGACGGTTAAGGTCACCGGTAACATCACCCATGTACTGATCAGGAGTGGTCACTTCCACTTTCATGATCGGTTCAAGTAATACGGGTTTAGCTTTACGGCCTGCTTCACGGAAACCACTCTTCGCACAAAGTTCAAAGGACATTGCATCAGAGTCCACGTTGTGGAAGCTACCGTCAAAGATGCGCACCTTCATATTATCAACAGGATAACCTGCCAGTACACCTGTGGTCATTGCTGTTTCAAAACCTTTTTGAATCGCAGGGATAAATTCACGAGGGATAGAACCACCCACAATGTTATTCACAAACTGGAAGTGTTTGCCTTCGTTTTCTTTCATCCACTCTTGTTCTGCAGGTCCGATTTCAAACTGGATATCCGCGAATTTACCACGACCACCAGATTGTTTTTTCAGCACTTCGCGGTGCTGAATAGTTGCCTGGAAGGTTTCTTTGTAAGCCACCTGAGGATTACCCTGGTTTACTTCAACCTTGAATTCTCTTCTCAGACGGTCGATAATGATTTCCAGGTGCAGTTCACCCATACCACGCAGGATGGTCTGACCGGTATCTTCATCTGTATTTACACGTAAAGTAGGATCTTCTTCTACCAGTTTAGCGATAGCCATACCCATTTTATCGACGTCAGCCTGTGTTTTAGGCTCGATCGCGATAGCGATTACCGGTTCTGGAATAAACATGTTTTCCAGAACAATCGGATGTTTTTCATCGCAAAGGGTATCACCGGTTTTGATTTCTTTAAAGCCAACAGCAGCTCCGATATCACCAGCTTCGATAAAATCGACCGGATTTTGTTTGTTCGCAAACATTTTCATGATACGGCTGATACGCTCATTCTTACCACTTCTTACATTCAATACATAAGAACCTGCGTCCAAATGACCTGAATATACCCGGAAGAATGCCAGACGTCCTACAAATGGATCAGTCATGATTTTGAAAGCCAGGGCAGCAAAAGGTTCTTTTGCACTAGGCTTACGGGTCAGTACTTTTTCCAGATCGTTAGGATCATGACCTTCAATAGCTTCAATATCTACTGGTGAAGGCAGGTAGCGGCAAACAGCATCCAGTGCAGTCTGCACACCCTTGTTTTTGAAAGATGAACCACACATCATCGGGATGATGCTCAGGTCGATACAAGCTTTTCTGATTGCTTCATGGATTTCATCTTCGCTGATGCTATTAGGATCATCAAAGAATTTTTCCATTAAAGTATCATCGTATTCAGCGACGGATTCGATGAGTTTAGCGCGCCATTCTTCTACTTCAGCGGCCATATCTTCAGGAATAGGCACCTCAGTATAGGTCATCCCTTCAGTAGAATCATCCCAGATGATTCCGATATTTTTGATCAGGTCTACGACCCCTTTAAAATTATCTTCGGCACCGATTGGCAGCTGCAAAGGCACTGCATTAGCACCCAGCATTTCTTTTACCTGATGTACTACATTCAGGAAGTCTGCACCAGAACGGTCCATTTTATTTACAAAACCGATACGTGGAACCTTGTAACGGTTGGCCTGACGCCAAACTGTTTCTGATTGGGGTTCCACACCATCAACGGCAGAGAAAAGAGCGATCAGACCGTCCAGAACACGCATAGAACGTTCTACTTCAACAGTAAAGTCCACGTGACCCGGAGTATCAATGATATTGAAACCATATTTTTTTGTTTCTGGAGTAACCTTACCATTATCGGTTGGGAAAGGCCATTGGCAGCTTACTGCTGCAGAGGTAATGGTAATACCTCTTTCTTTTTCCTGTTCCATCCAGTCAGTGGTTGCACCACCATCATGAACTTCACCGATCCTGTGAATCATACCAGTGTAACGCAAAATACGTTCAGTAGTAGTGGTCTTACCGGCATCGATATGCGCAGCAATACCGAAATTGCGCTGTAATTTTAAATCCGCCATATAATTTTTGTTTTATAAATTGTTCAAAAAACTGCCTAAAATAACCTGAAATTGCCTTTTATGCGGTTTTTAAGGCGCAAAGGTAATAAAATTGATTCAATTCAAAGTTAATTTGCCGGGTTATTTTGGCGACCATAGATGGCTGTTAGATAGACTGATCGGGATAAATAGCTATTTACAGGCTATATTTGGGCAAACAGGCAGCCCTGAGGCAATATATTAAATAGTCATTTAAAAAAGAAGCGGATGGATAAGATAATATTTAAAGGCAGGCGCGCATGGAATCTTTTTGTTTTATTTTCCTATTTTTGCCGCCGTTAATCAGCCAATAGTTAAAAACGCTCAATTACGTTATAATTATAGCATAAAAATACGACCAAAGTATGTTTAATAATCTATCGGATCGTCTGGAATCCGCCTTTAAAAATCTCAAAGGAGAGGCCAGGATTTCTGAACTAAATATTGCCAATACCGTAAAAGACATTCGCCGAGCCTTACTGGATGCGGACGTTAACTATAAGATTGCCAAAGAGTTCACAGATAAAGTGAAGTCCAAGGCAACCGGGGAGAAGGTGATAAATGCCATCAGTCCCGGACAGCTTATGGTGAAGATCGTTCAAGATGAGCTGACTGAACTGATGGGTGGAACAGAGGCCAGTTTTGAGACTAACGCCAATCCTACGATTGTGCTGATCGCCGGATTGCAGGGTAGTGGTAAAACCACTTTCTCTGGTAAACTCTCTAACTACCTGAAAACCAAAAAGGGAAAACGTCCACTACTAGTAGCAGCAGATATTTACCGACCTGCGGCTATTGACCAGTTACATGTGCTGGGCGAGCAGGTTGGCGTAGATGTTTATAGCGAAAGAGAGAATAAGGATGCAGTCGCCATTGCCAAAAATGCGTTGGCCTATGCAAAAGAACACGCCAAAAATGTAATTATCATCGATACGGCTGGTCGCTTGGCTGTAGATGAAGTGATGATGACTGAAGTGGCCAATATTAAAAACGCAATAAACCCCAATGAGATTCTGTTTGTCGTGGATTCCATGACGGGACAGGATGCTGTGAATACAGCAAAAGCTTTTAATGACCGGTTGGATTTCAGTGGAGTAGTGCTTACAAAACTCGATGGTGATACTCGTGGTGGGGCAGCACTCAGTATTAAATATACCGTTAATAAGCCCATTAAGTTTGTCTCCAGTGGTGAGAAACTTGATACCCTGGATGTATTCTATCCAGACAGAATGGCGCAACGTATTCTGGGGATGGGAGATATTACCTCTTTGGTAGAAAAGGCCCAGGAACAGTATGATGAGGAAAAAGCCAAAAAACTGGAAAAGAAGATTCGGAAGAATCAATTTGATTTTCAAGATTTTATCGATCAATTGCAGCAGATCAAACGCATGGGGAACTTAAAGGACATCATGGGAATGTTGCCTGGGGTTGGTAAAGCAATGAAGGATGTAGATATCAGTGATGATGCCTTCAAAGGCGTGGAAGCCATGATCAATTCCATGACGCCCTTTGAGCGGGCCAATCCAGATAGCATTACACCTTCACGCCGTCAACGCATTGCAAAAGGAGCGGGCAAAGAACTCTCTGAGGTCAATGCCTTTATGAAACAATTTGATCAGATGCGTCAGATGATGAAAATGATGAATAAGATGCCAATGGCTGGTATGATGGGTGGTTTGGGTGGCCTAAAACGCCGGTAATCAAATGGTCAGGATCGCTTTTGGTCGACCAGTTTACGATTCAGTTGTAAGCCATACAAATTTATCAAATTATAATATTTTAGTATATTAATGGAATTGTGCGTTGTTGAGCTATCCTAATAAGGCCGCAACGCACAATTTAATTCATTTAAACACAGTTACTATCCGGCTATAAATTGTATCTTTAACTGCATAACCGGATCTATTTTATTTGGATTGTTTTTAAAAATATATTCCTATGATTCAGCGTATTCAGTCCTTTTGGCTGCTAGTGGTCGTGATACTGGCAGCGCTATCCCTGAAATTTGGCTTTTATGTTGGCACCTGGTTAAGTGACGGCGTGCAACATCCTCAGATTGTTCTAAACGGGCATAATCCCTCTATTTTGGTTTTTGCAGATACAATTATAATAATAGTGGTGTCTCTAATTGCCATCTTTATGTACAAAAACAGAAAGCAACAAATGTTGCTGACGGTGGTGGATCTATTGCTAAGCCTGGGGCTGTTTTACTTTTACTATCAAGAAATCAATGCACATTTTCTGCCTGGTAGTGGTACGCTGGCACTTACTTCCATATTTGTCTTTCTGATACCCATATTTATAATCATGGCGATTCGAGGCATTAGCAGGGATATGAAATTGCTGAAGCGGGCAGATAGACTTAGAGGTTAGATCTCTTGGAAAGTGGCAAAATAAAGAATAAAGGTAAAATGAAGGCGAATGGGCCTTCATTTGGGAGGTATCACTATTCACATTATATCATCCCTGATTACAACGCTTTATAAAATTGTCCATTTAAAGGCTTTGATTCAAAGTCCAGGCTATGATATTAAAATAGTATATCCATGAAACGTATTATTGGTTATTTTTTGTTAGGGAGCGCACTCATAATAGGGATGAATGGAACGGCCATGGCCTGGGGTTTGACAGGACACCGAATCATTGCTGAGATCGCACAAAGGCATTTAACTAAAAAGGCGAGAAAAAATCTGGAAAAACTTATTGGCAGGGCGCCACTGGCTTTTTGGGCCAACTGGCCGGATTATATCAAATCAGATACAACTGATAAGTGGAAACAGACAGGTCCTTGGCATTACGTAGATTTGCCCGGCCATTTGGATAAAGCAGATTTTATCCATGATCTGGAAGGACTGGAGGGGAAAAACCTCTATACCCAGATCCCCGAAATGGAAAATCTTTTAAAAAATAAAAACCTGCCTTTAGAGCAAAGGCAGATCGCCCTTAGGTTTTTAATACACTTCATTGGTGATTTACATCAGCCCTTACATGTGGGCAGAGATGAGGATGCAGGAGGCAATAAAATAAAGGTAACCTGGTTCGGTAAACCAACCAACTTGCATACGGTTTGGGATAGTCAACTGATCGACTATCAGAAATGGAGTTATACTGAATATGCGACTAATATAGATACAGTGGACGCAGATGAAATAGAGCAGATACAATCTGGCTCATTAGAAGACTGGTTTTACCAGTCACATGCTTTGTCCGATGCGATTTATGATAAAACACCAGACGGTGCACGCCTAAGCTATAATTATAATTATCTGTTTTTTGACCGCTTAAACACGCAATTATTGGATGGTGGTTTGAGACTGGCAAAGATTTTAAATCAGATCCTGGGGTAATTCGAGGGCTCTAATTGGATCTACAATCAATTAACAGGCATATTGACACAAAAAGGGCAACGTAAATACCGTTGCCCTTTTTGTGTCAATATGTTTATTTCAATTGAATGCAAGTGCTTACCTAAATATGCTATCATTTATTTTTGGTCAAATTCATTATTCCAATCAAAAGAAAGTTTATTGATTTTTTCCTGAACGGAATCTTTCAGACTTTCCTTATAATCCTTATACTTATCTGCATACAGCGCATCTGCCGTCCCTAAAATCTGTGCTGCCAGCAGACCGGCATTTTTGGAAGCATTCAAAGCTACCGTAGCTACAGGCACACCATTGGGCATCTGCAAAATAGACAATACAGAATCCCAACCATCGATAGAATTGGATGATTTAATAGGAACACCAATAACAGGCAAATGTGTCAAAGAGGCGATCATGCCAGGTAAATGGGCAGCACCGCCGGCTCCTGCAATAATCACTTTTATGCCTCTCTCTGATGCCCCTTGGCATACTGAAACATCCTTTCGGGGGTACGATGAGCAGAAACAACCGTCAGCTCATAAGGAACATCAAAATGCTTGAGAATTTGTGCTGCATCCTGCATGAATTTTAGATCACTGTCACTACCCATAATAATGCCTACCAGTGCTTTTGGTTGTATGTTATTATCTTCTGCCATATTTAAAATTAGTCTTTATTAAGGTTTCTTCTTTTTGAAAAATGCCATCCTAACGCAATAATAAAACTGACACCATTACTCGTCCAAACCAGCACAGCTTAAATGATTAAAGCTTTGCTTCACTGGGCGCATTTTGCCAGAGATTATTAATGCGATTTTTTATCATCATCATCATCATCTTCTTCTTCGTCATCATCTTCATCATCTTCATCATCTTCATCTTCATCTTCATCATCATCATCATCATCTTCTTCTTCGTCATCATCTTCATCATCTTCATCATCTTCATCTTCATCTTCATCATCATCATCATCATCGTCGTCGTCGTCATCTTCATCATCTTCATCAACTTCGTCATCTTCATCTTCTACTTCATCTACTTCATCGTCTTCATCGTCCTCATCATCGTCCTCATCTTCTTCTTCTTCTTCTTCTTCGTCATCATCTTCATCATCTTCATCTTCGTCATCATCTACTTCATCGTCATCTACTTCCTCGTCATCATCATCATCGTCCTCATCTTCGTCGTCGTCGTCCTCCTCATCTTCGTCATCCTCGTCATCGTCCTCTTCTTCGTCATCATCTTCATCATCTTCATCTTCGTCATCATCTACTTCATCGTCATCATCATCATCGTCCTCATCTTCGTCGTCGTCGTCCTCCTCATCTTCGTCATCATCGTCATCGTCCTCATCATCTTCATCTTCGTCTTCATTTTCAGCGTCGTCTTCATGGTCATCCTCCACATCTTCAGCATCATCTTTCTCCTCTTCTAAACCCTCATCCTCCCCATTGCCAGTTAAGATTGAGTCTGCTTCCTGGTCAGCGAGCTCCTCGTCTGCTTCGTCTGAGGTGGAATCATCCAATGATTCAGCTTCCTCAGTGCCGGTTGCTGCGTTTAAATCACTGATATCTGGATGCAATGCCTGTTGCAGATCGTCTGTGGCTTCTTGCATGCTTTCTCTGCTTTGTTCATCTGATAATTCCAGTTCTGAGGCTGCTATTGTAGCTGTGCTAGCGGCACTGATCACATCAGATGCTGGATTATCTTCATTTTCACCATTTTCATTGCCCGTGTCTGAGGTCTGTTTCTCCTCATCAAATTTCCGAAAAATACCGAAGTCCACATTTTCCTCTGTAGTTCTTTGTTGTTGGGTTGGTTCAATCTGTTCAGAGAGGACTTCTTTGATTTTGGGCAGATCCGATGTTGAATTCAAGCCAAAATAGTCCATAAAGCTTTTGGAAGTCTCATAAATTAACGGTTTACCTGGAAGTTCTTCATTTCGGCCAGAAATGACGATCAGTTCTTTTTCCAATAGTTTCTGTACACTATAATCACTGTTGACACCACGGATACTTTCTATTTCTCCTTTAGTAATAGGTTGTTTATAGGCGATAATGGAGAGCGTCTCCATGGCTGCATTGGAGAGCTTTTTTAAGAATTTGCCACCATTTAATTGGGCGATAGTGGTGTGATAGGCCGGTTTACTTAAAAATTGCCAACCACCGCCACTTTGGAATACTTCAAAGGGGTAAAAATCACTATTGTATTTTTCTCTGATGCCTTCCAGTGCCGTTTCAATTTGATCCAGGGTGATCTTTTCTTCCATAAAGCCAAAGGCATTATTGATCAGATCTACCAGGTCAAGATTGGTCAATGGACGGTCACTGGCAAAAATCAGTGCTTCGATGTGTGGTATAATTTCACTTAACTCCATAACTTATCGTAAACTAAAACTGCAAGTCTAAAAAACTTGCAGTCTATAAAAGATTGTAATTTGTCTATAACTAAAGATAAGGAGAAGATTTGATTTGTCATCGGTAAATCTTCCTTTTCTGTCTCAACTATATTATTGATAGCTGAAAATACCTATCCCTGAAGTGCAGCAGCCCCACTCACAATTTCAGTAAGCTCAGTTGTAATGGCTGCCTGACGAGCGCGGTTGTAGGATATTTTCAGATTCCGCAGGATTTCATTTGCGTTTTCGCTGGCCTTATCCATTGCGGTCATACGCGCTCCATGTTCACTTGCCTGGGCGTCTAATACAGCTTTATATAATTGGGTATTAAGGATTTTTGGCATTAGTTGGGCGACCAGCTCTTCCTTCTCAGGTTCAAAGATAAAATCGACGTTTTTCTTGCCGCCCTTACTTTCAATCTTGGGGATCGGTAGGAACTGCTCTACAGCATAACGCTGTACAGCTGCATTGACAAATTCACTATAGACGATGTCAATCGCATCAAAAGTCTTGTTTTCAAAGGCTTTGATGGCGGCCTGCGCTGCCTGTTGTACATTTTCAAAACTTAGGTTGATAAACAGGTCTTTATAAGTAGCATCGGTTTTGTATCCGGCTTTGCTTAAGGATTCATATCCCTTTTTCCCAATATTCCAGATGGTAACATTGCCCTTTTCAAAGGCTGCTTTATATTTGGTTACTGCAGCCTGTTTAGCTGCTTTAACGATATTCGCATTATAGGCACCTGCCAGACCACGGTCACTGGTGATGACAATCAATAAAACTTTCTCTACTTCTCTGTGATCAGCCAGCTGAATATTGGATTCACCACTCAGGCTGCTGACAATATTACTCAACACTTCCTGCAGTTTCTGGGCGTAGGGTCTCATCTGTGTAATGGCTTCCTGGGCACGGCGTAATTTAGCTGCACTCACCATTTTCATGGCTTTTGTAATTTGCTGTGTGGATTGCACAGAATGGATTCTGTTACGTACTTCTTTTAATTGGCCTGACATGGGTTCTCAATTTGGCTGCAAAAGTAACCAAAAGCATTCAATAAGACAAAATTTGAACTCATTTTCAGGTAAACAACCTTTATTTTTTTATAATAATTTTTATAAGATATGTAATATTACTTATATACAGTGCTTTATAATCCAATTTTGCCAATGACGGCATCCTATATATTATTATTGTATGCTATATGATTTTTACCTTGAATTTTCGTAAAGTATTGAAAGATTATAAGCTTATTTTTCAAGCATAAATTATAATAAATAATTACACATTTTTGGGGTTGCTCTAACTGGCCTTCTCTAACGGGCCTTCCGCATAAAATTGATTGCGCCAAACAAACAACTGCTATTTTAGCAGACTAAATGTTGACAAATCCGTTAAAATGGCTGCCGTATAATTGGTTAAAAGGCCACACATGGCGTCATGGGTTGTGGGGTATTTACAGGCACTTAAGGGCCTGTAAGCCCTTAAGTGAACGGGTTTTTATTCCCAAATTATTCCCTACATTTGCAACCGCGAATACTGTCAATTTGGCCTATAGGCGCAATAAGCATTGTTTTTGAAAGTGTTTTAGAAATAATGGCATATTTTGGCACATTCGGGCTAAAAATCGAGATACAAACAAATATAAAAAAAATTAATGAAAGGCATATTAAGCAGGCTGCTCGGTGGCAATAAATCGGAAAAGGACGTTAAGAAGATTCAGCCGCTGGTAGTAGAGATCAACCAGCAATATGATAAACTGCAGTCCTTGTCTAATGATGAATTACGTGGCAAAACTGTAGAATTCAAGGACAGAATTAAAGCGCACCTAAGCGAGATCGATCAGACAATCCAGGCCAAACAAGAGGCGGCCGAAGCTTTGCCTTCTGCAGATATGGGCGGCAGAGATAATCTCTACCGTGAGATTGATGAATTAAAAAAAGATCGCGATAAAAAAATTGAAGAAATTTTAAATATTATACTGCCTGAAGCTTTTGCTGTTGTTAAAGAAACAGCTCGTCGTTTCAAAGATAGCGATGAGGTTGTGTCCAAGGCCACGGATCTAGACAGACAACTGGCTGTACATAAAAGCTATATGCGTATAGATGGCGAAAACGTTACCTATAATACGAGTTGGGAAGCGGCCGGTGTGCCGGTTTCCTGGAACATGCTCCATTATGATGTACAGCTGATAGGTGGTATGGTTTTACATCAAGGTAAGATTGCCGAAATGGCTACCGGTGAAGGTAAAACGTTGGTTTCAACCTTACCTGCCTACCTGAATGCACTGGCAGGGGAAGGGGTGCATATCGTAACGGTCAATGATTACCTGTCTCGTCGTGACAGCGAGTGGAACGGACCCATTTATGAATGGCTCGGTCTGACGGTTGATTGTATTGATAAACACCAACCTAATACACCTGCCAGAAGAAATGCTTATCTGTGTGACATTACTTATGGTACCAATAATGAATTTGGTTTTGATTACCTAAGAGATAACATGGTGCACAATCCAGATGAAATGGTACAGCGCAAGCACCATTATGCCATGATTGATGAGGTGGATAGTGTCTTGATTGATGATGCCCGTACGCCACTTATTATCTCTGGACCAGTGGGTAAGGATAATTCAACGCAGTTGTTTTTTGAATATAAAGACCGCGTTTCGCAATTGGTCGCCCGTCAAAGACAGATTTGTAACAATTTTTTGATTGAAGCAAAAAAGAAAATAGCCGAAGGCAATGATGACGGAAAAGAAGGTGGTGGTGGCCTGGCCCTGTTCAGGGCTCATAGAGGTTTGCCTAAAACCAGCAGTCTGATCAAATATCTCAGTGAACCCGGTATTCGTCAAAAACTGCAGAAAGTAGAAAACTATCATCTGGCAGATCAGCAAAGAGAAATGCCCAAAGCCGATGCAGAATTGTTATTCTATATCGATGAAAAGAACAATACGGTTGAATTAACAGACAAAGGGATCAAAGCCATGACAGGGCTAAACGAAGATCCAACTTTCTTCGTTTTACCAGATATCGCCACTGAGCTGGCAAGTGTCGAAAAAGACGAAAGTCTGTCACCTGAAGACAAGCTCTCGCACAAAGAACAACTCTTTAATGAATATAGTGCTAAGACAGAACGTATTCATACGGTACAGCAATTACTCAAAGCCTATACATTATTTGAGAAAGATGATGAGTATGTCGTTATGGACGGCCAGGTTAAGATTGTAGATGAGCAAACAGGGCGTATCATGGAAGGACGCCGTTATTCAGATGGGCTGCATCAGGCCCTGGAAGCTAAAGAAAATGTAAAGATCGAAGCTTCTACCCAGACCTATGCTACCGTTACCTTACAGAACTATTTTAGAATGTACCACAAGCTCTGTGGTATGACAGGTACGGCAGAAACAGAAGCTGCTGAACTTTGGGAAATTTATAAACTGGATGTGGTGAGTATTCCCACCAATGTTCCCGTTATTCGCCAGGATCAGCATGACTTGGTCTATAAGACCAAGCGTGAAAAATATGGTGCAGTTATCGGTAAAATTGTAGAATACACAGAGGCAGGACGACCTGTACTGGTAGGTACTACCTCGGTTGAAATCAGTGAGCTTTTAAGCCGTATGCTGCGTCAAAAACAAATTCCGCATAATGTCCTGAATGCCAAGCAACATGGTAAGGAAGCCCAGGTGGTGGCTGAAGCCGGTTTGCAGGGTGCTGTTACCATTGCCACCAACATGGCCGGTCGTGGTACGGATATTAAATTAGGAGCTGGTGTTAAAGAGGCAGGTGGTCTGGCCATCATTGGTACAGAAAGACATGATAGCCGCCGTGTCGACTTACAGTTACGTGGTCGTGCAGGCCGTCAGGGTGATCCGGGATCTTCTTTGTTTTATGTATCCCTGGAAGATGATCTGATGCGTATGTTTGGTAGTGAGCGTATCGCCAAAGTAATGGACTTTGCCGGCTATAAGGAAGGTGAGGCCATTGAAAGCGGTATGATTACCAAGTCTATTGAAAGAGCTCAGAAAAAAGTAGAGGAAAATAACTTTGGTATCCGTAAACACCTGTTGGAATATGATGACGTTATGAATAAACAGCGTACCGTCATCTATACCAAACGTAATCACGCCCTATTTGGAGAAAGATTGGCCCTGGATATTGACAGTGCTTTCTATTATGTTGCGGAAATGCTGGTGGTGAATCATAAGGAAACAAATGATTATGAAGGTTTCCGTTTAGGAGCAATCGTACATTTTGCACTGGATACCAAGATTACTGAAGCTGCTTTCGGGAAAAGCAATATCAGTGAACTCACTGAAGAGTTATATGCAGAGGCCTTTGATAATTATCAGAAACATCGGGACGAAATTGCCAGGACGGCCTATCCGGTATTTGAGAATATCCGCAAGATGCAGGGTGATAAGATTGAAAATGTGGTGGTGCCTTTTGCAGATGGCAGAAAAGCCTTACAGGTATTGGCGCCCATGCAAAAAACACTGGCATCTGAAGGACGCGAGCTAGTGAATGCTTTGGAAAAAACATTGATGCTGGGCTTTATTGATGATGCCTGGAAAGAACACCTGCGTTCCATGGATGATTTAAAACAAAGTGTCCGGACCGTTCAATATGAACAAAAGGATCCGTTGGTGATTTATAAACAGGAGGCTTTTGGGCTGTTTGCCAAGATGAACAGTGAGGTAAATGTAGAGATCGTGACCTTCCTGTCTCATTCCAATATTCCTGTAGAAGTGCAGCAAGGCAATACCAATCAGATTCATGAAGGACATGAGCAGAAAACGGATTTAAGTAAGCTGAATGTGAACAAAGAGGCGGTGGATGCGGCTGGCAGTGATTATGCCGCCAATGAGAATGATTATTTTGACCCCAGTGAAAATGTGAAGCAGCAACCGGTTATCGCAGGCCCTAAAATCGGTCGTAACGACCCATGTCCTTGTGGTAGCGGCAAAAAATATAAAAATTGCCATGGCAAAGATGCTTAAAAGCTGTGGAGGGCGCCAAGGATAAAAGCCGGCGTTCGGATTACAAAAGTGGTAATTTCAAAAAGAGCGTTGTGCTGAGTCCATCAAAAAGACTTAGCGCGACGCTCTTTTTTGCGTTTGATGACGGATAATTAATAGGGACTTGTAGGATTTATGTGTACCAAATAGACCATAAAATGGATTTCCAGCCATAACAGAGCTAATTATAGTAAAAAATAATTGATAAAATGTAAAGTATTATTTACTTTTGCTCAAAATATAGATGCTATGAAATCACAATTATTGTTGTCTTACCGCTATAAGAAAATCGGCTGGATTTTGCTTTTGCCCTGTCTGGTACTGGGACTTTTAAAGTGGTATATCATTAATGACCACCAGTTTTTGAGCTATGTTATGAATGTATTCTACGAGAACGTCTATTTTGATATAGTGCCTACCTTACTGATTGCAGGTATGTTAGCCGGAGCGCTACTGATCGTATTTTCCAAAGAGAAACAAGAGGATGAATTTATAGAAAAACTGAGGCTCTCCTCTTCCATGTGGGCAATCCTGGTCAATTACCTGATCTTGTTTTTCTGCAACCTGCTTTTCTATAGTTGGAGTTTTTTAAATATTATTGCAGTCAATATGTTTACTATATTGTTTTTCTATATCATCCGTTTCAATTATCTGCTGATACGCAGTAAGCGTTCATAAATATGACCAACACACTTAAAGTACAACGAGCGATTAGGGATATTACTCAGGAACAACTGGCCCAGATAATTGGTGTCAGCAGACAGACGATTAATGCCATTGAGAAGAAAAAATATGTTCCTTCCACTGTACTAGCACTAAAAATTGCCCGATATTTTGAAAAGCCGGTAGAAGAGATTTTTAAACTGGATCCCACAGATTAAGCTCAGGAATCAAAAGCGAGAGAAAAAGAGCAATAATTAGCAAAATAATTTGAAAAGTAATTGGAGTGTTGTTTGCAGCAATACCGTATAGCCCATACAAATCACATAAAATTTTCAGGCCCGTTGGCAACTTATCTAAGTTGCCAACGGGCCTGAAAATTGAAAAGTCGATGAATCAACGACCATTATTATATCCTTTTGGACCTGTTAAAAGGGGCAGATCAAACAATTAAATGTGCCACTCAGTCACCTGCATTAGACTGGTTTGTCTGGGATTTAGAGGCTTCCTTCATCAGCACTGGGGCCGTAACTAGGAGGAAGAGGGACATCATTGAGTCGTAAAAAGACACCCATTTGGGCTCTGTGATGGACAATCTGACAATACACCATGCGCAGCGTTTCAAGTTTATTATTAGCGGCTAGAACGTGGCCACCATTACTTAGTGTCCAGGTTTTGATAAGATCAGCATCAGTGGCGGATTTTAGCGCGCTAAGCCCTGTCTCGTAGGATTTGTCATATGCCTTTAAAAGATCAGCTGTATTATTGGGTACAGGTGGGTTATAGGGATTGGCAGCAAAATCAAGTCCTTCGCTGCCCAGCACCATTTGAGGCCAAGAAGCAAGATCTGCCAGGTGACTAGCTAAGCGACTGACCGTCATGCTTTTGGGATGAGGTTGCCAGTCATAGATCGTATCTGGAATACGAGAGAGCATTGCACGGGTGGTCCGGTTTTCATTTTCAAATTCTTTTACTAAAGCGGGAATGATTTCAATTTTTGTTTCCATTGATAATATTTTTTGATTTGATAACAAAGAAAATACAGGCCACTGACAACCCTATGTCAGTCTGATTTCTATGTTTAAAAAAAGTTGGACCTGGCAGAAAAATGATGCTTTGCATTGAGGGCAGTAATTGTCTATTTTCAATACTTAACGGGTAAATTGTCCATAAAATGACTGACCGGAAGGTGGTCCGTTTTTTCAAACCCACCGCCTGGCTCTTTCATAGACAAAATCCGGTTGAGTTTAAAATCACGGTAGTCTTGCCTTAAATGACACCAGGCAATCACATGCCAGCCAAATGCATAGAAAATAAGACCGATAGGTTCTATTAAACGCACGCTTTGCTGTTCTGATTTGTCCTTATAGCTGATTTCCAATTGTTTTTTGTGGGCAATTGCCTGTTGAACTTTAGGAATGAAGTTCTCCTGTAGTTGCCATATATCCTGAAATTGCAATTGCGTACTTTCATCCAGTACATCTAAGAGCTCCAGTTGATTGCCCTTCATTACTGCACGGATTTTGGTCATGGCATTGGTATACTGGATAGCGGTGGCCTTGTCAGCCAGTGCGCGGACCATCTTTTCCATGAGAAGTAGCGCACTGGATTCTTCCATACTAAAGGCAACAGGAGAAAGGAAAAACCCGGAAACGATAAAATACCCCCTGGTCGCCTCATAACTAATCGGGATACCAGAGGCCGTAAGGGCTTTGACATCCCGATAAACGGTTCTTACGCTGATCTGGAACTTTTCACTGATGCGCTCTGCAGTAACAAACTTTTTTGATTGCAGTAAAACCAGGATAGCGAAGAGGCGATCTAGTCTGTTCACGGGATTATTCAGATTTTTTAAGGTTTACGCAAAGGCTTAATTTTTTCGAAAGGCCCACTTAATCAATTCTTTCCAGGTTGGCTTCTTGCCATACATCAGAATGCCGGTACGATAAATTTTACCTGCAAACCAGGTGGTAAAGATAAAGGAACCGAAAAGCAAAATAATACTCAGTGCCAGTTCCCACCAGGTGACTGCGTCGGGTACACCCTGGGTTACCCGGGCCATCATGACTATGGGTGAAGTCAGGGGAAATAGACTGCCAAAGACCGCCAGGCCACTGGTTGGATTGTTGACTGCCTGCATCATAATGACAAAACCAATAATAATTGGTAAGGTGATGGGTAATTGCAAACCTTGTGCATCCTGCTGCCCGTCACTAACAGAGCAACCGATGGCTGCAAATAAAGAGGCATAAATAAAATAGCCACCCAGAAAATAAACAAAGAACATGGTTATGATCAACGGGAAATTAATGGTATTGAATGCCTGCATGACTGCTGCCATATCCGCACCAGAACCACCAGCGCCCATGGCGCCGCTGGCAACCATATGGGAGGCTTCGGGAAATAGGATAGGGATGAGTAATAGTTTAAGTCCTACGCCCAGCACGATCCATATCAGGAATTGTAACAGACCAACAGCACCGATCCCCAAAATTTTACCCATCATTAGTTGAAATGGCTTAATACTGCTGACAACGATCTCGGCAATACGGCTTACTTTTTCTTCCATAACACCGCGCATGACAGAGGTGCCATATAATAATAAGATCATATAGATCAAAATACCACAAAAAATACCCACGCCGTAACTGACGCCGGCTCTCATGCCGGAATCATTTTTATCATTGACATTGACAAAATCTACTTTGTTTTCCGTTTTTGCTTTTTTGAGCAGATCCTGGGAAACGGGTAAGGCATCCATTTTAAGTTTTTCCAGTCTGGACTGAATGGCACTGGTAATAGACTCCCTGGTCATAATACCAATTTTGGAACCGGTAATCAGATTGATCTTGTCATCCAGCGTTGCATCGGCAGGTACTACTACATACCCGTCAATGTCTTTATTTTTGGCTTTTGCTTCTAAATCGGATTTTGCTACGCCTTTCGTAAATTCAAAAACAACATCCTTGGCGTTGTTAGAAATGGTGTCCTTAAACAAACCGGCATTATCCACTACCATGATTTTGGTCTTGGAGGTGCTATGGACACTAAAATAAAAAATAGCCGCATAAATGGCGAATATCAGTACAGGTAAACCGATGGTGACCAGCAGAAAGGTTTTCTTCTGTACCCGGCTTAAAAATTCTCTTTTTAATACTAAGAATATCTTATTCATGAAAGTTCAGCGATTTAAATGTTGTGGAAACTTCGGGTAACGGCACTCGTCCCATGTACTAGTCGGATAAAGATCTCATTGAGTGAGGGTAGGATTTCTCCAAAATGGGCAACCTGGATGTTTTTATCCAGAAAATAACGGAGTAGGTCGTTCCCAGTATAAGCATCATTTATGCGGACAATCATTTTATTTTCCGCCAGGTTAACTGGCTCAAAAATATCACAGGCACCAATTTGGCTTGCCGGTTGATCGATTTTGATCTCATAAAGGTGCTCCTTATATTGTTGGCGGATAGCAGCGACTTTACCATCCAAAACTTTTTTACCTAGATTAATTAAGGCGATCTGATCACAGATTTCTTCTACTTGTTCCATTCGGTGGGTGGAAAAAATTACGGTACTGCCGCGGCTGGCCAGTTCAAAAATCTGATCTTTGATCAGATTAGCATTCACGGGGTCCAGACCACTAAATGGTTCATCCAGTATAATTAGCTTAGGCTCATGCAAGACGGTAATTACAAATTGAAGTTTCTGGCTCATCCCTTTACTGAGATCCTCCACCTTTTTATCCCACCAGCTTTGCATTTCCAGGCGTTCAAACCAATATTTGATTTTTTGCAGTGCCTCACTGTGGGATAACCCTTTTAGCCGGGCCAGGAACATGGCCTGATCGCCGATTTTCATTTTTTTGTACAAGCCTCTTTCCTCCGGCATATAACCAATCTTCTGGATATCATTTTCCGGATCGAATTTCTTGCCATCAAATACGATACTGCCTTCATCCGGATAGAAAATACCCGTAATCATACGAAGTAAGGTCGTTTTACCGGCGCCATTCGGCCCCAATAAACCAAATATCTGCCCAGGTTCTATGGAAAAGCTTACGTCGTCGACCGCTTTTTGGGTTGCATAATATTTTTTAAGATGCGATAGTTCAAGTATTGCCATAATTATTGAATAGTTGTGGGTTAACCTTTACGAAAATACCATTGTTTTTGTGAAGTTGTTAATGAAATTGAAATTAATACGAAGATTTTTTGATAAAGGTTGGTTTTCAAAGGATAAATGGTAGCAGAAATGGCCCAAAAAGGGAAATTGCTTGCTACCGCTTGTTTTGTTTGGGGTCATTTTGTTCTTTTAAACTAAGCAGGTAAGATATCTCGGATGGATGCAACCTGGGTTAATAAAAAAAGAGCCGATCTATATGATTTTAGATCGGCTCTGTCCAGATAGTTGAAACTTATAAATAATAGGCTTAGTTATCTGAATTATTGTCACCATCGTTATCCAGTCTTAATGGATAACCATAGATAGCATCTCCATCAGGATAAATACCTCTTAATTGAATAAGACCTGTACTTTCCTTTAAGATTTTACGGGCATCTTCGGCCTTATTGACCGTCTGGCCATTGATGCTGACGATAATAAAGCCGTTTTGAATCTTGGCTTTTTTGAAAGCGCCATCTCTTAGGTTGGTCACCTGAACACCACCATTGATACCGTATTTACTGGATTGTTCCGGCGTCAGGGTAACCAGATCAGCACCTAGCTTGGTGGAGGAGGCTTCCTCAGCGGTCATTTGCTTATAGGTACCGATACTGTTTTTAAGCGTCAGGTTTGCCTGGTATTGCTTCCCATCACGCATATAAGTGACATTTAACTTGTCTCCTGGTTTTTTGTCCCCCATTACAGCGGACATCTGACCGGAATTATTGACGGCTTTGCCGTTAATGGCGGTGATGACATCGCCTTTTTTCAGGCCTGCAGCTTTAGCTGCGCCGTCTTCACTAACACCACCCACGTATAAGCCGGTATTGAAGTTGTCAATTTTGAGTTCTTCTTTTTGTTTGTCGGTAAGTGTGGTGATATCCATAAAGGAAATACCTACATATCCTCTTTGTACGGCACCATATTTAATGATGTCATTGACTACTTTTTTGACGATATTGACAGGAATGGCGAAGGAATACCCGGTAAAGCTACCAGTAGGGGAGGCAATGGCACTGTTGATGCCGATTAATTGGCCGTCCGTATTGATCAGTGCGCCACCGCTATTGCCCGGGTTAACCGCTGCATCCGTTTGGATATAGGACTCAATGGTCGTTGAACTGCCATTGCTCTTGGAGCGCCCCAGTCCGATATCTCTGGCTTTGGCACTCACAATACCTGCTGTAACAGTTACATCCAGTGTAAAAGGATATCCAATGGCAATAACCCATTGGCCTAGTTTTAAGTTATCGCTGTTTCCATATACCAGATAGGGTAAATGGCTAGCTTCAATTTTAACTACGGCCAGGTCACTACTAGGGTCTGTACCGATCACGCGGGCTTTATAGGTTTTTTTGTCACTTGTCGTCACGGTGATTTTATCAGCATTGGCTACGACGTGGTTATTGGTTACGATATAACCATCATCACTGATAATTACACCACTACCACTGGCTCTTTCGCCGGGAATCGTCTGGATTCTCGGGCCTCCGAAGAAATCGCCAAAAGGACTATTGTCTCCAAACAGATCCCCAAAAGGACTATTAGGCAGGTTATTGGTCACCTTTCGGGCTTTTGTCTGTACTTTGATATGTACTACGGCAGGGGTAGCGGAAGCGCTGGCTGCCGTAAAATCAATGGCACTTGAAGGAGCAGTTGATTTATCGTAAAAACTTGCATAATTGGCGGGAAGCTTGCCGGGTTCCTGCGTACCGGCTGTCTGCATGCGCTGGAATTTGCTAAAGCCCCATACACTTCCTATGGCTGTAGCGGCGCTGATAAAAACTACAAACAGTACATTTTTCCATTTCATCGGTTTATTTTATTTTAATAGTTAATAATTCCCTCAAAACTGCAGCATAACAGAATAAATGCATCTGCATAACTGCTTTATTGAAGGGCCGGTTGCTTTTCAATCATTAGCCATATGAAACATCGTTATAGCAATGATTAAATAACCAGTTGCTTTTTATGTTCATTGGACGATAAATTTACAGTCCAGTTCAATATGGCCTTGGACTACCTTTATTTATTAACAAAATATTTAATTGGTTCTCAATACTGTTAATGGAAAATCGCAGGCTGAAACTTCCTGAAACAAAGTAATGACGATGAATTGGCTCTGTTTTGCTGTTAAAAAAATTAACCGCGGGGACTAGTCAATTAGCAAAGTTTTTTATGGATAAGTGAGCTGGTTTTTATTAAACAACCTTTCTGACAATTATTTGATATTACGTAGGTCTTGGGTGATGAAAACTTCAATATGGAAAACAATGGGAACAGACAGACAAGGCTTTTTGGATATGGACATTGATACTTCCCAAATGAATAACGACAGACATTAATGCATAGCACATAAATTCTGATGAGGAATTTAAAATATTATCCATAAGTTTACAATATTATAAAAAAGGATAAGGGAGTCACACAGCATCAACTGCTTAGCAGACCACCTTGTACAATCAAAGCGACAAGAAGATGAAAGGTAAAGTAATACGGAAAAAGAAAATCATATATTTAGACAGTCCCAAAAAGGGGATCTGGGAAATCGGCTTTTCTCTGAAAGTGGCCTGGCAACTGATGTATAATATGTATAAGTTGCATAATATCGGCCCTGGCGTCACCGTATTTGGCTCTGCCAGACTGGAAGAAGGCTCGCCTAGCTATGAGGCGGCTGCGGAATTTGGCAGACGCATTGCTCAAATGAAATTTACGACGATTACAGGCGGTGGGCCAGGTATTATGGAAGCTGCAAATAAAGGTGCATTTGAGGCGGGAGGTATTTCTGTCGGTATGAATATAGTGCTGCCTCACGAACAACATGAAAACCCTTACTTAACCACCTCTGTTGTATTTGAGCATTTTTTTACCAGAAAAGTAATGCTGGTCAAACACTCTTATGCCTTTGTGGTAATGCCAGGTGGTTTTGGCACCATGGATGAATTTTTTGAAGTGCTGACACTCATACAAACCAAATCTGTTGACCGGTATCCGATTGTTTTATTTGGATCGGATTTTTATAAACCTATTGTGGAGTTGATGAAAGGGTTTGCGGGGGCAGGCACCATCGCACCTATTGATATGGATCTGGTTTATATTACGGATAGTATTGATGAGGCGATGGATTATATTCAGAAATTCATCAATCGCCATTATAATATTTTGCCGCAACGCCCCAGATGGAGATGGTTGGAAAGGAAGGAACCTAAGTAAGTCGATGTTGAATAGCATCTGAGGGCTGGTCTATATAAAAGGGCATTTCTTGGGTGAATTTTTTATACTTTAACTTGTCCAGTAAAGTCCTCCTTAAAAATGTAAGGGATTCTTATAAGGTTAAGGCGCAACTGGATTATGAAAGGCTGGG
Organism: Arachidicoccus ginsenosidivorans; assembly: GCF_007971385.1. Lineage (GTDB taxonomy): Bacteria > Bacteroidota > Bacteroidia > Chitinophagales > Chitinophagaceae > Arachidicoccus > Arachidicoccus ginsenosidivorans. Next base: position 3,734,147 of record NZ_CP042434.1, read on the forward strand.
AACCAGAGAATTATTAGCGGAACTTAATTCACGCATGGCTATGATGGATTATGCTGCTGTATCCTTTTCTTTATTCTACTTAAGGAAGGATTCTTGATGCCTAAATAGGAGGCAATATGAAAAGAGGGGATTCGTTGAACAATACCAGGATGTTGTTGCAATAGATTTAAATAGCGTTTTTCATGACTAAAAAGCAACAATTCTTCGACCCTGCTTTGCGAACTATGAAAAAAATATTCTGCCAGAATGCGCCCGAAATGCTCCCAAGGTTTATGGATTAAATAGAGTGCCTGTAAATCATGATGCGTGATAAATAAAACTTCAGCATCCTGCAAAGCCTCGATGTAATAAACGCAGGGGTATTGGGAAAGAAAACTCCTAAAAGAGACAATAAACTGTCCTTCGGAAAAGAAAAACATATTTTTTTCTTCATCAGTTGCTGGGTCATAATAATAAATCCTGAATATACCGTTAATAACAAGCCCTAAATCTTTACAAATGATATTTTGCTTATTATAGAAATCTCCTTTTAAAATAGTGCGTGTTTGCCATAAAGGAAGACTTATGGAAATGTCCTTTTCAGTTAGCCCGGCAAAAGGAATAAGGATATGTTTTAAAAAATCTAGTTTATCTATATTCATTTGGTCACTAATTTTTGAGAATTTATTGAATTTACAACTTCCTCTTTGATACCTAAATGATCGTACATGCCGAGTCAGGGCATGCGTGAATAAAATTAGGTAAATATTTTATGCTGCGCCTGGTTTTTGTGGATTTTACCAAAATTGAAGTGAAATTCATTGACAGGATGCTTATTGTAACTTGTTGATTTTCCGCTGTTTTATAAACTGAAAGATGGCACCAATACAAAATACTATAAAAAGGGTAAGTAAGGTTTTGCCAATTAGAGGATCTGTAGGCCCTTCGGCCAGAGGGTGACTGGTCGGAATGCGTGTAAATGTCTCATTGATCGTTGGGATTAATGATAAAAAGAAACTAAAAGAGAGTAGAAAATTTTCCACGTATCTTGCACGCTTTTTCTGCTTTCTTTTGGTGAATAACAAATGGGCGACCAGTATAATGGCCAGAATAAAAAGTGAGAAAACATGCCCCTTATTAAAACCTCCACTTTTGGAGATGCCAAGCGCCGTTACTGCTGTAATAATTGTAGCATAAAAATATAATTTTCCTGTTAAGTGCGCCAGATTGATTTTACCGTAACGCACAAAGGATATAATAGCTGCTGCGAGCGCTGTTATGCCAATGATTGTGTGGAAAATTCCAAGATTCGATATTCCCATAGTTTTATAATTTGATACAAAATTACTGGGATGGGAGTGGCTAAAAATTCACTTAAGTTAAATTCAGCAAAGTTTATTGAAATAGACAGTTCGCTTTATGCAGGATTTAAATTTTTACAGCGTTTGCTAAGGCTTTGCTTTATGAATATCTTTTGGTATACAATTCTCCTGTTTGACTTGTCAGGGACGGTTTTTAATTTCGAGGAGCAATTATTGTAACTGCTCTTAAATTATATTTTTACGACGAGTTTGGTTTAGTCAGTATGTATTTAAACAGGGCCTTGGCTTTATAATTCTTATTTTTTAAATGAATTTTGAGGACATTTCACGCAAATAATTTCCAAGAATTCCAAAAAAAAGAGTGCATGACAGCAGACAATAAATTGCCAACTGTCTATGCACTCTTTAGATTATTAGGGCTATTTAAAAGTTGAGTCTTTCTTTAGATCAACTTCTGTGCTAACAGATATTCCGCAATCTGCACTGCATTGGTGGCAGCACCCTTGCGGAGATTATCGCTTACGACCCAAAGATTTAATGTTTTGGGCTGCGTTTCATCTCTGCGTAACCGACCTACAAATACCTCATCTTTTTCATGCGCGTTGAGTGGCATAGGATAAAGGCCTGCTGCAGTGTCATCCTGCAGGATGACACCCGGTGCATCTTGTAATAATTTACGCACTTCATCCAGTTCAAATTCATTTTCAAATTCAACGTTAATGCTTTCACTGTGTCCGCCGATAACAGGGATCCTAATTGCGGTAGCCGTTAAACGGATAGAATCATCCTGAAGTATCTTGATGGTTTCATTGGTCATTTTCATTTCCTCTTTGGTATATCCATTATCGGTAAATACATCAATTTGAGGAATTACGTTTAGATCAATGGGTTGGTTATAGGCTCTTTCTCCTTCTTTTCCGGTTCTTTCATTAAAGAGCTGGTCGACTGCCTTTTTACCGGTGCCGGTAACACTTTGATAAGTGCTGACTATGACCCTTTTCATTTTATAGGCCTTATGTAAAGGGTTTAAAGCAACAACCATCTGGATGGTAGAACAATTAGGATTGGCGATAATCTTGTCCTCGCTGGTTAAAACCTCCGCATTGATCTCTGGGACAACCAGTTTTTTGGTAGGATCCATTCTCCAGGCAGAAGAATTGTCAATCACCGTAATGCCTGCTGCTGCAAACTTTGGAGCCCATTCAAGTGAGGTGCCACCACCTGCAGAGAAAATAGCTACCTGCGGTTTTTCATCAATGGCCTGTTGCATACCGATGACTTTATAAGTCTTCCCCTTGAAGCTGACTTCTTTACCAACACTTCTTTCAGAGGCTACAGGTAATAATTCTGTCACTGGAAAATTTCTTTCTTCCAGCACCTGCATCATTTTTGTTCCTACCAGACCGGTAGCACCAACTACGGCTACTTTCATTGTTTCTTTTTTTTGTTATTTAATGAGCTATGGTTTCTCCATGAACGAACTTTAATAAAACATCATCAGCATCAGAATGCTTGGCTGCTACATAAGAAAAAAGCCTTCCCGGTACAAGGAAGGCTTCATTTATGTTATTATACATACCAAGTTCACCCTTCCTGTCCAGACGGTTTCATCTTCTTAGTATGTTTCTTAATGTTGTTCATTTCTGTGGCCAAAATTACAAGTTATCTTCAATTATACAAATAAATTTTTAGGAAAATACAAATTGTTCCTGCCTTTTAATAATGCCACCGCCTATAACTGTATCTCCTTCATAGAAAACGGCACTCTGGCCGGGTGCAATTCCGGAGGCGGCTGCGAGCAGTTCGACCCGGATCTGGCCGTCTTCTTTGTATAAATGCCCCATGGTACCTTTGTCTTTGTAGCGGATCTTGACCAAAACTTCCATGCCGTCCTCTATCTGATCGTATTTTTGCCAATTGAGCTGGCCGACCCTGAGTTCAGATTTATCCAGGTCTTCCAGATCTCCTAATACGACGGTATTGGTATTGGGGTCAATATGCGTGACATACACAGGATGGCCCATCGCTATGAGCCCTTTACGCTGTCCGATGGTATAAAAGGGATAGCCGTTATGTTGTCCCAGCTTTTTGCCGGTCTTATCAACGAACCAACCGCCCTGGACGCGCTCTTCCAGCCCATCAACCCTGCGTTTTAAGAACCCCCGGTAGTCGTTATCCGGCACGAAGCAGATTTCGTAGCTTTCGCTCTTTTTGGCCAGTTCCGGATAGCCGTAATCGGCCGCTAACTGGCGAATCTCCGTTTTATGGTAACTGCCAAGAGGCAATAAGGTTCGGCTAAGTAAATCCTGCTCCAAACCCCAAAGTACATAACTCTGATCTTTGGTACTGTCCAGTCCTTTGCTTAAATAATACCTGCCATCCTCGCCCTGGTGAATATTGGCATAATGCCCGGTTGCGATATAATCGCAACCTAGTGCATTGGCTCTTTTTAATAAGGCCCGCCATTTAATATGGGTATTGCACATAACGCAAGGATTAGGCGTGCGCCCTGCAATATATTCTTCGACAAAATTCTCGATGACAAAATCGCCGAACTCATCGCGTATATCCAGAATAAAATGTGGGAATCCATGTTGCACGGCTGCCTGTCTAGCATCATTAAAGCTGTCTATATTACAACAACCAGTTTCTTTAGAACTACTGCCACTACTGGCATAATCCCATGTTTTCATGGTAATCCCGATGACTTCATAACCCTGTTTATGGAGCATCAGTGCAACGACGGTACTGTCGATTCCACCACTCATAGCTACCAAAACTTTTCCCTTGCTCACGATCTAAAATTTTGGCAAAGGTAAGATTATTGGCACAATTAAGACTTTAGTGCGGGTCACGGCGCTGTCATAAATCTGATTTATGATATTTTTTGGATATGTGGCCTCTTTTATTTCCACAGAAGAGATATCTTTGCCTCATGGTAATTTGTTGACAGATAATGATTTGTGATTTCATTATTTTTGCATTTTTCCTGATTTTGCTGCTTTTGGCACGAAATTTTAGCTTAGAATAGAAACATTTGATCATAAAGGGGACTGGGTATTAATATTCCAAACAAACTAAATCGTAAAACATGAAAAAATTACTCATTTTAACCATCGCGGGCCTATTTGGCGCACTGACTGTCACCAATGCACAGATTCAGAAAGGCAATCTAATGCTGGGAACCGACCTAGGTAGCGGCGTTGCCAATGCGGGAAATGGAAGCTTATTTGGGCTGAATTTCGGATTAAATAGTGGAGCTGGCTATAATGTGGGCATTAGTCCCAAAGTCGGTTATTTTGTAAAAGATAACCTGATGGTCGGTGGTGTCGTAAATCTGGGCTTTGATAAAAATGGTAAAGGGGATAATGCCATTAAGACGACGACCTATGGTATTCAGGCACTTGGTCGCTATTATGTATCTCCTGGCGAGAAAGGCATCAACAATTTACTTAAACATGGTCGCTTCTTCGCTGAGGCCAATGCTGGGTTTGCAGGTAGCAATACAAAACCAGGGGTAACCACCAATGGGTTTGCCTTTGGATTTGGACCTGGTTATTCTTATTTCCTGACCCCAAATGTTGCCTTAGAAGGGCTGGTAAAATATAATGCCATCGTGGGTGGCGGGAATACGAACTATCTCCACTCACTGGGCGTAAATTTTGGTGTACAGGTATTTTTGCCTAGCTCCAGAGTTCGTTCCATGGTAAATGACCCATCTCAGCTCTAAATTCAAGCGTATAAAGATCCAGGATCTGCCTTTTTATGGCCGGATTTTAGATTAAGCTAACTATAAACCAAAATCAATCAGGACCAAGTCAGGGCACCTTGCCATGTCTGGTCCTGATTTTTTTTGCAGCTGGTTAATGCTGGCATGATAGTGGGATTTACCAATTTTTACAATAGAACGAATGTTTTTTAGCAAAAAAATGTATATTGCTGCAAACATATTTGCCACGAAATTTTAATTGACATTTTATGATTAAATTGCAAGTGATTGGAAATTTGGGCCGCGATTGCACGGTTAACAATGTGAACGGCCGAACAGTTATAAATTTTAGTGTCGCCCATACCGAAAGATACCGCGATAGTACGACTGGTGAACTCAAGCCTAAAACGATCTGGGTGGAATGTGCTTACTGGACGGAAAAGACCGCTATTGCACCCTATCTTAAAAAAGGAACCCAGGTATATGCGGAAGGTACACCCGATACGCGTTCCTATACGACCCAAAGTGGGGAAAACAAAATCTCACTTACTTTAAGGATCCATAATGTTCAATTGCTGGGCTCCAGACCAAGTGATGGCTATAACCAGGACGCAGGAGCTGGTGCAGGTTCAGAAAGCACTCATAGCTCAGGGGTGGTTATTCCCAACCTGATAATGGCGGTAACGATGCTGGTGCTGGTTCAGGTCCTGGCAATTCCGGTGGCGCTGACGGCGGTGGTGCTGATGATCTGCCCTTCTAAGCACATTTGACATTTGGGTACAAAGTATAAATCAGGCTGATTTTTAGCATTCAGCCATGGCAGCTACTTATTTACGCAGTACCGTAATTATACGCTCAGTTACCCTCATTTGAGGGCTATTTACCAAGAAGTGTTCGTCGCTTGGTCGATATTGCATAAAATAGTACAAAACAGCACAAAAAAAGAACCTGTCTGGTTTTTATCCCTTAAATGGTTTTTGCGGGGATACCGGACAGGTTTTTTGTTGTATTGTCAAGCCGTAGGATGAATATTTATCGCATGCTGAGCAGAAGCAAGTAAAGCTTATGCCTCTTGCTTGTTTGTCCTATTTTGATGCCTCAAATTTTTCTACCAGGGCATTAATCTCTTCAACGCTTACATTTTTTTTCTGGTTGTCCAGATTGATTACTTCCAGCAGTCCCAGGCCGCCAGGTGTTTTGTGGTATGTATTGACTAGGTCTAACTGATCGCTTTTGTCTAATGCTCCGGTTGCTGTATCCCAGCTTTCCATGGTTGACAGACAACCGTCCGTAGGAGCATTGGGATAAAAGGACCAGCCCTCAAAGAAGCTACCATCCAAGGTAGAACCGTGAATAACAATATAGCGTCTGCCTGCAGCACCCGCCCAGAAACTTTGTTGCATGGGAGGATAGGACTGCCAGGAGGGGGGAAGTAAAATCTTATAATTGTCCAGTTTTGTGCCAGTACTGTCATAGGGAAGTCCCCTGAAAAATACAGAGTCCGATTGGAAAGGTATAATTGATTGTAATGTAGGAGTAGGACCAATCAACTTATCAATGGATACCCTGGAACCGGCGATCCGGTAAAGGCCCTGTGGGGTGTTGCCGTTTGTAATAAAAGAAGGCAGTCCGCTGCCAGATCTTGCCAACTGCCGGAATATTTTCAATTTGCCGTTTTGATCCCTGGCAAAATGTCCATCTTCGTATTGTACGATGCATAGTCCACTGTAATTACGATCCCAGCGCTGAAAACTATAAATGGTTTTTTGTTTCCAAAGCTGCTGGTACCTGAATAACTCTATTACGGAAGGCGTGGGTGTTATTTGATCTGCAAGGTGTCTGAGCAGGTAACTGCTCAGTTGCCTAAGCAGTACATTTTGGCTGCTACCCGCAAACTGCTTTTCCATTTGCCGCATCAGCCTGTTTCTATTGGTAATGGAAGTATCAATCCGGTAATCATATAACGCTGCAATGGCAAATAATTTTGGATCCCTTTCATAAGGGAGAATCTCCTTTATTTTATCCTTAAAGGTCACGGGATAGATACCATAAACTGCTGTCAAAAGAGCAAACCTGGCAGATGGATCCAGCCGAAAATATTGCTCAAACATCTTCTCAAATCCACGCTGCGTGTACTGATTTTTGATCAAAAACTGGGTGGCTGATAAACAGGCATTTTCGAACTTATAATCTGTATACTGATTAAGTGGCCCAGAAAAAGTCTCCTTAATGGTTTTTTCCATTAAATACTTTTTAAAGCTGGCCCTACGGGCAGCCAGCACAAAATCACTATGGATCTCTTCTTTGTTATAATGAATCGCTTTAGGTATATAAATCTGTGGTGATCCGGAAGTTTTTAGGGCCGTGCTCGCTGTATCAGAGGTTAGATCTGTGCTGTCTGCTACGGACAAAATCGTCTTATTGATACGATCGTTCAACTGTGCATGGCTGGATAATGGAAAGGTGAAGGCGATAAGAGTAGCCAAAAGTAATGTTCCAGCTTTTTTATATGCATGACGGGCTAGGCCTTTGCCTTTAAAGACGGGTAATCTAAAATAAGATATTTGTTTGTGTTGAGACTGCGCCATTATTAATTGTACTACTGTTTGCGTTAACTGTTTGCGGATATTTACCACTTGTGGGGTATTTTTACCCGTTTTAGGATTTGACGTTGCCGCCCGGCTTTTTGTACCAGGCAAAAAAACGGTTTTGACCGGTTAAATCAAAAATGCAGCCACAAAAGTACACATTTTACAGTCGCTTGTCACGGTTGATCAAAGCACCAAAAATAATCCCTGAAATTTAAAGCGGCCTTATAAAGCCGCCAGCTTGCCCTATCTTTGTTGCTCAATTTATTATATATGCAAAGTTCTTATAGTTATCAGGCTTTATATAGATTTACCCTGGATGTATTTAAGAAAATAGGTTGTAATGACCCGCATGCCCAGATTGCGGCTAAAGTTTTATTGAGTGCAGATATGCGGGGGGTGGACAGTCATGGTATTGCCAGACTGACAGGTTATGTCCGTCTTTGGGAGGCGGGTCGGGTCAATCCAAACCCCGACATTCAAATTGTTCACCAGACGCCTTCCACGGCAGTTGTAGATGGTGACAAAGGATTGGGTTTGGTGGTTGCCCATAAGGCCATGCAAATAGCTATGGATAAAGCAGAAAAGGTCGGCACTGGCTGGGTTAGCGTTAAAAACAGCAACCATTTTGGTATTGCCGGTATTCATGCTATGATGGCCCTGGAAAAAGATATGATTGGCATGGCCATGACCAATGCCAGCGCACTGGTCGCACCGACCTTTTCGTCAGAAAGAATGCTGGGAACCAATCCGATTGCCGTAGCGATCCCCGCGGGCAATCAACCGCCCTTTGTAGCGGATCTGGCCACCACTACTGTGGCCAATGGTAAACTGGAGGTGGCCTCTCGTAAAAATGAATCCATTCCCAAAGGTTGGGCACAGGATAATCAGGGGCTTCCCAGTGAAGATCCCGCATGCGTTAAACAGGGTGGTGCGCTGCTGCCACTCGGGGGCGACAGAACGCATGGCAGCCATAAAGGTTACGCATTAAGTAGCGTGGTGGATATCTTCTCGGCTGTGTTGAGCGGCGCCTCTTACGGGCCTTGGGCGCCACCTTTTCCGGCCTATATTCCCATGCCGGAAAATATGCCAGGCGAGGGCCTGGGACATTTTCTGGGCGCCATGCGGGTAGATGCTTTTCGCAGCAAAGAAAGCTTTTTTGAAAACATGGATAATTGGATTAACCGTTTTAAAAATGCAACGCCGGCAGCGGGGCATGAGCGGGTACTAATTCCAGGCATGCCGGAAGCGGAAAAAGAGGCCTACCACAAGCGCCATGGGATTCCTTTGCTAGATGCGGTGATAGGTGATCTGCAACAATTGGCGGAAAAACTAGGGGTGCAACCTCTGGATTAAGCCATTTAAAATTAATAACACTGAATAATATACAAATTAAAGCAGCTGCAATGGCATAGTGTTTGTTTTGTATATGTTTAATTAAAAAACCTGAAAATCAAACTGTTCTACCATGAAAATGAAAAAATTTTTACTAATGGGCATAGGTGCCCTTATGGCTGTAGCCAGCCAGGCACAAAATGCGGATTATTCTTTGCCGCGCGTTACTCCTTTTTCCGGGGTCAATGATTACCGGACCTGGTCCATTGGTGCCTGGGGTGGGGTATCCACGGCTGTCACGCCTTTTGGCAATAATGATTTTAAACGCCTGGGATTTGATCAAATGAGTGCTTTATATGGCATTAGTCTTAAAAAGCAGATCTATCATGGTTTTGGTCTCCAGGCAGATGTATTACGCGGTCAGGTAAAAGGCCATGTCAAGACCAGCCAAGGCAGTTGGATGTATGCCTTACCTGCTGATGGGTTCTCTATCACAGATCATTTTAAAACCAATATCGATCTGGCAGCCTCTTTAAGTGGGGTGTTTACACTAGGTACTATTAATTGGCTGAACCGTCAGGCGACGGTACTGCCTTATATTAGTGCGGGTGGTGGTTATATGCGCTTTCATACCCAGGTTGGCAGTGAAGGTGATTTAGATAATTATGTCAATAATGATGGGACGTTTACGGACGATAAGCCAGATCCCTCTACTGCATTTTATATACCGGTAGGCGTAGGTGCTAAATTTAATGTTGCCACCGGGATCAACCTGGATCTGAGCTATCATACAAATTTTATCAATCATCGTTATTTTGATGGGGTCTCTGGCAGTGGACATAATGATAAATTCTCTGGTGTACGCGTAGGTATTGAGTTTGCCCTGGGCAGTCCAAGTAAACCGCAGCTGGCTGTCGTAAATGCGCCGGCTCAGTTAGCCATGGATCTATATGAACGCAATCAGGATTTAAAACGTCAGTTAGATCAGGCAAACGAGCATAATCAGCAGGCCATTGAAGGGCTGCGTAGCCAGCTTGAAGACGCTAAAAAGGACAGTGATGCAGATGGTGTGGCTGATATTTTTGATAAATGTCCCAATACAGAAAATGGTGTAAGAGTGGATGGCGCCGGCTGTCCTTTGCCACAACCCAAACAAATCATCAAACAGGAGAAAGTCGTCGTGACCCAGCAAGATCGTAAGATTGTCGACGAAGCGATCAAAGACCTGGAATTTGATTTGGGAAAGGCCACCATTCGGGCGGCTTCTTACCCGAGTCTGGATAGGGTAGCAGAACTGTTGGTCAATAAACATTTTAGTCTTAAACTGGCAGGGCATACTGATAACACAGGAAGTAATGCGCTGAACATGCGTCTTTCCAAAGAAAGAGCAGAGGCTGTAAAAGCATATCTGGTCTCCAAAGGCGCCAATGCTTCCCGAATTGAAGCGGTGGGTTATGGCAGCAGTCAGCCCATTGCCACCAATGATACGCCGGAAGGCAGACAGCAAAACCGCCGGGTAGAGTTTACGCTTTATTAATTTATTTTTAAAAGCAAGGCGGAATTAATAAAAGCGCTCTTGTTTTATCCTTGATTTGAAAGGCAATAAGGCGGCATCAGTATGCAAAAATAATGACCTATTATTTGCCTACTGGTGCCGCACTTTTTTTGATAATTTTAAAGGATTTATCCGGCAATTTGTTCGCCGGCTCTTGCATTCAGTCTTCAATGCAAGTATTGAATCAGAGAAGTGCTTGTCAGATGCTAAAAACAATATAGAAATCCAATTATGCACCGAGCAGGATTTTTTTATAGATTTCGGCCTTTTGATCCAGGCTGAGCCGGGCATACCGGGGGGAAGGAGAAGGTAGTAACACCGTATGCGGGTAATCTGGAAAACAGTACTTAAAATGCTTTTCAACAAAACGACTGGTAAAACATACGCTAACGCAAGGATAGTGCTTTAGTATTTGGCCAATGGCCTGGTCGTTATAAGCGATGATTTTGAGATCCTGATCTGCATTGGACATTTTTAATCTTTGAACCTGAAGCAGGATGTCAACGATACCAATACCATAAGCGGATAAAACAGCGGCTTTGACCTTTTGGTTCGTTAAAGGCTGGTCAAAAACTTTTTCAAGGATTTTCCAGAGCTGATTACGTTTAGCACTGTAAAACCAATTATTGTCTGGATCCGTGGATAGGGTAGAAGTGCGTCCAGGAAAACTGCCCATTATCAGTGCTTTTAATGGCTGGGGAAGGAAAGGTGCGTGTGGATGGGTCTCGATTAACATAGCGCAAAGGTAATTTTTTTGTCCTTTGCTCAGATCTTTCCCAGGAATCTGCTTATTTTTAGCCTATGAATCCTCCCATGAATCAACCTGCGCTTTATATGTGTCTGATTGGCTGTAAGCCAGCCGGCAGACATATTGAACAACATGATATTTTTTTTGGCATTGCGGCGACTGCTACAGAACTTATCAGCCAAATGCAGGCCTTTTGGCCGGATGGTGGCAGGCTCCATCTGGACGCCTGGCGTCGGGTAAGCCGCGTTGGTGGGGTGGAAGTATTGGTTCAACAAAAGCGCGCGGAGGGATTGAATGCGCAAAAATGGAAAGAGAGCAGCAAAGAGAGTGATCGCAAGCTGTATTTTATTAATCTGGGTGGTTACCAGGAGGGCAAATTTGAGGAATACCACCATAAATTAATTACCCTACAACCAGGTAAAGCAGCTGCAATAAAGGCCGCCAAACAGGAAGGCTTTTTTATACAGGCCGCTGGCTCCCATGTGGATGATCAGTACGGTGTGGATATAGATGATCTGTATAGTGTCGAAGATATCCTGCCCGAGGCGCTGAAAGCAGAATATTATCTGATTTTCAAAGATATACCGGAGCCGCAGGCCTTGAATAATCAAGAGGATACTTGGCAGATTGGCTATACCAAATTAAGTCAGCTGGAGAAAATGTTTTGATTATCAGCTAATTAAAAACAATTGGCTGCTATTGGCAATCGCTTGGTTGTTTTCAGGTATGCTAAAGTTTTTATGCACAGTTGCAGCTTTTACCAAAAAAGCATATTATATTTGCTCGCCTCACTTAAAAAAAATATTGAAAGCAGGGGCCGTAAAAGCGGATAATTCCATTATATTGCCCCAGGCAATATCAAAGTTAACAGGATATATAATAGGATATTAATAATACATGGCAAAAGATTCAAAGAAAGAAGTACGAAGAGAATTAGACCTGAGCATCAGTACAGGTGTCCAGGGGCAATATAAAACATGGTTTTTAGATTACGCTTCCTATGTAATACTAGAGCGTGCGGTTCCTGCTGTGGAGGATGGTTTAAAACCTGTACAGCGAAGGATTCTGCATGCGATGAAAGAAATGGATGATGGCCGCTATAATAAGGTGGCCAATATTATCGGTCAATCCATGCAATATCATCCACATGGTGATATGAGTATCGGGGATGCCTTGGTCAATATGGGGCAAAAAGATTTGCTGATTGATTGCCAGGGTAACTGGGGTGATGTCAGAACAGGCGACTCTGCTGCTGCCTCCCGTTATATTGAGGCGAGACTCTCTAAACTGGCCCTGGAAATCGCATTTAACCATAAAACAACTGCCTGGCAGCTGAGTTACGATGGTCGTAAAAATGAGCCCATCACCCTGCCAATGAAATTCCCCTTACTGCTTGCGCAAGGCGCCGAAGGGATTGCCGTGGGGTTATCGACCAAAATCTTACCTCATAATTTTATTGAACTCTGTGAGGCCTCTATCAAATACCTGAAAGGCAAAAAATTTGAGTTATATCCAGATTTTCTAACCGGAGGAATGATTGATATCTCTCATTACAATAAAGGGAAAAGAGGGGGAAAGGTCAAAGTAAGGGCCATCATTGAAGAGCAGGACAAAAGAACCCTGGTTATCAAAAGCGTGCCTTATGGTGTTACGACATCTTCCCTGGTAGACAGCATTGTAAAAGCCAATGATAATGGTAAGATCAAAATCAAAAAAGTAACCGATGGTACTGCCCAGGAGGTCGCTATCTATGTTGAGTTGGCTTCCGGTATTTCTCCAGATATTACCATTGATGCCCTTTATGCATTTACAGACTGTGAGATCAGTATTTCTCCCAATGCCTGTGTTATTGTAGACAATAAACCACGCTTTATTACGGTCCATGAACTGTTGGAGACCTCTACTGAGAATACCAAATCCCTGTTAAAAAGGGAATTGGAGATCAAACTCGCAGAACTGGAAGAAAAATGGCATTACACCTCACTGGAAAAAATCTTCTTTGAGGAAAAGATATACAAAGAGCTGGAACAAAAACATAAGAGCTGGGACGTGGTGATTGATGCAATCGACAAAGCCTTTGGCCCTTATAAAAAGAAACTGAAACGTCCCATTGAAAGAGAGGATCTGCTGAAACTGACAGAAAAGCCAGTAAGACGTATTTATAGACTGGATATCAATGACTTGATTGAACAGATCAAAGCCATTGATGAGGAAATCAATCAGGTTAAATTCAATTTGGAGCATCTCAATGATTTTTCCATTGCTTATTTTGAGAACCTGATTAAAAAGTTTGGCAAGGGCAGGGAAAGAAAAACAGAGATCAAACTCTTTGATGCTATTGAAGCAAAGCATGTCGTGATTGCCAACACTAAGCTGTATATTAATGCAGCGGAAGGCTTTATCGGAACCAGTCTGAAGAAAAATGACTTTTTGTGTGAGTGTTCAGATCTGGATGATATTATCTGCTTTACCAAGGCCGGTACCATGAAAGTGGTTCGGGTAGCGGATAAGGTTTTTATTGGCAAGGATATCCTGCATGCCGCTGTATTCCAAAAAGGGGATGAAAGGACGACCTATAACATGATCTATGTAGATGGTAAATCAGCTGTTAGTTATGCCAAACGCTTTAATGTAACATCCATTACCAGGGACAAAGAATATGACCTGACAAAAGGAAGCGATAAAAGTAAAGTGCATTATTTCTCTGCCAACCCCAATGGAGAAGCAGAAGTGGTGCGCATCCTTTTAAGCCCTAACTGCAGTGCCCGGCATAAGGAACTGGATTTTGATTTTAGTACACTTGAGATTAAGGGCCGCGGCTCTAATGGAAATCAGGTCGTAAAATATCCTATTCGCTCCGTCAAACTCAAAGAGAAAGGTAAGTCGACCTTAGAAGGCAGAAAGTTATGGTTTGATGATAAATTCGGAAGGCTCAATAGTGAAGAAAAAGGAACGCTATTAGGGACCTTTGATGATGAAAATATCCTGGTCATTTATAATGACGGTAGTTATGAAATCGTAGATACGGAACTCTCGCAAAGGTTCGATGTAGATAAAGTACTGCTGATTGAAAAATTTGATCCTGAAAAGGTCATCACTGCAGTGTATCTGGATAATGACAAAAAACAGTTTAATGTAAAACGGTTTAAAATTGAAACCAATACCCTTAAATCCAAGTTTAGCTTTATAAAAGATGGTGAGGGCAATTATGTAGAGGCGGTCACCATGGATGCACAACCCGTCTTACAGGTACAGATTGGTCGGGGATCCGCTCAGAGAACGACCAAGTTCAGAATTGCCAATCTGGTAGAGGTCATGGGCTGGAAGGCCGTAGGAGCTAAGCTCATGGACTTTAGCAAATCTGTGGCAATGGAGTGGGTTAGTCCCAAAAAATCAACTGGTTCTTCAGACGATCAGCCAAGTTTGTTTTAGCTGATAGGAGTCGTCTAACAGCTATTAAATATTAAAAAGCCTGTTTCCATTACATTTGGAAACAGGCTTTTTTAATAATTTAACGGATGGGCCGGATTTATCCTTTTTGATTGGAGGCCTCTGGATTTGGCTTAACCGCTTCTTCTTTGACCGGGATCATAACAGAGGCTGCAATACTAACGCCTACGCATAATACGATCACCCCCAAAGAAATACCAATCGGGATATGTATATGGAAGAATTCAATGAGCATTTTAACCCCGATAAAGATCAGAATAAAGGCGATACCCTGTTGGAGGAAACGGAATTTATTAGCGGCACCTCTAAGTAGGAAAAACAGGCTTCTGAGCCCTAAGATGGCGAAAATATTGCTGGAATAAATTACCAGGATATCACTGCTGGAGAATTTAGCAGTGGCACTGTCCTTAACCAGGGATACAACGGTTGGAATACTATCCAGTGCAAATGCAATATCCGTTACAGCCAGCACAATCACAACCAGTGTCAGAGAGGTAAATAATTTTTTGCCGTTTTTTTTGATGGCATATTTACCCATCGGGTCCTCGTCAGTAAAAGGAAGCGTTCTTTTTACCCATTTAAAAAATTTAGAATCCATCATATTGAACTCATGGGATTCTTTCTGTGCAAACAGTTTGATACCTGTATAGAGTAAAAAGGCGCCAAAAATATACATAATCCAATGGAACCGGTCAATCAGGCCGATGCCCACTGCGATAAATAATATCCTGAAAACAATAGCCAGCAAAATACCGATCAGAAGGGCCCTGCCCATATCCGTTTCCTTTACTTTAAAAGCGGCAAATATTAAAATAAAGACAAAGATATTATCGATACTGAGACTCCATTCCATCAGATAAGCAGAAATATACTTTGTGGCGGCATTTGAGCCGTTTTCATACCAGACGAATGCCCAGAAGACTAGTGAAAGCCCGATCCAGAAAATCGTCTGAATGGTGGCTTGTTTAATGGTGATCTCTTTTCCTTTTTTGCTCATTAGTCCCAGATCCAGCAGCAATGCGATGATCAGTACAATGCCAAAGGCACCGTACACAATCTCCGTATGTGTTAGGGCAAAGGCCAGCACAGCATTTAAGGTAGACGAAATAGTGGATAAAAGTGTTGTGTTCATGTTGTAAAAATAACAGATTTTCGGTTTTGGGGATTAATTGTGCTAATATTTAAAGTGAGGTAAATGCCAGACCCTGTTTAATTTTTTTATAATCTTATATGTTGATGGTGTCACTATTTGTGGCTTTAAAAGTTTTTCAAGAATTATTATCCAAAATGAATACCAGATTTTGTGGCCTTAATTTAAGACAAACGAAGCTGGCTGACCGCATTTGTTACTAAGGCAATGGTCTGCGCTATTTCCTGCTGGGTAGTAAAGCGTCCCAGGCAAAACCGGATGCTACTGCGCGCCTGGGTCTCACTAAGCCCCATGGCCAGCAGTACATGACTGGGCTCGTTACTGGCAGTACTGCAGGCGGAACCGCTGGAAACGGCTATTTCCTGGATTAGTCTGCCTAGTAATCTTTTGCCATCCACTGCATCGAAGCGCAGATTGGCCACATGCCCGAGTCTGGGTGTCCCTTTTGGAATGTTCGACTGAACACCTTGCAATTTGCTGAGTGCTGCTTCCAATTGGTCCCTTAAGGTGGTAATCTCCGTTAAATGGGCCTGCTGCAATGGCTCACCACATAAATCCAGGGCTTCAGCCAGCGCGACAATTCCAGGAACATTTAATGTGCCACTGCGCATGGCTTTCTCATGGCCACCGCCTTGCATCTGCTCGGTAAGCCTGACTCTGGGAGATTTTCTACGAACATAGAGTGCGCCGATTCCTTTAGGGGCGTAAATTTTGTGTCCTGAGAACGCCATTAAGTCAATACAGTTTTCGTTTACCTGAATAGGCAACTTGCCTATTGCCTGGGTGGCATCTGTAAAAAAAATGACGCCTTTGTCGTGGCAAAGCTGGCCCAGTGCCTTTATCGGTTGCAGGACGCCTGTTTCATTATTAGCCGTCATGACTGTTGCCAGAATAGTCTCTTCCCGCAGCGCCTCTTTAAACTGGTCTACATCAATTAATCCGGCGCTGTTTACAGGCAAATAGGTTACTTCGGCTCCTTTGGTCTCCAGGTACCGGCAGGTATCGAGTACCGCAGGGTGTTCCGTAACAGTGGTGACAATATGGTTGCCCTTAGATCGATAGGTCTCATAGCAACCTTTGATGGCCAGGTTGCAACTCTCTGTAGCTCCTGAGGTGAAAATGATCTCAGAAGCGTCTGCTCCAAGGTGGGTTGCAATACGTTTACGGGCATTTTCCACTGCAGTATGTGCACTACGACCATAAGGATGTGCACTGGCCGCATTGCCGAACTGGGTAGAAAAAAAGGGTAAGATCTTAGATATTACCCTTTCATCCACCGGCGTGGTTGCATTATAATCCAGATAAATCATTTTGTACGAATACTTTAGCGCCGCTTTAAATTAGGCTTTTTCTACGGTAAATTCAATATCCCAATTGCTCCAGCGAATGGTAACCAGGCCTGATTTTTTCAGTGAAATCGTCAATTCTTCTACTTGCTTGGCATCCATTTTAGTCGGTACTTCTACACGTATGAAGTCATTTGACTCATCGTACTGGGTGCCCCATTGGTTCCACAGCTTATTGAAAATCAGTACAGTGGAGGTTTCGCCAGGAATGGTATAAAGGCTGTATTTACCGGCAGGCAGTTTTTTGCCGCCGACGCTCACATCTTTATCGATTTGAAAGACAGTCGCCTCATTAGCACCGGTGCGCCAGACTTTGCCAAAAGGAACGACAGTGGTAATCTCTCTACCTCTCAAAGAAGGTCTGCCGTAGACGATTTTTAGATTTACCCCGGAATTTGTTTTAACACTGACACTGTCTTTAGGACTAAGTCTTTTTTTAGGTGCCTGGGCGTTGGCTAACACACCAAGTCCGATGGCAAACAGGCAAACCAAAATGAGTTTTTTCATTTTTAATTATTTTAGGTTTTAAAATGGCATCCTGAGATCATCCATGGCCATGGTATTTTTAAAGGCCAGAATTAGTCTCATGAGGTGAAGTAACTTCGTGAAATTACATCAAAGATCTTAATGTAAGCAAATTACGTGCTTGACTTTAGATATAATTTAAAAGATGGGCAGGTAGCCTTTTGGTAAGGCGTTATTTGAGATAACGCTTGATTTCTCGCTCGGTATCCCGTTTTTTCAGGGTTTCCCGCTTGTCGTGCAGCTTTTTACCCTTGGCCACGCCAATTTCTACTTTGACCAGGTTTTTTTCATTAATGAAGACCTGTAAGGGGATAATGGTGAGTCCCTTTTCTTTAATAGCGGCCTGTAATCTTTTTAACTCCCTTTTGGTCAATAAAAGTTTTCTATCGTGAACAGGAAGGTGATTATTAGACGTACCTAATCCATATTGCCCGATAAACAGGCCTCTGAGCCAGAGTTCGCCTTTATCAAATAGACAGAAACTGTCATTGAAACTTACCTTTCCGCTGCGAATACTCTTGACTTCGGTGCCTAACAGTACAATGCCTGCAACATATTTAGTATCAATGTTGTAATGGAAATATGCCTGTCTATTTGAATGTGATGCACCCATAAAATTCAATGGTTCTAATAACGATTTTAAAGGATATTTTTATCTAAAAAATGCAGCTATCCTTAACGCTGCGGTTTATTGCTGTCGCTTTTAAAGTACGATTCTTTTAACTTTTATCAAGTAGCTGACCGTAAACCTATTGAATGCATGGGTTATTTTTTTCATTGCCGGATTCGCCTGGTTTTAACGCCCTGCAAACTTAAGCTGATAAATGATAAATCATTCAATTTAAATGGTGTCAGGCACTAATGGAACTTTTTGCAACCAGCCAGTTAAACCTTAAAATGGCGCAGCATTACACTGAGTTTATCTTTCAGTGTTTTTCTGTCCACAATAAAATCTAAAAATCCGTGATCCAGCAAAAACTCACTGCGTTGGAAGCCCTTTGGCAGGTCTTTGCGTATCGTTTCTTTAATGATACGTGGACCGGCAAAACCGATGAGTGCGCCTGGTTCGGCAATATTGATGTCTCCCAGCATGGCAAAACTAGCGGAAACACCACCAAAGGTCGGATCAGTTAATAAAGAAACATAGGGGAGTTGTGCGTCGCTTAACTCGGAGAGCTTGGCACTGGTTTTGGCCATTTGCATCAGCGAGAAGGCGCTTTCCATCATTCGGGCCCCGCCGGATTTGCTGATGACCATAAAAGGAATTTTTTTATCGATGGCATAATTAACCGCCCGGCTGAACTTTTCTCCCATAACACTACCCAGGGAGCCCCCGATAAAGGCGAAGTCCATACAGGCAATAATAATGGGCGCCCCATTCATATTGCCGGAAGCTACCCGCATGCTATCTTTTAAATCTGTTTTACTGTAGATGTCGTCCAGGCGTTTTTGATAGGATTTAAGGTCTGTAAAGCCAAGAAAATCCACACTTTTAATATTGGCAAAATGCTCTTTAAAGGCTTTGTCGTCAAATAATATTTTGAAGTAATCTTCACTGCCAATCCGGTGGTGGTAACCGCATTTCGGACAGACAAACAAGTTCTCTTCCAGTTCAGAGGAGGTACAGATATAATTACAATCCGGGCATTTACTCCATAACCCTTCGGGTACTTCTTTTTTTTCAGAGGTGGTTGTCTGGATGTTTTTGCGCAACCTTTGAAACCATCTTTGCTTGGGTTCTGCGTCTGTATTCTTATCTTCCTCTGGTATATAATTATTTTCTGATTTCAGTTCTTCTTCGCTCATATTTACTTTTAGATATATGTTTCAGACTGACAAAATTAAGGACTTTCCCTCTTTATCGGGCAAATTAAGGCTATTTGTTTTAATACAATAATGACAAACGATCGTTATTTTTGTTGAAGTGTTTAAATATGGGGCATTATTTACCCAATTTTTTAAAATCCACTGCCTGCAAGGAGGAAAACACCGTAGCTGCTTCTTCCAGTGCTGCTTTTGGAATACTGATAATCATCTTGCAGAAAAGCTGTGATTCCTGGTGTTTGACCAATGCATTAAAGGTTTTTATCCATCGCATCACTTCGCCTAGTCTGGTATAGTCAAAATCCAGCTGGCAATCGATCATGATTTGTTTTTTGACCGTTGGTACCATTTGCAGCGCTAATGCTGCAGCCGTTTTATAGGCATTGATCAGTCCCGGCACGCCCAGTAACGTGCCGCCAAAATACCGGACCACGATAATGGCTACATCCGTAAGGCCTTTACTGGTGATCTGGCCCAGTATCGGTTTGCCTGCGCTACCGGAGGGTTCGCCATCATCACTGCTTCTGAAAATCAGGTTATCTGGCCCTAGTTTATAGGCAAAACAAAAATGAACAGCTTTGCCATGTTCCTTTTTGAGCGTTGTTTGCCTGGCTTTAAACGCTTCAGGGCTGTTGATGGGGAAAGCGTAGGCTAAAAATTTACTGCCTCTGTCCTTATATTCTGCGGTCGCCTCCTGATCTATGGTATAAAATGATGTCTGGTCTGTTGTCATGAATTTCTGATAAATCCTTATTCAAAATCTGGCGCAAAATAGCTTATTTTATCCTGTCCCAGCGGAATTTCCAGCTGGAATTCTTTTTTGCCCAAAAACGGTTCTGATAGACCTGCCCCGATTTTAAGCTGGGTATTGGTGATAATCCGGCATTCATCCCACAGGTTTTGATCAATAAAGGATTGCAATAACCGCCTGCCGCCTTCAATTAAAACGCTTTGTATATGATGCTCAAAACAGTAAGCTGCTATTTGCAGGGGGACCGGTTTGACGGGGTCCAGTTGTACATAATGGATAGGGAGGCCACGGTTTGGCTGAACATCGGCGACAGCGGCACTGATGGACTGCTGTGTAGCAGGACGCAGCGGACTTTGCAGGATCTTTTCGCTTTTGATATAATTAAAGATAACAACTGGCGTAGCCGCTGAAGTAGTGTTCTCAAAAATCCTGGCCGATGGCGGGATTTCTAAATGCGGGTCAAGTGCCATTTTAATGGGAGTGGCCCCAAAATATAAGCGGTTCGTGAGCGCTGGATCGTCTTTAAGGGCAGTGTTTTTACCAACCAATATGGCGGCCGCTTCGCTGCGCCATTTATGGACTAGTTTGTCAGTAATCGCACCACTGATTTTTAACCGCTCTGTACTACCTGATTGCTGAACAGGCGCAATAAAATGATCGGCCGTGGCAGCCCATTTTAGGGTAATAAAAGGCCGTTTTTTTTGATGGAAAGTGAAAAAGCGACGGTTTAGCTGTATACAGTCCTTAGTCCAGGGCCCTTCTGTTATGACTTCTATACCCGCTTTTTGCAGTTTTTCAACGCCTTTACCGGCGACTTTAGCAAAAGGATCAATGCAGCCGATGACTACCCGGGGTATTTGATGACGGATAATCAGATCAGCGCAGGGCGGTGTTTTGCCATGATGCGCACAGGGTTCCAGAGATACATAAAGCGTCGCCTGCTGGATATAGGCCTGATCTTCAGGCCTTACGGCAGCCAGACAGTTTACCTCTGCGTGCGCCTCTCCATAATGTTTATGCCAACCTTCTGCCAGTATGCGGTTTTTATAAACTAAAACGGCACCTACCATGGGATTTGGGGCGACATAACCCACGGCTTTTTTGGCCAGTTCCAGGCAGCGCTGCATATAGTTATTGTCACTAAGGATATTGACTTGGTGGTGCATGGTGCAAAAATATAGCTTATTGGCTGAAAAATTTGTGTATTTCTTAAAAATGGAGTTATATTATAACTTATAATATAAAAAATATGATAAAATGGAAGTATAAGTTTTATAAGTTAGAAAATATGTAAATAATTTCTTACTTTTGTTTGGTCTTTAATGAGGAAAAAGCTATGTAATTTAAATATATACTATAATAAATAATTTTTTAAAAATATATTTTATAGTATATATTTGTAATAAAAAAGAACTATAATCATGACACTTGAAGAAATTGGGAAGGAAATAACGAGTAGACGAAAAGAGCTTGAAATAACACAACAGGATCTTGGTGAAATGGCTGAAGTGACAACTAAGACGATTTCTCAAATAGAAAATGGAACAGGAAATCCGTCATTCCAAACATTAGAAAAAATAATGGAAATTTTGGGAATGAAAATTATTATAATGCTAAAAGTGGAAAATTTATGAGAGGCTTGGTTTATTATAATAATGAATTTGCAGGTATTATTGAAAAGACACCTAACGATATATATGTATTCAGGTATGATGATATTTATTTTATGAACCCTGAAATGCCACAAATTAGTGTGACTTTACCCAAAAAAAAACAGGAGTATCGTTCCGCATTTCTTTTTTCTTTCTTTTCGGGATTATTAGCTGAGGGAGTAAATAAAGAATTGCAATGTAAATATTTTAAAATCGATCCTGAAGATGAATTTACTAGATTGTTATTGACTGGTAATGAAAACCCAATAGGGGCAGTAATTGTAAAACAAGAATCTGATTTGAAAATACCAAGAAATAGAATAGATTGATAATATGATTTGTTTAAGTTGTTATAAAAAAAGTGCAAAAGCTTACTGTCCTTCTTGCAGAAAAATTTTGTTTAAAGGAATAAATATACCTGATACATTAAATTTTGATACGCCAGTACCTGAAATTTTTTATGTTGATCCAAGTAAAAAAAAGCTGCTATCTGTATCTGGAATGCAGTTGAAATATTCTTTAAAACTACAAAACAAAGAACTTCAGTTATTAGTTAATCAGGGTGAATATATTTTAAAACCTATACCTAAATATCATCAATTGGAGATAATTGATGATTTACCTGAAAACGAGCATCTCACCATGCAGATCGCCCGCCAGGTATTCGGTCTTAAAACGGCTGATAATGCCCTCATTTATTTTCAGGATGGGCGACCCGCTTATTTAACCCGGCGTTTTGATGTCCTGGATAATGGATTAAAACTGGCCCAGGAGGATTTTTGCCAATTGATGAATAGATCTGCCGGCGTAAATGGAGAAAATTTTAAGTATGACAGCTCTTATGATGAGATGGGGCAGATTTTTAGAGAGATCGGAACGCCCGTTACGGAACAAGAAGCCTTTTTTAAACAAATCTTGTTCAATTATCTGATTTCCAATGGGGATGCTCATTTGAAAAACTTTTCTTTGATTCGGGCCGACCAGGGTGGTTACCGGTTATCACCCGCCTATGATTTGCTTTGTACTCGTTTGCATACACGGGTGGAATCTGACGTAGCACTTGATTTGTTTGAAGGGGATATGGATTTTCCTTATTACGACACCTATGGTCGTTATGGAACGCCGGAATTTCTGGAGCTGTCGGCAAGACTGGGTATCAAAGAAAGTCGCGCCCGACGGTTTTTGGCTGATTTTACCAGTGAGCAAAAAATGGATCAGGTGAGCCAGATGGTAGAAAACAGCTTTTTATCGGATAGCAGCAAAGAAAAGTATATAGCGCTTCTAAAGGGGAAACGCACGGCCTTTGATTAAGGCTAATGATGGCACTCAAATCCCTATAAGTCCAATGCTTGCTTGCGGAGTTAAGCAAAACAACAGATGCGGCCTATTATAAAACTACTTTTATAATAGGCCGCATCTGTTTATAATATAGATGTGCCAATATTTAAACATTTAAATAAAGGGCACAAATGTCCATGCTAATTTTATAATTTATAGAGCAATCCAACGCCTAAAATGGATTGTGTCTGCAATTTAGGGCCTTTGCCTTCTACGGGTCTGTACAGATCATCGTAGGCCAGGTTAAAGTTCCAGGTAACGGCAATGGCCTTTGTCAGCTTGGCAGCAAAGGTATTGGTCATAAATATATAGATATTCTGCGGATCTTGCAGGTAATTGCTATAGAGTTCCAGATTACCGGTATAGGAAATCGTTTTTGTAATATCTGCTGTATACCCTGCATTCAGCAAGAAACCCAATTGAAATTTCATGGTTTTACCTGAGTCAACGCCATAGGCGCCTTGATTGGACAGAAAATCGTCGGCAACGACCAATGCTCTTGCTGCGACCGGAGACAAAAACAGATTAAAATTCTTAAAAGGCTTATAGGTTATACCAGGAGCTAAAGTAATATAGGCCGGAGCGAAGAAATTAGAGTTCAGGGTCTTGGTTTCATTGCCATCTGCATCGGTGCCATAGGTATATCCTTTAAAACCCTGCGTTCTAAGCCTGAATAAAGCAGATACATCCATTTTGGAGCTGACTGAGTGCCCATATAAGGAGACAAAATCGATCAGATCCGCACTTTTGCGCCCATCCAGTCCGGAAGTTTTCAGATAGCCATACTGCATATTCAGGTTATTGGTCCAGCTGTTTTTGCCTTTCAGGTAATCTGCATACAGATTCACAAAGGCATTGGCGGAAAGGGCGTCCGTACCACCCCCAGACCAGTTTCCCAGAGAAGTTTGTGCCACATTTACTGAAAGGGAGCCGCCTTTATTCCAGTTTTTGGTAGAATCATAGGTTCTGCCATTTTTGTCTACTTTGGTGGCCAAATCACTTTTGATGTCTGTTCTGCCATTATCCTGGGCATAACTAACGGCTGCAGCCAACAGGAAGGTGCCAAGAAGCAATTTTTTCATAAGAATGGATTTTGTTTTTCTAGTTTCTAATATTTAAGTCAACGGGTAAGTATGTATAACCGGGTTCACCTATTGCAAAACGGTTCTTAATATCTGGTAGCTTTTGGCTTCCCGATAGTTTTCGAGATGCAAAGAAAAGAACTGCTGATAACATTTCAAAAGAGATCGCCGATTTATATTGCTGATTTGTACATCTTTAGCTAAATTTATATCATTTATATACATCAGAAAACTATTGATCTGGGCCGTTTCGCCTTCCAGGGTAAAGCCATGTTGTGGGGACTGTTGAACATACCTGCCTTCCTGTAAATCCAAAATGGGCGTTTGGCTTGTGTATTGCCCGTGGAACATAAAACCTAGTAGCGAGGCTAATTGCAGGCTAAACACCAGCGGAATATTTAATATCTGCGGCCCCTCGTGCTGGTCAATATACAAGAGCGCATTTTCTACGATTTCAAAAAGCTCCTGTGCGGGTTCTTCTTCCCGTATGGTATGCAACACCATTTCTACAATATAAGTGGCCACAGCATTTTTTAAAACATCAAAATAAACGTCCTTATAGATATAGGCCCACTGATATTCCCGGATATATTGCAAGTGCTTTATGGGATTGTGGTAAATTTCTGCATCCAGTAGTGCTGCGGGCTGGAAAAAACTGATTTTGCCGGCAGCAGATTTGCCACTGGACCGAATCCCTTTGACCATATAACTTTGCAAACCAAATAGCTCGGTGAACATGGTCACAATCAGGCTGGATTCGCCATATTTGACCGTTCTCAGCACAACGGCTTTGCTTTTATGCGTCATATCTGGACAAAAATAGGCTATTTGCTTAAAATGTTGTGCACAGCCCAGCGCCCTTCATCGGCAATGAATGTCTTTCCATGTCTGGGCTATACAACGTCAAAACAGCGGGCCATTGTATGTTGTTTTAACCGCCGATTTTATAATCGGAGGATTGGTCTTTAGCCGGGATAGAGGACAGGATAAACTGGCGGATATCTTCATTGCCCTTAATCATACTTTGTTTGTCCATATAAATCATATGTCCACAAGGATAACCCTTCCAGGTGGTTCGCGCCTTTAAACTGGGAGAAGTCGTAATCTGCCAGATCGTATATTTTGTATTAAAGAAATTACAGATAGATCCGTCGTAATAGCCATTTTGTACCAGTAAATGTAAGGAAGGGTTTTCCTCCATGGCTTCTCTTAACTGGTCACCTGTGTGGTTGCGCTGGGAATCCCAGGGGTAAACATGGTCTGATAAAACCCAGTAGGCAACATCTGTTTTAAAGTTCAGGTCATTGCGCATATAATCATTGGCCGCGGGGGAAAAAGACCGGGCCCAGGCGGGAATCTCTGCATTAAAATCCGGGCGATCACCTGCGTTTTTTTCATCAATGCCTAAATAACGGGAATCCAACCGGCCAATGGTATAGCCTTTATCTCTGAGTAGTTCTTTCCAAAAAAGACTGGTGCGAACATTCAGGTTATTTTGGTCCCAGATATTTTTTTCGATGCCCGTGTAACGGGCGAGTTGGGTTTCAATGGATTGTTTTTCCTGGGGGTCGATGGAACTGCCTTTAGCGATGGCCGGCAATAGTTTATTTAAGGTAAAAGACTCCACTTCGGGCAGTATGTCGGTCAATTTTTTTTGCTGCAGATCGGTGGGTAATTTTTTATAATACCAGGCGGTTGCTGCATAATAGGGATGTTTAAAGCCGCGCTTACAGCTCCCTGACGCTCTATGCCTAATTCGGTCGGAGAAACCAGTACGACGCCATTTAAAAAGACGCCTCTTGAAGGTTCCTGTAAAGCCTCAGAGAGACCGGAGACCCTGGTTGTCCCATAGCTTTCTCCGATCAGAAACTTTGGAGAAAGCCAACGGCTGTTGCGGGTTAGAAAAGTGGTGATCCAGTCTGCCAGATAGTCAATGTCCTGGTTGACTCCAAAAAATTCACTGCCTTTTGCATCCTTGTCCAGGATTCTGGAGTAGCCTGTATTGACGGGATCTACATACACGATATCAGTGGCATCCAGGATACTGTATGGATTTTGTTTCAACCCATAGGGTTGAATAGCCCTGCCTTCGTCATCCAGGTTTACCCGCATGGGCCCGGTATAACCCAGCTCCATCCACAAAGAAGCAGAACCGGGTCCACCGTTAAAGGAAATACTTAAAGGCCGGTTGCTTTTGTCTTTGATACCTTCTCTTTCGTAATAGGTATAACTGAGTGTGGCGACAATTTTGCCTTCTTTGTTCCACACTGGCTGTGTGCCCTTATATACACTATAAGTAAAGTGCTGGCCATTAATGGTGGCTTCATGATGGGTCAAAACGGCGGTGTCTTTGGGAATATTATTTTGGGACTGAGCAGTGGCTGTAAATAATAATACAGCCGCCATGAGCGTATATAGTTTATGCATTTTAAAGTGATTGGAGCGGTTTTGCTTAATTAGATTACACAACAAATTACATATATTTTTTTATTCTATCCAAGAAAAAAATCACGATTCCCCTGTTTTTTTATTAATTGAGCGGTACAAACGACTGTCAGTTAATTAAAAAGCTTATTTTTTATAGGGTTAGAATCGAAATGGAGGTTATCTTTACGTGCCAAAATGCAAATGGGCAAAAACAAGGCATTCTCCTTAAGTGAATCCGCTTATTTTTATCCATTCGTTCGTTTGAGGGAGCGTTAAAAACAAAATGTAAATAATACGAACAAATAGCATCCGGCTGTATTCATAATACGATGGATAAGGTTTTTCAAGCTGGCGCTTAGCATTTGTTCACAAAAAAAATAAAAGTTAACAGCAGATGAAAGTAATGAAATTCGGGGGCACCAGCGTTGGGCAGCCAGAGCGTATGCATCAGGTCGCTGCCACTGTAACCGAACAAAAAGAAGCCAAAATTGTGGTGCTCAGTGCCCTGAGTGGTACGACAAATGCACTGGTTGGTATTAGTGATGCACTTGCCGCAGGCGATAAGCCGGGCGCAAAGAAAATTATTGACGGCCTTGAAAAACATTATCATACTTTCATCAAAGGGCTTTTAAAATCCGATGAACGCCGGCAAAAGGCACAGGCCGCCATTGGAGAACATTTTGAGTTTTTAAATATCATTTTAAAAATATCTTTCAGCGATGCGCTGAATAAAGATATATTGGCCCAGGGTGAGCTCATGAGCACCAAACTTTTCTCCATTTACCTGGAGGAGATTGGGGTCGAGCATTTATGGCTGCCGGCGCTGGAATTCATGCGTATTGATGCCAATGAGGAGCCTGATTTAAAGGTTATTAAGACTGAATTGTCCCAAATCCTTAAAAAACATGCTAAAGTGGATCTTTTTGTAACCCAAGGATATATCTGTAAGAATATCAGGGGGGAAGTCGATAATTTAAAAAGAGGCGGCAGTGATTATACAGCATCTTTGATTGCCTCAGCGATCAAAGCCAGTGTCTGTGAGATCTGGACAGATATTGATGGCATGCATAATAATGATCCGCGCATTGTGGGTAAAACCAGGCCGATTGAAGTCCTAAGCTTTGAGGAAGCAGCCGAGCTGGCCTATTTTGGGGCGAAAATCCTGCATCCTACCTGTATCTGGCCTGCACAGCATGCCCATGTGCCGGTAAAACTACTCAATACGATGGCGCCAAAAGCCAAAGGAACGACTATTCAGGATCATGAGCAAGGTGAGGGCGCTAAAGCAGTTGCGGCAAAAGACGGCATTATCGCCATAAAAATTAAAAGTAGCCGAATGCTGCTGGCCTATGGTTTCTTAAGAAAAGTATTTGAGGTCTTTGAAAAATACAGGACCCCAATTGATATGATCACCACCTCTGAGGTAGCCGTTTCGTTGACCATTGATAGTGATCAGCATTTAAAATCGATTATAAAAGAACTAGAACCGTTTGGAAGTGTAACGGTGGATAAGGATCAGGCGATCGTCTCCATTGTGGGCAATGCCATCGTGGAAGAAAAATCTGTCTTACTGAATATTTTTGAAACCATTAGTCATATACCGGTACGCATGATCAGTTATGGTGGCAGCAGGCATAATATCTCCTTTTTGGTGCCGGCCAGCAGCAAAAAAGAAATGCTCCAGGCCATCAATAAGGGCGTATTTGGGCTGGATTAACCTTTATTATTCGTTAAAGCACTCCTAATATATGCGCCATCTTACAAATTGATTAGATGGCGCTTTTTTTAGTGGAATACCCTAACTTCGCGCCCGATATGGTAGTCGGACTATATCATATAAGTTCATTTACAAATAATTCGAAAATTCAAGCATATACTATGCGTTCCATCTTCTTAAAAGCCGCCTTATTGGCTGTAATAGCACTGGGGATCTTTACCCAGATTCAGGCACAGGAATTTCATAAAGAAAAAAAACATAAACACAGTTTTCACTTGTCAGATGAAGGGAATTCTGTCGGTAAAAAAGGAGAGCTTTATCTCTCCTGGGGATATAATAAGGAGTGGTATCTGCCCAGCAATATTCATATTTATCAACCGAAGCTGGGCAATGATTATACGCTCTATAATACCCTTGCCTCTGATCATCCAGGCTGGAATGAAGGTCTTTTTAATCGTGCGCTTACCATCCCGCAATACAATTACCGGTTGGGCTATTTCTTTAAGGATAATTGGGCGATTGAGGCCAATTTTGATCATACAAAGTTTGTGGTGGCAGACAATCAGCTATTACATGCAAAAGGGATGATGAATGGTGTACCAGTCGATACTTTTATTAACAACCGGTCAGGTTTTATGAAATATCAGCTCAACAACGGCGCAAATTTCCTATTGATTAATCTGGTCCATAGAAAACATTTAACCAGCTTTAATAAAAGCTGGTTTGATGCGGCTTTATTAGTCAAAGGTGGGGCTGGTATTGTGATTCCGCATGTGCAAAACGTAATTGATGGCCACGCCAACAAAAAAGGTTTTCAGTTTGGCGGATTTGACATGGGCTTTGAGGCCGGTATCAGGGCTACTTTTTTCAAATACGCTTATCTGGAATTTACCGATAAAATTCTGGCGGCCCAGTATTATAATTTAAGACTTTATGAGGGACGGGCTAAGCAATTTATTGCGACCGATGAAATGATTTTGTCCATTGGAGCAAGTATCCCGCTGATTAAAGAACATAAAAAATAAATGGCTGCAGCGCTTTGAGTCGTCGTCGTTTATATTTGCCTATTCAACTATAGATTAGGATAGTCGGCTAAAATAAAATACCTTTTTTACCAATCGGTTCAAGATTGGAAGAAAAGGTATTTTTATGTATAGAGGTTATATTTAATGTGTGATGATACTTGCCTTTACAACAGCTTACGTTATATTTGTGAAGGCTGACCAGGGCAGGGGCAGGCTATTGGCACTTGGCCAATGCTTAAATAAGTGAGTAAAATCTAAAAGCCTTTGTAGAATGCAAAGTAATAAAAGGAATGACTGGATAAATCGAGTACGTTCAGTCAGGTGGTGTTATGATTTTGAACTAGCCAAACGTAATCAGAAAAACGACCTGTTAATGCTGACCACTGGCATTTTTCCGCTTTTACAGCATAAGGGACGTTTGCTACTGACGGACAATGGGATAGAACTGTTTGGAAAGTCAAATGAGAAGAAGGAAGAGATCCCCTTTGATCTAATTGAAACAATTTATCTGGGTTATGATGACTTGTATCCACCAAGGCTCTCTAAAAACTTTGGATACGCCTGGTCGCCTCTTCGAATCACCCTAAAAAATGGGGCGCAGATCTATCTGATTATATATGGCAGTATGGACCTTTTAATTAGAAATAAAGCCTGGTTTGAATACTTAAAAAATACGCTGGCATAGGACACTAAAAGACAGATGGCAGTTTTAAGATAGAAATAAGCAGCCAGTTTCAGCGTAATTAAAATAAGTTTTTAAGGTATATGCATAATTATTTACCAATACCAATACTGAGCTGAATGCTGGGAGTAACACCTTTAATAAAATTATGGAAATAGATAAATGGTTTTAACGTGGCATTGCCGTATTTTACCCCAAATGCATTAAAACCGAAGGTGTTTTTTTCCAGAAAATCTCCTTTTCTGTGAATCAGATAACCAAGTGAGATCGGTAGAAAAATGTCTAGTTTATTACCAATATCTTTTCTATCGGTAATTGTAGTGTAGGTGGCAAATAAAAAGTCGTTGCGATAGGTCTTTGTTTTACCATTCTGGTCTTTATCAAAGAAAAAATAAGGCGTCCAGTAGAGCCCGAATCCATTATAACTGTTGGGTTGCTTTTTAAAATAATTGAACATAGATATGCCAATAGAGGCAGAAGGCACAAAGTGGTTTTTGATATTTTGGATGTCGGCAGAAAAACCGATCGTAAACGTGCGTTGGACATTTAAGGTGGAATTAAGGTTGCCTGAAAAGCTGTTTTGATTATTTAAGGTGTAATTGCCGTACATGAAATACTTCCAGGGAGCATGGCTGGCGACTTTAGCAGGGATGGCTGCTTCTATGCTGTCAATAAATTGATCTATTAGCGCACTATTTGCTACCTTACTAAAATCACTTATGGAATTAAGGGTAAAGATAATCACCGCGGGTCTATAGTAATTGGCTGTTGAGTCTACCCTGGCAATGGTGATGGAATCCATTTGTGGTTTTACCATGGAGGTTTGGCCATCTGCCGTATAGTATAACTTTTCTTCTGTGGCTGGCTTTTGACTGACCAGCGTTTTGATTTTGCCATTAAAATCTAAATACTGGATCTTTTTAACCGTGAGCGGATCTTGCAGAGAATCTTTGAACCTTGCATAAGTTGCTTTTACGGCCTCTATTAACTGAGCGGTGGGTAGCAGCCCTTTTAATCCGGATTTAGACCCTGGATAACTATTAACCCTGGGTATAAAGAGTTTGTTTCCACGACCCAAGTCTAAGCTATAGCCTTCTTTAAGAGGAATTGTAATATTATTGGTGGGGGATTTGCCTGTGATAAGGTCGGTGTGTGGATCAAAGTATTGTGCATGCAGGCTGGTCGCTGCACTAAATACTAGAAGGGTACTGAATAACATTTTAATTTTCATCGGGTCTGTATTTAGAAATGATTATTACCTAACTGTTTAGAATCTGATTTTAAAGGGGTTTTGTGAAGATGCGCCGCTTTTACGGCTAAGTGTTTTATATATATTTGATTTGGTATTATTTTGATGGCCCATTTGCCTGTTTACGCTTGGAAGGGCTGCCTCCATATGGATCGCGGAAAGGGCGATGACAGGAAGGGCCGTTTGCGTCTGGTCCTGCGCCTCGGTGGCCGAGGAGGGCAGCAAACTGCTGTTGTTTGTCTCGGCGCCCGAAACCTGCCCCAAAACTTGCGTGGGAATCTGTATGGGCATAGCCGTTACTGCTAATTTTTTATCAATCACTTGCCTATTATTTGTTTGCGCGTCGGGCTTTATTGTGGCCATTGATTTATTTAAATCCAGACTGGGTATAGATGATTGCGCAGCAGTCTTACTGGCATTGTTGCCAGGACTGCTACTGCTAATACTGGCAACTGTGTTATTGAAATTTAGAGCTGTATTGTTTGCCTTATTGTCGTTATGGTGGAGATGAACTTTATTTTTATGACTACTTTGTGTATAGGCATCTTGGTGGAGGTTATTTATTGGACCGGGGAGGTTTATTCGCTGTTTTGTTCCAGTTGCTTTTGTGTCTTTTTGAATGGATGTTATTCGGCTTGTACCAACTGCCTTGGCGGAACGCTTGGAATCCGCTGATTGCCGGATAGGAGTGTTAGGCCGCTGAATAGCTACCTGCCCTGATTACCTGTCTTGTGCCAGTTGGAATACCTGCCGACAATAAAACCTGCGGCCAGTAGTACCATGGCGGCCACAGCCATTTTCCAAAAGGATAATAAAGGCCTTGATTTTTTTTGCTGTGGACGTTGGCTGTCAGATGGCGGGGCTAATTGTTGGACAGGCACCTCGGTTGACTTAACGGGTAGTCTACCTGATAGCTTTTCCCAGCCTTTGGCCGTATCGTAATTTTCTGCCCTCAATTCAAGGATGCGTTTACTTAATGCCTGGTCCTTAGTATTTTGTATCTGGTTAAAGGGATCTTGCTGGTCGCCTTTTTGATTGTCCTTTTGATGGGTGGAATTGTGTT
The DNA here is from genome assembly GCF_007971385.1 of Arachidicoccus ginsenosidivorans. Taxonomy (GTDB): domain Bacteria; phylum Bacteroidota; class Bacteroidia; order Chitinophagales; family Chitinophagaceae; genus Arachidicoccus; species Arachidicoccus ginsenosidivorans. The sequence goes on from NZ_CP042434.1 coordinate 3,766,664, forward strand.
TATGTTGTGATGCCATGATTATTGATTTTAATGACCATTTGCTGAAGCAGGCGTCTGGCCTTACTTAATTGAGACTTTGAGGTGCCTTCCTTTATATGAAGCAAATCTGCAATTTCCCGGTGGCTCATTCCGTCAATGACATAGAGGTTAAAAATAGTCCGGTATCCAGTTGGCAGACGTGTTATAAGTTCCATAATTTCTGCTGTGGATAGTCGGTCTAATGGATCTTGTTCTTCGCTGACCAACGTGTCTTCAATTTCCTGCTCCGTTATGTTAGGTTGTTTTCTTAAATGCATCAGCGACTCGTGAATCATAATGCGTCTGAGATAAGCGCTGATACTTCCTTCGCCTCTGTATTCAAAAAGATGTATTTTTAAAAAGAACTGCATGAACCCTGACAGCATGACCTCTTCTGCATCAGGTAGATTACCGGTATATCTTCTGCAAACCATTATCATGGAAGGCGCCAGTTGTTCAAACAAGGCTTTTTGGGCCCATGGTTGATTTTCTTTGCATCCTTGAATAATTCTAATTGCTTCCAAATTGTACTGGTTTCTATTGGTTAAATGCAGTATGTTTACTAAAGGTTGCCTAAGTCAATATTTTTTTAGGACTGTGAAGCATATTTTTGGGTTTTACCCCTATGTGTTGCTCAAATAAGCGCCCAAAATGGCTCATATTCGTAAATCCTAATTGGTAGCCAACTTCGGCCACGCCTAAACCTTTCTCCTTTAAAAGACGGGCAGCCTCCTGCATCCGGAACTGCTGGTAATAATTGTAAATAGGCTTACCAAATACCTGTTTAAAAAGTATTTTAAGCTTGGATGTACTAACAGCGGCGTCACTGGCCAGGGCTGATAATAAGGGTGGCTTGTCCAGATTTTCCAGTATTTTGTCTCTGACCATATATACCAGCTGAATATCCGCCTGGTTTAATGGCTGCAATCTCTTTTCCTTTCTTTTTTCAAGGTTCATTAATAAGTGGCAAATAATCTCTTCTGCCTTAATGCGGAGAAAATATTGGTGGAATGGATCGCTGGCAGGAGCGTTTAGGATTTCCAGGACGATATTGGGTAGGGATGGGGGGATGGCTTCTTCAAATAGTAATGGCTGGTTATTGGCCAGCAGGCTGGCGATAATGGTCGATTGGCCGGTTGAGGCAATAAGACCTGATAAATAATCGGTATTGATCTCCAGATTGATCGTAGCTGTATGGGTATGGACGGGCATTAAAATATCGGGTCCGACTTTTCTTGTGGCAATAAGTACAGTGGGTAGTGGACTTTTTTGGAGCTTCGTATTCACTGGAAATACATGCTGCAGTTTAAAAAGGATCATATTGTGGTGTATATCGCTGTCTGGATTTTTAAGCACCATATCTTGATGGAGCGTGTAGTTTAAAATTAATAGGCGAATCTGGTCGCCAAAAAGGTAGCCTGAGCAATAGCCGCTGCCAAAGGCTGCAGGGATACGCAGGGTATTGCTGATGACTTTAGTGTTCATTGCGGCAGCAAACTGACGCAGGACTTCTGGTATATTTTGCGCTGGAATATGAATCATAAAATGTCTTTTTGGACTATTTGTATGTCCAATATAGCTATTTTATGCGTAAATGACGACCTATCTTTGCATTACTTAAAATAATTTGAATGAGGTTACTCAACGATAAAAAAATAGCCATTGTAGGAGCGGGGCCCGTAGGACTTTTGATGGCAAGGCTGCTACAATTAAAGGGTGCTAAGACAACTGTCTATGAAAGAGACCTAGATCGAGATGCCCGCATCTGGGGTGGGACGCTGGACCTGCACAAAACATCGGGACAACTTGCATTACAAAAGGCCGGACTCTTAGAGAAATATTATGAACTGTCTATTCCCATGGGAATCAAATTCGCTGATATTCAGGGTGGAATTATGGCGGTAAAATCCATGACTGCTGAACACCGCCGTGATAACCCGGAAATTAATAGAAATGTATTAAGAACGATGTTACTGGATAGTTTAATGCCAGGTTCGGTCCAGTGGGACAGTCATTTAGTTTCGCTGGAAGCACAAAATAGCGCGTGGAGGCTAAGATTTGCCAATTGTGCAGAAGCAACAGCAGATATGGTTATTCTAGCCAGTGGTGGTATGGCCAAAATGAGAAGTATTGTAACGGATGAGGTGGTGGAGGAAACAGGTAGTTTTATTGTGCAGGGAGATGTTCCTGATCCAGCAGTTAATTTGCCTGAATTTTACAAATTATGTGATAATCATCGACTGATGGTGGCCAGTGGCGGTAATCTTTTGGTGGCAAATCCGCTGAACGGTGATAAATTGACTTATGGCCTGATCTTTAAAAAACCTGAGACCTGGCAAGGGAATTTGGAACAGGACTTAAAAATTGATTTTTCTGATCAGGCGATGGCTTCTACATATCTTAAAGCAAGGCTTGGCGGCTGGAGCGAACTGTATCACAGCTTAATTGAAAAAACGACGCAATTTGTAGGGCTGCCTACAAGAGTGCTGCCGCTTGCTCAGCCCTGGAAGCCCAACCGTCCTTTGCCCATTACCTTGATTGGAGACGCTGCGCATCTAATGCCTCCTTTTGCTGGAATGGGCGTGAATATTGGGCTTATGGATGCGACGATATTAACTGAAAACCTGGTAAGTGATCGTTTTAGTAATGTAACAGATGCTATTAATGATTATGAAAAACAAATGATGGCGTATGCAAAAGCTGCCAGTGCAGAGTCCAGGGAAAATGAATTAGAGATGCGAGATCCTGATTTTGATTTTAGAAAAATGTTACAGCTGGCCTAATGCATAAGTCTTTTTTTGTGATAAAGTGATTGCTTTTTTTGAACAAGTACCCTATTGTTGTTTATGGTTTTGCCGCCGTTTAAGGATTTGTCGAAATCCCAAAATAACAGTTGATAATTTTTTTCTGAGTGCCGTATTCAAAGGTCATTTGCGCATCATAAACGCCAGGCTCGAGCGCAATATTGTCTATTGTATATTCAACAGAATCCCCACTTGTTATCCCTTTGCTGGATCCCGATAAGAGAGATGAATACTGGATTTTTTCTGGATCGATGGGCGTGAATTCTGTGCCGCTGTTCGCGCCAGTCTTATCCATCAGCTTCGCATACAAAATTAAATATTTGAATGGCTGCTTCTTTCTAATGGATTTGGCTCCCATAATTATTTTAAATTTGTCATTGCGGTTCAGGATCTTTATTTGACCAATTGCTGCACTGCTAAAGCTGCCTAACAGCTCACCCGAAACTGAAAGGTAGGGTTCTGCATAGCCAGTGCTCAGTACAGTGCCATCTTTGCTGCATGCTGACAGAAATAGGCAGCATAGACAAATGATTAATATGTTTTTTACTTTTAAAAACATAGCAGATAGGTTATGCGTTATTGGTTAGATTGGATTTTAATGTCGATTATAGGAGGCCATTTATTTGCAATAAAATTAGTATATATTTTTGAATGCTAATAAAACATGTTGCTAAACGAATATTTATGGATCTCAGTAGGGAGAAAGGCAAAAATAATCTGAATTTAGTGGAATTGGATGACAATGGCAGCGAGCAGGAAGGTCAGGAATAAAATAAAATCCTTGAAAAGATACAATAGCCCAAATCAAAGGTTTGATGACTTAGATCAAATGAGACAGCTAAGATCTGCCAGCAAGAAAAAAAAGTTATGAGAATAGATAGTGGTATAACATCCCGGTATGTTATTGAAGGAAGAAATTGTTGATGGATATAATGTAACCGTAAAGGATGCTGCAGAATTAATAGGAGTAACAAGGACAAATTTATCCGCGATTATTAATCTTAAGCGGGGAATCTCTTGGGAAATGACAAATTAGAATTTCAAAGATGTTTTTGGGGGGCGGGGATTTGGGCAAAGTTGCAGTGGGAATATAATTTAGACAGGGCGGACAAGTCGTTTAAACACAAGCCAAAACCTTACGAATAGAAGGAACTCAATCAAATTGAAAGTATTATTAAACCCGCGTTTGCCATTTTCTGGCCAGGTCTATGGGAGTAAAGTTATAACCCTAATAAGTCACGTATATCTTCTAATTTGATTTCTTCCATTCTCCCATTTTCCATATCACTTATTCCTTCCTGAATGTGTGCCATTACTTTAGGGTCAGAAAAATATAAGTCCTTTTCCGTCAAAGGGGCTTTGGCGTTAAATTTTACTTTCTTTTTCCCAGTTTTTTGCGGACTGCCTGTTTTCTTCTTTTTTTCATATCTACTAAATATCTTCCTTAAAAAATGATGTAAAGTTAGACCAGTCTTCCGCTCTGCAAGCCCTAATATCTCTGACAGCGTTTCCAAACCAGCCAATATTTTTAAGGCTTATGACTATGTCAAAGCTAATAGCGTACATCCTTATGCAAGTTTAAAATATTCACTTTCGCCAAAGAAAATACGCCCTAATGAGTCTTTGATGGCTATTATAAGCCCCTTGAAAGGGTTTGTGTAAATATCTATTACCTCACCTTCTACCCATGTATCAAGACCTGTAAGCCGTGGGTCTACGGACATTTTTTCGCCTTTTTTAATTTTTACTTCTTTTGTCATGACCTCTTTTTACAAAGTTAATTCATTCGGACCTTTGACTGAAAGACTACTTCCATAATGGTATACAAAGATGCAAAATAATTCACCATTTCAGGGGCATTCAAGCATAAAAAAGGCCTATGTAAAACCTAGGCTGCAACCAAAACTAACTGCTTATGAGGGACTAAATGTAAATACTTCTTTTTGAAATTCATAAAATGCGCTTTTTGTGCTAAACAAAATAGTAGACAAAAGGGTGAAAAGTGGTATGCATAGGCACCAGATCGATCAGTTAACCCAAGGATTGGTTCAGCTCTGCTCCCACAAAGTTCATAATGGTAACAATACAAACTATTGCTTATCTAAAGTTGCCCTATCTATTACAATCTTTAAGCAAGGCGATTTCGGAATGAATATAATTAAGTTATACTATATGATTTAAGTATATCCTCTTTATACAATGGTTCGTGAAAATAATACCAACAACTCCATTGCCAAAAAAAGAATAGTCGAAATTAGGATTATGTAACAGGCAAATCAAATCTTAGGTTGTAAATGTCATGGAATCAACCTCCAATTCTTTTCTTTTAGAGGTCATTTGATTTCTTTTGGAAATCAATTTTCTGAAATTCACTTAGGATGTGAACTTCCCCGTCATAATTAGAAGTGTGTTCGGAAAAATCTTGCTCTTCAGCGATTAACAGTTCGTTTAAATCAAATTCTTGTTGTGATCTATCTTCTATATCGGCATAGAGTGTACAAGTCGTTTCATTAATGAGCCTTTCAATCTGTTCAAAAGTTATGGCCATATTTGATTTAGATTTTAAATTAATATTTAAAAAATATCTATCAAATTAGGTATCAAATAAAAAAGCACTTACTTGGCATGTACTGTAAGTGCTTGATTATCATGTGACCCGGATTGGATTCGAACCAATGGCCTACTGCTTAGAAGGCAGTTGCTCTATCCAGCTGAGCTACCGAGCCATTTAACGGGTGCAAAAATATAGGTTTCAATGTGAAAACCCAAAAATCTTTCCTCTTATTTCTAAATCAAGTAGGCAGATTCAATGCGCCGCTTTGAATAAGCTGACCCATGACAAAATAAGCGGTAACAAAATAAATAATAATACCCGTTACATCCACTAGTGTTGCAACGAATGGAGCAGAGGAAGTAGCCGGGTCAGCGCCAAGGCGTTTGAGTAAAATGGGTAGCATGGATCCGGTTAGCGAACCCCAAAGAATAATACCTACTAGAGCCGAGCCTACCGTAATAGCGATCAGCAGCCAATGTTCTCCATAGGTGATATCCCAAATGCCCATGTTATAGAAAAATTCCCATAAGGAAATTCTTAAAAAGCCGATGATGCCCAATATAAGCCCTAAGGTCAGCCCACTGAGGATTTCTCTGCGCATAATACGCCACCAATCTTTTAGGGTTACTTCGCCCACAGCCATGGCCTGAATAATCAAGGTAGATGCCTGTGAGCCGCTGTTCCCACCGCTAGACATGATCAGGGGGATAAATAAGGCCAGGACTGTTGCATTTTTCAATTCGTCGGCGTAGTGCGTCATGGCTGAGGTAGTCAGCATTTCACTTAAGAAAAGAATAATCAGCCAGGGAGCTCTTTTCCGAATCAGTTTAAAGAAAGGTGTATCCAGGTAAGGTTCATCCAAAGCTTCTGTACCCCCCATTTTCTGCATATCCTCACTATACTCTTCATTCGTTACCCATAGGATATCATCAATGGTTACAATACCCAGTAGGATATTATTGTCGTCCACGACAGGCAGGGCCACTCTGTTATTCATCCTGAATATATGTCCTGCCTTTTCCTGGTCATCATTGACATTTAAGGCAATGATCCTTCCATCCATGAGTTCACTGATCTTCATATCGGAGGATGCCAGGATTAAGTCCCTGATTCTAAAGTCATCAACTAATTCTCCTTTTTTATTGATGACATAGATCACGTCGATGGTTTCTGAATTCTTGCCATTTTTGCGTATGATCCTGAAGGCTTCAGCAACGGTATCTGTCTCATAGACATAGATATAGTCAGGAGTCATCAGACGGCCGACACTGTCCTCTGGATATCCCAGCATTCTGAGTGTAATCTTTACTTCCTCAGGATTGAGTAGTTTGATCAGATCTCTGAGGGCACTTTTGGGTAGTTCTTCCAAAAAGTCTGTACGGTCATCGGGAGACAATTGGTTCAGTAATTCTGCCGTTTTAAAGGGAGGCAGCTCTTTGATGATCGATTTCTGGGTAGAGATATCCAGCAGCTTAAAGACCCTGGAGGCTCTATGCACTGCCATATTTAGGATAATAGCCGCTTCATTTTCAGGATACCGGTCAATTAGGGCCACTACATCGCTAATCCCCTGTTCATTTAAGAAATCCTGGAGTTTAACGATATCCTTATCGTGAAGCAACAGCTCAAACTGCGCATCGATCAGATTTTGTTCTAATTCTTCACTCATCGGCCAAAATTTTTGCAAAATTACAATTTCAAATCTAGTTTAAAGGTAGTTGATATAATTAATTGGCAAGACTGACGTTTTTTAAAGATATTTGTTGCTTATTTAACTAATTTAGTCATTGTCATGATTTTAAGAACCAAAAATGTTACTGGCCTGATAACCGCACTGTTATTTACAGGATTTGTGGCAGCGCAGCCCCGTCTGAACAGGGAAAATCATGACCAGTTACCTTTTTATTTTGGGATTAGTATTGGTTATAATAATAGTAATCTGGCAACAACCCGTGCGGCCGCTTTTGAAGAGCAATCTACCTTTTCCAGGGTAGAACCCCATAGTAGCAATGGCCTGGCACTTGGTTTTATGATGACAAAAAGGCTTTCTGACCGGCTGGAAATCAGAACTGTGCCTAAATTGATTCTGGGGGGCTCCAAATATCTTTCTTATTATTATACAGCCGATTATCTTTCCGCTCACCCCGAAAAGAAGCCCATTGAAAATATAAAGCTTCCGGCTAATATCCTAAGTATTCCATTGCAATTAAAACTTAATTCTGACAGGATTCGCAATTTTAGGGTCTATATGTTTGGCGGCATGAAATACGATATTAATCTGACTGCGAATTCCAGTGAATATAAAGAGGCCATGCAATTAGATCAAAACCCACCTCCTTTATTTAGAAAGGGCGACCTGGGCTATGAAGGGGGCATTGGATTTAATTTTTATCTGCCATTTACGGTGATTTCCCCGCAGATAAAAATATCCAATACACTGGGTAATAGCCATGTTAGAGACACAGAAAACCCCTATTCCAATGTAATGCAGCGATTTAGAACCCAAATGCTGGTCTTTTCTGTGACCTTTGAGCAGTAAACTATAATAAATCAATCGGCAGTTTTAACCATTGGGTTAGAGGAATGTACGGCAAAAATAATAGCTTCGCTGCTGAAATAGTCTTAATTAATGCGGTATCCACTTGTTGCAATTGTTATTCTAAATTATAATGGTCGGAAATTTCTGGAAAAGTTCCTGCCTTCTGTTATGGCTACTACTTACCCTAATTATAAGGTAGTGGTGGCTGATAATGGATCAACAGATGATTCAGTGGCTTTTATGCAAACCAAATATCCACAAATTGAATTGGATCAGCTGGAGCAAAATTTTGGGTTTGCTGAAGGGTATAATCAGGCGCTGCTTAAAAGACAAGAAGACTATTTTGTCCTGCTGAATTCTGATGTTGAAGTAAGTGCAGATTGGATCACTCATATTATAGCATTAATGGAAGCAGATGAGCGGCTGGCGGTCTGCCAGCCTAAGATACTGGCGCATAAGCAAAAAGAGCAGTTTGAATACGCTGGTGCGGCAGGAGGGTGGATTGATAAACTGGGGTATCCTTTTGCCAGAGGACGGGTTTTTGATGATATAGAAAAAGATCGAGGCCAATTTAAAACAAGTAAAGATATTTTTTGGGCATCGGGTTGCGCTTTATTTGTGAAAGCGCCGGTTTATAAAGAATTGAAGGGATTGTATGGGGTGTTCTTTGCGCATCAGGAAGAAATAGACTTTTGCTGGCGTGCACAAAATGCTGGTTATAAGATTGCCTGTTGTACAGCGTCTGTGGTATATCATGTAGGCGGAGGCACCCTGCCCAAAGGTTATCGGAAGACTTTTTTAAATTTCAGGAACAGTCTTATGATGCTATCGCGCAATCTCTCAATCAAAGAAAAAAGATGGAAATTGCCGCTCAGGCTGATGCTTGACGGCGTATTTGCAGTAAAATGCCTGGTTGGTGGCGACTTTACTTCTGTTAAAGCTATTTGGAATGCACATATGGCCTTTTATAAATGGTGCCTTGGTAAAAACAATAGTAAGGTGCATTCAAATAGGCAGCTGCTAAAGCTTTCAGGCGTGTATGATGGGTTGCTGGTATGGCAGTATTTTTTAAAAGGAAAAAAAAGTTTGAAGATTTTATAAAATAATATTGCGCGTTTTCTCTTTCATACTTACATTTGCAAAGTAATTTTAAATAGAACATTATGAGTCACGAAAATCATGAATATCAGCAAGAATTAGAAAAAATGAAGAATATGGACTATAGTTACAATAAAGTCTCTTCTTCCAGATTCTTATTTTATGTTCAGGTAATTGGATTTGTTCTTTTAATGTTTACAGTATTCTATGAACTGTGGGCAAATCGATACATGGGTAAACCAGATATTGAGATTCAAAGCAGCACTTTATATACGCCACAGTATAAATAATTTTTGAAAAAAATTTGGAAGTGTAAAATTAAATATTATCTTTGCAATCCAATTACGGAAACAAGGTAATTAGCTCTTTAACAGACACTTATAAAGTATAAAAGCGGAAGTAGCTCATTTGGTAGAGCACGACCTTGCCAAGGTCGGGGTGGCCGGTTCGAGCCCGGTCTTCCGCTCCAAAATCCCGCAAGTTGCGGGATTTTTTTTCAACCGCCCTGGTGGTGGAATTGGTAGACACGCAGGACTTAAAATCCTGTGATCAGCAATGGTCGTGCGGGTTCAAGTCCCGCCCGGGGCACACAATTAACCCTTGTAATCGTTTGATTTACAAGGGTTTTTTCGTTTGCTAGTCTATCGAATATGTTGATGACATCAAAAAATATTGATAATCAACAAAAAAACACAAAATTAGCAACTGTTGTATTTAAACCTATGCCTATATATGTTCAAAATTGAGACTTCTTCTCAAATTTTGCTTTATAATTAAACTTATGTATTTTTGAGATAATCTCTCATAAATACATAAGTGTGTTACTTAAATTTTCAGTAGGCAATTTCCTTTCGTTCAAAAACAAGACAACGCTCAACCTTGCGGCTACTTCCATAAAAGAGCATAATGATACTAATATTTTCTCTACGGAACGCAGTGCTTTGCTGAAAGGAGCCGTAATTTATGGAGCGAATGCGAGTGGTAAAAGCAATTTCATCCGTGCGATGTCCACAATGAGAAGATTAGTTTTGCTCTCTTTTGATAAATCATCAACTAATGTATTAGGGGTCACACCATTCTTACTAAATACAGAAACGGAAAAAGCACCATCCTTTTTCGAGACTGTTTTTATCATTAACGACATTCGTTATCGATATGGCTTTGAAGTAGATGACAAGAAAATACATGCCGAATGGCTATTTGAAGCTATTATGAGTGCTGAAAAGCCTTTGTTTCTCCGAGAAGAAAATGGCATTGAAGTGATGAAAAATTTTCCGGAGGGAAAAGGCCTGGAAGAACGCACCCGCGATAATGCTTTATTTCTTGCTGTAGCAGATCAGTTTAACGGTAAAATTGCTAAAAGGATCCTGCAATGGTTCAACAATTTTAATACTATTTCTGGATTAAGTCATGAAGGATATAAAGGGGTTACATTTAAGATGCTGGAGAATAAGCAAACAAGTTTAGCTCTACTTGATTTTTACAAAAACTGGATTTAGGATTTGATGACATCACCATTAGCAAGAAAATATTTGATCCTAAAGAATTCCCTTACGACATACCGGAAAGCCTCGTCAAGCAATTAGTGACAGATTTGGAGGGCGCATTCAAAATGGACATCAGGACAATACATAAAAAGTATAACGCAAAAGACAAAGTTGTTGGTAAAGTGGAATTTGATATGCGTAGTCAGGAGTCGGCTGGGGCCAACAAGCTTTTTAATATTTCCGGCCCTATGTTTGACGTTTTGAATGGTGGAGGCGTGTTAGTTGTCGATGAATTGGATGACAGTTTGCACCCATTGTTAACACTTGCTGTTACAAAGCTCTTCAATTCTAAAGAATTTAATCGCAATAATGCTCAGCTGGTTTTTGCGACACATGATACTAACTTATTATATTACGGGAATTACCGGAGAGATCAGATCTATTTCGTGGAAAAGGATCAGTATGGAGCTTCAGACATGTACGCTTTAGTCGAATATAAAGAAGAAGGGAAAACGATTCGAAAGGATCGTTCTTTTGAAAAAGATTATATTGAGGGTCGTTATGGCGCGATTCCGTTTATTGGTAACTTATCTAATATAGTAACGGAATGGCAAGAAAAATAAAGAACCTAATGAGTGATTAAAGCGTTTTGCCCGGGAATAGCAAAAGCATAAAAAAGATATACGGAATGATGGAAATATTATGTGATTGACTGTGAGGGGAAAGTGACGGAGCCTAACTATTTTGAAGCCTTGAAACAGAATTTACCGAAAGGAGTTTTGACTGCATATCAAATAGATATTGCCGGAACCGGAAGAAATACACAATCATTAGTGGGTGAAGCTTTGCGCTTTCAAACTGTATACGAAAAGAATACAACACCCAAGATAGACAGGCTTTGGGTAGGTTTTGATAAGGACAGCTTTTCTGCTCAGGACTTTAACGCGCTATTCAACGTTGCCATAATTCTATGGTAGGTTGCACCTGGAGCAATGAAGCATTTGAGCTATGGTATTTATTGCATTTTCAATATTATGAAAATGCATTGCACTTCCTTACCTGTTTTCGTCATTGTAGATGATTTTTTCTTTTAAAAGCCTTAAGGGATTTTGGAATTTATTAGTTTTGAAGAAAGATTTGGCACATTTTTTATGAAACGCGACCTTTGGATTGACAGGAAAAGTATCTTAATGTCTAATTCCTTGGCTCTATGTTGGAGGGTTCAAGTCCCGCCAGGCACATATCTAGGTGGTTTTCGTTTGGGTATTAAGGCTTGACTCTAGACATAATATTGTGACATTTGGTTTTTGTTTCCATATTGTTTTTGCCGACGGTTAAGAATGTAATAGCTTCGTTCTAAGGGAAGTATTAAACAGCATCTGATTTTTCAAATATTGACGTGAAACAAATTTTTACATTTTTGTGTCTCTTTTGCTGCTTTTACGCAGGAAAATAGTTTTTTATTGCATGATATTCGCCTCCCTGATGAGTTCAGCCAGCAGATTATCAAATGGTTTGAAATGGACAGGTCTGGGATGTTGTGGCTGGTTACGGGCAATGGCCTTTACCGTTACGATGGAGGAGAAGCCATTCATCTTGGTGCAGATAGTTATCCTAAGCTTCCGCATGCAGCTATTAATACGGGATTTGCCGACGCTCATAATAATTTATGGATCGGTGCCAAGGATGGTCTAACAAGACTAAACCTTAAAACATGGTCAACGAAAGAAATAAAGGTACTTTAAAATTAACCGAGCAAATATCTGTTACCAGAAATCTGATGTTGTCGGATTCTACAGTTTTGATTATAAGACTTCTACTGTTTTTACGATTTCAATTTGTATTTATTTCAAGGATGGAAGGCGATTAAATATTTCTGATTATAAACTTAAACCGGCAAGCATGAATCCTAAAAGAAAGCAACAATTAATCAATTTTATTAAAATGATGGAGCGGGAATTTGCATTCAAACCTTTAAAGGAAAATAAGATAAGAAAATTTTTTCGCTTTGGCTATGTCTGGTATTCCAGGTAGCTGTATTTGATTTAAATATTTATAATAGATAGAAAGTCAGCTGTTTAAGGAATTTTATAAGAATGCTTATTGATGGGCTTTATTTCTTTTTGATTATGAATTTGTTATTGATTGTTTGATGAGCGGTGAATAGCTTTTGCAAGGAATGCCCTATCTTTAAAAGGTTTTTTGGGAGGATTGGTTTACAGATGGTTTGTTCTCTTTTTGAATTTAAATTCAAGCACTGTTATGACAAAAGGACTTTCCGGAGGTACAACTGTTTCAGCTAACAGATTGCTTTACTTCCTGGCAATTTTAATTGTGATTGTTCCATTTTTATTACAAAGCGGCTATTATGGTCCACACCGTGATGAACTGCTTTACCTGGCAGAAGGCCGTCATATGGCCTGGGGCTTTATGGAAGTGCCACCAATGTTATCCTTATTTGCCTTTATTACGGATCTTTTTGGAGGAGGATTGTTCTGGATAAAAATCTGGCCGGCATTATTTGGTGCGGGAACCTTTATAATCTGTGCAAAGACGTTACAAGCGCTTGGAGGTAAAACACTTGCGCTTTGTTTGCTCTTTTTGCCTTTTGTATTTGGTGTTTATCTGAGATTATTTTTTCTCTTTCAGCCTAATTGTCCAGAAGTTTTTTTTGATACCCTTATTGCGTTTGGACTTATCCGTTATATACAAACAGGGTCGATGAAATGGCTTTACTTATTTGGCGTCGCTGCGGGACTTGGGATGATGAGCAAATATTCAGTAGGCGTGTTTATTATTAGTATGGTTTTAGGGCTGCTTCTTACCAAGAGTCGGAAAGTTCTATTTAATAAACATTTCTGGATCGCTTCCTTAATTGGTTTTTTGATTTTTTTGCCCAATTTGATTTGGCAATTTATGCATGGGTTACCGATTATTCACCATATGGAATTGCTCAATAAATATCAGTTGCAATATGTTACGCCCACAGGCTTTTTAAAGGATCAATTATTGATGAACTTGCCGACGATATATATATGGATAACGGGTTTAGGTTTTTTGCTGTTTTCTAAGCGTCTGCAGGCGTACCGATTTGTTGGACTGGCATTTTTATCAGTGCTGCTGATTTTAATAATCCTGCATGGAAAAAATTATTACGCTCTGGGCGCTTATCCAATTGTATTCGCCTTTGGCGCCTATTCAATAGAAAGGTTGATCACCAATAGGACAGCAAGAATATTGATTACTGTTCTTATTTTTTATACAGTAACACTTGGTATATTTTTAATTCCGCTGATGCTGCCCGTCTGGAAACCTGTTAAGTTAGCAGGTTATTACCAAAAAACAGGTGCTGCCAAAACAGGTCTATTACAATGGGAAGACCTTAAAAATCATCCGTTGCCGCAGGATTTTGCTGATATGCTGGGATGGCAGGAAATAGCTGTTAAGGTCTCAAAGGCCTATAATTTATTAGATGCAGCCCAGAAAAGCCGTACGATAATTTATTGTGATAACTATGGTCAGGCTGGAGCCGTGGATTATTATAAGGATAAATTAAATCTTCCTACGCCCTTAAGTGATAATGCTAGTTACCTGAACTGGATCCCTGAAAGTCTTAGTATGAACCTGGAAAATATCGTTCTGGTGACAGACGACCATCACGAAATGAGCCATCCTTTTATTAAGGAGTGCCAGGAGGCTATTTTGGTGGATAGTATTACAAACCCCTACGCAAAAGAAAAAGGAAGTCTGATTATACTTTTAAAGGGGGTAAATGATCAATTCAAAAAGATGGTAAAAATGAAAATAGAAAGGGAAAGAGCGGTTTTCAAATAAAATATTTATTATTGGCAGAAAGTTGAAGCTGGACTGAAACTAGCAAGATAGATTAATTGTGCAGCTAAGAAATTCAGCTGCTCTTTAGTTCAAAATTTACTTGGGTAATCTTATTATTACTTTGATTTGTTGAAGGTGGGTAATTTCCAGTGATATTTCAGGGCCAGTATTCTTAAGGTAAAACAGAGCAAAAATCCCACAGGGAAGGTCCATTGATTGGAAATGCCCAGATAATTACCGGTGACAACCACCAGCGCTCCTAAAAGTGCGGCTGATGCGTAGATTTCGTTTTCAAAGATCACCGGGATGCGGTTAAGGAAAATATCACGGATGACACCGCCACCCACTGCAGTTAGTATCCCTAACAGAACAGCTACTTCGTAATTATGCCCATAACTTAAGGTCTTCTGCGCTCCAGTCACTGCAAATAAAGACAGTCCTAGTGCATCAAAGAGAATTACCGGGCGATTCAGTAATTTTAAAATCGGACTAATACCTACTGCCACAGCTGCGGCAATTAGGGATACAAAAAGATAGCGCCAGTCAGAAATGCCTGTCGGAGGGATGGCCCCAATACTGATATCTCTTAAAATACCCCCACCACAGGCTACGGTAAAGGAAACGACCAGTATCCCAAAGATATCCAGGCCTTTGACCTTAGCTGCAATAGCACCACTGATGGCAAAGGCGAAAGTGCCTCCAAGGTCAATAACCGTATATAGCGTATGAAGTTGATTCATGTGTTTCCTATGGTTTTATTCAGGAGCTGATGGTTTTTTACATAATGTCCATCAATCAGTAATGGTTACTTTAAAAATCAATTTTCCCTAAAATCAAGGCGTAATTGATGTTATTATGGTTAATCAGGTTTAAAGGGATGTTTCTTCTTTTTAGCTGTAAAGATACTGAAATCTTCACTTGCCAAAAAAGCCATCTGGCAAGTGATTATTGCTAAGCATAAATAATGAGCAAACGTACATTATCAATTAACGTACGCATATTGATTACAATACCTCCGGGTTAGCGATTAGGGTCGGACTTCCATTTATATAGTTGAGCGCATTCTCGAAGGCTTTGCCAAAATACAGTTCATAGCCATTGCGTTCCACATATCCTATATGCGGTGTACAGACTACGTTGTCAAAGGCAAGCAGGGGGTAATCCTTGTCAAAAATAGGCTCTTCGTCATAAACATCTGTGCCTACATTAATTTGCTTGCCGCTATTTAGCACCTCTAAAAGGGCACCGGCTTCAATCAGCTCCGCCCTGGAAGTATTTATGAGGGTGGCACCTTGTTTGAGCATCATCAGATCTTCCGGCTTTACAATACCATTTGTAGACTTATTGAGTCTTAAATGTAAAGTGACAATATCGGACAATTCAAAGAACGCAGCCTTTGAAGCTGCTGCATTAAATCCATCTTCCAGAGCTTTTTGTCTGGAGTTTTCACTGCCCCAAACCAGGACAGTGGCACCGAAGACTTTGGCGTATTGCGCTATTTTTTGACCAATTTTGCCATAGCCCCAGATACCTATTGTTTTCCCATAAATAGAGTCGCCCATATTGATCTGCCAGTCTCCGTTTTTCATCCCTTCAATGGCTTGAGGAATTTTTCTAACGGTATTTAATAGTAAGGCCCAGGTTAGCTCCGCTGGTGCAACAGGTGAGCCAACGCCTTCAGCCACTGCAACACCATATTTTGTGCAGTCTGCCAGATTTAGGTGATTGGAAATCTTCCCTGTTTGACTGATCAGTTTAAGGTTAGGCAGTAAGGATAGTAACGCTTCATTAACCTGCGTACGTTCTCTGGTTAGTACCAGTACTTCCGTATCGCTTAAATGAGCAGCCAGCTCCACCGGGTCTTTTAGACTTTTGTGCAATATGCTTATATCCTGTCCCTGGAGTAGCTTAAAACAGGTAAGGTCTTTAATTACGTTTTGATAATCGTCTAATATGCTGATTTTCATTGTGTTTTAATTGTAGGTTATGTCTTTTCGTTTCTAGGTAATCTGCATTTTCTTGTAACGCATTTTAGCAAAAGATTGCATTTCTAAATTTTTGATACAGCTGGCAGTGTGCTGAGGTTATTTTGATCATAATAACCCCAAGGCGTTATAAAGCAAATATATGGAAAATGGCCAACAAGATTGGTGGAGCTAATTACCTGGTTTTCCCAAAAGAAACTAACTGAATAATTCTGGCTACTACAAAGAGGATCTTATATGGATTTTAACCGGCAATTCCTTGGTTTTAGTTTATTTTTGCCGCATAAACATTCAAAATTTATGCGTCCTATACAGATGGTCGATTTAAAGACCCAATATCAAAAATTAAAACCACAGATCGATAAAGCAGTCATTGATGTGCTGGAAAGTGCCGCTTTTATCGGTGGCAAACCTGTAGCAACTTTCGCTGAAAATTTAGGTAACTACTTGGGAATTAAGCATGTAATTCCTTGTGCAAATGGAACAGATGCGTTGCAGATTGCGCTAATGGCACTGGACTTACAACCAGGTGATGAAGTCATTACGCCTTCTTTTACTTTTATAGCTACGACTGAAGTAGTGGCCTTGTTAAAGATTAAACCGGTCTTTGTGGATGTGGATAAGGATACATTTTGTATGGATATTGATGCCGTTAAAAAGGCCATTACTCCCAAAACAAAGGCCATCGTACCGGTGCATCTGTATGGGCAGGCCACCGACATGGAACCCTTAATGGCGCTTGCAAAAGCACACAATATAGCTGTTATTGAAGACAATGCCCAGGCGATTGGCTGTGATTATACCTTCAGTGACGGGTCCGTTAAGAAAACAGGCACCATTGGTGATATCGGTACGACTTCTTTTTTCCCCTCAAAAAATTTGGGCGGATATGGCGATGGAGGTGCGATATGCACGGATAGCGATACACTGGCCGCCAAAATGCGGATAATTGCCTCACATGGTTCTGCCAAAAGATACTATCACGAAGTCGTTGGGGTCAATTCCCGTTTGGATACTATTCAGGCGGCTATTTTAGATATTAAACTGCCGCATTTAGATGAGTATATTGCTGCGCGTAATCAGGCAGCAGATTATTATGATAAGGCATTCGCCGGGCATCCAAAAATCAAAACACCTGTCAGAAGTGACAAATCCAACCATGTATTTCATCAATATACATTAATTCTTGAAGGAGTGGATAGAGACGGTTTGCAGGCTTATTTGAGCACGCAGCAGATCCCAGCTATGATCTATTATCCGGTGCCAGGCCATCGTCAGCAGATGTTTGCTGCTTTTGAAACGGATTATGACTTGCCTGTAACTGATTATCTGACATCCAGGGTGATATCACTACCCATCCATACTGAACTGGATGAGCAGCAATTAGCCCATATAACAAGTCATGTTTTGGAATTTTGTAACCGTTAAAACCTCCTATTATTTTGAGCGTAACGACTCCTACGATTATAGTAACCGGAAAAAATGGCCAACTGGGCAGCGAA
The DNA here is from genome assembly GCF_007971385.1 of Arachidicoccus ginsenosidivorans. GTDB lineage: Bacteria > Bacteroidota > Bacteroidia > Chitinophagales > Chitinophagaceae > Arachidicoccus > Arachidicoccus ginsenosidivorans. Next base: position 3,784,485 of record NZ_CP042434.1, read on the forward strand.
TTGCTGGATATTCACATGTCATATCCGGGATATAAGTTTGTATTTCTGGACAGAAATCAGTTAGACCTTGCAAAACCGGAACAGTTTGAAGCTATTTTTGAGCAGTATAAGCCTGCATTTTTTATCAATGCGGGTGCTTATACTGCGGTAGATAAAGCCGAGACAGAAAAAGAACTGGCCATGGCCGTTAATGGCATCGCACCTGGCAAAATAGCTACATTATGCCGTGAATATGGTGCCAAATTGATTCATATCTCCACAGATTATGTCTTTGATGGAAATGGAACCGCTCCCTATATGCCAGACCAAGCCACTCATCCGCTCAATTATTACGGGCAGACTAAATTAAAAGGAGAGGAGTCGGCGCTTGCCCATAATCCTGGTACTATTATCATCCGAACCGCCTGGGTATATAGTGCCTATGGGCATAACTTTGTCAAAACGATGCTACGTCTGATGAGTGAACGTCCATCCATAAATGTGGTCGGTGATCAATATGGTGCACCAACTTATGCAAGAGATCTGGCATTGGCTATCATGGATATTATTGGAAAAGGTGCGGCTCATCAAGGAATCTATCATTTTAGTAATGAGGGCAAGATTTCCTGGTATGACTTTGCTAGGGCCATCAGGGACCTGGCAGGCCTTACCTGTGCAGTGAATGAGATTACAACGGCCGATTTTCCAACGCCCGCTAAAAGGCCCGCTTATTCTGTTCTGGACAAAGGCAGTCTTATCCGCGATTATGGCATCCAACCAAGAGATTGGCAGGTGGCTTTAAAGGAATGCTTAGGCTATCTACAGCGGCTAGCCTGATGATTCCAAAAGATTATGCTCCGCTCTATCGTGGTGATGAGGTGTTGAGTTAACTAATGGAGGTTTATCTCCTTAAAAATAAAAAAGGCGAATAGTGTTAATATGCATTTTTACACTGTTCGCCTTATTTATTAACTTAAACGATATCTGGACAAATGTTTTTTGTTTTTGCCCGTTCTATTTGCCGAATTTCTTTTTAAGCAAAGAGAGTGCATCTCCCATGGCCATAGAAGAAAGGTCTTGTTCGGGCTTTTTATTTTCTGTTCTGGCCTTATCTCTTCCTTTTGAGGGCCTTTACTGCTGCCATTGCTTGGGCTTCCATTTTCCTCTGCCTGACGAATTGATAGCCCGATTCTTGAGCGTTGTATATCCACCTCCATCACTTTAACCTTTACTTTGTCGTTTAATTTAACGACTTCGTTTGGATCCGTAATATATCTGTTCGCAAGTTCAGAGACGTGTACCAGGCCATCTTGTTTAACACCAATATCTACAAAAACGCCAAAGCGGGTAATATTAGTGACAATACCCGGAACCACCATGCCTATACTGACATCTTCAATTTTGTATATATTGGCGTATTCAAATTGTTCGATTTCGCTACGTGGATCCAGTCCTGGTTTTTTAAGTTCAATTAAAACGTCTTTGATGGTATGTTCTCCAAAGGCTTCGGTAATGTATTTCTTAGGATCTATGGACTTAATCAATGGCTCATTGCCGATTAATTCACCAACTGATACCTGTAGGTCTTTGGCCATGGCTTCCACCAGGGCGTAGGCTTCCGGATGTACAGCGCTTGCGTCAAGTGGATTTGCACCCTTTTTGATACGCATAAAACCAGCACATTGTTCAAATGCTTTCCCGCCTAGTCTGGGAACTTCCAGTAATTGCTTTCTGGTAGAAAACCCACCGACCTCTGTGCGGTGACGAATGATATTCTCCGCCAGTGAAGGTCCGATGCCACTAACATAACTTAATAAATGTTTACTGGCGGTATTTAGATTAACACCGACGGCATTTACACAGCTGATTACGGTCTGATCTAGTTTTTCTTTTAAGCGAAACTGATTTACATCATGCTGATACTGCCCTACACCAATACTCTTGGGATCGATTTTTACGAGTTCAGCCAGCGGATCCATAAGTCTTCTGCCGATGCTGACCGCACCTCTGATAGTTAAATCCTGATCAGGGAACTCTTCTCTGGCGATTTCAGAGGCAGAATAGATGGAGGCACCATCTTCATTGACCAAAAATACCGGGAGTCCCAGATTAAGCGTTCTGATAAACTGATCGGTTTCTCTGCCTGCAGTGCCATCCCCAATAGCAAATACCTGAATATCATACTGTTGAACAAGTGCCCTTATCGTGTTTTCGGCGGCGGTTAGCCGGTGATTTTTCTCGTGGACATAAATGAGATCTGTGGTGAGTAAATCACCTTTTTCGTCCAGAATCACCACTTTACATCCAGTTCTGTAACCTGGATCGATGGCCAGCATCCTTTTACTGCCTAGTGGAGATGAAAGTAGCAATTGCCTTAAATTTTCTGCAAATACAGTAATGGCCTCTTCGTCTGCCTGTTGTTTTAACTGTGTCCTAAATTCTGTTTCCAGGCTGGGTTGTAATAGTCTGCGATAAGTATCACGAATGGCTTTTTTTACCTGCAGGCTAGCCTCGGTACCATTGGGCTTATAATATTTATCTTCTAAGGTGGCAAGAGCAACTTCTTCAGAAGGATTGATTGACATTCGGAGGAAACCTTCCAGGAAGCCACGCAGAACTGCCAGTATCCGATGAGAAGGTATTTTTGAAATTAATTCGGAAAACTCAAAATAGTCCTTGAATTTAGCACCCTCGGTTTCTTTGCCGGCGATGACTGTACTGATCAGTACCGCCTCATTTTCAAAAAGGCGACGCACTTCAGCCCTGGTTTCGGCGTCTTCATTGATCATCTCCGAAATAATATCACGTGCACCCTGTAGTGCCTGATCCGTAGTCGTAATCGTATCACTCAGGTATTTGGTGGCTTCTGCTTCCAGGTCCATATCAGTTTGCTCAAATAGCAATAAACCAAGTGGCTCCAGCCCGGCCTCTCTGGCGGCCTGTGCTTTGGTTTTGCGTTTAGGCTTGTAGGGCAGATAAATATCTTCAATCTCGGCCAACGTGGTGGCTTTGGCTAACTTTTCTTCTAGGGCAGGGGTCATTTTTCCCTGTTCTGTAATGGCATTTTCAACAAATGCCTTCCGTTCTGTAAATTCCTTTAAAAATTTGGCTTCATCCTGTATGGATTGAATTTGAACTTCATCCAGTGCTCCTGTTTTATCTTTCCTGTACCGGGCAATAAAGGGTATAGTACTGCCTTCCTGTAGTAAAGTCAAGACGGATTCTACCTGGGCAGGGCGTATATTTAATTTAGACGCAATGGGTTGTGCGAATTCCAGCATATTCAACGTGTTTTTATTCTAATAGGGGAGCGAAAGTAAAATTAATTCTGGTGAAATCCAGTTTTTTAAATCCAGATTATGGACTTATTCGCCATAATTTTTTATGATCATAGACTCTGAGAGTTTTTCCCCGCCATTTTTAAGAATAAGCTCCAATACTTTGGTGGTTGCTAAGGCGTCCCCTCCGGCGCGGTGCCGGTTATCTAAACAGATATTCAGGTCTTCGCAGAGGCTTTCCAGGCCATGTTTGACCAGATTAGGGAAGGCTTTTCTGCTGAGTTCCAATGTGCAAAGCACAGGCATTTGCAGTTTGTGACCAGCCTTTTCCATAAAATATTTAAGATAAGGGTAGTCAAAAGAAGCGTTGTGCGCCACAAAAGTGGTTTTGTTTAATAATTTGAGGATCGTAGGAGCGACCGTTTCAAAAACGGGCGCATCTGCCACCATTTTATCACTGATGCCCGTTAATTTAGCTACATATTTAGGAATGGCCATCTTTGGGTTGACCAAGGTGGAATATTGATCAATAATTTGCTGACCGTCAAATAAAACAATGGCTATTTCTGTGATGCCGTTTTTACTGGCTGGGCTGCCCGTACCTTCTATATCGACAACGGCATATATTCTTTTTCTCTTCATAACTTATAAGGCCACAATAATAAGGCTTTTTTCATGAAAATTGCCCTATTGAAGCGTTGATGATGAGTTAAGTTAGACATATTTTCACGATTTTTTTATTTGACAGGTATTCTTTATCTTTGGATATTCAAATTTTTGGCTATGCGAAAAATTTTCTATTGTTGTTTGTTTATTGGAGGCCTGCTGCTAACTGCCTGCAAGAATCAAATGTCAGAATTTAAGGATTTTAAAGACCAAATGCGCAGTTCCCTATGGCATTCTGTCCTGGATAAGGTAAGTTTGGACCAGGGAGATTCTACGGCTGCGGAAAACCCGCACCCGCTGAACTATTTTCTTCGGGAAGGCTTTGCGGCTAAATTTGGACTTTAAACAAAACCCCTTTACATATTTAGGCTAATATATGTAAATAAATTATTATGTCTGAAATTTTTTTCAGCAAAAAATGCGCGCAAAAAAGAAAAACGCCTAACTTCGTTTTTTAATGGCACTATCTACACAACATTTGTTAGGCATTAAAGACATCTCCAAAAAGGATATTGAAATCATCCTTTCCACTGCCCATCAATTTAAAGAAGTTTTACAAAGACCTGTTAAGAAAGTTCCTTCTCTCAGGGATCTTACTGTTGTTAATTTATTTTTTGAGAATTCCACACGTACCAGAATGTCTTTTGAGCTGGCAGAAAAAAGACTTTCTGCGGATACGCTGAATTTTTCTGCGGCTGCTTCTTCCGTTAAAAAAGGTGAAACACTTTTGGATACGGTCAATAACATCCTGAGTATGAAGGTGGATATGGTCGTAATGCGCCATAGCGCCAGTGGAGCCCCGCATTTTCTGGCAAAACATATTAATGCAGCTATCATTAATGCCGGAGACGGCATTAATGAACATCCGACGCAGGCGTTGTTGGATGCCTTATCTATGACTGAAAAGTTTAATAAACTGGAAGGATTAAAAGTGGCAATTATCGGCGATGTGATGCATAGTAGGGTGGCACTTAGTAATATTTATTTATTGAAAAAGATGGGGGCAGAGGTAATGGTGGCAGGTCCACCGACGCTAATCCCTAAATATATGGGCCAGGCACTTGACGTGAGGGTGGAGTATAATCTGAAAAAGGCGCTGGCCTGGTGTGATGTTGCCAATGTATTGCGTATTCAGCTGGAAAGGCAAAATCAACCGCTATTTTCGTCGCTCAGGGAATATAACCTGGCTTATGGCGTCAGTCGCAAACTGCTGGAGTCTTTGGATAAGGAAATCGTTATTATGCATCCGGGACCTATTAACAGAGGGGTTGAACTGGACAGTGATGTAGCGGATGGCCCCTTTTCCATTATATTAAATCAAGTAGAAAATGGCGTGGCCGTCCGTATGGCTGCTCTTTATCTTTATTCAGGTAAGGATATTTCTCCGTCCTGATGTGTGCATATATTAAAAACCACCTAAGACAAAAGTATGCAAAGAATAGCCTTATTTCCGGGAACCTTTGATCCCATGACCTTAGGGCATGTGGATATTATCAATCGGTCTTTGGATCTGTTTGATAAGATCATTATTGGTATTGGTACAAATATCAATAAGAAACCGATGTATTCAGAGCAGCAACGTGTGGATTGGATTAAAGAAATTTACAAGGATGAATCCAGGGTGGACGCAAGAATCTATGAAGGTTTGACGGTGAACTTCTGCAAAGAGGTTGGAGCAGGTTATATTATTCGGGGAATCCGGTTTGTGAGTGATTTTGAGTATGAGAAGACGATTGCAGATATGAACCGAAGCCTGGATGATACAATTGAAACTATTTTTCTGACCTGTTTACCTAAATATTCTTCTGTAGCATCCACATTGGTAAGAGATGTAATTAGAAATGGTGGAAACGCCTCCATGTTTTTGCCGGAGGTGATTCGTAAGGGGATCGGCCAGTAGACATTAGCCACGTTTGTTATTATTCAAATAGTTAGTAGCATTTTAAGCTACTGACTTGAAAGTCGTATTACCTATGAAAAGACTATTCGCCTTAATTGGTCTGCTTTTTTGCTATGTGTTTTCCTGGGCGCAGCAAGGTGAATTCGTACTGCATTCCATCAACCTGCCTGCGAAATTCGGTCAGCAAATCATAACCTGTTTAGAACAAGATAAGCAAGGAATGTTATGGTTTGTGACCAATGATGGATTATTTCGATTTGATGGCAATGATGTCGTTCATCTAGGCGCTGATACAGATCCCAAAATTGCCCATTTGAATATAAAATCGCTTTTTAATGATCGAAAAAATAATATGTGGATCGGTGCGCAGGACGGCATCACTAAATTAAACCTTCATAATTGGACTACCTCAGAAATTAAGGCACCCAAGCATTCATCTCCATTAAGTCTTTATATCAGAACGATGACTGAGGATAAAAACGGGATGGTTTATGCAGGTAGCCAGGATGGACGCGTCTATAAAATCGTTCGAGACAGCATGGTTTGTATCTTTGATATGAATTTGGCTTTTAAGGACTTGTATGATTTACCGAATATTACATTTTTGCAAGTAGTGGGCAACGGTCAATTATGGATTGGAAGTTCTGTGGGTAAACTTGTACGTTTGGATATTCATCCAGATGGCACTTATGGCAAGACGAAGTTTTTCGGGTTGGATATTTTCAAAAGGGAACAGGTGGTAATGGCCAGTTTTAATCCACAAGGAAATTGTATCATGGAAGTGCCTAATTTTGGCCTTTATTTTATGAATGGCACAACGGGTGACATCAGAAAAATAAAAGCTCCTTATGGGAATTTAGGCACGCATGGACAGGTATACATGACGCCTTTGGATGCCAATAGGACGATTATTATGACCAACACACCTGGAATCAGCAAAGAAAAGCTTTTTATATATGATTTTCGCTCGGATTCATTTTCGGTGCAGCAATTACATTATCCGGGTTACCTGGATGAAAATCACATTGTCTGGTTAAGTCATACCGGATCCAAAATTCTACTTTCTCTAAATGATCATTTATTGGAGCTGGCGCCTTCCCACAGCCCATTTTCGGCCATTATGGCCGCTCCAAAATCACTGAACAGTATCAGAGCCATTTATAAACAACCCGGCGGTCCCCTGCTTGCCGGATCCTATAAAGACGGTTTTGTTCGTTTTGATGAACACACAGGGGAAAAACAGATAGTGATCAGAAGATATGTATATAGTATACTACCATGGAATAAAGATACTGTCCTTTTAAGCACAGAAGGCAATGGCTTATATTGGTATGAAATCGGCCTGAATAAATTAACGCAGATCCCTATTACGGATGATAATATTAACGGGAAGCCCATGGGGAATTTTCTGACGTTTTTAAGCCGTTATGACAAAAAACATTTTTTAGTTGGTACCTATGAAAGACTCTACAAGGTTAATCCTTATGAGCATAGGGCTCGCTCTGTCAGAGAGGATCAGTTATTGAAAACAAGAGTGCTTGGTATATTAAAGCGCCCAAATGATTATCTGATAGCCACAGAAAATGGGATCCTCAGTTGGCAAAGTAAGACTGATACCATTGTTCCCTTTGGTTTAACGACGGCTGAGGCAGAATTACCTGCGGTACCTGTTTATGGAATGGTTGCAGTTGGTCAGGAAATTTGGGCTGCCACGGGGGGGTACGGTATTGTTATTTATAATGAGCAAGGGCAATCTGTTGATACCATTGGTAAGAAAGAAGGACTGGCAGCAGGAATTGTATTTACCCTAGCTGCAACAGATAAATATATACTTGCAGGTACAAAAAATGGGTTAAGTGCAATAAATAAGCAGACGCATCATATAACCAATTATTCCACTTTGGATCAATTGCCAGCCAATGAATTTAATAGTGCGGCGAAATTCCAGGCTGGCAATACGGTTTATTTGGGTACTATTGACGGAGTGGTCCGCTTTAATACAGATAAATTGGATGCTTACGGCTCCGAAGCATTAGAAGGAAATCTTTATATAACGGAGCTGACCGTTACTGATAAGAAGGGCAATACTGTCAATGATTATACTTTGCCCTATCAAAGTACCAAGGGTTTTAGGATTGCAGCTGGAACGGCCTATTTTTCTATAGGTTTTGGAAGTATGAAGCAATCGATGGAGCATCTGGATTATTACTACCGGCTTGGGGCAGATCAACAATGGATTTCTGTAGGAGCCAATAGAAAAGTGACCTTTATTGGTATGCCGCCGGGGCATTATCAGCTGGAACTGGTCGCCAGATTACCGGATGGCAACTGGAGCAAAACATTGCTAAATATGCCCATTGAGGTAGCACCGGCATTTTACCAGACCATCTGGTTTAAATTATTATTGGCTTTATTACTTATTGGCCTTGTTTGGTCGGTGATCAAATACAGGGAAAAGCAGGCAGAAAAAGAGCGGGGCTTGCGATTGAAAATTGCCGGAGACCTGCATGATGAGATTGGCAGTACACTGGCCGGGATGTCAATGCAGGCAGAAATGCTGCTCAGTGGTCATCAGCAGTTGCAAAGTAAATATCTGAGAAGTATCGCAGATAATGGCAGGGCAGCAGTGCAGACCATGGGGATATCGTCTGGTCCATTGACCCCAGAAATGATGACAGCCTCAGTTTGTACCAGAGAATGGAACGATATGGCAATAAAGTACTGGGGGATTCTGATATCGCCATTGGGCTGCAAAGTCAAGGTTTTTCAGAAAAGCAGTACATCCCACAAAAAATTCGGCAAAATGTGATGCTTATTTATAAAGAAGCACTAACCAATATTATTAAACATTCGGATGCCACAAGGGTAGATGTGCGCTTTATGGCCTATAATAAAGGGTTTAAGCTCCAAATTATAGATAACGGTAAAGGCCTTCAACCAGAACAATTAATCAATGGAAAACCTATTGCTACGGGGCACGGACTAAAAAATATGGAGATGCGGGCTCAGTTGATGGAGGCTGAATTATCCTTTCCTTTAGTGGATAAAGGATTTGAAGTTTTATTGACTTTCAGAGGGTAGGAGAGTAATTTTAATAAACTCCCCTTTTGGGTAGGTATTTTCTTAAATAAATAGGCGTATTTTGCTGTGAGGCTGGTCGGTGACATATAATGTAAGTTATTTAAGAAGTCCTGTTATGATCCGAAGGCAGTAAATGTATAGAACCCTTTAAAGATGATCCATCTAGCGATAATAGAAGATAATATTAGTATCAGAGGTGTATTGACAGACTATTTTAGTGCTGAACAAGGCTATGAGGTGGTATTGTCTGCAGGTAGTTTTGAAAAGTTTCATGACGAGTGGCGCCCGGCGGACACGCGAATTGATGTAGTGATCTGTGATATTGGATTGCCAGGAAAATCAGGTATAGATGCGGTCTGGTACATCAAAAGCAAGAGTGAGAAAACGCATATTCTTATGTTAACTGTTTTTGAAGAGCGTGAAAAGATCTTTCAGTCGCTATGTGCAGGAGCTTCGGGCTATATGCTCAAAAGCACGCCACTTGCAGAAATTAAGACTGGTATTAATGATATCCTTAACGGAGGTGCTGCTATGTCACCTAAGATCGCCATGCAGGTAATCAGTTATTTTAATAAAAGAAAACAAGTAAGTGCTGTTGAATCGGAAAATCTCACAGCCCGGGAAATAGAAATATTATCCTTTTTGGAACAGGGACTTGCCAATAAAGCGATTGCAGAGCAAATGAGTTTATCTGTTGATACGGTTAAATTCCACATTAAAAATATTTATCTCAAACTACAGGTAAGCAGTAGAGCAGAGCTCATTGCCAAATACAAGCAGTTTTAGTAAGTATTGATTTATTTTGAGTAGAGCATAGAATTCTACCCATTTGGGTAGGCTTATTTAATGATTTAATAAGTTTCTTTGTGGTATTCAATCATTTAACCTATTGTCATGAAAAGAACGCTACTTCTAATTGTTTTTATTCATTTTATTTTCTTTTTATCAGCCACGCCGGTTATTCACCTGAAAAACGAGGCTAATTCAAATGCCGCCGCTATTACAGATGGATTTATTACCCAGTGGGAAACCACCAGTGATAACCAACAGATACTCATTCCGATTCAAGTTCAGTATAAAGGTGATTATACTTATAATGTGGATTGGGGAGATGGTCAGAAATCCTTGAGTCAGACAGGTAACGCAACCCATGTTTATACGAAGCAAGGGGTATATAACGTAACCATTACCGGTAATTTCCCCGCCATTGATTTTGAGAGTGGCGATGGAGTGAATAACGGGTTAATAAAATCTGTTGTTCAGTGGGTAATGGTACCTGGCAGGGGATGGATGGGGCCTTTTTGTCTTGTTATAATTTAACAAGTGTGCCCAATAATAACGGGCCGATATTTGCGCCTAATTCTACCCTGTACTGTATGTTTTATGGTTGTTCTAGTTTGAATTGTGATTTGGATAAATGGGATCTGACAAATGTTCGTGAAACCTCTTTTATGTTTTATGGTTGTACCGTATTTAATGGTAATATATCTGGTTGGAACGTCTCTAATGTGACGAATATGCAAGATATGTTTTATAATGCACTCGCATTTAATGCTGATATATCCTCCTGGGATGTAACAAATGTGACGCTGATGGATAATATGTTTAATGGGGCAACTTCCTTTAACGGGGATATTAGCCTTTGGGATGTAGGCCAAGTTACGGATTTTACTGCAATGTTTAAAGAGGCAACATCCTTTAATCAGCCTATTGGTAGTTGGGATATGCATAGCGCGACCCACCTAAACTCCATGTTTAATAATGATTCTGCCTTTAATCAGCCTCTGGGTAACTGGAATATTTCTAATGTTCAAGAAGTTAAAGGTTTGTTGAGTGGCACGAGTCTATCAGCTGCCAATTATGAGGCTACGCTAAATGGATGGGCTGCTGGTGCAGTAATACACGGACTTAGCATAGGAGTGGATGGACTTAAGTATTGTGATAATTCAGGGCATTCTATTCTGGCAAATGATGATGGATGGGATTTTGTTGGGGACCGGCAGACTTGCCTGGTACCAGCCGTTCCAGATAATGAAGGTGTTGTTTATGTTGACAGTATGATAGCCGTTGCTGGTAATGGCAGTAGTTGGACAAATGCGCTAAAATATTTGAGTAATGCGGTTGAATCTGCAAATACAAATATGGATATTACCGAAATACATGTAGCCAAAGGATCCTATTATCCTACGGGGGACAAAAATTTAATTGTCCAGGATAGTGCCTTTGTGATTTCAAGATCAAATTTAAAAGTATTAGGTGGCTACCCTAATGGAGGAGGAGATAGAGCATTAAATGCTAATCCAACAGTGCTTAGTGGTAATCTGGCCGATCCCAATAATTTAAATGATAATTCCTTCAATATGCTTTATATAGCAAATATTCCCAGGACGGACAGTCTGATTATTGATGGATTTACGATCTCTGAGGTGGCTGCTATTGGTGAATTTGCTAATAGTGATGCGGATGCTGGAGCCGCAGTATCGATTATAGGTTGTTATGACAACACCGTCTTGCGTAATTGTCGGATTGTTAGCAATCAAAGCATTGTTGCTTCGGCGATGTCCATTGCAGGTTTTAATGAAGTAACCGATCAAAGCAGTTTGGATCCTGAGCATCTACCCAATCCACAGATTTTAAATTGTCTTTTTGAAGATAATTTAATTGTGACAGGACTGGATGGATCTTATGCGCAAATTTCTGGAACAATAGGAATAATGGCTGCATCGCCCTATTTTAATCATTGTGATTTTGTAGAAAATAATGCCTATATGGGAGGTAGCAGTATGAATATGTTGTTTGCCCAACCTTTATTTAATCACTGCAATTTTATAAATAATGAGGCTGATGGATTTCCAATCTCTTTCAATGTATCAGGTGGAAGACCCATTTACGTTAATTGTTTGATGAAAAATAATTTCATACATGGTCTAAGTGAAACGGCACTCCCGGTCCAGGCGAGTGATATAAATAATGCAATTATTGGCAATTTACAATTTGGCAGCAGCCGCTTAATCAATTGCACTGTTGTAAATAATAAAAGCGCTGTCAGCCCCACCACTTCAGCTCCGATAATATTAAATTCAATGGAATCAGCCAGTTATATCACCAATAGTATATTTTGGGATAATTCAGGGAAAACAGTTTTGGATCAGGGGAATACACAGGTTAGTTCAGCATTGGCCTATAGTTTAATGGAAGGATTGGCCGCCAACCAGTCAAACCATATGCTGGATGGGACTGGAAATTCGCAGATTTTTGTCGATTCCGTTAACGGTAATTTTAAATTATTAAATAGCAGCCCCGCCATCGATGCCGGGTTGAATGATTCACTTAGTTCGGCTTTGGACGCCTACCTAAATGGTGATGCAAATGGGGCCTTGATTTAGCTGATAATCAAAGAATTGTAAATAATAATATCGATTTAGGCGCTTTTGAGTCTACAGGCGGTGGCTTGCCGGTAAAATCAGGGGATTTGACTGGGAGTGTCTCTTCTGTGGGGCACGCTGTATTAAGCTGGATTACCTATACGGAAACGAATAATAAAGGCTTTTATATCCAACGCTCCAGTGATGGCGTCCAATTTACCAATCAAGGATTTGTGGCGACCCAGGCTTTAAACGGAACAGGGCAATCTAAACTGAACTATAATTATGATGCGGGTGTTGTTAGTGGGACTACTTACTTCCGTTTCGTTCAGGTGGATCAAAATGGTGTTCAGACGGTATCTAATGTGGTTCGTTTAGAATCAAAGGAGCTTCAGTTTAAATTGTTGGCTTTTCCAAATCCTGTTCAAAATGAATTGCATCTTAAAATTCAAGGAGAGCTCGCAAATAATGCGCAGGTGATATTAATGAATTATGCCGGCAAAATATTCAGGCAAAAGCAATTAAGCTCAAAAGAAAGCTTTTTGGATCTACAGGGATTGGCAGCTGGTGTGTATATCCTCCACTATCAAGATGCTAAGCATTCGGTAATTGTGAAAGTAGTCAAGCAGTAGTGCCGACTTATAAATTAAAAAGGATAGCTTAGGCTATCCTTTTTTACCTCCAGAAAGCAAATATCAAGTTTTAATGAACTTCGCTATCGTCAAAAGGGTTGGGTAAAATAATAATGGAGTATTAAACGAAATTGTTTTCCAATGTGTTATGAATCCTGGGGTAAAATCTACCCGTTTGGGTAGGTGTTGATGAGCTTATTTTTACTTCCTTTACGGGTCATTCATTTATTATGGAGGAGAAATTGATTTTCTTTAAATAGGTCTGGCTTTGTAAGATTTATTGAATGGAGGTTTGATTTTTTGAAATTCTAAATAAAATCGAAGAGAAATAATAGTTTAAGTTGATATCCAGAACGCCAAAAACTGTATTTGAGTCATGCGATAAATGAGGGAACTTAAGCGGGTCGCAACCAGATTTCGGTTCCTTTCCAGGAAAGCGAATTGTGTCAGTGTTCAGGATAAGAGCTTTAAGGGTAGTTCTTATCCTGATTTTTTTACTATGCCTATACAACTATGCCTAAACAAAGTAATCTAAAGTATGTTTAATGGCTTTTTTGAGGCTAGGTACCTAAATTAATTTATGTACCTTTGCGGTCGATTTAGGTTTTTGCCCTAGGGCAAAATTAAAAGGGAAGTTGGTGCAATTCCAACGCTATCCCCGTAGCTGTAAGCTGCAGACAATGATTTTTTTGTCTGTTTTCCGGTAAAATACCACTGCCAGCAATGCTGGTGGGAAGGTGCCGGTGTCAAAGTAAGCCAGAAGACCTGCCTGATCGATTAAATTTAGCTAAATATGGACTTTCGGGTGAAAGGTCTGCAGCACATTGTCAATATACGCAGCGCGGCGTTTAGGTGTTCCCTAAACCGGCTTGTTGTCGTAGCTTACATGTTCGCTGTTTTCCTTATTATTTATTTCTTTTTGACCGGTAGCCCGCTTATTGAATCCAGTCGTGATGGTATTAAGGCGTAAATCGGTTAAAAATAGGATACAAACCGCAGGTTTAGGTCTGCTGGTAGGGCTATTCCTAGCCAGCCCCTTTTGTGCGGTAGGGCAGTCTGCTGCCAATGACTCCGCTTGGCAGAACCAGAAGGTTGCTGTTATGCTTGCGGTCGATACACTTCAGCCTATCATAGACTCCATCCATAAATTACAGGACGTAAAGGTGCATACGGCTATTTTGCCCGAAGTGCTTACCTGCATCGATCCTGTTCAAATTATTACCAGGGCGCAGCCTACCTGGCAAGATGGCCTGAGTGTATCAGATATGGTGCGGTATTTTTCCGGCGTGCAACTAAAAGATTATGGCGGCGTCGGAGGGCTTAAAACGGTTAATGTCCGTAGCCTGGGTACCCGTCATACCGCGGTATTGTTAGACGGGTTGCCACTGGAAAATGCACAAAATGGCCAAGTAGACCTGGGACGGTATGGATTAAGTGACCTGGGTAGTATCTCAATTTATAAGAACCAGAACAGTCAGATATTTCAGGCGGCGACTGCTTTTGCCAGCAGCAATGCGATTTACCTGGAATCCAGATTGGATCAACTGGATAGTTTACACCCTGCCAAAGCTAGTATTAACCTGCAAACAGGTTCTTTTGGACTGCTAAACGGTGCATTTTACGGATCCACCAGGTTAAGTAAGGTTTGGCAGATGCAGGGAAGTATTTCGGTGCTCAGGGCTAGGGGAAATTATCCATATACTTATACAAATGGCGTTTACGATACCACGCTAAAACGGGAGGGTGGAGATGTGAAGCGATATATTGGCAGAATTTCTCTTTATGGTCAATTTAAGGACAGCAGCTCTCTATCATTGACTGCTTACGGGTTTAGAAGGCAAATGGGGCTCCCTGGCGCCATTGTCAGCAATAAGTTTTCCAATAAAGAGCGCCAGGATGAGTCTGATTATTATCTGCAAGCGTCCTATCTAAAACCTATAGGAGGCAATGATCATCTGAAACTACAGTTTAAATACAATCATAGTTATTTAAAATACAGCAATCCTGACATTACAAGACTGTATGTCTCAGGTGGTGATACCATTGCTGCGCCTTTGACCAATCATTACCGGCAATCTTCTTATTTTTTCTCAGGAGCCAATATTTATCAGCTTACGAGTGACTGGCAAGTAGACTTTTCAGCAGATCTTCATTATGATCACCTGAATATGGATTTGAATGGCAAAGCGCATCCTTCTAGGTGGACAACCTACGCAGCCGTAGCCAGTAAGTTGGCGCTCGGCCGCATGCATCTTGCTGGGAATCTTTTGTATACAGCAGTAAAGGATCACCAGCAGATTAAAAATGACTGGATTTCGCAAAGCAAATTCTCACCTTCATTAAGCGCCAGCTGGCAGCCTTTTAAGACAAATGCCCTTAAATTCAGGGCTTTTTATAAAAGGAGCTTTCAGATGCCCACCTTTAATGATTTATACCTGACTCAATTTAATCAAACCGCCCTACGCCCCGAAAACAGCAAGCAATATAATCTGGGACTCTATTATTTTCTAAGCTGGCCGGGTTTTTTAAAGACTTTGCTTATAGAAGCAGATGCTTATTATAATAATGTACAGGACAAGATTGTAGCTATACCCACGACTAGTCTTTTCAGGTGGCAAATGGTAAATCTGGGGCTAGCCAGGATAAAAGGACTCGATTTTACGGCTAAAACCTCCTGGGGTATTGCTGAGTGGATCTTCCTGACCAGTCTCCAATATACTTATCAGGATGCGAGAGATTACACTGACCCCGGATCTGTTACCTATAAGAATATATTGCCGTATATCCCCAAACATAGCGGTTCTTTTACCTTGTCTGCTGTGAATAAGCATTTTGGCGTAAACTATAGTTTTATCTATGATGGTGAGCGTTATAGCGAGAGATTTAATAGTCTGGTGAGTTATGTCCCGGCCTGGTATACACATGATCTATCTGTAAGTTATGGTTGGACGCTCGCGAAAAATATAAAAGCAAAGCTGTTGTTTTCTTTGGATAATGTGCTAAATCAACACTATGATGTAATTGAAAATTATCCAATGCCAGGTAGAAATTTTAAGCTGGGAATGCAATTTGAATTTTAAAATATGAAAAGAGTCATTAAAAATAGCCCGTTGTTCCTGTCTTTATGCATATTGGTGCTGTTTGCAGGATGTCGCAAGGAGCTGGGGGTAATCCCACCAGAAACAACCCAGGTGATGGCCCCTGGAAGTTATGGCGGTGGGCTGGATTTTTATTTGCTCAACGAAGGCAATATGGGGAGCAACCACGCTAGCCTGGATTATTTTAATCATCAGGCGGGCACTTATGCACTTAATATCTATGAGCGTATAAATCCTGACGTTACCCTTGGGTTGGGAGATGTGGGAAATGATCTTAAAATCTATGGTGGTAAGCTGTATATAGCAGTGAATGGTTCTGGTAAAGTCGAAGTACTGGATAAATATACTGGCGTAAAGCTTTGTCAGATATTAGTGGATAACTGCAGGAAGCTTGCGTTTTGGAAAAGTAAAGTATTAATTACCTCTTATAAGGGGTTTGTAGGTGTAGTGGATACTTCCCGCCTATTAAACGGTGCGGGCAGTGTCAGTTTGGATAATCAAATACCGGTTGGAAGAGAGCCCGAAGGACTGGCCGTTTCAGGGGATAAGGTCTATGTAGCCAACAGCGGTGGCTATAGCCCGCCAATTTATGATAAAACCCTGTCTGTTATCGATTTGCTTACGGAGCACGTACAAAAGTCGATTGTGCTGGGTGTTAATTTAAATGATGTACAAAAAGATGACTTTGGTCATATCATTGTCAGTGCCAGAGGCAACTATAAGGATATCTCACCCAGCTTTTATGTAATAGATAGTGCTACAGACAAATTGATCAAGCAGGTGGCTATTCCCTTGGGAAATTTTACCATTCAGGGTAATCTCATGTATTATTTCACTTCCCCTTATAATCAGGATGGGACACTCAGCGGGCAGGTAAATTATGGCAGGTTTAATTTGAAGACGTTAAGTGGCGTCCAGGGCAGTTTTTTAGCGGAAGATGTCATGAATTTGATTAAAATTCCTTTTGCGCTGGCAGTTGATCCTGTTGATAATAAAATATTGATTTCTGATGCAGGTGACAATACAACGCCCGGCACTTTGTACTGGATAGGAAATAATGGAGAGGTCTTATGGAAAGTCAGGACAGGTGAAATTCCTGGGCATATTGCCTTTTTAGAATAAAAGTAATAGTAGTTAAATAATAAAGGATAAAATTCAATAATGATGAAAAAACAAATATGCTTTTTGTTTTTGGCAAGCATAGTTCTTGCATTAGTGGCGGTTTCATGTAGTAAGAATGATGACACAGTAAGCAAGGATGATGGCCAGCTGGGGATAAGACCTGTTACAGATGCGAGCAGTGCCTATGTGGATACTGTATTTAGTTTTAATCCAGCACCCGGACAGTTTGTCAATACTGATTTTGCCGATATTAATACGGTCAAAAAGATTACAGAAAATAAAACCATTTCTCTGGGCGCCTGGGGTGGTCAGATTGTTCTTGGTTTTGATCACACAGTCCTAAATCAGGCAGGAGAGGACCTGTTGGTAATGGGGAACGCTGCCCATAACAATGCAGAACCAGGCATTGTCTGGGTGAGTTTTGATGCCAATGGTAACGGTCAGCCAGATGACACCTGGTATGAACTTAAAGGCAGTGCTTATGGCAGTGCAGGTTATGAAAGGAATTATAAAGTAACGTATTATAATCCAAAAGCAGGGGATAAGGCCGTAGATGTTAAGTGGGAAGACAATCAGGGCAATAGCGGTTTTGTAAAGGCCAATACCTTTAATAAACAGTCCTATTTTCCTTCTTGGATTACGGAGGATAGCTACACGCTGGAAGGGAGCAAGTTGCCTGACACGAATATTAATACGGATAATGCGACTCTTATAACCAGTACTCCTTTCGATTATGGTTATGCCGATAATATCGCTACTGCAGATGGGGGAGATTCGCTGGATATCAGTAGTGCTATGGATCAGAACGGGCAATTGGTGCAGCTCAAAGGGATTGACTTTATCATGATTCAGACAGGTGTCATGAAAGATATGGGTTGGCTGGGAGAACAGTCAACGGAGCTGTCCAGTGTGGGAGATCTTTCTTTGTTAAAATAAAATATCAACTTCAATTAATAGGATTTTAAAACAAACAGAAAAATAAAATGATACAAAAAAGAAAAATCAATTTAAAAGCCGGACACTTAAAAAGATGGGGTAAATCCTTAATGGTGGTCATGCTGGCTGCGTTGGTCATCTCATCCTGCAATAAGGATGATCAAAAAATTACCGCGCCAAAGGGGCCTTATGCTAATGGGTTCTTTATCTTAAATGAAGGTTGGTATGGTAAGGAGCCCGGTAGTGTTAATTTTTACGCATACGGTGCAGATACGCTGCAGCAGCGCGCTTTTGGCACTGCCAATCAGGGCAGTGCCCCAACAACCACTTCGGCTACTTTGGAAGATGGCGTGCTGATCGGTGACAGGCTATTTCTGATATCAAAAGCGGGCGGTCCGATTACAGTGGCAGATGCTGCAACCCTAAAACAGGTGGGACAGATTACCCTGGAAGGTTCGGATTTTAGGTCCATGGCCGCCTTAAATAGCCAGACGGCTGTTGTAAGCAGCGGTAGTAAGATCTACTCCGTTGACTTAAATGCCTTAACTGTTAGCCAGGATCCAGTTTTTACAGGTAGTAATATTAAAAAACTATTTGTCAGCGGTGAATATCTGCTAGCCAGTGATAATGGCGGTGTAGATATCATTAAAATAAGTGACTGGAGTTTAGTCTCCCATTTTGACGGGCCTACGGAAGGTTATGTTACCACCCCAGATGGTAAAATTTATGGTGCTGGTGGCAATTTTCTGGTCAGTATCAATGCGGCAAACCAGGATACCACGCAAATTAAATTAAACCAGCCGATCTGGGTGAATAATTATACCTATAACCCGCCATGTCTGGTCAGCTCTTCCAAAGAAAATGCAGTGTTTTATATTGCCACGCCAACTTCAGGTTATGGCAGTAATACCATTTATAAATACATTAAGGGAGATGTCAGTTCCCTAAATACGCCTTTTATTACCTTACCGGCTGGGGAAAGTTTTTATAATACTGGTCTGGCCTATGACAAGCAAAATGATCAGATCGTAACCTGGTCTATTACCGGATATACAGAATCAGACAGTAATTTTCTGCGTTTTTATAATGCAGCCACTGGTGAATTGGTCAAATCCATTAAGTATGGCCATATTTATTTCCCGGCAAATATTGTCTTCTACCCTTAAGTCATCGTCATCGTCTTTGTCTTAGCTATACAAGATTCAGCCTGACAAAATACATAAAGCCTAATGGTTGGTGAATAGAGCTATGTTAGTTCAATTTACAGCCATTAGGCTTTATTGCAGGCTTTCTGAAAAGATTTTAGCCCATTTTGCAGTGCTGCCCTGGTGCAATAGGCCTGATACGGCAAAGAAAAAACAGGTGCCAGTAATCTGGCAAACCAGGTGGCGGGGGTTGAATATGTTTGTATTTTGAAGATAAGGGAACCCGTAGTCAATTGCTCGACAGTAAAAACGGAAATGCCCTTTTCAACGTGACCCTGCAGGGTTTCATAGGCAAATCCTCTTTTGTGGGGTTCATCGATAAGTTGGCTGACTTTAACAGCGCAGATGATTTTTAAGGGGGCACGACTGAACGGGGGAAAATTAATCTGCTGCAAAATGATATCGCCAGCTTTAATCTTTCTGCCTTCAACCTGCCATTGAGTGGCTGGCAGCAGGATGTTTTCTGGGAATATATGATAATCAAATAGCCATTCAAGTTGTATATCTTGAATGGCTATTTGATTATCCCTTAATTTGCTTTTTTGATTTTCTGGTTGGTTGTCTGTTTGATTGTCAGAAGTGTTTTCTGAAAGTATGGTCACAGAAACTTTTTCCTTCAATGCTTCATGGCGACAGGCCAGCACCTGCTTTTGTTTAAATTTTTCTAAAAGCACACCAAACCGCCTTTGCTGGCTGAGACAAAACAGTTTCATAAGCGGATACTTTTTAGCTTAAAGCGTGGCCATATCTATGACAAACCGGTAGCGTACATCGCTATTCAGTACTCTTTCGTAGGCCTCATTAACATAATTGATGTTTATGACTTCCACATCTGAAGTGATATTATGTGCCGCACAAAAATCCAGCATTTCCTGAGTCTCCGGGATACCGCCGATGGAAGATCCGGTAATCGCTCTATTGAAGGGAATGCCTTTTAGGGTTAATCCACCTGGAGGCAAACCAACGCAAATATGAACACCATTATCTTTCAGCAGGGACATGTACCAGTCATAATCATGCGGTGCAGAAACCGTGTCGATAATAAAATCAAAATAACGCTTGAGCGGTGCCACCTGATCATTTTCGCGGGTATTGCAAAATTTATGTGCACCCAGTCTTTTCGCATCCTCTTTTTTGCTTTCTGAACGGCTCAGTAGTGTGACTTCCGCGCCCAGGGCAACAGCAAATTTAACCGCCATATGACCCAATCCGCCCAGACCTAAAACAGCCACTTTATGGCCTTTGCCAATACCCCATTTTTTAATGGGGAGTAAGTCGTAATGCCTGCACAAAGTAGTGGTGCGACACCTTTCAGGTCAAGTTTTTCTGAAACATGTACCACAAAATCTTTATTGCAGACTATTTTATTGGAGTAGCCTCCATACGTAGGGGTTTTCTTGTCTCTTTCTAATCCATTGTAAGTCCAGACAGTTTCACCTTTTTCACAAAACTGTTCATGACCGCTCTTGCAACTCGGGCACTCGTGGCAACTGTCTACCATACAGCCAATACCAACTAGTTCGCCTACTTTAAAATTACGGGCGTTCTCACCCAAACTGACCACGCGGCCAACGATTTCATGGCCGGGCACCATGGGGAAGATCCCGGGGCGCCACTCGCTTCTTACCTGATGAATATCCGAGTGACAGATGCCACAAAATAAAATATCAATTTCAACATCATCGGCCCCGACATTTCTGCGTTCAAAGTTCCAGGGGCCAAGTGGATCCTTTTCATTGTGTGCAGCGTAACCTTTAACGGGTATCATGATTTTAATTTTTTTTAATGTCTAATAATTAATCCAGCAAAGCCTGCATCTGGGCATGGACAAAATCCATCAGTTTTTTGATATGGGCAGGAGACAGGTCAAATTTGAGACCTGCAGCTTCATAGAGTTCAGGAAGCGTTTTTGTGCCACCCAGGCTTAAGGCTTTGATATAGTTATCGAGCGCCTGTTTAGGGTTTTGCTGGTATTGCATCCACATGCCAATAGCACCTAACTGTGCGATCCCGTATTCAATATAATAAAAAGGTACCTCAAATAGGTGTAACTGGCGTTGCCAACTGGTCGCACGAAAATCTTCCAGCCCTTGTTGATTAACGACTGGCGAAGAAAAGTCATTTAATATTTTCAACCAGTTTTCTTCTCGCTCAGCCAATGTATGCGTAGGGTTTTCATAAACCCAGTGCTGAAATTTATCGATAATGGCGATCCAGGGGAAAATGGTAATGACTCTTTCCAATTGATGGATCTTGGCCCGGCGTAACTCTTCGCTGTCTTTAAAATATACATCCCAGTGATCCATACTAAGTAATTCCATGGACATGGAGGCGACCTCGGCAATTTCCATCGGATATTCCTTAAATGCGCTGAGCGGCAAGGGGTGCGCCAAAAACGAATGAATGGCATGACCGCCTTCATGCACAATGGTGGTTACATCACTCATCTGGCCGGCTGCATTCATAAAGATAAAAGGTGCACCGCTTTCAGATAATGGACAGTTGTATCCACCGGGCGCCTTGCCCTTTCTGCTTTCCAGATCGAAATGTTTTAATTCATCCATTTTTCTTAGACAATCTGCAAAAAAAGGATTCAGGGCTTCAAAGCAGGCTTCCGTTTTTTTGAGCAGATCTTTTCCATCCTTAAAAGGATGTAAGGGTTCGGTACCGGCAGGTTCTGCCTCCAGATCCCAGGGCCGCAGATCATCTAACCCTAACTTTTTCTTTTTATACTGATTGATCTGGTCCACCAGTGGTAGTACATGAAGTTTAACTGCTTCATGAAACTGAAAACATGCATCCTTTGTATAATCAAAGCGGCCTAGTTCAGCAAATTTGTAATCGCGGTAATTTTCAAAACCGGCATTTAGGGCAATTTGCTGTCTTTTTTGGATTAGTTCGCTATATAAGTTATTGAAAGCATCTTTGTCCTGTAGCCTCCTGCTTTGTACTTTCATATACACATCCCGTCTGAGATCTCGATCTGGGTTTTCCAAAAACTTAGCGGCTTGTTGCAGGGTATATTCCTGTCCTTTTACCTCTACGGTCATCTTACCGGCAATGGTGCCGTATTGCTGTTGCAGGACGCTTAGGTCTGCCTGGATCTGTATATTTTCAGGACGGAAAAGTTCAATGCTTCTGCGAACACTTCTTAGATAAGTATGATAAAGTGTTTGATCCAACTGATTTACAAACGGAGACTGAATCAGCTTTTTATTCAACAGGTCGGAATAAGGCTGTAATTTGGGCTGAATTTCCATACAAAAATAAGTAAAGGCATCTTCCAATTCCTTATTGGTTGTATCGCAGGTCATTTTGATTTGACGCCAACAGGCATCTTCACTAACCACGGCTTCCAGTTCACTTAAATCTTTTAGCCACCCTTCTAGAGCTACTTTGCTATTAACCACGCGCTCTGTCAGTTCTTTAAAAAAGGGTTCCAGCGTATCCCAGGTGGTCACCGTAAAATCCTTAGGTAAATAATGTCTGGGTAATTTCTGGATATCCGCAGTTGGTAGCGCATTTGCCATATATAAAACGTTTTAAATTGTTACAAATTTATTTAAATATGCTTCTAATTGAAAATCAATCATTCATATTTAATTTTTCTAAAATCCTTTGTCAAAAATACCACAAAAAAAGCGCAAGGAAAAGGTTTTAACCTTTTGCTTACGCTTGGGGAAATATTTCTTAGCAAATATCTAATTGCCTGCCGGCATTTTCAGATGCTGCTATTGTTTACTTTGCTTCTTTCGTTTCTTTCTTCTTAGGTGCCGCCTTTTTCTTAGGTTTGGCAGGTGCTTCTTTTGCCGCCTCTGTTACCGCTGCAGTGTCTTCTTTTGTTTTCTTTGCCGCCGCTTTTTTAGGTGTTTTAGTTTTTTGTTCTTGCGTAGGCGCTTGCTGCTCAGTGGCTGGTGCAGGAGCACTTTCAACTTCTTCAACAACTGCATCAGTAGACGACTGCTCGCTTTCCAGGCTGATCTTGTTGTCTACCAGAATATTATACCAACGAACCATTTTTTTCAAGTCACTGGTATAGACTCTTTCAAAATCCATATCTGGGTATACTTCCGCAAAATAAGCTTTGACAGCAGCAATATCTTTATAATCTGGAATGGGTCTGCCGGCTGCCTGCATGGATCTGAACACTTCGATCAAATTGACATTTTCACGGATCGTGTATACTTCAATGCTTTCCAAATGGGAAAAATGGTGGCTCCTGGAAGAGGCAAATTTAGTGGTTTTATCTTCCAAAGAACGTACGATGGCGCCATCTGCCTTACTGCCGATTAATTCAAAAAGGCCGCCAAGCCCGGTGACGGAAATAATCTTGTTGTATTCCATTTGATAGTTTGATTTAAGGCTGCGAAAATACTTAAGTGCGCCAAGAAAGCCAAATTTGAAAAGAGATGCTATTGAAGTGTTTGTAATATGTTGATTATCAATTCTAAAATCTAGTCATTTCGCCATAGGCTTTTATCAAAAATTTGCAGACCGTCAAAATGCAGTGTATACTGGTATTTTTTATCCAGTCAAGGTAGCTAAAATGGCTTTAAGAGTCGTAAATTTTAATTAACATTGCCTTGCTAAACACCCAGATAAATTATTTATACAGTAGTAGATTATGTATACGCCAGATCAGATAAAAACCTTACAAGCCCAGAGTGCCAACTTCTTACAAGCTGCCACAACCATTACAGATAATGAATTAGATGCGCTCAGACGTGTATTACGTTTTCATGAGTACAGATATTATGTAGCCGATAATCCACTGATATCGGATGAAGAATATGACCGGTTGTATAAAAAGCTGGAAGCCTATGAAGCGGCCCGTCCAGACCTGATCACTTCCGATTCCCCCACGCAGCGTGTCGGAGCGAATCTAACCGGGCAATTTGAGACAATACGCCACCTGGTGCCTATGCTGTCCCTTGAAAACTCATACAATGCCGCCGATTTGGTGGATTGGGACAAAAAAGTGCAGGAAGCCAGTAAAGGTGGGCACCTGCGTTACTCAGTAGAACCTAAATTTGACGGTGCCAGCATTTCTTTATTGTACGAAGACGATCAGCTGATAAGAGCTGTCACCAGAGGGGATGGGATTGAAGGCGAAGACGTAACGGCCAATATACGCCAGATCCGATCCGTTCCGCTAAGTGCTCCTTTTGCAACCTACGGCATACAGCAAATAGAAATCAGGGGTGAAGTCATGATGAGTAAAGTCTCTTTTCAAAAATTCAATGATAAACAGACGGAAGCTGGTTTGCAAGTGCTGGCCAATCCACGCAATGCGGCCAGCGGGAGCCTGCGCTTAAAAGATCCGGCTGCTGTCAGGCATAGGGGACTAGACGCCTTTTTATATCATATCAGCAGTGTCGTACTGATAGAAGGTAAAAAGCCTACACAGCTGCTGGATACCCATAGTGGTAATTTGGCATTGCTTTGGAAGTGTGGACTCAGATCTCCAACCAAAGAAAGCGAAATCTTTGACACCATGGACGCCGTCATCTCCCATGTAGGCGATTTTGAAGCCATGCGTGACAGTCTGCCCTATGAAATTGATGGTATGGTCATCAAAGTTGACAGCATTGCGCTGCAAGAAGCATTAGGTATGACCTCTCATCATCCCAGATGGGCCATGGCCTATAAGTTTAAAGCCCGCCAGGCAACCTCCACCATTGAAACAGTGGAGTTTCAGGTGGGCCGAACTGGCGCCATTACCCCTGTGGCAAAGATAACACCTGTGGCGCTGGGTGGTGTGACAATAAGTTCCATCTCTTTATTTAATGAGGATATTATTAAGGAAAAGGAGCTGCGCATAGGGGATCAGGTGCTGGTAGAAAGGGCAGGGGATGTGATCCCTAATATTGTCAAAGCTTTGACCGAACTGCGAAAGGGAACGGAGACCCCCATTGTATTCCCTGAAAATTGTCCAGTCTGTCAGGCGCCACTCCATAAACCAGAGGGAGAAAGCGTCTGGCGCTGTATTAATCCTTACTGTGAGGCGCAGGTCGTGGAAAGAATGATTCATTTTGTCAGTAAAGATGCCATGGATATACGTTCATTTGGAGAAGCAAATGTGCGCAAATTTTATAAGCTTGGTTTTCTAAAAGACATTCCTGGAATCTATTCGCTCGATCTGGAACGTATCGCTCAATTGGAAGGCTTTGGGAAAAGATCACTGGAAAACCTGGTCTCGGCAATAGAAAAAAGTAAAACGCAGCCCTTATACAGACTTATTTTTGGATTGGGTATCAGATTCGTGGGAGAAACTACCGCTAAAGTGCTGGCAAAAAAAGTGGCGGCACTCTGGGAATTGAAAGATTTTTCCCAGGAGGACTTAATGGAACTGGAAGATATCGGTCCTAAAGTGGCGGGCAGCATCTATGAATTTTTCCAGGCGCCCGAGAGTATAGCTCTTTTACAACGACTGGAAGCTGAGGGACTTAATTTTAAAGGGCAGAAAACGACGCTTCAGCAGGAAGGAACAAGTCCTTTTGAAGGCCTTACTTTTCTGTTTACAGGTACACTGGAACATCTCAAAAGAAATGATGCGGAGGCTATGGTCGAGGCCAAAGGTGGTAAAATCTTAAGTGGCGTATCAGCAAAACTCAATTACCTGGTAGCAGGTGCAGCGGCTGGTAGTAAACTGGAAAAAGCCAAAAAGCTCAATACAGTGAATATTATATCCGAACAAGAATTTATCACCATGGTGAATGAACCGCGACCTTAGTTTTTTAAGAATTTGCACTAAATAAAAAATATATGACAACAGACATTTCTCTGCCCAAGGCCCCCATACGAGCTATTATCACAGGTGCGACCGGCATGGTAGGAGAAGGGGTGTTAAGGGCTTGTCTGGTAAGGGAAGATGTTGAGGCTGTACTGGTCATTACCAGGCGCTCCTGCAAAATAACGCACCCAAAACTCAAAGAAATAATCCATCAGGATTTTTTTGATTTGTCCAAGATTGCGGGTGAGCTGGATGGATACAATGCCTGTTATTTTTGTTTGGGTGTGACTTCTTTGGGAAAAACTGAAGCCAGCTATAAAAAATTGACCTATGATTTAACCATGGCGTTTGCAAAGACGCTCTGTTTAATCAACCAGCAGCTGTGTTTTTGTTATATATCCGGCAAAGGAACAGACCGCACAGAAAAGGGTGCCATTATGTGGGCCCGTGTCAAAGGCAAGACAGAAAATGCACTTGACCGGCTGCCATTTAAAAAAGTAGGTTGTTTCAGGCCAAGTTTTATCCGTCCTACACCTGGTAATCAACACACACTTGGATTTTATAAATATTTTAGTTGGCTGTTTCCTTTGCTACGCGTATGTTTTCCAGGCTCCTTTTGCCGGTTGGAAGAACTTAGCCAGGCCATGATCAGCTGCGTTTATCAACCCCTTGACAGAATCGTCTATGAAGTAAGTGATATAAGAAAGGCCGCTGCTGCCAAATAAACTGACAAATCATGCCATGCATGAAGCGATAAGCAGCTCAATGGGATTTCGGGGAGCGCTCTTTGAACAGTGATCTGCCTCGGTTGTTATTTATTTTAATTTAATTATTATCTTGCCCGATCCCTGTCTTTTTCATCCTTTTGATTGTCCAGTTTTTTCTTTTCCGCTAAAGGCATGGCCCCCGTGGCTGCTGCAGTATCGCTGTGTTTTATAGCGCCTTTTTTATTGTTTTGTCTGCTGCCCGAACCGTATTCAAATTTATAAATTTGGCAGAGTAGTAGAAAATAGGCGATCATCAAGGGGCCGAATATAAGTCCCATGAGTCCAAATAGCTGCAGACCCAAAATGACCCCAAAAACGGTTATCAAAGGGTGGACATCACCAAATTTTTTCATCAGGGCGAAGCGCAGGACATTGTCGCTGTTGGACACAACAATCCCGCAATAGGCCAATAACCCAAGTCCCATACCAATTTCTCCACCTGCCATTGTAATGATACAGATTGGTACCCAGACGATCATGGTGCCTACAACGGGTATAATGGAGGCAGCGCCGGTTAAAAGTCCCCAGAATATAAATTCCTTGATCCCAAATATCCAATAACCCAAGATCGCAAGTAAGGCTTGGCATACGGCTAGTACAGGAATGCCGATTGCATTGGATACCACCATATTTCTGGTTTCCTGCCAGAGCGTAGACTTATTTTGCTGGCTGAGTGGCAAAAAGGATTCAAGCTTTTCTTCCATCTTTCTGCCGCCCATGAGCATAAAATAAAAGATGAAAAAGGCGACTGCCAGATTGGAAACAACTGAGGCCGTGGCATTGAGGATTTTGGGAATATAAGCCGCCAGTTTTTTGAAGTTTTCAAGGATCGTCTCATTGGAGACATTCAGAGAGGGAAAATGGTTTTTGACCAGATCCAGGGTATGTGTCAGCTTACCGGTAATAGTCGGCGCCTGTTCTATGGCCTGATTGATCCTTGGAATCAATACTTTAATAAGCGAAAATATCGGCAAAACCACTAATATAATACTGCCCAGGATTAAAACCAGGGCTGCGGCCCATTTTTTCCAGTGCTTTTGCTCAATGAGTTTATAATACCAGCTTCTGTACAGTACATATAAGGTAATGGCGCCGAAGAAGCCCGGCAGAAAATATTTCAGCTGTACAATGATCTCAATACCGATAAAGGTAATCAGGATCAACAGTACAACCTGCTTGATCAGATTTGTACTTATCTTTTCCATGTAGTTTTAGTTACTAAGTGTAATTGTATAGGGTTTTAAGGGTAAAGCTAAATGGGCTATAGTCCCAACAGCTTAATGTAAAAATAGGATTAATCATGGATAAATAAGATAAAATAGGTGCAATAATAAAAGGACTCGTTAAATTTATTTAAGGGCTGTTTTGTTTTGAAAACCAGACATTCACCTATGAAAAATTTCAGAATATCATGTTTTTGGATAAGAAAATCAGAAGACTATTTTATGATAACCCCTGAAATTCATACCTGTTATAACTAACAATCGTATGTGAAATTTTATTTATTTATTTTTCTGTCTAGCAAAAAAATAATAACATTGCGCAGTCAAATTCTTTTCAATACTTGTAAAAATTTAATGATATGAGCTTTATAGCCGATATTCATGCAAGACAAATTCTAGATAGCCGCGGTAACCCGACGGTAGAAGTGGATGTATTAACCGAAAATGGTATTCTGGGCCGTGCTGCCGTTCCCTCTGGAGCGTCCACCGGTATCCATGAAGCTGTTGAACTGCGCGATGGAGATAAAAGCGTTTATCTGGGTAAAGGCGTTTTAAAGGCCGTTTCTAATGTAAATGATATTATTGCAGAACAACTGGTTGGATGGAGTGTTTCTGATCAGGTGGGTATTGATAAGAAATTATTGGAAATCGATGGTACGGACAATAAAGGCAAATTGGGCGCTAACGCGATCCTGGCAGTATCACTTGCAGTGGCCAAAGCTGCTGCTCAGGAAGCTGGATTACCACTTTACCGCTATATCGGCGGTGTAAACGCCAGCGTATTACCGGTACCTTTAATGAATATCCTTAATGGTGGTGTTCATGCTGATAATAAAATCGATTATCAGGAATATATGATCGTTCCACATGGCGCCACTTCTTTTAGTGAAGCGCTGCGTTGGGGCACAGAGATCTTCCATGAATTGAAATCCGTTCTGAAAAAGAAAGGCTACAGCACAAATGTGGGAGATGAAGGTGGTTTTGCACCGGATATCCAAAGCAATGAAGAAGCCATCGAAACGGTACTGGAAGCAATCAAATCTGCTGGGTATAAACCAGGAGAAGACGTTTCTATTGCACTGGACGCTGCCAGCAGCGAAATGTATAAAGACGGGAAATATAAATTTTATAAGAGCAGTGGCAAAGAACTGACCGCCGATGAAATGGTCGCTTATTGGGTAGAATGGGTTAATAAATACCCGATCGTTTCCATTGAAGATGGTATGGCCGAAGAAGATTGGGACGGTTGGAAAAAAATGACCGAAGCCTTGGGTGATAAGATTCAGCTGGTAGGTGATGACCTGTTTGTCACCAATAGCAAAATCTTAAAACGCGGTATTGACAATCAGATTGCCAATAGCATCCTGATCAAAGTAAACCAGATCGGTACACTGACTGAAACCATTCAAGCAGTACAAATGGCACAACACGCTGGTTATACTACTGTAATGAGCCACAGAAGCGGTGAAACAGAGGATACCACTATTGCGGATCTAGCTGTTGCCCTGAACTGCGGACAGATCAAAACCGGATCTGCCAGCCGTACAGACCGTATCGCTAAATACAATCAATTGATCCGTATTGAAGAGCAATTGGATACTGATGGTATCTTTCCAGACTTGTTTGGTAAATAGTTCTAGCGAAATATTTAATATCTTTAAACCCGGCGGGTGTTTTTAAAACAAACCCTGCCGGGTTTTTTTTTTGGCGGGCAACTGTAAATTAAGTTCAATTAGTCACTTAAATAAATAAACAAGCTGACTTTTAATGGACCAATGCCCGGTAATGATCGTAGATTTTATAAAATTATTCATGTATTGCAAACTGCTGTCCTGCATTCACTATCCAGACCGTAAAATACCTGTCCGCCGGCTGGTTTTAGGACTGGTATTCATGGCAGGTACTTTTTCTCTATCTGCCCAGCAATTTGGAGGGAATCCGCCCACCTTGAGGTGGCGGCAGCTTAAAACGGACAGTGTCAATATTGTATACCCTACAGGTGCAGACAGTACTGCTTTTAGGGTGGCGGCGCTCATACAAAGATTACAACGGACGAGCACCTATCGGTTAGGAGACCGACTGGAAAATATCCCTGTTGTATTACAAACCGAAACCTCCAACAGCAATGGATATGTCGGACTGGGGCCCTATAGAAGTGAATTTTATTTGTCAGCCCCTAGAGATGTAATGGATCTGGGTAGCATTGATTGGGCCTCCACACTTGCGCTGCATGAATACAGGCATGTATTGCAATATAATAATATCAATAGAGGTGTTACGCGGGTGGTGGATATGCTGCTCGGTGACAATGCCAGGTCGCTGTTAAGCGATATGGCAGTGCCCAACTGGTTTTTTGAAGGCGATGCTGTTTATAGTGAAACCCTGCATAGTACCGAGGGCCGGGGAAGGCTGCCGCGTTTTATGAATGTTTATCCCATGCTTAAAAGGGATGGCCGACATTATAATTACCAGAAATGGCGTAACGGTTCTTATAAGGATTACATCCCCGGCCATTATAACCTGGGATATATCCTGGTGGCTTATGGGTATAAGAATTATGGAGAAGATTTTTGGGGAAAAGTCATCCTGGATGCTGCCCGTTATAAAGGCTTGTTTTATCCTTTTCAAAAAGCGATCAAAACCAATAGCGGTGTTTCTTTTAAATCATTCAGGCAAGCTGCCTTCCAGGCTTACTTAAATGATTTTGA
Organism: Arachidicoccus ginsenosidivorans; assembly: GCF_007971385.1. Taxonomy (GTDB): domain Bacteria; phylum Bacteroidota; class Bacteroidia; order Chitinophagales; family Chitinophagaceae; genus Arachidicoccus; species Arachidicoccus ginsenosidivorans. Next base: position 3,815,178 of record NZ_CP042434.1, read on the forward strand.
CAGTTTAAACTGGATAATCCCACGGCCATTGCACGAAATAGAAGATACGACGGAAGCTATCATTGGTCTAACGGCCCCATCTGCAAAGGAAGTGGTCGATTATTTATATCCTTATCCCAGCAACCTGACAGATGGAGCGCTTGCTAAGACTAATAATAATCTGGAGCCGGGATTGGGTCAGGGCGTTATTGCCCTAAAACAACCCAGTAAATCTGTAAGCCGGTTTGTGTACCTGAATGAAAAGAACGGTTCACCTATGGAATATGATCTGGGACTGGCGCCCATATCAAGAGACGGCTATTTTGGTTATAATGCAGATTATATTGTTTATACGCGCTATCAGACGGATCCCAGATGGGCCTATAAAGAATATAGCGATCTGGAGGTGCTCAATATAAAAACAGGAAGAAGAAAAAGGATCACTCGTAAGGGACGGTATTTTACCCCAGATGTTACTGAGGTAATAAAGGCTGGTAATCGTCAAAAGCGAAACCCAAGCGAAAGCGAAAGCGCGTTTTTGATCGCGGCCAGTGAAAGAAACCCGGACGGCCGCTCGGCCATTGCCATTTTAAATCAAAATGGCAATGTGCTGCAAAAATGGGTTGCACCAAAGGGAGTGTTATACGATTATCCTAAATTTTTCCGATCAGACAATAAGGCTTTTTATAATGCGGACACAAGCCTTGCCCTGGTTTTTATTATGCGTAAATCCAATGGTCAGATGGGGCTGGGCTATGTTCAGACGGGGAAGGATCGCAGCTCGTCTACACCAGTAAAAATACTACTACCCTATAGCAACCGGTTAATTGCAAGTCCAGTTGTTACCAAAGGGAAACTTTATTTTTCAAGTATATATCCAGGTAAATCTGACCCCTATACCGAAATTTTCCAGATGGATTTAACAAGTGTTGCATCGAAAAAGACAAATAAGCGCGCCCCAGTCAGGATAGCCAGGGCCATCCGGGATATTCATCAGGCCTATGGTTTGCCGAATGGGCATTTGGTGGCTAGTTTGCAAACAGCTGGCGGTTATGGACTATTTAACTGGCAGGACCACGACCCAAAAAAGCAGAGGGCAGCTGGGTCGACCATAAAGTCAGACACCTGGGACAACCATAATTTTAATGGTTACCTACCGGTGGGTGGGTGGAGCGCTAAGGCTGTTGACAGAACTTCCAAGCGGCCCGAGCCAGTGAATGCTAAGGACAAAATAAATGAACGGGTATTTGCAGGGGACAGTTCCCCATTTTTGGATACGACTGATTTGTCAGCAGCGAACATAGCTTACCAGATAACTGAGCAACAGCAAGCGCACTACGCAGCTGCTGATAGAAAATATCCCCTGCTTAGTCATCCTTTCCACTTTCACAGTCTGCAACCAACAGTGGAAGATCCGGTGTATAGTCTGGATTTATTGGGCCAAAATATCTTAAACACGGTAAAAACAGACTTATCTTATAGTTATAACCGGGTAACTGAGATCAGCCAGGCAGCGGCAGATCTTACTTTAGGGCTTTGGTACTTAGAACCTTATATACATGTGGATTATAGCTGGAACCATCTGGCAGCAGACAGCAAAGGCAATCAATATGCCTATAAGGAACTCACCAGTCAGCTAGGACTTCAGTTGCCTTTAAGTTTTACCGGTGGCAGGTGGTCGCGTAGTCTTTATCTTTCTACAGCCCTTAGTCAAAGTAACCTTTACTGGGCGGAGCCTACACCAAAACCAGAAGCGGCCTTAACTGAGATCCGTTATTTATACAGCAGGGCTCAATTTTCCATTTATGCCCGGCAGGCCACCCGGCAGCTTTATCCCAGATTAGGCCTTAATAGTTATACAGAAATGAATACACCTCTCGATGGCCAGGGAGCCAGACAGTGGATGAATAGTACGACTATTTATTTGCCTGGTCTATTACAAACCCATAGTCTTCGCTTAAATCTCGCTTATCAAAATAGAGACACGGCAGGTACTTATGGTTATAACAGCCGTTTCCCTTTTTCCAGAGGTTATAGCAGGCCTGCCTTTAAAACGATGTGGAAGTTTGGTTGGGATTATGATCTGCCTTTATGGTATCCTGATTTTGGTTTTGCGGGCATGGCCTATTTTTTCAGGGTTCGTGGCAACCTGTATTTTGACCAGAGTTATGGATTCGATAACGTGGATAAAAGGGCGAGCTACGGCTCTGTAGGAGGAACTGTTTATGCAGATATGAATATTGGCAATCAATATCCTATTACCATAGGACTCCGCTATAACCATATACTGAACCAGAATTTCCCAATAAAAAATAACTGGGAAGTGATCCTGCCCATCAAAATATTCTAGTGAAGCTTTAAGTGGCTATTTTGAATTTTTATTGAGCAGATATAGCCTGCTTTTCAAAGGCCAGCGTCTGTTAATAATGGCCGCCAGTAATTGTATAACGGCGCTTAGGATCTTACAAAAAAATGAGCGCCCTTGAATAAAAGGAGCGCTCCATTTGAATCTTACTTGTTTATTGAAATTAATTTAGATGCATTTAGATCAATCAATAGGCTTTTACGTTATAAACGTATTGTTGTAAGGACAAAAGCTGGTTTTCTCTGGTAATCCCTTTTAAATTATGGCTACTACGCAGTGCAGAAGCACGGATCGCACTGGTATCCTTGTCGTTCCAGTCTTCCAGAGATTGGACAATTTCTTTGGATTTAATAGCAAAGGTAACCCCTTGTGCATTGGCTTCTCTGGTACTGAGAATACCGATAATATCGCCATATTTATTAAATACAGGTCCTCCTGAATTCCCGGGATTGGCCAGTAAAGAAATCTGTACAGTAGAGGTATCACCATCAAATCCGGATAAAGCACTCAGATAACCTTTATTATAGGTGATATCATTACGCGGGTAACCCAGGGTAAAGACATCAGCTCCTAAGCTCACACTGGTACTTTTTAGGTCATAAGGGAGGGTTTTAACCGGTTCGTAGTCGCTGTCAGTTATTTTTAAAACAGCCAGGTCTTTCATGTGATCTACATAGACGATAGATGTTTTAAATTCTTGTCCTTGTGCGTTGGCAACCACCGCACTGCTTCCTTTTAGTACGTGGGCGTTGGTCAGTAAGTAGCCTTTGCCATCAATCATAAAGGCAGAGCCACCACTTTTAACAACAGCTCCTTCGGGTAATTTGGTTGCTTCCTTAATTTGACTATATTGATAATCCTGATTCTTTTTAAGCTGTTCAATATCGCGGCTTAATAATTCGACTGTCTGGCGGCTGGCGGTGCCAAAAGTTGAAATGACTCCACTGATTATCAGCGCTGTAAGTCCTGCGATGCAGGCCGCAATAGCAGTTGTTTTTTATAGCGATGCCAAAGCTGCACGAGTTTCCCTTTGGAAATCTTTTTCTGATCTTCTGCAATGGCGCCTTTTTCCAGTAAATAGTCATGTGTGCTGCTTAGGCTGTTCATCAGCTTTTTACGCTCAGCGAACTGCGCCATCTTATCCATGAAAATCTTGTGCGTGACGACCATTTGATCCAGCTCTGGGTTTTCCAGGCGCTTTTGTTCAAAATAAGCCTTCTCTTCGGGCAGCATTTCATCATTGAAATAACGCTCCAGACTTTCTATCAATAATTGTTCGCTCATGATCTCTTTATTTTGAATATTGTGCGAAAAACAGCTTTTTAAGCCGCATTAAACATTTATATTTTTGAGTTTTGGCATTGTCCGTATTGGTATAGCCAAAAATCTCCACTAAATCCGACATAGACTTTTTCTGTAAATAAAAAGCCTCCAACAAACTTTTGCAAGGTTCCCCCAATTTTGCAAAGGCAGATTCCATCACCTCAAACTCGGCGTTCTTCCTTTCTGCCATCTCCAGATCTTCCTCCACCGCGATCACTGGTTCCAATAAACTAAGATCTGTATTGCTTACGAATAACCCATGATGCTTTAATTTCTTGAGCCATAATCTTTTAGCAATTGCATACAGATAAGTCTTCAATTGACAGGTCAGTTTGAAATCGCTTTTTTTGGCTTTTTCGTATAAAATCACCATTGCTTCCTGAAATACATCACGTGCATCGTCATAGGAACCGTTATTATTCAGCACCAATGCCTGAATAAGGCTAAAATTGGCTGCATAAATGGATTGGACTGATTTTGTATCGTTTTCAACCAATCCACGTAATAATTGTTGTTCTTTCTGATCTGAATTCACCAGGTCTACTTTTAATGCTAAAATGTGCCTAAAAGTAACCCAAATTCGAGCCGAAAAATAATTTTTTAGAAAAAATAAAATTACTGGGTTACCTTTTTCAGATTGGGGTATTAATAACTGAAAATTCAAAACAAAAATTAAATTAAAAACAAGATGAAAAAGTTATTATTTGTTGCTGTATTAGGTTTAGGTTTATCTTTTGCTGCTTGCGGTGGTGCAAACTCTGATGCTTCTGCTAGCGCTGATTCTTTAGCAAATGCTACTACAGAATCTATCGATTCTACAGCTAACGCTGCAGTTGATTCTGTAAACGCTACTGCTGATTCTGCAAAAGCTGACGTTAATGCTGCTGCTGATTCAGTAAAAGCTGCTGCTGACGCTGCTACTAAATAATTTTAGTAGACCAGATCTATCACAGAAATAAAAGTGAAAAGGAGTTAATTCGTTAACGATCAATTATTTGCGCTTTAACTCCTTTTACCTTTAACAAGATGGTGCGTTCAGTTGTAAAACCAAACAGATAGTCGTGAAGACTATTTAACACCATCTACACGAATTTGACTTATTATAGACTTATTAAATAGGTGTACTTCGTGGATTTTCGGTCATTTAAAGCTGAAAATTGCAGGGTACATGAAAGATTTTTCATATGGCAAGCAATCGTTAGAGGCCGTCCTTATTCTTAGGGAGGGCTTTTTTTATGGGCAATTTCAATGGGGAGCGTCTTAATGAAAAATGAAAGGAAAACTTTATAATTATTTGATTGTTAGTTGTATATTTGATTTTATATGAAGTCTATCTTTTAAAAGGACGATCACTGAGATCTTTAAAAAGAACCTAAAAGGCTCCAGAAGTATGATGATTGAATTATTTGAGCTTTGTAATTAGGATGGACTATTCACCCAAATGTATTTAACTGCATGTTTAAAAATCCATTTTCCTTTAAAGGACGTATTCGTAGAACTGAATATGGCCTTATGCTGTTGATTCAGTTTGTCTATTATATGGTAATCACGACAATTATCTTCGGGAATTACAGCGATCAGGTTGTCCCCGTCTTATCAGATTTACTCATCTATTTGCTGGCACTCGCCCCCGTGGGACTGCTAACACTTGCTGAAGGAACCAAACGCTGTCATGATGTTGGACTCAGCGGCTGGTTCCAGTTGATTCCCGGTTTTTTTATCTATATGCTGATAAAAAGTGGGGAAAAAGGAAAGAATCAATATGGCATGGATCCCCAGGACGGACAAAGTCTTAATGGCGGTTAAAGGCTATTGGAGGTATAATTGTCTGTTGCAGCTATCTTTTCTTTGTTCAAATAATCCACGATTTTAAATTTCGAAGCGATCCCGCAGGCTATTTTCTTTTAAAATTGCTTCCCATTTGTCACGAACCGTCTACAAATGTCGGTATTTTAGGAGGATAATATGGGGTTGGAAGGATGTGGCGCAATGGTCGATGTCAGCCTGAAAATCAGGTCAATTTGTTAAATCCAAAAAAAAATTTGTGGATATAAATTATGTATGTACCTTTGACCCCGATAATAAATAAAAAAAAGTATATAAAAAATACTTAATAAGTATCAAGAGACATAAAGAACACCCATGGCACAGTCCTTCACCTTTTATTTTGGCTTTTTTAGTTTCTTTTATTTTAGAAAGAAATAGGGCTGGTGTTGTACTACGTGAATCATCTTAAACATAAATAACCCATCCCGATCATTTAGGTGTCGGGATTTTTGTTTTAAAACAACATAATTAAACAGAATTATTATAATCAACTATGGAATCTCGTAAAAGTAATACTGCCCCCAAAAAAATAGCGATACAAGGCTATGAGGGATGCTTTCATCAGGAAGCAGCTCAATATTATTATGGCAAACAAGTTGAAGTCATCGCATGCGACACTTTCCGTGATGTAGTAAAAGTCACCTCTGATAAAAAATTAAGTGATGGCGGCATTATGGCCATTGAAAATACCATTGCCGGCAGTATTCTACCCAATTACAATTTATTGCAAAAAAGCAAGTTGAAAATTGTTGGTGAAGTATATCTTTTGATCCGCCAAAACCTGATGGTCTCCATCGGTGTTCGCCTGGAGGATATTAAGGAAGTTCATTCTCATCCCATGGCCATTCAACAGTGCTTTAAATTTTTGGATGATTATAACTGGAAGTTGGTAGAAACAGAAGATACCGCGCTCAGCGCCCGCAAACTCAGTAAAAGCAAGAGCCCGCATGTAGCTGTCATTGCCAGTAAACTGGCAGCGGAGATTTATGATCTGGAGCTGATCGCGCCCAATATACATACCCTCAAAAACAATTATACCCGTTTTTTGATCCTAAGCAGAGAGGAAGACGCCATAGATATTCCGGATGCCAATAAGGCCTCCATTTATTTTCATACGGATAACTCCAAAGGAAGCCTGGCTAAAGTCCTGAATAAAATCAACGAAGTGGATATTAACCTGAGTAAACTGCAGAGTTTCCCTATTCCTGGCAGCGATTGGAAGTACAGCTTTCATGCGGATATGGAGTTTGACAGCAGAGACAAATTTGAGCTGGCGCTGGATTTGATTCGCCCGCTCACAGAAGAGCTGCGCATTAATGGGATTTACAGAAAAGGTAAGACAATATAAGCGACATTTTATTTTATGAGTCAGGTACAAGTAGCAGACAGATTACAAGGGATTCAGGAATACTATTTCTCTAAGAAATTAAGAGAGATAGAAAGCCTGAATAGGGAAGGCAAAAATATTATCAATCTAGGCATTGGCAGCCCTGATCTGCCGCCGGATCCGGCAGTCATTGCCACCTTATACGAGGAGGCTTTAAAGCCAGGTCAGCATGGCTATCAATCCTATAAAGGCGCGGCAGCCTTTAGACAGGCAATTGCCGACTGGTACAAAAAATGGTATGGAGTAGACGTCGCGCCCGAAAAGCAAATCCTTCCCCTGATGGGATCCAAAGAGGGGATCATGCATATCTGCATGACTTATTTGAATCCAGGCGATCAGGTACTTGTTCCCAATCCTGGATATCCGACCTATGCTAGTAATGTGGCCCTGACAGGTGCTGAGGCGGTTACTTACGCCTTAACAGAAGAAAACGGGTGGGAACCTGATTTTGAAAAACTGGAAAAGCTGGATTTTGCTAAAATCAAGCTCATGTTCGTTAATTATCCCGGCATGCCTACGGGCAGGGCGGCCAGCCGGGAGCTTTTTGAAAAATTAATAGGTTTTGCAAAAAGACACGAGATCCTGCTGGTACATGATAATCCCTATAGCTTTATCTTAAATGATCATCCTATTAGTTTATTGAGTGTACCAGGTGCATTGGAGGTGGCTATTGAGCTAAATTCCCTGAGCAAATCACACAATATGGCTGGTTGGCGTCTGGGGATGCTGCTGGCAAGTGAACAGCGGATTCTGGAAATTTTGCGCTTTAAAAGCAATATGGACAGCGGTATGTTTTTACCCTTGCAATTGGCAGCAGCTAAAGCACTGACACTGGATAAGGATTTTCATGATGGAATCAATAAAATATATAGCGAAAGAAGAAAGAAAGTAGAAGCGCTATTAACGCTGTTGGATTGTCGTTTTGATAAAAGCCAGGTCGGCCTTTTTATGTGGGCTAAGATTTCTGCAAAATATAAGGACGGCTATCAGTTGGCAGATGAGGTGCTATATGGTGCTGATGTATTTATAACACCCGGTGGCATATTTGGCTCTGAAGGAGATAAGTATATCCGGATCAGCCTTTGTGGCGACATTAGTCGCTTTGAAACGGCTATCGCAAGAGTAGAGAAAATGCAGCAAGCGCAAAATTAAGGGCCAGCAATTAAAAGGGCCAGACAAACAATGGAACAAAAACAACATTTAACAACAACGATTATCGGGCTGGGACTTATTGGAGGCACGATGGCCTGGGCTTTAAGAGACCAGGGATTGACCAGCTATATAATAGGTGTAGATAATAATGAAGCGCACAGCAAAAGAGCGCTGGAACTGGGCATCATCGATGAACTGTTACCGCTTGACAGGGCGGTAAAAGCAGCAGATCTCGTAATCCTGGCAGTTCCTGTCACGACGGCGGCGACGCTGTTGCCCCAGATACTGGATATGACGGACAGGCAGGTAATTACCGATGTCGGATCTACAAAAGAGGCTTGGTGCTCGCAGCAGCGGGTCATCCCAAAAGAGGCCGCTATGTGCCTGCGCACCCGATGTGGGGGACTGAATTCAGTGGACCGGAAGCAGCCCGCAGAAACGTGCTGGAAGGAGTGGTTAATATCATCTGTGACCAAAAGGACAGTGATAAAGATGCATTAGCGCTCATAGAGCATTTATTGCGGAGCCTGGGTATGCGCCTTGTATATATGGACAGTTTAAGTCATGATACTCATCTGGCTTATGTCTCCCATATTGCACATATATCGAGCTTTGCACTGGCTAACACGGTTCTTGAAAAAGAAAAGGAAGAAGAAACTATTTTTAATCTGGCCAGCTCCGGATTTGAGAGTACAGTCAGGCTTGCCAAGAGCAATAGCGAGACCTGGGTGCCGGTTTTTAAACAAAATAAAGAGAATGTGCTGGATGTTTTAAATGAATATATCAGCCAGCTCAGAAAATTCAAGTCTTCTTTAGAAAAAGAAAACTGGACTTATTTAAATGAACTGATTGAGTCCTCTAACAAAATTAAAAAAGTGTTGGATAAAAAGCAGCAAGATAAAAATCAGCCTGCGGGACTCATCAATAAAGCGTAAACAAGTCGTGTCCTCAGTGAAGGGGCCACGCAATATAAACACATATAATGATTACATTTGAACAACTGGGCCTGGATGATCGCTTGGTAAAGGCTACCAGCGAATTAGGTTACATCCACCCAACGCCAATTCAAGAACAGGCAATTCCTGTACTACTTGGCGCAACACAAGACCTGATCGGTCTGGCACAGACTGGAACAGGAAAAACAGCAGCATTTGCATTACCGCTGCTCAGTATTATTAAGGAGGATAAGAAATATCCTCAGGCCCTGATCGTTTGTCCGACAAGAGAACTCTGTTTACAGATTGTCAAAGAAATCGTCGGATTTAAAAAATTCATGAAAGAGATTAATGTGGTTGCTGTATATGGAGGTGCCTCCATCAGCCTGCAGATCCGTGATATCAAAAGAGGGGTGCAGATCATAGTCGCCACACCTGGCAGATTGATCGATTTGATCGAACGCAAGGCCGTGAATCTGGAAAAAATCCAGTATGTCGTACTCGATGAAGCAGATGAAATGCTCAATATGGGCTTTCAAGATGACATTGAATTCATTTTGAAAAATACGCCGATCAGAGAAAGCACCTGGTTGTTTAGTGCGACCATGCCCGCAGCAATCCGCAAAGTATCTAAAAAATACATGGATAATCCTGTGGAAATCACTGTCGGCAAGGCCAATACGGTCAATACCAGCATTGACCATCAATATTACGTAACGGCAGCACAACACCGTTATGAGACCTTAAAAAGATTGATTGATTTTAATCCCGGAATTTACGGTATCATCTTTACCCGCACCAAGGCTGATGCCCAGAATATTGCCGAAAAACTCACGCGTGAAGGTTATGATATCGATGCATTGCACGGTGATCTGACCCAACCGCAGCGTGACAGGGTGATGAAACAATTTCGTGACCGCAGCCTGCAGTTACTAATCGCAACAGACGTGGCCGCCCGTGGGATTGATGTAAAGGAAATTACCCATGTCATCAACTATGAATTGCCCGATGATGTAGAAGTATATACCCATAGAAGTGGTCGTACAGGCCGGGCAGGGTCTACTGGTATTTGTATCAGTATTATCCATTCCAGAGAAAGCTACCGCTTAAAACAGATTCAGAAAATCGTTCAGGCACCTTTCAATAAAATGGAAATTCCTTCCGGAAAGGATGTATGTCGCAAACAGTTCTTTTCTTTTATGGACCGCCTGTTGAGCGCAGATGTCTCACACGGGGATTATGAATCATATGTCCCGATGCTGGAAGAGAGATTTGCGGACATTTCCAAAGAAGAAGTGCTCAAAAGAGTGGCTGCACTGGAATTTGACCGCTTTTTGCAGTACTATGAAAATGCAGGAGATCTCAATGTCAGACCCGGTGAAAACAGAGCAGACAGAAGAGACCGCCAGACAGGAAGGGACCGCAGAGACCGGGGTGGAGATAATGATCGCCGTGGTCAAAGAAAAGATCGAGATAACCGGGATTTTCAGGGGGACACGACCAGATTATTTATCAATATCGGCACCAAAGATGGTTTTTATAAAGCCAGTTTCCTGCAGTTTATCCTGGATATGAGTGATCTTAGAAAGGATGTATTGGGTCGTATTGATATGAAGGAGATGAATTCCTGGGTAGAAATCGATAAAAATGCAGCCACACAGATGGTCAGATCTCTGGACGGCAAAAAGTTTAAAGGACGCAAAATTCGTATGAATGATGCAGAAACAGGAGGTCGTCGTTAATTAAAAAGCAAACAAATTTAAAACTTTGAATAGTTACATAAATCATCATTAATCATTTGTAAATTCATTAATAATGGAAACAGCAAACATTGCAGCGCAAAAAGAAAAGGTTTTGCAGGTGTTGAAAAAGCGCCCATTGATTATCTCAGGACCTTGCAGTGCCGAGACAGAACAACAGGTGATGGCCACCGCCCTTGGCCTGAAAGCCACCGGAAAAGTAGATGTACTGCGTGCCGGTATCTGGAAACCCAGAACCCGTCCGGGTAGTTTTGAGGGGATTGGTACGAAGGGGCTCCCTTGGTTACAGGCTGCAAAAGATGCTACTGGACTGCTGACAGCTGTAGAAGTCGCCACACCTAAACAGGCAGAGGATGCTTTGCATTTTGGAGTGGATATTCTTTGGTTAGGCGCCAGAACCACTGTAAACCCATTCAGTGTTCAGGATCTGGCCGATGCACTGCGTGGTGTTGATGTGCCGGTACTGATCAAAAATCCAATCAATCCGGATCTGGAACTTTGGACTGGAGCCGTGGAACGTATTGACCGTGCAGGTATTAAAGATATCGGGTTAATCCACCGTGGTTTTGCTTCTTATGGTAACAGTGAATACCGTAATGCGCCAATGTGGCATCTGGCCATTGAAATGAAACGCCGTTATCCTGAACTTTTATTCATCAATGACCCTTCTCATATCTGTGGCCGCAGAGACAATCTGGTGGCGGTTGCTCAGGAAGCCATTGATCTGGATTACGATGGTCTGATTATTGAATCTCATATTGATCCGGATAAAGCCTGGAGCGATGCTAAACAACAAGTCACCCCTGAAAGACTGGGTGCCATGTTAGATGAGATTGTATGGCGCAAAGAAACCGTTCATGCAATGGATCATGAAACACTTGAAAAATATCGCCAGCAGATCAATCATTTGGATGATGAGATGATTCAGCTGATCGCTCAGCGCATGAAAGTCGCCGATCAGATAGGACAGTACAAAAAAGAAAATGGAATCACCATCCTGCAGACCAACCGTTGGAATGAAATTCTGGAAAAAGCGGTTATCAAAGGTGAGAAAAAAGGATTAAGCAAGGATTTTATCACCAAATATTTTGATGCGATTCATATGGAAAGTATCGCACACCAAAATAAAGTGATGAACGATTAAGGACAGATAAATAGCATCTGTAATGGCTGTACTATTTTCAAAGAAGCTACCCTAAGCACCTCTGCTTAAGGGTGGCTCTTCTTTGGTACCCTTTAAAGAAAAAGCCCTTGAAAAAGAAAATAAAATATAGCTCAGGCGAAACAATTTTTCATTTTGACAGTAGCCTGGAAAGTTTGGATAAATTGGTGGATAAAAACGCCACCTTTATTATTACCGATGACAACGTCTATCACCATTATCAGAAGAAATTAAAAGGCTGGAATGTACTGCTGATCAAAGCAGGGGAAGCCTATAAAAATATAGATGCCGTACAGCAGCTGATCGGTCAGCTGATTGAGGCAGGTGCCGATAGAAAATCCACGATCATTGGTATGGGAGGAGGCGTGACGACTGATATCGCGGGATTTGTGGCCTCCATTTATTTAAGAGGCGTCGACTTTGGCTTTATTCCAACCTCTGTATTAGCCATGGTGGATGCATCGGTTGGTGGCAAAAATGGTGTAGATGTCGGTATCTTTAAAAATATGGCCGGTATTATCCGCCAACCCAAATTCTTGCTCTATGATTATAGTCTGCTGAAGACACTGCCGCATGATCAGTGGATAGGAGGGTTCGCAGAGATTATCAAACATGCCTGCATCAAAGATGCAGCCATGTTTAAATTACTGGAAGCGCACTCACTGAAGGCATTTAAAAAAAGCCCTGAACTGTTAAGCAAACTCATCCAGCGCAATGTCTTGATTAAGGCGAAAGTCGTACAGGAAGATGAAACGGAAAAGGGCGATCGAAAACTACTTAATTTTGGGCATACTTTGGGGCATGCCATTGAAAACACCTATCAGTTACCACACGGATCTGCAGTTTCCATCGGTATGGTGGTCGCTGCTTATTTGTCAAAAGCGGTACTGGATTTTAAGGAGTCAGAAAGAATCATTCAACTGGTAAAGGCTTACGGGTTGCCAGCCTATTATGATTATGATCCAAAGGATGCACTGATTAAAATGCGCTCCGATAAAAAACGCGTTAAAGATCAGATTCATTTTGTGCTGCTGGAAAAAATAGGCAAAGCCATCCATAAACCGCTGTCTATGGACCAGATCGCTCCTGTTGTAGAAGCGATGGGTGGGAAAGCAATTTCAAATAAATAATTTTAAGACGACAATGACTTTTGAAAAGATAGAGATACCCTACCTGGTTCGGATCCATCCGGGGCCTGTTAAAGGGGAAATTACAGCACCGGCCTCCAAGAGCTCTATGCAGCGAGCCGCTGCTGCAGCCCTTGTCAGTGGGGGCTCCTCACGCATCTTAAATCCTGGTATCTCCAATGATGATCAGGCTTCCATTGGTGTAATTGAAGCTTTGGGGGCTACTGTTACAAAGGAAGAAACTTCGGGGGCTTTGTTGGTGACAGCAAACAGTCTGCAAATGGAAGCCTCCCAAGATAAGGAGATCACCGTTCATTTTGGAGAGAGTGGATTGGGTATTAGAATGTTTACTTCCATCGCTGCACTAAGATCCGGGGTGACACATATTCAAGGCGAGGGCAGCCTGCTCACCCGCCCAATGGATTTTTTTGATCAGACCTTGCCAAAATTGAATGTTCAAATTAAAAGTCATGAGGGAAGGCTTCCCCTGGATATTCAAGGGCCACTCTTGCCTAAAGATATTACGATAGACGGTTCATTGAGTTCGCAGTTCCTTACAGGGCTACTACTGGCCTACGCAGCTGCGGATGCGACGGATGTGACGATTTTTGTGACCAATTTAAAAAGCAGGCCTTATGTTGATCTGACCTTAAAGGTTATGGCTGATTTTGGCTTAAAAGTGCCTGAAAATAATCATTACGAAAGTTTTTATTTTGGTAATTCTCCTAAGGGGAAAGCAAGTACTACTACTAACACTAATACCACCACCACTACTACCTATCAGGTAGAGGGTGATTGGAGCGGTGGCGCATTTTTACTGGTTGCAGGAGCTATCAAGGGACCCATTACGATTCGTGGCCTGGACCCACAAAGTACCCAGGCCGATAAAGCGGTTCTTAAAGCACTGGCCGATACGGGCTGTCAGTTGTCTGTCACCAGTGATTTGATTGAAATCGGACCTGCCGCGGGTGACATGCGCCTTAAAGCTTTTCATTTTGACGCTACAGATTGTCCTGATCTATTTCCGCCACTGGTCGCGCTGGCTTGTTACTGCCAGGGAAAGACAGTCATAGAAGGGGTTAGTCGACTGGCACACAAAGAAAGCAACCGAGCGCTTACTTTGCAGCAGGAATTTGCCAAACTTGGCGTAAAAATCGACCTGCAGGATGATTTGATGATCATTGAAGGAGGAAAGCCACTGAAAGGTGACGTTACAACGCATTCCAGACATGATCACCGTATTGCCATGGCAGCTGCCGTAGCAGCACTGGGGGCAACTGGTCCTGTAGCCATAGAGGAGGCCGCTGCTGTGAAAAAGTCTTATCCTAATTTTTACCGGCATCTTGAAAACTTAGGCGTAACTTTAAGTGATTAATATACAGTACAAACATAGAACCATTTAAAAATACCACAATATGACACAACCCCAGCAATCCGAAAAAAGATCAAAGCCATTTTTACAGATATTGGCGGTGTGTTGTTAAACAACGGCTGGGACAGAAACAAACGTGCGCTGGCGGTATCCACCTTTGGTCTGGATGCCGAAGAACTCAATGAAAGGCATCACCTGACTTTTGATACCTATGAGTCCGGTAAAATTACCTTAGATCAATACCTGGACCGGACGGTGTTTTACACCACAAGGGACTTTACCAAAGCGGATTTTAAGGAATTTATGTATGCCCAGAGTGCCGCGATTCCAGAAATGATTGAACTCATTAAAGACCTGAAAGAAAAATACCAGTTGCATATAGTGGTGGTCAGCAATGAAGGCCGGGAACTCAATGACCACCGGATCCGTCACTTTGGGCTGAATCAGTTTGTGGATGCATTTATCTCCAGTAGTTTTGTGCATATTCGTAAACCGGATGAAGATATATTCAAATTGGCGCTGGATATCGCACAGATGCACCCCGATGAAGTGGTGTATTTGGATGACAGACCTATGTTTGTCCAGGTGGCTGGATTACTGGGCATAAAAGGGATTATTCATACAGATCTGGATAGTACTAAAGCAAAGTTACTGGCATTGCTGGAAAAGTAAATTCAATTTTTATTAACAAGATTCAATTAAGATTCTTTTATATACGACCATTATATTTATATTATGAACGGATTTGGCAGATTATTCAGGCTCAATATTTTTGGAGAATCTCATGGAGCAAGTGTGGGGATTAATATCGATGGGGTACCGGCTGGATTGCCGCTGACCGTGGATGATTTTATACCAGATATGGAAAGGCGCAAAGGCGGCAAGCAAAAAGGAGCGACGCCCAGGAAGGAAGATGATTTGCCCATTTTTAAAAGTGGCATTTTTAATGATTTTGCCACAGGAGCGCCGATCACCATCTTATTTGAAAATAACAATACCCGCTCTGAGGACTATCAAAAACACCGTTCACATCCAAGACCAGGTCATGCTGATTTTGTTGCTCATGAGAAGTTTGGGGATTTGAAGATTTTAGGGGCGGCGGCAGTTTTAGTGCTCGCCTGACAGCAGGTATTGTGGCCGCTGGTGTCATTGCAAAAAAAATACTTGCTCCCAGTGGTATTAAGATTGAGGCAAAAGTCACTGAGATCGGTGGCAATAAAGATATCGAAGCCGGACTACAAAAAGCCATCGAAAAAAGGACAGTGTCGGTGCTATCATTGAATGCCGGGCCACCGGACTACCCATTGGGCTGGGAGAGCCTTTTTTTGATAGCGTAGAATCCGAACTAGCTCATGCGGCTATGGCCATACCGGCCGTTAGGGGCGTAGAATTCGGTACTGGTTTTGCGGCAGCAGCCATGTATGGACTGGAGCACAATGATGCGATCATCGATATGGATGGTACGACCAGAACCAACCATGCAGGTGGGGTAGTGGGCGGTATCACCAATGGCAATGAGCTGGTTTACAGAATTGTCGTAAAACCTACGTCTTCCACGCCACAAGTGCAAAACACGCTTAACTGGGAAAGTGGCGAAGTCTCTGAATTTTCTGTCAAAGGAAGACATGATCTCTGTGTAGGCCTACGAGCTCCCGTTATCCTGGAAGCAATGACAGCCATTGTTTTATTGGATCTGATGATGCTGGCCGGTAAAGTGGACCGGATCTGGAAATAAGAAAACGAACGTTAAATCGTTTCTTTATTTTGCATTCGAGCGAAAAAGTTTATTTTTATTGCTGTGTAATCTAAACCTTCAATTAAATAAGCCGAATAAGGGATGCAAAATCTTACTAAAAATTTGTTATTGGGTACAGCGTCGCTACTTGTGGGCTGTGCCTTTTTTGCTAGCTGTGGGTCTTCAGATCAGCATGAGACAGATATTCTGGCCGCACATGTGGATACCACCGTCCGTCCGCAGGATGATTTTTTGATTTTGCCAATGGAGGCTGGATTAAGCGTCATCCGATCCCACCGGCTTATAAAAGTTGGGGTATTGGCAATGAAGTCCAGGACGATTTATATAAACGACTCAAAAAAATCAATGAAGATGCCGTAAAAACTGCTGACAGTGATGGGAAAAACAGCCCAAACGGTGCCATTAGTGAGAAAATTGCGGCTTTTTATAACAGTGGTATGGATTCAGGGGCACTGGCTACGCAAAGTATAGCCGTGCTGACACCGGAGCTCGCCATGATTGACTCTATTCGTACACCTGCAGATCTGGTTGCTGTAAGCGGCAGATTGGCCGCAGAGGGTGTGGGTGCATTACTGGGAGGGTACATTGGTCAGGATGACAAAAACAGTAGTAAAATGCTGATGCAGTTTTTCCAGGGAGGCCTGGGGTTGCCTGGCAGGGATTATTATTTAAAAAATGATCCCAGAACCTCCGCTATCCGAGTGGCCTATATCACGCATATCGGTCAGATGTTGGCCCTTACAGGTATGGATAGACAGCAGGCCACTGCTGCAGGCCAAAAAGTATATGCGATTGAAAAACAACTGGCTACCGCCAGTCTCCCCCTGGAGGATCTAAGAGATCCTTATAAGAATTACCATAAGTTTTCGGTCAGTGATCTAGGCCACCAATACCATACGTTTAATTTTGAAAATTACCTTAAAAGCGCAGCAATACCTGCAGATACGGTCATTATTGGGCAGCCACTGTTTTTTAAAGAATTAGACGCCTTATTAGCCAGTGTGCCAATAACAGATTGGCAGCTTTATATGAAATGGCACCTGATTCACCGGCTGGGCAAATATGTGAATGTTCGTCTGGAAGAGGAAGATTTTAATTTTTATGGCAAAACAATGAACGGCCTCAAAGGTCAAAAGCCCAGATGGCGCCGTGTGCTGGAAACGGAGGAAAGTTGTATGGGTGAGGCGCTGGGACAATTATTTGTCAAAGCTTATTTTCCTGAAAAAGCCAAACAGCGTTATACAAAGTTGGTAGAAGATATTCGTGGGGCCCTAAAAGACCGAATTGAGCGGCTGGACTGGATGAGCGATACGACCAAAAGGAAAGCTTTATATAAGCTTTCCAAAATAACGGCCAAAGTAGGTTATCCGGATAAATGGAAGGACTTTTCAGCCATGCGGATTAGCAAGCAACCTTATGTGAAAAATATTGTGGCAGCCTTTAAATGGTGGCATGCTTATGAAGTCGCTAAATTGGGAAAACCGGTAGATCGCACTGAGTGGAGCATGACCCCCCAGACCTATAACGCCTATTATAATCCGGCTAATAATGAAATTGTATTGCCGGCAGGTATCTTCACCGTGCCTGGCAAAAAAGATGATCAGCTAGATGATGCCACCATATATGGTTATGCCGGTGCCTCTACCATCGGTCATGAAATCACCCATGGTTTTGATGACCAGGGCAGACTCTATGATGCAGCGGGCAATCTAAGTGATTGGTGGACGCAAGAGGATGCGGCTGGCTTTAAGCAAAGAGCCGAAGTAATGGTCAGGCAGTTTAATCATTATATGCCAGTTGACAGCCTGCATATCAACGGACAGGCAACACTAGGGGAGAATATAGCAGATTTAGGAGGGATTTTACTGGGTTGGGAGGCTTTTAAAAAGACCAAGGCGTATCAGTCGGGCAAAAAAATCGGTGGCTATACGCCTGCTCAACGGTTTTTTATGGGCTATGCCCTGGGTTGGCTTTACTCGATCCGTCCGGAAACGCTGGCAGAGCGTTTATTGACCGATGTGCATGCACCCGCTAAATACCGGGTTAATGGTCCTTTCTCGGATGTGGATGCTTTTTATCAGGCTTTTGATGTGAAACCTGGTGATAAAATGTATATCGCTCCAGAAAACCGGGTTCGGATATGGTAATATTTTTGCCATTCCAGGGCAAATCCGGTATTTTGCAGCGGTATTCCATTTGAATTAATAAAAAACTGATTATCAAGTGTATTCTTTTACTGAATTAACGAATCTATTTTGTCAGAAGTTTAGTCATCCGCAGTTTCCAAGCCAACCTGCCGGTTTATATGAACCTGCCAGTTATTTTCTGGGAATCGGGGGTAAAAGGATCCGCCCGGTGGCCTGTTTAATGGGCAATGAACTGTTTGGGGAAATACACGAGGACTCCTGGCGGATTGCGACCGCTATTGAACTTTTTCATAATTTTACCCTGATGCATGATGATATTATGGATAAAGCCAGCCTAAGGCGAGGCCAGCCAACCGTGCATATGCGCAATGGGGAGAATACGGCCATCCTTAGCGGGGATGTCATGCTGGTCCAGGCCTATAGCCAGCTGGAAGGGATTTGCGGAGATTATATGCACTGGATACTCAAACTTTTTAACCAGACTGCCAGAGAAGTTTGTGAAGGGCAACAATATGATATGGATTATGAATCTGTTGATATGGTCAGCCTGGAAGATTATATCCAGATGATTAAACTTAAAACCGCAGTACTGCTGGCGGCCAGCCTGAAAATGGGGGCCATCGTAGGCGGTGCAACCCGGCATAATTGTGACAGGCTCTATGGCTTCGGTAAGAACCTGGGGATTGCCTTCCAGTTGCAAGATGACTTTTTGGATTGTTTTGGGGATCCAGAGAAATTTGGCAAGCAGGTCGGGGGTGATATCCTAAGAAATAAAAAGACCTGTCTTTTGATCAGTGCCCGCCAAATGGCTACTGGCTCGGATAAAGAAAAGCTCGAAGAGCTGCTGGCATTTCAGCCGGCAACTCAAAGCGAAGAGCAGGATAAGATAACTGGTGTATTGGATATATACCGCAAATCGGGTGTAGAAGCTTCTTGTCTGGAACTGATCCAGTTTTATGCGACCAAAGCCATGGAGCACCTGGAGCAAATTGTGGTGGTCAGCTCTCGTAAACAGCCACTACAGGATCTGGCTAATTATCTGCTCCACAGAGAATATTAGAATTTTTATAATAGAAGCATATTAGTGTTTTGCCTGTAGGGATAAACTAAAACCTGAATTCAAAACCCAAACGGGTATATACACGCACAAGTACAGGTAGATTTAGGTATATAATTATAGAATAGAGGAAGTGAGGAAGTGAGATAAAGACCGCTTGACAAGCAAAGTTCAGCCAGAATTGGCTGGTTGAAAAATAGGGCGATAGCAATTGAAAGGTAAAAGTTAGCAGATAAATCCAGGATAATTAAAGCGTAGTATTGCCTTACTAGCAGGGGATATTTGGAAAAACCAGGATAATGCTTTCATACGCATAATGATCTTACCACATAATACGACAGTACAATGAGTAACCCACTATTTAGGAAAAAGTCGATTGACACCATACAAAAAGAATATGACAAGGGCCAAGAAGATGGTCAGCCCATGAACTTAAAAAAAGTATTAACCGTCAGGGATCTCACTTTTATGGGGGTGGCAGCGGTGATCGGTGCCGGCATATTTTCTACCATAGGCAAGGCTGCTTTTGAGGGCGGCCCGGGGGTTATCTTTTTATTTTTGATTACAGCTGTCACCTGTGGATTTACGGCGCTTTGTTATGCAGAGTTCGCCTCCAGGGTACCGGTGTCCGGATCGGCCTATACTTATTCATATGTAACTTTTGGGGAACTCATTGCCTGGGTCATTGGCTGGGCACTTATATTAGAATATGCCATTGGTAATATTGTGGTGGCCATCTCCTGGAGCGCTTATTTTAATAACCTTTTGATTGGCATGCATATTCACCTGCCTGACTGGTTGACCATTGGTTATCAGACGGCAAAGATTAAATATGACAGTGCACTGGCAGCAGGCATGCCTGTCAATGATCTGATTTATACAAACGCACCTAGCCTGGGACCACTAAAGTTTATTATTAATCTGCCAGCATTTTTAATAGTCGTGCTGATTACACTGCTGGCCTATATCGGAATCTCTGAGAGTAAGAAAAGTGCCAATTTTATGGTTGGGTTAAAACTTGTACTGCTGGCCTTTATCGTGGTCTTTGGCTTTTACCTGATTGCCGCTGACGGATCAACAGATAATTGGTCTCCTTTTCTGCCCAATGGGATGGATGGTGTATTAAGAGGCGTGTCTTCCGTTTTTTTCGCTTATATCGGTTTTGATGCCATCTCTACGACCGCTGAGGAATGTAAGAATCCCAAAAGAGACATGCCTAAGGGGATGCTCTATTCGCTACTCATTTGTACGGTGATCTATATACTGGTGGCACTAGTGATTACCGGCCTGGTCAATTATAAAGAATTTGAAGGGGTTGCAGATCCATTGGCCTATGTTTTCAATAAGATTAATATGCCTAAGGTTGGACTGATTATCGCTGTGAGTGCAGTGGCCGCTTCTACAAGTGTACTGCTGGTATTTCAGATTGGTCAACCCAGAATCTGGATGAGCATGAGTAGAGATGGATTGCTGCCCAAGCGTTTTGGCAAGGTCAGTAAACGGTACAAGACGCCTGCTTTTGCCACCCTGATTACCGGACTATTGGTAGGTATTCCCACGCTTTTTATTGATGACCTTCTGATGACAGATCTAACCAGTATTGGGACTTTATTTGCCTTTGTTTTGGTATGCAGTGGGGTATTGGTATTGCCTAAAATAAAAAAAGCCAAAGATCAATTTACATTACCCTATATCAATGCGCGGTTTATTGCGCCCGTGCTCGTGGCTGTCTTTATTTATTTTTTCAGAGCCAGGCTGCTGAGTGCTATGGAGCATCTGCGTACAGAATCTTATGAGGAGATTTTATTTATTCTTTTTATCCTCGTGGCTATTATTGCAGCAGTGCTTAGTTTTATAAAACGTTATTCTTTGATTCCGGTACTGGGCACGCTTTGTTGTCTTTACCTGATGATTACCATACCTGCTAAAAGCTGGCTGGTTTTCTTTGGCTGGATGGCAGTAGGTCTTTTGCTGTATTTTGCTTATGGTTATAAACATAGTCGGCTGATCCAAAAATCACCGGCTGAGGCAAAGTAAATCTGCGGTATTGAAGCGATAAATGAAAGGCTTTTCCTTTAGTTACGTTATCTGATTGCTTTATCCTGTCCCACAAACAGGTAGAGTAAAGGCCCGAGCATGGGCAGGACAATAATAAGTATGATCCATACTTTTTTGAGATTGCCATTATAAGTACGTGGCATAATATCGCGTAAACAATAGATTAAAAAAGCCAGTGGGATAATCCCGAAAAATAAAACGAGTGGCAGGATTGAATGAGGGTTCTCACTGGTTGCGGCCGTATTTGACAGGGCGCTTACACGACCAAGAATTTGCATTAAAATCATATAAGGGAAAAGGTTTAAGCTTTTTTTAGATTAAATAATATTGACTTCTCTTTCCAGGTGAATACCAAATTTATCTACGACACTTTCAATAATGCGCTGTGATAAAGCCAGTATCTCACTTCCGGTGGCTTGTCCGTAATTAACCAGAACCAAAGCCTGGTTTTTATGCACGCCGGCGTCTCCCATCCGGTATCCCTTCCAGCCGCATGATTCGATTAGAAATCCTGCTGCTACTTTAATATGGGTTGCAGCCAGGGCATTCTCTGGGGGAAGACTATATGCCGGAACCGTTGGATATAAAGCCTTTAACGCTTCAAACTGCTCAAGGGGAATACTTGGATTTTTAAAGAAACTCCCGGCGTTGCCGATTTCCTTTGGATCCGGAAGTTTTCGCTGGCGTATCCGGATGACCGCCTCGGATATGTCCTTGATAGAAGGCTGGGTCTTATTTAGGGTAATACCTGCATTGTTCAATTCCTCTTTGATCGCACCGTATTCTAAATGCAGAACTGGTTTTTTGGGGAGCCTGAAGGTTACACTTAGAATGATAAACTGTCCTTTAAGCGCTTTTTTAAAAATACTTTCCCGGTAGCCGAACTGACAATCCGCATTGGTAAACTGCCTGATCGTTTGATCGCTGATGCGCATGGCTTCCAATTCAAAAAAATGGTCTTTGATCTCCACGCCGTATGCCCCGATATTTTGCATAGGGGAAGCCCCTGCCAGACCGGGAATCAGACTCAGGTTTTCCAGGCCGGGATAACCATGCTGTACACAATACTGCACAAAAGGATGCCAGGGCTCTCCGGCTGCGACCTTTATGTAATAATATTTTTGATCCTGTTTTAACAGCTGTATGCCTTTTAAGTTGTTTTTTAAAATGAGTCCTTCATAATCACCCGTGAAAAGGACGTTACTGCCGCCACCCAGGACATATAAGGGGGTATTCGCGTGTTTTTTTAGAATGGTAGAAAGCGCTGCCACATTGTCAAATGCCTGAAATTCGCTGACAGTGGCACTTATGCCAAAAGTATTATAGGGTTGGATATTAAAATTTTCGGTTAATTGCATCTAACTGCATTGTTTTTTGCAAGGCAAAAGCCGGTTAATTAATAAAATACCACCATACACCCATTCTGAGCCACAGTGCCTGGCCGGGCATATTTGGGTTGACGTAATTATAATGGTTAAAGCCAAAGGTATTATTACTGTAGTCCATGGTATTGAGATTGGCGAGTTCACCAAAGAATCTAAATCGTTTGATCCGAAAATTAATATAAAAGGAAATATCCGGCCGGTTACTGATCCTTGTTTGATCCTGATAATAAAACTGCCCGGTAAAAGGGGAGTAACTGTCAGCCTTGTAAGGGGAAACATAGCGAATATCAATGCCGGTGGAAAGATAAAGGTTATTGTAAAAATGGCCTTCAAAAGCGATACGGTTCCTTAAAATGAGCAGGGGCAGATTCAGTGGAGCCTCACCGGCTCTTTGCTGTACATTTGCATCCAGATACCAATGGAAGAATTTGCCCAGACGGGTATGTTTTTGAGCCCCGACCTGTAATACATTAAAGAGGCTGCTGGATTGTGCAGCCGTAAATATATCCTTGAAATACGTGTAATTGGAAACAAAATAATAGTTACCGGTCAGACTTAGTCCGAGTGCAGGAAGATAATAGCTGGCGTAGGCTCTGGAAATATTTTCTTTATTCAGGTCACTGACACCAATGACCGGAAAATCAGAATGGGCATGATAGCTGACCTTGGAGGTATCGGTTGTAAAGGCGCCTTCATTGCCGGCATTATAAATAAAAGAAGGCGTCCGGTTGACATTCATAAAGCCTAGTTCCAGGCCGCCTAGTTTTTCCCCGAAATCTCTTCTGAGGCTGCCCTGAACATTATAGTCTCCACTGTAATTGCCGGCCAGATAGAAGTTGCCCGCTAGCTGGATATTCCATTTTTCATTTTTAGACCGGTTGCGGTATTCTGCACCAACAAAGATATTGTTATAATTAATTTTGTAGTTATCGCCCAGGCGTCCATTTAGCATCTGCAGGTCCCCATGCAATTTTAAAAATTGATTTTTATTTTTTTTATCCGGATAAGTATAAATGGCGAACTGGTTGGTTAGATCCTTCCATTTGTCCTCAAATAAAATAGTATCGGTGGGTACGATAAAATTATAATAGTTCAGATAGTCATCGGAGGTGGGATTGTAATCATGGTAATTATATCCATGGGTGGTATAAGAAATCGCATGCTCCAACCTTAACCTGGGATAAAACTGATAGTAAGTAACTGTATCCTGCACGACAGAGTCTTTTTGTCCAAAATCGAAGGATTGCCTGAGATATAAGGAAACGTCTGTAAATGTGTTACCGGTCACCACAGTTGCATTGAATGGGTTGCTGGTAGATGTATTACTATTGCCCAGTTTTACACCAGCCTGGAAGGGATCGCCTAAGGAAAGGTCTTTTAACTGATCCGGGTCCACCAACCCGCCATTGGTGGCCGTTTTTAGGCTATTGCGAATAAAAATCAGGTTAGAAGAATATCTTTTATTCGTGCTCTTCACAGAAATATTAGCCCTGAGGTTGCTATTGGCATCGTTTTGATTCTTAAAAGATCCAGGGGCATTTAACAACCGATATTCAAAGGTAAAGTTAACATTTCGGTTGCGGTTCTGGGTGTGGAGCAAATCAATATATTGTTCCCCTTTGCCGCCCAGCATGTAGCCCAGCTCAGAATAGGGGCGTGTAGAGGTAAAGTAACGGGTATTTTTTAAGGTGAACCGGGCGTAATCCATACTATGCATTCCCTCATCCCATCCAGGCTTCATATAGGGTTTGAATAATAAGGATTGAGCAGGTGAACCTATATTGCCTAAATCATTATAGGTATAAGGTAATTGCAGTCGGGTATTAAAATCATTGATGGAACTGTCCATATGATGATCTAAGGTAGAGTCAAAATAACGGTAGCTGATGGTAATGGAGTCCTCGAATTTATCCCGCATTTTGAGCGAATCATTGCCTCCTTGATTGGGCGCTATAGGACGGCCCTGGTTATCGGTCTGATAAGTCTGATTTTCGTCCGTTACCTGCGCCCGTAGTGTACCGGTTATCATAACCAGTATCCAGGCCATAACAATTATGGGCACGGTCTTGCATAGGAGGGGGGATACCTCGTTCCTTCTGTATTTATTTATCTGCATGGATCAGTCATCAAATCTTTAGAGTGTCGCCCTTTGTTGCTATTTACCTTTTGCTGCATTGATTGATGGCAATGTTTTGCACTGCACATTTGTCTTTAGTGTTAAACGGAAAGTTCATCATATTCTTGCCCCAGCCAGGTTTGTTTTTTGGAGGGGAGCAAAATGATACGCAAAGTAGAATCATTGGTAAAATAACTGATCATCCAGTTGATAAAAACCAATAATTTATTGCGAACGCCCAAAATTAACATCAGATGCAGAAACATCCATATTAACCAGGCCAATCTTCCGTGAAAATGCAGTTTTGGCAGATCCACCACCGCTTTGCGTTTACCAATGGTGGCCATCGTGCCTGGATTTTTGTAGGTAAATACGGTGGGTGTCCGGCCTTTTAGTATAGCCTCAAAGTTCTCAGATAGATGCGCGGCCTGTTTATTGGCCACATGGGCCAGCTGTGGCTGTCCCTTGGGCCAGTCCTTGGTCTCTAAATAAGAAATATCGCCTATTGCATAAACGTCATCTAAGCCTTTTACTTGATGGTATTCGTTGACGATCAGTCTGTTACCTCTAGTAATGCATTCTTTTGGAATGCCAACAGGTACATTGCCAATAACACCTGCGGCCCAAATTAGCGTTTTACTGCGGATCTTGGTCCCATTTTCCAGTGTAACTACTTCGCCATCATAATCTGTTACGTGAATATTGGTCTGGATTTTAATCCCCATCTCTTCTAAGTAGCGCCTGGAATTTTTCTGCGATTGTTCGCTCATGGAGGATAAGGTGCTGGGGCTGCCTTCAATCAGGTTGATCCCCAAGTTACTGAAATCAATCAGAGGATAATCCTTGGGCAGCACCTTGGATTTCATCTCTGCCAGGGCGCCGGCCAGCTCTACCCCCGTAGGGCCACCGCCCACGATGGTAATATTATTATAGGCCTCTTTGTCTGCAGGTGTTCGGGCGGATAATGACGCCTCAAAATTCAGTAGGATCTTATTGCGCAAGGCAATGGCCTGATTGGTGGACTTCATTGGGAAGGCATACTGTTCAATATTTTCGTTGCCGAAAAAATTATTGGTACATCCAGTAGCAATGACCAGGTAATCATATTCATAGATATTGTGTCGGGTAAAGACTTTTTTGGCCCTGGTGTCAATTTGGCGGATCATCCCTACTCTCACATTGACATTGCGTTTACCTTGGAATATTCTTCTAAGGGGAAAAGAAATAGCCGTTGCCTCCAACCTGGCCGAAGCCACCTGGTAGAATAGGGGCTGGAATTGATGAAAATTATGGATATCAATAAGGGTGATGTGGTAATCCGCATTATGCAGTTTTCTGGCTAACTTCAGTCCGGCAAACCCGGCTCCTATAATAACAATTTTTTTCTGCATATGTATATACTTTAATTACCCGTAAATAGAACCTAAATAAAGGTGCAATTTACCCTATATGTGGCAATTATAGTATAACTGATCCGCTAAATTTGTCCCATTCTCATGCGCAGGACAACAAAAGCCAGTATTATTACTGTTATGATGATGATAATGGCGACGATAAACCAAAATATCGGACTAGCCTCGAAAATATTTATTTTGCGTGCGCCGCCTGTTTTTTTCTCCAGGGCACGGTTAACCCGTCCGGTTTGCCGGTAGATTTCCTTAGTTGAACTAAATTTACTGAGCCCTTCCAGCGCGTCCTGCAAAAAAGGATCCTGCTCATCTGTTTTCTCGTCATGACCCTCAGCCATACCACCATTGTTAACAGCGTCCAATTTGTCTTGGAGCCATTTGTCCAGGTCTTTTGTACTGGCGTTGGCGGATATTTTCTTTTTTTCAGCCATTAGGCGGGTCGTTTTTTATAATATAGTTTTTTAGGTTTCTTTTGCCATTTTGAATATAACTTTTCACCTGGTCTCCATTATATCCCGTCCGGGTCACAATCTCCTGATAAGAGTGGTTTTCCAGGTAATACAGTGAAATACAGGTTTTTTGCGCTGCATTTAACTGCTCTAGTGCCGATTGCAACTGCTCCAGTAATCGTTCTCTGGTTTGGAGCCCCTCGGGTACGCCTTCTGATTGAATATTCAGCAATTCTTCTTTGAGCTCCTCTATGCGGGTTTGTTTATTTTTTCGGATATGCATCAGGCAATGGTTTTTAGCCACTGTATAAAGCCAGTTCTTAAAATTAGTGATTTTATGGCGGCTGAGCGTTTGTAATACATGAAAAAATATCTGTTGGGTGGCATCTTTGGCGGCTTCAGGATCGCCCAGATACTTCATCGTTACCCCTAAAACCAGCACGGTATATCGTTCAAGTAAGATTCCAAGCCAATAATTATCCTGACTCTGCATATATTTGCTGAGTAGAAAGTCATCATTGTATTTTTCGTGATGTTGACGCAAAGAGAAGAATCTTTTTTATTTAGATGCATTTTAAATGGAATTTCCATAAAATGTTTTATTGAAAAAACGGCTTCTTAGGCTAAAATTAGCCATTTATAATTAATTATTAGTGAGAAATTTATGTTTCACGTTATCGGTATAACACCTATTTCACCACTTAGACTGGCGCCTAGCCACCGCGCTGAGATGGTCAGTCAATTATTATTTGGAGAAATGGCAGAATTGCTCAATAGGGATGGGGATTTTGTTCAGGTCAGAACCGTTTTTGATCAGTATGTTGGTTGGGTGCAAGCAAGTCAGGTAACGGATGTATTGGAAAGCTGGCTGGAAAAATCAAAAATCCTGGGGTATATAGACTGCGCCACTACAATAAAGTTTGCCGGTGGGCCCATGCTGATCTATCCGGGTACACCGATCTGGAAATGCCAGACCTTGGCTGGGATAAAAGTGGATTACGGAGTATTGCCCAGCTTAAAACCCAAACACAAAACTAAAAGAAGCCTGCAAAAAGCTGCAATGGCTTATATGAACACGGCTTATCTCTGGGGTGGGAAGACCACCGCAGGTACAGATTGCAGCGGTTTTGTGCAGCAGGTTTTCAAGTTATTTGGAACCGATTTGCCAAGAGATGCCTATCAGCAGGCGGCGCATGGAGAGGTGATTGGCTTTTTGGAAGAATCCATGCCCGGAGACCTTGCCTTTTTTGATAATGAGGAAGGAAGCATTACGCATGTTGGGATTTTACTGGCGCCCAATAAAATTATCCACAGCTCAGGACAGGTCAGAATTGATATGATCGATTCACAGGGAATCAAACAAAAGGCCAGCGGAAAACGAACTCATTTTTTGAGGATTATAAAAAGAGTTTGGTAGAAGTTTGGTCGGTAAATATTTCCCCCTTATCTTTGCAACCCGTTTGGGAAACAAGGTGTATCTGAAGTGCGTAACACTTGATAATGCACCGAATAGAACAAATGGCAGACATAGCTAAAAACATAGCTAAAGACATAGCTAATAAGGGTTAGAAAAGATCAAAAAAAGTTTTGATTTTGGAATAAGAAAGCCTTTAAATAAGCGCGAAATAAACGAATTCAAGGAGTTAAACTCCATATTTGATAAAGACTATATCGCGAGGTAGAGCAGCGGTAGCTCGTCGGGCTCATAACCCGAAGGTCGGTGGTTCGATCCCGCCCCTCGCAACAGCCGAAAGGGAAATTATAGCAAATGCTAAATTTAGTAAGCTCCACATAATGTGGAGCTTTTCTGTTTTTAGGGCATTTTTTTCCGGTCGCTGCCACCTATAATATTCTTTTTTATGCTTTTTTCGTTCGGTATTAAAATTCTACCTTTGTGTTTGGTAACGGTTCATTAATTTTTGTTTAAATCACCTTCATGAAATCTGGGTTCGTCAATATATTTGGGAAACCAAATGCCGGTAAGAGCACTTTGCTCAATGCGCTGTTAGGCGAGAAGCTGGCAATTGTCTCCAGTAAGGTTCAAACGACCAGACACAGGATCAAAGGTTTTTTGAATAAAAAAGATGAGTACCAGATCATTTTATCCGATACACCTGGCATTATTGAACCAAAATACAAGTTGCATCAAAAAATGATGGGCAATGTTAAAAGTGCCCTGGAGGATGCGGATGTAGCTGTATTGCTCGTGGATATACAAGATGACTTGCAGCAATGCGCTGAACTATTTAACGCATTGAAACTCAGGGTTCCTTGTATTATTGCCCTCAATAAAATTGATGTAGCAAGTCCAGAAAGGGTTAAAGAGGCCAAAGCGTTTTTCGCCGAGTTGCCTTATTGTAAAAAAGTAGTGACGCTTAGTGCATTAAATCAAAAGATATTTGAGAAGCTAACCCGTGCTATTGTGGAGCTGTTGCCAGAAGGCATGGCTTTTTATGATGAGGATGAACTCACTGACCTGCCCACAAAGTTTTTTGTGGGAGAATTAATCCGTGAAAAAATCTATCAGCTTTTTCAAGATGAGATTCCCTATCATACAGCTGTTATGGTCAATGCTTTTAAAGAAAAACAAACGCTGACAAAGATACAGGCAGATATTATTGTTCAACGAGAAACCCAGAAGATGATTCTGATCGGAGAAAAAGGTAAAATGATCAAAAAGATCGGAACGCTGGCCAGGGAAGACATTGAAAAGTTTCTTGAACAAAAAGTGTTTTTAGAGTTATTTGTCAAAGTGCGTCCAAAATGGCGAGAAAATGATGCCCAGCTAAAAGAATACGGGTATAATTAAGCTGGGTTAAATGCCCCTGTTTTAACATCTAAAGGATAAGGAAACAGGCATTTATAAATGAGAAGCCCAGGCAAATAATAAGTACATAATAAGCATATATTAAGCAGATAGAACCTAATAATTAATTTAGAAAACAGCTCAGGAAAAAAGTCGGGGTATTTACAACAAAGCCGGCGTTGATTGGTCCACACAAAAATAAATTTATGAGTTATACAGTCGCGATAGTAGGTCGTCCCAATGTAGGGAAAAGTACGTTTTTCAACCGCCTGCTGGAGGAGAGAAAGGCCATAGTGGATGATGTCAGTGGCGTTACCAGAGACCGTCAATATGGTGTAACGGAGTGGAATGGCCGCTCATTTAATGTAATAGACACCGGTGGATTTGTTCACGGAACTGAGGACGTTTTTGAAATAGAAATCTGCAAACAGGTAAAAACTGCTATTGATGAGGCGGATGTGATTATATTTATGACAGACGCAGCTACCGGGATCACTGATCTGGATGATGCGATGGCCAATATGCTTAGAAGGACCACCAAACCAGTGCTTGTTGCAGTTAATAAAGTGGACAACAATAACCGCTATTTAGAGGCTACAGAGTTTTATATTCTGGGCTTTGAAAAAGTGTTTTTTATTAGTTCCATGAGTGGGAGCGGGACAGGAGAATTACTGGACGCCGTAACAGAAATGATGGGACCACAGGCAGAAGATTCTGCTGAAAAAACAGATCTGCCCAAAATTGCTATTATCGGGCAACCCAATGTGGGTAAATCCTCACTACTCAATGCCCTGACCGGTCAACAAAGAACCATTGTCAGTGAAATTGCCGGTACGACCAGAGATACCATCCATACCCATTACAATCTCTTTCAGAAAGAATTTGTACTGATCGATACTGCGGGCATCCGTAAAAAAAATAAGGAAAAGGATGATTTAGAGTTTTATTCTGTGATCCGTGCTATCAAGGCTATGGATGAGGCGGATACCTGTCTTATGGTCCTGGATGCCGAAAAAGGCATAACGGCTCAGGATATTAATATATTTTCACTGGCCGCCAGAAAGGGCAAAGGAATTGTGCTACTGGTCAATAAATGGGATTTGATTGAAGATAAGGATACCAATACGGCCAGAGATTATGAGAAAGAACTTAAAAAGCGCATCGCGCCTTTTAATGATATTCCTATTGTCTTTATCTCTGCCAAAGAAAAGACCCGGATTTTCAAGGCGATAGAAATTGCACTGGAAGTCTGTGAGAATAAAAAGCAAAGGATTGCCACCAGTAAGCTTAATGACATCATGCTTAAAGCCATTGAATCCTATCACGCTCCGGTGGTTAGAGGTAATTCTATTAAGATTAAATACGTCATGCAATTACCAACGCATGTCCCGTCATTTGCCTTTTTGCGAACTACCCGGATGATATCAAAACACCCTATAAAAATTATTTAGAGAATCAATTGCGCAGTCATTTTAATTTTAAAGGTGTGCCGGTCCGGATTTTCTTTAGAAAGAAATAACAAAGTGGCCATGGCCGCCGTTTATTAAATAAAGTACCCTGCCCAAGCTGTATCATCCACAGCGGGCAGGGTACTTTATTTGATGGAAAAAGGATAGGTTGTGGTGGTTGTGATTCTTGTGGTTGTACGGCGCTGGCACCGTACGACGCCAATAAGAGGCGAAGGGTCAATGTACTTTATTGTTTAAAATCATGTATTTATCTGTCTGATATATGGCATTAATCATGGGTTCGTAATGGTTTTTAATGGAATCCGTGATATGAACCGGATGGTTATTGAACATATTAAACACCTTGGGTTTTTGCTGACGGTCGACATCATAAAAATAATACAGCGAATCCTGAATCAGACCAATCGTAATATTACTGGGATCGTAGATAAACACGCCGTTATGATCCGGATTTTCCCGCATATGAGGACTCATCAGATCACGTCCCATGGTCGTGTTTTTATAAGGTAACTTGGCCAAACCAGCGACGGTTGGCAAAAGGTCTATCTGCGAGGCGTAACTATCTATTTCGGCTGGTTTTATCAGGCCGGGTGCATAAAACAGCAAGGGGACATGCATATTTACCAAAGAACCATTGGTCCAGGCGTCTGGATAATATTTAGAAGCGTCCCCTTTGGTGCCGTGGTCTCCTACAAATACAAAGATAGTATTTTTAAAATAGGCCTCTTTTTTGGCTGCCTCTATAAAATGCCGATAACAATAATCCGTATAGCGGAAGGCATTGAGCTCTGCAAGGCTGGTAAAACCATTGGCCAGTATTTCTTTTTCCGGTACATTGACCAATTTAAAACTGTCTTTATCTTCATCCGGGATGGTATACGGCCGGTGGTTATCTGCTGTCTGGATGACGGCAAAAAAGGGCCCTTTTTTCTTTGAAAAGTCCTGATTGGCCCTGGCGAAGATATGTTTGTCAGAGACGCCCCATACATTGATTTTTGGGGCATCATAATCGGGTTGTTCAATGGTTTTCAGGCCCGGAATATTATTCTCCAAAAGACCTCTTATATTGGCCCAACTAAGACTGCCGCCAATATAATAGCTTTTGTCGTAGTTTTTAAAAGCCTGTATAATGGTATGCTGATTGACGGCACCCGGGTTGCGGCTGGAGGTGGAGTTGCGCTCCACATCGGGAAGACCGGTCACCACGGCCCAGACACCTCTGGCTGTTCCCACCGATGGTGAGAAGCAGCGGGTAAAAAATAAACCTTGCTTAGAGAGGGAATCAAAATAAGGTGTGGGATTTAGGGTGTTGCCCGACATGGAACTCTTGACATAACTAAAAGACTCACAGATCACCACCACGACATTGGGTGGTTGCAGGGAAGGCGTATCTGGTGTAATGACTCTTTCATAATTAAGCGTATTTTGATCCGGATTTTTTATATCCAGAAAATCCACCATTTTAGCGTAATTTTTTCTGACCGCTTCCTTGTCAAAAGAAACATTAGAATGCTGTAGGGTACTAAAAAAACTCTGAAAAGGGTTGAGCGCCATATTGGAGGCATAATCACTGCCCAGGGTAAAGGCATCACTCCACCTGAGTGGATACTGCCCCAGTCGCCCGAAAATAAAAAAGGCCAGTAAAAGGAAAAAAGCGATACCGGTACTGATACGGAAAGGTTTTTCTACCTGAAAGTTCTGATTACCAGCAGCTTCCCATCTTCTTTTTACCCAACGATAGGAAAGCCGGATAAACCAGTGGAGTAAAAAGGTGCCTATGATCAAAGTAAAAAGTATCCAGAATACCGGATAAGTCTCCATGACCATCCCAAAAGAGGCATCCTCTTGCAAATATTCCAGCACACTGGCATTCAGACTGGCGCCCAGATAGGCAAAATAGGCGAAGCCGGCGATATAGATAAAAACAAAAAGAAATGTGAATATTCCCCAATAAATAAAGGCCGCTTTTTTCCCTGCGGTTTTCTTAAAAGGATGTAGTGCGGGAATCAGGGATAAAAGAAAGCCTACGAGCGCCGCTACGCTTACCACACGTAGGTCATAGCGCAACCCCAAAAAGAAAGCTTTGCCCATGGGATGATCGATATCCAATGCAGGTTTGGGGAAGACATTCATCTCTATGAGCCGCATAACAGACATGAGCAGGATAAAAAATATGCTAATTATCAATAACCATTGGATAGAACTTGGTATTTTTATGCGCTTCATGAGCTGATTTTTGGCTCCAAAAGTAGTAAATTTTTAAACCTCCGCTAATAAATGATATTTTCCTACTTTGAAAATTTTGATAAATATCTTTTTCTGAAAATAAATACGGTCTGGACCAGTCCAGTGCTGGATGCCATTTTGCCTTGGTGGCGGGATAAAAACACCTGGATCCCTTTATATATCTTTCTGGCGCTTTTTGCCTTTATTAATTTTGGTAAGAAGGCATTGCCCTGGTTTTTATTTGTGCTCGCCACTGTAGCTATTATGGATCAGCTCAGTAGTCATTTTTTAAAAGAATATTTTGACAGGGTCCGTCCTTGCAATGATGTGGTCATGCGCCTAAAAGAAAGATTTCTGGTGCGTCACCGGCCACAAAGCGGAAGCTTTCCTTCCTCCCACGCAAGCAATCATTTTGCGCTTGCGCTTTTTTCTTTCTAACGCTCAGGCGCTATTTTGGCAAATGGGTCTGGCTATTTATCTTTTGGGCAGCGACCATTTGCTATGGGCAGATCTATGTAGGGGTGCATTATCCGACAGATATCATAGGGGGGGCCTACTAGGCTCGGCTGTTGGAACAGGCATGTACTTTTTGTTTAACCGTTTTTTTAAGATGCCTGTAGTGCCAGCACCACTATCAGATGGACAGCTCAAAAAGACGCATTTGGCAGACGCTCAAAAGGACAGGGTTGAAGATCAGACTGAATTACCAGCCATTGCCCCAGCTAAAACACTACCTAAAACGACCCGGTTATGAAAATAGCATTATGGTCTGTGGGTAAGGCACATGACCGGCAACTATCAGCCGCCATAGAGGATTTTACCACGCGCATACAAAAATATTATCCGGCCGAGTGGCAAATTATTTCCCCACCCAAAAATGCAGCGTCCCTGGATAAAGCAACTTTAATCAAACAAGAAGGGCAGCTGATTTTAGCGCAGCTGCAGCCAGCAGACTATCTCGTGCTGTTAGATGAAAAAGGAAAAATGTTGTCCTCGCCCGCGCTGGCGGCTTTAATTGCCCAGCGAAGCGTGCAAAGTACCAAAAGGATTGTATTTTTGATCGGTGGTGCTTTTGGGGTGGATCAAGCGGTAAGAACGACAGCCCATTTGGTGTGGAGTCTTTCTGATCTGGTATTCCCGCATATGCTGGTGCGCCTGATCCTGGCCGAACAAATCTACAGGGCCTGTAGTATCAATCGGGGGGAAAAATACCATCATGTATAAACCAAAAAGAGACCACCAATAGAATATATTTAAATTTAAATCTAAATAAAAAATAGGACTGCCAAAAGGCTATAGGTGCGTGCAGTCTGTCCCAACTAACCAATTATTATGGAGCATATAAGTGTGACCCTTATCATTATTATCATTACCTGTATCGTCTCTTTCAGGGCCTTTTCCAATGAGGTATTGATGAGCAAGTTGATTTTTTACCCGCCCGCCATTAGCGAACAGGGACAGTGGTACCGTTTTTTCAGCTGTGGACTTATTCATGGTGATTTTGGTCACCTGGCTTTTAATATGTATGCCTTTTATACTTTTGGCATCGCTGTGGAAAATAACTTTGCTTATATCTTTGGCAGCGGCCTGGGTAGATTTTTATATGTTCTGTTATATGTATCTGCTTTAATGGTTTGCTTATTACCGACCTATGTCAAACATAAAAATAACAGTGCCTACCAGAGCCTGGGTGCCTCCGGGGCGGTGTCGGCGGTTGTCTTTGTCAGCATCCTTTTGATGCCAACCGCTGAAATCGGTCTGATTTTTATCCCGTTTTTAAGCCTGCCTTCTTTTATATTTGGGGCGATTTACCTGATTATCACAGCCTGGCTGGATAAAAGAGGCAGCTCCAGAATTAACCACTCCGCCCACCTGTACGGTGGTCTTTATGGGATTGGTTTTGCCATAATCGCCTGTCAGCTGTTGTCCCATTTTAATATTCTGGCCCAATTTGTACTCAGTGTCAGAAGTTATTTTCAGATCTGACCCAGCGCTGACACGGAGTAATTTAATTTTCCCGGGGATAGATAAATGCACGGTTTACCGGTTCCATACCGATTTTTGGATAATAATCCACTGCACTAGGGGCAGCCACCAGTAAAAGCATGGACTTAGGCCCAATAGCCTGCCTGGTCCGGGCGACTAATTCCTTGCCTATGCCCGCGCTTTGGTAAGGCTTACTGACGGCCAGATCTGAAAGATAACAGCAATAACAAAAATCGGTCAGACTGCGGGCAATGCCTACTAATTGATCCCCGTCCCATGCACTGACGATCAGATCTGCCCTGGCGAACATGGTTTTAATCCGCTCAGGATCCTGGGTAGGCCGATTGATGGCTGAGCTATTAAATACGTCGATAATGGCGTCAACAGCGATCTCTTTGGTTAGGCTATAATGAATGGCCATGGTAATGGTAAATGTTTTGGGTGAAATAAATAATGGTCCTTTACCACTTCAAAATTAATTAATTTGAAAGACCTCCCCTTAAAATTTTTAGTAACAAGTGGTTGTTTGTTTTGGTGTGTTTGCACTGTTTTTTTAAGGGTTAGCGGCCCTTTATTTGTCTTTCCCGTAGAATGCCAGTAATTTTGACCACCTAATAACTATGTTGACAAAAAGAATCATTCCCTGCCTGGATATAAAAAATGGCAGGACCGTAAAAGGGGTTAATTTTGAAAGTCTCAGAGATGCCGGTGATCCGGTTGAACTGGGTCGGTTTTATGCTGATCAGGGGGCTGACGAACTGGTGTTTTTAGATATCACCGCCACGGTAGAAAAAAGAAAAACTTTAAGTGAGTTGGTCAGCAAAATTGCCCGGCATATTAATATACCTTTTACGGTAGGTGGCGGCATCAGCTCAGTAGCCGATGGCCGGGTACTCCTTAATAACGGCGCTGATAAAACATCAATTAATTCTGCGGCCTTTAAACGGCCCGAACTGATCACAGAAATGGCAGACGCCTTCGGCAGTCAATGTGTGGTACTGGCCATTGATACTAAAAAGGAAGCCGATGGCAAGTGGTATGTCTATTTAAATGGCGGACGGCTAAAAACAGAAGTGCTCTGTGAAGACTGGGCGCAAAAAGCAGTGGCGCTGGGTGCAGGAGAAATTCTTTTGACTTCTATGAATAATGATGGTACCAAGCAAGGATTTGCGCTGGATATAACAGCGCAGCTGGCAAGGACCTTACCCGTACCGGTTATTGCCAGTGGCGGTGGCGGCACCATAGAACATTTTATAGATGTATTTAAAACAGCGCATGCAGATGCGGCGCTGGCTGCCAGTATCTTTCATTTTAAGGAAATTGAAATCGGTTACCTGAAAGAACAGCTGGCAGCTGCCGGCGTACCGGTCAGAAGATAATAAAGATGATAAAAGCAAGGTAAATAGCCAAGATAAGAAAATATAAAAAACAAAGCATGGAAATTAATTATGCAAAATATCCCGATGGTCTGGTGCCTGCGATTGTACAGGACGCTAAGACCAGCAAGGTGCTGATGTTGGGCTTTATGAATGAAGCGGCCGTAAACCAAACCAAGGAGTTGGGCAAGGTTACTTTTTTTAGCAGATCCAAAAACAGGCTCTGGACAAAAGGTGAAGAAAGTGAAAATTACTTGCTTTTTAAAGAGATGAAAGTAGACTGCGATCAGGATACAATTCTGATTAAGGCTGTCCCTTTGGACCGGTCTGTCATACAGGTGCAGATACTTGTTGGGGGAGAAAAACGAATGTGGCAGTTTTCTGGTAGCATTAGAAAATATCATCCAGCAGCGGAAAACTTCAGGAGATGAAAAGTCCTATGTTAAAAGTCTTTTTAATAAGGGTATCAATAAAATCGCTCAGAAAGTAGGAGAGGAAGCGGTTGAAGTCGTAATCGAGGCCAAAGACAGTGATGAAGGCCTCTTTTGAATGAGAGTGCTGATTTGCTTTTCCATTACCTGATTTTATTAAATGCAAAAGGATACAGGTTGGAAGACGTATTGCAGGTGCTGCGTAAGCGCCACGATCAGGCTGCCGGGAAGTAATGCATGCAGGAAGGCTATAAGCGGAAAATAAGGGTCGCAGTAGCGCTTGGCGAAAATTTAATTCATGCTAAATGTAAACCTGGTTACTATTTTCGCATTATCCAGCATTATTGGCCAGAAATCAGGCCGAAGGGGTGGCACTTACGTGAAAATATTTCGGTCATTAGTTATATTTAGCATGGCCTGGCTTTTGTTGATGATTACGTCTAATATTTGAATATTTAGTTTTGATTCATGAATCATACAAAAACAGCTTTATTGGCCTTTGTTTTATTTTTCCACCGTTTTTTAAAAACGCCGGGTAAAAAAATGGGTAAAACGTCTGGTAAAACGCTATATACACACCTGGGAAAATTAACGCTCTTGGTACTGTTAAGCTTTATTGCGGTTACACTCCAGGCGCAAAACATGATGACGGAGCTGAGTGACAGCGCAGAGCTGGCCTGGTATAATCAGCACTTTTCCAGACTGGAAGACAGTGTTACCCACTATCAGGAAGCCATAAAGCAACCTCAGGTGCCGGCCCAGCGCAAGGCGAATCTGAGGGCCTATCAAAATGTCTTAAGTCATTACAGAGCCGCCATGCGCCGGTTCGTATTGAAACATAGAGATCAGGACACTGGCGCCAAAGCACTTTTGATTAGTTGCTTTAGAGAAATTGAGATCAATCAGGATACGTTACATAGTCTGGCTGGGCTTTTACAAGGAAATGGCGCTAACAATAGCTATGCGGCGTATCTGCGGCAGGAATTAAAAGGTAGGGCCAATAATCAGGTCGGGCAGGCTTTTATTGACTTTGTGCTGCCTGATGACCAGGGGCACATGATCGCAACCAAAGCGTACAGTGGAAAATACGTATTGGTACTTTTTTGGGCTAGCTGGTGCGGTCCGTGCCGGGCAGAAATGCCTTCCTTTCTGGCTGTTTATCACCAGTTCAAAGACCGTCCGCTAGAAGTAATAGCTGTCAGCGTAGATACAGATAAAGCGTCCTGGCTACGTGCCAAAAAACAAGACCGGACAGACTGGATCAATGTTTATGACGGACAGGCCTGGAATAGCCCGGTTGTTCGTAACTATGCCATTCACCGTATACCTCAAAATATACTCATTGGGCCGGAGGGTAAAATAGTGGCCAAAAATATTTCCGCCCAGGGTTTATTGAAACTGATGGCCAAATCGGGTGCTATGGCCCGGTAATGGATAGACGGCCCGTCAGATCCTCTCTCTCTCAGTGTGTAAATCCTGAATAAACCTTATCTTCGTGGCCCTAAAAAAGAAATCATCAATTATATGTATCGCTCACATACCTGCGGTGAATTAACACTGGCAAATATACAACAGGAAGTTACCCTATCGGGATGGGTACAAACCATCCGTAAATTTGGATCCATTACGTTTGTGGATCTCAGAGACCGCTACGGACTGACACAGTTGCTTTTTGGAGAAGCCTTAAATGAACAGCTGGATCAAACGCCACTGGGTCGTGAGTTCGTGCTTCAGGTCAAAGGAAAGGTGGCCGAGCGTTCCAATAAAAATAAGCAAATTCCGACCGGTGAAATTGAAATACTGGTGGAAAGCTTTACTGTTTTAAACAAATCAGCCGTGCCTCCATTTACCATTCAAGATGATACAGATGGTGGAGAGGACCTGCGCATGAAATACCGTTATCTGGACCTGAGAAGAAACGCGGTTAAAAAGAACCTTCAGCTGCGTTATCAGGTGAGCCGTTCTGTTAGAAATTATCTGCACGATCAGGGCTTTATGGATATAGAAACACCTTTTTTGATTAAATCAACACCAGAAGGGGCCAGGGACTTTATTGTGCCTTCCCGGATGAATGAAGGGGAGTTCTATGCCTTGCCACAATCCCCGCAGACCTTCAAACAACTGTTGATGATCAGCGGGTATGATCGATATTATCAGATTGTCAAGTGTTTCAGGGATGAGGATTTGCGGGCAGATCGTCAACCGGAATTCACCCAGATTGACTGCGAAATGGCTTTTGTTGAACAAGAAGATGTGCTGCAGATGTTTGAAGGGCTGATCCGCAAGGTTTTTGAAGATGTCCTGGCAAAGCAGTATACAGAAGAGATTATTCGCCTTAGCTGGGAAGAGGCCATGTGGCGTTATGGCAATGATAAGCCAGATATCCGCTTTGGCATGGAACTGGCCAACTTAAAATTTCCAGCCCATACTTTTCCGACTAAACCTGCCGTTGAGGGCATTTTTGAAGGGGTTGACTTTAAGGTTTTTAATGAAGCTGAAACGGTTGTGGCGATCGCCGTACCCGGTGGAGCCGAATATACACGCAAAGAGCTCGATGAATTAACGGCCTGGGTTAAAAGACCGCA
Organism: Arachidicoccus ginsenosidivorans; assembly: GCF_007971385.1. Taxonomy (GTDB): domain Bacteria; phylum Bacteroidota; class Bacteroidia; order Chitinophagales; family Chitinophagaceae; genus Arachidicoccus; species Arachidicoccus ginsenosidivorans. The sequence continues at coordinate 3,854,823 of NZ_CP042434.1, forward strand.
GATTGGTATGATGGGACTGGTGTATATCAAATGCCAAAGCGACGGCACTTATAAGAGTAGCGTTGATAAATTTTATGACAGCGACCGCCTGAGCATTATCGCCGGTAAAGCAGGTGCGGTAGCAGGTGATTTGGTATTGATCCTGGCTGGTAAGGAGGAGCGTACCCGTAAGGCGATCAGTGAACTACGCCTGGAAATGGGCAAACGTCTCGGGCTGAGAAGAGCAGATCAGTACAAACTGTTATGGGTCCTTGATTTTCCGCTGTTTGAATATGCGCCTGAAGAAAACAGGTGGGTCGCCAAACATCATCCCTTTACCTCTCCCAAGCCCAGTGATATTGAGCGCATGATTGGCAATGATCCTAAAATCAGCGATCCGGAAAAATATTTGGAACATCCTTATGCGAATATTAAGGCCAATGCATATGATATGGTCTTAAATGGTAATGAAATCGGTGGCGGATCGATCCGTATCTTCCAAAAGGAATTGCAGGAGAAAATGTTTGCTGCCTTGGGGATGGACGAAAAGGAACAGCAGGAGAAATTTGGCTTCCTGTTAGGCGCCTTCCAATATGGGGCACCACCGCATGGCGGCCTGGCCTTTGGCTTTGACAGGCTTTGCGCCCTACTAGGTGGCAGTGAGAGTATCCGTGATTTTATTGCTTTTCCTAAAAACAACAGTGGACGGGATGTTATGATTGATGCGCCCTCTGGTGTAGACCAAAAGCAACTGGATGAATTAGCGCTCAAGTTGGCGCCGGGCAAGCCTTAAAAATGCAAAGTCAGACGGGATAAGTACCTGAATATATGCAAGTTGTAAATAGGCTATCCCAAAAACAACCTTATAGGGCAGCGCCCTTTGATCATTTGATCAAAGGGCGCTGCCCTATAAGATACGCTACATATTCAAGGTAAAGCACGGCTACTGCTAAAGCTGCTTGATATCATAAATAGGAATAGGCGGATCAAAAGACTGCCCACTTTCAGGTTTATCATAGAGCAGCATAACAATGTCCATACCCCGCACCACCCGGCCAAAGGCAGCGTATCCTAAATGATCCGGATTATTCGCGCCCCCCGAATCATAGCCTGGCTGATCACCTATCACAATAAAGAATTCAGAATTTGCCGTACCGGGCGCTTCTCTGGCCAGCGATATGGTGCCTGTTTTATGCAGGATGCCGGTACGTTTGGTAGATTCATGAGGAATACCTTTGAGTGTACGGAGTTTGTCTGGGTTTGTCTGCCAGATGCCCCCTTGGATAAGTTCCGCTTTGGGCGCATCTGAGGCCTGATTATCACTATTTAGCACCCGATAGAAACTGGAATTCTTGTATAATCCCTGGTGCACGTATGAGAGAAATGCCTTACAGGTTGCCGGTGCCTTGTCGGGATAAATCTCTACTTCTATATCGCCGTACTTGGTCTCAATTAATACGTGCGGATGAGCATACTGATGACCGCAACTGGCCAGGATAATGGAAAATAATAAACCGGTTAAAATTCTTTTTGCGGGAAGGGATATTAAAGTCTTCATCATTGCTTCAACTAATCTGTGGCTATTTATTAATAGAGTAAGTCTTCTTCTTTTTTTGCTTTCTTCTTGCTGTTTTATTTTAAAACAATGGCTGCCAGGGGCGGTAAATGAACTTTCACAAGGTAATGTTTGGCCTTTTTATCCAATGCTTCCATGGGTATTTCTGTGTTATAAACATTGCCTGACCCCCAATAAAGCTCCTTATCAGAGTTAAAGATCTCTGTCCATTTGTTTTTGCCGTATAGTTCCAACTCAAAATTCCAGTGGACTTCCGGGCGCATGTTTAAGATAATGACTAGATCATCTTTGCTTTTAAGGCCTTTTCTTTTAAAGACGATGATGGCCTGGTCTTCATGATGCAGATTTACCCATTCAAAACCTGCTTTATCAAACTGTTTTTCAAAAAGAGCGCCTTCTGTCCGGTATAAGAGATTCAGATCACTGACACATTTTTTCATGCCCTGATGGCTGGGCCACATTAGTAGTGACCAGGGCAGTTCTCCTTTGTAATTCCATTCCTGGGTGGCAGCGATTTCATTTCCCATGAAAAGTAGTTTCGCGCCCGGATGGCAAAACATATAAGTATACAGTAGCCGCAGATTGGCAAATTTTTGCCAATCGTCCCCCGGCATTTTATAAATCATGGGACTTTTACCATGAACCACCTCGTCATGGCTTAACGGCAACATAAAGTTTTCGTTATAAAAATAGGCCATGGAGAAAGTGAATTCATTTTGATGATAGGGGCGGTGCGCGGGTTCCCGCTGAAAATACTTAATTGTATCGTGCATCCAGCCCATCATCCATTTCATACCAAAGCCCATTCCACCCTGATAGGTTGGCCGGCTGATACCTGGCCAATCAGTTGATTCCTCAGCTATAACCTGTATAGTCGGAAAATCCCGGTAAAGCGTTTCATTTAGAAGTTTGACAAAAGCGATGGCTTCCGTATTGCCGTTACCCCCAAATTCATTGGGTTCCCACTGTCCTTCTTCTCTGCTATAGTCCAGACGCAAAATAGAACTCACCGCATCTACGCGCAGTCCATCAGCGTGATACTGCTCACACCAGTAATGGGCACTGGAGAGTAAAAAACTTCTGACTTCTCCCCTGGAATAATTAAAAATATATGAGTTCCAATCTGGATGGTATCCTTTTCTGCTATCCGCATATTCATAAACATTGGAACCGTCAAAAAGATAAAGACCGTGTGCATCTCTTGGAAAATGGGAGGGAACCCAGTCCAAAATAACACCGATCTGCTCACTATGGAAAGCGTCTATGAGCTTCATAAAATCTTCCGGTGTCCCAAAGCGACTGGTGGGCGCAAAATAACCGACACCCTGATAGCCCCAACTGCCATCATAGGGAAATTCCATAACCGGCATAAATTCTACATGCGTAAAACCCATTTCTTTTACATAAGGAACAAGTAAATCGATCATATTCAGATAGCTGTTATAGCTATCTTCATTGTTAGGATCCGGACGCATCCAACTACCTAGATGCACTTCATAAACAGAAAAAGGCGCATTCAGACTATTGACTTTTTTTCTTTTGCGCAACCAGTCATTATCTGTCCAAGGATATTTAGGCTCATAAGTGATGGTGGCCGTAAGCGGTCTTTTCTCCCAGTAACAGGCATAAGGGTCTGCTTTGTCCAATACGGCTGATTCTGGTGTGATAATGCGGTATTTATAGAGTTCTCCCATTCCTACCTCAGCAATAAAGCCCTCCCAGATGCCGGAATTGTCCTGGCGGACAATTAAGGGGTGGGCATCACTGTCCCAGTTGTTAAAATCCCCTACGACTCTTACACTTGCAGCGTTGGGTGCCCAGACGGCAAAATAAGTGCCCCTGGTGCCCATGACCTCAATTTGATGATTGCCAAGCAAGTGATGCATGCCACAATGGATTCCCTGCTGGAAAAGCGTAATATCCTCATCTGTAAACAACGAATAGTTCCAAACGGATTTGCTGCTGTCCACAAAATAACGTTGTTCATATTTTATTTTAGTAGGAGTGGGCATGGAAATTGTCAATTTTTAAGCAATATACAACATTCCAGAGGAATAAAATTGTTGTAACTAAGGCGATAATGTATTATTTTCACTGGTAGAAATAAATCAAGCGGGATTTAAAAGAATGAATTATTATAAGCCTTGATTTCTTTTTTGGAGAGAAAAAAAATGTCTGTATTTAAACCTATAAAAATTGTATTGGAAACAGGCCGGCTGGCACTGATTATTTTGGTGCTGTTAGGTTGTTTTACAAGTCTATCTGCGCAAAAGACAGTTGGAGATCTGAGCCTGCATTATGAACTGACGGCCGGCAATAACCAGCACCTGGATTCTAATATGATCAAATCTGCTTCCAAAACGCTACTGGTCAGGGGAGGTATGAGTAAATCCACTATGGTATTTAATGGTTTTTCCCAATCAATTATCTATAACCAGAATGGGGATAAGGCTTATGTGCTCTATCACCTCAATGATCAGGATTATATGTCTGTACTCAGCAAGCAGCAGTGGGAAAACCAATACGGTAAATACCGGGACATGAAGGTAGATTTTGATAAAAAAGACAGCAAAAAAATCTTGGGTTATAACTGTATTAAGGCAATTGCTACTTTAAAGGATGGCGCCACCATCAATATGTATTATACGCCGGAACTTAAAACAACGGTAGGGGATAATCCCTATGAATTTAAACTGATTCCTGGATTAATCCTTGAATACGAAGCTCAGGTCATGCATAAATACAAAATCACCTTTACGGCGACCAAAATTAGTTTTAATCCCGTACCGGCAGCAGATTTTATTATTCCAAAAGAAGGTTACAGGTTATTGGATCCCAATAGGTTAAAACAGGAGGATTAGCGGGATCATACAGTGGAAAATCAATCTTGTAATACCAGCTGGAATCTGGATCTATCAACTGTTTTATTTGCCTTTAGATTTATATCTAATCTTCCAGGATTACCGGCCTTTATGAATGGATTTGCGCCCGGTCCAAGCGTTTTCTAATTTAAAATGTTAGTCAATTTTATCCAAATTGTTATTGCTGCTATCAGAATGGAAGGAAAATGACAAAAAATCATACATTCACTGCCCGTATGCTTTGTATTAGCAGGATATAGAGGTTTAATACCAAATCAAGCTGAAATTAAGGCATAGGCTTACGTTTACTGATCAAAAATCAATTTAATGAAAAAAGTATTACTGAATTTTCTGGCCTTGGGCCTGGGTTTGGGCGCTATCACGCTACAGGCAAATGCGCAGTTTGTCTCCCACTTGCAAAATCCGGTCGATTATGTGAATCCACTGATGGGGACGGACTCAAAATTTGAACTTTCTAATGGCAATACCTATCCCGCCATTGGTATGCCCTGGGGCATGAATATGTGGACGCCACAGACCGGTGAAATGGGTAGCGGCTGGCAATATACTTATGGAGCTGACAAAATCCGCGGTTTTAAACAAACCCATCAGCCTTCTCCCTGGATGAATGATTATGGTCAGTTTGCTATCATGCCTACCACGGGTGGTGTGAAAGTGGACCAAAAAGCAAGAGCCAGTTGGTTTTCTCATAAAGCAGAAACGGTAAAACCCTATTATTATAAAGTCTTTCTGGCAGATGCCAATGTAACGACTGAGCTTACGCCAACGGAGCGTACGGCGCAGTTCCAGATCACTTATCCCAAATCAGACAGCGCGGCTTTGGTAATTGACGCATTTGACAAAGGCTCCTATATCAAAGTAATACCTGCTGAACGCAAGATTGTTGGATATACCTCCAGATATTCCAGAGGAAAGCTAAAAAACTTTAAAAACTATTTTGTTATTTATCTGGATAAGCCGTTTGATTTCAGTCAGCTATATGATAATGAAACCTTAACTGATGAAAAATCACTCAAGGCAGATCATGTACTGGCTGTTATTGGTTTTAAAACGACTCAGGGAGAAAAGATTCATGCAAGAGTCGCTTCTTCTTTTATCAGTGAAGCGCAGGCAGAATTAAATCTGAAAAGAGAACAGGGCAGTAAAGGCTTTGATCAGATGGTGACAGAAGGCCGCAAGATCTGGAATGATAAGTTGGGCCGTATTAAGGCCGAAGGCGGCACAGTAGACCAGACCAGGACCTTTTATTCCTGTCTGTACCGGATGATGTTCTTTCCTAACAAACTATATGAAATCAATGCTGAAGGGAAACCGGTGCACTGGAGTCCATATACTGGAGAAGTAAAACCCGGCTATATGTTTGGGGGAACCGGATTCTGGGACACTTTCCGGGCATTATATCCCTTCTTGAGTCTGGCTTTTCCAGATGTCAATAAAGAAATGCAACAAGGATTGATTAATGATTATAAAGAAGGCGGCTGGCTGCCAGAATGGTCCAGTCCCGGATATTCCAATATCATGCTGGGACAAAATTCTGCTTCCGTTGTCGCAGGTGCTTACCTGAAAGGTATTCGCGGTTATGACATCAATACATTATATGATGCAGTCGTGCATGGTGCACATAGCAAAGGCCCTGAAGCGTCCGGCAGGGTCGGATTTGAGGATTACGATAAATACGGGTATGTACCCAGTGATACCAAGGCCGGCCATAGCGTGGCCCGTACCCTGGAATATGCCTATGATGATTATGCGATCTACAGGCTTGGCAAGGCCCTGGGTAAACCCAAGGCTGAAACGGATCTTTACAGAAAAAGAGCGCTCAACTATAAACATGTGTTTGATGCTTCCACAAACTTTATGCGGGGTAAAAATACAGACGGCTCTTTTATTGCTGATTTTGATCCCTATAGCTGGAGCCGGGATTTTATTGAGGGCAATAGCTGGCATTATACCTGGTCTGTATTTCAGGATGTACAAGGGCTGATAGACTTAATGGGGGCAATAAATTCTTTATCCAGAAACTGGATTCTGTCTTTTCTGCACCGCCGTTATTTGCAGCTCCCGGCCATAAATCCCGTGGGATGATCCATGAGATGCGGGAAATGCAGGTGATGAATATGGGGCAATACGCTCATGGTAACCAACCTATCCAGCATATGATTTATTTGTATAGTTATGCGGGCGCTCCCTGGAAAGCACAGTATTGGGTAAGAGAGGCCATGAACAGATTATATAAAGCTACCCCCGATGGCTACTGCGGTGATGAAGATAATGGGCAAACTTCCGCCTGGTATGTATTTTCAGCGATGGGCTTTTATCCGGTATGTCCGGCCTCTACACAATATACCCTGGGGGCACCACTGTTTAAGAAAATGACCGTACAACTGGAAAACGGTAAAACCTTTGTGATTAATGCCCCTGATAACAGCAAAGAAAATCGTTATATTGAAAGCATGACCGTGAATGGTAAAGCGTACAGCAAAGACTTTATCACCCATAAAGATCTTTTAAATGGGGCAGTCATCAATGTCAAAATGGGTAGCCAGCCCAATAAGAACAGAGGGGTGAAAGCGAGCGACAGGCCGTTCTCTTTATCACTAGAGCAATAAGCCGCGAAGATATAATACTATACGTTATAGGTTTATTTAGCCATTACAATTAAAAGGGCAACAGTCGAGACTTCATCTTTGATAAGTCGGCTGTTGCCCTTTTGCATTTTATATCATTGATGTTGCACGTCAGAACAAATACGGTGACTTACTGCATTTTGCGAATAGGGTGTTACTATTTACCCGCTGAGCCGTTATATTCATAAAATAAAGGTAGTTTTGGTAAACTATTTTAAAAATTAATAAGTAAGCTGATGCAAACAGGATCAACCAATATAAAGGTCATAGAAGCTAATGCGGGTGATACACTGGGTGTTGCCGGTAATAATTACCGCATGATTGTAACAGGCGCCCAGACGGCAGGAGCTTATAGTTGTTTTGATATGCTGGTGCCACCAGGTGGCGGACCAGCTCCACATGCCCATCCAAAAATGCAAGAGTTTTTTTATGTTGTGGAAGGGGAGGTGACTTTTAAGACGCAGGCAGGACACGCTACCATCGGTAAAGGTGGTTTTGTTCATATTCCTTATGAGGGCGGTGTACACGCCTTTAAAAATGAATCGGGAGAAAATGCCCGGCTGCTTTGTACGGTAATGCCTGCCGGTCTGGAAGCGGTATTTGCACTTATAGGGACGCCTGTTGCCCCCGGGCAGTTTTTGCCGGTTCAACCCGTAACTGAAGCGCAAAAAGAGCAGTTAAAAACCCTTGGTGAGCGTATGGGTCAAACGATCTATCCCCCTGATTATCTGGACTGAGCTAGGTTTTATCAATTGTTTTTGTAACTAAACGCTTAAAAAGATTTGGTGTTCCAAAACTTTTGAGCTGCCCTTGTGATTTGTTGATCTGTCAGGTGCTTAGGGCTTGTGATCAGTACCTTATACTTAAACTGAGCGGATGCGCCTGGCTTTAAGGAAAAATTCAAGGCTTCTTTGCCGTTGCTAAAGACTTTTTGCCCCAGGGGATTGGCCGCAAAAAGGCCATAGCCTCTTGCATGCCAGTAGGTTGGATAGCCGATATTTACTGGATGATCCAAAATAACAATCGATACATCTTTGTTACGCAGCCTGCCATCAAGCGCTACCCATTTAGCCCTGCTGCCCCATACTGCGTCGCCTTTAACGCCTGCACTGCTTCTGTAAAGTCCAGTTGCAACTGCCTGGTTGGTCTGCTTATTTGTGGCTATATGGCCCGAGCTGTCGATATATTTTTCCCGGACAGTAGAAGGTTGTTCAAGTTCAGTTCGCATTCTGATTGCAATTAGGCCATCTTTGGTGTCCTTAAAATCGACCTCCTTGTCCAAAGCAGTGAGTTTTACGCTCATTTCAATGGTGCGCATATTTTTTAGTTGGGCAAAAACGTATTTTGTCTGCTGTTTGAGTAGTCTTTTCCCCGCTGCATTTTCCCAAAAGGCGCTGACCTGAAGTGTTGCACCATCCTTGCCAGTGGTGATTTTATCTACATGTACATGGCGGATGCGGCCATAGTGGCTTTTTTTCTCAGGGGCTATAGCAGAAGAGTTATTCCAGAAATCCAGCCCGTTTACACTTTCATAGTTGAACCAGAGGCCAATATGATGGGGGTGATCCACATGATCCAGCGGGCGAGGTGCCAGCGGCCAACCCCTGGTGATCGTATCATCATTTGCAGTGGTGATGGGATACAGCACTGGTTTCATCAACCTGTCTGAATAGAGGTAAGCTGTAAATAACTTACCATCAATTTTGATGTCAATCTCATTATTCGCTTTATTTTCTGTTACCGTATATCTGTGTCGTTGCGCTGTCCCAGATAGTGCAAAACTGATTAAACCGATAGTAATCCCTGCTTGTAATATTATTTTCATCCCCACTTTGTTTTACTTTAAGATTGGCTAAAAGGAAATTTGTCTAAAAATAGCCATAAATCGGTAAAAATGGGCATTTGGGGTAGCCTCCGTAGGTGCCGTGCAGCTGCGGATCATTGAAGTTGATTTTGAAGGAGGGTATTATTAACAGAGATAAGGCCTATGAAAATAGGTTACAAAGCCATTATAAGCTTGTAAAATGACAAATTTGGTTAGTTGATTAATTAGCAGCAAAATGGAAAAATTAGTGCTATTTATCTTTGGTAAATGGACCAGCACTTTTTTGTGATTTTGGCAGCTTGAAAAGGCGATAGGGCTTCAGTCAGGGTAGTGTAGCTCCTGCTTTTATAAATAATGCAAGATGAAGACAAAATTGATGATAAAATGCAGTAAAAAGCCATAAAAAAAACCGTATCTAAGCCGGACATGGCCCAGCACAAATCCCGTGAGTAGTTGAGGCAAAACGAAAATAGGATACACCCAAAGTAGCTTTGGGTAAATAGGTGAAAAATTGCCTAGGTGCACCAGTCCAAAAAGGATGGCTGCTGCATAAAACAAGATCTTGCGGTAGGCAAACGGTACTGTCAGCAGGGTATTCCATGGTTTTCTTTTTAAGCATAAGAGAAAGATTACAATCACCGCACCTGCTGCGAGGAAAATACAAATAAGGTGATGGTGACGCATATAACTGGCAAACATAAATAAGGCAAGCAGGCCACAGGAGATGACAAGGCTTCTTATTTTGTAGTCCTGCCAGAGCCTGAAAAGCGTTTCTTCCATCAAAGGGGCTAAGATTGGCACATATAGATATTTATCCAAGGGGGACTTTGTTAAGGTCGTGATCTGATTGGTGTGGGTGATATCCACCTGAAATAGCTGCTTAATCCAATAATTAGTCATCATAACAATGGGCGCAGCAACAAGTATTAGCAGAAGGCACCAGCCATACGCTTTAAGTACCGCTAACAGTTTTTGTTTTATGGGTAGATCAAGCTCAGTAGTAGTGGGAAATAACTCCATTTTAAATTTGAGGAAGGCCAGTTGTCAACTTTTATGTATGGCCTCACGTTTTATTTTTTGTTTAACCAGCCTGGATCAGGAATATAGCTGGTCTTTTATGCAATTTAAGTTGATTAAATTTAGATTTCCACTGAGAAAGTTTGCAGGTCTGGATGGATTCTTTTGCGGAAGTAATGTCCACCGCAATACAAAGCCGGGTATCCGGATGGCAGGTTGAGAGCATATCTTCTACCAGTTGCATATTGCGGTAAGGCGTCTCAATAAAGATCTGGGTACAGTTTCTTTTTTTGAATCAGCTTCCAGAGCCTGTAAAGCTTTTTTGCGTTCATGGCTGTCAATAGGTAAATAGCCTGAAAACTGAAACTGTTGGCCGTTCATGCCGCTGGCCATTAGGGCGAGTATAATGGAGTTTGGTCCAACCATCGGGTGCACGGTGGCGCCAATTTGTTGCGCGATTTCTACCAGATGCGCGCCCGGATCTGCTATCCCTGGACAGCCTGCCTCACTGATAATACCGATATTTTTCCCGGCCAATAAATGATCTTTAAATTCTTTGCGCAACTGATCCTCCAGCTTATGGATAGCGTACCACTGATAATCATCAATGACCATCTCTTTCCACCATTTTTTAAAATACCGGCGAGTCGTTTTAATATTTTCCGCAAAGAATATATCACAGGATTTAATGGCTTGCAATATATAAAGCGGTAAGGCATCAAAAGCCTGTTGATCATCTTGCAAAACAGTGGGTATCAGGTAAACTTGACCAGTCATAATGGAATTATCTTACTTTATTGTTTATTAATTGTATGCTTATTTTTTCTTTGCTTATTGCTGGTCTTTTTCTTTGGCTGCTTTGATTTTCTTTTTGATTTTGATTTTCAGGCTGCGGGGCTTATGTGGCCGGCTGACATCTTCTCCTAGTAGAATGCCCCAAGGTTTAAGGTCTTCCACACCATCAAAAAAGACTTTTAAAAAGGCCATCATGGGCACGGCCAGGAACATACCGGGAATGCCCCAGATCTGATTGCCAATGATGACGCCGACGATCGTCACCAGGGCATTGATTTTTACTTTGGAGCCGACAACTTTGGGTAGCAGAATATTGCTGTCTATTAAATGCACAATGGATACGACAATCATTACACCTACTATGGTGACTATATTGCCCGAGGTGGCCGTAATAATCAGACATAGAATCGCTGCAGTAAAAATGCCCAGGTAGGGAATCAAATTTAGCAGCGCGACCAAAAAGGACATGAGCAGCGCATATTTGGCACCCACAATCATAAAGCCGATAAAAAGCATAATGGCTACGATCAGCATTTCTATTAGCAGCCCAAATATATAATTGCGGATGACATATTTGGTTTTGGCCAGAATGGCTGCTACGCTGTCGCTATGGGTTTCTTTAAAACAGGCAATTAAAAACCGCACGATGAGGTTCCGGTAGAGTAAAAACAGGAAGGTATAGATCGGCACTAAGACCGTATATTCTACCACTGTTGACACCGTAGATACCGTAGAACCTACCAGTGCGGGTGCGCTGTTGAGCATTTTGGCACGCAGCTTTTCCACAGACTGTTGCAAGTTGATGGAGCTAATATGAAAATGTGCCTGTAAATATGCCTGCAGGTTGCCCAGGGCTGTATTAAAATGTTGCTCCAGTATAGGCAAATCTTCTTTAAAGTCAATTAATTGCTCTGAGATAAAATAGATAATGGCCCCGATGACCACAATGGCGGCCAGCATACACACGATGGCGGCAATGGCATGGTGCATCCCTTTTCGTTCCAGATAATTACATGGCTTTATTAGGAATATACATATAATGGCTGCAATAAACAGCGGCACTAAAATGGCTTTGCCAACTACTAAAAGCCAGAGCAAGAGGCAAATCATCAGCAGTACACTGCTGATCTTCATGTAAAATGGAAAGGTTTTTTGTTCCATAAAGGGGTATTGTATATACAAACCTACTAAAATGGACGCAATCAAAATGAATAAAAACCTGATTTTTAGCCCAATCGTGGTATTTTTGTCTGCATGGTGCAAAAGCGATTCCTTACATTCAAAAAGGCCCGCATCTGCTATTATATCTATGGCAGTGGCCCGCAGCTGGCTTTTTGTCTGCATGGATATAGTAATAATGCCACGCTATTTGGACAACTGGAGCCGGCGCTCGGATCAGATTTTACCCTGATTGCACTGGATCTGCCTTTTCATGGGTTGACCAGCTGGGGCAGGGATAAAATGCGGGTAGAGGAGCTGGACGGTATTTTGCAAGAAATCGTTGCCAAAGAAAACAGGGATCCCATCTATTTTCTTGTAGGTTTCAGTCTGGGGCCAGAATCTGTATGTGTCTGTTTAATTATAATCCGGCTCCGGTCAGTAAAATGATTTTGTTGGCACCGGATGGCTTATACAGTTCCATTTGGTATAAACTTTTTGTTCGCACGATGCTCGGGCACCAATTAATGGCCTGGCTCCTTAAAAATCCACGCAAATCCATGGCCATGCTGAATTGGTTCTTCCGTAACAAATTGATCAATAAAACCATTTATACCTATGGCAGCAGCTTTGTCCATTCAAAAAGGCAAAGCACCTTGTTATATGCCAGGTGGGTGGCCATGTGCCGGCTGCACCCGAGTTTAAAAGAGTTTCAGGCGAGATTAAGGCAAAGCAAGGTGCCTGTACTGATGGTTTTTGGTAAAAAGGACCAGATTACCCCTATGCAGAATGCAGATACAGTCCGCAAATACCAAAATCAGTATCTGCATGTTTATAAATGGGATGCAGGGCACCTTTTATTAAAACCCGAGTATCTGGGAAAACTAACCAACTTGTTTATCCATAACTACCCCGTTAACCTGCAGCAAAAATGACGATATCCTCCATTCTTATAGATTTTACCCTTTTACTGCTGATCCTTTATGGGATCCTGCTGCTGATATACAGGTTGCTTTGGCAAAAACTGCGTCCATTGGATATCCGGAAGGCTGCTACAGTAACCTCCCGGACACAACAGATCCGGTTTAGCGTGATTATCCCAGCGCGCAATGAGCAGGATAATATAGGTAACTGCCTGTTATCCATATTAAAAGGCAATTATCCAAATGAGTTGTATGAAATCATCGTAGTAGATGATTTTAGTGAAGATAATACCCTGTCAGTCCTTCAGACACTACAGCTGCAGTATCCCGGGCAAATAAAAGTAATTGAACTGGCCACACTAATGGATAAGCGTCCTATTAATTCCTATAAGAAAAAGGCGCTTGAACTAGCCATTGGTCAGTCCAGTGGTGACTGGATCGTGACTACGGACGCTGATTGTATGGCGCCGGTGGATTGGTTAAGCTGTTATGACCTGTATATCGCCCAAACTGGGAAACGTTTTGTTGCGGCGCCAGTTAGATTTAAGGACACGGGGTCTTTTGTCAGTAAGTTTCAATGCCTGGATTTTCTAAGTTTACAAGGCGTGACAGGCGCTGCCGTAGGTGGAGGGGTAATGAGTATGTGTAATGGTGCTAATCTGGGATATGAAAAGGCCTTTTTCTATGAAGTGGGTGGTTTTTCGGGAATTGACAAGTTGGCTAGTGGTGATGACATGCTGCTCATGGCCAAAATGCAGGCAAGGCTGCCTGGCAGTATAGGCTATTTGTTTGCCCAGGAGGCGATAGTCATCACGCTGCCTATGGCTGACTGGGGGCTTTTATTAACCAGCGCATTCGTTGGGCCAGCAAGGCCGGCACTTACAAGGACTGGAAGATAAAAGCGGTGCTGCTACTGGTTTATTTACTGAATCTTAGTTTACTGGTCTTATTTTTCTGGGGGATTTTTCAGCCGCCCTTACTGCTTACCTGGGTAATTTTACTGCTGGTAAAATTTATAGTAGAATTTTATTTTATGTGGCTGGTGGCTGGGTTTTTCAACGAGCGGCGCCTGCTGGGCTGGTTTTTGGTGATGCAGCCGCTGCATCTGGTATATACAGTGGTGGCAGGCTGGCTGGGATTATTTGGAAAATATCAGTGGAAGGGCAGAACCGTTAAGTAGGCTTTGAACCGGGCAAATGTATTGGATCGTAGTAGCGCAGACGAAAACCCTCGCTCAGGCTCAGCCCCGGGCTCAGTCTTAAACCCTGGGCGCCATTCCGAGTGATTTTCTGCCTTCATCCGATACGTCATCCAGACTCCAGAGCGGTTCCCAAACAATGGTGGTCTGAACGTCATAATCAGGAAAATCCTGCAAAATTCTATTACGCACACCAGACTGTATAGCTTCCCCCAATGGACAGTGAGGGGTGGATAGGGTCATGGTGACCTGGATTTTCTTTTCCGGGGAAAAATCAATGCCATAGACCAGTCCCAGATCCATGATATTGATAAACAGTTCCGGATCAATCACTTCATAAAGAGATTGAAGTGCTGTTTTTTTCTGGGCAAAATAAGGATCATTATTTTTTAATTGCTGGAGTAGTTGCATGAATAAAACTCGTTTTATGTTGTAAGATAATCAGCACATTTATGCCGTAACTGATACTTGTGGCCACAAGACTTATGAGTGCCAGCTGTAAGACAATGTTTATATGTAAAATCAACCCTGCTAATAAACCGTATAAGGCAGCCATATATAACCACCATTGAACCCTGACCAGCCATCCCCGGTACAACTCTTTGGGTAGCGGTATTTTGCCTTTCCCGTTTAAATCTTTGTAATGGTTATTCCAGACAATAAAAGGCAGGGTCTTAAAAGTCATGCCCAGGGCCAGTGCTGTTATCCAGCCCAGGATGGCCAGTATCCCATAGGCAATCTGCCCATGTCTAAAAGGGGGCCACACCAAAATTAATAGCAAGGCTATAATAGTCAGTATCAAATTGATAAAAGAAAGGCCGCTGAATTTAAGGGTCACATCAATGGGGCGTTTAATCCGGTTTTTGTAAACATCTCTTTGATAAAATAACCAAAAAACAATACCCATCAGCACGATGGCTAAATAAAGCAGGGCTCTGGTGGTTACTGACCAAAAAAAGCCGTCTATCAGAAATAAAATCATACCCCCGTTGATCAAAATAAAGGCGCCTCGCAATAAATAGTTTTTATTTGATTTGCCTAAAAGGAACATCGGAATGAGTTTGGCACTGACACCAATAATTAATTGTAAAAACCAGCCCACAAGTCCATGTGGACGTGCAGTTTTAATAATTGAAGGTGATTTTGACTAATATAAGGATCGTGCAGGTTCCAGGCCAGCAGAAATCCAGCAAGGGTGGTCCCGCTTAGCCAGAGCGCACTGCTCAGTATAAAGAGCTTTTGCAGGGAAAAACGGGTGCTTAATCTTGTTGTACCAGCGACATTAACGACAAAAAGTAAGCTGCTAAGGAAAATAAAGGCGCCACCCAAAAGCCCCCACCAAGGGAATATGCTCAATCTGGTTGTATACCAAAATCCTGCAGCCAGCAAGGTCGTGCCCAGTAATAGTAATATAAAGGAGACGAATGCCAGCTTTTCACTGTATAAATCTCTTTCGCATATAACCGGTAGCAGTTGGTACCCGGCACCAAAAATTAACATCGTCAACCATCCCAGTACTGCCAGGTGTACCATGGCCAATAAATGAAAATCAAAATAGCCTCCAACAGTAAACGGCTATGCAAAAGCAATAGCAAACTAAGGAAAATAAAAAACAGCGCCGCCGCACCATAAAAGGGGAGTACCGCATTATTTGCCGGGGCCTTTCCAATATTAATATTTGCCAATTTTTTATTTGCTGTTGTGAATAATCATGGAGGTTGTTCGCTGAGGCTGATTCAGTCGATCTCCTTGTAAATGCCTGCCATCCAGGACAATGATTTTACAGCCATTGACTGATTTTGGGTAATAATACCGTGTTTTCCAGATACAGATACCTGCTGAGTCTCAAATCAAACTGTGACAACCTTTTAAAATAATAAACGTACGAATCACAGGCGTCCTCAGGCGCCTGATACTGCTGGGTATGCCTTCTGATTTGTTCTATCAATTTAGTCAGCGTTTCATTGGCCTGCTTTTTTAAAGTAGTACCGGTAAAAAGTTGCTTTAAGGATACCATATCGGGCTCCTTATTTTGCTGAGCAGCTTGCTGCACTGACTGCACCTGATCAAATAGCGCAGATTTTTCTTGCGTCAGATGGAAAAGAAGTGTTGCGAAGAGTTGATCCTGATACATTTTTAAGGAGGCCAGTTCTGGATGGGTTTTTTGATGCTTTAAACGGATCGTTTCCCCCAGGCCATCCAGCTCGGGAGCCTGCGCTCTAAAATAACGATGGTCGGTCTGCTCAATAAAGGCACAAAGAAAATCAGGATCCCAACTGTCATACTGAAGGATAATATCATCTTTCAATAGGGATGTGTTACTTTGGTCAGCTGCATTTTTGTCTTTAATGGCGATGGATTCAGGGAATGCTGGTGTTTTTTGTTCTTTTTTATTAGCAGTCGCTTGCTCGCCAGGTTTTGGGGAGCTACTTTGAACAGGCGTTTTCTGAATTTGAATAAACCAGTCTTCTGGCCCGCGACTCAGGTATTCAAAGCTAAAAATATTGCCTCTTTCACCAAGTAGCTGATAATAAAGAGGTTTAGGGTCATGGTCATTATGCAGGATAAAGTAGTCCCCTGGCTGCAACTGATCAAAATATTTAAAGATGGTTGGATGTTTTTGCCGGGGTTCAATACGGGTGACGTCTAGTACTTTATCCAGGTCAATGGTAACGCTTAGATTGTCTATGTTCATGATTTATAATGGATTAAATTGTTTTTAATGGGGCCTTATCGCTAAGGAATACCAAAGGTAATATAAAATAATAAAAGACCTTTTTATCTTTTTTATTTTAATGAAATTTACCTTGAGTTTTGCTCTTTATTGGGGTTTTTGTTAATGGATTCTTATTAGCGAACATTTAGCACACTTAAAATCATAAATCCCTTTAAAACGCGTTTTAATCACGAAGTTCTCTTTACTTTTGCAGGCCAAATTTAAAAGTATGGTTGATTTATCCAACTTTGATCCCAATAGTGTCGGTAATCCCGAAAACGGGTTGTTCGGTCTCCCGTTTAATAGTGTGGAAGATGCAGGGCTAGTGATATTACCCGTGCCCTGGGAAGTAACAGTCAGCTATGGCAGCGGAGCTGCCAGGGCGATTGATCCAATCCTGAAAGCCAGCCTGCAGATTGATCTTTTTGATCCGGATTATGGCAATACCTGGAAAAAGGGTTTTTATATGATGGATCTGGACAAGAAGATCCTGACTAAAAGCGATTATCTACGCAAGGAAGCCGAATTATTTGTAGATTATATCTGTCACGGAGACGAAGTAGGCAAGAATAATTTCATGTGCAAAAGTATCCGGGACATTAACGAAGGAGGGGCTTACCTGAATAATTGGGTGTATGAACACACAAAGAGCCTTTTAGATAAAGGGAAACTAGTTGGTTTATTGGGCGGTGATCATAGCACGCCTTATGGTTTTATTAAAGCACTGGCAGAACAACACGACTCTTTTGGTGTATTACAAATTGATGCGCATTGCGATCTACGAACGGCCTATGAAGGTTTTACGTATTCTCATGCCTCTATTATGTATAATGTCCTGGAGGATATCGCTCAGGTAAATAAACTGGTTCAGATTGGCATCCGTGATTTCTGTGAACAGGAGTGGGATTATATCCAGGCCAATCAAGGTAGAATTCAGACATTTTTTGATCGGCAGATCAAAGAAAGGATGTATGAAGGCGAGAGCTGGCAGTCTGTAGTCGATGAAATCGTTGCTGCGCTGCCACAAAAAGTATATATTTCATTTGATATAGATGGACTAGATCCTAAACTTTGCCCTAATACAGGGACACCTGTTCAAGGCGGTTTTGAGGCCTGTCAAATCTCTTACCTGATTAAAAAGATCGTTGCTTCTGGTCGGCAGCTCATCGGTTTTGATCTGGTGGAAGTAGGGTCTAATAATGAGGTGGCTGATGCGAATGTCGGGGCCCGTATGCTTTGGCATTTATGCAACTGGCTGACCATCAGTAATAAAAATTAATCATTTACGGGCAATAATTCGCAATATGGCTGCAAAAGAATATGATTATCTGGTAACTCTAAAAAAGAATATGGATAAGAAAATCAATCTGATTTCCCTGATCCTGTTAATTATCAGTATTTGTATTTTTTTATATACGGCTGTAAGGTTGATGGATACAAATTTCCATAAACATGCGGTAATTTGCGTGGTCATTGCTGGTTTTAGTGTGCTGTGGATTATTTTAAAGGAAATGGGCAAAATAAGCTATTACCGGCTCGCTTTTTTAATCAATGGCGTGGCGCTGTTTTTCCCGCCATTTGGGCTGACCTGGCTTGGAATCCTATTTGTTTTGATCGGGCTGTTTGAAAAACAGGCCAAATTTCCACAGGAAATCGGTTTTGATAAGGAAGGCATTACGACCAATTCCATTCCCAGTAGGTTTTATACCTGGCAGGACGTCACCAATGTCGTTCTTAGGGGCGGACTGTTGACGATCGACTTTAAGAGCAATAAATTGTACCAAAAGAAGTACAAAACAAGGTTACAAGAGCGCTGGAAGAAGAATTTAATGCCTTCTGTCTTAGTCAGATACGCAGTACAACTGAATTAAAAAATGAGTCTGATCATTAAGCCAGGCAATCAAACCAATGGCAGCATTGTAGGTTTAAATCTTTTGGTATTTTCTGCCCTGTTCGCCTTTTCTAAATTTTGATCCTTATTGACCCTTGCTTGTGGGTAAAAAATACCAAGTAACAGGTAGCAGCAATTTACAGGTTAAGTGCTGCTTATTTTGTAATTTTGCCCCTTAATAATTTCCTAATATCACTTATTTTATGCCCTTAAACTCCTCCCCATATCTGCTTTACTCTGATGGCGAAGGCAATATCTTTGAGGATAGTTCCTTATACGCCATTGGAAGATGCGGCTGGGACGCCTTGCCCATCGATACTGAGGATTGGATTGAATTACCCAGTGGTGGCAACCTCTATGAACTGCCCGGCAGAAAAGGCATCGGACTGGATGTTCAGACGGGAGAATTAAGGCTTTGCGAAAAGGGATGGGCTGTGGCAGCTTTTATTCCGCCTGCTTATACCGGTCTATTTTTGGCTGCCTATGAGACGACGGATCCTGAGGCGCCAAAACTGCCTTTATTCTGTTATACGGCTGCGGGCTGGCATCAGGAAAAATTGTATGTGCCGGCTGTAAGGGTAGAGCAAGATATTCGGCAGGAATGCGCGGGATATAAGGATGAACTAGTTGCTGCCGGCGCACTGGATATGCTGAAAAGTTACCCGGATAACCGTCTGGTAAGGCATTTGATGGACAATTGCTGTAATACTTATCATTGCCCTGCGGCGCGTAATCTGTCTTTAGGCAGATGGGAATGCCCGGTGCCGGTTTCTCCTGCCTGCAATGCCAATTGCCTGGGTTGTATCTCTTTTCAACCGGAAAGTGAATCCATTGTTTCTACACAGGACAGGCTGACTTTTAAGCCAAAAGCAGAGGAAATCGTAGAATTTACCGTTCCGCATTTACTGAGTGCACCTTATCCAATAGTTAGTTTTGGTCAGGGATGCGAAGGGGAACCTTTGCTGATGTGGGAGACCATCAAAGAAGCGATCATTGAAATCCGCAAACATACAGACAAAGGAAGTCTCAATATCAATACCAACGGATCCAAACCAGACAGCGTACGTCAACTCTGTGAAGCGGGGCTAAATAGTATTCGGGTTTCTATGAACTCTGCCCAGGCCACTGTGTATACCAAATATTACATGCCCAATAATTACGAATTTCAAGATATTGTAGAAAGCCTGAAAGTGGTTAAAAGCTTTGGGGGCTGGACCAGTATTAATTATTTTGTCTTTCCGGGTATGACAGATACGGAGGCTGAATATGAGGCGCTAAGGCACCTGATCCTTGAGACGGATCTGGATATGATTCAATGGCGAAACTTTAATATCGATCCTGACTGGTATTTGTCACATCAGGGCATTGCAGACTCCCCGGAAATGATGGGGATCAAGCAGCTAATGCAGCAGATTCATGAAGAGTTTCCCCGGCTAAAATACGGTTATTATAATCCACCTATAGAAAGGATAAAAGGAAGTTATGAGCAGGATTTTGCACATTAACTGTTTAAATTGTTTTTACCAATGATGGATACTCAAAAATCAGTCGCTTTTCATACACTGGGTTGTAAACTCAATTACTCTGAGACCTCCACGCTTTCCAGAATGCTGGAGGCGGAAGGCTTTGCCAAAAAAGAATTTGACGATCTGGCTGATGTATATGTGATCAATACTTGTTCTGTTACGGATAATGCGGATAAGGAATGCCGCCAACTGGTCAGGCGCATTGGCCGTAAAGCACCGGAAAGTCTGGTTGTGATTACGGGCTGTTATGCACAGCTTAAACCCAAAGAGATCGCAGAAATCCCAGGAGTGGATCTGGTATTAGGAGCTGCAGAGAAATTTAATATTGCAGATCATTTAAAGGAGCTGACTAAAGGAGATTCTGCCAGAATTTCCAGTTGCGATATCGAAGATGTCAGTGGATTTAACAGCGCCTTTTCATTAAATGACCGTACGCGCACTTTTCTAAAAGTACAGGACGGCTGCGATTATACCTGCTCCTTTTGCACGATTCCAAAGGCCCGCGGAAAAAGTCGCTCCAGTAATATTGAAAGTGTGCTGGAAAATATCAAAAAAATTGCTGATACCGGCAATGTAAAAGAAGTTGTTCTGACCGGTGTTAACCTGGGTGATTTTGGCAAAGGGCCTGATGGTATGAAAAAGTCTGAAGAAGCCTTCTATGATTTAATCCGGCAAATTGATGAACAAAATGGCATTGAGCGCTATAGAATCTCTTCCATTGAACCTAATTTATTGACCCCGGATATTATCAAATTTGTGGCCGGCAGCAAGCATTTTATGCCGCATTTTCATATTCCGTTGCAAAGTGGTTCCAATAAAATCCTGGGCCTTATGCGCAGAAGATATCAAAGAGAGCTCTACTTAGATAGGGTAGCGGAGATTAAAAGTTTAATGCCGCATTGCGGTATCGGGGTGGATGTTATCGTTGGTTTTCCTTCGGAAACCGAAATCGAATTTAAAGAGACTTTTGATTTTATTCATCAGCTGGAGGTCAGCTACCTGCATGTCTTTACGTATTCAGAAAGGCCAGGCACCCCTGCACTGGATATTGCAGACGTTGTACCGGTCCATGAACGCCATCAGCGCAATAAGATCCTTAGAAATCTCTCTTATAAAAAAATGCAGTATTTTACCGAGCAGCAAAAGGGGACAAAGCGTACGGTTCTTTTTGAAGACCACAATAAAAATGGCATGATGGAAGGCTATACCGACAATTATATCAGGGTCACGGCGCCTTATAAGGACCAGTGGGCCGGTCAGTTAATTGATTGGGAATTGAGATAAATCTAGGATAATTGGACTTTTTGGGTTAAATTGTAGTTTATTTTTAACCTTTAAAAGAAAAATATCATGGCAGTATTAAAAGTAATTGAAGTAATGGCCAGTTCAGCCACCAGTTGGGAAGATGCAGCTGCACAGGCTGTCACAGAAGCATCCAAGACGCTTAAAGGGATCCGGTCCGTGTATGTAAAGGAACAAAGCGCTGTTGTTGTGGATAATAAGATTACGGAATACAGGGTAAATCTGAAACTCTCTTTTACTGTAGAGAATTAAACAATCTGGCAGTCCAGATAATGGACAAAATTAATTCGTGCAAGCAAAGGTATTTTTACCAGCGTCTTCAGGCTCAATCAATGCCTGTAGACAGTAATCGGGTAGAAATACCTTTATTTTTATTTGCTGCTTTGATAGATAAATTGCTGGCCGTCGAATTTATAACGCAAGTAGCTGCCAGGTATAAGCGTCCCGTTGACTTTTATGATCGGTATATACAGCATTTGTTTATCCCGGGATAGGTGAATGAGGGGGTAAGGCTGATCAGTATAACCCTTTTGCCGGGTAAAGGCTTTTTGAGACGTTATCAAATCAATTTCAAAGCCGATGGTATTTAGCTTTTTTAAAGAGTCGACATGGAGGCTAAAGGCTTTGAGCTGACCCTTTAGTACTCCGCTAGGGGTAATTTGGTAGGCTTTGATAAAATCATATTTGATCCTATTGTCTTCGTGTCCTCTGGCTGTAACTAAATAAAATCTGCTCCCGTCTTTTTTTCAATGGGGATAATTTGCTGATAACTTGGCCGGATACCTGTATACTGTTGATCGCTGAGTTCCTGGCATAATAACTGGCCATTGCTTTTTTGGGTAATAGCCAGTGCAGTCCATTCTTGATTGGTGCCACTTAGCGCATCGTTCCAGCAGATGATTCTTAAGTGTTTGTCAGGAGCAGTTATTATTTTTAATCCGGATTTGGCCCAAACAGGAAAATCTCTTTCCATAAAATCTTGTAGTTGACCAGAGGCTCTTTTTAGCAATTTTTGCAATCTGTCATTATAAACTAAAAGACTATCTGTTGAAGCAGGGGTGCCAGTCATACCTGCCCGCATAACAGAAGAGTGAATGATAGCAGAGAGGTGGGCAATATTTTGTTTTAACTGCATCGTGTCCATTAGTGAAATATTATCGCTTTGTCGGAATCTTATAGGAATTGGTTCACTGGAAATGCTGGCCGTAATCCTGGGCGTTATAGTGAATAAAAAGGCGCCTGTTAAAAATAAGGACCCCCTAAGTCTGTACAGGCAGGTCAGTGAATTTGTAAGGAAGCTTTGTTTATTTTTCACGTTGTAGCATTTTTGAGGACTTAAAAAAAAGGTAGTTTTTGATCATATGGTACAAACTTAGGGTTTTACCGGCAGTAGCTCATATTGACTGGTTTTGTTTAACTTGATTTGAGCAATAAAAAGTGTAATGTGTAATGCGGTCCGAGGCTACTTTACCTGAAAGAGCCCATCAGCCTTTCAGGTAACTGAAAGACTGATGGGCTCTTTTATTAATTATAAACTTTGAGTCGGATCGCTATTTAGGATTGTATTCCGCTCAAAGGTCATTACCGGAGTTGCTTATAGGCATTGATCAGACCGTTGGTTGAGCTGTCATGTCCACTTACAGGTTCATCTCCTTTTAATTCTGGGAGAATTTTACCGGCCAGCTGTTTACCTAGTTCCACACCCCACTGGTCAAAACTAAATATATTCCAGATGACGCCCTGGACAAAGATCTTATGCTCATATAAAGCAATCAGGCTGCCGAGGCTTTCTGGGGTGATTTCTTTAATTAAAATGGAGTTGGTTGGACGGTTGCCTTCAAATACTTTGAAAGGGGCGATTTTTTTAATTTCTTCAGCCGATTTACCCTGTGCCTTTAATTCTTCTATGACGGTCTGCTCTGATTTACCATTCATTAAGGCTTCTGTCTGCGCAAAGAAATTGCTGAGTAGTTTGGGGTGATGATCACCGATCGGGTTATGACTGATGGCAGGTGCGATAAAATCGGCCGGGATAATCACTGTGCCCTGGTGGATCAGCTGATAGAAGGCATGCTGGCCATTGGTGCCTGGTTCTCCCCAGATCACCGGACCGGTGCTATAAGACACTTCATCTCCTTTTCTGTCTACGCTTTTACCATTACTTTCCATATTGCCCTGCTGAAAATAGGCACTGAATCTGTGCAGGTATTGATCGTATGGCAAAATGGCTTCTGTCTGTGTGCCAAAGAAGTTGGTGTACCACAGTCCGACAAGGGCCATGATAACAGGGATGTTTTCTTTAAAAGCCGCCGTTCTAAAATGCTCGTCAGTTTTATAAGCGCCTTTTAATAATTGTTCAAAATTGTCATACCCTACACTCAGGACAATAGACAGGCCGATGGCGCTCCAAAGAGAATAGCGGCCACCAACCCAATCCCAGAATTCAAACATATTGGCCGGATCGATACCGAATTTTTTGACCTCAGTCTCATTGGTAGAGAGCGCCACAAAATGTTTGGCCACATGTGCCTCATCACCTGCTGATTTTAAGAACCAGTCTCTGGCCGTGTGGGCATTGGTCATGGTTTCCTGGGTAGTAAAGGTTTTTGAAGCAATTAAAAATAATGTCTCTTCCGGATTTACCTTTTTGAGGGTCTCTGCTATTTGGGTACCGTCAACATTGCTGACAAAATAAGGCTGAATGCCTTCCACCCAATAAGGTTTCAGGGCTTCTGTAACCATAACTGGTCCCAGGTCGCTGCCCCCAATGCCGATATTGACAATATATTTAATCTTTTTGCCGCTATATCCGGTCCAGGCGCCACTGTGAATTTGCTCGGCAAATGCCTTCATCTGATCCAGTACGCGGTGTACATCTCCCATCACATCCCGCCCATCACTTAAAACCGGTTGGCCGGAAAAGTTCCTAAGAGCAGTATGTAAAACGGATCTGTTTTCTGTTTCATTGATCTTATCGCCAGTGAACATGGCTTCAATTGCGGTTTTTAATTGACACTCTTCGGCCAGTGCAAGTAAAAGATTTATGGTCTTTTCCGTAATGATGTTCTTAGAATAGTCGAACAGAATGTCATTTAGTTGAAGGGAAAACTGGTTAAAACGCGCTTGATTGCCGGCAAACAAGTTTTTCATTTGTGTCTGGCTCATCTCTTCCTGGTAATGTTTTTTCAGCAGGATCCAGGCTTGGGTGGTTGTTGGATTAATTTTAGGTAGCATGACAAAATATATGTTTAATTGATAAAATAATTGGTATCGATTTTACTATTTAATGCAGACAAAAATAACCCCAAAATCGTTAAATACCTGCTTTAAATTTTGGTAGCGGTTAATCAGAGAAAGCTGTTGCAAGTAGAGGTCAGTATATAGCTGCTATATTTTAGAAACTGGGCACAATTTATCCACATTACCCTGTCAGTAGCCCAAAGTTGTGTCCACAAACAGGCGAATTGATTATCTTGCATCACATATGGACAACTTTGTAGTATCAGCCAGAAAATATCGCCCGCAGACCTTCGATACGGTTGTGGGTCAAGGACATATAACGACAACACTTAAAAATGCCATCAAGAATGCACAACTCGCGCATGCCTTTTTGTTTTGTGGACCAAGAGGCGTGGGAAAGACCACCTGTGCCCGTATTTTGGCCAAGACCATTAATTGCGAACAGTTACAGCCTAATGGAGAGGCCTGCGATCAGTGTCCATCCTGTAAGCGGTTCAATGAAGGCACTTCCCTGAATATTCATGAACTGGATGCTGCCAGCAATAACTCGGTGGATGACATCCGTGCCTTGGTAGACCAGGTCAGGTTTGCGCCTCAGGCGGGTAAATACAAGGTATATATTGTGGATGAGGTCCATATGCTGAGTTCCAGTGCATTTAACGCCTTTTTAAAGACCCTGGAAGAGCCGCCTTCTTATGCGATTTTTATTTTGGCCACTACTGAAAAGCATAAGATACTGCCTACGATTCTTTCCAGGTGTCAGATCTTTGATTTTAAAAGAATTACCAATCAGGATACGGTTGGGCATTTACAGCAAATAGCCACCAAAGAGCATATTGAAGCAGAAAAGGCGGCGCTGCAGCTGATCGCCCAAAAAAGTGATGGCTGCATGCGTGATTCTTTGAGCATTCTGGATAAGATCGTCAGCTTTACCAATGGAGAGGTGACCTACCAGAATACCCTGGAACACCTGAATATTCTGGATGATGAATACTATTTTCAGTTGCTGGATAGCCTGGTAGCTCAAGATATGGGCAGTGCATTATTATTATATGACCAGATCAATAAAAAGGGATTTGAAGGGGACCTTGTCCTGAATGGTTTTGCCGGCTTTATCCGTAACCTGCTTGTCTGTCAGCAACCTAAAGCACTGGCATTACTGGATGTGGTGGATGCCATGCAACCTAAATACAAAGAAATGGCAGGCAAAGTCGGGCCTTCCTTTCTGGTCAGCGCACTAAATATCCTAAATCAGGCTGAAATTGACTATAAAATGGCCCGCAATAAAAGGCTTCATGTAGAAATGGCGCTGATTAAACTGAACTTTTTGCAACAGGCCATTGAACTGACCATGGATGAGGGCGGAAAGCTGGTAAAAAAAAAGCAGATTGACGGTCCGGTAGCTTATCGCGAAAGAAAGATTCTGAGCCTTGGGCGTCCGGCAGCATCCGTTGCTGCTAATAAGCAAACGAAGGCAACTGCTGCTGATAGTAAAGCTCAGCCGACTCAGCAAACAGGGCCGCAACCGGCCCTTTATGTACAAACTCCAGGTGCTATGTCCCTGCTGGCCAGTCAAGACCGACTGACAATCAGTTTAATGCAAATGTGGGGGCAACTGGGCGTATTGTTGATGGGGACAGTTCAGCTGTTGTCTCTAATACCGGGTCAGTTCCTGCATCGAGTTCACCTGCTTCCAGTTCAAAGGCTGCGGACGAACAGAAGTTGCAGGGTAGTACGGGCAATACATTAACAAGACCTGCCAGACAGAACCTGCTGGATGCCATTAAAGCCAAAGTAGGTCGTGAATACGAGGTGAAAGAGGTCATCAATCCTGAACCATTAACCATGGAAAGGCTTCGTCCACTATGGGATGAGTTTGCTGATGGGTTACTCGCTCAGGGCAAGCACTCTGCTTCCAATACGTTTAATGCAGCTATACTTACCATTCAATCAGATGAACTTTTTCAGATTGAAGTACAGGCAGTCACGCAAAAAAAGATCGTTGAACATGAAAAAATGATGTTGCTAGACTTTTTGCAGAAGAAATTTAAGAATAGATTACTGACCTTTACCTTGTATGTGCCGCCTACTGCCATGGAGGTTAAACTGCCACCCAGCAGCAGAGAGCGTTTTGAGTCGATGGTTAAAAAAAATGATGCCTTACTGGCGCTTAAGCATAAATTAAAACTCAATTTAGACTATTAAATAAAATATTCATCTTAAAACAAGCGGCGCTGCCGCTTATTATTTACCCTAACGTTTATCTTATATGGATTACATTCAGGCCATTATCCTTGGAATCATTGAAGGCTTAACAGAATTTTTGCCAGTCTCTTCCACTGGTCATTTGATTATCGGCAGTTCTTTGCTGGGAATCGATCCGAATGATCAGTTTGTTCAGCTGTTTAATGTAGCCATCCAATTAGGCACCATTTTATCAGTGGTCGTACTTTACTTTAAAAGGTTCTTTAAGTCCCTGGATTTTTATTATAAGTTATTCGTGGCCTTTATACCTGCAGTGGTGTTAGGGCTGCTGTTTAATAAGCAAATTGAGGCTTTTTTGGGCAATGTTACTATAGTGGCTGTTTGTTTGTTACTGGGTGGGATTGTGCTGCTTTTTGTGGATAAACTTTTTAAAAATCCCAAACTGGATAATGCTGATCAGGTGCCTTATCCAAGCGCTTTTAAAATTGGTATCTGGCAGTGCCTGGCCATGATTCCCGGTGTAAGCAGAAGTGCGGCCAGTATTATAGGTGGTATGCAACAAAAGATGACAAAAAAAGCCGCAGCAGAGTTTTCCTTCTTTTTGGCTGTACCGACGATGTTTGGCGCTACTGCCAAAAAGCTCTTTGATTTTTACAAACAGGGGTTACAAGTCAGCGCCCATGAGTGGGGGCTGTTAGGCGTAGGTAATCTGGTGGGTTTTATTGTGGCCATCATTGCCATTAAATCTTTTATCGGCTTTGTAACCAAACATGGTTTTAAAGCGTTTGGGGTTTATCGTATTATTGTGGGGTTGATCATACTGGCGCTGATATATTCTGGCCACGGTTTACAAATGGTTTAAACGAAAAAGACTTCCATGGAAATAACTGCTGCATCACAAAAGAAAATGATCCGGGGCTGGGCGATGTATGATTGGGCCAATAGCGCTTACAATCTGGTGATTACATCGACCATTTTCCCTGTTTATTATGATGCGCTGACAGCGGTAAAGGGCGCTGATGGTGCTGTCATCAGCCGGCAGGTGAATCTTTGGGGCTGGCATGTTGAAAGCGGTGCTTTATATAACTATGCGATTTCTCTGGCCTACCTGGTCATTGCTGTATTGTCACCTATTTTATCTTCTATCGCAGATGGCAGGGGCAATAAGAAGCGTTTTTTGAAGTTTTTCTGTTACACGGGCGCACTGGCTTGCTGTCTGCTGTATTTTTTTACCAAAGAAAGATTGGTCCTGGGATTGGGGGCCTGTATTATTGCGGCCATTGGTTATTGTGGGTCGCTGGTTTTCTACAATGCTTATCTCCCTGAAATCGCTCCCGTTGAACTCCAGGATAAGGTCAGTGCCAAGGGATTTGCCTACGGATATATCGGCAGTGTGCTTTTGCAAATTGTTTGTTTTGTACTTGTGTTGGTAAAACCATTTGGGATGAGTGACGGGCTGGCGGCCAGGCTGTCATTTTTACTGGTAGGACTCTGGTGGTTGGGTTTTGCCCAGATTACCTTTAAAGCTTTGCCTGGAAAAGTGAAAGGTATATCCAAAAAGGTTACGCTTTGGAATAACGGCCTTAAAGAACTTAAAAAAGTGCTCGCTGAGGTGAGGACGATGCCTGTTTTAAAACGTTATCTTACCGCCTTTTTCTTTTACAGTATGGGTGTGCAGACGGTAATGATTGCAGCTACTTTATTTGGAAGTCAGGAGTTGGGCCTTAGTGCCACGCAGTTGATTAGTTGCATTTTGATCATTCAGCTGGTGGCTATTGGTGGAGCGCAACTGATGGCCTGGCTTTCGGGCAAATATGGCAATATAAAAGTATTGCTTTGTGTGGTGCTGGTTTGGATAGGTATTTGTGTGCTGGCGTATTTTATCCAGACTGCACTTGGCTTTTATATTGTAGCCACCCTGGTAGGAATCGTAATGGGCGGCATTCAGGCACTTAGTCGTTCTACCTATTCTAAGTTTATGCCGGCCACTAAGGACACTGCATCTTATTTCAGCCTGTATGATGTGACCGAAAAAAATGCCATAGTACTAGGTACGTTTAGCTTTGGGTTTGTCCAGCAGCTAACCGGTAGCATGCGCTACTCTGTTGTAGCACTCGCTCTATTTTTTATGATTGGTCTGAGCGTACTTTGGACGATCAGAAAAAAGTCAGCCACTGCTGCTATATAAAACGAATAGTAGGCGTGTAGATGGCTTTGCGATAGCAGCAGCATAGCTGTGCTAATTTGATTTTTATTTTATTTTAATTTTGACTTGATTTTTGCGGTGATAGCCTTTTGGTCTAGTGTTGCGAGTAAGATCTTCCCTTGCTGATCGATTAAAACATAAAAGGGAATACGAAAATGTTCAAACTGGCTACTGACGGCCCATGTATTGTTCTTTTTATTGTATTGATCGATTAGTTGTATCCAGGGCATACGCTCCTTATTTAATGCCGCTAACCAATCCCCATGATCTATGTCTGAAGAGATACTGACGATTTCCAGGCCTTTTTGATGAAAATTTTGGTAGACCTGTTTCCAATGAGTAATGGCCCTTCTGCAAGGTCCGCACCAACTCGCCCAAAAATCTAGCAGCACATATTTTCCTTTAAGTGAGGATAGATTGAAGGTTGTATTGTCTTTAGTAAGTAAGTCGAAATTTGGCGCTGTATGGCCTGATTTTTCGTTTTCCATGTGACTGCTGGCTTCCAATAATTGTTTGTAATAAATAGATTGGCGTGCAGCGCCGGTTAATTGACTTAGTTTGGCGTTTAAATAGTCTAATGGTAAGCCTTCATAATTATTGTAATAATCAGCTAGTAGAAATGAACTGGCATATGTATTAGGATGGAGGTTGATATAGAGCTCAATCCATAATCTGGCGCTGTCCATTAGACTCGCTTTTAGAGAATCAACCGTTCTGGTTAATTTTGCTTTTTGATGGTTATCTGACTGGTTGGCGGATTTTTTGTTTAAGGCTTGTAGGCGGTGAAAATAATAAGGCACCCTTGTGTCTTTTTGATATTTTTGATAAATATCGATTAGCGGACTTCCACTTTGATCTATAGTGAAAATAAGTGCATGACCTCCATGGCCCATTTGTCCAAAATGACTTGCACCAGTTGTATCAATCTGCATAGAGGACTTTGCTTGTTCTACGATCCCCCTAAAGGCCCAAACACCTGGTGTAATTTGAAATACACGCCACTCTGACTGTCCAATCCTTCCACTTATGAGCTGTAAAATAATAAAGGTTACTTATTTGGCGAAATGGTATAGTTCCACTCAGGGTGGAAACGGTGACGTTTAATTTTTACTTTATTAAGCTCTTCATCTGAGATTGTTATTCCCTTTTCATATTCATTAAGATCTAAAATTGCTTTGACTTTTAATCCACCTTTTGTTTTGACTGCACTAATTAGCTGAACTACTGTTTCATAATCCTCCAATGGTCTTCCTTTCCAGTTCATGGATATGTGGCAAAATAATTTATGCTCGATTTTGTTCCATTTGCTTGTTCCAGGAGGGAAATGGCAAACAGTTATTTCCAGCTTTATTTTATTTGCTAGGCGTTGAAGCTCAGTTTTCCAAAGCTTGTTCCTATGACTATTTGACCCACCTCCATCTGCTGTTATAAGGATTTTTGTAGCGTTTGGAAACTGCTTTTTCCCCATCTTTTTCCACCACTGTTCTATGCTAAATACAGCGAATTCTGACGTGTCACAAGATGTTCCAACATTTACAAATCCCTGGTTATTACCTATATCATAAATACCATATGGGGCAGCCTTTGTATTACCGAAATCATGTACTTTGACTGGTCGAGGATTCTTTTTTGGCCTTAGCTCTTTGCCTCCATTCTTGTATTCCCCTACCAGTTCCTTTTTCTTTGTATCTACTGATATTGCAGGGCATCCACTTTTTATATACTTCTCCGTTTTTGTATTTATGTACATAAATTGTTCATTGCGATCTGGATGATTTCCACCTTCAAGTGTCTTTGAGTTTGCCTGAAGGCTAAATCCAGCTTCTTTTAGCATTTCTCCCACCTTTGTATGACTAACAGAGTATCCCTTTTTTTTCAGTGCTTCTGATAAACTACGAGTACTTAAGCAAGTCCACTTTAAAACACTTTCTGGATGACCTCTTGTTACAGGTTCTAACATAGTTTCAAGTGCACTAAATAGTCCCGGATCGATTTCATTAAGACTTTTGCGACCACCGCCTGGTTTTCTAATCCGGAATATATCGACTTCGGACTCTTGATTAACTTCATCTTCAATATTAGCCTCAGATTCTGCAATTTCTTTTTTGCCATTTATTATCGTTTTTCTCGAAACAGAAGAGGCTTCAGAAACTTTCTTTACACCACCATGACCTAAATCTTCTGCTTCAAGAGCCAAATAGATCCGTTTCTGTTTCTCATTCAGATGTGGGAGCATTTTCGAGATCTTGTCCTTAAGCATATATTTGAAATTTATTCAAATATACTACAATTATTCTAATTAAAAGTAACCTTTATTTATTTACACGTCCTTAGTTTAAATTTACCATTTTTTATAAAGGCGCTATCCTCTGCCTTCTGATTGTTGGACGACATTAGTCGAATGACACCACTCTCTATGCCATTAATCCTGCCGCTGATTGTAAACTTACCTGTGTCTGGTATTTGTGCACTTGCAAAAAAGCAACAAAAAAGGGTTAAAACTATAGATATAGCCACTTTTTTGCAATAATAAAACGGGTGCTGGGTACTAGTGGCTAATCGACAAGCTAACGGGTGGATTGAGGGCATTATAAATGTTTTTAAAGGTTTAAAATTAGGTGTTTAGGCAAATGTGATATATCGGGCCTAGAACCCCTGGCTTATATTGGATGCAGCCGGGGGGCAAAATCCATAAAATTTTCCATTAATCGCCTTATATAAGGATATACGGTTAAACGATTATTTGGGCAAAATAGGGAGCAGCTTTTGAGTGATTGAAGGAGCCAAAGCCATTTTTACCTGTCAACCTTTTGGTTTGATTTTACCATATCGATAATAATTCTTAATTTGTATGGGCTTTTTATAGTAAGCCGGCGGGTATTATCTTAATAGCAGGCAAAAGAGGTAAAGGGGGCAAAAGCAACCGACAATAATAGGCATTACCAAAATTGAATTCAATATGGCAAAAATCAAAGCAAAGTATGGTATTGATGCACCTGGGGTGATCCGTAATTTGATCGTCATTGGTGTGGCGCTTTATATTCTGGGTATATTTGTTTTACCCAGAATAAATGCAGGTGTATGGCTTACCTCCTTAAACTGGGCCATGTTATACACCGGCATTTTTTTGATTATTGAAGCGCTACTGATGATCTGGTATAGCAAATACGGTAAATTGAAACACAGGGATCGGATGCTGGCGCTTTATTCATTTTCGGGACATGAACGCGTATTGGATATTGGCGCGGGCCGGGGGCTTTTAGCCATTGGCGCCGCTAAGCGACTCACAGATGGGAAGGTGACTGCCATGGATATCTGGCGAACCCAGGATCTGTCGGATAATTCAAAGGGTGCGTTACTGGCCAATGCCGCCAGTGAAAGGGTTGAGGATAAAATAGACATCATCAGTGATGATATTTGTACGACCAGGTTAGCTGATAATAGCTTTGATCTTATTGTAAGCAATCTTTGTTTGCATAATATTGGGACGGCCTCCAATCGGATGACGGCCTGTAACCAGATTTTACGCATACTAAAGCCCGGAGCAGTGGCAATCATATCAGACTTTAAACATACGGCGACCTATAGTAAAGTTTTTGTGGAGGCAGGGGCAAAGGTGGAGAAAGTAGGCACCTTTATTTTCAGTACCTTTCCGGCACTCACCGTCATTAAAATCATAAAGCCAGCCTGATGGTTGTTACCTAATGGCTGGCTTGGAAAAATTATTGAGTAGGCTATTTATTGCTCTTTAATCATATGATGAAACCAAACTTCAGTGCTGTCAGTGGGATCTGCATTGTAATTAATAGATAACTCTTCCCCTTTGGCGATGGCCCGCACGGTTTTAATGGTAATGGTTTTTTCATCAAAATCCATCTCATATACGCAGTTGGAATTATAACTGTGATTATAGACAGATACATA
The DNA here is from genome assembly GCF_007971385.1 of Arachidicoccus ginsenosidivorans. Taxonomy (GTDB): domain Bacteria; phylum Bacteroidota; class Bacteroidia; order Chitinophagales; family Chitinophagaceae; genus Arachidicoccus; species Arachidicoccus ginsenosidivorans. Next base: position 3,887,813 of record NZ_CP042434.1, read on the forward strand.
TCCTAAGGCAACGGCCGCCTTCCGGTGGGACTTCCCCCATTCAAAAATATAATTAAATAACTCAGTTTTCTCTATGTGTTTGCGGTCTTTGGCGGATAGTACGACAACCGGTGATATTTCGATTATCTTTCCTTTAGGGATGGCTTGGGTGGTAAATACTCCTCTGCCTTTATTGCCGGATAAGGCAATAGTAAGATAGGGCATAATCATGTCTGCTGTATAAATTTTTAAGTGCAGGTAAAATTAAGGGATTAATTGCCAATTATGCAATTATTTTTGGGGTTGGTTTAAAAGTGCGGCAATTTTATCCAGGTCCTTTTTACGATCCAAATCCCTTTTGGATAAATAGCATTTGCCTACTTCAGTCGCCATATTAGCGATAATCATCTGATGGGAGAGCGGCTGAAAATAGCTGTCCTTTTTAGGAATATGGTAGGCCTCGAAGTATTTATCCAAATCATACTGGCTATATAGTTTGCCTGAAGTAGCATCGATATAAAACAGAATTTGTGCCTGGTAGGCATGGCCTTCTGGCTTTTGAAAAAAGCTTCTTTGAAAGCAGGCCAGGATATGCTGATCCGGTACGGATATCAGTTGGATGGGGATCTCTAATGCTTCACATAGATGTTGATAGAGAATACTGGTTGATAAGGCATTGCCTTTTTTCTTTTCCAAAATAGAATGCAGGCAAAAATGCTCCAGATGCTGGTAATTATTATGTTCGCTGCGAATTTTCTGGAATTGAAACAAGATCTTGGAGACCAGTGTTGCGGTTTCCAGGGAAGTTAAAAAGTCATTGGTCTCTAACCAGATTTCTTTTTTTAATTGTGCCACACTCGTGCGGAGTTCATCCAGGGAGAGATGCGGATAAGAATAACTGGCAACCAGATGGCTGCCTGTTAATAAATCATGGGTATTTTCTGCATTCCAAAGCTGGATTTCACTGATCAGGCTGTCAAATTGAACCTTACGGATGATTTCTGCAATCCTGCGCTGGATTTTACCATCCGCCGTCTCTTCACTAAGATCTTCCAGGCAGGGGATGACTTCTCTGCCATAGGTGACAATTTTCTTGGAGATCAGATGAAAGATTTCCTCATCCGGATCGTCAATTAAAGAGAATAAGGCATGAAGCTCTGCGTTCAGGTGCATGGTGCTTTGTGGAATGATTAGGACAAAACAAAGCAAAAAAATGTTTAAATAAAAACAATTTAATCCACCAGTGTTAATAATTGTAAAAGCTGATTATTAATCTGCACTGGCAAAATGGATAAATGCGCATTTTTTGATAAAAAGCTGTACCTTTGTGGAAGTTCTTTGCATCAGTAATGACTACATTTAATTAAGTTATGGGGCTGTATCTGGTTTTGACAGCGCTTGTAGCGGTAGGTGTAAGCATGCAGCGCGTTGTGTAATTAGCGCTTAAATCTGAATACTCAACATTCAAATGGCAACAGACAGTTTGCTATGGCTGCCTAATTAGTTAATTAGACATCCATTTGGGCCGCGTTGAACAGGTTGTCCTGTTACCAGGTTCCGCCGCCGACTCAAAATCAAACACAGGATGCTGTCCTCTCAGGCTGTGCCGATGACAAAAGACATATGCAGCTAAGGATTAGGTTGGTTGGTTCTTTTCCTGCCTTTTCCCGACAAGTAATAAAGAACTAAGCATGTAGAAAGCTTATGGTAGCGGCGTTTGGACAGGAGTTCGACTCTCCTCAGCTCCACTTTTTATATACTTTATTTGTAGTGAAACATTTACTGATCTAAGTTAACTTGACTTATGGCCCTTACAGAACTTGGGGGCAAAACAAAGATCCAAAAGTTACATCAATCATTTAAAAGGATTGGTTTGCTTTTGGATCTTTGTTTTTTTTTGTGTCTATTATAATTAATTGATTATCATATTGTTTATGATTTAAATGGCCTGCTTAAGCGCTAGAACTTCTGCCAACTGCTGCCTGCTAAGTACAACATCGCCTATAATTACGACAGCCGGATTGGTTAGTCCGGCAAGACGAACCAATTCGCAGATGTTTTGAATATTGCCAGTTACCATTCTTTGATTTTTGGTGCAACCTTCCTGGATTACCGCCACAGGGGTTAATTGCCTGTTATAATGGATAAAAACGGACATGATTTCTGAGAGATGTTTTATGGCCATTAGCAGTATGATTGTAGCAGAGGACTGCGCTGCCAAATAAATGTCACTGGATAACTTTCCTTCTTTGGTTGTTCCGGTGGCCACCCAAAAACTTTGGCTTACTCCCCTGGAAGTCACAGGAATCATGGCAGATGCTGCAACGGCCAGTGCACTGGAAATCCCTGGTACTATTTCTACTTGCATGCCAATGGATCTTGCAGCCTGGATTTCTTCCGTAGCCCTGCCAAAGACAAAGGGGTCTCCGCCTTTGAGTCGTACAATATTTTGATAATGACCTGCCAGCTTTTTGATGAGCGCACATATTTGTTCTTGCGTCAGTGAGTGACTGCCGGCGCGCTTGCCAACATATCGTTTAACACATGTTGGATTACAATAATATAATAAACTCGGGTCGATTAATGCATCATATAACACGATATCTGCTGCCTTTAAGGCTTTTATCCCTTTGACGGTGATTAAATCCGGGTCTCCAGGACCAGCGCCTACTAGGGTTAGGGTGGGGTTTTTGGTCATTTTAATAAATTATAAAAAATAAAATATAATAAAAAGTGATAAAAAACTAACGAAAAATGAATATATGGTTTTAAATTTACATCAAAAATAAGCAATAAGTATTAAAATGCTTATTCAAAATAGAAAATAATAAATATAGAATTAAAAATAATATGATATATGAAAAGAATTATTGTCGTTGGTAATGGGATGGTAGGCTATAAATTTTGCGAGAAAATGATTGCCAAAGCGCCGGCTGGCAGTTATCATATTACGGTTTTAGGAGAGGAACCCAGGCCAGCCTATGACAGGGTTCATCTGACCTCATATATAAATGGGACTACGGCTGAAGCATTAACCATGGCTTCTTTATCCTGGTATAAAGAGGCTGGAATTGACCTACATTTAGGTGATCCGGTGCTTAAAATTGATCGGGCTGCTAAAACAGTCGTTACACAAAGTGGCCTACAGATACCTTATGATATACTAATAATGGCCACAGGCTCAGCAGCCATGGTGCCACCGATCCATGGGGTGGAGAAAAAAGGCGTGTTTGTTTACAGAACCATTGACGACCTGGATAAAATCATGGCGTATGCCAAAGGGGTTAAAAAAGCGGCGGTACTGGGTGGCGGCTTATTAGGGTTGGAAGCTGCCAAAGCCATGGTAGATATAGGTATTGATAGAACCTATGTCATAGAGTTTGCTCCCAAACTAATGCCCCGCCAACTTGATGATGCCGGAGGTGCGGTCCTGCGCAGCAAATTATCAGCTTTGGGATTAAAAGTTCATACGCGCAAACATACCTATCAGGTATTGGGCAAAGAACAAATCACTGGTATACAGTTTGTCGACGAAAGCGAACTTTCAGTAGATATGCTGGTCATTTCTACTGGGATCAATGCCCGCGATGAACTGGCTAAAGACGCCGGACTTCCGACGGGACCTCGTGGAGGTATCGTGGTGGATGATTATATGCGGACAGAAGATCCCGCCATTTACGCCATTGGAGAGTGCGCAGCACATAATGGGATGATTTATGGCCTGGTGGCTCCCGGGTATGATATGGCAGAGGTGGCATGCACACATATTATAGCGGATCCTTTGCAGGGTGCCAAAAACGAAAGAACTTTTACAGGCTTTGATATGAGTACCAAGCTAAAACTTATCGGTGTAGATGTTGCCAGTTTTGGAGATCCATTTTTGACGGCCGATAAAGCGCAGCATGTTATTTATGAGGATAAGGTCAATGGTGTTTATAAACGATTGAACGTCTCCTTGGATGGTAAATACTTACTTGGGGGTGTAATGGTGGGGGAGGCCTCTCAATACAATAATTTATTACAATATTATAAAAACAGCATGCCTCTGCCTGGTGCTTTGGATAGCCTGGTATTTGCCGCCACTGAGGGGGACAAGCCACAAGGCGCAGGGATTTCGGCTTTACCGGACGGCGCACTGATCTGTAGCTGTGAAGGGGTGACGAAAGCCGCAATTTGCCAGGCTGTTAAAGATGGCAATGAGTCGATTGATGATATCAAGGCTTGCACAAAGGCCGGTACCGGATGCGGGGGATGCGTTCCGATGCTGAAAGATCTGGCTGCCATGACCCTCAAAACAATGGGTAAGGAGGTCCGCAAAGATATCTGCGAACATTTTACTTATAGTAGACAACAGTTGTATGATTTGATTAAGCTCGAAGGGTTAAGTTCTTTTGAGGAGGTGTTGGAAAAACATGGCACAGGAGATGGCTGTGAAGTCTGTAAACCCGTTATCAGCTCCATTTTGGCCAGTACCTTCAATGAGATGATCCTACGCAAAAATAATGACACTGCCCAGGATAGCAATGACCGGTTTTTGGCCAATATTCAAAAGGGAGGCTCGTACTCCGTGGTTCCTAGAATCGCGGGTGGTGAGATTACACCGGATAAACTCTTGGTGATAGCTACGGTGGCCAAAAAATATAACCTCTATACAAAAATAACCGGTGGCCAGCGTATTGATATGTTTGGGGCGCATCTCAGTGATCTGCCACTGATTTGGAAAGAATTAATCGATGCGGGTTTTGAGAGTGGACATGCATATGGTAAATCACTTAGAACGGTCAAAAGCTGTGTGGGAAGTACCTGGTGCAGGTTCGGACTACATGATAGTGTCAGTTTTGCCATTCAGATTGAAAACAGGTATAAAGGTCTTAGAACACCTCATAAAATCAAATCAGCTGTTTCGGGTTGTATCAGGGAGTGCGCGGAGGCGCAAAGCAAAGATTTTGGCATCATTGCCACTGAAAAGGGATGGAACCTGTATGTATGCGGCAATGGAGGCAGTAAGCCACAACACGCTTTATTGCTGGCGCAGGATCTGGATAGCGAGACTTGTATCCGTTATATAGACCGTTTTTTGATGTATTATATCAAAACGGCTGATCCATTAACCCGCACGGCCACCTGGTTGAATAAACTGGAAGGCGGAATTGACTATTTGAAAAAAGTGGTTATAGAGGACTGTCTGGGTAAATGTCACGAGTGGGAAACAGAAATGCAGCAAGTGCTCAGCCATTATGAATGTGAATGGAAGGCAGCCATTGAAGATCCGAGTATTCGTAAACGTTTTGCTCATTTTGTCAATGCGCCCGACCAGAAAGATCCAACCATGGAATTTGTAGAAATGCGCACGCAAAAGCGTGTAGCGGAATGGCAATAGTGCAGGGAAGAAATCTTTAATCTTAACAGCTTAATTTAAGTAATATGAATCACACACAACAAGGAGTTGATAGGGAAAACTGGTTTTTGGCTTGTCAGGCTGAAGACGTACCTCATAATGGAGGTGTCTGTGTAAAAAGAGGGGATGAGCAAATTGCCTTATTTTATTTCGCTAGAACCAATCAGTGGTATGCCTCGCAGAACCTTTGCCCGCATCGCCACCAAATGGCACTTAGTCGAGGCATGACTGGATCTGTTGGCCCGGATCAGCAGCCTAAGGTCGCCTGCCCTTTTCACAAGAAGACTTTTTCACTGAACTCTGGCAAATGCCTGAGTGGCGAGGATTATCAGATAAAGGTTTACCCGGTTAAAGTAGAGGATGGAAACGTTTATATCGGTTATCAACCGTTGTCTAATACCGAGCCGGTTGAAACACAACAATTTGCGGCTATTTCTTAGGGATGGAGGAAAATGTTGGTCGTTTTTCAATGGCTGATAACCGCATTGAGATTTAGCGTTCAAAAGGAGAAAAAGAACTTCTTTTAATCATTTGCGAATGCGTCATCGCTCCTGAAATTTTTTAAGCCTTTATTACAACCTAAAAGAATCGAAACAGCACAATTGTATGGCGGAGCATTTTAAAACAACTTGTTGCTACTGTGGGGTGGGCTGTGGTGTCATAGTCCAAAAGCAAAGCAATGGTGCACTGGTCGTCCAGGGAGATAAGGAGCATCCTGTTAACCGGGGTATGCTTTGTAGTAAAGGGATGAATCTCCATTATACGGTGATGGATAAAACGGACCGACTGTTATATCCTGAGATGCGTTACCATAAACAAATGCCCAAAAAACGCGTCAGCTGGGATACAGCCCTTGAAAGAGCGGCCAGGGTATTTAAGGCGATCATTGAAAAATACGGCCCGAAAAGCGTGGCCTTTTATGCTTCCGGTCAATGTCTGACAGAAGAATATTATGTAGTTAATAAGTTGGTAAAAGGTTTTATCGGCTGTAATAATATTGATACTAATTCCAGGCTATGTATGAGTAGTGCTGTGGCAGCCTATAAAATGAGTCTGGGGGAAGACAGTGTTCCTATTTGTTATGATGATATTGAAAAGACGGATTTGATTTTTGTTGCAGGAGCCAACCCAGCCTGGTGCCATCCAATTATCTGGCGCAGGGTGGAGGCAGCAAAGGCGAATAATCCGGCGCTGAAAATTATTGTCAGTGATCCCAGAAAGACACAAACCTGTCAGCTAGCGGATGTGCATCTGCAAATCCACCCTGGTACAGACATTACCTTGCATCATGCACTATCCAGAATACTGATCGAGAAAGGAGAAATAGATCTTCCCTTTATTACACAGCATACAGAAGGGTTTAGTGCTTTGGCTGCAAAGGTGATGCAGCGTTCTATAACAGAGGCGGCACAAATCTGCGGTATTTCTAAAGAAGATATCTACGAGGCCGCAGATCTGATTGCCAGATCTAAAGGATTGTTGACTATGTGGACAATGGGGCTCAATCAAAGTGTTCGGGGCGTTGATAAAAATGTGTCCCTTATCAACTTAAATTTAATTACTGGTCGTATTGGCAAACCAGGCTGTGGCCCTTTTTCGCTCACCGGGCAACCCAATGCCATGGGTGGCAGGGAAGTGGGGGCCTGGCCAATATCTTGCCAGCGCATCGACTGCTTTCAAGTGAGAAAGACCGGCTGGAGGTGCAAAAGTTCTGGAATGGGAAAGAAATTCAGGAGCACCCAGGCCTCACTGCTACGGAAATGTTCGATGCGCTGGAGAAGGGAGATTTAAAGGCGATCTGGATTATGGGAACCAATCCACTGGTCAGTCTGCCGGATGTAAGAAGGGCAGAGGCGGCTCTGGCAAAGGCACCGTTTGTGGTAGTACAAGAGGTGAGTAGTAAACCTGAAACTTTGCATTACGCAGATTTAATCCTGCCGGCAGCAGCATGGGCGGAAAAAGAAGGGACCATGACCAATGCGGAAAGGAGAATTACGTATCTGTCTAAAGTGACCGATGCGCCGGGTGAGGCCAGGGGGATGTGGAGATTCTTTGTGATTTTGCCAAAAGGATGGATTATCATGGTTTTGATTTTAAAAACAGTGAAGAAGTGTTTTTAGAGCATTGCAGACTCTCTGAAGGAACCAATATGGATATCAGCGGCCTTAACTATGATATCTTGAAAGAAAAAAGATCGGTTCAATGGCCTTATCCCAAAGATAAAACCCATCAGAATTTACACAGGTTATTTGCGGATGGTCGTTTCTTTACAAAATCCGGCAGGGCAATCATTAATAGCCCTGCTGATGAAAATGCTTCAGAACCACTCTGTGATGATTTTCCACTCATTCTGACCACTGGCAGAATCAGGGATCAGTGGCACACCATGACCAAAACAGGAAAGGTAAATAAATTAAAACAGCATATAGGCCGTTCTTTTTTGGAAATTCATCCTGAGGATGCCCTGACTCGGCGTATTGAAGAGGGGGACCTGGTGGAAGTTCGTGGCTTAAGAGGTGCTGTCAGGGTGCATGCCAAGCTCAGTGAAAGCATAAAAAAGGGCGTGGTGTTTTTGCCCATGCACTGGGGAAAAATACAAGGGCGCGATCTTAATCGTGCCAATAATATTACGCATGCATTGTTAGATCCGGTCTCAAAACAACCTGATTTTAAATATGCGGCTGTGGAGGTTTGCAAATATAAAAACCCCGGCAGAAAATTTTGATTATAGGTGCCGGCGCCGGGGCCTTTGGTTTTGTTAAGCGGTATAGACAGCTCAATAGTGAAGATCAAATTGAGGTCTTTAGCAAGGAAGATCAGCCCTTTTATAACCGGGTGATGTTACCTGATTATATCAGCGGTACGCAATCTTGGGAACAGATCATTAAAATGAAAGATGAGGAGGAAGCAGATTGCAATATTCTACTTCACAGAGGTGTCAGTATTGTAAGTATTGACAAAGAATGCAAAAAAATAAAAGATGATAGAGGCACCTGGCATGATTATGATGTTTTAATCCTTGCCACTGGCAGTAAACCTTTTATTTTAAAAGATACCCCAAAGATTCCGGGAATTTTTGCAATGCGCACCAGAACGGATGCAGATCATTTTATGGCGCACCTGGATAAAAAAGGTGGCAAGGTGGTTATTATTGGGGGCGGCCTACTGGGTATTGAACTGGCAGGATCGCTGATGGAAATTGGAATACAATCGTGCATTTTACAACGTTCCTCCAGACTTATGGACCGGCAATTGGATAGTTTAGGTTGCCAGCTACTGCATGAAGAGTTAGTGGAAAAAGGTATTGAAGTGTTATTTAATGAAGAAGTCGATCGGTTCCTAGGGGAGGATAAATTAACAGGTCTTCGGCTTAGAAGTGGTAATGATATCTCGTGTCAGGCCGTGGTTATGGCCATTGGCACCCGGCCGAATATGTCGCTTGCACTCCAGGCGGGTCTCAATTGTAAACGTGGAGTCGTGGTCAATGCTTATCTGCAAACCAGTGACCCAGACATTTTTGCTATTGGCGAGATTGCAGAATATAATGGCATGCTCTATGGCATTACTGCAGCAGCAGAACAACAGGCCGGCATTGTGGCGGCCTATCTGAATGGTGATATCGCTACTTATTATGAAGGATCTTTGCCCATGAATTTATTAAAGGTGCATGGTATACAACTTTGTTCAATCGGCATATCGGATGCACCTCAGGGCGATCCGGCTTATGAAGAAGTGATTTTTATTGACCGGGCCAAACGTTATTATAAAAAGTGCATCGTACATCAGGATAAACTGGTGGGGCTATTCTGATTGGTGACAAAGCGGAGTTTTTAGAATTTAAAAATTTGATTGAAAATAAAACAGAGCTGTCCGAAAAAAGGCTTGCGCTGTTACGTAGTGGAGGCGCTGCGGAGCCAGTCTTGGGAAAAGTTGTGTGCTCATGTGGGAATGTAGGGGAAGGCAATATAAAAAATAAAATCAAAGAAGGAATTACTGAACTAGGTCCACTTTGTCAGGCGAGTGGTGCAGGGATGGGATGCGGCAGTTGCCGTCCAGAGGTGCAGGTTATATTGGAAAGCGTTCTGGCGGAATCTACGGCGTAGCGAAAATCATTCGATTTTCAAATGGTTTACTTTAATGATCAGTTATGCAGAAGTTAAAAACATACAGTATAGGGTTTAAAGGGGGGATTGTTTCTCCGGGGCAGCTGGATAGGATTCTTGAACTGGCCTCAAGTGCGGGTGTGAAAAAAGTCAGGTTGGGGTTAAGACAACAATTACTTATTGAGGTGAAGGAGAGTAGTCAACCAGGTTTTGAGAAATCCTTTGAAGCAGCAGGGATTGCATTAATGGAAAGGAGGACGGCCCCACCCGGTATGATTAGCGCCTATCCGGTGATCCATTTTTATCAGGAAGACAGTTGGCTTAGGGAAGGCGTATATAAAGACGTATTTGATCAATTTGAGCAGGCGCCAAAGTTCAAGGTAAATATAACTGAAGCGTGCCAAAGTTTTGTTCCACTGTATACCGGTCATATTAATTGGGTGGCCACGGAAAAGACGCATTATTGGAGGCTAAGTATACGTTTGCCTGAAACGCAGGAAGTCCTTCATTGGCATGAGTGGATTTATACCAATAATTTAGGAGCGGTAACAAAAGCTATTGAGGAGGTGTTTGAGGATCCGGCGCTCGCTTTGCGACGTGATTTGGTGTTTGTAGAAAGAATGGTCCAGAAAAAACTGGCTCAACTTAATTATATTCATGTGGAAAGTAATGGCGCTGATAGAAAAAATCCTTTTTACCTGCCATATTATGAAGGGTTCAATAAAGCTGGTGGTAATTATTGGCTGGGGATTTATCGCCGGGATGAATATTTTGATCTGGCTTTTCTAAGAGAGCTGTGTGCGCTTTGTCAAAAAACGCGTATTGCAGAAATGTATACAACTCCTTGGAAGAGTTTAATTATTAAAGACATTGATCCTTCGTCCAGACCCCTTTGGGATTTTATTTTGGGTAAATACAGGGTGAATGTTCGTCATGCGGCCAATGAGCTGAATTGGCAAATAGCGGACTTATGTGAGGAAGGGCTCAGTATAAAAAGAGCAGTTATCCGACATTTTGATAAAGAAGATGTACGTACCTACGGACTTTGCTTTGGTGTGCAGATCAAAGCGCAAGCGAAACTTTTCGCGTCTGTGTTGATCAAAAAAAAGGTCGTTAAAAATCCACACCGGTTAAAGTCATTGGACAGATATGATATCTTACATACGGTTGATTTTAATCCAAATACACAAAAGTGGATCTTGTTTAGGGAAGCAGTTAAAAAGGAATATATCGGGACTTACCTGGTCTCTTTGTGTAAGGAATTTTATAGCCGGCAAACGGACTATAATACACAAGCATTAGCTGAAACCCCTAAAGAGGTACAGACGGAAAATCTGAAAATAATATATCAATGTAACAGTTGCCTGAGTGTATATGACCCTGATCAGGGTGATGCCTTGTTTGATATAGCCCCCAGAACCCCATGGAAGGAGGTGCCTGACGGGTATCATTGCGCTGTATGTGGGGGCGACAAAAGTGCATTTATTCAAACGGATACAAAGGCCTTGCAATATATTGAGAAGTAGGTGTGATTAGTGAACTTTAAAATAAAAAGATTAATTTTAAATAAAAATGAAACCAATCATTGAAATTGAATATTGTCCAAAATGTGGCTGGCTGCTTCGTTCAGCCTATATTGCTCAGGAACTACTTTCCACTTTTACGGATGAATTGGGAGGCGTTACATTGATACCATCTGCTGTAACCGGGCGTTTTCAGATCCGGTTACAGCAGTTGGAAATATTTGACCGTAAAAAAAATGGCGGATTTGCAGATATTAAAGTCTATAAAATATTGATCAGGGATTTAATCGCCAAAGATAAACCCCTGGGACATTCAGAATATAAGGGGCCGAAAAATAAGCAATAAGTTTTTTCAGGATGATAAACCGTGTTATCAAAATCGGAAAATTGTGTAAATCAGTGCCCCAATATTAAGGCAGCAGATTTTGTGTTATTTGCTGTTAAGACCGCTAAGCGGAATTGGCAATGATAAAAAGTTTAAATCTATAGCGTTATGAAAGCAGAAGTTGAAGTTTTATTTTTCGGATTACTTAGTGAAATAACCAGAGAAACCTCGATTCGGATTTGGGATGTAGCAGATACGAATAGTGTCGAGAACATTGTCATTAATAGATATCCTGCATTGCGTAATTATAATTACCTGATCGCCTTGGATAAACAACTAATAAACGAAAACAGGTTACTGGTCAGCGAGCATACCATAGCTTTTATGCCACCATTTTCGGGTGGCTAGTTATCCTCGTGGTTGGTAAGGGTAAATAATACCAAGTGACAAGTGTAGAGAATTGTTATTTATTGTAAAAAATGTGTAAATCATGAGAAGAAGTCTTTTTATTCAGGGGCCTATATCGGTGGCATTTATATCGGCGCAGATTAGAAAGCATCAGTTTAAAACAGATATTGGCGCCAATCAGATTTTTTTGGGACAGGTCAGGGCTGATCAGACAACAAATGGATTAGTCACTGGAATTGAATATACCGCCTATGAGCAAATGGCGCTTGATATAATGGAGGAAATTAGAGCGTCCCTGTTTGAAAAGTATCCCATCCGTTGTATCCATGTTTATCATAGTTTAGGACTGGTGAAGCCAGGAGGTTGTTCGTTATTTATTTATGTATCGGCGGCCCATAGTGAAGCAGCTTTTTTTGCTTGTCAGGAGTTACTCAGCAAGGTAAAAAAACAATTACCTATTTGGGGCAAAGAAGTGATGGATAAGCAACAGTACCAGTGGAAAGTAAACACCATGACGGAAAGCGTATAAGGACAGGTAAGCACACTTAGAACCTGTTTTGTTTAAAATATTGCACAAAAGTCCATATTTTTATGTACTTCTGTGCAATATTTTAAAGTTTAAGTGATCCTGGGAAATTAGACTGCATAATTTTATTTCTGTTAGTTATTAAAACTAACAAAGGAAATGCTGAAAATCAGTTCAATTAAAAGAATGCCTGAATTCCAGTGGTGATTGATGGGTTTTGGTTTTAAATAACTTGCTAAAGGATTGTGGATGCTCGAAGCCCAATTCAAAGGCGATTTCGCTTACGGATAATGTGGTTGTTGATAATTTTTCTTTTGCCTTTTCGATCAATTTGTTGTGGATATGTTGTTGTGTTGTCTGTCCTGTTAATGTTTTAAGAAGGGTACCCAGATAATTGGCAGATATATGCAGCAAATCAGCAATATGATGTGCAGTCGGCAATCCCTTATTGATTAATTCCTTGTCTTCAAAATATTCATTGAGGATGTTTTCCAATCGATCCAATATTTGGTGACTGCTTTTCTTTCTTGTTAAGAATTGCCGTTGGTAAAAACGCTCACTATAGTTTAGTAGTAATTCTATTTGTGCAATAATGATATTTTGGGTGAATCTGTCAATATTGGTGCGGTATTCAGTTTGGATATTGTGCATAATATCCGTAATAATAAGTTCTTCTTTCTCAGAAAGAAACAAGGCTTCATTTACAGCGTATCCAAAAAAATCGTATTGTTTTATATGCTTTGCCAAAGATGTTTGCCAAATAAAATCAGGATGAACGAGTAGTAGAATGCCTGAAGGCTTTTCATCTTCCTTATCTATTTCAATTTCCATCAATTGTTTTGGAGCAATAAAGGATAGCAGGCCTTCATCAAAATCATATTGTTGTTGACCGTAGCGGAATTTGCCCTTTGGCATGTGCCGTTTTAAACCTATGGAGTAAAAATGTTGGATCCAGGTGATTTTATTTTCGTCGGTTTGATAGTCTACCAAGCTATAGTCCACCAAACTTACCAACGGGTGTTCAGGTGTGGGCAAGCCACTCATTTTGTGGAACTCACTAACGGTATTAAAGGTATATATTTTTTTGCCTTTCATGCTTATTCAAAATTAGAAAAAAAGATAGAACGACTAGGGCTCTATCTTTTTCGGGGGTGTTAAATTTAGAAGTCGGTGGATTTGCTTAAGGCTTCATGGGTATTCAATTCATTTTGTATGACTGCCATTTTATTATGAGCCATATCAAAGGCGTCGCTTCCCATAAAAAAGTGTAGAGGAGGATTTTTACTTTCTGCTAACTGGATAAGAGCCGCCGCCGCTTTATCCGGATTACCCAATTGTTTACCGCGCATTTCTGTCTCGTGCCACTGCTCTGAATTTCTGGCAGAGGTATAAGCCTCAATAGAGTTTAATGGCAGGATAGAAGAACCCTTATCTAGAAAATTGGTGCGGAAGTAACCGGGATAGACAATGGTCGCCTTTATATCAAATTCCTTTACTTCTGCCGACAATGCTTCGGTTAGGCCAACTACGGCAAATTTGGTAGCAATGTATATCCCAAAGCTGGGAAAGGTGCCAATAAATCCTCCAATAGAAGCAATATTGAAAATATGACCTGATTTTTTGCTACGGAAATGACCCATGATAGCTCTAATAACGTTCAATGCACCAAATACATTTATATCAAAGTTCTGGCGCGCTTCTTTGTCACTCAATTCTTCTAAAGTACCCCATTGTGCATATCCTGCATTATTTACTAGAACATCAATCGTTCCAAAGGTTTTAAGTGTTTGAGCAACCGCATCTTTTATGCTTTTTTCATTAGTTATATCCATTTCCAAAGCAAGGAGATTGGTACAGGACGCTAATTGCTTTTTCAGCATTTCAACGCTCCTGGAAGTTGCGGCTACTTTATGTCCCTCATTAATCAAATTTTTTACCAAGGATAAGCCTAACCCCTTTGAGGTTCCTGTGACGAACCATACTTTTTTTGTGTCCATTTTTTACTGGTTTAATTATGTAATTATTGTACTGCAAAGTTGCAATGGACCTATTGCTTGTAAGTAGTCATAACACTGATCGTTGTAGTCAAAACAACGAAAATTAGAAAAATGAATAATTAATTTTCTGAAATTTTTGTAAGATAGCTGTTGAGGTGAGGGGTATTGGAGCTGCGATTTAATGTTACCTGCAACAACTGACAAGGCAATAGCAAATAAAAAAATAGCAAATAGAAGCTATTTTCGAAAATTAGTTTGGCACTAAACCATTACCCTTATTTGTATAGAGACTTTACAGTTGTAAATAAAAAGAGCCCTCCGGACTTCGGAGGGCTCATTTTGTATAAAACCATTTGAAACTTTTTAAGTTTCAGACTAAATTAAGCCTGATCCTTTGCTTCGTTTTCTTCAGATTTTAATTTGGCTTTGATATCAGCAAGTGCACCTAAGTCACCCAAAGTTGTTTTTTCAACTTTGCTCTGAAGCGCTTTTACAGCTTTCTTAGTGCTTTCGGTTTCTGCTCTTGCTTCTTTCTTAGCGGCTTCCTTGGTTTCAACAGCTGCCTGTTCCCAGATACGTGCATGACTTAAAACGATACGTTTTTCGTTTCTGTCAAACTCGATGACAACAAATTCAGCAGTATCATCCTGACCTACAGTTGAACCATCTTCTTTGGCCAGGTGACGGTTAGGAACAAACCCTTCCAGACCATAAGGTAATTGAACCAATGCACCTTTATCGTCCTTGCGCGTTACAGTAGCTTCATGTCTTGTACCAACAGCGAAAGTGTCTTCCAGGGCGTTCCAGGGATCTTCTTCAAGTTGTTTGTGACCTAACTGTAATTTGCGGTTTTCTTTATCGATAGACAGGATCACTGTATCGATGTTATCGCCAACTTTTACATACTCAGATGGGTGATTGAAGCGTTTCAGCCAGCTCAGATCGCTGATATGGATCATACCGCCGATTCCTGGTTCCAGTTCAACAAATACGCCATAAGGAGTGATGTTTTTCACCAGACCATTGTGCTTGCTTCCTTCTGGGAATTTATCTTCAATTGTATTCCAAGGATCTTCAGTCAATTGTTTGATAGACAGGCTCATTTTACGTGAATCCTTATCCAGGGTAACCACTTTAGCTTCGTATTCATCATTTAACGTGAAGAATTCTTTCGCGTTGATTGGTGTATTAGCCCAAGTGATTTCACTTACGTGAACCAAACCTTCAACACCTGGTTGGATTTCCAGGAATGCACCGTAGTCTTCGATATTGACGACTTTTCCTTTAACCGTAGCACCTTCGGTGATGGTCTCAGGTAAAACATCCCAAGGATGTGGAGTCAGTTGTTTCAGACCCAGGCTGATACGACGTTTGTCATCATCAAAGTCCAGAACAACCACTTGGATTTTCTGATCCAGTTTCAGCACCTCTGAAGGGTGAGAGATTCTACCCCATGAAATGTCTGTAATATACAGTAAACCATCTAAGCCACCCAGGTCCATAAAGGCACCGAAGTCTGTGATATTTTTCACAGTTCCTTCTAATACCTGACCTTTTTCCAGTTGGCTGATGATCTGTGCACGTTGTGCTTCGATATCGCTTTCGATCAGTGCTTTGTGAGATACAACAGCATTCTTGATGGTTTCATTTACTTTAACCACTTTGAATTCCATTGTTTTGCCTACAAACTGATCGTAATCAGTTACAGGTTTTACATCGATCTGAGAACCTGGCAGGAAGGTTTCCATGCCAAATACATCAACGATCAGGCCGCCTTTGGTTTTGCTGGTAACGGTACCGGTAACAATTTCACCAGTTTTGTGTACTTCCACAATGCGTTCCCAGGCACGGTAAGTGCGGGCAGATTTGCGGCTCAGGTGCAGGTTACCCTGACGGTCTTCTTTTTCAAGAACCATGACTTCCACTTCATCACCTACCTTCAGGTCTGGTAAATCGCGGAATTCATTCAGGGAAATCAAACCATCGCTTTTAAATCCGATGTTGACAACGGCATCTGTCTTAGTCAGGCCTACAATTGTACCATTGACTAATTCGCCGTCTTCGATCTGGATGAAAGTATCTTCATATACTTTGCCATACTTTTCCTGATCTTCTTTTGAATAATGAGCCACATTACGTTTGTCGATTGACCAATCGAAATCGTCATGTGCAGATTCAATCACTTCAGGTGCATTTGTTGTCGCTGTTGTGGCTTCAGGCTGTGGTGCAGCTGCTGCTTGTTCCTGTTCAGCGTTTGGATTAACAATATTGTTTTCGCTCATAAAAAAATCCCGAGGGTTTTGATTCGGGACTGCAAAATTACATAATAATTATTAAAAATGGCCTAAAAAGCCTTGATTTTACCATATTTTCAGGGGATTTTCCGCCTTAAAAACCCGTGAATAACACGAGGCTGGGGATGCGCAATTATTTATGGGGAGTAATTCTTTTTAATTATCTGATTATTATGTTGTTACGTTTTTTCTATTGAAAAGAGAACAGGAAAGCTGGCAGCCTGGCTGCTAGCTTTCCTGTAATGATTTTAGACCTATAGTCGGAATTGTCCCTTTATTTTTTGGTTTCCTTGGCCCAACTATCTTTCAGGCCGACAGTGCGGTTAAAAACAGGTTTTCCATCTGCCTCTTTTTCTTTATCCTGGATAAAATAGCCTTTGCGTAAAAATTGATAAGACAATCCTGGTGCGTCTTCCAAAATAGCCGGTTCTGCCAGTGCAGCATTGTTAATGACCAGCGACTGCGGATTTAAATGATCCTTGTACTCGCCCTCTGCACTATTCATATCTTCTACCGTAAATAAACGGTCATAGAGTTTCAGGGTTACAGGGGTATTTTTGGTTGCACTGACCCAGTGCAAAGTGCCTTTTGCTTTAAGCGTTGTATCGCCGCTGCCACTTTTGCTTTCCGGAAAATAAGTACAGGCTATCTCTGTGATATTACCATTTTCATCTTGTTTAAATTGATCACAACGAATAATATAACCGTATTTCAACCGGACCATTTTACCTGGGGCTAAGCGGAAGAACTTCTTTGGCGGATCCACCATAAAATCTTCTCTTTCGATATAGAGTTCCTTGGTAAAAGGAATCTTTCTATAAGTTTTCTGTTCCGCTTCAGGATTGTCTTCTCCTTCTAAGTATTCCACCTGATCCTCTGCAAAATTGGTAATAACAAGTTTGACAGGATCAAAGACCACCATTCGCCTGGTGGCTGTTTTATTCAGATCTTCTCTGACAAAGAATTCCAATAGACTCAGATCAATGAGATTCTCCCGCTTGGCGACACCTATTTGTCTTGAAAATTCCCGGATGGACTTAGGCGTATAACCTCTTCTGCGCATACCGGAAATAGTCGGCATTCTGGGGTCATCCCAACCCTCAACAATTTTGTCACTTACCAGCTGGAGCAGTTTACGCTTGCTCATTACTGTATAAGTCATATTCAGTCTCGCAAATTCATACTGATGGGAGGGGAAAATCTCCAGTTTTTCAATCAGCCAATCATAAACTGGCCTATGCGGCACAAATTCAAGTGTACAGATAGAATGCGTAATGTGTTCAATACTATCACTTTGTCCATGCGCAAAATCATACATCGGGTAAATACACCACTGGTCACCGGTTCTATGGTGAGTCGCGTGTTTGATTCTATATAATAAAGGATCGCGTAACAACATATTTGGAGCGGCCAGGTCAATTTTGGCCCGAAGTACCTTTTCGCCGTCTTTAAATTTACCCGCACGCATCTGCTCAAATAATTGCAAATTCTCCTCAATAGAGCGAGATCTATAAGAGCTAGCCACGCCAGGTGTTGTGGGGGTGCCTTTTCCGGCAGCGATTTGTTCGCTCGTACTGTCATCCACATAAGCAAGCCCCTTTTTAATTAGGGTGAGGGCAAACTGATATAGCTGTTCAAAATAATCAGAAGTATAAAGCTCTTGGTCCCAATCAAACCCGAGCCATTTAATATCCGCCTTGATACTTTCTACGTATTCAGTTTCTTCCTTTTCAGGATTTGTATCGTCAAATCGCAAATTGGTCCGGCCATTATAGTGCTCGGCCAGTCCAAAGTTCAGACAAATACTTTTGGCGTGCCCGATATGGAGATACCCATTGGGCTCGGGCGGAAAACGGGTCACGATTTGATCGTATTTGCCGCTTTTTAGGTCGTTTTCTATAATCTCCTCGATAAAATTCAGTGACTTTTCTTCTGACATATATTAAATAATCTTTTCTGCTAATTTGTTTTTCGGGACAGCTTTAACGGTCCAGTGGCTCAAAATTACAATAAAGGCAGCAAACACTTGCTGCCTTTAGCTTAGTTCTGTAATAAATCGATCCGTGAGGCTCCGATTATTGGTATCCCAGTATCTTCATCATGCTTTGCGCACTTTGTTCCTTCGCATATACCCAGGTATCCAGCTGACCGTTTTTGTCATATTCCACGATAATGTGTTTGGGGGAAGGGATCAGGCAATGCTTGATGCCCCCATAGCCGCTGATCTGATCCTGATAGGCACCTGTATGGAAAAAGCCCACATAAAGCGGTTTTTTGTTTTCCTCATCTTCCACTTCCTGGCTTTTTGTTTTAGGCAAAAATACCTCATTGATATGCTCTTCGGAGTCATAATAATCGTGTCCATCACAGGTAATGCCACCCAGGACAACTCTTTGGTATTCATTATCCCATTTATTAATGGGCAACATAAGAAATTTTTCTCCAATACCCCAGGTGTCTGGCAGGGTGGTGATAAAGGAGGAATCGATCATATACCAGGTTTCCCGGTCATTTTGTATTTTTTCGCCGATAACTGAGTAGATATGTGCCATGCTTTCACCTACGGTGAAGCTGCCAAATTCTGTAAAGATATTGGGCATGGGCACTTTTGCCTTTTTGCAGGCCTTTTTGATATTACCAACGATCTCATTGATCATAAACTGATAATCATACTCAAAGGCTAGGGAGTGCTTGATTGGAAAACCACCACCGATATTAATACTATCGAGTTCAGGGCAGATTTTTTTCAACTGGCAATAAAGGTTGATGCTTTTATTCAGCTCAGACCAATAATAAATATCGTCTTTGATCCCTTTGTTTAAGAAAATATGCAACATCTTCAGTTGGAACTTATCTTCATTGCCCTCAATCTCATCTACATAGAATTCCAGGATATCCCGGGCTTTTATGCCTAGCCTGGAGGTATAAAATGGGAAACTCGGCTCTTCTTCTGCCGCAATACGGATGCCTAGCTTGAATGGCTCTCCCGTCCGGATGCGCCCCTTATACATCTGTAATTCTTCCTTGTTATCCAATACCGGAATCACATTTTTAAAGCCTGAATTAATCAGTTTGGCAATGCGGCTGGTATAGGATTTTTGTTTAAAACCGTTACAGATAATATGGGTGTCTTTAGAGATCTTCTTTTTCTTGTATAACGCATTGATGATCTCAATATCGTACGCATAGGAGGTCTCCAGATGAATATTGTGCTTCAGGGCTTCCTCCACCACAAAGGAGAAGTGGGAGCTTTTGGTGCAATAGCAATAATAATATTCTCCTTCGTATTTGTGCTTTTTAAAGGCTTTTTCAAAATATTCTTTCGCACGGTTGATATTGATACCGATTTTGGGTAGGTAGGTCAACTTAAGTGGGGTACCATACTTCTCAATAATCGGCTTGAGATCAAGTCCATTGAATTCCAGGTAGCCGCTATTTTTATTGAGGTCAACACCTTCCTGTGGAAAGTGGAAGGTTTGTTTCACCAGATCGGTGTACGAATTATTCATCTGCAAATAAAGGTAAAAATCTGAGTATAAATTTTTAACGCCACAAAAGTAACTTAAATATTTGGATGCTGTTTTGGTTATGGTCTGATTATTTTAAAGGAATCCCAATCTTTTGGGATTCGGTCTCAACTGGCACCTCAAAAGAAGCACCTAATCGAAAGCGTCTGGCTGATTGGAGCTACCTGACAGTGGCAAAACTGTAAATGCAGCAAGAGGAAAAAGCAAAGCCACAATAGGTTATGGCTGTTGAATAATTAAAAAGGACAGCATCCTTATAAAAAAGAGCTGTCCTTTTCAGTTGACTCGCCATGAGATAAGTTAAGTTAAATTACATAGCTTAAATCAAGGATTGTCTTGTTTTATTTTACAGAATCAACCAGTGCTTTGAAAGCCTCTGGCTCATTCATAGCCATGTCAGCCAAAACTTTACGGTTCAGCTCAATGCCTTTTTGGTTTAACTTGTGGATAAATTCACTGTAGGTTAATCCTTCCTGACGGACACCTGCGTTGATACGGGCGATCCATAACTGACGGTATTCGCGTTTTTTAAGTTTACGGCCTACATAGCTGTAGGTCATTCCTTTTTCAACGACGTTTTTGGCGACGGTATATACGTTTTTACGTTTGCCGTAAAAACCTTTGGCCTGTTTTAATATTCTCTTTCTTCTTGCCCTTGATGCTACTGCATTTACTGAACGTGGCATATGCTATGATTTTAAACCGGGTAGCCGGTGATTTTTAAATTGATTTTTCCTTTAACTGTACGCTAACTGCACTCTTATGTTTAGCTAATCTTTAGCTAAACGTTCTTATTTTAAACGGAGTAAACGCTGCACAAAATGTTTGTGAGAAGGGGCTACTGTACCCATGATACGAAGCGCTCTTTTACGTTTAGTGGATTTTTTAGTAAGAATGTGGCGTTTGAAAGGTTTTTGGTGCATCAATTCGCCGGTACCTGTAACTTTGAAGCGTTTTTTTGCGCTTGAGTTTGTTTTAACTTTAGGCATAAATTTAGATAATCTAAAAGATTACACTCTGCTGGCGGTTTCACCCCATGTGAAACACTTGTTGAGCCTTACGAGTAATAGTTTCCCATTTTGGGACGGCAAAGGTAGTCAAATTAAATGAACTTTGGCAAAAATATTTTTAATATAGGTAAGAACCAGCTCTAATATACACACATTTATTTGTTTTTCAATTAACTTTGCGCTCACAAATGACAATCAATCGCATAAGAGAGGTAATTAACAAATCCGTTCATTTATTCTTTACGCAGCTGAAATACAGCGTTTTAATGCTAAAAAGAAGGATGACTGAAAGGCAATTTCTTATTTTTTGTTGCCTGGTTGTAGGTTGTCTGGCCAGTCTGGGCGCCATTGCTTTAAAGCTGTTTGTGGTTAAGCTGGAACATTTTTTCTTTGAAAGTTCTGAATTAGGGGATATTGTCTGGTATCAGGCGCTGACACCGATTTTGGGCATCGGACTCAGTAGTCTGCTTATTGAAAAGGTTTATAAATCATCGTTTAAAAAAGGGAATGATAAAATTGTCTATGCCATAGCCAAAAAATCCTCTGATTTACCATTTAGCCAGTGTTATTCTCATATTACTACGGCAGGGTTAACGGTAGGTCTGGGCGGTTCCTGCGGCCTTGAATCACCGATGGTGGCCACAGGAGCAGCGATCGGCTCGAATCTGGGGCGTGCTACTTTTTTGCCTTATAAGGAAAGAACGCTTTTACTGGCCTGCGGGATTGCTTCTGGAATATCTTCTGCATTTGGTGCACCAATTGCCGGAATATTATTCGCACTGGAAGTATTGATGATTGAAGTATCCATAGCTTCTTTTATTCCTTTATTAATGTCTTCGGCTACAGGCGCATTACTGGCAAAAGTATTATTAGGAGACAATGTACTGCTGACTTTTAATACGATACGCTCTTTTGATTATAATAATATATTCCTTTATCTGGGACTAGGCTTATTAGCTGGTTGTCTTTGTCTGTTTTACTCCAGGGTTTATCACTGGATGGACCATAAATTTGCAGCAATGGGCGGGCCCGTCAAACGCTGGCTGGTTGGTTCCTTATTATTGGGTGTGCTGATCTTTTTATTTCCACAGATCTTTGGAGAGGGGTATATCTTTATCAAGACCCTGGCAGAGACCGGGCAAATTCCACATAACTCGATTTTGATCGCACATACACACAATGAATGGCTCATCTGGCTATTTATCTGTGGTATCATGATCTTTAAGATTTTCGGAACGGCATTTACCATTATGGGCGGCGGTAATGGAGGCAGTTTTGCTCCATCACTGGTCATTGGAGCGCTATTAGGCTTTGTCTTGGGGCGTTTCTTCCAACTGTTAGGCTACACGGATGTGCCGATTACCAATCTGATCGTAGTCGGGATGGCTGGTATGCTGAGCGGGCTCTTTTTTGCGCCACTTACGGCCATATTTCTGGCAGCCGAAGTAACCAATGGTTATTCCTTATTTATTCCCTTAATGATGGTAGCGGCCATTAGCTTTTTTGTGGTAAAGTCCTTTGAACCGCTGTCTCTGGAGATGAAAAGGCTGTTTCAGGAGTCAGAGCTGGATCCCACAGATAAAGACCGTTTTGCCCTAAGCCGGTTGGAACTCAGGTTCTTAATCAGTAAAGATTATCCGGTTTTTCAATTAAATACGGACCTTACAGCTATGCTGGAAATGATCCGGTCTTCAGATAAGGATGTATATGCCGTCGTAGAAGCAGTAGAAGAGCAGGGTAATGAAAATGGTAAAAAACAACTGTTAAAAGGGGTGATCTATCTTAATGACATCAAAACGATTCTTTTTGATGACAAAAAAAGAGAGGAAAATAAAAAAGTGACGGCTGGTGATCTGATGATGAAACAAATTGCCCTGACCATTAAAGATGACATGCATTCTGCTATCCATAAGTTTGAGAAACTGCATTCGGCCAAAAACGTACTGCCGGTGGTGGATGAAAATGGGAACTGGCTGGGCTTTATTTCTAAAGCTTCGATTTTGGATAAATACCGTAGTGAAATAATCCGAATGGTATAATTGGCGCATTCTAAGCAAAGATATCCTTGAAACCTATTATCTTTGCACCTTATTCGCCCGTCTGATATACGGGTCCATATTTTTAATGGAACATTGGGCTTCTGGAAATGATTTTTTAAAAGATCATTATAATTCCAAAATCACCTGATGTCAGAAAAATTATTTTTAGATGGCAGTATTACACAACCGTGTCTCCGGTGAGGAGCTGAAAAAGCGTTTAATGGAAGAACCATTTAAGCGCATCACTATTAGTTATTACAAGTATTTTCCTATTGTTAATCCCCAGGAGTTCAGAGATGAACTATATAAGGCGCTATTTCCCCTGGCTGTTTTTGGCCGTATTTATGTCGCCAAAGAGGGGATGAATGCACAGGTCAGTGTACCTGAACACCACTACGAAGCTTTTAAACAGTATATTCACGGTCTGGAACATTTGCAGGATCTGCGACTCAATGTAGCGGTGGATGATGATGGAAAATCTTTCTGGGTATTGAAAATCAAGGTCAGGGAGAAAATTGTTGCCGACGGTATTGAGGATCCCGCATTTAATATGGAGCGCAAGGGAAAATATGTCAATGCCGCTGAGATGAACAGGCTATTGGAAGATCCGGAAACCACAGTCATTGATATGCGCAATCATTATGAATATGAAGTGGGGCATTTTGAAAAAGCCATAGAAATCCCTTCAGATACTTTCAGAGACCAGCTACCCATGGCCCTGGATGCTTTAAAAGGCAAAGAAGATAAAAATGTGGTGATGTATTGTACGGGCGGCATCCGATGTGAGAAGGCCAGTGCTTTTATGTTGCACAACGGCTTTAAAAATGTCTATCACCTGGAAGGTGGGGTCATTCATTATGCACATCAAATTAAAGAGCAAGGTTTGGATTCTAAATTTATCGGGAAAAACTTTGTCTTTGATAACCGGCTGGGGGAAAGAATCACCACCGATGTCATTGCGCATTGCCATCAGTGTGGTAAAGCCTGTGACACCCATACCAATTGCAAAAATGATGGCTGTCATTTGCTGTTTATTCAGTGTGAAGAATGTAGGGAAAAATATCAAGGCTGTTGTAGCCAAGAGTGCCTGGATACCCTTGAAATGCCTTTAGAACGGCAAAAACAACTCCGAAAAGGTATTGATAAGGGCAGAAATATATTTAATAAATCGAAGGTTAGGATTCGACCCAGATGGGAAGAATTGCATGGCCATGCTGGTAGTGAAAAGAGCGAGGAAAAGTAAGGCGCTCATTTAGCGTTGTATTCCCTGATGACATTCTTAGCGTACTGCACGAAGATATTTATGATCTTCAGGATAAGCATCGCAGCATGCAAACAGTAGATATAAAAGCAAGGTCAAACGACAATAACCAAAGACTAAACATGGCTGGAAGAGCCGTTGGATCTTGAGGGGTATCCACTTTATTGGGTTAGTTCTGAGCAGATCAAAAGCCAGAATAAAAAGGGCCGGAAACAAAGTGATCCAGAAAATAAAAAAAATCAACAGGTTTGTATTTATAACCAACATAAAGCCTACGGGGGCAAATGTTCGGGAGATATGTCAGGCAGGCAGAAATAGATGGAAAATAGGAAATCAGGGCTACAATAGTCAAAAAAACGGCTATAGTCCTGGTTATAAATTTTCACTCAACTCATTTAGTAGTTATCGTAATTATTATCAGTGCCTTCAAATAGCACATATGATTAATTCCTTTGTGGAACATCGTTCCGATTTCGTTCAATTACTACAGCAGCATAGTAAACAAACAGTTAAAAATCTGTGGAAAAAGCTCATGGAAACCTAGTAAGCAACCACACTAGATGAAAGTCTTTTTGAAATAAAAGGGAGGTACCAAATTAGGCTTAAAAGCAAGTGTTCCCAACGTTAAAAGGGAATGGTGTAAAAAAATATCAACTCATCCCTACACAAAGCTGTTGGTCTCTTAAAAATATTAAGCGTATGAAATGATGCATAAAGGGCCAAAAACTTAGGGGATGGTCAAAAACAGTCCAGGGGAGGAGCCACGCCCTAAATATAATTAGGCATTTAAAGAATTAGCCGCTGAATTGCTGCCCAATATCAGTACTGTTGTATGTGTTTAAATTGTATTGTACGGTTATATCGTTCTGCTAAATTTATCTATTTTAATTTTTTCAATATAATTTTAAACGTACTGGGGATTGTATCTCTAATCTGCTGAGACTTCCGATATTGCTTCCGTTCAGCGATATACTTTTCGTTTTCAAACGTTAATAATGCAGATGTTTGGCTTCCGTCAATAAAAGATAAAAAGCCGTGTCTAAGTTTGTTATTCGATTTATCTGTAAAGGAAAAATGTAGTAATGAATCTCCCTTTTTGCTATACCCCGCGAAGGTCGAAGTACGTAGATTCCCTACATCAGCTAATTCATCGATAATTACCTTTCCATTTTTTTCAAAACGATACCAACCGAAAACAAGATATAAGTTGTTACCTGGTGTAGGAGCGGCTGTTTTTAGAATTATAGTAAGAGACTCCTTGCTGGTTTTCCATTCCCAAGTACCATTAAATTTATTCATTAGGGTGAAATCCATATCCTTAATAGGATCATTGCTTCTCTTTTGTTGCCCGATTGCGCAGTGGAATATTAAAAGCAAAGCACTTATGATTATTATTTTCTTTTTCATCTGTTTATATTTTACAATTTTTGACTTTTAAATTTTCCGTATCAGAATTTAATCCTTTACATTCTGGGAACAGATTATTAATTTATAAATATTTCCTACTAATTACAATTTATTACATTAATACTGTCATTTGAATCGATGGACAATTGACCAAACGTGCCATTTGAATCTTGTTTTAATAGAGTAAGTCCAGATTTTAGTAGTCCTAAAGCTTTTACCAAAGCTTTTTCGTTATCACTTACACTGTTTGTATTATTGAAACCGCATATTTGTAAAGTCAAATCAATGATGTAATCCGATGCATTTGGCGCAGTGTCATAAACGCTAATCGGAAAGAAATATAAGCAAGTTTGCGTTTGTTTTTCAAAACGATAATTGAATCCCAATAGCAAGTAAGCTGCCAGTTATTTACACAAAGCTCGGCGCGAATATTTATAAATACCTAAGATGCCTTACGGTCAGGCCATTGTTAATCAGTTGTTTTAAAGAATCAATGCCAATTTTAATATGATTGTCTACGTAGGATGAGGTGACTTTTTTATCACTCTCTGCCGTTTTAACACCTTCTGCCACCATGGGTTGATCACTGACTAGTAGTAAGGCGCCAGTCGGAATATGGTTATAGAATCCAACGGTAAAAATGGTGGCTGTTTCCATATCTACTGCATATGCCCGGATTTTGGTCAGGTACTTTTTAAAAGCATCATCATGTTCCCAGACTCTCCTGTTAGTGGTATAGACGGTCCCCGTCCAATAATCTACTTTATAATCTCTGGCCGTAGTGGAAATGGCTTTTTGCAATGCAAAGGCTGGAAGTGCCGGCACTTCAGGAGGGAAATAATCATTGGAAGTCCCTTCGCCCCTGATGGCCGCAATGGGCAGAATTAAATCCCCGATCTTATTTCTTTTTTTCAGGCCGCCGCATTTACCTAAAAATAAGGCTGCTTTGGGTTTTATGGCAGAGAGCAAATCCATAATGGTGGCTGCCCCGGGGCTACCCATGCCAAAGTTTATGATCGTAATATTACCCGCCGTGGCACATTGAAAGGGTTTATCCTTGCCTACAACAGGAACATTATTCCACTTTGCAAACTTCTCCACATAATTGGCAAAATTGGTCAGCAGGATATATTCCCCGAAATTTTTCAGTTTTTCTCCGGTGTAGCGTGGCAGCCAGTTGGTCACGATCTCATTTCTGTTTTTTAATGGCATACTATTATCCTTAAGTTTAGCGCGTTTATAAATTTAAATGCTGTTGGACTACAAAAAGGTCAGGGACGTCTTTATTAGCATCTCCTAAAAGCTTAGTCGTTACCCATTGCCACTCTGTGTTGCCTATCCACCACGAATATAGTTAAGCTTTGATGAAGTCCCAAAATTTAGGCAGAGGTGTTTGGGGGGCTGATTTACATCCAGATCTAAAATAAATGATGGCTGGTGGCAGGCTTTCGGTGGTAGATGCTTACTTTTGGTCCTATGTTAGAGATCCAGTTTCCGGAACCGGATTTTAGGTTTCAGGGAGATCAAGGCCAGGAAATGATCTGGGATACTATCCGCCGAAAATGGGTGCGGCTCACACCTGAGGAGTGGGTCCGGCAGAATTTTGTCCGTTTTCTGACCGGTGGGATGGGGTATCCGCCTTCGCTTATCGCCATTGAAAAGCAGATTCGGCTGGGAGAAATGAGTAAAAGGTTTGATATAGCTGTTTATTATAATACTAAACCTTGGTTGGTAATCGAATGTAAAGAGCCAGATGTGGCCATAGATCAGAAGGTTCTTGAGCAGATTCTGCGCTATAATTCCAGATTAACGGCCACTTATCTGGTGCTGACAAACGGATATCAACATTTTGGCTGGGAAATTCAAAGTGGCGGATTCAAGCTACTGCAGGCACTGCCTGACTGGCCCAGCAACCTTTAAAATTAAGGTAAGAATTGAAAATTTTATAAAATATTCAAACTAACAAGTGTTTGGGTGATCATTTTTATATAATTTTGCAAAGCAAAGGGTCCTAAACATAAAAGAGATATGCGAAAATACTGGTGGAAAATACTGGCGTTTATAATTTTAATGTATGTATGTACAGAAGGTTTTTTGGTCAAAGTTCCGGTTTTGGAAGGCCGGTTACAACAATCCGTCAGAAATCTGTTCTTCCATGTGCCCATGTGGATTGCGATGATGATTCTACTGTCCGTTTCTGTTGTCTATGCCATTAAATATCTGCGTACCGGCAATAAAAAGGACGATATTATTTCATTGGAATTCGCGCGTACAGGTCTGTTATTTAGTTTCATCGGACTTTTTACCGGCATGATCTGGGCTAAATACCAATGGGGGCGGCCTGGAGTAATGATCCTAAGCAGACCGGTACGGCGATGGCTATTTTGATTTATTGTGCCTATTTTGTGCTAAGAGGTTCCATGAATGATATTGATAAGAAAGCCAAAATAGGGGCGGTGTACAATATTTTTGCGTTTTGTATGCTCTTTCCTACGCTTTATATTATGCCCAGAATGACAGAAAGCCTGCATCCAGGCGGCCTGGGCAGTCAAGGCAACCCAGGACTTAATCCAAATGACACCTCCGCTGCATTAAAAACGGTCATGTATCCTGCCTTTATCGGCTGGACATTACTGAGTGTCTGGGTAGCTACTTTATTTGTCCGTTACAGAACTTTACTGGAGAAGAAACTGGATCGGGCTTTAGGCTAAAAAGCGTTTGGATCTGCTCATCATTTTTATATTATCGTAAAAGTACAATTTGTAATAACCCAATCATCCGACAAAAAATAGTTTAATCAAAACATGATTTGCTTTCAAAAAATGGCAGCAAGTCCAATCATCATCATCATTTATCAAAAAGTCACTTAATCCCATGAATATTCTAAAAAAAGCCTTAGCTACAGTTCTTGTATTTGCGGTTGGTATGACCGGCGTTTTATTTGCCCAAACCACAGCAGCAGGAGCGGGGAGTGAAGACTTTATGGATAGCAATGGAAAAATCTATGTTGTTGTCGCGGTAATCGTACTGATCGTTATCGCCCTATTTGCCTATCTGTTTTACTTGGATAGAAAGATAGCCAGAATGGAAAAGGAGCATGATCAACAATGATTTAAAATCCATAAACATTCAAACAATGGCAGAACAAAACAGTTTCTTTGAAAATGTCAATAAGAACTTTGACAGAGCCAGCCAATTCACTAAATGGCCCCAGGGCCTGCTTGAGCAGATTAAAGCTGCAAACTCCGTATTAAGATTAAGATTTCCATTGAAAAGAGATGATGGTTCACTGGAAGTAATTGAAGCCTACCGGGTACAACATTCCCACCACAAAACGCCTTGTAAAGGCGGGATTCGTTTTAGCGAAAATGTCGATCAGGATGAGGTCATGGCGCTGGCCGCGCTGATGACCTATAAATGTGCCATCGTCAATGTACCTTTTGCAGGAGGTAAAGGGGGCATTAAAATCAATCCAAAGAAGTACAGCGAATTTGAGTTACAGAAAATTACCAGACGCTATACTTCTGAGCTTATAAAAAAGAACTTCATCGGACCCGGTATTGATGTACCGGCACCTGATTATGGTACCGGTGCCAGAGAAATGGCCTGGATCCTGGATACTTATATGTCCATGAATCCCGGGATGATTGATGGTGCAGCATGCGTAACTGGTAAACCAGTCTCTCAGGGAGGCGTAAGAGGACGCACTGAAGCTACAGGACTGGGTGTTTTCTATGGCGTAAGGGAGGTCTGTAATACCCATAAAGTGATGGACAAGGTGGGGCTTTCCTTAGGTGTGGAAGGCAAACGTGTTATTATTCAGGGTTTGGGTAATGTAGGTTTTCACTCCGCCAAATTTTTCAGAGCCTTCGGGGCCAAAGTAGTGGCCATTGCGGAGTATGAAGGGGCGATCTATTCTGAGCAGGGGCTTAACGAGGAAGAAGTGTTCAAACACCGCAAGAAAACCGGATCAATTTTGAATTTTCCGGGTGCAACCAATCTTCCCTCAAGCAATGCAGCACTGGAAACCGAATGTGATATTTTGATTCCTGCTGCTCTGGAAAGTGTAATTAACGAAAGTAATGCAGACAGGGTCAAGGCGAAGATTATCGGGGAGGCCGCCAACGGCCCACTCACGCCAGAGGCAGATGCGATCCTCAATGCCAAAGGTGTAGTGATCATTCCTGATATGTACCTGAATGCGGGCGGGGTAACCGTTTCCTATTTTGAGTGGCTGAAAAACCTTAGCCATGTCCGTTATGGACGGATGGAAAAACGCTTCACAGAAAATATGAATAAGCAGATTTTAGCGCAACTAGAAGATCTGACCGGTAAGAAAGTCAGCAGCGCGGAAAGAGCATTTATAGAACATGGAGCCGATGAGGTGGATCTGGTTTACAGTGGTCTGGAAGAGACGATGGTTTCTGCTACCAGAGAGATTCTGGAGGTCTGGAACAGTAATGACGCCATCCCGGATATGCGCACTGCAGCCTATATCGTGGCCATTAATAAAGTAGGTACATCTTATGATGAACTAGGTATTTTCCCATAAAATATTGATAGTAAAACATTAAACAACCATCCTTTGTCTAAACAATGGAATCAGGGATGGTTGTTTATTGAAATCAAATTTTGCTAAGGAATTGCTGAATAATTGCTGTAATTTTGCAATTGCAAACAATAAATTTTTAGACTTTTATTTTCTCAACATGACCAGCGAACATTTAAAAGATATAAGAGACCGCCTATTGGTTTTGAGGAGGTTTCTTTGACGTCGAGAATCGACGACAAAAATTAGAGGAAGACAGAATGTTGAGTGTGTCTGCCGGTTTCTGGGATGATAATGTCCGGGCAACGCAGACCATGAAAGAAATACAGATTCTGGAGTACTGGATACACCTTTATGAAAGCGTAGAAACGGCCATAGAGGACTTTGCTGTGCTCTTTGAGTTCTGGAAAGCTGGTGATGCAACAGAACAGGAAACCAAGCAGGCCTATGACCTGGCGCTTGAAAAGCTGGAAGAAGCAGAATTTAAAAGTACGCTCAATAAACCTGAAGACGAATTGCCGGCAGTGGTTCAGATTAATCCGGGTGCCGGAGGAACAGAAAGTCAGGATTGGGCAGAAATGCTGCTACGCATGTACAGAATGTATGGAGAAAAACAAGGTTGGAAGGTTACTGAATTAGATTATCAGGAAGGCGACCAGGCTGGTATTAAAAGTGCCACCCTGGAATTTGAGGGCAATTTTGCCTATGGATTTTTAAAAGGAGAGAGTGGGGTGCACCGGCTGGTGAGGATTTCCCCATTTGACAGTAATGCCAGAAGACATACCTCTTTTGCTTCAGTATATGTGTATCCCTTAATCGATGATACCATTGAAATTGAGGTGAACCCAGCGGATTTGCAATGGGAATTCTATCGCAGTGGTGGTAAGGGCGGTCAAAATGTCAATAAAGTAGAAACAGCCGTCCGCTTAAAACATACACCTTCTGGAATCATTGTGGAATGTCAGCAATCCAGAACGCAGGGTGAAAACCGAGAAATTGCGCTGACCATGCTTAAAAGCCGGCTCTATGAAGAGGAACTTAGGCGCAGGCAGGAGCTACAGGACGCTAATAATGCAAGTAAGAAAAAGATAGAGTGGGGATCCCAGATCCGCAGTTATGTCTTTCACCCTTATAAAATGATTAAAGACCATCGCACCGATTATGAAACAGGCAATATACAACCCGTCATGGATGGAGAGTTGGACGGGTTTATTAAAGCGGGCCTTATGAGTCATGATTCGGAGGATTAAATGATTCTCACCGTAAACAGCGTAATCAGCAAGCATTGGGTCTTGTAGCATTGTATATGTTACAGAAAAGCTAGGTAAACAATCCAT
Source organism: Arachidicoccus ginsenosidivorans (assembly GCF_007971385.1). Lineage (GTDB taxonomy): Bacteria > Bacteroidota > Bacteroidia > Chitinophagales > Chitinophagaceae > Arachidicoccus > Arachidicoccus ginsenosidivorans. The sequence goes on from NZ_CP042434.1 coordinate 3,919,496, forward strand.
ACGAAAGCAAAAAGTGATTCATTGTCGCTCTTATTTTTCTTAAATAAATTCTCTAAAACCGGTACATTCAGGTAGTTATTGACAGTTTGCAACTTTTTTCTTAAAAATGGCCGTAATACCTGATGACCGTTTTTGCAAAAAAAAGTAGTACTTCACACATATTGAATCAGTAGTTAATTCATGTCACCAATTAATACGCCACCAGACAAAGGCTTAAATTCCAAATCAAATAAAGCGCTCCTTGTTACAAGGTTTCAGGAGGTGTTGAGGCGAGAATTTCCTTTTTTGCTAATGGCCTCAAAAAAGACCGGAGGCCTGCAACAGTACCCTGGACTGCGCCCCGTACTACTGGCCATCAGTGGTGGAATGGATAGTATGGTTCTTGGAAGATTGCTATTTGAAGTAGGGATGCCGGCTATCTGGGTTCATTGTAATTTTAGCTTAAGGGATAAGGAGAGTGATCGGGATGAAGCCTTTGTAAGGACGCAGGCTGCAGCGCTTGAAATACCCCTGATTGTAAAAACTTTTGATACGACTTCTCAGTCCAGGGAATGGAGGATGTCCATAGAAGAAACAGCCCGTAAACTACGTTATGATTTTTTTGCCAGCCTGATAAAGGAAGCTGCACCAAAAGCTGATCTGGCACCCTTATCTACGATGGATCCCGAATTAAGGCCCAGGTATTTAATGACGGCGCATCACGCCGAGGACAATATTGAAACCTTGCTTTTGAACTTTTTAGGGGACGGGTATTGGCGGCATGCATGGTATGCCCCAAAAAAATGACTACATACTAAGACCCTTATTAAATATCAGAAAACAGGAATTATTGGATTATGCCCGCCAAACATCCTTAGAGTGGGTGGAAGACGCTACCAATCAATTAACGGATTATACCAGAAATTATTTGCGTCATGAGATTTTACCGGCGCTCAAAAAGCCATACCCGGCTATAGAGGATAACTTGTTGGACAATATCCAAAGATTTAAGCAGACAGAAGTATTATACCGCAAAGGGTTGCAGTATTATAAAAAACGACTGTTTAATATTATGAACGGCCAATTGCATCTTAGTGTTTTATTGCTACAAAAATCTGGCATTGCCGCTACACTTTTGTGGGAGGCTTTAAAACCTTATGGATTTGGGGCCAGGCAGATTTTTGAGGTGGAAAAATTATTAATGGCTGACAGCGGAGCCTATCAGGATAATCCTGCTGGCACTTTCCGGGTTTTGCGTAATCGGGCACATTTGGTTGTAACAGCGCTCAGTGCAGAAAAGGCAGGTGTAGTGGTGATTGAAAAGGTGGACGCGACCGTGGATTTCCCTGAGGGCCACTTGATACTTAAACTACAAAATGATGGGCAAAATGAAAGTGACACTGAAAGTGGCACTGAAAATATAAATGACAATGTTATTAAAAAGAAAGGTGCAGGTTTAAAAATTATTGCAGATCCGACCTTTGCCCAGCTGGATCTGGCAATGCTGACATTTCCATTACTGTTAAGAAAATGGAAGCCCGGGGACTATTTTTATCCCTTAGGGATGCATAAAAAAAAGAAAATTGCCCGTTTTTTGATAGATCAGAAGGTAGGGTTACATGAAAAAGAACATATTTGGGTACTGGAAAGTCAGCAAAGAATTGTCTGGTTAATCGGTTGGCGCATTGATGAGCGCTTTAAGATTACCCCAAAAACGAAAAATGTACTTAAAGTGCATTTCAGGGATCACGATCATACAAAAAGAAAAAGTTAAACAATTAAGTTAAACTGTAGGGTACAAGGCACAAACGATTGCCTGAATAGGCAGGCAGCTCAACTGAATGTGCTATATTCGCAGTTCAAAATCTAGTATTTATCATGGCAAATCAAAAGGAAAAGAACCCACAAGGACCTGAGCAATTAAATATTGAGATCAGTGAGGAAGTCGCGGAAGGCACTTACTCAAATCTGGCCATTATTACCCATAGCAATGCAGAATTTATTGTAGATTTTGTGAATGTCATGCCAGGAAATCCTAAAAATAAGGTGAAGTCAAGAATCATTCTGTCACCGATGCATGCTAAAAGGTTACTGGGTGCACTGGCCGACAATGTCCGCCGATTTGAAAGTGAAAACGGAGAAATCAAGGACCTGGATGCCATTGAGATTCCGATGAACTTTGGCGGTCCAGCTGCCCAGGCATAAGATTTTCTACTGCTTCGAGCAGCTATAATCATGTTTTTAATCAAGTACAAATTATAATTCTATGAGTCTAGGTTATTTTAATTATCCATTGCCGGCCAATGAACCGGTTTTGGGATATGCGCCCGGATCTGCTGAAAGAGCAGCCCTCAGTAAGGCTATTGCCGATGCTAAGAAAAAGAAGTTAGAAATTCCTATGTATATCGGTGGTCGTGCTGTAAGGACCGGAAAGAAAGTAGAAATCCGTCCTCCCATGAACTCAGCCATTCGCTGGGCTTTTTCCATCGTGGGGAAGAAAAACATATAAATCAGGCCATTGACGCAGCCTTAAAAGCCAAAAGCGGTTGGGAAGCCATGCCATGGGAAGACCGTGCAGGTATTTTCTTAAAAGCAGCAGATCTGATCGCACAAAAATACCGTGCCCAACTCAATGCGGCTACCATGCTGTGCCAGAGTAAGAACCCTTACCAGGCAGAAATTGACAGCGCCTGCGAATTAATTGACTTTTTACGTTTCAATGTTCATTTCTTAAGTGAGATTTACCGTCAGCAGCCCAGTGATGCACCAGGCGTGAAAAATCGCACTGAATGGCGTCCATTGGAAGGCTTTGTGCTGGCACTGACACCATTTAACTTTACCGCTATTGCTGGTAATCTGCCGACCAGTGCAGCGCTGTGTGGCAATGTTGTCGTCTGGAAACCAGCTGATTCTCAGGTGTATAGTGCGCAGTTAGTGATGAAGATCCTTAAGGAAGCCGGATTACCTGATGGTGTTATTAATCTGATTTATGTCAGCGGTCCTAAATTGGGTAAAATTGTTTTCTCCCATCCTGATTTTGCTGGTATTCATTTTACAGGTTCTTCAGCTGTATTTAATACCATCTGGAAAACCATCGGTGAAAATATCAGCCGTTATAAATCCTATCCAAGGATCGTCGGTGAGACAGGAGGCAAGGACTTTGTAGTCGTCCATAAATCTGCTAATGTAGACGAAGCGGTGACTGCCCTGGCCCGTGGAGCCTTTGAATATCAAGGCCAGAAATGTTCTGCAGCCTCAAGGGCGTATATCCCTTCCAATCTGGCTGATAAGATCAAATCCAAGTTGATTGCCACTGTTAAGTCATTTAAAATGGGACCAGTGGATGATTTTAGTAATTATATCAATGCCGTGATTGATGAGAAAAGCTTTGACAAGATAGCAGCCTATCTGAAAGCCGCTGCAAAAGATAGAAAAGCAAGTATTCTGGTAGGTGGTAACTGTGACAAAACAGAAGGATATTTTATTGAACCAACCATTATTGAGGCAAAAGACCCCAAGTATGTGACCATGTGTGAGGAGATTTTTGGCCCCGTGCTGACGATCTATGTCTATGATGCTGAGAAGTTTGAACAGACACTGGATCTGGTAGACAGTACGTCACCCTATGCCCTGACAGGTTCCATATTGGCTCAGGACAGAACGGCTATAGCCCTGGCAACAGAAAAACTGCGTTTTGCGGCCGGCAACTTCTATGTCAATGATAAGCCAACGGGTGCCGTTGTAGGACAACAGCCTTTTGGTGGTGCCAGAGCTTCAGGAACCAATGATAAAGCAGGTAGCGCTTTAAATCTGTATCGCTGGTTAAGTGCCCGTAGTATTAAAGAGACACTGAACCCTCCTGTGGATTATACCTATCCATTTTTGGCTGAGGATGCAGAGTAGCTTTTTGCAATAAATACAAATTGAAGTGGCGCAATATTCTAATTTGTGCGCATACAATAATAATGTATCATAATAAAAATCCACTTTCCTAAAGAAAGTGGATTTTTTATAATGCTTTGTATCTCCATGTAATTTTGCAAATAAATTCGGAATTCTACAGAAAAAACATATATTTTTGCGCCGTAAATTACGAGTATTCTTATATTAAATTAGATAAATATATTATGCGACAAATAGCCTTTCGTGAAGCATTGCGTGAAGCGATGAGTGAAGAAATGAGAAGAGATGAGCGTGTTTTCTTAATGGGAGAAGAAGTAGCTGAGTATAATGGTGCTTATAAAGTTAGCCAGGGTATGCTTGCTGAGTTCGGTCCTAAACGTATCATTGATACGCCTATCTCTGAATTAGGCTTTACCGGCGTGGCTGTGGGTGCTGCTCAGAATGGCTTATTGCCTATCGTTGAATATATGACCTGGAATTTTGCCGTACTGGCGCTGGATCAGATATTAAATACGGCTTCTAAAATGCTGGCAATGAGTGGTGGTCAGATCGGCTGCCCTATTGTACTGCGCGGACCAAACGGCAGCGCAGGTCAGCTCGGAGCGCAGCACTCGACTGCTTTTGAAGCTTTATATGCTAATATCCCGGGGATTAAAGTGGTATCTGTCTCTAATGGCTATGACGCAAAAGGATTACTCAAACAAGCCATTCGTTATGAACAGGATCCAGTAATTTTCATGGAGAGTGAAGTAAGTTATGGGGATAAGAGTGAAGTTCCTGAAGAAGAATATTATATTGAACTTGGAAAGGCGGATGTTAAAAAGGCTGGCAAGGACGTAACCATTGTTTCTTTCAACAAAATGATGAAAGTTGCACTCGCCGCCGCAGTGGAATTAGAAAAGGAAGGAATCAGTGCTGAGGTGATCGATCTGAGAACCATCCGACCTTTGGACTGGAGAACGATCCTGGAAAGTGTTAAGAAAACCAATCGTTTGGTGATTGTGGAAGAACAGTGGCCATTTGCGTCTGTCAGTTCAGAAATTACTTATAGAATCCAAAAAGAAGGTTTTGATTACCTGGATGCGCCTATCCGCAGAATTACGGCAGCTGATGCACCTATGCACTATGCGCCAACCCTTGTTGAGGCCTATTTGCCAAGTGTTGCAGGGGTGGTAAAACTGGTAAAGGAAGTAATGTATCTAAAAAAATAGGCGTGGATGGGCTGATTCATACCGACAATAATAAATTGCCGGAAGTTCTAAATGCTCAAAATAAACATATAAAATACAAGTATTCTCTTGTGTTGCAAAAAAAAACCGCCATATAGGCCGGGAGATCCTTCCCAGCTTATATGGCGGTTTTTTTGCATAAATTATAAGCTAACGAACAAATGAAACAAGGTCGGTTATAAATAGCTTTAACTTCATCTTAACCTGAATTTACCGCTTTGTTGCATCACCAAAGGATTGAAAACGAGTAAATTTATGACAGCGCATTGATTTTATATGGATCTTTTATTTAGTATGATGATCTTTCTGTTTACCGAAAAAACCGCTGATATTGTAACTAGTTGTTCGTTTTTATATGCCTGGACTACAACAAATAAAATTATTCAAGTACCCTTTTATATTCAATAGCAATGAAAAGGCAGTGGCTACAGCTGGAAGCAGACTAGGGGCGCTAATAATCGGTACTTTATTGTTGGGCGGGCCAGCAACTTGCAGGCACAATCCGATTTGCCTGTGGGCGGTACGCACAATAGCAGCCATCTAAAGCCGCCCAATAAGCTACCCCAGCAATCAGCAAGGTTAATTTCAGGGTATGTTTATGAAACATTCACGTCTAAAAAGCCAGTACCAGCAGCTATCATTAAAGTGTCTGATGGGTTTACAACCTCGACAGACAAAACAGGGTTTTATCAGATAAATTTAAAAAGGGGTGATACGGTTCGTTTTTATGATCCAACCGGCAGGCTTGCCGTTACTTACCCAGCTGCATACCTGTTGTTTTATCAGCATTTTAATGTGTATTTGCAAGATCCCGAATATTTAAAGGGACAAATGGATTTGGGCCATGAATTAGCCGAGGTCAAAGTAACCGGACGTGATTATCTAAAGGATTCACTGATGCGTAGGTACCTGTACAGCGATATTTTTGCATATAAAAAACCGACGCTTGCAGATGCGGTCACCGTTCCCAAAATCGGCAAAGTCCCTATTCCTATTGCCCTAGGCGTAAGCGTATCAGGGGTTATCCGTTGGTTGCAAAGTCAGAAAAATAACAAAGATCTGCGCTTTAAGCAATTTGCATTTTACGCGGAAGATGAAGGCTATATTAATCACCGGTTATCCCCCTCCACCATTGAGCTATTTACAAGAATAAAAGATGAAGATTCCATCCGCTATTTTAAGAACTATTACCGCCCAACTGCCCTGCAGCTAAGAGACATGAATGATTTGGAACTTGGGCAGTATCTGATGAAAAAGGCGCATGACTTCCGTATAGGTGCATTGCCACAGAACGCACCTTCTTTTCCAGATTATCAAAGGATGTATCAACATGCGCAAAATTTAAATGAAACGAAAACTTCAGAAGATACAACCTTGCCTGTTAAACAAAGATAGGTCGCGTTTGACCACTAAAAGATAGTGACGGGCAATCGCGTCAGCTGGATAAATAGACTGGTTTAAATCATCAAAATAATGCAAACGGCCTGCTCTGATCAGCCAATTGGTGTTTATTAAATTTGATAAACAAATTGTGCTGGATGAAACAATTTTCAATAGGTTAGCGCCCCATCAGATAGACATTGTCACCACTGATTAAAGAGACTTTATAAGAAATTTTTTCGGCGTTTTTGCTGCTGGGGATTTTGAGCGTGGCTGATTTTCCGGCACCAATTTTACCCGTCTGCAGGGTCTCGCCCTGAATAAATTTACCCTCCTTATCAAAATATTTGATTTCTACTACAGCAATATTCAAGTCCTCTTTGGAGGTATTATGTACTTTTATTTTTACGTTTTTAATACCTGGCTCAGGTGTTTTGTTTAGTGATAAGCCCACGTAATCTCCGATACTGGCGGCTTTTTTTGCCGGCGGTTTAGTAGTGGCTTTTTTGTGGGTGCTTTTGAAGCCTGATCCACCTCAGGTGTGTCGGTCTTATCTGTGGGTTGTTGCGTCTTTGCAGTTGCCTGCTTAGTTGGGGTGACTGGTGGCTCGCCGTCCTTTTTATCTTCACTCGCTTTTATAATGGCGGCTGGTGCTGTTGTACTTTTTGGGGCTGCTTGGACGGTGGCTTTTTTGGCCTGACTGCTATCTGAAAGAGCCTTAGCCGGTTTAACCTGATGGGTCGAGTCGCCGGTCGTGGGTTTTGAGGAACTGCCGTTAGCATGCGTAACAGGAATTGCTGCCGGTCCTTCAGGTTTTGCTGATGGACGGCTATTTTGTGTATCAGCTCCCTGATTTGCTTCATTTAGGGCGATCTCGCTGGAGTCTGCCCCATTAAGTCCGGTGGCAAGAATCTTCGGCGCTGTAAATTGTTTGTAGCCCCACCAGGCCAGAAAACCAATTGCACCAATAATGATAATTGGCAGAAAAAATTCTTTAAAAAAATGCGAATTCTGTGGCTTGGCCGTTGTCCGTACTGGTTTTGGGGTAGGGTGGTGTTTGACCTCCCTTAAAGGCGCTTCGTCCAGACTCTGGACCCGGCTTTGAATTTTAGGGTGGGCGTTGCCACTTGTTGCCAAATGCGCATTACTGGCTTGATTTGAGGCAGCAGGTGCGGAACCAACTAAGGGCTCTGTGCCTGCAATTTTATTGGTGGCAATCAGTCTTGCCCGTTCTTTCGCTTTTTCAGTCGCATTTACCTCCGTATGGTCAACTGGAGGTGTTTGGGCAGGTTTCTTTTTAGGTAGAGCAGAAGGCATCCGTTTAAAAGGAGAATTGCTATTGCCTGCTACGCCAGAATGACCGGAGCCAACCTGTTCATTGTTTGTTATATCGCTTTGCTGGTTTTTGTCCAGTTGTGTGTCTTTTTCTTTATACCCTTCCTTTTGGCCTTCTTTATGCCCCTCTTTTATTTCTATGAGTTGCTTATCGGCGGTAAATTTGTACTTTGGCTTGGGGGCGCTTTGAAGGGCAATCTGCAGTTCCTGGAAATAGCTCACTGGTTTCCAGTCGGAATCACCATCTAATCTGATCAGATCGTTGGTCTGTAGCCCTTGGCTGATGATCGCCTCCCTGGTGAATGGGCCGTTTTCAATGTTATTTCTGCGTAGCCAGTACTGCACTTTTGTTTTAAAGGATTGACAATAAAATTAGGGAATATCAAAGACTTAAAAAAACGAACTGTAAAATTAGGAATTTTTTATCCCACTAATGAACGAAAAAATGCTCAAATTACTCATTAGCAATTATTTTGCCATTTTATTGAGCCCATTAAAAACGGGGTAGATATTTTGAAGCAACCGCCCTTTTTTAGTGTCTTTTTAGGTATAAATTTCGTAGCTTTACGCCTTACATGCAAGGCGTAAAATCGCTTTAGATATTTTTAATTAATATATGGAAGAAAATAAAGATTTATTACCCGAAGAAACGGGTGATCACGACCGGATTATTCCCGTCAATATTGAAACTGAAATGAAAACCGCTTATATCGATTATTCGATGAGCGTTATTGTTGGAAGAGCTTTGCCGGATGTCCGTGACGGTTTTAAACCCGTTCATCGCCGTGTTCTTTACGCCATGAATGAGTTAAGTAACCACAGCAACAAACCCTATAAGAAATCAGCCCGTATTGTCGGGGAGGTGATGGGTAAGTACCACCCGCATGGAGATTCCTCTATCTATTTTACGGTTGTTAGAATGGCGCAGGATTTTACCATGCGCTACACACTTGTAGACGGTCAGGGTAACTTTGGTACACAAGATGGAGACAGCCCGGCTGCCATGCGTTATACGGAGATCCGTTTATCCAAGCTAGCCGAGACTATGTTGGAAGATATCGAGAAAGATACCGTTGATTTTCACCTGAATTTCGACGATTCCTTGCAGGAGCCCGGCGTGCTGCCTACGCGTATTCCGCAATTACTGCTCAATGGATCCAGCGGTATTGCCGTAGGGATGGCCACCAATATGATGCCCCATAACCTGACAGAGGTGATAGATGGTTGCCTGGCCTATGTAGCTGATAGAGAGATCGTTATTGAAGATCTGATGAAAATTGTCAAAGCACCGGATTTTCCAACAGGTGGTATCATCTTTGGAATGGATGGCGTCAGACAGGCAATGATGACCGGCCGTGGCCGGGTCATGGTGCGTGGAAAATGCCATGTAGAGACCAAAGAATCAGGCAGGGAAAAAATTGTTATCACTGAGGTACCTTATCAGGTGAGTCTGGATGGACTGACAGATAAGATTGGTCAGCTGGCTACTAATAAGGTTATAGATGGCATTGCTTATGTTAATAATGAAACCAGTAAGCGCGGCGGTATCCGTATTGTCGTTGAACTGAAAAGGGATGCGGTTGCAAATGTTGTTATCAACCAGTTGTATAAATATTCAGAGTTGCAAACCAGCTTTGGTATCAATAACGTAGCGATCAGCAAAGGTCGACCTCGTACACTGAATCTCAGACAGCTAATCTCTGAATTTATCGAGTTTAGAATGGATGTTGTTATCCGCAGGTCTAAATTTGAACTAAAGAAGGCCCAGGAAAAAGAGCATCTATTAAGAGGCTATCTGATAGCCCTGGATAATCTGGATGAAGTGATCCGTATTATTCGCGAATCACCCAATCCGGCCGTAGCGAAAGAAAACCTGGTGTCCGCGCAGTTGAAATTAAAAAATTCTCAGATTATCCAGTTGCTGGGTGAAGTGACGGCTAATGAGTTTTTGGATGAAATTCAGGCCCAGGCCATTCTGGAAATGCGTTTGCAGCGTCTTACCGGCATGGAAAGAGATAAGATCCAGGCAGATTATAACGAACTGATGGAATTCATTGGCAAACTGAAGCATTTGTTGGCCAATGAAGATGCCCGTTATGAGGTAATCAAAGAAGAACTTATTGAAGTAAAAACGAAATTTGGGGATGAAAGAAAAAGCCTAATTGAATACAATGCCAATGATATCAGTATTGAAGATTTGATTGAGCAGGAAGATGTGGTAATTACGATCTCCCATCTGGGGTATATCAAACGAACTTCCGCTACAGAATATCGTCAGCAAAGACGAGGCGGCCGTGGAGGAAAAGGCGCTGCTACCAGAAATGAAGATTATGTAGAGCATCTGTTTGTGGCTTCTACCCATGATACCATGATGTTTTTCACTGAAAAAGGCCGGGTATTCTGGCTGAAAGTATATGAAATACCGGAAGGAGAGAAAAATACGAAAGGCAGGGCTATCCAAAACCTTATTCAGATTCCGGGTGATGATAAGGTAAGAGCCATTATCAATGTCAAAAAACTAACGGACGAGGAATATGTTAATAACCATTTTGTTGTACTCTGTACCAAGAAAGGGATTATTAAGAAAACTGCCCTCAAAGATTTTAGCCGTCCAAGAGCTACGGGCGTGAATGCAATTACGATTAACGATGGTGATGAGCTAATTGAGGCTATGTTGACTGATGGAAATAGTGAAGTCATGCTGGCTATTAAGAGTGGTAGAGCGATCCGTTTCCCTGAAAGTAAGGTACGGCCTACAGGTCGGGGAGCCATTGGTGTAGCTGGCATTGAAGTAGATGCTTCAGACGATGAAGTGATTGGTATGATCCATGTTGATAAGGAAGATACTGATCATACGGTGTTGGTTGTCAGCGAGAAAGGTTATGGCAAACGCACACGTATCGTCGATGAAATGGGCGAAGACGTCTATCGGGTCACCAATAGGGGCGGTAAAGGCGTGAAAACAATCAATGTTACCGAAAAAACTGGCAAGCTTGTTGGTATATTAAATGTTACAGAAAAGCATGATCTGATTATCACTTGTAAATCAGGCATTACCTTACGTACGGATGTGGCTGCCATTAAGGAGGCCGGCAGAAATACACAAGGGGTAATTTTGATTCGTCTGGATGAAGGCGATGAAATTGCGGCTATTTCAAAAATTGATGAGCAGCAGATGGAAGATGAGCAGGCAGTGGCAGAGGACGTTGAGGGTACCGAAATTACAACTATTACTGCCGATAATACTGAGGATGCACCGCAAGAGGCAAACACAGACAGCGTGGAAGGAGATTCGGCTGACAATAATCCGCAGGACAATAATAACACGGATGGTGATGATCAATCAACACCTGAAATTGAAGGTGAAGGTGAAGAGCAGTAGTTAGTATGATTCTTGCAGTATTTGCGGGAATATTTTGATAATCAAATCAGGATTTAATTTAATTTAAAGACATTCAGTTAACAAAAAAAAACAAAATGAAAAGGATTGTATTCTCATTTTTGCTGCTCGGTATTACCGCAGGAGCATGGGCACAAAAACCTGTCAAGTTTAAAAAGGATGATGTCGTCAAACTTTTGTTGGAGAAAAAATATAGTGATGCAAAAGATCTGATCGACAAAGTTTTAGCCAATCCTAAAGAACAGGATAATAAAGAAGCGATTACCTATAAAGCTGTTATTTACGCAGATATTGCTGCTGATTCGGCATTGGGACCCAATAATCCAGATGCATTGCAGACAGCGGCTGCGACCCTGGATCAGCTGCAGCAAAATACAGATACGGCTGCTTTTAATAAGCTGATGCGTGAGGATCAGGGCATAAATGCGGTATCAGTCGTATACTCTAAGTCTTTTAATAATGGTCTTACAAAATTTAAAGATACGGCCTGGGCGGATGCCTACAAAGACTTTTATAATGCTTACAAATGGGCAGGCTATATTACCCAAAATGGATTTAGCCAGAACCCTGACAAAAACGCAATAGATACTTTTACTGTATTATATACCGGCTTTGCAGCTCAAAACGCTTCCGGTTATGAACAGGAAAATGGGGGTTCGTTTAAAAATCCTGCAATGGCTGATTCTGCCATGTCGATGTACTTAAAGTTGGCGAACCGTAATATTGCGACCAAAGATATGCCTGCTATGTATCAGTATATGATCCAGTATTATCAGGCTAAAAAGGATAAAGAAAATGCAGATAAATATTTAGTCGTTGCGAAAAAAGCCTATCCAGATAAAACGGATCTATGGAATCAAATAGAAACGCAGGCTATGTTGGCCGGAGGCAGTGTAAAGGATATTGTTGCTAATTACCAGCAAAAAGATGCCGGTGGTCAAATGACTGAAACGCAGTATATCGAGATTGCGCAGACCTTGGCGAATGCAGAAAAATCTACGCAAGACACCGCTGAAATTGCTGCAGCTAAAGCTGCTTCCATGGATGCTTATAAGAAAGCATTTAACTTAAGTCAAAATGGTATTTACGCCTTTAATGTCGGCATCCTCAATTATCAAAGGTTTAGTGAATTGGATGATGCGTTCTATGCCAATAAAGGGGAGGATGCAGCTAAGAAAGCTAAAAGAGCGGCAATTGAAAAGGAACAAGGACCAGTAGCAGATAGTTCTATAGCCTGGTTGACTAAAGGATTCGATATTTTATCCAATAAACAGGATAGAGATAAGAATGAACTGGTTTCTTTGAACCGCGCTGTAGATATTATTGCAAATCTTTACAACTGGAAAATGAATAAAGCCAGAGGACATGATCCAAAAGCTTATGATCAATATGACGCCTTATTTAAGAAATTTGATGCGCTGCATGAATCTTTCAAATAATAAGCGGCACTAATAGCATTTTGAAATTAATTGATTAAGTTAGTGATTAATTAATTGTAAAGTCGGCCAGGAAAAAATCTTTATAGAATTCTATATAGATTTTAACCTGGCCGACTTTTTTTGCATAAAGGCCACCGCAATATATTGCGGATAACGCTTGCCAAAACAGCAGATGATTGTTAGATCTCATTGTTGTTAGAGATTGTAAATGGGTTTAAAAGCGGATAGATTTTTTTTAATTTTGAAGCAGGGATACTTTTCGTTTTTAGGTAAAACCGCTCTTTATTCGGTGAAATTTTGTTTTTTAAATGGAATTACATTAAACCTTCGGGGTAAATAATCTATCTATAATGGTATAAAAGGGTAACACAAAGGCGCGTGGCCACCGCTATTGACACTCCCATATAAACCTGCATGAAACACGCCACTTACAGGCTAATGCCAACTTTCAGGAGGTGCGATTTATGTAATTACATCATTTATTTAAAAAAAGGAAAAATGAAAAAAGCAATTTATATTTGGATGCTTTGCTTAGGTGGTCTGTTTTTTAGTCAGCAAAGTTTTGCGCAAAGGGCAGGGCAGAGAGAGGACATCATTCCAGTAAAGCCTATAAGAAAGCACAGAAGAATTATCGTAAAGGCCATGCAAAGGCTTACAAAAACATCCGTAAAAATAGGGCGCATTATAGTCATGGTAAGCGCAGCGTTTATACAAATAATCGTGGCCACTATAATCGCCGCCCGACGCCGCATTATAATAGCCATTATAATCACCCTAGCGTTGTGCGCCGCAGGGTAATATCTCATAGATTCAGGCCTGCACCTTGGGCTGTAAGGCGTCATTATAATTACAATCGGCACGTATATTTTCCAGATTATCATGCCTTTTATGATGCGCGCAGGCATGGCTATGTTTACAGACATGGTGGCCGCTGGATTTTTACCCAGGTATTACCAAGCTTTATGGTAGGGTTAAATTGGAATAATGTCCGTATACAATATTTGCAAGGGGTGCCTGTAAATGCTTATCCACAAGATTATTATGATACCTATGCCAGCAGATATCCCGCGGTATCCTTTCATCTGAATGTGAATCTTTAAGAAAATGGGCGCATATTGATATTCAAAATGAACCAAAATAGGTTAACCTCAGCTAAGGTTAACCTATTTTGGTTTTTAGAAATTCAATCAGCTGGGTAGTGGCCTTTTTACGGTGACTGAAAAGATTTTTTTCTTCGAGGGGCATCTGGGCAAAGGATCGTTCACTGCCCTCAGGGATAAAAACGGGGTCATAACCAAAACCATCAGTGCCCATTGGAGCATGAGTGATCTTTCCCGGGCAATTGCCTTCAAAATAGTAGGTCTCGTGGTCCCAGATCAAGGTGATGACTGTTCTGAAACGTGCCTTACGATTTGACTGCCCCTCCATTTGGGCTAAAAGTAGGGCTATGTTCTGCTCACTTGTGGCCTGATCGCCCGCAAAACGTGCACTTTTGACGCCAGGAGCACCATGTAGCGCGTCTACCTCAAGGCCACTGTCTTCACTAAAGCAATTTTTACCGGTTAGGTGTGCAATGGTCTCAGCCTTTTCCAGCGCATTATCTTCTAAGGTATTATGTGGTTCGGGTATTTCTATGATAATCCCGGCTTCTTTTAAGGGTAAAATTTGCAGTTTATCACCGATCACCTTTCTGATTTCTTTAACCTTATTGGGATTATTTGTCGCAAAAATAAGTTCCATATGAAATTATACGAATGTTAATTTTTTAGGTGGAAAAATTGCTGTAGGGCGTTCCAAAGTTTCATTTTTTCAGCTTTTGCGGCCGGCGTTGCACTCATCATGGCCCCAAGTGGCGCAGCCAGTAAAAGCTGATTTTGCCCTACTGCCTGGGATTGATAATGCGGAAAATTGAACTGCAGCTGAAGTTGTGCCGGACTGAGACCAAAGAGTAGAAAATGGGTACATCCCGGATCATGTGTGAGCTCCTCCAAACTACGCGGTGTCCTGGCATAATTGATCAGTGCAATATCGTTGATGCTCAGTTTACAGGCCTTGAGGATATTGGTTAAAAATTCCAGCTCTTTTTCGCTAGTAAAAACACTTGCTTTGTCCTCAACGAGAATAGCGATCTTTTGGTGGTTTGAACCCAGCCACCATTTTGGGACTTCTACCTGTTTTTCAGCAACATTTGGCTTTTCTGGTGAATTAATTTCATTACCTTTGACTACCAATTTAGCTGAAGGCGGGGTTGACGGTTCTGTAATAACGAGCGTGTCTTTATATAATCCGGCTAACACGAATTCAGGCAATTGCGTATCCATAATTATTGAATTATAAACATTTGGTCAAATATACATTTAAATTTCAGATTTTATGAGTGAGTCTTTAGCAATTAAAGTTTCTAAAACTGATTCCAGCCGTTTGCCACAGGTGGAACTCAAAAATATTCATTTTGGACATGTGTTCACCGATCACATGCTGGTGGCTGATTATGCAGATGGAAAATGGCAGTCTGCGGAGATTAAACCCTATCAATCATTGACTTTCGCACCTTCACTGGCAGCGATACATTATGGTCAATCTATATTTGAAGGAATCAAAGCTTATAAAAATGCCCAGGGGGAAGCAGTCATCTTCCGCCCCGAAGAAAACTTCAAACGTTTTAATGAATCTGCCCTACGTATGGAAATGCCAGAAGTGCCGGCAGAGATTTTTATGGATGGTATGAAACAGCTGATTAATCTGGATAAAGAGTGGATCCCCGCCATGGAAAACCATTCTCTTTATATCCGTCCTTTTATGTTTGCCACAGATGAATTTATCGGTGTACGCCCATCTGCGACCTATAAATTTTTGATTATTTTAAGCCCGACCGGACCTTATTATGATAAACCTATGCGTATTGCGGTAGAAGAAAAATATACCCGTGCTGCACCAGGCGGAGTCGGTCAGGCAAAAAATGCCGGTAATTATGGTGGCAGTTTAAAGCCAGCCCAAGATGCCATCAGAAATGGATATGACCAGGTTTTATGGACGGATGCTTTTGAACACAAATGGTTGCAGGAAGTAGGAACAATGAATGTCTTTTTTGTGCTGAAAGACGCTGTTGTAACGCCTTCTTTGGAAGAGGGGACAATACTGGATGGTGTCACAAGGAAAAGCGCCATTGTCGTACTTCGGGAAATGGGATTAAAGGTAGAAGAAAGAAGGGTCAATGTGCAGGACCTTATTGACGCTTATGAAAAAGGCGAGTTCCTGGAAGCCTTTGGCACCGGTACGGCAGCGACCATCTCCAGAATTAAAGAACTCAGCTATAAAGATAAGCATATGGTCTTTGATCTGGATAAAGCTGAGGTCTCCAAGGAGCTGGCAGGGAGATTAAATGATATCCGTACAGGCGTTGCAGAGGATAAATACGGCTGGATCGTTAAATTGTAATTGAGTACCGTTTAAATAAAAAATAATGGTCTGGGTGATGTATGTGCTTAGACCATGAAGATTTGTTACGCAGAGCGCAGTGTCTTTTTACTATGATAAATTAGTAAAAGCCACTGCGCTCTGTTTATATTATGTATCAGTCAATAATTTGCGCGGGAATTTTGACTCATTTTTCTTATTTTTGTTCGTAGCTCAGTGCAGCATTGATTACCTGAGTTTTAACAGGAGAAGGTTAAAACCAATAATATGCACCTGTTAGCCCAGTTTTGATATAATGTGCTGGGCATTCAATAAAGGAAATTGAGTATTTACCATTCCGGATTTGCTGCAGTAAAGAAAATTAAGCGTACTGAACTTACAATTTATTTAATCGTTTCTTTATAAGATCATTTTATGGGCCATGAAAACCTGATACACCAGAATTTACTTTTGATTTTGGCCTTATTTTTCGCGATGGCGATACTGTATGTCCTGAGTCAGCGTTTCAGGATATCCTATCCCATTTTCCTGGTGATAGGCGGTCTAGGGATCAGTTTGATCCCTGGCGTGCGGCCGATCAGCATTGACCCGGATCTGATCTTTTTGATTTTTTTGCCCCCGTTACTTTTTGAAGCGGCATGGTATACTTCCTGGAATGATTTCTGGAAATGGAAAAGGTCTATTTTTTCTCTGGGCTTTGGGCTGGTGATCATGACTTCTCTTGCTGTGGCCTTTTTTTCTGTAAACATTATACCAGGCTTTACTTTTGCACTCGGATGTCTATTAGGCGGCATTGTTTCGCCACCGGATGCGGTTGCGGCTACTTCAGTTTTAAAAGGACTTAAGATGCCAAGACGGGGACTAGTTATCCTGGAAGGAGAAAGCCTGGTCAATGACGCGGCCTCTCTGACCGTGCTTAGATTTGCCATTGCGGCAATTCTGACCAGTCAATTTGTATTCCGGGTGGCAGCGACTAATTTCATGATCTTGTCGGTGATGGGGATTTTGTTGGGCTAATGATAGCGCATTTACTTTATTTTATTTTGAGATATTGGGCTAAATCCTCGAGTATTACTACGCCCATAACGCTGATAGCCCCGTACATCATGTATGTGGTAGCGGAGTATTTTAATTGGTCAGGTGTGTTGGCGGTAGTGAGTGGTGGTCTTTTTTTATCTTTCAGATCCAGCGATTTTTTGAACTACCATACAAGATTGCAGACAGAGGAAGTATGGGCGACCGTTGGTTTCTTATTGAATGGTTTTGTCTTTATCTTGATTGGACTGGAACTCAAGCAAATCATTCACAGCCTGGAAGGTTACTCTATTGAAGAGGCAATACGCTATGCACTGGTCATTAGTGTAATTGTGATCGTCATTCGTATTATTCTGGTGTATCTGGCTTTATTCTTACCAAGGCTTCTTTCTTCCAAAATACGCAAAGAGGAACGGAGTCCTGGCTTTAAACTACCTTTTGTCATTGGTTGGGCAGGAATGCGTGGTGTTGTCTCGCTTGCCTCTGCCTTGGCCATTCCAATTACACTTTCTGATGGAACGGACTTTCCTCACAGAAACCTGATACTCTTTATCACATTTGTGGTTATTTTGGTCACCTTGGTCTTCCAGGGGCTAACCCTTCCTTTATTTATTAAATTATTGAAACTTAAGGAGATTGATGATTACCGTCCGGAAGTTGAACAACTCGAAGAAATTCGATTGAGACTGGCTAAAAGTTCCATGAATTATGTGGACAAACATTATAGTGAAGAATTACAGGAGTTTGAGAGTATGGCTAAGTTGAAGGAACAGATTATGCGTAATATCACGATGAGTGAACTGAATCTGTCTGAGCAAAATGATGAAGCTACTGCAAGATCTGAACGCAAACTCAATCGTAAAGTCCTATTAGAGCTGATTAAACTCCGCCGTTCTAACTTACATGCCATCAAAAATGAGAAAAAATATGATGACAGTGTCATCAGAGATATGGAACATACCTTAGATCTGGAAGAAGCACGGCTTTCTAAATATTAATCTTCACTGAAATTTACAGGTTGGTTTAGTGGGTTTACCGCTTTATAGTGGCTACTCGCCGTTATGGAGTTGGATCAGCTCCGAAAGGACGTATCTTTGGGGTTGAAAAACAAAATTTATCCTATGAACACCTTTGCTAAACCAACGGAGTTAAAGGACCTGGTCAGAACTGTTGCGATCAAAGATGCAATACAGAAAAAATGTGGTGAGTTAAGTACTGATAACCTGGAAAGCCAAGGCGCCATCCGAAATTTTGCCCTGTTTAAAACGACCTGCAAGATCGTAAAAAGTGCTCCTTATAGGTTAGATCATTATGCGATTGTACTCTGTCTGAGTGGGGAAGCCAAAATGACTTCCGGTCATTTTAATTTTACGGTTCGACCGCAAAGTATGCATTTTATCTTTCCAGGAATGATCAATGTTGTTGAACAAGTCTCTGATGATTTTGAACTTTATATGGTTTTATTCAGCCGAGATTTTTTTGCAGATATGTATCTGAAAGAAGCAGTGCTGGAAAGCATTTTGGATCAGGCCCCTGATTTCCCTCCAATTAGTTTGCTGGAAAAAGAGATGTTTAATAAAATAAAGGGTTTGTTTGAGGGAATGCATGAAGAATACAAACAGCAAGACAAGTTTCACTTAAAATTGATTCAGTCCATGCTTATGCAACTTTTTTACTTATCAGGGAGAATCTTCCAGGATGAGATTCAGACACAACCCATTATCGCTTCCAGGGGTTATCAACTCGTGCAGCAGTATAAAAAGGCTGTTGATGAAAATTTTATGGATCAGCGAACCGTTCAATGGTATGCTGACAAACTCTTTGTTAGTGCAGGTTATTTAGGAGAGATTGTTAAAAAAGAAACAGGAGAAACGGCTATTAAAATCATTCACCGTCGCATTTATCTGGAAGCTTCCTACCTGCTGAATTATTCTCAGTTGAGCGTCAAAGAAATTTCCGATCAATTGAATTTTGACACACCGTCTCATTTTTCCAGATTTTTTAAGCAGTTCGCTGGATTTGCACCTACAGCACTGAAAAAAAATATCGCCTGAGAATGCACGACAATTAAAGTAAATATTAATCTCTCTTTTCTAAAAGTAAACGTTTGTTAATTGACCAAAGTTTAAGTTAACGCTATTTTTTTACTGATTTATCATTTATTGAAATAGTTGATATCAGCGATGTTGGGGCTATTGTGAATAACAGTTTTTAAAACTTTATTTACAATAGCTCTTTTTATTATTAAACATTATGGTAAGTATGCAAGGCGGTTGATGCATTCTTTGCCTTTCCTGAAAATTGGTCATTTTTACCTTAATATTGGGATTGCCGGCGGCCATGCGCCGTACTACCTTTGCCTTGTCAATGCGTTAATCAAACTGCAGTTTTTTAATGATACGATGAATTGATATTAAATTGATAACAAAAATAAAAATGATGAAAATTTTAAACAAAATAGCCGTTTTATCCCTTGCATTGGTTCTTGGATTAACCATTAATGCAAATGCACAAAGTACGACTGACCGTTCTGGTATTCAGCTAAGTGTTGGCCCACAGGCTTCACTGCCTTTAGGAAGTTTTAAAGATGCATACGATTGGTCAATTGGCGGTAGTGTTCAGGCTGATTTTCCTGTACTGAAAAATGATCTGTATGTTGTGGTTAATGCTGGTTATAATAACTTCTTTGCTAAAGAAGGCGTTGGTACTGGTAAAGACTTAGGTGTGATTCCGGTAAGTGCTGGTCTGAAGTATTATTTCCCAACAACCAACCTGTATATTCAAGGTACTGCAGGTGCTGGATTTTTAACCAGTAAAGATGATGTTGCTGCTGACAAATCCGCTTCCTTTATTTATAGCCCTCAGGTAGGTTATTTATTTAACCTTGGTGGTCATAATGCACTGGATGTTGCCGTTAAATTTGAAAGTGACAGCAAAATTTATGATGCTGGTAAAACCAACAATTTCTTAGGCCTTCGGGTTGCATACAATTTTGGACTTTAATTTAACCTGAATTAGATTATATAAAGAAGTCTGATAAACATCCCATATTTTGGATTTTGTTTTTCTGCCACCTGTATTCTTACGGGTGGCTTTTGTTTTGGCGTATTTGGAGAATATAAAATTCTAATTTTTAGAAAGTGACCTAATTGTCTAAGTGGGAGGGAACACCCAATTATTATTTGGTCTGCCTATTGAGTACTGTATAATATAATGCGCAATTTTTATTTTTGGATTAGGGTAGCGTTTACCAGGCAAAAGCGTCATCCTGTAACTTTTAAAGCATCTTTTTTTTGAGTCCTTATAGGATAGTCATTCATGCTAGTAGTCAGGCTAGTAGTCATGCTGCTGTTTTATTTAGATAAGTTACCTATTTAACCACTTTGCTTTTTCCGCTTATCTACTTCTTATCTACTGCTTATTCTCTTTTTTTGATCGCTTGAGATAGGATGCTTGCTGGACCAACTTTTGGAATTATTATTACCTGCAATAAATCGAGTGGTAACAGGGACACTCAATTGATTAAATATATCCCTGATGGTAACCTTAGTTGTATAAGTGCCAGCAGAAAGAGGTATATCTAAGGTGTCGCTGCGTCTTTCGGGCAGAGTATCTATATAGGACGCAATTATGCGCTTTTGGGCATCCAAGATTTCCACACGAGCACTGAGTTGTGGACTCTTTTGGGCATTGATTTGCCAGTTTACAATGACCTTTTGATGGTCATAAGAAGCATAAACCTTTTTGATCTCACCTGTCGTTAGGCTTGGAGAGGATCCTTGACCCCTCTGGGCAGGTAGTTTAAGCGTTCTGCCAGAACCAAAACCGGCATTTGGTGTTGTATTGCCTCCATGCTGCATAAAATAAGCATCTTGGTTTGCATCATAGCCAGCATTAAAAGCCCTGTCATAAATGCCATTTCTGGCGGAGTCACCGGCATTTGCACTAAAATGTCTGCTGGTATGTTTTTCCCACTGGCCTGTGGTGCTTAAATTCCAACAATCTTTAAAGTAGGCTTTTCGGATATGACGTCCATCTCTGTTAGACCCGGTCCCCGTCCAGTCTTCTAGAAATGCATCATTATTATGACCTAAATACCCTGGCTCATCTGGTATGGAGAAGGTCGCCGTATGAAACCAGTTATTATTAGAGAGATTTTGAATAAAAGTGGCGATATGAAGTCGGCCATTTGATTTCCAGCTGCGGATGACCTGGTTATACCAATTATTTATTGTCCAGTTATAGGGATTGATGGATTGATAGCCATCGCCTTCACCCCCAAATCTACCTGTATAAGTGTCGGGCGCTTTATAATCTACCTGGGCGTATATTCCGTTTGCTGTGTTGGGATCCCATAAGGAGGATATCATCGTATGGGAACTTCCTTTTGAACTATCTGGCGTGTGTTGCAAGCCTGCATAGCCTTTTGTAAAACTGTTGATCTCAAAATAAGAAGCATAGGCCGTTTGGGTGATTTTAATCATGTGCATTTTTAAAACAGCGTCAGAGGGAAAATAAAAGACCAGGTGTTCAGAAGGAGCCGCTCCCTGGGCACCTGCAGGTTGGACAGCTGTAAGTGAAAGGACAATTATGAAGGTTAAAACCTGAAAGAATAGATATCTTTTCTGTTGCATAAAAGCCGTTTTTTATGTTTAACATTGAAATTTGTGTACTTTATAACTACCTTTTAACTGCCTTGCCTTAATACATGTGCTTAGATTGTCTAATCTGAATAGAGCGCCTTCTATACTACCAAGTGGCATCTATTCAGCGCAGCTATATTGCCGTATGCTACATCTATTAATTGGACTGTTGGCTAATACAGTGGTAAAACTATTGGAAATGTTCAGCAAAAATGACGGTCAATCGTTTGTGTAATTTAATTTGTCTGGTTTTAAAGTATTTTATGGTTCAGATAAATCCGCAACACAAACACAGTAGATATTATCAATTAAATAATAATTAGATACGACTTCCGCAGGACTTAGGATTGAAACCGACCATTTATGTATGGATTAAATATGACATATCTGGTAATCTGTATTAATTCAGGCGCCACTTTTTTGTTTCTTTTCCGCTAAATTGACGATAAATGCTAAGATATATAGACTGCTTACCTAACCCTATTTGACTATTTACCGAAAAGATAGGGGGTTTGATTGGCATATTCTACTGTCTTCATTACCTTTGCCACTCAAAATTTAAAATACTAGGGGAAAAATTCTTAGTAAATAACATTGAATGAAGACAGATAAAAATACCATTATAGGGCTGGCATTGCTGGGTATATTGTTTATTAGCTATTTTGTAATTACCGGCAAACAAAAAGATGCTTATGAGAAAAGCCAGCAACATGTGAAGGATTCCATTGCGTTGGTCCAAAAATCCATGGCAAAACCAGTTGACACTGTGGCGCTTGTGAAAGACTCCCTCAGTGCGGATTCCCTGGCTAAAGTTGGAGCAGCCGGTACTTTTGCTGATGCCGCAAATGGTAATGAACAGTTCCAGGTAGTGGAAAATGACCTGATGAAAGTGACCTTCTCCAATAAAGGTGGTCAGATACAGAAAGTCGAATTAAAAAAATATAAATCCTTTGATTCTACTCAGGTTATTCTGGGCGGTGCGTCTAATAAACTAGGATATGCCATCAACACTTCCGCCAATAGTTCTACTGAGACGACAGATTTGTATTTTACGCCAGAGCCTATTAAAAAAAATCAGGACGGCAGCGAGGTTATTACCTATAAGCTCACAAATGCCAATGGTCAGGTTATCGAGCACCAGTTTGTCATAAAAAAGGACAATTATATGGTGGACTGGAATATCCTGATTAATGGCGCTTCTCAGCTTTTGACCCAGAATAAACTGAATATCAGTTGGGTGAATATTTTACATCGTCAACAATTGGCGGTTAAATATGAAAAAGAGCAGTCTTATTTAGCCTATAATGATATTAAAAAGGGATATGATGATGAGCGTGCAGCAAGTGGTGCAGATGAGCAGTTCAAAAATGGGGTAAACTGGATGGCCTTTAAACAGCAGTTCTTTAATATGACCCTGTTGGCAAAAGCAGGGATTGCTTCCGGTACTGCAAAAATGACTGCCCAGCCAGGAGAAGATGGAGATTCTTCCATCAAACAAATTTTCCATGATACGGCTACCCTTAAAATTGATGTACCAGCCACGGCCTCGGTCAATATACCCCTGCAATTGTACTATGGCCCCAATGATTATTACATACTGAAAGCTTATGACAACGGTATGCATAATATGGTGGATCTGGGTTCTGGTATTGACGCATTTGCCAAATACGTCAACCGCTGGTTTATCATGCCGATCTTTAATTTTATAGCCAGCTTTGTCAGTAATTTTGGTTGGGTCATTATACTGCTGACCATCTTTATCCGTCTGATTACTTCTCCGCTGACTTATAAAAGTTATTACAGCAGTGCCAAAATGAAGGTGCTTAAGCCAGAAATTGATGCGCTGAAGGAAAAATTCGGGAAAGATCAACAAGGATTTGCAATGGAGCAAATGAAGCTTTTTAGGGAAGCTGGGGCCAATCCACTTAGTGGATGTATGCCTATGCTCTTGCAAATACCGATATTTTTGGCGCTCTACCGCTTTTTTAACTCCAGTATTGCATTAAGAGGCCAGAGTTTCCTTTGGGCCAAAGATCTTTCTGCCTATGATGCCATTATTCATTTTAATACACATGTACCTTTACTGGGCGATCACTTGAGTTTGTTTACGATCACCTATTGTGTGACCAGTATGTTTACCAGCATGTATAATATGAACATGTCTCCATCAACAGGTCAAAACCAGGCCATGATGAAATACATGCCTTATTTCATGCCGTTTATCTTCTTCTTTGTTTTCAACGGCCTGCCTTGTGCATTGACGCTCTATTATACCGTTAGTAACTTAGTAACGCTTGGCATACAGTTGGTCATCCAAAAATACATTTTGGATCACGACAAGATCCTGGCAGAAATCAATACCAAACGAAAACAGCCTAAGCAGAAAAGTAAGTTCCAGGCGCGTATGGAAGCCATGCAGCAACAACAGAAAAAAATGCAGGATGTACGCAAAAAGAAATAAAGTCATATCAAATTGGCAATTCTGTAAATAATCAGATAGAAGGACGATCCCTACATAAGGATCGTCCTTCTGCTTGATAGCGGTATTTATTTTTAGCCATGATTTAATTTAGGAAATCCCTGCTTTTCCTTCCGTTAATGACAGCTGTTCAAAAAACTTAATGTAAATTTGTATATTATATCACTAATTTAATAGACTATGTGGCTACAAAACATTTTAGAAACCATTGGTAATACCCCTATGATCGAACTGAACAAAAGTGTCAGAGGATTACCCTGTAAGGTTTTGGCCAAAGTGGAATATTTTAACCCCGGTAACTCCGTGAAAGACCGTATGGCCATTAAAATGGTGGATGTTGCTGAAAAACAAGGGTTGCTAAAACCTGGAGGAACGATAATCGAGGGGACCAGTGGCAATACCGGCATGGGACTCGCCTTGGCTGCCATCGTAAAAGGCTATAAATGTATTTTTACTACGACCGATAAGCAAAGTAAGGAAAAGGTAGATATTCTTAAAGCGTTGGGGGCTGAAGTAATTGTATGTCCGACTAACGTGGAACCGGAAGATCCGCAAAGCTATTATTCTGTATCCAGAAGACTTGCTGAGCAGACCCCTAATTCATTTTATGTCAACCAATATGATAATCTGGCCAACCGCCTGGCCCATTATGAGCAAACGGGTCCAGAAATATGGGCGCAAACCGAAGGAAAGATTACGCATTTAGTGGTGGCCTCTGGTACGGGCGGCACTGTAAGCGGTGTCGGTAAATACCTGAAAGAAAAGAATAAGGATATTCAGGTGTGGGCCATAGATAGTTATGGTTCTTTGTTGACTAAATATTTCCGCACCGGAGAACTGGATCAAAAGGAAGTCTATCCCTATATAACAGAAGGTATTGGTGAGGATTTTGTTCCTCAAAACTTTGACATGAATTACATCGATCATTTTGAACAAGTGACGGACAAAGATGCGGCTGTCATGGCCAGAAGGATCACCAAGGAGGAAGGTATTTTTGTAGGATATAGTGCCGGAAGTGCCCTACAGGGTATTTTTCAGTTAAAAGACAAGCTTAAAAAAGAGGATGTTGTCGTCGTGATTTTCCATGATCATGGTAGCCGCTATGTGGGCAAGATCTACAATGATGAATGGATGATGGAAAGAGGTTTTATGGAAGTAAAAACCTTAAAAGATATTATAAGTGGCCGTAAGGACAATAAACTGATTGCCATTGAGCCGGATAAGACAGTCGTGCAGGCAGTCGAGCTTATGAAAAAATTTGATATCGAGAATATCCCCGTAAAACAAGGGGATGAATTTATTGGTTCAATTAGTGAGAGTGGCTTGTTTCAGAAGATTTTTGCAAATCCAGAACTTAAAAATGAAAAAGTCAGTCAGGTAATGGAAAAACCTTACCCAATCGTGGCTATGGAGACACCCATTGAGAAAAGCAGTCATTTGATTAGCCGGGAAAATGGAGCCATTTTGGTGGCAGACGAGTTAGGGAATCATCATATTGTCACCAAGTTTGATTTTATCCATAGTTTGGCCTAATCATTACGCTTAATTTTTTTTGTATAATGGATAAATTACCGGTAGAATCAAATCCCTGGAAGATTAAAGACCAGCAGGAGGTGTATAATAATCCCTGGATACAAATTACACAATATGATGTCATTAACCCATCAGGTGGCGATGGTATCTATGGTAAAGTGCATTTTAAAAACAGAGCTATAGGTGTTGTCGCTCTGGACCAACAGCGTCATATATACCTGGTGGGGCAGTACCGGTTTGTGTTGGATCGTTATAGCTGGGAACTTCCTGAAGGTGGTGGCCCGCTGAATGAAGCCCCATTAGCAGCTGCCAAAAGAGAATTATTGGAAGAAACTGGTTTGGTGGCAGATAAGTGGGAGACGCTTTTGCAAATGGATTTATCCAACTCAGTAACGGATGAGGAGGCTACGGTCTTTTTAGCGACGGGTCTTACGCAAAAGCAGGCGGCTCCAGAGCCTACTGAAAAATTGCAAACAATGCGTCAGCCCTTAGCCCGGGTCTTTGAATGGGTTATGCAAGGCAAGATTACGGATAGTATTACTGTAGCGAGTGTATTAAAATTAAAAGTCCTGGGTTACTGTTAGCCCTACCGGACTTTTAATTTTCTATTTTTTGGGGTTACTGGCCAATACCGTAATAGGTAAATCCAGCTTTTGTTAACTGCACATCATCATAGATATTTCTGCCATCAAAAACCACTGGCGCAGCCATTAAGTTTTTAATCTGTACCCAGTTAGGAAGTCTGAAGGCATTCCATTCGGTTACAAGAGCTACGGCATCCGCATTTTTAACGCAGTCATAAACATCTTCGGCCCAGGCGACGCGGTCTCCAAGTAGTTTATGGGCCTCTTTCATGGCTTCCGGATCATACACCTGAACCTTTGCGCCAGCTGCAAGCAGCGACTCGATCAGTACCAGCGCCGGTGCCTCACGAATATCATCTGTATTAGGTTTAAACGCCAGCCCCCAGACAGCGATTGTTTTCCCTTTGAGGTTGTTGTCGTAATGGCGGTTGATTTTATCAAAGATTATTTTTTTCTGATCATCATTGACTGCTTCCACCGCTTCCAGTAGTCTTAATGGGTAAGCATAATCCTTTCCAGTACGCAGTAAAGCTTTTACATCTTTTGGGAAACAAGACCCCCCATATCCAACACCGGGATAGAGGAATTTTTTGCCGATACGTGGATCGGCTCCGATGCCCGCCCTTACATGAGAAACATTGGCGCCTATCTTCTCACAGAGATTGGCAATATCATTCATAAAACTGATACGGGTGGCCAGCATCGCATTGGCGGCATACTTGGTCATTTCTGCGGAAGGAATATCCATATAGAGAATCCGGTAGCCATTTAATAAAAATGGCTTATACAGGGTGTCCATGGTTTCTTTGGCCCTGTCACTGTCAATGCCGACAACGATTCTGTCCGGACTCATAAAATCTTTAATGGCAGCACCTTCTTTTAGGAACTCAGGGTTAGAAACCACATCAAAGGGAATATCCAGATTTCTTTTACTCAAAGCATGCTTGATAGCAGCCCGGACTTTTTCGGAGGAGCCAACAGGGACCGTACTTTTGGTAACAACAACGCTGTAATCTTCCAGGCAGTCACCAATGGCACTGGCTACCGCCAGCACATATTGCATATCTGCACTGCCATCCTCACCTGGTGGGGTGCCTACGGCTATAAATACAGCGCCGGCGCCCTTTATATTCTCCTGAATGGAATTACTAAAATGAAGCCTTTTGCTTCTGACATTGCGGTGGATGATGTCTTCCAGGCCAGGTTCAAATATGGGTAAGATGCCCTTATTAAGGTTATCAATCTTTTGCTGGTCTATATCTACACAGCATACTTCTACACCAATATCTGCCAGACAGGCTCCTGTTACCAGACCAACATATCCAGACCCTGCAATAACTACTTTCATTCATTGCTTTTTTTAATTGAATACCCAGGCGATCGGCCTTCTTTTATTGAGTATTAGCACCCTAAACAGGCCTCAGACCGGGTATTTAAAAAGTTCCGGAAAGATACTACTTAGTTATTTACATTTTTTGAAAAAAAAACTAATTCCTCTAAAAGCGTAACGATAGTTTGAAGCAATTGGTTAAAAATGGCTACTTGTCTGCGAGTGGCCGCAATTTTTTGTACTTTGCGAACAAATCAGATGCAATATGTTAAATCAATATAGTTATACGGTAACAGACAGGTTTTTACGATATGTCCAGATAGATACGCAAAGCGATCCTGATAACGGCGCATTCCCGTCCTCAGAGAAGCAAAAGGATCTGAGCCGGCTGCTGGTTAGTGAGCTTTTGGAAATGGGTATTCATGACGCTGCAATGGACGAAAATGGCTATGTTTATGCAACGATTGAAGCCAATACAGATAAAAAAGTGCCGGTGATTTGTTTTTGTGCACATGTGGATACGGCCCCTGATTGTTCAGGCACTAATGTAAAACCAATTGTGCACAAAGATTATGATGGCCATGATATTCAGTTGCCAGATGACGCCGATCAGATCATCCGCGTGTCTGACTATCCTTATCTTAAAACGCAAATGGGGAAATCTATTATTACGGCGAGCGGCAAAACCCTGTTGGGCGGCGACGACAAAAGTGGTGTGGCCATCATTATGGATCTGGCGAACTATTTACAAAGCCATCCATCAGTACAACACGGCACGATCAAAATTTTATTTACGCCAGATGAAGAAACGGGAAGAGGAACGGAGAAGGTAGATCTAAATAGGGTAGGTGCGGATTTTGGGTATACACTAGATGGTGGTGAACTCGGGAGTTTTGAAGATGAGACTTTTAGCGCGGACAGTGCTAAGCTCAGGGTACATGGTGTAATTGCACACCCCGGCTATGCCAAAGGCAAACTGATCAACGCCCTTAAAATTGTAGGGGAAATCCTGGCCGGCTTACCTAAAAATGAATTTAGTCCCGAGACGACCAGTGGCAGAGAAGGATTTGTACACCCTGTTAAGATAGAAGGAATTGCTGAGGAGGCCTCCATTGACTTTATTGTCAGGGATTTTATAACAGCTAACCTGGCAAAACACGAAACGAGGTTAAAATCAATTGCGGAGGGCATTATTAAACAGTATCCGGGTGTAAAGCTGGATTTTACTGTAAAGGAACAATACCGCAATATGAAAGAAATTCTGCAGCAATACCCTGAGGTGGCAGAAAATGCGATCAAAGCGTACAAAAATGTTGGCCTCACCGTGACAAACGAGCCGATCAGGGGAGGCACTGATGGCAGCCGTCTAAGCTTTATGGGACTGCCATGTCCAAATATATTTACAGGGATGCAGGCCATTCATTCCCGTCATGAATGGATTGGTATTAGTGATATGGAAAATCAGTAGAAGTTTTAGTAGAATTAGTCAAAGTGTGGGAAGAAAATGCTTAAATCGGCTGAAAATACAATTCTTGCGTTTATATTTGCATCCCGGTTGGCATAAGGACCGGTATGTAAGGCCTCGTAGTACAATGGATAGTATATGAGTTTCCGAAGCTCCAGATCCAAGTTCGATTCTTGGCGAGGCCACCCATGAACCCGCATAAACAGCGGGTTTTCTTATGCCTAGTGGGTTTCAGCGCAACCGAATTAAACTTAAATCAACCAAAATTATCCCAAAATCGTATATTTGTTACGCAAATAATATGCAAAGAGTTTCGCAAATTACGCGACCAGGCTAGGGGCAGGAAAGCCAAATAAATTCAATGAGATCCCTGAAAAAATGCAATGATATTTCTAAAATTTAACTGATAACTTCAAATGCTTCTAACAACTGGGACGCGTTGTCATTTTGTCGAGCTATAAAAAAAAAGGGTGTAATTCCGTCCCAGGAGAATCCTGCTAGAACTACAGGAATCGGTCAGATCAATGCAATGATATGCTTTTTAGCAATAGTATGCCCCCATGTTAGAAAAGCATACTGTTTCTCCAGTGCATAAGATAAGCGTATTTAAGATAACTGCAAAGAGCTGGTCTGGGTTCAAATACTTTACAGAGGATAAGGTGACATATATGCACAAAAATGCGGTCAATTATTTGCTCTCAAACAATTGACCGCATTTCATATTCATGCCTTGATATTTCTAGCTGATTTGCTTTTTCAGCGAGGCCACTTCTTGTTGCAGGTTATTGACAACGCCTGCCAGGCCAGCCATCTGTCCGACATCCCATCTTTGATGTTTATCAATCTTGGAAATGATCATCTGTGCTTTCCAGATTTCCATTATATCGATCGCATCTACCGCATAAGGCTCGAATATGGGGTTATCGCTTACCAGGGTAACTTGGTCCTTGATTTTATTATTGCGTACAATTCTTTTATAGACGATCCCATTGCTTCTGGAAACAACGATATATGCGTTGTTATTTTTGACATCTCCCAGATGCTCCACCTTCTCGCCTACAACTACACTGCCACTCGGTGTGGGCAACATGCTGTCGCCTACGATTTCAAAGGCGCGGTAAAATCCTGGAGCCAGCATAGGCAAGGTAAAGGTGTTGAGCTCATCTAAAAACTCATTATCTTCATAACCAGCCAGATAGCCGGCAGCCGCCTTGACTGGCACAAATTGCACTTTGGCTTCCGTGGTACTGGCCATCATCATGGCGCGTCTTCTGTCTAAATAAGTCCCTTCACCTGGTTGGTCCAGATCTTCCAGGAATAATTCATCCAGGCTTAATTTGAAAATCTGACCAATAGCAGTCAGTACGTCAATACGTGGCTCAGCGCGACTTTCTTCATAGGCGCCGATTAGGGAACGTTTAATACCCAGTTTATCAGCCATTTGTGCCTGTGTCCAGCCACGTAGTTTTCTTAGATATTTGAGGTTTTTACCAGCGTATGTAGTCATGTTTTTTAAGTTTTAGAGTGAACACTAATACGATTAGTGCAATTTACTAAGTATTGGCATGACTCCCAAATATTTTGGAGTTTTTTTCGATAAAAAAGCTAAATATTTTTATTCTACTAATCCGTAATACGAAAACTCCAATGAATTTAAGGATGTATCTTCTTGTAAATCATTGGAGTTATAATTACTAATGAGATTAATGACCAGGGGCCGGATGCAGGCTATTTATTTTTTTATCCTTACCTCCGCCAAATATTTTTCTAAATAACCCCTTTTTTTTAGGCTCTTCTTTTTTGGGAGCCGGCATCACTGCTTTGGGTTTGGTTTTATTGCCCGAAGAGCTGCCACCTATAAGCGGAACATCATTTTGGTCGGTATTGTTGATATTGGTATCACTTTCCGGACCGATATCCTGTGGTTTGAGCCCTGGTTGATTGAGTATATTATTTTGGATACTATCTGTGCTGTCTTTGATGTCATGTGCCCAGTCATAGATAATGGATGCTGCTGGATTTGAGCCGCCTGTATTAAATCGTTGACTGGCGTTCAGACCGGCATTTTTATCCTTATAGGCTTTTGGAAAAAGTAAGCCCAGATTGGTAGGGCCAGCGAAGAACCTTGTCCGATAGCTGTGCTGTTAAAGCGGATAAAGCGACTATCGCAGCCTGTCCATACACCCACTAAAAGCTGCGGGGTGAAGCCAATAAACCAGGCATCGCTGTTGTCATTGGTTGTACCTGTTTTACCGGCAATCTCGCCTGGTATATCGTAGCTGGCCATTCTACGACCTGTACCATAATCAATGACATCCTGCATCATGGACACCAGTGAACTGGAGGTAATATCACTAATGACCTGTTTACGCTTGGGAGTGCTGGTGTATAAGATATTATGATGTGCATCCTCAATACGGGTAATAATCATCGGTTGAACGGTGAAGCCTCTGCCTGGGAACATGGAATAGGCCTGCATCATTTCATAAAGAGAGATTTCCCCACTACCCAAGGCAATGGAAGGATAAGGGTCTATTTTTGACGTAATTCCACAGGTTTTAAGAAAATCAACAAATTTAACCGCCCCTTCATTACCCTCTGGCCCTAGTTGCTTCATGATGTAAGCCGTAGCGCAGTTGCGGGATTCTGCCAAGGCTTCACTCATCGGCATGGTTCTGCCGGTGCAGGTAGCGCTGGTTGCCGGGACATTTCCATATCCTTTAAAATACTGTTGGACATCTTCTACAGGGGTGCTGGGGGTAAATCCACCTTGTTCGATTGCCATACTATAGAGCAGGGGTTTGATGGTTGACCCCACCTGTCTTTTCGTATGAATATTCACATGGTCAAATTTATAAGTCTGAAAATCGATTCCACCAACCCAGGCTTTGACCTCACCTGAGATTGGATCCATTGCCATGACACCTGCCTGTAACATTTGTTTGGTATATTTAATGGAATCGTAAGGCGTCATTATGGTGTCTGTATGTCTTTGTTTATTCCAGGCAAATACCCGCATTTTTGTTTTGACATGGAAGGACTTTTCTATGTCTGCATCGCTCATACCGTTGTCCTTGGATGCTCTCCATCGGTTGCTGCGTTTCATAGAACGGGTGATGGTAATTTCATGTCCTTTCCAAATACTGCCGTCTTTTATATTTTGTTGCCTGTCGAGTAATTTTTGCATGGAGCTCATGTGTTTGGCTACTGCGCTCTCAGCATAGCGTTGCAGATCTGGATTAATGGTCGTATAGATTTTAAGACCGTCCTTATATAAATTATAAGTTGTTCCGTCCGGTTTTTTATTGGCAGGATCCGCGCACCAGGCTTTCAGCTGGCGGATAAGTTCCATCCTGAAATAAGGGGCCAACCCATTAGAATTACTCATCTTATGATAGTTGAGTGTAATGGGTTCCTTTTTTATTCTTTCGGCATCTGCCGCAGAAACAAAATGATTGCGCAGCATCTGATTAATGACCACATTGCGGCGCTGCAAGGCTTTATCCATGTGCAGCCTCGGGTTATAGGTAGTAGACGCCTTGAGCATCCCGATCAAAACGGCCGCCTGGTTGATATTCAAATCTGCCGGATTCACCTGAAAAAATGTTCTGGCAGCATTGCGGATACCATATACATTATCTCCAAAGGGTACAGTGTTCAGATAAAGCGTGACTATTTCATTTTTGGTAAAATTTCTTTCCAGTTTTATGGCAATAATGGATTCTTTGAGTTTTTGAATAATACGGATAAAGGCATTGCGTTTATAATCAGTAAAAAGGTTTTTGGCCGTTTGCATCGTAATTGTACTGGCACCACCTTCGCCACCTAGTGAAAATAATGCTCTGGCCAGCGAACGTGGATCGATACCGCTATGCTGATAAAATCTTTCATCTTCCGTTGCCACGAGTGCCTGGATGACATGCGGGCTAATCTGGTCAAAAGAAACATTGATTCTGTCCTCGGAATAGATCTTTCCCATTAAGGTGCCATCATCTGCATAAATCTGACTGGCTTCTGAGGCATTTGGGTTTTGCAGCTGTTCGATGGAGGGCATTTCTCCCAGCAATCCATAGTTTGCCATTGCGATTAAAAGACAGGCGCCTAAAAGACCGGCAAAAAAGACGATCCATAGGATGCGAACGACTTTATTTCGCTTTTTGCCTGGTTGTTTACTGTCCCCTCTATTTGGTTTGCTGCCGGAACCTGACCTTTGCTTGTTTTGCTGCGTCATGCTTTAAATTCTAAATCTAAATAGGTTAAATTCTATGGTATTTTAGTACACAAAGATTTTATTGCTTTTGTTGCCACATTTAATCAAAAATTGAACCGTTTATGCCGCGCGGATTTTAACCACGCAGTTAAGGCTGGTACTAAGTTCATTTTTAACTACCCAGCCAAAAATAATGACTTCCTGAAAGATAGCCATAAAATTCTATTTCGCCTCAAATTGCTTCCAGGCCTCTTGGTAATTTTTTAAATCTTCTTTTGATTTTAACTTATTGGTATTCTGTGGACTTACAATGATTAGCTCAAATTTGTCCGGTGCGAGCCAGGGCAGAATGGTACTAGGCGCTACCGGCTGGATTTGTTTAAGGTAAGCCTCAGCAGCTTTATAATCCTTAAATGGACCAATTTGAACCAAATCCGTTTCAGGGATGCTTTGCTGTCGGTTAACTGGCCATTTATCATGTTCAAAGGCCAGCAGGTTATACCGGTTAAATGCATTCGCTGCTTCACTGGCGAAGACCGGCGCTACGTGATGCAAAATCACTGTTACGTATTGTGGCTGAGCCGGGTTAAAAGTGAACCCATTGATGGTGGCGGTCTGTTTCAGGTTATTGGCCTGTGGGGGCGCAGATACGGGTTGTGTAACAGTTGGTGGTGGCTGAACCGCCTGGTTATTTGCGGCAGAATCCGTAGCCTGACTATTGGTACTGGAATCAGTTGGCTGAGCAGAGCGCACCTGTTTATCTGGATTAGCGGAAATTGGTGGAAGGCTAACCGCATGATTAGGTTGTTTGTTGATTTGTGTCGTGTCTGGACGCCTATTTTCAACGGCAGGGTTATTTTCCGTTGTAACCGCTAGCTTTGTACTGTCTATAAGCTCATTGACCGGTTTAACTGCTTCTCTGATCCCTATCTGCGCACTTTGACGGTTTAATTCGCCTTCAAGTTGATTAATGGGTGTATTTGCACTATCTGGCAGATCCAGAATCTTTTGATTCCTTAAGATGGCAATGCGGCGTTCTCTTTGCTCAGCCAGGCCTGCAGCAGCTGATTCCAGCCGGGAAAGGCGACTGTTCTGAATTTGACCTGTGGGTAGAATATGTAACTGGCGAAGATAGGCCTGGATTTCTGATCGCCTTTTCAAAATACTGAGCAAGTGTTGTGCCTGGGGCCTGACAGGAGAGGTATTAAAATTTTTAATGAGATATTCCAGTTTACCCTCGGCTATTGAATCTTTATGAGCGTCAATATAATAAACGGATTCTATATACAGGAGTTGCGCTGTCCAATAAAACCGACCATACTGTCTGTCAGCAATTTGTTTTAAAGAATCTGCTTTGTTAAAATCACCTGCTAAAAATAATTGATAGACTTGGTTATAGGCATAGGTGGCCTTATTTTGAAGACTGGTTTCTGGGATATTATTTTGCAGACTATCTTGCCTATTGATCTTTGCCAGCCATTTACTGGCAGGGTAGGCTTTAGTTAACTGTGTCTTAACCATATCTGCCTGATTTTTTTTACCAAGTAAAGTCCAGCAGATAAATTCATTGAACAAAACCTGGTCCGTGGAATCCCAGGAAGGAAAACGACGCATCAGGGAGTCATAAACGTAGATGGCACCTGTAAAGTTCTCCATGGTATTTTGCAAAATAAGGCCGGCATGGAAAAGATGCGCTGCAATTTGATGATTGCTGATTTTTAAACTGGAATCTGTTAATGGAAGGCCTTGCAGTAAGTCCTCCGCCTGGATATTGCTGCTATCCAGTTTGATCGAGCCATCTGGGTTAAAACCCGCTAATAGTTCATTACCTAAAGCTGATTTAATAGGTTTTGCGCCCCTGCCTGTAATGGCACTTATTCTTTGCCAGTTGTCTACATTGGGCCGGTTGCCGAACTTTTGTTTAAAGAGTTGATAGCCACTATTTTTAAGCGTCGGGTTATTAAAATACCAGGTGGTGGATGTCGCCCCTGAACTGGGAAAGAGACTAGTAGGCGCCTGATTTACCGGTCGGCGGACGGCCGGATTTAAGATATCACCTTGCTGTGCCTCGGCCTTTTGCTGGATGGCCTTGCGGATTTCTTTTGCCTTTTCTTTTAATAGCTGCAGGCGCGCTTTTTCAGGCATGGCTGCCAGATGCTGAAGGCTGTCCTGGAAATAAATTGAATCAAGCAGACCAGCTACCTGGTTTAAGGGGCTTTTTCTATTGTCTAATAGTTTTCTGTCTGTTTGCCTGGTCAGATCAGCGGAGTTGACACTATCATAATTTTTGGCGGCTTCATAAAAGCTATTTTTGTCGTAGTCTAATCCAGCCAGCGCAAAGTAAGTCCTGCTTTTTTGCCAATTATTGGGTGGCGTAATCTTTTTGCCGGCCTTTATACTGCTAAGTAGCAAATCGCGGCCCAATTTGTTATCCTGCTTTTTTAAGGCTATGGCTGCCTCGGCGTAATAGATAACGTCCTTGTATCTTCTGAATTTGTCCTTCCTGGAAAGTTTTTCCAGCAGTGCCATATGACTGCCAGCCATTTCTTTTTTATTTGAACCTGCGCTTAGGCTCATTTGCTCAACTAAGTCGCGCCTACTCATGGAAGCCTCAGCCAGGGCGCTGTAAATACTTAACAGCGGATCTATTGCCGAGGATTTGGCTTTGCCAAAATAGTCGGCGGCCCTTAGGCTGTCGCCTCCCAGCGCATACAATTGACCGGTCAGATAATACATGCGCGGCCTTACAGCCCTTTTGTATAGTTGAAAATCTGTTTTGACCAGATAGTTTGCCGCACTGTCATAGGCTTTTAGTTTATAAAATAAAAATCCATGGGTCTGGGCCACAAGTGGGATTAACCTTTTTGGTAGCAAACTATCCTTTTCTATATAACCCAAAAGCACCCGTGCCTGGATAAAATCACCGGACTGAATATAGTTTTTCACCTGCCAGATAAGTCCGTCATTTCTTCTTTCTTTTCGGGCGTAGCTGTTTTTACTAATGCCTTTATGCTCGGGGTTTAAGATGGTAAACTGGTTTTTACTTTACTGATATTACTGCCGATAGGTAGATCGTAACCGTCATCTTTTGGGGCAAAAGCATAGTTTAGGTATTGAAAAACCTGATGCGCTGTGTCGTATTTTTTTTGATAATAGTAGGCTTTACCCAGTAAAAAATAAAGTTCATCCACGTATTGGTTGCGCAAATCGTGCAGCAGTATTCCGGCTGTGGCATGCTGAATCACGGAATCCAGATAACTATTGGCAGCCATGGCCTTGCTGTCATAAGGATAATAGGACAAAAGCTGTGTATAGTCTTCTTTGTAATCCTCAGTGGCTTTATCCACGATCTCTTTAAGACGCTGGTTGGCATTATAGAGATAATTGAACCGGGTAAACGTGTTTTGCATAAACTGTTGGAACTTTCCCAGCGGTCCATAATCAGTCTTTTCTGCCCGAAGTAGTTTTTTGGCAAATTCGGCGGGTTTGACATCACGAAGATTGATGGTCGTTCCTGCCTGGCCATACAATAGGTGAGTACTGCTGCTAAGCAGTACCAATATCATGATTACACCTATAAATAGTTGTGACGCTGGTCGCTTATTAAACTGCCTATTGCGGCCGGAATCTACGTTGGCTTTTGCCATTACCCCCATATTCTATTTAAAACGTTCTAAAGGAGCAATTATTATTTTAAGTGCTTTTGCTGTTACGGCAAGCAGATATGTATCCGTAAGGCTTCTGCCGTGGGTTGATTAATCATTGAAAAGCAGCTCGTATTTAGAGCTGCTTTTCAATGATTAGGCTATTTAAACAGTTTTTCAGCGATTTTGGCATCATGGCCATAAATATCTTTTCTGAAATTAATCTTGCAATCTGAATCTACCCAAGTCGTAAAGTATACCAAGTATACCGGTACGGTTTTATCCAGGGTAACCCATTTTTCTTTAGTGTTTTTATTCATTAAGGAGTCGATGACCTGCGTTGGATAATGCGTCGTGTCATTTCTTAGGAGCCAGTCAGCCATTTTCTCCGGCTCTGAGAGCCGGACGCAGCCGTGACTAAGGCCTCTGTTTCTGGAAGTAAACAGATCGTGATTAGGGGTATCATGTAAATAAATATTATAACTGTTGGGGAAAAGAAATTTTACCCGGCCCAGCGCATTATCCGGCCCAGGAAGTTGTCTGACCAGTGGATATTTACCATCCTTCCCATAAATCTCCATATTATGGTTCTTTATGTAATTAGGATTGTTTTTAATGCCGGGCAGAATCTCGTTTTTAACGATACTGGTGGGTACATTCCAATAAGGTGCAAATACAATGTATTTAATATTCCCGGAGAAAATAGTAGTGCCATGTGCTGCAGAACCTACGATAACGCGCATATTAAAGACTTCTTTGCCTTGCTCATATGCATGGAGCTTGTAATCTGGTATATTTACCCAGATGTATTCTTTGGGTAGTTCGCTAGGGATCCAACGGACTCTTTCCAGATTAATAGTAATGGTTCTGATTAATGTGTCCAGTGGAATATTCAAGGCCTTCATAAAATTAGGACCAACAACACCATCCGGGGATAAGCCATAACGTGACTGAAAAGATTTAACAGCATCTTTTGTGTCTTTGTCATATTTGTCGTCGCTCGGCGCATCGTTAAGATCTCCCAGGTAATGCAGGCGGTCTTTTATGGCGGATATAGCGCCACCAGAATCACCCAACACGAGTTTGGGGCGCTCAAGCGCTATAGAGTCCCAAGGATGATTTTCATTTTTAAGGTCTATATACTTTTGGAGCGCTGTTCGTAATTTTTTAAATTGTGGATTCAGTAATTTCTCTTCGTCCGGTGTTTCCTTTCCATTGATGGTAGAATCCAAAAGCGCCGAAAAATCAATTTTTTTCTGGGAATATACCAGCCTAGCTGTGTGGCATCGAGCCCGCCCTTGCCTTTAAATACTTGTTCGGCATGACGGAAAAATTCACCGGTCATCACCAGTTCTGCATGAATTAATTCGGTATGCGTCAGGCCTTCTGGCAAACTGTCAGTGAACCTGTCCAAAATAGCGGCAATCTTTTTCTCACTTACTGTACTATCTTGTCTGCGCATGGATTTGGCATCTGCGCTTAATAGATTGACAAAATTATGCGCCTGTTCTACCAGCCCACTGGTATCAAACCAGGCAAACTCAAAA
The DNA here is from genome assembly GCF_007971385.1 of Arachidicoccus ginsenosidivorans. Taxonomy (GTDB): domain Bacteria; phylum Bacteroidota; class Bacteroidia; order Chitinophagales; family Chitinophagaceae; genus Arachidicoccus; species Arachidicoccus ginsenosidivorans. The sequence goes on from NZ_CP042434.1 coordinate 3,958,048, forward strand.
TTACGGTGCCGGTAAAAGTTAATAAACATCTCGGCATAGGGTTTATAGACAGTGTCTGCTGCAATAAATTGGCGGATGGCATTACTATCCAGAAACAGATTGTTGTATGAAGTCTGCGGTGTGATCGTTTCATCAATTTTTACTTTTCTGTTCTTTCGCTGGCCACAGGAGGCAAAAAGTAAGGTAAGGATGGTGGTTGATAAGAGTAATTTTCTAAAATTCATTAATTAACAGGTGTTTTAAGTTCAGATTATTTAGTGATTTGCAGATTTATTCTATTTAAATTTTCAGTAATACGCCGGCCACGAGTCCAGCAGTCTCCGTCCTAAGTCGGGTATTACCCAAAGTTACTGGTTCAAATTGATTTTCTGGTGCCATTGCCAAATCAATTTCGCGACTGCTAAAATCTCCTTCGGGACCGATTAGTATGATATGGGACTCTTTTTTCTGGGCGGGGCTTAATGACTTTTTACTGTCCTGATCCAAGCAGTGGGCAATCCATTTATGAGAAAATCCCTGGTAATCGGCAAGCACAGTCTCAAATGCGACCAGGCCCTTTAATCTGGGTAAATAGACCTGTCTGCTTTGCAGCATGGCGGAGATCAGAATTTGCTCTACTCTTTCCAATTTGACTACGGTCCGCTCTGTCCTTTCTGTTTTCATCAGGATTATCTCGGAAACGCCGATTTCTGTTAATTTTTCGAGCGCCCATTCAATGCGACCCATGTTTTTGGTAGGTGCTATGGCTATAGTTACCTGACTGTGGGTTGCCTGTTGTTGTGTCCTGTCCAGGATTCGGACCTGACTATGTTTTTTGTGAGCAAGCGTGATACTGGCGGTGGTGAGTAGGCCATGACCGTCTGTTAGCTGTATTTCATCACCTATTTGCATTCTTAAGACCTGAACACAGTGTTTACTGGTTGTCTCACTTAAGGTGAAACTGCTGCATTGAGCATTTAAATCAGCTTCATAAAAATAGGGTCGTTGTTGTACACTCAAAATAATCGGGTTATTTGTCAGCAAAATTAGCAAGACTCTATCAAAACCTATGTAAAAAAGTCATTAATTAGCTGCTGGTCGCGCCAAATTGTGTCAATTTAGGTGGTTAATCCCTTGATTTTCCTGCTGGCATCCAAATTGACTACCCTTATTGTCAACAGTCTGCCTGTATTTGTGTGACAATTTGACGATAACGAATAATATCACCTGGATGAAATCCAGCTGTTAGGCAGGCAGGTAATTTGAAGTAACCTACAATATATTATGAATAATAAATATAACGATATTTTATTGCAGCAAATGGAGGAGAGTGAATTTTTGCCGCTGTTACCCATGAATGAAATGGGCGATGATAAAGAACCATTAGATATCCCGGAAGAACTGATACTGTTACCTTTACGCAATACAGTTTTATTTCCCGGGGTGGTTATTCCAATAACGGTGGGGCGTGATAAAAGTATCCAGGCAGTGACGGAGGCCTATAAAGGCGGCCGGTTAATAGGCGTGCTTGCTCAAAAGGACGACCAGATAGAGGAACCAACGGCAGAGGATCTTTGTCAGATTGGTACAGTGGCCAAGATTGTTAAGCTGATCCGGATGCCGGATGGCGGGACGACCATTATTATTCAGGGGAAGAAACGCTTTGACCTTAAGGAAATTACACAAAGCGATCCTTATTTTAAGGCCAGAATAACATTGTCCGCAGACCAAAATGTGCCGGAAGCACAGGACTTTCTGGCCCATATTGACAGTATTAAAGATCTGGCGGCTCAAATTATCCAACTTTCTCCTAATATGCCTACAGAGGCAGCGATTATCCTGCGCAATATTGAAAGTCCTGAATTTTTGATCAATTTTGTCGCAGGCAATATGAATGTGGATGTTCGCGATAAACAACAGCTGCTTGAAACAAGTTCAATTGAGCAGCGTAGCATCCTTTTGATCAACTTGTTGCAAAAGCAATTGCAGTTTGTGGAACTCAAAAATAAAGTCACCAATAATGCCCGTACGGAAATTGACAAACAACAACGGGAATATTTTCTCCAGCAGCAACTCAAGAGTATTAAAGATGAGCTGGGAGCGGATAATGACATGGAGCTTAGCGCGATGAAAAAGCGGGCTGAAACGAAAAAATGGCCAGAGGCAGCCAAGGAGCTTTTTAATGCGAATATGAGCAAGTTGGAAAGAATGCATTCCAGTACACCGGATTATTCTGTATTATATAATCATACTGATTTTCTGCTTAACCTGCCTTGGGAGGATTATACGAAAGATAATTATGATCTAAAGTTTGCAGAAACAGTACTCAATCAGGATCACTACGGCGTAACCAAAATCAAAGAAAGAATTTTAGAGTACCTGGCCGTCTTAAAGTTGAAAGGGGATATGAAAAGCCCTATCCTTTGTTTTGTAGGACCTCCGGGAATAGGTAAGACTTCTCTTGGAAAAAGTATTGCCAGTGCGATTGGTAGAAAATACATCCGGCTTAGTCTGGGTGGTCTGCATGATGAAAGTGAAATCAGGGGACATCGTAAAACCTATATTGGTGCCATGCCGGGCAGGATTTACAGAATATCAAAAAAGCAAAAACTTCCAATCCGGTCATTATACTGGATGAGATTGATAAAGTAGGGGCAGATCACAGGGGAGATCCTTCATCTGCACTTTTGGAAGTTCTTGATCCTGAGCAAAATGCTACGTTTTATGATAATTATTTGGAACTGGAATATGATCTGAGCAAAGTCCTGTTTATTGCTACGGCTAATGATCTGGCCAGTATCCAACCGGCCTTAAGAGATCGCCTGGAGATCATTAATCTGAATGGTTATGCCATTGAAGAAAAACTGGAGATTGCCAAAAAGTATTTGATCCCCAAACAAAAAGAGGCGCATGGACTCGGTAAGACCAAGATAAAACTTTCCAATAAGGTTATCGAGAAAATTATTGAACAGTACACAAGAGAAAGCGGCGTCAGGGAGTTGGATCGTCAGTTGGCCAGTGTGATGCGCTATCTGGCTAAATTGGTGGCTTTGGAGCAGCCACTGCCTGCGTCCATAACCGAAGCCTTGGTCGCTCAGATTTTAGGTAAGACAAGGTACTCCAATGAATTGTACAGGATTGCCGGGATCAGTGGTGTTGCGGTGGGGCTTGCCTGGACCAGTGTCGGCGGTGATATTTTGTTTATTGAAGCCTTGCCCAGCGCGGGCAAAGGTGAGCTGAGACTCACCGGTAATCTGGGAGATGTGATGAAAGAAAGTGCCATGACGGCACTTACTTATGTCAAAGCCCATAGTAAAGAATTGGGCATTGATCCTGAACTCTTTGAAAAGAAAAATATTCATATCCATGTACCGGAAGGTGCCGTTCCCAAAGATGGCCCAAGTGCAGGTATTACCATGTTATCAGCCATTACCTCTGCCTTTACTGGTAGAAAAGTAAAGTCTTACTTAGGGATGACAGGTGAGATTACTTTACGTGGCCAGGTACTTCCAGTTGGCGGCATTAAGGAAAAAGTGCTGGCTGCTAAAAGAGCAGGTCTAAAAGAGCTTATCCTTTGTTTTGAGAACGAAAAAGATGTACAGGAGATTGATCCTTCATTTATTAAAGGTGTAAAATTTTATTATGTCCGTACCATGATGGAAGTAATTGAGCTGGCACTCACAAAATAAACAAGAATTATTTTGTTTGTATTCCCTTAAATGGTTACTTTTGGTAGCCTATTTTACATATATATAATACTATATAATATCTATATATAAACGCTTTCATGTTGGTTGTTTTAAGGGTTATAATTCCTACATTTCTATGTAGGAATTTTTTTCAAAGGACATTTGTAGATATTTTTCCTTATTATTGCGAACCAGACATTAAAAAACTGAGCAATGTACCCTAATCTATATTATTTATTTTGGGATTTATTTGGCATTAAAATATCGGTCTTAAAAGTAGTTAACTCATTCGGGTTTTTTGTCGCGATTTCCTTTCTGGTGTCTGCATGGCTGATCTCTAAGGAATTTAAACGACGCCAGGCCCTGGGGTATTTCACTTATACGGAAAAGAAAATTACCATTGGGCAGCCGGCGAGTCTGGGTGAACTCCTTTCAAATTTTATACTGGGCTTTGTATTTGGTTACAAGATCCTGGGTATTTTCTTTACCAAGGGGGCAATGGCCAATCCGCAAGCCTTTATTTTTTCCGGTGCCGGCAGCTGGCTGGCGGGGCTGGTATTAGGCGGTCTTTTTCTTTACCTTAAATGGAAAGACAAGAATAAGTCTAAACTGGCGCAGCCTGAACAGCGTACAGTGCGTATCTGGCCTAGTGATCGGGTGGGGGATATAGTGATTATATCCGCTATTGCGGGCTTTATCGGTGCCAAAATCTTTGATAATCTGGAAAACTGGGACAGGTTTATCCAGGATCCGTGGGGAAATTTGTTTTCTCCCAGCGGCCTTACATTTTATGGCGGATTGATTGTGGCCATCATTGCACTTTGGATTTATTTTCGCAAAAACAAAATGCGTTTTATTAACGTGGCGGATAGCGTAGCGCCTATTCTGATGTTGTCCTACGGACTTGGCAGAATTGGTTGCCAGGTGGCAGGAGATGGAGACTGGGGAATTATCAATAGTGCTTATCTTTCAAATCCTGACGGCTCACTGCGTCTTTGTACGCCGCAGCAGTTTCAGCAAGCAGCGGTGCTATTTAAAAATCATACGGAACAATATGGTATTGTAGGAGAGATCCAGCATGCGGCCTTTAGGGGCGCTAGCTGGCTGCCGGATTGGTTATTCGCTTTTTCTTACCCACACAACGTGAATGGACAGGGAATTGCACTGGCCAGTTGTCAATGGGGGCAGTATTGTAATTACCTGCCTTTGCCTGTTTATCCTACACCGCTCTATGAGATCATCATGTCGGTGATCCTTTTTGGGATCCTTTGGAGCCTGCGTAAAAAGATCACTTATCCTGGTAAACTCTTTGGCTTGTATTTAATTGTAAATGGTGCGGAGCGCTTCTTAATTGAACAAATCCGGGTGAACACAAAATATGATATATTATTTCATCCCTCACAGGCGGAGATTATCTCTTTATTGCTGGTCATCGTCGGACTTATTTTTGTTACCATGGCACCAAAGATTTTTAAGCCGCTGCATATTATTAAACCGACGCCAACTTCGCCCGCTTCCTGATGAAATTTCTGGTAATTCGCTTCTCATCAATTGGCGATATCGTGCTCGCGACACCTGCAATCAGGTGCCTAAAGAAACGTTATCCCGACAGTGAAGTTCATTTTCTGACCAAAATGAAAATGAAGGCAGTAACTGAGGCTAATCCTTACATCGATAAATTCCATTATCTTGATGGTGATTTTAAGCAGATGGCCGCAGATTTGAAAACCGAAAACTTCGACTATATAATAGATCTGCATAAGAATCTCAGAACCCTTAGATTACGGTTTGTCTTAAAAGCAAAATGGTATAGTTATCAAAAACTAAGTATCCAGAAATTCCTGTTAACCAAATTTCACTGGGATCTAATGCCGTCTACGCATATTACTACCAGGAGCTTAAATACACTATTGCCCCTGGATGTTAAGGATGACGGGCAGGGTTTGGATTATTTTATTGGTGAAAAGGATAGGGTGGATATAAAATCTTTACCAGAATTTTTGCAAAGTGGTTATGGGGCCATTGTTATCGGTGCTTCTTACTATACCAAAAAACTTCCCCCTGAAAAACTGATTGAATTAGTCAACCGCCTGGACTGCCCATTAATTCTCATGGGAGGGCCAGAAGATAAAGTAATTGGTGAGAAGATTATCCAGGCTACCAATAATACAAGTGCCTGGAATGGTTGCGGTGTGTTTTCTCTGAACGGCTCGGCGGATTTGATCCGGCAGGCGGCGTGGGTGATTTCCCATGATACCGGTCTGCAATACATCGCCTGTGCTTTCAATAAAAGGGTAATGGCTGTATGGGGGGGGACTTCTCCAAAATTGGCGGTGGAACCTTATTATGGCACGGCGAATCCTTCGAACTATCGCAATTATATTGTGCCTGGTCTTTCATGTCAACCCTGTTCTAATTTTGGGTTGAAAAAATGCCCTAAGGGACATTTTAAGTGTATGCGATTACAGGATATAGAGGCCATTGTGCAGGACACGTTAAAGGGGTATTGCTGATAGCTATGCTCGAAAAGGGGACTCACTTAGTAGAAGTTGCATAAAAAAGTACAGGCATTTATAATGCTTTAGAGCGCTTAAATCCTTTTATTAATATCCGATTGGCGTCCGTTAAGTATCTTTTTTTGATAAATTAGTATTAATAATTAGGCAAAATAAAAAGTACTTTTGTTCTGACTTTCATACCCATTTATTTTAGTATTTAATTTTTATGAAGCATCTCAACATCTCTTTTAAATTATTAGCGGCATCACTCATGGTGGCTGCAATGCTCTCTGTTTCGGCTCAGGGGGTTAGGCAGACCAAGCTAAAGCAGTTTAAACTCATGAGCTCCACCCAGGTAAAAGTAGGGGGCGCTGAAATTTCTAATCCGAATTATAAGGGCGATCTCGGATGGTTTGATGCGGTGGTTCCTTCCACTGTTCTTACTGCGCTTGTCGCCAATAAAGTGTACCCGGATCCACATATCGGTATGAACAATATGCTGATCCCGGACGCCAATGATAGCTTTAGTGTGGCCTATGGGTTGGATAAATATTCTTATTTACCTCATGTTAAAAACCCCTGGAAAGATCCTTATTGGTATAGAACGACTTTTAAGGCGGGAGCAGTGGATGCAACCAAACGATTTGAACTCATTTTTGACGGGATTAATTATAGAGCCGAGGTCTGGATGAATGGACACCGGGTTGCTGATTCTTCTGAGATGGTAGGCATGTTTGCTAAATACGGGTTTGATGTGACTAAATTTATAAAACCCAATGGCACCAATGCATTAGCCGTTAAGATTTATCCATTGGATTATCCTGGTACACCGGATTCGGAGCAATTGGAAGCGTTAGGTAGCTTTTATCTGAATGGTGGTCCAACAGGCGATATCGGTAAAAACGTGACCATGCTTTGCTCTGTGGGATGGGACTGGATGCCGCCGGTCAGAGACCGCAATATGGGTATCTGGCAACCGGTTTATATTAGAGAAACCGGTGTTGTACATTTTGGCAATACGCAACTGATCACTGAATTACCAAAACTTCCTGATACAACTGAGGCAGCCTTAAAACTAAATCTGACACTGCATAACAGCAGCAATGCCGCTGTCAAAGGACAACTGCAGGTTAGCATCAATCCGGATAACTTTTCTGGGGCTGCTAACGATAAAATTGCTTTTAGTCAGGAGGTGACGCTTAAGGCGAATGCTGATGGGCAATTACATCTGGATCCTGAAAAGGTGCAGGAGCTGTTGGTGAAAAATCCCAAACTCTGGTGGCCAAATGGCTATGGCAATCCTAATTTGTATAAAATTAATTTGAAATTTACCAGCGCAGGAAATGTGTTGGATGACACCAGTTTTGTTTTTGGTATGCGCACGGTAAAGTCCACTGCAGCGGCCGTAGGTGGACATTATGATGGCTTTTACCGTAGGTATTTTTATGTCAATGGTAAGAGGATTCATCTTGTGGGCGGCGCCTGGGTACCGGATATGATGCTAGATAGAAATGCGCAGCGGTTTTATACAGAGCTAGCCTTATGTAAAAATGCCAATCTGAACCTGATTCGTATCTGGGGTGGTGGAGTAACACCGCCGGAACCATTCTGGGACGCTGCAGACCGGCTGGGTCTTTTGGTCTGGAATGATTTCTGGGTGACCGGCGATACGCAAGGTGAATTTAAAGGCTCGCCAGACTATCCCTTTCAGGGCAATGTGTTTTTAAGAAATGTAACCAGTTCTATATTAAGCATCCGTAACCATGCAAGCCTTTTGGTCTGGACCGGCGGTAATGAAGGCCATGCCCGCAAAGCGCTTTATGACGGAATGCGTCAGGCGATCATTGATCTGGATGGAACAAGACCATTTATCCCAAGTTCTTCCGGATATGCAAAAATGCCCAAAGGGTGGCCGGGCGCCTGGCCGGATAATAAGCCGGCGGGCGTTTATAGCGGAGGCCCTTATGCCTGGAAGGATCCTAAAGTTTATTACAGTCTGGCAGATACAGCAAAGGACTGGTTGTTTAAAGATGAGACCGGCATTCCTTCTCAGCCGCCTCTCAATACCTTAAGAAAGGTCATCCCGGATATGGTCTGGGATACTACCCTGCCTTATCCTTTCAATAATACCTGGGGTTATCATGATGCCTGTACGGGTGCTGGTAAATACGACGCGTATTATGCAGATATGGTGAGTCGGTATGGACAACCTATGCAGTTGGATAGTTTCTCTAATAAAATGCAGTTGATGAACGCCACCGGATACCAAGGTATTTTTGAAGCGGCCAATTCAAAAATAAGCGAAAATGGCGGCGTGATGCTCTGGAAGCTGAATGCGGCTTTGCCCAGTGTCATCTGGCAGATCTATGACTGGTATTTATTGCCCAACGCTGGCTATTACTATATGAAAAAAGCCTGCGAACCGGTGCATGTTCAGTTTAACCTGAATGATTCCAGTGTGGCCGTTATAAATCGGAGCAGATTTGATCAAAAGAATCTAAAGGCAGTGGCCACGCTTTATGATATTAATGGGAAGCAATTGGCGCAAAATGCAGGTAATATTAATTTGGTACAGGCCGATCATGGCTTGGAGGCTTTTAGTTTGAAAAAGGTATTGCAATCACATCAGACATTTGCTTTTGTATTGCTTTCACTAAAAGATAATGCGGGTAAGGAGGTGTCAAGTAATGTTTACTGGACAGCGCCAGAAAATAATTATAAGGCCCTTAATCATATGAGCGCTTCCTCTTTAAAGATCGATGTTGTAAAATCAGATTGGCAGCATAGTCGAAGCAGCCTAACACTTAAATTAGCCAACACAGGTAATCAGGTCGCCTTTTTTGTCAGAGGTCAGATAATGGTAGGGAATAATGAAGTGATGCCTGCTTTATGGTCTGATAATTATGTGACCATTGCACCTGGTGAAAGCAAAGAAATCAGCGTGAATTTTCACCGGGTGATGGGAACAGGGAATTTGCAGATTAAATTCTCTGGCTGGAATACGCCAGATCAAACTGTTGATTTTAGTACCGAATATTAAGCCTTGGATTAGGGTTTAAGGGGCACATTTGTAATTCACAAGCAACAAGACCGCCCTAGGGGAAAATGAAAAGATCATTTTCCCCTAGGGCGGTCTTGTTGAAAATACGTATATTTATATGTAATTGAAATAGATTGAGTTATGTGTAATTGAAAATGTGATTTGACAGTAGGAATTGAGCTTTATAAAGCTATTTTGAGGTCTCGTTTTTCTGGTTCCAAAAATATATCAAAAGTGAAAATAGAGCGCTGCATATGAAAGCAAACACTGTCCAAATTAATAAGTTATGGGTTGCATTATCGACCGTGTCGCTAAAATATAAAATAGAGAAACAGGCGAGCATCCAAAGCGAAGAAAGCCTGATCAAAATACTCAGTACTTCCTTAATTCTGGATAATCTACTTATTATTAGCCTTTTAGGCGTTTTTATTGAAAATAACTTTGTCATGGGGCGCGCATTACTTTAACTTTATACTTGATTGTAATGCGAAGTAAATGCCTCCCACTGACAGCCTTATGGCAGTCAGAGAAAATCGCCTAAAAAAAATGTTCAGTTGACCACTTTGTGCATTCAGGATTTTACTTTATAAAATCCGGCTTTTTCCATAATCTGGATAATATTGGGGTAAGTATCCTCCATGCAAAGGTCGATTTGTGCCTGATCGGCCCAGATGACCTGCTCAATATCTTCTTCAATTTGTGGGACTAAGTGTTGGCCGTCGGGAGTGCTCATAGCAAACCAATGGGTCTCCTTTTCTACATCCTGATTGGACCATTTATCAAAATATTCATGGTAGGTGATACCCAGAAGGGGACCGGCGTTTACCTCCTGCAGCCCAGTTTCCTCTTTGACTTCTCTTATAGCACACTGCTTGACGGATTCACCTTCGTCTAGTTTGCCTTTCGGTAAGTCCCAGTAACCTCTTCTAAAGATTAAAAGAAGATGACCCTTTGGGTCAGTAATCAGACCACCTGCTGCTATGATTCTGGGCTTTTGCATAATAGATTATTTTGACGTTTTAAATGAGGGACTAAATTTACCAATATTGGCCTAACAAGGCAATAATATTTTACCTTCGTGAAAATTTTTTAGAGTTATGGCAAAGACCGATGAAAAAGTAATCGCCGAGAAATTATTACAGGCTGGGGCTGTTAAATTAAGTCCGGAAAAACCTTTTACCTGGGCAAGCGGGTGGAAGAGTCCGATTTATTGTGATAATCGTAAATTGTTATCTTTTCCTTTTATCAGGGACTTTATTAAAAGTGAGCTGTGTAATGTCGTCTTTGAAGCTTATCCTGAAGCAGATGCTATTGCGGGTGTTGCCACGGCGGGTATTCCCTGGGGGCTATGGTGGCTGACCAGCTAAAACTGCCTTTTGTGTATGTTCGCTCCAAACCCAAAGCTCATGGAATGGGCAATCAGATTGAAGGGAAATTAGAACAGGATTGGAAGGTGGTTATGATTGAAGATTTGATTTCTACGGGATTGAGTAGCCTCGATGCTGTAAATGTTTTAAAAGCTGAAAATGTTGATGTTATAAGTGTTGTTTCAATATTTAATTACGGTTTTCAAAAGGCGGTAGATGCTTTTGCTGCTAATGAAACAGCATATAAATCGTTGACCAATTATGGAGCGCTAATTGAGCTGGCCAAGGCAAAAGGAATGATTCAGCCTGAAAGTGAGCCTGAACTTTTAGCGTGGAGAGAAAAGCCGGCTGAATGGGGCATATAAAAAATTGGGGAGAAGTGCAATTTAGTTATTAGACGAGAATTAGTCGTTTATAATAGAAACAAGGAATGTAAATATTTTTGTAGTTGAATGTAAAATAATATGTTACGGATTTTAATTGCAATAAATTATCTGGTGGAATTTATTAAACTATGACCAAATAGGAAACTGCTAAAAATATAAGAATATTTATATAACTTGTTGTAAAATAATAATTTATGGGATTCTTTGGAAATTTATTTGGTAAGAAAGAAAAGGAAACTTTGGATCAAGGTCTGGAAAAGACCAAGGACAACTTTCTGTCTAAGATTACCAAAGCGGTGGCGGGGAAAACTACTGTAGATGATGAGGTATTGGACAATCTGGAAGATGCGCTCATTACTGCTGATGTAGGTGTGGATACGACGCTGGAAATTGTGGACCGAGTTCAAAAAAGAGTAGCTAAAGATAAATATGTCACTACCAGTGAATTGAATAGATTACTTCAAGAAGAAATTGAAGCATTGCTGCCGGACGTTAAAGAAGAAAACTTTGGCAGTTTTGAACTGACTGGGATAAAGAAGCCATATGTGTTATTGGTAGTTGGCGTAAATGGAGTTGGCAAAACAACCACTATCGGCAAGCTGGCTGCCAGGTATAAAGCTGCTGGAAATAGTGTTGTTTTAGGAGCGGCAGATACTTTTAGAGCTGCTGCAGTTGATCAGCTAACGATTTGGAGTGAACGGGTAGGGGTGCCGATCGTAAAGCAGCCGATGGGCAGCGATCCTGCTTCTGTAGCGTTTGATACCGTACAAAGTGCGGTAGCTAAGAATGCGGATATTGCCATTATTGACACAGCTGGCCGTCTGCACAATAAAGTGCATCTGATGGATGAGCTGAATAAAATCAAGCGGGTGATAGAGAAAGTAGTGCCTGGAGGACCAAGTGATGTGCTGCTGGTACTGGATGGATCTACCGGTCAAAACGCTTTAGAACAAGCTAAACAATTTACTGAAACAACAAATGTTTCTTCATTGGCAATCACTAAATTAGATGGAACTGCTAAAGGAGGAGTTGTACTTGCAATTGCGCACCAATTGAATATTCCGGTACGTTATATAGGGGTGGGGGAGCGAGTTGAGGATTTAATGATTTTCGATAAACATGAGTTTGTGGATAGTTTATTTAAATTGCATTAAGGTTTATAATTTGTTGATAATAATTTGATTAATTTATTGTAAATGATTTGATTGTTCATTTAGATAACTTTTGCATTGGAATTAGCCTTACGATTAACAAAATTGTTTTTTACATCCAGTAATGCACATTGGATTTTTCCAAATTCTTGTGGAACGAGGAATCTAGGCAGATAAGCAGTATGTCATAAATGGCCGGTGAGAACCGAAATTGAAATGTTGAGTACCATCTGGTTCTGAAATTAATAAGATAGGGGGGATAGGAAAAGTCATCAAAAGGGGGATTTTAAAAGTATCAACTCAAACCATTTCCTTATCGAAGGCAAGGCTGGTGGGCGTGCTCTATAGAGAAGAAAATGCTTGGCGTGGTCGTTCGCTAGGTTTTACATAGATAGATTGCTGCTGATGCTCGCTATCTGGTGTACCAAAGAAAATAATCGTCCAATATTATAATTGTAAATAGCTAGAGAGCCGTGATTTAAAAAGTTAGTACTCCTCTGAATCCCCTGGCTGCATAATAGGAGATTGCGCCATTATGATAAACAAATACCTGGTCATATCTGCGATCACAAAATAGTGCTCCGCCCAGTTCTCTTACGGAATCAGGCGTCTGAATCCAGCTGGAAGTTTTTAAATCAACGGGCTCAAGAGATTGAAGCAATCGGTATTGCTCTTCATTTAGAAGCTGGATACCCATCGCTGCTGCCATTTCCTTTGCGCTTCCTTTGGGCTTATGTTCTTTACGTTCTGCAAGCGCCTTTTTGTCATAACAAAGACTTCTACGACCTTTGGGCGTTTCTGAAGAACAGTCAAAAAACTGATAGGCTTCGGCTTTTTTATCGATCTCAAGCACGTCAGGTTCGCCACCAGACTCATCCATTTTCTGTAAACTCCAGAGCTTTTCTGGGTGTTTGAGTAGTCTTTTGGAGACATCTTCCCAGATAATCCCAGGATGTCTGTGCTTATTTTGTTCAAATCTAACTTTTAATAATAAAAGCAATGAGTCTATGTCTTTGTTGGTTAGTTGATTCGTTTTCGTTTCCATTAGTATTAATTTAAGGGCCGGATAAATTTATGTACATTTTTAAAACTCTTAAGGGCACAGATCAATTCGGTTTAGCCTCTTAATTTACACGTTCAAAGTTAGGAGATAACGGAGATTTACCTTGCCCAATGCCAATCATGTCCGACTTTATGCAGTACACTGGTGACTTTGAACTTTGAGAATAGCATCTGCGCAAAATAACTGATATCTTTTGTGTGATCATAGATCCCTTTTTTGAAATTAATTGGGAATTACAATGAAAATGAACTATTAGGGATATAAATAGTAATTTTGAATCGATGCAAGAATGAGAAGACATATTACTGATTTGCGAGACGGTTGTTATTAATCAATATTGATCCTAGTTCAAGGGAAAGGGTATTTAATTTTGTTATTTTAAAATAGTATAATATGATGCTAAGGTTAAATCTTGTGGCAGATAGAAATTCGTTAATTCCTATCAATTACAATTATAACTTATCAGCTGCAATTTACCGAATTATTGCCAAAGGTGATGCGGATTTTGCTGAGTTATTACATAAACGGGGGTATGGGAAAGGGTTCAAGTTTTTTACATTTTCATTGATTGACGCGCCATTTGAGGTTTTAGGAGATAGACTCAAATTGGTTGGTAATCATGCGTCTGTTTTAGTCTCTTTTCATGTTCCAGAGGCTATGGAAAACTTTATTAAAGGATTGTTTCAAAGCGAGCAATTAGTTATTGAAGATTATAAATCTAAATCCAGCTTTTTTGTTGAGTCCATAAGTATTGAAAAGAATCTTCTTGAAAGCTATAAAGATGATGAAAGGATTGAGGTTGAATTGAGCCCAAAATCACCTATTGTTGCTGGGTTACAAAATGACCTTGGAAATTATATATTTCTAAGCCCAGATGATGATCGCTACGTTAATTCTTTAATTTATAACTGGACAAACAAAATAAAAACGATAGAACAAAATGAACAGGTATCGCAATTATCAATGAAGTTAATTTCTACAAATCGACCTTTTAAATCAAAACTTATAACGATTAAAGCAAATACGCCACAAGAAACTAAGATTAGGGGGTGGCTAAACTTTAAATTAATAGTAAAAGCTGAAAAGCGTTATGTCAATTTGTTGCAGAATACCGGAGTAGGAATATATAATAGTATGGGAATGGGGTGCGTTCAAACAAAGGTCAATATCTAGGTCAAAAACAATGATTATATTTCAATTCAGTAATTGTACGATTGAATGACCTAGATATAGACGCTGCAAGATACTAAACCTAGCGAACAAAAAATAATTACGACCGTTACCAATTTGTAATGATTACCGCGGCATATATTTTTAAGAACGAGATAGTTTTTCCATATTATTCAATTAAATAATATGAAGCTGAATTTTAAAAATAATCCTTCAAATACAATTATTATAGGAGTATTTATTAAATTTGTTCTTAGCAACAATTGAGAAAACGAGATTTATAAGGACAAAATGCTTTAAAATTAATTATTTGAACATGACAATATTTAATAGATTCACTGGAAATGCATTGATTAATAATGCATTAATGACGATTATGGCTGTGGCTAAAATAGGAGGCCTTGCAGAGATTACTCCAGAATTGTTGCTAGATCTGTTTAATAGAGTTAGTTTGGTGGAGACAAATAAGAGACTAAAAAGTTATACTATGCTTTTTAGCCTTAACAACCCATTGGTTAATCCGGCAAAAAAAGCAAATCAGGCTGGAGAAAAGACTTATATTCGGTTGCTGCTTGCAATAATGAATGGATTTGAAGCTGATGGAGAGCGTATTTGTGAAATCACCGGATTAAAATTTAATAAGCGTTTCGAAGAATTCTATCAAGAAGACATCGATCAACAAAAATTATTAATAAATAGCAGCAGTAAAGATCCACGCGAAATAAAAAAAGAAATTAAAAATTTGGATAACACAGACACGAGCTTAAATAGGTCTTGGTTTCCATTGATTGGTGGTCTTGGGTCTGACGCGCAGACTTTGCCCCAAGCAAAATTTACCGTAAATATTCATCCTATCTGTATCGCAATATTGCAATTTTACCCTTATCTGCATTACTATACAAAGGAGGCATTTTGCTAATAGACTCGTCTGATTTTGAACTTTCCAAAAAATTGGTAGCCGACTCTGTGGCCGTATTGGCGGAAAAGATGCAGCATTGTTCTGTCAATGAACCGATTGAAAATGTAAGGGATTTTGGGAAGGGAGATTATTTAATTAAAGTCTTGCAAATGCTTGAGGAATTGGAGGAGTTTGAGGAAAATTATGCGGATTTGAATATGTGGAGCTTTTCAAACTCAGGCACTGGCGCCAGTTGTTCTATAGACCGTGTACCCAATGGATTGATAAGAAAACTTCAACACCTTTATAACAACGCCAAGATAGGAGGGGAATTGAAAGCGATTTTGGCAGATAAACACAGAGCTTTTCGCTTTCTTGAATCTTTAGAGGGAAACAAAGATTGGTCTTTGTTGTACCCAAATGTTTTTGGTACTGGGAAAAGGAAAACGGATTATAGTGGCGTATCCACTGAGTTTCTGGAAGCTTATTATTCAGAAATTGGTAATAATCGTATGGTGCCTATTGCAAAATATATTGCTGGTTTAATTGAGACTTATCGATCAAACTCTTTTAAGAAGTTATTGGAGAGATCGTTAACAGGAGCTTGGGATAATCCAGAATATAGAGGAGAGCTCAACCTAGTATTAGTGAAAGCTGCAAAGGAGGGAAGGTGGGACCTGAAACACCATATTGCTATATTGGATAATTCTGATGAATTGCCAGTAAAAAACAATTTTTATAAATTACATAAATTAATACATTATTTTACTCAAAAATCAGTATTTCAGAATGATCTACCTATTGTAGACGTTTCTAATAAAAAGGCGTTTAATGCCAGTCAATGGGTTATTTCTATGATTCAAAGAGATGACAAGTTAGACGGAATTAAATCTGGTTTGACCAACAAGGGGGAAGATTATATTATTGGGTATGGAAGGATATTCATTGACTCCCTTAATTACCAAGAAGTTCATTTTGAAAGTATTCTTGATACTTTTTATGATGTTGATTTTAGATACCAAAAGTATGGAATGACTGGTCTTTTAAGGATCTTTTTTAATCAATCTGAATACGAATCCATTGAACTTGAACACTATGAAAATAAAGGTCAAATTATGGCTAATGTCCAATGTTGGTTGGAAAAATTGGGTTGCTTTGTAAATGACTACAGGGCGTATTACATAACGAGATACCAAAACCCTGATTCAGACAAACCGCCTGTTGAAAAGTTTGAAAAATTGGTTAATGGATTGGTAGGGGAGAGGTACAAAGATGATTTTTATATAAAACTAAAAGAAATTATTTTTAATACAAATCAGTTTATTTATGAATTTCAGGATGGCCCGAAGGAAAAATGGGACATTGAAGAATTAAAAGTTGACCCACTTGGAAATCCATCATGGAATCTCTGCAATTTTGCGATTAGATTTTTATTAAAGAAATCTCTAATGGAACTAAAAAAAATAATTAATAACAAAAAATAAAATTAAAAATGGCAAAATTAAACAACATTTCTGGCGCGTTGCTGATAGACGCCACTGCATCATTTTTGAATGGTGCCGGTTTGGGTATACAAGAGGATAAAAACCGGGTGATACCTAAGACTTTTAAAGAGAAAGTGAATAATAGGTTTGAAGATGTTCCATACGTTTCGGGGCAATCCTGGAGAAGATGGCTAAGAAATACGGCCAATGAGGAAAATAATTGGAGTCCCAGTGAGCTCAGAGCAATCGGGGATGGTTCTGAAAAAGGAACTACTAATAAGATATCCACCGAATTAAATCCGATAGAATTCCCTGAAGATGATTTATTTGGATATATGAAAGCTGGTGCCAAAGGCGAAGAGAGTATCCAAAGAACATCTCCTTTTAAATCTTCTATTTTGAAAGGAATAAAGAATATGAGAACTTTGAATATTGATGAGGCATTTGTTCATTTGAAGGAAGGTTCACCATTGCCGTATTCTTCTAAGTTCTATTCGACTCATCTTGAAGGCTTTTTTAACCTTGAATATTACCGTTTAGGGGTTTATGATAATTTAGGCAGTAAACAAGAATTAAGTTCTGATCTCATTAAGGAACATACGGATAAATTAATTGAGACGAGTTTAGGCGGGAAATTTTCTCGTTATGAATTAAAGAATGCAGTTGAAAATAGAAATGTGAATGCTGCTGGCTTGTTAAAAGGGTTGGCATATTTAAGAGGAGGTGCAAAACAAGCCGCATTTGGTGCTGATGTTTCACCTAAAGTTTTGGTACTTGCGGGAATGGAATCAGCAAATCCCATTTTTAATAATTTGTTTATTGGTACAGGTGAAAGGCCAATCCTTAACGTTGAGTTGATGCTTGAGCTGGCTGAGGATTATAAAATGAAGCTGGCAACACCAATTTTCCTTGGATTCCGTAAAGGGTATTTACAGAATGAGACCGAAATATTGGAGAAACTGAAAGATGGTTTTGTTTTAGGTTCACCAGTCGAAGTGACAAATCAATTTATACAAAAATATTTGACAAATGGATAAGGTTTTAGAAATCCAGTTTTCTGGTTGGACATCGACGCCGCGTCTGCCATTTGTTCTTTCTGGAAACGCTATTTGTATGCCTACTCCAAGTTACTCGCTTGTTTTAGGCATTATTGGCTGTTGTCTGGGGCGAAATATTCTTGCGACTGAATTGAAGTTAGGGTTTAAGTATTCATTTGACACAGTTGCAAAGGATTTAGAAACTCGACAACGCCTCGAAAATAACGGAGGTAAAATTAAAAAACACAGCAAAGGGAGTGATGCTTATTTACGTGAGTTCCATGTTTTACCGAAGCTAATCGTTTGGTTGAATAAGGTCGAATGGAAAGAATTCTTTGAAAACCCCATTGGAACTCCTTCATTGGGCCGATCGCAGGATATTTTATGTATCGATAGTGTGTTATTGAAAGATGTAGAAAGAGTAGATAAGGGTAATTTAGGCGGCTCACTATTACCTTTTTCACCTAGTTTAAATGCTGCAGGGCAGTTGGTTCAATTGGCAGAATCATATATTGAGAACGAAGACGTGGGGACGGGACGAACGCCAGCTGCGTCCAAAATGTTTATTTCTATCCCACACGATAACAATTCCGAAGTTGTTTGTGGAAATTTATTCAGAACAAAAGAGGAGGAACCCGTTTATTTTTATTTACATGAATTTGATAATGAATAAAGATTACTTTGATAAGTTTTTTGCTAAAAGTGATGGGGTTACGACCTTGGAAATGCATACTAGGCATGTATTGAAAGCTGGCGAAAACTTATTGAACTCAATTTCACTAAGTGAAAGCGAGCGTGATTTTTGGCACAAAAAGCTGGTTAGGTGTGCGGTTCTGCATGATTTGGGAAAGATCCACAGAGAGTTTGTGGAAAGATTAAAAGGGCAGAAAGGTGGTACGATTCGGCATGAATTAGTGTCATTAATTTTCTGTTATAGCTTTCTGAATTTGAGTGACGATGAATTATTTGCCATTGGAACTCATCATAAAGGAGTTATTGATTATCATTTAAGCGACAGTCAATGTTTGTCCCCCAATTATTTGCGTTCTTATTTGAATGATTGGGTCAAATCGGATAAATCGATATTTACTCCAGAAGTTGTTCAATGCTGGTTAGATTTATTTGAATTGAATGTTATTGCTAATTTTAATCGGGAGGTAACTACTGATCTTTCGAAAAATTTCAAGAAGTGCTTTTACGCAAAGCGCCAGGTAGAAGCGCTTCCTGATTTTGAGTCTAGGAAGAATTTGTCACTCATGAGAGCGTTGTTAATGTCGGCTGATCATTTGGGATCGGCTAGGAAGGAAAATGAGATTCCTGTGTATCGGCCTATTGAATTGATACACTTTCAACCGCAAAAAGAGGGGGCGTATTTTGATTTTAGACCTTTTCAAAAACGTATGCGCCGGGAAAACTCTGATGTTATATTACATGCACCCACAGGATCAGGAAAAACGGAGGCAGCGTTAAATTGGGTATTTGCTAATCAATCAGTAAATAATAGGGTATTTTATATTTTGCCTAATACAGCAAGCATAAATGCGATGGTTGGTAGACTGCAAAGGGTTTTTGCCAAGGAAACTGTTACACCATTGCATTCTAAGACTTTAGACTTCTTTTATAACTTGATTTCAGACGATTTGCAAAGTTTAAATATGGATTGTTCGGATATTGAACGTGAGGCAAGGAGTCGACAATCACTTACGAGAGAGATTTTTTATCCAGTCAAGGTGGCGACCTTACATCAAGTATTGAAAACTTCTCTAAAAGGGAAGGGGTGGGAGCTTGCTTTATTTGATTATAGGAATGCATTATTTATTATCGATGAATTTCACGCTTATAATGCGTTATTGACTGGGATGCTATTAGCATCGGTTAAATTATTTAAAAAAATATTTAATGCAAAATTTTTGTTTCTTTCTGCGACAATCCCTGAGTTTTTATTAAGACTTATTATAAAGGAGGTTTTTGACGGAGACTCTTCTAAACTTATCAGGCCAGACAGCAGGGACGAGTTGGACAGGGTGATAATGGATAGAAAAAGGCATCAACTTTATTGCAGACCTGAATCGAATCTTTTTGGTGATTTATCATTGATAAAATCTTATTTGAAAGATGGAAATACGGTATTAATAGTTGTTAATAATGTTAGAACTGCACAGAAGTTGTATGAGGAACTTGAGTTTAGTTCTTCCAGTAAGCTTTTGCATGGCGGATTAAACAAAAAGGATAGGAATAATATCGAGAAAGATTTATTGAGCAGGGATGTTAACAAGCGCCCCAAATTATTGATCGCGACACAGGCTGTAGAAGTTAGTTTGGATATAGATTATGATGTGACGTTTATTGAAAATGCGCCAATTGACGCGTTGATTCAAAGACTGGGCAGGGTTAATCGTAATGGGAAAAAGAAAATCTACCCTTTAGATTCTAAAAGGGATTTATGTTTTGATACCGTTCCGGTCTATATATTTGAGAAATCAATAGGTAATATTTCATTTTATAATAGGGAAGTAGTTGAGAATACATGGTCTGAACTTATTAAATATGATGGATGTGAACTTGGTGAGGATGATTTTATTAAAATATGTGATGTAGTTTATAAAGATGGTTACAATAGGGATCAATTACAAGATTTTGAATTGGGATATAATAATACTATAATCAATAAGTTTGAGGACGACTGGATAGCTGGTAACTGGAAAGATTGGATTAAGGATATTTTAGAGCATGGTAATCAAAAGGTAGAAGTCCTTTGTTTCAATTTACTAGATGAATATGAGCTTAAAATTTCCGAGAAAAAATTCCTAGAGGCGAATTCACTTTTGGTTCAAGTTTATCGATCAGAGGCGGACATTTCTCCCATTAGGAAATTTGGAGATGTAATGGTTGCCAATAATTTGAATTATAAACAAGAAATTGGTTATTTTGATGAAAATGATTCAGTTGATACACAAATTCTATAAATTTGGAACATGCAGGTAACAGGAACTCATATTGCATATTTACACATTTGCCACAGAAAGTTGTGGTTATTTGCCAATGGCATTCAAATGGAGCAAACATCTCAGGCAGTTGCAGAAGGAAAACTTATATCGGAAACTACTTATTTGGATAGATCATAAAAATATACAGAACTTGCAATAGAAACAATTAAGATTGATTTTTATGATGCCAAAAATGGGATTGTTCATGAAGTTAAAAAATCTGATAAAATTGAAGTGGCCCACTTTGCACAATTGAAGTATTATTTGGCTGTTTTAGCTCGAAATGGAATTGAGACTCCAACTGGTGTACTTGAATACCCTAAACTGAAACAGAAAGAAGTTGTTAATTGGGATGAAAGTATTTTGGAAGATGCTAAGCGTTGGGAGGAGGAAGTTAAGAATATTGTGATGCTTGAACACTGTCCGATGCTAACAAAGCTTTCGCTATGCAAGTCTTGCTCGTATTATGAATTTTGTTATATAAATGATAAATGAAAAAACATATTACCTTTTTAACGCAGGACGTCTTAGCAGGAAAGATAATACGCTGAAATTTACTGCTATTGATCAAGATGGAGTGGAAGGATCTATAAGATATATTCCAATAGAAAGTGTATCCGACTTGTTTTGTTTTGGCGCGTTGGATGCTAATGCATCATTGTTTAATTTTTTGGGGAAGCAGCAGATAGCTGTTCATTTTTTCGATTTTTATGAGCATTATACAGGAAGCTTTTTACCAAAAGAATATCTTCTTGCAGGAAAAATGCAGATAGAGCAAACAAGGCATTATATTTCTAAAGGTAAACGCATTGTTATTGCAAGTAAGTTTATTGAAGGTGCATCCGCCAATATTTTGAAGAATCTTCGTTATTATCAGTCTCGAGGGAAAGATCTGCAATCAATTATTGAATCTATTGAAAAATTTTCTGGGCAGATTAAAAGTGTTGTAGAAATAGACGAATTGATGGGTATTGAAGGAAATATTAGACAAAAATATTATGAGTCATTTGATCTGATAATAAACGACTTCTCGATGGGGGGTAGGAGTAAACAACCTCCCTCCAATGAAATTAATTCTTTAATTTCTTTTGGTAATATGATGTGTTATTCCCTCTGTCTTGGGCAAATTTACCATACACAAATGAACCCAACAATAAGTTTTTTACATGAACCTGGTTTTAGAAGATTTTCTTTAGCGCTTGATCTTTCTGAGATTTTTAAACCTATTTTGGTTGATCGTGTAATATTCAAAGTGCTAAATAAAAGGGAAATACAAGCGAAAGATTTTGATTTTCAAGGAAACAAGGTTTTATTGAAGGATGCCAGCCGAAAGATTTTTGTACGTGCTTTTGAAGAGAGGCTTAATGAGACAATTAGACATAGAAGTTTAAATAGAAATGTTAGTTATAAACATTTGGTAAAACTTGAGTGTTATAAATTGACTAAACATATATTAGGTATGGAGGAATATAAACCTTTTAAAATTTGGTGGTAATATGTATGTGATTTTAGTTTATGATATTGGGGAAGAAAGGGTAGGAAAGATGCTCAAATTATGTCGACGTTATTTAAATTGGATTCAAAATAGTGTCTTTGAGGGTGAAATTTCCGAAGTAAAGCTTAAAGAATTGCAATTTCTTGCAAAATCCATCATGGTTCTATCATATGATAGTATTGTTATATTTAAAAGTAGAAATGAAAAATGGCTTCAAAAAGAGATTATTGGGAAGGAAAAGAATGAATTGGACATCTTTTTGTAGTTGTTGTAAATTGTCGATCTATTTGGAAAGAGTGGAATAATTAGTTCTTTGACATATTGGTTGTATATAAAGTATTGAAAGTTATTTAGATATGAAGTTGTCGATATTCGCTAAATTATAAGGTCATTGATTATCGACAACTTTTTATATAAAATTTTGTGTATATTTGTGCACAATAGCGCTGATAATCAGCGTTATTTAAAAGCCTAAATGACGGGGGCTTAATCGAACAATAGTTGAATTGAAATCATCACCTTCAACAGTCAAAGACGGCTCAGGTTGAGGCTTAATCGAACAATAGTTGAATTGAAATATTTATTGCCCAGGCTGTCAAAGACGTCTGTAGTATGGCTTAATCGAACAATAGTTGAATTGAAATTGATTAAACCTGTTTTATCATCACGTTTAGAAAAAGGCTTAATCGAACAATAGTTGAATTGAAATATAATAATCAAAACGATCAAACTTAGAAAACTTTTTGGCTTAATCGAACAATAGTTGAATTGAAATGTCGGTATTGGGTTCTTGTTGGAACTCGTATTGCTTGGCTTAATCGAACAATAGTTGAATTGAAATAAGAATCCGATTTGGAACAAAAAAATAATGAATAAAAGGCTTAATCGAACAATAGTTGAATTGAAATAAGCGAGCATTCAGGTAGATGCCAACGAATCGTTTTTGGCTTAATCGAACAATAGTTGAATTGAAATGATTGTAGTACACATACATTTGCAGCTCTTTGAGCCGGCTTAATCGAACAATAGTTGAATTGAAATTAGCGAAGCCGTCGGCACCAGGAAGTCTAAAAAATCCGGCTTAATCGAACAATAGTTGAATTGAAATGATCTTGATTTCTTGCGATTTAGGGTCTTTAGCGAGGCTTAATCGAACAATAGTTGAATTGAAATTTATATAATTATCGCAGGGGAAAGGCGATACCGGGCGGGCTTAATCGAACAATAGTTGAATTGAAATATCTCCTCTGGAGAGAGGTTTCTGTGGCTCAGCTCGGCTTAATCGAACAATAGTTGAATTGAAATAGCTGAAGGATATCAAGGATCCAATAGATATCCTTGGCTTAATCGAACAATAGTTGAATTGAAATTGAAATGGCTTTCAATGTCATTCAGGGTTACCAGAGGCTTAATCGAACAATAGTTGAATTGAAATAATCTAACGTACGAGGGTCCGGAAAATACTCATCAAAGGCTTAATCGAACAATAGTTGAATTGAAA
This sequence comes from Arachidicoccus ginsenosidivorans, assembly GCF_007971385.1. Taxonomy (GTDB): domain Bacteria; phylum Bacteroidota; class Bacteroidia; order Chitinophagales; family Chitinophagaceae; genus Arachidicoccus; species Arachidicoccus ginsenosidivorans. The sequence continues at coordinate 3,981,793 of NZ_CP042434.1, forward strand.
TCCTATTAGTACGGAAGAAATTCCGTTTGATGATGTGGGCTTAATCGAACAATAGTTGAATTGAAATGCGAGAGTAAAACGATCACCAGGAACACATTCAGTAGGCTTAATCGAACAATAGTTGAATTGAAATTTATTAAACCTGTTTTATCATCACGTTTAGAAAAAGGCTTAATCGAACAATAGTTGAATTGAAATTTGATATATATGCGGTAGCGGTTGTCCGCCGAAACAGGCTTAATCAAACAATAGTTGAATTGAAATTTATAAAAGGAGTTCGCTCGGTTGGAATACTTCTAGGCTTAATCGAACAATAGTTGAATTGAAATGAATTGTATCTCGATAGTCTTTGTATGGTTGCATAATGGCTTAATCGAACAATAGTTGAATTGAAATAGATTTTAAACATGAACAATTTCAAAGTAAAATTATCGGCTTAATCGAACAATAGTTGAATTGAAATTTAGGAGTACGACACCCAGGAACACAACACCTAAAACGGCTTAATCGAACAATAGTTGAATTGAAATAGAAAAGCAGATAATGAAGTATGGTCATTTAAACCGGGCTTAATCGAACAATAGTTGAATTGAAATGTAATTTTAAGACAATTAAACCCTAAGGGCTCAGTGGCTTAATCGAACAATAGTTGAATTGAAATTTAGAGAATACCCCGTTTGTTGTAAGTTCAGATGTGTGGCTTAATCGAACAATAGTTGAATTGAAATTGAGAAGGGCACAAAGAAAAACGACAAAAAGACCACGGCTTAATCGAACAATAGTTGAATTGAAATTAAAAGGAAACCTCAACAGTCTTTGGACCAGAATCGGCTTAATCGAACAATAGTTGAATTGAAATTGGAGAGATCCAAGGCACACTGGAATCGTGGCCAGGGGGCTTAATCGAACAATAGTTGAATTGAAATATGAAGAGCCAGCTTACACAAACATGGATAGGCTTCTGGGCTTAATCGAACAATAGTTGAATTGAAATATCAAAAAGATTGTGATAATTGTATAAAATACTTTTGGCTTAATCGAACAATAGTTGAATTGAAATTTAAAACCTAAAAAGAATGGCGGAGATAAAGTACCAGGCTTAATCGAACAATAGTTGAATTGAAATACTGTTTTGGGGCACTATTGAAAACGAATAAAATCGGCTTAATCGAACAATAGTTGAATTGAAATGACTTGGTGGTGTTGCGGGTGCTGGTGTGGCTTTCGGCTTAATCGAACAATAGTTGAATTGAAATATGAAGAACTGGAGGAAATATTTGACTACGATAAATGGCTTAATCGAACAATAGTTGAATTGAAATATATTTCCTTTATACGATTCATCAGTTCAATATTATGGCTTAATCGAACAATAGTTGAATTGAAATGTGAATTCTTCTTATTAATACCAAGCGCTTCGCGTTGGGCTTAATCGAACAATAGTTGAATTGAAATTGGAAAGACCTCTGGAGGTCAAAAGTGCACATCTGGGCTTAATCGAACAATAGTTGAATTGAAATGGTATCGCTGGTTATATGTGGAATCAATGTCGGCGATGGGCTTAATCGAACAATAGTTGAATTGAAATCTGGGGGACCCAGTACCATCGAGATGCACATTAGCAGGCTTAATCGAACAATAGTTGAATTGAAATGATTTATCAACCGTATGAGTACTTTTAATAATATGAGGCTTAATCGAACAATAGTTGAATTGAAATCTGTATAAGCGGGAAAAGGAGATGCAAAAGCCAATAAGGCTTAATCGAACAATAGTTGAATTGAAATTCAAATACCGGATTGACTTCAAATACTCAATTTGTTGGCTTAATCGAACAATAGTTGAATTGAAATCTTTAGTAACTGGATGAATACAAAACCAGTTGCTGAAGGCTTAATCGAACAATAGTTGAATTGAAATTGAATTATCTAGCCAATATTGGTAAGGCTGTCAAGGAAGGCTTAATCGAACAATAGTTGAATTGAAATTAAAAACCTGGGAATTGGGGTACTGAAATTTCTACTGGCTTAATCGAACAATAGTTGAATTGAAATCATATTTCCCCATGCCTCCTTTAAAGGGATGGTTTTTGGCTTAATCGAACAATAGTTGAATTGAAATGATAACAGCTGGAATTGGCAAACACCTCTCCAGGGCGGCTTAATCGAACAATAGTTGAATTGAAATTAATAAATACCAATATCTTTTCATAATTTTTATTTTAGGCTTAATCGAACCATAGTGGAATTACTGGCTTAATCGAACAATAGTTGAATTGAAATGGAAGAGAACGGTTTGGAGGATGCAGAGGATATTCAGGCTTAATCGAACAATAGTTGAATTGAAATAAATCTTAAAACTCTAAATTAAAAGATCATGACAAAGGCTTAATCGAACAATAGTTGAATTGAAATCCCGAAAGCCGCATTATTAAAGGAAAAGCGGCTCCTGGCTTAATCGAACAATAGTTGAATTGAAATATTGGTATTGTAAGTCTTTATAGCGAATAAATCAAGGCTTAATCGAACAATAGTTGAATTGAAATGCTTTCACCAGGGCAATGAGCTCGTTTCACCAGGGCGGCTTAATCGAACAATAGTTGAATTGAAATGTGTCTTTATTGTAGGGGATCTTTGTTTGGGGGGCTTAATCGAACAATAGTTGAATTGAAATAAGAGAAAATAAATTGCAGTGATCTTATAATAGTTCTGGCTTAATCGAACAATAGTTGAATTAATTTTAATACCGGACTAAAACGATACCACTTGCCACCAAAAAACGATACCACCCTTCTGGACAGCTGACTACGGCAGTGTTCCAGAGCACACTTTCAGAAGCCATTCCGGTGTTTTTTTTTGATGCTCAATTTCCAACTTAAAACATGCAATCGTTTCTAATTGGGATACCTATGTTTTAATTGGACGATTATCAATCATTTAACTGTAGTGATATCTGATATTTTGCGTTGTGCTTTGCTCTTGCTTTCTTTTATTTGCCCGTATTTAGTCTCATTTGACACCTATTCATCGTGGGGCCGTTGGGGGGTGAGGGAGCCGGAGCGGAGCGGAGGCGAACGAGCCCCCAACGGGAAAGCGCATTTTAACCCCCTTTAACGGGTTCTGTTAGCCTCTAAACAGCCTGGGTAAGGCTATCAAAAGGGCAAGGTAAAGCGCCCTTTTGATGCTTATTGAAGGCTAGTAAGTATAGCCAAAGTAGGAGTCTAACCACTACAGTTACAGCCAAGCTTATAAATAACGTTGGCATCTTCAGGTGGAACAATACCTGATACATTATAAATATGATAATATGTATATATCAGATAAGCTGCTGATTACTCGTTATTACATATAATTATGATATATATGTTTGCTTTAAATTATGCCAAATTATTGGGATGTGAAGCTGTAGAATGGCACACGTTATATATAACAAACAAATAAATATATATGAAATATATCTAGCTGTTCGATTTTTAAAAATCGAACATATCTGTTATTAATGCTTGTTGCATGCGGCAACTATTGTTAATAAATTCCAAAGATGAAAAGCAGTAATAAAGATAAAGATTCTTCATTTAATCCCAAATAATTTTTGCAAAATTATTGGAGATTACTAAGTGGTACCGTTTTTCACCGTTAGGTGGTATCATTTTATACCGCTGTTAAAAAATTGAAATTTGGAGGGCTAATGTATAACCCTGCTCTATATTTAAGGCTTAATCGAACAATAGTTGAATTGAAATCAATTTACCGTTGTCTGTCCTTTGGACTGCAAAGAGAGGCTTAATCGAACAATAGTTGAATTGAAATTAAATATAACGAGTGCTACCCAAAATACTATTTCAGTCTTAATCGAACAATAGTTGAATTGAAATACACTTTATATTAGTTTGTTCCTTATCGAACAATAGTTGAATTGAAATATCGTTTGACGGTATACTTTTCTCCGCCCAGATAGAGGCTTAATCGAACAATAGTTGAATTGAAATTGTTTTTAAGGCTTAATTCCTTGACGGCGGCAAATAGGCTTAATCGAACAATAGTTGAATTGAAATTTGCAATAGTTTGCTTTCACTTTCAGGCTGTATCATGGCTTAATCGAACAATAGTTGAATTGAAATTACGTTCGTATACACTATTTTTAGAAGCAGCCAACAGGCTTAATCGAACAATAGTTGAATTGAAATCTATTTAAAATAGAAACAATGAATAAGAATGCAAAAGGCTTAATCGAACAATAGTTGAATTGAAATTTTCCTGCGAACTTTTGCGCATAACCCGCTATCTGTAGGCTTAATCGAACAATAGTTGAATTGAAATGTCGTTTTCTTCAATTCCATACCGGAAAGTGTTTATGGGCTTAATCGAACAATAGTTGAATTGAAATCCCAATCAACGCAGGTAAAGGCATCTGAATTTAATGGCTTAATCGAACAATAGTTGAATTGAAATCCAGAAGTCACCCAGGATCAACAGAGCGCCGTAGCGGGCTTAATCGAACAATAGTTGAATTGAAATAATATACCGGACAAAAAGACGATTTCGGTAACGAAATGGCTTAATCGAACAATAGTTGAATTGAAATCCTATTAGCCGGCTGGATCTTTTGCAGGCAGTGGGCAGTTTAATCGAACAGTAGTTGTATAGAAATTTTGAGGTTGATTTGAATAATTTATATCCTATAATTTATATTATGTTAAATAGAAAGAAGATCAAAATTAATCTCCTGTTGTTAATACTAAATGAGGTATAAGAATTGTTTCAATAGTATTCTGTTTGTTGCTCGGCTATCCTATCCTTTCACAAACTCAAGCTTATGAAAGGATTAATATCGTCCAGCTTGCCAGGCTGCGAGGTGTTTCTTTCCGATGATACAACTTTAAGTGTGTAGCGATTTAATCGAAAATCGCGTTATGTTATAAGGGCAATATTGACCTTATGATGAACAATAAACCAATTCATATGCAAATTAAAAAATTACTCTCGATATTAGTCGTTTTAGTGATTACTGGCACCTGCTTTGGACAAGTCCGTTGGGCAGTAAAAGCCGGACTAAATTACTCAAATATAAGCGCTGAAGATAAGGATGAAGTTAAGGCAAACACTAAATCTGTTCCAGGTATTTATTTAGGTTTAGGAGCTGATATTGTAATGGCTAATCAGTTTTCTCTTCAACCAACTTTAATTTATGCGAAAAGAGGTTTTAAGCAGTCTGGTCCATCAAATGTTGGTTGGGGGAAAGACTTTGAGGCTAGGGTCTCCTATTTTGAACTTCCAATTGATTTTTTATATTCTCCGAGAATTGGCCCTGGAAACTTATTATTAGGTGCAGGCCCTTATTTGGGGTATGGAACCGGAGGAAGCTGGACAACAAGTGGTCCCGTAATTGTTGGTGATATTGTGTATGATGCGAAAGGCGATATCTCCTTTCAAAATGATAATTCGACAAGAGGTGAAGGTACCAATAGTTTTACTTATGCAAAGCCATGGGATTATGGTGCTCATTTTAAATTGGGTTACGCGCTACTCGATAGGTATATTGTATCTTTTGAAGCGCAATACGGGGTGGCAAATTTGACGCCCAACTGGGGCGATCTTAAAGCACAAGGATCCCTTAGAAATAAATCTTTTGGTATTTCCCTTGGATATCGTTTTGAATAAAACAGCTTATCTTTTAGATCTTACTTTAAAAAATATTAAGAGTCCAAGTAGACCTACAAAACTGATAATAGATAGTGATAGTGCTACTGGTCCATTGTGGAAGTTTTGAATGACCTCGATTAAAGCAATAATTATAAGAACGTATAATAAAAGGAATTTTCTGATCATCACTTTGATGGATTATTAATTTGCAGCTTTTATCAGAATAACTTTTAGCGATTGATATATCTGAATTTATTTATTCGTTCACTATTTCTAGAAGGTTTGCGAGTAACAATTTACACGATTCCTTGCGCTAACATTGCATCAGCCACTTTTACAAACCCACTGATATTTGCACCTCTTTCATAATTAATGTATCCATCAGCTTCTTTGCCATATTTCATACACTGCTCATGGATTTCATGCATGATACTTTTTAATTTCATATCCACTTCTGCACGCGTCCAGGAATAACGTTGTGAATTTTGTGACATTTCCAAGCCAGAAACGGCTACGCCTCCAGCATTGGCGGCTTTGCCAGGGGCATAAAATATTTTTGCTTTTAGGAAAATCGCAACTGCTTCAGGAGTGCATGGCATATTGGCCCCTTCTGCAACACAAATACATCCATTTTTGACCAATAACTGCGCATCTTCTTCATTCAACTCGTTTTGAGTGGCATTAGGTAGCGCTATATCACATTTAATTCGCCAAGGACGTTCACCTTCAAAATATTCGCAGCCAAATTTTGTTGCATATTCCTTTATCGATCCGTGCTCATCATTCTTTAGATGCTTAATAAATGCCAATTTCTCATTATCGATACCATTTGGATCATACACAAATCCGTGAGAATCTGACAATGTCAAAACCTTTGCTCCATTTTGAATACACTTTTCGGCAGCATATTGTGCAACATTGCCGGATCCGGAAATAATTACGGTTTTGCCTTTTATTGATTCGTTCTTTGTTTTTAATATTTCATCGACAAAATAAATCAGCCCATAACCGGTCGCTTCAGGCCTGATATGGCTCCCACCCCATTCATTCCCCTTTCCTGTTAATACGCCGTTAAAAGACCCGGCGATTCGCTTGTATTGGCCAAAAAGGAAACCAATTTCCCGGTTTCCTACTCCAATATCACCTGCGGGAATATCTGTATCTTCTCCAACGTGGCGGTAAAGTTCGGTCATAAAACTTTGGCAGAATTTCATCACCTCATTATCCGATTTGCCCTTGGGGTCAAAATCGGAACCACCTTTTCCAGCACCCATAGGCAATCCAGTAAGACTATTTTTAAATATTTGTTCAAAGGCCAGAAATTTTAATACACTTAGGGTTACTGATGGATGAAACCGTAAACCACCCTTATAAGGTCCGATTGCACTGTTCATTTGCACGCGAAAACCCCTGTTTACCTGAACCTCTCCTTTGTCATCCAACCAAGGTACTCGGAAAATGATTACACGCTCAGGCTCTACCATCCGCTCTAAAATTTTGGTGTTCTTATATCTAGGTTCAGATTCTATAAATGAAATAATAGAAGTTGCTACCTCTTCTACTGCCTGTAAAAATTCCGGTTCGCCCGGATTCTTTTTCTTTAAATTGCTTAAAAAGTTATTAAGATTTTCGTTCATATTTTCTAATAAATAATGCTCTTCAGTTAATATATTATAGCATTGAAATTAGATAAATTTCACCCCAATTCAAACAACGAGTGTTAGTATTTGGTCTTTATTTAAAAATGAATGTAGTGGACATTTTTTTTAAAGACTACTTTCCGCCTTTGCCTGAGCTGATATTTACTACTGGCAAACCAGGCACGGTGATCTTAATTTTTGCGGGAACTTGCTGATTATTGTTTACCTCAATTTTACTGTCGTTTTCCAAATAGATACTTCGTTTTCTTTTAGCAGGAAGGATTATTTTGGATGATTCCTTGCCATTTTTGAAGGTCGATGCTGTTATTTGATTTTTTGATTTGTTTTTAATCACAACCTTTCTTCGGGTTTGCTGATTGGGTCCAATGATAACCGATCCGGAAGGGTTGACATTTCGGGTAATCATTATTCCAGTGCAGGAACTAAATGCAGCCATCACAACAAACAATTTGATTATTTTTTTCATTTTGATGTAAATAAAGGTTTTTATTACAGTTAATGATAATTTAATTGAACTTAGCCCCTTTTATCCATTTTTTTTGATCCATGAAGCAATATCATTTATTACCTGAGAAGGTATGTGCTTCTCCCCTTCATAATCTTTAGGACTTGGAGTGCCATTGCTTTGCATAAATAAATGTGAGAGTCCAGGGTAGCTTTTAAAACTGATATTGCTCATACCTTTTGTGGCTCTTTTCCATAAATTAAAATCAGCCATTCGCACCTGATAATCCTTTTCTCCTTGCAATATTAAAAACGGCGTGTTGATACTTTTTATAACTTCTAAGGGTTTGTAGGCATTAAATGACAACCAAAAACTGGCCTGTTGTTTTGATAGTAATGAATCAGAAGGAGAATTTTGGTTGAAAGCCTTGCCATGCATATAATGGATTTGTCGTTTAACTTCTTTTAATTTTTCATCGAGTTCCTTGCTGGGGGTTAATGAATCGAGATAAGTTAGTTGCTCCAAAATCAGATCTTGTATTGGTCTGGCTGGTCCTGCCATCATAACAACGCCATTTACGACTCCCTTAGCCTTTTTGGCTATTCTTGGTGCCATAAAGGCCCCTAAACTATGCCCAATGACATACAATTTATAATTCTGGAATGTATCATTGTTATTGAAGTAATGAATAATATTCAATACATCATTTGTTACAACATCATCTACTGTAAAGTTTTTGGGTAGCGATTTAGGAGCTACAAAAGTTCTTTTATCGTAACGATAGGTAGAAATTCCTGCTTTTAAAAGTCCTTGCGCCAGGTCTTTAAATGGCTTAAGCTGCCCTAGAGTCTCATCGCGGTCATTCGCGCCGGAGCCGTGTACCAGAATAACCAATTTTTTTTGGTTATTATCTTTCGCGATGAGCAATGTGCCGGGTAAGGTGAGGTTGCCAGATTTGATATTATAGGCGTTTGGAGCATCATCTGTCTCTTGATTTTTTCTGTGTGGCACCAAAAAGAATCCTATAATCTTATTGTTGCTATTGAAAACAGTTCTGATAAGCTCACTATTTTTTTCAAAAACAGTATTGACAATGCAATTCAGATAGCCTCCAGCTTGCTGCTGATTTACGTCAACAACTTTTTTAAAGTCTCCATTTTTCTGTACCATGCTATTGGTTATCTGTCCCAAAAGTACGGGAGGCATTTTGTTTTGTATTGAACTGTCAATATAGCTGATTGCTGTGTCGTATTGTTTATTAAAAATTGCCTCCACGAACGCTTTTGCGATTTGTTTTGGCGTTTGACATAAACCAATAAATGGAATCAACAGGATGGCTAGTAATAAATTGCGCTTCATGTTGTTGTTATTTAAAATGAATGGAATGAATAAAAACTAAGGAAGTAATCTCCGCTAGAATTAACGCCAATATGAATGTCCAGACGGCTTTAGATCCATAAATATTTATACAAACTCGATAGCTATTATAATAAAGGGCAACAGTCCAGATGATGCATATTAAAGAAAAGAATGAGGCAATAAAAAAGCCTGCTGTAAAATGGATTTGGGTAATATCGCTTAATTGCTCCTTGTCAATATATGGAATCGCAAATGCTGCCAGTGCTACCAATAGTAATGGCGCTCTGGAAAGTAGTGTCGTACCTAGAATATCGATCCATCGAAATCTGGTTTTGGTAAATAACAGGCCAGTCAATCCCAAAAATAGAACAAGGCATAACCAGGAAATGATATAAAAACTAACGTAGGGCCAAATACTAGTAAAAGGTGCTACATGAAAATCAATAACGCCATCAAAGGCGCTATGACTAAAATAAGAGATAGCCAATGTAAGTATAGCAAATAAGCCGCCGATCCACAGAGCCTTCCCTCCCGCTATTTTTGTAAAAGGATTGAAAATAAATACCATAAAGCTAGTTTTCGAGGTTTTTAATTTTTTCGATAACACTATCTAATATATTGCGGACGGTCGGGTAACTAAGTGACATTTGTTCCGCCATTAGTTTAATACTGCCACTGGCCTTGACAAAGTCAAGCATAAACTTTTGATCTTCTTCAGGTAATAACATAATGGGGGGAAGTTTATAATCACCCACCACTTTAGTGTGGCAGTGATGACAACTCATTGCTTCTACATCCAGAAAGCTATTGCAACTAGGGCAATAAATGGGTAACCTCTTTTCCATAATTTATTCAAATATAGGAAATTTGTTTCAATATTATTGAACAGAGGTTTAATAATATTAATTATTTAATTAAATAAGTTGAATTATTATTAATTTGTTAGCCGGCGGATTAGAAGCAATTTTGTAAAGTACACGTTAATCAAAATAAAATCAGGCCTCATTGTAATATTTGATTACAATGAGGCCTGATAATGCTTTTATTTCAGTAACCAAAGTTATGCGGAGATGGATTGGATGACCGGTCTTAATTGGGAAGGAGAAACACCATACATTTTCTTAAAAGCGAAGGAAAAATGTGACAAATTCTCAAATCCAAGCTCAATATATACCTCAGAGGGGGTTCTTCCTTTTTCTTTGAGCAGGTAATGCGCCTCAGACAATCTTTTACTGAGGAGCCATCTACTAGGTGTAGCATTAAACACTTTCTGAAAATCTCTTTTAAAGGTGGCCAGACTCCTACCGGATAAATAAGCAAATCTGCTCATTTTGACATTAAAATGGTAATGCCTGTTCATAAATTCTTCCAGATCAATCTTGCCGGGTTCTGAAAAATCAAATAGTGAATTAGCTAATTTAGGAGCCAGTTCCAATAATAAAAGAATGGCTTCTTTCATTTTTATAAAAACCAAACTATTATTTAGGGCTTCTTTGTTGTCCTCATACTGCCTTAGAGAGTCAAAAAAGCTTATGAGTAATGGGTGGCTTTTAAGTTTAACTACGGCGTCCCCTTTATCACACTGCGTTGGCGCGATATTTTTATGAATGCTGATCTTGCGAAGCAATTCCTGATCCAAAGGAATTGAGATGCAACGGAACGGAGCATTTTCTTCTGGAGTCTTTTCAAACTTAACTAACCGATTTCTTTTGGAGAACCGAAAATCTCCTTTTTGAAAATATATTCTTTATCTCCGTCATTGAATTTTAAGGTTCCAGATATCTGATAGCTCAAAATGTGCTGGGATACAAATTGCTCTCCTTCTCTTTTGGCCTCAAAATGACAGGAATAGTGTACCTCAGGCTTTATGTTTTTCTGTTGTGTATTCATTTTCAATAAATTGTGTAGGTGCTTACTCTAAAATGGCCATTCAAGCGATAATTATGCCTATTAAATTCCAAATGTCATAGTCTGTTTTAGCGTCTAAAAAACATACTTAACTTCAGCGGTTCACTATGTGAAATTACACTTTTCAAATCATTTTATTTAAATCTCCTGGATCCATTAATTGAATTTGGGCAATTATTTAACCGCCCAAGGCTGATTTTCAATAAAATTAATTTGTTCATCTTGATCCGCATCAGTAGATACACTAACTGATAACCATTGTTTAAGCTCCTCAGTGCGAACAGATAAACCGTTCTGAAGGATGCCAACGGCATCTGAACCGAGCACCAAATGGACTGGAGGTTGGGGATGGTCAATCAAATCCATTAAAACAGTGGCCATTTTGTCTGGATCGCCCACTGGGACAAAATTGCCATTTTTGAAAAATGAAATTCTACTTTGCACAGCATGATACACTTCTGGGCTGTCAGCATAGCTCATAGAGCTGCCTGACCACTCAGTCTTGATGCCTCCCGGTTCAATAGCCATTACTGTAATTCCTAATGGAGCCACTTCCTTATGCAATGCTTCGCTAAAACCACTTAATCCAAATTTAGCTGCTTGGTAAATGGAAAGTCCTGTACTGGCCACCCGCCCCCCAATGGAACTGATCTGAAGAATATGACCTGAACCTTGGCGGCGCATATGAGGAATGACCGCTCTTGAGAGTTCGATGGGCGCATATAAATTGGTTTCAAGCTGGTCTCTGACCTGGTCATCAGAAAAACTTTCAGCTGCGCCGGTAATACCAAAACCAGCATTATTGACCAGGACATCAATCTGCCCGAAATGATCGATTCCCATGCTGACCGCCTGATGTATCTTTTTCGTGTCCTTGACATCCAGTTTTAGCTTAAGGATGTTTACTGCTGGATAGTCATCCAAATAATCAAGGTCGCTAAGACGCCTGGCAGTCGCAATGACCTGATCCCCTTTGTTTAAAATAGCGAGGGTCAGGCTTTTGCCTAATCCTTTTGAACTACCTGTGATAAACCAAACTTTGCTTTCCATATGTTTTTAATTTATGGAGCAAATGTCCGCAAAGAATTCTGCCAAGGCTTTGTTGATTGGCTCAATTTTACTTTGTTGTATGGCTCATTTTTCCCTTGAAATCGAATTCACAAGGGAAATTAAATGAGGAAACTGTAGAATAAAACAGGCAGCCATTTCTATCGCTTATGGGAAATAGCTGCCTGATTTTAAAATTCAAATAAATTAGTGCTATTTCAATAGCCACATAATCTTATTGATCTCATCATAGCCGTCAAACTGTCGATCTAAAGCTTCAATCAGGTTTGCTCTGTTATAATCTGTTTCTGTAGATGGATACAGCCAGCGCATTGGGATTGCACCTACATCATTTGCATTTAAACTGGTGGCTGGATTAATTGGGAAAACCGGATATTTATTTCTGCGGTATTCAAAATAACTACTGAGGCCATCTTTCATAAATTCCCGGATATAGCGTTGCATCCAGATTTGTTTAAGCTGCTCACTTTGTGTTGTTTTAAAGGCGGCCTCACCGGTAAAGTAATGGTCGATATAATCCTGATTAATCGCCATGCCATGCGCATAAGAAGGATCCGTATTCATGAGCTCCTCCAAGGCTGATTTTACACCATTTTCATAATAGGATTTTGCATCACCTGAACTAATCCATCCAAGTACCCTGGCTTCAGCTAAAATAAGTTCCTGTTCGCCATAAGTAATTAACATCCGTGGCTCACTGGCCTCTTCTTTAAGGTATCGGCTGTTGATTAGTGAATATTTATTGGCGCTATGACCTGCATTCATAGCAGGGTAATCCATAGAGACGTCTACACCTATATAGGCATTCATGTTATTTTCACTTTGTCCACTGCTAATCTGGGCACCTGCCGGGTCACCGTAATAAAACAATCTCCTGTCATTTAACTGCTTTAGATTATCAACCAATAATGAGCTGAGAATGGTTCGGCTTGTGAAAAGGTCATTAGTGCCTGATAATGGATGCTTATTTTGGGTGGAATAATCAAGACCAAAATATTCGCCAGTATTTTCCAATAAATGACCTGCATCCACGATGGATTTAAATCTTGCTTTAATTGACAGATCAGCGTCTCCTACTTTTTTGCTTAGCGTCATTAACACCTTTAAGGCAAAACTATTAGACGCAGCCCGCCATTTGGCAGGATCCCCATTATAAGGGGTTGGATCCCCGGAAAAGTTGGTACCCTCCGCAAAGAAAGCGTCAGCTGCTTTTAGGTCATCTAAAATGGTGATAAATACCTGTTTTTGGGTGTCATATTTAGGCTGAAATTCTCCATTTACTCCTCCATTGGCCTCGCTACAGGGAATATCGCCCATTTGCATGGTTAATTGGTAGAACATATACGCTTTAACAAAAGCGGCTACACCTTTATAAGCGTTTTCCATTGGGCCATCCTTGGCATATTTCAGCATCTTGTCAAGATCAGGTAAAATGGTCATAGCAGAAAAACTGCCACTACCCAAAAGATTATATTGCTCTGCTAGTTGCCCTTCATTGGCATACCCGACATATTTGGCCAATGCATTTTCCGTGATATATGCCTTGGCATCTCGCCCATTAAATCTGGCAACACTTAAAATTGCACTTGTGCACAGTAAAGAAGCGCTAGCTTCTGTGGGAGTATTTGGATCAGAATTGATTTCATCGAATTTATTACAACTAAAAAGCCCTACAAGGACCATAAGTAAGGCGGCTGCATATTTCTTATAATAGTTTAACATGATACATTTTTTTTAAATTCAAGAAAATGGGTGTTTAAAATTTAGATTACCAAGTATATACGTTAAAAATTGACTTTAATATTTAAGCCAATAAAACGCTGTGATGGATCACTAAAGTTCTCTACACCGCCATCTGGATCTGAATATTTAAATTGTTTTGCCCACATAAATACATTTTGCCCAATGGCAGAAACTGAAAAGCCTTTCGCATGAATTTTATCGTAGACACTTTTGGGGAGCGAATATGTGAGCGATACTTCCCTTATTTTAAAGAAGGTTGTACTATAAACATCCACCGGTGCAGCTGCGCCTCCCCAAGCGGTTCCTTTGTGCAGTTTGGATATATAATCCTTATAAGTAACAGGCACATCATTGGGCGCATATTTTCTGGTATCGCTGGTGATATTGCCATAAGTATCATAAGTAGCTTCTCCCGAAACAACCTTGACGCCTTGACCAATATAATTTTTGCTGCCAGGGTTTGTGGCATCCAAATAGCGCTCGGGAGTTACAGAACCAGGGTGGTTGCCGGATAGCCACATATACATTTCTGTTGTTGTCTGTGCCAGTCCACCAGACCTGCCATCCAGTGCGATACTAAACGACCAGTTTTTATACCTTAAGCTGGTTTCTGCGCCCCAGATCCAATCAGGATCACTGTAGCCGTATCTTGAATCATAATTGGAATATAGCGGTAAACCATTACTATGGATGATATTGCCTTCTGGATCCTTTTGATAGTCTCTAAGAATATAGGCGTCTACACGCTGACCCACCTTTACCCAAGGTTTGTCTGCAGAGAACTGAGGATCTAATTTGGTATAATACCTGGCATATGTTGACCAGTTAAGCGTCACATCCCAGCGCCAGTCTTTGGTTTTAACCGGCGTAATTTTAGTGAATACCTCCCACCCTCTTCTGGAAATTTCTTCCTGGATGTTGATGTAATTGGCTGCGTATCCTGAGGCAGCTGAAATTCCCGTTGATTTTAAGAAATCATACATTCTTTTATCATAGTAAGAAATATCCACAGAGAGCAGATTACCAAACATGCTTGCCTCCGTGCCTACCTCAAATGTAGAGGAAGACTCCGGATGTACATTGGCACCACGAATGGTGGTAGGTAGTAATGCGGAACTTAAATCTCCCCAGCTATTATTGGTTATCCCATAAACAGTATTGATGCTATAGATATCTGCTGGGGTTTTAGAAGAGGTCCAGGAACCTCTCCATTTCCAGAAATTGAGCCAACCTGATTTGGGTAGAAGTTCGGATGCTACAAAGCTTCCTGAAACGGAAGGATAAAGGTAGGATCTTGTTGAACTAGGTAGTGTTGAACTCCAGTCATTTCTCAAGGTCGCCTCGGCAAACAACATATCCTTCCAGGATACAGCTCCTCTACCATAAATACTATTAACTTGTTGTTTTTTGGTCACAGAATTGACCTTCGCAGGGTTAATGGATGCTTTCAGAGAATAAAAGGCTGGAACAGAAAGGCCTCCTTGGGTCAGCGCTTCAATACCCTCATCCTGCCGGTAGTAAATAGTCCCGCCGACAAAACCGTCAATTTTAAAGTCACCCTCTTTGAATTTTGCGGTGAGTAATAAATCATTATTGGTACTGTAGCCACGGCTTAATCCTGTATTAAAGGATCCACGGGCAGATTCGCCCCACACCTCTGTACCGCCAGGGATCACAGTTGAGGCGCCAGCTCCCTGGAAGGATCCTTCAGAAATCCGGATCTCTTGCTTGTCGCTATAAGTGTCGTATCCTGTCCTGAAAGTACCTTTCAACCAAGGGGTAAAGTCGTAGTTTAGTTCCAGGGAGCCATTAAAGATATCCCTATTGACATTATGTATTCTTTCATATCTGTCAAAATAAGGATTATTGATGCCGGCTGTATAACTGCTGTTCTGAACTTCATTTTTGATCAGCCAGTAGTCTTTATATTGTCTGATATCATAATCCGGTGCAGACCAGACCAGCATGCTGTACATCGGATCATATCCAGTATAACCACTAAAGCCTATATTAGGGGAGCTTTGCTTATTATAAGATAATGTAGTAGATAGGGTAAATTTATCCAGTTTGATGTCTCCGCCAATAGAATAGCGTAGTTTGCTGTATTTGGAGTTGGGATACTGGCCCTTATTTTCAACCCAGGAGGCCGAAGCGTGAAAACTACCTAATTCGCCTTGTTGAATCACCTGAATATTATTATTCAGAACATAACCCTGATCCAGAAAATTTCTAAAGTTGTTCTTGCCCACGGGCAGATAGGGCATTTCTTTCATGGATTTACTGATCGGATCCCATTGGATTACGGGTTGTCCTTCCATAGGAACGCCCCAAGCGCCATCACCGGTTCTGGCATAGGTATTGGTCGCTGTATTGACTACCCGGCCATAGGTAGATTGCATTTTTGGAATGGCCAAAAAGCCTGCTGTGAACATGGAACTGCTGTTGACGGTGACCGATAATCCATTTTTATTGGTCCCTTTTTTTGTGGTCACCATGATCGCCCCGCCTGCTCCCCTAAATCCATATAGTGCGGAGGCGGTGGCACCTTTTAATACTGTAATGCTTTGGATATCATCGGGGGCAATATCTCTAAGCGTCATATTACCATAGGGAACGCCATCTATGACCAGTAGTGGATTTTCCCCACGGAGCTGTATATCAGGTGCTTGCGTGAATTCTGTGCTATTTTTGACCAAAAGGCCTGCTACCCTACCGGTCAGAGAAGTTCCCACATCCACGCCTTTGACAGTTTGTAAGTCATCTCCCTGAACGGTCTGGACCGAATACCCGAGTGCCTTGGATTCTCTTTTGATTCCTAAGGCAGTCACAACAATTTGCTGTAATTCGCGCTGTTCATCCATAAGGGTAATAGTATAATCGGATTTCCCTTCCTGGATATTAATTTCGCGTGCCTGTTTGCCAATATAAGTAATGGTGAGCACATCTCCCTGCTCGACTTGTAACCTGAAAGCGCCACGGTCATTGGTAATGGCCCCTCGCCCCGTTCTTTTTATAATAACACTTGCGCCTGCAATAGGGTTGCCCAACTCATCATTTACGATACCTTGAATTTCAAGTTGCTGGATGGCAGCAAGCGCTGCGGTTGTTTGCGCAGGATAAACTGCTTTTCTTTTGATAATAATGGTATTATCTGTAATCGTATAACTTATGGGTTGTTGCTGGAATATTTTGTCCAGCACAGCTTTTACATCTTTGTTTTTGACACTTATGCTGACAGGGGTTGTACCATTTAAGGCGTCATCCGCATACAAGAAATTATAAGCTGATTGTTGGCGGATGGCTTTAAAGATCTTAGTTAGAGGAGCCTCATGCTCATGAAGCGTGATGCGCTGTGCTTTCATGTTTTTTGCGCTTACCTGAAATACAGCTATTAATAATAGCAGAATCGTTAGCTTCATAATCCGTACGGTTTTGTTAAAGAGCGAACCTTCCCGGAGGTGGCACATCTTTTTTTGGGAGAAATACATAGATTTGTGAAAGTTTAGATGAATAAATAAGCCTGTTTAGACGCATGCTTTTGAAAATCTGAATCCGACCGGGAACTGTTGGCGCAGGACCCGGTCTTCTTTTGTCTTTACTTATCAGTAAAATAAAACGAAGTCGAATAACTTAACCGGCCCTTATTTTTAGCCGAATACCATATTTAAATAGATTTTGCATCATTTTTATTTATTAGTTACGATAATTGTTTTGCCTTCAATGGAATAATGTACCTCATTGGTAAGGGATAGTAAAGCAAATACTTTTGAAACGGGTAATTGCTTAGATATCTGGCCTGTAAAAACGGGATTTTTCGGGCTTTTATATTCAATATCAGCGTCATACCATCGGGATATTAGCCGTAAAATGGATTTAAGATCGGTGCTGTGGAAAACAAAGAAACCGTCCTTCCAGCCGGTAACCTGTTCCAGGTCAGGATGAAGGTTTAAGGTAAGCTTTCCTGATGGGTGTAAGGCGGACTGTTGGCCTGGCACAAGAATCGTTTGCTGATCTGCATTATGATTTGCTATTACTTTTACCCTACCTTCTAATAAGGTCGTTTTGGTAACTGGCTCGTCCTGATAGGCATTCACATCAAAGTGGGTACCTAAGACCTGAACTGTTTGTTGGGCGGTATGCACTAGGAAAGGCTTCGCCGCATTTTTGGCCACTTCGAAATAAGCCTCTCCTTTTAAGACGACCTCTCTGGTGGCCCCTTTGAAGGTAGTGGGGTACTTTAATACAGAAGCTGCATTTAACCATACTTTGGTGCCGTCAGCTAAAGTGATCCGATAGGTGCCGCCTCGAGGTGTGCTGATTTGGTTGAAAACAACGGTTGCATTTATCGCAGAATTCGTTCTGTTATAAGTTAGCTGACCATTCGCTAATTTTTGTATATCAATTCCGCCTTGTTTGGCAATGGAGCCATTTTGAAGACTATCCAAAATAACAACAGAGCCATCAGCCAAAGTCAACCTGGCTTTATTGCCTCCAGGCGCAAGATCCGCATTAATTGACGTAGCTTGTAAAGCCACTTTTGCATTGTTTTTAGTGTTTGAACGCTGATGCAAATAAAAATACCCCAAACCACAAATTGAAATAAGCAGGGCAATGGCTGCGGCGTAATTTTTCCAGGGGCTGATTTTTTTTCTGGGCACCTGAATATCTTTGCGGTTAAGCAGTTTTTCATAAATTCTTCTGGAAATCACTTCTTCTGAAGACTGATCGTCATTTTGCGTGGCAGAAACCAGGGGCTCTACCGTTGTTTGACTGTCATCATGCGTGTGATACCAATTGTTTAAAGCAATTAACTCCTCTTTACTTATCGTAGCAGCCAAGTACTTTTCAATTAAATCCAGGATGTGTTGGGGTATTTCCATATAAGTAAGTATAACTAACAAGCGTTTTCACCTACTCAATTCAAAAAAAAATAACTTGACCTCAATAAATGCTCATATAAAGAGCAATAAGATAAACTGCATAAAAGATCTGCTGGCCAGTTTAAGAATTTTTAAAGCTTTATGTATTTGATTATCAACCGTTTTTGGAGTGATATGTAACTTGGCCGCAATTTGCTTCGTTGCCATTCCTTCATTTCTGCTATACTTAAAAATAAGTTTGCATTTTTCAGGGAGTTTTTCAATCTCCAATTCCAGCAGTTGTAATATCTGCTTGTTTTGAAAGGTGGATTCTGGGGTTAGTTGAGATACGGTACTATTTTTTAGCCTTTGACCATAATTTCGGCTGAGGGTTTTTTTCCGAATGGCGGTAAGTACCAGATATTTAGCTGCGGTTGCCAGATAGTTTTCCAGTGTTTCGATCTGAACGTAACCTCTATTGGCCCAGAGGCTGGCAAATACTTCCTGCGCAATATCCTCGGACTGAGCGCCATCACACATACGGTTATAGGCAATAATATATATCTTTTTCCAATACCTGTTATAAATCTCCGTAAAGGCCATACGATCCCCCTGCTGTAAACCTGTCAGCAATTCCTGATTGGTATAATGCGTATAAGTCCGCATGCCTTGTTAGTTATTTAGATGTATTTCTAAGACTGATTTTTGATGACAACAAACTTACTAAAATTAATTGGATAGCTAAAAAACTTCTTATAAGCGGCAAAATAAAATTAAAGGAAATATTTAAAAAATGATTTGTACTTATAAAGATGCAAACCTTTGCATCCTTATAAGTACTCGAAGTGTAAATTTAATAATTGCTGAACTGTATTGATTAATAAAACGCCGTTGTTAAGGATGGGATACAGCTCATTTTATAAAGATCAGATTTGAGCAAAATCAGGTAATCCCCATTTGACGCATTAGTGTTGAGGCATTCATATTCTGGCAAACTCCGTCCCTATATTGATAGCTAAAAATCATTTTATCTCCTTGCATATCAATTTCAAAGGCGATGTTTTTAATGGATTCAGGATAGTTATTTGCCAGCGAGGTAAGTTCGATATCATGTGTAGCAATCAGCCCCCTACCCTCGTTTTGAATAATATTTTTAATCAATGCTGCAGAACCCAGGTGTTGGTCGCGTGAATTCGTGCCTTTTAAGATTTCGTCCAACATGATATAAATCTGATTACCTGAGCGAATCTGCTCCATTATCCATTGCAATTTTTTAAGCTCTGCATAGAAAAATGAGGTATGTGTAAACAAGGAATCATGGGTACGCATACTCGTATATAAATTGACAGGTGTAATGACCATGGCCTTTGCTGCCACATTAGCACCTGCCATGGAAAGCACCATATTGAGTCCAATCATTCTAAGGAATGTGCTTTTGCCCGCCATATTAGCGCCAGTAATTAAAAACAGGTTCAGTTTAGCTGGCTGGTCAATACTGTTGGGAATGGAAGGCGCAGGGTATAATAAAGGGTGTATTCCGTCTTGAATATTTAGCAAAAAATCTTTCTCATTTACCCGGTCTTGGATATCAGGTGTCCGGTAATCCGGATGATTGAAGTTGTAAATTGCCAGGCTGATCAAAGCGTCCAGTTCGCTGCTGATCCTGATCCAATCAGCAAACTGATCGCTAAATAATTGCTTCCATTTTTCTATTCTGTATAGGCAATTTAAATCCCAGAGGAGCAATCCATTCAGCACGACGTTCATAATTATGTTTAGCCGGTTATCCAGTGCATTAATCAATTTAAGGAATTTTTCAAAAGAGCCTTTGCCCGTTTGCTCCTTTTTTATATTTAATTGCAAATTGTCCAGACCGGTTTCATTAAAAGAATGCTGGATAAATAGATCAATCAGGTGATGGTATTTTTTCAAAGTGCCGGCTCTTTTGCTAATCAGCATGTGGCTTTCACTAATTCGACCATTTTGTTTACCAGTTATGCCAAGTTGTATTAATGAAAGACCAATTGCCGGCCATGCAGGAAATGGCCCAAACATATAAATTAGCCAGGCCAGCACCGTTAGTATTGGAAGTATGCTTAAGATTAATTTCCAAAATTTATCAGGAAAGTAAACAGGGGGAATTTGTAACCAATCTTCAATATTTTTTCTGTCAGCCGGATCCTCCTCATTTATAGAGCCGACTATTTGAAAACGTTGGCACCACAAAGGCGCTTTTTCAATGGCCGCTACCATGGATTGTCTGTCCCGGATTACCTGGCCATTTTGCGCTGGCTCAGCCATGAAATTCCCTAGTGTGCCCTTTCCTGCTATTGTAACTGTCCTGTTGATTCTTTGAAATAAAGATTTTGGTCCAAAAAGATCCAGATCGAATGCAAAAGGATGGTCCGGACTTGCGATTCCTGCTCCGCCGTCAAAGTGTTCAAACTGGCCCTTTAAACCTAATATCTCTGCTTCATTTATTTGCTTTCGTTTGGATTGATAAGCTTCAGCCTCCTGTAAATCCCCTGATTTGCGCAGTAAAAAGATGAACAGGATCAGCAATATGATAAAAGCTAGCCACCAAAAAACGGCCCCATAAGTTCTAAATAAACGATAAATGCAAACAATAATAGCGAGGCCGGTTGCCAGTCTGCCCATGGCGATCATTCTGATTTTTTGCTGCAGTTTTTTGAGTAACGATTTACTCTCTGATAATTGTTGATTATAAAAGCCCATAGACTCAGATTGATTGTCTTTGTCAGTAGCTTGACCAGGCGTCTCTATGTTAATTGATGGGTCCGTTAATGCCATAAATAATTTTATTTACTTTTTTTTAAGATGCCGCCTAATAATGATAGTAAGATCGCCCACTTCGTTTTTTTTATTTACGATAAGTGGATTTTGGCTATTTATCTTGCCAAAAGCATCTCTACAAAGAAAGCGAATCCCAGGCATATAGTAGGATTTTTCATCTGTTTTTGCATTCTGTGCCCTAGTTTAGGTGGGGAAGCAATGGGGTTACATTGAATTCAAGGCAGCAATCAAAGTGAATCTGGATATTCAGCACTTTGTTAACAATACAGACATTTTCCAATTGTTTTTTATCTTTAAATCGGCTAAAGCGTTATAGCCTTAAATAATAAATCACATTCACTGATCGCATAATTTTAAAAGCTTTACTATGTCCTGGATTTCTACTCTGCTGAGCGCTATTCAAAATAATAGACATTCCTACTTTGTATATAGCCGTAAATTAACAGGCACCTTACTGCTTATTGCATTCAGTGTAGTGACATCATTTGGGCAAAAAAAACAGCCCTATTACCAAATAACGCCAGTGGTCCGTACAGAAAACGGCTTTATTGAAGGTGCGCAGGAAGAACAATGCTTTGTATTTAAAGGGATTCCATATGAAGCACCTAGAACAGGTGCTGCTCGTTTTATGGCGCCCAGAGTGCATAGCGACTGGAAGGATACACTTAAATGCCTGACTTTTGGATCCGAATCAGCCCAGCCAGGTTCCAATGAGCATCCACTCAGAGGAAGTGAGGACGGGCTCTATTTAAATGTATATACCCCGTCTTTGTCCACTAAGGCTAAATTGCCCGTTCTGGTGTGGGTCCATGGAGGATCCATGGTATCAGGCTCAGGCAATGGCATGAATGGGCATGCTTTTGCTGATAAGGATTCCATCGTTACCATTACAATCAATTACCGTTTAGGCGTCTTTGGTTTTATGTATTTAGGTGATCTGGGGCCACAATATAAGACTTCCGGTAACAATGGGCTTTTGGATCTGATCCAGGCATTAAAGTGGGTACGAGCCAATATCCGCCGCTTTGGAGGAGACCCTTCCAGCGTCACCGTAATGGGGGAATCAGCAGGAGCAAAACTTTCCAGTGCACTCATTGTGGCGCCAAAGGCCAAAGGTTTGTATTCGGGCATTATTCTGGAAAGCGGCGGCTTTCAGTGTATACGAGATACCGTTACGGCAAAACTGATTCGCAAAAGAGTGATGGAGCAGTTGGGGATTACCAATCCAAAAGACCTACTAGAACAACCAACCGATAAACTTATTGCTGCTGAACGAGCCGTTTTAGGCGGTGCAAAAGGTACCAATTATTTTGGTCCTGTGATGGATGGACGCATTATTACTGGCAATCCTTATCGTTATGTACAAAAAGACGGACGTAATATAGTCCATTATCTGATTGGTGCAAATCAGCATGAAAGCAAAATCTTTATGGACATGGATAGCAGATTATATCACCCTGATGCAAAGGTAATTTATGATTGGTTTGGTATTAATTATCCATATTGTCTGTCTGATATTGCAAAAGCCCGGCAAAGACTAGGGCCTGGAAAACATGCAGATAGCCTGGCTGTGGCTAGTGTGCTTTCAGAATATATGTATCAGATGCATGCGAGCCGCATGGCCTTGACATTATCTAAGGCAGGCAGGTCCATCTGGTTTTACCGGTTTCAATATCCGCCGGCCAATCACGGCTCTGAACTTAATTATATCTGGTATGATCCTGCAAAAGGTCATTTAAAACCTGAAGCAGCTGCTTTTGCCCACAAAATTCATCAGTATTGGGTGCAATTTATTCGCAGTGGCCGTCCCGGAATGGTAGATAATATCAATTGGGGCCCATTTACGACTAGTAGTCAAAACGTTATGCTGTTAAATAAGTCGTTCAGTTTACAAAAAAATAAGAATTTATTTAACAATCCTAGACAGCCTTCTGCCTGTTTTTTGCTAAAGTAGAAAAATTTACTAGCCAGGCAGTTAAATATTTATGCCATAAAAGTGCAGGGGACCTGCATTTTTCCGGACTTTTGGTTCGGGGATGTCGTATAAATACGACTCAGATAACAAATAATCATTATCCAAAAACCTTGATATTAAATACAGAATTTTTTACGCAAACGATTGATTTCAGTTACATTTGCAGTCCGTTAAACAACTAAAAGAATTTATTTATGTGTGGAATTGTAGGATACGTAGGAACCAGACAGGCTTATCCGGTCGTTATCAAAGGATTGAAGCGTTTGGAATACCGCGGCTATGACAGCGCGGGTATTGCGCTTTTAAATGGGGGTATCAAACTTTATAAGAAGCAAGGCAAGGTTGCAGATTTGGAAAACTATACGATTGGTAAAGCCCTGGATGGTAATACCGCAATTGGGCACACAAGATGGGCGACACATGGAGAGCCCAGTGATGCCAATGCGCATCCACACCTATCAGGCAGCGGTGAAATAGCCATGATCCATAACGGCATCATTGAAAACTACGCTTCCTTAAAAGCAGATTTGTTGAAAAAAGGCTATCATTTTAATAGCGATACGGATACTGAAGTATTACTTAACTTTATAGAGGATATTTATAAAAACAATGGCGGCAATCTGGAAGAAGCGCTTAGAATTGCACTCAAAAGGGTCGTTGGCGCCTACTGTATTCTGTTGATTGAAACCAGCCATCCAGATACGATCATTGCCGCCAGAAAAGGTAGTCCTTTGGTCATTGGCATTGGTAAAAACGAACATTTTTTGGCTTCTGATGCTACCCCTATTGTAGAATACACCAAAGAAGTTGTTTATGTGAATGATTATGAAATTGCCATTGTTAAACCTGATGAATTGATCTTAAAAAATTTGGGTAATGAAAAGCAGACGCCTTTTATCACCAAACTGGATCTGGAACTGGATACCATTGAAAAAGGTGGCTATGACCATTTTATGCTCAAGGAAATATTTGAGCAGCCTAAAACAATTCTGGATTGTCTCAGAGGCAGGCTCAATGCAGAAAATGGAACCATTCAGGTGAGTGGCATTGAGAACTACCTTGATGAAATCTCTAAAGCGAACCGGATTATTATCATTGCGTGCGGTACCAGCTGGCATGCCGGCCTGGTTGCTGAATATATCATCGAAGAGACCTGCAGAATTCCCGTTGAAGTTGAATATGCCTCTGAGTTCAGATATAGAAATCCAATCATTCATCCTGGCGACATGATCATTGCGATCTCCCAAAGCGGGGAAACAGCGGATACCATTGTGGCGATTGAAAAAGCCAAGGAACAAGGTGCCATTATCATGGGTATTGTAAATGTAGTTGGATCTTCTATTGCCAGAATTTCTCAGACAGGGGCATATACGCATGCGGGGCCAGAAATCGGTGTGGCCAGCACCAAGGCGTTTACCGGCCAGCTGGCAGCACTTATGCTGGTCGCCTTTAAAATTGCCCATCACAAACAAACCATCACAGAAGAACGTTACCGTGAATTATGTGCGGAATTAGCATTGGTGCCGGGCAAAGTAGAAAAAATTCTGGAACAAAACGATTCGATTAAAGCTATTGCTGAAACGCTGAAGGACAGCTCAGATGCATTATTTTTAGGCAGGGGTTATAATTTCCCGATTGCGCTTGAAGGGGCCCTTAAACTCAAAGAAATCTCCTATATACATGCAGAAGGATATCCGGCCGCAGAAATGAAACATGGCCCGATAGCGCTGGTAGATGAACATCTGCCAGTAATCTTTATTGCCACCAAGGATATTTATCATGAGAAGATCGTCAGCAATATGCAAGAAATCAAAGCCAGAAAAGGCAGGGTGATTGCGGTGATTAATGAGGGGGATGAAATTACACCGGCTATCGCGGATGGCGTCATTACCATTCCGGAGGCTGATGAAATTATTGCGCCCATCCTAAATGTGGTGCCTTTACAACTACTCTCCTATCATATTGGGATTGCCAGAGGTTGTAATGTTGATATGCCCAGAAATCTGGCCAAGTCCGTCACAGTCGAATAAGATACATCGGGATGGGGTGCGGTCGGAATCATAATAATGCCGCTGCCAAGGCGTAAGTCAATAATGAGCAGAGAACCTTTACCTTGCCTAGCCTCCTTTCTCGGTAAAATTAATACAAATAAAACCACCTTTCCAGTCTCTGAGCGCAAGGCTGGAAAGGTTACACTTGCATGGATTAAAGTTAATTAGTTCCTGCATGTATAAGGTTGTCATTTTGGTTCTTCTCTGATTTTTTAATATTAATATGCCTACCCAATGAATAATATTACCAAATTGCCCTTGAATGCTTTGGGCTATGATTTTATAAAAAAACAATACCTGCCAAAAGGCAAGGATGAGTATTACTTGCGTAACCTGCAAAACAGAAACGGTACGACATATCGTCAACTCTCCGCATTTGAAATTGAGGTACTGGTCAGAAATAGAAATACCAGCGATAACTGGAATAATATTTTGGTCTCGGATCATTTCAATCCAGAATTGGTTAAAAATTGTAAGTTTTATGGACTAGTGCGTATTGGAAAGCTGGAACCTTATTTTTTAGGCTTCAGTGATCTGAAGGTGGCAGTAGGGCTTTATGATTCTACCATTATCAGTAGCGATATTGGGGATAATAGCGTCATTAATAATGTCCATTATCTCTCCCATTATATTATTGGTCAGGAAGTTATCCTGACTAATATCAATGAGATACAGACAACCGAGACCTGTAAATTTGGAAATGGTATTATCAAGGAAGGCGAACAGGAATCGGTTCGTATCTGGCTGGAACTCTGCAATGAAAACGGTGGTCGAAAGATTTTACCGTTTAATGGCATGCTGCCAGGAGATGCCTGGCTTTGGAGTAAATATCGGGATGATGAAAAGCTTTTAGAACGATTCAAGCAGCTAACAGAGGCAGAATTTAAAACTGCCAGAGGTTTTTATGGCAAGATTGGTGACAGAACCGTTATTAAAAACTCCAATATTATAAAAGATGTGTGGATCGGTTCGGATGCCTATATCAAAGGCGCTAATAAGCTTAAGAACCTGACCATTAATTCAGGGCAGGAAGGTCGGACCCAGATCGGAGAAGGCTGTGAACTGGTTAATGGTAGTGTCGGATTTGGTAGCCGAATTTTCTATGGTGTCAAAGCGGTGCGCTTTGTGACCGCATCGCATACACAGTTGAAGTACGGGGCCCGGCTGATCAACTCATATATGGGGAGCAATGCTACCATCTCCTGCTGTGAAGTATTAAACTCGCTGATATTCCCAGGACATGAACAGCACCATAATAACTCCTTTTTATGTGCATCAACAGTTATGGGACAAAGCAATATCCCGGCTGGTGCCACCATTGGCTCCAATCACAATTCCAGAGGGGCAGATGGAGAAATCGTAGCTGGCCGCGGCTTTTGGCCAGCGCTTTGTGTGTCGCTCAAGCATAACTGTAAATTTGCCAGTTTTACCATGCTGGCCAAAGGGGATTATAATTATGAGCTGAATATCCCTTTGCCTTTTTCGTTGGTGAGCATCCATCCTATTACCAATTCTCTGATCATTATGCCAGGGTATTGGTTTATGTACAATATGTATGCCCTGAAAAGAAATGCCTGGAAATACAAAGACCGGGATCAACGCAAAGAAAAAGTACAAAATCTTGAGTTTGATTTTTTGGCACCCGATACGGCTGGAGAAATCATTGAAACGATCCAGTTATTGGAAAAATACACGGGACAGGCCTATTTTAAAGCTGAGGGTGCAAAAGAGTCTGATGAGGCGTCTTTGATAGAAAAGGGCAAAGCGCTATTAAATGACCCAGACTCAAATGTAGAATCATTGACAATATTAGCAACTGGGATTGAAAATAGCAAAAGAAATGTAGAAATCATTAAAGTGCGTAGGGCTTACCAATGCTATAAAAATATGATTCGCCTATACGGCTATCAACATTTATTTGCGGCAGAAAGACTCCAGGAAGCTAAGAACCTTAAAGGGCTATTGCAGGGACTGCCTGCTAATTTGAAACGGCAGACTTGGCTTAATGTCGGTGGACAATTGATACCAGAGAAAAATGTGGAAAACCTAAAAGACAAGGTGAGAAATGCTAAGATCCAATCTTGGGATCAACTCCATGCATTTTATAGTGATCAGGGAGCGAAATATGAACAATTCAAAAGAGAAGACGCACTGGCAGCACTTGGCGAAGCGTTGGGTTACCCGCTGGCCACTTTATCCAAAGATCAGATCACTTCTCTGGCCAAAGATTATTTGGACATACAAAAATGGATGGTAGATCAGATTGTCGTTTCCCGGAAAAAAGATTACTCCAACCCTTATCGCAAGATGATGTATGAAAATCAGCAGGAAATGGAAGCTGTTGTGGGCAAACTGGCAGATAATAGTTTTATCAAGGATCAGAAAAAAGCATTGAAAAAGCTGACTGAGCAATTAAGCGGCTTGATAGGTTAACGTGCCAATTCAATGGCAAATCAAGCTTAAATTGGCATATAAATAAAAGCGGACATTCAATTTTTAAAATTGTTGTCCGCTTTTATTATATAAATATGCTTTCACAAATACAACTTAAAGTAAAATATTAAGCTGTCTTCTCATTTACTTCTTTTTCAATTATTTGAATAAAGTCTTTAAGCGCCATTGCGCCTAATTCACCAGCAGATTGCTTACGTACACCAACTGTATTGCTTTCCATTTCTTTTTCTCCAACAATCAGCATATAAGGTATTTTGGCCAGTTCGGTATCCCTGATTTTACGCCCTACCTTTTCACTGCGCTGGTCAATGGAAACCCGAATATTATTTGCCTTTAATGTCTTTTCAACCTCTTTGGCGTAATCATTAAACCTGTCAGAGATAGGCAGAATTTTGACCTGGGTAGGCACCAGCCATAAAGGCAGCTTACCCGCGCAGTTTTCAAGTAATACAGCCACAAACCGCTCCATGGAACCAAAGGGTGCCCGGTGGATCATAACTGGCCGCTTACGGGTATTATCGCTATCAATATATTCTAACTCAAAACGCTCTGGGAGATTGTAATCCACTTGAATGGTGCCAAGTTGCCAGGATCTTCCAAGCGCATCTTTGACCATAAAATCCAGTTTGGGTCCATAGAATGCAGCTTCGCCGTATTCAATGGTGGTGGGCAGCCCTTTTTCTGCCGCAGCCTCCTTAATCGCTTCTTCTGCGATATCCCAATTAGCCTCACTGCCAATGTATTTACTGCGGTCATTTTGGTCTCTGAGCGAAACTTGTGCAGTAAAATCATTGAATCCCAGTGATTTAAATACATATAATACTAAATCAATGACCTTTTTAAACTCATCTTTTACCTGATCAGGCCGGCAAAATAAATGGGCATCATCTTGAGTAAAGCCACGTACCCTAGTCAGGCCGTGGAGTTCACCTGCCTGTTCGTACCTGTACACT
Source organism: Arachidicoccus ginsenosidivorans (assembly GCF_007971385.1). Classification (GTDB taxonomy): domain Bacteria; phylum Bacteroidota; class Bacteroidia; order Chitinophagales; family Chitinophagaceae; genus Arachidicoccus; species Arachidicoccus ginsenosidivorans. Next base: position 4,010,725 of record NZ_CP042434.1, read on the forward strand.
GTACCAAATTCCGCGAACCTTACCGGAAGGTCCTTGTAAGATTTCGGGGAAGTTTTATAGATCTCACAGTGGTGGGGACAGTTCATGGGTTTTAACAAGAACTCCTCTCCTTCGTGTGGCGTTTTGATGGGCTGAAAACTATCCTTACCGTATTTATCGTAGTGACCAGAGGTTTTGTACAGATTAATATTGCCTATATGTGGGGTAATGACTGGCAGGTAGCCACTTTCTATTTGTGCTTTCTGCAGGAATTGCTGCAGCCTTTCCCGGAGCATGGCGCCATTCGGTAGCCATAAAGGCAGGCCGGCTCCTACTTTTTCAGAAAAGGCGAAGAGTTCCAGCTCCTTGCCTAATTTTCGGTGGTCACGCTTTTTGGCTTCCTCCAAAAAGAGCAAATAGTCGTCCAGATCTTTTTTGGCCGGGAAAGTAATACCGTAAATCCTTGTCAGCATCTTATTTTTCTCATCCCCTCTCCAATAAGCACCGGCAATATTGGTGAGTTTGATGGCCTTGATAAATCCTGTATTAGGAATATGTGGACCACGACAAAGGTCTGTAAAGTCCCCCTGGGTGTAGAAGGTAATATGACCATCCTGCAGGCCTTCGATCAATTCTAATTTATAAGGATCCTGCTTTTCAGTAAAATATTCAATGGCCTCCGCCTTAGGAACTGCTTTACGGGTAAAACGTTCCTTTTTGGAAGCATGTTCTTTCATTTTCTTTTCAATCAGTTCCAGATCTGCATCGGTAATTTTCTGATCGCCTAGATCAATATCATAGTAAAACCCATTTTCAATGGGCGGACCAATTGCAAATTTTGTATCCGGATAGATTTCCTGCAACGCTTCAGCCATCAGGTGCGCAGAAGAATGCCAGAAGGTTGATTTACCTCCTTTGTCTTCCCAGGTCAAAAACTTAATATGTCCGTCCTGGTTAATTGGACCAAAAGCGTCCACGACTTTACCATCCAGCTCAACGGCTAGCACTTTACGCATCAGCCCTTCGCTGATGGATTTTGCAATATCCAGTCCTGAAATTCCTGCCTCGTATTCACGGACAGCCCCATCAGGAAAAGTAATATGAATCATCATCTGTTTAATATAAAATCTATGACCGCAGCTATTTGGTTATGTACCTTGCGGTGGTAACCCCGGCCATCTATCTGTTTTAAAAAAGTGCTCAAAAATACAATTATACCCCGAAATCCAAGCGCGCGGCCCCAACTAATATATAAACCAGTTTGGAAGGCCTTTAATTAAACTATAAATGCGCAAAGGAAATGGAGTCCTCCACAGTACCGCAATGAAGCATGGCGCTCTGATGAACCGGGTCTTTCAGCCCAAAATAAGGATTGACAACTTTAGCTGAATCACTTAGCCAGAATCCCTCCTCATCACCATTGAAGGCCATGGGGCATTTAATGTGGTAAATGGTTCTTTTGTCATATTGCACCGTTCTGAGTAAATTGTATAATGCCTCCGTTGCTGTGTAAAAATCACGGCGCTGACCTGCAATAGCTGTATCCTGGGCGATACTTGCACAGGCATCCTGAATATTTTTGCTATAGTCCTGGGCCGTCTGAATAAGAATCGAGTCCGCTTTGATTTCCGTAAAAGGGATGGCGGCAGCCAGACTGCTCAGCGAGTCGGCCAACTGCCCAATGGAATCAATGGGGGCCCACCGCACCAGGCCATCATGCATGCCGTAATAGGCCATCAGGGTAGCATCCAGGCTTTGGTTTAACTTTTCTGAATTCTGACTAATTTTAAGAGGAATTTCTTTATCATTTTGAACATCCTTTTTTCCCTTATTTGCAAAAAACAAATATGCAGCAACACAAATAATCAGTGCCAGAACGATAAAAACACCTTTTTTTAGCATGATACTTTTTTTCAGTTATTATAGGTGGGAAGGCCCAGCGAATTTTACGAATATAGACCCATGAACACCTTTCAGGCAAAAGTACGTCAAAAATAAGGGATTCAACCGGGCTTTATCATTGACTTTTTCCTTATTCTAAACAGGAAGCAGGGCGTCACCTTTTGATAAACGTAAATAGGGTTCTTTAAAAATGGAACAAGCGGTCCCAAAGACAGCTGATAACAACCAATGATCGTGTTTTTTTCCACAAGTAATTAAAATTCAAAAAAATATAATTGTTAATGCTCAATTAACTTATCTTTGTTTAAGCTGTTTGATATTTGCGCCTCAAAAACTGAACCGCGGGGAGAAAAGGGCAATATTTGTACATAAGTCACTAACTACTAATTAAAGGGAAGGATTCATTAGTATTCAGAGAAGGGATTTTAATAGTAATAACGATGTAGGTGACCGAATCATTGCAGGACCAACTCATGTATAATGTATTGCTCATGAAAGGACACATTATAGAATCAAATCAAAATAAAAAACTGTATATCGAATGCAAAAGTATTATTATACCAATGGGGTGACCACTTTTGGACCCTTTACACTGGAGGAACTGATCAAAGAGCATATTTCCAGGGATACCAAGGTCTGGTTCCAGGAGTTAAGTGAATGGCAACCAGCGGGAAATGTCCCTGAATTAAGTGTCTTATTTAAAGATACCCCACCCCTTATACCTATACCGCTAGTCCGAGGCCTTTGGCCGCTGAATCTGTCCCGGTTGAACAATTAAATGAAGCGCCGCCCAAAAGTTGGCTGACGGAATCCATTTTGGTCACGTTATTTTGTTGTCTGCCCTTTGGTATTGTCGGTATCGTTAATGCAGCCAAAGTTGAGTCCCGGTTCTATGCCAAAGATTATGACGGTGCCTTCAAGGCCTCTGAAGAAGCCAAAAAATGGACAACCTTGGGCTTTTGGGTAGGTATTGTTGTTGGAATTATTTATTTGGTTGTGGTAATATTTGCAGCAGTTGTCAGGAACCATTAAAACATATATTAAATGGATAGGCGCCTTACTGCTACTTAGTTTTCTTATAATTATTTATAAGAGGTACAGTCCTATGGACAGCAGCTGGTTCCCAAAATGTCCTTTCAGGTCGCTGACTGGACTTCAGTGTCCGGGGTGCGGGTCACAAAGGGCTATCCATGATTTATTGAACCTTGATATCTTGGGTGCATTTAGGGAAAATGCGCTAATGGTTGTCTCTATTCCCTATATTGTAACCGCATTTATTTTGAATCCATCCACCACCCTACTTCAAAGTTGCTAAAATGGCGTAAAGCGCTGTTTGGCGTAAAGGCTATTTACTTGATTTTTGTGCTGGTGATTGGATTTTGGATTCTTAGAAATTTGCTTTGATTTTCAATTGAAAGAAGCAGCCAGATGGCTATTAATTGTTGACTATGAGGCATTTGATAATTACTATCGCTCCTTTTTTGTGCCAGCCTACCTTGAAAACGGTTTGAATGTTTTATAAATTTACTAGCGTATGCCATTGACAGGCTGATACAAATAATCGTTGTATTATAGCTTACATTTATGGCGCTTTTATTGCCATTTGCTGTTTTTGCATCCTTAAAATCTGCGCAAAATACTGGAATATCGCCCCTATTCTACATAAATTATTGTAAATCCGTTATTTGCAATTTATTTTCCTAATTCAAAATAGTAAAGTAACTTTGCAAAGTTAGTTAATTAAGTAAGTTTATAATTAATTCAAAAGGCCCATGGATCCAGCAATCGACATCAATGAGACTGATTTTGATCTGTCAGTAAAGCTTTATAATGTGCTCGGTAAAATTCTTAGAAAGTTAAGAAAACAAGCGGGCAAACAACCTTACTCTACTACGGAGCAAGCCACGATGGCCTTGCTGGATAGTAATGGACAAATGTTGCCCTCTGAGTTGGCGGAAGCGCATCATATTTCTGCTCAGGGATTTCTCAGATTGTGAATAGATTATTTGATCAAGAGGTGATTGATAAACACCCTGATCAAACTGATAAGCGCAAGGTTTATCTTTCGCTTACAAAAAGGGACAGCAGGCGTTATTAAATATCCGCATCTCCCGAAGTAAATGGTTAGCGGGCACAGTAAGTGACCAGTTAAGTCCCAAAGAAAAAAATATATTAAAGGAAGCTGTGGAAATTTTAGGCCGTCTGGCCGAAAATTAAAACAGAAGCAACGTGTTTTAAATCGTTATATGCAAGTTTTTCGCTCTCTCTCCTCCAGAAATTTCAGGTATTTTATTAGTGGACAATCCGTTTCTATGATGGGAACATGGATGCAAAAAGTAGCAGTGAGTTGGATTGTGTACCAATTAACCCATTCTGCATTTTTTTTGGGGTTGACCATGTTCGCCAATCTGATTCCTTCGCTATTTTTGTCCCCTTATGCAGGCAGTTATACCGATAGACATAACCGCTATAATATTTTACTAATTACGCAAATCCTGCTGATGATCCAGGCAGGACTGTTTACGCTGGTGATTTATTTTAAAGTCGACAGCATCGCTATTATTCTGTCATTAAGTTTGATGCAAGGACTGATTAATGCATTTGATACAACGGCTAGACAGTCCTTGTTAATTAATATGATTGACAATAAAGAGGATTTACCCAATGCCATTGCCTTGAATTCTTCCATGGCGAATCTGACCCGGATTCTAGGGCCCGCCTTGGGTGGTATATTACTGAGTACACTGGGAGATACCTCTTGCTTTTTTATCAATTTTGTAAGCTACTTTTTGTTATTTATTCCCTGTTAAAAATGAAGCTCAATTTACCACCTTCCAAAAAACAGCAGGTAAGAATCTGGCAGACGCTGAAGGAGGGATTGACTTACCTGAAAGCTGCTCCGGATTTATCCTCGTTGATTTTACTAATGGCAGGCTATAGTATTTTTGTGATTCCGTTTAGTACATTACTACCCGTCTTTGCCAAGGATGTTTTTCAAGGAGATGCGGGGACCTTCAGTTGGTTTGAAAGTGCGGCCGGTGTTGGGGCGCTATTGGGAACCATTTATTTTGCCGGATTAAAGCCAGGTAGAAATATTATATCCATTGTGGTGTATGCTAGTTTGTTATTTTCTCTGGGCGTTCTGTTACTTTCTGTAAGTTTTGATTTGGTGATTGCACTGCTTTTTACGCTGATAACGGGTATGGGCATGATGACACAAACAGCCGCCATAAATACCTATTTACAGACCCATGTCAGCGATGAAATGCGGGGCCGGGTCCTCAGTTATTTTATTATGGGCTATCAAGGAATAATCCCCATTGGGAGCCTTTTAATTGGGATTTTATCTTCCAGCATTGGTCCAAAAGTAACGGTGTTTGTGGCCGGTTTGCTGGGTATTATCAGTACAATGGTATTTGTTTATTTTAAATACAAAAGCGGCCAAAAAAACAAAATGACGCTATTGCCGTCCAGATAATTTTGGTCCAGAAATGAGTGTTGGAGTTGATTTTTATTCCAGTAATTGCTGCAGTATGTTTCAATGACTTAACCTTCAAAGCAATCGTCTGCTGGACATTCATATGGGAAATACGTCTATTAATAAATGTATTAAGTATTGATTATTGAGCATTTTGATCCTTGCCCCTTAAATGCTATTTAACCGGCAAGGATCAAAATGCTCATTGAATTTAGCAACTTATATTACAGTTGCCTGTAGCTTTTTTAGCTGTTTGATATCTAATTTCGTTATTTTAGCTACCTCATTAAGGGGATTTCCTGCTTTGATTAAGTATTTTGCAATTTCAAGTGACCTTTTTTCCATCCCTTTTTCCATCCCTTCTTCTAAGGCTTCTGCTCTGGACTCTTCTTGTTTATAACGTATGTATTGTTCAATTACTGTCATCGGATTTTTTTGATCAATTAAGGTAATTTCTTTTGAGGTTTTCCCACAATTTCCTATGATTAAATCGTTTTTTGACCGTTCTTATATCCAAATAAAATATTGCTGTCGGATCAGCTGCATGCAAATCGTTTAATATTTTTTAAGTAAGGCTGTCTTTAACTTTCTCTAAAGCCTCATTATTCATTTCCTGTGAGATATTTCTTAAAGGGCAACTGTTTCAGAAAATGCAGGTCAATCCGGCAATTGGTTCTCGAAGCTTCATATGGCTATTATTTATGAAAGGCTTATAGCAGTTACCTGCAGGACTTCCATATGGGAAATACGTCTATTAATAAATATAGTGAGTATTGATTATTGAGCATTTATCCTGATCCGGGCCCCTTAAATGCTATTTAACCGGCAAGGATCAGGATGCTCATTGAATTTAGCAAATTATATTACACAGATGCCTGTAGCTTTTTTAGCTGCTTGATATCTAACTTCGTTATTTTAGCTACCTCATTTCAGCAATTCAGAGTCAAATTTCTTTTTACTGGTAGCGTAGCTTTCAGAGGTCGGTAAAAAATATTTTTCGCACTAATTTTATTTTGTTTCTTTGTATGGTCAGCAAATCGCAATGGCAGGGCTAGGCGTGTAAATTATGCATTAAAATAAAATATTATATAATAGACACAGCATCGCCTAGGCGATGCCTCAATATTCTCCATAATTTTATTGTTTATCAACATTCAGTTGACAGCCCGTTCCCTAGACGGGCTTTTTTTACGTTAAGAGCTGCTACAAATATACAATATATATAAATTATAAACAAATAATAATCATTTAATTACAATTTTTCTTCACTGTTTTTGGCACTTTTTTTGCATAGGAGAATTTTCAAGATTTAAGCACCGCTGATTTGATTTATCAGCTAAATAAAGTGAGCCATCATTTCTTTCCTGAGTTGTCGGACTGGCTTGGCGAGGTGAAGGACCACCGGATTGATAACTGTTGTAAATATAGCATGTCTAACCTATTGACCCAGGTCATTCACATGTTTCAGGTTCAGGGTTCAACCCGTAATAACATGAACCAACTAAGGAAAGATGGGAGCTATTTTAAGGATAATTTTGAAGCATTACACGGCGACATGCAATTAGCGCACTTTGACACGGTGAACAATGTAATTAAAACAGTAGATGCTGGAGACCTGATATTGGTATTAGGCAAGATGATTAACGCTTTAATCCGATCCAAAGTGATTAATCCGGCAGAAGGTTATTATCATATTGTAATGGATGCTACTGGAGTTGCGAGTTATCACACCCCACCATTGGATGGAGCGCTTTCCAAGAAAAAAAATAATACAACTACTTATTATGCCAGTGTACTAGAAGCTAAAATCATAACGGATAATGGCCTTTGCCTGTCTGTGGCCAGTGAATTACTTAGTAATGAAGGAAAAGGGTTTTATGACAAGCAGGACTGTGAACTGGCTGCCTTCTCCAGGCTCGCAGACCAGTTACACAAACTGTTTCCCCGGCTGCCTATCTGTTTGCATTTAGATGGGCTCTATGCCAATGCAACGGTTATGAAAAAATGCGAGCAATATGGCTGGAAATATATAATTACTCGTAAAGACGGTAACCTTCCAAAACTGGACGAGCAGATTAAGGACACCCTAGAAAAAGTTAGTTTTGTGTACCCGGAAGTGCTGAATCCAGGGCAAAAGGAAGCAAACCTAGGAGATGTTCAATATCTATGGGCTGCTAACCTCCAACACCAAAACCACCAGTTAAACTATATGGAGGGGAGATTCCCAAAGCATAACAGTCAAGCAGTGACCAAGTTCGCCTATATTACCAACCTAAACATTAATTTAGATAGCCCACAGCTTCAATCAATTGTCAGACGTTTTATGTCTTCTGGCCGCAGCAGATGGCTAATAGAAAACAAAGGATTCAATGATCAGAAGAATAACGGGTTCAATATGGAGCACAAATTTGTTCGCAAAAGCATCATGAACCTGTATAAATACTATATACTGCTGCAAATAGCCCATATAATTCATCAATTAACTATAAAGTCAAAGGCGGTGGTTAAGCTTGTCAAACAGTCAAAGGTTACCATAAAAATGCTGTGGGACCGGCTTAAATCTGTTTTATTGGAACGGGTCTTATGCAAAGAAACGATCATGCAAAACAGGCAACGGTGCCAAATCCGCCTGGAATAGATAAAGAGGCGGGAGGATAAGCCCATAAACCTTACGAAACCAATTTCTTAACTCCAACTAAAACCAAACCTAAACCTACTAACTACGCTACTAAATTGACTCAGCTTGCTGGGCTGGCGGAGCTATGCCTAGTCTTGGAAATTAGCACAGTAACGGAAATTTTACTTAAATTGACTCTGAATTGCTGCCTCATTTAGGGGATTTCCTGCTTTGATTAAGTATTTTGCAATTTCAAGTGACCGTTGAAAAAACTTTGCTCTTTCTTCTTCTCTTCCAATTTCCATCCCTTCTGCTAAGGCTTCTGCTCTGGACTCTTCTTGTTTATAACGTATGTATTGTTCAACTACTGTCATCTGATTATTTTTTTGATCAATTAAGTTAATATCTCTTACAAAGTTCTGAAATTTTCTTTGATTTAAGAGACTTTTTTGGACGTTATTAAAGATAAATAACAAATTACTATAATGTTGTTTCCCTTCTAAACCAAGAGAAATTAGATTTTTGTAGTTTCTGTAAATTTCTCCACTAAAATATCCTTAGAAAATTCGCGGCGGTGTTCATACAGCCAGACGCTGTGGAAAAGCAGGTTCGCCAGACAGGTCGTATCGGCAAAATCACTTTCCTGCATGTCTTTTATAATATACCCCTCATAACGAATGGCCACGCCATTTGTTTCACTACCGAACTGGTGCTGTCCGTGTATATAATATTTGGTCGCCCGGTGGATAATGGTTATGGTAATAATTATACAATCTCTATTGTTTAGCTGGAGTCCAATTTTATAGTATCCTGTCCTGCCGGAAAATTCCTTTTTCGCCTCCGTCTGAAACTCAAAATGCACCAGGACATATTTATGTGGCCATCTGATATTATAAATTTTAACCAGTTTATCAACCTAGCCTTTAAGATCCTCTGCCCTCTCCATCATAATGTTTTGGAGTTCTTTATTGAGAAATTCCATCCGGTTAAAATTCAGCTGCCTGGCTAAATCTTTTAAGAAAAAGGGAGCCAGTATGGCCATATTATACTCTATAACGAATTTCCAACAGGTATCGTGGGTCAGCATCACAATAAAGTGATAGGGGTCATTTAAAGCTTCTAGCTCCTCTTGAGTAAGGTTTCTTGTGGAATCCTTTTTAGATTTTTTTTTATTTTTACTTTGTGCCATGAACTTTGGTATTTAAATATGTTTTTATGGACACGAGCCCATTTGAGATAATTATTATTGACTCTATTCACTGCATTTAGCGCAGGAACCGATTCCATTATTTATTGCGATATAGCACGACGATTTATAAACCACAGGCATCCGCCTATAGCGACCTACGGTTGCTATAGGCACAAAACAGCCTCTTCTAGTGTTCTTGCCTATCAGATAGGCATAGCACTGGTAGTAGCTCCATGGACCCAATGGGAGGCTTAGTTTAATTAGTGCGTAAAAAAATAATGGGAATCAATGGCTAAATCATCCACCTAAAACTGCTTTACATGGGCAGATTGGCTGGACGGATCTAAAGATATGGGAAGCAAGGTCAGATAAGATATCTGAAAGGCAGGACAATGTTTTTTTTCAACGGTAAAGGGCCGTCAGATAAAAGGCGCATGATTTGCGGATCCTTTTTCGGGGCTATTACTGTAGCCTTTTGTTTAGTCAATTCTCTGGTCATTTTTGTAGCCATTTTTCTGGTCTTTTTTGTAGCTATTTTAATGGAACATTATTATAACGGTGCAATAATAAAACATAATATTTGAAACGACCTTTATGACTGTCGCATTTTGGTAGAATTAAAAATCGGTATGTCAAAAGCAGCAACTTTAATAAGGGGCGGGTATGGCAAAACTTAAAATGGAAAAGCAATGAATCATTGTTATATAAGCAACCGCATCCGTGGCAACGGATGATTGGCAGGGTGTTTTTCTGGATATTTTTTTCTGTTCTATTCTGACTTATTTTGAAACACAGAACTTTCCATTATTTTTTCTGTCAGGAACTGATATACTTCTCTGGCCTCCGTATCGTTATACAGAATATTAAGATGTTTATCAATGGTAGATAGATCATTTCTGATGGCAGGGCCCGTCTGTAATAGAGCGGGACTAATCTTTTCTCTACTCATTCTATTGGTTGTTTCTGTAATTACAGGTAAAAGGCTGGAAAAATCAAGTCCTTCCTTTTTACAAAAATTTTCGGCAAGTGTATATAAATAATTTGGGTAGTTACTGCAAAATACAGCGGCTACATGCAGTTGCATACGCATTTTATCGTCAGCCCACCGGTAATTAAGCCTGGCCTGCTCTGCGAATTTTTCCAAAAAGGCTTTGCTCCTAGCGTCATTAGCATCTAAATAAAATGGGATTTCTGGGATGGAAACCGTTTCCTTGCGCAGGCTCTGCAGTGGATATAGAACGCCGTATTGGCTAAATTGTCTTCTAAAAGGTTTAAATACATCAATAGAAACGCCACCTGCAGTATGGACAATCATGGCGTCTCCAGGAATTACTAATTGAGACAACAAAACAGGGATTTCACGGTCCTGGATGGCAATAATATATAGCGAACCGTCCATGCGTAAATTTGCAATATCTATCGTGTAGGCGCAATTTAGTAATTCTGCCAGCTTTTTGGTTGAGCTTTCTGTCCTGCCCAGAATTTGGGTGATTGTAAGACCATTATCTTGAAATAGTCTACCCAGATTGGCCGCTACGCCGCCAGAACCGATGATAATTATTTGCATGATGATAATTTAAAGTGATTTGAATTTTGATCTTGAAGCTAAAAAACAGATGATCCTCAAGTGCTCAAAATTTTGATTTAAAGTCCAAAAGAAAGCACAGTTTCTCAGTACTAATTAACTTTAGCCATTATGGTTGCTTCTTTGTTGTGCTAAAATAAAACAACTGGAAGTATTTGGCTCACTCAAAATTACATAACTTTAATGTACTTGCAGACAGCTATTTGCTGCAGATAAAAAATGTTTGAAGCGTAGTGGGTACTTAAGACGTATTTGTACTTATTTTAACTGAAATTGAACACCCAGCAACAGTCAATGAAGTGGTGGGGTACCGCAATAAAGGTTACCTGATTTTTGGAAGGTAGATAAACAGCAAGACCCTATTGGTCGTATAACAACTTTGGAAATTATGCCCCCGCCAAGAAATGTTACTTATTTGAGGTAAACATATTACTCACTATCGAAGCTTATTGTAAATTCGTTAGCCGCATTTAATATTAATGTATGGGCAGTGCTTTGAGGGGGTATTTAGCTGCCACTCTCCTCCATCAATTTATTGAGCGTCTCCTGGACCTGCTTTTGATAGGTAATTGATACCGGAATTGTTTTTTCCTGGATGGTAATGGTGTTTTTATTCCAGCTGGTTACTTTTTCGATTCCAACAATGTAAGAGCGGTGCACCCGCATAAACTTCTCTGGTGGTAATTTCTCTGTTACGACCTTCATACTCATGTGGATCAGATACGGTTTGGGTTTAACATTGATCTTGATATAATCGTCCAAGGCCTCAATATAATCAATGTCCTTGTAGTTAATCTTTAACCACTGATAATTGTATTTGACCAGTAAAAATCCCTCCTCCGCTTCTTTTGTCTGCCTAAATCCTATCAGTTCTCTGGCTTTTTCGACAGCTGCCTGGAACCGACTAAACTCATAAGGTTTTACCAGATAATCCACTGCGTTCAAATTAAACCCTTCTACCGCATAATGGCTATAGGCAGTTGTAAAGATTACTTCCGGTTTAAGCGTAAGTTCCTTATAAAAAATAACACCATTTACATCCGGCATTTGGATATCTAAAAATAATAAATCTATCGTGCTCTTTTCCAGGTATTCTTTGGCTTCCATGGCATCAGAGAAGGTGGCATCGATTTGTAACCAGTCCAGCTTTTTGGCATACTGCTCAATTAACTGCAAGGCTAAAGGTTCATCATCGATGGCGATCGCATGTATATTTATGCTCATAGTTCCTTCCTTATATTATTTACTACTCACCTATTACTAAATGTCTAGCTGATCCATTGGAGTGCTCAGACGCTTCCAGTGAGGACGCCTTGTCCCGATTATGGCTAATGTCCGGCTTGGCAGCCAAAATCATTTAGTTTGGGTTGCCAGGCCCCACTAAGATAAGCAATATTATCAAATTTAGGCTACCTCAGGGATTATATCCAGCTCTAAATGAACCCGGTATTTATGATTAGTAGTAGTGATCTGGAGCTGGTAATTCTTTTTATATAACAGATCCAGCCGTCTGCGTACATTGACAATCCCTGTTCCCGTTCCTTCCGGCACATTCACTTTGGGTAACAGATCGTTGACACAAGTAAAAACCAGTTGGTTGCCGCGAATACGGATGCCTACTTCAATGAGTGTATTTTGGCGTGCGCTGACCCCGAATTTAAAGGCATTTTCTATAAAAGGAATTAATAGTAAAGGCGCGATTTTGATTTGCTCTGAGACGGTGTCGACTTTAAAAATAATCTGCACCTTTTCCGTGGAGCGAATCCGCTGTAATTCCAGATAATTATTAATAAAATTAACCTCATTTTGCAAAGGCACATATTCACTTTGGGATTCCTCCAGCGTGTAACGCATAATGCCAGAAAGCTTCATAACGGCATCAGAGGCTTTTTCGCTGCCACTAACCGTCAACGCGTAGATACTATTGAGTGTATTGAACAAAAAATGAGGATTGACCTGGGAACGAAGTAAAGACAGTTCCGTCTGCAGTTGTTGTTTAGAGACCTCTTCTTTGATCTTTTCGGCATAGAACCAACGCGCAATCAGCTTAGAAACACTGCTGAACGTAAATGCCAGTAAAAACAGTACAATAGGGCCTAGCCGGAAAAAATAAAACCAACGCCAGCCACGTGGCTTGCCTCTGTGGCGGGCAAAACCAGCAATGGTTTCCGAGGCATGAACCCAGATTTGATAAAATATGGTTAAGTAGAGCAAAAAAGCGCCTAAAACACATAAAAAATATACCAATGCCTTTCGTTTACCGAGTAATTTTGGAATTAATATACCCGAATTAACATAAAAAAACGCCACTAAAAACAAAATGGAGAAAATATATAGCTCCACAAACCTGGTGCTCTGAAAGGCGGATTGCCCTCTGTCAAAAGGGAAAAACAAAAAGGGCAGCATTAAAAAGCAGGCCCAGAATACGAGGTTGAAGACTAATTGTAATATTTTATTTTTTCCTGTTTCCATTTTGTAATTGTATGGATTGATATACCTCTTAAAGGTTTAAAACAGCGAAATGTTAATAAGACTCTTCACTACTGGGAAATGCGCCTGATTTTATATCCTTAATATACGTTTGAACGGCGCCAGTTATCTGGGTCTGTAGATCAAGGTATTTTCGTACAAAACGGGGATGAAAATCCTGATTGATGCCTAACATATCATGCATGACCAACACTTGTCCATCGCAGCCTTCTCCTGCTCCAATACCAATAGTAGGTATACTGAGCGACTGGGATACCTCTTTGGCCAGCGCTGCTGGTATTTTTTCAAGGACAGTCGCAAAAGCACCGGCTGCTTCCAGCGCCAGGGCATCGGTTTTTAATTTTTCAGCTTCTGCATCTTGCTTGGCCCGAACCGTATAGGTACCAAATTTATAGATACTCTGCGGGGTTAGTCCTAAATGTCCCATCACAGGGATTCCGGCACCGACAATCTTTTTTACCGCATCCACAATCTCAACACCGCCTTCCAGCTTTAAAGCGTGCGCACCGGTTTCTTTCATCATCCTGACGGCGGAGGCCAGCGCTAGTTCAGGATTGGACTGGTAGGAACCAAAAGGCAGGTCTACGACGACCAGCGCTCTTTTAACACCCCTGACCACGCTTGCGGCATGGTAGATCATTTGATCCAGGGTGATGGGCAGGGTGGTTTCATGACCCGCCATGACATTGCTGGCACTATCCCCTACTAAAATCACTTCCATTCCTGCTTGATCAAAAAGTCTGGCAAAAGAATAATCGTAGGCGGTAAGCATAGAAATCTTTTCTCCGGCGGCTTTTAACTTCTGGAGGGTATGTGTGGTGACTCTTTTAATTTCCTGGGTTGCTGCTGACATAAAAAGTGATATTTCTTTGGTGAGTTGCTGAAATTTAAATAATTGATAAGAAGCGCTTCAGGCTTCGATCCATTTAAGGTATATTATCTAGTAAAACCTGTAATTCTGCATCGGTTTTAATAAGGACATCCCTGGCCTTTGAACCTTGATTGGCACCCACTACACCTGCCATCTCCAATTGATCCATGAGTCTTCCGGCCCGGTTATAGCCCAGCTTCATGCGTCTTTGGATAAGTGATGTACTGCCTACCTGATTTTGAACAATCAGTTTAGCTGCGTCCTCAAACAAAGGATCCCGATCCTGGAGATCTGAACTCCCACCCGAACCCAATTCTTTTTCATCTATATATTCTGGGAGTAAAAATGCTTCCGGATAGCCTTGCTGCGCCCCAATATAATCACAAATCTGATCGACTTCCGGTGTATCTACAAAAGCACATTGCAAACGGGTAATCTCTCCGTTATAGCTAATCAGCATATCGCCTTTACCAATTAACTGCTCGGCACCTCCGGCATCTAAGATCGTTCGGCTATCAATCTTGGAGGAAACTTTAAAGGCGATACGCGCCGGGAAGTTGGCCTTGATGGTACCGGTAATGATATTTACAGAAGGACGCTGTGTTGCAATGATCAGGTGGATCCCCACGGCTCTGGCGAGCTGGGCCAGGCGGGCAATGGGCATTTCTACCTCCTTGCCGGCTGTCATGATCAGATCCGCAAACTCATCAATCACAAGGACGATAAATGGCAGGAATTGGTGACCTTTTTGTGGATTTAGTTTACGTTTAACGAACTTCTCATTGTATTCTTTGATATTTCTGCAACCGGCCTCTTTGAGCAGGTCATAGCGGTTATCCATCTCGATGCACAGCGCATTGAGGGTGGTGACCACTTTTTTCGTGTCAGTGATAATCGCTTCCTCCTCTCCTGGTAGTTTGGCTAGAAAATGATGCTCAATGGTACGGTAGATACTCAGTTCTACCTTTTTGGGATCCACCAACACGAATTTCAGCTGAGAAGGGTGCTTTTTATAAAGCAAAGAGACCAGCAAAGCATTTACCCCGACGGATTTACCCTGACCGGTTGCTCCAGCCATCAGCAGGTGTGGCATACTGGCCAGATCCACAATGAAATTTTCATTATTAATTTTCTTGCCAATAGCAATCGGCAAAGAGAATTTATTATTTTGGAATTTCTCAGAAGCAATCAGTCCACGCATGCTGACGATAGTCTTATTGATATTGGGTACTTCAATACCGATGGTACCTCGTCCTGGAATGGGCGCAATAATACGGATACCCAGTGCTGCCAGGCTAAGCGCGATATCATCTTCAAGATTTTTAATTCTGGAGATACGTACGCCCGGTGCTGGTACAATCTCATACAGCGTAACGGTAGGCCCTACAGTGGCAGAGATCCTTTGAATATGGATATCATAGTTTTTGAGCGTCGTTATAATCTGATTCTTATTCTGTTCCAGTTCCTCTGGATCATGGACGGACTTTTCAGTACCGTGCATCTCCAGCATATCAATGGTTGGATACTTATATTGACTCAAATCCAGGGTAGGCTCGTAATCGCCTTGTGCTACTACTTTAGCTGCCGGACTGTCCGCACCGACAATAATCTCTGAAGGGACTTCTTTAACATCTTCGCTGATTTCTAATTTAAAGTCTTCCGGATTAGCCTCCTTCATTTTTGACTTGGAAATACTATTATTAGGAGAGACAACAGTGGTTGAGGTTGTCGCCAGCGGTATCATGCCCTCTTCCCCTTGACCAGCACTGGCCGCCAGCTGTTCATTTACGCTGAGTGGCATTTCTCCCTGAGTGGCAGCCGCTGCTTTTTCAGACAGGGACAAACCAAGGCCATCCGCTGCAGCATCCTGATCAGGCATGGTAACGGTGACACTACCTGAGCCCTTAGCGTTATTTTTGAGCCTATTCCCCCCGTTCATACCTGGTTTTTCGATAAGTAGGGCAGCCTCCTGGGCTCCATCGGGATCTAATTCATTGTCATGGATATAATCATCTTCAGAAGTCTGATCCTCATTTTTACGCTTTTTGCGCCTGCGACCACCTGATTCATCGCCTTGTGCCTGTCCGTCTTCAAAATCATTTTCTGTGGCTTTAAAATCAGCAACCCTTCTTCTGAGGCTGCTGAGACTAAAGGCAGGGTCAAAACGCCAGATAACGTAAAAGAGTACGGCCAGCAGCAAGATGCAAAAAGTGCCCAGCGAACCAATCCATTTGATCAGCCATTGGGAGAGCAACTCTCCAGCACCACCACCCCATGCAAAGCCCGTGTGCAGAAGCTGGCTGTTAAGAAAGGCAAAGGCTACGCTCAGGATCAACAGACCAGCAATCACATATTTGATATTGCGTTTGAGGCTGAAAATCTTTTTGCCCGACATCAGATTTACACCCAGCACAAAAAAAGTTGTACACAGTAAAAAGGACGCCAGCCCGAACCCGTTGTAAATCAGGTTATGTGATGTGTAAGCGCCCAGCACACCAAATAGGTTGGATACCTTTACGTCCTCGGTGCTAAAGATCTTAATCCCGAAATTGACCACTTTGTCCTGGTCTTCTTTCCAGCTGAACAGATAGGAAGCAAAAGAAATGAATAGAAAAAAGCCGATCAAAAGCAAAGTGGCGCCCACGATCTTATAGGTTCTTTCATCTTTCACGAATTCTGATACAGAAACCTGCACCTCAGGCTCTTCTTTGAGTTGCTGGGTGGCAGGTTTTTGTTTAGAGGTTGTTTTTAACTTATTAGCCATAGTTAATTGAATACACAATAAAGCGGCAAATTACCGAATTTGCCCCGAATTTGAGCCCTTGTGGACAACCTTTGCCTTATTTATTGGGATTTCAGAGGGGATTACTGGTGGTTCAAGCAGGCAAAAACTTATATTTGCACGAAAATCAGCACTATGGAGGCAAAAAAAGCAGAAGATTCTCTAGTCGTAATGAATGAACTGGTGCTGCCTAATGATACCAATACTTTTGGCAATCTGATGGGCGGCCGATTAATGTATTGGATGGATATTGGTGCCGCCATGGCCGCTGGAAAGCATTGCAATAAACCTTGTATGACTGCCAGCGTGGATAATATCAGCTTTAAAAATCCCATCAAACTCGGCAATATCGTTCATATTGAGGTGAAACTGACCCGTGCTTTTAATACTTCAATGGAAGTTAGAATCCAGGTATGGGGTGAGGATCCACTACATAAGCATAAATATGCGAGTAATGAAGCCTATTTTACTTTTGTCGCTTTGGATGAACATAACCGGCCCAGTCCGGTTCCGGCACTGATCCCAGAAACAGATGAAGAAAAAGAGCAATATAAAGCCGCGCTCCGCCGAAGGCAACTCAGGTTGATTTTAGGGGGCAAAATGTCGCCTGACGATGCGACTGAACTAAAAGCTTTGTTTGTGCAAAATGCTGTAGGGCAAAATCAACAGGCCTAAAGTGTTACGACCCCGTTAGGACCGCTTCTACTAATAGCATTACTAACAACGACAAAATATAAAGGCAGTCACCGCGTTATTATTACCAGAGATTAAAAATTTTGTTGTTATGGAAGACAATCAAACACAAATAGCTGTTTATGTATATAAATATTAATAAATGTGTGTTATTCAAAAGACGCCCAACAGGCCAAAAGCAAATGATAAAACATCTGTCGGGTTTTGATCTACTAGGATTATTGACATTTGCGGTTATATTGAGTTGTACTGGCCCTTTGCAAGCGCAAAGCCTAACACAACGAATAGGTTTTGAAATTGGTGGCGGTGTGATGCGCTATGGCGGTTCAATGCCTACGGTAGATACAAGGGCGGCTGTCTCCTTTGGGCTCCACTATGAAATGACAGACAAGATTCACGTGCAACTAACTTATACAGCCTCAGAGGCAGGTGGTGGCGATTCCTCCCTTGTCAATAGTCAACATTTTGGCAATGATACCCGCAGCAATACTTATTACTTCAGGAGCAATATTAACGAATTTACCCTAACTGGATCCTATGATTTTTTAACCTCAATGAGGGGTATAAATTTACACCATACGTACTGGCCGGCGGTGGCCTATATAATTTTAAACCTTATCAGGTAGTACAATACACCAATGATAAAGGGGCGCTTAGAAAAGAAAACCTGGCGATGAAACAAGTGGAGCCTTTCACTAACTGGCAGGTGGATATTCCATTAGGGCTGGGCATAAAATGGGGCATATCTGCCAATACGCAATTAAAACTGGAAGGAAAATACAGGGTACTTTTTAATCCCTATCTGGATAATTTTGTGGCCGATGGCAAAGATGACCATTTTTACTCCATTTCTTTGGGCTTTATATTCAGACTAAGCAAAATCAGTGGCGGTTATGGCCGGCCGGCAGGCCGGGCCAGCAGAAAGGATTGCAATTGCCCACCGGTCTATTAATAAATTAATAAATAAAAAGCACGGCTGCTTTAGCGATCCTGCCTGAAAAAACAGGACAAAGGGCCTGCTTTTTGCGGGGCTTGTTTTATCAGATGCAAGAGGCAAACAATAAGTTCATAAAATATTCAACAATTACGCTTTAAAAGGCAGTGTATTAGCGTTTAAGTTATCGTATTGATTATGGCCTACAAAAGTTTACAAGAGGCATTGGAGGATCTGGAGCAGGCAGGCATGCTGATTCGTATCCATGATGCGGTAGATCCTTATCTGGAAATGGCATCCATCCAGCTGCGCGCCTATAAGGAAGGCGGCCCAGCCATTCTTTTTGAAAATGTCAAAGGCACTAAATATAAGGCCCTGGCCAATTTATATGGTACCATGGAGCGCTGCAAGTTTCTTTTTAGAGATACTTTGCCTAAAGTGCAGGATTTAATGTTACTCAGAGGTAGCCCCATGGAGGCCCTTAAAAAGCCGGTAACCGGTATAAAATCAGGTGTGGCAGCCCTGGCGGCCCTGCCACTAAAACTGCATACAAAGACAGCAGACCATTTTGACGAGATCAGTATCTCTGATCTGCCGCAAATTCAGCATTGGCCAATGGATGGCGGTGCATTTATTACCCTGCCTCAGGTGTTTTCAGAAAATCAGGATCGCCCAGGTGTGCTGCATGGTAATGTCGGTATGTACCGGATCCAATTGTCCGGCAATGATTACCTGAAAGACCAGGAAATAGGGCTACATTATCAAATCCACAGAGGTATTGGCATTCATCAGCAAATTGCTGAAAAAAATAACCAGCCATTAAAAGTAAGCATATTTGTGGGCGGTCCCCCTGCACATAGTGTGGCAGCCGTAATGCCGCTGCCTGAAGGTATTAGTGAACTTACTTTTGCCGGATTACTTGCCGGCCGCAGGTTCCGTTATTTTTATGAGGACGGTTATGTGATCAGCAGGGATGCTGATTTTGTGATTACAGGAGAAATTGCTCCAGGGCAGCTCAAACCAGAAGGTCCTTTTGGGGACCATTTAGGCTACTATAGCCTGGCACATCCTTTCCCCTTTTTAAAGGTTCATAAAGTCTTTGCCAAAAAAGAGGCCATCTGGCCCTTTACCGTAGTGGGAAGACCACCACAAGAAGATACGAGTTTTGGAGATTTAATCCATGAAATGACCGCTGGTGCGATTAGTCAGGAAGTGCCCGGGGTAAAAGCGGTGAATGCAGTTGATCAGGCAGGTGTGCATCCCCTATTGCTGGCAATTGGTACTGAAAGATACACACCTTATACAAAGGTCATGGAGCCAGCTGAGCTACTAACGCAGGCCAATCGTATACTGGGCACTGGACAATTGAGTCTTGCCAAGTATCTTTGGATTACCGATGATCCCGAAAATAAATTGTCCGTCAGGGATATCCCAGTTTTTTTTAAGTATATATTAGAGAGAATAGATCTAGGTCGAGATTTGCATTTTCAGACTTGTACCACGATGGATACGTTGGATTATAGTGGCGCTGGACTCAATAAAGGTAGCAAGGTTATTTTGGCCGCGACCGGCGCGGCGATCAGGGCCTTGGCAGATAAAATCCCCGAAGAACTTAAAAAAGCCTTACAGGATACGCTTTTACTGCAAGATTATCCAGTGGCACTTGTAATGCCAGGCGTATTAGCGGTAGAGATGTCAGCCGTTACAAACAAAGAACAAGCGGCTAATGATCTGGCTCGTGTTAAACAATTATTGGAATCACAAAAGGTGCATTTGACTGGCCTGCCTCTAATTGTGCTGACAGAAGATGCCCGTTATTTAGCGGACAATTTAGCCAACTTCTTATGGATTACTTTTACCAGAAGTGATCCGGCCACAGATATTGATGGAATAGAAGCAGCGGTCAATAACAAGCATTGGGCTGTAATACCGCCATGATTATTGATGCTCGTATTAAGCCACATCACGCACCTGCACTCACCCTGGACCCCGAAACAGAGGAAAAGGTTGATCGGCTGCTTCAGGCGTATAAAAAGTATTTCCCAAGGACGCTTCACTGAATTAGATCTTGTTTAGTAGTCGAATAGTCGTCGTCCAGTTGTTGTCCAGTAGATTTCCAATAATCCAGATGCGCTTAGAGAATGTGTATTGAATAAGGTAAAAATATTTTCTCAGCTTTATCCTTCCAGGGCTTCCCAGGTATCCAGCACTTGCTGCGCCTGGTTTTTGGTTTCTGGTTTGGTGATAATTGCTTTAATAATACCCTTTTCGTCGATTAAAAAGGTGGTTCTGTGAATGCCTAAAAAAGAACGACCCATAAATTTTTTGGCACCATATACCCCGTAGTCATTTAGGATTACTTTGTCCTCATCTGCGATGAGTGGGAAAGGTAGATCAAACTTTTGTTCAAATTTCTTATGGCTTTTAACGCTGTCGCCACTAACACCGATGACCTGATAGCCAAGACCAGTCAATGCATCATAATTATCTCTTAGATTACAGGCTTGCGCGGTGCAACCAGGTGTATTGTCCTTGGGGTAAAAGTATAACACAACTTTTTTGCCCTTAAAATCGGACAAAGAAATAACATTACCGTCCTGATCTACTCCTTTGAAAGCTGGCGCCTTATCTCCCGCTTTTAGTGTAATATCGCTCATATATTGAATTTAAATTTGTCTGCAGTCACGGCTGGTTATTATTTTTGCAGTGACCAGTTATTACTACAACTTCAAAGGTATTAAATGCAGCCAGGGGCGCCAAATGTTCTTTTTGGTACCTCTACTGCAGGTAAATCTTAAGGTTATTGGTTTGATTTGCACTACTCTCCTAAAAAATAAATGGGATGCAAGGGTAAATATGATTTTTGTTCGTCTGTCATTTTTGCGTAGTACTCCTGCCATAAAGAAACAAATCGCTCAAAATCGATCAGTTCAATATGTTCTCTAAAATCACGTGCTTCTTTTTTGGCTGGTTTGGAAAACTTGCCTGAGGTTACAAAAATCCCGACATCCGTATTTCTTTTTAAGGTACCTGCCAATTTTTGAATATCCTCAGCAGCAATAGCAGCTTCAGGCCGGTGTTTGACCTGGACAATGATTCTTGGTTGCCTGGTACCTAATGGGTCTGTATAGGCCAGAATATCTATGCCGTTGTCGGCACCTCTTTGTGCGACATCGGAAATGTGATAGCCCATAGCAGCAAGCAGCTCTGCTACGATATCTTGGAACTCATAGGGATTTTTATTTATGATAAAGTTTCTGATGCCATTAAATGCATCCTCCTCATACTGACTGAGTAGTGATTTTTGAACCTGGGCAGCATCCTGCTCATTAAAATCGCTTAAATCTGTCTGGACATCATCACCTACCTTTCTATTATTATCCCATTCTCTATAGAGTTTATTTGCAGAGCTAAGGAGTTTTTCCGGGCCAAGCTCAATTGCATGCTCCCCTTCCTGCGTTAAATACCATATTCCCTTTTGTTTACGCAAATAGCCAGCTTTCATGCAATCAATGGTATAGAAATGCAAAATAGATTCCCAGCGAATATAGCCTGACTTTTCAAAACGATGGGTTTCATATTCATCAAAATTAACCGTCTCTCTGATACGATCTATGACCTCTCTGGCCCTGAGTTCTCCGCCATTTTCCTTTAGTATTTGAAAGGTTGCGAAAATTGTTTTCTCCGCAATCTTCTGTGATTTTGATTTAGTTTTTGACATTTTTGAATTTATTTAGCCAGGTGCAAACAAGTAAATGCACTTCAAATGTATTTATTATGCCCTACTTTTATCCTTGTTTTATTGATGATTTCACAAAAAGAAGTCAACATAGGCTGTTAATTTATATAAAGACCGATCCCACCATGGTAAGTGCTTGTTGCAGGGCTGACTCATTTAAATTCAATTGATGCCCTTGCTTTTAAACATGTCGATCATGAGCTCTGTGTCCATATTGCCTACCAGATCATCTTGGGCCATGGGGCAACCGCCAATTCCTTTCAAAGCCCCGTCGAATCTAATACAACCGGCCTCAAGGGCCGCCTGAATTTTTGCCTTGCTATTTTGTCTGGTTGCATGTAGATGTACACCAAAGGTAATTGCAGGATACTGCGGGATCAACTCTTGTACAGCTTCCTTTATTTGTGCAGGTGTGGCCAGCCCAACCGTGTCGGCCAAAGAAATCGTTTTAATGCCTAAATTGGCCATTTTCGCAGCCCAATCTTGTAGAATCTCAGGGCTATACGCATCTCCATAAGGATTGCCAAAGCCCATACTTAAGTAAATGACCAGCGCTTTGCCATGTGCCTGACATAGCTGTTGAATTTGTTTTACCCTGTCAAAACTCTCCGCCAGCGTACTATTGGTATTGCGCCTCTGAAAAGTCTCTGAAATGGAAAACGGAAATCCTAAATAATGTATTTCTTCATATTGACAAGCCTCCTGGGCCCCTCGGACATTGGCAATAATGGCGAGTAGTTTTGTTTTTGTTTGCAGGCTTTTATAGTCAAGCCTGGATAATACTTCCTTGGTATCTGCCATCTGAGGGATGGCTTTAGGGGATACAAAACTGCCAAAATCAAGCACCGAAAAGCCTACTTTCAACAGCGCCTTTAGGTAAGCAACCTTTGTATCAGTGTTAATCGGACGGTGCCAGCCCTGCATTGCATCTCTGGGGCATTCAACAAGTTCAATGATACTGTCTTTTTTGTTGATGATCCTAGCGGAGTCTTTATTTGTATTTGCATGCATACCAATCGTATTATTAAATGCCATTTCAGGCCCTTAGTTTGCTTTTGAAATAAACAGGTTCAACTTGGCAGTCAGGTAGGTTTCTGGCAAATGGTCAAAAAGATCATGATCCCGCCTGACCTCTTAGCCTGCCGTTTGTTGCATCCGTTGTTTCATGGCTTCATATAAAGTTATACCGGCTGCGACCGATACGTTCAAAGAATCAAAATTACCTACCATGGGAATCTGGTAACGATCATTGGCCGCTTTAGAGATATAAGACTGTACACCATTATCTTCACTGCCCATAACAAAGCAACAAGGCAAGGTGAGATCCAGTTCATATAATTTTTTCTCGCCGTTCATCTCTGAGGTAAAAATACTGATACCATTTAACTGCAAAAGTTCAACCGCATTAAGTAGACTGCTCACGCGGCAGATGTGGATCTGCTCCAAAGCTCCGGCACTACTTTTAACCGCATCCTCCCCTAAGGCCCCTACCCCTTTATCCGGGATAATAATGGCCTGGGTGCCGGTACAAAGTGCACTGCGAGCTATACCCCCGATATTACGCACATCGGTCACGCCGTCCAGCATCAATAATTGGGGGACTTCCCCGTTGCCTACAATTAAGTCCACCACTTGCTGGAGATCCTGATAAGTGACAGCAGACTTAAAAGCAATGACGCCCTGATGATTGATATTGGTCAGACTATAGAGTTTTTCCTGGGGCACAGGTTGCACAGGAATACTTAGTTTTTTCGCCTGATTTCTGATCGTTTGAATTGCCTCACCAGAGGCATTTTTAAAAATCAGAATCTTATCAATATTCACGCCCTCTTTGAGAGCCTCTATCACAGGGTTGCGCCCTACGATAATGTTTTTTTTAGATTGGTAGTTATTTGTACTTTTCTTTTGAAAGGCCATACATGGATTTTTAAAGTAACTGCTGCCCTGCTTTTTTGCAATAAATAGCAATTTTCAGATCATCAGCCACGGGACAAAGGTAGCAATTAGCGCTGACATGGCAGCAGTCGTTGATTTATTTAATCGACTTAAATAACAGATAGTCACTTTTGTGAACCGCCTTCGACAAATAGGAAAACAATTGGCTATTAATTCGTTAAGTTTGACAAGTAACTAAAAAAGTCGCGCTACTGAATGGATCGCCTGGTATAGAAAAGGCACTTGCTTACAACGAGTTTTTTAAACCGGCATCAGGCCGCACCACCAGATTGATTAAACGCCTGCATGGCGGCAGCAACGCTGCCGTAATGTAGAAGCAATTGCTGGGCTTTATCTGCTTCTAAACTGGTTTTTTCAACAATCATCCGGGTGCCACGTTCAATGAGTTTTTGGTTGGTCAGTTGCATATTCACCATTTTATTATCCAGTACCCTACCCATACGGATCATCGCAATAGTAGAGAGCATATTTAGCACCATTTTCTGGGCAGTACCACTTTTAAGACGGGTACTGCCTGTTAAAAATTCCGGACCAACAACCACCTCTACCGGAAAATCGGCTACATGGCTGATGGGTGCATTCTTATTGCAGGTAATGCAACCAGTCACAATAGCGGATTGCCGGCACTTTTCCATGGCACCAATGACATAAGGCGTCGTTCCACTTGTGGCCAGTCCCACCAGAATGTCCTTTTTATCAATGTTATGTGCCTGCAAATCTTTCCAACCCTGCGCTATGTCATCTTCTGCGTTTTCCACTGCATCAGTCAGTGCTAGATTGCCTCCGGCGATAACACCTATCACGTAATCTTTTGAAACACCAAAAGTCGGCGGGATTTCACTGGCATCCAGCACGCCTAGTCTGCCACTGGTTCCTGCACCAATATAAAACAACCTTCCTCCTACTGCCATGGCCTCCACAATGGCAAGTGCCAGTTTTTCAATCTGAGGCAGTGCGGCCTGGACAGCCAAAGGAACCTGCTGATCTTCCTGATTCATGCCTGTCAGCAGTTCGTTGAGCGGCATCTTTTCCAGGTGACGATAATGAGAGGTTTGTTCTGTTGTTTTAATAAAAGACTCCATAGGTCTATGTTTCGTTTATATTATTGTCATAAAGTTATAAAGAATTTGCTCGCCAACGCCCGCACTTTTTTCCGGATGGAACTGCACCCCATAAAAATTATCCTTATGAAGGGCTGTGCTGTATGGCAGAATATACGCGGTCTGGGCAATGGTATGGCGGCCAACGGCCGCATAGTATCCATGCACCAGATAAATAAAGCTGTTTTCCGCCACCTGGTCAAACAAAGGCGTTTTTAGCTGGCTGATCTGGTTCCAGCCAATTTGTGGAATCTTTACCTCTTTTGACTTAAAATGCAGGACTTTCTCTTCAAAAATCCCCAAACAGTTCGTATCGCCTTCCTGACTATGGCTGCACATTAGCTGCATGCCCAGGCAAATACCCAAGACAGGCTGCTTAAGCTTGGGTAAAAGCAGGTCCAGTCCCTTTTCCTTCAGGTAGGCCATGGCGGAGGCCGCGTGGCCCACACCTGGGAAAATGACCTTATCTGCCTCGCTAATAATAGCTGGATCATCTGTTAGCGTCACTCCTTTGGTAAAACCAATTCTTTCCAGTGCATATTGGACGGACTGGACATTCCCTGCGTTATATTTTATAATTACTGTATTCATATTTGTTATACACTATTGCGACTTGTCATTGCTTTTATAGTCATGGATTTTATAGCTATAAAACCGTTTTTAAAAATGCTTTTGTGGCTGCTTCAATCGCCGTTTTATCCTTTTGGCCATCCAGTGCTTTAATGTAGGCACTACCGATAATGGCGCCATCTGTATACCGTGTCGTTTGGTCAAAAGATGCCTTGTCCTTGATGCCAAAGCCTACCAGTATTGGGTTATTCAGTTGATAACCTTGTAATCTGCAAAGGTATTTTTCCACGAGAGAAAAATCCTTTTCATGGCCAGTAGTAGAACTGGAGGATACGGCGTATAAGAAACCGCTACTAAGCTTATCCAGCATTCGGACACGCGCCTCAGTCGTTTCTGGAGTGACTAAAAAGATAAAATCCAGATGATGTTTTTTAAGAATACTACTGTATTGCACTTCAAATTCAAGTGGTGGCAGATCTGGCAGAATTAACCCGTCAATCCCTATCTCAGCTGCTTTTTGGCAGAAGTTTTCAAAACCGTATTGGATTACTGGGTTCATATACCCCATTAAGACAACAGGCACCTCAATGACTTTTCTGAAATCTTTTAATTGATCAAAAAGACGGGCGATCGTCATACCATTTTCCAGGGCAATACCGCCACTTTGCTGAATAACTTCTCCATCAGCCAGTGGGTCACTATAAGGCATCCCCAGTTCAATCAGATCAGCACCATTACGTTGCAGGGCGCCCATTACCTCCAGGGTACTATCTAATGCTGGATATCCAGCTGTACAATACACGTTTAAAACTTTTTTTTGCGCGCTTTTGCTTTTATTAAATAAGGCTGCTATACGACTCATTTTCTTTTTAAATTATGAATGGACAAATAACACTGGATGCAGGAAATTTAAATGAAAATAATTTCAATTGTTTAGTCAAACTCCGTCATATGTTTCATATAGGTATCCATGTCTTTATCACCTCTGCCACTGAGACAAACCACGATTTTGCTGTTTTCAGGGAAGGCTACCTGTTCCAGTCCGGCAAGGGCATGTGCACTCTCCAGGGCCGGAATAATGCCTTCCAGTCTGGTCAGGTTAAAGGCGGCCTTTAAGGCTTCTTGATCCGTGGCACTTAAAAAGCGTCCACGCCCGCTGGCAAATAAATGCGCATGTAAGGGACCAATGCCTGGATAATCCAGACCGGCAGAGATACTATGTGGTTCTACAACCTGCCCGTCTGGGGTCTGCATCACGATGCTTTTGCTGCCATGAAGTACGCCAGGTGTTCCTAAAGTAGTGGTGGCTGCAGAGTGCCCGGAATGAATGCCCAGACCTGCGGCTTCAACAGCAATCAGCTCTACCGTCGGTTCATTTAAAAAATGGTAAAAAGCGCCGGCTGCGTTGGAGCCGCCGCCTACACAGGCAATAACATGGGTAGGCAGTTCATTGCCGGTTTTCTCCTTTAACTGCCAGCGAATCTCTTCGCTGATAATGCTTTGAAATCTGGCCACCATATCCGGATAAGGATGAGGGCCTACTACGCTTCCGATTACATAATGGGTATCTGAGGGATTATTAATCCAGTCTCTGATGGCTTCATTGGTGGCATCCTTTAAGGTTTTGGAGCCGCTTTTGGCTGGAATAACCTTGGCTCCCAGCATTTTCATCCGGGCCACATTAGGCGCCTGTCTTTGGATATCCACTTCGCCCATGTAAACAATGCATTCCAGTCCCTTTAAGGCACAAACAGTGGCGGTGGCCACCCCGTGCTGCCCGGCGCCTGTTTCTGCGATAATGCGTTTTTTGCCAAGGCGCTCGGCCAGTAGTACCTGTCCGATCGCATTATTGATTTTATGTGCACCGGTATGATTTAGATCCTCTCTTTTCAGGTATATCTGGCGGCCAATCTGCTGGCTCAACCTTTCTGCCAGATATAAAGGCGAAGGTCTGCCTACGTAGTCTTTGAGTAAATATTGGTATTCTTTTGAAAAGCCGCATCCGCAATAATGGAGAGATATTCTTTTTGTAACTGGGCTACATTCGGGTAAAGCATTTCTGGGATAAAAGCACCACCGTAGCGGCCGTAATATCCGTTTTTATCTATTTGAATCTGCTGTTTCATCCGTGGTATAAAAAATTTAATTAGATTGCTGTTTTGTATATTCCATGAGCGAATAAGGCCCGTTTGTCTTAAAAATCAAGACCGCCACTAATCATGGAGCTTAATATTTCTTGTCTTCTTTGTAGTTGCGCAAATACATTTTGGATGATATTTTCCATGCAATTATAAATATTCATCATAGAATAGGAGGCGCCGGGCTATAATCCTGCACAGTTTCTGTATGTCCGTCCGCATAGGTGACTGTAAGGAAAGTGGGCAACTGTTCATTGTTGTTTTCATGGGAGATAAAAGTCGTATCACCTTTTTTCCTTCCCACTACGTAACTGCTGCGGATCAGGGTATCCATCTCTACCCACAGGCCTTTGGCCAGTCTGGCTTTATTGATATCCGGTACCTTCTCTTTTGCGTTTTTAACAATGATTTCCATATTGGTCTTTTGGAACTCAATAGATCAATATTCAGGGCGTGGTAACTGCCGGCAAGATCCTCCATGACCTTGTAATTGATGGAGGTAATGTCTGAGGAGCGCATCCCTCGCTTATGATAGTTTAAAAAGCTGCCCCAATACTTGGAAAATGTCACTGTGTCTTGCTGGTAAGGCAGCTCAGATGCATTATTTTGAATCAGCCATCTGCTGAGTTGTATATAATGTTTATTGTTTAGGGTAAGCTGGTTAAAATAAGCCGGATATTTATCACTGTTTTCGGGTAGAATATTCACTTCAGTATAATTTTTACCCTGCTCAGATAAAAAGACCAGGATCTTAAAAGTGGCGGTAGCCCAGTCTCCAGGTCTTTTGGCAATATAGCCACTAACGATTAGATCGGTTTTGCCATCCCCGTTCAGATCCGTCTTGAACCATTTAGTCGCCTGAGTCTGTTGTTCATAAGCAGCAATCTGCTGATTACTGAAATTGTAATAGGATTGCCACTCATTGCCGGTAGTTAAGTAAAAGAACTTCCATTGAGGTGCCTGCTTGGCATCATAGTTCATCTGCTTAACATATAATAAGGCCGCGTCGTCGCTGTTAATCTGATCAATGGTCAGGTCCTGGGCCCATGTGAGACCAGATGTCAGCAACGCTGTCAGCAAAATGGCTGCTTTAGATAGGTATCTTTTCATTGCTCATATTCTTTAAGTAGCCTGAGAAACTCCCGGATCTTATCTAAGTCCTTCACGCCGGGTGCTGTTTCAAAACGGCTGTTTATGTCCAGCGAAATTAAACTTTTTGCCACATTTAATTCCCTAAAGACTTTAAGATCGGGCAAATGTTCCTCGCTAATGCCCCCGCTGAGGAAAAAAGGCTTCTCCAAAGGCAGGTTTTTTAAGATATTCCAGTCAAAACGCTTGCCGGAACCGCCAAAGCTCTTGGTATTGGTGTCAAAAAGAAAGTAATCTACAATATCCCTATAAGGAACAATTTTGTAGAGGACATCTTCATTACCCAACAGCCGGAAGGCTTTGATGACAGGTATATTCCCGGCTATTTTCTCACAGATCAATGGCGCTTCGTCCCCGTGCAGCTGCACCATGTCTAGTCCGCAGGCCTCCACCGTGCTAAGGATCTCCGCTTCATCTGCATTCACAAAAACCCCCACTTTTTTAAAAGGACCTTTAATGGCCTTAATTTCTTTAGGCCGCAACCTGTCCCCTACAAACCTAGGCGAGCCTGGATAGAATATAAAACCGACATAATCTATGCCCATTTCTCCCAGTTCGGCCACTTGCGCCTGGCTGGTCATACCACAAACCTTTATCTGTAATGAATTTATACTGCTCATATAAAATTTAATCCTTTGACTGTAATGCTTTTAAGTCCGTAATATAGCTGTTAAAAGCAGCACCCGGATTCTGGTTTTTCATAAAATATTCGCCGATCAAAAAGCCTTTAAATCCGGCCCTGAATAATTCGTCGGTTACTTTAACGTCATTTATACCGCTTTCAGCAATTGCCGGACGGTCTTTTGGCAATAAGGCTAACAGGCGAATGGAATGTTGGATATCCACTTCAAAGGTCTTGAGATTACGGTTATTGATGCCAACCAGATCAATATCAGGACACACGCGGTCTAATTCTGCTTCCGTATGTATCTCAAGCAGCGTTTCAAGTCCCAGCTTTTTAGCGTAAGCAGCCAACTCCCGGACTCTTGTCGCGGACAGGCAGGCCGCAATCAGCAGTATCAGGTCGGCTCCCGCAGCCCTGGCTTCCAGAATCTGGTACTCTTCAATGATAAAATCCTTCCTTAAAATGGGGATTTCGTTGGCCCTGGCAATACGCAGGTCATCCAGACAGCCACCGAAAAACTGCGTATCTGTTAATACGGAAAGACAGCTGGCACCTCCAAGCGTATAGGCAGAGGTAACGGCCTGTACCGGTACCTGGTCATTAATCACACCTTTGGAAGGAGAGCGTCTTTTGAATTCTGCGATAATACCTGGGGCCTTTTGCGTTAATAAACGTTCTTTTAAACTATAGGGCGTGCGTAAAAACTGGGGGCTTTTCATAAGCCTTGAGGCAGGCATTTCGGCCATATTACGGACCACTTCCTGCTTTTTATAATCAATAATTTGTTCTAATATATTTTTCAGTTGCATAATATCATTTCTTACTTAACTTAAGGTAATCTATCTGTCAGTTGAATGCCTAATTGGTTTTAATATATTGTGTTATCACGCTCAGGTCTCTATTTAAATCCTTATCTGTTTTTGCCTAATCGGCCTTTTTGGGCTTAAAATTATTTATAGGCTTTGTTAATCTCTACCAGATTTTCCAGTACCGCAAGTGCCTTACCCGATTCCAGACTATCCACTGCCGCCTGATAAGCATCCTGATAAGTGGAAAAGTTGCCTGTGCAATAAAGTGCGGTCGCCGCATTAGCCAGTACAACAGCGTTCTGTGCCCAGCTGCCTTTACCCTGAATAATACGTTTAAACATAGCGGCGGCCTCTTCTAAGGTATTACCTCCGAATATATCTGCTGCAGTCACTTGTCTTTTGCCAAGCGCCTCTGGGGTGGCAATCCGCTCCCCTG
The DNA here is from genome assembly GCF_007971385.1 of Arachidicoccus ginsenosidivorans. Lineage (GTDB taxonomy): Bacteria > Bacteroidota > Bacteroidia > Chitinophagales > Chitinophagaceae > Arachidicoccus > Arachidicoccus ginsenosidivorans. The sequence goes on from NZ_CP042434.1 coordinate 4,041,767, forward strand.
TCCTGGTAATGATCTTCGTGTCCCCTGTCAAAGAAATCTCATCATAACCTTCCAGGCTGTGTACAATCGCAAAATTTCGTTCGGTGCCCTGCAGCAGATAGTTATATAACCGGGCCATTTCCAGATTATAAACGCCTAATAACTGATATTTTGGACTAGCCGGATTGACCAGTGGTCCCAGCATATTAAAAAAGGTCCGTATCCCTAAGTTTTTACGCAAAGGCCCCACGGTTTTGAGTGCCGGATGGAAAGCAGGTGCATGTAAGAAACAAATACCTGCCTGATTTAATTCCGTTTGTAATTTATCCTGGTCTGCTTTAAACACATAGCCTAACTGCTCCATTACATTGGAAGAGCCGCTGATGGAAGTAGCACCATAATTACCATGTTTGGCAACTTTCTGGCCCGTCCCGGCAGCAATAAAACAAGAAAGTGTGGAGATATTAAAAGTGTTTTTACCGTCCCCGCCGGTGCCAACAATGTCCAAAAGGGGATCTGTACCCAGATCTACCTTGACGCATAATTCGAGTAAAGCATCACTGAATCCTTTTAATTCTTCAATGGTGATGGTACGCATTAAAAACACCGTGACAAAAGCTGTGATTTCGGTTTCGGTAAACATGCCTTTGGAAATCTGGATCAGGATGTCCTTGGCCTCCGCTGCGCTTAAAGTTTTATAATCGAATAAATACTGAAGTATCTTTTTCATGCTATTTATGGTGATTTATTTGTTTGATTTTAACGTCGGTTAACTATTAACGAATTGATTGGCTTTCTAAGCTGCCTTCATTTACGGATTGCTCAAGTCAGTAATTAAATGAGGACATAAAACTTACCTGGCCAGCCAATTTTCCATAATCTGTCTTCCTACTGGCGTAAGGACACTTTCCGGGTGGAACTGTACACCTTGTACATCATAAGTTTTATGTTGTAGTCCCATGATGTAGCCATGCTCGTCTTCGGCTGTGACTTCCAGTTGCTCCGTGGGGAAACCGTCTTTACTCACCACCCAGCTATGATAGCGCCCAACGCTAAAGCTGGAAGATAGTCCTTCAAATAGTGCGCTTTTTACATCTGTCAGGCTGCAAGATGAGCTGACTCCATGGAACACGTTACTTAAATTTTCCAGCTTTCCACCAAATACCTCGCCGATAGCTTGTTCGCCCAGGCAGACGCCTAAGATGGACTTACTAGGCGCATAAACCTTGATCAGGTCCATCAGGATACCTGATTCTTCGGGTAGGCCCGGTCCGGGAGATAAAAGAATCTTGTCATATGCGGCCACTGCTTCCAGTGTTATTTTATCATTGCGGAAAACATCTACCGGGCCGCCGGTAATTTCTCGGACGATCTGCACCAGGTTATAGGTAAAGGAGTCGTAATTATCTAAAACTAAAAGTTTCATTGTCTGTATAATTATCTGGTCTGTTATCTTAAAGATTATTTTGTTATTGAATCAAAGTCACTGGTTTGCATTAAAACAGTTCGTCTGCCAGGATCAGGGCCTGTTTTAATGCGCCTAATTTATTATGCACTTCCTGTAACTCGCTGGCTGGGTCAGATTTAGCCACGATACCACCACCTGCCTGATAATACAAAGTGTTTTGCTTGCTCATAAAACTGCGGATCATAATGGCATGGTTAAAAGAGCCGTTAAAACCGACAAATCCAATACTGCCTGCATAAAAACTTCTGGAATCTGCCTCGTACTGGTCAATTAACTGCATGGCCTTGAATTTAGGCGCACCACTAAGGGTGCCCGCAGGGAAAGTGGCCGCTAGTAGCGAAAAGGGATTGGCCTGCTTAGAAAGGCTGCCTCTTACTTCACTGACAATATGCATAACATGGGAATAATGGTGAATTTGTTTAAAATAGCTGACATGCACATTCTCACAAAGCCTGCTCAGGTCATTGCGTGCCAGATCCACCAGCATGGTGTGCTCTGCGTTTTCTTTGGGGTCCTGGAGCAGCTTTTCGCTAAGTAATTGATCTTCAGTAGGATTTCCGGTCCGCTTAAAAGTGCCGGCAATGGGATGTACGATGGCTGTTCCATTATCTATAATGAGCTGGGATTCCGGAGAAGACCCCATCAAGCGGTAATCACCATAATCAAAATAAAATAAATATGGGGAAGGGTTGATGGAGCGCAACGCGCGGTATACGTTAAAATCGTCTCCTGTGTATCCTTGCTGGAACCGGCGGCCCAAGACGATCTGGAATACATCACCTCTCAGACAACTTTTGATCCCTTTACCAATCATCTCTAAATGTTCACTGTCTGTTTTATTGGAAGATTCCTGGCCGTTTAAAGCAAATGGAAACTCAGGGACGTCTTTGCTTTTAATGATCGTTTCCAGCTCATTTAAATTGCTTTGCAATCCGGCGATTTTGTTTTCACAGATAAACATTTCATTTTTAAAATGATTGATGATAATGACGTATTGGTAGAGCCGGTAACGCATAAATGGCACCTCTCTTTCGGGGTCATTACCTGCGTGCGGTAATTGTATGGTATCAAAAAACTGAACGGCATTGTATGACACGTATCCAAAGAGCCCCTGGGCTCTTTTTGATTCCTGGCAGTCGGCAGGCAGCACTTCATACTGATCCATATAATTCCACAGAATGGAAGGAACCTCCTGGCTGTTGGTTATGGCCACTTTTTCTGGGTTTCTGCCCGGGTATTTTAATTCGATGGACTTAAGATCGCGAACTTCAATGCCGCCGACGGCACCAATGCCGATGATGGAACGGCTGGCCGAAGCTACCTGATGCTCAGCACTTTCCAAAAGGATGGTGTCCCTGTATTTATCTCTGAGTCTCAGGTAGATACCAACCGGAGTAAAGGTATCAGAGAGTATTTTTTTGCAATGCGTTTCAATTTTTATTTTCTGCATCATTAATTATTTTTAAAATGACTCCTTAAATGGATAAGAAAAAGCCTCGGACGAGTATTCGCCGAGGCTTGAATATATTGCTAAATTTAATTTTTCACTTACTGGATAGTAGAATAAATAACGGTGCTATACTTCAAACGAACCCGACGTTTTTGAGCATTGCCACCACCAATGAATATTTACTCTGTTTAAAATCATGTTGCAAATGTAAAAGCTTTTTTTGGGAAATTAAAAATATATTCCAGATAATTTTTTTAAGAGATTGATTATCAATTATAAAATTAACGCCAGCCATCCTTAAGAAAACGGCAAAATTGGCAACACTTTAGGTTATAAATTTTAACCACCGGTGGATAAATTATAGTGATTTTCCAACCATGCAAATCGGGCCAAAATTTCCAGCATACCGCCATGTTCTACTAAATTACGGACATGCTGGCCATTTTGAAGGAATAACCCCTGTTCGTTTCTATCATTTTGCAATGCGTCATCCAGGCATTTTTTGAATCCCAATATGTATTTGGTGTCCTTGTTAATCTGCAATAAGTGTTGATAGGCCCTAAGTAATACAGCGTTGAACCAATAACCGTCCCTAAACTTGCCTTGACCGTAAAAGTATTCCAGGGAGCTGTCTGCCATTTCATTTGCCCGCTGCAAGTATTTTGTTTCATGCGTAATTTGGTATAAGTAAACATTGGCCTCCAGCATGGTACCTGTGTTGTAGGAAAATATTGCCTTACCGATTTGACCGTCCTTGGTACTGATATTATCATAATATAACTTGGAGGGTGTTTGCAACATTTTATTGGTCCAGTTATATATTTTAAGTGCCGTGTCTAAATAAGCCTTATTGTTAGTGGCCTGATATAATTGCAAAGCAACAAGTACACCGGGGCCATTGGAACAGGTATTTTTTGAACTTGTAGAACCTTCCTTCCAATAAATTCCTCCACCCAGTACCTGGTTGTAGCCTGTCATGATAAAATCATACATGGCCTGGCCAAGCTTAAGGTCACTTTTTTGGCCAGTTCTTGCATAAGCATCTAAAGCGGTAATGCCCACCCATTCATTGTCATCATAATATCTTTCTCCTGGTTTCAATTTCATAATGTAATCTGTGAAACCTGCTTTTGGAGGAGCCGGACTATAATATTTATACATTAATTTCAGTAAAGGGACCATGAGTTTTGTTTTGGGCTCCAGCTTTTCAATTTCATTCGCTGCTTGATAAAGTGCACAAAGCGACCATAAATAGGTATATTCTCTACGGTACCCATTTTTTACTTCCCGTCTGGCTGGATCGACTTCAGCAAAGTAATACCCGGAAGTCTTATCATAAAAATGCTGTTGAATGACCTTTTGCAAGGCGTCCAGCTGGGCTTTATAGGGCCCATTTATCACTTTGTCTTTTAGGGGCGTTTTATGTGAAACAGTTCGCTGGGAAAAACTACTTGTAGCCATGGACATTAGAAATGCCATTATAAGGATTGTTTTAAATCGGTGCATCATATATTCTGGATTGTTTAGAAATTGATTTTTAATTTCCTAAATTTAAGCCCTATTTTATACACTACACCTAAGCGCCTTCAAAATATTTTTCTGCAGGTTGGTTAACGTGACCACCTTGGTAAATTCTTTTCCATTCTGGGAGTGCTTGAGATTTACCTTGTAGATCATCTGCAGCTCACTCAATACTTCGCTAGGCTGCAGGCCTAGCTTGTTACATCTAAATTTGATTAAAGATAGTAGGCACATGGATAGATAGCAAAGTTTGACATGCGCATTTACCCGTTGTGGCAGCCAGAGCCTGATTGGGTGGAGCTGCACATCTCCTTTCATTGTACGAAAACTACGTTCTACCACGTCTTTCTCAAAATATTTTTGGACTACCGTTCCGGGCTTCAGTCTTGTGTTGTGGAATATTAAAGAGAAACCCACGAATTTTACCTTGGCATCCGTTGCTCCATCTGCCAACATTTTATCTTTTTTTAAGGCTTCGTATTTTGGATTATAAATGACGATCAGCTTTCCAAACAGGAATTCGACTTCCTGTACATAAACAATTGTCCCTTTTAGTATCACCTGATGCTTGGATGAATAGATTTTCTCCTTATCAATATGAGCCAGTATATTTTTTTTAATACCAATGGATTGCTTTACCCCTACGATCATATCAATATTCAGCCTGTGCAAATCTTCCACATTGGCCTCACTGTAAAAACCACGATCCATAATAATAGACTTAATGCCCCGTTGGGCCATTATTCTCATCATATCTTCCAGCACCTTGATATTGGAGATGCTGCCATTATATACTTTATGGAATACCGGGAAACCGTTCTCAAAACTAACACCTAAGCCAATCTGTATCAATTTAGAAACCCTGCCCTCTTTTCCTTTACGGGGAGTGGACTCATCATGCTTACCATTGTAATAAGTGTCTGTAACATCCAAAACAAAAGATTCGTTATCCTTTGGACATACCTTCTGCCAATACTCAAAAATGCTTTGTTCTAGAAACTCAAAGTCGCATTCTTCTAGGTAATCCAACGATCTATAGAGCTTCTCAGTTGATAGCTCATCTAAACCGATAATTTCTCGTACGGTTGACTCTTCAATCCATTTCCCCATTTTCAATACACTGCTCTTACAAAGTAGATGAGCAATGAGCAGGGCGATAATTGGTTTATGATGCTTGCCCAATAAATAATTTAAATTAAGTTCTTTCGCTAATTGATATAAAATACTGATATTAGCATACTGTTTGGCGTTTATCGCCTCAATTTTATTAATATCAACTTTCTGAACGGCCATGCCATTCTCTTCCTTGCCAACGTATTCAAGCACACGCTGTTTAACCTTTCCGTCTTCCCTGTAGTTTTCAACTTTTGCAAGATAGACCGCGTTGCCTTTTTTTATTTTTCGGATAAATGCCATCGTAGTGTATATATTATACACTACAAAGAAAAGCATTTTCTTCCATACAACAAAATAATTGCTGTATTTATGGGGTTTTCAGGCAAAAAAAAGTGTAGTGTACAAAATGGGGGCTAAACTTGGGTAATTTAAGTATTGAAGTGGAGCATCTGTTTTCGAGCGTCTTTAAGTTACTATTTTGCCAAACCCAATGCAATAAAGAGTTCAATGCTAATGGGGAGACCTTAGAAAAACAGTATTTAAGGCATACTTAGTAAAAATGCTGAAACACCGCTTCACTTGAGTGCCAAATACTCCCCTTTTATTCAGTAAGCAACACCTCTTTTAAACTTCTGACTATAAGTAACTTTCCTTTTCTTCAACCGCTATTATTGACAAAATATCCTTATTCGTTCTGGTTTTTATTTTGTGGGAATTAAGAAAGTGCGCGCTGTTGATTATTGCGTGCGCTGGTTAGGCATAATTTTAATGGGTTTTATGTAATTGTAAACCTTAAAGCCGCTGGTTTACAATGATATAAACAATATGCTAAAATATATAAAAATTGAGGTTGATCCCGGTTAAACCCTTAAATTTGGATAGTAATAATTACTAATGCATGAAGCTGATGCGTTCTGCTCATAAATGCGGTATGGAGGATAGCAGCGCTTCAATTAAAATTAATATAATTATCCACCAGCTATTTTATTAAAAAATTAATATATGAGCTTACTATCCCCTTTTGGTTACGGTGCCAATGGTAGCGGAGATTATCTTGGTAAAACTGAAGAAGAATATTTTCAGGACTATTTAAAAGAGTTTCCACTCACAGTAGAAAGACTCGATAGTGCGCTACGTGAGTTTTTCATACAAGGATTTAATGATGGGCTCTCACAAGGGTTATTACAGGGGTTTTCTGAAGGCAGTGATGATAAAGCCAATGAAATTGTTCAGTATATGCTGCGAATGAAGGTGTTTACCATTGATCAAATAGTGGAAGCAACCCAGGTAGAAAAAGAAGAAATTCTGTGGATGCAGAAATCTATAGAAAGTGATTATAATAATGGTAAGAAGGGGGGCAAAGATAAAGGTAAAGGCAAAAATAGAAACAAAAATGACAAAAATGGGAAATAATCCCGTAGTGACAGCAATTCAGAGTCAATTTAAGTAAAATTTCCGTTACTGTGCTAATTTCCAAGACTAGGCATAGCTCCGCCAGCCCAGCAAGCTGAGTCAATTTAGTAGCGTAGTTAGTAGGTTTAGGTTTGGTTTTAGTTGGAGTTAAGAAATTGGTTTCGTAAGGTTTATCGGCTTATCCTCCCGCCTCTTTATCTATTCCAGGCGGATTTGGCACCTTTGCCTGTTTTGCATGATCGTTTCTTTGCATATGACCCGTTCCAATAAAACAGATTTAAGCCGGTCCCACAGCATTTTTATGGTAACCTTTGACTGTTTGACAAGCTTAATCACCGCCTTTGACTTTATAGTTAATTGATGAATTATATGGGCTATTTGCAGCAGTATATAGTATTTATACAGGTTCATGATGCTTTTGCGAACAAATTTGTGCTCCATATTGAACCCGTTATTCTTCTGATCATTGAATCCTTTGTTTTCTATTAGCCATCTGCTGCGGCCAGAAGACATAAAACGTCTGACAATTGATTGAAGCTGTGGGCTATCTAAATTAATGTTTAGGTTGGTAATATAGGCGAACTTGGTCACTGCTTGACTGTTATGCTTTGGGAATCTCCCCTCCATATAGTTTAACTGGTGGTTTTGGTGTTGGAGGTTAGCAGCCCATAGATATTGAACATCTCCTATGTTTGCTTCCTTTTGCCCTGGATTCAGCACTTCCGGGTACACAAAACTAACTTTTTCTAGGGTGTCCTTAATCTGCTCGTCCAGTTTTGGAAGGTTACCGTCTTTACGAGTAATTATATATTTCCAGCCATATTGCTCGCATTTTTTCATAACCGTTGCATTGGCATAGAGCCCATCTAAATGCAAACAGATAGGCAGCCGGGGAAACAGTTTGTGTAACTGGTCCGCGAGCCTGGAGAAGGCAGCCAGTTCACAGTCCTGCTTGTCATAAAACCCTTTTCCTTCATTACTAAGTAATTCACTGGCCACAGACAGGCAAAGGCCATTATCCGTTATGATTTTAGCTTCTAGTACACTGGCATAATAAGTAGTTGTATTATTTTTTTCTTGGAAAGCGCTCCATCCAATGGTGGGGTGTGATAACTCGCAACTCCAGTAGCATCCATTACAATATGATAATAACCTTCTGCCGGATTAATCACTTTGGATCGGATTAAAGCGTTAATCATCTTGCCTAATACCAATATCAGGTCTCCAGCATCTACTGTTTTAATTACATTGTTCACCGTGTCAAAGTGCGCTAATTGCATGTCGCCGTGTAATGCTTCAAAATTATCCTTAAAATAGCTCCCATCTTTCCTTAGTTGGTTCATGTTATTACGGGTTGAACCCTGAACCTGAAACATGTGAATGACCTGGGTCAATAGGTTAGACATGCTATATTTACAACAGTTATCAATCCGGTGGTCCTTCACCTCGCCAAGCCAGTCCGACAACTCAGGAAAGAAATGATGGCTCACTTTATTTAGCTGATAAATCAAATCAGCGGTGCTTAAATCTTGAAAATTCTCCTATGCAAAAAAAGTGCCAAAAACAGTGAAGAAAAATTGTAATTAAATGATTATTATTTGTTTATAATTTATATATATTGTATATTTGTAGCAGCTCTTAACGTAAAAAAAGCCCGTCTAGGGAACGGGCTGTCAACTGAATGTTGATAAACAATAAAAATTATGGAGAATATTGAGGCATCGCCTAGGCGATGCTGTGTCTATTATATAATATTTTATTTTAATGCATAATTTACACGCCTAGCCCTGCCATTGCGATTTGCTGACCATACAAAGAAACAAAATAAAATTAGTGCGAAAAATATTTTTTACCGACCTCTGAAAGCTACGCTACCAGTAAAAAGAAATTTGACTCTGAATTGCTGCGTAGTGACCACTTTTTTATTGTCTAATGAGGGGAATGATCATCAATTTTTTTGTTTACATGCGCTGACCCAAGCCGCCCAATCTCTACTAAAGAATTTGAATGGAAATAAGCCGTACTTATATCTTTCACAAACGCTGTCGTAAAAATACATGACCTTTTATCAAAAAACGCCAATTACAGTTATGTATATGGCCTTAGGCCTGTTAATATGCCAGGTGAGTTTTGGCCAACAGACCCAAATACTACAAGGTGTGGTTAGCTCTCCCTACGACAATAGCATCATCTTGAGCGAGGTCCAAATTAAAAACTCTAGTGGCGTACAAAGTCATGCAGATCCATCGGGAAAATATCTGATTGTTGTAAAACCTGGGGATACGGTCAGATTTTTTTATAAAAACCGACTAGTGGACGCCTATTTTTATTTAAAACCCCAACCCCACCCTACCTATGATGTAACGATAATAATGGATGAGTCCGCTAAGGCGCATGAATTGGCTACTGTAAAAGTGTACGGCAAAGGATATAAGGAAGATTCGCTTGCACGCAGACGGCGTTATAGCAATCTCTACGATTACCAGGATCCTAAGGTGGGTATGGGTAACAACAAGTGGTCAGAATCAGTGGGGGTTATGGGGGAGAAAATGCAACTCAATACCATGGATAAAAAGTTCAGTCTGCTGGATGTAAGGTCTCTGGCCAGTGTCTTTGGTTTTAAAAAAAGAAAACAAAGAAAACGTGCGCAACACTTTGCACTAGAGGCAGAACAAATGGCTTATATCAGACACCGGATGAAAAGGAGTATGGTTGAAAAATATGGCCAAATCCATGATGAGGATTCCTTGACTAATTTTATACAACGTTATAGCCCAAGTTTTGATAAACTAAAAGAGATGACTGATTTTGAGCTATCTCAATTTATTATTACCCAGGTAAAATTGTACAGGAAGAATCTGCCAGCAGAGCGTTGATGTTTCAGTTTGGAAAAGGATCGCTGCATTGCAATCATTTTTTGATGCTCAAAAGACTTTGTAATTCGGTTTTTTTTGCCTGTTTTAATAAGGATACAAAAAAAAAGGCTAAAAATTTAGGTGTACAATGCTTGGATATTAACTGATCCGATTAAGCAATTCTATGACACTTAGATTATTATATTCATAACTAAAAAGTTATTTATTATCACGTTTTTTTAATAGTTTATAAATAAAATTGGGGAAATTTGGGTTATTTAAGATCACAAAAATGGAAAAGCATGTCGAACAATTGATGTTGCCCTATAAGATCCAACAACTATTAGGTGTAATTTTAGAAAAGCGAAATATTGGGGTAAAGGATGCAATTTCCTTTCTATACGATTCTAAGTTATATAAAGAGTTGTCTGGTGACGATTCTTATTTATGGGGGTTAAGCCCCTATAATTTATATGACCAATTGATCCAAGAAAAGGCGGAGGCGCTAGATAGAATTAACTTATCCATGCCAATTTTACTTTTTCTGGCTTTTTGTATCGAAAATTATAAAAAACACACGAACTTTTCTTCTGAAAAAGTGCTAGAATTATTTAACCTATATGGTGTGATTGATTATCTTGTTGAAGTTTATGAAATGTTACATACACAAGGGGAAGGTTATATTATGGAAGAAATTGATCGTTTTATAGAAAATAGGAAAAAATAAGGATGAATGTATATCATGGATCGGTCATTGCCATGGGAAAGCCGTTACGCTCTAAATGCAGGATCAGTACTGACTTTGGTAAAGGTTTTTATGTGACCACCAATCTATAGATCAGGCCAAAAAATGGGCCTTGCTAAAGCAAAACAGCGCAGATCCATATGATAAACAGGATGCTATTGTCTCTGTTTATGAATTGCACCCGGCTATTTGGGACGATTCGGCTTTTGAAATAAAACGTTTTGAGTCTCCATCCAAAGATTGGTTGAATTTTATTTTGGATTGTAGAAAGGGTGTTGCGCATCCTTATGAGGTGGTATTTGGAGCGGTGGCAAATGACAAAGTTTATGCAACTATTTCATTATTTGAATCAGATGTACTTACGGTAGAAGAGACAATTGCCCGGTTGAAAGTAGATGATTATTTCAATCAGATTTCGCTACACTCTAAGGCTGCGATTGCCAACTTGATATTTAAACAGCAAATTATTATAAAGGATTTGTAACTGCTGCATGTTTACGCAGCTGCGAAAGCGTTGCCTGCATATCCTTGGATAAGGGTGCCTCAAATACATAGTCCTCGCCTTGAAACTGAAACCTGATTTCATGAGCATGCAATGCCAATCTTCCCATTAAAGGTCTTTCTTCCAGTTCTTTTTTAGCCAGATTGAATTTTTTCTTTATTGTTGAGAGTAATAACGGCTTCCCTTCACCATATATGCCATCACCTACGATCGTATGTCCCAGGTAGCCGCAATGTACCCGGATCTGATGGGTTCTGCCAGTAAAGATCCTGAAACGAACCAGGCTATAGCCTTTAAAGGTCTCTTTGGTCTCATAGGCCGTTTTAGAAGCTTTCCCCTTAACGTGGTTAATCATCTTCCCTCCTGCCGGATGCTCCATAATGCCGGTCTCAATGATGCCTTCCTTTGGTATTAAAGTCCCTTCCACCAATCCTAAATAATATTTTTCCACCTCACGGGTCTGAAAAAGTTTGGAGAGGGTTTTATGGGTCTCAGCGTCGCGGGCAAATAGGATCAGGCCACTGGTTGGCTTATCCAACCGGTGTACCGTATAAATCTCCCCGTATTTTTGCAGCAGTAAATCTTTTAAGGAAGGTTCAGATTGTTTTCTGTCTGGTACACTTAAAAGACCGGAAGGTTTATTAATAACTATAAAATGATCATTCTCGTGTAAAGTCTCAAATCGCATGGGCCGTTATAAAAAATAAAAATTAAATCTGAATTCTAAATTAAAAAACAGGCAAATCAAAATTGCATCCCTTTATTGTTTCTCCCTGCGGGTGGTTCTGCCCTGAGGCTTTGATTTGGGACTTTTTGAGACCTGCTTATCTGCCAAAACCGACTTATTCACCTGTTTTCTTAAAGGTCCTGCCTGATTTCTATCCCGTCCACCGTCTGCTGCTTTTTTACTGGCAGCATCTTTGTCCGTTGGAATCCGGGTTCTTTTGGCTTTTTTGTAGGTGCAGCCCCAGTTGTTGTCGCTCTTTTTGTATGAGATGTTGCTTTTTTTGTCGATCTTGATGTAGATCCTGTTCTAGTATTTGACTTTGGTCTGGACTCAAGGACTTCTTCAACATTATCAATATCCTCTACTGCATCTGATTCGGCTACCTTTTTTGCTTTTTTTGTACCGCCGGCATTCATGAATTTCAACAGACGCACCTCTTTTTCTGAAAGGTAACGCCATTTGCCTCTTTCGACATTCTTTTTAGTCAGACCAGCAAACATGACGCGGTCCAGTTTCTTAACCTCATAGCCCAGATGTTCAAAGATTCTGCGGACAATTCTGTTTTTACCACTATGAATTTCTATCCCAACAACAGATTTGTCTTTTTGATCCGGATAACCCACTTGGTCAGCCTTGATATCGCCATCTTCCAGGGTAATGCCGGTAGCGATGGCTTCCAGGTCTTTTTGGCCACCGGACGGTCTAGTGTGGCTTCATATATTTTTTTAACTTCAAAAGACGGATGCGTCAATTGCTGAGCCAATTCACCATCATTTGTGATCAGCAATACACCTGTTGTATTTCTATCCAGCCTTCCTACCGGATAAAGGTGCTTTGCTTCCACCACATCCTTAAACAGATCAATTACTGTTTTTCTGCCTTTGTCATCTTTGGTGGTGGTAATATGATCTTTGGGTTTATTGAGCAGAAAATAAAAATGTTTGATTTGCAGGGTCAGTTGCTTGCCTTTTAATTTAACGATGTCCTTTTCTGTGACTTTAATGGCTGGTTCAAATACAATATCTCCATTGACCTGTACTTGTCCCAATTTAACCAGTTCTGCAGCTTCTCTTCTGCCACAAACACCTGAATGAGCAATGAATTTATTTAAAGGCATGGTCCCGTCATCTACCGGGGACGCCTTTGAACCTGAATATTGACTGTCATTTATGGCGCCTCTTTTAGACGCAAATTTATTATCCGCTCTTTTGTCGCCATATTTCCCTGCTCTTTGCGGGCGGCCATCACCGCTGCGCTCTCTGGGTGCATCATTATTACGCCTACTGTCATAACGGTTATTTCTACTTTCCCTGCTGTCGCTGTTTTTGCCATAGGTCTTTTTTGCTGAGCGGTCACCACTTTCTGGCCTGCGTTCTCTGAAGGATTTGCCTCCGCGGACATTTTCCTGATCATTCTCTGCTTTATAACCCGTATTGCCTCTTTGCTTTTCCAGCTTTTGGCGTCTGAACTCATCTCCAGCTGCGCGCAGCGCTGCCTTGGATTTGCGTTTCTCTTGCCGGTGTTCTTCCTTTATTTTGCCGGCAGATTTTTTATTGATAAATTTTTCAAATCCAAGTTTGCTCATGAGAATGGGATTGTTATAAAAATAATAGAGAGAAGCGCGTCTTGTTGCAGCGGTCCCCTTTGGGTTTTTGTTTTATTTGCCTTTATTGGCTAATTGACCGCAGGCGGCATCGATATCCTTACCGCGGCTGCGTCTGAGCCTGGCGTTAACTTTATGGGCTTCCAGATAGCGCATAAAAAGATCCGTGCTTTCTTCAGAAGGTTTGCTAAAGTTACTTTGTTCTATGGGATTGTATTCAATGATATTGATTAAATCTGCAGGTACTTGCCGGTAAAGTTTGACCAGTTCATCCGCATCTTTGGTACTCTCATTAAAGTTCTGAAAGAGAATATACTCAAAAGTGACATGCTGCTTGGTCTTTTTATAGTAATAATTGAGTGCTTCTGTCAGTGCCTTGATATTATTGGTCTCATTAATGGGCATGATCTGATTGCGCTTTTTATCACTTGCGGCATGAAGGGATAAGGCGAGCTTGAATTTAGCCTGATCGTCTCCCAGCTTGGTAATCATCTTAGCCACACCGGCAGTAGAAACGGTAATTCGTTTAGGACTCATACCCAGGCCGTCAGCGGCGGCAATGCGCTCTACGGCTTTCATGGTATTGGCATAATTTAGCAGCGGCTCTCCCATGCCCATAAAAACGATATTGGTCAGTTTTTGCTGATAATTTTCCAGGCTCTGCTTATTGATCAGGGCAACCTGGTCAAATATCTCATCGTAATGCAAATTGCGTTTGCGGTCCATAAAACCTGTTGCACAGAATTTGCAGGATAGGCTACAGCCAACCTGGGAGGAAACGCAGGCTGTTTTTCTTTCTTCCGTCGGAATTAGAACCCCCTCCACCATATGATGATCAACAGTCATAAAACGACTTTTCAGGGTGCCATCTTCGCTATGCTGTACGAGTTCTACTTTTAGTGCAGGCAAGGTGAAATTTTCTTCTAATTTGGCTCTGAGCGCTTTGCCCAGATTGGTCATATCGTCAAAACAACTGGCATGTTTGCTCCAGATCCATTCATATACTTGTTTAGCCCTAAATTTAGGTTCCCCTGCCACCTCAAAATACTGCTCCAGCTGGCCTTGGTTCAAATGCCGGATATTTTGTTTTGCCCCTTGATTCATCCGGCAAAGATAGACCCTTAATTTGTTAATTCGACTTATTGCCAAAGGATTTGCGCAGGCTAAGCTTAAATATAATAAAATTTTATGATGTTTGACTGCAGAGCTCACCTCCTAGCAAGTCTGTCGATTAGGTCAGAATAGCAAATCAAAAAACCAGTAAAGGAACTGCCTTAGGCGTGATTTTGAAAAGAGTTATTGATTATTAGGAGGTTATGAGATTTGTTATTGGTAGGCACTTGCGGTAAAAAAACATCCCAAAGAAGGGGTGATTGATTATAGTCTCCAGAGGCGATCCGGACAGGTAAATTTGAATCTTTGTTCACTTTTATTTTTTTACCTTTGGGCTATGAAAGAACATGGTCTTACCTACGGTAGAAATGTCGGTCAAAAAACCGGTCAACTCGCTGGCAGTATTGTAAGTGAAACCAATCCCAAGCCTTGGGAGCAGGAGCACGCAGATACATTGGTGGCGACGGAGTCGCCCCTGCAGCTTATTATCTGGAATGACCATTTTAATACTTTTGAATGGGTGATTACTGCGCTTGTTGAGATCTGCGGACATACGGAAGAGCAAGCTGAACAATGTGCTTTTATTATTCATACAAAGGGTAAGTATGCCGTCAAAAAAGGGGATTATGATACCTTAAAACCCATGTGCGACAGCATTACCGATCGTGGCATTGGTGCTACTATTGAAGCTGTCGTGTAACTATTTGTGACAAATGGCTGTTAATTAATAAATTATCGATTTTTAAAGGTAGACTCAAACGGTTGTTTGGTGCTCCTGCTCACGCATGTCAATTCCTATTCTTACAGATCGTTTATGGTTTCCGCCGGTGGACAGTGCCCTGTCAGACGGATTATTAGCCTTAGGCGGTGACCTTTCAAAAGAACGGTTACTTTTAGCCTATCATATGGGAATATTCCCTTGGTATGACACGGATTTGCCTATGTGGTGGTCACCCGATCCAAGGTTCGTGCTTTTCCCAAGTGAGCTGAAAATCAGCAAATCCATGAAAGTGCTGCTCAAAAAAAATGCTTTTGAATTTAGATTTAATCAGGCCTTTGACCAGGTGATCCAAAATTGTCAGCAGATTTACCGGCCCGATCAGGACGGCACCTGGATCACCAATGAGGTTGTGCGAGGATATACTGAATTACACAAAGCAGGATATGCAATCAGTGCAGAATCCTGGCTAGATGGTGTGCTTGTGGGCGGATTATACGGTGTCAGGTTGGGGAATATATTTTTTGGGGAGAGCATGTTTACCAGGCGCAGTAACGCCAGTAAATACGCCTTTATTAAATTAGTGGAAAAACTGCGGCTTGAAGGCGTCAGGCTCATTGATTGTCAATTGCATACGACACATCTGGAAAGCCTGGGTGCTATAATGATCCCTCGTCATGAATTTATGGGAATCCTAAAACGGGAAGTGCCATTAATTCCGGGGGTGATTTATGAATTAAGCGATATTGATGGGAAGGATAATGGTAATAATAATGGTAATAATAATGGCAATGGTAATATAAAGAATACCCGTAAAACGTATTAAAGCAGTTGAAGGCGCACTGTCCGCTTATATTAAACGTGTAAGTATTCATGATATAAAAATAGCCATGGGGGGCGAATTCGACCCCCATGGCTATATAGAGTTCAGTATTATGTGTGCGCAGGGGGTAATGTACTGATCCTGTTTATTTTCCTCGCACATGGCGTTTCTAATCTAATATCCGTTTTATTCGTGGTTATTTTTCTTTTACATTTATTTTTGGGAGCATGGCCATTACGATCATCAGGATACTGGAGATCAAAACGATATAAATGCCTACTTTTTTTTGCTGACAATCACCTGCGGAGCACATGGAATATAGCATAAAGTTTTTAAAAGCCCAGGCCAGATTGATGGCACAAATAAAGATATTGGTTCGTTTGCTCCAGAGTTTTGGCAGTATAAATAAGCCAAAAGCAATGATGCTAAAGGCAATATGTAAAATCCCTGGTTTGCCAAAATCGGTGGTGGCGGTATACATGCCAGTCAGTGTAGCATTTAAAGAGGGAATAAAACTCCAGGGAAGAAAACAAGCCAGAATAACTAGTAAGGACAAGGCCGCTCCTATTTGCTGCGAATATTTCATAATATGATTTTACTTTTATTTACCCTTGCAGTACGGTTTTGACAACTGTCAAATTTAACCTCCCGGGCTGGCAAAAGTAATAAAACTACGGCTCATTATAACCTGTTTGATGCTCAGATTTAGAAATCCGTTTTTGTTAGTTAGAAATTTATTATTATCTTGCAGGCCATGCGAGAATTATTCTTACATAGCTTCCTGGATTATCTGAATCATCCCTTGGGGTAACAATTAGTATCCCTTCTACCCGGTTATATACATACTTGGCTTCTATTTAAGAGTTTTCTGACCATTCAAGGGAGTGGCACAGAAGAGCCGTAATATTCTATCACTTTTTATTAATAATAATATCATGTCTAATCATATAGATGCAGCTACTGCATTATCCGAGAAATCAAAGCATTACTTAACTTTAGAAGATAAATATGGCGCCCACAACTATCACCCCCTTCCAGTGGTGCTGGAAAAAGGGGAAGGCGTGTTTGTCTGGGATGTAGATGGAAAAAGGTATTATGATTTTTTAAGCGGCTATTCCGCTATGAACCAAGGACACCGTCACCCAGATATTATGAAAGCACTGACGGATCAGGCAGCCAAGCTGACACTTACCTCCCGCGCCTTTTATAATAATGTGCTGGGTGATTTTGAAAAATATATTACAGAATTTTTTGGCTATGATAAAGTGCTGCCTATGAATACAGGTGCAGAGGCAGTAGAAACAGCCCTTAAACTTGCCCGCAAATGGGCTTATAAAGTTAAGGGGATTGCCCAGGACAAAGCCGTCATATTGACCGCCTCAGAAAACTTCCATGGAAGAACCATTTCAATTATATCTTTCAGCACGGATCCTGTTTCTAAGGATGGGTTTGGTCCTTTTACACCAGGTTTTGTCACTGTTGAGTATAATAATATTGCTTCACTGGAAAAAGCATTAGAGGATAAAAATGTCGCAGCCTTTCTGGTAGAACCTATACAAGGAGAAGCGGGTGTTCATGTACCTGACGAAGGTTATTTAACCAAGGCAGCAGCACTTTGTAAAGCAAATAATGTTCTTTTTATTGCAGATGAAATCCAGACCGGTCTTGCCCGTACAGGTAAAATGCTGGCCTGTGATCACGAAAATGTTCATCCTGATGTATTAATCTTAGGTAAAGCTTTAAGTGGTGGTGTACTTCCAGTAAGTGCCGTTTTAGCAGATGATGAAGTTATGCTGACCATACTACCTGGCGAACATGGCTCTACCTATGGAGGCAATCCGCTGGCTTGTGCAGTGGCCATTGAATCTTTAAAGGTCTTGAAAAGAGAGCATATGGCCGAACATGCTGCGCAAATGGGGCAGCTTTTCAGAGAAAAGATTCGCGGCTTAAACAGCCCGCTTATTAAAGAAATCAGGGGCAAAGGTTTATTAAATGCCATTGTGATTGAGCATAGCGATAAAGATGCGGCCTGGGAAATCTGTCTTAAATTAAGAGATGCGGGACTTTTGGCAAAACCTACTCATGGCGATAAAATCCGTTTTGCACCACCGCTGGTCATTACAAAAGAACAAATTCTGGAATGTGTGGATATTATTGCCAGTTGCCTTTAGTAAGGCAGGCATTGCTAAGTGCAGATTACAAAATGCAGACTTACGTGATAAAGGCTAAAAGAATGGTTAGCCAATACAGAATTATTACTTAAAATATTTAAACCATAAAAAATCCCGATTTGATTATTTTAAAATAATCAAATCGGGATTTTTCTATGCCTTTAAGTGTAGTCGGCAAACTTGAATAGAACCAGAACCAAGGCTATTTAAATGCTGTTCTGATCACTACTGCCTTCCAGCATCGGGACAAAGGAAAAATGTTCAAAGGTTTCTTCTTCCCAGGTGCCATCATCATTTTTGGTAATGCGCATCATCGTCTGAAACTCTTCTTCATCCTGCACCGGTAGTACCATCTTGCCACCGACTTTTAACTGTGCCATGAGTTTCTCCGGTATATAAGGAGCAGCCGCGGTAATAATGATCTTATCAAAAGGTGCGTAATCCGGAAGTCCTTTATATCCATCGCCGTAAAAAAAATGGATATTAGGGAAACGCTCTTTGAGTGGAAAATCTTTTTGCGCTTCAAAGAGTTTACGCTGCCTTTCAATAGTAAACACATCGGCTCCCATGGCGGCCAGTACACTGGCCTGGTAGATACTGCCTGTTCCGATTTCCAGGATGCTGTCTGTAGGTTTTACTTCCAGCAATTGGCTCTGATAGGCTACTGTATAAGGTTGAGAAATAGTCTGTCCTTCTCCAATAGGGAATGCTCTATCATCATAGGCAATCCTGTCAAAGGCGGAATCCAGGAAAAAATGCCTGGGTACCAGATTCATGGCATCCAGTACCCGGCTGTCCCGGATACCTCTGACATCGCGCAGGTAAGTGATCAACTGCTTTCTAAGTCCCTTGTGTAAGTATGTATCTTCGTATTTTCTCATAATCGGCTGCAAATTACAGCAATAGCTTATTGAAAGCTTGTGTTGTGGATAAAATTTGCCTTTTGCCTGAGATTCGTTTATGCATGCGGTTCCAGTGTTTCTGGCTCTGGAATATTGTTTGGCAATAACCATTTATATACGCCACCAGCCAGGATAGCTCCTACAATGGGGGCTAACCAGAATAACCATACCTGCCCCATTGCCCAGTCGCCCTGAAAAATGGCAGGTGCCAAAGAACGGGCAGGATTGACAGAGGTGTTCGTAACAGGAATGCTAATCAGGTGAATGAGTGTCAGCGCAAGACCAATGGCCACTCCCGCAAAGGCGCCGGAAGCTTTTTTATGCGTGGCTCCCATAATCACCATTACAAACATAAAGGTCATGACGATTTCACAGATCAGACAGGCGGCCATGTTATACCCACCTGGGGAATGTGCCCCGTATCCATTAGAGGCAAAATCGCCGATGGAGGTAAAATCAGATTTGCCGGTAGCAATCACATACAAAATGGCGGCGCCCAGGATACCTCCCAGCACCTGAGAGATGATATAAGGTACGACTTCTTTTCCTGCAAAACGTCCTCCTGCCCAAAGGCCAATAGAGACAGCGGGATTAAAGTGCCCCCCGGAGATATGCCCAAAAGCATAAACGCCGGTAAGTACGGTAAGTCCAAAGGCAAGCGCAACACCCAGAAAACCAATGCCCAGATTAGGAAAGGCAGCATCCAAAACAGCGGCACCACAACCCCCCAGTACCAACCACATGGTACCAATAAATTCAGCAATGTACTTTTTCATAAATATTAATTATTTAGGTGAACAATTTAAATCTAACGCAAAAAAGCGTATGATTCGTGTACGGAAAATACAAATATTATACTTATGCTCAAAAGTTCTTTATTTTGCAGCCATGGAAAAACGAACTTTACATACAGTACTCTCTCCCAGATTGCTGGATTTATATACCCTATCTGATGCTACTATTGTGATCATTGATGTCTTCAGGGCAACTTCTACCATCGCTACTGCCTTGAGTCACGGAGCAACAGCGGTCTTTCCAGTAGCAGATGTAGAAAAATGTAAACAACTGGGCGCTGAACTAAACGCCATCACCGCTGGCGAAAGAAACGGCCAGGTCATCGAAGGACTGCTACATGGTAATTCCCCGGCAGAATACCCCAGTACGTTTATTGATGGTAAGCAATTGGTCTTAACCACCACCAATGGAACCAAGCTACTGAAAATGGCATTAGATCAGGGCGCTGCCCAGATCATTACCGGTTCTTTTGTAAATCTTGGCAGCGTTTGTCAGTTTTTGGAAAAAAGCCAAAAAAACGTGATCCTGGCCTGTTCAGGCTGGAAGGACCGGTTTAACCTGGAAGATACTTTGTTTGCCGGCGCAGTGGCAGATCAACTCAGTGAAAAATTCGCAATGAATTGTGACAGTACCCTGATGGCAAAACAGATGTACCAACTACATAAAGAGGATATGACCAATTTCATTCGTAATACTTCCCACTGGCACCGGTTAAAGGCCTTCGGACTGGAAAAAGACCTGGAATTCTGTGTGACGCCTGGAGCAGCGGAAGTGCTGCCACTTTATAATCCAAAGACAGCTGCATTGACCGCTGCTGCAATTTCTTAAAATATATCACTACTCACTTGTTAACAAAGAATTTAAAAAGTATTCCCAATCTTTACAAAGAAGATTTTTTGAAACTAGCAAGCAGATTAAATTTGGAATCTATGTTTAAACGGACGATTCTCGTAATATTTGTATTAGGTCTGATGATCAGCGGTCTGGTCGCTCAGCCAGCTGTCCAATTGCATCTATCTGATCAAACAATTGGCTCTAAAGACGCCTTACAGGTAACCTATGAATTTAAAAATATCAGCCAACCCCAAATGCCAGATGTCAGCTTTGCAGATTGGGACGTAAACGGCCCTTCCATCTCTCAGCGCACCTCCATTATTAACGGGAATGCTACTTCTTCCTATTCTTATATCTATACCCTTTACCCGAAGCATATTGGAACATTAAAGGTACCAGGCATCACATATGATTATAATGGCAAGCCTTTAGTCTGTCATGATCAGACCGTCAAAGTGGTTCAAAAAGAACATGTAAAGAAAAAACAAAGTGCGGGTACAGATCCTTTTGGTTCATTACTGCAAAGCATTCCGGCCATGCCTGGCATGGGATTGCCAAGTGATATTTTTGGCTCCCCAAGTGCCCCACCCCCTCCTCAGGCGTGATCGTACATCCCGGTGAAGGCTATGACCAGGCTGCTGCCCGGGATTTCTTTATTAAAATCACACCCTCTAAGAAAACCTTCTATGTGGGAGAGCCTATATTAGTGGATTATGAATTTTTCGGGGCGGTCAACTGCAGCTGGAAGCCACAAAGGTTTCCTTCTTTTAACGGTTTTAGTGTAACAGATATAGAGCGCAATCTCTATCCATATGACGTAAAAGTGAACGGTAGATCCTATCGGGCCAGGGGCATCCGTAAGGCGCAGCTAGTCGCCCTAAAGACCGGAGACTTGCCCCTAGACTCCGCCTCCGTGCAAGTGCAAACAACCTTTATTGATGCAGGCAATCCCGCTGATCGCAATGATGCAACCGCTATAATAAAAAGCAAACCCATGCAGGTAACCGTGCTGCCATTGCCAACCCAGGGACAACCAGCAGATTTTTCAGGTGCTATTGGGCAGTTTACAATAAGGGCAACGGT
Organism: Arachidicoccus ginsenosidivorans; assembly: GCF_007971385.1. Lineage (GTDB taxonomy): Bacteria > Bacteroidota > Bacteroidia > Chitinophagales > Chitinophagaceae > Arachidicoccus > Arachidicoccus ginsenosidivorans. The sequence continues at coordinate 4,063,585 of NZ_CP042434.1, forward strand.
GGATAACAATAAATTGCCAGCAGGAGAAAACAACAGGCTACATATCCATATAACCGGCACGGGCAACTTGGACGGGGTTTCCCTACCTGATATAAATTGGCCTTCAGATATCCAGGCCTATGACGCAAAAGACAGCCAATCGGTCAATAAAACGAATTTTCCGATGGAAAGGTCCTTGGACTTTGAGGTGCCTTTTATTGGCAATAAAGAGGGCGGTGTGAAAATCCCTCCCATTGTTTTTAATTATTTTAACCCCGATACCAAAAAATACGCGACAGATTCCACCGATACCATTCAAATCCAGTTCACTGCTCCTTTGAAAGACAATGGTATTGAACAGGGATTGGCGCAGAACCATAAAACAAATAAAGAGTATTTATGGATTGTAGCGCTTATTGCCTTAATGGTTGCGGCAATATTTGGTGTTGCTGAATATAGAAAATCAAAAAAAGCAAAAGCACAAAAAAGAAGAGGCAGCCAGCTTCAATCAGAGCATAACCGTACCGCTGGCAATAAGGATATCAAGGACAATCATTCCATTGAAGATCAAAAAAATAAGCCAGGGCCGGTGAGCGCTACGCCTGCCAGACCATCCACGGCCGAGACACCAGACCATCTGCAATATCTGCCTGAAGGGCTGAGTAGTAAAATAATAGCGAAGAATAATCCAATACAAGCTGACCAGATAAATTCAACAACAACAGACTCTGGGCAACTGGAAAGCCCGGTTAAATCAAGGGCTGATTTAAGAGAAGAAGCGATTAGGGAATTAAAGCAAAGGCAAGATCCGAAAGAATTCTTTGTGCTGGCAAAGGCTTATATAATTGAAGAAATGCAATACCAGCTAGATAGTCACGAGACGGATGAACATAAACTCCTGCAAGAGCTGGAGAAAAGACGTCCTGATTTGGCCAGCGATTTAAGTGCGCTTATTACAACGTGCAATAAAGCCCTCTACTTGCCGGTCGGCGCCCAAAACGCTATGCACCAGGTTTTGGATAAAATTGAGACGATGATACATGGATCGTAAAATTATGATTGGTTTTTTTAAGCATTGCCTGTCTTAAACTGTCCGTAAAGACAGGCAGTGCTTAAAAATTAACAACCTGGCCTAGGTGATGCCTATATCCCGGCCTACTTTACAGACTTAAAGCCGACAAAGGAGGCGAAACACAGGTTTTTGTGCAACACATCAACTCGTTTAAATCCTGTTTTTTCCAGTAGATTTAATTGATAGATCAAACTACGAGGGGTGTCTTCCTTTTCTATATAGGCAAACACGTGATCGCGATAATCCGCATCTTTCAAACTGGTGAGGTAGCTGCCATATAAATCTTCATAGAAATACGCCTGCAGACCTTGATCCGCCTGGTGGACGAGGTCGAAGATCCAGATACTACCCTGATCGCTTAGCAGGTTATAAAGTTTGCTGAAAGCCGCTTCCCAATCCTTATCGTCTCTTAAATGATGCAAAACGGCGGTGGCAATGATGACGTCGTATTTTTGCTGCCCGAAGTCTGCTGTTCTAAAGTCCCCTTTGATTGTTTGAACTGCGCCTGAGGTAAGGGGTGATACCCTTTCTTTGGCTCTGTTGAGCATGGGAAGGCTGAGGTCCGATAAGGTTACTTGGATGTCGGGTCGTTTCTGGGCTAGTTTTACGGCAAAATTGCCCGCTCCGCAGCCTATATCCAATACCCTGCCTAGCTTGGGGTAACAGCGCACGATGCCCTCAGTTATCAGCTCCAAATTGAGGCTGGCATCCAGCGTTGTTTGTTGTCCCGTCTCTAGTTTGGAGAATCTTTCTACATCTTTATCAAAACGCGCTTCGATCTGCTGAATCGTTGATTTTTCCATGATTTTTTATTTTATACAAAAGTAAAGCGGTCATTGATACCTGAAAAATACTATTTTTGTCAACTATTAATACTTTATAAGTATGGAACTACGGCATTTACGATATTTTCAGGTGTTGGCAGAAGAATTACATTTTGGACATGCTGCAAGGCGGCTTTTTATTTCCCAGCCGCCACTAAGCAGGCAGATTAAGGAACTGGAACAAGAGCTGGCGGTTACCTTATTTTTAAGAGACAACAAAAGGGTGCAATTGACGGATGCAGGAAAATACTTTTTGCAAGAGGTTCATGGTATTTTCAATAAGCTGGAAACGGCCAAAGTTCAAGCCGGGAGGATTCATCATGCACTGGCCGGGGATATTAAAATCGGCTATATAAGTTCTATTGACAAAAAAAAATTGGGGGAGTTGACCCGTCAGATACAACTGGCGCATCCATTTATAAAAACGCAACTCTTTGAATTGCCTACCGCAAAACAGATTCAGGCACTGGAAGCAGGCCGGCTGGATGTTGGCATTATCCGCGGACCGAATCCATCGGCCGCTTTGACAGCTGAAAAATTATATGAGGATGGATTTTGTCTGGCCATGCCCGGGAAAACAGCGCTTCCAAATGATATCTCAGCGTTGGAGCAGCTGCCCTTTATATCCTATCACGTAAGCGCGGTTCCCGTTTATCATGCACAGATGCTGGCCTTTGCCGCACAAATGGGCTTTACACCTCAGTTACGCTATGAGTGCAACAACATCTCTTCTATTTTAGAACTGGTTCATCTGGGGGCAGGTATCAGCATTGTGCCAGGCGCTGTAAAGAGCCAGTATGACCATCTGGATATACAATTTTATACACCAGCATTATCTACCATCCTAACACAAGTTATGCTGGCCGCGCAAAGAGCCCAACAGCATCCGGCTTTTGAGGCAATCCGGGCATTGATCATACCATTATTCGGTACCCAAAAGTAAAATATGCCAAAGCCTGGTTGGCAATTATTCCCCTCCAAAAGTAGGCAGGCTTTGCTTATTGTGGCACTAATTGCCGCGGATTAAACCTCTGTGAATTTATACCCTACACCTCTTACGGAATGAAAATAGGTCGGATTACGGCTATCTTTTTCAAAGTATTTTCTGAAGTTCAAAATGAAATTGTCAATGGTTCTTGTGGCCGGAAATACATTATACCCCCATACGACCTGTAATATTTTCTCTCTGGTGACCACTTCGTTTTTGTTTTCAAAGAGTAGTTTGAGTAACATCGTTTCCTTTTTACTCAATTCAACGGTTTTGCCTTCCCAGGTGGTGGCCTGTTGGGCATTAAAAAAGATTTGATTGTCCCCAAAACTAAAAGAGTCGCTGATTGTTTCCTTATCCTGCAGTTTTTTGTTTTTCTCAATCAGTTTATAAACGCGCAGCAGTAATTCTTCCAGGTCAAAAGGCTTGGTCAGGTAATCATCTGCTCCTTTTTTCAGACCGGTTACTTTGTCTACGGTTGTGTTTTTGGCACTTAGTATCAAAATAGGTGTTTCAATATTTTGAATACGAATACGTTCTGTTGCACTGATGCCATCTAGCTCTGGCAGCATTACATCCATAATAATGAGGTCAAAGTATTCATTCTCTACAGCCTTTAAAGCCTTATTGCCATCATAGGCAGAAGTTACTGTATAGCCTTCCAGCTCCAGGTTCAGTTTTAGGGTGTCATGCAGGTTTTCTTCGTCTTCTACCAGTAATATATTGCCGTTATTTGCTGTTGTCATGCTGAAAAGTCTTATTGTTTTAATAATGAAAACTGTATGGTAAAGATAGCGCCATTTGGTTGATTATCCGCCAGCTGGATCTGACCTGCGTGCTCCTGTGTAATCTTTTTGCATAAATATAGCCCTAGGCCGGTACCTTTCGTTTTGCGTACAGATTCACTGCCTGACCTGTAGAATTTGGCGAATATCTTGGATTTTTCTGATGCGTCAATGCCAGGCCCCTGATCAGCCACATGTAAGATGGCATACTTATCTTTAATATTTTCGACGCCGGCCGTTATTGTTGAAGGCTGAGGTGCATATTTTATGGCATTTTCTAGCAGATTACTGATGAGTAGTTCGAGTAATAATTGCTCGCCTTTTATCCATACATCAGGTGTTACCCGGGTAATAAAAGTTCTGGAAGGGTGCCGCAGCTGAAATTGATGCAGCTGCTCTGTCATGATCTCAGATAAATTGACCGCTTGTGCACTAAGGGGGTGCTGGCCACTTTCAAGTTGCGCCGTTGTCAGAATATTGCTGGTCAGGGTATTGAGCCTATTGGTTTCACTGAGTGTATTTTCCAATAATTTACGTTGCTGATCCGGATTTAAATGGCGTTTAAGCATGGTTTCCAGATTCAGCCTGGCAACAGCAATTGGTGTTTTCAATTCATGGGTAATGGCCATCATGAAATTCTGCTGCTGATCCGCCTGCCTGAATCCTTGGCGGATCGTTCTGTAAACAAAGGCGGCTCCAATCATAATCAGGATAAAGAAGGTGGACCCCTCTCCTACATATTGCAGGAATTTACGATGTTTTGCATCTTTAAGCGCCACGACCTTCTCCTGATACTGGTAGTCATCCTGGCGCAGTTGCTCATAACGATAAAAATACATCTGCTGGTTTTGTTTTTCCAAAGAGATAAACCACCATACCAGTGCAGACACGATATAGAGCAGTAAAAACCAATAGGTAAAGGAAATAAAATAAAACTTATGTTTTTTCATGATCAATAAGGGCTTAATTTTGCCCCATATACGAGCCTAAAATTGAATTTAAGGGGCAATTTAGCCAAAATTAAGTAGGTTTGTTATTAAATTTATTATTATATGCTTCTTTCAATGACAGGCTATGGCCGTGCAGAACAGTTAATCGGGGACAAAACTTTCCTGGTAGAGATCAAATCACTCAATGGGAAGCAGTATGATATCCGAATGAACCTGCCTGCATTATTGAAGCCTTTTGAGTTTAATATTCGCAATCTGATCTCCGATCATCTGATCAGAGGTAGTGTTGAATGTACGGTCACCATCAAACAAAATGGTGCCGGGAAATCAGTAGCCTTAAATGCCGAGCTGGCTAAACATTTTTATATATCTATGGAAAGGCTGGCCAGAGAGCTCAATGCATCCACCGAACACTTGTTGGGGGCTGTGCTTAAGCTGCCAGAGGTCATCTCTAGTTCAACAGAGGTCTTAAGTGATCAGGATTATGCGGCATTTGAACAAATCCTCTTAAACGCGTTGCAAGCCATCGAGAAACACAGAGAAGGTGAAGGCGCTGCGCTGGAACAGGATCTACTGTTACGCATTAAAAACATAGAATCTTATCAACCTCAGATCGCTGCAAAAGAAGTCAATCGCCGAGTGAAGATAAAAGAACACCTTACCAAGATTTTAGAAGAACATGTAGGAAAAGAGTCCTATGATGCCAACAGGCTTGAACAGGAGTTGGTGTATTACATTGAAAAGATTGATATCAGTGAAGAACAAGTGCGTTTAAAAACGCATTGTGCCTATTTTAAAGAGATCTTGCAGGAATCAGGCAAGTCCAAAGGCAAAAAACTGGGATTTGTGCTGCAAGAAATTGGCAGAGAGATCAATACGACTGGTTCTAAGGCCTATGATCTGGATATACAGCGACTGGTTGTGCAGATGAAAGATGAGTTAGAAAAAGCCAAAGAGCAAATCTTAAATGTACTCTGATCTCGCTCATACCGGCAATATAAATTATAGTGCTCTAAGATGTTGAACCACAAATTGCCTTGAGCTATTAATGCGTTTAGCCAGCGTTTCTATCATTTGAATTGAAGTTAAGTCATACAGAATATACCCAGAGAGAATATACCAAGAGAGAGAATACACTTATGCGTTGCACCTTAAGAGTTATACATACCGTTAAACAAACTTTCTTTAAGGAACCGACAGACCTGAAAAGGCTGGGGTGCTTTGCTGCGGCGTTTTTATTAATTTGTTTTAGCAGCTGCAGTGATCAGGTAGGTTTTCAGGAGAGATTGGTCTCAATTCCAAAGCAAGCCTGGACGCATGAATACCAGCCTTGGATACAGATACAAGTTCAGGATTCTACGGTGCCTTACCGGGTTTATGTCGTTATTCGTCATAATCAGCAGTTTAAATACGATAATTTATTACTCCGTTATGGATATATTGCTCCTGGGGATAGTGTAAAGTATCAGGAGGTGAATCTTCCGTTGGCTAAAAATGGTCAGTGGCTGGGAGATACCCTGGGCTCTATTGTGGAGACCAGAATACGCCTGGGGGGCATGGCGGCCAGACTTCCAATTGGTAACAATGGCTTCGTCCTAAGTCATCTGATGCCCGATGAACCATTGCTAGGTGTGTTACAGTTGGGAATCCGCATTGAGGCGGCCGGCCCTTACCAGACAGCGGAGTCAGCGCAAGTTGCAGATTCCACCGGGCTACATAATACGGGTAAAAATATCTTGGATACGGATACCACGCATAAAGCTGCTGCTAACGAATCAGAAAAGAATAAAAATAGCGGGAAAAAAAGATGAGATTTGACGCTCCTTTACTTTTTTACAATAAGGCCTTTTCCAAAAGGCATATTATCTGTTACACTGACAGGTAATTTTCCTTTGGCTCCGATTTTTCCAAGCAGGAAGTCTGCGACTGTCTTTTGGAAAACATCTTCATCCTGGTAACTGACTAGCAAGTTTTTAAAGGCAGTGAAGTTTTTTAAGGCATAAGGATTCCCCATCACAACCAATGTACTACCCCCATTATAGGCTTGAATATGATCAATGAGTTGCAATGCCTGCGCACTTATGTGAAAATTGTCTGCCGGTCTTTTGCTAAAACCACTAATAGAAATTACAATACGTTCATATTGGCCGCTTTTTATTTTTTGCAGGATAGCTGTTGCGACGCTATTGTTGTCGGAGTAACCAAAATAATAATTATCGGTGCCAGCATTGTTTTTTAATTGCTGAGCCAGGATGCTCTTCGTCTTCCCACCGACCTGCAAATAAGCGGTTTTCTGGCTTTTATTCAGGGGTTTAAAGCTGTTTTTTTCCAGCCGGACGGCGGTCAGGCTGCGCCTGGCCACTTCCTGGCTCAAGAAGGCTACCTCCTTGTTCAGATCACTGGTCAAATGGTCCGTATTGATATTTTCCGGATTCGGGCGGTTTAAACCTAAATGGTATTTTGCATATAATACCTTTTTAACCCTGGGCTCCAGCTCTGTCCAACTGAGCGCTCCTTTTTGGATGGCTGCATTGATTTTTTTGATACCGAGTCCAACATCCTCTGGTAAGCACAACATATCATTGCCCGCTTTTAGCGACATGACACAAACTTCACCTGCCGGAAAATATTTGGCCACTCCTTTCATGCCCAGAGCATCTGTAAAAGACAGGCCTTTAAAGCCGATTTTCTTTCGGAGTAAGTCGGTTACAAACTTATGGGACAGGGAGCTTGCCAGATGGGGTGTGCTGTCAATTTTGGGAATGGATAAATGGGCGATCATCACTGAGCCGATGCCTGCCTTAAAAACGCGTTTAAAAGGGACTAGCTCCAATTTTTCCAGTTCGGGCAAAGATTTTTCAATGACAGGCAGATCCAAATGAGAATCCACCGATACATCGCCATGACCTGGGAAGTGTTTGGCGCAGGCCATGATACCTTGACTTTGCATGCCTTTCATGATAGCCACTCCGTAGGTGGATACGACATTTTTATCCTGGCCGAAGGAACGGTAGCCGATTACAGGGTTGGCCGGATTGTTATTGATATCCACAACGGGTGCGTAATTCACCTGGATGCCCATGCGCAGACATTGTCTGGCCATGGCCTCTCCTATCTGGTAAACCAGGTGCTGACTTTTTCTCATGGCACCCATGGTCAGCTGATCCGGGAATTTTTCCACACCTTCCATGCGCATCCCAAGGCCGGTCTCTGCGTCAATACATACCATCAGGGGCGTTTGGGCTGCCTGCTGTAATTGCTTTAAGGTAGCTGCCTGATCTTCAGGCGTGCCTTGAAACAGACAAATTGCCCCGATATTATAGCGTTTTACCAGATCCATTATTTTGTCCCCATAGATCTCTGCTTTGCCATTATTTAAGCCGCTTTCTCTTAGCACCATTAGTTGGGCTAACCGTTGGTCCGGCGTTAAGGATTGATAAACACTATCTACCCATTTAGTAGCGGAAGTTGATTTTTTAAAGAAATTTTGACTGTAGGCAGACGTTGCCATCAGCGTACCGACAACCAGGATGCAGAAAAACTTTGTATTGGGAGCTTTAATAAACATATTTAACCTTTAAGACTTTAGAATATTAGAGAATCAGAAGAGCTGACCGGCCCTAAAGTTAATGGAATAGCGGTTTATGCGCAAACAAATTATAATATCCGCATAAAAACGCATTTGTTCTCCATAAAAATCAAAGACATCTTCAATGGCATCTCTATTTGCCCTAAAATTATAGGATTTAAACGCAGATAACAGTTGAATTTATACCCATTTTACTTTAGAAAGGCATCCAAGGCCATTTCAATAATTGAAATATTGAAATAGACTTTATGTTTATAGTATACCAAATGGTTATGTGTTATTTTTAAATATCATATTACTAGCGATATACTACTCTAAAATTTCAGACAAGTAAATGTTTTGAGCGTAATAAGGCCTCAAAATGGAGATTAATATAGATATCAATGGTATTAAGATAAAATGGACGGTCGTGTGATGCTTTATTCTTTTTATAATGAGGCGGCAAAAATATATAGGCCAAAATAATCAGTCAATTGGGAAGGATTAACTTTTTAGACTGACCCGATCGTGATTCATCCCAATAATATTAAGGTAGACTACCATACCTGGGTAGTCTACCTTAATATTATTTATTGAAGATCGTTTTATCGCGGTTTTACCAGGTAGCTATCCAGCTATCTTTATGGTTAGCGGTTTTGAGGTATCTCAGAGTTCAATCTGGTGCGTAGCCATAAGTTTGCGCAAATTTAATAATCCATAGCGCATCCGGCCTAAAGCCGTATTAATACTACAGTCCGTCAATCTGGCGATTTCCTTAAAACTCATGTCCCCATAATGACGTAGCACTAGCACTTCTCTTTGCGAGGCAGGCAAATGTTCCAGCAACCTGCTCACCGTTTGATAGGTTTCCTGACGTACTCTTTGATTTTCAGCGTTTTCATTATGGTAAATACCCATTACATCAAAAATGTCCCGCATATCATTTTGATCTGTACTGACAAAAGGTGCCCTTTTTAATCTGCGGAAATGATCCACAGATAAATTGTGTGCAATACGCATTATCCAAGGAAGGACTTTTCCTTCCTCATTGTACCGGCCACTGCGTAGCGTGTCAATGACACGGATAAACGTCTCCTGGAAGATATCCTCGGCCAGGTATTTGTCTTTTACCAAAAAGAAAATGGAAGTGTAAATTTTGTCTTTATACTTCTCAATCAGTTGTTCCAACGCGTTTAGGTCTCCGTTTTGGAAGCGAGATACCAGCTGAGTATCCGTTGGGTAATCATTATTACTCATGGTTAGTTCATTTTATTGGATATTGGCGCAGTTCTCATTCTCTGGTCTCAGCAGCCCGTTTCCAAATGAATATTAGTTTTTCTGAGTAAAAATGCTCAATAGGCGTATAAAGTTTTACTGGGCAAAAATAAGGTATTTGTTAAATAATTTCCAAATCAAACCCTTCCTTTTTTTGAAATTACGCATTATATTTTTAACGTCGGTGATGTGTTTTGGTAAATTTTGCTACATTTTTAAGAAATTAATTATTTTTTTATCCGGTCTGATTAGTAACTTTATCCTCTATTATGCAAATCCAGAATAAATCCATCTCAGCAAAAGCCACTAAAAATGGGGCTTCTAAGCAAATATCAGGCAAAAAAGACAAGTCAGCACAAGTTAAAGCCACTAAAGACCAGAATGGCTCCGCTAATGCGATTGAAGTGGCCGCCAGTCTAAATCAGGACATATTTATTAAAGGCGCCAGAACACATAATTTGAAAAATGTATCAGTTGCCTTCCCCAGAAATAAGCTTATTGTGGTAACCGGTGTTTCAGGCAGCGGTAAATCTTCTCTTACCATTGACACTTTATTTGCAGAAGGCCAAAGACGCTATGCGGAAAGCCTGAATGCTTATGTAAGGCAGTTTATGGCACGCATGGATAAGCCGGATGTGGATTATATTAAGGGACTTTGCCCGGCCATCGCCATTGAACAAAAGGTGACGACGCGTTCACCCCGGTCAACCGTGGGATCAATGACTGAAATCTATGATTATCTTAGATTACTCTATGCAAGGATCGGTATTACCATTTCACCGGTAAGCGGTCAGGAAGTAAAAAAAGACGATGTAGCGGATGTGCTACGGATGGTGGAAAGTGCATCTACAGGTGCCCGCATTTATATACTCAGCGGGTTTAAGCAGCATAGTGGCAGGGATCAAAGAGAGGAACTGGAGATTTTAATGCAGAAAGGCTTTTCCAGGGTTTGCTTTGTTAAAGCGGATGAAAATACTGAATTATCAGAGATTGATGAACTTTTGCAACTAACAGATAGTGGCCTTAAAAAGAAACTCGCTAACCGCGGGGTGTATGTTCTGATAGACCGCATTAAAAAAAGAGCCTTTAGTGAGGAAGATATCCATAGAATCACAGATTCCATTGAAACTGCTTTTTATGAAGGTGAGGAACAAATGAAGCTTTTAATTGATGATAAATTAAGCAACTTCAGCCGTAAATTTGAGCTCGATGGGATTCAGTTTGAACAACCTGAACCCAATTTATTTTCCTTTAATAATCCATATGGGGCTTGCAGAACCTGTGAGGGTTTTGGTCAGGTGCTCGGTATTGATAAGGATCTGGTTATACCGGACCAAAGACTCAGCGTCTTTGAAGGGGCAGTTGCCCCGTGGAAGGGCGAGAAACTGGTCTGGTGGAAAAATCAGTTTTTAAAGCATGCACACAAATTTGATTTTCCGATCCACAACCTTATCAGGAGCTGACGGCCGCTCAAAAAAGGTCTTTATGGAATGGTGATATAGATGCCTATGGTATCAATGACTTTTTTAAAGATGTGCAGCAAAATCTCTATAAGATTCAGTTCAGGGTATTGCAAAGCAGATACCGTGGCAGAACAGATTGCCCGGATTGCGATGGATACCGGTTAAGACCAGAGGCCTTATATATTAAAGTCGGAGGCCTACATATCGGAGAACTTTGCCGGATGCCGGTAGAAGATTTAAAGCATTGGTTGGACGAGCTGGTCCCTACCCTTTCTGAAACCCAGACAAAAATTGCTGCCAGGCTTTTATTAGAACTGCAGCAAAGAATGCAGACTTTGCTGGACGTCGGGCTCGGATATCTTACCCTGGAAAGGATGGCAAATACCCTCAGCGGCGGGGAGAGTCAACGTATTCAACTAACCAGAAGTCTGGGCAGTAACCTGACTAATTCTTTGTATATTCTGGATGAGCCATCCATTGGACTTCATCCAAGAGATACAGACCGGCTGATTCAGGTATTAAAACAATTAAAATCCTTGGGTAATACCATTGTTGTGGTAGAACACGACGAGATGATTATGCGGGAAGCGGATTATATCATCGACATGGGGCCACTGGCAGCGCATCTTGGCGGTGAAATCATTGCTAAAGGGACAGCCACCGAGCTGATGGCCAATCCAGATAGCTTAACTGGTAAGTATCTAAAAGGTACACTTAGCATCGATGCCCCCAAAAATGTACGTTCTTTTACCAATAGCATACAAGTGAAAGGTGCTCGGCAAAATAATTTGAAAAATATCGATGTTAAGTTTCCATTAAACGTGATGTGTGTGGTCACTGGTGTATCCGGTAGCGGTAAGACGACACTGGTCAAACAGATTCTCTATCCCGGTATTATGAAGCAAAAAAGCGGTACAGCGGAAAAGGTAGGGCTGCACCAGTCCATTACCGGCGACCTTAGCCAAATAAGTAGTGTCGAGATTGTGGATCAGAATCCGATTGGTAAATCCTCCAGAAGCAATCCTGTAACTTATATTAAGGCTTATGATGAAATCCGACAATTATTTGCCAAACAATATCTGGCCAAGGTCAGGGGATATACGCCTGGTTATTTTTCATTTAATGTGGATGGTGGACGCTGCGACGCTTGTAAAGGAGAAGGAGAGCAAACTGTGGAAATGCAGTTCCTGGCTGACGTGCATCTTATTTGTGATGTCTGTAAAGGGAAACGTTTTAAACAGGAAGTGCTGGAAATAACTTATAAAGAAAAGAGCATTCATGATGTATTGGAGATGAGTGTGGACGAGGCAATAGCGTTTTTTAAAGATGAAAAAGGTTTGGCTCAAGCCCTGGTGCCACTCCAACAAGTGGGTTTAGGCTATATTAAACTCGGGCAACCCTCCAATACGCTGAGTGGCGGTGAGGCGCAACGTGTCAAACTAGCGAGTTTTCTAGGTAAGAACAAATCAAATGAACACACCCTATTTATTTTCGACGAGCCAACCACCGGTCTGCATTTTCATGATATCCGTAAGCTTTTGGATGCGTTTAATGCACTAATTGACCGAGGTCATTCGCTGATTATTATAGAACACAATACAGATGTTATCAAATCCGCTGACTGGGTAATTGACCTTGGACCGGAAGCCGGACTTAAAGGCGGGCAGTTGGTTTTTGAAGGAAAGCCGGCAGATCTTAAAAAGTAACTGCAAGTTATACAGGTAAATATCTCTAAATTTACCTATATTTAATCTGGATTTATAGCAAAAGGAAACGGGGGGTAAAAATTCTACCGGCAAATTTGTTCTTTTAGTAAGAAAAGTTGCCGGCGGAAATTTTAATGAGTAGCGATCGCCTAGGGGGATGCTTGGTGTTAAATCGGCGGTGCGCCCAGCGCTTGTCTACCTGTTTTCAATTCAATAACTTTAAACAGATCATATATGAACCTAAGTTTTCATGGTGCAGCCAGAACAGTAACCGGATCTAAACACTTAATTGAACTAAAAAATGGCAAACAAATCCTTTTGGATTGTGGGATGTTTCAGGGAATGGGAAAACAAACGGATGAACTAAATGCGGAATTTGGTTTTGATCCGACTAAAATTACCTACATGTTCCTCTCCCATGCTCATATTGACCATACTGGGTTGATTCCAAAACTAATCAAAGATGGCTATCAGGGACAAATTTACTGTACAGCTGGTACCAAGGATTTAGCGGCGATTTTGCTTAGGGATTCTGCCAAGATCCAGATGGATGATGCAAAATATTTTAATAAACGACGGGCTAAACAACATTTACCCCCCGTAGAGGCCCTATATGATGATCAGGACGCTGAAAATGCTATCCCCCATTTGACCGCAGTAGATTATGACAAGTGGCACCGGGTAGATGATCAAATTGAGGTGATGTTTGCTGATGCCGGTCATATTATAGGTAGCGCTTCTGTTCATGTCAGAATTACCGAGGATGGCAAAACAGAGCAGATCTCGTTTAGTGGGGATGTGGGAAGGTATCGTGATATTATTCTTAAATCTCCAGAAACTTTCCCGCAAGCCGATTATATTATTATAGAAAGCACTTATGGCAACAGTCTGCATGACGCTGTTTTTAATACACCTGAGCAACTGCTGGGGTTTGTTGAAAAGACCTGTGTGGAGAAAAAAGGGAAACTGATTATTCCAGCTTTTAGTGTAGGCAGAACGCAGGAATTGCTGTATTTTTTAAACCAGCTTTCTAATGAAAAACTATTGCCGCGGGTACCGGTGTATGTGGATAGTCCATTGAGCAGAGAGGCGACCAAAGTCACTCAGCGACATGAAGAAGGCTTTAATAAACGCATCAGAAAAATGATGGAGGTGGATGACGATCCTTTTGATTTTGAGGGATTGCATTTTATACAATCTGTAGAAGAAAGCAAGGCGCTCAATGACAATCATCAGCCTATGGTGATTATATCTGCTAGTGGAATGGCTGATGCTGGCAGGGTGCAGCATCATATTTTGAATAATATTTTAGATCCTAAAAATACGATTCTGATCGTGGGCTACTGTGAACCGCATTCCCTGGGTGGTCGGTTAATGCGTGGTGAAAAACAGGTGCGCATTTATGGGGACGACTATGATGTTAATGCAGAAATTGGTGTTATGCGCTCCATGAGTGCTCATGGTGATTATGATGACCTTTGTCAGTTTTTAGCCTGCCAGCATCCTGACGGGGTTAAGATGCTTTTTATCGTTCATGGTGAATACGATGTGCAACAGGACTTTCAAAGAAGTCTTCAGAAAAAAGGATTCAAGGAGGTATACATCCCGGATATGCATCAGAAGTTTGCGCTGCAATAAGCAATAAAGGATTATTTAAAATCCACAAAAAGAGAAAGTAAAAAATCCCTAAATACAACCTTAAAACAAAGGTGTCCATCTTGATCAAAAATGGACACCTTTATTTTGTTTTTATATGAACTATAATCGGTCCATAGATAATTTGATGACCTGTAATGCGTCTATCATTTTGGATAACAGGCTAAAGAGGGTCAAACTACTATGATAGTTACCTGAATCTCTGTAATCGTTATAACTTAATGCATATTTTTCTAATTCATCAATAAGTTCAGTCCACTGTTCAGCGGTGGCATAATTAAATAAACTCTTGAACACATGCATGGGAGCCGTTAATTCATGCAAGGTCAGCATCTGCGGAATGTTCTGCGTCATGAAAAAAGTAGATGGCTCAAAATCAAAATTGGACATGGCGTCAGGAATGCAGGGCACCTTATTAAAACCGATATCCTTGTATTGTTTATAGAAGTTCGCGGTATTAATAAAGGTTTTTAATAAACCAGTCATATGCATAACACTGCTGGCCAGACTATCTGTCCATAAGTCTTTACTATAAGCCGTTGAAATAAACCGGTAAATAAAAAGACGCATCTCCTGATGGCTAACCATGTCAAACAGAATTTCTACCATTTCATCTGGTTCTCTGATTTTATAATGATTTCTAATTAAGCGGGCTATTTGCTCCTGTTTTTCTGTTAAATGTCTGGCCATGATGGTTTTATTTAATGTTGTATTGAATGATTTTAGATTTTTTAGAATGTTTTTAGAATGTTTTTAATTTTAAGCCTCACAATCAATTATGATGATTTGTCTTTCATATTATGCGTATTGTAAGGCAGGTTCTTTTCAGCTGGCGGGTGAGTTATACGTGTGCAAATTAAGGAATAAAATGAAAAATTTGAAATAAACGAGTGCTTATTTTTCAAATATTTGGACGAATTTTTACTTTGTAACTATGGTTAGCAAACAAGTGTAGTAGCCTTCTTTAAATTTAGCCGTTATCTACAATTGGTGCGACACCGCTGCCTATTATTTTTAATCGCTTGCATTTTATTGTCGAAATTATCGTAAAACCTGTCTAACTATGGGAGCCAGTCTTAGAAATGCCACTTCATGGACCCATTTTAGCCAAAAAAAAGCTATCTTAGCCGTTCTCAATGGGCAACAGTAGCCCTATTTTTTAATCCGCCCCGTCCTATTCGCTTTTTAAAGGCATCGGACCCATTTTTATCAGGGCTCATTTCCCTTTTGCATTTGCAAGTTCGTTTTTGTTTCAGGGGATATTACATTATTGTTATGGAAAATCATAAGCAGGACGCACCACAAAATGGTGCACTGGTCAGGTCTTTTGGTCTAAAAATGGCGATTATTATTGTCATGAGTGCGATTATCGGCTCTGGTGTCTTTAAAAAGGTCGCACCGATGGCTGAAGTTTTGCACAAACCCTGGTTGGTGATTCTGGCATGGGTATTATCCGGGGTAATTATCCTTTTTGGCGTTTTCAGTATTGCTGAGCTGGGAACGATGTTTCCCCGATCCGGTGGACCATTTGCCTGGTTGGAAGAGGTTTATGGTAAACTTGTCTCCTTTTTATATGGATGGTCCTGTTTCACGGTAATCCAGACAGCTGCTATTTCTTCCGTCGCCTTTGTCTTTGCCGGTGCGCTGGCTAGTTTTGTTCCCTTACCGCATTTGCCCGCTCAAATGGAAGCCATTTCCATCATGGGCCTGACGCCATTTTCCAATTTTGGCGGTAAACTGGTAGCCAGCCTGTTAATTATCATTCTTACTATTGTAAATATCAGGGGGACGAAAAAAGGCGGACATGTCAGCCTGGTCTTTACTTTTTTGATTACCCTGGCGATTTTAATCATTGTCTGCCTGGCATTTGGGTCCAGTGTAGGAAGCATGGGGACCCTGGAGCGGGTCAGTGAATTGATGCCACCAGAAGGATTTTCTTTTCTTACCTTTATTACGGCTATGTTTATTGCGATGCGCCATGCATTCTGGGGTTATGAAGGGTGGGTCGCCCTGGGATTTATAGGGGAAGAGTTACATGCACCTAAAAAGAATTTGCCAAGGGCTATGATCATTGGCATTGTCCTGATTATCCTATTGTATGCGCTTTTAAATACAGCTTATTTGTACGTAATGCCCATTGATGAAATGCTGGCTGCTGTAAATGTCAATGAAAATACCATTGCTGCTGTGGTCGTCGTGGATAAATTGGTGGGTAGCATTGGGGTTTATATTGTGAGTGGCATGATTTTGATCTCTACTTTCGGCTGTACCAATGCCACCATTTTGCTTTCTTCCAGAATTTATTATGCCATGGCAGGAAATGGTCTGTTTTTCAAAAGTGTAGCCAAATGTCATCCAACCAGAAATACACCGGCTAATTCCCTGGTATTCCAATGTGTATGGGGTGTCATCCTTGTCTTTTCCGGATCTTTCGATATGCTGACCGATCTTTTGATTATTGCAGCCTTTGTTTTTTATGGGCTCATAGTCCTGGGCGTGGTCATTTTAAGGATCCGTAAACCTGAGATTCCAAGACCCTATAAGACATGGGGGTATCCGATGGTTCCTTGGGTCTTTTTGGTTTTCTGTGGTACTTTACTTGTAGTATCGCTCATTGAATCTCCAGTTAAATCCCTGATTGGGTTTTGTCTGATCTTCTCGGGCCTGCCTTTTTATTATTACTGGACAAAAAAAGGCAAGCAGTCACAATTGAGCTAAATAGAAGTAAAATCGGGTCGTATTAATTAAAAATCCAACTCAATGCCTGCATAGTAATTTCTGCCGGGCGCCGGATTAAAATACCTACCGCCATAGGCATTGATGTCATTTCCCAGGCTATATGCTTGATCTAAAATATTATCCAGGCCAATATACAGGTTCAGCGCCACTGAATGAACCATTAACCGGTAACCCAATTTAGCCTGCCAAAGTGTATAAGCATTTGCATAAACACTACTCGCATCATTGAGTGGAATCCGACTGGTGTTATTGACCATTGAATTAAGGTATAGCCCATTTTTAGTTTGGATACTTAGGGATAAATTGCAGACATTTTTAGGAACCCCTGTCAAAGGGTGACCGTTATAATTATTGCCGGTTACCTGATAATCTAAAAAATGATAAGGCTGGTAGCTATAGCTGCCGTTAAGCATGATCTGCTGAATCCATCTGCTTGGATGCCACTGCTCAGCTGAAAGCAGTTCATAGCTGAGCCATAATTCTGCTCCGGATTGCCTTGTTTTACCGGCATTGACAAAATATTCAATATTACTTGCATCAACCCTGCGTACAATGGCGTTATTTAAAGAGAACCTGTATACACTTCCCTGAAATTGTAACCTTGTACCGATAAGGCTGCCTTTAATGCCTATTTCCAGATTCCAACCACTTTCTGCTTGCAGTGACCGCTCAAAACGACCATCTGAAGGATGAATTTCTGCAATCGTCGGTGTGGAAAAGCCTTTTGCGGCATTGCCAAATACAACCATATCAGGCAGTAATCTGTAAGTGAGGCCAAGTTTTGGAGACCACTGATAGGCGGTACGGGCAATTTCTGGTTGTCCAAAACTGCTGTCAGAAAGCCGGCTGTAACTTAACCTTTGTTGATTGGTGCTGATGCCAGCCTGCAAATGCCATTTTTTGGGACGATCCAGGTCCATACCGTATTGCATAAAAAAGGAATGCTTTTCAAGTACTAAGTGATCCTTATATTGCACTGTATCAATGATGCCCTGCTGGTTGCCGTAATTATCGATATGGTCATTGCCGCCCATCCATTCCACGCCGGCCAGTAATTGCCATTCTCTGCTGCTATTTGGGCCATGGAAGGTGAAAACGCTACGGCCCCCGTAATTGATTTCTCTGCGCTTTTCATAATTGCTGGTAAATGGATTTTTAAAATCAGTGCGGCTGAAAACAAGTGCCGTCTCATTGTCAATAACGGAGCTGATCTTTGATTTTAATCCCGCCCCTACAAATAAGCTGCGGTTAAATACCGCTGCTTTTTGTTTGATAGCAAGTGGATAAGCAGTTGTATCTGTACCCCATTGACTTTGGGTAATGCCCCCGGAGTTTGATAATGAAGGTCACTGTAAAAGCCTAATAAATGCAACTGAAGCTTATCTGAGAGTTTATAAGCCGAGTTATAATGCAGGATTGTCCTACGCGTCGTATCCTGCTGCCGATTGCCCGCACTATAAAAATGACTGGCACTTATAAAAGTATGACTTTTTGATGTCGTAATTAGCCAGCTGCCAGTAGGATGAACCCGGCCAAAACTGCCTGCGTCATAGGAAAAACGATAATTGGTTTTTACCGTGTCTGTAAATTCTCCAGGTGTGTGCAACAGCACCGCACCACCAGTGCCGGCGCCATATAAACTGCCGGCAGGCCCTTTGATAATTTCTGCAGACGCTATTTGCGCTCCACTGATGGACTGCAAATAAGTATTACCACCTGCGTCTGTCAAGGGGATACCGTCCATATAGAATTTTATGCCTCTCACGCCATATGGAGACCTAAGTAGGCTGCCTCTAATAGAAAACCTGAGACTGCCGGGGGAACGCTGTTCTAATCTTACGCCTGGTGCAGCGTTAAATGCAGACAGTAGGCTACTGTTGTCCAATAACTGGAGGGCTCGCTTGTCAATAGGGAATATGCTCGCGGCTATATCTGTTCCGTCTCCCCTGCCCTGAAAGGCGGTAATCGTAACCGGGGCTAGGTTATGGGAGCCAGTACTGTCTATTATGGGCAGGCTGTCCTGAACGCTTATCGGTTTCTTATCTTTAAAAGGTTGAGCTGATAATTGGCGAACCATGCAGGGTGATAACCATAAAAATATGGTAACCAGGGAAACAGGGTATGTTTTAAAATGACTGAATCTGGATTTTATGCCCCATTTGAATAATTTCGCCTTAAAGGCTATGTAGAAAATCTTTGATGACCCCATATGTCAAAAATAAGGACAGAGAACAAATTAGAAGCTGTTTATTGTATTTATCAATAAAAATTAATTAAAATTGATAACGAGAGTCAATAGAAGGGGCCAAAAATCGCCTCTAATATTTGCAACATCCGGATTATAGTTATCTTCTCATTTTTTTTATCATTTAAAAATAGGTATCTTGCCAGGAAGGGTAATACTTATTTAATGTAGCTATGAAAAAAAATTACTCCTAGAATTCATCGCATTAACATTAACTTTTTCAGCCTGTACGAAGGAGGCGGTTTCTCCGGTGTTAACCCCTGAACAGGCGTCG
This sequence comes from Arachidicoccus ginsenosidivorans, assembly GCF_007971385.1. Taxonomy (GTDB): domain Bacteria; phylum Bacteroidota; class Bacteroidia; order Chitinophagales; family Chitinophagaceae; genus Arachidicoccus; species Arachidicoccus ginsenosidivorans. The sequence goes on from NZ_CP042434.1 coordinate 4,083,109, forward strand.
CACTATGTTTTTGAAAGTATTCGTTTTATGCCTGAAAGTGATGGAGAGGGATCAACCTTTCAGTCTTATCCACGTACTGGTTTTATTTTTTCTAATAGGACTTCCGTAGAACAAACAGCAGTATTGGGCACAGAACTAAAATCAAGCTCCGCGTTTACATTTGGATCAGATTTGGATTCTTTATTGCAAAAGCTGGATACTGTTTTTATACAAGTGCCGGTGGCATTTGAGGCCGATGGAAAGGCTAGTTTGGGTACAATGACCTGGCCATTAGTTAACAATTACACGGTTCTTCCGCTTAAAAAGGATCCTACAAGGGTCGTTGTGGCACCCTTTTCCAAACTAACCGTTACAGGCGAAATTACAGAGAAGGTTTTAAAAACGAATTTTATGGTTACGCTAAGGGAACAAAATTCGGATCAGCAAAAGAGGTTAAAAGGCTCCTGGTCTGGGACTGTGCCAATTAGTGAAGACCTCAATTATCAAGTAGAAGATATAAAATAGTGACATTGTTTCTAATTAAATACCTATGGTAAAATAGTTATTTAAATAGTAGTGTCAAGGCTAGCGACAATTTTGTAACGGAAGATTGTTAATTGAGCATGCCATTTTAGATTTTCGGTAAACAATTGCTAACCTAAATTGCTATTTTTTCTGTATTTGGGGAGAAACTGTTTTATGGTCAAGTAAGTGAACTTAAGGTTTTATTTTATTCTTTGACCGAGCTTTTTGAAGGCACCCGGTAAATTTTCAATGATATCATGTGCGATTAAAGACTCGGGGCTGCCTTTTTTACTGCACAAATCACCAGCCGAGCCGTGTAGATAAACCCCTAATAAGGCTGCATTTTTTGGTGTATACCCTTGAGCCAGAAAGGAGGTGATAATGCCTGTTAGGACGTCGCCGCTGCCAGCAGTCGCCATGCCGGCATTGCCGCTGAGATTGTAGTGGATTTTGCCGTCTGGAGTACAGATGGCCGTATGGTGCCCTTTTAGTACAATAATTAGCTCCCATTTCTGTGCATTTGCACTTGCCAGCTCCACTTGAGATAAGGAATTATCAGTCCCCGGGAAAAGCCGGTCAAATTCTCCAGGATGTGGCGTCAGGATACTGTTTTTTGGGATAATTGGCAGGTAGTTTTTTGGATCGTTGGCTATTATATTTAACCCGTCGGCGTCGAGCACGACTGCATTGCCGCATTGACTTATAAACGCTAATAATGCGCCTGCAGATTCTGGATGGGTATCCATACCCGGACCTATGCCATATGTGGCTTTTTTGACTAAACTTATTTTTTCTATATAGCTCGCTCCTGCCGGTTCGAACATGGCTTCCGGTATAAAAGTCTGCAAAATCTCATAACCACATTTAGGTGCTTGAATAAATACCTTCCCAACACCAGATCTAAGTGCGGCCTTGGCAGATAAGGCAATGGCGCCGATCTTTCCATAACTACCTCCAACGAGTACGGCGGTACCAAAACTGCCTTTATGACCAAAAGAATCAAGGGTCCGTGAACGTAAGCGTTTTACTGCTGCTTTAATATCAAGTGTGCGCAGGCGCGTCGGTTCATTATGGTAGAATGAGCGGGAGAGCCCGATATCCAAAAGATGGATTTTACCTGCAAAAACAGCTGCTTCCGGATGTAAAAAAGTTCTTTTGTACGTCTGAAAACTTAAGGTATGATCTGCCTGAATGATTGACTGGGCGTCCTCACCTGCAGGGAGTGTGTCTGCACTCAGGCCGCTGGGCAGATCTATAGCCACGATATTTCTTTTTGTGCGTTTGGGACCCGAGTTGGCATATTGATTAACAGCCTGAATAGCAAGGCTTGTCGTGCTTAATTTGTGCTCTGTCGTATTTTTGGGGACAAAACCTGTACCCAGTACCGCATCTATAATGACCTGCGCCTTTGTCTGTTCGAGGATCGATAGAATCGATGCAACAGTTAGTGCATCCTTGTTTTGCTGTAAAATTTGGATATGCGCCTTGTGGATATCTGTGATGCTTTGTTGCAATAAAAGCCAATGCTCCAGGGGGGCGTCTTTAAAGATTTTCGGATCATATAGTAAAATAACCGAAACCTTATACCCTTTTTCCATTAATCCACGCGCAATTACCAGCCCGTCTCCCCCATTGCCGCCCTTTCCACACACAATACAAATAGGTACCTCTCTTTGATAATGACGCCTGATCCATGTGGTACAGGCGGTGCCTGCCCGCTGCATTAAATCGGTCTGACTGATATGATCTTCTTGAATGGTGGCCGCATCCCATTTTCTGATCTGTTCGGCATTGAAAATCTTCATGGCTGCTGATTAAACATCTTGTAATTGGATAAATCTTTAGCGTTTGTATCATAGGTTTATTTCGCCTTAAAGGATAAATATTCCCAGTAATATTCATTTCCTTTTTACGCTAACAATATGCACTAACAATAAGGGTGATTGACCTAATAGTCATTCACCCTTATTGTTAGAAGTTAACCTGTCAGCCCGACCTGAACGTGGATATCCGGGTGATCATTTAAGTATTCAATGAGTTCGTCATTTAAGGTGACTCCGCCTCCGAGTGTGTACAGACTGACGGAGGTTTCCTGTTCAAAATCCAACACCTTAAATTTAAGCGTAGCTGTTCCAGGGTATTTTTGTATATTTTCTTCCATAAAGTTGACCAGCTCATGGGTGACCTGTTTTAAGGGTAGCTCCATGTCCAGCGATTTCGGCATTGACGTTTTTAAGGATTCTAATAAACTGATAGAAGTTATTTTAAATTCATATTGCCCTTGATTGAACCTTTGTTTAAAGTATCCTGTTATACTGAGCATAAGGCCAGCCTCCACAAAATGCTTAAAGTTCAAAAAATCTTCCCGCCAGAGCATCAGTTCTGTCTTGCCAGAATAATCCTCTAAAGCAAGTACCCCAAAATCCATTCCTTTTTTGGTTTGCCGGTGCTGGGCGCCGACAACCATGCCTGCCAGCCGTATAGGAATACCTGTTTTAGGATTGGCCTCCAGCCGCATGGCTTCAAAATCACTGATAGGTAGCATATTAAAATGCTTCATCTCAAAACGATAATTATCCAACGGATGCCCACTGATATAGATGCCAGTTACATCTTTTTCGTGTTCAAGTTTCTCAATCAATGACCAAGGCTCGGAAGGTAATATTTTGGGTGTGGCGATCTCCGGCATAGTGGCTTCTCCAAAAAGACTGCCCATAGAACTTTGTTTGCTGGTCTGCACCACATTGCCAAATTTTATGATCCTTTCCAGGTTATTGATCTGCTCACCGGTCTGAATGGCAAAATACTGCCCTCTGTGGAGTTGCGCAAAACAATCAAATGCACCGGCATAGACCAGACTTTCCAACGCCTTTTTATTGACCACCCTTTGATTAATCCGCTGTATAAAATCAAATACATCTTTAAATGGACCATTTTGATTCCTCTCTTCGATGATGCCATCAATAGCGGCGTCGCCGATGCCCTTCAGTCCCCCAAAACCAAAGCGGATTTCCCCCTTGCTATTTACCCCAAAACCTTTTTGTGATTCATTGATGTCACAACCCAAAACCACAAGTCCCATACGTTTACATTCTTCCATAAAGAAAGTGATCTTTTCAATGGCGCCAGCGTGGTTTAAGATGGCTGCCATATATTCACTGGGATAATGCGCCTTAAGATAGGCTGTCTGATAAGCCACAAAGGCATAACAGGTAGAGTGCGACTTATTGAAGGCATACTGGGCAAAGGCTTCCCAGTCTCTCCATATCTTATCCAGCTTATCTTTTGGATGTCCTTTTTTGGAGGCACCTTCTACGAACTGGGCCTTCATTTTATTCAATATCGCAATTTGTTTTTTACCCATGGCCTTACGCAAAATATCCGCATCTCCTTTGGAAAAGCCGGCTAGCTTCTGGGAAAGCAGCATTACCTGTTCCTGATAGACCGTAATGCCGTAGGTATCGGCTAAATATTCCTCCATTTCCGGAAGGTCATAGGTGATTTCCTGTTCGCCGTGTTTACGTTTGATAAAATCAGGAATATAAGCAATCGGGCCCGGACGATATAAGGCGTTCATCGCAATCAGATCCGCGAAAACGTCGGGTTTTAATTCCCGGAGGTTCTTTGCATACCCGCACTTTCAAACTGGAAGATGGCATTGGTTTCCCCTTTTTGAAAGATCTCAAAGGTCTTTTCATCGTCCAGCGGGATATTATCGATCTCGATGTCAATATTATAATTTTGTTTGATCAGACTCAGCGCCGTCTTGATAATAGACAAGTTTCTAAGTCCAAGGAAGTCCATTTTAATAACGCCCGCTGATTCAATACTGCTACCCTCAATCTGGGTAACCCATAGATCAGAATCCTTGGCCACAGATACCGGTACTAATTCGGTCAAGTCTTTAGGTGCAATGATAATCCCCGCTGCATGGATACCGGTATTACGTACACTGCCTTCCAGTCTTTCTGCCTCGTGAAGTACCTGGGCTCTCAGGTCATTGCCGTAATAGATCTCCCTAATCTGTTTAATATTTTCAATATCCTCTGGCTGATAACCCTCTTTTTCTTCCAGAGACTTCTGACCATCTTTGGCCTCTGCTGCAGTGATAGGCGCCTTAAGCACACGACCCAGTTTTGTGCCAGGTTTATCCGGTACCAATTTGGCCAGTGCATTGGACTCTGATAATGGCAAATCCAGTACCCTAGCCACATCTTTAATGGACATTTTAGCGGCCATTGTACCATAGGTAATAATCTGGGCTACCTGTTGTTTGGAATATTTTTGAACAACATAATTGATTACTTTTTGGCGTCCTTCGTCATCGAAGTCCGTATCAATATCCGGCATGGACTTACGATCCGGGTTTAAGAAACGCTCAAACAGTAAATTGTACTTAATCGGGTCTATATTAGTGATACCTATGCAATAAGCCACCACACTTCCGGCAGCTGATCCACGGCCGGGACCGATAAATACGCCTAAGTCTCTGCCTGCCTTGATAAAGTCACTTACAATCAAAAAATAACCGGCGAAGCCCATGGTTTTAATCGTGAACAGCTCAAAGTCCAGTCTTTCCCTGACCTCTTCGGTGATCTCGCTATAGCGCTGTCTGGCCCCTTCATAGGTCAGGTAATGTAGAAAATTCCATTGATTGATATTGCTGTCACTCGTTGTTTTAAATTCTTCCGGTATCGGGAATGCCGGCAGCAAAATATCTTTTTTCAGGTTCAGTACATCTATTTTATCAACGATGGACTGTGTGTTTTCCAAAGATTGGGGGATGTCTTTGAAAACCTGCTCCATCTCCGCCGTTGTTTTAAAATAGAATTGATCATTAGGGAATTTAAACCTTCTGTTTTTGATAATCACATCATCATTGACAAAGTCGTCAAAGCCAGGCGTCGTTTGTTTCTCCCCTGTATTGATACAAAGCAGGATGTCATGCGCATTGGCATCTTCCTGGTTGGTATAATGGCTGTCATTAGTACAGATAATCGGTACATTGTATTTCTTTGCCAGCTTGAGTAAGACAATATTGACTTTATCTTGCTCCTCCATATTATGGCGTTGCAGTTCTACATAATAGTCGTCGCCAAACAGATCCAACCACCATTTAAATTCTTTTTCTCCAGCCTCTTCCCCACCGGTTAATATCGCCTGTGGTACACTTGCTCCCAGACAACAGGTCGTGGCAATCAGTCCCTCATGGTGTTTAGTAATCAGTGCTTTGTCCACTCTTGGGTATTTACCATATAAACCTTCGATAAACCCCATGGAGGTGAGCTTAATCAGGTTGCGATAACCCAACTCATTTTTAGCAAGCAGAATCTGGTGATATCTTCGGTCTTTTTTCTCCTTGGTGAAGGTCTTTTGAAAACGATCTTCTACTACATAGAGTTCACAACCTACGATCGGTTTTATTTTTGGCGTTAGGATATCTTTGCCATTTTCATCCTTACCAATGACCTTCGTATTATTCCATGCCTGGGCCACAAACTCAAAAGCACCAAACATATTGCCATGGTCTGTTAGTGCCAGCGCATTCATTCCATCTGATTCGGCCTTTTTATACAAACTACCGATGGAAGCAGCGCCATCCAGCAAGGAAAATTGGGAATGAACGTGTAAATGAGAAAATTGTGGCATATTAAGTTGATTCTGATAATGAATTAAATATAGCTTTTACCGGGACAAATTTCGCCAAAAATCAAGGAACTAAAAAGATAAAACTACGCTTTGGGGATAACTCATCCATTGATATATTATTTATATATAAGTCCTAAAGTTTAAAAAAATTATAGATAGCTAATCACTTTCATATAAGATTTGTTACTTATTTGGTCTCTTTGTAAACGACCTGTCAGCTTACCTGTACCTGGTGGTGTTTGCCGTCATCAATTAATGCGATGCTGTCATTTTGCTGCAAAACACCATCAACCTGATAAGTTTTAGGAATAAAATTCCCTGGTTTTAACAAAACTTCTATGTGATAAATAGCTTTCCCAAATTTGTAATCCACCTTAAAATTCTTCCAGACCTCTGGTGTACAAGGCTTAAAGCATAATTGATCGCCGGTACGCCGGATGCCTAAGATAAAGCGGAACATAAACTGCTGCATCCAGCCGGCAGATCCCGTGTACCAGGTCCAACCTCCCCTGCCTCTATGCTGTGGTGCATTATATACATCTGCTGCCATCACATAAGGTTCTACCTTATAAATCTCCAGTGCCTGCCGGGTCATCGTATGGGAAACCGGACTCACCATTTTGAATAGTTCCCAGACCTTATTTCGTTCACCCATTTCAGCAAATGCCATCATGGCCCAGACAGCTGCATGGGTATATTGCCCGCCATTTTCCCTGACGCCAGGCGCATAGCCCTTGATATACCCTGGGTTGAGCGGCGAACTGTCAAAGGCCGGATCCAGTAGTAAAATTACCCCTTCTTTGGGCCGGACCAGGTGTGTGTCCAGCGATGTTAATGCCTGCCGCTTTTTGTCCGCCATGCCGGCGCCGGATAAAATGGACCAGCTTTGGGCAATGGAATCGATCTGGCATTCCTGATTTTGGCTGGAACCTAATGGTGTACCGTCATCAAAATAAGCTCTTCTATACCACTGACCATCCCAACCATTTTGATTCAAACTGGTTTTAAGGGCTGCCGCCTTTTGAATACACATTTCAGCGGTTTCGTGGTCCATCATGCGAAGGGCAATTTCTTTGAACTGTGTGAGCACACTAAAGAGGAAAAATCCCAGCCAGATACTCTCGCCTTTACCTTTTTCACCCACCTTGTCCATGCCGTCATTCCAATCTCCGGTGCCCATTAGCGGCAAACCATGTACGCCTGTTCTGAGACCATGTTGAATGGCTTTCAGCGCATGTTGATAGAGACTTTCTTTTTCCTCTGTGATCATGGGCAGGTCATAATAAGAATCCTCGCCTTCGTTTAATAGCCGACCATCCAAAAAGCTGACAGGGCATTCTAAAATGGTTTCATCTCCGGTGGTAAAGACGTATTGAGCCAACACAAAAGGCAACCAGAGATAGTCATCTGAACAGCGTGTCCTGACGCCTCTACCTGTAGGAGGATGCCACCAGTGCTGGACGTCGCCTTGTATAAATTGTCTGGATGCTGATAGGATAATCTGCTGCTTAGCAATATCTGGACGCGTATTAAAAAGTGCCATAACGTCTTGCAACTGATCTCTAAAGCCAAAGGCTCCTCCTGACTGATAATAGCCACTTCTACCCCAAATGCGGCAACTCAGCGTCTGGTAAGTGAGCCAGCCACTGGATAAAAAATTAAGCGCGGGATCTGGGGATTGTATTGTGGTTTGCTCCAAAATCTCATTCCACTGTGTATGTATGAGGCTGAGCGCTTGACTCGCATATTCATTTTCCTCGGATTGTGCGATCAATTCCAGTGCATGCGCTTTATCCTTACCGGCTCCCAACCTGAAATTAAGTTCCGTTTCCTGATCAGCATATAAATTGATCTGTACCTGCAGGGCTGCACAAGGGTCTAGGGCGGCGCCGGCCTTACCAGATAGTCTGGAGCGCCGCAGCCCGGCTGGGCTGCGCATGGTGCCGGAGCGACCAATAAAGGCCTCTCTGTCAGCGGTCAGGCTGTATCCTTTTGTGGCATTGACCGCTGAGAAGCAGACACTGCCAGGGTAACTGCTGCTATACCTGTTATAAGCAAGTAGCGCCGCTGTATCAGGCACTTTTTCAGTAACGATATACTGAGCTGTCTTTCCTTTTGTATCTCCCAGGACCCATTCTGCATAACTGGTCACAGAGAGTTTTCTTTCCCTGCCACTGAGGTTATGTAGCTTAAGCCATTGATAGCGGATGGGTAACAATTTATCTACAAATACCCATAGTTCACTGCTAATGCCATTTTCTGTATGCTCAAATACCGTATAGCCAAACCCGTGGCGGGTAATAAAATCACCTTTTGAAACAGCTGGCAGCGGTGTAGGTGACCAGTATTGTCCGGTTTGTTCATCCCGGATATAAATGGCTTCTCCGCAACTGTCCTGAACGGGATCGTTGAGCCAGGGCGTAAGCCTGTATTCATGGGCGTTGCCTGCCCAGGTATAACTGCCGCCACTTTCCGAAATGACCGTTCCAAATTCAGCGTTGGCGATTACATTGGACCAGGGCATGGGCGTTCTCACCTGGCCTGAGGTGCGGATGATATACTCTTTGCCGTCTTTAGTAAAGCCGCCAATGCCATTATTATAAACCAGACCTTCTGGTAATAATTTGCGGGTGGAGATGATGCTTTTTTCCTGTCTGGTACCCACCAGTGATGTTTTTTCCAGATCCGGCGGCAGCAGTTTTGCTTTTTGGCTGGCACTGATTTGTTCTTCGAGTGTTCCTAGCTGATCATCTATAATAATACGGGCGACTGTTTGCATCAGGATGCGATCTTCCATGGGGATCTGATCCGCACTGCGCAGGTAAATGCCGCCGTATTGCTGGTTAATGGAAACGCTATTGGCCAGGGCGATCAAACTCTGGATTTGTTCATGCAGATCCTGCCGGTAGGAACCAAAATTCTCATTCCAGATAACGAGATCCGCCTTGATGCCCTTTAAACGCCAATAAGTATGCGCATTGATAAGTTGTCTGATCAGTCCTATATTGTCTTCACTTTGTACCCGTAGTAGTACGATGGGTAAATCTCCGGAAATGGCATATGCCCATAGGCCGGACTGGGACTTATTATTGCTGGCAATAATTGAAGGGCGGCTCTAAGTGCGGGGCTCGGGTATAAAATAAAGCCTGCCATTTTACTATATAACTTGGCCTCGGTTTCCGTGGCGTTAATCTGTCTGAGCAGTACCTGGCTATGGGTCCAGGACAATTCAAATGCCCTGTTTTTTAAATGGCGGTCCTGGTATTTGTCTAATAAGGCTGCGCAAATGTTTTGATCAGCAGCTACCCCAATAATCAAATCAATGGTTGCCGTCTGTCCAGCCTTCAGCTCAAAGGTTCGCCTTATGGAAACGATGGGATCCAGCACAGAGCCTTCACTGTCCGATAGGACGCCTGCCTTTTCCAGTGCGGCCGGATTACTGCAGTTTCTTCCTCGGCCGATAAATCTGGCCCGGTCGGTTTCATAGGAAATAGCACCAGCATTTACCCCACTACCCGACAAGGACATCAAATGGAACATCCATGGTGGCTGCTCACCTGAAGAGCGTGGTCTTCTGGTGCAAAGAATCGCTTGTTGATCTTTTAAAATACTGGTTTCCACAAAAAGATTGCTGAAGGCCGGATGCGCTTCATCTGCATTTTGGGGAGCGAGTACCACTTCGGCGTAGCTGGTTACTTCCAGGCTTTTAGCAGCAGAGCCTCTATTGGTGATCCGGATCCTTCTGACTTCCACATTGTCTTCCGGTGAAACAACGATCTCTGTACGGGTTTCGATATTGTCATCTTTTCTTCTGAATTCTGCATGTCCTTGGGAGAAAACGGCCTCATACAGATCCGTTGTTCCCAACACAGGTTGGTAGGTATTTGACCAATAACTGCCTTCCTGTAAATCTTTGATATAACAGAAAGTGCCCCAGTTATCCATGGTGCCATCTTCACGCCAGCGGCTGATGGCTAGATCATTCCACCGACTGTAACCACCTCCTGCATTGGAGATCATGACATGATAATGGCCGTTGGAGAGCAATTTGATCTCTGGATGGCGGGTAAATGGTGTTCGGATAATATCCATACTTGCCTGCTGGGTGGCAGAGCCTGTTTGTGCGCTGTCTGGGGTATGTGCATAAAATATCGTAGCTCTGGGTATTTTTTCCTGCAACAGCAGTAAAGAGGACTGCAAGGCCGGATCGGACTCAAAACGCTGTTGCATCTTGCCTTGTCTGAGTACATAAGCCAAAGCCAAAAAGCCCATTCCCTGATGGTGTACCATAAAAGACTGAATAATCGCCTCTTCAGCACCTCTGGGCAACCGGGATTTGGTATAGTCTATTGCCTCGTAAAAACCATAACGACCTGTATAACCTTTTTCCGCCATTCTTTTCAGATTGGCTGTCGCAAGTGTTGGTCGGATCATGAGTGCCAGCATAGTCGCATAGGGGGCAATAACCAGGTCTTCGCCCAGGCCTCTTTTCAGACCTAGACCGGGAACGCCAAAGGCGCGGTATTGATAATTAAGACTGGCATCCACCGTGTTGTAGCCGGATTCAGAGATCCCCCAGGGAACATTTCTTGAGCTGGCAAAAGCTATTTGTCTTTTAATAAGCCCTTTACTGGTTTGTTCAAGTAGTGTATTTTCATAAGTGGGCATAACAAGTTGTGGCATCAGGTATTCGAACATGGATCCACTCCAGGACAGTAGTACCGGTGTCTTACCGACGCCTGTGAGCAGCCTGCCAAGTGCAAACCAACTATCCTGAGCAATCTTGCCCTGCGCGATGGCCACATAAATACCGAGTCTGGCCTCTGAGGCTAACAAGTCATAATAGCTTTTATCGGCCTGTCTTTCCTGCACATTATAGCCGATACGCAGTAAATGTTTGGACTTGTCATATAAAAAGCTGTAATCCATATCGGCCAGTTGCTCGCAGATCTCGGCCAGTTCGACGCAGCGCACGGTCATATCCATTGCAGCTTCAGCTCCTTGCTCAATAAACTCCTGTAGTTGGGCAGGCCTTAGGAACTGAAATCTGGCACTATCTTCCATAATCGATAAAGAATCTGACTTTTTAGCGTAGCCTTTGATTTTAAATAGATGTGCATTTTCTGTCAGCCATGGAAAGGATTGTATTAACGCTTCCAGTTCCGCAGGTGGCGCACTTTCTATTGCGGGTATCCAAGGCGCCAGTTTACCGATCAGATCGATGAGCGCCATTAGTTGTCGATGACAACTAATGATACCGGTTGGTGCGATGACTTGTTTAGGACTTGTATTGGCTTCAAAGTCCGTTTGCTGGATTAAGGCTGCAGCCTGCGCCGCTTCAGGTGCCTTCGCCGGTTGCTCCAGTTTTTGTCCGATGTCGGATAATTTTTCTGACACCGCTTTTGCTTTTATCGTCTGATGCTGTTGGATCAGCTGCTCTGATAAGGCCGCCAGTTCCATAAAATTACGGTAATAGAATAATAGATCATGCTGGTTGGCATGTACAGTGGCCAGGCAAGCCTGCAACTTGCGCTGCATAATTAGATAGACATCAAGGTCCTTGTGAGGTCCCTGGTCCATTAAAAGGGTATCATTTAATCCCTTAAATACCTGAGTGGAGATAATAGGATCAAAGCTAAGCTGCAGTAATCCCTGTCTTAAGGTAATTAAATGACCGGCCAGATTACCGCTATCTACCGCAGAAATATATCTAGGTGGCAATGGTTGTAAGGTAAGGGTATCATACCAGTTATAAAAGTGACCTTGATATTTTTCAAGCCCCTGCATTGTTTTTAGCGTACTACCCGTTCGGGCGATCAGCTCACATAAAGCTATATACCCAAAGTCATAGGCTGATAAGGCTGCCAGTAGTGATAGCCCCATATTAGTAGGGGATGTCCGGTGGGCGATGACCGCTTTTGGCTCCTCTTGGTAATTGTCAGGAGGCAGGTAATTTTCTTCCTTGGTGACAAAGGTCTCAAAGAATAACCAGGTCTTTCGACTGATCTGGTGTAAGAAATCGAGATCTTGTTCGCTGAGTACTTCCCGATTTTGTCTTTTGGGCTGATTGGTTCGCCAAACTAGTGCCGGAGCAAACAGCCATAACAGTAGCACAGGAAGCGCCACTAGAAAAGAATCCGTAGACAATTGATATAGAAAAATGGCGATTACCAGGGCAGTGAAAGGTGCAGTCCACATCGCTGCGTATACCCCTGTCAGTGCGGGCCGCTTTTTACGTGCTAACATGCCTGAAGGCGTCCATTGCAATAAATGTTTTTTGGTGAAGGTCATGCGCCAAATCGTTATGGCTATAGCTTCCAGATGCTGCCAGGCTTCATAAGGCAGGCAGGCAATATAAAACAGCTCAATTAAAAAGTTTTCCCAGGTCTTCCAGGCAAATTCCCGCAGATGAGGTTTCATGTCTACATCCTTGGGCTTGTGTAGAAGATGCCACAGTGAATTTAATAAAATAGGCACGACAAATACAGCAATCACGCAGGTTGTCCATAGCCAGGGATAGGGAAGCATCAACCATCCAATACATAATAATATGACCAGTGAAGGGGCAACCAAAGATCGCCTTAAATTGTCTGCGATTTTCCATTTAGATAATCCGGAGAGCGGATTTTTGTGCAGGCGACCATCTGCGCCAGGTGCCCAGGGAAGCGCCCAACTCAGGATTTGCCAGTCGCCCCTGATCCAACGGTGCTGCCTGGAGCTGTCCAAAAGATATCTGTCTGGATAATCCTCAAATAATGCTATGTCGCTAATCAATCCAGAGCGCAGATAACAACCTTCCAATAAGTCATGGCTCAGGATGCGGTTTTCCGGAAAACGGCCTGCCAGGGCCTCTTCAAAAACCTCTACCTGGTAAATACCTTTGCCGATAAAGGAGCCTTCGCCATAAAGATCCTGATAAACGTCTGAACTGACCCGGGTATAAGGATCCAGTCCAGAATCCATGCTGTGCATTCTGACAAATAAGGAACTGGTGGATTTAGGTAGCGTGACAGCTACTCTTGGTTGCAAAATGCCATGACCGGCAACGACTCTGCCTTTTGTCAGGTCATACAGGGGTTGATTGAGCGGATGAGCCATCGTTGCGATCATTTTTGCAGCCGCTTCTCTGGGAAGTCTCGTATCTGCATCCAGGGTAATGACATATTTGATGGCGGGCAAGTGCGTTAAGTTGCCAGTAATGGAGGCAAAAGCACCCATGTATTGCGGCTGTTGCATCTGCTCTTGGTCTTGGTAGAGCGTATGATTATCGCTTTGCGTTGGCTGAGTTTTTTTTCTTTGCAGCAAAAACTGATTCAGGTCTCCTAATTTTCCTCTTTTTCTTTCCCGGCCCATCCAGACTTTTTCGCCTTCAGACCACTCTCGGTTACGTACAAATAAATAGAAGATGTCTGGTGTATTGGAAGCCGAAGGATTTGTATGGCCATCCGCATTGATCTGCCCTTCAGTCTTAACGAAGCCTTTATATTTATTATTGAGTCCTTCAATGTTTTTAATAGCATGTTGCAATAAATTGTGGTCATCGGGTAATACAGATTTATCTGCATCCTTATAGTCTGCTATCAGGCTATAAAAAAGATTTTTATGTGGATTGGCTAAATAGCGTACTTCCAGCGCTTCTACCAATTCTTCTATACCCGTGAGGCTCGTGAGCATACAAGGGACTGCAATTAAAGTTGCGTCTTCATCTGGCACAGCACTTCCATACTCCATCTTGGGGAGCATCCTTGGTTTTACTGTTCGGGTAACAATCCAATTAGCCAGTGCAATAGCTAACTGACTACCCCCTATAAAACTTAAAATAAAAACAATCAGTATAATGCCGTAATGTACCTGGTGTTGATATGCAAACAAACAGACCAAAAGACATAATACAAGTGTGCCGATCACAATACCCCCGCTATAATAAAATAAGCGGCGACCCAGCACAAATGCCTTAAGCTTATCTGAAAAAGTACAGACCATGCGGGCCTCTTTTTGCGTTTGTCCGATGCCTTTGTCAATCAGATAATAACCAACATGCCTTTTGCGGTAATCTTCTTGATTGTCCTTACTGTTTTTCGAAAGCTGGAGCGCAATATTTGCAATATCCGTTTCTGATAACGGACTTTTTTGGGCGATCGATTCAATGACATGGCGATAGGTATCCCTGGTGGTAAAGTCCATCTGGCTATAGACAGCATCTTCTTTTAGCACCTGATCCACAGAACTGATGCTTTCTACAAAATCCCGCCACTCCGTGGTGCGCAGCAGTCGAAGGCTTTCAATACTGTTGCGCATAGATACCTGATCTGCTGCCTGGGATTGGTTTTCCATATGGATCAGCTCGGAACTGGTATATCCTGTTTCTACCAGCTGTTGGTCTACCCAACTAAGGGGCAGGGCCAGCCCTGCGCCCTTTCCCTGTAACCTTCTGGTAAATTCAGCCACAAAACAGCTGGACAGTACCGGACCGGTTCTGGCCATATCAGCCACTGTCAGGATAATATTTTTGGGTTGGGATTCTGCATCCTCCAGTAATTTGCCAGCCCAATAGCCCGCTATATTCTGGTCAATGCGGTCAAGTGCGATACTGACAGCCACCCTTCTTAAGTTTTCAATCAAGGCCAGCCTGAGCATAATAGGAATCGCCCAAAGTTCACCCAGGGTTAAATTGCTTTGCTTCTGATACGCATTGATAAAACTGCTTAGATTGATCAGGTCTACTCTCCCATCGCTGTGTGAGATGATTTCCAGGGCGATATCATAAACCCTTGGAAAACCGGCGCTAGCGCCGGTCAGTAAATGCGGCAGGTTCTGGCTATACCCTTTTGGCAAATGCTTGCGTCCTATGGAAATTTGTTCTTCAATTAAGTAAAAGTTGTCCAGTAGCCATTCACTGGCAGGCGTCAGGGGAAGTTTGTCTCGAAGGGCTTCCACCAGCAGATCCCGTACCTGCAATAAGACATCTTCGTTTTTGTCTAGTCTTTTAAGGAGTTTGTCGCTGTTTTTGCCAGACATAACCCGGTGGCTGGCAGCGACCTTAGTGCCATGTTTTTGCATCTGCCACGCACTAAACAGTTCAGAGCGCAATGGCTGCTCCTCTTTATAAGTTTTTTTCAGGACGCTCTCCCCCTGAAAATAGGACCGCATGCGTAAAAGTAAGCCACTGGCTGTAGTTGATATCTTTGTTTTCATTCGCTTTCTTTCTTTCTACGTCTTTATAAGACTGTAGTGACTTATATGCAGCACATACTGCTGCAAATATTATGTGAAGTTCCTTACCTGGTGGGTGGATCAGTTGTTTTTCCCGGGTTATCAGGCTTTGGAAGGGTTAATTTACAAATTCAAAAGGGGTTGTAGCCCCGCATAAAATATTAATTCAGTGAAATTTACGAAAGATTTTGAAGATCTGCAAGGGTTCTGCATAGATTAACAATTTATGTCAAGTGTAAGGTGGAAAATTGTCCCAATTTTTACCCGATTGGGCCTAAAATCGGTTAACAAGGCAACGATTCGTTGTTAGGTTATAGCTGGAAAGAGGACATTCGCCAGCGAAGGGGAAAGAAAAATAAATAGAAGGTTTATTAGGTCAAGACAAACGGACTTCTCTGCTAAAGTTAAGCACTACACTAATCTGACTGTCATGCCCCTATTTTTGGTGTCATAGACGCTGAGAATACCTCCAGATTTGGACAGTAATATTTACCTCCCAAAGACTGAATAAATGGCTAGAATTGTTATTGTAATTGTTGGGTTAGTGTGGCGCTTTTAAAAGTACTTCCTCGCTGTTAGCCTTAAGTTTAGTTCCCTTAAATATAAAGGGAAATACCAGCGCAAGTATTAGTGCATAGGCGGCAAACGTCATCCAGATCCCAAACCACTCTTTACTTCCATCCGGATGGGTAAAGAACTTGTCAATCAGTATGCCGCTGCCATAGCTGCCCAGCAGCGCCCCAAACCCATTGACCATCATCATAAATAAGCCCTGGGCGGATCCCCGGATGCCGGGATCCGTCTGAGTTTCAATAAACAAAGACCCGGAAATATTAAAAAAGTCAAAGGCCATCCCATAAATAATGCAGGAAAGGATAATCATCCATAAGCCATCATCGGGATTGCCCAGACCTAGTAAGCCAAAGCGGAGTACCCAGGCAACCATACTGATCAGCATTACGTATTTGATGCCGAATCGTTTTAAAAAGAAGGGAATGGCCAGTATAAATAAGGTCTCAGAAATTTGGGAGATGGACATGATAATCGCCGGATATTTAACAGCGATGGTATCCTTATAGGCAGTAACACCGGCAAAATCGTGGATATAGGTATCGCCATAGGCATTGGTCAGCTGCAGGGCGGCGCCCAGCAGCATAGCAAATAAAAAGAAAATGGCCAGATTTTTATCCTTGAAAAGTTTAAAAGCGTTCAATCCCAGTGCTTCAACAAAACTTTTGCCTTTTGTGTGTTTACCTAGTGGTGGACAGTCTGGTAGCGTAAAAGCATATATACCCAGCAAAAAGGAAGTCCCGCTGGCAATATAAAACTGATTGGCTGAGGCTTCACTGTGGGTCAGGCTGACTACCCAAAGGGCTGCAATAAAGCCAATGGTGCCCCAAATTCTAATGGGTGGATAATCCTTTACAACATCCAGTTTTTCCTTTTTAAGTGCGTTATAGGCCACGGTGATGGATAAAGAGATCGTGGGCATGTAAAAAATCATATTGACCAGCAGTGCCCAGAAAAATATGACCGGATTATCAATGGACGGAATCATGAGCAGTGTACAACCGCCCAAAAGGTGCATAAATCCATACATTTTCTGAGCCGGTACAAACCTGTCGACGATAATGCCAGTGAGTGCAGGCATAAAAACGGAGGCAATCCCCATGGTGGAAAAGATGGCGCCAAAATCAGTACTGGACCAATGCTTATGTTGGAACCAATAGACGCCAATTGTAATTAACCAGGCTCCCCAGATAAAATACTGGAGGAAATTCATAAAAATCAACCGCAGTTTTATACCCATAAGAATAATATTAATAAAATAAACACCCCTTTTCTTAATTGCCTTGCTTTAACTGTTTTTTTGCACTTGTGGGCAAATTAATGCTATGCCTGAGCAATTTAGGCAAATACTTGTTAGGTTATCAGGATTTACGCAGGAATTTTTGCACAACTCCTTTATACATGGCATTTATATCCTCAGAAATATTAAAATAAAGCACGGCCGGACCATAGAGCAGACCAAAGATCACAGATCTAATGATGGCATCTAAAAACAGGTTGCCCATAAATGGCACTTGCCAGGTAATAAATATCGCTGCCGCAGCAATAAGCAGCACGTAAAGTGTTTTACGATCAAAAGGTTGCAAATTAAATAGCCACCACAGATAGAAAAAACGAATTAAATTGTAAAAAATCAAGGCGATAGCACTGCCATAGGCGGCTCCCATCACCCCAAAATGCAGGATCATAAAATAATCCAGGATAATATTGACCACAATAAAAATCACGCTAGAATAAAAATCCATCTTCCAGTATTTGGATAATACTAGAATCTGGGCATTCATCCCCATCCCCAGATCAATAATTTTGGCGAGTCCGGCTACAATAAATATAGCCTTGGCCATGCCGTAAGCGGGGTTAAAACGGATCAAATTATCAATATTGGGAAGTAAAATGCCAAAAATTGCCAGGCCAATAATCAACAAATTAATAGAAGTCTTTTGATAGAGTTCCTTGATTTTGGCCATATCTTTATTTTTCCAGGCTTCCGCAATTAGTGTAGTGGTGATCCCCACCATACTTCTGAAAGGACCATCCATAATGCTGGCCAGGTAGATTGGGATGCTATAAATAGCCAGGTTCTCAAGACCTTGGTCAGTCATTCCTGCGATTAATAGCCCATCAATTGTTCTGGGCAGCACACCTATGAGCATACCACTGTAATGATAGGTGACAAAAACCAGGATTTTTTTGTAAAGTCGCTGGGTTGCCCGGCTGATTTTGGCACATATGGTCAGACCGCCATTTTTGTATATCACATAAATTAATACAAGTAAAGCAGGTACATAAGAATAACTAAATAAGGTGAAAAAGGTCTCCAGGCTGATCCAATGCAGGATGTATAGTAAAATAAAAACAGTGGTGGTCAGCCGGTAGAAGAGCTCCTTAACAATATTTGTAATAATCGTTTTTTTTATGACCCAACAATAAGCCTCTAGCAGCATGATAAAGGTGTAGGAGATCGTAAAAGGAATGACCAGCCGAAAATGCGTTACAAAAAGTGGAGAGCCGTGTCCAAAATGTTTTTCCCAAAAGGGTTCAAATCCAAGCGCGGCAATTAAAAACAGCACGCAGCCAATCAAATTGGCCATCAGCGTGAGATAAGGCAAGTCATTTTTTCCTTTGGGTAAAAAATCTTTATAAAAGGGATTGAATTTATACAGCGCATTTAAACTCCCCAAAGTAGAAAATGCAGAAAAGAACAGGGAAAATTCAATCATGATCCTTGTTAACCCAAAAGCCTCCGTACTGAAGAATTTTGGAAAAAGAATCATGGTATTGATGGCACCAATAGCAAACCCTATATAGGTGAAAATTGTGGAATAAGTACTCTGTCTGCGTACGATGCCCATTCAAACAATGTTTAATTTGCGGAAATCTTAACTTAGAAGTTCTCCTGAAATGGAAAGGTAGTGATTTTATCAAAATAGGACCCGTTTTTAGTGCGGGCCCTATCCAAAAAATATTGAGAATTTAATTAATTTCCGTATTCGACTAGGAATTTGATTCGCATGATTTTTAACTGCTCCCAGTTATAATCACTGTCTTCCAGTTCTTCACGGGCCAGATCCAAAGAAGAAGTTTCACAACTGCGGAAATAGTCAATGACCTCATCTTGTTCATCTTCATCCAGCATATCATCAATAGCGTAATCCAGGTTCAGACGGGTTCCGCTGGCCACAATGGTCTCCATTTCTTCTAATAATTCATCCAGACGTAGGTCCTTGTTTTTAGCAATTGTATCCAGCGGGATTTTCTTGTCCACGTTCTGAATAATATAAATTTTATTGCTTTTTTTGTTCACCACGCTTTTCATGACAAAATCATCAGGGCGGGTAATGTCATTTTCCTCCACATACTGGGCGATGAGTGTCACAAATGGCTTACCGTATTTCAGCGCCTTGCCTTTGGAAACACCGGATACCTTTTCCAGTTCTTCCAGAGTGGTCGGATAGACAGTTGCCATATCATGCAGGGAACTCTCCAGGAAAATAACAAATGGAGGCAGGCTTTTTTTCTTGGCCTCTTTTTGACGGAGCTCTTTAAGCATTTCAAAGAGATGTTCGTCTGTTGCATGGGCTCCTGCTCCGCCTGTTTCTGTTTCTTCATCATCCGCTACCGCATCGTCAAAGTTGTTATTGAGTACGATTTTAAAGCTGGTAGGCTTTTTAAGGAACTTTTCAGCCTTTGGTGTAAATTTAAGGACGCCATAATCCTCAATATCCTTGCGAATAATATCCTCCAGTAGCATCTGACGGATGAGGCTGTTCCAAAAATGTGCATCTTTATCTTTGCCAATACCAAATTCCGGCAATTGTTCATGACGATACATGGTAACCGTTGGGGTCAACCGGCCGGTCAGTATATCCACGCTGTATTCTATATTAAAACGCTCGTCCAGCGCCTTAACCACTTTAAGGACGCTGATCGCTTCCTTCTTGGCTTCAATTTTTTCTTTGGGATTCAGGCAATTATCACACTGTCCGCAGTTTTCCTGGGTCCATTCTTCGCCAAAATAGTGCATAAGCACTTTACGGCGACAAACAGAAGTTTCCACAAAGGCCAGGGTCTCATTAATTAACTGGGCGCCCACTTCTCTTTCAGAGAGCGGTTTGTCCCGCATCAGATGTTCCAGCTTGGCGACATCTTTATGAGAATAGTAGAGGATACATTTACCTTCAAGGCCGTCTCTGCCGGCGCGCCCCGTTTCCTGATAATAGTTCTCAATGGATTTGGGAACATTATAATGGATCACAAAACGGATATCTGGTTTGTCAATCCCCATACCAAAGGCAATAGTAGCAACGATCACCTGTACATCTTCTTTTAGGAAGGCATCCTGTCTATTGGCCCTGAGTTTGGCATCCAGGCCCGCATGATAGGCGACCGCTTTAATATTATTGGCGTTCAAAATATCCGCCAGTTCTTCTGTCGTTTTACGGTTCAGTGTATAAATAATGCCGCTTTTACCCTTATTTTGGGAGATGAAACGAACAATGCTTTTAATGGTCTGATCCAGTTTGATCTTAGGCTGGATCTCGTAATACAGGTTCTTTCTGTTAAAAGAAGAGATAAATATATTGGGATTTTTCAGCCCCAGATTCTTGATGATATCACTTTGCACTTTGGGCGTAGCAGTAGCTGTCAGCGCAATAACCGGCAAGGATGGATCGATCATATCCATCATTTCTCTTAACCTGCGATACTCAGGCCTGAAATCGTGCCCCCACTCTGAAATACAATGCGCCTCATCTACGGCAAAAAAGGAGATCTGAATACTTTTGAAAAAATCAATATTTTCTTGTTTGGTCAGTGTTTCCGGGGCAACGTACAGTAATTTGGTTCTGCAGGCGGTAAGATCATCTCTGACGGCTTTGATCTGGCTTTTATTCAGAGATGAATTTAAAAAATGCGCCACATTTTCATTTTCACTATAACCACGTACCAGATCCACCTGGTTTTTCATCAGGGCGATCAGTGGGCTGACTATGATGGCACAACCTTCCAGAATCATGGCTGGTAACTGGTAACAAAGGCTTTTTCCTCCACCGGTCGGCATGATAATAAAGGTGTCGTGTCCGTTAAGCAAGCTGTGGATCGCTTCCTCCTGCCTGCCTTTAAACTGATCAAATCCAAAATTGGACTGCAGACCGGCAGATATATCATGCGTGTGATTTTGTTTTGTTGTTTTTGTTGCAGTACCCGTCGGCTTCTTCTTAGAAGTAGTTGTGCTTTTTGCCATTTTTAAATCAATATTGAATAATATAGAGCAGTAATCTACGAAGAATATCTCAGATTTCCTTAGGATCTTGCAATTTACCTTGATTACCCGCTCCCTGTTTTAAGGTAGGCGAAGTTAGTATAGATTGGGTATATCTTATACATTGTATATATATTTTAACACTGACGAACGGTTGTTGCTATGGCTTTAAGCCAGGTTTGCTAATACTCTACTAAAATGCTATGATAATTAGAGGATTCTTCCATGTAAAGTTAACAATCTGGCTAAGACGCCTTGCAAAAAGCAAGGTGAAGCAGTGTGTTACCGCCGTGGAATATATCCAGCTTATCCATCTCTATTATCATGCAAGTAGGTACCCCTTGATTGTCAATTTCTATATAAATAATACCCACATTGAATTATAATCTGTTGGGAATCCCTAATTTTGAACCATGAGTGACCATAAACAGCAACCGGCGACTCCCAGTCTTACCACAACCAAACGCGGTGATATTTTACAAATTGCATCAACCGTCATCCAGACGGAAAAAGACGCAATTGAAGGGTTGTTGGACAGGATCGATGCTGATTTTGAAAAGGCCGTTCAGCAGCTGTCGGCCTGCAAAGGACATATTGTTGTTTCCGGTATCGGGAAAAGTGCCATTATTGCTCAAAAACTGGTGGCAACTTTAAATTCTACCGGGACAAAAGCGACATTTTTGCATGCAGCCGATGCGATTCACGGCGATATGGGGATGATCAGCCAGGAGGATATGGTACTTTTGATCAGCAATAGTGGTGAAAGCGCAGAAATTAAGGTATTGGCTCCCCTGGTGCGTACACTTTGCAGCGGTCTGGTCGCCCTTGTGGGCAATAAAGCTTCCTTTTTAGCCACCCACAGTGATTTTGTAATTTCTACTGGTATCACCAAGGAAGCCTGTCCACATAATCTGGCGCCTACCTCCAGTACAACTGCACAGTTGGTGCTGGCAGATGCGCTGGCCATTTGTCTGATGGCTATAAACGGGTTTAAACCGGCTGATTTTGCCAGACTTCATCCGGGTGGCGATCTGGGGCGCAAATTGCATTTAAAAGTGGCGGATTTGTATACCCATAACGCAAGACCGGCAGTTCATCGGGAAACTGATCTTAAGGCCGTGATCCTTGAAATTTCAAAGGGGCGTGTAGGCGCCACCGCTGTTTTAGATGACAAAGATAAAGTGATAGGTATTGTAACAGATGGTGATGTAAGAAGAATGTTGGAAAGAACGGATTCGCTATCAGGCATTTTGGCTTCAGATATTTATACACAAAACCCTAAAACCATCACCGCCGATATGCTGGCTATCAATGCCATGGAAATGATTACTAAATGGGATGTAGGTCAGTTAATTGTTACACAGCCAGATGGATGCTTTCTGGGCTTTTTGCATGTACATGACTTGATCCGGGAAGGTATTTATTGATCTTTGGTATCGTAAAGATAAATATATCCCCTCATTTGCCGCCCCGACCCTCTTATATCAATCGTTTGCATGAAATTAGGTCCCTGTTATGACCGGGATATTATACGAATTTACATAAGTTAGCATTTTAATAGAAAAATGTTAACATGCAACAAAGTTCATCAAGAAGCTATCTGATTCCGACACTTATTATTGGGGTGCTGTTTTTTGTATTCGGATTTATTACCTGGGTAAACAGTACCCTGATCCCTTATTTGCAAACGGCCTGTGAATTAACCCCTAACCAGGCAATTTTAGTCACCTTTGCCTCTTATATTGCTTATGCAGTAATGGCCTTCCCATCAGCAGGGATACTTAAGTATACAGGATTTAAAAAAGGCATGATGCTGGGGCTGGCCATTATGGCTTTAGGAGCACTGCTTTTTATACCGGCGGCTGGTTCCAGGACATTCGGTATGTTTTTAACCGGGCTTTTGTAATGGGGATCGGCATGGCGCTGTTGCAGACGGCGGCCAATCCCTATATTACCATATTGGGCCCCATTGAGAGCGCTGCCAAAAGAATGAGTGTGATGGGGATCTGTAACAAAGGCGCGGGTGCTATTGCTCCTTTGATCATGGGTGCATTATTACTAAATGGCATGGAGGCTTATTCCGCTGATAACTTAAGTCATTTATCTCTGGATCAGAAAAATGCACTGCTTGATCAACTGGCGGGCAAGATCATAGGCCCCTATATCTTTATTGCAATTGTTTTTGTAATTCTGGCGATCGCTATTTATTTTTCGAGCCTGCCAGATATTAAAAGTGAGGTAGAGACCAATCCGGCGCATCATAGCAAAGACCGGTCAAGTATCTTTAAATATCCTTATTTATGGCTGGGCTTTGTTACCTTGTTTTTATATGTTGGTGTAGAAGTGATCGCTGGTGATACTATCCAGCTGTACGGGAATACCGGTCTACATATTCCCATAGAACAAGCCAAACACTTTACGACCTATACCATGATCTGTATGTTGGTAGGCTATCTGGCGGGTATTGTACTGATTCCAAAATATATCAACCAGGCTAAAGCCTTGAAAATATCTGCCATTCTGGGGGTAATTTTTTCTCTCGGCGTGATCTTTCTTCCTGGCTATTATTCTATCGCCTCACTAGCGCTTCTAGGGCTGGCCAATGCGCCGATGTGGCCTTCCATTTGGCCGCTGACCATTGATGGACTGGGCAGGTACCTGAAAACCGGCTCTGCCCTGCTTATTGTAGGTATCGCCGGTGGGGCCATTATGCCAAAATTGTGGACCATGATTGGCGCACATACAGGCATGCAATCTGCATTCTGGATACTGATTCCATGTTATTTGTTTATTTTATTTTTTGCCATCAAAGGTCATAAGGTGGGCAAAGTGTAAAAACAGGCCAATAGTCATTTGCCTGGATATCTTACTTTGCAAAAGCACCAAGGATTTGCCAGATGTACGTGTATCAAATTCAACAATTGGCAAAATTGAATATTGCATAATAAAAAAGCACTTGTCTCAAAAAAAAATTGAGGCAAGTGCTTTTTTATTAAGACCCTTTAAACAATTAAAGAAGCCCCCCTGATACGGTAATTCTTTCACCGGTTATCCAACCTGCCTCATCGGATGCCAGAAAAACAGCGACCTTGGCAATGTCATCAGGTTGACCTAATCTGCCAAGAGGCGTAAGCGGCACCATCTGTTTTTCTGTATCGCCACCAAGAATGCCCATTTCATAATTACCTTCCGTTTCTGTAATTCCGGGTGCAATCACATTAATACGGATCTTTTTAGGGCCTAATTCCTTTGCCAATACTCTGGTCACATTATCAATGCCTGCTTTAGCGGCGGAGTAAACCATAAATCCAGGCAGCGGATTTTGACTTACAGTAGAACTTATGTTAATAATACTTCCGCCATTTGCGCTGAACATTTTTACTGCTTGTTGTATACTTAAGATTGGCGCCATAAGATGGGTATTGACCTGCAAATGGAAACTTTCTTCCGTAATCACATCCAATAACTCAATTTTAAATACACCTGCATTGTTAACTAAAATATCCAATTGACCAAACGCATCATTGGTTGCTTTAAAAAGCTTTTGGATATCTGTAAATTTTGAAATATCCGCCTGTATAGCAATAGCCGTTCCGCCGTTTACTGTGATGGAATTGACTACCTGAGTGGCGCTTTCTTTATTTTTTGCGTAATTGACGACAACTTTGGCGCCTGCCTTAGCAAATGCTTTTGCAATCCCTGCGCCAATTCCTTTGGATGAACCCGTAACGATGGCTACTTTATCCTTTAATCTTAAATCCATTTTATATAATTTTTATATGAACCGCAAAAGTAGATTTATGCTATCTTTGTAACAAGTATGTACTTTTTTGTATGCTACATACCAAAATGTATGTATTATTGATTATCAATGCAATAAAAAATGAAAAAGAAAGAGAAAATTTGTCCAGAGGTAGCAACTTGTTCTGTGGATTATGCTTTTAAGCGCATCGGCGGTAAATATAAAGGCAGGATCTTGTGGTATTTGCATGAACATACCGTATTGCGTTATGGGGAATTGAGCAGAACCCTGCCTGATATTACAACCAAAATGTTGACGCAAACACTCAGAGAACTGGAAGGTGATCTTTTGATCCATAGAAAAGTGTATCATGAAGTGCCACCCAAGGTGGAATATACCTTAGCCCCATTTGGCAAAGAGCTTATTCCATTTATCACTTACCTTAAACAATGGGGTGATAAACAGATGGCTAATGGCCATTAAAATGAGCTTTAATTACCAGCAAATGTTAGGCATTATCCTATTGGCGTTTGTCTAAGTCACTCGTATTCAATTTAAATTGCTTTATTAAATATTGAATAATCTGAAAGGAAAGCTGCCTATTCAGGCTATTTAAAGGCGTCGCCAAAACAATCAGAAAATGGCTGATCGGCTATGTCGCCGAAAATGCCAATCATGATCTGAGCGATACTTGCCTTATATTCCCAGTCCATGCAGAAGAGGTGATGGCCACCTTTTTTAGTTCAGTAATAATTTGTGTCTGCATATAGCTCAATCCATTGGTCTTTGCGTTTAATATTGGTCTTCGTTTCGGTTAATTTCGCTCCTTACCGAGGAAAACCCGCCGTTTATCGAAAAAATCCCTCAATTCGCTTAATAATCATAGGCTATTACCCATATTGCCGCTATTTTTACGCCGGTTCAAGATTTAATTAAGGATTGGATAGCATCACTATCAAATCACTATAATTACAGTGTAAATGAGATTTTAGTAAAAAGCACCTAAGCTCTTTAAGGTGAATCGTGCAGCTAAAATGTGGTGGCGTTTAAACTGATCTGAAAGGAAAATCGAAGACAAAAAGAAAAACAAGAACAAATAAAACATTATTCCGTTTGTGTTTGCACTGGATCCACAAAGGAGAAGCAATAGAAGTGCAAAAGCGCCGTAAAAACGATTAATATAAGCGATAGCTTTCTGAGGCCTTGCGGGGCAGGCGCCGGAATTGGTATAAAAAGTGATAAACTCGTGTAGCAGCGGCGTTGATTTACGCGTTTGGTGAATGGTTCTGTATCCGGGAATGCTGGTATACAAATTCATCGCAGGGGAATTTTAATTATTTTATTGAATATATGTGTTTTAATCATTAACTGAACTTATTTATGAAGCATTTGCTCAAATCACTGGCACTGGCTGGTTGTCTCATGGTTCTGGCAAAAAACAATGTGGCCCGAGCGCAAGTAGCGGACTCACTTGAAAGGCCCGTGTCCGTGAATAGTCCGGTAAAAGCCGACTTGCCTGAGGACGCCGTTCACAGATTTAGCCTGGAGGAGGCTTTACAGTATGGCCAACAACACAACACCCAGGTTAAAAATGCCTTGTTGGATATCCTAATCCAGGAGCAATCCAACCGGCAAGTAGCGGCCGCAGCCCTGCCTTCGGTTACAGCCAGTGGCTCAATTACAGATAACCTGAAATTGCAGACCGTGCTTTTGCCTGGTGAGTTTATGCAGCAACCGGCCGGTACTTTTGTACCAGTTACCTTTGGAACTACTTATAATACCACAGCGGGTGTAGATGCCAATCAGGTTTTATTTGATGGTCAGGTTTTTATCGGGTTAAAGGCAAGACGGACATCTATGGACTGGAAAAAGGCGCAGGCAGATGTAACCAAAGAAAATATCCGTACCAATATTTACAAAATCTACTATCAGCTGGTGGTCAGCCGGACACAAATGGGACTTATCCAGGCCAATATTGACAGGATCTCCAAATTAAAGCATGATACGCAACTCATGTATGAAAATGGAGTAGCCGAGAAGTTGGATATAGATAAAAGCGATGTACAATTAACCAACCTTGAAACGGAAAAACAAAAACTACTGGTTACCATTGCCAACGGTTATAATGGGTTGAAAATACTGCTTGGTATGCCCATTTCTGATAAACTGATACTCACTGATACCTTAAGCGAGGACCAGATCAAATCCGGTATTCTTGTTGGTAATGATTTTAATTATAATCAACGTAATGATTATAAAGCCTTGCAACTTTCAAGGAAGCTCGATGCATTCAATGTTAAACGCTATAAATACAGCAAGATTCCTACTTTGAACCTGGCAGCCTCCTATTCCAAACAAAACCAACAAAATGATCTTAGCTTTGCAGGAGACTGGTTTACATCCTCGTTCATCAGCCTGCGCTTAAATATACCACTCTTCTCTGGATTCTCTAAAAATGCCCAGATCAAACAAGCCGGCTTTGAATTGCTAAAAGCAGACAATCAGCTTTTTAATCTGCGTCAGACAATCGACAATGAGATTCAGACGGCCAAAAACAATTTTAGCTCGGCTATTTCCATTATGGATTACCAGAAAAAAAATATGGAACTGGCGCAAAAAGTCTATGACCAGACCAAGAAAAAATATGAAGTTGGTGCCGGCTCACAGACAGAGATTAATACGGCACAAACAGATCTAAAGGCCGCTCAAACTAATTATATCAGTGCACTCTATGATGCGGTCATTGCAAAGGTGGATTTTTTGAAAGCTACTGGCAAATTATAAGGTAAAACAGATCACTTCATACGGTAATACAAAAACTTTTTAAATAAAGAATTCTTAGCAATTATCAATAAATACCCGATAGATGAAAAATAATTGGATATACCCCCCTACTACACCAAGCGCTGTCAAAATGAATGAGAATGTACCTGCCAGGTATACCGGCGCAGTGGCGGCACCAGCCTTACAGGCCAATTTTCGTATTGGTTTAACTGTATTTTTGATGGCAGTTTTATTGTTGCTGACTAGCTGTGGTGGTAATGATCGTAAAGACAAGTCTAAATTGCTGAAAGAAAAGCAGGAAGCACTGGCTAAACTGCAATCTGATCAAGATGCACTGACGACTAAAATTGAAAAGCTGCAAAAAGAAATCAAGCAGATTGATCCCAATGCAGTTCAGGCCAAACGTAAACTGGTCGCACTTGATACGATTGCCAACAGTACCTTTAATCATTTTATTGACTTGCAGGGAAAGATTGATGCCCAAAATGTAGCCTATGTCGCTCCTAAGGACAAGGAGGTGTTGTTAAACAAATCTATGTAAAGCAGGGAGACCGGGTCAGTAAAGGAGAATTGCTTTTAAAACTGGATGATGCCTCACAAAGGCAATCCGTCATTGCGGCGCAAGGCCAGGTAGCCGGTATCAAGGCGCAACTAGAACAGGCAAAGACTGTTTTTGAAAGACAGCAAAGTCTGTGGAAAGAAAATATCGGCACCGAATTACAGGTACTCAATGCCAAAACGGCTTTGGAAAGCCTGCAGAGCCAATACAAGGCCGCAAATGCCAATATGGAGATTGCGCAGGAACAGGTCAATAATACGGCTGTTCGGGCAGCAATCAGCGGTGTGATTAATACCCTAAACGTAAAGGTTGGTGAATTCTTTACGGCGGGCAATCAGATCCAGATTGTCAATAATGACGATTTAAAAGTGACCATCAATGTTCCTGAAAACTATGCCGGAAAAATAAAAATGGGCTCACTGATGCATATAACGCTTCCCGATGTCGGCGATAAGGACCTGGTGACCAAAGTAAATGTGGTGGGTCGTCTTATTGATCCGATTACCAGAACTTTTTATATCGAAGGGAAAGTGCCTGAGGATCCGGCGCTGCGTCCAGGACAGGTCGCCATGGCGCGGATCAAAGATTATACGGATGAAAAAACGATCACTATACCTACCAATACCATCCAAAACGACGAAAAAGGCAAATATGTCATGGTGGCTTTTGGGCAAGGGGATAAAATGATGGCTAAAAAAAGGTATGTAAAAGTAGGGCAAATGTATCATGACCAGCTGCAGGTGCTTTCTGGATTGGAACCTGGTGATGTCATTATCAGTGAGGGCTTCCAGAGTCTGTATGACGGTCAGCCTATAATGGTGGGCTATAGTCTCAACCCGTTGGATAAACCACATTTATAAATCATTCAACTAAGCATATGCCATCTTTAGAGAATTTACATGGAAATTTCAAGCAATTTAAACCAACCAGCTGGAGTATTAAAAATAAAACATCGATCTATTTGTTGATGCTTTTTGTCTCCATCGCCGGGGTTTTCCAGTTTGTGACACTTCCTAAGGAGCAGTTCCCGGATATTGTGATCCCAACCATTTATGTTCAGACGATTTATGTTGGGAACTCGCCCAAGGATATTGAAAATCTGGTAACCCAACCAATTGAAAAACAAATTAAAGGAATCACGGGTGCTAAGATCAATAAAGTAACCAGCACCTCCCAGCAAGATTATTCAGCCATCGTCGTTGAATTTGGTACGGATGTAAAAACAGATGTTGCCCTGCAAAAGGTAAAAGATGCGGTCGATAAAGCCAAACAAGATCTGCCTACGGACCTGACAGAGGAACCCACCACCATGGAAGTGAGCTTTTCTGATCAACCCATTATGTATGTCAATGTTAGTGGCAACTATGATATGATGCGGCTCAAAGCATATGCTGATGAGTTGCAGGACCGTTTAGAGGAACTACCCGAAATCAACCGGGTAGATATGGTCGGTGCACCAGAAAGAGAATTTCAGATCAATGTGGACAACCTTAAAATGCAGGCGGCCGGAATTACCTTTAGCAATATTGCCTCTGCCGTACAAGGAGAGAATATGGACGTCTCCGGTGGATTACTTCGCGTAGGCAATATGAAAAGAACGCTGCAGGTGAAAGGTCAGATAAAGACGGCTGAAGATCTTAGTCACATTGTGCTTAGAAATTCCAAAGGCGCACCCATTTACCTGAAAGACATTGCTGATATCAAAGATACTGTCAAGGAACATGAAAGTTACGCACGCCTGGATGGTAAAAATGTCATAACCTTAAATATCATTAAAAGATCAGGGGAAAACCTGATAGAGACCTCCGACCAGGTGAAAAAGATCACAGATGAGGTCAAACAGGAAGTGTTTCCCAAAGACCTGGATGTGCGCATTACGGGTGATCAAAGTACCAAGACCAGAACTTCATTTACCGATTTGGTAAATTCTATTGTTATTGGCTTTGTACTGGTATTGATTATCCTGATGTTTTTTATGGGTGTGACCAATGCATTTTTTGTAGCCTTGTCCGTTCCGCTAAGTATGTTTGTGGCCTTTGTATTTTTGCCGGGTGCCAATCTGATTGTAGGTTCGGCCGTGACCTTGAACTTTATTGTATTGTTTGCCCTGCTTTTTGGCCTTGGGATTATTGTGGATGATGCGATTGTGGTGATCGAAAATACCCATCGAATCTTCTCGGAAAATAAAGGCAAGGTCTCCTCCGTACAGGCGGCAAAAATGGCGGCTGGTGAGGTCTTTATACCGGTACTGGCAGGGACCTTAACGACTTTGGCGCCTTTTTTCCCGCTGCTATTCTGGCCGGGCATAATCGGCAAGTTTATGATTTATCTGCCAACCATGCTGATTTTTACGCTGGCAGCTTCGCTGGTAGTGGCCTTTATTATGAATCCGGTTTTTGCGGTCGATTTTATGAATCACAGTGAACAGGAAAATAAACCGCCTAAATCAGCGATTTTCAAGCAACCTATCTTCTGGGTAGCGCTTGGCGTAGGACTTATTTTGGATATTTTCGGGCAGCCTTTTGTCGGGAACCTGATTATTTTTATTGTACTACTTTCTATCCTGAATAAATACGTACTGGACGGCTGGATACATGGATTTCAACATAAGGTGCTACCGGCAATTATGCGCAGCTATGAAAGACTGCTTCGCTGGGCCTTAAAAGGCTGGCGACCAGTATGGCTGCTAGTGGCCACCTTTGGACTAATGATACTGTCTTTTCTGTTTTTTGCAGCCAGACAGGTACCGGTGGTATTTTTCCCGGATAGTGCACCCAATCAGATCTATGTCTATTTAAAAATGCCGGTAG
This sequence comes from Arachidicoccus ginsenosidivorans, assembly GCF_007971385.1. Lineage (GTDB taxonomy): Bacteria > Bacteroidota > Bacteroidia > Chitinophagales > Chitinophagaceae > Arachidicoccus > Arachidicoccus ginsenosidivorans. The sequence continues at coordinate 4,114,200 of NZ_CP042434.1, forward strand.
GAACCGACGTCGATTATACTGATTCTGTGACAAAGACCCTGGAGAAGAAAGTCTATCATGTTCTGGGTATGGACAATGGCCGAAAAAATCCCGTCGTAGAGAGTGTGATCACCAATATCGCTATCGGCGCAGCCGATCCCAATAGCGGTGACAGAAGCACCCGTCCGGAACTGGGTCGTATCCAGGTGAGTTTTGTAGAGTTTGGTGAAAGAAACGGTGTCCCAACAGGGCCTTATCTGGATTCTATCCGCGCGGCGGTTAAAGGAATTCCAGGGGCAGAGATTACCGTTAATAAGGAACAAAATGGCCCTCCTACTGATCCTCCTGTCAATATTGAAGTTGCCAGTGAGAATTTTGATGACCTGATCAGTACTTCAGTCGCCTTAAAAAATTATCTGGATTCTATTCAGACGCCAGGCGTAGAGGAATTAAAAATGGATGTGGACCTTACCAATCCAGAAATTAGTTTTACCGTTGACCGGGAAAGAGCCATGCGGGAAGGCGTTTCTACCGCACAGATCGGCCAAGCGATCAGAACAGCTTTATTTGGTCTGGAAGTCTCTAAAATTAAGGATGGAGAAGATGAATATAAAATCCAGTTGCGCAATGAGAAGGCACAGCGAAATAATTTAAGTGACCTGCTCAATATGAATATCAGTTTTATGGATATGGCCAGTGGTCAGTTTAAGTCCATTCCTATCAGCTCGCTGGTAAAAATTGATTTTACCAATACGCTGGGTAGTGTCAAACGCAAAAACCAGAAAAGAGTAATTACGCTGACATCCAATGTGCTGCAAGGGTTCACCCCTACTGCCGTTAACCAGCAACTGGCCAAACACATTCAGCAGTTTAAGCATAAACCAGATGGCGTTACCATTAAACAAACCGGTGAAGGGGAACAACAGGCAGAAACAGGCGCCTTTTTAGGTAAAGCCTTATTAATTGCCCTGATGATCATTGTTTTCTTACTGGTACTGCAGTTTAATTCCGTGAGCAAATCTGTGATTATTCTGACCGAAATTCTCTTTAGCGTTATTGGTGTTATTTTGGGTTATGCCATCACAGGCATGGAAGTATCGGTGGTGATGACCGGCATCGGTATTGTGGGCTTAGCGGGTATTGTGGTGAAAAACGGGATACTCGTCATTGAGTTTGCAGATGAATTAAGAAGCAGAGGACTTAAGACAAGAGAGGCCGTCGTACAGGCCGGTAAAACGCGCATTATTCCGGTGATGTTGACTGCCCTGGCTGCTATTTTAGCCTTGGTACCGTTGGCCATTGGCTTTAATATTAATTTTGTGACCCTGTTTTCTGATCTCAATCCACATATTTTCTTTGGTGGAGACAATGCTTCTTTCTGGAAGCCACTCTCCTGGACCATTATCTTTGGACTGGCCTTTGCATTTTTTATGACCCTGTTTATTCTGCCAGGGATGTACCTGATTGCAGAGCGGCTCAGAAGGCCAATGCGCAGACATTTTGGGGGCACCTGGGTCTCCTTTATGGGAATACCTCCTCTCACCTTACTATTTTTACCGATGGTATTTTATACCATGTTTAAGCACAAAAGGAAGTGCGAAGAAGAAAAGCCAGGGCGGATAAAAGGACGACAAGTGAAGCCTTTACAGGTAGTTGGTTTTAATGGTGATCCCTAAATATGGTTTTTAGTTAGTTTTAGATAAATGGAGCCCTAAGCCCCTGGTAATTAGATCGTCGCATAATTATGCGGGGGCTATGCGCCGGGGGCTATTTTTTATTGGAGACGTTAGCATATGCATGGCAGGATTTATGTAGTATTTGCCATAGCTAACAAAAAATAGATGATGCAAAAAGACAGTAAAGTGCTAGACAGAGGCATGTTTTTAACAAAAATGGTTTTGTTTGTTTGGGCCATTGGCGCAGTTATACTTGGTTGTGGTCCGGTTAAAAAATCGAGTCAAACAATCAGTAGTACAACTAGCCCAAAAGGGGCTTTTAATCTACAAACGGCTATGCGGCGTGCAGATACAACAGCCATCCGACAATTGTTTGCGGGAACATGGACACTTGACAGAATGTGCCGCTCTTCCTTTGTTGGTTTAAAATGCGATACGACTATTGAACAACAGTGGCAATTGGATTCACTTGGTGGGATCAGTTGGATGACTGAGGGAGAAAATGCACTTAAGGATCGCTATCGTTTTGTGCCTAAAACAGGTGCACAGGCTGGTACAACAAAAAAGGTGGATACGGCCTGGGTGCTGTTTTTAAATAAGGCAAATAGAGGCTATTTAATCCGGGCACTCTCCAAAGATTCACTTACGATTTCTGAATATCCACTGATTATGGACAATACGGTGACGTATTATTTGAGCAGGTAGTTGCCATAGCCCCCAATATTAACGGTCAATACAAACCGTAAGATAAACACCTGTATTTAACCAAAGAAGAGATGTTATTTAATAAAAGTAGTTAAATCTCTGTCTACCAGCTTTACCTAATATATGGAAGGCCATTTCTAAATCATTGTAATCATATTGACGGATTGATTGAAATAATTGCTCAAGCGGCGATTCGGGGTGTCAGATAAAAGGCTGTTCCCTTACCTATTTAATGGCAAAAAATACATATTGATTAGGCCGTGTTATACGACCTAACAATCAGCTTATTACAACTTATCACAATTTTACCTCAGGATTTAATTTAAGACTGGACTGCGCACAAAACATTGATTGCTTTATTTTGTCCTACCTGATTACCCTTAAAATTAATATTTTGGTCCTCTTCCAAAACGCCACTCCATTTTAATCTTTAGGCGCCGGCAAAAGCTGATGCAAAGCGAAATCAACCGAAATGCACCATTCATATTTTAATTAACAATGAAGGCTCTTTGATCATGCAAAGGAGTAAAAATCGGTTCAATTTGAAATGGGCCGGTTTGTTTTAATGGTCATTTTGGGGGAAAGATCTGTCACTCAGGGATTTAAAAAATTTGGTTCATTTTTTTGGTTGTTAATAAAAATTAACCTAATTATGCAAAATAATTATGTCATACATAATAATTTTTAAAAAATAATTTTTTAACATGCCCTATCAAATAAAAAAATCAAATCAATAAATGGGAAGACCATTTACGTGGTGGCAATGTGGCTGTTTATTATTTTGAGCTGTCCGCTACTGCTTTTCTCTCAAACCAAGTCAATACACGGATACGTATTGTCAGCCGCTGATCGCCAACCTTTATCAGGTGCGAGTATCTCTGCTGTGGGGAGTACACATGGCGTTTTTTCAGGGCCTGATGGCAGCTTTGTCATTCAGGCAGCAGTGAAGGCGCAGCTCACCATAGGATTTACTGGTTATGAGTCGCAGACGATTACAGTTGGCACCAGCGACACGCTGACTGTTCTTTTAAAACAACAGGAAAGTCGCCTAAATGACATTATTGTGGTGGGATATGGCACGCAAAAGAGAAAAGATTTGACCAGCTCCATTGCTACCCTGGACAATCAAACGCTCGCCAGCGCACCCAGGGCCAATATTGGTTCTGCCCTGCAAGGTTCGGTTCCTGGGTTACAGGTTGTAAATGTTAGCGGAACACCCGGAGCCTCTCCTAAAATTATTTTACGAGGCGGGGCCTCCATTAGTGCACCTGGTGATCCTTTGGTGGTTATTGATGGTATTATCCGCTCCTATAATGATATTGCTGCTGAAGATATCGCCTCCGTTACAATTTTGAAGGATGCCTCTGCCACAGCAATTTATGGTGCACGCGCGAATAACGGTGTTATTTTGATTACCACTAAACAAGGCAAAGCTGGCCATTCAAGACTTACCTATAAATATACCGCTGGTTACAATCAAAATGGAGGTGATTATCAATATCTGAATGCACATGATTATATTTATTATAATAGGCTGGGTAACCTGAATTCAGGCCGTACCCTCGCCCAGGTCAACCAATCAAGAGGATATGGTTTATTGACAGATGCTGCAAACCTGGCATCTTTTGATATCCAGTTATTATCCGATGATAATCGGTACCTGCTTACAAAAGGTTGGCAGAAAATGGCAGACCCATATAATGCAGACGGTCAAGGGCGAAATGACTCGATCATTTATAAGGATCATTCAGGGGAAGTGAAGAACCTGGTATTTAGAAACACGCACACCCAGGATCACTATGTTAGCGCCATGGGTGGTAATGATAAGGGAAAATATTTTGCCAGTTTTGATTATTATAATGAAGACGGTATTATCGTTGGTTCTTCCTATAAAAGGTTTACCGGTACCATTAACGGTTCCTATAAAATTAAGCCTAATGTTGAAATCACTACAGGAGTGAATTTATCTACTGCAGGTCAATATGGTATTGCAACCTCAGACGCCAATGTGATTTACCGAACAATGGCACTTTGGCCTACCTTTAATCCCTGGCTGGATTCAGCGCACACACAGCCCAATCCAGGGGTAGGTGTCAGTGATGGCAATCCCCTTTACTGGCTTGGAAAAACGCAAAGGACCAATACCAATAATAAAATTACGGCCAACGGCTCCATAAAATGGGATATCGTCCCGCACCTATATGTGAAAGGAACTGGAAGTATTTATTATAATGACATAGCCAATCAATCTTATCAATTTCCGACGTCTAATTATACCGACCTGTTTGCAGGTAAGCTTTCCTCTTATACAAGAGATGCGTATAATACAAATAACCGGGCATTTCAACAGCAATATAATGCAACGATCAACTATAATAATACATTTGGCGGACTGCATGATATTAGTGTCATGGCGGGTGCGGAGTATTACGGACTCAAAAACTATTCATTGTATGTGCATGGACAAAATGCGCCTACGGATGACATAACCACTGCCAATGCGTCCACCTTATTTCCGGCAGATGGATCTAATGGAAGCAGCCAGACGCAGTTTGCGATTGTGTCGACTTTTGGTAGACTCCAGTATAGTTATGACAACCGGTATTTATTTGCGGCTGTATTCAGATCAGATGCCGTTTCCAGTCTGGCCCCTGAAAATCGCGTGGGCTATTTCCCTGGTTTTTCGGGTGGATGGAATATCCAGAATGAGAAATTCTATAAAAATGCTGCAATCAGTAACGTCATTACGACCTTAAAGCCCCGAATTAGTTATGGCGTGAATGGCAATATAGCCGGTCTGGGTTATTATGAAGTACAGGGTGTATATGCTTCTCAGGGCAATTATAATGGTAGCGCAGGCTTTTTGAATACTGGCGTCGTGAATACAAACTTGCAATGGGAAAAAAGCGCAACCACTGATATTGGTCTGGACGCTGGTTTTCTTGCTGGTAAAATTACTTTTACCTTTGATTATTACAACAGGGTTACCAGTAATTTGTTGACTAATCTTTCGCTGCCAAGTTATACTGGTTATTCCTCGTTCAGGACAAATCTGGGAACCTTGCAAAACAGAGGTCTGGAATTTAGTGTGCAGGCAAATATTATCAACGATCCTGATGGCTTTAGCTGGACAATGAGTGCCAATGCCTCTTATGATAAAAACAAAATTTTAAAACTACCATACAACGGTAACGAAAACAACAGACAAGGTGGCCTGCAGATCTGGGATCCTAAAACCAATTCAGCTATTTGGGTTGGCGGTTATCAGGAAGGAAAGTCCATTGGCGATGTTTACGCATTTAAGCAAGTAGGTATTTTTAAAGATGAGGCTGAAGTGGCGGCGCTCGCTAATACACGCTATGACGCCGTTGCTCAAATTTCGGGGCCCGGCATTACAGGGGGTTCCGGCAAAATTACGGCAGGTGATGTAAATTGGCTGGATGTTGATGGTAACGATACGATCAATTCTCTGGATCAGGTATATATGGGTAATATATTCCCTAAATGGACAGGGGGCTTTTCTACAAATCTGTCCTATAAAAACCTTTCATTATATGCCCGTTTTGATTTTGCAACTAATTATATTATATACAATGATTTGATGGCAAGAACCTTGGGAAACTATCAAGGAACTTTTAATTATATCGATCTGCAAAAACAATCCTGGTCACCAGATAACGAAAATACCGATATTCCTAAAGTGTATTATGCTGACCAGGTGTCTGCCCCTGCCGGTAAGAAAAACTACACCCGGATTAATAATGCGGCAACGAACTTGAATAGTAATAATTCTAACTTGTACGAACCTGGTGGATATTTAGCGTGCCGGGAGATTACCCTTTCTTATAACTTCTCAAAGCAATTGCTGGAAAGAACTCGGCTTTTATCTGAGGCCAGGTTATATATCAGTTGTAATAACCTGTTTTATCTAAGTGGATTTTCCGGACCATCTCCTGAACCTCCTACTAATGCGAGTGGAACGATTACAGGGGTGTATGTAGGCGCTTACCCGATTCCAAGGTCCCTTATTATTGGCGCACAAATCAGTTTTTAAAACGCGTCGTTTTCTGCGGACTTTAAAACAATTTTATAAAATAAAAATATATACAGATGAAAAAGTATATTCTATTAATAATGATTGGCGGGGCCTTTTTGTTGGGTTCCTGTTCCAAGCAGCTGGATCTCTCACCGGTAAGTACAGTCAGTGATGCCAGTTATTGGAAGACGGCTGATCAGGTGGATGCCTTTGTAACCGGTATTCATATCCGGTTCAGAGCGGATAATGCGGCGATGTTATACCTAGGAGAGCTAAGAGCAGGGTCTTATGGCCCTGATCCAGGAACTTCCGGAGCTTTTACTGGTGAAGCCACGCAGGGTTTTGAAAATATGTGGAATCAAACCCTTGATCTGGATAATGCAGGGGTCAGTAATTTTGGTGGTTTTTATAATAATATCAATCAGCTGAACATACTTATTAGTAAGTTAAAGACAATTTCTTTCGTCAAAGCTGAGGATAAGGCTTACTATTTGGGGATAGGTTACGGTATGCGGGCTTTTTACTACTTTCAACTTTACAGAAGCTGGGGAGACGTGGTATTACAAACGCAGCCAATTGCGAGTTTTGATATTTCTACATTGGCAAAGGCCGCCTCACCTGCGGCGGATGTAATGACTCAGATTAAAACTGATATTGATAGCTCGCTGGCTGATTTTGGCGATGATTACAGCTTCAGGCAGGACAAAGGTTTCTGGTCAAAGGCTGCTACACGCATGCTGCAGGCTGAAGTGTATCTTTGGACGGCAAATAGACAGGGAGGAAAGACTGATGCGACAATTGCCGAATCTGCTTTAACTGATATTCAAAAAAATATTCCCACTTTAAGCTTATTACCCGTCTATGGGGATGTATTTACCGAAAAAGGAAATAGTGAAATTATTTTTGCCAGTACCAATAAACTCAATGAATCAACCCTGGGATTTATCGGCAATTTCGTCCCGCAAGCAAGCCTGATTCAAAATTTTTATGATTCAGTCCATCATATGAAATTTGATGCTACCAATAACTGGGGTGGACTGCTGCGTTGCCCGACAAGAATTGCTTCTTTTCGCGCCTATAGCGATAAGGATTCCAGAAAATGGTGGAACATCCAGCCAGCATATAATAAAAATTCGGATGGCAGTTATAGCATAGCAGGTTGTTTTATGAAAAAATATGCTGGCGAGCAATCCTCAGGTGTCCGCAATTATACCAACGATTTTCCTATTTACCGTTATGCAGATCTGTTGCTTTTAAAAGCGGAGGCTGAGATTTTGCTTGGTCAGGACCCGACGACAGATATAAATTTAGTCAGGAAGCGCGCCTTTGGCGATAATTATAATGCAGCTGTTCAGGGGTATCCCAATCAGGCAATTGACGCAGACCCTAAAGAAGCGGTATTACAGGAGCGTTTACTGGAATTTATGTTGGAAGGAAAAAGGTGGTATGATTTAAGAAGTATGGGTGATCAGTACGTATTTGAACACACATCGCTTTCTTCTTCACAGGCCTATAAACTCCTTTGGCCAATCGACAGAAATGCACTGACCAATAATAGAGACTTGCAACAAACACCAGGATATCCAAAGTATTAATAATGAACTAACAAACAAGCCGCAGTTTTGGTTAACCCATTATCTGCGGCTTGTTTGTTTTGCTTAATTGAACGATATGGCAATCCGTTAGGATCCTATTTTTCTTTCCAGGCGTGCAAAATGGCTGGATAAATGCACGCGCATACCACTTCTAAAATCCTCAGGTGTTCCCTTTTCTAAAATACTGACCAATTGTTTATGAGACACAAATTTTTTGGGATTTTGAGCTGGTTCAATTAAATCACTTTTCTCCACAAAATCAAAAATGGGTAATAGAAGGCTTTGAAATTTTATTAGGGTCTCATTTTTGGAGATTTTATAGAGTTTGCCATGGAACTTAATTTCATAAGCAGCCTCAAACTTTTCGCCGCTGGTGGAGCTGGGCTCATTTTTGACAATTTCCTTAAGCTCTTTAATATCCTGAGGGGTTACATGTTTAAAAAGCAAATCAGCCATCCCAATTTCCAGCACCAGGCGGATCTCAAATATTTCTTTTAGCGTATCTTCACTTAAGACATAAGGATTGAGGCTTTTGGCCAGATTACCGAATATATCCGGATTGGTAATAACACTACCCTTTTTCTTTTTACTTTCAATCAGTCCCATCATACGCAGGCGCATCAGTGCTTCCCTGACTACCGTTCGGCTGACACCTAGTGCCGCTGCCAATTCAAGCTCCTTTGGAATCGTATCACCAACTTTTAATTTTCGCTGATGTAATAAATCTATCAGGTTTGCCTCTACCCGGTCTACCAGGCTTTTGTTGTTGATGGAGGTAAAAACTTCATTATCCATTTATGTGTATTCATTTAAAATATTTTCAAAGATACCTTGAATTAGAATGTCAAGACAAAAATAAGCAATTAATATATATTATGTTATACATAATATATATTAGTGCCCGCCTCTTCAATTGTCTGCTTTCGTCGCAATCGTCCAATAGTAAAACGCATAACGACCTGTTTGGAGGGAGGTTGAGCAGTATGTAGGCGATAAGGGCAATAAAAAAGGTGCTTTTGCTAAACCGCAAAAGCACCTTTTAAAAAATAATACTGGTCTTTATCCTAAATAGGATTTTAAGGCACCGCTATAGCGGGCTTTTTGTAAGCGTTTAATCGCTCTTTCTTTAATCTGACGGATACGCTCCTTGGTCAGATCGTATTTTTGACCGATCTGCTCAATGGTGATACCGTTTTCACCTTCCAGGCCAAAATAAGCATTGACAATCTCCGCTTCTCTTGGGCTCAGTGATTTTAGTACCCGGCGAATTTCTTCTCTCAGCGAATCTTTCATGACATCATCATCGGTGTCATCCGCACCTTCCAAAAGGTCCCCCATGGCCACATCCTCTGCTTCGTGCACTGGTGCATCCAGAGATGTATGCCTGGTGTTACTTTGGAAAATGTTGTTGATTTCTGTCTCGCTCATTTCCAGGATACTGGCTAGTTCTTCCGTACTTGGCTCTCTTTCATGTTCTTGTTCGAATGCCATGTAGGCTTTGTTAGCCTTGTTATACGTGCCAATTTTGTTTTGAGGCAGGCGGACGAGTCTGCCCTGCTCTGCCAACGCTTGTAAAATGGACTGGCGAATCCACCATACGGCGTAAGAGATGAATTTGAAACCTTTGGTTTCGTCAAAGCGTTGTGCCGCTTTAATTAAGCCGAGGTTGCCCTCGTTAATCAGATCGCTAAGGGATAAGCCTTGGTGCTGGTACTGCTTAGCGACAGATACCACAAAGCGCAAATTGGACTGAACCAATTTGTCTAAAGCCCATTGATCACCCATTTTGATGCGCTGAGCCAGCGTAGTTTCTTCTTCAGGTGTAATCATAGAGATTTTGGATATCTCCTGAAGATATTTTTCTACGGCCTGCGAGTCACGGTTGGTGATCTGAGTGGCAATTTTAAGCTGCCTCATATTATATAATGGCTTTAATGATAGATATAAAACGTACCCTAAGGTCGATTTGTTTCAAAATTATATTTAATTTTCAATATTATAACATAATTATCCCCAAAATCGGCGGCAAAGTTACGAATAATAGCCGGCATAGACAAATAATCATCGGCCCTAACCGGTTATTATCAATAAAATTAAGAAAAAATATAGAATAAAAATAATGGATAGGCGGGATTAATATGTCCTACCTATTACTTGCCTGCTTTTATATTTATTTGAAAATCAATGTTTTTGTTGATTATCTTATCTTTTATGGAGTTTTCAGACCCGTAATTAACCCCCCAATTGGTTCTGTCAATGGCAAAGGCCGCCCGAAAGTCAACAGCTGTGGAATCTGCATGCACCTCGGCCGGGAAAGTAATAGACTTGGTAATACCTTTGATCGTCATATTGCCTGTTACTGTTGTATTTGTCTGAATACCAGCGGCTTTTGCATCTTTTCCACTATCCGGTGTAACACTGCTTGTACTGGTCCCCGGTTCGATTTTGGTAATTTCAAAGGAAGCGGACGGAAATGAATCCACAGAAAAGAAATCCTGAGAAGAAAGATGCGCTTTTAACTTGGTATTACCTTCCAGATCCTGATCAGTTGGTTGAAGCGCCTTCATATCCATGGTGATTTTTCCACCACTTATCTGCGATCCCTGGACGCTGATCTGGCCTTCTAAGAGCGGCACATAGCCAGAGTGGTCAGCACCGATCAGCTTAGAGCCTCTCCAAAGGACCTTACTGGCAGCCGTATCTATAGGCAAAATATGACCTTTTGTCGCTATTACTTGCTGTGCGGCTGCGGTTTTAGCGGCCTCACTATTTTGGGTGCTGCCACAAGAGGATAGTATGAATAGTCCACCGCAGAGCATTCGTACAACTGAATGGGATAATAATCTCATGTTTTAAATTCTTTGATATAAAATGGGGCAATGCCCTGATAAAAAGTATCTTATAAAAGTGTTGCAAAAATAAGATCTTCCCTATTTTTCCACCTATAGCCTCTGTCACTTATTTGTCTTTTAACATAAGCTTCGATAGAAAACAGCTTTTAACCCTACCAACTTTAAGAACAATTTGGCCCTTAATGCTGCTCAATTTTCTTTCTCCTTTAAATTTAGCTATTTTTGCCCTCCTGGCTAACAGGTAGTAGGTTTGGTATTTAAAGTTAAAACAGCTACCCTGGCCTTCATTAATTTTCAACACATGAAAAAAATATTAATCACATTAGCCGCATTCACCATGTTACAGGCCACCGCACAAAAAGCTCCCTTGACCCCCGAAGGGTTATTGTCCCTGGGGCGCGTAAGCGCCCAGGGGATCACCCTGGATGGAAAATCGCTTATCTACAAAGTATCCACGCCAGATATTGAGGACAATAAAATGGAAAGCGCTTATTTTCGGATGCCACTGGCTGGTGGCGCAGCTACAAAAATTACAGAAGACGAAAAAAATGCCTTGCTCGCAAACGACCGGATTTCTCCGGATGGCAAATATATATTGAGTAGTGAAGCGGTCAAGCTGGAGAAAGTACTGGGTAGCGACCGCTATCCTGAACTGCAAAAGACCTCTGCCCAAGTATATACTTCTTTAAACTATCGTCATTGGGATAAATGGTTCAAGGGGAGCTTTGATCATGTCTTTTTTGCACCTTACCAAGATGGCAAACCAGTAGAAGGACAGAAAAAGGATATCATGGAAAAAGAGCCTTATTTCTGCCCGCAGCAACCCTTTGGCGGTCCCGAAGATTATATCTGGACACCCGACAGTAAAAAAATTATCTATGTCTGTAAAAAGCAATATGGCACTGCCTATGCTGAGAGTACCAATACGGATATTTATGCCTATGATATTGCTACCGGCAAAACACAGAATCTTACTGAAAAGAATCTGGGCTATGACCTCTCCCCTGCTTTTAATAAAAAAGGCAAAATGGCCTGGTTGCAAATGAAGACTCCAGGATATGAAGCGGATAAAACAGACCTGGTTGTGCGTACGGGAGATTTAACGGTGAATCTGACCGGATTTAAGGATCAGATCAATGTCGCCTCCTTTAAATGGGGCTCAGATGACCGGACCTTGTTTTTTGTCGCCCCTGTAGATGGAACGATGCAGGTGTTCTCTGTTCAGGATATAGGACTGACTAAGATGATGCCTCAGATCAGGCAGATCTCCAAAGGAGACTTTGATGTAAAATCTATCCTGGCCCAGGTGGGTGACGAACTGATTGTAGAAAAGGAAGACATTTCAAGAGCGGCGGAGGTCTATGCGTTAAATATTGAGACGGGTGCCCTAAAGCAATTGTCCCATGTGGATGATGAAGCCTATAGTCATTTAGCACCTGTCACCACTGAGCGCAAATGGATCAAGACCAAAGACGGTCATCAGATGATGCTGTGGATTGTCTATCCCCCTGATTTTGATAAAACAAAAAAATATCCCGCCCTGTTATATTGCCAGGGCGGCCCTCAGTCTCCAACGACCCAATTTTTCTCTTATCGCTGGAATTTCCAACTGATGGCCTCAAAAGGTTATATTATCGTCATTCCTTGTCGAAGGGGTATGCCTGGCTATGGAACAGCCTGGAATGCGGCTGTTAGTAAACATTGGGGCGGTGAGGTTATTCAAGACTATTTAGATGCGACCGATGATATTGCCAAAGCGCCTTATGTGGATAAATCAAGAATTGGTTGCGTAGGCGCAAGCTTTGGTGGTTATTCAGTTTTTGAATTAGCAGGCAAGCATGAAGGACGCTTTAAAACCTTTATTGCCCATGACGGGGTCTTTGATTTTGTTTCCATGACCGGGACCACCGATGAACTTTGGTTTGAAAAATGGGAAAAAGGAGGCTATTACTGGGAAAAGGACAATAAAGCCGCGCAGGCATCTTACGCTGCCTCCCCGGTAAATTTTGTTGACAAATGGGATACGCCTATAATGATCGTGCAAGGCGGCATTGACTACCGGGTGCCCATTGAACAGGGTCAGGGGGCCTTTCAGGCTGCACAGCTCAGAGGCATCAAAAGCAAGCTGCTTTACTTCCCTGATGAAAATCATTGGGTGTTGCAACCTCAAAATGCCCTGGTATGGCAAAGAGAATTTTTCACTTGGTTGAAAGAGACACTTTAAAAGCAAAGAAAAAATAAGCAAAGACGGCCCAGGGTGCGCTTGGAGAAAACCATTTTCTTATACAAGCATATGCTGGGCCGTTTTAATTAAGTCGACTACAGGCAGCTATATGAATTAGCCCATAGAGCCAAACAGCAATTTTATTAAATTATTGGAAGGTCCAGGTGGTATTTTCCAGTTCATAGGTGACTCGGTGTAATTCAGTATCACAGGCGTGGATCTGGTCCATATATTTTTTATTTCTGCGACCATAATATATCCATAACATTTCACTGGCGGCTCTTTTGGCTTGCAACAGTAAATATTTACGTAGCAGATTTACCCGGTAATGCCCATTTTGACCGATGGGCAACTGCTCAAGTCTGTCCAGTACCCTGGCATTTTGTTTTAGAAACCCCAGGCTCTGGTATTTAATTTCCAGGACAATTTCATCGTCGGAGACCTCATCCAGCAGACTTAGATAATGCTGTGCCCTGATATCATTCATATTAAATTCCTGTATAATCGACCGGAAAGTATTGGCGGGATTGGGCATTTTTTTTAAAGAAAAAAAGACAATGGCTATCGAACAGACCAAAATAATGGACAGCCTTTTGGCTGTTGTCCAAATGTTTTCCGTACGGATGCCACCAATAGCAATAAGCCCCAGCAAAAAACCGGTGATCAGACCACCTACGTGCGCACTGTTATCTACTGCACCTTGCAATCCGCTGAGTAACTGCACTGCGATAAAAAAAATAAGGGTAGAAAATATGGCCCTCCTGGTGTGCTTTTCGATCAGGTCGGATAAAAGCAGTGCCAAAAAAACACCGTACATACCCAGGATGGCACCCGAAGCACCCACAGATCCGTTGAATGGGTGCATGTAAATACTTAAAAGGCCGCCCATAGCACCACATAAAAGATAGAAAAATAAAAACCGGGCTCTTCCTAACAGCGGTTCTAAATAGGCTCCTATCATGAGCAGCGAAAACATATTGCCGATCAAATGTAAAAAACCGGCGTGTATAAACTGATAGCTTAATAACCGCCACCACTGATGCTTTGTGAGTGTTAAATCCAGCAAATTGACCCCTAAATAGTCAAAGCCTCTTAGTGAATAGTGCCAAAAGCCTCCGCCAGCAAAACCGATCAGTAGAAAATAGAGAATATTCAGATCAATCAGAATGGGGGTGATAAAATAACCTGGTTTGGGATTAAATATGGATATAAATCCGGAAATCTTGCTGGTGGAATTGGTTATTTGATTAAAACGCTCATTTGCAGCTTTTTCGTGACGGGCGGCAATGAATGTTGAACTGGCGATGATATATTGCCTATTTAATTGCTCGGAAGTCCGGTTTTTAAGCAAATGGTTGAGTGCCCGGCCCAGTTTTCGGATATTACGCTTATTTTGCCCAAAGCTCCAGAGCTGGGGCATAATACAGCTGCTGGCAACTGTTACGGTATCGTGATTGATTTCCATATGGATTACTTCTCCAAAAGGTACAATTGAAATCCCCGGGAAGGCAGTGATGTTCTCCTCAGCTACCGGTCCCAGCGACCAGCCGATCAGTGAGATGGCTTCCAGCAATAACCCATAAATTTCTCTGGGAGCAGTGTTCTCAAAGACAATTTGTTCAACGTATCTGGCATTGATTTGAAAAGACATTGCAAAAAGAGCCATTAGGTTTGGTTTTCTATACTGGCCGTGTACAATATTAAATATTAATTTTCTAACTGTCAAAGTATTCTATCAGAAACACTTAGGATAGAATGACTTTTCCACAATTTCTGCACGATTGGTCCCCAACTTGGAAAAGGAGCTGTATTAGCAGTTGGCGGTACATAAAAAATCCCTTTATTTTGCAGACAAACAAATCAATCACCATGCTCCCTAAATATAAACGTGTCTTACTCAAACTCTCTGGAGAGTCCCTGAAGGCCGAGAATAGTACAGAACCCTTTGATCCAAAAATCATTGAACAATACGCCAATGATATTAAAAGCATTACTGATATGGGGGTTCAGGTGGCAGTCGTTATCGGTGCCGGGAATATCTATCGGGGGATGAATGAGGCAGAAAGTGGTATTGAAAGAGCGCACGGTGATTATATGGGGATGTTAGCAACCGTTATCAACGGGATGGCCATGCAGGCTATGTTGGAGAAAATTGGTATTTTCACCCGCCTGCAGAGCGCTTTGCAGATGGATCAGGTTGCAGAACCTTATATTCGCAGAAGAGCCATTCGACACCTGGAAAAAAACAGAGTCGTGATCTTTGGTGCAGGTACAGGTAATCCGTATTTCACCACAGATACAGGTGGGTCACTCAGGGCCATAGAAATCAAGGCAGATGTTATTTTGAAAGGAACAAGGGTGGATGGCATTTACACCGCTGATCCTGAAAAAGACCCTGAGGCAGTTAAATATGAGACCATCAGCTACAAGGAATGTATCGACAATAATCTGAAGATTATGGATATGACCGCATTTACCCTTTGTATGGAAAATAAGCTGCCAATCATTGTATTTGATATGAATAAACCAGGTAACCTGCGAGCCGTAATTGAAGGCCAGAATGTAGGCACCCTCGTAACGCAATAAAGCGCGCCTCATAAATATAGCAATAGATAGCGCAATAAAGATAGTTGGTTACAAAAAGGCCTCTTTTAAATATGTAAATATTAAAGGGGCTTTTTCAATGTAAGGTTAATGAGGCGCCAGCAAGAATCCTGAACTTACCACTACCTACGCACCGCTCCCCGCTCCCCGCGCCCCATTTACCCATTTACTTATGTTTGGCAGCAGTATCTGCAATACGTAGGTACTTGCAATCACAAAAGACAAAAGACAAAAAGCAATCTAAATTTTCTTAGATTGCTTTTGTCTTTTAAAACAAGGTATTTATAAAGCGTCAATTTGTTGTGTAACCCGTGCAGGCGTTTTAGTGCTGCCTGAAATTACCTTACATCTAACCGCTTAAACATTATTTACAATCAAATTGGCATCTTTGCTTTCCAGCACAGAATGTCCCATTAGATATTCATCTACCTTTCTGGCACACTCCCTGCCTTCGCTGATAGCCCAGACAACCAATGACTGGCCGCGGCGCATATCACCACAGGCAAATATTTTAGGAATGGATGTGGCAAATTCTTTTTCCGTGGCCTTAATATTACCTCTTTCATCCAGATCAAGTCCTAGTTCATCGACCATGCCTGTTTGCAACGGATGTAAAAAGCCCATTGCGAGTAAGGCCAGGTCACAGGGTAATTCTCTTTCGCTGCCTTTGACTTCTAAAAACTGAGAAGGCCGGCCATTTTCTGATTTCCATTCCAGATCAACTACCCGGATGGCCTTCAGGTTACCCTTATCATCACCAATAAATTCCTTGGTGGCAATCGCCCAATGTCGTTGAGCGCCTTCTTCATGGGAAGAAGTGGTTTTAAGGATCATAGGATAAGTTGGCCAGGGCATAAATTCAGTACGCTCTTTAGGAGGTACGGGCATCAGTTCAAATTGAGTGATGGATTTGGCGCCTTGTCTGTTAGAAGTACCCACGCAGTCACTACCTGTATCCCCACCACCAATGACAATGACGTGTTTACCTGTGGCTGTAACATTTTCATCCAGAATATTACTCTCAATTTCTGGTTTTGCCAGTGGATCCCGGCCAGCAACACGTTTGTTTTGTTGCTTTAAGAATTCCATGGCAAAGTAAATACCCTTTAAGGAACGGCCATGCACGGGCAAATCTCTGGGAACGGTTGAACCGCCCGCCAGTACCACCGCATTGTTTTCTCTTAAGATATCATTGAGCTTGACATTTACACCGACATTGGCATTGAGTTTAAAGGTGACCCCTTCTTGTTCAAGTACAGACAACCTGCGGTCAATGATGTGCTTTTCCAGTTTAAAATCCGGTATACCGTATCTGAGCAGTCCACCTGGTGCATCATCTCTTTCAAAAACAGTCACTTGGTGTCCTGCATTATTTAGTTGCGTTGCAGCGGCAAGACCGGCAGGGCCGGAACCTACGACGGCTACTTTTTTGCCGGTACGCACAATGGAGGTGCGTGGTTTTACCAGACCCAGTTCAAAGGCTTTTTCTATGATATGTTTTTCGATCTCTTCAATAACGATCGGCGGTTGATTGATGCCTAAAACGCAGGCGCTTTCACAGGGAGCCGGACAAATCCTTCCGGTAAATTCAGGAAAGTTATTGGTGGAGGATAATATATCAAATGCTTCTTTCCAGTCTTCCCGGTAGACCGCGTCATTAAATTCTGGAATCAGGTTGCCCAAAGGACAACCGTTGTGACAAAAAGGAACACCACAATCCATACACCTTGAAGCTTGCTGCTCTAGTTTATTTCCTTTATAGAGCTGATTGAACTCTTTATAATCTTTAACACGCTCAGCAATACTTCTTTTTTCAGGAAGCTCGCGTGTGTGCTCTAAAAATCCAGTTATTTTTCCCATCGTCCCCTTATTATAAAATAATCTATTATTGGTAAAAATTGACTTATCAGCGGCCACAGTTGCTATGTAAACGGGTGGCCGCTAATACTTTTATTTAGTGGCAGCGGCTGTTTGCTTTGCTGCCAAAAGTGCTTTTTTATAATCGCGTGGCATGGCTTTGACAAAGTTTTTCAGCTGATTTTCCCAGTCGCTGATAATAAAGCTGGCCACCTTACTGTCCGTATAAGCCAGGTGCTTTTCAATCAAAGCTTTGAGCGGTGCGATATCTTGTTCTTCCAGTGGTTCCAGTTCGGCCATTTCACTGTTGAATAGTGTGGGTAGTTGCCCTTTGACATCATAGATGTAGGCCACTCCACCACTCATGCCAGCGGCAAAATTGCGTCCAGTCTCTCCCAGGATGACGGCCACACCGCCTGTCATGTATTCACAGCCGTGATCTCCTACGCCTTCGACCACGACCTTCGCGCCGGAGTTTCTTACACAGAAGCGTTCACCGGCTTTTCCCCGAATATAAGCCTCACCGGAAGTTGCCCCGATAAAGGCGGTATTGCCGATGATAATATTGTCTTCTGCAACAAAACTTGATTTTTTGGAAGGATAGACGATGATTTTGGCACCGCTTAGCCCTTTACCAATATAATCGTTGGCATCACCTTCCAGTTCCAGTGTGACGCCCCGTGTATTAAATGCCCCGAAACTTTGTCCGGCAGTGCCGGTAAAGTGCAATTTAATTGTATCCTCAGGAAGGCCTTCGGCTTTATATTTTTTGGTGATCTCATTAGACAGGATTGTTCCTGCTGTACGGTCGATATTACGGATAACAAAGTCACCTTTAACCGGAGTACCATTTTCTAGAGCCGGTGCAGCCGTTTTAAGTAGTTGCCAGTCCAGCACCTCTTCGAGCGCATGATCTTGCAGCTCGGTCTGGTACAGACCACTACAGTTACTGTCTGTAGGTTGTTTATACAAGATGGGAGACAAATCCAGTTTGGAGAATTTCCAGTGCGTGATATTTTCTCTTTTTTCCAGACAATCTACCTGGCCTACCATTTCATTGATGGTTCTAAAACCTAATTCCGCCATAATCTCTCTAAGATCTTGAACCAGAAACTTAAAGAAGTTCACGACATGATCAGCATTGCCGGAGAAACGACCTCTTAAGGTCTCGTTTTGGGTGGCTACGCCCACAGGGCAGGTATTCAAATGACACTTACGCATCATAATACAACCTTCAACCACCAGTGCAGCGGTAGCGACACCCCATTCCTCTGCGCCCAGTAATGTTGCAATAGCAATATCAAGACCTGTTTTCATTTGACCATCTGCCTGTACAACAACCCTGCTACGCAGGTTGTTTTTCACCAGGGTCTGATGGGTCTCTGCAAGCCCTAATTCCCATGGCAGACCAGCATGTTTAATGGAACTGATCGGTGAGGCACCCGTGCCACCATCAAAACCTGAAATCAGTACCACGTCTGCCTTGGCTTTGGTTACCCCGGCAGCAATGGTGCCTACTCCTGCTTTGGAGACCAGTTTTACATTGATCCTGGCAGCGCGGTTTGCATTTTTCAAGTCATAAATCAGCTGCGCCAGATCTTCAATGGAATAAATATCGTGGTGTGGTGGCGGTGAAATTAAGGTAACCCCTGGTGTGGAGTGACGCACGCGTCCGATCCAGTCATTTACTTTATGGCCTGGCAGCTGTCCACCTTCACCAGGTTTAGCGCCCTGAGCCATTTTGATCTGTAATTCATCTGCCTCTGTCAGGTATTGGCTGGTCACCCCGAAACGGGCAGAAGCCACCTGCTTAATAGCAGACCGCATAGAATCACCGTTTTCCATTGGTTGGTAACGGATCTCATCTTCCCCACCTTCACCGGTATTGCTTTTGCCGCCCAGGCGGTTCATCGCAATGGCCAGTGTGGTATGTGCTTCCCAGGAGATGGAACCAAAAGACATGGCTCCTGTCGCAAAGCGCTTATAGATATTTTCTGCCGGTTCTACCTCATCAATAGAGATAGAAGGTCTATTTGGTTTTAAGGCAAACAGGCTACGCAGGGTAACGGCTTTTTTGCCCTGTTCGTTGATCAGTTTGGCGTATTTCTTATAAATCTTGTAATCATTCATCCTGGTAGAGTATTGTAACAGGTGAATGGTGGAAGGATTAAATAAGTGCACTTCGCCTTTTCTGCGCCATTGATAAAGGCCACCTTCGGGTAATCTGTCAATGGGAATTTCCGTTTTGCTGAAGGCAAACCGGTGTTTATATAAAGTCTCTTTGGCTATCTCATCCAGCCCCATGCCCTCAATTCTGGAGGTAGCGCCGGTAAAATGACGACCTACAACTTCTTTATTGATCCCGATGATCTCAAAAATCTGGGCACCTTGATAAGACTGCAAGGTAGAAATACCCATTTTAGAGAAGACTTTATACAAGCCTTCGCAGATGGCTTTCACGTAATTCTTTTTCAGCTCATGGACGGTCAGATCCGTTTTAAGACGGCCTGTTATTTTCAGGGAGCGAATGGTAGAGAGCGCCAGATATGGATTAAGCGCCGTTGCACCAAAACCGATCAGACAAGCAGCGTGGTGTACTTCCCAGATATCTCCAGCTTCCACCACCAGGGCTACTTTGCCACGAAGTCCTTTACGGATCAGGTGGTGATGTACAGAGGATACTGCTAATAGTGATGGTATAGCGGCATGCTCACTGTCAATAGCGCGGTCACTTAAGATCAGTACTTCAAATCCGTCGTTAACAGCGTCTACTGAATAACGGCAAAGCCTGTCAATGCCGGCTTTTAAGGCACCAGGTTCACCATTGGCCCTGAAATAAGTCTGCAGGGTCTTGGCCTGGAAACTGCCCGTGTCGATGGAGCGGATCTTTTCCAGCTCGATATTATTTAAAATCGGATTTTTCAGTGCCAGGGTGTGGCAGTATTCAGGTTCTTCTTTTAATATATTACCGGATGAGCCCAGAAAAGTAGCCAGAGACATCACCATGCGTTCCCGGATCGGATCGATCGGCGGGTTGGTGACCTGGGCAAATAATTGTTTAAAATAAGCACTCAGATGTTGTGGCTGATCACTAAGAACGGCCAGTGGAGCATCTGATCCCATGGAACCGATTGGTTCTTTGCCGCCTATAGCCATCGGGGAGATAATATCATGGATATCTTCCTGAGAATAGCCAAAGGCTTTATGGTATTTAAAAATCTGCGCATCCTCCAGATGGGTAAACTGTACCCTGGGTTCTGGAAGCTCTTCCATGCGGATCTTATATTTATTCAACCACTCCGCGTAAGGTTTAGCAGAGCAAATTTCTGTTTTTAATTCTTCATCACTGATGATCCTGCCTTGTTCCATATCCACTACAAACATTTTACCTGGTTGCAGGCGACCATTTTGAATGATAGTGGCTGGATCAACAATAAGGGCGCCGGTTTCTGAGGCCATGATTACCCTGTCATCGCTGGTAAGGCAGAATCTGGAAGGACGCAGGCCGTTTCTATCCAGTGTGGCACCAATGATTTTGCCATCTGTAAAAGATATCGTGGCTGGACCATCCCAGGGTTCCATCAGGCAGCTATGATATTCATAAAAGGCCTTTTTAACAGGATCCATCAGATCATTACCATCCCAGGCTTCCGGTATCAACATCATCATAACATGCGGCAAACTGCGACCCGTTAAGGTGAGCAGTTCTACCATATTGTCCAGACAAGCCGAGTCAGATTGCTGTGAAGTGACGATAGGCAACAGCATATCGATTTCTTCCTCGGTAAAATAATCACTGACAAAATCACCTTCACCTGCTTTTAGCCAATTTAGGTTTCCCTGGAGGGTATTGATCTCGCCGTTATGCGCTATGTAGCGGAAAGGTTGAGCCAGTTTCCAGGAGGGGAAGGTATTGGTTGCAAATCTGGAGTGTACCAGTGCAAAGGCCGAAACGACCTTTTTATTATTCAGGTCATTAAAATATGTGCGCACCTGACCACTGGTCAGCTGCCCTTTATAGATGACTGTTTTATAAGAAAGCGATGCGATATAAAAACCGATCTCATCATTTTTGACGGTATTTAATATTGTATGCACTGCATAATTACGCAGCACGAACAATTTTCTTTCAAATGCTTCTGGGTCTGTGATATGATCGGGGCAGGCAATAAAGACATGCTCCATCTCTGGTTCTACAGAAAGTGCTGTATTACCGATATCAGTCGTATTTACCGGTACTTTTCTATAAGTGAGGATTTCCAGGCCCAAGGTCTCGACGGCCCTGTTAAAAATACCCCGGCACTCTTCTCTTAATCTTAAATCTCTTGGGAAAAATAAAACGCCCACAGCGTATTTTCCGAAGGCGGGCAGGTGAATGCCCATTTTCAGACATTCCTCAAAAAAGAATTCATGGGGCGTCTGTATCATGATACCGGCACCGTCGCCTGTATTCTGCTCACAGCCACAGGCCCCTCTGTGTTCCATATTTTCTAATATGGTTAGAGCGTCAGCAACATTCTGGTGGGATTTTCTGCCTTTAATATTGGCTACAAAACCCACTCCACACGCATCATGCTCAAAGGAGCTGTCATAAAGTCCCTGCTGATTTTCTGGTCTTGACATATCTACAACAAATAGTGAATGAATATACCCGTCAATTTTGACGAACAGGCATAAAATTAGACAATAATTTTTATATTTTCTAAATATTCATCAAAAAATTTTGAAGATGTTTAAACTAATGTTTGTTAAGAGCCTACTTGTTTATAGAATATTCAAAGGATTTTTAGATTCATTGAATATTATCAAAATATCGACCTTATATATTGTATTTGTTATATTACATAAATAAATAATGATAAAAAAATGTAATGTAAAATTTGTCAGATTCAAGCAAAATTTTAAAAAATGGCTTATCATATTTTGACATGAATTAGGTCAGTTGCTGTCATATCATGCCAATTAGATGTCAAAAAAGAACCGCCAGTTAACTGCTTTATTGGGAAAAGCAGTTAACTGGCGGTTGGTGCTGTATAAACCAGCCTTGGATTTATTTAAAATAATGGGTGATTTCTGGGCTTTCCGGCGTGATTTTAGAATCAAAGTGCGCCAGGAGTTTCCCTTGAGGATCGATCAGGAATTTATTGAAATTCCAGGAGATCACCGCATCTAGTTGTCCGTTTTCGGATTTATGGGTCAGGTAATCAAAAACCGGCGTGATATCACTTCCCTTCACATCCACCCGAGTGGTTAGAGGAAAAGTTACGCCATAGTTTTTTTCACAAAATGCCTGGATGTCTTTGTTGTCATGAAACTCCTGATCATGGAAATTGTCAGAGGGAAAACCTACAATGACTAATTTATCTCCATAATCTTTATAGAGCTTTTCCAGTCCCTTGTATTGCGGTGTAAAGCCGCATTTAGAGGCCGTATTGACTATCAGGATATACTTCCCCTTGTATTTGGAAAAATCAATGGTGCCGCCATCAATGGAGGCGATTTTGAAATCATAGATTGTCTTAGCCATGGTCGATTTAGTTTTTGTGTTGGAAATCCCGGTGTTCGTATTATTTGCAGTGCCGCCCTGCCCTACTGGGCTTGAATTACCAGTGCTGCAAAAGGACATACTAAAAAGGACCGCTATACTTAATAAGCCTAAGAAATAGTACTTTTTCATTGTTTGAGTGGATTTTGATATGAATAATGACTCTCAAATATACGCCAGGATCGTTATTTACTCTGTTGCAGCTTCCTTAAATTCATAACAGCCCATTGATGGACTGCTGGCAGAACGGGACCTACCGGCCATATCCGTTGTTATACCTGCAATGGGCAGGCCAGCTGCTACTGCCGGAGAGATGCTAAGTAACTGAAAATCATATTCTGCTCTTCTGTTATCGATTAAAGTAAATGCAGGATCTGCATTTAGCAGGCAATCCGTAAAATGACCGAGTGGTGGCAGTGCAGCCGCCTTGATCAGGTCATTTTTAAAGTTCAGATCAAAAGCGTCATTTATATTATCCAAATAGAGCTCATCAAGTGGGTCGTTATCTCCGGTAATAATACAGTTGGTGGCGGTTAGCGTCAGTGGATCCGCCTGACCATTTTCATGATGATCTGCCAGATAAAGCAAAGGATCTGTGTGGTAAATATAATCATTGCTATAGCCTGCCATGGTCACATATTGAAGGTGGTAAGTACCCCCCATGGCCCGGATCCCGATACCGGAGTTATAAATAAGGCAATTCGTAAGCACCGCACTTGTATGTCTAAGTAGTAGCGCCTCTTTGCTACTTTGCAGGATAACGCAACCCTCCAGGGTTAAATAACTTTCATCGCCTGTGTGGGCACCGGTAATTGGTCTGGAGGTATCTGCAATGGCATTGACGGCATTTTTAATATGGACAAATTGCAGTCTATTATTTTTGCTATTCGGGCCAAAACTTAAGCCCTGCCAACTTCCAGGCATGTTATTATAAGGAATGTCGAGCCTGCTGCCGGTAAGCAGAATCTGACCAGCGCTGTCTGCGGTCCCCAGAGCCTGCAGACGGCCATTTATTTGAATGCCCTTGCCTGCTTTGGTGTAGACCTTGGTACCTGGCTCAATATTAAGGGTAGCGCCTTGGGCAATAGCCAAATTGCCGTTAATGACAATCGGACGTTTGTTTGTCCAGGTTGTATCTTTTGAAAGGGTACCGCCAGAAAGGTAAAAGGCATTCAGGCCTGTGGCCTGTAAGATGATTTTGCCGGTTTTGCTACCATAGTTATAGATAATGCTGTCTTTGACTTCAAAGGGGGCGTCACTATTATTTTCTGGCAGCGCCACGGTGACAAAGACATAGAAGCTATCGTTTTTTGGGAGATTCAGGCTGCTAAATTCAGTACCTGCCTGGCCATTGACATTGATCTTAAAAGGTGAATTTTTCCCACCTGCCAGTTGCAACTCCTGGACATTTACGGCCTGCTCGCTACCATTAAATATTTTGACAGATTGTGTTGGCTGCAGCTGGGTGGTAAAGACCTCATTAAATTGAACCGAATCTACTGAATTATATAAAGAAAGTGTATTACCTGTTAAAAGCTGGTCTTTTTGGCAGCCGCTCATGCTAGCTAAAATGCAGCTAATAATGAGTGCCGGAAGTAGGTGTTTGCGGACAAAATGAACAAAATGAATCCTTTTTCTCATTTAACTTTGGACCTGTTGAGGTTTTATCTTGTGGCTGCTTAGTAGAGCTTGTATTTATTTTTAATACGGCCCTACCCTACTAAACAGCCTTTTTGTTTAGAAATGCGTTTCCAAATAATTATAATACAATTATTAAAAACGCTGATTTGTTGCAAAAATTGCCCGGTCTATAAGCATGGGGCGAGGTGAATGCCAACTCTTTGAAGCGCTTTTTCATTCAAGGCCCTATTCAATTATTTTCGCAATTTTTATTCACTTTTCTCCAGATTTTCACTTAAACCTTGTTTAATGTGCCTCCAGCCAATTATTACCAGTGCCAATCTCTGCTTTAACGGGTACTTCTTCAGGCAGGAGCAGTGCCGATTGCATCAGCTCTAGGACGAGCGCCTGCATCTCTTCCAGCTCCGATTTATGGACATCAAAGACCAGTTCATCATGAACCTGCAAGATCATTCTGGACTTTAATTTTCTTTGTTGCATCGCTTTATGAATGCTGATCATCGCCAGCTTGATCATATCGGCAGCTGTACCTTGTATGGGCGCATTAATGGCCACTCTTTCGGCAAACCCTTTAACCGTGAAGTTTGCTGAATTAATATCCCGGATCCAGGCCTTTCTGCCAAGCAGGGTCTCTACATAGCCGTTTTGGCCTGCACGTGCAATGGTATCTTCCATGTATTTTGCGATACCGGAAAATTCTGATTTATAATTGTCAATAATCTCTTTGGCCTCTGTTCTGGTAATGCCCAGGTTCTGACTGAGTCCAAAGGCCCCCTGACCGTATATGATCCCAAAATTGACGCTTTTGGCTTTATAACGTTGCTCTTTGGTAACAGCCTCCAAAGGCACGCCAAAGACTTTTGCAGCAGTGGCACTATGGATATCTGCCCCGCTTTTAAAGGCATTACACATGTTTTGATCTCCACTGATGGCAGCCACTACCCGCAACTCAATCTGCGAATAGTCGGCACTGAGCAGCAGGTGGTCAGTATCTCTGGGAATAAATGCCTTTCTGATCTCTTTGCCCCTGACGGTTCTGACCGGAATATTTTGCAGGTTTGGATTATTGCTACTCAGTCTGCCGGTGACTACTACTGTCTGATTATAAGATGTATGCACCCGGCCGGTTTTAGGATTAATCAACTGGGGTATGGCATCCACATAGGTATTTCTAAGTTTGGTCAGTTCCCTGAAACTTAAAATATCGTCAGCTATCGTATGCTGCACGGCCAGTTTGGAGAGTACGTCTTCGCCGGTGGCATATTGGCCGGTTTTGGTCTTTTTAGCTTTAGGATCCAGTTTTAGTTTTTCAAACAAGACTTCACCGAGTTGCTTAGGGCTGGCCAGGTTAAAATGGACGCCGGCTGCATCATATACCTGCTTTTCAAAGATGGCGGCTTCCTTTTCCAGGATGGCCGAATAGTTCTTTAAAAATTCCTCATCTACTTTTATACCCTCGAATTCCATATCAGCCAGAACCTTCACCAGGGGAAGGTCTGCTTGATAATATACATTATCTACGCCTTTTTCTTTGAGTAATGGTTCAAAGACTTGCTTTAATTGTAAGGTAATATCCGCATCTTCGCTAGCATATTCAGCCGCTTTTTCAGGGGGGACATCCCGCATATTGCCCTGGTTTTTACCTTTTTTGCCAATCAGCTCTGTAATAGATACCGGTGTATAACCTAAATATTTTTCGCTCAGCAGATCCATGCTTCTTCTGCCATCGGGCTCAATGACATAATTGGCGACCATGGTATCAAAGATCTCCCCTTTAAAATCCTGGCTGTACCATTTCATGACCAAAAGATCATATTTTAAGTTCTGGCCAATCCAGGTGATAGCAGGATTTTCAAACAGGCCGCTGAAAAGGGCAACTTGTCGGTTGGCTTCCCGCTGATCCGCTTCAATGGGAACATAATAGCCCTCCCCTGCTTTGACGGAAAAACTCATGCCGACCAGTTCTACATTATTGGGATCTGTACCGGTGGTTTCTGTATCAAAACAAATTTCTTTATGTTGTTTGAGGGTATCAATTAAATCATTAATCGCTGCGTCACCTTGCACCAGATGATACTGGTGCGGTGTATTTTCAATGGTTTTGCTTTCCATGGAAACAGTTACCTCCTCGGTGGGCAAAAAAGCGTCCCCGCCGCTTTTGGCCATCTCCGATACGGACGCCGTGGATTCCACAACATTGCCAAACAAATCTCTTTGAACGCTTACATGGACATCAACCTTAAAGCTTTCTCCCAGAATTCTTTTGCCCAGGCTTCTGAATTCCAGCTCGGAGAATATATCTGCCAGTGCCTGTTGGTTAAAGGCCTTGATGCAGAAGTCTTCTTCATGGAAACTAACCGGCACATCAGTGATAATGGTGGCCAGCTTTTTAGATAAAATGGCGCTTTCTTTGCCTTCCTGTACTTTTTTGCCCAGCGCCCCTTTGATTTCATGGGCGTGCTCCAGAATGTTTTCCAGATTGCCATATTGTTTGAGCAGCTTGGCGGCGGTTTTCTCTCCTACGCCAGGGATGCCTGGTATATTATCCACGGCGTCCCCCATTAGTCCCAAAACGTCAATGACTTGCTCAACCCTTTCTATGTCCCATTTTTCGCAGATTTTTTCGGCGGTTAATATTTCTTCTTTTTTGCCCATGTAGGCAGGCTTGTAGATAAATACACCCTCTTTTGTCAGTAGCTGACCATAATCCTTATCAGGAGTGACCATATAGACTTTGTAGCCGACGTCTGCCGCCTGCCAGGCCAGGGTACCGATGATATCATCGGCCTCATAACCGTCATATTCAATGCAGGGAATATTAAAACCTTCTATAATCTTTTTAATATCTGGGATGGATTCAAGCAGGTCTTCCGGTGCTTTTTGCCGGTTGGCCTTATAATCCTCGAAATCAGTGTGCCTTTCAGTGGGTGCATGCGTATCAAAACAAACCGCCATATGAGAAGGTTTGTATTTACTCAAAAGTTCCAGTAAGGTATTGGTAAAGCCGAATTGGGCATTGGTGTTTTTACCCTGAGAGGTCAGGCGTGGATTACGGATAAGTGCATAATAGGCCCTGTAAATCAAGGCCATGGCATCCAGTAAAAATAGTTTTTTTTCCATGGCGCTAAGTTAAGGAATTTGGGCCATGTTATGGTTGAACAGATAGTAGTTACAGGGCTGGCGCATTAAATAAAATATTTTATCCTGCTGGCTGGTTCTTGCCCCCTTCTCACTGATTTTGCCCCGATTGGGCTCAAAATCAGTGAGAATAAGCGTATCTTCGCTATATGTTACAAAAGTACCCCATTGGTATTCAAAATTTCCGGAAAATCCGGCAGGGCGGTTATGTCTATGTAGACAAGACCAAAGAGATCCATCAACTGGTCACCACCGGTGAATATTATTTTTTAAGCCGCCCCAGGCGCTTCGGTAAGAGTTTATTGGTAGATACCATTGAAGAACTCTTCGGCGGCAGTCAGCAGCTTTTTAAAGGCCTTTGGATCCATGACCAGTGGGACTGGACCAGGTCCAATCCGGTGATTCATTTTAGTTTTGCCAATTTAGCGTATGAATACGTGGGACTTACCGAAGCCATTGATCGTGCTATTGCCAAAAATGCAGAAAATCTTGGGGTAGAAATTGCAGGCGACAACATTAAGGATTGTTTTAAAGAACTCATTGAAAAGGCGTCCCTCAAAGGCAAGGTGGTGATTCTTATTGACGAGTATGATAAGCCGATCATTGATTTTCTGGATCAGCCGGAAGTTGTAGAATCCAACCGATCAACCATGCAAAGCTTTTATTCTATTTTGAAAGATGCAGATCGGTATATTCGGTTTTTATTGATTACGGGTGTGAGTCAGTTTAGTAAGGTGAGTATTTTTTCAGGGCTCAATAATTTGGATAATATTACCCTCGAAGAGCAATTTGGGAACATCGTTGGAATTACCCAGCAGGAATTAGAAGAGAATTTTTCCGGGGAAATTGCGGAGTTGCAGAAAAAGGAGCCCGATATCCTGGCTCAGATCAAGGATTGGTATAACGGCTATACCTGGGACCTACAGACCTCCGTCTATAACCCGTTTTCTCTGCTTAAATACATGAGGTACCGTAAGTTTCAGAATTACTGGTTTGAAACCGGCACGCCAGGTTTTCTGGTTAAAATACTAAGGAAACATACGATTTATGATATAGAAGGGATGGTGCTAAGCGATCTATCCCTGTCTACTTTTGATACTGAACATCCCAATCCGGGTTCCCTGCTCTTTCAGACAGGCTATTTGACCATTAAAGGCACGTTGGATGACGGTGATCTATACAAACTGGGCTACCCCAACAGAGAGGTAAAAGAAAGCCTTGTTGACGGTCTTTTGAGCGCTTATCGGGGAGCGCCCTGGAAAGAATCAAAGGGGCTTGCGGCAAATATCAGAGCCGCATTACATACTAAGGATACTGCAGCGTTGGTGAAGGAACTGAACGGCTTGATTGCCAGAATTCCCTTTGATTACTGGCGGGCGGATACGGAGTCTATATTTACGATTATCTCCTTTCTCACTTTTACGCTTGTAGGCGTAAAGGTCTACTGCGAAGTGCATAATGCTGGCGGCAGGTGTGATGTACTGATCAAAACCGAAAAATATATTTATGTCCTGGAATTAAAGCTGGACGGGACGGCTGCTGAAGCACTTGCTCAAATTAAAGAAAAGGGATATTTGCAGCCCTACGCGGCTGACCCCAGAAAAAAAATAGCCATAGGCATTTCTTTTTCATCCGAGACCCGGGGCGTAGAAGAATATCTTGTAGAGGAGCTTTAGCGTTTGTTGTAGTAACGCCCGTCCGCCGCTGTGCGGGAACGCAAGACTTATGGGATAATATCAGTTTTGTCTGCTCGATTCTTCTTTGAGGAAATATAATTTTTCTGCTCAACGGTGCAAAGCTTCCAACTTGAACGTAGAAGTAATAAGATCACCCGGCATAAGGACGACAGCTCGGCTGTCCTTATAGACACCATCTGGTTTTCACTACTCATAATAACAAGTATAAAATTTTCTTTGTTCTCCATAAACGGCGATAATGTTTTCACCTTTGATCTTTTTCAAGGTGACCTCAAAAAAGTTTCAAAAAATTTTACTGTATTTGTAAAGTCATAAGCGACTAGGATTAGACGAGATAAACATTCCTGGCTTTTGATTTGAGGTATGGGGTGTCGTTCTAACTGATTCGCTATTTTATTTTATGTAGTCTTTTTTGGGGGAGGGGCTGTGCAGTGTAATTTTATTTAAAATTTACTTAGCAATACATTTTTTTATAAACTCAATCATGGCGGTGTTCATCAGTACATCGTCTTTCGGTGCAAACCTGCCATGACCGCCATTTTCTACAACATGGAACTCGACGGGGTTGCCATTGGATTTTAATTTCTGGTAAAATGTGACTGCCTGCTGGAATGGGACAGTATGGTCTTTTTTGCCGTGGACAAGCAGTATTGGTATCTGTTTGACCTGTGGATTTACATAATAAATGGGCGACATGGCTTTGACAAAACTAGTATCTAGCCGCTTATCCCCCAACCACTGAGAAAAAGGACTGGCGGCGGAGGTCGCCGCCTTCCAGGTGATAAGATTTGTGGGACCATATTTGCTAATGATGCCGGCAGGTTTAAATTTTGGATAGCTACATTCTCCGTTATAGGGAGAGGGTTTTCCCGTGTTTTGCAATCCAAGCAGTAATGCAAGATGGGCGCCGGCGGAGGCGCCCATAATGATGACCTTTTTGGTATTGATATGATACTTTCTGGCATGCCTTAGCAGATAGACTAAGGCGCAGTTAACATCTTCTACCGCTGCTGGAGCAGGTGCTTGTCCCGCAAGCCTGTATTCGACATTGGCTACCGAAAATCCGTTATCGATAAAGACTTTTATTTTATCGTATTCTTCCTCTTTTTTACCATGAATCCAACCGCCCCCATGGATGTAAACGACCAGGGCATTTTTAGCTTTCTTAACGGGCTGATATAAATCCAGTCTTCCCTGCCATCCGTTTACGGTTTTGTATACAATGTCCTTCGTGAATTTTACCTGCTGATTTGGCACCTGTGATTTTACTGAGTAGCTCAGTAGCGTAAAAAAAATCAGGGCGCCTATAGTCAATGTAATTGGATACTTATGTAAAATATTCATGAGAAGGCCTATTTCTATTTGTTTTTGGTTTCAGTGATGCTGGTTGGGATTAACGTTGAAGGTGCACCAATGCCAGAGATATTCACCTTTTGAATCGCTCTGCTGATGGCCACATAAAAAAGCGCTTTTTCTGATTTTATATATTGGGCTTGTTCTTCTGCACTTAGTTTCTCCATAATAAAAGTGGGCGTGTAGGGTAAAGTCCGGTCATTTACATCAACCAGGAATACATGTTTGAATTCCAGGCCTTTGATACCATGAAATGTTCCTAGACGTATCCCCTCAGATTTTGTTGTGAGTAATTTTTTATCCACATGAGGGATGTTTTGCTGATGCAAATGATTACGGAAGTCATTGACGCAATCTTTTCTGCGAGCTGCAATAAGGATTTCCTCATAATGGACGCCTTGTTGTAACAATTGTTTTATTTCAGCTGTCACATTTTCTAATTCTTGTTGTTTGTTCCAATATAGCTTATAAGTGGGCATCATACCATGAAATAAGGACAAGTAGCCCGTTTTATCCTCTGAATTGCCATCAAAATCGTCGAAATCCACCTTGGAAACTAGGCTAAAAGCAAGTTTATTGATTTCCTCTGTGGTTCTGTAATTTATCCTTAACCTTTTACTTCTGTTTCCTCTGATGTTGATGCCGGCCTTTGAAAAATTAATCTTGCGGCGGTAGATATTCTGTAAGGGGTCACCGACTAAAAACAGGTCGTTCATGCCTTCGGGGGCCAACGCCCTGATATAATTGAGTTCTACGTTGGTGAAATCTTGGAGTTCATCTACAATGACATGGGCATATTTGGTGATCCCGTGATCCTTTAAATAGGTTGAAACCAAATTAAAAACCTCCTCCTTGTAGTAATACTTTGACTCGCCCTTCTTTTCTTTAAACTGCTCGATTAAATCCCAGACCTCTATACGTTGTTTTTTAGAGATCGCTTTGCCTCTGCCTACACGACTGGCTTTAAGATAATCTTCTTTGCTGTGAAGATTTTGGACCAGTACCACCTCTTCAAATTCATCGATTAAAAAGCCTTCGTCGAGTTCAGTAAGATTATCGTCCAGGACTTCCATCCAAATTTCTTTTGCGTCTTTTTGGGTATTTAAACCAAAAATCTTGGTCGCTGTATCCAGTAAATTATATTCTTTAGCCATCGCAAAGGCTAAATGATCAATATTGTGCACTTCATAACTACTCGCTGGGATCTCTAAAGCAGTGGCTAATTCCCTTAAATTATCACTGAGCTCCTTTGTAAAGGTGGTAAATAAAATAGGTTTTTGGTCTGATTTGTTTTTTGCCAAATACTTCAATCGGTGAAGTGCTGCCACAGTCTTCCCGGTTCCAGCCCCTCCCGATAACTTGATAGGGCCTTTATAATCAGCATTAACGATGCTCGACTGAGATGGATGCAAATAATATTTCCATTTATGTAAAGAGCCTTGAAGGGCTTCATTAAGTATTTCATTGTCGGTGAGCTCAATAAAGGACCTGGCGTTATTCTTACTGGCTATTTCATCAACAGCGCCTTCTTTTATTTCGGTTTTTAACACATCTATGTTACCGCCGTCTAGTAAACAAAATAGATTTTCAAAGGCATCAACTGGAAGATAAGATTCAAGCTGTTCTAAATCATTAATATCCTGCGCTTTTAAGACAGAAGGCATGAGTATTTCCGGTACCCCGATTTCAAGTAAGTCGCTTTGCGGGTATTTACCCATGAATAATTGCGGCAAATGCTCGGCGTTCTGATTGGTAGTCGAGATGACCTGCGTCTCGTCCACAGTAATGACTTGATAAGCTTGGGTCCTTTCATTCCAGGAAATCAATTTGTTTTTTGCCCAATCCATCGCTTCGTCATGATTGTCTATCCATAGGAATAGATATAAATCATCAGGGACCACTTCTTTTAAAATAGCGCGGTATTTTTGACTCACCCTGGCCGTTCTAAGCGTCTTATCCTTAAAAGTGCTAATGGACTCCAGATGGATGGCAGCACTTTTAGAATTTTGCTGGAATTTTTCAATAAAATTTCTAGTGGCCTGCTGGGTCTCCTTGCTGAGTTTGATAAATGCATCCCAAAATTTATCGTATATAAATAATTTCATATTTTAATTGTTCATTATTTTTAAAGATCAATATTATCTAAATCATCATTGTTGTAAATCTTAAATCCATTTTCTTCCAAAATCTTTTTAGATTCAGGGGTACTGGGATTAATAGCTACTTTAATGTCCTGTAGGATGAGCTCCCCATCTGCCAGTACATGACCATTCTTATCCAGATAGCTGTCGATAAAATCCTTATTGTCGACGGTTATGATGTTTTTTTCGATGGCTTGAGCTATGATAGGATGCAAATAATCAGCATAATTTTCAAAAAGTTCTTCGCTCCAATTGTCATCCTCCAGCTCCAAGGCCTCCTCTTCTTTATTATATTCGTAAATATGAGGGGTCTGGAATAGATTGAAAATATTCCAGAAGAACTGCCAGTCTTCTTTATCAATTGCCTGGAGATTATTTATAATTAAATGTTGGTATACCTGTTTTGTGCCAATATTAACCAGGATATCCCAGTCGATGATTAATTTGTTTTCTGGTTGATTGACGGGAATGAGCCCGTTTAAATCTTTTTTGGCGTTTGTTTTAATATAACTATTTGGAATATCCTGTTTTTTATAAACCTGTTTTAATTGGGTCGGATCATAGGATACATTTAGAAAACTTTTTGACCAGGAGCCCAAAAAGTAAAACCATGCAGTTTTGTTGGGCGCAATGGGGGGATGAATTAATTGAAAGAATAACCGATCTACGTTATTTATAGCAGATGCATATGGAATTCTAGCCTGCTGTAAATCTTTAATTTGTGGCAGCAGTTTTTGAAAATTGGGACTGACATGCGTGTGAATATAAGCGGCTAAAGGGTCAATCGCTAAGGAATTATCGCCTTTTAGTTGCTTTTCAAAATAATTCAAGTCATCCCAAGTAAGGGTCCAGGTTCTATATTGCTCATTTTTTATAATGGCTGATCTTAATTGAATATCTTTTTCAAAATTATTATGCTGTTCAGATGCATGAAATTGATAACCATCCAGATAGATCGCTATCTTTTTGATTTCAGAGTGATAATCCTGGCCATTGCACTTGTACTTTGCGCAGCTGATCATAAAATCAGTTCTTGTGTTAAATTGGATATTATCTTTTGGCCCTAATACCACCTGGGGTTTAATCCAATAAATAGCCTTGATATCTTCTGAGTCAATGACCAATTTATAAGAAACGACGCCTTCTTCTTTTACTGCAGAAAAAGTATAGCCTTTTAGTTTTTCTGCATACTTAGCAATGTATTTAATAAAACGTTCTTCCAGTTCTGATTCTTCAATTTTACCTGTATTGGTAATGGAGGTCAGCCCTGCATTGGTTTGGTCCCACTGACCGGCTTTTTGGACAATCTTCTCGAACCACTTTTCTGCTTTGGCACGACTTAGATCTTCTCTATTGTACTGATTATGATAACTATAGATGCACTTATAACACCCATCATGACCATTTAACTGACATTCACAATTTTTAATGGCCTCATAACCAAGCCTTAATAACTGGGAAAAACTTTCGGGGCTGAAGAGTTCTTTTAAATAACCAGTACCGCCCGGTATGGTGTCATATACCAATAAAAACCTGTCTGTTTTATCGGTTTTCTGATTGTACTCTTTATAAGGCAGGATATGAATATGACTGGGATTGCCTTTGAAGTATTTTTTGAATCCTAATTCTAATCCGGATTGAAAAAGACTGATATCTGTTTCCGTTTCAAAATCTTGTATGGGAAGAACAATTTTCAAGGCTTCTGTCTGCATTTCCTTAAAAAGAAATATTTCCTCAAAAACATCCGTGCGTAGGTGCTTGGAATCATAGACAATGTCCCTATGGCGGCAGAACCCGTAATGATAATCGCTGGCATCATTATATAGTTGGGTTGATGACACGGATTTGCCGCAAGTTTTGCAGGTGACAAACCCTTTTCTTAAGATTTCAATCTCATTAATATTTATTTTATTGGAATCACTGCTATCACTTCTGCCATAATTGGCCGTCAATATCCGGATGTTTTTGACATATTCTATACCAAAGGGAATATCTTTTAATACCCAGGCACCCTCTGAGCTAGCTTTGTCCAGCAGCACGTGGCTCATCATTTGATAAGGGTAGCGTTCTCTATCGTCACTTCTGTCATCTAGCGCCGCTTTACCTCTATTGGAAAAAGATCCCACTCCTGTCATTTGAACATAGGTATGCGTATTGGCAGAAGAAGACCAGGAAGGATCACCACATTTGGGGCAATTGCCGGCGCTGGCACTCGCATCGTCCGCTAAATGATCGCATTTTGAACAAAAACGTTTGGTGTGTTTTATCGCGCGGTCTCCCCAATTAAAGGTATTGACCCCTGAAATTTGAAACCGATAGCCTTGGGTATAAAAATAATTTTCTGGTGCCAGTTCTTTGAGTGCACTGACGGCTGGTCGAACGATTTCAAAGGTCTTGTCTTGACTGATCGATTCTTGTTTGACATTGGAACCACTATGCAGTCTGGCATTAAGTGTGACACCTGTTTCGGGGAAAGCATAATTGGGTAAAATTCCACAATTGGTTAGGTGTTCAAGAATGTTTTTATTGTATATGGTTGATTTAAGTCCATTTATGTTCTTTTGTTCTTTTTTTAAATCTTCAAACAGTGGATCTCCTTTGGCGAGATTAAGTGTGCGCTTTTGTTGGTTAATGTCCTTTCTTCTATCATCTAATTTTTGTAAGTCTATTTTGAGGCGCTCGAATACCTTTATTAGGGAATCATAGAAAGTACCCGTGTTTAAGCTTTGCTCAATTTCCGGGAAAATATTATATTGGATATTTGTATCGTATTGACTTAAAAATGAACTAATTAGTTCGCTTTTATGGGTCTCAATGAATTTGTTGAACCGGTTCACAAAAAAACTGGGATCAATAAGGCTAGTATGCGTGAGCTTTAAAAGCCTTATTTGGCCGGGAATTGTATTATCCGAAGGATTCTCTGAAGTCCAACTGTCCACACAAAATGCCGTGAAATGACGCTTTAAAATGTCTTTGGCTTCCAGATAACAACCAGGAGTGCTTACCTCACCATTCATCATCGCTAACGGATCTGTAAAATAATACAGGTCATGGTTTTGATTTTTGGCGAAATTCACAAC
This sequence comes from Arachidicoccus ginsenosidivorans, assembly GCF_007971385.1. Classification (GTDB taxonomy): domain Bacteria; phylum Bacteroidota; class Bacteroidia; order Chitinophagales; family Chitinophagaceae; genus Arachidicoccus; species Arachidicoccus ginsenosidivorans. Next base: position 4,150,323 of record NZ_CP042434.1, read on the forward strand.
AGTGGCTGATCCGGAGCTTCTACCGGCACGCCCAACTCTTTGCAAAAAATTAGACGGTAGTGGTGGAATGCTATTATTGTAAGTCGTGTTCAAATTACCAATATCGATCCCCATTTCTAAGGTACTGGTAGCGATCAGTGCATTGACTGAATTCGGTTTTTCTCTGTTTTTAAAATCATATTCAAGTGCCTCTCTGGCGTCTCTTTCTAATAGTCCGGTATGCTCTTTAGCGAATACCCTGGGGGATCTATTTCTATTATATACCTCCTTATAGTAATTGCTCTCATTTTGGGGAGAGGCGTTATAATGCCCAGTGCATCTATAACTAAGACAGGCGCCTTGCTGGACAAGATTTACCGGTCCGTTACTAAACTGCGTGTCCTCACACGTATCACAGGTGTATTGATTGGTGTCTTTATTCACCCAAATCACTGCTGGATTTATCGCGTAATTGTCCTGATCTTTGGCTGTTTGGTGGTTGAGGATACCAGCCTGCGTAAGTGCCCGGGTCCACTCCAAGTAAAAATCATTGATAAAATCAGTCGTCAGGAAAGCCCCGGTTGTAAAGGACTTTTTGAAGAATGCGTGATACCAGTTGTTGGTTGAGGTTCTTGTAGTATCTAATTTAGTATTTTGAGAGGAACCCGTTGTCAGAATTTTGGGAAACCTGGTTCTTTCAGCGAAACGTTGATTTAAAAAATGTCTGTCGTCCCTTTGCCAGTTTAAATCCCAAATATTATAATCTTTTTGGCGATATTTGGATAGGAACGCATGATCGATGCCTCCGCGGTTTTTTAACCGGTGCAAAACCAGGTTGGAAAAGGTGATAAATGTATCCTTATTAATTTCCTGGCTGGTATCATTGCTCGCAAGCCAAGGCTGCATAACTTCCCACCCTTGCTCCAATTTTTCTGCGTCAAAATAGGCTGCAGAGGCCCCTGTTTTCTCTAAGGTACGCCCGACCCTGGCGTTATAACCGAACTCGCAGTAGATTTCCCAACGGACTCTGAGGTCAAATTCCCTAAGAAACTGTTGGGAATAATGGCCATTTTGAATGAAATTTTTAGGAGAAAGCTTACCCAGGTAGTCTTTTGGGAAAAACCGATAAAGATATCCATCTAAAGGCGCCTTGCCGGATTCATCACCGTGCTCTTTCCAATAAGCGAGGAATTTGTCGACCAGCTCATTTAGCCTTATAGGTTCATCTAGCTGGTTGATTATTTTTTGAACAGCCGTTCTTAATGCAAATCGGTAATTTCTGCTTTCTACAAAACCAGCCTGATGGGCGGCGTCCTGCACTGAGTTTGTAAATGCAAGAATTTTTCGACCTTTTTCATCCGTTGCGTCCAAATCAGTGGCTAGTGTTTGGCTAACCGCAATAGAGCTGAGTGTTGGTACTTTTGTCCCTATAATAGAAATTGTATCAGAACCGTTGCAACAGGGGCAGGTTGGCTCCATTTTATTGTCATTAACCTTTCTAAAAGACTGAACAGCTGCTCCCTGCTGCGTTTCAATAGCTGGACTTAAGTATTTAGGATCAAGTATGAGATTGAAATTAGCGTCAGTAGGTTGATAACCGGATATTTGTATATTATCTGGAGATAAGGAATCCGCCCTAAGTAAATAATAAACGTTTTTATTCTTACTAAAATACTTTTCGTAGATTTCATGGACATCCTTACTGAAGGTGTCCGAATTCTCCCTTTTTACCCCTAACCATCCAGCGCTATTGCATTCTCTGCAATACCAGGGCGGTAGTGCCACAACTTCCTCATCCGCATCTACTTGATCCCTAAAGGTGAAGACAGGTTCGCTACCCATTTGCATTTGGACACCACTTAACTCTCTGATCCATAACTGTACCTGTAAGTACATGAATGGTGATCTGGGATTGTCAATGTCTTTCGCCTCTGAGATCAGCGTACAGAGTGACTCGATGACCCGCTGTCTGGGATCAAAGACTGAACCTGATCCTGAGACCTGCTCTGGCAAATTGCGAAAGGCTTCATTTGCAGTCGTAAGATCCCTAATTATATCCTTGATGGTTTTAATGGACGTTGTTTTATTGATTACAATAACCAAATCTTTGACGATTTTAAGGCCCATCAAGCCTGGGGCAAGGCTTGTCTTATTTAATTGCCAGGCATCAATGGTTTTATTAATAAACCAGTCGTAGCCACGCTCTTCATCGTACTGTAGCGCTTCAAGAACGGGTAGCTCAGGCAGAAATGTACTGAGTTTATCGTCTTCCAGGAAAAACTCATCCGGCGAAATCCTGTTTTCTGTAATAATGGCGCTTTCTGTAATCTCTTCACCAAATACCTTGGTGGCGTATTTGGCCAGATTTACAGCAGCCTCTGGCCCCGATCCGATGGTAGCGGATGTGCCCACAGGACAAAGTTGACCTGCGGGTAATTTTAATTTTAGCTTGAGCCGCCTGATCAAATTCGCAACATCTGTACCCTGCGCGCCATCATAAGTATGCAGTTCATCAAGTACCAAAAACTTTAATAGTGTGGTATCTTTAAGATTATGGTTCCATAATTTATGATAGTTATTTTTCATAAGCGCATAATCCAGCATCTTGAAATTCGTTAGCAAAATGTCTGGAGGCGCATCTAATATATAGTCATTGTTTTCTATAATATTCGTTTCACCCATGATTTTGGGTTTTTGGCCTTTGGGGCCTCTGCCCTCTCCCACAAATAAGCCTGCTGTGATTTTATCTTTTAGCCTTGGATCATTATAAATGATTTCTGCCAGGCGCTTCGCCTGGTCAGTGGCCAGGGCGTTCATAGGGTATAATATGATAACCTTTATGCCCTTACGGTATTGATAATGGTGGCAATAGTCCAGGATTGGAAATAAAAAAGACTCCGTTTTACCGGAACCTGTGCCGGTCGTCACGATAGTGGGCTCTGGTATTTTACCAATGGTAGATAGTCTCTCCCAGGATTTTACCTGGTGATCGTATGGGGACCAGCTGGGTTTAATCATGAGTGGAATAGCCTCGATAGCCTGCTGGTTAGCCTTGACGAACCTGAGTTTTAATGACAAATATGGTCCTTTGAACATGCCTCCTGTTGGATGCTCAATGAAGTCCTCAAAACCTTTGGCAACATTTCTTTCCCGAAAACTAAAGGTAGTTGTCAGGTAGGATTTGATGGATTCTTTTATTTCTAGTGCTTGTTGAATACTTAGCATAACTTGATTTCTTATTTAAACGGTCAGCCCGGTCTATTGCCTACCAGTAAACCCTCAGTGATTAACCCAGTCATAAACGGCTTTCAAAATGCGCCCAGGCGCGCTTATAATCCGCCACCCGGTCACATTTAGTGAATGGAGCGTAATAGATTACCTTTTCTCCATTATAGAGCGCTGATTTTGTAATGGTGTGTTCATACTGCTCCCCTGCTGGAAGGTCTTTAATTTTCTCCCAGTCAGGTCGGTCCAGTCCGACACCTGTTAAGCCTTTACTACAGGTAAAGACAATATTGCCTTTTGTGTCATACCAGGTGTCGTCCTCATTTTGTTGTAGAACCGGGAATTGAATGTTGTACATTAAAATTAATTCTTCTAGTGAAAGACCGAGTGCCATTGCGGTGATTACGTCAATTTCTACAAGCGCCATCCGGCGCTCAAAATAGTTACGTAGCGGGGTATTCCAGGACCAAGTCTTAGATAAAGCGGAAAAAGGCTTTAATCTATTGTCTTGGGTGGACCAGGCGTCTTTAGTGAATGCTGGATCATAGTTTTCCTCCCAGAGTTCAGCGTAGTGGGTATTGAGGCAGTTGAGGAGAAGAGTTCGTACATATAACGCGCTATTATAATTATTATTAATATTCAATGGTAGGTTTAAAAGTTGACTACTGTCATATAATCCTGCTTTGCCAATAGTTTTAATGAAAAAATCAATAACAATTGAAGACGTTACTCCAGAAAATTCAATTAATGAATGTAAAGATTTAAATATTATAGATTTAATGGTGTTAATGTGAGTCCCTTTGGGTGGAATAATTGCACCCGATAAGGTTCTTTCTCCTGCCTGGCTTAACATCGCCCGAAACGCCACCTTATAATAACCCAACCAATTGCCGTTTTCGTCTTCAAACCCTTTAATGGTGGAACCATAACCCGCAGTTACATTCAGTGGGGTGTAATTCGTGCGAGCGACGTAATCAGCTTTAATGGATGTTAAATCAATAATATCATAATCAGCTTTTTCCACACAAATTGCCCTCGGGGTTTTATACATCGGATTGCCCACGAATAAATGTGGCCCGGAATAGATCATTTCGTATTTACTAAAATCCGGGTATTTTGTGTCCCTTTGTATAAAACCTGCTGTGACATCGTTGGTCTCATGCCAACCTTCGGATATTTTATTTTCAATATCTGCCACTTTGCCTGGAAACTCCCCAATCTTTTTAATTACGTCAACAATGCCTTTTGCATGGATACTGACTAGTTTTGACCCCTGCCAATTTTTGCTATTTTCAAAGGTTGCAGCTAATATTTTTAATACCTCTTCATCAATGAGTACTTTTCTTGATGGATGAGGTTTCGTGTTCCAGACAAAATTTCCAGTTGCACTATCCTTGATTTTTATTCCTTGAACGGGCTCTAATGCAGCTGTTGGGTTCTCAATAAAACAACCTTCAATCGTTGCCGGATGGAATAGGTTGTTGATTGAGTAAAATTTTTGAATACCTAATTTTCCTGCATAGATGTTGATTCCGTATTTTTCACGGTGCGCCACCTCTGCAAAAAGGTTGAATGCATTTTGGAACTGAAAGTGATACCTCAATCTTTTATAAACCTCCTCCCTTAATGCATATCCTTTTGGATCATCATAAATGCCTTCGGGATGAATAAGCCCTAAGAAGCCGTCGTTATTAATCCAATGCAGTCCATTCTCCAATACGCATTTATACAAGTTGGTTTGCTGGCCTTTGAGTAATGGATAATTTTGAAAGGCATTCATGAAAACGGCCGATGCATCGTTTTCAATGTTTTCAGTAAAATATAAATCTTGCCTGCTTGGATTCTCTAAGAATTCGGCCTGTAATTTTTTGACCTTTGGTGCAGATATCTTTCTGATCTCCAGCTCGGGATAGATCTCAGACATCAAGTCCTTTTCCTCAAATGTAATCTTGAGCCATGGCGGATTTCCTACAGCCACATCAAAACCTTTTCTGTCTACAAATACTTCAATGAATTCCAGTTCATAATGAAAGAATTTATACTGCGCTGCATATTTTTGAATTAGCTGGGCACGTTGATTAGTAAATAGCGAGGAGGTGGATTGTTTTAGTGCCTCCGCAAGTTGTTTTACAATGGATTTTTTATCCTTACGGTAGCTTTTTATTAACTCCTCGTCAATTAATTGTTCAGGACTGTCCTGATGGATATTGTCTAAGTCCAGGTTTAAGATTTGAATCAAGTCATTATACCATTCTGCTCTGGTGGGAAAATCTTCGGCACTTCGCACATCCCAGAACCATAAGCTACACCAATAATCCATGATTTGTTTTAGCTTATAGTATGGCGCATTGGGTTTTAATCTGTTATCCGCAAATTCTTTTTTTTGTTGATATGAATAGGAGTCTAACATCTTGTATGCAATGTCTTCAGATCCAAAAAATACGGCATTTGATTTTGTAATAATGGCAATATCTCTTTGGATATTATAATGTGCAATAAGGAGCGCATCAATTGCATTAGCTATTTTTTTGAGCTTGTTAATTTCATCGGCGTCTAAAGGCTGCACAAAATCCCGGCGTCTTTCAATTAGGCGCTTGCTTTTATTAGGATAGGCTTCTTTCAGTAGTTTAATATTTGCAGAGGAAGCCATATCTTCATCAGGCAACAAAAAGTGGTAAATCTGGTCTTCATCACGCAAAATACGCTTTTTGCCAAATTTTAAATGTTCTGGTTTTTTGGTCCACCACTGTTTTTTTACGTATGTATTGCCTTTTTTGGTGGTGCCGGTCGGTTCAATGGAAAACTCTTTTACTTTGTATGCCTTTAACCAACTACCCACTACAGCATTCCCTTCCCCTAGCCGGTAGCCAAAAAAGGGCGTTTGCATGTCCTTGTGGATCACATTCAGCCAGAGCGAAAGTTTACCTAATTCTACGGCAGTTGGGTTTATATCCACCCCATAGACATTGTTTAAGGCGATGTAAGCTTTTACTTTTTGGGTCTCCTGTTGGTACTGATTGGGGTCTATTTTTTTGTTTAATTCCTTTTGTCTGTTTGTTAGATAAGCCTGTGCCAACTGATTAATGACTTCATTATGGAAGGCGGCTGCCCCCATGGCGGGTTCCAGAATTTTAAGGTCCAGCAGGTCTAATGCCTTAATTTCTCCCTTTTCTAATTTCTCTAGTATCGGTTTGAGGGTGTATTTAACGGTCGTCTGGGTTAATACTTCTGGCGTATAATAAGAAGCAGACTTTTGCCTGTCCCGTCCATTTAACCGGTAGATAAAGCTGCCTTTGGGGATAACTTTTAACTGCTCGGACCCATCGGCCATTTCTTTATAATAAATCTCATCATGGTCAAACTCATCAAGGCGGCTACGAGGAACTAAAAATGACCCGTCGTTACTTACAACCTGCTCCGAAGTCTCATTCTTTTTTTTCTTTCTGTGCACTTCAATATTGTCCACTGCCGCTAAAACACCGCGGAAAGCGAGCAGGCTTTCATAAACGGAACCTAATTGATTAATGCCCAAATTTGCATAAGAAATACGTCCGCGTCCCTTTTTTTGTTGTTTTTTGGATAAGGAAAGTTCACAAATCACGTCCTGCCAGACAATATTTCTGATTTTGACATTATTTAAATAATGTAACCCTTTTGGATCAAACATCGGAGAATCCAAATGTTTGATTTTAAAGCTTTTATTGGTGGCCCAATGTTCCCGGTAGCCCGTATGGAGCAGGTCAAATAGCTGAAATAAGGATTTATGGAAAAAGTGTCCATTAATGCTGGATTCAGTAATAAGTGGTACTTGCTCCAGCTCTCTTAACATTTCTAGGGAGTAACCATGTTCATAAACTTCATCATTAGCTGGTAATATTGCCAGGTCTTCTCTTGATTCTGCATAAAACAAAAATAGCAACCGGTAGACCATATTCAGGCAATCTTCTTTCAACCAGTCTGCATTGATGTCTTCATATTGCTTCCCTTGTTTAACTAGATCAACCACTGCTTCATTGGCCAGTCTTTCAACAGCGTGAATGACGCCCTCTTTTAAATCTTTGGTGACTTCATAGGCTGCCTTATGGGCGTCCTCTTCCAAGGATTCCATCAGTACAATATCTGCAGTTGGGGCCAATAATTCCTTGCCTAACAGCAGATAGAAAACACTGTAATCATTTTTATTGGTCGCTGCGTCATCAAAAAGCGCTTCTAAATCCAGTTCCAAATAGGACCCTCTAAACCAGTTTTCAGACTCTAATAGATAATACTGGTTACCAGCACAAAGCAAAATGTATTTAGGCCTGCGGTACTCGTCCAATAAGAAGATCTGGCCAACGGCCTGGTTGATGATCATGGGGGAAATATGCATTCCCTCAGGTACCGTGAAAATGTCGGCCCATTGACTGCGATGGTATTTTTGTTCCTTGGTGGATTTTTCTGCGCCGTTTTCCTCTTCCGACACATAAGACTGCTCAAAAAGGCCTTCTGGCTGGTCTTCTGCAGTTCTTTTGATCATGGCATGCATTTCCATGACCATCAGGTGCGGTTTATCCCCTCTATACAAAATCTGTCTGACAGGGATTACCGTGTTATAGGTAATGGGGAATAACTCGCCATAGTTATTTTGATGGCCATCATACCCTAAAGCGTTTAAAATCTTTGTATGAAAACCGTGGGTTAGGTTGACTTTGTCCTTGGGCCTTAAGTGATTTTCAATAAACTGTTGCTTTAGTTTAAAATAATGCGGCTTAACGGCTGCCATCCTTTTATTGATCTCTTTAATGGCCTCGTGGCTATACCCGGATTTTTCGATAACTTTTTTGCTAAAGCCATCATCAAAATAGTTGGAAGCAAAATAATCACCTATATTATTAATGAAATGAATCATATTGTCTCAGATTAGTTAGTTGTTATAGAATACGGCCAAAACTTTTAAATAAGCATCACTATTAAGGCTAGTCAGGTCTTTAAAATACCTGCTAGACTGATCTAAAATTGTTTGGATGTAATGCTCTTGATTTGCCTTGCGATTTTTTATGATACCATACTCTGGTTGCTCCCCAAAATCAAGTTCTAACTGCTTGCTCTTGCTTCTTTGCCAATTGTTCATTTTTTCTTCATAAACCGCCATCTTGAGAGTCATTTCGTGTTCCAATTGAAGTGTCTTTTGCCTCATATGCAGCCTTTTTGCATTCTCAATTGCCTCTGGAAGTATTTCTTTTAATTGCTGCAGCTCTTTTTCAGGGATATCCTGGGTATAGAGTTCTTTAGAAAGTGCGTAGTCTTCTTGGAATTTTTCAAATGGAACCGGCTGACCTCTCATTCCTCCATCCATACCCATAGGTATCACAAAGAAATCTGAAATAATGGACTGTCCAAGATCATTGGCCACAGAACCTTCAATAAGGTAATAGGCCATGCTTTTGGGAAGACTGGTTATTTTATTGACCAGTGCCACATCTTTATCCACTGAGGCCTCCAGCTGTGTCATGAGGTATTTTATGATCGGGTGCAGCTCATATAAAGTCTGGAACCTGGCCCATTCTCCTTTTTTCTTCCTGGCATCTGCTATGGCCTTTTGGACATCCTCTTTGTTTAAGGATAGTTGGTATACATCTCCAATTTTAGCAGGTTTAGCCTCTTTGGGTAAATCATACATGATGCGGTCAAGCTCTTTGGTGTTTTTTACTTCCAGCAAGTCCTCATCAAAATTAGCCTCATCCTGCTTCAAATACTTATCGGCCTTCAATTGCTCGATGAGTGCCGTATAATACGCTTTGTCTGACTCAAATAAAGAGATGGTGTCCATAATGGGATGAGCTACCTCTCGGTTGGGTGTTCTATCATCAAATAAGGCATCAAATGCATCATCATCTAGCTCATTACCAGGCGCATGCTCCAATAAATTTTCGTCCCCTGTTGCAATCGCTTGCGTAACTAGCTCGGCTTCTCGGTTCGCGTCATAGAGTTTATATACGGAGGCGGCGTCTCCCAGGGAATTATGTACAATTTCTTCTTTTTCCTTGAGTTTACCAATAATATGCAGATCGTCTTTTAATCCCTCTAATTCTGATTTTGCGATCATATAGTGAATATAAGGGGTCTCGGTCTGACCATAGCGATCAATACGTCCATTTCTTTGCTCTAACGTAATAAGCGACCAGGGAATATCATAATTGAACATATGATGGCAGTAGTAATGGAGATTGACCCCCTGAGACCCTGCGTCTGAGGTTAGCAGTACCCGGATATCAGAATCTTCCTTGCCAAAATCTTCAATTAATCGCTGTTGTTCCATATCCGTTAGGGACCCATTAAAGTCTTTAATGGTGTCACCATCCAGATTGAAATCTGCCTGTAGTTTTCTTCTTAAGGCATTTAAGGTCTCAATTCTTTCTGCAAAAACCACAATTCGGAAGTCTTTTTTCTTGCCCTGCCATTTTAGTTGCAACAATGCTTGTTTAAAGGCGTTATACTTAGCGTCCTTGCCTTGCTTTATAATATGTTTTAGTTGCTGCTCTAAGTCTTTTAATAAAAACAGATTATCTCGAGTCTGACCTATATCTGATTTTTGATCGAGTTCTTCCAATTTTTTTATTCGGTGTAGGATAGTGCTTAGGGCAGCCTCAGGAGAGGACATGTAGGATTTAAACAGCCCAATGGCAAAGAGCAAATCCCGCTTTTTGTGCTTATGCTCCGAACCAAAAAGTTCTTTTTTGACCTCCTGTTTATTTAAGCCATCCAGGGCATCAAATTTCATTTTTTGTTGGACCTCTAAGAAAGCATTTTCCTCATCTGTTAGTTCCGCATGAATGGACCGGACGACTCTTTCCTGGAAATTCTGCCTAACGCTGTCGTCCTCAATATCGTTTTTAAATCGCCTGACATAATAAGGCTCAATGTCTTCCTTGGTGAAGTTGTCCTCGTTTTGAATGGCCAGCGGCTCAATCATATTAATCAGGTTGGCAAAATTCTTTCTTTTGCCATTATGGGGCGTAGCGGAAGTAAGAATCAAAGATTCACACTTTTTACTTAATAGTTGAGCCAGGCTCCCCCTTTGGGAACTGGCATTTGCTACCGTATGACATTCGTCTATGACGATAATATCCCACCTGGTCTTTTCAATATAATGCTGAAACTTTGCATTATTTTTCAAAGTGTCAATAGAAACGATGGTTTTATCATAATACTCAAAAGGATTTTTAGTTGCCGGTAACTCTGATTTAATCCTTGAAATACCTTCTGAGTCCAACCGAACCAAAGGAATCGCAAACCGGTCCCATAGTTCCTGCTGAAACTGGGCTAATATGGATTTTAAAGCTAAAACCATAATGCGCTTTCCCTTTCCCCTTTTGATCATTTCTGAAAGGAAATCCCGACTTCCACTGTTTTACCTAACCCTACTCCATCGGCTATTAATAACCTGGGTCTTGGTAAATGAAAGGCTTTAAGCGTAGGTTCTAACTGGTAACTGGCCAGATTAAAGGCTGCTTTTTGAGCAATGGTGATTTGTTTGCTATATACAGGTGAATTGCGGATATGGTTTTCGACAAAAAGCTTTGTTTTGCGGTAACCGTAATGGGTGTCTGCCACTAGTTCAGTATTGACAGGGTCCAAGGTCTTAATATCTTTATCAATATTGGTGTCAAATTTAAACTGCTTGGTTTTTACCAACTCAGAAATGCCTTCTACCGTTAAAATGGCACTTCCCTCATTTTCCTCTATTTGTTTGATAATAAAATCCTCGTCTCTGGTAGTTATGCGTTGTCCTATTGAATAAGCCATTGATCAATTAAATTTAATTTTGGTCGTCATTTGGTGGAATTGATTAAATCCCTAATATCTATTTGGAGCAGTTTTGCAATTTGGCACAGTGTTTCAAGACTTGGCTGCACCTCATTGGTACACCATCTGGATACAGTCGTCTCGTTTTTTGCCAGTTGTTCTGCTAGCCATTTGCTCGTTTTGCCCTTTTCAGCGAGCACAATTTTTAACCTGTTAATTAGCATTTGCTGCATAGTAATCTGCATTTAATGTAAATATAATGAAGTTTTATAAAATTGCGTATTTTTTTAAAGGCAGTTTGGTGTCAGGAGATTTTGGGCAAGAAGTCTTAAGAAAAGCCTTTTAATAAAAAAAATCCCTCAAAACAGCCAAAAGGAGAAAGCATATAGCATATAGTTTTGTCCTATTTATTATTGACTTTGGAACTGTTTAGCATCTGAACCATCAGTACCTAAACACAAACAAGGCTTTTTAGGAGGAGGTATCCCCCCTCCTTGCAGTTCTGGATTTTTTTAAGTGATTAGTGCATTATACAAATTTACCTGGCCATGCTCTGGACTATCTACTAATGCTACCCGAAAAAGCAGCCATATTTATCCTTTTTGATCACCTCCAACAGCGGACTTAACTCGCTAGCTTCTGGATTGGGTTCATAGCTTTCCCAATTGCCGGAAGCGCGCATCCAGTAAAGTTTCCAAAGATCTTTAGACTTGATATAGCGGATTTTCGCGAAAGCGCGTTCCATCATCCTTTTTGGATCCCGAAAATCTGGACTGATCTCAAAGAGGATTGCCTGACGGCCGTCCCAACGGTAGCACATATCTACTTTTTCACGTATTCTTTCATCTTTTGGCCGAATGGATTCGTTAAAATCCCTCAACATGGCATCATATACCTTGAAATTAAGTGCTTGATCTTTAATCATAAGCGCAAAGGTCGTTTTCTTTGATGAAAAATCAAGGCCTAATTGGTAAAACTATATTGCGTTTTGCGCCTCGATTAATAGAAGACTGCAATTCGCTTATTGAAAAAAAGAATTCCAAAGTGTTCACAGTCGCCTGGGCCCAGACGACTGTGAACACTTTGGAATTTACCTGGATATAGGTTAAGTTTTATTTCAATCTAAATTTACTTACTGCTTACAACTCAATTTGTATACCCGCCATAAAATGGATGGGGGCTGCCGGGAAGTAATACAGGTAATTATTGATCTCTCCGCCCTCATATTCCGGGTAAGTGGCTCCATTGGTGTAGTATTTTGTGCTAAATAGGTTGTATACCTGTCCTATCAGCTGAATGTGTTTGAACCAATTGCCGCTTAAACCATAAACAACTCTAATATCCTGATTATAATAGCCTTTTAGTATCCGGTCTTTGTTTTGGGTATTATCCAGGTATTGTTTACTGACATATTTCCCTTCCAAAGAAAATGTGAGGGATTTGATTGGGTGCAAATTTAAACTGTAACCGCCGACGATATTTGGAGAAAAGGCGATATCCGTATTGCTTTGTGTCTCTGCTTTTGGATCCAGCTCATTCCAGTTAGCATCATAATTGGTGTAATAAGCGGTGTATTTATCTATTTTGTTACGGCTGAGTGAAAGGTTAGCTGCTATATCTACCCATTTAGCCAGTTTGTAGCTACCTTGGAGTTCAATACCTGCCCGGTAGCTGCTGGGAACATTAATGCGGGTCGCTTCTCCAACATCATTCAGCTTTCCGGTTAACACCAATTGGTCTTTGTAACCCATATAATATAACCCGATGCCGTAAAAATATTTGTCTGCCTTTTTTTCAAGTCCCAGTTCAACATCCTGCAACTGTTCTCTTTTGGGCTGATGTGTCAGGCCAGCCTCAAAGTCATCTCTGTTGGGTTCTTTGTTCGCCATGGCATAGCTTAAATAGGCGCGGGTGCCATTTTTGGCATAAGAAATACCTAGTTTTGGGTTGTAAAAATCAAATTTTCTTTCGACAGTCAAATCCGGATGGCCACTGAATCCTTTCATTTTATGCCAAACGTGGCGGTATTGCATATCTGCAAACAAATGAAAGTACTGCCCAAAATCATGCATCCATTTTAGATATACATTTTTGTCATATTTGTATGCCGGGGTATTATAATATTCATAATCTGGTGCAGTGCCGCCATTAGCTGTCCAGATCACCTGTCCATAGTGGCCGCCATCATAGTTGGTCCAGGCACCTCCCAGAGTGAGTAAATCTTTGGCCTGCTTCCTCTCTAAGGAAAAGGTCTGGCCATAGAAATAATTATCCAGGTACTTTCTGCGAATCAGATCTGTGGAAGCGGTATCATCCGCTGCCCGTGTAATCCCATATTCTGAATAATCCGCCTCATTTTTATATTCCTCATAATAACCAATACCTCTGGTTAAAAAAGAAGCGATGGCAAAGGACCAGGCATTATTAAAGGTGTGGTTTATAAAGAGTTGGTAATGACTCTGTGTATAATTATCGGTCTGATTCGGGTAATAGGATTTGGATGATTTGATATAGCCTAGTTCATTATAGGTGGGATTACGCATGATAGAATCCCCTGGTACCCCGTTCCAGGCCTGATAGGTCTTTTCTTTACCTGTTATAAAATTAAACCGGACCGTGGTGGATTTTCCGATATAGGCTGTAGAAAATAATAGGGATTCCAGCTTACTGGAGGCCCTGTCGATATACCCGTCACTGCTGATATGGCTTAGTCTGATATCTGCGGTAAATTTACCATCTATCAGCCCGCTTCCTGCGGAAACGGTGTTTTTCCAACTATTATAAGAACCGTAACTATTGGAGAAGGTAGCGTAAGGCAGTTCATGTACTTGGTTGGTACTGATATTGATGGTGGCGCCAAAGGCACCGGCACCATTAGAAGAAGTACCTACCCCTCTTTGAACCTGTATGGAATTAACGGAGGAGGCGATATCAGGCATATCTACAAAATAAGAACCTGAACTCTCCGCATCATTATATGGAATACCATTGAGTGTAACATTGGTCCTGGCCGCATCTGAACCCCTGATATGGATGCCTGTATAGCCAATACCGTTACCGGCATCAGAATTAACGACCACGCCAGGCGTCTGGTTTAGCAGGTAGGGCAAGTCTCGGCCTAGGTTTTTGTCCTTGATGTCGGCTGCAGTGATATTGGTTTTAGCAAAGGGAGCATTGTCCGCTGCTCTGGTGGCCCTGACTTCCAGTGGGTCTAGCGTGGTAGAAATAGAAACAAGGAAAAATACCTTTTCTATTGAATGGTTGGTGATGCGCACCTCCCTTTGTAAAGGTTCATAGCCAACTGAGGAAAGTGAAATTATATATCTGGTTTGCTTTGCTAATTGTAACGCAAAATGACCTTGATTGTCGGCAATAACGCGTCCTGAATCTGTGTTATTGATCGCTATATACTTAACTGTTGCACCTTCTAAGGGCTGTCGATCCGCATTTAGTACAGTTCCTTGTAAATCAATATTTTGAGCCCTTAATAGTCCAGGTACGAAGCTCATTAATACCGTCCCTAATACTGCACATAAAAGAACAATGGGTCTTTTCATCACTTTTTAAATGTGAACGGATTTGCTTTAAATTGAGGGGAGATTAGAGGAACTGCTGCTGCAAAACTATCGGTCAATTCTGCAGATGGGCGGTTTCAGCCTTCCCTTCGCAGGCATTATCCTGTTCAGGTTATACGGGTTTGATCTCAGCCTTCCACTTAAGGAAAAAGCACCCCGAGGAAATTTCGGATGCGAAGTTAGGTAAGTATTGGAGATTTTACAAAGGATTTTTTGAGTTTGGGTGGGCAAAGTTTGAGACCTATTTTAAGAAAATATCTATTTACATCTATGGGCGATTATTGGTTTGGAATTTGTGAAAAATTCACAAATTGATTGTGTTTTTGTTCAATGATCATAGACTTTCAATTTGGTAATTTCAAGTCCCTGTTGGAATTCCAGACTTTTTCGATGCGGGCTGCACATAAGAGAAAAAATGACAATGGGATGGATGAGGAAAATGTGTTCACTACTTCTTTTGATTTGCGCATGCTAAAAACCAAGGCTATTTATGGTGCTAATGCGAGCGGGAAAAGCAATATAGCGCAGGCATTTGAAGCATTTATGCTTATGGTTAAAAGCACTGAAGAACAAGAAGAATTGGTAAAAAAAATATGGTCAGAAAGATTTCGATTAAATGGTAACAAGGATGAGACTCCAATGTCCTTTCAATTAATATTTACCTTTGATAATGGTATTTACAGATTTGGGTTTCAAATCCAGGATGAAAAAATAAAATCTGAATGGCTATTTCGTACGGAAGCTGGTCAATTAGCGTCTGAAGAGCCGTATTATTTTAGAAAAAATTCAGGCATTGAATGTAATGAAAAGTATATTACAAAAGGGAGTGCCTATTTGCAATTATTAGATAAAGAAACAGAGCGTACTTTCGGGTCTGATGTTTTATTCCTGACCAGTGTGGCTGCAAAAGGTCAGGAATCTTTTAAAAAAATCAGAGAGGCTATCCTAAACGCAATAACAATAGATGGAACTAATTCTAAGCCAGGATTACAACTTGCCTTACATATACTCGATAAAGGTGATCCTAGTGAATTGCAATCCTTAAAAAATTTCATGAGGTATTCCGACATAGGTATTCATGATTTTTTATTAGCTGATTTGCCCTTATCATCGCAAGGGGACGCACGGCATCCACTGATGCAAGACTACAAAAGTGGTTTTAAGCCTTTGAATTCAATGCATCAGAAATATGGAGATAATAACAAGCCTTTTAATAAAATACATCAAGATGATTTCTTTAAATGGGAATCAAAAGGAAGTGTGAAATTATTAGGTATAGGGGCAATTGTTTTAAGAACCCTGAAAAATGGGCAAGCATTGTTAATTGATGAATTTGATTCAAGCTTGCATCCAAATCTAAGGCTTAAAATTTTTAATTTATTCAATTCTAAGATAACAAATCCTAATAATGCCCAGTTAATCGTGATCACACATGACGTTGGATTAATGCGGGGTAGTAAACTGCGACGCGATCAGATTGTATTAGTCAATAAAGATCAATATGGCAGAAGTACTTTAAAAACATTAATTGAATTCAAAGGTATTCGTAAGGACGAGTCTTTTGAGAAGGAGTATTTAGCGGGTAGCTATGCAGCGGTGCCCAATCTTTCCCAATTGGATATTTCGGTAATTGGATTTTTAAATCAAATTTAAAAATAAAATATATACCAGTGCTGTATGCTTAATGCTGTTATTTTCTGGGAATCGCTTTTTTAAAGTTTACCAGAAACCTATAATCCCACCTATCTTATTTTTCTTTTCTGGCCCTTTTCTGGTTATATTTGGATTGAATCATTTTAGCGATAATTCCGGTCCAGCCAGTCTGGTGAGCGGCGCCAAGTCCCTGACCGGTATCCCCATGAAAATACTCGTGGAATAAAATATACTGGTTAAATTCAGGATCATTTTGTTGTTTTTCATCTCCATTTAGAAAAGCCCTCCTACCCGATTTATCCGCAGCGAAAAGCTGCAGATTACGACAGGCCAAAAACTCAGCAATTTCCAGAATTGTCAGGTAATTGCCACTGCCAGTCGGACATTCTACTTTAAAGTCCTTGCCATAGTAAAAATGAAATCTTTGCAGACTTTCTACGATCAGAAAATTAATGGGCATCCAGATCGGACCCCGCCAGTTACTATTGCCGCCAAACATATTGGAGTCGGATTCTCCAGGCGTATAAGCTACATTATAGATTAAGTTGCCGATCTTTAAGGTATAAGGATGGTCTTTATGATATTTTGATACAGAGCGTACGCCGTAATCACTTAAAAACTCATTTTCATCTAGCATCCTTTCCAGGATCTTTTTCATCCGGTGTCCCCTTAAAAGCGATAATAGATGCAGGGTACTATTTTGCTCCTTCCATCTGGAAACCAGATTGGCTAACTCAGGTCTATTGTCATAAATCCAGTTCATGCGCTTAATAAAAAGCGGCGCTTGTCTCAAACTGGCTTCATCGATGACTTCTACCGCAAACATTGGGATTATACCAACAATGCTTCTAAGTCGAAGTCGAATATTTTCGCCGTATTTAGTATGGATCTGATCATAATAAAACTCGTCTTGTTCATCCCACAGCCCTTCGCCATCTCCTTTTACATTTTCCATGGCATAGGCAATGGAGAGAAAATGTTCAAAGAATTTTGAAGCCATATCCTGATAGACAATATCAGTTTTACAGAGTTCTAGCGCAATGCGCATCATATTCAGGGCAAACATAGCCATCCAGGCAGTGGCATCAGACTGCTCCAGTTGAACGCCATGGGCGGTAGCGTCATTTCTGTCAAAGACACCAATATTATCCAGTCCCAAAAAACCGCCCTCAAAAATGTTGTTTTTTTCGGCATCCTTTCTGTTGACCCACCAGGTAAAATTAAGTAGTAGTTTATGATAGACTAGTTTTAAAAAATCAGTATCTGGCTTGCCATTATTTTTCTCGTCAATTTTGTACACTCTCCAGGTGGCCCAGGCATGTACCGGAGGATTTACATTGCCAAAGTCCCACTCATAGGCAGGCAGTTGCCCGTTGGCATGCATATACCATTCATGGGTAATGATTTTCATTTGATTTTTGGCAAATCGAGAATCAATCATGGCAAAGTTCACCGCATGAAACGCCAGGTCCCAGGTAGCATACCAGGGATATTCCCATTTATCCGGCATGGAGATGATATTCAAATTATCAATATTTTGCCAACCGCTGTTTCGGCCCTCTTTTCTGGCATCTGGTGGCGGTGGCATGCCGGGATCACCCTGCAACCATTTGGATACGTTATAATGATAAAATTGCTTAGACCAGAGCATGCCTGCCAGGGCCTGCCGCTGTATCTTTTTTTCCTCAGGATCAGAGATGATCTGCTGCAGGGTAGCATAAAATTCATTCGCATCCTGAACCCTGTTTTGATAAATGGCGTCAAAATCCTTAAATGGATTAGATAAAGCGGTCTTTGATAATCTGAAACGAAACACTTCTACACCGCCAGGGTCAAAAGACCGCTTGGTATAAACGGAGACCTTTGTCCCCTGCTGATTGTTTACTGCATTTTCATTGCCATCTATTACATAATCATTAATGCCGTCTTTTACAAAAACGCTTTTGTTTTCACTGCCATATAATTTCTTATTATTGGTTTCATTGTCGCAAAACAGTAAAGCGCCCGTAGGCTCAGTGTAAAAATGATATTCTCCTAGTGCTTCCTGATGAAGTTTTATCTGGTGATTGCCATCTGCCTGCATGGTTGGTTTAATAGGCTGTTCTTGCCAGTTCCAGTAATTTCTGAACCAAAGTGTTGGCAGCACATGCAGCGTTGCAGTTTTGTCCTTTGAACGGTTGGTTACTTTAAGTTGTATCAGAATGTCTTCTGCAGAATTTTTCGCATATTCGATCTGAATGTCAAAATACTGGCCATTATCCATGACACCGGTATCCATTAACTCAAATTCTGGATCCTTATGCGTTCTTTTGGCATTTTCACTAAGCAGCTGTTCATATGGGAACTGGGCAAAAGGATATTTATACAGCATTTTCATGTAAGCATGGGAAGGCGTATTATCCAGATAATAGTAAAGTTCCTTTACGTCTTCCCCATGATTGCCTTCATAATTGCTGAGTCCAAAATACCTTTCTTTTAAAATAGGATCCTGTCCGTTCCAAAAAGCCCAGCCAAAACAAAGATATTGCATGTTGTCGCAAATACCTCCTATTGCCTCTTCGCCCCAACGCCAGGCTTTGGATCTGGCCATTTCATGTGTTGTACTACGCCAGGCGTCTCCACTTGCGCTATAATCCTCTCTGACGGTACCCCAATGCCTGTCACTGACATAAGGTCCCCACTTTTTCCAATTGGCCTCTTGCAACCTTTTGCCTTCCGCAGTATCATTTAGCAGGGACTCCGGCTGGTTTTTTGAATGGGACTGTGCATTTTGCTGTGTAGCAGCGTCTTGGGCCGAAGGGTTATTTTTCGTGCTATTTTTAGCTTGACTTTGATCTTGCGGTGTATGCTGAGTTGTTTGCTTTGCTGCCATAATGCTTTCTAAAATGCCGCTCGCCTTAAAGGGGAGCTAAGCGAATAGGACTTTAATTTACCGGGAGGTGTGGACACTTCCCGGTAAATTAAAGATTAAAAAATCGATTTATAAATGCGACGTAATACCGCTTTTTAGGTGCTTTCGTTAAATCATTGTTGGTCGCTTATTTGCTGTGCCACTTTAATGCAGCTAGCAAATCAGGTGATTTTCTACCTGCAAATCTTATCCACCAGTTCTAAAGCCAGGGAAAAGCGTCATGCCGCCATCTACGAATAAGGATGCGCCGGTCACATAATCACTGTCATCACTGGCCAGCCAAACGGCTGCCTTGCCAATATCTTCCGGTTTTCCGATCCTGTTATATGGGATAAGGGTTAGCAGGCTGTCCATCGCTTCTTTTGTACTCCAGGCGTCCTTATTGATCGGTGTCTGAATCGCACCCGGGCAGATACTGTTCACGCGGATTTTGCGGCCGGCAAATTCCTGAGCGATGGTCTGCATGAGTAGATCAATCCCGCCTTTACTGGTGGCGTAGTTCGCATGGCCGGCCCAGGGAATTACCTGGTGTACGCTGCTCATATGGATGATTTTGCCGGCAGCACAAGACTTTTCAGCCACTACGCCTCTTCTTAGAAATTCTTTAATCGCCTCTCTGGCACATAAGAACTGTCCGGTCAGATTTACACCAATAACCGCATTCCATTGCTTTAGTGTCATGGTCTCAAAAGCACTATCCACCTGGATACCGGCATTATTTACCAGGATATCCACCGTTCCATAAGCCTTAATGGTGTTTTCAAACATGGCGATTACCTGGTCTTCCTGACTGACATCGCACTGGCAGAGCATCCCTTCTCCCCCTTTTGCCTGGATACCGTCCAGGATTTGCTGTGCTGCTTCTTTGCCTTTTTCAAAAGGATAGTTGATAACAACTTTGGCGCCCTCCGCCGCCATACATTCTGCGACACTTCTGCCGATGCCGCTGGAAGATCCTGTAACAATCGCTATTTGGTTTTTTAGTTTCATGAGGTTTTAATTTATACGTTTGATAGAAAATGGAAAAAAGGCCAATGAATGTGCATTTTCCTTATTTGTAAATTCTAAAAGCGGTCCAGTGCCGTGTTAATTTAAAATGATTTTCGATTTTCCAGCGCCTTGTATGCTGCGCTAATCCTTTCACTTTAGCTGCGGACTATTAACAACTACTAGCCACTCATAGCTATATCTAACTACTTCCCACTATCCGAGTCTCAATGTCGCAAAATTTTGGCAACCATGGCTTTAAAAAGCTGTTATTTTTTTTATGCAACGGGTATTAGATTGGCCCTGGCTGAATTCCATTTAGGCAGAATCTATGTGGATTACTTTAGCAAGCGGTGGTAATGAATGCGCATTCAACAGACTGTTGTGTTTTTTGTCCTTATAAAAAAATAAATATTGTGACCGGTTTAATGCCTTAAAAATCCGGCAGGCCAGTTACATTTATTTTTTTTAATAAATGTAACTGGCCTGCCGGGTATATATTACTGTATTTTCTGTTCCTGCTGTTCCTGCTGTTCTTACTGCTTCTCTTTCTTTTCTCAGCTGCCAGTTAATTATTTAGTGGTAATATCGATTAGCTGGGACTTGTCAACCACCTTTACTTTGTCGCCTGCTTTCAGTAGTTTGCTGACAGTATCATAAGAACCCGTGACGACCTGATCGCCTGCTTTCAGGCCACTGGTAATCTGGATATAATTGATATCCTGGATGCCGGTGGTGACAACCACCGGTTTTACTTTACCGTCGGCGCCAATCACAAATACCACTTCAGCGGTACCGTCATCGATGCTGGTGCCACCCGAGGCGGTATCGCCCTGGTTTAAACTACTAGCATTGCTGCCACTATCAGATTTGGCCGTTTTTGTGGCCGCAGCTGCTTTTGATTTGCTGGAATCCGTATTTTTCAGATCATTGGCATCTCTGGTGGTAACTGCATTAATAGGTACTGCCAATACGCCCTGTTCCGTATTGGTTTCTATATCTGCGCTGGCGGACATACTGGGTCTAAATGGAAAAGGCTTGCCTTTGCCAATCAAGTCCCGATAGCTATCTGGTTCTAAAAGGATATGGACCAGATAGTTGGTGGCTGTAGTGGAGGCTGTGGCCGAGGCTGAGGTGGCATCATTGGGTTGGGGATTGGCAATTTGAGTGACCACACCCCTGAATTTACGTTGGTTATAAGCGTCCACCTGAATATTTGCCTTATCGCCAATACGTACCTTATGAATATCGTTTTCACCGACATTGACCCGGACTTCAATTTGGCCTAAATCTGCGATACGCATCATTTCTGTACCGGTCATCTGTGCGGTTCCTACAACGCGTTCCCCTTTTTTTACGTCCATCAGGCTGATAATGCCATCCATAGGTGAGACAATGGTCGCTCTTTCCACGTCTGTCTGTGCTCTTAGCAAACTGGCTTCAGAACTTTGAACATTATATTTATTGGCATTAATGGTCGCCTGAGCGGCCTTATAATTGGATTTTGCGGATAGATAAGCTTGCTCCGCCTGTTCAAATTCAGATTTAGATATGACTTTTTGGTCCAGCAGGATCTTTTGGCGGTTATAAGCTTCCTCGGTTTGATTCAAGGTGGCTTTTAAACCGGAAAGCTGGTCAATGGCATTTTGCACCTGTGCTTTTGACTGTGCCACTACGGCTGCGGCCTGGTCGCGCTGACTGGCATAAATATCAGCATAGATCTTGGCCAGCACCTGCCCTTTTCTAACCGTATCTCCTTCCTGGACGGGTAAATCTACAATCTCACCGGAGATATCAGAGGATACTTTAACCTCTGTTACCGGATAAATCTGGCCAGAAGCGGTTACCAGCTCGGTAATTGTTCTGTTGGACGCTTTTTCGGCAGAGACTTTTATGCCTTCGTCTTTTCCAAAGACCCCCATTTTGCTGAGTACAATCAAAAGGGCAATGATTAAAACCAGTATGACGATGATCCATTTAAATTTCTTACTCATAATGATAAAATATAGTATTGAATATTAGGCTGATTGAATGCTTGTGCTTTGGCGTTAGCCGTTTAGCTGTATGGGCTAAGCGGGTAGTGCTTTTCGTTTTATAAATGCTTTATAAATTTATATGATTGTATTTATAAAATTCCAGCACCTTAAGCCGGAATATATACTCAAACCTGGCTGCGGACTGATTAATCTTGGCCGTATAAAGATTGTTTTGTGAGACCAGATAATCTGAGGCAGAGAGCATACCGTTTTCATACCTGAGTTCTGCCAGATGATAGGCGTACTGTGCATAGGAGGCACCTTTCGTGTCAGCATTATACTTTTCGATGCCGGATTTGGCATTGGTATAGGCTGTATAGATGTCCTGCTGCAAGGTTTGTTTATTCAGGTCACTTTGCAATTCCAGGTTATGGATATTTAGTTTGGCCTGCTCCCAGGCTGTTCTGGATTGGCGGTTATTGAAAATCGGGATATTTAAGGAAACGCCAATGGCTTGAGAAAGGTTGATATCAAAAATCTGCTTGCCATATCCCGCCTTGCTATAAACAGGGATCTGACCCTGGGCGGTGGTATAATAATTCTGCCCGTTGATATTCACACTACCCAGTGTATCTGTATAGGGAAAAGAGCCACTCTGGGTCATATAAGAACTGGCGTAATTACTTCCTACAGAACCAAAGGCAGAAAGGGTCGGATACATGGATGCTTTGGCTGATTTAGCCGCATATTTGGCCGCCAGTATTTTCAGGGAATCTACCTTTTGCTGGTATTGAGTGGTCAATGCGTGTTGATAGAGCAGGCCCGGTTGCAATTCACTGATAGGCTCCAGGGGTATTTTATCTACATCCGGTAAAGATACCTCAAAATGCGTATCAGCACTCAGGTTTAAAAGAGCCAGTAATTGAAGCTTGTTTTGCTCCATAGTGGTTACATTGGTGATATAAGTGCTACTGTCGGTGGCTAGTTGAGAGGCCAGCTGTGCGGCATTTAGTTCCGGAAGAGCGCCTGCTGCCACCTGTTTTTTTGTAAGATCTAATTGGTTGGTTGTGAGCTTTATCTGGCCTTCTGCAATATTCACTTGTTCTTTGGCCAGCAAATATTGAAGATAAGCGGCTGCCACATTGAGCGTGACATCACTTTTGGCCCTATTGACATCTGCCTCGGACGATTCACTTTGGATTTTTTTGGATTTGATATCGTTTTTGAGGCGGAAAAAATTAAACAAAGTAACGCCTGTTTGGAGGCTATAGCTCTGAAATAATACCCGATTGGTCGTAAACTGATTGGTGGTCGGATCCACGGAACGCCCAAAATTATACCCACCCTGCGTATTGAAGTTGAGGGTCGGGATCTGGTTGCTTTTTGCCTGTTTGAGATTCAGGGCGTCCAGCCTTGCCTGAACATCAGATTGTTTAACAGAGATATTGTTATCCAGGGCATAAGTGACGCACCTTTGCAAATCCCAGGTGTCGTTTTGCTGTGCAAAGATCAACATAGGTGCTGCTAAAAATGCCGCTAATAGCTTTAATTTATTCATGTATCGTCTTACATTTAGGCCTTTTTCTGCGTATCTGCTTGATTATACAAACAAATAGCAACAAAGATGAACAAATATAATATGGTTTACGGTGTCATTAGCTTATTTTTAGATAAACGGAAAAAGGCCGTCATGTACGGTAAATAACCCAGAAATTCCCGTACTTCGTTCAATGGATTTAAAACACTTTCTGGACAGTAAAGTCATGGAATTTAACCGGCCTTCCTTTATTGAGGAAGACCCGATCTGTATACCCCATCGTTTTAGCCTAAAACAAGATCAGGAAATAGCCGGATTTTTTGCGGCCATTTTTGCCTGGGGCAATCGAAAAATTATTATCAAAAAAGCGACAGAACTCATGGAAAGGATGGATAATGCTCCTTATGCGTTTTGTTTAAACCATAAGGAGCAGGATTTAAAAAGACTGCTGGGTTTTAAGCACCGCACTTTCAATGATACGGATCTGCTCTATTTTGTATCTTTTTTTCAAGCACATTATACCCGTTTTAAGTCCCTGGAATCGGCTTTTTTGATGGAGTTACCCCAAAATGCACCTTTTTCAATGAAGACCAGCCTGATTCATTTTTACCATTATTTCTTTTCCTTACCCCATCTCCCCTACCGTACACGCAAGCATATAGCCACGCCAGAGAAAAATGCGACCTGTAAACGGCTTAATATGTTTCTTAGATGGATGGTCAGAGAGGACCATAAGGGCGTGGATCTGGGTATCTGGAAAAAAATACCCATGAGTGAACTGATCTGTCCCATCGACTTACATGTGGCCAAAGTGGCCCGCAAGTTAGGCCTACTAGACAGAAAACAAACCGACTGGCGGGCTGCGGTTGAACTTACACAAAAGCTTAAAGTGCTGGATCAAAAAGACCCGGCCAAATATGATTTTGCGCTTTTCGGCCTGGGTGTAGTAGAAAAGTATTATTGATTATTTTTGTAACTGTCTGTAAATTAGTATTTTGTTATTGGCTTCTGACTAGATCAGTCCTGATTGGGCGCTGATAATAAAATGGGGTTAATAGCCAGGCTTTTGCCAGTTTGCAATACAACTTTCCAGATCATCTTCTTTGCCAAACCCCAGTTTTTGTTTTAATCGGTATTTAGCCATACGGACACTTTTAGGGGCTACATGCAGCAATCCTGCTATCTGTTTGGAGTTGAGTTTCATGTAGATATAGGCTGCGTATTTTAAATCAAGGGCGGTTAATTTCTGAGCGCCATTACTGGCGGCGCTGGATTCCAGCCAGGAAAAAAAGTCCGGGTGTATATCCTTAAAGGCAGTGCGGTACTCATCAAAATTTTCATCCATCAGCAGCTCTTCGTGGATGATTTTTTCCAATTGTCTGGCAGCAGGATGGCTCACAACATCCGTATGCGCCGTGAGCTTTTCTTTGAGGTTTTGCAGTAGTTCGTTTTTATGTTCTACCTGTATGGTCCCCGCCAACACTTCTTTTTGTAGTTGTTCTTTTTGCCGCTCGATGAGTTTTTGTTCTGCCTTTAATCTGGCCGCCTCTTCCTCCCTTAACCTTTCTCTTTCCAGGGAATATTTTAAGCGAAATTTGTAGGCTAAAAACAACAGTAATAATCCAATGATGGCTAGTATCGCCAGACCGATATATAAATAAAACTGCCTTTTCTGGAATTTGCTTTCCTGGACCAGCAGCTGCATGGCTTTATTTTTTTTCTCATCCTGATATTTGGCTTCCAACTGCTGAATGGTCTGGTATTGCTGTTGGTTAAATTCCTTTTTATAAAAGGCCATGAACTGTTTGTAATAACCCAGCGCAGCCTGCAGGTTGCCCTGCTTTTCTTTAATGGTTGCCAGCGACTGATATAGGGTCATTGACTGATAAAAATTCGGAGGCTGCATACTGTCGGTTAAGACTTTTTCCTTCAAAAGGGCCTGCTCGGCCCCATTGAAGTCTCCTTTTCTGAGCGCGAGTCTGCTAATCACATCATAGCAGTTGGCCTGCATGGTTAAATTTCCTGTTTGCCTGGAAACGGCCAGGGAGAGGTTGACATATTGTAAAATGCTGTCTTTATACCAGGGGGGATAATGGTCCATATAAATGTCAGCCAGATTAAGGGCTGGAAGCACCACAACGCTTGGGTTTTTAATCCGCAAGGATTGCTGCTGGTAAAGGCTGACCGCATTTTTAAAGGCCATCACTGCTGAATCCAGCACTGAAGAGTCTTTATTACGGTTAAATTGATCCAGATATAAGGTCCCGTTGATTTGCCAGGCGGCTGTTGTCATACCAGCGTCCCCGCTGATTAGCGCATCCTGTAAAGCGTTTTTTGCATATAGAGCCGCATTGTTATTGTCATTTCTTTCCGCGTAAATGCCGTAGATCAGGTAGTAGATATTCGCCCTGTATAAGGCACCTTTGTTGCCTTTTAAAAAGCTAAGGGATTTTTCCCAGCTTTTTCTAGCCTGATCGGGCTGATTTTGAATGTTTTGAATAAACCCTTTGTAAAACCAGGCTATTCCTTGAATCAAGGCGGCAGCACCCTGGCTGTAATAAATGGCGCTGTCTGCATCCTGACCAGCCCTGTCAGCTCTGGCGGTCTTTACATCAAGTGCAACTTTATGGGCAAAAGCAAATGAGATGGCAGGCCGATCATTGGTTTTGCGGGCCAGTGCCAGGCCTTGTTCATTGAGGATTTGAGCCTTTTCAGGACTATCCGTCGCTAGTGCACTGGACAGCCGAATCAGGGTTAGTGTGCGCTGGTGAGCATTTAACTGGCCAGTCATATTTAACCTTGCCTCAAGAGAATCAATAATGAGTTGCTGGGCGTTGACTGATTGAGCCAGCAATATGAATAGCAGGGTCACTACTGGCACCAAACAGGATAATATAAGATTGCTCTGATCAGTAGGCCCTAGCTGTGAAATCAATGCAGAACGCTTTTTTTTAGGGAATATAGCGACCTGTTTGTTTATACGAAAGTGTGTGGTCATAGGATAGCGAAAATAACATTACCATTAGTAAATGCTGTCTGTGGATAAAAAGGATAAAAAAATATGGATCAAAATTAAGGAATTCAAGGGAGCTAATATTAGCAGATCTGTTATTTATAGGGGAAAAATTAATTTCTACCCATTTGATAATGAGGATATTTGTTCATTGGTAGACAGTTTGTAGACAGGTGATTTTCTGCTTGTAGGCCTTTGGTAGCTGCTGTTTATTTTGTGGGTAGCGTTGTGATGAGGAGTTTTGTCTAAATGCTTTCAATGCTGCGACCTATGTTCAGCACCTATATTTAATGTTAACCATTTAAAGTTTAATTATAATTAAAATTCAAAGATGATAAAAACGGCAAAAAATACATATATGAAAAGACGTCTGATAAAAAACAACCTCCTGAAAACCGATCAACTGAAAAGCACCTTAATTAAAAAAATGGCGCTTAAGATTAAAAACCGAGGTGTTTTGACGCCCATTTTTTCGTATTGTTTTGTACTGGGATGGATATTGTTTTTAGGTCAGATGGTGGGATGCGGCGCAAAAAAAAAGGACCCTGCTGCCTATAGCAATCAACTTATTACCTTGATGAATCAAAATGAGGCCGAGATTGCCGCAATGAATACGGCCATGGGGGCCACAGATTACGCAAAGGCAGAAACGGTTCGCATTAACTGGCAGCAGCAGCTGGAAGCAGCCATAAAATCAGCCCATGCTACTGGGGATTATAATGGCGATAATGCGCTGCAATTGGCTGTTATTAGCAGTCTTACGGCCTATCAAACAATTATTACAGGGCCTTATAAATCCTTGATAGCCTTGAGAAGCAAGGCGGATACTGGTACAACTACTAAGCAGCAGGCGCTGCTTTTGGGCATCAATCAAGGGTTTACAGCGGCTGGCAATGCAGTAAACCTGGCGATTGAGGCTTTTCAAAAAAGGTATGCCCCATAAATCGAACGCGGAACGGATCTAATAATACCGTGCGGTACTACACTAATTTTAGCATTACAGGTGGTAGCTACAATCAAAGGAGGTGTCTGTATACAAATTAAAAGGAGCCTAAAGCAATTCAGGATGAAGCGTTCAACTATTAGCAGGTTGGTAAAGAGCGCTCTTTTTATTAGTGGAATGGAATGCAGCCGGACGACTAAAAGGATATTTTCTCTGAGGGTTGTTGCTGCCTGTTTTTTGTTGATTGTTCACAAAATAGTTGTTACTCAAAAGCAGCTTAATTTACTTTTCCGGGCCATAGCGGCCCGGGAAAATCTTTTTTATCATGCACTCCCTACAAATTATCAGACATAATCGTCGTCAATTGCGGCTTTGTTCCTGGCTGTCAATTATTGCTTTATTGGCTTGGCTGAATTTTTGGATAGACCTGCAAACCAATTTATATCAGGGGCTGGGTAGTGGCGGATGGGATAGGGTTGTTTTGGTGGCATTAATCAGTTTGGGGGTGGCGCTCATACTGTCTTTTTCGGGGCTTATGGTTTATATCAAAAGCTGGCTGGCTTGGATAGTTTTTGTTTTAGTATTGATAACCACTGTTTTGATGGCCGTATTTGTTATTAAATTTAGATGGATGATTTGAGCTCAGGAAAGTATTTGGGCCTATTAAAAACTAAATGGCTGATTTGATTTTTGCGCTCCAGCCTATTGTTGCATTATCTTTGACCGTATTTTTTAATGAGGATAGACAAGGGAAAGTTTTAAAATGGATAGATGGAAGTTAATCTTATAAATATTAAAAATAATTTATTAAAGCAATTGCTAGCCGTGCTTTTACTGACGGGAGGTCTTTTTTTTTACCAAGGTCCCGTCAAGGGGCAAAGTACCCGGTTTTTACCTTTACCGGCAGATTTTGCCCAGATCAGTAATTTTCAGGAAGGGGTGGCTAAGGTTAGGACTATTGGCGATAGCATTGCTTATCTGGATACCAGTGGGCACTTTGCCATAAAGCCCCGAAAGGATTTTGATGTGGCAGGAGATTTTAAAAATGGGTATGCCTGGGTGGGTAAATATTTTGGGGATACGCTTTTATATGGTTTTATAGATAAGGCAGGAAAAATGGTGATTCCTTGCCGGTATAAGGAAGTAGAACCTTTTTATAATCACTTAGCGATTGTTTATTCGGATCAGGAGGGTTGGCAGGCAATAGATACTACTGGTAACAAAGTAATGTCTGACAGCCTGCTGATAACAGAAGAGCCGGTTTGGGAAGCAGGTGAAGTGAAATCCTGGCAGGATATTGAACCGCCGCATTTTCATGAGGGGCTGATGCTTTGTCAAAAAGATGGCAAGTTTGGTTATATGGATGCGACAGGCAGACTTTCAATAGATTGTAAATATTTAAGGGCAAATGGATTTACAGATGGAGTCGCCCTGGTGGCACTTGATACGGTGGCTAACTGGTTACCGGATAAGCTTAAGGATATAGATAGGAATAGGAATAAGAATAATCATAAGGAGGATGCTGATGAATTATCATCTACACTGGATAGTCTTTATTTAAATCTACCCTCCGGGCCGCCTACTTATAAATGGACACTGATTGATCCTACCGGCGCTACTATTTGTCCTATAGATTCCAGTTTCAGTCCAGATATTAGTCGTGGATTTA
Source organism: Arachidicoccus ginsenosidivorans (assembly GCF_007971385.1). Classification (GTDB taxonomy): domain Bacteria; phylum Bacteroidota; class Bacteroidia; order Chitinophagales; family Chitinophagaceae; genus Arachidicoccus; species Arachidicoccus ginsenosidivorans. The sequence goes on from NZ_CP042434.1 coordinate 4,179,576, forward strand.
TAGAAGGACTGTTGGCATTTCAGGATAGGCAAAATAAATGGGGTTTTATGAACACCAAAGCAAAGGTGGTTATACCAGCCCGCTTTGATAATGAACCTACCAGGTTCTCTGATGGGGTTTGTATCGTACAGGTGCTGGGTGAACAGTCCGGTGGCAAGGATGGATATATGTTACTAATTGATCTGAGCGGCAAACAGGTAGCCAAAATTCCTTTTTGTACGACCGCTGGGTGCATGTATGACAGCAATCTTGCTTACCATGAAGGGCTTTTAGCGGTTAAGATCAATCAAAATTGGGGCTATATGGATAAACAAGGCAGACTGGTGATTCGGCCCGATTTTGAAAAGGCCCTTGATTTTCATAATGGCCGGGCAGTGGTGGTGGATCAAAGTGGGCAAATAAAGGTGGTCCTAAATCCGCTCAGATATCCAGCCAAATAATATACATTTGGGAATGGAAAACCGGGAAACGCAAATTAAACTGAAAAATGACGCGCAAGCGAAATGCGCTGATGTAGACTACCGGGCCTTACTCCCAATGGGGGTTGACGGAGATTTCACGCATAAAGAAGGTGATTTTAGGGTCTTTGATAGAAGTTTATGTCAATTTAAAACGCCTTACAGAAGAAGGGACTTTTATAAGATCACATTGATCCTAAATAAGGGGCTGCTGCATTATGCAGATAAGGTCATAGAGGTAAAGCCGCCCACACTCTTATTTTCTAACCCATTGATTCCATATTGCTGGGAAGCACAGCCAGGGGAACAATTAGGGCATTACTGCGTTTTTACAGCAGATTTTCTGGTAAGGAATAGCCCTGGTGGCGTTATCCCTGATTTGTTTACAAAAAAACAGACCCGGCCCGTTTATTATTTAGATAAACAAGCAAGTGAAAAAATTAGCTGGATTTTTCGGCAAATGGATCAGGAATCGATGTCGGATTATACCCAAAAAGAAGCCTTGATCTATAGTTATGTGCAAATTTTAATCCATGAAGCCAGTAAGCGAAAGGCGGTGGAGCAGCCGCATGAATTAAATCACACGAGCCATGCAGCTGCCAGGATTACGGCACTTTTTATGGAAATGCTGGACAGGCAGTTTCCAGTGGATATAAGGGAAGGGCTGCAACTGAAAAAGGCCGCGGATTATGCAGAGCATCTTTCTATACATGTAAACCATTTAAACAGGGCATTAAAGGAAGTAACCGGTAAGACCACTTCTGAGTGGCTCACGGGCAGGCTGATACAACAGGCGCAACAGCTACTTTTGCAGACTGATTTGAATATCAGTGAAATTGGTTATGCCCTGGGTTTTGAATATCCGTCCTATTTTAATCAGTTTTTCCGCAAAGTAACCGGCCGAACCCCTGCCTCCTACCGGGTAACTGCCTGATGAATACGGCTTAAGAAAATTAATAATCCTGATGTTGGCCTCCTTTTTTTAGATTGGCTAAATGGGCGTTGTTTGTTTATTGTTTGATTTTTATAAGGAGTTATGTGATTGTTGTTATGCTGAGGGAAAGCTGCTTGCTAATTTTGTGTTCTAGTTAATTACTTACTAAACTAAAAAAATCAGAAGATGAAATTTAGAAAACTTTCAAACACAAATGAAGCACTTTCAGCAATCGGACTCGGATGCATGGGTTTAAACTTTGCCTATGGCCACCAGGTGGATCAAAAACAAAGCAGTCTTTTATTGGAACGCGCCATTGATTTGGGTATTAATTTCTGGGATACGGCCGATATGTATGCTAACGGCGCCAATGAATCTTTGATCTCTGGTGTCCTGGTGCCTAATAGAGATAAAATTTTTATCGCCACAAAATTCGGGTTTCGTCATAAAAACGGGGCAGCGGCACCAGCAGTGATCCAAATACCTATATCGATGGTTCGCCAAACTATGTCAAACAGGCCGTTGAAAACTCCCTTAAAAGGCTGAAGATTGAGACCATTGATCTTTATTATGCCCACCGGGTGGATCCAAATATACCTATTGAAGAAACCGTCGGTGCGATGGCAGATCTGGTGCATGAAGGCAAAGTGCGGTATTTAGGTTTGTCAGAGGCCTCGGCTGAATCGTTAAGAAGGGCATCTGCTGTGCATCCGATTGCTGCTTTACAAAGTGAATACTCTTTGCTTTCAAAAGACATAGAAGGAGAAATTTTGGATACTTGCCGGGAACTAAAAATATCACTGATTCCTTACAGCCCACTTTCCAGAGGCCTAATAACAGCTACCATTGCTGAGCCTACTGCCTTAGCGGATAATGATTTTAGAAAAAGTTTACCCAGATTTAGTAAGGATAATTGGGAAAATAATCAAAAGCTGATCCAGGGATTTGCAAAGATTGCACAAAGTATGGGTGCTACGCCAGCTCAATTAGCTATTGGCTGGGTACTCAGTCAGGGAGAAGACATTATTCCTATTCCCGGTACCAAAAGATTAAGTATCTGGAAGAGAATGCTGCAGCGACAGCGCTAGAGCTGAGTCCGGCCATCTTACAAAAAATAGAAGCCCTGGTAAATGCCTATCCAATAAGGGGCGACAGATATAGCGAGCGTTCCATGGATATGCTGAATAAATAAAAACGACCAGTAGTGACAATGACAAGCAAAAAGAAAATTAAAAATGCAAAGATTGAATTCTTTATGCTTGCAAAAGGAAAATTGTAGATCGGTCAGCGTAACTGAACAAAAGCCATTTGTCGGTTCAATAGGTCTCAAAAAAATTCCCGCTGAATAGACATTCAGCGGGGTTCCTTTTTTATTTTGTATAATTATAATACTTTAAAAAAAGAACATGAGACAAAGAGTTGCGTGTCGCTTTATTTTTTCTAAAGATCACTGGTAATCAAATTGCTGGGCAGTAATGATGCGGCTATGGATTTTATAACCTGTTCTGTTCTTCCGCATTACTGCTTTTAATTGCTTTGGCCTTAAAGGCCTTTCCTAAATTAAAATTGTAAGTAAGACCAAGCGTTATTTTTTGTTTTTGTTGTAATTGGTTAAAATTCAGGCGGAAATCATTATAGAAGAACCGACCTTTCACTTTTGATGTACCAAAGATATCATTCCCTGCGAGTTTTACGGTCAATTTGTTGTTAAAGAACTTTTTTTGGATGGCCAGATCTGTGTTAAACAAGTGATGCAGAACAGCATTCGCGAAAATTATTTTATTTAAGTAATAAGCCGATGCGCTGACGGTATAACCATTGCCCAGCTGAAAGATCTGCGATGATTGCAACATGGCTATATTTTCTTGTAGATCAAAGGTCTCGGCAATTGCATGTTGATTACTGATTTGCATAGTGTTTTGTGTCATCCACCACTTTGTAATCCGAAAAGGCGCAAAGGCAGTAAACATCCAGATTTTTGATGCCCCGGAATTAATGGGCTGCTGCATCATTTTTTCCGGATCATCTTTTTCAGGTAATATAGCATTGTTGATCACATCCTTACTGTCTGTATAAGCCGCCGTAAAAATGTATTTGTTTTTAAGGGTATAGCTCAACTCATAAGAATTGGTGAATTCAGGGGTAAGGTACGGGTTACCTCTGCCGGATGTATAATTATCCACATAACTGATATGAGGGTTCAGAGAGGAAAATCCTGGGCGGTTAAGTCTTCTGTTATAAGAGGCGCTCAGACTATTTGTCCCTTCTTTATTGAGTTTTTTGACCAGGTAAAGACTGGGAAAAAGTGAAAAATAATTTTTAGGATTTTTCTGAGTGCCGGCTGTATCGTAGAGTGTCCCGGTAAGCTGCGTGTTCTCCCCTCTGAGCCCCAATTGCACATCCATATCCAGAACATGACCGCTATAGTTGAGGTAACCAGCAACAATATTCTCTTTATAATTGTAAATGAAATTCTGTGGATCATTGGAGACCCAGTTATCCTGGTCCATATAGGAGAAATAGGCTGCGTTATGAATCGTGGTCAGGCTGACTTTCGAGCCAAATCCAAAGGTACTTCCGTTTTTGAAGATTTTCTTGTATTTGGCATCCGCTGTGAAAATCTTGGCTTTGGAAGGCGTCAGGTTTTTGAAAGTGGTATCACTGACGAACTGATTGTCAGCATTATAAAAACTGCTATTTGCCTCATTTGTGGAATTGCCATGATTGAGTGTATAATCAGATAGAAATTCAAAGCTAGAACCCAGTGTATCTGTTGTAATATGGTAATTTAGACCCACATCATTATAATCACTATTGTAGGTACTGGGAAATAAGCCTTTAGAGGTAGAATTTATCTCCGGATGCGCTGCATAATTGATAAAGGTCGTTGCCTTAAACACATCATGATCTCTGGAGAATGAACCGGTATAGTCCAAGGCTATATACTGTTTATCAGTCAGGTCAAAGGTTGCACCTGTGTGGACCCTTTGGTTCTTAGACTTGGTGATGCCTCTGTTTTGCGCCGTATAAATGCCATCACTGGGGAATGTTCTTGATTGGTTAAGTTTATTAAACCCTTTTTCCCAATTGTAACTGTAGTTGGCAAAGAGCCCAAGCCTACCCTTTTTAAAATTTAGCTGTGTACCTTCTGAGGTTTCCGGGTATTTACCTTGCGCGTAATTACCATAGACTGTTCCGTAAAGCCCTAATTCAGTTTGTTTTTTCAAAATAATATTGATCAGCCCACCGGAACCCTCTGCGTCATATTCAGCAGGTGGGTGGGCTATGATCTGAATGGACTGTATTTCATCAGAACGAAGTGAGGTCAGATAATTAGTCAGATCATCTCCGCTTAATTTGAGGAGTTTACCGTTCACCATGACTCTGGTACCGGTCATCCCATTGATCATGATCTGGCCATCGCGAACCAGCACACCTGGGGCAAGCCCGATGGCTTCCATGGAAGATTTGCCGGTGGCCAGCGGATTGTTTTCTATATTCATGACCAGTCGATCTGCTTTTCTTTGAATCAGCGGCTTTTGGGCATGGACGGATACGTCACTGAGTTGATGCTCCGTTCTTGTTAGCACCAAGTTGCCAGGCTTTCCGGTGGTTATTTCTATGACTTTGTCTTTATAGCCCAGCGCGGTGGCTCTTACGATGTAGGTGCCCGCCTTTGGTACTTCGATGGTAAATAAACCCAGGCTGTCTGTTATTTTGGAAGTAATGTAACGTTCAACTGAATCTTTTTTGCCGACGGAAATGGCTGTGTAAGCTAGTGGTTGCTGATCCTGATTAAGCACTTTACCTTTTATGGTAGATTGGCTGAACCCGGTTAATGTGATAAAGGTGCTGATGAGGATTAGTATAAAAGATTTCATGATAATTATAAATGATAAGGCTACTTCCCGTAATAGATGATAATGATTTTTCTAGTTTTAAATATAGTCTGATTATAACTAAGACGATAATTTTTGTAAATAGGTTGCGTGCTATGTAAATATTTATACAGCAAAGCTTAAATTTTTTAATTAATAAAAAAAGCAATTTTCGGTTAGTGGTGATTTCCATTTATAGGCGGTAACATTTTAATGGCTGGCGGTTTAGGCATGTTTTATTTTTAAAAACTACCAAGTGTAGGTCTTTGAAAGTATTATAAATAGTGAGTTTAGGGGTAAACGGTAGGTTTTATGTTTAATCGGCTGTGGGCAGTTTTAAACGAAATCTATAAGCGTTTGATAACAGGTCTCATTTTTTTTGATGAACTAGTGTTCGCAAATGGAACAAGAAAACGCTAATCGTATAAAATAAATATGGCGCCGGTCTTCCAATTAGTTGCCGGCTCCTCCATGAGCCATTTTTTTAATAAAATGCTTTATTTTATTTGTTGGTCGCAGTGCATTTGTAATATCTATTAAATGTGTAAAATTAATTGGTGTTGTTTATTTTAATTGCTTAATTGTTTTTTATTAATTACCTGGCTGTTAACCTATCTAGCAAATTGATCCTAGATAACAATTATGGATGAACCTATTGGACATTTGTTTTTACCGGATGGCTTCTCCCGGAATGTAGAATTATAAATAATAATTCTCAGTTTGAACAATTTGAGATTGGCTAGTACAAGTAGTCGACTATTGGAGAGTAGCAAACAAGCAAATCAATCAAGCAAATCAATCAAACAAGTCAATCAAACAAGTCAATCAAACAATCATAATCTTGTTGATAATAGTTATAAACCCGCCACTTATTTTTTCAGGTTAATATTTCTATGCTGCCCTTATGGAAAGATTTAGGGTTATTATTGAATTCTATATTGCACTATTTTGACAATGGCATTTCTTAGAATAATGGATTTATATAGGGAGTCTTGCAAAAGTTGTTATCCAACGAAAAGAGGATTTGATGGGACTTCTATATTTTGAAAACTAGCGGCATAAAGACCCTGGTGTGTAACTAAAAACAAGACGCCTGGATCTAGGCACCGTTTAATTTAAAAGGAGGCGATAACAAAAACAGGAGAGGCATTGCTATTAAATGAAAAGCATCTCCTGTTTTTGTTTTTACAGCGTAAGGTAAAAGGATAATAAATAATATTGAAAGTATGTTCGCTGTTAGAACATACTTTTGGAAGCAATAAGTTCATTATTTATTATAGCGTCTTGCCGGGCATAACTAAATCCTTTTTGGATGGCATAAGCACCCACCTGCCCCTGCTTGTTTAACGCAATAAATGCCACCTGAAAAGTTTTAGCCTTTGTATGCCCGGTTCTGCTTACAATCCGTTCTACAGCTAATTTACAGGCCTTGTCGGGGCTTAAACCCTGACGCATAAATTCTACCACCAAATGAGTGCCAGCAGATTTTATGACTTCTTCCCCCAGCCCGGTGGAGACGGCGGCACCGTAAGTATTATCTACATATAGTCCGGCGCCAATTATTGGAGAGTCTCCTACCCGCCCCCTGACCTTAAAGGCCATGCCGCTGGTGGTACAACTGCCACTTAAATTTCCATTTTGATCCAGGGCCAGCATACCAATGGTATCATGGTTCCAATCGCCATTGTTCAATTTAAGCGGTGCGAATGCGCTTTTATTGCCGCCCTCTCCCTGTTCGATATTGATTTTGGCTTATATTCAGATTTTTTAAGCCAATCATTGTACGCTTTTTTGGCGGAAGGCGATAATTCCTGCGGTTCCAGCGGGAATCCCTGAGACAGTGCAAACTCCTGTGCACCGGCACCTGCCAGTAATACATGGGGTGTATTCTCCATGACTTTTCTAGCCACGCTGATCGGATGCTTGATCCTTTCAATGGCCGCGACCGCTCCTGCATTGCCGTGTTCATCCATAATGGAGGCGTCCAGGGTTACAATACCGTCTCTATCGGGGTTCGCTCCTAGTCCCACACAGCAGTTAATGCTGGATTCAGTAACCATTACGCCTTTTTCAACAGCGTCCAGGGCGCGACCGCCATTGGACAATACTTTCCAGGCATCTACATTGGCTGCAATGCCTGCATCCCAGGTGGAAATCACGATAGGTTTATTCACTGATTTTAAGGATGCTGTTTTTCCAAAACTGGCTGAGGAAATTATTCCTCCAAGGCCAAGTGTGCTTAACTGCAAAAATCTTCTACGCGGTAACATAAGATAAAAATTAAAATAGTATTAGTTATTGACAGGATATTGGTGAAATAATCCTGCCTCAAATTGTACATTTACGCATTAAAGCGCGGCTTAAAGCTAAAAAAAATATCTAATGTTCATTCAATTTTTTTCCAGGCGATTGAGAACCTTCTATTTACTCGGGTTCATGCAGTTATTGATCGGATCCTTCCTGCCAAATGTACTTTGTGCACAAAACAATCCGGCAGATTCGCCCGATGTTGAGGTTGTTTTTGATCAGCCAGCCAAGGCCTTTACACAGTCCATTCCATTGGGTAATGGCCGCCTGGGCGCCATGGTATTTGGCCGTACCGATACGGAACGCATTGCTTTGAACGAGATTACGCTTTGGTCTGGCGGGCCTGAGGATGGGGACCGCAAAGATGCCCATCTGTATCTTAAGCCGATACAAGATTATTTACTGAAGGGAGAAAATAAAAAAGCTCAGGCGCTTTTGCAAAAGCATTTTACCGCAGCAGGCAAAGGAACTGGCTTTGGCAATGGCGCTAATGATCCCTATGGCTCCTATCAGACGGCAGGCGATTTACTGATTGCTTTTAAAGATAAGAAGGGCCCCGTAACAGATTATAAACGAAAGCTGGATATCAGCCACGCAACTGCTACTGTTAGCTACAAAAAGGATGGATTTTTAATTAAAGAGGTCGTTTTTACGGATAGAATTAATGATTTGACCTGGATCAGTATCAGTACAAGCAATCCCCAAGGGCTGTCTCTATCCGTAATGCTACAAAGAAAAGAACATGTACAGTCCGTAAAAATAACCCAGCATCAGATTGTTATGAAAGGCAGATTGCCCAATGGGGATAAACCAGGCATGCGTTTTTTCAATACTGCTGATATCAGACTTGAAAATGGTAACGGAGCGTTATTAAAAACAGATAGCAGTATTTTGGTTAAAGGGGCCAGTGCCTGTATTATTCGGGTAGATACACGAACTGATTACGATCCTTCTTCCGGCATCTGCAAGCCAGATAAAAATATCGAAACACTGACCAGATCAGCGTTAAAAGCGTCCGTAGGGATAGATCGGCGGCCAAAGCTGGCTTTTGAAGCCGCTGCAAAGGCCAGCTCTAAGGATTATCAGCTGTATTTTGACCGCTGCAGGCTCTATCTGCCCACTGGCAATGAAGCAGATAGCATAAAAAGGATGACCACAGAAAGAAGATTGATCCGCTATTATAAAGGCAGCAGTGATCCAACACTTCCCGTGCTCTATTTTAATTTTGGACGATATTTACTTATCAGCTCTTCCAGACCGGGTTTATTGCCTGCCAATCTGCAGGGACTTTGGGCAGTTGAGTATCAGGCGCCCTGGAATGCGGATTATCATTTAAATATCAATTTGCAAATGAACTATTGGCTGGCAGAAACCACCAATCTACCGGCGCTGGCAGATCCTTTGTTTCGGTTTACTCGTCATTTAGTACCTAATGGACAAAAGACGGCCTGGAATTATTATCGGGCAAAAGGTTGGGTGGCTCATGTGGCCACCAACCCCTGGTTTTTTACCTCACCTGGAGAAGGGGCAGATTGGGGCTCTACACTGACAGGCGGCGCCTGGCTTTGTGATCATATTTGGGAGCACTACCGCTTTACCAGGGATACAGCCTTTTTAAGGCAATATTATAGCGTTTTAAAAGGAGCAGCCCGGTTTTTGACCTTTATTTTAATAAGGGAACCTAAACATGGCTGGCTGGTCACCGCTCCTTCAAATTCTCCTGAGAATGCCTATAAGATGCCTGATGGATTTGTAGGACAAACCTGTATGGGGCCTACGATGGATATGCAAATATGCAGAGATATTTTCTCTGCTACCATCCAGGCAGCGCAAATACTAAGACGTGATCAGGCTTTTGCAGATAGCCTTCAAGGGATCATTACCCAATTGGCGCCAGATCAGATCAGCCCAACCGATGGAGGTGTCCAGGAGTGGCTGGACGACTGGCCGTCCACGGATCCGCATCACCGCCATACTTCGCAATTATTCGGGCTCTTTCCTTATGATGAAATAACCCCTTGGGATACGCCTGATCTGGCAAAGGCAGCAAAAAAGACACTGGAACTCAGAGGAGATGGCGGAACCGGCTGGTCCAGGGCCTGGAAAATAAGCTTCTGGGCCAGGTTGGGCGATGGAGAGCACGCTTTTAAACTCTTAAAAGGTTTGTTGACGCCAGTGTCCAATTTGGATCTTAAAATGAAAGGGGGCGCCGGAACCTATCCTAATTTATTTGATGCGCACCCTCCTTTTCAGATTGATGGTAATTTTGGGGCGGTTGCAGGCATTGCAGAAATGCTGCTACAAAGCCATGGCAAAGGCGATGTGATCCGGTTTTTACCCGCACTGCCTTCCGGTGCTGACTGGGCGGCTGGTCACATAAAGGGTCTGGCTGCCAGAGGTGGTTTTGTCGTGGATATGGTTTGGCAGGAGCATAGGCTATTTAATGCCGAGATTACGGCCCTGCGTACAGGTACTTGCCGGGTATTATTGCCAGCTGGTAAGCGGATCTACGCTCAAAATGACCAACCCATTAATAAGGTTGCTGATCAAAATGGCATTTTCGCCTTTAAAGCGGTAGCGGGCAGGACTTACCAGGTACAGTAAGATGCCAACGAATCAGCTATGGCGCCGATTTGGAGTCGATTTAGGCTTTAGAAACCAGTTTTTAGCGGAAAGTTGGTTACTTTTGCGAAAATTTAAATATGAAGTTTTTTGGTTCCTTACTGATCACAGCTGTATTGCTTAGTGGTTTTTTCGCTGGCTGTACTTTAAATAATGTTGCCAAGGATAGCGCCCCTGAATCCTTTTTTAAGCAAAATAACCTGCAAGGTACTTTTGCACTATTAGATAATGTTCATGAGCAGTTCACTGTATATAACCTAAAGGCCTATAGAGATTCTGCTTATGCGCCGGGTAGTAGCTTTCAGGTACTGGCTACCCTGCTGGGGATTGAAACCGGCCGTTATTTAGATGAAAAAAGCCCTGTTGTATATGGGGGGGATTCGATTAGTCTGGGAGATGCTTTTTTGCAGCATAATGACAGTGCCCTGGCAGCTGTCACTGCCAGAATAGGCAAAGATACCTTGCAATACTGGTTGGACTCGCTTCATTATGGCAAGGCCAATTTGCAAAGTGATACAGAGGCTGTCTGGCTGGGTGATTCCCTTAAAATTACCCCGGATGAGCAGTTAGGATTTATCGCTAAATTATATTTTGTACAGTTGCCCTTCCAAAAGCGTGTGCAGCAGATTGTACGAAAATTAATGACGCGCGAGGAAAATACTTTATACACACTTGCCTATAAATCCTCCTGGGACAGACTACCCAATGGACAATACACGGGCTGGATCACTGGCTGGATTGAAGAAAATAAGCATGTTTACTTTTTTGTCATCCACGGCCAACCCATAAGCGGCCGCCCAGAAACGGGCTCTTTATTGAAGACAGCCAAGGCCGTTTTAAAACATTACGGCTTTTTTGAAGGTAAAAAATAGGCGAAGCAAAAGTTAAAATCCATTAACCCTTTTTTTTCTGTAGTTTTTTTAAAATAGATTGCAGGCAGCAAGGCAAAAAATCTATGTTATCATTCGCACATCCTTCTTATTTGTGGTGGTTACTGGGGCTCATTCCACTTATTTTTCTATTTTATGCACTGCTTAAATGGAAAAAAACAGTGGCAAAATCGTTGGGCGATAAAAAACTCGTTGCCCGGCTGCTTAGGTATTATGATGCCCGTAAGTTTAAGCTGAAGTTCTATCTGGTCTTTATTGCCTTAGGGCTTGGCATCGTAGCGGCAGCTGGTCTGCGCTACCCTTCCGATAAAGGGAGCGAAAAATCTGCCGGTATAGATATTATTATAGCCCTGGATGTCAGCAAAAGTATGCTAAGCCAGGATATTAAGCCCACCAGGCTAGACCGGGCTAAACAACTCATTCGGTCGCTGACGGCTAATTTAGGCAGTAACCGCGTCGGGTTAGAGGTTTTTGCCGGACAGGCTATATTACAGATGCCGCTGACCAGTGATATTGGCGCGGTGAATATGTTTTTACCTAATATTAATACAGATATGGTCCCTATTCAGGGGACGGCGGTAGCGCAGGCCCTATTAACAGCTGAAGCGGCCTTGCAATCTCCGGATAAAAAGCACAAGGCTGTTATCCTGATGACGGACGGAGAAACCCATGACCAGGGCACTGATGCGGCGATTAACAAACTCTATCAAAGTGGCATTACTGTATTTACTGTAGGCATCGGTACGCCAAAAGGGGCGCCCATTTTTGATCCGGCCACAGGCCAGGATAAAAAGGACAAGGATGGAAATATTGTCATCTCCAAGTTAAACGAAAAGGAACTAAAAGAAATAGCGGCTAAAACCGGCGGTAGTTATGTGCTATTAAATAATGATCAGGCGGCCATTGGCCAGATCACTGGTCGGATAGATAAAATGGAAAAGAAAATCATTGTGGAAGGCAAGGTGGGGAATCGTAATTTTTACCAATATTTTCCTTTGTTTATCGCTGCGGGTTTACTGTTGCTAATTGTTGATTTATTTATTACGGAAAGAAAACCCAGTAGAATTTGAAAAAGATACTCCTGATAGGATGCCTGTTTACCTGCATGACTGCTTTTGCACAAAAGAAGGGGGACAAGGATGTCTATTTTGGTAATAAAGCCTATAAGGCCGGAGATCTGAAAACGGCCGTCTCCAAATACGAAGAGGCCTTAAAACTTAATCCGGCAAATAATATTGCCCGCATTAATCTGGCCATCGCTCAAAGTAAACTTAAAGCAGCGGACGCTTCCGTCAAAAATTTTGATCAGGCATTAAAAGCCAATAAAAATAATGCCGCTATGGAAGCGCGCCTAAATTATGATAAAGGGGTTACGCTTGCTAAGAATAAAAAATATCAGGAGGCTGTAGATGCTTTTAAAAAGACGCTACTAAAGACGCCTGATGACAGTAATGCCAGAGAGAACCTCCAAAAGGCGCTCAATGAGTTAAAGAAGCAACAACAAAAAAATAAACCTAAAGATCAAAATAAAAAGCAGGATCAAAAAAACAAACAGGATCAACAAAAAAAACAAGATCAGCAAAAAGAGCAGCAAAAAAAGGATCAACAGCAAAATCAGCCTCAGAAAATGACCAAGCAACAGGCAGATAAATTACTGCAGGCCTTGCGCAGCCAGGAAAAAGAAACCAGAAAAAAATTGCAAAAGAAAAATGGTGCACCGCCAGCTAATGGCGAGGATTGGTAAGGACTACTTGTTTTTATTGTGGTGCTTAATCTTATAAAATAGCTAAAACAAAATGGAGGTCTCCTTGAAAAAGAAGGCCTCCATTGTTAGTTATTAACGTTATTACACCTGTGGTTGCGGCTTACCGAGTATTTTTAAAATTGCATTTCCAAAATATTGTCACTGGCCAGCTTTAATTTGCCGGCTGTTTTTGATTGAATCTCCTCTACAGACACTCCAGGGGCTCTTTCTACAAGTAAAAACCCTTCCTTCGTAATATCAATAACGGCCAGATCAGATACGATTCTTCTGACACATTGAATGCCTGTCAGTGGTAAGGTGCAGGCAGGTAAGAGCTTGCTTTCTCCCGACCGGTTGGTATGCTGCATGGCCACTATGATGTTGTCACAACCTGCAACCAGATCCATGGCACCGCCCATGCCTTTAACCATTTTACCGGGTATTTTCCAATTGGCGATATCGCCGTTTTCGCTGACTTCCATAGCGCCCAATACGGTAAGGTCAATCTTTCCGGCCCGGATCATTCCAAAGCTTTCTGCACTATCGAAAAATGCTCCTCCGGGAATGATCGTGACCGTTTCCTTACCGGCATTGATCAGATCCGCATCTACCTGCTCTTTTGTGGGATAGGGCCCGATGCCGAGCATGCCATTTTCACTTTGCAAAACAATGGTCATGTCCTGCGGTATGTAATTGGCCACAAGTGTCGGTATGCCTATGCCCAGATTGACATACATGCCATCCCTTAATTCACGGGCTATGCGCATGGCAATTTGTTGTTTAGTTAAAGCCATTTGTATTTTTAAATATTGTAAATATTAATTGTCTTTAAAGAATATTTGAATCCTTTTTTATTGAAGAAAGCAGCCTGCAGGCACACTGTCTTCAATAAAAACATTATCTACCTAGTCGCTGGTCGTCACTTTTTCAATGCGTTTCACGTATTGTGCACCCTGGAAAATCCGGTGTACATAAATACCTGCTACATGGATTTGGTCCGGATCCAGCTCTCCGGGCTCTACCAAATGCTCAACTTCCGCAATAGTGATGTCTGCCGCCTTGGCCATGGCCATCGAATAATTGCGGGTGGTTTTTTTAAAGATCAGATTACCCATTTTGTCTCCTTTCCAGGCTTTTACAAAAGCGAATTTGGCGTGTAATGCATATTCCATCAGATAATCTTTTCCGTCAAAATGCCTGATTTCTTTGCCTTGTGCTACTTCTGTACCGATCCCGGCCCTGGTGAAAAAAGCAGGGATACCCATCGCAGCCATCTGTATACGTGTTACAAGTGTGCCTTGCGGAACCAAATCCACCTCCAACTCACCAGAAAGCAACTGTCTTTCAAATTCAGCATTTTCTCCCACATAACTACTCATCATTTTTTTTACCTGCCTGGACTGCAGCAGCAGTCCGAGGCCAAAATCGTCCACGCCTGCATTATTGGAGATACAGGTGAGGTTTTTTACCCCTGATTTCACCAAATAGTTGATTGCATTTTCCGGAATACCACAAAGTCCAAATCCACCCAGCATGATGGTATCCCCATCCTGAATATCATATATTGCCTTTTCAGCGTTTTGAAAGGATTTATCCATAGATTTTCGTGTTTTTTATAAATCTGCTATAAAGATAACGATTGTTTGTTAATAATGGCTGCTCCCGCCTGTTTTTTTACATAAAAACAGCACATGTTTAGGTTTATAAACACATGCTGCTTTTGTGTTAGGCAAATGTACTGCCGGCAATAAGCCCTTAATGTAACCGGCTAACGTTTAATTATGCTGAATTTTTGTTTATGCTTTGTATTGTCCTCCACTAATACAATAAAGTACTTGCCACTGGGTAGTTTGGCTAGGGAAACAGATGCTCCTTTGGCTAGCGTGGACGCCAGAGCTAATTTGCCGCTAATGGTATAGATTTTTAGCTGATAGCCGGCGCCGGCCTTCAGCCCGCTAAATTGCAGCTTGTCTTTGACTGGATTGGGATACAAGATAACAGGACCTTGAGAAGGATCGACCTGCGTCGGGTCCGTTGGGTCGGTGGGAAAGGTAGGATGTGGTTTGGCTGTTTTTAACCATTCCAGCGTATTGGTGCTTTGGGCTAGATTATCCAGACTGCCATCACTTAGTGGTGCATAAATTTCCAGGCTGGATTTTAGCATTTTGCCCGCTTGCATGGCCCCGATCGCTTCCGGGCTCATACCGGCTCTATAGAAAAACAGCTCTTTAAAACTAATTGCATCTGCTGCTTTGACATCACCTAGATAGAAGTCTGATGGTAAGAGCTGTTCATCAGCCTGCCCCGCCATTATGCCATCAATATATAAAATGGTGACACCCCGGGCATAAAAATGTGTGAGTGTAATCTGGTGCCAATTGTCATCATTTATGGCTGTTGTGGATTTTATGGTCTGCCCTTTGGGACCGCTATATTTAAGGACACCGCTTAAGGAATCCACCGCCAGGGTACCTAGATTATTTAGCTGGCGAAAAGAGGCTAATAATCCACTGCCTTTGGTTTTTACACTAAAACTAATGGTAAAGGGATGTACAATGTATTCTGGCCTGAAATGAATCTGAAATACGGAGTCTGTATTATTTAAGTTAGTCCCCACTGAATTTTCTCTTACAGGAAGCGGCTTACCCTCATCCAGCGCATCGAATAGTGAAGGGACAATGGTGTAGAGCATTTCCGCGTGACCAGCGTCATTGGGATGCAGGTCGTCAAAGCGGTAGCCTTGTACCCAATGGCCCTGCCCATCGTCAATGGCACCCAAAAGGTTGACACTTGGCGCATCTAGTTCATGGATAAATAAGTCCATTTTTTTAATATAGTCGTAATCTTCGGGTGTATAATCAGAACGCGTATAATTGTTATTTATGACCGGGATCATATTTTCTGCCCTGGCCATAGCCATCATTTTTAGCAAATTTTCTTTAAACTGATTATAAGTCGCTTCCTTGTCCTGACTTTCATGAATGCCCTCATTACCTAGTGAGAGGCCTATTATCACATATTTACCACATCCAAGTGCCAGATCCCGGTTCCATCTGTCAAGTACATTAATGGTATTGTTGCCACTGATGGCATGATTAATAAGATTCCAGTGTTTGCTCCCTTCCCCTTGAGCGCGCTTTTCCAGCAACTGCCCGAATAGGTAGTTATAGCCATGATTGTCCGTAGCGCCATATCCAAAAGCGACCGAAGAGCCCATAATCGTGATTTTTAAAGGATCCAGGCTGGCACAAGCCATGGTATAGCGTTGGTTGTTCAGATCCACCGTCAGGCTATAGGTATTCATATCCGCCGGGATCTTCTCCGTTGCATATCCCAGTGAGGCAGCCTCCTTGGAGGTGACGATCTGATCAGTTGTTCCAGGTATCCGGTAAATGCTCAAGCCATCCGTCTGCCCGATTTGAAAATTGAAATTTTTATCACCATCTGTAATAACCTGATCCATGGATACGTTAGCTGACCAGATACCCTGGGAGGTATACTTTAAGGGCACAGCGCCTGCTGCTCCTTGCACATTTAACTGATCAATGGGCAAAATACTGACAGTGCCCTCTGCCATATTCACCAGAATGCGGACAATGGCAGCTTTTGAACTGGCAAAGGCAGCCCCGTCTTTAACAACGGTGTTATCCGTTGCGCCCATGCCATAATGAGTGCCACTTGACGTATTTTCTGTCTGGAAATAAAAAGAACCGGTAGCGTTCAGACGCGTGAAAATTTCAAAAATACCACTATTTGTGCCATCTGCTTTTTTAATCAGGCGCAGCGTATTAAAATCAGTGCTGTCCTTGTTGTCGGCCAACGCAGAACCCGTTACATACAGCTGTTGAAACTGGTTACTGATGGTAATTTTTTTGTGGGCTGCCACCTCAGATCCGTATTGCTTCGATCTGGCGGTAACGGTAACCGTCCCGTTTTTAATAGCCCTAAGGTGACCTGCTGCGTCTATTTTTGCGATGGTGGGATCGTCTACAGACCAATAGACCGATTGAATCGTCGCATTGTCAGGTTGGATGGTTGCCTGTAAATCTTCACTTCCTCCCGGAGTGCTGATGTCTGCTCCAATGATGGCAATACTGACAGGGTCAATAATCGGCACCTGGATACTTTCTAACTGCAGGGCATTCAGGTATCCATACGTACTGGCAACATTTTTTAAGGTAATTTGGAGTTTGCCGGTAGAATCCGAAAATATTATAGGAGTCGTACTAACCTGACTGATATTGCCATGCTGCCCCGCTCCTTCCAGGTCCTTGCCAGAGGTCTGTAAGGTGTCCTTAAAGATGGAAAGTCCGGTTATCGTAAACTCCGTTTTGCGTATTTCTTCCTGGATTCTGCTACCAAAAAGGTGCAGACGATAACCCATCAGCGGTTTTAATCCAGTAATTTCCAGGGTGCCCGTATTGTTTTCCACAAAAAAGAAATCCATGGTGGCCGTACCTATATTAAGCGGTCCTAAAAGGGCGGAGGCTGAGGTGGGCGCCATCAGGTCACCCGCATTTACGCTAAAAGTTTTTGTGGTTGTAAGGGTGAGTCCAGTTGTCTGATTTTGCCCATCGATCAGTGAAATTGCGTTGCCCTGGTTATTGCCCGTGAAATTATTCCAATAATGACCTAACTGGTCAGGACTTGCCGTTGGCTTACAGTTCTGGGTATTGCCTTCTGGGCCAAAATCAACCAGCACGGACTGTTTGACTTCGATTTGGCCGGAGATTTTAATGGTAATAGAGGCCGTAATCGCTGGGTTAGCTTTGCTGGTTGCCGTGACCTGGACAGTACCATTGCCCAATGCTTTTAACAGACCTGTAGAATCAATAACAGCGATTTCAGGGTTATCCACCGCCCAGGATACTGCTTTTATCGTCGCATTTTCTGGAAAGATTTTGGCAGTAATCTCAGTAGATCCGCCGGCCTCTGTTATTGGATTGCCGGTTAATTCAATATGATCGACTGCTACTTTCGTATTGTCAAATACTTCCAGTTTCAAGTCATTGAGATAGCCATAAGCACTGGCGTTATTTTTGACATCCAAAATAATCTGTCCATTTTGATCTGGATAGAGAATGGGTGATATATAAGTACTACTGATATTGGTGTGATTCCCGGCCCCGCCCAGATCAGTACCCGAAGTCTGCAAAGTGCCGGTAGTCGTCTGGATGCCATGGAAACTATAACCGGTCACCCTGGTTTCTGTCGTGACTCTGCTGCCAAACAGGGTGAACCGGTAGCCTTTATCCGGATCCAGGCCACCAATCTGAAAGGAAGTTGTTTTATTTTCTACATAGAAAAAATCCATTGTTGCGGTGCCGACACCAAGTTCTTCTAATTGATCAGAAACGCTTAGTGGCCCCATTAAGGCATCAGGGTTTGCGCCAAATTCCCCGAGGTTGGTAAAGGTAATACCCGTGGCCTGACCATGTATATCTGTCAGGCTGGCCTTGGCACCGGATTTATTATCCGTAATATTGGTCCAGTAATTGCCCTTTTCGTCAGGACTGGCAGTGGGTTTACAATTATTCGTATTACCGGCGGGACCAAAATCTATCAGGATTTCATTGCTGGCTTTTGTCTGACCAGAAATCTGAACTTGCAGTGTTCCTTTCACCGTGGGATCGTCCATGCTGGTAGCCGTAACAGTGACCACGCCATCTGCTTTGGCTTTTAAAAGCCCGTTTTGATCGGTGGTGGCAACGGTTGGATCGTCAACCGTCCAGTTAAGAGAAGTTACGGAGGCGTCAGATGGGGTAATCTTAGCAGTTATTTGCGAGGTCCCGCCAAGGGTGGTAATAGCGGCCCCGAGAGCTCAATGGATTTAATATCGATTTTGGCATCTGTGTAGGCTTCCAGTTTTAGTGCATTAAGATAACCAAAAGCGCTGGTTTTATTGTTGATTTCTAAGAGGATCTCGCCATTTTGATCAGCAAACAACATGGGTGAACTGTATACCTTACTGATATTGCCATTCAGCCCGGCGCCTTCCAGATCCTTGCCTGATGTTTGTAAATCGCCTGAGGCGCTATTGCCACCGGTAAGCGTATAAGTGGTGATACGCGTTTCATCACTGAGCCGGCTACCGTAGAGATAGAATTTATAACCAAGATGCGGATCCAGGCCGGTTATTTTTAAACTGGGTTTGTTGTTTTGGGCAAAGAAAAAGTCCATGGTGGCGGTCCCGACGGAAAGATCCCCCAGCTTACTGGTGGAAGTTGGCCCCATTAGATCGCCGCCGTTTACCACGAAAGACTGAAGGGTTTGAACGCCCAGATTACTATTTCCCCCTTTTGTATCGATTAATTGAAGTTGAGACCCACTATTATTACCGGTAAAGTTATTCCAGTATAAACCGTTAGCGTCAGGACTTTCAGTAGGTTTGCAATTATTCGTATTGCCGGCAGGACCAAAATCGATGAGCCAACTATTGCTTTTGGTTTGTGCATTTATAACAGCAATCCATAAAAAAGTTCCGGTAAGAAGTAAAATTAGTTTTTTCATATTTTAATTTTTGAAATTAAACCCCTCCTGCCCCGTTAAATGGTAAGTAAAACGAGGCACCGGAGAAGTTTTTCACTACACCTAAACCCAAATAATTTATGCTAAGTCAAGAGGTTCTTTGCTGATGCTATTGTTGTGGCTGATTCGATGCGCACAGTCCAATTATCCGCTATGTCACACAAATGGATCATCAGAAGGGCTCTCAAACAAGTCTTGATTCGTTTGGTATCTGTTTTTAGAGCCTAAGCAAATATGATAGATTATTAAACTAACAAGTCTTTAAATTGGGTCAAAGATTTGCGCTTTTGATTCAATCTGAGTGGGCGGGTACAGTGTAGCAGTAATGGAGAGAAGACTATCTGGCACGACGGATTTTCTCTAAAAATTCAGAGGGTGTCATATTAAATTGTTTGGAAAAATTCCTGCCAAACTGACCGAGGGAATGATAACCAACTTGTTCTGCAATCTCACTTAATCGGTAGCGGTCTTCAGCAATCAACTCGGCCGCTTTATTTAATCGGATAAAATGAATCATTTCATTGGGGGAAAGATTAAACAGTGTTTTGATCTTTCTGTATAAGGTAGGTCTGCTGACATGCATCATATTAGCCAGAAATACAACGTCTAAGTCCGGGTTATCCAGGTGTTGGTATATTACTTCTTTAATTTCTTCCAAAAAAGGTTCACTGGCTTTTGCCTGCGTATCCAGACTTAAATGCGCCAAGGGCGATTTGGTATAAAAGGATTGCAGCTGGCTTCTGGTTTTAATAAATTACTAACCTGAACCTCCAGATGTTCGGCAGAAAAAGGTTTTTCTATATAGGCATCTGCACCGATTTTTAAACCTTCTATTTTAGACTGCAGGGTGTCTTTTGCCGTCAACAGGATAAGCGGAATATGTGATAACTCTTCGTGTGATTTTATCCAGTCACAAAGCTCAAAACCATCCATTTCTGGCATCATTACATCGCTAATTACCAGATGAATGCCTTTGGATTCCAAAATTGCGCAGGCTTCCTTACCATCAAATGCGGTATATACCCTGTATTTATTTTGTAATAAGCTACTTAAAAATAAGAGAATATCTTCTTGGTCGTCCACAACTAAGATGGCCGGTTTATCTTGATCTAAGGTTAATACTGACATGATAGAAGCGTCTTTGATGGACTAATAAATATACGACATGATAATGGATTTACAAAGAGTGGCTTAAAGCATTATTGCATGACCTGGACGGGTAATAACAGTGAAAAAGTGTTGTATTTATTTTCCTGAATAGAAAAGCTCAGTGATCCTGCGTGCAGCTCAGCAAGTGATTTGGAAACAAACAGGCCGATGCCAGATCCCTGTATCTGCCTTTTGCGATTCCATCTGAAAAATGGTTCAAAAATCTTTTGTTGCATGTCCTCGGGAACTAAATGGCCATCATTTTTAATGCGGATAATAAAATGGTCCGCTGCATTTGTCAAATCAATACTGAGCATGATGACATGTTCTCCGTATTTGAGTGCATTGTCCAAAAGGTTATTGAGCATTTTAGCGACGGCCGCTTCGTCCACTTTGGCATGAACCGGTCCCATCGGTGGTAAATACAAAAAGTGAATTTCTTTTTGGATGGCGGCGTCCTGATAGGGTTTAATAAAATCTTCCAGCCAGCTGCCCATTTCTTTGTCTTTGAGTTGCAGGGTCATCATTGAGGATTCTATTTTCCTGAAATCCAGTAAATCTTTTGTCAGTGCGAGCAGTCGGTTGGTATTTCTTTGCATCAGGTCGATATAGCCTTCCAGGTGCGGCAAATGATCTTTTTCCTTTAATATTTGCTCCATAGGGCCCTTGATTAAGGTGAGCGGTGTACGGATCTCATGGGCAATATGTGTAAAGAAATCCACCTTAGACTGGTACAGTTCCTTCTCTTTTCTAAGGGAATAAAGCGTCATTTTGCGTTGGTTTTGCGTGCGGTGTCTTTGGTTATTATAGGATATACCCATAAGAACCATTATCAGCAAAATAATTCCATATCCGGCCAGGGCCAGGTGCGATTTCCACCAGGGCGGTAATATGGTA
This sequence comes from Arachidicoccus ginsenosidivorans, assembly GCF_007971385.1. GTDB lineage: Bacteria > Bacteroidota > Bacteroidia > Chitinophagales > Chitinophagaceae > Arachidicoccus > Arachidicoccus ginsenosidivorans. The sequence goes on from NZ_CP042434.1 coordinate 4,200,983, forward strand.
ATATCAATGACTTTTTGATTATCCATCCATTTGCCAGAACTATTGGTGGAGCGGATGGATAATTTATAGGAACCGGCGGGCAGATTGGTGAAATAAAGACTTTGTGCGTCTTTTAGGGAAGTCCAACTATTTTCCAGGCCATCAATTTTATAGGCGTATTGCAGATTGGAAGGCGAATTATAACTGAGGGCTGCAAAATCAAAACTAAAAGTAGACTGTTTATGCGTTAGCTCTATTTTATTTGTTTTGATAATGGATCTTTTAAGTGGAGAGTGCATAGAGTCCACCATCACTTCCTGGTTGAATATATGGAAATCCGTCAGATATAAAGGCGGAATAAAATTACTTTCCTGCTGTGTATAGGGATTGAACCTGATCAATCCTTTCAGACTGCCGAAATAAAAATAACCATCCGTATCCTTGTAGGCAGACTGGTAGTTGAATTGATTATTCAGTAGACCATCTGCTTTATTAAATACGCTAATCTCGGAACCGTTAGGTGAGATTTTGACCAGGCCATTGGAGGTGCTGGCCCAGATATTATCCAGGCTGTCCATTAAAGTCGCATAAACTGTATTGGACGGAAATCCATGATGACGATCAAATATTCTTACTTTTTTCATTTCGGATACCACAAATAATCCGTCTTCTGTGCAGATCCACAGGCGCCCCAGATTATCCCCTTTTAAGTAGAGAATTCTCGTTGACAGTAATAAATCTTTGCCTGCTCTGGTAATTTTAAGTCTTTTCCAGGTGCCGTTTTCTAAAAAGTATAATCCATGCGTATGGGTACCCACCCAAATTCTGCCTGCTTTGTCTTCAGTTAAAGCAGAATAGAATTCTTCGAAAGGCAGTTGCCTTACCAGGCTGAATTGCCTTTTTTGGGAATTAAAATAATACAAGCCTTTGGAAGTACAGACCATAATACTATCCAAAGAGGTTTTGTAAATTAAATTGATGAAATTACTGAATAAGCCGCTTCCATCGGCAGTGGTATAATGCCCGGTATAGGCACCCGTTTTGACATTCATTACATCAATGCCATGTTCAAAAGTGCCGATATAAAGCAGGTCTTGATCGGCCAATATGCCATGGATATTGGTATGGGCGGCCTGACCTTTGGGACCGGGAACAATATGGCGGAACTTATGGTGTTTGAAATCTGCTTGATTAAGCCCCGCATCTTCGGTTCCAATCCAAAAATGACCATAACGGTCTTTAGTGATTTCTCGGATAACATTGCCCGCGAAAGATCGGTGGCGCAGCCCGGGATAATACTTCTCAAATTGTAAGGACCGGTTTGCCAGGTAATTAATTCCACCAAAATAACTGGTAATCCATACGCCGCCTTCCTTGTCCTTACTAATGGAGTAAAGGGCATTATCTGAAAGTGAATAGGGATCACCATATACTTTTCTTACTTGTTGCAGGCTGGCTTTTTTTTTCGTTGCCGGATCTGCCACTTGATAACAAAATAATCCTTCCTCGGTAGCCACCCAAAAATTGCCTGGTTTAAACTGTAATATATCCCGCACATAGATTTCAGTGCTACCATTCTCGTTATAAAGCAGCGAAGGGCTAAATTGATGCAAGGTGGTATTATAGGCAATCAGCCCCTTTTTGGAGGTACCTAAGAGTAAACTATCAGCCCCTACCGGCAATATCCTTTCTACTGAGCTGCCTGTTAATTCCTTAGAAGGATTGGCAATCGGATGGTTTTCATTTTTTGGGACATATAATAATTCTCCCCCCAATGTCCCAAGCCAGATCTTACCACCGGGTTGCAGACTGATCGAGGTGACTTCGGCCCCTTTGTATTGAATCCATTTTAGCGGCGCCTTGGTCAGTGCAGCTTTATCCTTGGGCGCGCCCGTTGAATCCATTAGATCCAGCGTGTAAAGCCGGCCACCAGCGGATATCCATAGGCGACCCGACAGGTCTTGTGCTATTGCTCTTATGTATTGATCCTTCAGTGCATCGATGGCCCAAAAATTATCCATATCCGCGTTAAAGAAATATAAGCCGCTTTTACCGGTGCCTACCCATAATCTGCTGGTACCATCCTCGAATAAATAAGTAATGCCTCCACTGCCAATTGAATGAGCAAGACTAGGATCATAACGGAATACCTTAAAATTTGTCCCATCAAATCGGTTCAGCGCATCTGGCGTACCAAACCACATAAAACCGCTCTGGTCCTGCAGGCTGCAAATAACAGTATTATTGGATAGACCATCCTCCGCTTCGTAGTGCCTGAAATTTAATGCCTTTATCTTCGGGATATTTTCTGCAGATGGTGGCGGTAGCGTTTGTGCGCGGGTTGTCCTGGGTATCAAAAAACATAGCAACCAAATGATAGACGCCCCGCCCATCTGGGCTGCTTTGAAAAGCAGCCCGGATGGGGAAAATTGAACGGAACGTTGCATTTTGTTTGCCTGCATATTGCGCTTTAATGAGTTGGATGGTTGAATATAAGTTTTATTCCTTATTGTACAATAGCTGTATTGGATACGGAAAACGGCCTGTCCTGTTCACTGGTTGCGCGCTTTTTATTGGGTGTTGTACTCATTTCCAGAACAAGTTTACCGCCCTTCATGATCTGTTGATTGGTAATATAGTTTTTGGTGAAAGGCTTGCCATTCAGCGTCGCATTTTCAATATATACATGCTGGGCATCATTGTTTTTAGCGATGATCTGAAAGGTTTTGCCATTTTCCAGATGAAGCGTCGTCTTTTGAAATAAGGGACTGCCAATGACATACTCATTGGTGCCCGGGCATACGCTATAAAAACCCATGGCACTCAGCACATACCAGGAAGATGTCTGACCTTGATCCTCATCGCCTGGATAACCGTTCTCCGTGCTGTTATACATGCGGCGCATGATCTCTCTTACATGTTGTTGGGTTTTCCAGGGCTGGCCTGCATAATCATATAAATAGGCCATATGCTGTATAGGTTGGTTGCCGTGCGCGTATTGGCCCATATTGGCCTGCACCATTTCTGTCATCTCGTGGATCATCCCACCATACGTACCGACTTTTACATCATTTTTTACGGTGAATACAGAATCTAATTTAGCGGTGAAGGCCTCATCACCACCAATGAGGTGAATCAGTCCTTTAATGTCATGGAACACCGACCAGACCCAATGCCAGCCATTGCCCTCTGTAAAAGGACCTCCCCATTCTATCGGGTCAAAGTTTTTGCTCCACTCGCCTTTTGCATTGCGCCCTTGCATAAATCCGGTCAGTGGATTGAAGACATTTTTGTAGTTGAAGATTTTGCTGCCAAATATCTTTTCATATTTGGTCTGGCCGGTCGCCTTGGCCAGTGTATAGGCGCAAAAATCATCATAGGCATATTCCAGGGTTTTAGCAGTGGCTTCCCTGACCTCTGGATAAGGAACATACCCTAATTTGTTATAATATTTATAGCCATCGCGGCCATTGGCAGGTCCCCAGGGGCCTTTATTGTTGGCCTCGTGATAATAGGCGTCCAATGCCTGCTTGGGATCGAAACTATGAATGCCTTTAGCCCAGGCGTCTGCCAAAAGGGAAATCGCGTGATTGCCCAGCATACTGCCCTGTTCATTGGGGAAAGACCAGGATGGCAACCAGCCGCACTGTTTTTGTGCTTCCAGTAATTCTACCATATAACGACCTTCCTGCCTTGGATATAACAAGGCATTCAGTGGGAACTGCGCCCTGAAAGTATCCCAAAAGCCAGTATCCGTAAAAATATAGCCATAATGGATTTTACCATCATAAGGACTGAAATAATAGGGCCTTCCACTGGCATCTATTTCATAAAATTTTCTGGAAAACAAACTGGCCCTGAAATAACAACTGTAAAAAGTCTTTAAATCCTCCTGGGTGCCACCTTCCATGGTAATAATACCCAGGTGTTTATTCCAGACGCTGGCGGCTTTTTTCCTAGTCGCTTCCAGGTTTTTATCCGGTCCTAATTCTCTTTTTAGGTTCAGGGCTGCTTGTTCAGCACTGATATAAGAAGAAGCTACCTTGATCTGAACGGTCGTGCCGGGGGCGAACTGCAGGTAAGCCCCTACCCCTTCGCCTGTCGCTTTTTTTTGCCCGGCCTGTTTGGTGTCATGGTGATTTTCCCAGGTGCCATAACTTAAGATGGGCTGATCAAGTTTAGCGATAAAGTAGCTTTTCCAGCCTTTTTGGAATCCCCTGCCATTATTGACAAATCCCGTAAGTGTTTTGCCGTCTGGATCAATTTTGACACCACTAAGCCCTGTATAACCGTCGAGTATCAAGTAAGCAGCGTGACCTTTTGGAAAACTAAATCTTAAATGTGCACCTCTTGTGCTGGGTGACAATTCTGTTTGAATGCCATTATCAAAAGTGACGCTGTAATAATTAGGCTTTGCCACCTCATGATCGTGACTGAATTTGGTGGCCCGTCTGTCTTCATTAACCACTAGTGAATCAATAACCGGCATAAAAGAAAACACCGCATAGTCATTGGTCCAGGAGCTGCATTGATGCGCCTGCTGGAAACCGCGGATCGTATTTTTAGTATATTGATATTTCCAGCCGTCTCCGTTTTTCCCGGTTTGAGGGGTCCAGGTATGCATCCCGAAGGGAAGTGCCGTTGTGGGATAAGTGTTTCCGTGCGTTAATTTGAAGGAAGAATTCGTGCCTTGCAAAGTATTGACGTAGTCAACTAACTGTTTTTTGTGGTGTTGAGCGGCAGCTGAATAGCTTATGATGGAACAAGCCATAGCCAGCGCTGCAGTCCTTGTGGCCATCATCAATACCGGTCGCTTAATTGCAGATAGCCTTGAACTTGATTTTGGTGTAAATACGCTAATGGGCATAATAGTTGGGTTTTGAATTGTTCAACAGAAGGTAACAATTACCTCTATTGGTACAATTTTGATGAATGTCTTAAGTTGCGTTCAGTAAGCATTCAAAAATAATTAAAAATTGTAAAGCATTCCCGGCTTAAGTTTCTGTTTGCATTTAAATAGCAAGCCCGGAACTTAAGGTGTTTGCCATAAATGCCGGGTTGCCATTCGTTTAGAAGCCAAAATTATTTTTTGTGATGTAACCAGTAATTAAATGCCTGCATGTAATAGCCGCCTACTACACTTCTGGCCTGAAAGTTTTGTTGTCGGCCATCTTTTGTGTCATGCCAGTCACTGAGTGGAACCCTGCTGGGTGTCTCACTAATGTAACGGATAAGCGGGCGCATAAACTGCTCAAATGTATGTTTATCCGCTGACATGGTGGCCGACCACATGATCCAGTCTGATTTTGTGTAGCTTTTTCTGCTATCCAATGGCACACCGTACCTGTTTTGGCGCTTCAAGTAATAACTGATTTCTTTTTTATAAACTTCTTGTGGGAATATGTTGAAATCCAGTACTTTATCCCAAACCAGGTTGTATTTTTGACTCCAGGTGCCTTTGTTTTCAAAGCTCAGCGTATAGTGATCCCCGTCATCAGCCAACTGCATCCATTTAGGGACCATGCTTTTTGCCAGTGCAATGTATTTTTGGGCAGTTGCTTTTTCGCCTAACTCTTCAGCCAGGTATCCATAGCTGCGCAGCGCCATAATGGCTTTAGCGGATAGATTGACATTTCTTGCCAGGTGACCTGCGAAGTCATCTGTACACAACTGATTAGCAGGATCAAATCCGGCTTTAGCCAGGTAATCGGCCCAAATAGAGATTGTTTTCCAATGCTTTTTTGCAAAGTTGGCATTGCCATCTACTTTGGCAATGGCTGCCGCCAGAATAACCATATTACCTGCTTCTTCGACGGGCATATCCTCTCCATAAGTCTGGCCATTGGCAATGGGATAAGTCCCCAGATCATGGGCAGAATAAGGCTTGGTCCACTTGCCACTTTCGCTGTAGTAGAAGATGCCCCGCATCATACCTTTAAGTAATTCCGTGTTGTACATTAAGTATAAAGGCGCAGAAGGATAGGTCAGATCAACGGTATTAATAGAACCATTGGAAAAGTTTTCCTTGGAAAGAAATAGCAACTCTTTTTGAGGACTTTCCACAATATTGTGGGCGGCGATACTTTGACGATAAGCCAAAATGGCTAATCTGGCATAATCTTCTCCGCCGGCGATCTGTAGCTCCTGACGAATCCTTTGATCTTCTTTTTGAACAAGTCCCATAACGGCACTATAATCACCGGCAGCTTTTTGCATCAGATCAGGGAAATTGCCTTTGCCATCGCGGTTCCACCAGGGTCTTAAATTGGTATGGAAATATTGAATCGCATATCCTTCGTCATAGCCGAGTAGCATGTGACCGGTTGCAAAATGACTGGCATCGGTCGTCCCAAGATTTACGGTTGTATTCAGGCTTAATTGTTTGCCATTAAGAGTCGTTGTATTAGAAGCACTGGCAGAGGGACCGCCTTTTAAAAATTCAGAGATGCCTTTCATTACACTACTGCTAAGTGATTGCTTTGTATGATTGGCGGCAGCGCCAACATAAAAATACCCCCAGTCAATACGAACATCATCGCCTTTTTTGCCAAGAACAGGTTGTGCTACGGTGCCAACTTTCAGCAAATCAAGTGAACCGTTTTTAAGCCCCATTGCCTGAACCGGCTGATCAGGGGTATTGACAGCAATATCAGAGCTGGCACTCAGGTATACTTCGGCCTGGTGTTTTTTGCCATCTTTGCTGCTCACTTTATAGGTAATATAAGATATCGGACGGGTCAGTATATCAAGGTGTTGTAATAATAAAGGGGAAGTAAAGGTGACCGCCAGATTAACATCACCACAATCAAATTGATAAATGGTCTGCATGGCTTCAATTTTTACAGATTTTTGCTTAGCCACGTCTATGGTTGTATTATAATCAGATTGCCTCTCTCTGGAAAGGCCAATGTCAAAATAGCGGCCTCCGGCCGTATTTCTGACGTGGGCTGCCAGTACATTCGTGCCTTTTTGCAGGTATTTTGTCAGTTTATTATTAAAATCACTGTATTCGAAGTGTTCCTGCCAACCTTCTTTTTGATAAATCTTATGACCATTCAGGTATAAAACAATATTGTCATCGTGACGCAGTTTGATTTTTAAACCTTGCATGTCCGCTCCGTTGTAATCAAAAGTCCTTCTGATCCAGATATCGTCCGTATTCCAGTTGGTACGTGCTGTCTTTTGATCATCAGATATTGGCAGCAACCCCGTTTGCCAGTCACTGGTGGATGCGTCCGGTTCCTGCCAGTTCGCTGCCGGCTGTTTTGTAGTATAAGAAACCTGAACATTTGCACTTTGGTCCCCTGCAGGCGCAATCGTGGTATAGGCTTTTACTTCCTTGCCCATAAAACGGTAATATTTGTCATCTACCTTCAAAATACCAATGAGGGATTGCCTTTTGCCTGTCCAGTGTACAGTAGAACCGTCTGTTAATACATCCTTGTTACTCCAGATACTAAAATATGGGGTATGTGTAATCAGTGGATAACTGGGCGCCAGCTGCCCGGTTGTTTGTGCGATGGCGCCAGTACTGCTGGTGATCCCCAAAACGACAGATCCGGCCACTGCTGCCTGTTTGACTACTCTTTGAATCGTTCTGGTCAATTTGCGTGCATTCATGAATTTTGATAATTTGCGTTTACTCTTTAATTGTATTTATATTTCAGCAGGATTCAGTTAAGCTGGAAGTGGTTTTTACCAGACTTGTGCATATTTTGCGTGAGGCTGGTTACCCGTTTCCACCAATCAGGCTACAAATTTGACTGAATTACACTTTTTAGACGGTCTTTCCTGTCTCAAAAATTTGCATATTTGTTTCAACTCGTCAGAACTTCTGAAAAAAGAACAAATAATCACATGGTTTTTCAGAAAATGATTTGCAGGATAACAGAAGTATAACCCTAAAACCTCGAGAATTGTTTTATTTTCACACAATTATTGAAATTTAAGTATAAGCAGATGAAACGAATCCTATTTTTGATCACCATGTTTGCGGGTACAGTGATGGTATATGGCCAAAAGCGGCAGACTAGCTTTCCAGGAACCAAACTTTTACTCGATAGTAGCTGGCAAATCACGCCCCGTATACAAGAACGGGAGATTCGCTATCTGGATAGTGGAGGTAAAAAGGTCGTCGTACAAGTAATTAAAGCCAGACTTAAAAAAAACAGGCTATTACTGGAAGCAGCCACTCCAAATAATAAAGACCAGTTCAGTCGCCAGGTAGTACCAGAAGAAATGCAGGCCGAAAGCAGCCCTGACAGAGAGGTTTTAGCCGGTGTAAATGCTGACTTTTTTAATATGAAGAACGGAACGCCATTAGGGCCCGTTGTAAAGGATCGGACAGTCATCAAGGGGACGGGTAGACAAATGGTGGCATTTGTCGGTGTTTTAAAATCGGGGCGTATAATCATGGGGGATTCTTTACTTTTTATAAAAAAGGCTTCAAAATTGACAGAGGCGCTGGGGGCAAGACCCTTACTATTAAAAGATGGAAAGTTACTTGCGCAGGATAGCAGTAGTCTAAGTAAGGTACACCACCCAAGAACTGCTTTTGGCCTTTCAGGCAAGCAAACGGTCTATTTGGTAACCGTCGATGGTAGACAACCTGAGTTCAGCAATGGGATATCATTAACCGATCTGGGTATATTAATGCGTTTTCTAGGTGCTGAAAATGCCGTCAATCTGGATGGCGGCGGTTCAACGACTATGATTGTAAAACAACCGGGCACCGATCAATATAAAGTACGCAACAGTCCTTCAGGAAAAATGCTGCGGCCTGTTGCAAACAGTTGGATACTGGTCAGAAAACGTTAGTTTTGAGGCGTTCTATAAGGTGTTAATTTTATTTATAATGAATGGTAAATAGAAACAAGATACAATTAGTTAAGTATTTGCCTCGCAAATTAAGGGGTACTGCGGTGATAACCTTTTTATTGATTTTTGTTTTGCAAGGTTGTATCACTTCGCAAAAGATGATAGATGCCGTCCATGGTCACTATTATCAATATAAATTTTCCATGCGGCAATCCGATTCCCGCAAAAAAGCCCTTTGGGAAAATCGCGGCGTAAAACTGCTACTTGTCCCTGATTATAATAGGATTAATTTTTCGCTGGAAAATCATTCTGGGGCACCTGTTGAAATTATCTGGACCCAAAGCAGTATGGTGCAATTAAATGACAGCTCTGCTGTCATCCACGGCGGGATTTCGCTCAATTCAAATCCCAGAGCGCAGGCGCCTTCAGTGATCGCTAATGGCCAAAGCCTGCAGGATTTTATTCTTCCTTTACTGCTGATTGAAATAAATGGTAAAACACTTTCCATTCGGGATCTATATCCAGAAAAGGATGATGAATTGTCTGAGAAAAATGACTGGATCATGCACCTGATTGGACAAGATTTGTTTAAGCTTTATTTGGTACTGAAAATTAACGGACAGCAGCAGCAACTGGCTTTTACCTTTTATCCTGTTGAAATCATGCGTGGTGCGCACTCTTTTAAAAATAAATAATAAGCTGATGACGATCAAGCTTCTTTATTTCGTTATAACCATATATTCCTTAAAAATGTACTGGCAGTTTAGTTATATATAGCGGTAAGGCCTTCCCCGCCTATCCGGTCTACAAGGTGCGATCATATGCGGTATCTTAATTTTGAAAATTGAAAAGTATTATTATGACTAGTAGCATTAAAACGAGTCGCATTGTGTGTCTGGTTGTAAGCCTTGTCGTATGCTCTTTATTTTCTCTTTTGACTTTCGGTCAAAATCAAAACGCAAAAACGAATCCTAAGCAAGTGCTTACCCCTGTTGCCCGTAACGGGTTTTTACAGGTCAAAGGATCGCGTCTTGTTAATCACGCAGGACAGGTCGTCGCACTGCACGGCGTAAGTTATGGCTGGCATAATTTCTGGCCCAGATTCTATAATCCTCAAAGTGTAGGTTGGCTGGCAAAAGACTGGCATGTATCTGTGGTGCGGGCGGCTATCGGTGTAGGACCTAAAGGGGCTATATCGATGATCCGGCAGCCGCCCTTAAGGCGGCTGAGGCAGTGATAAAAGGAGCTATTGATAATGGCATCTATGTTATCGTAGACTGGCATTCTCATAATATTAACCTGGACCCTGCGGGGCAGTTCTTTAGCTACATTGCCCAAAAGTATCATGGCTATCCCAATATTATCTATGAAGTTTTCAACGAACCAGATGAGGAAAGCTGGCCCGATGTAAAGGCTTATGCAGAAAAAATAATTGGCGTTATTCGTCAGTATGACCCCAAGAATGTCATCCTGGTGGGTTGCCCACATTGGGATCAGGATATTAACCTGCCGGCTAAGGATCCCATTAAAGGCTATCAAAACTTAATGTACACGTTGCATTTTTATGCAGCTACTCATAAGCAGGCATTAAGAACCAGGTGCGAACAGGCTATTTTACAAGGGTTGCCGGTGTTTATATCAGAATCTGCTGGTATGGAAGCCTCAGGTAATGGTAAAATGGATTATGCCGCGTGGCATAAATGGATCAACTTTGCAGATAAGCATCACCTATCCTGGGTCGTCTGGTCTATTTCTGATAAGGACGAAACTTGCTCCATGTGTTACTACTCAGCTAGGCCTAATTGCCTAACCTACGCATCGGGGTTCTCAGACTCTTCCAGTGAAGACGCCTCGTCCCATTTTTGTTTAATGTCCGGCTTGGTAACCAAACCAGACAATTTCTTTAGTCCTTCATTGAGGATATTGATCGCTGCATTGACGTCCCTATCATGCTGATGATGACAGGTAGTACAAGTCCAGTTTCTATCACTAAGTTTCAGGTCTTGCTTTATAGCACCACACGCTGAGCAGGTTTTGCTGGATGGAAAAAATCGGTCCACCTTCGCAAAGGTGCGGCCATACCATTCAGACTTGTATTCCAGCTGCGTTAATAGCTTACCTAAGGAAGCGTCTGATAACGCTTTGGCTATGCAATGATTTTGCATAAGGTTTTTAACAGACAAGTCCTCTGTAATGATTATATCGTTGTTCTTGATAATATCACTACTTATATTATGAAGACAGGTTTCCCTCAGTTGTCTGATGCGTTCATGTAGCCTGGCTATTTTTAGCCGCTGTTTTCTGCTACTGTTGCTTCCCTTTTGTTTTATAGATAATCGTCTCTGTTCATATTTTACTTTATTCTCCAGCTTTTTAAGCGCATGGATGTTTGCATATTTTTTACCAGAGGATAGGATACAGGATTCCTTAATCCCGACATCCACTCCAACCGCATTACCCGTTTTGTCGTACTGCTCTCTTGGTACTTCGCAGGTAAAAGAGGCGTAGTATTTTCCAGTGGTTGATTTACTGATATGTAAATATAATATTTTGCCTTTAATTTCCCGGCTTAAGTTGATTTTTATCCCCGTTTTTAGTTTTGGAATATATAATAAATCTTCCTCCACCCGGAATCCCTGTTGAATCTTGATACATTGCCTGGAATTTTTACACTTGAACTTGGGATACTTTGCCTTTTTACTAAAAAAATTCTTAAAAGCGCTATCTACATTCTTGGCTGCCATCTGTAGTGGCTGAGACATGGCTTTCCCCAACCATTTGGTCTCTTCCTGTCTTTTCAGGACAGGAAGGATTTTGGTGGTATCAAAATAGGATAAGGACTTACCTTCTTCTTTGAATGCCTTCTGCCTTAATTCCAGAACCTTATTAAAAACATACCTGCAACAGCCGAAATTGTTAGCCAAATGGGTAACCTGGTCACCTTTTGGGTAAATCCTGAACTTAAAAGCTTTTAAATATGTTTTTGACTGCTTCATTTAATGACTACGGCTGAATAACAATCCCAAATTTATAATACAATAATTACACAATACTGACTATTAAGCCTTAACTGTAAGCTTAAATCAGCTGTTTGTTTAAACGTAATTGGGTTAATAAAAAAAATCAGTAACTGGCAATAGGTTCCATATTTTTCAATAGGCAAGACAAAAATAAATAATAATCGTGAATAAAAAAGTTTTTTTTTAGATTTATTTCTTGAGCGAAGCAGTTATTTATAATTCAGGGGATCAATCAAAGATTAATACACGTAATATCAAGTATTTATATATATATTAATTATTTCTAACTATTCAGCTCCTTAATTGGCAGGACGACCAGTCGGCCCTTCAACGCCATAATTTTTTAGCAACCTTTGACATTGCCTAATTTTTAAATCAACACCCAAATTTTGTGTGATGTATTTGGAAAGTAATGTTCCATTCCATTGTTTAGCATTTAGGCCAACTTTCCCTGGTGTCCTCTTTACTACTTTTCCAATTTTCGTTAACTGAGCTTGTGTCAATCTTGTTTTTCTTCCTTTCCCTGGTTGGTCCCGTAAAGTTTCAATATCCTTAGTTTTATTAATTTTATTTACCCAGTGAATAGCAAAATGGGCAAAAAGTCTGCTAAGGCAGATCTGAAAGACGCTAATGGGTTAGCCAAAGAGAATCTCAAATTAAAAAAGGAGGTTATCCAACTAAAGAAGACTGTTGCTCGACTTGAAAAGAATTGCAATTTAAAAAACAAAGCTATTGTTGATTTGCGTGATAAACTCCGTATTGCTAAGCTTCCCAAGAATAGCTCCAATAGCTCAAGGCCACCATCAACCGATTTATACAAACCCGGTTAAATCAGGCAAAAAGCCAGGTGGCCAACCAGGGCATAAAGGACATACGCTAGCCTTTTGTACCGATGAGCCGGATGAGGAAATATTCCACAGTCCAGACACTTGCTCTTCCTGTGGAGGGAGTCTAAAAGAGGTTGAAGCTGAGCAGGGAGAAGTGCATCAGGTTATTGACATTAGCGTTCCTTCCAAGGTCATAATAAACCATCATAGCATGATTAAGAGATGTAGCTGTGGTAAATGCAACAAAGGAACATTCCCGTCGGGCGTAAAAGGGATGGTTAATTATGGGCCTGCAATCAGTGCCCTAATTGCAAATTTATCCGTTTGTCAATATGTTTCTTGTGCAAGAGTAGCTGGGTTTATTGAAGACCTCTACAAAATCCATATGAGCTCTGCTACGGTTTCTAATATATTAGGGCGATTTGCTAAAAATTGTAAAAACAATATTGAGCAAATCAAAGAGAACCTGTATTTATCTGAGGTCGTAAATTCTGATGAAACAGGAAACAAGGTAAATGGTGCAAAATGGTGGATGCACACTTATCAAAATGATTTGTTTACCTTTATTGGTGCGCATCCATCCAGAGGGGCAGGTTGCCCAACAAGAATTCTTTCCATTTGGTTTCCCAAACAGTGTATTGGTGCATGATTGTTTATCTATGCAACTGGCTACACCAGCGTGGGCTCACCAAATTTGTAATTCACATTTACTTCGTGAATTAAAGGCAATGATGGAAGCCCATCCAGAAGTAAATTGGCCAAAGCAGCTCACTCGATTAATAAAGGATGCCTTAGCGCTTTATAAGGAAGGCTCTTCCCCAACTGAGGTGACAAAAATTGAAGACCGTTTAACCAAACTGCTTAATCAGAAAATGGGGAATGCGGCAGGCAAAATACCTGCTATGTGGAAAGGACTTAATAAACATCGAGACAAAATCTTTTTGTTTCTCAAGTATCCAGATAAAAATATTCCTCCTGAGAACAATGCAGCTGAACGTGCGATTAGGAACGTAAAAGTAAAAATAAAGGTCTCAGGTCAATTTAAATCTGGGGACGGGGCAAAGGACTATGCCACTATTAGGTCTGTTGTAGACACAAAAAGAAAGCACAAACAAAACGTCCATGACGAACTAGTGCGGATTGCCAGTACTCCTTTAAATTAGCTTCATATAACTTATTCAAATCTTCCTGTGCTGGGTCAATTTGTATTGCCAGGAGTTATTGGTTTGCATCTACAACAAATTCAATTCGAGACCTGTCAATTCCTTACGTCAATAACATATAATCAGCCACCATTTATACTAGGCAATATAGTAATATAAATAATAGCCACTTGCCTAGCATGCAGTCACCAATATCATATTTCATACATAAATTCTCAATCTAAAGTTATAACACACTCACAACTATATAAATTTAAGCGATTTACCACCTGATAGTTACCTCCATGTTAAAGAAGTCAGCCAGTTCTTTAGGCGGCTGGACCGAAAATGATCTTAAAGCTTCAGGGATTCACACCAAAAACCTATTAAAAAATACTAGCCCCCTTTATTATATTAACAATTTAGGTTTTAGTTATTTTAAATTATGGATAATTAATTGATTGTGAATTTTTGTCTTTTTTAATTGTTAATATGTTTGGATTGGTCAAAATTAGATTATCGATTGCAATTGCTAAAAATTGTTAAGAATGGACAACGAATAGTTAAAAAAGTATTACAATTTGAAAGGGCGATCTTCTAATTTTGGTTAAAACTTACAAACAATGATTAAGGAAAAGTATTACAAATTATTGGCGTTCTTTTCATTCATCCTGATCACCGGAACTGTACTTGCCCAGACTCGGATTGTAAAAGGGAATGTGAAAGATGAGAATGGCCAGCCCCTGGAGCTGGTTTCGGTCTCAGAAGTGGGTGGTAAACACCAGGCCCTAACCGAAAAAAATGGTGATTTTAGTATTGAAGTGGCACCAGGCACTAAGTTTCTACAGTTTGTTTACACTGGTAAAACAAATGTGGTCAAAGCGTTTGAAATCGGAAAACCTTTGAATATTCAAATGGTTTCCACAGACTCCAAATTAAATGATGTTGTAGTGATTGGTTATGGTACCCAGAAAAGAGGAGATCTTAATGCGGCCGCCTCATCCATCAGTGCAAAGGATATTGAAAACTTACCAAATGCCAGTATTGACCAAATGATGCAGGGGAAGGCTGCCGGTGTGACGATCACCCAGAATTCGGGCCAACCTGGTAGTAACACCTCTGTTCATATCAGGGGGATAACCAGTTTTAATGGTTCTGAGCCCTTATATGTAATTGACGGCGTAGAAATGACCGGTTCTCAGGGGGGGAACAGCAGACGACTCCTGGTAGTTCACAGCAGGAAACGGGTGTCAGCCCACTAGCGATGTTAAATCCAAACGATATCGAATCTATTGACATCTTGAAAGATGCAGCGGCTACGGCCATTTATGGTAGCCGCGGTTCTAATGGGGTTGTATTTATTACCACAAAACATGGTAGAGGCTCAGCGGTTGTTTCTTATGATGGTTTTGTGGGAGCACAAAAACAGGGTAAACTTTTGGATGTAATGGATCTGCAGCAATATGCCAGGTTTGAAAGTGATCTGGCTAGGGCCTTTGGCATGCAACCCCGCTCTGAATTTGCCAATCCCGCTGCTTTAGGGAAAGGCACAGATTGGCAAAAGGCGATTTTCAATACAGCGCTGGAAACCAGTCATAATATCTCCGTGTCCGGTAATGCCAACAAAACGGATTATTATCTATCTGGTGGTTATTTTGACCAGGATGGTACGGTAACCGGATTTAATTTTAAAAGGTACACTTTCAGGGCAAATCTCAATTCCCAGGTAACCGATTGGTTAAAAATGGGCGGCACCTTTGGTGGGATGCGTAGCAATCAAGATATCGGCATGGGTGATAATACTGGGGTGATCTATTATGCGCTGCTTACACCACCTGATCAACCCGTTTATAATGCGGATGGCACCTTCGCAGGTCCGTCTGTCTCTTCAGACGGGACTGTGCTGGGCGGATTAAATCCGGTTCAACAGGCGCTTGCCAAAACCAATAACTTGGTGAGAAATCAAATTAATGGAAGTGTGTATGCGGAAATAAAATTTTTAAAAGGGTTTTCATTGCGCTCTGAGCTAAATGGCGATTTTCACTGGTCTGATAATCTGACATTCAATCCGACCTATAGCTATGGGTTAACAGGGACGGATCCCAGTAAATGGCAGTCTAATCAGACGGCTAGCATGGCTAGAAGAACCAGTAACAGTACCTATTGGAGTTGGAAAGAAATTCTGAACTACAACAACACATGGGGTAAACACAGCTTAAATGCAATGGCCGGACATGAAACCTGGTATTCCTATTATGATCAATTGGGTTTTTCAGGAACGGGCTTTGTTGCAGGCAATGATCTGAAAAGCATTGCTTTGGCTACAGAACAAAACCCAGCTACAGAATCGAACTCCACTTCAACGATGGAATCTTTTCTGGCCCGTGCTATTTATTCCTACGATAATAAATATAGTTTAACAGCAAATATCAGAAGAGATAAATCCTCCAACTTTGCCGATGGGTATAACGTAGCTTATTTCCCTGGTGTGGCAGCTTCCTGGAAAATATCCAATGAGCCCTTCTTCCAAAATGCGAAAGGCGTTATGGATAATTTTAAACTCAGGCTTAGTTATGGAACAACGGGTAATTCCAGCATTCCTGCATATGCTTATGGAGCAACTTTACATACGGTCCAGACTTGGCAAGGGGTCGGGTTTGTGGCTTCCAATGTGCCCAATCTTAAATTACAATGGGAAACGGCCATACAATCAAACTTAGGGATAGACTTTGGGTTTTTAGATGAACGCTTGTCAGGAAGTGCTGATTTTTATATAAAAACCTCCAAAGATTTTTTATTCCACCAACCGCTTCCTGCCTTTTTAGTTGGTGGTCCAAATGATTATGATGATCAGACTTCGGTAGTTTCCTCCCCTTATGTCAATGCAGGTAATATCCGTAATACAGGCTTTGAATTTACCATAAATAGTCGCAATATTACCCATGATAAATTTCAGTGGAATACGACTTTAACCTTTTCTCATTATAAAAACAAGGTGATGTCGCTCAATGGTGCTCCTGCCATTGTACAGTCAAAGTCGCTTGCTTATATCACCCTGGCCGATATTACCAGAACCATCGTTGGACAACCAGTAGGTGAATTTTATGGTTATAAGGTCAAAGGATTGGTGCAGACAGAAGATGACCTCAAGTGGTTGGCCCAGCATCCACAAAATGTTACTGGAACACCGCAGACGGTGACCAGCGACCGCACGAATGCGAATCACATCTGGTATGGAGATATTATGTATGAAGGTAATAATGATGGCGCGCAAAATACCAAATATGCGCTGGGCAGCCCCAATCCTGATTTTACTTATGGATTGACCAATACTTTTGATTATAAAAACTGGGAATTAAACGTATTTGTATATGGTTCCCAAGGCGGTAAAATCCTTAATGCATTGGCCATACAATTACAGGGTCTAAATAGTATGTATCAAAACCAACTGGCCTCTGCTGCTAATTATTGGACCACCGAAAATACGAATACCGATATTCCGGCTCCTTACGGTGGATTGGGGAATCCCAATGTAGTTATGTCAGACAGATGGTTAGAGAGCGCATCTTTTCTTAGAATTCAGAATGTAAGACTTGGTTATAATCTTCCTGATAAATTTGCCAAGAAACTAGCGCTTAAAAACCTCAAACTATATTTAAGTGGGCAGAATCTATTTGTTATTACTGGGTATTCAGGACTTGATCCGGAAATTGGATCTTATAACCAGGATCCAACACTCCAGAATGTTGATATAGGAAGGTATCCCTCTCCAAGAGTTTTCACTTTTGGTATCAATGCTCAATTTTAACCCCCTTAATTTGAACAGTTATGAAACGAAAAATAAATAAAATATTAGGATTTGCCTTGTTGTCAGGTGCCCTTTTGACAGGTTGCAGCAAGCGCTTTTTTGATCGGGTTCCAGGTACTTCTGTTACAACAGGTACGTATTATCAGACAGACGCGCAGTTAATGGCCGCTACAGCCCCACTCTACGGTACGCCTTGGTTTGGCTTTAATAATAAGTGTGGTTGGGCAATGACAGAAATTACCGGGGGCAATATGCGTACTTGGTCTTCGGATATTTCTATGTTTGGGTCTTTACCCGTGTCCAATGCAAATACGGAAGAAAGGACTTTATGGAATTCGCCATTTACGGTGGTCGCACAGTGTAATGCGCTGATCAATAATATTGCAAATGCTAACACTTCTGCAGTGACCCCTTCGGCATTGAGTAATGCATTAGGAGAGGCACATCTGATGCGGGGTGTTGCCTATTTTTACCTCGTAAGAACTTTTGGCAATGTTCCCCTCATTGAAAATACATCTGATTTTCTGGATAATTTTGACAGTGTTCCGACCCGGTCTATCCCGGATGTCTACAAATTTATCGTAAGGGACCTGAAATTTGCCGAGGCAAATTGTACGCCTGGTGTGGCTTCAACTGGACATGGTTCCAGTGGCTCTGCTTCTGCCATGCTGGCTAAAGTCTACCTTTATATGCAAAATTATGATAGTGCAAGAATTGAAGCAGAAAAAGTGATTAATAGTGGTGAATTTGCTTTAATGGATAACTTTGGAGATCTTTTCAGAGGGAATAATAATAATAACAAGGAATCTATCCTAGCCATGCAATGGATCTCAAATGGAGGATATGATTATGGTAACTCAATCCAAGCTTCATGGGCTTATAGCAATGCGATTACCCAAACCGGTGATGGATATGGATCCGCAGCGCCGACCATTGATCTGGTACGTGCATTTGAGAAAGAAGGTGGTGATACGGTGAGAAGACATTATACCATCATGTTGCCAGGCGAACATTATGCAGAACTCAATGCGAATAGCGGCGGTTATACATTGCCACTTTCGGCCAGTTCCCAAGGCACGCAGGCGCAACCCAAAAAATACGTGATCGGAGCACCGAGTGACCCAGATAATAGTCTTTATGGGACTGCCGCTCAGGCTGGTGGTAATAATACCTACATAATGCGGTATGCCGACGTATTATTGATCGAAGCAGAAGCAATTCTTGGTCAGCAGGCAAAGCCTGCAGCTGGTAAAGGGATTGATACTTCAGCGTCCACCTCGGATGCGACAGCGGTTAAATATTATAATATGGTTAGAAAACGTGCTGGTGCAGGGCAGGTTAAATCTTTCACCTATAGGGATTTACTGGGTGAACGAAGACTCGAATTTGCGCTGGAAATGGATTATTGGTTTGATCTGGGACGTGTGGATGGTTTTAAAGCAACCACTACTTCAAATGGCATGCAGACGGCCCCACATCCTGTAGGCAGAGCATTGATCGCTCAACAGGAAAGAGGCACCTATGAGAATACCTATCCAGATAAATCGGTCTTATATTCCTCCCATTTGACAGTGGCAGATAATGAGTTTTACTTCCTAGTGCCGGCCAATGAAGCCACCTCGGATCCAAAACTTTTAGAGGCACCTGTACCTTACGATTTTACTTGGTAACCAAAAAATAAACACAGATGAAACAAGCATATTTAATAGGAATATATACACTGCTACTGGGCGTTTTTATTCTCTCCTGTAATAAAAAGGATGATTATATGGATTATACACCCGGCAAGGGCGCTCCTACGATTACCTCTATTCATACTTTTAATCAGGTAAATTATAATGATACGACCATTACTGAACATACTTCGTATGATTCGGCTGGCAATGCGACCTCTTATACGGATACGACAATTGGTAATACGATTGTACCATTGGATTCTGCTACATCCTACGGAAATTTAGGTAATTATTATGTTATCCATGGGACTAATTTGGGATCTGCAACGGGCGTCTATTTTAACGGTACACAGGCATATTTTAATCGGGCAATGGGCACCGACGAAACCATTATTGTACAAATTCCAAGTAAAACGCCTTATCGCAAACCTCTTGCCGTGGATAGCGTTACCGTGACAAGTCTTTACGGAAAGGCTTCTTATCATTTTACCGTTTTAGCCCCTGCCCCAACGATTAATGCGACAGATGGCGTTTCTAATTATAATTTCAAAAACGGGAGTATAGATACGATATATGGCGTGGGGCTTGCCAGCACCAATAAAGTGTTTATAAGAGGGATCGGCTCTTCTGCTGCATCTAAAGGGTTAATGGATGAGGTAAGTGTCGTTTCGGTGAATGACTCAGTTATGGTGGTTAAATTCCCGGATAGTAAGATTACACAGGGGAATATGGTTTTTGCCTATACACAGACTGATGGAACAAAGGATACGGCCGTTTCTTCTACCGTATTTAATAATACAGACCGGGCCTATCAGATTTTTGCAAATGACAATACCCAAAACGGCTGGGGAAGCTGGTCCTGGGATGGCGCCGGAGGTATAACAAATGAATACTTTAAATCAGGAACTAAATCTTTTTATATGTTTTTTGCTGGAGGCGGCTGGAAAGTGGATGGATTTAGAACAGGCAGTGGTAGTGCCAGCGAAGGTCTGGCTTATTCGACAGACTGGCAATATCTGAGTTTTTGGATAAAAGGGGGAAATGTTGCCCAAACTTTATATATTAATTGGGGGGATGCTGGATTAGGTCAAAACGCACTAAACGATATAACCGTCGCAGCAAATAAATGGCAGTTCTTTAAAATCGCCATTCCAACACTAAAATGGAATACGACCAGTACTGCATGGGGAGACAACAAAAGTGCTTTTCTAAACACTGTCGGCTTTTTTATGAAAAGTAATGATGAGGATGAAACACTATATATTGATGATTTAATGCTCTTAAAATAGCTTATTACCTACATTTTGGCCTGTTTAATCTATGTTTGAATTGATTGATTTTTTATTTAGTCAAAATGTATTAAAGGAGGTTTATAATTTGGGATTGGATGTCAGTCTTTAAGCAACATGAAGTGAGGAGAAGCTTTTAATGGCTTCTCCTTTTCCTTTGTTGCTACAAGGATGTCCTCGTTGGCAAAAGGGTGGATATGGAATTTGACCCGCCTGTCACTTTGAAAATTTTGTCATAGTATAAATTAAGAACTAAATGTGGTCTAAGGAATTTATCTGACCGTTTTTTGTTGTAAAGACAATGGGGGCAATCACTATTTAGTGATTGCCCCCATTGTCTTTACAATTAATTGTAGGATATCTAAGTTTAATCTGCCTTTCTGAAGGTCATCAGTAATTTATTGTCCTGGTATAAATACAGAAAGCCGGCAGTGATTTTATATTTATTGACCAGAACCAGATTGCGGATATAGCCGACCTCTATTTTACCACAGTCCTCCCCTACGCAGGCCATCATGGTAGAGGCTAGTGGTCCTAATTTGATATGATGGTTTTTTCCCGTTTTAAAGGGCCCAAAATAATTGTTGCAACCAGAATAACCATTGACCCCTTTTTCCGTAAAGGTGATATTTAATGGCTTTTTAATATTACAACCCATCTGATCCTTCCCTTCTTTGCCCTGTAAAACCCAATTATGCATTAAAGCTTTCTTTTTTAATGCAGCATTTTTGGCGGTTCCACATCCGGCGGTTAGAAACAGCAGGCAAATGCTCAAAACGATACATCCAGTGGCGGTTGTTATCTTAGTTATTTTCATCTTAGGTGTTTTAAGTTGTTCAAAAAATTGGGACGGTTCACCTTTGCTAAAGTCCCTTTTGTTTAATTCAGATTGCGGAAATCTACCGGTACCAGTTTGCTGACACCCGGTTCCTGCATGGTTACGCCATAAACAACATCTACAGCACTCATCGTTTGTTTATTGTGGGTGACAATAATAAACTGAGAGTTTTCTGAAAACTTCTGGATCATCTGGGTAAATTTACCTACATTGGCATCATCCAGTGGGGCGTCCACCTCATCCAGAATACAGAACGGTGCCGGTTTGATCAGATAGATAGCAAACAGCAAGGCTGTTGCCGTAAGCGTCTTTTCTCCCCACTGAGCTGCGTAATGGAAGATGGACGCTTTCCTTTAGGTTTTGCCATAATATCAATACCGGTGTCGGCTAAATTTTCTGGATCCATCAACACCATATCGGCTGTATCTTCTTCAGTAAACAAGGCCTTAAATACACGCTGGAAGTTCTCTCTGACCTGATTAAAGGTGTTCAGGAACTGTTGGTTAGCGGCTGTTTCTACTTCCTGAATGGTCTGCAACAGGCTTTCTTTGGCGGTGACCAAATCATTTTTCTGCTCCAGTATAAACTCATAGCGCTTTTTCATTTCTGTAAAGGCTTCGATGGCTGTCGGGTTGACTTCACCCATATTATCCAGCCTTTTTTTAAGTCTTTCCGTATTTGCCTGGAGTTGATCAAGAGGTGTGTTGGTCTCACGGGGTTCATCCAGGATTTCATCCAGATCCACTTTAAACTCCACACTTAAACGTTCTTTCATGCCAGCCAGGTGCAATTTTAACTCATTGAGCTTGTCTTTTAGACCGCTGAGTTGCATATCCAACTGCTCCCTTTGCTTGGTTTTCTGGCGAATTTCCGTTTCCTGTTTTTCAAGGGCGGTCCGGATGCCATAAAAGTTTCTATCTGCGATATCTAGCGCTTCTTTATCTGTTTGTTTTTGCTCTGTCAGATCTTCCACGATTTGGATGGCGTCTTGGAGTAACTCCTCTGCAGTCTGTATTTCCTGACTGGAATGTTGTAATTGATCCGCATTGGAGGCTACTTGCTGGCGTAGTTCCACCAATTGGTTTTCCTTGAAAACCAATTCTTGTTTCAATGCATCGATTTTACTTTGCTGACGGGTCAGTTGCAGATTAACGTCGTTGTGACTGGCGGAGGCAAAATTAAAGTCCTGCTCGGCCTGATAATAATCCTTTTGGATCAACTGAATTTCTTCAGAGATCTGCTTGAGGTTTTTGTTTAGTTCATCCAACCCTTCTCTTGTGGAAGAAATCGCATCTTTTTCTTCTTCTAGTCTGGCTTCAATTTCTTCCAGACGAGCCGTAGCGTTTTGCTGGGTTGCCTGCAGATTCTCTATTTTATTTTGGGTCGCAAAAATCTGATTGGACAGTTGATTGATCTCATTTTCTGCAACTTTTATTTCCCTTTCTTTCAGCTGCTCATTAAAGCGTAATACATCTTGTTGTTTTTTCTGGATTTCTGTTTTCAGGGCACCCACGACGGCGTCCTGGAATACAATCTCGTCGGCTAATTTCTCCAGATTTTTCGCCCGACCGATTTTCTTTCCTTCAAATAAGCCAATACTACCCCCTGACAGCGTGAATTTACCTTTTACAAATTTGCCGTTTTTGTCCAGTAGCACGGCTGAGGCAATATCCGCATTCTGCAAAGCACTACTGTCTTCAGCGATATATACATGCTCGAGCAGGTAGGCCGCCAGTTTCTGATAAGGCTCATCCACCTCAATTACATCCATAGCATGGATGGTATTGGGTAAGGCCTCCGTAGCAGATTCATAATGCGCGATCTTATCGAGCAAGAAGAAATTGGCCTTTCCTTTTTTGTTTTCGTCTAGTAAAGAAATGGCCTGTAAGCCCTGTTCCATATCTTTGACAACATAGTAATTCAGGTATGGCTCCAGTACGTTTTCAAGAGCGGCGCGGTACGCTTCTTCTACATAAATAATATCCGATAAAATCGGCGCTTTATGATCCCAGTCTTTATTGTTGTGCAAAAACTTAACGCTCTCTGGATAGCCTTCCATGGAGTCAATCAGGCTTTTGAGCAGATCATGCTCGTTGCGTTTGGAATCAAGGGTTCTTGATTCAGCGGCTAATTCCCCTCTCATCTCCTCTAATTCGGTTTGTGTAGAGAAGATAGCGGCCTTGGCCGCCTCATGCTGATCCTGCATCTGGGCCAGCTGGTCTTGTTGTATTTCGAGGTTTTCCTGTTTTTCTTCCAGCTCCCGGGTCAATTGTCCCAATTGATCTTTTCTATGGATAATCTCCTCAGAAATCTGTGCCTGGGATCTGGTCAGGTTCTGGATGGAAGTATCTGCAACGGCAACTTTCTTTTCTGCGTCAAACTGATTACGTTGCACGGCCAAATGACCTGTACGCAGAGATTCTGCCTTTTCTCTTTTTTCCTCGAAAATAACGCGCTTTTCTTCAATACTATCTTTTGCATCCAGGGCTTTTTCCTGCAAAGATACCTGGGCAGTTTGTGCCTCTTCCAGTTGTTCTTTGGTAAATTCAATGGACTCTTCAAGTGTCGCTACCTTCACCTCGGATTGGGCTAGAAAGTCTTTTAAACTTTGTTCTTTTTCTTTTAGATATTGTAATTTCTGGTTGGCCAGATTGCGATCATTTTCCTTTGTTCTAAGCGACTGCTGCAGTTCATTAAAGGCCTGCTGCTTGAGCTGCAAATCTCTTTCCTGATCGTGGTGACTGGCTTTTTCATTCTCATAGGCCAGCTCCATTGCCTGGACTTCTGATTCCAGCAGATTTCGCTGCTCGGAGCCAGTGGACTGCTGTTCGTTAAGTTCTTTGTATTCAATATTAAATCCTTCAAGTGCCGCCTTGGCCAGTTCAATAGAGAGTGCTCTATAATCTTTTTTGATTTCAAAGAATTTCTCAGCTTTTCTAGCCTGGCTTTCCAGGCTTTTGAGCTGGTTATTGATTTCAAAGAGCAGATCCTCGATTCTGTTTAAATCCTGCTCGGTGGCGTCCAGCTTTTGCTTGGCTTCTTTTTTACGGGTTTTGTAGATGGTAATACCTGCGGCCTGTTCCAGCATTCTTCTACGGCTATGCTCCTTGTCCTTGATAATATCATCCACCATGCCCAGTTCAATGATGGCATAGCTGTCTGTACTGATACCGGTATCCATAAAAAGATTCTGGATATCTTTCAACCTGCACGTGACATCATTTAAGCGGTATTCACTGTCTCCGTTCTTATAAAATCTTCTGGTGACGGTAACGGTGGTAAATTCAACAGGCAATAAGCCTCGGTTATTTTCAAAAGTCAGGCTGACCTCGGCTAGTCCACTCGCACTTCTGCTTTTAGACCCATTGAAAACCAGTGCTTCCAGATTCTCACTTCTTAGGGCAGAGATCTTCTGTTCCCCGATAACCCAACGGATGCTGTCAATGATATTGCTCTTGCCGCAACCGTTCGGCCCGATGATCCCGGTGATCCCCTGGTCAAAATTGACGACCGTTTTGTCGGCAAAGCTCTTAAATCCTTTTACTTCTAGTTGTTTTAAACGCACGTGTACTGCTTTTTATATAGACTGCGAACTTACGTTAAAACCTTTAATTTTTGGGTTAAAAATGCAGGTAGTGGGTAAAAGGTGGAAAAACAGTTGGAATCAGTGCATAACGCTCAAATAAATCGTTAAATTTGCGTAATAATATACAATGTAAAGCACTTAAAAATGTTCAAATATTATTTATTTTAATTAATTGTAATTGATCTATAATTAGAATGCTATACAAATTATTATTGACTATATAAAAGTGATTGATTTCGATTGATTCCATGAGTGGCAAATCACCTAATTTTGCCCGGTGCAGAAAAAAAATTATTACCAGATACTAGGGGTAGCTCCTGGCGCCAGCGCCGCAGAAATCAAGGCGGCTTATCGGCGGCTGGCCCTTATCTATCACCCCGATAAAAATAGCGACGATCCTACTACAGGGTATATTTTCCAGGAAATCAATGAGGCCTATCAAGTCCTTTCAGATAGATCTACCAGAGCCGATTATCACCGGCGTTTCGAGGCGGAGGGTCGGGGTTTTAAATCAGGTCAGACAGTCTTTTTCAGTGCAGAATTGCTGGTGGTCAAATTAGGCCATATGAAAAAGGCGCTTGCAGAAACCGATCCTTACAGAATGAACACAGATGCGGTGTTCGAGGAGCTGCAACAGCTTTTTTCTGCTTATCACCTGTCCATTTTGCAAAAGGAAAATAATAAGGAGATGACAGGTCAAATTACGCAAAATTGTTTGGATATAATCATCTATCTATCTAAAAATGAGCAGCTTCAAATAATTCAGGATTTAGAAAAACTGCCAGGTATAGAGGAGGGTCAGTTGAATGACTTCATAAAAAAGCAAAAACAAAAATGGTTCTGGGATAGGTATAGGACACCACTGGTCATAGTGTTAACCATTGCCCTTTGTTGTTTATTGTTTGAAGTGTTGCATTTATAACAGGTGGCCGGATCAGCAAAAAGGCAATAATTGAAAAATAATTAGCATTTAGTGGGGCTGGTCTGAATAGAAATGATACCCAGTTATTCACTCAGTTTACCATTCGTTTTTCAGTTTGGAGCAGTGCCAATCAGCCCTTGTCAGCGTCAGCCTCTTCCTTACTGAGTAGCTCAACGGCATTTCTGCCGTCCTTTTCTTCCCAGTACACCTTTACTTTCTGGTCATGATAGGTATCGATAGATCGGCCTATATAATTAGGTTGAATGGGCAACTGCCTGCTGAAACGCCTGTCAATCAATACACAGAGTTCGACACTGGCCGGCCGGCCAAAGTCCAGTAAAGCGTCCAGTGCGGCGCGTATGGTGCGCCCAGTCCACAGGACATCATCGATTAGAATAACCGATTTGTTTTCAATACTAAAATTGATATCCGTTTCATTGGCAATATGGATGGAACTGCGGATATCATCTCTGTAAAAGGTAATATCCAGTTTGCCATAATCGATCCTGCTTTTATCTACAATTGTTTTTAAAACCTCAACGATCCGGTTACTCACAAAGATACCACGGGGCTGCAGTCCAATCAGCACCGTATTTTCCAGATCCAGGTGGTTTTCGACGATCTGATGGGCTAATCTTTGAATGGTTAGGTTGACTTGTCCGGGTGTTAAGAGTGATTTCATGAATAATTTATTTATCGCCTTAAAGGTATTACCAAAAAGGTACGAAATTAACAGGAATTACAAAAATACTTGAACTGAATCATTTACATTCGCGTTTTATAAATTTTAATTTTTATGCGCAAGATTCTGATCACTATTTGTTTGGGGGTAACGCTGTCAGCTGGAACCATTTATGCCCAAAATTCCAGTGCCGCTAAAAAGGCAGTGAATCCCACCACACACGTTAGCGGGACAGCAGTGACGCCCACTTTGTCTACTTTTAATGATACCATTAGCTATGCCCTGGGGCTTAGTCTGGCAAAATTCTACCAGCAGCAAGGTGCCACGCATATTAATGCAAAATTACTCAGTCAGGCAGTGGATGCTGTTTTCAAAAAAGACAGTGTTTTGTTTACAGACCAGGAAATAGCCGGTATTCTGATGAATGCTGATCAGCGTTTTTCTGCAGAAAAAGCGGCAGGTGCCAAAAAAGAAGGCGCTGCATTTATGGCCAAAAATAAAACCCGTCCAGGCGTAACCACCTTGCCCGATGGTCTTCAATATGAAATTATGCGCGAAGGTACCGGAGCCGTTCCAACAGATACCAGCAACGTAAAAGTAAATTATAAAGGGATGCTACTCAGTGGTGCAGAATTCGATAACTCTTACAAAAGAGGTGAACCGCTGGATTTAAATGTAAATCAGGTGATCAAAGGCTGGACAGAAGCCTTACAGCTGATGCACGAAGGCGCAAAATGGAAAATATATGTTCCCTCTGATCTGGCTTATGGAGACCGTGGTGCTGGTGATGCTATTCCTGCTGGCGCAACGCTTATCTTTGAAATTGAACTGCTGAAAATCAACCATTAATTTGCAGCAAATGCTTTGGCTTTGGAGGGTAAAAAGCATTTCCGATTAACCTATCTCCATTTATATTATTTTAACTCGTTTTTGAAAAGTGAAAAGCAGCTTTGTTTATGTTCAAATAAACAAAGCTGCTTTTCACTTTTTTTTGAAGCTTTTATTTGGATATCTATTCCCAATAAAAGCTATTTATAGTAATTCTCGTCCAGATAGAAATAGCCATCGGCTTTTTTCCAGTACCAGAACTTATCGTTGTATTTGTAATAATAGCCCTTGCGTCCTTTTTTGGCCAGATTATCGGGAACAAACAACACTCTTGGAGGAATCTGCTTAAAACGATAGGCCAGATTTTTGGCCTGATCCGGTGTAAAAGCCCGGATAGATTGGTTTAGGGAATCCAGGTTATGGGATACGGTAGGTGGCAAATTAAGACTATCAATCAGCAGTTTACCTCTACTGTCTATAACGACTACTGGTTCTGCCAGGTAATGTGCGGCTGCAGCGAGGCTATCAGCGTTGGCAGCAGCTGCATTTACGGAATCCAGATTACGCCCATAAGAGTCCGTAATGACTTTGCCCCGATCGTTATTTGGCTGATGTATGTTTCCAAGCTTGCTGACCTGATTTGAATCAATGACGGTGGCTCTTTTTACATATTGTTCATGTCCTGGTCTTGGTCGGTCTGGCGTTACCTTGGGCGCTAATTTTTTCCCTTCGGCCGATTTAGCGGGAATATTTCTTCGGCCACAGGCCGCCAGAAGCATACAGGCTGCGCTTATAATAAGACAGGTGTAAGTCAATTTTCTCATGATATCTGTTTTTATGGTCACTTGCCTTGTCTTTGGGTGTGTAGCGCCTCGGCTATCAGGAGGGTATCCTGACTATCCATGCGCTCTTGCCAACCGCTAGGCAGGTGTTTAATCGTTATTTTCTTTTCATTAATTTCTTCTGAGCCAACAATGGCGACATAAGGGATGCCTTTTTTCTCGGCGTATTTAAACTGTTTGTCAAATTTGACGCTTTCGTGATAGACTTCTGTACGGATGCCTGCCTGCCTTAACCCTTGAATCAAGGGGTAGGCTCCTTTGATTTCGCTGTCACCCAGGTTAAAGAATAAGACTTCAGTGCCTGGACTAAGTTTACCCTCGAACAGGTTTAATTCTTCCATGACGTCGTAAATGCGGTCGATGCCAAAACTAATGCCTACGCCCGGGATATCCTTCACCCCAAATAAACCGGTCAGGTCATCATATCTGCCTCCACCTCCGATACTGCCCATTTTGACTGTACTGGCTTTTATCTCAAAAATGGTTCCAGTATAATAATTCAGGCCTCGGGCCAGCGTGAAATCCAGCTCGAGCGACTGAACGCTCCCCTTGGTAAAGTCCAGTAAATAGCGGAGTTCAGCTATTCCTTTAAGGGCCTGGGTGCTGGTGGATAATAATTTTTCTATTTGCAGGAGTTTATCTTCATTACTACCTTCTATTTGCAAATATTGCTCAATTGTCTGGATCTGGGTGGCGCTTAGACCACGCGTCGTTAATTCTTCTTTTACCTTTTCCAGACCTATTTTATCCAGTTTATCAATGGCAACGGTAATATCTGTTAACTGCTCCAGACCTCCGCATACTTCTGCCAGGCCAGCCAGTATTTTGCGGTTGTTGATTTTGATGGAAACCCCAATCTGCAGCTGTTGGAATGCCTGGTCATAAATATGAATCAACTCAACTTCATTGAGCAAAGAGCTGCTGCCTACTACATCGCAATCACACTGATAGAATTCCCTATAACGACCTCTTTGTGGCCGGTCTGCCCGCCAGACAGGCTGAATCTGATAGCGTTTGAAGGGAAATGTCAGGCTGCCGTGGTTCATGGCTACATAACGCGCAAAAGGAATGGTCAGATCATAGCGAAGTGCTCTTTCTGTTAATTGTTTATTCCATTTTCCTTCCAGTACGTCTTCCAGCGCCTGTCTGGTTTTTTCTTCTTTATTTGGGTTATCCAGTCCGTTATTCAGGATTTTAAAAATCAACTTGTCTCCTTCCTGACCATATTTACCCATGAGTGTGTCAATATTCTCCATGGCAGGTGTTTCCAGTGGCTGGAAGCCATAACGTTCAAAGATTTGCCGGATGGTATCAAATATATATTGTCTTTTGCGCACCACTTCGTGTGAAAAGTCACGGGTGCCTTGTGGCAAAGATGGTTTCATGTAATTTGAATAATAATTGCGAAAAATATTGTCTGGTTTATGCTTGGGTGTTTAGTTGTTGGATCAGCTGTTCACAGGCATCCAATAATAGCTGGTAAACATGTTCAAAAGCCTTATCTGTATCTTCATACCAAGGATCTGGAACAGCTTTGTTTTTACCCGGTGTGACCGCGTTCAAAATTAGGTCAACTTTATCCTGGTTCCAAAGTTTGCCGGCAATTCTTTTTACATCCTGGTAATTTTGGCTGTCCATTACATAAATATGATCAAATTCGGTCATATCCTCTGCCGTAAAGGGTCTGGAACGTTGCACAGATAAATCGATCCCATGATTTCTGGCAATTTTAATGGACCGGCGATGCGGCGGTTCACCTTCATGCCAATTGCTGGTACCAGCGCTATCAACCTTCCAGTCAAGTTGGTATTTATCTACCAACGATTGCATGACACCTTCTGCTAATGGGCTTCTGCAGATATTGCCCAAACAAACCATTAAAATCTTCATAGGCCGCAAATATAATATTTTGTCTACAAGTGCTAACGGCTCTTCCGGAAAAGCGGTTCCGGCAGGTAAAAGAATAACAAATTTTGTCCCTTAAATGTTAATGGTATGTTTAAGTATTCTTTTTTCAAGGAAAATAATTTTTACTATTATATTAACAGGTAATTAAATATATAGTAAAATAAAATAAATGTTTTAATATAAGGTACTATGTAATGCATAGTATTGTAATTCTGCCTTATCTTTGTCTTGTCACAACGCAAATAAAATTTTCAATATGGATATTCAGAATACACAGAGTCAGATGCGCAAGGGCATATTGGAATTTTGCATTTTATCAATTATCAAACAGGCGGAGGCTTATCCCAGTGATATCGCCGCCAGTATGAAAGAGGCCAATCTGCAGATACTGGAAGGAACTTTGTATCCACTATTAACCAGACTTAAAAATGCAAATCTATTAACCTACCGCTGGGTGGAAAGTGTATCGGGGCCGCCCCGTAAATATTTTTCCCTGACCCCCGAAGGCTTGGATTTTTTAAGAGAATTAGAAACGACCTGGAAAGAACTTTCTTTTGCCGTCAATCAAATAACGCATAATAATTTTTAGAAATATTAAAAATCAGGAAATGAAAAAAGTCATTAATATAAATTTTCAAGGTCGGGTGGTCATGATCGAGGAAGTGGCTTATGATCAGCTCAAAGACTATATAGAAAGCCTTCGGCTACATTTCGCTGAAGAAGAAGGCCATGAAGAAATCATCAATGATATCGAAAGCCGGATTTCTGAGCTTTTTGAAGACGTCATTAAAAAAGGTAAGCCTTGCGTCACTGAGGATGACTTGCAGGCCATCATTGACTCCATCGGTCGTCCCAGTGATTTTGAGCAGGCTGATCTGGCAGATGCCGGCATAAGCGGTTCCCCGCATACGCATCAAGAGCGCGCACATACTAGTTCAGAGAAAAATGAGGGTGAAAGTAGTAAGGCCTCTGCTGACAGCGGTCGCCCCAGACATTTATTCAGAGATGAAAACAATAAGAAAATCGGCGGGGTCTGCTCTGGTATCGCCAATTTTTTTGGCATCGATCCCACGATTGTAAGGCTGATTGCACTTGTGCTGCTTTTTGTATATGGCACAGGATTATTGGCCTATATCATTCTTTGGATCTGCGTACCCAGTTCCGCTGTTCAGGTCATTGGCAGCTCTCAAAGAAAGTTGTTTAGGGATATCTCCAATAAGACGATTGGCGGTGTCTGTGCCGGTCTGGCCAATTATTTTGACGTTAGTATTGGTGTTACCAAAGCAGTATTTGTGATTGGGGCTTTAATTAGTTTCCCACTTACTGTCTTTGGCAATATTCACTTTGGAGGATTTTTCTTCCCAGGCATCAACTCTTTTTTTATTTCCCTGTATATTATTTTATGGATTGTCGTACCACCGGCGGTGACCGCCTCCGACCGGCTCTCCATGAAAGGTGAGGCCGTGGATTTGAATAATATCAAATCTTCCGTTCAGGAAGATTTGCAGGATGGTAAAAAAAAAACAATGAACCAGCATGGACCTGTTGAACCAGTTATGGTAACACCGCCCAGACGCTCGGGTCTGGGGGATATTATCGTGCTGCTATGTAAGATATTTGGCTATTTTATCCTGGGGGTAATCCTGATCTCCATTGTAGGAGCTTTGGTAACACTGGGCATTGCGATCTTTGGATTCTCGCCTTTAAAAGACTATTTTATTGGTGGTAGCGCACAAAATATCTACGGATGGCTGTCGGTCATCTTGCTTGTCTGGATGCCTGTTTTGGCTATTATTATCTGGATTATTCGTAGGTTGACCAAAGCTAAAACAAACATAGGGTTAAGAATTGGCTTTATAGTGCTGCTCATTATCGGGTTAATTGCCGGTGGCTTATTTGTAAATTCGGTTTATCAGGATTTTAAATACGTAAGTAATCCAGTGGTCACTCCTATTGCACTGACGAATGGCAAAGTAGATAAATTAACCATTGATTTAAACAGGGAACCTGCTTTTAGCCGTTATCAGAGAAGGTGGTCTATGTTTGGTTCAGCCATTCATTTTTTAGGAGATTCCGCCAGAATAAATAATACCAGACTTATCCTTCAACCAACAACAGCTGATAGCTTTACGGTATCAGTGGTGAAATTCTCTAATGGTAGCTCCATCCAAGACGCTGACAATAGAGCAGCACAGATTGTAACGGGACAGATTGTAGAGCAGGCAGGTAACCTTTTAGTGCCTTGTGCCATTACCATTGACAAACAGAATAAATTTCGTAATCAATATGTATTGGTTACCATTGGCATCCCCGTCGGAAAAAAGATTGAGGTACATGCCAATCGCCGCTGGTCCAATCAGTTTTATGTGCGTTTCTGGGGTGATGACTGGAATGATCTGGATATAGATGATTTTAATGACCTGAATAACCTGGAAGATTTAAATAATTTAGGACGCTTTGACAGGCTTCATTCTTCTCTGTCCTGGGATTTGGACCGGGAATATATCATGACTAAAAACGGCTTGGAACCCACCGAGCCAGATCTGGATACCCGTAAGGAAAGAATAGAATCTTCTGAGCAAATTATCGAAAGAGAACAAAATAAAATCAAGCAAGAAAAAGAAAAGTTGCGTGAAAGCTTAAAAGAACAGCAAGATGAGATTCAAAACAAAATTGATCAACAGCAAAAAGAACTCAAAGAAAAGGCTGAGAAGCTTAAAAATGTATTACCGGAGGACTCTTTATCCATTGCCGCACTTGGTCCAACATCCGTATTTTGGATCGGTATAACGCTGTTGCGCCTTTCCTGATGGGTGCGACTAGTTAAAAAACAGCCTGGACAACGTTCGTTGTTCAGGCTGTACTATTATATTAAGCGATGATTTATAGGACTCCTTTTGTGCTAGGCAGGGCATCACTTAATGGATCCTTTTTGACGGCCATTTTAATCGCCTTGGCAAATGCCTTGAAAATCGCCTCGATCTTATGATGCTCATTATCACCTTGACAGCTGATCGATAGATTGCATTTGGCGCTGTCACTAAATGATTTAAAGAAATGATAGAACATTTCTGTAGGCATATCCCCTACTTTTTCTCTTTTGAATTTAGCGTCCCAGGTAATCCAGCTTCGACCGCCAAAATCAATCAAAACTTTTGCCTCACTGTCATCCATGGGAAGGGCAAATCCGTAGCGTTCCATCCCCCTTTTATCGGTGAGCAGTTTATTAAACACTTCTCCTAGTGCAATGCCGGTATCTTCAATGGTGTGGTGCTCATCTATATGCAAATCTCCATCCACCTTGACCTTTAAATCAATATTGCCATGACGGGCAATCTGATCCAGCATATGATCAAAAAAGCCGAGGCCGGTGTCTATTTGTGCACTGCCTTTTCCGTCTATATTGATGTCAATATAGATTTTTGTTTCGTTAGTGATTCTTTCATGATGTGCCTCTCTGGTTTTTAATTTTAAAAACCGGTAGATTTCCTCCCAGGAGGTCGTATCAAGCGCGGTTGCGGCCTTTAAGGCGTCGCCATTACTGATTTCATCTGCACCCAGCAACTGATCATTATTGAGCCAAATAGCCTTACAACCCAGATTTTTTGCTAGTTGTACATCTGTAATCCTATCGCCGATCACAAAGGAATTTGTGAGGTCATATTCTGGATTATTAATATACTTTGTCAAAAGTGCGGTGCCCGGCTTTCTGGTGGGTTTGCCTTCTGCAGCAAAGGTTCTGTCAATGATTATATCCGAAAAGACAATTTTTTCCCCTTTTAAAGTGTCAATGATAAAGTTTTGTACCGGGTGAAAATCCTTTTCTGGAAAGCTGTCGGTCCCCAGTCCGTCCTGGTTGGAGACCATTACAAGTTCAAAATCCAACTCCCTGGCAATACGCCCCAGGTAGGTAAATACTTCAGGATAGAAGATCAGTTTTTCAAAACTGTCTATCTGGTAGGTGGGCGGTACTTCCTGAATAATCGTACCGTCCCGATCGATGAATAATACTGATTTCATGGTAATTAATTGTCCTTGACTTGTTGGTCAATCAGATTTTTAAATGTGCTTAATTTATTTTCTGCTTTTATAAGCTTTTCCAATTCAGGATTTGATAAGAATAAAATCTTTCTTGTGTCACCTGATTCTCTTATAGCTTCTGTATAGGTATTTTTGGTTATGTAACCTGTAGTTGCGATAATTCCTAATTCCGCTAACCCATTTGTGTTTTTTAGTTTATTTTGAAAGATGATGAAATCATTTTTATTTATTTTTTCAATAGGTTTGTTTTTGCACTCTACAAGAATATATTTACCAAATTTACTTATAAAATTATCATTTATATCATTTCTAATGATTAAATCGACTTCGTTTAATGAATGATCTTTTACTCTTTTGAGCACTTGGTTGAAGCCTATAGATTGGAACATTAAACTCATGAAATGCTCAAATTTCTCTCCTTTTTTATAAATGTCAATTTCGTTTTTTGCTTCTGAATAATATTGTAACAAAGCATTGTTTATTTCAGAAGGGTCCTCCTCAATTTTTAAATAATAATTATTTATTGTTTCTTTAAGTTTTGGGAGCCAAATATTAAAACTGTCTTTGTCCTGTATATCGACAACTTTTCCTGTTAACAGTAAATCTTTTAGCCTTAAAAAATATTCATCTTTAAAGGCTGAGATGATTAAAACATGGGCAAAAGGATTTACTTCAAATATTCTCTCTGCAAGTTTTATCCCATCAATGGAAAATGTATCCATTCTGATGTCAATGATGGCTAATGAATAAAATCTATTTTCTATAGCGTCTAAAATATCCGGTTCTTTATAATAAAATTCAAAAGAGCAATCAGGTAATAACTTCGATAATCCTTTTGCTAGGCCCTCAGATTGTTCTTTTATATCATCAATTATTATTACGTTTTTCCTCATTATTAAAAATTATTTTATTAAAGGTAAATTTACTTTAAAAATCTTTGAAAAGGCACCATTGGTTCTGATTGCTTCAATTTTTCCATTAAATTGCGTACATAGATATTTAGCATGATAAAGTCCTATACCTGAACCGCCAGTTGTGGAATAGCCAAAATCGAATATTTTATCAAAATCATTTTCATGAATTGGTTCGCCATTGTCTAATAATTCAATTTTCAAATAATCTTCATCGATAAAAGCCGAAAGTTTAATTATTGGATTAGCCTTATAAGATAAAGCTTTAATTGCATTGATTATTAAATTATTAAACATTTGTAATACAGATTGAAATGGTAAATTTAAATAAATGTCAATTTCTTTGGGATATTCTTGAACAAAAGTGATTTTGTTTTTGTTTAGTTCATTTCTAGTTAAAAGTTCAATGGCAATTAATAAATTTTTTAATTCAAATTTTCTATCCTTCGAATATGGGATTAATTGGGAAAAATTATTCAATGTGTTTCTGATTATATTTAAATTCCCTTTTAAGTTTGATATATGTCCATGGGTGAAATTTTCAGGTTCAACCGTAGATAATACGCTATCCATGCTTTGAATTGCATTTTTAATATCATGTTTTGCAAAATTCCCTAAATATGAAATATGAATGTCATGAGAGTTGGATATTGCTTTTATGGTCTTTTTTATATTTTCTATTTGTAATTTTGGGTGAACAAAATTGTCAAGATTTTTTTCTTTTGCTTGCATCTGAATTTTAAATCAATTTTTCATATGTGACTCAATCAAAAATACAGCGCAATAATTTTTGGAGGCTGGTATGACGCCCTGTAATTTTTGATATAGAAATTAAAAGTGTCCGCAATTTAGTTTAATTTAAAATTTTTCAGATGTTAAATATTGATTAAATCGTAATTAACTCAATTAAAGCTATAGTGTATCCATATAACTCGCCAACGCATCCACCAAAATTGTATTCTCTTTTTCTGTACCGATGGTAATGCGCAGGCAGTCCTCACATAATAATACTTTGGAGCGGTTGCGGACAATAATTTCTTTGGATACCAGATAGTCATAAACTTTTGTTGCCTGATCTATTTTGATGAGCAGAAAATTGGCATCAGAAGGATAGACTTTGTGGATAATCGGGACTCTGTTAAAAACCTCCGCCATGGCTTCCCGCATGGCTACGATTTCTTTGATCATATCGTTTACCTGCCCGACTTCCTCAAGTGCCTTAAGCGCCAGATCCTGTGTAGCTTGATTGATGTTGTAGGGCGGCTTGACTTTGCTCAAAATATCTATGATTGCCGGATCAGCAAATGCCATTCCTAGTCTCAATCCAGCCAGACCCCAGGCTTTTGAGAAGGTTTGCAAAACAACCAGGTTGGGGTACTCATTCAATTCTTTAATAAAAGACTGCCCGCGTGAAAAATTAATATAAGCCTCATCAACAACCACCAGCCCATTAAAATTATTAAGGGTCATTTCTATGTCCTCTCTATGAATGGCATTACCTGTTGGATTATTCGGTGAGCAGATCCAGATGATTTTGGTATGTTGATCGACCAGATTTTCCAGATGAGCCAGATTAAGCTGAAAATCGTCCAACAAAGGAGCCTCTCTAACCTCAATATCATTAATATGGGCAGAGACTTCATACATACCATAGGTCGGTGGGCAGATAATAATATTATCGACCCCCGGCTGACAAAAACTGCGATAGAGTACGTCAATGCATTCATCGGATCCGTTACCCAGGAAGATACTTGGTGGGGCTACCTTTTTGATTTGCCCGATGGCCGCTTTTAAGGCTACCTGATGTGGGTCCGGATACCGGTTATACCATTTGATGAGCGGTGAACCCAGGCTGTTTTCATTAGCATCTAAAAATACAGAGGCTTTGCCGGAATACTCATCCCGGGCGCTGCTATAAGGCGCAAGCTTTTTAATATTCTCCCGGGTCAGATCATTGATATTAAAACGAGACATATACTTAAGTGTATAAGAATTGAATGATTATTTATTATTTTTTTGCTGAACTAGCGAGTCTTCTGGAAACGGCTAACGCATGTGCGCGCAGACCCTCTGCTTCAGCCATGGTGATGACGGTATCTGCAATACCTGCAAGCCCCTGACTGGATAGTTTCTGGAAGGTGATTTTTCTGACAAAGCTATCCAGACTGACGCCACTGTAAGCCGTGGCGTAACCATTCGTGGGTAGCGTATGGTTGGTGCCACTGGCGTAGTCGCCGACACTTTCAGGGGAATAATGGCCAAGGAATACAGAACCCGCATTGATAATGCCTTCTGCTACGCTCTCGGGATCGGTAACAGAGAGGATTAAATGTTCTGCCGCATAGCTATTTGAAAGTTCAATGGCTTCTTCCATTGATTTTACAACAACCAGTTTGCTGTGCTGGAGCGCTTGGCTGGCAATTGCTTTACGTGGTAAATCCTCTAATTGCCTGAGCACCTCTTTTTCAACCGCATTAGCCAGGCTCTTTGAAGTCGTTATAAGAAGCGCCTGGCTATCCGGACCATGTTCAGCCTGGGAAAGTAAATCTGCTGCTACGAATATTGGATTTGCACTGTCATCAGCAAGAACCAGTACTTCACTTGGGCCAGCGGGCATGTCAATGGCGGTGCCTGTTTGTTGTACCAATTCTTTGGCTGCGGTAACGTATTGATTACCCGGCCCAAAGATTTTATGCACCTTAGGAACCGTTTGGGTCCCATAGGCCATGGCGCCAATAGCCTGTACGCCACCGATCTTAAAAACCTGGGTGATGCCCACTAATTTAGCGGCAAATAAAATAGCAGGATGTAGCCTGCCAGCTTTATCTGGCGGGGAGCATAATATGACTTGTTTACAGCCGGCGAGTCTTGCCGGAATACCCAACATAAGAATGGTAGAAAATAAGGGCGCTGATCCGCCTGGAATATATAGCCCTACTTTTTCTATGCCCACACTTTTGCGCCAGCATTTAACACCGGGTTGGGTCTCAATGGGGGTTATTTCCAGTAGCTGTTGCTGATGGAAAATTTCAATGTTTTTGGCAGCTTGCTGGATGGCTGTTTTAAGAGTTGCCGACACTTGATTTTCGGCCTCCTCCCACTCCTTTTCACTGATGGTGAACGCAGATAAATTTACGCCATCAAAAGTGCTTGTGAATTGCCGAACGGCTTGGTCTCCCGTTTCTCTGACGGCTTGCAGTACTTCGGATACTTTGCCCACCAGACTTAAATTATCCAGTTGCGGGCGGCTGGTAATTGTAGCCCAGGCTGATCTGGATGGTTCTATAAATGTTTTCATTTTTGTTTTAAGAAATGATGATGAAGAACTAAAACTGAACTGAACTTAATTTTTGTTCGCAAACCCCAGATCAGAGGATCATTTTTTCAATGGGCAGTACCAGAATATCTTCTGCGCCTGCTGCCTTAATCTCTTCGATATGCTCCCAGAATTCATTTTCGCTCAGAACGGTGTGTATGCTGCTCCAGCCATTTGCCGCCAGCGGTAAGACGGTAGGACTTTTCATGCCGGGCAGCATGGAAGTGACCTGATCCAGCTTTTCAGTGGGGACATTCATCAGTACGTATTTTTTGCCTTTTGCCTTTTTAACTGTCTGAATACGGAACAAGAGCTTTTGCAGTATTAGACTTTTTTCCGGACTAAGCTCAGGTGTCTGGATTAAGGCAGATTGAGACTGCAAGATGACTTCTGTTTCTTTTAGTCCATTCATAAATAAAGTGGATCCGCTACTAACCAGGTCACAGACTGCGTCGGCCAGGCCAATGGATGGCGCGATTTCTACGCTACCACTAATTTCATGGATTTCGGCCTGGATATTATTTTTCTTAAGAAACTGCGCGACGAGTACGGGATAGCTGGTGGCAATTTTCTTGCCCTGCAGAAACGCTGGACCTGTATAGGTGTCTGCTTTTGCTGTAGCAATAGAGAGGCGGCATTTACCAAAACCAAGCAATTCGGCCACCTTCACCTCTTTTTGTGATTCGTAGACGACATTTTCACCGACAAATCCAATATCTGCTACCCCATCTTCTACATATTGAGGAATGTCATCATCTCTTAGGAAGAAGACCTCCAATGGAAAATTGGCTGCTGTAGCCTTTAATTGATTTTTGACGTTGTTATTAATCTCAATGCCACATTCTTTGAGCAGTTTTACAGAATCTTCGTGTAATCTGCCTGATTTTTGAATGGCTAATTTTAGGACCATCGTTTGTTGATTTAATGGTGGTTTTTAAACAATTATTTATAAAAGTGCATAAAAAAAGCTTACCGGAACCGGTAAGCTTTGACTAAGTTTTATATGATGATATACACAAAACCGTCCAACTTACCCGTTGAATAAGAAATGATGGTGATGTGTATGTGCTTTTTTATACATTGCCGCAAAGCTAATACGAAATTTCTATATTCGGAAATTTTAAGGATGGAATTTGAAGAAATTGGCACAAAAAACAGGATTTGAAGCACATAGGTAAAAATCAAGGGCACCGGATATGAATATTTGACCGCCATAAGTGTTTAAGTCAGAAAGTTTTAATATTTTGGAGGACGGAGTGAAAAATGGGTATTAAATTATGATTAATTGAAAGGAAATGTGTTCATACATAAAGGTCGCAGCGTAGCTCCATCCTTAATAATGGCGTTAGCGCTCTTTTGTTACCTACTTTTTGTGGGTGGACATGCTTATGCCCAAAATGTGGTGGACACCACAACCTTACCTCCATCCGTAAACAAAACCGTGGAACCAGCAGGTGCCGATGCAGATAGTGTCGTCGTACTGCATCCATATGATCCATCCACTACAGATACGATTCCCTGGCCTGGTAAACTAAAAGCAAAACGGTCCAGGTTTGGTAATTGGATTAGAAAAGGGTATGATGCGCTAAAAAGACACCATCCAAGGGATACTACAGATAAAACCATGGCCTTTCACAGTCGGATTGAAAACTATTACCAACCTTATGCGGGTAAAGTGATCCGCCATATTGAAGTGCGTCAGTTTGGTTTTGAAAAGAGTTTTTCAGATACCGCTACTAAGATTCGGTATTTTGGAACCCAATTATTGAATAATCTCCATAACAACTCTAAGCCCTGGGTCATCCGAAATAATTTGTTTATCCATGAAGATGAACGACTTAGCCCAGCCATTGTCGCAGACAATGAGCGGTATTTACGTAATTTGAATTTTATAAGGGATGCGCGTATACTGGTAAAAACCATAGATCCACAGTCGGATTCTGTGGATCTGTTGGTGGTCACCAAAGACTTGTTCTCTTTGACCGGGGAAGTGTCCAGCCTGGATCTGGATCACCAGCAGATTACCATTGGCGATGAGAACCTGATGGGGCTTGGGCAGTCCTTGGAAGTAACAGGGCTCCATGATCCGGAAAGAAAGCCTAAATACGGGTTGGATGCCCGTTATGAGAAATATAATGTGTTCAACAGTTTTGTCAATGTCAGCGGAGGTTATGCGGATATTGGCCGTAATCTTTATAACCACAAAAAAAATGAGCGTTCTTATTTTCTGAACCTTGACCGTCCACTTTATTCTCAATATGCCAGAACTTTCGGGTTTCTGCATATGACAAATGCCTGGTCAAGGCATAGTTTTGAGCCGTTTACAGAACCCGACTCAGCGTTTTATAAATACCATTATAAAATGCTTGATGTGGCCTTTGGGTATAATTTTGGGGCCCGCAGACACTTACAGTCCATGGATGTACCCCTTAGAAAGGTGATCAGTTTCCGGTATTTTAATTATAATTTTAAAGAAAGTCCCGAGCAGTTTGCGGGACGATATGTTGAAAAACTCAATGATCGCCAGGCATTTTTGACCAAGTTTACCCTTTTTAAACAAAAATTCTTTAAAACCCGTTATATACTGGGTTTTGGTGCAACGGAAGATATTCCCTATGGGTATAATTTTTCTGTTACTGGAGGCTGGTATCGGATCAAGGATTTGTCCCGGCCATATGTCGGGCTGGATGCTAACCGGTATGCTTATACAGAAAAGGGAGATATTATACAACTTTTTTAAGGGCAGGCTCCTATTTTAAGGGCGGTATGCAAGATGGAGATATTCTTTTGGGAACTTCTCTTTATAGTCGCCTAATAAGACTCAAACAATTAAAAGTCCGGCAATTTATGCGTCTGAGTTATACCAGTCAGTTTAATACGGCCATAGCCGAACCTTTAAGGATTAATAATGCTTTTGGCCTCCAGGATTTTCGCCAGGATTCTATTCAGGCAAAAAGAAGACTTACGTTAAGAAGTGAGACCATCTTTTTTGCTCCTGGGAAATTATTCGGCTTCTCCTTTGCACCATTTCTGACAGGCGATTTTTCACTCATTGAACCCACAAAACTAAGTATTGATCCCTCCCATTTTTACTACGGTTTGGGAGGCGGAATCCGTACCCGTAATGAAAACTTAGTTTTTGGTACTATTGAGCTAAAGGCGATTTATTTTCCCAGGAAGATTTATGGACAAAATTCCTTTAAGATTGGGCTAACGACGAATTTAAGGTTCAGGTATAATTCCAGTTATGTAAGTGCGCCGGAGTTTGTGCAGGTCAATAATGATATCAGAAATGATATATTCTAATGGAAAATTGATTTGCTAGTCTAAAACAAAACTTACCTACTGGTTAACTATATGCTTTAATCACCAACATCCCAAAGCATGTGTTTTAAAAAAATCCTGCAAGACAAAACAAGACAACAATATATAAAACGCCTTCTATTTCCATAAATCCTTGGCAAGCAAAAGAATAACTTCAAATAATAAATTGTGAATAATCCCTGACAATAATAAATAGTAAATATGTAAGAAAAGCATGGATCAAGTTGCCGCAGTAATCGCGAGATTCTGCATAACTTTAGATTGTGATCATCGCTAAGAGTCACCCATTTTTCAAAAATTAAAACTTTGAACCATGCCTTTATCAAATTTAAGCCATTCCAGAGACTTTACCGGTGAAAACTTCTACATCGGTCTGGACGTGCACAAAAAAAGCTGGAGCGTTACGGTCAGAACTTCAAATCTTGAAGTAGGACATTTTAGCCAGGCTCCAGATCCGAAAGCATTGCATTCTTATCTAACTAAGAAATTTCCATCTGGCACCTATTATAGCGCTTATGAGGCTGGTTTCAGTGGAACCTCCTCTCATACAGCACTTTGTAAGTTGGGGATTCAAAATATAATTGTTCATGCAGGAGATATACCTAATACGGACAAAGAAAAAAAGAGCAAAACCGATGTTCATGACAGCCGAACTATCGCTAAATATCTTGAGAAAGGGCTTCTGAAGCCAATTCACGTTTTAACTGATCAGCAACAAGAGCTAAGAGGCTATTTCCGGCTTCGTGAATCTCAAGTGCGTGACCAAACAAAGGCGAATCACCGGCTTAAAAGTTATTTGGATTTTATTGGTATACACCTGCCTAAGGATATGGTCGTTGTTGGAAAATTCACCAACAAACAACTATTGTGGATTGAAAATCAACAATTGTCCACTTCGGCTGGGCAGGCGAGTTTGGAGCGATATATTACCAACTACAGAGAGCAGAGGGCTAGGGTGACTGAGGTAACAAAATCCTTAAGGACCTTTATAATAGAGAAATTCCCCGATGCATACAATAATTTATTGACAATACCTGGAATTGGTTCAACCACAGCAATAGCATTAATAGCTGAGATTGGTGATTTTAATAGGTTTGAAACGCCTTGTGAGTATTGTTCTTACTTGGGAATGATCCCCTGGGACCACAGTAGTGGAGACAGTACCAGAACATTTGGCGTACAACCACGCTGTAATAAGCATTTACGGCCGCTGTTAGTAGAAGCTGCTTGGATAGCAATACGCAAAGATGCTGGCTTGTTATTATATTATAAGAAACACGCAGCAAAAAACAACAAGCACGCAATTATGAAAGTCGCCAGAAAGTTGGCTTTAATTGCCAAGGGAGTGGTCACAAACAATAAGCCTTATGACCCAGATTATTTACAATCCCGTGCAGAAATTCAACAACAGCAGAAGCCTAAGCCGTAATTCGTTTTTTTTAGGCATATACTGAAAGAATGATAATGGTAAGGCCAGTTCAATAAATCATTAAACTGGCCCCATTCTATCAGGTCAGGCTATCCCTTCACCGGTTGCACCGCTGCAGAGCCGGGGTCCGTTTTACCTGACAAAATAAAACTACAAATAATAAAACAAATAATAGCAGTGATTTTCAAAAAACATAAAATCTTCAACATTTTAGAGAGAAAGCGCAATAACTAACACTGTCACGTAGATGACATTAAATAGTATACGCACTCCTTTATAACTTTGACATTTAATGGTGACGCCATTTAAAAATGGATGATCACAAATAGCAGTTTGAGATAATTTTTTAAAAATCACCAGAAAATAGTAACTTTATGATCTAAGCGAAACATTCCATATCGCAACTCCCTAGCTGTGCCTTTTCTTCATAGCAGTGTTAGTTTTTCCTGGAGGCGCGAAAGGAAAAATAAACACTATTTATTAACTGAACGTTTATGGAGCGAGTATTTTAATGAGCAAAATGTCATGTGCCGGTATTACTGTTTTCAATGGTTGATTTGTTGATCCAAGTGGTTTATCCTGCCAAACATCCCTTATCTGGTAGTGACTATTTCTTAGATCCAATTGCAAATGATGGACGCTGTCCCTGAGCACTTTTTCAGACCAGGTGTATTGCAGCTGAGCGGTTTTGGAACCGCGATTTAAAAATGCGACAGCCCATTGGTTGTTTTTTAAGGGCTTTATCCAAACCTCTACACTGTCTGCCGTCCATTCTTTTCGGTGTCCCTGAATGCCCAGGGAATCCTGATCGATTGCTATGACATTTTTATTAGTCAGTATCGCAAGCGTTGTGGGTGTCATCCTGGATAGATCGTTGCCTGCCATCAAAGGCGCTGCCATCATAGCCCACATGGAAAAATGGGCTCTGTTTTCACCCTCGGTAAAATGGCCGTTACCCACTTCCAGCATATCTGGATCGTTCCAATGACCGGGGCCGGCAAACGGATACAACGCTTCTTGTTTATCCATAATGGTCATAGGGCTATATTGACTATAGGAACCCTTATCAACGATGCAGTCCCAGCATTCAGCTGTAATGTCACCAGTAGTTCGCCAGAGCTGCCCTACATTTGTCGCCCAGTTCCAAGGTTGGCTACTCCCCCATTCGCAAAGGCTAAACACAATGGGTCTGCCCGCTTTTTTAATGGCTTTGCTCATCGTTGTATACGCTTCCTGAGCATTGAGGCCGTCTGAACTGCACCAATCAAATTTAAGGTAATCGATGCCCCACTCAGCATAGCGCCGCGCATCCTGATACTCATGTCCTCGGGTGCCGGGATAACCGGCGCAGGTTAACGTGCCGGCACAATTATATAATCCAAATTTGAGCCCCTTGCTATGTACATAATCAATGACTGCTTTTATGCCATGCGGGAATTTAACAGGATCTGGAACCAAATATCCCAGACTATCACGTTGCATACTCATCCAGCCATCATCTAATACCAGGTAGGTATAGCCTGCGTCCCGCATACCGGAGCTGACCAGTTTATCTGCTGTCTTTTTGATTAGGTCTTCGCTGAT
This sequence comes from Arachidicoccus ginsenosidivorans, assembly GCF_007971385.1. Taxonomy (GTDB): domain Bacteria; phylum Bacteroidota; class Bacteroidia; order Chitinophagales; family Chitinophagaceae; genus Arachidicoccus; species Arachidicoccus ginsenosidivorans. The sequence goes on from NZ_CP042434.1 coordinate 4,245,752, forward strand.
GTGGGTTTGGAATGTATTCCAACTGTTCCAGCCCATGGGTGGTGTTAAGGCCAGTTCTTTAAATTTCTGGGCTTTGACAGTGTTTATTAAAATGCCGAACAATAGTAGAAGTAAGATTGCTGGTAACAAAACGCTATTATACCAGGAGTTTTGATGCATATTGCTGGAACTATTGGAAATTTTCGATGCTTTTATCGACGCGCAAATGTTTGTTTTAATTATTTTTTTCATGCTTTTATTATGGTTTAACCTAGACTTAGATTTAGGATGGTATAATTTTAGTCCTCAATATATTTTGGATAAATACAAAAAGTTCTGTTGCGATTTTCTGGTGTTCCCGGGTGGTGGGGTGTCCGTCGCACCCACCATTATAGCGGTTTTTGAAAAAGTAATGATAAGTATTATGCTCCCCTTTATTTTTTAACGCGTCTTCGACTTTAACGATAGCGCTTTGTAAGAAATGGCTAAGTGCCGTATCTGCCATAGGACTCGTAAGTAACACAAAAGTCGTCTTTGGGTAATGGAGGCGTAGTTTTTGGATAAAATCGACATAGGCTGCACAAAATTGATTCATATCCTGCAAGCCGTCATTTTGACCCAGACAAATAGTGGCGAGATCCGGCTGATATTTTTGAAAATTCCAATTGATTGAATCGGGAGACAGTGCCAGTTTATCATACACCTCAGGTAAGGTTATTTTTAAACCGCAACAGCTGTGTATTAGACCGATGCCTGAAACGGCAGTAATGATCCAATCTGCATGCAGCATGCGGGCCAGACTAGGCCCATAACTCATATAAGCGTTGTGTTGGTCCTCCCATCTGCCTTGGCCGCAGGGAACGCCTGAAAGATCACTGGAGGCTCCACAGGTTATAGAATCTCCAAAGCATTCAATTAAATATTTCTCCCCATTTTTTAAATCCTGATTGGGCAGTAATGCCTGGCACAGTATACCGGCAATACTGATATAACCAATATTAGACTCTGTGTCTTTGCAGATAATCAAATGATGTGTGCCGGCGCTTAGCTCCGTTGCAATCGTTAAGGTATCGGTCTGATGATTTAAACGAATTCTTTTACGCTTTCCATCGAGGACGATCTCTATATAATTATGCTGGACACCATACTGAACTTGATCCTGGAGTATAACCTTACAACTACTGCCTTTGAAGTAAAGCGAAAGGTAAATACCTGGATTCCAAAACCGGGCTAACTCCGGATGAGCGAAATCGATGCGACCCACATACCGGATTAAAGTATCAGTGGCACTGTAAAGTTTTAGGGAATCTGTTTTTTGGATATATCGAGTTTGGTTGTGAATTCTGGTAATAGCAGTGGCAGCAGTATCCTTAACTATTGCCTTGGTACCAGGCGCGGCTGTGATGGTCTGGATACTGAAATAGAGCAAAATGGTGATCAGACTTAGTCGGTTTAATTGATGTGGCCGCCATGTTTTTTTGACTATTTTTTGGATAGCACTGGGAATATATAGGAATTTAAATGGATGCATGGACTTTAATGATGAATGCTTTTTGAATAAATATATTGGCTTGGAGAATGTTGTCCCGTTAAAGGGGATTGGATAGCTGGTCTTGTATGATGCTAAGTCTTTTTTGCCCCTCTAGCATGGCCCTTAGGTTATGATAGGGGCATTTCCAAAGGCCGATTTTATAATAACCCGTCATCGGCTGCCCTTGAGCATCTATCCCCCAACGCCATTCTCCGGTTGGAGACAATAAGTGGTGTTGGATATATTGCCAGATGGCCATTGCCTGGTTATAGAATGTGGATTTGCCGGTTTGTAGATATGCTTCTAAAAATCCGACCAACGCCTCGGCCTGTACCCACCAATGCTTTTCTGCCAGAATATGGATTGTACTGGGATCTGCCGGGGCTAATTTGCTTTCATAATTCAGTCCGCCGGTAGCTGGATCAATCCCTTCTAAGGAAGCGGTGGCTAAATCAGTACAATGTTTTTGCATTTTAGCAATATAAACAGGTTCCTGAGTGATATTGGCGGCTTCCAGTAAGAGCCATGACGCTTCAATATCGTGGCCATAAGAAGTCGTGGTGGCATCATGCGGGACAAAATTTGCGTCAAAAAATAAGCGCAAATGATGTGTAGTGGGGTCAATTATGTGCTGATCAAATCGATCGAGCAAATGGCAGATTTGTTCTTTTAAATGGCTGTCCGGCCAAACCTGATAAAGACTCATATACCCTTCCAGGATATGGAGATGCGTATTCATGGTTTTGGCAGAATTCAGGTCTTTACTGCTGAGTCTTTGATCTTGAATACTTGACCAGTCTCTTTTAAAAGCTTCAATGTATCCTCCCAGGGTAGGATCAAAACTGTATTTTTCGATCAGCTCAAATAAAGCAATTGCTTCTAAAAGTACGTCTTCTCTTTTTGATACTTTGTAATATGCGCTGAGCGCATAAATCCAGAATGCCTGGGCATAGACCTGTTTTTTGCTGCCAACCGGATCAAGATGCTCGTGGTTATTTTTAGTTGTTTTGTCAGGCGCCTCAACATACCAATAAGCACCACCAAATTTTTGATCTTTAAAATGAAGCAAATAATACGAAAAGGCCTTGTTTGCTAACTGCAAGTACTTTTCACTTTTTGTGCAGACGTAGCCATTAGCGAAAGACCATAGTATACGTGCATTTAACACACTGCCTTTCACAGCGTCCAATACGGGGCTGTTTTCATCAGTTACAGTTCCATAAAAGCCATTGTCCCTTGGATCGGGACTAAATGCTTCCCAGTAAGCAAGAATTTTAATAGCCTCGTCTGCTAATTCTTTTTGAAAGGCTTTTATGGTTGCCAGTGTAATGCTCATGGTTTTTTGCGCTTTAACAAAGCTTGGGGTATTGTTATGATTTTAAATTTTTATTGATAATGCCATTTAGAATACTGACTTGTCCGGCGGAATAATAACTATCTTCGGGTGTATACATAACATAATCCATAAGCCTGTCAATGGACGTCTCAGCTACATGCATGACAGAATCAGCGGCCGCATAATAGATAAGTATCCTGCCGTCTTCGTCCGGAATCCAACCGTTTGAAAATACCACATTGGAAACATCCCCGATATACTCTGTACCCTCTGGTGCAATCAAATACCCTGCAGGTCGGTGGATAACCCGGGTTAAATCATTTAAATCCGTCATAAATACATATAAAGTATAGCGCAGACCGGCAGCCGTATTACGTACCCCATGTGCCAGGTGCAGCCAGCCAGCCGGCGTTTTAATGGGGGCAGGTCCCAGGCCATTTTTAAGTTCAGAAATTGTGTGGTAACGCCTTGGGTCAATAATTACCTCTTTTTCAATATAGCTTTGTTCGATGCTGCTGGTCAGTCCAATGCCTATGCCGCCACCCGAACCTGCCTGTATAAAACTATCCTGCGGTCTGGTATAAAAAGCATATTGCCCGTTGACGAATTCAGGGTGTAGCACAACGTTTCTTTGCTGCGGACTATTGGTTTTAAGATCCTGAAGTCTTATCCAGTTTTTAAGATCCTTGGTACGTGCAATGCCGCATTGGGCTATAGCAGAAGATTGATCTGTATCGGGAGCTGCTGGATCTCTTTTCTCCGTACAAAATACCCCATAGATCCAGCCGTCCTCATGCAGAGTAAGTCGCATATCGTAAACGTTTACATCATCAGGTGTGCCAGGCATAAGTACCGGGTAATCCCAAAAACGAAACTGATCTGTGCCATTAGGACTTTCAGCCACGGCAAAAAAGGATTTTCTGTCTTTGCCCTCTACCCTTACCATCAGCAGATACTTACCTTCATATTTAATGGCACCTGCATTAAAAGTACCATTGATGCCGAAACGTTCCAGAAGCAATGGATTTGTTTTTTCATTGAGGTCGTATTTCCAGAAATAAGGGATGTGATCTGGTGTAAGGACCGGATGGCGAAATCTAGTAATAATTCCGTTTGAATACAGCTCCGCTGGATTCGGTAATTGAAGCAATGATTCGTATTGCTGCCGAATGTTCGCTATTTTATTTTTAAAATTCTCTGACATCATTGATTGTTTCTTTTCTTGACTTAGTGTTTTTAAAGGTTCCTTTTTAGTACTCACTTAATTTATTCCACCAGGTTTTTTTGAGGATCAGGATGATGACCACTAATAGGCCCATCGTAATGAGAAGCGGCATTTTCATCCACAGCACAAAGTACATGGGAAGTATCGTTAGGCACAGCTGCCCTATTATACCGATGACCACATTGAACATATTGCGCTTAAAATGGCGATTTCTTTCAAAGCTGGGATCTTCGGCCATTACCTTGGCATGGATTGGTTTCCAAAAACCCCAAGGCCGGACATTTTTATAGAATTGTTTTAAAGTATTGATCTCGGTCGGAGGCGCGCTATAACTTCCCCAGATACAACCGATTAAGGACAGTATAAAGATAATCGGCCAGTAATACAGATCCAATCCATGCAGGATATTGAAAGATTTGAGTACTGCCAGTGCAATAGCCGGTACAATTCCTGCAACCATTCCCCAGAAAAATCCCGAAGCATTAAAGCGCCACCAATGCCATTTTAACATATTGGCTGCGATATAACCGCCGTATAAACCTGATACAATCCATTGTAAAATGGTATTTACATCTTCAATAAGGCAACCCAACAAGATGCCAATGGTAACAACACCTACACCGGCTATATAGTTCATCGTAATGACCTTCTTATTACTGGCATTGGGGTTAACATATTTCAGGTAGATGTCATTGACAATATAAGCCTGGGCGGCGTTCAAAGTGCCTGAAAATGTTCCCATAAATGCTCCCAATAAGCCGGTAAGTACCAGTCCCATTAAGCCTGCCGGCAGAAAATTGTTGATGGTTGCAGGTAAAATGGTTTCAAAGTCCGTTCCTCCCACTGCCTGAATCTGCGGCTCAATTTGGTGATAATATAAAAGGCCAAGTACAGTAAGCCCAATAACTAATGTGTACCGGATAGGTAGTAATATAATTGACACAAATCCTGACATCTTGGAGGCCTCTTCAGGTGATCTGGTACTGAGTACTTTCTGCATATCATAATTGGGGGCAGGCCCCGCAAGGCTGGCAAATAATCCTTTGAAAAGCATCATCATAAAAAAGATGCCGAATAGACTAAAGCCGTCCGATTTTATTTTTTTATTCGCATCATCTATAATCCCTGTCCAGTCCATATGCAGGTGCATACCAAAAAAAGGATCTTTCCACCCCTTTGGAACAGTAATGCTTTGCTCCCGCAAGTGAATCATTGCGATAATACCGATGCTGACGCAGCCTATTGTCATGATGGCGTATTTGATAACATCGCCAAGTACAATGCTGTGCATACCACCCAAAACAGAATAGAAAACTGCAAAGAGGGTAAAGATCACGCCATAAAAGTGCGGAACATAGGCCGCTGGAATATGAAAGGGTATATAGGGGGCTACAATATGCCATGGGATAAAGATTTCCATAAACTTACCCAGCCCGACAAAGCCATAAGCCAGAAAACCCAGGCAGCTTAACAGGGCAAAGACAACGACAATATTATGAGAGGAGCGCACGCCTTTACCGACCTTGCCAAAACGTGTGCTCAACCATTCGGCACCGGTGGTCGCGCCTGAACGCCGTAACCACCTGGACAGGTACATCATCATAAAAACCTGGTTAAACACAGGCCATAACCAGGGGATCCATATGCTTTTAAAGCCGTAAACAAAACAGAGGCTCACCATCCACATCGTCCCTGAAATATCAAACATATCGCTGGCATCACTCAGCCCCAGCATGTACCAAGGAAGTGATCTGCCACCTAATAAATAATTTTCTTTGTTTAGCCGGGCTTTCTTGCGATAGAACCAACCAATACAAAGCATCGTGACCAGGTAGGTGACTAAAATAGCAATATCAATAAATTGTAATTTCATGTTGGTTGTTATATGCCGGTAAATTATTTAGAAGGTAGATTAAAGGTGTTGATAAAGGCTGTCAAAGTAAGTGGAGAAGCCATAGCTTCCAGCAGAGGGCATCACTTTCCAGGCTGGCTTGACCATATTCATCGTGCCTCCATCACCGTTCCAGCACCAGGCGATGACTGGCCAGCCGAGTTTTTTGGCGTAATCCACGCAGCTATCCCAGTGGCAAGGCCCCTGCCCTGTCCCGAACTCACCCACTATACAAGGATAGCCCGTTTTTTGCATATCCTCCAGATCTTTTGGCTCAAGGGTATGGCCTCGGCCTTGATTATAACCGCCTTTGTAGATATGAGCAGACAATACAATTTTGGGATCGGTGATACGTGGGTTACTGGTTTTGCAGGCCTGGTAGGCTGTATAAGTTTCTTGGCCCCAGCCAGGGATGTCAATGATGATATAACCCTGATAAAATGTTCTGATGGTGGCAATGGCGCTGTTATATGTCGTGGCATAACTAGCTGGCGTTACTTTATGGTTGCCCCACTCATTAATCAGATTAATGATTAATCTGGAACTGTCTGTATGACCATGTTCATTTTTAGCTAACCCGCTAATAAGTCTCTCGTAATTTTGCTGCCACCAGCTTGCTGCCTGCTGTACCGCTGCCGGATCGTTGGAGCCTAGTATTTTTGATTTATGATAGGTGGCTATGATGGTATATCCAGCTTTGCTGGCTTGACTGATCCAGTCTGTCGCCTGAAGCACTCTGTCTGGTTCGATTTCCAAACGAACAGTTTTGATCTTGTCCTTGGACTGCATAAGGGGCCAGGCAAAATCGACCTTACCTTGATTATAATAAGAGGGTTGCAAGTTTACGCCGTTACCGATTGCAAATGAATCCGAGCCTGTTAGGTTGCGTTGATACTGTGCAGGCTTGGACTCATTTGATTGGCCGTCAGGGTGTGCGCAGCCTATGCTAAACAGACAGGCAGACACCATAAGGGCAAGCTTGCCCTGCAATTTTATTTTTTTGAAATTGTTTTTTGTATGGTGCACCCTTTTGGTATTTTTAATGATTTTTAAGAATGTATTTGCGATGCCACGAAACTTCACCAAATGTAGGTATCTGTTTTTGAATTTTGTAAAATGGTGTTAACCATGTCTTTTGATTTTAAACAAAATTAAAAATTGCACCAGCCTTATCATAATACTATTTTAACTGTGTATTGTTTATTTTTATCAGGTTTATAGATTTTAGCATGTAGAATTGTGCAAAATTGCATTGAATTAAATTTCCATTTGATAATATAAAATATAAAATTATTGTATATAAAGTATTGGTAAATATTAATTTAAATTGAAGTTAACTGCATATGTAATTTGCTTGTGATTTACAATTAACACAAATAATCATTTAATGGATATTGCTGCACTTCAAAGATCAAAAATGATACTTTATTAATGATTCATGATTTCTCCTTAAATTTACATTGTGAATGAATTCCTTAAAAGGTATATTAATGAAAATATTTTTATAAAGACTGGATGATGGAAATATTAAGAGAAATAACCCCCTGACGCAAAACGACTGTTTTACCCTGTTTTCCAGACATAAGGACACCTTTGATTTTCCCTTACATACTCATGAAGAATATGAGTTGAATCTTATATTACAGGCATCGGGCGCTAAGCGTGTAGTGGGTGACCATATGGAGCAAATAGAAGACATGGAATTGGTCTTTGTGGGGCCTAACCTACCCCACGGCTGGTTTACGGATCAATGTACCAGTAAAAATATCCATGAAGTGACCATCCAATTTCATAAGGATTTACTGGATGAAAAGTTTTTACAGAAAAAACAATTAAGCCATTTAAGAGCCATGTTTGAGAAGTCTGGTTGTGGCATTAAATTTTCCAGAGAAACAATTGAGCGCATTAGCCCAAGAATTATTTCCCTTGTTAGTAAAACCGGATTTGATTCTGTATTGGAATTACTCTCTATTTTGCATGATCTGTCTACTTCCAGAGATATCCGTACCCTTTGCGCGGGAAGCTATCAGCATGTACAGATTTCCTATAATAGTCGCCGTATAGAAAAAGTGATGGCCTATCTGAATAAGAACTTTAATAAGGATGTTACGCTGGCGGAAGCTGCCGGGCTTGCCAGCATGACTCAGGTGAGTTTTAGCCGGTTTTTTAAAACGAAGACCGGTCATACTTTTATTGATACCCTAAATGAAATCAGACTTGGTAATGCGACCAGGCTGCTCATGGAAACCAGCCATGGCATAGCAGAAATCGCTTATCTATGCGGGTTTAATAATATCTCCAATTTTAACCGGATATTTAAAAAAAGAAAGGGTTGTACGCCTAAGGAGTTCAGGGAAGATTTTTCAGGGACAAGAATTTTTATTTAGAGATTTTTTTGTGGGGTTATAGCATTTCAGTTAATAAAGTTGTTTAATTTCTTACCGCTAGCAGGAGATGGTTAAAAATGCTGTTTGAGTCCCGTTTAATTTGCTTAAGTAGCTCCTTCGCAAGCAAAAAATATTCTTAATGTTGGGTGTCTTTTAACCATATTTATTCATAAATAAATTCAATTTCCTTTATTTCAGGGTTGCCACCAAATTTTCCGGTTCTATACCATACTTCAAAATTTGTACTATCTCTGATTCCTTCAAAATCTCCCGCATTATATAATTCAGAATTACCATGCTTATCCTTTTGAACAAACCATATTTGATCCTTGCGAAATACATCGTGATCTAAAAGGGTGACTTCATGTGTCGCAAATATTAATTGCGCATTTTTAGGATTGGAAATTTTACTGTTGAATAGCCTGATAAGGAATTTACAAAGCTTTGGATGAAGGCTATTGTCTAATTCGTCTATTACCAAAATACCCCCATTTTCTAAGGTCTGTAATATTTTCCCACCCAAGGCCAAAAGGACTTGGGTGCCAACTGATTCTTTTCTATCGAAATCGAATTCGGTTTTACCGATTTCCTTTTTACCATCAAATAATTTATGAATGGCAAAAGTCTGGAATCGATTGGCTCTTAGAAAATCATTTATGACATTTTCAGGTATTTCCTCAGGAAATTTAAAATTATCTTTTTTTAATTCTTTTGAACCAATTGATTCTATTCTAGTGTCCGATACTCGAATCAATTTACTTAATCGGTCTTTTAATATTTTGTTTTCTGGCTGGGCTATTGAGGTTGCTATTTCTTTTGAAAGATCAGATATACTGAATTTGTCATAAGCGTTCCATATATTAATATTTGATAAATATTGAAAAATTGGCGTAAGCTCGTCATGAGGCGTTTCAATTCCAAATTTTGAAAGATAAAGTTGATTCTTAAAAACCTTTTTATTGATTTTCTTGTCTAAAAGATTTTTGCCAAGTTCAATCGTATCATAATTTTCTTTTTCAGATATTATTCTCGTATAAATGTTTGAGACCTGTCCTTTAGGAGAAAAGTTCAATTTTTCATAGGTAATTCTATTTTTATTATACGCTATTTCAAATTCATATTTGATATCCTTAAGTATAAATGCAATCTTAAAGGAGATCGGGGCATTTATAGTATGGATGTCTAATTCATACGGTTCATATGTGATTAATTGATTCTGATCTATATTGAATTTTGCTGAATTTTTAATTAGGAAAGTAAGTGCAAAAAATGCTCTGATGAAATTACTTTTCCCACTGGCATTTGCTCCGTAAATAACAGCGGTCTTAAGTAATTGAATAGAATTGCCAGTATTGAATTCCACAATAAAAGTGTTATCCAATTTTGATTTGCCCGCATCTGCTTTCATTAAGAAAGTTGTTGCATCCCTAAATGATCTAAAATTTTGGTAACTAAATTCTATAATCATATAAATTCTCCATTTTTATGTAACGAAGATACAAAAAATTGATTAATTTGATTGAATTATTTACATATTATTATTTCATTGTATTTAAGTTGCTTTATTTGAACCTAGTTTATATCAAAGCTGGTAAAGTAAACTCCCCAAATGGGTAATTTTCAATATCTAATTAGAATCCTGATTTGAATGGTTGTGGCAAAAAACAGGCAGCAGAAATTGAATTTCTACTGCCTGTTGTGTTCCTTCAATGAATTGGACCAAATGGATAATGTATTACTCTGCTAGTCCTAACTAATAAGTTCTGCCTGCAGGCTAATCTCAGCTTTTAATAGTTTGCTTATTGGACATCCTGCTTTTGCGCCCGCAGCAATTTGTTGGAACGCTTCATCATTGATGGACGGAATTTTAGCTTTAAGCACGAGGTCTGAATGGGTTACTTCCAGCTTATCTGCATCCATGGTTACCGTTGCTGTGGCTTCCAGGGATTCTGGGGTAAAGCCAGCTTTACCCAGTTCCAGACTAAGTGCCATAGCAAAACAACCCGCATGAGCAGCGCCAATCAATTCTTCAGGATTGGTGCCTGTACCAGATTCAAAGCGGGATTTAAAAGAATATGGGGTGTTATCTAATGTTTTACTTTCTGAGGTCAATACACCTGACCCTTCCTTAATGGATCCTTTCCAGACTGCAGTGGCGGAACGTTTCATAATTGTTGATTTTTATGTTATAAAATAGCGTTGCGGCAGGCGCTGTGGTTATACACAAAATTAAAGCGCCTCCGTCAAGGTGAAGTTACGTTTTTAATTCTAAATTGTAGAAGATAGGGCGTTAAGGGATTGCATAAAAATTAGGATTAAGCCTGGTGCGAGTAAAGGTGAGTAATGGTGAGTAAAGCGTTACTCGTTTAGGCTATAATTATCTACAGCCCCATATATTATGTTGGTAAATGGACAAAATGATACAAAAATAAACGTCCCCCAAAGGACTATCTTAATTTTGGTTCCGATTTCTGAACCAGCCATATAGATAGCCTGAGATAACCATCACGCCAGAACAAAGGTATAATAGGATGGTATATGTTTTATTGTCAGAAGTTAGTGATATGATTAAAAATACAATACTTAAAAACAAAAATATAAGTAGCAGGCCCCTGGTAACTTTCGCTGGTGTTGTTTTCATGATATATAGTATGGATTGACTGATGGAAACATTGCTGGAACATAAATATACAAAAGAAAGCCAATAAGTTGTCCAGAAAATAGAGCCTTGGATAAATACCAAAAGGTCAGATGCATCGCATCTGACCTTTTGAAACGCTATTTATTTTAAGACTGTATTAAGCACTGCTTTTAAGCGGAGTTTCTGCCGGCATTGATAATACCAAAACAGCAACGCATGATCAGTTTCTCATAAATGGAGAGTAGTTCGCTGTCTTTGCCACTTTCTTCCAGTTTATGGTGTTTTGCAAGACCATATTGCTGGATGGTTAAAAGCGGTAAGACAATACGCTCGCGCATCTGAATGGAGAGTGATTCCACCGGATAGCTGGCCATCAATTCAGAATTTCCTGTGAGTTTAAGCACCATTTTTTCAGAAAGTAGGTACTCTTCATAGGCCATATTCCAAATCTCACCGTATTTGGGATGGGTAGCCTGAAACTGTGTTAATGGAAAGAAACATTTTTTCATGGACATCTCACTGTTTTCAATCAGCGCCCTGAAAAACAAGGAATTCTTATATAATGCTTTGACTTCTTCAAATCGGCCTGCTTTTTCCATGGCCTGAAGTGCGGTACCCACACCGTAATAACCAGTTACGTTTTGTTTTAATTGACTCCAGGAGCCCACAAACGGAATCGCGCGAAGACTATCCAGCGTCAATTTAGCCGCATTACGCTTGGTTGGACGGCTGCCGATATTGGTCGCACCATAGAACCTGAGCGGGCTGGCAAAAGACAGGTAATCCAGGAATAGTGGATGATTTTTTAAGGCACAATAGGCTTCAAAACTGATTTCTGATAAAGTCTTGAATAGTGACTGCTCCTCTGGTGTAAATGTCCTTCTGGCTGAAGGCAGGATATCATTCGCAATTCCAGCATTGAGCAGTTGCTCAATGTTGAATTTCGCGGATTCAACCGTGCCAAAATTAGAACTGACGGTCTGTCCCTGGATGGTTAACTGGATTTCTTTATTAGATACCTTGTTGCCCATGGAAGCATAGAATTTATGGGTCTTTCCACCGCCTCTGGCTGGAGGTCCACCACGCCCGTCAAAGAATACAACATCCAGGTCATATTGACGGGAGATGGCCGTCAAAGCTTCCTTGGCCTGATAAATAGACCAGTTGGCCATTAAGTAGCCACCATCCTTGGTGCCGTCGGAGAAGCCGAGCATGATGGTTTGTATATTGCCTCTTCTATTTAAATGGTCTCTATAGGTTTTATTTGTGTAGAGTTGTTCCATCACTCCTGCTGCATTTTGTAAATCTTCAATGGTTTCAAACAGGGGAACAATGTCTATTTTTAATTCCTTTTCTTTCCAGCCACTCATCTTCAGCATGCCAAAGACTTCCATCATATCAACAGCCGTCATACAGTGGCTGATAATATAACGGTTACAACCTTCTTCTCCATTGCGGTCTTGGATGGTTTTTGCGGCTTGCATGGACTGAAATATATCCCGGAGCAGTTCATCCTCCACTAAGGACGGATCAATCACTTCTTGAATTTGTTCATGCACCTGAATCTTTTCTTCATCTGATAGACTGTCATAACCTTGAGGAAGTCCCAGTTTATTTTCACTTAGATAAGTCATGAGCCTTTTGTGCTGGCTGCTGTCTTGGCGGATATCCAGGGTGGCAAAATAAACACCAAAAATCTGGATTTTACCGATCAAGTCGTCAATGAGTTGAACAAACATACCGTTATGTTGCTCAACTACTGTGTTACGGATCGATTTTAGGGTACCAATCAGATCACTCTGAGTGATCTGGATATCACTGGCTTGCTCAAAGAGCAAGGCATAAAATTTCTTTTCCAGATCAGCAACCACCTCCTCTACCCCTTTAAAGGTCAGGCGCCGTTTCATGCGGCGGATGTCTTTGTAATAACAGTGCAAAATAGCCTTGTGTAATTGATCGGCCACCTGTAGCGTGGTATCTGCTCTGACAAAAGGATTACCGTCTCTGTCCCCGCCTGGCCAGAATCCCATATGAATCAGCGCATTATTATCGCTTTCCATGATATTGGGGAAATGACTTTTTAATTGTTCAATAATCTTGCCGCTCGCTTGGTAGAAAACATTTTCCAGATACCAGATCAGGCTCATGGCCTCATCAAATGGCGTGGGCTTTTGTTTTTTCAGAAAAGGTGTTTTAGCCAGCTGTTGTAAATAAACATTGACATTTTGCGTGTCACTTTTGATCAGTGCTTTTGACAAATCATTGATGATCCCTAAAACCTCACCTGGATAAAACTGAGTGGGATGGGCTGTCAGGACGAGCCTGACAGAAAAGTCATCGACTTTTTTTGCCAGCGCTTCTTCCTTTTCCTGCTGTACCACCTCTGAACTGAGATGACTGATGGTGCCCTGGCCTTTTAAATCCTGAATGGAATCAAAGGAGGCATCTTCCAAGGCGTCAAATAAGACCACCTGCCTTTCGGCATACTGGATAAAACGAAATAAAAGGTCTAATTGTTCTCTGCCTTCCGGATAATTGGTGTATTGCTGTAGAAAGCTGTCAATGATCTCTTCCGGACTTTTCGCTTTCTTAAAGCCTTCCTCACAATGAATCAGAAACAAAGACAGTAATACACCTGTCTTTTCAATGCGGTGAAAAGGAAGTGAAGTAAAAAGGCTGTTATACAGCTGAAAGCGTATACCCACCTTGTTTTTGAACTGCGATAGCTGACTGGCTGAAGAGACTTGCATGGGGCGTTAATGTTTTTTATAAATTAAAAATTGCTCAAAAGGATTGCCGCTAGATGAGCAGGCTAAATTAAGGCATGTTTCACAAATACCTGTTAGCTTCCTTTTGCTGTTCCAATTTGGCGATAATATGTTTGATGTCCTGTTCTTTGCTTTTGGGATAAATCAGCAGCACATCCTTTTGGTCAATCACAATATAATCGGTTAACCCGTCGATAACTGCTAATTTTTCTGGATCCTTAGAGATAATGCATCCTTTTGTCTGGGAAAGTTCCATGTGCTGATCAGAAATCAGCACATTGCCCGCGTCATCTTTTTGTTTTACATCCCATAGAGATGCCCAGGTCCCCAGATCGCTCCAGCCAATATCTGCTGGTACGGTAAAGACATTGTCCGCCTTTTCCATGAGTGCATAGTCAATGGAGATTTTAGGCGACGTTTTATAATGTTGTTCAATAAAGGCGTTTTCCTGGTCAGTATTATAATAAGGCATACCTCCTTCAAACAAGGCATATAAATCCGGTTGATACTTTTTAAAACCGCTGATAACATCCTTGGCCTTCCAGATAAAAATCCCCGCATTCCACAGATACTGTCTACTGTTCAAATAGCGCTCAGCCGTAACCAGATCAGGTTTTTCTTTAAAAGATTTAACCGGGAGTACATTAATCGCTGTGTCAATTGCTCTGCCTTTGTCAGTTGGCTGGGTGGCGTTTTGCGTAAACTGAATATAGCCATAACCCGTATCGGGACGCGTGGGTTGGATGCCGAGCGTGACCAGCGCCTCGTTTTTAGCCACAAAATCTACTGCCGTCTGGATTTTTTCAGCATATTTATCTTCCTTTAAGATCAGGTGATCGGCGGGCAATATAACCATAATGGCCTCAGGATCCTTTTGGTATAGCTTAAATGCAGCGTAAGCGATACAAGGCGCCGTATTATTACGTGCAGGCTCAGTCAGGATATTCGTTTTACTGATTTCTGGAAGATGTTCAGCTACAAGGTTTTGATAAAGCTGGTTGGTCAGCACCAGGATTTGCTCCGGCTTTGAAAACCGGCGAGCTCTTTGCCAGGTCATCTGCATCAACGATTCCCCTGTGCCCAGAATATCAATAAATTGTTTGGGTCTGGCGGTGCGGCTACTGGGCCAAAAACGGCTTCCGATGCCGCCAGCCATAATGACGGTATAGATATTTGTTTCCAAATTCATTGTTTAGCTTGATAAGGAGTCATGTAAACCATGATCCTTATCTATGAAAGAATTAAAAGCGAAAGTAAAGGATTCGGTTTAATAATCCCTGTCATGGCTATCCTTTGATAATCCGGTCATAAAATCCCCCAAAATTATTTTTTTGTACGCCGGCTTCCTGAAAGAATTCACCTGGGAAGCCCAGCTCGATCTGGCTTACTTCGTTTAGCCTTTGCAAAAAGGCGGGCTCGAGTTCCAGATCCAGCGATTGCAGGTTTTCTGCCAGCTGATCCATTTTGGTGGCACCCACAATGGGAATACACTTATTGTATTGCTGGCGGACCCAGGCCAGTGCAACACTCGAAGGAGCTACACCGTATTTGCTGGCAATATCCATGACTTCTTTGGTAATCCGAACACTGTTTTCATTCAATCTTTTACTTTCTGGCTTAATCCTGCCTGGATCTCCTTTGAGGTATTTACCCGTTAATGCCCCGCCAGCCAGCGGTGCCCATGGCAATAGACTCATCCCATAATGGCTGGCCATAGGGATCAAATCCCTTTCGGGAGAACGTTGCAAAAGACTATACTCCACCTGCAGGGCTGCAAACTGACTCCAGCCCATGAGCTCTGCATAGGTGTTGCCCTTGGCAACCACCCAGGCGGGCGTATCGCTAATGGCAATATAGTTGACCTTACCCTGGCGGATCAGATCATCCAGTCCGCGCATTACCTCTTCAATGGGTGTCAGATCATCCCAGATATGTAAATAGAGCAGATCTATAAAATCAGTGCCCAGTCTTTTTAGACTTCCTTCCACGCTGCGCATCAGGTTTTTGCGATTGTTGCCACTGGCATTGGGGTTGGTTTCATTGTCCTTCAAACTGTATTTGGTGGCCAGTACAAAATAATCCCTGTCCGTCTCATCATTGGAAAAGTATTTTCCAATGATGGATTCACTTTCGCCTAATTTATAAATATTGGCCGTATCAATAAAATTGCCACCAGCTTCGGCAAATTTGTCCATAATGGAAAAAGAGCCTGCCAGATCGGCGCCCCAGCCCGCTGCTGTTCCAAACCCCATGGTTCCCAAACAGAGCTGAGAGACTTTCAGGCCGGATTTACCGAGTAATTGATATTTCATTTGCATATTTATACCTTCTTTTTTTCGTTAATACCATAGTTGTAAGTGTTTTAATACTTATACCCTCCCTACAAAGTTGCCCCAAAGCGGCCAACTTTCCAAGTTTTGCCGCTGCTGGGCAAATACTTTTAACTTTTGGGTTTTTCAATATAACTTTGAACCCATGTCTAACCCAAATTTAAATCCAGACGCCGCTGAGCTGAACCCAAAGGATCGGGAATTTGAAAATACCATCCGGCCCAAAGAAATCGATGAGTTTTCCGGACAGCCGGGGCTCGTCGAGAATCTCCGTATTTTTATCAAGGCGGCTAAAATCCGGGGAGAAGCGTTGGATCATGTGCTTTTTCATGGCCCTCCGGGTCTTGGAAAAACAACGCTTTCCAGGATTGTGGCCAATGAATTAGGGGTAAATATTAAAGAAACTTCAGGTCCTGTAATTGAAAAGCCAGGTGACCTGGCTGGCCTGCTCACCAGTCTGGAGGAAGGGGATGTGCTTTTTATCGATGAAATCCATCGATTGAGCACCGTGGTGGAAGAATATCTGTATGCAGCCATGGAAGACTTCCGAATCGATATCATGATTGATTCCGGCCCTAATGCCCGCAGTGTACAATTATCCATTCATCCTTTTACACTTGTTGGGGCTACAACCAGAAGCGGCCTGTTGACAGCGCCACTGCTCTCCAGGTTTGGTATTAAAAGTCGGCTGGAATATTATAATGCAGAGACCCTGCAGAAAATTATAAAAAGAAGCGCCCATATTCTCCATACCCAAATTGATGACCAGGCAGCAGCGGAAATAGCCAGAAGAAGTCGTGGCACCCCAAGAATTGCCAATGGCCTGCTGCGCAGGGTCCGGGATTTTGCCCAGGTCTTAAATGACGGGCAAATCGATTTGGGGATTACCCGACACGGATTAAATGCGCTGAATGTAGATGAGGATGGACTCGATGACATGGATAACCGAATCCTTGCTACCATCATTGAGAAATTCAAAGGGGGGCCAGTGGGCATAACCACCATTGCCACTGCTGTGGGAGAAGAACCAGGAACCTTGGAAGAAGTATATGAGCCGTTTTTGATCCAGGAAGGGTTTATTCAAAGAACGCCAAGGGGCCGGGAAGCGACAGAAAAGGCCTACCAACATTTAGGTAAGACACCTACGCCGGGTGCAGGCGCCCCTAAATTATTTTAAGTAATCCTTGTGGATAAACGGGTAATATGTAATAAGGCAGTATTGGTTTTTAGCTTTTTAAATAAACTGAGCAGGCTTTTTGCCATTTAAGTTCCAAAACACTTTTAATGGGGGAAACTGATTTTTGCTTTGTTTTGCACAAAAAAGTAAAAATTAAGTGAGTAGTTCCCTTAAATTGAACCGTAGAAAAGCGCGCTTATAATAGTTCTCCCAAAATTACACCTGCCATACAAATGTGTGTTTTCTAAGTGATTGCCAAGATTCGCTAATTTCTGGTTAAAGTGGTTATTATGTCTTAATTTTGCAGCGCTTTGAGTATCCTATATAAAGGCTACTCGAACTGTGGTAACTTGATTATCAATAACAAATGGCTCTCATACGACGTTAAATATATCGGATGCGCAAAGAAGTACTCACCATAAATTATGCAAAGCTCATTGTTGCTTCACTGGCCGTAGGACTGGCTTCTACCCTACTGGCAGACTCTTTAAAGCGCATAACAGCATATTATGAGGAAGGTATTATAGATAAGGCTCATAGTTTACCCTGGATCTTTATTGTCCTGCCTTCTATTGGGATTACCCTGATTTATTTTTTGCGTAAATATGCCTTTAAGAATAAACAAAATAAAGGGATTAAGGAAATCTATCATACGATAGAAGAAAGACGTAATGAATTACCTGCATTCAAAATCCCTTCCCACTATATCAATGGCTTTTTGACTGTCATTTTTGGCGGATCTACCGGAGTGGAAGTTTCCACGGTTGTGGCTACCGCCACTGTTGGAGCGGTTGCCCGCAAAAAGGCCTCTGTTGCCAAGGCACATAAAACGGAGCTGATTTGTGCGGGTGTAGCGGCAGGCATTGCTACCCTCTTTGGAAGCCCATTGGCCGGACTGTTATTTTCCGTGGAAGTCATTGCCCGTAAAGCCTCCAAAACCATTTTGCTGAGCTGTTTTTGTTCTGTTTTCGTGTCCTGGCTATTTATGTCGCTCATCGAAAATGAAATGCTTTTCAAGCAATTAACCGTTTCTGGCTGGGAAATGCATGCCATACCGTTTTTACTGGTTTTAAGCGCTATTGCAGGGCTGCTGGCAGTGTATTTTACCAAATCCGTTATCTTTATCAAGGAGAAGTTTGGCAATATCAGCAATAATTTTATCCGGGTGAACCTGGGCGCTATATTGGTTGGACTAGCTATCCTTGCTTTTCCACAGCTATATGGCGATTCTTATCACGCATTCCCAGAGCTCTTATCTCGCATTGAGGATACCTCTTTTTCTATTCCCTTTGCCCTGACCATTCTATGTATTTCTTTATTGAAACCACTGGTAGCCTCGCTGACACTGGGCGCCGGAGGAGATGGTGGTGTATTTGCACCTTCCATTATTGGGGGGGCCGTCTTCGGGATGTTTGTGGCCCTGGTCAGTAATCACCTGTTTGGGCTGCATCTAAGCCCACTCAATTTTGCATTGATTGGGGGTGGTGCCATGTTGAGCGCAGCCATTCACGCACCGCTTACTTCTGTATTTTTGACCTGCAATCTGGTTCACAACGGCTTTGATTTGTTTATCCCCATGCTGGTCGGTTGTTATGTTGCTAAGTATACCGCTAAGTTGGTTTGCAGCTATACCGTATACAGCTACAAAGGCAAAAAAACAAAGCCAAAGGAAGTCCCGGATCCAGAAATGCACCTGGCCGGCTAGTAAGCCCAACAAGCCCAGTTTTCCCAGTTAGCCCGCCTTAGAGATAGCAGCCAACTAAAGGATGTATGAAGTTTGTAGGAAGTTTGTAGGAAGTTTGTTGTGAAAAATAACGACTTATGGACTCGTAAGGTCCTTATTACTTCTATCAATCTACTTTATGCAGATAAGTGTCTAAGGCTGTCGATATTTATTTAGCGCAATAGCCTTGGATTCAAATCTCCATTGGCCGAAAGCTTTTAACCTTTATACGAAAAAAGAACCGCTGTTCATGCTTTATTGCATATACAGCGGTTCTTCTTATAATTCCTAAAAGGTTTTGATCCTTTCGGTTCCTCTTATTTTTCTTACCGTAACGTTTGTTGAATTTGTCGATACGACCGGCGGTGTCAACAAGAACGTTTTTACCAGTGTAGAAAGGGTGAGAAGTATTGGAAATTTCCAATTTGATCACCGGATATTCAACACCTTCAAAAACGGTTGTTTCGCTGCTGGCAGCTGTGCTCTTAGATAAAAATTCAACACCGTTACTCATGTCTCTGAAGACAACAAACGGTAATTTTCTGGATGGATACCTTGTTTCATAATAATGAAGTTTTTAGGCAACACGGATTTTGCCGTGTATTTTATAAAATAATTTGGGTGCAAAAGTAAACTTTCCCTGTGGCTTGACCAAGAAATTTTCCAAATCAACCACCTTTACTAATAGAGAGAATCTAATCTGCTGATTTTAAGCAACTTTCATTGACCCTAATTTGCTAATATTAAACTGCTGTCTGGCATAATCCAGGGTAACTGTGAATTTCTTCTTGTTGGTACCCGGTATCTCAAACATGGCCTCAGTCAGGATGCTTTCACAGATGCTTCTTAGTCCACGAGCCCCTAATTGAATTCCAGTGCTTTATCCGTGATAAAATCCAAGGCATCTTTTTCCACTACCAGTTTTACACCCTCCATTTCAAAAAGACGGGTATATTGTTTGATCAGACTGTTTTTGGGTTCTGTCAGAATAGCACGTAAGGTGGCCTTATCGAGTGGATCCAGATGGGTGACCACTGGCAGACGCCCAAGTAGTTCAGGGATCAATCCGAAGGATTTTAAATCCTGTGGATTGACAAACTGCAAAAGGTTCTTCTTTGTTCTTCCTGCTGTTCTTTGTTGACATTAAAGCCAATGGCATTGGTATTAACCCTTCTGGCAATGATCCTGTCAATACCATCAAAGGCGCCTCCACAGATAAATAAAATATTCTGGGTGCGGATCTTGACCATTTTCTGCTCGGGATGCTTTCTGCCGCCTTGCGGGGGACTAAAGCCTCGGTGCCTTCCAGCATTTTCAGCAGTCCCTGTTGAACCCCTTCTCCGCTAACGTCCCTGGTAATGGATGGATTGTCACTTTTGCGGGCAATCTTGTCGATCTCATCAATATAAACAATGCCCCTTTCTGCTGAAGGAACATCATAATTACAGTTTTGTAATAAACGGGACAACATACTTTCAATATCCTCTCCCACATAACCTGCCTCGGTAAATACTGTCGCATCCACAATGGCAAAGGGAACATTGAGCATTTTAGCAATGCTTTTGGCCAGCAGGGTTTTGCCCGTACCGGTCTCCCCGATCATAATAATATTACTCTTTTCGATTTCAATATCATCACTCTGGACTTTTTGTGTTACCCTTTTGTAGTGATTGTAAACGGCTACGGATAGGATTTTTTAGCCTCTTGCTGCCCAATCACATATTGATCCAGAAATTTTTTAATTTCTACAGGGTCTTAAGTTCCAGTTTGGCTGCATTTGCGGCCGGCTGTTGTGGCCGCTGATGCGATTTTTCAAATTCAAATTCCTGTTCAATAATCTCACCTGCATTTTGAATGCACTGGTCACAGATATCCGCATCAATGCCTGATATCAGCATTTTTACTTCTTCTCTGGGTCTTCCACAAAATGAACAGTGTGTATGTAAGTTTTTAGCCATAATTACTGATTTCCTTCTGGGCAGTTCTTATTTTAGGCTGCCTGCTTCTGCAAAATTAAGAAAACCGCTGCAAACAGCGGTCTTCCACTTTTTTTAACGTAAGTTATTTATAATTTTTCCAACACTGCATCCACAATGCCGTAATTAACAGCCTGATCTGCATCCATATAGAAATCCCGGTCAAAATCTTTAAGCACCTGTTCTACAGTTTTTCCGCAGTTTTTAGCCAGTAATTGAGCACCCATCAGTTTGGTTTTCTCAATTTGTTCGGCCTGGATCTCAATATCGGCTGAAGTTGCCTGAAAATAACCGCCAATACTGGGCTGGTGGATCATGATCTCCCCGTGTGGGAAGACAAATCGTCTGCCTTTAGCACCCACGCTTAACAAAATGGAGCCCATGGAGGCTGCAAGGCCCATACAGATGGTGCTGACCGGACTGGAGATCATTTCAATTGTATCATAAATTACCATACCACTGGTAACCATCCCTCCCGGGCTATTGATATAGAATTTGATTTCTTCTCCCGGTTTATCCGCTTCCAAAATCAATAATTTGCTGACAATTTCTCGGGCAGATTTGTCATCTACCATTCCCCAGAGGTAAACCGCTCTTTTTTCTAAAAATAACTCTTCCTGCTTTTTCAGCAGTAAGGATGATTTTTGTTCCTGGTTATTATTATCCGGTTTGTTTTCCGGCTGATCTTCCTCTTCTTCGCTCTGACTCGTGAAAAACGGGGATTTATATAGTGTATTCATTTTGATAATTATTTTAATTGGCAATAATATAGCACCTGACTTTATAAAAAGCTTTCATTTATAACAGTCACCATGGGCGATTAAGACTTGGACTTATTTGGATTGGAAATAAGTACCTCATCCACCAAGCCATATTCTTTGGCTTCCTGAGCGGTCATCCAGAAGTCACGGTCTCTGTCTTTAGCGATCTGGGCAGGGTCTTTACCGCTATGCTCAGCGATGATATTATCCAATTCGTTTTTGATTTTGCGGATTTCTCTGGCTGTAATCTGGATATCAGAGGCTTGGCCGCCGATCGCGCCGCTGGGCTGGTGAATCATGATCCGACTGTGCTTTAAGGCGCTTCTTTTGCCTTTCACACCTGCTGCCATGAGCACAGCACTCATGGAGGCTGCCATACCGGTACAGATGGTAGATACATCGGGAGATACAAATTGCATGGTATCATAAATACCCAAACCGGCATAAACGCTGCCGCCGGGGCTGTTGATATACATTTGGATGTCTCTGGTGCGATCAACGCTATCTAAAAATAAAAGCTGTGCGGTAACGATATTGGCTACGTAATCATTGATGCCTTCTCCTAGAAAGATGATACGATCCATCATCAACCTACTGAAGACATCCATGGATGCCACATTCATGGGACGTTCCTCAATAATATAAGGCGTAAGCGCCGTAAACTGCCCTTTGTATTGGTGCATGGTATTACTGCTGATTCCCTGATGTTTTACAGCATATTTTTCAAATTCTTTTCCTATGTCCATAAATATTAATATTAGGGTTTGAAGATATTCAATTTTTGTTATTCCATTGAGGTTTAACTCGTAATTCTATAGGGTAATACCAAACTTCGTGCAGCAGATGAGTGACCGACAAAACGGCAGTCTGGCCTGAGCTCAGAAAAACTGCTTGCTGTAAAACGTGAAAATGGCGGTTAATGCGCCTTTTAGGGATTAACCGCCATTTTCTTATGAAAATCATTTTGGGTGCTATTACCCCTGGAAATCTGCTATCTGACAGTAAACTTCCTAAAGGTAACCAGCTAATGCCTAATGATGGTGTTCATGCTGATGCTTTTGAACCATTTCTGTGAATTCTTTCTCAGTAATTGGCTGATCTTTGGCTGTTACCTGTTTTTCCAGTACTTCGAATAATTTGCCAATCCGGATCTGACCGTGGGCATCATCAATGAACTTTTGATCCGCAAGCATTTTATTTGCGTAATCATCTATCCACTGCTCATTACCCTGCAGGCCCATCTGACCGCCCAGGTAATTTAAGAGTTGATGTCTGGCGTAATCTTTCAATTCTTCGTGTTGCACCTGGATGTTATTGTCGCTACTGAGTTTAGAAGAAATAAGCGCCCACTGTAACTGCTTTTTAAACTCTACAATGTCTTTATCCAATTCTTCCTCGGTTTTTTTGCCTTCACTTGAAATTTTCATCCAGCGTTTTAAAAACGTTTCAGGCATATCGAGTGTAACATGGTCTGTAAGATGATGGTAGATCTGATCGTGGATCTGACCGCTGGCTTGCTGGCCGTAATATTTAGTAATATCTTCCTTGACAGCTGCTTTAAAATCTTCTTCAGTTTTGATATCTCTTCCTGGATATACCTGATCGAAAAGTTTTTCATCGTAAGCTGCGGGTTCCAACAGACCGATTTTGGTAATCGTCAGGGTAACGGTCTTTTTGGCGTTTTCTTTGTCTTCTTTGTCCAGTTTTAAATCAGAAAGTACCCTGTCCAGGATTTCACCTTTAAATGCTTTGCCCAGTTCTACTGTAACGATGTCCCCTACTTTTTTGCCTTTGAACTCTTTTTGCTGTCCTTTGGCGATTTCTTTTAATGTTATCGCTGTAGTGGCTGCTTTAGTTGTCTCAGCTACTTCTGTCGCTGCTTCAGCTGCTTTAGATTCATTTTCGTCTTCTTTTGCAGCGTCGTCCTGGCCATCTACTGCAATATCAGCGCTGATGATGGCATTTTCATCTTCTACTGTTTCTGGTGTGCTATAATTGCCATAGCGTTGACGCAGTCTTTCCAGTTCCTCGTCTAAAATCTGGTCAGTAACCTCGATCTGGTAACGGGTCACATTGATCGATTTTGGATCAATGTTTATTTCTGGCTGTAATCCGATCTCAAATTCAAATGTATAATCCTTGGGATCCTGGATGCTGAACTCGACCGGTGTTTCATCTAAAGGAATAGGTTGTGCAATAATGGCCAGTTTCTCGTCAGCAATGTATTTGTTGATTTCGTTGTCTACAGTTTTGATCACCTCATCCTGTAAAATGGAAGGACCATACATTTTACGTACTAGGCCGGCAGGAACCATTCCTTTGCGGAATCCCTGAATATTGGCCGTCTTAGCATAATTTTTAATGCTTTTATCAACAGCGGGTAAATAGTCTTCTTTCTTAAGAGTTACAACGAGCTTATCGTTTAATGGTGCGATTTGCTCTCTGGTAATTGTTGCCATGTTTGAACAGCTGCGCCCCGCCCTATCGAGGTGATTAAAATTAAAAAAAAACCGTCTTAAAAGGGTAAGACGGTGTGTGCGGATGGAGGGAGTCGAACCCACACGCCTCGCGGCGCTAGATCCTAAGTCTAGTGCGTCTGCCAATTTCGCCACATCCGCTTTTTCACGCGTTTTTGATGCACAGGCATTTTAACGGGCTGCAAAGATAAACATCTTTGGATACCAGACAAATATTTTTTGCTTTATCATAAAACCTTATGTTTAATCAACAGATAAACTAGTTCTACCAGTAACACGATCAGGAAGATCCATTTTAATTTTTTGGAGAAATTATCTTTTTTTTCGACGACAGGAATCAGAATCCCAGCTTCTTGTAATACCTGTATAGCCTCGTCAATATCACTTGAAGTTACCTGAAGCTGTATCCCGTTGGTCAGCGAAGAAAGATAAGGTGCTGTCTGATGGAGGCGCTCGTCTCTGGTAAAAGAAGCAATACCCGCCTCCTCAAGCTTGGCCTGGGCGATATAGATCTCAGATAAACTAACAGATGTGTAAATCGTAACGAGTGCTGCCATAGACTAAAAACTGAATTAATTTCCTTATATAAGGTTAGACGCAGGTCTTGAACAGGTCTGGATCTTGACTGGACTTGGTCTTAACGCTGGAACCACCATTAATTTGCTGCGTTAAAGTACTTATTACTATTGATTTATATCACTTTAGCAGTTGTTTTTAAGGTTCTACCCAGACGCCTCCTTCTTTTAAAAGATTAATGAGTTCGCCTACGGCGATCTCACTATCTATATTTCTTTTAACAACTTCTTTGCCTTTATATAAGGTGATTTTGCCCACGCCGGAGCCGACATAGCCAAAATCTGCGTCTGCCATTTCTCCCGGTCCGTTCACGATACAACCCATAATGGCGATTTTTACGCCTTTCAGGTGGTTGGTAACCGCCCGGATTTTAGCCGTTGTTTCCTGCAGATCAAATAAGGTTCTGCCACAACTGGGGCAGGAAATATATTCGGTTTTTGATATCCTCGTTCTGGAAGCCTGCAGGATACTAAATGCAGTGGCATTTAAAAATTGCTCTACATTCGTATTTTGCTGATAATTCCTGCCAGCTGCGGCCTGAAAATTGCCTGCCAGTGCTTTATAGGCAGTTGTTTTTAGGTGAAAGAAGACCCCATCTCCCATCCCATCAACAAGCAGACCGCCAGCTTCTGTAGAAAAATGGATCAAATGTTCATCTGCGGTATTCCAGTTACTGGCAACACTGATAATGACAGGGTTTTTAACTTGCTGGGTTTCTAAATGGATAATAAAACGCCTAATGGCCTGCAAGGCGTTTTTTCGGTTACTGCTTAAAATGAGTACTACTGTAGGATCTGCAGCCAGTTGATTTAATTGCTCCTTGGTTATATCGGTCTGGGTGTCGCTATACACCTGAATATGGACAAAATTGATTTTACCTTTCTGATCTTTGCCTGCGAGGTAAGTGGTGGTATCAAACAAAGGACAGAACTGCTCTTTATGTTCCTGCAAATCAAAAGCAGGTGGATAAACCACGGCCCTTAAGGTGCCTGGTAGTTGAAAATCAATATTTTGATAGCCAATGAAAATGTAATCTGCGGCCCTGTCACTTATAAACCATTTGTCCAGCTTCTCATTATACTGATAACCTACCTGCAGCAGATCGCCTGGCGTAATATGATTGAGTTTGCTCAAATCGGCAATCACTACCGGTACATGCGCGCTGCCAATATTGCTGATTTGATTGGTCTCACGGCGTTTGTATTCAAAAGGAGAATAAGGCAGATGATCTGTGGTGATAGCCGGCACAGCAAAATCAGGCTCTTTTTCTAATATCTCCTTGTTTTTGTCCAGAGTAAAATCATATCTTTTTACCAGGTCATAACAAACGGGTATCTCCAGTTCCGCATCTTCAGTCAGTGATACCCGGACGGTATCACCAATGCCGTCTTCCAGCAGAGCGCCAATGCCGACCGCGGATTTAATACGGCCATCTTCTCCATCTCCGGCCTCTGTTACACCGAGATGCAGTGGGTATAATTCCCCGAACTCTGCATCCATTTGCTGGATAAGCAGCCGGTAGGCTTCTACCATGACGTGGGTATTGGAGGCTTTCATGGAAAGGACGATATTGTGATAATCCTCATCTCTACAGATCCTTAAAAATTCCATGGCACTTTCTACCATGCCCATAGTGGTATCCCCATAACGGCTCATAATACGGTCTCCCAGACTGCCATGATTGGTGCCTATGCGCATGGCAGTGCCATGCGCTTTGCAGATCCGTACCAAAGGGGTAAACCTTGTTCTAATGCGATCCAGTTCCTCATTATAAGCGCTGTCTGTATAATCAATCTGCTCGAACTTCTTCTTATCCACATAGTTACCTGGATTGACACGTACTTTTTCTACGATTTTAGCGGCAATTTCTGCGGCATTTGGGGTAAAATGTATATCTGCGACCAGTGGGGTATTATAACCTTTATCGCGAAGGGCCTTTTTGATATTGGCCAGGTTTTCGGCTTCTTTTTTAGAAGGTGCGGTAATACGAATAAGTTCGGCACCCGCTTCAATACAACGGATAGATTCCGCCACGGTAGCCGCTGTGTCCATGGTATCGGTCGTTGTCATGGTCTGCAGGCGGATAGGATGATCCGCCCCTAGTAATAGATCTCCTACTTTGACCTCACGGGTCTTCAGTCTTTTATAGGAACTAAGTGAGTGACAGTAAAATTGCATAAGGCAAAGATACAGCAAGATTAGACATTCTGATAATGCAAAAATGGGAAGCTTTGAGATTAAATTATTTTTTAATATAATGTTTGCGCACCACTCTTGCTTTGCGGATCAGTCTTCCTCTTTTATCTTTAAACAACACGACATCGAAAAGTAAGGTCAACAGCAGCGCTATCAGACAACCAATAATCACGCAAATCATTCTTTCCAGGGCCATATGCCAGGAAGCGTTTTCCTGCTCGTATAGTAAAACAATAACAACGGCTGCCAGCGCAGAGCGTGTAGTGGACTGAATGTTGAGTAAGGTAGCAATCCCGATAGTAGCCACTACCCCTAGTCCCATAATAAAAAGATTGGGGAAATGAATCAGAAATAAGACCATACCTACGGAAGAACCCAAAATATTGGCTTTCATTCGGTCGTAAGCCACTTTTTTAGCGTCCTTATCATCTGGCGAGAAAGCTAATAACACGGATATTACGCTCCAGAAGAACTGGTGCTGTGGAAATGTTACATATATTGTATAGGTAATAAACAGACCGATCAGGCACTTAGTGATATAAATCAGAAAGTTGACCTCTAAAAACCGGTTAAATGCTATTTTCCTTTTCTTTCTCAAGGGGCAAAGGGTTGTTTGCTAGGTAAATATTATGCTGCTGCAAAGATACAAAAAGGAAAGTTCAGGGAGGCCTACAACATTTTATGGTTTAATAGGTGATTATGGCAGCATTGTCCTTACCACAAGTAAATGCCAATGGCTTATAGGTTTTCTTTTAGTTTTACCTGGATGATGACGGGATTGCTTTTACGAGATTGAGTTGCAAAATATTTTTTTAAGGCCACTGGGTACTTTGGGTGTTTATCAGTAGTCACACTTTTGGCTTTAAACATTTGCAAAGAAGAAACTGAGGTATATAAATACTTATTATCCCTGGTTAAGAAATTGGAATTTGCAAAATCGACAAATCCCAAAATATCCGAAACCGGGAGATAATAATTTGAACTATCCGGTGAAATTCGCTGGATGCAATATAAATTTTTAGATTGTGTATTATAAAGATAAGTATCTGGGTAAGACATGTGATCAAGCTTAAAGACGTAATTGTTTCCAAACTGATAAAAATAAGATATGCCGTAGAATTTATCTTTGTGATTACGTAAATAAGTTATTCGCCGACCGCGCAATAAAGTATCCTGGTTAAAATTATCGGGTAAAGAATTTGCCAAAGGAAATAAAAATGTGACCTTTTTTGATAACCTGCCATTCGATGAAAGCAGGTACACCGAATAGTCATATGGCTGGCAAAATATAGCAGTAGTGTCGTTAGTAGTTTTATAAAAAACAGAATGACTTTCGTAGTAAATGTCATCATTCCTAAATGGTGAATGCTTTGGATTATATGGGAAAGCACTTTTAATCAAATTTCTATTTGCATAAAAATTTAATTTAAAGGCCGTTGAATCTGGTAGTTTTTCATAGATGTTATAGTCGAAGTCTACATTAGTGGAATCATTAAACCAATATCTTTTTAAAGAATTGGGTAAAGCTAAAGTAGATGGATTAGGTAATTCTTTGCCGTCAAAATTATAATAATGCAAGGTTCGTCTATGCCTAAACATTATTTGCTTTTTCCCTTTAATCACATTAAAAGAATGAATGACATTCCCTAGAAAGGATTGATCACCACCTTTTATTTTGGTATGAAACTGGCCATTTTTATTAAATAGCAAAATGCTATTGGTATTTCTATCCAATATAATAAAATATTGATCTGTTACTTCCAGCTGATAGATTGCCCCAAATAGACTTTCTGCAGTTGTTTCCAAAGGTATGTATTTGACTGTTTCATAAATTTTGTCAACTACTGCACCTTGAGCGTAGTCAGGATTAATCCGAAAAATCTTGTTGTTATTTGTAGACTGTGAAAATACAGCTATTGAAGACAATATGAATATGAAGGTAATGAACTTTCTCATGTAATGGTACTTTTAAAAATGACTTATCGTGTGAATCGGTTTTTGATAATTCAATTATAGATCTCGCCCCCTAAATGATCTGCCTGTTAGAAAAATGTAACTATTTGCTTGAATCAGGGAAAATTGTTATGGTCAATTCCTATTATATAAAGTTACAATAATTTATTAAAATTTGATATTATTAATAATTATATGAGTCCACAATTTGAATAGTATGTTCTGTTTTAAAAAATTGACTTCAATCCGCCCATCTTTTATTACTCATAATATAATCCATTGCTATATAGATTTAAAGAAATTACCTATAAATGTTAATATCTTGGTTTTAATTAAACCGTATTTTCCCTAATTGACTCATTATTTTTTTTGTTATTTTTAGCTCGTTTGGCATGTTATAAAAATAATATCCTGTGAAGAAATTTCCATTTGTGTTTTCGCATGCAACAACTTTACATTGATTAAACTTCCCTTTAAACAGTTTGTTGAGTTTTATATTATAGATTATTCCCCATTTGCAATTAGCATTTATTCTCTTTAATTGAGCGCTGGTTAAAAAAAAGCAGCTTTGCTCTTTTATAGAAACGGTCATTACCATTCATTAAGAACTTTGGATCTTGAGAATCCTCTATTCTTTTTGGGATATTTCCCTTATCTGGATTCATGTTGATCGAAAAAATGCCGATAATGTAAGTTGAATCTTCTTTTTCAGCATACGTGCAATATATTTGTAATCATTCAAAATCGTTCAATGAGGCAATTGGGGAGTAATCACCAAAAATAGTATCTACAATTTTAAAATTTATATCTGTTTTGAAGCCATCATAAACATTATAATTGTTCTTAATAAGGTTGTACGCAATAACCTTGGGTTTTTTATTTACCGAAGTATCCCCCCTATTAAGATATTCCTTGTCTTCCAGAGCGTGTTCTGTTCCATTGATTGCCTACTCAAGCCTTGTTTCACATGTTGGAAATTTCCTTAATGTTTTGATCGTATTTATATCAATATCCTGACTGAAGGCTTACAAATTTTCGGTCTGTGAAATTGCAGCTATTGAAGGCAATATGAATGATAATGCAATGAAAATTATCCAGAAACAGGTTATTAATTTAATAAATGACTTTAGTGGCATCGAAATTTAGATTTTAAAATGTTTTAGGATTTTGAGCATTGTTAAATAATGATTTTCCCATATAAATATTGTAAGGTATGAGCAATAATATCTCGAAAGACAGAATATGAGGCCCATTAAAATGTTCTGCGAATATTGGCAATAAAGTGGCATAGCTCCAAAATATAATACCTAAACTTCCGTCAATAAATCCAAGCAAATAGGTATCCTTTTTTCCCAACAAAAGCGAACAAGCGACAATCGCTTTAAAACTGTATAATGTCAGTATAATCAAACCATAACCGCTGCATAATGATGTGGTATACAATCCATAAATAGTAATATATTTTATTGCAGGTACTAATCCATAAACACTTCCAACTGCATAAATTAAAAATGCAAGATCCAGAACAATGAAATAAAGGGCGAAAGCTTTAATGTAAAGTGGTAGAGATTTCCATAGGGATGAGTTGTTCCTTTTGAATATGAATTTTAGATATTTCATGCTAAAGTTTATTAAATAGAAGATACTATTATAGTATGAATATTTGATAGAATGTTATCATAAACTACTTCTTGAGTCGTACGAGAAATAATACAATAGGTATAAAATATATGACCTTTGTAATTCCATTTGAGCTTTACAGGAAACATATTTCGGTCATTGAGTTGGTGATGGATAATTTGTTTTTTCCGATTATTAAATTCAGAGAGAGAATTGCTGACTGAATTATTGGGAGAGGAAATAATAAAATCATTTTTGGCAAGGCTATCGTTATATGGGTAAATTGGAATTAAATCCTTCGCACTAACTGGGCATGCAATTAATGAATCTAAATTAAGGTTTTTCATTAATTTATACTGAATTAGTTCAAGACCTTGTTTGATTATTATAGCGTGACCTGGTCCATTGATTACATACCCAAGCCTTGATTCCCATGTTGGAAATTTCCTTAATGTTTTGGTCGTATTTATATCAATGTGCTGACTGAAGGCTTGCAAATTTGCCAAAAACATAAAAATAATTATAAACTGGGTCGCAAGTTTTTTCATTTGTCTATTTTAAAGAAAAGCCCCGATGAATAAAATTGACATCGGGGCTTCAGTTGTTTGTCTCCTTAAATGGGAAGACGGCCGTCTCTTATTTAATTACCACTGAATCGCCTGATCTTCATCTGGTATCTGGGTATTGATTTTTCTTTCCATAATCAGAGAACCTCTGATTGTGTAATCAACGGATGCGCCGGCGACAGAAGTATAATCGGTATAATTATAATCAATATTGCTGATGGTTACATATCTATGGACTAAATATGGTTGTAATTCATCTGGAATTTCCTCTACTGAATAGTTAATTGTTTTGTTTACTTGCAAATTCATCAATGGATTATCAGAAGTAAGTGTTACTTCCCTTTTCTCGGTATCAAAGTGGGCGATTATCTTATAATTACGCCTGTCGGATTTATTTTCGTCCACTGTACCGGCATAGAAAAAGATGGTGTTATCGTCTACTACATAAGTTGTAATAATGCTTTTAACGATAGCAGCCCCATCTTCTTCCCCTTTCAGGTACACTTTAAGGGCAGTTCCGCTATAATCACCAGAAAAATCATTGAAAGGTACAATTCTTAACAATGCCTTGGAGAAGTTTCTTCTTGGGTTTGGAGTATATTCATTTGAAGTTGATGGCTCAATAGTCAAAGGAAGAATCCATTTATCCACCAAATCAATATTACTTAATGTAAAACCTATGTTGATAGTATTCGTATTTGATCCTTTAGGAATGGAAACCGTATCAGGAATTTTAAAATATTGATCGGTTAATTCTTTATAATAAAGATCCGTTCTATTTTGAAAATTGGCATCATTGAATACTTTGAGCGTATCTGGATCCACGCCTAAATGCACCATCAGGTTTTTCTTATTGTCAGTCGTACCACTGACGATAACGGGTAATTGGTAGTCGACCATGCCGTCAGGTTTGTACCGGACGTGTATGGGGGTAACTCCATCTCCATTTAACGGAGCTTTAAAGGAAACATATTGTTTAAATTGCTCATCTGTCCATTCTTTATTACAGGCCATTGACCCAATACATAAAAGAATGGTAATTAATGCAGCTATCTTTTTCATGCGTATTTCTTTTTAATTGTCGAATGTGACTTTATCTGTTTGATTTTCTATTTGAGAAAAGAAGGCAGATTCAGTTGCATTTATTAGTATTAATTAGTATAAGTAAGCCAACCTGGATTTTGTGTCATGCGACTATCACGCCTTAATTCTTCGATTGAAATGGGCCAAAAATACATTTTTGGAGCAAAAGTGCTTTGCAGTGCAAATGCTTCAACTGGCTGATGGAATAAATCCCTTTGGTTGGCCGTCATAAGAACATTGTAGCCATAGATTGGAAGAGTAAGTTCTTTCGTTGCATCTTCCCATCTGCGTAAATCATAATAACGTTCCTGTTCTCCCATGAGTTCAATTTGCCGCTCACGTTTGATTGCGGTGCGCAGCGCTGTATTACTTGAATACACAGCGTCTGTGAAATCAGGCAAACCGGCTCTGATTCGAATAGGTTTGACTGCTGATTTCATTTCTGGAATACTTCTGGCAATGGTATACACTTCAGAACTGTCCCAGCTAGGTATATTATATGAACCATTTAATTCATTTAAAGACTCTGCGTATGCAAGTAATATATCTGCATAACGGATGGCTGGCTCATATTTGGGTACAACATTAGCTAGATTATTATTTTCATAAGTATCCATCGGATTTACATATTTTTTGATGCCAATACCCGTTCTTAACCAAAACATCGTATTGGTATATCCATTACCTGAACCGCGATAATAGAAAACCTGTTGCTCTCTGTTTTTTACCTCTGTTTCATTGGTCAGATCCCACACACTGCCATTATAACCCACTGATGCGTAAAACCTGGGCTCCCTATTGGCAAATTGCAAAGAAACACCCGCTTCTAACGGTTTGTATTTTCCCTCAGCAACATCTTCATCAGTTACAAAACCTTGAACACGCTGACTGCCATTGCCCTTTCCATACTCGGCGTCTTTGCCTGGAACATCCTTGCCATCATTCATATAATAGGCATCACATTGTTTTAAAGTCATACCGTGTGTGTTCCAACCGGATGCTATACGTGGTAATTGATGGACAACCATAACATTGATACCTTCGGATGACTGATTCTGACCACGCGTGAATATTAGCTCTGGATTTTCGGCGGCGGATAATTCACCATCAAAAAGTGCACGATAAGACTGGAATGGATCGATATTTGACCAGCCGTCAGGCCATGGTTTATCGGAGAACTCAGCATTATAGGGAGGCACTATTGTGGCCGGATGCGTAACTGTTCCAGAATTTGTAAAAGGAGCTACATAAAGAGAATAGGCACCTAGACGCATTACGTCTTTAGCAGCGGCTGCTGCTCTGGCCCATTTGGACTCATCATAAGTAATAGAAAGCAGCGGATTACCTTTGTCGTCAACCAGCTTTTCTTTGTAGTCCATACTCACTTTACCGCCATTCATTAATGGACTAGCTGCATACAAAAATACTTTTGCTCTTGTGGCAAGTGCTGCTCCTTTAGTGGGGCGCGCGATTGCCAATTGACCTCTGCTTTGTGGTAAATCTTTTGCCGCCAAAACCATTTCTTTTCCTATATATTCTGCACACTGCTCATAGGTGTTTCTGGGAAGTGCCAGTTCATCATAGCTATCAGTATAATCTGCTCCATCCTCTGGCATAATGGGAACCGGACCGTATTTTCTAAGTAACAACCAGTAATAATAGGCCCTGACAAACCTGGCCTGCGCCTTGTAATCTGCTTTGTCCTCGTCACTTATGACCGTGGAATTGTCTATATTTTGGATAAAAATGGAGGCGCTACGGATACCTTGATAGCACTGAGTCCAGGATCCCTGCTTTTCGTCTTCATGATAATTACCTAAACTAAATCTGTTATATGATAATGCGCCGGCATTGGTGACATCATAATTGACGTCGCGGTCGCCGTAATATATATCATCTGAGAAGTTAAATGGCTCAAAGCCCTTGCTGGCGACGTCAGCATTTGCCCCTGTTAGATAAGAATAGGAGTTGGCTAGCCACTCTTCAATATATTCAACATTATTGAAGGATTTGTCTAAATCCATCCGGTCTTTAAAATATTCATCTGTCTTAAGGTATTTTTTGCAGGAGAATAGTAGCGTCACCATTAAACAAAAAATGGAGATTGCTTTTATTTTTTTCAACATAATATATGTTTTTTATATTATAAACTGATTTGTAGGCCGAGCGTCACTGATTTGATTAGAGGGTAAGTTTCTCCTCTAGGATCAGTTGTCTCTGGATCCCACAATTTAAAGGGTGCCCATGTAAATAAATTAGTGCCAATACAGTAAATGCGGACGCTGTTCATGTGTATTTTATGGAGCATTTCTTTTGGCAAGGTATAACCGATATCCAGATTTCTAAGCCTTAAGTACCGACCATTGCGTAACCAGAAGGTAGAATTCCTATAGTTATTGCCATCTCTGTCGCTATAGCTTAATCTGGGATATGGCGCATTGGGGTTTTCAGTGGCAGGGTCTCCGGAGATATCAGCGGATACCCATCTGTTTTCTAACAGCCCTTTGAGAATATTTCCCCATTCTCCCTCAGTGAATGCATATACGGTTTTTCCGTAGATGAAAAAGCTGGAACTGCCCGCACCCTGGAAAAGTACATTCACATCAAAGCCTTTCCAGGTAACGGACGCCCCAAATCCGTATACTAAATTAGGTGTGCTGGTAGAGCCGACGGCTACGACATCGTCATTATTAATTACTCCATCACCATTCACATCTTTATACTTAATGTCACCAGGTTGATAAGCGCCAAATGTTTGGGTCGGACTATTACGGATATCATCATAGTCTTTAAACAGTCCCAATGCGATTAACCCTCTGGTTTGGTTAACTCTGTAACCTTTTTGCATCTGATAGGGGTAGACGCTTTGTTCTTCGTCTCTGTCCAAGACCTCATTC
Organism: Arachidicoccus ginsenosidivorans; assembly: GCF_007971385.1. Lineage (GTDB taxonomy): Bacteria > Bacteroidota > Bacteroidia > Chitinophagales > Chitinophagaceae > Arachidicoccus > Arachidicoccus ginsenosidivorans. The sequence continues at coordinate 4,280,845 of NZ_CP042434.1, forward strand.
TTGCTCAGTGTAATATTGCCACGCACCGTCACATGAACCTTATTGAATTGTCGTTGCACCGTAAAATTACCATCAATACCTTTAGAGCGAACTGCACCAACGTTTGCACTAGGGATACTGGTTAAACCAACATAACTGGGCAAGAAATTTCTGTCCATATAAATGCCGGTACGTTCATCTTTAAAGGCATCTACTGTCATGGAAAATTGATTGTTCCAAAGCGATAAATCCAAACCTAAATCCTGTTTAGTAGCCATTTCCCAGGTAACATAAGGGGAGGCGACTTGTGAAAATCCTAATCCAGGATAGTTTTTATCATTCCCGAATTCTGCCCATTGATAACCTCCTTTATTATTTCCATCTATAGTATACAAATATGGGAATCTATTGCCGCCCAGATTATCATTACCTACTTTTCCATAAGAATATCTGATTTTAAACATATTGATCCACTTCATATTTTCTTTTATGAAATTCTCTTCTGCGATATTCCATGCACCTGAAACGGCCGGGAAAAAACCGAACTGATGGCCTGGGCTAAAGTTTTCTGATCCGGTATACCCAAAATTAAAATCAGCATAATATCTGTTTTTCCAGTTATAAGCCGCGCGCCCGGCAAGTCCTTGATTTTTCTTGGCGATGCCGTTTTTGATATCAGTGCCCAGATTTTGGGTAAATGTGTTGGACTCCTGATTATAGCGTAAATCGATGCCGATATGGTGGTCTTTAATACTATGGTTATAGTTCAACATGGCAATCAAAAATTCCCTGCGGCTGCCATCATTGCTGCTAGCCTGAGTCAGTACACTGGGGCCGGATATATTGGTAAAAATTAAATTGCCATCCTGGTCTCTATGACGCTCTGCTCTCCATTGTTCGGGCCATTTATGTCGTTCGATGTTACTGGAGTTGTAAGTGTCATAACCGAAGCTGCCTTCAAAGGTTAATCCATTTACAAGAAAGTTTAAATCCTGATCCAGCGTGACATTGGTTTGGATATTATTAGTCCAGTTTTCATTATAACCGGTTTGCGTAGCTGCCACCCAGGGATTTGTTTGGTTGCCTGTACCCACGGCAGGTATATAACCATTGGAATAAGTAATCGGTGTACGGATTGCGGAATAGCCAAAGAGCTCGCCCCATACGTCATTGTCTCCAAGGCCCGGACTGTTCCTTTTGGTAAGGGAGCCGGAGACGCCTAATTTAACAACGGTTGTTTTGGTTACATTGACGTCTGTATTAAGTCTATAGGTCCATTTTTGGTAATCAGCATTTGTATTGTAATCCTTTGCCAGTTCATCATCTGTTTTGTACATCCCTTTTCATCCAGGTAACTTCCAGAAACAAAATACCTGGCGGTTGTTCCGCCACCGCTTAAACTAAGGTTGGCATGATTGGTAAACGCACCGTCTTTTAGTAACTTTTCTGACCAATCAACATTGGGATATAGATCGGGATCCAGACCCATTCGTAGGATTTCCAGTTCAACTGGACTGTAAATGGCTGGTTGGTCTCTGGTAATGCGCGATTCATTAAGGAGGCTGGCATAGGTTGGCCCGTCGACAAACTCTGGTGTAATGGTCCTTGTATTATAAGAGGATTCTGCTTTGGCATTAATATTTGTTTTACCGATAGTGCCATGTTTGGTGGTAATTAATAATACCCCATTGGCGCCTTTGGAACCATATAAGGCGGTGGCAGAGGCGTCTTTAAGGACAGAAAATGATTTAATATCATCAATATTGACTTCATTGATGTCCCGTTCAAATCCGTCCACGAGCACCAGGGCGCCACTACTGGCTCCAAAGGTAGAAATACCGCGGACCCAGAAATTCGAAATGTCTTTTCCTGGTTGACCGGAGGTTTGCATGGCAAGGATCCCAGGCACATTACCCGCCAGTGTATTTACAATACTCGCGGTGGGTGCAGATTTTCTGAGCTCATCCATATCCACAGTTGTAATGGCACCTGTGACATTGAGTCTTTTTGGGTGCCAAGTGCAGTAACCACTACTTCATCCATGGCCTGGATATTAGATTTTTTCATCGATACATTCACCGTGTCATTTTCCTTAATTTGGACTTGCACTGTATCATAACCGATATAAGAAAATAGCAGTTTATGATAGACTTCCACTTTTAAGGAGAAAATACCCTCTTTATTTGAAAAGGTTCCTAAACCTGCGGTGTTGATGACGGAGACACTTACTCCAGATAGTGATTCTCCAGTCTCCTGATCTGTTACCTTACCATGGACGGTAATCCTTTTTTGCGCGATGGAGGTCATCACGGTTAAAAGAAACAGAACGAAAATGGAAGTTCTTCGTATGAACGATTTGGTCATAGCAATAATATTTTAGTTTTCTAATGAAATTTTTCTGATACAGCGATTCATCCAATCGCCCACATAAAATACATGGTTGACAGAGTCATAAGCCAAGCCTTGAGGGCGATCAAACCTTGCCTCAGTGCGAAGTGCGCCGTCTATATGGCCGTATGGGTTGGCGTCAATACTGGAACTGCCTCTACCTGCAAAAGTGGTGACTTTGCCTTCTGGCGTAAGAATCCGAATGTCATGATTGCTTTGCTCGGTAAAGTAAAAATCATATTCATCGGCCTTCCCTGCATAATCAGGATTTCTAACAAAAACCCCTTGGTATGGATTGTTAAGCCTTGCCTGGGTACCTACACCATCAACCCAACCTGTAGAATGTGGTTCTCCGCAAACAACATAGGGTTGCATAAAGGTCTCAGTGTCCCAATTGTAATCTGTTCTTAGAATATAATGCTGATTGATAACAACGATATAAGCATAATCTCCAGAGGGAGCGATATCAATCTGGAATTCCCAGTTATTGTCCTGGATTTTAAACAGTTCCTGATAATCTTTGATGCCAATATTGTTTTCAAAATAATCATTTAAATCGAATCTGTAAAACTGGCCTTTTTCATAGCTGTTAAAGTATAACTCACCTGTTTTAGGATGAACAGAGGCTCCGTTACATTGTTTATAGGAGGTCAATACTTTAGGATCTTTAAAGCCACTGGCTCTTGACAAAATAGAGGTACTGATGCCATTGACGTCCCCCTGATCATTGGCGATAATCATATGGTCACCGTCATTTGTAAAAGCGATTGTCCTGATTCTACTCCAGTTGCCCATCCCTCTGGTAATGGGTGTTGTAACCGTACTGTCTTTAAAATTTAGCAACCTAACGTCGCTTCCATCCTGACCAACATATAAGAGGTCTGGATTTTTAGGATCAAATACCAGCCAGGTTGGATCATAAAATCCGCCGCAATCATCAAAAGTGCCGTCCTTGATGTCATAATTATCGCGTTCATCCTTTTTGCCTGCCAGGGTTGTGACAACCATTCTCCTTTGATAACCAAATGTATCAACAGCCATGGCAAGCTGTTTTTCAGAGGCAGCGCCAACATTGACTTCTATTTCTCCTGAGTATGCCCGATCAGGTACTATACAGTAAATCCCGTCATTATGAACATTTATGACGGTGGCGGGTTTGCCTCCAATATTGACAGACACGATGGATTTATCGTTGCCAAAATTTTTACCGTAAATGACCAATTGCTGTCCGCCGCCCCTGATTTGGGAAAGAAGTCCGTTACAACAACATCTTCACCGGGTTTATAGGCGCCTGACCCCGAGGTGTCAATAGATCCGCTTTTCTTACAACTGATAAAACAACCAGTAAGTAAGACCAGTACAATACACAGATGAGATATCCGTATTTTTTTTATACAATTCATAGTTTAAACCTTAAAAATGTACAATGATTAAAATTTTGTTCACCAGTCGTTTGGATTTCAATTCAGCGGCACAATAATGATAGGCCTAATATAATTTACCCCTAAGCAAATCTGTTAGCAAATGTGTGTCAAACACAAAGACGCATTATCCAAATTTTGGCCAAAAAATTTGCAGTTTGGATTCAGTGCAAACGTTTGACTAAAATAGGTGAATAATTGCTTATTTATCAATACTTTGGATTTCATTACAGTAGAATTATCATTAAAAGCTTACTTAAATTTGGTCCCGTAAACATTTCATTAGCAAAAATGCGTTAAAGAAAAACAAATGATATCCAAATATTGTTCAAAAATTTGCAGATTTGATTCAAATGGGAAACGACAAAGGTTAAAATGAATTGGTTGTTTTTAGGAATTGACAACAAAACTGATAATCTATAATTGGAAGTGATTATATATGTTGTTGGCAATCAAGATTAGCGATAGTTTAGAATGCGTTAAGCGTTTTACAGGTAGGTGCCCATCTAATAAACAATGATATGAAATTGATTATTTATCCCTTCTTCGTATTAACATAGTTGAGATAAAAATGCCGATACACATTAAAGGCTATAGGATCCTTAAGAAACTATAGCCTTTAATGTATACCGGCGTTTGCCTTTCAGTCACTTACAAATATAAGTGGCAGGATTAGGTATATGTAGTAATTATTAGTCTGTGCTAACGAGTAAGTTAATTATTTAATGGCTGCCAATGCCTTTTCATAATTAGGTTCTTCGGTAATTTCAGGTACCTGTTGTTCATAAATAATCTTTCCTTCAGGGTTAATCACAACTACTGCCCTGCTGAGTAATCCTTGTAAAGGACCGTCCGCCATTTGAACGCCGTATTGGTGGCCAAAATCAGTCCTGAAATCAGAAAGCATGACGACATTTTTAATGCCTTCAGCACCGCAAAACTGCGCTTGTGCAAAAGGTAAATCCTTAGATATACAAAGCACAACTGCATTAGGAACCGCGGCTGCGTCTTTATTAAACTGTCTGACTGAAGCAGCGCAAACCCCAGTATTGACACTTGGGAAGATATTTAAAATAACGAACTTGCCTTTATATTGGGAAAGAGATTTATCGCCTAGTTCTGTGTCAACCAGTGTAAAATCTGGTGCCTCGGTGCCGTTTTGGGGAAGTGCTCCCACTGTATGTATGGGGTTGCCTTTCAATTGAATCGTTGTCATAAAAGATTTATTTTTTTGTGATAATTGTGTATTGCCATTTTGAGTGGCATCGTTATTCTTTTGGCCGCTATCCGTTTTTGCTGTAGCGTTTGTCTGGTCATTTTCTTTAACGGCACTGGTATTCTGGCAGCTGCCTAAAAGTAGTAAGCCACTTAAAAACATAGGCACCACTGCCCATCTGGTAAAATGATTTATGTTACTGTTTATTTTTAAACAATTTGAATGTTTAAAGGCGGATAGCTGATGCATAATATTATTTTGTGCGTTATAAACAACTGGATTTACTTACAAATTTAAGGATTTTATCTGGCCTGTAATTATTTGTGTTTCAATATTTAACGTTGTATGAACCTTTTAACTTATTGATGTTATCCACGAAGTATTTGATCAATTTTATCCAGCTCTACCTGTTCAAATTCCAGATTTTTTAAACATTTTAAGGAGTCTAACAACTGCTCGCTGCTACTGGCACCTACTAAAACGGAGGTGATCCTGGGATCTTTCAGTATCCAACTAAGGGCCATTTGTGCCAGGGATTGTCCACGGGTGATCGCCAGGTCATTGAGTGCTCGGATCTGTTTGAGTTTCTCTTCGGTCAGGGCTTCTTTTTTCAAAAATCCGTGGGATTTGGCGGCTCTGGAATCTTCAGGGATACCATTTAGGTACTTGCCTGTCAGCATGCCTTGGGCCAAGGGGGAAAAGGGAATGCAGCCAACACCATTTGCTTCAAGCGTATCTAACAAGCCATCCTCAACCCATCTTTCAAACATAGAATATTTAGGTTGATGGATAAGACAAGGCGTGCCTAATTCACGAAGTATCTTAAAGGCTTTTGCAGCCAGTTCGGGTGGATAGTTGGATATACCCACATAAAGCGCTTTTCCTTGGCGAACCACTAAATCGAGTGTCCGCATGGTTTCTTCCAGCGGTGTTTCGGGATCTGGACGGTGGTGATAGAATATGTCCACATATTCCAGTCCCATTCTTTTTAGGCTTTGATCCAGTGAAGCAACCAGGTATTTTTTTGAACCCCAGTCTCCATAAGGACCTTCCCACATGGTATACCCTGCCTTGGTGGAAATGATCAGCTCGTCCCGATGCTGCTTAAAGTCAGCATGTAATAATTTGCCGAAATTTTCCTCTGCAGATCCTGGAGGCGGACCGTAATTATTGGCTAAGTCAAAATGAGTGATTCCTTGGTCAAATGCAGTATGCAATGTGGTTCTGAACTGGGCATACTTGTCCACAAACCCGAAATTATGCCATAGGCCTAAAGAGACGGCCGGAAGTTTTAATCCTGATTTGCCGCATCTTCTGTAGGTCATTTCATCATATTTACTCATGGAAATCTATATTGTTTATTTTAATGTCAGTTTGTAAAAAAATAATGATAAGTATTGATACTAAATTGATTGTCCCTTTCAAGGGGGTGATATTGGCCATTAAAAGAAATGACAGGCTAAGTTAAGGGTTATTTCTGAAAATAGGTCTTGCTGTTTAAGTATGGCAGCAATTCAGAGTCAATTTAAGTAAAATTTCCGTTACTGTGCTAATTTCCAAGACTAGGCATAGCTCCGCCAGCCCAGCAAGCTGAGTCAATTTAGTAGCGTAGTTAATAGGTTTAGGTTTGGTTTTAGTTGGAGTTAAGAAATTGGTTTCGTAAGGTTTATGGGCTTATCCTCCCGCCTCTTTATCTTTTCCAGGCGGATTTGGCACCGTTGCCTGTTTTGCATGATCGTTTCTTTGCATAAGACCCGTTCCAATAAAACAGATTTAAGCCGGTCCCACAGCATTTTTATGGTAACCTTTGACTGTTTGACAAGCTTAACCACCGCCTTTGACTTTATAGTTAATTGATGAATTATATGGGCTATTTGCAGCAGTATATAGTATTTATACAGGTTCATGATGCTTTTGCGAACAAATTTGTGCTCCATATTGAACCCGTTATTCTTCTGATCATTGAATCCTTTGTTTTCTATTAGCCATCTGCTGCGGCCAGAAGACATAAAACGTCTGACAATTGATTGAAGCAGTGGGCTATCTAAATTAATGTTTAGGTTGGTAATATAGGCGAACTTGGTCACTGCTTGACTGTTATGCTTTGGGAATCTCCCCTCCATATAGTTTAACTGGTGGTTTTGGTGTTGGAGGTTAGCAGCCCATAGATATTGAACATCTCCTAGGTTTGCTTCCTTTTGCCCTGGATTCAGCACTTCCGGGTACACAAAACTAACTTTTTCTAGGGTGTCCTTAATCTGCTCGTCCAGTTTTGGAAGGTTACCGTCTTTACGAGTAATTATATATTTCCAGCCATATTGCTCGCATTTTTTCATAACCGTTGCATTGGCATAGAGCCCATCTAAATGCAAACAGATAGGCAGCCGGGGAAACAGTTTGTGTAACTGGTCTGCGAGCCTGGAGAAGGCAGCCAGTTCACAGTCCTGCTTGTCATAAAACCCTTTTCCTTCATTACTAAGTAATTCACTGGCCACAGACAGGCAAAGGCCATTATCCGTTATGATTTTAGCTTCTAGTACACTGGCATAATAAGTAGTTGTATTATTTTTTTTCTTGGAAAGCGCTCCATCCAATGGTGGGGTGTGATAACTCGCAACTCCAGTAGCATCCATTACAATATGATAATAACCTTCTGCCGGATTAATCACTTTGGATCGGATTAAAGCGTTAATCATCTTGCCTAATACCAATATCAGGTCTCCAGCATCTACTGTTTTAATTACATTGTTCACCGTGTCAAAGTGCGCTAATTGCATGTCGCCGTGTAATGCTTCAAAATTATCCTTAAAATAGCTCCCATTTTTCCTTAGTTGGTTCATGTTATTACGGGTTGAACCCTGAACCTGAAACATGTGAATGACCTGGGTCAATAGGTTAGACATGCTATATTTACAACAGTTATCAATCCGGTGGTCCTTCACCTCGCCAAGCCAGTCCGACAACTCAGGAAAGAAATGATGGCTCACTTTATTTAGCTGATAAATCAAATCAGCGGTGCTTAAATCTTGAAAATTCTCCCATGCAAAAAAAGTGCCAAAAACAGTGAAGAAAAATTGTAATTAAATGATTATTATTTGTTTATAATTTATATATATTGTATATTTGTAGCAGCTCTTAACGTAAAAAAAGCCCGTCTAGGGAACGGGCTGTCAACTGAATGTTGATAAACAATAAAAATTATGGAGAATATTGAGGCATCGCCTAGGCGATGCTGTGTCTATTATATAATATTTTATTTTAATGCATAATTTACACGCCTAGCCCTGCCATTGCGATTTGCTGACCATACAAAGAAACAAAATAAAATTAGTGCGAAAAATATTTTTTACCGACCTCTGAAAGCTACGCTACCAGTAAAAAGAAATTTGACTCTGAATTGCTGAAGTATGGGCAATTTCCTAAGGGAAATGGCGACTACTAAACTAAATCTCCTATTTCAATACTAGGCTAATGCCTTGTTTTATAAAAGTGTCCCATAGGCGCTGCTTAATATTTAAAACAAAGCAACTTCCAATGGGACACTGAAAAATACAAAAACCGGGTGATTATTATGTAACCCTATTTTCGGACCGGCTTTAAATTAGCTCGAAAAACTTATTTTTCCTCCTGGTATAATGGTGCATGCAAGGCGTGTAGTTTTTCTGCTGGCATTTTAATGACCTTTCTGTCATAGGTCATAATACCATTGGTTTCTACCTCTACGTCCGTTGTTTGTGTATAAACAGCAGCGGAGAGTCCCAGTGGAATTAATCTTTTCAGATCATCGACCAATTGACTGTAGCGCTTCAGTAAATCGTCCTGGTTTTTGAACGTCTGATAGCCCCAGTTATCCTTTTGCTGCCATGTATGCCCCTTAACTGGTAATCCAAGCCCCCCGAATTCGCCTAAAACAAGTGCCATGCCTGTTTTACCGAAGACCTCTGGATCCGGCATGGCAGGTTCTGGATAGTTGTGCAAATCCAGGATATCCCCTGTCCAGAAAAAATTACCGCCACTGGCGCTGTTAACCAGTCTGGAAGGATCATAATTTTTGGTCCATTTAGTAATGTCCACTGTTTTAAACTGTCCCCATGCTTCATTAAATGGCGTCCAGACAACGATACATGGGAAATTGTAGGTCGCATCGATCATTGCCTTCCATTCCTTTCTGTAATAGCCTTCTGACTCAGCAGAGCGTTGTTTGTCTTTATTGTGACCATTTATGATGCCTGGACGGTTATCCCAGGTATTGCCACCCAGATCACCGCTGGGCATATCCTGCCATACCAGCATACCTAGGCTATCGCAGTAATAATACCAGCGGGCAGGTTCAATCTTAATATGTTTACGGATCATATTAAAGCCCATTTTTTTGGTTTCAGCAATATCAAATAATAAAGCCTCATCCGTAGGTGCTGTATATAAGCCGTCCGGCCACCAGCCCTGATCAAGTGGACCGTACTGGAAAATGGGTTTATTGTTCAGGCCTAATCTCGTATGCCCTTCGCTGTCTTTGACCAGGGAGGATTTGCGCATGGCAAAATAGCTGCTCGCTTCGTCCAGCAGTTTGCCTTTTCTTTGAACGGAGATCTGTAACTGATATAAATGCGGATTATTTGGAGACCAGGTTTGCGGATTGGAAATCGCTATGCTACCCTCGGTTTTAGCGGCTGCATCTATAGTTGTCTGCCCTACTACCTTCCCTTTATCGCTGGCAACAAAGACGACCTGATCGCCAGGCTGTGCACCCACAACATCTGCAGACACTTTTAAGCTGGAGGCGTCCAGATTCGGCGTCTGTTTGGTAGACGCAATATAAGTCCCCGGAACCTGTTCTGTCCAGACAGTTTGCCAAATGCCCGTGACAGGGGTATACCAGATACCGTTTGGACTACTGACTTGTTTACCTCTGGGTTGAGGGCCTTTATCAGTAGGGTCCCAGACGCGCAGTGTTAGTTGCTGGGTTTTTCCTTTATCTAGATAGTCTGTAATATCAAAACTAAAAGGATCATAGCCGCCTTCATGACGGCCTATTTTTTTGCCGTTAATATATACATCAGTTCTCCAATCTACGGCTCCAAAATGCAAAATTAACCGGTCTTTACCTTTGAGCTTTTTTGATTAATAGTGGTATTATACCATAAAGCATGGTCCTCCCCTACGGTTTTACCCACGCCGGAAAGTGCTGATTCAACTGGGTAAGGTACAAGAATTTTACCGTCAAAACTCGTTGGAATGGCCTCGATGCTGGCATCTGTTATAGCATACTGCCATAAGCCGTTCAGGTTTTGCCACTCGGCTCTTTTGAGTTGTGGGCGTGGATATTCTGGTAAGGGTGCTTTGGGATTGACATCCTTTGCCCATTTGGTCATAATTTTTCCCTCCACCGGTTTGTAATCCTGCGCAAACCCTGCACTACCTGCCATGAGAAGCCCTGCCAGGATGAGTGAGGAGGCGATTTGACGCATTTGTCTGCCTTGCTTACTTGTTTGAATCATAGAAATGTTTTTGTGGTTTGATTAGTCTGCTTTGGCTGTCAAATTACAAAAGATTTTTAAATCCTATGAATAAATTGGTGGGTCTTTAATATTCGTTAGGAATCTAGGCGGGCAAAGGATTACAGCGAAATCAGATCATGCAAAATGTGCATGAGTTTTTAGGTGATTTTATGGCAAAATGTTCTATGATTTGCAGCATACTTCTAACAGTTTCCAAGGGAAAAACTCAACGTCCTTCTCTGACTTTGATCATTTTCATGTATTCTTTCCCTAAAACCTGGTCAGCATCCATAAGCGCCTTTCTGGTATCAGCCAACTGTCGAAGGTTTTTTCGAGGTTGGTAAGCAGCCGCCTCTGCCTGCTGTAAAGCTAGGTAGCATTGCAACGCATCTTGATGTTGCTGATCAGAAAAATGAAGGTCGGACGGTAGTTCAATTAATTTAAAAATACCCTTGATGACGCCCAAAGTAACCGCTTTTGCAGGCTGCGGTTGTTTTTTTATCAGCGCCACGATTTCTTTTGGGAACTGGAAAAGCGCTTTGTCCTCGTTGAAACTTAGTGTCAACTCTGGATAGTATAATAAACTGTAGGCAAATTGTTGGTTGGCCTGCTCCTTTTTGCGGTTCTTATAATAGCAGTGAGCAAGTAAATAAGAGTACCTGCCGTCCATATGAAATGCCTTAAAGGCCAGCTTTAATAAATCGTTCGCCTGTCCAAGGGTTTTAGTCGTTGCGTGCTTGGAGAGTAAGTGTCCGGTGATTTTGGTTATGACGGGATATAATAAATTTGCTTCCTTTGCCGCCTGCTTGAACGCCTTATTATTTTGGTTGTTCTTTTGTGTGCCTGATTTTTTTGTTTTAGCAGGGGTTGGCTCCTTATTTGGCTGATCAGTCAAAGTCTTCTGCCCTTCGTTTACAGACGGATTATGGATCCTTATAAGATCTTGGCTCATCCTTAAAAACAACTGCAATAGATTTTGGGAAAATAACTTCAACCATTTGCCAAAATCATAGTTTTGATATTGGATAAGTAAATTGTCCAATTGAAGGGCATTCATTGGCAATAGCTGTTTACCTGTATTGATCCATTCTGAGAGCAACGGCCCCCAATCTTTTGCTGCGCGAATAGCCGCGAAAGCAGCGGGTTCCTTTTGCTCAATTGAAGGGTCCATCGATGCCTGGGGGATCCAGTTATTAAAGGCCGACTGCGCACCCTCAAAATCAAGGGCGGCAAGAAGTTGTATGGCAAGTTCTGCAGAATTTTCCTGCCAGAGGCTGGGAGGCGCCTGATGGCGGGCTCTGTTGTTTTTGGAACTGCTGTTTTTTTGTCTACTTCTCATTTGTGTCCTTTAAAATAACGCGTTAAATTGATAATGAACGGTATAGCGTCTGGATCAACTATAACGTTGCTATAAGCAAATATAAGGCTTGACTTTTAAAATACCCAGTGGTTTTTCAGATAAGTGAATGATTTTCACTTATATAAATGGCAGACTTTATTTTAAGGATGCCGCGTCATGTTTCAAATTTTAGTCATTGCACCCAGCAGCTGCCTCTCTAAAACTAACTAAGTGCAGCCAAAATAGAACTGCACCGGCAGCAAGCGTATTTCCAACGCCCAATATTAGGTGGTGTAGTATTACAGGCAATAATTACAGTTTCTAATTGAGCTGAGATAAGGAATTACTGGCTATTTTGTAGCAATCCCCTATCTTTGAAAATAGCCAGTAAGCGATTTTCAGGCCACTATCTTGTTTAGATGAGCCAGGCAAAGTACTGACTATGAAGATGTAGTAACGAACAATAACTAAAGTAAGCATAAAAAAAATTGTATTAAATGTATACAACTAAATTGAAACAGGCGGCCAGTTTGGCAATAGCGGCTGTTTGTATGGGGCTATTCGTGCAAGCCAGTGCACAGGAGGGGCTGATTAGTAAAGTCAATAAGAACCAAACGATCCTGGATAAACAGGGGTATCATTTTACAGACTTGATTAATTTGACCTATACGCCAGTGGAAAACCAGGGTAAGTCCGGAACCTGCTGGAGTTATTCGACAAATTCCTTTTTAGAAAGTGAGATGATCAAAAGGGAAAAGCGCCCGTTCATCTTTCCAAAATATTTACAGCCCGTAATGTGTATTTAGAAAAGGCCGAAAACTATTTGCGCATGGATGGCAATGTCAATTATGGAGATGGTGGCCAGGCACATGACGTAACCAATATGCTGGCTAAATATGGTACTATGCCTGAATCCGTATATACGGGTCTTATTAACGGGGATACGATTAATAATTTTGGTCCCATGCAAAAAGAAATCCTAAGTAAGCTGAAAGGCTGGCTGGAGGCACATCATATCCCTGCTAATTGGAAAGATACTATCAATCAGATTTTGGATCAGCATTTAGGAAAAGTGCCTGCTGAGTTTACCTACAATGGCAAGTCTTATACACCTAAAAGCTTCGCAAGTGAATATACTGGCCTAAAGGCGGATGATTATGTAGAAATCATGAGCCAAACCAATACGCCTTATTGGCAAACAGGGATGCTGATGGTGCCCGATAACTGGGCCTTCATGGAAAATTATATAAATGTACCACTGTCTGATCTGACAGAAATCATTGACGGTGCGCTAAAAAAAGGCTATACCGTTGAATGGGATACGGATTGCTCTGAACCCTATTTTAGCTGGTTGAACAGTGCGGCTGTAGTTCCTCAGGGAGCCGATACGCTTAATGCTAAAAACCTGGACAAGGCAACTATTGCAGGCTGGTTTACCCATCCTGCCCCGGAAATGAAAATTACCCCTGAAAACAGGCAGGCCGCCTATAATAATAAAAGGACCACAGATGATCACCTGATGCATATTGTTGGACTAGCCAAAGATCAAAACGGGGATGAATTTTATATAGTGAAAAACTCCTGGGGTACGGGTAATATCTATAAAGGATTTCTGTATGCTTCCAAAGCTTTTATCAATTATAAGACAGTTGCCATTATGGTGAACAAAAATGCCATTGACGGCAAATTGCGCAAGAAGATGAAGTTATAACGATAGAGCGTATCTTTTTTATTGTTACAATACTTGAAAACAAGTAAAAAACTACCGCAAATTACCTGGTCTTGACCGGTAATTTGCGGCAGTTTTTTTGTTCTTCCAGCCCGCTGGGGGTTTAATGTTATAAGGCCTGATCATCAGGCGTCTACTGGCCCAGACAAATGGCGACTGCCGATTATGTGGAGTACCAGCATCATAAGCGATAAAATTACCCCACTAAGTGCGGTGCCCAACCAACCCGTATAAAACCAGATGGCCCCTCCTACCAGTGTCCCTAGTGAGCCACCGATAAAATACCAAACCATATAAACGGTATTGATTCTATTTCTGGCAGTAGGATTGCCCTGAAAAATAATGGCCTGATTGGTAATATGAACCGATTGGACGCCCCAATCTAATAAGAACGCTCCAATAATAAGTCCCACCATGCTTTTGCCAGAAAATCCGAGTACCACCCAGGATAGTAGCACGATCAATATGCCCATCATAATGAGCTTGTTTTTGCTGCCCCTGTCGCTTAGTTTACCTACATAAGAGGCGACAATAGCCCCGGCAATACCTACAAGGCCCATAGCGCCGGCAACATCACTACCCATATGGAATGGCGCTCCTTCCAGCAAAAACACAATGGTTGTCCAAAAAACGCTGAAACAGGCAAAATCAAATGCGCCCCTGAAGGAAGCTAGCCTTAAACCAGGCTGCGTACGAAACTGTGTAATAATGGATTTTAACAGTGCCGGATAGGTCCCTTTAAAATCCGGATTGATTTCCGGCAGTAATCTGACCAGACAGAAAAAAAGCAAAAAAATCAAACCTGCCGCTATATAATAAATGGCTTGCCATCCGAAGTGAGCACCAATATAACCGCTGAGTGTTCTGGAGGCTAGAATGCCCATTAATAGCCCTGACATGACAGTGCCGATGGCACTGCCTCTTTTATCATCGGTGGATAATTGCGCTGCCATGGGGACCAGTAACTGAGCAATGACGGCGCTAAAGCCAATTAAAAAACTAAACAACTTTAATTGGAAAGGTGTGGTGGAAAGTGCCATGCCAACTAAAGCAATAATAATAAAGGCAAAATCTGCAAGGATTAGTTTTTTACGTTTTAGCTTATCCCCCAGTGGTACGATAAAAAACAGGCCAAATGCATAACCGATTTGTGTCAGCATGGGGATACTGCTGATTTGTAGTTCTGAGACGCCAAAGTCTTTTGCCATTAGTCCAAGTAAAGGCTGGTTGTAGTAATTGTTTGCCACGACTACCCCTGTTGTAATGGACATGAGCAGTAGTAGGCGCTTACTTAGTCCCTGGCCATCTTTTGCATAGTGCTGTTGCCTCCTTGTTATTTTGTGACTTTTTTTAATCAGTGACTTTGTCATGCGCAAAAGTAAAAAAGTTGTCTTGAATAAAACCGGACTTATATAGTATTGTAAGGATAGACTTTAGGAAAGGGACTGTCTCGTATCAGCAGCAGTTATCCCGAAGATGAGTGTCTTAGCTTACAGCTGACAATAGACATCCGATCAATTATAAGAATGCTAAAATTGCCAAAATTGCCAAGATGGTATAAAAGGAGCTATTTCAAACAAAAGACAGCATTAAATAGCGCGCTTGCTGTTTAGTGCTGTCTTAAGGGCTTTTGGACTTGAATTAAACCAGGGTTTCGTTGTAAGTGATTACCGCAGCATATCTGCTGTTACGAGCTGGGGTGTATTTTCACCGGGACCGGCATATTTCAGCTGGAGTTTATAACCGCCACCACCTTCAATAAAATCGAGTTTAAAAAAATGGTGCCCTTTTTCCAGGGCAATCTGGCCATTTTTCTCTACTGCGGAATGTAGGCCGTCATTGTCGACGACAGTTTTATTATCTATGGTAAGCACGGCTCCATCATCTGCTGTCAGATAAAAAGTGTAAATGCCAGAAGTCGGAACGGTAATAAGGCCGCTGTAACGTAGACCAAAAGCGCCTGCTGTGGCTTTTTGGGCATCTACGCTTAAGTCTGGCTGGTTCCATTTTTGGGTCACCGCCTTCTGATCCATTCCTTTGACTGTTTTAAATTGACCTGCATAATAACTGACATTCATGCCTGTATAATTTCTTTTGACCATCACGGCAGGACTTAAGGTGGTTTTGGTATAATGGCAGGTATAGATATCGCCTCTAATGCCCGCAGGGGTAAATGCGGCCAGTTTAATCACTTTATCTGACTTAATGACCAATGGATGGTCTAATACGGGATCTGTTAATTCAGGTGTCTTTTCGTCTGTGGTATAATGAATAACCAGGTCTTCTTTAGGCGGATAGACATTTAATACGGCACTGTCTAAAAAGGCATTGTTTTGTAAAGTCCCTTCAATATCGGGCAAACGGTAATGAATATGCATTTTGTCCATTCTTACGTACTGCTTGTTCAAGCGGTGCATAAAGGAACTGTCGTTTGTTTTAGCCGTCCACAAGACTTCTGCTAAGGCCAGCATTCTGGGATATTCCATATATTCCAGTCGATTGGTGGTAGGAATATACTCTGTCCAGGAATTGGCCTGTGCACCCAGAATATTGGCGGCCTGCTCTTTATTCAGCCCTGCCGGTATCGGGTTAAAATGATAGACGTTCATCAATGAATTTTTATCAGGAATGGCATCGAAATATAAAGGATTGCCAGGTGTCATGATGACTTTATTGCCTTTCTTTGCCGCTATAATGGGTGCTTTAGGCACCCAGGAACGCCAATACATGATGTTGGCCGTAGGGGTTACCCTCCTTCCAGTATCTCATCCCATCCAATGAGCTTTTTGCCATGTTTATTAAAAAACTGTTCCATGCGGCGGACAAAATAGCTTTGCAATTCATTGACGTTTTTAAGACCTTCTTTATTTAAGGTAACGGCGCATTCAGCGGAGTTTTCCCAGCTTTCTTTATTGACCTCATCGGCGCCTAAATGCACATACTCATAGGGGAAAATAGCAAAGATTTCTTTATAGACGTTTTCGGCAAAAGTATAAGTAGCCTCATTGCAGGGGCACATCGGGACTGAAAAGCCTTGACCGGTTTCCTTGGCTGCGGAGCAGGCTAGGAATGGATAAAGCCGGATGGCTGTTCTGGAGTGCCCTGGCATATCGATTTCTGGAATAATATCAATATGGCGGGCAGCGGCATACGCCACCAATGCTTTCATTTCTTTTTGGGTGTAAAAGCCGCCATACATCATTTTCCCATGGATCATTTTAAGGTGGCTGCTGTCCAGATACATATCCGGGTTGCCGGTCTGTTCTGCCCTTTTGATACAGGCTGAGTCGTGACTATCCAGGGTGCGCCAGGCGCCCTCGCTGGTTAGTTTAGGGTATTTTTTGATTTCAATGCGCCAGCCCTCATCATCTGTCAGGTGTAAATGGAATTTATTGAATTTATAGAGTGCTAGCCTGTCCACAAATTTATACAGGTAATCTATGGAGAAAAAATGGCGGGCGACATCCAGATGCATCCCTCTATAGGCATAGGCAGGATAATCGGTGATAGTAGCTGCTGGTATGGCTTGATTATCCGCCCCCTTTGCTCCTTCCAAAGATGGTGGCAGTAACTGGCGGATCGTTTCTATTGCTCTGAAAATGCCAGCCTTGTCTTTGGCAATAATCTTGACGGATGCCGGCGTAATGGTTAATGAATAGCCCTCTGGGTGTGTAAGTGATCCGTCCAGTTCCAGGGAGATGAAATTTGCCTCAGGTAGGTTACTTACCGGCTTAAGTGGTAATTGTAATAGTTCCTTTAAGTCCTGGATTTCTATACCAAGTGTTTTGCTATCGGCTATTAGATGGGTATTTTGGTTAAAAATGAACTGACCGGCCGCGGGTATTAAAGACTGCGGGTAAGGGATCAAAGGATACCGGTTATCGGTCTTACTGGATTGCACGGATATAGCTGAACTATTGGTGGTGGTCTGTGCGATCGCTGGTTGTGTTATGACTACCAGCGATAACAGTGATAACCCGGCCATGAATGATTTTGTTTTCAGCAATGACTTGATTGTACGGGCTTGGGACCTGCCCTTTCTTGCTATGATTTGCATTTTGTGTAGATTTTCTTACCAGTTAATGATGTATTAGAACGATTTATTGTACTATTTTTATGTATTACATATACTAAATGCAAGATAGGCCGTAAATCCTAAAAATAGGCCTGGGTCATCCAATAATTCTGGATTATTTTAATGTAATCTTGTTTTGACTGGCAGATTTTGCTTTTAAAGGTAAGTGCATTACCTGGCTAATAGATTAAACGCGACGTTGCTTTATTCAATGCTGATTGGAATCAGGTTCAGGGTAGATCTGTCCTGATTAACCCTTATTTTACCCTGATCTTACCCTGGTTTCACCTTTGTAAGTGTCGCGCTAATCACTGGAGCCGCCTTCTTTCAGGGAACGAACAAAGTCTCGCCATGCCAGTGGGTTAAAAATACCAGAGGTGGGTACCATGCCTCTACCGGCGCCTCTTTGGAACTGTTCTCTGCTGTGCATATTATAAATGGCATCTCCGTCAAGGGGCATGCGGCGCATTTCCCTTAACAGGTTTTTAATATTGAGATTTTCCCTGGCGATATCTGCATTGGTACGTACAATAGGGGAATTTAAAAACATGTATTTAAACTGTGCAGGGGTTGGCAGTGGGCTGACAATGGCCGTAGGTAAAAATGCGGTGTCTTCGGCCAGCCTGGGAGAACTGTATAATTGACTATTGGTCGTTTCCTGTGGTATATGGACAATGGCTGATTTAAAGCCGATATAAGAGAACTCAATGGAGTCTCCCGGTGAAACGGCAATAGAATAGATACCCGCATCATTGGAGATCGTACCTCTTTTAGTGCCTTTGACAAAGACGCTGGCTCCAGGCAGTATCGTGCTATCAGTCGTTTGGATAATACCAGAGAGTTGAATGACCTTTTGCTGTTGGGCCTCAGCCTTTTGGCCTATGGCCAATGCTAACAGTAAAATCAGTATAAAATATATGCGTCTTTTCATTCGTTTTCTTTGCAATGGCACTAGAGGGATTACTTTGTTTTATTTAAAATGGATTTTATCCACCAGTGGTACGTTTCAAAATTAATGAAAATACATTAATTGCCACCGGTTTAACGTAATATTAAACGGGGGCTTTGGGCTTTTGGTGCCATTTATTCGGGAAGTCCCTTGTAATGGGTTATTTTTGCAACCAGAAAAATTACCCATTACTAAAATTTTATATAAAGATGACGGAAGCAGAAATTGTAAAGGCGCTCACTAATGTGATAGATCCTGAGCAGAAAAAGGATATCATCTCATTACATATGGTGTCTGATATTAAAATCCATGATAAGAACATCTCGCTGACCGTGGGCGTACCCATGAGCTCGGCTCCCCATAAAGGTAGTATCAATGAACAATGTGAAACCCAGATTAAAAAGCTGGACCCTGAAGTAAATGTAAACGTTACATTTACCGCTAAAACCAGCAAAATCGCTGCCGTTCATGAAAAAGTATTACCTGGCGTGAAAAATATTATTGCAGTTGTCAGCGGAAAAGGCGGTGTAGGCAAAAGCACGGTTTCTGCCAACCTGGCCCTGGCCCTGGCTCAGGATGGTTTCAGTGTTGGTTTTATGGATGCCGACATATATGGTCCAAGTGGCCCGATTATGTTTGGTGTGCGCGGTGATCGTCCCATGATGATGGAAGTGGAGGGCAAGGCCAAGATTGCGCCGCTGGAAAAATATGGAATAAAAATTATCAGTATTGGTCTGTTAGTAGATGAAAGACAAGCTGTTGTTTGGAGAGGGCCTATGGTTAGTAGCGCCGTTCGCCAGTTTGTAACAGATGTATATTGGGGTGATCTGGACTACCTGATCATTGATATGCCTCCAGGAACAGGAGATATTCATCTGACTCTCATGCAGTTAGTTCCCGTAACCGGTGTGGTGATCGTGACCACCCCGCAGGATGTAGCCTTGGCAGATGCCAAAAAAGGTATCGCCATGTTCAGTCAGGCGCAGATTAATGTTCCCATTTTGGGTATTATAGAGAATATGGCCTATTTCACGCCGGCGGAACTGCCAGATAATAAGTACTACATTTTTGGTAAAGAAGGTGGCAAGCACCTGGCCGATGAATATGATATCCAGTTTTTGGGCCAGATCCCACTTGTACAAAGTATCCGGGAAGGTGGCGATCAGGGTGCGCCTGCTATGATGGGTGAAGATGAGATTTCAAAGAAGGCATTCAGGGATTTTGCGGATAATACAGTAAAACAGGTGGCCGCCTATAGGGCCGAACATATTGTAAGTAGATAATTCAATAGAAAGCAAGGTGAAACATTGATCAGAATAAACCAAGCCCATCATTAGGAAGTCATACATGGGAAAACCCTAAATCATTTAATAGTATGCGCCAGTTCAGATCATTACTTTTTATTTCCCTATGCTCGTTTGGACTTATTGTATGTGTCTCGGCTCAAAGCAGAGGCCAGTTCCAACGTGAAATTTTAAAATATACGAATCAATACAGGCACCGGCAAGGATTGCCGGCGCTTGTACTTGATGGTACAGCCTCCCGACTGGCCCAGCAGCATAGTAGTGACATGGCCGCCGGAAGAGCTGGGTTTGGCCATGGCGGCTTTCAAAGCAGGACCAACAAACTAAGGGCTAAATACGGTAGATATATTGCCACCGGTGAAAATGTTGCTTTTGGCAAACTCTCTGCCAGGCAGGTCGTAAATATCTGGATTCATAGTGCACCACATAGAAAGAATCTAAGGGGAAAGTTCAACAAGGTTGGCATTGGGATTGCTTACAACCGTCAGGGAGTCGCTTATTTTACCCAATTATTTGTCCGAACCCGTGAATAAAAGCATAATATTATATGAATTGAAACGTTAATATCAGGTTGTGATCATTAATTTTCGTAATTTTGCGCACTTATAATGATGCCGTAACATCATCCAGTCGCCCCGTAAGGCGTCGACAGTATGTATGTGGGCTATTAAATAATATTAATTAATAGACACAGGATACTCCCCAAAAAGGCCCGCTTTTTTAGGGAAACATCTGTAAAATTTGAACCAAGCACATGAAATTATCTCAGTTTCGCTTCGATTTACCCCTTAATTTAATTGCCCAGAATCCCCCAAAACGTCGTGAAGATTCGCGTTTGATGGTCGTAGAAAGAAATACCGGCCGTATTGAGCACAAACAGTTTAAGGATGTTTTGGACTATTTTGATGACAAGGATGTCTTTGTTGTTAACAATACAAAAGTTTTCCCGGCCAGAATGTATGGCAGAAAGGAAAAGACCGGTGCTAAAATTGAAGTCTTTTTGCTACGTGAACTCAACAAACAAAACCGACTTTGGGATGTCATCGTGGATCCTGCCCGTAAGATTCGTGTCGGAAACAAGCTTTATTTTGGGGAAAATGATGAACTGGTGGCTGAGGTAATCGACAATACGACCAGCCGAGGCAGAACCATCCGCTTTCTTTGGGACAGCGATGAGGCCAGTTTTAGAAAAATGCTGGAATTTATGGGTGAAACGCCTCTACCAAAATATATTAAACGTAAACCAACTGAAGAGGATAAGGAACGCTATCAAACCGTATATGCTAAATATGAAGGCGCGGTAGCAGCGCCCACAGCGGGCATGCACTTTAGCAAGGAATTGATCAAACGCCTGGAGATCCAGGGGATCAAGTTTGCAGAATTAACGTTGCATACCAGTCTTGGCACTTTCCGTCCAATTGAAGTAGAGGATTTAAGCAAACATAAAATGGATGCTGAGTATTTTCGCATAGAGGATGAAACCTGCAAAATTGTCAATGCGGCTAAAACCACTGGTCACCGGGTTTGTTCTATCGGTACCACCACTATGCGTGCCTTGGAAAGTAGTTTTACTGCCCAGGGATTATTGAAACCAAATGAAGGCTGGACAAATGTGTTTGTACACCCGCCACATAAATTCAGTATTGCTGACAGTTTGATTACAAACTTTCACCTGCCTAAGACTAGTTTACTTATCATGGTTTGCGCATTTACAGGTTATGATCTGGCAATGGAAGCTTATCAGGTCGCAATTAAGGAAAAATACAATTTCTTCACCTATGGCGATGCCATGCTGGTGATCTAATAAATTTTAATTTAGAAGATAGGGCTACTGCCCTATCTTCATTTACATCTTAGCCGGTTTTGCCGGAACTAAATAGCTGCTTTAATCTGAAAATCTGTAGGATGTTCAATTTGTTTAAAAAATCTAGTGTTGCTGCGACAAAGAGCCGTGACTGGGGATTTGTCAAAACGGATATACACAGTCATATTCTACCTGGTATAGATGATGGTGCTCAGTCAATTGAGGACAGTCTGGCACTCGTGGAGAGTATGTATCGTCATGGATACCGTAAAATGGTCGCTACACCCCACTCTAGTGAAGATATCTATCCTAACGACTCGAAGACGATTTTGGAGAGAAGAGACTTACTTAGAGAAGCTGTCCAGAAAAATGGCATAGAAATGCAAATTGAGGCGGCTGCAGAATACATGATTGATGAAAGGTTTGTAAAGATGGTTGAAAGTGGTGAAAAGATGCTGACCATTCATGATAACCGGGTTTTGGTTGAGATGTCTTATCTACTGGAATCACCTTATCTCCATAATGGCCTTTTTGCCTTACAGACCCACGGGTATCAACCTATATTAGCCCATCCGGAGCGTTATAATTTCTATCACAATACTCTGGATAAATATGATGAACTGAAGGAAAAGGGTTGTTTATTTCAATTGAATCTGATCGCATTTTCTGGATATTACGGAAAGCATGTTAAAAAAGTGGCTACTTATCTTTTTGAAAAAGGCATGTACGACTACGTGGGCTCTGATATCCACCATACCAGACATACTAATGCACTGCACAGTGTTTTACAGTCTAAAATAATGCCTGAATTAATGGAATATCCTTTTGTGAATGGGAGTCTGAGTGTCTGAACGCGGCCCTCTTAAATTAGAAATCAATTGTGATAAAACGGGCGGACGAATAACTTTTAAGCCATAAACACCGGTCATTGGCCAAACTGCTTGTTGGCAGCAGGTGTTTGATTAGATGTTATTTATTTGATTGATTTTGTTTCTCACATTATTCAAATTGTCAAAGAACTTTACCAATTCGGTATGTATAAAATAGCTGATTATCAATAAACTTATAACAATACTGGTGTAAATTAGGTGTAAAAGCATTTGCCGGCGATTTAGTATTATCTGGTAATATGCCAATAACAATAAACTAAATTCAACTCAATCATCTTTCAGGATATCCATTCTCTAAAACAATTCTCCAGGGCGGCGCTATCTGCCATTGAAAAGAAGCGGTTAAATGTATCGTGGGAAGGAACGCCGCCAGAAAGGTCTAAAAAGCGACTCAACCAGTCTTTTTTCTGTTTGCCAAATTCCGCTATATCATACCAGCTCTCAGCTCCACATATTATTGCAGCCAATGTAATAGCTATTATCGTATCCAATTTATGCACCTGCTTACGTTTCATCCTATGGTCTTTGTAACTGCGAAAATAGTTCAAGGGAGTACATTCCATGTTATTCTTTTACGCAATGAAAAGGAATCCAAAGAACCAAAACAATACATGTGGATAAATATCGTAATATCTATTTGTTAGGCCACATAGGTGAAATGCGGAACAAATTATTTTAATGCGTCAGCCCGTGCAACCAAAAAAGCATTATAATTCACTCCTTTTTTAAATTGTTGCCATTTGCCACCAACGAATCCATAAATATTTAAAATTTTGGTAATTTTGTGCAATTGTCGCTAATATTTTGTCTCGATCACCGTTGTTCGATTTAGATAAATCATCAATATTGCCTGTTTCCGGATTTACATCGCCAAAACCAAGATTAAAGTATGTAATCCCATTCGCATTTTGCGGACTGAAACGGACTACTTTTTTTATCTTGCCTTTTGGCCCTTCACTTTGAAATTCAAAATCAAGATAACTGCTATTGGAATTGAATGTATAACGGTCTAAGTTCATATAACTCTTTTTGGATAATTTTACTTTCCTTTTTCTTTCATTGAATTGTCAATCTGCAAATGAAGGAATATAATCTCTGAAATTCAGCAATAACCTTTTTGAATGGGGTGAATTTGTGTAAAATAATTCCAGCATTGATGGTGATGTAGATTTTTATAAATGGCTATTTCCATTTACGTTTGAGCCACGCCCTGACGGGTTCATCGTAATATTTTAAACAAAGATAAGCCACCAAAATAGAACCAATTACTGTTAGTGCGCCATAACCAATCGCTAGAGGCATATTTGTTAAATGGTGGTCACTGGCCCAGCCAGTGTAAATATATATGAAGGCGTAATGGGTGATATATAGAGGATAAGAAATATCGCCCAAAAATTTACAAATTTTCTTTTCTGCCTTAGCTATCGTAAAGCCGCTAGCACCTACATAGACAACTAATGGAAAAATAATAATGATTATAAATGCCTCATAAAGGCCATTTAGCCAACGATGAGCATCTCCACCTAATCTAGGCATTGCCAGTGCTACACAGATAAGCAGGCTGCAAATGAGAAAAGCACGTTTAATGCGACCTGGTTTGCATACTCTGGACAGCAAAAGCCCTGCAAAGAATGGATAAAATAGCCTGGTAAAACCGATCCGTAATTGTTCAGGCGTAACACTCCAGCCTCCAATCACATCACCATTTTTAGAAGTGAGCAGGTAATGGACCAATAGTGCTGCAGATAAGATAACTAAAACCGACAATGCCTTTTTGGATAGTTTTCTGAGTCCTACTGCATAGAGAATATTAGCAATGTATTCAAAAAATAATGACCAACCTGGGCCATTCAGTGGATGCATCTCCTGCCATCCGCGAATATCCATGCTCGGTGTAACTGGTATCAAGGTAAAGCCTATTAACATCGTCAGTATCACCTTCCAAACTGGGATGGTATGAATCGCTGGCCATAAGGAGGAATCACCGAAATAGAAGCATATGGCACCTATCACCATACCCATGATCACCATTGGTTGTAACCTTTGTAGCCTTCTTTTAAAAAAGCTGCCTAATGTCAATTTATGCCAGCGGTCATCATAGGCATACCCTATTACAAAACCTGATAATACAAAAAAGAAATCCACTGCCAGGTAACCATGATTGATTATTTGGGTGAGCGAGCTCTCCGCATGGGCTTCAAAGGTGTGGAATAATACAACGATTACGGCTGCTACCCCTCTTAAACCATCCAAAATGGCATAGTGAGGTTTGGTCGGTAATACCCCTGCATTTTCTGTCATTCGTACAATTTTGATTTTAGCGTTTAATGATGCAAAATGTTAATTGTAAATATAATGAACAAAAATGGAATTTGAGAAGATGGCTCCTTTGATTTTTTGATTTAGTGAATTAAAGGTTATACGCTCTTGGCTGTAGCCTGATGGCTCAATTGTTTACTGAGGATTAATCAAGATTGCCAAACGATGATTTAGTGGACAGATTTATTATCAGGGATAAATTTGCTATATATTTTTGTTGTTGATAGATATTCTCAAAGAGGGGGTTATTTAAGGTTGTTCCATCTTGATGAAGAAATAACAAACGTCCCGTCATTTTGTAAATTTAAATAAATTATGATACTACTTATTATTGACCTGCCGTTTTGAAGTTCGGGAGCCCAACCACTACCAATTTCTAGCAATTGATTTTTTATGAAATTAGAAAATGGTTTTGGGAAGTATTATAGAATTCAATTTTGCTTATTGCACCTGTTTTTTGATAATCACAGAAAATCATACGGTGGAATCCTTATTTCCTAATTACCGGAATGGTACTTTTTACCTACCAAAGTGGTACATGCAATACCGAAGTGATACATCCTGATTACCGAAATTGATCAATTCTCCTTACCGAAATAGTTTTTCGTTACTGAAATGGTACTTTTTACTTACCGAAGTGGTACATGGTAATTACTGAAATGGATCAATGCTGATTACCGAGGTGGTATGCCTTATTTGTGATAAAGTGGTACATTGCTGCTTACTTATCAAAAATGTATATTATATTTCAATAATTTGAATCAAGGTGTACTTTTATGATTTATTGGGGCATAGAGGGTTTTAATGCCCAAGCTTCTTTTGTATGCATCCAGTCTTGTGGATAAGGTGATTTTATTATTATGCAATTTAATATATATCAGCATCTTGGATCTTAGAAGCTTACCTCCTGAAACTGTTAATGGAGACCACCCCGTATTATTTCTTTCAAGCTCCTTTTTTATAAATTTAGTATATTGAGTACTTTTATTTGTATA
The DNA here is from genome assembly GCF_007971385.1 of Arachidicoccus ginsenosidivorans. Lineage (GTDB taxonomy): Bacteria > Bacteroidota > Bacteroidia > Chitinophagales > Chitinophagaceae > Arachidicoccus > Arachidicoccus ginsenosidivorans. The sequence continues at coordinate 4,306,751 of NZ_CP042434.1, forward strand.
TAACTGGACTTCGCTTATTGTCCCATTCCTTTCTACAGCGCCATAAAATAAAACGACTGAATCACTGGGGACAGTGATGATTTTTTGATTGATAAAATCTATCTGAAAAATTTTTGCTAAACTATCAATATCTTCCTTATAACCCGCTGAAAATCGAAGTCGATTTATATAATAATAATAATAATAATTTTTGTTGAGGCAATATGCCTTGTGTATTTCATACTATCTCTGAAAACGTCGGTATTTGTTTTGTATTTAATGCCCAGCTCTTTATTCGCTGGGAATACTTTGAGATCTAAAGATGGTAATTTGTCTAGTTTTAAATGTGGGTATTTTAAGTCGAAAATATATTTATCACCTTCAAATTCTAAATAGTAACCTTCTATAATATTTGTTTTGCCCTTGGATGAGTTTAAGCTTACGTAATATTGGTTTTTATTTTTTGATTCAAAATGCACGCTTTTAATTTGGGGATTCTTTTTAAAAAATGTTGTGAATATGGAATAAGGCAAGGAGATATTATATATTTCCTCACAACTCTGTGCACTGATTTTGGAATAAATCAGAAAAGATAGTGATAAAACTAGACAAGCGCTATATTTTATTCTTGACATAAAATATGGTTATTTTGATTTAAAGTATTTCTGTGGTGGGTCATTCCAGTTTTGTTATATAATTTTAGAGCCTATATTGATCATGATTAATGACACCACTTTTCCAAAGAAATAAGCCGCTCAAAATTAATTTATCTATTTTGATAAATCTGCTCAATAATCTCAATTACTTCAGTTGCCTCCTGGACGGTTGGTAAGGCGTGCGACTGACCTTTATAGAACTTTTCCATTTCGTCCCAAAACTGATAATGCCCACCGGCTGCACCATATTTTTCCTTATATATGTCCATAGAGAGTTCCTCCTGCAGCGCTACTTCATTTGGCAGGCCGTCTCCGATAGCGTATTGCAGTTTTTCCATATACTGCCCTGCTATTTTGATGGACCCTTTCTCGGCAATTATGGTAAGTGAACTTTCCGCATTTTGACTCCAGGCAGCGGTACTAAAGGTCATGGTCGTCAGGGCGTCCTTGGCGATTCCCTTTGTGAACCCAAATTGGATAAGTCCTGAATCTTCAAAATTAGAAAGCGCCTGATGATTAAAATCTAATAAGGTTGCAGATTTGACACTGGGTTTGCCAAATAACCAATACAGCATATCAATAAAATGCAGAAACTGTGTATATAGACTGCCACCATCCAGTTGCAGATCGCCATGCCAGCTCTCTTTTTGATAATAACGTTCGTCGCGGTTCCAAAGACAATTTACTTGTATAATATAAATCTGACCAAGCAGTTCTTTTTGTAACAATTGCTGTAGCCAGGTAGCTATTTTTGCATATCTGTTTTGAACGACAGGGAATAATTGAAGTCCGGCATTAATAGCCTTATGATGGAGCGCTGTTAGCTCGGTGCTACTTAATACAATGGGCTTTTCTGCAACAACATTCAATCCATTATCTAAACACTGCTTGATTTGCTGACCATGCAAACCGTTGGGGGTTGCAATAATCGCTAATCCTGCTTTTTTTTCTGCAGCCAGAAAATCATTGAGCGTCGCGAAAAAACTAACTGATTCTGGTAAGTTTTCTGGTCGCTTTTCGTGATGGGTATCTACCAGCGCGACCAATTCAAAATATTTACTGCCCATTATTACCGCAGCGTGTCTTTTGCCAATATGGCCATAACCAATCAGGACTACTTTTGTTGTCTTTTCGCTCACTTTTATGTTTAATATTTGGTTGGAATAAAAAATAGCTGCCCTTGATGCTTAGAGCTTCAGCAGGTATTCCCCATAGCCACTTTTCTTTAATGGTTCTGCAACTTTTTGTAATTGCGCTCGGTCTATAAAGCCCATTCTGAAGGCAATTTCTTCCGGACAGCCTATTTTTAACCCTTGTCTGTTTTCAATGACCTGTACAAATTGAGAGGCTTCCATCATGGAATCATGTGTACCCGTATCCAGCCAGGCTGTTCCCCGACTTAAAACACCTACATTTAATTTGCCCTGCTCTAAATAATACCGGTTAACATCCGTAATTTCATATTCTCCCCTGGCGGACGGCTGAATATTTTTAGCCACTTCTACAACGGAGTTATCATAAAAATAAAGGCCAGGAACGGCATAATTTGATTTTGGTTGTACAGGCTTCTCTTCAATAGATATTGCCTGGTTGTGCTCGTCAAATGCTACAACGCCATACCGCTCAGGATCACTTACCTGATAGGCATATATAACGCCACCAACCGGATCATTATTTTGCTGTAATAATTTAGCCAGACCGCTACCATAAAAAATATTATCCCCCAGTATCAAGGCCACCTTATCCAGGCCGATAAAGTCCGCGCCCAATACAAATGCCTGCGCCAGGCCATTGGGCACCGGCTGGACAATATATTCAAAACGGCAACCCCATTTACTGCCATCTCCAAGTAAGCGGATAAACCCCTGCTGATCTTCAGGGGTGGTTATGATCAGTATTTCCCGTATACCGGCCATCATCAGCACGGATAAAGGGTAATAGATCATCGGTTTATCGTAGATTGGCATTAGTTGTTTACTGATGCCCAGCGTAATGGGATAAAGCCTCGTGCCGGATCCTCCGGCCAGTATAATTCCTTTCATGGGTAATAGATTATGAAAAAATGATTAGACCCTAGCTTAATCTCTTTAGATTTACCTGTAGCTTAACCTTTAGATAGGTCGTTAAAAAAAGGCAATAACAGGTCCTTTTCGGATAAGATCATTTTGTCTTTAGGAATCTGCCAGTCAATGCCCAGGGTTGGGTCATCATAGCGAATACCTCCTTCAGAAGCCTTATGGTAAAAATTATCGCATTTATAACTGAATAGCGCTGTTTCGCTTAGAACGGAAAAGCCGTGTGCAAATCCTCTGGGGATAAATAACTGAAGGTTATTTTCACCGGAGAGTTCCACACCGAACCACTTTCCATAAGTACTGGAGTCCCTTCTGAGATCGACAGCAACATCATACACGCTACCTTCAATAACCCTAACTAATTTTGCCTGTGCGTGCGCACCACTTTGAAAATGTATGCCTCTGACGGTGCCATAGGTAGACAAAGACTGATTATCCTGGACAAATTCCGCACTATAGCCGGTCAGCTCCGTAAAGGCTTTTTGGTTATAACTTTCAAAAAAGTAACCTCTGTCGTCTTTAAAGACCCAAGGACGCATCGTAAAACAACCCTTTAAATGTGTTTCTTTAATTTCCATAAATGATTTTCTTCAGTAGCTTATCTGCCACTGTATTGCTTTTCATAATATTTTTGATAATCACCACTGGTTACATTTTGCAGCCAGTCTTCGTTGGCTAAATACCAGTCAACGGTTTTCTCCAACCCTTCTTCCAATCGCAGGCTGGGCTTCCAGCCCAGGTCTTTTTCCAGTTTATCCGCATTGATCGCATAGCGCAGGTCATGCCCGGCTCTGTCAGTCACAAAGGTGATTAGTTTTTCTGAACTACCTGGTGCTCTGTTTAGGCGATCATCCATGATCTTGCATAAAAGCCTAATAAGGTCCAGATTGGTCCATTCATTATGTCCACCGATATTGTAGGTCGATCCGGAGGCTGCCTTGTGATAGATCATATCAATGGCCCTGGCATGGTCCTCCACAAATAACCAATCTCTGACGTTTTCTCCTTTACCGTAAATAGGAACGGGTTTGTTATGCTGGATATTGTGGATGGCTAGTGGAATCAGTTTTTCTGGAAAATGATGCGAACCGTAATTATTGCTACAGTTAGAGATCACCGTATTCATACCATAGGTGTCGTGATAAGCTCTGACAAAATGATCTGAGCTGGCTTTGGAGGCAGAATACGGGCTATGTGGATCATAAGGCGTATTTTCTGTAAACATACCTTCTTTGCCAAGTGCACCGTAAACCTCATCAGTAGATACATGATAAAACCGGTGCTGATCATAATTATCCTTCCAGGTGCTGCGGGCTGCATTAAGCAAATTTACCGTTCCCACCACATTGGTTAATACAAATTCCAGGGGACTGGTAATGGATCTGTCCACATGGCTTTCAGCTGCCAGATGAATAATGCCATCAGGCTTGTCTTTGGTAAAAATATCCAGCATTTGCTGGCTATCTGTAATATCTGCCTTTATAAACTGATAATTGGGCTTATCTTCAATGTCTGTTAAATTGTTTAGGTTACCTGCATAGGTTAATTTGTCCAGATTAATAATCCGGTCGTTCGGATACTGATGAACGAATCTGCGAACTACATGTGAGCCGATAAATCCGGCTCCGCCGGTTATAATAATGGTTTTGTCTGCCATAGATATAAAAAATTACTATTTCAAACAAATATAGTCCGCTTTAGCGGAAAAATGCCAAATACAATTGTAAAAAAACAAAAAGTTCAAACGATCCTAAAATCGTTTGAACTTTTGATAAAAACGTATGTAAACGCTTATTTTTTATGCGTTTTTGCCCAGACAATTTAAGTCGCCGAAGGCTTCCTCCAAACGTTTTACAAAGGATTCTTCTCCCTTGCGCAACCAAACGCGTGGATCATAGTATTTCTTATTGGGGGCATCTTCTCCGGTTGGGTTCCCGAGCTGGCCCTGAAGATATGCTTCGTTTTGTTTGTAATAACTAAACACGCCATCGGCAAATGCCCACTGCATATCGGTATCCAGATTCATTTTTACCACGCCATAACCCAAGGTTTCGGTGATCTGGGATTTTTCAGAACCACTACCGCCATGGAATACAAAAGAAACTGGTTTGGCATCTTTATCCAGCCCTAATTTTTCAGCAACATATACCTGGCTGTTTTTAAGAATTGCGGGGGTGAGTTCTACATTCCCTGGTTTGTAAACACCGTGTACATTACCAAAAGCTGCGGCAATGGTAAATAAATCACCTACTTTAGCCAGCGCCTGATAAGCTTCATACACTTCTTCAGGTTGGGTGTATAATTTGGAATTGTCTACATGGGAGTTGTCGACACCATCTTCTTCCCCACCGGTTACACCCAGCTCAATTTCAAGGCACATGCCTAAGGGAGCCATTCTCTTGAAGAATTCAACTGAAGTGGCAATGTTTTCTTCCAAAGGTTCTTCGCTCAAATCCAGCATGTGGGAGCTGAACAGCGGCTGACCTTTTTCTTTATTGAACTGTTCACCTGCAGTAATCAGGCCATCAATCCAGGGCAACCATTTTTTAGCAGCATGGTCGGTGTGCAGGATAACCGGAACACCATAGTATTTTGCTACATTATGTATATGCAGCGCTCCACTGATTGCACCGCTGATATTTGCCTGTAGCTTATCATTGGGCATGCCTTTACCGGCAAAAAATTGCGCACCACCGTTGCTGAACTGAATAATAACGGGAGAATTAACTTTTGCAGCTGTTTCCAGTACTGCATTAATGGTATTTGTACCGGTTACGTTAACTGCAGGGAGGGCGAAGTTACCTGCCTTTGCATCGCTGAATACGGCAGCTACTTCTTCGCCATATAAGACGCCTGCTCTGTACTTTGCCATTGTAAAATTTTAATTTGTAATGAATAATGTTTTGAAACCCCGGCAATTTACTGATGTTTTGGCATATGACCAACCTAACTTGTGTTAGGAGCTTGATGTTCAATTAGTCAGATCCAAGGGGCTGTAGCTACCTTAAATTGAAGCTGTCGGGGATTTGGAGCTGGGATGAGCTCGTATTTTATTAATTTTCATGTGTTTAATTTTTACCAAAAATTGCTATCTGCCGCGTAATTTTCTGGCAAGTAGCTAAAAACAGTGTAACTTACTGCTGATTTAAAAAAAATGGCCTAAGGCCAAAAAACGTTTTATGGAAGGCTTTAACTTTTCAAAATATGAACCCCAACCTGGCAAAACCAAGTTTGAGCAATTGCTGGATCTTTTTATGCAACTGCTCCCCTATACGAGTGGTGACGCCGAGGAGACGCTGCGCTGGATGATGGAACTCGATAAGCAGTTTCACCTCACAGATGAAAACTACGGGATGGGTGACTTTATTCAGGATCTCAAGGACAATGGCTATCTAAAAGAAGATCCCGCCATGGGAACTTTTGCCCTGACCGCCAAATCAGAGCAGACGCTTAGACAAAAAAGCCTGGAAGAGATTTTCAGCAAACTAAAAAAATCGAAAAACGGGGATCATCCCACCAAAAAACCGGGGCTGGGCGATGAAATCAGCCCGGATACCCGTAGTTATCAATTCGGAGATAAACTGGAGCAAATAGATTTTACCCAAAGTATCCGAACGGCCCAGATTAATCACGGATTAGACCATTTTGAGCTGCAGGAAAATGATTTGCAGATCAGAGAAACGGATTATAAGGCCCAGACCTCCACCGTGTTGATGATTGACATCTCCCACTCTATGATATTATATGGGGAGGATAGAATAACCCCGGCCAAAAAGTGGCCATGGCGCTTAGCGAACTGATTACCACCAAATATCCTAAAGACACACTGGATATTGTTGTTTTTGGCAATGACGCCTGGACCGTAGAGATTAAGGATTTGCCCTATTTGCAGGTAGGCCCTTATCATACCAATACGGTCGCCGGTATGGAGCTGGCCATGGATATATTACGCAGAAGAAAAAATGCCAATAAAAAGATCTTTATGATTACCGATGGAAAGCCTACCTGTCTGAAAATAGGTGGCAGGTATTATAAAAATGCCTTTGGGTTAGATCGAAAAATCACCAATCGTTGCATCAACCTGGCCGTACAATGCAAAAAACTAAAAATTGATATCACCACTTTTATGATTGCCTCAGATCCCTATTTGCAGCAGTTTATCACAGAATTTACCGAGGCCAATCACGGCAAGGCCTATTTTGCCAGCCTGGATAACCTGGGGGCTTTTATCTTTAAAGATTTTGAAAGCGGCAAAAAACGACGCATTTATGATTAAAACGGTTTAATTAATTAGGCCCATAAAAGTCGTAAAATCCACGCAACTAAATGCATCGCAGTGTTGTGGATAAAATAAAAATAAAAATAAGTTATCTTTATACCTGGACCAGGTGTTCTGGTCTGACATCATTAAATCTGAGCAGCTTTCTACATGTTTTCATTTATACTTAAAAAGATGGGTTATGGTGTCCTGGTTCTGGTGGGCGTGGTCATTGTCGTCTTTTTTCTGTTCCAGGGTTTTGGTGACCCGGCAAGGCTTGTTTTAGGTCAGACAGGCGACAGCGCCACACTTGCCAATGTCCGCAAAGAACTGGCCCTGGATCAGCCTAAATGGAAACAGTTTTTGCTGTATGTAAATGATGTCTCCCCTATTGGTGTTGCCACTAAAGAAGATATTAAGGAAAAGGGCCTCAAAGGTATTTTCGTAGGTGGTGACCTGAAGGTGGGCATCAAAGTGCCTTATCTGAGAAGATCTTATCAAAACAGAAGACCAGTAATGGATATATTGATGGAAGCTTTGCCGGGTACCATGATACTGGCCTTCTCGGCCATGATCTTTGCGACCCTTATCGGTATCCTTTTGGGCGTCTTATCGGCTGTCAAACAAAATACCTGGATGGATAGCTCGGCGGTATTTGCCAGTGTCCTTGGGATTTCAGCACCTTCTTTTTTTATGGGCATCGTCATCGCCTACGTTTTTGGCTTCTTGCTGCATCAATATACCGGTCTTTTTATGACCGGAAGTCTTTTTGATTATGACGTTGTTACAGGTAGACATCTTGCCCTGCGCAATCTTTGGCTGCCGGCATTAACCCTGGGTATCCGGCCGCTGGCCATCATTACCCAGCTGACCCGAAGTGCCATGCTGGATGTACTGGGCAAAGACTACATCCGGACTGCCTATGCCAAAGGCCTTACCAAAAAAAGGGTTGTCTTTAAACATGCCCTGCCCAATGCTTTAAATCCAGTGGCCACCGCCATTACCGGTTGGTTTGCGGAGCTGCTGGCCGGTTCTTTTTTTGTCGAGTATATCTTTGGCTGGAAAGGCATCGGTAAAACAACTGTAGACGCCCTGGAAAATCTGGATTTTCCGGTAGTAATGGGCAGCGTGCTGATTACGGCTACTTTCTTTGTGGTCGTTAATATACTGGCCGATATTTTATATACGGTGCTGGATCCACGCGTCAAACTGCACGGATAGGCTGCCTTTTATACACTTTAACCTTAGGGATGCCACAAAAGTCTACCATTCATTGCCTAAGGCGCGTTTTATGACTTTCGCTTGGTTTTGTATTTGATATATACCAGTCGGTAACCAATAACTAGCAGCGTGATTACAATGATCACGCCAAGTACTGTACTGGCATCCTTGGCTGATTTGCCGGCCCATGCCATAAACTCATGCTTATGGAAAAATGCAAAAATTAGCGCATCTGCCTGTTTGAAAGGGTCAGCTTTTTTAACCAATGATCCTGTGGAAGCGTCAATAAATATTGGGTTATTTGCTGAGGTTGCCCCCTGCTGTATTGCTGCAGAAGTGCTCGTGCTTATTTGCCAGACCGGTAGTACTTTGTCGGAAAAATTATATGCTTCGGTAAAATGAGTCAAATAAGTGGCCTGGAGCCTAGCTGTGTCTGTTTTGCTAATCTGGTGATCTAATTGCTTGTTCCCAATAGATGAATTGGCTTCTTTTCTTAAAACCAATGCGGCCATCAGCCTGGCTATTTGATTTTCTGTATAAGGCGTCCAAGCGCTAAGATTGTTGCTTTGTATACTGTTTTTCCTGTATTCATAACCGTAGTAATGCTTAGTTGTGGCGTTTACGCCACCAGTCAACATCAAGTCTTTGGAACCCTCTGCTGTATCGTAAGGACTGCTCTCCATAAAGAGTTTGCCGTTCAATTGCATCAGGCCAATTGAAGATAAATGCGACGACTCAGCCAACTGGGTAAAAGTTTGGTCAAGGCTGTCTGGTAATAAGTTTGTCTTAATTCGCTCATTAGAAACAGGCTGGATATAAAAAGGCGTTCTTCCGTTTTGAATGGCGTGAACCAGCCCGCTGAAGGCCCAGCATATCAAAAATATGGAACCGATAATAGCGGAAGTTCTGTGTAATTTTCGGGCTTTGGTCAAGGTCGTCGAAGTTGTTTTATTTGCACGGTTCCGGGTGCTCGTTTTGGGTCTCGTCTTGACTGCCAAATAAATGCCAAGCCCTGCCGTAAATAAGGCCACGAGTAAAATGAGTGCAATTATCGCTGCTTTAAGTTTAGGCAAGCTGTCCATCCAGGACCAGGTATGGAACCATCCAAAAAACTGATTAAAATTTTGTCGGTGCTGATCCAGTGCGAAGGCAAACTGGCTATTATGGGTATCTACATAAATAGTGATATGGTCTGCTCTTTCAAAACGAACCTTTTCCACGGGTAATAACCGGTTAACATACGTGTAGGAAGCGGTGAAATCTCTGACACGTTGAATGGACTTAATCCGGGGACTCGTGCTGTTTACCTGGCTTTGCTTTCCACTAAGAAAATGGCGTGCCAGACTGGCTGCGTATAATTTATCGCCCTGTGCAAGCTCTCTGCCTGTTTGCAGGTTAAAATACCTGGCCTGCAATAAAGATAAGTAAGCGTTTTGCGTGCCGGTGATGCGGGATCTCTTGTTGACTTGATTGGATGGACTTTGTCGTGATAGCACCTGGTAATACCAGGTGCTATCCATATGAACAATCCGGCTTCTGAAACTTTGGTGAATGCCTGCGTTTTGAAGAACCTTTTTAAGCGGTATGGCTGTTTTTAAAATGTCACTGGACAGCAAATATTCTGGACTTTCCTGCGTGGCAATGGCTGGCCGTACATTTGTCATTAAAGGGTGCATCAGGCCACTGATGGCCCAGAGAAAAATGGGGATGCCGATAATGATACTGAGTGCCCTGTGCAGACGATATAAAGATTTTATGCGCATAAGGTGACTTTTTGCATTTTAAAAGTGAAAGGCCAATCCGACCACCAGGGTAAAAGGATTGCCCAGATTATAGCTATATCCATAGGCTGATTTGGTAGCTACATCGGCGTAATACGAATCCAGCAGATTCAAGGCATTCGCCCAGATCTCTACTTTATGATACTGGTAGCCTGCCCTGAAATTCAAGACCTCAAATCCTTTATATTTTGTCGTGTTGGCATCGTCCATGTAATAACTACCTACTTGTTGGTATTCAACGCTGGCGTGGAATCCTTTAAGGAAATCCGGCTGGAAGGTTAGCGTGCCATTACCAATAAAACTAGGGGCCGCCTGCATCTGGTTGCCATCAAGGGTGACACCGCTTTGTGTCTCCTTTTGGAATTTATGCCTGGCTATCGTGCCGCCCAGACGGATTTGCCACTGATGATCCGGATGATAGTTCAATCCCAGTTCGAGACCTGTGTGGGTCGTTTTTCCAGCATTTTTATTTTCCGAGGAGCCGTCAGTGTTACGCACCGAAATAATTTCTCCTGTTCCGTTCATACGGTAAAGGCTCCAGTCGATGCCCAGGGTGGATTTTAACAGGTGTAACCAGCCTCCTACTTCGTAATTACGAAATACCTGCGGTTTTAAAAACGGCACTTTGACATTATTAAACAGCTCTGTCACCTGGGGCGGAACATAACCCTGCCCATAGCTGGCATAAAACCCTGCATATTTTAGGTTATAGTTCAGCCCGACTTTGGGTGTCCAGTGATTAAAATTAACATTGGAGGAAGGTGCCCCACTGACTGCAGTTACTGGTAAATGATTTTTAAAATCATAATCAAAACGGTCGTATCTGCCGGCAAGCGTTAGCCTGAGACCTGGGTGTAAATCCATCTGCCATTGTAAGAATGCCGCGTAGTTGTTAATATGTGTATTATAATCCGTCATAACGGAATCAGGATCGTTATAACTGGTATAATCGCCGGCGGTATTTTTATCGACCTGAATAAAACGGGCATCATAATTACTGGGACTGATGTCTGCACTTAGGCCCATGATCAGCGAACTGTTTTGCCAATTAAAATGCTGGTGGTGCTGCAATAAGCCCACATAGCTGGTGAATGCATTCATATTGATCTCGCCTGTAGCCTTTAAAGGATCCGTTTTATTGTCTTTGATTCTATAGGCTGGATTTTGTCCTGTCTGGTTATTACGGTACATTAAGGACAGTTTCGTCTCGGATTGGGGATTCCATGTTTTAGTTAGTATGGAACTGCCCCTGAAGGCTTTTACCTTTCTGTAGGTGAATTGATAATGACTGGTAAAATTCTTATGGGCGAAAGCCAGGCTATCCAGTGAACCGGACATATCCGCATAATAATCCACATAAGTAGCCTTGTTTTGCCAGCTCAGCGAAGGGCTGATTTGATACACCGTATTCAGGGTAAAGGCCGTTTTGTGATAGTTACTATAATCAATCGGACCGTTATTTCTGTTGGCATAATAACCGCTCAGTACAGCAGCGAATTTGCCAAAAGTATTGCCAATAGAAAGCGATGTCTTTTTGTAGCCGTTGTTATCTGCTTCGGCCGTTATTTTTCCTGAAAGATTTTGCGGGGGTGCCAGAGAGATAATATTAACGGCACCTCCTACTGCCTCCGGTCCATATTGGGCAGAAGCAGGCCCTTTTAGTACTTCAATTCTGCCAGTAGCCGCCAGATTCATTTCTAAAAGTGCATTGTGATTGTATAATCCGGAAGTTCTGATGGGTAGCCCATCTTCTAAATATAAAAACAGACTTTTGGTCGTAATGGGCTGACGGATACTCATTTCATGCTGCTCACTACCCAGATCCGCCATAAAAACACCCGGCACCTGATTGACCAATTGATCAATTTGTGTGGCCTTTGTAAGCGCCAGCTGCAGGCTGTCCACTACGCCAATGGAGGCCGCAATATCGGCCCGGGTCTGCTTAAACCGGGAAGCAGTGACCAGTACTTCGGACAGGTCATTGGTCAGTGGTTGCAGGTAGGCAGTAAAAGGTTGGTTTACCTGATCATGATTTCTGATAAGTGTGGACGGCTGGTAGTTGACAGCTGTGATAAGCAAAGTATCCATTTGCTTTTCAGCAGTGTTGACCTCTGCTGCTGTCATATTGTTACAAAGACCGCTGCAATTATATTGCATATTAAACTGTCCTTTTGCATCAGAAATACACTGACAGGTCGCCCCGTGATCGGCGAGGCAGCAACTTGTCTGAAATCTAATGGTTACACCAGCGATAGGCTGGCCTGTTTGCTGATCCAGTACCTTACCTTTAATTTGTTGAATTGTTTGTTGTGCAACTATTGGCGTCAGAAATAATAGTAGTATGGACAAGGTGAATAAGGAGGATAAAACCCGGTGCCAGCCAGTTTTGGTATGATACAACTTTTTACAGGAAATTGTTTTATTGTATACTTCATATTTATCTAGGTAAATCATTGTCGTGTTTTTATTGATTCGGTCTTGTGTTGGGGCTACTCTCCGATTTGATATTTGGCAGGGCATACCCCTGCCAGTACCCTAAAAGGAGCCCCATGTACCGTAGCACATTTTTACTGATGGGGCATATCCCTAAATGGTTGATTGCAGTGGCATAGGCCGGACTCAATATGTACTTTTATTAAAACTAAGAGGGAGCATTTATTGAATCAGTCCGCACTTGTTAAGCCAACATGCCATACGATGCAAAATCAAAAAATAGCATCTTAATATTCCTAAAAAAAATCAAGGGTGGATGAGGCGAGCGTTTAGCAGGCACTTAAGCAGAACACCTTTTGAAATATCCCATGAATTGCCTATTGAATGTTGGGGTCACCCTAGGTGACTGAACATTCTACAAGGGGGCATAACAACTACACAACGTCCATCAAATAGACCATGGACCTAATGTACTCTAGCTTTGTATAGCTGCGTATACACGGAATAACCGGCTTAAATTGTACTAACGTTGCCTGGAATTAGAATTAACAGGCAGCAGGTGGATGAATGGGTTTGGCATAGTAGGCCTGCTCAGTGAATAAAACAGGAATGCCATTTTGGGGTGTAGCAGTGGTGTCTGGTGTCAAATGAGCAAGTGGATTTGCCTCATTGAATAAAAAGACAGTCGCCTCAAAGCTGACGCGCTTATCGGATGAATTAGGTTGATTTTGTTTGTTGTCTTCGTTAAGTTTTTTATCTAACTGGCACTGACCGTTACAGTGCATTTCAGGATTGTCCTTATTGACGCAGAGATTAGCCGCTATATAATCTTGATTGACAAAAAAAGTAGCCATTACCAGAAAGTTATTAAAGATCTGGCAATTAAGCAGTAGGATCAAAAATATGGTAACGCCTGTTTTAATAATTGCTAATTTGACCGCAAAGTTACTACATAGTGCGTTGCCTGCAAAAAAACCGCTGATTTTATTTGGGTAAATTAATTACTTAATTGTTCGTGCTTGTGTTTGTATTTGTTGGTAGCTGGGTCGAGTCTTTTTGTGTGCTCTGTTGCACTTTGAATACTTTGTAACAGTCCAAAATGTATTGACCTAAGGTTAAATCCACCATGCCTTTTAACTGTTCAAAGGAGGGTCGGTATTTTTTCATGAATACCCGAATCTGTTCATCGTCCTGCATACCGGTTAAACTGGCCACCAAAGCAGCTGTAAAACGAGAATCAATGTACCCATCTTTTTCACTGCTAACAGCAAATTGTTGATAGCGTTTTTGCCGGTTCAGATAAGGTTGTCTAAACAGGTTGATCGCGGAAGTAACCGGATGGAAAGGGTTGAATTTGGGTTTTGAATAATTGAATATATCTCCATATAATCTTCTTTTTTCCAAGGAGTCTGTGTGATAATTGCGTGCATGCACCTGAACATCCTCCAGCTCATTGTAATAGCTGTTGTCGTAAAAACCGGGATTCTGCAAATAAATATCAAACTTTTCGGGGGTGGTGATTTTACCGATCGGATAAGCCATGATAAACCTGCCTTTATAAGAAACATACAAGGTGTCATTACTTGGATTACTGCTACTGATTTGATAGTAACCTTCGTTATCTGAAAAGGTTACTTGTCCCCGATAGGTACGCAGTTGCATTGAATCAACCGGGGAAGTGGTTGTTCGGGCGCCATATACATGACCACGGATGAGACGCTGCGCTACAGCTCCTCCAGCAAACACTAATATTAATATAAAAACACATATAATACGCTTTGGATGCATAGATTTTCTTAAGTTTACAAATATGCCTCCAATTTAATAGATTATCTGCAAGCGGATGTTAAAAATTTGCAGCATTCAACGGCGGTGGTTTTTTACGGTTGACCCGCACCTAAAATGCCCTCCCGCAAAAATAAAAAATGACAGAAATTGACAAAAAGCGCACCTATCCACTTTTGAATTATAAGCGGACTACGACAAATCCCGTATCTTTATTAACACAATATGGCGATACGAAACATTTTTCTGGTGCTATTAGGTGGCTGCAGCTTTGGGATTCTGTCCACCTTTGTCAAACTTGCCTATGGCTATGGATTTTCTCTGGCAGATGTCACGAGTGCCCAGGCTTATTTTGGTGCCGTGCTATTGTGGATGTTGCTGATGATTTACCGGTTGTGCAGGCCTAAATCAAGGCAGGGACATGCGGTAGCGTCAAAAGACACCACTCCCACCAGTACCGCTTTAAGACTTATTCTGACAGGCATGGCTTCCGGTTGCATCAGTATCAGCTATTATAAATGTGTGGAAGTAATGCCAGCCTCCATTGCGATTATTTTGCTCATGCAATACACATGGATCTCCATTGTATTGGAGCGCCTCCTTTTTAAAATCTCCATTACGCCCCGTAAATGGTTATTTGTCTCAATCGTTCTAGTCGGGACAATTCTGGGTTCGGGACTGATTGGCAACAATGGGCATATTCAGTTTTCTATTGCCAGCATTGGATTTGGACTGATGGCCGGTTTTTTCTATGCCGTCTTTGTTTTGGCCAGTGGTTATGTGGGCAATGCACTGCCAGCCATTGTAAAAAGTTCCTGGATAATTTTAGGGGTCGTGCTGATTATCATGGCTGTTTTTCCGCCCTTTGCCAAAATACGGGAATTAATAGACACGCGAACATTAAGTATTTATTTGATGGATTTACTGCCCATCGGCCTTTTATTGGCTTTTTTTGGGATGGTTCTGCCACCGCTACTGTTTGCCTATGCCATCCCAAAAGTAGGCGTGGCCCTAAGCAGTATTTTAGGCAGCGTTGAATTGCCTACAGCAGCCCTCTGTGCTTATTTGATTCTAAATGAGCCAATTAGTGTATGGCAATTACTGGGGATTTTAATCATTTTATGCGCTATTATATTGATTCATATTCGACCGGAACCTAAATATAAAACAGGTGAGATACGGCGCAAAGCAACCCCCACTCAGTTTTAATATGATTTTTATTACTTTGCCTATTGCTGGATTAAGCATGTTGGCTTATGCCGGGTCGACGTCCGCTGCAATCTGTACCCGGGCAAATTCTTTAATGGATTGCAAAATAGCCCTCTGGTGATCAATGACTTTTTTGCAACGCTGCAGCTGCCCCGGTTGTTTGGGCACCTTGATTAGAATTTCCCATAAATACTGTCCCCGAACCCTTTCTATGGGCGCTGTGGCTGGACCCAGTACCTCCAGCGAGGCCAATTGCCTTAAAGCCTGCGCCATGCGCTCAGCTGCCTGTCGGGCCGTGTGGGTATCCCGGTGTTTAAAAATCAGCCGAATCAGCCGGGTAAAGGGCGGATATTTAAAGGCCTTTCTGTGCTGAATCTCTTCCTGATACATGGCCAGATAATCGTGCTGTTGTACATATTGTAACACCGGATGATGGATATTGGATACCTGTATCAATACTTTGCCTTTACCATCTTTTCTGCCGGCGCGGCCACTAACTTGTTCCATTAGCTGGAAGGCACGCTCCCCCACCCTGAAATCTGCGAAGTTCAAAAGGCCGTCTGCATCCAGAATCCCTACCAGACTGACATGCTCAAAATCGAGTCCTTTTACCACCATCTGCGTGCCGATCAAAATATCGATTTTTCTAGATTCAAACAGCTGTATCATGGCGTCATGGCTGAATTTTCCCTTAACACTGTCATAATCCATTCGGGCTACACGTGCCTTGGGGAATAAAGCAGCGACCGCTTCTTCAATTTGTTCTGTGCCGAACTTTTTTCTTTGAAAATCGTGACTGCCACAGGCCGCGCAAGTTGTGACCAGCGGATATTCTGTTCCGCAGTAATGACACACCAGTTTATTTCTGCCTTTGTGATAGGTCAGTGAAACGGCGCAGTGCTTGCACTGCGGTATCCAGCCACAGCTATTACAGATCTGATAAGGAGAATAGCCTCTTCTGTTCTGAAAAAGAATCACTTGCTTTTGCGCCTTAAGTGCCTCCTGAATTTGCGTCTCCAGCTCCGGGGAGATCAGGATCGGTCTTGGGATCTCTTTGGGGATCATATTGAGGTTATCCAGCTCAATAACGGGCATGGCTACATTCTCAAAGCGTTCCAAAAGAGTGACAAGACCGTATTTGCCTTGCGAGGCATTATAGTAAGATTCCAAAGAAGGCGTGGCACTGCCCAGTAACACCGGACATTGTTCAAATAATGCACCGTAATAAATAGCCGCATCCCTTGCATGATAGCGGGGGGCTGGATCTTGTTGTTTATAAGAGCTATCATGCTCCTCATCTACGATGATCAGTCCCAGGTCCTTAAAGGGTAAAAGTAAGGCGGATCTGGCGCCAACAATGATCTGTACTTCACCCTGCAGTACTTTTTCCCAGAGCTCTACTCTTTCATTGGGGTTAAACCTGGAATGATAGACCGCCACGTGACCACCAAAATGATGCTGCAGCCTTCTGATAATCTGAGCGGTTAAGGCAATTTCCGGTAGCATATACAACACTTGTTTGCCAGCGCTTAGCGCCTGTTCCATCAATTTAAGGTAGAGATGCGTCTTGCCGCTGGCCGTTACGCCATGCAGCAGATTTACCTTCTTTTGCTGCATTAAATCAACCAACAGGTCGAAGGCGCTTTTTTGTGCAGCGCTCAATGAAAAATCCATCTCAATAAACGGCGCTAATACGGGTAGCCTGGTAACAGATCTACGCTCTGCGACCAGCATTTTTTTATCCAGCAAGGCTTTGATAGTGCTTAATGAAGTAGCCGCTTTTTTTAACAGCGCTGATTGCATGACGTCTCCATCTCCCAGCGTCATATGTCTTAGCAGCATCAGGACTTTTAGCTGGGCCGGGGCACCTTTCCAGTTATTGAGCAAGGGCTCCAGGTTTTCGTCTTTTTGGTAATCTGGATGAAAGCGGATAAAAACGGCTTTTTTCTCCTTGTATTTTTCTTTAAGCGATTGTTCGATATAACAAAGTCCACGATCAATTAATTTTTTGACTACCGGGTAGATTTTTCTGCCTTCCAGAATTTGCTGGATTTCCGGGAAGCGGAGCTCTCCTCTAATTTGTAAGGCTTCAGCCAGAAGGAACTCTTCATCACTTAAATCCTGATCCAGTTGTTTGCCGCCAGCTAATACGTCATCGGCAAATTCGTCTTCTATGCGGATGATACTTTCACTGGAGAGTTTAAAATTAGAGGGGACAGCTGCCTGCATCACATCTCCTTCACTGCACTGGTAATAATCCGCTATCCATTCCCAGAATTTGAGTTGTACGGCTGTTACAATGGGCGCTTTATCCAGCAGACTATAAATAGGAAGCGGTGTAAAATCCTTTGGCGGTACTTTAAATAGGTTTTTAATAATGCCTGTATACTTTTTGTTACGCAGCGAAACTTCGCAGCGCAGACCAATGGCTGCTGCTGCCATTAAATAATCGGGGATCTCCCAGGTATAGTTGCGGGGCAGGTGCAGCGGTATGATAATTTCTGCATAAAGTCGTTGTTTATGCGCATTGGCTGATTCAAAAAGATCAGCCAATGCGCCTGGCGCCTGGGCCTGATCCTGATCCTGATCTTGACCTTGATCTTGAGCTGGCTTATGGCTGTCACCGCTTTGCTGGCCGTGCAATCCTGCCACCTCAGTTTTGGTCGATGCTGATTGATGTTTTTCCCCGTTTTGTTGCTGCTCCTTATCCTTATTATCCATCATACTTTTTGCCTGTGTCTGCCTTTTTAAATAGTCTGTTTTTAAAAACCGCCTTATCTGGCGAAGATAAACAAAGTTGATGCCTCCTTAAAAAAAACGTGTAGCGTTTGCCCAGCAGCCGTTCGTTAAGTATTTAGGCATTTTGGATAAGGGTTGTTAAACGAATCTAAAGATTTTTGTCTACCTCCTGAATAAGGTTATATTTGGTAAGTCAATTAAACAATCTGATTATATATTATAAAATAAAATTCTATGAAAAAAGTTTGGGGCCTGCTCGCCATTTGTTTGGTGTTTTTAGGGCCAGTAAATGGCCAGTCCAATCAGTCATTTAAAGGAGAGATCAACCATTTTTTGCACGCAGACAGCCTTAAAATGCCGCCTAAGGACGCTATTTTATTTGTGGGCAGCTCTTCTTTTAGAAAATGGACAGATGTCGATAAGTATTTTCCGGGTTATACCATTATCAACCGTGGCTTTGGCGGTTCTCAGCTTCCCAACCTGATCTACTATGCAGATAAAATTATCTTCCCCTATCATCCAAAGCAGGTCATTATCTATTGCGGTGAAAATGACTTTGATTATGATAAATCCATTTCGGCGGACTCGGTTTTTGAACGTTTTCATACCTTATTTGATCTGATCCGGGAAAAACTGCCTGAGGCCAATATTGGTTATGTGTCCATTAAATTCAGTCCCAGTCGTAAATACGCCTGGCCTAGATTTGAAAAGACCAACGGTCTGATTGAGGATTTTTTGGAAGAGCAGTCCAATGCAGAATTTATTGATATTACTAAAGTCATGCAAGACGCGTCCGGTCAAGTAGACACCTCGCTGTTTTTATCTGATCAGTTGCATATGAAACCCGCTGGTTATGCGCGCTGGCAAAAACAAATCCAGCCTTATTTGCTAAAATAACCTTAGTTCAAGGAAAGTGCACTTTTTTGCGCTGGCTATTGATTGGGGGACTGGAAAGGCAAAAAATCAGGGCTGTAAAATTTAATAAAATGGTCCGTCACAGATGTTGACGGACCATTTTATTAAATCGTTTATTCAGAAACAAGGCGTTAAAGGAAAGGCCCAGGATAAATCCGATCCAGATGCCGGTGACGCCAAAATGGAACACAAAGGTGAGTAAGCAACCAATCGGTACCCCAAAGACCCAATAGGCTGTAGCCATGTATATCGTAGGCATTTTAACATCATTAATACCTCTTAGACTGCCCACGCCGATGGCCTGGGTGGCATCTGAAATCTGAAACACGGCCGCATAGAACATCAGCATGGAGGATAAGGCAATAACCTGGCTGTCATCATTAAAGATCTGCGACAAGGGTTTGCGTAAGAAAATAAATAGCAAGGCACAGATGACCCCATAAATTAACCCGGTATAAAAAGTGCTTTTGCCGATTAAATGAATTTCTGGCCAGTGTTTTCTGCCAAAAGCATTACTGATTCTAATGGAACAACCCTGGGCCAGTCCCAAAGAGACCATAAAAGTCAAAGATGCGCATTGCAGGGCAATTTGATGTGCTGCCAGTTCAATTGCGCCTAGTGTACCAACAATGATACCAGACACGGCAAAAGCCCCTGTCTCTATGCCTGCCTGAAGGCCACTGGGTACACCGATTCTAAGCAGTTCTCTGATCGACGCCCATTTAAGTTTCCACTGGTTTTTACGCACAGCGACATATCTGCTAAATAATGGATGGGTAAACAGCACGATAATCATGGCGATCAGGATGATTATACGGGTGATCAGCGTGCCCAGCCCGGCGCCCACCAGTTCTAGTCTGGGCATGCCCCAGTTGCCGAAAATGAGCAGCCAGTTTAAAAATATATTGAGTGGCATGGCCAGCAGTGATAAGATCATGGCTGTTTTTGTCTTTTCCAGCCCATCGGTAAACTGCTTGATAGACATAAACATAAGGGTCGGCACCACTGAAAAACCCACCAGCCTTAAAAAAGGAACGGATAGCCGGGCGACCTCAGGATCCTGATCCAGGTGAAACAATATGTTTTTACCCAGTTCTAAAAGCCCACAGATCATAAGTGCCGCAATGGAGCAAAGGATAAAGCCATTATACAGGTAATGCGACACCTGCTGACCGTCCTTTCTGCCATGGGCGGCGGCTACTTTTTGGGATATTGACATGGTCAGCCCGATACCAAATACAAAAGGAATAACCAGTACGCTATTGACCAGTGCTGAGGCGGCTAGTTGTTTATAACTGATGGAGCCAACCATGGCGGAGTCGATCAGACCCAGGGACATCTGGGTCAGTTCACCAAAAATAATGGGCGTGGATAATTTCCAGGTTTTTGTGGCCTGTTGCTTCAGCATAGTTATTACTAAAAGGGCAGCAAAACTAAAGCAATTTTTTGAACTAATGGCTTAAAATTAAAGGTTTATAGAATTTTCGCTCTGCTTTAATAATAAAAAAATCATGATTATGGGTGTTCATACAAGATTAGCCTGTGCATTTTTAAGCAAGTAATTTTTTAGCAGAGGGCATTGCATATATGGTGGTCTTGACATTGAATCTATATTGTGATTTTGATTAATTAATTAAAATATTGAATAATGATTCAATAGATAACGCCATTGTTATCAGATTTGGAATTTAGCGTGCAGTTTATGACTTTCGTGGACTTACTGTTTAAACAATCGCTGGAACTTTTGCTGGATAAATTGCGTGTATTCTTCTTTCATATCTGGTGAAAGAAAACTGTGTTGAATCCAGTTTTGCCAAATTGGCAATAATTTTTGGAAGTGATCAAAGATGTAATTCCTTACTTTGACTGGGATGTCAAGATTGCTACCTAATTGATGGAAATCTTGGAGTTTTAACTTACTTTTTTTACCATTGATAGTTAGCGCAGATTCTTCGTGATCTTCCGGCATTACAATAGCTGTATTGACCAGGTCATAGGCTGGCGTAAGCGTATAACCTCCGAATGGACTTTCAATCAAGGAGAAGTTTTTTAGATGCATATCTGCATTGCCTGTTAAATAGCAAAAGATTGCTAGTTCAAAAAAACGTTGTTTATCGTAGCCTTTATTTTCTGTAAATTGATCGATGAGTTTGCCACATTTTTCTAATGAACCGCGGTATTTATGTTCTGTTAACCGCTCACTAAGCTGACAAAAATCCTCTACAGCAAGTTTTTTTTTGCCTTCTCTGTCATAGCGGCGAGTCAAGTAAGCGAGTTCTCCAGAGGCCAGGCGAATTAAAGAGTGCTTGGCGGTATGGATGCCAGCTGTTTCGGCTAAATGCATGGTTAGGTCTTCGTTTTCAGGAAGATCTTTAAATGGATGGTGAGGAGGTTTTAGGATGAAATCGCCGTTAACTCCTACAACCGTTAATCTGGATAAAATATTTTTTTGCTTTTCCAGGTGTAAGGAAAGCTTTGGTTGGACCCCAGTCACGGAAATATGTTATTAACTATATTTAATGCAATTTCCTCTAGCTGACTAAAACTTATGTCAACTAGTGGAGGGGTGGTTGTGCCAAACAATTTTTTTGAGCAAGAAGGGTGAAAATCATTATTATGATTATCCTTAATAACTTGGTAACAATATAAACAATTATTCATTATTGATTTCTATTGGTATGATTGAAACAGCCCCTATGCAATCATTGCATAGAGTGATTAACAGTCCAAATCGATCTCTTGCCGCTATTTTCCAGTTGTTGACTGCTATATTTAATAACCAACCTTCTGGAATTAGACCATCAAAGAAAGGGAACAAAATAGGACTATAATATATTTCATGCCGGATAGGTAAGGTTAAACTAATTGGATTAATCTTGCCTGGTGAATTTATATAGGAATTATTGTATTGAAATTCATATCCTTCCGTTGTTTCGGTGATAATTCCTGCAATTTTTTCTTTAAAGTAAACATTTGCTTTTCTCATAATTCAATTTTTTTAATAACACCTAATTCGCTGCCGAAAAGTGCTAATACCTGATTAACCTTATCAATCCTTAAAGTTTTCTTTCCTTGCTCCAATTCTCTTATAAAACGGAGACCGACACCCGCCCTAATTGAAAGCTCCACCTGATTTATTTTTAATTGCTTCCTTTTTAATTTTACAAAATCTGATAATTTTGATTCCATTATATACCTTTTAGGGTATAAAGATAATAGTTTTAATTGATATTATACCTTTTAGGGTATAATATGTGATAATTATTTAAATACTATACCTTTTAGGGTATAATAATATTAAATTAGATAAAATTATACCTTATTGGGTATAATTTTATTGAAAATTTAAATGTTAAAAATAAATACACCCAGTTAACATGAAACGCCCTATTCTATTCAAAGATTCTAATCAATTGCAAATTATAAACTTCCAATAAGAATAACTTGACATCCAATGCTTTTTTGTATTTATATCTGTAAATTGCAAGCGAAACAATCTTATATGTTTTCAACTTTTTTAACGGAGTTCGGCAAATATCTGATCATGCTTAAAAGCATGTTTACCAGGCCTGAGAATGTCAAAATGTACTGGAAGGAGTTTATCGGCCAGTGCTATGAGATCGGGTTCGGAGCATTGCCGATTGTGTTAATTGTCTCTATATTCTTAGGGGCGGTTACTACGGTTCAGACGGCCTATCAGCTGGTCAGTCCGCTCATACCGCTGACCACCATTGCCCAAATCGTGCGTGATAGTATCTTGCTTGAGCTCTCTCCTACCGTACTTAGCATCGTACTGGCGGGTGTGATTGGCAGTAAGGTAGCTTCAGAACTGGGCAATATGAGGGTCTCTGAGCAAATTGATGCCTTGGAGATTATGGGAATCAATCCTTATTCCTATCTGGTCTTTCCTAAAATTGCGGCTTCTTTTATTATGATGCCGATGCTGATTTTGATTTCCTGTATTGTGGGTATCTGGGGTGGCCGGGTAGCGGGTGATTTTTCCGGCATTATTTCTCCCAGTATTTTTGACAGGGGACTGCGCATGGGCTTTAGTACTTTTAATGTCGTATTTGCGATGATCAAGGCTTATACCTTTGCCTTTCTAATTAGCAGTATCTCTGCCTATTACGGATACCATGTCAGAGGCGGGTCTCTGGAGATCGGCAGAGCCAGTACCAAAGCGGTGGTCACAAGTTGTATTACGATATTGATTGCGGATTATATTCTGGCGGCTGTATTACTCTAAGAGGAATGTATGCTGGACAGATGCTAAATGCCAGTTGGTGTATACTGGCGGCTAATACAGAAAACAGCAAACAGCAAACTGAGTTCTTAAGGTTGGCGCATGTATTAGCAGCTTATTTGCTGACTGGCTTGGACTTATTAAAAAAACAGACAAGTGAAACCATTAGATATTTTAATTGTTGGGGCAGGTCCTATTGGGCTGACCTGCGGTATTGAGGCTAAAAAAGCCGGGTTGGATTACCTGATTATTGAAAAAGGCGCCCTGGTGAATTCCCTGTTCAACTACCCTATTTTTATGACCTTTTTCTCTACGGCAGATCGCCTGGAGATTGGCGGGCTACCATTTATGTGCCTGGCGCCTAAGCCAGGACGGCAGGAAGCCTTGGAATATTACCGGCAGGTTACGCAGTATTTTGATCTTCAGATTCACCTTTATGAAACGGTGGATAATATCAAAAAGGAAACGGAAGATAAAGGCAAAAAGGGCGAAAAGGGAAATAAAGAAAATGAAGTAGATCAGATAAATGAAGGTCTGTTTGTGGTAAATACCTCTAAAGGTAGTTATACTGCCAAAAAAGTGATCATTGCTACCGGATTTTATGATGTACCCATATATATGGATATTGCGGGAGAAGATTTGCCTAAAGTGCATCACTATTACAAAGAGGCCCATCCTTATGTAATGGAGAAAACTTTGGTTGTGGGGGCTAATAATTCAGCGGTGGATGCTGCCCTGGAAATCTGGCGTAAGGGCGGTGATGTAACCATGCTTATTCGGGGAAATGAAATAGGCAAGCGGGTGAAATACTGGGTAAAACCTGATATTGAAAACCGGATAGCGGAAGGAAGTATCAAAGCTTATTTTGAATCTGAGCTCCTGGAAATCAAAGAAAAGGAAGTCGTGATCAAAGATAAATTGGGAAAGATAATAACCCTACCCAACGATTATGTACTGGCTATGACAGGTTTTAGGCCTGATTTTGATATGCTGCAAAGATTTGGGATTCAAATAGACCGGCAAAATGCATGCTTACCCGATCATAATCCGGATAGCATGGA
This sequence comes from Arachidicoccus ginsenosidivorans, assembly GCF_007971385.1. Lineage (GTDB taxonomy): Bacteria > Bacteroidota > Bacteroidia > Chitinophagales > Chitinophagaceae > Arachidicoccus > Arachidicoccus ginsenosidivorans. The sequence goes on from NZ_CP042434.1 coordinate 4,331,106, forward strand.
AACCAATGTGCCGGGTTTATATCTGGCAGGCGTTGTCTGTGGCGGGCTTAACACCCATAAATGGTTTATTGAAAACTCAAGGGTGCATGCAGAAAAGATTGTTGGGCAAATTGCTAATAAATTGAAGGGTGGTCGAAGTCTTACACAATCAATGACATAATTGCATTGTGTGCGATAAAGGAAGAAGTTGACATCAGTTCATACGCCGGTTAAGATGGTCGTCTTTATGTTTGAATTAGGATCATTTTTCCGGATTGTCTTTTCGTGTTTTTTGCTACTTGACTCCTTATGATCATATTCTTCATTATGATGCACTCCGTTTTTATCATATTGGATATCTGGTCTATTTCTACCTACCTTTATTCCATCCTTATCTACTTGTTGTTGGTTTTCCCGAATATTCGTTGCCCCTTCAATGTTCTCAAGCTCTTGACGGACTGATTAAATCCGCTAAGCTCCTAGCTCTTTAAAATAACAAAATCCGAATCACTGCGGCTTTGTTCGTTATTTCAAACTACTTTAATTTACTTAGACTTAATATGTTTAAAAAGAGCCTTGATATTTATAATAAGAAACAGCAAGCATATTATAATTGTTATTATTTCAGGCAAGCCATCTATGAAAAAAGAAGATGAATAATTTGTCTTTGAACTTCTTGTGAGATTATTAAAAATAAAGAATATGAATTGATAGTATAAGCTATAAAGACTTGCAATAATTGCTATAAAATTTATTACAGATTTCATTTTCAAAGATTTTTATTGTTGAATTGTAACTTGTATATTGGGATTCTGCTGTAACCAATTAGTTAGAATATTAGATATTTGTCGATTATTAACTTTTTGATTAATCAACCCATTTAGTTCATTCCAAAAGTTATCATTATCAATAGGTGTTCTATGTCTGGTACTTAGAGAATTGGGGCTTTGTTCTCTGATTTTTTTTGCATTCTTTATATCTCCTGGACTTGACCTAAACCAATTATTTATTACGGGGTCGTTTGTGTTTTGATAATCTATAACAAATGTCCCTGCTCCATTAGGGTCAGGCGTATCCGTACCTGGCTTGTTATTTACATTAGTGTTTGCTTTAATGTCTGCTGCTTGAAATGCGTTTAGATGAACACTCTCTTTTACTTTCCAACCCATCATTTTAAGATAATCTATCATGCCTTCGCCAAATGAAGCACCCATACTATGAGTTACTACCTCAAATGTGTTATCATCACCATATACGTCCATGCCTTCCGTTAATTCATAATAGTGGTCTCGTGCATAGGCATAACCATCTTCGTGCCTATCTGCGGCACTTGATAATGCGCTATATTCTACGTTTGTAAAATACGGGGTACTATAGTCATTGAAAAATGCCTTTGCGCCATTAACGAATGCACCATTTGCACCATTCCAATATGTTGGTCCACCTGTTGGAGAACCAAATCCTAAATATCCATTTACAAAAATTATTCTTTGCCCGTCAGGGTCTATTGCAATCGTTGGTCTATCTAAGACATAAGTATATGGGCTGCTGTTTGGGTATTTATCAGACAACTTATCTAATATATGCCATCTTCCTATTTGCGCATCGTAAAAACGTGCGCCGTAGTCGTATTGGTTTAATCCTAAGTCTTCTTGAAGTTCTTTGCCGTTGTAAAGATATTTGTTTTGCAAGTTGCCTGTTTGTTGCAGGGATATGCCAGCCATCTGCAGTCCAAACGGATAATAACTATAAGCCTCCAGTATGGGGCTACTTACATTATAATCATCCGTAATCATCATCCGGATATTACCCAGGTGATCCTTTAAGAAGTAATCATAGAGCCAACCAGTATTGTCTGCGTTAGACCTTACCCTACCTTCAGGTGTGCCAAAGAACTGTAATGTGTCATTTAGATAAACGGCTCCCCCTATATAAGTGGTGATTGAAGGTGTAGTGAGGCTAACGGTATTATCTAAGGTGCGTTTCTGTAGTTTATTGCCCGCAGCATCATAGTAATACCTGATAACCCCTTTGCCGGGTACCCAAATTTGACTGGGTAAATTTAAGATATTGTAGCTGATTTGAGAGATATTTTTGTTCTGATCGCTGACCATATTCCCATTTCCATCATATATATAGTCGATGGTAGCACTGGTCTTAGTAACACTGGGATATTTAAAATCCCCCAGTGTGCTGTTTTGGTCGTTGGCTGCGTCAACGACATACTGCAGTTTATTACTCTGGGGCTTATAATGATAACTCAGCTGATCGATAATAGCAGAATTGCCAGTGGATTTTAACCCGTACTGGTTCATAGTTAGAATATTGCCATTGTTGTCATAGGTTAAGCCAGTTACATCATATTTTACCAGCTCGTTACTGAAAACGGAGCTGGTAAACTGCCCAAAATGGGCAACGGTCAGCCGGCCTGTTTTGTCATAGCCAAAATCATATTTACGGATCTTTTTATCATTAGCTCCCTTCCAGGTCATACCAGTAATATTACCATCATACCTAGCAGTGTCATAGGGGATGCCATTGATTCTGTCATTTTGCTTTTGGTCATAGCCTAAATCAAAACCAAAATAATGCGAGTCGGGGAATGTAACTGTCTGTAAGTCAGAGGAGCTTTCTGTAAACATCTCACCACTGATTATGCCTGTAGTGGTAGCTGTATTTAGGCTATCCGTAGTGCTGTTTTGCCTGACATACGCTCTGTTTACGCCCAGCAGCCAGCCTCTGATATTATAATCATAGTCCTGAGTCTCCAGCGGCGTGGCGGTATAGCTGTTTTCACCGCTAACGACGGTGCTAGATCTTCTTTTTCCGATTTTCTTTTCTCTAACCTGTCCCAGTGCATCATAGCCTACTTCACTGATGGTCGCATAGGCAGCAGGCATGGCTCCTGATTTAACATGGCTGTTGCTTTGCTTCATCTCGGTCTTTACGACTCTACCTAGGTCATCATAGGTCATTTTGGTCACTACAACGGTAGTTTGGGTGGTACTGCCCTTTTTCTCTTCTTGCTTCTGAACGGTGACCAGTGGCCAGCCAGCCCAGCTGTACTGGTTGGTGCTGACGTCTACGCCACCCGTAATATTCTGGCTCTGGGTCTGGATTAGCCTCCCCTTATCGTCATAGATGTTCACTGCTGCCAGGGTAAGGGTGCTGTCCAGGACCTTTACCCTGGTCCAGGTCACCAGGCCCTTGGTGGTAATCGTGCTATTCTGCGTAGGCGTCTCTGCAAAGGGGAAGCTGGTGGTACTGGCAGGAACAAAATAGCTGTTCCAGGTAGCTAAATAGCTGCTACTTAGCCCAGCAGGCAGTTTTGTGTAGTCGTCATAATGGGTCTCTGTTAGTATCGTAGAAGCAGTAGGTGCTGTATATGGGTATTTACTAGTATCTGCTGCTGCGGCAAGGATACTGGTGAGTGCTGTGGAGCTGCTGTATATCCAGGTGGTATCAGCCCGGTTCAGGTTATCATAATGGGTAGTCAACCATTTATGGCTTACTCTCATTAGAGCGTCTTGTGTCATTACCAGCCTGTCTCTGTTATCATAGACCATATAGACAGGTCCCGCACCAGGGACCTGTTTTATAATCATACGGTTTCTGCCGTCATACTCATAGCGGAAGCACTGTTCTTTTAGGATATTTTGCCCTACGGTGTTCGTAAGGTTCCAGGCGTTCGCTTCCAATAGTCTTACTCCTTCTGGCTGGATAACGCAGCGTAAATTGCCAAAATCATCATACAGATAATAAGTGCATAGCCAGCCCGCATGCGGGCTGCCACTGCCGTTATCGGCCGTAGCGGATAATTGCACCTTTTTAAGGATAGTATGCCCTTCTTTATCCTTAAACTCAATCACCTGTCTGTTTTGCTCGTCTACCGTAACATTCTTATAAAGACTGCCTGCAGGGTAAGTGCCAAGGGGGTTAAGAGTATAGGTGCCAAAACCGGAACCGGGTGTAGTTACATAGCTGACATCCCAGATTCTAACCGCATCTGTAGCGGTATTGATCCAGTATTTTTGTTTGACAGAGTGGCGACTGGCTTCAGCAGGTTCGCTGGCTGAGCCCAGCCAGCTATCACCTGGTGCAAAGGTCTCTTGTACTCTGTTTAAATGAGAAAGTTCAAATAAGGTAAGGGTTCTTGCATTTAGCCTGAAAATCACTTCTATTATTTGTTTTATTATTTGTAGTTTTATTTGTCAGGTAAAACGGACCCCGGCTCTGCAGCGGTGCAACCGGTGAAGAGATAGCCTGACCTGATAGAATGGGGCCAGTTTGATGATTTATTGAACTGGCCTTACCATTATCATTCTTTCAGTTTATGCCTAAAAAAACCGAATTACGGCTTTGGCTTCTGCTGTTGTTGAATTTCTGCACGGGATTGTAAATAATCTGGGTCATAAGGCTTATTGTTTGTGACCACTCCCTTGGCAATTAAAGCCAACTTTCTGGCGACTTTCATAATTGCGTGCTTGTTGTTTTTTGCTGCGTGTTTCTTATAATATAATAACAAGCCAGCATCTTTGCGTATTGCTATCCAAGCAGCTTCTACTAACAGCGGCCGTAAATGCTTATTACAGCGTGGTTGTACGCCAAATGTTCTGGTACTGTCTCCACTACTGTGGTCCCAGGGGATCATTCCCAAGTAAGAACAATACTCACAAGGCGTTTCAAACCTATTAAAATTACCAATCTCAGCTATTAATGCTATTGCTGTGGTTGAACCAATTCCAGGTATTGTCAATAAATTATTGTATGCATCGGGGAATTTCTCTATTATAAAGGTCCTTAAGGATTTTGTTACCTCAGTCACCCTTTCCCTCTGCTCTCTGTAGTTGGTAATTTACCGCAGTAAACTCGATTGCCCAGCCGAAGTAGACAATTGTTGCTTTTCAATCCACAATAGTTGTTTGTTGGTGAATTTCCCAACAACGACCATATCCTTAGGCAGGCGTATACCAATAAAGTCCAAATAACTTTTAAGCCGGTGATTTGCCCTAGTTTGGTCACCCACTTGAGATTCACGTAGCCTGAAATACCCTCTTAGCTCTTGTTGCCTGTTCTGTTAAAACGTGTATTGGCTTCAGAAGCCCTTTCTCAAGGTATTTAGCGATAGAACGGCTTTCATGGACATCGGTTTTATTTTTCTTCTCCTTGTCTGTATTAGGAATATCACTGGCATGAACTATAATATTCTGAATACCCAACTTGCAAAGGGCTATATGAGAGGAGGTTTCGCTGAAACCAGCCTCATAAGCGCTATAATAGGTGCCAGATGGAAATTTCTTAGTAAGATAAGAATGCAATGCTTTCGGATCTGGGGCCTGGTTAAAATGTCCTACTTCAAGATTTGAAGTTCTGACTGTAACGCTCCAGCTTTTTTTGTGTACGTCCAGGCCGATGTAGAAGTTTTCACCGGTAAAGTCTCTGGAATGGCTTAATTTTGATACAGGCATGGTTCAAAGTTTTAATTTTTGAATAATGGGTGACCTTAGCGATGATCACAATATAATGTTATGCAGAATCTCGCGATTACTGCGGCAACTTGATCCATGCTTTTCTTACATATTTACTGTAATGTGTCATTTAGATAAACGGCTCACCCTATATAAGTGGTGATTGAAGGAGTAGTGAGGCTAATAGTATTATCTAAGGTGCGTTTCTGTAGTTTATTGCCTGTAGCATCAAAGTAATACCTGATAACCCCTTTGCCGGGTTCCCAAATTTGACTAGGTAAATTTAAATTATTATAACTGATTTGAGAGATATTTTTGTTCTGATCGCTGATCATATTACCATTACCGTCATATGTATAATCTTTCGTATTTTCTGTTTTAGTTATATTGAGATCGTATTTGAAGTCTCCCAAGGTGCTATTTGCGTCATTGGTCTGATGGGCGACATATAACAGCTTATTGCTTTGGGCCATATAATGGTAGCTCAGCTGATCTATTAGACCTGATGTATCGGTAGGTTTTAACGCATGCTGATTAATCGTTAATATATTGCCATTATTATCATATGTCAGGTTGTCAACATTGTAAATGACAGGAGTTTCTTTATCATTATGGGCCTTCCCATGTTGTCCGTCTTTTGTTCCATCATCGAATCAGTTCCCATCATCAAATTGGTTATTTTTTTTACTATGCATCTCAGCAATTTCCTTAAATTTTTCTAACAAAAACAAGAGCTTATTAGGATCGCCAGCTGCAAAATATTCACTATCTTTTATTCTATAATGAAACCAATCCTCCTCACTTCGCTCCGTATCGTCTACCATTAGTTCAAGATTTTCTAATTCAGTATCCTTCAAATTTATTTTTACAATCCACCCTGGATTATCAAGAGTCTCAATATTTATGACATGGTCATGCTCCCAATCTCCATCACATTGAAGTTTATACCAATCCTCGAGCCATTTTATTATTTCCATTTTTCTTATTTTTCAAATTTGAAACGTTTATTATTTGGAATTTCATCCAGTCTCGCGGGGCGTACCTTCCCGGGAATCTTTTTTTCATTAATATGGGGGTCGGAATATCTTTCTGAGTTTTATTGTTATAATGCAAGGCGCCTGGCTTGCCATCAAAATCCCCTCCATCGAATCGCTTTCCAGCATCAAATTTATTTGGATTTTTGTCATTCTTTTTCCACTCCTGATATTTAAATATATCATCATTTGCATCTCTTATAAAAGTGGTATGATCTCCATCAGCATTCTCTTTGTCTGGTTGTAATCTATTAGAACTTCTTACAGATTTATTAGATGACAACGATGGTGAAGTTTCAATTTCGGTTAAAGCTTCATTATCGGTTTCCCCCTTACCTTTGGAAACAAAGGATCTTATTATCTTCCCTACTGTTCCAGCGCCCAATTCTTCTGCTGCCCCTGCTAATACAAGACCAAGCCCCACGGCAACTAAGTCCGAATTGGCTCTAATATTTAATCTTTTATCGAGTTGTTCTGTTGTAACTTTTCCACTTTCGACATCTCTTAAATCCTGTTCGACTCGATATGCTGCATATGGTTCAAGGCCTTCCAGTTCAACATGACCTGTTACCTTGTTTGCACTAAACGCATAAGTAGAATTATATTCATATTTGTCCGCTAGTGGATCAATTTTCAAAAACCTCCCAATCTGGGGATCATCCATGCGGTATTTGAACTCATATAGATCCACGCCCAAATCCTCATTGAGCTCCTGCTTTTGAAAGGTATTTTTAAAGTTGTGTAGAGTGCCTGCTTGTGTGAGCCCTATTCCCTTTTGCTGCAGTCCGAACGGATAGTAACTATAAGCTTCAAGTATGGGGCTTGCTACATTATAATCATCCGTAATCATCATCCGGGTATTACCCAGGTGATCTTTTAGAAAATAATCATAGAGCCAGCCAGTACTGTCAGCGTTAGACCTTACCCTGCCCTCCGGTGTGCCAAAGAACTGTAATGTGTCATTTAGATAAACGGCTCCCCCTATATAAGTGGTGATTGAAGGTGTAGTGAGGCTAACGGTATTATCTAAGGTGCGTTTCTGTAGTTTATTGCCTGTAGCATCATAGTAATACCTGATAACCCCTTTGCCGGGTACCCAAATTTGACTGGGTAAATTTAAGATATTGTAGCTGATTTGAGAGATATTTTTGTTCTGATCGCTGACCATATTCCCATTTCCATCATATATATAGTCGATGGTAGCACTGGTCTTAGTAACACTGGGATATTTAAAATCCCCCAGTGTGCTGTTTTGGTCGTTGGCTGCGTCAACGACATACTGCAGTTTATTACTCTGGGGCTTATAATGATAACTCAGCTGATCGATAATAGCAGAATTGCCAGTGGATTTTAACCCGTACTGGTTCATAGTTAGAATATTGCCATTGTTGTCATAGGTTAAGCCAGTTACATCATATTTTACCAGCTCGTTACTGAAAACGGAGCTGGTAAACTGCCCAAAATGGGCAACGGTCAGCCGGCCTGTTTTGTCATAGCCAAAATCATATTTACGGATCTTTTTATCATTAGCTCCCTTCCAGGTCATACCAGTAATATTACCATCATACCTAGCAGTGTCATAGGGGATGCCATTGATTCTGTCATTTTGCTTTTGGTCATAGCCTAAATCAAAACCAAAATAATGCGAGTCGGGGAATGTAACTGTCTGTAAGTCAGAGGAGCTTTCTGTAAACATCTCACCACTGATTATGCCTGTAGTGGTAGCTGTATTTAGGCTATCCGTAGTGCTGTTTTGCCTGACATACGCTCTGTTTACGCCCAGCAGCCAGCCTCTGATATTATAATCATAGTCCTGAGTCTCCAGCGGCGTGGCGGTATAGCTGTTTTCACCGCTAACGACGGTGCTAGATCTTCTTTTTCCGATTTTCTTTTCTCTAACCTGTCCCAGTGCATCATAGCCTACTTCACTGATGGTCGCATAGGCAGCAGGCATGGCTCCTGATTTAACATGGCTGTTGCTTTGCTTCATCTCGGTCTTTACGACTCTACCTAGGTCATCATAGGTCATTTTGGTCACTACAACGGTAGTTTGGGTGGTACTGCCCTTTTTCTCTTCTTGCTTCTGAACGGTGACCAGTGGCCAGCCAGCCCAGCTGTACTGGTTGGTGCTGACGTCTACGCCACCCGTAATATTCTGGCTCTGGGTCTGGATTAGCCTCCCCTTATCGTCATAGATGTTCACTGCTGCCAGGGTAAGGGTGCTGTCCAGGACCTTTACCCTGGTCCAGGTCACCAGGCCCTTGGTGGTAATCGTGCTATTCTGCGTAGGCGTCTCTGCAAAGGGGAAGCTGGTGGTACTGGCAGGAACAAAATAGCTGTTCCAGGTAGCTAAATAGCTGCTACTTAGCCCAGCAGGCAGTTTTGTGTAGTCGTCATAATGGGTCTCTGTTAGTATCGTAGAAGCAGTAGGTGCTGTATATGGGTATATACTGGTATCTGCTGCTGCGGCAAGGATACTGGTGAGTGCTGTGGAGCTGCTGTATATCCAGGTGGTATCAGCCCGGTTCAGGTTATCATAATGGGTAGTCAACCATTTATGGCTTACTCTCATTAGAGCGTCTTGTGTCATTACCAGCCTGTCTCTGTTATCATAGACCATATAGACAGGTCCCGCACCAGGGACCTGTTTTATAATCATACGGTTTCTGCCGTCATACTCATAGCGGAAGCACTGTTCTTTTAGGATATTTTGCCCTACGGTGTTCGTAAGGTTCCAGGCGTTCGCTTCCAATAGTCTTACCCCTTCTGGCTGGATAACGCAGCGTAAATTGCCAAAATCATCATAAAGATAATAAGTGCATAGCCAGCCCGCATGCGGGCTGCCACTGCCGTTATCGGCCGTAGCGGATAATTGCACCTTTTTAAGGATAGTATGCCCTTCTTTATCCTTAAACTCAATCACCTGTCTGTTTCGCTCGTCTACCGTAACATTCTTATAAAGACTGCCTGTTGGGTAAGTGTCAAGGGGGTTAAGGGTATAAGTGCCAAAACCAGAACCTGGTGTTGTTACATAGCTGACATCCCAGACTCTAACCGCATCTGTAGCGGTATTGATCCAGTATTTTTGTTTGACAGAGTGGCGATTGGCTTCAGCAGGTTCGCCGGCTGAGCCCAGCCAGCTATCACCTGGTGCAAAGGTCTCTTGTACTCTGTTTAAAGGAGAAGGTTCAAATAAGGTAAGGGTTCTTGCATTTACCCCCTGCCCAGGCTTTGAGATGGTGCTACTGCCGTTATACCAGCTTATCTGGTCAGCTTCAGCATCAGGGCGGAAGTGGCCATCAGCAGCGTCAGTGGCAGCGTAGGGCAACAGGGTACTGTTCTGTCTACCCATACTGTCATAGAGTGTGGAGGTAATCAGGTCTGCGCTGGTATTGGTAGCTGTTACTAGCGAACCTTGTTTTAAAACCGTTTGTATGGGTCTGCCCAGGCCGTCAAAATACTGAACAGAGAGCTTTACGTCTGAAAGAGGGCGGGTAATGAGTAAATCGGGGTCTGTAATGGGTGCTGTTGTTGTCCAGGTGGCAATATAGTTTTGATTGCTCAATACCGTAGGCGAGCTAGTATCTGCAGGTCTTATTCCGCCTTCAACAAAGGTCGGGCAGGAGACCATAGCGGAGCCACAGCTGGAACTTACCAAAATAGAATAGCTGTGTGCAGGCATAGATTTAACAACAAAGGTATTGCTGGAGCTCTGGATTCCGATGGGTGGACCATCATAGAGCTGATAGCCGGTAAATACAGCTCTAGATCCAGAAGCTTTACCTACCGTAAAAACGATGGAGTCATTTTGATAAAGCACTGCATCACTGGCAGTAATCACTACATCACTTGAAGTAACTGGTGAGGAGGGAGTAATATACGTGGTGGCCACTATAACGATACCAGAACAACCACTTTTAGTGGCTGCCACTGCATAACTGGCTCCACCACTAGCCAAACTGACATTACTCCAGCTAATAGCGCTACCAGTGCCGGCAACAACGCTTCCCAGATTACCAGAAGTATTTTTTAACTGATAGTTAACGCCCGATTGGGAACCAGACATCGTTATCGTAGTCGTAGTGCCGCAGACATTACCAGAGGGTGCAAGGCTATAATTGCTATAGGTACACTGAGAGATTGCCTCTTTACTAAGACTAAAACAAAGGAGTGCCAGGCATAAACTAAGAAACAGTGTTCTGGATTTAATATTGCTAAGCATGAAATAATATTTTGAATTAGTTTAAGGTTGTTGTGATTATCTGTTATTAATGATTTACAAAACATATTAGCCAATAAAATAGCTAGCTGTTCAGTCGATTGCCAGTTGACTGTGGTTATCTTCTAATCACCTTTAGGTCAACACTTCGACCGTCCTCTAACAGCAATTTTAGTATATACATTCCAGAAGTTAATCTACCTGGACTTATTAAAATGGCATATTTTCCAGCTTTAAGCGGTGTCTTGTCCTTCTTAAATACCCGATCTCCTACCATATTATAAAGCACCAGTTGTACAGTGGCATCCTCTTTCAATACAAACTCTGCAGTAAATACTGTGCTGAAAGGATTTGGGTAAACCCGCACACTGCTAATAACCTTACTTAAGCTAGAAGTCCCATCAGATTCTTGGTGGTCAAGGCTATCGCGTAAGCTTTTTGCAATAGCGTTTTTTCTTACAAGGGCAATGAGTGTAGGTTTGCTGGGCTCGTTTCTATCTGGAGAAAATAATGACAGCATGCCTGACAGATATACACTATCTCCAGACTGGGTCAGGCTTAGTATTGCAGATTTAAACTCATAATTGATGGGCTTACCCCAACTATAGTGATCTATTACTTTGTAGAAGGTATGCTCAAATAATACGGAGTCCCCTGTCAAGAGACCAGACAGCTGTATTGGAGAGGCCGTTTTGTCTGTCCAGGTGCCACTGATGGAGTCCGTAGCTCCCGCAGGAAAATCCTGTAAAACTAATTTTAATGGCGTACTGCTGATTAAATACATTCCACTCCAATCATAATGTAGCGTATATCCTTGATATGTTCCGGCAATCAAGCTTTTAGATGGGATGCCTCCCTCTACCCTTTTAAATTCGTTTAAGGTAGCAAGCTTTGGAGATTTTGCGCGGTTAATTTTCTCCATCAGGATTGCTGCTATATTATTGGCATTTTCTGCTTCAGTCGTTTTCAACTCCTCAATAGCTTGTTTATAGCCCAATGCTGCTGCCCGCCCCAACCAATATTTAGCCGAGTCTTCATTTCTTTGGATCCCATAATTGTTTTTAAAGGCCAAACCCAGAAAATACATGGAATTATCCCTTCCTTTGAGTGCCCCTTCTCTAAATAATCGCACCGCCTGTTCGTATTGTTGGTTACATCCAATTCCTTTGAATAAACAGTACGCCGTTGCGAAGCAGGCCTGATCATCTCCCATATTAGCTGCCGTCTTAAAAGACAAAAAGGCCTTTTCATAGTCTGTAGGCCCATTCTTTAAATATTTTACGCCTTCTCTATACACTTCTAGGGCTGTTGAAGACCGGTCTTTTAGCACTTTTTCGGCGCTTGTTCTAATGCTTACCTGCGCATTTAGGGCTGAACTATAAAATACTGACAATAGCAATAATAGTAAGGTTATCCTCATAATCTACATTTTAGTCAACATGTAATAAATAAGAAGGCGCAACTAATCTCTAAAGCTATTTGCAATTTAATTAAATAATTACACATTTTAAAGATTTTTATTTATTGTTTGTACTTTTAAGTCAAATTAGCAATCAGCGGTGTTTATTCATTAAAACGTAAGACATTATGAGAGGTCATTTTATTCGCTTATACGTTCTTATTATTTTGTCATTATTATTAACTTCATCATCTAGGGCACAACTGTCTCAAACGGTAGAAGATAAATTGCTTCCCGTCTCTCCTACTACCTATCAATTCACCAAATATGAGGATTTGCCCATTGGTAAATATACCGGTGTCGCTGATGTTACCGTTCCGTTATATACCATTGAGCAAGGGGATTTAACTATACCTATTACCGTCAATTATCACACAGGCGGCATAAAAGTGAATGAAGAAGCCAGCTGGGTCGGTCTTGGATGGAACTTGCCTTTAGGTCAAATTGTTCAAACTGTCATGGACAAAGATGACTTAGCGGATGTTTATTATCTTGCAGCCCAAAATTCCAAAGGGACTAGTGCAAATCCTTTATGGATGCAACCAGACTTTATACATGGACCTTTTTCTGTTTTGTACAGTTATAACCATGATGCGTGCGGAACTTATATGCCTGCCACAACGCCGACTTATACTCCACAAACACCCATTGCGGCTTATGGAGCGGCTACCACACTCAGGTATTATATGCCTTATAACGGCAGCATGAATAATCATTACCAATATTTTTTTGAAACACACGAGTATTTTGATTCAGAACATGATATTTTTAAAGCCAATTTCCTGGGCAACTCTATTAATTTTATCTATGATGTTGTTACGGATAATTTTGTATCTCTTAATAAAAAAGGCTATAAGATTGAATTTCAACAAAATGCATTTACTATCACGATCCCCACGGGACAAACGTTTGTATTTGGCCAATACACTCCTGTATATACAGATAATTCCGATAAAAATGGATGTACAATTCCTCCAACCTATATAAAGCCTACAAGTAAAAAATGGATGGTCACTAAAATTGTATCATTAAATAAAGATACGATTAGCTTTCATTATGCACAATCGGACAGTCTTTATAGATCTTTCCCCCAAAATAGTCAATCCGCTGTAGTTCAAAAAAGTGCTTCTTCTCATGGTATCAGCTATACCACATTTACTGGTTATGTTTCTGGTTCCAGCACAGGTATGCTTTTCTCTTGTAATATAGGAGTTGATACGATAAACCCGCTAACCACTATAACTACATTCAGAGAACCAGAATGTCATTTAACAGAAATCAAATCTAAGTTTGCCACTGTGACATTTCATGCCTCGCCTAGGCTGGATGTTAATGGAGGTGTGCGCCTAGATAGTCTAACTATCATTAATCAAAACCAACATATCGTTGACCGATTTAGTTTTGAGTATAGTTATATCAACTCCAGCACGGTAAAAGATCATGTAATATCTAATGGAGCCTATTATAATGATACTGGTAGATTTTCATATCTTAGAATGCAGCTGGATCAAATAAAGCAAAATGACTCCAACTGGTACCAGTTTGACTATAACCCGGTGAAATTACCCCATAAAAATAGCTGTGCCACTGATTTTTGGGGATTTTATAATGGAGCGTTAACCAATATTACGCTGATTCCTAATCCCGTTAGGTTCCCATCAAAAAGTTCTCTTGGCGATAGTCATAATAACCATGGAGCGGATGTGGTGAATACACAAGCAGGTATACTGATCTCCATTACTTATCCCACTGGTGGGAAAACTAAATTTACCTATGAGTTGAATACCTTTACTAATTATTTTGCTCCTGATATAGACTCCCTAAATAATGTTACAACTAAAGGTGAAGGGCTGCGTACAAAATCTATAGATTTTTATGCTAGTGGATCAACAAGCCCTTCAAAAAGGACCACTTATAATTATTTTGGTGGAATCAATAACTCGCCTAAATCATTTTTTCGCGATGAACAGTTGTCTGTATTAAAAACTGGAGAAATAGTTGATGGCAAATATATGTTATACACTTATGACCAGACTGTAATAAATGGCTCCCAATTTTTATCCTCAAATCCAATGGGTAGCCACGCTGGGGTTGGATATTCAGAAGTCATTCAATATAATCTGGATAACGTAGGAAATAATATAGGTGCTGTGGATACCTATTTTAATAATAGTCAAGATATCTTAGTTAACGCTGGCATTACAAGTGGAAGTGCAGTCATATTCTCTGTCCCATCTTTTAAATCTCCAGAAGAGCCCGAAAGTGGTTCCATTGCCAAAGAAGATATAAGAGATAGTAATCAAGTTTTAACAAAAAGGACGCTCAATTACTATTCTAATCACAGCTCGCCTATCTATTACAGTGTTATGGTTGGAGGATATCCTGCTTTGGTAGATGTAAATAGCTCTACTGGTAGTCAATGTTCACATTATATAATTAATCCTCATAACCTTTTAGTCTGGTATCCTGTATTTGATGTAGAAACCCTACCGGATAGCACCATTGTTTATAATTATTCACTAAATGATTCGCTTAGAATGAAAGAAACCAATATTTACGAATCACAATACCGATTGATGCGCCGAAATGTCTATCAGGATTCGAAAGGCGCTTCTTATTCAACTGTATATTATTATCCATTTGATTATAGTGCTTCTAATGTTGTCTATGCCCAAATGGTTAATGACAATAGAGTCGCCGAAGTTGTTAATACTTCTGATTTAAAGGGAGACGTGACAGGTCATTATGAACACTCAATTAGTAAACATTTTATTGCCGGGAATAGACCAAATTCCTATTTACTAGCCTCTATTTCTGAACGTTATGGCAATATTCACCCAGAAACAACAAATGCAACATATGATTTATATGATGGAAATAATAATCTGTTGCAATACACCGTAGCTGGTACTCCTACGACTTTAATCTGGGGCTACAAAGGGCAATATCCGGTCGCACAAATTAAAGGAGTCTCCTTTAATGAGATAAATCTTTTGATAGATACTGCTGCCATTTACGATAAAACAGATGACGATATTGCCACGTATTTAAGCCAACTCCGTACACAACTGCAAAACAAAACTGATGTGTTCGTTAAGACCTTCACCTATTTGCCCCTGGTAGGCCTAGCTACGGAAACTGATGAAAAAGGAGCTGTCAAAAAATATAAATATGACAATTTTAATAGATTGTCAGATATTTTAGATAAAGACAATAAAGTGAGAATGCATAACGACTATCATTATAAAAAATGGATTAATCTTGTTTTATCTAAATGATAATTTTTTCCTCTTTTACGGGAAAAAAAGTGTGCAGTTTATAACCAACTGCACACTTTTTTATAAAACATACCAGTCTATTTGACCTATTTGATCAGTCCCATTTTTGTTTTGAGTTTGGTCCAGTAGCTGGAATCCAGCAGTGCCTGATTGGAGTGCGAAGCGCACTTCAGCTGCGCATCCAGCACGGCGATATTGGCCATATTGACAATATTGCGTACAGAACTACCCAGTTGTAATACATGCACTGGTTTATTGAGACCCAAAAGGATCGGACCGATCAGTTCAGCCCCGCCTACTTCTTTGAGCAGGTTATAGGCCACGTTACCTGCGGTTAGGTTCGGGAAAATAAGGGTATTGACATCTTTGTCCACCAGGGCACTGAAACCGTAATTTTCCTTTAAAACCTCTTTATTAAAAGGAAGCCAGGCTTGCATTTCTCCGTCGACCACCAGTTCAGGATTTTTCTGTTGAACAATCTTTGTAGCCTGCGCCACAAGTTTAGCCTCATCGGAGGGATTGCTGCCAAAATTACTGTAACTGAGCATCGCGATATGTGGCGTGATATTAAAGTTGCCGATCTCTTTGGCCACCATTAAGGTGATATCAGCCAGCTGCTCTGCAGTGGGATTAAAATTAATGGTGGTATCTGCTAAGAACAGCGGTCCTTTTTTGGTGAGCAGCAGATACATACCGGCGATTTTTTTCACGCCATTTTCCACACCGATGGTTTGCAGCGCCGGCCGGATGGCATCCGCATAATTTTTGGTTAACCCAGAAATCATTGCGTCTGCGTCGCCCATTTCTACCATCATGCAGCCAAAGTAATTGCGGTCCCGCATGAGTTTTTTGCTCTCGTAGTCATTAATGCCTTTGCGCTGTCTTTTGGCAAAAAATGCGGCGGCATATTTTTGCCGGGTACTTTCTAGTTCGGGATCCCTGGAATCCACAATAGGAAACTCTTCGATATTAATCCCATTGGCCTTGGCGATGGATTCAATCTTAGTTCTTTCGCCTAGCAGGATTGGATAGCAAATGCCGTCCTCATAGGCGATGGAGGCTGATTTAAGGATTTTCTGGTTATCTGCTTCTGCAAAGACGATTCTTTTAGGATTACGACGTACCTGGCCACCAATGGCACGGATCACCTGGTTATCCAGCCCGAGTCTTTTATTGAGTTCAACACGATAGGCTTCCCAGTCCGTGATCGGACTTTTAGCTACGCCACTTTCAATGGCTGCCTTGGCAACAGCCGGTGAAACCGAGGCCAGCAGTCTGGGATCCAGTGGTTTTGGAATAATATAATCCGGCCCAAAAATGATGTTTTTCTGCCCATAGGCCATGGTAACAATGTCTGGTACCGGTGTTTTGGCCAGTTCCGCCAACGCTTTAACGGCGGCAAGTTTCATGGCTTCATTGATCTGGGTTGCGCGCACGTCAAGCGCTCCTCTAAATATATAGGGAAATCCCAGAACATTATTGACCTGGTTGGGATAATCGCTTCTGCCGGTTGCCATAATAATATCATCACGCACGGCTTTGGCTGCTTCATAGGAAATCTCCGGCGTTGGGTTGGCCATGGCAAAGACAATGGGGTTGCTGTTCATCGTTGCCACCATTTCTGGTTTTAATACATTGGGCGCGCTTAGGCCAATAAATACGTCGGCGCCTTGCATGGCGGCTGCAAGCGTCAGATTCGAGTCGTCAACCGCAAACTTAGCCCGGATATCACCCAGGTCCGTGCGCCCTTTGTGTAATATCCCGTCGATGTCAAATATGGAAAAATTTTCATGTTTGGCACCCAGCGCTACATATATCTGTACGCAGGCAACGGCGGCAGCGCCGGCCCCTGAAATCACAAATTTAGTGTCAGCAATGTTTTTTTGTTGTATTTCCAGTGCATTGAGCAAGGCGGCTCCACTGATAATGGCTGTCCCATGCTGATCATCATGCATCACCGGGATGCTGAGCTGTTCTTTTAAATGCTGCTCAATATAAAAGCATTCCGGCGCTTTGATGTCTTCCAAATTAATCCCGCCAAAAGTGGGCTCCAGTGATTTTACAATCTGTACAAATTTCTCGGGATCGGTTTCATTGATCTCAATATCAAATACATCAATGTCCGCAAAGATTTTGAATAAGACCCCTTTACCCTCCATGACCGGTTTACCGGCCAGGGCACCAATATTACCCAGACCCAGTACAGCGGTCCCGTTGCTGATAACGGCCACCAGGTTGCCTTTGGCGGTATACTTATAGGCATCTTCCGCATTGGCATGAATCTCCATACAGGGTTCAGCCACACCAGGGCTATAGGCTAATGAAAGGTCTCTTTGCGTTTTGGCTTCTTTGGTTGGAATGACTTCAATTTTTCCCGGACGGCCCTTACTATGATAGAGTAAGGCGTCCTGTTTCTTAGCATCTGACATAATTAGATTATATGATTGTAGATACGAAGGTATAAAAAGCCTCAAATAACCAAAAAAAAAGAATAGATTTTATCAATTTGTTTCTCTTTGGCCTTCAGAGTTTTATCAAACACTGGCCTGTGAACCCAACCAGGCCATCATGGCCATGCCTGTTTTGATGGCCGATTCATCGGCGTCAAAAAGCGGCGTATGCACATTATGTGTGATGCCTTTGGCTTCATTACGTACGCCTAAGCGGTAAAAACAACCGGGAATCATTTGGGTGTAATGACCAAAATCCTCGGCGCCCATTCTAAGCTCTGTTTCTTCCACCAGGTCTTTACCAATCAGTTCTTCGGCGAGAGTCCTGCAGGTATTGGTTAAAGCTGCCTGATTATTGACCGAGGGATAACCGACATCGATATGTACATCTACCGTAGCACCCATGGAAGTCACCAGGCCGATCGCTAATTTTTTAATCAGTTCATGTGCTTTATAGCGCCAGGTCTCATCCATGGCCCTAAACGTCCCCTTTAGGTGCACTTCACTGGGAATGACATTGGTGGTGTGGCCTCCCTGGAAGCTGCAGATGGATAAAACGGAAGGAGAAAATGGATCGCAGTTTCTGCTGATAAGTTGTTGCAGACTGACAATTAATTGCGACGCAATTAAGATGGTGTCGGCTGTCAGATGCGGCGCAGCCGCATGACCGCCTTCAGATTTAATGGTAAAATAGAGTTCATCGGCGCTGGCCATCACCCGGCCGCTTCTAAAGCTAAGTTTGCCTGCTGGCAGCCCGGGATGAACATGCAGACCGATAATGCCTTGTACTTCCGGGTTTTTAAGTACACCTTCTTTTATCAAGAGGCTGGCACCTCCTGGGTTACGTTCTTCCCCTGGTTGAAAAATTAGTTTTACCGTTCCCTCCCACTGGTCTTTGGTCTCCTGCAAAATACGGGCAGCGCCTAAAAGACAGGTGGTATGGACATCATGCCCGCAACCATGCATGATCCCTTTATTTTGGGAAGCGTAAGGCACCTGATTGGCCTCTAGTATAGGCAATGCATCCATATCTGCTCTAAGGGCAATAACGCGACTATTGGGGTTTTTGCCCTCAATTAGCCCGATTACGCCCGTCTCAGCCATTACCTGATAATGAATATTGAAAGCCTTTAACTTATCCTGAATAAATTTAGAGGTCTCAAATTCCTGATAACTGAGCTCAGGGTGGGCATGTAAGTGTCTGCGTATATCTATAAACTCACTGTGATAAGCCTTCGCGAGTTGTTCTATCTTTGTTTTTAGCATGTGCTTTATTTAATGGTGCTTGCCTTGCTGTTTTTTTTAATGTGCGCCTGGTTAATTGCTCACTTGATTATTTGGATCCGTTACAATGGCCACACTGGCACTGCAACCGAGCCTGGTGGCGCCTGCCTGCACCAGCGACTTGGCAAATGCATGATCCCGGATGCCACCAGATGCTTTAATGCCTGTGCCAGTCGGAAGATTGGCTTTAAAGAGCTGCACCGCGTGCAGACTAGCGCCTTTCTCTGCATAACCGGTGGAGGTCTTCAGATAATCAATTTCTGCGGCGCCATACAACTGGCAGCATTTAATAATCTCTTCGTCGGTTAATATACCGCTTTCTATAATAATTTTTAAGGTATTATTTTCTTTTTTGATGACGGGCGCCAAATGATTCAGTTCACTGGCCAGATAGGGCCAGTCCTTATTTTTCAAGGCAATTAAATTGATGACAACGTCCAGTTCATCGGCGCCGTCTACCATGGCCAGCACTGCCTCTGCCAGTTTTGCTTCAATGGCGCTATAGCCAAATGGAAATCCGATGACGGTAGCTACCTTAACCGGGCTATCCTTTAAAAGCGTTTTTGCTATTTTAACAAAAGGGGGTGGAATACAAACAGCCGCAAAGCCGTAATCTATTGCCTCTTGACAGCATTTTTCTACGTCACGAAGCAGTGTCGTAGGTGATAAAACGCTGTGATCGATCAGATGATTGAGTTTCATGGTTGAATATTAAGCTGTTATTGAGCTATTACCTATCGTAATTTTCTGTTTACTTACCTGCAATTTTAGTACCTGAATAGCCTGCTTTTAATAACCAGCCGAGTACCTTTTCTCTTTGATCACCCTGAATGATGATCTCCTGATCTTTAACGCTGCCGCCGGTACCTGTAAAGGTTTTTAGCTTTTTGCCCAGTTCTTTTAAATCATCTTCGCTGCCACTGAAGCCTTTAATAACGGTGGCGGCTTTGCCGCCCCTGTTTTTGGTTTCCAGCCAGATACGGAGCTTTTGCTGAGCGGCAGAAGGGGTATCTATTTTCTCTTCAGAAGATTGTATCTTAAAATCAGGGTCCGTGCTATATACATAACCACCACTACCTGGTATTACTTTTTTATTCTTAGCCATCCTATTTGCTTTTACGTATAAAACGGTTGGAGCTTTTACTTATTTTTCTATTTCTGCTTTTAGGCTTAGATCCAGACTTTTGGCCTGGTGAATCAAACCGCCTACGCTGACGTAATCCACGCCCGTCTTTGCATACTGGGTGACCGTTTCTAAATTAATACCGCCACTGGCCTCTGATTCAAAGCGGTGATCGATTAAGGCGAGCGCCTCTGTGAGCTCTTCAGGTGTAAAGTTATCTAACATAATCCTGAAAACCTTCCCTTCACCGATGGCGATTACTTTTTTTACATCTTCCAATGATCTGGTCTCTACTTCGATTTTAATGGGTAAACCTGTTCTGACCACGTATTCATGGGCACGGGTAATGGCCTGCTTTATGCCGCCGGCATAATCAATATGATTGTCTTTTAGCATAATCATATCATAGAGCCCGAAACGGTGATTAATGCCACCGCCAATACGCACTGCTTCTTTTTCCAGTATCCGGAAATTAGGCGTTGTTTTACGGGTGTCCAGGATTCGGGTATGATAACCTTGCAGTTTATCTGCGTAAGCCTTGGTTAGTGTGGCAATGCCACTCATGCGTTGCATGCAATTTAATACGAGTCTTTCTGCGCTAAGTATGGTATGCACATGTGCACTTACCTCAAAGGCGATTTCTCCATGGGCCATTTTGTCCCCGTCTTTTTTAAAAGGGAAGAACTTGCAGTCCTTTTCCATTTTACGAAAAATGATCTCCGCCACTTCCATGCCTGCCAGCACGCCGTCTTGTTTGATTTTTAAAAGGGCCTTCCCTTTAGCTTCTTTGGGAATACAACTGAGCGTGGAATGGTCGCCCGTGCCGATGTCCTCTCTTAAGGCCTCTTCTATTAAATGATCTATATGCAACATGTATATTATATATAAAATTGATTATTATTATTGATAATTATTGTTCATCCTTGATGGCTTTAGTACCACTTGCAGGGGGAATTAAATGCATTTTTGATTGTGATTAGCCTACCAGCGCGGCTGCACCAAATACACCGGCGCTGTCTCCCAACATGGGTTTTAAGATGGGGACTTCTACCTTGTCATTAAATATATAATGGGCAAGCCTTTCCCGGCCCTTGGTGTACAGACTGTCAATATTGCCTACGCCCCCACCTATTACAATGGCATCAGGATCTAAAATATTGATGACGACTGATAAGGCCCGGCCAAACTGTTCGTGTAATCTATCCACGGTGGCTTTTGCATAGGGATCCGTTTTAGCCTCCATAACAATTTGCTTAAGGAGTTTTTTAGTGCCGGATTGCTCCAGATAGAATCTTTCCAGAGAAGGACCTGCGATAACAGTTTCCACGCAACCGGTCTTCCCGCAATAGCAGGGACCTCCAGTGCTGTCCAAAAATTATGCCCCCACTCTCCACCGATCCCATGGCGACCTTCAATGATTTTTCCGTCAACCACAATGCCACCACCAACGCCTGTGCCCATAATAATCCCAAAAACGGTCCTGGCTTTAGGGGCCTGCTGTTTTATGGCTCCCAGGTGGGTTTCTGCCAAGGCAAAACAATTGGCATCATTGGCCATTACGACCGGAAGACCTAGTCTCGCCTCAAGATCTGCCAACATAGGCCGACCGTTGAGTGCAGTGGAATTACAGTTTTTCATGGTCTGGGTGCCAGGATCCAGTACACCTGGTGTGCAAATGCCAATACGTTCTGGTTTGAGTCCAGAGGCGGATTTTAAAAGGTCCAGTACCTGAGCGATTCTAGAAAGTATATGATCGTAACCCTTTTCTCCCTCAGTAGCTATCCTTTGTCGTACAATAGGTGTGGTATCATCCAGTGAGGATAATATGACGCCTTCTATTTTTGTTCCGCCCAGATCTATCCCCAAATTGCCATATATAATGATTTTTTATGCTCAAAAATTTGCCCAAATATAAGACGTATTCAGCAAACGGTTCTGACAAGCAATTTAGCAGCAGGGCTGACGCATTAAAATTTATGCGCTCAGCATGATTTTCAAGATGCCGAATTGCTGAAGGTGGATAGTTAGCCATCTACCTGGCGGAGAAATCCGCAATAAAATTATAAACCACACTATCCTGTATAGATGCTAATAATATAGAAAGAGGTAGATGAACGTAGCGCTTTGAGGTAATAATTACGCGCCGCCTCGTCAGATACGCTAATAATTAATTGAAAATGGGTCCAAGTCAATTTAGCAGACACTGTCTGCTGAATCTCCAAGAGATTTGGAAAGGTTAAATAAAAAAGCCGGAAATTACGGATATTGGTTTATGAAAAACCACGACCAGGACGCATGGTCAATTCCAAAGAAAGCAATTAAATTAATTCGGCTCCATAAACGGCCCTCTTTTCACCCGGCTGCTCCTCTTCCACAATTCGCTTTCCAGTTGGCCAATAAACTTCAACCGTTGCAAAATTAGTAGCAGAATAAGCTTTTTGCCGAGCCAACTCAAGTAATTACTTTATTTCATCAATAAATTCGTTTAGGATTGTTAATAGCCATAATCCAAGCTTGTTTTCAAAGCATGCAACCTGCAAAAGGTGGTATCATAAATAGTGGTGAGGCCTGCTTGAAAACTGCGACAAGGTGTTTTGGTTTATAAAAACATAGATCTAAAAATGTAAACATGTAAAATTATTTTAATATTAATTATTATATTTTTAGTATATACGCTTTTAAATTCTTTTTACCGGCCCTCTTGTTATCTTTGCAGGATGCATTATTTATCGGCCGAAGGGCTAACAAAGAGTTACGGGATTGTCCCCTTATTTAAAAACATCTCTTTTCATATCAATGAAGGGGATAAAATTGGTTTGATTGCCCGTAACGGTGTGGGTAAGAGTACATTACTTAAAATACTAGCCGGTAAGGAGCCGCCTGACGCAGGGAAGCTCTGGATACACAAGGATGTAAAAGTAGCTTTATTTGAACAACAGCCTGAATTTGATGAAAACGGCTCTATTCTGGATAATGTCCTCCATGAAGCCCATCCTGTCATCCAGGCCATTCGCAGTTATGAGGCTGCAGTGGAGGCTGAGGATGCTGATCAGCTCGCCCGTGCATTTGAATTAATGGATGAAGTGGGCGGTTGGTCCTTTGATGCTAAAGTCGGTCAGATATTTGCCAAACTAAATATAACCCAACACCATCAGAAAGTTTCCACCCTTAGCGGGGGACAGCGCAAAAGAGTGGCACTGGCAAGAACCCTGATTGATATCGGTTTTGAGGCGGGTCACACACTGTTAATGATGGATGAACCGACCAATCATCTGGATGTAGAAATGATTGAATGGTTGGAGCATTACCTGAATCAGGAAAAAGTAACGCTGCTACTAGTTACCCATGACCGCTATTTTCTGGACAGCGTCTGCGATGAGATCTGGGAGCTGGATCGCTCAGATATGCAAGTCTACCGGGGTGACTATCAGTATTATATGGAAGCAAAAGCCGCCCGTATTGAAAGTGAGCAGGCCAGTATTGAAAAGGCGCGCAATACCTATAGAAAAGAATTGGAATGGATGCGTAAGCAACCCAAGGCCAGGACCACCAAAAGTAAATCCAGGCAAGATAATTTTTATAAAGTAGCCGAAAAAGCCAGTCAAAAAATTGAGGATACCCAAATGCAGCTGGAGGCTAAAATGACCCGCCTTGGAGGCAAGGTGGTGGAACTTAAAAAAGTATATAAAAGCTACGGCGATAAAAAGGTCATCCAGGGCTTTGATTATACCTTTACCAAAGGGGAACGTATTGGTATTGTGGGTAAAAATGGTGCCGGCAAGTCTACCCTACTCAACATCATCCAGCAAATAGAAACGGCCGATAGCGGCAAGATCAATATTGGAGAAACGGTGGTATTTGGTAATTTTTCTCAACAAGGCCTGGAAATTAAAGAGAATGTCCGGGTGATTGAATACGTTAAATCCATTGCCGAGAGCTTTCCTTTAGCAGGCGGCGGCGCGCTTTCCGCTGCACAGTTCCTGGAACTATTTTTATTCCCAGGAGATAAACAATACACTTTTATTGAATCGCTCTCTGGTGGAGAGAAAAAAAGACTACAGCTTTTAACGATCCTTTTTAGAAATCCCAACTTTCTGATTCTGGATGAACCCACCAATGATCTGGATCTGCCCACCCTGGCAGTACTGGAAAATTTTCTGATGGATTACCAGGGTTGTATACTCATTGTCTCCCATGACCGGTATTTTATGGACCGGCTGGTGGATCATCTCTTTGTGTTTGAAGGCGCAGGAAATATTCGTGATTTTCCAGGAAACTACTCTCAATACAGAATCTGGCAAAAACAGGAGGAAACCCGGCTTAAACAACAAGGAGAAACCAAAGCTGTTAAAAAACAACCGGCGGAAAATAATGCGCAGCCTGAACAGGACATGCAGGGTAAGAAAGAGTCAGTAGCAAAAAAAGTGTCTTATAAGGAAAAACGCGAATTTGATCAGCTGGAAGCAGAAATAGCAGAACTGGAAACTGAGAAAGCAGGCCTTGAAGAAGCACTCGGAAATGCCAATCTGGCCTTTGAACAGTTGAGTGTTCACAGTAAAAGGATCGCCGAAATCATTGCCTTATTAGAAGAAAAAGAACTTAGGTGGCTGGAAATCAGTGAATTAATGGAGTGATCTGGTCCGCAAAATCCAGGCTTGGTTAAGGGTATTTGCCGCTTTGCAAAAGCAGCAAATACCCTTAACTTTGCCCACTATTTAAAAAGATGAAATACGAAAAAGAAATTAACCGGCGTAAGACATTTGCCATCATCTCCCATCCAGATGCAGGTAAGACGACGCTGACTGAGAAATTCCTGTTATTTGGTGGCGCCATTCAGACTGCCGGCGCCGTTAAAAGCAATAAAATTAAAAAACACGCGACTTCTGACTTTATGGAGATTGAACGCCAGCGTGGAATTTCGGTGGCCACCTCTGTGATGACCTTTGAATACAAAGATTTTTTAATCAACCTGCTGGATACGCCAGGTCACAAAGATTTTGCGGAAGATACCTATCGTACGCTAACGGCCGTTGACAGTGTTGTGCTGGTGGTGGATAGTGTCAATGGTGTGGAAGATCAGACCAGAAGACTCATTGAAGTCTGCCGAATGCGGGATACACCAGTGATCGTATTTATCAATAAGATGGACCGGGATGGTAAGAACCGGTTTGATCTGTTGGAAGAAATTGAAAAAGAACTAAAACTGACCTTACACCCGATGACTTTCCCCATTAACAGTGGTAAGGATTTTAAAGGAGTATATAACCTAAGAGAAAAGAACCTTGTGCTCTTCACCTCAGGGATGAAGGCCGATAGTGAGAGCGTAGTCATTGAAGATCTGGCTGATCCCATTTTGGATAAGAAGCTGGGTCAGGCAGATGCAGATACCCTTCGCGAAGATGTTGAATTAATTGATGGCGTATATGGCCAGTTGGATACCGAGGCCTATCTGGCAGGAGAAGTGGCTCCTGTTTTCTTTGGAAGCGCCGTTAATAACTTTGGTGTGAAAGAAATGCTGGACACTTTTATTGATATAGCGCCAGTGCCACGGGACAGAAATACGACACTCAGGGAAGTGAGTGCTGGTGAAGACAAGTTCAGTGGTTTTGTTTTTAAAATTCATGCCAACCTGGATCCCAAACATCGGGACAGGATTGCCTTTTTAAGGGTATGCAGCGGCCGCTTTGAGCGTAATAAGTATTATAAACACGTCCGTCTTAATAAAGATATACGATTCAGTAACCCTTATAGCTTTATGGCGCGCAGCAAAGATATCATTGAGGACGCTTTTCCAGGTGATGTAGTCGGTTTATTTGATACGGGTAATTTTAAGATTGGTGATACACTGACCGAAGGAGAAAAATTCTATTTTACGGGTATCCCCTCTTTCTCTCCAGAGATCTTTAAGGAACTGGTCAATAAGGATCCAATGAAGACCAAGCAAATGGAAAAAGGAATTGCCCAATTAACTGATGAGGGAGTCGCCCAGCTATTTACCCAATATGGTGGTACGAAAAAGATCATTGGTTGCGTGGGTGATCTGCAGTTTGAGGTGATTCAGTACCGCTTGTTACAGGAATATGGCGCAGCGGTGGAGTTCAGAACACTCCCCTTTTATAAAGCCTGCTGGCTGAGTTCGACAGATCCAAATATACTGGCTGATTTTATGCGATTTAAACAACAAAATACGGGCGAGGATAAAGACGGCAATCCGGTCTATCTGGCCCAAAGTGAATGGTTTCTAAATACGGAGATTACCAATAATCCAGAGATCCATTTTGAATTTTCCAGTGAAGTGATCGGCCAGGAAGTATAAGCCATTGCTTCAGCATTAAAAATAACAATAACCAGCTATGACCTTAGAAATAAATGGCATAGCTGGTTTTTTAGTTGGGTGATGGGGCAAAACATCGTATCGTTCAATGCATGGCGTTTTAAAGGGCGCATATTTTTGTTTGGATTAAAATTGTTTGCCAATTGAAGACTGGAATATTAATAGCCATGAACTAAAAAATGATGCGGTTCATGACTGGCAAAAAAAGATTGTTGAAGAACAAATTAATGCATTTAAAAGCGCTCCTACTTTGTTCATGATTGGGATCAATTTGTTGAAAACGGAATGCGTAGGAATGGATAAATTTAAAATAATTCTTAGCCTAGCATTTTTAAACAAATTGAGGACTTAAAAAAGCGGTATAGTGAAAAAAGTGAAAGATTGCCCAGTATATTTGATGAATATTAAAAAAATGTTGTTGAAAAATTGATTTTACATCCACTTGCACATTTAATTAGGTATGAAATTAATGGAATGGGCAGTCGCATTTCTGATCTGAAGAAGTTTCCTATACCTTACATTATGCTATTGAAAATAATAAGGTTATTATCTTTTCGATTTTCCATAGTAGCATTGATCCCCCAAAATGGACAGCGCATAAGCAATAATTTTATCTTAGGATGAATGCCCCTACCTGATTTTTTTTTGCGCTAAATTAAATAAAGGTTCTATTTGTATATTTCCAATCAATCCATTCTAATCCCCTGAAATTGACTTTTGCTGCCCATAAAAACATTATAATCCACGTACCCGTCTACCCCACTGATTTTGTAATTATTGCTTTTTTGCCAGAAGATGCATTCACAGTCTGGCTTTGACTGGTAGCTGGCGATCCATAACTTATAGTGTCCTGGCAACCTGTCTTTCAGGTATTGGTTATAAAGCATACAGTCCGTATAGATAACCGGGCGTACACCTGTCTCTTTTTCAACAGTCGTCAAAAATGTAGTGACCTCTCTTACAACAGCGCTAACCGAAGGCATGGGTTTGATCCATTCTACATCTAATACAGGTGGAAGATCTCCCTTTTTAAGTTTGGCCGTGTGAATAAAATGCAGCGCCTGGCGGATACCAGGGGAGGTAAATGAGAAAAAATGATAGGCACCGCTTACGATGCCATATTTACGCGCCTGCACTCTGTTATTTTCATAATTGTCATCACCATGTGTGCTTCCCTCCGTGGCCTTAAAATAGATAAAATCAGGTTTCTTTGTGGCCAGGGTTTTCCAGTCGATGCTGCCTTGATGATGAGAGATATCCAGGCCCCAGATGCCATCACCTGAGGATTGTGCATTGCTAAAGAAGGTACCTCCTAAAATAATGGTGATTATCAGGCCAGATCGTAATAAATAAAAAAATGCGGGTCGAGCTCGAGTCATGAATCAACTGTTTTGATGGTAGATCGCCTGCATTAGTACAAAAACCTGCCATGAAAAAAGCATACCTTGTTGGGGTATGCTTTTTTAGTGCTTTCCCTGGACCACTCATCCATATTGGGCTCAAATAGATATTAGATTTTAGCCAGCGCCTGTTCAATATCGTATAGGATATCGTCAGGATGTTCCAGACCAACAGAAATGCGGATCAGCCCCGGGGTAATGCCTACTTTGGCTCTCTCTTCTTCGGTGAGTTTACCATGTGTCGTGCTGGCCGGATGGGAGGCAATACTTCTGGAATCACCCAGGTTAGGTGTGAGCGATAACAGCTCCAGGCTGTCCATGAACTTAGCGCCTGCGGCTATCCCACCTTTGATTTCAAAGCAGACGATACCACCACCGGCTTTCATTTGCTTTTTGGCGATCTCATATTGCGGGTGACTGGGGAGCATTGGATATTTCAACCATTCAATCTGGGGATTCTTTTCCAGTCTTTCTGCCACTTTTAAAGCACTTTCAGAGTGCCTGTTAATGCGGATAGACAGCGTTTCCAGACTTTTGCTTAAGACCCATGCATTAAAGGCAGAAAGCGCCGGTCCGGAGTTGCGACAAAATAAATAGATCTCATGGATCAGTTCTTTTTTACCAACAACTACGCCACCCAGGACCCTGCCCTGGCCGTCCATCCACTTAGTAGCGGAGTGAAGTACGATATCTGCACCAAAATCTACGGGTGTCTGTAATACCGGTGTGGCAAAACAGTTATCTACATTAAAAATAATACCGTGTTTTTTGGTCAGTTTGCCCACTGCCTCCAGATCCACCAGTTCGAGTTGTGGATTGGTGGGTGTTTCCAGATAGACCATTTTGGTATTGGGTTTAATTTCTTTTTCCCAGCAACTGATATCATCAGCGGGTACAAAAGTATATTCAATACCAAATTTATCCAGAAATTTAGTGACGACGGTTACCGTACCACCAAAGATAGAGCGGCAGCAAAGCAGGTGATCTCCTGTTTTCAAAAGCGCCATAAAAGAACTGAATACTGCTGCCATACCGCTGGCTACAGCATACCCAGCTTCGCATTTTTCCATTGCCGCTACTTTTGCTGCAAATTCATCTACGTTAGGGTTGCTGTATCTGCTATAAATATTATCGTCGGTTTCTCCGGCAAAAGCTGCCCGCATATTATCGGCTTTGTCAAAAACAAAGCTGCTGGTAAGATATATGGGGGTAGAATGTTCGTGTTGAGCCGTTGTGGGCGTCTGCAGACGGATCGCCTCGGTCTCAGGGTGTAATTTTCTATTTGACATGTACAATTTAAAATTATGCTATAATGATAGGATAAATAAAGATGATTACTTCCTGTGAGGCTCCTCCAAGTGCCTGGTACAGAAAAATTACTGACCGTTTAAGATCAGTTCATATTTGATGGTGGCACCTGCCGCTCGAAGCGTGGCTGCGACCGAGCAGTACTTATCCAAAGAAAGGTCAATGGCCTTTTTAGCGCTTAGCCTGTCGACATCTCCATCAATACTGAAGGTCATAAAGATTTCTGTCCAAAGGGAAGGCTCCTTTCCAGATTGTCTTTCTCCGTTAACAGTCACCTTATAATCTGTAATTTCTTGCTTTCTTTTTTAAGAATGGAGAGTATGTCAATACTGGCGCAACCTGCCAGGGCATTCAGTAATAACCCCATAGGCCTGGCACCGTAACCAACACCGCCCATTTCTGGTTTGGTGTCCATTTTGGTGATCACACCGCTTTCATCAATGGAATCAAAGGCATAATCGTGACCAGCGCGGATTAATTCTATTTGGGTCATAGTTTATCTATTTGGAGGGCAAAATTAGGTATAAAAGTGACACGGATGTACTGCTTTTATTAAATTTATGCCTTTCTGTCACTCAATTGTTATAATTGTGTCCCCCAAAATGCCAAAAGTGCCTACAATCAGAAATTGGAGTTATCTTTGTATTTCAACCTAGTAATTAATAAAACTTAAATTTAAAAGTTATGGCATTAGAATTTACCGACGCCAACTTCCAAAATGAAGTGATTGCAAACGAAAAATTGACTGTTGTTGATTTTTGGGCAGAATGGTGTGGGCCATGCCGGGCCATCGGACCAGTTGTTGAAGAACTGGCTAAAGAGTATGACGGACAGGTAAAAGTAGGCAAACTCAATGTAGATAATAATCCGGATGTCAGCGTTAAATATGGCATTACTTCCATACCAGCTATCCTCTTTATTAAAAACGGCGAAGTCGTAGACAAACAAATCGGTGCCGTTCCTAAATCCGTTTTGGAACAAAAAATTAAAGCCCATCTTTAATTTAGCTTACCAAGTGGCCTAAAGGCCATCAATAAGTGCACAACCAACAAAAAAGTACAGTATTGATTTACTGTACTTTTTTGTTGGAAGTCACCTTGAATAAAGCCAGAATCACTGCCACCAGAAAAGATTAAAGTTTGCCCCGGCCCAATAAAAAATGGCTGCTAAAACTGGAATTTTAGCATTCTCCCGGAGTTAAATTGTTAAAGTTCTGGTGCTTATACCCTTTCACGGGGTAAAGTTACTGTTGTATAGCACTGGTTAACTGAATTTGGAGGTCATTACGGCTAATCATTGCCAGGTCACAACATACATTGTATCAGGCTTTAACCGCCCTTTTTAGGGAGTTTGTGGAGCGTTTTGGTGTTACTATTACTTCCACTACTACTACTGCTGCCACCAATCGGTTTTAATTTGGACTTTTTGGTCCGCTGATGGGACAAATAGCGCTCTCTGAGTACTTTTTGTACAGGTACACCGCGGATTTTACTGTCCAGCCAGGCCTGGATGTCCAGATACATAAAAGACCTCGTTTCCAGCGAGTTCTTCTCCAGTTTATCCAGTTGTTGCTTTAAGCTTTTGAAGGCTGCAATCATGCGGCCCGGTGCCAGTTTAAAGGATCTTCTAAGGAAGGCAAATACTTGCTCTTCCACCAAATTCAGATTCTTCATATTGGCCATGTAACGATAGACCGATTTTAGTAGGTATTCCAAAAGGTCCATATTGCCCAGTTCGTAATGCGCAATCAGGTGCAGCAACCGGGCATAACATTGCAAATCCGTTCTGAGATCTGATTTCTGATGGATGATTTTATTTAAGTAATCAATGCAGCTACCGTTGTCACCACTGCCAAAATAAAGGCAGGCCATTTTATAGTAGAACACCAGCACACGGTGGGTATCCAGGTGCGCTTTGTACTGCGCCAGTTTATCTTCGATTACGCCAATCAGTTCAATTCCCTTTGTAAAAGTACCTTCCAAAAAATGCCGGTTGATCTCAGCGGTATACAGGTACATAAAGACCTGTATTTTGATATTCACACTGCTTTGGGCAATAGGAGACTGACTAAAATGCTCAAATACGCTGAGCACTTCTACAAATTTATCGTGGTTATTGGTGTCAAAATGAGCACTCAGCAGATTGTGCATGGCTTTAACAAACAAAACGGGTTCGATCTGTTGCATATCTGGCTCCCTTATAAAAAGGTCAAACCATTTTTGGGTATAACGGTAAAACAGCCTGAGGTCCTGCAGGATAAAATGGTACCAGCTATGTGCCTGATAGTAATACATTTTGGCATAAAAAGATAGCTGCGTTACCTGCGTTTCCGGTAAATTAGTCTTAAAAAACAGCTGTACCGCCAGGACATCTTTTTGGTCTCTGGCATGCCCCATCTTGATATACCAGCCATACATCTGTAGGGCCAGATTGGAGAGCTGGTTTTGCGCTGTTATTTTTCCAGTAACCTGATTTACAGCCTCTGAGAGCTGCTCTGCCCGGTCCTGCATGGACCGGGTAACATGCAGGAGCTCTATTTTTTTAGAGAGTTCCAGTGCCAGCAACAGCGAAACATGCTGGTGGTACATGGCTGCCTGTTGCTTTATTTTCTCCAGGGTTTTAAGGCTCTGGATATAAAGCCCTTTACTGTATAGAATACGGGCATGGGCCATTTGCTCATTGAGCCACATTTCCAGGTTGGAGTCGTCTTTAAGTAGTCTAAGCGAGGTCAGGATCTGCCTGGACAGGTGCGCCTTCATATTGGATAGCTGCTGCTTCTTAATGGATTTGTTTTTTTGAGCAGCGCCACCTCATCGTATTCCTCCATTTTATCAAAGGCATCAAACAGCTGGACGATTTTCAGGTCTTCCGCACCGGAGTTTCGCTTGATAAAAAGCTTAAAATGGCGTTTTTCACTCTTTTCCAATGATTTAACCAGTTGGAAAAGCTCGTCATTTCTTCGATTGGGCATAGTAATTATCAATTTATCAAACCCTTGACACACGTGGGTTTAAGCCTTACAAAGCTACGTTTTTCACCGTAGATTCTGTGATAATTTGATTTGATTGTCAAAGAAGGCCTAAATACATTTGAAAAATAAAGAAAAACGATCACAAAAACTTACATTTGTTTGTTTAATGTATATGATTACCACAATACAAACAAATTAATTTAAATAACGCTAAGATTATGTCTGAACACAAAATTGATATTTTCGACACCACCCTCAGAGATGGAGAACAAGTACCTGGTTGCAAACTCAATACTACTGAGAAGGTTAAACTGGCGCTTGAACTTGAACTACTGGGCGTGGATATTATTGAGGCGGGTTTTCCGATCTCCAGCCCGGGTGATTTTCACTCTGTGGAGCAGATCGCAAAGGCCGTTAAAGATGTGACCGTTTGTGGACTTACAAGAGCCGTACAAAAAGATATAGAAGTCGCTGCTGACGCGCTGAAGTTTGCCAACCGTCCCCGTATCCATACAGGGATTGGCTCTTCTGACAATCATATTAAGTATAAATTCAACACTACCCGTGAGAAAATTATTGAACGCGCTACAGCTGCCGTTAAACTGGCCCGCAATCTGGTTCCTGATGTGGAATTTTTTGCAGAGGATGCCGGTAGAGCGGATATCGTGTTTTTGGCGCAGTTAATTGAAGCGGTGATCGCCGCCGGCGCCACAGTTGTCAATATTCCGGATACAACCGGTTTTTGTTTACCGCATCAGTATGCAGAGAAAATTGCCTATTTGGTTAGTAATGTCAAAGGCATTGAAAAGGCCACTATTTCCTGCCATTGCCACAATGACCTGGGGCTGGCGACGGCCAATTCCCTGGCAGGCGTCATTGCCGGCGCGCGCCAGATAGAATGTACGATTAATGGCATCGGTGAAAGAGCCGGTAATACTTCTTTGGAAGAAGTGGCCATGGCCATCAAAAAACATCCGGAACTGGGACTATATACCAATATCGAGAGCACACGTCTTCATGGCTTAAGTAAACAAGTCTCCGATACCATGCGTATGCCGGTGCAACCCAATAAAGCCATTGTGGGTGACAATGCCTTTGCGCACTCCTCTGGTATTCATCAGGATGGCTTCTTAAAAGAAGCCACCACTTATGAGATTATTGATCCCATGGAAGTGGGCGCCGATATCTCTAAAATTGTGCTGACAGCCAGAAGCGGCAGGAGCGCCTTGGCTTTTCGGTTTAAAAAGCTGGGACATGACTTTACCAGAGACCAGGTAGATGTACTCTATGAAAGATTTCTGGCCGTAGCGGACGAGAAAAAAGAAGTCACAGACGAGGATCTGGCTAGTCTGGCCAGCAGCATATAAGCCCCTAAGCACAGATAACGATTCAAATTCTATTCAATATTTTTAAGATTTTTTATTCAGTGATATGAGCAAGAAAACATTATTTGATAAAATCTGGGATACCCATGTTGTAAAACAGATCAAGGATGGTCCTTCCGTTTTATACATTGACCGTCATTTTATCCATGAAGTTACCAGTCCGCAGGCTTTTAAAGGCCTTGAAAAAAGAGGCCTGCCGGTCTTTAGACCCCAGCAGGTTGTCGCCACAGCGGACCACAACGTCCCTACCCTCAATCAGGAACTACCCATTAAAGAAGAACTCAGTCGGATTCAGGTACAGACCCTTAAGGACAACTGCGCCAAATTCGGGATTGAACTCTATGGCCTGGGACATCCCTTTCAGGGCATTGTCCATGTGATCGGACCTGAACTGGGGGTAACCCAGCCGGGTTGTACTTATGTCTGTGGGGACAGCCACACCAGTACACATGGCGCTTTTGGCTCCATTGCCTTTGGTATTGGCACCAGTGAAGTGGAAATGGTACTGGCCACCCAGTGTCTTTTGCAAAGCAAACCTAAACTGATGCGTATCTCCGTAGACGGAGACCTGGGCAAAGGCGTCACTTCTAAAGATATTGTCCTGTATATCCTGGCGCAGATCTCTGCCAGCGGTGCGACAGGATACGCGGTTGAATTTGCCGGCAGCGCGATCCGTGCACTCACGATGGAAGCCCGCATGACAATCTGTAATATGAGTATTGAAATGGGTGCCCGTTGCGGCATGATCGCACCGGACCAGACCACTTTTGACTATGTAAAAGGGCGCAAGTTTGCACCTCAGGGTGCAGACTGGGATAAAAAGCTGGCCGAATGGCAACAGCTGTATTCCGATCAGGACAGTGTTTTTGATAAAGAATATCATTTTAAGGCCGAGGATATCGAACCAATGATTACCTATGGTACCAATCCTGGTATGGGAATTGGCGTTACCGGTCATGTGCCTGAACTCAGTGAGATCAGTCAGCGTGATCAGCCTGCTTTTGAAAAGTCCATACAATATATGGGCCTTAAGGCAGGTGAGCATATTATGGGCCATCCGGTGGATTATGTATTTATCGGTAGTTGTACCAATTCCCGTATTGAAGATCTGCGCCAGGTTGCTGCCTTTGTCAAAGGCAAGCAAAAGGCCGAAGGCGTTACTTGCTGGGTCGTTCCTGGCAGCAAACAGGTAGAAGCCCAGGCAAAGGAGGAAGGCATTGATAAAATCTTGGAAGCCGCAGGCTTTCAGCTGCGCCAACCAGGTTGTAGTGCCTGCCTTGGTATGAATGAGGATAAGATTCCGGCCGGCAAATATTGTATCTCTACTTCCAATAGAAATTTTGAAGGTCGTCAGGGACCAAATGCCCGCACCATGCTGGCAAGTCCACTTATGGCGGCAGCTGCCGCCGTTACCGGTAAGGTATGCGACGTTCGGGAACTGGTGTAAGGCAACCCAACACTGGTTAACCTACCATGGTCATTCAAAATTTTAAAAAAGTATTTAATTATTAGTAATGAGTAAAGCAATTAATCTTATAAAGTCAACGGTGGTTCCTTTGAACCTGGAAAATATTGATACCGATCAGATCATCCCCGCCCGCTTTTTAAAGGCCACCAGCCGGGAAGGATTTGGGGAGAATCTCTTTCGGGACTGGCGTTTTGAAAATAATAATCCTTTAGAGCCTAAAAAGGATTTTGTGTTGAATAACCCGATTTATGCTGGAAAAATCCTTGTGGCAGCCAAGAATTTTGGCTGCGGTTCTTCCAGAGAACATGCGGCCTGGGCGATTAAAGACTACGGTTTTGATGTGGTGGTCAGCAGCTTTTTTGCAGATATTTTTAAAAACAATGCCCTCAATAACTTTTTGGTGCCGGTTACGGTATCTGAAGGTTTTTTGCAGCAGATCTTTACGGCAGTGGAAAAAGACCCCAAAACAGAAATCGCAGTTAGCGTGGCTGATCAGACCATTACCATTTTAGCGACCGGCGAAAAAGAAAGCTTTGAAATTAATCATTATAAAAAAGACTGTTTACTAAACGGTTTTGATGATATTGATTACCTGCTCAATATGCGGGGCGAAATCACCGCCTATGAACAGCAGCTGGGATAGCATAATGCGTACAAATAAACAGTAATGCAGCAATTATCGTGAATACATCAACAATCATATTAGAAAATGTAAAGCTGTCAAGACCGGGTGGATTTTGTATAAATGAGCTCAGTTTTGAATTGCCCAAGGGCGCCCATCTGGTGATTACCGGACCTTCTGGATCTGGCAAGACCAGTCTGGGGATGGCCCTTGCCGGCAAACTGTTTATCACCGGACGAGTGGATATCCAGCCGGTAATTCTACCATCCCTGCAAGGGGCCGTGCCGCAAACAACTGGTAAAAATGTCCAGATGGTGGACCAGCGTTATACCATCAAAAACCGCAGCAATACGGTGGACGGCTATTACCAACAACGCTATAACAGCCTGGATAATGAGGACGCCTATAGCGTAATGGAAGAGTTGCTGCAAGTTATTCGTCCTGGAGCGCGTCAGGATCCTAAAGCGCTTATTGAGCAGCATCTGGCCGCTTTTAATATTGGCTATCTGGCAGATAAAACCTTGCTGACACTCTCCAGTGGAGAACACAAACGGTTTCAGCTGGTTAAAATGCTATTAAACCCGGCGCCTATTGTTATTTTGGATGAACCTTTTGTGGGCCTTGACGTAGCGGCAAGAGCAGCTTTAAATCAACTGCTGGTGCAGTTGACCCAAAAAGGTATTCAACTCATTACGCTGACAGGGGCAAGAAGTCATTTTCCAGAGGTGGCCACCCACGTACTGGAATTGCAGGCGGGTAAATCAACTTATTTTGGTCCGTTAGCCACTTATCAGGCGAGTTTTCATCCTACAGCTGAGCGCTATGACCTTACCGGATTAAATCTTAAGCGAATAAAAAGTCAGGCTGACAGTATTATAAAAATGGTTAACCTGCATATCAGTTATGCAGATAAATTGATCTTTGATCAGCTGAACTGGACGGTAAAAGCTGGGGAGCGTTGGCTCCTCAAAGGACCGAATGGTGCGGGCAAATCTACTTTGCTTAGTTTGATCTATGGCGATAACCCCAGGGCCTATGCCAGTGAGATCTACTTATTTGGTAAAAAAAGAGGCACCGGGGAAAGTATTTGGGATATTAAAAAGCAGATGGGATTTGTATCCCCTGAGCTGCATGCTTATTTTGATAAAAACATCACCTGTTTTTCGGTAGTTGCCAGCGGTTATTTTGATACCATGGGACTCTACCGCAAACTAAGCGATGAGCAATACGTCCAGATTAACAAGTGGTTAGATACCCTTGGCCTTCAATTAATCAAAGAGAAAAACTCTCTGAGATATCTACTGGCCAGCAAAGACTTATGCTGCTGCTGCGTGCTTTTATCAAAAATCCACCGCTGCTCATACTGGATGAACCTTGTCAGGGACTAGATCAGTGGCAGACAGAGGCTTTTGTGAAACTCGTGGAAGATTACTCGGAGCAAACAGGCGCCACACTGATCTATATCAGTCATTACGCCAGCGAAATTCCGGCGGTGGTTACTAAAGTGCTGGAACTTACTGGTGATGGCCGGGGCGGTTACCTGACATATAATGCGCAAAATAATGAACCACTTAAAAAGAAGCTGGAAGTCTGCAATGCATCACCCTAGCCGTAGTAGAAATGATCCCTGATAGGACAGCTAAAAAGAGCAGCAAGTATTAGTGGATTAAATTGACGTAGAAAGAAGCAAATGATTGAAACAATAGAACAGATTTAAAATAAAAAAGTAATGAAAAAGAGTATTACGGTCATCTTAGGTGATGGTATCGGACCAGAGGTTACAGAGCAATCCATCAAAATTTTAAATGCGGTCGGCGAACAGTTCGGCCATGAATTTACGTATGACTACCAATTAATGGGTGCCGTAGCCATCGATGAAACTGGTAATCCCCTGCCTGATGCGACGATAGAATCGGCACTCAAAACAGATGCTGTGCTATTTGGGGCCATTGGTCATCCTAAATATGATAACGATCCTTCCGCTAAAGTCCGTCCTGAACAAGGGCTGTTAAAGCTGCGTAGTTCCCTGCAGCTATTTGCCAATATTCGCCCGGTAATCACCTACCCTGCCCTGAGTCATTTGTCGCCTTTAAAGCCAGAGAAAATGGAAGGCGTGGACTTTGTAATTTTCAGAGAGTTGACCGGCGGTATTTATTTTGGTGAAAAGAAAATTAATGAAGAGAAAACCGAAGCATCAGACCTTTGTAGCTATACCCGCCCGGAAATAGAAAGAATCGCCCATCTGGCCTTCCAGTACGCCGCAAGGCCTGAACGCCGAAAAAAACTGACCCTGGTTGACAAGGCCAATGTACTGGAAACCTCTCGTCTGTGGCGTAAAGTTGTACAGGATATCGCACCATCTTATCCGGATATTGCTGTTGATTATATGTTTGTAGACAATGCAGCCATGCAGATCATTGTCAATCCAAAACAATTTGATGTTGTTCTTACAGAGAATATGTTTGGGGATATTATCAGCGATGAGTCCAGTGTGCTGAGTGGTTCACTGGGATTATTGCCTTCCTCTTCTGTGGGCACCGGCACCGTATTGTTTGAACCCATTCACGGTTCTTATCCGCAGGCAGCTGGTAAAGATATCGCCAATCCGATTGGGTCCATTTTAAGTGCTGCTATGATGCTGGAGCATTTTCAGATGAATGAAGAAGCGGCGCTCGTTAGAAAGGCGGTGGCCTGGACCCTGGCCCAAGGTTTTGTCAGTCAGGATATTGACAACGTCAATAATTATGGCACCAGTGTGATCGGGGATCTGATAAAAGATTTTATTGAGCAAAAAATCCCGGCTGATGTCAATAAAAAATCTGTAGAACTGGGTAAATCAACCATTATTTAAAGTGTTTTTCTTTAAAGGGTTATAAGGCTGATCAAAATATTTTTTTCAGCTATTGTTCTTTGTTTAATATTTTTTTCTACATTTGTTTTCGCTGAGAGAAAATGCAGCGCATTCTATTAAATGAAAACAAGTGTAAAAAATATAATCCCTGTAGTGGTCATTATTACTTTGGTGGTCATTATTTCTTCAATTCGAGGGAGTGGATTTGTTTTGTAGTATACACACAAAATAATTTAATCAGCACCACTTCCCAGATCAGGAAGTGGTGCTTTCGTTTTAGACCTGCTTGATTGTATTTGTGGAGGAAGAGCAAGTGTAGAGCGAGTATAGCGGAAGTATAGCGGAAGTGTATAGAAGACGTGTATAGAAGACGTGTGAAGCAATGATCGAAATAAGAGGACCCATAAAACGGGGGCTATTTTAAAAAACAAAAGCAACAGGACAAAAGATAAACTGATATATAATATTTAGGTTGATAAAAAGCAAAAAGACTATTCAAATTGTTCATTAAATAACAAGCAAAAAAATGGAATCAAATCTCAATAAATATTCGAGAAATTTAACCCAGGATGAAACCCAGCCAGGTGCACAGGCTATGTATTATGCCTTGGGCATGACGGATGAAGATCTTAAAAAGGCCCAGGTAGGGATCGCTGCTATGGGCTGGGATGGCAATCCTTGTAATATGCATTTAAATGACCTGGCCACTGAGGTCAAAGCGAGCGTCAATGAAACAGGGCTTGTTGGGCTTAGGTTTTATACAATTGGTGTCAGTGACGGGATGGCCAATGGTACAGACGGTATGCGTTATAGTCTGGTTAGCCGGGATGTTATCGCAGACAGTATTGAGACCAATGCAGGAGCGCAGTATTATGACGGGTTGATTACCATCCCCGGATGTGATAAAAATATGCCGGGTTCCATCATGGCCATGGCCAGACTTAACCGTCCTTCACTGATGCTCTATGGTGGAACCATTGCACCGGGGCATTATAAAGGCGAGGATTTAAATATCGTCTCTGCCTTTGAGGCCCTGGGGCAGAAAATAGCCGGTAACCTGGATGAAGCTGATTTTAAAGGGATCGTGCAACATGCCTGTCCGGGCGCAGGTGCCTGTGGTGGAATGTATACGGCCAATACCATGGCCAGTGCCATTGAGGCATTAGGGATGAGTCTACCTTACTCTTCCTCCAATCCAGCCTTAAGTGAAGAAAAACAAAAGGAATGTAAAGCAGCAGGTGCCGCTATTAAAGTACTGTTAGAAAGAGATATCAAGCCATCGGACATCATGACCCGTAAGGCTTTTGAAAATGCCATGACTGTTATTATGGCCCTGGGCGGAAGCACCAATGCCGTCCTGCATATGATTGCCATTGCCAGAACAGCCAAAGTGCCACTATCGCAAGATGATTTTCAAATGATCAGCGATAAGGTTCCGATGCTGGCAGACTTTAAACCTAGCGGAAAGTACCTGATGGAAGACTTGCATAAGTATGGCGGTACGCCGGCGGTCATGAAGTACTTATTATCAAAAGGCTTAATTCACGGGGATTGTCTAACTGTTACAGGTAAAACTATTGCCGAGAACCTGGCAGATGCGCCGGATCTGGATTTTGATAAACAAGATATTGTTCATTCGCTGGAAAATCCAATCAAAGCCACCGGTCACTTACAGATTTTGTACGGTAACCTGGCCGAAGATGGCAGTGTGGCTAAAATTACCGGAAAGGAAGGAGAAAGATTTGAAGGAACAGCCAGGGTATTTGATGGTGAAGCCCATCTGATCGAAGGGCTGGCCTCTAAAAGAGTGCATCCGGGCGATGTTGTCGTGATTCGCTACAGCGGGCCAGTTGGTGCACCGGGTATGCCGGAAATGCTCAAACCAACCGGTGCGATTATTGGTGCAGGCCTGGGTAAAACCGTGGCGCTGATAACTGACGGTCGTTTCAGTGGGGGTACCCACGGTTTTGTGGTGGGACATATCACGCCAGAAGCCCACAAAGGTGGTTTGATTGCCCTGGTTGAAGATGATGATATCATTGAAATTGATGCAGTCAACAACAAATTAGAATTAAAAGTTTCTGAAGAGGAAATTGCCCGTCGCCGCAGCCTGTGGAAACAACCGCCATTAAAAGTAAGTTCCGGTGTATTGTATAAATATGCCAATACAGTGGCCTCTGCAGCATACGGCTGTGTAACG
Organism: Arachidicoccus ginsenosidivorans; assembly: GCF_007971385.1. Classification (GTDB taxonomy): domain Bacteria; phylum Bacteroidota; class Bacteroidia; order Chitinophagales; family Chitinophagaceae; genus Arachidicoccus; species Arachidicoccus ginsenosidivorans. Next base: position 4,371,939 of record NZ_CP042434.1, read on the forward strand.
GATGAACTTCCAGAAGATTTAAAAAGGCAATAATTACAATCAAATCATTTTACCATAAATAAAAAGTATTAAAATGGATACGCTTGAAGTTAAAGAAGCCGCCGAGCCCCAGACGGAAAAATCCAGATCACTTACCGGTAGTCAGGCACTACTGGAAGGGTTACTGATAGAAGGGGTAACTACCATCTTTGGCTATCCGGGAGGGGCGATCATGCCCATCTACGACGCCTTGTATGATTATCATGATAAACTGGAGCACATCCTGGTGCGCCATGAACAGGGCGGCATTCATGCAGCCCAGGGATATGCCCGAAGTTCTGGTAAAGTAGGCGTCGTCTTTGCAACAAGCGGTCCTGGTGCCACCAACCTGATTACCGGCGTTGCCGATGCAATGATTGATAGTACACCACTCGTATGTATTACCGGTCAGGTATTTGCACACCTGTTGGGCACCGATGCTTTTCAGGAAACAGACGTAGTTAATATTACAGCGCCAGTTACCAAATGGAATTATCAGATAACCGATGCCACGGAAATTCCCGGGGTACTGGCCAAGGCCTTTCATATTGCCAGAACCGGCAGGCCTGGTCCGGTGCTGATTGATATTACCAAAAATGCACAGCTGCAAAAATTTGATTTTACAGGCTATACACCTTGTGAGCATATCCGCAGTTACCGCCCGGCGCCCAAAGTGCGTAAATCTTACGTCGAACAAGCAGCAAAGCTTATCAATGAGGCTAAAAAGCCTTTTGTGATCTTTGGGCAGGGCGTGATATTAGGGGCGGCAGAAAAAGAATTTAAAGCTTTTATTGAAAAGGCGGGTCTGCCTTCGGCCTGGACAATCTTAGGAGAAAGTGCTGTAGAAACGACCCATCCGCTAAATGTGGGTATGTTAGGCATGCATGGCAACTACGCCCCAAATGTAATGACCAACGATTGCGATGTACTGATCGCCGTGGGTATGCGTTTCGATGACCGGGTAACAGGCCGCCTGGATAAATATGCCAAACAGGCAAAGATCATTCACCTGGATATCGATCCGGCAGAAATTGGTAAAAACGTTCCGGTTACAGTTCCTGTTTGGGGGGACTGTAAAGAGACCCTGCCTATGCTGACCGCATTAGTGGAGCAAAAAGAACACAAAGAGTGGCTGGAAAAATTCCGTGAACTCGAAAGGGAGGAAATCAAAGAAGTCATCGAGCCCGAACTCAACCCAACCGGAGAGGTCTTGTCCATGGGCGAAGTAATTAAAATACTCAATGAACTAACCGGTGGTGAGGCAATTATCGTAACGGACGTTGGACAGCATCAGATGGTGGCCTGCAGGTATGCGGATTTTAAGAAGACCCGCAGTAATATTACTTCCGGCGGGCTGGGCACAATGGGCTTCGGTCTTCCGGCAGCCATCGGTGCTAAATACGGTGCACCCGACAGAACCGTTGTCGCTATTTGCGGAGATGGAGGACTACAGATGACGATTCAGGAGTTTGGTACCATTATGCAATTTGGTGCGGCCGTTAAAACCCTGATTTTAAACAATCATTTTCTGGGAATGGTGCGCCAGTGGCAGCAACTCTTTAACGACAAACGCTATTCTTTTGTCAATATCACTTCACCAGACTTTATCAAGGTAGCTGAAGGATATGGCATCCCGGGCAAAAGCATTGATCAGCGCGCAGATCTGCGCTCTGCACTCAAAGAAATGCTGGATCATGACGGTGCTTATGTACTGGAAGTGATGGTGGGTAAAGAAAACAATGTATTTCCGATGGTGCCTCAGGGATGTAGCGTCAGTGAAATCCGCCTTAAATAGCACACAGACAGAAAGAGAGAGACACAAAGCGTTTTGTCAAATTAGTTAAGTTGTAATGTTACCCGGTAAGTCCATCAACACGTCTTACCGGGGTTAAAAAGAAAACAATGAAAAATCAAGCATCCGTATTATATGCACCTGCTGCTGATAGCAGCAGTGCCCCTCATCAGAAAAAAGAATTTACAATTTCTGTGTTCACGGAAAACCAGATCGGGCTGCTCAGCCGCATTGCGATCATGTTTTCCAGACGTAAAATCAATGTAGAGAGCTTAAACGTCTCTCCTACAGAGATTGAGGGCATCTCCCGTTTTACCATCGTTATAGCGGAGGTGGAGGAAGTGGTCAGCAAGCTCAATCGCCAGATAGAAAAACAGGTAGAAGTGCTCAAATCCTATTACAATGTCAATGAGGACATTGTCTGGCAGGAACTGGCCATGTACAAAGTACCGACCAGTGTGATCTCTGAGAAAGCCAAAGTAGAACGGCTGCTCAGAGAATATGGGGCCCAGGCTGTGGCTATCCGAAGCGATTATACCGTTTTTGAAACGGTGGGGCACAGAGAGGAAACCGATGGACTGCTCAATGCCTTGGCACCTTATGGTCTGATTGAGTTTGTCCGTAGTGCCCGGGTGGCCATTATTAAAGACAGTGAAGGGTTCCATGCTAAATTAAAAGAATTTGAGCAGCATGAACCTTCTCAAGAAGTTATTGAAAATGAGTTTCTTGATAAAAGGGACGAAGTATTTACCATGTAGCCCTAATGAGGTTACGATAAAAAACAATCAATCATGCAAACAGCCGCTGAGATCAGTTTAGCTTATTTACGCAGATCCAGGACACTTTTTCTAGGGATGATAGAGGACCTTTCCTTAGAACAGCTAAATGAGGTGCCGGAAGGCTTTAACAATAATATTATCTGGAATATGGGTCATATTCTGGTAAGTACACTGGGACTTTGTTATATTCGCAGTCAGGTAAAGCCGGCGCTTACCCTACCCTTCCCGGGACGCTTTGGCAAAGGAACACGTCCAGAGGTAAACGCTACTTTGGAAGAAGTAGCCGAGATTAAAAAGCTGCTGGTAACCAGTCTGGATCAAATTGAGGCGGACATCCAGGCAGGGGTCTTTACGAAATGGCAGACCTGCTCCACGGATACCTATCAGATTCCGATGGACAGTGTGGAAAATACACTGGTATGCTGCCTGGCCCATGAGAATCTTCATTTGGGGATTGCCAGGGCACAAAAGGCAGTATTGAAGCAGGCTGAGGCAGTAAAAAGCGCTAAAATGCAAGGTCCTGAAGTCGCTTTAAATTCGATTTAAATTGAGTGGATTTTGTCTGGCTGGACATCGCTAAGATTTGCGAAGACAGATTTTAGGATGGGAGCTGGTACGGATAAGGATATTTAATGATAATTATTGATGATGCATTATACTCCAAAAGAAAGGTACTTTAGTAAATAATATTTATAGAAAGCATTTTTAAATAGGAACTTAGATAGAAACTTAAATAGAAACTTAGATCAGAAAATTAAATCAGAAAACAAAAACAACAAACAATGGCAAAATTGAACTTTGGCGGTGTTGAAGAAAATGTGGTAACCCGCGAAGAATTTCCTCTGGCGAAAGCGCAAGAGGTGCTGAAAAATGAAACAGTAGCCGTTATCGGTTATGGTGTACAAGGGCCAGGACAGGCGCTGAACCAAAGAGATAATGGAATCAATGTAATTGTGGGTCAGCGTAAAGACTCTAAAAGCTGGGATAAGGCAGTAGCTGATGGATTTGTGCCCGGTGAGACCCTTTTCGATATTGAGACTGCACTGGAAAAAGGGACCATCATCTGTTATCTGCTCAGCGATGCTGCCCAGATTGAACTGTGGCCTACTGTTAAAAAACATTTGACAGCTGGAAAGGCACTTTATTTCTCTCATGGCTTTGGTATTACTTTTAACGAACAGACAGGTATTATCCCGCCAGCAGATGTAGACGTGTTCTTAGTCGCTCCAAAGGGTTCTGGTACATCACTGCGCCGGATGTTTTTGCAAGGCCGCGGTCTGAACAGTTCTTTTGCTATTTTCCAGGATGCTACCGGCAAAGCACAGGATAGAGTGATCGCACTGGGTATTGCAGTGGGTAGCGGTTACCTGTTTGAGACAGACTTCAAAAAAGAAGTATTTAGTGATCTTACCGGAGAAAGAGGCACACTGATGGGTTGTATCCAGGGTGTTTTCGCAGCGCAGTACCAGGTTCTGCGCGAAAAAGGCCATACGCCTTCTGAAGCCTTCAATGAAACAGTTGAAGAATTGACACAGTCACTGATGCCACTGGTTGCAGAAAACGGTATGGATTGGATGTATGCCAACTGTTCTACAACAGCACAGCGCGGCGCGCTGGACTGGTGGAAGAAATTCCGTGATGCGACTTTGCCTGTTTTCAATGAACTTTATGAAAGCGTGGCTACTGGTAAAGAATCACAGCGTTCCATTGACTCCAACAGTCAGAAAGACTACCGTGAGAAACTGGATGCAGAATTAAAAGAACTGCGTGAAAGTGAATTATGGCAGGCTGGAAAGACTGTCAGAAGTCTGAGACCAGAAAATAACTAATAACAAGCGACTTGTTATTCGTTTTATAATAGAAAGCTGCCGCAAAAATCAGGTAGAAGTATTCGTACTGATTGAACCTGCGGCAGCTTTTTTTATGCCAGCCATTGTGGATAAATATGGATAGAAAGATATAATGCTTAACGGTTGTATCCATTTTCCTTCTATTTGTCCCAGGTAGACAGATCGAAGCAGGATTTTGCAAACGATTGGCTGGTTTTGACAATAAGGTGTTTGGTCAAAAGCCAGGCAATCACTTAACTGACCAAAAATATCGTCAGTAGTAGAAAATATTAAATATAATATACATTTATAATGGAAATCGATTTTGAAGGGGCGGCCGCCAGACTTAAACCTATTGTAAACAGAACACCATTGCAGCTCAATGAAGGGCTGTCAAGTAAATATAACTGTCAGGTATATCTAAAAAGAGAAGACCTGCAAAGAGTGCGCTCCTATAAGATCCGCGGAGCTTATAATATGATCAGCACCTTACCGGCAGAAGTTAGTGCCAAAGGTGTTGTTTGTGCCAGCGCGGGTAATCATGCCCAGGGCTTTGCCTTCAGTTGTCATAAACTGGGCATTAAAGGGGTTGTTTTTATGCCCAGCATTACTCCCAAACAGAAAATAACACAAACCAGAATGTTCGGTGGGCCGGATCTGGAAATCGTATTGACAGGCGATACTTTTGATGATTGCGCTGCAGCGGCGAAAATTTATACCAAGGAGCACCATATGACCTTTATTCCTCCTTTCAATCATGCGAAGATCATTGAAGGCCAGGGAACAGTCGCAATTGAGATCCTGGAAGATCAAAAGGATATTGATTATGTATTTGTACCCGTTGGCGGCGGTGGCCTCGCTGGCGGTGTCGGTCTTTATTTTAAACAACATTCCCCGGCGACCAAAATTATTGGCGCTGAACCGGAAGGGGCTGCATCGCTGACAGCTGCCTTAAAGGTAGGTGAACCCGTGGTACTGGATTCCATTAACCGGTTTGTGGACGGCGCGGCCGTTAAAAGGATTGGTGATTTGAATCTGGAACTTTTTAGGCAGATTCAAGGAACACCCACAACGGTGCCGGAAGGCAGGATTTGCTCTACGATCCTGGATCTGTATAATAGAGATGCCATTGTTGCGGAACCCGCCGGTGCGCTCTCCATTGCTGCATTGGAAGATTTTAAAGAAGAAATTAAAGGCAAAAAGGTGGTTTGTATTGTCAGTGGCAGCAACAATGATATTGACCGAATGCCGGAGATCAAAGAGCTGTCTTTACAATATGAGGGCTTAAAACACTATTTTCTGATCGGGTTTTCTCAGCGACCAGGCGCACTAAGGGAGTTTTTAAACTTGGTGCTGGGTCCCACTGATGATATTGCCCGCTTTGAATACCTGCACAAAACCAATAAAGAACATGGTACGGCGCTTGTAGGGATTGAACTGTTAAACAAGGAAGATTATGCACCGTTAATTGAGCGGATGCATGAGCACCACATTAAATTCACAGAGCTCAATAAAAACGATACATTGTTTACCTTTTTAGTCTAAATCCAAGGGCTTTACAGTAAAAAGGAACATTGACTTAAGCCTATTTGAGCTAACAGGGGAAAAACAAGTGTATGGATAAAGCGTTGGATACTGAAAAGCAGAAACTGGCAGCAGGCCAATTGTACAATGCTGCACTGGATCCGACGTTGCAATCAGCATTACTACGCGCCAAGCAATTATGTTTTAATTTTAATAAGGTGGCCCCTGTGGATAAACTAGGGCGTATAGAGATCTTGCAACAACTCATCGGAAGGCTGGGTAAAGACCCTGTTATAGAACAGCCTTTTTATTGCGACTACGGCTATAATATTGAAATTGGGGATTATTTTTATTCAAACGTCAATTTAGTCATATTGGACTGTGCAAAAGTTCGCTTTGGAGATCATGTATTTATTGGACCTAACTGCGGCTTTTACAGCGCCGGGCATCCGCTTGACAAAGAGCGTCGCAGTCAAGGCCTGGAATTTGCCCACCCGATCTCGGTGGGAAGTAATGTTTGGTTTGGGGCGCAGGTAGCTGTATTACCAGGTGTTACCATTGGAGATGACAGCGTTATTGGTGCCGGCAGTGTGGTGAGTAAAGATATTCCGCCTGGAGTTCTGGCGCTGGGAAATCCTTGCCGGGTCATCAGGGTCATTACGGAAGCGGACAAAGAAAAATATAGGCAATGATATATTGTACGAAACCTAAAGGTAGCTAAGCGAAGATTAATCTTCACTTAAACTTACCCCTTCGGTTTATCAGGCTTCACAGACTCTTCCAACGAAGACGCCTCCACCTGTTTGGGTTTACCCTCCGACTGAGTACCGCAGCCGGATATTATTTTTAAGCCTTCGGCTAATATATTTTAGCAGCATTAATATCCCGATCATGATGTGCTCCACAAGACTGACAGGTCCACGACCTGTCAGCCAGGGTCAGATCCTGCTTAATCCAGCCACAGCCAGAGCAGGTCTTACTGGATGGATAGTACCGGTCTATTTCAATATAGACCCGGTCATGCCATGCACATTTATACTTCAGTTCTGTACGGATCCTACCTAAGGAAACATCCGCCAGGGATTTTGCCAACTTATGATTTTTGATCAGATTTGCAACAGCAAGGTCTTCTACACACAGAGTGTCATGGTTCTTGACAATCTCTGTAGTTATTTTGCTGATAAAATCCTTTCTCATACTCTCTATCCGCTCATGAAGCAACGCCACCTTTTTTCTTTGGCGTTGCCTGGAATTACTTCCTTTTTGCTTCTTTGCAAGCTGTCTTTGTTCATAGGCAAGCTTTTTCTCAAGTGATTTAAATGCTTTAATATTTTTGTATATGGTCCCATCTGATAAGATAACCGCCTCTTTGATGCCCAAATCAATTCCAGCCTGTTTACCGGTCTTCTCAAATGTTTTTTTTGTACCTGCTACAGTAAGAGATACATAATATTTATCCGTAGGTGTTTTGGAAATGTGCATGTACAGGATTTTTCCTTCTATCTCCCGGCTCACATGCACCTTGATCCAACTATCAAGCTTAGGTATCTTTATTTTACCGTCTTTAAATTTAAAGTTTTGGGGTATTTTAAAACATTGCCTGTCATATTTGGATTTAAACGTTGGGTGCGCACTGACCTTTTTAAAATAGCGGTTAAATGCACTTTCTAAATCTTTAACTGACATCTGCAGTGATTGAGCAATTACTGCACCCAACCATTTGGTTTCCTCCTGCTTTTTCAATACAGGCAGCATAGCGTTCATCTCCTTAAGGTGCAGGCATCTTTTTTCGTTCTTATATACTTTATTATGCCATTCCAGCATGTAATTATAGACAAAGCGATTGCAGCCAAATACATTGGCCAAAAAGCGCATCTGCTCCTTATTTGGGTAGATGCGAAACTTATAGCCTTTTATGTAGGGTTTAGTCATTGTCTATTCATTCATTTTCTAGTAGGCATAAAATGCCTATAACAACACAGTGGTAATCATCTGCTGTATTACCCTGCTGTATCACCTTATTGATTATTTAAACTACTTTATTGAGCTTGCTTTTTGGCAAAGCGGCAAAGCTTAATTACTTACTTTAGAAAAGAGCGGCTGTATTATATTAAACCTGTTAAAACAGTTCTTCTGCTACAAGCGCTACTGATTTCTAATGCAAAGATGAGAAAAATGAAATGAATCACCAAGAAAATTACCAAAAAAATTGGTGGAGAAAATTCCCGTTTTTTAGCATTTCTAAAATGCACTGGTGGCGGGCATTACAGAGGATTATTTTATTTTTGGAGTAAATTCCCATTTTTTCGCGAGCTGATTTTGCGGATTTTTTATTGATAAATGCGCTTTAAAAAGCTGCCTGCCTACAAAATTGGTATTCTTGTATTTCTAAGCGAGTGTTAACATAATGTGGATAATAACCAGTAGTGTAAAGCACTCCATTTTCAATGGAGTGCTTTACGTATCAGTGAGGTACCTGCCCTGGAAGTCGGTGACACCTATTTTGAACGCTCCAGGCTTCATGTACGGGAAAGTAAGCGAAACAAGGATCGGTGCATTCCTACCAGCAAAGGAGTCCTTGGAAAGTTAAAGACACACCTTGCATATTGGAGTCCCCAAAAATTTGTATTTGAAGCTCTTAAATGTTCTGGTCGTGCTATTCCTATTGCAGGAATCAACCAGGTGCTTAAGGCAGCCGTTAAGGCTGCTGGGATTACTAAAAATGTGTCTCCGCATACGTTGCCACAGCTATGCCCCCTTACTCGTTGAAAACCATACACCTTTGCCCTCCGTCCAACAATATATGGGACATTCAGACATTAAATCAACCATAATTTACCTTCAACTGGTATCCATCCCCGCCCAGAAAGAAGTATCTCCGGTTGATTTAGTCTTCAATCTGCAGTAATAATGGTTCCCAAATATGAGGTGGCGGATATTCTAAATAAATATTGGTCACAGATACGGCAAAAGAGTCATCTTAATCCCTGGCAGCTAAGAACGCTTAATGCCATCAAAAGATGCAGGACGGCATCCTTGGAGGGCATATTGATGGATGTACCAATTGTAAAAACGCAAATACAAATGCAATATGGATAAAAAACAACGCTATTTTTTTGCCATAATTCATCTATCCAATAGCATTTTTTACCCATTTTAGGCGTAATATTGCGAAGGATTATTAAACTGGCATAAAGCCTGCAACCAGTTCCGTCTAGCATTTAATTACCTGATTGTCCTCCACCGCTTCTTGCAACACGCCCCTGCTCACATTAGAACAGCATGTAAGCATAAACCCTGCGTCTTTTTAAAGGGGCCGTTAAGCCTTCTTTAAAAAGACGCAGGGTTTGTTTTTAAAATCTAAACTTAAATCTAAATCTAAAAATTGCTATATACCTCGTAAGCCGGATTCTGTTTCTACACTATCATTTATCTGCCCAAAACATTACTGTTTTGATGTAGCTGCCTACCCCATCAGGTTGTGATGGTTCCCTAAAGAACAAAACATCGAGCGAGCCGCTCTCTACCCCGACTATATGTGACATTGCAGCGCTTAAGGCTTACCCGAAAACATTATTGCTAATGCTTCCCGTACGCGCTTACCGTACGTTTTCACCCTTACCTGCTTTGGCCCCCCAAAAAGAGGACTAGGCGGGCGGTTATTTTCTGTGGTGCTGGCTGTGATCAGTCAACCTGACCCCGGTATTTCACCGGTAAGCTGCTCTATGCTGTCCGGACTTTCCTCGACCGGTCGTTTTCAATAAGAAAAGCCGGCCGCGATAGCGCGGGTCTATAGCCTGGCAAAGGTAAGACCTTTTGCTGGGTCGCAAACAATTATTGCCCTTTTGATTTATTCCAGAAGGTTGGGGACATTTAACTAAAATCGGCTTGGGATTTAGTCGAATTTTAAGATTTAGTCGGATTGTTTTTCAAAAAACGGGCTTTGACAGCTGCCGCTTCACTGTTAGACATAGTAGAGGTCTTTTTTAGCACCTGAATAAAATAGTCAACCTCTGCGGGCTGAGCGGGGCAGCCCATATTCTGGTTATTGGCCTTGTCTTCCGGATCATCACTGTGAAATTTGGAGTCGGCCAGTAGTTTGCCATCCGGGGAGAAAATGAGCCAATAGGGAATGCCGGACTGGCCCCCGCCATAATCTTCCAACATTTTCTGTGCGCCAGGATTTTCCAGACTGACATTTGCGCCGTTTTCCATAACGGTCAAATGCTGGATGACATAGTTTTTATCAAAATAGGCCTTGCAGCTAGGATCCTCAATGCTGGCATCCATCTTTTTACACCAACCGCACCAGGAGGCATGGAAAATGATCAAAACGTTTTTGTGCTCACTAGCGGCCTTAGCCTTGGCTGCTGTCATAATCTGCTCGGCCGTGGGGGAGCAGTTGTCTTTAGGTTTTTTTGGATTGGTGGTGGTTGGTTAATGGTCACCGTTTTCACATCCTTAATCGTATATACTTTTACTTGCGCCTTGGCTTTTTGTGTGATGGCCATAAAAGCAAGTGCCACCAAAGACAGGATGGCTATTTTCAGTAGGGTGTATTGGCCTGATTTTGCCGGTTGTTTTTTCATCTTAGTAAAGTTTTTATTTGTGTTTGTACTTTTTTCTTATATGATCTTTTTATAGGGTATTAACGCTTGTTCTTTCCTGCTGAATATTTGTTTGTGTACGCAATTTCGATTGATTTTGCCCGTCGCAAGGGTTTTCAGGTGCCAGTAAAGTTAAGTTTAAAGTTATTGGTAAAATTAAGACTATTTATTTTTATGCTTGCCTACCTTTTTGGGGGCGCTTACTTATACAAACTCAAGCACCGTGATTTCTGGCAGTATCCCTACCCTTCCAGGATAGCCCAGAAAACCATAACCTCTGTTGACATATAAGTACTGACTACCTTCTTTATAGAGTCCGGCCCATTGTTTATAAATATATTGAATCGGGCTCCATTTAAAGTGCGGTAGTTCCACGCCGAACTGCATCCCGTGGGTATGCCCGGCTAAGGTCAGATCGATCTTGCCGTATTTAGGCCGGATTTCGGCGTCCCAATGACTGGGATCATGGCTCATTAATAATTTAAATGGGATATTTTCTGTTCCCGGATAAGCCAGGTCCAACCGGCCGTATTTTGGGAAATGACCCTTGGCCCCCAGTTCTCGATGCCTAACAGGGCAAATTTTTCACCGTTTTTCTCAAATATCTTGTGTTCATTCATCATTAGTCGCCAGCCCATATCTGCATGAACCTTTTTCAGGGCCTCCAGATTAGCTGCCTTTTCCTGAGGGGAGTCCCAATGGGCATAATCCCCATAATCGTGGTTGCCTAAGGTGCTATAAACCCCCATGGGGGCCTTTATGCGACTGAAAAGATCCTTATAATTGTCCATTTCAATGGCTTTGTCATTGACCAGATCTCCGGTAAAAAGAATCATATCTGGCTTTTCATTCAGTACCATATCCACGCCTCTGCTCACGGCCGGTTTGTTGGAAAAACTACCACTATGTATATCGCTGAGTTGCACGATTTTAAGGCCCCTGAAGCTATCCGGGAAATTTTTAAACTTTAACCGGAGACGTCTGACCCGGTAGTTGTATTTATTGGTCATCCCATACATAAATACGCCCAGAAAGCCACCACCGAAGATCATACCCAGCCACACTAAAAAGGTAGACCGGGGGATTTTATCCTGCAGGTCATTAACGGCGGTAGATTTAGCCGGTGTCAACCGGCGTACCGTCCAAAAAAGCCCGCGCCTGGTCTCATCAATTAATAAAATAACCAGGGTCAAGAGTTTGGCTACCAGAATCCTACCAGAATAGTAATCAGGTACCGACGTATATCTTCCTGGACAGCTCCCAGGAAAAACAGACTGATGATGCTAATGATACTGATCCCCCAATGAATGGAGAAAACCGTCAGCCTTGTTTTGGGACCATAATTTTTGGTTATAAAGCGTAAAACAAAATAAAGATAGGTGTCAACTATGATTATAAGTAAGGCCAGGATGATCCTGACATGTAAAAATCTATACATCTGGTTCATTTTAAGGGACATTCCCTGTCGGTCTATCAAATTTAGGGGCTTCCCGTCAGAAAAACCATCCCTAAAATGTTATAATCATTTTTTTGGGCAAATGTTCTGTGAAACATTGTGAAACACTGGGCGAAATCCGGTACAAAAATTATATTTGCTAACCTGAGTCAATAAATATCTATTAAAATTCAATCATATGCAACTCACCTATTACGGCCATGCCAGCTTTTCGCTGGTAATTAATAATAAACATATACTTGTAGATCCCTATATTACTGGCAACCCTGCTGCTGCAGGGATTGACCCTGACCATATTCCAGCGGATTTTATTTTGGTGACGCATGGACACGGAGACCATGTAGCTGATTTAATAGCGATAGCTGGCAGAACGGGCGCAAAGGTCATCGCGAATGCAGAAATTGCTGACTGGTTGGAAACCAAAGGCATAAAAAATGTGCATCCCATAAATCAGGGTGGTTTTATAGATTTTGAGTTCGGGAAACTCCGCGGGGTAAACGCCATTCATTCATCAGGACTGCCTGATGGCAGCTATGGCGGTAACCCTTTGGGATTTGTTATAAATACCGCTGAAGGCAATTTGTATATTGCCGGAGATACGGCCCTTACGATGGATATGCAGCTGATTCCTTATTGGTCTATTTTGGATTTTGCTATTTTGCCCATTGGCGGAAATTATACCATGGATGCGGCAGACGCTGTAATCGCTTCTGATTTTATTAAATGTGATAAAATCGTTGGCGTACACTATAATACCTTTGATATCATCAAAATAGATACCCAGGCGGCCCTGGATTTGTTTCAGCAGGCGGGTAAAACCCTGCTGTTACCGGAACCTGGCAAGGCCATAGAGGTTTAGCATGTTCCACGCGGCAGATGATTCACGTGGAACGCCTGATTTTACTAAATAAAATCACTAATTAGAATTCTAAAACTCCGACCAGAAATACTATCTTTGAAGCGGATAAATTTATTTTTATAATATATGGCAAGAATCATTGGCGTAGCCAATCAAAAAGGCGGTGTCGGTAAGACCACCACCGCTATAAACCTAGCAGCCAGCTTTGCTGTGCTTGAATTCAAGACATTATTGATTGATGCGGATCCGCAGGCCAATAGTACGACCGGGATCGGCTTTGATCTGCATAATATTACCACCAGTCTGTATGACGTAATGGTCAATGAGACACCTGCAAGTGAGGTAATTCTTAAAAGTGACGTTCCCTTTTTAGACTTGATTCCATCACATATTGACCTAGTGGGTGCGGAAATTGAGATGATCAACTCGCCCAACAGAGAAAATGTGTTAAAAAAGGTACTGGAACCAGTAGCGGATCAATATGATTTTATCATTATAGATTGTTCTCCTTCCCTGGGACTGATCACTGTCAATTCACTGGTGGCGGCAAATAGTGTCGTGGTACCGGTTCAGTGTGAGTTTTTTGCACTCGAAGGCTTGGGCAAACTGCTCAATACCATTAAGATCGTACAAAACAGGTTGAATCCTGATCTGGAAATTGAAGGGATTTTGATGACGATGTATGACGGACGGCTAAGGTTGAGCAATCAGGTCGTCAGTGAGGTGCGCCGCCATTTTGATGAATTGGTATTTGATACCATTATTCACAGAAATACCCGGCTTAGCGAAGCACCTAGTTTTGGAAAACCTGTCGTTTTATATGATTCTGATTCCAAAGGGGCCGTCAATTACCTGAACCTGGCCAAGGAAGTATTACAGAAAAACAACATGACGAAGATCCCGCAAAAGAAAAAAATTATTAAATAGTATGGTACTTACATCAGCTGCCAGACAGCCTCAGACCGCCAAGGGCGGTTTTGCTGTAAGATAACCCTAAACCCTTGAAATCCGGAACATTATAATTTAAAGGCATGGCAACATCAAAAGCGAAGACTGGTCTGAATCTAAATCCTAATGCAAAAGCAAAACCCAAACAAGGCAAAGAAGCCCTTGGAAAGGGCATTCGTTCTTTGCTGGATAATATTCATGCGGACCTTAAAACAACTTCTGGTAACCTGAATCCAAAAGTGGTGGAAGAAGCCACTACTTCGCTCAGGATACCGGTAGAGTCCATTGAGGTGAATCCCAGAAATCCCAGAAATGATTTTGATGAAAAAGCCTTGAAAGAATTAGCCGCTTCCATTACCATTCATGATATTATCCAGCCACTGACGGTGAGCAAGCTAGCTAGTGGTACGTACCGGCTGATAGCCGGTGAAAGGCGTTTTAGGGCGGCGAAAATCGCTGGTCTGAAAGATGTACCGGTATATATCAGAAATGCGGATGATGGGGAAATCCTGGAACTGGCGCTGTTGGAAAATCTCCAGCGTGAGGACCTGAATGCCATTGAAATCAGTCTGAGTTATCAAAGAATGATGGATGAACTGGGCTATACTCAGGAACAGGTAGCTGAACGAATGGGTAAGGAAAGAAGTACAGTGGCCAATTATATCCGGCTGCTCAAACTGCCACCCGATGTCCAGCTGGCGGTCCGTTTTGGCATCATCTCCATGGGGCATGCCAGGGCGCTCATCAGCCTGGATCTGGTAGATAAGCAGTTATACGCCTTTAAGGAAATTAAGGAAAAGGGGCTCAGTGTAAGACAAACGGAAGCGTTGGTTCGTCAAATGCAAAATGAAGGCAGTTCGGACGCCAAGCCTAAAGCGGCTACCGCTGCTGCCGGTTTACCGCCCGCCTATAAAAAGATCGAGGATCAATTAGCCTCACATTTTGGGACCAAGGTCAAACTAGCCCATAGCAAAAAGGGCAACGGCAGTATTTTGATCGAATATTATTCCTTACAGGAGTTAAACAAACTACTGGATACGATGAATGTTCAGATCGGTTAGTAGTAGGATCAGAAGTTTAGGCAGTTAATTAACTTGGAAGCAGTAATATCATCATACAGATGGGCAAATGGATCGGTGTAGATGCAGCGAAAATAACCGTGACAGCAGGTATTCCAGTAGTTGTAGCAGTAGCAGCAGTAGCGAAAAATAAAGTGACAAAAGCAAAGACAATTATAATAAAGGCCGCTACAGTTTTTGTAGTTATAAGTGGTATGTTGCTGTGGTTTCCCTCTGGCGTCATTGCGCAGTCCGTAGATAAAGATACCGCTACTTTTGGCAAAGGCCCCGCAGTTGATTCCCTGCATAAAGCGGTTGAAGTGCCTATGACAAGTCGAGCTTTATCTGATACTTTGGGGAAAAGTCCATTAGGTAACGCTAATAATGATCAGGACAGTACAGCCCCAAAACCGGACAGCACCCTTAAGCGGGCTTTGCTGCCTTTTTCTTTGAAACTGCCAGGTAGCAAAGAGCATACACCAAAGGGCGCTACGATCCGCTCCTTGATTTTGCCAGGATGGGGACAGGCCTATAATCATGAATACTGGAAGGTGCCACTTGCAGTGGCCGCCGTGGGTATTCCCATTTATCTTTATATAGACAATAGTAAGGAATACAATGCAGCCAGACAAGCCTACAATGTGGTTTTTGAAGAAATGCCGGTGATCTCTGGCGGTAAAGGCAAACTGAATGCGGCTAAATTTGCTCAGTTGGAACAAAAGTTTCAGGATGCATATAACAGTTATAAAAAGGTAGGTGGAAATTATGTGACCAATTATTTGTCTACCATACAAAGCTATAGAAATACGTTCAGACAGTACCGGGATTATTCCATTGTGGCCGCTTTACTTGGTTGGGGATTGCAGATTGCGGATGCAACGGTATTTGGTCATCTGCACGGATTTAATGTTACGGATGATATCAGTATGCAGGTTAGACCGGTTTATTTTCAATATGCAAGAATACCAGGCATTGGTCTTAGTTTTTCATTGAAATAAAGGTAAACTGTAAAGGATAAAGGGTAAAGGAAATTAAATATTAAACTGTGTCGCACGTAGTAATACGCCAGTATAAAGATAAAGATAAAGATAAAGATTATGCAGGCAGATAGGGCTTATCGAAAAACCAGAAGAAAACCAGTCTCCTTAAAAATAAAAACAGAAAATTAGGTTTATATGAAAATTGCATTAATTGGGTATGGTAAAATGGGACAAGCGATTGAACAAATTGCCGTGGCAAAAGGCCATGAGATCGTCCTTAAAATAAATATTGACAATACCGCTGATTTTACCCCGGAAGCTATAAAAATGGCAGATGTGGCCATTGAGTTTACCGGCCCTGAGACCGCTTTTGAAAATATTATAAAGTGTATTGAAAACGGCGTACCCGTTGTCTCTGGTTCCACTGGCTGGCTGGACCGATTAAGTGAAGTAGAAGTCGCGGTCAAAGAAAAAGACGGTGCCTTTTTATACAGCAGCAACTACTCTATTGGCGTGAATCTGTTTTTTGAGGTCAATAAATACCTGGCAAGACTGATGGAAGACTATCCTTCCTATGATGTCAGTATGGAAGAAATCCATCATACCCAGAAAAAGGATGCGCCTTCTGGAACGGCTATCAGCCTGGCTGGTCAGATTCTGGAAAATCTTGACCGCAAAAAGAACTGGGTGAATCAAAGCGCAAGTAACCCTGAAGAGCTGTCTATTATCTCTAAAAGAATAGATCCGGCACCTGGAACGCACGTGGTAACTTATAGCAGTGATATCGACGATATTGAAATCAAGCATACCGCACATAACCGCAAAGGATTTGCCTCAGGTGCTGTTTTAGCTGCTGAGTTTCTCTCAGATAGAAAAGGCATCTATTCAATGCGGGATGTTTTGTTTGGTGGATAATCAATATAAGGCCATTCATTGAAGGGGCACTTATTATATCGTAATTACGACCATTATTATTATCATCATCATCATCAAGATCATCATAAGCAGCAGCAAATAAAATCATCATCTCATAAACAAAAATTCTAAAAAGCAATTTAATTATCATGATTTCTCCTGAACTACTGGAGGCCTTCACCGCTGTCGTTGGCGCAAATAATGTGCTGACAGATGAAGCGTCAAGATCCAACTACGGACATGACGAGACAGAAAGATTATTATATCTTCCCTGGGTAGTCTTAAAACCAGAAACCACTGAGCAGATCAGCCAGATTATGCGACTGTGCAATACCCATAAAATACCGGTTACCCCAAGAGGAGGCGGTACAGGACTTAGTGGCGGCGCCTTACCTAATTTAGGGGGTGTACTACTTTCTACAGAAAGACTCAATAAAATCCTGTCCATTGATGAGCGCAACCTGCAGGTAACCACTGAACCTGGTGTGATCACCGAGGTATTGCAGGATGCGGTAAAAGAAAAGAATCTGTTCTATCCCCCCGATCCTAGTAGTAAAGGCTCTTGTTTTATCGGTGGGAATATCGCCGAGAACAGCGGCGGACCAAAGGCCGTTAAATACGGTGTGGTAAAAGATTATGTCTTGAATCTGGAAGTGGTTTTGCCAACCGGGGAAATTATCTGGACTGGTTCTAATGTACTGAAGAACTCTACCGGATATAACCTGACCCAGCTCTTGGTTGGCAGTGAAGGTACCCTGGGGATTGTCACCAAGATTGTTTTAAAACTCATTCCACTGCCTAAATATGATTTACTGATGCTGGCTCCTTTTGCCAGTGTAGAAAAAGCCAGTGAGGCGGTGAGCGCTATTTTTAGGGCCGGATTTACCCCTAGTGCACTGGAACTGGTCGAAATCAACGCGCTTAAAATCGTCAGTGAAATGGTGGATAGTCACAGCCTGCCCGTGTCCGATGATATTGAGGCGCATCTGATTATTGAAGTCGATGGCAACAATATGGATGTGCTCATGCAGGAAATGGAGGAAATCTCTGTCTTACTCGCAGATTATGAAGCCGGCGAGATCTTTTTTGCCGAAGATGCCCAGCAAAAAGAAGAGCTCTGGAAACTACGTCGCCGGGTGGCAGAAGCAGTTAAAATGAAAGGTTATACCATCGAAGAAGATACGGTTGTGCCAAGAGCCGAGTTGCCTAAACTCATTAAAGGTGTTAAAGCCCTGGGTGCGCAACATGACTTCAAAGTGGTCTGTTATGGTCACTCCGGAGATGGCAACCTGCATATCCGGATCAATAAGGAAGGCCAGCCCAATAGTTTTGAAAATCCAGAAATGACGGCGGTATTGGAGGATTTGTTTAAACTGGTCCATAGCCTGGGTGGCACCATAAGTGGAGAACACGGCATTGGCCTGATTCAGAAAAAGTATATGCCTATTATCTTTAATGAGGCACAGTTAAATCTGATGCGTGGTATAAAAAGAGCATTTGATCCAAATAATATTCTTAATGCAGGTAAAATCTTTGATCTTTGATAAGGGATTTTACCTGCCATTTTAAAAAGTAACTGATCATGAAACAATTTTGCAGAAGACAGCTCAAAAAGGCGCCTAAGTTAATATTGTTACTAAGTTTTGGTTTTCTAACTACTGCCAGTTTTGCCCAGTATCAAAATGATAATGGCTACAGTGATAGTGCAGATGATTATGCTATTCAGCCGGCGACTCAATACGGCCAGCAAAAGCCACCTAAGTTGCGCCATTATTTTGTAGGTGGCAACTTTATTGCTTCTTTTGGGGATGGCGGTGGTGCCTTTGGTATCAATCCTTCCATCGGTTATTCTTTGAGTCCTTTTGTGGATGTGGGTCTTGGTTTTAATGCAGTGTACAATTATAGTAAAGATTATTATAATGGAGGTAAATGGCGGACCTGGAATCTGGGAGTAGCGCCTTTTGCCAGAGTCTATCCGGTTGATTTTCTGTTTTTTGAAGGCTCATTTGAGGAAAACCTGGTGAGTTCCCGTTATATCAGTCCAGACGGCGTAAAAAGCGACAGGCAAAACGCCTCAGCGCCCAGTCTGATCGGTGCCATTGGTTATACCAACCGTATATTTGGGCAGTCCAGCTTCTTTTTCAGTGTGGGGATGGATTTTTTAAACAATAAGAACTCACCTTACCGGGAAAGCTATTATGATGAGGGTGGAACACTCCGCTCCCGCCCCACGGCCATTATCAGAACCGGATTTAATATCAATATCTGGTAAAGAAGACTCGATACTATTTCCAAAAGCTTAAAACGCCCGCAACCATTTGGTTTTCCATTTTGTTGCGGGCGTTTTTGCGAATGCGTGTGACCTTTAGGTAATGTCAGAAATCCTTTATTACCGCCAACTCAGTGAACGCGGTTGTAATAACGCCTTAAAAACAATAGAAGTCTTTTCAGTTACAACCCCCAATGCTGTAGCGTTGTGAAAAATAATCATCGGAACGATTTCTTTTTGCTCATAAATTCTATCTCTATCCTGAATTAACAATATCATATTGGTAACAGTTTAAAAGTATGAAGCTCTTTTTTATCATTTTACTTTCAGTATTCATCTTTAGATGTGGAAGTAATAAAAATGACAATTCTATTAAGAAGACGCCAATGGGCGACACTACAAATGATACTGTAGTCAAAATTCGTAATGTGTCGGATTATACCAGTGATCCAAACTATATAAAAAAGGAATACTATGTTTTGAATAATCAAGACACTTCTTCATTCTATTGCCGCATAATTTTGGATAAATTAGATAAAAATATTGCAATAAAGTGTGAATATTCTTTTAATGAAGAGAGAACCGAACCAACATCTATTTATGATTCGGCAAAAGTGGTAGAAGTACCTGAAGATAATCGGGACGTAAAACTTATTACTTATAGTAATTTTATAAAAGAACTACACCTTATTTTAGATACTGCTTCTAAACAATTTAATCTTAGTAGACTAAAATCGTTTAGTATCCGAATGGTATGTGCCAGCGGGTTAACAAACTACCTTAACAGTCAGTCAATTTTAAAATATAACAGAAGTATTAAAAATATTTCTATTTCAAAATTTGCGTCATTGCTCCAAGAATCTCCGTTGACGGCTGATTTAAATAGGATCCTTAAACCATATTCTGTCTGTCTAAATAAATTGTATATTGAGGAATATCTATTTTTTCCGCTAAAATCAAAGGATATGAATTTTAAATATCAAGTTCAATTTCCAAATGACATAGAAGTACAAGGCACAATGGGAATGGATGGAAGTGCAGTATTTACCCTTACTCCTCTTTTAACTGATAGATCTCCTTTAAATTCCGTCCCAGGCTATCATAATCCAAGCCATACCCTACCACAAATTTATTGGGTATGGTAAAGCACAGATAATCGATAGTAATGGGATGGGTTCTAGCTTCTGGTTTCGTCAATAGGGCAGCTAGTTTAATAGATGCAGGACCCTGGTGTTCGAGTTGTGGCAAAAAACTACTGAGCGTCTTACCGGTATCCACGATATCTTCAATAATGATAACATGCCTGCCATTGATATCCGCATCCAGGCCAATGGCTGTAAGCACTTTTCCAGTAGATTTTGTACCAGAATAAGAGGCCAGTTTGATAAATGAGATTTCCGCTTCAATAGTCAATTCCTTAAAAAGGTCACTGGCAAACATAAAAGCACCATTGAGAATGCCGATAAAAAGCGGCCTTTTACCCGCATAATCTTTAGAGATGGCAGCCGCCATCTCCTTTATTTTCTCCTTGATGGCTGTCTCGGATAAATAAGGAACAAAATTTTTACCGTGTATCTGTATGGAGTTTGCCATGCTTGTAATGATATTAATATGGAAGTATTGTTGTTTGTCTATTTATTTATCTATGCGTACTATAATAATGGATATTTTAAGTGGCCGCTTATTGGCTACTGTTTGCTGCTTTCCATCCAATTTATTTGGACAAAGTCTTCAGGGCTGCTGGTGCCTTACCGCGTAAATAAACTTTCTGACCAGCTGCCAAAGGTAATTCGGCGGCTGTTTTGTTATAACTGACCAGGCTTTTTAAGGCAACACCCTGTCCTGCCGCAATTTCTTTGAGCGATTGCCCATATTTGCTGATCACGTACTCTTTTTCTCCTTTTTTGGGTCTTTTTTCCAAAAAGATCAATTGACCTGGGGATAATACGGCGGTAGGTCCCAGATCATTTAAGGTAAGCAGCTTATGAAAATTAATATTGTTTTTGGATGCCAGTGCCATGAGCGACATCCCTTTTGGCGCAAATACCACTTTGGTGTGATTGATTTTAAAGGGCGCTACTGGGTAACTAGGTGGCCGAACGGTGGTCTGCGCTACCCGCATGGCGGGTGCGCCTGAATTGTTTTGCCTTAAGTTATCTGAATTATTGACTGCTGCTAGTGCCTTTTGTGTATTGTTATCCGTGTTTTCGGATGCGGTGGACGTCAGGCTTCTGCCAGGGGCAGCAGGCTGACCAAGATTGGCGTTATTTTGGTCATTTAAGGCAATGTTACTACCCGGGATAATTCCCGCACCGTCCTGGTTATTTTTCATTTTACTGATGGCCAGATCGGTATAATTTTCCAGATTATAGGTCTCTATGAGTTTAATCAGGTTTTGAGGATAGTCTTTTTCCGTTGCATAGCCGTCTTTTTTTAGCCCATAAGCCCAGCCTTTATAGTCAGTTTGACTGAGCCTGAATAAGTCTGTATAATAAGGCCGGTTTTTCAGAAAATCGGAGTGATCCTTGTAGGAGTCTTCTACGCTGTTATATACTCGGAAGCATTCTGCTTTTCTATCGTCGTCATGGTAAGTTTTCTCCCCCGTCCACTCCGTTTTACATTTAATACCAAAATGATTATTGGAATTTTTAGCAAGCGTGCTCTGGCCACAGCCAGATTCCAAAATAGCCTGCGCCAGTGTAATGGAGGCCGGTACACCGGTGCGCATCATTTCTGAGACAGCCAGCGTTTCATATCGCTGAATATAAGCCTCTACCTGAGGACTGCGGCTCTGTGACCAGGCAACAGATATGGACAGCATGGATACCGTCAACATACATAGGAATACTCCGGCGCTCTTTTTCATTGTTTATTTTTAAGCGTTGACTTTTTTAATCATTAACAGCCCATCACGAATGGTAAGCAGCACCTGCTCCGACCTGGTATCCTTTGCAACATGCTGATTAAAAGCCTGAATGGCTTTGGCGCTTTTGCCCTTTACCGGATCTTCAAATATCTGCCCGTGAAAGAGCACATTGTCTGCCAGGATAATGCCACCAGGACTAAGTCTTTCCATCACCTGTTCATAATAATCAATATAACCTGGTTTGTCAGCATCGATAAAGACAAGATCCCAAGGATAATTTAATGAGGGGATAATCTCTTTAGCATTCCCCTCATGCAAATATATTTTATTTTTATGAATACTTCGGTCAAAATAAGACTGGGCCAGCTGGGCATCTGCGGCCCGGAGCTCAATGGTATGCAGCTGGCCATCCTCTTTGAGCCCTTCGGCCAGGCAAAGCGCGCTGTAACCCGTAAAAGTGCCGATTTCTAGGATATATTTAGGCCGTCTGATCTGGCTGAGCAGTGAAAGCACCCTGCCTTGCACATGACCACTCAGCATGTGAGGCTGATCATGGCTGTCATAAGTGGCTCTTTCAATTTCCTGTAGTAATGCATCAGGAAGAGATGTCATTTGATCGGCAAAATGCTCCACCTCGGGATGTATCAGGTCCATCATATTATCTATTTAAACTGCTAATAATCTGCTTCGTTATTACGCTACGGTTGTACAGCTACAAATCTATTGAAATAAGTGGTATTTTGCCACTTATATTCAATACATTTTTCAAGTAAATAGCAGCCTTGGTGGCCGTTTTGTTCCACCAGAGGGGTTTTGAAAATAACCGTTCCCTGATGGACAGTTTTCTTAGGCCCTATCTGGCTGTGCCCCATGCAGTCCGGCTGATTCCCAGTCTGCACTTTTAGAAGGAGAAGAAAAAAGCCAGAGGCCAAGCCAGGTAAGCCCACCGTTAATAACGATCAGTTCTAATCCGATTCTGAACAGGCCAAAGATATGCTCCTGATTAAAATCAATCAACATACAGAGAATAGGCGCTGCAAAGCAGATATAGGGAACATATTTATCCCGAACCTTGCGTTTGCTAAAGATGCCAAAAGCAAATAAACCAAGCAAAGGACCATAGGTATAGGTCGCCATCTTAAGGATAATGCCAATCATTGAATTATCATTGATCACTTTAAAGACCAGCACCAGGATCAAAAAGCTGAAAGCGACCCATAAATGGACTTTTTTACGGATGGATTGCTGCCTTGCTGCATCCCATTTGTCTTGCCTTTTCATGCCCATGATATCAATGCAGATGGAGGAGGTCAGCGCCGTCATGGCTCCGTCGGCGCTGGGAAACAGCGCTGAAATCAGGGCGATTAAAAAGATAATGCCGATGGAAGTCGGCATATGCTCCAGGGCAATGGTAGGGAATAGTAAATCTCCGGTCGCTGTCAGGTGCTCTCTGGCGCCATAAAGATGGATCAGCCCTCCCATATATAAAAACAAAGTAATAACAACCAGTATAATAACAGACAAAGTGACCATGTTTTTCTGGGAATCTTTCAGATTGCTCACAGAAATACTTTTCTGCATCATTTCCTGGTCGATTCCAGTCATGGTTATGGTGATAAAGGCACCCGCTATAATTTGCTTGATAAAATAGTTTTTATCATTAAAATCCAGCCCAAATACCCTGGACAGGCCATTATGGCGCATAGCGGTTAGACTGTCTGTTACACTCATATCCATATGATAGAGCATATAGATGCTACATATAATCATTCCTGCCAGCATGCAGGTGGTCTGCAAGGTATCGGTCCAGACAATGGTTTTTACACCGCCCTCATACGTATATAGTATGATCATTATTAAAATAATAAGCGTTGTCAGCCAAAAAGGTACCCCTAAGCGATCCAATATAATGGTCTGCAGAATAATCACCACCAGGTACAACCGGGCAGTGGCGCCTACCCATCTGGAGACAATAAAAAAAAGTGCGCCGGTCTTATAGGAAGCCATACCCATACGGGAACGCAGATATCCATAAATAGAGGTCAGTTTTAACCGGTAATAAAGCGGTAGTAAGATAAAGGCAATAGCGATATAACCGATGGCATAGCCAATGGTTATCTGCAGATAACCAAAATGGTCATGGCCAACGGCCCCCGGCACACTAACAAAGGTGACTCCGCTCAGTGATGTTCCAATCATCCCGAAGGCCACCAGCATCCAGTTACTGCTTCGGTTACCGATAAAAAAGGATTCATTATTACTGCCTTTGGAGGTCTTCCAGGAAACAAAAGCAGCAGTAGGAAATAGGCGAATACAATAGTCAGTAATAAGGAGGCAGACATATGTTTATATTGGCTTTATGTTATTTAAATAGCTGAGTCAAATATTATGATCTAACAAATATAGCTTTCTAAATTAAAAATAGGGATAGAAACAGGGATTGATTTAATTTTGTCCCATGAATTATACCACTCAATGCAAAAAATTTGAGGAGCTGTCGCTGATTGAACTTTATAGAATTTTACAGCTTCGTAATCAGGTGTTTTACGTGGAACAGCACTGTGACGACCTGGATCTGGATGATAAAGACCAACAGAGTCTGCATCTCACCATTTATGACGGCGATGTTTTGGCAGGCTATGCCCGTCTTTTGCCGCCCGGACTCTCCTACCAGGAAATGTCCATTGGCCGGGTGGCGGTATCGGCTAGTTACCGGGGGCGTGGATTGGGGCGACTTATGATGGAAAAGTCACTAGAGCATCTAGAGCTGTCCTTCGGGAAAGGCCCTATAAAGATCAGTGCGCAGCGGTATTTAGAGCAGTTTTACGGATCTTTGGGCTTTAAAACCATCAGTGAGGTGTATCTGGAGGCGGGTATTGAACATATTAAAATGTTCCGTGCTTAAGGTTTATGAAACTTTATCTACACTGAAAACCAGTATTTTGTTCACTAAGGTTAAAGAGGCGCCCAGGGGCAATTGAAAACAAAAACGAATGAAGCAATTTAATGTACCTAGTATATATAGAAGTGACCTGATCAGTGCCATCAAGAGCAATAGGCGACTTCAAGACAAGCTAAAAAAGGATTTTAGTCCGACGCTATTAGATTTTGGGGCCGTGCAGATCTTTTTGGCCAGGCATTTTGGGTTTTGTTATGGGGTGGAAAATGCCATAGAAATTGCTTTTAATATTATTGAAGCCCATCCCGACAGGCAAATCTATCTGCTCAGCGAAATGATCCATAATCCCCAGGTCAATGCAGATCTGGCTCAACGAGGGGTTAAATTCCTGCAGGATACATACGGCCGGCAACTGATTTCTTTTGACGAGATCTCCTCAGAGGATATCGTGGTTATTCCGGCCTTTGGAACGACCCTGGAAGTGGAGGAGCTGTTGCATAGTAAAGGCATTCAGACGGAAAAATACAACACCACCTGCCCTTTTGTAGAAAAGGTATGGAACCGCAGCGAGCAGATTGCCAGAAAAGGCTATAGTATAGTGGTACATGGGAAACCCCGGCACGAAGAAACCCGGGCGACTTTCTCTCACGCTTCGGCCAAGACGCCGACGGTCATTGTCAACGATATGCAGGAGGCGGCGCTTTTGGCAGAATTTATCCGGGGGCAAAGGCCCGGGGCGGAATTCTATTCGTTATTTCACGGGAAATATTCTGAAGGTTTTGATGTGGAAAAAGATTTAAAAAGCCTGGGCGTCGTCAATCAGACGACTCAACTAGCCAGTGAGACCCAGGCGATCTCGGATTTTCTTAAAAAAACGATCAAGGAGCATTACCAGCTGGATGACACTAATCTGGCGCAGCACTTTGCCGATACCAGGGATACGCTTTGTTATGCGACCAATGATAACCAGTCGGCCGTCAGCGGCATGCTGGAAACAGACGCCGATTTTGCCATCGTGGTAGGCGGGTATAACAGTAGTAACACCTCACATTTAGTGGAACTCTGTTCAGAAAAGCTACCTACTTATTTTATCAATCATGCTTCCAGGATTCTCTCCGCCCGTGAAATTGAGACCTGTGACTGGCGGACCAAAAAAATCAGCCACGTAAAGGATTTTATGGGTGACAGAAGGCCAGCCAAGATTTTGATTACCAGTGGTGCCAGTTGTCCGGATTCTATTGTACAGGAAGTGATCTACCGCTTATTGGATCTTTTTGACTGTAAGGCAAAAATAGAACAGGTTGCTAGGCAGTTTAATCATGAAAATGAAAATGAATTAAGTTAAAAAAACGAATAGGGCGTTTAATTACTTAAGGCGTCTTTTAAAAGATATATTTAATGGGAAGTGTTGAAAGTAGGATCTCTAAATATATTGATAATCAATTAGATGAAATATTTTAAATTATTGACAACCGTTCATAACTTTTAATCAATGGTATAACATTTATCACTACCTTTGCGCCGATTTAGCGTGTATTAGTAATATTTATATATACTAATCTCTGACAAGCTGTTTATTGCTAACGATTGATAGCATTGCTGCTGAAAGTGCCTTAGAATGGAGTTTCTGGCATTGCAGCCTTGTTAGTTTTCGGTAAGCAGTTAAAAAACAGCGACGAAAATTATAAACTATTGGATAACTTTAAAGAATACTTTTTATTTTACGCATTATTTGAATGTTATCTTTTTATCCAATATAAGGAAAATGGATATATAATGTGATTTAAATAATCAGGGAGGATACGTGGGGAAACGTTAATTTTGAAAGAGGACTTCGGGGTAGCATAAGGCATTATTTATGCTTACTTTTGCTTTTATCAGGTAACGTTCTATTCAAATTGTTCAACAACCGGAATTATTATTAATAAGATTGGTCACGGATGCAGAAAAAATTAAAATCAAAAATCGCGGAGTTCAAAGACGCTGCAATTATTAAAGACAAGGGCCTTTACCCTTATTTCAGGTCCATTGAATCAGGGCAGGATACTATTGTATATATAGAAGGTAAACCTGTATTGATGTTTGGATCCAACTCCTATCTGGGGTTAACCAACCATCCGAAGATCAAGGAGGCTGCTCAAAAGGCGGTAGAAAAATACGGGTCAGGTTGTGCTGGTTCCCGGTTTTTAAATGGCACCCTGGACATACATATTGAATTGGAAAAAAGGCTGGCGGCCTTTGTGGGTAAAGAAGACGCCTTATTGTTTTCTACAGGCTTCCAGGTGAACCTGGGGGTTTTATCTGCCATTGGTGGCCGCAATGATTATTTGTTGCTGGATGAATATGACCATGCCTCTATTATAGATGGTGCCAGACTTTCCTTCTCCAAAGTACTTAAATATCGCCATAATGATATGGAGGATTTGGAGCAAAAACTCAGAATCCTGCCAGAGGATTCACTAAAAGTTATTGCAGTAGACGGTATCTTTTCTATGGAAGGAGATATTGTAAACCTGCCAGAAATCGTAAAGCTCGCTGATAAATACGGCGTAAATATATATGTGGATGACGCCCATAGTCTGGGCGTGATCGGCCAGCGGGGAGCCGGAACTGCTTCCCATTTTGGCTTAACAAATGAAGTGGACCTGATCATGGGTACTTTCAGTAAATCTTTGGCTTCCTTAGGTGGCTTTGTAGCCAGTGATGCGGCCACGATTGATTACCTGAAACATCGCGCCCGTTCCTTACTCTTCAGTGCCTCTATGACGCCTTCCTCTGCAGCCAGTGTAATGGCCGCCCTGGACATCATCGAAACAGAACCGGAGCATATGCAACGCCTGTGGGCAAATACCAATTATGCTCAGAAACTATTATTAGAAGCCGGATTTAATCTGGGGCGTACCCAGAGTCCGATTTTGCCTATTTATATCAGGGATTCTGATAAAACATTCCTGCTCACCAAAAAGCTACTGGAGCAAGGCGTATTTGTCAATCCGGTGGTCGCCCCTGCGGTACCTTCCGAAGAATCGCTGATTCGTTTTTCGCTGATGGCAACACATACCTTTGATCAGATCAAGGAAGCCGTTGAGAAAATCACAAGTATTGCAAAAGAGATTGGTGTGGAGCTAAGCCGGGTGGAAGGAATGAAAGTCTCAAAAAAATAGTCTGACCAGAAAAACGCTATTTTAGCACACATTAACCAAATCAAAAAATGAAAAAAATTGTTCTTGTCGATTCTAAAAAGGAGTTGAAGGCATTTGTAGATTTTCCGCATGATTTATACAAAAATGATCCGACTTATGTACCGGAACTGTTTATCGCCCAGAAAGACTTATTAAGTCCTTCTAAACATCCATTCCATGAGAATGGGCAGATTCAGCTGTATCTTTGCTATGATGGGGATAAAATCGTTGGTAGGATTGCCGGCATTCTCAATGACAATCACAATATTTTCAACAAAGTAAACGATGGATTTTTCGGTTTTTTTGATTGCATAAATGACCAAACGGTTGCAGACCTTTTACTGGACGTGGTAGAAAAATGGCTGCGCGAAAAGGGGGTTACAGATCATATTGTTGGTCCTATGAATCCTTCCACCAATGAAAGCTGTGGTATGCTGGTGGATGGCTTCTCTACCCCACCGATGGTCATGATGACGCATAACGCCTCATATTACCCTGCCCTGGTTGAAGCGCATGGATACACCAAACAGACTGATATCCTGGCCTATCTTTATCAGGTAGATAGTTACAATGACAAGCGTGTCAGAAGACTGCATGAACTGACACAAAAAAAGCTGGACAACAGAAATATTATTATCCGCAAGATTAATATGAAAGATTTTCAAAATGAAGCGGATAAGATTAAAAAGGTCTATAATTCTGCCTGGGATAAAAACCTTGGTTTTTACCCCATGACGGATAAAGAATTCAATTATACGGCTAAGGATCTGAAAATGATCCTGGATCCGAACTTCTGCATCGTAGCGGAGCATGAAGGTGAGATAGTGGGATTTGCACTGGCACTTCCTAATATCAATGAAGTATTAAAAAAGATTAAAAGAGGGCGCCTCTTTCCTACCGGTATCTTTAAGTTACTGGCTGGGAAAAATAAGGTAAAAAGCATGCGTATTATCATGCTCGGTGTCATAGAGGGCTACCGGAAAATTGGCGTCGAGATGGCATTTTACACCGCTATAATTGATGAGGTGGTCAAAAAACAACGTATTAAACAAGTGGAAGCTTCCTGGGTATTGGAAGACAATATTCTTATGAATAAAGCCATCCAGGATATTGGAGGTGTACCTTATAAAAGGTATAGAATTTACGAAAAGAAAATATGACAGATAAGAAACTATTGATCACAGGAGCGAATGGTTTTGTAGGCTCGCATCTTGCAGAAATGGCCCTGGACAATGGTTTTGAGGTATATGCAGCGGTGCGCAAAACAAGTGATCTGACGAATTTGGAAGGTCTGAATATTCAATTAGTCTATCCTGATTATAGAAACGTTAATAGTGTGACAGCCCTGCTGGATCAATATGGGATCACCCACATAGCCCATGTGGCAGGTCTGACAAAAGCAAAGAGCGCTGAGGATTATACAAATGCGAATGCAACGGTCACCGTTACACTCGCCCGGGCATCACTGGCAGCTAAACGGCCGGTAGAAAAATTTGTATTTGTCAGTTCCATGGCCGTTATGGGACCAACCACCAGCGGCAAGTCGCTTAGTGAAGAGGCCGCCCCCCAACCGGTAACCCTATATGGCAAAAGTAAGTGGCAGGCCGAGCAGTATTTGCAGCAGTATCCTGAATTGCCCCTGATTACACTTCGGCCTACTGCTGTGTATGGCCCCAGAGATAAGGATATGCAGATCATTATTAATATGGTTCGCAAAGGTTGGGAGCTTTACTTAGGGCGTGCAGCTCAGCAGCTGAGCTTTATTTATGTAAAAGATCTTTGCCGCGCGGTTTTGCTGGCCCTGGATAGCCAGGTGACCCGGCAGACTTTTATACTAAGTGACGGCGAAAACTATAACAGGTATGATTTTGCCCAGCAGGTAAAAAAAGATTTAAACAGGCGTACATTGCGACTGCATATTCCGGTAAGCATTGTTTCAGGCGCGCTCGGTATACTGGAAAAAATAATGCCTTCCAGAACATCCATCCTGAATAAGGATAAATTAAAGGAACTGATAGGCAGTTGGGCCTGCAGTATACAAAAGGCGAAAACGGAGCTGGGCTATCAGCCTCAGTATCCATTAGAAAAGGGCGTTGGTGAAACCATTGCCTGGAATCAGGCCAGGAACTGGTCTAAGTAATAGAAAGCCAGGATTTTTTTGCGATAATAAGATCATTGTTTAAACAATGTCTTAAAATTTACAAAAAGTCTAATTTAAACATTTGTTTGTTTTAAACAATTGTTTAATTTTGCAGCGAACTTTATTTAGAGGAGGACCTGGTAAGCATAGGTTAGGTAATTTTACTAATATAACACATAAAATAGTACTCAATGAAACAAAAAGTTCAACCCGCTGAGGGTAAGTTGGGAATACTCATTCCTGGTTTAGGGGCTGTGGCCACTACATTAATCGCTGGTGTAATTGCCAGCAGAAGAGGCCTTGCTGAGCCAGTCGGTTCCCTGACGCAGACTGGCCATATCCGTATTGGAAAAAGAACTGACAATAATTACCCGAAAATAAAGGATTTTGTTCCGGTAGCAAAGCTCGAGGATATCGTATTTGGTGGCTGGGATGTTTATGAGGATAATGTCTATCAGGCAGCAAGTATTGCCAAAGTACTCGATCAGCACTTGTTGGATTCCATTAAAGATGAGCTGGAACAAATCGCTCCGATGAAAGCGGTATTTGATAAGAGTTATGTTGAGAACCTGGACGGCCACCACGTTAAAACCGGTGAAACCAAATGGGATCTGGCACAACAAACCATCAAAGATATTCAGGATTTTAAAGAAAAACATGGCCTGAACCGTATCGTTGTACTTTGGTGTGGTTCTACAGAAAAATACTTTGAAGCTTCTGAAATCCATGAAACAGTAGAAGCATTTGAAGCTGCATTAAAAGCCAACGATGACAGGATCGCTCCAAGTATGATATACGCTTATGCCGCATTGGTACAGGGTATTCCATACGTAAATGGTGCACCTAACCTGACTGTAGATACCCGCGCTCTGGTACAGTTGTCTAAAGACACCAATACGCCTATTGCAGGTAAAGATTTCAAAACCGGTCAGACTTTGATGAAAACCATCCTGGCACCAGGTCTGGAAGCACGCTCTTTAGGTGTTAGAGGTTGGTTCTCCACCAATATCCTGGGTAACAGAGACGGACTCGTGCTAGACAAACCTGAAAACTTTAAAACCAAGGAAGTGTCTAAACTCGGCGTTTTGGAAGATATCCTGCGTCCTGATCTGCATCCTGAACTGTATGGTGATCTGTACCATAAGATTCGTATCAATTATTACCCTCCACACGGTGACAACAAAGAAAGCTGGGATAATATTGACATCTTTGGCTGGTTAGGTTATCCAATGCAGATTAAAATTAATTTCCTTTGCCGTGATTCTATCCTGGCAGCACCCGTAGCACTGGATCTGGCATTATTTGCAGATCTGGCCAAACGTGCCGGTATGAAAGGCATTCAGGAATGGTTGTCTTTCTATCTGAAATCACCTCAGACAAAAGAAGGACTTCGTCCGGAAAATGACATCTTCAAACAATTGATCAAATTGCAGAATACCTTACGTTATATGATGGGTGAAGAATTAATCACGCATCTTGGTCTGGATTATTATGAAGAAGATGAAGCGTAATTGTATTTGAACTAAGTACAGTACGTTTAAACAAGGTGTTATTAATGTTTACAGGGTCTTTATCATCAGATTTTGACAATGTCAATAGCATTATAACAACAATTGAAAGATAGTTGGATTCATCCGCCATCTGTTCAGCCCCGGGAATGGAGCCCACGCTGAAAACAACACAGATGGCGGATCACCTTGTTTAACTTAAAATAACAGTATTAGGGATTTTGAGCATTATCAGTAGATCAGTTATAGTGATTAAGGTTTATCATAGATCATAGCATCGCTATTGCTGTTCGTTTTGAATCTTTTTGGTTTTGGTTTCAGCGGACATATTATTGATTCTTAGTCAATGACATGTCAGCAAAAAAACGACCGAATCAGACTTTGGTGATTTAAGGGCATTTGATCAGTTTTTAATAAGAAGAAAAAGTGTTTAGCAATTGCTGCATTTAAAAACAGTCAAGCAAACACTGGATCTTGTGGGTAAGGGGAAAATAAGTATTAAGAGGTATAAGGTTGAAAACCAGTATCTGAGGGTAGCTGAGTTAAGCTAAATGCAGAGGTGGTTTTTAAAAAAATATTTTACTCATAGTGGTATGCTGCTGCGGGCTTATTATTAAAGCCACAGCCTTTAAGCGGCCACAACAACGTTAGAAGCAAAAAACAAATGTCTTTTAAGATCAAATTGCGAAGTCTACTTCTGTTTATAGTATGTCTGCTTGTATCTATAGGCGGACTCTGGGCACAGGATCATCCGGGTTCCGTTGTTATCAAGGGTTTGGTGACAGATGCGACAAGTGGTGCCCCTATTGCCAATGTGAGCGTGTTCTTTAGCGGATCTGCCGGTGTAATGACCGACTCTACCGGACACTATACTTTATTTGCTGCCAGGAGGTTTGTCAAAGATAATCATCTGAAATTTATTTATGTCGGTTATAAGACCGGTTCCATAGACGTTAATTTTGACGTTCCCAAACAGACCATTGATATGCAGCTGGAAGAAAGCGGGCATGCATTGGCGGATGTGGTGGTTAAAAACCATAAGGAAAGATATCGCAACCGGGATAATCCTGCCGTGGCGCTTATTAGAAAAGTCATTGAGCATAAGGACGAAAACCGCATGAATGCCTTTGAAACAGCTTCCTATAAGCAGTATGAGAAAATGACGGTTTCTGTCAGTAATTTCTCGGAAAAACTCAAGAGCAAAAAGGCCCTGAAAAAGTATCAGTTTTTATTAAACAATGTCGATACCACCAAGGTGAAAGGCAAGAGCCTGCTACCTATTTATTTGGAGGAGACCAGTTCCAATAATTATTTCCGCAGTCATCCCAAAGATGAAAAAAAGGTGATCACAGGTGCCAGAAAAGTCGATTTTGGGGAATTTATTGATACCAAAGGTGTTACCAAATATCTGGGAAGCTTATATGCAGCCATTGATATTTATGAAAATAATATTACGCTGCTATCCAACCAGTTTTTAAGCCCGATTGCAGGATCGGCTCCAACTTTTTATAAATTTTATATCCGGGATACCGTGGAGCGCGATGGTATTAAAATCGTGCACCTCGCATTCTCACCCAGAAATCCACAGGATATGCTTTTCAGGGGTAATCTGGATATTACCCTGGATGGCCATTACGCCGTGCAAAGAGCCCGGCTCTTCTCTCCCATTGGCATCAATGTCAATTTCCTAAGAGCCATGAATATCTCCCTGGATTTTGTGAAAACAGATAATGGCCGGTATCTATTGACCAAAAGTGATATGATGGCTGATTTTGGACTTTCCAAAAAAGGCATGGGCCTGTATGGGGAAAGAGTCATTTCATTTTCGGATTTTAAGACCGATCAGCCGCTGGCTGATTCCATATTCAAGGGTTCTCAGGTCGTTCAAAAGGACTCTGCGGATGCCAGAAATGCGCAGTTCTGGGCACTCCACCGGACCGATACCCTGACAACTGCTGAGTCTAAAACTTATATGAATATTGATTCATTAAAGAACATGAAGTCTTTTAAACGGACCATGGACTGGATCACCTTCATATTTGCAGGGTACAAACAGGTGGGACCCGCTGAAATAGGACCTGCTAATACTTTTTATAGCTTTAACCCCGTGGAAGGCTTTCGGTTAAGAGCGGGTGGTCGTACCACCACCAGGCTGAGTGACCGGATATTCTTTGAAGGTTATGGCGCTTATGGTTTTAAGGATCAGAAATTTAAGTATTTTGGTAGCGCTACTTATTCTCTCAATGATAAATCCATTTATAAGTTTCCTCAAAACTATATAAGTGTTAGTTATCAGCATGATACGAAAATTCCCGGTCAGGAATTACAATTTGTTCAGGAAGACAACTTTTTCCTATCCTTCAAAAGAGGGAATAATGATAAATGGTTGTATAATGACTATTTTAATATTAACTATAAAAGAGAATTCGAGAATCATTTCTCCTATGAATTCAATGCGCGTTACTGGAAACAGTCACCGGCGGGAAGCCTGGACTTTAATTACAACGGCGGCCAACCAGGCTTATTGAGGGCGGTAGATCATGTAACAACTGGAGAAGTAGGCCTTACGCTTCGCTATGCACCTGGTGAGGTGTATTACCAGACCAAGCTCTATCGTATTCCACTGATCAACAAATATCCGATCTTCCAGCTCAGATATACAGCTGGCATTAAGGGATTATTTGGAGGGGAATATAACTACAATAATTTCCAGGCCAATATCTTTAAAAGGTTTTATTTGTCTCAGTTCGGCTTTACGGACGTAACAGTGGACGGGGGCTATATCGCGGGTAAAGTACCTTATCCCCTGCTTTCACTGCCCAGGGCCAATCAGACCTACGCCTACCAGCTGAATTCTTATAACTTGATGAACTTCATGGAGTTTGCCAGCGATCATTATGTATCGATTATGGCAGATCATTATTTTAACGGCTTCTTTTTCAATAAGATACCGCTTCTTAAGCGCTTAAAATGGCGTGAGGTCATTGAAGGAAAGGCTTTGTTTGGAGGATTAAGGGATGAAAATAACCCCATGGTAAATCAGGATCAAATGCGCTTTCCTTATACAGACGGGATGATGAGCACATTTGCCCTGCAAAATGATCCATATTTTGAGGCCGGTTTTGGGATTACCAATATATTCAAGATTTTAAGGGTGGATTATGTCCGCCGGTTTACTTACCTGGAACACAGTGATATCGCTAAATGGGGTATTCGGTTCAGGATTAAATTTGACTTTTAATATTATAATATAATAAAAAGTAATGCGAGGAGTTTATCGTTTGCCGCATGATTTTAAGCAGGCAAACAAAAAAGTGAAGAGCGTGACAAGTTCAAAGACGGTTGAGAAGGTAGGTGAAAACACTTGGAGACAAAGTAGCATCTTTACATTGACAGCTTTGATA
The DNA here is from genome assembly GCF_007971385.1 of Arachidicoccus ginsenosidivorans. GTDB lineage: Bacteria > Bacteroidota > Bacteroidia > Chitinophagales > Chitinophagaceae > Arachidicoccus > Arachidicoccus ginsenosidivorans. The sequence goes on from NZ_CP042434.1 coordinate 4,406,972, forward strand.
CAATCGAAAGACCGTTTTAAATTGCTGTTTTTGGGGTTTATAATGGTGTTTTTGAGTGTACTGCAACCCAATGTAGCAAGGGCACAAAGCACGATTTTAAGAGAGGGAATGGCTTACCCCATTCCGCCTACGACCGCAAACCGTATGTTTTTTTTGCAAAGAACACCTAATACCAACACCATAGCCTGTGACTTAAATGTAGGCAGTAACGGTCAGGTGAACGCTAAAATACCCCTTAAAACTTATTGGTTGCGCTACGGGGATTCCCCCAAAGGGCAGAAAAAGGATTTGAATTTTATACAGCGACACTTTGCTTATGGGTTGAATATCAAGCAAAGAGGTGATGGAAAATATGAATTCTGGTTTGTTTCCTATAAAAAGTACCACATGTACCTGCTACAGACTAAAGATGGTAAATGGCGGGTATATGGAAAGATAAATGACAAACTAACAGTACTTGGCAGTATCTTTATCTATATAAACGGCGGCAGCTTCTGGAATCCGCACGTAGATTATGTGGAACTAAGAGGCCAGGACCTGAGTAGTGGTAAAGAAGAAGTGCAAAGACTCACCGACGTTAAAAAAGACCCTGATGAGGGCCATGACAAAGCGGGCTAGCAGAAAATTGATTAAATTTGTAACAGCGAATTAAACTTAAGTGTTATGGCAAAGAATTTTGTATCCAACTCTACGGAGTCAACAAGAATGTTTAAAAGTAGCCTTTTGGAAAGCTTGTCCAAGGTGCATTTTACCGTTCCCTTATTTATATTTATACCGGCAATCGCCATTTTTATATACAGGGCTTTTGGTGTTTATCATGTAAGCCTGCTGTATTTTCTGGGGTATTTTGCCCTGGGACTGTTTATCTGGACGCTCACTGAGTATGTGCTGCACCGGTTTATTTTTCATTTTCATCCCAGTTCTTCCTGGGGAAAAAGAATTCATTTTATTTTTCATGGTGTGCATCATGATTATCCCAGAGATAAAAAAAGACTGGTAATGCCCCCTTCTGTGAGTATCCCACTAGCGCTACTGTTTTATTTTATCTTCTATCTGATTTTACCTAATGGGGGTGCACTGAGTAGCTTTTTTGCTGCCTTTTTAGCGGGATATCTGGCTTATGATATGATGCACTATGCGATGCACCATCATAATTTTAAGTCACCTTTGATGAAGCGGATCAAACAACATCATATGTTGCACCATTACCAGGATGAACACAAAGGTTTTGGAGTGAGCAGTGCGCTTTGGGATAAAATCTTTGTTTCTGGCTTCCCGAAGAAAAAACAAGGAGCAACACAAGGAGCAACACAGGGAGCAACTCAGACCAGCAAATAAGGCGAGTAAATAAAGCAATTTTAAAGGGGTCAGGATAATTGTGATCCAGGACCAGGATGAGGGCTAGGGGCACGGTGCGAATACAGACTGGTTTGCTAAGTCACTGCTAATTTCTTTTTGGTATTCATAACACTTTCATTTTGTAAATGTGCATTTTCTGGTACATTCAATTTGTAGGGGCGATTAAATGCCTCCTGTGAAACTTTGAAATAAGCGGACAACTTTATGATGGCTTCTTTGGACAGCCCTTTTTTATAATGTAGCATATCCGATTCTGACCTTATATTTAAACTTGCATTCAGGAATTGGTGATGATTTGGCAATCAATCTTAAGTAGGTTTAGCGAAGATATGATATTTTAATATTCAGACCAAATTCAACGTATTACGGCTTTTCGGCGTCAAGCTATGGATTTATAAGGAATTTTAAAATCTCCTACTTAGAAAATATTAATTGGATCTAAACGGAATCCCAAAAAAATAGGCAAGGTATTTAAGGCAATTACTTTTTAAAAACAAAATACTTCAGCATTGGGAAGTTCCAGGCAAAACGAACGATGAGGCCTGTGCCCAATCTGGCAACAAATTTATTGAAGCCTAGTTTATCCACAAAGGCGTAAGTGCCATAAGTGTTGAGTAGTAGTGACCCTACCCAGACAAGCAGATAACGGGCGACCTGATGGCTTTTCTTTTGCTCAAAACTCTTAAAAGCAAAATTTCGATTCATTAAAAAGTTAATAACCCCACCGCAGATTACACCGGCGCTGGTAGATATAACGATATTTAAATGGAAAACGACAGAACAGAGAGTAAAGACACCCAGGTCCACGATGGTAGAACTTAGTGAGGATAATTCCGATTTAAGGAATTGCATCACCGAGACCTTTTTCTTTTCATTGAGTTGTAATATCTTCTTTGCCATCGCTTATTTAAAAATGTATCAAATGCTTTTTAGATTGCCCAAACCAGATTGGATTAGCGCTTAGTTGCTTTTGACTTACTTTATCTAATCCTAAATTGGAATATTAATAATCAAAGTTTGTTTGCTGTTATTTATTTTTTAGAAAGGAGCAGTTCCGGTAACTGACTCAGACTTTTTATGGGTATCAATTGATATTTATTGACACTTTCTTCATACTGACTTTGATCACCGGTACCGGCGCTTCCTGGAGCCTCTTCCCACCCCTTCCCTTGTATCCAGATGCCTTGACAGCCTATGGATGTTGCAGGGATCATATCTTTTGTCAGAGCGTCTCCAATGGCTACTACCCTATCTGTGGGCAGATGCAGGCTGTCCGCACCTAGCTGCCAGATCCTGGGATCTGGCTTTTTAACCCCCACCACTGCGGATTCAGTAATCGTCTCAAAAAGGGGTAAAATGCCAAAATCCTTCAGTACGGTATGCAAATTTCCATAAAAATTGGAGACCATCGCGATCCGGTATTTTTGTCCCAGCATTTTTAAGATGCCTGCATGTTGCTGGCAGTTGTAGGATGCCTCTTGATAGGCTTCATCTGCAATTGATTTCTGATCCATGATGGTGCAGGGCAGCCCGTGCTGATTTAAATAAGCCGCCTGGATGGCCAGCTTTTTTTCCAACAGATCCAAAAAGTTATCCTCTTTTTGAATGATTTTCTTTTGTGCTAAGCTGCGCTCACCATGGGCAAAGGCCCTGCTGTAAAGCGAGGGATCCAGGCCTGGATGGCGGGCCTCCCATAAAGGATAGAGGATATGCACCCAATGCAGTCCACCGGTATCGATGGTGCCACCAAAATCAAATAATAAAGCTTGTATTTTGTCTGTATTTAGCATGGGCATTTTGTGTCTGGGTGGACGCCACTGTTGGCCGCTCTATTTGATTATTTTTTAATTTTTATTGACGGATTTGAGCGTCTTTTTGCAATAGCTTTCCTGGCGGTTGATTAAAAAAAGCATAATCGGGTTCAGGATAAAGATATCAAAAAGAAAATAAAGCCAAGGCTGACCGATAAATAACCAGATAAACAGGAAATCACCCTTGTATTGAACTGGATGATATTGGTATATTTCATCAGTGGCCGGTTGGCCATTAAAAAGTCGGCTCTTAACTCCGGCGTCATAAAATCAGGTTCTGTTCTCAATTTATGCAAAAATTTCTGCAACCACGGAGATGCACTTTCCTGGATTTTGGTATAATTATGATAGGTTTTCATGGCAAAGCGGCGGATACCTGTAAAATCATTAATCTGCTTTTCCACTTCTTTGCTATTATCAAATTCACTACCGCTATCTCCTTTCAGAAAATACAAGTATAAATTACGGTAGTAATCCGCCATGGCCGATTGAATCACGTGTGAAAAACCAGACACAACTGCCAAAATCCAGACCAGTGGAGACCAGCCTTCATTGATCAGCCTGAGCGATAAGGCGATGGCAATGGCACCGAACCAAAAATCGCCGGCAATACCGTCCAGTATTCTGCCAAACCGGCTTTTATTATCAGTAAGTCTGGCTAGTTGGCCATCAGCACTATCCAACGAGTTGGCGAAGATTAACAGCAGCATGCCAACTATGTTGATCCAGATATTATTCCAGTAAAACAAAATACCAGCCACTACGCCGATATAAATACTGGTGATAGTGACCGTATTGGGTGTGATATTTAGTTTGGCGCATGCCTTGGCAATACGCAGGCCAATAGGACGGTAAAACCAGATATCAATTTTCTCTTCTGTGTCACGGCTTTTTAAGGAAGCTGCAAATTCACTGGCAGCTGCCTGCGCCCTTTCTTGTTCGTCGATTTTTAATTGTTCTTCTACTTGATTACTCATGGCTTCTTGCAAGGTATGATGTCTAAATGTCTGCTTATAAGTAAATGTTTATTTATCAGCGGCTTTGTTGTTATGCACTGGTTTAGGGCGCTGCTTGTTACGGTCAGCATGTTCCTGCATCGCTACAACCGTTGCTGTGCGAGCCGTACTTGCTGGAACTGCCTTTTGCCCATTGGTACTTTGATTAAAAGCTGTTTTTGGCTGAAAGAGACTAGTCGTCTGCTTTTGCGTTGCACTGTCTATTGCCTGGGTCAGCAGCTGGTAAATGGCTGCGGCCGCCTGCTTTCTGCAGGGTGCAAAGCTAGGCCAGTCATTAAAATCAATTATGGCTATATTGCCTGATGCATCTATAACAGCGTCTCCGCCATAGATAGGCACCTGTGCTGCCACGGCTGTCTTGTCCGCGAGCGCACGCAGGGCTGATTGATTAAACTTAAAATGCTTTGTTTCTCCATTAATTGCCTCAAATTCCTTGTATTTATAATGGCCCTTTTCGTATGGATACAGCCAGTGGAAAAATCAGTACCGCTGACCCCGTAAAATTTAATCAAATCACCGGCCAGGTGACTGGAGGCGACTACTTCTGCTATATTTCTTGCCTTAAATGCTGCCAGTAGTTCAGTCGCCTCTTCCGGATTTCCAGCAAAGACGACGTCTTCTTTAATGATTGCATGGAAATCCCCTCGCTTAAGCCATAAACCGTGCCCCTGATCTAGCTTTTGCAAATCCTTCCTATCATACCCCTGGGTAGGGATAATCAAGCTGGGAGCAGTTGCAATGTTACTGTTCAGTAAGATCCGGGTAATATTGGATCTAAAACAATGTTCAATACCATCAGGGCTATTGAGCATGGCTATTTGCTGACCATAGGTCTTTTGAATGGATTGTAGCCGGGAAAGCACTTCTGGATTGCGGGACATGGAAAAAATCAGCCGGGTATCTTTAAAGGTATCTGTTTTATGCTCGGACTTTAAAAATTCGTGCTCATGATAGGTCGTCAGCACTGCCCCACGCTCTTTAAGAAGATCCGCCACCATTTGAAAAATGGTGGCATCGTTGTTAATATGGTTGGGTGAGTGCTTTACTGCCCTTTTTATACCGATTACCTGCATGTATCTTAAGTAAGTGTCTTAATAATCAATTGTTCTACTTTATCCCAAATCCTTCCCTTTTAGCCAGGTTATTTTCTAATAATGCCTTTGCTAAAGCAATATCACTGACATGATCAATATCAATGATCCTGCCTAAATCATAGGCCTTCAGATTTAAGCCTGCATTAAGGAGTGCCTGTTGATAATTGCGCATTTTGCTGACCTGTGCCTGCATGGCCGTTTCTGCTACCTGGAGTGCTTTATTTCTGAATAGATAAATACCTCCGGAGATCCATGGCTGTCCTGGCAGTGGGTCACTGGCGAACTTTGTAATCTTAAAATCGGGATCTATATAAACATGTAATGGCTTGTCGTCCTCTACATAAGAAGTGACAGCCATTAGCCCGTCCAGTTCCTTTTGTTGTTTAAACGCGTCAATATACCCTTTAAAGGCCTCTTCTCTGAATACAGGATCGATCGTGGAAATACAGACCGCTGACTGATCCTCGGGTGCCATCTTGTTCGCCAGCGCATAAAAGCTGTGAAAAGAACTAGGCGTGTCTTTGTATAGGATCTTTATAGGTGTGCCGGCTAGATTTGGCAGGCTTTCAATAAACTGGCCCACCTCAATTTCTGCGTTATTTAAGATAATATAAATGGATGTAGCATTATTTGCCTGAAAAATACGGATCAGGCGCTGGATTAAGGCTTCCCCGGCAATTTGTACCATCGGTTTAAACCCCTGGAAACCGTCTGCCCTTAATCTGGAACCCGCTCCTGCTGCAATAATGCCATATACCATATCAAAAATTTGTGTGCAAAGATAAGCCAGCCAGGCCTTTTAACCCTTAAATTTTAATGCAATTACCAAAATAATCGTTTAAACATCGTTTTAGATCGGTAAATGACATAGCGGCCTTTTGACCAGGCGGATTTAAAAGGGGCATTATAAGCCGGCCTCTAATGCCATAATCTGATCAAAAAGAGCTTCATAGTCTTTTTCGGCCTGGGCCAGTTGGGCTTTCGCCTCGGCATACTGTTGTTCCAGTTTACTGAATTTGTCCGCCTGAGCATAAGTTTCCGGCCTGGACATTTCCAGTTCGATGGCTGTTTGCCTGGTCTTAAGGCTGTCAATGAGCTCTTCTGCTTTTTCCATTTGCTTTTGACAGCGCTGCAAGGTCTTTTTCTGCTCTCTGTCCAGATTTATGGGTTCTGGCTTAGCTTTTTCTTTGGTTTTACTAACAGGTGCTATCACGGGTTGTTTTGTCTCTTGTGACGAAACATTACCCATGGATTGCTTTTCCAGTTGTTTTTGCCTTTCCGCCATCAAGGCTTTCCATTCCATGTATTCCGCATAGCTGCCTTTGAACTCTTTGATTTCATAACCATCTATTTCCCAGATCTTATTGGCTGTTTTGCTGATAAAATAACGGTCGTGGCTAACAAAAATCAAACTGCCCTCATATTTTGTTAAGGCGGTCGCCAACAGATCTACCGAATGCATATCCAGGTGGTTGGTCGGTTCATCCAGCATCAGGAAGTTGGATTTGCTGGCAATGACTTTGGCCAGGGCCACCCTGGCCTTCTCGCCGCCGCTTAAAATCTTGATTTTCTTATCAATATCATCTCCGCCGAACATAAAACCACCGAGTAAGCTGCGTAGTTCCAACTCCGTTTTACCGCTACCGCAGCCTTGCATCTCCTCAATAATGGTATTTTCCAGATTTAAACTCTCCAGCTGGTGCTGGGCATAGAAGCTTTCTTCCACGTTATGACCCCAGATTCGCTCACCCTCAAAGGGTTCCGTATCGGCAATCATTCTAAGTAAGGTAGATTTACCCTTGCCATTCGCACCAATTAAGGCAATTTTGTCCCCCCGATCGATTTCTGCACTGGCATTTTTTACAATAATTCTATCGCCGAAGGCTTTTGTAACGTCTTTAAGGGTTACCAGGATTTTCCCTGGCTGTTTATCGATCTGAAAATTGATGCGCAAATTAGGCCTTTCTACCTCTACCTGCTCGATACGGTCAATCTTATCAAGTCGTTTCATGGCAGACTGGGCCTGAGCCGCTTTAGTGGCCTTGGCCCTGAAGCGCTCAATAAACCTTTCTTGCTGTTTGATATAGTCTTGTTGGTTTTCATAGGCACGCTGTTGCATTTCTATGCGGAGTTCCTTTTCTTTTTGATAATAGGCGTAATCTCCCGTATAGATATGTAATTGCTGCTGATAAAGCTCTACGATTTTGTTGACCATTTTATTGAGGAAGAACTGGTCATGGGACACAATGACTACACTTCCCTTGTAACCAGACAGGTATCTTTCCAGCCATTCAATGGATGGTAAATCCAGGTGGTTGGTTGGTTCATCCAGTAATAATACATCTGGCTGTTGCAGGATCATTTTTGCCAGCAGCACCCGCATCCGCCAACCCCCGCTAAAGGTTTTATAAGGTCGTAGTAATTCTTCATTGCTAAAACCAAGGCCATGCAATACTTCTTCTGTGCGGTGCTGGATGGTATAACCATCGAGAACATCCATTTCATGGAGATAATCGGTGTATTTTTCCAGTAGTTTTTCGTTGCTGTCATTTTCTAATATGATCCCCAATCGTTCGATTTCTTTTTCCAGAAACCGAATCCGCTCAAAGGCACCCGTGGCTACTTCCAGAATGCTTTCCTCGGTATCAAAACTAAGTAGATCCTGATGCAGATAGCCAATTGTCGTTGATTTACCCCTTTCAACACTGCCACCAGTGGGCAGGTACTGTCCCACCATGACTTTTAAAAGGGTAGATTTGCCGGTTCCATTATAGCCGATAAGCCCGATTCTTTCTCCCGGATGGATATGCCAGGTGGCGTCTGCTACAATGGTTCGAGCCCCAAATTCAAATGTTACATTATTAAATCCAACGAGCATAGCTGATTTTTTTGTGCTGCAAAAGTAAGCATTTTGCATTGCTCTAAAAATCAGCCGAAGAAGCTAAATAATTTTAAGGATGCCTTTTAAAAGTAGTATTGCCATAAGATAACTGATAATCAGTTGCCTTATGGCAATACTACTGAAAGTTGTTTATTTTTTTACGATTCCCAGGGGAAGTACGGTTTTGCCGTAACCACCGTTTATCAGCTCCGCTATTGCCGTATAAATGGCAGAAGCACCACAGATAATGCCTTCATAACCTGCAATTTTGGTCAGATCTGCATTGCCTGAGAATTCTGCAGCGGAAAGCAGAAAAAACAAAATAGTCAGGGTGCCAAATACCACCTGCAAGGCCCGGTTATTTTTAAGGGTGGGGAAAAACATCCCAAAAGTAAATACACCCCACAAAAACAGATACCAGCCCATGGATCCACTCATATCCGCCTGGGCGTCCCACCAACCTAACTTAGGAAGTACAAGCAAACCTACCAGGGTAAGCCAGAAAAATCCGTAAGAGATAAATGCGGTCGTTCCAAAGGTATTGCCTTTCTTCCACTCCATAATGCCTGCAATCACCTGAGCGATACCACCATAGAAAATACCCATGGCAAGGATCATACTACTTAGCGGGATACAGCCCGCGTTATGGATATTAAGTAAAACGGTGGTCATGCCAAATCCGAGAAGCCCTAATGGCGCCGGATTGGCGGTTTTGTCAACCTGAATGATTTGATTTTCCATTAATTTTTGTTTAAAAATAATGGAAAATTTCTATATATATAATAATTTACATAAAAAGAATCCACATTTATCCCACATTTGCCGTTAGTTTACTACTTGTTTTACTGTTAGTTTTTAACCTTTTTCAACGCGGCGACCTCCAATGCTGTTTTTAATGCCAGAAAGAGCGATTAAGGATCCTCCAGCCTCGATTTCCATTGCTGAAAACAAATAATTTAATAATTTAAATGTGCCCAAAATGAATCCTAACAGTCTCAAATAAAGGCATTTATGCATGTAGTGCCTTATTGTTTCACACTCAAATTTTATTTAAAGGCAGATTTTTTAGCTTTTTAAGCTTTTTATAAGTCGGGCAATCAGGGTCATGGGCGCCAGGCAGATAACCGGTACTCATCAGAAATTCTCCGGTGATCTCGCCACCAGTAAACTTAAAGGTCTTTTTAAACAGTTTTACCCAGTCTGCCTTTTCAAGTGGGTGATGGCTATCCAGCCATGCTTTAAAAGAACCGTGGGATTTTTGTAAATCTAAAATCACCTTTGCATTATGAATAACGGCCTGTATTTTTAAGCGGTTTCTAATGATGCCTTCATCCAATAAAAGTCGCTGGATGTCTTTGTCTGCATACCGGGCTATTTTCTTTATATCATAGTTGTGGAAGGCCTTTTTAAAGGCAGATTCTTTTCTAAGAATCGTCGCCCAGGAAAGGCCTGCCTGGTTAATTTCCAAAATCAGCCTGCCAAATAGCTGGTTGTCATCTTCGAGCGGAAACCCATAGAACTGATCATGATAAATTTTATGAATCAAATCCTTTTGGGCTGTAATATCATGGACAAATGTGCAATAGCTCATGTGTTATAATTTTTATTGACGGAGGGTAAAATTATGGCAATTTTGATAAAGTTGAGCAGCAATATTAAATGACTGATTTTGACCCAACCGGGCCTTTTAAGAGGGGATTTTGTTTTAGCAAACGTTTGCCTAGACAGCTATACTTTCGGGTAATTTAAAGTAACTTTACCGCTCACATTCACCCATCAAATTCCAAATTAATTATGAACATGGTTGACTCTTTTGAGAAAATCCCTGTGGAAATTTACAAAACTCCCGATGAAGGCTCTTTGGCAGTTGCCAAAGAAATTGCTGATTTAATCAGGGAGAAGGCGGCTAAAAATGAAAAATGTGTACTGGGCCTGGCCACCGGCTCCACCCCTATCCAGTTGTATGCTGAGCTAGTGCGCATGCACAAAGAAGAAAACCTGAGTTTTAAAAACGTGGTTTCTTTCAATCTGGATGAGTATTATCCCATTAGCAGAGACTCTATCAACAGCTACTGGATTTTCATGCATCAGCATTTATTCGATCATGTGGATATGGATCCGGCAAATATCCATATGCCCAATGGAGAACTCGCAAAGGCCGACGTCCGTGCAGCCTGTGAACAGTATGAAAATATGATCGACCAGGCAGGTGGCATTGATCTGCAGTTGTTAGGACTTGGGCATAATGGCCATATCGGGTTTAATGAACCAGGGTCCAGCCTTTTTTCCAAAACAAGGCTGCTTATCCTGGATAACAATACGCGTATTGCGAACTGCCGTGATTTTGTCAACCTGAGCAAAGTACCTCGTCTGGCGATTACCATGGGGCTGGGCACGATCATGAAATCCAAAAGAATTGTGCTGCTGGCCTGGGGTAATAAAGCGCCAACGGTCGTGATGGCCGTAGAAGGTCCTGTTACCGATCAGGTGCCAGCCAGTTATCTGCAAATGCATAACAACTGCACTTTTGTGATCGATGAGCTGGCAGCTAGTGAGCTGACCCGCTTTAAATCTCCCTGGATGTGCGGCAATGTTGAATGGACAGATGGGCTCATGCGTAGAGCCGTGGTCGCCATGGCACTTAAAATCGGCAAACCGATCCTTAGTTTAACCAACAATGATTATAATGAAAACGGCCTAAGTGATCTTTTGGCCGATAACGGAGATGCCTATGAGATTAATTTGCAGGTATTCTATATGTTGCGTGATTCTATTACAGGCTGGCCGGGCGGTAAGCCTGGTGAACCCCGTGCCAACCACCCTGAACGTTCCAATCCATATCCAAAAACTTGTCTGATATTTTCACCACATCCCGACGATGATATTATTTCCATGGGCGGGACTTTTATGCGACTCCACGACCAAGGGCATAATGTACATGTCGCCTATCAGACCAGTGGTAATATTGCGGTCACTGATGAATTTGTGACTCGTTTTCTGGATTTTGCCGTTGGTTTTGATCAACTGACCCGGCAGGACGCCTCTACCAGTAATAAAATACTCAAAGAAGCGCAGGACTTTATCGCGACGAAAAAGACAAACGATATAGATACAGAGATCATCCGTTCCGTAAAAGGACTGATCCGCCGTTGTGAAGCAAAAGCCACCTCAAAATATGTGGGACTCCATGATGACCAGATTCATTTTATGAATCTGCCTTTTTATGAGACCGGAACTATCGAGAAAAAACCGATGGGAGAAGATGATATTAAGGTGACTATGGAGCTATTAAGAAAAATTAAGCCGCAACAGGTTTACTGTGCAGGTGACCTGGCCGATCCACATGGTACCCATAAAGTTTGCCTGGATATTATTTTTGAGAGCATGAGAAGACTCAAGCAACAAGGCGATAGCTGGGTGAAAGATTGTTGGGTATGGCTCTATAAGGGTGCCTGGCAGGAATGGGATATTGCTGAAATAGAAATGGCTGTCCCTATGAGTCCGGATCAGGTAAAAAAGAAACGTTATGGTATCTTTATCCATCAGTCCCAAAAAGACTCCGTGCCGTTCCAGGGCTCTGACAGCCGTGAATTCTGGCAAAGGGCTGAAGAGCGTAATGCTAATACCGCTGGATTATATGCGCAGCTTGGTCTGACGCAATATGCAGCGATGGAGGCGTTTGTACGCTGGCACTTTTAAGGCATAAAGCTTTATTTTTATTGAAATAAGCAAAAAGGGCATTACTGTATATCCATTAAAATATCGGTAATGCCCTTTTTTGTTTGATGTGCAGCGCATTTTTAGTTGGATAGAAGATAAACACAGTCTAATTTGCATGGTGGAAAAGGGTGCATTAGGAAGTTTCGGCTTTACCGGTTTATTGATTGCTCCATGGCCTGGTACGAGTTAATTTGTTGACAAATCGCCAAGGCTTTATAAACAGATTTGCCGCCAGCTCCCTCAATTAAAATTCTGACCCATTTATAGTGCGCATTTTGTATTCGTAGATTTTTATAAAGCCAGTAGGTAATAAAAATTGATAACCCTGTTATGGTTACTTGGAAAATAATCCAGCCAAGGCTGGTGCCAGCCGGGAACCAGGCGGGGCTCAGATAAAAGGTTGTCCAAAAAGGAAGTTGCAGGATCATGATACGGGTATGCCTAAATAAAGAGAGCTCAAGTCTTGCCAGTTGTTCTTGTATGGCAATAACAGGTCCATCAAAATCTACTTTATTTGCCCAGACTAAATGTTTAATATAGTCAGCCAATGCCTTAACATTAATCAGAAAAATCGCTGCTACAGAGACCATAAAATAACTGGCAGAACGGTTAAAATGAACCGCTGCATAGCATAGCGCCGAACCTAAAATAAATAAGTAGAGTATCGCTATTATAATGCCCCTGATTTTAAAGCCTTTAAACTGTTGTGTGACGGACGCTGCTTTTTGCCCGAGGATTTGTTGTAATACTTGCTCGTTTAAGGCAATGGCCTGGTTTATTTTACTGGTTTGTTCTTGCCATAATTGTCCTAGATTTACCTGTTCCATATTGGTCGATTTTGATGTTGATTTAAAAATTAAGTTTAGAAAACCGCTCTTTCAATACCACTTTGATTCTATTTATTTTTGTGGAGACATTGGTTGGAGATATGCCCATAATTTCTGCAATCTCTTTAAGGGCTTTTCCTTCCAGGTACAAAATCATGAGCGCCCGGTCCATTTCTTTTAACGCCAATAGAAATTGATGCAGGTAGGCGATTTTTTCATCTGTCTCCCTATTTGCAGCTGGCGCTGCTTCAGCCAATTGCAAAAGAGAATCATGGGTGGTGGTTATAATCCTGTTTCTGGTCTTTTCCTTTCGGTAAAAAGAAATCGCAGTATTCAAGGAGACCCTGTAAATCCATGTTGAGGTTTTACTAAAGGAGCGATACGTACCAAAAGACTGCCAGAGTTTAATGATGATTTCCTGGGTTAAATCCTGGCAATCAGCTTTGGTTTTACAAAAGCTATAAGAGATTTTATAAATGATGCCTTTATGGGTCTCCAATTCTTTTAAAAAGGCGGTATAAATGGCTGATTGTTTATCCATTAAATGATCCATTTGTCATAAAGTAAACTGTTATGAATGTATGTATAGTCTTTAGAACGTCATGCTCCCATACTATAAAACGCAGCAGGTAGCAAAATGTCACAGTTTTTTAAAATATTTTATGGATCAACACAAAAACTTGGGGATTAATCACGGAAAATGGTTTCAACAATTGAAGATTTTGAATAAGGAGGAAAAATAGAACAATATAGTCAGGCTTAATTTTGACTCGGGGCAAAATTAAAAGGTAGCTAATGTTACAATCCCTTTTAAAGTGCTGACAAAAAGAAAGGTCCGTGGTAGAAACCACAGACCGTCTTCGATTGCTTGCCATATGAAAAAAAGGTAACTGATTATTAATAATCTTAAAAAATCAGTGTCAAATATCTTATAATTCTACTTTTTTAATTCTACTGTTTTTGCGCTTGCTTGCCAATGTTTTTTTGACCAGTGACGCTCCAAAAGGTTTAATCGGTTTTGAACTTTTTTTGAAGTTTTTTTTGCGTATTTGATGTAATAAACTTTGCAGAAAATTCCATCTAATATTCGCGAACCGTTATTTCAAATTGCGTTTACTTCCAGGATTTTTGTAACACGAATCAATTGCTTATCTTGAGTTGTTGTTTTACTCCATTTCCGTCTGAAAACCGCTCTTTATCACTTTTGTGGCACAAAGATAGGGCAGAATTTGTTAGTAAAAAACTAAGAATATGTAAAATTGACTTTAAATTGAAAAAAACTGCATGCTTACTGTTTAATCGTTGCCTTTGGATACACTTTAAGTGCCTGTTCTAAACAATCCATCGCTTTTTCTATCTCCTGGACATTGAGCACATAGGCCAGCCGGACCTCGTTTTTACCAAGTCCGGGGTGGCATAAAATCCTGGGGCGGGTGCCATCATAAGTGTTTGATTATTATAAGAGAAATCTTCCAATAACCATCTGCAGAAATCTTCGGAGTCTGCTACCGGCAAACTGGCCATGGCATAAAATGCGCCACCTGGATTGGGGCAAAACACCCCTTCCATGGCATTTAGGCGCCTAACCAGGGCGTCTCTTCTGTTTTTATATTCCTGGCGGGTCCCCTCAAAATAATCAGCGGGCAGCTCTGTAGCGGCCTCTCCCAAAATCTGGGCAAATCCCGGCGGGCTAAGCCTTGCCTGCGCAAATTTCAGCACCGTTTCAAGGACTTCCTTGTTTTTAGTGACCAGGGCTCCCATTCTGGCACCGCAGGCACTGTAGCGCTTACTGATTGTATCTGTCAGGATCACATTTTGCTCTGCCCCTTTTAAGGACATAGCGCTGATAGGCGTGTCGCCATAGCTGAACTCCCGGTAAGCCTCATCGGAGAAAAGATACAGGTTATGCTTTAATATGATATCTCTAAGATTATGCATTTCTTCCGGGCTATACAGATATCCAGTGGGATTATTAGGGTTGCAAATAATAATAGCTTTCGTCCTGTCGGTAATCAGTTTTTCAAAGTCACTGACAGGCGGCAGGGCAAAACCATCTTGAATGCTGGAAGGTACCGGAACCACGGATACGCCGGCCTCCACCGCAAAACCGTTATAATTGGCATAAAATGGTTCAGGAATAATGACCTCATCTCCCGGATTCAGGCAGGCCAGAAAGCTAAAAAAGATGGCCTCCGAGCCGCCTGTGGTAATCAGAATCTCCTCTGAACTAACATCTATTCCAATGCTTTTATAATAAAGCGCGAGTTTTTGGCGGTAAGATTCATTTCCTGCACTGTGCGTGTATTCCAGGACCCGCATATGGTTGTGCCTCACCGCATCCATGGCGGCAGGTGGGGTCTCAATATCGGGTTGACCGATATTTAAGTGATAGACATGGATGCCCTTTTGTTTGGCATTTTCAGCAAAGGGCACCAGTTTGCGTATAGGGGAAGCCGGCATTTCAATGCCTCTTTGGCTTATAGATAAACTAGACATATATTGCACTTATTCAATTCATTAGTAGGGATTGCAGCTATAAAAAACAAAGACATTTTAACTGCATCGCCGGCAAAGGTAATACAAAAACTACCCGTCATTCGTTTTTTTAAGTAAAAATAGTTGAGGGGGCCTAAGGGCATTGATCTTATGCTTTACTTTATCAGTATTACATTAATCCAATCCCAGGCGCTGTTCTATCAGGTATTTATTACGGTCCGCACCGTTTCTGGCTATCAGCTCCCCGATAAATCCCGCCAGAAAAAGCTGCATCCCTATGACCATAGCTGTCAGGGCAATAAAAAAAGGTGGGCTATTGGTAAGGCCCTGGAAAGGATGAATAAATTTATTAATAATCAGTACGATACTGATGACAAAGCCAATCAGAAAACAAAGGCTGCCGTAAAGTCCGAAAAAGTGCATAGGACGTTTGCCAAAGCGGCTGATAAAGGAAATGGTACCCAAATCCAAAAAACCATTGACAAAACGCTCCAGACCAAACTTCGTGACCCCAAATTTACGGGCACGATGCTCGACTACCTTCTCTCCGATCTTTCTAAAACCGGCCCACTTGGCCAGCACCGGGATATAACGGTGCATTTCGCCATACACTTCAATGCTCTTGACAACTTTATTTTTATAAGCCTTTAATCCACAATTAAAATCATGAAGTTTAATGCCGGAGCTACGCCTGGCCGCTGCATTAAATAATTTAGAGGGCAGGTTTTTGGTCAGTTTATTATCAAAGCGTTTTTTCTTCCAGCCACTGACCAGATCATAACCCTGCTCATTAATCATCTGATAAAGCTCAGGTATCTCATCGGGACTGTCCTGCAAATCGGCATCCATGGTAATCACCACGGAACCTGATGCGACCTTAAAGCCTTCGTTGAGGGCCGCTGATTTTCCGTAATTGCGCTGAAACTTAATCCCTTTAAAGTTCGTATTGATTTTAGAGATGGACTGGATGACCTGCCAGCTGTTATCTGTGCTGCCATCATCCACCATAATCACTTCATAGGTAAAATTATTTTCCTTCATGACCCTGGTGATCCAGTCTGCTAGTTCCGGCAGGGATTCATCTTCATTGAATAAAGGAACAATTACGGATATATCTATCATAAAACGCTTCTGCTAATACAAATTTTTTATGACTGTTTATGCAACAGCCTGTGTCATACGGCCACCATAGTGACCGGGTTATTTTACGGTCCATATATCAAATATATAGCCAGTTTTCATGTGCCAGGGTATGCGCGTTTACGCTACTGGGGCAACTGTCCTGATGGATCTGCCGGTGGCTGCGTAGAACCGGGTTGATCCTGGAAAGGGGATGCACCCGCCGGTATTCTTTTGGAAAATGCGCCGCCTAGCAGTGCACCAATGGCGCCCAGCACAATATAATACAAAACCGTACCAGCCACCATAAAGGTCATAAAAAACTTTTTACTGACGGCAAGGCTATCACTTACCTGTTGATCAGTTAATCCTTTTTTTAGTAAGGCTTCTCTTTGGATCTGCATAATCTTATCCTCCATATCTGGGAAAATAACTTTATACATGAGTATGGCCCAGACCAACATGATCAGCGCGACAATGGCGGCTATTTTAAAGCCATGTGCAAAGAGATTGCCAAAAGTGACCTGGCCATTTAAGTCCTTGCTGTATAAAATCGTTACATAGATAATGCCGGCTAAAAAAATCAGGATGCTTACCAGCCCCAAAGCGGTATTTTTATCCTGACCGGTAAAATGCAAAATCAACTGCAGTACGATCAAAACCAGTGCAATTAAGATCCCTTTTTCCCAGAGTTTGCCTTTCTTTTCTTCCATTGTAATAACGTTTAGTTTTTAGTAATTTGATTGCGCGATATCGTTGCCAGTACCTTGCCTTTAAGTGCTCTGTCAAAATAAGGGCTGTTCGCTGCCTTACTTTTATTGGCCGCTTTGGTAAAAGTACTCTTTTTTGTTGGATGAAAAATAGTCAGATCAGCCTGCTGACCTAGTTTTAAACTGTCAGTATCCAGGCCAAAGATAGATCTTGCTCCCAGGCTAAGTAGTTCTACTACCCTTTCCGGGCTGATATCTGGCATCGCTTCCATTAAAACGCTATAAGTGGTCTGAAGGCCAATCATGCCGTTTTTGGCATATTCAAATTCACGCACCTTATCATCTGCATGCTCTGCAAAATGTTGGGTGGCAATTGCGTCAATAACGCCGTTTTTAACGCCTTCCCTTAAAGCTTCCCTGTCTTCTGTCGTTCTGAGGGGCGGATTAACTTTCAGATTGGTGTCGTAACTCGTCAGATCCTCGTCTGTAAAAAGCAAGTGATGCGGTGTAACACTGCAGGTAACTGGCAGGCCTTGCTTTTTCGCTCGTGCAATTAAATCCACAGATTTTTTAGAAGCAATTCCTGTAAAATGCAGCTTGCTTTCCGTATAGCGGACCAGTTCAATATCTCTTTGGATCATCAGCTCCTCGGCAATTGCCGGCAAGCCTGGCAATCCAAGACGTGTGGAAGTAATGCCTTCATTGATCAGCCCAAAAGTGCCGATTGTCTTGTCAAAGGGCATTTGGATGAGCACCTGGCCTTCGGCCTTAACGTATTGCAGTGCTTTTAGTAAAAGCCCGGCAGATTGCAGCGGGGCTTTGCCATCAGAGAACGCAATGGCGCCGCTGGCGGCCATATCATACATTTCAGAGAGTTCCCTGCCTTCTAGTCCCTTAGAAATAGCGCCAATTGGATAGAGCTTAATGGGCAACCGGGCTGCCTTTTCTATAATATAGCGTACCTGTGACTTACTATCTACGACGGGATGTGTAGAGGGTAATAAAAAAACGTGGGTAAAGCCGCCTGCAAAGCCGGCAGCAGCCCCACTGGTTAAATCCTCCTTAAACTCGTAACCCGGATCTGCAAAATCCGAAAAAATTTCCACCCAGCCTGGACTCACATAGCCTCCTGCTGCATCCAGTATTTCCAGATTATCGTCCTTAGCCGGCGCAATGGAGGGGGCAATTTCAGTGATTTTACCGTCCCGGATCAGGATATCTCCATTGGACAGTTCTTGATGTACATTTTTGGGGAAATTCAGGTTCTTAATGAGGATGTCCATAACTGCAAGTAGAAATTTAACGCAATATACAAGCTAATTTCAGAATATAAAGGCCTATCAGGACATAAAAAAGCCACCAGGAAAGTTTTTGATGGCTTTTTTATGCAGGTTTTGACTGTAAGGCTGTTAAAGTAGTGCTTTTAAGGTGTCTATGACCTGATCAGCTTCTTGGATCGTATTATATTTTGAGAAGGAAAACCTAACCGGCACGATCTTGTCTGCAGGATACAGGGAATTAATGACATGCGAGCCGAGGCTGGCCCCACTGGAGCAGGCACTACCTCCGGAAACACAGATATGGTGGATGTCCAGATTAAAAAGCAGCATTTCTGTTTTCTCTGTTTCCGGAAAACTAACGCTTAATACGGTATACAGACTCTCACCCCTCGTGTCGCCATTAAAGCGCACCCCTTCAAACTCATTTTCCAGCCGCTGGATCATATAATCT
The DNA here is from genome assembly GCF_007971385.1 of Arachidicoccus ginsenosidivorans. Taxonomy (GTDB): domain Bacteria; phylum Bacteroidota; class Bacteroidia; order Chitinophagales; family Chitinophagaceae; genus Arachidicoccus; species Arachidicoccus ginsenosidivorans. The sequence continues at coordinate 4,425,736 of NZ_CP042434.1, forward strand.
TTAATGGCCTGAATATGTTTTCTTTCCGTTTCATAGTTCGCCATGGCCATTTCAAGGGCTTTGGCAAAGCCTACGATGCCATAAATATTTTCGGTGCCGGCCCGCATATTGCGTTCCTGTGCACCACCTTCAATAAAAGGATGGATTTTGATATCTTCATTTACATACAGGACGCCAATACCTTTTGGGCCGTGGAACTTATGACCGGCTGCGCTGGTAAAGTGCACTTTAAGCTTTTTTAAATCCAGCGGATAGTGGCCTACCGTCTGAACGGTATCGCAGTGAAAAATGGCGCCGTATTGCTGGGCTAAAATGCCGACTTTTTCCACATTGAGTAAATTGCCGATCTCATTATTGGCATGCATCAGGGTAATAAGCGTTTTATCCGTTGTGCAGGACAGCCTGGTTTCAAGGTCCTCCAAATCGATATGTCCATTCGGTAAAATATTTACATGCTCTAGCCTCACTTCCCCTCTTTTGTGGAAGGCTTCGGTGCAGTGCATGGTGGCATGATGCTCTAATGGAGAAGTGATAATACGGGTACACCCTAAATCTCTGACGGCAGCGGTAATGGCGGTATTCGTGCTTTCTGTTCCTCCGCTGGTAAAGAAAATTTCTGCCGGATGAACCCCTAATATTTTTGCCACAGATTTGCGGGCATTTTCAACAGCCAGCCGGGTTTCACGGCCATAGCTGTATATGGAGGACGGATTACCAAAATGAGTGGTCAGATAAGGCAGCATGGCGTCAAGGACTTCCTTGTCAAGAGCGGTCGTAGCTGCATTATCAAAGTAGATACGATTAGACATTTCTTTCTTAGTATTTTAATCATTGTTTTAACCAAAAAGCGTACAATTTAATTGTACGCTTTTTAATTAAATTTTGGCAAAGATACTTGCTATTCTAATACAACCGTACCTTAAATTAATAAGTTGGTTGCCTTTAGCTGTATATGAAGCCCTGGATCAGTCACTTAGACTTACATGGCCTCTTTGATATCCTGCATGATACGCTTGGCAATATTCTCTGCTGTTGTGGGAGAAGAACTCTCTGCATAAATTCTGACAATAGGTTCGGTATTACTGGTGCGCAGGTGTACCCAGTCTTTATCGAATTCTATTTTCAGGCCATCTTCCTGATTGATGGGATTGTTCTTGTATTTGGTTTTGATCTGGTCAAATATTCGTGATACATTAATGCCGTTTTCCAGTTCAATTTTATTTTTTGAGATAAAATAATTGGGGTATTGAATGCGCAATTGATGTACACTTTTGCGTTCAGTCATCATGGATAGGAATAGCGCAATGCCAATTAAGGCATCCCGGCCGTAATGCAGGTCCGGCACAATAACGCCACCATTGCCTTCACCGCCAATCACCGCACTTACTTCCTTCATTTTCTGCACCACATTTACCTCTCCTACTGGGCTGGCAAAATACTGACCGCCTGCCTTTTCTGTTACATCACGAAGGGCCCTGGTAGAGGACATGTTGCTGACGGTATTTCCTTTTTTATGTTGCAGTACGTAATCGGCGATTGCCACTAACGTATATTCTTCACCGAAAAGTGAGCCATCTTCGCTGACAAAACAAAGGCGGTCCACATCCGGATCTACTGCGATGCCTAAGTCTGCTTTTTGTTGCTTTACTTCATTGCGCAGGCTATTGAGGTGTTCTGGCAAGGGTTCCGGGTTATGTGCAAATTTACCATTGACCTCTTCATTTAAAATAAAGATATCGCTTTCATTAACACCCAGTGCTTTTAATAGTTCGGGTACCGCAATAGCGCCCGTACTGTTAATCGCATCCACAACAATTTTAAATCCTTTTTCCTTAATAGCCTCAGGTTTTACCAAAGGATATTTGGTAATGACGTCTATATGCTTGGCTAGCACCGTTTCGTTGATCGCATAGCTACCGAGCTTATCCACACCGACAAAATTAAAATCCTCTTTTTCCACCATTTCCAGGATAGCTGCGCCATCGGCGCCGCTGATGAACTCGCCGTCCTGATTAAGTAATTTCAACGCATTCCACTCTTTGGGATTATGGCTGGCAGTCAGGATAATACCACCGGCTGCATCTTCAAATTTAACCGCCATTTCAACGGTGGGGTGGTACTCAGACCAACATCAATGACGTCCAGGCCAACGCTGTTCAAGGTGGATACGACTAGGCGCTGAACCATCTCTCCGCTGATCCTGCCATCTCTTCCTACGACAATTTTACTATTGGTCTCATTATTTTGCTTGATCCATGTTCCATAGGCGGCTGCAAATTTTACGACATCTAAAGGGCTCAAGGTCTCTCCGGGTTTTCCGCCTATAGTACCGCGGATCCCTGAAATACTTTTAATTAAGGGCATAATGCTTTGTTGAATTGTAAGTTGATCTATAATAGGTGTTCACACGTAGGTCCAAATTCGCTTCCATTTTTCATTTGTGAAAAATCACTGTCAGTTCTTAACCTGGAATTTGCCGCTTTCCATAATTGCGCCACCGGCACTTCTAAGCTGATAAACATATAATCCCCGATAGTAATTATCCAGGGAGACTTTAATAACGGCACCAGTAAGGGCCAGTTCCGTCATTTTCCTTCCGGTGAAACTGAAAACAAACAGTTTCGCATCCTTTGGAACGGTTTTCTCAAACTTAAAATTGATATAGGAAATTGCCGGATTGGGATAACAGGATACTTGCCTCTTGGCCGTATCAAATAAATTATCACTCAAATCCATGTTAAAAGGGTTAGATAAAGCGGTCGTTAAAGCATTCGTTAACGGGGCGGTAGTCGTGCTGGCCGAAGGGGTGTTCAATGCACAAAGACTGGAAGCGACACTTGCGGCATGCAGCTGGTTAAGGGAACCAAAGATGACGCTCATTAAAAGGGTAAGGCCTGCTGTAACCAAGCAGACAACAGACCGCAGCCGTTTTACGGTGCGGGTCTCATATGCCAGAGGATGCCTTAATTTATTACGTAAAAATATATCCATTACCCAAATTGTTAAGCAAAGTTAATACATTTTGATCCAAAACCACCACCTGGACGGTTAATAATTGCAAAAAACTATATTCGCCTAATTTACAATCCTTCCATACTGCGTAGTCTGCTTTTTGCCTTAGCCAGTTCAGATTGCAGCAGTTCCATCCGTCGTAATATATGGGCAATTGCATCCAATCCTTCCATATTGATATTCAGGTCATAATGGAGATGGATCCATCTTTCAATTTCTTTGATACTTTCAACCGCAATGGCGGGTGTCTGGTCCTGGTGTATCAGGTTAATCAGTCCAAAAGACTCCAGGCGCTCAAAAAACGCTGTTTCGATCTTATAGTGAATGCAAAGATTTGTAACCGGTATGGTCTCTATAGAGTTATTATTATTTGCTTCCATGCGGGTTGATTTTTTGAAGTTGGGTAAATAGCGCTTTTTCTTCCTCGGTTAAATGAGTCGGAATAAGGATTTTGTAGGTAATATATAAATCGCCAAAACTGCCTTCTTTTTTGTAAACCGCAAAACCTTTGCCTGCAAGTTTCACTTTTTTGCCATCCTGGGTTTCTGGTTTTACTTTTAGTTTTACCTGGCCATCCAGTGTGTTTACAAGTATTTCTCCGCCCAGTATGGCTGTATAGAGCGGGATCTGCTGGGTGGCATATAAGTCGCTGCCTATGCGTTTAAAGTTCGGATCCGGTTGAATAGTAAAGGTAATATACAGATCACCGGCAGGTCCGCCGTTGATGCCGGGACTGCCATGACCTTTGAGGCGGATGACCTGCTGGTCTTCTACACCGGCAGGTATGGTGATGCGGATATTTTTTCCCCCTACCGTAAAGACTTGCTTATGGGTATGGTAGGCCTGGCGTAAATCCAGTGGAAACTGTGCCTGGATGTCCTGACCCCGGTAACCCCGGCGCTGGCCGCCCCTGGTTTCGCCGCCGCCGCCACCTCCACCGCCAAACATGGAGGAAAAGAAATCTGAGAAGTCGTAGTCGTCAAAACCGGCACCCCCGCCTGTGTGATAACTGCCGCTGCTATAATGCCCGCCAAATCCTTCCTGAGCGGCGCCTTGACCAGACTTACGTGCCTTTTCATAGGCCTCGCTTTCTTTCCAGTTCTGACCGTACTGATCGTATTTTTTGCGCTTTTCAGGGTCACTGAGCACTTCATGGGCTTCATTGATCTGTTGGAACTTCTTTTTAGCCTCTTCATCTTCCGGGTTCAGGTCCGGATGGTATTTTCTGGCCAGTTTGCGGTAGGCCTTTTTAATTTCTTCGGCTGAAGCGTTTTTTTTCAGCCCGAGTATGTTGTAATAGTCTATATATTCCATGTAGGTTATTGCTTACTTCTTTTTTGAATAATCAAATAACGGTCAAAAAAACGATCAAATTAAAAGACTTCAACAAATGAAGCGCATAATAAGCTGTGACCTCGCTACGCTTAAAAGGCCCTTGTTATAATCGCTTTATCCACCACTTTATCCAATTTTTATACATATCAAATAGTCACTCTAAGATAATGGATTCATGGAAAAACACCCAACTTATATTGTCAAAATCAACATAAGCTTCTGCTAAATCGCCTCTTTTGTTATTATAACCAGGCAAAAAAGGAGCGGATAAGCATGTTTTGGTTGAAAACATCTCCTATCCGCTCCTTGTTTAGTATCTATGTTAAACTGTGGTGCCTTTTTTGGCCCCGTGTTAGCTGTACATTTCTGCTCTGAGTTCTTTTACCCTTGCATCCTGCAGGTACTCATCGAAAGTCATCAGTCGATCGATAATACCTTTAGGTGTCAGTTCAATCACCCTGTTTGCTACGGTTTCCATAAAAGTGTGGTCATGAGAGGTGAGCAGTACAATGCCTGGGAAGTTAATACAGCTTTCATTGAAGCTTTGAATGCTTTCCAGATCCAGGTGGTTGGTGGGCTGATCAAGGACAATCACATTGGGGTTTTGGAGCATCATACGAGATACCATACACCTTACTTTTTCTCCCCCACTAAGTACATCTGTTTTTTTCAGGATATCATCCCCGGCAAAGAGCATTTTGCCAAAGAAGCCTCTTAAGAAAGGTTCATCTGCCTCGGTAACATGGGCAGGAACGTATTGACGCAGCCAATCCAGCAGGGGCAAGCCCTTTTCAAAATATTTCGCGTTCTCAATGGGTAAATAAGCTTTTGTGATGGTCGTGCCCCATTGGAATTGCCCGCCATCTGCCTGAGCTTCGTTATTAATAATATCAAAAAAGGCGGACACGGCCATTGGATCCTTACTTAAAAAGGCAATTTTCTCTCCTTTTTTGATGTCAAAAGTCACTTTATCAAATAAACTACGGCCTTCCACCGTCTTTTTCAGGTTCTCAACATGCAGGATTTCATTGCCCACCTCACGTAAGGGTTGGAAAATAATCCCTGGATATTTTCTGTTGGAAGGTTCTATTTCTTCAATGGTGAGTTTCTCCAGTGCTTTCTTTCTGGAAGTGGCCTGTTTGGATTTTGACGCATTGGCGCTAAAGCGGGCGATAAAGTCTAGTAGGTCTTTACGCTTGTCTTCCATTTTCTTGTTCTTGTCCGCAATCTGACGGGCCATCAACTGAGAAGACTCATACCAAAAAGAGTAGTTACCTGTATAAATTTTTATTTTCTGGCGGTCCACATCTGCCACATGGGTACAAATGGCGTCCAGGAAGTGACGGTCATGGGACACCACCAGTACGATGTTCTGGTAGTCTGCCAGGAAGTTTTCCAGCCAGCCAATGGTTTCAATATCGAGTCCGTTGGTCGGTTCATCCAAAAGCAAGATGTCCGGATTTCCGAATAAGGCCTGAGCCAGCAGTACGCGCACTTTCATATTGGATGGAACGTCCCGCATATATAGCTGGTGCATATCATCCTTGATACCCAGCGAACTTAGAAAGTTCGCTGCGTTACTTTCTGATTCATATCCCCCATTTCTCCAAATTCAGCCTCCAGTTCACCGGCTTTCATATAATCATCCTCGGTGGCATCCGGATCGGCATAGATAGCGTCTTTTTTGTGCATAATGTCCCACATTTTCTTGTGGCCCATCAGCACTGTATTGAGTACTGTTTCATTATCAAACTCAAATTGGTTCTGTTTTAAAAAGGAGAGCCTTTCCCCAGGGGTGATCTCCACATGGCCCTTATTGGGTTCGATCTCACCGGAGAGGATTTTCAGAAAGGTGGATTTGCCCGCACCGTTTGCTCCGATAACCCCGTAACAGTTACCTTTGATAAAATTGATATTTACCTCGTCAAAAAGAACCCTTTTGCCATAGGCCAGGGTGATGTTTCTTGCGCTAATCATGGAGTTACTACTTATAATTTTTGAGCGGCAAAGGTACTAAGAATTACCCAAAGCCAAAAATAGGTAAAGGAGTTTTCAGCAGGTGGATAGTCCCTTTGGAACTGGATCAGCACCAGCCAAGGGATTGTGCTTAACTTTCATTAGATTTGCTGAGATTACTTTTTATATTTATACATGAAGCTTCTACCTTCCTTTTATAAGGCCAACAAAGCATTAAGCCGCGTAAGTTTGCATGCGGCGTGTGCTGCTTTGCAGGGCACTGCAGCGAAAAAGACAGTCCCAATAGCGACTGCTAAACATGGTCAAAGTCAATCTGCATTCACTATTGTCGGGCTATCTGTTGTTTTAATGGGTTTATTACTTTCTGGCTGCTCCTCTAATGACAGACAAAATAAAAACAAATCCTTAACAGATAGCGCCTCTGGAATGCAACAAGTAACGACGCAGGGCAGACAGGGTAAGATGCCCATGGATTGTACCCTGTGTAAAGCGCCTTCCAGGGCTGGGTTACTGATGGGCGGCGGCGGGGCCTCAGGCGACTCCGCAGCCGGAGCCAGTCAATTGGCCGCTGCCACCACGACTGGCGGAGCTGATTTTGACAGTGGCAAAATGGTATTCATTAAAGGGGGCAGTTTTCAGATGGGATCTGATCAGTTTGCCGATGCGCAGCCAATTCATAAAGTCACGGTGTCTTCCTTTTACATGGATACCCACGAGGTGACCAATGACCAGTTTGCCAAATTTGTGGCTGCCACTCATTATATTACGGTAGCCGAAAGACCGCTGAATCCAAAGGATTATCCAAATGTTCCGGCAGATAAACTCGTGCCTGGATCCGGTGTTTTTTCACCGCCAGCACATCCGGTCCCTTTAAATAACCCCATGGCCTGGTGGCAATATGTACCTGGGGCTGACTGGCGGCATCCGACAGGCCCAAATTCTTCTATTCAGGGCAAAGGTCATTATCCCGTGGTACAAGTCTGTTATGAGGATTGTCTGGCTTATGCCAAATGGGCCGGGAAACGACTACCTACAGAAGCGGAGTGGGAATATGCTGCAAGGGCAGGGAAACATTTTGAAAATTATTACTGGGGCAAAGACTTGCATCCAGGGGGTAAATATATGGCCAATAATTTCCAGGGACATTTCCCGGATCACAACACCAAAGAAGATGGCTATATTATGCTGGCACCTATAGAGCAGTATCCGGTCAGCGCCTATGGGCTTTATGATATGGAAGGCAATGCCTGGGAGTGGTGCAGTGATTTTTACCGTCCGGATTATTACGGCAGTAGTCCAACGCTAAATCCACAGGGCCCCAAAGATAGCTATGATCCTGAACAGCCGAGTCTTGTTCAAAGGGTGCAGCGGGGCGGTTCTTTTTTATGCAGTGATGAGTATTGTATTAGGTATAAAGCAGGTTCAAGAGGGAAAGGAGAACCCTCTAGCGCCAGTAATAACCTGGGATTCAGACTCGTGCGCTCAGGGAAGTAATGGAATGGGAATAGCTGTAGAAAAAAATGGCCTTTAAAATATTGGATGAATAAAATGGATTACAAAAGTCTTTAAAATATTGAATACTGATTGCTGAGACGGTCAAAACCAAAATTAGCAACATCAAATTTAGTGAAGCCTATGGTGCTGCGTCCGGCCATTTTATTGGTTTTCTTTTTGCAGTTGGCCTGTCTTATCCGGGCGCAAAAGCCGGTGCATGCCATAAAAATAAGCGGCCGTATTACGGATCAGTCTTCCGGCGAATTACTTTTAGGTGCCAGCGTCAAATTTGGGGATAAAAATATAAGTGGCACTGTAACCAATAGTTACGGTTTTTTTAGCCTGGTTTCAAAATCAGTCGGCGGGCGACTTTTGATAACCCATGTTGGCTACCAGGACACCTTATTGCCGGTGGTTTTTACAAGAGATACAGTCCTTGAAATCGCTCTAGTGCCGCTTGGCAGTTCTGAGGCAGCGCTGGATAGCAGCGCCGTAAAGGTTTATGCCAATGGACAAAGGCAACGCTCCCCTACCCAAATGGGTGTCAGTCAGATTGATATAAAAGAGGCGGCCAGGCTGCCGGTGATTTTTGGGGAAAGGGACGTTTTAAAGACGCTTTCTCTTTTGCCTGGTGTAAAACAGTCCGGAGATGGGAATGCTGGCTTTTATGTCCGGGGTGGCACAACTGGTCAGAACCTCATTTTATTAGATGAGGCACCGATTTATAATGCGTCGCATTTATTTGGTTTTTTCAGCACCTTTAATAGCGATGCCATTAAAGACGTCACCTTAATTAAGGGCAGTGCAGATGCGCGCTATGGTGGCCGCCTGGCCTCTGTTTTGGATGTGCATATGAAAGAAGGCAATAATCAAAGCTTTCATGCGGCCGGCGGTATCGGTCTGATCAGCAGTCGGCTGAGTCTGGAAGGACCGATTCAAAAAGGGAGATCCTCCTTTTTGGTTACAGGGCGCAGGACCTATGCGGATTTATTTTTACATCTGAGTAAAAATAAGGACGTCAAAAACAATGCTTTGTATTTTTATGACCTGAATGGAAAAGCAAATCTGGCCATTACAGATAAAACCCATCTATATTTTTCCGGTTACCTGGGTACGGATAAACTGGGGTTGAAAGATCAGTTTATGATTGACTGGGGCAATAAAGTAGCTACGCTCAGGCTGAGTAGTATTCTGGGGGATGGCCTGTTCTCTAATACCAGTTTTATATTCAGTGACTACCGCTTTAATATATTATTAAAATCCGGGAATAATAAATTCCATCTGAACTCCCTGATCCGCGATCTGGATCTGAAACAAGATTTTAGCTGGAATTCTGCCATCGGTAATTTTCATGGGGGCCTAAGCAGTATCTATCATCAGTTTGATCCGACGCATTTTTCAGGGGGCAATGATTCCAGCGATTATTCCCAATATAAATCCATGCAGTATAGCTGGGAAAACGGTCTCTATCTTAATTATACTGGCAAACTTAGCAGCCGTCTGGAACTATCAGCAGGTATCCGGCTGTCCGCTTATAGTGTGCTGGGACCGGGAACTTATTATAAATATACACCTGAGAGCACGACCGCTCAGGATTCTGTCCAGTTAAACCAGGGTCAGATTGGCAAGACTTACCTGAATCCGGAACCCCGGCTATCGGTGGCCTGGCATTTAAATAATGCAGCCAGCCTGAAGGCCTCCTATAGCAGGAATTCTCAGCACCTGCATTTACTGAGTAACTCCCTGTCTACTAATCCCACGGATCAATGGATCGGGGACAGTTATAATATCCGCCCCGAGACGGCAGACCAAATATCATTGGGGTATTACCGGGACTTTTCAGGATACCGATTGGAGGCAGAGTCTTATTATAAATGGATGGGGGCACAGGTGGATTATAGAAACGGTGCCGATCTGACCACTACCCAGGACGTGGAATCCCAGCTATTATATGGGATTGGCAGGGCTTATGGACTGGAGCTTTATCTGAAAAAAAATCAGGGGAAGCTAACTGGCTGGCTTAGCTATACGCTCTCCAGAACGGAAAAGAAAATTGCAGGCATCAGTGGTGGTAATTGGTATAAGGCCCATCAGGACAGAACCCATGATTTGTCGGTGGTAGCGATGTATCCTTTGTCTGAGCGCTGGGAAGTAGCCGGTGATTTTATGCTGGCTACTGGTAACGCTGTCACTTTTCCGGAAGCGAAGTACAGCGTTAATAATCAAACTTTCTTCTATTATGGCAATAGAAATGATTACCGGATGCCCCTTTATCACCGTATGGATATTAATTTTACCCTAAAGTGTAAACCCAAAAAACATTACTCGGCTTCCTGGAGTTTTGGACTGTATAATGTATATGGCAGGGAAAATGCCTATATCATCCGTTTTGAGCAGGATGAAAATAATCCGGGCAAAACGGTGGCCAAACAAACGGCCCTGTTTAGGTGGGTGCCCTCTGTGACTTATAATTTCAAATTCTGATGTATATTCAATAAATAAACAATAATAAAACAAGGAAGCATCAATGCATAAACAATGAGATGGGTACCATTATATAAATTCATAGCCACTTTATTAAGAGGGAAAGCAGTTGTGTTAGAAGGTGTCTTTTTGCTGTGCGTGCTGCTGTGCAGCTGCACTAAAGAAGTGGCTGTGTCTTTAAAATCAATTACGCCTAAACTGGTGATTGAAGGGGTGGTCTCCAATCAGCAGGACGGCTCTTATGTAAGATTGTCTTATTCCCAGGATTTTTCCAATCAACAGGCTTTTACCTATCTAGCGGATGGCTTGGTTGTGTTGACAGATAGCAGCAGGCAGGTTTTTGATACTTTAAGATCAAGGCTGGATGAAAACGGATATCCTTATTTTCCGAGTCGCAAAATACGTCCCCTACCCGGGCATGTTTATCTATTAAATGTGGTCGTTAATGGGCAAAGCTATAGTGCCAGATCTGTTATGCCGGATACAGTGACTTTTGAGGGGATTTCTTTGCTGTCTGAGGCGGGCAAGCTAGACAGCAAGTCAGTTTTTACAGCGGTGCCGCAGTACGTAGATCCGCCAGGGGTAAGAAACTTTTACAGGTTTGAACAATATATCAATCATAAGAAAGATCCGGGTATAAATGTGCTTAATGATAATGTGGGTGATGGCCTGCCCAATGAGCGGCCGATCTTTACCAAAGATATTGATATCCATTTAGGCGATACGCTGACGGTAGCCATGATTCAGATTAGCGAGCCGGTTTATCAGTATTTTTACCAGTTACAAAATAACCAGCAGACCCTGGGTGCTACGCCCAGCAATCCTACCACAAATATTACCACTACGTCTTCCAGGGCTGAGACTGGTGTGCTGGGGTATTTTAGTGCAGAATTTTGCCAGTATTTTACGGCCCGTATTACAGATGAGTAGGGGCTGTTTAGAACTTTTTATACTATTTTTTTTTATTTCTTACGAAAAATTGAAGCGTTGGAAGCGGCAAGCAGCACTTGGGTATAGGGTGAGGCCGGATGATGATAAACGCTGGCTGCAGGCCCCAGCTCTTCTATCCTACCCTTATGCATGACAGCGATTCTGTCAGAGATATAACGCACAACAGACAGATCATGAGAGATAAAAATGGAGGTAAAACCCAGCTTAGTTAGCATGACGATTCAAGTGGATCACATTTATATGGAATTGCTCGAAAGTGCTCCATTCAATATTGGAAAAAATGGACTTTATAAAGGAATTGCCGGGAATTTGGTTGCTTACGCCTCTAAAGTTTCTTTCCAATAAGGTTTTGAAGGTTACGCCTCCTTTATGGCAAAGAGTCGACTCGTTGAACATTACAAAAAAATATTAAAAGCTCAACAACATGGATCGCAATTGATGGTTATAAATACAGTAGCAGCGAAGATTTTAATTGACAAATATTTTAAAAATGGATAATTATGGGCTATATAAAAGAACCAGAAGGTGTGGACTTCGTAATCAAAGGGAAGGCATTGTCAGAAAAAGAGAAAAAGGAAATTTCCGAATTTATTAAAGCGGACAAACAACGATTGAAAAGGCTAAAAAAAACAGAGAAAAAAAAGCACGAACGTTAAGAAGTCCGGTTTGAAATTCAAACAGATGAAAATTCCCGTCTATTTGTACCTAGGTCTCAAATATAATATATAGCAAATATGTAAGAAAGGCATAATGCTAGTTTCAGCAAAGGAATGGTATCCTTTTTTGATGCATTACAAAGAAACCCGTAATGGCGTATGCGAACGAGGCCCCGCTCTAAAATGTGTATCGCAAAACGCCTGATAAACTCAGTAACATCAATTAACATCGTCCTTTTCTTGCTCTTTTCCTTGCCCTGTTTCTTGTATTCTTTATATGAAAAACTCACTTTACTCTGCTTCTATCCTACGTCCTGTGGTTGCTAATAGCAACTTTGTGCGTATACCTTCAACTTCCCAGGTATTCAATAACGGAGTGAGCAAATCCAAATGGACGTTTTGCATACACCACCCATTCCGTGCTTTTGAGTTTGTCTATTAGATCTTGCATTACCCGATCCGGGAGCTAAAATTTCAGTTCCTCTATAAATCTGGCTCGCAGTACTTTACTCATGGCCCTGACAGAAAACAAGTATTTGCTTTGGGTATTTATTTCTTACGTAAAATTGAAGCGTTGGAAGCGGCAAGCAGTGCCTCGGTATAGGGTGAGACCGGATGATGATAAACGCTGGCTGCAGGCCCCAGCTCTTCTATCCTACCCTTATGCATGACAGCGATTCTGTCAGAGATATAACGCACAACAGACAGGTCATGAGAAATAAATATGGAGGTAAAACCCAGCTCTGCTTTCAGGTCGTTGAATAGATTTAATATTTGCGCCTGAACGCTGACATCAAGTGCAGATACACTTTCATCACAAATTACAAAATCAGGTCTTAGGATCAGCGCCCGGGCGATCACGATTCTTTGTCTTTGGCCCCCACTGAATTCATGGGGGTAACGGTCATAATGAGCCGCCTGCAGTCCTACTTTTTCCAGCCACTCACATACCATGGCTTTCACTTCTTTGCTGCTGAGCTTACCATGTACCTGTAAGGCCTCACCAATCGCCCGGCCAATGGTTAGCCGGGGATTTAAAGCGCTATACGGATCCTGAAAGATCATTTGCATTTGCTGGGCCTTACTGGCGCTGTTACCGTTCCTCTGTAACCAGTTTTGCCCTTTATAGAGAATCTTACCGCTATGAACTGGTGTAAGGCCCATAACTGCCCTGCCAAGTGTTGTTTTGCCGCAGCCAGAACCGCCGACAAGTCCCAGTGTCTCGCCTCTTTTTACCTGAAGACTAAGGTCTTGTATGGCTTTATGGTAACCAGTGGGTCTACCCCAAAAGTCGCGGTGTGCGGTGTCAGGATACCAGACCTGCAGGTGCTCAATAGCTAAAATAGTGGAATGCTCCGCTGTTGTTGCCAGCCTTGTTTGTGTACTTTGTGTGCTTGACTTTATTTGCGCACCCTGGTTTTCTGGCTTTTGTACTGGTTTTAGGGGTTGAATGCCTGTTGTTGATCCAAGGGCAGTAACTGTGGCATCTGGAGCTGATTCATTGCTAGCTGTCTTAACTGCAGCAGTTTGTCCCGCTGGCTTATTTAAAATAACTAAAAAATCACTGACCACCGGCAGTCGCTGCCCACTCTCGTAGAGCCCTGGTCGGCAGGATAAAAGCGCTCTGGTATAGGGATGCTGTGGGCGGGTGATGATTTGATCAGCTGGACCGACTTCGACAAGATCGCCTTTGTAGAGCACGGCAATCTGATCTGCAATGGCTGCCACCAGTTGGATATCGTGAGATATAAACAACACGCTCATGTTGTTTTTTTGCTTTAATTCATCAATTAACTGCAGAATCTCTTTTTGCACCATAACATCCAGGGCTGTGGTAGGCTCGTCGCAGATCAGTAGTCTGGGGTCGCAACTCATGGCCATGGCAATCATGACCCTTTGCTTTTGACCGCCACTGATCTGGTGGGGATATTTAGCAAAAATTTTGTCTGGTTCTGGCAGCTGCACTTCTTTAAAAAGCTGCAAGGTCCTTTCTTTGGCCGCCTGGTAGGTAATGGATGTATGTGCTAAAATAGCTTCCACTATTTGCTGGCCACAGGTAATTACCGGGTTTAAACTGCTCATGGGCTCCTGAAAGATCATGGCGATCTGTGCCCCACGGATTTGCTGCATTGAAAGTGCGTCCAAAAATGTGATATCGGTCTGCGCGTGCTTATCCGATGGTTGGTCGTTAAAGGCGTTTTCCAACAAAATCTCACCATCAAGGTCTGCATTTGAAGGTAACAAATGCAAAAGAGAAAGGGCTGTGAGTGATTTGCCGCTACCGGACTCTCCGACAATGGCCAGTGTCTGGCCGGTGCCAATCGTTAAATTAACCTTGCGTAGCACGGACGCTTGACCAAAATGAATACTCAGGTGCTTAATTTGCACAAGGGGTGTAGCGCCTGGCTGGCTTTGTGCCTGTTTTATTGAACTGTCCTGATGATGCGTATTTGTCTGCAACGGCCTGTTTTTTAAGAAGCAGTCTGCATTTGATCTGCGAACTGCATTTGATGCAATTTCGCATAAAATCCGTTACGCTCCAAAAGTGCATCGTGGGTGCCGATTTCTCTTATGACGCCTTTATCCAATACAATAATCTTATGGGCTTTGCGGATGGTGGAGAGCCTGTGGGCAATCACGATGGAAGTTCGGCCTTTAATGAGCTTATCAATGGCCTGTTGCACCAGCATCTCACTATCGGTGTCAATGGAAGAGGTCGCTTCATCCAGTATCAGAATCGAAGGATCATATAAAAGTGCTCGAATAAATGAGATTAGCTGTCTTTGACCAAGGCTTAGCGAGCTGCCTCTTTCCATGACAGCAAAATCGTAGTTGCCTTCCAGTTGCATGATAAAATCATGCATCCCAATCATTTTTGCGGCAGACACCACTTCGGCCTTGGTGATATCTGGATTGCGCAGGGTGATATTTTCCATAATTGAGCCGGAAAATAAAAATACGTCCTGGAGTACGACGCCAATATGTTTACGAAGTCCTTCAATATTATAGTCTCTGATATCTACCTTATCGACCAGGATTTTTCCACTTTGAATCTCATAAAGCCTGTTTATCAGACTAATAATGGAGGTTTTGCCGCTACCGGTGTGTCCGACGATGGCAACAGTTTCTCCTGGATTAATCTGGAAATTTAAATCCCGCAACACATAATGGGGCATATTATACGCAAAACTAACCTGTTCAAAGCTGATTTCACCTTTGATTTTTCTGGGTTGTAATGCCCCTCACTGGCCTGAGGCTGCATGTCTTCATTTTCCAGCACTTTAAAGACACGCTCGGCCGCAATTAGTCCCATTTGCAACACATTGAACTTATCGGCAATAACCCGTAGTGGTCTAAAAATCTGGTTGAGGTATAAAATAAAGGAAACCAGAAGGCCGGCGTCCAGCTTATTATCTGCTACAAACCAGATCAGAAAAGCCATACTGAGGGCTAAAATGATTTCTACGACCGGAAAGAATACCGAATAGGCAAATATGGCAGAAATATTGGCATTCCGGTGCTCTTTATTAATCTGATCAAATTTATTGGCTTCTCTTTTTTCGGCAGCAAAGGCCTGCACGATGGCCATGCCGGAGATATGCTCCTGAACAAAAGCATTCAGGGCGGAGATGGCGTTTCTGACCCTAAGGTAACTTTTGTTGACGCTTTCTTTAAAATAATAGGTGGCCACAATGAGTATCGGAAAGGGAATCAGACTGATAAGGGTCAGTTTCCAGTCGATATAGAACATGGTGCCAAGGGTAACGATAATGGCGAACAGGTCGGCTAGAATGGGTACCAGGCCGTCCGAGAAAATATTATTGATGCTTTCTATATCATTAATGGTCCGGGTGGTCAGCGTGCCGATCGGGGTTTTGTCGAACTGGCGTTGATTTAGCTGGCTGATCTTGTGGAACACTTCAATACGCATATCTTTCACCACGGCCTGCCCTAGCCAGGAAGTGATAAAACTGAAAATAAACCTGGTCAGGGTTTCTATGAAAATAAAAACAATCTGAAAAATGGTAACGGCAATAATGAACTGCAGCACATTATTTAGGTGCGCTTGGCTGATAAATAATTTCAGCCAACCGGGGATGCTGGAGGCTTTGCCGGTCGCTTCATTGACGGTCAGCTGTATCAAATAAGGGCGCACGGGGGCAAACACCGATAATACCAATGCCAATACCAGACTACAGGTAAATTGGAGCCGGTAAGGTTTGACATAGGTAAATACCCTGCCTAGCAGGCGCATGTCCAGTTTCTTCTTCTCAGTTTTTTCCATTTGCCGGGCAAAGATACATCCTTTTTATGGAGGATTATTCGGTCCAAATGCTCAGCTATCTCTTTGGATAGGAACTGCAACGGTGCGCTTACACAAAATTTGCGTAAACGTTTGTTTGTTTTTAGGAGCAAATTTTCTGTTTTAAATTCTTTTGTTCGATATTTGCTCCCAAATTATAATCTGAATGAACCTTTCATTTGACAATACAAAGGTGGCCTTTGCCTATAAGACGACTAAAGACCTAAAATCTGCCAAAAGCCTGTTTTCCACCATGAAGTATCCAATTTTAACATCTCTGGGTACGCGTTTTACACCTTTTTTAATGAAAACCGGATTGCCCATCAATGGGCTGATTCGTAGCACGATCTTTAAGCAGTTTGTGGGCGGTGAATCTTTGGAGCAAACCGCTCCCATCTGCGACATGTTAAACCAATATGGTGTAGGTGTCATTTTAGATTATGGGGTGGAAGGCAAAGAATCAGAAGCGAGTTTTGACCATGGAATGCAGGAGTTTATTCGTGTGATCAAATTTGCCGCAACCCAGAAGAATATTCCCGTAATTGCCATCAAAGTTTCTGGCATTGCCCGTATGGAGCTTTTAAGAAAACTCAATGAAGCGCCCAGACTAAGAAGCGGTGTGCATGAAAATGAAGAACAACTCGCCGAATGGGCAAGGGTTCGTCAAAGAATGATCCAGATCTGTGAGGCTGCCAAAGCGTATAATATTGGTGTACTGGTAGATGCAGAAGAAAGCTGGATCCAGGATCCCATCGATCGGATTACCATGGAAATGATGGAAATCTATAATACAGAAAGTTTGCTCGTTTATAATACCATTCAGCTTTACCGCCATGACCGGTTGGACTTTTTAAAGATGAGTCATGATATTGCCAAAAGGCAGGGTTTTTTACTGGGCGTAAAGCTGGTTCGGGGTGCTTATATGGAAAAAGAAAGAGCCCGGGCGGCAGAACAGGGCTACCCCTCTCCCATCCAAAAAGACAAGGATAGCACGGATCTGGATTATAACAGTGCGGTTCAGTACGCTGTGGACCATATTGATTCCATCGGTTTTGTGGTGGCTACGCACAATGAAGCCAGTTCTATGTATGCTGCTGAACTACTCGATCAAAAGGGGATTGCCCATAATCATCCCCATGTGCACTTTTCCCAGCTCTACGGTATGAGTGATAATATAACTTTCAATCTGGCCAAAGAGGGTTACCAGGTAAGTAAATACGTACCCTTTGGGCCTATCAGAGATGTAATCCCTTATTTAATGCGCAGGGCGCAGGAGAATTCCAGCGTGAAGGGCCAGACAGGCAGAGAACTGGCACTTATTAATCTGGAATTAGAACGAAGAAAACAACTGGAGACTTCCTGACGGTCATGGTGTCCCTAAGGGCTTCTGTTGCTACCCCTATGTCATTTAATCCGCCTAGTTTTAAAAAAAAAGGCCAAAATTACGGGGTACTTTTACTCTCTAATGGCTTCGAAAGGATTAATAGATGCTATGGGCTGGTTATTTTTACAATGAACAGCGCAAAGTTGAGCAAAAGTCCTTACTTTCACGCTCCATTTTTCTAGGCCGGGTTCGTTACTGATAAGGGCTTAAATAAGGGCCTGAATAAGGGGCAATAAAAGGGGGCTATAAAAGTGTATATAAAAGGGGCTATAAATAAGTGTGGAATTTTTAGGTGGAAAATTGTCTGAGTCTGCACGGGCCAGACGGAATTGGCCTGGAAGCGCTTGATCTTATTAATAAACATTATAAATTCAAAATAAAAATGGCTTACGAATTAATTGGAAAATTAGTGGCGAAGTATGATACCATACAACGCACAGAGACTTTTAAAACAAGAGAGTTTGTGATTGAGAAAACCGATGATATCGGTGGTCGCATCATCAGTAATTTTATCAAATTACAATGTGTGCAGGACCGCACCTCTTTGCCAGATCGTTTTAACCTGGGTGATGAAGTAAAAGTGTCGTTTAACCTGAAAGGGACCAAATGGTCAAAAGACGGCAGAGAAAATTATATTACCAACCTGGATGCCTGGAGAATGGAACCTGCAGGTAGTCTGCAAGGTGGCGGCGGATTTGGGGCACCTGCCCAGGGCGTGGATGCACCTCCTCCACCCTTTGTGCCGGATAGTGCGCCAGGAGAAGCCGATGATTTACCATTCTAGTTTCTTTGGGTAGATCATAATAAGTTAAATAGCGCATACAACATACAGACCTCGTTATAATTAAGTCTCCATGACGCATATAACCAGGTCTGTATTTTTTGTTTTGAAGGCTACATCATGGTGGTTGTATTACCTTAAACGGATGGGCAATTGAAAGGATAAAGGAAGGTTTTAATATTGATACCAGTTGTATATAATTTGCCCGACGAGGATAAACCTTAAGTGATTTAGTGATTTAAATACGGTTGAATAATGGATTCTTTTTTAATGATTGGCCAATCTAATATGGCTGGACGGGGCTTTTTGAAGGATGTACCCCGGATCTTTGATACGCAGATTAAAATGCAGCGTAATGGACTTTGGCAGACGATGTGGGAACCAATAAATCCAGACCGTCCGTTTTCTGGTATTGGCCTCTGCGCTTCTTTTGCCGCCCTGTGGCGGCGCGCCCATGCAGATAAGGAAATCGGACTCATCCCCTGTGCGGAAGGAGGTTCCAGTCTGGAAGACTGGAAGGTAGGAGGTCCTTTGTTTGAGCATGCTGTATTCCTTGCAAAGCTGGCACAGCAAAGCAGCAAAATTACAGGGATTCTCTGGCACCAGGGAGAAAATGACTGTTTTGGCGACCTGGCGGCTATTTATAAGGACCGGTTTGGGGAGATTATAGACGCTTTAAGGAACGTCTTGGGCTTGCCTAAAGTGCCTTTGATCATCGGTGGGCTGGGTGATTTTTTGCCCAGTGGTCGTTATGGAGCGTTTTTTGGAGGTTATCCTTTAGTGAACCAGGCACTGCTTGAGTACGCCACGCAAACCCCGGATTGTTATTTTGTGTCTGCTGAGGACTTGACAGCCAATCCAGACGGGTTGCATTTTGATGCTATTTCGTTAAGAAGGTTGGGTGTGCGCTATTTTGAGGCGTTTGATCAGCATACACATGTTTTGAAAGCATTAGAAGATGAAACGGAAAAGCTGGAAGCCATATATAGGCGGCCGCTGACTAAAATGGAGCAGTCAACACTTTTAGAATACCGCTTTGCTTTTGGAGATATGACGCTACAGGAATTAGAAGCGGAGCAGGTTAAATTAAAATAATATTTTCATTGCATTTGCAACCATGCAGCTGCAGCTTAATCGATTTTTGAAGTTATTGGGGCAATAAATGCCATTTATGCCAGATAGATAGACACTTATTAACCATAAGCTGCATTACAGTGACCTATAAATGGTTGGGATACAAATAAAACAATGACATTTATCGCTTATGCCTTGTTTGCCTCTGCTTAATTGAACGCAATAAATGGTTGATTCCCTGCTTTGGGGAAAGTAAAATGGGTTGTAGAAGGGAATGCAAAAGGGATTGTAAAATTTTTTCGATAAATGATTGAATACCAATTTAAAGTAATAGGTAGTCGTAGAAAATCATAATTGAATCGTTGTTTATTGATTATTAATGCGTTATAGAAGATTTTGTGGAGGTGTTTGATCGCCTTTTAATCTTTTTTGTTATCGTAAATTTGGATAGGGATGCTTTGGTATAGTTTTAGATATATCCCACCTGAATCAAAAATTTACAATTTATGAAAAAGGCATTTTTGTTATTAGCAGCTGGCTTTTTATTCGTAGGTGCTTCCAAAGCACAATATGAACGTCCAATCGGATCTGAGTTCAGCGTAGGCATAACTGGTGCTTTACCGGTTGGTGATTTTAGTGATTACAGCTCATTTGGTTTGGGAGCAGACCTGAAATATGCTTACAACTTTGATGAAACGATCGCAGCCACCGTTTCTGCCGGTTACAACAATTTTTTCGCTAAAAGCGACTTAAAAGACGCTGGATTTAAAGATGTGGGATTTGTGCCCTTAAAAGCTGGTGTACGCTTTAGTATGGGTGGTCTTTACGCTGAACCACAGATAGGTGCCGCTATTGGTACCAATAAAGGTGGTTCTACAGCTTTAACTTATGCTGGACAGATCGGTGTAATGGCCTCTTCTAACCTGGACTTAAGTGTTCGTTATGAAGGTTGGTCCAAAAATGATGTGAAAAACGGCTTTGTTGGGCTAAGAGTTGCCTATACCATGCCCTTTTAATGATAACTGATTAAAAGATCTTTGTATCCTTTCATCAGCGATAATCAAACCTTGTTTTCAACCTATGAATAATACCTAAAACCTAGGGCCGGCAGTTTTACTGCCGGCCTTTTTGTTATTATTTGATTGCTGGTGCTTTATATAGGTAGGTTTGCTTGGCTGGTATGATTGCCGGCGGCTAATTGGCGACTCGCATTTAAAATCCTGGATTGTCATTTTAGGAAAATTAGGCTTCTTATTATAGGAAAATTTTGTTTAATAATTTGAGTGCAAATGTTTTATTTTTGTTTAGTAGTCGCCGAAATGAAATAAATTTATCTAAAGGACTATTTCTAAATCCGGCGATTGGTTCACACTAACCCTTTATTCATATTAATTACGATTTTACCTATTATGGCAAGTTTAAAAGAGCGCATTCAAGACACGGTACGTTTTATACAGAGTAAATGTGATAAAAAGCCATTGATTGGTATTGTACTGGGCAGTGGCCTGGGGAATCTGGCCACTGAAATTACCGTTGAACAGTCATTGAGTTATGAAGATATTCCGCATTTTCCGGTGAGTACTGTAAAAGGGCATAGTGGGAAACTGATATTTGGCCTTTTAAATGGTGTACCTGTACTAGCCATGTCCGGCCGTTTTCATTATTACGAAGGATATAGCCCTCAGGAGGTCTCCTACCCGATCAGGGTCATGCAGGGCCTCGGAATAAAAACCTTATTATTGTCCAATGCTGCCGGGGCTGTAAATCCAGATTATAAGGTGGGTGATCTGGTGCTGATTAGTGATCATATTAGTTTTTTTACCCAAAATCCTCTATTAGGTCCTAATGAAGAAGATTTAGGTCCCAGGTTCCCGGATATGAGTGAACCTTATAGCAAGGATATTATTGCCATTGCTAAGCGTATTGCCATTGATTACGATTTTGCAGTACATGAAGGCGTTTATACTGGGGTCACAGGGCCAACTTTTGAAACCCGGGCAGAATATAAGTTAATTAAGGCTGTAGGTGGTGATGTTGTGGGAATGAGTACGGTCCAGGAAGTCATTGTGGCGGTGCATGGCGGCATGAAGGTATTTTGTGTGAGTGTGGTGACAGACCTAGGTATCCGGGCCGAAGATAATATCATTACCCATGAGGAAGTCCTTGAGGCCGCCCAGGCAGCGGAGCCCAAACTAACGACCTTATTTAAGGAGTTGGCATCAGAATTGCAAAGGAATATTAAATTAACATAATATATCTCTCTTTCTAAGTGGGATGTTTATAAAAATTCTTCTGATTTTTAACCTTAAAATTAAGTTCTATGCAACTAAAAAGAATGTTACCTGCCTTTGTAATGGCAACGGCACTGGCCGTAGCAATGCCATCTTGTAAATCCAAACCGTCTGACGCAGACATTCAGACTAAAGTGCAAACCGCTATTTCTGCTACACCCGGCGTGTCGGCCGATGTAAAAGATGGTGTGGTTACCCTTAGCGGTCTGGTAGGATCTGAGTCCGATAAGGCAGCTGTAGAAACTGCAGTAAATAACCTGAAAGATGCAGGTGTGAAAAGCGTTGTTGATAATATAGAAGTAGAACCGGCACCCGCTGCCAGCGTAGCGCCTGCTGCTGATGCCTTGACACAAGGTGTTGCGGATGCTACCAAGGATTTTCCTGGAATTACAGCCACCGTTTCTGATGGTGTTATTACGGTTACCGGAGAAATTGAGCAGTCTAAGGTTAAAACACTGAAAGCTGCACTGGATGCATTAAATCCCAAGAAAACAGATATGAGTCAGGTAAAGGTTAAATAGCCTGTACCTTATATTATTCGCTAACAAAAAAAATCAAGAAAATGGCAGCTTTACAGGATAAATACAAAGAATTGATTGACGCCGTTAATACCTCTGGTGTAACCGGTGCTCAGATCAATGAATCCGATGGTGTTCTTCATATTACCGGCACTGCACCGAGTGCGGATGTTAAAAATAAGCTTTGGGATATTTATGGGAAAATTGATCCTAATTTTTTAACCGGTGATGTGGTATTAAATGTTAATGTCGCTACTGCTGTGGCGGGTGCCAAAGTAAAGGTTGTGACGGATTCTACGAATCTAAATATCCGCAAAGGACCCGGTACCGATCAGCCAATCGTTGGCAAAGCGGCTCATGGGGAAGTAATTACTTTGGTGGGCAAGGCCAATGAACAGTGGTGGTTGGTTAGAACTAATGATGGTGAAGAAGGCTATAGTTATGCCCAATACCTGACACCAGTAGAATAAATAACATTAGGTGGATGGTTGATTGGCTGGGCTAATCGTTCCGGCTCACCTTATCTACAGTGGAAAAGAAAAGAATAAGAAAAGCGTCAATATTACCAAATATTGACGCTTTTTGCTTATGATGTTTGGGGTCGATGAATAGACAGGTTCCCTTAAATAATTAAAAATTTTATATACAAGTTAAATTATACGTGTAATTTGTCTTTTTTGTTCAAGAGCTCCTCAACAGTCTCTTCATACATTTCATCTGGTACACAACAGTCTACCGGACAAACGGCTGCACATTGTGGCTCCTCATGAAAGCCCTGACATTCTGTACATTTATCTGGAACGATGAAATAAACATCATTACTGATTGGATCAAATCTTTTATCTGCATCAACGACCGAACCGTCCATTAGGGTATAATCACCTTTAACGCTGGTGCCGTCCGTGATGGCCCAATCTACTCCTCCTTCGTAAATGGCATTATTGGGGCATTCTGGTTCGCAGGCGCCACAATTAATACATTCATCTGTTATCTTAATCGCCATCTGGTTCGCTGGTTTAATTTTTTTGAATAATTTTGCGCAAAATTACATTAAATATGCAATTGTCGCAAAAAGTAGCTTTGGCTGCAAAGTTAGGAAATTATTTGCTCCAAAACAATGATGAGTGGCAGCAGATTAAGCACCAGGCTTACCGGGAAAATCCTTGGTTTATCCCTGAATTCATTGATACTGCAACGAAAAACATTGCCGAAGCATATTTAAACGAATCCTTGCTTGAAAAATGGCTTAGTCGCTATCCTGCATTAAACCACTCGAAAACCCCAAAAACAGTTGGTGTAGTCATGGCGGGCAATTTACCCCTTGTGGGCTTCCATGACTTTTTGAGCGTATTTTTAAGCGGTCATAAGCAGCAGATTAAACTGTCCTCTAAGGACCAAGTGCTATTAAAACACTTGCTCACTAAAATGACTGAGTGGGATCCTGCCTTTGCAAGTCAAGTAAGCGTGGTGGAAAGATTAAAGGATTGTGACGCCTATATTGCTACGGGGAGTAATAACTCAAGCAGGTATTTTGATTATTATTTTGGCAACAAACCCCATATTATCCGAAAAAACAGAACCTCAGTTGCGGTTCTTACTGGAGATGAATCTAAGCAGCAATTAAGTGGATTGGCTAGTGATCTGATGTTATATTTTGGCCTGGGCTGCAGAAATGTTACTAAACTTTATGTTCCTGAAGGGTATGATTTTGTGCCGCTGATTGAGGCATTAAAAGTGTATAATTATTATTTGGATTTTCATAAGTACCATCATAATTTTGACTATCAGTTGGCAATACTGATTATGAACAGCAAAATGTATATGAATAGTGGCTCCTTGCTGCTTATCGAAAATGAAGCGCTGTTCTCTCCCATTAGTTTGGTGCATTACAGTTTTTACAATGATATGGCTGCAATAAATGACAGTCTGAAGGGCAATGAGGATATTCAATGCATCATTGGGAAAGCTTATGTACCCTTTGGGCAGGGGCAAATGCCGACACTCATGGATTATGCAGATAATGTTGATACAATGGAATTCTTAGCAGGGCTTTGAAGTATCCAAAGTCTTTTGTAACCATAATGCGGGATGTAGCGCAGCCCGGTAGCGCGCTTCGTTCGGGACGAAGAGGCCGCTGGTTCGAATCCAGTCATCCCGACAAATTGGCTTTCTAAAAATATCTAAACCTGTAAATCTTGTTGATTTACAGGTTTTTTTTCGCACTTGTATATCATACCATATCAAAACATAGCTATTTTCCGGTGAGTTAAACGGTGTGTACACACTGGCACGGACCTTGAAACTCACCAGAAGGTTCAAGATGTTGATTAATAGTTTGTTGTAATTTTTTTTGACACTTTTTGACTGGATTAGAAACGGACGAGAAGTTTCGGACACTACTGGACGAAAAGAAATCAAGGCAAACTATTTCAAAATCTTTTAAAAAAAATGCTATGCGATCACCACATTCCTTTGAAATTGAATTCCTCATCCGTCGTTGCAAAGACGACAAAACGAGCGGCTTTATTTATGTACGGATTACTATTGACAAAGAAAGGGCGGAGCTCTCTTTAAAAGAACGTATCCCAGTAGCAGATTGGGACAGTAAGAAAAAGCAAGTGCGTGGCAACAGCATGCAGGTAAAGGCGCTTAACCAGCATATGGATGATGTTCGCTTTAAGATCAAACTTAAGTATAGAATGCTGCTGGATAAAGAGGCCGTCATTACGGCAGAAACCGTCAAACAAGCTTACCTGGGTGTACATGCTTTGCCAAAAGGGCATAAACTCATCGAGCT
The DNA here is from genome assembly GCF_007971385.1 of Arachidicoccus ginsenosidivorans. GTDB lineage: Bacteria > Bacteroidota > Bacteroidia > Chitinophagales > Chitinophagaceae > Arachidicoccus > Arachidicoccus ginsenosidivorans. The sequence goes on from NZ_CP042434.1 coordinate 4,450,793, forward strand.
TCTGAATTATTTTAAAAAAATATGGGAAACAAAATTAAAGCCCGGAGGATTTAAAAATTACAAAACGACAATTGATTAGTTGGAAAAGTTTGTCAAACAATACAACGCTGAGGGAGATGTCTTACTTTCTCAAATCACGATGGAATTTGCAGTAGATTTTGAGTTTTATATTCGCTCTCACCCTATTAGACCCAATGATCCTTGTGATGGTAATGGACTTGCTAAACATATCCAAAGATTTAAAAGAATTCTTAACTGGGCAAAAGAACTAAAATGGATTGCTGCTAATCCAATTGACGACTATAGTTACACAATGAAAAAGCCAAAAAGAAAGAAAGTTACCATGGAGGAATTGGTACTTTTAGAAAAATGCGTATTGGTGGATCCTATCTTAAATTATGTTAAGGATCTGTTTTTGTATGCCTGTTATTCTGGATTGGCATTTATTGATTGTATGGCACTTTCAATCACTCATTTTGAATTATGAGGTGGAATAGTTTATTCGTTTAGCCTGTCCTCAAGATCCATCCTTTGATGTAAAATCCTAATTATTTCAATTTCATCAGCATTTTTACTGATTTTGTAGAAGATAAAGTGTGATTTAACTTTTGAACGAAAATATCCCTTTCTAATTCTACTGGAGTCTTTTCCTGAGTATGGTTTCTCAGTTAAATATTCGATTTCATCCATTAAAAGGTTGAAGTACCTGTCTGCTTGTTCTATTGACCAATTTTCAAGTGTATAGAGCCAAATATTTTCTAAATCGTTTGCTGCTTCTTTACTTAATTTAAACGGCATTACTTTGCAATGTGTTTGGTGTGAATGTTATTCAGAAATTCCTGTCGTTTGAAGTTGTCCAAAAAACCTGATTTCTCACCTTTTTTGAGTTCTTTTATTAACTCAGTTTTTTTGTTTCCTGATATTCAAATAGTCTTAATGCAGCTCTTACTACTTCACTGGCAGAAGAAAATTTCCCCGTTTGAATTTGTTGTTTTATGTATTTGTCGAAATAGTCCCCCAGTAATATTGACGTGTTCTTAGGCATAAATTGTATTTTACTTCAAAGGTACCAATTATTGGTATCTTTGCAAAAAAATTATATATTTTTTAGCCCATTGTTATTTACTGGCACGTACTAAAAAGCCCAAGTAATTTTCTTTGTGATTGCATTAAATGATAATAAAATATAAATCGTAAATTTATGTTCATCAATTAATGTATATATTTTAGCTTCATTTATTTTGTTTGTCATTATTTGTAAGAAATCATCAATACGATGGATACTCTGTTGGAAAAATACTTCGAGATAGGAAGAGAAGAATGCAAAATTATTTATGTTAATCTACCGAATATATCTGCACTTCATATCACCAGATGGCAATCCCAATTTCACCGACTGTTATTACACGGACAAACCAACCTGCAAATGCCGTCAGTAATGGAGACGGCCCTAATTGCACCCTGAACTTTTGAAAATCATGCAGTTTAGTAGTAGCGGCGTAAACACAAAGGACGATAAATAAAATTTCGATAATATCAACAAGTGTCTTCCGTTTCATTTTTTGAGTTTTTATTTCTGGTACGGCTTACCGACTATAATAAATATGCCAAAACGAAACACATTAACCAATCTCGTTCTCGATATTGAATTTACAAAGAGCTATTTGTTTTTGAATGCTTTAAGTTCTTTTATTTTTTCATCAATTTGCAACAATTTTCTATCGAGAACTTCGATTTTTGCATTCTTACTGATTTGTTTTTTATACCAGGCATCAATAACTTCTTTTATTTCAGACAAGGTAAAGCCGACAGCTTTTGCCATTTGTATAAACCTTAGCTTTTCAACAACTTCATCACCATAATAAACATAATTATTGGTTTTTACTTCTTCTTTGGTTTTACCTCTAAAAAGTCCACTTTTTTCGTAGAAACGTATTGTTCCGATTGGTATTCCAGTTTCTTTGGAAAGCTGATGTATTAATTTCATCCTATGAATTATTTTACAAAAAAAATCAAACTATGCAGTATGCTACATACTTGTAGTTTGCAAAAATAATCCTTAATTTTGCATTTCGCAAGTTGAATACTAAATAAATCTCATTGTAGACAGACGAGAAATTATAAAACAAAGAGGAATTGCCTTTGCAGGATTGGCAATGCCTTTTAAATTATCAACATAGCAAAATCAAATGTATGACGATTAGCAATAAATTTGACGTAGAAGAACTAATCAAGTTAGTTCCAGGTTTTACCCATCATTATGCTGATGTAAATGGTACAAAACTACATTACGTTGTAGGTGGAAGAGGTGAACCATTGATTTTAATTCCGGGATATCCTGAAACTTGGTGGGCTTATCATAAAGTAATGCCAACACTTGCTACAAATTATCGTGTTATTGTCGTAGAGATGCGTGGAATGGGAAATTCTGACAAGCCGATTGATGGCTATGAGAAAAAGAATATGGCTAAAGACATTTTTGGACTTGTAAAGAAGTTAGGCTTTAAAAAAGTGTACATTGGTGGGCATGATATCGGTGCACACGTAGCATATAGTTTCGCTGTAAACCATTCAGAATCGGTTTTTAAATTAATTATGTTGGACACACCGCATCCTGATGCGGGAATGTATCATTTGCCAATGCTGCCCATTTTGGGCGCGAATTTCCTTTATCCTTGGTGGCTTGCTTTTAATCAGGTAAAAGAACTGCCTGAACAAATTCTTGAGGGTCGTATGAATATTGTTATAGAATGGCTGTTTAAACACCTATTGAATGACCAAACCAGCATAAGTGATTTCGACAAAGCTGTTTATGTTTCTGCTTATAATAGCAAAGAAGCAATTCGGTCTTCTAATGCTTGGTATCAGGCCTTCCCCCAAGACATAGAAGATAGTAAAACATATAACAAGCTCACTATGCCCGTTATTGGCATTGGTGGTGAAAGCGGATATGAATTGTTACAAATGTCATTGCCAAATATAACAACCGACTTACAACTAAAAAAAGTAAAAGAAAGTGGACATTTTATACTTGCTGAACAACCAATTGAAACGGTGAAATTAATTATGGATTTCTTGGATAGTTAATTATGGTGAACGCAATAGGCTATCTCTGACAAGAGGTGCCGTAATTTGGTGGATGGGTGGTGTAAAATTTATCAATTGACAGCCTAATATTAATTTTTATATAAGAGGATGAATAAAATTTTCGATTAAACACTTCGTACCATACAAACGGCAATCAATGATTTAGAGATTTAAGCCAATCATCTTGACGGCTTTGAATATCTTGTTCAGAACTGGTAGGGGATTTACGAAATCACATGCGGTTCCCCAAAAATTTCTATTTCTGTGTTTGATCTACGTAATAGGTCTTGCTCAAAAGCACACTTATTTTAATTATTTTGGTACTATCGATCTAGCTGCTTTTTGTATTTCAATGGGATAAATAGTGAACTAATAGGATTACAGTATCATGATTATAATAGACTGACAGGTACATTTTGAACATATCAACATTTAGTAAATTCACAATGTAGTAGATTGCTTCTGATAGTTCATCATACTGGTAGTGATAAAAGTCATTCACATACCATTTACCTGCTTAATATAATCTACTAATATGATAAATCCCTCTTTCTGGTGCGCACTGGGATTTACTAATTGATCTGGTTATTTTTAACCGTTAGGGCCATAGTTAAGGCTATGATATTACAAGGATTGGTTTGGATAACCAAATAAGGTACTTTATTCCATAATACCTGTAAAGGAGAGGCGGTATTGAGATAGTGGGCTTATTCCGTCAGACTCAACGGTGCCTCCACAAATCCTTTTACATACTCAAATACCACCTTATTTTTCATGGGGTAACGATTGAGTCCAGAAGCCATGCGCTAATAAAGCTATGTTCGTTCCCGTTATTAAGGGCGGATGCCCGGATTCTGTTATGTTGGGCAATGGTCGGTGATTTATTCAAGAAGAAAGACGGTATCTTGGTATAAGGGGCGCTGCTCGCCACCGAAGTCGTTTCGAATGTCTGGAAGTAATAGATGTTTCCCTGCACATTGTGTACTGTCCAGACATTTCCACTGAACTAAAAATCCACATAATCAGTTGGGGACAATAACAACCCTTTCTTTTTTGTGCTGTCATATCCGGTCGGCTGGTCCTCTGCAGCACCCATAATCATTTTTTCGGAGTGCCGAGATTATACGAATGCAGGTCGGGTTCGGTCTTACTGATATGCATAATGTTTATAAAGTTAATACACGTTACATGGTCCACGTTGGGGTTAATTGTACGCGGTACTGACGGAAGCAGGTCCCTTCATTAATATACTTATTGAATAAGGCTTTTGCCTTGAAGTATGCCGTCATTTGTGCCTGTTGACAGATAACCGTTACTTCAAGGTCCTCCTTTCGCTAAATGTTCTTCATCACCGGCCCGCCCGCATTAAATGCCTCCCAAACTCTGCCCAGCTTACTTCCTGCTGTAACTTTATCTCCCAAGCATGGTAGGCTGAACGGAATGTTAAGACCGTTCACCTTTATTTCGTATATCGGTACTTCCACAGCCAGAACACCTGTGTAACAACTAACAGGAATATCCCCGTATTGCCTTAACCTAGATGCATTCGGAGAGTTCAGTAGCACATACTGCGGTTTCAGGCCGATATTATTCTGTCCGGAGACATGCACCAGACCCAATAGTACCAGCATACCGCTGACTAAGCAAAATATAAAAATAGAATTTATATTTAAGACACTTTATAATTAAAATATTAGAGTACGGAGAATCCTGTACTTTAAGTTTTTTAGAAAGACGTATGACAAATATTGAATAAAATAAAGTATCAACTTTTTTAGGTCGAATTTTTCTTTAAAAAGGGGAAAAGAACAGCCTTATGTTCGAGCTCGATGCCGCTCCAATTTTCAATTTTTTCTTTAAGAAAATATCCATGAGGCAAGTAATTGTTACAGTATTTCCATCCCTAAGTATTATTACAATATAATCATACCTATGAGTAAGAATCCTTAAAGTTTCTTTAATAACTCTTTTTGTATGTTCAAGGCTATTAATTATTTCTTCCAAATGGCCTTTACTATATTGGTAAAAGCTGTTTTGCCGAAGATGATGGTATTATCTAAGGTGCCTTTTTGTAGTTTGCTTCCTGTTGCATTAGAATAATACCTGATAAATTCCTTGCTGGGTATGGTAATTTGACGGGGTAAATTTAAGATATCGTATTATGAAAATTGTAATCATAGATATGAATGGAGGCCAGGATAAGGGTGCTGTCCAGCACCTTCACTCTGGTCCAGGTGACCATCCCTTTGGTGTAATGGTACTGTTTTGTGCAGGTTTCTCCGCATAAGGGAAGGTCGAGATGCTGGCAGTGAGCCAATTGCTGTCCCAGCTGCCATTAAAGGTTTTGTTCATGGCTGAAGGTAGTGCAGGCAGGTTATCGTAATTATCGTAATGGGTCTCTGTAAGAATCGTGGCAGCTGTAAGATTGGTATAGGGGTATTTAGTTGTCTCACTCGCTGCTGCAAGGATGCTAGCGAAGTTGTCAGTTGTGCTATTGAGCTAGGTGGTATCCGGGCGGTTGAGGTTGTCATGCCTTGTAGTCAGCCACTTATGGGATACCCGCAGGGTAGAGTTCTGGTGCATGACCTGCCGGTCTCTGTTGTTATAGACCATTTAGACAGGTCCCGCACCAGGAACCAGTTTTATGCTGATAAATGGACAAGGTTTACTCCGAATCCAGTTGCCCATATATTTCAAAATAGGAGGCTCATGTGAGTACTTATTATAGTATAGGGAGCTGAATGGAATAGATTAAATTTTATAAATTAATGTAATATTTATTAACAAAATAACGACCTTTAAGGCACTGATAAATTAATTTGTACAACAATGATGACGATAGCAACAAATACGGAATTAAATAGATTATTTGATGATTTCTATAGAGATTCCTATGCACTTAACCCTTTACAGGCCACTTTTGACGGTGTTGAAGGGTTCAATGATCAGCTTCCTGCAGAGGATGATGCTTATTGGGAAACTTTGTATAAGACATATAGGGATTATCATAAAAAACTTAAGCAGTTTAACCTGGGACTTCTTACCAGTGATGAAGTGATTTGCTATTCCATTATGGAAAATCAGATCCAGTCAGTACTTAATTTTGAGCCGTTTCCTCTAGCTTATATGCCCATCAATCAGTTTACTGGCCTGCACCTTTATATGGCGATGTTAGGCTCAGGTGCCTCTGTTCAGCCATTTAAAACCTTAAAGGATTATAATGACTGGCTTACAAGATGTAAGGCCTTTGTCAGGTGGACCGAGGTGGCAATTGAAAATATGCGCAAAGGAATCAAAAGCAAAATGGTGCTGCCTCAATCCCTGGTGGTAAAAATTATCCCGCAATTGGAAGAGCTAACTAAAGCCGATGACAGCGCTATTTTCTATGCCCCGACAAAAAATTACCCGTCTGATTTTGATGTGGACGATCAAAAAATATTGGATAAGCGTTTTAAGGAAATGATTGAAAAAGATTTGGTTCCTTCCTTTCAAAAATTGTTGGTCTTTCTTACGGAAGAATATTTGCACCACGCACGGTTAAGTTCAGGTATTAATGATTTGCCGGATGGCCAAAAGTTATATCAACAATATATTTTTGCATCCGTAACCAAACATTTGGATCCTGAATCGGTTTATCAATTGGGGGTGAAAGAAGTAGAGCGAATTTCTACACAGATGAGCAAGATTAAAGATCAAATAGGGTTTAAAGGATCTTTAAGGGAGCTTTTTGAATTTATGAAGACGGACCCACAATTTTTCCCATTTGATTCAGATCAGGAAGTATTGGACGCCTATCAAAGTGTTTATGATCGAATCCGGCCAAATATTTCCACCTATTTTGGTGTGGCGCCTGTTTCTCCATTTGAAATCCGGAAAACGGAGGATTTCAGGGCCGCTTCCGCTTCTGCAGAATATGTACCAGGCGATTTATCCAGTGGCCGACCTGGCGTGTTTTATGTGCCAATATTAAATCCCAGGGAGGTAAACGTGACTAATGATGAAATGGAAAGTCTCTTTTTGCATGAAGCCATTCCTGGACATCATTATCAAATTAGCCTACAATACGAAAATGCTAACGTGCCCAAATTGAGACAGAAATATTGGAGCAGTGCTTTTGGAGAAGGTTGGGCACTTTATTGCGAGTCCCTAGGTAAGGAACTGGGCGTACTAACTGATCCCTATCATCAGTTGGGCGCTCTGGGGGCTGAAATACACAGAGCGATTCGTCTGGTGGTAGACACCGGACTGCATATGGGCAAAATGACCAGAGAAGAGGCGATTGCCTATAATATGCAGCATGAACCAATATCTGAAGCCTCGGCCACTGCTGAAATAGAGCGATATATGGCGTGGCCCGGCCAGGCGCTCTCCTATAAAATTGGTGAATTGAAAATTAATGAGCTGCGGGATAAATACAAAAATCAGTTAGGCGAAAGCTTTAGCTTGCGTGAATTCCATGATGCGATTTTAAAAGGCGGCGTTATGCCTCTGGACGTATTTGAAAATTATATGGATCATTGGGCCAAGACTCGGTAAGCGCGTTAGGATAAAAAAAACTGAATGTTTTTATTTGTGGTGATCGTTATTCTAAGGCTAAATAATATCTGTGCCTTGGTGTAAGGTAATTGTTGCCTTAAAAACGGGGTCCGGTATTAAATAGGCATATTTGTAAGTAGGTTAAACCATTCAAAATAAATACAATTACATATATAAAAAACATCTAAAAATTACGTAATTTTAATTTTTAACCTAATGCTTAGAAGATTATGAATACCAAAATTGGGAATCTGACGAAATTACTGTTGATCATTATTACGGTGAGCTCTTTTTTCATCTTAGGTGGTTGTGTCACTTCACGACCGCCAACCAGTTCAAACACGGTGGCTGGAATTGAGTCGAACCAAGATAATACGCTAACCACTTCACTTTTTAATGATAAGCAATCTACGATATCCGAAGATAACATTAGTAAGATTCTGGATGGTCATTATGAGCTCCCCCAGGATTTAAGAATGAGTATCGTTAATCTAACGAATTCAGGTAATTCACGTAGTTATTTATGGAATGACGAACATTATCTAAAATCCCAACAGCACTATTTGGAGATGTTCACCGACCAATTCAAAAGCTCTTCAAGAGTGAAACGCATTTCTGCAATTCCTTCGATCCTATTAGCTAAGCCTGCGACTTTTACCAGTATTCGGGAGGCAGCTGTCAGAAGTCAATCAGATGTAGTCGTTATCTACAACATAGAAAATGGCATTTATTCAAAATATAAGCTTTTTTCAAAAACAGCCATCAAGGCATTTGCTACTGTGCAGCTTATTGTTTTAGATGTTCGAACAGGACTCATTCCATTTACTACCATTGTTACAAAAGATGTACAAGGCGAAAAAATCGCCAGTGATTTTAATGAGCTGGAAACCAGTGATCGTTTAAAAGATCAGGCGGTATTATTGAGTATCCAGGACATTTCAAGACAGATTCAAGGCTTTTTGAATATGAAAACCTATTAACAAATTACATTATGCGTGAGATTAAATCTATTTTTGGCAAAAAGCCGTCTCCTACCCTAGATTATACCGCTTTTTGGTGGTGGTTCAATTCCAAGGCCACTAAATTCTTTAAGGTGGTACAAGAAGGAAGCCAAATTGACCAGAATTTTCTGGATCCACTGGCGGCTCAATTAGCGCTTATAAAAAAAGATTATTATTATGTAACAGGCATGTATGATGAAAATACTGCAGAATTGGTGTTTACTGCAGAGGGCAATATTGCTCAAATAGTGTTTGTTGAAGATTTGGTGGCCGCTGCGCCCCGTATAGAAAATTGGAAGTTTACTGCGCTAAAACCGGCAATTAGAATGGAAGATATTGATATCCATATGGGTGATTACCGGTTCAATCAGGATAATTTAAATTTTTATGCCAATGAACATGCTGCATATCCAGATGAAGTGGATCTTACTCTGATATATGATGATTACAGTGAGCAGGACAGCGAAACCATAAGATTGGGTGTTTATATCTATTTGGATAACTATCTGGGTGAATTGAAAGCAGCCACCATCATTGATCAAATGCAGGTAATAGGACCAGTGCAGGCAGAAAAGGAACTGATTGCGATTGCCCGTTTGAAAGATTATTTAAACTGGCGAGAAAAGGAATTTATTGAAAAGTATAATGAGGAAAGATACGATAGTAAAGAGGATCACTATGCGACCTATGAAGGCCAGCATGCCAATGGAAATCCGCTCATTGCCCTGGTGAATACCGCTGTCCTTGAATGGGATAGCAAGGCCTCCCATCCCTGGATCGCTAATATCGAACTTTGGTATAAGGAGGGAAATAATGGCATGCCTGGTAATAAAACTTATGAATTGGTTAATCAGCTTGAACAAGATTTAATGAAAGAACTTCAAGGAGAACAAGGTTATTTATATATAGGGCGTCAAATAGGCAATGGCGTATGTCGGATGAATTTTGCCTGCTGTGAATTCAGGACACCATCTAAAGTGCTTTATGCGATACAAAATAAATATAAGAGCCAGTTTGAAGAGGTGAACATTGATATTTATAAGGATAAATACTGGCAAAGTTTTAATCACTTCAGATAAAGATAGGGCGTTAATCTGTTTTATTGCCTGAAATGGGTTTTTATAACATGCCAACTAAGTTTGCTTTAATTAAAGCTAGTAGCCTATAATTTTAAAACAAAAACCGCGGCAATTTTAAAGATTTTAAAATTCCGCGGTTCCAGATATTAATCTATTTAAATTATTCAAGCGGAATTATTGCTTGTTTTCTTTATAACGCATATCCTTGGTACCATCCTTTTTCAGGTGATGGCCTTTTGCATCTACCTTTGCGTTAGCTGTTTTCTTTTCTGTCACAGCCTTTTTAGCGACTGCTTTTTTTTCGGTCTTTGCTGTTTTGTCAGCTTTTTTTGTGGCCTTTTTCGTTGCCGCTGTTGCTTCTGTTTTTGTTTTGTCTGCCTTTTTTACGGCTTTTTTCTTTGTTTTCTTTGCTTTTTTGGCGACCTGTTGTGTAGTTGTAGGGGTCGTAGTGGTGCTTTGTGCATTACTTGTTGTAAAACAAAAACTGCACGCGAAAGCCATGATCAATCCAAAAATTAATTTCTTCATGATGCTAAATTTAATTTGTTATTGGAAAAATTTCCGAACCAAATTTATGGTGATTTTTAAATCAAAAATATTAGAGCTGCCGTAAATTAATGTTAATCTGGTGATGGGTTATTAATGTTTAAACATGAACTTGGACTGCTAATATCTTTGTACTGGTTAAAAACTATAGCTGTATAATGTCTCCTTTTTAATTCTATATTTACTTTTGGTGTTCGTTTTTGATGTCTGAAGTTGTTGGCCCTTAACGAGCGTTTAGGCAAATAAGTAAGATTGTCTAAAATTTAAGAGCGGGTTATTTGGACAATTGAGCAATTTTGTGGGCAAAGAAGAGCCAGACCGCCAGCATAAGCGCAAGGGTTAGAATCGCAATGATAAGATAGGCCCACCGGCTATCATTGTTTTTATTATGGTTCGATTTGTTCACTGAATAAAATTACCAAATTGATATTTACTGGTCATTTCTTAAGGGCGGACAAAATGCGGACAAAAGTAATTGATTGATATCTGTCAGTAAACTAATGAGTTATTTAAGTTCTGTCGGAGATATTTGGGTTAAAAATAATTCTAAAGAATCCATTTCAGATAAGTCGAGCCTAGTTTTTAGTCTTCTTTTGCTTCTGGATACACTTTCTTTGGCGATTCCTAAGGATCCTGCGATTTCAGTATTGTTTAATTGTAGATGAATCAGCGCGGCGAGCCTCTCCTCTGCCGGGGTAAGATTGCCAGCTCGCTTTTGCAGAGCGGGATAAAATGCCGGATATGCTTTTATAAACTCAATTCTAAAATCTTCCCAACCCTCATTAGTGACCAAGGTGAAGGCCAATAATTTTTCTTCCAAATTTGGGCCAGCATTATTTTCGGTTTGCTGGACTGCTTTTAATTCTTCGATCAATGCCTCACTTTTCTTGATTCGTTCTGTAAAGGTCTTAATTTGTTCTTTGGCTTTACTTATTTCCAGCTCGGCTAATCTTTGCCTTGTTTGGACTTTTTCCAGGGCGAGCTTGTGTTTTATCCTGCTGCGATTATAGATAAGAATGGCAATAATTGCTAATAGTAGCAGACAGGTCAGAATGGCCAATCGGATATTTTTTTCAGCCCGGATGTCTTTTTTGGCTACCTGTAAAGCTCCGTCCATTTTGTTGAATTCAATTCTGCTTTGCAGAACATCTGATTTCTCTCTATTATTTTGCTGATTAAATTTAATTTTATATTCCGCATAGCGCTGATAGTAATACAGGGAACTATCAAAATCTCCTAACTTATTAAAGATTACACCTAGGCTATGACTAACCTGCAATTTCCCTAGTAGATCCTGACCGTACCATTTGTAGGCTTGCTGCCATCCTAAAAGAGCCTTTTGATATTTTTGACGGGCAAAATCAATCTCTGCCAACGCACTTCTGGCCATTGCTGCATCCTGCATCTGCCCATATTTCAAACTGGAGGCTAAATTGGCCTCCACCAGAGGTCTGGCAGCTGCATAATTATTTTCCATTATTAAGCTATAACCCATACCCCTTTAGCAATACCCAGCCAGATCTGTTTAAGGATAGAATCTTTAAATTGTAAGGCATATTTTTGAAGCTGACGGTAATAATAGTTAACGCTATCTGGTTTGTCAAGTTGTTTATAACTGGCACCCACATAGTCTAATTGTAATACCCGCCTTTGTAATGCGTCCTCTCCGCCCCTGTTTTCAAGGAGCTCCAGTGCATTTTTGCCATAGTCTATAGCTGCTTTATATTCACCGACATGATACATACTGATACTGAAATTGATCAGTCGAAGATAAAATAACGGGAAGTGTTCCATACCAATTCGACGCTGTATTTCCAGGGAGCGAAGTGTATAATAAGAATTATCGTATGGGCTGGACATCCTGGGGTATAAAGAAAATAACTCAGATAATAATTGATCATCTTCCATCAATCCTGCCATTTTTTGTCCTTTCTGCATATGCAGTTTATCTGTGGCGCTAAAATTTATTTTAAATTCAGATTTTCCCAGTACTTCATATATCCATGTGCGGATCAGTAGTCTATTATTAGCATGGTGGCTCAAATAGGTATAGAGTTCAAAAAGTCTTCGGTTGAAGGTTTTGAGATCTTTGTTTTGTTTCAAATCTGCATAAGTAATTTCAGCTTTGGTCGTCTGAGAAGTATCTGAGGCGCTCCAGAGCTGCATCAGTTGTTTGGTGGTTAGTTTTTGCCCAAAGGACATTAAACTCAAAAGAAGGCCGGTGATCAAAGCTGTCAGTTTCATAAGGGATTGATTGATAGCGTGGGTAAAATTAAGGAATCCCTGAGATAACTGCCTGTTTCTGAGAAGAAATTCTGCTTTATGAGGCAATTTGATAATGAAATGAGCCGTTTTGGAAGCTAAATGGCTTGTTTTGTTGGTTCCGGTATATCTAGCCCATCAAAGGTTGCCCTTGAATAAAGGCAAGTTAGATGGCCGGTTCTTAAGTACAGAAATTTTATTTGCCACTAGGAAAGACCTTAATTTCGAAATGCGATCTTTTAATCTTTATCGTCTGATATCGGCTATTTAATTACAACTTCTGCCTGAATATCAAGTCTAAATCCATTCGTTCTGCTGAAGAAGGCTTTTTTCTCTGCACTTTCTAGGACAGAGAAGTTAGGGTGTTTTCTGTTACAGGCGAAAGCCTTTTTATGTTTAATTGAGGAGATGTCATGAGCTTTAGTTAGAAGGCGAATAGTATTTTCAAGTTGAGTTTTTGCTTTTTGAATCCAGCCTCCTTGACTTTGCGTTTTCAATTCAATTAAATAGAGTCCGTCATGAAAAGTAATCATGGCATCACAAGTGCTTTCCAAATCTTGACTTTCATCTTTAAAAATATTAAGGCAATTATCGATTGAGTGAAAAAAAATCTTTTTATTATTATTGTTTTTTATGGTTGCATGCCATTTAGATTCATCTGAAAAATCAGTATGAGCCTTGGCTCCAAGTTGGTCATCTATTATGCCCAATTTGGCATCAGATATTGGTCCTTCACAGCAATCCTTCTTAAAAAAATCAATTGGCATATTATAATTCTTGTTCAATTTCAAGCATATAATCAAAAAGGTTATTGCTTTCCTGTAATTTTTTGTTTAAAAAGTTTTCATCAGATGGGATGCCTTCAAACGTTTCTAATTTTTCTATTTTCCCGTTAGTCTCATCTAGTTGATAGATAATTACATCATCCGCAGAAATGATTGCATCTTTTGGTATTCTCGCAAAAAGTTTTTCACTTAATTTACTTTCTGGGCTACTTGCGTCAATTTTCTCTTTTAAAAATGCTCCTTGAATCAAAATGCTCAAATAATTGATAATATATGGACTATGCGTTGTAATTATCAATTTATTTTTTAAATTCATATTGTTGAATCTAAGGAGACTTTGTAATATTTCCCATTGAGATGTTGGGAATAAATTCTGTTCCGGCTCCTCTACAATGTTAATGAATGATGTTTTATTAAATTTGGATGAAAGGACTGATAAAGCAACTCGTTTTTGTTCATCAGTTAAAGTGTCATTTGTTAATATATAATTGACACCTTTTTTAAAACGCCTAATTTCTTCTTCACTCATGGCCTCACTATTTGCATTACTTTGGATTTTTACTGAATTTGCCAGGTAATCTGAAATCAAATATAAGGGAACCAAAGACTGAAACCCACTTGAAGATTCTATCAATTTAACTTTGTATCCTTCTCCCTTTAAGTTTAAAATGTCATTTAATTTGTCATATTCAATTTCACAGGCATTAATAGGTAATTGGATAGGCCATTTTAAATTTTCTTTTGCGTTTTCAAATTCAGTCAAAAATTCTTTTAAGGAATCAGAAGAGAATTTAAGTTCTTTTGGTGTCCTTACATAGGAAATGAAATTCCGTTCTGCCGGAACGTACATGATTTGAGGCAATGAATAAGACTTTGTTTCAATTTCTTTAATTTTTAAAAATCCATCTTCGTATTTAATATTATAAGCTTCTCCATTGAATTCAATTTCACTTTTAAAATTTAAATAATTTTCTAAACGGTGATACGCCAGAAATTGATTTTTGAATTTATTTTTCGTTTCGAGAATTTTCTGATTTAAATCCCCTCTGACAAGTGCTTTTTCAATCCACAAAAATGTTGAAATTAATTTTGCTACTGTACTTCTTCCTGAGCCCTGATTGCCAATAAATATTGTCGCCTTTTTGACTTCTATCCAGCCATTATTTTCCAATAAACCTGCTTTTATTGGACCGAAATTTTTAATACGAATTGAACTCATTTCTATTTGTTATTAATGCAGTAATAAACATATGATGCTTGTGATCAGAAATTGCAATCTAAAATCCAAATCAAATATTTTGATACATATATCTAATTTAGATTAATATGATAGTTGATTTTAATTGTTTTGACATTGAACGGCTAACAATTGTACAAATATGACCTATTTCGTGAAGTTATCAAACATATGGATGAAAATTAATAATATTTCTCAGATCATTGCTTATTATTGATTCCTGGAATTTGCCTTTAGTATCTATAATCTACCCTGCTCCGCTGTATTGCTCCGCTCAATTGTATGGTGTAAAAATTGTTTCCCAATTTCTAATCGATAATTGATGGAAAGTTTAATTTCCCTGGATTGAAAGGTGCGCTTATTCAGCAGCAGGTTCTTGTTAAAAAATTGCCTGCTTTTGGATTTTCCATAGGTATTTAACAGGTCATCTACTCCCAGACTCATCACTAACTTCCCATCCAATAGCTTTTTTCTGAAAGATATATCTACTTGCCAATTTGGATCATATAAGGTATTGGCCCACATCTGGTGATATCTATATGACCCAAATAAATTTAGGGAGGTAGTTTTAGACAAAGTAAAATCCTGATTCAACGCTGCTGATACATAATACTTTTTGAGAAAGAACAAATTGCTGCTTGTTGCGTTAAGCCCGGTATTAATGGTATTATTTGATTGCCACCAGGAACAAATAGCAATTGGGATAGTAATCATTATGTAAAAGTTATCAGATTGACCTATATTTTGATATGTTCTCGACATTTTTGCACTGTCTGCATAATAACTGGTAATGGGACTGATCATGAAAGTTGTATTCGTATAGTTTAAACTAAAGTCAATTTTGTTGTGCCAGGTATAACTGAGCGCAACGGCATTGGTGTATTGAGGCTTAAGGTAGGGATTTCCGCTACTGGTCGTATAATTATCTATGGCGTATTGAAAGGGATTTAACTGATAATAAGAAGGTCGCTTTATACGACGGCTGAACCTAGCCATCAGATAATTATTTGCTTTTTGGCTGGTTATCTTTTTTAAGAACACGGCTGGAAAGAGATTAAAGTAAGCCTTTGAATGGCGGCTATCCTGATGCAGACTGTTGTAGATACTGCCTGTAATATGGCTGTATTCTCCTCTGAGTCCCAGCTGGTAGGATATAGCCGCCACCTGCCCTTTTAGCTCCAAAAAACCTGCAAGAATTTGCTCGCTATATTTAAATTTAAAAGCTGTTGAGGAATCCAAGACAAATTCATGGTGTAAACGAGCCTCGCCGTAATTATTATTGGAAATGCCTGTATTTGTGTATTTAAACCCTATAAATAACGACCTGGCATTTGGGAGCATCTTTTTATAATCAGATTGCAGTGTATAAATAATGGAACGGCTGGGGTAATGTGTGATAAAAGAGGTATCCTTTAAATTGTTTTGCTGGTCATCAAAGTAGCTACTGTTGCTAATAGAAAAATTGCGGTCCTGGCTAAGGGCTAAATCGCTTAAGATTCTAAAAGCCGATCCTAAGGAATCTGGCCTATAAATATAATTGCCGCTCAGGTCCGTGAAGTTTTTGTGGAACTTTTCTAAATAATGACCTAGGCCGTTTTGGTTATGCAAGCTTTCTGGGTACTTAAGGGTTGAATTTGCTGCAGTTATTGTTGAACCCCCTGTAATCGTATGCATAAGATCAATCCCCAGCAAGGCGTGTTTATTCAAATTGTAAAATAGACTCAAATTTTGACTCTCCAATAACACTTTTCGGATGTTTTTTGCCAAAGAGCTATATTGGCCTGTACCGCTATGGTCAACAACAGATCTTTTGGTCCCAACATCAAAATAAGCTTTAAAATAATCGTGAGTCACACCCATCTGCAGGCCAAACTTTTTCTTATTGTAAGACAGGTTAACACTTGGGGTGTAATCCGGGTACCCACCCAGTCCTTGATATCCCCGGAAGGAGAGACTTCCTGTTAGTCCTTGTTGCAACTTTTTTTTCAATCTTATATTAATAAGTCCACCGCTACCTGCCGCATCAAAACTGACGGGAGGATAAGCCATAATCTCAATGGCTTCGATGTCGGAGGATTTTAAACTGTTTAAAAAGCTGATACGGGCAGCTCCTGTTAGTTGCAGTTTTTTGCCATTAATCAAAATTTCAGGTGATTGATTGCCATTTAAGAAAATGTGCCCATCAATAAGTGCAATACCTGGACCGTATTTTAGCAGATCCAGACTTGACCCGATGTCTTCAATGGAGCTGCCGGCTACTTTTAAGATGACTTTGTCCAATTGATGTTCAATAAGTGGCGGCCTGGATTTTACGGTTACGTCAGCTAATTGCCGCTGTGATGCAATAGGTAAAGTCACGCTAAGATGAGTCGCGACTAATAATTTATTTAATTGACCCCGGTTAAAACCAACTGTCATATAACCCTGTTTTTGAAAAACTACTGATGTTGTTGAAGTTGTAATGGGTAAGTTAAATTCCCCTTTTTGATTGGTCCTTGTTTGTTTTAATGTAAGCTGATGGTCTTTTTGAGTTTGGGCGGTAATCAGGACATTGTCAATAGGGTTGTCAGCTGTATCCAGGACGATTCCAGATAGCGCATCCTGTCCTTGAATGGTTTTAGGTAGAATAAACAGTAAATAAATTAATAATGCTTTGATTACCAGTATTATAAACTTCATGCGTAAGGTGTTTACTGCGTTTAACAATGATCTTAATTATTCGGCAAATGTAATATAAAGCTGCTAAATAGTAATGTATACTTTACAATGTGTCAATAATAATTTACAAAATTTCTTGGTATAATGGGTTATAGCGCAAAAAGATTATTGTAATTGACTGATATTTAGGTAACTAAAGCGTGCCGCTGGGTTGTAATTGTCTATATAATATTTCTCTTATGCGTTATTATCGCTATATTTACAGCCTAACTAATTTTTCCACTTTTATCATTTTTCAAGTACATGAAAAAACTGCTACTGGGTTTATTTATCTTGCTGACAGGAGCCCTGACGGCACAGATCACCCCATTATGGCTGCAAAATCCAGCCATTTCACCCGATGGGCAAACCATTGCCTTTGGCTATAAGGGTACATTATATACGGTTAATTCAAGTGGCGGAACGGCTGTTCCGCTGACGCTATTCGATGCGCATAATATGATGCCCGTCTGGAGTCATGATGGACGTTATATCGCCTTTGCCAGTGACCGGTATGGTAATTTTGATGTTTTTGTGATGCCGGCAAAGGGCGGCACGCCCAAAAGGATCACCGAGCATAGTGCCAATGACTTCCCTTATGATTTTACACCAGATAACAAAAATGTTTTATTCAAGTCGTCTAGAAATGCGCCCGCAAAAAGCGTCCGGTTCAGTTCCTCGCTTTTTCCGATGGTTTATACGGTCTCTATAAATGGCGGCCGGCCACTACTGATCAGTGCGGCAGGTATGTCGACAGCTCACTACAATAAAAAGGGCAACGAAATCGTATTTGAAGATATAAAAGGTTATGAGAGTGAACAGCGTAAACATGCAACCTCGGCAGTCACCAGAGATATCTGGGTAATGGATATCCCGCATAAAAGTTATAAAAAAATAAGCGCCTTCAATGGTGAAGATAGGGAGCCACTATTTAGTGCAGATGGCAATAGCGTTTATTATCTGAGCGAAAAAAACGGGACGCAGAACGTGTTTAAACAGGCGGCTGATATTACGGCTACACCTACCCAATTGACTGATTTTACAACAAATCCTGTTAGAAATCTTAGCCTGGCTGATGATAATACGCTTTGTTTTACCTGGAACGGAGAAATCTATACCCTCGCTAATGGTGCAAAGCCCACAAAAGTGGCCATAAATCTGACCAATGATGGTGACGCCGGTATTTCTAAGGAAAAGAAAGTAAATGGAGATATCAGTGAATTCGCGCTCTCTCCTAGTGGCAAAGAAATCGCCTTTGTTTCCAGAGGAGAGGTTTTCGTTACCGCAGTAGAAAACGGGGAAACCAAAAGGATTACCAATACACCACAGCAGGAAAGAATGGTACAGTGGGCACCAGACGGTAGAAGCCTTATCTATGCGACAGAAAGAGGCAATAGCTGGGATATTTATAAGGCTTCAATTGTTCGCAACGAAGAACCTTATTTTTATGCCTCTACTGTTATCAAAGAGGAGCCACTGATTGCCACGGATAAGGATGAGTACCAGCCTAAACTGTCCCCTGACGGCAAAAAAATTGCCTATATTGAGGAGCGCAATATATTAAAGGTCTACACGATTGCCACTAAAAAGACTGTTACCTTATTACCGGAAGGACATAATTACTCTTATGCTGACGGAGACTGGGATTTTAACTGGAGTCCGGACAGTCGCTGGGTCATTGCTGATGACGAAATGGGGTATTTCTCTTCCAGTAATACCGCCTTGATTGCCGCTGACGGAACAGGCAAGATTATGCACCCGGTTAACAGTGGATTTGGGGAATTTAACAGCAAATGGGCACTTGGCGGCAAAATGCTTACCTGGGAAAGCAGTAAACTGGGTAGAAAATCCCTGGCTTCTCAAGGTAGCCAGGAAGTGGATGTATATGGTGTGTTTTTTGACAAAGAAGCCTATGATCAATTTATCTTAAGTAAGGAGGATTACGCCTTGCTGAAGGAAAAAGAAGCCAAACCCGATACCACCAAAGGGGAAGGGAAAAAGGGCACTGCGGCGCTTACGGCACACGACCCTAATAAGAAAAAAGATACGCTCTCAAAAGACAATAAAGATTCAATTTTAAAACTGGATTTTACAGATCTGGATAGGCGCCAGATTAGGCTGACCATCAATAGTTCCTCCATCAGCGATTATGTATTGTCTAATGACGGTTCTAAATTGTATTATCTGGCGGCATTTGAAAAAGGGTTTGACCTCTGGGTTACGGAGCCCAGAACGCATGATACCAAGATTCTGGCTAAATTAAGCGGTTCACCCAGCAGTCTTGAAATGAGTAAAGATGGCAAGAGTCTGTTTTTAAGTTCCCGTGGTGGTTTAATTAAGGTGGATGTTACCTCCGGTAAGGTCAGCCCTATTTCCATTGATGGAAACATGATGCTGGACGCATCCGCGGAAAGAAGGTATATTTTTGAGCATGCCTGGCGGCAAGTCAAAAAGAAACTGTATGCACCCGATATGAATGGGGTAGATTGGGATGGGTATAAAAAGGTCTATGAACGCTTTTTACCGCATATCAACAATAATTATGATTTTGCCCTACTGCTCAGTGAAATGCTGGGTGAGCTGGATGTATCGCATACGGGCGGCAGGTTCTATCCCAATCATGAAAATGCGGATCAAACCGCCTCACTGGGCCTGCTTTATGATGAGACATATACGGGGAAGGGCCTGAAAATTACAGAAGTCATTGCAGGTGGCCCCATTGACCGGACCAAAACCAAAATAAAGGCCGGCGATTTACTCGTACAGATTAATCATCAGCCTATAACAGATAGCATTGACTGGGCCATTTTACTCAACCATCAGGCGGGTAAAAACGTGCTCTTAACCTTTCAGGGAAAAGACGGCAAGACCTGGGAGGAAAAAATAAGGCCGATCACGCTGGCCAAAGAATCAGATCTGATGTATAAACGCTGGACGCGTTTAATGGAAGATATGGTGAATAAACTCAGTGGTGGCAAAATCGGCTATGTACATGTTGAAGGGATGAATGATGGCAGTTTCAGGGAAACCTTCGATAAAGTTATGGGTAAAAACAGAGAGAAACAGGCCTTAATTGTCGATACGCGCTTTAATGGCGGTGGCTGGTTGCATGATGATCTGGTTACTTTCCTTTCAGGAAAGAATTACCTGAAATTTGCGCCCCAGGGCCATGTACTAAAGGGTGGTGAACCGCTCAATAAGTGGCAGAAACCTAGTTGCGTTTTAATGAGTGAAAGCAACTACAGTGATGCTTATATTTTCCCTTATGCTTATCAGGAACTTAAAATCGGAAAACTGATCGGCATGCCTGTTGCGGGCACCGGTACGGCTGTGTGGTGGGAACGCCAAATCGACCCGACACTGATCTTTGGTATTCCGATGGTGGCTACCATTGGCAAGGAAAAAAGACCAACGGAAAGATTACAAATTGAACCGGATATCAAAGTTGCCTTACCCTACGAGGATTTCTTAAATGGCAAGGATGATCAACTGGAAGCAGCCGTAAAAGAAATGCTGAAGGAAGCTGCCAGTTCCAGCTCAAATGTGCAGCAGTAATCTAAGCAGCTGAAAATAATATTGGTTATCATAATAAGAAAATGGCTGGCCGCTAACAGATTTAAGAACCCTTAGCGACCAGCCATTTTTATGTTGTGGCAAAAGATGTTGTGGCAAAAGGAGGTAACTCCTTACTTATTGCAAGCACAATTATGCATAAATGCCACCAGAGACCTCTAAGCGCTGTCCACTGATCCAACCGGCTGCATCTGAACATAAAAAGGCCACGACGCCGCCGATATCGGTAGGAAGTCCTACCCTGCCCAGTGGCGTTTCTGCCGCGATAAATTGGTTAATGTCCTTATTGTCTCTGACGTGACCACCACCAAAATCAGTTTCAATAGCACCCGGTGCAATGGAATTGACCCGGATGCCACGACTGCCAAGTTCCCTTGCCATGTACCGGCTGAGTGAATCTACAGCTGCCTTAGTGGCGCCATAGGCGGATGATCCGGGAAGCGAGAACCTGGCCAGACCAGAGCTTACATTTACGATGGCACCGTGATCGTTTAAAAAAGGCAATGCCTTTTGTGAAAGAAAATAAACCCCTTTAAAATGCAGGTTGACAATCTGATCAAATGCTGCTTCGGTTGTTTGTGCAAATGGTGCATATAAAGCTGTACCTCCGTTATTGATCAGATAATCGAAAGTTGCCTTTTGATAGGTTTGGTTCAGATAGGTACTTAGATTGGCAAAAAAAGCGTCAAACGAATCTGTTTTGCTGGCATCCAGCTGGAAGGCTGCAGCCTTTACGCCTTTTGCTTTAATCAGGCCCACGACCTCTTCTGCCTGCCTTTGATTGCTGTGATAGGTAATGATAATATCTTTTCCGTCTGTTGCCAGGGCGAGCGCCATCTCTCTACCCAGTCCTCTGGAGCCTCCTGTAATAAGGGCGATTTTGTTGTTAACTGCTGTCATTTTTGTATCAATTTATTGTTGTATTATTGAATCATTTGATAACGCAAAGGTCTATAATAACTACCTTTGGTTGTTTGCAATATTCAAAGGGATGCTTGCAAAAATCAAATATTTTTAAAAAAGACGCGCCGAAAACAATAATGGTTATGACCTGTATATACTTGGACTGGTTCCGGTATGTTTTTTAAAGAAATTGGAAAAATGTGCAGTTTGTTCAAAACCAAGAGTATAGGCAATTTCAGATATATTGAGTGTCGATTGCCTGAGCAGAATTTTGGCCTCCTGGATAATCCGACCACTGATAATATCTGTGGTGGATTGGCCGGTAAGGTCTTTAATGATTTTATTGAGATGGTTGACATGAATGGCCAGGCGGCTGGCAAAATCCCCGGCAGTTCTAAGCAAAAGTTTTTCACCGCCAGCAGTTGAAAATTGCCTTTCCAGCAGTTCTATAAAAAGAGATAAGATGCGCTCTGCCGCATTTTGTGGCCTTCGATTGCTATTTTGAGGTTGTAATTGCTGCCCATAGTGGATCAGCTCCATTACATAATTTCTGATCAGATCGTATTTATAAGGATAATCCGTTAGAATCGCCTGTTGCATTTTCGTAAAAACAGGATGGATCTCCTTGAAATGCGCCTCAGATAATTCAAAAACCGGTGTACCGGACGCTTTAAAAATGGGTAGTTCATCTAGTTGCACAGCGCTGTTGCCCTGCATCAAAAAATCTTTTGTGAAGATGCAAAAATCGCCGTCTGGCTCATTTAAGGGAATCCAGTGGTAAGGCACCTTAGGCGTCGCAAAGAGTAAACCGTATTTTTCTATCTGGATGACCTTATCTGCATATTCAGCCCTGTTTTTGCCTTTTATACAACTGATCTTGTAATAAGCTCTGCGGTTATAGGGCATAACGCTGTTATCCTTGGCATTTTTATAGGTCTCACGGATATTAAAGATGTTAAAGTGTCCCACCTCCTTTTGTATATCAGGCGGCAGTAACTCTGTTAAAGACTGACCGGTGATACCGGCAATCTCCTGATAAAAGCCTTCCAGCGATGTTTCTTTAATGGTCGTCATAGCTACCAAATTTACTAAGAATTCCTGACGGAGGTATAGATGGGTAGATATCTAGTAAAAAATTACCTTGTATTAGCAGCGAGGCCTGCAGCCTGCAACTTTTCAAAAGCGGTGATAACCCCTGGCACGATAGGTGACTGGGCCATATAATCCGCCAAGGAAAAATAGCGCAACTCCCCTATTTCGCTAGAGGCCTTGTAAGGCAGGTCCGAAGGCCCTTGAAAACAATCTTGTTCCATAATGATCCCTTCCTTTTCGCCAAAGGCTGGCGCTGTAATGTGAAACAAGGGGGTCAGATCTGTCTTCAGTAGTGTTACGCACAATTCCTCTTGGATTTCCCGGATTAAGGCCTCTAGTGGGCTTTCTTCAGGATCAATTTTACCCCCTGGCAAATACCAGGCGCTTTTATGCTTGCTAAAGGCTAACAGTAACTGCTTATTCTGATAAACAATCAGTCCCGCTGTATGGATGACTTTAGCGTTGTAAAGGTGGGTTTCCATTTGATCTGAGCTGTTTTTTAAAGTCATGGAGCGGTATATTAAAAATTAAGTTTGTGTCTATTATGTGAAAATCCAGTGCATGGCGATATCTAATGGGCACTTTTTGTTTGGGACCTTCAACATAGTGGTGGCTGCAAAATTAGAAAAGTTGCATCAAATGCGGCGGGCTTGGTACAAAATGTTGCTGTAAATGCCCAGTTATACCACCCCCCTTAACCTTCATTTGGCCGCAGCGGTACTTTGCTACAAGTTTGCTACGGGCTGGCATGGCATTGGCGGCTGGTACTATTAGAAAGGGTTGGATTAAATATTTGTTTTTGTAATATAAAAGGAATAAAATGGAAAGTAGTGCATATTTAAAAGGAAAGAAAGTGGCTATCCTGTCAGAAACAGGATTTGAGCAGTCTGAACTGCTCAGCCCTAAAAAGGCCTTAGAAGACGTAGGTATTACAGTGGAGATTCTTTCCACTGGAAAAAAGACCATTCGGGGCTGGGATCACGGTGACTGGGGGACAGAATTAAAAGTAGACCAAGATGTGGCTGGGGCGGATGCCGATCAGTATATAGCCCTTGTATTGCCAGGCGGTGTAATGAATCCCGACAAGCTCAGAACACACCAAGAAGCAGTAGCTTTTGTCAAAAAATTCAGTGAAGCAGGCAAACCAATTGCTGCTATTTGTCATGGCCCGCAAACACTCATTGAAACCGGTTTATTGGAAGGCAAAGAGCTGACTTCCTACCCTTCCATTAAAACGGATCTGATCAATGCAGGAGCCAAATGGACCGATCAACAGGTGGTAGTGGATGGTTTTTTGATTACCAGCAGATCACCTGAGGACTTGCCGGCCTTTAATGAGAAGTTAATTGAACAACTCGCAGCAGGCCGTCAAAAAGACATTAATTAAATCGTCTCTTGTAAATAAATTGTCCTTATTTCGGGTTATAGGTGAGCAGCCTTTGTCCTATATTTTATAAGATTTAAGGCTGCTTTTTATTGAAGAAGTCCTTGATGCTTTTTCCAACCAGTTCGAATGCATCCAGACTTCTGTTAAGTGGGCTCAGATTAATTTCCTCATAATTGTCATCACCTGTAAGCACCCCTTCTTGTTTAGGGAAAATGATAATTTTGCTGATTTGTTCAAAATATTTGTCAAGTTTATAATGCAAGTGATCTTGTACACCCATATAGGACACAGACCCATTTCTGGCGGATACCACTACGAATAAATCTTCTGGTTTAACAAAGCGGGTGAAACTGACAAAATTGTCCCAATCTTCAAAATTGTGGTGAAAATAGGAGATGTTGACGCCCATTTTGTGGATCTTCTGTTTAAAAGCGCTATGCGTGTGGGTGTGACCATAATGGAATATAGGTACTGTTAATTCTTCGGCCAGGCGGATGACTTTGCGAACCCATAAATCAAACCCTTTTTCCAGCTCTGCCAGTGGTGGGGAGGCCAGCACGATTCTTTTATTGGTAACCAGCGGAGCGGATAATCGGCAGATAAAAAGGTTTTTATCCACACTACGAATAATACCTTCCATTTTTTCTCCAATAAATAAATCCAGCATACGCGCCCTATTGGGCCAACTGGTAATGACCAGGTCGGCCATGGATTCCTTGGCAACCCTGGCGATCCCGCTGGCTGCATTATGATCCAGTGTCGTAATTATATTTGCCTTCACTTCCGTAGCGGATGCCATAGTGATAAATTCATGGAGTTTATTGCGGGATTTAAGGATGTTTTCTTCTGCTGCTTCATTATTGGGCACTACAGACAAGATCGTCACCGGTTCATCCGATTTTTTATTTTTGATCAACAAAGCCAGTTCCAGTAATTTCTCAAATTTGATGGCCTTGGAGGCCGTGACTATAATATTCTCCCTATTGGAGGTCTCTTTTTCCTCACTGACAAGATCCCGGGTCTCGTTTTGAATCAAAATAGCTTTGGCCGATCTTTCGGTGACCAGTGAAGAGACAATACAGGTAATCAAAATGAGAATAATGGTACCATTTAAGATATTCTCATCCAGGATTTTTGCCTCATAACCGACTAAAATAACCGCCAAGGTGGCTGCGGCGTGGGATCCGCTAAGACCGAAAATAATACCTCTTTGATCTTTTGATAATTTGAAAATATGCTGGGTGGACCAGGCGGCAAGCCACTTGCCGACGATGGCAACCAGCGATAAAGTCCCTGCTACAACCAGCGCCATAGGGCCCGCTGTGATGACTTTAATATTTACTTGCATACCCACTGCGATCAAAAAAAAGGGGATAAAAAGTGAATTGCCGATAAATTCAATCCGGTTCATTAAGGCTGAGGATTCCGGGATCAGTTTATTGAGCGCCAGACCGGCTACGAAAGCACCAATAATGGGTTCCAGGCCGATCACCTGCGACAAAAAAGCGGCAAAGAATACGACTGCCAATACAAAAATGTAGTGGGCATGCTTTTCACTTTCCATTTTCTGGAAAAACCATTTGGCAATTCTGGGGATCACCAAAAACATGAAAGCAGAAAAGAGCAAAATGGAAATACCCAGGGTGATAAAAAACTCCTCCGAAAGGCCACCTCTGGATTTACCCAAAATGACGGCTAATATAATCAACACGGCAGTATCCGTCAAAATCGTTCCTCCTACAGTCAAAGCCACGGAAATGTTTTTAGAGACACCGAGTTTGCTGACAATTGGGTAAGAAACAAGCGTATGGGTGGCAAACATACTGGCGGTTAAAAAACTGGCATTAAAATCATATCCAAGGATATAGCGGCAGACCGGGTAGCCGATAATCAGTGGCAGAAAGAAGGTAAAAGCGCCAAATATCAGGCTTTTGTTGCGGTGTTTCTTAAACTGTTGTAAATCAAGTTCAAGCCCCGCTATAAACATAATATACAGGATGCCTATGGTAGAAAAAAGATGAATAGCAGAATCATTGGCAATGATATCAAGTCCTTTTGGGCCGATGATCACACCAGAGACAATAAGGCCGATAATGCCGGGCAGATTGAATCTTTTTAGCGCTATGGGCGCAAAAAGAATGATCAAAAGGATTAGGGAAAATATGAGAACCGGACTAGATAAGGGTAATTGAAATTCTTTAATGAGATTATGAAAAATTTGCTGCATGCAGGGTTTATTCTATGGTTAAATACTAAGGGTCAATATGTTGGTTTTCGCTATGTTTTACCATCTTTTTTTGGCAACCGACTTAATGGAAGGTTGAATCGTTATCAATTTTAATCAAAGATAAAGGTAGGTAATAAGCATAAAAAATACGGCATTTTTAAAGGTTAAATTGGAAGTTTTTCGTTGTTTTTTCGCAGAAAGATGGCTAAATAAATAAAAAATCCAATATTATTAGTACCATCTTTTTGCTGGATCTATCCGTCAATCTGTGTTGGTTGTATAAATGAGTCTTTCAAAAAATGGCTTGCTTCTAGTGTTAAAGTTTCAAGAAAATGAGCTTCGGAGCATTTTTTGTATCATAGTCTGTATATCTAGGTTTAATAATTTCAAAAATGCAATGATGATGAATAATGTGAAAAATACCCATTGGAAACTTTTTTTGACCGCTCTGGTTCTTTTCTTTGCGCTTAGTTGCGGTAGCGGCAAGGGCCCCCAGCACTTAAATGATAACCCCAATGATATGGGTATGCCAGATAGTGCAACAATCAGCGACAGTCCAATGCCTGGTCAACCAAGTGGTTATAATCCGGCTGGCACGAGTCATCCTACTGACACGGCGAATGGTGCGGTAGTGGACAGCACGACAAAAGGGAAATTTCAATAACAGCCATTAATTGTCGGTATAAGCGCAAAAAAAAGTGCCCCCGAAGGGAGCACTTCCTCATCATAACAGCATAAACGCTATTTTTTGATAAATTGAGTGGTATGTCCGGCGCTGTCTTTTATAAAGTAAAGGCCTGTAGCGAGTCTCTCAACCGACACTTGCTGTGTAGCTGATTGAACTTTTTGCGTCATTTGTAACTTGCCACTATTGTTATAAATGTAAATTGTCCCAGTCATACCACTGATGGTAATTTTATCTGCTGCTGGGTTGGGATATACATGAATGTTCTTTTTTCCCTCAAATTGAATGGTTTTAATATCACTAAAAGCACTGACTGCATTTTTAAGATCTTGCCTTAAACGGTAATAATTAATTCCTGCCATTGGCTGAAGATCCATAGCTGTGTAGTAAAGCGGACTGGTGCTATTGCCACCATTTGCCTGACTTGGAATAAAAGCAATTTGCTGCCAGCTCTTCCCGTCTTTGCTTCTTTCAATGCCAAACCCTTTACAGTTATTTTCAGTCAGACTCTCCCAGTTAAATTGTACCTGCTGTCCGGCTATATTGGCCTTAAATCCAGTAATAGCAACAGGTAATGCAGCCTCGGTACTACCAATGGTAAAAGGGCTGAATTCATCACTCTCAATGGTTGCCTGCAGAATTTGAGGATCTTTTTCCTGAATAAAGACCCCACCCAGATTATGCCATTTATGATCCGAACCGTAGTGGGCTATCACCGCGTGCTCTGGCAAAGAATTGGTATAGTCTTGTATGGTGACAAGACCCTTTAAGTCTCCACTGGTGCGTTCAAAATTCCAAAAGCGATGCTGATCGACGCTGGTCAGATTTTCTGGATCATCACCGGCGAGGTCAAAGTCCGAATAGCCCTGATCAGAATAGCTTACCGCAAAGGAGCCGCCAGAGCCACCAGTGGGTGCAAATTCAATATATTGCGCCCCTGCAGTTTCTGATCCTACTGGGAAAGTATAGCTGCCGCTGCTGGGTACATTATTTACCACCAAGGTGCCGTTAATATAACCGTTGCCACCACTTAAATCTATATTTGCATTTGCAGCGTCAAGGGTGAGTGTTTTGCCTGCCCCCATAATAATGGCCCCATTACCCAGGTTTAATGTATTGCTTATGGTGATATTTTGGTCAATCTCAATGGGTGCGGGGCTCGGATCGCTGCCAAAGTCAATGCCATCAATAGTTAGATTGCCTGAGGTACTTTCCAGGGTGAAAGGCTTGCCTGGTTCAATGGTTTGATGCAGGACATCCGACACGGAAATGATTTTTCCGCCTACCCCAACAATGCTTTGTGCCCGAGCCATTTTTGTCATGCCAGGAGCGGTTTGGACAATGTCATCGATGTAGACAATCGCGGTATCAACGGGGGCAAACCCAGGATATTTACTGTTATCAATCGCATTAATAGCAGTATTTGGCAGCCAGGCTGAATAATCCACGCCGTTTATACCGCCGGTAATCTGATGATGACTACCATTATTATCATAAGAGGCCGTACCACCATACTTAGCGGGGATCAGATCGGCGTAACCGGGCTCCCCTGCCTGCTGGTCTATGGGTTGAATGGTTTCGGTATTCCAATTATTACCATTGAAGTCCAGGGTATTTTCGCTAGATCTGTTTTCTACATCTGTATACCAGTTGGCGGAAAAATTATTGTAATTGGCGGTGATATTTTTCGTGGCGCCAGCAGAGAGTTCATAAAGCAATACTCCTGAGGTCCAGTTATCTTTTATGTTGTTATGCGTGATGACCGTATTATCACAAGTATTTACCAGTTGGATCCCGGTTCTGTTGAAAAGAATGTCGCAACTGTCAATAATAGTTCCATTGGTATGATTGATGTAAATCCCACTGCGGTTTCCGGTAACCAGTAAGTGCTGCAACACGACACCTTCCGGTCCCTGAATATGAATCCCTTGGTTTTTTACATTGGTGGCAAACTCCGTGATATTATTGCCTTCACGTGTAACCATAAGATGTGTTACATGCACATTTTTGGCCATAATAATTAAGGTGTTTTCACTTCCGCTATTGGGGCCTGACAGTATGGTTGTGTCCACGCCATATTGCAAAGCACCACTGAGTTTTAAGCCCTCCTTATTTATATTGATATCTTCCCTATATACCCAGGGGCTGGCGTACAAGGAATCATTAATGCTGGCAGCATTAATGATTCCTGTAAGGTGGCATACCTGAACTGCTCTGCGGTAGTAGAAGCGGCCTCTTTAGTGACATTGATCACAGGCGTCTTTAATATAACCCGGGCGATATGTTGATCATTTTGTTGATCAAATATCTGTTGCTTTGCCGCCTGGGCCTGGTAATAGGTCATATTAGCACAGATAACGCCTGCACCTTCAGGTCCCACTTTGAAAATATTATGGGTCGCATCAATATCGGTCTGCCAGTAATCTGTATTGGTGGCAGGTAACCCAGTATACTCCGGAAATGCTGATGTCAGATCTGTGGAAGTGACGCCGCCATGGTTATCCAGATAAATAGCCTTGCCAATACTGGCAGCAAATACATTTTCATGGTCTTTTTGGCCAATAGTAAAAGGATAAATAGTGGCGTCCTGACTGTCATGATTATATAATGCAATGGCCGTTCCTGCCCCTTGCTGGCTATTGCCATTAAAAATATTTCCTGTGACGCTGCCCCCAATGGCGGCATCACCATGTCCACTGCTTGAGCTGAGGTCTTTGGTGTTAAAAGTGATATCGCGGAACGTGGTAGAATTGGCGTCAGGCGTAAAGGTATTGTCCTCAATGGAGATATTAGAGAAGTTCTCCACGCTGATGGCCCAATTATGATTGGTAAATTGATTGTTTTTAATCACAGCCGGCATAAAATCAAAATTGTCTTTTATGCGCAGGGAAGAGGTGTATTGACTGCCCATGGCCCCATTGAAGGTATTGTTTTCAATGTCCACCAGGCCGTTTTTGCTTTCTGGGGTGGCTATTTCCAGCCCGCCGCCATTGAAATGGTTGTTTTGGATATTGATGATACCGTTTTTAAAAAACCGGATAGTCAAATCCTGATTTAAAGTTTGTAAGGTATTATTCAGAAACTGGCCGGTGCAGACATCTGCACTTAAACCTGAGCGAAAAATAATGTTATTACTTAGGTCTGCATCCACCGTATTTCCTTCAAAATAGACGCCGTGATCCCCTCCTGCTCTATAGGTAGCGTAATTGATACTAAAGGCGTTTCTGAGCCCATAAGCACCAGCGAAGTCACCGGTTGACTTGTAGGGGCTGACATGGTTACCAACGATAGAAATCGTATCCATCGAAGCACTGGAGGCAATAACAGCACTATTAATTTTTGACAGATCTACATGGAAATCCAGATTTTTAATCAGCACATTGTTTGCACTGATATCGATGATGGAAGATTTGCCTGTGGCGGTACCTGTAAAATCAAGCAATGGTTTTGCGCTCTGGAAAGCAGCGTCGCCTTCAAGGGTTAAGGGTTTGTCGATTATGACCTGTTCATTAAAACCGGTGCCCGATACAACTAAGTGGTCGCCGCTTGTGGCCTGACTAACAGCCTGGCGAATACTTGGATAATAAGTCTCGGCAGTGGTGTTAAATACGTTGTTGCCAGTAGAAATGGAAGTTATATCATGACAATATATATCATAGTCCACGCCTGGATTTTGTGCGTTTAATGGGTATGCCGGATCGTAGTTATAACCCTGCAATATAACATGATGCAAGTTTTGGATATCCGCTGAAGAAACGTTGAGTTGTTTATCTGCCACCGTGTATGTTGTCTGGTGGGTCGATGGATCTATTTTTATATTTAATGTATACCACTGGTCATATTGAAAATCAGTAGGCAATCCAAGGCTTATCCATGTATCTGTCTGGTCGTCAAATCCCTGAAATCTGGGCTGGTAATTAGTGCCGCCCGCTGGATCATCTGAGCTAAATTCCAGTACCGGATAAGTTTCGCTTATGGTGCCATCTGCCTTGGCGCCTGCTGCCCAGAGCCCGGCCATTCTTTTATGGGTGTCGGCCCAGCTGGCTGGAATGTAAAGATTTGCACTTATTTCAAGGGTGCCATCAGGTAAGATGAGAGAGCGGCCCTGTGTGTTGTAAAATGCGTCATTTGGGCTTCTGGTAAGTGCTCCGTCTGCACTACTGATGCTTTCTTTCAGCGCAGTGGCGTAAGTGGCTGGCGCTGTCGTAACCGTAAAAGAATTGGGCGCATACCGGTCCGGATACCAGCCGTTAGGTGCCTGGTCACTTAGTAACACAGGTGCTTTGTCAAATATGTGTGTGTTGATGTACTGCCCAATGACAGGACTTGTGAGTGTCATCAACAAGCCAACCACCAATAGAGAAATTAAAGGTTGTTTGAGGTTTGTAAGCAGTGTAAATTTTGTTTTCATAAAGAAATTTGTTTGGTGAAAAAATAAAATGGTTCTTTTGGAATTTATATTCCAATATATATGTAATAATAAATAAGTGCACACAAAATCCCCCCATTAGGGATATGATCCCTATTTCAGGTAAGCCTTAGCGAGTGCTGGTAGAGCAGGGTTAGCTGAAGGTTTGTCAACAGCTAATACCGGCTAATCATGCCTGCCTTAAGTATTTATATTTGATAAAAGCTTATCCTCCCACTACTGGTTTGGATGTAAAGTGATTCGTAGACTGCTTGTAGTTTTGTTTCATTAATTGCAACAGTTTTTATAATAAATGGTCACCCGGATGAATTTAAAACTTGCATTTGCCAAGTGTCATCCGACAGGGTCCGAAATTTCGTCAAAAAGGTGTTGGTGGTTGGACAGTATCGCTTAGAAGTCTTTTCCAGTCGTGTCCAGTAGCATAAGGGTATCTACATTTGCATGTAGTTGCTAAATTGGAAACTAAGGTAACGGAAATTTTAGCGAAGATGCGACAATTTGTAAGCGGTTCAGAAATTACACGAATAAGGGATTGATAATCATGTAAGGATTTTTTACATATGAATAGTTATTGTCAGAATGTGACAATATCTGAAGCGAAAATGACCCGTACATTTTCTTTTTGGGTGGGTTTAGGTTTTGACGGGAAATAGTAAAGCCAGTGCTTTAGATGTTAGATGTTTGATCGCATTAATATGATTCCCAGTAACAAAAGCAAGCCGTAGACGATTTTAAAAAAAATGCCGGTCGTGAACTGTTTATTGAGCCATCTACCCAGATAGATAGCTGGTATGGCGCTGGGAAGCGCAATCCAAAAGTAATGCAATACTTGAGCTGTTACCATTGATTTGGCAATAAATCCTACTAAGGCAAAGGTGCTGGCAGGCAAAAAATAGGCCTGCAGGGTTGCCCTGAAATGCGCTGCCGACCAGCCTTGTTTATCTCCATAATAGACCAGTGGTGGCCCGTTAAGGCCATAGGCGCCTCCAAGAAGACCCGATAGAAATCCCATTAGATATAACAGACCAGTGCGCCTCTTTTGCGTAATTTGACCATTTTGGCTATGTTGTTTGCTTTGGCGCGGTTTTTTAAAAATGGAATAAATAGAAAACAGGCAGATAAGCAGGCCTAATGCGATTTTGGTGACGTCTTCCTTTAATTGCAGCATCAGATAAAGGCCAAGCGGAATACCTGGTAAAGCAGATATAATTAACCATTTGGCCTGCTGAAAATGGATATGCTGATGATCCTGCAAGACAACCAGCAGCGCTATGGCGATAGACAGCATGATGGCTAGTGGTACGGCTACCCGAAGGGGCAGTATCAGCGCTAGTAAGGGCAGAGCCACCAGCGCCTCTCCAAACCCAAAAGTGGAGCGGATAAAAGAGGAGAAAAAGCTGATCAGTATAATGGCTATCGTCAGATCCATATCTATATGGAAATAGCCGTTTTTTGTGAGGACAAAAAACGGCTATTTAAAAATAAAAAATTAAATATCAAATTTAAATATCAAGTAAAAAATCAGCTAAACGCTGGCTACCAGTATTAAGCCTCACAGCTTTTACAACTAACCAGATTGGTGACCATTTCCTTAGACACACTTTGGCTACGTTGGTAATAAATTGTTTTGACGCCTAATTTCCAGGCTTCGATAAATAAGCGGTTTACTTCTTTGATCGGAAGATTGGACGGGATATTTACATTCAGGCTCTGTGACTGGTCTACATACTTTTGGCGGATAGAGGCTTGTTGTATGATTTCCAGCTGACTGATTTCCTTAAAGGTTTTAAACACCTCTTTTTCTTCAGCGCTTAATTCATTTAGATGTTGTACACTGCCATGGTTGAGCATAATGCTTCTCCAGGTGTCTTCGTTGTCAATACCTTTTTCTTCCAGCAATTTTTTCAGGTATTTGTTCTTGCGCATAAAGTTACCCTTAGAGAGGCCCACCTTATAATAATTGCTGCTGAATGGTTCAATGCCCGGAGAAGTCTGTCCCAAAATAGCGGAAGAAGACGTAGTTGGTGCAATGGCCATAAGGGTGGTATTTCTTTGGTTGTATCCCTGTAGTAATTCAGGTTCACCATAAATCCAGGCCAGATCGCGGCTGGCTTTCACGGCTTTTTCACTGATATCTTTAAAGATAGTGGTCGTTAGTTGCTTAGCCTGCATTCCTTCAAATGGAATCATATTCTTTTGCAGATAAGAATGCCAACCCAGGGCGCCCAGTCCCAATGCCCGGTGCCTTTTTGCAAACTTATGTGCGGCTTCCAGATAAAAATTGTCTTCAGATTTAACAATAAATTCCTGCAGGACGGCATCTAAGAAGAAAACGGCCAGTTTTACGGCGTCCGTATCTTTCCATTCATCATAAAGCTCCAGGTTCATGGAAGCCAGGCAGCAGATGAAGGATTCATCTTCTGTGGAAGGCAGCATGATCTCTGAACACAGATTGGAGGCATGGATGGTCAGGTTTTTGTCTTTATAAACCTGCGGTCTGTTTTTATTGACATTGTCGGAGAAAAACAGATAAGGTAATCCTTTTTGTTGACGACTTTCTAGTACTTTAGCCCAGATCTCTCTTTTTTTCGTATCTCCATCGATCATTTCCTGCATCCAGTAATCAGGAATGCAGACACCAAAGAACAGGTTCTGGATGGGGTGACCAATATCTTTGATGGACAAAAATTCCTCAATATCGCCATGATCTATATCCATATAGGCTGCAAAGGCGCCTCTACGAACACCACCTTGAGAAATGGTATCCATGGCTGTATCAAAGAGCCGCATAAAGCTGACAGCACCGGTGCTTTTGCCGTTGTCTGTAATAGAGCTGCCCCTTTCACGCAGACCACCAAAATAGGCGGAAGTCCCCCCTCCTAGTTTGGTCTGCATGATCACTTCTCCTAGTTTGTGGGTGATCCCTTCAATGTTATCAGGAATATGCACATTAAAGCAGGAGATCGGGAGGCCTCTTTCCGTACCCATATTGGCCCAGATCGGGGAGCTCAGGCTCATCCATCCTCTTTCAACAATTTCTTTGAAGGCCTCTTTTAACTCGGGTTTATACAGACGCTGAGCAACTGCGGAACAAATTCTTTCGATCGCTCCTTCTACCGTCTCACCTTTCAGCAGGTAGCCACTGTTAAGAATTCGCTCACTTTCCTCATTTTTCCACCAGAGCTTTTCATGTTCATAATTCTGTATTAAGGCTGGTGCCTTGGGTTCAGCATTTGCTGTGGCTTCTTCAAATAAATTGGTCATGTGCATTCGGTTTTATATTGTACACAAATATGGTTTTCTTAGTATAATCTCAAAATTAATTAGAATAAATCATTCGCTGAGATACTCTTGTCGTGTTTTGTATAATCTACAGGACGTTTTGCAAAAAAGTCATCCAGCGTGTTGGAGAATACTTCTTCTTCAAACCATACCATAGGTGCTATTTCTTCGGCGGTTACGTTAAAAATGGCCGGAATGCCAATTTTAACCAGGCTTTCATCGGCTCTTTTCTTCATGAAATTGGCCAGGTCGTGTTTATTGATAATATCGATTTCTCCGGCACTGAATATCCAGTCCAGAATGCGTTCCTCTGTTTCGATGGACTTTTTGACCAGACTGCGCACCTGATCGAGGTGCTCAGCGGTGAAGATTTCCGGATATTCTTCTCTGAGTTGGTTGACCAGGTAAATGCCCGCATTGGCATGAACCTGTTCGTCCACTGAAGTCCAGGCAATGATATTGCTGACATTTTTCATCAGCCCTTTAAATCGGGTAAAGGCCAGAATTACGGCAAACTGGCTGAAAAGGCTGACGTTTTCAATCAGGATGCTAAACATAATCAGGGAGGTAACGTATTCTTTCTGATCAGTGGAACCTGCAGTTTGGAGCGCCTCAGACAAATAAGCGATACGTTCGCGCATAACCGGGACTTTCAGCAGGTTTTCAAAATAATTGTTATAGCCCAGTACTTCCAGCAGACGGGAGTAGGCTTCTGAGTGGCGGAATTCACATTCTGCAAACGTAGAACCCAGTCCGTTGATCTCTGGTTTTGGGAAATGATGATAAAGATTACCCCAGAAGGACTTCACGGCTACTTCTATCTGCGCGATAGACAGCAAACTGTTTCTGATGGCATGTTGTTCCGCCTCATTTAAGCTAGAATGAAAGTCCTGGGTGTCAGCGGTAAAATCTACCTCTGAATGCACCCAAAATGAAGTATTGATCGCCTGCGTAAACTTAAGTATTTCCGGATACTCAAAAGGCTTATACGCTACTCTTTTATCAAAAAGTCCCATAATGTAAAAAAATTAAAGTGTGAATAAGCTTCCTGTATCATTCAAATTATGATGCAAAACAAAATAACAAATGACTAAGGGGTTGAACTGATTTTTCAGAACAAAGTCAAAGTTCATCATTCAGAACAAATTATTTGATTAAAGAAATCAACAGGTGTGCATAATAAACTATTGTTATTATATACCTTATGATAAATATGTCTTTACACATAATCTAAATATTATTATATAGGGTTTCTGGTTGGAAATGGGGCTAGTTTGGTCCGGTTTATTCACAAAAGGCGGTCCCAGGCTCCAATAAAAAAAATTACGGAAAAATAGGTTTTATTCGTATGTTTAATTTTAGTTATGTGAATACTTTTAGTTGGAAGATGACTGGTATAGGTAGGCTGATTGTTTATCCCAAATCCTGATAATGGTAATCGCGGTTGTTTTAAAAAAAATTTAAGATATATGTAGCGTTTTTAATTTGTGCGGCGTTTTCGGTTAAACCTATTTATTTATGAGAAAATTTTCAATGTTATTCATTGCAGGAACTTTACTATTGGGCGCCTGTTCTAAGGATAAGGTGCAAACGCTTCCATTAATAGTGCCAAGTGTGACTGGAACCTGGGCTTTTAATGGGTTTGTCGGTTACGAGGCGGCGCTTGTTCAGACTGACTTTAAGATTTATGAAGATTCTATTGTCTATACAGATGATATGCAGTACTATTTTATAAATAACGGTGATACAACCGATTGGGGACATTTTTCACTAGGCCGGGACAGCGCCATAAATGGGAATGGACAAATGCAACGCTATGACAGCATTGTTTACCACTCTGAAAATTCTGCAAAGCCGATTACAAATGATGCTACTAAGCCTGATATGTTTTATTTTAATTTGAAGGGTAATTTATTGTCAATGAGCACACTTTACTTAAAAGATAGTTCGACGACAAAACTCTATCATACCTATATCCGTAAATAAGCATTTTTCCCACTGCATTAAGGTAGGCAAGTGCTTGGTAGCCTGCTAATTGTGTTGCATTTTTTGATGCAGCCAAAAAGCGCTCCTGATTATCAGGAGCGCTTTTTTGGTGAAATTTAATGGCTGTAATAAAAATACTTCTTTTTACAGTCCTCCCCCGTTTGCGCCCGTGCTCCCCTGCTCCTTCTGCCCTTTGCGCTACCGCTAAGCGTTCTTTGTTTTTGTACGGACTTATTTATAACTGACGAGGTTGTCCTTATTTTCGTTAGCCAGTCCTTAAAACTGGCTATTTGATATTTTTTTTGATCTGTAACCTTTTCGCTATTGGAAGTCTCCAATAGAACAAACAGCATAAAAAACTAAAATAATGACAAGTCAAAATCAACAAACGGCCTTAAGTGGCGTTTTCAACCTCCTAAAGTTCACCTTTGTGATTGTGCCCATTGTAGCCGGGGCAGATAAATTTGTGGACCTGCTGACCAATTGGGATCTCTATCTAAATCCGGGCCTTGCCGGCATTATTCCCTTTAGCGCCCATACGTTTATGATGATCGTGGGCGTCATTGAAATTGTTGCGGGGATCATTGTACTTAAGAAACCCGAGATTGGTGGGCTTATTGTCGCAGCCTGGTTAGCCTTAATTGCCCTAACTTTACTAGCAGGACTGCAGTTTTTGGATGTGGCTGTCCGTGATCTGGTCATGGCTATTGCCGCATTTTCAATGGCAAGAATTTCTAAAATTATTCAGTAGTTCATCATGGTAGATTCAAAGGCATATGCGGATCAGGAGGTGATTTCAAGAGTGCTTACAGGTGAAAAGGCATTTTTTGAAATCATTGTCAGGAGGTTCAATGCAGCGCTCTATAAAGTCGGGCGAGGATATGGATTTGACTTAGAGGATACAAAAGATCTGATGCAGGAAACATTTATTAATGCTTACCAGCATCTGAAAAGTTTTGAGGGGCGTTCCAGCTTTCAAACCTGGCTGATCCGCATCATGCTCAATAACTGTTACCGGAAAAAACAAAAGCAGGTACACGGATTATACGGGCAGCAGCTTGTAACACTGCAAAGTGGTGAAGAGGGTAATTGGAGAGATGCTCACAACAATACAGATAGATTTATGCAAAGAAGAGAACTGGCCCATATAATTGAACAGGCACTCTCAAAGGTTCCTTATGCGTACAGGGTTGTATTTACACTTCGTGAAATCAATGATCTGAGTGTGGCGGATACCGCTGGTTTACTGGGGATAAGTGAGGGCAATGTGAAAGTTCGGTTGAACAGGGCTAAGGCGATGCTCAAAAATGAAATATCTAAAGTATACGCGCCCTCAGATCTTTTTGAGTTTAATCTGATCCATTGTGATGAGATTGTGGCAGGCGTCATGGGTGAAATCCTGGCAGGATGATGGAAGGTAGCTCCTAATAAAAGGGCGATCACGTGGATTTTCATAAAACCAGGATGGCTGGTGTTATTTTTACCGCTGATAGCTGGGTTGAATTTTTGAAGCGTTGGAACGCATTGGGTCTCGGTTTGCTCAATTAAACAGCCTGCGTTGTATCTTTTTTTTGATACGCGCAGGCTGTATTTGTCATTTTATTTTTTATTTTTTTAATTTTCTTTCAGGCTGGCCATATCTATTACAAAGCGATATTTTACGTCTCCTTTTAATAAACGCTCATAGGCTCCATTGATTTGCTCCATCCTTATCATCTCAATGTCAGAGGTGATATCGTGCTGCCCGCAAAAATCCAGCATTTCCTGGGTCTCTTTTATTCCTCCGATCATGGATCCGGAAAAGCTTTTCCGGCCCGGGATTAGGCTAAATGCCGCTACTGGCAGTGGATGTTCAGGTGCCCCCACAAGCGTTAGGGAGCCATCTCTTCTAAGCAGACTCAGGTATGCATTAATGTCATGCTGCGCAGAAACACAATCCAAAATAAAATGGAGGGTGCCTGCGTTCTTTTGCATTTGCTCCCTATCGGTTGACAGGATCACTTCGTCAGCCCCCAGCCTTTTGGCGTCTGCTATTTTGAGGCTGAAGTTGTGATAACCACCGTGTGAGCGCCCATTGCTTTGGCTATTTTTACCCCCATGTGACCCAGACCGCCTATGCCAACAATGCCGACTTTTTTGCCCGGCCCCACCTTCCAGTGTTTTAAAGGCGAATAAGTGGTAATGCCTGCACAAAGTAATGGCGCTGTCCCAGCTAAATTAAGATTTGACGGTATTTTCAATACAAAATCCTGGTCAACCACAATGCGTTCAGAATAGCCACCGAATGTTTGATGGTGCAAATGCTTGTCTTGTCCGTTATAGGTCTGAACATTACCGTTTTCGCAATATTGTTCCAATCCCTCCCTGCAACTGTCACAGGTTCTGCAGCTGTCTACCAGGCAGCCTACGCCCACCAAATCACCGATTTTATATTTGGTTACTTCCGTGCCAATTTTGCTGACCTTGCCAACGATTTCATGGCCGGGGACATTGGGGTAGATTGTGCCTCCCCATTCGTTTCGGGCAGTATGCAGATCTGAATGGCAGACACCACAATACAATATGTCTATTTCCACGTCGTTTGCGGTGACTTCCCTGCGATCTATCTGCATCTGGTTTAAAGCAGCCTCGGGCGCTTCAGTGCCAAATGCTTTAACAGAAAATGTATTCATCTTTTTTTAATTTATCAGGTTATAATCTTTCGTAATCTATCGTTTCAAGAATTTGAGGCCATAAAAGTAGGGTATTATAAAGTTAAAGATTTTTGAATTTATACCTTAACCCCGCTTTAAGACGCATCCGCTTATCCTATAGGGGCCTTAAAGAAGCGCATGCTTTGAATCCACGAGCATTAAAGGACTTCTAAGCCCCATCGTTTCTTATGGGGTAGTATGATAGTAGTATACTACCTGACCAGAAAGGCAAGGAAGTTTACATATTACTTTTGATGCACCTGAGCGTACTGTGTGTTTGTTACTGGCGACAGCCAGGTGACGCTATTGCCATTTTGGATATTGGAAATGGCGATGTGAACTAGTTTCTCCCCTTCGGACGCACCGTGCCAGTGTTCAACATCTTTAGGGATAGCCACTGTACTGCCTTTACGGATAATTTGAGCGGGTTGCCCCTTTTGCTGATACCATCCTGTGCCTTCCAGAACAAGTAATACCTGTCCTATGGGATGCGTATGCCAGTGGGTCCTGGCGCCAGGACTAAAGGTCACCTGACCAACGTTATATAAATTTTCCACCTTTTCAGGGGAGACCAGAGATTGTACATGCACTTCACCCGTGAACCACTCAGCTGGTCCTGGATTGCCTAAAGGAAATATGGATTTGTCCTGTGTTATCATTGTGTATATTTTATTTTAATTATTTTGAATTTAGCGACTCGCATCCACTCAAATTTATGCATTTATTTGAGGATGACTTGTATGTTGAGTGCTTTTGGCCTTTGTACAATAATGCGGTTTAAAAAGTGTACTACTTTTCAGTTACTTTAATTAGCCTACTTCCCTACTCTATTCATTAGGTGTTCAGGGTATCTGGCACCGGTAAGTTCTATCTTAGAATAGGCCGTTTCAATGTTTTGTAAATCCTCGCTGGATAAAGTAATGCCCACCGCACCGATGTTTTCCTTTAAACGGTGGAGCTTCGTCGTACCTGATCTTGCCTTCCTGAATTAAATCCTGGATCGTGCCTGCTACCGCTTCAATAGGCACACTGGTGTCGACACGGTGCTGATAAAATAAATCGATATAATCAGTTTATAGATTTTTCAGGGAATTTTCTGCCACCTGCCGAATCCTTTCTGGCCGGCTATCCTGGCCTTTAGTGGAATCGCCATCTTTAAAACCAAATTTTGTGGCAATCAACACTTTGTCTCTAAAAGGCATTACTGCTTTGCCCAGTAACAGCTCATTGCCCTCCTGACTATAAGCTTCAGCCGTATCAAAAAAGCTTACTCCTTGGTTGAAGGCTGCCTGTATTAATTCAATGGCCTCTTTCTCGTTAGTTGCCTTTCCGTAACCAAAGGTGAGGTCCATGCATCCCAGACCAAGTTCGGAAACTTCCAGTCCGCTGTTGCCTAATTTTCTTGTTGTCATTATCTTGCGTTTTTTTGTTTAAATACTATTTAATTACGTTCTATTGGCAAAATCTGTAAAAAAGTAGCCGCTTTGCCTGAAGATGCTATCATTCGCCGTAATACTGCTGCCATCGCCACACTGAGTATGTTTAATTCAGGTGAAGTCAGACGTAACGGTTTTGAGAATTCACAAACTAATATCATCCAGCAGCGGCTGAAACGGGCCGCAGCAGCCAGAACACAAGAGGCGAGTGGTGGAAAGGTCCAATACGAAGGGGTGGACAGTTTAACGGGTGAACAAATTGCCAAGACCCCCACGGATCTGTACCCGGAAGGATTTGTCTATTATTACAGAACGCATGCGCATCCCAATTCCACTTTTTTGTATACCACCAGCAGCCTGATGGATTTAATGGCTTGGGATTGCACAGCTGGGGCGAGGACTTTGTATTACCGCCTGTTACCGCTGAATATAACAGTTGTCAAGTTTCCTTGGCCTGCTTGAAATTTAAAGGGGATTATACTGTTGAAGCCGGTGGTTTAAGATTGGTCAGTATGTTTTTCTTTTGCGAGATTTACTTTAAAAATTTTTATAAATTTAATCTCGCAAAAGCAAAGCGGTCTGTATTGCCTATATTTAAATAGCCAGAATTGTACCCAAAGGCGTGTCTTTTTGTTAATGAGATGCCTTGTTTAGCTTGCCGAACCGAATGGTTACCTGACGCCCTTTGTGGGGAAAGTGCTTGCGTAAACCAGCTGTTACACCTATTTTATTGGGACCAAATTGGTAAATAGAAGGCCAAAGCGCTTGTTGCCAATCCTTTTCATAGGGTTTTGTGAAATGCCAGGGGCTTTGTTGCAGCAGCCAACTATTGCCATAATCTTCACTAATTGAAACGTTGCCTCTATTAGAACTAACGACAAGACGACCGTCAGTTAGGGAGAGGATAAAGGGTGCGCCGGTTTGATCAGGTACAGCTTTCCCGATCCCCACTGTCCAGTCTATTGCGTTCGTGCTGGACTTTTGGTAGATATTACATCCTTTTGTACCACACACCTCATATACAACCATATAATCGCCATTTTTCATCTTGGTACAAACAGGCATGCCGGGTCGTGCATCCTTGTTATTAGGGTCATGGGCAACAAAGATTTCCGGGCCCCAGGTTTTGCCTTGATCTGAAGAAATCTTCTCTGAAATCACCTGGCTATAAGATGGCGTTTCAGTAACATGTTTTTCATTTGCATAGAAAACGGCCAGCTGGTTATTTTCTAACAGGATAAAATGCGGTTCATAAATGCCTTTATCTGGATTACCCAGACTGCCGTCTGGGCCTTCATTTTGATCAATGACACTAAGTCGCTTCCAGCTTTTCCCCTCATCATCACTTTCATAGACCGGGAGACGGTAGGATGAATGCCACCGAACCGACCTGCAGGCCAGCAGTATATGCCCATTATTTAATATGATTAATTGGCCATTATCCAGATCACGGCCTGGATCTTTTAACCTTGAAATTGTGCGCCAGGTCTGGCCATTGTCTTTAGAGGTGGCAATTTCTAATCTGAGACCACCCTGTGGATCTTTTTATATCCCTTATTGGTTTGAACGGTGTAAACAGCGAGCCAATGCTTGCCGCTTATATTCAATAATCTGCAATACTGGGATCCATAACTCGTATCAGTTATTTCGCCTAGAGCATTGACCTTATTATGTGGATGATGGGTTGGGCTGATAACCGCTGGCGTAGGCTGTAAAGGCACTTTTTCACCCCATTGAATGCTAGCGGTGTCTGTCGCTTTTGTGCGCTGAGCAATGACGTTAGCAGTTAAAATCAGAAAACCTGAAAATAAGACCACCAAGTGGATGAGTGTGCGTTTCATATCTTACAATTATAATTTGCCAAATTTTCTTTTGAAGATTTGAAGTTAGGAAAAGTTTTTATTTGTTAGGATAAATCCTTTGGTTGTTCTTTTGATGAAATCTGATAAGGTTAACCTTTGCTGAAGCAAACATTTCAAATTTAGATATTGGAATTACACTTTGGTCACCAAAATTAAACTTGTTCTGAATCATTAGGAAGTAGTCCAGAAGTGTGATATGCATTTACTTTTTAATGCCTGCATGGCCAATAAAATGACAGGTGCGTGCTATACTGATGGCAAATTTTAGATAAATTTTCGTTATTCGCATAGATTGAACTACCTTGAACTACCTTGAACTACCTTGAAATCAAGGGAATGATAGGAATCAGCAATTTTAGAAATTAAATTGAAATGGAACACACCAACCTTATTTTAATTCGTCATGGCCAGTCTGAATATAATCTGGAAAACAGATTTACTGGCTGGCAGGATATTGACATTACGAAGACAGGCAAGCAAGAGGCCAGGAAAGCGGCCTTAGAAATTAAAGATCAAAGAATTG
Organism: Arachidicoccus ginsenosidivorans; assembly: GCF_007971385.1. Lineage (GTDB taxonomy): Bacteria > Bacteroidota > Bacteroidia > Chitinophagales > Chitinophagaceae > Arachidicoccus > Arachidicoccus ginsenosidivorans. The sequence continues at coordinate 4,494,101 of NZ_CP042434.1, forward strand.
ATATTGCCTTTACTTCCAAATTAATCAGGGCCCAACATACGTTGCAGATTATTCAAGAAGTGTGTGGCTGGCAGGATGTTCCAGTGGTAATTAATAAGGCGTTGAATGAGCGCTCTTATGGAGCGCTTGAGGGAAAGGATAAAGCAGAAATTACCAAGGAGTTTGGGGAAAAACAAGTATGGCTTTGGCGCCGTTCCTTTGATGTGGCACCTCCCGGAGGGGAAAGCCTGAAAGATACGTATAATAGGGTTATTCCCTACTTTAAGCAATCAATCCTGCCTTGTTTGTTGCAAAGTCAGGAAGTCTTGATTGTAGCCCATGGCAACAGCCTTCGGGCTCTTTTGATGTTTTTAGAATCCCTGTCACCAGCGCAGATTTTGCAAAGAGAAATCGAAACTTGCGTTCCATTATTTTATGATTTGAGTGAGGATAGACTTCAGCGTCTTAAATGATCACTTGGAACTGGCTACACAGCGTACGCTTAATAGGTTATGTACTTCCAGAAGCCCTGGCAATTTAACAAAAGTCTGTTTGCTCATAAGTTCATGCAGCTATCAGAAAAAAATATTCAAAAATTAAAAATATACACCAGTTTCTACCTAAATTACGGATTGTTATATGGTAGAAAGTATGAGTAAGCGCACAACGTGGTTATTAGTCTCTAAATTGCCGTCTACAATTTCTTGTAATTATTAGTATTTTTAAATTAGTGAACCAACTAACGAAATAAATAAAATCAAATGAAACGTCATCTTTTATTACCAGCAGCTATTTGGATGGTATCTCTAAGTGTAGTCCACAGCCAAAACCGGTCGCATTTTATTCAGGACAGCCTGGATAATTATATAAGCAGTGCTCTAAAAGATTGGCGATTGCCGGGTGTGGCAGTTTGTGTAGTGAAAGATTCAAAAGTTGTCTATATGAAAGGTTTTGGTGTAAAGGAAGCGGGTGGTACTGACAGTGTGGATGTTAATACACTGTTTATGATTGGCTCTAATACCAAAGCATTTACGGCGACTGCCATTGCTATGTTGGATGCTGAAAAAAAACTTTCTTTGAATGACAAGGTAACAAAATGGCTACCCCGGTTCAAACTGGATAATAAGCTGGCTGGAGAGCAAGCCATCATTGCCGATTTGCTCTGTCACAGATTGGGCTTTGAAACCTTCCAGGGAGATTTTACTTATTGGAAAAGTAATTTGACGAGAAACGATATCATTGAAAAAATGGCACATATTAAAGCCGTATACCCTTTTCGGACAACCTGGGGGTATACAAATGCTGCTTTTCTTACAGCAGGACAGATCATTCCAAAGGTTACAGGGGAGCAATGGGAAGATTTTATCAAAGAAAGGATTCTACTGCCACTTGATATGAAAAATACCGTAGTTTTAAGCAAAGACCTGCCGTTTGCCAAAGACAGAGCGCTGGCACATACCGTAAAAGACTCCAACCTAATAAAACTTCCTTACGCCAATATAGACAATTTGGCCCCTGCCGGCAGCATTAGCTCCTCCGTCAGTGATATGAGCAAATGGGCCATCACTTTATTAAATCATGGAAAATATAAAGGCAAGCAGGTTATTGACCCAAATGTAATTGAAAAGACATGGACCCCCTACTCTATTATGCGGCAAAATCCCCCAATGTTCAATGAAGGACATTTTTCACTTTATGGTTTGGGATATGAACTCAAAGAATATGAAGGTCGCAGAATTGTTGAGCATGACGGCGGTGTTACCGGCTTTTTAAGTCAATTTTTATTGATACCTGAAGAAAAAATCGGCATTATTGTCTTGACAAATAGCGATCAAAATTATTTCTTTGAGGCTTTAGCGAGTGAAATCGAAGATGCCTGTTTAAATTTACCCTTTCGTAACTATAGCCAGGTTTATTTGAAATATTTTCAATATGATCAACAGGCCGCTTCTAAGGAGACGAAGATTTTATTAGATTCGGTTAAACTACATTTAAATTCGACGCTCCCGCTGAAATCATATACTGGAAATTATTTCAATGATGTGTATGGTAAGATGCAAATCGTAATGGAAAAAGATGGGTTACAAATGAAATTATCCCACCATCCCACATTAAAAGTATTCATGAAACCGCTGGGTGGTAATCGGTTTTATGTAACTTTTTCTGATACCGATTTTGGTGCCGCCGTTTTTACATTCACTACTGCAAATGATGCTGTAAAATCTGTCAAGGTAAAAGTGGCTGATTTTGTTGAAATCACTCCATATATCTTTAGAAAAGTTGAGTAACTAAACAAAAATTTGCTACCCATTACCTTTGATAGAAATTGACAGCAATGATAAAAAACAACTCGCAAATTGTGGCTAATAGCGGAAAATTCCTAAAGATTGGCGCAGCTTTTAGAGGCCTGAGCAACATACAACTATTTTAATTTAAAAATCAGTAGGTTTGTAACATGAATGAAAAATAATTAAAAAAGATTAAAGACTTAGCCAAAAAGGAACTTGCGCGCGTTAGCTCCATGCCCAAAGAAGAAGCGCGTCAGCGGTTGGTAGAGGCTGGCATTTTTAATAAAAATGGCCAGTATACTGCCCCATATTCTACTTTAGCGAAGGCCGTAAATCAGCGTTAAGATTATGCTTTAATGTACCAGCCCTAATTTAATTATTGGATTCAACGGTTGTGATGAAGAAAGGGGGAATAAATTGCCTACAAGTCCCAATGAAATTACGATAAGCCGTGAAAAATATGACTGGATTGGTCATGGAATGTATTTTTGGGAAAATAATTACCAATGCGCATTGCAACGGGCAAAGGACAAACAATAAAGAAATACTGAAGGGAACGTCATAAAGAAACCGGCAGTTATAGGTGCGGTTTTGAAAATTAAATTGTTGTGATTTACCCGATAATAAATAAATGCACTAAAAGAGTATTATAAGCCAATGTTTGCCTTTCATGAAAATGGCGAACGGCCAAACCTTCAATATAGAAACGTAAAGTCCGATAATAATGGAGATAAACTTTTAAGAGAATTGGATTGTGCTGTAATTGGATTTATGCACGCAGAAGTTGAAAAGAATGCCGGAAAATAAATTGAATAAAAGGATGCAGTGATTTTAAAATTTTCGATTCGGTTGGTGGACTTTTTACAGAAGGTGGCTCCGCCTACAACTGTGCAAGACTTTTAGAAAAAACACATATACAAATATGTATAAGAAATCCTAATTGCACTAAAGTCTTTTTAATTTAATTCCATAGCCCCTAAGTTATGTGTAAAATTGGCTGTAAATAAAAAAGGCATTGATTATCAATGCCTTTTGCGGTGAGGGCGGCACCCAATGATATTTTATATAACGAATTGAATTACAATTATTTAGGAAGATTTGAATTGACCCTGATAACCGTATTGGTACCTTACTAATCTGGATTCAAATGAACCTAAGCAAAGGTAAACTTTATTTTAATATTCATAGCGCGGCAGTCTAAAAATCTTGATTAATCTGTCAATAGAGAAAACTAAATATTAGACTCTGCTTGAGTATTTATAACTGTACATTTGTGTTTATTATTTGGACGACTTATTTTCGATCTTTCAATATTTCGGAGGCATCATTCATAATCTTCCTATTTAATGCGCGTTTCTTAAACTTTCCGCATATCTATCGGGCAAAATACTTTCTTCAACTGCTTTGGCTGCTTTTTCTACATCATATTGAAACCGGATGAACTCCACTTGAATGCTTTCTTTCACCGATATAGCACTTTGCTCATTTATATGAAGCAAAACATAGCAGCCTCTTGGGTCTCCGTCTTTTGGCTTGCCCACCGATCCTATATTTACAGCGTGGCGAAAATGATCTTGTCCGGCAGTACCTGAATTTAAGATACGGTGGTAAGGCTTATGGGTATGCCCGAAGCACATAATATCGGCATCTGCCTGTTCCATAATGCGCAGCATACTTTTTTCTTCCCTGTCTTCAAAAAGATACTCATTGATCCGCCTTGGACTGCCGTGCACCAGCAGCAAATTCAATTTGTCGTTATTCAACTGAAATTCCAATCGTATGTGAGCGGGAAGCGTTCTTAGATATTTGCGTTCGGCATCTTTTATCAATTCATTGGTAAGGGCAATCGAAACCTTACCCATGTGCTTCTCTTCATCTGTTTTATATGCACAACCGCAGTCGTTGCTTACCCTGCCGATACCAAAATCGTAATTCCCCGCAATTGTAGGAATGCCGCGGTTCCTAATAATATTAGTCACTTCATTTGGCCAAATATTATATCCTACAAGATCACCAAGACAATATATTGCATCGGGCTGCTTTGCATCTATATCTTCTAAACATGCCTGGAGTGCTGGCAAATTGGCATGAATATCACTGAACAGGGCTATTTTCATCTACCTTGATTTTTTTGAGGTTTATTATAATATTTATTACGAAGCCAAAAAGCAACATTCACCAGGATAATGAGCGCAGGAACTTCTACCAGCGGCCCGATGACACCTGCAAAGGCTTCTCCCGAATTAATGCCAAACACACCAATAGCCACCGCAATAGCCAATTCAAAATTATTACCTGCAGCCGTAAAGGAAACCGCAGCATTCTGCGCATAATCTGCGCCCAGACGTTTCCCTACAAAAAAGCTAACCAGAAACATAATAGCAAAATAGACAATTAACGGGATTGCTATGCGGATCACATCAAAAGGTATCCGGACAATCATCTGGCCTTTCAGGCTGAACATAACCACTATTGTAAATAGTAGGGCTATAAGCGTGATAGGAGATATAAACGGAACAAACTTTTGCTGGTACCACGCATCCCCTTTTAAGCGCAATAGCAGATAACGGCTGATAAGACCGGCGGCAAAAGGAATGCCCAGGTAAATAGCTACGCTACACGCAATCTCTCCAATGGTAATATGAACGTCCAGACCTTTTAATCCAAAGAGTGGCGGAAGAACGGTAATAAACAGGTAGGCGTAAACACTGTATAGCAATACCTGGAAAATACTGTTTAATGCGACCAATCCCGCTGCGTATTCCCGGTTTCCTTCAGCCAGCTCATTCCAGACAATGACCATTGCGATGCACCTGGCAAGGCCGATAAGTATCAATCCGACCATATATTCCGGGTAACCATGCAGGAAAAGTAGCGCGAGCAAGAACATTAATACAGGCCCGAAAACCCAATTAAGAAGTAAAGAAGCGCCTAATACCTTTGTGTTTTTAAACACTTTACCTAACTGCTCGTAACGTACTTTGGCTAAAGGCGGATACATCATCAAAATCAACCCTATTGCCAGGGGAATATTGGTTGTTCCCGAAGAAAAGGAATTGATAAAATCGGATGAGGAAGGGACAAAATACCCTATGGAAACACCGCAGAGCATCGCCAGGAATATCCACAGGGTAAGGTACCTATCCAGGAAACCTAACTTTTTCCTTTCATGTGCAGGAGCGCAGTTTTTTGCAGACATATTTTTCGCGTTTAAAGAGTTTAATTACAACAATCAGGGCCGCAGCAAGCCGCCTCTGCGGGTTTTTCTGCATAGACGGTGATGCTTTTAATGCTGCTATCTCCGTTTCTAAATTGACTGATTTGTTCTTTTGAAAGATAGCCTGCGAGGATATCATCAGGAATTTGAATAGCCTTTTCTTTTTGAAGGGTTATATTGCTGAATCCGTTTTGTAAGATAAGGTCTAAATAATCCTTTTTCTGAATAGCTCCCGCAACACATCCGGCATACATTTCGGCCGCTTGCTGTAATGCAGGTGGCAATTCCCCTTCTAAAACAATATCGGAAATACTGAAATGGCCTCCGGGTTTCAACACCCTATAAATTTCTTTAAATACCCCGTCTTTATTCGGCACAAGGTTTAAAACGCAATTACTCACAATTACATCCGCAGCATTTGCCGTAACAGGCATTTTCTCGATATCACCACGGCGAAATTCCACATTATTATAGCCCAGCTTATCCACGTTGGCTCTTGCTTTATCTACCATTGCAGGCGTAAAATCTATGCCGATCACTTTACCGGTTTCGCCGGTTTCCCTGCGGGCAATAAAACAATCATTACCTGCACCTGAACCCAGATCAATAACGGTATCTCCCGGTTTTATCTGCGCATATTGTGTCGGTAGCCCGCAGCCCAATCCTAAATCCGCATCTGGATTATAGCCTTCCAGGGTACTGTAATCGTCGCTCATAATATGATACACTTCGGTGGAGCAGCATCCCGATCCGCAGCAGGACGCTTCATTGGTGGCCTTATCTTGCAGGGCGATAGCTGCATATTTTTGTTGTACCAGCTCTTTTAATTTTTGTTCGTTGTTCATTTTCGTAAGTTTTTATACATTAAGAATATTACATCCAGAATTTTAAGACTTTCGCTTCGCCGATAAAATCGGTTACTTTTTTCTTTATCTCATCCCGCACTTCGCGGGTTTGCGCCAAAATTTCTTCTTTAGTACCCTTAAACCCGGAAGGATCGGGGAAAGACCAGGCAATGCGCTTGGTCATGCCTGGAAAAACAGGGCAGCGCTCGGCGCTTGCCGCATCGCAGACGGTAATGACTGCATTAAAGGGCTTGCCTTGCCTGAAAAGGTCAAATACGGCCTTCGTCTGTTTACCGCTGATGTCAATCCCGGCTTCCGCCATAGCTTCCACCACATAGGGATTTAAGGTACCTGGTTCCAAACCCGCACTTTCGGCGATAAAGGCGTCTGCGCCTAATTCATTTAAGAAAGCCTCGGCCATCTGGCTTCTTGCACTATTATGAACGCATACGAACAGAATTTTATGCTTTTCCATATTTTTGTATTTGTTTATTGCAATAAAGCGATTTAATGAAGAAAAAAATATCAACAACAACCTTCTCCCGTCGGGTCTCCCACTTCTACAAAGAAATTATTAAAAAATTCCCGGAATTTCTTCCAGACTTTCGGGTCAATACAATAGCATACGCTTGTCCCTTCCACAGAACCCTGGATAATTCCCGCCAGCTTTAATTCCTTTAAATGTTGGGAAATGGTCGGCTGGGCCAGGCCAAGTTCAACTACCAAATCCCCACAAATGCAGGCATTTGTCTTCACAAGTTGCTCTAAAATGGCTATCCGGGCCGGGTGTGCGATAGCCTTCGCCATATTTGCCAATTCATTTTGCTTTTTATTGAATAAATCCGTTTTTGTAGAGCCCATATTTCATTCTTCAATTGCAATATTACGATAATTACTTAACAATTGTAGATAATTCATGAAAAAATTCTGAACATTCTTAATTAACTTTATATAAGTGTGGGAGAATGTTGGAATTCGAGATTGATATTTTGATACAGTCCCAGTAGCTCAGGGAATGTCATCGTTTTGATATTCAGGATAGTCCAGAAGAAAATTTCGAAGGCTGATGAAAAGGAAAAAACGTTAAAATTAGCTCCCTTTCAGGTCCAGTCATTTGATCACAAACTAAATAACAATCTTCATCGTTAAAAATTCTGTAATGAAAAGTAGCTGAAAATTAAAGCATAATACTTCAAAACTGCATTCGTTGTATCCTAACTGCATTCAATATTGCTAACAAAGCTACACCTACATCTGCGAAAACAGCTTCCCACATGGTTGCCAAGCCTCCCGCTCCCAAAGCTAAGACAACCGCCTTTACGGTAAACGCCAAAGCGATATTTTGTATCACAATTCGCTTAGTAGCCTTTCCTATTTTAATGGCTGTAACTATTTTGGAAGGCTGATCTGTTTGAATGACTACATCAGCCGTTTCAATGGCAGCATCACTGCCCAATGCCCCATAGCAATCCCAACGTCACTTAATGCCAACACCGGTGCATCATTGACGCCATCTCCGACAAAAGCGATGATGTTCGTTTTATCCTGCTTTAACTCTTCAATTTTATCTACTTTATCCTCGGGCAATAAATCACCAAAGGCCTTGTCTATGTCTAAATGCCCTGCTATTTTTTGTGTAATGGCATTTTTATCCCCACTCAACATTATCGTTTGCCTAATACCGTTCAAGTGCATTTGCTTAATGGCCTGCTTGGCATCTTCCTTTACTTCATCCGCTATCAGTACATAGCCAGCATATTTATTATTAATAGCCACCACAACGATCGTTTCTGCAACCTGATCTATAGCTGTATCATAACTCACATTAAATTTCCTAAGTAATCTGGTATTCCCAGCCAGCACATATTTACCGTTTACTTTCCCTTTTAATCCATGCCCTGAAATTTCCTCTATATCTTCTGTGGCATAAGCTTGCACGTCGTTTTTCTGATATTCGGCGATAGCTTTGGCAATAGGATGTGTGGATTTACTTTCTAATGCGGACAATATTGGAATAAAGTCATTTTTATCCATCCCGGTCGTAACAATGTCCTGGACTTTAAAAACACCAGCTGTTAGTGTTCCTGTCTTATCCATTACTACCGTATTTATTTTGGTCATCAGTTCTAAGTAATTCGAGCCTTTAAACAGGATGCCATTTTTACTGGCTGCGCCAATTCCTCCAAAATAGCCTAATGGTATAGAAATAACCAGTGCGCAGGGGCAACTGATCACTAAAACACCAATGCCCTATACAGCCATTGTGTAAATAGGTAGTCACCGACAATAAAATATGGGATGAGCACTAAAGCCACCGCCAAAAAAAATACAATAGGCGTATATATTTTCGCAAATCTCCTTATTAGTAATTCTGTCTTTGCTTTCCGCGTAGTAGCATTTTGAACCATATCCAGTATTCTTGCAAGAGAACTGTCAGCAAATTTCTTAGTTACCTTCAATTCAATTACTTTATCAAGGTTGAGCATTCCCGCCAAGACCTGTTCCCCTTTGTAAATGGATTTAGGTTTGCTCTCACCTGTAAGCGCTGCGGTATTAAAACTGCCACCCACACTAAGCATTTGTCCATCCAAAGGCACTTTTTCACCTGACTTTACCTGAATCGTTTCTCCTACAGAAACATTTTCAGGTTTTGTTTCTATATATTTATTGTCCTTCAAAACGCTTGCAGCATCTGGCCTTATATCCAATAATGCCTTTATGTTTCCTTTGGCCTTCCTCACAGCTGCACTTTGGAATAATTCTCCAATGGCATAGAAGAGCATCACTGCCACACCTTCGGGGTATTGGCCAATAGCAAATGCACCGATAGTTGCTAAAACCATTAAGGTGAACTCGGTGAAGAATTCTTTACCTAATAACGCATCCCAGCCTTCCTTCATTACCGGAAAACCTACCGGCAAATAGGCAACGGCATACCATGCAAAGCGGATATACCCGGTGAAAAATGCCGGTTTTACATAATTATCCAATGCAATGCCGATTAATAGCATCATCAAACTAATTAAGGCAGGCAGATATTTTATAATAGCACTTTTCCCTTTTATATCTGCCTGTCCTTGTTCTTTATCATCAGGCTCCTCCTCATGCTCCTCCTCATGCAATAGCCTTTTTCCACCAGCGTCTGTATAGATTTTTTCTTCCAACGTACAACAGGTTATTCTTCCCTGCGCATCATAGGTATGAACGTGATTTGGGTCTGTATTTTTCATTTTTAAATATTTAATATCATTAAGTTACATTGTCACACCAAGTATCAAAAACAATAAATATCCTATAAAAAATGGCGCGGTAAGCCATATATTATCTTTTTGCGCATGCGCTTTGACTAACAGTTCTTCCGTCACGAGAAAAAGCAGTGCAGCTAATCCAAACGACAATATAATTTCCATTGATGTATCCTCCAGGTTATGAAATAAAGCATCTCCTGCCATTGAAAAAAGAAAGAAAATAGCAGCCAATATGATAATAATGGACAACACTTTATTGGCGCGAATACCTTGTCTCCCAAGAGAAGAAGCAGTTGCTAAACTTAAAGTCAGGTTTTCTGTGGCAAGTGCCAAAGAAAGGAGAATCCCTTCCTTGCGTCCTGCTGCAAATCCTATTCCTAACAAAAGGCCATCAATTGCTATATCTATGCATACTGCTAACAAAAGCCCTATAGGAAATACTGAAGATTTGTTTACAGAAGCCTTATCCTCCATTTTGCCCGAAAAATACATTAGTGTCAACATGAAAAAATACCCAATCCAAACCCGATGCTTATCCTTACAGGATCATGGATCTTAATAATATCAGGAAGAAGCTCTACGGAAACCACTGAAAAAACAACTCCAGCAGAAAAGTGAAGAATAACACTATATATCGTCTGAGATGGTTTTAGGTAAATGGCCGCCAAACCGCCTACAATAATTGTTAATACCGGTATTAAAAGAAATAATAGCATAGACTTCCTGCTGATTTAAAGTTTATTCTTCCTCGGATGTATTTTTCATTTTTGAAAGCAGATCATACGCACCCTCGATTACGATGGCCATGTTGGGATTGAAATCTTTTGTGAAGGTCACCGCCGTATATCCATTTTCTGTTACACCTGTTTCAACTTCGAGCATTCGGAAGCTGTACCCGTCCTGAATGCTTCCCGATTTTGGCGATTCCGGCTGAAAAACGTAGTCCTTTCCACCAAAGCTTACGATGGCGTTTTCGGGAAGAGCGGTTAACTGGCTTGTCCCGGTCTCAATGGTTGCTTTCAAATAGATACCAGGGATCATGGATGAGGTAATAGGGCTCGTAATGCGGCAGTTTACCGGTATGCTGCCGTCTTTACCTATCTCCTTGCCAATCAGGTAAATTTGAGCCCTATATGCTGTTGAGTCATTGACCAATGAAAAATGAATGTTCAAATCCCGCTTTAGTCTAGGGATATCCTTCTCAAATACCGCCAATTCAACATACATATTATCTGAATTCACAATCCTGAACATCATATCATTGGGATTGACGTGCGTTCCCCGGTTTACATTGACCTGTGTTACATACCCGTTGATGGGTGAATAAATCGTAACGGTATTCTGGATGCCATTTTCTTCTAAAGTATTGGTATTTATATGGATCAATGATAGCTTTGCTTTTAACCCCTTTACTTTATTGAGCGCAGCCTGATAATCTGCTTTGGATTTTTGCAGTGTCTTTTTGGCATTAATATTTTGTGTTGCCAGTTCTTGCTGCCGGTTATACTCAGACGTAAGAAACTCCAACTGATTGGTTCCATCTAAATAATCTTGTTGCAGTTGGATGAATTCGGGGCTCTCCAGAGTGACAAGCCTTTCACCTTTGGTTACTCTTTTTCCATCCAATAGTGTTGTTGATTTAACGATACCGCCATAGGGGATGGTAATACTCACCGCATTTTGAGGTGGGACTTCCAATCTGCCATTTACCTGAATGACAGCACTTAAATTACGAAGCCCCGCTTTGCCGGTCTTGATATCCAGGGACTGTAATTGCTGTGGTGTTAAGGTAACAGTATTGTCTGAAACTTCTTCGGCGGCAGTATCCGACCTTGAGGATTTGTTTTGTAAAGGAGTATTTTCATTACTGCTGCATGCGGTTATTTGCAAAGCTGTGAATGCTATGAGCAGCAACAGGCCATATTTTTTTATCTGTATCATCGTAATTAATTTAAAAGTTAGTTATTTTTTCCGGACAAATATTGCAACTCAATGACAGATCGGTTGAATTGATGGACGGTTTGTAAATAGTTAGACCTTATTTCTGAGTAGGTTCGCAGTGCCTGCAATAGTTCTACATATTGGATTTCTCCCTGCTGAAACGCGCTTTGCGCTTGCCTCCGTATGAACTCCGCATTTGGCAAAGCACTCGCCTCATAATATCGGACACTCTTTTCCTGCTTCAGGTATTCTGAAATGGCCTGGTCATATTTTCCCCTGATATTGGTACTATACAATTCAAATTGCTTTTGTGCTATCTGTGCATCTACTTTCGCTGCCTTGATTTTATTTTTATAAGGCTTGTAAAAGAGTGGAATACTGATACTTGCCTGCACCCCCCAAAAGCGGTTACCGGCACCAAAATAGATCTCTTGTCCTTTTACAGGTTGCATGCCAATAATGCTTTGATTAAAATAGCCAATAGAAAAATCTGGCCCGGCTTCAGCGCGTCTCACCTGGACGGCGTGATTAGCAACTTCGATTTTTTGCTGGATGAGCTTTAAAACCGGGCTACTTAATGAATCTGCCGGATGCAAAAAGGAAGCTGCATCTGCTTTTATAATCATACTGTCAGTGATAGCAATAGGTGCGGCCGAATTTAACAGCGTTTGTAACTCTTTTTGTGCAATCAGGATATCTCCTTCATTTTTCGCTGCAACGTTCTTGATTTCATCCAGCTGCGTTTGTGCTGTTTTTGCTTCCAACAAAGTGCTTTCCCCAGTTTTATACCGTAAGTCAGCCGCTTTTAGAAAGTTTTGATACACTGTATCCTGAGCATATAACAGTTGGCGGTAGGCTAATAAATAATTTAGCTGGTAATAGACAGATTTTACATTATAAATAAGGTCATTTTTCACCACATTTACATTGAGCTTACTTTCTTTTATACGGGCATTTGCCAGTTTTTTCTGTGCTCCAAATAATCCTGGGTTGGGAATATTTTGATTCACAGAAAAGTAAGTATCCCATCGTCTGCTGTTGGATTGGCCATATTGCCCTTCAATATTTGTTTTGCCGAAATCTGTAGCTGTTTTCCTGAGATATTCCTGTTTATGAATATCCAGCGTTGCGGATTTTACCGATGCGTTTTGGGTGACCGCCTTTTGGATGATCATCTCTAACGTCTGTGGCTGTGGCTTTGGCTGATTTGTTTGAGCGTTTGTCACCAAAGGGCTAAACATTAAAACTAAAAGCACTGTAATTGTTGCTCCGGCTTTCATTTTTTTCCATTTTATGCCCTCAAAATAGGTGTACAGCACCGGTAGCACCAGAAGTGTGAGGAAAGTAGCAGTTATAAGTCCACCGATGACAACAGTAGCCAATGGTTTTTGCACCTCCGCACCGCTGCCATGGGAAAGCGCCATCGGGAAGAATCCAAGGGATGCCACCGTGGCGGTCATCAGCACTGGCCGCAGGCGCACACGGGTGCCCATTATGACGATCTCACGAAGATTAGTGATGCCCGATTTTTTAAGCGAATTAAACTCTGCTATCAGTACAATGCCATTCAATACAGCCACGCCAAATAGTGCAATAAATCCGATGCCAGCTGAAATACTGAATGGCATGCCCCTTATCCATAACGCAAATACACCACCAATAGCAGAAAGTGGGATTGCAGTGAAAATTAGCAGCGCCTGCTTGAAAGAATTAAACGAAATAAAGAGCAGGAAAAATATTAATAGGAGTGCCACTGGTACCGCTATGGAAAGCCGTGCGGAGGCCTCCTGCAAATTTTTAAAAGCCCCTCCGTAGGTAAGTGAATAACCTGGTTCAAACTTAATTTTCTGGTCAATCTTTTGCTGAAGTTCCTGTACAAGGCTGTTGACGTCTCTGCCGCGCACATTGATGCCTACCATGATCCTGCGGCGAGTGTCTTCCCGCTGAATCTGATTAGGGCCTATTTCCATTTCTACATCTGCCAACTGGCTGATGGGGACCTGAATGCCTGCCGGAGTAGTGACAGATAGATTCTTAATATCTTCAATGCTTTGCCGGTTTTCTTTTTCTAAGCGAATGACCAGGTCATATCGCCGCTCCCCTTCGAAAACAAGTCCGGCAGAGGTTCCTGCAAAACCCGCCTGAATGACCCTGTTAATTTCGGCAATATTAAGGCCAAAGCGCGCAATTTGGCTGCGGTTATAATGAACAACGATTTGCGGCAGGCCGGTTACCTGCTCTACATAAATATCAGCAGAACCTTTTACTGTCTGCGCAATGTCGCCTATTTGTTCTGCATATTTTGCCAGCATATCTAAGTCGTCACCAAACACTTTTACTACCAAATCCTGCTTAGCACCGGAGATAAGCTCGTTAAACCGCATTTGTATGGGTTGCTGGAACCCAAACGTTACACCCGGGACGTTTTCTTCCAGCTTTGCCTGCATTTTTTCTGCCAGCTCATCTTTATTAGATGCACTGGTCCAGTCTTTCTTATCTTTTAAAATGACCATTACGTCAGCTGCCTCCACCGGCATAGGATCGGTCGGTATTTCTGAGGAGCCTATTTTCCCGACTACTTCTTTAACTTCAGGGAAGTTGTCTTTCAAAACCTTTGCTGCCTTTTGCGTGGCTTCAACTGTCTGGGAAAGACTGCTGCCTGTCATGACACGCATTTCTATTGCAAAATCCCCTTCGTCCAGGGAAGGGATAAATTCAGCGCCTAAGTATTTAAACGTAACCAGGCTTCCAATAAATAATACGATGGCAATTACTATAGTCAGTATCCGTCGTTTTAATGCAAGATGAATAAGTGGAGTATAAGCTTTCTGAAAAATTTCCATAATCCGGTCCGATAGGGTCCTTTTGTGCTTGACTTTTTTACTCAAAAACAACGCACTCATCATAGGTACATAGGTCAGCGAAAGAATCAGTGCACCGATAATGGCAAAAGCAACGGTTTCTGCCATCGGTCGGAACATTTTGCCTTCAATACCGGTCAGGGCAAGAATTGGAAAATAAACAATCAGGATAATAATCTGACCGAATGTTGCAGAGCTCATCATCTTATTGGCAGAATAATGCACTTCGTGGTCCATGACACTTTGAGCCAGTCTACCCGGCTTTCGCATCGCAAGTTGATGCAATACCGTTTCCACAATAATGACAGCGCCATCCACAATTAATCCAAAATCTATCGCCCCCAACGACATTAAATTCCCAGAAACACCAAAGACATTCATCAGGGAAATGGCAAATAACATCGAGAGTGGGATAACCGAAGCCACGATCAGCCCGGCTCGCAGATTCCCCAGGAAAACCACGAGGACAAATATGACAATTAGCGCCCCTTCCGCTAAATTCCTGGTTACAGTACTTATTGCCCTGCCAACAAGTTTGGAACGGTCTAAAAACGGGTCTATTTCAACACCTTGTGGAAGTGTCTTCGAGATTTCCGCGATTCGCTCCTTGACATCCCCAATTACTTTAGAAGCATTGGCACCTTTCAGCATTAAAACAAGTGCTCCCACCGTTTCACCATCGTCGTTATAAGTCATGGCACCGTAGCGAATAGCAGAGCCGTATTGCACGGTTCCTACATCTTTAATCAAGATAGGCGTTCCCCCCGGCGTGTTTTTTACAACAATGTTGCGGATATCGTCTAAATTTTTATCAAACCATCACTGCGGATAAAATAGGCATTGGGCTTTTTATCAATGTAAGCACCGCCAGTATTCTGGTTATTTAGTGCTAAGGCGTTAAATACCTCGCTGATACTAACACCTATGGCCTTAGTTTATCCGGGTTGAGTGCTACTTCATATTGTTTCAAATGTCCGCCAAAGCTGCTCACATCGGCCACTCCCGGAACGCCAAGCAACTGGCGTCGGACAACCCAGTCCTGGATGCTGCGCAGCTCTCTGTCGGAATATTTTTTCTCATATCCAGGCTTTGGCCGTACGACATACTGGTAGATCTCCCCAAGACCGGTGGAGACCGGCCCAAGCTCGGGATTTCCCATGCCGTCAGGGATTTCTGTTTTGGCTTCGGCAAGGCGCTCGCTGACCTGTTGCCTTGCCCAATATACATCTATATTATCTTTAAAAATGACCGTTACCACGGAAAGCCCAAAACGGGAAAAAGAACGAATTTCCTCCTTGCCCGGGATGGTAGACATGGTTTGTTCAATGGGGAAAGTTACAAACCGTTCAATATCTGTAGCCCCATTGGAAGGCGAGGAGGTAATAATCTGCACCTGGTTATTAGTGATGTCCGGCACCGCATCAATGGGCAAACGGGTAAGGGAAAATATGCCCCATGCAATTAGCCCAAGCGTAAAAAGCCCTATAATCAACTTATGCTGGATGGAAAATTTGATGATCTTATCTAACATTTTAATCTTTTATGCCTATCTGGTGCAGGTTAACTATTGATATAGTCGCCACGCAACAGGCAGACAGATTCAAAAAAATTATTGAAATAAAAAAGAATGATTGCGGATAATGTTATTGTGCGGGCAACAAATCTGTTACCAACAAAACAATTTAGCAATCAAAATGTTAGGACAATTGGGGAGGCTGCCAAATGCTTTTATCGTCGTGGGATACAAAAGTCAAATCAGTTATTGGGTAAGATGCCCTTATGGCTACTTTAGCTATTGTAAAAACAGGCACTGGCTGGAAGAAGGCAGATGCCGGGCAACAGGAACAGTTGCAGAAAGGAGTACAGGCATCGGTTTTATGTCGGTTATCTTGTTGATGATTAGTTCTCGCTGAAATTGTAGTCACTTCTTTACCGTTAACAGCCGTATTCGCCTTATCTCTGCAAGGAATTACAGATAAAAGTACAAGATAGCATGCCAATATTGCAGTAAAAATTTCATTCGAGACAAAAGTAAAAATTATTTTTAAAAAATACTCGATTTGAATTGATTTTTATTAATACACTGTTGCATTATATCTGGGTAACATATATAAAATGATAAAGTGATGTCAAAATGAGAATAAATTCTTTAATTTTCCGTTAGGATTATAACTCATCATCTTTTTTTTCGTGACATTTAAAAATAATTTTCTGTGTGTATTATCCAAATGAACGGACGCAATTAAATGAACTTTACGGGTGAAAGATATTTAAAAAATCTTTAGAAGTTTTTTGATGATGACGGGCAAACAGTATAAGAAATCGTATTTAAGTAAAATAAAGTTGATCCGGTTCGTTACCATAAAAACACTTACGCTGACTTTCTGGTGGTCATTTTTGCAAGGTTTTCAACTTTGTCTTCATTAATTTTATCTGCCTCTAGTGTTATATTTTACTCTTTATTGCTAGTTCGATAATAATCATTGGCATGGTCATCAGTGCCGCCATATAAAACTAGTTAATGTAATGTTGGAAAATACATTTTCCAGGCTGTTTACCATGGCATACATTAAAATATACATGGAGATAAAGGACAGTATCAGCATGAAAAGAAGTTTCAAATGGGGATCCGTTTCGTGACGATCCCCTATGGGGGAGAAGTGATTTTGAGGTTCCGTGACAGGATATTTTAAAATTTTAAGGGGTTTAATCTAATATATCTAACTACTAAAATGAATCTTGGCATTCCTTAACCGAAGTGCATTCAGGATGACTGAAACGGAACTCAAGCTCATGGCCAGGGCTGCAATCATGGGGACAGCAAAACGCTGAAAAAAGGATAGAGCACCCCGGCTGCAATGGGGATCCCCAAGACGTTATATCCCAAGGCAAACCACAAGTTTTCCTTGATGTTGCGCATCACCTTATGGCTCAATAACCGAGCCTTGGCTATTCCATTCAAATCACCCTTTACCAAGGTGATAGCGGCGCTTTCAATGGCTACTCCGGTCCCGGTACCCATGGCAATGCCTATATCCGCCTGCGCCAGCGCGGGCGCATCGTTTATGCCATCTCCTGCCATCGCCACTTTTTTGCCCTGTGCCTGAAGGCGCTTGATCTCCTCCAGTTTATTTTCAGGCAGCATCTGCGCTTTGTATCCATTAAGATGCAGCGTGTCACTCACCGCCTTTGCCGTTGCTTCATTATCACCTGTAAACATGATAACCTCCATCCCTTCTTCCTGTAATCTGTGAATGGCCTCCGCACTTGTTTGTTTGATCTTATCTGAAATCACGATATAACCGACAGCGGCGTTTCCTACCGCCAAATAGGAAACCGTTTTCCCCTGCTTTTGTTCGTCGGTAACCTGCTTCAATAACCCGGCCGCAATGACCGCACCTACCTGCTCCATTAGTTTCTCATTGCCCAGCGCCAGGGACTGGCCTTCATATTCCCCTATAACGCCTTTGCCCGTGACCGCTTCAAATTTGTCAACGGCCTTTGCCTGCACGGCTTTTTCTTTGCCGTATTTAAGTGTTGCCTCGGCTAAAGGATGTTCGCTGTGACTATTGAGGGCCACGATCATTTGAAGCATCTCTTTTTCCGCGTATTGAGCGCTTGTACTGACCATTTTCTCCACTGAGGGCTTGCCTTCGGTAATGGTACCCGTCTTATCAATTATGAGTACATCGATCTTGTTCATTTTTTCAAGCACTTCAGCATCTTTGATGAGAATACCTGATTTAGCGCCTTTGCCGACACCCACCATGACCGACATGGGCGTGGCCAGCCCCAATGCACAGGGACAGGCTATAATCAGTACCGCTATGGCATTGACAAAACCATAAACATAGGCCGGGTCAGGCCCATAAATAGCCCAAATTGTAAAAGCGATGAGCGCAATGACAACGACGATCGGCACAAAGTAGCCGGAAATCTTGTCGGCCAGTTTCTGGATTGGTGCTTTGGAGCGGCTGGCAGTATGCACCATCTCAATAATCTGCGAGAGCAGGGTGTCAGCACCTACTTTTTCCGCCAGCATGGTAAAGGTCTTATTGCCGTTTATCGTACCCGCGCTTACTTTATCGCCCGCCTGTTTATCCACCGCAATGGGTTCTCCGGAGATCATGGATTCATCAATGGTGGCTGCTCCAACTTTAATACTTCCGTCCACAGGTATTTTCTCTCCTGGTTTCACCCGCAGCAGATCTCCTTTTTGAATATCCTCTATGGACAGCGTGCTTTCCTGGTTTCCTACAATTTTAGTCGCACTATTGGGTGCCAGTTTCAAAAGTTCTTTAATGGCACTATTGGTCTTACCGTGTGCCCGGGCTTCTAAGAGCTGCCCTAAGAGCACGAGGGTCAGGATAACCGTGGCCGCTTCAAAATAAACGTACACCGTGCCTGCGTGCGTCTTAAACTGATCGGGAAAAATCCCCGGCAGTAACAAGGCAAGCACGCTGAACAGCCAGGCGACACCGGAACCGACACCAATCAGGGTAAACATATTGAGTCTCCAGGTGATGATGGAGCGCCCCGCCCGCTCAAAAACATCCAGGTCGCATAGAACACCACAGGAATGGACAGTGCAAACTCCACCCAGTTCCAATACTTTAAGCCCATTACATTAAATAGTGGATTACCGGGTATCATTTCCGTCATGGCGATCAGAAAAATGGGTAGGGTAAACAGTACGGCAATTTTAAATTTGCGTAGCAGATCTTTATAGGTATTATCTTCCTCTTTCTCGCCGCCATTTATGGGTACCAGATCCATCCCGCATATCGGGCATGAACCCGGGCTGTCCCGGATAATCTCGGGATGCATTGGGCAGCTGTACCGGGTGACTTTTTGTAATGCAGGCTTTTTCACCAGGCTCATCCCGCAAACCGGGCAGTTGCCCGGTTTGTCGTACGTTTTATCACCTTCACAGTGCATGGGGCAATAATATGTCCCATGACCTGTCTGCTGATCGTCATCCTTATGTGACTTATTATGTTGGATAGGTGCATGGTGGTTCAGTTGTGGACCGGCCGTTCCATGGGCAGGCACCTGCCCCCCGGCTACAACAATGCCCTCGTCATGTCCCAACATTTCTATCGTATAATCGCCCGCAGCAGATAATGCTTCCTGCAATTTTTCGATGGGAACATGCTGCTCCATCGTGAGTATCGCATGAGGCGGATCTAAGTTGACCTTTGCTGAAACGCCTTCAAGGGCATTTAACGCATGCGCTACTTTTGTCCTACAGCCGTCACAGCTCATACCGGTTATCTTGTAAGTATGTTTCATGAATTTTTGCGTTTAATAAGTGATGGTAAGCCCGGCTCCCCATCCCATGTCGCTGTCGTAATGGGTAGAGAGGCCCAGGTTTTTCGTCAGGATATACTTTCCTCCAACCATATATTCGCGGTCCGTATTCACCATAAAGGATGCTCTTAGCCTTGGCGTAAGTGGAATGTCTTCCCGCATCAGCTGAATTCTGAAATACCCTGTTTGATCCACACTGGCGTCTAGGACTAGTAGCATGGGTAAGGTATATTGCAACCCGGCGTGAATGACTTTACGGTCATCTTTGGTGTTTTCTTGGCCCAAAAGGCTTTTATCATGTGCCGAATGTTTGCGGTAACGCCAGTCAATGCCTACATATGGAAAAAGCCATTGCATCTTACCCAGGTATCTGCCGAAATGCGTCTCCACTTCATAGCCGTGATGGGCGTTGTAGCCTAATCTCCATTCGCTCTGGAAAGCCCAGCGTGTATTGGCATACATCAGGGAACCGTCATTGCCATTGGTAGCGAAGTCATTTTGGGCCATCAGGTGAAACATCCGGTCATCCTTTTTCAGCATTTTATAGGCTTTATCCGGATCAGGAATCTCCGGATTGGCAGGACTGTTTTCATAACTGAATACTCGGCCCATACCGCTCATCATGTGATAGAGGATATGACAATGGAAAAACCAGTCACCGCTTTCTGATGCGCGGAATTCTAAAGTGTCGGTTTCCATCGGCATAATATCCAGTACATTTTTCATGGGGGACTTTTCACCGTATTGGTTAAGTACCCTAAAATCATGACCATGCAGGTGCATGGGGTGGCGCATCATGGAGTTATTGTGCAAAATGATGCGGATATTTTCTCCACGCTTGATGAGTATTTTATCGCTTTCCGAAACGGTCTTGTTGTCCAGTGTCCATACATAACGGTTCATGTTACCGGTCAATTCAAATTTCAGTTCTTTCCAGGGACCTTTGGGGAGCGTTGTCTTTTCGGGGGCTTCCAGCATATTGTAATTCAGCGTTGTAATGCCACCAGAGGACATATCCATATCCATCTTACCTTCTGTGTCTTTTTTCACCATATCCATACCGCATTTAGGACATTTGCCTGGCTTATCTGAAGTTACTTCCGGGTGCATGGGACAGACATAGGTCATTTTTCCAGCCGCCATAACGCTACCCGGGCTTCCACCGTCCATAGATTTCATCGGCATATCCTTCATTTTTGTACTGCCAGCACCAGCAGCGCTATCCTTATCCCCGTTTGCCTTCTTTTTGACTAAAGCCATACCGCATTTAGGACATTTACCAGGCTTATCTGAAGTCACTTCCGGGTGCATGGGGCAGACATAGGTCATTTTTCCAGCCGCCATAACGCTACCCTGGCTTCCTCCCTCCATATCTTTCATTGGCATATCCTTCATTTTTGTACTGCCAGCCGCCATATCCTTATTCCCGTGTGCCTTCTTTTTGACTAAGGTCATACCGCATTTGGGACATTTGCCAGGCTTATCTGAAGTTACTTCCGGATGCATGGGGCAGACATAGGTCTGCTCGGAGGATGATGACTGGGGTTGATGATGCTTTGGGTGCTCCATTTCACTCATACCGTTCATACCTTGCATTCCATCCATGTTTTCATCACCTGCATTTTCATCCATTTCCGGATACATGACACTATTCATATCCATGGTCTGTAGGGTCATATTCATGCCCATAGGCTTCATATCCCCATTCATTTTCATCATATCATTCATCATTTTCATGCCTGCAAAGTATTTCAGTTTGGGGAGCTTTTTGGCGGCCATTTTCATACCACTGCCCAGCCAAAGCCCCGCCGAACCGGTACGATCTTCGGGTGTGGCCAGGAACTCATATTGCATGTCCTTTGGAATCGTCACGACTACGTCGTAGGTTTCCGCCGGCCCAATGATCATCCTGTCCACCATCACCGGCATGACATCATTGCCATCATTAGCCACCACCATCAGTTTACCACCGCTATAACTAAGCCAGAAATAGGAAGAGGCGCCGCCGTTGACAATACGCAACCTAACCTTATCGCCGGCTTTAAATTGGGGAAACTGCTCCTCGGTTTGCCCATTTACAAAAAACCTTTCATAATAGACGTCGCTGACGTCCATGGCCTTCATCCGTTTCCATTCATTGGTCAGCTTCACGCCAAGTTTACCTGCTTTTATCGCCTCAGAATAGCTTTGTACAGTGCCTTTTTTGATGGCAAACCAGTCGTTTGCCGTATGCAGCCTCCGGTCTATCTCCTTGGGTCTCATATCGCTCCAGTCGCTGAGCACCACAGGGATGGTCGGAATTTCTGGTTCTGTTCGTTTGTTAAAGATCAGGGCGCCATATAGGCCGATTTGTTCCTGCACAGAAAAATGGCTGTGATACCAGTAAGTGCCCGCCTGTACGACGGGGAATTTATAGATATGGGTGGTATGGGGTGGTATAGGCTGCTGTGTCATAAAGGGTACGCCATCCATCCGGTTCGGTAACTGTACCCCATGCCAGTGCACGGCAGTCGGTTCATCCGCGTTGTTATGCACATAAATGATGGCCGTATCACCGATCGTGAATACCAGCGTCGGCGCAGGGATGCTGCCATTAACGGCAATGCCTTTTCGCTTTTTGCCTGTATAGTTGACCGTACTATCGGTCACATATAAATCATAGCGGACCGTTTTGACACCCGGTGTTCCTTCGGGAAAATGGATGCCTGAATTCGCGCCTTTCACCGTTTTTGTGGCGAGGTCTTTCTCCAGATTGGAAATTACACCAGAGGGTGGCGGCGAATCCAGCGGCGTGGGCCTGGCCACTGGTGCAGCAAAGCTTGTGAACGGCCTATAAGTATCATTATTGCCCCGATCAAACGTTTGTGCGAAGACTGCCTGGCCCAGGCATAACAAGGTGATTAAGATGAATATATTTTTCATTCGTATAATTTTTGTTTTTTCAACTCCGGAACGTTCCTGCCTCTTTTGATGCTCACTCCCGTAACTGCATTCCCGTGTTAGAAAATTATTACTACTCGGTTTCATTTTAGAAAATACTTGCTTTTTTATTGTTGATTAAGACTATCTATCGTTTTGTCCAGCCAGCTTATAAGTTGCGTTTTTTGTGCATCTGAAAGCCGTGCGTCTTTATGCATCCAGGTATAAGACCGCAAGGGCATGTCGCCGTCCCGAACCTGGCTTTTCATGGAGCGGAGTTTGCTGAGTTTTCGTCTGTCGGAGTACCCAGCAAATTCATCCAGATTGACCTCTTCTTTGCCTTTACGGATATGATAATCCAGCCACCAGCCAGACGGCTGCACGTCAGCATACCAGGGATATTCCGTATTGTTGGAATGGCAGTTCATGCAAGACTGCTTTATTATATGTGTGATACTATCGGGCGGATGGTAAAGGCGCATCATGCTTTGGTCAGAAACCTGACCGGTTTGGTTCCGGTCAGGTCTGAAAAATTGTATGATGATAAATGCACCCAGCACTCCCAGGATAATGGCTTTACGTCTATTCATTATCTGGGAATTATTATTTGCTGATGGTTTCTTTTACCGACCCACAGGTGGGCATGCTCTTGCCTAAGTAAGGATTTTTAATGTCTTTGACCTCACTCAGCCAGGATGCTTTTGCCATCGGGCAGTAATCTTTGTAAAGCGTTTGGGAAGTGCCAAAGGCTTTAACCAGGTCATAAATATCACCGCTGAGGTTCTGGAAATGTTCCCGTTGGTGCTTTATCTTGCCTCCGTTTTCGGAGATATGTTCCGCATTTTCTTCTGCATCATTTGCAATTTCAGTATAGGCCTTTTTCTGAGCCGCTGTCATGGTCTGCTTGCCGAGGTTTACAAGCGCAGTATGTAACTGTCCGCCTGCTGTGGCAGCTTCTTTGGAATTATCAGCTGTCAGGGCATTTTTTACATGCAGGTAATGGGTAATTACCTCGTCTACGTTTGCATTTTGACCAGTTGCGGCTACCGTTGCTGCTTGGGCAGTCTGCTCAGTGGGAGCTGTTGTTTTTGCATTTGTTTTTTGGGGGTTGCTGCAGGCAGCAAGTGTTGTAGCGGCCACGGCTACAATGAACATTAAAGTTTTCATTTTAATAAGTTTTTAATTCTTGTAAATAATAAATAGGTAGATAAGCAATATTTTTTGCTTACAACTGGACACACCTATGGCAGTCCTTCAAGAAATTTAGCTTATTTTAGGCGGTAGCCAGATAGAATGAAAACCTGAAGAAAGGATGAATTCAGGAATATAGGACTGTTGTTTTGAGTTGACGAAGATGTTATTTTTCGCTGCGCTTTTGAATAGTAAGGCTACGGCCGTTACAGAAGGGCAGTGACAAGCGTTATTGCACCCACCGCCACAATCATCATGGGCACCTTTTTTTGAATGATGTTCAGCGCAACAGGATTTATCTGCTTTGTCACAGACTTTTCCCTTCTCGTAACAGGAGGTTTCTGTCTTGCCCGAGGTTGAATTACAGGCATAAGACATATTCGGCATCACTGTGAAACCGGTTATAATCAAGAGCAAAATGAACACTTGTCTTTTCAAACGCTTTACTTAAAGTTTTTATTAGTTCAACAAAGGTATAACTCTGGTGGGAAATATTGTTATAAAATTTTTGGGGATATTTATAGAATTACTATATTTTAACCTTTTTGATAAACTTTAAAATGTACGATTTGCCGTTTTCAAACAGCTGCATACCACAATGGCTCTGCGGCACCTTATTTTGAAGCATATTCACTCTATGTCAAATGTTGTGATGCTATGCGCTTTCTGCGGGTTTAGGCCCTCCATCATGGTAGTCATTTTTTCATTATCACCCCTAACTGCATTTTTGCAGTCTCAATGCTATCCAGACCATCCTTGCTGGGCGTCCCAGCTCATCAGTGTGATGGTCTGTTGGCCTTTGCAAAGAAATTCGACAAAATGACTTGGCTTATTAGGAACTTCCGATACGCACGTCTAAGATGCAAGTCCTTGTCTCTTAGCAGCAAGAAGGACTTAATTGTCTTGGAGGACATTTTACGGTTCCGTAACTGCAATAAACACAACAGTCGCCCGGCTTTGGTTTTAGCCTTGTCTTACATTTTTCACATTCGTAAAAAAACTGGCAAGCATCTGTCGGCATAACTTCTTCTTTTTTGTGTCCACAGTTGGGGCAGGTGATAGTTGATTGTAGTCTGACTTCCATTTTATTTTTCTTTTTGGCTATTACTGTATATCCTGTTCCATTAATTGCCTTTTCAATTTTGGCAACGTCTGTTTTTGAATGGTCAAATTCTATGATTGCATTTCCCTTCTCGTATGATACTGACGATTTAATTATTCCCGAAAGCTTATTCACTTCGTAATTGATGTGATTTTCACAGTCTGTGCAAGTCATTCCGCTTACTTTAAACTCAATGGTCTGAATATTTGATTTGTCAACAATTACTTGTTGCTCTATCTTTGGATAGAAAATAGGAGCATATAGAGGAAAAGCGAGCATCAGGCCCGCGAACACGGTCACTATTCCCAAGAAGGTTTTACTTTGAATAAACTTTGGTTTTTCTTCCGTTTCGCAATGGCAGTCAATTTCTTTTTTCGGTTTAAGTTTCTGATACCAGGCGAAACCGAATACCAAAACGGTTAACCCAATAAAATAAGGTCTGAAAGGTTCAAGCCACGAAAAAGCTGAAGCAAGCCCGCTTGCACCACCTAAGAAAGCCAAGAGTGGAGTAATACAACAAAGTGATGCTGCTATGGCAGAAATAATTCCGGCAATCCAGCTTTTATTATTTTTTTTGGCTATCATACGTGTCGTGTTGCCATATTTTGTTGATTGATAATTTTGAAAAACGGTATTAATATTTTTAAATGCTGTTTGCGTAACGAATAAAAAATGATTTGTCCTTCTTTTCTTGCCTCAATAACATTTCCGGCTCTGAGTTTTCGTAAATGCTGTGAAACAGCAGGTATAGTCATTCCCAAAATATCACTAAGATCACAAGGGCACAGTTCCTTTTCTTCCTCAAGTAAAAAGAGGATTCTCAGCCGTACTTCGTTACCTGCCAATGAAAGAATTTCTCCTAACTGCAAAAATGACTTTGAATTGGCGTCTAATTTTTCGCGGCAGCGTTTTATTTGTCCGATGTCTGCCTTCAACCTTATGCAAGATTCACTCACTACGCTATATTTTTGTCGTGTCAAAGGTAATGAAAGTTATTTATTTAAGCAAATGCTTAAATACAAATACACCAAGGGGACGACTTATAACTTTAGTAATCATCTCTTTGCAGAAAAGCTACAAAAAAGAAAGTTTTGCTTTGTATGAAAGGGCGTTACATGATCTTCAGTTATGCACTTTATCTTTTGAAATCCTTTAGCCAGCTTCTGTTCGAGTTGTTGTTCTGAATATTGTCGAATTTCAAGACCACTGTACTTTTGTGGCCCAAAATCCGAAAAAGTGCCGATAACCATAAATTTACGCACAGCCTTTTCAACTATGTTCAGATATTTGTCAATCTGTTCATCCGAAGTCAGGAAATGAAATGTCGCCCGGTCATGCCATATGTCATATTGTTGCCGGGCTTCAAATTCGGTGATATCCGTTACGATCCATTTAACGCTACTGGCCTTCTCACCAAGCCGTTCTTTTGCTCTTTCCAAAGCTTTTGCGGATATGTCGAGCACGGTAATATCCTGATATCCCCTTGCCAATAGAAAATCAACAAGACGACTGTCCCCTCCGCCGACATCTATTATACTGACAGACCTTGGCAGATTAAAGCGCTCTATAAGATCCAGTGACGTTTTCGGTACATCCTGCGTCCAACTGACTTCATCCGGATTTTTGTGATTATAGATATTTTCCCAATGCAGTTTTCTGTTTTCCATGTTAAAGACATTAATCGCTATTTACCAGATAGGCTTTCAAGTGTAAGCCCGATCAATGCGAGTGAACTTAGGCTTCCATTCTCCTGGCCTTTTTCAAAATCATCACCTTGCTGCGCCATGGAATTGGTAATGTGGGCAAAACAGATGACTTCTTTATTTTTTGCTATTCCAAATGCATAAAGCGCTGCGGCTTCCATCTCAACCACATCGGCTCCTTCGATTTTCATGCTTTCAATAGCACTGCCGGTTTCCCTGTAGGGAGCATCTGTCGTCCAGCTTGTGCCAACGGCGACATTCTCTGCTTTTGGTAACAACCCACTACACAACATCTTTAACAAGTGGATGTGCATAGTTGACGGCTGTCCGGGCTTCAGGTAGTGATAACTGGTTCCTTCATCCCTTATGGCGTCCCGAATAAGTATATAATCGGCCCGGTCTGAACGATCGCTTATTATCCCGGAGGAAGTGATACTTAGTAGCAGTGTGCAGCCGGAAACAAAGAGTTGTTCTGCTATCAGCACAGCGAAAGAAGCCCCGACGGCGCAACCAATTATTCCCAGTTTAAATTTACCTAAATCAAAAGAATACATTTTAGTATGATAGCAGCTCCAGCAATGATTAATGGTAGCTTGCCCTGTTCTCAGCAAATACTCCAGTATATCTCCGTCAGGGTCTAAAAGGCAGATGGGCGGAACCTTACAGTCTTGCATTTTCTTTTGCCGCTTTGCTTCTCGCAGCAGATTCTCAGGCTTGAAAACACTTTCTTCATTATAATACTTATGCTGTAATATATTCATCATTTATCGATCTGATTAAGGATTGACTTTTCGAGTGCTTTCCCGTGGAGGTTTATGGCCAGGATAATTCCCTTTTCGTCAATCAGGACATTAAAGGGTAATGCTTCAACGTCAAAGATGCGGGCAGCTTTTGAATTCCAGAATTTAAGGTCGCTTACCTGAATCCAACTGATATTCATTTTTTGTATGGCTTTTACCCAGTTTGCCTTTTTATTGTCAAGGGAAACGCCGTAGATTTCAAATCCGCTTGCATTTTTAAAATGAGCGTGTTTATACTTTTTATACAACTGTAGCAATTCCGGCTGTTCCTTGACACATGGGGCGCACCACGAGGCCCAAAAGTCAACCAATATAATACGCCCTTTCAGGGAGTAAAGCGATACAGTATCGCCCTTAGGCCCCGGCAGGCTCAAATCCGGCGCTTTGCTGCCAACAACTAGCGCTGTAGCAGTTTGATTGGATTGTGCAAATGAAGTTGCGCTCGCCAGAGAAAGAAGAATAGTAAGCCACAATAATTTAGTTTTAAGCATCAGTTTTCATTAATTGGGAACCCTTTATCAATCCAGTCCACTTTGAGATTATGGGGAAGGTTGAGTAATTTTGGATCCGTGAACTCCATCTCCTTCAATACAGCAAAGGCAGGGCGGATATTGGGGCACTTGTCAAATGGGCAGCAACCACAATAGATTACCATCTCACGATCCTTTGGCTGTTTGGAAAGCAGTTGCCTGAGTTTGACAAGATTGTCATGTTCTTGTGCGGGACCAATCTCTACAGAGCCTTTAATTAAAGCTGAAGGGCCGATACAGATAATAAGTGGCGCGGCTGTGTCCGAAATACCTATGTTCTTAGCAAGCACTTCCGGTGCAAGAAGTTGATTCGCGTTCCAGGGTTGCGTTTTATCTTGAGCCGAAGCCTGTAGCGAAAATGCTGCTGTCACAATTAAAATTACCGAGAGAAGCGCATTTATTTTCATTTTTAAACTTTGAATTATGGATGTAATATTTAAGCAGCCACTTCTACGGGCAGCCCTTTTGTTTTCCAGTCCGGAAAGCCTTCTTCTAAACGGAAAGCTTTAAAGTGATGCTTCCTGAGCAGCTGAACCGCCTCATCTGCGAAAACACAAAACGGGCCGCGACAATAGGCAATATACTGCATTGACCTATCCATGCTCTTTAGCTGACCCAATAACTTTCCAACTGGAATATTTAATGCATTTGGGATATGCCCGGCCTTGAATTCATTTTCTTCCCTGACGTCAAGCAGGATAACTTCACCGGCCTTCATCCTTTTAATAAGTTCTGAAATGGTGACTGATTCCAGGCTATTCTTTTTCTTCCGAAAGTCTTTTATTAGCTGGTTGATTTCCGAAAAATTATCCATAGCCAAAGCTTTTAAAACGGTCATTGATTTACCCACCTCGTTACTGGCAAGCCCGTAATAGATGTAGTTGCCTTCTTTCCTGATGCTGACCAGTCCGGCTTTCTTTAATTGTTGCAAGTGTTGTGATGCATTTGCAACTGATAAGTTTGATTCAGTTGCTATGTCTTCAACAGAGCGTTCCGCCTGGCCAAGCAGATCAATGATTTCAAGGCGATGAGGATTCGCCATGGCTTTAACCAGTTGCGACCACAAAAAGTAAGCCCGATCTTTAAATACTCTCTTTTCCAAATTCAGAATTTTTGTAAAAATAGGCATTTGTTGCAACTATTCAATAAAAACATTGAATAGATTCGAGAGTGCAGATGATTGACAATAATGTCAGCTACTGCCGTTAGCTTCCTGTAATATGCTGAGCCCCTTATCCCAACGGTAAAGCCCTGCTCCAACGGCAGCAGCTGTAATTAATTCAAAAGTAGCCTTTTCGCTTCCCGTTTTCTGAACTACTTTTTCTATCTGTTCATCTGTAATCTTATAGGAGTATTGACCAACTTGTTGAGCCAGATGATCATAAATAGGTTCAGCAACAGCAGCGCCGCCAGTCGCCCGACTGGCAATAGCCTGTCGAAGGCTTATATCTGTTAGTCTCGGTCGTTCAAGCACACGGCTGCGTAGTTCCTCGGCCAGGGCCGGGTGATCTGGATGTCCATCCATCTTGTCCTTACCGAAAACATATCCTTGTGCAAGCATTCGTTTTGCCGCACGGATTTGGTCCTCATCGCTCAATGCAGCAAAATTAAGAGCATTCGCACAGCGGACGGTAATGCTAAAGAGGGCGACAACTGCGACTGCATCTTCAAATTCCTGTGTCGATATTCCGTTTTGAAGAACAGCCACTATTTGTTCTTTGGTCAGTTCATCTGGTGTTTTGGCGAGGATTTCCAGGAAGTCCAGGATGATACGTAATTTAGGAGGTAAATTTGGCGGGTGAGAACCATCAAGTAATTCCTTTACCAGTGTCTTATTCAAAACCAGGGACGCAATGGTACCATGCGCATTTATACAAAAGGGGCATGAATTCCATTTTGCTGTCAAGGCAGCGAAAAGTTCCCGCTCACCAACAGACCAACGACTTTCTCCACGCATTGCGGCCTGTGTCCACATCGTCATGGGCTTCCCATAAAAATCCCGGTGATACATGACGATCCTTGCCGCATCAGGCAAGCGCATTCCCGACACAATGGAAATGAATATGATCAAAAGCTTACGGAAAAGCCCTTCCCCTTGCTCTACTTTTTTAAGTCGCATACAAAGTATTTTGTTTTTTAATGTTCAGCACCTATAAAATCCGAAGCTATTTTTCTTTCTATCATAGTATAAAGGTAGAATTTTGCATGAAGTATTAATCCATATTGAGAATTCCGGGAGGCTGCCATAATCGAGCCACCTTTTACCATTGAAAATTACAAAAGTTTTATTTACTTCTTCCGCTCATTTTCATATCACTCATTTGCATCCCAGAGAGGTTGGCGCCGCTTCCATTTTTGAGAATATATTCACTATTAAGCAGATAGGCACCTGAAGACACCACGGATTCACCCGCTTTAACTCCTTGTAATACCGCTACCTGGGAAGTATTATCTTTTCCCAGTGTTACTTCCCGGCGTTCAAAGCTACTGTCGGGTCGCTTTATCCAGACATAGGCATGGTCCTGCCCATAAATAACGGATGATTGGGGAATAACCACGCCTGGTTGTCCCTTTGATGTTTGCATATGTACATAGGCCAGCATACCCGGTTGTATTTTGCCATCTGGATTTGAGATAGCGATATTAACGAGATGGACGCGTGAATTCTGCTGATTAACAGGGTTATCAAATACGATCTTGCCTGGTAATTTTTGGCCGGTGCTTCCCGCCAGTTCTACCCAGATCTGCGTATCCTTTGATATGAGCGGCAACTGCTGGTCATATAACTGGGCCTGGACCCATAGTGTATTATTCTCGGCAAGACTTAAAACGGCCTCTCCTTCTTTTACGTATCCGCCCTCCTCCTTCATCTTTTGGATGAGATAACCGGCGGATTCACTGTAAATGGCCGTTTTCCCGGTTGGCGGCTGATCGTGCAAGTGGTCAATCTGTTTTTGGGACAGCCCCCATCGCAGGAGTTTTTGCTTCATTGCCTGAATGGTAGCGGTAAAATCTACAGAGGCCTCTTTAAAAAGCCCTTTTTGCTGCACTGCCAGTAGATAGTCTTTTTCAGCGGAAAGCAGATCGGGGCTGTACAGGTCATATAGTTTTTGGCCGGTAAAGATTTCTTCACCCGGATTGCGCACATACATTTTTTCAATCCAGCCATTTACCCGGGCGCTGATCACATCCTGCTGTTTAGGATTAAACAGGGTGGTTGCGGTCAGCACCAGCTCACCCGGTAAATTTGTTATTTGTGCTGTATCGGTGTGAATACCCGCCAGCAGTTGCCGCCGGGAGGAAATCCTAAGTTCAGCCAGGGTATCTTCCGGATTTTTCTCTGCCGGACCCTGATCCAGCGGGACCAAGGTCATACCGCATATAGGGCATTTGCCCGGTGCTTTTTCCCGTATCTGATGATGCATAGGACAGGTGTATATGACCGATTCCTTTTTCTGCGGTAGGCTGTCTGTCACTTGCGCTGCTGCTTTACCATCCTGTTTATTATTACAGGCAGCCAGTGAAAATAGTAGTAAACTACCGATGATGATCCATTTATATTGCATGACCTTCTCTTTTTTTATTGAATAAAACTATCACTACCAACCATATAAGCGGCGTTTTCGACGATTTGATCACCCACTTCAATACCTGAAAGTATTTCGATGGAATCTTCCGTGCGAATACCTGTTTGCACAGTCCTTGCATGAAATACATCATTGCTGTTTCTATCCTTTACCCAGACCACGCTTCGCATGCCTAGTCTATTCACCGCCGATAAAGGAACATATAGGTCCCTGTCCTCATGGCCAATGACGATGCGACCTCTTACAAGCGTTCCTATTTTCCAGTTCACAGGTAAATTTTTCAGATAGACCCGTACGGTAGTGGTTTTTTCGCTTTCTGTGCGGTAAGGGGGATAAAATCCACCTGGCCGCCGATTATTTGATCCGGGCTGGCTTCCGCGTATAATGACACGGGATCACCTTTTTGGATAAAAGCCATATCACTGGCAAACACATGAAGTAAGGCCCAACGCCTGGTTATGTCCTGAATAGCGAAAATACTTTGCCCGGCGTCCACATACATCCCTTTTCTGATGTCCAGTAATTCGGGGGTACTGTTATCCAACCCCTGATTGTTTATTGGGCGAGCGATGCCCTGGTAGGGACTGAAAATAGTAATCTGTGGCAGTGGCTTCCCACTTTCTGTTACTTTTTGGATTTCACTTTGGTGCATCCCCAGATTGCGTAATTTCGCTTTTAGCGCCTTTATAAGTGGTGCATCATTTTCCCTCATTGTTTGTAACAGCTCTCTTTGTACACTGAGTAACTCAGGGCTGTAGATTTCCATCAGTGGCTGTCCTTTTGCTATGGACTGGCCGCTATACTTTACATATAACTTATCGATGCGCCCTGCCACCCGTGACGTAACGCCGTTGATATCCCGCTGGTCAAAATCAATCATGCCGTCGGCGGTTACCGTATCCTCCGCACTACCTTTTACTGGTATGAAGGTCTTAAATGATCCGGTCACCGTTTGGGTAACCGGCTGTGTCAGATAATACAAAGGGGTATCTAAAGACGCCGTATCCTTTTGGTTAGTCTCCTCGACCTTAATCAATTTCATGCCGCATATAGGGCAATTCCCTGGCTTATCTTTATGCACTTGGGGATGCATGGAGCAGGTATAATAGACCTTTGCCTGCGAATGCGCCTTTGGCTGGTTCCCCTGACATCCCGCCATGAGTAGCCCGATGAAGGCCAACATCAGTATAAGGCAAGCCAAGTTTCTGTTTTTAATTGGTTTCATCATGTATAAATTTTAATCCTTCTGCATTTCTGTTTCCAGCATGACACGGATGTTTAACAGATCGCTTATTTTGTCCCAGTACTGCATCTTCTTCATGGTTAATTCATCCCAGGCCATGAGTGTTTCGTAAATATCGCCTGTGTTTTCACTAAATGCATTTAGGTAGGACTGGTAGGCTTTACTATAGGCAGGAATGACTTCCTGCTGGAAAATTTGTATATCTCTTTGCGCGGACTGTAGTTTTAACCAGTCTTTTTGTATGACGCCAATAGCCTCTTGAACCTGACCCGCCTGCATTTTACGGGTGGCCTGTATCTGATAGTCGATGGCTTTTGCTTTTGACTTATAGCCTTTGGAAAACCAAGGCGCAATGGGAACAGATACCATCGCCATGGCACTGTACATATAGCCACCACTATTCATGCGCATATTATCTAAGTTTATACCAAAGGTTGGCTTGGACTCGCTGGAAACAACCTTTTTATTCAGCCTGAGACTGTGTATTTCGTCAGAAGCCCGGTGGATATCACTACGGTTTTCCAAAATATAGGATGAGTCCACTTGTAAAATAGCGATCTCTGAATGGGCAAAGTCTTCTGCCGTATCAATTTGTAAGGGTGCCTGTTGGGAACGGTTCATCAGGCTGTTTAAGATGGCAACGGCCTGTTCGCTGGCCGACTGTAATTGTACCCGCATGGATTGCAGGTCACTGAGCTTTGCCCTGGCCTTATAGATTTCTGGTAAACTTGCCTTACCATAGGGCAACCGGCCCTCTGAAATCTGAATCAGCAGCTGCACCTGCTTTTGCTGCTGACCCACCACTGTTAATTTTTTTTCCGCCACCAAGGCGTCATAATAAGCCATTTTCGCTTTGGCAAAAAGCATATTTTTCATGGTCGCGCTATCATCTTGGTTCTGAAGATGCAAAGATTGATAATAGTCTCTTTGTTTATTTTGCTGACCAAAGTTGGGAAACATCTGTCCCAGACGCAGCATCAGCATTTTTCGGGCCATGCCGCCACCGCCCATGTCCTTGCCGCCGCCATAGGGAAACTCACTGAGACCAACACCTACTGATGGTGCCATCCATGCCTTCGCTGCATCTGCATCTGCAAAACTAGCCGCCGTTTTCAGGGCAAACTGCTGTAAACCGGGATTACCGGTTTCAATGCTGTCCAGTATCTGTCTGAGCGTATAGGTTTGTGCCTGCGTTTTCCGGGTAGCTGCAAGCACCAAAATCAGTAGAACAACTAGGCTTTTGCTTCCGGTTATAAAGGATTTAATTTTCATAATGTAAAATTCTGAGGTTGAAGATCTATATAGTCCTATAAACTGTCTTTTACTTTTATGCTTCCATATTTTTTTAATTCGTTTTCTTTAAACAACTCAAAAATGATGGGCATCACCAGCAAAATACTAATGGCAGAGGTCACCATGCCACCAATCATGGGCAAGGCCACCGGCCGCATGAGTTCTATTCCTGTGCCATTGGACCAAAGCACAGGCACTAATCCAAATAAGGCGACACACACTGTCATTAGTTTGGGACGTAAGCGTTTTACCGCGCCTTCCAGCACATAGTGCCTGAGGGTAGCTACGTCCACCGCTGTTCCTTTTTCCCGGACCATCCGTTGCATCGCTTCTTCCAAATAAATCATCATCACAACGCCGGTCTCTACAGCCACCCCAAAGAGTGCAATGAACCCGACAGCCACCGCTACGGACAGGTTCTCACCCCATAAATAAACCATCAGTATACCACCCACGAAGGCGAAAGGGACGCTTAGAAGCGTGTTGAATGCATCTCGCAAATCATGGAAGGTGAAATAGAGTATTAATAAAATAAGCAGTATGGCGACGGGAATGATCAGCTCCAGGGTTTTTTGGGCATGCAACTGGTTTTCCCACTGACCGCTCCAGTTTATAAAATAACCCTTGGGCAGCGTCAGTGTTTTATCCAGTTTTTGCATGGCTTCCTTAACGGTGCCACCCAGGTCCCTGCCCCGGACATCAAAGAGCACGGTGCCGCGCAGCAGTGCGTTTTCGCTACTGATCATAGAAGGCCCGTCCTTTAGGGAGATACTAGCTACATCGGATAAGGGGAGTGGACCATTTTTTGTTTGCACCAGCGTCCCTTTGATGTCATCCAGGCTTCCGCGCCAGTCCTGTGCCAGCCGTACATTGACGCTGAACCTTTCACGCCCCTGATAAATTTGCCCGACATTCATACCCCCTAGGGCACTTTGCACAATACTGTTTACATCATCCGTTGTCAGTCCGTAACGCCCGATGGCGTCTTTATTCACCTCGATGTTCAGGTATTTACCTCCTGTAATCTGCTCCGGATAAAGATCTGCAATCCCTTTGATGCCTTTTAACTCACCGGCGATCATCTGACCTAACCGGTAGATGGTATCCAGATTCTGCCCGAAAATTTTCACGCCCACGTCCGTACGAATACCGGTGGAGAGCATATTGATACGGTTAATAATGGGTTGCGTCCAGCCGTTGGTGACACCGGGAATTTGTAGTTTTTCGTTCAGTTGGCTGATGATCTTATCTTTGGTCATCCCCGCACGCCACTCATTTTTTGGTTTTAACAGCACAATGGTCTCCACCATGCTAATCGGTGCATTGTCGGTAGCTGAATTAATACGGCCTGCCTTACCGAGTACATTTTTAACCTCCGGGAAGCTGCTGATAATTTTATCCTGCACCTGTAAGATGCGTTTCATCTCTGCGTTGGAGGCATCCGGAAGCGCAACCGGCATAAACAGGATCGTACCTTCATCCAAAGGTGGCATAAACTCGCTGCCCATCCTTGTTAGCAAAAAAACGGACAAAACCAGCGCAATTATATTGACCGTGAGTACGGTTTTCTTCCATTTTAAGCACCAGCTTAAAACCGGTTCATATAGACGGACAAAGAAGTTACTGACCGGGTTCTTAGATTCCGGGCGCATTTTGCCCCGCATCAGCAGCACCATGAGCACCGGGATAAGGGTAATGGCCAGGATCATAGAAGAAGCCATGACCAGGGTTTTTGTCCAGGCAAGGGGGTGAAACAATTTGCCCTCCTGTCCCGTGAGTAAAAACACGGGGATAAATGAAACGACGATAATCAGGATGGCATGTACCACTGGCTTACCTACCTGTTTGGCGGACTTTTCAATAATAGCGATACGTTCTTTATTACTGATTTTATTTGAAGTGTTCATAGTTTTATAATTAATGGTCTGCCTCTGTTAAATGTCGATACGCATTTTCTACCATTACGATGGCATTGTCGACTATGACGCCGATGGCAATAGCGATCCCGCTCAGTGACATAATATTGGAAGAAAATCCCAGTAGGCGGATCAGGATGAAGGCCGTCAAAATAGCTATCGGAATACTCAGCATGACAACGAGCGCACTGCGGAAGTGTAAGAGAAAAATGAGGATGACGGCGCATACCAGGACGATCTCCTCGATAATAGTATGTTCAATGCTTTTGATTGAAGCTTCGATCAGCGTACTGCGGTCGTAAGCCGTTTTAAAGGTGACGCCAGGCGGGAGCCCTTTTTGTATCTCTGTCATTTTAGCTTTCACGCCCTTTATGACTTCGTCTGCATTGGCACCATAGCGCATGAGGATTACCCCACCCACCGCTTCCCCGTCACCGTTTTCATCTATTATCCCTAGGCGCTGATCGCCGCCCATCTGTACATCCCCGATATCCTTGATCCGGATGGGGTAGCACCCTCGGTAGCGACCGGCAGATCGGCGATTTCCGCTGGGTTTTTAAGATAGCCCATTCCCCGAACGATATAGTTGCTACTATTTAAATCGAAGACGCGACCACCAACGTCATTATTATTTTCTTTTACCGCCTTCATGACATCCATAAGCGTAATATGGTAATAATCAAGCTTATGAGGATCTAGCGTGACCTGATATTGTTTTTGAAAACCGCCAAAGGAAGACACCTCGCTTACGCCCGGTACATTTTGCAAGGCAAATTTTACATACCAGTCCTGTAAGGCGCGCCGTTCTCCTAAATCGTATCCTGGCGCATGCAGGGTATACCAATAGACCTGGCCGACACCGGTAGCGTCCGGACCTAGCGAAGGAACAACATTTTCTGGCAGGAATTTTTGGGCGTAATTCAGCCGCTCCAGGACACGGGTACGCGCCCAATAGGGATCTACGTTATCTTGGAATACAACGAAAACAAAGCTCATTCCAAACATGGAAGTAGCCCGGATATCTTTTACCTTTGGGATACCCTGGAGGTTACTCACCAAGGGGAAGGTGATTTGGTCTTCTACCAGTTGCGGGCTGCGGCCCATCCACTGGGAAAATACGATGACTTCATTTTCGGAGAGGTCAGGAATGGCATCCACAGGCGTCTGCGTCATGCTGTAAAAGCCGTAGCCAATCAGCCCCAGCGTTGCCAGTATGACAATAAAACGGTTGTGAATAGACCAGGAGATAAGTTTATTAATCATGATAATTGCTTTTCCTTATATAGTGTGCACCGAGGCATACAACACCGATGGTGCGCTAATTGATGTAGAGGATTCTTTGGCATCGTCAAACGCCAAAAGCCAGACAAACAATGGTCTGTCCGGTATCAGGAAGGAAAAGAAATCATATCAGGAAACTACAGTTCTTCAAATAGAGGGGGGCCGTCGCTCGAAAGGGTGGAGCGTGGGGAGAGAAACTTCCCTTTGCAATGGAGGAAAAACAAGGGGCTGGGACTTTAGGAAAAGTAGGTAGTACAACAGCAAAAAAAGAAACGGCTGGGACCGCCATGTCCGATACGATGTTTTGAGACTGTGTAATTTTTATTTGCTTGTGCACATCTTTGCAACAGTCCTTGCCTTTATAACTAGACTCCATACCACAAGAAGGCCTGGCTGAAGTCTTGGCTGTATAGCTTAACACCACATTATCCAGATGCCCACAACAATAATGTAGATTCATGCCTACACCGCTTACTGTTGTAAGATAAATAAAAAATAATATGGTGGCTAAAGCCTTTTTCATTCTGTAAAACAAAAGTACAGTTTATTTCCATATATTTAATATAAAAATAAATAATCCAGCGATTCAGCCCCCTAAATAAAATATAGGCAGTTGCTGTATTATAGGTAGTAAAATACGTTAATTTTACAGCTGTGAGTGCAAAATTCGCACAAGACCCCTTCCATATCCGACAGTCCAAACTTCGGCACGACATTTTTATGGGCTCTTTAATCACTTAACACTCCTTTATCTTCTTGTTAGATATATAAAGAAAGTATTCCCTTTTTTATAAATGTGCCCCGTTCCAACTTTCCCCCAATACCGAGACCCGCAGGATCAAATAGTCAAATAGATGTCAAACGGAGGATCAAGAAATGATCCGGTAGTAACATTTTATTATCGTAAAATCGGTAAACGTCTTTGGTGTTTTTGATCGTACCTTGTTATAGAGAGGGCTTCATCAAAGATCTCCATTAAGTCATCGAAATTGATCGAATTATAGGGTTTGGACCTTTTAACCTGAACTTCGAAAGTCTGGTATCACAAAAGGACACCTCCTTCCCGAATTTTATAATAGGTAATTTCGGATAATATTTTCCATAATAGCCTTGTTAAGGCTTCAAACGGCGGAGATTTTCATTCAAGTATTTCATAAAAAAGTAGTCAGATCGATAATACTTTTAGTAAATTTGA
Source organism: Arachidicoccus ginsenosidivorans (assembly GCF_007971385.1). GTDB lineage: Bacteria > Bacteroidota > Bacteroidia > Chitinophagales > Chitinophagaceae > Arachidicoccus > Arachidicoccus ginsenosidivorans. The sequence continues at coordinate 4,532,550 of NZ_CP042434.1, forward strand.
TGACTTGATGGTGGTCTTACTCTCATATCAAGCTGTTATTTTATCCAAAAAGAACTATATAGTGAATAGACTTATCATCATTGGCAACGGCTTCGATCTTGCCCACGGCCTTGAAACCAAGTATAATGATTTTATGCTCTGGTATTTAAAGAAATGCTACGGGAATGCTTATGAAAAAGGAGATTATGAGGATGATTTATTGACAATTAAAAAGGTTATTCCTAGACACGCATGGTTTACAAAAATAAATTCGACTTCCGATTTAATTAATCATTTATATACAACAGTTGGGTTCAACCCGCTTATACATAACGATGCCAATTATCGGTTAAATGAATTACAAGAAGTTTCAAACCCATTTAATACAACTTTTAAATCTGACTTTCTTAGGTTACTTTTATCAAAATGTAATTTTTCTACCTGGGTCGAGGTCGAAAATGAGTATTACGAAGAATTAAAACGGATACTATATGCATCTAAAGATCCCTACAGAAAACCACAAAAACTTAATGACCTAAATAATTCTTTTGCTTTTATCATTAAACAATTAGAGGAATACTTAAAAACCATTCCTCAATCCAGTCTTCACCCAGGTTTTGGGGATATTTTTGAGAGTCCAATCTATAAGACTGAAATTCTTAAAACAAAATAGGAAGATGATATACTACCTAACAAAAATTTAATCTTAAACTTTAATTACACATCTACGGTTGAACAGTATTTTAGAGAGAACAGGTCCATGCTCCCTATAAAGAGAATTGAGGTAAATTATATTCACGGTAAGCTAAAAGATAAAAAGAACCCCATTATCTTCGGTTTTGGCGACGAGTTGGACCCAGACTATACCAAAATGGAACTGGAGAAAGTACATGGTTACTTCGATTATATCAAGTCCTTTGGCTATTTTAAGACCTCAAACTACCACAACCTGATCCGCTTCCTAGATGCCGAGGAATACCAGGTTTTCATCTTGGGGCATTCCTGTGGCTTGTCCGACAGGACCATGCTCAATATGATCTTCGAACATGATAACTGCAAGTCGATCAGGATCTTTTATTATGTTGATGTGAATAACAACAACAACTTTACGCCGCTCACAGAGGAAATATCCCGACATTTTAAAGACAAGGCCATGATGCGACGCAAAATAGTCCCGTTCGATAAATCCAGTCCCATGCCTCAAGTCAAATAGACCAATCATAAACACACTAACTCATTAAACATTTTGATACATTATGAAAAAGAAAGTGATAAACAAATTTGATAGGTTAGTTGAAAAACTAGTTGAGGGATTTAGTAAAATTCTAATTTCAACTTATTTCAGACGGCCAAGATTGGAAACCATGTGTTTAATATTATATCCTATCGCCTTTCAGAAATAGCCACGTTTAAAGAGTTGGTTCGCAGTCAATTTATTATAGCAACTTATAAAGCTATCCATGAAATTAAAACTGATATTCAGAATACTAGATACAAAAGTATTTTAAGAATTGATGAAATTGACTTTCAGGGAACCTTTTATGAGACAATTCGTCTTGCATATGTTGGACTTTTTCATATGTTTGAAAACTATGTAAATGAAGTGATCAAATTACCAGAATTAATTATGGGGGAACTTTAGGAAACTGAAGGAACAACAGTAAAATGGGCAAAAGAGAGATTTGATTTTGACATCAGGGATTGGTAGCAATTCTATATAACGCACAAATTGAATTGGATCTGTATTTGTGTAAAGCATAAATACGGTATTCCGATCAAGTTACCCAAACCTAAAGAATTTGAATTTGTGAATATTATTCAAAGACTTAGAATAAAACCCAAAGATTTTAAAAAGGATTGTGTATCGCTCATTGTATTTTTCCCAATGCATCTGCAAATAATACTTGTTTTAGCACGATATAAGCTAGTAAACGAAAAGCCGATAGTTGAAGAGGAATGGAAAGACTCGCCTGGATTTTATCAGATTCAATCTAAAAATTTGAATAATATTGAAAAAGTGACACACGACTTTTTAACCTCATAAAACAATTGAAGTAATTTTTTGGCCACATATATGAACCAGGAAAATGCATCTCAGTTTACAAAATAACTTAGAGGTAGTTAGAACAATATACTAAGATAAAACGAGAAATGGTCATCAGACTTCTTAATGAAAATACCTCTGTAATAGATGATCAACTTGGCTATATATGTGATAGGCAACTCCTATATTAGGAGTTAGATTAGTGAATAATTAATTATGTCGTAGACTTACAGTATTAAGACTAACCTCACTAGACTCTCTTTGTGAAACTTTTTCCTAAAAATACTATAATTTCGGATTTCTGCTATTTGTGCAATGATTTAATTTTCAATTACTACTATGGACAAAAAAGTGGCCAAAGTAGAAACCCCGGCCACAACCAAAACTAACTGCTTATGAGACGGTAAAATTAAGAAGATTTTCGAAGAAAACAATAATTTTCTCATTAGAATCTACTGTAAGGAAGTAGCAATCCATTCTTTACTTTTAATGAACTTACTACTTTTTTTAGAAAATAAAATGAATAAATAATGCTAGGTTAATGAAGCTATTTTCTTGTGATTGAATAATTTATGTACTTCTTGAATCGGCTTTTAAAGGCATTCTGGCGCATTTCTCCACCTCGATGGCGGGACAGCCAAAATCTAAAACGACTTTCCCCTTGAATCAAATACACTCCAATGCCCTGCAAAAGATATTTCCTTTGCCGCGGCGCTAAATGCACGGTATCAATAAAATCACCGTTTAGGTCGTCTGTAATCCAACTCCTTTCAACACGCTCTTTGGCTATTTTACCCATCATATCATACCGCTTGGTAAAGCCATCCATTGCATAATTAAGCAGTAGCCTTGTATCATCATACTGATTGTCGGCAAAGGTCTTCTTATTCTTTACTTCCTTGAAGTCAAAATCAAAACTGCTTGGCAGACGTCAATAGATCGTGAGTTCTTTAAAACCTCGCTGATTTTCTGCTATACTTATTTAAATCAGTTCATTATCATTCCTAAATTCCATTCCTGCAAGGCTGTTTGGCCCTTGATCCCGGGTACGAAGGACAAAATCCACTACCGCAGAGCTGTAGTTTATATCAGTCAACACTGCTGTATCATTTCCAAATTGCATCATATCTTGGACTTTTTGTTCAAAACTGAGCCTGCCATATCTTAAGCTGTAGTAACTGTGCACATTTAATAACATAGTTTCCTGTTGATTGTATTAAAATCCAGGAACTCGCATTAACTTATCGTTTTCAAAACGCACTCCGATTCCATCCATCATTTGCATCAGGCTTAGCCCTCCTTCAATGTCATTAAACTGATCAATTTGGTAGGCACCAGCCACCCTATCACTGAAATTAATGCTGATGAGTAGAATAAACATTCTCCTTGAATACAACTTTCCAAAAAACTGCATCGCTTTCGCCTAAAGGATTTTTTCTTAGTACGTATAGCCAATTGTCATCTGTTCGGTAAAAGTTTCAAAATTGAAATATCGGATTTTAAGCGTTATGCAGCCAGCTACTTTTCCTTCACTTCCTAGGTCAATAGAAAGTTCATCAACCACATTAGCTATAGCTTTTTTCTGCAATGACATATCAATCCTATCTCTTTCAAAAGTATTTTCTTTGCTCATAGTTTTTTGTTCACAATAGGCAATACTGGCGACTCGTCGACGCCATTTGCTTTTTTTCAGATTGTCATACCATTAGCTCCCAGTATTCTTTGCATGGTATCTGGAGTCATTTCTTGAATAGTCTGGATTTTAGGAACACCCATATTACGAAGCTGTATATAGGTCTTCTCTCCCACCATTGGTATCTTACGAATTGATAGCAGCGCCAAAAACTGCTTTTCGACCCCGAAAGCCACTTTCCTTTCATTACAGAGTTTGGCTTCCCCTGTTGGTATCTTAGAGACTGTTTAATTAACAGACAGTCCAAAAGATATCGGCAGTCCGGTTTCTTCAATAACTCTGTGCCGGAGTCCCTTTGCTAAACTCCAGCTACCGAAAAATTTATCCACCCCGGAAATATCAGGATAATGTTGATCTATACAGGCTTTCTCCGGTATTGGTGTTCTTTCCTCTATGATTTCGGTAACGATACGGGATTATTTACTGTACTCGTCCCGATCGCCCTTGCCAATAATTGCTTGCGGGCATTGCTGAATGTACCCAAAAGCGGCGCACTTCGTATGAACACGACGAGACCACCGCACGGTCGGAAGCTCCACAGACTAGGACAGGATTTCCAATCAGGGCGCTGTTGAACTACTGATCCACCGATACAATGGATGTATCCAAATCACAATGCACAATTTGTCGCTCCATAAAATTAATTTGGTATTATTAGCATTATTTGATTGGCTCCATAAGATTGGTCTATGGTGCGAGTTTTATAGATCCCTAAGCAAAAAAAGCCTTACTATCCGCAAAAGCAATGACAGTCTTATAGCATTTTATGCTATAGCATTTTCCATTAAACTAGTTCCTGCAGACAGCGACTTTGATTTAATTGGTAAACACTCTTCACTTAAATTTTGGCATAATTACTCATTGCCGTTTACCTCCTTCCGTAGCCAATAAATATTTAAAGCATTCACATAAAAGACAATAAAAAAAAGTAGTGTATTGAATGTTGCATAGTGGCGCAGCCCTGCTTACATTCAATACACTACACCGCTTTTGCTCCATTAACTGCCGCCCAAGGGACGGGGCGGCAGATAATGGAGCCGCCTAGATTTATGCATGAATTTCTAAGTTCACCCAGTCCATGTCAGGCAGGGTAAGACAGCGGTCTTATCTTGATAGGTAGTGTCCTGAAGTTTTTCAGGTTGTGAAAGAAGCCTTTATTTTCTATCATGCCATCCCTAAACAGGTTCCATAATAGGGAGCAACCCATTTCGGCGAGTGAGCCGTTTATATATAAGTCTTGATTTTGCAAGGCTTCCGCTAGTGAACAGGTGGAGGTATTATCTCCCTTTTCAGATTGCCATAGGAGATCATGATATTCCTCTGTGATAAAAGCGAGTTCTCCAACTGGAAGGTATTTGGTAGATTTGGGTTGTTCTATTTCTCCTACGGTAGCAAGAATTGCCTGCCCCGAATCTCTGCTATTGCCAAAATCAAGCCAATACAACGGCTCATCCCTTTGATGTTCAGCCACTGTTTTTATACATTTTATAATCTTGGCAATGTCAAAACGAGCCTTGACCGTATCTACACAACTAATGTATATGTTGGCTGCCATCTCTTGCGTCAGGACACTATATGCATTCATCGTAAACTTCTGAGTTACCGCTTTCCAGTTAGTCCCGAAGAAACGATTACAGCGATTAATTAATGCAGCGGCCTTATAAAGACCAGTTTCGCTTCTGGAAAATCTCTGGCGTCCGAAATTAGCTATTTTTATAATATCATCATCAAATAGCGTTACTTGTACCCCTCCATGCCCCAATGCGGTTAATGCCTCGTTCATGGTGGCAAGTTCTGTCAGAACCCTGTTCCCTGTCCCCCCGCCCCAATTAAACATACTTTAATGGGATTGGTCGGGCTGATTAAATACTCGTGTATAAAGTGTACTGCTTTTAACTTATTCATAGAATATCTTTTATAATTAATCCATTCGGCTTTAATGTAGTGTTGGGGAACTTATTTCCTTTGTCCATCAATCCCTGCCATAATTGAACAATATTAGTTTTAGTAGCATACCCGTATATCGAATGGCTAAAATAAGAATTGAAAAAGTACAGCTCCCACCCTGCAATAAAATCCTCCAATCCAATGTCCGGTGCTATATCAATCCCAACATTGCCCATACAGACACTGCCCGATTCATAGATATTGAAAAATGGTGCATGAAACAACGCTGTATTTTCAGTGGCTTTAACATTTTCATTCAGAGCGTATAGGAACAGTTCGTTTCTATTGGCTTTCCAGATAAGGGCAGGTATATTGGCCTTACCACTACGGATGCCAAGGCTTTCTTTAAAGAATAATCTGTTATTTCGTTGCCTTGTCTGCCAAATGACAAAACCTTCTTCCTCTGGGTTAATATATAATACACTTTCGGGCAACAGGCCTTTAGGCTTTAAAAAGGCATGACGCAATTTATTGGATGAATTTAATAGCATTGCCAGTCTGCAACTTTCCTTAACAGACAATGGTTTAGCATTTAGCGGTGTCCCATCGTTTCCAATATCGAATGCTTCAATATAAAATTCTTTATTGCAAATCTGCTCAGTCGCATAAAATACAAGTGCTTTTTGAGGGATATATAGTTTTCCAAAATCCGTGGTGATATCAATTAGATTTTCCATTCTTCTATTTCATTTATAAGCTTTGATAATTTTATGATTAACCTGAAGATGCTCCTTTCATAATCAAGCGAAGGGAATAGTCCTTTGAATGGTTTGTCGAAAATATTTATTATTTCCGGTTCCAGTACTCCGGCGTAGTTACTTAGTTCTTCATTTATAGAGCGATTTAGGTCTTCCCAAAGGTATCCTTTCGTAGTAGCAACAAACGATATGTAAGTATCCGGGCTTCCCTTATCATCGTAGTCATCTTCGTTAAATGTAATATGTTGGAAAATTGAATTATTTGGAAAAGTTTTGCAAATTTCATGAGCTTCTTTAGCCAGTATTAAGCACTTCTGTTCGAAAAGATTGTTTACTTTAATTTTCGAAGTGGTGTCTTTATAATTTTCAATAAGATAATTGTTCTCCATTTTCCTAGACATGATATCACCAATTACTCGGGTCTGCCGAAGCTCGCTTCGCATTTTTTCAATATCAATTTCCTCGCCTTCATCAAATAGAGAATACCAGTACTCTTCAATCGATTCATAGTAATCTTGAATACAACAGTTTCTAGTATACATGGGTATGCCCGCTTTTCGGTATAAGTCTGCGCAAATCATTAATAATAATTGTCCACATTTTCTTTTACCCTTTGTTTTCAGCATTAAATATATTGGTACAATGGGAATATAATAAAGTGTTTGACCGGTATCGACGCTTTCATAAGTTGCAAGGTGAATATCATTGGTCTTTGTATTTTTAACAATACGAAGGTTTAAATTTCCATTTATCCGCCTCAGCTTTCCCTGGATATCCCAATGTGCCGCTAAGATATTATAGGGAAACTCCTTCCCTTCTGTATTCAAGATTTCGATCTGAAATTTCTCACCGATAAATGATAAGGATTGTATTAGACTGGCTTCACACGCTTTTACAATGCCATTATTTTTCGGAGTGAATAATGGCAGGAACCGATTTTTCATAAAATCATCGGAAGCATGGATATTGGAACAGGTTTTAGGGTGTCCTTCTTTATCCCGTTTCCTTCCTGCAACCTGTTTAAGCTTTTCGCCCATTTTGACAACTGTTGATGAAGTTCCCATTGCTTCTTATTTTTAGTGGGTTTGATGATGAATGTTCTATTTTTCATTGTTACCTAGTTTATCCCTTAGTTCCGAGTACGGATTCAAATTTATATTCCAGTTTGTCATTATTTATCTTGCCACTTGATACTTTGGCTGTAACCAGTATATCGTAGGTATTCGAGTAGAAATTGAGGACTGCTTCTGGGCTGAGCTTACTGTCAGGATCTGGTAATGAAATCTCTACCCCATTATCCTTGAAAATGAATATTCTTTCTAAAAGTGTTGCAATTGACATAATAATATATTTTAATTTTTGTAATTATTTTTCTTTATTGGCAAATATTTCAGGGGCGAATTTTTCGGTAATACTGCTTTTTAGTTTCCTCAAATCATCTGAATGCTCCGGAAAATCTGTTGGGTTTTGAACTTTGAGCCACGCCTGTTTAAATTTTCCCTCTTTCTCCAGTTCTTCCACTTTTTTTAAGGCTTCTTCATATTCTTAAGCTTATCTACCTGCTGCTTCTTTTGCTGTTCAATTTTCCCCGTCTCCATTTGGGAGTGCTTTTGAGCTTCTTCTCTTTGTTTTAGATAATGCTCCATACTACTGAAGAGCTTTGCAGTATCAGGAATAACACTGTTCAGATCTGCAAAGAAACTCCCGTCTATTTCTGCGGCAACCTTATCTGAAAATACAAGCGGAGGCACCATCTTTCTTGCAGTATCTCCACAATTATCATTTTTAAAGACTACAGAAACAGTCATCCTTTCGGGCTTGCTTTGTCGTATGCAAATAATCCAATCGCCTTGAACCTGCATAGCATTTATATTTTGAAAAAAATCCATCTTGTATAATTTAAAATTTTAATTACGATTGTTTTAAATTCTGCTACCTCCTTGTTTTTATTCGTTCTTATAAAACCAAGCCAATAGTAGTGCAGTGCCAGATATAATAAGAATATAAGCTATCAGCTGACCTATCCATTCGATAATAGTTGATACTATAGCTACCCAGTAAATTGAATACTGTTGCAAGCCACCTGCTCCCCTTCGGTAAAATCTTCTTTTGCCGATATAATAGCGAACGGCTAGCCCCATTATAGTAATTAAAGAGCAATATAATTTGGAAGATTTTATATGATTAAGAAAATTATACATATTTGAGAAGTTTAATTAAATGATTAATTTCTGTATTTTATTATATAGATCTGTCCAGTATTTCAATAACTTTCCATCAAATTACCGTAATGACCGATTATCATGGTAGTAGCTGATAGATTTCACTATCTGTGATAGGAATTTTGATAGGTCTTCTTTTTCTATGTAGTTACCATTGATGTCCGTTAGATTCTTGACTGATGATTTTTATAAATGCTTCATGCATTTATATACCTAAATGAATACTAATTGATTATTTTAGATTTTTAAATAAGTACTCTCCCTTATTTTTTTTATGGAAATAATAGCGGAATAGGGGCAAAACTCCATATTGATCACCTTATTAATTGCACCTAAAAGACCTGTAAGGGATACGACAATTACTTTTTTATTTCCATTATCGTGTTTCAATTTGAAGATTTACTCTGTTACTGTTATCATGGCTAAAGTTTATTGAATAAGAAATATTGCAGCCGCCTTGTCAACGGCTGCAATAAAACATTTAATTTAATTTTAGTATCTGCTCGCCGTTTGTATGAAACGAATCACATATATTAAAGGCTGTTTGTGTTTTAGAGGATGCTGTTCCCCCATATATAATGGACTTCGTTTTTTGTTCACTATCTGAATAGTTGTGTACATTTTGAAAATAGCCAGTGATACTATTATAGGCTCCGAATAGCGTACCTTTTGTGGTTTCGAGTTGCTGCGTATCGCTCATCATGGCATACATAAAGGCATCACTACATTGATTCTTATATTGCGTGGATACCTCGTCATAATTTCCCTTTTGTATCTTGTCAATCGTTTCCTTATTGGGAGCAAGTGCCATCTCAATAAGCCTTTTCACTTCTCCATCGGTTATCCTGACCTTCGCCCAACTATTAAATGTGCCTTCTAATTGTTCGCTAAGCTCATTGGAGATGCCTATTATCTTGTGTGCCTGTTCCAACCGCTGCTTAACATTACTCGTATGTTTAATGCGGACTACATTAGATAATTTACGCATCGCTGAATTTAAGGTATTCTGGCATACCACCCGTACGGGCGTAAATGCTGCAGTTATGCTGCCGCTTCCATCGTGGGTGGTCGTTAGAAATAGATATTTTTCTATAAAATCATCCTTGCCAACTTTTATATAATCAGGCAGTTTTGCGGTAATGAAAATCCTTTCTCCGTTGCCTAGCGTCCCCGCTGTTTCATAGTGGATATCCTTTCTGTCCTGCACCAAATCGTCGAAGAAATTGAAAGCATCCTTGTTTTGTACAATTTGGTAGTCTTTGCCCACCACTCCAAGTATGGTATTGGTGTCGGTGCGAACTGTGGCAAAATTATTGGGTACACTTATAGAGATCTGTCCTACAATTTCTCCGTTGGCATCGATACCCATTGCGGCGCTTTGACAAAGCAAGGGAGATTTTATTACCGCATAGTCAAGTCCAGCGTATTTTATTGCTTCTGCACTGGTAGGATAGTCACTGATTGTCTGGCCTAAATTGTGCCACGGTTTTTCTTTTACACTAAAAAAACTGTGCTTACCCGTTACGTTATTAAAATTTATATTGTGCGACATAAAAATAATTTTTTAAATAATTGGAATAATACTAAATAACTAATGCTGTGAAGTGCCATATAGATTTAAGTAACCCATCGCCAACACCATTGCAAGTAACAAGCTCCTTAAGTATTGCATTTTAGGCTCGTAACCTATCCCCATCCGGATCACATGATCATCCGCCCCGTTTTTTTCTTTTTCAACAGCCCAATATTTCATTATTAGTGGCCATGACGCAGGGTACTTGTTTTTAGTGGACGGTATGTATGGTGACATTTTCATTTTTCCCGATTTTGGAACAAAAATGTACGCCGGTGCGGCTGGTGGCGCCAACAACCGTGGAAAAAGCGGACTGAGCGACCGCAGGGAGCGAGGGAGCATTTGCCGCGAAAGTGTTGGCGTCACGAATACCGCCGACGTATTTTTGTGGAAATAATATCGGGAATAGAAAATGGCACGCTAGTATACCCGTCTCAAAACGAATGGACGATGAAATGGCTATTATATGAAGTTTGTGGTTTGTGGAAAGATATCAAGTTCAAAACAAATCGAATCTTAAATAAATGTAAAATTACGTGACTAATCTTGACTGAGCTTACTCGTTAGTTGGTCTTTGACACTTACATGGCCTTTTTTTGCTCTATTGTTGATAATTTATTAATTTCACCCTATGAATAACAGTTATTTGTATATATTGGCAGTTCGTATAAATGGCGATGAATTCATCGCTAACTTTTCAATGGGAAATAAGGTTTATCCTGTTCACTATTTTACATTGGAAGAGGCAAAGGCTCTTTTTGACCTATTTTATAAAATTTTGGCAGCTGGCCCAGGTCAAAATACGCCGGTGTTTGCCAAACACTTTGAAAAATGGCAGTATTCCAACCAGTTTATATCAAATTACCTCAGTTAAAATCAATTGATATTATTACTGAGGCAAGGGCAGATGATGATTTGCTGACATTTGATGAGATTTCTTTACTACCTCAGCCATTAAGTTATTTTAAAGTAAAGCGGGGATTTATAAAAAAATATTTAGCCCTTGATCTATTAAAGGATATTGAATCCATTGAATCCGTTGGTCCTGACGGTAAGATTATTATTAATCAATTTAATGTCAGAGATCTATCAAATGGAAAGCCATCCGATGATTCTTATATAGAGCGAGACCCAGATGAAATTCTCAGAAAACGGGGGTTGCTTTAATGGAATAATGCAATCTTTTAATCAATTGCCATCAATGGCTGTATTGGTTAATTTTGGTTACTTATGGGCAGCCTTCGATTTCAAATATTTGGCCTTAATTAAATTAACTTGAAGCTTGATTTTATTAAGGCCAAATTGATTGGATTCTTTAATTTTCTATTTTGTTTAGGAAATCGTTTAATTTTTTTAGATCTCTATGTATATAATATTTGTTGCTTAATAGAAGTAGCAATTTAGACGGTGCTTTGGTCAGACGTTCACCACACCGGCAAAAAATAACTAAACATACAAACATACACAGATTGTATGTAAAACTTTGTATGGAATCGTATTTAGTAAAAACAGGGCTTATTGCACAGCAGAATAGTTGAAGAATAAGTGCTTTTGATTTTAATTGTTCCTTTAGATTCCAAGCTGATAGTTTTCTAATTTGTTTTCTGAGGCTTTTCTTATAACGCTTTAATGCACTTTTGTCTGAGAGTCCCAATGGGAACAACAATTTATAGACGGTCTCATATTGCCATTCCTTGAAGTCATCAATCTCGTGCACCTTGTAAAATATTTCTTTTATGACGGTTACGCTTTGCTGGTATTTATAGATTAAATAATGAGTAATGAAAATTGGTACGAAAGTTAAATAAGCCAAATTTTCGATGTAAATCCAGGACAGGACGTTGAGTACTACAGCTAATGCCGAAAGCCCGACTAATGAAATTTCAAGGATTTGACGCTTTCTTCTTGGGATTCTTTTTACAATTCTGTTTTTTAAAGAATTGATTTCCAGATGGTGGCGGATTGGAATAATTTGTTCCATTTTATTTATTTTTGGAGTGAAAAATAAAATGAAGTTACTATTATGATTTAATAGCAGAAAGCTTTCTATTCTACAAATTTTGCGCTCTCCAGCCTTGGTATAAATCTCTTTAATTCTTTAATCTGATCACTCAGGGCTTCTGAAGTGGCAGTAAAACCGCATTTATATTCAAGCTCTGATTGTATGACCTCCAGTATGCCAATGGTATATAGAATTTTACTATTCATTTTGACCATAGATTCTTTGGACAATTTTTGGTAAATCCCCTTTATATACTCGCGGGTTTTTAATGAAGAGGCGTCCATCGTCATTCGGCAGTCAAATGGATTTTCAATAAGCGCCCTAAACCCAACTTTGTCAGCTAGCTTTTTGGCGACTTTATAATTGCGTTCACTTCCCATAATTGCTATACTCAGTGTGGTCCTGATAATTGGTTTTTCCTGTAACAGATGGGGCAGTATTGTTAAAGTTAGCGCTATATGCCGAATTTCATCTTCAGTATTTTCTAAAATTAAAAAAAATCCAACAATATTATGACGTTAGGTTTTCCAAATTTGATTTCAGTGAAATTAATGCTCAAAATATCGAAACAGTAAATCATCTTATAGAAATAATGGATGGTAAAGAAATACGTAGCGATATTGGAAATGGTGCGGTTCAACTAACATATGATGACATTAATTTATATAAAAAAGAAAATATGAGAATGTACCTTAAAAGGAAAAACTTAATAGAATCGACGAATTTTCCAGTGAAAGAAATTCTTCATGGCACAGAAATAAACATAGGGTTCGCTAAGTTAAGAGCTGAGGGGATCGAATTTCTCAATACCAAACAGCTACTTAATGGCAATAAAATACCGGTACAATTTAAATGCCGTGAACTATGGATTTCTTACCATAGAAAAAAGTCCAATTAAACCATTAATCCATAGGTTTATAAACTGAGGAAACAAATAATTTAATTTATAAAAATATAATAATTTAATTATCAAGCCCTATGGTTATTTTTCCATATAATTATTATTAATTATTAGGTTGTTGTCTTAGATATATGCCCAAGATAACACTAAAGAGTGTTATCCATTATATAAATATCTAATCAATTGTTCCAATTCAATCTTTTTTAGATTGTTTATAGAATAACTCTTTAATAATATAAAATATTGGCAACCAAGTCTTAAAAGCTTCTGTATTAATTAACAACTTAAATCTGACATTGTAAATTTACGACGAATTGCGAGGTATTTGCAGAGGAGGTTTGGTTGTATTTATTGGCAATAGTAACAAATTTTGATTAAATTGCCATGTTTAATAAAAATGGAGCCTATTATGAGAAACCTATTATTTTTTGTTATTGTTATTGCTACAGTAGGTATAACCGCTTGTTCGAAGTATAGCGACTCGTCTTTACATCCCATTGATCCTGTGGTAAGTGCTATTAAGGGTAAGTGGTCTGTTCATTCCTCATCTGGGATAAACGTTCCATCGGATGCCGCATTAGGTAAGTCTCCATTTTTAGATACCCTAGTTTTTACTGGTAGTAACGGTTATTTTATCATTGACAACAATGACACAATTGACCGGGGGCAGTTTTCTTTAGGGCAGGGTGAAGCAATAAATGGGGATGGGAAATTACAACCATACGATAGTATCTTATTAAAGACAAGTTCTTTGGCAAGTAACTCAATTTATCCGTCGGTTTACTATTTTAATATAAAAGCAGATACGTTAATTACAAGTCCAAATTTTTACAATGACCCTTTCCTTACTGAGAAGGTTATAAATTATATCAAAAATTAAAGAACCTAACCGGTTTATAAGGAGTCCCTGCTATTTCATTTTTTTTCAATATGGATACTTGAGTTAATAGATTTTGGCTGAAGGTTCACTTCAGCCAAAGCCATAATTTTAATTTATTTCGAGCATTAGAAGCTCATCATTTTGGCCGAAGAGCTTCCTTTTTAACTGTCCCATATTTTCATTAATCTTTTTCCTAGTGACCTTTGCATACTTTTGTGTTGTGGATAGTTTTTTGTGGCCAAGCATCTTACTGACGGTTTCGATTGGAACGCCATTTTCCAAAGTAACAGTCGTCGCAAATGTGTGTCTGGCTGTATGCGTGGTCAATTCCTTATGGATACCACATAAGTCTGCGATCTCTTTGAGGTAGGCATTAAATTTTTGATTACTGTTGATGGGCAATAACCTACCTTTTTGTTGGCAAAAAGGATGGTTGCTGTATTTCTGAAGTATACCTAGCGGAATTGGAAAGAGGGGAACACACTCTGCGCTGTTTGTTTTTTCCCGGTTTTTAGTCACCCAGACGCCTCCATTGGGCCCTTTGAATAGGTTTGCCCTGGTAAGGCCACTTACATCAATATAGGCATATCCTGTGAAGCACATAAATACGTAACAATCTCTGGCTTCGCTTAATCTGGGTAGGTCAATCTGTTTTGTAATGATGGTGTGCAGCTCATCAATTTCTAACCTTACAGGATGATCTTCCTCGTAATTACATTTATAAAGTGCGGCGGGGTTTGTCCTAATCCAACCTCGTCCGTGTGCCATTATGAATACGGATTTCGCCTGGGCAATTTTTTTCATGGCTGTATTGTTCCCTAAATCGCAATTCGTTAACAGGTAATGGGCAAAATCTTCCATAAAAGAAACATTGATATCGGAGAGCTGAATATCTTCTACCCTATATTCTTTTTTAATAAATTGCTTGACATATTCAAATGTTTTTTCATACTTATTAAGCGTTGTATCCGATAACTTTCCTTTTTCCTTTAATGCCTTACGTCTCTCGATAAAAAATTTAAAGGCATCTCCAAGGGTTTTCCGATCTGTCGTTTTTCCGAGGTATTCATTTTTCAGCATTTGGGCGGTAACAATCTTCCCCATTGTGACCAGTCTGCTTTGATGGCTATGAAGTGCTGTTCTTATAGCTTCTAAATGCCGGTTGATATCTTTGGTAGCCGGACTGTTACCTTTCACCTTTTGGGCTTTATGATCCCACAAGTGAGGTTCAATACTTCGGTTCGTTGTAATCTCCGCTCTTTTTTTGTTGATTGTAATTCTCATGCATAGTGGGGAGATTCCGTTTTTGAGTCTGCTTTTTTTGACCCAAACTAAGATTGAAAAGCTTTGATTTGTCATCATTCCATTTCCGTTTTAAAAGTTGATCAAATTAATGTCATTTGAGCTCCTTTGAATTCCTTTGACCTGTTCGCCCTAACGCTGTACTGTAAAGGTTTACAGCGTCTCGCGGTTACCAAATATAGGAATCAAAATTGGTAACCGGATTGGTACCTCGCAGGATGGATTAGAATGGGGTAAATAAGGTTGGGAAAATTAAAAAAACCGCCTAAATTGTATAATTCAGACGGTTTTAAGTCACTTTGGATGCATTACCAGCGGTGAGGGCGGGATTCGAACCCGCGGTACAGTTTAACCCGTACGGCAGTTTAGCAAACTACTGATTTCAGCCACTCATCCACCTCACCGGTTTTGCTGAAAGCCCATCGTTTCAATGGGAGGCAAAAGTAATTCGTGGCAATGTTATTTCCAAATTTTCTAAGGTAAATTTTTACATTGAGGCCAATTGTACTTTTTGGGTAAGTTCCAGGACGTTTTCCTTAAAGATCGTATCGGTATCCATCAGATCTTTGACTGTCTGACAACTATGGATAACGGTTGTATGATCCCGACCCCCAAAATGCTCCCCTATTGTTTTGAGAGAGTTTTTAGTGAAATTCTTGGACAGATACATCGTAATCTGGCGAGCCTGTACAATTTCTCTTTTTCTGGTCTTTTCCAGCAGGCGGTTATAGGGTACATCAAAATATTCACAGACCAGCCGCTGAATGGTATCAATGGTGACTTCCTTATTGCTGGTCTTGATGATGTTCCTAAGGACTCTTTTGGCCAGGTCAATGTCAATTTCCCTTTTATTAAGGGAAGATTGGGCTAGCAAGGAAATTAAGGCACCTCTCAGCTCCCTTACATTGGTATTGATATTATAAGCAACGTATTTAACAACATCCGGAGACATTACCAGACCTTCATCGCGCATTTTCTGTTCAAAAATCTCAATCCTGGTCTCATAATCTGGTACCTGGATATCTGCGCTTAAGCCCCAACGAAACCGGCTCAGTAGCCTGTCCTGCAGTCCGTCCAGGTCCTTGGGGGATTTATCGGAAGTAAGGATCAGCTGTTTACCGCTCTGCTGCAGATGGTTGAAGATGGCAAAAAAGGCATCCTGGCTCTTTTCAGCCCGGTTGAAAAACTGTACATCATCAATCATGAGTACATCGACCAGCTGGTAGAAATTAATAAAATCATTAATTTGATTATTGCGGCTGTGATATTGAAACTGATTGATAAACTTCTCACTGCTCACATATAAAACCACCTTATTATGGTGCAGTCGCTTAACTTCATTGCCGATGGCATGCAACAGGTGGGTTTTACCCAGACCGGAACCGCCATATATAAATAATGGGTTAAATGAGTTATTACCCGGTTTTTCTGCAACGGTCTTTCCAGCTCTTCTGGCGACCCGGTTGCAGTCTCCTTCCACAAACTTGTCAAAAGTATCCTCACTGTTCAGCTGAGGGTCGATCTGCATCTTTTTTATGCCTGGAATCGCAAAAGGATTCACATCACTATTGCGGTTGATCCGCATAGGCAGTTCCAGCGTATTAGACACATCTGATTTCGTTTGAGTAGAAGCCAGATCCATATGTCCCCTGCCACTGGTATTACCGCTATCGATCATAATACGATATTCCAGTTTGGCCTCCTTGCCTAATTGTCTTTTTAAGGTCTTGGCCAGCAGTGTTACATAATGTTGTTCTAAATATTCGTAGAAAAAGTTACTAGGTACCTGTATTAATAAAACATTCCCCTTAAGCTCAATAGGAACAATCGGCTCAAACCAAGTTTTAAAGTGCTGCCATTCGACAATATCCTTGATGATATCAAGACAGTTCGCCCAAACAGATTCTGCCGTTTTATTCATAGTTACTTAAACGTATTTAATATGTTATTACCAATTTAAGGGGTAGAGGATTACAGAAATACCTGCACAATCATCGTTTTATATTCCCGTAATTGTGTACGAAAGTGGGACAATAATGTTGAAAAAAAAGTTTTTATTTTTAATTTTTTTGTGCATAGAATATTAATTAAATTCCTTCCAAATAAAATATTGATAATTTCTCTATTCCCTTGTCTCACGGGCATTCTGCTCACCTATAATCTACATCTCCCCTTTTTATTGTTTAAAATATAAATTTTACCTATGCAAAATTTACATTCCCAAAATCGTTCGTTTTTGCACATTCGCTAAATTGAAAAATGATCGCCACTTACATTTTTCTGGTCACTTCCCTCCATGCAATTCTTGTACCCTTTTAGGCGTACGAATCTTTTATTATTAAAGCCGACAATTTACCAGACCCTGATCACAAACAAAGGCACATTAGGTTACCCCCTATTTGCACAAAATCTACAATAAATAGCTAAAATTATGTATTAAAAAAATCCAGATGCAGCATGGTTCCTCTGGCACACATTCTTACTTCTCTTACTGCAACAATTACCCTGCATAAGGCAAACTTGAACGGTTCTTTGCAACAACAGATGCCAATTGCCAGCGTGGCTTTCGTTAGGTCCACTTATATATGTTATATTATAAGTCTCAGCGGGCATTTTTTTATGGGTGTTTCTGGTTTCTGCTGTGTTGTATTTGATCCGGTTCAGGCCGTTTTAAATGCGGCTAACAAGATACGATTATTTTTTAAATTTGATCAAAGCTTTTTCCATTTCTGAAAAAACTTTTTCCTTAAGTGCACCTACTTCTTTATCGCTATAACCGGTGACCGGAATTTCCGGAAGGTACACCGTTCTGCACTTGCCAGGTGTCATGCCAAAAAGGCTGCTCGGGGGAATTCTGTCTGCGGTATCCAAAAATAAAACTGGTTTTATGGGGGTGTTTGTTTCAAGGGCCATTTTAAATGCGCCATCGTAAAATCTGGCCAGCGGCTGGCCGCTCTCATTAAAACTGCCTTCAGGGAAAATAAATATGGAGATACCTTGTCTTATTACTTTGGTCAAGCGTCTAAGGCTGGCCGCTTTACTATGAATGGAACCCCTGTCTACGGTGATGACAGCTGCCTTATAAATAATCCCAAAAAAGGGTACTTTGGCAAGCTCAGCCTTGCCAAGTACACGCACGGGTTGATGCATAGCGCGCATGAGTTGTGGGATATCTAAATAAGAGCTGTGATTAGCCACGAATATATAAGCTTTTTTTCTGTCATGTGTTCCCTGGTATTGCTCTTTATATCGGAACCCGATTAACCGATACCACAAAATGGCCCAGATCCGACAAGCACCATAAATCAGGATACCTCCCCTCCTGTTATCCAACACCAGGGTGAGTAGTGCACAAGGAATGACAAAGAGCATAAGTACGCTAAACATAATGATGGCATAAACCACATAAATAATTTGAATAAACCGTAAGACTGCCCTCATGAAAAGTCAGATATATAATTGGAGATAAAAAAATAGCAAGTAACCAGGCTTTATATTGTTTTATTATAATAACAGCAAAGCCTGTTTACTATGATGATTAAAAGTAGCATTTCCCAAAGATAAAATCAGCATCACCTAGAATTTAATTTTAGGTTTTCCAAGAATTGAGGAACTTTGCTGGTATTATTTATATGGCCCAGCGTTCTAACACCCTCTACAAATTATAACACCTTTAGGACGGCGGGTATAAAAACATATTATGAAACTAAGTTATCTATATGTAAAGCGCCTCTTTTTATGTGGACTTATTGCATTTTGTTTAATAAGTCCTTTAAGTATTACAGGCCTCTTGGCTCAGGATACCGTTCAGCAGGTAGTGCCGGGCAGAGAGAATCTGCCGGCACAAGAAAAAAAGCCCTATTTGATTATGATCTCTATTGATGGCTTTAGATGGGATCTGGCAGATAAGTACAATGCCCGTTTTCTAAAAAAGATGCGCAGTTGTGGTGTTGAGGCAAAGTCCATGCAGCCAAGTTACCCCAGCCTGACCTTTCCGAATCATTATGCCATTATAACGGGCTTATATCCCGCGCATCATGGCTTGGTCGATAACTATTTTTATGATCCAAAGAAGCAGGCGACCTATAAAGTAAGTAATAAAAATGCAGTGCGGGACAGCAGCTGGTATGGAGGTGAGCCTTTGTGGGTGCTGGCTGAAAAGGCCGGTATGTTGACTGCCAGCTTTTATTGGGTGGGGTCAGAGGCTGCGATAGACGGGGTCCGTCCCACTTATTATTATAAGTATAACGAAAAGATTCCCATTGATAGTAGAATCAGCGCTGTAAAAAGCTGGCTGGAATTACCTGAAGCCAAACGTCCGCACCTGATTACCTTTTATTTTCCTGAGGTAGATCATATGGAGCATCTCCATGGCGTAGACGCCCCCGAGACAGCAGCTGCGGTAAAGTTTGTTGATCAAAGTATTGAACAGCTCTATGACAGCTGCAAGCTGACCGGTCTGCCGATTAATTTTATTGTGTTATCAGATCATGGCTTTGCCAATCTGGATACCACCAAATATCTGAGCGCTCCTGTCCTGGATACCAGTCATTATCTGATTCGGGGGGCAGTGCGCTTACGCATATTTATGCGAGGGATGAAGTGGGACAGAGAGGTTTAAGTAAGCTCTATAAGCAATTGAAATTGAATGCTACTCATTATAAAGTTTATAAGGCAAGCAAGACACCCCACTTTTGGCATTACCGTACTAAAGACGATCCAAATGGGCGTATTGGCGATATAATCCTTGTGCCTTATCCACCATACTCATTTTATTTTGGCGGCAGAAAAGGACTTGGCGCACATGGCTTTGATAATAGATTGCAGGACATGCAGGCAACATTTTATTGCTGGGGACCGGCATTTAAACAGCACCAGCAGATCAAAAGTTTTCCTAATGTAGCTATTTACCCAATGGTGGCCCGGCTCCTCGGAATTGAGATACCTAAAACGCTTAAAATAGATGGTAAGATAAAAACCTTGGCACCGATTTTAAAAGAGAAGGATGGCCATTAAAACTACGGGCATTAGTAGAAGGGGCAGCGACAGTAATGGCGATGTAAGCGTGATTAAGCAATAAAAGGCAACCATTCAGCAAAATTAAGCTTCAATAAGCAAGAATAAGCTACAATAAGAAAGGGGTGGATTGCGCCTTCCAAGTTTTACTTGGACGACGCAATCCACCCTTGGTATATAATTTTACTTATTTTACTGGCTTTACCCGTATTTATTATAAGGCTTGGCTTACTTTTATTCAGCTATTGCCGCAAGTGGAAATGGAAGTGGCCGTGGAAATGATCCAGGTTTATAAGTTGATTTAGCTATATAGCTATAAGGCTATTTAGCCCATATTGTGAAACACCTTATTGACGTCGTCATCCTGCTCCAGTCTTTCGATCAGTTTACTGACGTCTTCCGCCTGCTGATCTGTGACCGGTACGGTAACGGTAGGGATCCATTCCGTTTCTGCACTAAGTGGCGTGATATTTTTATCTTCCAGTCCTTTTTGCAAATTACCAAAATCCGTAAATGCACAGCGCAGCACAAGGACCGGATGATCATGATCATCCACGGAATCGCCCATTTCTTCCAGACCTGCATCGATGAGTTCCAGTTCCAGTTCGTCGGGATCCAATCCTTCGGGATTTAGTTTAAATACCCCCATTTTCTTGAACTGGAAGCTCACAGAACCGTGGGTGCCTAAAGAGCCGCCCCCTTTATTAAAGTGAGACCGGACATTGGCTACGGTTCTTGTGTTATTATTGGTCGCTGTTTCTACCAGTATGGCTACACCATGCGGGGCGTAACCTTCATAGAGATGTTCTTCGTAATTCTCCGTATCATTTCCCAGGGCTTTTTTAATGGCTGCTTCTACCCTGTCCTTAGGCATATTGACGCTTTTGGCATTCTGCATACAACGTCTGAGTGCCGCATTGGTATCTGGATTGCCTCCACCTGCCTTAACGGCTATGTTGATTTCCTTGCCTATGCGCGTAAATTGCTTGGACATTTTATCCCACCTGGCAAACATGGTGGCTTTTCTGACTTCAAAAATTCTACCCATAAATTTTAATTGATGCGCAAAAATAAAGGTTATTATTGAATTTTGAAAACCGCGGTACTGTTACAACCCTGCAAATGAGGCAAAATATTTGCAGATTAAGCTTTAACTTCGTCGTCCCTTTATTAAAAAATCAGAAAAGAAAGAACCACGTGGATATTATTAAGAAATTGCCGGACAACATTGCCAATCAGATCGCCGCAGGCGAAGTGATTCAAAGACCGGCCAGTGCAGTAAAGGAATTATTGGAAAATGCGATAGATGCAGGGGCCACCCAAATACACCTGGTGATCCAGGATGCTGGTAAGGCGCTTGTTCAGGTAATTGATAATGGTAAAGGCATGAGTGAAACGGACGCCATATTGTCCCTGCAGCGGCACGCCACCAGCAAAATCAAAAAAATAGAAGATCTGTTTGAGATTAAGACAATGGGTTTCAGGGGCGAGGCGTTGGCCTCTATTGCTGCCGTGGCAGAGGTAGAGATCAAAACCCGCCAGGGGGATCAGGAACTGGGTATTTTAATAGAAGCCGCTCATAGTGCCATTCAAAAGCAGGAACCTTGCGCGGCACCCGTTGGTACCAGTTTTAGTATGAAAAACCTCTTTTTTAATGTTCCAGCCCGTAGAAACTTCCTTAAAAGCAATGCAGCAGAACTGCGTCATATTATAGAAGAGTTTACACGGGTCGCCCTGGCTTTCCCGGAGATATTCTTCTCCCTGACCAGTAATGGGCAGGAAATGTTTCATCTGGATCAGGGGCCATTAAAGGCACGTATTGTTCAGCTCTTAGGCAGCAATCTTAAATCCCAGCTGGTCAGCGTCAACGATGAAACAGATTATATTAATATCCATGGGTTTATTGGAAAACCAGAGGTATCTAAAAAGACAAGAGGAGACCAATATTTTTTTGTAAATAACCGTTTTATCAAAAGTGCCTATCTGAATCACGCGGTTGCAGGTGCATTCAGTGAATTGATTCCCAAGGATAACTATCCGTTATATGTACTTTTTATTGATATAGATCCTAATCAGGTGGATATTAATGTGCACCCCACCAAACAGGAAATTAAATTTGAGGATGAGAAAATAATCTATGCCTTTGTGAGAGCCGCCATCAAGCATTCCCTGGTACAGTCCAGCGTGGCGCCTTCGCTGGATTTCTCATTGAATCCCGAGATCCAACAATTGGACGCTATTAATAAGCCTTTTAATGATCAGGAAAAACAAGCCGCCTCTGCCGGAAATCTCTATAAAACCTTTACCCAGAAAAATCAGGCACATTTTATTGACGGGTCAGATAAAGGGAATTTAAAGAACTGGCAGGATTTCTATAAACCCGCAGGGGAAGCAGGTAATATAAGTCCAGATCCTTTAGGTGGATCTGGTGCAAGTGCTGCTGACAGAGCTGGGGAAGCCAAAAGGATCGCAGATTTTCTTCGTACCCCAGACAACTTTCAGCCTGGCTTTACAGCGCCCACTGACAGACATGACCCTGATAAGTTAAATCAAGATGAATCTGACAGCAGTGACAATGGGCTATCCGGGCTACGGCTTAATCTAAATCCTACTACAGGCGGTTATCAATTGCCGGAAGATCCGGACGGCTATAGTACCTTGCCCACTGATTTGCCCCAAAACCCTAAAGATTATTTAAACAAAGGCTATGCTCCTGCAACAGAGACTGACGAGCAAACTGACGCACAAAATGATTCTAATAACCTAAATGAAGGCGCTGTAGGCGATGTCGGCCTGGATTATCTGGCTATGGCTGGCGCCGGAGCGGACCTTGGTCTAGGTCTTGGTCTAGGTCTAGGACTTGGAGGCGGTAATACAGGCGGCAGAAAGCAAGTGCAGGTGCAGGAAGGGGCGCTTTTTTTGCAGATTCAGCATACCTATATTATTGCGGCGACTATTAGAGGGTATGTACTCGTGCATCAACAACTGGCCCATGAGCGGATTTTGTATGAACAGTTTAGCAGGAAGTTACATAAAAGTTCAGGTGCAGCTCAGAGACTGTTAATACCCAGCGATTTGCATATCTCCCCTTCGGATGGTATTTTGCTGGAAGAATTAAGTGATACCATTCAGGCCCTGGGGTATTATATTGAAAAAGACCAAAATGGCCATTATGCGGTGACGGCGGTACCGGCCGATATGCCGACCGGCGGGGAAGGCCGGGCCATTGAATTATTGCTGGAGCAGTTCAAGCACTTTAATAGTGAAATCCGGTTTTCAAATAAAGAAAAGGTCATTCGTTGTATGGCCAGGCAACAGGCCGTGAAGGCAGGCAAGATGCTGACCCAATCGGAAATGGCCCGTTTGGTAACAGATTTATTCAATTGTGATATATCCGCCCTTACCGCCTCTGGGGATAGTCCGACTTATATCGAATTTAAGGAGGATTATCTGGATGGCTTATTTGGATTGGGCAAAAAATAAAAACAAAAAATAAAAAAGCGGGATTATTGCCGTCTAATAAAACCTTTTAGATGTTTAATTCAGCCGTACTCCTATTCCATTAAAAAGCACCTACTACTACTAGTTGGTGCTTTTTAATGGAATAATTTTTTATATAAATAACTGATTAAGTTTTACTTGTAGTATTTAATTAAACTTTAAGTTAATAGTAAATACAATTCATACATCTGACAGAATCTGCAATTTTTTAATATTTATATTTATCCTGCCATTTTTCCTTAAGATATTTTCTGAGTTCATTTTCGCGGGGCGTGGGGCCCGGATCATAAAATTTAGTGCCGGCAATGTCCTGCGGTAGATATTCCTGCCCGGCAAAATTACCTTCATAATCGTGTGCATACTGGTAATCCTTGCCATATCCCATGGACTTCATCAGTTTGGTGGGGGCATTACGCAGGTGCAGGGGTACCGGCAGATCGCCTGTCTGCTGAACTAGGCGCTGCGCCTGTCCGATGGCCAGATAACTGGCATTGCTTTTTGGGCAGGATGCTAGATAGGTGACGCATTGAGACAATATAATTCTGGATTCTGGATAACCGATCTTATGGACGCCATCAAAGGTAGAGTTGGCGAGTAGTAGCGCATTCGGATTGGCATTGCCGATATCTTCACTGGCAAAAATAACCAGTCTTCTGGCAATAAATTTTACGTCCTCCCCTCCTTCAATCATCCTGGCCAGCCAATAGACGGCTGCATTGGGATCACTGCCGCGCATGCTTTTAATAAAAGCAGAAATAATGTCATAATGCTGTTCCCCTTTTTTGTCATATAAGGCGACCTTTTGATGAGCCACCTGTAAGACAGCCGCATCGGTCACCTGAATTTTGGAAGCGACTTTGTCCTTACTATCATTTTGCCCTTGTGCCAACAGATTTTGCACGGTAAGCTCCAACAGGTTAAGCAGTTTACGACCATCACCTCCCGAGATTCTGATCAAGGCTTCTGTTTCTTTGAGCTCGATATTTTGCTGAGATAACCAAGGATCTTTTTGAATAGAAAGTTCAAGTAATGATTTTAAATCATTATTATCCAGTGGTTTAAGATTATATACCTGACATCTGCTAAGCAAGGCCGCATTGACTTCAAAGGATGGATTTTCGGTAGTGGCCCCAATGAGTGTAATGGTGCCTTTTTCTACAGCCCCCAGTAAAGCATCTTGTTGGCTTTTGTTGAAGCGGTGGATCTCGTCAATAAAAAGGATGGCGCCCGTTTGTTTTTTGGCCATATCCAGGATTTCCCGGATGTCTTTCACGCCACTGCTAATGGCACTCAATTCGTAAAAAGGGGCTTTTACAGAGGCGGCAATGATATGGGCAATGGTGGTCTTGCCTACCCCTGGCGGTCCCCATAGTATCATAGAGGGAACCCGTCCGCTCTCTATGGCCTTTTGTAAGATAGAGTTTTCCCGTGTCAGGTGTCCCTGGCCTACCAGGTCGGTTAAATCGGAAGGGCGCATGCGCTCTGCCAGTGGTGTCATCGTGCTTGCCATTTTACAAAAGTAACTAAACTACAGGGAATTTACGGTTTTAACGGACGCAACATACGGCCAAAGGTTGTAACTTTGAGTCCTATTAAAAATTGATATGGAGTTAAGCAAATTATACGAAAAAGCGCTTGGACTAGAAGACTTAACAGTAGAAGAAGGCGTTTTTCTTTATCACCACGCCCCTCTGGCAGAGCTGATGCAGGTGGCTGATTCAATTAGAAAAATACAAGTACCACACGGGAAAGTGACCTGGCAGATTGACCGCAATGTAAATACGACCAATGTCTGTATTGCCAATTGTAAATTCTGTAACTTTTTTAGAGTACCCGGGCATAAGGACGCATATATTACCGATATGGCTACCTATCGCAAAAAGATTACGGAGACTTTAAGGCTGGGCGGAGATCAGTTATTATTGCAGGGTGGACACCATCCGGAGCTGGGTTTGCAGTTCTATGTGGATACATTTAAGGCGATTAAAATTGAATTTCCCCAGATCAAACTTCACACATTAGGCCCCCGGAAGTCGCCCATATCTGTAAATTGGAAGGCATGAGCCATCATGACGTGTTGGTAGCACTTAAAGCAGCTGGTATGGATTCTTTGCCGGGCGCCGGCGCAGAAATTCTGATTGATCGGGTGCGCAGGCTCATCAGCAAGGGCAAATGTGGTTCTGAAGAGTGGCTGGAGATTATGCGCCAAGCCCATCAGTTACATATAACGACCAGTGCCACTATGATGTTTGGACATGTGGAAACCATTGAAGAAAGATTTATCCATCTGGTCAAAATAAGAGAAGTACAGGCAGAGAAACCCAAAGATGCCCATGGCTTTCTGGCATTTATACCCTGGACCTTCCAGGATGTAGATACACTACTTACCAGAATACGCGGTGTACATAATCTGACCACTGCGGATGAATATATTCGGATGATCGCGCTTTCCAGGATTATGTTACCCAATATCAAAAATATCCAGGCCAGTTGGCTGACAGTAGGTAAAGCTACCGCACAGGTTTGCCTGCATGGCGGCGCCAATGATTTTGGTAGTATTATGATTGAGGAAAATGTGGTGAGTGCGGCCGGAGCACCGCACCGGTTTACCTATAAGACCATTCAGGAAGCGATTCGGGAGGCAGGCTTTGAACCGCAGCTGCGCAATCAGCAATATGAGTGGCGGTCCATTCCAGAAACGATTGAAGAGCAATTAATTACTTACTAATAATCAACTACTTAATTTTTAGTAAGTTGTAGGATTTAGTAAATAAAAATTGGGGAGCGAATAAAGCCTAATAGCTTTTATTCGCTCCCCAATTTTGTTGTATACCACCAAGGGAAAAAATATACGGTTACCCTATTTAAGTATATAAGCTTTCCTTACTTAAATTTGAAGACTATCCAGTTTAAAGCCTAAAGTCCGGCAATTTTAAAGTTACCTACACCTATTTTTGCACCATTGTCCAGTCTGGTACTGGTACTGATATAAAAATATTTTGTTTCTGGCGTGCTGGCAAACATATCCGTATCCAGAACCTTATGTTTATCCAGGTAGACCTGCATGTGCAGCCCTTTGACTGTAATGGCGACATGCATTTTGCCGATCGCATAGCCTTTGAGCGGAAATTTAATCGTATTATACTTTTTATTGTCGCTGCTGGAATTAATGATTTCTTTGTTCCAGTAATGAATCTCTGTCTGGCATATGGCCCCTTCATTATAAGCATCCCCAATATAGCTGCTAATGCCATTATCATGGGCGAAGCCAAAAGACAGGCTGTTCAGATCACGGGCCTTGTCACGACTCAGGGTGACAATATCAAATTCGATGGTAAAATTATCCGGTAGTGGTGTATCACTTTTGAGCTTATAAGAAGTAAACTCGTTTAAAAACAACCATTTACCAGGAAACTGTGTCGTGGTCTCAATGGAGCCACTACCATTTGATTTCCAATGCGAGGCCATGGCACCCGTCTGATCAGCAGAGAAATTATCAAAATAAATCGTGTCTTTGCCCTGGACAAAAAGGTAAGGACCACTGAGGCCAATATTTGCGGTCACTTTATTTTCAGCACTGGCATTATTGTCCTTTTGGCTTTTTGTTCCCAAATCGCCATCCAGGACCTTGTCTACTTTGTTTTCAATTTTATCGGATACTTTGTCTTTTAGTTTTTTGAACAGTTGTGCCTGGCTATTAGATGTAAAAAAACAGGTGGCAGCCAGGCATAACCCGGCACATAAGGGTAATTTTTTCATGGTTTTATAGTTTTCTAAACGATTAGGGATCGAAAATAACATTTTTTTTTAAAATGGCTCCCGTTTTTGGCTCCTTTTTGCCCCTATTATTATATTCATGTTATTTTCTTTCAATAGGTTGCATGTCGAGTAAGTACCCGGTATGTACTTCCACCTGCGCTTTTAAGGCGTCCGGATCGCCGGCAAATTTTGATAAAGCCAGTATAAAATTACCAGGCTCTACCACCTGTTGCCCCTTTAGGTTCCATAAGCTAAGCGCTGTTTTATCCAGCTTTATACGCTGTGTAACGGACTGACCCGGTTTTAGATAACAGCGGCTAAAACCCACAAGATGGCGTATGGGTGTAACGACGGAGCTGGTTTGATCTGTTATATAAAGTTGCTGTATATCTGTTGAAGCGAAGCGTTTACTGGTATTGGTAACTTTAAAGGAAACATCTAGCAATACATCCTGGTTGTTTTCTGTTTTACTGACTTTTAAATCGCTGTATTCAAAACTGCCATAACTCAGTCCGTAACCAAATGGATATAAAGGCTGGCCGGGGCCTTCCACGTAATGACCGCCTGATCCTTTGGGTTGGCTGTAATAAACAGGCAGTTGCCCTACCGAGCGCGGTATGGAAATGGGCAGTCTGCCACTGGGACTTACTTTGCCAAAAATAATCCGTGCAATGGCTTTACCACCTTCGGCGCCCGGATACCAGGCCTCCAGAATATCACCCGCCATATCAGCCTCTTTTTCAAAGGCTACTGGTCGTCCGTTAATAAGTACAAGGATAATAGGTTTGCCGGTTGCAGCGAGCTTTGCCAGCAGTTCAGATTGTCTGCCCAGAAGTTTTAAAGTACTTCTGTCATTGCCCTCCCCGTTTTCCATATCACTTATGGTGTTCTGCGTGGCAATGGCAGCACCCGTGGATTTATACTCGGTTTTAAAATCCCTTGCACTGGAGCCGCCCAGTACGACGACCACCACTTCCGAGGCCTTAGCCGCATCAATGGCGGCTGTAAAACCGGCACTTGAACTGTCCCGGATGGCGCAGCCCTTGGCGTATCTAAGGGTTGTATTTTTGCCCACTAATGCTTTGATACCTTCCAAAACTGTGGTAACGCTTGCGGGATCTTGTGGTGCGGTGTAATCACCCAGCTGATTATAGGTATTGTCACTATTGGGGCCGATAACGGCAATTGATTTAATGTCAGGGCTTAACGGCAGCAGCTTTTTTTTGAGTAACACGATGGACTGGGTAGCTACTTGTTGATTTAATTGTTGGTGGATTTTGTTGTGAACCAGACTTGCCCCGTTAACTGATCTGTAGGGATGCTCAAACAATCCCAGGGCAAATTTTAAATTAAGTATCCTTACAGTAGCACTATCCAGATCCCCCATTGAAATCAAACCCTTCTGAAGGGCACTGTCCAGGTATTTACCATAGCCATAGCCACCCAGATCACTGTCCACGCCGGCCTGCAAGGCGGCGGCCGCTGCCTGGGTGGGGCCTGCTGCTGTATGGCTGCTATTATATATACCGCTGATACTGCCCAGATCAGAAACAACAAATCCATTAAATCCCCACTGGTTTTTCAACAGATCTTTGAGTAAGGCTTCATTAGCAGTGCAGGGTACGCCATCAATGGAGTTATAGGCAGTCATTACCGATAAGGCGCCGGCCTTAGTAATCGCAGACTTAAAGGGAGGCAGATAATCATCAAAAAGCATTCGGTTGCTGGTGACAGCCGGGCCGCCGTTGTGACCACCTGAGGGGATGCCATAGGCAATAAAATGCTTTAGCGTGGAAATGACGTGCAGACTGTCCTTTGCCTGACTATATGCACCGCTCCCCTGCAAGCCACGGACAAAGGCCTCCCCCATTTTGCTTACCAGGTAGCTGTCCTCGCCATATGTCTCTTCTACTCTGGACCACCTTGGATCTCTGGCCAGGTCTAATATGGGACCGTAAGCAATATGGCTTCCCAGCACGCGGGTCTCCTTAGCAATCGCTGTGGCCATCTGCCGGATCAACTTAGGATCCCAGGTGCTGGCCTGGCCAATGGCCGTTGGAAAAACGGTGCTGCCGATGGCCATCAGGCCATGCGCGCATTCCTCTGCCAGCAGTAACGGTATACCGAGCCTGCTATGCGTGATGGCATAATGCTGGATTTTATTGGTCGCGGTAATAGCATCCTTGGGATTCAGGCCGTTTTCCAGGGTTTTCTGGGTCCAGGGATCTGCTCTGAGCGTCCCCCAGAGCATACCGATATGACCGGAATCGATGGCGGATTTAAGTTTATCGGATAGCTGTATAATGCCACTCCCTTCATGTTTCTGGTACATTTCCCAGCCAAATAAAGTAGCGAGTTGGCCAATTTTTTCAGCAGTGTTCATTCGGCTCAGTAAATCCACACTGCGCTTATAGGGAGATAAGGTGGCGTCTTTATACGCCTGGGCCTTTAACGCTGTGCTTGCCATTACCAATGTTATTATTAGTAAAGTTAAAAGGGCAACTGATCCAGATTTAGCCATGTTTAAATGCCTTGGTTTTCTGCAAGCAGCATTTAAATTAAATTTACAAGTAGACTGCATATATAATTGAAATAGTATTATTTAAATAAAGAAAAAAACTGTGAGCAGTTAACTATTCCGACCGTTATTATAATTTAGCCATATGCAAAAACCTGAATGTCGAAGTGGCTACTACACAAAGGGTAAAGTTAGGGAATTAATGTACAATTTTTGGATGTTAGGGGAAGTGGGTCCTTGACAAAAAATAATGGAGCGTTAGGGGCAAAAAATAAGCCCCTATGGAAATAGGGGCCGCAACCAAAACTAACTGCTTATGAGAAAATTTAAATATATTTTGAATCAGGAGTAGACATTTTATACCTTATATACTTACTTTATACGTCTTTATGATCCTGATCTCTTTGTTTTTTATTGTTATTTTTTTATTGCTATTTAGCTTATTTAAAAGAGCGCATTTTTTTGTGCGTTTCTGTTCACTATTTTTTCAAATACTGTGCCAAACATCGAAACAAAACGAAATCATTTGTAAAAATTACCTTTAATTTTTTATCTCGATTCTGACTTCGTCCCGCCCCGTTTTATTTGCTCAAGTGCATGCTTCTTTCCTTGTATAGCTTCCTGAAATAAGGATCCCGCAGATCTTTAATAAAGCGGATAGCCTCGCCGGTACTCTTCATTTCCGGTCCTAATTCCTTATTGACATGTGGAAACTTATTGAAACTAAACACGGGTTCTTTGATGGCAAAACCGTCCAGTTTTTTCTCGATCTTAAAGTCTTTTAGCATATTCGCACCCAACATGACTTTGGTGGCAATATTTAAAAACGGTACGCCGTAAGCCTTGGCGATAAATGGCGTGGTTCTACTGGCTCTTGGGTTGGCTTCAATGACATAGACGGTACCATCTTTGATTGCAAACTGGATATTGATCAGGCCGCGTATATCTAAAGCACGGGCGATCTTTTCCCCGTAATGTTCCATGGTGGTTACTTCCAGTGGCGTCAGGTTAAAGGCCGGCAGCACTGCATTACTATCGCCGGAATGGATACCAGCGGGTTCAATGTGCTCCATTACCCCCATAACGTGAAAATCTTCTCCATCGAAAATGCCGTCAATTTCTGCTTCCTGACAACGGTCTAAAAAGTGGTCAATCAGGATTTTATTGTCCGGGATATGCTTAAGTAGGCTGACCACTGCATTTTCCAGGTCTTCATCATTTAAGACAATGCGCATCCGTTGTCCGCCTAATACGTAACTGGGCCTTACGAGTACCGGGAAGCCTACTTTTTGTGCCACCTCAATAGCCTCCTCAGCATTGAATGCGGTACCATACTGTGGATAAGGAATTTCCAGCTCTTTGAGCAGGTCGCTGAACCGGCCACGGTCTTCGGCGATGTCCATGTTATCAAAGGAAGTCCCGAAAATACGGATCCCTTTTTCGTGGAGTTTTTTGGCGAGTTTAAGCGCTGTCTGTCCACCCAGTTGGACAATGACACCTTCTGGTTTTTCTAACTCAATAATTTCCCAGAGATGCTCCCAGAATACAGGTTCAAAATACAGCTTGTCCGCGATATCAAAGTCAGTAGAAACGGTTTCTGGATTGCAGTTCACCATAATGGCTTCATAACCACATTCTTTGATAGCGAGCAGACCATGTACACAACAATAGTCAAATTCTATTCCTTGTCCGATTCTATTGGGACCGCTGCCCAATACGATGATTTTCTTTTTAGCGGAGGGAATGGATTCGTTGGATGAGATTGTATGATTCATATTTTTTAGGAATTGCGCAAAGGTAGGAAATCATAACCAAAGTGGGAAAGCTAAGGCCTAAAAATTTAGCCAAGTTGTTTACAAATCTTGCCGGCAATCGCTGGCCCTTCATAAATAAAGCCTGTCCAGACTTGCACCAGCCGTGCACCGGCTTTGAGTCTGCTTTGCGCATCGCTGGGGGTAAAAATGCCGCCTGACGCGATTACAGGCGTGGACGCAGGTAAACCTTGAATCAAAATTCCATCACCTCTGTGGCGCGGGCCTTGACCGGGCGGCCGCTTAGGCCGCCGGCGCCCATTGACGTTACGGTGGCTTCCGGGGTCTTAAGCCCTGCTCTACTAATCGTTGTATTGGTGGCCACAATGCCACTCAAATTAATTTCTGTTGCGAGCTGCAGGATGTCAGCTAACTGGTGTTCATTTAGATCCGGCGCTATTTTTAGTAGTACCGGTTTGGGTGTGTTTTTGCCCTGGTTAACTGTTTGAATTTCTGTAAAGATTCTACGAAGGCTGTCTTTTTCCTGGAGCGCTCTGAGCCCAGGGGTATTGGGAGAGCTCACATTGACGGTAAAATAATCAACTGCTTCAAAAAGTGTTTTAAAACAACTCAGGTAGTCTTTCCAGGCATCCTCATTTTCGGTGATCTTGTTTTTACCGATATTGCCACCGATGATAAAGCCATTTTTAAGGTCGTGTTTTTCCCGCCAGTTTTCCAGCCTTTCGCGAACGGCCGGCGCACCGTCATTATTAAAACCCATGCGGTTAATCAGTGCCTGATCGGCAGGGAGTCTGAAAAGTCTGGGCTGCGGATTACCCGGTTGTCCTTTTGGGGTCACGGTCCCGATTTCAACACTGCCAAATCCTAAGGCTTCCAATTCTCTTAGATATAGGGCGTTCTTGTCAAAGCCGGCACCCAGTCCAATTGGATTTCTAAAGTCGATACCAAATACGCTGGTTTTCAGTTTTGGGTCCTGATGGGCACAAAGGGCACTGACTAGTGCCCTGCCACCTGGCAGCCCGCAGATATTTTTCAAGCGGTTCATGGCAAAATAATGGGCTTTTTCTGGCGCCATTTTGAAAAATGCCTTACGTAAAATCGGGTAAATCATGGCGCAAATATAAATCAGACCAGGGGTTATTTGTATTTTTTGTACCCTGATAGCGGCTTAAATCTAAAAAATTGTTCCACTTAGATAATAATCAAACCATTACTAGCGTTTATCATAAAACTATGGATGCCCACAGCTTAGAAGCATACCATAAATATATTAAGTTATAAGAAATCTAAATATGAGATTCAACTGGAAAAAATCAGCCATACTGGCTAGTGCTTTATTGGGAACGGGTCTTATGGCCGAGGCGCAGACCAACACCCCTATTAACATTGTTACGACTGCTACGCCGTTTTTAAGAATTTCTCCCGATGCCCGCGCAGGTGCAATGGGAGAAGCGGGCATTGCCTTGTCTCCAGATGCCAATGCGACTTTCTGGAATAACGCCAAAGTTCCTTTTGCTACTTCCAATGGCCAGATTGGCGTTACTTATACGCCTTGGCTGAAAGATGTGGCCAGTGACGTATATTTAGTCACTTTAGGTGGCTTTTATAAGATTGATGATCAGCAGGCTATTAGTGGAGGCGTGCGCTATTTTAACCTGGGTAGCATCCAGTTTGCTGATGAAACCGGGCAATTACAGGGTAGCTCAAATCCAAAAGAATTCTCCGTAGAGTTTGGTTACTCCCGTAAACTGAGCGAACAGTTCGGTATTGGTCTGACAGCACGATATATCAATTCCAGCCTGGGTAATGGAACGGAAGATAATGATATGAAATCCGGTAGTGCATTTGCGGTGGATCTATCTGGTTATTATAACGGTCTGGATGAAGCAGGTCAAGGTTTGACCGCTGGTCTAACCTTATCTAATCTGGGAACCAAGATCAGTTATACCAATGATCCGGATGCCAAACAGTTTATTCCAGCCAATCTGGGATTGGGCGGTGCTTATCATGCAGTACTGGATGAGGATAATAAACTGACCTTTGCCCTGGATGTAAACCATATGCTGGTGCCTAAAACCCCGGATCTTATCGGAACAGAAGATGTGGATCAACAGCAATTGGCGGATTATTATAATACCGGTGTTTTTGAAAGCTGGGGTAAATCATTTTCCAACAGCGCTTACTCCGGATCACTAGGTGCTGAATATGGCTATAATGATCAGTTCTTCTTAAGAGCAGGTTATTACCTGGAATCAGCCGGTGCCGGTGACCGTCATTATTTTACGGCCGGTGCAGGGATTAAATACAATGTCATTAATTTTAATTTTGCATATTTAGCACCTTCTGGCAGCAGTGTAAACCGCAATCCGCTGTCCAATACGCTTCGTTTCTCCCTGGTTTTCGATCTGGGGCAGACGAAGAATTATTAAATTTATTTGGGTAGGATAACTGCCATGTGTCGCCGTGGATATTGTGGGGACAAAAGGCGGGAATTTGAAAAGCGAAGGTTACCTTCGCTTTTTTTATGCACAGTCCCTAACTAAAGTGCTAAAAGTTGTTATTTTTAGCGCAATTTGTAAAGGACTATATAGTACTATATAATAAGGTAATCAGAGAAAATACAAAATATGGGGATTAGAATCGGACAGGGCATTGATTTTCATCAGTTAGTGACGGGCAGGGATCTTTGGATTGGTGGAATTAAAATTGAACATGAAAAAGGCGGATTGGGTCACAGTGATGCAGATGTGCTTTTACATGCCATCTGTGACGCCATTTTAGGCGCCCTTGCCCTGGGTGATATCGGCACGCATTTTCCAGATACCAGTGCTGAATTTAAGGATATTGATTCTAAGATTCTGCTCATGCGTAGTTATCAGTTAATCAAGACCAAAGGCTACCGGGTCGTTAATATTGACGCTACCCTGCTTTTAGAAAAGCCTAAAATCAAGCCTTATGTAAATGCCATGAGGGAAGTCATCGCAAATATTTTGGAATTACCCGTAGATGGAGTATCTATCAAAGCAACTACCATGGAAACCATGGGCTTTGTGGGTAGAGAAGAGGGATTATCCGCCCATGCGGTGGCGCTGCTTGAAACAGTATAGTAGGTATTATGCCCATTAGGGGATTACGGTATAGTTCTGTGGAAAAAACAAATGCATTATAGCGGGGCATTTAACTTGGTGCATTTTACCCGGTATTGTTTTTGAATCAAGTATTTTCGCAGGGCGAATTAGGATCGATCGGGAAACGGGCACCTGAATATAGGAAGGGATATGTGAAAAGATATGTGGAGGAAGGCCCTATTTTTAATATAATAATATTTAATAAATAATTTATATGAGTAGTCCAAAAGAAAAGATGACCATACCTATTGTTAATCAGTCAGCCTTTGCATTGCCGGCCTATGCTACGGAAGGATCTTCAGGCATGGATCTCAGGGCAAACATAACTGAGCCGGTTACGCTGGCTTCACTTGAAAGGCAGCTGGTGCCCACCGGTATCTTTATTGAGTTGCCGCTTGGTTATGAGGCGCAGATTCGGCCCAGAAGCGGCCTTGCGGTAAAACAAGGGCTGACTTGTCTAAATACACCTGGAACCATTGATGCGGATTACAGAGGTGAAATTAAAGTAATCCTGGTCAATCTTTCTGGTGAAGCCCAGACCATACAACCAGGTGACCGAATTGCGCAAATGGTCATTCAACAGGTGGAGCAGATACAGTGGCTAGAGACCGACGGGCTTTCTGAAACCCTGCGCGGGCCGGTGGATTTGGGCATACCGGTAAAAATTAATAAAAACTGGTGGCTGTACTTAATACTTGTCTTATTAAAAGCAAGGACAGCTGCCGCCCAACAATAACCTATATATAATACATGATAAAACGTATTTTTTCCGGCACCTTTTACAGCGCAGCCGTATTTTGTGCGGTTTTAATGCTGTCTTGCTCCACTTCCAAAAAGGCGCAGCATATTCAAAAAAAGCTGCAGCAAAATGACTCTTCCCGGGTCGTTAAAGTGACGCCTGGCATGCAAAGCGATGAACTGGACAGCCTGCACCGGGTGCTGGGTGGGCTGGATAGCCAGCAGATTAAGCATTTTACCACGCTTAAAGCTAAATTAAAACTGGATTATAGCACCCAGGACAATAGTGCCAGCGCTTCTGCCAGTATCCGGCTGAAAAAAGACAGTGTGATCTGGGTATCGCTTACCGGACCTTTTGCGATTGAAGGTTACCGCATCATGATCCGGCCTGATTCTTTGGTATTGATGGATAAACTAAAACATACCGTGACCCGAAGGCCGATCAGTTATCTGGAGCAGATTGCCAAAATGCCGATCAGTTTTCAGGATATGCAAAATATCATTTTGGGCAATCCTTTATTTACTAAGGGTGTGGTACGCTCCTACCGCCATAACCGCAACAGGTGGTATGTGGCGCTTCAGGGAGAAGTCTTTAAGAATTTTTTAGGGGTGGTCAGCAGTCCCCATAAATTGCTTTTGAAAAGCAATAAAATTGAACAAGACGCAGCAGGTATAAAACGCAGTTGCACTTTGACTTATGGCAATTATGAAACGGTAGATTCCATTTTGATGGCTATGGATCGCAAAATCAAACTACAGGACAAAAAAACCACGGATATCAAATTGCAGTTTAAGGAGGTTTTACTTAACCAGCCCTTAAGTTTTCCTTTCAGTATTCCTAAAAATTATAAGGAGTTATAGGAATATCCCTTGAGTTGATTAACTTTAAGTTTTAGTATATCAATCAAATAAGTAGCAGAAAAAATAAGCATTATGTTGAAAAAATTGTTTGTATGCATCATACTTTGTAGCACCTCCTGGGTGTATAGTTATGGGCAACAAACAAGGAACGAAATCCAGCAGGAACAAAAAAGTCTGCAAAAGGAACTGGATAATCTAAATGAAACGCTTTCTCAGGTGCGTCAGACAAGAAAGTTGTCCCTCAGGGAGCTCAATTTACTGGAAAAGAAAATCAAAGCACGTCACGCGTTAATTGAGTCCATCAATGAAGAGATGGAGGATTTGAACCGCAAGATTACCAAATATAACGGAGAGGTGGATGCCAATAAAAAAGCGCTCGATACCCTGACGACTAAATACGCCCAGAGTCTGGTGTTTGCCTATAAAAACCGGGGTAAATATAATTATATTAATTTTCTGTTCTCGGCAAATTCTTTTAATGAAGCGATTAGAAGGGTGGCTTACTTAAAAAGTTACCGGGCTTACCGGGAGACCCAGGCAGACAATATTAAAAAGGCCCAGGCGGTGCTCAGAGCAAATATTGCCAAACTTGAAAGTACTAAATCAGATAAAAGGATCGCTGCAGGACAGCAAAATAATCAACTGGCCGCCTTACAGTCTGACCGCAATGAAAAGGACAGTGCTATTTTGGATCTGAAATCCAGAGAAGGCGAAATCGGCAAAGAGATTGCCGCCAATGCTGTTAAAAGAAGAAAGTTACAGGAAGTACTGCGACAAGTCATCCGCCGGGAAATTCAGGAAGCTGAAAGAAAGGAAAGAGAAAGACAGGCCAGGATCGCCAAGGCTAAGGAAGAGGAAGCCCGGCGTGAGCGGATTGCTGAACAACAAAAAATAGTCAAAGCAAGACAGGAAGCGCTGGCAAGACAAAAGGCGGCTGCCGCCGCCCAGGCTGCCCGGCAAAACAATCCGCCGGCTGGATCTCAGAAGACCGATCAAAAAACCGCACAGGCAGATGCGCCAGCAAATCAGGGCCAGGTGGCGGATAATAATGCAAGTAGTAATGCAGATAAATCAGGTAGTGATAACGCTGGGCCAACTAAACTTAGAGAAGAACAGAAATCTGATGTGGATGCGCAACGCATTGGCAGGTCTTATAATGTATTAGAGTCTACTGAAAAGACCCTTACGCAATCCCTGGATTTTGAAAAGAACAGAGGGCATCTCCCCTGGCCGGTAACTGGCGGCTTTATTTCTGGTGCCTATGGGGTGCAGTCAATACCTGGAACCACCCTGAAAGAGGTCAATGATGGCATTGAGATTACGGCTACCGGTGGTAATATTACAGTAAAATCAGTGGCTTCTGGTACCGTATCGGTTGTTATCAGTGATGAGACCTATGCGGTCATTGTGCGTCATGGTAAATATTTTACAACCTATAGTAATTTAAAAGATGTGGCCGTTCAAAAAGGTGACGAGGTTAAAGCCGGTACAATCTTAGGTCATATGGCAACTGGCATGTCAGGGGTACCTACAGTTTTCTTTATGGTCACTGACTCTCAGGGTAACCCACTCAATCCAATGACCTGGATTATGAACCGGTAGCACTGTTATTCAGCTACGTAAAAATAAAGCAGAAATAGCCTTAAATTTGCAGGGCGCAAAGCCAATCAAAAATCTACGGATAGCTGACACATAAGGTTATTCGCTAATAAAACAAGTAAGTATAAAATTTTAAACAATATCGATATGAACAGAGGTCCGATTTCTACATTTATCGAACACCATTACAGACATTTCAATGCAGCAGCGCTGATGGATGCTGCCAAAGGATATGAAAAACACCTGTTGGAAGGTGGTAAAATGCTGGTTTCTCTGGCAGGTGCCATGAGTACGGCAGAGCTGGGTATTTCCCTGGCAGAGATGATCCGCCAGGATAAAATTGCTATTATCAGTTGTACAGGGGCCAACCTGGAAGAAGATGTAATGAACCTGGTCGCACACTCCCATTATAAAAGAGTCCCTGAATACCGGGATCTGACTCCTGAACAGGAAAGGGATTTATTGGATAATCATTACAATAGAGTAACCGATACCTGTATTCCGGAAGAAGAAGCTTTCCGGCGCCTGCAGGCCCATCTATTGGATGTCTGGAAAGCAGCCGAGGCCAAAGGGGAACGCTATTTTCCACATGAATTTTTATATCAGGTGGTACTCAGCGGCGTATTGGAACCTTATTATGAGATTGATCCGAAAAATAGCTGGATTTTGGC
The DNA here is from genome assembly GCF_007971385.1 of Arachidicoccus ginsenosidivorans. Taxonomy (GTDB): domain Bacteria; phylum Bacteroidota; class Bacteroidia; order Chitinophagales; family Chitinophagaceae; genus Arachidicoccus; species Arachidicoccus ginsenosidivorans. Next base: position 4,571,354 of record NZ_CP042434.1, read on the forward strand.
CGCAGCTGAAAAAAATATCCCCATTATTGTTCCGGGATGGGAGGACAGCACGACGGGTAATATCTTTACCAGTTATGTCATCAAAAAACAGTTGAATGTCCATACCGTTAAAACCGGTATTGAATACATGATCTATCTGACCGAGTGGTATCGGGCCAACAGTGGTGGTAAAGGTGTAGGCTTTTTCCAGATTGGCGGTGGTATCGCAGGGGATTTTCCGATCTGCGTAGTACCGATGATGTACCAGGACCTGGAATGGGAAGATGTGCCTTTCTGGAGCTATTTCTGTCAGATCTCTGACAGTACGACTTCCTATGGGTCTTATTCCGGGGCGGTTCCTAATGAGAAAATTACCTGGGGTAAACTTGATGTAAATACCCCTAAATATATAGTAGAAAGTGATGCGACCATAGTTGCACCCCTGATCTTTGCCTGGATTTTAGGCCAGTAATTGAAAATTGTATTTTTTCTACGGAAAATAGCCACCGGTTTATCTTAAAAAACCAGTGGCTATTTTGATTTTAGAGAAATTATCAGGTTTACAATATCAAATAGTAGAATAAAGGCTTATCTTTAGTTGCAACAAATACAGATATTATGTACGTAACGGTTCAATTTATAATCCTGGAAATACTACTCGGACTGATCTTTTTGGTGATCCTTTATTTTATGGTGCGGGAGCTCTTAAAAAAAATCATCAGGCGCGAGCTCCGGGAAATAAAAGAACCCTTACAGGTACTGGCAAACTATCTGGTAGAGGCGTCCAGACAAGCAGAAGATGATGACAACCCAGAAGACCCAAATAATCCTGAAGGACCTGATAATTTGGGAAATGGCCCTGGAGCCAAAGGGCCTTTGCCGGCTTCCAGTCCAGAAAAATTACCCGAAGAGCCGGTAGATATTGCCGATGAATTTGTGCAGCTTAAAAATACCAATCGCATCAGCGCCTATAATATCCGGGTGCAGAAGATCTGGGACCTGTATAAACAAAACAAGATTACGCTACATCAATATAAAGCAGAATTGCTGCGGTTGAAAAAGGAGTTTGATATTGCGGCGGCTGAAGATGATGATGACCTTGGAGAAAAAAAACCGGTGAAATCAACCGGCGCCGTCAAAGTAGAACCTTTAACGCCTACCCCATCTGCTTCGCCTCAGAAAAAGGTTAAAAATATTGATACTGAACAATCTGCCCCTACCAGACCTGATAAAGACAGTTCCGGTAAGAATGGTAATAATAAAGCGTCAGATCCAAAGGAAAATAATAATAAAAATGGGGATCTCGATATAGGCAAAGATAAAGGCAATAAGGCGGCCAGTCTATAGCCCGTCAAGAATAAGGAAGTCCCCCACCCTATAAACACATTTGTTTTTATGTCTGGATGCCCGCTATTTTATCTTTGCAGGTAGGTTGCTCCCCAAATTGCGCCCGCATTAAATTCTTTATTTAGTAAAGTCAGTTCGTCCTGGGTGAATTGAATATCCATCGCCTGTAAGGTCTCCCTAATTCTTTGGGGGTATTCATACTGATAAGGGGCATGATGTTTTTGCTTTGGGCATTGACCCATCCAATAGCAAGCTGTGCCACCGTACAGTTTTTACCTGCTGCCATATCAGCGAGTAAAGCCACTTTTTCCAGGTTATGTTTAAGATTTTCTCCCTGAAAACAGCTGAATCGGTTTCTGTGGTCATTTGCCTCCAAAGGTGCTTTCAGCTGACCGGTTAACAAGCCTTCAGCGGTAATGGCAAAGGCCACAACGGAAATACCCAATTTTTCTGCTAGTGGTAACAGTTCTTTTTCCAGTTGCCGGTTGGCCAGTGAATAGCCGTATTCAAGCGCTGCCACCGGTTGAATGGCATGTGCCTGTTTTAATTGCTGGGGGGTGATTTCTGAGAGGCCCAGGTGGCGGACTTTGCCAGCATGTATCAAATCCTGGATGGTACCCACAATATCTTCCAAAAGATGCTGATCATCAATGCGGCAGGGTTGGTAAAGATCAATATAATCCACACCCAATCTGACCAGGGAGTAATTGATGAAATTACTAATAGATGTTGGTCTAAGATCAAAGCCTAGTAAAGCACCATCAAATACAGCACCGAACTTAACACTGATAAAGGCCTGATCTCTGCGGTCTTTAATGGCCTTGCCCACGAGTAACTCATTGTGGCCCGCGCCGTAAAAATCGCCTGTATTTAGAAACTGAACGCCGTGATCCAGTGCGTAATGGATGGCAGCGATACTTTCTTTTTCTGATTTGCCGGGGTTGTTCCATACCGGAGACATCCGCATACAGCCTAAGCCTAATTTTCCAATAAGCGGACCTGCGCTTCCTATTTTAATTTTTTCCATGGTAATGTTTGTTAAAGGTTGAGATTAGCATTGAGATTAGCATTGAGATAAAGATTGTGAATGAGAAGGTTTTATAATTGTTTTGCCATTTGCCCAGCAAAGATCCTGCAATCAGACCAGTAACGCTTTGTTTAAAAGCTCAATCTTGCTTTGTCTATTGGCTCACGAAGCGTCTATGTTAAAAGGGGGATTTCTCTTTTTGAACTGTATTTTAGGATAGTTACTGCTGATGGCAGGTTATGGGGTTTGATCTGTAAAAAGGTATTATCTTTGCACCCATTCATTATAAGATGGATGTTGCTAAAGTGTTATGAATTAGCCATCTGGAATATAATGATGCAATTAGGAAGAATTATTGAACTTCCATATATTTACGATTCATTTAGATAAAACGATAAATTAATGAGTGAAAAAGTACATTGTCTGATTATTGGTTCCGGTCCGGCAGGGTATACGGCTGCTATATATGCAGCACGTGCTGGTATGAAGCCTGTTTTGTATCAGGGTATTCAGCCGGGTGGCCAGTTAACCATTACCACAGAGGTGGAAAATTATCCAGGCTACCCGGATGGCATCCAGGGTCCTGAAATGATGGTTGATTTTGAAAATCAGGCAAAAAAGATGGGTACAGATATCCGCTATGGTCTGGCCACTAAGGTGGACTTTACTGGTCCGGTACATAAAGTTCAGGTGGACGAGAAAGACTGGATTGAAGCAGATACAGTGATTATTTCAACGGGCGCTTCTGCCAAATGGCTGAATCTGGAAAGCGAACAGCGTTTAAATGGTTATGGCGTCAGTGCCTGCGCTGTTTGTGACGGGTTTTTCTTCAGAGGTAAAGAGGTGGCTATTGTGGGCGCAGGCGATACCGCCTGTGAGGAAGCGGTGTATTTGTCAAAACTGGCCTCCTCCGTACATATGATTGTCAGAAAACCCGAGGACGGAATGCGCGCCAGTAAAGTGATGCAGGACCGGGTAAAAAATACAGCCAATATAAAAATATACTGGAACAGCGAAACGGAGGAAGTCTTAGGGGACAAAAAAGTAGAAGCAGTCCGGATAAAAAATAGCCAGACTGGAGACACGCAGGAAATTCCGGTAAGTGCCTTTTTTGTGGCCATTGGGCATCAGCCTAATAGCGCTATTTTTAAAGATTTTGTAGACATGGATGATGCGGGTTATATCAAAACCATTCCCGGCAGTTCAAAAACCAATGTGGAAGGCGTATTTGCCGCAGGGGATGTGCAGGATAAAATCTATCGTCAGGCTGTTACTGCGGCAGGGAGCGGTTGTATGGCTGCCCTGGATGCAGAGCGTTACCTGACTGAAAAAGGTCTGGCCTAAGGGGTATGTAACTGGTCATAACTGATTATCAGAAAATAAAAAGCCATGCTCAAAATTGAATTACTGGATCTTTGGTTTAGGGCGCGTCACGGATTATATGAAGAGGAAAAACAGCTGGGAGGTGATTTTAAGCTCGATGTAGAGCTGTATTATCTGCCGGCTTCTACTCCCTATCATATCCATGAGACCATCGACTATTCTGAAGTCTACGCCCTGATCCGCCGGCATATGCAAAAGCCGGAACCCTTGTTGGAAACCCTGGTCATTAATATCGGCAATGATATACTTAGGCGATTCAAACTAGCGGAAGAGGTCCGGGTATCTATTAAGAAGATTAACCCGCCCATTATCAGTTTTACGGGTTCCATGAGTGTTTCCTACCAGCAGACCAGAGCCGCTCTATTGGAGGGGGAAGGCAATCTGAGCTAAGCTAATCGCAAGCGCTTTTTTTAAATAAATTAATTGTATCACCGAAATGTCTTAGATGTATTTTCTATGGTATTTCGGTGATTTTATTTATTTTTAAATGCAAATTGAAGTGGCTTTACGGCTAAGAATTGAACTGATTTATGATTTGTTGTTTCCAGTTTTCGATTTGAAGACCATTCGCCCGATCAGCCTGATCAAAGAAGAAATGTTTATTTAGCGTAAGACCCGCATAGGTATAAATTCCAGTGTCTGAGGTAAGAGAAAGTGCATTGAGCATTCCCATATCAATATAGTAACTGGCTGATTTTCCATGGGTATTAATAACAACGACCTGCTTACCTTTAAGTAGCCCCTGCTGGACACCATCCACATATTGATAAGCGAAGCCATAACTAAAGACTCGATCGATGTATCCTTTAAGGATGGCAGGCAGCCCTGTCCACCAGATGGGATGAATAAACGTAATGTGGTCCGCCCACTTTATATAATCCTGTTCCCTGCTTACTTCCTGCACTACCTGTCCTTGCCTTTGTCTTTTGATATCTTCAAAACTAAGCACTGGATTGAAATTAATTTGATAGAGATCGCGCACCTGCACTTTATGGTTCAAATGCTGTAAGTGCTCAACTAATGCATTTTTCAGTTGTGCATTTAGACTATGGGTATTGGGGTGAGCGAAAACAATTAAATGTTTCATGGTTAAATATGGATTTATTGAACCACAAAACTACCCCGGTCATGCTGCTTAAAATTGTATAAATACGAAATCTGCCGGTCCTCTTGAAGTAGGGCCTTAGGAGCAGTTACTCTATGTGAGGCAGGCAGAAGTGGCCTTGCTGCTTTAAATAAGCACTGGGTGTTGTTTGCAGAAAGTTTTGAAAATCATGGATCAGTTGAGCTTGATCATAGTATCCCGACTCCTCTATCAAAGCGAACCAGGTAGCTTTGCTGTGCTTTTGATCCGCGCTCCTGATTGAGTGAAGTAATTTGAGGGTCTTTATAAACCGGCCATATCTGAAGCGTTCGCTGGCTGAGTAGCCAAAATACTTTTTATGCTGTAACTGAATGGTACGTACTGTCTGACCAGTAGTAGCAGCTATTTGTTTTATTGGACTTAAATGGCCGTTATGCGCTTCAATTAGATGGCTAACCTTGGGAGACCGGTCAACTGGGTAGGGCTTGCAATATTCCAGCAGTGCCTGGACGCGCAATTTAGCTGTTTTTAACCTGCTGAGTGTTGTGTAAAGTTGACCAAAACAGTCTTCTGCCACCAGCGCGTCTGGATCTAGTGGTGTATTTGCGGCTGGAGGAGAAAATCCAAAAAACCGGTAAAATCCATCTTCTTTTAAGGATACAGCCAAAAATTCAGTATGGGGCAACAAGGCATAGGTAAATGCTTTTTTTATAGTACCCAGGAAAAAACAAGTCGGCCCAATTGTTAATTGCTGATGGGGCAAATAAACACCTTGACCGAAAACAAAAACGATTATGGGCTCATATGTAGGGACAAGGGTTCTTGTAACCGGCTTTTTGCCCGCACAGCTGGCAAAATAAAAATGTGCATATAAATCTGCATAGGCAGATGGTACCGGTATATGCTGCTCTTCATAGGAGGTATTTGTTGTTATTTTTTGCATAAGGGAAGGATTCAAAAAAATGTTCGCCAATTTCTTAATGCGCGACTTGTACAGCAGTGGTTATGCGTGAGTACTGCCACGCTCCTGCTTTTCACAAAATTGATGTCTCTGGCGACGGCCGCCGACTAAAGTTCATCTTAATGCTAAGGTAAGACTATAACTTGATATGGCAGCTGAAGTACCGTTTTGTGGCCCAAGACTGCAAATAGTCGACGGTTATTTGACAGGTAATGCTAAGGGGTATTTACGGGAATCTTTGGTTATTCTATGGCTTTTTTAGGTTGTTTGGAGTGAATAGTATCGCCCAAAAAAGGCCTTCTTATTGTGGAAAAAAGTTTTTCCACAATAAGAAGGCCTTCCTGTTCTAAATAATTGCTTTTAAATCTTGTAAATTAAAGGAACCAATCTACTGAAAATCCGCCTCAGAGACCCCTTCATTTAATTTGTAATCGGTGAAGTGAATACTCATTTCCTGACTACCCTGGGGGCCGTGATGGTCATCGTCTGGCTTTGGTTTAAGAGTAGATCACCGACTTTTTTATAGTCGCTAAAACTAGTCTGCACCTGGATGGATTGTCCCTGCATATCAGAAGTAACCTCAGATCTAAGCAAAAGCCCCGTATTAACATCATAATATTCAACCGAAGGCTTGCCGGAAGGTCCGGTAACCGTTAATTGATTGGCATCTTTGCCATCAATTTTTACCACTTTACCGGGTACCAGTTTATAATCTCCCTCCAGATAGTGCAGTTGCGGGATCAGACTTTTTTCCTCTTTATATTTAGCCACCTGATCAGCGGATAAATCTTTTTCTGTCCCATCTGTAACTGATAGCCGGTTGTGCCATTAAAGATCGTTTTGCTGACCACCTGACCATTCATGGACATTTCCATATACTCCTTATTGGGTGCCATGCGCTTAATGGTAATGGGCATTTCCATTCCCTGAACTTTCATGGTACCTGAAGCCAGTACGCTGGTGAGTTTGCCAATGGCCTGCTCGCCGCCGATGGCTTTGAGATAATGATTGATCACCTCTGTAGCTGAGGCTGCTGGTTTATTGGCTGCTGCGGCCGCTTCAGCAGAAACGGGATTGGCATCCTTGTCATACATTTTCACCGGATAGCCCAGTTTTTCCAGGCCAGCCTTAATAGAATCTGCCTTACCGGCAATTACGATGCGGGTATTGGCATAATTAAAATACTTTTTAGCTGCCTTTTGTACATCCGTTGCGCTAACTGCATTGATCTTTTGCAGATACGTACGGTAATAATCCTTAGGCAGGTGATAGATCATAATATTTCTGGCAAAACCGGCAATTCGGGCGATGTTTCTGTACCGAGCGCAAAGTTGCCGTTGAAAGCCGCTTTGGTGTCTCTGAGCAGATCCTGGTCGACTTCACCATCCCTGATTTTTTGATGTTTTGCATAAATAGCATCACGGAGCTGTCCGTTACGGCATTGCGTACGGCTGCATTGGCATTAAAGCGGGTTTGGTGTACACCGCCACTAACAGAACTATAAGCGCCATAAGTAAAGCCATGTTTTTCCCGGATATCTTTAAACAGATAAGCATCTGAGCCGCCGCCCAAAATCTGATTGGCGATCAGGGCAGAAAAATAATCAGGATTGTCCAGCGGTAAGCTGATTACATTGGTGACATTAATGACGGACTGCACCGCTGAAGGTACATCCACCAGGTCGATTTCTGTTGTAGCAGGATTTTCGACAGGTGCAATTTGACTAACCGTTATTTTGGCACCCGTCCAATCGCCAAAATATTTCTCGGCCAGTTTATGCGCCTGTTCTGGTTTGATATCCCCGATTATAGTAAGGTAGCCATTGGATGGAGTAATGTATTTTTGATAATAATCTTTGACGTCTGCTAACGCAATATTGTTAACGGAGGCAGATGTTTCAAATTCTCCCAGTGGGCTTTGTTTTCCATAAGCCAGCGCACTGGTTACATTACTGGCGATGGTGTTAATGGATTTTTCACTGATCTTCAGCCCGTTTAATTCCTGGGTCTTCAGCTTATCAAAAGAGCTTTGTGCTAAGGCTGGATAACGAAGCGCATCGGCCATTAGCCCGAGTCCTTTGTCAAAATAACGATCCAGTGCGGCCACTGAGCCGCCACTGCTGTTTAGTGAAATAGACGTACCGTCCTGTTCAGCGGCCAGGTCAAACTGCGCTTTACTCATATGCTGTGTGCCTTCATTGAGCATACGCCCCATCAGGCCCATGGCACCAGCCTTATCCCCTTCCTTAACCGGTCCGGTATAAATATAATAGGATGCGCTGATCATCGGTGTTTTGTGGTTTTCTACCACCAGCACCTTGATGCCATTTTTTAAAGTGTAGACAACCGGGTCCTTTAGTTTAATAACAGGTGCCGGCCCGGGTTTAGGGGCATGTGACCGGTCGATATTTTGTGCATAGCTACCAGATATAAAAAGTACACCGGCTGCTATAAAAAGTATTTTTCGCATAATAGAAGTTTCTTAATTAATTTGGAAATAAAGATACCTGGGTACTATTTAGCCTTGGGCAAATAATAAAGGATCAACCGCTGATTAGGGTTCAGGTATTTACGGGCAACATCCCGGATCTGTTCTCTTGTAACAGATCTGATTTCCTGTAGCTCTTCGTTAATGTGATTGGTATTTTTATTAAAAAAAGTATAACCGGCAGCCAGGGCTTCAGCCACGCCTAAACTGGTATTGCTCTTGTTGACAAATCCATTTCTGCCTGGTTTAAGATTTTCTGATAATCCTTTTCACTGATCAGGTTGGTTTGCAGTTCTTTAATATTTGTATCAAATGCCTGCAAAAGGCTGTCCAGCGGCGTAGCCCCATTAGGGATCGCCAGTACCAGGTAAGCACCATAATCTTCCAGGGCATAATTAAAGGAGGCTACTTCCAGCGCCGTCTTTTTATCATCTACCAGTTCTTTGTATAATCTGGAACTGGCGCCTCCTGAAAGGATGGAAGAGATCATTTGCAGCGCAACCGCATCCTTGGAATTCTCCGCAGGTGTTCTGTAGGCGGTGAGCAGCGCAGGTACCTGGATATTCGCGTCGTAGGCGGTATCGATGATTTGATGGGTAATCGGATCTTCTTTGATGCTTGGTTGAACGACCTTCGGCCCGTTGGCAATTGGACCAAAGTAGGAACTAATCAAGGCTTTGGTAGAATCTATATTCAGATCACCGGAAATACTAAGTACCGCATTGCCCGGTGTATAGAATTTTTTAAAGAAGTCCTGAAACTCACTTAGTTTGGCGCGGTTAATATCATCCATAGAACCAATGGTCTGCCAGTGATAAGGATGTTTGGTAAACAGATTTTTAAATACATCCTCCATCAGATGACCATATGGACGGTTATCGACCCGCATTCTTTTTTCCTCTTTTACTACTTCTCTTTGCGTGTTTACGCCAATTTGGTTAATGACCGGATGCATCATGCGCTCACTTTCCAGCCAGAGACCTAATTTGAGTTGATTGGAAGGGAAGACCTCATAATAGAAGGTTCTGTCCTGGGTGGTATTGGCATTGTTTTGTCCGCCACCTGCCGACACTATTTTCATAAACTCCCCTCTTTTGATGTTTTCACTTCCTTCAAATAACAGGTGTTCAAAAAAATGCGCGAATCCAGTCAGACCAGGTGTCTCATTTTTTGATCCTACGTGATACATAACTGATACGGCTACCACAGGTGCCGTATGATCCTGATGCAGGATGACATGCAGCCCGTTGTCCAGATCGTACTCCGTAAACTTTACTTCCTGTGCAGACGAGGCCATAGAAAGGAGCAACGCTCCTGCAATAAGGAGGCTGCCTTTTGATCTTAATAGCATAAGTAAATAGTTTTCATATTAATGGAGCAGCAATTTAAGCAAAAATTGCGCAAAATAGCCCCGATTTGGGTTAAATGGAACCTAAACGGGATAAAAGGAGTGATTTTAGTCCTAATTGTATGGAAGGTGGTAATAAAGTGTAAAAAATAGCTATAATCTCTACTAAACTAGTTGACTAACAGAGGTAATTCGTATGGCTATTAATATTAATATTTAGTTATCAAAAAACTAATTTTTTGCCGCTAAAACCCATTTTCAATTATAATCCGGATTGGGAAAATAAAACAACCCTTGGAAACTTTGGCTTACTTTATTGAAGTAGCCAATTATTTTGCGATATCGATTTTTACTTTTTTGTTTTTCAGGCGTGCCTCTTTGATATTTGCGAGTAGCTTTGAGATCTTATGGCGATTAACGGCCACAAATGCACTGAAATCTTTGACTTCGATCAGACCTATATCCTCTTTTTTTAAGCCGCCTGTCTTGGTTAAAAATCCAACAATATCAATTTTCCCTACTTTATTTTTTTACCCGCTGCTACATATAGCGTTATCCATTTTGAGGGTGCCGGCAAAGGGGCGCTAGCGCTCAGCTCAACCTTTTCCATCGCTGGATCCATATAGGGAGGTAAGTATTGGTCAGGACCCAGCATGACAATGGCTGCCCCTGTTTTATCCATTCTGGCCGTGCGGCCATTGCGGTGAATAAAGACTTGTTCGGACTCGGGTAATTGATAATGAATGATATAGCGAATGTGGGAGATGTCCAGTCCACGGGAGGCCAGATCGGTGGTGATCATAAGGTTTACCGTTCCATTACGGAATTTATTTAACGCACTGTCCCTGTCTCGTTGCTCCATGGAACCGTGATAATACACTAAATCCAGTCCCTGCTCCTTAAGATAGTGAAATAGACTTTCTACATGGTCTTTTTGGTTGCAAAAAAGGATACTGCTGCGCCCGCCAAGGGTGCAGATTAGCTGGAAGGCGGCTGCCTGCCGGGTAATTTCTTTGCCAAAACTGAGCAGTTTATATTCCAGGCGGTTATCTTCCAGGAGTGCATCTGTTCTAAAATCCAGTGTTTTGGCACCTTCCAGTGAAATCCCTTCCGGCGATTCAACGGGTAAGGTAGCGGAGATCATCCATTTACGCTGCAGACCGCTTAAACTGTTGTGGATAAAGCTGATTTCATCAGAAAAACCCAGTTCCAGGCATTTATCAAATTCATCAAGAACCAGTGTCTGAATGGCTGTGGGATCTATATTACCCCGGCGCAGGTGGTCGGCTAAACGGCCAGGTGTGCCAATAATCAGGGCCGGACAGGCGCTCAGGTTATTTTCCTCAATCTCCCTTTTATGGCCACCATAACAACAAGTCACGCTAAGACCAGTCTGTAAACCTCTGAAGACATTTTCAATTTGGAGTGCCAGCTCTCTGGAAGGGGCAATGATCAGGGCCTGATTTTGCCTAAGCGATGGATCCAGATCTCTTTGCAGCGGCAACAAAAAGGCCAGGGTTTTTCCTGATCCGGTTGCGGAAAGTAAGATGAGGTCGTCTTTACCTGTAGAGGCGTCCAGCATTGCCTGCTGTAATTCGTTGAGTGATTTTATACCAAGGTTTGCCGTGAGCGCTTCCAGATTTTTTTCCATCCGGCAAAAATACGCCAATTGTAGCTCACTTAACGAATTGAAGCCAAAAGAAAAGTTGAGGGAACCATAGATGCTTAATAGGTTTTTACCCGTTGTTATACCGGTATTATTACTTATATGTTAATTATTCTGCAAAAACGGATAAAAAAGGTAATTTTTTTTCCAACCTTTTAAACTTAGAAAACCGCCTCGGGTCTTATATGGGAATCTCTTGTTTTTAATGATTTTTTTTCAAGCAGCAGGGTTAAATATAGGAAGGCGGACCATTTATTTGGTTCGCCTTTACTTATATATATAAAATTGTAAGCTATTGTTTTTCTTTAAGCCATAAACCTGCTTTGTTGGCTTTATTTTTTCTGATTCTATCTACCAAAATGCTCCTTATCTACCTGTATCTGCTATTAATTGACGTAACCCTTGATTAAAATCCCGTAGTTCCAATAATTGCTCCAGTGTGACTGGCATTCTATACCGCCAGTATTGATCTGGATTTTCTGGATGGTTGATTTGTTCCTGATCTACCTCTGAAATATGCAGGCTATCCTCCATATTGAGTAAATCCTGCAAAAGAAAAATGCTCCACATGGCAGGGGCATCTAAATTTTGTCTGATGATCAGTTTATTTAGCCAACCAGGCAAGTCATGGCCTATTGGCGCGTCGCCTGGTTGTTTTAGCACCTGTTGGTAATAGAGTTGTTGTTGTTGCCTGCTCAGGCTGAGCCACCAGCCTCTAAGACTACTGGTGTCATGTGTAGAGGGAGAAACCACGCTTAAATAAGGTACTTTGGAGAGGTCTTCTGCCATCTGCCCCATGATTTTGGGCATGCGCTGAACATAAAGCCCCAATAATCCTAAATCCCGCATTACCTGAGGGACTGAACTGGGCGTAAAGCCAAGGTCTTCCCCACAAATCAACATATTGGAGGCGTTTTTAATAATCGGTAATTTCTCCATGGCTTCTTTTTGCCAGAGCTTGTCTTGCCTGGAAAAAAAATAATCATGGTAAAGCGCATTTAATGACTGCTGTAAAGAGCTGTGCAAGGTTTTAAAGCAACTCGTAAATTGCATATTAAACCTAAAATGAAAACTACCTTGCTTGTTTGGATCCTGGATCAGCACAACGGAGGCGTGCAGATCCAGTAATGCCTGGCGTAGCCATTTATGATAGGTGCTATCCGGTCGTTTTCTAAAATAATTATCCAGCTTTCTTTGGGTATCAAAATCCGGTTTAAAGCTAAAAAAGCCTTCTTCTTCAGCGTTTAAAAATTCATCGGTGATTTTCTGATAGGATTCTGAAAAGACCTTTTTCAGCTCTTTGATATGGATATAGGGCCGGTATAGCCTTTCCAGTGAAAAATGAACACCTTGTGCGCGAAGTTCATTTTCTGTTACAGGGATTGCGGGCTGAAAATAGCCCAGGATGCCTTCAACGGCCGATACAGGGATACTCCATATCCTGAAAAAGCCCAGAATATGATCGATACGAGTCGCATCAAAATACTGTTGCATATGACTCAACCGACTTTTCCACCACTGGTAATGTGCTGTTTTCATCCTGGGCCAGTTGTAGGTCGGAAACCCCAGTTCTGACCGCTGACGCTAAAATCATCCGGCGGTGCTCCTGCCTGCGCATCCACATGAAACAACGACTGATTTTGCCAGACGTCTACACTGTTTTTAAAGACACCAATGGCGATATCCCCTTTAAAAATACAGTGATGTTGATGGGCGAAGCTGACGGCTTCTTTTAGTTGTTTGTCCAGATGGAACTGCACATAATAATGTAATAGCAATGCTTCCTGGTCCAGTGTGTTGAGTAATGTGGCTATCTGTGGCTCATAACGGGTCTCAGACCAGGTCGTAAAATCACAGGTGCCGTATTTATCTCTTAAGACGCAAAAACACCCATAGGGGATCAACCAATCCTTATTGGTCTCAAAAAATGCCTGGTAGGAACTGGATTTAAATACCGTCTCCTTTTCCAATTGGAAGAGGGCTTTGATAATCTGCCATTTGGCTTTAAGCACGCCTTCATAATCGACAGCTTCCGCCGCGTTGAGTTTTTGACGTAGTGGTTCCATGGAGGCGAGTAATTTCTGGGCCGCCTGCTTTTGGCTGAGTTTGGTTACATCCAGATAAATCGGATGCAATGCAAATACAGAAATGGCCGCATAGGGATAACTGTCTCGCCAGCTGTGTGTTGCGGTCGTATCATGAATGGGCAGCAGTTGAATCAGCTTTTGGCCCGTAGCTGCAGCCCATAAAACGGCTTTTTTGAGGTCGGAAAAATCTCCGACACCAAAACTGCGGTTCGAACGCAGACTAAAAACAGGTACAATAAATCCGGCGCCTTTTACGCTATGCGTCCTTCAGTTGGTCCGTATAAAACCGTCTTGCTGAATCAGTAAAGCAGACCCGGCATTGTCTGTTTGAAGTATTCTGTTCTCCCCTGTTTCATAACTTTCCAGCTGGCTGGTGGCTAAATCATAAATACCATATTTGTAGGCGGTATTTTCTTCAGACAGTTTAAGGCTTAGATCTACTTGCCAATTGCCGTTTGCTTGATTTTCCAGCAGCACGGCTTTAGCAGGATCCCAACCGCCAAGCTGAGGATCTTGGCCGATCAGGCAAATGGCCTTGCCTGCTTCCAAGGCAGGCGCCTTGATGATAAAGCGATGGTTAAACTTCTTTTTAGGTGAGGAGGCAACCTTTTTAGTTCCTGCTTCAATAGCAAAAGCCTGCTGCGCATCGGTTAAAAGCGCATTATTTTCAAAACCGGGTGCATTCCAACTATCTCTTACGGTAATGGAGGTAGCGCCGGTGGGTATATTAAGTTGATATGGGGCGGACAAAGTCAGTGCTCCATCATCATAACGTAATAAATAGGTATAACTGAGCTGTCCGTCTTTAATGGAGGATTTGTCCAGTTCCAGGTTGATGGCCCATTTTTGGTCATTGATGTACTGCATAACGGGTGCATCAATGGTGGCTTCTGCTCCTAAAGCTGGATGTGCCCCTGAAATAAGTAATGCCTCTCCGAATTTTGTTGAAAAGAAGATCTCAAAACGGATTTTAAGCTTACCTGCAGCCTTAGAAGTGGTGGTGGACTTGGTCGTTTTTTTAGCAGCTGCTTTAGTGGCTGTTGCTGTTTTTGTCTTTGTCGCTGCTTTTGTTGCTGCTTTAGTTGCTGCCTTAGTTGCTGCCTTTTTGGCTGGTGCTTTTTTAGGGGCTTTTACGGCCTCTTTTTGAGCAGTCGTTTTTTCAATTTCAGGGTTTGACTCTGCTACGGGTGCTTTTTTAGTGGTCGCTTTTTTGCTTCCTTTTTTTGCTGCTGGTGCTTGGGAGCGCTCTGCCGGGGAGGCTATTTTGTCTGATTGCATACCGGTTAATTTAAAGGTTTTTTACGGGTTTTATTAAATAATAAAAATAATTAATTTAAAATTAATTACGATGTAAAGATAAGGCAATTGTGACAAACGGTTGATCGTCAATCAGGGGTCACTTTTTCCTTGATCTTGGAAACGCCAGCGGCAGGTAAGGATTGGCCGTTATAATCCACCGTGCCTTTCATGTTAAGGGTGATATCTCTGGATTTTACCAGTAAGGTTTGCTGATCTACATACATTTTGCCATTTTGTGTCCCCGTAAAATGTGTTTTGAAAATCGCGCCATCACTGGAAATCTCTCCTGTTTGGCTGACCGTACCAGAAATAGTGACCAGTAAATTGCCATCCAACAGGCTTTGCACTTTATAGGTGGTTACCCTTTTATTGCCGCCATGGCTGACAGAGTCAGTCCACTGCTGCCCTACATCAAGGGTGCCAGGTTTACTCACCAGTAACCCAAAATTGCTGCCTACTTCAAAATCACCTCCTGAGAGTGAAAGTCCACTCAGCACCGTATTAACCTGTCTACCCAGTCGACTACTGTCTATTGCCGTTATTTTTCCGGTGCTGTCTACCTGTATAAAAGTCCTTTTACCCACAATATCAAAAAGCGGTTTGGCAAAGGTGGAGGTGCTGTCTGTTTTCTTGTTGGAATCATATTTTAGCTGAACGCCCATGGTTTCTACCTCTGTATTGAGTTTGACAACTGATACGTCAAACAAAAAATTGCCCGCCCTTTCCCCTGTTCTTTGATACTGGGTGGTAAAATCTGCACTGGTCTTGTAATCCACATTTTGCTGCAGGATCGTCAGGCTGGTCGTTGAGGTTATATTGGTCTGTTTATTAAAGGTCCGGTAAGGCTGAAACAGCTCCGTAAAAGGCGTGTTTTTAGGCGCCAGGGAATCTATAATATCTGCGACCTGACTCGTATCAGAAGGGTGTTTGGGTATACTTTGATCCGTGACACTGTCCCGGCCGGGCTTATTGGCGGGCCTTTTTGTTGTGTCGGGTGTTTGGGCAGTTGCCTGGACCTGAGTAAGGTGCTGCGCCTTTGCCTTTGTATCATCAGCAGGGACTTTGTTGGTAGCGCTGTTTGCAATGGCAGATTTGCTGCTATCTGCTATTGCAGCGTCAGCGGTGGCGGCAAATAACTGGTCAAGACTGTCTTTCACTTTTTTATTGTGGTCAGTCATTGCAGTTGAAGGCCTGGCGCTACTGCTTGCACTGTCCGCTCCTATTTGCGCTGCAGGTTGATTAGTACTGGTTGCATTTGCGGAATCGGCGGCCGTTGAACTGTCCCCTGCGGGTTGTGGCAATATGAAAATACTTTGAATGGTATCGCGATTTACCGCCATATCACTCATATTACTGGTGTCCGGTGTTACCCTATCCGCAGTGCGTGTGAAGTTCGAACTATCCTGTTGCGTCGTGTTGCCAGCTACAGATGGCTGCTTTTGTTGATTTGTCGGTTGATTTGCAGATTGATTTGTAATGGAGTCTACAGCGCTCGAAGTCGCCTTTATTGCCTGCAGGCTGTCTTTGTGAGCTGGCTGCGCCGCCGGATCTGCGATATTTACGCTTTTTTGACTGCTGGTCGTATCACCTGTTGTTGTATTTTGAATTGCCTGCTTTTTCTCGGAAATGGCCACCTGGATCTGTTGCTGGGCTGTCTGCTGCTGGTGTTCGGCCTTTTGCTCAGCCTGCTGGGCAGCTTTTTTTTCTGCCGCCTTCCTGGCGGCTTCATTTTTTATGTTTTGTTCCTGCTGATCGCGGGCAGCCGCCATTTCTTCAAATATATCTACGATTTTACTGCTATCCTGGGCCTTTTCAGGGGTCGGGTGCTCATTTTGCTGCTTAGCCTCTTGTACTGATTGCCCATTGCTTTGATTAAAGGCGGTATCCGCCTGGTTGCTATCTGTTTTTTGCGTACTGTCCTTAGGAGTGGCTAATACCAGGGCCTTGCGCGCGCTGTCTGGAGCCTGCGCCTGTTTTAAGCTATCTATTGAATGTACTCTTATGCTATCTTGTAAGCTTTCTTTTATACTATCTTTTAAGCTGTCTTGGCGCAGTTGATACGCAGAAAGCGTGTCTGAGGTAGTCGCAATTGCCTTGCCAGCGGTGTCCATTCGCAGACTGTCAGGTCGTGGGTGGTATGTGGTATCCTGCGCATAGGCCGCTTGGGCGGTAAAAAGTGTTAAACCAATGGCTACACACAGTAAAATAGATTTCATTCCTTCCTTATAAATTTTGCTCGTCCGCCGCCTATGTTGATTGGATGGCAGGAGGTTTATTGGTCTGCCATCCAATCAACGCAGCGGTCATTCGTTGATTAATCCCAGGGTTATATTATGCTTGTCAAGCTTACTTATAATTACTAACTTTTACTGGTTTTTGTTAGCTTTTATTAAGATTTGCTGTTGCTCCAGGGCTGCTTTAGTCTGCTTTTTTTATGCAGGAGCTTTAGCTGCATTCCCTATGACATTAAAAGCATTATTCTTGCCAAAAGTAGGACTAGTTGCTAAAACTTTCCTAAGTATCCCCATTAATTCGCTGCTAAAGTTGCAAATTTTGGGTGGATGGCTAAACAGAAGCTTATGGGCAAACAAAATCGCCGCAAAGTAAGCTGTGATGCTTTTTGCGGCGACTGTTTTATAGAAATGATGATTTGGATCCATTTGGCCCATTATAATCTGCTATGGCTACCGGCCTTAGCCAATGGCCTGGGTCAGATCGGCAATCAAATCCGCTGCATCTTCAATGCCCACACTAAGGCGGATCAGACCATCATTTAGCCCGTTTTTAATGCGTTCTTCTCTGGGAATAGAGGCATGTGTCATGGAGGCTGGATGGTTGATCAGCGATTCTACCCCACCTAGGGATTCTGCCAGGGTGATGATTTTGGTTGAGGTGACGACCCGGTTTACTTCCTGGATTGAATCATTTTTCAGTTCAAAGCTCAGCATACCGCCAAAGTTGCGCATTTGCTTTTTAGCAATCTGATATCCTGGATGGTCTTCAAAACCGCACCAGTGTACAACGGCCACCTTTGGATTGTTTCTGAGCGCATGGGCGATTTTAGCCCCGTTTTCGCCGTGACGATCCATGCGCACATGCAAGGTTTTGATACCACGCAGCACTAAAAAGCAATCCTGTGGGCCGGGTACGGCCCCGCTGCTTTTTTGTATAAAATAAAGCCTTTCATATAAGTCTTTGTCATTAACAATGACGGCGCCTAAGACCACGTCGCTGTGTCCGCCCAAATATTTAGTGGCAGAGTGAACAACGATGTCAGCTCCCCAGTTAAGCGGATTTTGCAGATAAGGAGAGGCGAAAGTATTATCTACACAAAGCAGTGCGCCAGCCTTTTTAGCAATGGCTGCAACCGCTTCTATGTCGGTTATATTGATCAGTGGGTTGGTCGGTGTTTCTGTCCAGATCAGTTTGGTATTGGCATTTACTTTTGTCTGGATATTAGCCGGATCTTTCATATCCACATAATGAAAATGAATCCCGAACTTTTCGAAGAGCTGGGCAAACAAACGGTAGGTTCCACCATACATATCCGTAGCCGCAATGACTTCATCTCCAGGAGACAGTAGTTTGATCACCGCATCTGTTGCAGCGACGCCGCTACTAAAGGCCAGTCCGTATTTTCCGTTTTCTATTGCAGCCAAAGAGGCTTCCAGGGCTTGTCTGGTTGGATTACCTGCTCTGGAATAATCAAAACCTTTGGTCACGCCTGGGGAGGCCTGTTTAAAAGTCGAGGTCTGGTAAATCGGTGTCATAATTGCGCCCGTCAATGGATCAGGTTCAGCTCCTGCATGGATCAGTTTGGTACCGATGCCTACGTTGTTTAATTCATTTGCCATCTATAATAGAATTTTAGGATGATTCAATTTAGGTGCGAAGGTAAAGAATTTATTTTGATAAAAGTCTACAAAACCAGTAGGTAATTAGCTGTTTTTGTAGGATAGAAATCTAGTTTCCGGTTAATTAGTTGCAAATAATAAAATTTATAGGTATTGGAGCCCTAAAGCGAGTTTATCTACTTTAAACTTTAAGGTAAAAGCTGCGCTGCCTGGCTGGCGGCATAAGCGGCCAGCTCATGGAAAAAAACTTGATAGACCTGAGATAAATAATCCAGATTTCTTTAAAAGCCAAAATGGCTGCCGGGCTGGCTGCTGGCCGACCAATCCGAGAAAGTAAATGACGCATGGTATTTTCAATAAAAGGCAGCTCCCCGTAATGGATAAACCAGTTTTCTTTTTTAAGGTAAGGAAAATAGCGGCGCATGCCGCCAGTATGCCAGGTGCTTTGCGCGTCCAGGCTTTGATAAGCCCAGCTGGCAAAGCTTTGCCATTCGCTTTTCGAATAAATCGCAGGATCGTTTGCCAAAAAATAATCCAGTGTAATGTCCAGCAGCGGTCCGGCAAATAAACCGGCGGCAGGCCGGTATATCGCTCTTGCCTGGCTAAGCAGTGTATGCTGATCTGTAAAACTATCGATATAACGATGCAGCTGAATACCTGCTCTGACTTTGGGCGGATATAATTTAATTTGCAGCCCTTTGACGTCATCGCCCAACATATTGCCCAGAAGTAACTCGGGATCATGCTGACTGAGATATGCATGGGCTAGTAGGTTCATTGGTTTATAATTTGTGCGCCTGAATTTTTGTGTATGTGTGTTGTTTGTATGGTGTATGTGTGTTGTTCTTAAGCATGCTGTTTACAGTCACTCTTTTGCAGGAGCTGGCCGGTAAAGGCCCAGCTTTTCTGCAATGGTATCTACGATTTTAGTGCCATCCATCGCTGCGCTGATAATGCCGCCGGCATAACCGGCGCCTTCAGCTGCAGGATATAGATTTTGGATTTGTGGATGGTGAAGGCCAAGGGGATCTCTAGGGATCCTGACGGGCGCAGAAGTCCTGCTTTCTGTACCTACAAGGATGGCCTGCTCGGTATAATACCCCTTCATCTTACGACCAAATTCTTTCAGGCCTGCGCCAAGTGTGTCGGCGATAAACTGAGGCAGTAATTGATCCAGCCTTGCGCTCTTAACGCCTGGTATATAACTGCAGGCAGGCAGGTTACTGGATTTTTTGTGGGTGACAAAATCAGTGAGTCTTTGTGCGGGTGCCTGGAACTGTCCACCGCCCGCTTCATACATGATCTCTTCCACCAGCTGCTGAAAGTGCATCAGCAGCAGTGGATCTTTTGGATCAATACTACCTTGCCCTTTTACTTGTAGAAATTCAAAGGCTGCCTTTTGGTCCACCTGAACGACCATGCCACTGTTGGCATAGGGATTATTACGTTTACTGGGACTCCAGCCGTTCACGACCAGGGCGCCCGGCTCGGTGGCAGCCGGGGCGATAATGCCCCCGGGCACATGCAAAAACTAAAGACGCCTCTGCCTGCCTGCTGGGTGACCAGACTATAGGCTGCAGGAGGTAGCCCCTGTTGGGCCATCTCCGCCGCTGTGCATTTATATTGGATTTCATTGATCAGGCTTTGCGGATGTTCTACGCGTACACCAAGGGCAAAGGGTTTGCTTTCTATAAAAATATTTTTTGCCTTTAATAACCGGTAAATGTCTTTTGCTGAGTGTCCGGTCGCAAGGATTACGTGACTGGCCTTGATCTTGTCTCCTGCCAGGGTGGTAACGCAGATAATCTTGCCATCTTTAAGCTCAAAATCCGTTAGTTTCTGATCAAAATGGATCTGGCCGCCTGCTTCAAGAACTTTTTGGCGCATCTGGGTAATAATAGCTGGTAATTTATTGGTGCCAATATGCGGGTGCGCTTCATATAAAATAGCTGGATCTGCACCAAACTGTACAAAGGTTTCCAGTGCTTTTTGTATACTGCCTCTTTTTTTGCTTCTGGTATAGAGCTTGCCGTCACTATAGGTGCCTGCACCACCTTCTCCAAAACAATAGTTACTCTCTGGGTTGACGCTTCCTTGTTTATTAAGGGTCGCTAAATCTCTTCTTCTTTTTTGAACATCCTTGCCTCTTTCTATCATTACCGGCCGAATGCCGTGCTCCAGGCAGCTGAGTGCGGCAAATAACCCGGCTGGTCCGGCGCCGATAATTAGTACCTCATGAACCGACTGGTGTACTTCTTTAGCCGGAAATTCCGGTAAAGTAAGTGGCTGGTAGGCTTCCTTAATGTAAACCAGCAGGTTTAGATTATAATAGATCTGTCGTTGCCTGGCATCCATTGACTTTTTAAGGATATGAAAGCCGGTAAGCTGATCCGCTGGCAAATCCAACGCCCGGGCAATTTGCTGAAGGATAGCCGGTTTACTGGAAAAGTCCTGTGCGGTAATACGTAGCTGAAGCGCTTTTTGCATAAAAGGATGGTTTGAGTTAGGTAGTTATCCTAAAAGTTATCTCCTACATTAATCTTCTAATTTATCTTCTAAAATATCTTTAAAAACAGGGATATATCCGGTAAAGATTGTTTTCACTATACAGCTGGATAGAGTCCCGTATTTTCGGGGGTAAAGTTAGTGATTTATGTGGCAAAGTTGTAGGTGTTTTATAGGGGTCCAAGGTTGGTTGTATTTACTTTGAGGGGGTAGGCTTAATATTATCTTTATAAGGAAGCAATAAAAATGGGTAGTCGTTTCTTGGTTGAAACAGACTACCCGTTCAGGTTTGCTTCCAAATATGTCTATTGTTAATTAAATTAAATGGCTGGATACTTTTTAAAACCGGACACCTGCTGTGATGAAAAAGGCGTTGTTGTGCAGTTTTGCCCAGGAGCCATCATCATAGGTAACACCGCCATTATTGACATTTAACAGCCCAAACTGGTATCTGGCGGAAAGGCCAAACTGTGTAGCACCGCTGCCATCGTTGGGAAAATAGTATTCCAGACCGACTACGCCAGAAAAATCACTTCTTTTGTATTTATCTAGTACATCGCCCTTTTCATAGTCTTTTTTAGCGGATCCGGAAGGAATGGTATTGGCACTGACCAGATAACCATACTGTGGCCCGAATAACACGCCAAAACCGGTAAATGGTTGAGAATAACGAAATAGTACCGGCAGGTTAATATAATTTAAATTCAGATTCACATTGCCATTCACCTGATCATCATAATAATTGGTACCCATCCCCGTATAGTTTAATTCAGGTTGGACAAACCAGCCATAGCTGATGGGAACGCTGACGGATAAGCCGCCAATAAATCCTGCTTTGGCATTATCAGAATAAGCATCACCGTAGACGGGATCAATGGTGACCTGGTTGGCGACGGAAAGACCTCCGTAAACCCCTACCCTGGTTCTTTCTATAATGGTATTTCCGTTGCGGATTTGCGAAAAGCCGACGGTCGTGGCCAAACTGAATAATACAACGAATAGCTTTTTCATGTGTTAAAATTTTATAATTTTTAATATTGGCCCTTATCCAGGCCACCATAATTTAAATTTTCCTTGTCCGCTCAATCGGACGATTGCTAATTCCCTGATTTAGCTTACATTTTGATAATGTAAATATAAGGGAAACGACACCAATTTTTTAGATATATAATTATCTTTTAGGTTTAATCTAACAGCAGATAATTACCCGCTATTGACTTTTAATTGGCTTTAGGGAACAATAAAGTTTTTTTTCAGTCTTTACTAGTCCACTACTAGCAGGCTGCAGCCTCTTAAATCACTGTGATCCAACCTGCCCCAGATCTCAAAATAGTCCTGATGGATCCATCCGATATCATCTGTGGCAATAAAACTGCAACTATAAATATTGGCCAGGTCGATGACATTTATAAGCCCTTTCCCTTTGATTTTCAGCTCAAAAGGGTCATTTTCATCTCGAACCAAAACTTGCATCCAGGGTGGACACTGGTACCGGCCATTGCCTTTGGAATAGGCCTGGCTTAAAAGCTCTGTCATGCCGTACTCAGAATGAATGACTTTAACGCCCAATTTGCTGGTTAACTGATCGTGTACCTCTTGCCGGGTCATTTCTTTTTTTCGTCCTTTCATGCCCCCGGTATCCATAAAAACGATCTGGTTAAGCGGATCGCTACATTGGACAGCCCGCTTTAACCCTTCAAAATGATCTGCAAAATCCAGCAAGGCAAAAGTGACGCCTATAAGTAAGGTTTGCTGACCGCTGTTTTCCAGCTCCAGTAATAATCTACCTAAGCCGTCAAAATCATAAAGATAAAAGCCGCCCTTTGGATGACCACTGAGCTCATTGAGCTCGTGGACCATCTTCACTAGTGAGGAATGCCCTTTTTCCAGATAATTGGGGAGCAACCCCAAAATACAATAATCTTTAGGATCCCCATAAAACCTTTCAAAGGCTTTTACAAAGCTTGCTTGATAGATGGCGCCATCTTTAACATGGTGGCGGCTATTTTGGGTCTGGGTGGTGCCACTGCTCTCAAAGATCAACTCCGGGGTAAATTCACCTGTTTTTACCGCTTTGGATTTAAAAAAGGAGATCGGTAAAAAGGGAATCTCGGTTATGGAGCGCACCTGATTAGAAGACTGAATGCCTATACTTTCACACCACTGACGGTACACACCAGCTTTGAATGCGTATTGGTATCTAAATACTTCCAATGCCAATGCCGGGTCAAAGGCCCGGGCATTGAATATTTTATCAATTAATATTTGTTGGTGCGTGTCCATTCGTTTAAATGGGGGCAAAATTACGTATTCTGACGGGACTTTTTGTGCGTGACACCTATTTAAAGTCGCTGCAGGCCGGTTGACCTTTTTTGTGACCTGTTGCATAAAAGGTTCGTATACACTGTTCTTTAAACAAATAGCGCTTATTTTATCTTTCAGTCTTACGTATTTTGATTAATTTTAACGGCCGGGCAATGAAGGTAGTTTACGGTATTTAAGGTGTCCCTGCAGGGAAATTCTTAAGCAAAGCAAAGTAGTCGCATTTTGAGAAAGAAATTAACGGAATTTATATTTTTTGGCAATTACTTTTATGCCTTGTGTACAGTGGCGCTGTCCATGGAAGCCTCTTTGCAACAAGGAGTACCTTTAAATACCCCTGCTTATTATTTATTGCTGATCACAGGCACTATTGTCTATTATAGCTATGCTTATATGGGGGAACTCCACCTTTTTGGGATTTTCTCCTCCATTACGGGTAAACCCAGAACCGCTGCCACCACCAATAGTTATTATAACCGGCGGACGCACTGGTATACCAGAAACTATAAAACTATTACCATTACCCAATTTGTGTATACCCTGATAGCCATCGGGGCTGCTCTTTATTTAGTGATCAAGGAATTTCATGAGATATTCAGTTTGCATGGGGATGAGTGGCTGATGCTGTTGTTAGTGCCCTTAGTCGCTTTTTTTTATTATGGGAATGATTATTTTCCATTTATTAAAATCAACCTGAGAAACTCTGGCTGGCTCAAACCTTTTATTATTGGTTTTGTTTGGGCTGGAGCTGTGACGATTTATCCGGTTATGTTTTACAAATGGCAGATTAACCTTCACTATGAGATCTCCGTGATGTCAGTTTGGCTTCTGATTAAAAACTGGATGTACATCTCAGTGCTCTGCATTATGTTTGATATCAAGGATTACGCAGATGATTATAACCGCCATCTTAAGACTTTTGTGGTTCGGGTTGGGCTTAGAAAAACCATTTTCAGCATATTATTACCGCTCATTGCTATTGGCCTTATTGCGCTCATTGGCTTTACTGCTGGTCAGCATTTTAAATGGGGCAGCATTTTGATCAATACCCTGCCTTTTATTGCCTTGCTATCTGTTGCCTATTCTATGCATAAAAGAAAGCCTATATTGTTTTACCTGATGGTCATTGACGGGCTGATGCTGCTTAAAGGCATATGCGGCATTGCGGCCGCATTGCTGTTTGGTTAAATTGCTTACTTTTGGTGCCTAAAATGACTAATGCATGGCAAAGGAAAAGAAACAAAAAGCAGGCACACAAAAAGCGGTGCAGAAAGCCGGACAGAAGGCAGCTCAGAAAGCAGGACAAAAAGTTGGACAGAAAGTAGGACAAAATGACTGGGAATTTCTGACAACTTATATTAACAATGCCTCCCCTGTTGGTTTTGAACACAGTGGCCAGAATCTTTGGCTGGATTATATAAAACCTTATGTGGATACGACTTTTACCGATCCCTATGGTACGGCAGTTGGTGTTATTAACCCCGATCATGAATTTAAGGTGGTGATTGAGGCACATGCTGATGAGATTTCCTGGTTTGTTAATTATATTACAGATCAGGGCTTTATTTATCTTAAAAGAAATGGTGGTGTTGATCATCAGATTGCACCGGCCATGCGGGTATGGATTCATGGTAAAAATGGCCCTGTTAAGGCGGTATTTGGATGGCCGGCCATCCATACACGCCATAATCCGGATCAAAAAGAACCAACGCCTAAGGTAGATAACCTGTTTTTGGATTGTGGTGCTCGTTCTAAAAAAGAGGTGGAGGATTTAGGCATCCATGTGGGCGCTGTGGTGACTTACCAGGACGGGTTTGATGAACTGGCTGGCGGTTATCTGATCGGCAGGGCTTTTGATAACCGGATTGGTGGTTTTATGATTGCCCAGGTAGCCCGGTTGCTAAAAGAAAATAAACAAAAACTACCTTTTGGTCTCTATATTGTCAATGCGGTACAGGAAGAAATTGGCCTGAGAGGGGCAGAAATGATTGCCCGAAGAATAAAGCCCAATGTCGCCATTATTACCGACGTTACCCATGATACACAGACGCCTTTTATTAATAAAAACATTGAGGGAGATACGGCCTGTGGTAAGGGCCCAGCGCTTACCTACGGTCCTGCTGTTCAAAATAAACTATTGCAGTTTGTTCAAGTGGTAGCCGGTAAAAATAAAATTGATGTACAGCTTAGGGTGACCAGTCGCAGTACAGGCACTGATACGGATAGTTTTGCTTATGCCAATGACGGCTGTCCTTCCGTTTTGATTTCTATTCCTTTGCGTTATATGCATACCACCGTAGAAATGCTGCACCGCTCAGATATTGAGTCCACCATTGAACTGATGTATCAGTCTTTACTGGCTTTAACGCCCAAGACCAATCTGAGTTATTTTTCCTGAAGCGACCGGTTGGGCTCTTATTGGACTAAACAGATTTGACATCAATAAATAAGTGGGATAAATCAATAAAGCGACTTCGTTTTATTGATTTATCCCACTTATTTTTATTTTTTGGTTTACCGGTTCAAATGGGCAGATTGTGCCTTTCGTAAGTAAAGGTTATTGCTTCAGATGCCCGTTTAATGCCTAGCATAATGCTAGGGGAATTCAGGGTGACTATCCAGGATTTTTACTTCATACAGGGCATTAAACAAGTATTGTTTACCGGTTGGATAAGCAGTGCACAGATATCTGGTGCGCATTTTCTTTTCCATTATAAAAACTTTATTGTCCCTGGTGACAAACCACTGGCCTGGCTGAACGTCTTCTACCAGGTGTAATCCATAGGTGTCGTCATCGTAATTTTTTAGTACACGCATAAGTCCTGGTTCTGAGCAACTGCTGGCGCCCAGATTGTGCAGGGAACGGTTGAGTTCCCTTGCAATGTCCTCAGGAAACACTTGCCTTGCCAAAAAGTCTTTTAAAATGGCGGCGTAATTATTTTTCCATTCCCTGCCATGCGGCGCTACTCTGTGGCGATGATATTCATATGTAACCAGGTGGGCCAGTTCATGCAGCAGGGTAATTAAAAAGCTATATTTATTGAGATTCCCATTGACAGAGATCCGGTGGGCGTGATGACCATGGGCATTGCGATAATCTCCTAAAATGGAGCGTCTGGCTTGGGTGATGGTTAACTGAACTTTGTATTTTTGTAAATAGGCCAGTACTTCTGCTAATGTATTATCAGGAAGGTACTGGGCTAGCTCAGATAAGGGATGGCGCTGGGTTTTTGCCATAGGTGGACCAAGAAAATAGGTTTATTTATGCTTATTGGGCAGTGGATTTGTTTTTATTCATTTTATAGGCGGCACTGACTTCTAGTATTGCATACAGGATATAGAGCACCAGGGATATGATAATCGCCGGCACATTTCTGTTTTCCTTGGCTGTAAAAACATAAATCAGGGCGGCAGCCACCAGGACAAAGAATTTTAAAACAGTCATCCCCATTACAGAGCGAATAAAAACGTTGGGGTTTTTGTTTTCCAGGGCTCTGCCATGGCGGTAAGAGCCAAACAGGGCCAGTAGAAATAATAACAAATTGGCTATGACGACCACGTATACATCCACTTCAAAACTCAGGTGTATCGATCCGTTTCTGTATAAAAGACAAAACGTATTGACAATCAGGAACAATAGTAATAAATTTATATAGTTGCGTTGTAGTCTGAATTTCTTCATGGAATTTATTTAAAGGGCAAAAGTAAGGATTTATTTTGGGTAAGCAGATGGTAGAATGGTAGAGGAGTGTTCAAAAAAAGTGGGTCTCAAAAGAGGTTTTGCTTACAAAAAAACAAATGATGGTGCTTATTGGCTATTTATGGCCTAATGTTGCCTTATGTTGTCTGGTTTGTGGTGTTGTGTATATGTTGTGTATGGTGTTGGTTATGGGGTTGGTTATGTTTGCCAATATATGTATTGAACCTGGTGAGCAGTGGAACTCAATTAATTTTTCCATCCTTAGCATGACCATCCTGCTTCTTGGTGTTTTTTGAAAATTCCTTGACCAGTTTAATGAGCATATAAACCAGTAGTATCGTAGGAAGTAGCCACACAAGTAAAGGGAACGAAATTTTAAACAGTTGATCTGCCTTATAGCCAATATATAAGCCGATGCCAATGGTGGCCATCAGTTGGATGCCATAGCTGAGGTAGCGCATCCAGTTACTGGAATACTTACCCTTTTTTGAGGGTGATTTTGAGAAGTTCATGATTAAAATTACAAAATAATTGGCAATTATTGTTTTTGTGTTTCTAAATAGTTAGTATATTTGTTCTATATATTATAATTTTATTATCTAATGGAAGATGAATTTGCCAAAAAAGATATGTTTAATGGAGGCTATCAAAAAGGTCAAGGTGCCCAGATCAGCCCCCATAACCGTTTTTTGAAAAATAGTTATGGAAAGTTTGAGGTGGAAGGCATCGATGACTGGGAGGCCTTGGACCGCCCGACAAAGTTTATATTGGGGGAAGCCAAAACCATTGTAAATCCGGTTGAGAGCCCGGATGTAGGCATGGCCTATTCATTGAATCCATATCAGGGATGCGAGCACGGTTGTATTTATTGTTATGCACGTAATTCTCATCAGTATTGGGGATTCAGCGCAGGGGTTGATTTTGAAAGAAATATAATTGTTAAAAAACAGGCCCCCCAGCTTTTCAAAACCTTTTTAAATAAAAAAAACTGGACCGGTGATCCGATTACGCTTTCTGGCAACACGGATTGTTATCAGCCCGCAGAAAGAAAATTTAAACTGACCCGTCAGCTTTTGCAAATTGCATTGGATTATAGACAGCCCATTAGCATGATCACCAAAAATGCCCTTATTTTGCGCGATCTGGATCTGCTTCGTGAAATGGCCTCGATGAACCTTTGTGCGGTCTATGTTTCTATTGGTAGTCTTAGTGAACCACTCAGGCAAAAACTGGAACCCAGGACCACAACAGCTAGTCAAAGATTAAAAATCATAGAGTCGTTATCTGCAGCAGGTATTCCGGTAGGGATTATGGAAGCTCCTATAATACCCGGACTAAATGACAGCGAAATTGCAGGTATATTAAAAACCGTGGCGGATGCCGGCGCAAAATGGGCGGGTTATACCGTGGTCAGACTTAATGGGGAGATCGGTGTGATTTTTAAAGATTGGCTGGAAAAAACCTTTCCTGATAAGGCCAGCAAAGTCTGGCATAGTATCGAGGCCTGTCATGGCGGTCAGGTAAATGATAGCGTCTTTGGCCAAAGGATGCGGGGAGATGGGCATTTCGCTACATTGATACGACAGACTTTTAAACTCCACGCCAAATTAAATCACCTGAATACCGAAAGGCTACAATTAGACACGACGCTTTTTAGAAAACCAGGTGAGGGAAAACAGCTTTCTTTATTTGATTGATTTTTTGAAAGATTATCTTAGAATGGGTCTACCTGAGCGGTCAAAGACCTTCTGACCGCCAATAAATGTCATCAGGATCCTTGTTTTTAGTATATCCTCTACGTCTGCCTGCATTAAATCTTTATCCGTTACAACAAAGTCAGCAAACTTACCAGGTTCAAGACTGCCCTTTTCTTTATCCTCAAAAGCTGCTTTGGCTGCCCATATGGTCATTCCTTGCAAGGCTTCTTGTCTGGTAAGCGCATTTTCTATTTGAAAGCCGTCTTTGGGAAAACCACTTGCATCTCTGCGAAATACCGCTGCATAAAAGGTTTTAATCGGAGAAATATCTTCGACCGGAAAATCGGTCCCTAGTGGAAGATAACCGCACTGTTCAAGCAAGGTTTTATTGATATAGGCGTTTTTAATGCGCTCAGGCCCCAGCCTTGTTTCAGCCCAATACATATCCGAGGTAGCATGTGTAGGCTGCATGGAGGCAATAATCTGATTGTCTTTAAAATAATGCAAATCCGCTGGATTTACAATCTGTGCGTGCTCTATACGCCAACGGCGATCATTGGGGCCTTTTAGGTATTTTGCATAGATTTTAAGCATTGTTCTAACAGCAGAATCGCCAATAGCATGGGTGGCCATCTGAAAATGATGCTTGTAAATGAATTTTGCGACGGAGTCATAATGAGCCTTACTACTTAGTAAAAATCCATAACTAGTAGAATCATCGCTGTAAGGCTGCAATAAACAGGCACCTCTGGAGCCAAGGGCGCCATCGGCGAACACCTTAAAGCCAGGCACATGCAAATAGTCTGTTTTAATGATTCCCTTTTTAAGTAAGTAATCAAAATTTGCTTTTTTATCAAGGAGTAATACATAAAGCCGCATCTTTAAGCTACCTGCTTTTTGCAAGCTGTCTAATAAGGGGATCAGTATAGTGTCCTCTCCCATATCCTGCAAAGAAGTAAGGCCGGCTGCAAAGCAGTTTTGCTGGGCCTTCAGTAATGCTTCAGTTGCCTCAGCCTCTGTGGGCATGGGAATCTGTTTAAATACGAGTTGTGTGGCATTATCAATAAGTACCCCGGTAAGTGCGCTGTCCTGAACGAGTATCTCCCCTCCTTTTATACTGTCGTAAGGCCGGATACCGGCCAGATCAAGCGCTTTTTGATTGGCAATAACGGCGTGTCCATCGATTCTGGATAAGACAACCGGGTTATTTGGAAATAAAGAATCCAGGCCGGATTTACTCGGAAAGCGTTTATCTGGCCAGTCGTTCTGATCCCAGCCCTGGCCGGTAATCCAGGTGGTGTCGTTACCAGATTTGTTTTTTTTGAAAGCGGCAAGTTTTTTCAAAACATCCGGCCAGCTTTTAGTCCCTTTTAAATCAACAGCTCCAAGACTCTGGCCATAGGCCAAAAAATGGGCATGTGCATCAATAAAACCGGGATAAATATACTTACCCTGTGCATCAATATTCAGATTGCCCACATAGGCTTGTTGCATTTGTTTTGTCTCACCTGTAGCGATAATTTTACCACCTTCTATGGCCATTGCACTCACTTTAGAAAATTGCTGTCAACGGTATAGATAGTAGCATTGTAAATTAATAGATCCACTGTCTTTTTGGTGTGACAGGAAGTAAGTAAAGCAAAACATAAAGCAGACAGTACAATAATCCTGCGGGTGCACATAAAGTTTATTTTTAGGTAAGGTCTATTTTGTGAATGTTGGTCTAATATAACAAAGAAACCTAAGGAAGCCATAAATAAAGTCCTAAAAATAGGTAAACGCTGCTTAAAATGGGATAAACGGTGGATAAAAGCAGGTATCGAATAGAATAGTATATATTGTCAGGGAAAGATAAACGAATTAGTTATTTGTTATACGATGTGGATAATGGCTGTTTAATCGCTGTGAACGCAGCTTGCAAATTGTTTTGATCCCAGGCTATTACTTATTACCCGCCGTGCTCCCAGAAATGATCTTCGTAGTCATCTCCTACGGCTGGTCCGTTTTGAATGGCCGCGGCAACGGCTGCCAACTCAGCCTCTGTCAAGGTCTGCTCCAGATAAGGGAAAAGTTGTCTTTCCTCAAAGCGTACATGACGATCTACCAGATCGGCCAGGGCAATCAGATCGGCATACACGGTTCTATCCGGCGCTGCTTTCATGGTCTGAATAATGGATAGTATATGGCGGTGTTCATCTAAGGCCTGCTGCACAAAAGGACTGTCACTGTAAATAAACAGACAGGTTTCCTCCTCTTTAAAATGCGGGATTAGCATACCCAGCTCAAAATACCGGACATAATCAATCATCCGGTTAACGGCTACCTCGTGGTTGATCCCTTGACGGAGCTTCCAGCCAAACAGCAGGCTATAATGGTGTTCTCTGGATAAGGGTTTTAGGTATTCACTTCGTTTAATGGGCGCCATAATTTTACATTTTGAGTAGGGATAAAAGCACTTCTCTTAAGACAACGGCGTTGTTATGATCTGGATCTTTGGCCCCATACACCAGGGTCACTGTAGGGTGTTTTTTAACAACTTGGAGCAACTGTTCCAGGGCAGCCATATTGTCCTTTAGTTCCTTTTGTAGTTTTTACGAAACTCAGGCCAGTTTTCCGCTTTGTGACCAAAAGCTTTTCTAAGTTGGGTTGACGGGGCGATCACTTTAAACCAATCATTATATTCAGCCGTTTCATTTTTAACGCCTCTGGGCCAGAGCCTGTCAACTAATATACGCCAGCCGTCTTTTTGGGAGGCTGGCGTATAGGCTCTTTTTATATGTATTGTCGGTATTGCCATAATTATAATAGAATTGCCCAACTTAAAGTTACAAAAAGTTCTTCTATATACTACTACCTATTTGTTCTTTTAACTTAAAACGCTTGGTTCCAGCTCAATTGCCCGTGGAAATAGGATATTATTTTCAATATGGATATGCTGATGTAAATCCTGCTCAAAGGCTTCAAGGAGCTGAAAAGTCAATTTATAGGTATTACAACCATCGGCGGGTGGTGTAAAATCATTGCATAGTGTCCGGATCCTGGCAGAACGCTCTCCTTCCGCTTCATGGTCGGCCAGCATGGCATTTACAGGATTGGCAATACTGCCAAATGGCGGCGCTGAGATTTTGGCACCGCTGATGGAAGCCGTCGTTATTTTGCGGATAAAAGGGAAAAGCATGAGTTCCTCCTTTTTCATGTGCATGGCCAGCTCACCGGCGGTTTGTTGAAAAATATCCCGGATTTCTGAGAGCTCCGGATGACGATCGCCATGAACTTGTACAATTTTATTTAAATATCCTTCAATAACAGGCGTCTGTCGGGTGACATACCGGTGATGTGTTTTCTCCACATAATCTGCCATCAGATCCAGTGGCCAGTCTTTCAATCCTTTGGGAACGCCGACCTGTTCTGTAAAGGGGGCGCCGTTGCCATCGATGGTCTGTTGGAGTTCCTGAGCCACATTGTCGGTATCCAGATTTTTAGCCAGGCAGGCTTCTGCCAGGCTACGCGTTCCATGGCAGCAAAAATCTAACTGGTATTTTTCCAGTACAGCGGCCGTTTGATAGTTTTCTGCGACGATATCGCCCAGTATAGTTGATTTAAGTATTTGCATAATTGAAATTTTGATGTTTTTTAACTAAATAAATGCCCAGTAAAATCAGCATAATCAGCTTTACGACTTCCATTGTGACATATATAATATGCAAAGAAGGGTGATTGTCAATGCCACCATGGATGATCTGATCAGCGATTTTATCCAGGGTTGGAAGTCCCCAAAAGGTTTCCAGCGCGGTCATCAGCGCCGCGATGATAAATAATATGTTGCGGTAGCTGTATATTTTTTGAGCAACAAAATACAGGTTCGCGGCTATAATGATAATAAGTACCCATTCCACTTTGTTTAAAGCACCGAATACCAGTTTGCCGATACCCAGTCCAATGGAAATGGTCACGCCAGGTGCTAGAAATTTTAACCAGGCTTCCATAAAACTGATGGCGCATAGAAATCCAAGCCATAAAAAAACAGCAGGCAGTGCGTATGGGTAACGCTCCTTTATTTGTGCGTTCATGGTGATTTTTATTATTAATTGACTGATCAGTGCTTTTTTTAAAACAACTGTCCAGAGTAGAAGATCTTTTTATCTTTTCTTTTAGTTTTAGAATAAAGGTTTAGCCTGATTATTCTTATAATACTGGATCTTAAAATTGAACATTTCTGCCATCTTATTGGCACGCCATCTGGCCTCTGCCGCGACCTCTCCCGTAAAATGCTCGTCGATCGTCTGATTGAAAAGTGCCAGCCATTTTTCAAAATGTGTCCACTCTACCGGCAGGTTGGCATGTGGAGGGAAAGGACTCCCAAAATACGTGTGATCCTCTAATAGTACGGTTTGCCAGAACCGGTACATCTTTTCCAGGTGCTCCGGCCAGCGGTCTTTAATCACCCGATCGAATATGGGGCCTATCAATGGATCTTTTCTGACTTTGTCATAAAAATTATCAACTAAAGTCTTGCAATCCTCGAGCGTAAGTATATCTTTTAATGGTACCATAATGTTATTGTGGCCTCAAATGTAAGTAAGAAATTAAATAATACATGGCCCAGCCAAAAAATCCAATGATAATAATCCAGACCCAGGAAGGAATACTACGAGGAGACTCACTACCCACAATATGAAAATTCTGGGAATTTCCCTTGCCATAGGCGTTGATCATCAGGGGCAGGACGCCATCCACAATGGCGTTCTCCTTAATGCCTTCAATGGCGATGGCCGGTCCGTTTTGTACCTCAAAAGGAATCAGGCGGATCCCTTCTTTGCCATCCGGGTCCCTGCTGACAATTTTTAAGGTATGTTTACCATCCACGAGCTTGGTGGTATCCAGTTCAAAATTGACTGGTGAGATAAAATCAGCAATAGGCTTTGGATCATCATCTATAAAGATCAGGATACTGCTTCTTGCCTCCAATGCGACTGTTTTGTTTAGTACCATTTCCATATTACGCTTCGTTTAAAATAAATCTTTTAATATGTTCCTTATTTTTTTCACCCGGACGTATCAACCATTTAATGGAATAGTAAAGGGTGGCCATGGTAATAACGACCATTACCCAGATAATGACATAATCAAATCTACCCTGGGGACCAGCACCATGCGTAATCCCTCTAAGGATTTTGGGCTGCTGCTTTTCACATACGCTGCAGGCCAAGGCAACAGCGCCAAAGCAGAGATCTCCCAGCCACAGTGCTATAACGAGCATGCATCTACCCATAATTGATTTTAGTTGTCCTGTTTTGGAATGCATCAATTTTCTACGACTTTTTTTCATTATATTCAAATTTAACCTCACTTAAATCATTGAATGTTAACTTTCCCACTTTTCCAGATGGGTAAGCATGCCTGATTATTTAAATAGGCGTTTTTTTTGTAAGGTTATCCAGATAAGGTTAAGGACTGATAAATGAAAATGGAAAACAAACTGAATGTCTTTTTATTTCATTTTACCTTCACCAATCCTAAGTTTATTCATAATAACCGAACTCTCCCCGTCCTGATAAAGACCATAACCATTGACTAACACGCCTTTCTCTGTTCCTTTTTTTGAGGCAATGGCATAAACGATCATCTCATCGCCTGGGTCTGTCATGCCTTCAAAACGATATACTTCATCGATTTCAAATTCCTCGGGAGATAAGGAGAGCGTCTGGCCACAAACCAGGCAGTCTTCCCCCAGATTGAAATCATGCGTATAACCTCTTTTGCTTAAATCATTGACCGCTTCAGAAACTGTTTCATAATTTTTCATTGCACAACTTTTTAAGGTTTTATAAATTTGGATGGATGCAGGCACTTTATTTTGCTAATGCCCTTTCCACTAATTTAAAGCTTATTTATGAGCCGAGATGTTAAAAAATTATATTGTTTTTTAGGCGGTTAAATCAATTTACTGACCAGCAGACAATTTTGCTGCTTCCATAAACCTTTTTACATCTTCCACTTTCACCTCTGGCGCACTATTGCCCCAGCTGGTGCGTTCATGGTTGATAATGGCCGTCACTTCATCCGGTGACAGGTTGGCCGTTGTACCTACATTGGGCATTGGCCCGAAACCTTCTTTCTCTCTGCCTGTATAGCCATTCATGATTATACCAACGTACAGCTCCAGGTTATCTCCTGTGACCACGCTACTGCCTTTAAGTGGCGGAAAAGCCCCTGGAAGGCCTTCTCCACTGGCCTGGTGGCAACTCTGACAGTTGGCGGTGTATAAAGCGGCGCCATCGGCTGAGGCGCCGCCAGCTCCAGTCTCGGTTTTGGCTGCGGCTTTTTTATACAGAAATTCAGGTGCGGTCGTGCCATCAGGCAGCTCTACCTGCTTGAGTGACTGTAGATAGGCTAACAAATCCATGGCTTTTTTGGTAGCGACATATTTTCCGGTTTTTCCTTCCATAAATGCTGCAGGAACATTGACGATGATATCGGTTTTAGCCGGATTGTCCTTATAAATGAATAACCACGGGTATGCAGGCATGACAGACTCTTTAACGACAGCTCTGGGATTAAACAGGTGAACAAGGTTCCAGTCCTTGCTGGGCTGGCGGTTACCAATATTGGTCAGATCCGGGCCGGTTCTCTCTGAACCCATTAGCGTGGCTGTATTGTGCCAAAGATCCGGTCTTCTGTCCATTGCGTAATCTGCTGCCACACTAGGGCGCTTCCCCCAGACCTTATCCATATCCACATTTCTGACCTGTTGTGTATGACAGGCGATACATCCGTTAGCCACATAGAGCGCCTTACCTCTTTGGGCGGCTGGGCTGAGTGGCACAGCGCCCGGTAAGGGCTGGTTGATTTTATCTGTTTCAAAGGCCGGAATAACCGCAACCAGCAGTGTCAGGCCGATAAAAAATGCCGCGGCCGTTGTAAAAAGCTTTTTATGATTATCAAAAAAATCCATGACGGTATATTTTCTGGTGTTTATAATGATTGATTTAGCGAAGGATTAAGTTTTTTTATGGCCGTAGCGGCAACACTTACTTCTTTTCTTTTAACGACCATCCGGTAAAAATTATAGGCGAAGAACAGGTGAGATAGCCACATAAGGGAACCGCCAACAGCTCTCCAGACCCAGTAAGGAGCCATCAGTACCACGCCATCTATAAAGGGTTTTCCCTGCATCCAGAGCATCCCTTTTAAGGTACTTCCATACATTAATGGAACCGTATAGAACATTAGTCCGATCAGTGCCAGCCAAAAATGTGCACCCACCAGGATCTGTGGTGGTTCTTTGCCGGTTAGCCGGGGTACCAGTGCATAAATGCCGGCCCACATAAAAAAGCAGATAATCCCATACATGGTCAGATGCGAGTGCGCTACGGTAAAGTCTGTAAAGTGCCAGTAAAGGTTGGTTGTTCTAAAGGCTTCTGCTGTACCCTGCATGGAACCGGTGAAGTAGAAAATGATACCGACAATAAAAAAGGGCAAAGTATAGCTGCCGGAAACTTTGTGCCAACCGCCCTTGAAAGTCATTAGGAAGTTGGTCGTACCGGCTATGACGGGTATGGCCATCCCCATGCTGCCGACAATGGCTACCGTCTGTAACCACCAGGGAATCGGGCTGAATACAAAGTGATGTGAACCAATTAAGGTATAAAACAAAATCTGTGTCCAAAAAGCCAGGATACCCAGGCTATAGGAGTAAATAGGTTTATTGAGCTGCTGCGGTAGAAAATAGTATACCACACCCAGCGTAAAGAGCATAAACCACATGCCCACCCCCTGGTGCATATAATACCCTTGGGCGATGGTTTCGCCAAGGCCGTTTTGCCACCAGGGAAGGTAAGCGACCAGGGCAATAACGATGGTAAATATGATGGCTGCAATGATATACCAATTAGCGATATAGATTTCTGTGGTTTTGCGACGGGCAACGGTATTTAAAAAGTTAATCAATGATAAAACCAGGGCAATGGCAAATGGCAGCATAACTGGCCAGATATACTCTCTGTATTCACCGCCGGCATTATTGATGCCAGCCATTAAACATAAAGAGCCAGCAACCACTGTCAGGTTGATCAGTATAAGCGCCCACCAGCCCATTTTATAGCTGGCCAGTTTCGTGTTGCCCACCCTGGGCACCACGTAGTTGGCAAGACCCAGCATAGCCAGAGAGCACCAGCCCCAGAATACCGCATTGGTATGCACGGGCCTGAGTCTGCCAAAACTTAACCAGGCCACGGAATCGGCGTCAGGAGCCA
The DNA here is from genome assembly GCF_007971385.1 of Arachidicoccus ginsenosidivorans. Taxonomy (GTDB): domain Bacteria; phylum Bacteroidota; class Bacteroidia; order Chitinophagales; family Chitinophagaceae; genus Arachidicoccus; species Arachidicoccus ginsenosidivorans. The sequence continues at coordinate 4,608,355 of NZ_CP042434.1, forward strand.
CAAATTTAATCCCTAAGTATTCTCCGACCGTTGTACCTAGTAAGAGCCAGAAAGTAGCGCAGCCCAAATACCAGAGGACCATTTTGTGAGTTTTGGATCAACTTTTGGCCTTTTTACGGCTTTTTTCTTGGGTTCTACAACGGGCAGTCCTGCGTTAGATTTTATATTAATCAGCCCTCTTGTATCCTCAGGAGGTAAGGTGCCGGACAGTTCGCTTTTACTTAACGCAAAATCCAGTGCGGATTTTCTTTTTTCCAGGCTGGCGATTAGCGCTGGATCATTGGTGTCTGCCAGGATTTCAGCGAGCCGATCGGCTTCTTTTAGACGCCGTCTGTTGGAGAGTTGCCTCAGCACGCCAGAGGTTTTAACCACCATCAAAATGAGCCCCACTAATATGGGTATCATAATCAATACGATCGTAATGATTATGCCGGTGTCTCCAAACAGGTCACTTGCTTTTTTAGCTGGCTCTGGATCCTGGGCAAAGATGGCGGTTGCCGGTAATAGCAGAAAAAGGGTGGCAATAACGCCTAAGGACTGCCCACTACCCTTTTTGGGGGTGGATTTAAATTTTAAGAATGCATCGATTTGTTCGCTATCCATATTTTTAATATAGGTGTCTAGTTTATCCTCCCGTACGGGCGCATCATAATCCTTGGTTTCCTGGCGAATGCGACTTTGCCTGGTTTTGAGCCAGAGGGCCAAAAAGACAATTCCCAGGGTAATCAAAACAATAAAAAGAATAAATCCGAGCGCGGGGTGTGTTTTGGCAAAAACACCCGCCTGCTCTTGTCCGAAAACAGCCGTGATGGAGGCGGACATGCAGCTGATGGTCAGTGCCAGGATAAGTAAATTAAAGCGCTTGTTTTTCATGTGATGCTTCATTTAAATAATAGATATAAATACCTTTTTATCTTTTATTATGCTAAAAAAATAGAAATTCTGTTTAATCTTTTTCTTTTTTATTTAGTTCGATAAAATGACCCTGTTTTTTTACTTTATTTTTAAAAAAGTTTCATTTAAATCTACTTGCTCGCTGATCTGTCCGATTTTTGAGTTTCTGAACAGTTCAACTATTTCCCTGCGGGTATGTTTGTATTGACTGTGCAGTGGACAGGGTTTGGATTCTGAACATTGTTTTAAGCCAAGTACACATTTGGTAAACAGGCTATCTCCATCTATTAATAGCACAATATCGGAAATGGTTGTTTTAAGGTTCTTTTATCCATATAAAATCCCCCATTGGGGCCTTTTACGGAATTAATAAATCCCTTTTTGCTTAGATTCTGTAATATTTTAGCAATAAAGTGCTCAGGAGAATCAATGCCTTTGGCGATCTCCTTTATGGCAACTTTTTTGTCCTCTCCGGACTGTTGCGCTATATAAATACAGGCTCTGATTGCGTATTCGCAGGTTTTTGAAAATAACATATTTTTGATTACAGGGCAAAGGTAAAATGAAAAACATTAATAAAAGAGTTTTTTATCTTTTATTTTTTTGAAAAAATAAAAAAACCGACCACCCAAGGTGATCGGTTTTTTTTAGCTTGATTGCTAATTAATTAGAAAGTATAGCGTAAACCCAGCTGCAAGCTCCAGGTGCTGGTGGATGAGTAGTTTACATCAGTAGCATTTTTGATCAGGTCGCCATCATATTCTGAGAGATTATAATAGACTTCCTTGGTCGTATTGTCCAATTTGAATTGCAATGGATTGGTGGAGGTTATCTTTCTTCTATACCCCCAGTTGGCCCATTTGCTGCTGATCAGATTAGGCAGATTGAATATATCCACACTTAATTGTAATTGGTGCAGTGTACTACCGCTTGGAGATTCAATGGAAAATATAGTCTGGGTCAATTTAAAGTCAAGTTCATTGAACCAAGGGGTGGCTGCGCCGTAACGGCTAACATATTCGCCCTTATGTTTGGACAGGTATTTACTGGAAGCTACAAAGGCATCATAGGCGGCTGCCTGTTGTTCAGCTGAATAGGTAGTACCTGCTTTATTTGTATAAGGTTTGAAGTTAATGTCTGAACCTTTGGCATATACATACATTAATTCTGAATTGCCATCACCAACAATAGATCCGTTCAGTACATAACTGTTCATGCTTTGTGCACTTCCCTGATAGAATAGGGATAAAGTAGTTGGGAAACGTCTGGAGAATCCATGATTGAAGGTATAGGAGAAATTACCAACAACACGATGTGGCACCGCATATTGAGAATTGTCCAGTACCTGATCATTGGAACCGTTAACATTGGCAATGGACTGCCAGGCGGAAGTCGCTCTGGAGCCCGGATTAGGGCTGACTTCTTTCGCTTTGGAGAAGGTATAGGCCAGTGATCCGTAAAACCCGCCTACCCTTTTAGTAATTTGTGCCGTGGCAGAGAAAGAGTAGCCCTTATGGGTGTTTTCCAAAACAATGGGTGTACCGACCTCCTTTGTTGGATAATAATACATATCAGCTCCGCTTGGATAATACAGCCGATTATCCTGACCGCTATAACGCTCAGTCGGGGCCTTTAAATTTGGATTGCGCATCACGACAGCATTAATGTCTTTGGTAAACATCAGATCTGCTGTGGCTGTCCAGCCGTTGCCAAAACGCTTGTCTGCACCCAGATTGGTACGCCAAACCTCTGGAAATTTAAAATGTTTGTCAATCAACACGAAACTCTGAGGTGGTGTAGTGGTCTGCGCCTCTTTGGGAAAGGCAGGTGAATTTGCATAGGCATTAATATCCGGGTTAAATTTAGTGATACCTGCTGCATCCAGATCCGTTTTATTGTTTAAGAATACCGCATTTTGGTAAACGCCACTGTTGGAAGGCATGTTGGTTAAAAAGACAAATGGGATTCTGCCAGAAAATACCCCTGTTCCACCTCTGACGATCAGGGACCTATCGCCCATGACATCCCAGTTAAAGCCAATTCTTGGCGAGAACAGTGGCGCGTTTTCTGGCCACGCGCCTGTGTTATAATGGGTCATATTGCCGTCCTTGTCAGGGAAGCTTAGGGCGTCAATGGCTGGATTGTCAATGGGTTTTTGACCATAAATCGGCATATCCATTCTAAGACCATAAGTCAATTTAAAGTCTGGATTGATTTTATATTCATCCTGCAGGTAAACTCCTAATTGGCTCATGATCAGTTCGGCCGAGAAAACAGATGGCTGACCTTCAACTAATGAATAAGTATAGCCATAATAAGCAGGTTGCTTTTCATTTAAAAAGTCATCCAGGGAATTATATACGTAATGCCCCTGTGAACCGCCCATAAACATATTACCTACTTTTTGACGCTCATAGGTGACCCCACCGGTAAAAGTGTGATTACCAGCATACAAAGTGATATTGTCAGTGAAGTTTAAAATATTGTTCAGCAGCTCATTATTATTGGTGAAAGGATCCGTGCCGAAGCTGATGAAATTCTGTCCTTTACCATCAAAAATATCTACAAAAGGGAAAACCTTACCGCCTTCGGGTTCCCTGATATCACTAACATGGGTATAGGTGGCCAGAAATTGATTGCTCCACTTATTATTGATCCGGCTGTTTAATTCTAAAGAGCCCGTCTGGACGATATGATTGGTCCGGTAATTAGAATTGCTGAATGCCATGGAATTGGCGCTGAAGCGGTTGTTAGGCATTCTGCTGACACCATTGGGTTGTCCGTCCACGATAATCTTACCATTCTGTGGCACACTGGAGCCATTGAGTGGTGAAACGTCATAGCCGCTATAAGAGGTGTATTTTGCGGTTAATTTATTGGCATTATTGATATTCCAGTCAATTTTGGCCAGGAACTTCGTATTCTGAGACTCAAAATTGGGGAAATTATCATAGGAACCCACATCATAGCCATATTTATCCTGTACAAAATCATGCACCTTTTTTAAATCCTCTAAGGTGGTGGTTGATTTATTGCCCGCGTTTTGGGAACCTGTTGCCACATAAGTAATGCCCGGTATTGAGCTCTTCTCTTTTTCAAAGTTCATAAAGAAAAAGAGTTTGTTTTTAATAATGGGTCCACCTAATGATGCGCCAAAGGTGGTATTCTTATTGGGTGTTTTGGCCAGCTTTTGTCCATCAACTTTGTAGCCGTAGAAGTCCTGATTTCTGTAAAAACCATAGGCCGTTCCGTGGAAATCATTGGTACCGCTTTTGGTAACCACATTAATACCTGCACCGGTAAAACCAGATTGACGAACGTCATAAGGGGCAATATTTACAGATACTTCATCCAGGGCATCCAGAGAAATGGGAGAACCACCACCTGGTGTCAGATCTGAACTTAAGCCAAAGTTGTTATTGAGATTGGCTCCATCTACCTGCAGGTTATTATAACGGCCATCCCTGCCGGCAAAACCATTGCCATTAGCCTGAGGCGTCAGACGGGTAAAATCAGTAATTGAACGACTGATACTAGGAAGTTCGGACAGTTGTTTGGTCGTAATAATGGTACTGGCGCCCGTTTTAAGGCTGGAACCTTTCCTGACCTGGGCGTGGACGGTGACATCGGTGTTATCCGTAGAAGCGTCCTGCATATCAATTTTAAGATCATAGGTTTCACCAAGTCTTAAGGTTATGTCCTCTACCTTTTGTGGAACCATGCCTACATAGGTGACATTCAATACATAAGGTCCACCAACACGTAGACCTTGCAGATCAAACAACCCGTTTTCACGGGAAATGGTGTTATAAACTGTGCCAGAAGGCGTGTGAACGGCTTTGATGGTGGCTCCCTCTAAAGGAGCACCTGAAGCAGTTACGATCTTCCCGCTGATAGAACTGGTGGTTACCTGAGCCATCATAGTGGCAGGTAACAGCATGATTACCAGTAATTGTAAAGCTTTTCTCAATAACATAATTTTAAATTTTACTGCAAAAGAAATAAAATCTCATTTGAATAGAATGGTACGCGTAAATAGTTAATGATAAATTAATAGTGCAAAGAACGTGTTAAGTTTTGATATATTCAATAGATGGATATAAAATGATATATACAAGTTAATCACATTTTGCTTTTACATATTAATTTAAAAAATATTTATCAATAGTCTTGTTTTTTAGTAGAGTAATAATATATTTGCATCATTAAACGCTTTTATCATTTTTTAAATATTAAATACTATGTCCATAAAATTAGGCGATACCGCTCCTAACTTTCAGGCGAAGACTTCTATAGGTGATATAGATTTCTATGAGTTCCTTGGCGACAGCTGGGGAGTATTATTTTCTCACCCTGCTGACTATACACCCGTTTGTACCACAGAACTGGGTGCGACGGCAGCTTTCCAGGGCGAATTTGAAAAGCGTAATGTAAAAGTACTTGCACTAAGCGTGGATGGCGTAGAAAGCCACAAAGGCTGGATCAAAGATATCAACGAGACCCAGAATGTAGACGTTCAATACCCAATTATTGCAGATGAAAACCGTGAGGTGTCTAATCTGTATGATTTTATTCATCCTAATGCAATCGCTACAGCTACAGTACGTTCTTTGCTGGTGATTGGCCCCGATAAAAAAGTTAAACTGATTATCACCTACCCTGCTTCTACAGGTAGAAACTTCCATGAGATCATTCGTGTAATTGATTCTCTGCAGTTGACTGAAAATCAAGGCTTTTCTACTCCAGCCAACTGGAAACAAGGCGAAGATGTAGTGATCTCTCCAAAGATCTCTACAGAAGAAGCAAAACAAAAATTCCCTAAAGGTGTTAGAGAGTTAAAACCTTATTTACGTTTTACTCCGGCTCCTTAATAAGGAATGATGATACTAAAAGTAGCGTGCAATAAATGTAGTTGCATATCTATTTAAATTTTTCTTAGTTAGTTATTACATTGTACTTGCGGCCCCAATTTCTATTGGGGCTTTTGTTTTGTGCTTGCCTTATATCAGCCATATTCACTGTAAAGCAGCTGATTTTCTTAATAAAATTATATTTAGTGGCTATTTGTTTGGGGACTCCTGACATAATGGTTATGTTTGCCCCTTCTGGCTCGTCAGTCTGATGTGCCCCATAAGGTCCGGGATCTGAACCGACCATAAAAACAAAGATCCCTAAAACTATTGTTGATTTAGTTTTCTAATAATTATTTTCCTAAACTGATAAAAATAAATTGAATTTATTTATATGGAATTATTTGACACGGCAAGTACAATGACAAGGACAAAAAACCTTTTTAGTGGAATGGACCAGTGGCTGACAAACAACCTGCATTTATCTGGGAGTAACATTAATTATGTAAAAATTCCCTTTCTATTGATTTGCTTGGTTGTGATTTGTTGCCTGGTCTGGTGGCTGGCCAGAAAGATATGCATTGTTCTGGTCCACAAATTTGTAAAAAAATCGAAAACTACCTGGGATGACTTACTGATTGAAAGAAAGGTGTTTTTAAAGATCTCGGCTTTATTGCCTATTTTTATTATAAAGGCTGCTGCCCCTGTTATATTTGTTGATTTTCCATCGGCCAGTCATTTTGTGCTTAAGTTGACAGATATTTTAATCATCGGTATTTTTGCTGTCGTCATTGTGGCCGTTTTAAACACGATTGCTGCAGTATTATCTCAGGTGCCTTCTTTAAAAGAAAAACCCGTATTCAGTTATGTTCAGGTGATCAATATTTTTGTTTATCTGGTGGCGGGTATTTTAATCCTGTCTGTACTACTGGGCAAGAGTCCGCTTTATTTTCTGGGGCCATGGGCGCCATGACCGCTGTGCTATTGTTGATTTTTAAAGATACCATTCTGGGTTTTGTTGCCAGTATACAAATCTCTGTATATGATATGATCAGAGTCGGTGACTGGATTGAAATGCCGGATTATAATACCGATGGAGATGTGATTTCTATCAACTTAAATACCGTTAAGGTAAAGAACTGGGATAAAACAGTGTCTTCAGTACCCACTGCAGGATTTCTAACCTCTTCCTTTAAGAACTGGCGTGGCATGACCGATACCGGTGGACGTAGAATTAAAAGGCCAATTTATCTAAAGATGAGTAGTTTTAAATTCTGTGATGGGGAGATGATTGAAAAATTTAAAGGCTATCATTTATTGCATGATTATATCCTGGAAAAAGAAAAAGAAATTGCAGATTATAACGCAAGTTTGGGTAGTGAGGCTCAGGTGGATGCCAACACCAGAAGACTGACCAATGTAGGCCTTTACAGAATTTATGCAAAAATTACCTGGATGCGAATCCCAGGCTTAATCACAATCTGACCACCATTGTCCGTCAAATGGATCCGACGCCTGAAGGCTTGCCACTACAGCTTTGGTGTTTTACGGCTGATGTCAGGTGGGGACCTTATGAAGATACCATGAGTGATATTTTTGATCATTTACTGACCATCGCGCCAGAATTTGGTTTAGAAGTATTTGAATCACCTACCGGCAAAGATGTAATCACAGCCATGGAGCACGCAAATTTGGGGGTTGTGGGTAAATAATTGCGATAACCCGGCAATAAAAAGGTGTCTGGAATTATGAATCTGATGATTCATAATTCCAGACACCTTTTTATTTTTTTAGCCTATTGTATTAACGATTGAAATTTGACCGCTGCGTAACCTATATAACGCCTGGAATATATGGTTGCATAAGTTTAAGAAACTGGATTATTATCGCAGTTCAGCTGTATTGACTCTGGATGGCGTCTCTGCTCCATTTACAATGCTTCGGGCACTAAGGGCAATACAGCGGATGATGCGGTTCATATTGGTAAGATCCAGGGTGCTGATTTCATCGGAGACTTTATGGTAATTGGGTTCTGCATCCATTTTGGAAGTTGAAATAGTATGTGCTGGTACGCCCTGACGAGCCAGAGTAGCATTATCCGAACGGTAGAATAAATGCTGGTCTGTATAAGGATCTGGATGGAAAGTAAAGCCAGTGCCTGCCAGATTTTTTTGCAGGATCTCTCCCATATCTGTTTTTTCATAACCGGTAATATAGGCAGTGTTTTCTCCCCATTTACTCTGGGTGCCGATCATCTCAATATTAAACATCGCCATGACTTTTTCTGGATCGAACTGATGGGAAAAATAAGTGGAACCAAACCCGCCCTCTTCTTCTGCTGTAAAGGCAGCAAATACAAGTGTCCTGGCATTATTTCCCAACTTGGCATAATACTTTGCCAGCTGCATGACAGCGGTTGTACCGGAGGCGTCATCATTGGCACCGTTATATATACTATCTACTTTATTAGTTGGATCTACCCCTAAATGATCATAATGACCCGAAAAAATCACCAGCTCATTTGGTTTGGTTTTGCCTGGGAGAATACCGACAATATTGGCCATATGCATAAGCGACAACTGATTGGTGGCGCTTATTTCAAAGCTGTTTACAGGTTCATCTGTGCAGAGCAGTATTGTACTGAACTTTGACTGAAACTGACTTTTTTGTAATCTGGGCGCTATTTTTAAAAGTCTTGCAAATTTAGTGGGTAGTACGATCACCGCATTGGTTTTGGCGCTTCGACGTGATGTAATGATGCTTAAGACTTCCTGTTGGTCTTTGGGCGTAAGCATCTCATAGCCTGCTTTGTCGTCGGCCTTGATGGCTGGTTGGGTACTGATTATGGCCGACAGACTATCTGCAAATGGTTGCCCATTAATCTGTACGGATTTTGAAAGGATGTGGCTATTTACCATGGTAAAGTTCTGGTAATAACCGCTATCCCTTCAGCAGGTTGTAACCCGGCTAATTTAAATTGCTGCGCAATGACAGCTGCTGCTTTTCTGATCCCTGGCGTGCCGATCTTTCTGCCTTCCATATTATCGGCTGAAAGTGTCGTCAGTAACTTAGTGGTTGTCACTTGAGTAATCGTTTTATCCAGCAACCGATCAGATTTATTGTTTTGGGCGGTGAGCGTGCCTGCTGCACCCATTAGTAGGCTGGATGTCAGACAAAGTATTAATTTAGCATGCATGATTTGCTGTATTTATGAGGTTTAGTTATTTGCGATTACATTACTTACCACAATGTTAGCTCAAAAACACAAAATGGGCAAATACTTTGTATAGGCTGCATTATTATTTGACCGCTATTCCATAACCGGGCGCAGCCATTTTTCTGCATACTCCTCGCTCCACCCCTGTCTTTGCTTATAATCCTCATACTGATCGGGCATAATTTTGCCAATCCCAAATACTGACTCTTGGGATGTGAGAAATACCAGCCACAGACGCTGGAAGCTGGATGCATGGCCAGGGATTCTGTTAGTTGTATATCTATATGTTGTGTCGCTTCTAAAAGATCAAATAGTTTGATTTTCTCCGTGTGATCCGGACAGGCCGGATAACCGGGCGCAGGACGGATCCCGTTATATTTTTCATGAATTAAATCATCTGTGCTCAAATGCTCATCACTGTCATAACCCAGAGTTCTTTTCTGGTTTTCTCATGCAGCATTTCTGCGAAGGCCTCTACTAACCTATCTGATAAGGCTTGAATCATGATTTTATTGTAGTCATCATGATCGGCTATAAATCTTTGCAGGTGTCGATCTATGCCGTGAATGGTAACGGCAAAACTGCCCAAATAATCTTTACCATAACTGGCAGGGCGAAGAAAATCGCTCAGTGAAATATTGGGCTGACCGGGTGCTTTTTTTACCTGCTGACGGATAAACTCTAGGGTGGCCTTTTTATCTCCCATGGTTACCTGAACGGTGTCCGGTGCTGTTTTTTCTGCCTCCATAAATGCTACCATGCCATCTGCATGTAACCATCTTTCATTAATAATGGTATCCAGCATCTGATTGGCGTCATTATAGACTTTTGTCGCCTCTACCCCAACGATTTCATCCGATAAGATGTCCGGGAAATTGCCATGGAGTTCCCAGCTGATGAAAAACGGTTTCCAGTCAATGAAGCTGCGGATTTCCCTAAGATCATAGTTCTTAAAAAGTTTGGTGCCGATAAAACCAGGCGCAGGGGGCGCATAATTTTCCCAGTCAATTTTTACCTGATTGGCCTGGGCCTCAGCAAAAGGAATATACTTTTTAACCGGTTTTTTATTTTCAAACTGGTGCTTGAGTTTGATATAGTCTTCTTTAGTGCTATTTAAGAAGGCTTCCCGGAGTTCAGGATTGAATAATTGTCCCACCACGGTAACACATCTTGAGGCGTCCAGGGTGTGGATGACACCGTGATCATACTGCGGGGCAATTTTGACGGCCGTATGAATACGTGAGGTGGTTGCTCCGCCGATTAAAAGTGGGATGGTCATGCCTCTGCGCTTCATTTCTTTGGCCACACCCACCATTTCATCAAGGGATGGCGTGATCAGACCACTGACACCTACTATATCCACCTTTTCTTTAAGGGCGGTATCCAGTAGCTTTTCAGTAGGGACCATGACCCCAGATCTTGCACCTCATAACCATTGCAGCCTAGTACGACCCCGACAATATTTTTGCCAATATCATGGACGTCACCTTTGACGGTGGCCAGCAGTATCTTTTTAGGGCCGGAATTTTGACCGCCCTGCTCGGCGGCTTCTTTTAATTTAGCGGCCAGCTGCTGTATTTGCTCCAGTTTTTTATTCAGGGCTATTTCTATGAGTTCGGGCCGGTGGATAAGATCCTCCTTATCGATAGATAGTAAATGATAACCATTTTGCTCCAAAGCGGCTTCCAACAGATCCTCTTTCTCTGTACTAGTTTCAGTGCTAGTCTGCGTGTTGGTTTCTTCGACTTTCGTTTGTACTGCCTTAATAACCAGCGCTAATTGGAAGTCTTTTGAGAGGGCATCAACAGGGATTTGCTGCTGGCCAATCAATTGGTTAACTAAAAACCCAGCTGCTGCAAAGTCAGGCTTTTCCAATAAAGAGATCAGGTGAGCTTGCTGTTCATTTACGCTTGTTGCTGGTTGACTATCCGATGGTTGCAAGGTCAGGATATGATTGATTTTCTTTTCTTTTTCTATAAAGGGAAATAAATAAGCCACGCTTTTTTTCATGACACGGGCACTTTTTACTACCTGTGGTAAAACATTTTACCCGATCCAAATAAATCCCCTACGATATCCATACCCACCATGAGTGGTCCTTCAATTACTTCCAGTGGACGGGCGTATTGTAGCCGGGCCTCTTCTGTATCCTGATCAATGTAATCCGTAATACCATTGACCAGTGCATGACTTAAGCGGTCCTGTACAGAGCCTTTGCGCCAGCTATCGTCTTTTTTGATCACTTTGCCTTTGGCTTTAACGGTTTCTGCAAAAGTGATCAGTGCTTCTGTCGCACCATTGTCTTCATTGTTATGGTTTAGGATTACCTGTTCTGCAAGATCTCTTAATTTAGGTTCAATTTGATCATACACTACGAGTTGACCAGCATTGACAATACCCATGTCCATACCTGCTTTCACTGCATAATATAAAAATACACTGTGCATAGCCTCTCTGACGGTTTCATTGCCTCTGAAGGAAAAGGATAGATTACTGACACCGCCACTAATTTTGGCCAGTGGGAATCTTTGTTTTAGTATCCTTGTGGCTTCTATAAAATCGACGGCGTAGTTATTATGTTCTTCCAGACCCGTGGCAATGGCAAAGATGTTTAAATCAAAAATGATGTCCTGGGGCGGGAAGCCGATTTCTTCGGTTAGGATCTGATAGGCTTTTGAGCTGATTTCTACCTTTCTTTCCATGGTATCGGCCTGGCCTTTTTCATCAAAAGCCATAACCACGACTGCTGCACCAAAATTTCTACAGATCTGGGCTTCTTTTTTGAACTTCTCCACGCCTTCTTTCATAGAAATGGAGTTTACAATACACTTACCCTGGACACACCTTAATCCCGCTTCAATGATCTCAAATTTAGAAGAGTCGATCATAATCGGAATGCGGGCAATTTCAGGTTCAGCCTGGACCAGATTTAAAAAGGTCGTCATGGCACTCAGACTATCCAGCAGGGCGTCATCCATGTTAATATCGATGACCTGGGCGCCGTTTTCCACCTGATCGCGGGCAACACTTAACGCCTCCTCAAAATTGCCGCTGCGGATCAGCCGGGCAAATTTTTTCGACCCGGTAACATTGGTTCTTTCTCCGATATTGACAAAATTGGTTTCTGGACGTATGGATAAGGGTTCTAAACCGCTGAGCTGTAAATAAGGCTTTAACATGATGTATTATAAAACTTGGTAGCTTATTTTTAATAATGATAGAAATGAACAACTGGCCCGATGACTTTAGGGTGTTTTATAAAGTGGTGGCAACTACCGGCCTTGGACGCGGCTTTAACTTACTGACGGCTGCTGCAATATGTCGGATATGGTCTGGGGTGGTACCACAGCACCCACCTACAATATTTACAAATCCATTCTCTGCCCAATTTTCCAGAAAATGTGCGGTTTCGTCGGGTGTCTCGTCATATTCGCCCATGGCATTGGGAAGCCCTGCATTGGGATAGGCAGAAGTAAAACAGCCGGCAATTTGACTAAGTTCCTGGATATAGGGGCGCATTTCTGCTGCACCAAGCGCACAGTTAAGCCCTACACTCAAGGGATTTGCATGACTAACGGAAATATAAAATGCTTCCAGCGTTTGCCCGCTAAGTGTTCTGCCACTGGCATCGGTAATCGTCCCTGATATCATAATAGGTAACTGTTTTCTGCCATCCTTTTGATAGAAGTTTTTGATCGCATAGATAGCCGCCTTGGCATTCAGCGTGTCAAAAATTGTTTCAATGAGCAGCAGATCTACACCACCATCCGCAAGACCTCTGATCTGCTCTTCATAAGCGGTGGCTACTTCGTCAAAGCTGACGGCGCGGTATCCGGGGTTATTCACATCTGGTGAAAGTGAAAGTGTTTTATTGAGTGGCCCGATAGCGCCTGCCACATATACATGGCCTTTGGCTTTGCCTTCAGGTGTCTGCAAAAATTTATTTACCGCACTGCGGGCACATTTAGCGGCTGCGACATTGAGTTCATAGGCCAGTTGACTCATGTCATAATCTGCCTGGGCAATACTAGTGGAACTGAATGTATTGGTCTCCACAATATCTGCACCTGCCTCAAGATATTGGAGATGGATGGCTTCAATGATATCCGGGCGGGTGAGACTCAGCAGGTCATTATTGCCCTTTACATCCTGATGCCAGTCTTTGAATCTTTCCCCTCTGAAGTCTTCTTCTTCGAGTTTATAGCGTTGGATCATGGTGCCCATGGCGCCATCGATCACCAGTATTCTTTTTTCTAAAGCCTCTTCAATTAATAACATTGTATCATTCTTATTTTAATTGTGATGGCCTGCCCTATTGCCTATAGCGATTCAAAGTAAATCTGCAAATGCAATGCGACAAACCAGGGCAGCTGATAACTACTCTTGCCTGATTTGATCACTAATAAAACGTTTGGGGTATTATTTAATTGAAGCGAAGTCTTAATCCTCAACGTTTATTAGTTCTTTAAAAAAGGCTGAACAATAAACAAATCTGCCTTATGCACAAAATATCATCTGGATCTTGTCATGTCTTATCTAGATCTTATTTCTGTGGTGCAAAATTACAAAATGTACCTGAATATTTAAAATGGAATATAAGGGTAGGTGTTTTCTGTCTATTTGCTGATTGTCAGGTGTTTATGTTGTGTGAATAGCCGCTCTTACCACCGGAGCGGTTTATTTTACGTAATTTTCCACTGGAAGGCGGTTCATCATACTACGACCGAGTGTCATTTCATCGGCATATTCGAGTTCTCCGCCAAAAGCCACCCCTCTGGAAATGGTGGTAATCTTGCAGGGCAGGTGTTGTAGTTTTTTCTGGATGTAGAAAATGGTGGTATCTCCCTGGATATTGGGGTTGAGTGCAAAAACCAGTTCTTCTACTTCTTGTTGCTGGACCCTTTCTACCAGCGAGTCTATGGTCAGACTATCGGGACCTATCCCATCAAGTGGCGATATAACACCGCCCAGTACATGATAAAGGCCACTAAACTGCTGGGTATTTTCAACGGCGATCACATCTTTAATGGATTCTACTACGCAAATCAACCTTTGATTGCGCAATTTGTTCTCACAAATGGCACAAAGATCATGATCGCTGAGGTTGTGGCAGCGTTTGCAAAACTTGATATCGCTGCGCATCCTGGAAATAGTCTCGGAAAACTGTGCCACCTGCCCTTCGTCCTGTTTTAGCAGGTGTAGTACCAGTCGAAGGGCTGTTTTTTTGCCAATGCCCGGTAGGCCGGCAAAAGCATTAACGGCGTTTTCTAATAAAGCGGATGGTAACTGCATAAATAATAAATACGAAAGTGCAAAGGTACGAAATCAGTCATTTCCTGTGGCCTCAATAATGCTGTAATTGATACGGGTTATTGGGATCTGGTTGGTTAGGGTCTTTTTTGATGTATATATCCCACTGATTTTCAGTATCTACCAAGAATTTGAATTTACGTTTGATGGCGATACCAAGCTCGGGCTGTCGGCGCTCCTGGTAATTACCCGGTGTCCATTGCATATCGCCATTCGTGTCATAGAGCACGCGCAGGTTGTATTCGCCTGGCTCAAAGCGCGCTATTCGAACTTTTCTGTCCTGTCCGATTACCGCTGAATCCACGATTTTCTTGTCGTTAAGGATCAGGAGTACAGGATGCTTAGTGGTATCCACGTCAGGAAAATTGAGCTCCAGTGTGGCATAATCATGCTCTGTTTTAACAGAGAATCTAACCGTATCTGCCTTGGCTAGCTGCACTTTAAAACTATCAGTTGCTGCCTCAACGGGCATAATGAGCTCAAATTCTTTTCCTTGATCAGGATCCCAATTATGCCTTACTACAAACCGGCTATTAGTGGTATCCGTTGAGTCGGGGATAATTGCAAAGTCTTTTACTGGCGTATAATTAGTGTCCGTCAATTGGATCATGTCTGGCTTGAAGTCTTGCAGTGGTTTGCTAAAGGTCAATACCAGCGGTTTTAGCAGACTTTGTTTGTTTTCTTCCAGGTTGAGTGAGACGGTCAGGGGCTTTTTAGCTTCCTGTTCTTTTCTTTTTTCTATTTGTTTTTCTGAAAGCTGAGCCGTTGTTTTACCACCAGTAGTTTCTTTTGGATATGCACGGAAGGCATATAAGGTGATACCGTTATTGATGGAATCTTTTTAGTAGAAACAATGCTATCCAAAAAGGCAAAGACTGCTGTGGAATCACTATAATTTTTCATATAGGAGTTTTCCACGGCAAAAAGATGGTAGTTTTCTTTGGGTAGAAAATGAAAGGCAAACCTACCCAGGCTGTCCAGCCTGGTATAATATCTGGGGCTGTTTTTTAGCACGGCTGTATCGGAGAGATCTCTGTATAGGGCGACGATCAACGTGCTGTCAATGGCGCCGTCCTCAGCCATGATGACTTTACCTGTAATGGAATCTGTATCCAGGTGGTCACCCGTGCTGAAAACGTAGGTGAAGTTTCTGACCGGGTTGTTTTCGTTGACATCCTGAATGGCATTGCCAAAGTCGTAAGAATAGGTGGTATTAGGCTCTAAGGTGTCTTTAATCTCAATGGTGACCTCCCTTAATTTGGCTTTTACATTGGGGATATTTTTGGCGACCGGAGAGACTATTAAGTTATTGAAGATATCCTGGATCTGTACATATTCATCAAAAGTCAAGGTTATTTTCTTTGCCTTAAAGTTCAGGGTAGAATCATTGGGTAAGGCAGATACCAGTACCGGAGAGAGACTATCTCTGGGCCCTCCACCGGGAGGCACGATCACTGCGCAACTATTTAGCTGCATAAGGATCCCTGAAAGGATCAAAAGCGATAAAAAGATGGGTACTATTTTATTCATCTGGGTATTAAGGTACTTTTGACTAGTGACAAAAGTACCTTATTGACCTAACTTTTAAAAGGATTTAATGCAAATTTGTGAACATGGCTTTTACGTTATTTAGCCCTTTTGGCATGCTGACTGGTTTAACCGCCATCGCCTACGGTAAACTGGTGCTGATCATAAAGGTGTTCATCCAGCACAGTGGATTCAATATAGGAAGGATGGTTTTTGTCAAAATAAAGTTTAATGGTTGCCGCTGTGAAGTCCGCCGCCTTTGCCTTATAAATATTTTCAAATACCTGCGGGTTGCGGTCCACCAGCGGAAACCAGGAACTCTGTACCTGTATCATGATTTTGTGCCCCTTCTTAAATGTATACAGTAAATCGGGCAGTGTATAGTCCACCTTCGTTATCTTTCCAGGCGTAAATGGCAGGGGATTTGTAAAGCTTTTCCTGTATTTGCCCCGCATGACTTCTGCTCTGACCAGTGCTTGATAACCGCTCATTTTACCTCGGGCACTGTCGGGATATACGTCAATAATTTTAACCACAAAATCTGCATCAGTGGTGGAAATACTAACGTTTAAATGTGCTTTAACCGGGCCTGCAAGTGTGGTATTTTCTTTTAATATAGGTGTTGTAAAGCTTAAAACGTCCTTTCGTTTGCTGGCAAAACGCTGATCGTCAATCATATAGGTAATGCCTCTGCTTTTTCGGATACCCCCCTGGTAGGGAACTGGATGAGCGGGATCTGAAATGTAGGTCGCAAAATTTTTATTAGACACGGATGGAGCGTTAGTCAGTTGCCCGTTTGTATTAAAAAAGTATTTAATGTCTTTTGCTGCTTTTGCGGGCCACGCATCAAATTTGTTCCATCGGTTTAGCCCCACGTCATATAGCACGGCTTCCGGCAGGTTTGGCTGAGGTTCATTTTTTAAATAATGCACGAAAAACGGGAATTCTATATTTTTTTGGAACCACCTGCTGGTATTGCCATTAAAGGCGATATCCCCTAAATGATCCATATGAGTACCTGCCCATCCTCCATGGTTCCAGGGCCCCATAATCAAGGTATTGGTATTGCCTGGATTGTTTTTTTCAATGGTTTTATACGTTTCAAGTGTACCCCATAAATCCTCTGCGTCATACCAGCCGCCAACTAGTAATGTCGCTGGTTTTACATGGTGCATATGCGCGCTGATATCGCGGGCTTGCCACCACTGGTCGTAATTAGGGTGCATTAGCACAGTATCCCAAAATGGCACCTGATGGTGATAATAAAGCGCATTGACCTGGCTGACAGGACCTAATTTGAGGTAGAAATCATAGGCATTTTTAATAGGAAGCTCCAGTTTGGGTAGCTTGTTTTTGTTGGGCCCGTTGGTGGAATTTGCAAACCAATAATCAAAGCCAACTTCATCCATCAGAAAAAAAGCACCTTTATGGTGGGTGTCGTCGCCTAAAAACCAATTTGTTACAGGTGCCTGAGGGGAAACGGCCTTGATGGCCGGATGGCCTGATAGTGCGGCATTGGTGGCAAAAAAGCCTGGATAGGAAATACCCCAAACACCTACTTTGCCATTATTATGCGCTGCGTGGTGAATCAGCCAGTCGACTGCGTCATAAGTATCAGAGGCCTCATCGTGTTGGCTGCCGGTTTTATGGGGGATAAAAGGTGTGATTTCTGTCCAGGAACCCTCACTTTTGTATTTTCCCCGAACATCCTGATAAACAAAAATAAACCCCGACCGGGTAAATTCTGGAGAAGGACCTAATCTGGCAGGAAAATTATCCTTGCCATAAGGGCCTGCAGAATAGCAGGTCCGGTTTAGCATAAAAGGATACTGCATACTGGTGTCTTTTGGGGTATATACAGCAGTATAAAGCTTCACGCCATCCCGCATGGGGATCATGTATTCGGCCTTTGTGTAATGATTTTTTATATAGTCTTTAGCTAGGTTGGGCTGCGCAAAGGCGGTTGTGTAACTATATACAAAAAGTAATATCAGGAAGGCAAATGGGCGTTTCATACAAAAGGTTGGTTTGAAGATTTTTCGTGCTGGAGTTCATCTGCAAGCTTTCCAATAATCAGGTGTTTTCCTTTAATATTTCCTGTATTTTTTCCTCACTGACACCGTTTGCCCGGGCAATCTCTGCGAGTAGCTTGGTTTGCTTAAACTCAAAAGCAGTCCCTGAATTACGCTCTCTATAGGCATCCCTGACCCCAGCCTGTATGGCAGATTTTATCAGGTAAAATAAAATGCCAATTATGACAAGTGTTCCTATACCCCCGATCAATATGATAATTAACTCCGATGCGCCAATTGACGTTCCCATAAAATGCAGATTTAAAAGTGAAAAAAAATATGTTTTAATCATTGAAAGCCATATCAAATATAAGACAATTTGGGAAGTCTCTTTAGTATAATTTAAATGTGCAGCAAAAAATAAGGCGTCAGCATTCAGCTGACGCCTTATAAATAACCTAAAACAGGTGTCCCGCCTGGACTAACCAGGGACCCTGGAAATGTATTTCTGAATTTCTTTAATCTGGCTAACGACTTCCGGAGTAGTTGGATTGCAGGCTTTTGCCTTACGGAAATAATCCTTAGCAGCCCGGAATTCTCTTTTGTTCATCATTATCTGGCACATGCCAAGGTTGGCTACTGCTTTGCTCTCGTTATCTGGAATGCCCATTTTTAAGGCTGCTCTCAGATAGCCTTCGCCAGAACGCATATCACCACGCTGCATGGCCATCATACCTAATTGTAACTTGTTGGCACCTTCTGCCTCAGGCATGGCAGAACCGATGGAAGAAGATTTTTGAGATGCTTTTCTGCCTGGTCATAATCCTTATTCATCATCGCCAGGTTCCCTTTTAAAGTGTAAAAGGTAGAACGAACCGGTTTAAGTAACATGCCTGGGAACCAGACAGAATCAATAATTTTTTGTACTTCTTCCAGATTTCCTTCTTCCATGGGTTTTTGAACCAAACGTAGCGGGCCAATAAGGAAATGAGATGCAATGCCAATTGCGCCGATGAAATATAAGGGGAACATCGCCCAGAAGCCTACCTGGCCAGTCGCATTCAGGATGATTGCCAGAACAATCACAGCGATGCTTAACCAAAAACGATACTTTATTATTAAGTTATAAAATTTCATAAAGTGTTTTTATTGAGATGCAAAGATAGGTTGTTTCGTTTTGACCTCCGAATAAATCGAGATTTTTCCGAGTAAATTAAATATTTTTTGAATTAGAAGCCTTACATTTGCCCCGCTTTTAAGGTCTCGTAGTTCAATGGATAGAATAGAAGTTTCCTAAACTTTAGATACAGGTTCGATCCCTGTCGAGACCACATCGTAATATGGAACTCAAATTTGGGTTCCATTTTTAATTTGACCCCCAAACCCCTCAAAATCTTATTCCACTCATTATTGTCCAATTTTTAGGTGTCTTCCATATACCAAACAAGCGTACTATCTTCACCAGGATGCGCATAAAATGATATGCCTAAAGCGCCTTTGTCAACTTAAATAAAAATATCGTATTTTTAAATTCTCCAAAATTTTAAAAAATACAAAGAGATGCAATCAAAACTTTCCCCGGTATTTTATTTGAATTTACCACCTTACGATCAATTTTATTCTGTTCTAAAGGAATGTGATTATGGTTGTGTGGTTTGCGGGGCGCCAATATGTTATGTATGTACTGCCTGTGAATCCAAGGTGACTGGTGTAGATTATAGGCTTTTATGTCAAAAGCATTTGCCCAATAATTTGCAGGGTATTATAGAACCTAGAAGCCTTAAAAATGTGACACTGCCGGACAATATAAAGCGAAGTAAAAGTCAGGCTGAGGATATATTGCATTATAATGATCGTGAATCGTTAAGTGTTATTATTGGAATGGTGAATATGATTTTTGAAAAAAGAGCGGAGTCTGAAGAACAAGTAATTTTTCCGATAACAATTGATTGTTTCCCCGTTTTGTTGATTACTTTAATTGATTCTCATATTCTTTTTGATATTTGTTTATTAGATGAATTTAATAATGAGGTGCTGCTTGTGCGGAGTAATATGATTCTTTTTTGTGGAGATGGGATAGATATTTCGTTCGATAAAAAAAGATTATTGATAAAAAATAAAGACAGGGTTCTTGTTAATATTGAATTTTCCGACAATTCTGTTAGATTGGTAGAAGGGTATTTTTTATTAAGTGGAGTGAAACTTGAAATTAATAGTACTTCGATTTCTGTAAATAACAGCGCTATAGAAATTCCCGATGATAGAGGAAATGAAAATAACCCACTTGGTATTTCAATTGGACGTAACAATATGCCTACAGCCTTGATTGACATTGAGCAGGTCAATCGATATCTTTAAATTGTAGAAAGATTTTATCCATTTTGTTTTTTATTTTAAGTAACGCTGCTAAGTACTCCGCTCCTGGTTTTGGACGCCCAATATTATTTTATGTGCGTCATTTTTAGAGGATGTCATTTTGTTAAATGCGGATTTTGAAAATTGATATTAATTTTAAAATACGCAGCTTTTTAAAGCTCTTATTTTTTCTGTAATTCTTTCTACCAATTGCGTCTTTGCTTTTATAATTCTTATTCTAGGATAATAGATTCGGGGAAGCTGCTGCATTGAAATAGGATGAAATTGTTTGTTGTACTACCCCATTGATTATGGAATTTTTGGAAGAATTAAGGTATATTCGATGCAGGCTATGACCTACTCAATATATGATTATGAAAAGTAAATACCTACTTCTGACTTATATGACCCTCTTCTGGCTACTTGTTGTGTGTCAACTAGGATACACACAAAACGTAAATTTAGGGCCCAAAAATTTGATTAATAAATCTGGTTTTGACAAGCCTAAAGTTGTTGTCAGTGAAACGGACAGCGCAGATGATGGAACGCTCTATCGCTATACGTCAGATCAGTATTACAATTTGAATGTTGTTTACATTATCCCTACCGACTACACCTCTACCCCAGATTTTAGGGAGAGGATGTCTAGTATTTTGCTTCGCGGCAGACAGTATTATGGCCAGCAGATGGCAGCGCATGGGTACGGATTTAAAACATTCGGTTTGCTGAGAGATACCATGAAAAACCTGGTGGATATGATTATTCTGAAAGGCAAGTATCCCACGAGCGGCTATCGGTATGAAAATTATAGCCATGCGAAGCAAGAAGTTGACAGTTTTTTTGCAGAGAATCCTTCAAGAAATCATAGCGTGCACACATTGATTATCACCCCGATGGGCGGGCCCTTTTATGGTATAGGGAAATGGTGTTTTGCCATAGATCATGGTGCAGGTTTTTCCATCAATGATTCTAGTAGTAAATATATTGGGGGCATGTTCCATGAAATGGGGCATGCATTCACCTTGCCGCATAACTCCGTGAAGGCAAATGAGCCTGCATTAGGTACGGCTTTGCTCGGCTATGGAAATTATACTTGGGGGCATCCAGGAAGGACCACTTCCTTAACGGACGCAGATTGCGCTATTTTGAACGAAATCCAGGTTTTCAATAAAGATACCGGGACCTATTATCAGCCGGTAAAAGTGTCTTTAGTCCGGTTACATGCTCGTTTCGATTCTATAAAAAAAGCAATCACCATTTCCGGCAAATTTAAAAGTAATGCCACATTAAACCATGTTGTTTATTATGCAGATCCTAATATTGATAACGAAGGAGAAGGGGTAAACAGAGATTATAATGCGCTTAGCTGGGCGACTCCTGTTATAGGAAAAGACAGTTTTTATTTGGAAATGCCTTTGGCCGCATTTATTTATAAACACGGTTGGGTGTCTTATCAGATGAAAATTATGCCTATTGCTGCCAAAGTGGGCATTGCGACCGAATTTGACGAGCATTTTAATATTAATGATGGTGTACCGATTGTCGCTTTTGGTACAAAAAAGGCATTGGACAAAAAAGGCTGGACAGCTCGGGCAAGTTCCGAACAGATCAATTACGAACCGGCTGCTGTAAGCAATATTATAGATGGTCATAAAGATACCTATTGGAGCTCAAGATGGAATCCAGCGCCAGACAGTGCTGCCTTAAAATTGCCTTTTGTCATTAATATTGATTTAAAAAGAAGCCGTCGGATAGGTGGCTTCTCCATACAAAACAGGCCGATTGCCATTAATAATACGCCTCGTGAGATCAAGGTGTTGACCAGTAATGATGGTAAATCCTGGAAAATTGCAGCCTCCCGTGCTATATTTGATAGAACACCAGGTTTACAATATGCGTATTTTGACAGGGCGGTTATTGCCAGGTATGTCCGCCTAATTATAAAATCCATTAATTATTCAGGGGGTGACTACTCTTGTAGTTTTGCTGAGTTTGGGTTATTTGCCCCTGACAGATAGGGAGAATTTGCATTTTGAACGCATAATAGGTTGATTTTCTGGGGTTATTTTAAACGGAGCAAAATTGTATCAATACCGTACAATACTGTACGGTATTGATACAGTGTATGTATTTATAATATATTTAAAATAGTAATTAACAGTATGTTGCACTTTGGTATTATTTAGGCTGATTTGGAAGCGTAAAAAATTAGCTATGCTACGAAATTATTTTTTGATTTGGATCAGGAGTTTTAGAAAAGACAGAACAAATGCCTTTATCAGCCTACTAGGTCTTACCGTGGGGCTTACTTGTGTATTGCTGATTATTGGTTATATCCGCTATGAGACCTCCTTTGAATCGGGGTATAGTAATGCGCCAAGGATTTACCAGGTCCTAAATAAATTGACGTTTAAAGCAGAAAGCTATACATCGGCTGCTACGCCCATTGCCTTATCACCTACCCTACAACGAGAAATTCCAGAAATAGAGGCCCAGACTTCTTTAGATGATAAGCAAGTTTCTTTTTTTAAGCATAGTGGAGAGATTCAAAAGGTCCATGTGACCAGTGTGGATAATGATTTTTTCCGCATGTTTGATTTTAAATTTCTATCGGGCAATGCTAAAATGGCCTTTAAACACCCCAATGCATTAGTATTGACGCCCAAAGGCGCCAAAAATCTATTTGGCAAAATACCTGCCCTAGGAACTATATTATATGCTACTGATTCTGTTGCCTATACAGTAACGGGTATCATTCAAAATTTACCAGCAAATACCTTTTTTAGTGCAGGAATCCTGATGAATCATCCACCAGTGACCAAACCCCTGGATTATATGGCGTATAATTCCGGATCGACCTGTATTATGCTGGGTAAGAATAATACAATTCAGCAGGTGAAACAAAAACTGGAAGGCCTGTATACCAAGTATGAATTTGATAACGCTAAGGTTGATTTCATGCCGGTTAAAAATATTCATTTAAGGGCGTCGGGTATCCGGGATTTTCCTGAAAATTACAATATCAGTGATATTAAATACGTATATGTTTATGGGAGCATTGCGCTTTTGATCCTACTTATCGGGTGTTTTAATTTTATCAACCTGACAGTCGCACGCAGCCTGGATAGAGCCAAGGAGATTGGTGTCAGAAAATTATTTGGTGCTAAAAGAAAGCAATTGATCATTCAATTTCTGGGAGAATCATCTATATATTTTGTCGTCGCATTGCCAATAGCGCTTTTGCTGGCCATCTTATGTTGGCATCCATTTAATTACCTATTGAATTTTAAGAGCACTTATTCGTTTTTGTTGAATTACCAGTCGATTTTGTTGTTTACGGGCATTGGTATTATCGCCAGTTTACTTTGCAGTCTCTATCCTGCTCTGTTCTTATCCAGGTTAAACCCGGCGAACACTTTAAAAGGCTCCCTACCAAGTGGATTTCGTTTTAATCTGGGATTAAGAAAGGCGCTAATCATTATCCAGTTCGCGATCTCGATTGTTTTAATCGTGGCCACGCTGGTAGTGCATGCGCAATTAAATTTTCTAAATAATCAAAATTTAGGATTCAATGACCACAATCTGATTGTACTCAATTTTCAGGATTATGGTCAAAAAGAGCGTGCCTTCAAAAATGAATTGCAAACGAATCCAATGATCCTTTCCACATCTATGTCGCGATTAAATGTCGGGAAAACTTATGGATCCACCTTCACGGGACCCAGCCCTAAGGACTCTTCAAAAGGGATACGAGTAGCAACCATTGATGGTGACGCTGATTTTATAAAGACCCTGGATGTACCGGTAATTGAAGGGAAAGCATTTGCAAACAATATGGTGCATACCGCTCATAGTTCATCACTAGATTCTTTGAAGGAAAAAGGACTTAGCCCGACTTATATTTCTAAGGCACTCCTGGAAGCATATGATATAAAAGGAAATCCTGTTGGCAGAGAAGTTAAAGGATTGGGCGCTTATGTCATTGGAGTGATTGACGATTTTAAGGCACTCTCGCTAAAGGAGAAAAATCTTTATGTAACAATCCATATTAATAGCCAACCCTTGCGTTTCGGTTATATGTATATAAAAATTGCAGGCGGTAATACGGCAGCCACCTTACGGTTTATACAAAAGAAATGGAAGACTTTTTTCCTAAAAGCGCCTTTGATTACAGTTTTGTAGATGAACGCATTGCCAAATTATATGACACCGAAACAAGGCTGACTAAGTTGTTTAATATATTTGCTTTATTGGCCATTATGATTACT
Organism: Arachidicoccus ginsenosidivorans; assembly: GCF_007971385.1. Taxonomy (GTDB): domain Bacteria; phylum Bacteroidota; class Bacteroidia; order Chitinophagales; family Chitinophagaceae; genus Arachidicoccus; species Arachidicoccus ginsenosidivorans. The sequence continues at coordinate 4,632,788 of NZ_CP042434.1, forward strand.
TGTTCAGGTTTATTTAGCCTGGTCTCCCTTATGGTACGTAAGCGAACCAAAGAAATCGGCATTCGCAAGGTGATGGGTGCCACTGTTTCAAATATTGTTCTACTTATTTCTAAAGAATTTGTCGGACTTGTTATTCTGTCATTTTTTGTGGCAATGCCCTTTGCTTATTATGCACTAAATAGGTGGTTGCAAAATTACGCTTATAAAACTCAATTGAGTTGGTGGTTATTTGCCCTGGCAGGCAGCTTGGCGCTGTTGATTGCTTTTATCAGTATAAGCTTTAAGTCTGTGTCAGCTGCCAAAGCGAACCCAGTAGCTAGTTTAAGAGATGAATAAATGCTTCTTTTGAAAAAGTTTATTTTATAGCGCTGAACTTTGACTATGTTAAGGCACCCCACAAAGAAAATTTGCTTAAATGATATTAATTTTTAAGCACTTTGTGTGTACATGACCCGGTACTGATTAAATTAATAAACCAGGCTTCATTTTTTAATTTAAGTTTTACTATGTTGTTTCAGTAGACCTATTGCTATTAGCTTTGATGGGCAGAAATAATTTGCTTATTTTCCCAATTAATTCTTAAAAATTACAATTAAAACTAATCTATTTAATGAGTAGACTAATGGAAGACTTATACAAGCATTTTCAAAAATAAAATATGGGCCTTGCCCCGGATTTTTAGGGATAGAAAAGTCAACATACCCTCGCCTAGAAGGCGAGGGCTTGCCACTACTGTCGGATAAATCCGACAACGCGACCATGGGCTGATTGACTGCAGCCTAATTCGGCGATGTTTAATGCTGCATTCTTGTCCGCATGGTCACCGTGACCACAGCTGCAGCACACAAATTCGCTTTGAGTTTTCCGGTTTGCTTTTTCAATATGTCCACATTTATGACATCTTTGGGAAGTATAGGCTGGTGGTACCAAAAATACAGGTACTCCGGCCAGCTTAGCCTTATAGATGATAAATTGGCGTAATTGATGAAATGCCCAACCAGAAAACCTGGAACGTTGGCTCTTGCGAACCCTTTGCCGTCTGCGAATACCTGTTAGATCTTCTAACGCTATTGCAGATCCGGTGCGTTTGGCCTCGTCCACTATTCTTTTACTTATAATGTGATTCTCATTCCTTTTAAACCTTTTCTCTTTTCCAGAGTTTTTTTTCAATTTTCTTTTTGCAGAACGCGTCTTCTTTTTTTGAAGACCAGTTCTTTTGGCTTGGTTTTTTTTATGTACCTTTTCAGTCTGCTGGCCATCAAAAGACTCTCCAGTAGACAAAGTCGCTAACTGATTGATGCCCAAATCAACGCCGATCATATTTTCGTGATCTATTAATTCGGGTTCCGGGATATCACAACTGACATTTAAAAAAAAGTGACCGTTACGAAAAAACAAATCTGATTCTCCCTTTTGAAATGCCAACAAATTACGGGCATTATCTCCAACCTCAAATTTCATTACTTGCCTTCCTTCGAGTGTAAGAATGCTTAAACTATCACTGGAGAGATCAAAGCTGATCATACGACAGTCAAATGCTACCGCCCCTTTTAATCTGAAGGTTCTTTGGGTATCGATTGGACCTGTAGCCTTTTTGGCTTTAACCTTGTATGCATCTGCAACCTTACCAATAGCCCGGATGGTCATTTGGGATTTAAGTCCAAAATCCTCCCGTATAGCGTAGTAAGTTAGCTTATGCAACCTTATTCTGTTAAAACACTGGTTATCAAAAGCCACCGCTGATATTTGGTTGCAGGCAAGGTTCATTGCCGTTAATGTTTCCATTAACAGACCAAATTGCTCCCGATCTGGAACTAACTTTATTTGCGCAACAACTACCATATCTTTGACAAAGATAGACAATTATTTTAGTATACACAAATATTTAGCATAAAAAACTACAATTATTTTTCAAGCCAATTCTTGAGCTTAAGCCTCCGCCTAAAGGCGGTGGTTTCAACCCAAGAAAAAGGACAATGAATTAATGGGCAATAAATAAAGGACTTAACTTGACTTAGATCCCATTTATTTTTGGCTGGTAGACCCTGCAAAGTTTTTCAGAAAAAACAGTCATGTTTTATCAGGTTTAAATGATTTTGATGATATTTATACCAGATATTGTCAAATTGAACGGCTTATATGTTTAAATAATCCAATAATTATTGTATTTTTAGGCATACCCTGACTAAAATGAACAACGAACATGAAAACACCAAAAACAGAACTTCCGCGTGAGAGGAGCACGATTGATCCTAAAAACAGTGATCAATTGAAGGTGATTATTTATAATTCTGAAAAATGGCTGGAAATTTTATTTCATAATTTTAGTGGACTTTTAGGTAATATAAACTGGGTTACCAGATTGATGGATCAAAATCTTGAGCAGGACAGTTTACCTGAGAATACTTTCAAAGAATTAAACCTAACCACCCAACATAATATCTATACCCTTAAGGTGATACAAAATTATATTCAGGTTCTAAATGCTTTGGCGGCGCAAAAAGAAGGCACAAACGCAGAAATGGTGATGTTGACTGAATCGATGTTGTTGACTTCCATTCCAAAAATGGGTAAACTGTCTGTTCAGATAAACGGATTGCCAATAAAAGCAACCAGGGTATTTGTAAAAGTATTGTGCTTTTTGTTGAGCAAAGTGGCGGAAGTGCAAACAACATTAACGGAGCCATTGGTTATTTCTATTAAGGAACAGGACGGCGGTCAAATGCTACAAGTTGGCGTCTCAGCAGCGGCCTTTAATTTGGACGAAGATTTTTTAAAAGAAAACGGAAGCATCTCTGCTGCCAGGCTGGGTGAGGATACCAGTAAGTGGGCCACCAAAATGTTTTATGAAATACTGGCGGTTGCGGGAGGAAAGCTGCTTAACAGCAGTTTACAACAAAAAAATACTGTATTGCAAGACCAGGAAAACTGTTTGAAAACAGCAGTGCCTGGCACGCAAATCAGTCAACAGTATTTAGTATTTAGCCTTCCTTACAACCTGGAAATGATTTAAATTAAAATTAGTACATGCAGGAAAGAATATTGGTCGCAGATGACCATGGGATTGTCAGATATGGATTATCAATGATGATCCGTAAACTAAGGCCAGGTGCCCTTGTGGAGGAAGCGCCTGATTATGCAAGAGTGATTGAAATGGCGCAAAAGAGCCCTTATGATTTATATATCTTAGATGTATCTATGCCCAATGGTAGTTTTTTAAATGCATACAATCTACTTAAAAGATTTTCAGGGAGTTGTAAAATACTCATTTTCTCTTCTTTAGATGAGGAGGTGTATGCCATGCGCTATATTGAATCAGGAGCGGATGGTTTTCTAAACAAGCTCGCCTCGGAAGAGGAAATGAAATATGCCCTGGAGAAGATATTTAATAATGGTAAATATGTAAGTGAAGCAGTCAAAGACTCTTTAGTGTTTTATAAAGCCAGCAAGGGCAAATCCAGACCACTGGAGAAGTTATCCAACCGGGAAATTGCCATTGCTAATATGCTGGTAAGTGGTAAAAGTCTAAAAGAGATTTCACAGGAATTACATTTACACGTATCTACTGTTAGTACCTATAAAACCAGAATTTTCGAAAAATTACAAATTCAAAATATACCGGATCTGATTAAGGTGTTAGAGCTAAAAAATTGATAATCATAATTGTAAGCATTTTATTGTCATAATTTTACTACATAATAATTCAACAATATCTACATGTTATTGTTTTCCAACCTTATATTTTTGCACTGGAAATGATTGAATGGAGCATTTCGGTTTGAAAGAACCGATAATCTAGTGCCGGGCGAAGGATATACAATCAACATGAATGTAAATACGCTAGACCCCTCCCAAGCCCGGTACTTTATTATTAAAAAACAAGGGTACAATGATAAAAGGCAGACTCATAAAAATCAGGGTTATGGCTTTATAACGGTTATATTTTTGGTCTTGGCTCTGTCCTGTCTTTCCATCCTGGCTTTTATCAACCAAAGGGATACCGATAAGTTGGCAAAAGCAGTCGGGGATTTGTCAGAAACCCGTTCCAGTATAGACAGAGTTGATGAGGCCATCAGACTGTTATATGCGGCCGAAAATAACTGTAGGTTATATATTTTGCAAAAAGACTCTGTTTTTGCATTGGCTTATCAGCATCAATTGCAGCAGGTATCGGTCATTTTAGACTCATTAACCCGTTCAGATGGAAAGTTCGCGGATAGTGCGCACATGGAAACGCTTATTGCAGATAAAGCGCAGCGTACCAAGCAATATATTCAGGCAAGATTATTACTGGATTCCCTTCTGCAGTTATCTGATAACCAGGTAAATCATCCTCAAAAAGAGGAGAATGAGACCTTTGCTTTCAAAAACCGGCAACCGGCTTCCATGGATACGACCATGGTAAAATCGGTATTGCCAGCTGTTCCAAAAAGAAAATTATTAACTAGACTCAGAGATGCGATAACCAATAAGCAGTATAAGCGTATAAATCAAACGGTTATTATTCAAAAGCGAAGTCTGGATTCGGTTTATCAGATTAGAAAGCAGGATTTAAAAGGTCAAAGCAATGCGCTAATGGCGCAAGCAGCTATGTTTATGGCCTTAAAGTCCAAGGAAAGAGCACTTTTGAGTGCCAATCATAATTTATTGCAGGGATTGCAGAAGATTCTCGCCTCACTGAAGGCTACGATCCTTGAACAACAGCAGCAAAGAAAAGCATTACTGAGTAAAAATGCATTTTCTATCGCCAATGATATTCGCTTTGGTAATACGCTATTAATCGTATTTGGGTTGTTATTGACCCTGATTATCATTTGGATCTTACAGCGCCTTTTCAAAAATAGCAACCAGCTTAAAAGTGCGAAAGAGAAGGCTGAAGAATACGCAAGACTTAAAAGTGAATTTGCAGAGACGATGAGTCATGAGATTCGTACACCACTGCATTCTATAACACGTTTTGCAAACGAGCTTTCCACGGACCATAAATCCGGTGAGCAGTCAGAGGTAATAGATGCTATTAAACTGTCCTCCGGGATGCTTTTATCCGTGGTCAATAATATTTTGGATTATACCAAAATGGAAAAAGGAAAATTTAAATTAGCTGAAATTCCTTTTAATCCCTTACTGGTGATCCGGGAAATACTTTCAGGGTTACGCCTGCAGGCTAAAAGAAAAAATTTACAATTGGAACAGTGTCTGGACAGTGCCTTAAATACGACGCTGATCGGGGATGCATTCCAACTCAGGCAATTACTGATTAATCTACTCAGTAATGCTATAAAATATACGGACAGTGGTTCCATCAGGATCGCCGCTTCCCTGCACAAGAAAAATGCAGAAACCTGCATCATGGCACTGGCGATTAAAGATACCGGTATTGGTATTGACGGACAAATTGAGAGTAAAATGGGCGGCTCTGTTTTTGACGCCTATGTGACAGCGGTTCACAGAAGAGAAATAAAAGAAGGCAGCACTGGACTAGGACTCAGCATCGTAAAAAAGGTTATTGAACTTCATAAAGGAAAAATTGATGTAGAAAGTGTCGTTGGTAAAGGCACCACATTTTATATTGAACTTCCTTATAAATGGGACAGTAGTACAAAAAAGCAACTACAAACAAAAGCTGTACTTGGATCTGTGAACGTTGAGGATGGTACAAGTCAAGTTGTTAATAAAGAGATGGAGACGCCAAAAACTGAGCAACTCCTGCATAAAAACCAAGACCCCATCGCCACAAAAACCGGCCTCAAAGTTTTGGTTGTGGATAATGATTTGCTCAACAGGACTTATTTAGCCATGCTACTGAAGCGAGGTGGCTTTTTGGTCACAGAAGCTGATGGTGGACGGGCGGCGCTTGAAAAATGTGCGAAGCAGGTTTTTGATCTGATCATCACAGATATTTCCATGCCGGATATGGATGGCTATGAACTGGCCAACTTGGTTAGGTCTCATAATAGTGCCAATAGGCAGGTACCCATAATGGGCGTCAGTGGGCAACAGCCACAAATAAGGGGTAATGGCAGTCCTAGTGTAGAGAATTTTAATGGCTGGCTTTTAAAGCCATTTGAACCTAAAGAGTTATTTGATCTGGTCAATGATTTAATCGTTCATATGCCCAGTAACTAATAAAAAGGATATTTTAAACAAACAGCAAAGGGTAAATCAATACATATAAAAAGCACCCTTCAACATTTCCCAAAACAAACAATTAAAAACCTTTAAATCAACAAGAAAGCACCGGATGGGTCTATCCGGCATTTAAGGAGATAAAGTTTAGGCAGAAACCCTACTGCCCAGCTGAGACAGTCGTCCAGTAAGCATTGAACCCTTGCTTTTTGGTCGCCACTGCCCTTCTAAACTATATCCATGACTTAAGGCCTTGCCTGCAGGCGCAGGTGGCCAGCAGCAGTATTAATATACTGGCTGTATGCGGATGCTCTGTGCTTTACTTGTGGCACAATCAACAAAAACAACCACAAAAAAACAACAACAAACAACATGAAAAGAAATTTTACTTCAAGCAAAAAGGCACCCAACTATGGCCGTATCCTGGCCTGGGTGTTGGCGCTGGGTATGGTACTAATGTACTTGAATTCCCAGGCCCAGTTTACCATTAAACAGGATTTTAAGGGTAGCAATGTGGATAATGCAATTATTTTAGGCGGTTCACCTGCCGCCTACCTGACCTCTGGAAAGGAAGATCCGATAGGTGAAGGTTGGCTGCGGGTTACCAAGGCCGCCTATCAACAAAAAGGATATGCGTATATCAACAAAAGTTTCCCGTCATCACTGGGTGTATTTATTGATTTTGAATATACCGCCTGGGCAGATGCCGTGGCTACCTATGGAGGGGCTGATGGTTTTTCCATATACTTATTTGATGCTACCTATGGGCCAGGAAGTTTTCAATTGGGTGGTTATGGCGGTTCACTGGGATATGCCAATTATATAAAGTCCGGGGAGACAACACAGCCTGGATTAAAAGGGGGCTATCTGGGTATTGGTATTGATGAATATGGTAATTTCTCTAACCCGAATGAAGGCAGAAATGGGGGGCCGGGTTTTACACCCAATGCAATTGTCTTAAGGGGGCCAACCACTAGTAATAATAGTACAACAAATAAATATCTGGCTGGCACCACTCTGGGGAAAAATAATGCAGTTGACTATGTGCCTATTGTTAAGAATCGTCCTTCTGCCAGTAAATTTTATCGCCGGATTCAGATTCAGATTGATCCGGTTGCAGGCAACAAATACCATATTCAGGTAAGGTGGGCAACAAGTGTGGGTGGCAGCTTTGCTAAACTTTTGGATTATACCACTACCGATAAGCCACCTGCATTAATGAAAGTCGGCTTTGCAGCCTCTACTGGGCAAGGTTTTAATTATCATGAAATCCGCAATCTTTTTGTTACGACCCCAGGTGGCGTCCGTATAGATAAGCGCGTCAACAAAACAAGTGCCGCTGTTGGAGAGCAACTCAAATATAGTGTGAATGTAACCAATGCGACTACTGCAGATTTAAAGGATTTGATACTGACTGATACACTGCGCGATGCAAAGGGGAATCTGTTACCTGAAGATGCCTATACTTTAGACAGCATCGTATGGAATGATCATGTTAATGCCAAAAATGTGATCACTTCCCAAACGACAGATGGTGCTACTTTTAAAGCGCATCTGAATATGGGGGCCGCAACCTTGGACAACAACACAGAAGCCACGCTGACTGCTTATGTTACTGTGAACAAAAGACCCAGCGGTGGAGCCATCACGAATAGTGCTGCAATAAATCCGGATAATACCGGCATCACTGACGCGGATCTGACCAATAACTATGCAAAGGTCAGCACCCAGATCATTGCAACTGATCTTAGTATTAAGGCTACGCACCAGGATATTTTCTATCAGGGTGATCCTGGCGATCAGATTTATCTGCGTGTAAAAAATAATGGCCCGGATGCGACAGGAACTACCACGACTATTACTGATACACTGCCGGCTGGTCTGAGCTTTGTTGGTTGGGCAGGTAATGGCTGGATCGTTACTGAGAATGGCGGCATTGTGACAGCAGTATATAACGGATCTATTCCTTCTGGAGGGGACTTTCCTGTACTGACTATGAAGGTGCAGGTAGCACCAGACGCTGCCAGCAATCTGGATAATAAAGGGATGGTACGCGTATCTACGGATAACGACAGCTCGAATAATGATTTTAAGGATAATATCTGCATTCAACAGTTTAGCGCGGGCCAAATTGGTCAGGATCAGACTATTCAGGATAAGGGCATACCGTCAGCGTTCACAGAAATAACCGCAGCAAGCACGACAACTGGTGCTAACATAACCCATCAATGGCAAGTGTCGACAGATGGTGTAAACTGGACAAACATAAAAGGTGCAACAGATGCGGGTTATCAGCCCATAGACGAGATAACCAGTACGACTTATTACCGTAGATTGGATAATGCAACCGACAGAAACCAACCTCCCGTCCCTTCTAATGTGATTACCGTCACCGTGAAACAGACTACTTTGGCCATTGATCTGAAAAACTTTGATGGCAGTTATAAAGATGGAATGAATCAGCTGATTTGGGTAACTGCCACTGAGCTTGATAATAAGGGATTTGAGCTCTATCGCAGCACAGACATGGGGGTAACCTGGTCAAAAATCGCGTATATTGCGGGCAAAGGCACCACCACCAATACCAGCACCTATCATTATGAAGAAAAAGTATTACCTGGTGTGAAAGAGACCCAATATAAACTTTCCATTATTGATAATAACGGCAAATCATCCTGGAGTCCTATCGCATCCATAAAAGCCCCGGCTAATACTAGTATTAAATTGTATCCTAACCCAGCGCATGATTATATTTTCATCAGTGGTGTGTCTGGAATTGCTAGTATTTATGACGGTACGGGCAGACAAGTATTGCGTGCGACTATTAATGGAGCTTCGCAGCCTGCAAAAATTGGTATCCAAAATCTGGCTAAAGGAGTATACTTTGTACTGATAGACGGACATCAGTTTAAATTTATCAAAAAATAGGACGCATAATGGGTTTTAAAGCCGGTTTATGTGAACTAAATGCACTAAACTTTGGAATCGACTTTGTTTTGATTTTGGCGTAAAGAGGATCATATTGAATAGATGATCAAAAAAATAGCATCCCTGCAGATTTATTTTCCTGCGGGGATGCTTGTTTTTAAATACGATCGAGTACAGATTGGATTAATATAGTATTGACGCTATGGCCAATAATCCAATAATGCTATCATTTGCAACATGAAAGCTTTTAGGCTTAAACCGAAAAGTTTTTATTAGCTCACCCTTTTGCCTTTTAATAATAATTCCAGGGCATGTTCAAAAGTACCGGCTGCTGTGACCTCTTTTGCATTGACAAAGAAAATTTCGTCAGCATTTTCAATGGTATTGAGTCGGTGAGCAATAATAATCCGGGTTGTCGAACTCGGTAGTTTTTCCAGGATTTCGCTCAGCAACTGTTCTGTTACGGTATCAATGTTAGCCGTTGCTTCATCTAGTATTAATACCTCCGGCTTTCTGATGACAGCCCGTATAAAGGCAATCAATTGTTTTTGTCCGAGGCTGATATCATCTACTGCGCTGCTAAGAGGCGTATCCAGCCCTTTTTCAAAGCGCATCAATAGACCACTGAGTCCCATCTGATCCATGAGCCTGGTCAGCGCCTGATTATCCAGATTTTTGAGGGGTTCATTGCCATATAATATATTATCTCTTAAGGAACCGGAGAATAAGAATGGTTCCTGAAGAATAAAACCTATTTTGGCAGTACGCTGTTCAGGCGTAAAGCTTCTTATATCGCGACCATCGAGTAAAACCTGCCCAGAGGTGGGATCATAAAGCCTGGCGATCAGTGAAGCCGTTGTTGTTTTGCCACCCCAGTAGGGCCAACCAGTGCATAAGTCTTCCCTTTTTGCAGGGAAAAATTAATGTCTTTGAGTACTTTTTTGCCACCAGGGTATTCAAAAAATACATGGTCAAATTCAATAACAGGTGCATTTTTATGAATATCTACGACACCAATATTATTATCTTCGCCAACCGGTAATTGCTGCAAATCAGCTTTAAGCTCAATGATAACAGAGATCCTGTCCCAGGCTGCCATGGCGGTCTGAAAACTAGCCCACAGCGCGGCAAGTTGCCTGAGTGGCTGATAGAAATTCTGTGCATAGGCAATAAAGCTAATTAGTAAACCGATGGTAAACTGCCCGACCGAAATCAGATAAATCCCATAGGTCAGGACAATGAGTTGGGCCAGATTAGAAAATAACGCAAATACCGGAACAAAAATACTGTTGGCCAGACCCGCATGAAGTGCTGCCTTGTAATTTTCCTGATTGGCATTTTTGAAACGTCTTCTAAAATAATCTCTTCTATTAAAAGCAATAATAGTTTTAAAATTATGCAGGCTTTCCTGGATCTCGCCGCTGAGTCCACCAGAGCGGTTCAGGCTGACGGCATTTTTCTTCTTGACCCATGGTGAAACAAGTAATACAAAAAGCAAAATAAAAACACCAGGCACAAGGGTTGCACTACCCAGTTTCAGGTTAATACTTAAAAGAAATATCATGGCGCCGGTCATGGCAAAAACACTGTCTATAAACCGCATAAGGGATTGGGAGAAAAACTGATTGACCTTATCCGTATCATTATTGATGCGGGCGATTAAATCTCCCGATTTATTCTGGTTAAAAAAACTAACCGGCAATGACTGCAATTTTCCAAAAACCTCATTGCGCAAACTATAAAGCATTCGCTGTCCGATGGAGCCCATCACTTCTGTTTGCATGTATTCGGTCCAGGCCCAAATCAGGTATAGTCCAAACAAAATTCCGCAATAAACCATTAATCCGTGATACTGTCCTGTCTGAATATAATGATCGATGGTATAACCAATCAGATAAGGCGTTAGCATGGTGATCCCTGAGTTCAGGATCATGACTAGTAGCGCAATGACCAACTGCTTTTTCTCGGGACGAAGAAACTGCAGCATTTTTTTTAAAGCAGCCTTTGTAGAGCTTTTGGGCGCCAGTTTTAAATCGTAATTCATGTATTAGAAAATTAATAACGTCAATAAATAGTGCATTATACCAACCGAAAATCTTCACTGGCATAATGCCGGGAGGATTTTCAAAGCCAGTCTTACTGGGCAGCTACAGGTTCGTAAGCGTTCAGGCTTTGCTGGGATTGATAAATCTGTACATATTCTGGTGTGGATTGCATGAGCTGCTGATGGGTTCCTTTGGCTACCACCTCCCCTTCCATCAGCAAAACGATTTGTTCATAATCCATGATCGGCTGAAGATTTTGGGTAATAGATACCAGGGTGATGCCAGGATAATTTTTAGCGACATTGTTCCAGATTTTTTGTTCAGTTTGTTTATCCACCCTTGCTGTAAACTCATCGAGTAATAAAATTTTAGGACTTCCGGCAAGGGCTCTTGCCAGCATGACTCTTTGCTTCTGGCCACCTGAAAGACTATCACCCCTTTCTGAGACGATCGTTTCCAGCCCCTCAGGCATCGAGTCTATAAAATCACCCAATTCGGCTGTATCAATGGCCTTTTGCATTTGCTCGGGTGAAACCTCTGCATTAAAGGCAATATTTTCCCGTAAGCTCATATTAAAAATAACGGCGTCCTGGAATACCAGGCCGATTTGCCTAAGTAATACCTCCTGGTCATAATCATCGAGCGGCACACCGTCATATAAAACCTGACCACTATCGGGTTGAATAAGCGTTGTGAGTGCGTACAAAAGTTGGGTCTTGCCAGCTGCTGTCGGTCCAATGATGGCTGTTTTTGAACCCGCTTTGATAGAAATGGATACATCCTTTAGCGCCTTTTTATCACCGTAGGCTAAAACTAAATGCTGAATATCGATATTTCCTACCAGGGTTTTCTCAAAATCGCCGCCTTGCTTTTCGTCCGGGGCGTCCAGGATCTGCAGGATTCTCCCATAGGAGGCAGAGGCCCGGGCGATGATATTGCTCATAAAACCTATAATCAAAATCGGGAAAATCAGAATGGCGATATAACTGTTAAAGGCGGCAAATTCTCCCAGGGTCATAGAACCGGAAATCACAAAATGGCCACCCATGCCAAGGACGATCAGTCTGGCCATATTGGCGGTAAATACAATGACCGGTATCAAAAGCGCAAATAAGCGCAATATGGACAGCCCCAGATTTTTAGCCTCTCCACTGGCCTCTGTAAATTTGTAATATTCGGGCAATTGGGCATTCAGTACCCGAATCAGCGCAGATCCTAAAATAGCTTCACTAATGACCCTGTTGAGCTTATCTAAGATTTCCTGAGATCTTTTGAAAAGCGCTTTTACCTTTTTAAATACCAAAAAGAAAGCGCCTCCAATAATAGGAATGACTAGTAGCACGAGTAAACCGAGTTTCCAGTTGATATTGATCAGCAAAATAGCGGCACCAATAATTAAAACTAAGGAGGATACAATGGAGACAATTGCCTGAGAGACAAAGGTTTTTACGGCGTCTACATCAGAGGTCAGGTTGGTTAATATCTTACTTGGACTAACCGCCTGTATTTGTTTATAGCAATGATGGGAGACTTTGTCTGCCAGTTGTTTTCTTAAATCGCGAGCCACCTTTTCAGAGGCATAGGTCTGTATGATACTTTGCAGGTAACTGAAAACAAAAATACTCACGGTGGCTATTAGAAAAACCGTGAGTATTGAGGATAACTGGTAGGTATGATGGGTAAAACTATCGATACCCTTTTCAATAATTTTGGGTATGACCAGGTTCAGTAAATTGCTGAGCAGGGCAAAAATGAGTAGCCCGGCCAGTAGGCCTTTATAAGGCTTTAATACTTTGAATATATTTGCTTTTGGCTGGCCGTCTTTTCCCCGGCCCCTTGGTGAGGATGTATTCTGTTTCATCGTAGGGGCAAAAATAGTGGAAATGCCCTCTATTTTGTTACAAGTTTTCGATAAAACGGAGCCTTCCATCGGTAAATGTACAAATAGCGGTTTGAAGCCTAGGCTAAACTGTGGCCAAAGCGCCTTGATCCTCAAGGCGTGTTTGCCTCAGTCACCTTTTTGGTTATTAGGGAAAACCAATCAGTCATTCGCTGTTGATTTCTGGAATTAATTACTATATTTGCGTCTCAAATTTTATTATCGTGGCTACAAATACTCAATTTTCGAAGGAAACCTATTTGTATTGGTATGAACTGATGCAATTAATCCGCCAGTTTGAGCTTAAAGCGGAAGAAAAGTATAAAATGGCAGGAAAAATCCGCGGATTTTTCCACGCCTACGTGGGACAGGAAGCAATTGCTGCCGGTTGTATGACAGCAACTCGTCCGGAAGACCCATTTATTACGGCTTACCGTGATCATGGTCTGGGCATGGCCAAAGGGATTACCCCAATGAAGCAATGGCTGAACTCTATGGTAAATCAACTGGTTGTGCGAAGGGTAAAGGCGGAAGTATGCACTTCTTTAGCAAAGAACACCATTTCTTTGGTGGGCACGGCATTGTAGGTGGTCAGATAGGTGTGGGTGCCGGACTGGCTTTCGCTGAGCAATACCGTGGCACAGATAACGTGGTCCTTTGTTTTTTCGGGGATGGTGCTGCCAGACAAGGTGTACTCCATGAAACATTCAACCTGGCGATGCTTTGGAACCTACCGGTTGTATTTATTTGTGAAAACAACCATTATGCCATGGGGACTTCCATCGAAAGAACCTCTAACGTACTGGATATCTATAAATTAGCAGACGGATTTGAAATGCCGGGTGATTCTGTAGATGGTATGAATCCTGAAACAGTGCATGAGGCTGTATCAAGAGCCGTAAAGCGTGCGCGTGAGAAAGGTGGCCCTACCCTTTTAGAAATCAAAACCTATCGTTATAAAGGACACTCTATTTCTGATCCGGGTAAATACCGGACCAAAGAAGAGTTGGAAGAATACAAATCCAAAGATCCGATACTTTTGACCTTGCATACTATTAAAGAAAAGGGGATTGCAACCGATGAGGAAATCGCTGCAATTGACAAACGTATTGAAGATGTCGTGGAAGCTGCTGTGAAATTCGCAGAAGAAAGTCCATTCCCGGATGCCAGCGAAGTGTTAAAAGACGTCTATGCAGATCCCAATTATGAATTTATTGTAGACTAATCTCATATTAAAAATCAAAACAATTTATGGCTTACAATCAGGCAAAAAGCAGTGCAGATCTTACCGCCTTTTGGTATAAAAACCAAAAAACGCTTCTGACCATTGTTGCAATTATTATCATTGCTGTCTTGGGCGTTATTGCTTATAAGGCATTTATCCAGGCACCAAAAGAAGATCGTGCTAATGAGCAATTAGCTGTTGTTCAGGCGCATTTTCAACAGGCGGCGTTTCAGCCAACCTTGGATACTGCAGCTTATAAGGCTGTTTTAAATGGTGCCGGAGATGGCACCGGCGCGCTGGGTATTATCAAGAGCTATGGTGGCACACCTGCAGGCAATCTGGCTAAATATTATGCAGGAGCGGCTTATCTTCATATCGGCGATTTCCAAAATGCAGTAAAATATCTCAAGGACTTCTCCACAGATCAAAAGCAGGTTCAAATGATGGCTTATGGTGCTTTAGGGGATGCTTACAGTGAGCTGAAACAAAATAAGGAGGCAATTAGCAGCTATAAAAAAGCAGCTGCCACTTTTGAAGATGATGCAGTAAACGCTTCAGAATATCTGTTTAGAGCAGGTATGTTAAGTGAACTTGCCGGGCAGAAAAATGATGCCATTGCAATTTATAAAAAATTAAAAGATGAATTTCCAAATACAGTCAAAGGTACACAGGCTGAAAAGTACCTGAACAGGTTGGAAGTTCAGACTACAAACTAATCAACGATATGGCCAGTACTGGAAATAACGTATTGACACAAGGCATCCCTGAATTAGCGGATGCCTTTGTTGTCCTGGTAAAGACTGAGTGGAATGCGCACCTGGTGGACCGGTTGGAACAAGGATGTATCCGGGTTTTGCAGGCAGCCGGCGTTTCTTATAAAACCATTGTCGTACCGGGTGCTGTGGAACTCACTTTTGCTGTAAAGCGCTATGATCAGGTGGCTGCAAAAAAGGCGGATGCCTTTATAACGCTGGGCACGGTTATACAAGGAGGAACGCCCCACTTTGAATATGTCTGCCAGATGGTATCCGATGGGGTGACGGCACTTAATCTCCAATTACCCGTACCTGTCATATTTGGGGTCTTAACCCTTAATAATGAACAGGAAGCCATTGAAAGAACCGGTGGTATTCATGGGCATAAAGGTGAAGAGGCTGCAATTACGGCCCTTAAAATGATCGCAATGAACCGGGCGCTTTGATCGCCTGATCTGGGCAGTGTCTCAAAAGAAAGGATGGAGACCTTATTTTGCCAGACAAGTTTTTGGTAGCTTTGTTATTCTAGCAAGGTTTTTGGTTATATCCCTTTTTTTAGTGCTGGTGATTAAGTCAGATTGCCCACTATTTGAAGATAACCCTTCTATTTTGAATGATATGGATGTTCAATTATTTATTCCCTGTTTTATAGACCAGCTCTATCCTACTGTTGCCTTTAATATGGTGAAAGTATTGGAAAAAGCAGGTTGCCATGTTAAATATAACACGAACCAGACCTGTTGCGGCCAGCCCGCTTTTAATGCAGGCTTTTTCGACGAAGCTAAATCGGTTTGCAAAAAGTTTCTGGATGATTTTAAATCGGATGACTTTATTGTTGCTCCTAGTGCCAGTTGCGTCGGGTTCGTGCGTAATTATTACGGTAAGTTATTTGAAAACTCCTCATTGATACATGATGTAAAGGCTGTTGGTGAACGCATTTTTGAGTTCTCTGATTTTATGGTCAATGTACTGAAAGTGGAGGACGTAGGTGCAACTTTTGAAGGGCGGGCCACCTATCATGATAGCTGTGCCGGTCTCAGGGAATGTCACATTAAGGACGAACCCAGAAAGCTGCTCTCCCATGTAAAAGGGTTGGAACTCGTAGAAATGGAGGACACGACAACTTGTTGCGGTTTTGGAGGTACCTTTGCGGTAAAGTTCAATCCCATCAGTGTGGCCATGGCCGATCAAAAAATCGGCCATGCACTGGACACCAAGGCAGATTATCTGATTTCTACTGACATGAGTTGTCTGATGCATATTGGCGGATGCGCCGGCAAAAAAGGAGTGTCCATTAAAAGCCTGCACCTGGCTGATGTTCTTGCCAGTGGCTGGGATTAATTGGGCTTTTAAATATAATTAGCCAAAAGCGCTATAAACAAAGTTCTGCAAACATAGCACAGTGCATGTGCGGTTGTTTTTTTCACTAAATATTTAGCAAGACAATGGCAAATAATTATTGGCTCGTAAAATCGGAGCCCTTTAAATACAGTTGGCAGCAGTTCAATAAGGACAAGAAGACCTTCTGGGATGGTGTCAGAAATTACCAGGCCCGTAATAACCTCAGATCTATGCAAAAGGGAGATCAGGTTTTTTTCTATCATAGCAATGAGGGTATGGAAATCGTAGGTATTGCCCAGGTGATCCGGGAAGCTTACCCCGATCCTACCATAGATGATGATCGTTGGGTGGCTGTGGATTTAAAGCCCGTAAAGGCTTTAAAGGCGCCTGTTGGTTTAGCCCAGATGAAGGCCGAAAAACGTTTGCAGGATCTGGGGCTGATTCGTCAGGGAAGACTTTCCGTGTGCCCGGTAACTGAGGATGAGTGGGACGTGATTTTAGAATTATCTGAACGCAATGCTGAAGAGGCCAAAACTGAAAAGCCAAAGCCAAAGCCAAAGCCAAAGACAAAGACAAAGCCAAAGACAAAGACAAAGACAAAGTGAGCCTTTGGCAATTGATCCTATAACTAAAGGCATTTGAATGAAGCTGAATGTTTCAAGGCATTCAATAATAAACTTTACATAAATAGCCAGCAGCGAATAACCAAGGGCAACAGGCGAGCTAGCAAAACTAAGAATTTTCAGGGGTTGCTAGCTCGCCTTAAGCGTTGCCTCCATAAAGGTAAGGTGTTTACACATTATTTAGGTGGTTAGCAACAGCCAGGTCAAATGAAAATAAAACAGGTGTTGCAATTTTAAGCTGTATGTTTGGCTTTAGGACCAATGACCATTCAGCATTAGAGCCCGAGCTTAATTCTGAGACCGCCATTGGTCATTTTAATATTTTGATTGAATAAATTATTACTCATCGGTACACTCACAAAAGGTTCGATGGAAAGTGATTTGCTTTTATTGAGCGGTTGTTTAAAACCCAGACTGAAATTGATAAATCCTGCAAAATCCTTCGCCCCTACTTCCTGATCAGGGATTACCTCACGCTTATTCAAATTAGAGGCGATACTTTGCATGGCATCGGGTTTTAGCGCATAACCGGTATTCGCCTCCAGCGCTGAGCTCTGCATTTGAGCAATGGCATATCTGCGTTCAACTTTATCGGAAAGTACTGCCATGGCTGAAACACCCGTACCCACATAAATTTTGGAACTGACCTGATAACGAATTTCTAAAGGTACGTTCAGTCCGGTGAGACTAGCGTCAAGGGCTGTGAGTGTCCTGCCGCTGGAAGCGATACTGGCAAGACTCTGTCCTTGACCAGTGCCGGCATCTTTAGAGCCGGTAAGTTCAGCATAGGATAAACCAGAGGCCAATGAAAGTCGGTTACTGAGTTTATAGCCTACACTGAGGCCGTACCCCATATTTAGTTTTGCACTATTACTCACAGCAGGGACAACCATGACACCCATATGCCACTTGCGGGATGAACCATTATTATCCGCTACGTCAAAATAACCTTTATCGTCAAAATGATCAAAGGCCTGACGATTATTACTTTGATTGCCGGCGCCAGCTACCTTAGCATTGTCAGCCAGGGGCTGTGCACTTGGTTTTATGCGCTGATTAGTGGCTGATAGGGCTGTATTATTTTGCAATACACGGTTATTGCTATTTTGATTTGATGGCGCATTATAAGGACGCTGAGCTGTACTAGCAGCCTTAGGTGCCGTCACCGTAAATACAGGTCCCACCGGGCTTATCTGAAGGCCCGGAACCAGAAGCTGCCTAGGCTGATTAATGGAGGCCAGTGCATTTTCCGCGATCTGCCTGGCGGCCGCCTGGTCGGTGGTGGCAAAATGGTTATTTAGTATAATAACGCCCCTTTGGCCTATGTGGTAAGGATGATTTTGCAGGAGCTTGCCCTCAGATTTTGCATCCTCTTTCAAGTCGTTATTAAACGAGCTGATTGCCAAAGAACCAGCTGGGACAGACCGGTCGCCTTGTGCATCCATATTTGTCTGACCGGAAATCGCTGCTTGAGCTGCCTTTTGCGGCATGATTGGGGTTGGAGTGCTAGCGCTTGGTATGCCTTTTGAACCTTTTGAATCTTTTGCCACCTCATGGCCTTGTTTTGTGGAGCTTGCTACTCCATTGAGGTGCGTTGTCTGGTTCAAGGACATATAGAGCCAACCGGCTCCCACAGCGAGCAGCAAGGCGGCAGCAACAGCCATCCAGGGACGCAGCAGTGTTCGCTGCTTTGTACCAGTTTTCTCTATCCGGGCCGCCGGCTCAGCTGATTGAGCAGCGGATGCTGCGGCTTCATGGCGGACAAACTGCTCCCAGGCGCCTTCTTTGTAAGGTTCCTGATGGGCTCTTAGTTTTTCAGCCAACTGACGGATAATATCATTTTCCTCGTTTTCCATGCTAAGCCCTTCGCTGGTTATTTAAAATATTGTTCATTTATTATTTGATTACTTTTATTTGTAGCCTGTGGTAGGGGTAATATCTACCGCATCCTCAACAGGCACTGAATTTCAAAGCATATAATGTTCTTAATTTACTTTTTGCGCGTGTTAAATATACCCGGGAACTACTAACGGGAATATCCATCATGTTTGCTATTTCTTCATGTGTATAACCTTCCACTTCGTGTAGATTGAAAACTATTTTATGATTTTCAGGTAATTGGTTGATGAGCGCCATAATATCTGCCACTTCAAGTGTCATTGAGGCTGGAGCGGCATGCTCAAACTGTTCGGCCTTTTCAATACCAGTCATATTAAAATTGGCTTTTTGTTTGCGGATATGGTCAATGGCGGTCCTGGAGGCGATTTTGGCGATCCATCCCTTAAAAAATTTACCAAAGCTATCCGGATCTTCCGGGCCGCTAAATCCATCGATGTTTTTAAAGATCTTCATAAAACTATCGTTAACCAATTCTTCTGCATCATCTGAGGTATTCACATAACGCAGCGTAACGCCCATCAAATAGCCATAAAAAGTCCTATACAGCCTCTCTTTGGAGGATGCATCACTGTTTTGACAGTCCTGGACAAGGCTTCTGATGCTGGGTGCGTCGCTTTTCATTAAATGACCCTGAGTTTGTCGATCGGGATTTTTGAGGCCTCTATTAAATTTGATTCTTGTGTAGCCATTGACCAAGATGTCTGCATGATTATCCATGAATAACTATTTCACTGTCAATGGCTACTTCATCAAAGGTAACCAATATTCAATTAAAGGAGGTTGAAGTTAAGAGGCAGTATATAAGATAGAGCCACCCTACTCATTTTCCATTACTGCTAGTCCGATTTTCGTTTTACTGTCGGTGGAAGATAATATACCCTTTGCCCATATGGTATAGATTTTAGCTTTTTTAAGCGTAACTGCTGATTTGGTGGCGATTACTTTTTGGGTTTCGCTATTGATTTTTTGGGTTTCGCTATTGATGAGTTTAAGGGTATAATCTTCGCCAGGAGCTATACTTGAAAATTTAGACGCCTTTGAATAAGCAACGGCTTCCAGGCTGGACGTTTGGCCTCCTCCGCTTAACTCAAGTGTAAGATTTGGCGCGTCTGCACTCATATTGGCGAATCGGATGGTAGCCATTGTACTGTCCTGATCCCCCAGGCTATCCTTAAGTAGGGCTAATTTTATATCTCCAATGGTATCGGTGACAAATAACGAATAGGCAACGCCGGGCTCTAAATAAAACTGCTGAGATCCCAGTAGTTCATTGCTGTTATGCAAGGTCACTCCAAATACCCTGAATCCCGGATAGGCGCTGCGATAGCTCAGGACCGTATCATAGGCAAAAGTTGTTGGTAAATAATTTCTGTTGCCGTCAGAGATAAAGTCCAGGGCGCCCGATCCAGGTGCTGCATTGATCAGCGCCACACCTGCCACCTGGACACTGTAACTGTTGTTGTCATCTTTAAGGCAGGAGGAAATACTGATAGCGGCGATGGCCAGTATCAGCCACATTCGCAGGTTGATTGCTTTTTCAATCATCTTTTTCATGGTCGTTATAATTATTGTTGTTTTTGGGCTGCACCTGCTTATGGTGAATCAAAAAGCAGTGTGCAGCTATTTGCTTTACTGGTTATTGAAACGCTGCAGGAGGGAAAAACGCTACACTGCCCACGAATTATCTGGTAGCAATATTTAGGAGGTCCATTGAGCACTTTAAGAAAAAAAAGCTAGTCAACAAAAGCCATGGCATAATGCCAGATTTTGGTCATAAACCCACTGATTCAAGCCCTTTGCGGATTATGTCAGTTGCCAGTTTTTCCGGCTTGCGCCCCTTTGGCAGAAAATTCCCCCTAAATAAGGAAGAAAGCCTTTTACTTAGGATCCCCGAAATTGGGGATTTTAAGTTTTTTTTGCCTTTGGCGTAGATTTTGTATTTCTCTGACAAAGAATTAATTAATCGCAAAATAAAATTTTGAGTATGAAAAAATTCTCCTCGGGTTATCAGCCATGTTGCTCATCTGCGCAGCACAAGGCCTCAAAGCACAATCCTACCGCACTGCAGGTGGATTATTTATTGATTTTGGCAACGGCGCCACCTTGGTGGGACCGCATGTAAAGCATTTTATTAATCCGACTGGTGCCATTCAGGGTATGGTCTTGTTTGGCGATGGACTGACGGCATTAGGCGTGGAATATTCTTATAATGAAGCTGTGCGCAATGCACCAGGTTTATTATGGAATATTGGCGTAGGCCCCCAGGCTGCCTTTGGTAATGGTAATACTGATTTTTTGGTACGCCCTGCCTTAGGAATTGAATATAAAGTACCCAACGCACCCATTGATTTTGGGTTTGACTGGCGCCCCGCCTGGCAATTAACGCATGGTTCTGATTTTGAAGCCGGCCGCTTTGGGATTGCATTTAGATATGTATTTCATTGATGTAATGTGATTTAGGTAAAAAGTTTGGTGGGTTATCCAAGGATATCCACCGCTTGAACGTCTTTTTGTATTTGGTTTTTCCTGCTGCATAAACAGCAGGATCAGCTATAAACAAAAAGACGTTTTTATTTTTCCACAGATAAGCTTCCATAAAAAGCGACAACGAAATGAGCTATATTGGAGAATGTTTTCTACTTTCACAACATTAATCGCTTTTTTTCTTTTCTTAAAATCTTATAAACAAATTTTGTTATGTCTAAGACTATTATAAAATATTGACTAATTTGATTAGTTTTATTGAAAAAAATATTGTAATTTTGAAACCTGAAAATCTAATATTTAAAAACGCTTTTTTAGTATGAGTAATATAAACGCAGAAAAATTAAAGGCTTTAAAGCTGACCATTGATAAAATTGACAAGGATTTTGGGAAAGGAAGCGTCATGATGATGAATGAAAAGCCCAATCGCGTAATTGATTCCATATCAACAGGATCTATTGGCCTGGATACCGCCCTGGGTATTGGTGGTTTACCTCGTGGCCGTGTGGTAGAAATCTATGGACCTGAATCCTCTGGTAAGACGACCCTGGCCATCCATGTGATCGCAGAGGCCCAAAAAAGAGGCGGTATGTGCGCTATTGTCGATGCGGAGCATGCTTTTGACAGCACTTATGCCCGTAAATTAGGTGTGGATGTAGATAATTTATTGATTTCTCAGCCAGATTATGGAGAGCAGGCCCTGGAAATTACTGATCGCCTGATCCTATCCGGTGCACTGGACGTTGTTGTCGTTGACTCCGTCGCTGCCTTGGTCCCTAAAGGGGAACTCGAAGGAGAAATGGGCGATTCTAAGATGGGCTTACAAGCAAGGCTGATGAGTCAGGCACTTAGAAAACTAACCGCCACAATTAGTAAAACCAATACCATTTGTATCTTTATCAATCAGTTGCGCGAAAAGATCGGTGTGATGTTTGGTAATCCGGAAACCACTACCGGTGGTAATGCACTTAAATTCTATGCTTCTGTTCGTCTGGATATCCGCCGTGCAGCTCAGATTAAAGATGGCGATGTAGCCATCGGAAACCGCGTCAAGGTAAAAGTCGTTAAAAATAAAGTAGCCCCTCCTTTCCGTAATACAGAGTTCGACATTATTTACGGACAAGGAATCAGTAAGATCGGTGAAATTATTGATATGGGCGTCGAGTTAGGTATTGTTGGCAAAAGCGGTAGTTGGTTCAGCTATGAAGGCAGTAAGTTAGGACAGGGCCGTGATGCGGTAAAAGGCCTGCTCGGTGATAACCCTGATCTTGCGAATGAAATTGAAGGTAAAATCAGGGCGAAACTCTCTGAACAACAGGCTCCCGCCGATACTGCACAGGCGGTGGAAGAAGCTGCCCAGGAAGCCGAAAAAAAGGCCAGTAAGAAATAACCTGTAAGTCATTTGGTATAAACAGACGTTTTAGGACGTAACCGAATATAAATGTGTTAGTAAATTTGCAATAACGGATAGCTCAAAGGGCTATCCGTTTTGCTTTTGAAAAATAAAAAGTCCTGGCAGGTAATCGTTTAGACGGCTGCCAGGACTTTTTTTTGTATGATGCATAGCCTGATGACACCTGTGCCCTATTTATTTTGTTTTTAACAGGACAACGAATCTGAGGCTGATTTTCTTAGAGGTGCGCTACTAGAATCTTTCCAGTTTAGAGAAGAAGAAGTTTCCTTCGATTGCAGCATTTTCATCACTATCACTGCCATGGACCGCATTTTCTCCAATAGAAGCAGCAAATTGTTTGCGGATCGTACCTTCTGCAGCTTCTGCTGGGTTGGTGGCACCAATCAGCGTTCTGAATGCTGCGACTGCATCTTCTTTTTCCAGAATGGCAGCTACGATCTGACCGCTGCTCATAAAATCAACCAGTTCGCCATAAAAAGGACGCTCTTTGTGTACTTCGTAAAAAGCACCAGCCTGTTCTTTGGTCAGTTTGGTCCATTTCATCGCTTTGATGGTAAAGCCAGCTTTAATGATCTGATCTAAGATAGCACCGGTGTGGCCTTTAGCCGTTGCATCCGGTTTAATCATGGTAAATGTTGTATTGCTCATATTTTTTAAGATTGGCCGCAAAAGTAAAGTATTTTGGCCAATTAACGAGTGGTAGTCTTTAGGATTTTAGGCTTTGAATGGCCCTTGATCACTGATATTAAAATAAACAATCATTAAGGGAGATAAAATTTAGGTTTCTTAAACGAATAAGCGACAAAGCCTTGCTTCAAAACGATTGATTCGTGGCTGTGCATAATTGCAGGACGGTTATTTTTTATTTATTGCCGGTAGGCAACGCTGCCCTAATCTAAGCTTTGCCAACCGCGCAAAATCAGTTATTTTTGCGCCAGTCAGATTTTAAACCTGCCAGGCCTTTCTGATATGAACTACACTGTATCAATTGGTTCCGGCACCACAAATACACTAAAATATTCATGAAACCAATCACGGAATTCTATTCCTTACTCAATACAACGACCAAAGCTAAAAAAGTATTGATCACCATGCACCAGAAGCCAGATGGCGATGCCATGGGCTCTACCCTGGCACTATACCATTTACTGGCTAAGTTGGGCCATCAGGTGCAGGTCATCTCCCCTACCAACTGGGCCTCTTTTTTGGATTGGTTGCCGGGTGCGCAGCAGGTATGGGATTATGAGAAAACCAAGCTGTTTAGTGATGCCTATATTAAGGCCGCTGACTGGATTTTTTGCCTGGATTTCAATGTACTATATAGAACCAAAAATATGGAGCCTGCACTTTTGAATGCAAAAGGGGTCAAAATATTGATTGATCACCATGAGCAACCTCAAATAGAGGCCTTTGATTATGGGATCAGTATTCCGGCCAAAAGTTCCACCTGTGAAATGATCTATGACTTTATTGTATCCAGCGGTCATAGGGAATTGATTGATCCTGAGCTGGCCAGTTGTATTTATACGGGTCTTATGACCGATACCGGCTCTTTTAGATTTCCCTCTACCACCGCCTCCGTGCATGAAGCCATTGCTGATTTAAAGAATCTGGGACTCCAGCACAGTCCGGTGCATGAACATATTTATGACTCAAACTCAGAACAGCGCCTGCGTTTTCTGGGCCACTCTCTGCTCAAGCGCATGGAAGTGCTCTATGAATACAATACGGCCATTATGACCATCCCTAAGGCTGATTTGCTGGCTTTTCATACAAAAACCGGTGATACTGAAGGATTAGTCAATTACTTACTTTCCATTGAGGGGATTCGCTTTGGGGCCATTGTCATTGACCGCGACGAGGAAAGAAAGTGGAGTTTTAGGAGCAAAGGTGATTTTGACGTCAATGAATTTGCCCGCAAACATTTTAATGGAGGCGGTCATAAAAATGCTGCAGGCGGCAATACGGCAGATTCGCTCACAGAAACAGTCCAAAAATTTAAAAAGGTTTTATTAGATTATAAGTCCGCTTTGAATTAATATTGCGAATCCAAAATATTAAAAGAACGCATAATTTTAAAAATGAAAAGACTATTTTTTGCATTTTCAGCCGTTGCCATCTTGGGGCTGGCGGCTTGTAATGTCAATTACAAGACTACGCCATCGGGCATGAAATATAAAATTCTGACCGGTAAGGTAGTCGGCGCAGACACGACTGGTGTCCAGGTGGCAGCCGGTGACATTGTTAAATTCAAATTTAAATTCTCCATTCCGGAATTAGGAGACACCGTATGGCGTGATTCCTACGACAAGATGCCACAGTATACCAAGGTAGACACCAGCGCCAGAACCAAAATGACCTTTTTAGAAATATTTCCGCAGTTAAAATCCGGAGATAGCGCTGAGGTGATCATCAGTGTTGATAGCATCATTAAACAAGGGGACCTAACCAGGGCTTGCCGCCGATTATGACCAAAGGCCGTCACGTAAAGGCGACGGTCAGTATCCTGAATGTTTTCAAGGATGAAGCTGCTGCTCAGGCAGATGTGACCAAAGAAAGGACCAAACAGCAGGAAATTTCACAGGTGAAATTAAAACAAGCCACTGCTGATCTGGATAAATATATTAAAGACAAAGGCCTGAAAGCTGTTAAAACCAAAAGCGGCGCCTATGTTGTTATTGATCAGCCAGGTGATATCAGCAAAAAAGCAGATTCAGGGATGACAGCGACCATTAAATATACCGGTAGCCTGCTGTCTAACGGAAAAGCCTTTGATTCCAATATAGACTCTACTATTGCAGGACATACAGAACCATTACCTATTGCCGTTGGTGAGCACCGTTCCATCGTCGGAATGGATGAAGGTCTACGTTTATTTGGTAAAGGTGCCAAAGGAACCATTTATATCCCGGCTGAACTAGGCTATGGTGATAGAGATCAAGGTGAAAAGATCCCTGCTTTCAGTAACCTGAAATTTGATATTCAGGTGTTGGATGTTACCCCTTCAGATTCCGCTAAAAAGTAATCAAAACTAGGTTCGCCTTTTGGTGAAGCCTATTATATTGAAAATAGCCGCTCCGGTAGTATATGCACCCGCAAACTACCAAGAGTGGCTATTTTTATTTTTCTTAAATAGGCCGTAAAGTTGATTTTCCATAAAATATGCCTATAGCAATGCTAGGGAAAGCTAAACGGCTAATTATCTCAAAGTCAGTTGCCCTGTTCTTTGCATGCTGCATTTTAGAATAGGTTGTTTTGGCTTAAATTTGCTAAATTTACCCCGTGTCCAAGTTTACCCGATTAACCCTGATTCAATTCAGAAATTACCAGCAGGCAGCTTTTGATTTTAAGCAGCAAATTATTGGAATTGCCGGGCCGAATGGGAGTGGCAAAACCAATCTTTTGGATGCGATTTATTACTTATGCTTTACCCGTAGTTATTTTGCCAGACCGGACAGTAAAAATGCCTTGCATGGCACGGAGGGCTTTCGCCTGGAAGGCGAGGTTGCAATAGCAGATACAGCACATAAAGCGTATCAGGACATTGTGGGTGATGGCGATGTCAAGGATGATAAGGATGTGAAGGAAACCAAGGATGCTGCGCTTACCACGCTTACTAAGCCTATTCGGGATCAACTTTTATGCATTGTGCGGCCAGGCGGCAAAAAAGAATTTTTATTCAATCAGGTGGCTTATGACCGATTTTCGCAGCATATTGGCAGATTGCCGGCCGTCATGATCGCGCCTGACGACAGTCAGTTGATTATGGGCGGCAGCGAAGAACGCAGAAAATTTATAGATACCATTTTAGCGCAAACAGACCCGGAATATCTGCAGCATTTAATCCATTATAATAAGATCCTTCAGCAGCGCAATGCGCTGTTGAAATCCGGGCAGCCGCTCAGTCAGATTCAACCAGTTTTATCCGTGCTGGATCAGCAACTCTGCCATCAGGGGCACCTTTATTTGAAAAAAGAAAGGCCTGTCTGCATGATTTACTGCCTGCTGTATTAAGTAAGTACCAGGTTATCGCCGGTAAAGCAGAAGGGCTACACATTAAGTATCATTCAGCTTTATTTGCAGATAACCTGGAATTATTACTAAAAAATAGTCTGGGGCAGATCTGCAAATGCAAAGAACCACCAAAGGTATCCACCGCGATGAATTGGTGATTACCCTGGATGGACTTCAGTTTAAAACCCTGGCCTCCCAAGGACAGCGAAAAAGCCTGTTATTTGCTTTAAAACTGGCCTCCTATGATTATATAGCCAGGGTAAAACAAGTAATCCCTATCTTATTATTGGATGATGTTTTTGAAAAACTCGATGAGGACAGGATGATCAATCTGCTTGGACAGGTCACAGACCAGGCCAAGGGACAGATCTTTATTACAGATACGCATGCAGCGCGGTTAAAAACCGCTTTTGAAAAGCTGGAGAAAGACTATCAACTCATTGAACTCAAAGATACGCCTGACGGGTAATTGTTTGGGAGAACTGGTTGAATTTGAACTTATATCAACATGAGTGGGGCCATAACCAGGGCGATTAACCACTAAATCTTATGGGGGGTATAAAATTTAGTGGTTCCAGGCGTTAATAGCCGTTAAAACGGCTTATAAACGTAAAAAATCCCTTATTTTCGCGCAAAATAATTAGATAATCAACCTAAATAATCAATAAAAAACTATGTCAACAGCCGCTAATACGTCTACTGGAATAGAAAAAATCGATTTTAATCTCCCCTACAAGGTGGCAGATATCCATTTGGCCGATTGGGGTCGTAAGGAAATAAGACTCGCAGAGGCAGAAATGCCCGGACTAATGAGTCTGCGTGAGGAGTATGGTGCTGCTCAGCCGCTGAAAGGTGCCCGCATTGCCGGTTGTCTGCATATGACTATTCAGACCGCCGTCTTAATTGAGACCCTGACAGCCCTGGGTGCAGAGGTAAGATGGAGTTCTTGTAATATCTTCTCTACGCAGGATCATGCCGCTGCGGCCATTGCCGCAACGGGAGTCCCTGTATTTGCCTGGAAAGGAGAAACCCAACAAGAGGCCGATTGGTGCATTGAACAGACCCTGTTTTTTGGCAGCAAGGAAAAGCCCCTTAATATGATCTTAGATGATGGCGGGGATCTGACCAATATGGTGCTGGATCAATATCCTGAACTGGTGGCAGGCATTAAAGGCCTGTCTGAGGAAACCACCACAGGTGTACACAGATTATATGAAAGAATGGCGAAAGGTACGTTGCCGATCCCAGCCATTAACGTTAATGACTCAGTTACCAAATCCAAATTTGATAATAAATACGGCTGTAGAGAATCCTGCGTAGACGCGATCCGTCGTGCAACGGATGTAATGATCGCCGGTAAAGTCGCTGTAGTAGCTGGTTTCGGGGATGTTGGTAAAGGCTCTGCAGAATCACTTCGTGGCGCCGGTGCCCGGGTGATCGTGACAGAAATCGATCCGATTTGTGCCCTGCAGGCTGCTATGGAAGGATTTGAAGTAAAAAAAATGGAAGATGCGGTAAAAGAAGCGGATATTATCGTGACCACTACAGGTTGCAGAGATATCATTGCTGAACGTGAATTCCGTTTAATGAAAGATAAAACCATTGTTTGTAACATTGGTCACTTCGATATTGAAATCGATATGCAGTGGCTGAATAATAACTACGGATCCACTAAAAATACCATTAAGCCACAGGTAGATCTTTATACGATCGACGGCAAAGATGTTATTGTACTGGCAGAAGGCCGCCTGGTAAACCTGGGTTGTGCAACCGGTCATCCTTCCTTTGTGATGAGTAATTCTTTTACCAATCAGACGCTGGCCCAAATTGAACTCTGGCTGCATCCGGAAAACTATGAAAACAAAGTTTATGTGCTGCCTAAGCACCTGGATGAAAAAGTAGCCCGTCTGCACCTGGCCAAAATCGGCGTTACCCTGGATGTGTTGACAGATGCACAATCAGCCTATCTGAATATTGCTAAAGAAGGACCTTATAAACCTGATCATTACCGCTATTAATTGATTTTTAAATAAGCGGATCTTGACAAAAAGCGTGTCTACCTGTTTTAATAAACATTGGATACGCTTTTTGTTTAAGTACCCTTTAATTTATGCGCTTACTATAGTACTTATTGTTAGTACTTATTGCCGTTTGCGCACAATAGATTTTTTCATTACAGATCCATTATTTATGTCCACCCTAACTTTAATACATAATGCCAGTTGTTCTAAAAGCCAGTGCTTGTATCAATTCCTGACAGATAACCATATCCCTTTTGTTTTGCGGGATTATTTGCAAAGGCCACTCTCTAGGGACGAATTAATAACGCTCATTGAAAAAACAGGATTCCCTGCGCAAAAGCTGCTACGTCAAAGCGATCCGGATTATCTTGAGCTGATGGCTAAAAGTGGGCTTAACAGTTCAGGGGATACAAAGGCGGTAATAGACGTGCTGGTCAAATATCCCCGGTTTTTGCAAAGACCCATATTGGTAATGGGGACCTTGCGGTAATTGGTCGTCCTTTTGAAGTTGCCACGGCATTTTTACGGGATAATGGCTTGTTATAAATTTAGCAGGTTCTGATGTTAGGTGCCCGAGAGACTTGCTAAGTAATAAGGAAATGCTAAACCCTTACCAAATGACCCTGGAAATGCAATTTAGGCGGGAACAAGTCCGATTTTACGGTGGTCATATAATAATCTTTCATTACCTTTGCCACCTCTAAAAAAGTTCTTATTCCATATCCTTATGATCAGCAGAAGAAATATCCGGGTGAAAGTCATGCAGCTTTTGTATGCAGTAGATGTGATGAAACCTGAAAAGCCTTTATTTGCCGGCGGCGATCTTTCAAAAACTTTACTTCAGCAAATTGATCAAACCAGGGCGCTGGTCGTGTATTTACTCGATAACCTGGTGCATATCGCTGGTTATGCCGAAAAGCACGCCCGCCAGCTTGCCTCCAAGCACATTGTTACTTCAGCAGATCTGGCCTTTAATATTAAACTGGCCGGCAATGAGGTCATTTGGAAAATTAAAGAAGATACGGGTTTTCAAAATGTTATCAGCATTGAAAAAACCGATAGCCAGATCGATCCGGAAATCATTAAAAAGATTTTTCTGGAACTGATCACCACGGCCACCTATCAGGACTATATCGCCCAGCAAAACCGGGATAAAAAGTCAGAATCAGCGATTATCTCCTTCATTTTCACAAATTTATTATTGACCCACGAAGGGTTTTTGTCGCAACTTGAAGAGCGTTTTGCTAATCTGGATGATGATGCAGAGATGGCAGAGCAAATGGTCATGCAATACCTGCATAAGCCTAGCTCCATGCACCTGGATCAGTCGGTGGCGCCTGATAAATGGCAATATGCCCGCCAGCTCTTACACACGGTAATGGAAAAGGAAGATTACCTGATGGAGCTGATCAAGCCTAAATTAAAAAACTGGGATTCAGACCGTATTGCACTCATAGACATGGTTTTATTAAAAATGGGCCTGACAGAATTGCTCTATTTTGAGACCATTCCAACCAAAGTCACTATCAATGAATACATTGATATTGCTAAAGACTATTCCACCCAACAAAGCGGACAATTTGTAAATGGAATTTTAGATTCTATTCATAAAGAGCTAATTTCGCAAAATAAGATCCAAAAGGTCGATTTTAAAAAATAATTAAACCTATTTTTAAACAGGAATTTTATGCGAAAAATATGCTTAGCTGGGATTTGTCTGTTTACACTGGCAGTGGGTTTTACTGCCTGTCAGGATAGTACAGGTAGCAATCTGAAAGCACCGGCAAATGCCCAGACCGATACCGCTAATTTTACCACTATTCACTGGATTGATTCCTTAAAGGATTTTGGTACCGCCAAAATGGGGGATAAAGTAAAAATAGCTTACAGTTTTGAGAACACAGGCAGTAAGCCACTATTTATCACGGAGGTAAGACCCACCTGCGGTTGTACGGTGGCTGATTATACAAAGACGGCCGTCATGCCTGGTAAAAAGGGCAATGTAACCGCCGAATTTGACACCAACCATGGCGCACCCGGCAGCGTTCGTAAAAGCATCGTTGTGAGTTCCAATACAAGCAATGACGCCCATTTTGTGTTAGGCTTTACGGGAAAAGTGACCAAATAAGGGTTGTGCCAGCACAAAGATGAATAGAACAAATATCGAATCATTGGTTTTAAATAACGATATCCAATATCTATATTAAATTCAGCAAACAATAAATTTTACATTCAAAAACAGACAATTCAATGAGTACGCTTAATTCTGTATTACTTATGTCCGGTCAGGGCGGCCAGGCTGGCGGCGGATCCGCCCAGTTGATTATTATGATCGGTATCATTGTGGTTTTCTATTTCTTTATGATCAGACCACAGACCAAAAAGGCAAAAGACCAGAAAAATTTTATCAATGACCTGCAAAAAGGTGACAAAGTCGTCACTATTGCCGGCATTCATGGAACGATCAATAAGGTAAATGAAGACGGAACCACAATTATGCTGGAAACCAGCCCTGGTAGTTACGTTAAACTGGAAAAATCCGCCATTTCCCTGGATTGGACCAAAGGATTACAAGGGGGCGCTAAAAAGGCCTAATATCCCTGAAAAAATCAATCTATTTTTCTACAGCCACCAAGCATTATTTAGGTAATACTAGTGGCTGTTTTTTATGCAATTATACGTACTGAGGTACAGATATTATCAAAGCCGCCATGTTGCGGTAAATTTGTACCTTGGTTGGGCAAATAAGAAAAAATATAATTATGCTGAAAATCGGGATTACCGGGGGTATTGGCAGCGGCAAATCCGTAGTAACGAATCTGTTCAGAAAACTGGGCGTGCCTGTTTTTGACAGTGACCTGGTTGCCCGTAGCCTTATTGACAGCGATCCTGTTATCAAAGCGCAAATTATCGAGGCTTTTGGAAGGGATGCCTATTTGCCCGAAAATCAGGGCCTGAATCGAAAAAAGATCGGCCAACTTGTTTTTAATAATCAACAACTTTTGGAAACCTTAAACAAGATCACCCATCCGCCTGTTATCAAGGCTGCCGAGGACTGGGTAGCCATTCAAAATGAAGCATTTAAATCAAAAATGAGTGAGTGGTCTAATGGACAGTCCGGAACCCAAAACAGCGCTATTGCTGACCTCGACCAGGCCAAACCCACCAGCTATCTGATTAAAGAAGCTGCTTTGCTTTTTGAGTCAGGTTCTAACAGATCACTTGACTTTATTTTGGGAATCTATGCGGATAAAGCCACCAGAATACAAAGAATCATGGATCGAGATCAATTAAGTTTTGAGGCGGCGAACAGCAGGATACTGAAGCAAATGGATGAAAATGAAAAAATGAAGCGGTGTGGTGGCGTAATCGTTAATAATGGACAAACACTACTCTGGCCCCAGGTGATCGCCTGGCATCGTCAGTTTTTACAACAAAGTAGTAAGGCTGCAGTTGAAGTTTAAACGCCCTGAATAAAAAAAAGTTAAAGCTAACCCTTTGAGATTACTTTTTAATCCGTTATTTGTCAAATAACTAAATAATAGTATATTCACTAAAAATTAATCTATAAGCAGAAGCCCCGCTTTTTTAAAGCAACCAACAACGATAGGTCGGATAAATGAATAAATGAATAGATAGATGAATAAATGTAGAAATGAAGTAGGATTAAAGAGTTTTAGGTAAGACGGGGGAGTTTGGGTAGGATTAGATTTTGAATGGGTGAAATTTAAAATGTTGTATCTATTGCCTAACCTTTGTTGAAGTTTAGTTTTGATGGCTTTTAAAGAAAGGCGCGAGGTTGGGTGCAATGGTCAAAACCATTATTTAAAACGGTATAATGTATAAATTTGTATCAATAATAGATTAATAAACATATAAAGGGTATATTATAAAAGAACAATCCATAAAATTTAAAATGATGAAAAAACTATTGCTTTGGTGTGTTCCTGTTGTCATGTTATTTATGGCAGGGTGCAGCTCCTCAAGATTGACCACAAGTTGGGTCTCCAAGGACTTACAGGCCAATGGCCAGCATTTTAATAAAGTCCTTGTACTAGGCATGTTAAGTGCAAAAAACAGAGCCGTCAAAGTGAATATGGAAAATGAACTGGCATCTGGATTAATTAACATGGGCATACAGGCCGTTACCGCCACAGATGTATATGGCCCCAATGCATTCAGGCATAAATCCGAAAATCAGGTGCTCAGGATGCTTAAAAAAGATGGCATTGATGGGGTGATTACCATCGCCATGATTGATAAGAATGCCAGCCGCAGGTTTGTACCGGGTTATTACGGTGTAGGTCCTTATTATTTTTGGAGTTATTATTCTTTCTATGCACCTTATATGTGGGGTGCGCCTTACGGAGGGTATTATGAAAGAACCACCTCCTACTCTTTCGAGACCAATCTGTATGATTTACAACAAAAGAACAAAATGTTGTACTCTGCACAATCAGAAACCATCGATCCAAGTTCCGCTGAAAAGATGTCCTATGATTTTGCGAAAACGATCTTAAAAGACATGCAGGCAAAAAGGATTTTAAGATAAGCTTTCCTATAACCCGTTTAAATAAAAAGACTTATTTCTTTTAGAAATGAGTCTTTTTATTTACCCCAATATGGAGGCAAATTGCAAGGTAAATCAGCAGGCGGACAAGGTGCAAAAAAGCCCCAAAAATGCACTTTAAAAGAAAAAATAAGGTTAAAAAAGAAAAAATTTTTTTTAGAAAAATTGGCTCAAAATTTTGCAGAATTGAAGATTTTTTACTAAATGAAAATCGCTGTAACCCTTTATTTGTAGGTATTAGCGTTGTTTGATATATATGAGTGCCTGAAAAACCATTCAAAATAGATAGGGAGTTTTCAACATACTGTGCAAAGATTTTTTTTTGGTTAATATAAATGGTTATATATTTACTACTAATTTACTAACCATTAAAATAAATTTTATCATGGCAACAGCTAAAAAAGCTGCTAAAAAAGCAGCACCAAAAAAGGCAGCCGTTAAAAAAGTAGCTAAAAAAGCCGCTCCTAAAAAAGCAGCTAAGAAAGCCGCTAAAAAAGCAGCTCCTAAGAAAGCCGTTAAAAAAGTAGCCAAAAAAGCAGCTCCTAAAAAAGCAGCAAAAAAGGTCGCTAAAAAGGCAGCTCCCAAAAAAGCAGCAAAAAAGGTAGCTAAAAAAGCAGCTCCTAAGAAAGCAGCAAAAAAGGTAGCCAAAAAAGCAGCTCCTAAAAAAGCAGCAAAAAAGGTCGCTAAAAAGGCAGCTCCCAAAAAAGCAGCAAAAAAAGTAGCTAAAAAAGCAGCTCCTAAAAAGGCCGCTAAGAAAGCAGCTAAAAAAGCCGCTCCTAAAAAAGCTGGTGCAAAGCGCGGTAAGAAGGCGTCCGTACCTCCGCCTGCAGCTGCTCCAGAAGCTACGCCTGCAACAAACAGTTAATCATAACTGTACAAATGCACATATTGAAGTCCCGATTTTTCGGGACTTTTTTTATACCTGCTCTTTCTCACTGCCCTCTGCTCAGGCTAAATAAGGCACTTAACCTTTAATTTGTTGGACCGGAGCTGTTGATTTAAGCCTTAGTTGACGTACTTTTAAGGCACTGATAAATATTGAAATATGACAAACAAAGACATTGCGGCACGCTTTAAACTACTGGCTGAACTAATGGAACTTCATGGGGAGTCACCCTTCAAAATCCGGTCCTACCAGAACGCTGTTAGAACCATTGAAAAATTTGCCCTGAATTTTAAGGATATGACAGCTGAACAGATCCGGGAAATCCCGGGTATCGGTGCTGCTGTCAGCGCCAAGACACTGGAATTACTGGATACGGGCCATATTAAAGTTTTGGATCAGTGGATGGACAAAACCCCGCCGGGCATTATTGAAATGCTATCGGTTAAAGGGTTGGGACCCAAAAAAATAATCGTCATCTGGCGGGAACTAGGTGTGGAGAACTTAGGTGAGTTACTTTATGCCTGCGAAGAAAACCGCCTGATGTTGCTCAAAGGTTTTGGGGAGAAAACCCAGAACAATATCAAGGAAGCCATTTTGTTTTTTCAGGACCAGGCGGGCCAGTTTTTATATGCGCAGGTGGAAGCCTTGGCCTTGGAGCTGGATCTGGAGCTTCAGCGAACAAGTAAAATAGGAACGCCTGAGGCAAAGCTTAAAATGACAGGCCAGCTGCCCAGACAGTTACCGGTCATTGAATATTTAGAATGGGTAACCACCTTAAATCAGCAGCAGCTGCGCCCCTTATTTGAAAGTGCGGCCATGGCAAATTTATATCCTGCTCCAGACTTTGAGGTGATAGAAAATGAATCAGGTCCAACATTATTATTGGTCAAAAGTGGTAAATTGCCGGCACTTCATTTTATTTTGCTTACGCAAAGTGAGTCGTTTGACAGGGCGGTATTTTTTCAAAACTGTTCCCCGGTATTTAAAGAGGCCTTTGAAAATAATTTCCCAGATCAGGTGACAAGCGACAACTGGAACGAACAGGATTTGTTTAAAACCCTGGGATTAAGCCCTATTCCGGTACCTCAAAGAGAGTTTCCGGATATTATTCAAAAAGCCAAAACGATCTCAGGTGATTTTCCTCCTGTTATTACTCCATCCGATATAAAAGGCATTATTCACTGTCATAGCCGCTATAGTGATGGAGGACAGACACTTAAAGAAATGGCCGTCGCCGCCAAATCGAAAGGTTTTGAATACCTGGTCATCTCTGATCACTCCAAATCTGCCGGATACGCCGGCGGCCTGCAGCCAGCCAGGATTCTGGAACAGCATGAAGAGATCGATGAACTCAATAAAACCCTGGCGCCTTTTAAGATTTTTAAAAGTATTGAAAGTGATATTTTACGCCATGGCGATCTGGATTATCCGCCAGATATTCTCTCCAGCTTTGATCTGGTGATTGCCTCCGTGCATTCTGTATTAAAAATGGACCAGTCGGATGCGACCAGTCGGCTTATAAAAGCCATCGAAAACCCATTTACGCATATTTTGGGACATATGACCGGTCGGTTGTTACTCAGCCGTAAAGGCTATCCGCTGGATATGGAAAAAGTACTGGACGCCTGCCGGGCAAATAATGTGGTGGTTGAACTCAATGCCAATCCCCGCAGGCTGGATATTGACTGGACTTATATTCAAAAGGCTTTGGATAAAGGCATTATGTTATCCATTGATCCCGATGCCCATAGCATCAGGGGCATGGATGATATTCGTTACGGTGTACTGGTGGCTCAGAAGGCAGGACTTACCGCCCGGCAGAATCTCAGTAGTTTTGATCTGGATACGATGCAACAGTATATATATAATTTAAAAATAAAATAAAAATTAATGTATTAATTGCCCGTCGTAAAACCTCAAATTGACTAACTTTGGTACTCTCATAAATTAAAGAAAAGGATTATGGAAAAAAAGTTTGATTTTGGTATGATTGGTCTTGGTGTAATGGGCCAGAACCTTTTATATAACATGGCCGATCACGGCTTTAGTGTTCTGGGCCTTGATCTGGATGAAAAAAAGGCAAAAGCGCTGGAAGATGGTGCGCCAGAAGGCACATATGTAAAAGGCACTACAGATACCAAAACCTTTGTAGAGGGTCTCTCTACACCTAGAAGAATTACCTTGCTGGTACCTGCCGGTAAGCCTGTTGATGCAGTGGTTGCCAGCCTACTCCCCTTTTTGGATAAAGGCGATATTATTATTGATGGTGGAAATTCTCATTATACAGATACCTTAAGAAGAGTAAAAGAGCTAGCCCCCAAGGTTTCCATTTTATGGGTATGGGTGTATCCGGTGGTGAAAAAGGTGCTCGTTTTGGTCCCAGTATTATGCCGGGTGGGGATAAAGCAGCCTATGATCATGTTAAACCGCTACTTGAAGCCATTTCTGCCAAGGTTGGTAAAGATCAGGAGCCTTGTACGGCTTATATGGGCAAGGACGCCGCCGGCCATTTTGTAAAAATGGTGCATAATGGTATTGAATATGCGATTATGGAAGTCATCAGCGAAGTCTATGATCTGCTTAAAAATGGTCTCGGTTATACCAACGACCAGTTGCACGAATTGTTTGGCCGTTGGAATGATGGCAGACTACAGTCTTTTTTGATAGAAATTACGCGTGATATATTTGCCACCAAAGACCCCGAAACAGGTGGTTACCTGGTGGATATGATTTTAGATAAAGCCGGTGCCAAGGGCACAGGTAAATGGACCTCTCAGGATGCCATGGATACAGGAGTTGCTATTCCAAGTATCGATATGGCAGTTTCTATGCGTACCTTATCTGCCTACAAGGATGACCGCCTGAAAGCAGCCGCCTTGTATCAACCGGTTATTCATAAAATTCAGGAGGATCCGGCAAAATTTGAGGCGCAGGTAGAAGCGGCTTTGTATGTATCTACCATTATCTGTTATGCACAGGGCCTCTCCTTGCTGGTTAAAGCCTCCGAAGAATTACAAATGGAGATCCCCTTGAAGGATGTGGTTAAAATCTGGAGAGGCGGTTGTATCATCCGCTCTACTCTTTTAGAAACCTTCTACCAGGCTTACCTGGCTGACCCGAATCTCTCCAATATTTTGTTGGATGCAAAGGTCGCCGCCGAAGTGAAAGCTGGCCAACAGGATTTAAGGGATGTTGTCTCTCAGGCTGCTAAAAGTGGTATTGCTATTGGGGCTATTCAGTCCTCACTGGCCTATTTGGAATCTTTTGTGTCCGCAAAAATGCCGACCAATCTGATTCAGGCACAAAGAGATAATTTTGGCTCTCATACTTATCAGAGAACAGATAAAGAAGGTATCTTCCATACACAGTGGGAAGCCCATCCTTAAATAATAAGTAAATTTAAAATAAAGGCAGTACAGTACATCAACGATACGGTGCTGCCTTTCACTTAACTTAATCTCAATCTCAATCAAATAACGAATGGCTAAAAATAACAATCATAAAAAGCCCACTGCGACCGTTGTCTTTATATTTGGCGGTAGCGGAGATTTAAATCAGCGCAAATTAACACCGGCCCTTTATAATCTGTTTATCGATGAATTTATGCCGGATAATTTTGCGATCATCGGCACGGGCCGTACGGATTATT
Source organism: Arachidicoccus ginsenosidivorans (assembly GCF_007971385.1). Taxonomy (GTDB): domain Bacteria; phylum Bacteroidota; class Bacteroidia; order Chitinophagales; family Chitinophagaceae; genus Arachidicoccus; species Arachidicoccus ginsenosidivorans. The sequence continues at coordinate 4,670,647 of NZ_CP042434.1, forward strand.
CTGATGAGAAATTCAGAGGTCATCTTTTGCAAGGTATCAAAGAATTCTCCAGAAGAAAAGATGATAAAAATGCGACCTGGGAGAGTTTTCAGCAACATATCTCCTACCTGCGCATGGATGCAGATAAGCCGGAGGATTATAATGGTATTGCAAAAATTATTGAGGATCGGGAAAAAGCCTGGGGTGAACATCCTAATGTACTTTTCTACTTGGCGGTAGCGCCTCAACTGGTGCCAGATATTGCCACCAATCTTAAAAAATTAAAACTCTGCAAGGATAAAAACAATACCCGGATTGTGGTGGAAAAACCCTTCGGTCATGACCTGCAGAGCGCAAAAGAGCTCAATAGTCTTTTAACTGGTTTATTTGAAGAAAATCAGATCTACCGGATTGACCACTACTTAGGCAAAGAAACCGTTCAAAATATCCTGGCTCTGCGTTTTGCCAATGCCTTGTTTGAACCTATCTGGAACTGCAATTATATCGATCATGTTCAGATCACGGCTGCAGAAACCGTGGGCGTGGAAGACAGAGGCGGCTATTACGAACAGGCAGGTGCCCTACGTGATATGGTACAGAACCATATATTGCAGGTACTTTGCATGATTGCCATGGAAGCGCCGGTCTCTTTTGAGGCCAATGAGATCCGCAATAAAAAATCTGACGTGCTTAATGCCATCAGAAAGATTAATAAACACGAAGTGCAGAAGTATGCTGTTCGTGGTCAGTATGGCAGCGGTTGGATGCAAGGTAAAAAAGAAAAGGCTTACCGGGAAGAAAAAGGCGTGAATCCTGAATCAAGCACCGATACTTTTGCTGCGGTTAAGTTTTATATTGATAACTGGCGCTGGCAGGGTGTTCCATTTTACGTTAGAACAGGTAAACACCTGATGGAAAAAACGACACTCATCACCATTCAGTTTAAAGAAGCACCTAAATATGCCTTCCCGACAGAAGCTTCGGAAACCTGGCGGGCCAACAGGCTGACCATCAGTATACAGCCAGAAATGGATATCCGGTTGCGTTTCCAGGCCAAGCGGCCAGGACAAACCATGTCGCTGAACCCGGTGGATATGGTCTTTAGTTATAATGATAACTATGATGAGCCACAACCGGAAGCCTATGAAACTTTATTACTGGATGCCATGATGGGCAATGCGACGCAGTTTATGCGGGGGGATCAGGTAGAAATTGCCTGGGAAGTGGTAGCGCCTATTCTGGAAACCTGGGAAAGTCGCCCGCCGGTTGACTTCCCTAATTACGCACCTGGCTCCTGGGGTCCGGAAGATGCAGAGGCACTCATCGCAAGAGATGGCAGAACCTGGGTGACACTGCCTCCTAAAAAAGACAGAAAAGAATCTTAATCATAATGGATTTAATAGAAGCCTGAGCCGCTAAATTAGCCTCAGGCTTTTATATAATCATTATCTTAAACATTTTTTCGTGCATTATCCTGCGCTTTGGCGCTGCTAATAAACCGCTATTAGGCAGGGTCAATAAGGGGCAAGGATGGACGAGTGCCAAGAACAGGGAGATATACTGAATTCTTGATAATAGTTGTTATTAGAGGATACATCTGGATAAATAAAAAGATTATGCAAATACACAAATCAAAAGATATAGATCAGCTGAGCCAGGACTTTGCTCACTTTCTGATCGATTACGCGAATCAGAAAATCGCCATCAATGGTGCGTTCTCTGTGGCGCTGTCAGGTGGCAGTACACCAAAGAAACTTCATTTACTACTGGCCAGCGACGATTTTAAGGATAAGACAGATTGGTCAAAATGGCATTTTTTTATGGGAGATGAAAGGTTTGTTCCTTTCTCAGATGATAGAAGCAATGCCAAAATGTGCTATGAGACCTTACTGGACCGGGTACCAGTGAATAAAAACCAGATCCATTTCTATCAAACGGAAAATATAGAACCGGCCGAGAGCGCCCTGCAATACGAAAAGCTGCTGCGTGGCTTTTATGAAGGCAAACAAACGGGCATTGACCTGGTGATCCTGGGTATGGGAGACGATGGTCATACCCTGTCATTATTCCCAGGTCAACCGATCATTCATGAAACTAAAAAATGGGTGGACAGTTTTTGGTTGGAAGCGCAGGATATGTACCGCATTACGATGACGCATCCAATAGCCAATCACGCGGGTGCTGTCGCCTTTTTGGTCGCGGGTGCTGGCAAGAGTAAAGCTTTGAAAGCTGTTTTGGAAGGCGCGTATGAGCCCGATATTTACCCAAGTCAAATAATCAGCCCCACCAGCGGTGAATTGCATTGGTTTATTGATGAGGCCGCTGGCGGCCTACTGTAAATAATGTTCAGGCTCCAGTTGAGGTAAGTCAATATTGACTTATTGAATTGTTAAAGGGTGAATGTGCAAGGCAAATCTTTGTGAAGTGCATAAGTTCAATGATTTGCGCTCATAACGAAGGTGCTAACTATTAGAATAAATCTAATTTGATTTAGGATCTCAGTGAATTGTCAGACAATTGTAAAAAATATTTTTTTTCGTTGATGCAAAACTGCTGTTAGTTTTGTAGTTTTGCATCGAATTATTTAGACTAAACAAGTGATATGAGCTTTAAAAAGTTATTAACTTCCGCAGTTGGCCGAAAATTAACCATGGGTGCCACAGGTCTTTTCCTCGTTCTATTTTTAATTGTACATGTCGGACTTAACCTCTGCATTTTTGCCAATGACGGTGGAGAGATGTTCAACCGTGCAGCGCATTTTATGGGGGGCAACTGGGTACCTCGTGTGCTGGAAATCGGGTTGTTTTTCTTTTTAATTGTTCATATTGTCCAGGGGCTGATACTTGAAATGTCCAATAGAGCCAAAAGAGGCATCGGATATGAAAAAAGCTACGGCAACCGAGGTTCCAAATGGTATAGCCGTTCTATGGCGCTGCTGGGTATTCTGATTTTGATTTTTCTGATCCTGCATATTTCTAATTTCTGGTTACCCAACCGTGTTCACCAGGGATTTTTATTAGGAGAAGAAATCAATCTGTATGACCGCATGAAAGTCACCTTCAGCATTGGTTGGATTGTGATCGTTTATCTGATCGGACTGATCGCCCTTGCCTATCACCTGATGCATGGTTTTCAAAGTGCATTTAGGTCACTGGGTGTACACAATAACAAATATAACAAACTACTCACCTGCATCGGCCGTGGATTTGCGATTATCGTTCCGCTGTTATTTGCCCTGATGCCCCTGAGTTTTTATTTTGGCTGGTTGAGCTAGCCCACTACAAAGAACCCCTGAAAAGCCGGGTTCTTTTGTATGCAATACGATCATATAATCATTACAACTTTTTATAGCATGGCATTTGATTCAAAAGTACCCAAAGGACCATTAGAAAATAAGTGGACAGAATACAAAGACCACTGTAAACTGGTCAATCCTGCCAATAAACGCAAACTGGAAATCATCGTAATTGGTACGGGACTGGCTGGCGCCAGTGCGGCAGCCTCTTTGGGAGAAATGGGGTATAAAGTTAAGTCATTTTGTTTTCAGGATTCTCCCAGACGCGCTCACTCTATTGCCGCACAGGGAGGTATTAATGCTGCAAAAAATTATCAAAATGACGGCGACTCCGTCTTCAGACTGTTTTACGACACCCTAAAGGGCGGCGATTACCGCTCCAGGGATTCCAATGTATACCGACTGGCTGAAGTCAGTGCCAATATTATCGATCAATGTGTCGCACAAGGGGTTCCCTTTGCCAGAGAGTACGGCGGACTTTTGTCCAACCGTTCCTTTGGTGGTGTGCAGGTGCAGCGTACTTTCTATGCAGCCGGGCAGACTGGACAACAGTTATTATTAGGTGCCTATAGTGCCCTGGAAAGACAAGTTGCACTCGGTAATGTACAGGTGTATGATCGCCATGAAATGCAGGAAGTGGTACATATTGATGGCAAAGCCAGAGGTATTATCGCCCGTAATATGATGACAGGAGAGCTGGAAAGACATTTTGGCTATGCAGTGCTTATCTGCAGCGGCGGTTATGGCAATGTTTATTTTCTGTCAACCAATGCAATGGGTAGTAATGTTACAGCCGCCTGGAAAGCACACAAGCAAGGCGCTTATTTTGCCAATCCCTGCATGACACAGATTCATCCGACCTGTATCCCGGTTACCGGAGACCATCAGTCCAAATTGACACTGATGTCTGAGTCCTTACGCAATGATGGTAGAATCTGGGTCCCCAAGCAAAAAGACGATAAACGAAAAGCGAATCAGATTCCTGAACAGGAAAGAGATTATTATCTGGAAAGAAGATATCCTGCCTTTGGTAACCTGGTGCCCCGTGATGTGGCCTCCAGAGCTGCCAAAGAAAGATGTGACGCCGGTTACGGCGTAGGCACCACCAAACAGGCGGTCTATTTGGATTTTACAGAAGCCATTAATCGTTACGGAAAGATTGAGTGTGGCAAGCATGGGATCGATAATCCTTCTGCAGAGATTATTCGCCACCACGGACTGGAAGTCGTTAAGGAAAAATACGGCAACCTGTTCGATATGTATGAAAAAATTACCGGAGAGAACCCTTATGAAGTACCTATGCGCATCTACCCTGCCATCCACTATACCATGGGCGGTCTGTGGGTAGACTATGAACTGATGACTTCAGTTCAGGGGCTTTATTGTTTGGGAGAGGCCAATTACAGTGACCATGGTGCCAACCGACTGGGCGCTTCCGCCCTGATGCAGGGACTGGCGGATGGTTATTTTGTTATTCCGTATACGCTGGGTAATTATCTGGCCGGTGAAATCTATCATAAACCCATCTCAACCGATCATGAAGCCTTTGCAACTGCCGAAAAGCAAGTAGCGCAAAGAATAGCCAAACTGATGGGCATCAAGGGCAAACATAGCGTGGATCATTTTCACAAACGGCTGGGCAAGATTATGTGGGAATATTGCGGTATGGCCCGTAATGAAGCGGGACTTAAACAAGCCATACAGGAAATACGGGAACTCCGGGCTGAATTCTGGCAGGATTTACGCATTCCGGGATCTGACAAAGAATATAATCCGGAACTGGATAAGGCAGGCCGTGTGGCTGACTTTTTAGAACTGGGAGAACTCATGTGTCTGGATGCACTGGACCGCGCAGAAAGCTGTGGTGGACACTTTAGAGAAGAGTCTCAGACGCCAGAAGGAGAAGCGCTTAGAAACGATGAAAAGTTCATGTACGTATCTGCCTGGGAGTTTAAATCTGTTGGCGAGTGGGAATTACATAAAGAACCGTTGATTTTTGAAAAAATCCAGCCCACACAGCGTAACTATAAATAGCGTCAACCCCTATTTATGCGGTGCTTGACCTCGCCCAAGTAACCAAAGTGAAGGGCTTGGGAATGGACATAGCAATCGGATTGGACAAGGATATACATAAAACACGACAACCTTTAGTGACTGAAACAATATTTTAATTAGATCACGGACCTAAAGGCAAAATATAAAATTAGGCATTATGGAACATTACAATATGCATTTGACGCTTAAAGTATGGCGCCAGGCTGGTGCAAACGCTCAGGGCGGATTTAAAACCTACGGGTAGATAATATCTCATCAGAAATGTCCTTTTTGGAGATGTTTGATGTGCTCAATGAACGGCTCATTGAAGAAGGAGAAGATCCCATTGCTTTTGATCATGACTGTAGAGAAGGGATCTGTGGTGCCTGTTCCATGGTGATCGATGGTAAACCGCATGGCCCCTGGGCACAAAATACCACCTGTCAGCTGCATATGCGTGCCTTCCAGGATGGTGACACCATTATTGTTGAACCCTGGAGAGCGAAGGCTTTCCCGGTAGTGAAAGATTTGATGGTAGACAGATCTGCTTTTGACAGAGTCATCCAGGCCGGTGGGTATATTTCTGTAAATACAGGCAACCCGGCAGATGCCAATGCGATACCTATTGATAAAAAATCTGCGGACGATGCATTTGCAGCAGCGGCCTGTATTGGTTGCGGCGCCTGTGTAGCCGCCTGTAAAAATAGCTCCGCTATGTTATTTGCCGGAGCGAAAGTCTCTCAGCTGGCTTTATTACCACAGGGAGATCCGGAAAGAAAAACCCGCGTTATTGAAATGGTGGCTCAAATGGATAAGGAAGGATTTGGTTCCTGCACGGCAACCGGGGCTTGTGAAGCGACCTGCCCGAAGGGGATTTCTATAACCAATATTGCCAGACTTAATAAAGAGTATATGCGGGCGATCTTGTCCAGCGAGGAAGCATAAGATTTTGGGCCCTGAATAAGTCGGCCGTCCAAAGATGATAACTTCCTGGCTGATTTATTGCTGAACTATTTATGCAGATGGATTCTTGAAGTAATAGTGCCTTTTGCTCCGTAGATTTATTAAATAACCGGTTGGGGCATTTGTTTCAATAAATAGAAAATAACAAAATAGAAAAAATGACAAAATTGCCAGCGCATCATGCGCTGGCAATTTTGTCTATCCCGGTTGGTTATTTGATTTGATTTGATTTTTTGCCATGGGGCTTCCGGGCCATTGTTTAGCCAGCATTTTCGCTATCTGCCCCCCTACTGTATTTGCGCAGTTGCTTCAACCCTATTTTTTGATAAAACGGCCCTTTTGGTTGTTTATCCGGTAATCATAAATCCCGCTTTTGAGTTGCTGTATACTTATTTTGTTTGCCCCTGCTGCAACCATCCCATTAAGTACCTGTCTGCCATTTAAGTCAAAAATCATCAGACGGCCGGCAGCACTGGAGATAAAATAAATATAATCTGTGGCTGGGACTGGATAAGCCTTTACGGTAGTTGTCTGGGAGACATCAGTCCCTGCTTTGGGCTGGTAAATAATGGCGCTATAACTTACCCGGCCGTTTAAATCCATTTGTTGGAGTCTATAGTAGTTGTTTAATTCTGGACTTGGATCCAGAAAACTATATGCTAAGCCGACGCTGCTATTGCCACTCATTGACTTGCTGGGCTCAAAGCCAATGGTCGTATAGTGGATTGCGTCAACGCTTCGCTGGACGTAAAAGCCTTTGTTATTAATTTCTGTAGCGGTCTGCCAGGTAAGGGTAATGATGCCTTTGTTGTAGCTGGCTGAAAAGTCGCTTAAATTTACAGGTAAGGTCAGTGGACTACAGGGACTGCTAGCGCCTCTGGTTGCTGCGCCTATATTGCCGCCTGTACCGTTATAATCCACTACGATGGTCGCATCGCTGGTGAGTGGATTGCCGGATCCTTGTTCTAAATTGCCGGTGATTTTAATAAAGCCGGACCCGGAAATAGCCACAGGGGTGATCGCCGCATCATTGACCAGGTTGGTAGTCGTGATACTGCCCGGGCAGCTGAGTTGATTGGTACCCCCGGAAATAGTGAGCGTTCCCAAAGTGGTGAGCGCACCGCTGATTTGACTTTCTGGATTGGCTAATGTCAGATTGCCTGTTGTGGTAAAGACGCTGCCGGCATCCATGATTAAATGTCCGTTATTGAATCGACTATTACCACCCACCTGAAGGTTACTTTTGGTGAGTAGATGAACACTTTTCCCATCATTTAAGGTGGACGCATAGTCCTTTGTTATACTAAAAGTGGCATTTTCCCCTAGCGTTACCATTTTAGAGCTGATAAAACTACCATTGACCGTCAAGTTGGCTGCTGTACCTAAAAGGATATATCCTCCCACCTGCAGGCTGCTACCTGGGTTTTTATTTACGGTTAGCTGACCGAAAATGATCAGATTGGCTCCGGCGTAGGTATCTGTGCAATTAAGCTGCACCACTGCTCCCTGAGGTATGGTGACGTTTATATTACCCGTACCACTGCAATTATAGGTGCCGGTGGTAAGGGTGACGTCCTGGTTTATATAGCCTAGGTCTTGCGCATTGAGAAAAGTCATGGCACAAAGCAGCAGTCCACATAGAAGTAGATTCTTTATCATAATGTGTTGGGAGTTAGATTGTAGAATGGACCTGAATATAAAGATCCATTCTACGGGTTTTAGTTTTGGTGTATGTTTTAAGATTTAAGACCCGGCGGTTTTTTAAAAAAAACACCGCGAGATAAATTTTTTAAGGCGCTTAATTTTGGTTGCGGCCATCGACAAAACCTTAAGGTGTATCCGTACTGATTTATTTTATGTAACCAGTAGCTGGCGTTCCTTGGATTATCACTTGGATTATCACTTGGATTAACTCTTGGATAACCTTTGGGTTTGGGTTTAAGTAGTCATAATAAGGGTAATATACTTTTTAATCATCAAATGCGTCACTATTCAATGCCTACATGTTATCTTTGTTAGGTCATGTATTTAATTGCGGCATTTTGTGGGTACGCCGCTTCAATTACAGGCCATTTATTTTTAATTCCTGAAGCAAAACTACGATGAGCGACCATAACAGGCAATCGGGGGTAACCCCTACTTTTGGGGAGGCAAAAGCAGTTCCTATAATCATGGCCGGATGCGCGCTCTTTGTGCGGGAGCAGGCTTATTGATCTTTTCACTGATACTTTTACTCATTACCGGCTGTAAAAACAAACCGACACGGCAGCCTAAATTAGTGAGTTCAGCTGATAAACAGCTTGTTACAAAAGCACTCGCCTCCATGGACAGTTTGCAGGAAGACCCTCATAATAAGATTGCGCACTTGAAATCCTACTATACTTCACTGTCTGAACCATTGAAAGCAAGCTTTGCCCGGCCTATTTTCAAAAAGCTTTTTATGATCGCCTACGCCCATCCAGATAGCACGGTACTGCCTTTTTATAAAGCGCAGTTTATCCTAAGTCAGGATCAACCGGAGATTCAGGCGCAGACATTACTCTCTCAGGCAGCCTATTATCTGTATATCAATCAACAGGCTGACAGCGGCTTACTGGCACTTCAGGCCTTAAAACCTTACAGAGCTGCCTTTAATGATACGGTGTATAATTCTTATTACGCTTTAATCGCCCAGACCTATTATCAAAAAGGAGATTTTCAGCGGGCCGCTGATTATTACTTGAAAGCCATTAAGATTTCTGAAAAATTGAAAGATAGTATGTCCATGATTGGGAATTATGGCAATTTGGCTGCTATCTATTCCAGTATGGATGAGGAAGATAAGGCGATCCCCATCAAAAAATGGAGTCTGGAATATTATACCCGGCACAAAAATGACGCGTATGCCTTTATTGGTGAGGTGAGCCTGGCCAGATCCTATGCTACTTTATCCCAGATGGATAGTGCTTTTTATCATTATAAGCGGGCGCTGGCTTTAAAAAAAACCGGCGTCAGTAATCCAAGTGTAGAAATAATTCTATATACCAATCTGGGGGAAATCTATTATGAAAGAAACAACCTGAAAAAGGCGCTCTATTTCTTTGATCTGTGCAAAGCCCCATTGGCAGCCATCGGTACTGAAGAGCAGCGCCTGATGTATGTCATATTTTCTACCCCTGCCTATGAACAGGTAAAAACGGATCTCTTTTCAGAAATTAAAGACATGAAAACAGCTATTCAGCTGTTTTCTGATCAAAATAACCTGATCCTGGTAAAGGCAGCATATTTTAACCTTTATATGGTTTATGACAAACGCCATCAGTATCAAAATGCCTTAGGATATTATAAATCCTACGATTCGGTCACCAATATCCTGTCCAGTCAGGCGAATAATAAATATATAACCCGCTTAAGGACACAGTACGATTTGCAGAAAAAGGAAACCACCATCGAAAAACAACAAAAGCAAATCGAGCGCAAAACAGCTTTTACCCGGTTGCTGGGGGTGCTGCTAATTGCAGGCGTTGCTATTGCCGCTTTTTTGATAACCTATACCAGATTACGTAGGAAAAGAAAAGAAACCGCTTTGCAACAGCAGTTCTCCGCCGGCCTTATCGCGCGTGGTGAGGCAGAGCGTGGTCGACTGGCCAGGGATTTGCATGATGGACTGGGTCAAAATATTCTGGTATTAAAACACCAGTTGAAAGATGGGGGAAAAATAGATGCTGCCAGTATTGACCGACTATTAGAAGAAGTAAGAGCGATTTCCAGAGGTGTGCATCCGATTATTTTGGACCAGATTGGTTTTAAGGAGAGTGTCTATCACATTTGTAAACATCTTTCAGAAAAAGAATCGCTTTTTATTTCTACAGACCTTCAATACAACGGCGAATTGGGTAAGGAAAAAGAACTGCAGCTATTCAGGATCTTTCAAGAAGGGCTCAATAATGTGATTAAATATGCCCAGGCGCAGGCAGCCAATATACAGACTAAGATTGAGGGCAGTGATTTTGTTGCCGTAATTCGCGACAACGGCAAAGGATTTGATGTTCAATCAACCCTGAATAGTGGCGCTTCTTTTGGCCTTTTCAGCATCCTTGAACGTAGCCGTGCCATTAATGGCAAGGCCTCCATTCACTCTTCCACTAGCGGCACACTGATTAAAATAAAAATACCTATTCATGGCTGATATATTACTGGCAGACGATCATCCGGCCATTCTTCTGGGCATCAAAACTTATTTAGTGCAAAACGGCCATCATGTGATGGCCTGCTGCACGAATGGCATAGAGGCCTATAATAATATAATGACCAAAAGACCTCATATCGCTATTTTGGATATTAGCATGCCAGGTATGACTGGTATTGAAATTGCCAGTAAAGTCATTCAGTCCAGGTTGCCCAGTAAAATCGTTTTACTGACCCTGGATAAAGAGCTGGCTACTTACAATTATGCAAAAAAATTGGGGTCAGCGGCTTTTTATTAAAGGATTTTGCACTCGATGAATTAGATCAATGTATTCAGGCTATTGTAAGAGGAGAAACTTATTTTAGTGAACAGTTAACTGCCAGTCTGCATGTGGGCAGCCAGGCCACTGCCCACAACACTTTATCACTTTTGACCTTCTCGGAGAGAAAAATACTGGAACTGATCAGTCAGCAGAAGTCTTCTAAGGAAATAGCCGCGATGCTGTTTATTTCTGAAAAAACGGTAGAGACCCATCGGGCGCACATTATTAAAAAATTAGATATCCCTCCGATTAAAAATGCCCTGCTTAAATGGGCCATTGAAAATAAAAGGGAACTCTAGGGCTTGCTTAAAAAAGTAACTGATTGCCCTATTTTTGAAAAGCCAGCAGCAGTTACCATGCAGTTAAAGCATGGCAATCAAAGCTGGCCCGAATATCCAACATCCGATAATCAAACTAATAACGGCTGCCACCAGCACCGCAGCGGCGGCCAAGTCTTTTACCAGGCCTATTTGGGGATCCCAGCCAGGATGCAGGCTATCTGCCAGGTGTTCTATAGCGGTATTGATGATTTCCAGGGCGAGTACCATGGCAATACATATCAAAATGATGCACCACTGCCAGCCACCAATATGCAGGAAAATACCCAGCAATATGGCTAACACGGCAGCGGCGCTATGCAGCCACATATTGTGCTCGTTTTAAAAGCATAGACGATGCCTTTAAAAGCGAATAAAAAGCATCGGGCTCTTTGTTGCCAAAACCTTTTCCTAGGGGAAGTCGTTGTGGATGGCTTTGGGCGCTGATGATCTGCTATGGACTTAGGGTCTTGCATACTTAGGGCTTCGTTTTGAGCTTGATTAAAGAAGTAGATTCAGGACGTTATTTCGGGACATCGTTTCAAGAATTGTGTCAAGACTTAGGGTGTGCTTTTTTATAAACTTCCTTCAGCTTTTCAATATTGGTGTGGGTATAGACCTGGGTGGCCGCCAGGCTGGCGTGGCCCAGCAATTCTTTCACCGCACTCAAATCTGCCCCGGCATTCAGCAGATGGGTGGCAAAGCTGTGGCGCAAAATATGCGGACTCTTTTTTTTAAGATCCGTTACTTCTGCCACCAAGGTGCAGACCATATGATATACTTTTTTGTCATAGAGCGGTTTGCCTTTGTGGTCTGTCAGCAAAACGCTGTCTGGGTTGTTTTGCGTAAGTTCGGGGATCTTTGTTTTTTCCTGCTGGTATTGACTGATGAGTGCCACGAGACTGTCTGCTACGGGGATTAAACGCTCTTTGCCGCCTTTGCCGAGTACTTTAATTTGTTTTAGGCTTTTGTCTATATCTTTTTGCTTTAAAGAAATCAGCTCACTACGCCGGATGCCACATTCATACAACAGACAGATGCTTAGATAGGCTGTTAAATCATGGAAGTATTTTTTCCAAATCTGGGTCGATTGGCCATCTGGACCTGCCAGTGCATCGCTTCCCTGCAAAATACCAGCCGCTGCTTTAGCACTAAACTGTTCCGTTTCCAATAAGCCTTCTATTCGGCCTGGATGGATAAGGGCTGCTGCTTCGTTTTCCTTTAAAAAGGAGGGCAGCCTTTTGCTGATCTTTGGAAGCGTAATGGCGGTGAGTGGGGAGCTATCCACCAACTGGTTGCGTAATAAGTATTTATAAAAAGATTTTAAGGAAGATATCTTTCTATGCAGGCTTTTATTGCCGATGGGATGGGTTTTGTCGTTTTTAAGGGCCACCATCCAGCTGCGTATGACGGGTGCCTTTACTTTTTCAAATTCGAGGCCATCGTAATGGGTTACCAAGTAATCAAAAAACTGATTCAGGTCAATTTGATAGGCAAGTACGGTATGCACAGAATAGCGCTTCTCAAATCTGAGATAATCCAGAAACTGACCCAAAGCCGGGATCCTGGCTGCCGCCCCTTCATGTGTTGCTTGCTGGTCCATAAAAAATTAGCCTTAAAGTTAGTACTTTAAGGCTAAAATCTTATCGTTATTGATAATAGATGCGAGATTATTTCTCAATCTTGCCAGAAGCAATGTCTTGCTTATAGACCGCTTTCAGGACTTCAAAGCGACGTTTTACGGACGGTTTGGTAAAGTGCTGGCGCTCTCTTAACTGCAATAACGTCTTGCTTTTCTCAAATTTCTTTTTATACTTTTTGAGTGCTTTATCGATGTTCTCACAATCTTTGGAATCAATAATCAACATAATTTTATATACCCCTTTTGGTTAAAGATGCGCAAAAATAGCCAACAATCAGGATATGACAAAAAATATACCTTCTTTTTGTAAGTTGTATAATTATATATACTGAATATCAACTAGTTGTAGAATTATCGCTGCGCAGGTTTTTAAAAATGCAGGTTGTAGGGTTGCCGCTACTGCATCCTGTGCCCTTTTGGCACAATCCCTGCATTTTTTGCTGCCATTACTCAGTAATCCTTGCTTTGTTTTGAACGCCGAGCGATTTATTTGGATTAACTTTGCCACTATGTTTACAGGAATCGTAGAAACAGTAGGTAAGATATTGGATATTTCGGCAAGTGGCCATAATTTATCTTTTTGGCTGGAAGCTGATATTACCCGGGAATTAAAGGTAGATCAAAGTATGAGTCATGATGGTATCTGCCTCACCGTAGAGGCCATCAATGAAAGTCGCTATCAGGTGACGGCCATTGAGGAAACGATCCGTAAAAGTAATATCAGCGAGTGGCAGATAGGCAAAACAGTGAATTTAGAGCGTTGTATGACCCTTGGCGGCCGCCTGGATGGTCATATCGTTCAAGGACATGTGGATGCCACAGGAACTTGTCTTAGCGTTACGCCTGAAAATGGCAGTTATCTGTATCGTTTTAGCTTTCCTAAGCCGTTTAATCATCTGATTATAGAAAAAGGCTCTATCGCTGTTTCTGGCACGAGTCTGACTTGTTTTGATGTGGGCGATGGTGTCTTTTCAGTGGCCATCATTCCCTATACTTATCAGCATACGAGCATCAGTCAGATTAAGCCCGGTGATCTGGTCAATCTGGAATTTGATGTCATTGGAAAATATATTGCCCGCATGCAGGCCTTTACGGTAGCAACTAAGCATTAACCCTGGTGAACTGGCCTTGGATTTTTCAGGGTAAACAATAACTTACTTAAACTTATTTAGCATTAAAACGCAGTTTTTCAAGCTGCTTTTACTTTAAAAAAATACTGATCATGTCCGAATTTTCAATGGGTGATGCCATGAAAAACTTTATGCAGAAAAGCCGTCTTAAAAATGGACTTAAGTCCGCTGCCATTGAACAGGTCTGGCAGGAGATTATGGGCGAGGTCATTGCAAAATACACCAATAAACTGCAGATCATCAACCAAAAATTATTTATAACAACCAGTAATGGTCCTTTAAAAAATGAATTGATGTTTCAAAAGCAGCTGATCATTGAAAGGATCAATGAAAAAATGGGCGCTGGCACGATAAGCGAAGTGGTTATCAACTAATTCAATCAATCAGTTAATCAATTTTTCAACCACTTATTCAATTAATTCGTGCGTATGCCAGTGGTGTTGCCAGCTAATAAATAGTAAATATGAAGTAGGTAAAGGTGGTGGTTTCGTTCTTTGTCCCGGCCGCTAGCGGCCCGGACAAAGAACGGGCATTATTTATCTACCTTTTCGTTGAAGGATGTGCCTGGTAGTAATCGCAAGCGCACTTTTTCCACGGAGCTTCTAAACATTTTAAGAATGGTAATTTCATAACCGGCGAGTTCCAGCACTTCTCCTTCGACCGGTACACTGCCATGACTAAAGGTAATCAGACCTGACAGGGTGGAATAATCATCATCATTTACCGGGAAAGCCTTAGGCAGGTATTCATTGATATCTTCCAGGGTTTCATGGGATTGCACAAGAAAACTTCCATCCGGTTGCTGTACCGCAATGGGTAATTCTGCGTCGTGTTCATCCTGGATGTCTCCGACCAGTTCCTCCAGGATATCTTCCATGGTGACAATACCAGCCAGATCGCCATATTCATCTGTTACAACGGCAATCTGCAGGTGATCTTTCTGAAAGGACTTTAAAATATCCTTGATTTTCATGGAATCCGGGATATAAAACACCGGTCGCAATATTTTTTTAATATCTCTGGTTTTGCCTGCATTGACAAATTGCAGGATATCTTTAACGGTCAGGATGCCGACCAGTTCATCCAGCGAATCTTTATATACGGGATAACGGGAATAGCCCTCGGCTACGACTGTATTTACAATCTCATCAAAACTCGTATCAATATCAAGGGCCACGATATCTTTTCGGTGGGTCAGAATTTCTCTGACCCTTCTGGAGTCAAAGTCAAATACATTATTAATCAGCTCTCTTTCAGAGTCTTCAATGGCTCCTCCCTCCTCACTTTCTGTGATGATCATTTTGATCTCTTCTTCTGTATGAATATCTTGTTCCTTGACAGGAGAGATTCTAAGTGCCTTCAGAATTAAATTGGCCATAAAGTTCAGCATCAAAATAAAAGGCCTGAATATAAAATAGAAGATGCGAAGCGGTACGGCGATCAGTAAAGTCGTCTGGGGGCCTTGCGGATGGCGATTGATTTTGGTGCTAATTCACCAAAAACAATATGTAAAATGGTAATAAGCACAAAAGCCAGGATAATAGCAATTTTACTGGCTGTTGGGGTACTCATATCAACGGAGAACAGATGGAAGAATTTTACGACCACACTGGTCATCACGCTCTCACCAACCCAACCAAGGCCAAGGGAGGCCAGTGTTACCCCCAGTTGGGTAGCGGCCAGATAATTATCCAGGTTATTGGTTACAATACGTGCCGTATTGACCAATTTTTTGGAAGCCCCCTTTGTGGTGGTAATCTGGGAAGAACGAACTTTTACGATAGCAAATTCAGCAGCAACGAAAAAACCATTTAATAAAACCAGAAAAATGGTTAATACTATTTTTAAAATGTCAACGGACTCAGAGGCCGGAGGTATATCAGAAATCATTGTTTTTAGTCAAGTGAATAACTACAATATTACACAAATTGCGCCAAAACGTAAAAAAAATATGGTTAAACAACCCTCTTTTTTAGGCAAATGGCCCAAAAAGGCCTGGAAACGGTTAAAATACACCTTTCCCAGGCCTCTTTTGAACGCTTTGGCCTGTATTTTTAGTTTATTTAAAATGGATTTTCCCCAAAAATATAAGCTGCTAGTCTACCCGTGGGCAGGTCGGTACAATTCGAATTTAAAGGTCGTCTGTGAATTGCTGATCATCTGACTCATCCTGGTTATCACTATCGTCCTGATCAGCATCATCACCACCTTCACTTTCAAAGCCGTCAGCATTTTTGTCCAGATCATATTTTTCCTCAATATCTATAAATTGATCCGGTAGCAGACTTTTATTGCCGTATTGTTGCGGCCCCACTCCTTCCGTCCGACTAATATAAGGATACTCTTTTCTGGGATCAGCATCTTTATTAATGCCAATGAGTTCCAGCAAAAAGATCCAGTTTTTATCAAAATCATACTCATAGATAAAATGTTGGTTGGTATCCTTAATCTCAGTACCAATAACAGTATCAGCCATCAAAAGGGGCTCCACCCGGTAGGGCCGGTCATATTTTTCCAGCGATATCTGGCGGCCTCTTTGCCAATGTTCATTACTTCTATAAAAGGTCGCCTGGTGTTTATTGTCAAAACCGTAGGACTGCAAAATACAGGCATGCAAATCCTGGAACAATTGCGCGGTCTGAATGACAATATCTCTGTAAACACCACTATCTTCTTCCACATATACCCTGAATTTCAAAACGGCCATATCAATGGTTTTTAATAATATGATTGAATCTTATTTAAAAATAGCATAATCTTGCCAGCTTGCCCGTCTGCCAGCCACTGACTTATAAAGCTGCTGCGGCACAAAAAGCCGGCCAGAGAAGCCTAGCAAAGGCAAGCTGTTGTTTGTCTTTGCTAGACCCCTGTCATGGTTTTAGAGCTCACCAGGGCCAGTCTTAGGCGCGGTGCCGCCGTCTTTTTTGGACACCAGACCTAACTCGGCGCCCTTATCCAGCATCAATTGATAGGCCGCCTCATAGCTGCCCGGTATGATTCCTTCAATGATCGATTCCCGGATACAATCCTTAATAATACCTACTTCCCTACTGGGGCGGATGCCAAAGGTCTGCATGATCAGATCCCCTGAAATTGGTGGCTGCCAGTTGCGCATTTTGTCAGCGGCCTCCACTTCTTCCATCCTTTTGCGGACAAGTTTAAAGTTTTCCTTAAAGCGCCTGACCTTCATAACATTTTTACTGGTAATATCAGCCGAGCAGAGGGTCATCAGATCATCTGTCTCAGCGCCGGCATCAAAGAGTAATCTTCTGACCGCACTATCGGTAATATTTTCCTTGGTCAGGCTGACTGGCCGCATATGTAGTCCAACTAGTTTTTGTACATAGCGCATTTTGTCATTAAGGGGCAGTTTTAGCTGATTAAAAATCTTTGGAACCATTTTGGCGCCCACCAGTTCGTGGCCATGGAAAGTCCAGCCATGCCCCTTTTCAAAACGCTTGGTGGCTGGTTTGCCGATATCATGAAGCAAAGCCGCCCAGCGCAGCCATAGATCTTTGGTATGTGGGGCAATATTATCTAATACCTGGATACTATGATAAAAATTATCCTTGTGGCCAATCCCATCTACGTTTTCAGCGCCTGCCATGGAGGAGAGTTGCGGAAAAAACTGATCCAAAAGACCGGTTGTAAAAAGCAGTGCCCAGCCGATGGAAGGTTTTTTGGCCATCATGATCTTATTGAGCTCATCAGCAATTCTTTCCCCTGAAATGATTTTTATCCGTTCTTTTTGCCGCTTGATTGCTTCCAGTGTTTCTGGCTGAATGCTAAACTGTAGCTGGGTCGCAAAGCGGATGGCTCTTAGCATTCTTAAGGGGTCGTCACTAAAGGTGCTATCTGGCGCCTGTGGCGTCCGGATAATTTTATAGGACAGATCCTGTAGTCCGTTAAAAGGATCCTGGATCCTGCCGCCGTCCGTGTGATGCAGGCTGAGTCTTGAAAAAAAGGTATTGATCGTAAAATCTCTGCGGTTAAGATCATCCTGCAGGGAGCCTTGCGCTACCGCTGGTTTGCGACTGCTTTGTTCGTAACTTTCTTTGCGGGCACCCACGATTTCAATTTCCATGTCTGGTAATTTAATCTGTGCAGTCCCGTAGGTTTTAAAAAGCGTAACAGGTGGCTTTGGATGAAACCGCTCTGCAATTTGCTTTGCTAGTAGTAAGCCATCACCTACTGTCATAATGTCGACATCTTTTGTCGGGCGATCCAGGATTTTATCACGGACATAGCCGCCAATCAGGTAGACCTCCATGCCCAACTCATCGGCTGTGGCGGCAATCTTATTAAAGACAAAATGTTCACGTTGCGACACTGGAAAGTCAAAGTCCATGCGATTCATAAATAAAAATTATAATTGAATAATATAATTACAATTATAATCAGTAGGTTAAATAGTAACTATAATTGGCAGCGGCAACAACCGGCCCTCTGATTTGCTAAGGCTTGGGTTGGTTTGCAAATTTAATTTCAAAACTGTGTTGCCAGTTTTTGCCCGTAATGACAAAATTACCAGTTGCCTTATGATAAGCAATGCCATTGAGCACATCATCCTTATTTTGCGCAAATCCATTTTTTTTGCGAATATCTGTCAGATCATAAGTGGCGACCACTTTACTGGTGGCAGGGTCAATTTTGACGATATTATCCGTTTGCCAGACATTGGCATAAATAAACCCGTCTACATATTCCAGCTCGTTGATCTGCGATAAAGGACCATAAGCTCCCTGGATATTTAAGGTTTTTACAACGGAAAAATCTACCGGATTGATATAATAGAGGTGACTGCTGCCATCGCTGACAATCAAATGCTGTTCATCGGTGGTCATCCCCCAGCCCTCATTGGGCCAGGTAAGTTGCCCTGTCTTTTTAAGCGTTTTTGCGTCATAGACATATACGATATGCTGCTGCCAGGTCATCTGATAAATTTTCCCTCCCAGCTCGCTAATGCCTTCGCCAAAATCTGCTTTGGCCAGCTTTACTTCCTGATAAACCTTGCCGGAGTTCAGATCATAGCTAAATAGTCTGCTTTTCTCAGGTTCGCCCGCACTTTCATAGGCGGTGTCGCCTTTTAGATAAAAACCTTCTGTAAAGGCTGAAGGATCATGTGGATAGACTTTAATAACCGTGTAATCCGGCTTGGCATTTAAGGTCGTACTTTGATCGGTTTGGTTGCCTAAGTGATCGCCTGCACTGTTGCCACAGGCTACAGCAAGGATAAACAAAGGCAATACCATATATTTCTTAACCAACATATATTTTCTTTTACTTTTAATGAATCGCCTACACTGATCATAATTAAACAATCTGGCCAGTTTTTACTTGCGATTCAGGAGCGCTAAATTCACAATATTTCTTTAGGATTCCAAAATTATGTCATCCGTTTGCAATTGTATCAATTGTCTGAGGTTTTTAAGTTTCTTTGTGTTGATGTATTAATGTAATGCCTGTGGTCTGATGCTTACCACTTTTAGCGATCATAAGCGCTGATCTCATCGGCTGGCGCAGGTTGATTCTCATTGGATAAAGCGTCCCATTTAGGAATCTCTTCCACCCTGACCCGGGTGATTCCTGCACCACCCATAAAATGGAGGGCTTCGGCGGCGGCGATGGACAGGTCAATGACCCGGCCTTTACTGGCCATGGAGGGATGCATGCGGTCATTGATGTATACGGTGACGCTGCGCCCATTAGAAAGCCTGGTGACCTTAACCCAGGTTCGCAGCTTAAAAAAATTACTGGCTGCTGTCATTTTATGGTTTTGATACCGGGTACCAATGGCCGTTTTGGTGCCTTCCAGGCTGCGGCTGTAATGCGTCGCCTTACCCAGGACAATTTTTTGGCCGGCTGCCCCTTTGGTTACCTGCACTGATTTTGATTTTGTAGGTGCCAATTGCCCATACAGGGGACCGTTGCCCAACATAATCAGCCCCAAAGCCCATAGGCCAATCAATAAAAAAGTATTGGTGGCGTATTTTTTTGTCCCCGTCATCTAAGAATTTAAAATAAGTTGAATGCCTGTTATGCTGTTTTTGCCCTCTAAATTGCCCTCCAATTGCCAAAAGAGCGTTTGCCGGTTGGCAATTATTGCCTATTTTGTTCCCGCTTTTAAACCTGATCCAGGTTTATTATAAAGCCGGAATCAGAAAATTTGAATTTTATGTCCTTATTTATGTCACTTCAAGGGTCGGTTAATACCATTTTTCCCTTCCATGCGCTGGGTTTACCAGGCCCAGGGAAGCGGGCATTGCTAGCCAGGTTGTCTGCCCTAACTGGGCGGATCAACCGATTCTTCCGAACCAATCGTCGCATCTGCAAAGTGATCTGCGGTATTAAAATTTTCCTGACCCTTATTGTTATAACCCTTACGATGCCCTTGATGCCTTTAAATGCCCAAACATACAAAATAAACAAATATGGTTTGAGACTAATTAATGATATGGCGAGTTACCAGCAGCGCATAAGCCAGGATCCTGATCTGGCGTTAATCCCCCTGGATAGTTTAATAGAGGATCTTAAAACAGATTTTGTCTATGCGACCCTTAATAATTTTACCGGCAAAGTACTTTATAAGGCACCAAGGGCCTATCTTAGAAAGCCAGCTGCGCTTGCGCTGCAAAAAATAGCCCGACAGTTTAATAAGCTGGGCTACGGTTTGCTTATTTATGACAGCTACCGTCCTTATTCAGTGACTGAAAAGATGTGGGAAGTGGTGCCGGATAACCGCTATGCGGCAGATCCCCGACATGGCAGCGGTCATAACAGAGCTTTATCTGTGGATCTTAGTCTCTATGACTTAAAAACCGGTAAACCGGTCCAGATGCCAACTGAATTTGACAATTTTACCAATAAGGCCCACCAGGGTTATCAAAATTTGCCTGACAATGTTTTGAAAAACAGGGCGTTACTTAAAAGTGTGATGGTGCACGGCGGTTTTAAGCCGCTTAGCACTGAATGGTGGCATTTTAGCTATCCTGGAGATAACAGCCGGTATCATTTGCTGAATTTATCCTTTGCCGAGTTGAATAATGCCCCCCATTAAACATTGACCCTCCAAAAGCATCCAAGTTTTGCAGGTAAACTAACAGGTGTTCAAAAGTTTTTTTGAATATCGTTATTATGCGCCTATCTTTGGCCACCTGACCCCGGTTCTGAACCTGGGTTCGTTTTTTTGTACAGGACAGCACGCTGTGCAATATTGATTTTATATTTAGTACAATGTCAATGTAATCAATATGCCTGGACAATTAAATAAAACAATTATTTCTAAAACCAATTTAAGAGAACAATGAAAAGAACGCTTCTTTCAGCTTTTGCAATACTATTGACCGTGTCAATGGCTACTGCACAGGTGAACCTGGTTAAAAAAGCGAGTGAAAATGCAACGGATGCGGCAAAACAAGGATTTAAATTTACCAATGTGATTGATCTGTCTACCACGCCGGTAGAAAATCAGGGCTCTTCAGGAACCTGCTGGAGCTATTCAGCCAATTCCTTCCTGGAATCTGAAATGATTAAAAACGGACAGGCGCCTGTACACTTATCTAAAATCTATACCGTGCGTCAAGCCTATATGGAAAAAGCAGATGCTTATGTCCTGATGAAAGGCGGTCTGAGCTGGGGTGATGGTGGAGAAGGCCATGACGTTATTAATATGTATGCCAAATATGGTACTTTGCCAGAATCAGACTATACCGGTCTGGTTGGAGGCAAAAAAATCAACCGGTTTGGCCCGATGCAGAAAAAGCTGAAAGCTTTACTGGATTCAGTAATTGCCATTAAAGGTCAGATTGATCCGGCCGGCTGGAAAGCTGAATTTAAAAAGATCCTGGATGATAGCCTGGGTGTCGTTCCTGCAACTTTCCAATACAATGGCAAGACCTATACACCGGCAACCTTCGCTAAAGAAGTCGCCCATCTGGATGCAGATAATTACATTGAGTTTATTTCTCAGACCTCAACGCCTTATTATAAAAAAGCCATGATGATGGCCTCCGATAACTGGGCATACCAATGGGATTACAATATTACCCCAACTGATTTGACAGATGTTATTGACAATGCGCTGAAAAACGGTTATACAGTTGGCTGGGGCGCCGATGTTTCTGAGCCTTATTTTAGCTGGCCCAACGGTGTTGCTTTTGTCCCTAAAAACGCTGAGGAGCTGGAAGGTAAAAAGCTGACACGCGATGAAAAAGCGGCCATTTATAATGGTGACCGTACAGAAATGGTGATAACGCCTGAACTGCGTCAGCAGGGTCTGGAAGATTATACCACTACTGATGACCATGGAATGCATATTGTTGGTTTGGCCAAAGACCAGGACGGTCAGGAGTTTTATATCGTTAAAAACTCTTGGGGCACTAAAAATGATTACAATGGCTTCTTATATGTGTCCAAGGCCTATGTACAGTATAAAACCACATCTATTTTGGTGAACAAAAAATCTGTACCTAAAAGCCTGGCTCGGAAAATATCCTTATAGGACTCCTTCAATATTGGCTGCAAAGCAACCGCTTTGGGACGGCTTGCATTAAAGGAGCATAAAGGAGCATTACGGAGGCTGTGACTGCATAAGTTGCAGCAAGTCGTTAAAAAAAGGGTCTGTTGCAATGCGCGCATTACAACAGACCCTTTTTTTATTGCTGGATTTCTGGCTGGTGCTAAAATGGGCATTTGCGCTGTTATCTAAATATCCTACAAAATATCCTGATAGCAGGCGTGCAATTTGTTTGCTGGAATTTTTAGATCGCTCTGATCAGCTAAGCCAAGCCGGTTATTTCAATATAAATGATTTAGTGTAATTTTACCTGAATAATTGTACAATTAAATACCTGCAAGTCTGCAAAAAGATATGTCGCAACAATTAAAAGAAAATGGGACACTAGAAGATTATAAGGCCCGGCAATTAAAAAAACATAAGACCCTGGCTACTTGCTGTCTTGTATTTATGGCAGCGGTCTATTTACTTATGGTTTTCCTGATGAAAAAAGAACCTGCCGGCTGGATGGGGTATGTCAGTGCATTTGCCGAGGCGGGTGTGGTGGGGGCACTGGCAGATTGGTTTGCCGTGACCGCACTTTTTCACCATCCTATGGGACTGAAAATACCACATACCAACCTGATTGAAAGAAAAAAAAATACGATCGGCAATAATCTGGGCGGCTTCGTGGTAGATAATTTTCTGACACCCATGGCACTGCGCCCCTATTTTGAGAAGCTGGATGTGGCTACCATGGCTGGAGGTTATCTGGCTATTGAGCGCAACCGTGAACAAATGCTTCAGGAAGCTATGAAAATGGCCAAAGAACTCCTGGAAAAAACAGATGATCAGGCGGCAGCCCGTTTTCTCAAAAACAAAGGGCGGGATTTATTGGAAACAGTAAATCTGGGCCCTACCCTGGGCAGTGCCCTGGACTTATTGCTTAGCCAGGGTCAGGACCAAAGACTGCTTAATTACCTGCTTGAAAAACTTAAATATTATATTGCGGGCAATGAGGAGCTGGTCAAAGAAAGAGTAAAAAAGAAAGCGGCTTTTTGGTGCCGGGTTTTGTTGATAACATGCTGGCCAATCGTATTACCACTGGGCTTGCCAATTATATCCATGAGATTCACCAGACACCTAATCACCCGCTTAGACAAGAAATGAGGGGGCAGCTTAGACTATTATCCAGTGATTTAAAATCGTCTGAAAAGTATGAAAATGACCTTGCGCAGCTAAAAGCCGGGCTGCTTTCAGAAACACAACTGGAAGGCTACGCCATGATGGCCTGGCAATATTTAAAAGATATGCTGCTGCAGGAACTGGATTATGCACCAGAACTAGGACAAACCACTAAACTTTCCCGTTATCTGGACCGGCAGATCCTGGTTCTTTCAGATAATTTAAAAAATGATCCAAAGATGGCCGGCAAAGTCAATCACTGGATCCGGTTAAATGCCTACCGGCTGACGCTACGCAACCGAGCGCGGGTGGGTGAACTGATTAGTCGCACTGTGGGCAACTGGCAGGGTCATGATCTGAGTGAAAAACTGGAACTGGAGGTAGGTAAAGACCTGCAGTATATCCGTATCAACGGCACGATTGTCGGCGGCCTGGTTGGGTTGCTCATTTATACCATTACTCAATTACTCTAGTCAGTTAGGCTACACAGCTACGCTACGCAGCTACGCTGGATAGAAAATGACCAAGTATTTGCGTCTGGGATCGCAGAGAAAACCGGGTCGATTAAGTCTAAGAAATAACCCAGGACATTACCTGAGACATTACCTGAGACATTTTTGTAACGTCCTATTGTGCCTGATGGCAGCAGACAGCAGGAGCAGAAGAAAGTGTATATATGGAAGTACTACCCAAAAAAACATCTGCCCGTATATACATTTTTGTATATGTGAGAACAGATGTTCCTTTTTGCTTAATGAGTGCCGAATCCGACTAAATCATTTAATTATTTCAATTAGTGCATTGCCGCACTCAGATCCACTTTTTCTTACTGTTTTTAACCATTAATACAAATGGCACACAGATTAAAAACATCATACCAATGTATAGGAATACATCCATATAGGACAAGATGGCTACTTGTTTCATGATCATGCCATCAATGGCCTCATAGGCGGCTTTCCTTGCCTGGTTAAGCGCCATGCCTTTATGCGTAAACATGGCCACCAGACTCTCATATTTGTGCTGGAATATGCCGCTGGCTGCATTTGTATTGCTGACCATATCGGTACGGTAGCTGAAGTTCTGACGCGTCATAAAAGTAGAAATCAACGCGACCCCGAAAGATCCGCCCAGCTGTCTGGCCATACCGGTAAAGGAGGCACCTTCGCCGATGGATTTACCCGTAAGGGTGGACAGGGCCAGTGTCGTAATTGGAATAAAGATCATACTAAGGGCAAAACCACGCAGCATCAGCATCCAGAAAAAGTCATTAAAACCGGTGTCTGGTGTGATGATCTTATATCCCCACAAGCTGTAGACAAAAACAGGATAAACCCAAGCGCAATCAAGAGTTGTTGCTTGACCCCTTTTTGCATCAGTATACCGATAATGGGCATCATAATGGCCGTTACCACGGCCGATGGCACCATAATCAGACCAGCCTGATAGGCTGTCCAGCCCAGAATATTCTGCAAGTAAAGTGGTATAATAAAGGTTGATCCATATAGGCCGAACCCTAATATGAAGGTCAGGATGGTACCGATAGCCAGATTCTTATCTTTGAGTACTCTGAGATTGACAATGGGGTTTTTAGCCACGGTCTCTCGCCAGATAAAGAAATAGAACATAACTGCAGAGATAATGGAACAAATCACCACCAGATGGGAGCTAAACCAGTCCTCCTCTTGCCCTTTTTCCAATACAAACTGCAAACAGCCCACCGCGCCCATTAAAAATAAAATCCCATACCAGTCTACTTCGCTGGCTTTTTTCTTTGTTCCATATTTAGGACTACGAACAAATTTTAAGGTCATGATAGCGGCCGCAATACCTATGGGGATATTTACAAAAAAGATATAAGGCCAGCTATAGGTCTCTACCAGATAACCACCCAGTGGTGGCCCAAGGGTTGGACCCACGATTACGCCAAGTCCGTAAATAGCCTGAGCCATACCTCTTTTATCCATTGGGAATACTTCCGTAATAATGGTTTGGGAAGTAACAAGCAAGGCGCCCCCACCTACTCCTTGAAGAAACCGGAAAATAATCAGTTCCCACAGACTAGTGGCATTACCGCAGAAAAAGAACAAGCTGTAAATACGATCACCGATGCCGCAAAATAGTTTCTGCGACCAAACTGCTGGCTTAACCAACTGGTCATGGGATAATAATGACGTTCCCGATGGCATAGGCCGTAATCACCCAACCGATCTCACTGAGCGTTGCCCCAGGTTACCCTTCATATCATTGAGCGCCACGTTGACAATCGTCGTATCCACGATCTCCAGCAGTGCGCACAGGATGGCTGTAATCACGATCACCACTCGCCTGGCGCCATATTCTACCAAAGAATCCTGTTGATTTAGGCTTATTGAATTACTCATTTTAATTTTTCATCTTTTAAAAAGAAAATGTTGGCTTATTATCGCTTAGTAGCTACCTGACATTCGCGCAAATCAATAAATACGCTGCCACTGACGGGGCGTAGTCATTAATTACTGTTTAATGGTAAATAACTAAAGCGCACTGCCCTTGCTGGCTGGCTTCTTAAATGCCTACTAATGAATTTTAGAAGACGACTGCTTCACCAGGGGTGATCAGGAGTACCGGTAGCCCAGATCACTTGCTAAAGCCAATTATTTAAAACCATTTTCTATATTATTTACCGGAAGTAAGCAAGACGTCCACGTCCACACTCATACCAGAGCTTAACATCTGCAAAGTTGAATCAGATGCGCCGACAAGATCAATACGCACCGGAAGACGTTGAACCACTTTTATGAAGTTGCCGGAAGCGTTATCTGGCGGTAATAATGCCATTTTAGCCCCGGTGGCCGGTGATATAGAGCTCACTGTTCCTTTGAGATCCATATCAGGGTAGGCATCCACATGAATCTGCACATCCTGACCTTTGCGGATTTTAGTCATCTGCGTTTCTTTGAAATTGGCAACGACCCATCTTTTTAAATTGGGAACGACCTCAAATAAAGCCTGGCCTGCGGAAACAAATTGACCGGGTTGTAAGTTTACGGTACCCACCTGCCCGTCTACAGAAGCCGTGATGACCGTATAAGAAAGGTTTAGTTTAGCGGCATCAATGGAGGCTTGTTCCTGTTTGATCTTCGCCTGAGCGGAGGCAACCTGAGAGTTGGATACCTCTTTTTGAGAAACGACGGCTGCTACGTTCTTAGCAGCTGCATTTTTTTGTGCCTGAAGAATACTCAACTGTTTTTCAGCCAGTTCTTTGGTGGCTTTTGCCTCTTCAAACTGTTGTTGGGTAATCGTGTGGTCTTTTATCAGATTACTGTAGCGTTCAAAATCACTATTGGCTCTCCAAAGTTTTACTTTAGCGGCTTCTATTTGTGCATCCACCGTTTCAATGGAGGTCCTTGAACTGACGATATTGCTTTGTGCGACGCCGATCCCTGCGCTGGCTACGCTTACACCGCTCTTAGCAGCAGCGAGACCGGCCTGGGCATTTTCCAGGGCAATCTGAAAATCACGGTCATCCAAAATGACCAGGGTGTCGCCCTTATGTACATATTGATGATCTTTCACCAGTACGTCTTTAATATAACCGGAGACATGTGGAATGACCGGGCTGATGTCACTGGAGATCTGCGCATCATCTGTTTCTTCATGCTTTTGTGCATGCAAAAAAGCCATCACGCCATAAATAATACCTGCTACGACCAGAATGGAGAAAATGATCGCAAACATGGCATTTGATTTTTTCTTGGGTTTTGTGGTGTTATTTTCCTGAGACATTTTTCTCGCTTTATAAATTATAATTGAATTATTGTTTTATGCTTGTTTTTGGCGGTATACCCTATCTGTAAACCGAATTATTTGTCGTTATTTATGTGATGCACTCGTTTATTCAGTACGCCTACCGTTTCATAGATTTTATTATAGGCAACGGCTGCATCTGCTTTTGCATTGGCAAAATTGATTCTGGCCTGTAGCTGTGCGACATCCGCATCGAAAAGTTCAGTGGCTGTTGCCAGCGCATTGTCATATTTATTTTTGGTGATGCGGTAGTTTTCCGCTGCCTGCTCAATGGCTTTTTGCAACACATCCAGCTTTTTGAGTTGATGGGTATAATTATTATAGGCCTGGAAAATCTCTGTCTGAATATCGTCATCCAATTTTTGGCGCCGAATGTCCAGTATCTTTTCCTGCGTCTTGGCGGCCCGCTCCTTGGCTTTATTTTTATACAAAGCGCCCAGATCATAACTGACGCCTACCCCAACGTTTACGATGTTATATGCTGAAAGTGCCTTAGGGATATCGGCGGCCATATAACCACCTGTGAGTGCAACGGTCGGATATTTATTTCCTTGGATCGCCTTTGTATTGTATAAGGCTGCCTGGCTTCTCTGGACGGTGGCCAGGTAATCAAACCGGTTGGATCTGGCCATTGTTACCAGATCAGCTAGCCCTTCTACCTGTGCAGGTGTGCCGACTGCATTGGTGTCAATGATGATCTGTGTACTATCTTCCAGTCCTAGTAGCAGGTTAAAATTAAAATTAGTAATCTTGCGGTTGTTCTCTGCATCCAGTACTGCCAGCTCCATATCGCTTTGTTGCAATTCTGCTTTCATCAGATCGTTTCTGGCGATAATGCCATTGGCTTCCAGATTTGAAAAGTCTTTTACGCGCTGCACAGCGGTTTTTAGATTTTCATTGACCAGTCTTAATTGGGCATCTGCCTTATAGAGGTTATAATAAGCGCTGATAATGTTTTGTACGACTTCTTCTTTGTCATTTTCTGCGTCCAGTTTAGTAGCCTTTGTCAGATACTCGGCACTTTTAATGGAGTTAGTGATCTTGCCTCCTGCATACAGGGGCAAAGAAGCACTGACCATGCCGTAGACGGCCTGGTGAACTTTTGGAAAACTGCTTGAGGAAGATCCGTCATCCGAGGAGCCTGCATCGTCATCACTATTATCGCCCAGATCTAATTTAATATCCAAATGTGGTTGGGCCAGATATAAATAAGCACCACTTAATTTAAGATCTGGAAGTTTTGCGTCCTTGGACTGTTGCAGACTTGCCTCAGCCTGCTCAACTGCTGCATCTGAGAGCATGAGTTTTTTGCTGTGCCCCAGTCCCAGTTCAATGGCTTCACTTAAACTTAGGTTTTTGTCGGTTGTTGGGCCCACAAAACAGCAGGCATGATCATTAAGGCAATCAGATATCCTGCTTTTTTTAATGTGTGATTCATCTATAAATTGTTTTACAATTCGGTTAAGTCGGTATTATGCTTGTGAGGATCCTTCCGGTTTCTTTAGAAGATAAACGTGAATCAAATCCTTCAGATGGGCAATGACCCTTTTTTTTATTTTAGGATTTTCAAACGGATCAGGATTTTGCGCTGTTTGTTCAAAAATCAGGTTACAGATGGTACGAGATAAAAAAACATGGTTGATCGTTCCCATAATGGTAGAAGTGATGAGTCCGTAGTCTACTTTATTGAACTCGCCATTATTAATCCCCTCTTCCAAAATTCCTTTTATCAGCATGCCGTTCTTTTTAAAAATATTGCCGATGGCAATATTTAGTTCAGGTCGTTTATTCAACATGACCTCATTTTGAAGGACTTTATGAAAATGGCGTTTTTCTAAGACTTTGTTTACCTGCATTTCTATAATACGGTCCATTTTCTCAATGGCTGTAAGACTTTTATCCTGTGCCAGTTCTTCAAATTCTTTTCTGACTATTTCAGAGCGCCCTTCTACAATGGCTTCAAAGAGTTTTTCCTTGCTGCCAAAATAATAGTTAATCATAGCGATATTGACGCCGGCTGCACTCGCCAAATCACGCATCGATGTACCCTCAAAACCATTTTTGGAGAACAGCTCGATGGCTATATTAACAATATGAGATTTTTTGTCTGACATATCTCAATTCCTTTGTTTTGCTTTTGATAGTGCAAAATTAAACAATTGTTTAAGTTAATCAAACATTTGTTTAATATTTTTTGAAAAAATAACCCCTTTTGTGCCAATAAAATAATTATATGATTGATTTAGTGTGGATTATGATTTGATTTTTTGGGGCGTTCAAAAACCGTTAATTTATCTAGGATGGTGAAAACGGGGGAAAATAATTAGCATAAAGAGCCCAATTAGGACAGTTCGTTAGGCTGACGTATTTTTAAGGCCAATTCAAAGTGGATTAAAACGATATATATAATTATGAATCAGTCTGATATTGATAAGCAAGGAATTACAGAAGGGCCAATTTCTCCAATGCCCCAAAAAATGGAAGACAAGTCGCTCAGCAAGCGGATCAGCCAGGACGAAGGATTGTCTGAGGCATTTATGAAGCTAGCAACGATTATGGATGAACTACGTGAACAGTGCCCCTGGGATCAAGAGCAGACTATTGATACCTTAAGAGCAATGACGCTGGAGGAAACCTATGAGTTGACCGGCGCCATTGATGAAAAAAACTGGTCAGATCTCAAAGGTGAACTCGGTGATATTATGCTCCATTTATTGTTTTATGCCCGGATCGGCAAAGAACAGCAGCAGTTTAATCTAAAAGATGTCCTGGAGTCGATCTCAGAAAAAATGATCCGCCGTCATCCGCATATATATGGAGATATCAAAGTGAAGGATGCTGAGGCGGTTAAACGCAACTGGCAACAAATAAAACAACAGCAAGAAAAAACAGCCATATTGAGCGGCGTCCCCAAGGGTTGCCCTCCATGGTCAAAGCTGCCCGGATCCAGGAAAAGGCAAGACAAGCTGGTTTTGACTGGCCCGAAGGGGAAACGCAGTCCGTGTATGATAAAGTCCTGGAGGAACTCAGTGAGTTGCAGGAGGCGATCGAATCGACGGATCAGGGGCATATAGAGGAAGAATTAGGGGATGTTTTTTTCTCATTGATTAATTACGCACGCTTTTTGAAGGTGGATGCGGATAAGGCGCTGGAAAGCTGCAATCAGAAATTTATCAAACGTTTTAATCTGATGGAGCAACTGGCAGCGGATCAGGGACGCTCCATTACGGATCCAGATATGCTTTTTAAAGAAATGGACGACTTATGGGAAGCGGCAAAACAAAAGCTGAAAAAGGAATTAGGGGTTCAAGGAAGTATAAATGGCGACGGGTCGCAGGCGGAACAGTGATTGATCGAGGGTTGAATTGAGGGTTGAATCAGGGGTGAATAGCAGGTTGAATTGAGGGTTGAATCTTAACCTTATACTAGTGTGAATTTTTAAAGGGTAGCCGTCAAGCGGTATATGATTAATACATTTAGAAAAGCAATATTTAAGCAGGGCTATTCACTGATCATAGCCGCCTGGATGTTTACACTCTCTTTTGTGATAAGCAACTACTGGGCATTTAACGCCTCTCCTCAAAAGGTCAAACAAAGTTTTGAATCTTATCTTGCCTCTCAGGAAAAGGACTTTGAAACCCTGACAACCACCACAGCCTCCTTACATTTATTGCTGAATAGTCAGGCAGATAAATCGGCTCTGGATTTACAGGACAAGGAATACGGCCTATTTGTTTATACGGTGGGCGATAGTACACCGCCAAAAGAGACCTATTGGAATACCTTTAATATGAATGTAAGCCAGCAGGATCTCAGATTGCCGGATGGCTACTACCCGATTCGGGCCAATAATGGTCTTTTTGAAATGCTTAAAAAGACCATTCCCACCAAAACGGGCGACTTTCTGGTAGTGGCCATGATCCCTATTAGGTGGACCTATTTTATTGAAAGCAAATATTTAGAAACAGCTTTGCCCATGCGCCGGATCTGGATGGTATGTATTATGTGGATCAGAGCGGCACTGGGGAACCTATTTACAATTCCCGTGGTCAGGAGCTCTTTAAGCTGAGTAAATATGCACAAAATCCGGATCAGCATCCCAGCATGGCATCTTTAATTTTAAATTGCTGGGCATTTTGTTTGTCCTGATCTTTATCAATGGGGTCATCAGTGAGATCACGCTGGTTAAAGGGTTTTACAAAGGCGCATTCTGGCTGCTTATAACGGTGGTGTTGCTTCGGTTTATGACCTATTGGTTGCCCATCCCTTTTAATTACAGGAGCTATGAGCTGTTCAGTCCTATTATCTATGCCTCCAATGTGCTGCACTCCTCCTTAGGGGATCTGTTGATCAATACTTTACTGTTTTTCTGGATCACATTTTTTATTAAATACCGACATACTAAAGTAGGCGCCGGACACCAGCAATTGGTAAAAAAATATAGCAAAGTCATTGGTGTGGCGGCATTATTTTTATTTGCGCTCTGTACCATGAATATGGTTAGCATTGTATCCAGTCTTGTTAGAGATTCCAAGATCCCGATCAATGTGGCCGACTTTTTTAACCTGAATATTTACACGGTTGTCACTTTTGTGATTCTGACTTTTATTACACTGAGCTTTTTCAATCTGTCTTATTTTCTGCATCTGCCGGCCTTAAATGCCGGGTTTAGCCTGTATGAGCGGATGGCCATAGTGGTGGTCAGCGGGCTTTTAATGGTCTCTGTTAGCAGTTCCTCAGATCTGGTCACCATAAAAATATTCGCACTGGCCTGGATGGTGCTTTATTTATTTTTCCTCCAGGTCCGGTGGGAGGATTTGCCCGGGCCGCTGGTTGCTTCCAGGTATTTTTATTTTGGGTCATGTTTTTTGCGGCCACCTTTACCGCAATTTTGCAGTTCACCAATAACAGAAGACTGGAGGAGAAGAAAAGGTATGCAGAGGCGCTGGCCCTACAGGCAGATAATGCTGGTGAAAATCTGGTAAAAATGGCGATCAGCAATTTTACGAACTTTTTCTGGAATGATAATTTTAACCGCCTTTATGACGACGGGGATAACCGCTTTGTCAAGGACAGCCTGATAATGGCTAATTTCTCGGGTTTTTTAAATAAATTCAATACGCGGATTTATACCTTTGATGCCAACAGAGCGCCGTTATATAATGCAGATTCGACTTCTTTTGGTCTGCTCAATGCGCTGGTCAGTAATTCAAAGCCGACCAATGTGACGGATCTCTATATTCATGGTTCGGAATCCGATAATTTTAATTATATCTACCGAAAGGAGATTAGCAGTGTTTATAACCACGCTGTTATGGGATACATGTTCGTTGTACTCTCACCCAGAAAGTATGTCAATAACAACCTGTCCTTGGAATTGCTGAATAATCCAGTCATCGTGACCGGACAGATCCCGCAAAACTACTCCTATGCTGTTTATAAAAACAGGCAACTATTTTCTAATAGCAAAGACTTTGAGTTCTCTGATTCTTTGAGCGACCAACAGATACCCAAAAGAGAATTCAGGCAAAACAATAGCTTTAAGGTAAAGGAGCTCTGGTATAATGCAGGCAATCATACGACAGTTGTGATCACGGAGAAAAATGATGACCTGCTTAGTACGGTGACCTTATTTGCCTACATCTTTTCTTCTTTTGTAGTGGTTATTGTATTGCTTAAGCTCTCAGGCTTTATTATACAGTCCCGGTTTAAATGGAAATTGATCAAAAACGGACTAAACTTTAATATTCGTTTCCAGGTGCATGCTACCCTTATCTTTATTAGTTTGTTTTCTTTTATCATTATTGGTATTTCTACCATTTCCTTTTTTATCAGTAGATTTAATAAGACCAACAAGGATAAACTCATGCAATCCACCCAGATATTGGCGGGCGAGATTGAAGAGAGTTTAAAACAGGAACTGCCTTTGAATATGAAGGCGCCCAATGATCTGGATGCTTTTTATAACAGTACACTGGTGGCCCAAAGAGTTATTGAACTGGCTAATTTAAATAAGCAGGATGTCAATCTCTATGATAAAAATGGCAATCTGGAAGCCTCTTCGCAGCCTTATATCTTTAATGAGAATATTGTCTCCAATAAAATGCATCCCAACGCCTTTGAGGCACTCCATGGCAGACACCGCATTAAGTTTTTCCAGCAGGAGACCATCGGAAAGCTCAAATACTTAAGTATTTATGTTCCCTTGTATGGCCAAAATAAACAGGTATTTGCTTATCTGAATACACCGGCCTTAAATTCTCAATATGAACTGGATCAGGAAATATCGAGTTTCCTTGTAACGATTATTAACCTGAATGCCCTGATCTTTTTACTGGCAGGTGCTGTGGCCAGTTTACTGACTTACAGAATTACACAGTCCTTTTCGGTGATCAAGGAAGATATGCGTAAGATCAATCTTGGGATAGAAAATGAGGAAATCCAGTGGAATCGCAATGATGAGATCGGGGATCTGGTAAAAGAATATAATATCATGGTCCGCAAGCTGGGTGAAAGTGCCCGCGCCCTTGCACGCAGTGAAAGAGAAGGTGCCTGGAAAGAAATGGCCCGGCAGGTCGCCCATGAGATCAAAAATCCGCTCACGCCCATGAAACTGAGTCTGCAGTTCTTGCAACGCTCCGCGCAGGATCCGAGTCAGGATATTCATTCTTTGTCCAAAAGGGTCTCAGATATGCTGATTGAGCAAATTGACCAGTTGGCAAAAATCGCCAGTGATTTTTCCCAGTTCGCCAATATCCATCATACCAAACCGGAGACGTTTACCATTGAAGAAATTATAAGACCTTTGTTGCTACTCTATAATACAGAAGATGGCATTGATGTGCAATATCAATCTTCCCCACAGATTAATACGGTGAGAGCAGACAAAGTGCAACTGCGGCGTGTCTTTACTAATTTGATCAAAAATGCGCTGGAAGCCTCTGAAAATATGGATCAGTTTGCGGTTAGTATTAAGGAACAGCGAATTGAAAAAAATGTATTGTTGACTGTAGCCGATAAAGGCATGGGGATTACAAAAGAGGCGGCAGCCAGAATCTTTGTCCCTAATTTTACCACCAAGACTTCTGGTACCGGTTTAGGCCTGGCTATTTGCAAAGGCATTGTGGAAAACGCAGGTGGACAGATCTGGTTTGAGAGTGAAGCGGGTAAAGGCACTACTTTTTATGTAAGCCTGCCTTTATATATAGATACAACCGCTGAAATGGATGAAGAAGAATTTGAGGACCTGTAATCACATGGGAAATCAGTCTCAGGCAAAGATTTTGGTTAGCGGTTTATTTTGGCCGCAGGATGTTGGGAAAATTGTTCAATATGGTAGTGCAGGGTGATTTTAAGCGTTTTGCGGAGTTTAGGTGGCATACTCAAAATAATAATCCTCCAGGATATCTGCCTTGTTTTCTTCTGCTCTCGCTTCTACCTCCCATTTATTGTTATAATAGCCCTTGCTCAGGCTTTCTTTCAAATACAAAAAGATGAATTTTAAGTTGCCATAAGTTCTGAACTGCCTGACATGGGCAAGTTCATGGGCCACCCACCGGTGATTGTTTAAAAAGACCCCAGGTGTGCTATGAGAAAGATAAATGGTTCTAAAAACGGTAAGCGCTACATCCTTTTGTTTGATACATTTGCAGGCAATTTTAGCGATCCAGCTGTTTTGACGGATACGGACACGGCACTTTTTATCCCCATGCTGACAGCCTGGATCCTTTCTTATTGCATCTTCAGGTAAATAAGGCACTAATTCCATAAAGCCTTGCTACAGGGTTTTAGACAAATTGATCGCTCAGATGATTGATTATAAGCCAATGCACGGATTTAGTTGAGTTTAGAAGGTGTTATTAAATCAAAGGCCGGAATGGGCACCGTAAACTGGGTTTTGGTATTTTGATTTTCCATCAGGTATTCACCATGCATTCTGCCCATTTCTGAGTTCAGACTGCAGCCGCTGATATACTGATAGGAAGCACCGGGCTCAATAAAGGGCTGCGCACCAACCACCCCTCCCCTTTAACCTCCTGGGTCGTACCATTGGCATCAAAGATGTGCCAGTGCCTGCTTAGGAGCCGGACAACAAATGGATTGTGGTTTTCAATGGTAATCCTATAGGCAAAGAGGTATTCATTGATCATGGGACTACTTTGATCGGGTTGAAAAAAGGTCTCTACATTAATTTTAATACCTTGAGATATTTGATAAGTCATCTTGATTCGGGTATTTATCTTCTCAAATTTGATACCTTAAAGATAACGCTTAGATTGAATTGAGGGTTACAATGAAAAGGGAAATTCGGTGAGTGATGGGTTAATTTGCCTTAACATCCCCCACCGAAAAACTTAAAATATTGAATATCAGATTACTTTATTAGGATTGCTTTGTCGTGATTTCTTCAAAGAAACCCGTTTTTTTATTTTTTTGGACATTATCCCAGTTATAATACCGACCATTCATGGCGACATAGACGCCATGTGGTAAGGTTTGCAAAAAGGCAAGGGCGGCCCCCAGGTTGAAAAAACCGTCTGAGCTGCCGAATTTATAGGGAATCATGGCACCTGTGATCACAATGGTTTTAGGGATGTTGGCAGCCGCTAGATAGGCGGCTGTCTGACTCATTGTATCTGTTCCATGTGTCAGCAGTATCCGGTCCTCGGGTACGGAGCTGCAGTTATGCAGGATCAATTCTCTGTCTGTATCTGTCATTTCCAGAGAATCTACCATCATCAGTGTCCTGATTTCTACTGGGACGGTGCAGCGGCCTAGCTGCAGCATCTCGGGAACATGGGTTTGTTCAAAATCCAGTTTCCCATGGATCATATCATATTCCTTGTCAAACGTTCCTCCTGTGACCAAAATTCGGATTGTCATTTTCAATGAATTATAAGGGTTAAGTAATAAAAATTATCATGTTTTTTCAGAAATAATAAATGCTATCTATTGTTTCTAAGCAGCTTAGAGGCTTCCCAAATGACAATACCTGCTGCAACGGAGATATTTAAAGAATGCTTTGTGCCATATTGGGGGATTTCTAAACAACCGTCGCTTTGATCAATGACTGATTGCTCAACTCCCTGGACTTCATTGCCCAGGACCAGCGCCAATCCTTTGACAAGGCCAGGTGCATTCAATGATTGCATGTTTTCGGTAGAAATACTGCCACTCGCCTGTTCAACGCTATAAACAGCGTAGCCTTTGGCCCGGACCTGTTCTACGGCTTCTAGTGTGCGCTTGTGATAGGACCAATAAACGGTCTCTGTGGCGCCCAGAGCTGTTTTGTGGATGTCTCTATGGGAGGTTGCGGTGTGTAGCCGCAAAGCATAAGTTCGCTACAAAGGAAGGCATCTGCTGTCCTGAAAACACTGCCTACATTATGCATGCTGCGAATATTGTCTAAAATGATGATCAGCGGCAACTTTTCTGCTGCTTTGAATTGCTCAGGACTTAACCTGCCTAAATCATCCATGCTTAATTTTTGCATGGCGCAAAGTACGAACAAAATAATTGAAAAACCGACATTTTGCGCCAGATTGAACGACCATGTCTGGTATTGTCAATGTAGTTGAATGATAACAGGAATAATACAAATATGGCTTTCAGGTGCTTTTATTAGCATTAGGTATTTCGTTTAACTTATCGTCCACAGGCTATTACGAGGGTTATTCCTATTTGATAATTTGCTATGCCCCATAGGGATTCTCCAATGCTGACCACTAGAACAATTTTTTTTCTTATTTGACTGCTTTGATAAATGATCATTCTGTTTTAAATCTTGTTGCCAACTCAAGATTCCAATCTGTGATTATGGACAAATATTTAATAAAATTAATTTGAGATATAATTTTGACTTAAGATTTTATCAATCCATGTATTGAATCTCGGGCACTTTTCCCTAATTTCATCAATGGTAATTTCGGTCATTATTAATTCAGAATCATGAACTTTTTTGTAAGGAAAAATATTAAGAAGTCTCTTTGAAGGAGATGTATTGGCGCCTCCATTTATTTGCTCAGGGTTCGCAAATTTTTCTATAATTCCTCTAATCTGATTTAACGTATTGGGCTCATCAATAATAAAGGCGAAACCTTTTATGCTTGAAAACAGCAATGCTTCAAATTCATGTTTTTGAATATATGGGATGTAATTTTGTATTTGAGGTTGGTCCGCCCTCATTTTTTGTTCAATTTGATCGCAATCATTCGTGCTATGCCCAGGAAAGTCAATTGGCAATCTAAAAAAATCAAGTAAAGTTGTTATAACTACATTTCCTGAGGCATTAATTCTGTGCAAATCGTTTTTCAGATATTTATAAGAGATGTTGCCTCCCTTTTTATTCAGTTTTGCATTGGTTACAATCTTCTGTGCATTTATTCCGACATGCTGTAATCCATTTTTATAAAGGTATGGTATCAAGAATTTTTGAATAAATATTAATTCACAATCTCCTTCGACTAAAAAACTAATCTTTTCATAAATGTTAAAATGGCTGTCCTCCTATAATGTTCTTTTCCCATAATTCTCCCATAGAATATTGTTCTGTCCAGGCCTCCAATTCATTTTTATTTAAGCGATTAAAAATTGTGGAATTTTCTTTTCGGTCTGCAACAATAGTGTCCTCAGGCTCAAAGTTATTTAACAAAGTAATGGACTGAGTTGAAATAAT
Source organism: Arachidicoccus ginsenosidivorans (assembly GCF_007971385.1). Taxonomy (GTDB): domain Bacteria; phylum Bacteroidota; class Bacteroidia; order Chitinophagales; family Chitinophagaceae; genus Arachidicoccus; species Arachidicoccus ginsenosidivorans. The sequence continues at coordinate 4,708,640 of NZ_CP042434.1, forward strand.
TACTTGGATACCTTCTTGTGATTTTTTCTTGAATAATTCACTTAATATGTTTATTGCTAATGGATGAAGTCCTAGTTCCGGCTCGTCAATTATTATTATTTTGGGTGGTGTCGGTTGTAATAATAAAGTGGTAAGACATATAAATCTAAGCGTTCCATCAGATAAGTTATTTGCATTGAAAAATGATTCATAATTACCTTTTTCTAACCATTCTAATTGAATATTTTCTGGATTTAATCTATTGGGTTCAAGTATAAATTTATCAAAAAAAGGCGCAATGGAACATATTGTTCGCTCAATCCTTAAAAAATGTTTAGGGTGTTTTAACTTTAAGTAATACAAGAAGGCTGCTAAATTTGATCCGTCTTTTTTTAAAAATCGATTATCATTGATCGAACTGAATCTCTTCATCGGTGAGTTATCACTTGTATCATGAAAGTGATAAACCTCAAATTCCTTCAATAAATTATTAACATAGTAAGCTTGACTCTCCTTTATTTTGGAGAATGCAGATTCTTCAATATTTTGTTCAAAGTCTTTTTCATGCCAATGTCCATTAAGTCCTTTAAATCCCGTACTTAATTTTTTTATAAATAATTTATTTGCGCCGCTTTCTAATGTAACAAAGAAGCTATTAATAACTTCATCAATTTGATTTGAAAAAATGAATTTAATAAAAATTTCATTGGTAATTTTATTGCCTCCATAAAGAAAACTATTACTACCTCCTTTTTTGATAACATAATTTTGCAAACTCCCTTCATATAAATTGCGTACAAGAGAAAATACTGATATAAAATTACTTTTCCCAACGCCATTTCCGCCAATTAAAACATTTAATTGTTTCAATGGCACAATTTGATTTCTTATGGACTTGAATCCCTTTATTTCTATTGACGAAATCATCTAGCTTAATTAATTTGTACAAAATAATGCATACTTGCCTGTGTATTTAAACTGAATATGCAATAATTAGTTGTAAATATCAGAAATTATGGCGGTTCGTTGAAATTTTAAATACTGATATTGGGTAATACCCGCATTAATTTATCAAATATTATATTTTTATTTAATGATTATGTCTTTTTTCTATTGATTACCAATTATTTAGGCTGAGTAGTCGAATTTTATAATTGTCATAAAATAAGCAGTGGCTTTTTTCAAATATTTTCCGACATTTGTTCAGCGTAAATGACTAAGAATCCCGTCTAAGCTGACCCGCTTGAACAAAAGTGCCTGTATTAAACAGGCCATTTATTGAATAAATATAATTTACTTAACCGTAAATGGTACGAATTTTAATTGATTGTGCGCTTGGATTAGACGGATTTTACCTGAACTAAAGTAATTATAAAACGGATTTTAGAATTTGAATAATAAAATACAAACAATGAATAAAGTTACACTTTCTGTTGCTGCTGTTGCGGTAGCTTCGGCCTTTGCTGCTTGTAGTGGCACGGGGTCTGATGGTTCAACGCATACCAGGCAACATTTTATTGAAACCCAGTACATCGACAGTGCTGTAAAACCGGGCGATAATTTTTACCAATTTGTCAACGGTAAATGGCTGGACACCGTTAAAATTCCTGCAGAAAAATTTGGTGTTGGCGGTTTTAATCAACTCATAGATGATAATCAGGAAAAACTTAAGGCTATTGTAGAAGATGCCCTGAAAAATGACCATAAGCCTGGTAGTATTGAACAAAAAGTGGGTGATTATTTTGCCTCTGGTATGGATACAGTCACTAGAGACAAAAGAGGTTATGAGCCGATTAAGCCCATGCTGAGTGCCATTGATGGTATTAAAGATATCCCGTCGCTGATGACTTACGTTGCTGATGCAGCCAAAAGAGGTGATAATTCTATTATTTCTTTTGGCGTCGGGCCAGATCAAAAAAACAGCTCCATGAATATTGCCGCCTTTCACCAGACGGGCATTGGGCTACCTGACAGAGATTATTATTTTAGGACAGATACAGCGACTGAGCGGATTCAAAATGCTTACAAAACTTTTGTAGCCAACCTATTTACCTTAACAGGCACGGATTCTGCCGCCGCTGTTAAAAATGCACAGGTGGTTTACAATATCGAAAAACAGATAGCAGGATCCCATAAAACAAGGGTCCAGTTAAGGGATGTAAAAGGTAATTACAACAAAGTATCCGTTGCCTCTCTGGTTAGTTCGGAGCCTAATATTGGCTGGACAGATTTGTTAAAAAATCTGGGTGCTGGTAGTATTGATTCTTTGGATATGGAACAGCCTGCCTATTATGTGCAGCTCAATAAAATGCTTACTTCCATACCCATTGATCAATGGAAAGTCTATTTAAAGGCCAATACAATTGGATCTTATGCGGGTGTACTAAGTACGGCCTTTTCAGATGCCGCCTTTGCCTATTCTAAAGAGTTGACAGGTAGAGATAAACAAGAAGCCCTTTGGAAAAGAATGGTTTCCGCAATAGATCATAATTTAGGTGAGCTTTTGGGGCAGTTATATGTGAAAAAATACTTCCCGCCAGAAGCCAAAAAAAGAATGGATCAGTTAGTTACCAATTTGGAAACAGCCTTTTCTAATAGGATTCAGCACTTGGATTGGATGAGTGATTCAACGAAAGCTACTGCGCAGGTCAAACTTAAAGCCATTATCCGTAAAATCGGGTATCCAACTACCTGGAGAGATTATAGCAAAGTGAATGTAGATAGTACCAAATATTTTGAGAATGCGGTTGCTGCCAGAGAGAATAACTATAATTTTGAGTTGTCACAACTGGGAAAGCCAGTGGATAAGAATCTTTGGTATATGACACCTCCGACTGTCAACGCTTATTACGATCCCACCACCAACCAGATTGTATTCCCGGCTGGAATCCTGCAGTATCCTTTCTTTGATAAAGACGCAGATGATGCAGTGAACTATGGTGCTATTGGCATGGTCATTGGCCATGAAATGACCCACGGGTTTGATGATCAAGGTTCCCAATATGATAAAGATGGTAATATCAATAACTGGTGGACCAAAGAAGACAAGGCCAAATTTGATGAAAAGGTCAAAAAAATCCAAGGGCTTTATGATAGTTTCACTGTGCTCGATTCGCTGCATGTCAATGGGCAGTTAACCACCGGTGAAAACATGGCTGACTTTGGCGGTGTAGCCATTGCCTGGGATGCCTTCAAATTAACGAAACAAGGACAGGACACTACTAAGATCGATGGTTATACGCCAGATCAGCGGTTCTTTATGTCGTTGGCTCAAATATGGAGAAGTAAATATAAAGATGCCCGTGTGCGTCAGTTGATCAACCTGGACCCTCACTCTCCTGCCATGTGGCGTGTGCTCGGTCCACTTATGAACTTTGATCCTTTTTATAAGGCTTTCAACGTTCAGCCAGGTGAAAAAATGTATATTAAACCTGAGGACAGGCTGAAAATCTGGTAAAATAGAACACGCTATATAGCAAGTGGTGCAATATCATTATATTGTTGAATTTAAATAAAGAACTCCCTGAATGGATACCTACACGGTAAATAGCATTCAGGGAGTTTTTGTATTCGTGCATAAGGCATAAAAACAGGCGGTGCGGTAATGTCTTTTTGGAGACATTACCGCACCGCCTGTTTTTATATTAATTGCTTAAAGACTTAAAGACTGATTAAGTTTAATCTTTGTTTAGGCATCATAGCTTTTTAAAAAAGCCTTGATCTTGCTGTGATTTTCTGCACTTAACGGAACAACTGGTAAACGTAGTTCGTTTTTAATCAACCCTTTTTCAAATAAAAATGCCTTCACGCCTGCCGGATTGTTCTCATTAAAGAGTAAGGTGAATACTTCAAGGATTTTATTATTGACCTGAGTTGCTTCTTTGAATTTTCCTTCCAGAGCTAACCGTACAATGGTAGACACTTCTTTAGGGAAAGCATTGCCGGCTACGGTAATAACACCTTGCATGCCCATAGCGATCTGTGGAATCGCAATATCGTCTTCTCCGCTGGTTACCAGAAAATCTTCTGGTACGTCTCTTAAAATCCGGGCAAACTGGGTAAAGTTACCACAGGCTTCCTTAATACCGCCAATATTAGCTACCTCATTTGCCAGACGAATTACGGTGTCCGCATCAATATTTTTGCCCGTACGATGAGGGACATTATAGAGCAAAATTGGTTTTGGGCTGGCCGCAGCGAGCGCCTTGTAATGTTGGAAAATACCTTCTTGGGAAGGTTTACTGTAATATGGTGCAGAACTAAGCACTGCAGTGGCCTTTTCCAGGGGGAAAGTCTTTAGCGTTTCTACCACTGCCTGGGTATTGTTGCCTCCGATGCCTACCACTACAGGTACCCTACCCGCTACTTTTTCGTAGGTAAATTCAATAATCTGGATTTGCTCTTCCCGGGAAATGGTCGGGGTTTCTCCCGTTGTGCCCAGGGTGACCAAATACTCGATACCGCCGTCAATCTGAAAGTCAATAATTTTTCCTAATGCCTCAAAATCAATGGTGTGATCTTCGTTAAATGGCGTTACAATGGCAACGCCAGTGCCTCTAAGAGAGCTTTTCAGCGACATAATGATTTGCTATGTTATTTTTTAATGATGATATTTTAATAAATCAGGGCTTAATTTAGGCTTTTACTTCCTCAAAATTGCCCATTTTCTCAAATTTAGCGATCCTTTGAGAAATCCGTTTTTCCGCTGGTATTTTTGCCAGCTCAGCCAGAGATTTTTTAATGGTTTCTTTTAAAGTGGCTGCGGCCTGATCATAATCCCAATGGGCGCCTCCAACGGGTTCGGCAATTACGCCATCTACTAAACCAAATTCACTCATATAGTCGGAGGTTAATTTAAGTTGTTCGGCCGCGGTTTCCTTATAATCCCAGCTTCTCCATAAAATAGAGCTGCAATTTTCCGGAGAAATCACTGTATACCAGGAGTTTTCCAGCATAAAGACACGGTCGCCTACACCAATACCCAAGGCCCCCCCACTCGCTCCTTCACCAATAATGATGCATATTACCGGTACTTTTAAACGGAACATTTCATAAATATTGCGGGCAATGGCCTCACTTTGGCCTCTTTCCTCGGCTTCCATGCCAGGGAATGCGCCCGGCGTGTCAATTAAGGTGACGATCGGCTTATTGAATTTTTCTGCCAGTTTCATGAGTCTTAAGGCTTTGCGGTAACCTTCCGGATTTGCCATCCCAAAATTACGCAGTTGGCGCTGTTTGGTATTGGTGCCTTTCTGTTGTCCGATAAACATGACTGTTTGCCCATCCAGACTCGCAAAACCCCCGATCATTGCTTTATCATCCTTGACATTGCGATCACCATAAAGTTCAATAAAGTCGGTCGTCATTTTGTCTATATATTTTAGGGTATAGGGACGGTCTGGATGACGACTTAGCTGCACACGTTGCCAAGGGGTGAGGTTATCTGTAATTTCCTTACGTTTAGCCTCTATCAAAGATTCAATTTGTTCGATATTGGATGTGTAATCAATTTTCGGATTCTTTTCAGCCAGCTTTTTAGCCTGGTCAATTTGTTCGTATAACTCTTTGATCGGCTTCTCAAAATCGAGGAACTGTCTGTTTGGATACTGGGGCATAATTATTTAATATTTAGTCTAATCGAGTGTAAAAGTAACGTTAGAAAATTTTTTTAAAAATATTTGTTTGATAAAATTATTTGTTCTTATATTTGCACACCCAAAACAAAGGATATCAAGTAGTTCTGGGTAATTTGGATCGGTAGTTCAGTTGGTTAGAATGCCGCCCTGTCACGGCGGAGGTCGCGAGTTCGAGTCTCGTCCGGTCCGCTTCTTGGTAAGAAGATTCTTCCTTAGCTCAGTTGGTTAGAGCATCTGACTGTTAATCAGAGGGTCGTTGGTTCAAGTCCAACAGGAAGAGCAGAAAGTTAGGAAGATTTCAGAATGGAATCTTTTTTCCACAAAGTTGCGTGATTTGTGGGTTTTGAAATAAGTTCTTTATACATTTGCAGCAATGCAACATTTGGATCGGTAGTTCAGTTGGTTAGAATGCCGCCCTGTCACGGCGGAGGTCGCGAGTTCGAGTCTCGTCCGGTCCGCTTCTTGGTAAGAAGATTCTTCCTTAGCTCAGTTGGTTAGAGCATCTGACTGTTAATCAGAGGGTCGTTGGTTCAAGTCCAACAGGGAGAGCAAATTTATTAAAGTGCAATACAACAAATTAGATTGCACTTGTTTTTTTGAAAAGACAAAAAAGGAAAAAAGCTAAAAAAAGCAGTTACAAATCTTGTAACTGTTTTTTTGCTTCTTGGTCATTTTCAATGCAAAGTGGTTCCTACACTTTTTTTCGACTTGTCCGCCCCTATTTTTGTCGTTTTGCCCCCCTTTTACCCGTTTTCAATTCTTGTATTTTTGATGCATTAATCATTTTTAAACCTTTCACCATGCGTAAATTATTTGTCAAAATGTCGATGTCCCTGGATGGATTTGTCGCCACTGAAAATGGAAATATGGATTGGGTATTTAGAAGCTCAGATGAAAAGTCCAGAAACTGGGCCGTTTCACTGAGCGAAGAAGCAGGGTTAATTATTATGGGACGCAAAAGCTTTCACCAGATGGCGCCCTACTGGCCAGGTGCACAGGGTCCTTTTGCAGCGCCCATGAACAGCATTCAGAAAGCCGTTTTTACATTAAAAGGATATGATGCAGCCAGTAGTTTGAGCGAAGAGATTATTCAGTTGCCAACTGCAGCCACCTGGGCAGGTGCACGTGTATTTTCGGGAGATTTGACATCAGAGATCCAGGGGCTTAAACAAGAAGAGGGAAAGCCAGTAATGGCTATTGGGGGTGCGGATTTTGTGCAAAGCCTGCTTACAACCGGTGAGGTGGATCAGTTGCAACTAGCCATCCATCCTGTAATACTGGGCAGTGGACTTTCGATATTTACTGGAGTGACGCAGCAATTGGACTTGAAGTTATTGGACGTGAAATCTTTTCCCGGCGGGATCGTTGTGCATACCTATCAGCCAACTTACGCTTAGATAGTCGGTTTAGTGACATAATAAAAGACCCCATCCTTTGCCTAGGCTTTAGGATGAGGTCTACATGTTGCATTACAAACAAAATATTCTAATGCAGTAACTGAACATTATAATAGGTTAAAGGCTACCAACCTGGATTTTGCATCGCTTCTTTTTCTGCGCTGGTTAATGCAGAACCGCCACTCTGAATGGCATCCAGGAAGGATTGTGGAATGGGTCTGAGATAATCCTTATCCGTAGGCGCCGCCTCATCATTAAAGGCCTTATCACGTTTAATCAAGGTTTTGGTTCTTGCCAGATCCTCCCAACGCATTAATTCACCGGCCAGTTCCCGAGAACGTTCATTTAAGATAAAGCAAAGGAATTTATCAGCGTTTGAACTAACCCCTAATACATCATAAAATCATGCTTGGAATTAAAGATATCACTGGTGCTATTCAGGTGCATAGCAGACAGTGTGCTACCGGTTGTCGTTTCTGGCAGATTATTAGACTCGTAATAGGTGTTTTTGTCCGAATAAGAAACATAGGTCGCTGCGTTGGCTGCTGAATTGTTCTTATAAGCAACACCGCCATCCACATAAAACGAACGGTCTTCTCCATCTTTATAGGCTGCTCTGTCTCTGACCTTATTAATATAAGGAAGCGCTTTATCGTAATCGCCCAATCTACCATAAGCTTCGGCTGCAATCAGATAGGTTTCTGCAAGCCTTGCCAGGATACCATCTCTTTGTCCAAACTGAGAAGCCACTGTGCTTCTGGAACCATCCATAAATTTAGAAAGTGCCACATATTGGCTGGCCGTATAATTACCATGACCGCCTTTATAGTTATTGGCCTGACCACTAAAATAACGCACATACATGCTTGGTGCCCGGTAATTGATATTATCAGCTGTATATCTTGTATCTCCGGCACTATTCACAATATAGCGGATAGACTCCTGTCCGCCGGCAAATTTGGGCTGGCCGATATCTGCAGTCGTGGGTGCATAGTCCGCCGTCCATTTAGGTGCACCTGAAGGCTTATTACAAAGATAGCTGGTCTTAAAGCTTTTCCAGAATCTGGAATCATTGACCCTGTCAAAAACATCCAGGATATAATCCGTACTACGCATACGTTGAAATTCTCTGTCGCCTGGAATATCCCGCTGCATACCGGGCAGGTTCTGATAAACGGCAGGATAATACAGGTGGATCTGATTACCATAACGACCTTGTGTGGCTGTATTATTGGAGAACTGTGCTGCCAGTATAATCTCATTGAGCTGTTCATTGGGACCGTCTACGGTTTCAAAATCCCAGAGATCGCTATAATTGGGTGCCAGGCTATAATGACCGCTATTAATGACGATATCTGCATATTTAACGGCATTTTGCAGATCTGCCTGTTTGGTATCACTGTTCCAACTGTCATATAACTCGCTGGCTCTGTATAAATAAGCCTTGGCCAGAAAATGAGCAGCGGCATATTTTGTGATCCTACCTGTAGCTGCCGGCGTTTCCGGCAGGTTATTATAGGCATTCGTAAAGTCATCAATGATTTGCTGATAGACTTCTTTTTCTGTATTTCTGGTAAACTCACGCTCAACGGTGGTAGAGGGGGTTAGTTTAATAGGAACTCCCCCATATTGTTTGACCAGTTTAAAATAATCGAAGGCACGCATAAAATAGCCTTCTCCGAGGCGCGTATTTTTATCCGCTCCCTCACCATAGTAAAGCGGTACGTTCTGTATGACGATGTTGGCCGAATTAATATTGCCATACATATTATCCCAGATGTTTTGTGCATGGGCTGTTTGTGAATTCAAATTCGAGCTGTAAGAATTCCACATTTCCATTGTTCGGTCGCCGCCGACCTCAAACTCATCGGTGCCATATTCGGTTGTGGTATATGCCCATTCATAATTAAAGTGAAAGCGTAGTGACTGATACATACCTGTGACCAGTGCATCTAGCCCTTGCTGAGTTTTGAAATCGTCTGTGCTAAGGGAAGTAACTAAGTTTTCTTCCAGAAAGCCTTTTTTGCAGGATTGCAGTGAACATAGACCTAGGCTCATGCCCAGAATTCCATATCTTATAAATCGGTTCATAATAATAATGCTTTAATAATTAAAAGGTAAGGTTAGCGCCAATTACAACGCCTCTGTTAAAGGAAGAACTTCCCAGATCCGGATCAATCCAGGAGACACCTGAATAGATCAGGGCTGGATTGCTCATCTGGGCATAGAACTTCAGATTGGTTATATGCAGGTTGTCTAATACTTTTTTAGGTAATCTGTATCCCAATGAGATATTGCGGATTTTAATGAAAGAACCGTTCTGATAGTTTAGTGCTGTCTTGTAAGGATCCCCTGCAGCGCTGCTATAATCAGGAGAAGGATAAGCATTGGTTGGATTTTCTGGTGTCCAGTAATCCAACAGCCTTTGTGCATAGCGTCCTTGCAGGGCTTCATCACCTGTTTCAATGGTATAACCCAATCTGCTGATAATAAATACGCTTAGCTCCCAGTTTTTATAATCAAATGTATTTTGGAAACCACCCATCCAATTGGGACTGGAATGACCGACAATTGTTTTATCGTTATTCGGATCGATTTTATAATCACCATTCAAATCCGCTAATTTGATATCACCGGCCTTAAAATCACCACCGTTTGCATTGAATTTGGCCATTTCTGCCTGATCGGCAGTGGTATTTTGCCAGATCCCGATTTTCTTATAATCATAGTAAACGCCCAGGCGCTGACCAATAAACCAGCTATTATTGATATCATCTTCTTTACCATTGCTTAGTTCAACAATTCTGCTTTTATTGCCTGCAAACGTAAGGGTAGAATTCCAGCTAAAATCTCTTGTCTGGACATTGACGGTATTCAGTGTTATGTCTATCCCTTTATTAGCCGTTTTACCAATATTGGCCCAGGCGCTGGTATACCCCGTCAGTGAAGGAATACTCATCATCATTAAAAGGTCGTTTGTCTGCGATTTATATAGATCAATGGAACCGCTAACCCGGTTATGAAATAAGTCGAAGTCAAGACCCAGATTAAACTGTGTGGTCCGCTCCCAGCCTAAGTCTATATTAGCCATGGGTTGAGGATCCTTTAAGGATGCATCTGAAGACACATAGCCTGCATCTACGCTGCTTCCCCAGGTATAATACAGGGTTTGGATGCCGCCAAGTGTCTGGTAAGCAGAGATGGCGGCATTACCTGTTGTACCGATACCTGCTCTTAGCTTTAAGGAATTAATCCAGCTGATACCCCGCATAAAATCTTCCTGATCGATTCTCCAGGCAGCTGCCAGCGATGGGAAATAAGACCATTTATGGCCGTCCGCTAACTGTGAGGCGGCGTCCCATCTGCTGGAAAGCGTCAAAAGGTACTTATTGTTATAAGAATAGTTTAAACGGGCCATGTAAGATTCCAGCGTGGTTTTAGAAAGTCCCGTTCCGAAACTTTTCAAAGCCGCCACTGAATTTAACTGATACCACTTCTGACTGTTCCATGGCAAGTCTTCTGCGGACATGGAAGAGGTTTCCGTTCTGTTATAAGACGTACTTTGCAGTAAGGTTAAATGAAAGGCGTGTTTGTTGATTTCTTTATCATAATAGAGCAAATTATCCAAAGTCCAGGATAGTTTATTGCTTTGATCCAGGCCTGCGAAGTTGGTAGAGCCTGGTTCTCCGCCGCCGCGATTAATGGACAGGGAATCCATAAAACGGCCGTCTTGCCAATTATAGAACTCTGGACCAAAATTGCTGCGCAGTTTTAAACCGGGCATGATGTTTAATTCAGCATAAACCAAGCCGATCGTTCTGACTAGTTTGCGTTCATTGATATTATATTTATCCTCTCCGATCGGATTTACAATATTAATATCTCCCCCTGGAAGGTTAATGCGGGCCCCTGTGCTGTCAAAAGGTACAGCATAAGGCAACATGCCTCTGGCGGCAGCATAGAGACTACCGGGACCTGTCGCACTTGATGAGGCAAACCCATAATTTTGGATGCTGTATGTCGTTGAAATACTTCCGCCGAATCTAAACCATTTAACAGGTGTCAGATCTATGGAGAATTTGCCATTGTACCGGGTATAATCCTGGCCTTTCTGGGTACCATTTTGCGATAGGTAACCGATTGAGGCGTAGGTTTTGATTTTATCCGTACCACCGCTGGCACTTAAGGAGTGATTTTGGGTAATGCCCGTTCTGGTCACCATGCCTGCCCAATCTGTTGTGGGCACTTTTGAACCGTCCCAGGTGCCGCCAGCCCAGCCTTTCTCAATATTGGCCCAGGCATAAGCGTCTGTCTGCCCGAAAATTACTTTATCAGCGGCGAGTGTAGGCTCGTCTGGATATTGACCAGCTCTACGGAAGGCAGCCCTTCTAAATTCAATGTACTGGGCAGAATTCATCATTTTGGAACGATCCTCCAATTGGTCAAAAGTGACAGAGCCGTTATAATTAACCGCTAACTTGCCCGCTTTACCTTGTTTGGTCTTGACCAGGATAACGCCATTTGCACCTCTGGATCCGTAGATGGCGGTAGCTGAGGCGTCTTTTAAGATATCGATAGACTCGATATCGTTGGGGTTTAAGGCGTCAATGCCGCCTGTAGCCAGTGGAATTCCATCTACAACATATAGTGGGGAATTGCTGGCATTCAAAGAGCGTACACCGCGAATCATTACACTGCCTGTCTGACCCGGACGTTCATTTGAGGTAATGTCCACACCGGCAGCCTTACCTTGCATGGCTTCCAGGGCATTAGCAACAGGGCGCTTCTCTAACTCGTCGGAGGATATACTGACAATAGCTCCTGTAAGGTCGCTTTTCTTCTGTGTGCCATATCCCACCATTACAACATCTTCTAAGGTGGTGACAGATTCTTTCAGCGTGACAGAAATATCGGTTTTACCATCCAGGGTAATTTCCTGGGTAGTATAGCCCGTGTAGGCAACCTGGATGGTTGTATTGGCATCTGGCAGCTCCAGCTGAAACCGACCCTCTGCATCTGAAATCGTTCCCTTATGGGTGCCTTTAATAATAATGGAAGCCCCTACGATAGGTTTACCCGTTTGATCAAGCACTTGGCCTTTTATAACTTTTTGCTGACGAGTAGAAACGTATCCCTCATGGCCAGGTGCTGCCAGTGTTAAACAGGGCGATGCCCCCAAACACAAAACCATCAGTGATAAGGGAAGATATAAACGCTTCCCCTGGCGTTTGAACAGCCTTTGTGGCTGAATGGTCGCACTTCTTTTGTTCATTTTTTTCAAGATTTTGGTCATTAATACCGTTAAAAACTTTTATGAGCATCTTGAGATTGCTAAAACCTTGCTTTTGAGCTTACTTATCGTTTTAATTATCGCATATCTCAAATTTAAAGCAGTAAGCACTTGTCTTAATTTTAGCTTTACTTAATATAATAAAAGCATGAATATTTTTGTGTACACCCTTTATTATATACTAGAAATCAATGTTTTATCAGTTAAGTATATTCAAAAAAGTCTAACGAACGTTAATCATTTTTCAATTCTTAACAAATATAGCAGGGTAGTTTTACCTGACTGTCCTGTACCGTCCTGTATTAATTGAAAAAAAAACAATTATCCATGTAAGATTGACACAAAAAGCTGTTTTTATTGCTGAAATCGTGTCCATAAATGGCATAGATGGGCATATTTGAAAGTGCATTTCAATTTATAATTACATGCACATCAATTTATTACCAAGGGATTTCCTTGTCTTTATATTATGAGGGGCTACGATATGCTAAATAAAACCAAAAATATATTAGACTGATCTGCCTTTTAGGGGATCAACTTACTTATTTTGTGATGCGGCGACCTTGAATTGCTGGTATTATTTTATGAAAATTTAGAATTCTGGGACTTTTTATAGGGAAAAAAGTATTAAACAATGGCCGTAGGTAGGCCGTCATTACCAGCCATAACTACTTTGATAGGGATTCTCGGGATTAATTGTTTTATAGGGATTAAAAGTTTGATTTAAAAAATCTACCGGTTTTGACGCTGTGGTTATAAATAAAATTAATCTCCCGGAAACTTCATCTATATCACTGGCACGCATTAATCCTTTAGGTGTTTTAAATTTACTGCCGTAGCCGCTCACTATTTCGTTTTGAGAAATAGCCATACGGCCATCTATATTTTCTAGCCCGATATTTCCGTTGCTGCTCCAAAGGCCAATACCTGTACTGTCTTTTGATGTAGCTGCTGCTAACCTAACATTGGAGCGGTTCCCATTAAAGCGGATATCCTGAATATTCAAAGCCCAAAGCCCATTTTCATTATAGGCTTTTTGCCGACCGTCGTAGAAAATGGCCCTTGCCCCAGATAGTCAAATGTTTGATATTGTTTTTCCAGTAGCAGTGTGAGTCCACATGCCAACAGACTGCCAGTGGCACCCTTGTATGGCTGCGCTTTATAGCTTAATTCAATGACGTTATTTTTTCCAATCAGTATCTGTACTACTCCTTTAAATCCCCGGTGATTGAACGAATCATTATCAATGGCCCAATGGCAATCCAATAAGTAGACTTGGCCGCTATCGGTCTTTATTTTTTTAAAATGATCTACTTTAGGCCTGAGTAAATAGGGTTGCCAATTAAACTTATTTTTACTTGTTTGCGCCTGCAGTGTAATGGTCTGCTTTCTACCCACCCGCATCAGTAAGGGTGATTTTAACAGCTGCTGTTTTTTATTTTGAATTTCCAGTACTGCTGTTTTTGAGATGCTAATTTGTAAATCCTGATTAGCCTTTATATCCCTGATCTGTTTGGTAAAATCAGCCTCTTTCAGCACAATATTTTTTTCATTGATTTGTTTCCCTTGTGGATCTAGCACCATCAGATGCAGCGCCAAAGGCTGTGCAGCAGTCAGGTGTTCAGGTAACCAGCCCTGAATCGTTACTTTTTGTGTATGGTTGGCGGGTGCATCCAACCAGCGCTTACCTTGATCAATGGTTTTTTTCAGGTTGACAATTTGCCATTTGAGTTGGTATCCATGTAAGGAAATAAAGTCAAACCTGTTGGTGACATCAATGGTGAAATTTGATTTTTGGCCCGGGATAAAATTTAAATGATCTGCCTGGATTTGCACAGGAGCATAAATTTTCCTTACTAAAAAATAATCCTCCTGGGGATATCCATCTCCGTAAACAATGCCGTCTGCGCCGTTATTGCCATTGTTATCCAAATAATGATGCTGATCAATTTGGATCCCTTCCATTACCTGTGTCTGTTTGAGATTTGGGTGATTTACTTTTTCATTAAAGCGGTTTACGCTTTCTAGCCCATTTGGCGGTCTACTTATCAGCATAGCCTGGTCGGTCCAGCACCAAATGGATCCGCCAATAATCCGAGGCTGTTTTAATATGTTCGCGTATTGCTGCTCAAATTCATCCATGGCCAGCCCCAGAGAATGGGCATATTCTGTTAGAATGAGTGGTTTGTCTGTCTTTTGCAGGCTCTTATTTAAAGAAGTTACGTCCAGATAATGTGGCATGTAAATATCCACATTTGGACTTTGTCTGCCCTGATAACGCAGATAATCAGACCCTCGTTGCGGCAGTCCGCGCGGCCTGCTGGGATCCTTTTGCTTTACATACTGAATCACCTTTTCCACGATGGGTGTATAAGGATTCTCATTGCCGATCGACCAGATGATCACGGCGGGGTGATTTTTATCCCGACTGATTGTAGCGCGGGCCCGGGTAATCAACTGCGGCAAATAGGTTTCATCCTTTAAATTATGGTCACCAAATCCAAAGGGGACTTCATCACAGATATAAAAGCCCATTTCATCGGTGAGATCATAAAAGTCTGGACTAAAAGGGTAATGCGCTGTTCGGATAAAGTTAATGCCAGCGGCTTTCATCATTTTAAGTTGCTGACGCCTTTGTTTATATTTGAGTGCTCTGCCGTTTTTAGGGTTGATTTCACTTAAACAAACACCGTGCAGTTTAATGGGTACATTATTCACTTTTAAGTTGTAGCCGTCTACCCGCACACTACGGATACCTACTTTTTGGTGGGTACGCTGAATTACCTGGCCCGTTGGTCCTATGATATTAACTTCCAATCGATAAAGATTGGGCGTTTCAGCAGTCCACAGACTGGGGGTTTTCAATTTTGCTTTAAAATGGATCGTATCCTTATTGAAAGTACAAGCCTTCCTAAAATCAATCACATGGTTATTTAATGGGTCTACCAGTGATACTTCCACCTGATAATTTTGGGTG
This sequence comes from Arachidicoccus ginsenosidivorans, assembly GCF_007971385.1. Classification (GTDB taxonomy): domain Bacteria; phylum Bacteroidota; class Bacteroidia; order Chitinophagales; family Chitinophagaceae; genus Arachidicoccus; species Arachidicoccus ginsenosidivorans. Next base: position 4,723,919 of record NZ_CP042434.1, read on the forward strand.
TGTGTAGGCTTAAATCTGTCTACTTGTACGTCTACCTTTACATCAGCGTCTTTGTTTTCCAAAATATCAGTAGTGAATGTCACATCCTTTAAGTAAACGGTATCAAGGGTGAACAGTGTTACGTCTCTGGAAATACCTGATAAGGACCAGTCATCATTGGTGTCAAATTGCCAGGTATTATCTGGTTGTGTGGGCAGCGATCTGGTGGATACTTGTATACAAAGCAGATTTTTTCCGCCTTTATTTAAATAGGGCGTTATATCAAACTGACAAAGATTAAAACTGCTGCCCCAGTCACCTACTTTGTGTCCGTTTAAGTAAATAGTGTACGAGAAGTTGACACCATCCAATCTTAAGATGACATGTCTGCCTTTCCAACTTGGGTTGTAATCAAACTTACGTCTGTACAGGCCTGTATAATCGCTTAAATCTGCACCATATTCCGGCATTTTTAACCCTTGGGTTTCCAGGTTACCGGGCACAAGAATATCCTGCCAATTTTGTGTATCATAGCTTAAATCCAGCCAATTGCTTAAGCTATCAGGTATCACTTGACCGGCAATCATCTTAATTTTCCAGGTGCCATCTAAAGACTCAGTTAGCATTTGATCCCGCACAGGATAAAACCTCAATTGTGCATCCAAGCCTTTGCAACAAAATACAGCTAGAAAACCCACCAATAGATATATTACACGCATGTGCTTACTGTTCATTTTAAAATAAAATAAAGTCAATGTGTATTTATAGGAAAGACATAAAATTTGCGATTTGCCTTAAAATCAACCATCCATTGATCAATGATTATGTGATCATCCAGGGCCGTTATTTTTAATTGATGTTGTCCCTGGTTGAGCTGGCACGGTGTAATATTTACTGCCTGGCCGCGCAGCACGTTGGTTTTCCAAGTTTCTGTTCTACCCTTTTGCCTAAAAGAAATTACCTGAGGTGGGTTATCGTCAATTTGCACGCTATAACGGATATCGCCCTTGTCATTGGGCTGCGTTGGAATGACGGCTGTTCGTAAAACAGCTGCACCGGCTTTAGTGGTATTAAAAACATAGGTGAGCGACTGCTGTTTAGGCAGCGGTACCGCCTCCATGCTATGGCCAAGCATTTCCACTGGTTGGGGGGTAAACGATGCTTTGGTATAATCAGCCGCATTTAAGGCAACGTAGGATGGATCTGGTTGGATGGAATCGTAGGGAGCTTCCTGGTCGTTTGCTTTTGCCGTATATAAATTAATTTCTTGCTCCGTTAAGTCTATTGGTAAAGATGGTTGATCAAAAACCGGTAAGTTTCTTGGGTTGAAACACATCAAATATTTCCATTGTCCACCATTCAATTTGTTATTATAATAATCTGTCATACTGCGGATCTCCTGATAGGCCTTCAGGCTTTTTGCAGAGGCGGTCATTAGCTGATTTTTTGCCTTACTGCGCTTTACAGCGCTGTAATCACCGCTCGCCAGGGATTTTGCCCTGGCTGCTTCCAGCCATTTTGTGGCCATGTCAGCTGCAGCGCATACGGGGTATTTAATGGCCGCAAAATAGGCGTCTTTTTTACCGGCAGGAATCTCTTTTTCAATTTGTTCCACAGCCGTTTTTATTTTGGCATAAGCGGCCAGATACCGGTCCGCTTCGCCGGCGAACTGCGTAAAACTAAATTCGGTAGTGCCGGCCGGAGAAATGCCTCTTGGATAAGTTTTCTTATCTAATTCTACTTGCTCCCAGCCCATAAATTCCGGTTTACGAATGGCTGTTAAGTGGTAAAATTCTTTCATGACAGGATATAGCTGTTCTCCCACCTGATGACCGTAATCTCTTATCAGGCAGTTTTTAAGATGTGTAGCCACGCTACCACGACTGGCCGTTAAATGTATATCCCAGGCCAGATCCAAAAAGAGTTCCAGATCGAAGGCCGCAACTTTAGGATCATGGACATTCACGATCCATAACCTTTTGGCATTATGGTGATAGGCAGTGCTCATTTCGTAATAGATGAGTCCAGGTTGTGTGGTGGTTAACCATAAATAGTCATGTGGACGGCCCCAATAACTTAGATGATAATAAACACCGGATCCGCCTGTACGCGTCTGCTGCTTTTTATCGCTGAGCCGGGTAAGATAGCCATAGTTATCATCACACCAGGTCAGCATTACATCCTGAGGAACTTGCAGTCCATTTTCATAAATATCTAATACTTCCTTATAGGGTACAAACTGTTGTGGAATGGACTGTAAATCTGGATTTACATATTTTTTGAGCAGGGATCTTTGATCGTTAATAACTGCTTGCAGGGCCTTGGTTTTTTCGCTCAGTGTATGCACGCCTTCCATGGACCCGTCGTGCTTGCCACGCAAGCCTAATGTGTATATGTTATCATATGGTGCGACTGCCTTTAACCGTCTGCTCCAATAAGCAATAACAGAATCTCTGTTGGTGATATAATTATATGGCCCCTGGTTGTTTTCATTCCACTCACCATTTGCATTGGACATCATCGGTTCGCAGTGCGAAGTGCCGATCACGATTCCACAACTATCTGCCACTTGTTTGGCACCAGGTGTCCAGTAAAAAGGTACTGAACTGCCATGCATAGCCGGCCAGATCATATTGGCCCGCAGTCGCAGCATGAGCTGAAAGACTTTTTTGTAGGTTTTGGCAGAGATCATGCCTTTTTTGTGATGCGGATCAAAATTTAACCAGCTCCAGGGTTGTAAGCTCCAGTCCTCATCGTTGATAAAAATGCCTCTATATTCTACTGACGGACTTTGAAAAGTTTCAAAATCATCCGGTAAGGTTAATGTCGTTTTTTTGTCTGGTGTTACCTCGCCCCACCATACCCATGGCGATACACCCGCCAGTCTGGAGAGTTCGAGAATGCCGTAAGCCAGCCCACGGGGTCACTGCCAATCACCTGCAGTTGTTTGCCGGCAACTTTAATATAAAATGCCTCCTTTGTTTTAGCAAGTTTATCTACGGGAACACCCTGTGATTTTAACGCGTTTGACTGATCTTGATCATATTGTATAAAACGGATCCTTGCTTTATCCCGGTTTTTGTTACCTGCTAGCAATGTCGGAAGTTGGCCGGTCACTTGTGCCAGATCCTGGCGCCACATGGTGACGGCCGTGTATACCACCGGAGCGACCGTTTTGGGCAATACATAAGTAACAGGACTTGTTTTGCTGAACCAGATAAAGTCCGAAGCGTGACAAATATGTGCCATGGTCAAAAGAAAGCTCAATACTAGAATTTTGCTTTTCATAATTTATTGGAAATGGAAGATCGTTCCTTTATTTTTAAGAGGTACGCTAATTCAATTCAGGGAGGCCACTGCCTATATCCACAACAGGTATTTTTGAAAGGCTGCTGTTCCACTTATAGGAAGTCGCAAAAAAAAGTATAATACCAATTGTTAGTTAAGTTACGAAGTTAGGTGGAGTCTTTTGCATAACCATCCTGTACTGTCATGGTTGAAGGCCAAAATTTGCGCAATCGTTTCCGGTAAATCTGTGCGCCTTTAGACGAGACATATAAAAGGGTTGCGGCTTAATGACTCATGGAATATCCTCGATCTTTTTGCTTGCTTCCCCAGGCTGTGGGATGAGCAGTTAGGTAGATTTGCAGGTCTCCGCCTGTTTTAAAAAGGTCTTTAGTCAAATAGTTTTTGGTATAAAGGCGACCATTAAGTAGTATCTTTTCTATGTAAATTGCCGACACTGTTGTTTTATGTGTGGTAATGGAAAGCATTTTATGATTACTCAGTTGTATTTCTATATGGTCAAAGTGGGGACTGGATAACATATAGGTGCCTGATACCGGATCCACCGGATAAAACCCCATCGAGGCAAAAACATACCAGCTGCTCATTTGACCCGCATCGTCATTACCGTCAATGCCGCCGGGGCCAGGGCTGTATGCCTGTTGTAGAATTTTATGTACCTCAAGTTGTGTTTTATAAGGGGATTTAGTATAGTTATACATAAAAGGGATCTGGTGCCCGGGCTCATTGCCATGCCAGTAACCCTTTTTTGCAAACAGCTCGTCCAGGTGATTTTCTAAAATTTTATCACCACCCATCCACTGGGCGAGCCCTTTGATATCCTGTGGAACATAAAAGCTGTATTGAGCGGGTGTACCTTCCGTAATATAACTAGCCCGCTCATATGGCCTAAAGGATTGTATCCATTTGCCGTTTTGGTACCTGCCTCTGGCCATGGCTACACTGGGATCAATGACGTTTTTATAATTGAGTGCTCTTTTGGATAAATGCTTGTAATCGCTGGTTTTGCCCAGTGCTTTTGCCAGCACACTTAAGGCATAGTCATCATAGCTATATTCTAATGTTCTACTTACCTGCTCTTTTTTGTGAAAGGCATCTTTAACCTCGTCTTCGAGCGGAATATAACCATAACGCAGGTAGGATTTTAGGGCTCTTCTGCCCTTTCCCTGCCGGTAAGCAGTTTGACTTGTCGTATCAAATGCATTTTTTCTTAAGTAAGGATATAGTGCTTTTAAATCAAAATCCCTGATGCCCATTTGGTAGGCAGCTGCTACAAAAGCAGTGCTATGATCCCCGATCATAGCTGCGGTATAATTATTCCAGCAAGGAAAGATGGGCGTCCAGCCACCTTGCTCACTTTTAAGCAATATGGAGCGGACAAAATTATTGACCGTTTTAGGCTCAATAAGCATCATTAGTGGCAGCTGGGCTCTATAAATATCCCACATGGAAAAGTCATCATAATAAAGGCCATCTTTGATTTGCATAATGGGCGATTTTTCTTGATTTTTGCCGCCACTGAACGCCGGGTAGGTACCTGCCGCATCACTAAATAGCCTGGGTTGCTGAAAACTGTGATATAAGGAGGTGTAAAACATTTTTAGATCATGGATACTTTTTGTAAAGACTTTAATCCGACCTAAATGAAGGTTCCAATCCGCCTTCACCTTTTGCTCAGTTATCTTGAAATCCCAACCAGGAATTTCTGTATCCAGATTGTTTTTTGCAGCTGTCGTACTGGTAAGTGATGTGCCCATTTTAAAAAACAAAGTCTGGCCGGCCCTTAGATAATAGCTTAATACAATAACCCCGCTATCTGCTGCCGCTGCATGTTTTTGCCGGATATTTGTGGGTTTTTGGGAGGCCACAAAATAAAAGTTGCCATCAAAACCTGCATAATCACCCCATCCCTGGTAGATTCTGTGAACGGGATTAAAACCAGTAATTGATTGACTGTCCTGCCCTATTTGCACATGGCCTTGGTTTAAGTCACTGTTGGCCCGGATAATCAACCTTAAGGTGTCGGATTTGAGCATTGTTAACTGCCACAGGCCTGAGCGCAGGGTGGCCGTCATCTTTGCTTCATATTTTCCCGGAAAACGGATCTGGTATTTATAAGGGGTTGATAATTCCTGCCCATGATCTAATACTAAACTGGCCGTATCCGAGACCTTACCCACAACCGGCAGGATTGAAAAGCTGCCATAATCCTGGGTGCAGGAGCCACTCAGCCAGTGACTGGCCCTGAACCCCCTGAAAAGCCTGGCGTTGTATTGATAGGGTGCTACGCATTTATTTTCAGACCAGGTTGTTTGCGGTGTAAACTGTGTCATGCCAAAAGGAAGACCTACTGCCGGGATCGTATTGCCGCTTCTTTCACTGCCCGCCTCGCTATGGGCAAGTGCACTTGTTGAGCTTGCGGGTGCAGTTCCATTCAAGGGCTCCACGTACTGCACAGGTCCATCCGCCAGGTTTATAGTGCCAGCTTGTGCAAAAAGTGCCTGAACACCGGATATAAGCCATATCGCACTCAACAGTAAAACCTGAAGTCGCTTATTGTGGCGTGTATTAGGCCTATAGTAATTAACAGGTGACTTGCCTGGACGTAAGGTGATGGTGATCCTGCTCGATGCATGCATATTTGTATTGTGACAAATTATTTAAAAGTCAGGTAAAAATAACATTAAATGCCCAAAAGTTTACCAAAGGGTAAATTAGTCGCAATCTGCCCTGTATTTTGTCTTATTCTGATCGCTTGCTTTATTTTAAATAATCGGAACTTTGTCATTAGTGGATCACAATGGACGGGAAGTAATTGAAGTATCTATATTTTTTACACAAAATTATTGTTATGGACAGTGCTAAAAACACCAACACAGTTACCCTTCACAGGGTGATTAAGGCAACGCCAGATAAATTATTCAGGGCCTTTACGCATGAAGCGGCTATCGCCAGCTGGCTACCTCCCTATGGGTTTGTCTGCTCTGTGCAGCACATGGAGGCAAAACTAGGCGGAACCTACCACATGAGCTTTGAGAATTTCAGTACGGGTAATCGTCACGGATTCAGTGGCCGGTTTGTTCAGTGGGAACCAGGTAAATTACTCCAGTTTGTGGAAACTTTCGACGATCCTGCCTTTGGCGGTGAAATGACCACGACTGTTGAACTTGCAGCCGTCAGCTGTGGTACTGAGATGCATATTAGGCAAACTGGTATCCCAGCCGTGATCCCCGTTGAAATGTGTTATCTGGGCTGGCAGGAAAGCCTGGAGAAACTAATTGCGTTGGTAGAACCTGTAATCCCCGAAGGCTGATCAGTCAAAGCAGATGTATTGCGCAAAATGCCTGCGCTAAGTATGGATAACAGGAAGCATTGTGCGTCCTTGTCAGCAACTTTTCCATAAAGGTTAAAGACTGGGAATTCTATTGCCCTTTTTTTCTTTGAACTACTCGCAGCCCTTATCAGGGGAACAAGTCTTTCCTTCTACAATATCCAAATCGGGACTATTGTTTTCAGCTTGCCAATCTTGAAAGGATTTTTTAATGCTTCAACAAAAACGGCGCTTGGCTGTGCACCGGACAGGGCAAATTTTCGGTTGAAGACAAAAAAAGGAACCCCCGTGATACCTATTTGTTGTGCTTCATGAATGTCGGATAGCACGTCCTTGGCAAATGTTCCTTCCTGTAATGCGGTTTTTAATAACTGGGGATCCAGTCCAATTTCTGTACCCAAACTGATCAGCGTTTGCATATCGTCAATATTTTTACCATCGGTAAAATAAGCCCGAAATAAAACTTCTTCGGCCTCATTTTGTTTGCCCTTATTTTTGGCAAAATGAACCAATTGCTGTGCTTTTAAAGAATTGGCCGGAATTACTTTATCCATGTGGTAGTGAAGGCCGGCTTCTTTCGCAAAAGCTGTTGCCTGTACATTCATTTTGTGGGCCTCCTGCAAGGGCAATCCTTTTGCTTCGGCCAGGACTTCATCAAGTGATTTATCAGGTGCTGTAACCAGTTCAGGCATTAACTGAAAACTCTTCCAGATTATCTGAAGCTGCTCTTTATCATTAAACTGGTCGAGCGCTGCCTCAAATTTTCTTTTGCCGATATAGCAAAAGGGACAGATGATATCGCTCCAGATTTCTATTTTCATGGGAACTGTTTTATAAATACGTTAAAGGCTGATATTTGATTGTAATCAGTATTGTAGTGCAAAGGTAGCCATCTTTTGGCGCTCATTTGGCCTGCTTTACTTTTGTAAAGTTAATATGGGTACGCAGATACGCTTAATGGCTTCATGCATTAAACGGGGATGCATGTTCTCCTCTTTCCAGAAAATCAGCTGCTTTATGCATGAGCTCCTCAAAGTCCTTACCTGTTTTACTTCTGTATTTTTCCATCAGGGAAAATGGATGTACGTGGTCATAAGGATAGTCAAAATCCATGGGTTCCACTCTTGTCGGAATATCTCTATAATCTCCTTTTAGGGTGGAAAGCACTTCTACGGGAGGAATGATTGTATCTTTTTTAAGCGGTACCGCCATTACTTGGTTGTGAATGGTGGCCATTTTTGCCTCCCGCAGCTCTTTATAGAGATTATAGTGCAACATGAGCTTAAATACATTTTCTCCTTCATGGTGATCCATATAATGGGCTAGGCGCTCACTGCCCTGAAAGTGATTGTGCAATTGCTCGCTAAAATAACTGTTCAGTGTTTGACCCGCATTTGAATCCAATATATATTTAGAAATGGGGAAAGACCTGTCCAGGGTCGTACCGCCACAAAAGGCAAAAAGTTTGGTGTGACTAAAATAGCCATAAGGATTGGCCATGAGCAAAATCAAAGAAAAGAATGCACCGATGGAATAGGCGAAAAAATCAATACTTGCCTCGGGATCAATGCCCTCAATCTGCTCTTTTTTAATTTTCTTAATAAACTGACTGATATCCTGATAGGTTTGCAGTCCAGACCAGAACAACCGGTCCGGTTGATTGCCCAGCCGGATACTAATAGCCGTATTTACCGCACTGATATTGGAGAAACCTGGATGGTTTTGCTGGCGGATCAGCGCAATCTCATGCATGGACTTAATATCCGACCAACTTTTATGCGCGCGGTTCATATGAAAGGCAATGGGGAATAACACAACGGATTTGCCGGTTAGCTGAACCAGACGCACGGCCCAGGGCAGATATTTGTCCCAGCTTTTTTCGTTCAGGCCGTGAAAAAGTAAAATAACACCTTTGTTTAGGCCGTCGCTTGTTTTTTCGAGCGGATGCAGGATAAAATAATCAAAATACTTATTTTCTTCAATGGTGCTATCCTTCATTTTTAAAGGATGCAGGTTATAGTGGTGTTCAGTGGCCTCCTTTGCCAGGATGTCGGCTGTCTTGGTCTCATCAAAGAGGCGTTCGTGTCTCGGGCAATAATAATGGTCTTTGCCTGGTAAAATCTGAGCGCCAGGGGAGGTAAAAGGATATTTTTTCAGGCAGATGCCGAGCGTTTCGTCTTTACCACCACCGGCTTTCATCAGGGCTTTTATTTGGTAATAGAGTGATTGATAGTCCATAAATTCTTCCAAAATCTTAATTAAGTGTCGCTTTTAGATGCTTTTGATGATCTACAGATGTCTTTTTTATATTATATAAAAAACCGAGGCACTCAGCCTTGCCGACCTGAATCAAAACTAAGTGGAAACAATCAAATTACCATGCCTTTGTACGTTAAATAAGATTTTATAAACTAACGAATTTTAAGTACCTTTGCACCAGTTTAATTCAAATCTTTATTAGCAGGTCTGCAATAATTAACGCTACTTCTGAATTGTCCCCAGTCGAATTGCTTTTAATTACGCTCAGCAAAGCTTAACACAAAGGGTGTTTACTGATGGCTGATAGCAAAGATTGGATTATGTAAAGGATTTATAACAGCCTAGGTATTAATCGTTTTGACTATTTTGATGCGTTAAAATATTAACATAACGGCTGTTCCCTATTCAATTAAAACAATTTAGATGACATTTAAGGATTTAGAAATTATCCCAAGTATTTTATCAGCTCTTGCGGCTGAGGGCTACGAGCGCCCTACCCCTATTCAGCAAAAATCCATTCCTATTATACTTGACCGCCAGGATCTGCTGGCATGTGCGCAAACAGGTACAGGTAAAACGGCAGCATTTGCAGTTCCATTGTTGCAATTAATGGCTGCGGAGCCTGTCAGAAAAATGCAGGATATTGAGGCGTTGATTCTGGCACCGACCAGGGAACTGGCCTTGCAGATAGATGAAAGCTTTCATAGTTACAGTAGAAATATTGCTGTCCGCCATGCGGTTATTTTTGGTGGCGTTTCTCAAAATAAACAATTAAATGACCTGAAAGCCAGGCCAGCTATCCTGGTGGCAACGCCTGGTCGTTTGCTGGATCTGATTGGGCAAGGTTTACTGGATATCTCAAAGATTCGGTATCTGGTGCTTGATGAGGCTGACAGAATGCTGGACATGGGTTTTGTCCATGATGTAAAAAGGATTGTCAGGTTAATCCCGAAGAAAAGACAGACCTTATTATTTTCGGCCACCATGCCACCCTCCATTATGCAACTAGCAGCAAGCTTGTTATTTCAGCCCAAAAAAGTACAGGTTGATCCGGTTTCTTCTACTGCAGAGACTGTTCAACAGTCCGTATTTATGGTTGGGAAAGAAAACAAAAAATTATTGTTGGCGCATTTATTAAAAGAGCAGGCGGCAGACAAAGCACTTGTGTTTACCAGAACCAAGTATGGCGCTGATAAACTGGTCAGACTGCTCGTCAAAAAAGGTATAACGGCAGCCGCTATCCATGGTAATAAAAGTCAGCAGGCACGCCAGCGCGCCCTGCATCATTTTAAATCCGGTGAGATCCGGGTTTTGGTCGCGACAGATATTGCTGCCAGAGGCATCGATATTGAAGAGTTACCTCGGGTGATTAACTACGAGCTTCCTAATATACCAGAGACCTATGTGCACCGTATCGGCAGAACTGGTCGCGCAGGAAGTTCTGGATTAGCGATTTCTTTTTGTGATAGTGAAGAAGTGGCTTATTTAAACAGCATCCAAAAATTAATCGGGTTTAAAGTAGCAGTAGCGAAACACCCTTTTCAGTAAAAATCAAAAGCATATAAATATTTATGGGTATAACACCGGCAAAAAAAGAAAAAGAGAAAAAAAGAGCAAAGGCCAAACAAGAGAAGGCCGAAAAAATGAGAGAACGCAGAGAGAATGCCAAAAAAGGCAAATCTCTGGAAGAGATGATGATGTACGTAGATGAAAACGGCAACCTTTCTCCTACACCTCCAGATCCTAAAAACAAACAGGAAATCGATCCTTCAGAAATTGACCTTACTGGGTTCCATCCAAAAAGAGAATTGTCCGTCAAAAAAGGCATACTCACTACTTTTATGGAAGACAAAGGGTATGGTTTTATTACTGATTTAGCGACAAAACAGAGCTATTTTGTTCACCAGAACAATTTTACAGAGGCCATCAAAAAAGGTGATACGGTAACCTTTGAACTGGAAAAGACACCCAAGGGGGTGAATGCCTGCTTTGTCAAAAGGATCTAAGCAGTATTTAAGAACTGCCTAGATTTAAAAACGCTAAGGGGACCGATCGTAATCACAGTGCTGTCGGCTCTGATGATTGCATATAACTGCTGCCCGGTCCATTTATGGACCGGGCAGTTGCATGCCATGGATTGCAGTTTATTTTTCCGTAGTCTTAATCTATTTTTTCTGAAATCTGGAGCAGCTGATCGGTATCGTTTTAAAGGTGACATTTTAAAATTACACTGTGATGAGTACCAACCGGATATTGAAATATGTTAATCCAGTATAACGACTACCTCTTGGAAGTAGGTTTAATGCAATAGCTCTGCTTATAGACAAGCTAATTGCTAAAAAAAAACAAGGTAAATCTTCGTATCTTCGCTATATGTTACAACAATATCCTATTGGCCTTCAGAGTTTCCAGGAAATCCGGGAAGGCGGTTATGTTTATGTAGATAAAACCCAGGCGATTTACCAATTGGTGAAAACGGGCAAATATTATTTTCTGAGTCGTCCTAGGCGCTTTGGCAAAAGTCTGTTAGTAGATACCATTGATAAGCTCTTCAGTGGTAATAAGGAGCTTTTTGAAGGACTGTGGATTTATGACAAATGGGATTGGACCCAGACCCATCCGGTGATTCGAATTAGCTTTTCTAATATTGGCGTAAGAACTGAAGGGTTGGAAGTGGCCATTTATCGGAGCTTGGAAACGAATGCCAGGCGACTGGGTTTAACCCTTAATGAATCCAGTTATGATCAAAAGTTCAAAGAATTGATTGAAAAGGCATCTGTAAATGGGCGTGTTGTTATTTTAATTGATGAATACGATAAACCGATCATCGATTTTTTGGAGGAGCCTGAACTAGCGGAAGCGAACCGCGCCATTATGAAGAACTTCTATTCCATTATAAAAGACAGTGATGAATATATCCGTTTTCTGTTCATTACCGGCGTCAGCCAATTTAGCCAGGTGAGTGTTTTCTCTGATCTGAATAATCTGCGCAATATCACATTGACATCCGAATTTAGCTCCTTAGTTGGGATTACACAAGAGGAGCTTGAAGCAAATTTTTCTGAGGAAATTGCAGCCTTACAAAAAGATAGGCCAGATATCTTAACACAGATTAAAGACTGGTATGATGGCTACACCTGGGATATGAAAACCTGGGTTTATAACCCATTTTCACTACTAAATTTTATGGTTGATCCTGAATTCGATCCTTACTGGTATGAAACAGGAACACCTACATTTCTGATCAGGCTACTTAAAAAGGAGTGGAAGTATGATGTGGAAACCTATCAAATGGGCAAACAGTCCTTATCTAATTTTAATACGGTTAATCCCAATATGGGCGCCCTGCTCTTCCAGACAGGGTATCTGACGATTAAAAACATTTCTCCAAACAGAAAGGTCTATGACCTGGGATTTCCCAACCTGGAGGTAAAGTCCAGCTTCCTGGATGGACTACTGGGTGCTTACAGGGGTATGGAAGGCGTAGATTCCGTGGCTGAGATGGACGTTATTAAAAAGGCGTTGAAAGAAGGTGATATACCAGCCATGATTCTTGGGTTAAATGCTATAATCGCCACGACCCCATATGACGTATGGAAGCCCGATACTGAGTCTATATTTCATGCGCAGACTTCCCTTATTTTCAGGCTGTTAGGGCTGGAAGTCTATAGTGAAGTACACAGTGCCCAGGGCAGATGTGATGTGCTGGTCAAGACTGCCCAGTATATTTATGTATTGGAATTAAAGCTGGATGGCACTGGTGGTGAAGCGCTGAAACAGATTAAAGTAGATTTAAAAGCAAGGGGTTATCTTACGCCCTACGCTGCAGATCCAAGAAAGAAAATAGCCGTTGGAATTTCTTTTTCATCAAAGACCAGGCAGGTGGAGGAGTACCTGGTGGAAGAGCTGTAAACTTCTGAGTGTGAAAACCCCGTTGTGGTGTGGGCAAATAAAGTTATAGGCATTAATAAGGCTCCATCTTCGTATCTTACAATGACAAAATACTAGGAGGCCTCAATAGCAATTGCTCATTAAGGCCTGGTATTGGGGGGCGGCTTACTATAAATCATAACTAGAAAAATGGAAAAACCAGATAACACCGCTCAGCGAACTGCCTTATGGCGGGCACTGCACCTGGAAATAGATGATGTCCCTCTTATCATTAAGGATAATTGGGCGCTTCGCCTTACCAGGCCTGCACCAGGATGGCAACAGCGCCCCGATATGAAATACACAAAGCCGATTAGGGCCTCCATTGTTGGCAGGGCAAGATTTGTGGAGGACCAAGTGGAAGTCGCCGTTCAAAAGGGATTATCCCAATACGTAATACTTGGTGCCGGGCTGGATAGTTTTGCGTTGCGTTATAATGAACAGCACGCCCAAACAAAGGCGCCTCCTACCCTACAGGTCTTTGAAATCGACCAACCAGAAACATTAAGTTGGAAGCAGGACTGCATTAAGGAGCAAATTGAAAACTTGCCTGAAAACCTGCATTTGTTACCTGTAGACTTTGAGCAGTCCACCTGGTGGGAAGCATTGGCGGGTCAAAACTCGGGTTTTGATATGCAAAAGCCGACAATAATCTCCTCAACCGGTGTGACCCTTTATTTAACGCATAAGGCCATACGCGATATGCTGATGCGGATTGCTAAATTTGCGCCTGGATCAAAGGCCATAATCAGTTTTTATGCGCCCATTGAATCCCTTCAGGGGGAAGATAAAACCCTAATGGAAATGTCCGTTAAAGGCGCCGCCAGCCAGGGTACACCTATGATCAGTTTTTTTAACCCGGAAGATGTGCTTTTACTTGCCAAAGACGCCGGACTTAAAAATTGTCAGATTTTCGATACCCAGGATCTTACCCGCCAGTATTTTAAGCATAGAAGTGATGGACTTCGCCCCTGCGATGGTGAGCTTTTTCTGGTAGCTGAAAGCTGATAACGGTTAGAGACTTATGTTGCAGTGCTGCACACAAAAAAGCATGCATTAAAAAGGCAAACTAATCACGGGGTCACCACCTCTGATCTTCTTTGATCAAAGTGACGACCCCGTCAATAGTTTTTATATGTGGCCTGCCAGAACTTTTAAAACCAATCCAATCTTTGCTTTGACGTAGCTTTGATTACGGTTGCTCTGATTACGGTTGCTCTGATTACGGTTACTTTTTTGTCTTGGGCGCCCAGCCGCTTTTTTGGATTTGGTGATAATATTTTTGCAGCAGATAGAAGGCCTCTTTTTTCTTGCCCTGGTCACTATACAGGCCTTTGCGATTCCAGCCTTCCTGATATACGGGATTATTACGTTTTGGACTCCTAAAATCAGCCAGTACCCAAGGGGACATGCCTACCCAATTGTCTGGCATTCTGCCCAGCATATCTAAGAGTTCTCTATAATACCACGCCTGATATTCTTCACTGAATCTGGTCAAGGAATCTCTGTGATAACCATATTTGGCACCGCCGCCGGTTTCGCTGATAAATAAAGGTTTGTTATAAGGTGTACCCCAATTAGTCGTCCTGCACTTGTCTGGCGTGCCGCCGTACCAGCCCAGGTATTCATTGAAGGCCACCAGATCGACAAACTGCCCCAATGGATCATCGATCATATTGATATTTTTACCAGAGTTATAATTGACTTCCAGGGCAGCGGAGACCATTCTGGAACTGTCCAGCTTATGTGCATTTGTAATTAGCCGATGCATAAAATCTGTCCTGGTAGCACTAACGGGCGTCTCATTGCCCACTGACCAAACGATGATACTGGCTCTATTGTGATCACGGGTAATCATTTCTCTGAGCTGTTTTGCTGCTTTGTTGTAAACGGCCTGACTGCCAAAATCAATGGTCCAGTAAACCGGAATCTCTGACCAGACTAAAATGCCCATGGAATCAGCGGCCCGGGTCATGGTCTCATCATGGGGGTAATGTGCCAGCCTGACCATATTGCACCCCAGCTCTTTGGCCTGACCCAGTAGTTGGCGCGCATCAGCTGCACTCCAGGCCCTGCGCATTTCATTGGGTATTTCCTCATGGATGGCAATACCCCGCATAAAAATCGGTTGACCGTTTAATAAGACTTTGTTTCCGCTGGCCTTAACGGTTCTAAATCCAATTTTATCAGAAATCTTGTCCTTACCAATGGTTAAGTCTACCTGGTAAAGCTTAGGATGACCTGGCTGCCAAAGCTCCAGGCTGGGTAAGGTAAAACTAAGCGCTGTTTTTGCCTGGCTAACCGTAAAGCTTTTAGAAAAATGCAGTTCGGGAATGTTCAGTGTTAACTGCTTTGGCGTACTCGGCGCCTGGTTTAATGTAACATAACCCTTGATCTTGGCATTTTTTGGTGTTGGGGCCGTTAAGTGGATGAAGAAGTCACGGATAAATGTCTGCGGTACTTCTATTAGCTCGACGCTTCTTGTAATACCACCATAGTTCCACCAATCTGTATTCAAGGTAGGCACATCATCTTTATGGCGGGTATTGTTCACCCGCACCACCAGATTATTACCCGTTTCCCTGAGCAGGCTATCTGGCACTTCAAAATTAAAGGGAGTAAAGCCGCCTTCATGAAAGCCCAGTTTGTGACCGTTCAGATAAACGTCTGCCCGGTAGTTGACGGCCCCAAAATACAGATAGACTTTGCTTCCATTTAGTTTTTTGTGAAAATCAAAGGACTTCTCATACCAGACGGTGCCCTCATAGTACAGGAACTGGTCTTTTTGATGGTTCCAGTCGCCAGGCACTTCAAGGCTGTAGTTACTATTCCAGCCAAACTCGACCAGGTCGGACTTGGTTTTAGGGTGCGGGTTGTTCCAGTAAGCCGATGGATTGTTCTGAGCCAGTTCTTTATACCGGTAATCAAAAAAACCGGTTTCATAGGGATCTACGATAAAATCCCAGGAGCCATTCAGACTGGTTGCAGTAGACGCTCTACCAGGGATATCCGTTAATAAGGGCGTATCGGCGGTTGTATTGTCCTTGGCCTCTTGCTTAGGCTGT
Source organism: Arachidicoccus ginsenosidivorans (assembly GCF_007971385.1). Lineage (GTDB taxonomy): Bacteria > Bacteroidota > Bacteroidia > Chitinophagales > Chitinophagaceae > Arachidicoccus > Arachidicoccus ginsenosidivorans. The sequence continues at coordinate 4,739,789 of NZ_CP042434.1, forward strand.
GCAGTTGCCGCTACGCAAAAGCAAAAAAGTACGCCCAGTGCCAGTGCTGTCTGAATAAGGGTATGGTGTCCTGAAAATGTCTTGTATTTATTTTGACCTTGAATTATCATGTAATTAAATGCTGGATTTTATATGAATTTATTGATGCTTGTAAATACAACTGCCAGGTGGACTTTGTTGCGTTTTTACTTTACTTAATTTTTGCCTATACTTAATTTAATTGCCAGCTATCCTGCCATTTAATCTCAATAGGCATCTCATTTTGGGGGGTCAACGTAACTGGTAAAAACTGATAGCGACTGTCTTTTAGGTTTTTAGGATTCCAGCGGTCAGCCATATAAATAAAGCGGGGCGACGGTGACTGTGACTGTGACTGGACGCTTTTTTTACGCAGCCTGCCGCTACTAGCTGGCACGGGGAAGAAATAAGTCGGTTGCCCATAAAAAGAGATATTGCTGTCTTTGCCTTTTAATGGATTGCCTAGCAGCTTCCAGGGACCATAAAGATTATCTGCTACTCTGAGCGCCGCTGCATTAGGGGCCCAGCCAGTACAGCCGCTGGTGATCAGATAATATTTCTTTTGGTATTTGAAAATGGCGGGCGCCTCTCTGTGTTTAGCAAAAAGTAGTGAATCTTTAGTTGTTACGTTTAAATAATCATCTGTCAGCCGGACGATCCTTAAATCATAGTTTTCTCTGGATGAATAGATCTCGTAGGCTGCTCCGTTGTCATCTACAAAGATGGTCATATCACGGCTCATATTGCCATTGGGTCTGAAGCTGCGTATAAACTGATAGGGACCGGTAATATGTTTACTAACAGCAACCCCTACTTTGGCGGCGCCATAGCCCTTACCTCTGACTTCCACATGGAACCACATAACAAACTGCTTTGTTTTTTTATTATAGACCACCTTGGGTCTTTCCATAATACCGCCAAAGGCGATATCGCTGGTCGTGTCCTTACTATGAGCAAGTGCCAGGCCTTCGGGTTTCCAGTTATAAAGATCCTTGGAGCTATAAACACTCACGCCCAGTGAATGGTGACGGTCTCTTTTCTCTCCAAACCAGTAATAAGTGTTTTTGTAATAAACAATATTTCCACCATGGGCATTAATCGTATCTCCTTTGCTGTCCAGCCATGTCTGGCCGACATGAAAGCGATCATAATGCAGCTTGGTACTACTACTACGCTGCCCAAAGCAAGGCTGCATGGCCAGGCTAAAAAGGATGATAGAGCCAATGAGTATAAACCGACTAAATTTTTTTGCATGCTTGTCATCATAACTCAGGTATTGGGAATGAATGGATTTTAAAAATAAAATACAAAAACAAATACAAGCCCGGTGGATATTGTTAGTTTAACAACTATCCACCGTGGCCTGCGCGGCTGATATCCTTGTAAAAATAATCAATTATTTTTACAAGGATATCAGCTGGTGTTTTAATTGATCAATTAATTGGTGTAACCAGGATTTTGATCGAGTACGGCGTCCTTATTTAACTGAATTTCGCTGAGTGGAATGGGTAGCAACAAATTGGTCTCAGTCAGCCCCGTGGTCGGATGCTGCGTATCACCACTGTTTAACCTTAAAGATCTTTCTACCAGCGTCTTAGTCCGCATGAGCGTTTCTCTTCTGTTTTCTTCTCCCACTAATTCCCGGGCTCTTTCATCTAAGATAAAATTCAGTGTAATATCACTGGCACTGACTTTGCCTTTGGCGGGATAATCGGCGAAGGCTCTTTTGCGCAGTACATTGATACTGGCGGCTGCCTCCGCTAATTTGCCCTGATCAAACTGTGCCTCTGCCTGTAATAGATAAGTTTCGCCTAGGCGCATCAAAATAAAATCCTTGATCATCGCATATCCAAATTCATCATTGGGGTCATACTGGCCCCATTTAGTGGTGGATGGACAGATTTTATACAGGGTATCCGGACCTGTAAACGGTACTTCTTTACCAAAATTAGCACTTGTAGGATCGTTATAATAATAATGCCTTTTGATATTGTATTCAGAATTTCTGATATCGCCATCCTGATAGAGTCCGTATAAGACCCAATTACTCAACCTAAGCCGGGCAATGCCCCGGCCACCCAGTGAATCACATATTTTCATGCCACTGATCTGGTAATAGGCCGCACCCCAGACCCGGCGTTGTTGCGGGTTGTCGGTGACACCTCCTACGACGGTGCTGGGGTTTTCTACTTCCAACACCCATATAGCCTCTGTATTGCCCTGAGAGCGGCGTTGGTTGCCATAATGGAACATATCAGAATAATAATCTCCCGGCACAGAAGACACGACGCCATATCTTTTATCAATCAGACTGAACCGGCCACTGCCAATGATTTTTTGGGTCATTATCTCTGCAGAATCCGGTTTGCCTGCTTTGATATAGACCTCTGCCAGTAGCTGCATGGCCATATATTTATTGGCCCGGCCATAGAGTTTGCCTTTGGGATTGGAAGGCATATCATCAATATCAGGCAAATGATCCGCTGCATAGCGAAGATCGTTTATTATAAATTGATTGACCTGATCCAGACTGGCTCTGGTAAAATCTGTTTTAGGCGCTGAAAGTGCATGTTCTACAAGCGGTACCCCACCAAAAAGTATACTGAGCTCATTATAGGCATAGCCCCGGAAAAACCGGGCTTCTGCTGAGGCGGAGGCTTTATTGCTCTCAGAAATCGTAACTGAAGGATCCGCTGCATTGTCAATAATGATATTGGTTAGATTAATCATCTGATAGTTCAGAGACCAGATCTTGCTGGCACCTACATCTGAGGGTGTCAGTTTGCCATAATCATAATAAGGGATTTCTACGCTTTCCTGATTGGCTGTGGCATTGGCGATGTCGGTGCCGACAGCCCATACGCTGGGCCAGCCCTGGTGATCCGACCAGGCAAAATAACCTTCCAGTTGATGGTAAAGCCCAACAATGGCTGCATCAAAACCCAGAGAATCTGTTAAGGTAACCGGTGTGTAGGAGGAATAGGGTGTTTCATCCAGATAGCTCTTTTTACAGGAGCTTAGTAGGACAAGGGCAAGGATAAACCCAAATATATATTTTTTCATTATAATTAATTTGTTGTTATTTAAGTGCAATATTGACACCCAGTACAAAAGACCTGGTCATGGGATAGTTATTGGTCCAGTCGCCTGATCCTCTGGAAGAATAATTATCTTCCGGATCCCAACCCACCCAGCTGGTAAAGGTGTGCAGGTTCTTGCCACTGGCATATATTGTGAGACTGGACAGGCCAAGCCGGCTAAGTTTATCCTTGTCAAACGTATAACTTAGGGTAATGTCTTTGAGCCGGGTATAGCTGGCATCAGATGGAAAACCATAACCTCTTGTATTATTATAAGCCAGTGAGGGGCGGGTATTGCTTTTGTTTTCCGGAGTCCAGTAACCAATTTCCTGTGGCGTATTTCTTCTACCGGTTTCATCTCCGTAGGTCAGATCCGGGTTGTATTTCATTTGCCCCTGGGTCGTCTGGAAGAAAATACTTAGACTGAAGTTTTTATACTCGAACCTATTGGTGAGGCCACCTTGCCATTTAGGCGTGGTTTGTCCAAGGATGACTTTATCGTCGGCTGTAATCTGACCGTCCGGCTTGCCATCCGGACCGCTGACGTCTTTAAATTTAAGGTCGCCGGGCTTGGCTCCGGGATCCTGCTTGGACGGGTCCTCCCCTTGTTGCCAGACGCCTTCCAATACATAATTATAAATAACGCTGATGGGATGGCCTAAAAACCAGCCATTACCAATGTCATCCAGGCCATCTCCATAGAGTTCCTTTAACTTGTTTTGATTACTGGAAAAAACGATGGCGGTTTGCCATTTAAAATCTTGTCTGTCAATATTTTTGGTGTTCAGGCTGAGTTCCAGGCCCGTATTGGAGGTTTTACCTAAGTTATCCAGTACAGAGGTGTAGCCTGTGATAATAGGCAAGTGTCTGGATAGCAAAAGATCGTAAGTATTGTTTTTATAAAAATCCACCGCACCACTAATTCTGCCGTTAAACAGACCAAAATCCAGACCCAGGTTAAGGGTCTTGGTGGACTCCCAATGCAGGTCGTTGTTCCCCAAATTACCAGCCACTGCGCCTACAGTCGTTACACCATTAAAGGGCTGCTGGATGGTATTATCGGTGGTAATGGTTTTATAAACACTGATGGCCTCATTACCCGTTTTGCCATAAGACACTCTGAGCTTTAGGTTATCCACAAAGTCAGCGTCTTGCATAAAGGCTTCTTTTGAGATATTCCAGCCAATGGCAGCTGAGGGGAAGATTCCGTATTTACTGGTATTGGCACCAAAGACAGAGGAACCGTCCCTTCTGGCTGTCAGTGTTAAAAGGTACCTGCTGTCGTAATTATAATTGAAGCGTACCATCTGAGAGTTTAATGCATACCGGTCACTGTAGGAACTGTTGTTCTGGGTAGAGCCGGAAGCCAGGCTGTTAAAGCCGATAATATCATTGACAAATCCTTTGGCAGTGGCCGTTGTCGTTATATATTTTCTTTGCTGTGCACTGTAGAGGCCTGTAAAATCCAGGTGATGCTTATTCCAATCGTGGTTATAATAAATCAGGTTTTCCAGTGTATAATTATTGGTATGTGCATTGGTGATACTGGCTGTTCCTAATAGATCATTGGCAGCTCGGCCAGTATAGCTGGCACTGCGCTCTGGAAAATAGATATAACCGGCATTCAGGCGGTAGCGTAATCCTTTTACCAGGCCTCCTAAATCCAGTTCTGCATAGGCATTCCCGTTGATATTGACGCTTCTTCTCTCTTGGTCGGTGGTGAGTCCCAACAGTGGGTTTACGTAGAGCTCCTCTGGATACATGGGATAGATATTATAAGATCCGTCTTCGTTGTATTCGTTTCCATAGGGACTCATGGCCGTTGCCAGCAAAAGGTTCGCCCTGCCGCCATCGTAGTTGTTGGAAGTAAACAGCGAAGACATTCCTATTTTTAAAAACTTAGCAATGCGGATATCCAGATTGCTTCTTAGATTGACCCTTTGGTATTGATAACCCAGGATGACCCCTTTTTGCTGCATCAATTCTCCGCCTACATAATATTTTACATCTGCGGTTCCCCCCGATACACTCAGGTTGTGGTCCTGCATAATGCCGGTACGGGTGACTTCGTCCATCCAATCGGTCGTACTACCTGCATTGTAATTATCTAATTCTGAGGAGTTGGGTACGGGGCTGGTCTGTGTTTGTCCTGTCTGAGAAAGGTAGTCTGCATATTTTTGTATATAAGAAGCGCCATCTCTGGGTTTTAATACATGGGCCAGGTTCTCAATACCTGCATACCCGTTATAACGGATGACGGCCTTTCCTGTAAGGCCTCTTTTGGTGGTAATCAAAATAACACCATTGGAACCGTTGGTGCCATAAATGGCTGTAGCAGAAGCGTCTTTCAAAACTTCAATAGAAGCAATATCATTGGGATTGATATCATTGAGGGGATTGCCCTGGGTTTTGATCAGCGGTAAACCATCCACGATAATATAAGGACCGCTGGAGGCGGTAATTGAATTCTGGCCCCGGATCATCACAGCCGGAGAGCTGCCTGGCACACTCGAGGTATTGGTGACACTGACGCCTGCCACGGCGCCTTCCACCGCCTGCATGACATTGGTCACCGGCAGCTGAGAAAGCCTGGACTCGGGAACAGAGGTGATGGCACCTGTTACATCGGTTTTTTTCTGCGTGCCGTACCCTACCGTAATCACATCTTCCAGTTGGTTGCTGTTGGAGGCAGGCAAAACAATTTCCAGTGTATTTTTGCCCCCAACAGCCACCTTTTGTGTTTGATAGCCCACATAACTGACTGATAAGGTATCGTTTTCATTTACTTCGAGCGTGAATTTGCCCGCGTCATCTGTAACTGTTCCCGTTTTAGTGGCAAGGACAGTTACTGTAGCACCTATAACGGGTGTATGCGCCTCAGTTAGTACTGTTCCGCTTATTTGTTTTTGTGTTTGTCTTTGTCCCTGGTTTGTGCTTTGGGCATTTACCCTTATCTGGCTCAACAGCAGTAGGGTTATTAGCCATGCGATCATGATAAGCCCGCTGAATCCTTTTTGTATAAGATTATGTACCCTGCCGCTACTTATTCCGGCTCCAGGGGGCAAAGCCTGCTGCAAGTAGCCCTTTTGTTTCGATTTCATGATTAATTTTTTTTGATTTAATGAGGGGGTTAAAAACGGTCGTTGAATCGTCTTCTAACTATATTTTTTTAACACTCTGACAAATTAACGTCGGAAATAGACCTAGAAAAGGGGGTAAAACGGTAAAAAAGCGGGTAGTTTTTGGTGTTGTTTTAACAATTTATGGAAAAGCTGTTAATATGCTGGCAAAGGGTCCACAAAGGTCTGGCAAAATGTTTTTTGCTGGCCACTGGTTAGCTGGCCCTAAAATGGGTAGGACATGTGTAAAGGGATTTTATGAATTCATATTTTCCCACATCTCATATTCTTTCATCAGTACCTTTTCCGGAAAGGCCTTGGCATAGCTGTAGATGAGTTGCATGATATAGTGGTTACCCTGGTATAAAGGTAACAGGCTTTTAGCATCTTCAATACGGGTCAGATCCGTATCCTTATCTATATAGCCCATCGCTGTAAAATGTCCTTTTTCCACATAGATACAACTCTGTTCGTTTGCTGTCCTGCCTTTATCCAGGATAACAAAAGTGGGCAACTGATTTCTGTATTCCTGTAAAGCTTCCCTGACCAGTTCATTATAATAGGTCGTGTCCGTCTTTTTGGGACACATGACGCCCTTGCTGTGGCAGCCACCCTCAGCGCTGCAACTGCCGAGCCGGCAGAGCTCGGGGCAGAGATCATAGGCGTGTACCATCTCATGCAAGGTATTGGAGGCTTCAATCAGATGGGTAAAGACCAGTTCTGCCTGCTGGTTTTTATTGAATTTACCGATGGCCATTCTTAAGAAGCCGTCCAGGGCCTCATAGACAAACAGGCCAAACTTAGGCTCATATTTTTTCATGGCCCGGTTGTATATAGGCCAGAGTCTTTTAATCTCCAGCGCTTCCAAAATAAAAGCCATCAGCTCTGTTCCGCAAGGGGCGTGACTGATATGATAGATACTGCGCAGAAAATGTTGCCTTTGTGGATTGGGATTATGGCCGGTAAAATGTTGGGCAACCCTTTTGCGGATATCTTTGGCCTTGCCTACATAAATCACCTTATCCTTATCGTCTTTAAAATAATAAACACCCGGCGTGTGCGGCAGGGCAGTCATATCTGCCTGAGGCAGATTGGGTGGCAGGTTTTGATCACCGGCGCCTTTTTTGAGCATCCCTGCAATCACCCCCTTGGTATCCCACTGGAGTAACCGGGTAAATAATATAGCCGTAGCGTCTGCATCGCCGCCTGCCCGGTGCCGGTCCGTAAGCGGTATTTCCAGGGCGGCGCAGAGCCGGCCCAGGCTATAGGAAGAAAGCCCTGGTTTGATCTTGCGGCTCATCCTGACCGTACAGAGTTTAGTGGCACTATAAAAATAGCCTGCTTCTGCCAGATGGTGCTTGATAAAAGAGTAGTCAAAATTGACATTATGGGCCACAAAGATCCGGCCTTGCAATAGATTATAGATCTTGTCAGCCACCTGGTCAAAAGACGGACTGGTTGCAATGGTGCTGTTACTGATGCCGGTAAGCGCCGTAATATACAGTGGAATGGGGACGCCCGGATTGACCAGGGTCTCATAGCGCCCGATCACCTCCTGACCGTTATGCAGTATAATGGCCACCTCGGTAATCCCGCTGCCGGCAGCGTGTCCGCCTGTCGTCTCGATATCTACGATTGCATATTCCATCATTTATCGGCTATTTTATCAATTGTCTTCAGTGCTTTTCTTATTTTCTATTTTTTATTTTCTTTTCGTTTATTTTACGTTTTTTGGATGCCGACTTTCTCCATAAAGGTAACACTGACAGTCAGTACGCCAAAATCTTCCATGACGATACCGGTAAAACTGTAAAATCCCCGCCCCCGAAAAGGATAATTAGCGGCACTATCGGGAAAATGGACCGTATCCAGCCAGGCGCCCTCGGCATCCAGAAAAGTCCCAAAATGCATGCGGCGATGGTCTTTTTTGGTTTGTGTATTTTTAATACAGACCAGGTACCCCAGGCAGCAGACTGTTTTACCTATAAAAGACCGTAGATCCCTGGCGTAGATGTATTTAGCGGGATCAGCCTCTACCATCTCAAACACATTACTGAGCGTAAAATGCAAGAGCTCCATTTGTTGATGCATATCCTCCAGAGGGCTGGTAGGCAGATCCGGCAATGTAAAAGTCATGGGCGGCTCCTCAAAAAGTGACTGGGCGGCGGCGACATGGCTGGGCGCCTTACGCAGGAAGTTTCCTTCCCAGAGCAGCGCTTTTTTGCTGCTGCCTGTAAAGCGAAAAGCGTCCACCTTGATTAAGAGATTGAGTTGCTCCATGGGTGTGCCTGTGCGTTCAATAAAATCCTGCAGGTGCAAATAAGGCCCGTTATTTTCCCGCTCTTCAATCAAGCGTAAAGCGACTTTCTCTTCCAGGGACTGTATATGGATAAAGCCTACATAGACAATACCGTCCTTAATAGTGGTCAGGTATTCACTGTGCTGCACCGAGGGAGGCTCCACCTGGGCGCCTTCCAGACGCAGTTGCTGAAAATAGAGTTCACGTGAATAAAATCCCCCGAAATTATTAATCACGGATACCATGAATTCCACCGGAAAATAGGTCTTCAGATACAGGCTCTGGTAGCTCTCTACGGCAAAGCTGGCGCTATGCGCCTTGCAAAAAGAATAGCCGGAGAAACTCTCCATCTGCCGCCAGATCTCGGCTGTGATATTATCCGGATAGCCCCGCTGTTTACAGTTATCAAAAAACTTCTTTTTTAACTGCTCCATTTTCTCTGTGCCTCGGGTCTTGCCTGACATATGGCGACGCAGCACATCTGCCTCACCCATATCCAGTCCTGCAAAGTGATGCGCCACTTTGATAACGTCTTCCTGATAGACCATGACACCAAAAGTATCCTGCAGTATCTCCCCTATTTTAGGATGGATATAGCTAAACTTATCCGGATGGTGGAACCGGAAGATATAGGCTTGCATCATACCGGACTGGCCTACGCCAGGCCGGATAATCGAGCTGGCAGCCACCAGCGTTTTATAGTCCTCACAACGCAGTTTTTTTAGCAGTTGGCGCATGGAAGGACTCTCGATATAAAAACAGCCGGTGGTATTCCCGTTTTTAATATGCTCGGCTACCTTTTTATCTTTTTTGAACTTTTCCACCTGGTGGATATCAATGTCAATGCCGCGGGTTTGTTTGACCAGCTGAATGGTATCTTTAATATGGCCCAGGCCACGCTGACTTAAGATGTCAAACTTAAATAGTCCGACATCTTCTGCCACAAACATATCGATCTGAGCAGTAGCAAAACCCTTGGGCGGCAGCTCCAGAGCGGTATAGTTATAGATGGCTTTTTCACTGATCAGCATACCACCCGGATGGATGGACAGGTGATTAGGGAAATCCTTCATGAGCGCCGCATACTGATAAATCTGAATATGGTTTTTATCTGTCTTGCTGTAAACCCCTTCCGTTAGTCCATCTATCTCTGATTTAGGCAACCCGAAGACCTTGCCCAGTTCTCTGACCGCTGCATTAAACTGAAAGGTCGCAAACATGCCCAGTAGTGCTACATGGTCTCTGCCATAGCGTTTGAATACATAGTCAATCAGCTCATCTCTGTCTGCCCAGGAAAAATCCAGATCAAAATCCGGCGGCGAAGTCCGGTGTGGGTTTAAAAATCTTTCAAAATACAGATCCAGTTCAATGGGACAGACATCTGTAATTTTCAGGCAATAGGCAATAATAGAATTGGCCCCACTGCCCCGCCCCACATAATAAAAGCCTCTGCGGGCAGCGTATTGCAATAGATCCCAGGTGATCAGAAAATAGGCATTGAAGTTCAGGGTATCAATAATAGCGAGTTCTTTTTCTACGCGCGCGCTGGCCACTTTGTTTTTAGCGCCATAGCGCTCCATAAGGCCATCCATGGCCAGCTTGCGAAGTAGCTCCCGGTCGTCTTGCTTGCTGGCAGTAAAAAAACGTTTGTTTTATCCTGATGAAAATCCATCTCGATATGACAGCTGTCTATCAGCTGAAAGGTATTGGTCAGTATCTGCGGATAGGCGCTGAAACGGTGCAGCAGACTGTCTAGCGGCATAAAACACTCATGGGGACCAGCCCGGTGCGTGTCCTGTTGTTTGGACAGGATAATATTACGGTCGATGGCCCTGAGTAGCCGGTGCAGATTATACTGCTGCTTGCCTGCGAAAGTCACTGGTTGGCGTAATACCAACCGGTGTTGCAGGGCTTTATAATCAAGACGGATCAGCTTATTGATATCTGAAGGTTGCACACCGATATACTCATGAGGGGATAAAGACGTGGCAAAATTACCTCTATCTGTCATCAGGCGCATAAAAGGATAGATAACGACCACATCGCCACTGTCCTTACCGCCACTTCCCTGGGTGCTGCCATCTGTAAAGACAGGCCGATCGGGAAACGCTAAACCCTGCATCAGGTGCCAGGACAAAAAACGATTGATGGCGGCGAAGCCTTTATTGTTCCTAGCCAGCAGTATATAACAAAGCTCATCTTCGTTTCTGATCTCTACGCCTGCAATCGGATGGATACCCGCCTGGATTGCATAGCGGACGAAGTCCCATATATCTGACGTGTTATTGATATTGGTCAGGGCAAGACTGGTGGCACCGGCCTCTACGGCCGCCGCCACCAGTTGCTTCGCTGAAAAAGTACCATAACGGTAAGAGAAATATGTTTTGCAGTTCAGGTACATATAAGTGGTCTATAAATGGTCTATAAGTGATCTACTGAGCGTATGATGTATAATACTAATTTAGTAAAGGGATGAAACAAACTCAGGTGGCGGATGGCTTGCCTGATTGTTTACCCGATTGTTTACCAGATTGTTTTTAGTGCTGCTGGGTCTAGGTGCTTGCCTGGTGTTTATGTCTCTGCGTCTTAACCGAGTCTTATTTAGGTCTTGTAAGCCCTTTGCAGCTGTAGCGCGCGTTGTTTAACGCGCTGTCGGTCTTTGTCTGGCTTATCCACGCCGCTGGCCCGGATTAAAGACAAAGGACCAAACTGGCTTTTGATGCTGTCAATCTGCTGGTAAAGACTGATCATTTCCTGGGTGTCGTCAAAAAGGCTGATCTGGTGGGCACCAGTCACCAGATCCGTAAAACGTACGCCCAGCAGACGAACCAGTAGTCTTCGGTCATAGAGTTTACGCAGCAGGGCGGCCGCTGTTTCCAGTAAGGTATGGTCAGAAGCGGTGTAGGCAATTCTGCATTGTTTGGTGACGGTATTAAAATCCGCGTAACGTAGTTTAAGTGTCACGCAACCGGTCATCTTTTTTTGGTGTCTGAGTTCAAAACCAATTTTTTCGATCATGCGTACCAATCTGGATTGCAGGAAATCCAGATCCATGGTATCGCAGGAAAAGGTATCTTCTGTAGAAATACTTTTTTGTTCTATATAAGGAATGACAGGCGTGTCGTCGACACCCCGGGCGCGCCTGGACAGTGTGCTGCCGTTTTTACCTAAAAGGCGGATCAGCATTTCCGGGGGGATTTCTGAGAGAATCTTAATGGTAGAAACGCCCATATCTTTGAGCAAGGTGGCCGTCTTTTGCCCGACCATGGGCATTTTCTCTACGGCCAGCGGCGCCAGGTAGGCTCTTTCCGTTCCCAGAGGAACTTCTATTTGCCCATTGGGTTTTACCTCATTGGTCGCCACTTTGCCCAGCAGCTTGTTGGAGGCCAGCCCATAGGTAATCGGCAGGCCGCTTTCTTTGACGATTTTTGTTTTAAGCTCTTTACAGAACATCGCTGTTCCAAAATAACGGTCCATACCAGTAAGGTCGGCATAGAATTCATCAATAGAGGCCTTTTCATATAAAGGGACACTGCTGGCGATCACTTCGGTCACCAGTCTGGAATATTTACTGTAGTCTTCATGATCTCCAGAGATAATGGTGGCATCTGGGCAAAGAAAACGAGCCTGGCGCATCGGCATAGCCGAGCGCACCCCAAATTTGCGTGCCTCATAACTGCAGGCAGCCACCACGCCGCGGTCTCCCCCACCTACAATGACTGGTATACCCATGAGTTTGCTGTTTTTGAGCCTTTCCACGGAGACGAAAAAAGAATCTAAGTCCATATGAATTATATGCCTTGGGTTGTCCATATTTGGGTTATCTTTATAGTGCAATTATACCCCTTTATTTAGTAAAATAAACCAATATGTTTAGGTGTAAGATTTAAAGAGTTGATTTAAAATTAGTTATCCAATATATTTATTTTTTTATACTAAGTTATTTATCGTTAGTATGTGTTATCAAGTATCCAATAAGCAGAAAACACAGGCCATTTATGAGGCCTTACCTGAATTGACAGATCAGCCCTTAAATTTTGATTTTGAACCGGGCTATATCAGCTCTGGATTTACCTTGCCGCGCTGTCCGGTCGTACTTAGTGAAAACGGACAGCTTAAGCTAAAGGTATTTGAATGGGGTATGGTGACCAGCTATATGAAAGGATCCATGACAGGCCCTGAGAAAAAACAGCTGGACAGACAAAGGTTTAAGCTGCTGAACGCAAGAGCCGAAAGGATTTTGGGGGACACCGGCAGTCTTTGGTATAGAAAAAGAAAAACAAGATTACTGGTGCCGGTAAATGGCTTTTTTGAATACAGAGAAGTGCCTGGTTTTAAAAACAAGATTCCCTATTATATCCATTTAAAAGACCGGCCAATTTTCTTTTTGCCAGGGCTCTATAATTATGCGCATCTGCCGGATCAGGAGGGAGAGCTGATCGGGACTTTTACTTTAGTTATCCGGGCAGCTAACCCTGTAATGCGTGCCATTCACAATAGCGGCGATCATCCCTTCAGGATGCCCCTGATGCTGCCCCCGACCCTGGAAAGAAAATGGCTGGATCCCAATTTATCTGACGAGCAGTTGCAATCGATCCTGGATTATGAATTACCAGGCGCAGCACTGGAATATTATCCGGTAAAATCGCTCTATAGAGCGAGTCCGCTGGATCCGACCCTGATAGAGCCAGTGACGTATCCGGGGCTTGCGCCCATTGAGGCGTGAATGTTTATAAATTATGTTTTTTAGGTTTTAGGCTGCTGGGGCGCAATAGGCACAGATAGATTGAGAGGGTGGTATCGCGGGCTTATACAGATACTATTTTTTTAGGACGGTCGCAATACCCAAAGTGGTTGTTCGGAATTTCCGAACAACCACTTTGGGTATTGTATTGATATTTGCGTGGAAAGAGAGGAACATTAAGGTTGCTCCATAGGTTATGAATGTGCGTAAGCACCTAGTCCACCTTCTTGAAAAAGGTCGGTACATTACCATAAAGGGGTGTTTTGCCATCCCATTTTTCTATGAACTGCTGCTGTATTAGAAGTGGTGTCAAAGAAGATTGTCTAAGCAAATTGGCCTGCCGCTCCCCTTCTGCAACGATGACTTTTCTTCGGGCATCGATAGAATCTTTTACCAATTGGTTCTGCGCCTGCATCGCTTCCTGGACTGCTCTGTTTTTGGCATCTACTGCCTCTACAATGGATTTTGGATAGATCAGGCCAGAAGTCAAGGATTCCAGCTTAAAACCGTCAGAATTCATGAGTTTATTCAGGTTGAATTGAACACTGTCTTCAAACTGTTGTCGATTACTGATCAACTGTTCTGTTGTGTATTTATTCATCTGTATCCTGAATGCATCCTTGACATAATTATACATGGTGGTATTGGTGATTTCATCCAGATTCTTTCGGTATTTGACATAGATATAAGGAGCCTTGCCTGGAATAACGGCATAACTGAGCGTGGGGTCAATGGTAAAAACAGACCCGTCCTTTGCGTTTACGGTAAAGGGATCATAGTCGACTGTTTTTACAAACAGTGGGAATTCAATAACGTCCTGTGTGAGTGGGTTGTACCAGACTCTGCCTGTACGGATCTGTACATTTGAAACGCCTCTTTCGCTTCCGTACTGGTTCACCAAAATCCCTTCGTACCCGGCATCGATCCTGGTACAGCTGGCGCAGGCCGCAAAAATGAGCGCAATGGCGCCAGCAGCGACAAAAATCTTTTTCATCATCTGAGTCATAAAATAAGCAGATTTAGCTTTTTGAAAATTTAGTATTTGATATGTTTTTTGAGCAGTGTATACAATTTGATGATGGCGAAAATGTCCAGACCTATGCCAAAAACGCCTAAAAATACCAGCAAATCAGAGGGCTGCGATATCATGGAGAACAGCTTTGTGATAAGAAAAAGTTCTGCTACGATAAACAAGGGGACAATAATCAGCAGATATTTCCAGTTCATAAATGATATTTTGGTTTACTGTTACGAATATTTATACAAATATACGAAAGTAAATTTATATTTAAGGGGTTAATTGATTAGTCTTTAGATTGGCCTCAAGTTAACGCCCGCAAAAAAGAACAGCATAATCCAGTGGGATTCAGCTGTGGTTTCCCAGGTATAGTTGCGGCCCTTAAAGGCTGGCTTTTTGTAACGCGCTGAGTCTTTTTTGGATAGAAGAAATGTGATCGGATAACGTGCTGGCGGACTTATCAATGTCTGGATAGGGCAAATAGATGGCAGAAAAACCAAAGTTGTCATTTTGGCTAACCCACTACAGGAACTGATGAACGGCAATAGAGCCTAGGTGCTATAGTATTTTTTTAGTTCCCCAAGGGTTTTAAGACGAGTGCCATTATCAAGGGCATATATCGGTGTTGTGTCAGGTAGATAATCGATCAAGGCTTTTACGTCAGTTTTGAAGCATGAGGTATGACCAATTATCGTATAATCATCCCCTTCTGATAAGTCTTTAGGCCACCAGCCAGATTCTGGATCTTCAGGGGGGCAAGGCCTTTTCTAAAAATTGCATACGTAGTTGACATACTACTTCCTCCTATTTTTTATTCTATATGGATCAAATTGTTTTTCCTTCCACCATTCCCATTGTATAATGCGATCGCAATAGGTGTAATCGTTGACTATAGCTCTAGGGTCAGGGATCGTTTCTTCAAGATAAGGTGTATCTTTAGGTATTTCATGTGTAAGACACATTTCTCCATCTTTATTTATTGCATATCTGTCATCGTCCCATGATACATAAGGGCCAAGCGGCCAGGGATACGACTTTATCTTGTTCTTTATTGACCTTCTTATGTGCCTCCAGTATATAGCAGTCCTACTATAGTTTCTGGCTCTTTCTTTTGTTATAGCTTTTCTATAGGATCTTGACATGCTTTAATATTTAAAATTTGGATAATTGGCTTAATCAAATTTATTTTTTATTGGGTAAAATGCGGATATTTAAACTATTTCAGCAATATATCAATGGTAGGTTGCAATCTTTCGCTAAAAATTAAAGTGGAGAGTACCGGATTCGAACCGGTGACCTCTTGCCTGCCAGGCAAGCGCTCTAGCCAACTGAGCTAACCCCCCTTTAATCAAACAGAACGAATAACTTTCTGCTAATGAGTCGCAAATGTAGTACTGAAAATTTAAATTACAAAAATTAGTAGGAATATTTTTCAAATCACTAAAAGCATGGGATATATATTGGTTATTATTAATATTTAATTGGTCTGCTAGTCATTTAAAGTTTCCCCTCTTCTCAATAGTGCTGGTTGACCTGTTCATTTGTTTTTTCTGCACAGAAATTTTCATTGAATGAAATTGCGAGGCCATATTTCGACCCATTCTTAGCGAATTTTCCTCCTTGTCCTAAATATCGGGTTTGGAATTTAATCTTGAATATGAAGTCGAGATTTAGGTCATATTAACAGGAATCCCCCTATATTTCCCAACATTCCATTCAAATAAAGCACTGTATCAGCTGTGATTTCCCTGATAATCCATTAACTTTAACTTCCGTAATCACTATAAAACAGTCCTGAATATGAAACGCTGCTTTAGACTTACTTTATTTAGTGCCTTTCTTACCCTGGTGGCTGGTAGTCAGATCTTCGCCCAAACACCCAGTAAGATTATTATTGATGGTTGTCTTACCGGTGTACAAGACGGAGCCCATATATCCCTTATGAAAGAAGAGGGGTCCGTAGGTAGTGAAGTGGCAAAAGATAGCGTATCTGATGGGCATTTTCATATAGAGTATGCTCCGGAGGATACATTACTAGGCAATTACAGCCTTATGTCTTTTGATGATAGCTTTCCTTCCATGGCCTTGAAGCTTTGGGCTAAAGCAGGTCACCCTATTTCCATTACCGGCAAGAACACTTTGGTTTATACATGGCAGGTCAAAAGTGATATCCCCGAACAACAAGAATGGACCTATTTTATAAATGCCAATAAGGAGCTTTGGAATGCGTATCAAAAAAAAGGGGTAATAAGAAAAGGGCTTATGCATATTGCATTAGATGATAATCGTTCCCCCGAAGATAAAAAAACAGCCAGAAAATCAATAGACTCCCTGGATAAGGTCTCTAACTCAATTGAATATACCATTCAGAAGCAGAACCTGGCCTTACTGCAACAAGGTCCGATGACACTTACCCGACTGGAAGTGCTAAACGGCGTCGCAAATCAAATTAAATGGTACCAGAAAGAGGAATTTAGAGCCCCAGTTACTAAAATCTATAAAGGCCTGGAGCCTGAGCTAAAAATAGTGTATATGGACAAAAACTAACCATTACACTTTATGCACCTAAAGTAATTAAGGCCGGAGATTCTATGTATGACACCAAATTATTAGACATTGCAGGCAACGTGCATCATTTGGCGGATTTTAAAGGCAAATATCTTCTAGTTGATTTTTGGAGCTTCGGATGTGGCCCTTGTCATGCATCCATACCGGAATTAAAGGAAATTGCTGAAAAACTTGAGCGCAAACTGGCTGTAGTCAGTCTTTCCAGCGATACCAAAAAAATCTGGGAAAAGGCCACTGAATATTTTAAAATGACCGGTAATAACTTTAGCGATTTAAAGGAAGACCGAGGTATTTATGCACATTATGGTGTTGCAGGTATTCCGCATTATGTTTTAATCAGTCCCGACGGTATTGTAAAATCTGCCTGGACTGGATATGGCACTGGCAGTATCAAAAGCAAATTAAGAGAGCTAACGGGTTTGACAATTGAAGATTAAACCAAAGCCTGGTCAGGCAAGCGGGTCGGCTAAGGTAGTCCTGCATTCGCTAAAACTGACATTATCTATTGAATGGTTAACCTTGAATGATGCCCACATGCTGGCTTTTTATTGGTTCCATTACCGCTTTAAATAAACTTCCAAAATTAAGAAGAGCAATTAGGGTTGGTAATTGGGTCTTGAGTATTATGAATTTAACCGACTTTTTGGGTTAATTGCCCCACGCTATTGATCGCTATTGATGCCTCTCCAGAATTCTCCATTTAAGCTTGCTGGTTAAATGTTGGTCATATTTGTAGATAATCCCAAGTAGCACGACTCCTGCCAAAAGAGTAGCGCCCATTGTATAAAGGAAATATTTGGAAGGATAAAAATAACCAATTACCGCAGCTAGGACCAACATGGAAATTGTAGCAATTAAAGAGGTCGCCGTACGGATTCGTAAAAAATCAAAGTTCTTTTCCATTCTTTTGTACCGAAGATTAGAGGATAGAAAACCAATAGGTATGCCAAGCCCGCTAAAAGCCATATAAGCTAACGGGATTTTCGAGCTGAAGCAGTGATAACAGACGGTGATAACACTGGTGGTTATAAGCATGACTAGTACTGCCGGCAGATATAAGGAGAGATAAACCTTAAGCTGTTTTTTGAAGGTAGGCTGAATAATCAGGTTATTTACTGCAAGCTGATAATAGAAACCCCACAGGTTCTCAAATACATAGGTGAATAACACTAAAGGTAAAAAGCAAAAGGCCATAAAAGGAATCTTTGCAAACAAAGCGTCCAGGCCTGTAGCCCCTGTCTTTTGTCCGGATAAAAAGATGATTGCCATAAGTGTATTAATACACAAGACGCCCATCAGCATACTGGTCGCGGCATTATTGTTTCCGATGAGTATGCTACAAACGATCCGCCAATATCCTTTCTTGGGGGTAAAGCTATCGTTGGGCCGTTTTGTCGATCTGCTAAAACTGGGCTCCTGATCTTGATAAAAAAAATAAAAAGCAAAAACCAAAACAACACTTATTCCCAATAGTAAAGCCGATTGAGGCAGGTGCAGGTTCCCGGCGAACTTTAAGGCTAAATAATAGAGGACGCATAATAATGCCAATAAAGCTATATATCCTTTTTTTCGCCAGGAAATGGCATTTAACAGGTTCTCCGCAAAAAGGATTCCTGTTATCCAATACAAAAGTAGGGTTATGAGCCCGGTTAATGGAAGGGGTCCTGCTGAAAAATAGAACACCAGTACAAATAGCAGTAAGATTAGGTAGATTGTCTTAAAAAGGGCAAAAGCAAAAAGATCGATGGTCGCCTTCTGCACCCTTGAAATAGGATATTGTGGCGCTATAATTAGCTTCTTGAGGCAAAAAGAGGGGAATACCTTGTAAAATAAGGGAACAAATAAAAGGCTGTAGCATATCGCCTGCATGATAAGGGGCGCCTTATCGTGCGCTCCGTGGCTAAAAAGGTAGCCGGCAGCTCCAGCATATAAAAGTAATACCAATGCATACAAGGCATTGCCGATAAGAGATTCGGTATTATTTGACCGGAAAAATCCCTTAAATTTATTTTTCAATAAAAATACAATGATTTCCATGGGATAAAGCGCTAGATAATAGCATTTAATAAGGATGCGTCCTGGTGATCAGGTTGTAAATATTTGAGGAGCTCGTTATCGATAGACGAGCTGCCATTCTCTTTGAATTGGGATAATGTCCCATTAAAGGCCAGCGCACTGTCATATAAAACGCCGATCTGAGTAGCAATTTTGTCTACATACAATAAGTCGTGTGAGGAAACGATAATGGTTCGCTCGGCAGATTTGTATGCATTGATAAAATTGCAAAGCTTTTGGGCTGCTACAGGATCCAGATTGGCAAAAGGTTCGTCCAGAATCAGTAATCTGGGCTAGTGCAGCATCGCAGCGCAAATAGATAGCTTTTTACGCATACCACTGGAATAGCTTTTCGATTTTTTAAGTAGCTCCTCTTCATTTTCAAAAAAGTAACCTAGCAGGTTTTCTATGCGCTCCAGTGACGCTGACTTATTCATGCCGTAAAGCATCCCGATCCACTGTAAATAGTCAATTGCATTTAAATCCCCGATAATCTGATCAAATTCGCTTTGTATGCCTAGCTCCTTTTTTATAGCCAGTTCGTCCTCCTGATAATTTAAACCACCAATCCATACCTTACCCTGAGTTGGCTTACTGATATCGGCAATAATATTCAATAAGGTGCTTTTACCAGCGCCGTTTTTGCCGAGCAGGCAATAAATGTTGTTTTGCTCTACCCCAGGTTAATGTTATTTAAAACGATTTGTTTTCCATAGATTTTACTTAGATGTTGTAATTGTATATGCATAAGTGTTCTCGTTTCTTCAAATAATGGATTCTTTCATTCCCAGTTCTTACAATTTTCTTCTGACCTATTCCCAAACCTCCCTCATCTGTGGTTCGAACATTTAGATACTGTTCGATAGTAATGCTGTAAGGTAACTATTTATTGGCATTCAATTTCTTCCTTTATTAAATTGGAGAAATACTTTTAAACGCTACTTATGCATAAATTTACAAATAAGTTCTGAAAAGGATCGTTTTTTGAGGATCACTTCCCCCGCCAAAAAGAAAATTAATCCCTGCCAAAGATAGAAGCCACGGGGTAAGATTATATAGCTAATGGAAAATTACATTTAAGATAATACGGATAAGTTTTGAATTTCAATTGCTCCTTATAATTTCTTTTCAATGCGTATCCATACATCCGCTAAGGAACGAACACCTAAAAATTTTTTGATGCTGGCCTGGTTGGGTAATTCTTTATTGCTATTAATTTCTTTGGTTGTGGGACGCCTGTTATATTTGAGGTATTCTTTTTTGAGTAGCATTAATAACTCCGCCTTGGTAAACCTGCCTTTAAGCATATGGATGCGGGTATAACCACAAGCTTGCTTCAGCGCTGTAAAACTGCCAAAATGGTTAATAATTGTACGGTAACTAGGCATACCTTTTAGTTGCTTAGTTGCCTTAACAGTGGCGCCATTTGGAAAACAATACCGGTTGCTGAGCTCAATATAGCGCCTTTTCACCTCCTCTTTGGTCAGGTCCAAATTGTTTGTAAACTCCTTATTTTTGGACATCCCCAGCCATTGTAAAAACTGATTGTAGTTACCAACAGCTGTATGAATACGGTCAGGGGTTATCTGCAGTCTTTTGCCAGCTCATCCATGGTGGGCGATTTACCCTGTTGCTTGTAATGTTCTATTATTGCATTTATGAGCTTTTTCTTATCCACATCGCTCCATAAACCTGCTTTTTTGAGCAGATTTCTCCAACCACCAAATTGTTGATTTATATATGCAGTACTGGGCAGTTGATGCTTTTTATAAACTAATTTGTACTGCTTTTCCGTGGTAATCTTTTCTTTTTTAATAAATTGCAATAAGACTTTTAAAGCCTTGTTTTTATCTTCAGTAACGGGAGACTTAAGGGTAAAGCGGTCCAGTCCAGCGGTTTTAAGAACCGCTGTCCAGGTCTTTACCCCGAATTTTTTGTAATAAATATTTTTTGAATAGAGTCCATTAGCCTTTAAGCATTCGGATGCCTTTGGCGCCCTTTTGTGTTTTACATAAAAATTAAGCAAAGAATTTTTGACCTGTGCAATGGAAGGATTCAATGTTCTATTGGGCTTCAGTCCTATTTTTTTGATGACTTCCTGCCAACTAGAAACCCCAAATGCCTTCAGGATGGTTTCGTAAGCAGGTAACCCGTTAGCAGTAGTACAATCTTTTGTTCCAGGTAATTTTCCATGCTGCTGCTCAAAATCCAGCAAAGCTTGTTTTAGATCATCCACAGAAGGTTTCCATACTTGATAAAATCCGAGTCCCACTGCTGTTAATACTTCTGCCCAGGTTTTGACCTGAAAAGTATTTAAATAAAATACCGGTGCATAAAGCCCGTTAGCCCTGCTGCAATCCACCGTCCTGGGTGATTTGTTGTACTTAGCATAATAATCCAGTAAGGTCTTTTTTAACTGCTCTTTTGAATATTCCTTTTTTCGGGTGTACTGTAATCCGGCTGCTTTTAAAGCATTGGTCCAGTTACCAAAGTGGCGTTTAATACCGTAGAGATCCTTATGGAAATCCTCTTTAATGGGGCACCGGCCCGTCCTTTTAAAATGTTCCTGTAATGCCTCAATATATTGCTGTGCTTTATCCTGGTCCATATTGGTATTATACAAAGTGGGTGGCAAATTTGATTACCGCTAAATTAATAAAGTATAATAAAGCAGGTGCATTAAAACATATTGCCCAGTCTGTTAGACATAAATATAGCAATAAGATGGAAAAAAGACAAGTATAAACTGCTCAGGTTCTTATTAAAAAATATAGGGCGCTAGTGCAGTTAATATTACCAGGTTGCTTTGCTGGCAAATTGCTAAAATTAGTGGCGCTCTCCTTTGTCATTGCAGCTCCTGTTGCCTGGTATGCGATGCATAAGTGGCTCAATCATTTTGATGATAGGATGGCTGCCCACTTGTGGTGGTTTATACTTGCTGACGCCATCGGTATCTTAGTGGTCATAATCTGGGGTGGCTGGCAAGCGGTAAAAGCTGCCGGGTAAACCCGGTCAGCCTGAAAACAGAGTAAGCTACCCTTAATAGTGCCCACTACTAAATTCAGTTAACTGTTAAAATGTAGTGATTTGTTTAATAATATTTGCCTACTTACTAGTAGGTAGGTATCTTTGTGGCATGCAAACACGCGATAAAATCATTCAAATCGGCGATGAACTCATTCGTAAAATTGGGTATAATGCTTTTAGTTTCAGTGATATATCCAAAATTTTACAAATAAAAAACGCGTCCATTCATTATCATTTTCCGACTAAATCCATGTTGGTCATTTCCATTATACAGAAGCATTTGTATTTATTAGAGCGGTTTAAAAAGACAGTATCTGATAGAACAGCTACAGACAAAATGATACAATTTCTGGCGGTATATGCCATGGGTAGGTCCAATAGTAAGATCAGCATTCTGGGGGCGCTAGCTAATGACTATTATACCTTTGACACACCTATTCAAAACGAATTAAAACTACTGATGGAAAATACCCTGAACTGGTTAACAGAAACCCTTAAGGAAGGTAAAACTGACGGATCATTCCATTACCCCATGGATCATAGAACAAAAGCTACCATGATTATCACCAACCTGCTAGGCGCAGAAAAGTTGGCCAGGATCACTTTTAGCCACGATTTTCAGGAAATTAAGGAAACCATTTTATCAGAATTAATTAAATAAAATCATGAGAAGAGTCGTCATAACCGGTCTAGGAGTACTGACCCCTATTGGTAATAACGTACCAGATTTCTGGGAGGCTTTAAAGCAAGGCAAAAGTGGTGCAGGTCTCATCACCAGATTTGACCCCTCCAGGTTTAAAACAAAGTTTGCCTGTGAGGTTAAAAACTTTAATCCATTAGACTTTATGGATAAATCTGACGCCAGAAAATACGACGCCTTTACGCAATACGCACTCGCCACTGTCCAGCAGGCGCTAAAGCAGGCAGACGTCGATTTTGAAAAACTAGGTAGAAACAGAGTGGGCGTTATCTGGGGATCTGGCAATGGCGGTATCACCACCTTTGAACAACAGATCACTGAATTTAATGCAGGTGACGGCACGCCCAGGTTCAGTCCATTTTTTATCCCAAAGATCATCACTGATATTGCTGCAGGTGTCATTTCTATTAAATACGGGCTTAGAGGCGTAAACTTTGCGACCGTGTCTGCTTGCTCAACGTCCAATACGGCCATTATTGAAGCCTTTAACTACATAAAATGGGGAAAGGCAGATATGATCATTACTGGCGGTTCAGAAGCTTCTGTGTCGCAGGCTTCAGTTGGTGGATTTAATGCAGCAAGGGCGCTTTCAACCCTTAATGAGAGCCCGACTGAGGCCTCAAAGCCCTTTGACGTAAATAGAGACGGCTTTGTGATTGGGGAAGGTGCAGGTGCTATTATATTGGAAGAGCTGGAGCATGCCAAAAAAAGAAGTGCGCATATTCTGGCAGAAATTGCTGGTGGTGCAATGGCAGCCGATGCTTACCACTTGACAGGCACGCATCCCGATGGTGAAGGCGCTATTTTGGGGATGAACTTAGCACTGCAAGACGCGGAGATTACTGAGCAGCAGATTGACTACCTGAATGCCCATGCTACTTCCACTCAGCAAGGTGACACCAGTGAATTAAGAGCCATTGCCAGCGTATTTAGGGCCAATAGTCATTTAAATATCAGTGCGACCAAGTCCATGACAGGTCATTTATTAGGCGCTGCAGGTGTAGTGGAGGCGATCGCTTGTATAAAGGCGATCACCGATCAGATAGTCCCACCTACCATCAACACGAAAATGGTTGATCCCGAGTTTGACGGCCGCTTTAATCTTACCTTAAAGACCGCCCAACAAAAACGGTGAACTATGCCATGAATAACACCTTTGGGTTTGGGGGCCACATTGCTACCAGCATCTTCAAACGCTTTGATGGATAACATTAAGTCTTAGCATTTATTGAACCCACCTTTGATTACAATAAGTAATCATTGCCCGGCTGTGGCTAGCGTCTGGCCGGGCAATGCTTGTTTATAGCCAAGGCAAACGGCCATTTTTATATTATGCAGCTGTATTGTGTTGCTGTTATGTGGTGCTTTCTTGTCCCCTGGATCTTATTCATCTAGTCCCCGCTCTGCTAATGTTGTATTGTTGGTTCATATATAGATTAATGCGGGTTTTGATACGAGCTTGTTTATTAAATCTGATGTCAATGCGACTTTGTTTTCTATATAGGGTTGCTCCTGAAAAGTAAAATGGTGCAATTGTATATCCTAGATTAAATAGTGCTAAACCTATACCGGATAAAATGAGGTGATTTCAATATTTTCTATACCAGCTACATTGTACGAAACCTCATGGTAGCTAAGCGAAGATTAATCTTCACTTAAACTTACCCCTTCGGTTTATCAGGCTTCACAGACTCCTCCAATGAAGACGCCTCCACCTGTTTGGGTTTACCCTCCGACTGAGTACCGCAGCCGGACATTATTTTTAAGCCTTCGGCTAATATATTTTTAGCGGCATTAATATCCCGATCATGATGTGCTCCACAAGACTGGCAGGTCCACGACCTGTCAGCCAGGGTCAGATCCTGCTTAATCCAGCCACAGCCAGAGCAGGTCTTACTGGATGGATAGAACCGGTCTATTTCAATATAGACCCGGTCATGCCATGCACATTTATATTTTAGTTCTGTACGAATCCTACCTAAGGAAACGTCCGCCAGGGATTTAGCCAGATTATGATTTTTGATCAGATTTGCAACAGCAAGATCTTCTGCACACAGTATATCATGGTTCTTGACAATCTCTGTAGTTATTTTGCTGATAAAATCCTTTCTCATATTGGCTATCCGCTCATGAAGCAACGCCACCTTTTTTCTTTGGCGTTGCCTGGAATTACTTCCTTTTTGCTTCTTTGCAAGCTGTCTTTGTTCATAGGCAAGCTTTTTCTCAAGTGATTTAAATGCTTTAATATTTTTGTATATGGTCCCATCTGATAAGATAACCGCCTCTTTTATGCCCAAATCAATTCCAGCCTGTTTACCGGTCTTCTCAAATGTTTTTTTTGTACCTGCTACAGTAAGAGATACATAATATTTATCCGTAGGTGTTCGTGAACAATCCTTCAACCCTTATGGTTTTACCTGGCAATATTACCAGGTAGTTTGCAAGCATAGTTCTAACCAATTAAATTGCTCCATAGTCGCTTTTGAAAGATCCAGCAGGTTGCCATTATTGTATTAAAGTACCTTTCATGGGTAAGAGAAAATCAAACCTGTTTTCGCATTATTTATTTATCTTTGATAGTATGCAGTGCCTGGAAGCATTTTGAGAATGTATTTTATTGATATTGTGTTATGTATGTTTATTTTGAGTAGGAGTCTATACCGCTTTTCTGCGCACAATTGAAATCGCTTATACAATCAATAATATAACTCAGCTGTTGTTAAATTGGCTTTTTTTGTTATGAATAAGAAAATAGTCTTCCCATGAAAAGAAATAGCACCATACAGAAGCAGACGACTTTTTTCGTTATGCTGGTCTTAGGGGTTTCACTGAGTTTTATAACAACAGTAGCTGGACAATCTTACAGTGGGATATATAAAAACGTTTGGCATTATAAAAATGACGCCTTGGAAACCACTTCTTATCAAAAGATACTCTTTTTAAATGATTCGACCTGCTTATTTATAAACAGTGACCGTCCAGATGACTTACAATTTAATTCAACAGGACCCAATATTGCAAGGTATATTGGTCGTAAAATTGTATATAAAGGACAGCCTAGATGGTTTATTGTGCGTGATGATGCAAATATAGGCTACCGGATAGCTGCCAGTACATTTACAGATACCTCCGGCAGGCTGGATTTTTATCAGGCAGTTAATTATAATTGGGCGCTAGACCCTAATAGCAAAATACCGGAACCCTCAAAAAATCCTTATGAGATCTATGAGTTACAATTTTTCAAAGATTCTTTTTATGTAAGTGCTATTAGAACCTTTCAACCAGATAATGGGGATCTTGGTATGCACTATAAGATAAAGAGCATTGCATATAATCATAGTAATACGCAAAGGCTGCCAAAGATGGATCCTCGTCAAGTTATCCAAAAGAACTGCACCTTAACTACCTCTGATATGCAGCATTTTTGCACAAACTGCTTTTTCCCGGCCACTGTAAAGTCAGATGTTGACGGTAGGTATATTCCCATTAGTGAAAATATCGCTGGCAACACGATGGAAGCGCGCTTTAAAACAGGGGAAAGTGTACTGGTTCAAAAGGGTACTTACATGAATTATGCGTTTATAGTGACCACGGATAACCAAAACCATATCAAAAAGTACGGGTGGATCTTAAGAAGTCAGCTAACCCCTAAAGAGGCCATTTTGCATTGATCACCTGCCTGCTCAATGAAAGTACATAGCTTCATAAATATTGGGAGCAGGACGCCAGGCTGTGCTGCTTACGCTCCCACCCCATAAATAAATGTAAATATCCCTCTAAGCCTATGGCAAACCATTTAATTGCTGTATCTTACAGGTGCATTCAGGATGTATTTCTGATCCCTTAAAATTCAGTCTTATGGAAAAGCGCTTTTCAAATGTAGACGCCTATATTGCCAGTTTCCCTCCAGATATCCAGATGTTGCTTGATGATGTACGTAGTACCATCAAAAAAGCTGCACCGGAAGCTACGGAAGGTATCAGCTATGGCATCGCCGCCTATCACTATAAAGAGCAGCCCCTGCTTTATTTTGGGGGATTCAAAAAGCATATTGGCATTTTTGCTACCCCGGAGGCGCAACAGGAATTCCAGGAAGAACTCTCGGATTACAAACAAGGCAAAGGTTCTGTCAAGTTTCCTTTTAGTAAGCCGCTGCCATTACCTTTGATTACCCGTATCGTGAAATTCAATCGGCAGCGCCTAAAAAATAGCCCGAAAACCGGGTCAGGCAAAACGTCCAAAAAATAGCACAGAAAAATTAGGGAAAAATAGCCCTTAAAGATAGTACCTTTGTGGCGCGGCTTATTTTGCCTATAAATGTAAATGATAGAAAAGTAATGGGTAAATTCTTAAAACAAATAGCAGAATATCTATATATAAAGAGAGACAAAAACAAACCTAAGCCCAGTATGTATCTTAGAATGATGCATGGCATGAACCGCATCTCCATTGTTGTCTTTTTACTGGCATTGCTATTTTTACTCTTCAGGTGGATCTTTAAGTAGGACAGTCGCCAAGTCAAGTTAACAAGTTCAATTGAGCTCGCTTAATAAGCTGAACCAGTAATTGAATGGGAAAAACACTTTAGGGCATGCTACTGCTCAATGGACATCACATCCTTAATAAGTCCTAAAATCGGCATTTGCCATTGCTGTTGCCTTTGTTATGCGCTTAAATCCGCCTTCACGTTAATTTAGTTGATCCATACTTTTAACACCGGTAGGCCTATCGGTGGTCGCCATCTGATCGGTGTTAACCGCATCCAATTGACCCGTTTTTGCACGCAGCGCGGCTGCAGATTGCTGCCTAAACGAAAAATACCGTTGGGAAAAATAAGTAAAGGACACGACTATAACCGTCATTAAGATATAGGAAGGCGTTGGATACCAATGGAAAACCTCCACAAACAACTTCAGGATCCCATAATTCAGGAAAATATTCAGGATCAGAATCGTAAAATACCTAAAGAGCTGAATACGTCTTCTCAAATGAGAGCCCGGGAAAACCACGAACAGATTCAGATAAAAGCCGATCGGAAAAGTAACGCAAAAAGCAGAAATAAAAGAAGCCACATAAGGCGTTAAAACAAACCCGAAAGGCATATGTGCCAAATCTTTATGGTAGACAAAATGGTAGAAAAACGTAAAAAGCAAAATATTAAAAGCCTGGTTTCCGCCGCCACAGACTGCATAACGAAAGGTCTGGGCAGGCAAAAAGCGCCTGAAGGGCGGATAAAAATAATCCACCAAGGCTAAAATCGCATTTTTAAGTTTATAATGGAGCTTCAACATGAATCAGTCGCAAATGTATACCAGAAAATAATAATAACCACCTGAGTTGCAAAATGATTTACATCTTTTTAGCATCTTTTTTTCATACCTATAAAAGCCGGAAAACCAACCAGGAAATCACCTAAATTGTGCCATTTTTTACCCTTTAAAACTCTATTTGTTATTCCTTGCTAAACAAATTATTTTTGCCCACAGAAATAATACCCAATGAATATCATTATACAGATAAAAACTGCTGCGGCAGCCACCATCGAATCCTTATATGGCCTGGAGCTTTCCCCGGAAGCGGTGCTGATCAACCAGACCAAGCCGGAGTTTGAGGGTGACTATACAGTAGTGCTCTTTTCCTTTGTAAAAACACTTAGAAAGTCACCGGAAATGCTTGGCGCAGAAATCGGCGCTCAAATCGTAAAAGGCTGGCCTGATTTGTTTACAGGGTATAATGTTATTAAAGGGTTCCTCAATCTGACTGTAGCCGATAGCTACTGGCAGACATTTGCCCTGGACAACCAGGCCAATGCTGATTTTGGCAGGTTACCAGCTACTGGCAAGCGGGTAATGGTAGAATACTCCTCTCCTAATACCAATAAACCACTCCATTTAGGGCATTTACGCAATAATTTTCTGGGATATAGTATTACAGAGATTCTAAAGGCGGCCGGTAATGCCACTTTCAGTTCCTGCGTGGTAAATGACCGGGGTATCCATATCTGTAAATCGATGATCGCCTGGCAGATGTTTGCAGCGGGTGCCACTCCAGCATCGACTGGCATCAAAGGTGATCACTTTGTGGGGCAATACTACGTCAAATTCAATGACGAGTATAAAATTCAGGTGCAGGCACTGGTAGACAGCGGTATGGAAAAAGAATTGGCAGAAAAACAGGCGCCCATTATGGAAGCAACTCAGCAGATGCTGCTGGACTGGGAAGCCGGAGAACCAGCCGTTATAGAACTTTGGAAGAAAATGAATAGCTGGGTCTATACAGGATTTGATGCCACTTATCAGATGATCGGCACTCGTTTTGATAAAGTCTATTATGAAAGCAATACCTATTTACTGGGTAAAGACCTGGTAGAATCCGGACTGAAAAAAGGGGTTTTCTACCAAAAAGAAGACGGCAGTGTCTGGATTGATTTAACCAGAGACGGGCTGGACGAAAAACTAGTCAGAAGAAGCGACGGTACATCTGTATATATTACACAGGATATAGGTCTGGCAGAAGAAAAACAAAAAGAGTTTAATATACAGGAAAGCATTTACGTCGTTGGAGATGAACAAAATTACCATTTTAAGGTCCTGAAGCTCATTTGCCAAAAACTAGGGCTGCCTTCTGCTGACGGCATCTATCATTTAAGTTATGGTATGGTAGAGCTGCCTTCAGGGCGAATGAAAAGCCGGGAAGGCACCGTGGTAGATGCAGATGAACTGATCGAAAGGATGATCTCCATTGCCCGGCAGAAAACAGAAGAACTGGGCAAAGTCAGTGATTTTAATGAAGCGGAACTGGTATCCTTATACAATATGATCGGACTAGGCGCCTTAAAATTTTTCCTACTAAGGGTAGATCCTAAAAAAAAAATGTTGTTTAATCCAGAGGAAAGTATTGATTTTCATGGCTTCACTGGTCCATTTGTCCAATATACGCATGCCCGTATCAAAAGCATCTTAAGGAAACTTAAGGCAAATGAAACGCCGCAGGCTGATAAGCCAACAACAAGTGACACTACCTCAGCGGCGCCACTGTTGGTGGCAGAAAAGGAAGTGTTGGTGGCCCTGGAGCAATATCCAGCTCTTATACAGGAAGCGGCCACTGAACATGACCCCTCCAAAATCGCCATTTATGTATTCAACCTGGCCAAACTTTTTAATGCGCTGTATGCTGAACATTCAATTCTAAATGCAGAAAGCGTAGAGAAAAAGGCATTAAGGACTAAAATTGCCCTGCTTACCGGAAACACCATAAAAAGTGCTATGGCTTTATTAGGTATTGAAGTGCCTGAAAGAATGTAGGTTAAACAATTTTTTATTCTTTAATTGTCTTATAATTATTTGATTTTGAGTTTATAAACTCCTTTTATTAATATTTTATTTTAATTAAAATGGTTACTTATGATACTACATGAACCGCAGCGCCTAATTAAATAATGCAGATCGGTGGATATCTTAAGCGAGTATATTTAAATTAATAAAATGTAATAACTATAATAACCTGATAATTAATATTTTATTAGAAATCTTACGGGCCATTAATTCATAGATGTGCTATTAAAACAATGGTGATTTTGACGGGTATAAATGGCACCCATTTTAAATATATGGAATCTTACCCTACCTTTGCAGCACTGAAAATCAAAAATTGTTGTCCTTAAAAATATAAATAAGCACATTATGGCAGATATTTTTGCACGACTGCTGCAAGACTCAGGGCCGCTTGGCCAACACCGCGACAGAGCGCATGGTTACTTTGCCTTCCCTAAATTGGAAGGAGAATTAGGAAGTCGCATGAAATTTATGGGCAAAGACGTGATCGTCTGGAGCCTGAATAATTATTTAGGGTTGGCCAACCATCCAGATATCCGCAAAGTAGATACAGAAGCCGCCGCTGCATACGGTCTGGCCTACCCTATGGGTGCCAGAATGATGAGCGGAAACACCGCCAAACATGAAGAGCTGGAAGCCCGCCTGGCAGCATTTGAGGGAAAAGAAGACGCCATTTTACTGAATTATGGTTATCAGGGGATCATGAGTGTCATTGATGCTATTTGTGGCAGACATGACATTATTGTCTATGACGCGGAGTGTCATGCCTGTATTATGGACGGTATGCGCATGCAACTGGGTCATAAGTTTGTATTCAAACACAATGATATCCAGGACTTTGAAAAACAAATGGATCGCGCCACTGCACTGGCCGAAAAACAGGGCCAAGGTGGCATCCTGGTCATTTCTGAAGGTGTTTTTGGTATGGCTGGTGATCAGGGAAAAATCAAAGAAATCGTTGCCTTGAAAGGAAAATATGATTTTCGCATTCTGGTGGACGATGCGCATGGCTTCGGAACACTGGGTGAAAAAGGTGCTGGTGTGGGTGAAGCCCAGGATTGCCAGGACAAAATTGATCTGTACTTTTCCACCTTTGCCAAGTCCATGGCCTCTATTGGAGGCTTTATCGCTGGCGACAAAGCCATCATGGATTATATCCGTTATAATATCCGCTCTCAAATCTTCGCCAAGAGTTTACCTATGCCTTTTGTGATTGGTAACCTCAAAAGACTGGATATGTTACAGACCATGCCTGAGCTTAAAGAAAAACTCTGGCATAATGCATTAAAATTGCAAAACGGTTTAAAAGAAAAAGGATTTGATATTGGAGAGACCAATACACCGGTAACCCCAGTTTATATGAAAGGCGGCGTCGAAGAAGCCACAGCTATGGTCATGGATCTAAGGGAAAACTACAGCATATTTGCCTCTATCGTGGTCTACCCTGTTATCCCTAAAGGTCATATCATTTATAGATTAATCCCTTCAGCCGCTCATACGGATGAAGATATTGAACAGACCTTAATTGCCTTCAGCGAGACGAAAAAGAAACTGGACGCCGGTGCTTATAAGGTCGCCGAGATTCCAGATGACTGGCGTCATGCCAAGGCATCAGACTGCTAGGCGTCTCTGTTTATACAATATCTATATGGACTAAGGAGGTTTAAAGTTAAGCGGCTGCATTGGACAATTCAGGATTTAAATTAAAATGTACAATTTAATTTATACATTGAATTTAAATGAAAGGAACAGCACAGCGGATAGCTTTAAACCTCTTTTTACAATAATAAAAGTGACCAGGTACCAAAGTATTGCAATGAATCACAGATAAACAACAGATGAGCACAATTAAAAACTATTTTTCGCTGGTAAAATTTGCGCATACCATCTTTGCCCTGCCTTTTGCCATGATTGGCTTTACGCTGGGGGCAGTCGTGGTTTACCAGCAGGGCAGTCTGACTGGTAAGGACATCCTGATCAAATTACTTTTGGTGTTGCTTTGCATGGTCACCGCCAGAAGTGCAGCCATGGCCTTTAACCGTTATCTGGATCGCCATTTTGATGCCCAGAACCCAAGAACGGCCATCCGGGAAATCCCCAAAGGCATTATCTCTGCAGGCAGCGCACTTCGCTTTACCATTGTAAACTGCCTGCTATTTATGGCAGCAACTGCTTTTATCAATCCCATTTGCCTGACCCTTTCGCCCGTGGCTTTATTTGTCATCCTGTTTTACAGTTATACCAAAAGATTTACCCCTTTATGTCATTTGGTGCTGGGACTAGGGCTCTCACTGGCTCCTATAGGTGCTTACCTGGCGCTCACCGGCGTATTCTCCCTGCTGCCCATCTTATTTTCACTGGCAGTCATCACCTGGGTCAGTGGTTTTGATATTATCTATGCCATGCAGGATATAGACTTTGACCGGTCTCAAAGTCTGCATTCTATTCCCACTGCCCTGGGGGAGCAAAGGCGCTTAGGACCTCTGAGCTGTTACATGCTTTTAGTTGCGCCTTTGTGATAACAGCCGGTATTTATGGCCATTTTTCATGGTTATACTGGGTGGGCATTGCCGTTTTTATTGGCATGCTTATCTATCAGCACTTATTGGTAAAACCTAGTGATCTGAGCCGGGTTAATATCGCCTTTATGACTGCAAATGGTATAGCAAGTGTGGTATTTGGCTGTCTGGTCATAGCAGATATAATTTTCCTTTAAAAAGCATACATATGGGCAGAATCATCTGTATTGATTATGGAGGCAAAAGAACCGGGATCGCTGTTACGGACCCCTTGAAAATCATTGCCAGTTCACTGACGACCATCCCGACTACAGAATTTATTCCCTTCCTGAAAAATTACTTTGCAACAGAAGCCGTAGAGCTGATTCTTATCGGTCTGCCTAAAAACTGGGATGAATCTGATACGGACGCCACGGCTATGGTAAAAAGAGCTATTACCAAATTGAAGAAACATTTTCCGGATAAACCGATCCAGACAGTGGATGAAAGATATACCTCAAAAATGGCCAGCCAGGCCATGGTCTTAATGGGCATGAAGAAAAAGGACCGCCAGAAAAAAGGAAATACTGACCAAATAGCGGCTACGATTATGTTACAGGAATATTTGGGTCATCAGATTTAAGAAAATTAGCCTAACTTTGCGCTTTAACAAATAAGCATAATAAGCGTAAAGACCCGAAAAATCTATCAAATTACAAACTTATAATATATATGCAATTACCCATTATCGCCTACGGTTCGCCCATACTCAGAAAGGTGGCGCGCAACATAGACCAGGATTATCCGGATCTGAAAAAACTGATCGAAGACATGTGGGAGACTTTATATGCCAGTAATGGTGTTGGTCTGGCCGCCCCTCAGATCAACCGGGATATCCGTCTGTTTGTGGTGGATAGTGAAGTCATTTTCAATAATCTGGAGCCAGAAGATGAAACTTATCCAGATGCCCCTGGCCTAAAAAGGGTATTTATCAATGCGAAGATCAAAAAACTGGAAGGGGAACCCTGGCCTTATAATGAAGGCTGTCTGAGTATCCCCAAAATCAATGAAGATGTGACCCGGCCAGCCTCCGTTACCCTGGAATACCTGGATGAAGACTTTCAGCCACACACGGAGACCTTTATCGGTATCACGGCCCGCATCATTCAGCATGAATATGATCATATTGAGGGTAAACTTTTTATTGACTACCTTAAACCCCTTAAAAAGAAAATGTTACAGCGCAAGCTCACGGACATCTCCAAAGGGAAAATTCAGGTAGGTTATAAAATGCTCTTCCCTAAATAGCCCAAAGATACAAGGCCGGCAAGCGGTGCTTACCGGATCTAAATAATTTTTACAGGGTTGTGCCTTAAATTAGGTACAACCCTTTATCTTTATATTCTTTATATTTCTTGATAATCTTTAGCCTTATAAGATAAATCGGCGAAAGTAAAGAGCGCATCCATTCTTGTCTGGTTGAAAAGCAGACAAGGACGAGCTAAAAGCAAGAAAAGGGCACAAGAAAAGGACATAAAAAAGGCAAAGCAAAAGCAATGAAAAACTATGAAAGAAAAATACTAAGATCACCAGCCGGATACAAAGTTCAATGACGCCCAATAAAACACCACCAGCAGCCCCATTATTTTGTTCAACAACTGAATTAAAATCAGTTAGCCGCCTGCTGCAAAGGAGTCTACCCGTAATGCTCGTGCTATTATGCTGGCTGGCTCCGGCTACGCGCAGCCAGGCACAATTTGTACAACAGACAGACAGCCTAAGACCAGGCGACACGATTCTTGCCAATCAAAGTCTGACCTTGCCCGTTGTCATTGTAAATTCTGTGAATGCCGGACAATTGATCAGAAGGATTAAAAATGACACCAGCTTTTATAAGGCATTTAAGACCCTTCATATCCTAAGTTACCACTCCAGCAACCATATTGAGGTCTACAATAAAAAAGGCAAGGTAAAGGCCAGTTATAAGAGTCAGGCGAATCAAATCCGCCAGGGTAACTGCCGGACAACACAAATTGAGCATCAAGAGACAACCGGCGATTTTTTTGATCGTAAAGGCGGATACAATTATACCGTTGGGGAACTCTATGCCGGTCTGTTTTTTGCCAAGGGTAAGGTCTGTGGTGAAAATAATATTGTCAAAGGACAAATGAATTTTGAAACCAGTGGCCTGTCTGGAATTGAAAAGAAAAAGGAACAACTTAAAATGCTGTTTTTTAATCCAGGCAGAAAAATACCTGGGATTCCATTTATCGGAGATAAATTGGATCTTTATGATAAAGATGCCCTGCAAAAGTACAATTACCGCCTGGACACCATCACCTATGGAGCTCATCATGGTTATGAATTTACCATCACGCCTAAACCCGGCGCCCGCGGCGTCGTCATTGATTATATGCGCACCATTTTTGATGCAGAAACCTTAAATGTCCTGTACCGCTCCTATTCGCTGAGCTATAAGGCGGGCGTCTATGATTTTGATGTTAAAATGCAGGTCAAACTAGACATCAGACAAGGCCTACTTGTACCCGTTCAATTATATTATAAAGGCAATTGGAGCGTTCTTTTTAAAGGAAGAGAAAGAGCCAGTTTCTCGGCCAGCCTCTCCGATTTTCATTAATGGCTAATGGCGCTGCCTGGCAGGTACCCATATAATCCTTAACCCATTCATAATCCCACATAATCCCCAATAATCCCTCATAATCCCTCACAACTCTCCTAATAATCATTTTCGGCACCTTGCGAAGGTTGCTGCTGTAATTATCTTTTGGCTGCATTTTGAACACAAATAATAGCTTGCTAGAACTGGCACATAACTGTTCATAGGATCCCGTCCTACACAGACCGAGTTGCTTTTATTACAACCAATGTCACGAGGGCAAATATAGGCTGCGTATCCAGTGGGTAGTGCAGGATAATTCTATTCGACCTAAATGTAAATTTGAAATATATTTATAATTCATATATTATTGATCTGAAATATCATCAAGGGGTTAACAATTCCAGTCATTGGACTGAAAAAATAAAGGGTTTGCAATGCATTCATTAACAATATATTGTATAAGAAGTAATAATTATTGCTGAGATTTTGAACACTATGTTAAATTTAATTTTTTAATCCTTATATTTGTTTCATAATCATTTTTTAATTAAAAAAATATGTCGTCTATGAACAATTTGTTTTATGTGGTGCCTGCCTTGGGCCTCATAGGTCTAATATTTACGATCATCAAGAGCAGATGGGTTGCGGCGCAGGATCCCGGGTTGGATCGCATGAAAGAAATATCTAAATATATTGCGGATGGCGCTATGGCCTTTCTCAAAGCTGAATATAGGGTCATGCTGTATTTTGTTGTCATCGCTGGTATCTTATTAGGCATAATGGGATACAGCAATAGTAGTTCTCACTGGTCCATTGCACTATCTTTTGTTGCAGGTGCTTTCTTAAGTGCCCTGGCCGGTTTTATTGGGATGCGTATTGCCACCAAGGCCAATGTCAGAACCGCCAATGCTGCCAGAACTTCGCTCAAAAAAGCATTGGCTGTTTCTTTTACCGGTGGTTCTGTCATGGGGATGGGTGTTACTGGACTGGCAGTTATAGGCCTGGGTGGATTATTTATTGTGCTATTGATGACTTTTGCTCCTGGCGCCTTAAGTGATACACAGGAAGTGGCAAGAGCCATTGAAGTATTGACTGGATTTAGCCTGGGTGCAGAAAGTATTGCCTTATTTGCCCGTGTAGGCGGTGGTATTTATACCAAGGCTGCTGATGTAGGTGCGGATTTGGTAGGTAAGGTAGAGGCCGGTATACCGGAGGATGATCCAAGGAACCCGGCTACCATTGCAGATAATGTAGGCGATAACGTAGGTGACGTTGCTGGTATGGGTGCAGACCTTTTTGGGAGCTATGTAGCGACTATTTTGGCCACGATGGTATTGGGTCATGAGGTGCTGGGGACCAACGGCGTTTCTCTTGCTGATGGCTACAGTGGCTTCTCTCCCATTTTGCTGCCGATGCTGATTGCCGGCGCAGGGATTATTTTTTCTATTATAGGCACTTTCTTTGTTACTATTAGTGAGAACGCTGGTTTAAGCACCGCAAAAGTACAAGCGGCGCTGAATAAAGGTAACTGGGGGGCTATTATCCTGACTGCTATTGCTACTTATTTTATTGTCAACTGGCTATTGCCCAAGGATACCACCATGGTGCTTCGTGGAACTTCCTTTACTAGTAATGGTGTGTATGGAGCCATATTGGTTGGCCTGGGTGTAGGCACCCTGATGAGTGTTATTACGGAATATTTTACCGCCATGGGCAAACGACCGGTTAAAAGCATTATCCGCCAATCAGGTACGGGTCATGCAACCAATATCATTGGAGGTTTAGCTGTTGGTATGGAAAGTACCATGTTGCCGGTTATCGTCCTTGCCGCAGGTATTTACGGCTCTTTTTTATGTGCTGGTTTATATGGTGTGGCTATAGCCTCCGCAGGTATGATGGCTACTACCGCCATGCAGTTGGCCATTGATGCATTTGGGCCAATTGCAGACAACGCCGGTGGCATCGCTGAAATGAGCGAACTGCCAGGTGAGGTCCGAGAAAAAACAGATATACTGGATGCAGTGGGTAACACAACAGCAGCCACCGGTAAGGGGTTTGCTATTGCTTCCGCCGCCTTAACTTCCTTAGCCTTATTTGCTGCCTTTGTCGGTATCGCCAAAATTGACGGTATCGATATCTACCGGGCTGATGTGCTCGCTGGATTATTTATAGGCGCCATGATTCCCTTTATTTTCTCCGCATTCGCTATCAGAGCGGTGGGTGAGGCAGCGATGGCTATGGTTGAAGAAGTGCGCAGACAGTTTAGAACGATACCCGGTATTATGGAAGGAAAAGGCACACCTGAATATGATAAGTGTGTGGCGATCTCCACCAATGCCTCTCTTAAAAAAATGCTATTGCCTGGAGGTATAGCCCTGGTCAGCCCGTTAATTATAGGTTTTGTATTCGGGCCAGAAGTATTAGGTGGATTTCTGGCTGGAGCGACCGTGTCCGGCGTGTTGATGGGTATGTTCCAAAATAACGCCGGTGGTGCCTGGGATAATGCTAAAAAATCCTTTGAAAAAGGCGTTGAGATCAATGGCGAGATGCATTACAAGAAATCAGATCCGCATAAAGCCTCCGTTACAGGAGATACGGTGGGCGATCCTTTTAAGGACACCTCAGGTC
Organism: Arachidicoccus ginsenosidivorans; assembly: GCF_007971385.1. Classification (GTDB taxonomy): domain Bacteria; phylum Bacteroidota; class Bacteroidia; order Chitinophagales; family Chitinophagaceae; genus Arachidicoccus; species Arachidicoccus ginsenosidivorans. Next base: position 4,777,497 of record NZ_CP042434.1, read on the forward strand.
CATCGATGAATATCCTGATTAAACTAATGAGTATTGTTTCGCTGGTCATCGCACCAACCATTACCAAGATGCATTCAGCAGACATCCATAAGAACCTGCTTCAAAAGCAAGAAGATATTCACAATCTCTTAAAAGCTGAGCCTAACCAGGATGCGCGTATCAACCAGTTTCTATTGGAAAACGCTGATACAGCAGCCATGTTTACCCTGCATCGGCCAACATTAATCGAAAAACGATCCTCCAAGGAATTTTTGTCAAAAAATCAAATGGGATCATAACACTTATACAAAAGAGCAGCTGACCGCTGCTCTTTTTGTTTAGTTTTATTAATTTTGGTGCTTTGCTAAACAAAACGGACACATAAGTAAAGACAGCAATGCGTAAAATTTCCTGGTTATCCAAAATCGCCTTTATATTCAATATTATCTATTTTATTGATCTGCTATTGAGATTTAAGGTGGTGGCAAATAACCTGCATCAAGGCCCCATTGGTCTATTAGGTGGCTGGTTACTGGCGCCTATTTTTAACCTGGCGTTGCTTTTTTCCATCATTTTGATCAAAAAAAAGGGGGAAACGCTGCCTGTAGCCAAATGGATCTGGTTATTTTGTCTGTGCTGTTTAGTCTTCCAAACAGTCTTATTCCTATTTTATGATTAATCGTTTTTTAAAGGACCGGCCCTCTAAACTTTTTTTAGGGTTTACCGCTTTTTTTGTGGCCAATGCCCTTATTGCAGAATGTATCGGCGGTAAAATATTCTCTCTGGAAAAAGTTTTTGGATTTCAGCCGGCGAACCTGACTCTTTTTGGAGAAAGTGGCCTTTCTTTTACCCTCACCTGTGGCGTCTTATTATGGCCCTTGGAATTTGTAATTACGGATATCGTTAATGAGTTTTTTGGCCCTAAAGCAGTCAGAAGGATCAGCTATACGGCCATTGGTTTGATTGCCTACGCCTTTATTATGTTCTATCTCTCTATCCATATACCCGCCGCTGATTTTTGGATCGGGTCTGGTAAGGCAAAAGGAATAGATAATATGCAAAATGCCTTTAATGGCATTTTTGGCCAGGGCATGTGGATTATTATCGGGTCTCTGGTTGCCTTTTTATTCTCACAGCTGGTGGATGTCTATGTGTTTCAAAAAATTAAAAAGCGAACCGGCGATAAAATGATCTGGCTTCGAGCGACGGGGTCTACTCTGGTTTCTCAGTTAGTGGACAGTTATATTGTGCTGATTATTGCTTTTAAGATTGGCAATAACTGGGCATGGTCACTGGTGCTGGCCATCGGTGTGATGAACTATATTTATAAATCAGTCGTGGCGATAATAATGACACCTGTGATTATCTATGTAGAAAAATGGATTGAAAGATATGTAGGTAAAGAAACCGCCCATAAAATGCGACTCAGTGCTATGGGGCAAGAGGTTGAAGCACAGGAGGATGGCTTTGAAAATATCCCGACCGCTGGCTAAAAAGTGCTGTTTTACCTGACAAATATTTATCATCCAGAAAATACATCTGTTCGTCTCATGAACAGATGTATTTTTTTTCATAAATGAAATAAATTACATCTGCATATTTTTGGATTATCAATTGAGAATAAGGTGTTTATGGATTACTACCTAACAAGTGATAGATTTTTGATTATTGTTCCTGTTCACAATTGATGAAAAATTATGCAGGCTTTTAGTTGCTTTCTGGCGAAATTAAGCTGAAAACAAGTCCATAGTAGTTTTGAATGGTTTTGATTTAACGCAACGGATGCTGAAGCTAGAATATATTAAAATGTTTTCCTGATAACCAAATACAGCTGTTTTTTTTGACAAATAAAAGAGACAGTCAAACGGTTAAAAAAATATTTAAACGCTTTTATGGGTACACATTGTCTACATTTAAATTTTGAAGTACAACGCATACCCATACGTAGGTTTACATGGATCGCCTTCATTTTGCTTATTGCCAGCAAGCCTAAAAACCCTATCTGAGGTAAATCCTACCTCAGTTAACTCCAATTACAGCTATATTTTTAATCTTCAATGCAATTTATTTTGAAAAAGTTATTATGCTTAATGGGCGGAGCTATGTTGGTGGTGGTTAGTTATTGTCAGAAAATTAGTATTGAACCATTTTATATTGGCGATAGAGTACCTGATATCCAACTTAACAATATTGTCAATTATAAAGATTCGATAATTAATTTATCACATTTTGGGGACAAGATGGTTATTTTAGACTTCTGGAATATTCATTGTGGAAGTTGCATTAAAATGTTTGCCAAGGAGGATTCGATTCAACAACTTTTAAAGCAAGATATTCAATTTCTATTGGTAACCACTGACAAGAAAGAGGATGTGGAAAAATTTATTGAGAAATACAATAAAATACATGCCAGACTCCCATTTCCAATAGTAATTAGAGACAAATCTCTTCGTCAATTATTTAGATTTAAATTTGTTCCGCATTATGTCTGGATTGCTCCAAACGGATTGATTCTCGCACAAACTTCTGATAATTTAATCAATAAAGAAGCTATTTTAAAAGCATTAGCTCCATTTAGAGTACTTGAAAAAAGGTTGAAGGGACTTAAATCAACAAATTATGGTCTCCATATGCAACCGCCGTCTCAAGAACTATCAATTTTACTAAATAATTAAAAATAAAGATTGCATATGCCAAAGAATGTAATAGCAGCCATAACTGCATTTATATTTTCCTATTCACTATTTGCTCAAAATGCTTTAACGCTTCATGGAGAAGTTGTGGATAAACATAATAATCCTGTATTTGGCGCTACAATACAATCTAATGTAACAGGAGAATCTGTATTAGCGGGCAAAAATGGTTTTATAATAAAATTAAGTCAATTTCCAGACACCTTAATTATTAGTGCGGTTGGTTATCAAGTGCAAAAAAGAATTATTTATGGTAGTGAATCAGAAGTTAAAATAACCTTAGATGAATTTACAAATGAATTGAATGAGGTAACCATAAATACTGGTTACCAAAAGATTCCAAAAGAAAGATCAACAGGCTCCTTTTATTTGATTGATAGCACTGTTTTTAATCAGCGAGTTGGGCCAAATGTCCTGGATCGGCTAGATGGCATAACCAGTAGTCTTCTTGTTGATAATAGAAAGAATAGTGTCATAAAATATCAAATGAGAGGTTTAAGTACATTAACTGCAAATGCTGCGACTCCGTTGATAATTTTGGATAACTTTCCTTATTCTGGGGATATTAATAATATAAACCCGAACGATGTTGAAAGTATATCCATTTTGAAGGATGCGGCCGCAACCAGTATTTGGGGGGCAAGGGCTGGTAATGGTGTAATAGTCATTACAACTAAACGTGCGCATGACAAACAGGCCATGCAAATATCATTTAACAGCAATCTTACAATTAAGCCCAGACCAGATTTATTCAGTGCTTATCAAATGAATTCATCGGATTATATTGATTTAGAGGAGTTTCTATTTGCAAAGGGGTTTTTTAACTCCGATTTTTCAAATGTCAGAAGACCTATCATTTCTCCTGTGGTCGAAATTTTACAACAAGAAAAGCTTGGCCAGATCACTGCGGAACAGGCGAAGGAGCAAATTAATGCCTTTAGAGGTATTGACATGAGATCTGACATGGAGAAATATCTTTACCGCCCCTCCTATAATCAACAATATTCTCTTGGAATTGCAGGTGCATCAGACTTTGTGAATTATCGTTTTTCTATTGGGCTCGATAAGGGTATGGCTAATTTAGCGGGAAATGATAATAACCGAATTACTATCCGTTCAGATAATGTTGTTCATTTGACAAAGAGATGGGATTTTAATCCAGGATTGATTTTAACTAAAACCCATTCAACGCAAAATAGTCCTGGTGGCTTTGGAAGCTTTACTCAGTCTATAGCAGGAATAACGCCATATACACGTTTAGTAAATAATGATGGAACACCTGCTGTATTAGATTTGTATTATCGCGGAGTTTTTACAGATACTGCTGGCAATGGGCAATTGCTGGATTGGAAATTCAGGCCCCTAGATGAATTAAAAAATAATAATAATTTTACTGATCAATCAGACGTGGTATTAAACCTTACGTCAAGTTATAAGCTTACAAATTGGCTTACGGCTAAGGCTGCCTACCAATACGAAAACGATTGGACCGATAATTATCAAATTCATAATTTGAAAAGTTTTTTTGCAAGAGATTTAGTCAATGAATTTACAGAGATAATTGATGGCACACCTATTTATCATCTTCCCAAGGGCGGTGTTTTGGTTCACAACGGAGGAAAAATGGAATCACAATCGGGAAGGTTTCAATTAAATATTGATAAAACCTGGAATACAAAGAATCAATTATCAGTGATTATAGGAAGTGAATTAAGAGACATGCTAACTACTTCTGATTCAAGACGCGATTATGGGTATGATGAAACAACCTTGGCTACACAAATGCCTGACTATACAACACAATTTCAAACTTATGATAATGTAAGAGGGAAGACTTTTATATTAAATGCTACCAATTCAAGTAAATTTACTAATAGATTTGTTTCCTTGTATTCTAATGGTTCTTATACTTACAATAATCGATATATTATTTCTGGTAGTTTTAGAAAGGATGCATCCAATTTTTTTGGTGTAAAAACGAATCAGAAATGGGTTCCCTTGTGGTCAGTAGGTGGCGCATGGAGGATTTCTAATGAGGATTTTTATAGAATTGACTGGCTGCCAGAATTAAAATTTAGAATGACATATGGCTTCAGTGGCAACCTAGATCCTAATGCTTCTGCGTTGACGACCATTAGTTACCTTCCTGCCTCAAGAAATAACCCTATTCATATTCCGGCAGCTACCGTAAGTCAGCCTGCTAATCCAGATTTGCGATGGGAAAGGGTTAAACAATTAAACTTTGGCGCAGATTTCTCCATGTTGAACAATTATATCAGCGGATCAATTGAATATTATACTAAAAAATCAATTGATTTAATGAATGTTAGTGATTTAGATCCAATAACCGGTTTTAATTCAGTGCGTAAAAATTCTGCAACTTTAGGAGGCCATGGAGTTGATATCACCTTAAATACATTGAATTTGAATCGAAAAGTAAAATGGAAATCTACAATTTTACTTAGTTACACTTCCTTCAAGGTGCTTAAAACTAATTATGCAAATGCAAGTTCCTTTCGTATTTCGGATGGGACTTCAATATTTGCTGTAGACGGCTATAATCCATATTTGGTGGCCAGTTATAAATTTGCAGGTTTAGATCCGGCAACCGGAGACCCCTTGGGATATGTTGATGGGGAAATTAGCAAAGATTATTATGCTATTTTCCAAAATCCACTTGAACAAAATGTTATTAGTGGTCAGGCTTTACCACCAATATTTGGTTCAGTCCGAAATTCAATTCAGTTTAAAGGATTCACACTTGCTGCAAATATTACCTATAGACTGAATTATTATTTTAGAAAGCCTAGTATTAGTTATTATAGCTTAATTTATAATGGTAGTGTTGGTTATGAATTTGAGAAAAGATGGCAGAAGCCAGGCGATGAAAAATTTACGTCGGTTCCTTCGTTTATTTATCCAATGAATAGTAATCGAACAAGTTTTTACAATTTTAGTGATATTAATGTGGATCCTGCTGATAATATTAAATTAAATGATGTATATTGATTATCAATTAAAATATAATAACAGTAAGGTAATAAAGAATATGGTGTTTTACATTTATTTGAACAATTTAAATTGGATGCTTTGGAAAAAAATAAAGACAACCTGGATCCAGATATTATTTATGATGTGAAACCTCAAAAGAGCATTTCATTGGGATTAAAACTTAATTTTTAAATTTTAAAGGATGAATATGTATAAACATAATATATTACTTAGTGTTTTTATATTGTCTTGGATTTTAATGAATACATCCTGCAGCAAATTTCTGGAAAAAAAAACGGATCAATCATTATCTATTGTCTCCACTGTTGATGATTTGCATGAACTATTAGTGTATTACCCGTGGATGAATTCATATAGTCCATCTTTGGGCGAGGCTTGTTCAGACAATTATTATTTAACAGATGATGATTGGGGAGCTACTTCCGAATTGACACAAAATTTATATTTATGGCAAAAATATGATCAATTGAAAGGAGACTGGAGTAGCCCTTATAGGATGATCAATACAGCAAATACAGTAATAGATAATGCAGACAAGGTTACCATAAACAATTCTGGAGAAAAACAGAGGGCGAATACTTTAAAATCAATGGCATATTTTGTACGAGCCTTTTATCATTTTGGTCTTTCTCAATTGTTTATGAAGGTATATAATAAGGAAACAGCAAAATCTGATTTAGGAATTCCTTTGAAATTGACTTCTGACCTAAACGAGAAAATAACAAGAGCAACAGCTGAAGTTACCTATCGACAAATTATTTCTGATTTGGAGTTGTCTTTAAAAAGCCTTCCAATTTCTTTAAAAGAAAAGTATCTGGCGACGAAGCAGGCTGCTTATGGAGAACTTTCAAGAGTATATTTGTCCATGCAGGATTACCAAAATGCCGGCAAATATGCAGATAGTTGCTTAAAATTGTATCATAATTTAATTGATTATAATTCAGTTGATAGCACTTCTCAATCGCCGTTTGAACAGTTTAATTTGGAAGATATTTATGATATACAATCTATTTCCCCAAATTCCTTACAGCAAAGTAAAGCCAAAGTGGATTCTACCCTTTATAAATCGTATGCAAATAATGATATCAGAAAATATGCATTTTTTCAATCAAATGGTGATGGTACTTTTCATTTTAAAGGAAATTACACTGGTAAACCAGGTAATCATACCATGTTTACAGGAATCGCCACGGATGAAATGTTTTTAAACAGAGCTGAGTGTTTTGCTCGCCAAGGAGATTCGTCTGCTGCGTTGAATGACTTAAATAATTTGCTGAGGCATAGATATGTAAAAGGGACTTTTAAACAATATTCTTCTCCGGTTTCAGGAGGTCTAATTAAATTAATTCTTAAAGAGAGAAGGAAAGAGTTATTATTTCGTGGTCTTAGATGGACAGATTTACGAAGATTAAATAAGGAAAGTGAATATGCAGATACTCTTTATCGATTTATTAATGGAAAAGAATATGAGTTACTTCCTGGAAGTGATCGCTATACAATTCAAATAGACCGCAGGTCGGTAGAGCTAAGCGGGTTAATACAAAATCCATAATTATTACAAAGAATGAAAGGGGCTCAAACAGAATTGAGCTACCCCTTCTTTCTTTAAACTTGTTGGCTAATTTTTAGTTTTGCATTGCGATATTTTCAGTTTCTGGAGATCCGTTTGCCTCAGAATCCTTAATTTCCTGTGCTTTTGTAGCCAACTCATTTGCATCTGGTGCATTTCCAACTCCATTGTCTATAGTTAAGTAAATACCACAAATATCCTGTGATCCAGTACACGGGTCAATATCTGCACGCTGATAATTTTGGGCATTTGTTATGTCCTGATCACTAAAAGTTGGTCCAACATAACTGTAGAAATATGGATTTACTTGGACTTTTGGTGCACCTTTGAATGCGCTGGTGATGCATGCCAGTGCTATTGCGAATACGAATACGCATAAGAATAGCATTTTCTTGCAATGTTCATGGTTTTTAATTTTTAATTTTTTAAAATAATTGCCTACCTGCACTTTATTTTTAGTGCCGCAGTTCATTGATTTGATAATCTCCTACTCTATTTTCAGGTTTTCGGTTACTTCCTGGTAGTTGTTATAACTGTTATTTCAACGTATCTGTACTTGTTGGTTTGTATATTGTCTGCCGTCTTTTATTTGAAGCATAACCCCTATAAGGCTAATGATTGTAAAGCTTATATTGAATATTAAATGTCCTTTCCATTTTAATTGTGAAATAATACCCGCGCACGAGCACGGAATTCTACCAAATGCACCACCTAATGCAAATATTACGTATAATGTAAAGGCGACCATTAAAAACAGCGAAGCGATTAACCCCTTGAGCCTTGTTTTTGTATTGTAGATGAGTATCGCAACACTAAGTTCTACGACTGGTAATCCCCACTTAAGTAGCGGGATTGACCATGGAGGAAGTGGTTGCTTATTGAGTTGCTCCCCAAATGCCACAAATTCAAGTAGTTTACTTACTGCTGCATAGACCCATAAAATAATTAGCAGCATGCAGATGACCGTTATCCAAAAATCTCTTTTCATGCTTTTGATATTTTATTTAGCAATACCTTTTTAAAAAGCAATTATGGTGCGCGCTTCCATAATTGTTTTTTTGCTGCCTCTCGCTGCAACTATGCGCCTTTTCTTATCGATACCGGTAATATGGTTGCCAACGTGGCCGGTATTCAGATAGTCGATTGAAAAAAACTCAGGGGCATAGTCGACCATCATATCAATAAGCGTCATTCCATTCAGGTAAATGGACTTTATCACCACGTTCCCCTTAAAGCCTGCCAATAATTTTTACTGTTTTATTTTCTACATCGAAGATACAGTAGTCTCCAGCATGCCCACTTTGATTTATAGCAATGAAAATTTCAAAAATGGTGAATGAAAATTTCAAAAAATAATCAAACTAAACTGTAAATATTGAAGAACTAATAAGTTAGGTGAGAATTTACTCCTTTTTAAGTAGGTTTTTAGGATCTACGCCAATATAGCGTTTGAACTGTTTGGCAAATTCTGTTACATTTTGGGTATTGCTCATATCGACCAACTCAGATAAAGTCGTGTAATTAGAATTCTTCATCTGCTCATAAATATACTCGTAAACGCATTGTTGTCTATATTCATATGGCGTTATATCATAAACTAATTTAAAACCTTTTCGCAATTTGCCAGGAATCATATATGATTCTTCGATTAAATTTTTATAGAAACTGGCACTGATAAATCGCTTCGGAGTTTCCTATGGAAATTTATGACCCGTTCTATATCCACATAGGAGAATTTTAATTTCTTGGACGGTTTATTTTCTATGTCCTGTACCAAAGATTGTTCAATTAATTGCTCTAACATTTCCAGTGTTATTTGGTCATACAGACCGCGTTCTATTCGTTGAGTTAATTGAATTAAAAGTGCCATTGACTTAATGGAAGTCTTGATCGGTATTTTTTTGTTTAAAAAGCCGAATTTTTGGTTCTCATAGGCTTTCAATAGTGGTCTCAGATGCTTGAATTTTTTTGCCAATAATTTAAATTTGGAATACGGAATATGGATGCCAAAGTTTTCCAGATTATTGGTTAAAAAGTGTACTTGGTCCTTTACATAAGGTAAAATCATGATTTCATGGTATTCTGGTTGAAATACGACCCAGTCATGGCTAGTTAAATCAATTCTGGCTTTGCCATCTATATTGAAATTTATTTCGATAACCGGTTCATCATCCTCACATGAATAACGATCACTATTGGACATACCATTATAATGACTAAATACAAGACCATATGGCCCCACCTTTACTCTCTGGAAAGCCATATACATTTCGTTGTGGGCTACATATCCGCATTCTGCACCGGGGATTATTTTATTGAATTTTTTAGGCAGGCCTGCTTGCAATTGCAATTCACCATGGAATTTTGAAAATATTTTAAATCCAGCCATTTTTTATTATTTAATTTAAAAAAATAGTTTCCATTTTTGTTGAAATCGATATTTGGAAAATAAAACAGTGAAACCAGGCAATGCTTTGACTAAGAAAACAATATTGTGGACCATACGCTAGTTGCCTTTCAGAGGTTAACAGGCAGAAAATTGGATGTAAACCTCTTAAATGTATCCCCCAAAAGCCAGCTTAAGAGCATCAATTAAAACATAAATTTATCATATTTTTTTATTTTTAATTATATTTCTTTTTTAATCGAGCCAAAATCACTGAATTATGGTGTAACTATATGTGACCTTAACAAATATAGCTTGATTGGATAATAAAGAATGCTCATTTATTTAGTCAATGCGCCAGATTGATAGCTGATTGTTTTTCTTCCATTTTATGTCCAAACCCAACTATAAATTGGCCCTAAGTTGTATATATTCAATAGGTTGAATTACTTTAATGTAAACGTTTTTTGGCAACCCCTTCAGCACCAGTTGATTATTTGTGGTATATGTGCTGCTTTTACCTTAAATTTAATGGGGAATACTATTTTTGGTTTATTTAATCTATTCAAAAGAGTCAATGAACGCTTATTTTATCAGTGGCCTGGGGCAGATGAACAAATGTTTTTAAAAACAAAACTGCCCAAGGGGTTTGTGATACATCATTTGGCATGGCTCAGACCTAGCAAAGGAGAAACATTCCCTGCCTATGCGGTAAGATTAGCCGAGAAAATTGATCAACGTCAACCTTTTATATTGGTAGGACTGTCGCTGGGAGGAATGATGGCCATTGAAATGAATAAATTCCTGAAACCGACTTATACGATCCTTATTTCAAGTGTCACCAACCGAAAAGGTCTGCCATTCTGGTTTAAATTAGCGAGTCTGACAGGTATTTATAAAATTGTTCCTAATTATTTTTACCACCACAGAAATTTTATTACTGCCTGGCTACTCGGAGCCGTTTCCAAAGAGGACAAAGACTTGTTAAGCCATGTTATGCTTAAAGCAGATCCCGTATTTGTTAAATGGGCTGTACCCAGGATATTAAAATGGGACAACCATTTTATTCCTGAAAACATGCAACACTTGCATGGAACGGCAGACGTGATCCTTCCCTACCGTCCTAATAAGCGAACATTGCCCGTCAAAAATGGCACACATTTCATGGTTTATAACCGCTCTATGGAAGTCAATCAGTTATTGGCAAAAGTGCTGGAAGGCGCGAAAATAGATGCTTAATCGTTTTGTAAACGCCTTTAGGTGCTCGCAGAAACATTATTACCCGCTCTTTTTCGGTATAAATAGGGCTTTGAAAAAACGGGAATTTGCTCCAAATTTTAGAAAACCCCCTGAAATGCCTATATTCAGTGCATCCTAGCTTTTAAAAAAAGCGGGATTAATTCCCAAGGTAAAATGTGAAAAAAATTAAATCTTTATCATTAACTTGCGCGTGAGCAGATCAAATAATCCATTTTAGTCCGCTTCAGTTAAATACTGCCATGAGGTAGTTATAACGTGATTTTAAATCAATGTTACCCTATTTTGTAACCTGATTTACAGAATTAGATAATTACGGTTCAAAGACAGGACGGATTTATGTATTTATGACTATTGGATCTAGATCAATGCATTAAGTATCTTCTTTGGCGAACCATATTAGTGACAAAAAATATGATAAATAAGCTTAAAAACAGGCATATCATGCAGGACAATTATATAAATAATGCCATCTGGCACACCCAAAATATAGATAAGGATCCAATAGAAGCGGTTCCCTATATTTTCAACAAATTTAACCACGAACAATTACGCAGTTTTATTTTTCGTATGATTGAAATTGCTTTCCGCAATGATGTCTGGAATGATGGATTAAGGCGTTTATTTGCAGAATATATGCAAGCATTGCATTATGCTGTATACATAGCCAGTAAATTAAATGAGGACCTGGACAATCGTTTAAAACCTGTTCCAAAGTACCTACAATCAGTACAAAGCCAACCTATTATAACTGCAGCTGCTTTTTATATAAAGATTTACCACGGATTTTGACGATCAATGATCTAAAGGCACCATCTCGTGTAATCAGGCAGTTTTTTAAAATCGGCACCTACAAGGATTGGGTATGCATCTTGGAAATGCTTGCCAAATCATCCTTTGTTATTCAGAATATGAAGGAGCTTCCTTTTGCTGTTGATGGATTAACCTTATATACTAAGCTATCTAAGCTCATTGATCTGTTTTTTGTTATCCATTATCAAATGGACAGGGATTGTCCGGCGGGTATTAAAAAAGCGGCTGATGGACTTTTGGGAAAACACTTTGAAGGAGATATCCAATCGGGACTTGCCAATCCAACCAATGTGTAGTCTCAAGTGATTATATAATTATTTTTTTGATTTTATGGCCATTTTTCGATGGCAAACCATGTACGGTCCGTATACGGTGGTGTCCTGGGTGCCTGAGAATATCCGGGCGCTCCCGCTGTTCTTTTAAGCATGTTACCGGCTGGAGGCTAGCGTTTCTTACCAGAATTCGCATCTTTTGGCCTGAACTCGTTTGCAAAATCATCTTTTGAACTGCCTTATATGCTCCTTTTAAAAATAATTTGACCGCTCTGTGCATCCTTTTCCAGATGGAGTCGATTGCCGTGAAACAGTACGCATCGAATTATAAATCATCTACTTATAGAGGCAGTGTTTTAACATTTATAACAATAATTTGTTTAAAATTAAATCGCGCATTAACAATTTTAATCTTGTATTTTTTAAAAAACAAGGCAAATTTTGCATTTTTGTGGGATCATTTATATTTAATTACTTGTTGATTATCATTACTTATAGATAATTTTGGAGCCTAACAAATATCCGTACGGAAACGATTCCGTAAAAAAAGAATCGTTAAATATCCCAATTTGATTAATTTAGCTTACCTGATGATTTAACATTTAAAACGATATCAAATGGTGGATATGAACTTAATAAATTCGCTTTGTAATTGCATTTGTGCAGATTATACAGCTGCGACTGCCTTGAATGATTTTTTCGTAAATATTAGTGTGAAAACCTTTTCACCCACTATGGTATTAAAAGCTTCTGGCCTAACCTACTTTTGAATTGCCTGAACTCCTAAGCCTCATAATTTTTTCCGTTTGATTGTATCCCAAGGTGGTTTGTTTTTTTTCTAAAAGGAGCAAGCTTTCGTTTTCTATTGTTCAGGTTACATAAATAACAAAAGTACTATTCATGATTATCCTATCAGGGGTGCAGCCTATGCATTCCTACAATACTATTTATTCACCTGTTTAAAAAAGGAGGTATTTCCCACATTACAAAAAGGTATTTGAAAATCCCGTGGCAATTGCTTTAAAAAGAGCAGTTCCCTATTTAAACTCATCACTCAAAAAAAGAATTCCATGATTAAAAAACACGCAAAGAAGGCGGATAAGTTTGGCCAGGCCAGGTATCCTCTTCTGCATTATGCGATTGGTATCACGGCCGTGGCTTGTATAGCTGTAGGCAGTAATACAACCTTTGCAGCGCCTTATAAAAAAGACAGCCACAAAGAAGCAACCCTATATTTGCAACAAATCGTAACTGGTCAGGTGACTGACAGTTCAGGCATACCTATTTCGGGTGCTTCTGTATTAGTGAAGGGCACGAAGGAAGGTACCATTACTGATGATAAAGGTCATTATTCTATTGAGGCCGCAAACGGCCAGATTTTAATTTTCAAATTCGTGGGTTATGGACAACGAGAATTCAAGGTTTCTGGCCGGCATCTGAATGTTCAATTGACCCCTGAGACGACTACGCTGGACGATGTTGTCATGATCGGTTATGGAACTCAAAAGAAAAGAGATTTAACGGGCGCTATTTCCACCGTCAATACGGAGCAACTAAAAAATGAAAATCCTGCCTCGCTACAAGATATTATGCGATCAAATGTGCCTGGACTAAGTGTACCTTACAGCACAGCTGCCAAACCTTCGGGTGATTTTCAAATTAGAGGCAAAAATACCCTGAATGCTGGTGCAACTCCCTTGATTGTACTGGATGGTGTCATTTATTACGGATCCATTAATGATATTAATCCAGATGATATAGCCTCAGTAGATGTATTGAAAGATGCCAGTTCCGTTGCTGTTTATGGCGCCAAGGCGGCAGAAGGTGTTATTGCGATTACGACTAAAAAAGGCAAATCTGGCAAACCAACCGTTGCGGTCAATGCCAATTTTGGTAAAGCTACTCCAGAAATCAATCTTCGGCCTTATGACGCCTTAGGGTATATAAAGTTTAGAGAAAACGTAGCATTGAGTCAAAATGCGAAGACGGCTAAACCCTATCAGTATAGTGATCCCAGAAACCTTCCCAGTGATTTATCTGTAGATGACTGGCTGGCCTATGACGGGGCAAAAGGCGATCCAGTGCGTATCTGGCTTGAAAGATTAGGCATGCGCGGCGTAGAAATCGACAATTATCTAGCTGGCAGAAGTGTAGATTGGTATGATATGATCATCAAAAGTGGTACGCAACAAAACTACACGGCTAGCCTCTCTGGTAAAACAGACAAAGTGTCTTATTATTGGTCTGCTGGTTATCAGGATAATCAGGGCATCGTATATGGAGACAGGTACAGCATTGCCAGAAGTCGTTTAAATCTGGATGCGAAGGTTACCGATTTTTTACCATGGGCATGAACGTTGGTTTTGCCGTCAGAGATGAAAGTGGCGTGCCGGCAGACTGGAATAAAGCCATTACCAATTCTCCATTAGGCTCCATTTATACAGATGACTCCTCCACATTGCGTTATAGTCCAAACGACCAACAGGGATTAGGACAGACAGAAAATGTACTGGGAGCTCCTACCTATACCGATCGTCTTAAAAAATATTATACCTTAAACGCCAACTTTTATGGCAAAGTGAAGCTACCTTTTGGTATCCAGTACCAGGTAAACTTTACACCTCAGTTCCAATGGTATCAATATTATAACCACAATTCCTCTGGCTTCAAAGGTTCCAATTGGGAAGTACAGGGAGGTTTAGTCCACCGGGAGCACTCTGATACCTATCAGTGGAATATAGATAACTTGCTTACCTGGAACCATGACTTTGGAGATCACCATTTTGAAGTGACCTTACTACAAAATGCTGAAAAATATCAATTCTGGAGCGACCTGGTAAATAATAATAATTTTGTACCCAATGATAATCTGGGATACCATAATATAGGTGCAGGCACGAATGCCGTCCCTTCAAGTAATGACGAGTATGGTACCGGACAGGCCTTTATGGGCAGATTAATCTATTCCTATAAACAGCGTTACTTACTAACGGCCTCCGTCAGAAGAGATGGTTACTCAGCCTTTGGTGACCGCTATAAGTGGGGAACCTTTCCTGCAGTAGCGCTTGGATGGGAGTTTACGAAAGAACCCTGGTTTAAGACGGATTTTCTGGACTACGGAAAGCTGCGTCTCTCCTATGGGATCAATGGAAACCGGGATATTGGCCGTTATGTAGCCCTATCAAATATTACTACTGGCAAATACTTTCATGTTGGTGATGATGGGACAGTTGAATCTGTTAGTGAACTATATGTGGCGAATATGGCCAATCCCAATCTGCAATGGGAAAGAACAGCAGCCTATAATATTGGTTTGGATTTTAGGATGTTTAATGGGATCCTTTCTGGTAGCATCGATGCCTATAAAAGCAAAACCACTAATTTATTGGTTAAGCGCTCTTTAGAAGATATTATCGGCTTTGATTATATCTGGACCAACTTAGGGCAGATCGATAACAAAGGGCTAGAGTTCCAGCTGACCAGTCAAAACATTAATCACAGTAATTTTAGTTGGACAAGTTCCTTCAATTTTTCACTTAATCGCAATAAAATCGTCAGTCTTTATGGAGATAAACAAGATGTTTTGGATGCCAATGGAAATGTGGTTGGCCAAAGGGAACCAGATGATATAACCAATGGCTGGTTTATAGACCATCCTTTGGATGCCGTCTGGGATTATAAAGTGTTGGGCGTATATAGTGAGGCCGAAAAGGATCTGGCGGCAAAATATGGCCAGCAACCTGGAGATTTCAAAATTGAGGATGTCAACGGAGATGGCAAATATACCAATGACGACAAACAGTTTTTAGGATATAAAAATCCCAGATATAATCTATCACTTCGCAATGACTTTACTTTCTTGAAAAACTTTGACTTTTCCTTTATGCTTTATGCTAAACTGGGCGCCATGGCTACCTATAATACAGCCAAAAACAATAGTGGCTTTATTGACCGTAGTAGTTATTATGATTTGCCCTATTGGACCGTTGACAATCAGATTAATGATTATGCAAGACTATTTTCCAGCGATGGCGGTGCTAGTTACAATGTGTGGCGCAAAACCTCTTTTGTGAGACTGGCCACCGTTTCACTGGCGTATAGTTTTCCAAAGGAGATGCTCAAAAAAGCACAGATCAAAGATTTACGGGTTTATTTTACTGTCAGAAACGCAGCCGTTTATGCACCTAACTGGGACTTCTGGGATCCTGAAATGTCTACGCCAGGCCCTTCTCCCAGAAATTATACACTAGGCGTAAATGTCACCTTATAAATAAAAGGGGTTTTCAAATAGATACCTACACTTGGAAACCGTGTAAACCTGATGGTTAAATTAACTTAAATAGTAAAAACAGATAATATGTTTACGATTCATTCAAATAAATATGCCTCCAAGGCACTATTACTTCTTAGTGTCACCTGGCTTTGCACAAGTAGTTGCAAAAAGGACTATCTGGATTCTAAGCCATTGTCCTTTTATACACCTTCCTCCACTTACAATACAGCTGAAGGCTTAAAAGGGGCACTGGTTGCCTGTGAACGCAACCTTCGCTATAATTGGTCGGGTGATGGTGCACCAGAAATTACCCAGTTAACCTTTTCTGATATCGCCGTCGATGGTACGGATGATAAATCGGGCCCCGCCCAGAATATGGATTTGCAGATTACGCCGGATGCCATTAACAGCTCCAATGATAATGCCGACCATAACCGGATCTTCTACTTCTGGCACCAGGGATATGCAGATATTAAATATGCCAATACCGTCATCACTTATATTGATGAGCCTAAATGGGATACCACTGACCAGACGCAACTAGCCACCAGAAATGATTTGTTGGGTCAGGCTTATTTTCACAGATCTTTTCGTTATTATGAATTGACCAATGAATTTGGGGATGTGCCTTGGGTAGGCAAGCTCTATAATGAACCCAAATTAGATTTTCAAACTGTCGACAGGACTGTTATATTAAAACAGATCCAGTCGGATATGCAATTTGCGGTTAAATGGGTAACCGATGAAGGTAAAGCCAAGGGAGAAGTCACTAAAGGCGCCTGTCAGCATTTACTAGCCAAAATTGATTTGGCGTTGGGCGATTTTGATGGTGCGATTAAAGCGGCTACAGATTTAATTGATGGGGGCAACTATCATCTGATGACAGAACGTTTTGGTCAGGATGCCAGTGACGGCTCCAAAAACGTTATTTGGGATTTACATCAGAGTGGCAATAAAGATATTGCCGTCAATAAGGAAGCACTTATGCTGGTGATTGACAAACCGGATATGGATGGAAAATTTGATGGTGGAACGCAGATAATGCGTCAGACGCTGCCATATCTGGGCGGTGGTAAGATCAAAACACCTATGGGTAATAAAGGTCTTTCCGATAAGGTGGATATTCCATTTTCTTTTTCCGCTGTCACTGGTAGAGGGATTGGTAGATGCCGCCCAAGCTGGTATGCGGAAAAAGCCATCTGGGCAGATGCTGGCAATGATCTAAGACACGCTCCCGGAAATTGGATGAAAATGGAAGATTTTGTCTACAATGAACCCTCCTTAAAGGGGAAAGATCCCTATTATGGAAAAAATCTGCAGTTATATGAAGGCAATACGATCCTTTGTTCAGACACTTTAAGAGAATGGTTTGAGTTTCCTTTCTATAAACTCTATATTGCTGACGACATCAACACTCCTCCCAGAGGCGGTAACGGTGACTGGTATGTTTTCCGACTGGCTGAAACCTATCTGGTGCGGGCAGAGGCCTACTTCTGGAAAGGTGAATTGACCGAGGCAGCAGCAGATATTAATGTTGTCAGACAAAGGGCAAAAGCAACGCCAATTAAGGCCGCTGATGTCACCATCGCCACCATTTTGGATGAACGTGCCCGTGAGTTATATTATGAAGAAGAACGAAAGGTTGAACTGACGAGAATTGCTTATATATTTGCACAACTTGGTAAATCCTATAAAGGACACACTTATAGTAAGACTAGCTTTTCTACCAGCAATTTCTGGTATGACCGGGTGATGGAGTGTAATAATTTCTACAGGAATAATACCGTTACACCGCATGGAGATATGTATAAAATCAGTCCTTATCAAGTGCTTTGGCCTGTGCCACAAAGCGCTATTGACGCAAATACTGGTGCGCACATCAATCAGAATCAAGGCTATTCCGGGGCAGAGAATAATGTCGCTGCACTAACTTCGATCCCGACTGATTAATCTAAGCACTGACAAATATATATAACAAGTGCACATTTGAGTTGAGGTGTTTAAATACAGGTGTCATCCGTAGTGGCAAAGCATTAAGCCTGGCCTTGCGGATGACCCTTATACACTGGTTCGTTGTTGCATGGAAATGCTATAGAGAAATCCTGCAGTGAAATCCTACAGGATAATAGCACAAAGGAGGTAAAAAGTACCCATCTGGGATGCTTTTACCTCCTTTGTATTTTCTGTAAAAATGTCGGCCGTAGACTAAAATGGATATCCTATGGCAATATTAAAAATCAGGTTGTCTTTGCGCCAGCTATTGCTGCCAAAATCAATCTGGTCAAATACCCATCTATCTCCCTTTGGCAACCAGGGTTTGCGAATCGGCATACCCAGATCAAGTCTCAATATCAAAACTGTCAGGTCGAACCGCAACCCTACCCCAACGTCGGCTGCCATCTGATTTAAAAACTGCCCGTTAAATACGCCGCCCGGTTGACCGTCATTGGCGTTAAATAGCCAGATATTACCAAAGTCTGTAAACACAGCACCTTCCATAAAGCCAAATATATGTGGCCGGTATTCAACCGTTCCTTCTATTTTAATGTCCCCGGACTGATCAGGGAAAAAGTCGCTACCTGCATAGGCGTCCGCTACATTATAGGTGCCTGGACCCAATG
Organism: Arachidicoccus ginsenosidivorans; assembly: GCF_007971385.1. Taxonomy (GTDB): domain Bacteria; phylum Bacteroidota; class Bacteroidia; order Chitinophagales; family Chitinophagaceae; genus Arachidicoccus; species Arachidicoccus ginsenosidivorans. The sequence goes on from NZ_CP042434.1 coordinate 4,796,373, forward strand.
AGCGTGCTCTAAAGCCCCTTAGGCTATTAGAACCGCCAATAAAAAATTGTTTGCTATAAGGCAGAATCGTAGAATTGCCATATGGAATACCGACACCTGCCATCAGCCGGGCTGCCAATTTACTTTTTCTGGAGATCCTTCTAAAATACCGGAATTCATTTTCAATTTTGACGTATTGGTTAAAAGGTTGCCCGAAAAGCTCTTTTATATGGCCCTTATCAGCGTTTGCGCCGCTGATTAAACCATATAAGTTGGCAGACAGATCTATGGCCGCATTATAATAATACGTGTTCCTTTTATAGCTCTGTGCCGTATTGGTTACTGTGTAGCTATAGCTGGGTCCAAAAGTAAATTGCTTGTCAATAACATGAGCCAGGGTCGGATTCTGGCTGTGTTTAACACTGTCAGCATAAGCGGCCGAGACCCCTGTTGGATTTACATACGTGATATTAATCAGGTTCAACTGATGGGAACGCTTTGCATTTTCCCGCCACTCATAGCCAAAAGAGCCGGTAAATGAGTTCAGGGTATATAATTTAACCCGCCTGTTGATCGAGTATCCGAGGGTCAGATTGGTGTGCGGGATATAGGCATTATCAGATTTAAAGTTAAAAGGGCTGATAAACCTGGGCCAGGTGATCCCTGTTTTAATCCCTCCCTGATAAACATTATTACCTTTGGTGCTGCCTCCCATCTGTAAGTCGGTGCTACCGAATAATCCGATGGTAAAAGCCTCGGCACCCTTAAAGGCATTTCTGTTTTTCCAGTTAATATTAATCTGTGAACCCATGAAATTGGCCGAAGTCGTTCTGCCCTGCAGTTCCAGTTGCAAAGACTTACCCTTATAAGGAGTCAGATAATAATATACATCCAGTTTGGCAGAATCCTCCTCATGCTGGACAAACTTGTTTTTGACAAATTTATAAGGGCCCAGGTTAATCATCCGGTTGATACTGTTATTATGGAGTTGACGGCTATAAGTATCACCGGGATGCAACAGTACCGTATTTTTAAAGGCATAGGGCTTAATGGTATGATGGGGATCCACCACATTATACCAACCATAATGCTCCATGATAGACTTGTGTCGACCCGTGTCCCGGAGTGAATAACCAGGATAAATAAAAATGCTGTCAATGGTATAAATCTTTCTGGCCCTATCGGGCGTCTCAGGCTTCACGATCATATCCATGTCCACCTGGTGCTTTCCCACAGTACTGTCTACTTTAACCAGTAGATTCTCCGGTGAAAAAAAGTAAAAACCTTTATTTTTCAACCGGTTATCAATACGTACCCGTTCATTTTTAATGTCATCCAGATTGTATTTTTTGCCCTTTCTTAATATGGATCTACGAGTGGCTTTATTAATGGCCGATCTCAAAGAGTCTTTGCCTTTGGGGAAGCTGACACTGGCTATATGATAAGACGGCCCGGCCAAAATATTGTATACTGCCGACCCTTTTTTGGCGGTTGTATCCAAACTGCCATTCACCCCCGCCTGAAAATAACTGTTATTTTGTAAATACCCCTGCAGCACCTCACTGTTTTTAGCCAGATTTACATCACTGACAAGCACCGGTGGTTCTCCAAATTTTTGATTCAGCCAGTGTTTGATACCCGTGGTTTTATCTGTTTTTGTCTTATTATATATATAGAGTTTAATGCGCATGCCCAGAAATGAACTATTAGGCACCGGCCTTAGCAGTTCTTCCATTTGCTCTTTTAAATCCTTGGATTCATTAGCAGTGATTTCAGGGGATTTCTCTATCTCTAGCTTACTACCTGTATACAGTTTCTGGCCATTTTGCAGATACCGGGTATTGCTGCAACTGCTAAGGCAGTACATAAAACCTGTCGCCAACACTAAAACCAGCCAGCTGCTGTTTTTGCCACGGCTGCTGGACAGTAAATTAGTGCTGTATTGTTTTATTTTTTCTACTACCATGACTGGCTTTCTTATCAAATTTTTACACATTGAATTTCATTATCTGCTGCTCCCCCGCCTTGTTACCAAATTCATGCCCGGACGGCTCCTAAATTGCTGTTGCTTTCGGGCTATGACTTTCGCTACACTTGCTGCTGCTACTTCTACCATTACTACTTCTACTACTTACTGCTCCTCTTCTTTTTTGGCCTGAGCATCATGCTGATCTATTTGTTGCTGCACAGATTCAGCTTCCTCATCCTGTTTAGTTAAATCCTTTTCGCTTTTCTGCTCGCTTAGGGCACTTTGCCTTTCGGCTGCTGCTGCACTGTCCTCAGCTGCTTTTTCTTTACGCCGACGCTCTCTAAATTTACGCCGCCACTCTTTTTGTTTTTTTGTCTTTCCTTTCATGATCTCGCGGAACTTATCATAATCCAGTGTCATGGAAAACGCTACGCCGGTTTCTATGACCTGTCCCTGAATTACGATAAAATGATCATTGCGATAGGCCCTTAACAGATAACGTCCATCCCGGCTGAGTTTATAGCCAATGGAGACATTGCCTGCAATACTGGTCGCCTTCTCTCCCGCCTGGGCGCCCTCCAGATTAAAATTATTACCCACACTGACAGTCAGCCGGTCATTTAAAAAATTCTTGGAAACCCCCACATTTAAATCCGTTCTATTGGTGGCCGTGCCGGAAGAATAATCCTCCCCAGAAGTCAGACCAAAGTCCAGGTCTACCCCACTGATTAAATTATCTGCGAGTCTGTTCAACTGGTCAGAGAGTAGCGAAGATACGCTACTTCTCAGCGCACCTTCCACTGTCTGGCCTTCCACCATGCTTTGCAACGGATTATCGCCGATAAAATGACCGAGCACCAGTACACCTAGTACCTGTTTATTCATTTCATTGGGGTCGGTTCTTATCTGAGCCAGGCGCGTGTTTACCGCACCGGTAACTTCGCTGGATACATTCACCTTAGAGTTATCATCGGGCAGGGTAATATCAAAGGAAAGTTCCGGCTTGAGTAGTTCGCCTTTCATCATCAAATCTACTTCAAAGGGAAGTTTCTGTTTAAACTGCACCGTGTTTTCAGTACCTGTAAGCTGGTTTTCCACCAAATCCAGCGGCGGAACATTGGCTATATAAACTGCCGTCAGATCCACATTGGCACTGGTAGGATCGCCTGTCCAAATAATTGTGCTGCCCTTTTTGAATTTAAAATTTCTTTTCACAGTGGCATAGGACAGATTATAAGACCCATCGTTTACCTCATAGGTACCTGTAAGACTGGTCTTGCCACTGGGGTCTATACCACCGTTTAAATGTGCCTCTCCTCTTAGTTTCACCATATCTCCGTTGCGCTCATCTAGTACAATAGAAAACAAAGCATTTTTATCTACATTAATTGTAGCGGAGATATCCATTCCCTGAACTGCCGTATTTCTAAGTGAATCCAGCTGGTTTTCTATCATAATTGAATCCAGGTTAGGCTGCCTGTTCTTTTTGACAAACTGTACCACCCCTTCTCTTTCTTCGACCGATGGATCAGCGCTGGGCACCACAATGGTCAAATCTGTTTTATCTCGCACTCCCAGTGTGCCATCCACTACCGGCGCCATCATATTGCCCCCGATATTCATCCGGGCATCCATATAAAGCTTGCCGTAATAAAGCGGATTGTCTGCTTTTGTACTATTAATGACCTGAAAATCCCGGGCATTGATTTTCAGACCAAAGCCATAATCCAGGTAATTGGTCGTTTTAATGCGTCCATCCACCGTCAAACGGTTTTTTTGCTGGTCCAAAATATGCACCTTATCAAACAAAATTCCCTGCTCATCAAAGCCTACCTTTTCATCGGGCATGGTAAAGGGAGCATTTAGCATGGCTACATTAAAAGCTGCCTGGTTAAAATGCAATGTCCCGTTGATTTTCGGCAGGTCTGTTGTTCCCTGGATGCGCAACTTACCGTCCAGGCTGCCACTCATATTCTTAAGATAGCCCAGTGTCAGCCCTTCAATGGATTTAAGTGCCAGCTTTTGCATATTCAGCTCAAAATCCATTTTGCTTTCAGGGTCAGTATAATAGGCGCCAGTTAAATCTACCTGATTGCCCTCCCGGTAATAGCTATATGGGTCTGATACTTGCCTGCTACCTTATTGTCAATATCAAGCTGAATATTCCCGATGGTATCGGTTTTAAAGTTCAGATCCTGGATTTTAACACCTGCTGTTAAAAGCGGGCTGCTCATCACTGAATCAACCGTTGCCTGGCCACTGATAAGGCCGCCTATCTGGATGGAATCCTGATTTACAATTTTGGTTAAGGTCTCGATTTTAAAGTCCTTAAAATTGATTTTTAACGGGGCGCCTCCATTTTCAGGCTCGCTTTGTACGCTAAGCTCCTGCCCCTGATCCGAAATCCTGAAATTATGGATCATAAGTCCAGTTGAATCGTATTGGATAAAATTATCGGAGGCTACCTTCCAGGGGGTATAATCCAGTAACAGACTATCGGGCAATAATTTCAGCTGGAGCTGACTCCCTTTAACGGTGGCTAACGCACCTAGTTTATAATAATCTTTACCGGCAACGTCGTGGACATTTAATATACTGGAGAGCTGATTGTTTTTAACACTTCCGGTAAGGCTGGGTTCATGCAGTTGCACCATATCTCCTACCGCAATATGCTTAAATCCGGCTTTATAGGATAATTGGCTTTTGTCACCATGGATAGCAATGCCACCTTTAGTTAGCGTGTCTGTGCTATAGACAATAGCAGGTAGGGTGCCTTTAATATCCAGGGCCGGTGTTTTGTTGTCAAAATGACCCGCCAGGTGAATGGTATCCAATTGTTTTAAATCTGGTACAAAACCCGCAATTAAAGGCGTTTTAAAAATGGTTGCTTTAAAATCAACTCGCTGATAATCCGTGGAATCGAGCGCCGGCTGATGGTCTTTTAGTTCATTTTCGGGTTTGCTCTCCTTATTTACCGCTGTTCGGGGATGGCGTCTGTGCCTGGTGGCTAAGGCACTGCTATCTAAAGCCTTAGTGGCCGCCGGCAGCGCAGGCAGGCTGTCTACCGCTATATAATGATTAAAAAGATCCTGCAGTGCCGGAGCCAGTTTGGTTAATTTATATTGACCGTGCATGGAGGCGACCAGCCCAAGGCTTGCCGCGTCCAGTAGCATGCTGCTTGAATCTTTGGTGGCCGTTGAGATAAAACGGATACTATCTGCCTGTAGACGCTTTTGACCGGAGACCAGCAGGAGATTGTTGATGTTCAGCTGCCCGTTTAAAGAATCCGGATCAGCGCTGGCAAAATTTGCCTGCACATTTGTATGCAGTTTTAAGGTGTCGGTTGTTAAATGCAGCTGATTAAAATCAGCACTGTCTAATTGAAGATCAAGATGTGCAACAGGCGCACCTCCGCTCAAATCTGCATCCGCTATAAGATTAAAATGCAGGTTCGGGTCCGGCAGGTTCGCCTCAAGTTTATATTTGCCTTGATCGGCCACCGCCTTAAAATTAAGGTTCTGATAGGTATATCCTTTTAGTCCCAGTTGATTAATTACACCGTTTAAGGCCAGGCTAGCCTTTTTGGGATTAAAGCTCTTGCCTTTTAGATCCGTATGTAAAGTGAGCTTGCCTACCATATCCTGCATGCCGGCCATTTTACCGATATCAAGACTAGTTGTTGTGAGGTTGCCCTGGTAGGTTTCCTGATCGGGGTGTCGCATATCAATGGCGCCATCAAAATTAGCGTTACCATCACTGGTATTTAAAGCTAACCTTGTATTAAAGCGGTCCATTGTTCCTTTAAAGGTGCCGTTTGCACTAAGGCTTGCGGGTAGCTGATATCCCTCTGGCATTACATCCGCGGGCATCATTTTCAAAATATCACCTCCTGTTGTCTGTAACTCAGACAAAACGAGGTCCATATAAGTCTTATTGGGATCGGGCAGACCTGTGAGATGGCCGGAGGCTTTCAGGCTAGTATTTCCCAGTCCGCTGATGGCAAGTGTCGGTATATTTAAGTCACCCACTTTTCCTTCTAATTTTGCTTTTAATTTGACGACACTTGATCCGAAATTTGTAATGGCCGGATAGGCTTTTAAAAATGGGGCGACCATCAGGATATCTTTGACGGCGATGGTGCTTCCGTCAATATCCGCATGGAGGCCTAAAAGCGCAGGATTTGCTGCTACCGCGTCGATGGAGGGGTAAGTAATGGCTAATTGACGCTGCAAAATACTGCCTGGTAATTTGAGATAGAATTTTTTAAGCCAGGCGCCTTTTGGGCCATAGAAAAACAGGCCACTCAGACTATCTACCGTAAAGCCGCTTTTATCTGTAAAACTGAGTTGCTGGAGTGAACCTTGCATGGAGTCAGTGGCAAAATAGAAGTCCTCCATTCGGGCATTGATATGTTGTAAGTCCATATGGCCATAATCCAGCCCTTCTTTTTCAGCAGGCATATCCTGATTGTCAAAACGTACATGGTTATCACTCAGTACTAGTTTGTTGAGGGTAACAGACCAGGGTTGCTCAATGGTGGTGGCCGGTGTAATCAAGGTGTCGATATGCCTGGCTGTCTCGCTAACTACTTTGGTCACTGTTTTTGGACTCCGCATTACAAGTGCAGCGCTGGTCGTGTCCAGCAGAATCTGCCGGATGCCGATTTTTTGTTTAGGCAGATCTATTTTATCAAATTGAACCAAAAGACGCCCAAGGTCAATGCCTGCATCCATTTCCAGGGACTGATAACTTAACCCGATTTTTGACAAATCTACCGTACCAATAGACAGGGACATGTTCAGTGGTGTGGTCGCTGTATCTGCCTGAGGCGAAGCCTCGCTGAGGGCCAATTGCCGAATGGATGCCTGTACATTACTTAGATGCGTTTGGGGAATGGCAAAATCCATTTTATCAAGGTCAAATCGCGATACTTTGGTGTCAAAATGTCCCAGATAGAGACTAACATAATTCTGATCCACCGAATCATTATAGACTAGTCTGATCCGGTCCAGACTGATTTTGTCCAGATCGATGGCAAAGCTGCTGGAAGACTCAGTTGTATCGGTAGATGTGGCCGTGGAATCTGCAAATGCAGCGATGATATAATCAAAATTGTAAACACTGTCTTTGGTGCGATCAATTTTAGCCGTAACCCCTTGCCATTGGATCTGGTCGATCACTAGTCTTTTGCTAAAGAGTTTCCATAGGTTCATCCTGGCTTCCAGATCCTGACTAAAGAGTAAAGTGTCCTTTTTCTGGTCTTCCAGGTAAACTTTTTTAACCGATAAAGTAGTCGGGAAGTTTAGGTAAATAGAACCAATCTCTACTTTGGTTCCCAGTTTATGCTCCAGGTAGGTTACTGTTTTTTTACGGATATAATTCTGTACAGAAGGGACTTGCAGTAGTAATATAACCAAGACCAGAATCACAATAATGGATCCCACTACCCATAGTAAGGTCTTGAGTGCTATTTTAAGGGTTTTTGTCAAAAAGTAATTTTGCTGTAAAGGTAATTTATAGGGGCGGGTTAACAAGGATTTAGGGGACATTTAAGGATTACAACTTCCCTTTTGTCAAACCTGGCTTTTTTTAGGACAGATTGGGCAATTATCTCTACAAATTGCCGGTTAAACAAACCCGCCTTCCTCATCTGACGTGACTAGCGCAGGACAAGTTTTGATCATCTAAGCCCGTCATGACTACTTTGTGTCAGCTTTGTTAACAAAAATAAATAAAATAAGCGCGCTGTCTGATTTTTTTCCAGAGCGCATCAGCCGGTACAGCATTAAATCTAATCAGCCTACTGTTGCTATTTCTCCCACTGCTTTTCCTTAGTGACAAGTAGTGGATGGACACTGCTAAAGTCCATCTGTATTTTGTCCGGCTGCCCTGCATTTATATTTTGCGTAAAGGCAAAACCGATCAGAAAAGTCTTGCGCGGTCCGACGCTTTGAGGGCCATTATGGGCGTGAAAAACGTAATAAAACTGACCGTTTTTGTCCTGAAAGACATCTCCATGTCCTGTGCCGTTCAGCCCGGTTAGGCTGCGTGATATCAGCGGGCTGTCTGTAGATTTGACCCAGGGCCCAACAGGAGATTTAGAGGTGGCATATCCTACTGCATAATCCACGTTTCTGAAATCATTGGCACTGTAGAAAAGATAATAATACCCGTTATGGTATAGCACTGTTGGACCTTCTGTAACTGGCCAGCTGGAACCTGCGGTATTCTCCCAGTGCGCTGTAGCGTGTATGCAAGGCCTTTCAGTGCCTTTTTGCACCAGGATGCTTCCCTCGTGATCCAGTTTAAGTTCACTGACATAAATATTATTGCCTTTATCCAGCTTGACATAATAAATATAGTGCTTGCCAGTTACCGGATCCGTAAAAATAAAGGGATCTATATGCTTAAAGCCGTCTGTAAATAGTTTGGTAAAGCCATTGCCTGTTTTGCTGGTTTGGGAATCGGTATTTTGTGTCTTTTGGGTAAATGGGCCTTTAATGCCATTTATTGACGCAGCAATGGCGATCTGTTCATTAGCAGTGTAAGCCATCAGGACCTTTTTTGGAGCGGCTTTGTTTTTACCAGTGCCAGGAGGCAACAGTAGTTGTGGCGCCCAAAAACCTTTATTGCCAAAACTTTGAGCGCTATCCAGCACAAGATAGTTCGGTTGATTGGGCATAGTTACCCGGTGCCAATGGAGCAAATCCTTGGATGCAAAGGCCTTAAATCCCCGGGATACGCTGTGATCCCCGGAGGTGCCGATTAAATAATATTTACCGCCATAAGGGAAAATAGTCGGATCGGCGATGGTAAGGGTATCGCCAGGTTCTTTTTGTTGCACCTTAGCCTTTTGAGATAAAATCACCTCCGCTGATCCCGGTGTATTGAAATGGTCAGTGGAAGCCATACTATCCATTGGCAGGGCGCCTAAAGTTAGTATGGATACTACAAGAAAACGGGCAGTTTTAATTGCCATAGGAATATATTTATGATTTAGTCTGTTGGATCAATAATTTATCAACTTGTTTAATCTAGTGTACACAACTGGATAAGCCACTTTGATTTTGCGCTGGCCAAATATACTTTATTTGCCGGAAAAAACGGGGAACAACCAGTTTGCAGTTAGCGGTTACTTACTTACTTAATTAATTTAGTAATTTTATCTTATTTGAACTCAACGGTGAGTCTTTGTATAATTGCCTCTATCAATCCCCGGTCTGGATTGCGGGTAGTCGTTGGATGTGCCCTGTCACCTTGCAGATCGGCAAGTGTAGCCCTGAAACTTCCTTCTTCATCCGGTTCAAACTGCATCGGATGTCCATCTATGGTGGCAAATATCTTATAGGTATAGCCCAGCTTTCGGAAGGTAAATTCAATTGAGGTCTCCCGGCCTTTATAATGTATCGGTAAGGTGAAGGTTTCTTCCATCTGATATAATATTATTTAATATGCAATAAATCTTTATTGAAATTTAGTGACGATTACTTGGATGAACGGTTGTAAAAATAAAATCTAGATCCAAATCAAAAACGCAGCTGCGCAAAGAAAACGACAGCGCTGGCTGCTATTTGTAGAAAAATGCCAAATGTAATGCCATCTTCTTTTAAAATAAGGCTGCCTTTGCTGTCGCTTTGCAAATAAAATCGTTATCAATTATGCCGCTGCCGGGTGTTGTTTATATGCCGATGTATGGCTTTTTGCGGATTGAGTGATAGCTCAAACACACTTACAGCCCCAGCAGGAGTCGTAACCTTTAACTGCAGGTCATCACCTATGTTATTAATAAGGGGCAAGGGATAACCCAAAAACTGTTCAGGCTTATTTTTATCCTTTTGGGATTGTTTTCGCTTCATTAGATTGCTTTGGCCAAAATTAAGGTAAACAGGTCGAACAAGCCCAGGTTGTTGTAAACTGTTATAGGCTTGAGGACTATCTGCCGTAAATAGGGTCCATTTTCCGAGTATGGAGCTGCTTTTACTGTGCGTAGTTAGTCCTTTTATCCTAAAAGTAAGGGCTCTACTGCTATTGCTTACATTCACCAGTTTGATATAGATTTTTCCGGTGGTACTATCTAGCGTGGTACTGGCATATAAGCTATCCTGCCCTTTTAAGGGTGCCTTGGCACTTGTTGTTGCTAATACCTCTGTGCCTTTGGAGAGGGAGAAAATTTGCTGTACATAATAGTTGGGTGTCGCTATGGAATGCAGATTGTCAAACCAGATCAAATCGGGCCGCCATTGCCAGGCATTTACATTGGCTAACAGCGGTGCATAGGAAGACATGCGGACTACGTCTGCATTTCTTTCCAGACCGGTCATAAAGGCTGCTTCTGTCAGTGCGCTGTAAAAACTATTGGCAGATTCCGGGGCCTTACCGGATTTGCCATGCGCGGCATACTCCCCGGCAAAAACCTTTGGTCCCTTTCTGTCATAATCGTCATAGCGTCCGGCTTGGTCTAAGAACCATTCAGGTGGCGCATAATAATGTTCGTCAATAAGGCTTGGATGGAGCTTTCTAAGGGTACTCCAGGCATCATCAAACCATTTACCACTATTGTAAGGGCCGCTGCCGGATACGAGTTGTATTTCTGGGTGTGCCAGTTTTAATCGACTTTCAAAGATTTTATAACGGTCAAAGTACTGACTTTCCCATTGTTCGTTGCCTATGCCCAGATATTTAAGGTGAAAAGGCTTTGGGTGCCCCATTTTGGCGCGCAGGTGTCCATACGGAGTTGAAGTGTCCCCATTGGCAAATTCTATCAAGTCCAGGGCGTCCTGAATATAAGGCTCCAGATCTGCGGCCACTTCGCCAGAGTTATATTGGCAGGCCATACCGCAATTTAATATGGGCAAGGGCGCGGCGTGCAAATCCTCTGCCAGTAGAAAATATTCATAAAAACCCAGGCCATAAGACTGATAATAATCCGGTGCATTGCGCGGTGCCTTGAATTCTGTCTGCCAACGATTGGCAATCGTTGTGCGCTCTGCCACCGGACCTACTGTATTTTTCCATTGATACCGGTTGACAAGGGTTCTGCCCTCTACAATACATCCCCCGGAAACCTAATAAAACCTGGATGCAGGTCATACAGCTTTTGAACCAAATCCTTTCTAAGGCCCCCGGGACGGTTTTTCCAGGTATGCACTGGAAATAAAGAGAGCATATCTGCATCTAATGCCCCACTTCCTTTAAACAAAATCAGTAGTTTACCTTTATTAATGGTCGAAGTGGCTGTAAATACCTCTTCAAAAGTTGTCCACGTATCTGTAGCGGCAAGCGGCTTATATGGTGTTTTGAACTGGACGATCCCTGAATCGTTGACCACGGCAAGTTGGATTGCAAGGGATGTGCCTTTTTTAAGTCTAAAAGCCGCGGTAAAACGATACGGCTCCCCACTTTTAAAGCCCATGGCCCTGAATCCTTCGTTTTCCAATCCAAAATAACCTGATAGATCAATGTGTGCATATCGATGATTTCCTGTGTGCGGTTGACTTGTTCCTCTACTAGTTATCAGTAGTTTACCATTAAAATCCACTTTAATCGGACTATTTTTTTGTTCCAGTCTCCGCCACCCCATAAAAGGATCGTCAAACTCAAAGGAGCGGTTTTTAATCAATTCTGCGTAAATACCACCATCAGCAGCAAAATTAATATCTTCAAAAAAAATACCCCACATGGTCGGTGAGACCTGGATCCTGGGCGCCCTGGCGTCAATGGTAATGGTTTTTGTGCTTTGCTGGGCGGTCATATTTTGGGAAAACAACCTGGCTGCGGTAGTTAATAATAAGGCACTTAGTAGCCCGACGCCCCTTTTAATAGCTTTTCGATTGCAGTGTTTTTGTGATTTAAAGCACATGGTTTATGGATGATTTTTGATGATATAATTGATCGGTCAAGCGCACTACCCTACACCGTTTTGCTAAATGGGCATAGAGCGTACGACACGATTGCCAAACAAATGTAAATATAACAATTGTTATGAAATTAAGCAAGCACTTTGGGGCTGCTGCGCATGGAGGGACTGATTACTTTTGGCAACCCTACCCATACGGATCGTCTAAAACAATACAAAAATTGATATAAACTCCATTTTGGTGGGTAAATTGCAGCATAAATCTGTATTACTATCAATGAATTATTACCCTTTTGTCTTATGCTGACCCCAGAAGCGATAACCTTACCACGTACCATATTTACTATTGGTCATTCAAACCGATCAGAAAGCGAATTTTTGGCATTATTAGCAGCTCAAAAGATCGAATTACTAGTGGATATCAGGCGGTTTCCGGGGTCTAAAAGTGGCCTCAGTTCAGTAAAAGCCAACTAGCGATTCGTTTACCCCAAAATGGCATTCAATATCAGCATATGGAATCTTTGGGCGGTAGAAGAAGGCCGAACAAAAATTCTTTAAATACCCGATGGCGCCATCCGTCTTTCAGCGCTTATGCCGATTATATGGAAACGCCTGCATTTTTAGAGGCTGTCGGTGAATTAGAGGTATTGGCGCTCGGAAAAACAACGGCCATTATGTGTTCAGAAGCGCTCTGGTGGCGTTGCCACCGGGCGCTGGTTGCCGATTTTATGAAAGTAAAAGGATGGCGGGTCTGCCACATTATGGGGACTTCTAAAACCACGGAGCACCCCTACACCTCGGTTGCGATCGTAAATAATGGTATTTTGACTTATCGGTAATGAGGGAGAAGATAAAAACCAGCTGCTTAGATTTTGTGAATTATCTCCATGAATTGTTACGCTATATAAAACTAAATTTAACGTTTAAATGTTTCTAACATACTGTAAATCAGAATTTTGGAATTGTGATTTAGGAAAGTGTTATAATTAATTTGTTGATTTTAGGATATTCTTTACATTTGTAATGAGACAAAAAATAATCAACATCCATGACATTTTCATGATCAGTCATGGCCCAGTAAAGAAGCCAAATATATTGAGTACATGTAATAAAGTAGTTATTCAATAAAAGAGATTGATTAACAAGTATTTATTGTAATATTAAATATAAATAATTATATATATAATCCAGTAGAGTCAGCTCCTACTGGTAATAGCTACAGTGGGAGGAATCCGACAATACCTCACTATTGTACTTGTAAATTGCCCCTGGTTCTCCAGGGGCTCTTTTAATCTAGACTAAAGTGTCCCTGTTAAAGGCAGTCATCGTGTCCCGCTTTTGGAATGTAATTTGGGGCGTTTATACTGTTCAACAATTCCATTCAATAAAAATCTCAGATCATGCGAAGCAGAAAATTTTTAACCAGTCTTGCCATTGCGCTTGCAATGGGTCTTTTGTGTACTACTCAAAGTTGTCATGACCGTTACGATGAAGGCTCTGAAGAAGGGCATTATGATACCGTGCAACAAAACAGATCCAATGACAGAACCATGGCAAATCAACAGCATGATGGCACCTTGCCACCTATAACGGATACGGCCACTACAGTAGATTCCTCGATGGTCAAATAAACCTGACCTGTTTATATAAGTAGCGCTGGATCCTATCAATTCAGCAGTCATTTTTAATGAGTAGCAGTCATTTGAATAGATAATTTCATATTTTTCAAAATATTTTTTATTTTTATTAGCGGCAAAAAATCACACAACATATTACAATACAATTAATTAAGTCAACGACTACAGAAAAGTAAAAAAATACGTCTTATATTTTTTACATTAAATGCTTATAAATCAATATAGTTATTTATATTTGATTGATCGTTGATGACGATTTAGTTTACATGTGAAAAATGTCCGTTATTATTGAAGTCCTGATGTACCTATATAAAGGCTGATCCAGGGCATTCAAACTGAGGGCATCTAATTGTATTTAAGTTTTATAATGCCATGGCGACAGAAAAAACTGTAATGTCTGTTGTCTAATAAAATGAAATTTTATTTATGAATGATCTGAAATTTTTCGACGAGCAGCATAAACTGCTGACTATTGAACAAGGTGTGCCACAAAAGTTACGAAAATATGCAATAGCAGAGGCGAAAGCATATCATATTAAGGTAGGCAAGAGTGGCTATATGCTATTCCAGCAAATTCCTGGTGGTGTATGGAATATCTGGATATCCCATTATGTTTTTAATAAAAGAACGACTATATACTGTGAAGGCAGTGTTTCTGGGGTAGAATTCCATAATATTATTGAAGGCTATGCACTCTATAAAAATAACAATGATGAGTGGCAACATTTTAATGCGGGTGATCACAATATATTGTATAATCCAAAAATAAAATCCGTTGCTAAATTTGATACGACACCACTGGTTACCTTTGATGTGCACCTGACTACGCCAACTTTTAAAGATTTGATTGCGGACCAACCTTCTTTCAGAAACTGGATGCATTATTTTAGTGCAGGTATCAATGCCAAATTATTTAAACATGCAGCTTCCAAAAATCTGCCTGTACAGGGCATGATTACAGAGATTATTGAAAAGTGCAATCGGTCTTTATTTGATGGCAATGGTAATAAAGAACTCCTGAGTAAATTTTTAAGTTCTGTTCTGCATAATGAGGGGGTAAAATGTGATTATAGTTACTCTTTTGAGGATGTAAAACGATTGATCAAAGCGAAGGAGTTTTTGACGCAAAGTGTGAATGAAAGAATTCCATTAGCGAATTTACATGTTGATTCGATGATGGGGCATAAAAAATTTACAGAAGGGTTTAAATTATTATTTGGAACAGTGCCTAGCACTTTTGTACTCAAAGAAAGGATCAAAGTATGTAAATCCCTGATGGTTGACCAAAGACATTTGACAAATGATGATTATGCGATGATCATGAATTTTAATACGGGAAGTCATTTTGCCAGAACATTTAAAATGATTGAAGGGTGCACTCCTAAGGAATATCGAAAAAAGCACAAGCTGGATAATAAAGATACAGTGTAATGGGCTAAAAATAGCTATAGGACGCGCTTTTAGACTAAAAAACAAATATTTATTTGCATCAAAACTTTGGGATTAAGTCACAAATTTATGCTGTAAACATTCTCCCAAAATGGTATTTATTTTTCCAGAATATTTCAGATATTTGTAGTGTAATTCACCAGAAGGAAAATTTGCATGAAAAATATGAAATTGGAAATTCATGAACAGCGAGACTTGAATTGGTGAATGATGTAACTACAATGAAGGGGAAATAAGCGTCAGTGAAAATGCTAATGAAGAAGCTAATTGAATTAATATATGATGTAATAACGATTTAATAAACAAATTTAAAAGACAAATTAAATAAACTAATTTGATACCTAATTAAAAGCCTGAAGCGTTAAATAAGAGAGCAAGGGATTAAATTATTTTTCAAATAAAATACGCTGTTTGTTATCAAAAGTAACAAGCGATAAGATACACTTCCAGACAATCCGCTCATTCCGAATTATGGGATTGAAGAAAGTGGGAAGAAAACGTGTAACGACAATCAAGCACAGATTGCTTGCTTATGAAAAAGATTCGATTCGTTATATGAAAAACTGGGGAAAAATTGATTGGGCTCCATTCGATCGACTTTTCCCCTTTTTTTATTGCAAGTTTTTATTGTAACTTTTTGTATTAATTGTTTGACCAGATTAACCATATAAATATAAACATGTAGCTCAATGCATCTAAAGCAATTGGTGTAATCTCTGTGATAAAGATTTGAATGCGGTAAGTCCACAAATAATCTTGTTTTGTTGCCGTCAATAAATTGGCCAGCTTTATGCGCTATTTTGTGCACTAAATTAAAGAATTACGACTTATCCAGTAATCCAACTGCCGGTGTTTATGCCGTTTAAATTTTGCTACCAGAGGTCGGATCAAATTCAATTATCCATTCAATACCGAATTTATCTCTAAACATACCTGCATAGGTGGCCCACGGACTATCTCCCATAGGACCTTCCACACTCCCTCCTACTGATAATGCATGGAAGATTTTGTCGGCTTCTTCGCGACTATCAGTGACAACAAATATTTTAGACCTGTTTTCGTTTTCATTTACGGGCCCCATGAATCCTGGTACATCGTTGCCTATTAATACATTTGATTTGCCGATGGGCAAGGCAATATACATTATTTTGTCTGCCTCATTGTCCGGAACCTGAAATTCTGGGCTGGCCAACTCCTTGAATCGAACCACCTTTGTAAACTCACCGCCAAAAACTGATTTATAAAAAGAGAATGCCTGCTCTGCATTCCCATTGAAATTGATCCATGGATTGATTGTTCTCATAATCTTATTTTTTATTTTTAATTCGGGGTATCCTATTAGCCTCCTATAAAATATTTTGCACCTCAAATTTAGGGCCAGGACCAATGTTCTATTTAGGTTTGTATCAATTAAGACACCCCAAAAATGGCAAGGCATTCACTTTTAATTTTGCGTCGCCTTAGGCAAATATATCAGTTGTTTTGATTTTTTTGATTAAATCGATAGATTATCAATGCGTTAAATAGGCTGTAAAGTTGAAGACAGGCACTATCTTTAGGGTTATCTGAGCTTTTTGGAGGATGCAGACAAGAAATGTTAGCTTATGGTATAAATTAACCAGGCTGTTGTTTTAATATTTCTGCTGCCTTTATTAAACTGGGCGGATTTAATTCTTAAAAACGGTGTGTTGATAATTCTATAAAACGCCGGCCCCAACCAATTAGGGTTGGGGCCGGCTAACCTACCAATTACTGAAAACTTGAAGATATTATGCTACTTAATTGAAAGAAGCATTGTTTAAAAATGGAAATCGATCACTCAAAGCTGCCAGTGCATCTAAATCATTTTCCATGTTTGCGGCAGAAAGGCAGTCCCAAGGCAATGCTGACCGCTGTATGGTCATTTCCAGTGCCTGTCTAAAACAAGTCCTTCCATATATACTGTAAGCTGTCACCATTTCAAAAATAACTTCCACAAAATCCTGCTGTGGTGCAGTAGGCCAAAATAGCCTAGGGAAATATATCTTAAGTTTGCCCTTATTAATTTGTTGCAACATCCACTGCGCTGGAACCCTTGCAAATTCATTACGGTAATCAATTCCTTCTATTTTTTCAGAAAAGACAGGATAAGGCTTCGATTTTTTAGGACCGAAGCCTTTTTCCAAACTTGCAACGCCTGAGCATTTGCTTTTGGTGAAAATATAATCCTGTCCTGTTTGGTCTGCCGACAAACATGTTGTATATGGTTTGGACCGAGGGCTATCTGGCTCCTCATTTTTTGTGGTAATGGCATCCGATTTGTCCGACATCATTTGATGTGCGTCAATCTTTGTTTCCATCCCGATTGTCCAATCATCTGCATGCAATGATGCTGATGCCCTATACAATTCTTCATGCAATGTCTCATGCATCCAAACAAAAGAGGGATGATCGCTCCCTCTTTGATCAAGGTGATTTATTTGAGAATGTCTCTTTGTTAAAGACATATGTATATCATTTCTTATATATGGTTTGTGTGCTACTGTGACCATCTTAATTCCCTTTTTATATTTTATCAATCGGATTAGTAAATATTATCACCAAAATTGGTTGCATGGATGGCTGGCAAATTCGAGCATTGTGCAGCCCTTATTAATGAATTTCTTACCCTGGCAATATAGGTGAAAGAAACATGCATGATAGAAATTCAAGAACAAGCCATGCAACCAAAAGGTGATTAATATCTTAGAATGCAATCCTAGATTTCATTTGTTTCACAAAGATAAGGCGCTTAACCCCTGATAACCAAATAAATATTTTCCAGATTGGGCAATTTCTGCCTTAAAAAATGGGAATAATAACCGGCCATTTATTTGGAAATTCCATTATCCGTATAATTGTAATAATTTTTATTATGTATGAAAAGAATATAAATTATTAATAAATAAAATATCATTGATTTTTCCTTGTAAAAAAAAGTGGATTTTTGGACATGAATTTTTAAAATTCCAGGATAATGGTCTTTGGGGGCTTCAAAATGCCCCTAAAACAAGGACAATAATTTAAAAAATAAATTCTATTGCATGGTTTATACAACTGGTATGCTTAAGAGGTAAAAGCCGGAATAATGAATTATGCACAACGGCTACGTTCATTGGCATTATGTTTTACAAAAATTGGAGGAAGTAAGACATGGCTATATATGTATTGTAAAGGGTCGTGTTGATTTTGCCTGGGATAGTAGGGTTAGGTATGTGGATTGAATCACTTGACTTAGCAATGTAATAGTCATTTGTGGCAGGTACTTATCTTAGCTTTAAACAAAGCCCCCTGAAATTATTAGGCCATAATGATTTCAGGGGGCTTACCAGATTTTAACTCACTAGTTCAATGGATCACAAAAATAGTGGTTAACTAAATTTATTTAATGGATAGGACTCAAATTTAGCCAACGAATGCAATGCAGGTTCTTATGGTTTAGGGCCGCCGCATTATATAGAAGAAATAATTATAATATTGCTTATATTCATTGAATATATTGATTTCTGTCTTAATTTGATCCAGAAATGTCTGTAAGGCGGCATTGCCTGATCCATCCAATGCGTCAAGTTTCTGGGAAACTGGTTCATAGTAATTACGCCAGCCTACAGCTGGCAAAGCGAAAGCCCCAATGGTACTATATCCCATCATTTCGATCAGTCGCACCTTAGCCGATACGAGATCCATTTCCGGATAATTGTTATTCCAGTAGTCGGTCAATAGCTGTGGTCGGCTCTCGGTGGTCCAGGAAATCTCAGAAACCACTAAAAAGCCACCTGGTTTTAATAATTTCCCCCAGTTCTTCAGACCATAGGTAAATCCCATATTGTAAATAGCCCCTTCACTCCATATTAGGTCAAACGACTCCGCTTCAAATGGCAATTTATCCATCTGTGCATGATGCAGCCGGATTGCATCTGCCAGCCCCTGTTTATCTCTTTTTGATTTCAGGACGTCTAAAAAGTCCTGAACCCTGTCCAATGCTTCTACTTTTGCTCCCGTTTCCTGACCCAAGACCATCGTTTGTGCACCAGTGCCGCAACCAATATCCAGCACGTGTTCAATCGGCCCCATCTCCATTATTCTGTTTAAGGCCCATTTAGTCGCCCTGGTGCTCCCAGGCCCCTGCCTTGGCAAATCGCGGTAAAAATCAGCAATAATATTTAATAACTGTTGATCCATCTTTATTAGATTTAAGTAGATGATTGAATTATAAACCAAGCCATACTGTAAATCTAATAATTTCTTTTAACTTATTGAGATAACAACCAAAAAAATTTGAAAAAGAAATCTCGTTGCAAAACTATTTAATTTAACGATTAAGCCTGGAGAGTGCTTTAGGCCTGCCATTTCATTTTTACCAAATATTGAGAAAATTTATAAAATTAGGTCATAAAATTATTATTTATTATGTATATTTACCACTCAGAAACTTGTGAAAGATCGTTTACCTATCAAAATAAAATAAATGTTACAATCTATAGTGGGTATTTTGGGTGGTCCAAGATTAACAGTTGAACCGTCGATTCCACCAAATGTAAATTGCCGCATATTGCCCTATGCTAAGGCCTATCATATAAAAGTTGCTAAAGGTGAGTACATGATTTTTCAGTATTTACAAATCGGCCGTTATGCTTGTTGGTTTTCGCAATATTTCTTAAAGTATCGCAGACAGCTATATTGTAAAATGCATTCTGACGATGTTGAATTTCATTGTCTTTTAGACGGAGAAGCCATGTACAAGCTCTCTCAGGAAGGTAAGTGGTTTCTGACTTCTGCTGGCACAAATAATGTAATTGTAAATCCGGCGCCTTTTACGATTACGTCCTTTACCAGCCTACAGATGTCGACCTTTGATATTCATGTTACACCCGAACATTTTAAAACCTTAGCCAAGACCTATCCTGTCTTTAAAGAACTCTATGATCAGATGCTGTTAGGGAAAACCAGCACATTATTTCCTGAAAAGCAACAAAACAACCTGAATTTTAGTTTACAGGTGAATGCAGTGCTTCGTCAAATGGAAGCCATTTCCAGTAATTTGAATGAAAGTATGATTAATTTAGAAAAGCAATTAGATGATATAATTGCCTCCTTTGCTAAACATGCAGGTTCGATAGAAAATCAGCACATTGTACCACAAGCGATGATGGATAAGATGATGGATGTGAAGCAATATATATCGAAGAATGTCTTGAGTCGTAATGCAGTTGCTGAAGCCCAGAAGGAATTTTCTATCTCTGCCGCCCTGCTCAATAAAAATTTTAAAACGGTCTATAAGATGACACCTCGAGAATTTCTTCTTAAAGAAAAGATTAGGGAGATCAAGTGCTTTATGAAAGACAACCCTACGGAAAAACTTATAAATATCAGTATGGCCGGTGGTTTTAAGGATCCCAAACATGCAAATGAAAAATTTAAGCAATTAGAAGGTGTATCAATCAGGCAATATCGGGAAATACTTAAAGACAAATTGAATAATAAAGAAGATCATTTAGAAATGGACTGATAAGTAGGGTGAATTTAGCGGCTTGTCTGAATTGTATTCACCAAACCTAATTGATTTTTAATCTAAAGAGCCTTATCGCTACTATGCGAGATAGGCTCTTTTTATTTATGACCTGCAACCATGCAAGTGTTAATAATTTAGTTATCAATCTATTATTTGAATTGTAAAAATCTGTTCTTTTAGGTTGAATATTTTGCTTGTTTTTTAGATAAAAATCGGTCAAAATAATTTATTTTTTTTCCACTATTTAAATTTTATTTTTTGGGGTAACCAAAATTAATTTTACTTTATTCTGGGACGTAGAGGTCATAATGGTTTTAAAGGGTATGGATTTAAATATTAAATTTGCCCTGGCCAAAATTGTATATTTAGCCCCTTTGATTTTTTAAGTTCTCACCATGATGAAATTTTGATTTTTAGGAATCAATTTGTACGCTTTTCCCCCTATAATCTTGTAAAGAGTATTATATATTTGTACAGACATAAAGGAGCTTGAGAAATTAAAAGGCGCAAAAGTGAGAAATGGAGCTCATACGTGCGCAATCATGTATCGTTTAAGGAGCTTTGGCAGCCATGTCAGCAATAAGAAGGAGTTTTTGAGCTAATAAAGATTTTTTGATATTGTTAATAGATTATTTAAGCGAATGGCTGGTAGATACATATTAAGGGGGCTAAATAGTAATGCTTCTTCTGGTTCTTCCCGCCGTAGGGTGTACAATATCAGTTGCAGCTTGAATCTGATGAGAAGAAAATTGGTGGTGTAGTCGTTAGTAGGGGTCTTTTAATCAGTTTTATAGAGATTTGAACTATTTATTGTAATTCCTTTTATCAATAGCAGGACACTTAACTAGTTTAGTTAGTGGGGCCTTTTAATTCAAAATAATAAACAGACCAATTAAATGAAGTCCAATAGGCATAATAGGCTTGGTATTTTTTTTACCGATTCAAAAATCGTAGCGGATGGGTTCTTTTTTAAGGATTCCTATAATATATACGTTTCTTATTTTTGGGATGGGGTACAGCAGAAAAATGAAAAGGACTCTATCAATTTATGGCCCAGAGCTCCTTGAAGTTTCACGGAACTGGTTGTTCCATTAATAATGGATGAGTTAAGGTAAACTAATCGATGACACTGTACCTTTGATGAATAAAACTGTTCCAGCTGAACTGATACAGCGAGTTAAGCTTACTAAGATTGTCAGAGAATCTTTCGTAAGTAGGTTTGCGACCTATTTTTAGTCTTTTTGTAATAGCAGCTGCGCCTTCATATTTGAGGTTAGCTAGCTTTGTAAATAAAAATAGTTAATGTAAGCTTTGAATAGGTAGCTGAATATAACATACAAGCCTATCCTGCAATTATGCAAAATATTGCCTGTAGTCGATATTGCCTATTTGCGCTGAAAAAACGCGAATCGCGCAATGCCTAGAATTTACTTTAAAAAAAATAGGGAAGGCGCAGTATTGCGCGCCTTCCCTATTACATTTAAACTATTTTTTTGCTTTTTCTTTCTCGTGTTTTTTCTGTTGCTTTTTAGCTTCAGCATATGTCCAATCTACAAGACGGGCGAAAGTCTGTTTGATGGCCTTATAATCCCTGTCCTTGTTAATGTCCAGTCCACAAAAAGTACTTCCGTTTGCCCTGGCGTGTAATACAAGATAGTAGATACCACCAATCAGTAAGGCTTCCGTGGCCCTGAAATTTACATCCGTATTCCTGAAGGTTGATTTAGACTTTTTAAATAGTGTCTCACCGAATGCTTCTCTGTCGTCTGCGATTTCGCGCATCAGCTGACTTTCTTCACTTATTTCCCAAAGCAGGATTTTTTGTAACTCCTCAGAGTTATAAATATGATCCATCTGATGTTCCATGATAGAAATGACTGATTCTTTTTCCAGAATCGTATTTGCATTTACCTCATCGATTAATTCCTGTGGAATATTATTCCAATAATCCTTGCTTTTTACATACATTTCCACAAGCTTGTCAACATTACCGAAATAAAGGTAGATCAACTTGTTGTCTAATCTGGAGGCCTTTCCAATGCGGTTAACAATTAAACCTTTATAACCTTCAGAGCGGATTATTTTACCAACTGCTTCTAAAATTCTGCCCTTGGTTCTCTCCTTGTTTCTGATAGGGCCATCTGTTACCTTTCTAGCCATTGTTTTAATTTTTAATATTTAATTTTTGCAATATGCAACTTTTTATCCGAAAACTCAAATCCTTCAAGCACTTTATCTAATTGCGCCTTGGTATGTGTTGCCATAACACTCATTCTGATACGCGCATCTTTCTTAGCCACTGCAGGATAGAGAATCGGATTGGTATATATACCTTGTTCTAATAAAATTTTTCCAAGTTCACTTGTTTTATGTGGATCACCAATTTTGACCGGTACAATGGCCGATTGGGAAGTCCCAACATCAAATCCCAGATTGATGAGACCGGATTTGAGATGATCAATATTCTCCCACAACCTTTTTTGCCACTGAGGCTCCTCGTCCAATAGCCGAATGGCGGTTGTTACGCCTGCTACTGCTGGTGATGATGTTGCCGAAAATGCATTTTGCCTGGATTGATATTGCAAAAACGCGGAAATATGTGGATTGGATACCACAAAACCGCCAATATTTGCAAAGGTTTTGGAAAAAGTGCCTGTTATAAAGTCCACCTTGTCCATCATATCATAGTGCTTCAAAACGCCTTTTCCTTTACTGCCAATTACTCCAATACCGTGCGCATCGTCTACCATAATAAGTGCACCATATTGACGTGCCAATTGATAGATCTCTGGCAATTTAGCCATATCGCCGTCCTGCGAATAGATACCATCAATGATAACCAATTTAGTGCGATAGGAATGCTGCACCATTTTCAGGATTCTTTCTAAATCATCCATGTTATTGTGCAGAAACCTTTTGGTATTGGTTAGTTGGATACCTTCATAAACACTAGCATGTACGCCCATATCCACAATAGCGATATCTTCTTTCTGCAATAGGCTCATAAGTGAGGAGCTGTTTGCAGTATAGCCTGTATTATAGATAATGGCCGATCCTGGTGCCCTGTTAAAGAACTCACACAGCTTGTCTTCGATTTCTTTATGATAACTATAGTATCCTCCGATTAATGGGGAAGCGCCTGCTCCAGTACCATATTGCTCAATGGCCCGAATGGAAGCCTCTTTTACTTTAGGATGCTGTGTGAATCCTAAATAATCATTAGAGACCAGGCTTATATACCGATCCATTCCGGACTTATCCCCGTTTTCAAGTGTTATCATTGGGCCACATCCACTACTGCCTAAAAGGCGGTAATTGAGGTGCCCCTTCTTTTCCATGTACTGCAAAAACTCATAATGAATATCCGCTCTTTGTTGTATACTATAGTGCTCGATATTCTCAAAATCCTTAAAAGATGCTTTTGCAAAGTCAATTTTCATAGGTGGTGTTGAATAATTGTGAGAATCACATCGCCTGAATTTGTTAGCCCCCTTTTGCATTCAGGGTTCAGATAGATTCAACTTACTGAATCATTTTTCTGAAATTCAGGCACTCAAAAAACAATAATTCATATTTGAGAAGGAAAGATACTATATTATTTTACATTATTAATAATTAATTGAATATTTTTTCGCATTGGCAAACAATTAATAGATGGATTGGTAGATTTTTTTATTGTATTTGATAGAATTAATCCTTAATGCATTAATTATTTAAAAATAATTCCTAATCGGGAATTGTTTTTCCTATTGATTATGACCGGTTTTCAGCGGACTGGTAACTTTTTTAAAGTGAGTCATGGTCGAAGTTTTAATTTTTTTAACAGCAAAGAATATGGAGATAATTAATTTCAAATTTATTATTTTATTGAATATAGATCGTGGTGCTTTCAAGTTCAAATTGCATTTTGTTATGTATATAACCAGGTTTTAAATTTTGAAGCCATATGAGAATGCTTAGCGATATTAATGATTTTTTTTGATAGGCCATTTTATTGGACATTTGATAAAGCATTTGTGTTCCTATATTGCTTAACATTTTTATACTGAAAGTTGGGATGTGGTACAATCGTTTAATTTAGATAATCTGTCTTTAAAAGCTGCGCATGATAAGTTCAATATTATCTGCTTTGATAGAATATCACTGCACGATAATATTTATATCTTGAAAATTAAGTATTTAGCGCAATAAGTGAAGGCTATAATAAGAGCGTCATATAAATTTAATAACTTATTGAACAAGGTCGGTAACCATAAAAATTTTAGAAGTTTTTCCTATTGGTTGCACTTCACTTATTAATAAGTATTTGTTCAGACTTTATTAATGAACTTTTTTTGAGCAATTTAAGAAAGAACAAAGCGGGACTTGTCTACCATACTGAATACCTAAAGCAAAAAGAGGATGGCTGCAAGCAGGTATTTTAGTGATTATTTGAACTGAAAAGTGTATTATATTGTATATCAGTAATTTAGTTTTCTTTTTAATTTCAATGAGCATTTCCTGACTACTTTGCGTCCATTTGCGGGCGTTTTTTGATGTCTAAAAAAATTAATTTCTACTTTTCTATTCGATTTTCCTATTTTTGCAGCCATATTAATTGTAACAGTACCGCAATGAAATTATAATTTCTTTTCCACCACGATCAACGGGCTGGTTGCTTTTTGCAGACCACCTGGCATGATTTCCCGGGTTTTGTACCTGGGGTATTTGTTTGAGGTCGCTTTAACGGGTGCCTCTGTGCTATTTTAGAAAAGAAATTATGTTACATCTTCACCAATTGGCTTTTAGTCATCCCAATGGATCTTTATTATTTGAGCAGCTTGAGTATTCATTACCGCAAGGGCTTACTGGCCTTACCGGACCTAATGGTTATGGCAAATCGACCCTATTGAAATTGATTACAGGCAAGCTATCCCCTTCGCATGGGCATATACATTGTAGTGATACGCCTTATTATGTGCCCCAGCACTATGGACAGTTTGATCATTTAAGCATCCAGGAAGTTTTGGGTATTGACAGGCCATTAAAGGCATTAAAGGCAATTTTAGCTGGAAATACTGAGCCGCAATTTTTCACAGATCTTGATGAACAGTGGGATCTGGAAGAAAAGCTGGCGATTGCGCTTGCAAAATGGCAACTCCCAATGATCAAACCTTCCACGTTATTTGGTCAACTTAGCGGAGGCATGAAAACCAAAGTATTGCTTAGTGGTGTTTCCTTGCATCATCCAGCCTTATTATTGCTAGATGAGCCCAGCAATCACCTGGACAGCGCAGGCCGACAATTACTTTACCAGTTTTTGGACAGCTATAAAGGTAACGCCCTAATTGTCAGTCATGACAGACGCTTACTAGATAAAATGGATAGTATTTTGGTATTGGATCAGTCAGGCCTCAGCTCATATGGTGGCAATTATAGCTTTTATCAAGAAGAAATGACCAAACAAAGAGATGCATTTTTAAAGGAGTTAAAATCTAAAGCCCAGTTACTCAAAGAGGCTGAAATTACCCGTCGACAGGCAATTGAACGCAAACAAAAATTGGACAGCCGAGGCAAAGGTAAACAGGAAAAAGCGGGCCTACCCACCATATTACAGCACAGCTTAAAAAATAAGGCAGAAAATAGTACTGCCAGGCTTTCTGCTAGCCATGATGGGAAAATAGCGGATATCCGCGTCGAGCTTAAAATGCTCAAAGAACGCGAAAAGCAAAATACTGGTATGCGGCTGGCATTGGCACATTCTGATTTACAAAAAGGTAAATTATTGGTAGAGGCCAGAGATGTATGTTATTGTTATCAGCAAGGCGGCCTTTCAGTCTGGCCGGTTCCCATTAATTTCAGTTTATACAGCGACAGCAGATGGGTAATACAAGGCCAAAATGGTAGTGGAAAATCGACCCTCATGGCTCTTATAAGTGGCAAAAAAGGGCAACAGTGGGTGAGCTTTTGACGACAACTAACCGCATATTTGAATTAGATCAGGATTATCAAATAATTCAAAATCAGTTAAGTGTCAGACAACAGGTTGATTTATATAAACACCCAAGTATGCTCAGTCACGAAGTAGGTATATTATTAACTCGATTTTTATTTACACCGGATGATTGGGATAAACCCTGCGCTACTTTGAGTGGTGGTGAACGCATGCGTCTGGCGCTGTGTTGTTTATCACTCCAAAAAGAGGCCATTGATATTTTGATATTAGATGAGCCCACCAATAACCTGGATCTTGAAAATCTGATAATTTTGACGGAGGTGATAGCCGATTATAAAGGAACCATCTTAGTCTGCAGTCATGATTCCTTGTTTTTGCAACAAATTGGGATAGACAAGGCACTTCTAATTGGGGAAGGCGGCAAACTCACCCCCTTTTAGATTGAATTGATTGTAAAAAAGCAAGTATTTAATAGGTAAGCGTCATTTTTTGGGATAATTTGGGAATCATTTCTTCAAAAATTAAAATTAGTCTTTTGAAAATACTTTTACCCTCACCTATCTACCAGATAAATAAATTGTTACCAATTTTAAAGGCGATATGCTAAAGGCTAAACCTCGCTATCTTTGCCTTAAATAAAACCAGTAGTTTCGATTAGGCTGGCAGAATTCACCTGGCTTTTAAATAAATATTTGCTTTTCTGATTGTATTATGTTATAATAAAAAACTATATAACTACTGAAAGCTATGACCATGAGGACCTTAAAACCACAAAGAACACTAAAGATTTTAATGCAAAACAAACAGGTTCACCCCATACAATGGCGTGAATACCTCCTATTCATGCAACGTGCTGGCAGCCGGTTTGTGAAGCGTAGCAGAAAAATGCTGGATAACTGGCGCTGAAAGCACCGTGTTACCGTTATACCCCCTATTTTAATTCAACTGAATAAATATAACCATCATTGGCTCCAAAATAAACCTTTCTGTTATGGAGCAATACTGAGCAGACAATGCCTCCTAGCTGGTCAAAGCTTTCCATGACTTTCTGATTGGTTTTATATAAATAAAGATCAGCACCGTTGGCCGCGAATTTAAAATCGAGGGTATCCATATTTAAGATGGTGCCTGCAGAATTTTGACGCGATGGTGTTGGGTATTTTATAAATTTTTTCCCATTTGATCTGATATCCACAACATACAGGTTGCCTGTGTAATCGCCAAATACAACTTGCTCACCAGCTATTACTGGTGAGCTATACACATAACCGCGGCTTTTAAAATGCCATTTCTCTTCACCGGTATCTTTATCCAGTGCTAATAATAGGTAGGTATCTGAAGTCCCGGCGAAAACCAGACTGTCACCCACCGCAACTGTGGTCAGTACCCAGGAGTTCGCGGTAGGGTGTGCCCATATTAGGTGGCCGTTTTGTGCATTCAAGGCATAAACATGTGCATCCCGGGCTCCAAAATATACCATTCCATTGCTTACCACTGGGGAGGACTGAATGCCCCGCATGAAGGGCTTATCACCGGTTTTAAATTGCCAAAGTAGCTGTCCGGTGTTCACATTTAATGCATACAGATAGGTGTCCCATCCACCAAAGTATAAAACGCCATTTGCAATAACGGGCGTTGTATGAATAGGACCTTTGGTTTTATAATGCCATTTTAGCTGCCCGGTGGCCGCATTCACACAATATAGGTTGGCGTCACTGCTACCAAAAAATACATAGGTAGTGTCCTTTATTTTTGAACGATGGGAGAAGAAAGGAAATAATCCCACAAATCCTCCATATACATACTGTCTGGCTGCATACCACCATATCCTTTGGCGCCGATTCTTTTTTCCCCTGCCGTGGCAAATTTCCAGACGATTTTCCCTTGTAAATCCAGTGCGTAATAATACCCATCCATACTGCCAAAATATACATATTTACCATCTGTTGCCGGACTACTGCTGACAGCGCCACCGGTCTTAAACTTCCAATTTAAGCGTCCAGTCTTTCCATTGAGGGCATACAAATGACCGTCATTACTGCCAACATATAAAATGCCCTTATATAATATTGGAGAAGACACCACCTGCCCATTCGTTTTAAATCGCCAATTTAATCTCGTACTTGTTGGCAAAGAGTTAACCCAAATTGATTGTTGTTCTGACTGTCTGTGATGGAAATCCGGTAATTCTAATTGTTTTCCCAAGGCAGATTGGCTGAATAGCGAGGCAGATGGGAGGCATAGTGTCATCAAATTAAACAATAAAGTAATCATTAGGCGTATCCGGTCTTTCGTGCACTTGTGTTCCAGTAATTTAACCATTAAAGCAATTATTGATTTTGTAAAAATTGATGTGGTATTTTGTTGAATTCGCCTAAGTTGGGTTCCATAATAAAGGCCAATTGTCGATGCCGCAGGGAATTTCCCAGGCCTCGGCTATTTATAAATAAAATCGCTTTTGTTTTGCAGCTGGTCATGCTTTTTGAATTCAAGGGTAAATTTAGTCCAAATGCACAAAAAAGAATAAAAATATAAATAAAAAATGAGCTGAAAACCGAAACTAATCAATATAAAAAAACAAGCTCGAATTAGGCGCACCAGGCGGATTATAGGATGAATTACTTAGATTAGGGGCATTTTTATTAACTGCATTTTCCTTCCACAATCACTTTACATCCTTTTATTGAAGTGTTGTGAATCTCTATGGATCCATTTAAATAGGTCGCATAAGCCTTTACAACTGCCAGGCCGTTTCCCTTTATATAAAGTTGAGAAAGGTCAATCCCTTTGCCATTATCTATTACAATTAAGGTAAATCTGTCTGACTGCCTGCTCAATTCAATCCATACTTCACTGGCTTTAGCATGTTCCATTACGTTATCCAGCAGTTCTTGAACTATTCGGTACAATATAATTTGCGTTTCAGTAGTCAGGTATTCGTTTGCATTGTCAATCTGCAGGTGAGCGGTAAGTTTTCCTGAAATATTGATGTTGTTTATCAGTATTTCAATGGCTGGCTTTAATCCTTCAAGGATTAACACTTCAGGCATTATATTATTAGCGACATTTTTTAACGCTGTAAGGGAGGCTCCCAGCTGCTCTAATGCGCTCTCCATGGATGCCACACTTTGCGATGATAGGAAAATATTGCCTTTTTTCATGGATAATTTTATTTAGGGTCTAGGTATGTTTATTACCATCAGGCGAAATTAGTCTAAGCCAGCACTTAAAAAAATAGCGTGTGCAGGCCGTAATTCTTGTCTGGATAAAAAGGGAGATCTCTTGGGTCGTTTTGCCGTTTTAAACATATAATCAATAATTTAAGGTAAAAGCATTTGGTTTTGTTGGCGACTGCTGATTGTAAAATTGCTGTAAGCCTTTGAACTTTCCAAAGAATCATAAAAAATCCCCTATTCAGGGGAGATTTAAAAAACCAGTAATTACGGGATTGTCTGGCATTCGTTCATAATGGAACTTCGCATTGTTAAAAGTCAGTCTAAAATAAAGCACAGCACACGCCTCCACAATATAATTAAAATTCATGCAGCCAGGGCAGGCAATTTTTACGCTTGCCATTAAAAAAAACTTTAATCAAAAAATTCCAGTGATGAAACAGTTTATTCAACTAAAAAAAAGCGCCCTTAAAATCAACCAAGCTAAGATGCAGGTTATTCTTCTAATAGGTTGTCTAATGGCAGGGCTTACGGTAGCCAACGCCCAGATTTGGAAAAAAGTAAAAGACCGGGTAAAACAGACGGTAGAAAATAAAATCACCCAAAAGTCTCAGGACGTTACCACAAATGCCATGAACAAGGCAGAAGGCGCCATTCAAGGGAAAGATGGTCAACCGGCACCTACAACTGTTACAGGCGGCGACGATAAGGCGGTTGTAGTCGGTGGTGGGAATGCCGCAAAATCTATCAGTGATTATAAAAGTTATGATTTTGTGCCAGGGGATAAAATCATCTTTGAACCAGACATCAGTAAAGAGGCGGATGCAGAATTGCCTGCCAGGTTTAAGTTGCTAAAAGGCAATGCAGAAATCCAAAGTTATGAAGGGGAAAAAATCCTCCATCTGGATGAAGGTGGCAGCACGTCCATAACGCCCCTTATGTCAACGGAAAGTTACCTGCCAGAGCAATTTACGGTTGAATTTGATATGTCTTTTGAGAACAAGGAAGATTATATGAGATATGCTAATTATTTTGACGTTGTTTTTATGAAAGCCACTCAAAACTTCTTTGAATCACCCGTTTACAGGCTCAGAATAACCAGTGGCTCTGCTGTGGAATGGGCCACAGGTGGCCATATTCGTCTGGCAGAAAATCTGGCTAAAGCCTTATCAACAGATAATAAATGGCATCACATAGCCTTTTATGTTAATAAAAATATTGGCAAAGTTTATATTGATGCCTTTAGAGTAGCCGCCTCCAATACCCTAAATCTTGGTGCTGAAAAAATGGCTATTAATATTGATGGTAGGTACGGCATTAAAATTAAAAATTTCCGCCTGGCCGCGGGTGGTTCGGATAAATATAATAAAGTTATTACTGACGGGAAATTCATCACACACGGCATTTTGTTTGACGTGGCAAAATCAACCATTAAACCTGAATCCACCGGAACTTTGAATGAAGTGGTTAAAATGATGCGAGCCCACACTGAACTTAAGTTTGAAATTGATGGACACACAGATAGCGATGGACAAGATCAGGCCAATTTGGTGCTTTCCCAGCAAAGAGCGGCTGCCGTAAAAGACCAACTTGTAAGCATGGGCATATCCCAGGATAGGTTAACGACCAAAGGTTTTGGAGAAACTAAACCCATAGATAGCAATGACACGCAGGAAGGTAAAGCCAATAACCGTCGGGTTGAGTTTATTAAAATGTAAACCGAGTGCCGGGTCATTCAAACAGTATTTTATCTACTAAAAAAAGTCTAATGCGATCAAAATTCTTCCAATTTACACCTATACCATTAATGGTTCTCTGTCTTTATTGTTGTTTAATAATTAGTTGCAGCAAATCAGATTCACCCATAAAAAAAGATGCGCCTGGCGCTAATCAGACAGCCGGGCATATAAGTGGCATGGGCGCGTCCCACGATGCGCTTATAGGAGACGCTTTTGTATTTAGTAACAATGTTGAAATCAAAGGCGGGATTAAGGCCGTAGATTTTATCTATCCAGGATCAGGTTATTGCCAGGTAGTTGGTAGTGGTGCTTTTGTTTTGGTTTCCATGGAATTTGTCAATAAAACGGACAAAGATACACTGCTTGTATTTCCGGCTGGACTTACCTTTGAATCAACCAGCACGGAGGATCAAAACGGTATGCTTATTCAGAATACACAGGTTAGTCTAACCAAAGGGGGTACCTGTAATACTTTATTCTACGCCTACTGTACAAATGAACACAGAAGCGGGAGCTCAATTGAAAGCAAATATGCTTTTGGGCCTATTTGTAATGCAGCACCCATAAGGGAACTGATTGATCTTTTAAAAAATAAAAAAGTAAATCTGGATCCAGGCGAAGCGCCCAGTATACTCGGACCTATTGGTGTTATTCAGGATTGCCTCTGGAAGATTACAGATGGTGAAGGCTTGTCGGCAGACGACAAAAGGGCTATCCAGGCATTGGAAGACAAATAAGCCTATTAATATGTTTAATGCCTTGACTTTAAATTTTATATAAAATAAAATGATGCAAATGAAAAGTACAAAGGCGGTCACCTGGCCGCAAAATAAAATGAGGGCTTTTGGGGTATGGATGGTATTTATGGCCATTTTAATTTTTGCTGGGGTGAGCGGATGCTCCAAATCGAGCGCCAGTAGTCAGAAAGATGACCCTCACTCAAAAGAGAATCCTGGAGGCGACGACCCTTCAAAAGGCGGATCTGATTTAAATGCTGCCTATATGGCGGATAAAAAAGGTACTTTGCTGACGTATACCATTATCTTTGGAGATGAAGCAGGCGTTGGGAGCCTGGTTGAATATACAGAGATACATGACTCTTTGGGTTACCAGGTAGCCAACCTACAGGCAGTTGCTGCGGGTATTAAAATCTATAGCACTGTTCGCCACAATAAAGATTATACCGAGACCATAAATAGCGTCGCTCCTGTCTATTATCAGCTATTGCAAACCCTTGCTGCCTCTTTTAGTAGTTTTACGCATGAAGAAAAGCCACTTGTTATGCGATTGCCTCACAAAGACGCCTTAAAAAAGGAGGCTTTTCCCTCCACTGTCACAGCAACCTGGCATGGGCTGAATATCACTGAAGACAGTAAAATGGATAGTAAAATGATTCAAACAGAAAATAAAGCAGTTATTGATTCATCAGGCACCATTACTACCGCTGCCGGTACATTTGATAACTGCATCCGTGTTCATTATCTAAGAACCCAGCAAAGAATTATTTCTATTACCTCTCCCACGGATAATTATACAACAGATAATACTGCTCACTTTGACATTATGATTTGGCTGGCAAAAGGTATCGGTCCGGTCAGAACCATTGAGTTCAATATGGATACCGGTATTACCACTACCACCGATCTGACAAAAATTACCTATCCGTAGCGCATGGATTGGACTCCTTGTTTATAAAAAATATTTAAAAATTATGCCATGAAACCTTTTCGCACCGCAATTTTATTCACCTTAATGGTGGTTTTCTTTTGGATGCCCGCTAGTCAGGGTCAGTTTTTAAAAAAACTGAAAAAGACCGTAAAAGAACTGGTGGTTACGCCACCAAAGCAAGGTAATCCCGCCTCTGCAGCGTCGGTTGCCGCTTCGCAAGGCCAACCGACTCAGGTGAATCCTACTAAACGGTTTTTAGGGAGCACAGACCCCAATATGGCTACTTTAAAGGACGCTGCTGCCCATAATATCCAAGAAATTTGTGCCATTACACTAGATGCTAAAAATCAGTACATTTTTATGGATTATACCAGCATAAGCTTGCAAAATAAACAGATAACTGCATGGATACCCGTCGGCACTTTTACCAACAGTGAAGCGCTCAGTGAATTAGGAGAAGGTTCTGATAAGGATCAAGTGCAACTCTATACAAATGGAATCGTAACAAAAACATATACGGCTGGGACATTAAAAAAAGAAGTAAATCTACTGGCCGCACATAAAAAATATGATTATCCATGGAGCGAAGAACTGGTCAGAAACGCAAAAAAGGAGGCGGAAAATTATGTGAAAAAAGGTGTTGGCCAAGGGGGGATGGCCAGCATCATTGAGTTCAATCAAAAAAAATATGGGCCTTATTTACTCGTAGGTGATCTCGTGGTCAGTAAGGATCGCCAGCATTTTTTTGCGCAAATCAGTCCTGATCTTAAAGCTACAGAAAAGGGCATATATTATATTCTGGGCATGGATGGACAAACAAGACAGCTGCCTACAGGCGGTGATTTAATTGCAAATAGGGAATTTACCAGTGGCGCCGTCCTTATTGCATCAGCCACCATTTCGTTAAATGCATCGTTGCATAATAATAGTGAGGGAGCAGACGGATCTGAAACGAGCCAGTCCGCAGCGGTCATGCAGATGCAAACGGAGCCCAATAAAGGAAATGTGTATTTTTTAAATGGAAAAACCCTGGAAAATGTATTAATTTCTGGCGGCTGGCTGGATCAAAGTGGGCAAAACTTTTTTG
This sequence comes from Arachidicoccus ginsenosidivorans, assembly GCF_007971385.1. GTDB lineage: Bacteria > Bacteroidota > Bacteroidia > Chitinophagales > Chitinophagaceae > Arachidicoccus > Arachidicoccus ginsenosidivorans. The sequence goes on from NZ_CP042434.1 coordinate 4,830,395, forward strand.
CCACAACAGCTGAGAAAAATAGTGGTTTTGAAAAAGGAACGTATTTGAACGGAAAAAAAATATATGATCAGGCGATTAAAGTGAGTCGCGGATGGACAACACCTTTAGGTACGTCCTGGGCACTTGAAGTTGATGATTATAAATTGGACGGTATGGACCAATTAATTTTTAGTGACGGCACGCGTATTTATGAAGCGCGGGATGTACATGAATTAGTCATTGACGACAAATATTATATGGTCTGGTACAATTATAATCAAAAATACAGTAATCAATTAAAAGTGTATAAAAAGGCGCTTTAAGGCGCGTTTGTGGCATTATCAGTAGCTTCAATTACTTTATTTTTATGCTTATTTTGCCACCTTACTGCACAAAAGGCCTGGATTAAAAACCTAAAATTAGAACTTATCCAGGCTTTTGTTTGCAGGTATGATTAAGCTCTATTGTAGCCTATTACTCAATCGGTACTTTCTTTTCTGGCAAATTCCAGCCTTCAATAGCGAGCTGCATATCCTGCCATTTCGTGGGCGTAAAAACGGCTTTGCCCTGGTTTGGATGAACCAGCGTGGATTGCAGTGAAGTGTTAGGCGGATCTATATAAATTGTTGACGAATCTCCTGGTAAAAGCGTAATGTAATTGTCACTGTAAAAGCTGGGAAGTATTCTTTTTCCTGAAACTTTATTTACCAAAGAAATCCGGTTAAAAAAGGCTGGAACTGCACGCGCTGGATTGGTAAATCTGACGGTGATTTGTTTTTGCCCGGCTTTATTGATTGTCCAGTTGGCTTTAATGGCGACTGTTGCTTTTGCCATGTCCTGCAATCCACTATAATTGCCGTCAGCATCGCTGGTCCAGTAAATATTATTGCTGACGATATTTTTATGGAGATCCAGTAACCTGAGCGATAATAACAGCCCTTTTGCGGCTGCTGGCCTACTTAAGGCACCAGACAGCTTAAGCAGTAGTTTGGGATGTTGTGCAATGGCCTGGGTGATTGTTCGGGTGATGAGTTTGGTATCTCCATCAAAATGACTGACTTTGATGTCCATAACCAGATTACGGACTGTTTTATAGGTATTATTGACAATGTAAACACCACTATCTGCCGGATTAAACATTAAATGAATCTTTTCAGCGCCCTTTTTCAACCCATACAGACAACTATTTGGATCCAGGTAATAATCATACATCTGTCCGCGCATGGCCGTCCATGGATTCTGCGTTTTCCAGATAATAAAACCAGTATACCAATCCCACTGGTGGGCCGTAAAGCCCTCCATCAGAGCACGGTATTGGTTATAGTTGATTAACTGGGCAATTTGGGCAAATTTTGAAACGGAGCCAGGTTTGCCATACTTATTGATATAATGATCGTAGCCAATGTATTTGTGGTATTGCCATACACTGTCAATCAAAGTTGTGTGATCGTAACCGTTTTTTGCATCTGGTTCAGGCAGCCTAACAGGTAAACTGCTCTTCGGCAGGAACCTGGCTAAAGAGGTACTGTCTCCAATTCCCACGGAACCAATCTCTGAATTAAAAGGATAGGTTCTATGCGCCCAAAATGTTTTTAGAGACTGGATGCCATAGGGACCGTCTCCATTGCCCCCTAAAGTATTAAAAGACATGCTATCAGAATTAGAGAAGTCAATATACCAGCGTGTTGTGTCTAGCAGTGGTAGTAGACTGTCTTGCAGACCGTTTTGCAGATCGGGCGCCAAGGTGATTTCATTGCCACCGCACCAGATGGCCAGCGAGCTGTGGTTGCGCAGCATGCGGATCTGATCCGCTGCTGAGGCTAAAAACAAAGTATGATCATCTGGATAGTCTCGTCTGGTCCAGATATCGTCTTTCTTTTTGGGATCTTGCCATCTGCCATTACAATCTCCTGAACCCCAAAAATCTTGCATTACTAATAAACCATATTTATCACAGGCCTGGTAAAACTCAGGGCGTTCCGTTAGGGCACCTCCCCAGACACGAATCAGGTTGAGACCCATATCCCGATGAAAACGCACTTCTGCGTCATAACGCTCTTTGGATAACCGAAGCATGGCATCTGATACAATCCAGTTGCCGCCCCTGATAAACAGGGGCTGCCCGTTGACCAGAACTTCCATGCTACGTGTCCGGTCATTCCACCTGTGGGTAAGTTGACGGATACCAACTTGTAAGGATAGACTGTCTGATATGACCTCATCTTGTAGTGTAAACCGAAACCCAGCCAGGTATAAACTGGCCTGGTAATTTGGATTGTTGATATTGTAAGTTGGATGATCATCCCCCGTCCTGGATGCTTTTGCCTGCCCTCCTTGTTCTCCCGGATTTAGAATGCCCATGCCATTTGGCCACCAAAGCCTTGGGTGTATAATTGTATCAGGATCAAAATGTACCTCTTTGATTTCTCCCGGATTCAAGGACACGTATTTTTTAATGGTCCTGCCGTCTATACTAAAGCTGGCGGTACCAGTAACCTGCTTATTTGAACTGTTATGCAGGGTAAGGGCGGAAACAATTACGGCCGGCGCCTGATGGGGATCATCCGGCATTCTTTTGCCTGGTACCTGAGTTACGATATGGGGATCCATTAGCTGCACGGCGCCTTGTTTGGTTATCCATATTTTATCCCAGATACCAGTATTGCGGTCCCTGACGGGTTGAATCCAGTCCCAGCCAGCCACGTATTGGTGCGCAACATTTTTTGCAATGGTGCCATCCCCTCCCTGTCCCCCATTGGGATTGCCTACCGGATCGGGCGGATACACGATGATGGCCAGCCTGTTGAGGCCTTTATTAGATAAGAACTTAGTGATATTAAAGCTGCGGCGTATAAACATACCTTTCAGCGTCTTTGGGTTTAACCTGTGCCCATTGAGATAAGCGTCAAAACCGTAATTGACACCGCGCAAATGCAAAAAATATTGATCCCCCTTTTTAAGATCAGAGATATCACTCAATTGGAAATCCTTGACAAACCAATAGGTGTAAAAATCTCTGCCTGTATTGAATATATCCGGGATCCGGTTATTATTCATGGCATAAAAGGGATCAGGGATCTTCTTATTATTAAGTAAACTGGTAAGTATGGTACCAGGTACAGTGGCCGGTTCCCAATCTTTTAGTTTTTGCCCGGCTTCACCCCATTTGCCTAAGGTTTTTCCAGCACTTAGTTCGGTTGCTTTTTTAAAAAACCACCCATTGTTCAACTCGGTTTTTTGTCCATTTCCATTTAATAGCTGCGTTGGGTGTTGACTAATTGCAGGCAGGCTGTAACCCAAGGTTAGCATTGTAAAAATAATAGCCTGTAAGCAATAAGAATATTTATCTTTAATAGAAAAGGTAATGTGCATCATACGATATTGGGGAAAATAGTGGGGATTAGGTCAATAATAAAAATAATTACAATGAAGTACCATGATAAGTTGCGGTAAAACTAATAATGCTTTACAGTAAGTCTAAGGTAAAGCACGGCCTGAAGGGAGCGTCACAACGACGTCTACTCGCTTGGATTGGGCGTGTTTTTGGAAGCGGAGCCTTTTGTATCCTCCATACTGGCCATGACAGCTGCGACTTCCTTTTCGGTATTACGCAGTTTTTTTTGGCAGAAGTCTATTAGTTCTGCCGCTCTTTTGACACGAACAGCCAGTTCATCAATGGAAACTGCTTCATTTTCCATTTCCAGTGCAATGTTTTCCAATTCCTCGTATGCGGCGCTATAGGTTAAATCCTGTTCCATCTTTGTTTTCTTTTTTTTGGTGAATGGTAGCCTCAAGGGTTACCTGACTGGTAATAATATCAATTGTATCCTCTGGTGCGAGCCCCCTGTGATCTGTTATGATTTTGCCGTTCTTAGAAATCAGGGCAAAACCTTTTTGCAGAATTCTTTCTGGACTCATCAGCCGGATACTGGTTTGTTGGTGTTTCAGCCCGCCATCCGCATTTTTAAGGGTAATGGCTGACCAGGTCTTTATTTTCTCTTTTTGTCTTAAAATGTCTGCCTTGGCTCCTGTTATTCTACTGTTGGTATTGCTTAAGGTTTCATGTTTGCATCTTTGCAAAGCCAGATCATTTTGACTGATCACTGTCTTTGCCGCCTGGCTAAGACTGGATTGTAATTTATAAAGACTCCTTTGTTGCAATTGTAAAAAATCCCGGGTTCTGTGTACAATCCTGCCATTAACCCTGTTTAAGGTATTATTAGCCTCAGAAAGATAGCTTTTTGAATGCAATATGACCGATTGGCGTAGTTGCACCAACCGAGATTCAAAACTGCGATTATGATGCAGGATAAATTCTGCGGCCTGCGTAGGCGTTTTAGTGGCTGTATGGGCCATCAGATCAGCCAGTGTCTCATTTTTCTGATGTCCTATGCCTGTAATGATCGGTACCGGAAACTTCGCTATGGCTCTTGCAACCTGGTATTGGTCAAATAAAATAAAATCTGTTTGCGCACCCCCACCCCTGAGCAGCAGCACTGCATCATACTGTTTACCAGATTTAAATATCTGGATAAACTGATCCACCACCTGATCGGCATTATTTACGCCCTGGACGACTGTCAGATACTTATCAATTTCAAAAAAATACCCTTCCGGGTTTTTTTCCAGTGTATGAATAAAGTCCTCCATGCCGGCTGAAGTCAATGAAGAAATAATGGCTAGCCGCTGAAGCACCACTGGTAAGGCAGTGCTTTTATTACGTGTCCAGTAACCGGTCGTTGTTTTCTCAATGAAATCATTTTCGGCCACTAGTTTTTGTAGTGTGAGGTGGCGGGCTTCATAAAGCTTCCCTACGGTATAGGCGGCGTCCAACTCAATTAGATCCAAGGCCAGACCATACTGCTCATGAAAAACGACCTTTACTTTGGCCAGCACCTGAATATTGCTAGTGAATCTTTGGCCTGTCAGTCGTTCAAATTGCTGGATTTGAGCCGCACCTGCTCCCCAGGCTTTGGCTGAAAACTTTGCCATTAAAGCGTCAGCGTCTTCCCTTTTCTCCACCAATTCAAAACTATGATAGTTTTTTTGTTGTTTATACTGATGCCCGGAGACTTCGGCCAAAACCCAATAAGCCGTACGGCCAAAGCGGGTATCCAGCACCTGTCCTACTATAGCAGCCAGCTCAGAAAGCCGGATATAAGCAGGACTGCTGCTGTTTTGTGGATGATTATGCCCCTTATCTTGTGTTGTCATGGCCTTATTGAGATGTACGAAAATATCGCTGCCTCTACAAAAATACAACATGTATAGGGAAACGCCGAATCCTCACGCTGGTTTGCAACAGCGGCTGGATTTGGCCAAAAAACAAAAATGGAGCCAGCTGCCAAAAGCGTGGCACTGCCTCCATATATTATTTTTTATATTATTACCGTCTTTTGGTTTAAAGGACTTTTTTGAGTGATTTTAAGACGATCTGTTCCATAATCTTATACCCTGCCAGTTTAGGGTGAACGCCATCAACTGCCAAATCAGCTGGCATGCCATTACGATTGTCAGCCAGTTTAGAGAAGTAATCCACATAGGTTACGTGATTTTTGCTGGCATAGGCCTTAATTAACTCATTGAGTTCAGGTATTTTTACATCCGGGTGTTTTCCTTTGCTCCAGGGATAATCGAAGGCTGGGGTCACTGAACATAAAAACACTTTTATGCCATGCGCTTTTGCAAGCTCTGCCATAGAGGCCAGGTTGCCCATGATATTATCCAGGGAAATATCCCCCGTATTACCTGCAATATCGTTGGTGCCTGCAAGAATTACGACGGCTTTTGGGTGTAGATCGATCACGTCTTTTCTAAAGCGAACCAGCATTTGTGAAGTAGTCTGTCCACTGATACCGCGACCAATTAAATGGTTGGTCTTAAAAAAACTGCTGTCATTATGATACCAGCCCTCTGTAATGGAGTTACCCATAAATACCACTTTCCTTTCAGAGGCTGGAAGTGCTTTTACTACCTGATTGGCGGCTTCATATCGATGAAAATTGGCCCAGTCGCCTTTTTGTGCCATTACTTTATTGGTGCCTATGCCATAGCCAAGCCCCATCGTCAATAGCCCGATTGTAAATGCCTGTAAGTACCATTTTTTTTTGTTCATAATAATTGTCTTTTTCGGTGAATCCCGATCATTAAATTTTGGGTATTGATGGAGATTCGGTTTTGATTTGATTTGATTTTGAATAGATTAAATAAATAATTAAAGACTGATGATAAAGATATTTAGCGGCATTTTGTCTTTTAATTTTTAGCCCACGAACCATAAAACGCCCCCTGTCCAAGTGGGATAAGACAACATTGGGAAAAGATGAAAAACAAATCCGACATAATACCCCAGTCATCTGACTTTTCGCTTTTCAAAATACGCAATTTCATAAAAAAAGTTGTAGGGTTTAACATTTGGTTGGAATTCCATGGAAGGTATTTTGGAACCTGGCTGGTTAATATTCGTCAATATTTTTGCATTATTGGCTGCTTTATCATCAAAGCCAACCTGAAACATGGCGTAACTTTAGCCTTGGATCCTAAGAGTAAAAAGGGTTACGAAAAGTACTTTTCATCCTTTAGTTTTCTGTTATCTACTTTTAATCATCGTTATTTTTTTATGTGTCATCGAAACTAAAATTTACCAAACCAATCCATTTTAAAGTCATGAAAAAATTGATCTATTTTTGCCTGCTGGGGCTATTAATGACCGGTCCTGTATTTAGCCAACAAAAGCATTTAAGTAATGAAACCCCGCAACAAAAGACGGAGCGTATGCAGTGGTGGACCGATGCTCGATTCGGGATGTTTATCCATTGGGGGCTTTATTCAGAGGCGGCACGCCACGAGTGGGTTAAAAACCACGAAAGATTGACCAACCAGCAGTACCAGAAATACTTTGACAATTTTGATCCTGATCATTTTAATCCAAAAAAATGGGCAAAAGAAGCCAAGGCTGCCGGCATGAAATACGCCGTACTCACGACTAAACACCATGAAGGTTTTTGCCTCTTTGATTCAAAATACACAGATTATAAGGCGACCAATACACCTGCCCACAGGGATTTGGTCCGTGAGTTTGTCAACGCCTTTAGGGCAGAAGGCATAAAGGTGGGATTCTATTACTCGCTTATCGATTGGCATCATCCGGATTTTACCATAGATGGGTATCATCCACAGCGCATTGATAACGGAGACAGCGCTGCTTATGCCAAAATCAATAAAGGCAGGGATATGGACAAGTACCGCAAATATTTGTTTAATCAGGTTAGAGAACTACTGACAAATTATGGCAAGATCGACATACTCTGGCTAGACTTTTCTTATCCGGGTAAATTTGGAAAAGGTCACAAAGATTGGCACGCCAAGGATCTTTTGAAAATGATTCGCCAATTACAACCTGGGATCATTGTAGATAACCGATTGGATCTCAATGATTATAGCGACGGCTATGACTTTGAGACTCCAGAACAGGTCAATGCCAATACCCTTGTTAAATATAGAGGCAAGACATGGGAAACCTGCCAGACCTTTTCAGGGTCCTGGGGATATTACCGGGATGAGACTTCCTGGAAAACCAATCATCAATTGCTGGATTTGTTGATTTCTTCTGTTACCAATGGTGGTAATCTGATTTTAAATGTCGGTCCCACCGCCAGGGGGGAATTTGATTACCGGGCAGTCAGCCACCTGGACAGTATTGCCTATTGGATGCACGCCAATGACAGAGCTATTTATGGCTGTACTTTTGCACCGGACAGCTATCAGGTACCGGAAGGTACTAAGCTGAGCTACAATCCTAAAACAAAACGATTATATGTCTTCTTATACAAAATACCGGAGGATGGAAAACTTAGACTACCCGGGTATAATGGCAAAATCAGCTATGCCCAACTCTTAAATGATGACTCTGAGCTACAATACAAGACGCAAGGTGAGGATCTGATGCTGGATATGCCTAAGGTCAGACCACCTTATGATATCCCGGTAGTGGAGCTGATGCTGAAATAAGGTTTAAATTACGCTTAGAAAGCGACAGGCATTTGCAAGTTCAGTTAGTAATTTGCCTGCATTCCACGCCTTATTGTAATTAGGAACAGCCGGTGCCTATAAAATCTTGACGCCAAGGTTTTATGGGCACCGGCTGTTTATTTTGTACACTTTCCAAAATGACTTGTTGTTATTGAGTTTTAAATAAAGGTTATTCTATGCGGCAACCCAACTACAAAAGACTGTCAATACGAAAAAAAATTCACTTTAATTATACGCGTCATTGCAAAAGAAATTAAAATTGTTTTAATTTTCTGCACACGAAATACCCAAGGAGAAGAATTTCAATGTATCTTCTGATCAACCTTGGCTAATGTCCGTATCTTTGCCGTACTATAAGGTATGGTCATTGCAGCCTGACTTTTTTTGTACTTCTGTCCATTCGTGAACTTTAAAACAATAACCATGATTGAAGCCGCCACCTGTCTAAAATGCCAGTATGGTCTGATCAAAGAATCAAGAGCGAGGCTATTGAATTACTGTAAGACGATTTCAATGGAAGACTTCCTCAGGGAAAATAGTGCGTTCCCGCTGGGTGGCAGCATTCGCAATTTACTCGTGCATGTGGCCAATACCTATCAGTTTTGGATACTGAAGCGTGCACTCCAGATGGATCTTGATTTTACACAATATACGGCTATAAGGTCGATCCAGGAAGCTGAACGCCTGCTTGGTTCCATAGACACGCAAATCATAAGGTTTATCGATCAATTTGAATCGACGCTGTTTGATAAACTACAATTGGAGGTCAAGGGCAGGGTTAAATATCTTTCGCCATTGGAGCTTTTTACCCATGTGACAACACATGAATTTCATCATAAGGGTCAAATCTTACTGCTGAGCAGACATTTAGGTTATACGCCGGTAGATACCGATGTTGTACAATAAACGGGATGAATAAGTGTTTATATCAGCTATACTGGGTGGTAAGTTTAAGCGAGCGCTGTTTGGATCACTTATAGGATTGTTTTTAGCCATGGCCCCATTTATACATCTTCAATAAAAAGCCGGATTGCTTATATCAAATTTTAGCCTGGAATGGCTCTTGCTAATAGATTAAATCAAAAAGCTTGATACAGCGATATTTGCCGTGGTCCTTTTCGGGGTTTATTTTTTCTTCCCGAATCTTCTGGGGTAAAAAGAGAGGGTGACCATATAATAGTTCTGTAATACCTGAGCCGTGCCCCTGGAGATGACGTTATTGCTCCCATAATTAATGATACTGGTATTTTGATGCAGAAGATCGAGGGCAGAGAATTTAAGCTCCAGGTTATTGCCCTTGAAGAACCGGTAATAAGCCTGTGCGTTCCAGATGGTAAAATTGGTTGCATCTGATCCAGAGGAAGTGGTATGGTTATAAGTAATATTGCTGCCTACAGTTAATCTGCGGGTGCACTTTATGCTCGTGCTCAGCCTTGTTTTTGCGGTCGTGTTTTTAAAAACAAGGTTATTGGCTCCTTGCTGCGCTGAACGGTACATACCGTAGCTTTGCATTAGATTTACGGCTAGGTTGTCTTTCATGTTATAATTGAGCGTGAGGGAATGATTTTCAGAGAACGATTTGGAATAATTGAATACAGCATTAATATAAGAAGGATTGCGGCTGATGTTTATATTGCCATAATAACTTATTTGAATCTGGTGATTTTTAAATTTGAAGGCTTTATTTAAGGTCAGGTTGCCACTCAGGTACTTATAACCGTCTATATTAATGGTATAGTGTGTGCTTCTGCCTAGACTATCTGTTACACTGCTGTCAGCAAAGTTGTGGTCCACTTTGCCAACACCGATACCAAAATTATAATTGAATGGATTTTTTGCCGTAAAACTATTGTGGTTGAATCTAAAATTAAGCGACTGGGTATAGGAAGGTGTTAGATGAAGGTTGCCTTTGTGGATATAATATAGATTGGAACTATCCACCAGAGGTGCTAACTGACTAATATCAGCATAGGCGGCCCCTGTTTCGTAGCGAAGATTATACACATCCATAAAGGCGCCATATTGATAGTTTTGAATATTGATGCCCGCGCTGGGTATAAACTGCTGGTATTTTTGGGTTATGTTTTGAAAATCGTGGGAAGATTCATTCTTTTTGTAATAGAACTGTTGTTGCGCTAATGCTGTAAAAGTAATGCTTTTGCTATAGCGGTTGGCCAGGCTCTTATAAAGCGTTTTGGAAAATTCCAGTCCAGGACGCTCATTTATCTGCGTATAGTTGTTTTTGCCACTCAGATAGGTGTTTGTGGTATATTTTCCAGTAAGCGTGTCCTTATCTCCAATCCAATTGTTTTGATGCTTTGCTGAGACGCCAATTGTATTTTTGAGCCTTATATCTATACTACGCAGTCTCCTGGGTAGGATCGATTTAGAGAGTCCGCCATAATCAAGGGATAGATATTGAGAAATACCGTTTGATTGTGTATTGTATTTTCTGTCAATATATTGATTTTGAGTTGGATCGGTGAGCGATGTGAAGCGTGTCTGTTTAAGGTTGAGGTTATCATTATTATCCAGGGTGAGGCCATAGTCCAGACTCCATTTAGGTGCTAATATGCCTTTTAGGAACTGATCATTATCGTGTTGTACATGTGCGGACAGGTTAGCACCCTGGTTTTCATTATGGGTATTATCCTTGGACGAGTTTGTGCTTCCACTGGCTCCATAGGACGTGGTTAATACGGTATTACTTTGGCTGGTATTATCTGTGACGGCCGTATTTAGACCCAAATTAATATCAAAGGCGTAATTGTCTTTTTTCTTTTCGTACTTGGCCGTGAAGTTTTGCGGCGTAAAGGTGCTTTTTTGTTGACTTATGCTTTGCTGTGTTTGGGTAGAATCTCCGCCTAAAGAAGTAATACGCTTTGTCTCATTTTTTTGTTTGCCTATGCCACTGCGAATAAAATAATTACTGGTCAGGCGGTTGTTTTGGTAATAATCAGGATGTTCAATAAAGTCCTGTTGAAAGGTGAAGCCACCAGCCCGGCTGAGGTTAATGCCGGACATGCTAAAATCAGGCTGATATTCAATACTGGCTCCTACCCCTTTATAGGTACTATTACGCATTAATGTATTTACATCACCAGCCACTTTATTGATATCATTAATGCCGCCTACAATTCCAAGCTGCGTCCGGTTGGTAAAAAAATTAATGTTACCGTCCACCTCATAATGTTTATCCGTGCCGACACCGCCGGCCAGTTTGCCGAAACGCCCTACCTCTTTGCCTTTTTTAGTTGAATATTGACCTCTGTGATGGAATCAAGCGGATTGTCTTTGTTTTTACTTTGCTGATAGACCTGCACTTTTTCCACGGCCTTCTTGGGCAAATTTTGTGTGGCTACCTTAGTGTCTCCGCCAAAAAACGGCTTGCCATTGACCAGTACCCGGCTAACTTCCCGGCCGTGGACCGTGATGGTGCCATCTCCCCAGACCACTACGCCAGGTAATTTACGCAGCAGATCCTCCGCCACCGCATTGGGATCCAAATGGAAAGCATCTGCATTAAATTCAAGGGTATCCCCGTTCATCTGTACAGGGGCACAGATTTTACAACTACATCCTCAAGGCCTGTATTTTCTCCCTCCGCTTCCCGGTCCATATTCAGGTGCTTTAGATCTAGTTTGCTGGTTTTGGCTGTAATAATAAACTTTTGTACCGTATTTTTATAACCTATATAACTGGCGACGATTCTTAAGGGTGTACCTACCGGCAACTGCTTAAAATTAAATTCCCCGAAATTATTACTAAGTTGATAACTGACCAGCGCAGAATCTTTTACCCTATATACCGCCAAAGTAGCGGACTGCATGACGTAATTATGCGAGGAATCGCGCACGATGCCTGTCAGCGCACCTATACAAGTAGAATCCTTTTTGAATTGAGCAGAGTCTGACGAAACTGTCACCACTAGTATACTTAATATAATGATCGTAATACGTATATATTGGCGCATAGGATTTACTGGTTACAGGTTCCGTTTGGGTTTTAACTGGACAATAACGGGATTGCTTTTTCGATTCTCAGTTGAAAAAAAACGTTGCATAGCCGCTGAATAAACAGGATGCTTATCTGCAGCAATTCGGCGGTTAGCTAAAATATATGATTTTATTGGCTTGTAGGTCGGTAAAATAATTTAATTTTACGGCTGTGAGTGCGAAATTTGCACAAGATCCCCCTCTGGGGACCTTCGATTTCTTACTCATATAATTTAAAGTTTTAATTTGAGAGCCGGTTTTTCTAAAAGGGACCGGCTTTCTTGATTTTGGACACAAATATAGATATTTTCATTCTATATACAAAATTAATAGTCAATTATTTAAAAATATTTTATGCTTTTTTGGACATTTCTTATAGAGTAAGGATCGATGGTTCAGAAAAGATCTTGTACCCCACAAGCGCCAAAAGGACAAGCCATTGTAAGTCAATTAAATAGAGTTATTAAGCAGTACATGCCTGACTTAAAAGACCGGATGAATAAGTTATCCGACAAGCGCCGTAGGCGCGATTACAGTGTAGCAGAGCTAGTCACTGGCTGTATAAGTATGTTTCTTTTTAAACAGACCACCCGCAATGGCGCTAATAATGACAGACAAGAAGAGAAGTTCAGGGAGAATTATTATAAACTCTTTAAGCTCCGACTACCCCATATGGATACTGTTGAGCGCTTTTTGCGGCTGCTGGATCCAGAAGAACTAGAAAAGCTCAAAGCAGTTTTGGTATGCCAGATACTAGAGAAGCGAGTACTTCACCGATTCCGTTTTCTAGGCAAATGGTTTACTGTAGCTATTGATGGAACAGGGACCAATAGTTATGATTCAAATGACGGTGAAGGAAGCAGGATTTATAAAACATCTAAGAAAGGGGTCGTTACCTATATGCACCATGTGGTTGAAGCTAAACTGGTAACATCCTCTGGACTAGCCATTTCTTTAGCCAGTGAGTGGGTAAATAATAAGGATAGAAAAGAATTCGAGAAGCAAGACTGTGAGCGCGAGGCTTTTGTGCGTTTAGCCGCTAAGCTCAAAGAGTATTTTCCACGGCTACCCATCTGTATCCTTGCAGATGGACTATATCCTAACAAAACCTTTATGCAGATCTGCAAGGAAAATAATTGGACGTATGTTGTTGTATTTCCTGATGACATCCTTAGCGTATTGCACGAAGATATTTATGATCTTCAAGATAAGCATCGCAGCATGCAAACAGTAGAATTAAAAGCTAAAGGCCAAACAACAATAACCAAAGACTATACATGGCTGGAAGAGCCATTGGAGCATGAAGGGTGTACACTTTATTGGGTGAGTTGTGAACAAGTTACAACTCATAATAGTAAAGAGGGAAAGCCGACCGAAGAAGACGATAAAAAGAAATAAACCGATTTGTATTTATAACCAACATAAAGCCTACAGGGGCAAATGTTCGGGAGATATGTCAGACAGGCAGAAATAGATGGAAAATAGAAAATCAGGGCTACAATAGTCAAAAAAATGGCGGCTATAGTCTGGGGCATAAATTCTCGCGCAACTCATTTAGTAGTTACCGCAATTATTATCAGTGCCTTCAAATAGCGCATATGATTAATTCCTTTGTTGAGCATAGTTCAGATTTTGTTCAATTACTGCAGCAGCATAGTAAACAGACGGTTAAAAATCTGTGGAAAAAGCTCATGGAAACATTGTCTGCTACCACACTAGATGAAAGCCTTTTTGAAATAAAAGGGAGGTACCAAATAAGGCTTAAAAGCAAGTGTTCCCAATGTTAACCAGGGAATGGAGTATAAAAAATATCAACTCACCCCTACATAAAACTGTAGGTCTCTATAAAATATTAAGCGTATGAAATGATGCATTGCGGGTATAACACTTAAGGGATGGTCAAAAACAGCCCTCAGGCGGAGCCATCCCCTAAATAAATATTAAGAATTTAAAGAATTAGCCGCTGAAATGCTGCTTATCTGCTGTTCTGTTTTTTGCTTCAAATAAGGAGTAAGCAGGCAGGCACTGTAAAGATACTGGCTGTCTGCTCCGGTGATTGCATACTGGATCAGGGGCAAATAACCATTTGTGCTGTCTGGTGTTATTTTGCCAAAACTATATAAATTGCCAGAGGAAAGATTGGACAAATAACCGACATCACTATTTCCTATTGGCAAAAAAAAGGCCAATTGATTTCCTGATTTATAAATATTATTTATTCTGGTAATCAAATCTTTATGCAATCGATTATAGTCGTCTAATAGTAAGGAGTTTCTCATCATGACTGTATCCTTATAAACAGCGGAATCAAGGGTCAGATTTGCCGGGTAAACAAATCTATATTTGATGAGCTCCCTATCTTCCATGATGTCCACATTAAAATCGTGACTTCTGGTCCAAATAGAATTAGTAGTGCTGCCATTTTTCAATTGGTACATTTTAGCATAATCTATAAAAGGATCTGATAAGTCATAGGGGATCAGATTTTGAATGACATGTTTGAAGTCTTTTATAATGGTGAAGTGATGGTGGTTACTGCTGTCCCTGGTATCATTTGCAAATATTGCAGTATTGCTGTCTGTAAATGCAAGTCAACATACCCTCACCTAGAAGGCGAGGGCTTGCCACTACTGTCGGATAAATCCGACAACGCGACCATGGGCTGATTGACTGCAGCCTAATTCGGCGATGTTTAATGCTGCATTCTTGTCCGCATGGTCACCGTGACCACAGCTGCAGCACACAAATTCGCTTTGAGTTTTCCGGTTTGCCTTTTCAATATGTCCACATTTATGACATCTTTGGGAAGTATATGCTGGCGGTACCAAAAATACAGGTACTCCGGCCAGCTTAGCCTTATAGATGATAAATTGGCGTAATTGATGAAATGCCCAACCAGAAAACCTGGAACGTTGGCTCTTGCGAACCCTTTGCCGTCTGCGAATACCTGTTAGATCTTCTAACGCTATTGCAGATCCGGTGCGTTTGGCCTCGTCCACTATTCTTTTACTTATTATGTGGTTCTGATTCTTTTAAACCTTTTCTCTTTCCAGAGTTTTTTTTCAATTTTCTTTTTGCTGAACGGGTCTTCTTTTTTTGAAGACCAGTTCTTTTGGCTTGGTTTTTTTTATGTACCTTTTCAGTCTGCTGGCCATCAAATGATTCCCCAGTAGACAAAGTCGCTAACTGATTGATGCCCAAATCAACACCGATCACATTTTCGTGATCTATTAATTCGGGTTCCGGGATATCACAACTGACATTTAAAAAAAAGTGACCGTTACGAAAAAACAAATCTGATTCTCCCTTTTGAAATGCCAACAAATTACGGGCATTATCTCCAACCTCAAATTTCATTACTTGTCTTCCTTCAAGCGTAAGTATGCTTAGGCTATCACTGGAGAGAGCAAAGCTGATCATACGACAGTCAAATGCCACCGCCCCTTTTAATCTGAAGGTTCTTTGGGTATCAATTGGACCGGTAGCCTTTTTGGCTTTAACCTTGTATGCATCTGCAACCTTACCAATAGCCCGGATGGTCATTTGGGATTTAAGTCCAAAATCCTCCCGTATAGCGTAGTAAGTTAGCTTATGCAACCTTATTCTATTAAAACACTGGTTATCAAAAGCCACCGCTGATATTTGGTTGCAGGCAAGGTTCATTGCCGTTAATGTTTCCATTAACAGACCAAATTGCTCCCGATCTGGAACTAACTTTATTTGTGCTACAACTACCATATCTTTGACAAAGATAGATAATTATTTTAGTATACACAAATAATTAGCACAAAAAACTACAATTATTTTTCAAGGCAATTCTTGAGCTTAAGCCTTCCGCCTAAAAGGCGGTGGTTTCAACCCAAGAAAAAAGAAAATGAACTATAACTAAGTGGTTTGAACAACGTAGTGTCCAATTTAACGACTTTATTCAATCCCCCCGCAGGATTAAATTCAGCCAGCTGTATTACGACAGGTCTTTTGGGGTTATCATGATTACAATATGCATAAATCAAATAAATAAGTTCATCAAATGGATTGAGCACAAAGTTATATAGCCCGTAATTGTATTGTTTTGGGTCCGGTGCCTGGTCAATTTTCCCTCAAATTTGCCTTTTTATCGAATATATAAATGGACTTTGTGTCGGAATCATAGAAGGTGAAATAATGCTTACTTACCTGTAAATTGTTAATAGAACCAAAAGTAGATTCCTTGGTGGTTTCTAGCGGTATATAGGTAACACTGTCAAAAATCTCCGATACAGTGGCGCCTCTGGCATAATCCGGATTTATTCTTATTTTTTTTATGGGCTGGGCACCGCTTAAAAGTGAGAAGGCCATAAAAGTTGAAAGTAATATTGATTTTAAAATTAATTTCATATGCGAACTAGACTATTAGAGGTCCTTTTTAGGCTTTAAAAGTACAATGACAGGGTTGCTTTTACGATTTTCAGTTGCAAAATACTGTTGCATTACAGGCGAATAAACCGGATGTTTATCCGCTGCCTGTTCTTTAGCTGAAAACAACGCGAAAGAAGGCATAAAACTGTAAATATAGTTACTGTCTGCTGCGGCAGGGGCTACAGAAACGATGGGCAAATAACCGTTGGTGCTGTCTGGTGTTATTTTTCCAAAATTATATAGATTGCCATTACTTAGATTATAAAAATAACTGCAATCGATGGAGGAATAATATCCCATTATAAAGGTGAAAAATTGTAAGGAGCCGCAGCGGAAAACCTGACTGATGCTGGTCACGAGCTTACTGTGCTTCCTGCCAAACTCATTGGCCGCATTGCCGGGCCGCATCATGGCGGAATCTCTGTAAAAGGAGCTGTCAAGGGATATTTTGGCTGGCAGCAACATTTTGAACGCCTGCAACTGCTCCCCTTTGGAGGTTAGAAAGGTATAATCATAGCCCCTGGTCCAAAATCCCCATCCGTCCTGCGTAGAGGATCTATGGTAAGATTTTCTGGGGTTAATAAAAGGATCGCCTTTGGTCTCTGGCATGATGTATTTTTCTGGCTGTTTAAAATCTTTAACTGTTACAAAATAAGTATGGTGCGGATTTTTATCGGGATTTACGCTATGCAGTGTCGTTGTGGTGTCTATAAAAGTATACATATCGGCATTTAGGCCATTAAAATTTGTCGTATCGAACAGTTGTTGATGATCCAGCTGCCCATCGGGCTTATAAATGGCCAGTTTGGAGATAACTGTTACACTATGCTTATCCCAAATGCTATATACCAAATAAATGTGCTCAGAATATGGGTTTAATACAAAATTAGCCAGTTCCCAGATGTCATTCAAACCGGGTACTTTAGTGATTTTACCAATAAATTTCCCTTTTTTGTCAAAGACAAAAATGCCCTTTGTGCTGTAATCAAAAAATGCAAAATAATGCCTGGAGACCTGCAGGTATTGAATATTGCCAAAGGTTGATTCTTTGGTGGTTTCTAAAGGTATGTAAGTAATACTATCGAAAAGTTGCGAAACGGTGCCACCTCTGGCATAGTCTGGATTGACGCGCAGGGTCTTAACAGTTTGCTGGTCATTAGGTTGGCCTAGGCACATTTGGCTCAAAGCAATTGTCACACCTGTTAAAAGCAATAATATGGATCTTCTCATTGTCTATGGTTTACAATTCATGGCTAGGTTCAGGTCGTTTCCCTTTATTTTCTTAGCTCAGATACAGTAACACCTTAAATGCCAAGGGCACTCATTGGTTACCCACCAAAACATGAATTGGCTATAAATATAAATAAAAACTATCTATTTGGTTGAAAATCACCTCTTTTTTTTTGTGCGGACTGCTTCGGACAATATTAAACTATTTCGAATTGGTATTATACAAATGTTTAATATTAATATTGTTGGTATTTTGATGTGAATGTAATTTTTTTATTGAAGTTTGTTTTTTAGACAGGATTTGCTGTTAGAAATTAAAGCAGTTTTTATCGTGTTTTGGATATTTAGTTTTGGCAAGAAATTCAAAAGATCTTAAAATATCAAAAATTGTATTGGGGGTGTAAATTCCTAAATAAAAAAGTCATAATCCTATGTTTATTCGGCCGGGGTAAATGGCCATACTGTCATGACATTTTAAGCTATTCCATAAATTTTGAAAGATTCTTATTTTAAAACCGACCAATAATTCTTATAACCATAGACCATTTGAACGCACTTATTCTAAGCCAAAATGCAAGTTTGCCAATTACCTTCTTTTATCGGAAGCAGTGGCTTTGGGATGCAATCCAGAGTGGAGCGAAGGCTTTGCCGTAGCGAAACGAAGGATTGCATCCCAAAAGGCCCTAAACATCAATAAATGCTCTATCTGAGATCTCTATAATTGGCAACTAAAGATGAGATAAAGTGGCTCATTATAAAATAGGAATATTTGGCCAGATTTAAATAGGTGAAAAAAATAAGCTGTTAAGATGGCAGAAAAAAGTCCAAAAATGGGTGGCCGAATAAACGTAGGATTTTGGCCCTCATCCGTGCGATTTTACAGTGGGGCTTTTTAAAATTTTTGACTTGATTTTTAAAGGCTATAACCGTTTTCTTTGGCACTGATTTGAGAAATTGAAAAATAAATTCATCTGGATTGCAATTTTTTAACCGCTCTATCATAGCTGGTTGTAGGTCAGTTCTATTATAAGGTAATCCAACTTCTTACGACTTGAACTTAAGGTTTTCATTTTTTCTTATTGTTAAAACATCTTTTAATTCACCACGGAGATGTGTTCCCGCTTTTGAAAAAGGAATCTGCTCCTGCTTTAAAAGTTTTACGAGTTAAGGTCGTGAAACATTTAAAGCAGGAGCAGCCTGTTGTGTACTTAACACTTCCTTTGACTGGTTAATGGCATTTGATTTCCCTTCAGCCATATTGCCTAAAATTTCAACCAAGAAGTATAAAGCTTTCTAATTCTTTTGCTTTCTTTCTTAACCGATTGCGTTATTTTAAGTTCGGGTTCTTCTGTATTTCGTTAAAAGGGATCTGAAAGAGTAGGTCACTTTCTTTGAATGGTTCTAAATGTGTCGGAGCCTTATAGCCGAGTAAATCCACGATTTTATTGTTTACGACATCAAATGTCTTGCGGGTACGTATCATATCGTACCAGGTTTTAAATTCAAAGCTGAGCTCCCAAAAACGCTCCTTATATACCTGGTCAAAACTAATGGAGCTGGGTTGTTTGTAATTAGCAAAGGCACGGTGATGCACCTGGTAATATGCTTTGATCGCTGCAGGATCGGTTGTTTGACCGCCATCAATATGTGTTTTAGCTTCTGCCAGATCCAGTAAAACCTCTGCATAGCGAATAAGCGGCAGGTTTTCTCCGGATTTTCCGGAGGTTTCTGCAGCCTCATCCCAATATTTATAAATATAAGCCTGGGAAAATTTGATTATTTGATTGGGTGCGCCATACTTTGGTAGTTGGGTATAATAGAATTGTTCATTTAGGATCCGTAGATCACCAGGTGCATACGAGTGATAAAAAGCCATATTGGGTGCCAGGCCGCCACCACCGGTGTAATTTATGGATATGGGTTGCTCTGGATAAGGCATCAGTGCGAAATGCATGAGATTATTGGCATTTTGCTGATTGCGCTGCAGCATAAAGATATGCTCCCCGGTATTTTGCAGGGCAGGATCTCTGAGATCTTTATAACTGGAAAATAAGGCGTATTGGCCGCTATTGACTACTTCCAGACATTTATCATACGCTTTTTGATAATAGGTATTCCCTTTTTGTAGTGGATAACCGGCCATTGTCAGGTAAACATGTGCCAATAAGGATTTTACAGCTCCCATCGTTACGTGTCCTGAAACGTCTGTCCAGGGGAGTCCTGCGGCTTCTGCCTTTTCAAGATCGCTGACGATCTGGTCATAAATTTGTTGTTCAGTCGCTTTTGGGGGCTGAATATCTGACAGGTCCGTTGTAGGCGTTGTTTTAAGTGGGATAGGGCCAAATAACCTTACTGCTTGAAAATAGTACCAGGCCCTTAAAAAATAGAGTTCTCCCAAATATTTATTTTTGGCAGAATCGCTGATAATCGTTGAATTAGAAATATGATCGATCGCACTGTTACAGTTCTCCAGCGGATAGAAGGTGGCGTCCCACCAGGTTTCATACCTGCCGTCGGTATTGATGAGGTTTTTAAGATCCAGCCAGGCCTGATCGGCTCCATTTCTGGGACGAATACTGTATCCGGTAATATATTCCAGTGAAAATGCAGCACTCACCCCTACCCCAATGTCTGAAGTAAACATATCATCCAGGCCCAAATATGCACCATTGACGGCCGCCCTGATCTGAGATTCAGTTTTATAATACGCCGATGTAGTGATAAAACCTGTGGGGTTTTCATCCAAAAATTTATTGCAAGAACAAAGCAAAGCGAGGCCGATTAATAGCGTTGTAATGCGAGAATTTATTTTTATTGTTGTCATTTTATTTGCAATTAAAAAGCGTGATGCTTGTTATTTAAAAGGTTAGGTTTAGGTTTAGGGCAATAATTTTAGGTTTGGGATAGCCGTAAACGTCCACACCCTGATTCAGACCACCTCCAAAAGAAGAGATTTCTGGGTCATAGCCCGTATATTTAGTAAATAAAAAGTAGTTTTCTGCCTGAATACCCACACTTAATTTTTGTAATTTCCACTGCTGGAGTAGCTTTTCGGGAAAGGAATAATTTAGGCCAATGTTTCTAATCCGAACAAAAGAACCGTCCTGAATGGTGAAATTATCAATACCCATAGCACTATTTTGCTCAACGGTGGTCCTTAGCGCCCCTAATCTTGTATTTTGATGATCTGGTGTCCATGCGTTGAGGATACTGGTATAAGTATTGACATTGGGATTGTCACCCTCTGTTATAAATCGGCTAAAATCCATGATTTTGTTGCCTTGCATGGTTTGCACGTCTACAAATAGCGAAAATTGTTTATAGCGCAAGGTGCTGGTAAAGTTTGCTTCGTAACGAGGTAGTTTATGACCCAGATAAAGCTGGTCATCAGCATTGATGGCGCCATCGTTATTTCTGTCCAGGTACTTGACATCCCCTGGCTTCCGTCCGTATTTAGCCGCCTCCTGTTGTTCGTTACTTCCCCAGGTGCCAATCCTTGTATATCCATAGAACTCATCTAATGACCGCCCCTCTTCAATTCTTCCTGCCCATTCACTGAGGATATCTCCATGAATATCCAGTACTTTGGAGCGGTTCATGGAGTAGTTTAGAGTGGTGGTCCAATCAAAATTGTCAGAAACAATGTTTTTGGTCGTGATGGCTAGCTCTATGCCCCTGTTACGGATGGATCCGATATTATCCCAGGTGGATTGATAGCCGGTTGTGGCCGGTAGCTGTTTAAGATAGAGTAAATCCGTTGTCTTTTTACTATAATAATCACCTGTAAAACTTATTCTATTGTGTAAAAAAGAGCCGTCAATACCGACATCAAACTGATTTTGTCTTTCCCATTTCAGGTCATTATTACCCAGATTTGTCAATATGACGCCAGCAGCTGCACTTCCATTAAATACAGCCACCTGACTGGACAATTGATTGAGCGTTGCATAATTGCCGATTTCTGAGTTACCTACTACCCCATAACTGACTCTTAATTTTAAATCATTGACCGCATTCAAAGCGGGTTTAAAGAAGGCTTCATTGGACAAACGCCAGGCACCGGAAAGAGAATAAAATGTTCCATATTTATTGTTTTTGCCAAATCTGGAAGAGCCATCTGCACGTAGGGAGCCGCTGATTATATACCGGTTGTCATAGTTATAGGTGGGTCTTAAATAATAAGAATTCAGCTGATACTCTATTTTGGAGGAGTTGGGCTGTTCTAATACCGTACCCGTCTGTAGGCTATTATAGGTAAAATAGTCATCGAAGAAATTCTCGGAACCTGCTTTGGTTGAGGAACTTACATTGTAATACCAACTGGCACCTGCCACCACATTCAACTGGTTTTTGCCAAAATCCGTATTATAGGTGAAATACTCTTCGTTTGTCCATCCAGCATTAGTGCCATTGGTTCTTTGCGCTACCCCGTTTTGGGTCTCGGAAACGCCAAATACAGTTTTACCGGCATAATAATTTTCATAGGGGCCTGCATACTGGCCGCCCCAGCTGGTTGTAAAATCCAGTTTGTTGCTAAAATGCACTGTGGCGATAAAACTGCTTTGAGCGTATATATTTCCCTGAATATCTTTAATGTCGTTTAAGAGTTTGACTGGATTTTCTGAGTTTTCTGCACCGGGGTAATCTCCTTTTCTGGAATAAGTGCCGTCTGCGTAGGTGACGGGCAAAAAGGGCAAAAATTCATAAGTCTCCCGAATAGCATTTAGACCAAGCGTATTGAGTTCCACATTGTTACCTTCATAAGCTCCCCCATTGATATTTGCCTGTAAATGAAGCCAGGGCTTAACGTCCCAGCCAATATTCAAATAACCGTTAATTTGCTTTTGGTAACTGTTAAGCATAATTCCCTGTTGATTTTTGTAAGATACATTGGCCAGTACGCTCATCTTTTGATTTCCACCTGAAAAAGACAGCGAATTATTGGTAGAATAGGCAGATCTTGTTGCTTCTTTTTGCCAGTCCGTATTGTATTTTGGACTGCCATCTGCATTAAAAAGCTCACTTTTTCTGGCAAAATCATTATCAGGATCCAGATTTGGAGGAAGTTTGTCGCTATAGGCATATTGCCGTTTGATCATTTCCAGGGCGCCATTAGCATCCAGTAATTTTAGTTCCCTTTCCAAACTGCTGATACTGCTGGTGTGATTAAAGCTGATCACTGAGCTTCCTTTGGAGCCCTCTTTAGTGGTGATGATAACCACGCCGTTTGCTCCTCTTGCTCCATAAATGGCTGATGCGGCTGCATCTTTTAGTACATCCACTGAGGCGACAATATTGGGATCAATGGTATTTGGGTCTGCTCCAACGATTCCATCAATTACATATAATGGATCATTTGATGCATTAATGGAACCAGTTCCTCTAATTCTGATTGTCGGGCTACCGCCTGGCTTTCCGGAATTCTGAAAAATACTAACTCCCGCAACCTTACCCTGTAAGCCTTGGATGATATTGGTTGTAGAAGATTGTTCTGTTAGTTTTTTGGCATCTACGCTTGCGACGGCGGTTGTCAAATTTTTCTTTTCAACAGATCCGTAACCAATAACAACGACATCGTTTAAATCACCGATATTATTTTTGATAAGGGTAATATTCAATATTGTTTTATCTAAAACAGGCACCCTCTGGGTTGTATAACCCACATAATCTACTACCAGGGTATCGTTGCTAAGTGCTGTGATTATAAATTTTCCACTATCATCCGAGACCACTCCTTGGTTTGTGCGTGTACTTTTAATAGTAGCTCCCACTAGCGGCAAATTGTTCGCATCATGGACGATGCCGGAAATTGATCGCTTGCCTGTTGGTTGTTGTGCCTGGGTTAGCATAGCGAAAGAGCAAAATAGCACCAAGAGAAAAGATTTCATCATTTAATTTTAATAGTGAGCGGATCGAATAGAAAACGATAATCAAAAGAATATTCAATTTGGGAATAAAATATTATTCGTTTGCATGGGTTATAAATAGTACTTCCAATAACTCCCAATGGTAGACACATTATTTTATAATTAACCGCCACTTTTTAAAGCTGATTTTTTGACAGATCTTAATAATTTCCTTTTTAAATAAAAAATGAATTAACTAGCGTAATTTTATCATAATAATGGTGGCGGTATAATAAGGGTTTGTGTTACTTATTGTTGTTGGATAGGTGGTAGTAAAATTAATGTCTGATATTTCCATATTAAATGAAAGCAAATTTTGAGACAAATATTTAATTCTATTGTTTGTTTAAATTAATTATATAAAGGTGATTACAATATGGTATACTTGCCTAATTTACCAATGGACAATGTTAATTTAGGTCAATCCTCAATTTTGTTATAAAATCCCGTATTTAGGTTTATTTGGGCGATTTTTTCGCAGTTACCTTTACATTGTAAAAAATGATGAAGATACATAGTGATCTCTTAAAGGTAGCTCGGCTAATTTTAGGGATTATTGATGTATCTATTCGAAATTTAAATAATTAAGTAAACTAAAGTTAAAATTGTTCTAATGAAAAAGGTATTTATTACAGGTGGCAATAAAAGCATAGGCCTGGAAACTGCAAGACAACTTTTGCAAAAGGGATATTACGTATATTTGGGAAGCAGAAATCTGGAAGCTGGACAGCAAAGCGTTAATGATTTGAAGGCTGAAGGATTGGAAAATGCTGAAGCGATTCAGATTGATGTAACGGATGAAGTGTCTGTACAGGCAGCGCAAGCTACAATTGCCTCCAAAACGGAAGTTTTGGATGTGCTCATCAATAATGCAGGGATAAGCGGAGGTATGCCCCAATCGGCACTGCGGTCAGGTGCTGAGCAGTTTTTGAAGGTTTATCAAACCAATGTATTGGGCGTAGCCAGGGTTACGCAAGCATTAATTGAAATGCTCAAAAAAGCGCCTGAACCACGTATTGTGAATGTCAGCTCCAGCCAGGGATCATTGACCTTGGCAAGTGACCCTACCAATATATATTATCAATACAAGGGCGTGGTATACCAGTCTTCAAAAGCTGCATTGAATATGTATACGATCTGTCTGGCATACGAACTTCGTGACACAAATGTTAAAGTAAATGCTGTGGATCCTAGCTTTACCAAGACAGATTTTAATAACCACCGTGGAACAGGGACCGTACAGGAAGCAGGCCAGAGAGTTGTTAAGTATGCAATTATCGGAGAAGACGGTCCTACCGGAGGATATTTTAGTGAAGAACTAAATCCTGAGACAGGTGTGATTCCTTGGTAAAAAATCGTCCAAAATTGAAAACAAATGAAAGAAAATAGTGATTTTGTTAAAATAAATTCCATCTCGGATGTGCATAAACTGTTAGGGTTGCCCAAACCTTTACACCCCTTGATCAGTTTAATAGATACAACCAAGTTCTCTGTTGATCTTAATAGATTTCCTAAATCACATGTTTTGAACTTTTATAAGATTTCTTATAAAACAAAGCTTAGTGGTAAACTAAAATATGGTCAGGGATATTATGATTTTAATGAAGGTGGTTTATTATTTGCTGCACCAAAACAGATCATTGGTAGTCATGAGGAGGTAATGGATCAAGAAGGCTTTGCCTTATTGATTCATCCAGATTTTCTGTTGGGAGATCCGTTAGCTAAAAAAATTAAACAATATGGTTTTTTCTCCTATAGCGCAAATGAGGCGCTGTATTTATCTGATCAGGAGAAGGATACTATTTTTGCTGTATTTAAAGGCATTGAACTGGAATTGCAAAGCCGCATTGATGATTTTAGTCAAGGCGTGATTTTGGCCCGGATTGCCTTATTATTGACCTACAGTGACCGGTTTTATAAACGACAGTTTATAACTCGAAAGGTCATCAATAGTAATTTGTTGGAACGCCTGGATGATTTATTGGATGATCACTTTAATAATGAAAAGCCACTTAGTGATGGCATCCCGAGTGTGCTGGATCTGGCAAACCAACTCGCAGTATCACCTAGTTATCTCAGTGATATGTTACGTTCCGTTACAGGACAGAACGCACAACAGTTAATTCACCATAAAATAGTGGAAAAAGCCAAGGAAATTTTGTCCACTTCTGAATTGTCGATTGCGCAGGTCGCTTATCAATTGGGGTTTGAATATCCACAGTCTTTTAGCAGACTGTTTAAGGCCAAAACCAACCTTTCACCCCATGAATTTAGAAATTCTTTCAATTAATACTTGCTTTATTTAGACTTATAATCATCCCCAACAACCCATGAAAAAACGCTTTATTGCAATAATCACTCTTTGGATTTTAGTTGACATCTATTTTTTTATGGCTGTTTTAAGGCTAACGATGCATCCACTTATCTATTTAATTTACTGGTTAATTGAAGCTGTGGTTATGGGCGCTTTGGTATATAGTGTGACTAAAGGTAATACCAATCTGTTATCCAGATTAATGGCGCCCATGTTGGTATTATTTGTACCTAAACTCTTTGGGTCTATTATTCTATTATTGGAAGATATTACCAGGTTGTTCAGGGGATTTCCAGTTCGCAGTTATGCAGTCAGTGAAATAGCAGTCTTGGTATCAGCTTTATTGTTTTTGATTTTACTTTACGGGATTACCAGAGGACGGCATCATTATAAGGTGCACAAGGTAATCTTATATTTTTCGGATCTACCTAAGGCCTTTGATGGTTTTCGTATTACACAATTATCAGATATCCATGCTGGAAGCTTTATTGACAAAAAAGGCGTTCAAAAAGGCATTGATCTGGTGAATGCGCAAAAAAGTGATTTGATTTTGTTTACCGGTGATTTGGTGAATAATCAGGCTACCGAAATGGATCCCTGGATTCCCGTATTTAGCCAGTTAAAAGCGCCTTATGGCAAATATTCAATTTTAGGTAATCATGATTATGGAGATTATATGCGGTGGGAGAATGAGGAACTAAAATTGGCTAATTTAAACCGGCTAAAAGAAATACACTGTGAAATAGGATTTCAGTTACTGCTGAATGAATCCAGGAGGATAACAAAACAAGGCGATTCCATTGAACTTATTGGAGTGGAGAACTGGGGCAAGGGTGGATTTCATAAATATGGTGATCTGGACAAAGCAATCGCAAGTGTTCCAAATAATGCATTTAAAATCCTTATGTCGCATGATCCCTCCCATTGGGAGGCTATTATTTTGGATCATCCACAGCCCATTCATTTAACACTATCAGGTCATACCCATGGAATGCAATTTGGATTTGAGGTCTTCGGAATAAAATGGAGTCCTATCAAGTATATGTATAAACAGTGGGCAGGCCTATATGTTCGTAATAACCAATATTTGTATGTGAACCGAGGCTTCGGATTTCTGGGCTTAAAAGGTCGAGTGGGCATTTGGCCTGAAATAACCGTTATTACCTTAAAATGTAAATAGAATGCTTAATCCTTCATCCTGATGGTTGTGCGCCCCAAATGCATTTATCTAATGTTTCAAACTAATTTTATTTATATAATTAAATTTACTGCTACTCATTTTGTTTAGCGAATTACGAGTTAAGGCCTCAAAATAGCTTCTTTAATTACCCTGCGCAAGGTTTAGCAATACGCTCTAAAATATGCTTTATTTATCCAATCACTGATCGTCTAAATGATAGGGAAAGGGTAAATCAGGTTTGAATGTCGGATAATTCCAATACGCTTTACCGGGTTCTTTGCAATCCTTGGGCAACGGTCTTTTTGAATATTGTTGAAAATAGAGCACACAACCATTTCTCCACCACTTAGCTTCCAGATGTTGTTGTTTTAATAGTTGGGTGACATAATTAAAACGATCTTCATCAATCTTGCCTTTCATGGACTGCCAGATTTGCTGCATGGCGGCCACTTGCTTTACGCCTTTGTAGTAGTAATGTACCAGGGAATTCCACATGGTCTCGCCAGTGGCAATTTTTTGATCCCAACCGATATGATGAAACCACAAGATTAAATTGAGTGGCGTCGTTTTTAGATTACTGTATTTTGCGGCTAATGCGGGTGCATACTGACTAACCGCATCTGAACCTGTTGCTGTTCGGTCTAGACCTATACCTACGCTATCTGCATGATGGTAATCCCTGGCATCCCAGCCCGGAAATTTAGACCAGGGACCGGGGCCATAATGCGTGGCAAAATTCATTATATGACTCAGTCCCAATGGTGTCATATAATTCACCGCCACTTCTCTGGAACCCAGCATCAGTTTTTTTATGGGGTTTACAAAACCGGGGTCATTGGTAAAAGTCATTTTGAGCCAATCTTCCGCAATACTGTCGGCAGATGACATAGGATTCCAGGCAAATCTGCCAAATGCATACCAATTTGCCTGACCAAAGGGATGACCACACCAATTCACATCCGTTCCTATATTAGCGACTCCTGCAATGCCTGTCAATCTATTACTGTCGGCAGTTTCTGGATTAACGCGCTCTTCCAGCACCTTCGCAATGGTAGTACCTGGCCCCTTTTGATAGGTATCTTTTCTTAAGTATTCCTGAAAAAGACTACCTAAATATACCAGGTGGGTGGCAAAACCAAAATATTCCTGCGTAATCTGAAATTCCATCATCATATGGGTATGGGGCATGGCGCCAAACAGTGGATTAAAGGCCTCCCTGGGTTGAAAATCAATAGGGCCATATTTAGCCTGCAATAATACATTATCTGCAAATTTACCATCCAGTGGCTTAAACTCCTCATAACCTTGTTTTGCCCGGTCAGCGCCTTTTTTATTTTCGTACACAAAGGTGCGCCACATAACGATACCGCCATATGGTTTTAAGGCTGCGGCCATCATATTTGCTCCATCAGCATGTGTTCTGCCATAATCACCCGGTCCGGGCTGTCCTTCTGAACTGGCTTTTACCAAAAAACCGCCGAAATTAGGGATATAATGATAAATCTCCTTGACCTTGTCTTGCCACCATTTAATGACGGCTGGATCCAAAGGATCCGCCGTTTTAAGGTGTCCAAGTTCTTTGGGTGCACTAAATTTGGCGGTCAGATATACTTTTATGCCATAAGGCTTAAAGGCTTTTGCCAGGGCGGCCGTTTTAATCAAATACTCTCTGGTCAAGCTTTTTACACTGGCATTGACGTTATTGAGCACGGCGCCATTGATTCCGATGGAAGCATTGGCCCTGGCATAATCTATATACCTTTTTTGGATTATTCCAGGTAAGGTTTGCCAGTTCCAGAGAGAATATCCCGCATAACCTCTTTCAACAGTTCCATTCAGATTATCCCAATGATCTAATATACGAAGTTTTAATCTGGGCCATTGCTGTATATTGAGCGCTTGCAAACTTTGGTGTGTCTGCATCAGCTTTAGCAAGTGAAAACTGCCATAAAGTAGCCCAATATCCGTATTTGCGGCAATTAGAATTTGCTGTACACGGTTCTGCCTAATGGTTTTGATAAGGTAGCCTTCCTGCCCGATCTGTCTTCGTTCAACGGTAGAAAATTGAGCTGCGATTGCTGGTTGATCCAGTTTGGCTAATACTAAACGGTTGGTCTTGAAATTAATGGCAGCACCACCCGGTATGGAAGATATGTTAGGGACTTTGCCTATCATTTGATTTATGCCGTTTATTAACTCTTTAAGGGCAGCATCTATAGTTGGACTATGCTTGTAAATGGCAATGCTAGATAGTTGCCGCTGATAAGCCTGTCTGAGTTGCACATTTTCTATTGGCAGGTATCTTAACCATAGATTATATCCGTTTTCAGCGCGCACTGCGCCCAGGTTGAAAATTGAAAAAATGGCTAATATTACCACCAGCTTGTAAAGTCTTTGCTTCATGGCTACTTTTTTTCTTTGTCCAAATGTGATGATGCATCTGTCTGACGGCACTCATCAATTCTAAACATTCCTCTATGACGGTGATTATCGTATTGAGGCAAAGGTAATAGCAGTAATAATAGTTGGTCGTTTATTACTCCATTACAAACAAGTATTAAAATCTTGTTTTTGTAGGCCGACCTATCGTTGCCCCTTTTATTTATTCGTTTAATCAAAGGATGGCGGTACCAGGGCTGGATTTGTTCCCCATTTTTTATCTGGCTTGCTGCTCAAATCAAAATCCAGTACAGCCCCACCCTTGAGTTTCTTTAAGGGTATCCAAGTACTATTATAGGCCTTGCCGTTTAATTTTAAGTTATGAATATACGCCTTATTTGGCCGGCCTCCTTTGATTTCTAGTTGCCCACCGGGAAGATGCATTTTAATTTCTGAGAAAAAGGGACTGTTGATGGAAAACCCACCTACCCCTGGAATCTCCGGATAAAGACCGATGGTACAAAATACATAATAAGCCCCCATAGCACCCAGGTCGTCATTGCCAGGCAGACCATCCACACCTGCGTGATAGGCTTGTTTTATAATACGGTGGACGACTGCCTGCGTTTTATAAGGAGCGCCCGCCCAGTTGTAGACCCAGGGGATACCAAAGCTAGGCTCATTGCCGCTGGCAAACCACTCCTGTCCATAATTCGCATCGATTCTGACAAATAAAGAGTCTAGCCTGGCTTCTGCAGCCTTTTGCCCCCCAATTTTGTCTATCAAAGCTTTTAAATTAAAGGGCACCATCCAGAAATAGTTTTTATAGGTAGATTCACGCCAGTCCGCATCATAGCGTTTCCAGCTGCCATCCGGGTTTTTTGATTGGAGCCAATTTGTTTCTGGGTTAAACAGGTTTTTCCAGCTTTGTGCCCGCCCTTGAAACACCGCACTCTGGTACTGGTCATCAGTGGCAGCAAGCGCAAAACGGGAAATTGCAAAATCTGCACTATTGTATTCCAGTTGAATTGACGCGTCATAGTAGCCTTTTTCCAGATACTGCTTTAGCCCTGGCCTGGTTAAAAACCCTTGTGCATTCGCTGTAGTGTCTGTGGCGCCGTGTACCATAATTTGTAAAAGTTTTCTGGCATCAAAATTATGGGCACCAAAGGCGTAGCCGTTCGCCACTAATATGGAGGATGGATCTCCCTGCATAATCCCTGTTTCCTGATTGGCTAGTACCCACCGGGGCATACCTCCGCCTGCCTGCCGGGCAAAATTGCCGAGTGAGGCGATCATGTCAGAGGCTTTGTCGGGCATAAGCATACTTAGAAGTTGTATTTGCGTGCGGTACGTATCCCAGTTGCTAAAAGAAGTATAGACAGGCCTCGGGGATTGGTGTACCTTATTATCGGCACCCATGTATTCACCATTTATATCTGAGCAAATATTGGGGTGGATATAACTATGATATAAATGGGTGTAAAACTGTGACAGTCTGGAAGGATCATCTTCAGCGTCTTTGTCTTGGCTGACTTCAATTTTAGAGAGATACTGATTCCACTTATTCTCGGTGTTTGTTTTAACCTGATCAAAATCCCAGCCTTTATTTTCTGCCAAAAGATTGGCTTTCGCATTGGCCACGGATACATAGGAAATGGCTATTTTATACAGGATCTGGCGCTTGTTTTTAGGAAATTTGCGCAGGTCAAAAGTGAAATAGGCGCCCGTATTCTGGCCTTCCACAAAACTGTTATTTACAGCAAGCTGCTCCCCTTTCCAGGTGCCATAAGTCGTGGCGTCATTTTCAAACTGAGCAGCAAAATAAATTTTATAATCCGTTGCCACACCGCAAAATGAGCCGCCCTCAGCGTAGCCTTCCAGGCTGTTTTTACCTGTAATAGCAATCGCAGAGGCGGATAAAGGGGTAGACGCTATGCCTCCACCAATAATAATCGTGGCCTTGGTGCTGTCCCCATTAAAACTAAAGCGGGCCATGCCTGTCCTGGGCGTTACGGTTAACTCCGTCAGGATAGTATGGTTGACCGTTGCCAGGTAATCTCCAGCAGTTCCTTTTTCATGGCTGATATCGGTTCTGAGTTCCTTGATATTATCTGGGGATATAGATAGCCCGCCGTTTAATGGCAATACCGGAAAATTGCCCATATGATCGCAGCCAGCGCCGCTTAGTTGGTTTACGACAAACCCCTCCTGTCTGGAAAAATAGGTTCTGGTAAACTGTACCATCCCAAAAGGATAGGTTGCTCCGGGAAATGTATTACCGGCAGCAGCATTACCGATGCGCGTATCCACCAGTCTTGCATAATTAATGGGGTTATTTTGACTAAAGACTGTTGCACCAGGAAAAAAAGCGGCTGCAATCAATAAAATACACAAGCCAAGTTGTACCGCCTTTTTTTCCTGCCAGCCTTGTTTTGGTTGTCTGCGCATTTTTTGAAAGTTGCATTTGAAGCGTTGCTTATGCCCTGTCTTGTCTATTGTCTTGTTATTTTTTTTGTCGAAAACAATTATTTGTTGAACCATGTCAATCATTACGTTACAGTATTATGCTATAATTATATTCAGAAATAATAATAAAAGATCATTCATCACTTAGTCGGCTTATAATGCAAAGTGATTACTACCTGGTTTTAAATTATAATGCTGCCCTTTCCAGATCAGCTGTCCCGGCGTATTAGTCGGCAACTGAATATCAATCTGCCATTTACCCTGGCTAAGGACATAAGATACTTGTATCTCACCTACCGGATGTGGGATAACGCCGCTGGCATTTGTCAGCGTGCCTAGATGCGGCTCAATTTTTACTTTTCTAAAGCCAGGCGCATCTGTGTCAATGCCTAAAACTGTTCTGAAAAATTCAATATTTGGGCTGGCACCCCAGGCGTGACAGTCAGAACGGGCATACTCTAAATTGGAATCTTCGGCCCAGGTCGTCAGTCCCATTTTCAGATTTTCTTTCCAGATATCCAGCCAGTCTAAATAGCCATTGCCAAGGCCAGCTTTAACCAGTGCCTGGTTCAGGTAGTATTTAAAATAAATCGTACACTGAACCAGCGATCGGTCATGGAGTAGTTTCTCCCCAAAAGTTTTCAGTTGCCTATCAGGGACCATGCCAGCTAAAATGGCCAGCGCATTTACATGCTGGCAAAAACTATTTTGTTCTTTTGTGTCTGCAAAAAGCCCTTTAGTATCATTCCAGTACTTTGTCTGTATGGTATTTTTAAGTTGCATTGCCTTTTGCTGATAGTTTTTGGCATTTGCCGTCGTTCCTAGCTTTGATTCCATGGCGGTAGCCCATTGATAGGCCAGTAATAGCTGCAGATCCAGCAAAGCAGAACTGCCGTCTTTTCCTTTGGGGGCCTCTCCCATCATCCAGCCAGGACCGCCGACCCAATCCACAAATTTCCAGTAGGGAACTTTATGCAAAGATCCGTCCTGACCTTGAAAAGAGGCAAAAAACTGTAGAATATTTCGGACGCCCATCAGTTTTCCCGCTACAAAAGCACTGTCAGGTCGGTACATCCAGTAATCATGCAACATGCCGATATACCAGAGGGAAAAAGTAGAGATCACCTGCGTGGTATGTGTGGGCCAGCGGCTCATGGTCACCCCTTCTGGAAGCCTTGAATGATCCATCAGGTTTAATGCGTTACGTGCCAGCCGGTCATCTCCACTATTAAAGTAAGAGATTTCTGCCTGAATACGGGTATCTCCGATATATTGCAACCTTTCATAGTAAGGACAGTCCATATAAGTCTCCATAGCATCCAGTCTGGCTGTCCGCCAGCCTGTTTTTAGAATTTTTGGATTAGCTGTCCTTTAGCATCACTTGTTTTAAATCGGGCATTCCATTTAAAAGGATAACCAGTAAAAGTTCCATAAATATCCTGGATAATAAGCGGTTGATCTCCGGTGTAAATACGCAGCTGTACATACCGGTAGGTCCGGTAGTTAAGGGTCGTAAAATCCTGGTGGAGTGAACCGTCAGGTAAAATACTGTCTGTAACGCCTTTAAAAAATTTACCCTCGATGTCGTTACGGTTGCCTTTTTTTGGGTGATCTTTTTGCCCTGGATCCGTTGGGATTTCATATAGGGTCTCGGCGTAGCCGATTGCCACGCGGGCTCCCTTACCCTTGCTTAGTTTCAGGGTAAAATAGGCATTGGTGAGATAGGTTTGGTCTAATAGCATGGTTACCTGACTGTTGGCTGGTATGGTAATGGCTTTTTTCTCAACAGGAAAACCAGCTGGAGCAGGCATGCCCGTTGTTTTGCGTAATACTTCTATGCGCTGATAGGTTCTTTCCATCTGGGGGATTTGCGAAGGCACCAGCATCCAGCCGTTACCATCTGAAGCGCCCTTGGGTCTGCCTTGAGCTACGCTTTCGGCTTTGGGCCATTTACTGTCATCAAAATCAAGAGATTTCCAGCCTTTGATCACTTTTGCCATATCCACCAATTGGCCTGAGATCGCCACAAAATAATAAGGCAAGACTTGATAGCCTTCATCTTTGATGGATTTCCAACTGTCATTGGTGTTGACCGCAGCCGCCAAATGCGCCAGATTGCTTTTTACATTACTGTTACTTTCTACTTCGTTTTCTGCTTCATTTTTGCTTACTCCCTGTAGGATAAAGCCTGTCCGGTTGGAAATCTCAGCCTCAGGACGGTTCGCCCCTTCATTATACACGGTCGCCGCCAATATATTCTTGCCGCTCCTTAAATAGGGCGCAATATTCACCGTTTCGTAATTCCAGTGATACAAATCACCACTGGCAGGCCCGAGCGCGACCAACCGGCCATTGACAAAAAGTTTAAAACGATTATCCCCAGACACTTTTACGGAAAACGAATCAGGCTTTTGCTTAAGGTCGATGACTTTGCGATAATGATACACACCATAGCCGTCTGCAGACGTGCCGGGTGGTGCGATCCATGAAGCTTGCCAGGTATCGTTTTTGTAAAAATGGTCGCCTGATTGAGCAAAGGCCAAGTGTAGGCCCAGACCGGCCAGCCATAAGGTGAGGGTACAAAGAATGCTTAGATGTTTCATATTAAATAAGTCCGGTTAATTTGCTTATCTGGTCAGTAGCTTGTCCGGCACCTGGTAACCGGTGACGAATCTTTTTTGCTTGTCTTTTACTGATCCGGAACGCTTTATTTTAAGAAAATGTAATTTGAATTTAAAGTCCGATCATATCATAAGGTATACGTATACCCTTAATACGATAAAAATATGGATCCAGATAGCCGTCCTTGCAATCTGGTACGCCGCAGCCCGAGAAGTTCAGACAATAGGTTAACAGCAATTCCCGGTGTCCATTATTAAATTCAGGATGGATTACGGGTGTATAATACCGGGCATATTTACCATATAGATATTCATTAATTGTGTACACTTTTTTTAAAGGCGTAAATGGCCCGGTAGGGCTGCTTGAGGTTGCCAGATAAATACTGCGGGCGCTGTCACAGACAAATCCCTGATCCATGGTCATTAGTATATACTTGCCATTCAGATAGGCGACGGATACGGTCGCCTTACCACTGGCAATCCTTGCCTTACTGTCAGCTTCAGGTGTCACTTGCCAGTTGCTTTTGTTCCAAAAGGTCCACTGCATGGGAAGCGACGGCTTAAACCTGGCTACATGAAGATCCAGAGAATAGCCATATCCCGTACCCTTAAAACCAAATACATAAACAAAACCGTCAGGGGATTTAACCATGCCGGCAGAATAATTGATCTTGTGTTCAGTGGTCATCCCTTTTGGTGTCAGCCTTTTTACCTGCCAATTCAGGCCGTCATTTTCGGTGAGCTGATAGAGTGACTGACTTTTAGGTGGACCTAAACCATCGCCCTCACTACACTGCACATAAACATAACGTCCGATTTCTATACCGGCCGCTGGCCAGCTGTATTCAGCCGTGGGAAGTACATCACAGATCTGTTTGGGCTTATGTTGCCTGCTATCTACTTTTTCAATATTAAATGTATGAGTCGGAACCCAGTCTCTTATGGAAGGCTGCAGGATCATAGAATTGCGGTAACGAAAAAAGTCCTTGCAATCAAACATGCCGTTGGTTTTTAATTGCTGTCCATCCCAGGCGTCCTGGGTGACCCATAAAACTTTGCCCTTATTCGGCCCCCAGCTCAGTGGTATGGAATTGCCTTGATCAAAAGCCACGGAACCCAAAAGGGTTTACTGCGTTCAAAAAAGCCAACGACAGCGTCATCGCGGTAAGGGACAGCCGGAAGTTCCTGTAGTGTCCAGGCTGCGCAAGCCGTTTTTTTATTTTCACCATTACCTATGAGTGTTACGATCGCTTTACTTTGCACGGTCTTGTTTTTCGCTGCAAGCATCTCCCCGCTCTTTTTATTATAAATAACAAAAGTCTTTGACCCGGGGTCAAAGACAAAACGCCAAAGCTGTGCGTCATAAGGTTTGCTGCTTACCCTGGTTTGCACCGGGCGAATACCTTCTTTGCCGCTAGGGGCTGAAGCGTTATTTGCCGTGTCGCAACTAAGTAACTGGCCGCTAAATACATTTAAGATTGTGTAGTATTTTTTTTGGTCTACTGTTTCATAAAACGCACATACCATTTTTGCCAGGGTGCAGCAATTTGCTTGGAACCTGGCGGTCCGCCTGGAGTTAATTCCATCAGCTGCCCTGCTTTATATTTTTCATTGTATTTTATATCGCCAGACACGCCCAGCAAGCCTGCTGCTTTAATGGCAGTAAATGTATAAACTGCATCGGGCTTTAAGGTGGGAAAACCCATGGAAAATGTATCTGCATGGCGATGCGCTTTCTGATCAGGAGGCAAAGTAAATAAAGCGGTTGCCCCTGCAGAAAAACTGGTGACAGTAAACACCGTTGAAACCACGATGATTAACCGTAAGATATCTGCTTTTTTATTTTTTATATAACTATTTGCGGTGCTGGTCATTTTTTTACTTTGCAGCCAACAACCCACGTTGCTGGCTGCGCTCTATTAATATTTATTCTAGAATTAATCACGCCCAAAGGATGCTCATTGTTCGGCCTTCTGGTCCAAGGTTATCCTCCATACTGGTTAAAACCCAACTTGCAACCCAAGATTGATCACTCTTTGGTTTTGATAGGCATCTCCCGCACTGTTGGACTGAACTTCAGGATCCTGTTGATACTTTTTGCTGATATTACTGCTTGTAGCCAGGTTATAGGCACTCAGATAAAACCGGGCATTATTAATTTTGAAAGGTAATAATTTTTTGGGTAGTTGATAGCCTAATTCCACTGTTTTTAACCTTACATAATAGGCGTTGATCAGCCAAAAATCAGATTCGTAAACTGCCGGACTGTTGACGGAAGTCGGATTGGTAGTGAGCCTTGGGAACTGCGCTGTTGCTGCGCTCTGGGGTGTCCATCTTTTTTCATGGATGGGCTGGAACTGGCTCTGAAAAGGTTCAATGGCAGTTCCCGTCAGATATAGGCTATAATTAAATGCCCCTTGAAAAAGCACACTGATGTCCAGACCTTTGTAGCTGAATTTAATCGGCAGTCCAAACGTCGTATTGGGTAAATTAGGCATGCCAATGGCAGTCCGGTCATTTTCATCAATGACACCATCGCCGTTAAGATCTGCGTACCGCAGATCACCTGCCTGGGCAGGTATGGCTGTTGTTGGTTTGGCAACGCTGGGATCATTGATTTGATCTTCTGTATAAAAACCCAGTGTCTTGTAGCCAAAGGGCTGATCGATGGAATGTCCTGTTTTGGCCAGCCATGGATAGGTAGGCGAGGCTTCCGCTTCATATAAAATCTTGTTTTTGGCATAAGACCATACCAGACCGACACTATAATGCAGCTGGCCAATTTTGTCGCTAAAAGTAGCCTGGCCGTCAAAGCCACGGTTAACTGTTCTGGCCACATTGGTCGGTGACACGCCTATACCCAGAATTAGTGGAATATCATTTCTGGTAACCAGCTGATCAAAACGATAGTCCCTAAAATAATCGGCAGTAATGGAAAGCTTGTTATTCAGGGCATTGATGTCCACGCCAATGTCAAGGCTTCTTTTCTTTTCCCAGGTTACGTTAGGATTACCCAGGGAGCCTTCATAAATAGTGCCCTGTACTTGGGATGTCTGCCCAAAACTGTATCCTCCGCCTTGATTATAGACCTGTTGGTACAGATACTGGTCGCCGGGTGCCACATCCGAACCGACCACACCATAGGAGGCGCGCAGTTTAAATAAACTAAATCCTTTCAGGATATGTTCAAAAATGGCCTCTTTTTTAAGGTTCCAGCCAACACCAATGGCTGGGAACAGCCCGTAGCGTTTATCGGAATCAAACCTGTCGGATCCGTTGTAGCCCACATTAAAGTCCAGCATATATTTCTGGTCAAAATCATAACCGATCTTATAGGAGAAGCCCCTGAATTTCTGCGGAGCGGCGGCAGCCTTATAATTGGTGTAATTCTCCTGGTTCCATAGTAAAAGGGAATTAAAATGATGGCGACCAAAGCTACGGTCATAGTTCAGATAAAGTTGCATATTGACCCGCTGGTCCTTTGCATCTGTATTGCCAATGGTACGGTATTCGGTCAGGGTATAGCCGCCGGTACTGGTACCTGTATTCAGGGTATAGGAGTCGGTTGCCGGGTCATAATGATAAGAAGGTGGAAATGCATAGGGCCGGGCCAGGTTCAGCGAATTGGCTTCGATGCCTGCATAGGCAACTCTACCGGTGAGCGATAAGCCTTTGGTAATAAAATCCATCTTTTCTTTAAAGCCCAATAAAGCATTATAGTCTGTTCTTCGCTGACGGCTATAACCACCGGTTGCCAGCATGGCATTTAATGTAGGCAGCTGATCCTCGGTGTCGTAAGCATAGGCATAACTTCCGTTTGGATTAAGAAAAGGCGCTGAATAGGGATGGTACTTAGAAAAGTTATATAAATTGCCTGTGACGTTTTGATTATAAGGAGAGTTGATGTCGCCTATTCTAGCCGTTACATCGAGTCTTAAACTGAAATTTTGAGTGGCCTGGATATCCAGGTTAGAACGCAAATCATATCTTCTGTAAAAATAATTGGTGTTAACGCCGTCCTCACCCGTGGAAAAATCCTTGGTATTACCATCTTGACTGTAGAGGCCACCGGAAACAAAATACTTGACCGATTTAGAACCACCCGATACATCCAGATTGGCATTGTGTTGTAAGGAATAGGGTCGGATGATTTCATTATACCAGTTGACATCGGGATGGCCATATGGATCATTGCCACTTTTAAAGGCATCCAGGTCGCCCTCAGTAAATACAGGTGACAGGCCGTCATTTGCGTGGGCTTCATTTACAAGCAGGGCCGTTTGGTAGGCATTTAGAAACTTAGGTCTTCTAACAGGGGTCTGCAGACCTGTTTCTACCCGAAAATTAAACTGTGGCCGTCCTAATGTCCCTCTTCTGGTGGTAACGATCAGCACCCCATTGGCGCCTTTGATACCGTAGATAGCCGTTGTGGAAGCGTCTTTTAAAATGGAGATACTCTCAATTTCATTGGCATTGATCTGTGCGAGCTGTTCATAGGTATATTCAATGTCATCTACAATAATCAGTGGCTTATTACCCTCTGAGTTCAGAGAGCTGACACCTCTTATAAAATAATCAGAGGCGTCTTTACCTGGTTGCCCGGAGCGTTGCTGGGTGAAAAAACCGGGCATTCGTCCTGCCAGGGCATTTTGTACACTGGAAGTAGGAATTCGACGGATCTCTTCGCCTTTAATGGTGGCTACGGAACCGGTATTGGTTATACGGTTGGTTTTGCCAAAGCCGATGACGATAACCTGATTTAGGCTGGTTTGGATCTGGTGCAGGGTGATGTCCAAAACGTTGTTTGGGGAAGCTTTTATCCGTTTGGACTCATAACCGACCAGGGATACTAATATGGAATCGCCGTTTTCTTTTAATGATAAAGAGAAATGACCTGTGGAATCTGTGATCGTCATATTGGTGGGATGCAGGATTTCATTTATGGTAACTCCTGCTATAGGACCCAGCGAGTCCCGGACGACACCTTTTACCACGGCCTGCTGCCCGTAGGACAGCGCCGTCTGAAAGGTCAGCAGTAAAAGGATAAATATTATTTTCTTCATGAATCTACTGTATTTATGAATGCGGTTTTAAAGGATTGAATGGACAGCTTCCACTAGGGTAAAGCTTCTGACTACTTCAGCACACCTGTTTGATGTTTGTTGAATCATTTTAAATTAACTTTACGTAGCTTAACATATCTTGATTAATCTTAATGGTTTATTATTATTTCCAGCCTGGATTTTGCTTCATGGCGGGATTTTTTACCACCTCGTTATAAGGTAATGGATACAAATACATCTGCGGCGCTACAAAATGCGGCGTAAATACATTTTGTACATTGTAATAGAGTTCTCCGTTGCCCGTGCGCTGGATATCCATGCCCTGGACAGGCTGGCCGTAAACCGAATCTGCAGTTTTCCACCGCCGGATATCCCAGTAGCGCTCTTGTTCAAAGGCCATTTCAATTCTTCTTTCCTGATGGATAGCCGCTCGCATCTGCTCTTGGTTCATGGCTGGATTCAGGCCGTAATTGCCATTATCTCCCGGATCGATGCCGGCCCGTTGCCGTAGGTCATAGAGCACTTGATAGACCTGTGCCAACGGCCCTTGAACTTCGTTTTCAGCCTCTGCATAATCCAGCAAAATACCTGCGTACCGGATATACACCCAATCATGCAGGGTATTGCTATAAACTGTGCTATTAGAGGTGGAAAAATCGCCCATGAATTTGCGCATATAATAACCTGTTTTTGTTTGTTGCACGGTGCCGCCTGGTCTGTCAGTTCCCCCATCGAATAACTCGATATGGCGATTCAGCCAGGGCTGGTCATTATAAAAACAGTTGCTTTTAACCTTGGATCCCGGTCTTTATATGGATCGTTTGCATTATAATTACTGCCGTCAGCTGTGATTGCCAGTCCATTTTGCATCGGAAAGGCATCTACCAGGTTTTGCGAAGGACTGGTTCTGCCATTGCCACCGGCGGAGGTATAACCAATGGGACCGTTATTTTTTTCTACGTCCTGGTTATTGCCGACTTGGCGCCAGAATATATTTTCTGTCCCTGCAGCGATGGGTTGGTTTTGTGTCGTAAAAACAGAAGTAAAATCTGGCATCAGGGAATAGTAATGAAGATCGATAACAGCTTTGGCAGCGTCGGCAGCCAATTGCCATCTTTGTTTATCATAACTGGTATAGCCAGTGAGTGGATTGGACGGATCGATATTGCCTCCATTAAACAGCGGACTTGCACTATAGAGCAGGACTTTGGCTTTGAGTGCCATGGCTGCCTCTTTGGTAATCCGGCCGTAGCTACCACTATTGATCTCTTTTTGAGAGCGCAAGGAATCAGCCGCCAGATCTAACTCGCTGACAATATAATCCACACACTCTTTAAAACTGTTTCTAGGCAGCTGCAAATCATCTGTCAGCTCATAGATTTTATCACCCATAAGCGGTACACCGCCATATCGTTTAATCAACCCAAAATAAGTGAAGGCCCTTAAAAACCTGGCCTCGGCTTTATAAGCGGGACGTGCGGCCCTGCCATCAGGCAGTTTTTCAATGAGTGGAACGCGGTCGATATTGACAATAAAAACGGTGGCCGCACGGATGGTTTTGTAGCTGGAAACCCAGTTATCATCTGCATTTAAATCTGTGGAGGTATAGGCGCCACTGGCGAGTTTTTCGACAGCGCTCAGACTGGTTGAGGAAGACAATGCGTCGTCTGTAGCCGCGTCCAAATAATCTTTACTCACCCGGTTATGGCCGTTGATCAGGGCATCATTATAGACTTCACTCAAATAACGCAGGGCATAGGTTCCGGCTGAATCATGACTGTCAAAGGTTAATTCAAGGGTTTGCTGCTGACCGAGGGGAATATTTTCATAATCTTTGGCACAGGAGCCGTAGAAAATAACCGTCACTAGTGCACAGCCAACAATGGCGAACATCTTAAACATCCTGAACATCCTTGGGTAGCTGTTTTGATATTGAATAGGTTGATAGTGCTGCATTTTCTAAAGTTTTATATTGATTCCTGTATTGATCACTTTTTGTATTGGATAGGCTGGCAGGGAGATTTCCGGATCTACCTGATCATACGCAGCCCAGGTCCATAAATTCAGGGCATTGACAAATACTTTGACGCTGCCCACTTTTAAACGGTGGGTCCACTGGGCGGGTAAGGTATAAGCCAGGCCGATATTTTTGAGTCTTAGATAATCTCCGTTATGCAAAAACAAAGAACTGGAAAGAAACAAAGGGTTATAGTTATACCCGTTGCCACCGGCGTTCAAAGCGGGGTATATAGCACTTTGTGCTGTTTCAGGCGTCCATCTGTTTTGAATCCTTTGATAAGCCTGTCCATAACCTCCGTTTTGTCCCTGAAATCCTGCGTCCATAATCAGGTTGTCGACATAGATATCTCTGTTTTGGACGCCCTGGATAAGAAAATTCAGTTCTAAACCTTTAATGGAAAAACCGCCACTTAGGCCGTAGTAAAACATTGGCCCGGTTTTGCCCAGTGCAGTGGCATCGAACTGGTCAATGACGCCGTCACTGTTCAAGTCCTTATATTTTACATCCCCTACTCTGAGCGTATAACCTGTGATGGTGGGATAGGTTGCCGCCTGCTGCTCTGTTTGTATAAAGCCATCAGCGATCAGCCCAAAGCGCTGACCTACCGGGAGGCCTGTATGACGATTCCAGCTAAAGGCTTGTTGCTGTTCATCCATAAATAACACTTTTGTATATTGGAGTGCAACGTTGCCGCTTAGGTAGTAGCTAAAATTGCCTGCACTGTTTTGATAAGTTAATGTTCCCTCCCATCCTTTGTACAGTGCCTGGCCAATATTTTCCGCTGGATAATCCAGTCCGATAAGGGCAATGCTTTTACCGCGCAGCTGCATGATATCCGTATACTTCTCATGATAATAGTCAAAGCTGCCTTGCAGGTGATGATTAAATAAGTCAATATCAAGCCCTAAATCCAGTTTGTAGGCTTTTTCCCAGGTGGCGTTTACATTGGCTAGTGTACTGCCTTGTTCTACCCCTTGAGGTCCTGGATATTGACTGCCGATTGGATAAGTCAGATTTACATTTTCAAAGTGTTGATTCCAGATATAATAACCGTACTGATCAACATTGGCATTACCTGTTTTGCCGTAGGTGCCTCTGAGTTTTAACTGATTGATCCAACCCGCATTTTCTTTGATAAAATGCTCCTGGGCTATGTCCCAACCCAGCCCGCCTGCGTAAAACAGGCCGTACCTATGTCCTTTTTGGTAACGGTTATAACCGCTGTAATTAAGGGCGCCTTCTACAAAATACTTTTTTGCATAGTTATAATTTCCCTGAAAGGCATAATTGGTGAGTACTGTCGGCAGGTCATAATTAAACAAAGTCTGCTTTTGGTCGTAGAAAAGTTTTAGCCCTACTTGATTTTGGCCAAATGTTGTATCCAGGCCTGTGGAGGCGCTCGCATACCAATAGCGGGCCCAGGAGGTGGTATAAAAATCGTTGTGCTGATTGACGGTGCTGCCAAAGCGGTTATAGGTCGTGTCCCCTTTTGCGTCCACTATCAGCTGAAAAACCGGATCCTGCTTACTGCGGTCGGTAAAGCTGGCTGACTGCACAGAAACATTGCCATTGAGCCGGACCCACCAACCCGGCAGCCACCTATCCAGTTTATAGCGCATATCCAGATTGACCAGGATGTCTCGCTCTTGCTGGGCCAGATAACCCGACTCCATTACCTGCGCCATCAGATTATTGCTATAATTGGTTGTGCCCCCAAAAGAACCATCCGGGTTGTAGATCGGATAGGCATTGTTGGGCGTGCTGAGCAGGTTGTTCAAAACAGTAAGGGTGCCAATGCCAGGTTGGTTATTATCCATAATCCGGCCAATCAGATTAAGGCCGAGATCAAAATCTTTGTTGACCGCAAAATGGATTTTTGAGTTAATGGTATATCTTTTTTGAATTAATGCGGTACTATAAGTATGTGCATCAGAGCCCTTAAACATGCCGTCCTGGTTTAGATAACCCAGATCGACCAGATAACTGGCTTTTTTGCCACCACCGGTAACGTTTAGGTTGTAGCGCGTGATCATGGGATTATCCTTCAATATAGCGTCATACCAGTTTACATCGGGATGCCCGTATGGATCAGATCCATCTTTGAAAGCCGTAAAGTCGGCCTCGGTGTATGCCGGATTTTTACCGTCGTTTAAAAGCGCTTCATTGAGCAGGTAAGCATAGGTGGCTGCAGAAAGCGGCTTTGGCATTTTCAAAGACTGTTGCCAACCGGTCTGGGCAGTAAAGCTAAGGCGGGGCGGCCCACTTTTAGGTGCGAGGGTCTGCACAATTAAAGCCCCCCGGGAGCTATTCTGACCAAGTAGTATGGTTGAAAGGGCATCTTTTAAAACGGTGACAGAGGCGATCTCACTGGGATCCAGGGAATATATTTCCCGTTGTATGCCGTCAATAATCACAACCGGAGACTGGCCCAGACTAGAATTATGACCTCTGAGCGCTATATCAAACTGGTTGTTGTCTGAGGGACCGGCACCGCTTTCATTGGTGGGTATATTGCCGACAAAAAAGTCAACACTGGTCGGTTGGGTTAAGGAAGGCATATAGAAGCCTTCCGTCTGGTTGACATTCAGTCCTGCCAGCCTGCCAGGCAATGCATAGGTAAATTGCGGTGCAGGGGTATAACTTAATTCATTT
Organism: Arachidicoccus ginsenosidivorans; assembly: GCF_007971385.1. GTDB lineage: Bacteria > Bacteroidota > Bacteroidia > Chitinophagales > Chitinophagaceae > Arachidicoccus > Arachidicoccus ginsenosidivorans. Next base: position 4,874,632 of record NZ_CP042434.1, read on the forward strand.
TGCGTAGTCGTGGCGACAGACCCTAAAAACCGGTATGCGGGAATAATGCCATAGAGGCCTTGTATACCAGTTTCAGCCTCCGCTTGCTCTTTAGCTTGAATAGTTGCATCTGTTACCGCTTCTTGTAATACAACCAGGCTGGAGGTGTCCTCAGGTGTAACCTGCACCATATTATGGGTGGCGTTTGTGTCATTTGCTGCCAAAGCTAATTTGGCGGGTGGCAGAAAGCTTTGCTGCAGGCGAATGGTACCGGTAAATGCTTTGGTGACTTTTAGTTTGTACTGATTATAACCCAAAAGACGAAAGTAGATATTTTCACCAAGGGTGGCGTCCAAGGCAAAGGCCCCTTCAATATTGGTTTTAGTCAATAGTTTTCCACGCTTATCAAATAATTTAACGTTGCTGAGTGGTTTGCTATACGCATCTACTACGGTACCGCTGATACTTAACTGCAGTTCAGTTGAGGTTGCGGCCATTGCTGCACTTGTTGGCTGATTGGCTGGCCTTGCTGTCGGCTGTGCAGACAATTGCCCGCAACAGCACAGATAGAACAAAGTGGCTGCAACTGCCGTGAAACAAAGGCAAAAGCGGTTGATTAAATATGGTTTATGCATAGTAAAAAGATTATCTAAAAAACCTGAATTTTATTTCGATTTTTTTCTTGCTTATAATATTTATTGGCACTTAAAGGTGTAGGTAAAGGGGGTCTTGCCTGTGCCGTCTTTGCCTACGCTGATCTGCCCGGTTTTGTCGGTAAAATAATAGACCAGGCTCTCCAGCTGCTCAGATTTACTCAGATTAAAAAATTGTCTGGGCCAGATATCAATACGCCATTTTTTCAGGGCATAGCTATTAAGCCTGGTTTTTTCATTCTGGGCACAGGCGTCCAGTGTATCCCCCTGGGTCGTAACACCTTTTAGACAGATATATAGATCATCTGCATCTTTTAATTCGCTGTCAATGACCCCTGCGTCAAAATTTAAGGTGATGATATCATTATCCTCGGCGCTCAGCGGGTCAATGGAGGATAGTTGCGGATTACAATAATCCATTAAATCCCCTTGACCAAATACCCGAAAACATCCAGGAAAGGCAGAGGCGTAGTACTGGGCGTCTGAGAGGCCGTCTGAGCTATTGGCCACCACATATCCTAGTTTAAAAGAGAGGTTGTCATTGCTTACTTTTGTCTTAATACTTATAGTTACGGTAATCGCATCATTGGCTACAACACTATAGGCTTTGTCAGAATAAAAAGCCACCCACTGCCAACCGGGCAACAAATTTCCCCCATTGCCAATATTGTCTGCTATCAGCGTCGGCCAATCCTTGCCGCCGGCCTGCGGAGCTGCTGTGCCAGCCGGGATAGCGCTCATTGTCTGGGTGCCTGTTGTAATACTGCTGGTAAAGGTGATTTTGGTGTTGCTGGAAGCGTTCCAGACTTTAGGCACCAAAAGCGCCACCATGAACTTAGCGTTGTTTCTGGTGTCATTGGTATTAATGGTCACATGCAGTGTGGAAGACAGCGTATCTCCTCCCTGCACGCTATCGGCCTGATCGATACTGTCAATGGTAATACTACAGCTGATAACCACCACAGTGGTGAGCAGTAGTAGCCCTGCAGCCTGCCACAGGCGGGCTCCTTTGATTTTCTGCATTAATTTGGAAAGCATATGCATAATTTCTAATTAACTTTTTGAAGGGTATACTGATAGGTATTGGACGAGCAACCCGGTGAAAAACTAATGATGATGTTTCTGACACCACCACTAATTGGGTACTCCATATTCAGCTCTTTATACTCACTGGTGCCTGCTTTTAAAAACAGTTTAAAAGGGTATTTTGGATCGTCCAGATGAAAAGCGCCGTTCTCTGATACCGGGAATGGCACCAGGCTGTCCAGGGTATATGTACTGTCCTGAAAGGCAATCTTAAATCCTGAAAAGTCAAATCTATTCGTCAGATCCGTTCCATTACGCAAGGCCTTGGTAATCTTCCAGGTGCCGTTCAGTAATTTGGTCGACTCAATAGGGTTGACCACCATTTCCCGGTGACAGGATAATAGCATAAGCGGCAGCAGCAGCAAAAGCAGTGGACGTAAATTGCAATTCTTTTTCATGATATATATATTATAAACTGACTATTAATACAGTGGATTTTGCTTCAATGTAGGTAGTTTAGAAATCTCTGAGAGGGGCAGCGGCCATAGATACATTGCACGCCTGAAATTATGTTTACGAACATTAAACTCCTTATATGTTACCGATGCTCCCCGGTCGACTTCCATACCATGCATCATCTGATTGTCAGTGGAGTCGGCGATCATCCAGCGTCTGACATCAAAAAACCGAAATCCTTCGAAGGCTAGTTCAACTCTCCTTTCATGGTGGATGACTTGACGCATGTCGTCCTGGGAAAGATTATCCGGTAACTTATAAGGCCGGAGGCCGGCACGTTGACGGATAGCCTCAAGTGCATCATAGACGGTTTTGTCCGGTCCAACGGCTTCATTTTGCGCCTCAGCATAATTCAGTAAAATCTCCGCATAGCGGATCAGGGGCAAACAGCGTTGTGCCTCTCCGATCCCATTATTGAGTACACTTGGATCAATCATTTTATTAATATAATAGCCCGTTGAAGTGCCTTTATGTACGGCGTCTCCGCTGGCAGCCACAGCAGGAGAAACGCTGGTATTCCAATAGAGCTTGATTGGGGTAGGCTGATTGGCACCGTAAGTGATTCTGAGCGTCGAGTCGTGCATGATGGTATAATCCAGTCTGGGATCTCTGTTTTTATAGGGATTTGCCGGATCGTACCCCGAGCCGTTATCGCCGGTCAGCTTGCCATTTGCCATGCCGAAGGCATCCACCAGTTCCTGATAAGGGAACGGGCCGCCGGAGCCGCCCCTGGAGGGAACGTCCCAGAGCGATTCCAGGTATTTATTACTAGCCATCATATGGGCCAGTATATACTCAGTGTTATAGCGCAGCGTAAAAAGTTTCATAAACCCATAACCCGGCTCACTGGGATTCGTTGTAGAGTCTATGTATAGTGAATAGGCATTTAAAGAAATGACATCTTTGGCCGCCGCTGCGGCCAGAGCCCATCTATTTGGATCCTGATCAGGATAAGCAACAATAGAATCCATTGCTGGCACATCTTTACCTATGCCGCCATTATTAAATAAAGGACTGGCCGCATAAAGCAGTAACCTGGATTTAAGTGCCAGTGCGGCGCCTTTGCTGGCCCGGCCATATTCTGAACCTGTTCTTGTGACTGGTAGATTATTGGCAGCCGAGTCACACTCTGCCAAAATATAATTGACACAACTTTTAAAAGAATTTCTAACTTGTGTCATTGGGTCTTTTGTTGTATAAATAGAATCCCCGATAAGTGGAACGCCGCCGTAATGTTCCAACAACATAAAATAATACCAACCGCGCAGAAAGTGCGCTTCTGCTCGGGTAGAAGTTTTTAGCGCGGCAGAAAAAGGGATGACTGGTAAATGCTGTAAATATTGATTGACCGCCCGGATATTGCTATAACAGATCCGCCAGGCATCGTCTGGTACAACGGTCGGGTTGACGGTACCTGTGGCAAACTGGACAAAGCCGTTGGAACTTGATGCATTCGGTCCTTCCGCTTCATCTGAGGCAGCGTCTAGTCCGGCTGCGAAATTGCCGCCACTAAACCTTTTGGGGTCGCTGGCAAAACCAATATTGGCATAGATATTATTCAAAAAGGACATGGCATTGGCACTATCTGAAAAGGTAGATGCCTCATTGAGACTGGTGGTCGAGGTCTGGTCCAGAAAGCCACTTTTCTGGCAGGCAGAAAAAATAACCAAAATAACGGTTGCCGGAACCACCCAGGCAATAAAATGTTTTTTCATTACAATATTTTTTGGGCCCTTTAATGTTTATGCTTTTTGATCAGTTAGTACTGAATGTTGTCTAATAATTTCTTATAACACATGACTGCTTGTTTGTTGATGGCGAATTTTAGTCTACTCATTGTATCAAATTACTCCTGGCGAACAGTTATGCTTTTTTCGCTCGTTGTAATCCCCCGCTCCTTTTTGGTCGTCCACTTTTGCTATCGCCCTTGTTATCCTCTCCAAAATTTAGTATCCTCATTTGGGCCTACCGCTGTTTTGTAAAGCTTTCAAAAGGTTTATTTTTGGTGCAGTGTAGACGCCAACTTTAAGACACTTTCAATTCATAATACCGCCACTGTTTTTTAAATCTTTTTTAGCAGTTTATGGATGGTATTGTGGCTACCTGGAGGCATGCCTTAAAAACATCTTTTGCTGCGCCCCCCGTTTATTAATTGGAACAATAGCCTATCTTACTGCTTATAGGTCGTTTTAAAAGCCCATGCTCTAAATGGAATTTGGTTGCAATTGATAAACCTTGTAAAGTCCCTATAAGGTTGTCGCAAACGCCCTATAAAGGCGCCACCTAATCGCTAAATAAGGGCTACCTTACTTTAATTTGATCATTAGCCTTGCATCGCTGACCTTATTTCTGATCCTTCCCGGATTTATTTTGCCCTCGTTAGCGCTTGTTTTGACTTTGTGCTGGAAAATGAATAAGGCAGGTCGCTGGTCTTGACGGCCCTGTTTTTTGCCGGGTGGTCTCCCATTTGAAAAATAAGTTCACCTCCCTTAATAATGGTTTTATAATCAATCCAATTAGCGGTAAAAGGTTGGCCATTTAGGGTCGCTGACTGAATATAAATATTTTGATCACTGTTATTTAGGGCTTTAATTACAAAAGTTTTCCCTCCTTCCAGGTGCAGGACCGCTTTTGTAAACAAAGGACTGCCAATGATGTATTGACTGGTCCCGGGACATACACTATATAAGCCCAGTGCACTGAGCACATACCAGGCGGACATCTGCCCCTGGTCTTCATCGCCAGGGTAGCCTTTTGGACTGGCATTATAAAGCGTCTGCATAATACGGCGGACATGATACTGCGTTTTCCAGGGCTGACCCGCATAAGTATATAAATAAGCTGTATGCTCAATGGGTTCATTGCCCTGTGCATATTGGCCCATCCTTGCCGTGACCATTTCTCGCATTTCATGGATGGTGTCCCTGTAACTCCCCACGTCAATGGAGTCCGGGCTATTAAAGAGTGCATCTAGTTTGGAGACAAATTTTTGCGGGCCACCCATAAGATCAATCAAACCTTGTACGTCATGGAAAACTGACCAGCTGTAATGCCAGCTATTACCTTCCACAAAAGGACCTCCCCACTGGTAGGGATTAAATTGCGGGTCAAATTTTCCAGTACTGTCCTTTCCTTCCATAAAGCCAGAGGCTGGGTTAAAGACATTTTTGTAATTATAAAGCTGGCGGGCAAATATATCTTCATAAAACTGATTGCCACTTGCCTTTGCAAGTTGGTAGGCACAAAAATCATCATAACAATATTCCAGAGTCTTGGCCGTAGAACCGACTTCACTTTTTTTATACGGGACATATCCCAATACAAAATAATCGCCCCACTCCTTTCTGCCAAATCTGCCATCTGGCCGAGAGCCGGTCGCCTCATGAAAATAAGCCGCCAGCGCGCTATCCGGATCAAAGCTATGAATACCCTTAATCCATGCATCCGCCAAAACAGAAATGGCATGATTGCCAATCATAACGCCGCCGGTCTCAGCCGGGAAAGACCAGGAAGGTAGCCAGCCACACTCTTTTTGTACGGCAAGGATCGCCTTCATATAGCGCGCCTGCATCCTGGGCTGTAACAGGTTATATAAAGGGAATTTAGCTCTAAAAGTATCCCAATAACCGTCGTCGGTATAAAAATAACCGTTGTGTATTTTTGCGTCATTGGGACTGTAATAATATGGTTTACCTGTACTGTCTCTGTCATAGAACTTGCAGGGAAAAAGACTGGACCGGTATAGGCAGCTGTAAAAAGTCTGCTGGTCGCTTTTAGACAGACCTTCCACCTGAATCTGCCCCAGTTTCTTATTCCAGGTCTGATGTGCTCGGCTGTGCACCTGATCAAAGGATTTTGTGCCCAGTTCCTGCAAAAGATTGCGCTTGGCTTGTGCTAAACTAATATAGGAGGAGGCTACTTTAACTTCTACAGTAGTGCCAGGTTTAAATTGCAAATAAATGCCTTTTTTGTTGCCGGAGACCTGCGTGCTATCTGCTGAGACCGTATTTGCCTGGCCGTCCCAGCTGCCATAGCTTAGCAGTGGCTGACTGAACCTTAAAATAAGATGGTTTTTAAAATTGCCCGGTATAAAAATGCCGTTATGAACATACCCTGTAACGGTTTTATGCTGTGCATCTATTTGAAACTGACTGTAGCCTGTATATCCGTCCAGTAATAAGTAGGCAGGTGCATTTTTGGGAAATTGAAACCGAAATATGGCCCCTCTCTCACTGGGCGTAATCTGGGTTTGAATGCCATTATCAAATCGTACCTGATAATAGTCCGGGCCAGCCTTTTCATTACGGTGATCAAACGGGCTGGCACGCTTGTCTTCATTAACGACCAGATTGCCAGTAAGGGGCATCAGGCTATATACGCCGTAATCATTCATCCAGGGGCTACACTGATGTGTCTGGCCAAAACCTCTGATGGCACTGTCCTGATAGCAGTATTTCCAGCCATTGCCGTTTTTGCCTGTTTGAGGAGACCAGAAATGTTCCCCAAAAGGAAGGGCAATGGCCGGATACGTATTGCCATAGGAATACCCGGGCGTAGAGGCTGTTCCTTGTAGGGTATTGACATAGGAGACCAAATCTTTAACCGGTGAGGCGTTTTGTGCCGCTGCGGCTAGTGACCCCAGTGCCGTCAACATCAGAATTGTCTTTTTTTTGAACCATCCCAGCATAAATAATGTCTTTGAAAATAGTCAGAAAATTTAAAAAAGGTTGTAATTAGGAATTTTAAAAAGTAATTTTTAAAGTTGCAGCCTGATCGTTACACTGATAGAAATGCGAATTGTTAAGCCAGCATTTCCTTGTAGTTTAGTTTTAGCCTTAGGATTTTAAGCGCTTTTACAATGTGCTTTTCTACGGTAGAGGTTGAAATATGCAATTCTTTGGAGATAGCTTTATGTGAATAATCTCCTTCTCTGCTTAATAAAAAGACTTGCTTACATTTTTTGGGTAAACCATTGATGGCTACATAAAGATGGTTGTTTAACTCTTTCGTTTCAAGTTGATTGGAAAAAACGTTTTCGCGGGAGGATCTATGATAGATATCCTGGTGACAATGTTGGTGAATCAACGCATCTCTTTTGCTGTTGATTACTTTATAACGTAGTGTTTGATATAAGTATGCCTTGAACGAAAATTTAATATCAATTTTATCCGCCTTTTGGTAAAGAGATACAAAGATATCCTGCACCAGATCTTTGGACAGTGCCTGAGCGTCGGTGAGACGATAGGCCTCATTTAATAAACAAGACCAGTACCTTTTATAGATTTGTTCAAAGGCTGTCTTATCGCCCCCTTTGAATTTTTCAAAGAGTTCAATATCCGAAAAAAAGTGAATGGTATTCATAACAAAAAATTTTTTGAGAAGATTGAATGGAAGAAAACCAAAACCTGTTTATAAATTAAAAAACAAAGTTGTGTTGGGGTCGAATACTTATTATATGATTAAAAATGAATATATAGTAATTGTTAATATTTTATCTTAATAATGTTCATTTTCGCTAACTGCTGTTATTCTGGTACAATATTAAGACATATAAATCGATTTAGCAAAATATATTTTAATCTTTTTTTGTGGTAATTCCAAATATTCGTTAATCTATTTTATCATATTATGCTTTTTTAAATAGATACAGAAATAACAACCAAATGGCTGTAGAGGGTTGGGAATTGCGTGTGTTGAATTTTTATTTTTTTATTTTTTGGTAATTGACACCGTAAAATTATGGGGCTTACTTTGCTTAAAGCTGCCTGCTGGAAGATCCGGTCAATTTGCTAATGGGAAAGCTGAGAAGAATTTTTTATTTAGCGCATGGATGCTTTTTTGGATCAGCAGTTAGTCAATACTATAATTTAAAGGCACAAACACTGTAAGGCTGAAGCTGTATTGCGGGTAGCCAGTAATTTAGTCAGGAATTTACCAAGGAATTTACGCAAAGGGAAAATTAGAACTTTATCCAAAAAAATGGCGGCAAAGCCTATGCAATGTGTCAAAAGGGAGGCGTAGGATATGCGGCCCCACTTAAATTCATTATGTGTAGGCGGGTAAACTTTGCCGCCAATTAAAACCAGCACCGCCTTGACTTTTAGGATAATTCAGATAACAAAAAATATTCATTAAAATAAACAACTCGTAAAGCAAAGTGACCAAACCATCAATAAAACCTCTGGTGAAACTATTGCTACCGCGAGCCGATTTTTAAAAAATCCAAAATAAACCAAAAACATTTAGTCATCTTAAATCCCAATAGAAATGAAGCGATTAACCCTGCTTATCCTTTTGTGCCTGGCTGGCAGTTCCACCCTTTTGGCCAATCTGACCCAAAGCCACTGGCGCTGGCATAACAATGATGGTGATCAGGCCACGGCCACCTGGAAAGCCGATCAGGACGGCGCCATTACCATATCAGATTATAAGGCCATAAGGCTGCGTTTGGCCGTCTACAACAATACGGGGGATCCAAAGACACTTAATCACCAGTTGCAATATGCCACCTCTACTAGTGGTCCCTGGATGAGCTTAACGGAGGCCTCTGACATTAATGCTTTTAATCTGGGTGGAGACAATACTTTGATTGGGCAGGGAGATGCGACGACCGAGCAGTTAACAGGTGGCGATGCCAGTATTAGTTTTGTTCCGGGCATTGTTATTACCCGGCAAGATCAAACAACGGACACCCTGCAAAATAATACCAGGACGGAATATGAATGGTGTATAAAACCAACGGCTAATATACGGCCCAATACGACTTATTATTTTAGAAGTAATGCCGGAGATCAAAATACGCCTTTGCCTTCCATTATTACAACAGCCGATCATTTTGAGTCGGCGCCGGCGACTATTTTCCCAAATGGCGGATTTGAAAGTGATCTGACCGGTTGGAGCACACTGGCAGATAATGGTAGTGTAGCTGGTTTTGAGGTGAATCAGACCGAAAATCAGTTCCATAGTGGCAGTAAAGCGTTGAAAGTAGCCGTTACCAGCAGTGGACCGGCAAATTCCGTTACCCTGACCAGCTCCGCTGTTAATTTACCGGATACGGGTGTTTATTTGCTGCGTTTTTGGGCCATCAGCGAAACCCGTAATGCATTGCTTGATATCGAGCTTGGCGCAGACGGCCCCAATAATCATTGCCATTACCAGATCTATGACCGTTTTGATAAAAGTGGCAACGGCTGGCAAATGTATCAATATGCTTTTAGGGTAACTGATCTAACTGCGCCCATTTCCCTTAAAATGCATTTTAATAGTAATGCGACTTACTATTTAGATGATATTGAAATCATTAACCGGCAAACCAATCCGAATCTTGATGTTCGTGAGCAGTATAATTGGCAAAATAACTTTAAGGAAAGTTATGGCTGGCTCTCTGGTGATAATAATAATCCGGTGTTACTGCCAGATGGAACCATAGCCTGGGTGTACAATGATTCTTTTATGGGAAATGTTGATCCGAACACCAATGTATTGAGTTCAGGTCACATTATCAACAACCTGATAGTAAGGCAACAGGGTAATGAACTTAGTTCTGTGTATAGCGGTGCAGCACCGAATGCAGCTTCGCTTTTCAATCCGGGTAACGGTAATATTTTCTGGCAAAGTGGTGGTATCATTGAAAACAATCAACTCAAAGTATTGCTCATTGAAATCAGCGGCGGCAATTACACCGGCAATAGTTGGGTAGGCTCGCTATCGTTGCCAGATCTACATGTACTGGGCTTGACTAAATTACCGGCCACTATCCCGATAAGCCCTAATTGTATAATGGCGGACGGCGATTATGATTATCTGTATTTTGGCAAATCAAGCGGAACCTTTGACATGCATACCATTGTAGCCAGGGTTCCAGCCGGGCAGTTTGATTCGCAGACACCCTGGCAGTATTATCAGCCGGATGGCAGCTGGTCCACTGATTACGAAAATGCCAAAGAGATCCTGGATGGGGTCCCTGCTGGCAATGTTCTAAAACTAGGGGAAAATAATTATGTCATGAGTGGTGTGCCACACCTTTCCAATGAAATCGCAGCCTGGTTTGCGCCCACTCCCTATGGCCCCTGGGACCATAAAACTGTGATCTATAATATACCTGGTCAGGAAGGAATTCTGGCCTATGAAGGCCATCTAAATCCTGTTAGCCAGGATGGTTACTATAGCTTCACTTATTCCGTTTATCCTTTTGTAACAGAAACAGATGGAAGTTCCGGCTCTGTTGCCATGCAGATGGCGGTTAAATCAACCTATTTGCCCATTTACGCAAGGGCAAAATTACTGGATCTTTCCCCCTATTCAGGTAAAAAGTCAGCTGACTCCTTGTTTAGCTTTACAGCTGATAAACAGGGGGCAGCCATTGAACTTAACTGGTCAGCGGCACATACCACCGATGATCATTATCAGGTGGAGCGTAGCCAGGACGGGGCAAACTGGACTGCGCTTACCAGTGTGGATGGTGCGGATTCGGTTAACCAGGGGACTTACATGGCCATAGATGCCACGCCCGTTACTGGCCTGAATTATTACCGGATTGCTATTTACAATATGGATCACCAGTTAAGTTACTCTAAAACCCTGCAAGTAAATACTGAAGATGCTTTAAGCGTGGGACTGACCCGGTTTACTGCCATCAGGGAAAACAGCGGAGGTGGAGCTGGCGTTCGGCTCAATTGGACCACCGCTACGCAGGAGGATATTAATCATGCCGGTTTTACCGTAGAGCGCAGCCGGGACAATAAAAGCTTCTACCCTATTGCAGAGATTAAAAGTAATGGGTTAACAACTGGTGAAAGTCACTATAGCTATTTTGATCAGCGCCCGCTTGCTGGCATCAATTATTACCGCCTGCGTTACGGCTCAGGTAGCAGCCTTAAAATTTCTGAAGTTCGCAGCGTTGTCATTAATACAGGTATGGATCATTACTTGAAAGTCTTTCCTAATCCAACAAAAGGCCAGATCAGTTTTAGCTTTATAGATCCTGAAGGTGCTTTAAAAAGTAGCGGCTCAAATAGCGATGCAAATAGTGATGCGAATGGCGCAACTTTAACCGGAACGATTCAGGTACAACTAATTAATATGTCTGGCAAGGTCATTTTAAAGCAATCCTTCAACGCACGCCAGGATGGACATTATGTACTGAAAAGTCGGCCTGCAGCTGGAATATATCTGTTACAGGTGAGGACAAGCAGATCAAAGCAAAGTGCAAAAGTGATCGTTAAGTAATAAAATTAATTCTCCTTAAATCATGCAGTAGCAATAATAATGGGCGCCTATGACGCAAAAAAAACATCCTTCTGGTGAAAGTAGCACGCCAGTAAATATAACTTTGTGGGCTTTGCTGGCTGGACTTATGACCGGTGCTGCTTTTACGCAGTTAAATGCCTGGCTGATATGGATTAGTTTTGTACCACTTTTTATGTGTTTAGGCCAACAAAGACCTAAGACTGCCTTTAAGGCGGGCCTTTGGTTTGGCGTAGGGCTGGCTGCATGCCTTTTTTGGTGGATGATACCTGGAGTGCAGCACTTTACAGGAAGTAAGGCTGGTTTAGGGTATGGGCTGATCGCATTTTTTGTTAGCTGTAGCTTGCTTAGTCTGTATTTTGGCCTGATTATGTGGTGGTATCCGGGGTTGACTTGCCCAGTTAAAAGCAATAGAACGGCACAAATCCCTAAAGAAACTAAGGCGTATAAATCTGCAAAGTCCGGCAAATACGCTAAGGCATTACCTTTGGCTATGCTGATGCCTGCCTTAACGCTTGCCTGTATTTTTACGGTAGCTGAATTTTTGCTGGGATGGCTTACAAGCGGACTGCCCTGGTTGCATTTACGGGTTGGATTGCCGCTGTCAACCAGTTTTGTTTTGATCCAGCCAGTGAGTTTATTTGGTGCGTCTATTCTTAGTTTTGTGGTTATTTTTGTAAATGCGCTATTCGCGTTTATTATCCGGGCAAAGGCATGGAAGTTACTTTGGATCCCTGTTTGTGTTGCCTTGTTGTATGCGGTGAGCGGCTATTTACTGCAAAATAATTTTAGGCGTGAATTAGGTCGTGATGTTGGACGAGATTTTGGTAAAGACCGTTTAATCGAAAAGCAAACGGGAAACAATAAGGGAAGCAATACGGGAAACAATAAGGGTAAAAATTTCACGCTCGCCATTGTTTCTGAAAATATTGCACCTCAGCTAAAATGGGATAGTATTGGCGGTAATCAGTTAGCCGAAAGACTCTTAGGTTTAAGCCGTCAGCTAAACGCTTTGGCTTCCAAACCTGTTATGGCACTTTGGTCTGAATCTGCCATTGCGTGGACTTATCAAAAGGATGACGATTTAGTACGAGCCATTTTACAAAATACAAGGCCTGCAGGTATCACGCATTTATTGGGTATCAATACAGCGACGCTTCGTTCAGATGTTGTATACAATTCCCTTTATGAACTGGATCCAGACGGTGGTGTTATTAGTCGATATGATAAACAGGTTCTTTTGGGTCTCATTGAGAAGCCAATTGGGAATTTGCTGATCCCTTTTTTGAGTAGTGCAGGTTTTACGGCTTTGCCAGGACCTGACGGGGGAACCCTGCCCACAGCCTATGGTAAAGCAGGGGTTTTAATCTGCAATGAATCCACTAACAGTACCCTGGCCCGCAAAGCCCTTCACAAAGGCGCTACTTTTTTATTGAGTCCAGGCAACGACGGCTGGTTCATGAATACTTATCTAACGGATCTGCATTTTTATAATGCCAGACTCAGAGCCGTTGAAACCAGAAAAGATATCGCGATTAACAGTAATATGGGCTATTGCGGTCTGATTCAGGCATCCGGTAAGATCCAGTGCAAACAAAAATCGGGACAACCTGTGATTTATTCCGTACAAATTCAACCTAATAATTTGGTGCCTTTCGGGGTAAAATACCCACATGTACTGCTTATTAGCTGCACTCTTTTTTTGGTATGGGAGATTATTTATAGATACTTCCATTGGCGGCAAGTAAGCACAACTGAGCCGTCTAAATAAGTAAATCTGCTTTTTTATGGCGGGAATCAAAAAAAACACTATTTGTTACCGGTCATAGCTTAAAGTCAGCATTTAAGTATAAATAAAAGCGTAAGTAATGGCCTGGCTAGTGTGGCCGCTACTTACGCTTTTGTCTGTATTCATTAGCAGTTTTTGATTGTTAAGTGAGACTGCTAACATTTAGTACTTCTTAGAGACTATATCTAAACCCGATATACAAATTTCTGCCCATAACAGGTCCCCATACCTGAGAGGCGTCAAATCCAGGATCCTTAGGATTTTCTGCTAGTAGTATCAATGGTTTTTGCAGATAATTCGTCAGGTTTTCTACCCCTGCGTAAATTTCCAGTTTATCTGTTAGTAGACTTTTATTGAGCTGTGCATTCATCATAAAAAAGGATGGAGATGATTTTTCCGGGTAAATACTGCTCATGGGTAACCTTTTGGTAGAAGTCCACTGCAGGGTATAATTGAGTTTCCATTTGCTGTGGGTTTCGTAATTGGCATTTAGAAAGGCTCTGTCCTTTGCCACCAGTGGTCGTTGCTTTAGCACACCATCATAAGTGGTTTTTACATCCAGATACCGGTAAGCCAGACGCAGGTTGAGTTTATGGATAAGCTCATAATCCAACTGAAAATTCAGGCTGTGCGCATAGGATTTACCGGACAGGTTATAAAAGTTCACCTTTTCAGGGGTTTCATAGTCAGTTACCAGTTGGTTGTTGAAATCCGTATAATAATAATCTGCCGTAAATGATCCGTCCTGATAACCCAGGGTAAATTTCTGGGTAATATTCAGACCGGTATTCCAGGAGACCTCTGGCTTGAAAGGATATGCATCTTGTTGGGCATTATTTAGACTTGTGCCGTTTAGCAGAAACTGCCGGTTGCTGGCCATAAGACCGGTATTCTCTGATAGAAAATTAGCCGTTCGCTGTGCCCTGCCAATGGAAGCCCGTATGGCTGTTTTCTCAAAAGGCGCATAACGAATATGGAGTCTGGGCGTTACAAAACTGCCAAATAGATTATGATGGTCAGCGCGTAGTCCTGCTACAATATTTAATTTGGATAAATAGTTATAGGTGTATTCTACAAAGGCGCCTGGTACGATTTCATTACGCCGCATGCGCCAGTCATTAAAATTTTCTTTAAAGTTGTCCGCCTGAAAACTGGCACCGACCTTTATGATATTATCTGTATTGGAGATAATGGATTGGTAGATATAATTTGCATAAAAGCTATTTTGATGGCCGTTGTAGGGTCTAATGCCATACAAATTTTTTTGCTCGTGGGTGACGCCAGATAACTGCAGTCCCATGCTTTTGTAAGGTTGATCGACATAGACTTTACCTATCTTCGCCCAGCCTTCCAGTCGCTTAACCGTGCTGTGATAACCCCAAAGGTCTGATGCAGCATTTACTGGCGCATCTTTGTTGTATTTATATTCCATCTGTCCTCCGGTACCATTCATGTATACCCCCTTTATACCTCCCTGGATCTCCAGTCCTTTTGGACTAAAATAAAACCACCTGTTGGAACCTACAAAGAGGTCTCCGACCGGATTATCCATAAAACCATCTTTATTCTGGTCATTGCGGTGCCAGTCAGATCTGCCATATAAAAGTAAATTTGTACTTGTCTGATCATTGAGCTTATGATCAAATACGAGATTGCCTTCTGTACGTCCCTGCGTACTTTGATAACCATTGATTAGCAGTCTGGGGGCAGAAGCTTCAAATGGCTTTAGCCATTCTGTATTAATCTGACCAGCAACCCCTTCATAACCATTTACCACTGATCCTGTACCTTTACTTAACTGGATGCCCTCCAGCCAGGTGCCTGGTGTAAATGTAAGACCGGTAACAGAGGCCAGGCCTCTGTTTTCTGGTATATTTTCTCTGGTATAAAACGTATTGGAGCCGGCTAATCCCAGCATCTCTATTTGACGATAACCACTTATCGCATCGGTATAACCAATATCCACAGAAGGTGTTGTCTCAAAACTCTCGCTTAGATTACAACAAGCCGCCCGTAGCAGCTCCGCACCACCGATGCGTTCCTGCTTAATTGGCCCCAACAGACTGATTTCGGTGCTTTTCCTTTCATAACGAACCGTTACTGCGGATGCGTCAATTGGAGCGTCCTCTGGATATAATAATACAGTCAGACTGGATGAATCTGCATTAAAATCTTGTTTAAAACGAAGGGTATCGGATCTGTAGCCAATATAGCGAACGACTAGTTTTGAAGATCCCTGCCCTTTGGTCAAAGGGAGCTTAAAATGGCCATTTTGATCAGATATAACACCTCTGGTGGCCTTCAAAAAGGCCACACTCGCTCCTTGTAAAGGTTTTTTATGCTGTGCATCTAATACGGTCCCTTCCAGCGTGGAAGTGCCGGTTGCAGGAAAATCGTATTGCGCTTTTACGGTATTTTCCAAAAAGATGCCAGATAAAAATAACCCGGAAATGAGTAACTTAAGATAAAGCTGCGCTGGCCTAATGGCTGATCTGGGCATCTTTATAGGCGCAACAAGAGGGTAGTTTATTATAATCTGCCGGCAGGGCTTTTATATCCCCAGCATCATGGCCTGCCTTGGCAATACTTGTCTCAATGGTTTTGAGTGTTGTTTTGTGCTGGTCAAATATAACAACCAGTTTTTTGGTGGTCATATCCCAGTCGGCTTTTTTGACGCCCTTGATGAAGGCGGCGTCTTCTATTCTTGCTTTGCATTTTTCGCAAATGCCATCCACAGATATTGTATCGGTTATGATTTGTTTTTTTTGCCCAAAACTAAGCTGCGTTGTAATGAGTATAAAACTTAATATGATGAATACTATTTTCATGATAAAGATTTTCTTTCTATTGTTACTGACAGCGCCATTTTAATAAATGACGATAAACCAATCACTCAAACAGAAAACAAATAAATTATCCAATCAGTTAATTAGTAAATGACTGAAAATAAAGTAATTATTTGTTTTAGGCCGTTGAGCTTTAGATGAATTTTAATAGAAATCTTTAGCCGTAGTAAGTCAGTCTTTTAAATAGCTTGTATAATGGAACTTGGTTATTGGGCGGGCTACTGGTCGCCCTCCAGCTGTTTTGTATATTAAGGTTAGCTGCCTGATAGGTTGCATAATCTGGCAGTATGGATGGCAATATATGGACTCCTTGAGCGAATACTAAGTTTATGTCCGTATTAGCCGGTTGATTTGCTACCAGCTTTGATTGTAATACTATTTGTGTACAACAGCTTTTTTGATTAGACTTAGTCGTATAATCCCCCGCATAGCCTTTATTGTCAGTTGCTTTGGTAATACCACTATTTGTTTTTGTTATATCCTGCCCCATTTCCAGGCAATGCATACCAGCACAGCAACAATTATTATTATTGTTGTCTATAAAAGAAATAGAGACGGCTACTTGCATGACATCACAGCTTCGCACCGTTACGATGGATGCAGAAACGGACATGGCATACAGTGCCATTAAAAATATGGTAACTATCTTTTTCAAGTGCACCAAAGTTAATGGACTTCTGGGAGGAAAAATTGTTAAAATGCGCTCGTTCAATATAACAAAATGTTTGTGTAGCTTTTTTTAAGTTACCGGTATATACGGGAAATACAACCTTATACATGGGGTAAAATCATTAGGACATTCACCAAAGCAATCATTTTCATTTTTGGTCAATTCTCATCATAAGGTGCCAATTGGATAATCTCGATTTATTCGGACCGCCTGATATCAATTTAACGGGGGGGGTATATTCTCACTTGTTTAGCTGATGGCCGATCTTATTTTGTTAGTCAATTGAATTTCTCTTATTTCCTGTCATTATTGGAGCGTCCAGATCGGTTTTATCCCCCGTTTTTGCCACTTTTCATCAGAGTTAGCTTAAGCGCAAAAAAATATCAGCAGATTTTGTGTACTGCAAGTTCTTGCTCGTTTTTTACTTAAAATTATATAAACATTTAACTAAGTATTTTCGCTTCACCAATCATGCCCAAACAATATTGTTGCACATATAGTGCAACAATCATAACTTTTGCACTATATGTGCAACAAAATAGGGCGTAAAAAATATATCTTATGCTGCAAATCGTTGCAGGTTTTTCTGCTGGTAATATTTTTAATTTGTTCTGGTATAACTAAATACATTTCAAATCCTTGATGAATGAGAAAGGTAAAGAGCGACTTCCAGTATACACCAGTTGACTCCATGGCAACAGTATGCATCACAAACGTTATTTTTGGAGAAACTTAAGCGCCGTTACCAGGGACTATTCAACAACTCCCCAGGATTTATTGGGTGTTGACCCCATCACGAGTTCCAGTGTGCCTCCTTTAGCAATATCTGAGTGCATTAAATAGCATTTATCGTAAGTTTTGCCATTGAGTTTTGCCGATTGGATATAGATATTTTCCTTACTATTATTTTTTGCAATAATTGTAAAACTTTTGCCGGTACTGTAAGGGGCTGTTAACTTAAAAGTGATTTTTGAAAATACCGGTGACGTGATTTCATAACGCGGATCGCCTGGACAAATCGGATGTATGCCTGCCGCTGCCAGTACATACCAGGCGGACATTTGGCCTACATCTTCGTTGCCTACCAGGCCTTCCACATTATCGTGATAGGCGCCACTGCATATTTTTCGAGTCCATTTTTGTGTAAGCCAGGGTGCCCCTACTCTATTAAATAAAAAAGGTATGTGATGCACTGGTTCATTGGCATGGTTATAATAATCATTCCACATAAAGTTTTCCGGCGTGTGTTCAAACATATCCTCCAGCTCTGCTTTTACCTTTTGATTGCCGCCCATAAGTGCCACCATGCCCTTCACGTCCTGGGGGACAAACCAGCCCTGCTGATAGGGATTACTTTCAATGGTGCCATAGTTCTGTGTGAGCCTGCCTTTGGCAGGCCAAGGCTGCCAGGAACCGTCCTCGTTTTTGGGCCGGAACCATCCTTTTTGTGGGTCAAACAGGTTTTTATAATCCATTGATTTTTGCTGGTACAAGTTCGCCACTTCTCGATGTTCCATGGCGCTCGCAATGCGCGACATACACCAATCGGCATAACTGTATTCCAGTGTTTCAGAGATGCTAAGACCGCCCGGGGTATAACCTGAAGGCCCGTTATCAAAGCGTTTTACTGTTCCAAGTGCATACTTAAAGGCCTTTTGTTGGTCATAGGACCGAATGCCCTTGGCATAAGCATCTGCAATAACAGACACAGCTGGATTGCCGATCATGCAACCGCTATATGCGTTCAAAATTTCCCAACGTGGTAAATAGCCGCTATCTGTCTGATCAGACAGCGTAATTAATGAATTGATTAAATCACTAACCAGGCCAGGATTAATGATGGTCTGTAGTGGCATTTGACTACGGAATACATCCCAGCCACTAAAAATCGTTCTTTTGGTAAAATGCTTCGCCTCATGTACTTTGCCATCTCCTCCCAGATATTGCCCGTTTACATCTGTTACGTTTCTGGGATCGATCATCGTATGATAAAGCGCCGTATAGAACACTGTTTTTTCCTCCTTGGTCCCGCCTTCAATTTTAATTTTACTGAGTGCTTTATTCCATAAATCTACTGCCGCGCGATGCAACCCGTCAAAATCCCAGCCTTTAATTTCACGGGCCAAATTGGCCTTGGCCCCTGCCTGACTGGTAAAAGAAATACCGGTTTTCATTAAGACCTGTTCCTTATCCTTGGTGGCAAAGGCTGTATAAAAGCCAATATGTTTACCCTTAAAGGATGATTGGTTTTTAAGTACCTTCGCATCTGCCACGATTTTTTGATAGCGATCACTGGTAACGGAGGCTCTTTTGCGGCTGATTCCCATAGGTATATCGGCCGTCCATACGCCGTAATCTTTTAAGGGTTTGCTGAACTGGGTATAAAAATAGACGGTGTAATCCGCTTTACCTGCACCATCTCCCCAACCGCCACCATCTGGCGTACACCGCATCCAACCTTCAATTGTATGCTCATCCACGACACGGACAAACTCTTGTGTGGCTGTGCCGCCGACTCTTCTGGCCAGATCGATCTGGATCCTGGATAGTTGGCTGGCCGGAAAGGCAAAACGCAGCATGCCACTATGCGGCGCTGCGGTCATTTCAGCTTTCACCTGATACTTTTGTAAAAAAACACTATAATAACCCGCAGTGGCCTTCTCGGAAGCTTTATCATACAAGGACCGGTAGCCATTTTGAGGATCTGTTAATTTTCCGGGGAATGTTTTTAATTCTCCTGTCGTAGGCATGACCAAAAAGTTACCCAGGTCTCCATACCAACCGATACCACTCATTTGGGTAAAAGCAAATCCTTCAATACTGGTGTGTTCATCACTATAGCCTGAGCCGTTATCCCCACCTGTAATTGTATTTGGGCTCACCTGCACCATACCGTAAGGCGTTGTAGCACCTGGAAAAGTCTTACCCAACCCATGGTAAATACCCGCATCCCCTACACTGGTACTGGCGCCAATCATCGGATTTACATAGTCAGCAACAGAGGTACTCTGCGCTTGGACCGTATTTTGAGTACTGCAAATCAATCCGATCAATCCTAGGGTTAAAACATGTTGTAGCCAACCTGGGGAAAAAACTCTTGTCATACTAAAATGGGATTATTATATATAATCTATTGATATATTGTTGTTTACGTTTCGTAGGTCGACTTTAACTCGTCATGCCAACCTGATGATTCGCCCTAAAGATCCCTAATTTTTTGAAAGATCGAAAAAGTGATGCATAAATAATAGCTCAAATTGAATAGAATTGGCCCAATATGTCCAGGTATGTTCACCAGGGCGGGTGATAAAGTCATGGTCAATTTTATCATAAAGGAGCTTTTTATGGAGTGCCACGTTTTGCTGGTAAAGAAAATCACTTGCGCCGCAATCAATAATGAGCTTCAGGGAATCATTGACCAATTTATGGGTCAGATATAAAATGCTGTGCTCCTCCCATCTTTTGGGGTACTTACTGTAGGGCCCTAAAAGCTTATCAATCCCAAAGGAACCGGCCAGCCCTGTCAAATCTACTGCTCCGCTCATGCTGCCGGCCGCACCAAAAGTATCCTGATGCTCAATGGCCAGATAGAGCGCACCAAAGCCCCCCATGCTTAGTCCCATAATCGCCCGCTTGTCCCGGTTGCCATATGTCGGAAAATGCTGATCAACCCATGGCACTAGTTCAGCTGTAATAAAAGTTTCATACTGGCTGTGCTTATCCACCGGGCTATTTAGATACCAGCCGGCAAAGCCTCCATCCGGACAGACAATGATCACTTTATACTGGTCTGCATAGGAGGCGACTGCAGGCACTTTTTTAATCCAGTCGCTATAATCACCAGAATAACCATGCAGCAGATATACCACCGGCAATTTGCCTGTTGTTTTATAGTTTTCAGGCAGGATAATAACCGTTTTCATTTTTCGATCCATAGACTGACTGTAAAAAGAAACGGTATCAACAGTCGCCGCCTTGGCTTTTTGCCCACAGTAGCATAATAGGATAATTAGCCCTATCCATAAATGGCCTTTCTTAGTTCTAATTTGCATTGATGATGATTAAAATAAAAAATAGATTAAAATCAGATTAAATAGGTGAATACAGCAGCGCTTTTATAATTCACTATTAGAAAGTAACATAAGAGAAGAAAATCCGCCATTAAAGGGAACAAAAAAGGTACATATTATTTTCTCTAATAATGGCGGTATTTAGGGCCGGATGTGACTATAATAAAGTGATGGATTCCATTCACTTTCTTTTACTTATGAACCGCAGTAAACAATTCGTCCATTTTATTTTTGGAAAAACTTCAACATTTAAGGTCGACCTTTATGCAAAGGGCAGCTGGTGCCCAATTCAACAAAGGGCAACCTGTATTGGCAAAAAAGGACTCTTGGCTGTGCTTTTTTTGATAATATACATGGGGACTTCTTATAGTCAATCCGAAACAACCCCTGACACTGCTACACAGGCTTATTTTATTGATGGGTATCATGGCGGCATCTGGGGACATTTTCCTTATAAATATGCTTCTTTTATTGCAGATCAGATGCGGCGACATCCTAAATGGAAGGTCAATCTGGAAATTGAGCCTGTAACCTGGGATTCTATTGAGTCCATTGACCCAAATGGCTATCTGTTTATCAAAAAACAGCTGATGGACACCACCGGCTCGGCTCGGATGGAATATATAAATCCAGCCTATGGCCAGTCTTATATGTTTAATATCTCCGGCGAAAGCATTATTCGGCAATTCTATTATGGCATGCAGACCCTAAGGCGGCATTTTCCGGGAATTCAATTTTCTAGCTATAGTTCAGAGGAGCCATGTTTTACCAGTCAGCTGCCTGGCATTTTAAGCGCTTTTGGGTTTAAATATGCCAGCCTGAAAAATCCCAATACCTGCTGGGGCGGTTATACCAGGGCGCATGCGGGAGAATTGATTTATTGGAAGGGACCGGATGGCAGTAGCCTGCTTACTGTTCCCAGATACAGCACAGAAAGCCTGCAAAAAGGCGCTACCTGGCAGACAATTGCCTGGCGCAATAGTCCGGATTATATAAACGGAGCCATCAAAAGCGGCATTCAATATCCCGTGGGCATGTGCCTGCAGGATGCAGGCTGGACCGTAGGACCTTGGTTGGGTTCAACTAATAAGGATCTTCAGCTGAATCAGAAAAGCGCAGCCACCTATCCCAGGTCAGTCTATACGACTTGGAAGGGCTATTTTGCAATGGCAAAAGCTGCTTTAAAAGCACAAGTAGATGGTGATAATGCGCATAGTGACTCTCTATCCATCCCTGAGTGGAAATTGTCTGAGGAAGATATCCAGGTCAGTCTGGTCTGGGGTGGTCAGATTCTGCAAAGGGTGGCAAGGGCAGTTCGCCGGACGGAAAACCGGCTCATTACGGCAGAAACCCTGACGACTTTAAATCATTTGTTTGACGAAGATCGTTTTCCTACTTCCAGTCTGGACAAGGCCTGGAAAAATCTACTGCTGTCTCAGCATCATGACTGCTGGATCGTTCCTTACAATAAAAAGCACGGTCGCAACTGGCAACAGCAAGTAAAGCGCTGGACAGATACGGCTCTTCATATTGCAGACAGCCTGATAAATCTTAATGCGGCTAATCAAGCAGTTGCAACGCTCGCCAAAAAGACATATAAAAAGAGGCGCCAGCAATTCAATCAAAGTATAGAAAAAATACCGCCCAGTCCATTCAAAAGATCTCGCTTACTTAAAATCTATAACAGCACTGGCAGCAAGCAAACGGCCATGGTCAGCTATCAGTTGCCTGCTGAATTACTAACGGGTAATGCCGGGAAGATGGATTGTGCCTTCCAGCTGCTGGATCCAGCGGGTAGGAAAGTTGATTTTCAGGTGGTGGTATCCCAAGCTGGGGATAAGCAAGGATCGCAGCAAACGGCAACGATTTATTTTGAGCCGACGGTTCCTGCTATGGGCTATGCCATATACCGCTTGGAGGGGCCGGGCGCTTTATCTGGTCAGCGGCAAAAAATGCAAAAAGAAACCATTACAAACCAGGCAAAGCACGTACAAGTAAAAAATCGCCCGAATAATAATGGCCAATATAATGCTGTAGCGAACCCACGAAATATTATCCGACAACTAAAAATGGACTGTTTGAGTTGCAGACAGCACGCTATAAATTACGGGTGTCCCCATTAAAGGGAGGTGCAATTACCAGTTTGCAATTAAAAATTAACCAGGGACAGGGCAAAAAGGCCACCACCCATGAATTTATTGCCGTAAACAAAGGTGGAGAAAGTGCTGGTCTGAATGTTCTACGCGGTTATTTTTATCATCAGCAACGTTTTCGTAGCAGTGATGAGCAGCCAGCCAGGGTAACTGTATTAGCCAATGGCCCCTTATATGCGGCGCTTAAGATTCAGGGCAGGATTGCAGATGCACCCTTTACGCAGATCCTTCAATTATCCCAAAACGACCCGCTGATTAGAACCAAATTGATGATTGACTGGGCCAGGTGGGCGGGTGATCCAAAAGATTTGGGCATCGGCGCCTTTAACCAGGAGCCCTTTGACAATAAGGATCCTAAAAAGGCTTTTTATAACAGCCGTTATAAACTGCTAACCCTATTTCCCGTAAACTTTAAAAACGTCACCATTCAAAAGGATGCGCCCTTTGATATTTTTACAAGTAGACTGCGCAGCACTTTTTTTGATCGCTGGGACAGTATTAAAAATGATGTGTTACTTCACTGGGTAAACCTTCAGGCAAGCGATGACCCATACGGATTTGCCTTATTTAGTACCGCTACGACCAGTTATGCGCATGGGCCCGGTCTGCCACTTGGACTTACCACTCAGTATATTGGCCGTGGGCTTTTCGGTGCTGATTATCAGGTTCAGGGTACCACAACCATTGATTATGCTTTTATGCCCCATGCAGGTGATTGGAAAACAGGTGATGCTAAACCGTTGGCAGGCGTATCTAATGTAACTGTTCCGCAAGCGGCTGAAACTTTTAATAAACCGCTGGTATTGGTCGATTTAGGGGCAGGTGCAGGCTTCATGGGCGATCATAAGCAGCTAACACAAAGCTTATTGACCCTACCTCAAAACAGTGGCTGGCAGGTCAGTGCGTTTAAAATGGCGGACACCGAAGCCAGGCAGGATGATCAGCAAGGATCTGCAAACAGCTGGGATGACAAAAAAGGTGACAAGACAGCAGATAAGCAGCAGGACAAAGTTAACCAAGCGGGTAGCTATCTTTTGCGCTTATTTAATGCCACTGGTGATGACCAGCTGCGGCAAGTCGCCTTGTCTTTGCCAGAGGGACGCGAAGTCAGGCAAGTTGAATTAGTGGATCTTGCCGGAAATACAATAAGACAGTTGTCTTATAATAAAAACAGGCAAACATTTTCCCTTTCCATACCGTCATTAGGTATTAGAAATATACGGATTAGTTTTTGGTAATGGGTTTAAGGTAACATTACAGTCAGGTGGTAACGATGCGAACTAATCAGCTATCAGAGAGTATGTTGTATCATAGGATAGCGGCGGTTAAGGCTGGTTAGGGCTAATACAGGCGATAACTCATAAATTGCCTTATATTTACGTTACCGCAAACATGAATTGATTTATGAATACAAGCAGAGCGCCACTAACCAGTAAAAAGTATTATTTGCTATTTGCCTTTCTCACTTCTATTTTTTTGATGTGGGGGCTGGCACTTACCTTGATGGATGTGCTAAATAAACACTTCCAGGCGGAGCTGCATATCTCTAAATCAAAATCATCGCTTATCCAACTGGCTACTTTCGGGGCGTATACATTGGTGGCGCTGCCGGCTGGTTTTTACATGAAAAAATTTGGTTATCGCAGTGCTATTTTAGGGGGATTGTTTTTATTTGCGGCAGGGGCCTTTTTATTTATTCCTGCTGCCAGTGCGGGTTCTTTTTCTTTTTTTCTGTTCGCTTTATTTGTTCTGGCCTCCGGTATGGCTTCTTTAGAAACTGTTGCCCATCCCTATGTAGCGGCGCTGGGTGACCAGAAAACCAGCGATCAACGGATCAACTTTGCCCAGTCCTTCAATGGACTGGGCGGCGTATTAGGTCCAGCCATTGGTAGCTTTTTTTTACTCAAGGCGGAGCGAGGGGAAATCAGCGATCTATCTACGGTTAAATCCTTATATGTAACCATTGGTTGTGTAATTACGCTAATGGGGTTGATATTTGCTTTTTCTCCTTTTTCCAGGGTAAAAGTAGGGAGCGCTGCACATAACCAACAAAGCGGTCCCCAGACGGATAGCTCGTCAGTTACACAGTCGGCAACTCGAACTTCGCCTCCCTTAAAAGATCTGCTAAAAGAGCGTCATTTTATTTTTGCCGTAGTCGCTCAGTTTTTAATGTGGCTGCCCAAGGTGGCACCTGGGCCTATTTTATTAATTACGGGGAAGAAACCATGCATTTCAGTGCAGAGCATGCAGGGTATTTTTTCTCCCTGAGTATTTTACTATTGGTTATTGGTCGATTTGCAGGTACTTTTCTGATGCGTTATATTAAGCCTTATATCCTACTATCCATATTTGCTTTTGCCAATATACTGATGTGCCTGATTGTGGCCGAGGCAGCAGGATGGGTTTCTTTTGTAGCGCTCCTGATGATCAATTTCTTTTTCAGTATTATGTATCCTACTATTTTCAGCCTGGGGCTGAAAGACCTGGGCAGCCATACACAGCAAGCCTCCTCTTTTATTGTGATGGGCTTTTTAGGAGGGGCTGTTTTCCCACCCCTGATGGGGCTGATAGCCAACACACATATTGCCAGCGCTTATTATCTGCCAACTATTTGCTATCTCATTATTTGTATTTTTGGCCTGCGCTATCCCAGACTCAACAGACATTTGAAGTCATTGAAACAGCAATCCCTTACGATCAGTACTTAAAACAATTGAATCTTGAAAAAATTATCCATAGCAGACATTGCCAGGGAGCTAAATATCTCTAAGACCACCATCTCTTTTATTGTAAATAAAAGGGCAGAGGAGAAAAGAATCAGCCCTGGACTGGTTAAACGTGTAGAGGCATATATTAAAGAGGTCGGCTATAAGCCCAATCCCATCGCCAAGAGCCTTAGAACGGGCAAGACCAATATTATTGGGCTGATGGTAGAAAACATTGCGGATCCGTTTTTTTCGGCAGTGGCCAGGCATATTGAAAATAAAGCCTATCAAAGCGGTTATAAGATCCTATACTGTAGTACCGATAATAACACCGACAAAACCAAAGAACTTTTAGAAATGTTCAGGGAGCGTAATGTCGATGGATGTATCATTGCTCCCCCGGTCGGTGTGGAGCAAGAGATTAGCTCGCTGTTGGCCTCTGGCATGCCGGTGGTGTTCTTTGACCGGCATCTGGAAGGGATCCAGACCGACCAGGTGGAGGTCAATAATTATGAAAGCACCTTTGAGGCGACCAGGCTTTTGATCGCAGAAAAATATAAAAACATTGGCTTTATCACCTTTGCCTCTTCTCAGACCCAGATGCAGGGCCGGCTGGAAGGCTACCGGGCGGCTGTCAGTGAGGCCGGTTTAAAGGAGTTTATACTGGAAATCAATTTTGATCCGGATGAAAGGTTGATTATTGATCCCATTGTGGATTTTATTAAAAAGCATCCAAAAATGGACGCCGTGCTCTTTAGTGCGATCCAGGCAGGTACCAATGGCTTAAAAGCCTTCCAGAAATTAGGTACCCGCGTACCTGAAGATCTGGCTGTTATTGCTTTTGATGATTGCGATCTTTTTGAGCTATATAATCCTTCCATAACAGCCATCTATCAACCCATTGATAAAATTGCTGAGGCCACCATCGATCTGCTGTTAAAAAGACTGCATAAGAAAGCTGTGGCTGGAGATTTTAAAAAAGTAGTGATTCCAACAGGTTTTACCCTGCGCCACTCTTCCAAACCAGTGGCCGTAAGAAAAAAGACGGTGAACAAAAAAGGGTAGGCAATTTTGCGCTGAAGACGTCTAAAAGGCGTCTATTGCACTTCCCCTACCGAGCTATACCTTGTATTGAACCTATCTGTTTGAGATTCTTATCTATTTTTAAACGCCTTTAATAATTTTCTGGTTTTTCCGGCCAATTATCTGTTCTAAAGGGCAGGGCTGGGAAGCCGGCCCCGTTCTGCAAATTGGTCACCGGATAATTGAAAAAGGCATACCTGACCGCCACTGGCCTGGTGACCTCTTTGGCATAAATAACAACCGTGTTTGCTCGAATAGTGGCGGTAGCGGGATGGAAAACCCGGTCACTTCCAGCCAGATAAAAGAAGGCTGGCGCTTTCGCGTCCCTGGTTGTCAGGCCGCCTGATGTTGTTGCAGGCAGAAAATGCACAGTGGCCGTGTCGCCGGTAAAGCGGACATAGTCGAATTCAGGGCCCAGATAGGGTTCGTTTAACCGGCCATAAGTTCTGTTAAGTGCAGTGGCTGCCAGACGCTCACCTACTGGCTTTTTATCCTTTGGATGCAGGTTTTCTGGGCTGCCTACATCCATGGTCACGACCATATGGGTATTGTTTAATCTTAGAATATGATGCTGGGCTTCCCGGAAAAAGCCGTCTCCGGCAATTGTTGGATCCATTTTGCCATGGGCATAGGGTGCGATCTGTACAAAATTAAAGGGAAGATCTCCCTGTTGAAATGCTTTTCGCCAGCTTTTAATCAGGGCAATGGTGGCCTGGGTAAAACTTTTACGATCTTTATAATTGGTGGCGCCCTGGTACCAGCAGACGCCCTTGATGGATAAACGGATAAATGGATGAATCAGGGCGTTATAGAGTAAAAACGGTCGCGTAACTTTTTCAAAGCTAAATCCGGCATCTATTTTTTCTTTCGATTTAGGGGAACTCAAATAAGGGCTTAGATAAACCCGGTTGAGCATGGTATCTTTTTGCAGCACCGCTTCGGGTACAAAAGCCTGCACGGCAGAGGCGCCAATCCCAGAAAAAACCAGCCCAACGGGTATATCCAGCTCACGTTGAATTTTATTGCCAAAGCTATACCCTACTGCGCTAAAATCCCGGACGCTGGCTGGTGAACAGCGCTTCCAGGTGCCTGAAATAGAATCAATGGGACTGGCACTGAAATTAAGTGCGACATTGAGTAGTCGGATATGTGGATTGGCGCTGGCAATTGTATTAGTAGAATCCAGCATTTCATGGACGGCAAACTGCATATTGGATTGACCGCTTAAAAACCATACATCGCCGATGAGCAGATCATTAAGTTGGATTATTTGGTTGCCATACCGGACAATGATATGGTGCGGCGTATAATCGCCTGTTTTGGCCTTAGGAACCGTAATAATACCTTCAAAAGCTCCCTGATTATCACATACCACCTGGATGGCTGATGGCATCCAGTCTGCCTTTATACTAATGCTTGCCCCAACAGGGCCGTGGCCCCATACCTTAAAGGGTTTATTTTGTTGTACGACCATATGGTTTTGCAAAACGGAGGATACCCGCAAATATTGTTCTGGTTGGAGAGGACTGGTTGTCTGGCCGTAAACGAAAGGAGAACCTAAGTTGGTTAGGATCATAATTGCTATAAAAAAAATAAGCAGCGCAGAGGTGCTTAATAAAAGGTGGCGTGATTTTTTTGCGGGTGCTTCGTGTTCGTGTAATTCATAAATTTTGCTTTGGATCTACCTTAGAGAGCTGGTGATGTATTGCCTCCGTGCTTAAGAAACATATCCGGGCATATACCGCCACTCTTATTACCGGTGAAAATCGTATTTTTAGAGAACTTTATCAATTTGATGATCATGGACATGGGGCGTAACAAGGGTAGCAAAATTTATTTTAAAAATGGCGGTAAACGGCAAATAAAAGTGTCTTTTTAGCGAAATGATCCATCTTATCGGCATTTGGCTGGGCTTATATAAGGCTGGGATGATACGCTCCTTCTACTTTCAGGCTATTTTTGCCGCTTTTTGGGTTATTTCTGTTATATCCAATTAATTTAGATTTTATTTGAAAACATAAAAAATGAAAAAAACAGCAATTTTAAGCTTCTCGCTATGTTTTTTACTGGCAAGTAGTTATGCACAAAAGAAACCAGCACCCTTTAAGCCGGGAGACCGGGTGGTCTTTGCGGGTAATAGTATCACCGAAGCTGGATTCTATGAATCTTATATCTGGCTTTATTATATGACCCATTTTCCAGACAGGCGCATTACTATTTTTAACGGCGGCGTCGGAGGTGATGTGGCTGAACAGATTTATCGGCGCTTACCGGGTGATCTACTACCCAAAAAACCGACAAAACTTGTGGTGAGCTTTGGCATGAATGACAGTAAATACTTTGAGTACAACGATACGAAAAATCCGGTGACCGAGGCTAAGAGAAAAACTTTTGTGGACGAGTCTTATAAAAGCTATCTGAAAATTCAAGATACATTGCTGGCGCACCCGGAGATACATAAAATCCTGATGGCCTCCTCCCCTTACGATGAAACTGTTAAACAGGAAGGTAGTCTATTTAAAGGTAAATGGAAAACCATGGATGAAATTACGGCATTCCAGAAAAAGGCAGCCAAAGACCAAGGCTGGGCCTATGTGGATTTGTTTCACCCGATGACAGTGATCAATCAAAGAGAACAACAAAAAGATTCCACTTATACTTCCACTGGACCTGATAGAATTCACCCAGGCAGTGCGGGGCATCTGATTATGGCTTATATTTTCCTAAAAGATCAGGGGCTGGCTGGAAAGCCTGTTGCTGATTTTACCTTAAAGGCCGGTAGCCCAAAAGCAATTAAAATGGAAAATTGTACGGTAAGTACGATCAAGCAGCAAGGGGACGGTTTAAGTTTTGATTACCTGGCTGAGTCACTTCCTTTCCCGGTGGATACAGTGGCCAGGGTCTGGGTAATAAACAAATAGAGACAGAAGCTTTAAGTGTCATTCCGTTTATGCAGCAATTTAGTAATGAGCAGATGAAAATTGAAGGGCTTACTGGGCGTGCTTATTTATTAAAAATTGACGGTCAGCCCATTGGGACTTTTTCTGGCCAAGCGTTAAAGGCGGGTGTTAATCTGGCTACCTTGCATAATACACCCCAGTATAGACAAGCGCTTCAGATAATGGATTGAACTCAAAAAGAAAAGACATTGAGGCTAAGTTCAGAAATTATTATTGGGTACAATACGACTTTTATATGACAAAGGTTTACTGTTTAATAAAACCCAGGAGGCGACCGACACCATTCAGGCGAATTTGGCAACGAATGGCTGGTTAAATGCTAAATACGGAGATTATGAGGCAGTCAGAACGCATGGGCAGCAGTTAAAGCAACAAATGAAAGATTATGTGGATAAGATCTACCAGATAAATAAACCGCTCAAGCATCATTTTGAATTGATTGCAGAGTAATAGGCTATTTAGTTCTAAATAAAAGTAACCGAAGTTCCAGGCAGCCTGGAGGTGTCCGTGCATATTGTGAAAATAAAATCAGCTTTAAAATTCGGTCAAGGGTGAGCATTAAAAAGCACTCCCTTGACCGATATTTTTTTCAATCCATTTTAATATTTAATTTTCGATTAACGAAAGGTTCTATAAGTCGTCTTTTTTCATCTGCTTTGCTGAATTAAGCTTGAATTCAGTTGTTCCTAAGTGAATAAGAAATGGTCGGTTTAAATTATTACGAATTTCTTACTTTGACATAAATTAGGTCTCCCTAGAACATAAGTTGCATTTACTTGATTGCGTATTTTCTGCCCCCTCCCCGAGTAGTTGAAACAGGAGCGTTAATTAATAAAACGCGCATAAAAATCATTTTTTTGGCTTCATTGATTTTTGAATATCAATTATATAAGACATATCCACGTTAAATAATTGTGCACAATCTAAAGCAGGCATTCCGGTTTGCAATAATTCTTGTATTGTTTCTTTTTCATCTCTTTCATAAAATGTTGCTATTTCTCCTTCTGTTTCCTGTTTCTTTTGTATTAACCACGCTTTCGATTTTTTTCGAGTTCGGCTTCTGTTATGCTTATTCCTTTTTCCAATAACGCTTCTTTTAGCCCTTTAGCAAATGCAAATTCTAGCATGCCGTTTTTATCCCATAGCCTTCGAAGCCATCGCTGATGAATTATATACTGCTTATCAGTCATAGACCTAATCACTTCTTCTTCCGTTTTCATTGCCCTAATCTTTTCTTCTTCCATATTCATTTTTTTAATATTAAGTTTTGTTTTTTAGTGTACTAAAATTTTCAAAGATATTATTTCAGAAATTATTATTAAGTAGGTTAAATGAATGACCTGACTTTAATTAAAATCGTTAAAGAGTACATTGAATAAAATTTATTTGAACCTATTACATTTTTATCGAATTGAAGGAATCTAAAAATGTGTTACATTGAAATTACAATAGCAATTGGCTAAATAAATTTAAGTAACATCTATAACTTAAATTTTAATTATCCTTTGCGCTTCGTTGAATGTTGAATATTCTAGATATAGGGCTCATCGGCGTTAAAGCTAATCGCAAGTACATATGGCGCAATTTTGTTTTCTAATGATTTTTGATGGCAGCTGTCTTTCATTATCAGCTCCTTGTTTTGCTGCTTTTGATCTTTATCGAATTCATCGTTTTTTGTTACCGTTTTTATCCCAAAGTTGGCGCAGACTTTGCTGATACGCAGCTCGTTGCTCCTTAGTCTTATTTTTTACTTCCGACATTTTTACCATCTTTTTAAACGGTACTTGCTGCATAAACTTTGGCACGACACTGAGTCTGGCCATGTTTTTTAAGGCAAAAATATCTTGTTCTGAAGCTAAGATTTTACCCCGTCACTTATAATTCTCCATTCGCATAGAGGCTCCTAGCTTCAGACTTACCCTTCAATAACTAACAAATAGAAACGAAATTTCTGCAGCAATAAATCCATAATATTTCTATCGCTGAAGAGATTTAGGCGGTTTTTGTAACTTAAATTAAAGTTATCCTTTGCGCTTTATTGATTTTTGAATATCCATGACATAGGCCTGATCAACGTTAAAGATTTTTGCGCAATCTAAAGAGGACATTCCGGTTTGTAATAATTTTTTATAGCTTCTAATTTTCTCTTTTTGCTTTTACTTCTGCGGCCCTTGCATCCTTTTCAGCTTTTGCAGCCTTCTCTTCTGCTGCTTTTATTTTCTGCGCAGCTTCTTCTTCTACTTCCTTTCTGCCTTTTTCGATTAAACCGCTCTTCATACCGTTTTCATCCCAAAGATTGCGTAGGCTTTGTTGATACGCAGCACGTTGCTTCTTAGTCATGTTTTTTACTTCCGACATTTCTACTACCTTTTTAAACGGCCCTTCCTGCATAAACTTTGGCACGACACTAAGCCTGGCCATGTTTTTTATGGCATAGAGCCATTTACCAAGGGGGCTCAGTTCGTTTAGCTTATCTTCGCCGAAGAGCTGTTTAGCAAATTTAGGTAATTCCAGGTAGATAAGGGCGGTTTTATCATAAAATAGTTTATGCTGAATTTGGTCCCAATACTGCACAAAATATTTATATGTTTCGGGTGTGGAATCTTCCAGCTCAAAATCCATGAGTCCGATAAAAATTACTGGGCTTTGTTCATAATCCCAAACTTTGCCATTAACCTTACCTTTGGGCGCCTTGGATACGATGGCATGACTTACATAAAATACCCCCGATCCTTGAAGAATTTTTGTTTAACGCGTTGAAGTTCAATGATAAATTGATCATCCTGATCGCTATTGCATAGTATATCAACAATAGCGGAACGATCACTTTTCATGGGACCTAAGATCTCTTTGTCTGCATAGGTGATTTTATTCACTACTTTATAACCGTCGAGGACTGCATTTAAAAAATGAATGGTCAGTTCTTCGTTTTTGGGTCACCTAAAAGGGTTTTTATCCCATAATCTGACATGAGGTCCATAAAACGGCTATCCACCTGCACCTCTTGATTAGGTGCCTTATCGTTTGTTGATTCATTTTAAAAAAATTGAATGATTTTTAATTGATTTTTATTTGAATTCTACTAATTTGTAATTGAGTGTATTAGTGGTCATTTTTCATCCGTAGCAAATTTGACCTGTAGGCTTTTTGTATTGGCTGGCACTGCATTCAATTATATGGCGACCTTTTCTGTACTGAAAATTATAGGCACAAAAGGTCCCTTAACCTATCAGCTTACTTATCTACACATCAGCTGATAGGTGTTTTAATAATTCAATACCTCAACACTTTAATCTCTTCCAATAAAGGCGGTCAAAATAAACTGGCAGCAATTAAGACCCTGGCAATTCGATTAAGTGGCCTTCAGCCAAAAAATATTTTATTGTTATTCATGGTGCAAAATAGCAAAGCAAAAATTAAAAAGGGGACTAAATTGGACGTTTTAGTTTAAATTATACGCTACTAGACCAAGAGAAATGAAGCCATTTTTATAGGGATTCCATGAGCCTATCTATATTCGATGAACCTTCGGAAAATATTTGATGTTTTTTACTTCTGTAAATACGACTATTTTTATTAACTTCAATACGAAATTATCTTAATGCAAATGATGAAATGTTTTTTAAAGGATCCAATAATTTTATTGATGAGGTGACAGCTTATTTGAATTTAGTGTAGAGAAAGCCTAAAACGGGCCATAAAATACAGTACAAAACGTTGTTCAGCTTCTTGATTATATTAATAAACCTATGCGCATTTACCCGCACAATTATTTTTGGATTATCCTAGTATGCTTTGTCCTTGTTGCACCTTTTAATTTGCGAGGACAGCAGTTTACCAAACCAGAGGTTATTAACTATCCCAAAAGTACCTATAAGGCCGAGGGACAGAACTGGTCTGTCACCCAGGATGAAAACCGGATTATGTATTTTGGAAATAACCAGGGACTACTGCGCTATGATGGGGAGCAGTGGCAGCTATTTACGCTGCCTCAAAAAAAGGTTATTCGCAGTGTGGCTGCCGATCATGAGGGTAAAATCTTTTCGGGTGCTTTTGGTGAATTTGGCTACTGGCAAAAAATCTTTATGGCACCATGCATTACCACTCCCTAAATCACTTGTTTAAAAATCCACAGTTTAAAGAGGAGGAAATCTGGAAAATAATCCCTACCGCCAATCAGGTATTATTTCAGTCATTCTCCCATATTTACAGCTATCGGGATGGAAAAGTCAGCTCAGTATCTGCGCCTGGCACGATTATGTTTATGTTTCCAGTGCAGGGAAAAATCTATGTAGATATCCTGGGTAAGGGCATTTTTAGCATTGGCGATGATCTTAGTTTAACCGCTGTCTGTACGGATGAACCTATAAGACAACTTAAAGTCACTTTTATACTACCCTACGGGGCAAACGATCTGTTGATCGGTACGGAAAAAAGCGGTATGTACTGCTATAACCTTACCAGTGAGTCACTACGCCGGTTTAAAAGTGCCGACGATACTTACTTTATCGACAATGAAATTAATAACGGCGTAGAAATAAGCGACAACCGTTATGCCATTGGGACGATATCTGCCGGTATCGTACTGATGGACAGTTCGGGCAGGATCCTTAAAAAGCTAGATCGTAGTAACGGTTTACAGAACAATACGATTATCAATTTGATTAAAGACAAGGATGGCAATTGCTGGCTGGCACTTGACAAAGGAATAGCCCAGTTGATCTTGCACTCAAATATTGAATACTACCTGGATCTGGACGGGCATATAGGTACTGTATACTCGGTAGCACTATTTCAGGGGCATATTTATATAGGAACCAACCACGGTTTATTTTCGGCACCTTTTAGTGATCTGGCTAGTTTTGATAAAAATAAGCTAACCAGGGTGCCCACGATCATAAACCAGGTCTGGGGATTAAAAGTCATTGATAGTCTGCTATTTTGCAGTTTTAATTCAGGAACTGCCATTATTAATAATGGGAAAGTTCGTCTGGTAACCGATACAACAGGCAGCTGGGATATGGAGCCCATGGATGGTGCGCCAGACAGGTTGGTTCAGGGGACTTATTTTGGCGTAGCCATTTATAAAAAGGAAAATGGGCGGTGGCAGTTTTCTAATTATGTTCATGGTACAGAAAATCAACAGATTAACCGCTTAGTTTTTGATAAGGATGGTGTTTTATGGTTAAAACATGCCTATAACGGTATATTCGCCATTAAATTATCACCTGATTTAAAAAGTGTCCAGGTTATCCGGGAGATTGCTAAGGCAAAAAATTTGCCCAAGGAGGCCGATTTCTCCTTTTTTAAATTAGATGGAAATGTCTATTTAAATGACAAATCTGGGATATATACCTTTGATTTTAAGTCTAATACAATAAAACAGGCGCCGCAAATCAACCAGCGGCTGGGACCTTACGTGAACACCCAAACCATTATTGCCGATGGTAATAGCGGGCTTTTTTTAATCGGTGACGATAACAGCATTACCTACAAAAACAACCAGACCGGTGCATTTCAGACTTTTGCCTTCAATAGCAAATTATTTGGATTGGTAGCGGGTTATGAGAATATTACTCCTTATACTGCCACTAAGAGTTTTGTAGGCGGTGAAGAAGGTTTTGTGGTGCTCAACAAAAACGGCAACTCCAGCCTTGAGGACAATCGGCCACCCGCGATCACCGCTATTGAGGTATTAAGCAGAAACAAAAAAGCCTTTATTGACTCCTCTTTTATTCAAGGTAAAGACAAAATCAAACTCCCCTATAATAAAAATGGGCTTATCCTGCATTTCTCTGCCATGTGTTACACGCAAAGTACGCAGTATAGCTACTGCCTGGATGATGGCACAAATGCCACCTGGAGTGATTGGACCAGAACAGCCGTAAAAGAATATGACAATCTCGCGCCTGGGAATTACATTTTCCGGCTAAAATCTAAAAACACGGATAATATTACCACCTTGTATATCACCGTACAAAATCCCTGGTACTGGACCAGCTGGTTTAAAGCCCTTTATTTACTCTTGGCGATATTACTCATCTATTTATTGGTCAAATGGCATCGCCACCGGCTCAACAAACAGCGTCTTTTGCTGACCAAAAGGATGCGTGAAGAAATTGCCATGCAAAGGCAGAAAAATGAACATGAAATCCTGCTGTTAAAACAAGCGCAACTTTCTGAGGAAGTTGTTCATAAAAGCGAGGATCTGGCTAAAATAGCCATGGATCTGATCAAAAAGAAAAACATACTAAAAAGCTTAAAGCGCATTTGCAGTCCATTAAGGACAGTCAGGCCATTGAAGATATTCATGCGCACATACAGAAAATAAGCAAAGTGCTGGAAAAGAATGCTAAAGATGAGGAAAATGAGTGGCATTTATTTGATAATGGGTTCAACAAAGTCCATGAGGACTTTTTTGACCGACTTATAAAAGCCTATCCGGAACTCACGGCGCAGGATCTGCGCCTGGCAGCCTACCTCAGGATGAATTTAACGACCAAAGAGATCGCTCCCCTACTAAATATATCTACACGCGGCGTAGAAATTAAACGCTACCGGTTACGTAAAAAAATCCATCTGGACGAACATGAAAATCTAAATGATTATATGATTCGTTTTAAGGTGTTAGGTGTATATATTAGGTAAAGACGCCAAAAATAAATTGGGTGTTCTTATTTAGGCTTGTCCATTTATGTCTTATACTACTTCATTGTTTTTCAGGATAAAAAGTGTGGGTTACTATAAGTCAACAAATGGCTCGGTGCTTTGCCCATGGTTATCTTCCTGCCGTTATGCCTTAGCTGGTCAATTTTCTGCACTTTTTTCAAGCTTGCTGCCCTCTGCCCTCCGATTTTGATTTATTACCTGTACGATTTTTTAGGCAAAAGTTAAAAATCCAATTACCTGAAAACTTTGTTATGGGTATGCTTTTTTTGTTAAAATGCCAATTTAAGGTGTTCTACCACTTCAATTTCATAAAAAATACAAATTCTACTTCATTATTTTATAAATATTTTGTTGTATAATTATTTATATATTAATAAAAGATGTAATGATGTAGATATGAGTAGTTGTTTTGGGCTAAAAATGAAATAATGATGTAGTCTCGATGTGTTAATGAATTTTGAATTTGCCGACTTACGAACGTAGATTTGGATTGTCTTAACACGCCCTCCAGGTAGATCAAATCCATATGCATTTAACAATTAAAATAAAATTTAGCATGAAAAAAATCCACATTCTGCTTTTGCTACTCACGGTTTTGCCGGCATTTATTTTTGCCCAGCAAACCGACTATCATGGTCGGGTAATCGACTCGCTTACTGGCGACGCGGTTGCTGGCGCTACTATCGTCTTGCTTGGGACGACAAAAAGCAATGGCGTCATTACAAATGCATCCGGCGTTTTCACCATTAGCGCACAGCAAAATCAACAACTAAGTATTTCAAGTATTGGCTATGGCGCTAAAACAGTTACATTGACCAGTAATACCAACCTGATCATCAAACTTGCCAGTCAGGTGGCCAGCCAAAGCACGGTCGTGGTAATTGGTTATGGTACCCAAAAGAAATAGATGTCACGGGTTCTGTAGCGCAGATTAAAGGTGAGGAAATTGCAAAGCAAGCCTCTGTCAATCCGATTGCTGCACTGCAAGGTAAAGTCGCCGGTGTTCAGATTACCAATAGTGGTGCACCAGGTTCCAGCCCCGATATCACCATTCGCGGCCTGGGTACTTTTCAGGGGAACCCCAAGCCGCTTTATGTGGTAGATGGCGTCTGGCTGGATGATATCTCGTTTTTAAATACAGCGGACATAAAAAGTATGAGTATTTTAAAAGACGCCTCCAGTGAGTCAATTTACGGTGTCCGTGGCGCCAATGGAGTAATCATCATTACCACCAATAAAGGCATTGCCGGCAAGTTAAACATCAATTACAATGGCTATGTAGGCTATCAGGTAGCTAATAATATTCCAACAATGGCCGATGGCCATGAATATGCCATTTTGTACAATGAACTTCAAAGGGTGAGTGGCGGTACGAATATGTTAGATTCTTCCCAGTTCAGCCAAGGCACCAATTGGTTCAATGCTGAACTCAGAAATGCCATTGTCACCAACCACCAATTGTCTGTTAATGGTGGCGGAGATAAATCTGTTTACAATCTTTCACTAGGTTATCTTAGTCAGCAAGGGCTGTTAAAGACAAATAAATACCAGCGGTATACCTTAAATTTTGCCAATGAGATTCACTTTACGCCAAAAATTACCTTTGGCTATAATGTCATGGGGGCTTATAGCAAATCCCATGACGTACCGGGCGGCATCTGGCGGTATTTATATACCGCACCACCCATTATGCCTGTTCGTTTTTCCAATGGCTTTTATGGTGATCCCGGGTATTATGGTTTAGGCTCTTCCGTTTCTAATCCACAGGTCACCTTAGACTATAATAATGCCGCTACCCAGATTTATCATATCAATGGCAACGCTTATGTTAATATAGATCTGTTGCGGCATTTTACTTTGCATTCCATTTTAGGTGGAACCTATCATGAGAACGACTTTAAAAACTTTACCCCTGTCTATAAAGCCAATGCCAATCAGATGAGTTCCCACAATACACTTTCCATCAATACAAGCTGGCAAAAAGACTGGATTATTGACAATACCCTGACCTATGCCAATACCTTTGGCGGTGTCCATCATGTAAGCATTATGGCCGGTCAGGAAGCGCAGCGTATTTATAATTACAGCCAAAACAGCACTGGCCTTGACGGCGGACTCAGCTCAGATCCTGCCACCTGGTACTTAAAACTAGCCAGTGGCAATGGTACCACCACGGATGATATCTCTATTATCAAAAGAGCCTCTTATTTTGGCAGGCTCACCTACAGCTACAAAAGCAGATATAGCCTGACCAGTACGCTGCGTTCAGATGCCAGCTCTGTCTTTACGGATAACTCCGGTCGTGCACTGCTGCCTTCGGTAGGAGTCGCCTGGATTATTACCGGCGAGAACTTTATGCAAGACCAGCAGGTCTTTGATTTATTAAAACTAAAAGCCAGCTGGGGAGAAGTAGGTAATGACGGCATACCGGCCTATACTGCTTCCCAGCAAACCACCAGTAGCAGTATTATTTTTGGTAATACCCAAACGATCTCCAGCGGCCAAAGTGTCCAATCTCCTTTGCCACCACCCCTTACCTGGGAAAAAAGCGCCGGCACGGACATTGGGCTGGAAGCGGCGCTGCTCCATAATCGTTTAGAAATTAATGCAGATTATTATAATAAGAAAACCCAGAATTTTATCTATTATTATGGACTCCAAGGGGCCCTGGGTTATACCACCAGTTATGTCATTGAAAATATTGGAGAACTGCAGAACCAAGGTTTAGAATTCTCTGCCACCTGGCATGACCAGGCTTCCAGTGACTTTTCCTATAGCATTAGTGCCAATATTGCCTATAACAAAAATGAGTTTACCAAAAATAACTATGGCGGCAATCAAAAATTCTATTCCGGCGGTGGCGCTTCCACCGGTGGCCAGCTTGGCACCATTACCACGCTTGGGCTGCCTGTAGGGGCCTTCTACGGGTATAAAGTTATTGGTATTTTCCAATCACCGGATGATGTACAAAATTATAAAAATACCGATGGCGTCCTGTATCAACCCAATGCAGTACCCGGCGATTTTAAATATGCCAAATTATCGGACGATGGTCTGGCCATCAATGGCAATGACAGAACCATGATTGGCAATCCCAATCCTAAATATACCTATGGACTGAACACCTCATTTACTTACCGTCACTTTGATCTGGCCATTGATTTGTCCGGTGTAGCGGATGTGGATGTCTATAACGCGAATAAAGGGCTGCGTTTTGGGGCTGAGAATTTTACAAAGGATTTCTATGATAAGCGTTGGCATGGGCAAGGCAGCTCAAATACGGATCCTTCCGTTAATCTGGGCGGTGGCCAGAATTATTATATCAATTCCTGGTATGTAGAGGACGGTAGCTATTTAAAAATTAGAAATATACAATTGGGTTACACCCTGCCGCTGGCTGGCAATCATCTGGGAATTGAGAAACTGCGGTTGTATATCAATGCGCAAAATCCGGTGATCTTTACCAAATACACCGGATTTTCCCCAGAAATCTCGGGTGGAACACCAGGTAATATCAATATTGACAATAATGTCTACCCACTATCCGCCATTTATAATTTTGGTGTAAACCTCACTTTCTAAGCTCCTAAAAATAATAATTATGTTACGCAATAAAAATATCTTACTTAGCAGATGGGCAGCCTTAATTTTTAGTAGTTTACTTTTAATGTCGCTAATGATCAGTAGTTGCTCTAAGGATTTTACCTCCGCTAAAAGCGCCTTGCAGGGGCACCAACCGGTACAGATTTTTGGGCAAATGCTGATGCGGCAACTGCAGCCCGTGCTGTCAATGCGATTTATGCCAATCTACGCACTTGGAACAATGTGGCCTTTGCTGCCATTTGTGTGGAGAATATGGGCTCTGACGATGCTATTAAAGGCAGTGTTGCCACAGATGCCACCTATATCAATGAATACGATAATTTTACAGTAGACGCTTCTGAAGGACAACTGGACGGTTTTTGGACCGCTCAGTATCAAAATATCAATCTCTGTAATCAGGTACTGGCCAATGTACCGGCTATTAGTATGGACGCCTCATTAAAATCCCGTTATGAAGGCGAGGCTAAGTTTATTCGGGCCTGGTCTTATTTTCGCT
Source organism: Arachidicoccus ginsenosidivorans (assembly GCF_007971385.1). Taxonomy (GTDB): domain Bacteria; phylum Bacteroidota; class Bacteroidia; order Chitinophagales; family Chitinophagaceae; genus Arachidicoccus; species Arachidicoccus ginsenosidivorans. Next base: position 4,915,096 of record NZ_CP042434.1, read on the forward strand.
TAGTCAGAGCTTTTGGCAATATTCCGCTGATCATGAAACTGCCCCAAACAGCTGAAGAACTTAATCCGAAACAAAGTACGGCAGCTGAAGTATACGCCGCCATTGATCAGGATCTGACAGAAGCAGCCGGGCTTCTGCCCGCCACTTATGGCGCTGCCGATGTAGGCAGGGCCACCAAAGGCGCTGCCTTGTCGCTACATGCCAAAGTCGATATGTATGAAGCTGGTAAAGACGCTTCTAAGTGGCAAAATGTGCTGGATTATACCAACAGCGTTATTCAATCGGGGTCTATAGTTTATACCCGGATTATTATGCTATGTTTCGTATTAGGGGTGAGAACTGCAGTGAATCCATTTTTGAGGTGCAGTGTAATTACGTAGCTGGAAATTCAGATATCTCCAACTCTCAGTATGCCCAGGTGCAGGGCAATAGAGAAACCAATGCCGGCTGGGGTTTTAACGTGCCTACTACAGATCTGCTCAATGCATTTGAGCCGGGAGATCCGCGCCTGGCGGCTACCATAATGAGGGCCGGTGTTACAACGCCCGATGGTGATGTAGTCCCCCACCTAGCGCCGGTGCACCAACTATGTACAATATGAAGGCCTACGTGCCCTTTACATTGGCCGTGGCTACCAACCAAGGCGCTGACCAGAATGTCCGGGTACTGCGCTACGCCGATGTATTACTGATGAACGCAGAGGCCAATAATGAGTTGGGGCACGCGGCAGATGCGCTTACGTCTCTGGAAAAAGTAAGGGCCCGGGCAAGAGCCAAGAGCGCCAACCCTACGGTTGACCTGCCCAAAGTAACGACCACAGACAAGGATCAGTTACGCAAGGCTATTTACCATGAAAGAAGAGTGGAACTGGCCATGGAAAATGACCGCTATTTTGATGTAATCAGACAAGGGCGTGCAGCGACTATATTTGGACCGCTGGGATGGGTGGCTAAAGACTCCATCTGGCCTATTCCTCAGGCAGAAATAGACAATAGCGGTGGCATCCTGGTACAGAACGCTGGTTGGTAAGAAACCTAAGTGGTGAACAGCGCAGGCTTTTACATTAGGTGAATAAAATATTTGCATTGAAAAATTACTCTGAAAATTAATATGATGAATACGATAAAAACAATAAATAATGGCTGGTTTACTGTGAGTAGGCTTACAGGCAAACTGAGCATGGTAGCCGTAGTGCTGGCCATGTTGGCAAGTTGTCAAAAATCCTTTGATCCTGACAGCTATAAACCAGACTATACGATTGGTGGATATACTTCCTCCAGCGAAGTAGCCGCTGCCAATCAACTAGCTTACTGGGCTTTTGATGGAGGGTATATTGATAGTGTTACCCAGACTGAAGGGACTCCAGAGCCGGCTGACGCCGTAAGCTTTGTGGATGGTATTACGGGCCAAAGTGCCCGTATTGCCAGCCCGGGCGCTATCCAGACCCACTTGGAAAACAAAATTGCCGCCCTAAACAGTTTTACGATTGCCTGCTGGCTTCGCCATCCAGATAATCTGGACGCCGACGGGAAATTGTTTTCCTATATTCCCTGGTCTTTAAACGAGCCAGGTTATTCCTGGGAGCAAAGTAAGTTTTTTATGCTGTTTAATAATGCGGATAACTCAGCGGGGACTTACGGGAAAGTTTGTTTAATGGATCAGTGGTTTGATAAAGGTCAGGTATGGCCGGCAATGCTGGATGGCAACTGGCACAACCTGGCCCTCAGCTATGACGGTAGCTCAGGTGCCATGCGGATATATATTGACGGCGCCATCTTCTCAGAAACCCAAAATTATGCCTTTAATCCACAAAATGATTTTGGCAGTGCTACTAGTTTTACCATCGGCGGTCCTGACGCCAATGCGCATCAGGTGAACGGCTGGATGAATTCCCTGAGTGGCGATATCGATGAATTCAGGGTGTATAGCAAAGTGCTGAGTGGGGATGATATACATGCCCTGTACTTATTGCAATTAAATGGCTTGTAGTATCTATTGCGCATGGATGGTACTAAGGGAACCAATGAGGCGGTCAGTGCAGTCAGTGCAGTCAGGTAGGCTAACAGTCATTATAAATCAATAAAGTAACAAGTATGGTTACAAATAGAATCTCAAAAAAACGGTAGGATAACCTGGTGCCCACGGAATTTTGGGCGCCCAGGTTTATCCAATTAATCCTTTATAGTCAATTTTTAGTGACATAGATTTTTACATACAATGATATACCACTTTACTTCAAGACGGTTTAAGTTTTACCGGATCAGTCTTTGGCTGTCGGCCGCTCTACTATGTCTTCAGGCCTGCGGCAAATCAGGTCAGATAGCCCCTACACCTGCTCCACCTGCGGATACGCCAGTTACCATCTTTTCCTTAAACAGTGTAAAGGTAGATGGTCTGCAACAAGGCTTTAAATATCAGGGCACTTCTACAAGTCCGGTAATTACACTAAGTTTTAATGCGCCTGTGGCGGCTAGTACTGAGCAGGCAGGCCTTTCCCTTAAGGACGCCGCGGGCAAGGTAATCCCTATAAAGATTACCGCAAAGTCCGGTGCAGCGGATAGCGTGCTTTTGGTTACCCCTGTCAGTAAACTTGAATATCTGACAAAATACAACTTAGCCCTTTCTACTGAACTGCATTCCAGCGCTGGCACTGCTTTGCAGTCTGGAGTCGCTGTTAATTTATTAACCGCTATTGACTCTTCTGATAAATTTGAAAGGATAACAGACAGTAGTCTGCTGACCCTTATCCAAAAAAGAAGCTTCGCCTATTTTTGGGATCTGGCCAACCCCGTTTCCGGGATGGCGCTGGAAAGGAGCTCCACGCCTACCACTTGTACCACTGGAGGAACGGGTTTTGGTATTATGGCAATAATAGCTGCCGTTAAAAGGCAGTTTATTACTAAAGCGGACGGGCTTGCCCGGGTGGAGAAAATAGTGCAGTTTTTAACGGATAAGTGCACGACTTATCATGGGGCATTTGCGCACTGGATTAATGGCAATACCGGGGCTACTATTGCCTTTTCTCCCCATGATAATGGTGGTGACATTGTGGAGACTTCTTATCTGATGATGGGCCTACTCTCGGCAAGACAGTTTTTTAATAGTGAGGATGCCACACAGCAGCATTTGCGTACCAAAATAAATCAGCTCTGGGATCAGGTAGACTGGACATGGTATCAGCAAAACCAGCAGGTGCTTTATTGGAACTGGAGCCCGGATTATCAATTTGCTGTGAATGTAAAAGTACAGGGCTATAATGAAGCATTGATTACCTATGTACTGGCCGCCAGCTCTAAAACGCATTCAATTAACAAAACGGTATATGATGAAGGCTGGGCTGCGAGTGGCGCCCTTAAAAATGGCCACAGCTATTTTGGATATACATTGCCCCTGGGGCCTGACTTAGGAGGGCCGCTCTTTTTTGAACAGTATTCCTTTATGGGGCTTAATCCCCGTGGGTTAACAGATGTTTATGGCGATTATGATTTGCAGACCAAAAATCATAGTTTGATTAATTATGCCTACTGTGTAAGTAATCCACTGGGTTATTATGGTTACAGTGCCCAGTGCTGGGGGCTGACTGCCAGTGATATTCAGGGGGGATATAGTGCCAGCTCACCGACCAATGATCTGGGGGTGATCGCCCCCACGGCCGCTGTTTCGGCCCTTGCTTTTACACCAGAAGCGTCCATGGCCGCCATTCGTTTTTTTATTATCAGTTAGGCGATCGGATCCTGGGGAAGTACGGCTTTTATGACGCGTTTAATCTGACCAATCCCTGGGTTGATTCGGACTATCTGGCCATTGACCAGGGACCGCAGGTGGTCATGATCGAAAACTATAGATCTGGATTTTTATGGCAGTTATTTATGAGCTGCCCGGAAGTTAAAAGCGGACTACAAAAACTAGGCTTCAGTTATTAAGGTAATTGAATTGATGGATTTTAGCTAAGGTGCAGGGATGGCATAGTAAACAAATGGAGTTAGTATTCGCCGCCGCAGTTATATTAACCTGATTTGGTGAAAACAGTGAAACCATTTAATGGAGTAAATAGAAAAGTAGATAAAATATTGCTCGACTTTAGCAGCGAGCGTCTTTATACAAATAGCCAAATTGGAAAACGAGGCGAGTTTAAATACAATCGGGAACAAGAATTCTTCCATCCAAGGTTAATCAGGATAAATCAAGGTACAGCGGTGGGGCAGAAATTATTATTATGTTTTTTTTAATAAGCAAGCTGATAAGTATTGTAGTGGTAACCTGGCGGATGCCCGCTAATTGATTGTTTTTCTGCTGTCTCCCCTCCTCATCTAATAAAATGAATAATATGAGTGAACGCAATAAATATAGTAGAGTGATCCTTTTTCAAAGCTATGCTGGCATTGAACTGCAGGGGGATTGTCCTTACAAAAGTTGTTATGCCAAAGCCGTATCTTATGGGAACGCTGCTAATAGGCTTGATCATATAAGTCGCAGCCGTTCATTTTATGATTGCTTAAGGAATCCTTCATCTTTTATGACTATTATCACCTTTATGGCTTTGTGGACGGCTTTGTTGTCTTGTAATATTTGTGCAGCCAATGGATTAGCCAAGGGGTTAATAAAGCAAAGCGTAAGTCAGCAGGTTAGAGCGACCAATGATCATCAAACCGTACAAAATAATTTTATGACAGACACTACCGGCGGTAAGGATGCGACAGGGAGAAAAGTTCAGGCGCTTCTATCCAAAATGACCCTGGAAGAAAAAATAGGTCAGCTCAATCAATATAATGGTGATTGGGCTGCCACTGGTCCCGTGACTCGTACTGTCCAGGATAAACTCCAACAGATCCGGGAAGGAAAAGTAGGCGCGGTGCTTAATATTACGGGGACGGCTCATGTGCGCCAATTCCAGCAAGCGGCGATGAAATCCAGGCTAAAGATTCCGCTTTTATTTGGGATGGATGTGATTCATGGTTATAGAATTACTTTTCCTATTCCACTGGCCGAAGCGGCTAGCTGGGACACAACAGCGATTAAAAAATCTGCCAGGATTGCGGCTACAGAGGCAGCAGCTGCCGGCCTTAACTGGACCTTTGCGCCCATGGTGGATATTGCAAGGGATCCTCGCTGGGGCGTGTTATGGAGGGGGCCGGAGAAGATCCGTTTTTAGGGGCCTGCGTGGCACAGGCTAGGGTCAGGGGATTACAGGGAAAAGGTCTGGGTAGTCTGGACGCCGTGATGGCCTGTGCCAAGCATTTTGCCGCCTATGGCGCCGCCATCGGAGGCAGGGATTATAATAGCGCAGATATGAGTCTGCGCACCTTATGGGAAGTTTATCTGCCGCCTTTTCTGGCTGCAGAAAAGGCGGGTGTGGCCACATTTATGAATGCCTTTAATGATCTGAATGGTGTACCGGCAACAGCCAATAGGTACTTGTTACGTGATGTTTTAAAAGGTCAGTGGGGCTTTAAAGGTTTTGTTGTCAGCGATTGGGGATCTATTGGTGAGCTTGTGCAGCACGGATATGTAATGAATGATCAGCAGGCAGCGGCCGCTGCCCTTGAGGCCGGCTGTGATATGGATATGGAAAGTCATAGCTATATCCGTTATTTAAAACAACTGGTTCAAGAGAAGAAAATAGATCCAGCCCTTATTGATGAAGCTGCTGGTAGGATATTGAGGAAAAAATTTGAGCTGGGTTTATTTGAGGATCCCTACCGCTTTATTGATTCGACCAGGGAACGCCTCACGCTCAATAAACCTGAAAACAATGCAGCCGCCCGGGATATGGCCCGTAAAAGTATGGTTTTATTAAAAAACAAAGATCACTTGTTGCCGCTATCAGCCGCTACGACTCAATGCATTGCACTGATTGGACCATTAGTGAAGGCCAAAAAGGCTTTGAAAGGTTTTTGGTCGCTGAATATAGATCCCAATGAGCAAATACCCTCTCTTTGGGATGGAATCAATGCGGAAGCCCCCAAGGCCAGATTACGCTATGCCAAAGGGTGTAATATCAACGACAGTCTTAGACTAGGTTTTCAAGAGGCGATTGAAGCTGCCCAAAAAGCAGATATCGTTATAATGGCCATGGGAGAAGCACCGGATATGACCGGTGAGGCCAAAAGTAGATCCAATATCCATTTGCCGGGTGTGCAGGCGGACTTGATAAAAGCGGTTGTAGCCACCGGCAAACCGGTGGTACTGGTTTTGATGGCCGGCCGGCCGCTGATTTTTAACTGGGCAAAAGATAAAGTGCCGTCTATTTTATACGCCTGGTGGTCAGGCAGCCAGGGGGGGCTGGCCATGGCAGATGTCCTGTTTGGAAAATACAATCCTTCCGCCAAATTGCCCATAACTTTTCCAAGAAGTGAAGGGCAAATACCCATTTATTATGCGCATTATAATACCGGCCGGCCAGCTACCAGCGACTCGGATAAATTGTATAAAACAGGTTATATTGATCTGTCTATTTTTCCGGCCTTTGCCTTCGGTCATGGATTAAGCTATACAACTTTTAGCTATAGCCATTTTTCATGGCATTACTGCACCTATCAAAACCAACCAGCCGTTGCTGTATCCTTTGCACTTAAAAATACCGGGAAAATAGCCGGCGCAGAGGTCGCTCAGTTATATATCCATAATATCATCTCCAGGCCGCTGCGTCCGGTCAAGGCGTTAAAAGGCTTTAAAAAGGTGATGTTGGCTGCCGGCGCTTCTAAAAATGTGACCATTTATATAGCCAGGCAATCGCTCTTGTCTTATAATGAAAAACTGGAAAAAAACGTACTTCCCCAGCGCTGTCAGTTCTTGATTGGTAGCGCATCAGATGATATCCGGCTTAAATCAGCCATCATAGACCATCTTTTTGAAAAACCACCTGGCGGGACTCGGTAGTTATTAACCCATGAGTGGTGTCATAATACCTGCATCAATTTATTTATTGAATTAAACCTAATAAACGATGATTAAACACAGCTTCCTCACCTTAGTTCTGGCATTGACCTTATTTACGCTGTATGCACAAGACAGTATCTCTCCTGTGGGTGTTATTAAAAATATCTCGGATGATTCGTTACTCACCATTGTGCAGAGGCAGACCTTTCGTTATTTCTGGCAATATGCCCACCCTGTCAGCGGACTGGCAAGAGAAAGGGATAATACGGTGCAGGCGGATTATTACTGGGACTATATCAATGAGGCGGATGATGTTCCTAATTTAAGTAAAGGCAGCTTTGGATCAGAAGCTTGTGCGATTGGCGGCACTGGCATGGGGATACTGGCGACTATTGTGGCGGTTAACCGCGGCTGGATTGGCCGGGACACTGCATTAAAGCGGCTGATCAAGATGGTAGACTTTTTAAATACAGCGGACCGCTACCATGGTATCTTCCCGCATTTTATGAATGGCACCACGGGTAAGACCATTCCCTTTGGTCCGCTTGATGATGGCGCCGATATTGTGGAGACATCTTACCTCCTCATGGGGTTACTTGCAGCGAAAGTATATTTTAAGGGGAGCAGTAAGGCCGAGCAGTATTTTAGCCACCGGGTCCAGCAGATCTGGCAGGATGCCAACTGGAGCTGGTTTAGCAAGGGAGGTCAGCAGACGCTATACTGGCATTGGAGTCCTGAGAATGATTTTCAGATGAATTTTCCGGTTTATGGTTATGATGAAGCGCTGATTACTTATATTATGGCTGCCTCCTCCCCCACCCATGCCATTTCCAAAACCTTATATGAAAACAGCTGGGTGAAAAGTGCCAGCTGGAAAAATGGCAAGTCTTATTACGGCTATGAGCTGCCGCTGGGCAATTTTGATAAAGGCGGGCCTTTATTTTTTGAACAATACACTTATTTGGGGATCAACCCCGAAGGGTTAACTGACGATCATGGTATTGATTACGCCAAACAGACCAGAAATCACACCCTGATCAACAGGGCCTATTGTATAGAAAACCCCAAACATTACAAAGGCTATGGCCCCAATTGCTGGGGACTGACAGCAGGTGATAGTTATAAAGGGTATGTAGCGCACTGCCCTGAAGTAGATCTGGGGGTGATACAGCCTACTGCTGCCCTCTCCTCTTTTCCTTATACGCCTAAGTATTCCATGCAGGCGCTGAAGCATTTTTATTATGATCTGGGCAGTAAGATCTGGGGCCCCTATGGATTTGCCGACGGATTTAGTGAATCCAAAAACTGGTACGCGACGACGCATCTGGCTATTGACCAGGGCCCCATTGTGGTCATGATTGAAAATTACAGAACCGGACTTATCTGGCATTTATTTATGCAGATTCCGGAGATTCAAAAGGGACTTAAAAAGCTGGGATTTTCAAGTCCTCACTTAAATTAAATGAAAATAAACAAGCACGCAGGGTAAATGTAATTACCCCGGCTCAAAAATAAACGCTGCATCTGTCAAATATAGCACCCTGGGGCAGATAATAACAAGTCTCGTTCAGGGAAGTTATGTTTAACTAATGCCGTCTCATTGCATTCAACACCATCTAATCCATTCTATTATGAAACGAAGTAATTGTAAAACCCGAAGATTCTATTATTTTATAGCAAGCCTTATGACACTGCTTTTTTGCGCACAGCTAGTCTTTGCCCAACAACGATCCCCAGATTCCCCAAGTCCAATGCGAACCTATTGCAATCCGGTTAATATAGACTACGGCTATTTGCCCATTCCTAATTTTGCGCTGTGGGGTAAACACCGCACAACGGCCGACCCGGTGATTGTCAATTATAAAGGGGATTATTATTTATTTTCCACCAATCAAAAAGGCTATTGGTGGAGTGATAATATGGCGGATTGGCATTTTAATAGCCACAGTTTTCTGCGCCCCTGGAATACAGGTACCTATGATGATCTCTGCGCCCCGGCCGTGGGTATTATTGGCGATACGATGCTGGTATTTGGCTCTACTTATACCAGCAATTTTACAATCTGGATGAGTACCAATCCTAAGGCCAATGAGTGGAAACCGCTCGTCGACTCTTTTTCGCTGGGTGGTTGGGATCCCGCCTTTTTCACCGATGATGATGGCAAACTTTATATGTATAACGGTAGCAGCAACCGCTACCCGACCTACGGCATTGAATTAAACAGAAAGACTTTGCAGCCTATCGGCTATAGAAAGGAAATCTATTTTTTGGAAGACTGGCGTTACGGCTGGCAGCGTTTTGGAGAAAACTGGGATAATACCTTTTTAGATCCATTTATTGAAGGTAGCTGGATGACAAAACACCATGGCAAGTACTATTATCAATACGCGGCCCCGGGTACCCAGTTCAGTGGTTACGCCGATGGGGTGATTGTTGGCAATAGTCCCCTAGGTGGCTTTACCCCGCAACCAGATCCCTATAGTCTGAAAGCCGGTGGATTTGCCCGCGGAGCGGGCCATGGATCCACCTTTAAAGATAACAAGGGTAACTACTGGCATGTGAGTACCATTGAAATCTCTGTTAAAAATGATTTTGAAAGGCGCATTGGTATCTGGCCTGTTGGTTTTGACAAACAGGATGTAATGTGGTGTAATACAGCTTTTGGGGATTATCCTCATTACCTGCCTTCAGAGAAAAACTGGCAGGATAATCCCAGTTATGATTCCAGTTATTTTACTGGCTGGATGCTGCTCAATTATAACAAGCCTGTCAGGGTCAGTTCCACCCTGGGTAGTTATGCAGCCAATAATGCGGTCGATGAAAGAATACAGACTTATTGGAGTGCGGCCACGGCAAGTAAAGGTGAATATATAATATCGGATCTGGGTCGTATTGCCACGGTTCGTGCGGTGCAAATTAATTACGCGGACCAGGACGCCACCTTAATGGGTAAACAAACCGGTATTTTTATTCAATACAGGCTCTATGATTCTAAGGATGGGACACACTGGCATTTACTGGTGGATAAGTCCCATAATAAAAAGGATGTGCCGCATGACTATGTACCGCTCGCCTCGCCTGTTGAAGCCAGATATATCAAAGTGGAAAATATACACATGCCGACCGGCAAATTTGCGATCAGTGGCCTAAGGGTCTTTGGTCGTGGACATGGGGATTTGCCGGACAGCGTGGTGGATTTTAGTGTTTTTAGAGGGAAAAAGATGGTCGTAACGCCTGGCTGAAATGGAAACCTTCTGACGATGCATATGCTTATAATATTTATTATGGCACTGTGCCTGGGAAGCTATACAACTGTATCATGGTCTATGGGGATAACCAGTATTGGATCAAGTTGCTGGACAAATTATCAACCTACTATTTTCAGATAGAAGCCATTAATGAAAATGGCGTATCTAAAAAGACCCAAGTGATGAAGGTAGGGATTTGATAATAAATAAACAGTAAATAATTAAATATAAAATCCAGTTACACTGGCATCTGTAAAACGCCGTTGCTTATACGCCTACCAAGGATGTTTTTGACAAGCAATTTTAAAAAAAAGACCATGAAGAAAATAGCATTGTGGAGTTTGATCTTCATCTACCCGGCCTTAGGCCTTTACGCTCAGACGCAGCGGATCAGTAGCCCAGCCAGGCTGCCTGTTAACCAAGATTTAAGCCAGACATGCTCCCTCGGATCTGCTTTGGCAGTAAAAGTAAATACTGCACAAGTAAATACAGTAAAAGTAAATACAGTAATTGCTGCCAGCAAAGATTTGGTTAAGCGTCAACAAATGGAAGATTTTATTGATGCCTTAATGGCTAAGATGACATTGGAAGAAAAAATCGGCCAATTAAATTTACCTGGAGCGGGTGATTTTACCACCGGACAGGCTAAAAGTACAGATATTGCCAGCAGTATCCGTAAGGGCAAGGTCGGCGGGCTTTTTAACATTAAATCAGTTGCTAAAATAAAAGCAGTGCAACAAATTGCGGTTAATGAAAGCAGGCTCAAAATACCCCTTATATTTGGGATGGATGTGATTCATGGCTATGAAACGGAGTTTCCCATTCCTTTGGGACTTTCCTGTAGCTGGGATACGGCATTAATTAGAAAGACTGCCCAGGTGGCCGCTCAGGAAGCAAGTGCAGATGGTATTTGCTGGACATTTAGTCCTATGGTGGATATTGCCCATGATGCCCGTTGGGGCAGAGTGGCAGAAGGCTCAGGAGAAGATCCTTTTTTAGGTAGTGCTATTGCTAAAGCCATGGTGGAGGGGTATCAGGGAGATCTTACCTCTAATGAAAATATATTGGCCTGTGTCAAGCATTTTGCCTTGTATGGCGCCGTGGAAGCTGGCCGGGATTATAACTCCGTGGATATGAGCCATATAAAAATGTATAATCAATATTTTCCGCCCTATAAGGCAGCAGTAGACGCTGGCGCAGGTAGTGTGATGTCTTCCTTTAATATTGTGGATGATATACCCGCTACTGGCAACCACTGGCTTTTAACAGATGTGCTGCGTCATCAGTGGGGCTTCAAAGGATTCGTTGTCTCCGATTATACCGCTGTCAATGAGATGGTTGCCCATGGCATGGGTGATCTGCAACAGGTCAGTGCCCTGGCCTTAAAAGCCGGACTGGATATGGATATGATCGGTCAGGGCTTTTTAACAACCCTTAAAAAGTCACTGATGGAAGGCAAAATCAGCCTGCAGGATATCAATTATGCCTGCCGTAGAATACTTGAGGCCAAATACAAATTGGGGCTGTTTAAAGATCCTTACAAATACTGTGATCCGACAAGAGCGGCCACGCAAATTGCGACTAAACAGCATTTTGACTTTGCTAGAAAAGTAGCCGCACAAAGCTATGTGCTGCTAAAAAATAAGGATCAGCTTTTGCCCTTAAAACCAACTGGTACCATTGCCGTTATCGGTCCACTTGGCGACGCCGCTGACCAGATGGGTGGCACCTGGAGCATTGCGGCTAAACTTAAAAAAGATGGTTCCGTATTACAGTCCATAAAAGATTATGTCGGTGGTAAGGCGACCGTATTATATGCATTGGGGGCCAACCTGACTAGAGACAGCGCCCTGCAAAACCGGGCCACTATGTTTGCCAAAGACATGAAAAGAGACCCAAGGTCCCCCAAGGCCTTAATTGAAGAGGCCGTTAGAGTGGCTGCAAAAAGTGATGTGATTGTGGCAGCGCTTGGCGAGAGCGCTGAATTTAGCGGCGAATGTTCCAGCAGAACGGATATTACCATTGGAGATGTGCAGCAGGCACTCTTAAAAGCACTGGTGGCCACTGGCAAGCCTGTAGTGGTGTTACTATTTAACGGGAGACCGCTTGCCATCCCCTGGGCACAAAAGCATGTGCCAGCTATTTTGGATGTGTGGTTTGGAGGCAGTATGGCAGGTCCTGCTATTGCGGATGTTTTATTTGGCAGGGTAAATCCTTCGGCCAAGCTTACCATGACTTTCCCCCAGACGGTCGGTCAGGAACCGATGTATTATAATCATATGAATACAGGCCGCCCACTTGAACCGGGCCACTGGTTTGAGAAATTCCGGTCCAATTACCTGGATGTTTCCAACGACCCGGTCTATCCTTTTGGCTACGGGCTAAGTTATACCACATTTACCTATGGAAAGATGCATTTAAGTCAGCAAGACCTAAAAGGGAATCAGACATTGACAGCCTCCGTAGAACTGACCAATACGGGCAAGTATAAAGGAAAAGAAATCGTCCAGCTCTATATCCGCGATATGGTGGGCAGTATTACTAGACCCGTTGAAGAGCTAAAAGGTTTTAAAAAGGTAGAACTGGCACCCGGGCAAAGCACGACTGTCAGCTTTCAGATTACCCCTGATTTATTGAAATTCTATAATGGCGATCTTAATTATGATTGGGAAAGTGGCCAGTTTTCAATTATGATTGGTCCGAGTTCTAAAGAGGTGCAAAAGCAAATGGTGCATTGGGAAAAATAAAGCTAAGTCGTTTTTAGTGACGGGTGGCTACTAAGGGCTGATTGTACAGATTTGTCCATAAATTACGATGCAGGGCGGTTAATAACCGCTCCTGATACTGAATTGGACTTTTTATTTGAAGCTGAATTTTTGAAGCAAGTGGCTAGCTGCTGCCCTGCCGCTTATTAATGCTCGTGTTAGCTGACCTTTGTGTGAAGCGCTATCCATTATGTTGAATTCTGTACATTTTTACCTGGCCTAGGTTAAAGCCAGTTTGGCTTATTTGGATGACCCGATTATATTGGGAGCCGGTTTTTCCCAGTGCCCCAAATTATGCTGTACATCAAATGTGCTATCATTATGATACAGCGTTACCTGGGCCGAGACGGATTTAAAGCCATTATCTGCTGTGACGGGCTCTCCGGAATTGGTATGGTTATGAAAACTTACAGGCCGGATCTTGCCGCCATCTGCTGTGATGTCCACGCAAGCCATGGCGGAAGGCTGAAAACTTGATGGGTCGGTAAACTTAACGTTACCGTTCAATGACTGCCACCAGTGGAGGTCTTCGCCAAACATACTGGTGTGGGGTGACCACTGAGTGCTGCTTTTACCATTAATTATGGCTGGTACACGCTGCTCTCCCACAAAGTCTTTCTTTTTGGTGTTAAGATCAGTAATATAAAGGCCCCACCATTTACCTTTCTCGTCCTGGCCACTTGGACCTGCTTTTAGTTCAAAACGGTAATGGTGTCCAACCACCCATTTATAAGGCATCATAATCTGAAAGCCGCCGCTTTCGCCGTTGGATTTATTAACCCAGGCGGGTGATTTACCCCCATTGGAACCCCAGATGGAAAAATTAATGACTTTGCCCTTTTGTTTGTTTTTAAAAATGCCATTCGTCTGAAACCCTGCGTAACCGCGGCCAACTGCCCCAGTGGCATTCTGCAGACCAAAATTATAGGCATAATAATGTAAAAGTCCTGCTTTAGCCAGACTCTCTGGCGGATCCTGCACGGGGATAAAAGTCCATTCCAGGCTATTATAAGTCTGATCATTGGGGAAATACCAGTCAGAATACGTGCCACCTGGACTATAATAGACGGGTGTGACAGATAAGTTCGTTACACTTTTAGGCGTTTGGGCAAGTAGCAAGGTGCCTGCTGATAAACAGGATAAAAGGATAAAGCAGCCAATTAAGCAGGTGATGCGCTGTTTGCCATTTTTTGATAAGCATGTTTTTTGCATGGATATTTAAGTTTATTGGTTTTGCCGCTGTCTTTTATAAAAATAAAACACATAAATATAAGACACAAACAGCTATTTTGGGCCTGCCTAAAGGTGTTCCAATTTTGATTTGCATTGATTTATTGTAACTGTTTGAATATTAATTGTCTATATTAATTATTAAAGGCGGTGATTTCGTTCGCGGCTACATTAAATTTTAAGGAGTTCTGATAAGCTGGCATCTCCCCCCCCTATACGATGGCTGTTAAAGCGGATTGCTAAGCAAGTGACCTGACTGTGGTAGGACTTCTTTAGTTAAACTAAAAGAGTCTTTTGTAGCTCAAGAAAATTGTGTAATTTCAAAAAATGTGCGCCGAAAACAAGTTGGCAATTGACCTGGTAAAACATGGATTGAGGCGTCGATTTTGGAAGTCATGTCAAAATGTAGATGGCGAAATGTAAAAAAAATCGCATTTAGAAGCAAGCTCCCAGGAAGTAGCTGTAATGATCCTGTCGGCAACTAGTAAACTCAAAATGCATTTTAAAGCATAACAAACGTAAAAAGATGAAAAAAAGCGCGTTGATAATTTTAGCCCTAATGGGGGCCTTCTTTTTGGGGTACGCCTTCAAATCAAATAAAGAAAATACAAATAATTTTAAAAAAGAAACCATGAAAAAAGTAACAGGAATTGGCGGGATTTTTTTCAAATGTAAGGATCCCAAAAAAATGACTGCCTGGTATCAAAAGCATCTGGGGCTGGATACAAATCCATACGGCGCCACCTTTCAGTGGTATGAAAGCCCAGACAGTGCCTCCAAGGCAGAGACGCAGTGGACCCCCTTTGCACAGACTACTGATTATTTTGATAAAGACTTTATGATTAATTACCGGGTGGAAAATTTAGTAGCCCTTGTAGAAGAATTGAAAAAGGAAGACGTACAGATCTTAGATGATATTCAAAGCTATGACTATGGTAAATTTGTGCATATTTTGGATGCGGAGGGCAACAAAATTGAATTATGGGAACCTATAGACTAGCGCCCTTTAAATAATAAAAATCTACGATTGAAACTGACCCGTCAAAGGGCAGTCCTTTACAGGAAGGAAAGCCCTTTTTGACATGCCAGTAATGTTGCTGTTTCAAAAACTATCGTACCCCAAAATCAAATTCTATGCTTCCCTTACGGGGCGTGATGGAATAGATCTGGTGGTCGGTCGGCGTTTTGCTTTGATCTACAAATTGTCCTTTGAGTAAGTTTACTGTGTATCCGTGATTTTTAAACTGACATTGGATACTATTGGTGTTAATTTGTTTAAAGGGCAGTTCGGTGTTATTAAAACTTAGCAGACTCATTTTCCAGATTGTATTTTCAGGGGCGTCCAGTAGTTGAACATTCATATTACGTTCACCTAAAATGATGTTGAGGATTCCCGCATTATTTTGCAAAGGCCAACTAATTTGCATTTTAGTCGCATCCAGGCGGGTAATCGTTGGTCGGCCGCCTTGCATTTTTTCAAATACCCCCTGCTTTTTAATCCAAAAAACCAGTCCTGCCCTACTGGTATCTGCTTTATTACTCCAGAAATGCCCATCCACAAAAGGCAGGGTAAATAAGGCGCATTTAGGCCCCACCGCTTTTTGGCTGAAATAAGGAGAAACAAAACTTTGATCAAATAGATGGATATCTCTGATGCGCAACTGATCGCCATGCCAAAGTAGGTTAATCCGGTAAAACCGACTATCCATCCAAAGTGTTTTCTGATTTTTACCCGGTAGGTCTTCCATGGCTGTTACTGCCGTTACCGGTGTGACTTTAAAATGCTTTTTGTACCATATAGCGGTCCTTGCCATGGTTTCAACCTGCAGTTTCCCGGCTTTTTGTAGGGCCGCTATTTTTTTTAATTGATAACTGAGGCCAGACTGCATGGCCTTCCAGGTAAAAGAATTTTCCTGGCCCGCCTGTGTATAGCCAAAGGCCATCGCCTCTCCATCTATCAGCGTCTTTAAAAACCAGTTGACCCAGGTGCTGTCTCCTCCGCCAAACTTATAAACGGGCTCTAGGGTAACTACCCCTTGATGACCCGTTCCGATACCATTATCGTATTGACGGATTGGGTCACTGCCTAGCATCCTGAAAACAGGTACCGGGATTTGACCTTTAACTGTCTGGGCAGGCATATAAGCATTCAGTTTACTGGGATAATAGGCTTGATTCCAATACCCGCCCCATAAGGTATAGCCGTCTGTACCGATCTGGTCTTTACAATTACAAGAAGCGATGATGCCATATTTTTGATACATATAGTTCAGGCTATAGCTGTCCAGATACCAGCAACCCACCGTTTTAGGATAGTAGCCGAATACTTTTTTAAAACTGGCCATATATGTATCAATCAGCTTTTCTCTTTCCTTAGGCGTATAACCTGTTGTAAAATCCACATCTGCTCTGGAATCCCAGGCTGAATTTCCACGCCATGTGAGGCCAGCATTTTGAGCAAGTGGTCTGGGCACTTCTAGCCAGCCACCTATTTCAAAGCGGTCTTTGGGTAAGGATTTCAACAATTTTTGATATCTGTTGTCCAGCAAGGCATCGTATTGCAACAAAAAGGTTCCGGAAAGCTGATATTTATTGATGAGCTCGACCTGTTTTACCACAGTCTGGTAGAGCACTTCCTCGGTTATAGCCGGATCGCGTGGCTCCAATAGACGGATGAAATTGACAATATGTACAATCTTGGGACTTCCATTCACTATACCAGGTATGGCTTTTGTGGCTTGGTTGAACAAATTCTTTTGCGTAGGGGCGGCACGTGTTGTATGCAGTATAAATAGCAGTGCACAAAAGACAGTAATTGCCTTGCCAAAATTATTAACCATTTTATTCATACTCGATTTATTGTATGGGTGTTTTTTATTACACGATAAACGATAGCTAAGATACCAATAGTTTAGGCAATATAGTGGGTAAATAAGTATTTGTTTAATATTCCAGAGGGCGTTGATGATGGCCCGCTGCCTTTGAGGGGATTAAATAATCGTTTTAGAAGCTAATGTTTGCAAATAGTAAGTTTGCAAAGGCAGAATTATCCTTACGTGCTAACAGTTTTTTTGAGTGAGATTATAGATTCTCTTTCAATTTTGCCTCCATGAGCACCGGATTGCTTCTTCTATTCTCATGGGCAAAATATCGATTCAAAACTGGGCCAAAATTATGGCTTTTTTCTTTATGTTCTTTAATTGAAATTAAAGTGGAAGATGCAATGCATGAATATAAATGATGGTTTTTATAAACCACCATGGTTTCTCCAAACTGTGGGCTTGCAAAGGGCAGGTAACTGGACAAGCTGTCACCGGTCACTTTTCCAAGTGATAGAAGCAAACCCGTTTTTAAATTATATAAGTAGGTCCAGTTATTTGTTAGATAGCCTACATTTCTTAAAGAAAAAAGTAGTAAGTTTTCCTTAGGTTTAAAAATGTTTTCAATGGATTCAAATTTACCCTTACTAGCCGCATTGAAGTAGACGTACTTAGCCCTTTTTTGGGCATAGGTGCTGTCAGCTGAAAAATTATTGGGCAAAGAATATTTAAGTGGGAATATAAATTGATAATGGATGATATGGGTATAATCTTTTAATTGATAGACGTTATAATCGCCTGGCAAAGAAAAAAATACATTTTCGGGGTCTTCTGATTTGTTCAGTGAATTCATGTATTGATTGAGCTCAGACAGCCCGAATCTGGGATCATATGGCAGGGCAAATCGGGCGCTTTTTAAGTAATCTCCCGAATACGCGATATTATACTTGACTTTTGGGGAATTTTCAGATGGAGCACCTTGCTCTAGCTGGTAAATTATATGGCCATTTTGCAACCAAACAAGACTATTTATATTTTTACCAAGGTTGACCTTTTTTAAAAAATTACCTTTTAAATCGTAAATGGAAATTTCATGGATGGCAGTCTGAACCAATAATTCACTTTTGCGTCTATCAATAGTGAAGTAATCAAAATAATGATCCGCCTGCCGTGGACGTATTTTAAAGTCAAAACTGCCATCCTTTCTAAAAAATAAAATGGATTTGGTTTGCTGGTCGAGTACAATAAAGTGGGTTTGGGTAACTGCTAACTGGTCAATTTTGCCAAATAAACTTTCCTTGGTAGTTTCTAAAGGAATAAAGCGAAATGTATTAAAATATTGAGAGATCGTGCCCCCACGTGCATTATCCGGATCAATGAAGACTTTATTCACTTTTTGAGCGAAAAGCGATTTGGACGAATAAGAAAGAAAAAAGAGGAGTATATATTTTATCATAATTATATTGGCATCTTTATATTTTCACACCTGATTATTCTATTTTGTAGACATTGATTGTAAAGCTTATTTTATTAACTTCATAATATTTGGCTGTACCTGATCTGCATAATTTTCTGTATTGTACATGCAGCTTTGACTAATATGGATATATTTTTTTGTAATTTACTATATTTTATAGCTTTATAATTATTTATTTGTATAAAGTTGCCTTGCCCTCGCATTACAAAACCTATTAAATAATAGGCACCTGAGTAGCCAACGGCTCTGCACAATCTTATTTATTGAAAAGTCAATACTTAAACCCATTTTAAAACCGGCAAAGGACCGGTCGTAAAAAACTATGCCTATGGATTATTGTATTGGTTTTAGTTATATATAAACACCAAATACAACATAGTTGAACAAAAATATTGAATCACACAA
Source organism: Arachidicoccus ginsenosidivorans (assembly GCF_007971385.1). Classification (GTDB taxonomy): domain Bacteria; phylum Bacteroidota; class Bacteroidia; order Chitinophagales; family Chitinophagaceae; genus Arachidicoccus; species Arachidicoccus ginsenosidivorans. The sequence goes on from NZ_CP042434.1 coordinate 4,933,919, forward strand.
TACCCAAGTTAATTACGCAAAATAATTGGCCAAATAATTTCCATTCTTGTTTTCTTGGAATAAGTATTAGTATTTGCAGGTAATCATTACATAACACGATTTAAATTAATATTGTATTAATCATAAAGCTTTAACACTTGATGGCACTGTTTTTACGTTGAATCCATTATATTTGTTATACATGATATTTAATGCAATCAGCGATTTATTCGCCGCTCCCCCCATTCCCTATGAACAAATCCTTCACCTGGAAAGCAGAGCACCCAATCTTATTGTCTATGCCATACCCTTTATGGCCTTTTTTACTTTACTAGAAATGGGCGTTTCTTGGTATGAGAACCATAAGCTTTATAAAGTAAAGGAAAGCATAGGTTCTACGCTGGTTGGTTTGGGTAATGTTTTAATTAACTTATTACTCAAAATCGTTTTACTTTATTTCTTTGTTTGGCTTTATAACGTACTGCCCTGGCGCATGGCACTGGCGTGGTGGACACTGATACCCTGTTATATCTTATTTGATTTTTGCAGTTATTGGGCGCATAGATTTTCACATTCGCAAAGGTTTTTATGGTCTACCCATGTAGTCCATCACTCAGCAGAAAGTTACAATTTAACCGTGTCCTTCAGACTTAGCTGGATCCAGAATATTAAAATTATTTTTTTCTTACCGGTGGCGCTCTGTGGATTTCATCCATTGGTATTTTTTGTCGTTAGTCAGATCAGCGTGCTGTTTCAGTTTTGGGTCCATACGGAATACATCAAGAAGTTACCCCGCTTTTTTGAGTATATATTTGCCACTCCCTCCAATCACCGGGTACATCACGGCTCACAAGAGAAATACCTGGATAAAAATTTTGCAGCCACTTTTATTTTTTGGGACAGACTATTCAATACCTATCAAAAAGAGGAGGAGAAACCGATTTATGGCTTGACCACTAAAATCGGTAATCGCCTGAACCCCATATATCTTAATTTCCATGAATTAAATGATATTTACAAGGATGTCCGTCGTGCAAAGGGCTGGCGCAAAAAATGGTTTTATTTATTTGGCAGCCCTGTGGCTGTGGACAAGGAGAAAAAAAGTACCGGGTAGGAAGTTGTGGTAGGTTATGCAGTGATTTGTGCAGTGATTTGTAGAGTAATTTGTGCCTTGCCTCCTATTAATAAGGCTTTAGCGCTTACATGTTGGCTGGATTACTTGAATAAATTTGAATTTGAGCTCAATTTCCTTAATTTAGACCTGCAAATTGGTCTATGTATAAAAATAGCTGGCATAAACAAATAAGGCGCATCTTCACCTTTTATCGGAATCATTTTCTGATAGGAATAGTGATTTCTCTTTTATGTCTGTGGGTACTCATTTCTAATGGATTGATTGCTTTTCAAGGATGCTTTTGGCTAAAACTTGTGAGCTATGGCATTGTCTATTACTTCATCAACCAGTTGCGCAAAAATGAGTACCACTATTATAACAATCTTGGGCTGAAAAAAAGCGTTCTGTGGGTCACGACCCTTTCTATTGATTTTTCTACTTATATTTTAATGATCATTGCAAGTTATCGAATTGGATGGATCCCACACACTATACATTAGAAATTGACAGCATCTTACTGGATTTTGGCAGGAGGCGGCTTTTGTCAGATATTTACATAAAATGTGGTCAAGGCCAGATTACCACGCTAATTGGCAGGAATGGTTCAGGTAAATCCTGCCTGATGCAAATTATTATGGGCGAATTAAATCCATTAAGCAAATCCGTCAGGATCAATCATAAAAGCATTCAGGCGGCCCATCCTGCCATCAATTATCTGCCCCAATCTCATTTTGTTCCAGGACACTTACGTGTTATGGATGTTTTTGCGGACCACCAGATCAGTGAAGCAGACTTTGAGGCAGATTTTCCGGATCTTACAACTATTATCCAACAGCGATTCAATAAACTTTCCGGTGGCTTAAAACGTCTGGTTGAAGTATATGCTCTTATAAAAAGTGCAGCTGCCTTTTCATTGCTAGATGAGCCTTTTACCCAAATCATGCCTGTTCATATGGAAAAGATCAAGCCCTTGATTAAAGCCCAAAAACATAAAGGCTTTTTGATTACAGATCACTTGTACCGGGATGTTCTGGAAATCGCAGATACCAGCTATTTATTGCAAAATGGTAAAACCTGGCCGGTAAAATCCTTGGAAGATCTGCAAAGCAGAGGGTATATTCCCCAACTGTAAGGTGGCCTACTGCGGCTTGATGCAAACAAAGCTGACCACTGAACCCTTAGTTAATTATCAATCGATGATTATTTTATAGAAATTGTGGATACTTTGGACAAAAGGAATCGATTACAACGAATTATAAATCAATAAGATCATTTACTTTACCCCTGTACCGTTCAACGTTCTGATCCGTTAAGTAAAATGTTATTCAAATTTCAAAAGTACTTCCTGCAGGCATATATTCGGTTGTCTAAAGGGCAAAATGATATAATGTAATGGTTTATAATAAATTAAATATCACCTTGGAAGGCGGAGTATAAAAATAAATTTGGCAGTAATAAAAATTGCGTTAATTTGGTGATTCAAATTTAATGCAAATTTCATCTCCTACATGCAAAGTCTTGAATCTTATCCAGACGAGCAATTATTGCAGTTAATGACTACTGGTAGTGAAAACGCTTTCACAGTGTTATATAGCCGCTACCATAATAAATTGTACAATTTTGCCTTCCAGTTATCCGGATCTGCTGAAGAGGCGAAAGATGTAGTACATGATGTCTTTTCCTGTCTTTGGGAAAAGCGGGACAGTTTTCAAGGCAAAGAAATTTTTGCCAGCTATTTATTTAAAATGATCCGCAATTACTCCATAGACCATCTGAGGCGGTTTTCTAAAAAGATGCAGATTCTCCATGAATTGACACCTGTAGTAAATGAAACGGCAGGTGCAGATCAGTGGGTTATATGTAAGGAATTGGAACAAAAAATCCAGGCCTCACTCAACTTGCTACCACCCCGACAAAAGGAAATTTTTATCCTGCACAGACAACAAGGCTTAAAATACACAGAAATTGCCGCAGCGCTTGGTTTATCCAAATCCACAGTGGAAAATCATTTTAGCCGGGCAATTGAAAAACTCCGCAAAAGCTTTGAATTTGAATACGAGCTGCTGGTCATAGCTCCCTTGCTGTTTTTAATCTGGAAATAAAGCGCCATAGCTTCGCTGTTTTGATTTCTATTATTTATTTTTAAAAGAGACTGGGTAGTTTTCTATTTTCAATCGTTTAATATCATGAACAGTTGTTAGGACGACTGTAATTTGGCAATATGCTCTAATTAATACCATGATATGACGGATCCATCGCGCTTTATTTATTTACTAAAATGTTATCTGGAGCATACCTGCTCCGGGGAACAGTTGCAGGAGTTTGCTACCTTGATTAGCCGGCTGGATGATAACACTTTGTCTGATCTGGTGGCAGATAATTGGAGTCATCATGTGGCAGTCAATAAGTTAGATGATAAGGAAGCTACCGCTATTTTAGATGATATTTTAAAAACTAAATCGAAGTCAGACTGGTCGGCGGATCTGGCTTCTAATCAGTTGTCAAAAGAGTCGTCCACGCAGACAACGGATGATATAGTGGAAAAACGTATTAATCAACTCCGAGACCGATACCAAGGCCAGGACCTGGCTAAAACCCCAAAGCCAGATCAGGTAATGGAGATGGCACCAATAGGTGAAGCAGATAATATTGCTACTGTAAATAAATATCTTCCAATAAACGCAAAAAGGAAAAAAAGTAGCAAATTGTACAGGGTTGCGGCAGCTATTATCGGGTTTTTAATACTGCTTGGGGCATTTTGGCAATTCCACTCTTTCAGACAAGACAAAACAAAACAACTTATTACTGAGGCCAATACAGCCCAGTCTCCCAAGGCAGATATTGCCCCTGGTACCAGTGGCGCCATTCTGACGCTGGCCAGTGGCAAACAAGTTATTCTGGACAGCCTTACGGCCAAGGGCGGACAACAATTACTAGCGGGGACTGCTGGCGCGATTGTAGAATTAAAGCCTGGTGGCATAGAATATACTGGACATGGGGCAAGTGCCAATGGCCCTGTAAAATACAATACACTTGCCACACCTGCCAGCCGTACTTTCCATGTTAAGTTACCAGATGGTACGGAGGTTTGGTTAAATGCTGCTTCTTCTATAAGGTATCCCGTTGCTTTTAATAAAAACCAAAGGGAAGTAACGATTACCGGAGAAGCTTATTTTGAAGTCGCCAAACTACAAAGAACGGATGGAAAAGGAAGGGTTCCTTTTATTGTGGATATACAAACAGGCAGAACTTCAAAATCACCATCACGCGTAGAGGTATTGGGTACGCATTTTAATATCAATGCATATGCTGACCAAGGCGAGATTAAAACGACCCTTTTGGAGGGGCGGGTGAACGTTTATGCTGCCGCTAGCAATAAAGCCACCGCCATTGTGCCGGGCGACCAGGCAGTGATGGGGACTTCCTTTAATAGTCCGGTAAGTGTGCATACAACCGATATCCAAAAAGCGGTCGCCTGGAAAAATGGTTATTTTGATTTTAATCAGGCTAGCCTAAAAGAGGTAATGCAACAGATTGGTCGCTGGTACAATGTAGAGATTGTTTATGCAGGTAATGTCCCTGAGCGGAAATTCTGGGGGAAAATTCAAAGAAGCCTCTATCTGACACAAGTATTATCAGTACTAGAACAAGTAGATATACATTTCAAAATAGAAAAAAACAAACTTATTGTGATGCCTTAAAATGCCCGTTTTTAAATAGCGGCCTAAGGCACGAAAAATAATTGATTCAATAGCGGACATAAAAAGACCGGAAAGTAAGATTGGCGTCCCTTCCCGGCCATGATTTTAGGCTATGATAATCAATAAAATAGATTCTTACGAACGGAAACTAATTCATTGTTTAACCTCAAACCATTACAAAAGTATGCAAATTCAACGGAAGATCTGCTTAAGTACAGCAGATAAAGCCCGGGCGCATTGCTTCAACAGGAACCGCAGGGATATTGCTGTTAAAAAAACAGTACCCAGTTCCTCAATGATTCACCCCACTAAAATAGTGCTGGTCATGAAACTGACTTTTATTCTGACTATTTTTTGTATGTTAAGTGCCACGGCGAAGGTAACCTCGCAGGTGGTAACTTATAATGCCCAAAGGACGACGCTGGCAAATGTCTTTAAGGAGGTAGAAGCACAAACAGGTTTTGTGATTTTCTGCGATTATCGGTATGTTCAAAATAGCAAGGCCATCGCCGTACATGCCAAAAAGGAACCGCTAAAGCAGTTTCTCCAAAAAATCCTTGGTCCGGAAAAACTCACTTTTTCCATTGAGGATAAGACTATTGTGATTTCAAAAAACAAGGTGCCCAGCTACGAAAAATTGCCGCCCAATTTACAGGCAGCGGTCGCCGCAAAACCAGTTATCAGTATACAGGGAACGGTCACTGATCCTAACGGGGAGCCATTATCAGGTGCCAGCGTATCGGTCAGGGGTAGCGCTAAAGCAGTAATAACCAACCTGACGGGTCATTTTGAACTAAGCGTAGATGATGCGGATGCTACTTTGATCGTGAGTATGGTGGGATACAACAACAAAGAGGTTTCCTTAAAGGGCCAAAAGGAGGTTCATATTACACTTACGCCAAAAGTGAACAATCTGGATTCTATTATCATTGTGGGGTATGGTACACAAAGGAAAGTAGATTTGACAGGTGCGGTAGCCACCATTAGCGGCAAGGAACTTTCCAATAAACCTGTCCCTAATGCCGTAGCAGCCTTACAAGGTGCCTTGCCTGGTGTTACCATTACCAGAAGCAGCGGACAACCGGGTAAAGAAAGTTATGGTATCCGCATCAGGGGTTTTTCCTCAGTGAATGGCAGTTCTCCTTTAGTGCTTATTGATGGCATTGAAGGCGATATGACTTTACTTAATCCGGATGATATTGAAAATGTATCCATCCTAAAAGATGCTGCGGCTGCCGCCATTTATGGCGCCAGAGCTGCAGCGGGGGTAATTTTGATTACCACAAAAAAAGGCGTTGTTGGTGCTACCAGGGTCAATTTTAATGCCTATTACGGTGTTGATATTACGGCCAGGCAACCGCAAAGGCTCAATTCTTGGGATGAACAAACTTTAATTGATGAGGCGCGTTTTAATGCTACGGGCGCCAAGGAGTTTTCAGATGAGCAGTTGCAATGGCTAAAAAATCCAAATTTTGATTATCGGCCTAATATATCCGGTCAAGACCGTTGGGATTATTACGATAATACCAACTGGCTGCAGGAAGGCATGAATAAATATAATCCCAGCCAGAACTACTCTTTGTCGGTTGGTTCAGGGACGAAGAAACTGAACTATTTACTATCGGGAGGCTATTATAGTAGACGGGGTATCCTAAAATACGGTCCGGATGATAATCACCGCTATAATATCCGGCTGAACGTCAATAGCGAGATGAATAAATACATGGATCTGTCCTTAAAGGCCAGCTATGCTGGTTCCTTTATTAATCAGAACTCCTACGGAGAAACCAGTATTGTTGAAAGGCTTTACAGAATCCGTACCCGTCAATCCTTATATGTTCCCGCAGAAGACCAGACTGGTCAGATTTATAATGGTGATCTGCAGGTAAATCCGGTGGATATTGAAAAGAATGCCGGACTGGAAACCCAGAATTACGAAGTTTTTAATGGCCAGGCGGCTTTAAAAATCCATGATCTGATTAAAGGCCTGTCGCTCAATATTATCGCTTCCCGCTCTCAGGGCTTTTATAATCAGGAGTCTCGTAAAAGAAGCCTGTATTGGTATGGCAGAAGTACAAATACCATACGGTTTACGGCCAATGTACCTAACTCCCTGAGCAAGACTAAGAACAAATCCTATGATAACAATATGCAGGCTTACCTCAATTATGATTTAAACTTAAATGAGGATCATCATTTTAAAATCATGGGTGGGTGGCAGTTTGAAGAGTATCGTCAAGATGAGATGTCGGCCTCTGCCACTTCGATGATCACCAACGATTTTTTCAGCTTCAACTATGCGGACCTGTTGACCAAGACCAATGGGGATGATATCCAGACCTGGGCCATGGGGTCCTATTTTGGTCGGTTTAATTATGACTACAAGGATAAATATCTTTTTGAAGCTAATCTGCGCTATGATGGGAGTTCAAGACTATCTCCGGAAAGCAGGTGGAGCGCCTTCCCTTCATTTTCCGCTGGTTGGAATTTAGCGAAAGAAGACTTTATCAAAAATGCCCTGCCTTTTGTCTCTACCTTAAAATTACGTGCTTCCTGGGGAAGACTGGGTAATGGGTCTGTACTTGGGCTCTATGATTATATTCCGCTGTTAAGTGTGGGAACCGATCTGGACTTCAATGACCAGAAAACGCAGTACCTCTATCAAAATGAGTTGGCTTCTTCTACCAAAACCTGGGAGATTGTCCAGACCTCCAATATCGGGCTAGACCTGGGTCTATTAAGTAACCGTTTAAATATCACGGCTGATTATTATATCAAGAAGAATAAAAACATGCTGGCACAATTGCCATTGCCAGCCATAATTGGAATTGATGTTCCTGCCATTAATGTAGGCGAACTCAAAACCTGGGGTTGGGAATTCAATGCGCAGTGGAAGGATAATTTTAGAAATGGATCTTATCAGATTGGGTTTAATATCTCCAATGACCAGAATAAACTCATCAAATACAGTGGTCAGAATTCCATTGGTACTGGTGGAACCATAGATTTGTTGCAGGGTTATGCCCTCAATACGATCTGGGGGTATAAAACCGACGGCTATTATCAAAATGCGGATGACTATGCCAATTACGGTGTGCAATCCTTTAATAATGCAAATGTCGGCCCTGGTGATGTTAAATACCTGGATCTGGACGGCAACAAAAAAATAGACGCCGGCGGTGGTACGCCTGAAGATCCGGGAGATTTAGTCTATTTAGGCACCGCCAACGGTCATTATCTCTATGGGTTGAATCTTGGCGTCAATTGGAAAGGCTTTGACTTTTCAGCATTTTTCCAAGGTGTTGGCCAGCGCAAGTTTTTAATCGACGCCTCCACTATGAATCCATTAAATGCCACCTCCAATATGCCTTGGTCTATTATGATGGACAGATGGACCCCGGACAACAGAAACGCCTATTTTCCCAGAGAATATCAGGGTTCCAATTTTAATTTTGAGCCCTCTGATAAATGGTTGCAAAACGGTGCTTATATCCGGCTTAAAAATGTTCAGCTAGGCTACAGCGTTCCACTTAAAAATCAATCATTCAACGGCTTAGAGTATACGTATCCGGACAGGATCTATGGGAACATACCAAGGTGCTGAGTGTATTTGATCCAGAAGTGCCAAATGGTGTACAGGCGGCTGCCTATCCCTTCTACAGAGTAGTGGCCTTTGGGTTAAATATGACGTTTTAAGGAAATTGTAGTTAGTCTTATTAAGTTAAATCTTTAATGGCCTGACTAAGATTTATGTGACAAAATAAAATCAAAGTGATGAAAATATTTAAAAATATAGCCTTTTTATGTATTGCAACGCTGGTAATAAGCAGCGGTTGCAGTCTGGACCGAAAACCAGAAACAACCTTTTCGGATGCCAGTTTTTGGAATACAGAAACAGATTTAAAGAGTGCCTGTAATAGACTTTATCAACAGTTAGCCGGGTATGGCATTGATAACAGAGCCGATGATAGTTATGGACAGGATGCAGGCCAGAATCAGATCAGTAATGGCAGCAGAGCTGTTCCCAATACAAGTGAAAGCGATTGGAATAACCCTTATGATCAGATCTTCACTGCTAATAATATCCTGGAAAAAGGCGGTAAGGCCAACGTTTCTGAAGATATCCGTAACCGGTACTATGCAGAAGCAAAGTTTTTCAGGGCGTATTATTACTTTTTGCTGGTAAAAAAATACGGTGATGTACCTTTGGTAATGCATACGCTGGATGTAGGCGATGCAGGCCTTCAGATGCCCAGGACACCAAGAGCAGTGGTCATAGACTCCATATACGCAGATCTGGATTATGCGGCCAAGTGGCTACCTTTACAGTCGGCGTTGCCGGCGGCCGATTACGGCAGGGTAACCAAAGGCGCTGCGCTTGCTTTTGAAGCCAGAGTAGGACTCTATGAAGGTACTTTTGCAAAATTCCATGGAACGGATGAAGATTATAAAGTCAATCTGCAAAAGGCGGTAGATGCCGCAAGTGCTGTAATGCAGCAGAACTATTATAGTCTATATCCCAGTTATTCAGGAATGTTTCAGCATGAAGCGGACGGACCTGCTAATAAAGAAAATGTTTTTGTGAAAGTATATGGTTCCAATGCGATCCAAAATGGCACCTATACGAATGTTATTGTAGGTCATGACAACTCCAGAAATATGGAGAACGGCAGGTTTGCCCCCACCAGGAACCTGCTCTCCTATTATCTGTGTACGGATGGTCTTCCCTGGGGCATTTCCCCAGAAACGGTTCCGGAAACCAGCTATAATTCTATTTTCGAGAATAGAGATCCTAGGTTGGGTATGACGGTTTATCAGATGGGTGAAGAAGCTTATAAAGGACCCTGGGTACCCAACGCTTCAGCTGTTCGTACTGGTTATGCCTGTAAAAAAGGATTTAACCTGGACGACTGGAATAACCTGGGCAAGGCTACGGTGGATAAAACCTTGATCCGGTACGCTGAAGTATTACTGACTTATGCCGAGGCTAAATTTGAGCTGAATGGTTCCATCAGTGACGCCGATCTGGATTTAACCATCAACAAACTTAGAGACAGGGTGAATATGCCGGTACATCTGACCAATAGTTTTGTCCAGACGCATGGGTTGGATATGCGCACCGAGATTCGCCGGGAAAGAACGGTAGAGCTTGCATTGGAAGGTTTTCGCTATGATGATATTATCCGTTGGAAGACCGCGGAGAATTTATTGCCAAAAGATATCCTGGGTGCGCGTTATAGTGCGGATGAATGGACAGGCACACAGGCCAGTTCCCTTAATTTGACGCCAGATAGTATCCTGATCGTAGAACCTGCCAGCAAAAGGGTTTTTGATGCCAGTAAGGATTATCTCTATCCTGTACCGCTCAATGAAATATCGCTTAGTGGCAATCAGGTCACCCAAAATCCGAACTGGTAACAGACGGCTAAAAAAATTGTTGACTTTTAAAAATGAAGAAAATGAATAAAAAATATCTGATATTTCTATTACTTATACTGATGACCGCTAGTTTTGGCATGCTGGCTTGCAATAAGGTGGATTATCCAGCTGGGCTCCCAGAATATGACAATTATTATTATGTTGGTTTTATGCCCTGGAACAACAAACCTGTTTCGGTGGATCGTTCCCAGACCAGTTTACTGGCATTGCCCGTTCAGTTTCATTCTGCCTTTACCCGCAATTATGACGCTGTCGCTCATTACAAGCTTGATTATACCGGCATCACAGATCCGGCTAAAGTGGGCGTAGATTTTGATATTGTAGATAAATCGGGCAGTGTCTTAAAGATGGAAGGAGACAGTGTCTATACCATGACCTTTCCCGAGGCGAAGGAAGCCTATGACACGATTTATGTAAAGCTGTTACATAATTCGGCTCAGGGAACAAGAACGGTCAATATCAACTTGTCCTTAAATGAGACCGCCCAATATACAGTTGGCATCTTTTCTCAGGCCTTCAGCCGGCCAATTCAAATTCAGTGATTTGTTTGGGCAAATAGATTGAACAACTTCTCCAATTTTATGACATACAAAGCCCTGATAATTTATATTTATCAGGGCTTTGTATGATATGAAGTTGCTGCTTTTTTGAAGTCAATTTACCTAACCAAGTGTCCTTCGGTAACAAGCCAACAGTAAAGTAGTATCAATAAAAAATAAGCTGATTTTGAATTAGACTTCTACCTTGCAAATCCATAGACAAAGTATATTTATTTCAAAAACCGTACTCCTTCGCTGCCAAATGACCTGAATGCAGGATTGAGTGAGGGGACTGGATCTATAAATTTAAACATTCCTTCATTCGTAAAAATGACATTCTCATGATGAAGGTCTTTAATTATATAATCATCATTGTAAAAGACTCTTTTATTATTTTCAAATTTTATTTCATTGCCCCTAGTTGCCATTTCTTTTAAAAATAGTTTGTTATCTTCCTTTGTTTCCAAGTATTTGCCTTTAATAAATGGTTGCTCAATGATAAATGCGAAAGTTTTATTCCCCATAAAATCTTCTGTCCTCGTAAAACCGATTAATTCATATGGAGAACTTGCAAAAAGGTAATTGTGTAATCCAATTCTATTGATCATAAATTCAAAAGGAGTCCTTGAATATCTTTTGTAATCCACGACCTTCCTTACAAAACCAGCATTGGGTGAGTAATAAACCTTCGCCTCTGAACCTTCGCTCAAATAATTTTCCTCGTTGAACAGTTCCTGTTGAACCCATATTTCAGTATCCATCCCATAAATTCTCAGGAGATTTTCCTGATACTTTCTTTGTTCCTCTTTATCTGTTCCCGCATTTCCGGCAAGGAGTAGGGTTGCTTCAACATTTTTTGAGTTTCCTCTAATGATTCCCGTTCCCTCTTCCAATGATAAGGCGTCAATGTATGCGGTACGTTCGAGGATGCGGCCTGCTGTGGTGTTAAGTCTTTCATAATCAATAATTTCATTTTCAGTGAACATGTTTAACAATGATAAAATTAAATTTTAAATTAAAAACACAAAACTACCGTTTCACTTTGAGATGGAAGATAAATATAAACTCAATTATTGCTGCATAAATTTGTCTAGTCATTTAAATGTCAATTAGTTAATTACTAAAAAACTAACCCTAAATTGCCATTTTAAATTGCTTGTAAAAGTCGCATCTGAATTTATAACCCTGCAATTATGAAAGCAAATCCATTTTGTTGGGCCTTACTGTAAATTCTTCAGAATACTTTCAGGATTTCTAATCACATTTGCAAAAATATTATGGCATGACTGGATCCGGGCAAAAGCAGGTAAAGCGCGCAGCGCTCCCAGGATTATTATTGATTTTGTTGCACTTAGGGCTGGTTATGAATACTTTGCCCTTAAAGGCCCAAATGCCGGAAAAGGATACCTGCATAATTAGTCAGTCTTTTTTTATACCTGACAGCTCCTTTCAGGGGCACCGTAATATTAAGGAGAAGTACTTAACTCCAAGTCCGGTGCTTCGTTTTAGTAAGCCTCAATTAACCATGCCGGCTATTCTAATGGGTGCAGGTATTGCCATGGATCTCAGTTCTGGGTTTAAAAACACACAATTAAGCTTTCATGACAAGCATTTGTCGGGCTTTCATACGGCAGCCGACAATGCCCTTTTATATGTGCCAGCGGTCATTCCTTATGGGCTGGACCTGTTGGGTGTATCCTCAAAAACCGATATTAAGAACCGGACAGCTATTTTGATTAAGGCAGAAATTTTGGTTACCGCCAGCGGTTATTTATTAAAACATACGGTGCACCAGTGGCGCCCCGACAGAAGTAACAGATACAGTTTCCCATCCGGTCACAGTATGCAGGTCTTTGCAACAGCTACCATGCTTTCAATGGAATACAAGGATCAATTTAAATGGATGCCTTATGCAGCTTATGGACTGGCGACAGGTGTTGGTATGCTCCGGCTCGCCAACAACAAACATTATGTTGGTGACGTGCTCGTGGGAGCGGCTCTTGGTATACTGTCTATGAAACTCGCCTATTGGACCCATCATTATAAATGGCATAAACATCCTACATTCAAATAACGCTAATTATGCGCTCCTTTTTAAAATATAGTAAACCATTTATTTACCTTACAGGTTTTTACTTAATTGTTTGTACGCTGCTGCGTATAATTTTATTATCGGACGCCCAAGTGCGCAGTAGTTTTCATCTGATAGATTTTGTGTATACGATTGTAGGCGGCTTAGTGCCCAATTTGTTGGTGTTTTTACTGCTCAGTATTCCGCTATGGCTTTACCTGCTTTTTCTCTCTGAAAATAAATTCAAAAAGCCTTACGGTTACTTTATTTTGAGTGGCCTAATGTTTTTGTTGTTGTATATCCTTTTGAGTAACAACCCCATAAAAGCATATGGTAGTGTTTTAATGGATATCGTAGGTGTCTTTCTACTTATCAAAATTCTCCTATTTGCCTGGATGCTATGGCACCCTACTGCTCGGCTGAGTATCCGTAAATGGCTCTATGGACTTACGCTGTTTATTTATATTGGAGCAATCCTCATAAATGCACTCAGTGAATACTTCTTTTGGAAGGAGTTTGGGGTGCGTTATAATTTCATTGCTGTTGATTACCTGATTTATACAAATGAGGTAATCGGCAATATTCTTCAATCCTACCCTGTCGTGCCATTATTTATGGTGCTGGGCATTTTTGCCCTGTTTATTACAATCTTTATCTATCGGAAAACTTTTGATTACCTGACCCTGCTGCCTGCTTTTAGAACTAAACTCAGCTTATTAATAGCGTTAATGGCAGGCTGTCTACTAGCCATTTGGATTTTACCCATATATACCAAGGCTGACAATACAAGTAATCTATACGTAAGCGAACTTGGGGCCGATGGTCCCTATAAATTTTATATTGCATTTAAAGACAATGAACTAAGCTATACGAAGTTTTATCCAACAATAAAACAAGATTCAGCTACCGCTATCTTATCCCGAAGATTGGGTTGGCAAATGCCATCCATTAGAAAGCAGGGATGGGGAAAAATGATGCAGGACAGTTCTGCGGAGTTACATAAAAACATTGTTTTAATCACCGTAGAAAGTTTAAGCGCTGATTATCTTGCCCATTATGGTAATACAGACCATTTGACGCCTTTTTTAGACTCACTGGCGGATAAAAGCCTGGTATTTACTCAATTATATGCGGCTGGCAATAGAACAGTCAGAGGGCTGGAAGCGCTTACACTGTGTATTCCACCTTCACCTGGCGAAAGTATTATTAAAAGAAAGGATAATAAGAATAAATTCACTACCGGTAGTATACTTAAGCAAAAAGGCTATACGGTGCAATTTCTCTACGGCGGTTACAGTTATTTTGATAATATGCAGGATTTTTTTGCTGGCAACGGTTATCAGGTTATTGATCGCAGTAGTCTTAGTCCGTCAGAAATCAGCTTCGCCAATATCTGGGGTGTCTGTGATCAGGACATGGCTGCAAAGCTATTGGATGTGTTAAATCAGGATGCTGGTTCGGGTAAACCATTTTTTGCGCACTGGATGACTGTCTCCAATCACCGGCCTTTTACCTATCCTGATGGTAAAATTGCCATACCGGGTGATGCGAAAAGCAGAAAAGGCGGCGTTATGTATACGGACTACGCGCTAAAGCAATTCTTTTCCAGGGCAGCGAAGCAACCCTGGTTTGACAATACTGTTTTTATAATTGTAGCCGATCATTGCGCTTCTTCTAGTGGCAAAGTAGCTTTGCCGCTGGAAAAATACCGCATTCCTTGTATGGTATACAGCCGAGGTTTTATTGCTCCCCAAAAAGTGACCACATTAATGTCACAAATAGATATTATGCCCACAGTATTTTCCTTGCTGCACCTTCGTTACCAGTCTAAGTTTATTGGGCAAAATGTTCTTAGCAGAACCTATCAACCCAGAGCCGTGATGGCAACTTATCAGGATTTGGGGTATTTGCAGGATAGTACACTTACTATATTGTCGCCTGTCAGGCAGATCAAAGCTTACCATGTCAGCGTTGCCAGCCAAAAAGAAAGGTTGCCCCGTGGTTTTATCAGCAATTTTGATGAAATTCCGACTCAGTTAGTTGCTGACAGTTTGATCAATACAGCCATTAGCTATTACCAGACAACTTCCTGGCTTTTACAACATAGACTATATCAAAAACAGCAGGTAACTGTTTTAAGTAAAAAATCAAAGAATTAAAACAAAGGTGCCGGCAATGATGAGCCCGGCTCCTGCAAGTGTTTTCCAATCTGGTGTCTCTCCTAGAAAGATTATGGACAATACGATGGCCAGGGCGACACTTAATTTATCTACTGGAGCCACCTGCGAGACTTTACCCAGACTAAGTGCCTTGAAATAGAAAATCCAGGACAGTCCAGTGGCGATTCCTGATAAGATCAGAAAAACAATATTTTGGCGGGTTAGTAAGTGAAAACCGCGCCACTGCTCTTTATACAGTACGATACCCCAAGCCACAACCAGTATAACAACCGTTCGGATAGCTGTTGCCAGGTCTGCGGAAACCCCTTTTATTCCTACTTTTGCAAAGACGGCAGTCAGTGCTGCAAATAAGGCTGAAAGCAATGCATAGGTCCACCACATAAAAAAGTTTTTAATTTTAAAAATAAGCGTGCGCAAAAATAAATACGATGATTCAATTGCCCTGATGGATGGCTCCGGTAATACGATAATTTAAGGAGCATGATTGGAAATTCAGATTTTATTCAGATTTTGTCAGGTTCTTTGTTCCCTGATAATAAGAAAAAGCACAATTCAAAACATCAGGGGCAGAGCTGATCTTAATCAAAATTATTAACTTTACTTAATGGATTTTTATTTTATCCAGGCGACAAATTATGAAAATATTAATTGTGGAGGACGAATTAGAACTGGCAAAAAGCATTCAGCAATACTTACAAAGGGAAAACTACCTTTGCGAGATTGCTGCTGATATCTCCCAGGGTAGACAAATGATAGAGGATTTTACCTATGACTGTATTTTATTGGACATTAATTTACCGGAGGGTAATGGACTTACACTATTAAAAGAGCTAAAACAGGATAAAAAAACGGATGCCGTGATCATTATCTCGGCCAGAGATGCGCTGGAGGATAAAATACTTTCTCTGAAACTGGGCGCAGATGATTATCTGGCCAAGCCTTTTCACCTAGCAGAGCTCTGTGCCAGAGTGGAGGCTGTCATTAGAAGAAGGTATCTACAGGGAGAAAGCACCCTTAATTTTGAGGATATTGTGATTGATACACTGGCCAGATCAGCTAGTGTAAGCGGGCAGCAAATCCAATTGACGAAAACAGAATATGAACTACTTTTATTTTTAATGATCAATAAAGGTCGGGTCATTACCAAAAATGCGATAGCAGAGCATCTTTTGGGAGGTTCTGCATTATATCTGGACAATTTTGATATAATTTATGCTCACATCAAAAACCTCAAAAAGAAACTCCTCACAATGGGTGGCTGTATTAAAACCATCTACGGCACCGGATATAAATTTAGTGCATCAACGGTCAAATAATAAATATTATTGAATTTTGTTGTTACAATGATTAATTTTAGCGGAGGTGCCTTACTCACCAAAGAATTAAATAGTTTAAAGCGCTTTGGGCTTTAAAATTAAAAGGCAAAAGCGCTGATCCGTTAGCAATAGACAATAAATATGGCAATATTGACAATATAATAGTTAAACCATGAGCACGGCACCATGATTTAGATCCATGAAATTATTACACTATACCTCCTTAAGACATTTATTATTTGCCTCATTATTGACGCTAATCAGCATTCCAGTCTTCTATATACTATTGAACAATATTTTTGTCCATTCAATAGATAGAGATCTTCGTATGCAAGCGGCCCAGCTCCCATCTACCCTTAGCATCATTCAGACGGAGGCAGATCTAAGGCTGTGGCAGGAGCTGGATAATGATCTGGAGATAAAACCTTTTGACAGTGTCCATTTTATAGGAAAGCCTTTTACCATAGAAAAAAAGCCAGCTAATGGCCAGGAAATGGAAGATTTTCGGATACTGCAAAAAAAAGTGCAAATAATGGGCAAGCCTTATGTAGTGGGCATAGAATCCTCTATGTTTGAGAAAGAGGATTTGATTCAGGCTATTTTGATTATCCAGCTGGGTATTCTGCTGCTCCTACTGGCCGGTACGGTGGTCATCAATTATATGATCCATAAAAGAATCTGGCGACCTTTTTACAAATCATTGAGCTATCTAAAGGCTTTCAATATTGACTCAAATAGCAACCAGCAACCCGAAGTTCTCAAAATCCTGGAATTCAAGGAGCTTAGTAGTTCCATTAAGCAGCTTTCTATTCGGGTGAGACAGGCTTACTATTCTCAGAAGGAGTTTATAGAAAATGCCTCGCATGAACTCCAAACGCCGCTCACAGTACTTAAATTCAAATTAGAATTACTGTTGCAGGATCGAAACCTTAGTAATGAACAAGGTAGTTTGGTCGCAGACATGTACCGGGAGATTGACCAGATGCAGCAACTCAATAGTAATCTGTTACTACTGAGTAAAATTGAAAACAAGCAATTTGGTAGTGAGGAGACCGTAGAAGTAGAGCCCTTGATTGAGGAAGTCTCTGAAGATCTGGCATTACTAGCTCAATCCAAAAATCAACAATTAAAAGTAGTATCTTGCCAAGTACCAGTTGTTTTAGCAGGTACCAATAAAGCACTTTTTAAAATTATGGTTGGTAATTTATTAACCAATGCCATTCAGTACAGTGCGACAGGGAGCATTATAGCCATTAAGCTGTCTGCAAACAGGTTGCAAATTAGTAATCCGGGTTCTCCCTTAGGAGTTCCGGCAGACAATATTTTTAAAAGATTTGTCAGACATAACAAGCAAAAAGGAAATGGTCTTGGACTTTCTATTGTTCAAACCATCGCCAGTTATCATGGCTATAGTGTCTCTTATGACTATCTGGATGGTCGCCATCAATTTACCATTACCTGGGCCAGTTAACATAATTGTCCATTATGGGGCATCGGGCTATTCCAAAAAACAAACGGCACAGCTTATTATTTACATGATGGCGGGGCTCGGACCATGACAGAGGCGATCCTCTGGCATGGCGGAAAGGCTGAAAAATTACGCGATTAGTTTGTGCAGCTTTCTAAAGCTGATAGAGCAGATCTTTTAAAATTTCTGGCCTCATTGCAAAAATAGGGATAGGTGTTCCAACTCAATAAAATTGCCTGGCGTAGATTAAATGGTAGCTGCATCAGGCAATTTTGTTTTTAATGGAGGCTTATTTTAGGATATAGCCAACGAGTTCAAACAGAAAACTACCTGCTTTTACCTCGCCAGGTATCAATATACTTGAAACTATGTTTTGGAAAATACCATTTTAATTTTTGCTTAAAAATTCCACCGCTTTTTGCAATACGACATCTTTATTTTTAATAAAATCTTGAACTGTTTGCACTACTTTTATATTCGGTTTAATGCCAATACCTATAAATTCTCTGCCATCTGGATAAAATGTTTTCTTAGTACAAATCCATGCAGAGCCTCCACCAGGTAATTGGACCTGTAATGGCTGTCCGGTGCTTCCATTTGAGTTTTCGCCGATTCTAGTGATTTGTTTTTGACCGTCTGTAAATATCAAGAAATCTTCGGCAGCGGACGCAGTTGCATAACTTGTTAGTATTACGGTTGGAACTAATAATTTTTGGACACGATCCAGTGCTACGGCTCTATTCTCATAAGTAAAATAATCGTCACCAATGTACTTATTATAATAATTAATAACTTGTTGCTTGGTTAAGCCCCAGTCTGGTTTTCCGTTAACCGTGTCAGCAGGGGTAAAAAAGGAGCCGACTCCCCTATCTGCTGCTATAAGGCGTCTTGTTTGAACCTTTTCGTTATATATAATATCCCCTTGAATAAAATATTGGGCAATATTTAGTGCCACATCACCACTTCCACCACCGTTATTCCTAAGATCGATGATAATTGCACTGGCTGTCTTTAATTTTGGAAGCTTATTTAAAAATTCTGTATCTATTTTTGCATTATTGAACGAATTGAGTGCTATATAGGCGATGTTATTGCTTAAGGGCTTGTATTCAAATAAAGGTTGGTCTTGAATGGCAGGGTAAAATTCGCTTTTTTCAGGTTTTGCGTGCGTTAGGCCTAAGCTAATTATTTCTCCCTGCGGTTTTTTGAGTTTTATATTATAGTGGTCCCCAGGGAATCCTAGAAACAGTGCTCTTATTGATTCTACCTCCAAGGTTTTTGGTGTTGACTGAGATATAAAAGGCTTGACAAATTTATTGATATAAGCGGCCGTAGGCATGCCGTTTACTTTAATTATTTGGCTGCCTATGGGGATTTCTTTTTGTTTGCTTTTGTTGACATTTCTGATGATTGCTTTACCGTCAACATCCGCTATAATTAATCTATAAGCTCCGAAATCATACCTATTGAATTTATTTGCAGTATAATCTGGAAATAGATTTGCGTATGCCCATCGTGTAGTAAAGCACAAAACTTTTGCAATAATCTGAAATATGCATAATCACTCTTAGATTTTTGGACTTCAGAAATGAGCGCTTGATAAGTGCTATCCTATTGCGCTTTATTTAGTTTATCATAGAAGGCAAAATTGTAATTAACTTCTGACCAAAATTTTGATAATCCATATACCTTTTCTGTGGGTGTAATTGAACTGCTATCTGGTGGCTGACTATACCCGGATAATGAAGCTATTGTAAATAGTGAGAAAAAAGTAATGATTTTAATCATATAAAGGTTTTATAGGTTTGATTTGCAAGTGTAAGTTATATAAAATTAATGAATTGTGTCATATAAAGGGCAAAATAGCAATTAAGAAACCTAGCTGCCCAAATGAGTATTCAAAGGCGTATTTGGGCGTTAAATTAGTATTCGTTGGTCCTAAGCCAATTGGGAATTGAACTTAATATTGATCCAGCGAATCAACCGATAGCACTTTTTTGTTTTATAGGGGGAACCAATCAAAATGAACACTTTTTTGAAATAACATTTCAATTTTTGCAATACTAATAAAATTATCTATCTTTGCTAAATAAATTTAATCGCCATGAATTTATTTGCCATGTCCAGTCCTGGCCTGATAATGATAGGTATCGGGATTGCTATTAAATACTTTGTCAAAAGACGCAGGTTTTACCGCAGAAATCAATACGGCATGGAAGTTTACAAAAACTTCGCATCTGCAAGTGCCAATGGTTGTCTGAATAAGCTTGCCAGTTTATTAGGTACAGCTTGTATCTTAATTGGCATCCTCTTGAGCTTTGGGGGGTGTATGTCAAAGATATGGCATCCAGCTAACGGGTCAGCTGTAGAGTTGCATCCGACATGGCATAAGGCGGAAAAGAGGCCTAACGGTAACTAGTGTCCATGCGTATTTTTAAGATAGTCCCCTGTTTTATCTATGAATATTCATAATTGAAACGGAGGGCTATTTTATTTTCAGGAAGGATTATTTTCTGGAAATGCTCCCCGAAATAATTTATAAAGTTATTTGCCAAGTTTCTTACAAAGTATATCCTTTAATAGTCCCATTTAGTCAATCAAATTCTATTGACCGCAACACATATCCATTTTAAGATTTTACTTGGTGTTTTGCTTATAAACTGTTCCTTTTGTGTCTATAAATACATAAGTGTCTTTCTTTTCTGCCATAAGCAGATTGCTTTTTTGGGGCCACAGGTAATCATAAACAAAAGGTACTAAGATATTGCCATTTTCATCCAATACCCCATATTTTCTGCCCTGTTGACATAATAAATATTGGCCAGCTTCGTTATAATCCATCCCTGTATAACTACTATCAGTCAATGGCTGACCATTTGGATTCAATAATTGATAATTATAAACATTCCCTTTTCTTTTGGCCACTATGATATATTTGTCATATATCCTTATAATATCATAAACAGGTGGGAGCTTTACGCCTGTCAGGATATTAAATTTGCCGTGATGTTGCCTGGATGTATCTTCTATACTGACCCAGCCTTTAGCAAAGCTCTCTGGGCCAGTGCTCACATAGCCATAATCAAATGGAATAACTGTTTTGCCGGTACTATCCATCAATCCCCATTTATCCATTTCGTTTTGGACAGCGTAGTACTCTGGTAGTGCACGCCTTGTCTTCGACTCATCATTTGCATCCTGCCCACTACGCTCACTTAGTTTAGAGCTAAAAATCGTTTTATATTTGGGCGCAATAATCTCTTTACCATTGTGATCAATTACGCCGGACCTGTAATCTTTATAAACTTCTGCTCTTTGCCCATTAAATAGCACCGTGTTAGCATAAATGATAGGCACAATAACATGACCTTGCATGTCCAATATCCCATATTTCCCATTTTTATAGGCCCTGAAGTGGGGACCAGGACCGTCCTTGGCAGCTACATATTCCAATCCATCATATGCAAAGTCAATGACCACTTTGCCGCTATTATTAAGATCTATCAGACCCTTTTTTAGCCTAAAATCCCCCTCAGCTTTAGTGGCCACTACTAGATGGTTATTGATAAATTGCAGCTCAGTGTAGAGAGGTGGTACAATAATCTTATGGCCACTTAGGTCACTAACGCCCCATAACAGTCCTTTTTTAAAAAGCATAAAGTCGCCTTGGCTGGCGTCTTTTGACGCGGGAGCTGGCACAGCGGCGCCCGTTTCCAGACTAAAGTAAAAACTACTGTCACCTCTGGTATATACCCCCAGACTATCCTGAACAGCCTCTGCCGTATAATCTGAGCGGTAACTGCCCAGTACTTTTCCTGATGGATCTATCAATTCACTGATCACCCTGACGGAAGCGTCCTTGGATTGCAAAAGGGCCATAAGTGCAGCCCCGGTCAGGCTTTTATTGAGCCGACTGGCCAAATATCGTTTGTGGGCATAGATGGGTTCAATATCCATGTATTTGGGTGCAATAATAACCTGGCCATCCCAACGGGCAATTCCCTTGTGGAGATCGCTACCCTTTTCAATATCAAACAATCTATTTTTCAGATCCACGCCGGTAATGATGCATCCCTCGGGTGCCCGAAATGTTTTACCATCGGCTACGAAGACTTTTTTATCAGCCAAATAATGTGTTCTGTCATAAAAAGTAAAATCGGTATGCAGTCCCGGTTTAACGACCCAGTCTTTTGCTTCAAGATCAATTATGCCGTATTTTCTGTCTGGCGTTTCCACTAGTTTTAAACCTGGAATCTTTGATTGTCCTAGATGAGATTCCACATCATACACCCTGGTAAATTGGGGTTTGAATATGGGTTCGCCCTTCATGTCAATCCAACCGTAGAGATTTGCCTCGTTATGCATATTGCCTCCAGTGGTTCCATCGTATTGAAGGTTGGGTTGAGTTACCATAGCGACTCCATTTTCAAATAAATCTGCCCATTGATAAAAGGGAGCTATCATGACTTTTCGGGTTGAACGGTCTAAATAACCCCATTTACCTGCTGCGTCTTGAAAAGGGATGAGTTGTAAATCTGTTTGCTGCAATGGTCGTTTTATACTGTCAGAAACCATATTAGAATGATGGCCACTGTATAACTGCGGATCATTTTTATCTCGTAATGGCATTGGCTGATCCATGGGCGTAATACCGGCATGGTCGGGCGACTTGGAAGTATCCATACCTGCGTTTAAAGAGTCTGCCCCCCAGTTCCTTGTTGTAGAGGTGTCTGTGGAAATGGATTGGGATTGGGATTTGGACTTGCCATTCGTATTATCATTGGATATGGCTCGAGTAGCAATAGAAGTTTTATTTACCTCTTTTTTTCTGTTTTTATTCTCAACTTGTCCAGTAGCTCCAAATGTACTGCTGCAAAGTGACAGCACCCCTAAGGTTAGTCCAGCTGAAAAAAATAGCCTACTTAAGGACTTCTTGCTAACCGCTCTGCCTTTTAAGTAAAAGTAGTGGTCGCATAAAATGAATTTCTTTTTGGCTTTCTTAAAGCATACGATACCAGTTACATGCTTTCTACCTTTGTGCTTAATCATCAATGAAATTACATAAAACAGGCCACAAACCAAGACAATTATCGTTAAACTAAATGTTGTAAATATTTACTTAAATTGCCCAAGGTCAGCAAAGTAGCACAATCGGGCATCACAGAATTCTTAGGCGTCGAATTACTTTTATGTGGTTTCAATAAAAATGTGATTTATCTTTTTGTGGTATGAAGTATTATGTAAGAATAAGTATATTGCGTAAAATTTTCGGACTAAGTTAAACATATTCGCCCTATATATTATTGAATCGACGCCTTTTAACCATTAGTTAGTCGCCTGATCTTGACCTAATATTGACCTGATCTTAACCTAGTCTTGACCTAATATGGGCGGATCCTGGGTTGTATCCAAGTGCTCTGTGCTATCCACCGCACTATCGATTTGCTGCAGTTGACTGTAATCAACCAACTTATAGCCACTAGGCACTTCAAAAAAATCCTTTGCTACCAGAACTTGCCTGGCAGCAGATAAGGTAATACCGATCTGTGCTTTGCCTACCGTAGCTAAAATGACCAATGCTGCTCCTGGCAATGCTCGCAGGTAGCTATATTTAGCCCAGTATATTGCGGGGACTTTGTCAGTGTACCAGACGTTTATTTGTTTATCCGCATAAGGAGTATTTGAATCATAATAGGCATATTTAGCCTCCATATGCAGTAAGGTATCGGTTTTATCCGTCAGGTGCAAGTTGAAATCTTTTGGATCGATTATTATGACAGAGTCACCTACAAGGCTAACAGTTGGGACACCCATCACACCTAAATAGGCCGTTTGTGTTGTCCGGTCCAGTTGAAGCTGCCTTTGCAGACTGTCATTTTTATGGATTAGAAATGTTGTTTTGCCCAACATGCTGACAGATTCTACCCTTTCCAGGGAGTCAGTTACCCAAATATCCAATGCAGGACCTGGACTATCTTTTGGTTCTAACCTATTGCTTGTTTTACTTAGGACTTTAAAAGCGGTTGGAATCCTGCCATTTTTAATTTTGGCTTTAGAGGCCATGTTCGTTACATCTGCTGAAAGTCGATAACTAAGATGCCAAACCAACACTGAATCCATTGACTGTTTTAAAGTGGGGTCATCCGTTGCTGGCTTATGAATGGGTTGTGCCTGCAATAGCGTTATTGTTCCCAAATGCAGTAGGATGACCAACAAAGCTAGGATTGGTTTTTTGGTGGTTGGAGTAACCCAGAAGTGTCCACATGGGTGTATTTTCATAAAAGGTTGGTGATTTAAGGTAAAATTAAGTTAGATTGAAATGTCAACTTTAAATATTTTACCAAATGCAAGTTAAATCATGTAGTATATTGATATTTAATTAGTTATGTAAATTTTGCTCAAAGAACATTTAAAGTAATTGAGAAATCCATAAGTTTATCCGTTGTACTCCTTCTTTTCTTATATTTGTCTGATAATCTGATAATTAATAATCATACTTTAAACAACATGGTCAAAAATCGAATTTTCTGCTTTTGTTTATTAATTATTTGCTTTACCGCTACGCGAGCACAAACCAAAGTAGACCTGCTAAACCAATTATTTGATAGTTTAAATAATGCAAAGGAGTATAATGGCACCGTACTGGTGGCGGATAGCGGCAATGTTATTTTTAGAGGCGCCTACGGATATGCCGATTTTGACCATCAGGTGCCCATGAATCTACAAACTGGCTTTGAAATTGCCTCAGTCAGTAAACAATTTACCGCAATGGCCATTATGCAACTTCATAGCCAAGGCAAATTAAACTATTCCGATACGATTACCAAATACCTGCCCGATCTCCCCTACAAGAATGTTACAATAAACGATTTGATCCATCACTGCTCCGGCATTACAGATTTTTTAGGTTGGACAAAAAGTCAGCTGCAAATACAAAGTGATGTTTGTACTAACCAGGACGTGGAAAAAGCCTTGGGTAAATTAGCCCCTACGACCTTATTTGATCCTGGATCTGCTTACGGCTACTCGAACACCAATTATCTACTGCTGGCAAATATTGTTAGTAAAATAAGTGGTCTTAGTTTCCCGGATTACTTGCAAAAAAACATATTTGACCCAGCCCATATGCGAAACAGCTCTATCCCACGGTATAATTACAGTCGTTTTAAACCAGGCGAATATGCCCATAATTACCTATGGGATCCTGTAACCTCCGGTTATCAACCTTTTTCCTTACTTGCACTCAGAGATTACTATCATTTTATGAGTGGTACGTATGGGCATGCAGGTATCCAGAGCACCGTAATGGATCTATATAAATGGATTCAGGCGATTGGGGATAATACCCTGGTGCCAGCCTCTATTTTTGCGGCAGCTATGCAACCCTTTTTAAGTAAAGACGGCAAAGATACCATTGGTTATGACGGCTTAGCTTATACCTTTGGATGGTTGTATGCACCTAAGAAAAATCCTTTGAATACTTTTCTCTGGCATAATGGCGGCATCGCTGGCTACAGATCCTTTATAGTTTATTATCCAAATCGTAACCGTACCATTATTATGTTGCAAAATACTGATCGTACGGCTGTTGAAGAGGCCATTATGCCCTCCATCTTACAGATACTAAATGGTGAAAAAGACTTTGACTGGCCTTATGTGGCAGAATTACCAAAAGCAATAAAGGTAGACGCCAATTATTTACAACAGCTGGCTGGTTTATATGTAAAGCAGGGAGAACCCAAAATCAAAATGCGGATCATGACTAAAAATGGCAGGTTATATGCCAAATATATGGATCAGATCCCTTTTGAAGTGTATGCTAATGCTAAAGACCGTTTTTTTTATTTAGCGGTTAAAGCACAACTGCAGTTTAGCCAGGAAAATGGTAAATATACTGCAGTGACCTTATTGCAAAACGGACTGCAGATACGTATGGTTAAACGGCCATAACAAAGGGGTAGCTTTCATTGCAAAATCAATTTTTGTTTAACGCTGCATTTTTATTGATTGATTTAAGGAATGTTAAGGTTCAGAATTGTCTTTTGCCCCTTTTTTGAAAGGGGGCTAATATTTTGTTTCGTCATCAAATAATAAAAATCTGCATTTAGAAGATCGTAAGATATATTCAAGGTATTGTGGGTAGTCTTAACAATGTCAAATAATGCAAAGGCTAAATTTGATCTATCGACCTCACTCGGGCCATAAATTAGAGATTTGTTATTTATGCAGGCGTTATCAAATTCATCACGTATTGGAAGCACCAGAATTAATTTGTAGTTTCAATACAAACACCTCGCACCTACGCACCTTATATCCTTACTAAATAAAAATCAGATCGTGATTATTTCAACAATTCATTTATTGATGAAACTGATTTGAAATCGCCTTCAATATTCGTTTTTGGATCAATATTGGCCCTTAACGATTTAATTTTAATGGGATGGGTTAATTTAAAGGTAGCATTATTAATCATTGTCAATTGCAGGCTATCAAAAATTAAGGGCTGCTCAAGATCAACGGTGCTATGGTTTACATGAATTTTTACAGCGCCTATTTTCCCATAAATGTTATTTAAACTATCTTCAGTAGCTTGGGTGGTATCTCTTAAATACACGTCCTTTCCTTTATTCCCTGCAATGACAGTGTCTGGCACACTGTGAAAGACCAAGGTTTGCGTTCCTAATGCTAGAATAGCTCCATGGTCGAGAAAAAACTCAGCCGGGCTTAATTTAGATATTTGCAGAGGCTTATCCAAGGATGGGTATCTTAAATGACAATTATTTGCATAAATCGGGAGATTATCAGGTAAGTTCAAACGAATTTTAGTGAAATGATCTTCTACATATCTTATTCTTGCATTATTTGCATTAATATATTTGAACACCAGTGTATCTGCGATTTGAGTGATTTCCACACTATCCGCTGCTCGATTTCGGGTAATTTCATAGTTCGCTAAGTCACCATGTATTATCGTTGCACTTAGCAAATCTGTATAATCACCTCCAATCAGTTTTATGGCCTTTACACCGCTTAGACTGCCCTTGATATCAAGTTCAGGATGTTCAATTCTAACAGTTGGCTTTTCATATTCAAAATCGCCTGTTTTTATTTTATGCAGGTAGATCTGGGCGACCAATAGTGGAATGGCTACCGTTAACACCAAAATCAGGATTAAAATTTTATTGCTGTTTTTGATCTTCATGGCTGATTTATTATTTTTTTGATAAATGATGCAGATTTCAGATTAGGAAGCATCTGCATCTGTAGTTGAAACATAATTTTTGATAAATTGCTCGAGTGGCTTTTTAAGGTCTTCCACCCCCATCTTAAGTAAAAACATCGTCTTAAAGACTTGTGGCAATGCTTTAGAGGTGAATTCCTGCTGCAGGTAGCTGAGTGCCTTATCCTGCCCCTTGCTATCTACAAAATTGCCGATTCCGCGTTTATCAAAAATTATTTGTTCATTTTTTAGGACCTCATAACTGCGCATCACGGTATTGGGATTCACCTCTAGGGCTACCCCCAATTCCCGGACACTGGGTATTTTCTCGCCAACTGGCCACTCTCCAAGAATAATTTGTTCACAGACATATTCCACGATCTGCAAATAAATGGCCTGGCTGCTATTTTCAAAATGCATCATTTTCTTAGCTTTTAAATTTCTTTTTCTCTTAATCTAAACCAGGCCACCAGCCAAAACAAAGGCGCCCACCCTAATAGCAGCAGCCATTTGAGTATAAAAACCAATGCAGGTGGCAACCGATAAATTTTCGCAGGTAAGCTTAAGCCTAAAGAGTGTAATGAAGCTCCTGTGCCATAGTATCCTCTTAATAGGCCATGCTGAATACTATTTATGTAATACCCCAAAAACAAAATAAAAAGAACCAGAACAATCGTTGTAAGGATAAACGAAAAACGCTTAAAATAAATGGAGCCTGCTAAAAACAGGGCTTGGACCCCAAAGAAGATTGTAATAAGGTAGTTTTTGGCTACCATAAATTCGCGTGGATGCTCCCAGTCCAATGGTTCAAAGCTGTATTTATAAGGCTCCGCCTGAACCCTGCTTTTAACGATCAGCTCAAAGATTTCTGACATAGCGTAAAAACAAAGACTGTAGATGATGGTAAAAAATATCAGATTGTAGAAAATATGGGTTAATAGCTTCTCAAAATGACTGGCGGGAAGACTTAGATAAGCAATACCCCGCTCCTTTTTTTGCAACGCATCAAAAGCACCGCTGGCAAAAATGGCACCAACGAGGAAAAGACCGATTAGGTAAAGTATGCACTCTGAATAGGCTTGATAATGGGTTCCATTAACCAGCAAAAACATAAAAGAGATCGCAATTACGCCTAAAAGTGATAAGGAGCCAAATAAAAAGAATTTACTGTTTTCTATCCAGTGCCGCCGCATTAATAGCCACCACCGCTTAAAACTAAATATCTGATTCATATTATTGGATTAATAAGATTTTAAAATTTGAATTTTGACATCATAGTTATGGTATTAGTTAACCCCAGCAAAGGCAGCATTGATCGCTGGCCCTTTTAAATTGACTGCTTTATAAAGCATTTCTAGGTCAATTTTGCCTGTATTATCCTCTCCAGCTTCTACCCTTTTGATAAATGCCTGGCCAGTCAATGCCCCTTCTTTATAGATGGTATCTTCAGGTAACGCCTTTTCAAAACTAAAACCAAACTGAAGTACGCGTTGAATTTCTTCAATATTATGATGGAATTGGATATTGCCATTATCCAAAATGGTAATAAAATCAATGAGCGTTTCCAGATCTCTTACCTGATGGGTACTGATAATAATACATTTGTCTTCGGTTGCGACCCCAGCCATTACTTTTCTAAACTGGCTTTTACTCATAATATCCAATCCATTGGTGGGTTCATCCATCAGCAGTAAACGCGTATTACAAGCCAATGCAAAGGCAATTAATACCTTTTTCTTTTGGCCATAGCTCATCTGGTCAAGGTTATTCCCTCTGGGGATTTCAAATTCTTTTAGATATTGCCAAAATTGCTCCTGATTAAAGGCTGGATAAAAGGGCGCATTGCATGTAACATACTTTTCTACAGATACGCCTGGAAAATAAAATTCTTCAGCCACCATAAATACATCCTGCAAAAAGGCAGGCCGTCTTTTGGATGGGTTATACCCAAATACATCTACAACACCCTTATCTGGAAATAAAAGACCCATCATGGTTCTAAGTAAGGTAGATTTTCCGGTTCCGTTTTTACCGAGCAGCCCATAAATATGACCTGGTTCAAATTCTATGCTCAGTGCTTCAAAGACAGCTCTGTTTTTATACGCAAATCCCAAAGACTCAATTTTAATCATGATATCAGTATTTGAGTGTATTAGTTTAATAGTACACTACAAATGTAAACAACAAATTATCAATTCACCAAATTTAATTTTAAAAGAAAGTCTTGGATGGAATAATAATCGGTTTAATTTATAAAGACATATGGGCTCAATGTATTGAATTATAAAGTGTTATATCGACTAAACAGGTGCAAATAGACTTTAAACTAAAAGCGCCGCTGAAATGCGGCAATTTTAGTTTAAAGTCTATATAAACGATCCAATCATCAGCAAAGTAATAATTTTTCAATGTCAATCGGCTTATTTTGCTCGCCTGGGATGATGTTCCAGATTGGGTAAAAAACCGGTAATCATACCTAGGAGTGGCAAAAAAGCACAAAGATGGAAAATATATTCAATGCTGGTTCTATCAGCCAACCAGCCAAGAAAAGCTGATCCGATCCCTCCCATCCCAAAAGCAAAACCGAAGAACAGTCCGGCGATCATCCCAACTTTACCAGGTACCAGATCTGTGGCATAAACCAGGATAGCCGAAAAGGCAGAGGAAAGAATCAGCCCAATTAAAATGGCCAGAATGATCGTCCAACTTAGGTTTACATAGGGCAGTAACATAGTAAAAGGTGCTACGCCTAATATGGAAATCCAGATGATATATTTTCTGCCAAACCGGTCGCCTAAAGAACCTCCCATAACGGTACCAACGGCTACCGCCCCCAGAAAAGCAAATAAATATAACTGAGAGGCCTGCACTGAAACATTAAATTTCTCAATAAGATAAAACGTAAAATAACTGGTCATGCTGGCCATATAGAAATACTTGGAAAAGATCAATACTAGTAAAATGACAATCGACCACCCTACCCTTTTTTTAGAAAGATGGGGCATTGCATCCAAAATGGCCGTTTTGGGCTTCTTTTTGGCTGCCCTTAAATTATTCTGATACCATTTACCTACCCGGATCAAAAATGCCATGCCAATAATGGCGGCTAACGCAAACCAAATGATATAAAACTGCCCGAATGGCACGACAATCACCGCTGCCAGCAGCGGTCCAATTGCGCTACCTGTATTGCCACCCACCTGAAAAATGGATTGAGCAAGCCCTTTTTTACCTCCGGATGCAAGGTGTGCCACCCTGGAAGATTCTGGATGAAATACCGAAGAGCCCAGACCGATTAAGGCTACCGAGAGTAAAATCAAATAAAAACTAGAGGCAAAGGATAAAGCGACCAGTCCCAGCAAAGTAAAGCCCATTCCTATTGATAAGGAGAATGGCCGGGGCTTCTTATCCGTATAATGCCCCACGAAAGGCTGCAATAAAGAAGCCGTCATTTGAAAAGTAAGGGTTATCAACCCAATTTGGGTAAAAGATAAATGGTAATTATCCTTTAAAATGGGATAGATCGCAGGGATGACTGACTGCATCATGTCATTGAGCAGATGGGTAAAACTAATGGTGAACAGTATTGCAAATACCGTCTTCTCTACCACTGCTTTTGCAGTATTTTGCTCATATGAAACACTACCGTTTATGGCAGGTTCAATTTTAGGAATCTCTTGTTTTCTATTTTGCATTGGGGAAAAATGTAAAATTTGTTTGTAGTTACACAGATCAATAAAAAATTAAAACAGGCCAATGAAGATTTAATCTTCCTAAAAAAACGCCTTACCCATGATCAATAATGGCAATGGCCATATTCCAGGCGGCTTCTGATTGCCCCTTGCGAATGTGTTTTAACAGCTCTTCATGCATGTGTTGTGTTTGGATAAAAGAGCTGGTGTCCAGGTTTACTTTCATAAACCAGGACTCCATATGTGCAGCCACCGCCTTATATAAATCCAAGAGAATTTCATTTCCTGATGCCTCCGCCAAGGCTACATGAAACTGAATATCTGCTGCAATACTTCCAGGTAAATCACCTGTAGTGGCAGCCTTTTTGCGTGCATCCAAAAATCCTTTCATCTTTTGTATATCTGAATCCACACAATTTTGTGCGGCCTTTTGCGCAATTTTGATTTCTAAAAGCTTTCTGACCTCATCCAACTCGCCATAATCTGCCCTTTTGAGCCTTGTGCCCAAAGGTTCGCGATCCGCTATTTGATTTTCCACAAAAGTGCCCACTCCCTGTTGCACGCTCAAAAGCCCGCTGTTCACTAAAATTTTAATGGCTTCTCTTATAGAGGAACGACCTACTCCGAAGGCTTTCATTAGGTTCGGTTCAGTGGGCAACTTATCTCCTACTTTATATACGCCAGCACTAATTTGCTGTTGCAGGCCAGCTGCCACTTCATCGGCTAATGACCTTTTTTGAATGACAGTGTTCATATCTCGATTGAATAGCATTTTATTTAATGAATCATCATATCATCAGATGAATTTACAAAACTAAGTATAATTTTGGGAAATGCAGTTTTCAAAATTAAAAATCGCAGTTTGTCGCGTTAAATATGGTATATTCGTAATGCAAAGAATGCATTACAGCAGGGACATCTTGGTTCTAATTATTTCTTTAATGTCATGTCCCCCTTTTGGCATTGCTTATATTCAGACAGCAGAACATCCAAAATATAAAAAAATAAGGGCAATTGCTGAGAGAAGATCAAACGTAATCCAATTTTACTCTTTGGAGTTTTGTTTACAAAGCAGTAAGATCAACCCAATTATTCAACGCTAAATTTTGCAATGATGGATATCGCCATTAAATCAATACTCACACTAATAAGTATCATCTGCTTTTTGGGTGGGTTTAATGTGTTATTGAAAGGTGCAGCTAAATTTTTACCGACAAATACGCCGCCGCAACCCATACTGGATAACCTGCTACGGTTTTTGTCGGGTATTTATATTGGTATGGGCTTTTTATGCGTCTGGGCTGCCTTTAGGGTAGACCAATCAGACTATCTGGTTTATTTTTTAGGCGTTATTGTCCTATGCTCTGGTCTTGGCAGGCTCTATTCGAGGCTCAAAATACAATCAAGTAGTAGTTATCTGCAATCTATGATGGTATTGGAAATCCTACTGGGTTTATCACTTATTATACTTCGGTATTGCAGGTAATCATGCTACCGATTTAATTATTGGCTGCTTATCTACCTTTGCTTTCGTTCCAATAAAAACTATCGGGATATTGCCTTTTTCCAAATACGGCCGTTCCGACTCTAACAATCGTTGCGCCCTCTTCTATGGCCACTTCCAAATCTGAGCTCATTCCCATAGAGAGTTCCTGCATTTGCACACCAGTAATATTTAAACCAGCGATTTGATCCTTTAATTGGCTAAGTAATTGAAAACAGGGTCTGACCTTAGCAGCATCCGCGCTAAATAGTCCAATAGTCATCAGCCCTTTGATCCTTAAACGATCCAGACAGGCTATCTTTTGAACCAGCATAATTGCCTGATCGGGCGGTACACCAAATTTACTGACCTCTCCTGAAGTATTCACTTGAATTAGCACGTCCAGGTATTTATTTTCCAAGACCAGTCGATGTTGCAGTTTTTCGCCAAGTTCCAAACGGTCAAGGGAGTGCAGGCAGGTGATATTGTATTTTAGGAGTTCTTTTACTTTATTGGTTTGCAAGTGACCGATAAAATGACTTTCATGCGCTACCTCCTGTAGGTCGTTAAATTTTTCTTTTACCTCCTGAATCTTATTTTCTGCAATAAGACGGCAACCGGCCGTAATGGCTGCTTTAATTCTATCGGCAGATACTGTTTTTGTGGCTAAAAGTAATTTTACGTCTGTCGGCTTCCGGCTACTGTTTTTACAGGCTGTGTCTATGCGACGCCTGATCTTTTCAATATTGTGTTGTAAACCCTCTTCCATTTTTAAAGACCGAAATTTTCTGTAAACTCCTCAAAACGAGGACACAAAGTTAAGTCTTTTCCTCCAACTGTTTAAAAATAGCAGCGCAACTGCTTATTGGAGGCCATCATTGGGTAAAACAAGATTAAATTATGCTTATTTTGACAAACGGCGCCAAATCAACTCATTAAAACCAAATACTATTTTGTGTTTGTTGAAAAAAAAGAGTTATAAATAAAATAATTCACAATGTAAGTAATGGAAAATCATTTTATTATAATTTTGATGTAAATATTGTAGCTGAACAATTAGGGGTTGAAAAAAATAACTTAAATTGCAGCAACAAACAAACAACCCAATGGAACCTCCAGGCCTTGTTCTATTATTAAGTTTGC
Source organism: Arachidicoccus ginsenosidivorans (assembly GCF_007971385.1). GTDB lineage: Bacteria > Bacteroidota > Bacteroidia > Chitinophagales > Chitinophagaceae > Arachidicoccus > Arachidicoccus ginsenosidivorans. Next base: position 4,967,264 of record NZ_CP042434.1, read on the forward strand.
CGAAACTAAAAAGCGAACTCAATAGACATGCTGGTGGAATTAGTTGAACCTTTAAACGACATGAAAATGCTTTTTGGAAAGAAAAAAATCAGGAACGGGAGGATACAGGACAACAACAAGGCTTTAATAATGGAGCTGAAAATCCATTTTTAAAGCCAGGGGATATTATTCGCCTTCGTTCAAGGGACGGCAAATTTCAGGTGGCGTCTACGGATCATGATGGTTTTACTGTATTAAGCTATCCGGCAAAACGGCACTCATCATCGCCCATCAGGTGCCAATGGGAGGATTTCAGGCATTGGTCCAGGCAATAATGTAAGTTTTAGGCCTATTTTTTCAATATGATCATATTTGTTTTGTTATTTAAATGGCTTTTTCCTCACTGAATTGAAGACTAAAAAAGGAAAACCGCTCATCAGTTGTAAAAATCTGATGAGCGGTTTTACTTTTTTATGGATGCTTGTTAATGCTAATCTAGATTTCAGATTATTTGTTTTTTCATTGTTGGCAGACGTGCTACTTATTATAGTTGACGAATCTTTATATTTCTCCAGGCGCTAGAACCGGGATGTTGTTGCAAGGCTATGTGCCCTTTAGCGATTTTGCCAAAATCAGCAAATTCCTTATTTGCAAATTTGCTGTTTGCGACCATTTTATTCCATTCAGCACTTCCCATCTGGCCTTCAAAAGTTTTGATGCCGTTTAGATAAAATGTCAGGTGCCCTTTGTTTTGAATAATACGGACCTTGTTCCAACCACCGACTGGAACTGGCTTGGAAACTGTAGCGTCTCCAGACATATCATAAAGGCATCCTGCCAAATGATTCTGTTTCTTATTGTCATCCGCATCAATATTATCCAGGACCTGCATTTCTGGGCCTGTCAGATAAGTAGCTCCATATTTTGGATCTTCCTGAACATCGAATATAATACCACTATTACCCCCTTTGGAAATTTTCCATTCCAGATTCAGCTCAAAATTTTCATATTCGTCATTGGTTACAATATCACCGCCACCTGAGGCCGGCTGTGTAGGATCAAAAATCAAATTGCCGTCTTTAACCTGCCACTTGGAACCAACAGTATCTTTAAGATAGGTATGCCATCCTTCGGTGTTTTTGCCATTAAAAAGTAGTTTCCAGCCGGCTTTCTTTTCCTTTTTTGTAAGGGTATTTGGCTTTTGGGCCAAAACAACTGAACCAGTAAAGGCGAAAAACGCCCCGATGAGAAGTAGTTTTTTCATTTTATTATTTATTTTTTTAAGGTCGACAATAGGTCTTTTCTATACGGTAACACGGATTACTCAGTTATAACAGATTTGCACCTGCAATTAGAATATTCATGTTATCGCCACTAAAATAATAAAACTATTTTGGAGTCTTGCGACAATAATTGATTTTTAGATTGCTATGTAGTTTGATTTGAAATTAATTAACAATTGGATGGCAATTTGGATGGTCTGCCGAGTTCGTTTTTGCCTTTGTGTAATAAAGGCTTATTCAAAAAACGGAAAAAAATTTAAAATGGTCTGATTTTGGTTTAGTTAGGTGGGTAAGCCTGCCTGTAGTCCACCAGGCAACGTTTCGTATAAGGAAACGTTACATATAGTACAGGTTAAACTAAAATTAGACGAAGACCTCTTATAAATAAACATCTTTACCCTTATTGACGTCCCATGATGCAACAAAGACCCCATATGAGGCAAAAATCCTCAAATTACAATTTGATCCAAGGATCAAAAATGGACAGGCATTTTGGACATTGCCAGGCATGTACCTATTATACTACTAGCAACAGACCAATCCCAAATAATCATGACTGCCCGTTTGGCTCTCAAAATATTATTATTGCATTAATGATGTTCCTGTTTTGACCACGGCGCCATTTATTAGCTGGGGCAAAAACAGGCATTTTCAAAGGATAGTTTACCTGATCCAGATGACCAAATATTTAATGCTTCCGACAGCCTATACCAGGGGCCTATACACCCTCTTTCTGATAGTGAGCAGATAGATATTTGGGATCTTTACCGGCAGCTGTTTCATAAGCACAGAGATTCCACCAAAGCGCCTTCAGCCATCACGGTTGTTCCCAATATTTCGGCCAATCCAACCATTGGCTTTCAAATTGGGATCAAGGCTGTAGCAGGTAAGGTCATCGGTCGTGATCCTAAAACCTATTTATCTGTAGCGGCTACTTCTGCCTCTATCACCACTAAAGGGATTATTTACTTCTATTTGACGCATAATATCTTTACCAATGGCAATAAATACAATATCCAGGGCTCCATGGTAGCTTCCAAATCCGTTACGCCGGATTTTGGACTCGGTAGCAGCCCTGGCCCAGACGGCACGCGCAAAGGCTATGTTTTCAACTCCCAATATTATCAATTCAAAGAAAAGATTTACAAGGAGTTCCTACCCCATTTCTATGGTGGTGCCGGATTAGAATTTGATATCCGGAGAGGTACGACTATGAAAGGTGGAGATATAGAAAATACACCTTATGGACAATATAATACGAAATACGGTTTTAAACAAGACAGATACAATGCCAATGGTTTCCTTTTTGACCTGCAATATACGACCAGAGACAATCAGAACAGGGCATATAAAGGTATATATGCCAATGCTGGTATAAGGCTCAATCAGTCTTGGATGGGTAGTTCCAAAAATGCAACTCAATTGAACCTGGATTTGCGTAAATATGTCAGCTTATCTAAAAACATCCGGAGCACGTATTGGCCTTCTGGACCTGGAGCTCCTTTGTGCTGGGGGGCAGACTTCCTTATCTGGAACTGCCTGGAACGGGCAGAGATATTAACTTCAGGAGTGGCAGAGGTTACACAATCAGCTATTTTAAAGGAACCCAGTTCTTTTATTATGAAACGGAATATCGTTTTCCCATTACGCGCAACCAACTCTTAAGCGGAGTAACTTTTTTTAATCTGGAAAGTGTCAATGATGAGACCACCAACCAGGCCTTATTCCATTTATGGCAGCCGGGTGGTGGTGCTGGTTTGAGGGTTTTGTTTAACAAGGCTACCAGAACCAATTTGTGCCTGGATTATGCTTTTGGAAAATATGGCAAAAAAGGCTTTTTCTTGGGCCTAAATGAAGCTTTTTAGCGAATGCAATAAATCTATGGACCTTATTGGTAACTTTAGTTTTACTGGAGCAGCCTGTCAGCATTAAGTCAAGTGCAAAGCTTTTGTTGGCCGTCCCTACTTTTATCTTTGATTCAATGGCTATTTCAGAAAATCCATAATTATTGGCATATCATATTTATATGTCTCAGATTTAGATTGAATTGTGGTGATTTCTCCGATGTATTCCCGTGAATACCAGGAAATATGGCCAGGTGTGCATTAGGGATTAATCGGTACAGCTCAATTGCGTGTTCAGGTCTTACAACATCTTTATCTGCATTGACAATGAGCGTTGGTGCTGAAATGGATTTTATATCCTCTTCCTTAATATCTTTAAAATCAACCATTCTTGCACGATCTTTTTCAAACATCAATTGCAGCTTGGTTGTATCTGGATTTACTTTTAGAATTGCAGCTTTAAGTTCTGGAGGCATTTGCGAAATAGTTGTTTTTTTCATCATATCAAAGAAGCCAGGAATGAGGCCACTTCTCTTATAAACAGCGGAAGCCACGACCATTTTATGTACTATTTCAGGATGATGAATGGCTAACAATAGTGCAGTTGTGCCGCCATTGCTAAAGCCAAAGAAACTTGCTTTATTAATGCCCAGATTTTTAACAACGCTAGAACATCCTTTGCATCTTGTTGGAAAGTTTCTGGTATATCTCTAAATCCAGAATGGCCATGATTTTGAAGTTCAGGCGCTATAACTTTAAAGTGGGCTGCAAGTAGTGGTATAATTCTACCAAAGCTGGAGCCTATAGTAGATCCGCCACCGTGTAGTAGTACAATCGGTTCGCCTTGCCCATAGATTTCATAATACATTTTTATGCCGTTTACTTCACTATAACCACGCTGGAAGAATTGCTTGTCCATTGTCCTTGTTTTTATAGGATTTCTGTCTATTTTTGTTTGTGCCGGATTATTGCATGACAGGGCAAAAAAATTGGAATAATTAAAAATTGGACAATTTTTTTCATTGTCAATTATTTTGATTCAAGTAAAGAACGCATGTTGCTTAACATCTGCAGCCAGCTTGGATAGGCACCCGTTTTTTGAGCCAGCGCCTGAGACACTGTTTGTCGTAAGGTTAATCTAGTTTTGCAGTTTTCTTCCTGGAAGGTTACTGTAACCACGGTTTTGCCAGGCCAATTCTTATCCATCCCTATATCTGCCGGATTTATAGGATTGCCATTTTCGTCCGCATTGTCCATGGAAAATACAACCTTTGCATAGGGCAGAATTTCCAAATATTCTCCAATCGCCCAACAGTCTCCATAGGTAGGATTTGAGATACAGCAGTGATACTTACCACCTTTTTTTATATCCAGAGTTTTGAAAGAAATGGTGCAGCCATCAGGAGCATACCACTTCATCAATTGCTCGGGATCCGTCCAGGCATCAAAAACGCTTTGGATGCTTGCATTGAAGACTTCTTCAATGAACACTTCCTGAGTTTTTATACTTTTTTCCATTGTTTATTTTTTGATGAAAGTAATTTTATTATTTTGGGTGGTTAACCGTTTTTGTTGGTAGCTGTTCCTGCTCGAGAAATATTTTCAGTTTATTAAGTCTGCTTGACCACAATTGCTGATATTGTTGGACCCAATCATAAACTTCAGAAAGTTTTTCGAGTTTTGCCTCGTAGAGCCGCTCCCTTCCCAATTGTTGAACGGTCAGTAAATCACATTCTGTTAGAATTTTTAGATGTAAGGAAATTGCCTGTCTACTCATATCAAATTGTTCTGCAATTGTATTGACATTTACAGGTGCCTCGGCGATCATACCAATTATGGCGCGCCTTGTTGGGTCTGCAATTGCCTGAAAAACATCTCTGCGTGCCTCCATAATGATCAACTCTTTGTACACAAATATATACGCAAGCATTTGCTTGCGCAAATAATTTTGAACTTTTTTTTTAATCAAGTGTTAATATTTAGGCTGAAAGAAGCTTATGTTATGAGTGTCAAGGCATCTTTTTAGAATTAAAAGATGCCTTGACCTCGTTTCAAATTAATGATTTATGGGGGCAATTGTAATTAGGTGCTTTTATACGCCCTAATTTTTGAAAAATAAGTAAGTTGCTCAGTGACTTAGCTCAGGGCGTAATATTCCATCCTGAAACTTCCATCCCAATCTGATCAGTTGCATTTGCGGTTGCTCGATGGATACTTTTTCTGGCATCTTTCAGGCTGTAGGTACAAACAATCGTCCTGGATTCTCCAGGTGCCAGTTCAATGAAATTGTCATTATAAATGGCTGGTAGGATATCAGCACCAAAAGTGCCGTCTGTATTTTTTTCAGCTGCGCGCACCCGCACCTGAAAAGCGACTGCTTTACCGGTGTTGGTCAGTTTTATCAGATGCCTTACTGAATCGCCACCTTCCTTTTTTGAATTTCTGATGATTTCTTTGGATTTTTTCACTGCTAAAGAGGTGGAAGGCATATTTTGTAAGCTGGTGTAATCTGCATAGGCGGTTTGCGGTGTCATCCACCAATTGGATTTGGCCCAGTTCAGTGCATCTTTCTTTTTAGATAGCCAGTACCAGTTTATGCTGACAGGCTTTCCTGCAGCGTTTTTTAATTCAAGTTTCAGAAAGTAGGTATCTGAAAGCCCATCAATAGTATTAGGGAGGGGGAAAGCCGATTGCGTGCTGTCTGCTCCTACTGCTGTCTGAATGGATTTTTGATATACAGACCTGCCTTGCAGATTGTATATCTCGGCCAATACTACTAATCCTTTTGCTGGTTTTAGTTTAGAGTTGACCAGTGAAACTGAGTTCGTCGCATAAGAATACTGGACATGCAATGGTTCCATGGCCTTTTTTATGCCAAAATAAGTGCCGCCGGGATTTAGATAATAATCAAAAGTATGCCAGATCAGGCCGGGCCAGGGATTAGCCCCCATCCATTGAATAACACCTGTAGCGGTGTTATACTTATGAAGACCATAGGCTTCCATCATGGCCCTGTGGGCTTCATAGTTCTGGGCCTGTGCTTTCCTTGCATATTCTTTCATATCATGGACTTTTCCATAGCGTGCAAAAAGAGCAGCATTAAAGACTTTTGTTGTCCCAAACTTCATCGTTCCGCAATGATAGTTCCAGCTCTCAGAGTCATACCAAAGGTCATCTTTGGGTATAAATCGAATCAAACTTTCATAGGGGGGAATTGAAGGTCCTGGTGAAATCTCTGTCGCAAAGCTCCAGGTGCCTCCATATTGTTTTTTCGTGTCTGTTTCCCAATAAATCGGTGGCACCCACTCATAAGGACCAGCCATCTTTACCCCACTATAGCCGGATACCTTGGATTTGGATTCATTGGCGGTTGCTAGTATTGGATTTGGCCAGTGCAATGCCTTTTCAATACTAAGGTAATCTCTTTCAACAGAAGGATCCCTGGGAGGCATATCGCTACCATTGAGCCAGACCATGATGCAAGCCTTGTTTCTCAGCCAATACATTATGGAGCTATCTGAAGCCATGGCAACTGCCCTTTCAGCCCTTGTCCAGTTCTCTGGATATTGCCAGGCACCGCAGCACATCCAGCCAGTCATCACCAGCATGCCATATTTATCACAGAGATCATAAAACTTTTCATCCTCAAATTTCCCTTCAGAACGGATAATATTCAAGTGCATATCTTTATAAAGCTTAATTTCCTGCTGCTGCCTTTCAGCGCTACGCCGCTGAAAGATATCAGGAGACCAGGCTGCGCCCCTTAGCATGATCCTTTTTCCATTGACAAAAAACACACGAGAATGATTATCAATTAGTTCAGATGTAATCTCTCTGATCCCAAATTCATCCGTAATAGCACTACACCTTTTGTTATTTTGATATACAGAGATATTAATATGGTTTAGTAAAGGTTCACCATATTGCCATGGCCACCATATTTTAGGATGTTTTATATTAAGGTTATGAAAAGCTTTAGGCGAAAAACTTACGTCCTTTTGTTGCCTGGCGGCTAAAGTCACCATTTGTTTAACGGGTATATGATTATTGATCAGGGCTTTTACCTCTACTGTCTGAGGCTTATCTGTATAATTGGTGACCAGCGCATGAACGGTCAGGTGGGCTACTTCCAAAGAGGGTAAATCAAAATGTGTCACCACCTGAGGGTATTGTACGCCTACTTTATTATACCCATGAATCATTACTTCATTGACAATTCCTCCATTATAATCAGGTGGATAGTGTATCCAGTCAGCGTAATCAATGGCCAGATCTCCATCCTTTCTATTGGGGTTAAATGGGCGTAGAATTTCCAGCGCAAGTACGTTTTTGCCAGTATGGCTATAATTTGTAATATCCAGGTCTATTATCCGCATAGGGCCTTTAATCTTTGCTGAATCAGCAATTAAATGACCATTCAGCCAGACATTCGCCTTATAGTTCACTCCTTGAAGTTTTAGGATAATATTTTTACCTGCAAAATGATTTCCTAATTCAAATGTCTTGCGAAACCACCAAGGCTTATCCATGGATGGGTCAGCGAGTTTTTTAAAATTTTGCCCCATAAAGGGATCGAAATCATAGTAATCATTGGCAATTAACCCGCCTATGATGGTAGAAGGCACTGAAATGGTAAACCAGTCTGTGGGTTGAAAATCAGTTTTGGATAGCATTGCGCCATTAGCAGTTACTTTGGTGGAAGATTGCATATTCCAACCATCTTTCAACACTAATTGATTAACGCTGCTCAAAATTTCCTTTTCAACGGATTCTGGCTGGCAGGCGCCATATAGCCCCAAAAAACAAAAACAGACGACAGTTAACCCTTTCAAATGTTTTATCATAGTTATGGACATGTTGTTTAAAGAAAACAGAGATATAAAATAAAAATTGTATAGATATTCTATATAAATATCATTATTCTAATGACCCTAATGTTATAAGGCCCATGAGGATTCTATCAAAAATAATAAATTTTGACCGTGTAGGCAGGCTAATATTATATTTCGCACCACACATAAGGGTAATTCGCGAAAAATAATAACCAATTTGCCCCCTTTTTGGTGACCAATTCTACCCTTATTTAGTGACCAATTTTATCCCGGTTATTAACCAATTCCTGATCTGGTAATCATTAATTGCTGCCTGGGACCAGTTTTACCCATTTTAGTGACCAATTCCATCCTTTTTTGGTGACCAATTTTTTCTGGGTTAAAAATCTACTCCTGATCCAGTAACCAATTTTGCCCTTTTTAGTGACCAATTTAGTCCCACTTAGTGACCAATTCCATCCTACTTTGGTGACCAATTTTTTCTGGGTTAAAATCTACTCCTGATCCAGTAACCAATTTTGCCCTTTTTAGTGACCAATTTAGTCCCACTTAGTGACCAATTCCATCCTATTTTGGTGACCAATTTTTTCTGGGTTAAAAATCTACTCCTGATCCAGTAACCAATTTTGCCCTTTTTAGTGACCAATTTAGTCCCACTTAGTGACCAATTCCATCCTATTTTGGTGACCAATTTTTTCTGGGTTAAAAATCAACTCCTGATCCAGTAACCAATTTTGCCCTTTTTAGTGACCAATTTAGTCCCACTTAGTGACCAATTCCATCCTATTTTGGTGACCAATTTTTTCTGGGTTAAAAATCTACTCCTGATCCAGTAACCAATTTTGCCCTTTTTAGTGACCAATTTAGTCCCACTTAGTGACCAATTCCATCCTATTTTGGTGACCAATTTTTTCTGGGTTAAAAATCAACTCCTGGTCCAGTAACCAATTTTGCCCTTTTTAGTGACCAATTTAGTCCCACATAGTGACCAATTCCATCCTATTTTGGTGACCAATTTTTTCTGGGTTAAAAATCAACTCCTGATCCAATAACCAATTTTGCCCTTTTTAGTGACCAATTTAGTCCCACTTAGTGACCAATTCCATCCTATTTTGGTGACCAATTTTTTCTGGGTTAAAAATCAACTCCTGATCCAGTAACCAGTTTTGCCCTTTTTAGTGACCAATTTAGTCCCACTTAGTGACCAATTCCATCCTATTTTAGTGACCAATTTTTTCTGGGTTAAATACAGCCAAAGGGGCTGCGAATTTAATGTAATTCTAAAACGGTTCTTTAGCCCAATAGATGTAAAAGCGTTAGTAATTATGGGATTTACTATCTTTTGACGTAATCAAAATATAAGGAAGCAGCTCCTAAAATAGCACTGTGCTTTAGACGAGATGGTGAAACCCTGATTTTATTTAGAATGCCGGGATAATCAAAGTCTTGCATAGCTTTAAACATTGCCTTATAAAAGAAATTAAATGCCTGGCTTACAGACCCACCTAGGATAATACTATCGGGATCATAGGTATACATAATAATTTTAATGGCTTGCCCAAGGTGATGGCCAAATTGCTCATAATGCGCTAAGGCCATTCTGTCTCCCTTTTGGGCTAACTCGAAATAAACTTTTCCATTTAGATCCCCATTATTAAAAAAAGCCCCGCTAACATAGCGTTCCAAATTAGCGTCTAAATAGGGTAAACATCCGACCTCTCCTGCCCCACAATTTGGACCACTGTATAATTTGCCGTTTAAGATTAATCCAGCCCCTAACCCGGTACCAATGGTCAAACCAACCAGGGACTTTTCATGTTGTGTGCCATGTAGGTTTTTTGAACGCATTGATGACGCAGCAGAATGTTTATTTCCGGTTTGACCGTCCAAAATATCCATATAGCTTTTCATTCGCGGTTTGTCATCTGACATTTCCTGATCTACAGGCCTAGTGGTTGGCCTGGGAGATTGTTCAGATCTAGGGATTTGCCCAGTATTGTTGTCATCATTGTAGGTATGGTCACCAAAATAATACTCACCCAACGCAAATGCGTTGGCATCATTATTAATAAGCGCCAATACACCAAATTTATTTTCAATCAAATTGCCCAATGCTAATGATTTACAAGCAGGTATATGCTGTACATCATACACCGTCCCTGTGGCTGTGTCCACTACACTTGGTACCCCAGCACAAATTGCCGTAGGTAATTGACCATTATTGTTGTTAATAACTGCATTAATTAATTCTGCTATTTCCCGCCACACATCATCAGAAGATCCTTGGTTTGGAGTAGGTCTGCTTTCCATATGAACTAAACCGTGTTCTGAAACCAAAGCAGCCCTTAAGTTTGTCGCCCCAAAATCTATTCCGATGATACCACCGCCTTTTAAAGCAGAGGAGGTATTATTTATCCTTTTTTGTTTGCCATATTGTGCGCTATCTTCCATCCTTTTGCTTTTTATTGGAGTTGATTGTTGCGTTATTAATCAGTGGTTTTGCCCAAAATCCAATGCTTAATATATAAGCCATGGTCAAAAACAACACACTCATCCCCGCTGTGAGACCAAATTGATCACTAATAGCACCCATAATGAGGGGCATCACCGCACCACCAATAATGGCAGTGACCAGGATCCCTGCAAAAGAGCCATGATGTTCACTCATAGAATTTAAAGCCAGAGAAAATATGATTGGGTACATGACTGATATAAAAAATCCAACCATTGGAAATGCATATAATACGGTAGATCCTGAACCAAATAAGCCCACGCCTAGGCTGATCATCGCCAAAACGGTAAATACTTTAAGTAAAATTCTGCTATCCATTATTTTTAATAAAAACAACCCCAGAATATTACCCACGGTCATATAGCCCCAAAAATTGCCTAGGGTATCCGCCGCCGTAGCTGGATCTATGCCATGAAGCGTCTGTAACAATAAAGAGATATTGTTATTCAATCCTTGTTCTGTACCTACATAAAAGAAAATACCTAGAAAGTACAAAATCACCACAGGTTTTTTTAGCAGTGCCAGGTGTACTTTTAGAGATCCGGCCTTTTCATCCGCATTCAATTCTACCTTGGGGAACTTCATAAGGGCAATAATGAGAATCATTATTAGCGCAATTAAGGCAAAAATCCAATATAAAGCAATCCAGGACATCCCGGTAGGTATAATCCCCGCATATTTTTGACCACTTTCACCGGAAAGTTGCCCGACAACATAGGTAAATGCTCTTGGGCTTAAAAATGAGGCAGCACCAAAAATAAGCTGCGCTAAAACGGAAGTAAATGCATAGTTTTTCTCACCTCCAGCCGTTCTGAGCAGTGGATTAATAACTACTTGTAGCATAGCCATACCGCTACCTATTATAAAAAGAGAAATGATTGCCGTTAAGTAATTAGGCCAAATAGCCAAAATCATGGATCCTACAAAAGCAGTGACAAACCCAAAAATCATTATTTTCTTTTCCCTATACTTTTCCAGTAAAATACCAGTTGGAATGGAAACTAACCCATAGGCAATAAAAAAAGCAAAGGGAATTAAAGCTGCCAAGGTTAGACTCAAATGAAAATCCTGAATAAAATCAGGATTTAAAGCACCTATAATGTTGGTTAGAAAGGAGATCACAAAGAATGTGAGCATAATAAGGGTAACGATCGTATAACTCCTTTTCATTCGTTTAGATTTAAATTTAAAGATTAATAGAAAAAGAAAAAATTGTTAATACCTATAATCCAAGTACGGAACCGATATGCCCAAAAAATAAATACCTGGCCACTTAATAAGAGCTACCAATAAATAATGTCACCAAATCCATAAAGTCAAAAGATTAATCACCTGCAATTCCTCTATAAAATTAAGGGCAATAGGATAGATTACAAAATTATAAATGAGAATTGCCTATAATATTTGAATGGAGACGACTAAAACATCGGCAATATCACCTAACAAGCCAATTCTAAAATGATTTAGCTAGTAAAAATTTACCATTAATAACATATTTATATTTTTATAATATTCAAAAATCGACCACCCATGCAATAAAGTAAATCTTTATCCACATAATAAGTATATAATCAATGCATTATCAAATTAAAAAAAATACTACCTAAAGTCCATTCTTCATAACAAAATAGGCTCTACTCGGTACTACCTTTGAATTGTCAAAGAAATAAAGCTGGTAGCATAATCAGAAGGAAAAAAGAAATAACCTACTTCGGTAAAAATAAATTCAGTCAGATTTCAAGCTAGGTTACCGCCTCAATGTTCTCCTGATATTTAAGTAAAGCATAAACTGCGGGATGTATGATCCCAAGTGGTACCGGCAAAGTGACGTCGTAAAATTAAATTCTAAAAATGAAAAGAGAAAACATCATATTATTTTGCAGCTCCCTACTCATAATTTTATGGATATATGCGGCAGGAAGCAAGCTTACAAGTTATGATAATTTTCTATTTTCTTTAAACAGGCAACCACTACCTCATTGGTCAATTCCCTTTATCGCTATAGCAATACCAGCAGTAGAATTAGTAACGGTTGTACTACTGGCATTGGATAAAGGAAGAACCTTAGGATTTTTACTTTCATTACTGTTGATGATTGTATTTACACTCTATGTTGGCCTTGCATTAACGGGCGCATTTGGGGAAATTCCTTGTTCTTGCGGCGGCTTAATTTCTGAATTAAAATGGAAAGGCCATTTAATATTCAATATGTTTTTTACCGCAATCGCCTGGATAGGCTGGCGAAAAAATAGAATAAAAAATCAAAGTACACATTTAAATAGCCAATTGGTAAAGCATGACCCGTATACATTCATGCCGGGGAGTAAGCCCAAAACCCGTATAAAAGAGTAAGCAATCATAATAATCAGTCCCAGGAAGTTAAATTGAAAGTGGGACGCCATATTTATTAATTCTAAAAAACAATTATTATGCTTATAGCAAAAATGATGACCGTAAGTGCTATCCTTATAGGGATTGTTACGGTCGGAGCAAACAAGAAAGCAGAAGTTGATTCTGTATTAAACCTGGGAAATAGTAATTTGACCGAACACTATTTTCAGTTCACAGGTTCTGATGGCCAGGAAAACCAACCTGCAGCCTGGGAAGAGATAACAGCTACACAGTATAATCTTCAATCTTGTACAGGAGCAGTTAGTGGTTGTAAACTGATGGCCAGTGATGTGACAACAGATCAGAATGGTCATGTGCATCCTACGCAGGTGTATACCATTGTACCAGATCCCGCTCATCCCGATATCCTTCAGCCAATCACTGGTTTAGGAATTGACCAAGTGAAAAACAGAGTGGATCAAAATTAATATTCACCTAAAATGAAGGAGGCCTTAGGCCTCCTTTTTTCTAATAATCATTTTGTTTATAACCAAAGTTTTCCACCACATAGGATGGGATTGGCAGCGCATAAAAAGGGTCATTTGGTTTTAATTCATAAATTTTACCATCAACTTTTCGTGTCAGTGTAATATTACGACCTTCTAAATTAAATCTTTTAAGATCCATCCAGCGTAAGCCTCGGTACAATAATTCTTTTCTACGCTCAGCTAATATAATTTTTAGTGCTTCTTCTGTTGTAGAAGCATTATAAACTTTATAGGTCCCGGACACCCATCTCTTAAGTAATAAAGTATTTAAATCATTCATCGCTTCCTTTACTTTTCCAGCTCTTGATAAGCATTCTGCGCGCATAAGATATATTTCGTCAACTGCAATTCCCGTAAAATTATCTGAAAATCGCCACTATATGATCCTTTAAAAATATACCCCGGGTCAAAAGGATAAAAAAATGCAACTTTTCTCAAATCATTTTTCTCATAAGAACTGTATAAGGTTGTGTCAACTCTAGTATCCGTTACTGCTGATGTAATGGGACCAAATGTACCGATTCCCAAATTAAAAATAATTTCAGGATTATCATAAGTAAATTGCATTAACTGACTAACATCAAGAGTGTTATAATCTAAAAGGTCATTTTTTAAGGTTAAACATGAATCAGAATATATTAGGCATTTATTATAATCTCTCATTGACAAGTAAGTGCGCGCCAATAAACCGTATGCCGCGACCCTCGAGGGTCTAAAATTAGATATTGGTGTAATTGGTAAATAAGGGATAGCCTGTAATAGATCCTTAATAACTTGATCATAACTTTCCTTTAAACTTGACCTATCGACATGAAAATTAAAATCGGAAACTAATCTTAAAGGCATCCCCAATTCTGAACTCGCCGTTGAAGAGTCGAATCCTTTACAATAAGTAAATATACCGCCTAAATAAGAAACGGCTCGATAAAATAATGCAGAGCCATAAATATTGTTCCATCCATCATGATTATCACTTTTAACCTTAATTTTCGAAACTTCTTCCAGGGCCAGATTGGCTACATAGATTGTTTTATAAATAAAATCCCAATCACCGTTTGTGGAATAAAAAGGCCTCCAAGTATAGGCCAAAATTTGATCATCTTTTTTTTGTTCCAGAATTTCATCAGGGAAATATAAATTATCGGTTGCCCCCTCACCTCCACTAGAACTACTTCTATTCATAAGAAATGCATAATCTAACATTTCTTGTATATCCTTTAAGGTATTTGGTTCCGCAAGGGATAGGTTTGGTTTCTCATCTAAAATCTTATTACAGGATGAAATAAAAAAAGAAGTAGTAGAAATATTGATAATAGAGTCTTATTAAACATAAAAGTATATATTAAGAATTAAAAATGTATATTCATTTTAAAGGAGAGTGTTCTAGGGGTTTTATAAGACCGCTGATTTTGCGGATCTATATCCCATTTATTAGCTGTCCATAAAATACCAATATTGTTTATATTAATGTTAAATACAATGTCTTTAAAAATTTTGTTTTTGTTCATAGATTTAAGCATATATGATAGATTTAAAAATTGAAATCTAATAATATCTGCCCGGTCAACAAATAATTCGGACATCGTATAGAATGTAGACCTCCTGTTATCTACTGGATAAACAAAAGAGGGGATATTTGTATGTTTTTCATCGCCTGGTGCTTGCCACCTATCAGCATACTCACTCCCCATTAAGCTACCGTTCACCAATTGATTATAATTCGTAATATTTTTTCTAAAGTAGTGGCCAAATTGATATAACAGGTTAAAGTTTAAACTAAAATTCTTCCAGGTGAAGATATTTCCAAGAGATCCATACCATTTTGGTGTTGCAGCCCCCTTGTAAACTACACCACTTAAATCAGATTGCGATATAATTGAATCATATGCCATACTAGGTACACCATTTAAATAACCAATTGGATTACCAGTTTCATGGTCCAATCCTGCCCATTTATATCCACCCACTGAATATAATGGAGCACCCTCCATTGGTGCAATAGTATTATCGCGTCCTATGTAGGTACTAGCACCTGCCCTTATTAAATAGTATTTTGATACCTTATCGGCATAATAATTAACATTAATATTAGCGGTCCAGCTAAGCTTACGCTTTAAAAGGTTTGCCTTTATGGAAAGATCTACTCCTTTTCCTATCATATCAGCGATATTCCTACTAATGGAGCCGTTTACGCCTGTCGTAGGATCAATTATAGACGGGCCAAATAAGTTGTATCCATGTTTGACATAATATTCAAAACTGCCTGCAAAAGTGTTGTTGAGTATAGCATAATCTAGCCCCAAATTTAAAGTTCGGACCTTTTCCCAACCAAGTTCTGGATTTGCATATTGGGCAATCATTGAAGACGGTAAATAATTTGGCATAATGACACCAATTGAACTGATGACTGTAACAGCAGATTTTGATTGGTCAACGTTGCCACTAACGCCCAAGGTGGTTCTTAATTTTAAATAGTCAACAAAATCTAAATTAAAAAATTTCTCACGGTTAATATCCCATGCTAAACCAGCTGACCAGAATGGATTCCACTTATCATTGATATTAACGCCAAATAAATTTGAAGCGTCCCTTCTGGCGCTTCCTGAAACTATATATTTATTAAGATAGGAAACAGCAGCGTTTCCAAAATAAGAAACATAATTATTTTGTAGCCCGGTAAAAGATTTGGAATTATCTATATATTCCATTGTATTTCCGAGAAAGGATCTATATCCGATATTTTCATTAACACCAGATGAAGTTAAATTATTCTCGTTATAACCGTAGGCTGTAAACTCATCACTTCTTGTTTTTATTTTTCTAATTTCTGCGCCTATAATTGCATCAATTTTAAACTGTTTAATGTCTTTGTCTAGGTTAAACTGCCCTCTATAATTTTTTGATTCTACAAAACTATTAACATTATGCAGGATTCCGCCATTTGGCAGATTATAAACTACCAATCCAGTTTCAGGGTCAATAGATGAGAATCTATTGACTAAGTCACGGACATAAAAACTGGATGGATCGTAAAAGGTGGCATCGGTTGAGTTTTGCCATTCATACTGATATTTTAAATTCATTACCAAACCTTTCATGATGGTTAATTCAGCACCTAAATTAGCCCTTATACTTTTTTCTAAATTATTATAATGTGTATGCGTATAATCATTTAGGGGGAAATATTTCCAGTTAAGTAGCTTTCCATTACCAGCAGTGTCGGTATAAGATCCTCTATAATTAGCGTCAACAGCTAAAGCATCTCCGTTTTCATTAGCCAATCTTGCATATGGAGCGTCCCTGAAGGCAATTTTTGTTATTGGCCCAATTGCAATGCCAGGAGAAGTTTTGACCTGCGTATAGGTAATATTGGTAGAAAAAGACAAAAATTTGAATGGTTTAAAATCATTTTTGACATTGCCAGTAATCCTATTGAATTTGGAGCCCAAATTTCCTAAATTATTATCGACACCTAAAGACAGAAAATAAGCCTCCTTTTATTGCCACCATTTAAATTTAATGAGTATTGTTGATTGACTGCATTATTATAGAGATATTTCTCCAAATCCTTACGGTTGTCATAAGCCTTTAAAGCTTGTATTTGCATTTCGGCTTCTTCATTAGTGAGTTCTCCATTTTTCTGTTTATTTAGAATATCGACAACGGGAGTTAATGCGGTATATGCATAGTTCTTAATGATAGCATTAAAATATCCCTTATCATATAAAGTCCTTTCGAAATCAATATAGTCTGGTACTGTCATCCTGTCGATGGTGAAAAGGTCTGGTTTTGGTGTATAGGAAATTGTTGAGTTTACATTTACACTTAACGGGTTGTTGAACGAACCACTTTTTGTCGTAATTACTACAACACCATTACCAGCTTTTGTGCCCCAAATAGATGCCGCAGCAGCATCCTTTAGAATTGTTATGGATTCAACATCGTTAGGATTTATATTATTTATATCCCCTTCGTACGGAAAATTATCCAATACAATCAGTGGGTCTTTGTTTCCATTTATTGAACTTAATCCGCGAATATTAAAGTTGATTTTTTTTCCATTCAATCTCGCCTTCTCCTCGTCAAATAATAAACCATTTGTTACGCCTTTCAGCCGGTCAAGAATATTATTGCCCACCTGATGGTTCAAGACATCATTATTAATGACTGTAAATGAACCTGTAGCACGTTCACGTGGTAATTTTTGATAACCAGTATTAATGGTAACGTCCAATAAATTGTTCACATTTCTTTTTAGCATCTTTATAATAAGAAAGGAGGTGTCATTTACAATTACACTTTGCGGTTCATACCCAATATGACTAATGATTAAGGTATCTGGAATATTTTTTAACCTTAAAATGAATCCATCTTTAGTACTGCTTGTAGTAGATTTTTTATTTATTGTAGAAATAGTCGCTCCTACGATTGAATTGCCGGTAGAGTCGTTGATCCTCCCTTTTATATTATTAGTCTGAGCAGATGATGAATTGCAAAAACCATAAATTAGTAAGAATAGGCAAGTAATCTTTTTATACATTTTTATATTATTAAAATTTCTTTATTGTTTATTTAATAGTTTGGTCGTTATGGCTTTAAAAGTATTTCTATTTACCGCTGGTAAATTGGGGTTAGATCTATATATTTATTTTCATGTAGTCTTTTGAGAAGAAATTCGTTTGGTTTTTTATCTTTAATTAATTTGACTTTAACCCCATGCTTTTTATAATACAGATTTTTATTAATCTCTTCTGTAGCTATTGTATTTAAGAATGCCTCATTTAATAACCATTTCCCAGTTGATTGCATTAATAATTCCCCATTAAAATTTATAATAGCCATATGCGGAACTCCCATATGAGCAAATAATTGCTGTATGGCTATTTCATTATATATAATTGGTAGGGAAAGGGGTTTTTTATTTTTTTTATTGTATCTCTGTAAAAACTTTTCTACTTCAGTTTTTGAGTCTAGTGTTATTAGGATAAATTGAACTTTATCTTTTAAATGCTGTTGGATGGAATCCATTTTGGGAAACGAAGCGATGCATGGTCCGCAATCCTTAGTCCAAAAATCCAAAATAATAAGTTTTTCTCCAAAGGATGACAAGCTAGCTGTTGAATCTTTGTAGTTAAGGATTCTTGATAGCGGCATATCTGGGATATTTGAGCCTATAAAATAACTTTGGGCTATCGGTTTTTGACCATAGGCGTTCATCATGAGCATAGCGGTGCCCATAATGCATATGATTTTTTTCATAAAATGCATTTTATTTTTTTTATTACAACTACTTTCCCCCATCATTTGTAATGATCGTAACGGCGGTGTTTATCTATATATTTATCTCAGCAATCTTAAATGGCGGTTGTTTAATACTTATTTTAAGTAATTTGGTTGATTTTTTAGTTAATCATATTCTATATATATAATATGTGTAACTATTAATTTATTTTAATTAATTATTTTTTTAATATTATAATATAAGTTAATATCATATTGTTTTAATTAAACTTTTATTAATCAGTTATATAATTATTTTAATGAATTAAAATATATCTAAAAACTGGATTGATTTAATCGGCAATACAATGCAATTCTCAAATGACATAACAAAGATAATAGATGTATTTTATTTCACCAAAGAAAAATTATAAATCTTAATTTTTCTTCTATTTGTTAAATGGTGAAAGATGTAGAATATAGACAAAGAATTGGTAAAAATTTATTGAATCTTAGGGAAAAAGCATGCTTAAAAAGGGACATTTTATCAATATTAGCAAAGGTTAGTCATAGTACGATTTTTAGAATTGAAACTGTTAATCATAATTTTGAATTTGAGAAGTTAAAACTGATTTGCGATGTATTTGGGATAACCATTGATGAACTTGCTAATCTGAATATTGATGAATGGACGGAGGATATATTGCAAAGGCAAGTAGAAAAATTTCGAAGGGCCAACAGAAAAAGTGAGTTATCGGCAGCGGATCTTAAAGAAGCCTTTGTGAAATTTAAAGGGCCTACATTTTACATTGATAAAATATTTGATGAAGGTTTTTTGGACGAGCCTAAAACGATAAAAGAAGTAAATGAAAAATTTTTGGAGAGCTACGGGGTCACATTTAAATCGACAAAGATTACCAGTAGCTTCAAGGCAAAGAATTACATTGAAGCTAAATTTATAAGGAAAAATCTCAAAACTTACGTAAAAAAGAAACCTAAAGATTAAAGGCTTAAGGATGATGCCTTATTTTCTGTTATAGCGTTTAAATTTGATGGAGACTTTTTGGATCCACTATATTGACTGTTAATTCAGGTACCAAAAAACAGGTCCTGCTTCATTCAGTGAACTGCTATTGTAGATTTGCCTTTTTCTCTTGCAATATGAGCTTTAATGAATAGGCGCAACGATTACAAGAATGATGAAGTATGAATAACCATTTATTTTGGGCCTAAAGATTTATTAGCCACGGCCTTAAATAGGCCGGATTGAATAATTTAATTGAGAATCCTATTTTACATCTTATAAATTTATTTATATGATTAGTAATGCTTTACGTAAGAGAAAAATGGGCCAGGTATTAAAAACCTTACGCGAAAAGTCATACATATCCCGATCAGCGCTCACACATCTGACCGGAATTAGCGGGTCAACCATATGCAGAATTGAGAATGGTAGGGCTAATATTCAGGCCTATAGTTTCGATAGAGTATGTATGTTTTTTGAAATTTATCCTGAAGACTTATTGGATTTATCTCCTGAGGTGATCTCAGAAATCGCCAGGAAGAAAAGACTGAATCCTTATATAATAGATGGGAACGCGGATCAAAATGCCGGGATCATGGTTGTGGAAAGCCAGGCAAGTTTTCTAAAGCACACCCGTATAATAGAATTGTTGGTTAACGAAGGTCACCTAAATAAGTTTAAAAGGGTAAGTGAGATAAAACAACTGATCCTTGACAACTACCAGAAAAGTATCCCCTCCTCCGTTATTTCAAATGCATTAAAAAGTAATAAAGATATCAAGTGCGTCCAGCCTGCTAAAAAAAATTATAAATTATATAAAGCTGTCAGAATTTTTAAACCCAAAACTTGCAAATAACCAAATTGCTTTAAGGAAATTTATAAGAAAATATTTTTATAACAATTTGTTATAATATAATAAAAAATATTAAATTGTCAAATAAAGCTGCATAATTTGGTCAATAAATATGCAATATAAACATTTATAATATTTTAAATATCAGTTAGATATAATTAGTTTTTGAAAAATGCACATTCTTTGTGACCGATTTTAATAAATCAAATAACCTTATAAAAACCAGGCTCAAATTAAAAGAATTTGGCTATGAAATATTTGAAATCTATATATTCATTTTATTTGTCTTATGGCTACCAAAAAACAAGATTTAATCGCTAAAGGACAAAAAATCAGGGACTTCAGATTGAGCCTGGGATTCTCGATGGTTAATCTAAGTAAACTAACAGGTATTAGTCCGGCCACCATTTCTAGAATTGAAAATGGTGGTGATTATATGCCGAAAAAACTGGCAAGCATTTGCAATCTATTCGGTGTAGAGGTCAGTGAATTACTAAAACTCGATTTGACCAAAATTTCTAAAGCCCATATATACAGGCGAATTTCAGATAAAGTAAAAAGAGAAGGTGTTACAAGGGTTGAATTTTCGGTCATTAAAAAGAAGACAAAAACCTTTCACGGTCCCTCCTATCTGATTAAAATGAGTATAGAGGACGGTTTTCTTGGACAATTTCGAGAAGTGGCTGAAGTACAGGACCATATTGAACGTGAATATGGTGTCCGGCTTTTCTCTTCTAGTATCACTAATGCACTAATGCGTAAAAATGGGATTGTTTTCAAACCTACCGGCAAAGCCAATTATAATAAATATAAATTTGTCAAAAGTAGGGTAAAGAAATAAGGCGCACAGTCCATTTTTTTGGATTACAATAATAAAGTTAAACAGTTAGAATAAATTTATTTATTCTAACTGTTTATACTTTAGCCTATATTCAGAAGGTGAAAGACCTGTCATTCGCTTAAAATCATTGGATAGATTACCTGCGCTACTCCAGCCCAAATCTAAGGCAATCGATTCTATACTTTCACCATAATCAGCTTTTAATCTCCGGGCAACTTCCTCAACCCAGACTTGTTTTACAAATTCGCTAAACGACAGATTATGTCGCTGCCAAAAATATTTTTTAAATCAGCTCCTGTCAAACCCAATCGCTTTTTCGCTATTTCCAAATTTGGGCGCGACTCAAAACAATCCAATGGGTCCTTTTCAAATTTTGCCAGTTCCGCTTTTTGTTCGTCAAACAAACGTGGATAGACCTGATCCGTAATAGCTGTTAAGGTTTTTCGAACCAATAAAATAGCCATGTTTTTCATTTTTATGGATATTTGCCGGCCAAAATGAGGTTTTCTCGTAAATACAGCTCTAATCTCTTTGAGTACCGGCCTTAATGCTTCGGGAGCATAGGGCATATAGTCTAAGGGCACGTAGGATATCTCTTGATCCATAGCTTCCATACAGGGGACTATCAATTGGGGAAAGTCCTTTTTATATCTTTCTAAAAATGCCCTGTTAGTATGAAAATCAATTGTTTCGATTGTATGCCTGAATAATTTAACCTCACAATCCATACAAGGATCAAACCTAAAATTCATCTGGCAATCTCTAAGCATTACTTCTCCATTGTCGTCGTAATTTATTATACCGCCATTTCTATAGACATACCCAAATTCCAATAAGTGTCGTTTTATAGTAGTATGTGCCCACACTGTTTTATTGATATGGTAGAGGCTACGGACAAAAAAACCACCGGTAATCCGCAGCACATTAAAAACAGCATATCCCCACCCCTCTCCTTTGTCGTATAAGCAATAAACTTCCCCAATATGCGGTTTATGACAAGGATGGTCTGGATGACTCCTTTTCATCCAATAAGCATTTGAACCATGCAAGAATTTTGTTTTAAATAATTTCCGGCCCATAATTTTTAAATTTGTCTGAAATTGTTTTTATTAAAATCCCCATAGCGCTAATTTAGCGTTTTGGGGGACCAATGCCCCTATACGATTAATCCGAACCGCTGATCGCAATGTGCTCTTTTTTTCCAGTTATATTTGTATTCTCTGGGAGCAATCCCATAGATATATTTAAACCGCTGGGAAAAAATCTCCGGCGTACTATAACCAATCCTGCTTGCCACTTCCTGAAAGGAAATATTTTCTTGAATGAGCCTACGGGCAGCAGTCATTTTTAATTCAAAAATAAAATTCCTGGGTACTTTATTATACCACTCCCCCAGCAAGCCTTTAAATTCAGGTATGGATAAATCTACGTAAGATGCCAATTGCTCAATATTTATATCCCCTGTCCCTATAATTTTAAAAATATCTCCGCTAAGCATTTTCATCCGCTGTTCCTGCAAATTGGATATCCCTTTAGATTTTGAGCGATCCAAGTATCGAAAAGTGTCCGTTATTAATGACTGTACATTTACATTAAATACGGCTGGTAATATCTGTTTAGCGATAGTTGGCTGATGAATTAACTGACTTACGCGAAGCGCTTGGTCATAAATCTTTCCCGTCAGATACAGAGGCACGGATTTAAAATTATAATGCCGCTTGGTTTGGGCAGCCTCCAGAAATGGTTCTACAACTTCAGGGAAAATGTCGTGATAATGATATAACTGGTCATAAGATAAGTATATGTCGAGCGTCTCTGCATCAAGCTTAGGTTGTAAGGTCGTCTTGCACTCTGTATATGGTGTGTAGGTAATATTGAATTGCCGCGCATGTAAGGTCAATGCTCCCTGATTGTTTAAATCAATAATGCCGCTACCCTTGATCATATAACTGATTTCAAATAACGGCCGGCCGATTCTGGTCATGGTTTGAATACCACGTTGGGTTTTATATTTATTACTAAATAAATTAAACTCCTCGGTAGGTATATTTAAGAAATCCATATGTCCCCATCCCCCGGATAAGTTGAATAATTGCGTATGTGGCAAATATAAGGATGGCCCTAACGCATTGCCCAGTCCCCACTCGCCATCACCTCCTTTTAAAAATTCTGTTTCAAATAATTGGTTTCCCATAATTGCTATTGGTAAAATTAAATTTTGTTTCGATTGCCTAATCCGTCACCCTTAAATATATTAGACAAAACACTAAATCAAAAATATTCTGCTTAATTGGCTTGATATATTCAAATTTAATCAATTCGGCAAGAGTTGGCGTTACTTCTTGTTTAATCTTCAACATAGGTTTTGGGCTATAATGCACAGCATATCATGGATACGGCTTTGGAAAATAATTTTAAAAAATAATTTTCAAAATTGTAATATTTACTTTTTTGACCATAAAAGGCTTCCAAATAGAAGGTCAGAGAAAGATAATAGTAGCCATTGCTTCTATTAGCCAGCCTTGGCAGACGATTATATTCAGCAACTATTTTGAAAAAAAAGACAAAGGAGCTCAGCTTTTGCAATTGTTTTTTATTATTTTTATAACCCTGAAAATTATGATGCGATTATTCGATCTTAAAAGCGTTAATTTTTTGATTCAAAATTTAAAAGTGAGCAATCAACAGGCTGGTTCGACAAATGGGAAGATATCTGCCTACCCAAATCCATTACTTGGACCAAACCAAGTCAATTCAAGTTTTTGATAGTGACGTTTCTTATAATTGATCCAAAATGTTCATTTTGCAGCAAATTCGCTTTGTTTCAAATCAATTTGGTAGTTTTGTCCAAACTTTAAAAATATTCACTCATGCCCGATCTTATTCAGCCGATAACCTTTCCTGAGCACTTAAAGGATTTCCTTTTTGATAACTTTTATGACAAGAAGCGACAATTTCAATATTTGGATAAATGTGATAAACTATTAGATAAGATTGAAGATGTCACCGAGCAGCAACATGAAGATTTAGCGCAACTTTCTACACATATGGCAAAGAATCTTCCAAAACTGCTTGAGTTGGAACAAAAGGGAATTGTTGTCCAGGCTGAATATTTTTCATTGTTGTTGCCCTTTACTAAGGAGGAAGAAAAACAGGTGACAGGCGAACAAAAGGCCGATATGTTTGCTAATATACACAAATTCTTAATGGGAGTGGCTGCTTTACATCCCAGAGAGTTGCTTCTGAAAAATGATTTATATTTAAAGCTTTTCAAACAGGTCACTGGTACTGATTTCGCGTTCTGGTTTCAAGAAAGGATGGCTAGAGCCGCATTACTAATGCGGGAATATTTACAGGACCAAGGGCTCGACTTCGAGTCACCCAAGGATATCCCGGAAACTGAAGACGAATTAGGCGACCTTATCCACGACCTTTTGATTGGACATTTTGGTAAATTTGTGAACCTTAAAATCTTTGAGCAGAACAATCGTCCAAGTCCATTGGAAGCCTATCAGAATCTGATGCATGAGCGTTTAAATGGCCGTTTAGATAAACGGCAATATAAACAGGCGGTCACTACAATGATCTTCCAGTACAAACAGCTCTCAGACATAGCAGCTGGTTTGAATCTGGAGGATTTAAGAAATGATTTGGTAATCAGAGCCATTTTTACACAGCTTAATTATAAAGGGTTGAAGGTCACCTTAAAATTGCATAGCATTCTTCATGAAATTTTTATGAGCTATCCACGACTTACATCGCAATTGAATAAATCAGATTATTATCAATTAGTAGCTCTTTTGGAGGACCCACTCCCCAGTGTAGTTCCATTTGATGCCCTGTTTAATTTTTCAGTTAAATATATGGAACTAGTACAGTCAAGAATGTATAAGTGTCAGAGGACTGATTCTACAGATGAAATTGAAAAAGAATTTGATGAAGATGACGATGAATTTGACATTAACGAAGATTTTGATAATGATGAGGATTTTGAAGACGAAGATGTAGCTGAAATACCACTAAATGATGCCAGGCGGCTAAAGAAGTTGCTTTCTACTTTTTATAAACTGCTCAAATTGCGATTCCAGGAGCAAAGGATGGACCCAAGTTTCGACGATTTGTGTTTCAATATAAGGATTATAAGGTTAAATCAACTGAGGTCATAACACTAACCATGGCAGATGCAAAACCGCTATTGGAAAAATTTGGTGCTTTTACACAGCAAATGAAAAAGGGCCGCAATGCTGCGCTTAAGCATATAGATGAGGTATTTGAATATTAATAATATTCTACGTGCTAAAATGTTTATCTTCATATAATTATGCATCAGTGATGAAAAATGCAATAAAAAAGGCTAGCGCAAAAGGTAAAAATAAGGTTCAATCAAGTATGGATAAAAAACAAGGTGAGGCGGCAGTGCGTGATAAAGAATTGGAGTTTATAAAATCCATTCAAGATGATGCGGAAGACGATGCGAAGTATTTTCCCGAAGATATGTCCGAGGAAGAGGCCATATTAATGGCCTTTGAAAACTTTTTCGGTTTACTGGATCAGATAGAGGACGCGGCAAATCTTCTAACCCAGGCTACAGCCAAGCAAGCTGCCCTTGATGAATTGTATTATAAGAAACTTGTCCCCAAAATTACTTTAAATAATAAGCTGAGATTCTTTATTTTAAAAAGCCTTTTTAGCTTTTACTATAAACCTTGGATCAATAAAAAAATTACAGCTAAGGAAAAGGAATCGCTTATGATTCATATTAAAGTGCAATTACAGGATCTTACAACTACCGCTCACTATGAGAGTCCATTGTTTAATCACTTTCATCAAAGGCTTTATAATGAAACCATCCAGCAAGACCTGGAGAATAGCTTAGAGATATCTATTAGGCGGTACCAGGATTATTTAAGGATGCAGAATATTGATTATTCATTAATAGATTCGTCAACTGTCAAAGGTTATAAAGAGCTGCAAGAAAAGGCGCTGCAGGCTGTCCGTCAACACTTTGAGCCGATTCTTGGCAATGCAAGCCTTAAATATAAATATATGCCATCCTTGCCGCTTAATATCGTGATCGATTCAGATATTATACAAGATGAAATAAAACTTTGGCAAGGCATGGAACGTAGTATCAGCGATTTAATGGAAATTGCCGCCCCCATCACTACTATTTTATCATCACTTCGATTTAGAAAGTTACCAGTATCAATTGGTGCTGAGTCAATTAAATTGAAAGAAAAAATCCGGAAAGCAATAAAAAGGAAAAAAACAACCAATTTGCTCAACTACTTTATTCAATTTCTACGCTTTCACAAGCCCCGTATAAAGGAACTCTCAAAGGAAAAAGTCCACGAATTGAACCAGGTTTTGTTTGAACTGCTGGGCACTATTCATCTACACATAGATGAATTGCCCGACCATCCCAAGTATTTCAAAAGATTGTCTCTAAACGCTATGTTTTTTAGAATGTATGACCTTGATTTGATTTTGCAAGAATTACAAAAGGAAACGATTGAACTCAGGCAGCGTTATGCGGCGCTAAAGAAAAATAACAGCTCGGCAATTGATTGTATCAAAAAAATATTGTCCGAATAATAGGCGCTATTGTATTATTTATAAAACTAATAAATTCAAAGGATTCAGCAGGTAAAGTGAGGACGGGTAGTCCGGGCTGTAGGATAAGTGGATTTGGTAGTGGGATTCAAAATTATGTAAAGTCAGCTCTGCATGACTACGTATTTGCTGGGTGGCGCACCTTGTTTCTTGCTTACTATATATGAATATCCGCGTCACATTAGTGATTTTTTTGATGCTCAGATACCAATCTACAATAACGGTACGCCTGGAAACCTGGAAAACCTGAATATCTGGACGGCATTTGTCATAATATTACTACAATAGTTTCCTTGCATAACTACAAATGGAGTGTGCTGAGCAGCATAGCTTTGCCTCAGCAAGTTGAAAATAAATGACAACCCTCATTTATAGCAATTTTTGGATTGAAGTAGGTTAAGAAGTAGGTACCGGGCAAATAGTAATAGCAATTGCAACCAACAAAGATCAACTAAAAACCCTTACATAGCCCGGTACTTATTATTTCCTTCTGCAATTAGCGCTTTCTTATAAAGTACAGATAAACAACTTATTACTATAATCCTCAGTAGAAATAGACTTCTGATGTTCATTTTTACGCAGAAATTCGACATGAATGTGATCTTTCATAAAGAAGGCATAACTGAATTACTAAAGCTGTTGTATGGCTGGCAATATCAAATTGAAGGTATAATTACTCGTTGATATGCCAAAAATGCAGGCTTAAATTTGTACCCGCTGTAAAATCAGCCCTTGATTTCCTATGGAAACCACCTATCTTCTTTTGCTTCCATGTGAAAATAAAACCGCGCTAACAATATCAATCAGTAGCATTTTAATTCAGACTATCAATTTCCCGCCAATCAAAATATTGATAGGCAAAAGTAGCTGGAAAAAAGATGGTATTTCCGATGCATAAAGATGCATTTAGAAATAGTTTTTATTTTCACTTAACTAATAAAAATTATAAATTGAGTTATATAAGGTGTTGAATATTAGTTTTTTGTATTTATGCTGCAGCTTTTCAATATTGAATGCTAAATGATTTCGCCGCTCAGGAGCCGTTGCCAATTTTCTTTTGGGGGGACTTTTCCCGCTGCACATGGCTTGGTTTACAGGTAAATGGTTATTTTCGTGGCAGAAATCAGCTCTCTCAAACATAAGTATAAAACATGCCAAATAATCAAAATGCCAGTCAACAAATTCCTTCTTATGTCGAGGGCATCTTCTGCGTCAATTGATATTGCTATGTAGAAATTATCAAAAGCTTGGTGTTTTTTATAAAAGCGTACTAAATAGCCTAAATAAAATAGATGATGCCATTACAGCGTGCCGGGGTGCTCTGTGGCGGCTACAAGAATTGTCGACTGCCTTTCAAAAAAGATTAAATAAGGAAAAGCTAGACAATATAGAGCTGCATTCCACTTATTATTTAAAAGCTATAACCTTTTTGCAGGATTTTGAAAGTGAGGCTACGGAAAAATTGTTCACCGATACGCGTAAGCAGATTAAAACTTTTATTTATTCTTCGCTCTACGAGAGTATGGATTCTTGCGAAAATAGTGCTTCTTTTAAGGCGCTTTTTAAAAAATCTGAAGGACTGGAATTTGATTTTTGGATTACTGAAAGGCTGACCCAGATATTTTTAAGAATCCGAGAGTATCTTAGCCGAGGGCATGGTATATTACTTGACGCAGACCAACTTCCTGCTACGGAAAACGACTTATTTGAATCCATCAAGCGACAGGTCGCAGACAAGCTAATGAATATGGACATGGAAGTCTTAGCCATTCCCATTAATGACGACCAAGAGGACATGATATTAAATTGGAGTATAAATGGTTGCAATTACCGCATCAGACAAGGCTATTTTAAACATGCCTTTAAATTAAGTATTTTTATCAATAAACAGCTGGAAGATATTGCGCACGGTATGGGACTGGCACGTTTGGGTAATTTATTTGCGATGGAGGCTGAATTGTTGCAATTGGCCTATAAGGATGCAGGATCCAAGGAAAAAATGGGAAATGCAGTCTCTTTACTGAAAATGAATGTAGGAGATAAAAAAGAAGATATCCAATATTGGTCAAAAATGACCGAGCGGGTTCAGGAGGCTATTTATCATTACGATAGCAGCAACAACCAACCGCTCGAAAAGCTTGAATCAGAATGGCTCCAAAAAATATTGGATCATCCCAAGGATACTATGCCACGCGCCATCGTGACTGCTTTTTGTGGTTTACTGAAGCATCACAAGAAAATGATATTAAGACAAACCATTCGTTTTGAACTGGAAGGTAAATATTTGACTTTCCCTAACCCAAATTTTGATTATCAAACAATTTCAGAAGAGGAATTAGAGGATGAGATCCTAATTTTAAATGATGATAATCAAGAGTTAAGAGAAGATTTGAAGGTAATGGACAGTTCTCCAGATGCGCTGTTTCAGCTAATAAAGCAAAAAAGTGGCAGCAAACACAATGTGAGTTTCCACGAGGGAGCACACCAGGATGATTTGGATGATACAATTGAGGACTTTTCAATATTTTCAGAAGATTCTTTCTGGAACAAATTGGACGCGACCCTTATGGATTCCATTTTATCGGATTCAGAGGGACCTGATTTTGACGATGATTTAGACAATAATTTTGATGATGATGATTTAGATAATGACGCCAATGACGACGATGGGATATAGACGATAAGGACGCGCCACAGGGCGATCAGAAAAAATGATAAACAGGCAAAATATTCCAACACCCATATGCTTGCGGAATCTTTCAACTTAATAAAATTTTTATATTAATCAGTTAATGGCCACAGTAAAGAACACTCGTAAACACAATACGGCGTCCCAATCCTCCGAATCAAAAAGTAACAACACAAAAGACGGCCCTCAAAAAGCAGGCATAGGTAATTCAAAAAAGGATCAAGCCAATGATTCTAATCAGAATCAGTCATCAGTTGCAGAACGATCTTTGCTATTTAAGGGCGCAAAGAACAAGCTACTTAGTCCAGGGCAGAAAAAATTTAATCGGCTGATTGAACAGCTGGAAAACCAGCAAAAGCGGGTTAATGCTAAGGCGCTTGAAATGGATCAGATGCTTGATTTTTATGCGAAGCAGATTTATCCATTTCAGACGAAGGAAAACCAACTTGGCGTCTCTTATGTAAAAACACTATTCCTTTTCTACAAACGAAAAAGAAGGGAATTAAGTCCAGCCGAGCACCAATTGCTGGGCAGGTTGGTTAAATTGAATTTTGAGAAAATTGATGTGGAAATCATAAATAAAGACTCAGAACTGCACGTTATATGGAAAAAGCTTTATAAAAAAAGCTATGCGGAGTCTATGCAAGAGGATTTGAATGAATTCAAAGTAGAGGCAATTGAGCAATTATTCGAAATGGGGATTGATTTTGATCCTGTAGAGATTGAAAGTATTACTGAATTTGATAAGCTGCATGAAAAGATACATCAACTGATCCAGGAATTTAACGACCAGGAGGAACAACAGTCCAATGACGCTGCGTGGAACCCATTTGAGCAATCTTCTGTGAATGAAGAAGATGAAAATGGAGGCAGGCATCAACAGGCCAGGCAGCAATCATTCGATTTTGGAGACGAATTCGACTATTTTGAGAACGAACCGCCGAAAAATAAAACGACTGCACAACAGAAAAAAGAACGTATAGCCAAAGAGAAAGAAGCCATTAAACAAAAAAATATTAGTTCTATTTATAAGCAGTTGGCTAAGATTTTCCACCCTGATCTGGAAAGGGATGAGGATAAGAAAGTGGAAAAAGAAGCGCTGATGCAGCAGCTCACACAGGCTTATCAGCAAAAGGATCTTCATACCCTTCTGAGACTGGAATTAGGGTGGATTCATAAGGAGGAAGATAATATCCAACAGATGACCGACGACAAACTCGACATCTATAATGAAATACTCAAAGAGCAGATTAAAGAGTTGAAAATAGAAGAAATGGAAATTGAATCCCATCCTAAATACGACGCAATTCTTTGCTTTGATGATTGTGAAAGTCCAACACTTCCAATGCTAAAAAAAGAACTTCGCGTGATTAAAAAACGGCATAAAATTATGACGAGCCAAGCGGAGATTCTCAATATGAATAATGCAGCTTCTATTGCCTTACTTAAAGATGTACTTCATGATTTTGATTTACAGACCAAGGAAGCATTTGGACTAGAAAGCTTCCTATCGCTGCTAGCCGGGCAAGCAGATTTTGTTTGGGAATAATCTCCATGAAAGCCATAAGCAGGCAATTTTAAATTGCCTGCCATGATCATAAAAGTGCTATTTAAATTGGTATCAGTCAATATACCTACACCTTCTTGGTGAGGGCGTGTTGACTGATACCCACGGTGCTGGTAAATAATATTGAATTCAATTCAATATAAATTATTATCCTTTCCTGCAACGATTTTATTAAAATTACTCATCTTTCCCTCCTCGGTGGTGTCCTGATAGAAAAATTGTAGCGCTTCGCTGTCAAATATTTTAAAAAACTTATCCCAGGAAATCGGCATTAGTGCGTTTTCATTGCTATAACCTGGAATATCAATACGCAAAATAGCGCTATCATCATTTTTTGAAGCCTGAAAGATACTAGGTCTGCCTTCCCGGGCTTCTACCCAGGCTTTAATTGCTTCGTGATTGGTGGTCGTCTGTGAATGCATTGTTGATCGTTTAATGTTATTATTATATTTAATGCTTTACAATACTAAAAACTTTTATAACAGCCATATAGCTGTTTTAGGGTCATTATCTATGGCTCACAATACATGCCAGAATAAATTTACTAGATGCAACCATAATTGACACTCTTAAGCTTTAAATTGTAACCATGCTTTTTGCTTGAGGTAATTAATGCCCAGATCATCCCAACTATACCCTCTTTTTGCTTACCTGTCGTGAAAAATGCCCTTGTTTGCAAACGAGATAACATGAAATTGTAAAGGAGATCATAATTTGCAAAGTTTAGGCATCCATCTTAACCAGAAGGTCTGAAATGGTTCAAAAAAGGACTGCGGTGCCTAGCTGGTGGAAACATTTGTTGACTGAATATAATAATCTTACGTACATAACAATAACCTGCTATCTGCTATTCATTTAAGGGGTTAAGCCTCCGCATTATGTACTAAGATTGCTACAATGTGTGGCTGCTTATAAATGAGGTAAATGTTTTATTACCAAACTTTTAAAATAACGAATTTATAAAAGTAACATCCTTATAAATCATAAGTAAAACAATATCAGCTACAGGGTGCCAGGCTGGCATTGTTTGCTTTGGGAAAAAGCTACCCTTATTACAATTATGGACTAAAATTAGCAGCTTATCCTTTTATAGCACCTGTTGATCTACTTGCCAATACATTAATAAACGATAAATACTTATTTATGAAAATTGCACAAATTGCCCCTTTAATTGAATCTGTCCCACCCAAATTTTACGGGGGCACTGAAAGAGTGGTTCATTATCTGACAGAAGAGCTGGTGGCAATGGGCCATGAGGTTACCTTATTTGCCAGTGGGGATTCTTGTAGTAGTGCAACACTGATTCCTATTGTCGGTAAATGCCTTAGAATGGACACCCAATGCAGCAATCCTATCACCTATCAAGTTATTCAATTAAAAGAGGTTATGGCTAGAGCTGATTCCTTTGATTTACTTCATTTTCACACTGATTTTCTGCATTTCCCCTGGCTGGAAAATAGCAATATACCGCATTTAACCACGCTGCATGGCAGACAAGATATGGCAGAGAATATTGCCATTTACAGAAATTTTCCCAATGAACTTATCGTATCTATTTCAAATAATCAACGTCAACCGCTGCCGGCAGCAGGGTGGCTATCCACTGTTTACCATGGACTCCCCCTGGATTTACATCATACAGGTAGTGGACAAGGTGGGTATCTGGCCTTTTTAGGAAGAATTTCTCCGGAAAAAGGAATTGAACAGGCCATTGAAATTGCCATTGAGGCAAATCTTCCCTTGAAAATTGCGGCCAAGGTCGACCCTTCTGAGGTTAATTATTTTGAAGGATTTATCAAACACTTATTAAATCATCCATTGATTGAGTTTATTGGGGAAATAACAGAATGGGAGAAAACCGATTTTCTGGGGAATGCCAAGGCGCTTCTCTTTCCAATAAGCTGGGAAGAGCCATTTGGCATGGTGCTGATTGAAGCGATGAGTTGCGGCACACCAGTCATTGCCTATCCTAGAGGATCCGTTGCTGAGATCATTCGAGATGGTATAGACGGCTTCCTGGTCCATACTGTTCAGGAGGCGATTACTGCCATTCAACATGTAGATCGGCTAAGCAGGTCCGTTATCAGACAGGGCTTCGAAAACAGATTTACCGCACGTAAAATGGCTGAGCGTTACCTAAATGCCTATCATAAGGTGATCGGCTCAATTCAAGAAAAAACCAGGCGTTTGGCACCCAGAAGCAATAAATGGACGGAGCCTACCCATCAGCAGCTGGTCACAAAAGTTATTTAATTGCATTAAAGTCACAAATCGTCATGGATTTATTAACCAGTAATACAACAGAAACCCGGCTAAAATCCCAGCAGGAACACAAACTTTCCGGGGACAGGTACCATATTCAACCTGATAGTAAACATAGCGGCGAGAAAAGTACGGTGCTCAATCATGCCAATAGTTTTGCTTTAATGGACTCCTGGGGTGATATTTATCCTGCAGCGTCAGGGTCAGATGGCATTTATCACAGAGGTACGCGCTTTATCAACGAATGGGTTTTGACCATTGACGGCAAAAAGCCTTTACTGTTAGGCAGTACGATAAAACAGCACAACAATATTCATTCTGTGGATTTAACCAATCCTGTACTCGCCGCAGGTAAGATCCCTGAAAACACCCTTCATATATTCAGGCATCAACTCATGCTCGACGCAGGTTATTATGAAAGGATTACCTGCGTCAACTATAATGAAAGTGACATTTCTTGTTCCTTATCCTTATATTTCGATGGGGATTTTAAAGATATTTTTGAGATTCGGGGTACCAAAAGGCAACTTGAGCCCGGATCGGTGGAAAAAATCTGTCAGGATAGTCGTAGCGTGATACGCATAGAATATATGGGGCAGGATCATATAAAAAGAACCGCCGTCATTAAATATGAAGGAAGTCTGCTGGCCGATTGTCAGGTGCAAAAAATGGTGTTTGCCTTGCATCTGCAGCCCCATGAACAACAGCAGTTTCAGATAGCCGTCCATTTTATGATTGGTAGTGCTCCTAATGCTTCACTATGTTTTGACCAGGCCAAAAAGCAAATTCTGGAAGAACGCTCCATTCGGGATCACAAGCAGGCCCAGATAAGCTCAGATAATATTAATCTGAATAACTGGCTCCACAGAGCCTATACGGATTTATTCTCTTTATATGCGGAAGTGGGCCAAAACCGATATATATATGCAGGTGTTCCCTGGTATAATACGCCCTTTGGCCGAGATGGTCTAATTACCGCTATTGAATTATTATGGATTCAGCCACAAATGGCCAAAAATGTGTTATTATTTCTGGCGCACTGGCAAGCCCACACGTTCAGTAGTCAAAATGATGCTGAACCAGGCAAAATTCTCCATGAAGCCAGAGAGGGAGAAATGGCCAATACGGGCGAAATTCCTTTTAAGCGGTATTATGGGACAGTGGATGCAACACCACTTTTTATCCTTCTTGCCGGCAAGTATTATAAAAGGACGGGAGATCTGGCAGCTATTAAAGCCATTTGGCCAGCAGTATTGGATGGCTTAGCCTGGATGGACATATCTGGGGACATTGATCAGGATCATTTTGTTGAATATCAATTCAAGAACCCCGATGCGCTGACCAATCAGGGCTGGAAGGATTCTGTAGATGCAATTATGCATAAGGATGGCACCTTGGCTAAAAGCCCAATTGCACTATGTGAAGTGCAGGGATATGCATATGAAGCAAAACTTCTTGCTGCAGATATGGCAGCGGCACTTGAGCACCCACAGTTGGCAGAAAAATTAAGCAATAGTGCCGTTGAAATCCGGCGTAAATTCAATGATATTTTTTGGGACGGCCGCCTTAAGTGTTTTGTTTTGGCCTTGGATGGAGAAAAAGAACCTTGCCGTGTATGCGCTTCCAATGCAGGGCATGCTTTATTTACTGGTATCGCGGATAAGGAAAAATCCGCTCAAACAATGCAGACCCTAATGTCTGCAAAAATGTTTAGCCTTTGGGGAATAAGAACACTGGCCAGTGACAGCGTAAAATTTAATCCCATGTCCTATCACAACGGCTCCATTTGGCCACATGACAATGCACTTATAGCCATGGGGTTTGCCAGGTATGGATTCAAATCAGCTGTCGTACAGATATTTAACGGCCTGTTTGAAGCGACAACTTTTATAGATTTAAATAGGCTACCAGAACTGTTTTGTGGTCTTAAAAAGAGAAACGGAGAAGGCCCGACAGCCTATCCAGTAGCCTGTGCGCCACAGGCCTGGGCGGTAGGCAGTGTATTTTTGCTATTAGCCTCCCTTTTGGGGATAGAAATTGATGCCCCTAAAAAACAAATTGTCTTTCATGATCCTGTGTTGCCTGAAAAGGTTCAAGTGCTTCATATAGATCAACTTCTAATAAGCAATAATAGCTGTCAACTTACAGTAACAACCGGGTCATTCGGTCCACAAATCACCTTTGAAGATTTGCCGGAAGACTGGAGCTATAAAGTAAACAGGGATGAACTTTTTTGGTGACAAAATGGTTATGATCCGCCTCATAATAAAAAACAGATTATGCCTGAAGGACCTACACTTGTTATTTTAAAAGAAGCGCTACAACCTTTCAAAAACAGAAAGGTGCTGCAAGTTGAAGGTAATAGTAAAATGCCGATTCAACGCATGCAGTCCAAAATGCTACTGGAAATCCGAACCTGGGGCAAACAATTGCTTTTGCGATTTAGTGGTTTTACACTGCGTATTCACTTTCTGCTTTTTGGATCTTATACCATTAATGAACCAAAGGAAAACAGGATCCCCAGACTAAGCCTGACTTTTAAAACCGGAACAATTTACTTTTATGCATGTTCCGTACGTTTGCTGGAAGAGCATCTAGATGATCTCTACTTGTGGCAGGCTGATATTATGAGCGACGACTGGAACCCCAACAGAACCAAGGCTTTACTGCTTGAGCAACCAACACTTTTGATTTGCGACGCTCTTTTGACCCAGGAATTATTTGCCGGATCCGGCAATATTATAAAAAATGAGGTGCTGTTCAGAAAACGTCTTCACCCCTTGAACAGTGTAGGTGATTTACCTGCCAAACAGCTAAATGCCATTATCAAGGATGTAAGGCAATATGCTTTTTTGTTTCTAAAATGGAAACAAAAATACACATTGAAAAAACACTGGTGTGTCCATAACAAATCCACCTGTCCAAGATGTCAAATCCCGCTAAAAAGGGCCTATCTGGGTAAATTTGAGCGAAGAACCTTTTACTGTGAAAATTGTCAGATTTTGTATGATCATAAAGATTAAGGATGGTTAGAAAAAAAAGATTGGCATAAACGGATTTCCCGACAGTCAACATTTCTGACCGACCTCTCTGTCCCACTTTAACTATGCTACTTTAACTTGCCTGCGGCCCTATCCTACTAACCTGTTCTACTACTATATTCGATGATTCTATCCAACCACTTTACTTTCAATTACCAACATTTCAAACCAGTCTATCCGGCCGCCGAGGTTCGTGTGGATTAAAATTATTTTACTTTGGCCAATATTTTTTTAAGATCGATACCCTTGCCCAATACAGGTTTAAATAAATCCCCAATTTTCTCCACCCTTTGCACGGCATTATGAATATTGAAATCTTCTCGTTTAAGACCTGTTTTGACTTCGGACCAATCCAGGGGCATGGATACTGTTGCGCCAGGTTTGGGACGGACAGAATATGGGGCCGCGATGGTTGCCTGCGGACGGTTTTGTAGAAAATCCAAATACATTTTCCCTTGTCTATCTGCCACCGTTCTTTCTAATGTGGTAAATTTAGGCAACTGCTCGTGTACGGCGGTGACAATAAGTTTTGCAAATAGTTTGGATTGTTCATAACTATACTTATCACCCAGTGGTATATAAATATGTATGCCACTGGCACCACTTGTTTTAGGATAGCCTTCGACCCCCATACTTTCAAGTACTTCATGGGTTACCTGGGCTGCTGTGATGACTTCTTCAAAGGCCTTTTGTCCTTTTTTGTTTTTATCAGGATCTAAATCAATAATGCACCAGGTGGGATTTTCTGGTTTTTTAATGGTGCTGCTCCAGGGATTCATTTCTATACAGCCCAGTGATGCCATGTATAACAAAGCTGCCATTCCATCTGCTACCAAAAAGTGTTTATCCGATTTATCACCTTCACTATGATATAAATAAAGACTTGCCCAGTCCGGCACCTTTCCGGTAACATCCTTTTGATAAAAATTTTGTCCGGTGACCCCATCCGGGAAACGGTTTAGGGATTGGGGGCGTCCTTTTAAATAGGGTAAAATAAAGGGAGCCATCTGGTAATAGTAATTGATAAGCGTCCGTTTATCTATCTGCTCTTTTTTCCAGTATAATTTATCCAGGTTGGTAAATTGTAACTTTTTGCCCGCCACTGTCTTGACCTGCGTTTTTTCAGTTGGATTCAGTAGGGTTTTATGACCAGTTTTTCCCTCGATAGGCGCCATAGCGGTTTTCAGGTCGTCTTTGGTCTTAGTTATATTTGATATTTTCTTATTTGAAGTCACCCTCTTGGACTTTGACTTGATATCAGCTTCAGCCTTTGGTTGTTTGACAACCGCCTTCTTAGCTGCCTTTTTTGCTACCTTTTTTGAGATCTCCATAGTATTGTCTGTTTCATTTAGTAATTGTTGGGTACTGGTTTTTTCCTCCAAAACGACCTCCTTCGGATCTTTGTCCGGCCGCAGTCCTTTAAAAGAAGGGTGACGAAATAACCCATCTGCTGTTCTTTCGCGGTAGCTAACCTCTCCCACTAGCCTGGGATTGAGCCAGGTAACATCACTGCCAGGTGGGTTGGGCCGAAATCTGGATGGTTTGTCTACATCTACCGCTTTTTCCAATGGGCTGGTTTTGCGTATATAGGGTTTAAAATGCTTGAGTAAGGTAAGCTGATCTTTGTCACTAAAGCCAGTGCCGACTTTGCCAGCATACTGAACTTTCCCGTTTTTATAGACGCCAAGCAGTAAAGAGCTGAACTTTTTTGAAGAACCATGATTCAAGGTATACCCAATGAGGATGACTTCCTGTCTTAGTTCTACTTTAATTTTGAGCCAGGATTTGGAGCGGCGTCCAGATTCATAAATGCTGTCTGCTTTTTTGGCAACAATGCCTTCAAGACCTAATTCAGCCACACTACCCAAAAAGCCTATTCCGTTTTGCTTAACAAGGTAACCAAGTCGGATATTTGTATCCACCTGGTTTTGCAGCACAATTTCTAAGACGGCCTTACGAATGGACAAGGGTAAATCACGTAAATCCTTTCCTTTATACCATAGCAGATCAAATACATAATAAAGCAAAGTGCCATCCGACTCACTACGCCAATTCTGCAAAGCACCAAATTGCGGCATACCTGCCTCATCCACGACAACGAGCTCTCCATCCAGGACCATTGTCTCGGTCAGCTTTTCCAGTGAAGTTCTTATTGGATAGTACTTTTGCTCAAAGTCTTTTTGATTACGACTTTTTATGTGTACAGACGTTTTTGGCTGGGCTTTACCCTTGAGTTCCACATAAGCTATGGCGCGATATCCATCCCATTTGATTTCAAAATTCCATTCCGGATCGTCAAAAGGTGCGTCTACTAAAGTAGCCAGCATAGGCTGGATTTTTGTAGGCATCGCCGTCTCGGGCAATTTTTTCAGGATTTGCCGCCAATCTAAATTTTTCGCAACCGATTCTTCATCTTTAGGTGTCTTTTCTGCTGGTTTTGCCCTTTTAGGCTTATGACGCTTTGTTTCCCTGTCTCCTTTTTGGGACTTGGCTGAGTTATGGTTGGTCTTGGGTGATGATTTTGGTGTTGATTTTGACGTTGATTTTTTCGCCTCTTTTTTTATGGCCTGTTTCTTTGGCGTTTTTTTAGATTCCTCAGTTGCACGTTTTGTGGGCGTCGCCTTTTTACTTGTCTTTTTACCATAGGTCTCAGAGGGCGCCTTTTCCATTTGTTGAATGGTCTTTCCGCTGATAACTGACTTATCGAGTTTACTCAGGTCCTTTTTGCTAACCGCTTCATCCTTATGTTTTATAAGTAACCAGGCATTTTCTGCCATATTGCCTCCATGTGTCTTTACCAAGGCAAATTCACCCTGCAACTTTTCACCAAATAACCTGAATTTGAGGTCTCCTGATTTTAGTCCCGCCAGTAAAGACTTTTCCATTGCCTTTTTGTTCTTTGCTTGTGAACCGTCAATGGGTTCATAAGTTCCTTCGTCCCAGACGATAACCGTTCCAGCACCATAGTTTCCTTTAGGGATAATGCCTTCAAAATCTTTATAGTCATATGGGTGATCTTCTACTTGCATAGCCAGGCGTTTAACGGCCGGATCCAGTGAAGGTCCTTTGGGAACCGCCCAACTTTTGAGCACCCCTTCCATTTCCAATCTAAAATCATAATGCAATCTGGAAGCGTCATGTTTTTGGATTACAAAATGCAATTTAGCTGCCGTTCCCTTACCTCCTTTGGGCTCTGGGGTTTGGTCAAAATGGCGTTTTTCTACATATTTTTTGAGGTTCTTTTCCGGCATAATCTACTTTTTTAAAATTACGTTTTTTAAAACAAGCAAAGCGTTACAAATTAACACCCTATAAAGCACATAATCCATGCCGATGATGATTACCTAACTCCATGCCGGATAAATGTGCTGGGTTGCAATGGCCACCTCAAATGGGTAATCAATTCTACAACCTTCATGCGCTTCAATACATTGGTATCTTATTTTTTTACCTCACTTTTTTTGATCTTGTCCTCCTTGGGCTCATTGGCTTCTATTTCTTCTTCAATCTGAGAGGTTTCCATTTCCTCGATAGAATGCGAGCGCTGTAGCTCTTTTTCCTTTTTGGAAATAGAGGATAACTTGATATAGTAATCTTTAATAAGCACCAGCTCCTCCTCCGTCAGATCTTCTACGTCAATTAACCGGTTACTCGCCCGCTTATTGGAGGCAATGAGTTCATTGAGTTTCATTTGCAGGGCCATAGTATCCTTATTTTGTGATTGTTGTATTACAAAAACCATTAGAAATGTAACAATGGTCGTTCCTGTATTAATCACCAAT
This sequence comes from Arachidicoccus ginsenosidivorans, assembly GCF_007971385.1. Classification (GTDB taxonomy): domain Bacteria; phylum Bacteroidota; class Bacteroidia; order Chitinophagales; family Chitinophagaceae; genus Arachidicoccus; species Arachidicoccus ginsenosidivorans. The sequence goes on from NZ_CP042434.1 coordinate 5,007,485, forward strand.
TGCCAGGTGTCGGAATAATTAAAGATAGGGCCACTTATGGCCCAGGTGATAATCACCAGAAAGGCAATTATAAAAGCCCAAGGAGAACCAGTAACTACTGTTACTTTTCCTGAAAAGTGGTCAAAGACACGACCTAGTCGGCTTGGTTTTGGTCTTTTTGTGTCAGGTGCCGCTAAGGATGCTGCTGCGACGTCTTTATTCTTATCCTTCATAAGGGGGGGCGCAAGGTTGGGCTTTGCGGGTTTATTATTTTTAGCATTGTTGTTACTGTTAATTTTCATGATAATTGATTATATGTGGATTTTTAATATTTAAAACACAACGAACTGATAACTGAGTTAGCGCAAAAAAATTATGAGTTTTGTTTATGAACAAAACTAATCCTGCCGCTACTCTCCAGCATAGCGGACTGGATCAATTGAAGATGCTCTGTGTTCATTTCCAAACGCAGGCTTTGCATAAACTCCTGATAACTAATGCATGATTTTTTCAGGTTTTGCCAATAGAACTGTCCCTGCCCGTATAACAACACTGGTTTACCTTCTAATAAATAACTGAACCACTTATATTTAGCACAAAGCCAGGAAATGAACCTGTTAAGCAGTACCATTACCAGACAAGCCGCGGTGGCTGGAAAAAATGGGGCATCTCCAATGATGATCTTTGAAAGGACCGATCCTACGACAATGAGAATCACATAATCAAGTGCAGATTTTTTCCCGAAAATCTGCCAGCCGCCTATCCTTAATAATAAATAACCGGCCCAGAAAATGACGCCACCCCAAGTGCCATTTGACTAACGGAGATTGACTCAGCCTGGCCCCATAAATTCGCGTCGAACATATCGGTAATTTAATAAAATAAAAAAGGTGTGTCACAGACAGCTATCTAAATTCGTACCAATTTGCAAAGACTTAGCCTGGGATTAGCTCTTCTAAGGATGTAAATTAAGTTTAATTACTAATGGATAGAAGGGACTAGTAAATGTCAGATATCATGGAACGATTTATGTATTATAAAAAAAGGAATAAAGCAATCTTACATTCTTTTTACACATAAAATTTATAGTTATGCGTTCCATCTGGACGGGATCCATTGCTTTCGGCTTAGTTAATATACCCGTCAAACTATTCTCCGCCATTGACGAAAAAGGGCTTGATCTGGATATGTTGGATAAAAAAGATCTTGGACATATCAGGTTCAAACGGATAAACGAGAACACTGGTAAGGAAGTGCAATGGGAAAATATTGTCAAGGGTTTTGAAATCGAAGGGAAATACGTTGTTCTGACAGATCAGGATTTTGAAAAGGCAAGTCCGGAAAAGACAAAACTGATCAATCTGGAATTATTTACAAAAACAGAGCAGATTGATGTTATTTTGTTTGACCGGGCCTATTATGTGGCTCCTGCCAAGGGTGGAGAAAGGGCCTTTGAGCTCCTGGAAGAAGCACTCAAAAAAACAGGCATGGCAGGTGTTGGTTCCTTTGTGCTTAGAAATAAAGAAAAGCCAGTCGTATTGCGCTCTGCAAAAAATATTCTTATGTTGCATACCCTACGGTTTATCCATGAAATCAGGGATCCATCCGAATTTGAAACAAAAAAAATAGCGACCAATAAAAAGGAACTTGATATGGCCACCGGGCTTATTAAAACCCTGGAAGGCACTTTTAATATTAATCAGTTCAAAGATACCTACACCGAGCAGCTTTTAAAATTAATTAAAGCCAAGGCCTCTGGCAAAAAGTTACCCGCTGCACCAAAAGTACTTGAAAAGCCTTCCACAGATCTTGTAGCGCAATTGCAGCAAAGTCTGGCTTTACATGATAGCCGTAAAAAAGCGCTGCTACCTGAAAAGCCGTCTGGTAAATCTGTAAGCAAAACCACCAGTAAAACTGTCCCTAAGAAAACGCCTAAAAAAGCAAAACAGGCTAGTAAAACAAAGAAAAAATAGACTGCGTGTCCGCTAATCTAATTGGCTTTTGACTATAATCATAACAAATGAGCACTTCCAGTAGTAATATAAAAAATATTGTTGAATCCCTAGCGGATCTTTTGGCCCAGCGCAACAAACGCATCGCTTTCGCTGAAAGCGCCACCGCAGGCTATCTGATGTCAGCATTTGCTTGTTGTGTACATTATGAGGTCTTAAGTGGAGGCATCGTTTGTTATGACGCTTCAATAAAAACGAACCTTTTAGGTGTTGATCCAAAAATGATTGATGCGAATTCAGCGGAATCTACACCGGTTACCGAAGCGATTACGCAGGGATTGCGCGTGTTAATACCTGCTGACTATTATATTGGTATTACCGGACTACTTAAGCCAGGGGAAGTGAAAGCCCGGCAAAACCGGTAGGCACCATATATACATGTATTATAGAAAATACAGATAAATTATCGGTTAAGAACTTATTTGAGGGCACAGCTGAGCAAATCAGGGATCAATGTTTGGAAAAAACTTGTATGCTATTGATAGAGAAATTATCCATGTCCACCATATAAATGAGTCGTCCCTAGATTCTAAAACACAAACGGGCTCCTTTACCTAAAAAGGAACCCGCTCGCACTACTGAACATGTCGATGGAAAAAATATTTAGATACCCAAAAAGATATGCTCTATGGTATAGGGGCTGATTGTGGGAAGGAAACCTCAATTTCAGCGGATTGTTGACGCCCGGAGTCGTAACGAATCAATATGGTTTCAAGTTCTTCCTTTGTCTTTTTGATACTAAAAAACTGCTTTAAAAAGGTGAACTTCAATAAAGGGTAATAATAAGTCAAATACTTATTAGCGCAGAGCAATTCATAACTTAGATGCATCATCTTTTCCGCCGAAAGCGCTGTAGAAAGTGCAGCTCTATCTTTTCTAGTGCTAAGGCGAACTCTAAAGATCATCCAGGCTCTATAAACAGCACCTGTCCATGAAGGCTTTACATGTGTTTCTATTGCTTGCAAAGCCATGGCTGCCTGTAATTTATCAGCAAAATAGTAACTTTGTTGCGTATAATGCTCAAATAAAGATTTTAAGGAAGGATCCTTTGTCAGAGACCGGGCTTTTTGGTAGCCAAGCGCCCGGTCCAGCTGCAATTGTATTATTTTATTTATTTGATAAACTAATTTTGTTCTGCTGTTCATAATAGACCATATTAAAGTTTACAAGTCAAATACTCTGATTAGGCACTATCTCTAAGTGTTTTAATTTGATCGTGTGCTTTTTCAATATCACGGTATTGCATGGTAATAACCCCGACTAAATTGTTATCCAGCTCCTGACTATCTTCCAGCGCATCCTTGTAGGTGCTTACTGCTGCATCCTCCCCTCTTTCGCAACTGGCCAGTACGGTCTTTCGTTGGTTGGTGGTTAATGCATCCTTGATATCCATCCAGGCTCTATAAGCGTCTCCGCTAATACTGGTTCTTTCGGCGGGTACTCCGCCATAACTTTCTACGGCGGTACCTAATTCGACTATATAACGCCCACTCTGTTTGGAGTACTGATCAAAAAGCGTCTTTAAATTTAGGTCGTCGCTATGTTCCCATGCTTTTTGATAACCTTCCTTCCTGTCTTCATTGATCTGGATAAGTGAATTCAAAAGATCCACTACTTTATCACTAGTTGTCATAAAATGATTTTTTAAAATTGCTTGAATTCAAGTTAGGATGACAGCTGCATGGTCCCAACCCTCGCTGCCAATCCAACCTGATTATTTATTATTTAAGAGATGCCTGGATTTGTTTGGCCATTTGTTGATGTGATTGCAGTGTTGGTAAAGCACTTGTTATAAATGAGTTTACCTCCGGATTTGCTACATCTGCAGCAGCCTTTTGGAACAAATCAACGTCTTTGTTATGTGCATCCACCATCATATCCATATAAGTCTTGTTAAAATCCTTGGATTTGGCGTTATTAAGCTTGTCAATCATTGACTGGCTATCTGCATCAATGGCTGCTGGAATGGTAATATTTAATTTACCGGCCAGATCTTTTAATTGATCGTTTAATTTACTGTGGTCAGTGACCATTTTATCAGCAAATTTTTTAACGTCGTCATTCGTGGCTTTTTGTTGGGCGATTTTTGCTGCCTGTACTTCGGTCATTCCGCCATTGGCCGCCTTTACCATGAATTCGGCTTCATTATTTCCGACGGCTGTTACGCTGTCATCGATTTTCTGGTTATTAATGTCCATGGCACTATCTACACCATTTCTATCTCCATTAGAATTGCCTTTACATCCGGCAAATAACACTGCTGCAAAAAATAGGGCAATCACTCCAGCTACTATACTGTTTAAATAGCGCTGTGATACTGACCAACATTCCTTAATCAAATTATGTTTCATCACGTTAAAATTTAAATATTTAAAAATAGGGGAAGTCCAGATAAGAACCCTAAAACCAAATAAGCTGGACTTCCATTCATTATATTGAAAGACTTATCCAAAGAAGATTACTTCATTGCTTCCTTTTTGATTTATTCCTCTATGCCTTCCTGATTGATGTCATTTTCTGCAACATCTGTTAATTTCTGATCTGCGGCCTTTTCTTCTTCTAAAGTTGCATAGAGTAGTTTTGCAGCATCCCTATGGCCCATTTGTTTAGCCCACTCAGTCAAACATCCATAAGTGGCAATTTCATAGTGTTCTACTTTTTGAGATGCCAGAATAATCCCACAGTCGCGAACCATGGTATCGCTTTTAGTTTCTTCCATGATTTCTGCTGCCTCCTTTGTTAAGCCTGCCATTGCTTCGCATTTTTTTGCCTGAGGTTTTAGTCCTAAAAGCTCAAAAACGGATTCCAGGCGATCCACATGTCCTTTGGTTTCTTCCAGATGCGCATTTATTACAGATTTGAGTTCTTCAGAGGTGGCTCCTTTGCTCATTTTTGGGAGTTCTTTAACCAGGTGTTTTTCTGCCCAATAAATATCTTTAAGTCCATCTACAAATAATTTGTGAAAGGGAGATTTAGCCATGGACGCAGAAACGCCTTGTTCTGGCTTTTTTGCTTCTTTTGATGAAACGGCGCTGTCTTTTGTGTTTTTCATTTTTTTAGGTTTAAGGGTTAATGTCAGTTTTAATTAAAGGCCTACTCTGATAATTTAGCAAATTATTATTCACTCATAAATACTGTATTTAATCTGCTGCATTTTGCCTCAGATCGAGTACAGGTAAAAGAGTAGGCCCTAATTGTTCACTTCTTTATAGTACATGCTAAAGCCATTCCGAAAATGCTACTTACAAAAAATCATTTCACTATCAATGACTTAATCATATTAAGTTGCCAGTTATGGCTAGGGTGCTGTAAATTTATGCGACCATTCCCCAACAATTCGTGCAAGCATTACCACACTTCTGTTACGACAAATCTATAAACCTCATGGTTGCTACAATAACTGCTAAAGGTTATTTGTATTGTGGCATAATATTTTAAGTAATCTAATTGTTATCTTGTAGTTATATGGAAAAATAATTGATCATTAAAAACAGCAAAAAAAATGGCAGAAAATATTGTAAAACAATTAGAGCAGCAATTAAGAGAACGTCCCATGAAAACCATGGATCCCAATACACAAGCGGCTGGTGATGAAAACATAACTGCTCCCAAAGCCTTATACCACCGCGCAGTGATGGCCGCAGCACTAGCGGGTTTACTTGAATTCAGTAGAAAGGACAAACATATTGAGGCCTTGCTTGCATCACAGGCAGATACAGATTTTGCAGATCAGATATTTCATCAACATTTTGGAGAACTTGAAGAAAAAATCAGGACTTATAGTGGGTATTCAAATGGGAATCCCAAAGCGGATTTTAACTTTGTATTGCAGCAACTAATAGATATTGTTGGCGCACAAACGGCTGGTGATCCAAAAGCAGCCAAGGATTATCTATCCAACCAAAGAGCCAATATTCTATCTTTTCTTCCCGGAGAATTGCAAACAGGTGAATTATTGGATAATGGAACCATGGATGATCGGACCAATAAAATGCATGGGCCTTTTTCTGATTTTACGCATTGGATAGAACAAATATTTTCAACTTCTGATCAATGATGAGGAACGGATGAGTAACGGCCCAACATTGTTATTTATGGTGCAAAAAGACATTATTGATATTATCTGAAGGCTTTTTTTGGAAAAAATTATTTATGGATGTGTTTGCCTTCTTTATTTCTTGTACCCGTTTTTTGGGGATGGCGGTTTTGCTCAACGGCTTGCGCCGCCATTTGGCGTTCTAATTCAGGATCAACTGCAAATAGAGCGTGACCAGGCGATGCGTCCTGAAATTTTTTAATGGAATTCGCATCCCCTTTTATTAATCTATTGCCAATACCTGGACTAATAGCAGGCAGTGCACCCTTTTTAACACGTGCTTCCATTTTTTGTTGCTTTTCTATTCGGGCACCATTTTTATCAGGCGCTAGACGAGGCGTTTTGCTGGTTTTTCGCATGTGGATTGTTTTAAGAAAAAAATAGCACAAAACTTATTCCAAAACAATCTGGATTGAATAACAATGAGTAGCAAATCAATGCAGTTTCCCCCGGTCAACACTGCCTCGTTTTACCTCCATAGGATATAGTGCCTACTCTTCCATGGCCACTTGATATACACCGGATAAGGCGATTTCTGAAAAGATAGAATCATTTATCTTTTTATCATTAATAATTGCATCAAAAGATTCAGCCCATTTGTAATTGTATAGTTTTTTGGCGGCGGTATACAAACTCCGATAAACAGCCATCTGGTAGAAAATGATACGTTGAATACCTGTAAGCATGGCAATATCCTTTAGTTGTTCTTTGTCGCTAATTTTGCCCATTTGTTCGGATAAAGGCAACATTAATAGTTCTGAAGCCCTTTTGTTTTCTTTGGATACATTGGAGGATTTTACACCAAGTTTTCTAAGGGAATTCATATGCTCTTTTGAGACCTTTTGGTAGTTTACCATCGCATTTTTTAAAGGTTGGTAAACTACCTTAATTAGAAGTTTCTTTATTAACTGATTGGTCTTCAGCTCCAACATATATATTTGCTGGAGCTCCCTTCCTAAAAAATGCATAAATGGGGAACTGTCATTTATGGAACTTATTTCTTTGGAACGCTGTGCTTTGGGTAAAGTAGTCATGATTTTTAATTTAAATGTTTGAATGGACAAAAAGTATAACAAGTATCCTGCCTTGATTTAAATAAAACCTTTTAAAAATGGATTAAATTATACGCTATTGTATTCAGGGCTTGTAATAATAAAGTGCAAGCAAAATCCATTTGGTTATTGATGGACTTTTTATCTTAAATATTCAAAAAATGATAAAGTATATTCCGCCGGGATTATTGCAAGCAACAATCGGTGATCTATCGGCCTTAAATAGCAGGGAAATAAAATAAGGTATTAAATACATTGTCGCCTGTTGGTGCTAACAGGCGACAATGTAGGTTAGTGAGTATATAGACAGCGACATAAACATTAAATATTTATTCGTTTTAATTTATTGTAAAGTGTTTTCCTGTCAATATTTAGGATTTCAGCTGCTTTGCTTTTATTGAATTTTACGCTTCGAAGCGTAAGCATGATTTTATTTAATTCTGCGATGGCAGCAATATCCTTCAAGCTCTTTTCTGACTGGGCGGCTCCTGATGCCTTTGTAGGAATGCCTAAGGGAGAAAAACTTGTATTCTGGCCAATAGATAAATCATCATCTGTATCCATACGAACTAAAAACTCCTGGGTTAATTTGACTTCCATAGGTAAATATTGCTCGGAAATTGCTTTACCGTTAGGGGTAAACAGGCAGGCCTTTTTAATCGTATTTAATAATTCTCTAATATTGCCAGGCCAATGATAAGTCTCCAGGATTTCCAGGGCCGCAGGTGTTGGCATTTTCAAATCCTTATTCAACCGTTTAGATGCATGAGCCACAAAAGCTTCAATAAATAAGCAGAGATCTTCTTTGCGTTCTCTTAACGGTGGAACAGTAAGGGAAAATTCATTTAAGCGGTGATACAGGTCTTCTCTAAATTTTCTTTTGGCGACACTTTCATACAGATCCTCATTTGAAGCAACAATAAGGCGAACATTTACTGGTTTTTCTGCGGAGCTGCCCACTTTGCGCACCACCCTTTCCTGAATAGCCCTAAGCAACAATAATTGCACATCATAAGAAAGATTACCAATTTCATCCAAAAAAAGTGTGCCACCCTGGGCCAGCATAAAGGCGCCTTCTCTTGTTTGTAAAGCACCTGTGAAGGCACCTTTTTCATGCCCAAATAATTCGCTGGCTGCCAGTTCTTTAGAAAGGCTGCCACAATCTACTGCCAAAAAAGGACCGCTATTGCGATGGCTTTTTTCATGAATCATACGGGCAACTGACTCTTTTCCAGTACCCGTTTCGCCATGAATAATAACCGTATAATCCGTGGGGGAAACCAGATCAATGGATTTATATAATTTTTTACTTATAGCACTGACCCCGGTTATATAAGGATAACCCTGTTTCATTACACCTTCAGACATTGTTTGCTCATTGCTTTCCCTTTTTTCCTTATCTGGCTTGCTTAAGATCTTTTCATTCTGATCTGGTGTTGCCGTTTGGATACCTGTTGCCTCTTTAAGTGCAGACGCTACAATATCAAGCAGTCTTTCGGGATTAATGGGTTTTAGCATGAAGTAAAAGGCCCCGCTCTTCATGAGCTCAACTGCCGTCTGAATATTCTCTGAATCACTCATGCTAATGATCGGAATTCCCGGTCTTATAGATTTGATTTTTAATAAAAACGCTACAGGATAGGTATTCTTAAGTTCACTATCGCATAGAATCAAGTCAAAATCAGAGGCTTTAATTAACTGCAATGCTTCCTTATTGCAACTCGTGCTGGCCGTTACAAATCCACTGTTTCTTAAAAAATTGCTGAACTTCTGGCACATAGCCAAGTCTTTGTCTAAAATCAGGATTTTCCGCAACATAGGTTACTTGGTTTAAGATGATTAAATTAAATAATGAATAACCAGGTAGCAATAAAATAAGCCCTTCCAAAAAGAACAAGAAAGGCCAAATCATATCTTTAAAAATTAGGGAATTGCATTTCCTCTAAAGGAGGGCTTCCCTAACTTGGAAAGTTATGATTAATGAAACAATAATTATTCCACAGGATAATAATATAGTAGGAATTACATATATTAATTTGTTAAATTATATATGAGAAAATATTACTACGTTTTGGGGAATTATCACACTCATATTCATCTCATTTTATCAAATTCTTATTTCAACAATATTTAATATTTTAAGGCGTTTATTGGTTTTTATATTACTATTGTTGCCCTGCCCGCATAGGCCACGTTATCCTGAAATTCCATAAGATCGTATTGGTAAATGGCGGCTACTGAGTAACAGGGATTAAGACCTAGCAATGCATTAATTCAGCCACTATCACTGGGTCACTAGTACGGACAATTGGTCAATTTGATTGCAATAATAATCACCATGGGCATTTTATTGGAAATCATCCGCTAGGCTCCAATTAGTCGTAGTAATTGTAAAGCATTTTGGGGCGCATAGCCAGATTCATCATTATCAAAGAAGAGATATGCATCTTTTCCCTGTTGCATCCATTTTACCATATCATCAGCCCAACTTTGGAGTTTGGCAGTGCTATAGGAGCCGCGGTATTTTTGACTGGGACCATGCAACCGCACATAGACAAACGAAGCTGTTGAAATTATCGGGCTTTGGTGCCCTCCCAATTCATAAATGCAAAAGGCAATATCATTTTTATTCAAAAGCGTATAAAGTTCAGGCCTATACCAGGAGCTGTCCCTAAACTCGATGGTCACCTGTAAATCATTAGGTAATAGTTGGAGAAAATGCTGCAATCTTTCCATATCCAAATGCCACTTAGGAGGTAATTGAAACAAGATAGGCCCTAAATGTTTGCCCAATCCCCTGGCAGCGTCAATAAAAGTATCCAGCTGCTCCTTTGAAACATTCAGCTTTTTCAGGTGGGTAAAAAATCTAGGCGCTTTAACAGCGAAAATAAATGAGTCTGAAACGGCTTTATCCCAACCTGCAAATACTTTCTTTGATGGCTGATGATAAAAAGAACTATTTAATTCGACTGCCTCAAATTGTCCGACATAATAATTCAGCCAATCCTTTGAATTTAGCCCTTCAGGATAAAATATATTTTTCCAGTGTTTATATTGCCACCCGGATGTGCCAATTAAACAATTACCTTGTTTATGTAATTTGGTCATAATTTTTAAATAATGGTTCAATCGGGCTCCTGGCCCTATTCGGGTTTGGAATATGCTAAACAATATTTGCGCCCAATAATGTAGATCAAACATTCAAGCATGGAAAGTGACAACGCTAATCCATGTAAAAAACCTTTGAAATTAGACAGGGAAATGATTATTACTTAATTGGTACATCATTTTTTATTGGCAATCTGTAGCTGTTTATGTCCTTAGGTTATAATTTTCAACAATAGCGTCCTAAATGCCGGATCATTAAGTACGAATCGTATTATTGGCAAATTTATCTAAGCTGTACTATAGGCCACGGGGTTAATAAGCCACAAACCATATGGAAATTATTTCCACATTTTGATCCATTCTGTAATCACTTTAACTAAGTTAGGAAAATTAAGTGTTGCTCCTAGAGCGATTTACGCCTTATTAAAATGTAAAAAGTTTTGGAATGAAGCTACTCAAACAACGCATATGTGCATCGTTACAGTGACATACCTTCTTTTTAACAGGTAATATTACAACGCTTAATATTAGTTATATTTTCAATGTACGGATGGCATAACTATTGAATTTAATTAAGCATACTGGTTTTTATCAGTATGGAGATATCGACAGATGAGTTTTGTTATTATTTATCAAATGCATCAATAAACCCAATAGTCGAGATCAATAATATTATTGGCCCCATTAAATATTTTCTTAGAAAACATTAACAGCATGGACCTGGAAAAACTATGGGTAAAAATTGAGCACCTTTTTATAGCCAGAATGCCTTTCATCCTGTTAGCGCTTTTTATACTCATTATAGGTTGGTGGATTATAAAATTTATTCACCATTATATTTCTGGCAGAATTAGCGATCCGCATGTAGATCCATCCATTAGGCCATTTTTTCTGAGCCTGATTACAATCGTACTTCGGTTGATCCTGGTTTTAACAGCGCTTCAAATGGCAGGTTTCAAACTAACTATTTTTACGGTTTTATTAGGTTCACTGGGTGTAGCAGCTGGTCTTGCCTTATCTGGCACTTTGCAAAATTTTGCCAGTGGCGCCTTGATTCTTTTACTTAAGCCCTTTCATGTGGGCGATAAAATCATTGCCCAGGGCAAAGAGGGCATTATTTCCTCCATTCAAATGTTTTACACGGTTATGATCGGTGAAGACAATAGAATGACCATTATTCCTAACAGCAAATTATCCAATGAAATTATTGTAAATACTACAGGATGCAACCTGAGAAAATTAGAGATTAAACTCAAATTTAAGTATACGACCGATTGGCCGACGCTCAAAACCTCTATAAATTCGGTCATTGATCATCTACCTAAAAAGCAGGCAGCGACGCTTGTGTCTGCTGACAATATAGAGAAACATGCCTTTGAAAGGAAAATTGGCGTTTTAACCTTAGAGCCAGATGGTTACACCATTGTCATCCATGTCTGGGTACCCAGCTCTAATTTTAATTATTTTGAATACTGCCTGAGTGAAAATCTTCTGCGTCAACTGAAAGATCAGACGACACTTCCTGGAACTTAATTGCATTAGGAATTATTAATCAATTTAAATTTATCAATTATGCCTAAAGACCTTAAAAAAAATACCTCTAAAGTCATCCCAAAGCCAAAGAAAGATCGTTTTCAAACCGAGCAGCAACAGACAAAATCACCGAAGGTGTCCCATAAGGTAGAGCAGGAAGCTGAAAAAAAAGCAGATCAAAAAAAAAAGGAAAAATCACCAGGTTTTCCTGCCCAACATCAAAAAAAGCAGCCTGGGTCAGAGGATGAGATGGAACCTGAGCCGCTCAGTACTCCTATAGCAGCACCCGCCAGACTCCTGGAAGGCAAAACAGTCATAATTACTGGCGGGGATAGCGGTATAGGTAAAGCCGTTGCGCTGCTTTTTGCCAGTCATGGAGCCAATATCTGTGTCGTGTATTTAAACGAAAACACCGATGCTGCAAAAACCCAGCAACAAATTGAAGACTTGGGCGCTAAATCCTTGTTTTTGTCGGGTGATATTACGGATCAATCTTTTTGTAAATCAGCCGTAGAACAGGCGCTTAGTCATTTCAGTGGCATCGATATTTTGATCAACAATGCCGGCGTACAGTATCCAAAGGATAATCCAGAGGACATAACCAGTGAGCAACTGATCAAAACTTTTAGTACCAATGTATTTGCAGCATTCTATTTTGTAACGGCCGCCTTACCTTATTTAAAAAAGGGTAGCTGTATCATTAATACCACCTCCGTTACAGCCTACAGAGGTAGTAAGTCGTTGGTAGATTATGCTGCTACTAAAGGGGCATTGGTTGCCTTTACAAGGTCGCTTTCCTCAGCATTGATTAAACGCCAAATCAGGGTAAACGCGGTGGCGCCTGGTCCTATTTGGACGCCGCTTATTGTAGCTTCCTTTTCCAAGGAGAAAGTCAGTAAGTTTGGGACAGATGTACCCATGGGTAGAGCGGGTCAACCCCAGGAAGTTGCTCCTTGTTATCTATTTTTGGCCACTGATCAGTCCAGTTATATGACAGGGCAAGTACTTCACCCCAATGGCGGTGAAATTGTCGGAGGATAGCTGTGGAAAAAGCCACAAATAATATAAATTAATAGGAATCAATAAAAAATAAGGGCTGATCGGCTATCCCCGGGAATTCATTACCTGGGGTTTTGCCGACCAGCCCATTTTACAACAAACACTACACTGCACGGTTGAGACAAAAATCTAAACGCCTCAACGCCTATCCAGTATTACTTAAGCTCGACTTTTACGATATCAGAGAAGATCATATCATCCACACCAGCAATCTTCACTCCTACTCTGGCAAAAAAGTAATTCTGGTCAGCGATGCCGATATTACCGCCCGAGATGTCTTTTGGAATCTTGGCGCTCAGGGTGATATTGGATAAATCTGCGATGTCTGCTCCCTGAATTGTTTTAAAGGCTATATTATTATCCTCATCTACAAAGGAAGTTCTATTGACGTACAGACCGACATACTCAATATCCTTTGCCCGATTATCCGTAATAATCTTAGAGACGCTGGCGGCTGCCGATACAACGGAATCGGTGCCGACGGTAAAATCTGCCTTATCCACCATATAATAAGGCAAGACCTCAATATCCATCTCTTTATTACCGTTGAGACTTAGTGGTATGGTATCACTTCCTGTCTCCGTATTGGCTATGCTTAGAAATGGACCCTGTCCGGGTGGTATGATCAGTTTGTATTCGCCGTTAAATAGTAAGGCAGAAAATGAACCGTCCTGGTTCAGATAGACATCAATGGGGGCGCTCTTGCCAAAACCGTCCTGCCATAATTCAAAATAGACGGCACTGAACCCTTCCTTATTTACATCCAACCCATTATTTTTAATCTGAATGGGCGTACCCTTATACACCAGATGCCCCGTAAACTTCGTTTTCGGTGCGTCATAATTATCCTTTTGGCAACTACTTATACTTCCCATAAAACCAAGCAGTAGTAATAAGGACAGATAATTTAAAAAACTATACTTTTTCATAATTTAAAATTTAATACTTATTAAATAACCGGCCTTGCTGCAGATATCTACATCTCGCCTCCCTGCTGCGTATGGTTGTTATAAACCAATATAATCTTCTTAGGGCGTGCGGTTTATAATATTGTAGGCAACGGCTGGTCTTCCTATCATTTGCCTTGCGAATGGCTACTGATTCGGGTTTTTGACGATCTTCGGATTATTGCTGATAATATCCTGATTAATAGTCGAATAATAATTCCCTAGCTGGAATCTATGGGCTGCCGTCACCTCATCGGGTTTAACGATCTTATAGATCCATTTACCATCGTTGGTGGCACCCGGGTCATAGACTTTATAAGGCCAAAGCCCGTAAGCCATGGTATTGGGTGCAGTGGCTTTGCCGACACCTGCTTCCAACTCTGCTGCAGTAATTTTCTGACCGTTCCATACTTTATCTGCTATGCGCCAGCGTTTGTTATCAAACAGCTCATGTCCTTCAAAGGCCAGCTCTACGCGTCTTTCATGAACGATTCGGTCAAATGTAATCTCAGTGGGTGTCAAATCTTTGGTAAAGCCTGCACGGCGCCTGATTTGATTAATAAAGATGGCTGCTGAGTCTTTTTTGCCTAACTCAAACTCTGCTTCCGCCAGGTTTAGTAACACTTCCCCATAACGGTATCTGACCCACCAGACTTCACTCTGGGTGCCAATCTGACCGGAACCAGTTGCCGGATCCATAAATTTGCGCACGTAAAATCCCGTCTGCGCAGAAAATTCTAAACCGTCAATCGGACCGGAGAAGCCAACTACCTGTTCTTTGTAATCCCTACCTGGTAACTGTGCCTGGCCACCAAAGGTCGTGGAGGTAATAATCTTTCCACTAGCTGGCACATAATAACCTGCCCAGATATCGACATCTTTGCCTTTAAATTGACTACCGGGTAATATAAAAGTACCAGCCAGACGCGCATCTCTGTTATTGAATATATCAGACTCCTTATCATAATAAGCATAACCAGCTCCACTTTGTACTTTGAAAGGCGTGTATTTATTATCTAGTGTCTCATATTTAAGCGCCAGGTTAAGCGTGGGATTAATCCGGCCACCTTGCGCTTCCTCGGCAATGGCCCTGGGTTGATTATTAAGTGTCCAGCCTTCCACTGTTCCGCTTTTTAATTTGAAGTTCTGTGCGAAAATTACCTCTGGATTATTGCTCTTGTCATAAAAAAGAGAAGCAAAGTTGTCTGCCAGATCATCTGGCTTTTTCATGTATAAGCTGTATTTGCCACTTTTTACCAGTGCTAAGGACGCGTTTCTGGATATCTGATAGTATTTATCGGCCTGAGAAGCGGGTATACCGATCTCACCGCCAGGCAAAGTCACCCCTGGTGTGTTAACACCATATTTTGCAATAGAGGCAGCATATAATGCAGCTCTTGATTGCATGGCCAGACAAAGTCCTTTGGTGGCACGGTCCTGTACAGTGGCATCATCTGGCAGATACTGCATAACTGTATCCAACTCAGCGAGCACAAAGTCGTAGACTTCGGCTTCTTTGTTTCTAGGTTGCTGTAGATAGGAAGGATCCCCGTTATAATCGTAGGTTTTGGCCTCTGTCACAATGGGCACCCCGCCCATTCTTTTGGCCATCTCAAAATAATCGGCGGCCCTTAAAAACCTGGCCTCAGCCACGAATCGTTGTTTATCGGCGTCATCCAGGGCCGTGGCACCACTGCAGCGTGCAATATAGATATTGATATTACGGATATAATCATAATTCCAGAGATTCCACCAGTCATAAGGAAAATCCGTTTGCTGTGCGCGCCAGTAATTGCCTGCCTCTGAAGGAAAGGCTTCATCAAAATTGGTAAATTCTACCCAATTGGTGATGGTTTGCTGATCTACATACCCTTTATAAAGATCGGCCAAAGCTGAGAAAGCCAGCTCCTTGGAACCAAAAACCTGATCCGTCGTCAAAATAGAGGTCGGGTCATTGGTCAGAAAATCTTTGCTACAGCCACCAGCCAGCATCCCTATTCCGGTAGCGGCTGCAATAGCTATTATATATATCTTTTTCATAACGTTATTGTTTTTAAATTAAAAGCTCAGGTTGATCCCAACATTTAAATATTTACTCTGGGGATAGGTCAGCCCGTTATTGTCATAGATTTCTGCATCGATTCCATACTGATGCACATTGTCTATGGAGAACAGGTTGTTTGCATTGACATAGAACCGGGCTTTGCTGATTTTTAGTCTTTCCAGCAGCTCACTTGGAAGGGAATAGCCCAGTTCCAGTGTTCTGCAGCGGATGTATTTGATATTGGTTAGCCAGAAGCTAGAGGGCTTATTATAATTGCTCTGCCCACTTTCATTAAAACGCATGGCAGGGTAATCTCCGGCTACCCATGGGCTGTTGACATCATAGATGTCCTCATGATGCCAATGGCTATCATAGAAGACTTCCTGTAAGGCTCCTCCATTTTGATAAGGCCAGCGCATTTCATAATCACGGACAAAGGAATATCCGGCCCCCATGGAGAAATCCATATGGAAATCAAAGCCGTTCCAGCTGGCGGCCAGATTCAAACCGCCATTGAAAATCGGATTACGGCCCCCACCCCAACCCAGTGGTCGGGTATCTTCTTTATTGATCACCCCATCGTTATTAAAATCTTTATAGATCAAATCACCTGGCAAAAGCGTTGAATTGCCCTGACCGTCGATATTGACCGGATAGTTATTGATCTGATCCTGTGAGGTAAACTGACCAATAACGGTATAACCCCAATCCAGATTTTGCGGACGGCCTTCCTGGCTATTATAGTACTGATCCAGGGAGTTGAAGAACCTGGGCTTATAGGTTGAAACGGTATAGGTTCTTGCATAGGATAAATTAGCGCCAATGGAGAAATTGACTTTCCCTGCCTGACCATGATAGTTAATGGCACCCTCAAGTCCTTCTACTTTATCTTTATTATCCGGAAGATTTTCTTCCGGTAAGGTATAACCTAACTCACTGGGCAACAATACATCATATTTTGTTCCGGGAATATCTGATCTGACGCGTTTAAAATAGTCAAAGGAACCGGTCAGTTTATTGTGAAACAGGCCAAAATCCAGTCCTAAATCCAACATATGACTTTTGATCCAGGTAATGGTGGTAACGGGAAGTCCTCTGTATTTGGAACTAATAACGGCATTGCCATCCAGGATGGCGGGATTTCCGTCATTATAATCATAGGCTTCCAGATAGGAGAACTCATCGATGGGTAGATTTCTGTCATCACCAGTCAATCCGTAGGAACCTCTTAATTTTAGTTCATTTAAGATATCTGGACTGATCAGTCTTTGAAAGAAAGGCTCCTGGGTAATACGCCATCCACCTGAGGCGAATGGGAATGTACCCCATTTATGCTCAGGAGAGAGTATATAAGAAGCGTCTCTTCTGCCAGCGACCTCCAGATAATATTTATTATTGTAATTGTAACTAATACGGCCAACATATCCAATTTTAGAGGTCGTAATATCCCCGTCATCATAGGTATCCATGGTGGAAAAATAGATCAGGGGCAATACATTGGTCGTGGGTACGGCGTGAACCCAGTTATTCAGATCACGACGCTTGTTTCTCTCTGTTACGAAGGTGACGCCGATAGAGTGTTTACCAAAAGTATGGGCATAGTCCGCCTGCAATTGCACATCCGTAGAAGTGATCATTCTTTGCCTGCGTTCCCGCCAGGGATTGGAACTCCCCCTGTTACGTTATAGGTACTGTCCTTTGGATCAAAAGTATAGGCATCATAGGTATACTCATGGTTATTGAGAAGTTCATTGGCATAATAATAACCGAATAAACCTTTTAATACCAGCCCTTCTATGGGTGTTTTATATTCTGCATTCAGATTGGTCTGCAGTATACGCCACGTGTCCTGATATTTACCGGACAGCTTTGTATTTAATAAGCCCCAGTTTTCAGTGTTGTGCCCAATATCATTGAGGTAATCCGGATTGTCATTGGCAAATGGCCTTTCCCAGGGTGTATTGCGTAAAATGGCAAAACGGGCTTCCCAATAATCGTCCGTTCCAGGAACGCCTGGATTTTGCCTGTCTTCAATACGACCGTTGATGGAAGCGCCGATTTTGAGACGCTTGGTCACCTGGGCATCAATATTACTCTGAATATTGGTTCTGTTGAACTTGTATTCTCTACCTAAAACAGAGTTCTGAAACAAATTACTGGCAGATACATAATAATTGATTTTGTCTGAGCCGCCAGTAAAATTCAAATTGACATTATTCAAAGGTGAGTTCGGCTGGACTATAAAGTCATACCAGTCAAAGTTTTTATAACCGTCTTCAGTCCCCTGTTGGTATTTATCCAGTTCTTCTTGAGAAATCGGTGTTTTACCCTGGTTAACATCTGCTTCTACTTTGCTTTTTTGCCAATCATAGTTATTAACCGTTTTGGGAAAGCGTGTCCAGTTTTGCCAACCGGTGTAGGCGTTCAGATTGATTCTGTTGGCGCCTCCTAGCTTACCCCGCTTGGTGGTGACCAAAACAACCCCGTTTGCCGCTTCTACTCCATAGATGGCAGCAGAAGCGTCTTTCAATACGGAGATGCTCTCAATGTCATTGGGAGAGATATTATTGAACTGGCCTTCATCCTGCGGAATCCCGTCGATAATAAATAAGGCAGAACCCATGTTTCTGATAGAAACGCTGGCACTCGCACCCGGACGGCTGTCTGACATCCTAAACGAGACGCCTGGCAGTTTACCTGCAAGCATGGCGCTCACCGTGGATCCGTTATGGGTGTTTTCAAGATCCTTGCTGTTGACGGTGGCAATGGCAGAGGTGACATCCGATTTTTTCTTATTCCCGTAGCCGATCACAATGACATCGTTTAGGCTGCTGTCAGCTGATTCTATCAACTGGATTTCCAGATTCTGGGTAGCGCCTAATGCCAGTCTTTGTTCAATATAACCGACGTAGGAAACATATAATGTATCTCCGGATTTGGCCCTTAGATTAAATGATCCATCCGCACCGGTCAAAGTGCCAGCTACACCACCTGTAGGTTTGAGTGAAACACCTTCCATGGGTTTGCCTAAAGTATTATAAACGTGGCCATGGTAATCGTGGAGTTCACTGCTTTGCACACCAGTTGTGTTATTGTCCTGTGCAAACAATGAACCAGTGAGGCTAAAGACAAGAATTAAACTGGCCAATAAAGGCAGCATATTTTTGGGTTTGAAAACCCGGTTTATAAAAGTTATTTTATTTTGCATACAACCGGCGTTTGTCCAGGTTGCCGTATTCCTAAGTGAGGGGGAGTCATTGTCAGACCAGGTTTTTTGGTACCTCCAGGCATCGTCCCTTTTTTGCGCATTCTTCGCATTCATAAAAATAATTTTAGGATAGTTAATAGTGTTGTTGAAGTTGATAGGTGCATTCAATTGCTGCTACAGTTGATTGATCAGTAGGTTGTTCCCGGTTAAAGGGAACGAACCTGATACATTAGCTAAATTGGCTAATGTCCAAAAGATTCATCTTGCAGAAGAATCTTTAAGCGATTCGTAATAGTCTACACAGCAGCGCTGAATGATTTTATTATCCATCATCTAAGATGCTGTTTAAAATTCCTCGAAGTAATTTTATCGCACCGCTGGTTGGCATAAACATCAACCAGGAGCCTTTGCCTAGAATTAGCTCAGCACTTCTATGCATTTTATCCATGATTTAAATTCAATTATTTTGATTTTTTGGCAGAAATAAGACAAACCGTCCCTTACCCTGCCTTAACGCAATCGTTTGCGTTTTTAAGCGTGGGAAAACCAGTTCTATGCTGGTTTAAGTACGTCCATAAAATTTCTGCCTGGTGGCAGGGCTTCTGCTACCAGTATGGCATTTAGGAAAGAAGAGCAAACAAAGGTTTGTGCCTCTAATTCTAGTGTAGTGAGTAGATGTTTATTTTATAAGTGTTTAGGATTCATCACCAATCCAATTACATTCCTTACAAAAGATTTGCAAAACAAACATGAGGTTTTGCGGCAGGTTTACCAGACTTGCATCTTATTATATGTCAGTAATTTAAATCTAATAATGAATTTATAGCGTAATCGTTTGCATTAATAGGTTTTAAAAATACGGTTAAGTGTCAGCCGTTTTATAAAAAATTCAGGTGTTCTAAAATCAATTATACCTCCTTTTAGTTAATTTAAAAGGTTTCTACTTAGGTTATGTAAGTAAAAGCTTTCATTTTTATTTAGATTGAACGGTTCCACACTATGTCATAAGAAAACCTGTAGCAGGATTTGAATTCCATAGGTGGTGTCGTTTTGTTAATTTGAGATTACAATTTAATATGCTTTTGACAGTCTTTTGGCTTTTTCGCCCTTGATTAAACAAGTATTTGTTGTTTATTTGACATTCATTAACAAGGTTATGGCTTCAAATCTTAAATAAAGACAAATCAATCAATGGGTTAATAACAGGGAAGTCCAAAATGCGAATTTGGATCTGGTTTAAAAAATTGCTTTGGTCAGGGTGTAATTATTGAATTCTAAGAATAAGTTTCTGCATATCCATATTTTGATGTTTTATGTAGTCCCGTGGATATTCCACCGTGTTATCGGATTTTGCTTTGGAGGATTAACCCTCCACTCCAGAAAAATATAAACACGTAGTGAGGTTAATGTGGTGTCGTAATGCCGAGAAGGATGCATAACGGATATGAAACAATGATTAGAAGAAGCGTGTAAAGATTAAAATTTGGTTTTTAAATAAAGGTAAAGAATAGACTGTGGCATTTTTTGCTGAAGTGATTGACCTTGACCTGGCCTGCATTTCAAAAATCTTGCAATCCAGCAATCCATGCCAAGCATGGAAAAACAGCTATAATTTTAAATTAAGTGATCCCTTAATAATCTAAATTATTCAGGGATTACTTTTATTATCAGCCTATTTAAAATTAGCAAAGTTGGATTTATTGGCATTAAAGCTACGCCATATCACGGTGGTCAGGACTACAAGTATTTGTCAGACTCCACCTTGACCCGGTAATACCGGTTATTAGCGATTTTGATGTATTCAGGTACTACATATTTCCATATCGAAATCTTGCTAAAGAAGATAGTGGTTCAATCAATCGCCCACGTTAAAAGAGTTGTATTTTCTATTTGGCTATTTTGACTTCATACATATCGGTGTGTCCTTCAAAATTTGCCCTGAATATAATCCATTTGCCATCAGGTGAAAAATGAACATTCGGTTCTAACTTATAATCATGTTCGTTTAGATCCACGAGTTTTTCTGATGAAAAGTGATCGCCTTCAGGTGTAAAATAATAGAGCCATTTGCCGTCAGGGGCATTTGCCACCGAACGCCGGGCACCGCCATCCCCTGCAAAATGAGTTTGATCCCAACTACTGGTGTAGTGCACAGACCACTCATTTCTGGTGAGATGATACTTAACTTCCTTTCCTGTTGCCAGTTCGGTTCCATCCACATAAAAATCTTTGCCTCTGGGCAATTGTAAATCATACCAGATATATTTACCATCTGAACTAAACCATTCATGTCCTGCAATTTCCATATCCATGGTACGTTTATGGATTAGACGAGGCGTATCTCTTTTAATGACATTTATCGTCCAGATCCTATCCACCTTGTGCCAAGGACCTTCATGGCAAAACATGAGTAAATCGGGATCGGTTGGAGAAAACTGCACATGGTTCAGCCAGGCGCTATCTGTAAATATTTTGCTGAGTTTACCGGTTTGGATATTTATCGTAAATAATGTCCTAGGTAATCTGGCCTCATATATCCGGTTAAAATACGATCCTTTTTGTGGATATTTTCTAGAAATTTCTTTCTCTGCGGGTGTGGCATACGCACCGGCCAGTAATTTACCATTTGCATTCACGGTGGTAATATTTGCCTTAAAATCATCCGGAAAAACAAAAACCAGTTTTAGTTTGCCCGTATTGACATTTACCCCAAAAACGCTGTCTTTTATCTGAAAATAAGCTTCATGATTGAGCCTGCTGACGATTTCTCCTGCCATACTATTGGCTTTATGCGTTAGTTGGCGAGATTTTCCCGTTTTAAGGTCATAGGTATAAATTTGATTATTGTATGGATTTTGCTTTGGATGATATACATAACCATCTGCTCCAAAACTGGTATCCCTAGGAATAATATCACTGCCATAATACACCATTTTGCCATCCACAAATGGATTATTATGAAAATAAAAACTGCGGTGATTGCCTGGCGTATTTATTAATCGCCTTACCAGATGACCGGTGGCTTTATCAATCCATGCGTCCGGCATTTTTCCTTTTCCAGTTTCAAGCACAGGTTGTGCTTGCAATAGCGTAAAACCCTGAAAGAGCGAAAGGCAGCCCAGTAGTAAAATCTGTTTTGTTTTCATGAAAATAATTTGATGTTTGTAAGCTTATATACCTTTTGTGTTTCAAACCAAATATTATTTCTATTACTATCCCTTACAAATAAGGGAAGGTGTCTTTTTAATACTTTCACAAAGCTTTGGCCATTGCGGTATGGCTCCAGGCTCCTACCACCCACTGTACCTATACTGCCAAATCAAAATGCCTTATATTGGCCTATTGCTAGCCGGTAGTGCACACGCTCTTGTAATAATACATGCCTCGAGTCAAAAATGTTTTCCTTTTCAAATTTACTATTGTCCGTTTGTTTAACCATCCTGTACTGTGCTGGTCAAGTTTTTTTTCTTAGTTCTAGTTTGGGGGTCTCCCCTGCCATGGCAGCAAATCCTTTTATAAAAGCTTAAGTTATGGCCTGGGACCTTATTACTAGGTAATCCCTATTGCCTCAATTAAAGAAACCTGCTAATCTTTCAAGCATTCCCTTTGATTGTTTCTAACTATATTCAGGTTTTGTATTCTTATAAATTTATGGATAAGGGTTTACGGTTGACAACTTTATATTCATTGTCCACGGCGGCACCATTACTGAAAAGAACGCTCCTTGTATTGGTAATTCTAACCATTCTAATACCATAATTATCGCATCCGGTTCTGTTGGCTGTGACACTTTCATGTATATGTCCGAAAGCAAATAATTTTAGCTTTTTAAGCCTTTTTTGCATAACTTCCAGTGTTTTTTTACAACCTCGGTGCAGATCTTCCTTTGGCTGGGCATACTCTTGAGGGATGAGATCCATATAACCATAAGCTGGGCCATGAGACAGGAGTATTTCTACCGCAGAGGGTATTTTCGCTAAATGCTTGGTCATTTGTTGCTCATTTGCATTGAAAGCCCATCTTTCAGGATGGAACTTCGGACTCCAAGGCATGCCATGAATCGTGAGTCCTTCCCAAACGTAGGTTTCATCTTCAAGATATTTAATGTCCGGGTATTGATTAATATTAGCCATAACTGCATGCCATTTGTCGCGATGCAGTTCTCTTGCTACGCTGTCCGTATTGAATTCAGGAGGAAGTGTCCTGGATAATGGAATGTCATGGTTGCCAGCAATAAATACTTTTTTCCTTGCCGGCTGCTTATGTAGCCATTCAATAAACCGAATCATATCTGCCAGGTTCGTCCTGCCTGGCCCATAGTCTCCTGTAGCAATTAGGAGGTCAGATGCTGGAATTTGTAATTCATCCTGTTTGCCGTGAAGATCACTTATATGGGTTATAATCATTTAATCAATTTTGTGAGTGCATAATTTATGGCATCTTCCATAGCCTCGACAGGGGTTTTGAAATTGTCGTTAGCCTCCATAGGTATGTAATTTTTTATGTTTGTCTGGTTTATCTCCCAGTAATACACTCCAATAATATGGGGTATTTCAATATGGTAATGAAAATTTATCCATATCCATTTAATCGCCATTTGCAATGTAGGTCTTGGAATAAAGCCATCCTCTAATCCTGAATTTTTAAGCGCATAGTTTTCATAGGTAACCGGATCTCCATTTTCGTTATACAGGATAGCGAAGGTACCCACTGCCGGTATTTGAGTAAATCCCTTTCTTACAAGTTTCTGGGCCAGTTTAAAACTGACATAATCTTCTTCAATATTGTTATTTAGCATTTTCATAAAATGGTTTTTTATTTTTTAGGCTAACAAAGTTGTGAACAATTAATATTCCTGCTGCCCATATACATACAAGGCAACTCATTGTAAAGCCATTTAATTTCCTCATCATGGTATACTGGAAAGTTATGAAACGGCCAGTATTAAGGGTCCCTAGCAAAAAGGAGATCATATCTTTTTTGATTTCCCAGGCATATTTTATGCAGCAGCCTAAGCCATATTGTCTTTTTGAAATAAGTGTCATATTTGAAACATATTTAAATTAAACTAATACTCCCCTAAAAGGTTAAGTCAGAAAGGTTGATAATTTTTATTTTATCAATTTTCTGAGCGGACATTTATTTAAGCGCAATCGCATTCCAAATCCAGGAAATTTTTAATCATGGCCAGCAATAAAATTGATTGTTGGTACAAAAATATGGATAATTTATTAGCTAGGGGGTAATTTTTGGTCGTTTATTTAATGAAATGGAGTTCCAGAACAAAGTTTAATTGTACTGATTATTTATCATCAAAATTTAAAATCTCAAATTAATTGAGCCAATAATGAAGAATAAAACATTCAAAATTTAGGCTGTTTGGGTTGTTATTCCTTAACATTATTTTATAATCATTAAGTAAAATTTTATTTAAATATAATTATAAATGCTTGAAATATAATAATTATTTGCCCAAAATGTTCATTATTTATATTTATTTTCAACATTTTTAAAATTCTTTTTATTTTTTATAAAAAGAAACCATTAACTTTAACCTACCATTATTAATTAATTTGTTAACAATAAAGCCTGGTATTATGCAAAAATCGCATTTTTACAAGAGGGATATCCTACGGGCGCTTTTTATAAACGGGCCACAATCTGCAGCAGATTTAGTCATAAAAATCGGCAGAAGTTTTACGCTCGTTGTAAAAATGTTATCAGAGCTCACACAAGAAAATATCGTTGTAGAAAAAGGACTTGCACCTTCAAGTGGCGGACGACGACCTGTCTTATATGAGTTAAAAGCGGATACTTTTTATATCATGGCCATTGCCATGGATCAGTTTGTAACCAAAATTTCCTTACTGAATGCAGCTAATTCTCCAGTTTGTCCCACTATTTATTTTGAACTGAATTTAAATACTCATCCTGATCCACTACAATTTCTGACAGATAGAATTTTAGCAGTTATTGACAAAAAGTATATTCCTTCCAATCGGATTATTGGCATTGGTATCGGTATGCCTGGATTTATCAACCCTGCAAAGGGGATAAATTATACATTTCTTGGTGCCAACATTTGCGCTGTCATCCAAAAGGCGACCAATATTCCTGTATATATAGAAAACGACTCTTCAATTATTGCACTTGCAGAACAGACGATAGGTAAGGCAGCAAATGTAGGTAATGCCATGGTGGTCAATTTAAGTTGGGGTATTGGGCTAGGAATGATTATTCAGGGGCAATTATTCAGAGGCCAGAGTGGGTTTGCGGGTGAATTTAGTCATATTGCGCTTTTCGCAAATGGCAAACTATGCAGTTGCGGTAAAACTGGTTGTTTGGAAACTGAATCCTCGTTGACTTATATGATAGATCAGGCGGCCTCAAAAATGGCCGCGGGTCATGCCTGCTCTATTTCACGTAGTATCATAGAGTCAGAGGATCATCAGCTAAAAAGTCAGGCATTCCTAAAGGCAGCAGCCAAGGGTGACTCGCTGATTATGGAAATCATTTCTGAATCTGGTTATAATATAGGAAGAGGCATAGCCATCATCATTCATTTGCTTAATCCTGCCAAAATAATACTTAGTGGAAGGTGCGCAGAAATAGGGCAGCTTTGGCTTCCGCCTATTTGGCAGGCATTGAATACCTTTTGCATTCCTACTTTAATACAAAGTACAAAAATTGAAGTATCAGAAATGCATAAAGATGCTGGACTTTTCGGAGCAGCCATTCTGGTTATGGATCAAACATCCGCTGAGGAGCTAGCTCCTATTTTAAGCCAAGGTCTGCCGTCTTTCAAACATAACAAACCAAAATAAAATTTATTTTTTTAATTGAAGAGCATATTATCAGAAAAACGCCATCCAGGGCGTGCCCAATAAAAAAATCAAATCTCAATAATAATACATTCATTTAACCACAATTACAACCCAATTTCCTAGCATCACTTCATTGAATTTCAATTTCTATTTATTTACCAAAAAAAATCTGTCCATGAAAAAAAATAACACAAGGAGCAGGTGCCTCGCCAGCAGAATTATGCTGTTACTGCTGTTGATGTCCTTTGCCTGGCAAGGGGCTATTGCACAAAATCAGACAATTCACGGTGTGATCCAATCAGATCAAGGGAGTCCTGTTACGAATGCGACCATCAAAGTTAAAGGTAGTAGTCATTACGCAATCTCCAAAGATGATGGTCGTTTCGAGATTCAGGCCGCCATCGGTGATTCACTTATGATTACCCATATTGGATTAATACCTTTAACGATAGCCGTCACTTCATCCACATTACAGGTAATGATGCAAAGCAGTGCTGATGCTTCAGCAGGAACTGACGTCATAGTAACGGCACTCGGGATTAAAAGAGAAGCCAAATCCATTGGCTACTCCGTTCAAAAAGTTACTGGCGATGATATAACTAAAGCAAGCGCACCTGATCTTGCCAGTGGCCTAATGGGGAAATCGGCGGGTTTGAATATCACGCAATCTAATGGCGTACAGGGAAACTCGTCCAGAATTGTTATTAGAGGAAATAATAGCATATTGGGAAGCAATCAGCCTTTAATTGTCGTAGATGGCATCCAGGTGCAAAATAATCCTATTGGCGGACAATCAGCTACGACCAATAGCACCGATCTGGTTAGCCCTAAGGACTGGGGGTCATTTCTTAACTCTTTGAATAGTGACGATATTGAAGACATTACAGTACTTAAAGGCGCTTCTGCCGCCGCCCTTTATGGCGCCAGAGGCTCCAATGGCGTCATTCTGATTACGACTAAAAAAGGGAAAACGAGACCCGGACTTGGACTGGATTATAATTTCTCCACTTATGCGACAGATCCTTATCAGTATCAGGATGTACAAAACAAATACGGATATGGAGGTGCTAATGCGATGTGGTCAGCCAATCTGGATTTTCCCAAAACAGCTGATGGTCAATTACGTTATCCTGGTAATTATCCCTGGGACGGCACCCCTGCTGGCGATGCCTATGAAATAGGCGGCCCTATTCCTGGAGGTTATTCTTCCTGGGATGTTTTTAGCTGGTACGGTCCTGCAGCTTCCTGGGGACATAAATTAGATGGAACTGAAATTATTTGGTGGGATGGCGTAAAACGCAAATGGGATCCTCAGCCGGACAATAGGAGTGCTTTTTACAGAACCGGGCATACCACTTCACATAATGTGTCCTTCAGTAATGCTGGCGATTGGGGCAGTTTTAGGGTGGCTTACACAAGACAAGACAATTCGGCTATAAT
The DNA here is from genome assembly GCF_007971385.1 of Arachidicoccus ginsenosidivorans. GTDB lineage: Bacteria > Bacteroidota > Bacteroidia > Chitinophagales > Chitinophagaceae > Arachidicoccus > Arachidicoccus ginsenosidivorans. The sequence continues at coordinate 5,034,787 of NZ_CP042434.1, forward strand.
ACAAAATAGTGATTATAATCAGAATACATTCAACTTTGGTGGTAATTTCAAGATCTCCAATAAATTAACTGCTGAGGTGACTGGTACATATACCAACTATCACCGATTGAACGTACCTGATATTGCTAATGACAATGGCTGGAGTCAATTTACAATTTACAATATGTCCAGAGACTATAAACCTTTGGAATTTGATAGTTATAAAAATCCAGACGGCAGCAAAAATATTTTCACCAGTAGTTCTGCCTTTGGTTTTTATCCCTATAATAATAACTGGGCACAGGATCTTTTCTGGCATGTCTTTGAGCAAAATCAAAGTCTGAGTCGCAATCAGTTACTTGGCTCTCTTAAATTGTCAGCCGATTTGCTACCTTGGCTAAACATCACCGGACGCAGTTCTATTAATTATGCGACCACGGATATTGAGAGTAAATACACGCCCATCGATGCAGCAGGTGTGGAAGGCCAGTATGGCATGGAAAGTATTCAAAACAAGGATGTCAATCTGGAATTATTTACCACAATACATAAGGATAACTTTCTAACCAGTGGCCTGAATGCCAGCTTGATGGTTGGGAATAGTGCCTTGAAAAGTCGCAGCTATGACAACAGTGCATGGAACAGCGGGGAACCTGGGGCGACATATGGTCAAGCAAGTACCAATCCCTGGTCTGTCCCTTATAAGTATTTTCTTTCTAATACAACCGCAGCAGGCCTAAGTGCACCTACGGAAGTCTGGAATGATTATAATATCAATTCCTTATTTGGAATATTGAATTTATCTTATAACGACTATCTATTCTTACAGGTTAGTGGACGTAATGACTGGTCCTCTACCCTGCCTGTTGAAACTTCTTCTTATTTCTTCCCTTCAGCTAGTTTGAGCTGGGTGTTTACGCAATCTATCAAATCCATGAAAAACCTTTCATGGCTGGATTATGGCAAACTTCGCGTATCCGCATCCGGATCTGCTAATGGAACCGATCCGTACCTATCAACTTATACGTATAGTTCCAATGTGATCTCTAATTATTTGAATGGGACAGCACCCACAGCTTTTGGCGGTGTTCCTGTTCGTGGTTATCAAAGTGTTCTGCCACCAGCAGGGTTTTTAGTGCCTCAACGCAACTCTTCATATGAAGTTGGTTTGGAAGCCTCCATTTTAAAAAACAGACTTAATTTTGATTTTACCTATTATAAAACCAAGGCGACAAGTCAGATATTACAAGGTAATCTAGCCTGGTCATCGGGTGCTCAAAAAGTCACTTTTAATACCGGGGAATTGTCCAACCAGGGCTTTGAATTTATTGTTCGGGCTAGTGCCATTCGTTCTAAAAACTTTGGATGGGATCTGGTACTTAATGGAGCTCATAACCAAAATAAGGTGATTTCGCTGGCAGAAGGTATTGACAAATACCCGATTCAGGACCTGTGGGGCGTAAGTGGCGTTGAAATGTATGTAAAAGAGGGAGAAAATTACGGTACCATCTATGGATATGATTATACTTATTTAGATGGCAAAAAGGTAGTCAAGCCTGTTTATGATAAATCAGATCCAACAAAAGTTGTGGGTACGCAATATGTAACCACCCAGGATTTAGTACCAATTGGTAATGCCACTCCTAAATTAACTGGTGGGTTGAGCAATACCTTTCGCTATAAAAACTTTAGCCTCTATTTTCTGACTGATTTTAAACTAGGTGGTCAAATCTGGTCTGGCGATTATTCTGCGGCAATGGGCACTGGTTTATCCCCCGAAACGCTAAAAGAAAGAGATGGCGGCGGATTACCCTATACTTTTCCTGATGGCACAACAGCTAACAGCGGTGTGATTTTGGATGGTGTATTTGCCGATGGTACACCCAATACTGATGTTGTTAATTATTTATGGAAGTACGCAGGTCAATATGAAGCGTGGTCTAATATACCTATGCCTAGAAGCAATGCGATTTTTACCAACACCTGGATTAAACTCCGTGAAGTAACTTTAAGTTATCATGTGCCACAAAAATGGATACAACGTACAAAAGTCATCCAGGGTTTGGACATTTCTCTAGTTGGAAGAAACCTTTTCTACCTTTATACCTCACTGCCAGATCATCTGAATCCAGAGGCAATCAATGGCATCGGAAATGGACAAGGCGTTCAATGGGCTGAATATCCCTGGACCAGGGATTATGGTTTCTCCATAAAGGTTCAGTTTTAATTTAAATCACCCGTTCAAATTTACTATTATGAATAACATATTAAAATATAGCAAAAGTTGCCTGGTGGTGATCCTGGGATTGCTCTTTGTTACAGCTTGTACAAAGAATTTTGAAAAGATCAACACACCACACAAGGATGCCACAAACGCAACTACACCTGAATTATATAATCTGGTGGTCAGTTCTCTGCCGCTGACCGGAGGAGAGCAATCCGTTTTTAATTCCTGGATCTATCCAATTACTCAACAGGCCATTGTTACTTCAGGTGCCTATCCTTATGACAATGCAAAAAGTGCTGTATGGTCCAATTATTACCAGACGTTGGCCAATTACCGACTATTGGAGCAAAGAATTGCCGATTCAGCCAGCGATCGCTTTGATAACTTGTATGCTATGTTAAAAACGATCATGGCTTACAAGACCTACAAGACGAGTAATTATTATGGAGATATGCCCCTAGAAGGTGCTGGATATGCTCCTTTAAAGGGCGCTTCCAGCTATAAAGTACCTTATGAATCACAAAAGGATATTTATACTTCTATCCTTACGGATCTGGATTGGGCAATCGCTCATTTTACGACTTCTGGCAATCAATATTCAGTGGGCGCTTACGAGACCTTTTTGGATGGCGATATTGCCACTTGGATAAAATTTGCCAATAGTCTGCGGCTGGAAGTGGCCGTCACCATGTATGATAAAGATGCCACTACCGCTGGTCCCGAAATAAAGGCTGCTTTGGACAAACCCTTATTGTCAGATGGGGAAGATATTGGGCTATGGCCCCAAAAGATAAATGGCTTAAAGTTTGATTGGCGTCAATGGTCTTTTTCTGCTAACTGTTACTTACGTATGGGCAGTACGATGTGGAATCTCATGTCTGACGGCAATGCGACCGATGGCTCAGATATATTTGATCCCAGATGTAAAATCTTCTATGAGCCTAACAATGCAGGCAAATGGGCCGCTTACCCCCAGAATCCTCCAACAGGAACACCCGCTGAAGGTGGTGCGCCGTATGATACTAAAAGATTTACTGATTGGGATAACAAAGGAGCCGGCTGTATCTATTCCCCAGTCAATCTTTATTTTGAACAGGATATAGAAAATGTACCTGAGCTTATGCTTACTGCAGCACAGGTACATTTGTTAAAGGCAGAGGTGTTTAATCGTGGATTAGGTGTCACCGCCAATCAAAGTACAGCGAAAGCTGAATATGAGGCCGGTATTAAAGCCTCGGTAAATATGTGGACATCCATTGCCTATAATTCTCCCATTTGGGAGGAAGGCAAACCAGGTGCAGCAACAGTATCTGGAACAGTATTGTCTGCATTGCTCGCCAATGCTAAGGTCAAATATGACCCCAGCGATGTATCCGGTTCTCTGAAAAAGATATACGCACAGCTTTGGATCGACCAATACAGACAACCATGGGACGCCTGGACCTTACAGCGCAGGACGGGCAACAAAACACCTATGTCCTCTTCAAATACAAATTATTATAATACGAATTTTGCTGGAAAGGTTCGTTTTGTTTATCCTGATGATGAGCAAAGCTATAATACCCAAAACTGGAGGGCCGCAACCAATGGCAGTGATCTGAATACAAATAAAATATGGATCATGCCATAACGATGTAATTAACATCCTTAAAACAACTGTCAACTATCCCGCTGTCTTGTGGCTGATCAGCCAATCAAGATAGCGGGATTTTTTATTGCGCTCTAATTTTCCTATTGAAACACCTTGGATGAATTTTATAATAAACCCGATGGATATCTAAACTGTGACACCATACACGATTGCTCTTTAAATAGAAAAATTGATTATTTATTTTGGAGACCTTCAGTCATTTCGTCTGCCATCTCCATCATGTGATCATAGGCCTGTTGATATTGCACGATAGCGTCGTCCAAATTATTTTGCAATAAGGCAACACTGTAGCCTACTGTTTGGGTAATATGTGTTTTCCATATATCTCTAAGTGCTTCCTGATCCCAGGCTTTTGGATTAAGATTCGCATAATCATCACCGATTTCTTGAGCGTTTGCATACCAGTTATCAAGCGCTTCCTCTAAGGCTGCATTATCTGCATTTTGCGCTGCTGATAATACAGGAACCGCCAGCTGTATGTGGTCTGTTAATAATTTGGCTAATTTCTCCCCTGCCGCATCTCCAAAATAAGGTTTTATTGAATTACCGATATCTTGTTGATTTTGTAACAGTCGATTTAATTTAGGGCCTAATCCAGCCTGATCATGAAAAAACGCATCTACAGTCGCATACGTCCATTCCATATGTTCAGCCCATAACTGCCGCATCTCCACTCTAAGCTCTTGGCTGTTGGCAGCAGCATCCTTATCAGCCACATCCTTGCTACAACCCTGAACAGAAAAGCAGGCAACTAGAGCCAAACCAATGGCTATAACGCCCATTTTAAACTTTGTAGCCACATTCAAAGTTGAATTTACATTTTTATACATTTTCATTACATAAGGGTTTAATTGATAAAAAGATTATTTGTAATACTACGTTGGATGCAGAATTCAACATTTGGTTACAAAAATTGAAGTTTTATTTTATTGGCGACCGCTTTGGACAGTAGTAAGGTTAAAATATGCCGCATCCTGTATATAAAAATATGCATCCTTGTAAGACGATCAGCTGCGGAAATAATAAGATGGTCAGTTCTAAATTGAATAAAATCAATTATTATTGTAACTCTACTTCTGTTTTGTACTCTAATCAATATAAGCATAACTATAAGGATTACTCAATGGGCAATAATGATATTATTGAAAGGAGGCACATCTCCGACCAGGACGTTATAAAACGAATTTTAAATGGTGAAAAGGATTATTATGAAATACTCATGAGAAGATGCAACCAATTGTTGTATCGAGTTATCAGAAGCTATATAAAAGAGGATGAAACAATTAAAGATATTATGCAAGATGTTTATATATTGGCATATTTGAAATTAAGGGAATTTAAGGGAACTTCTGCATTTTCGACATGGTTGGTGAGAATCGGAATTAATGAGTCTTTAATGTATCTCAGGAGAGCAAAAAAATCGGTGACGGCCTTCATAATAGATGAATATGAACAAACGCTAAATTTTCCAGAAAGGATGCACCCTGAATTAAAAATGATCCAGCTTGAGTCTAAAACCAAAATACAACATGCAATTGACACGTTACCTGAAAAATTGCGCTTGGTTTTTATCTTGATTGAAGTTGAGCGGTTAACTGCCGCATGTGTTTCTGAAATTCTTGGTTTAAGTAAAACCAATATAAAGGTTCGATTGCATCGAGCTAAGACTTTACTTCGAGAAATGTTGTCAGATATTTCTGATCTTGAAAGTCTATTTGATTACGGGGCTGAACATTGTGATGACTTAGTGGTAAAGGTAATAAGAGCCATTATAGAAATGGATTGTTATCCTTTAATATTAAATAAAAATTAATTTGAGCATTATGTGGTTAAATATTTTTAATATGAGTCGGTTATTTAGCGTTTGTTTGCTGCTTTGTATGCTTTTCAGTAATTGCGCAAATAATGACAATGATAAAATCGGGCAATGAAAGGCAAAAAGCACCATCACGCTATGAATATGACTAACACGAATTATAGGCCAGTATTGAACCCCGATTTGCCGATATTTAAACCCAGTAAACGTAGTTACATAAATTATCTTAAAATAAATGACGTTGAGGATATTTATTTGCGGTATTATACGAATATTGAAAATAGGCGAAATTTGCATGATTTTTATAAAAACAGGCTGGAATTGTGTGGCTGGACCATTAATGAAGCGAATAGTTCTGGGCAAAAAATAGTTTTTAAAAACAGAAGCGGCATGCCACCCTGAGAATTTTTGAAATGAAGCAGGGCGATAGTCTAGTCTTGTCGTTTAGCATTAATTTATTACGTCCGATTTCTGACAAAACAGCTTCGAGTTTGAGGTTGATGAATCAAAATTATGATAGTTCTGCCGCTGGCCGTCGTAACGACGCAATAGGTTGTACCTTGTAAAGTGGGTTATATTTAGTTATTTGAAGACTATTATGTTGTATGTTGCAGTTAAAAGTGATCGTCTCGAATTTTGTAATAAAATTATTGCCCTTAGTTAAATTTCTGGAAATCAAAGATTGCTTCTTACCTGACTTTAAATGAAGGCAATTGAATGTACCTTATACGCGTTTTTTGCGTATACATAATTGCTGACGACCTCCGCAATTCTATGCGAAAGTTATTCCGGTATTTACAATTGCAACCAATAATAATTGTAACTTTATAGGATAATAAGGCTATTCAAATTATCCCACACGAAATATCACCATTTTATTATGAAGCAAAAAATTACTGGCAATAATTCTGATCTTTTGCTCAAGTGCAGATGTGCTAAATACCCATTTGGCAGGTCAATACTACTATTGAACAGTTGGGCATTCTTTTTCACAAATGTCTTGATGTTATTTGCACTTGGAGCAGGCGCACAAAGGCCTGTTCATTTTAGAACGGAGAAACCTGGTCTATATGGCAAACACTGGATGGCCATTACGGGAAAGCCATTATCAGCAGAGGCTGGCGCCATTATTTTCGGCCAGGGCGGGAATGCGGTGGACGCAGCCTGTGCTATGCTTGCAGCCGGCTGTACGATGTGGGATGTACTGAGCTGGGGCGGGGAAACTCAGGCACTTATCTATAATCCTCATACAAAAAAGTAATTGCTATTAATGCCATGGGTGTTGCGCCTACGGGGGCGACACCAGCTTTCTTTAAAAGCAAAGGCTATAATTTCCCCCTGAATACGGCCCCTTAGCTGCCGTGACACCTGGAACGCCGGGCGGTTTATGTTACATGCTAGCTAAATACGGCACTTTCAGCCTAAAGCAGGTTTTGGCGCCCGCCATGGAAATGGCCGCTGGTTATGCGATGGACGCTGAGACTTCCCGCAGTATAGAACGCAACAAAAAACGCCTCAAAACCTGGCCCTATAGCAAGGCGGTGTTTATAACACATCCTGGACAAAAAAGAGAAGGACCAGCCCCTGGTGAGATTTTTGTTCAAAAAGACCTGCTGGCTACCTTAAAAAAGATGGTGGAGGCTGAAACCAAGGCGCTCGCAGCGGGTAAATCAAGAGAGGCAGCCATTATGGCTGCCTATGACCGGTTTTACAAGGGTGATATTGCCAAAGAATTTGTGCGTGGTGCGCAGCAGCAAGGCGGGCTGATTACGATGGAGGATCTGGCGAACTGGAAACCGGTAGAGGAAGAACCGCTGCATACGAACTATAAAGGCATCGATGTGTATAAACTTCAACCCTGGTCTCAAGGGCCTTCTTTATTGGAATGCCTTAATATTTTAGAAAATTTCGACCTTAAAGGCATGGGATATAACTCAGTCCAATATATTCATACGATATATCAAGCCATGAACCTTGCATTTGCAGACAGGGACTTCTACTATGGGGATCCTAGGTTCCAGCCAAGTGTACCCATCAAAGGGCTGCTCAGTAAGGCCTATGCAAAGACCCAGGCTGCGAGAATTAACCCAAATTATAACGATGCGCACGCTGGCCCGGGAGATCCCTACCCTTTTCAAAACGAGAAAAATCCATTCCTAGAATTATTGAAGAGAAGAAAACGGACATTTGACAGTTCTTCTAATCAGTTAAAAGGTCCAGACGGTTTTGTGCCGGCACATGATGCCATTTCCTATAGTCATCAAAAAAGAGCCTCTATAGATGATAGCCTGTACATGGACAGGCTCTGGCGAGGAACCACGAGTATTGAGGCGGCGGACAAGGAAGGGTGGGTCGTTTCTGTCACGCCCAGCGGAGGTTGGATACCAGGCGTAATTGCCGGGCATACTGGTGTGGGTATGAGCCAGCGAATGCAAAGTTTTGTACTGGATAGCCTAATCGATCCTTTCAATGTAGTTGCACCAGGCAAACGCCCAAGAGTGACGCTTACGCCCACAATGGCCTTGAAAACAACCGGCCTTATCTTTCTTTCGCTGTGCAGGGCGGAGACACACAGGAACAAAATCAGCTACAGTTTTTTCTAAATATGGTAACGTTCGGCATGAGCGTGCAGGAGGCAACAGAAGCGCCCAATATTAATAGCAATCAACTGTGGTTATCGCTTGGAGGCACGCAGCTTACTGACCGTAAACCCAGGACTGGCCATATTCTCTTAGATAAATCCACTCCAGTAACGGATATAGAAGCCTTAAAAAAAATGGGTTATACCCCTTCATTAGGTACGCGTACCAGTGGTCCGCTCAATGCAATATTTATTGATAATGAACATGGAAGTCTTTGGGAGGAAGTAGTAATAACGGAGAGGATTATGGTATTGGCTGGTAGCGCCAATTGATTTTTTCAAATTACATTTGTTTATAATAATAAAGATCCTGTCTATTAATGGTTTACTCAAAATTGGCTGTGAATAGCCCAAATTTTGAGTTGGATAGAAGCCTAAGTTAATATTATAATTTTATTTAAGTTATTTATGGACTTATACTAAATTTTAATAATAATGGTTTGCTTTTGGGTTGCCCTACAGTTAACGCAAGGCGATATCAAACTGCGGAGTGATCGACTGCGTGATATTGAAAGCCTGTATTGAAGCTATACTTCGGGTAATTCGGACTGGCGATCATAGATGTCTTTTGCACCTGCAATCGGCCATTTTGCACCCAAATTTCACCTCTTTCTTTCATTTCCTCAGCAAGGGCACTATATAACGCCTTATATACTTGTTGAATTTGGGAGCTGCCAATCAAATTATGGAGTTCATGGGGATCTTTTTGCAAATCAAACAATTGTTGCTGTCCAGTCAGTGTAAAGAAAATAAGTTTATAGCGTTTATCTCTGATGGCTATCCAGGCATTGTCCGGTTCATAACACTTACTGTGTTCCAGACAGAGCGTCTTGCGCCAACCAGTCTCCCCTCTTAAAATTTTGAGAACGCTTTCTCCATCTACCTTACTTGGCAATTGTAACCCTGCTACATCCGCCAGTGTGGGAAGTATATCCCGAAGTTCCACCAATTCTTCTCTTTGTTGGCCACGCGGAAACGTAAAATTACCTGCTTTAGTAGGCCACCGCATAATGAGTGGAATCTTGGCAGAGGGTCATAAGGGCGGCATTTGCGATACATATGTTGATCACCTAGCATTTCCCCATGATCAGAGAAGAACAAAATAAAGGTGTTTTCATATTGACCAGATGCTTTAAGTGCTTTTATGACTCTTCCCAGCTGTTCATCCATAAAAGAGATTGAACCAGCATAGGCTGCCCTTGAAGACTTAATTTCTGCCTCTGGAAATATCGCACTGGAGGCTTCAGGTGTCTTGTCCATGGTAGACTCTTTGCCTTTATATTTATCTTTGGCCCATTCGCCTACTTCGGGCTGCGGCAGATCCATCTGGGTGTAATAGTCCATCCAACGTTTAGGAGGATCATAAGGTGGATGGGGCCGTTGGAAAGATAATTTCAAAAACCAAGGGCTATCCATATGGTTATTTTGGATAAAGTCAATGGCTCTGTCCGCTGTCCAATGAGTGGCATGTAACTTATCTGCAAAAGGAAATGGACGCCCCCCGCGTGCATCATTATAGCTCAGACCCGTAGCATTTATATCTTTACCAGGCGCCATCTTATTAAACCACGCCTCATAATCACAGATAAACCCGTTGGGATTTTTGTGTACCAGCCTTCTTCCAGATTAATCGTTTTATAGCCTTGCGTATTTCTAGGAGGTCCAAAATGGTTTTTTCCTGTGACAATTGTATCATAGCAGTTTTGCGAGAAAAACTGCGGCAATGTCAGCTTATAATACTGGGCAATATTATCCATGTATCCCAGCATACCATGATGCCAGGGGGTGAGCCCAGTCAGTAGACTGGTTCTGGCAGGTGTGCAGGATGGTAGTGCACAATAAAAATTATAAAATAAGGCACCTTCTTTGGCTAGTGCATCAATATTAGGTGTTTGTAACCAGCTGGCACCAGTACAACCTAGAAAATCTCCTCTATGTTGATCATCCATGATCATCAGAATATTCAGGTTTTCTGTGCCAAGGCCAGGCTTTCTGAAAGATGCTGTAACTGGATTGTCATCCCAATCAGTTTTAAAATTACCTAATTTACTGGCAGCTAAGGGAAAAAGGGCGAGACTACCCATCTTCTTGAAGGCTTCTTTACGGGAAATCTTGTGCGCTTGTACTTGTCTTGTTTCGTTTTCTAACTTTGTATCTATTTGGTTATCCAAATCCAAATGTGAATCCTTTGCCTCCAACTTTTCAACTTCAATATTACGCTCCTTATTGCCCATTCTATTCGTTTTAGATTTAAGTTTTACTTCAAATGTGGTTCACTGGCTGAATTTTTAGCCTGACTGATCAATATAATAATCGTACACATTATAAATATCTGCATTATTTTTTGTACCCGAACGATCGTTCTTGAAATTTAATTGATAAATAATCTGCAGCCATTATTCTATCGAAATAAAATCTTTTATTGCAAAAATCAAAAAAACTTTATAAATATTATATTTAATAAAATATACCTGTAACTAATTATTAATGAAACTACTCTAATTTTGACTAATCAATTAATGATAAGCATTGTAAGCTTATTATTAAATATCCTAATTCACTCATTAAGGACAGAACGGATCCTTATTTAATATTCAAAAGTTTAATTGCCTGCTCCTTGTAAATCTTAAGATGTCTTTTGTATTCCTTTTTATCACTGATCAGACTTAAATAATAATAAGCGCCATCTACCAATACAAATATTAAATCTGCAGTAGTGGCCGGATCCGCCACATTAATTTCTTTATTAGCTTTACAGTTAGCGATTAAAATCTCCAGTTGTTCACGAAGTGCATTTAAGACATTTCTGTATTTTTCCTGGATTACTCGGTCTCTAAAAGTCAATGAATAACAACTGTAGGAAACGCTGTCATCAAAAAGCGCGTTCCATTTGTGGGAAAACAAGCGTTCAATTACCTGGGTCAATACTTGTATAGAACTTAATTTTTGCTTGCCCTTAATTTCAAAAATCAGCAAGTATTTGTCCAGAATATATTCTACCAAGCCATAGATTAAAGCTTCTTTGGTTTTAAAATAGTGCATAATCAGGCTAGGCTGCATATCAATTTCCTGCGCCGTTTTTGCAATAGAAGCATTTTCCAGCCCTTCTTTTTTTGCCAATTCATAAAAGGCAATAATAATTTCTTTCTGACGTGGTTCCTTAAGACTTTTTCTTCCCATTTGAAAATTTTAGATGAATCAACTGAATGAGCGAACAAATTACAACTTTAAAATTTATTTAATGTGTGAATATAAAGTTAATGTAATGAAAAATCTTTTTTTAACATCTCAATCCTTTTACTTTTATTGAACGTTCAATCAATAAATAAAACCATTTAACGATTTGATCATACGATATTGGTGTGGATAATGTGGATTTATCGCAATTTTGATTTGTTTTTATCGCATAGCACAGTAGAAACGTAGGGTGCTATATAGTCAGTGATAATTTGAACGACCAAGTGAACTTAAGTGGAGGGTGAGGTAATAGAAATAAGTAGGGCTAACAGCCGGGAAGCAAAATATTTTCTAGGCAACACAAACAATAAAAATATTACAGATATCCTTATGACGCAACTTATTACCCTTAAATTGACACATCCCGTCAACAATACGATTAATTATATCGGCTTGTTTTGGTTTCAACTTAGTTACGATACATAATATTATTCACTTCACACCATGATTCTCAACCCAAGAAACAGGATGCTAGAGCCGGGGTGGTAATTTGCCAAATTCTGACTAGGACTATGAAAATCAACCAGATAAACCCTCAAATTAAAAATCCAATTAATTGATCCCACAAATTAAATGCAAAATGCGAAAACTTATTGTAATCGTCGTTATGGTTTTGTTTTGCTGTATGGTTACAGCCACTAGTATCCATGCACAAACCATTAAAATTCAAGGTACGCTCCGTTCTGCTACCGATAGTAGTGTTTTACAAGGGGCTTCCGTCGTCATTAAAGGAAAAACAGGTGGTTCCATCACCAATACTACTGGCGGTTACGTCATTTATGCACCACCAGATGCCACGTTAGTGTTTTCTTATATTGGTTTTATCTCAAAGGAAGTTATTGTTCGAGATCAGAAAAAAATAGATGTATTGTTGCAACCCGCTGCTGAAAATCAATTAGGAGATGTGGCTGTCACTACAGCGCTTGGCATCAAAAAAGAACAAAAAGCATTGGGCTATTCAGTACAACAAGTTAATGGCGCCACACTTGAAAAAGTCAAGTCTTCTACTGCTGTTGGAGCGCTTGTTGGAAAAGTAGCTGGCCTTAATATTAAAAACACCACCGATCTTTTTCGCAATCCCGGCATATCCCTTAGAGGAGAATCACCGCTGATTGTCATTGATGGCATTCCAGACCCCAATGCGGATCCCTATAAAATCAATGCCGATGATATTGAAAACATAACTGTTTTGAAGGGAACTGCCGCTGGTGCCCTGTATGGCGCCATTGGCATCCACGGGGCAATTTTATACACTACAAAGAAAGGTGCCCGTGGCCAGCTCAGTGTTACATTAAATTCTTCCACCATGTTTCAGGCTGGTTATACCAGAATCCCCAAGGTACAGCACACTTATGGTGGTGGTGACCAGGGAAAATATGCCTATATTGATGGCAGCGGTGGAGGGCTGGAAGGCGGCGGCTGGATCTGGGGGCCTAAGCTAGATCAAAAGGATGCTAATACGGAAAGTGGCTTTGTGGAACTTCCTCAATATAATAGTCCTTATGACCCAGACAAGACCTATAGTGTAACCTATGCGGATGGTTCAACTTATAGTGGGCATTATAAACCGCTACCATGGGTTTCCAGAGGTAGTGATAATATTAAAAACTTTTTCCAGCCTGGTATCTTATCCACCAATAGCATAGCCGCTTCCGTGGGCAGTGACAAAGGCTCCTTTAGGGTCTCTGCGGCCCATACTTATCAAAAAGGGCTGGTGCCTAACACATCAGTCAACAATTCTACTTTTTCCATTGGCGGTAACTATGCGCTGACCGCTAAACTCAATCTGGATGCTAAATTGACCTATAACAGAGAGTATTCTGATAATTATCCCACCACTGGATACAGCCCGCAAAACATTCTGTATAATCTCATCCTATGGATTGGTCCAGATGTAGATATTCGGGATTTAAGAAATTACTGGGCTAAGGACCAGGAAGGGATCCAGCAAAGAAATTACAACTTATCCTGGTACAATAATCCCTATTTCCAGGCTTATGAATACCTAAATGGATATGTAAAGGACAATACTTTTGGCCAGGCGACAATGACCTATCAATTCAATAAGGATTTCTCCTTGGTCTTCAGAAATGGGTTTAATGCCTATGCAGAGAATACCACCACCAAAGTACCCAAGAGCTATATTGGCTATGGTGATAAATCCCTGGGCAACTATTCAGATGCGAAAACCAACTATTTTGACATTACCTCAGATCTGATACTGACTTATAAGCACACCTTTAGTGATCAGTTGAATATCAATCTGAGCGCTGGAGCTTCCAATGCATACCGCAACAGTAAATATCTCTATGGAGCAACTGATGGCCTTACCGTTCCAGAGCTATATACGCTAAGCAACTCCATTAATCCCGTAAGTGCCTCCAGTTCACTTGAAGAAAGAAGGACAGCCAGCCTCTATGGAACTGCTGATATTGAAGCACTTAAGTTTCTTTATTTTTCCTTTACAGGTAGAAGAGATCAGACCTCTACTTTGCCGGTTGAAAACAACGCCTACTTCTACCCTTCTGCTGGCTTGTCAGCCGTTTTGTCCGATGCATTAAAGTTACCTAAAATTATCTCTTTTTTAAAGCTACGGGCTTCCTGGGCAAAGGTGAATACAGGTATCATAAATAGCAGCGATCCATATTCTCATATTCTGACCTATGAAAATGGGAGTAAATGGAATAGCGTCCCTAGTCTTTATTGGCCCACCTCCGTGATCAATCCAATCCTTATTCCACAAACAACCAAGTCAGGCGAATATGGCCTGACCCTGGGCCTGTTGGATAACCGTATTAATATAGACGCCACCTACTTTAGAAATGTCAATTCCAATAACTATGTTCAGGTACCACAGAGCCAAGCCAGTGGCTATACCAGCGTCCTTCAAAATGCGGATATTTACCTTAAAAAAGGCTGGGAGTTTGTCCTTAGTGGCATACCCGTAAAAACAGCTGATTTTAAATGGGAGACGACACTGAATTTCAGCAATAACCATGAGTGGCTTAAAAAGGCTACACTATCTGGTAATGGTTATATCGGCACCTATTTAAAAGAAGGGGGCCGAACCGATCAAATTATTACGGGAGATTATCTGACGCCGGATGGGCAGGCCATTTATGGTAGCGATGGTTATCCTGCCAGTACCAGCGGTACACTGGATGCGGGAATTTATGGATATAAATTAGGCTATGCAGATCCAGATTGGATCTATGGATTTCAGAATAATTTTACCTACCACAATTTTCAACTCAGTTTCTCCCTGGATGGACGCCTGGGGGGGCTGATTTACTCCTCTACTAACCAGAAAATGTGGTGGGGCGGTACAGCTCTTGGAACTGTAACTAAGTACCGTGACGACGCCATTGAGGGCAAGAATACGTATGTCGGACCAGGCGTCGTGATTACAGAAGGCAGTGTTACTTATGACGATCACGGAAATATATTAAAAGATACGCGTACATATGCGCCCAATACAACCCCAGTCAACTATATCAGTTTTATGCAATCCACTTCGGGTGGGATGTCTAATAATTATTTTTATTACAGTGGAACTTATCTGAAACTCAGGGAAGTATCCCTGACCTATACTTTCCCTGAAAAATGGATCAAAGGGATCTGCAAACAAGCATCCGTCTCCCTTATTGGTAATAATCTCTTTTTGCTGTCTAAAATCCCGAATGTGGATCCAGATGCGGAATCAGATAATCTACAAAGCCCATCCATTCGATCTATGGGCGTGAATCTCAATATCAAATTCTAATTCTAATTCCAGGTAATCGAATTAACGCTTTTAAAATCAAGATAATGAAAAATATACTTATAATTAGCTTACTTTGCCTGAGCCTTGCGATCAGCTCTTGCAAAAAGTTTAGTGATTTTCAGCAAAACCCGAACCTACCTACGGTAGCCGACCCTTCTTCCTTATTACCCAATATCGAAGTTGCTGTTTTTGCCAATATTTCTGCTGACGCCGACTTGGCAAGCAGATATTTGGTATACACACAGTCCAAAGCCTCTTCCCAATATTATAGTTGGACCAGAAGTGGATTTAGTTATGGAGGTATCACCCAGGTGGTCAAAATGGAACAGGAAGCCAGCAGAACCGGTAAAACAAATTACAGATATCTGGGGAAATTCTTTCGTGCCTATTATATTATCAATATGACACTAGCCTTTGGAGACGTCCCCTATTCAGAGATGATGCAATCCATTGAAAATAATAATTTTGATCCTGCGGCCACAAAACCGGCATATGATGCCCAAAAGGATATTTATGCTGGCATATTGGCTGATCTCAAAATAGCCGCAGATTCACTTTCTGAAGATTTGGGCAGCATTAATGGCGATATCATCTATAGTGGCAATATCAACCAATGGAAAAAGCTGATCAATTCCTATAGACTCCGGCTATTAATCAGCCTGTCACATCACCAGGATGATGCCACGCTAAATATCAAAGGTCAATTTAAATCCATTGTAGACAATCCGGATAAATATCCTGTATTTACCTCTAATGACGATAACGGGCAATTGCAGTATTATGCCCTTGCTGGTAATCGCTATCCGTATTTTAACGATAACAGCATGAAAACGGATTATTATCTGGACAGTACCTTTGTGCATATGTTGCAGCAGTTAAAAGACCCCAGACTCTTTGTTTACGCTAAGCCGACACCCAATGCCGTGGCAGCTGATCTGGATCCGACCGATTTTACGGCTTATGGAGGCTTAAGAGGTAGTGCCACCCTGGATTATAATACCAGCAAACGTGGCAAAGGAACTGCCTCGCAGATCAATAATCGTTATGCTTATGATAGCATTAATGAGCCAAGCCTGTTAATGGGTTATCCTGAGCTTGAATTTATCCTGGCAGAAGCCGCCGCCAGAAAATGGATCCAGGCGGATCCAAACACCTATTATAAACAAGGGATTCAGGCAGCATTAGAATTTTCCCATTACACGCATGCCAATATCAGTGGGGCCACATATAGTGAAGCAGACATCCAGAATTACCTTAATTCACCTGCGATTGTGCTAAAGCCTGGTCAGGAAATCGCCCAGATTCTTACACAAAAGTATATCAGTTTGTTTATGCAATGCGGCTGGCTTTCATTTTATGAACAACGACGCACAGGCTATCCTGTGTTTGATGTCAGCGGAGGCGGTGTCACGAATAGGATTAATGGTCAGCCTGCCGTTGCGTTGCGCTGGAATTATCCGTCAGATGAATATACGAATAATGCTGACAACCTGGAGGCTGCCATCAAAAGGCAATATCCTGAAGGAGATAATATCAATGGGCAAATGTGGTTAATAAAATAAAAAAATAACCATAAATAGCGGCCAATATTACCCTAATAACCCTAAAAAAAATTATATTTAAACTTTGGGCTACAACCGTACTTTTTTTGACCGGACAAATCTGATACAATGCAGGGCACCGGATTCAAAAAATAAGTGATATTATAGCAGAAATATTGCACCCTTGAGGATTCAGTAAATTAAAGAATTATGCTGAATGTTTCTGATAAAGGTCCAGCAAAACCAATTAACTAAGTAAATCATATTAAGATGCGTAACAACAATGCCGCTGGCAATAATAAAGACAAAAACCCTAACAATAAAAGTAATAGTAATAGTAATAACAGAAGTAATTACCAGGCCGAAGATATTGAAAATAAACCCTTCGATCAATGCTCACATACGGCAACCACCACAACCAGAAGAGAATTTTTAAAAAATGCAGCCATCCTCTCTGGAGCAGCTGGTCTAACAAGTGTGTTGCCTTTTTCAATACAAAAAGCCATGGCCATCAATGCGGATAAAAACACGACATTTTATGACGCAGAGCATATTGTTTTACTCATGCAGGAAAATAGGTCTTTTGATCATATATTCGGCTCCATGAAAGGCGTACGGGGATTTAATGACCCCAGAGCTAAACGTCTGCCATCTGGTGACAAAGTCTGGATTCAGCGGGATAAGGACGGGAGGGCATTCCCACCTTTCCATATCGATATTCAGAAAACCAAAGTTACCTGGCAAGGAGGCCTGGCACATAGCTGGAAGGACCAGTCCTTGGCTAGAAATGATGGAAAATATGACCAGTGGATCCCCCAGAAATCAGCCATGACAATGGGGCATTACCAAAGAGAGGATGTACCTTTTTATTATGCCATGGCGGATGCCTTTACACTTTGCGATCATAATTTTTGTTCGTCGCTAACAGGAACAACGCCCAACCGCTTGTTTTTTTGGACAGGTAATATACGCCCTGATCTTTCTGATAGTTCAGTACCAGCGGTGGAGAATTATTTTGCCGAATCCAGGGACAATGCCTACGTCGATTGGAGTACATTTCCTGAATTATTGGAAGACAGTCAGGTCAGCTGGAAAATCTATCAAAATGAGCTCTGGACGGTTAATCTACAACCTGATAAACGGGATTACTGGTTGGGCAATTATGGAGATAATGCCATTGAATACGTTAAACGTCATAATGTCAAGCTATCCGCTTATTTTAGAAAGAATGGAGACCATACGGTAAAACCAGCCCTGAGTGCCGCTGAAGTAGTGTCCAAATTTAATAAATTGTCTGCCAAGGGTAAAAATCTGGTAAATAAAGCTTTTACCACCAATATTGACGAGAAAGGCGATTACCTCAAACTAACCGATTTTACCTATACGGATGATAAAGGAAAGAAATGGACCATAGAAATCCCGAAAAACGATATATTTAAACAATTCAGGCAGGATGTTCAAACCGGCGAGCTACCTACCGTTTCCTGGCTGGTAGCACCGCAAAGCTTTTCTGATCATACCAGTACACCCCTCTATGGCACTTGGTATGTGTCGCAGGTACTGGATATTCTGACGCAGAATCCAGAAGTCTGGAAGAAAACCATCTTTATTCTGAATTATGATGAAAATGATGGTTATTATGACCATCTTCCACCCTTTGTCGTACCCAGACCAGGTGATCCATTAGCTGGCAAAGTCAGTCCAGGTATCGATACTTGGGCGGATTATCATAAAAAAGACGACCTGCCCATAGGATTAGGCTACCGTGTTCCTATGATCATCGCCTCCCCCTGGAGTAAGGGCGGATTTGTCAATTCTCAAATTTCAGATCATACGTCCATTTTGATGTTTTTGGAGAACTTTTTACATAGAAAAACAGGAAAACAAATAAAGAGTCCACATGTCAGTACATGGCGAAGAGCAGTATGCAGTGATCTGAGTTCAGCTTTCCGTCCTTACCGGGGAGAGAAAATACCGCTGCCAGATTTTCTGGATAAAGACGCTTCCATAATCCGGATACAAAATGCCCGCAATAAACCCAAGCAGTTGATACCTGATCCGCTTACAGATAAGGAGATTGAACTGATTAATCGTCTACCCAGCTTTGATCCCAAATGTGCAGCATTTATGCCCACACAGGAAAAAGGCATTCGGCCAGCCTGCGCTTTGCCCCATCAATACATAGTGGAAGGGAATTTTAAGCCCAATGACAAGGTTATTCAGCTCAAGTTAGGGGTTGAAAGCTTACCAGGAACCCCAAATGAACATACTAAAGGTGGCGCCTTTAAAATGTATACTACTGGCGTCTTCAATAAAGAAAAAGGGAAAACCTGGCATTACGCTACTGGAGCAGACATGACTGTGGAAGATGAAATTGACATCAATAGATTTGAAGATCAGCAGTATGACCTGCATATCGACGGTCCCAATGGATTTTACAGAGGCCTAGCAGGGGGTGCAAATGACCCTCATTTGGAAGTTCAGTGTCTGTACGAGAAAAAATCAAAAGGATTTACAGGAGATATAGAACTGGTTCTGCGCAACGCTAGTAATAAAGCGCTAGAAATCCGCTTAAAGGACAATGCCTATAAAACAAAAGATTACGAACTGACACTTGCGGCTGGGTCAGAGAAGAAAGTCGGTATCTCCCTGAAAAAGCAATACGGTTGGTATGACTTTTCGGTGTTCATTAAAAATGAAGAACTTTATCTTAGAAGATATGCGGGGCATGTTGAAACCGGCAAACCTTCCATGACAGATCCGTTTATGGGTGGCATTATTGAAGGATCATAAGGGTAAATGTTTATCTTTATCTGGCCAGTTTAGATGGCACGCCTAATAAGTCCCGAAAATATCCCCTGAAAGTGATCATTATAATTAAAAATGCTCACTTCAGGGGATATTTTACAATGTCAAGGCTCCAAAAAAGGTATTTGAAATGGTAATTTCCTATTATACCTACAAATACTTTTTAGTAAATACAGCGAGAATAGCGCATTTCCCAAGTTTTAACTTCGAGCGTCAAAATTCAACAAAAACGAAGTATTCCATCATGAAACAATGTGGTAATTTTACTTTCCAATCAGCAATTAAAAATTTTGAACCTAAATTTAAATAGGTGTACGCTCCAACGATAGTATCACTCGCTCAAGTAAAATCCATTCTATGAAAATTAAATTCCTGGCTCGCCGACTTTTATTACTGTTCGTTCTTTCCATCTGCGCACAGTTTGTTATGGCCTCTGGCCTCCAATCGGAACAGTATTCAATAAATATAAGTAAAATAAGTATGGTGGCAGGCTGGATAGGAACCGTTTTATATATTTTGGCTTATTTGTTACTTTGCCTTGGAAAATTAACTGCCGGCAGTAAATGCTACCACCTACTCAATATATTGGGGGCACTCGGCTTGATAATCAATGCGGCAGATATGAAGGACTATCCCAGTTTTGTGGTGAATATTATCTGGATGATTATAGCTGGAATTACATTGTGGTTATTAATTAAGAAAGGAATGGCTACAGGAGAAACTTCCAAAACTTGACACCAGGCAATAATAAAAGAAATTTTCATTGATAACGCTTAAGTCACAGACATTCAGTCGACAAGGTGCATAAGCGTTGTCGCTATCACACTTGCAAAACTAAATGCTAACTGTTATAACTTTGATTATTATAGAAAATTATCTTTTGCGGAATTTATTCCCTTGATTGAAATTACAACACTTCAAAATAAAATTGAATCCAATCTTTTTATAATTTTTCTTTACGCACGAATATACTATCCGCTAACTTATCTGTTAATCAGGGCTATTTGAGTAATCGATGATAATTATCCGCAATCAAATGCATAATATTTTTAGAATTAGTAAGTATTTTTCCATTAACTTCACTTTACCAATTAGGTAATAATTATCCGATGCAAGTATATCCGTCCTATTCAAATGATCAGCTTTTTGAGTTGCTTAAATGCAGCGACGAAGGTGCTTTTGCTGAGATCTTTGCTCGGTATGACAGTCGGATCTACGCATTTATCTTAAAAATGGTCAAAGATCAAAGTATCGCCAGTGATGTAACACAGGAGGTATTTATAAGAATCTGGACCAAACGTAATCTATTGCAAGAGGTGCGTAATATGGAAGCCTATATTTTTACCATCGCTACTAACCTCACTTTAAACCAACTTAAAAAGCGTTTAAGAGAACGCCAGATACGGGATGAACTCCAAATGCAATGGCGCCATAATAAAGCAAGTAATGCAGATAATCTCTTACTATTACATGACTGTGAATCTTTGGTTGCTACTATAGTTGAGCAACTTCCCCCCAACAAAAACGTATTTATAGCCTTAGCCGGGAAGAAGGACTGAATTATGAGGAAATATCACAGCGAATAAATATCTCTCCTAATACAGTTCGCAATCATTTAGTGAAGGCATTGCATACCATCCGAATCTTTATAGAAAAACAAGGTCAGATTCCGCACATTTTACTGCTACTTTATTATTTCCATCAAAATAATCACTAGCGGACTAGTTCAACCTTTTATTTGAGTTGTCTACTTGTTGAAACAGGCAGATAACATGAGTAATAAAGAGCGAATAGAGTATCTTTTACAACGCTACAGCGAAGAAAAGGCCACGCAGGATGAGTTAGAAGAGCTAAGTTCCAGATTAAATAATCCATTGGAAGAACAGCTCGCTAATGAGTGGTTATATAATCAGCTACAGCAACAGCAATCAATTTCTGCCACAGATTTTGACAAAAACAGGCTGGAATCAATCTTGCGACAGATTCATCAGCAAGATGTTACGACAAAAAAACGTACAGGTTTAAACGGTGGTGGCCAGCTGCGGCAGCTGCGCTGATTTTAGCTTTTGCGGCACTTTACAAATTTATTCCCAATCATTCATATTCAAGTAGCAATGCTGAAAATATTGTGCACTCTGTAATTATGCCCGGACATACAGGAGCCGTGTTGCACCTTTCCAACGGTCATAAAATCCTACTGGACAGTCTTCAAAACGGCGCCTTAACTACACAGGGAAACATAAAAGTGATTAAGAAAAATGGCGCGCTTGAATACATTGGCAATTCTGATAAGTTGATATATAACACCATTACGACCAATCGAGGACGCCAATGGGCGCTCACCTTGGCAGATGGTACCAAAGTGTGGCTTAATGCAGAGAGTTCTATTCGTTATCCCTTATCTTTCAATGGAAAAGAAAGAATTGTTGAAATTACCGGGGAAGCTTATTTTGAAGTGGTTCATAATAAAAAGCATCCATTCAAGGTTCGGGTTAAAAATCAGGTTGTAGAAGATTTAGGAACGACCTTTAATATAAATGCCTATAAAGCGGACGTCACTACTACGCTATTAAGTGGATCATTGCGCGTTAATCTTGCAGATAGATCTGCATTACTAAAACCAGGTCAACAGGCCCAGGTAGGCGAGTTTATTCATTTAAAATATGGGGTAAATACAGAAGCAATTACCGCCTGGAAAAATGGATTGTTTCAATTTGATCGTGCAAATCTACAAACCATCATGGAACAGATTAGCAGATGGTATAATGTAAGCGTGGTTTATAACGGACAGCCAAGTATTCGGGAATTTTCGGGTAAAATCCCTCGCAATACGCCCCTATCTGATGTTTTAATGATATTAAAGCAGTTGGGAGTTCATTTCGAGGTGGAGGGCGAAAAGGTAGGGTCAGGTTTGGCTGGTAAAATTGTGGTGTCACCTTAGCCACGTAGAAAAAAGGGAATTTATCCAATAAAAAGCCGAAAGTGAGCTCAAGCACCTTCGGCATGTCTGGATTATTCAATAAATAAATTTTTAGGAAGATTCATTGTTTCACCCAAACACAACAAAAGTATGCTTTTCACACTTTTTGGCAAAAAATTCGAGCCTAAATCAGGCTCGAGGCTTGTCACAATTAACAAAAACTGGCTAAAAATGAAATTAACAGCCTTTTTTTTGACGATCGTATGCCTGCAGGTCTCCGCCAGTAGCGTGGGTCAGAAAATTACGATTTCGGAAAAAACAACTCCTTTGAGGAAGTTGTATCCAAGATAGAAAAGGCAAGCGGCTGTAATTTCTTTTATGATCAGTCATCCCTTAAGCTGGCCGTTTCTCCAGTAACGATTAGTGTAAAAAATGCCAGCCTGGACAGGGTCTTGCAGCAACTATTTAAAGATCAACCCCGGTTGACATATTCGATTATTGGCAAAGTCGTCCTTATAAAGAAAAAGCCCGAATTAATAAATCCTGGCAGTCTAAGCAGGGTCTCTATTTCTCCGAGAATACCCAACAAACAAATCCTTGTGCACGTAACGGATTCCGCAGGTACTGCCATGGAGAATGCCAGTGTACAGATAGAAGGAACCAAATTAGGCGGTAAAACCAATGAAGATGGCAATATATCTTTCACAAATGTGCCTGATGATGCGTTTTTACTTGTTTCATATGTCGGCTATAAAACCCAGCGAATTGCTTTAAATGACAGGACGCAAATAAATGTACAGTTGCGGGCAACCTCTTATGATCTGGCCGATTTTGTGGTGGTTGGATATGGTGTGCAGAAAAAGGAAACACTCACGGGATCTGTTGTAGCAGTTAAGGGTTCAGAAATTGTAAAAAGCCCGGCTGTAAATATCGCAACTTCGCTTGCAGGTCGCTTGTCGGGTGTTATTATCAATAGCCGATCAGGGGAACCTGGTCGCGATAATCCATCTATTAGCATTCGAGGCAGAAGCACCACAGGTGACGGTTCAGCACTGGTTATTATAGATGGCGTCGAAAGAAGCGGCCTGGGACAGCTCAATCCCAACGACATTGAAAGTATCTCCGTATTAAAAGACGCCTCAGCTGCCATCTACGGTGCCCGGGCAGCCAACGGCGTGATCCTGGTGACAACCAAGCGAGGTATTGCCGGCGCGGCACCACGCGTTAACCTGAGTTTTAACCAAGGTATCACTCAACCGACCCGCAATCCAATTATGGCAGATTCTTATACCTTTGGCAAAGTCTATAATGAAATAGAAGTCGGCGAAGGCAGAGATCCAAGATACACGGACGCCGAACTTCAAAAATACAAAGACGGATCGGATCCCAATTATCCGAATACAGATTGGTATGGCTTTATCGTTAAGGATTGGACTACTCAGCATAGAACTAACCTGTCTGTCAGTGGTGGCAAAAATGGGACGACCTATTACCTGTCTTTGGGAGAAGTGTTGCAAAATGGCCAATATAAAGGTGGAACTGAAAAGATAAAACAATATAATATTCGCTCAAATATCGATGTACAGATTACGAATAATTTTCTATAGGAATGAATCTATCGGGTCGTTTTGACGACAATCATTTTCCCTTCCAGGGGCGAACAATCTAAACAGCCATATCTTTTTGTATCAACCTAACTGGCAACCTTACTGGCCTGGCACCAATTTCCCACAACCCAACAGGGGAAATGAAAGTATTTTAAATTGGGTAAATGACAATAACGGATACCAGAAAGTTAGCACCAATACTTTTCAGACTACGCTGTTTTTTAATTGGAAATTGCCTTGGATAAAAGGATTGTCCTTTGATGGTAGTGGTAGTTATGATCCGCACAGTGTATTCACCAAGACCTTTCAGACACCTACATATGTATATTACAAGGATCCGGCCACTGGTGTGTATACCAAAGGACGTTCTGGTACGGGAGCAGACCTGGCCAGTTTGAGTGACCAAAATGACCTTGGCTCTTTATTTTATCTGGTAGGAAAGCTAAGTTATAATAGAAAATTTGGTAAGCATAACATAAAAGTGCTACTTGGGTATGAGCAACAGACAATCAATAGCAATTGGGATTATGCCTATCGAAGTGACTTTGTTTCAACTGTATTACCTGAGATATCTGCCGGTAGCAGTGATAAAAGTAAACAAAGTAATGACGGATCAGCCTCTCAAGGGGCGCGGAAAAACTATTTCGGAAGGATTAATTATGATTTTGAGGGCAAATACCTAGCTGAATTTACCATGCGGCGCGATGGTTCTCCAAAGTTTGCAGCGACAAGAAGATGGGGCAACTTTCCGAGTGCTTCTGCTGGCTGGAGGATCTCAGAGGAAAAGTTTATGAAAAAATTCAATTTTATCAACGATTTGAAGATCCGGGGTTCTTACGGTATTATGGGCAATGACAAAGTCGCCGATTTCCAATACGTAACCACCTACGGTTTTGGCAGTAACTATGTTATTGGTGGCAAAGATGTCACGGGGTTGGTTCAAACGGGTGTTCCTAATCCTGACATAACTTGGGAAAGAGCCAAAACAGGAAATTTAGGACTCGATGCAAAACTTTGGGATGGGGCGCTAGGTATTACTTTTGATTATTTTAAAACCAGAAGATCAGATATCCTCACTACCAGAAAAGCCGTCATTCCTGGCTATACAGGCCTCACACTCCCTGACGAGAATGTCGGTATTGTTGACAATAGCGGTTTCGAATTGATATTAACACATGATAACAATCGTCGCAAATTAAAGTATCATTTTTCAGGGAACGTTGCCTTTGCCAGAAGTAAAGTTATTTTTAGCGATGAACAACCCGCTGCAGAGCCTTATCAGTTAGCTACAGGACGACCAATTGGTTCTGATTTATTTTACAAGGCCATAGGGATCTTTAAAGATAAGGCACAAATTGATGCCAGTCCGCATTACCTGAATGCGCGACCGGGCGATATTATCTATGAAGACGTCAACAAGGATGGCAATATTGACGCTCTGGATCAAATTCGTATTAACCAAACCAATGTGCCCGAGATTACATTTGGATTTACGGCAAACTTTACCTACAATAATTTTGACTTATCCTTTTTACTTCAAGGACAGGCCAATGCAAAGCAGTATTTTGGAGGCTATTTTCCAGTCATGAGCTACTCACTGGGTAATTTTCTTCAGTGGCGAGCTACTGATCGGTGGACGCCGGATCATACTGCGGCCACTATGCCACGTGCCAGCTATGAACTTTTCAACAATAACACTTCTAAATCAACACAGTGGCTCCTCGATGCAGGGTTTCTACGGTTTAAAAATGTTGAACTTGGTTATAACTTACCTCAAAATACAGTAAAGCGAATCGGTATTCAGAATTTAAGGGTATCTGTCAGTGGCAGTAATCTGTTTATAATCTATGATCATATGAAGGATCTTGGTTTTGATCCTGAGACCTCAGACTACTGGTATTATCCACCGCAGCGCGTCATAAATTTCGGAGTTGACTTAACCTTTTAAATTTAAAGAAAATGAAACTTATAAAATATTTATTTATAATTGTTGTTGCATTTTCATCCTGCAACAAACTGGATTTGACACCACTGGATAAAATATCAGACACAGATACCTGGAATGATCCTGCACTTATCCAGCTCTATGTTAATGCATGCTATAATTCTTTGATGCACGGATTTCAGCAGGATCTATTGTCGGCCGCTTCAGACGACGCGTTTAACATCCACGATCCTGGAAACTTCGCACTGATTCAGAAGGGTGAGTTAACAGCTGATAACGTAACGGATGTCTCAAACAAAATAGATTACTTTGATTATGCTTACGGCTATATACGAACCATCAATATTTTTTTAGCAAGATAGATGCAGCACCAGGTGATCAAAAATTTAAAAACAGTACGACAGGGGAGATGAAATTCATCCGAGCCTGGTTATATGCGAATCTGATCTGGCGATATGGCGATGTACCTCTTATTACAAAAGTATTTGGCTTGCATGATGATTTAAGATTACTAAGTCTTCCTATAATGACTGCGTCAAGTTTATTGTACAAGAGTTAGATGATGCCGCAAAACTACTGCCCCCGGATCAGCCTGAGGGAGAAAAGGGCCGGGCTTCCGCCAATGCCTGTTTGGCATTAAAATCCAGGGTATTGTTATATGCGGCCAGCGAACTAAATAATCCAGATCATGATGATGCAAAATGGCAGGCTGCAGCAGATGCGGCAGCAGCGTTGCTAAATGTTGGATATGAACTAAATCCAGACTATCAACAGACGTTCCTGCAAGACAATAAGGAAATTATTTTTGCCCGTTATTTTACCCAAGCCAATAGTACAGATTTTAATCTTTGGCAAGGTCGTAACGGTTCTAATGGCTGGATGTCTCAAAATCCGACCCAAAATATCGTTAATGCCTATGAAATGGCCGCAACTGGCAAACAGCCTTATGTTGTAAATACAGACGGATCTTTAACACTAAATCCCGGTTCGGGCTATGACCCTCAGCATCCATATGCTGGCAGGGATCCACGTTTTGATGCATCAATTATTCATGATGGCTCCTTGTGGGCCGGAAGAGTAACCGAAACTTATCATGGTGGCATGGATTCGCCAGAAAGCGCCTCTGGTTACAACGCTTCTCTTACTTCTTACGGTTACAAAAAATTTCTAAACGAAGAGATTCCTCCGTCTGGATCAACGGTGAAACCTACGAATCCATGGATATTTTTCAGGTATGCAGAAATCTTATTGAATTATGCGGAGGCTGAATTTGAATTAGGAAACGAAGCAACCGCTCGGAAGTATCTGAATATGGTAAGATCTCGCCCCAGCGTGCATTTGCCAGATGTAACGGATGTTGGCCCGGCGCTAAGGAGCCGCATACAAAATGAACGTCGTGTTGAACTTTCCTTTGAAGGACACCGTTTTTTTGATGTACGCAGGTGGAAAATTGCCAAGGTGGTTTTAAATCAGCCGTTGCTTAGAATGGATATCATTAAGGGGACAGATGGTACCAAGACATATACCATCAAGCAATTACAAGTAAGCAAGTTTTTAGACAAACATTACCTTATTCCTTTCCCACGTGCGGAAGTGGATAAGAGTCTGGGGACTTTAAAGCAGAACGCTGGCTACTAATTAGACTGATATCACTATGATTAACTTAATTCCGTTCAGCCGCCTTTGCGGCCGAACGGAATTAAACTTAAGATTTTAATGACTATTAAAGTTTTTAATGATGAGGCACAATTTTTTTAAATATCTGAATGTGGGCAAATCAGAAAAAGAAAGTGGTATATATGTCACGACTGTAGGTTATTCAAGTGTAACGCCTAATGATCAATATCCAAAAGGTGGTCATCCAGCAAGTCACCAATTAAATTGGGCTAAAGGACGGATCCTCAGCGATTATTATATGGTTTTTATCTCTAAAGGAAAGGGGATGTTTTGTTCTTCTCACTCAGAGCCCACGACAGTAGAGGAAGGTACCTGTTTTTTTCTTTTTCCTGGTATTTGGCATAAGTATCGTCCTGATATACATTCTGGATGGCAAGAATATTGGGTGGGTTTTAATGGCCAATATATCCGGCAATTTATGCAATCTAAAATATTTGATGTACACAGACCCTGCATCGAAATTGGCATGAATAGAGATTTGCTGGTACTTTTTCAAAAAATGGCTGATGCTGTAAAGGCTTCCTTTGTTGGTTATCCTCAACATATTGCAGGTATCACCTTACAAATCCTTGGTGCTGTTTATACTAATGCACAGTTGCTTCAGGTGAACCAATCGCCTGTGGAAAGAGCGATTACAAAGGCTAAGTTTCTAATGCAGGAATCGTTGGAATTGCAGGTAGATCTTCCCGCAATCGCCCGGCAGTTGCCGATGGGTTATTCCGCATTCCGAAAAAACTTTAAAGCCATTACTGGTCAATCTCCGCATCAGTACCTACTAAAATTACGCATTGATAGGGCGCGGGAACTCTTAGAAACGTCATTACTGACCATTGAGGAGATTTCTGAACAAACGGGGTTTGACTGTATCCAATACTTTTGCACCCTATTTAAAAAGAAGGTCGGTCAATCGCCCAATAGCTACAGAAAGAACTTTTTGTTGTATGCAGGTACCTGATTGTAGATATTGACATCCTCTAAATTCTGTATCTCATCCAATGCCGTAACCATTAAAAATGGTCGAATTGCCTAGCCATGGACCGGAACCTCAGATGACTTGAAGCAACTTTTTAAAAAGTTGCTGGATATACAGGTTAATCTCCCATTGAGAAGCAACCGGCGCATTATCTTCCAACCGGGTCCACATATAGGGTGGCGGCCCGAATTCCGGAGTAACGCTCAGTATTGCCGTACCTAATTTATTTTGATACTCAAGTATTGCTGACCAAAAGTTAATAAAATATTGCGTTGCTTCCAGATAATACGGGTGCCTGGGATCTGGCACCTGAGGTCCCTCAGGAAAACCTACCCGGGCGTGAATATGCCTGGTGCGCCGTATGGCCTCATTTAATATGGGCGTAAACCGCTCGTTCTCTAAATAACTCTCTGTAACACAGACCCAATGTGACAGATCAGCAGTAATCTGAAAATCTGAACGTAGATCAAACAACTCTTTCGCGGTACCTGGGGAATGGAGCATTCTGCCACGATGCGTCTCATGTACTACTTCGTAACCGGTATTATTTTCAAATTCAGCCGCAGTATCAAGTACTTTTAAGTGTTCATACAGCGAAAAATAATCTCTCCCCGAATGGGAGTTAATGAGTAGCGGAGCGACCTCGGCTGAGAGATTAAGGAAATAATTATAAGAATGACAGAAATCAATGATGTTTTGGCCAGTTGCCTGATGCTGATGGCTTACAATTTTTAAATCATAAGCTTCCAGTAACTGCCTGAGTCGATTGCGCTGTTTTTTTTCAAATGGTACCACCATGTCTACGCCGTCATATCCATCCTCTTTTACCTTATGAAGGAATAATTCAATGTCCATTCTTTCAAACCCCCACTGTGGACATAATAAATATAATTTTAAGGGGCTCATTGATTCCATGGGTAAATAAGTGGATTTTGATAGTCATCATTTAAAAGATCGCCGGGCTTTAAATGACTGATCTGGTCATCACTTAAGATATTTTGGATTCCATTGTATACGGCACCATCCGGCATATAGGCACATGTCATTGCCCTTCTGAAGCCATTGGTCATATTTGCACCTGCTCCATGGATGGTCAATCCGTTATGAAAAGAACAACTCCCGGCCTTCATCGGTGCGGCCACTGAGCAAAATGTGCTTAATTTGGGATACACTTCAAAGATAGCATCCATATTTTTCCCGATACCTGGGTTTTCAAAACTTGTTTCATGGCAGGAACCAGGCATAAAATAGAGGCAGCCATTTTCATAAGTCGCATCATCAAGTGCCACCCAAATAGACAGTGCACGACGGTCGCTGAATGACCAAAATGGCGTATCCAGATGCCAGGAAGTGGGATTAGCCCAGGGGCGCTTGATGAGCGCCTGGTCATGCCAAATCCTGGTTCCCTCCCAGCCCGCAAGACGTGCGACCATTTCGCCTAGGTGAGCATTTATCATGATTTGTCTTATCTTTTCATTGGTCTGCCAGAGATTAATCATTTGGTCAAAGACCTTCCCAAAATAATCGCTTTCCTGATTGATACCATCATCCTCCCCTATTTTGGTCTCTTTGCCGGGCATTTTTCTGCCACGGCGATCGGTGATTGCTTCTGCAACGGCTTCTCTCCAAAATTTAAGCTCTGCAGAACTCAAAAAATCATCAATTACCAAAAAACCATTCTTTCTGTATTGACCAATCTGGGAATCACTTAAGGTGGTATTCATATTTTCAATTTTAATGCACCGAGTGGGATGCGTGATTTATTGCTTGAAAAGTTGAAAAATGATTTAAATTCTTCAAGTAGTATGTCAAAGCACAGGTATCGCCATAAGTCTGACCATATTAATAGTTGAGAACAAAAGTATTTCAAATATGCATCATTGAGCCTACAGAAAAATATCAATTTTTATACTTTATGATATTTTATTGGACTTAAGCGCATTTTTAAAATTATCCCTTTTAAATTCTTTAAAATGAGTCAGAACCACATCAAATGTTATATATATTGAAAAATACCGGCTAAGCTTCGAGTGCATTTCTACGGAGCTTAGCTGGTATTTTAGGAGGTAAGTTGTAAATCAGGCAATCTAAGCCGGGGAGTTTATAATGCTTGTTTAATATCTTCCCATTTAACGACCCATGAACCGTCTTTGGGCCAACCCGGCTCATGAACCCCATTGTCGCCCTGCCAACCAGCAGTCATCATAGCAACTGCATATAAAAGCCCTCCATTTGCCGGAAAATATGGATACGGATTGCCTCCACCCACTAAGCCGTGCACATCAAAATTGAATTTTCTAGATGGACTAAGCAGCATATTTACTGCATCCAGCGGCCGATCCAGCCTAGCCGCACACATGGCCAGCATGGGGAAATCCCAGCCCCAACCCGTATCAAATTTCCAATCGTCCAATACTTTTTGGAAGGTCTTTTGCATGATGACTTTATTAACCCCGTCTCCTGGCAGCATTCCATAGATGCCTGTCATGGCTGGATGCTCAAAATTGTATTTTGTCCACATACTGTCTATATTTTCCCATTGTACATATAAGCTATCTTCAACCGGGATAGGTGCAAGTTTGTTTAATACCGTTGCCCACTCTTTTTTTGGTGGCAAATGCAGTCGCTTTCGCCATTGCAGGGCGGTTCGCAATCCAAATCGCCAATAGGACAGTTCAAAAGCAGGGTTTTGAGTTGTCAGCGGCGCATTGTTTTCAGGGACTGTTTAATAGGTGGGCCTAAAACATATTGTTTTCTACCCTGATCATAAAATGCATAGGACGCCATAAAGTCTGCCGTCTGTTCTACTATTTTAGCCCACTTTTTGAGTGTCTGAGGGTTCGGGTGAGCCCTGTAATCCAATTCCGCAAAAAAGATTGGGTGTGGCTGCTGCCAGATTAAAAAAGCGTGGGTCACATCTGGCCACTCTCTGCCGTCCGTCCCGGTACACTTTGGCCACCGCGCCCCTTGATATCCCTGTAATTTGGCTCTTTTTATGGAGGAAGCCAGATTGTCCTGGTACACATGCAAACTACTTTCTAAAAGCGGCCACCGGTCCCACAAACTGTAATGAGCTGCATGCCACCAATACATCTCATAGTGAAACCTACCATACCAGCTATTATTTACCAGCCCCGTCTCCTGAGGTGGATAATTTCCCGAGGCATTGATGGCCATCAGGTACTGAGAAAGTACGATCCTTCTTTCC
Organism: Arachidicoccus ginsenosidivorans; assembly: GCF_007971385.1. Classification (GTDB taxonomy): domain Bacteria; phylum Bacteroidota; class Bacteroidia; order Chitinophagales; family Chitinophagaceae; genus Arachidicoccus; species Arachidicoccus ginsenosidivorans. Next base: position 5,066,780 of record NZ_CP042434.1, read on the forward strand.
AATTCAAACCACCTGGGATCTTTGCTGCCGGATAAATCTATGGCACCCCACTTTGCCAAAAGTCAGCCCAGTGCTTTATGCTACTAGTCTTTACAGCGGCAAAGGAAGGTAGCGGTTCATTTATTTTTGAAGGTGAAAAATCAAAGATATATTCTACCGTATTGGTCATCCCATTGCTTACTGCTGGATGCATAATATAGCGATGCGCAGCTTTTTTTTCGATGGTTCCATTACCGGTCCATGCGCATCCAACCTGATAAGTCGTACTATCCAGTCTGCGGTCAAATATTACCGAATTTTTAGTAATGGCAGACATGAGCGTCTGATGCGATTTTGGCGTAGTATAGTCAGACCCATTACTAAAATATCCCAGGCTGGCATATGGAAATTCTATAAAAAGGCTTAATCTGTTTAAGGGGATCAATGCAGACTGAATTTTAAAACCAAGAATATCCTTTTGACCGTCACATATAGTGGTCACCTTTACAGTTTCATCATCAATGGTAAAATGACTCTCGGAGATTCCTTCCCATAAATTTAATTGCTGTGAAGGGCTGCCAAGATCACTTATTTTTGCTATACTTCCGTCTCGTTTTTTTAAAATGAGGCCAATTCTACCTAAATTAAATCGGTGTGGGTTACTGGCAAGCCACTGTGATAATGCCGGTTGTTTGGGATTTGGCAGATCATATGCTATCATCCTGTCATGCGTTTTGACTAGGGTTTTTTAAAGGAATTAGGATCCTTTCCACCAGGAGGCGGGCTGCTATGCCAACTCCACTCAGACATCGTTGTAAACTGGTCATTAAAGGTTTGCATTCCTGTAATATCAAAACCGTAGGCGAAATCACCGTTTCCAACCTGCGTGGGACCAGCAAAATGGGTATTCGTTAAATTCAAATTGTGACGGGTGACTAAGGCCTTACGATTAATGGTACCTCTTTTTACCTGCTGCGCATTTAAAGAAAAACCAACAATTAACAAAACCCAGGAAAGCATGATCCTGCAACTTTTTGGTTTTGCAATTCTTAGGTTAGTTAAAAAAAATAAATTCATGATACGTATTTAGTAATTCAATAATAAACTTTATAAATCAACCTTCACACCAAGTTCAGATAAAACCCTAGCAATGCTCTTTAGCGAATTTAGAAGGTAAAATTAGCAGATAAATCCCATACTGTCAGGCCAATTACACCTCCTACCCTTATCTCAACATTTGTATGCCTTACAAACGATTCCAAATGCACAAACCTGACACTACCTGATTGCTGGTGGTATTTATATTATATGCACAGCCTTTTAGCCATTCGGCTATTAAGGCTGTGCATATAATACCTAAATTCAATATTGGGCATCATCCTACGCGCATTGTGCGTTTACCAATAACAAACTTAGCGTCCAGAAAAATTACTATAGGTTAATATCAGTGATACGATTACACTTTTATTACTGGTGACCGTAGACATTAATTTCACCTGTTACCATATAACTGAGCGGTCCGGACAACCCTGTAAATTTAAAATACCTGGCCTTGGGCTCTCCTTGGATCGGATACATCTGCCCGGCATCTGAATTTCGGTCAAAATCATAATCCCCAGGACCTGCCAACTTATATTATCCTGACTTATGGCCAATTCAAATCTATCACAGGCTCTGTTATCACCTGTCATTCTGTAAATTTCAAAGGCAGTAATACTTTTACTGGTTTGCATATCTACTGTAACGAAGTGAGGATAATAAGAGGTGTTAACATTTGTATGCCATCTAGTGCCCGGATCCCCATCAATTATATTGGAAACTCTATTGTCTACACTATTATCGTGCTCTGTAGAGAAATCAATGACTTGCCAACTGGATTTATCAAACAAAAGGCTATTAACATTTACAAAATTGGTATAAAAGGTGTCAATGGCCAGGGAATCAGGCAGATAAATCGTTCTATATTTAAAAGGTATATTCGGTTTTATATCAAAGATATCACTGGTTTGCTCATTTACCAGAAATCGTTTGGAGGATTGATCGCCGGACAGCGTCGTATAGGTGACCTCTGTTGCATAGGCGCCTCCAGTAATATTAGCGGCACCCCAGGTGATATTGGCAACGCCTTGATCATGCATGGCCACCTTCGTGATCGGCCGACTAAGTAAACTGGCCTGATAAATATCCCCATAAGCAGCTCCCAACACTTCTGCAGCAACCGATTTATTGCCTTTATTATCATAGGTCACAATATCAAAGGTATATTGTTGTTCTTGCAGATTATTGATTATTACACTAATCGTGTCGCCTGTTTTTGGAATATTAACCTCGACAGAATCCAGATAATTATTCCAAAATACGCGGGCCTTGACAACGGAAGGATCGGTACCGCGCAGCCAGGACAACTTTACCCTGCCTTTTCCGCCATAAACTTCAGGTGCGGTAGCCATACCGGGATAAGTCAGCCCACCAACCACAACATATTTCTTATAAGAGTCATCCATCTTTTTACAGCTGTAATTAAGGCAAATACCGCAAAGCAGCAGAAAAAATAATAGGAAAAAGCGGCCTTTTAAGATTTTCATATTTATATAGGATATTTCAATGATTTATAATAATATGGTAAAACATTTTAATAGAAGACGGTCATTTATTCTAGGGAACAATTTGCCCATAAACATCCAGTTCGGCGATGACCACCTGGCCGCTGCTACCATATGTCTCCAGCGTTTTCCATCTGATATACCGATAGGCGGGTAATACGGAATTAAATTCAAATCTTCTCCGATAAAAGAGGCATAATTCTTATCATCATCGTTAAACTGCCCTGCTGGAAGCCCAGAAGGTTTAAATGAAGTAAAAGTACCCAGCGAATCCCAACTACTCCAGCTCCCGTCAGCAGCAGGATTATTGCTTGCCCATAATTCAAATTTCTTCACAGCGGATCCTGCATACAGGTGATCGTGCGGTACCTGATGTTCAACAATCCGGCTAAAGGAGACTTTCATACCTAAATCAATGGAAAAGGATTGCGGCAATTTTGAATTATTATCTGATGCATAAGGTAAATCCGCCCCCTCCCAGCTAAAGGTACCGTTCCACAAATTGTTTAAATTATAGGCAGGAGTTGCTAATGCTTTCTGATCATTGGGCAATTCTAATACCGACCAGGTGTTTTTGGGTATTTTGGTCTCAAAAATGGGTTTAAGCTCCTTTTGCAAGGTATCGGACTTGTTATTCCACCGGTCCCTTAAAAAAATGGCAAAATGTTGGTTTACTGACTCCATGCCGCGAATAGAAAACTGACCACTATTTGCGCCAGTATAAAAGGTCTCGAGGGTACTCCAGGTTTTAAGTCCGGTCGTATCACGCATAACCACAATGGCAATATTGGCCATGGATGGATTTTTAAAAGCCACCTGAACACCTCCAAAAGTCGGCACCAGTTTCAGGGTTTTATATACAGTTCTGACCGGCGGATTTAAAGGCCTGGCTTTCACCGTGACCGGTTCAGAGCTTTTCTCATTTTTACCTACGCTATAGACCTTTATGTCGTAGCTCATGGTGTCACCAAATCCTTGTAAAGCAAGCGTGTCGTTGTAAAAAGAGGATTTTGCCTCTAAAAATACGCCCGGTCTGACCTCACAGACAGCTTTCGCATAATGAAAATTGGGATCATTAGGTACTTTATAGGTCAACACCAGTCCTCCCGGGGATGAAATGATTTTTATATCTGAAACCATTGCCGGTGCCGGCAAGTTGGGATCAATATAATCTAATCGACCTTCCTTTTTGCAGCCTACATAAACGAAGCCGGCTATGATTAAAACAAGTAATATCCTATAATTTTTCATTGATATTTTTTAAGCTTAATTCAATTATTTTTTATATATACACAGTATTTATTACCAGCCTAAATTTTGTTGAAGATTTGTATTAAGATCCAGGGTGGATTCGGCAATGGGCCAGAAATAATCCCGGGAACTAAACTTTGTATTATAGACAGTAACAGGCCTATAATAGGCAGCTGGTACCGTTTGTTGTAAATCCCATGAGGTAATTGGCTTATTGATTTCAGTTGTTGCTTCTTTCCACCTGCGCAGATCCCAAAAGCGCTTTCCTTCAAAGGCAAGCTCAATTAAACGTTCCTGGTGAATAATTTTTCGAAGCCCTACCTGACTGGTGTATTCGGAGGAATTGGTAGAATATTGATCCCAGGCTTGTTTTACTGTAGGTATACCGGCTCTGACCCTTACGGAGTCTAAATACTGGAAGGCTTCAGTATCTGGCCCTTTGAATTCATTTAAGGATTCGGCATACATAAGATATAGATCAGTAACACGAATCAATGGAAAAGGGTAACCTGTTATTGAATAATTACTGCCGTCACCAATAACATTTTGGTAGTGAACTAGTTTTTTTACGAAATAGCCGGTAACTGTGCCCATACCAATTTTCCCGTAACCATTTCTTTGTTTAGCTAATCCTTCTAGGTAGAATAAGCTTTGTGGATCTTGGTCATTATACTCCCCCTGACCATACCATACACCGCCATCAAAGCCAAGATCTGCATAAAATCTAGGCTCCCGGTCAAAATTCATGTGTGCACCCACATGTCCTTTTCTGATATATAGCTGATCTGAATCACCTGCAACCTGCAGGTGATAACGGTCATTATAATTCCAGGTTTTGTCTTCAGTTATAGGTACACCATGTTCAGAATAAAACATTTCGGCAATTTTAAGCGGAGGGCTCAAATGACCTGTCACTGTATTGCCATTTAGAAATTCAGGATCCCACCAGGTGCTGACATATGCCTGCAAAGCGCCAGAATTCACTTGCGAGTTTGCCCAGATGACTCCAGAATTCCACCGCTGTGTAACACTGTTTCTGATGGTTAGTTGCGTTTTAATCGTATCCGTTAGGCTGCTCTCCGTTAATGAAGGTTGAAAACGATACATGGAGAAGCCGGCCTTGCCACAAATGTCAATGGCTCTTTTGCAGGCCACGACAGCAGAATCCCACTTGTCCAGAGAAAATGTCTGATTAAAAAGGAATTCACCATCTGGTCCTTTTAAGGTATTTTGCTGCGTATTGCCATTAAATAGTGGACTGGCGGCATAAACCCTTACTTCTGCCTTTAAGGCCATCGCAATGGGCAGGGTGATACGCCCTAAATCATTTTGAGGGTTTTTGATCGAAAGCGGCAGGTTATCCATTGAATTATCCAACAACTGAACAATATAACCAAAGCAGGAATCCACAGGGGCTCTGTACTTTTTTATGTTGGAGGCATTCGCATTAATAGGCACATTTTCTTTCATAAGCGGAATAGGGCCGTACATCCGAACCAAGTAGAAGTTATAATACGCTTTAAGCACATTTACCTCGGCTGTCCACTGCCTTCTCTCTGATTCACTCATATCTGGTACTTTCTCAATATTTTCAAGAAAAATATTACAGTCCCTGATCGCATTAAAAAACTTCCCCCACCTATCGCCATATGGATCCACTATTTTTTGGAATCCCATAGGAATATTGAGATAACCAGCGGCATTTGCCTCCTGCCACAATTCGTCGGTTCCAAACATACTTGGATCATCATCTTGTTGACCATTATGGGGCATATAAGAATAGCAGGTAAATAAGAATTTCTCTGCCTCTGTTCTGTTGGCAAAAGCATTATCCAAGGTGGCCACATTATCGGGGACAATATCCAAAAATTTTTTACATGAAAATGAGATGGTAAGTAAAAAGATAAGCGCCAATACCTGATAATATATATTTTTCATTATAATGTTTTTATATAATATAAATAAGCTGGGATTTGAATCAGATTAATTTAAATTGATATTTAAACCAATATTAAAGACTCGTTGAACCGGATACCCTAATCCATTACCCCCATTTCCGGATCCCACAGATCGAAACTGCTAAATGTAAACAGATTACTGGCGTTTACATAGAGCCTGAATCCTGAAGTGTGTATTCTTTTTGAAGCTTATCTGGCAAGGAATATCCAAGTTCCACATTTTTAAGTCTTAAAAATGCGCCATTTCTAAGCCACCAGGTGCTGGATTGAATATCATTTATATTTGCTGTCGTGCTGAGTCTTGGGAAAAGGGCGTATACATCTTGATTTGCCTCTGACCAGTGACTGTCGGCATAGACCTTTAATAACTGATTATTTGAAGTATTGCCTGCAAATGGCCAGGTATCACCGCCATTAATCATAAAGGATTCATGGGCCAATCCTTGGAAGAAAGCGGATATATCTAAGCCCTTATATCCCACAGAAAAGCCAAATCCATAAATTATTTCTGGCGTGGTCGGATAACCAATTGGTACCTGATCTGCTGCTGTAATCTTACCATCTCTATTGACGTCCAGGTATTTTATATCCCCACCGCCATAGACACCAAAATTCTGGTAAGGTGAATTGGCTGCTTCTTGGTCGTCGACAAATAATCTTTCTGCTATATATCCGGTATATTGATTGATATACCTGCCTATGACGGATCTGTAAGCTTCCGCATATTTGGGTTCTTCATATTTTGTGTATTTACTGGTTGCATAAGTGAAATTGGCCATAACAGATGCCCATAGGGAATTATTAAAGCTCTGTTTATAGTTCAGGGAGAGATCCACGCCGCTGCCTTCTGCTTCACCTACATTGGCTCTGATAGGTGCTGAAAAGCCAGATTCAACGGGAACCGTTCTATTCATCAGGATATTTTTCCTTTTTGGGTATAATATTCGGCAGTGATATCTACGCTGCCAAAAAGCGATAAATCCATGGCGAAGTTTTTCTGGGTAGAGGTTTCCCAGGTTATATTGGGATCCGCATATCTGGATATAGAAATACCATTTAAGGAGTGAGCTAAGTCTGTACCGAATGTGGCCCCTTTTTGGTCGTCATTCATATTTACATTTGAGAGATAGAAGAACCTGTCATCGCCTGACCCAATTGCATCATTTCCGATTAGCCCGTAAGTAGCTCTAAGTTTTAAATTAGTGACAACATCCTTTAAAGGTTCAAAGAAGGCTTCATTAGAGACGGTCCAGGCGGCACCGGCGGAGGGAAAGAAGCCGAACCGGTGGTTCTGGTCAAATCTTTCAGAGCCGTTGTAGCCAAAATTAAATTCCAGGTAATAACGCTTGTCGTAGTCATAGGTGAACCGACCAGATAAACCCAGGTTTCTATAAGGTAACGAAAGCTGTAGGCTTCCAGCATTCGCATTCAGGCGATTTTCAACCATATAAACCAACATCCCGTTTATATTGTGCTTTCCATTGAAAGAATGCGTATAGTTGACTCTGGTCTGAAGGTATAAAGAAGTAGAAAGGCTTCGGTTACCCTCCGAATAGTTCAGGTACTCAGTTCCTGTAGTCGGATTAAGTTCCGTTAACAGATAGGAGTTGTCCAGTACATTATAACCCTGTAATGTATAATAGAATGGGTTATACTGCCTACTGACATCAAAATAGGAATAACGACCAATATTCAGCATCGCATTAAAAGACAGCCCTTTCACCAAAAAATCAAAATCCTGATTAAACTCAAGTTGTGATTGCAACTGGGTCCTGGAATATTGTTGATACCCCTTGACAATATCTGCATATGGATTTAAATAACCACCATTGCCATAGTTACCGAAAAGGATATGTTTTACATAGCTATGCGCAGAATCCACCGGATAATAGGCAGGAAATAATACGGGATTGGTATGCACTACCTCATTATACAAAGCCGTTCCTACACTTACCCCTTCTGAGCCACCTACCGGACCATTGTAATCATCAAAAGAGCCGCTAAGTCGTAAGGTAAGTTTTGTGGTTTTGGTGACATTTACATCAATATTAGATCTAAGTGAATAGCTATTTAAACTGATATTACTATTAAAGTTATTACGTTTGTCCACTTTCATCAAGCCATTATCCTTATTATATGAGCCAGAGACATAATACTGCGCAACGCCGCCTCCACCACTCAGACTCAAATTAAAACGCTGCGTGGTGGTTTGGTCTTTGAACATTAATTTTCGCCAGTCATTTGTTGGATAAACATATGGATTAACGCCCGAAATCGTATTGTCAATTTTTTCTTCAGTATAAGGCGGCGGCGCTAAAGGATCTCTAGTCAAAGCAGCCTCATTGGCCAAATTCATATATGTAATAGGATCCGCAAACTCGACATTACTGGTGGGCGCGGAAACTGAATTCTCTGCTCTAAAATTAATCCGTACTGTTCCCGCTTTCCCTTGTTTTGTCGCGATTAACAGGACGCCATTCGCCGCCCTTGAACCATAAAGTGCGGTAGCTGTTGCATCTTTCAACACTGAAAAACTGGCAATATCATCTACCTGCAGACGAGCCAGATCTGTTGTACTTGATTCGACACCATCAATCAAAATCAGAGGACTTGACGCAGTTCCGAAAGTGGAAACACCACGTACAAAGAAATTGGCATTATCCGCACCAGGCTCGCCACTTCTTTGGAAGGCAATCATACCTGGAATCTTACCGGCGAGTGCTGTAGTCAGGTTACTTGCAGGCACTTTCAAGTCAGCTGGATTTACGGAGACTACAGAACCAACAACATCCGCCCTTTTCTCTTTGCCAAATGCGATAACGACGGCGTCCTGTAAATCATTGGTGGAGGCACGAAGAACAATATGATAATTAGAACTATCAGTGACCTGTAGTTGCTGACTATCATAACCTGTCATATTAAAAACAATAATCGATCCCTGTGAAATGGTTAGTACGAATTTACCATTTGGATCTGTAATCGTACCGTGACGGCTATCGTCTTTTGCATACACACTTACTCCAGCCAAAGGGGTGCCCGTCGTATCCGTTACCAGTCCAGTAATTTGCTGTCCAGGTTTTTGATAATTATATGCGGCGCTTGCTTTGCCCATACATAAAAAGGACATTATAAAAACGGCAGCAATCGAAATAGATAAAATTTTGATGTATCTCAAATGTGATTTCATCCTGATTTTTTTGTTTTTTAATGACATAATAGTTTTGTTGCCTTACCAAATTACGCTACGTTAAATATGCAATTAATCCTCTTAGTAATTGATTTTCAATCATCAATATCACTGTAAAATATTGTTGGGATTGAAAAATGACTATAGTCAATTTGGTTGCCCCAAGCATCGTTTTTTTATTGGATTTTATTACATTTTCATAACTCGAAATTAGATGCACGTTAACTAACCTGGTTCAGAAAAACAGGCAATTTTTTATAGATTTTGATATTTGTTTTAATTTTATTAACGCAATACTTTTTCCAATGGCTTTTTGTATTTAGGTTCTTATATATTGAATATGGCAGAGAATTAATTATAACATTGCGCATTAGTTTTTTAAGGGCGAAGGGATAAAGTGTATTCTATCAGCAGCCTACAATAGCAGGTAAATTAACTATTGTAAAATAAATTCGCTTAATTGCTACAAAAGGAGCAGCAGCAATTGTCCGACTGAATTCTTTGTATCTATTAACCGGGTTACTGTTTTGCCATAAATATGTATGCATCGGAAAAGTATAAGAAAAGGCAGGAAAAAAGCAGTAGATAAATTTAATAAAAGTCAGGAGCAGCATGCAATACATTAGGATGAAAGCTTGATTTTCTCCAGCCGCTACTGCACAGTTTAATAGACGAATATAAAATAAACAGACAGATATAAGTGATTACAAAACGGGGCTTGTTGCCTGGATTCAGCGTCTTAGGTTAGCGTTATTGCCGGGAATTGCCTCCAGAAGCATTATAGGCAAAGTAATTTAGAGAAAAAATTAATTTTTAAAATTATACGCAAATGGCTAGCACGCAAGCTTAAATGGTTTTAATAGAAACGTGGTTGCCTTATGTATTTATAAATTTGTTATAAGGGAAAATTATTGTAGCCTACTAGGTATCCGTAATATGCGAAACAGATCCTAACATGATTCAAGTTTGGATCTGTCTTCAACTATTAGGAATGAAAAGGCCAACAGCGCTTATAAATCAGCGCTGTTGCCAGGCTTTTGTTATTTATACCTCCTTGGCGATACTTTTCACCATTTTGCGCAGGAATGTCAACTTTATTTTTTTAGTTCCTGTGTCTTTCTTAAAATCTATAGCGACTAAAAAGCAGAAATCTATTTTTTTTGAAGTAATACACAGCCACCTCCTCCTGGTGCCAATTTTAAGGTAATATGTGACTTAGGGGTTACTTCCAGATGAGTAGTTCTGGAACTTTCCTTATTTGAACGAAAATCAGCGTCCTGACCGTCCTGAATGATCATCGCCTTATAAGTCCCTTTGGGCAGGAATTCTAACGAAATATTTATCTCTCTTCCTTGCTCGTTAGTGGCGGCACCAATTAACCAATCCCCTGTTGAGGCTTGTCTGGTCATTACAATATACTCCCCAATTACGCCGTCCAAGGTCTTACTTTCCTTCCAAGGCATGCGCTCCGAACTGATAAACTGCAATAAACTCGGATATTTTCTGTAATTCTCTGGGATATCTGGTATAATAGTAGCTCCAGAAAATGTAATCAGCGTTCTTGCGGCTTCGGCAGTAATTGTAGTAGGGACTGGCATTGAATTGTCGACCCTACCCTTTTGCGCCATATCCATCGCCCCATTACTCATATCCAGAGGACCTGCTAACATATTCACAAAAACGGAAGTAACAAAAGTACTTGGCTGAAATACCTGGTGACCATCAGATTGTGCCTGGCAAAACTCCCTTGTAACTGCATTAGGCCAGGTGCGCATCTGCCCATAAGGATGCACAGGATCGTCATGAAAATCCACCATCAAATGATTTTCTGCACATAAACGGGTAATCATGCGTGTACGGACATTTTTCTGTTCAGGGCTTCCTTTCATAAAACCATATTTCACTCCTACAGCACCCCATCTGCCATATTGCTGCAGTGTTTGCTCTAATGGGTATGCATCTCCGCCGACATCATTCAAATAGAGCCAGATGCCAACACCTTTCTCTTTGGCATAATTGATAAGATGATGCACTTGTTCCACCTTGCCGCCCTTGGTAGGGTCTGAATCCTTGTTAAATTCGGGGCCATACCAGTCTGCATCGAGTACCAAAGAACCTATATGCTGTTCGCTGGCAAAATCTACCATGCGCTTCCAGGAAGGCCAGGACATCTCATATTTAAAGCCTTTGTCAGTTACTGCTCCATTGATCCGCCAATCCCAAAGTGCAACGCCTGGCTTTACCCAGGAGAAGTCAATAATTTTCCCTGTTTTCTTATCAACTGCAGGTGGTGGGTTCAAAAGTTCAATAAGATGTGAGTCGACGAGTGCACCCGGTGTTTGACCATACATCAATACACGCCAAGCCTGGCCTCGCTTAGAATCAACTGCAAAAGTGTTTGGATTATTTTTGACCACTTGCAAAATTAGTGGTTGACCGCCCTGTAAATCTGCTTCATGAATTGCCATAAAGTTACGATTATCTGCCTTTATTGTCACTACTGGTCTACGTAACCCAGTAGCTTTGCTTAGTTTTTCGGGGCCAATATTTGCGTTTTCACCGTTATAATACCAGGCGGTATAATCACCTGCAAATTTAAATTCTGTAAACTCACTATCGATTTTGGCTCCTTCGTAACGAAAGGCAAAACCGTTATTATATACCCTAAATTTTATTTGATACGCTGAGAGATCGATTGTGGCTTCGTTATAGACATCAGGGACAACCAATCTCTTGCCCCATACAGGTCTCCAGACAGATTTTACAGATTTTTTAAAAAAATTTACCCAATGCACTTCTTCAGACTTGGATTTTGCCTGTTGCAAACCCAATTTTGAATCCGTCATCAGTTCTTTGCCATTTGCCTTAAAGCTATATGTAATATGCTCATCAGGCAGTTGAACAATATGTACTTGCAATTTTTTATCAGGAGATTGTATTTCAACACTGTGCTGCACCTTTTGGGCAATACTTTTATTTTGAGCCAACAGTAAAAAGAAGACGATACTTAATTGAAGTGCTGTTTTATATCTGTGTTTAACCAGTGATAATTTCATTGTTTTTTTGTAATGATAATTTGAATTTTCTTATTTTACAAATAAAAATATATAAAAAGCAGAATAAATTCACCTGTTTATTCAGGATCGCAAATAAATTAGTTAGAAATTTTTTGTTCGCTAGTGATTACCAATTTAATTTTAAAAGGCATATTCACTGTACAGAATTCATAATAACAAAAGGTCAAATCAGCCAAGTTTAAAAGAAAGGGATGAACATTGCTTTCTCTAAATTTCGCTAAAGGCTTATAACTTATTTTCTTCCTTAACCAGATGGCATCTGCCCCAAGATCCCGTATTCCATTGTAGCACCTTCGTTCCATGTTTATTCATCTCCAGCCAAGTTGCAGCTCTTTAAATATTATCAAATAGTTTTATATTGATTTCCGCCTTTTGATATTTGGTTTTGCAAATCTTTTGTCTAAGCCAGGAAATATTATTGACATTATCGCTATAAATAATTTTTAGCGGTTCATCCTATTCTTATATAAGGGCCAGCGCATGAAAGATGGCTAGAAACTACCAAATAGTATTAGTAACTTCTAGGGTTTTATACCGAAAATAACTTGCCCGGTTTTATAGATTTGGCAGGCTATTTAAAAAATTATCCGCCAAATGTGCCTAAAAAAAGATAGATTTGGCAGCTTATCGGAATGAAGTAGCCTTCTAAAAGGGGCATTTTGTCTAATCTACCTTTCAATTATTATTCACAAATTATTCACAGATCCCATCCAAGTGCACCACAATTTTATATCCAACTCAATATTTGTTATTTTTGCCTTGCTTTTTTCAATTAAAGGGTTGATTAGTAATATATTATTCTTCAACTAGTTGTAAAAGGCCAATCAAAAGAATTGAAATTTTATCCAAACCCGGATTTGAATATATAATAATAAACAGTTATGTCTTTATTTGAAATCCTCCGTCAACAAAAAAAGGAGCTTGAATTACAGCAACACCAATCAGGTTATGGTCCTGGCGATATATACATTAAATTAGATACGGATGATAAAGGCACCTTTATTCAAATTACAGATAAACAGGGTCAGGAAATCCAACCAGATTATACAGCCTTTACAGGTTCACTCCGCAATCTGATAAAATCCATTAATTCTATCGCTGATAAAAATGCATTTCTGATTGACTGGGAGAATCCTGGCAATCATCTCTATTTACATGAATATCCCCATTTAGTAGAGCCAATACTCCGTAGTGGTCTTTTGGTGGATATAGACTTAAACCCAATAATGTCTGCTTGGGAAAGCAAAACTAATAAACCCTCTCCTGCTATACTTAAAGTTGTACTAAATCCTCAGCTGGCTAATCCCAAAAAATCAAATAATAGCATTTCCAAAAAGGAGAACAACAGCAGTGACCATGAAATTAATGCAGAAAAAGCAAAAAAGCTCAATTCTGCAAGTGAGTCTGAAATTCAGGCTTATGAATCTAATTTGTTATTACAACCAGCGGCAGGAATATCATCCAAAGTATCTACAATAGAAGGACGAATTCACCATTTCTGGTTTATAACAGAAAACTACGCCTTATTACCCAAGGATAATATCATTATAGAGACTCAACCTATTGGTTCTTTTTTTAATCAGGTCCGCATTTTCAATGCGGAGCGGATTGTTCCACAGGACCTCACTCAATATTTATCCTTATTGTATACTTATCTGGAGGGTTTTCAATTGGAACTTCCTGATTTTCGCGTTCAATTGGAAAATGAGCCTTTGCAAACCAGACCTGCGATCATTTTTGAAAAAATTGATGAAAACCAAAATTTAACCTTGCGCATCGGACAAAACCTCCATAGTGCACCCATTGGTTTTTTGGATCAGTATAATGTCAGCCATATGGCCACTATCAACGAAATGGAGAAAACGATCAGTGTTTCACCAATAGCACCACTTGATATTCAACATTATGTTTCAAGAGTAGTGGAAAGCTTAAAAAAACACGCACCCAAAGGCAAAAAGAAATCTTCAGAATTTCTTGATATTCAAGGACAGCAATTTTATTTACACGAAAGTCTGGCCGGCCCCTTTATATATAATGAACTGCCGAGCCTCATTATTGATTACGATCTTATTGGTAGCGAAAAGCTTAAGGCATATAAAATCAAGGTCGACATGCCAAAACTTGATCTAACGCTAGGGCATAATATTGATTTTCTGGAAGGCACCGGTACAGCTAATCTGGATTTTGATGGCCAGAAAGTCTCCATATTGGACGCCTTGCAACAATACGAAAAACAGCGTTATATTCGGCTAACTGATGGTACACATGCGCTGGTCAACGAGCAATATATGAACCGATTAAAGCGTCTCTTTAAAAAAAATAAGAACAAAAAAGGAGAGATCTCGGTTTCCTTCTTTGACCTACCAGCCATTGAAGAATTAATTGAGGAAAAACAACGTTCCCATCATTTTAAGCAGGCTAGAGAAGTTTACCAGGGATTAAACAAGATCAATGAAGACGGAGCTGTTTTACCAAAAATCCAAGCAGCACTGCGTCCCTATCAGGTACAGGGCTTTCAATGGATGAGTTATTTGGTGCAGCATAAACTCGGAGGCTGCCTGGCAGACGACATGGGGCTGGGTAAAACCATTCAGACTATTGCAGTTCTAGCAGCCGCCTACGGCGGCGCTCCAGATAGCCAGGCAGCAAATGGAAAAAAGAAAGTTGAAAAGGCTCAAACAAAAACCAAAACTAAATCAAAAACTAACAAAAAGTTATCTGAATCGATAGATGAACAGGCACTTCCTCCCTCAATTATCATCATGCCCAGGTCGCTACTTTTTAACTGGCGCAGTGAACTGAATAAATTTGCGCCCTGGCTTACAATTTATACCTGGCACGGTCAAAACAGGGATATAGATCAAGCCATGGATCATCAGATTATTTTGACTACTTATGGCATGTTCAGAAACGATATTGAACTATGGAAAGAGCAAAGCTTTTTATATGGCATTTTAGATGAATCGCAGGCCATTAAAAATCTCAACAGCCAGGTACATAAGGCAGTCTTGCTACTCAGTGCCCGCCACCGGTTGGCGCTCAGCGGTACACCCGTGGAAAACAACCTGGGCGAACTCTTTGCACTGTTTCGCTTTTTGAACCCAGCTTTGCTTGGAACGGCTGATCAGTTCAATAGTGATTACCTTTACCCTATCCAGAAAAACAACGACCGGGAAGCTGTGGCAGAACTCAGACGTAAAATATATCCATTTATCCTTAGAAGACTAAAAAAAGATGTGCTCACAGATCTACCTGACAAACAAGAGCAGACGATTTATGTGGAGATGAACAGTGCTCAGGCTCGCTTTTATGAACAACGAAGGCTGTTTTATAAAGACGCCATTGACCAACAGGTGGCGGCAAAGGGCATCAAGCAGGCACAGTTTTTTATATTTCAGGCTATGAATGAGCTCCGCCAAATAGCTTCCATTCCTGAAGCTCGTTCTGAAGGACGTATTCCCTCTCCTAAATTGGAGGCACTGATGGAGCAACTAGAAGAGGCTATCGCCAACGACCATAAAATCTTGATTTTTGTCAATTATCTGAATGCCATAGAAAGTATCAGTGAAGCACTGGATAAACAAGGTGTTGGATTCCTTACGATGACTGGAAGTACCAGAGATCGGCAATCGCTTGTGGACAGATTCCAAAACGACCCAGAAATCAGGGTCTTTATTATGACACTTAAGACAGGTGGGACAGGTCTGAACCTGACCGCTGCTGACATGGTGTTTATTTTTGATCCTTGGTGGAATAAGGCGGCTGAAAATCAAGCTATTGATCGTGCTCACCGCATCGGCCAGACTAGCAAGGTTCAAAGTTATAAGTTGATTACACTAGGCACCATTGAGGAAAAGATACTGCAATTACAAGAGCTAAAAAGCAATCTGGTAGATGATTTGATAGCAGCTGACTCACAGGGCGGAAGCGGCTCCATCAAATTAATGACAGAGGAGGATATCCAGTTTATTCTTGGTTAGTGTTGGCTCAATTACACAAGACTAAACAATATAACAAGCAGTTAAAAGTGCTAATTTGAAAGTGGCATTTAGGAACCGAAGGCGCTCAGAATAATGGCTATATAATTAAAAGAAACTACTAAAAGCTCCTTTCGAAAGATTTTGGATTTTGCCAATATTTTCAAGTAGCAAGAATCTTAAACAAATGATGAACCAGGAAACTGATCTATACAATTTAATTGAATTTGCTGTCAACGAAACAGAAATGCAGGATATTTTACTTGGTCCGATAGCTGAATTTGTTCAGGCTAACCACCATAAAAGTGAACTGCAACAAATTCCCGCATTTAGTACACTCCATAATTTTCTAAAAAATGGAACATCAATGGTCCGCGAAAAAGATAAGGCTCGGCTAGTCGCCAGATTTTATGCTGATGAAAAGCTGCTTCGCTGTTATTACGATCAGCTAAACTTTCAGGACCAGCAATTATTCTCGTTGTTTACCTGGGAAGGTGTTGTTAGCTATGAGGCGGCACAAGCTATCTACAAAACAGATTTATTTGAGTATCGTGATAAACAAAACAGATTTGTTTACATAAAACAGGCATTTAGTCGCTTGAAGCCATTTCTTCATTGGTATCCGTACGGTATTGCACCAGGTTATATCAAAACGCTAACAGAAGATATTGCATTTCGTAAGGTTTGTTTTAGTATGCCTCATTTTCTGCGCCGCGCCTTTAGTGTCATTTTGGAGATGCCTAAAGCAGGCGAATTAGTCCCAATAACCATTGCAAAACACTGGCTAATTTTTAATTTTGAAGCGGCTGTTTACGAAGAACTGCCACATGTCATCAGCTATTTGCAGCAAGATATTATAAAAATAAACGATAAGGGCATCTTAAATATCCCTTCCTTAAAATCTGCGCAAAAAAAACTTCAGTTAAAAACCTTTCCCAATGACTGCGGTTATATAAAGTTAATGATGCTGGCGGGCTTTACTAGAAGACCAACAAAAGAAACCACTATTGAAATAACCCCAAAGGTGATTGGGGAAGTATTTTTGAATACGAAAAGAATCAGCTTTAGGATGCTTGAACCCCTTATTTTTCCATATACTGGTCTTAGAAAAGTGCATAATGTCTTTTGTAATGGCCCTGCCTATGACAGTATATTGAATATTCCTAAAACATTGCCGCCAGGCCAATGGGTGACACTCGACAATATCCAGCGAAATGCCAGTTGTAATTTAGTAGGCCTTAGTTTATTAAGCGAGGGGATTATACATGAGTTACAACCTAATTTCTCTAATTTGACTGCCTTTCAATATACCAGGAGCCACAATATAGAAAAACAGAAAATTATTACCAGACAGGCCATTACAAGTGTTTTACTGATCGCCGCGTCACTGGGCTTAGTAGAACTAGCCTATGACCCGGCTAATAAAGATTTATTCCCTGACAATCCGAAAGATATGCATGAAGGGAGTTTCTCCGCCTGCCGGCTGACAGCGTTAGGGGAGCACATACTTTTGGGACGAAGTGACTATACGGCGCCGGCGGCGGCCAGGCCAACCACCTGTGAGTGGGACACGGAAAAGCAGTGCCTAAAAGTAATAGGGAATTTTAGGTTAATTGCTGACAGGCTTAGGCACTGGACCAGTGAATTTGCAACAGACAATGCACTACTTCTGGATGTAGAAAAAATAATCAAATCTTGCCAAGATAAGGAAGACTTATTGAATTCCATCAGCAAATTTCACCAAAGTCTTACGGTGCCCATGCCAGAGGATTGGAAAAGACAACTTATGCAACTTGTCTATAATAGTCAGCAAGTTCGTCCTTTGTTGTTAACCCAGGTTTATAAGTTATCTCCATACGATAAACAACTTCACAGACTAGTTATCCAGGATGAAGTTCTTCGTAAGCTCATAATAAAAGGGGAAAATTATACGATAATCGTAGAATGTATAAATCATGATCCTTTTATAAAGCGAATGGCTGAATTGGGATATGTTTTAGAGACACCCAGTACTTACCGACTAAAAGATATCCACTTTGTAGGGCGTACTGCTTCTGAAAATGAGCTATTAACCGACTTTGACGAATTGATCGAAAATAGGAAAAATTAGGCATTATAATTAATAAATGGCGGTTCTATGAAAGAACATTCAAAAAAGGACAATTCAATAAAATCAAATAATGGGCAAAAAGGCCAAATGAATGACCCTGAAAAAAAACTGGAATTTAGCAAAGAAATCCTTTCTGAAATCCTGGATTCCTTAGAAGAATCTGGCGAATTTTATGAAAACGCAGAACTCTGGCTAGTGGATGTTCGGTTATTTTCTAATTGGCTGAACAATCAAAATACCGGTTCAAAAGCCGCCAGCGAACTGGAAAACTTACTACTGCACAGCGCTTTACTTCCCACAGAGGAGGATATTTACAATATATGTAAGCTACTATTTACAAACCTTCAACTACTGCAATGTTATTATAATTTTTACAATAACAACGATCGGGGATTTTTGGATATGCTTATCTGGCAGCAGTATATTCCTTATCCTGAGGCCATGCAATATTTTGGCGATAAAATGATTCTGGATAAACCCGATATAAAAGGCGACCCGATCATCTCACCAGCATTTGCAAAATGGGGCAGTTTTTTAACCTTAAACTATTTTGCCGATAACCCTTACGATGAAGCGGAATTCCCCTCAGAACGATTCGATTTAGATTATGAGAAATTTAGTGATCCATTTGGTTTCCAAGGATTCGAGGATCAGGACGATTATGATGGTGAGCAAGGGGATTGGTATGGTAACGAAGAAGAAGAAGTTGAAGAAGGTGATTTAAATTCTCACCCAGAAATCTATATTTTTGTGCTCCCTGAATTTATGCAGATAGCCTTTAGGCAAATCGCAGTCAAACCAAAAGACTATTATCTTGAACCGATAGAAATTAATCAACGTTTTAAGGTCTTTGAATCGGAGGCGACTATTTTCAAAGAGCTGCCTGTCATTCTGGCCTATTTACAACAAGGGAAAATCAAACGTAATAAAAATGGTTATTTAAGTATTGCGTCTCTAAGAATTGCAGCCGAAAAGCTAAAATTGCACAATTTTCCAAATGATAGTGGCTATGTAAAGATACTGCAGATTGCCAGTAATCTGGAAATGGAAAGGTATAGACCAATGACTCCTGTTTTAGAAATCCTGCAACAAATTTTCCATCAACAGCAACCCGGCAAAGCCGCTCTGGCTGCCACGTTATTTCCAATTGAAAATCTCAAAAACTTTTATGTCACCTGCCTGAATCCTGGTGAGATTACTAAAGCCTTATCTTTGCTAAGGATATTACCCAAAGGAAAATGGATTCTTTTGCATCAATTTAACCGTTACTTGGAACTCCATGAAAAGGAATGGAAATTTGAGCCGATTGTCAACAATTATGCAATCGAAGAATTAAGATTGGACAAACATAATCCCGATTTTGACGCATTTGAGAGGGCTGAAATAGATACGAGGAAAAAGATCGTAGAACAATTGTTCATCAGAGGAGTGCTGTTAACCGCAGCATCTTTCGGACTACTTGATTTGGCATATGACACACATGATCATAAATTGTTATATGGGTTCTACAAGTATGAAACGAGCCCTTGGATTAGTTTTACTGCATTTAGACTAACACCATTGGGTGCACGCCTTTTTAAAAATGAAAATGACTATGATACGGAGAAATCCATTAAAGACACAGTGGGTTTTACCTTAGATGATGCAGCATTAAAAATTAAAGTAATAGGTGATATGGAAATTGCCCACGAATTACTTCATCAGTGGACCAAACGTTCTATATCGCGGGATGATATTTTAGAACTTGACTTAGCCGCTATTGTAGCAGGTTGTAAAAGCAAAACGGCGTTAATTCAGAACATTCGAGAATTTAAAGACGCCATCTATCAAGAACTTCCGGTAAACTGGAAAGCAGCATTGGCGCAGCTGGTCAACAAAACAAACAACGTACAAGAAATTATGCAGCCGATAGTTTACAAGCTTTCTCCCCATGACCTCGCACTCCATAAAATAATTGCCCAGGACAAGGAACTCAAAAAGCTTTGTTTCAAAGGAGAAAACTTTACTTTGATAGTAAGTAAGCCTCACCAGGCCGCTTTTATTCGCAGACTTTCAGAATTAGGTTATGTTCCTTCAATTGGTGTATCCGAGGATATAAATGCGATTCAATTTATAACAGAAAGTCAGACTCAAACCGACCTTGCGCAAAATTTTGATGATCTTATGAGGACTTCCAGTAATAGCAGAACAACAAAACGGTAAATGTCCTTTTTAAAGATTTTGAGGACTAATTCAGCGTATGTGCTATTTTTTCATAAATCTGCTTTTAATACATTGAAATTTCGGATACTACGAAAGCATTCATTGCGATATTTAGTTTATCTACACAAATTTTGAAAAAAAACACCATAATGGTTCCCCATGTAACTTTTAGGCCAAAAAATTTAATATAATAAGCTTGGCAACGCTCATAATAAATTATTATGCCATTATGGTGTTAATAAGCAATAAAAGACGGCCCAATTTTATGCAGATGTTATTTTCCCAGATTTTATATCATTTAAAACACGCTCCACAAATTCTAATGAAGTGTTTACAACCTTAGCAAGCTCTTCCTTTTGTCTAATACCCATTGAAAACAAATTGCAAATAATTTCAATGGTTTTTCTTTCGGCTTCTTTCATTCGGCCCTCTTCACGGGCTTCTTCAAGGCCCATTTTGAAGCCTTTTTCATAACCATATTCCTCCGCACCTTCAAGGCGAAGTCGTAATAGTTCTCCTTTTTGAAATGTTTCAATGTAATTTCTCATTTGTTCAAAAGTTGGGTGAATAAAAAATATTAAATTAATTTTTAGTTCTTTGTGTGCAATTGCGAATAACCTTAACCTATAACAAAACACTATATCGCTCTGGAGTTCCCCAGAGCGATATAATGTTCGTTCTTAAATTATGCCGATGGTATTTTACCAGAATCTATATCATTTAAAACGCGCTCCACAAATTCTAAAGGGACATTTACAGCCCTTGCAAGTTTCTCCTTTTTTCTAATGCCCATTGAAAACAAATTGCAAATAAACTCAATGCTTTTTCTTTCACCTTCTTCTTTGCGGCCTTTTTCGATGCCTTTTTTGATGCCTTTTTCGATGCCTTCTTCGAGACCTTCTTTTCGGCCTTTCTCAATACCATATTCCTCCGCACCTTCAATGCGAAGTCGCATAATTTCTCCTTTTTGCTCTGTTGCAATGTAATTTCTCATTTGTTCAATATTTAAATTAGCAATTCTCATTTTCTCAAATACAGGTCGAAATAAATCATTATCAAAGACCTCTGGCACTTCGTGCATATTACCCATATTAATTAATAGATACAAAAATTTATCTAAATCCCCTTCCAATTGATCAATTTTTTTATTGAATTTTGGCAATTGGATAAAAATCCTGTTTCTGCGGTCGGCAACTTGTGTATTGGTACCTTTAATAGTTTCAACGACCTCTACCACACTGGGGTACTCATCGAAAAGCACAAAATTTATAATAGAGATTGCCATAAACGGCCCCCCCTTAAAATTATTGCCTGCCCTACCCTTTTTAACACCAAGAACTTCTGCCCTAGATAAATAAAAGCTAGTTCTATCCAACATGAACTTTAATCGACTTTGTTGCATCTCCATAGATATAAAGCGACCATTTGCATCTATAAATCTAGCGTCAAAAATCGCATCGCGTTCTTTGTGTGATTCTCCTTTGAGCTCAGTATTTAAAAACTTAGCTTCGCCAAGCAGTGGTTGACCAATTTCTTCAAGGATTCCATCCACCAGGGCGGTCAATTCAGGTGTTGCGATATTATCATCACAAAATCCCTTTTTGAATCCGTGATCCGTCAGCAGACTCATAAATACCTTACCTTTTCTTTTGATTTCCTTCAAAATCACCTCTGGATCTACCAAGGACCAATCGATGGTTTCAAAATTCTGATGCCCTTCAAACACCGCACTCGCCAAATTCTGACAAGCATCATCTATATTGTACTCTTTCATAATAGCTAATACATTTTCTTTATAAATAAACCTTCCAATCCTTCCAAGCAAAAGCAATCTTCATTCACACTGCAAAATCAATCTATTAATATTACCTCCCAGTCTAAATACGCTACAACTTTTAATATATAAGTACCCCAGCCTTCTCCTTCTTCTACCAATTAATTTTAACCCTTTCGTTAAGTTGCTGTTTTTTTTGTTCCTTTATCTGCCCTCTTATAATACGCAGTAACATCACGAAAGCCCCTATACTTAACCTAAGACTAGTTTTTACTAATCAGCTTCATTCCCTCTGCTTTTATAATTGCTTTCACTTCGTCCTCAGAAAGTTCAACGATGTCTGCAATCTCTTCTATCGTTAGATGACTATACACATATAAACGACCACAGGTAAATTCCTGAATTTTTCTTTTATTCCCAGTTTCTTCAACGTCTCTTGTAAACGAATCCTTTAAGCCGTATTTAAATAACTCAATGGGAAATTTTTGTGCCCTATCCTCCAATACAACCTGGTCGTATACGGCTTGTTCATATCTCGCCTTTTCCTCCTTATTTCGATCTGCGAATCTCGCCAAGTCAAATAATGGCAGATAATATTCCGTATTGAATATATTCGGGACTTCCCCAATTCTGCCTAAATTAGCCAGAAGAAACAAAAACATTTCTTTTGTATCATATAAATCCTCTGCTTCAGTCTCTATTTTTTTTAACTCGGTCAACAATAATAACGGTTCACCTTTTGTCATATCCAGTACCTGCAACTGGTCATCATTATCATCTGCTACTTTTATACAATTGCCTGTAGGTTGTCCACCAACTAAAAAATCAACAATACTTAAACCAATAACCGGAAAATCATTCCTTTGGTTTTTGGCAGATGTTTGCTGCAGCCATGCATTTGTGACATTATTTAATTCCTTTTCAATTTGTTTTTGATAATTATTCAAAAAGGTTTTTTGCATATCAATTACGATTAATCGTCCCAAATCATCTTCAAAGCAAAAATCAAATTTATGGCCTTGCTTTCCAGATGAGGATCCTTTTGGCTGCTGAATTTTGGTAAGGCTATTAATACTGTCTACATTTGATGGTAAAAAGGCATTGATCATGTCTACTAAAAAAACACGACCGGCCTTTCCACCAAATACCAAGTCGAAACTAGTAACGATTCTAAGGTCCAAAAAAACATCATAGCTATCAATTAAGGCGGGACCTTGAACCATTGTCCATAGTGTTTGCAATAATTGCTTTAGCCCGGGATCATCTGTAATGGTGTCTCCCTCCCTCCAAGGTCTTCTTGACCCTTCTAACCCATTTTGACCTATATTCATCACTTTACTTGTTTAGTCTATTGAAATTATACCGTATTCATTTGCATCCCTCAACTTCTAATTCACGTTAACCATCATTTTTATATAATTGCGCTTATGAAAGCTATATTTAAACACAGATTAAAATGGCGGTTTGGATTGGTTATCAGCAATTGTGGACATAAAGGTAGGATTACAGGAAATTCTAACCAAAGATTTTTGAAAAATTTGGAACATAATTATTTTCAAAAATGGGATTTTTAACCAGCAAAATATTTGGTAAATTCAAAATAATCTTTTTGGGCTATAAAACTCAATGTTTACGGCACCTACAGCAAATCCTAAATGGTCTGAATTCAGCCAATTTAGCCGAAAAAAAATGGGATTTTTAGACATTAAAATAAAAAATATATTTTTAAGGACTAGATTAAACAGTTTTTTTAATTAAAATCTGGCAATTTTGGTGATTTGGACATTTAAAAAACAAGAGATTGCGGGGGCGTCTTTACTACCTGAAGATTTAAATTTGTGTCAAAACGCACTATCAATAGCGCAGTTTCCTTCATTTTTTAAGCATCGAGAACCAAAGAAAGTACAAAAGCGGGTAAATCTAACACCTATTCACCGGTAACCTGAGCACAAATGGATAAAAACATTAAAATTAGTGGACGTTAATTTAAAATCATATGGATAATAAAAGGCAGCGATCAGATTGCCGTTATTTGAGGTGCCGGATCCTGTAAACAATAATTTACATTTTGATTTTCAATTTATTACGCAGGATTATCTAAATTACAGGCTGCTGATATTAATAATTTTATAGTTTTGAGGAAGATAGTATTATAATAGAACAAAGAGAAATTACGATGATGGATTTGGCATGTTTTAAGGAACAGGTAATGATTGATTTTACCAACGAAAGGCGTTGCTATAAGGATTGGTATAATACGGTTGTGGGATTTGTTTCAAAAAACCTTTTCAAGGGAATCAGGAATTCAACTTTTGACATCCTGATAAAACGGATAAAATCCACGCCAGCACCAGTTAAAACGGAAATGGCAGAAAGGTGCCAATTGTTTTATGGAGACAGGGAGTTATTGCGCTTATATTTTGAGTCGATGACTACTGAGGATCAAACGTTTTTGATCAAACTCGTTAAAGAGGTCGTAGTGCCTTACAAAGAGGCCAAATTATACTTTGGGGAAGACCTATTTAAAGAAAGCGCGAATTTTGCTAGCTTGCAAATCGAATGCAAGGATAAATTTAGGATATGGACTATGTTTATCAAATCAGAAGGGTTGGATTATGGATTTAGATCGGAAGACTTGGCCGCCAAGATAAAGCGGTTACGCGTCTGTTTCGCCCTACCTGCGTTCATGCAGAAAGCCTTTGCGGATGCATTGCTTTCTGACCAGGAAAAAGAGATTCAACCTTTTGAACTGCCCAAAACCTGGTTACAATACCATACGGAAGTTCCCATATTCCAGGAATTGCCGGCTATTTCAGCCATGATCCAACAAGGGCAGCTCAAACTGACCCTGGACGATTATATCAATATGGCCTCTATAAAAGGATTTCAGAAAAAACTTAAACTACAAACTTTCCCAGACGGACCAGCTTATTTCAGGGCCTATTTAATGGCCAATTTACTGCATGGTACACCTAAACATTATCCCTTTACAGATTTAGCTGATACCATTCAAAGTATTTTTTTATCCCCAAATTTCTTTGAAACGATTATAGAAGCGGTGGTGGCACCGATTCAGGGGGTTAGAAAATTAAACGAGATGTATCTTCATCCCGAAGCCCTGGGGCAAGTTTTCAGTATTTTGAAATACCTACCTCAAGGCATGTGGACTAGTTTGGACGCGATTATTCAATATGCTGAGCTAAACCTTTTTAGAATAGATCCGTTAGATAAATATGTGCTCAATCAATTATCTTTGGATCATAATTCACCTGATCATATGGCATTCACTTATGGATCCTATTTACAAAAACAAAAAATCATACGCAAACGATTGATTACAAATGCGATGCTGAGTGCGGCAGCATTTGGCCTATTGGATCTGGCATACGACAAGGAAGAACCGGATATTAATTATTATGACCAGTCATTGCAACAGGATGTGAATTTTTCCGCATGCAGGTTGACATCCCTTGGCGCTTATGTATTCCAGTATAAGGACGGTGATACCTATCATGTACCAACGCATATTGAGCGCATCCATTTTGAGCTCGCACCAGATAGTCTTAAAATCACAGTGAAGGGCAACATGCAAATAGCCGTAGAACTGCTCAAAAACTGGACGATCCCCCTGAATCACGACCAATTAGTTTTCAGTAGCCAAAAAATCATCCGTAATGCCAAGACAACTGCTGATTTGATAAAATCCATCCGCCAGTTTATAAAATCCATCCAAATACCATTGCCAGACTATTGGAAATTTGAAATAATGGCGCTTTTGGATAGATCAAAATGTATTCAACAGGTTACCAACCTGCTGGTATTTAAGCTATCTCCTGATAACCAGCAATTGCACCGCCTCTTTGTTCAAGATGCGGTGCTGAAAAATATCATACTAAAAGCGGCTGATTATACAATCATTGTGGAATCTTCCAATTTGGTGGTATTTACTGACAGATTAGCTGAACTGGGTTATTTGCCACATTTTTCAAATAATACTGCTTTGAGTCAAATCAGTTTTGACGCGGTTAAGTCTAATGCGGATGAACGCCTTGCATCCTTTGATGCCACTTTTGCATCATAAAAAATAAGAATTGAAAGGTACCATCCAAGACAGTAAACTAAGTTGTGATGATGTCGCCCAGCTGCATGGGACGACACCACAAACAATTGCACGATGGATACACGCCTTTAATAAAACAAATGGAGATATTAGCGTTTTGAAAGATAAGGATAAATCTGGAAGGAGGCCACGTGTTCAAGATAGGCCATCCAGCCTGGCTGAACCATGGAGAAATTAGCAAAAGCGGTGGTGAAAATGTTTTCCCAGCGTTTGTCCCAACTCGCATCGTAACAATTAATCAGGTATTTGGAAGGGGCAAAATTATTATTATTGACCCGGCCATAGAAATAATTCTGTTTATTTTTGGTAATGACTAGTTCGGGCAGTGCATTTGGGTCGCAATAGGTATAGGAAAACAGCTTGTTGGATTTGGATGCATAATTCCAGCTGTCGCTTTCACCACTCACCGGGCCGGAGGCGATAAACAAGGCCTCCTTATTGTTGCGATTATTATTATCAGACCATACATCTGCAACATCGGGGTATAACATAGCGTTGTAGGAACTGGCATTGGTGATCAGGTCCTCAGATACTTCTTTGGCCCTTTGCCAATAAGACACGCCGTTTTCTGTGAGTCCTTCTCCTGCACCCTGTGCGTAAGCCCTGGCTAGCAAGCCGAGCGCCGATTTTTTAGTGACCCGGCTGGGATTGCCATCATAAGGCGTTACGCCAAGTGCCTTGGAGGCTTCAGAGAGATCTTTAATAATCTGCGTATAGATCTCCGCTATGGTATTACGTTTTGGTGTCAGGTCCGGTGTCTGACCAACTGGGTTTAAGTTTAAAGTGACGGGGCCATAATAGGTGGCCAGTAATAAGTAATAATACCCGCGCAGACATTTGGCCTCGCCCACCATTTCATTTACAGTAGCGGTATATCCATCCGTCACATTTGCTGCACCACTAATCACAGAATTACAGGTGGTAATAACGGAATAGGCCTGTTTAAAAAGCTTATTTGTAGCATTGGTGCTGGTTGTGAGCGATTCATAATAATAAAGTTCTTTGGTATTATCGTTATCATTATGACTCAGCCATAGATCTGTACCCGCCTCTGAAACATATAAAAAATCTGAAGCGGAAAACAACTGGTCATATAAGGGTGTATAACATTGCACTAATAAGCCGCTCCAGGTATGAAAGGAGGACTTCGTGGCATCTCCTGCACTGGGGTTATACTCATCCAGGTTACATGAATAGCAAAAAAGTACCAGCAGGAAGCAGAGCGCGAAAAGCGCCCGGCTAAAAAGCCTTTTTATCTGGAATTGCTTCGGTTTTTTATGATTAAACTTGCTCATTTTTATTGATTTTATGCGTGTGGAACATTTTATTTATAAGATCAGTGCTGGTTAAAAGCTCAGATTTAGTCCCAGCACCATTTGTTTTGTCAGTGGAAAGTCCAGGCTACCATTTTGTTCAGGATCATAATCTTGAATCAGATGGCTTTTGGCGATGACCACAGGATTGGTGACAGTAGCGTAAAAGCGTAATCGGTCAATATGCAGCTTTTTTAATGTACTCGCTGGCAACGTGTATCCAAGGGTAATGTTTTTGATCTTAAAAAATGAGCCATCTATATAGGAAAGGCCGCCAAAACCGACATAATCCTGGCGCTGCCTGGAGGCATTAAGTGCTGGAAAATCGTTGGAAGGATTGGAAGCGGTCCAATAATTAAAATAGGACCCAAAATTATCACCTCCACTGGGATCGTAATCTGTCAGGAAGGAGTAATTGATCATCTGCCCAAAACGCATATAGGCATATACAGTCAAATCAAAACCTGCATAGGAGAAGCTATTTTGGAAGCCTAGTGACCAGTCAGGTGAATTATGCCCGATGATCTGGCGATCATTGTCGCTAATCGCATAAGGATTATTGGCGTTATAGATAATCTTGTTACCATTATCATCCACTACGGGTTCCCATTAGCATCTAGTTTATAAAAACTGTTGTCTCCGGAACTGATTAGCCCAGGCACTTCAATTTTAAGATCGCCCGGTGCCTCGCCAAACACAGCAGCCTGGTCCTCCTCTCCTTTTTGCCATACGCCCAGTATCTTATAACTATAATAGGTATTTACAGGCTCTCCAACCAGCAACGCATAATCTCTATTTACTACTGGGGTATTGCTTTTTTCTGCCAATTTGGTGATGCGTTCTTTATTTGCTGAAAATGTGAGCGATGAGCTCCAGGTAAACTGGCCCTTTTTCAATATTAAGTTTTATGCGGGATCAAACATTTCACGGTTACTGGTTGCTAACTGGAAATGTCTCTATTTTGTCAAAACGCCTTAAAGCGCAAAATGTTTATGATCTGGAAGGGATTTGTTTGGGAAGTAGTGGCGTAAAAGCCTTTTATGCTGTGGACCCGAGCATTGGCTCACTTTTGTACCAGACGGGTTATTTGACTATAAAGGCGATCTCAGAATATTGGCGCGCATTTAGTCTGGGTTTGCCGAATAGAGAAATTAAAATTGGGCTTTTATCAGAGCTTTTAAATCTATACCGCGATGGCAATATTCAGGACACCACGATGCTGACCCTAGCTATTAGTTCAGCATTGCAAAAGAAGGATTTACCGGAACTTATGAATCTATTAAATAAGCTCATTGCACCCATCTGCTGTGAACACTGGAAGCAAAGAGCGGACTTTCTTTTTAAGGCAACCACTGTGCTTGCATTTCAGCTATTAAGTGCACATTTAGATACTGAAGTACATTGTACCGATAAGCCCCCTGAAGTCCATATGATCGTTAAACAGATCTCTATATTTATGGTATTCAATTGCTAATAGACCAGTCAGCAATAGAAGCTTTACAACAGGTTAAGGACAAAGCGTATCTCGCACCTTATCAGGGTGATAGCAGAAAGAAATTAATATGGGAATTGCGTTCTCCACTAAAGACCAACAGGTGGTCGAATATTTAACGCAAGCGCAATAATTAGAAAAGTAGCGTTGAATTAGAATTGATTCAGGGCCGAAAAATGGTTAATTGGCAGCAATTTAAAGGTGCCACAGCAGAGCTGTATAAAGTGAATTATACATGCACTGCTGCATTGCCCCTTGTATTTATTACCATTATTTAGTGCCTTTAATCTGCCACCAGTTGAAATGGACTGTGTTTTTATCAGGCACTTTAAATACAAAATATAAATCATGTAGTCCTTCATGAAGACCTTGCGCAGGGCGCAATTTAGTGGATTGAACCTGCCAATTTTCTGTTTCACCCGTTGGATTAATTTTTAGGTTTCCAATGAGGCAGTCCGCATCTATCCTATCTACATAAATTTCTATGCTGCCCCCTGATTTTGCTGCCCAGACTTCCGCTTTAAAATCCTTTGCCCCTTTATTAATATTTACATCCCTTACTTTTATATATGCATCATCTTGCAAATTCGTTACATAGACCCCTTGAGCGTAGAAGTGGTTGTCTTAACCCCCTGCTCCCATGCAATGGTCTCCGCTTCCTGGCGAATATAGGGATCCAATGGCGCTAAGCTATGCTTAACCCCTTGCTTTGTGGGACTAATTCTAGGAATGGTACCGTCTGCATTATATTTAAAAGGTTCCACACAAACAGATCTGTCAAATCCGCCACCACCAGGCAATGCCCCATTATGGTAAAAGAAAAAAGATTTCCCTTTAAAATCGATAACACCCGGATGATTGGTAAAGGCGCCACCTTTGCCAATAACGGCCATAATTGTATCCTGGTACTGCCATGGCCCGGTTGGATTTAGAGAAGTGGAATAAGCCAGGTGTTCCGGTACCCCTCCGGCCGGGTAAATAAGATAATAGCGGTCTTTTCGTCTGTAAAACCACGGGCCTTCCTCATAGGCAGATACCCTTTTGCCGTTACTGCTGTTAGCAGCAGTAATTTTTTGCTGGATTTTTCCTAAATCAGCCTTAGAGACAACCTGAATACCTGGCTTGCTGGAATAAGACATCCGGTCTGCATTTAATTTTACACTGTACAGCGCTTTATTACCCCAATAAAGCAAGGTATCATTATGATCGTCAACAACAACCGTGGGATTGATATTTCCGGTATCGCAATTTTCAGTTATCAAGGGTTTATTAAGGACATCCTTATAAGGGCCAATAATTTTGTCAGCAACAGCCACACCAATCACTTTTTGGCCAGTTGAATGATCAATTGCCGCCGTATACCAATAAAACTTATTTGTTTTGGGCTCCTGAAAACATTCAGATTGTTCTACTAGAACAGTATCTGCCCAAGAAAAAGTTTTATCTGCGTCAATTACCCTTATACCAAATCCAGTCCTGTCTAGCGGCACTTTTACAATACCAACTTTATGATCATAGGAGACCATATCCTTATTTAGCTTTACATAATAGAGTGTTGGGTTCCCCCAATAAAGATAAGCCTGTCCATTCTTATCTATAAAAACAGTTGGGTCTATATACCCCCAGCCTCCTTCTATCAATGGCTGCCCAATTGCGTCCTTAAATGGACCGGTCGGGTGATCCGAGATGGCTACGCCGATGGACATGCCTGCCCCCTCTTTATTGATAGGTACATACCAATAGAATTTCCCATTTCGATAAATACATTGCCCGGCCCAGGCATCTTTATTGGCCCATTTAAAATCCTTGATTGATAAACCAATACCTCTATCTGTCCAATTAACCATATCAGTTGTTGAATAAATATGCCAGTCCCTCATATCAAAGTAGCCTGCACCATCCTGGTCATGACCTGTATACAAATAGACCGTGTCTTGATACACCATTGGCGCAGGATCTGCAGTAAATATGGTTTGTATGATCGGATTCTGTCCAAATCCGACCATACAAACCATTAGGAACATACTAACAAATATGACTGCTTTTTTATTGCGTCGATTCATAAAACTCTTATTTATTGAAATATGTGCAATGAATGCGCCCGATTTATCTTGTTTGAATTTGAACAACCTGGATAGAATAGGGCGGCATTGTGTAAGTAAAATTTTTCTTTATCCCTTTAATTTCTTTTTCAACCGGGACGATATTTAATGGGTCATCAATGCTATTTGTATCTAATGGACTGTTGGCCTTTAACACAACTGTTTTTGCGGTGTTGTTGATTTTTGCCTTTCCCTCTAATTGGATGGAGACTTTCTGGGATTTACCGATTGTATTAACCAATTTAAGAAAGACCGCCCCTGAAGCAGTATCTTTAGTGGCTACATAAAAAACTGCAGGTATTTGATTGGGGGTCTTCCCAGCTATTGAATCTTTTTTGGAAAGTGTTTGCGCTTTTAAGGGGACACCCTTTGCTTCAATTGGTACAACCCTATTTCCCAAATAAGTATTAAACATCTTTTGCGCATAATAGGATGGCGAACCATAACTATTTAAGGTATTATAGCCAATTAAATCAGATTCCCACTGCATCCCGCCAGGATTAACATTGACAAACAGTGGCGCATAACAGGACATTACCACAATATCAGCATTACGTTCCATACCTGTCATCCAGGCGGCATCTCCCAAAGCGGCATTAAAATTAGTTGTAGGACTCCCCTCTCTTGTAGCCCACTCCCCTACAAACACCTTGGTGCCATTTCTGTCATAATTATCATAATGTGTCGCATCTGCCTCCATCTGCTCTGCATTACGATAATAGTGCTCATCTTCTATTTCTGCCGTGCCGCCTGCAATATCAAACTGCTTTCCAAAAGTAGAAATGATTTGAAGTGCTGGATACTTTGCCTTGATAGCCGTATAGAACTGTGCAAATCGCTGCTTATAACTTCCGGATCTGTCAAAAAAATCTTCATTGCCAATTTCTACATAATGCAATGGAAATGGCTTAGGATGTCCGTTTTTAGCGCGAACGGCTCCCCATTTAGTATGAATATCTCCTGTAACATATTCAATTTCTTCCAAGGCTTCTTTGATAAAAGGTGTTAACAGATCACCTTCCAGGTGATCTCCTCCTAATGTATAGCCAGCAAATACGGCAAGTACTGGCTCAATATGCAAATCTTCGCACCACTCTAAATACTCCAGTAAGCCCATACCATCAGAAGCCCTGTATCCCCAGGTGCCTTTGTGTCCTTTTCTGTTTTCCAAAGGCCCAATGGTATGCTTCCAGGCAAACCGATTGGCAAAATTACCTCCTTCCAGATAGTTTCCACCGGGCAAGCGTAAAAAAGTTGGTTTCATCTCTAATAGTAATTGCATAATATCCGGACGGTTACCATTAGGACGATTATTATAGGTTGGCGGGAAAACTGAAACAAGATTAAACCAATAAGTGTCTGGTTGTGAGGGAGTAATTACAAATACCGCCTCCGCTGTCCGGGTTATATCCTGTGCAGTCTTTAACTCAAAAGTGTATTTTTGCCAGTCCGTTCCAATTGAATGAACCGTCGTTTTGGCATAGTAATGCTTGCCGTCCTTAGCACGCAATCCAATTCTAAGTGCCCCCCACCTTTTATGGATTTGGCATAAAAGCTACCCTTATAAAGTGTGGCAGCTCTTATGGGGAAGCCCCAATAACCCAGGTTCTCTAAACCAGGTAATGTACCATCCTTGTTTGCTTCAAATTTAAGGGACACTTTTAAATACTTATTCAGCGGTTCATTTCTATCCAGTGTTATTGCAGATTTGCTGGTGGAGTCAGTTAATTGCCAAAATACTGGCTTTTGATTGTCATCCTGGAAGGTTCTGTTACGAATAAGCTCTGCATAGAGTCCTCCATCATAGGAATGATTGATTTCTTCGGTCATCAACCCAAAGAGCATTGGACTTACTTTGCGGTCTGCTTTATCTAAATTCAATGTTAACTGTACGTTTTGCTGCGCCCATAGTTTTGCAGGAATGATCAAGGCATTGAATAATAAAAAAACGATAAGTACTCTTATTATAGCTTTCATTTTAAATTGATTTTTGAATTAGATTTTTAATGGCGTTTTCCTTGTCATTTTGCGACAATTCTATGGTTCTATTCTTACTGAAACCGCCACTTGTCAAAATTAAACAGGGTTCGTTTATTTCCAGCGGCCGCTTTGGCTCCCTTAAAAATAAAGAATAGGTCGTGTTTGCCTGATACAGATGTCAGTTTACAGGCTGAGGTTTTCCATTTTAGTGGGCCACCTGTATTTATTATATTGCATTTTCCGATTAGCTTGCCCGTAAGTGAATCGAGGCGAAGTTCAATTGTGCCGCCGGCCGCGCTGGCAACCCTGGCTTCAAACCGGCGACAGCCTTTTTGAAAATCCACGTTTCTGAGCTTAATATAGCTGCCATTTTCGATATCCGTCACGTACATGCCTGTCTGAGGGCTACTGGCTGTTCCAATGTTTTTGGACCAGGCAATGGTCTCTGCCTCTTGCCAGATAAAGGGATTTAATGCACCAGCAGGTGCTGGCCCAGCCTCAGACCAGAAGGGAAGCTGTTGAATGGTACCATCTTCATTATAATGCATTTCATCCAAACATACTGACCTTCTTTCAAAATGCTGAGTAGTGGTTTGTTTCAGTAAAGCATAATCAAAACCAAAAACATAGGATTTTCCTTTATAATCAATGATTCCGGGATGATTTCCGTTGGATAATGGGTTATGGTCCATAATGGCACCTTTGTAGACCCAGGGCCCTGTAGGTTTATCGCTCATGGCATAACCTATGCCTTCAGGACAACAGCTCGAGGCAAAGGCCAAATAGTAATGTCCTTTTCTTTTGTAAAACCAAGGACCTTCCTGATAGTCTGTTATTCTTTTTTGGATTTTATGAACACTCCCTGTATAAGAAATCATATCGGGATTAAGTTTTACATAATTTAAATCAGGATTACCCCAATATAGGTAAGCCTGACCATCCTCATCTATAAATACGGTGGGGTCAATATCGTCGGGACTATTATTTATGATCGGCTTACCGATCGCGTCTATAAATGGCCCGTAGGGCTATTAGAAATAAGCACACCAATGCCGCCTAAATGAATAGGACAATACATATAAAATTTACCATTACGCCTGATTACCTGGGGAGCCCACGCACCATTTTTTCCAGCCCATTTAAAATCCTTCAGACTGGCAACTGTGCCTCTATCTGTCCAATTGACCATATCAGTTGAAGTATATAACAGCCAATCTGTCATTTTAAACCCTACGGCATCTGGTTGGTCATGACTCGTATACAAAAATACTGTATCATGATAAACCATAGGCGCCGGGTCAGCCGTATACCTGGTTTGAATAATGGGATTCTGGCCAAATGTTTTCGCCAGACAAAAAAGCACACCTAAAACTAGTAAGATTTTATATCGTTTGTGTGTCATAAATTTCATGTTTAAAAATTAATCGTTTTGCTTAATTATCTAAGTAGCAATTAGCGCAGTTTTACAACAATTTTTTTTCCAGTATAAATAACGGTTTTATTAAATTTAGGACTTCTCTCAACACCTGTCCCCTTTGCTGAGCCGTCTACGATGACCAAATGAAAGCGCCGAGTCTTGAGCATTCCGGGGTAGTTTCCTTTTGTGACGCCAATAGTAAGCGTCCCTGCATGATCATCCCAATCCATCAATATTTCTGAAAAGGCTCCTTTTTCATAATTATAGTTATCATTTTGGTCCTCATACAAAACAAAAGTTCCATCTGCTCCTGGATAAATTCTGATTTCCAGGTCATCCCATTTCTTTTCAGTTGCAAATTGTACATCAGGTCCCCAGGGGAGAATACTTCCAGCTTTTATATAAATAGGCATAATATCAAGGGGTACAGCCCTTTTATCAACACTTCCTCCTGGAAGTTGTTTTCCGGTCCAGAAGTCATACCAATTAATTCCTTTAGGTAAATAAACATCTTTTGTAATCTCTCTCTTTTCAGTTACGGGAGCAACCAGTATGGAGGAGCCAAACAAATATGAATCACTAATTTTGGCCACTCTGGGATCTGATTTAAAATCACTTTGCAGTGGTCGCATAAATGAACCACCATTACTCGTTACGTTCCAGGCTGTGGCATAGATGTAAGGTAATAAATGATAACGAAGTTTAATGTATTTTTCCAGTATGTCAAAAATGCGGTCCCCTTTGTGACCAAATTGATAAATTTCTCTGGGGATATTGGTCCCATGAGAGCGCATCATCGGCATAAAAGTTCCAAACTGTAACCATCTGGTATAGAGCTCCTGAAATGCAGGATTTTTCGCGCCACCCCCCTTTTGGAATTCACCGGCAAAAAAGCCTCCAATATCCGTATTCCAGTAGGGCAATCCTGTTAAAGAAAAATTTAATCCGGCTGGGATCTGCCTCTTTAATGTGGGCCAATTGGAGGTAATATCTCCGCTCCAGGTATTGGCTCCATAGCGCTGCTGACCAGCAAAAGCCGAGCGAGTCAGGATAACCACTCTTTTCTTATCTGACAATTTTCTTTGATGGTCGTATATGCCACTAATATGTTCTAAAGGGAATGCATTTCTGACGCTTCGATAAGTACCTAAAAAGGTCTTTTCGTCAAAATCTGATTCTTTTTCATTTAAATGATCCGGTTCGGAGGAATCCAACCACCAGGCGTCAACCCCCAAGGAAAATACGCCTTTATTCAAATAGGACCAATACAAATCCCTCGCTTTGGGATTATATACATCATAAATCTTTGCACCAGCTTTTGGTGGCCAGGTATCAAAATTAAGTAACATATTTTTTTGGCCAAATTCCTTATATTGCTTTGTTTTTGGCCCAAAACCTGGCCATGCCACCACAAATAAGTGCGCATGCAACTGATGGACACTATCTACCATCGACCTAGGTCGAGGGTAAGTTGTTGAATCAAACTGCATGGCGTTCCAATGCTGGTCATCTCCCCAATATTGCCAATCCTGAATAATGCCATCCAGCGGTACTTTTAGTTGGCGATATTTTTTTACAACATCCAATAATTCAAACTGGGTTTTATATCTTTCTTTGGATTGATTGTAACCATAGACCCAAAGTGGCAACATAGGCGCGTTGCCAGTCAAAAATCGCATCTGCCGGACAACAGCATCTGTTGTATTGCCTTTCATAAAATAATAATCAATTCCACTGGATACCTCCGATGTAAAACTGACAATATTTAAGGTATCTTTAAAAACAGTCGGTGAATAATTATCCCAGAATAGGCCATAACCCTTTGTAGACTGAAAAAACGGAATGGACACCTTGGTATTGCCCTGAACCAATAAATTGGTTTGATGGCGTTGATCCAGATTTCCATTTTGTTGCTGCCCCAGGCCGTAAAGCACTTCACTAGGCAATAACTCAAAACCCTGACGGGCATTGTAATAACCTCGATCTGCACCTTCATCTTTTTTCATCCTTATACTGCCAGGTGATTCTTTTAACAGCAACTGTCCATTATTTGAAAAAAAGGATATACTTCCATTGATCTTATCGAGGTTGATTTTTAAAGAATCTGTTTTCAAGGTAAGGAGATCATTTTGATCCAATACTTCAAAATACACCTTCGGATCAGCCTGCCTGATTACGGAAAGGCTGCTGTTTTTTAATTTTAAATCAGCAGGGCGCTTATTTACACGAATTAGATCCGGTTTAAATATCTCCAACTCATAATTCAAGCCATTGATGGATGTTTTTATGCCGGTGTTCGTTTTAATGAAAGACTGAGCGTCAAGATTGCCTCCCATGGCCACCAAAAACAAAAACATAAAAACCATCTGATGTTTATACTTAATTCGCATTTCCAAACTGTTTTTAATCATTTTTCTTCAATAATAACTTAAAATCAAAAACTTAATTACTGTTATTCATCTCATTACCTGTTAACTGCTTATTATTATCTAATTCAACCTGCGGAAATGGATAATACATTGCCCGCTTCGTCCATCCTATTGCCTTTAAGGGTTCAAGCCAGGTTTCATCGGCCATACCCCAACGAAGCAAATCAAAATACCGGTCATATTCTCCGCAGAGTTCTACATATCTTTCATGTTCAATGATATTTTTAATACTGTTCATCTTTACTCCATTAATGGTTATATTTTCAGCCAGTAATCCATCCACATCAGGGATTGTTCCTTTGGAGGAGTGGTACCAAAGCTGTGGCTGTTCAGTAGGGACTATATTATTTGCCCTGGTACGCACCATATTGATATAGGTTTTGGCACCTTCAATATCGCCAGCCTCATTTAAACACTCTGCATACATTAATAAAACATCCGCATAACGCATCAGCCTGTCATTGATGCCATCATCAAAATCTGATACCTGCACATCAGGGCAATACTTTCTGGTTCCATATAAATCTTTATTGGTGGCTAGGTGTGCCATCCAATAAGCATAATCTGTAACCGTACCATCCACCTGGGTATATTTAGCGCCTCCATCACACCATAAGGTCATATACTTACGTGGATCTCCCTGTTCAAACTCATTATAGGTTTTTTTATTGGGGGCCAAATTCCACCAGGCACCTCCTGTCCCATCAAACATCCCAATTTCCTGCCAGCGCCAAGAATCTGACATATCATCCCCTAGCCAACCAGTGCCGTTGTGCATCTGTACTTCAAAAACAGATTCTGCGTTATTCTCATGTAATTCATCAAAATTCTCACTAAAATAAGGCATTAGACTGTACTGCTTGCCCATGCACACCAGTCATGGGATGTTCCAGCGGCTTAGAAGGGTTTTGGACAGCTGGATCTGCCTTGTTAGAACCAACCTCAGCGTGCTTTTTCTTTGCTGGAAAATAAAAATAATACTTGCCATCCTTAAAAACACAATCAGGTGCCCACATACTATAGGATCCACTATCCACCCAGGGTGCGGTAAATTGAGACAATATTACACCATGATCTTTCCATTCTGTTAAGTTCTCAGAACTAAAAACGTGATAATCCTGCATACAGAACCATCCCGGCTGACCATGACCTGGCTTTGCTAGTATGTCATGAGAAGGATAAATATAGATCCGGTCTCCAAAAACACGGGCTGTCGGATCCGCAGAAAACTGATCTCGGATGAGTGGATTTTGGGCCATAATGCTGCCGCCATAAAGACAGGCTAATAAAACATAATATAAATTAATAATTACCCTCCTTAACTGACTTTTACTGCTTTTCATCATTAATAATTTGTGTGGAACCAATCAAAATCAACATAACCGCCAAGCTTTCTTGTTGGGTAATTAAACAGACAGAATTTATTGCCTGTAAAGATTTTCAAATTAAACGCCATTTCAAGGTCATTGCCCAAAGGTTTGTACTTATCGCCGTCCAAGCTAAAAGCAAAACTGGCTTTTTTGGTGGCATTAGAGGCCAGGGTTTTAAGATAGACTACGCCTTGGTTGATCTGTACGGAATCGATGATCTTGCCATTATTGACCATAATCACAAGATCTTTGTTGGCTTCCCGCTTTATCCCAATATAAGCGTAAGGGTCCTGAAAAACTGCAAGACCTGCTATATCACCTGGTTGCATATGGCTAATATCCACTTTGGTGGTTGCAATGGTGGGCAGCAGGTGGTTGCGCTTAGCAAAAGGTCGCTGGGTCAGGGTGTTTACGGCCTCTGTTAGGTTATCCACTACACGAACTGTATGTAACCTCAGTACACCACTTTTCTCACTTAATGACCATTTGGTAGAATCTGGATTATGGTTCCAGCCCCATTGCATACCAAGTATGGGTGCCTTAAATTCATCATTTGTTGGTAATACTTCCACGTTATAATTTTTACCAACATCCGGTTTCTTATAAGTAATCACACCATGACCATTTTCTCCTGCCACTGGCCAGGTGTCTACCCACTTGACTGGTTGTAGTGATGGGAAACGGCCAAAGGGGCCACTGTCTACAAAAAGCATCGTCCACCACTGACCGGTAGTGGTCTGGATCAGTGCTCCTTGGTGAATCCCAAAAGTAACGCCTTTTGTGGTGTCTCTAATAACAACCCTTTGCTCATAAGGTCCATAAATATTTTTAGAACGAAGTGCGACTTGTATCCCATCCAGGCCCCCATAGGTACAATAGAGATAATAGTATCCATTAATTTTATACACATGTGTCCCTTCCAGACCGGATCTTATATCCCCTGTATAAACCAAAGAATCAGGACCAATTGGGCGGAGATTTTCATCCACTTCGGTCATCATGATCTTACTATTACCATGTGCAACATATATCTTCCCGTTATCGTCAAAAAACAGTCCGGGATCATAGAAGCCTTTGGGTAAATGCGTGATTTTCCAGGGACCTTCTGCCTTATCTGCTGTACACATAAAACCGCCTTCATCCAAAGTAATAAAAAGTAAATAGAACTTTCCATTATGGTATTTCAAACTGGTGGCCCACTGACCGTGGCCATATCGGTTGCCGTCTAAAAGATTATATTGCTTGGCAAAATCAAATCGAGGCACGGCATTACTGCAATAAGACCAATTTACCAGATCATGTGATTTTAAAATAGTCACACCTGGAAAGACAAACATGGTGGTACTCACCATATAATAGCAATCTTTTACCCTTATAACATCCAAATCAGGAAAATCAGCTGCAATTACAGGATTGGTATAAGTACCGTCTCCATTATCTCCGGTCCTGTTTTGTGCAGAAACGCTTTGAAGGGCATGGATAAACAAAAATCCACACAAGATCGTTAACGTTTTTTGGAGAAAACTTCTTTTAAAATACTTTCTAAAACTCATTCGGCTATTCTTTATTTATTTACTTACTTACTTACTTACTTAATTAATTATTTTTTTTAATATATAGCTATCATACGTGCATTAATCCATCACCAAACAGGTAATTCAAATACAAACATATTTCACCTATCGATTCAACCTAGTTTTAATGACTATAAAGCACAGAACGACTAAAGATGTATTTTTGCCCCTTTAGCCGCGTCCTCCGTATTTAGTTTTTGATAATTTGCCAATACTGCAGGATCTATAGACTTAAACAACAGCTGTGAAAATAGATACAATGAGCGTTTCCAGACATGAAAATCATGTATGCCGTCCATCAGATAATAAATATGAGGCACACCAACCTTTAATAAATATTCATGTGTACGTCTGGTAACTGGTAGCAATCCGTCTTTATTACCACAAGATAGCCAAAGTAATTTTAATCCAGCCTTTGCTGTCTTTGCATTCGGCACAAGCTGCTCAGGCTTATCGGTATTAGGAGCAGCCGAAAAAGCGCCTATCCAGGCAAACTGATCAAGATGTGTTAGCCCAAAATTAAGTGATTGACCACCACCCATGGAGAGCCCTGCGATGGCTCTTTTTGATGGATCATTAAGTACTGGAAAAACCGTCTGTATATAAGGAATTAGATCCAAAAGCAAATCCTTTTTAAATTGTGCAAAAGCCCTTATTTTATCAGGTGCCATAATATCGCCTATAGCTCTGTCATCTGCCATAGCCCGACCATTGGGCATAACAACAATCATGGGCACCATTTGGTGATTAGCATATAAATTATTAAAAATAATATCCGGATGGCCGCCATGCAGCCATTCAAATTCATCTCCACCGATACCGTGCAGTAAATAAAGAACTGGATATTTTTGAGTATTTGTAAAACCAGGTGGCAGATATACGAGCGCATTTCTGTGGGTACCAACTGACTTTGAATAATACGTAATTGTATCCAAATGACCATGAATAATGTCTGATTGATAAATGTCAAAATCATTTGGCACTTGAATCATGCCATTTTGGGCGGAGGCTCTTAATGTAAGCATCAATAAAAAAAATAAGATCCATTTTAATTTTGTATGCATTTTGAAAATTTATTTAATTTTGTACGTTTAGGGAAATATTATTTAATATTATTAATAGGGCATTTTTCACAGCCCTGTTGTCGCGATAAAAACAATATGATTTACCTGATTTTCATATTCGATCCTACTATGATTTCCTATTATCCCACCATTGAATTATAAGCTTTCACTGTGTCCAGCTGGCTAATAATTAGCAATTGCTGCTGGCCGCCCACCTGTATTTCTGATTTCACTGCCTTTTATATAACTTTCAGATACGTAAAACTTCTTAATTGAAAGTAATTTTATACAAAATATACTTTATCAGTACAATTAAATTTTAATTTAGAATTTGTAATTATTACAATCGATTGCAATACTTTACAGAAATTTAAATATGTATAAAAATGCTTATCTAGCCTGGTGCATGCTGCTGATTAATCTTTTTATTAAAGGAATTAATGTTATTTAATACTAAAGGTTATTGTCGCTTAAATTTATTTAATCTTATGCCTTATTATATGTATGGATGTTATTCAATTTCGTAGATCAAACTTAAACATTAATTGTATAACTAACAAATATTTTAATAAAAATATAAAATTAAACTGTAAAATAAGGTAATCTTTTTATTTTACCAGTCGAACATCAAATATTCTGGCAGTTGTACATCCCTTATTGGCTACAAACTTGACCTCAATTGAATTGCCCCTTTTTAGGGTTTTGGCAATGGGATAATCTATTGAAAAAAAGCCCTTTTCCTTTTCTTTTGGCCTCTTCACATTGGCTATTTTCTTGTCATTTATAAAAATATCAAAATCAACCACCTTATTAGGGTCCTTGTTTGCAGCGTCCACTACCATATCGTCCGCCTTATTATCCTTTCCATAGTAACCAATGCGCAAATACTGAACTTCTGGCATCATCTTCAAAGTATAAGCAAAATACCCCTGGCTGGCTGCCCGCCAGTGTTTATTTTTAAAAACGCCCCCAAAAGCGTTTTGACTGGTCATTAAATGATCCACCTCTGGCTGCTGTTCTCCTGGGGTGATTTGATCCACAGTCTTCATGGCCATGCGAAGTACCTCTTTATCAGCAGCCGCCAGGCTTGCCTGTCTTTTTGGCGCATCTCCAGGCCTAGCCACAGGCCAATAGACTATATATCGGCTATCATGGATCTGTGAAAAGGGTTCCAGCACCATGTTTTTATCCTTATTTTGCCAGATTAAGGAAGGCATGGTAAAAAGCAAAGGATGATTATTGACTGAATCTTTACCCGTAACGGGTAATAAAGCGTTTGTCAATTCTGTGTGATCACTGATCAGTAAAATTGGCGCTTTTTCTAATGGGCGTAATGGACCGCTGGCAATATGGTCAAAACGCCCTCCATCTCCTATTGGCTTTATCATCGCCATCGTATCTGATTTGGCAGCTAACACAATTGGCCCATGCATAATACTCACCCAGTCTGAATGGTCTGGGAGATTTACCAGTCGATCTTTCATAGGCAACTGCACCATTATCCGATCACCGCTATGCCAATCCCTACGCAACTCTATATATGAAAAATCGTTTAATATAGGACGTATCTGCACCCCGTTTACACTTACTTTGGGCATACGTCCTTTTAACCAACCAGGCTTTCTGATAAAGATAGAAAATGTTTTTGCCCCATTATTTGTACCCGATTTAGTAATCGCTTTTGCGCCAGGCTTGTCCAAAGGGAATTCTACGATAAGTTCCGTTTGCGCTTTTGTTGGAAAATTATTTTGCTGCGTTATCACCCTGTTTTCTGCCGTCCATCGAAGCTTAGAGGGGATAAATAGATTCACAAAAAGGCTATCTCCACTATGGGTGTAGATCATTTCACCATACTTCCCATGGTTTTCCATACCTGTTCCTACACAACACCA
Organism: Arachidicoccus ginsenosidivorans; assembly: GCF_007971385.1. Classification (GTDB taxonomy): domain Bacteria; phylum Bacteroidota; class Bacteroidia; order Chitinophagales; family Chitinophagaceae; genus Arachidicoccus; species Arachidicoccus ginsenosidivorans. The sequence continues at coordinate 5,109,651 of NZ_CP042434.1, forward strand.
AAAATCCTTTTGGGGGCAGAATATACCCGGTAAGCTGAGGGGCGTATAGGCGTAAAATAAACAAAACCGCCTGTACCAGGTTTTTGGGTGGACAAAATATGATTATAAAGGCACCGCTCATAATAATCCATATAATCACCTTGAGGACGGGATAAAAATAAGTCCTCGGTTAATTTCAGCATGTTATAACTATTACATGTCTCTGGTCCCTGAACCGACTCAATCATAGAAGAAAAGTCATCTGTTGGATTAAAATGCTCATAGACACTATTGCCACCAAAGCTAATGGATCGGTTTTCTACCACGGTGTGCCAAAAGAATCTGGCGGCAAGATCATAACTACTGTCTGCTAAGCTAACTTGTGCAATTCTCTCAAAACCAATAACTTTTGGTATTTGTGTATTGGCATGCAGACCGGTTAAACTATCTTTCTTCTGTTCCAATTGATGGACAAATTGGGGCGATGAGAATTTTTTGGCCAGGGTTAGATATTTTTGTTTGCCGGTAATCTGGGCTACGTCTGCGAGCACTGCATTCATGCCACCATATTCTGTACGGAGCATTTGTCTTATTTGTGCATCATTTAATTTAGATAATAACCGGTCAGCCCAATTAGAAAGTTTGATTAGTATTTCTTTGGCCTCCTTGTTACCCCCGATCAAATAACTATCGCGAAGACCAGCAAATAGTTTATGCAGATTGTACCAGGGAACCCATTCTTTATCAAATAAACTAAAGTCTCCTTGAGCGAGCGCCTGCCACATTTTTTTACCTCCAGGTATGCCGCCCACATACCCTTCCAGGGACTGCTGCTGGCACCTGTGGAGTTCCCTGATCATATAATCCATTCTATCTTTACATTCAATATTACCGGTGGATCTATACATTTGCGCCAGCGCAGTCAGATAATGGCCTGCCGTATGCCCATCCAGCCCCATGCTTTCCCAGTTCCCATATGACTGTGCCTTCGCTGGCAGTCCGGCTTCCCTAAGATAGGGTGCTAATAATCGATCGGTGTTTAGTTGCAATATGTAATGCAAATCCGTCTTTTCTGCCTGCAAAAAAGGACTTTCCAAAAGCTGTACTTCAGATAGCTTAAACCTTTGCTGCGCTAACTTGCCACTATATAACTGCTGCAAATCCTGTTTACTTTGCTGTCCAATAGCTGCCAAGGGAAAAAGCATTCCCAATTGTACCAATACAAGCCCAGTCCGTTTCCACCCCTGTCTGATCATTGCTTAATTCTTTCTTTTATTCAACTAGCAACTTGCTGGCCCTGGTGAGCTATTGCTCCTCAGGCCAGCAAGCTGCTAATTGGGTTACTGAATCTATTTTTATGTTGCTTTCTAATAACCTGCAAAAAAGCTAGTGTCTGACTGACTTTTGGCCAATAGGCAACTAACTTGCCATTAAAAAGCACTTTTCCTAACTAATGCCCCATATTTTCTTCAATAGCTTTTGCGGCATATTCATAGGCCAGTTTCCTGACATAGCTCTCGGTCCAAAGACCAATGGGTTCGCCTGGCCTCCAGCTTGAATTAGCGGGGCTATCCAATGAACTCCAAAAAGTGATGCCATATCTTTGGGCAGCCGGGACATTTTTAAAATATTGATCAATCACAAATTTATACATTTCAGCCTGCTTTAGATACTGCTCTTTAGTAGCGTCTGCTGTTTGTGTATTTTCACCCAGGCCAATATCTAATTCGGAAATTTTAATCAGTTTACCGGTAGCTGCAAGTAACTGGAACATCTGGACTATTTTCGCACTATCTGCATGAATATCAATATGCATCTGTGTGCCAATACCATCCACTTTGGCCCCTTTACTTTCGATATAATCCACAAAGGCAATCAATCCTTTACATTTTTCTGTATTGGCTTCCAGGCCATAATCATTTATAAATAATTTATCGGTGGCGTTTCCATATTTACGCGCCAGATTAAATGCCAATACTGCATAATCTTTTCCAATATAATCCTGCCAGTAAAACTCATCCTCGCTTTGAGATTTGCCAACGCCTGTTTTCAAGTTGTAGGGATTGCCATCATCCATAGGTTCGTTAACCACGTCCCATGCATGCACATAATCCTTACAATTGGTCACCATTTTAGAAACCCAGTCCGTTAGAGCACCAGATATAATATCCTTTTTCTCTTCGGCTGTTTTCTCAATAGTCTTTGTTCCTAAATCAGGGTTCTCTCTTTGCAGCGCAATATTATCAATGTAAATCGTCCCAGCATAATTGCCATAACTAAATAAAAACCGGGTTCTATCTGCCGCACTCACCGTAGCCTCTATTTCAACTTTCGTCCAATCTGTGGTAATATTAAAATCAGGAAAATTATCGCTGGCATAATTTTTTGTTTCCTGAAACGAGGCATTGATGACGCCAGCCGTGCTACCTTTAATATAAAAACTTAGTTTATAAGTAGAGCCGTTTTGGAATGGAGTAGAAAAATCATAAGCGGTTTGTGCTTCCCAGCTGTTCACCACTGAGGGATTGGTCATCTCAAGTGCAGCTCCTCCGTTATAACCTTCAGATGGCCCTGAAAGGCTTCTGACAGAATTATTGCCCCAACCTGACCAACCATTTATATTTTCTGCCTCAAAGTCTCCATTTTCAAATAAATTAGCCTCCAGCCCAGAGCTGACATCTTTGTCCTCCACTAAAAGACTATTAATATCAATCATATAACTTACGTCACCTATATATCCTAAATCCATGTTCAAGTTAAAAGAACTGGCAGTAGTTTTAAAATCCCTTACTATAATTTTAACTTGCTGCCAGCCTGAGTTGGTCTCAAAAGCTTCAGTTTCACTACCTGTGCCCATCCAATCTGTCCATGGATATTGATTATTCAAATCTTCACTAAAAGAAATTCTGCCCTTACCTGGTTTATCGGACTTAATATAAAAGCTAACTACGTATTGATGCCCCTGCTCTATTGGAATAACCGGCGTATGAAGGCTCATATCCCAGGCATTGACCGCCGAGGAAGCGCTGACCAGTTTAATAGCACCACCACCTGCCATTCCACCGGTTGCTTCTATGCCCGAAGAAGCCGCTCCACTCACGTTCCATCCGTTTAAATCACCAGCCTTTAAACCAGAAAGGTCAAAAAGGTTACTATTAGATTCTACGATTTGGGGAGCAATCAAACTTTTTAAATAAGTCGCATTTTGATTGGCATGCCAGCACAGGGTATGTCCATATAGGGACATACCCGCCTCTTTGGCGGTTTGTATTAGTGTATTGACATTATCCAGGTTTAAACTACCATCTGCTTGTACGACCGCCCCATGCTTCATAGCATAACCCAGTACAATTTGCTGGAAATTTCGGTTGACCATGCGGTAAAACACACCTTTTTTTATATAATCTCCTAAAGAGACCCCAACTCCAAGATGAAAATCCGAATATTTAGTTGAATCTATATATGATTTAAGGGCTGGATAGCTATTGATATCTTCTTGGGCGGCCACTTCATCTGGTTTGGCTACCTCAAAAAGCAGGGGTTTATATTTTGAACAGGCACTAAGTAGCAGTGTTGCGGTTAAGGCGACCATAAGTAGGCCCTTTATATGGATATTTGTATTATGCTTTTTCATAAAGTAATAGTTTTTTGTTGCCATGTTTTTGCCTAAAATGTTTCTAAAGTAACACCTCTGTTGCGCATCACCAGCGTATCTTTTGTAGCGATATGAATATCTGGCAAATCAATTTCATATTGTAAATAAATGGCATCTCGATCTTGATCCCCCCAGCTTTTCTTTTCCCCTTTTGAGACAAATTTTCCGCTGCCAGTGGCACTTATTCCTGTGGTCGAAGAACTGACGGTGCAATTATTTTGGTCGTCAAAATGTAGCAGTAAATTACAGTTAACATTATAACCGTCTTTATCTTTAAAGATTAAAGGGAAATTGACATCTTGTAAGGAACTGGTGGTGAGTTGCTGGATATCATCTTTTTCTACATAAGGTTGATGTCTGCTTTGGGTCGCATCTAGTTCTGTATGTCCATTTTTTCCGGTGATCTCATCTACGCCACGGCGCAGGTAGTAACCATGCCAGGGGTTGATATATTTAATAGCATAAAGGGTATAATCTTTTTCGCTTAAAAGAGAATCAGCTCCTGTAACACCGGTCATTTTAAGTGGGATAACATAGGTGTTTTTAATGGCACCCGGGTCCTTAAAAAAAGCATCGGTCAACTGGACCTCTACTGCACCAGTAATGCTGTCTTTTGGAATTTGTATAGAACTTGAGCCAAGTGAGTAATAATCACTGGGCATGGCCTGAACGCTAGAACCGTCTGTAAAGTTTATACCATCCACCAGGTCATTATCAACGGCAATGGCTATTTGAACATTTTTGCTATTTTTATATACACCGCCCAAGGTGGCATAGATCTTACATTTATGTTGATTGTCTAAGTCTGTATTGACAATATCTTCTCCCAAAGTAATGGTGCGTACCGGCCTTTGATAGGAAAAGTAAACTGTCTGGAATTTATAGTCTTTAAAGACAATATCCTTATTATGACAAGCGCTTAAGCCAAGTACTGCAAGCAGTATAAATAATACCTTCGTTTTCATTTGTTTCTTTTTATTATGTTGTTGCCTATAAAGAATCCTTTTACCAGCCTTTATTTTGAACCAGATTTGAAAATTTCAAAGTTTCACTGTACGGGATGGGGCCATATTCCATATAATCCTGATACAACCTATTTTCCACATTAATTGTAGAATATTGATTATTTTTAATGCTGGTACCCGTGGCGGTTTCGTTTAAAGGGGCCTTCCATCTTCTTAAGTCCCAGAATCTAAATCCTTCAAAACAAAGTTCAAGTCTGCGTGCATTTCTTATTAGGATTCTCATCTTATCTTTATCCGTTTTAATCGACTCCAGATAAGCGTCCCCATTTTGTGTACCAATGCCTGCTCTTTGCCTAAGGGCCTTAATCACATCATATGCCGAATAACTATGCCCTCCAGTGCCCGTTGGCCCCCAGGCCTCATTGGCTGCTTCTGCATAAATTAAATAGATCTCGGTATATCTTATCAGTGGCTTATAATGACGCTGGGTGGTGGTAGAAGTACTACTCAAATTGACATCTTGACGGAGCAGCTTTTTTAAATAATAGCCAGTTCTTGTAGAGGTCTCAGTCCTATCTAGGCCATCATTGGTTCCACCGTCCGCCGCCGTTTTGATAACCGTGTTGTTTACGCCAGCCTTATCGCCATTAACCAAAATAAAATCACTGAGCCGGGGATCTCTGGAATTATACGGATTATTGGAATCATAGCCGCTACCTGTGGCGCCAATCGGATAGCCATTTGCCATCGGGAAGGCATCCACCAAATTCTTGGTTGGATTAACCCGGCCTTTGCCATTAAGTGAAGGGGGAAAATTATCGGCTTCTAAATCATTGCTTTCACTATAGTTGGATCTCCAAAGAATCTCGTCTGGATTTTGGCCCTCAGCCAGCGCGGCGATTTCACTGGCATTACCATACCAGGTCAGCCCATTTGCAGCCATTCCAGCAACACCTCCTTTTAAATCGATAATGCTTGCAGCATCATCTGCGGCGCTGGCCCATGAGCCTCCACTGGCACTGCTATAGGCAGGGCTTGCGGCCAATAGTGCTGCCTTTGCCCGGATAGCCATAGCAACCCTGCCTGACAACAACCCACTCATGGTTTTACCCATTACCCTGTTATACTGTTCCTTGGAAACGGTGCCATATTTGTCGGGGATCTGACTATTGTCTGTCAGATCTTTATAATCCACTGGCAAGTATGTGGCCGCCAGATCCAGATCTGCCTCAATTTGTTGCAGGCACTGCTTAAAAGTTGACCGAGGCAGGTTAAAATCATCACCAACGGCCTGTGAATGGAGTACGATCGGCACCCCTAATAAGGAGCCGTCCTGACCATAACCGGCATGTGCCTGTAGCAGATAATAATAAAACAAGGCCCTCAATCCATAAGCTTCCCCTTTAATGCGCATATTGAAGAGCCTGGAAACTGTCGTATCCACGGCCCAGTTTACTTTATCAATTTGCTCCAGCGTCAGATTAATATACTGTATGGCCGCAAAACAATTGCTCCACTGCTCTACCGGATTGTTGTTGGCCGCCCATTGTCCGGTAGCCATTTTTAAAAAACTACTCGATTTATCGTTGGTAACGGCATCATCAGTAGCTACATCATTAAAGGACCAGCTGTTAATAGGGATCCTAGTATAACCATTTAAAATAAGCCCATATGGAAACTTGGCGTCACTGGGATTGTAAGATTCCTGTAACTGGCGGTTATTTTCAATTTGTGGCGTAATGAGGTCCTTGCAGCCGCTGGACAGTATAGCCACCAGGACAAGGTATATGAGGAATTTATTTTTCATTTCTATAATTTTTCGATTTTAAAAATTTGCCTGGACACCAATATTATAAAACCTAGTTTGAGGCGCACTGCCAATATTTAATTCCAATACATCATTTTGCCCGGCCAAAGTCAAAATATTGGAGCCGCTTATATATACCGAAAGAGCCTTTACAAACTGTTTGCGTCTTAATAAATCAGTCATATCATAATTTAGCTGTATTTTAGAGAGATCAAAGCGGTCTGTTTTATACATCCAGAAATCTGATGTCCTGAAGTTATTGTCACTGGAACCAGTAGTCAACCGAGGATAAGTTGCGGTAGCTTTTGTGGCCTCGGTCCATCTGTTTCTAACTACCTCTGAATACTTACCATCCCCATAGACCCAGTAATAGCTGTTGTTTTTTATCCCATAGGCGCCGTATCTTCCAATTGCGTATAAGAATAGGGTCAGTTTTTTATAAGTGAGTGTAAGATTCATGCCAATGGTAAAGGGTGCCCCAAACCAACCACCTTTGCCTAAAAACACCTCATCCTGGCTATTGATCACGCCGTCACCGTTTTGATCCTTGTATTTTATATCACCTGGATGCACCTCTCCAAAGGATTGCGTGGGAGAATTATCAATATCCTGCTGACTTTCAAAAAAGCCAAGATTTTGCAGTCCCCAGATACCATCAATATTTTTCCCCTGGCGGTATTGATAATCATCTTCATAAACCTCAGCCCTTTGCGTGGCTTTTGTATTGTAATAGGTGCCATTCAGCCCAATATTTACATCCAGTTTACCCAGCATTTTATGATAGTCCATACCAAAATCAATACCTGTTCTCAGGTCATTGTCATAGTTGACATAAGGAATAAAAGAGGACACTGGCCAATAAGAGGTAAAGTAAGATGGGAATAATGAGGCCGCTTGAATAATATTGCCTTCACTTGAACTGCGGAAAAAATGGCCATTTAGCTGTAAACTACTATTAAAAAAGAGTCCTTCGAAACCCAGGTTAATCTCTTTTCTTTTTGGAAAGCGCATATCTGGGTTATCGCCTCTTCTGGATTCTGTCGCCTGAAATCCAACGCCGTCTTTCCAACCATACCAGGAGCCATTTACGGTGTAATAGCCTTGGTAAATGTAATAATCACTGATATCCAAATCTGTATTAAGTATGCCGGCGCTTGCAGTTAATTTTAAATCATTTATGAAGCCAGTTCCCGAGTGCATAAATTTCTCCTTGCTGATTCGCCAGGCAAGAGATAAGGTTGGGGATAAGGCTTCCCGATGCTTTTCTGGCAGCTTGGCTGAATGCACGTAGGCGCCATTAAAATCCACATAGTATTTTTCATCGTAATTATAGCCTAGGTGGAGCCCCAGATTTGCATTACTGACTCTATGATATATCTGTGATTCTGATTGCTGGTAACCATTGGCGACCAACTCGGCGGATATATTGTTTTGATTGCCAAATGTTTGATCATAGCTAAAAAGCCCATAAAAGGCAATCGTTTGACGATACCAGCTATTACTGGCATTTTGGGTACCAGAAGTAGCGTCGTTGCCGTATTTATTCAGGCTGCTAATCAGATCTACTCCTGAATAACTATTCCAGATAGGTTCATAAGTAGCATAGTCATAATTGTAAGACAGAGAATAGGCCGTAGCATAGTCCACGGCAAAATTGGATTTAAATTTAAGTCCGGGTAAAATATCCTTTAAATCAGCATCAATACCAGAGCTAAACTGGAATTGTCTGGATATATATTTATTATACCCTCCCGCATAAATGGTGCCCAAAGTGTTGGTCTGATCGAGTTGCGTGCCCCCAGTAAATATTTACCATCTATAATATGATTGCTGTTCTCTACATATAATAAGGAACTCTGATCATCCCCTTCAATAAAATCTATGGGAATCAGCGGAATAAACCTGTTTGGTCTTACAGTAGCTGCTGCCCCCAATAATCAGCATTAATTCCCCGACCGTCATAGAAACTTGCTGTAGCATCAATTCTGCCTTTAATAAACCTGTTGATCTTTATATCCACATTGCCTCTCAGGCTAAAACGGTTGTTCCTGTTTTGTTTGGCCATACCAAAATCCAGCAAGGAGCCTTCCGTATAAAAGCCCATATTGGTATAATATCTGGCTTTATCGTTACCCCCAGAAATCTCCGCCGTTGCATCATAACGGTTATACACCCTTTTAAGATAGTTATCTGAATAGTAATCCACATTTGGATACCTATAGGGATTTTCTGCAGAGGCGTAATGATAAATTTCCTGCTGATCGTAAAGCGCAGGCAGGCTATCATTATTTCTTGCCTCATTATATAAGGTCATATATTCAGCGGAGCCAAGATATTTTGGATAAGCGACGGGCACAAATGCACCCATGTTGGCCCGGACGGCTATTTTGTTATCAAAGGGTTGTCCGCGCTTGGTGGTTATATTAATCACACCTTTGGCACCTTTGCTGCCATATAAGGCAATAGCGCCAACTCCTTTGAGTACTGAAATCTGATCTATTTCTGAAGGCATTACGTTATTGGCATCCCGAGGCACCCCATCTACCAACATTAAATAAGTGCCCATCCCCCAGATGCTGTTGCCATTGTAGCCGGGAACAAAAGCCTCCAGCCCATCCAGACTGCCGGTAGTATAATTCTTGGTTAAAAGCGCCTGTTCGTCCACAACGGAAACATCACCAAAAACATCTGCCTTGCTGATCCTTTGAAATGGGGTTTTTACGAAAATGGTATCCAAATCACTGGCAGTCAGCCTAATAATACTCAAACTATTTGAAGCTGGTAAGAATTTTGCCTTATATCCCAGCGCGGCCACTTTTAAGTTTTCCCCAGGCAAGACATTTAGGGAAAACGCGCCCTGGTCATCAGTATAGGATAAAATACTATCCCGCTCCTGGCTTTGCACCAAAGCACCCTGAACCGGTTCATTTTTGCTATTATACACCTTAGCCTTAACCAGTATGCTTAGTCCTGATTGCGCCAAAAGCGCTTTGGAGCCAAAGGCGCAAATTATATATATTATTAAAATTATTAATAATCTCATCGAATATGGTTTTAAATTGCAGATTGCAGTTTATGTAAAGATTTAGTTCCCCTTAGACAATGTTACCATCCAGGGTTTTGATAAAAGCTCGGGTACAGGGTGACATCACTGGTTTTTAAAGGCAGCCAGTAGTGCTTCTCGGTAAAATGCCTTTCTAAAATTGTGGATTCACGCAGATTTTTAACCTCGTTATCCTCAGGGGCTGTGGTACTAAAGGTTCCTGCACGGTCAAAATAAACCGTCTTTTTGAGTGTATATGGACTTTTAATCAGAAGTAACCAGCGCCTTAAATCATTAAACCTGTGTCCCTCAAAAGAGAGTTCTACTGCTCTTTCCCGGCGCAGTTCCCCCATAAATGCGTCCAAGGAGCCGGTAAACTCTGCCGCTACATGACCCGCGCCTGCCCGATCCCTGATCACATTTACTGCATCTATGGCTGACTTTCCATAAGCCGAGACGGCAGCTGAAGGAGATCCATAGCCTTCAGCCACGGCTTCTGCGTACATTAAATAAACGCCTGCCAACCGCATATAAGGAATATGAACATTTAAACTATGGGAATAACCATAACCATCATCGTATTTATTACAGGTGATGGGAATGAACTTTCTAAGTAAATAGCCAGTACGACTTCCGGTACTTGGGTCTCTGTAGCTGCCCCTACCATTAATTGTTCCATCTCCATAAAGATTGGCATAACGATTAGCCTCATCTGTTGTTGAACCTTGTACAAACTTGACACCGTCATAAACAATATCATTATAGAATCTAGGATCTCTGCCTTTCCAGGGATGCTCAGGGTCATATCCGGATACTGGGTCAGGTTTTGTGATATCTGGAATCGGCAACCCGTTGGCCATACCGTAATAATCTACATAATTAGCCGTCGGTGCAAATACAATATCACTCTCACCGATAATTTTGGGTGTATATTGTTTACTGGTGCCCCAATTGGATGAATTGGCATTATAATATGGGGATCTGAAAATAGCTTCGGTTCCTCCTGGCATCAACCAGTTCTGTCCTGTGGTATAAAAATTATCTGAGTACTTGCCAAATGGCAGGAGCTTATAAGGCGCCTCACCGCTTTCACAAAGTTGTAGTACTTCGGCTAAGGCATCTGCAGCTTTTTTGCAATAGTCTTTATTATAATCCGTTGAACCTGTGGATACAGAATTCATTAAGGGACTACCCGCCCATAGCAGGTCTTTGCCCAGGTAGCTAAGGGCCATAATCTTATTGATGCGGAGTTCATTTTTACCTAAGGTATTTTTCCCGGCAGTTGTATTATCCCAATTGGTGGGCAATAGTTCTGCTGCTGCCTTAAAGTCAGCGGCGGCCTTATCTGCACACTGATCATAGCTTAGCCTGGGAAGTGTTAAACGCTGATCACTGGGTAAAAGGGTATCGATATAAGGTAACCCCCCAAAATACTGCATGAGTTCAAAATGAAACCAACCTCTGAAAAACAGCAGTTGCCCTTTAATCAGGTTTCTTTCCTCGGTTGTAGCATCTGTTAGTTTATCCATATTGGCCAGGCCTAAATTGGCTTTGCTGATACCATACCAGCATAGTGGCCACAGGGATTTATGAAAGCGGTCGTTGTCAGTGGAAGTCGCTGAGCGGTCCATCCAGCCACCCTGCCAGCCGTCAAACTCAGACTGCCAACCCCAGAAATTGCCCAAATCAATTTTGTTGACAAAGTGAAAATCTTGTGAAGTGGACGAGATCTCATCTTCTCCCCAATTCCAGGAATTGGTCCAATAGGCATTGGAGAAGTCGGGAACACAATGATAGAGTTCTTCGGTAAATCCCTGAAAATTTGTAAAATTCTTATACGCATCCACTCCACTGATGGTAGAATCTGGACTCTTGTCCAAATATTTCTCGCAGGATGACAAAAAGACAACACTAACTGCGAGCCAACTAAGTAACATAAATATTTTAAAATATCTTTTCATGATTTGCAATATTTTTTGGGTTAAAAGGTGATATTAAAACCCAGGTTATATCTTTTGAGCGTTGGATATGCACCCTGGCTGGCCCAGCCGCTACCGGCAAAATTGGATTCCCTGTCATCTGGCATTTTGGTCCAGAGCAGAAGGTTGTCCCCATTTAGATAAACCCTGATATTTTCCAGACCGGCCTTTTTAATAAAGTTCCAGGTTTTACCAAACGTATAGGCGATCTCCGCGTTTTTGAGTCTCAGGTAAGATCCATCATACATATACTGATCGGCCCGGTAATAATCAGGCGGCGTTGAGAGCCATCTGGGAAGCGGAACTGTTCCGGCAGTAGCCGTCTTACTCCAATAATTCCCTTCTTCATAAGCGATATCTACCTGCCCTACAAGGCTGCCAAATACAACTTGTCTGGTAACATTGGTGACACCGTAGAACTGTACAAAGGCGCTGAACCCTTTCCAGTCAAATCCAACGGTAGTATTGTAGGTGTTTTGTGGCCAGCCTGTATACCCATAAGGAATGTTGTCATTTTGATCAATCACGCCATCTGCGTTATAATCAATAATATTATAATCTCCCGGTAGCTTATTAACGTCATTGGTGTTATAAGGGGTGCTTTCATAAAGTTCGTCCCAGGTGTTATAATAGCCTGCGCTGACATAGGAATAGGCCTGGCCTACTGATTTACCTGCTTTTTTCTGATAATCAGGCAAGAGTTCCGCATCATCCTCTTCAATTACTTTATTGACAGTATGACTCATATTAAAATCAATATATACTCTGAATGCATCATTAAAGCTCTTGTTAAGATGTAACTCTAATTCATAACCTTTCGCATTAACTTTTCCCAGATTGGCGGCGGGGGCAGAAAATCCAAAATAGGAAGGAACGGATCGGTTGGAACCTGCAATAAAGATTTTGGTTCGTTTATCTTCAAAATAATCAAACTTTCCTTTCAGAAGTCCATGGAATAGTTCAAAATCAACACCGATATTGCTTTTAAATGATTGTTCCCATTGGATTTTGGCATTGCCTAAAGAAGTCAGTGAATACCAGGTATAGGTACTGGGCTCGGCATCTACTCCTGATGTACCCAGTAGTGCATTGCCTGTATGTGCCCACTGATCCTGATATAGCCACCTGAGATTATTGATATTATCATTACCTGTCTGTCCAACAGATGCCCTGATTTTTAAAACGTCAATAAAATCAAGAGACTGCATAAATTTCTCTTTGCTGACTACCCAGTTGACACCACCGGAAGAGAAATAAGCAAACCTACTGCCCTTGGCAAACTGCTCAGAACCGTTATAGGCGCCATTATATTCAATGGTATATTTATTCTTGTAGCTATAGGTTGTTCTAAATACCCAGTCTTCTCTGGAATGAGGTACTTCACTGCCAGTCGCATATTGATTTCTGTTCATAAGCCCCATTGCCGTAAAATAGTGATCACGGGCAAAGGTTCGACTATAGTTTAATTGTAACTGATAGAAAATGCGTCTGTAATTGGAGCCCACATTTCCAGCACTGGTGGACCAGTTGATGCCTTGTTGAAAATCAAAATCAGTTACCCCATCATAAGCTTGTTTATAGGTGACTGCTCCTGTTTCTGGATCTACATATTTCATCTGGACACCATTATATAAGTCATTAATTCCTCGATTGTTTTCGATAAAGGTGTTATCCAGAGAAACTGTCCCGGATACTTTTAGTCCCTTGGTTATCATACGAAGGTCCTGATCCAATATAAAGTCTGTTGTCATCCTGGCAGTGGTAATCTGCTGGATGCCGCCTACAGAGATATTCAATGCGGAATTCGCTAACCCACTATTGGGAAGGCTAAAACCCCAGGAGCCATCCGGATAGATAGGTAAAAATGCATCAGGTGGGGTGGAATATGCAGACAGCCATAGGGTTAGACCGGTTACATAGTCGCTTTGTGAGAAGTTCCAAGGTGTTTTTTGCACGCCATAAGATCCACTTAGGTTGGTTTTAAAAATAGTGGTTGGGGTTAGTTGAAAATCAAGGTTGCTTCTTACATTTATCCTGTTGAATCCAAATCCGGGTTTGTATCCCCGCCCATTATCATATACTTTGAAAATATCCCCTTCGTGCAAGTAATCTACATTGGCAAAATATTTGACGAATTTGGTTCCGCCACTTATATCTACACTGGCATTTTGGCTCATAGTGTAGTCTTTAAAAAGTACATCATTCCAATCTACATTAGGATACCTTTCCTTATCCTGTTCATTAATAGGATTGCGATATTTATCCAATATGGCCTGCGGCAAATATTTATTCCAGCTGTCAGGCGTCACGTTCAGCTCATTTTCTATTACCTGATTTCTTAACTTAAGCGTATTGTAGGAATCATATTTCTGGGGTAATTTAGAAGGTTGCTTCATAATGGTATTCACCCTTGCCGAGATTGCTGCCTTGCCCAACTGCCCTCTTTTTGTGGTAATCAATATGACACCATTGGCGCCCCTGGATCCAAAAACGGCGGTGGCAGAGGCGTCTTTTAAGACAGTAACAGTGGCCACTGAATTTATATCCACACTGTTCATTGGCCTTTCAACGCCATCAACGAGTATTAAAGGAGAAGAGTTATTCCATGAATTATTACCTCGAATAACAATATTGGGATCCTCTTCACCTGGCAAACCGGTACTGGAAGTGGTAATAAGGCCTGGGACATTACCCGTGAGTGCTGCCCCAATACTAGATACACCTCCCGCTCTTTCCAGTACAGCTCCAGTCGTTTGTGAAATGGCTGCAACCACGCTTTCCTTTTTTTGGGAGCCATAACCAACAACCACCATTTGTTCTAAATCGTTGCCCTGCTGTTTAAGGATTATATTTAAGGTTGCATTATTGTCAACGGGATCTGTTGGGTTTCGTAGCCGATGTAAGCGAAGACGAGAATAGCATTTTGCGCTGAAAATGCCAGGGAATAATGCCCCAGATTATTTGTCGTTGTTCCAATCTTTGTTCCTTTAAGATATACGCTGACGCCCGTTAATGGTTTTCCAAGGGAGTCTGTTACTGTCCCCTTAATCACCGTTTGCTCTGGCAGTACAATGACAGGGGACAACTTTTGAGCAGGTGCAATAACTTTTCTTTTAATACCTATGGTATTGTCAGAGATGTAAAAAGAAATCGGAAGTGTTTTAAAACAATCTTTCAATACGCTTGTGATATCTTCGTTTACGGCGTGTACGCTTACCTTAGGTAAATCATTAAGCACATTTTTCTCATAAAAAAAATGATAGCCTGTCTGTTTTTTAATAACGGTAAAGACTTCTTCGATGGAAACATTTTTTGCGTCAAGATTAATCTTTTGACTTAAAGCAGCTGCATGAGCTCCAATGCAGGCAACGATGATCAAGATGGTTGTTAACTTCATAACCAGCAACGATTTATAAAGCTTTCTGCCTTTATTAGGCATCAGCTTCCTGAAAGCGTAAAAATCCATATCTTTGTAATAGTTTGGGTTAAACGTAAATTGTTCCAACCAACCTAGCGGTTTGGTTAACTCAAATTCTCTATGACCGGGGGTGTTGCGAGCACTTCCGGTTTTTATTTGAGGTATTTTTTATATTGCTTTTATATATGTTCTGTCGAATTATGCCATAATATTATTTTGTTTTTATAAATGATTTTTTTATTTAATTTCAGGGGAGTATTGTTATTTTTTTCCCATCCAGCTTAAAGTCAACATTTTCAAACTCAAGCAGTTTTAGAAATTCAGACAAGTTCATTTTTCTGGAAATACTTCCGGCAAATGTTCTTTTGGGGATTTTTCCAGCATATGTCACATCAATATCATACCATCTGGCGACCTTTTTCATTACTTCACCCAGATCCTCATTATCAAAGTTCAATGCACCATTCATCCATCCGGTTATATTTTCTGTATTTACTTTAATTACTTTGATCTTGTTGGCAGCACTTGTGGCTGCTTGTTGTCCTGGCTTAAGCAAGCTGGAATTTTTTTCGGTGGAAACTTTTACACTACCATGCACTAAGGTGGTTTTTATGAACGGTTCATCTGCATAAGCATTAATATTAAATGCCGTTCCAATATCCTCAATAACTGTATTGCCAGCTTTTACCGTAAAAGGCTGCTTTGCATTGTGCACAACCTCAAAATAAGCCTCACCGGTTATACTTACCATTCGCTGCTGTCCGCTGAATGCCAATGGATAATGAATCGAACTAACGGCATTTAGCCAGACTTTGGTGCCATCTGGAAGCGTTAATTGCCACTGCTGTCCTCTACCCGTTGTGATATCATTATAAAGGGGAGCATTGGCTTTACCAACATAGGTCACACCGTTTTTGTCCTTTAGAATTTTGACACCATTTTGCTCTGCCACCAGGCCGTTTTGCAAGTTATCCAGCGGTATAGCCTTTCCGTTGGCTAAATGCAAGGTGGCCCCACTTTGTCCAGGCGCAATATTTTCACCTGGCAAAATGACTACAGGAGCCTTTACCACTGTTTTATTGAATCTAGCCCGATTGCTATGAAAAAATAAGCTGCAGTGGAACAGCAAATTAACAGCAAAATCACTGCTGCCCAGGCGTTGTTCTTAAATAAGGAGCGAAATTTATTGACCTCTTTGTTGTCAACTAGGTGCATATTTTTCACTCCATGATCCGTATTGTCCTTTTGAGCCCCGAGACTGGGTTGTTTTTTGGCATCAGATAATAAACGCTGCAGCATCTTCTCTCTTAAAGCTTCCATTTCAGCTTCAGAAAGCTGGCGCAAAGACGCTTGTTTTTTACTGATATCTTCATACCAGCGCTTAAGTTTTGCATCTTCCTCCACTGAGGTTAAGCCCATAATATATCTTTCAATAAGGTCTTCTAATGCTTCTTTTTCCATCTTTAATGTGGTGCCGTTTGATAAGATGACACCATAAGTGAAGCCGAACCCTAAAAAAAATAAAAAAAAATAAATGAAAGGAAATATTTGTTAAATAAATGAGAAAAAGACTAAAAGAGGTTCTTTATAAATAATAAGGCTATTAATAATAAACGAGGATTATGCGCATGCTCTAATGCGCTTCGAAGCAGCTTGAGCGTTTTAGTAATATGATATTCAATAGCTTTAGTCTTCATATTCATTTTTTCCGATATATCAGCAATGCTCATTTCATCTTGTCGACTATAAGTATAAATTAGTCTGGATTTTGCAGGCAGTGTTTCAATGACTTCGTTTAAATAGGCTTCCATAAATTTAGCCTCGATGCGCTGCTCTTCTTCTGAGCTCAATGTATTAAACTGGTAGTTTTTGAGTAATGCTTTACGTCTTTTGGTTTTTAGCAGCATAGTAAATACGCCATACTTAATAGCGGTATGAAAATAAGCAGGTAATGAACGTACCTGAAATTTCTCCGGATTGGCCCATAATTTTAAAAAAATATCATTGACAATTTCCTCAACGGCTTGTTTATCCGACGTGAACTTAAATCCGATTTCAATTAACGCTGCCCAATAACGTCCATAAATTTCCGTTAAAGCCTCCTCACTGCCCTGCAAGAGTAATTCAAGGAGCTGATTGTCCGTATATGTACCAAGTGCAGACATCTTCGAGTGATTTAAATCTAATAAATAACTGTTTTACAATTGATTAGAATTCTATACTTTGCTTAAACCCATTGAAACTCAAACACTATTTGTATTTTATACAATTATTCCGTTTTCCAAAATAAGTTAATAAAATTTGAACAAACAAATAAAAATGGGATTTATTTATGCTTTGGTATTAAAATTTGCTAAAAGCAGGCAATTGCCACTAATGACCAAAAGATTGAAATATAGATAAGGATTGCCCTTTCTATTTCTATTAAATAAAGATAAAAAAGAGATAACCACTTAGCACTTTTCAATTCTTATATTTATTACCCCTTGTGCAAAATATTCAAATTGGAAACTACCTATATGGTTTTATATTTTTAAAATTCGTATGATAAGTAAACCCTCCGTAATCCACTTGCACAATTTGGTACGATTTATTATGCGTCCTATTCATTTAGGGCTCAATTGTCTATTTAATTTCTTTCTGTCAGCAAGACAGGATATAATATATCAAAATTTTGATAAATAAAACAAGTCATTTTTGTTCAATTATATAATTTAGCCAATTAATTCTTTTATTAATAAATGGACTTTTGTGCAAGGGCAATGTTGATGCAATGCCTTCGGAGGTTCAGTACAATGAATTGTATCTAAACTTTCAGCCCTTTCAATTGCCTTATTTAAATTACCTTTCATTAATTGAAAGGTGAATCTAATAAAATTTTTCTTTGTTTTCATTGTCTCGTAATAATCGAATTTTGGATTTTGGAAAATAGTTTCATCAGGAAAACGATTCTTTAAAATCTCAGTCAAGCGTTCATAATATTTCGACCTATGATAATATTCAGAATTTTCAATGTCTACATCTTCAAAATGTAACAAAATCCACAATTCGAAAGCATCATTACTCCATCCAGTTTTAATCCCTTTTGCCTTAGCTGATCTTATAGAATCATTAAAGGCAGTATCTTTACCATCATCCGGGCTTTTATCTCTGTCAAATATACTCCAGACTTGAGCTCCGTCATCTATTTTCAAGAATTCATTACCCTCGTTGTCCACTTCAATTAAACCATTCTTTCTAAAAAACTCAGTTGCAAAATCAATTTGGGCATGGTGCTGTTTTGCATTCCCTATAGGAGACACTTGAACACCCTTTCGTTTAAAGGTTTCAAAATACGCAGGTTCTATAGCACCATCTTCACAAAAAATGATAAATACCTTCCTGGAATCTTCATCTCTCGTTTCATCTTCTCTAATTTCCCAAGGTTCCATCAATATTTAAGTTTTGATCATTTAAGAAATCTGTAAGAACAGGTACCCCTCCATAAAAGCCTGCCAAGTATTGTTTGGCAAAATCAGCATCATTTCTTATTCCTTTTAACTCGGCTAATGAATATAAATTAGTTGCTTCATTGTTTCCTTTTTCCGCAAAATAAAATTGGTCCCTACGCATCAAGGAAGGGTTCATAAGATTTGTATCATGACTCGAAAATAAAAGTTGTGTATTTGATTTATTTATTGATGAATCATTGAAGAAATTAATTAGTTTAATTAATAATGAAGGATGAAAATTGCTATCTATTTCATCCAATATTATTAGACCACTTGTATTTAAATTAAATGCTAATAAAAGTAATCCAGCAATATCAAATAGCTTTTTTGTGCCGTCCGATTCATTTTCCATCATGTTTAGGGTGACACTTAAATTTTCATCATGGCATGCGGTTTTTATTAGAAATAAATTTTCTAAAGCATACTTGTTTTTTGTAAAAGCATCATCATCCTTTTTGAAGTAAATATCTTTATAATCTAAACCGAATGATCTCAAAAAATCAATAAATCTCGGTTTTAATTCAGGATTATCTATCTGTCTAATAGAATGAAATCGATAAAAACTTCCACCTAAACTAAAGTTAGATGTAATATACCCACTAATAACTTGCCGTATTTTCGCACAAATATCTTTATTATACGAAGCTGCATGTGTCAGAAATAACGTATGCTCATATTCTAATGGGGCAATATTTGTACTCCCAGGTAAATTTGACTTATCAACTTCTAAGTTTTTTCGTAAAAAGTACTTCACTTGGTTTGTGCTTTTTGGACCAAACAACCATTCATTTGTGATTATTTCTTTACCGGTAGTTGTATTTTTAATAGAATTTGTGTTCACATTTTTCTTAACTGTAAACCCATATCTGTATTTTTACCTTCAACAATTAAAACTATTTGAAAAAATGAATCTTCATTTAAGGAATTTTCGTTATATAAAAAGGGTTGCGCTAATTTTGAAAGCCTTGATTCTGGGCTAGGCAAATCTTTAACTGCCCTACAAAAAAACTCTAACGCATGAACAATATTGCTTTTCCCGCTAGCATTTGCGCCATATACGCCAATAGTTTTCAATAACCTCATTCCATTGTTAACAACAACATTATTTAAATCTACAAACTGGTTATCCTTCGAACTTTTTAAACTGGTTGCAACAAAACTAATCGTCTGCAAATCGGAAAATGATCTGAAATTTTTAACGCTAAACTCTACTATCATTTTTAATAATTTGAATTATTATTACAAATATATAAATAATTAACTGTTATTATCCATAAATATTTTTCAATTTGTATAATAAATGCTAATTTACGGTAAAATCATTAGTTAGGAAGTTCGCATGTACCGTTTTTTATATAGAAGAAAATTATCTAAAGAAATAAAGGTACATGCTCGTTTATTTCGTATAGTTAGCGTTGGCTTTTTTAGGAGAGATGCCTTGAACATAATTCATGTCTTAATCCCGACGAAGATTGGATGAATTAATAGGAAGAGCCAAATCCGCAATATGGCCAATTAACTAATTATGGATATTATATAAAAACGATAACGTGCCCATCTATAAATCAATTTTTTGAAGAGTCACTTAACTCACGATAAATAATAATACTATAAGGTTCATCGCTAGCGAATTATTGATCAAACAAGATATGGTCAAGACGAAGAATTAAAATATGGTTTTGTATAAAGGGGCTTTCGCCCCTACCTGTCTTTAAATCATAGTAACCATCTCATGAACGGGGATCCTGACTTTTGGCGCGGCAGCTAAAAAATCAGCGGTTTCATCCCGAAAGCCCAAAGAAAGTATGACGGTCGTATGTAAGTCTTTATCTTTCAGGCCCAATAACTCATCAAAGACAGCAGGATCAAATCCTTCCATTGGTGTAGCATCTACCTTTACGTTGGCAGCCGCAATTAAGGCTGTACCCAAGGCTATATAAGCCTGTTTATCTGACCAATGCCGATTACTCTCAACACTTCTGGAATTGAAATAACCGTCCAATTTTGTAAAAAGGTCCTTTAGATCGGCCTCAGCAACGCCACGATTTTTAGCTACCAACTTTATCAATTTTTCAATATGCTCGGTGGTCACATTATTGTAGGCAGCAAAAACCAGTAGATGGGATGCCTGTGTAATTTGTTTATTGAAGGAACCTTCTCCAAGTTTTGCCCTGATCTCCTTGTTTTCGATGGCGAAAACCCGGTAAGGTTGTAAACCACAGGAAGATGCCGTTAGATTTATCGCTTCCAATATAAAATCCAACTTTTCACCACTTACTTTTTTGTCTGTATACGCTTTGGTAGCGTACCTCCATTGTAAATCTTTCAATAAGTCCATTTTAATAATATTTTAGATCACAAAGTTACAAAATTAAGTTACCTTTATTCACTTGGTGACAATAAGTAATGGTAACATTTAGGTAACTAAGAAATAAACGTAATGGAAGAGAAAGAATTAAAAGTTAAAGGTATTCATCATGTGTGTAAACCTACGATTCAAGCCATCCACGATACCCTGGATGTCATTGGCGGAAAATGGAAAATCTCTATCATTGGTTGTTTAACCTTTCAGCCGATGCGATTTTCAGAATTATTAAGGGAAGTTAATGGGATTTCCGGGAAAATGCTCAGTCGCGAATTGAAGGATTTAGAATTGAATCAGTTGGTTAAACGCACAATATTGGATACGCAACCCATTACTGTTTTATATCAGCTTACACCATATGGTGAAACCTTAAAAAATCTGACCATTAATATTGCCGAATGGGGTTTTAAGCACAGAAAAAAATTATAGGAAAATAATTATTAGGCTCTAAAATTGACTGTTGGAATTGTCAAAGGCAATTTCAACAGTCAATTCACAGAATTCCACCAGAATGATTTATAAACTGGATGCCTATAAATGCAGAAACAATGCTGATTATTTTGTAGGAAAGTCGTGGTTATTTTGGGTAAAATACCCAAAATAACGAGAAGAAACCTAAATCTATATGTGGGCAACAAAGGTTAATGGCAACGGACATGGGGCTCAAATGATACGGTTATAACGAATAATGCCCACTCTTGTGGGCATTATTTTTCGCATCAAACCAAAACACCATCACTAAACCTGATAAGCCTTTTTAATTTATTTTAAATTAAATCACGCATTTGAAGGGCCCCAGCCTATTTTATAAGGCTCAATTGTAAGTTTATCTAAAAACCATTTCAGCGTAACGGAAAATTTTTATTGCTGCCTGTCAACTGTAGAGATCCAATGATCATATAGGTCTCTTAATCTGGCCACTATATCCGGATGCTGGGCTGCAACATTTATTTTTTCTGCAGGATCGGTCTTTATATTGACTAGAAAATATCCTTCATTGGTCAATTCCTGCTTTTTTGCCTCCATAGGATTGTGTAGTAATTTCCAGTCCTTATCACGAACGGCCCATTGTGGATTTTTTTTCGTTCCGCGGCTTTGCCAGAAAAAACGGTCTTGATGGGGAGAGGCTGCTTTGGGGTTTTTAAGAACATCTACCATGTTTTTGCCATCAATCAACACCTTAGGGGCCGGCAGACCGCATAAACTGGCTAAAGTAGGGAACCAATCTGTATTAGAAACCAATTGGTCTCTGACCTGATCCTGTTTTAATTTTCCTTTCCAGGAAATGAAAGCTGGAACCCGGATGCCGCCTTCAAATAAACTAAACTTTGACCCTCTGTAGATTCCTGCTGAACCACCTCCACCAAAGGTCCTCTCCTCTTTGGAAAAGCCCTGGTCGGACTGAAATACAACAATTGTGTTATCTGCCAGTCCATGATCTTTCAGACTTTTGAGTAAACGGCCAATCTCTTCGTCCATTGTTGAGATATAGGCTGCATATTTATCCCTGGGAGAAGGTAGATTTTATAGTAATTAAGCCATTTAGGAAAAGGCTGCAAGGGATAATGTGGTAAATTAATGGCCCAATACATAAAAAACGGCTTGGGGTCATGTTGTTTGCTTTCAAAAATGGAATCAGCCTGCTGCACCAACATATCGGGCAAAAACTGTCCTTGCAAATAAACTTCTTTCCCGTTTCTCCATAAGTCATGACGGTTTGGACCTGACCAATAAAAAAAATGAGAATAATTATCCAGGCAGCCACCCATAAAACCAAAAGAATAATCAAAGCCCTGTGCATTTGGCTCAGTAGCTGTACTATAACCTAAATGCCATTTACCCAGATGATAGGTCTCATACCCATATTTTTTAAAGAATTCTGCCATGGTAAATTGACTGCCTGGCATTCCTGGGTCGCCCGGAGTAGAAGAGGCCATATTGGGTAGTTGCGCTCTTTGAGGGTACCTGCCTGTCATTAGTGTGGCTCTGGAAGGCGAGCAAATGGGTGAAGCAGAATAAAACTGCGTGAAGCGAACTCCGCTTCTAGCAAGGCTATCTAAATTTGGGGTGTACAAATCCTTAGAGCCATATATATTCAGATCGGCATAGCCCTGGTCATCAGTATAAATAATTAATACATTTGGTTTGTTTTTTATCCCCTGTTGGGCTATTGCACGTGGTATAGAGAGCATCAATAAAGAGCAGAACGATAATACACCTACCGCCGGTCGGCTCAATGAAAAAAAGATTTTTTGTTTTTTAGCCATATTTCTTATTTATATATTGATTAATAGTACTGTAATAATCTGAATTCTGCTAACTGGGAACTGCACTCCTGTCCCATTATTTTCCTTTATATGAATCCGGTAATATTTAAAGGTACGCTTTTCGTCTGCATGATCCATCTCAAAGTAAGCCTCTGTTAACCTGTCGGTAAAGGTATAATTCTCTCTGGAATCCACCGTTACCCAAGTATTACCTTCATCGGAACTCTGAAACTGCCAGCTTCTGAGTTAAAATCTGGTTGGAAATTGCTTAAAATTAATGAATAAACAACCACTTATGAAAGGAGCCGACTAAATGGAACTGCCTTCCAAAGATAACTATAATAAGCAAAAAAACGGGCGCGCGATGCCTCAAAGAATCCCGAAAAGACTTCTTGCCTAGGATGCAACGCCCTCAATATGCGATTAAAAATAAACTATGAATACGATATATTATGTACCTTTTGTTATTCAAATGACGAAATTAAAGCATATGAAACGCCAAATTGGTATATTTTGCTTGATAGTTGCCTGTTTACAGAGTGGTTTTACCTACGCCCAGAGTTCAGAGAATTTTGATGAAATAACCGTTGACCAGAACGGGTACAGTTTTGGGTCCTCCAATCCAAGGATTTTTGGCAATTGGAGCCTGGGTTTAATAGATGCGGATGGAAATTATACTGATCCTAACAGCAGTTATGTGGATGTCACTAATAAGAAGTTCGATGCAGGGGGAACAAACCTTGCAAACGGAACAAATGACAAAGCACTTCATATTACAGGCTTTCTAAATGTGTCAAAAACATTCATCATGAAAAGCACGGATGCCACCCCCACTCCCTTTGCTTTGGCATCGTTTGCTGTAGATGGTGAAAATGCCACTTGGAGAGCGGAAGGTTGGTTAAATGGAGCTCAGGTAGTCAGCTACGATTTTACAACCATCGCCGGTGAAATTTATCAAATATCGCTTACTGACAGCAAATGGAACAACATAGACGAATTCAGAATAGAACAGGCAAATGGATCTGCAGATATCGATTTATACCTGGACGACATCGAAATCAGTTCCGCACTACCAGTTACACTGGCTCATTTTCAGGCAACAGCTGTGGGGTCCGGTATTCAATTAGCCTGGCAAATGGGAGTAGAAAATACAATCAAATCCTTTACTATCCAACGGAGTCTGGATGGTATTAATTTTACGGATATTGCTTCTATTGCAGTTAAAACTGCAGCCAATCAACACAGCTATCAATATCTGGATCAAACACCAGCAGTTGGGTTAATTTATTACCGAATAAAACTTATCAGTAATATGGAAGGCCGCAATGATTATAGTCAAATTATTAGTCTAATACAAACCCAGACGGCTAAAAATTGGAAAGTTTCTCCTAATCCGGCGCAATCTCAAGTGACCATTACAGCGCCCAGCATTCAAAAAACGACCGTTACAGCCGATGTTATTAATAGTAGTGGCATAAAAGTACACACAGAACAACTACAACCAGGCAATAGCGCTTGGCTATTTTCTTTGCCAGCCATTGCGCACGGCATCTATTATTTAAACATTCATGGAGAAAGTGGCCATATAACAACACTTGAATTGATCAAAAAATAAAGAATGTAAGTCTATAACAAAGCATCCTGAAATTATCTACTGTAGGATTTAGAAAAAGATGTATTTTTGTACCTACTTGCGAATATGGAGAAATTAGATAAAATTCCTCCGCAATTAGACAATGACACATACAGGCCTTTATTTGAAAGGGCTAGATTTGCAAATCTTTAATAACAAAGATATGAAAAATTTTAAAGTCGCCTACAAATTTGCTGAAAAACAGCGTTTAGAAATTGATTATGCATTGAACAAAGGTCGAACCGAAGGAAAATTAGAAATGGCAGAGAAGCTTTTAGAAGAGAATGTATTCTCAGCAGAAAAGATTGCAGAATATTTTGGCTTACCCTTATCTCAGATTAAGGAAATTGAAGCATCTTTAGCCCACGCGTAATATATAACTAGTCATTTTCGACTAAAAGGTGAGTCCTTAAGGACTCACCTTTTTTTCATAAGATCAATAAAATGCAATAGTTAAAACATTCAACCCATAACTAAAATTACCTTAAGACTAAATTGACTTCTGCCCAAAATAAATTTAAAGTCCCTGATTGTTCTATTGATTGATAAAGCGGTTATTTTGCTTTCATTAGGGCTTTCGCTTTGGTTTCCTCTATAGATTTAAACAGTATTTTTTTATCCTTGGTAATAACAGAAGACACATAATACGTTTTTCCAGGCTCCATTTCCAGAAAAAAAAGATGTTCATTTTGAGCGATTGTTTTTCCAGATGTTGCAGCAAGGCCCACTACCCCACCCATTAATAAAGCAGCACCTGTGCTCACTTTACGTTTATTTTTTGCATAGAGTTTACCAATTTTCACCAGTCCAGGTGTAAAATGAAATTGCATATACGCTCCTGGCTTCATTTTTTTCTCAATAAGCTCATCGTTTAGATAGAGCATCTGATTCATATTGCGTGTACCTTCTTCAGGTCGGATAATATAAAGGGTAACAAGTTCAGCTGACGCTGCTTCTCTTAAACTGGCAATCTTGTGGAATTGCATCCTGTCCATAGTAAGTGTTCCTCTTTTGAGTAGCATTAGCTCTAAGGATTTTTTACGAGCCGCCTCCTTTTCAATGGCTAATTGCTGAGCCTGCTGTGCAGCTTCTTGGTCTTTTTTGAAGGCTTCCCGCGCAACCTTCCAATCCTCTTTGCTTTTGGGATAGTCGCTCAGTGACTCAGAAATCCTATATACTTCCCTGTATTTGTCGTCAAGGCCTTGATCCGACAGGGCTTTTAAATAATTACTACTAAGTTGACGGAGCTTATCTAGTCTGTCATATTCTATAATATTTTGGAAAAGGTCGTGCCCCTCATTAAAAAGCTTATTTTCTGTAACTATTCTAAGATATAAGGTCCTGGAAGTTACGCCTGCCTCCTTTTCAACTTCATCCAATAGGGCAATGGTTTGTTGATAATCTTGATTATTATACGATTTTTCTGCGTCCTCGAATTTAAGCATCACCACTGCATTTTGCCCAAAGCCTTTTGTAGCTAAAAGGGAGATGACTAGCCAAAAAACGGTTCTTATCATCACTTTTTTCATTATCAATTTACGTTTTTACGTTTTTTATTTTATTCCTTTTTTTTCTGACCTAATAGGCAATTCGTCGTAAATGTATGCCCAGTCTTATTTATATTTATAGCCTCCTTTCATGTTTTGTCTTCATCCCTTGCGGACAAAGTATTCATGCATATAATTAATCAGCCTGTTTTACCTAAAATCCTTTTCGTCAAGTGGTTCATTTATCTTAACAGAAATTATTTTAGTTACTGTGGTAGTGGTATTTCCCGCCAAACTGAGGGCAGACTGTAACGCCTTACCAGCACTTTGATTGCTTTGTCCTTTGGGCTGCATACTGGCCAGGGCAGCAATAAGTGCGGGAGACGACATGAGCGACTCTTTAGATTTCTTTTTTTTGCCCACACCTATTCCAGTCAAAGCATTGCCACCTAATTGGGTGGCCGCTTGCGTGCGGGCTTTATTATTACGATTGGCATCGATCAATGTAAATGCGCCAGTCGCACTATTTGCTGTTTGTTGTTCTGTCTCGTATGCTGGCTTAGTTTCAGATGGAGATTCAGGCTTCGTATTAGCCTGTATCTGAGAAAATGCAGTGCCTGCTGGATTGGCGTTTGCAGCCTGAAAATAGACCTTTGTGACAATCGTCGCCGGCATAAGCAGCCCTGAATAATTCGTATAACCCAAAAACTGGCTCACTGTCCTTGTCCCATTAGTAAGCAATACTTCTTGTCCAACGAGCAAATGGGTATTTTGACTAAAAAAGTATTGGATATTATCTTTTGAGAGTATACCCACTGGTTGACCTTCAAATACGCCTGCATATGCCTGTGCGCCGTCCAGTCCCTCTGCATTTATTAAGAGTAAACTTTTAACCAGCGCTTCTGAACTGGATACCTGACTTGCGAAACCAGTAGTACTGGGCATGGATATTTTCGTTTTACCTGTTTCTATATAGGCTATTCCATCCTTAAAAACCAATTTAGATTTTATTTTCCCGATTTCAGTGATACTCAGAATCTTATTTACGGCTTTTTGGAGTAACACTTTGCTCGAGGCCTGGCCGTTGACAATATTCTCTTTTTCAATTTTGACTGTTTTGACAGATCCAGGCGCAACATTGCCACTGGCGATCTTATAGTATGCCTGTAATATAGCGCTCGCCGAACTGCCACTCGCTCCTGTAATCTTAAAACTATGGATTGAAGTGCCTTGATCAGATGAAACGTCAGCCGTTGCAGCTGTGCCACTGTTATTATTATTTAAGGAATAGGCAGCGCTGGTCCCATATTGATCTACTCGTTTGCTGATCTCATATACAGTTCTGTATTTATCATCAATGGGCTGATCTTCCAGCGCCTTTAGATAGCTTTGCACATTTGTTTTTAAGGTTGATTTTAGTCCTGGCTCTCCTACTGCTGTAGCCAGCATCTTGTCCTGTGTGACAATTTTTAAGTAGAGCGTCTTAGAGGTGACACCTGCCAGCTCCTCGGTTTGTTGAATATAATCCAAAGCCTTTTGGAGCTGTCCCGCATTAAAGGCCTTTTCGGCGTCTTCAAATTTGAGCTGGGCGATTGGATTAGCTGTTTGGCAATTTGCCTGGTAGACGGTGGCTAAAAACATCAGCCAAAAGAGTAAATTACTGATATATAATCGCTTAAATAATTTCATATAAAATATTTTATTGTATTGCTTGACCACTTATGCCTAATTTTTTACTGAAGGATTAGACTGGTGGTATTTAGGATATGCCTTGTCGGTACTTTAGCAATAACAGTTATGCCTAATGCTACTTCTATGAACCGGTAACCTTTATTAGATTGTCTGTTTTTAACCCGTTTTACTTTATAGGAATTCCCAGCCCACCATCTGATTTAACTGCTGCTGCTTTGCCTGTATTAGCCCGCTTAGCCTTTGTCGATTTTTCTGTGGTCGATTTTTTGGCCTCCGTATCAGCGGAATCTTTTTTGGCTTTTTGCACACTTTTAGTTGTTGGTGGCGGACCCAGTGGGATACCAAGGCCTGTAGACTTTTTGGTGCTTTTTTGATTCGCTTCATCAGATCTGGCAGTGGTTGAAGAAGTTGTCATAGTAGCGTCTTTTTGAGGGGTATTCCCTGTAGCTGATTTGATAACAGCTCCCAGGGGTATGCCCAGACCGCCAGACATGGAAGCTGTGCTACTATTATCAGCACTCAGATCGTCGGAAGTGCCAGTTATGGATTCGGCCCTATAGGCAACTTCGTTAATACTTACACCTTCATTGATTTCAAGGCTGCTGACTAGCTCCGTACGCATCTGTTGCGCCTGTTCCAGATCAGTATAATAGCCATGTAACTGCTCCTTGAATGGCGTTAATTTGGCTGTTTCCTGCTCTATTCTGCTTTGATAGGGCCAGGTTCCATCCTTATATTTTTCAATGGCGAATACATTGGAGATATAGACGGTAGTCTGACTTTTTTGATCATAGCTATTGCTGTCAATTGCATAAACAAAATAATAAATCGTATTTTCTGCAATAGGGGTTGTGGAAAGTGGAATGGGATCGCTTTGGCTAAATGTCTCCAAAATAGTGCGTCTTTGGGTCATTAAGAGTTCAAAGGCTTCTTTACGCAACCGCTCCTTTTCGGCGGCAATTCTTTTGCGTTCAGCCTCCCTTTGCGCTTCTATCTTGCGCCTTTGTTCCTCAGCGGCCTTTTCGGCTTCTTTGCGTTTTTTATTGGCACTGGCCATTTTAAAAATGGAAGCACCTAAAGCTACACCCACAGTGCCATAAGCAGCGCCCGCATTACCCGCCTTGGCAAATTCATTGACCAGGGGTTTGGCAGAATTTAGTATTTGATTAGGATCACTACTGCTGGAAGTAAGCCCAGATACAAACTGATCCTTGGCTGATTCTATTCTTGCCGCTTGTCTGTTGGTTTCCTCTAGTTGCGCCTTCATCTGGGCGATTTTATGGCGCATGGCCTTTTCCTGCTCCCTTTTAGCCTGTAGGCGTGCTGCTTCCTGCCTTTCTCTTTGCGCTTCAGCTGCCTGTTGCGCCTGAAGTTGTTGTGCTACCCTATTTTGGTAGCGCATCTTGGCATTAGCCATGGCTTGTTCACGTTGCGTCCTGGGAGCAGCTGGCTGACTTTGCGACTGCGACCGAGACTGAGACTGCGTTTGTTGATTTGAATAGCCTGTTTGTTTATTTTGCGCTTGCCCCTGACTGGATGGTTGATTTTGTTGGGTTGTCTGGTTTCGGGCAGTAGATGTGGTCGTTTTTTGCCTTGCCTGCTCATTTTGTAAAGCGGCTGCTTTTTTATCTGCCTCTTTTTTTGCGGCTTGCCGCTTTAAATCAGCCTGTTTTTGCGCTGCGGATTCTTTTTGCCGTTGTATGGCTTCTTTAGTCTCGTCGTATTTTTGCTGACGACTTCTATTGGCATTGATTAGATCCCATGCCTGTTTTAGAAAATCATCTGCCTGGTCAAATTTACCAAGGTTGCCGTTTAAACTGGCTTGGGTTATTTTTGAATCAAATTCCCTTTGATGTGCTGCTTTTTCCCTTTTTAATTTTTCTCGCAAATCCTTAACGGCTCTATCCAATTCATACATTTCCAGACTGATAATCTTCCATTCAAATAGACCGCAATTGTCCGTATAAAGATTGCTATTGTGTTTTTGGGAATATTCACTGACGATTTTATCTGCCCCAGAGGGAGGCCTAAAAGACGTAAAGTTATTTTGTCCCAAGCCATAAAGGCTACTGGAAATCTGCGCATTGGCATTTTTAAGTTTGGTTAAACCAAAGGATACTTTTGCCGTTACTTTTCCATTAAGACTTTTATGATATTTTGAGCTGCTCCAGATTCCTTGACGTTTGACCGCATTAAAAAGCTCGGTTTCAGTAGATTTCATCTTGAAACTCTCCTCAACTATAATTTGTTTTACCTCAAAAAACACCGTTTCTCCCTTAAAATAATAGACAATATCAAAAGTAACATCTCCATAATTGCCGTTATCCCCATTATAAATAACGATATCTCTGTGCGTGGACTGAGCCATGACCATTCTGCCATGCATTATCAGGAAAAGCAATGATAAAAGTAAGCTGCTGATTTTTAATAAAAACAAGCCATTTCTCGGATAGACATTTAAGGTTCGTTGTTGGTTGAGCAAAAGCATATCCTTTAATTTATTTTAATACCCAAAGGGTTACTTATGAACCCTTTGGAGAACCTGGCATTAACTGTGTAAATACGGCACTGAATAGTAAATAAAAAACAGTACCCTAAAAATAATAAGCCTGTTAACTGATGACAAAATTAAAGGGGAGTCCTGTACTAAAAAATACCCTCTGGAGGGTATTTTTTAATACAAGACAAAGTGGATTACCGCACTCAGTACAGTTTAAATTTCCACCGGAAGGTATTTAGGATGCATGGCTTAAGACATTGGTTAAGATTTGAGTTCGTGCTTGGGTTACAGTTATAGGCAATCCTATGGATCGCCGTATAAGTGATTGATTTGTGCAGTACCTGAAAAACAATCAAGGATATAATAACATGTTTTACCTCAAACTATCAGAACGGTTATCGGGATTGATATCCTTACTGGAATTAATCAGCCATCTATTGATCTTCCTGATTCTTTTGAGATTCATTTTCTTCACCGCCCTGTCATAAGTCAAAATGCCATTTACTTCATGTTCTACATCGGTGGTCTGTGTATAAATGGCACTACTTAGGCCGTGATAACGCATATACTGGTAAATATGTTCAATGGAGAATATATAATCATCAGTCAGTGCTGTTTTGGTGGCAACATACCGGTAGGCGTTATTTTCAACCGGCCACATATGCCCGGGTACAAAAAGCCCTACCCCTCCAAATTCGCCCAGCGAAGCGGCCCGGTGGCTATCTGGTTCAACTGGTTTAAATGGAACGCCATATAAATGTGTATCTACAAAATCGCCGTTACCAGGATCGCCATATGCCTTTTGGTAGGATGGGTTGTTATTGTAGCCTGAATTGCCATTGACTAGCCGGGTCGAGTCATAATTTTTGACCCAATCGGTGATTTGCTTTACATCAAAGGCGCCCCAGTTTTCATTAAACGGCACCCAGGCGACAATACTGGGCGAATTGTAATGATCATCTATGAGCCCTTTTAATTCTTTTCTAAACCTGCTACGATTGACGGCCGTATCCTTGTCCTGATACCAGATGGCTGGCATGTCTTGCCAGACCAGCAGCCCTAATTTATCTGCTAGATAATAAAAACGCTTGGATTCTGTTTTCATGTGTTTGCGGATAAGGTTAAAACCGGCGGCTTTGGTGATTTCCATATCGTATTGTAGGGCTTCGCTGGAAGGCGGGGTTAGGATACCATCTGGCCAATAGCCCTGATCTAATAGTCCCATCTGGAACACAAATTGACCATTTAGCAGTGGCCGTATAACACCATTTACCTTTCCTAGCCGGATATCCCGCATACCAAAATAACTTAATACGCTGTCCACCACCTGACCCTTTTGATTAACCAGCTTTAGCTTCAGGTCATACAAAAAAGGATGGTCGGGGGACCAGGTTTTAGGATGAAGCAGATTTAGATAAAACAAATTATTGGCCTGTCCGCTAGCTGTTGCGACAATACTATCTCCTTTTAAGGCAACAGCAAGGACATTTAAGCCATTTTTGGCCGTTACCTGGAGTGCCAATCTCTTTTGCTGGACACTTGGTGTCAGCCGGATATTTTGAATATGTATATGACTGACTGGCTCCAGCCAGACGCTCTGCCATATACCAGAAGTAAAGGTATAATCCCCTCTGGGGCTATTTTTTCCTGAAGGGGCCGTACCGTCATTGGTATCATAAGCGGCTACTGTAATTGTATTTTCTCCTTTATGGAGATAAGAAGTGATATTGAAAGTGAAACTTTCATATCCGCCTTCATGCATGCCTACCTTTTGACCATTAATAAAAACAGTGGCTTTATGCAGTACGCCTTCAAAGTGTAGCAACAGATCTTTCCCTTTCCAATCAGCGGGTAAGGAAAATTTACGCTGATACCACATGTTGACCTCCTGATCACGTTTAATCCCGGAAAGAACGGATTCTGGACAAAAAGGAACATGGATGCTTTCATTATCTAAATCAAAGGAAATGGGCTTATCTGGCGCTTTAGCTGAGCTTATCTGCTTTCCGCCTTTATAATCCCACCATCCATTCAGGCATTGCCATTCAGAGCGCCTTAACTGAGGTCGTGGATACTCCGCCCAGGGCACAGCTGTATGCATTACCGTGTCTGTCCACCTAGTGGGTAAATCTGCTTTAGGCATATGATGCTTGACAGGCTGGCTAGAGCTGAATTGAACGGTTAGCATGCCGCTGACAAATATGATCATGGCTACCATAAGCTGACGGCACTTCCTATTATTTTTTATTCTGGCGGCAAGCCGCGTAAAAATAGTATTACTTTTTCTATACATCCTTTTTTCCTTCCTTATCTGGTTATATATCAGCGAATCTAATAAGAAGCTTTCAATTCAATTATTAACCAATCGTTATTGACTTGCTCCAATACTGTTCGTACAAAGGAGCTGATCGTTCCCTAATTGTCAAAACGTGCCTGCAGCCTGCGTTTTGACCATTTCTAAATCAGGTTTAAGGCTGATTATCTATTTTCGATGGGCCCCGCAACCTCTCTTTGGCAGATGATTATTTAGCAGGCTGTCACAATGAAGGCGGCGCCCAGCATTTACAAAGAACTTAAATCCGGATAATGACGATAAATGAGTGCCTGTTCATTGCTGGTTAGTTGACTCAGCAAAACAGGTTTGTCTTGTGGTCTTAAACCCTTTTGGTTAATTCTGTTAATCAGACTCCAGTCCTTGATAGGATGTTTAGGGGTCGCATCCATGGGTTCGTGCGCAGGGATATTGTATTTAGTAAAGTCAATCACATGCTCCCTGCCGTTTTTATGCCAGTCTCTAAGCAGTGCCAAGCGAAAATCCTTATTCATAAACCATTTTATTTCCAGATTATTATAAGAATCCCCAAGGCCAGCGCCTCTTTCTTCAAACCTGTAATCCCAAGTATTTTTTTTGTAATGGTCCCGCCAAATCATACCAAATTCACCAAAAGTAACAAATTGAGTGTCCGGCCACCTTTTCAAGGTGTCCCCCACCCACATTTTTAAAGCGTCACAAATAAAATTCTGCCCAAATTCATGAACCAGTTGAGCTTCCCAAATATTGGTTACCCAGCCAAATTTATTCAACTCAAAACCCTTATCAAAATGAATGGACTGTGTATGCATGACTTCCCTATTGCCTAAATCCAGCCCCCAGCCAATATAGGTCTCAATTGGGCCTACACCTCTTCTGCTGTTATAGCCGGTTATGGCATGACCATTTGATCCGCTTTGCCTGGCACAGATAAAATCTACCGTCCAGCCGTCCAGGTTGACGCAATCTATAAAATCACTGCTACCTTGTGCGGGCTTACAAAAGTGTTCTGTGGAAGGATAATATGGATAAGAGGGGGAGCCGTCGGCTCCTCCTCCATCTATATTATGCTGACTCCAGATAACTGCTTGCGCCACATGAATATTTTCTTTTTCTGCCAGATATTTTAAACTGTCAGCTGACAAAAAACCGCCGATAATGGATTGGGGCCTATAATGATTACCTACAAAAGCTGTAATCTCCTGTAATGCCTCAGAAATCTCTCGGTTAACGCGCTCCCTGGGCAAATACATCGCTGGAAAATACCCGGGAAAATACGTAACTTCATCTCCATACTTTTCATGACACGCCGCTGCATATGCTCTGATCTGTTGGTAGTTTTTACGTTTATCTTCCAAGGCATTCATTGTAAAACCCCAGGTAAGCTTGCCGGAAGGATTGTGAAAAGCGAAAGCTTCCCTCATGGCCTGCACCCCTGCTAGCGTATGCCAGGTGGATTCATCTCTGGGATGCAGTTTAACATCCCTAGATACTTCCCAGGGAGAGGTTCGGATCATAATACACATGGTCACAAAGCGGTTGCCGAGTAAGGAATGCATTGGTTGTAGTCCAGCCGTGCCCAAGGTGAGCGCTTTTATTTTGCTTATCCCAGCCAGGGCACCCACGCCACAAACTGTTACATCTTTAATAAAACTGCGTCTTTGCATAAGTTAAAGTGTTTTTTCTATCCGATTAAATAGTCGAATTGATAAAGTAATCTGTTTATCACTATTTCTTTGTCTTAAAAAGTTCAGGATATTCAGCCTGTATAAGCGATTTGTCTTTAGTGGACAGTGTTTCAATGGACCTGGGCTTATCTTGTGGCCGAATGCCTTTTTGATTAATTTCCCCCATCAGACTCCAGTTTCTGGTACTGCCAGAAACTGGCTCCTTAGCCGTATTCTGATAGTTGGTAAAGTCAATTACCTGTTTATCATTGCCTTTAACATCACTCAGCAAAGCTAACCTAAAATGCTTATTCATAAACCAGCTGATTTTCTTATCCTTATCAGATCCTCCAATGCCTGATCCCGTCTCAACAAAGCGGTAATTAAAGGTGTTGCGTTTATAATGCTTTCGCCAGATCAGGCCAAATTCACCTTGCGTAATAAATTTGGTATCTGGCCAGCGGCTTTTAATCTGTTGCAACCACTTTGTCAGGTAATCAAAATTATAAGGAAGGCTTAGTTCCCAGCAATTGGTAACCCATCCAAATCCGTTTAAGGCGAAACCTTGATCAAAATGAATAGCCGTTGTATGCATCATTTCATTAAGGCCAACAGTAGGGCCAAATTTACCCAGGGTTTCAATGGGCCCTACCCCCATCCTGCTATTAAATCCACCTGTAAACCCAGCTCTTCTGGCGGCTAGAAAATCTACCGTCCAGCCATCCAGGTTCACACAATCAATAAAATCTGATTTGCCTTGTGCTGGCTTACAGAAATGCGCTGTGGAAGGATAATACGGGTAGGACACCGAACCATCGCCATCTTGGTTATCTATAGAATACTGGCTCCATATATTGCCCTGGCAGACATGAATCCCTTCCTTTTCCGCCAGATATTGCTGATTTTTGGCAGATAAGAATCCGGCCACCAGGCTTTGAGGCCTGTAGTTATTTCCGACCATTTTTCCCACCAAAACCAAACCGTCATGGATATCATTATTGACTTGTTGGGTGCTGTTATAGGCGTTGGCAAAGTAAGCACCTGGAATAAAAGTAACTTCGTCACCGTATTTATAATGATAGCGTGCGACGATCCTTCTGATTTTGCTGTAATTGGCAGAAGTGTCATTTAAAGCCAACCAACTGAATGCCCACGTTATGTGCGCTCCTGGAAAACCAGCTTCAATCGCTTCGCGAAAGGCTTTGACCCGATCAGGCGTATGTAGCGCCCTTTCATCCTGGCCAATGCTTTTATTTCTGCCGGCTTCAATTTGGTTGACTCTGATCACCGTATTAAAGGTTAAAAACCGGTTACCCATGAGTGGGATACTTTCTGTCTGCTGGGCATTCGTAGCCTGCATTATCGTGAGCTGGAAAATAAAAAAAATAAGTAACCCTAATAAAACAACTTTTCTCATTGGATAATTTTTATCTGATTTTTATCTGATTATTGTCTGATTACTTGTGAAGAAAAATTATTGAAATTTCCCGCCTCACCATTTAGGATTTTGTTCCAGGCTGTCATTTAAGGAGATTTGTTTGGTAGGAATGGGCAACAAATAGTTCTTTTCTGGATCAAAGGTTCTTTGCGAGGCAGGTTGGAGTACTTTGCACCCATTTTCAAGCTGCCCCTCGCCAAGATCATAAAAATAACTTGTATAACTGCTGCCATCAAGCGTTATTTTCTTTGAATCCCACTGTGTGCCCGTGACTTTTATGCTGAGTTGGGATTTGGGCAACTCCGTTTCCGCTGTTTTCCATCTTCTCAAATCATCCCACCTAAATCCTTCAAATGCCAGTTCCACCATGCGTTCCCGTCTGATTTCTGTACGCATGTCTAATCCGTTGGCCTGCACAAAGCTGTTTGTAAGGGCAGGCATACCCACACGGCTTCTTAAGGCATTAATAGATATATTTAAATCCGCATCAGAAATCTGATTATTACGCTCAAATTTGGCCTCTGCATATATAAGCAACACTTCCGCATACCGTAAGATATTCCAGTCGAATTCACCACCGCCATCACCAGGTGTAGGCTCTTCTGAAATAAATTTATACAGCATATAACCAGAATTTACGTTGCGGTTGTTATCCACACCAGGCCACTGGGGTTGATAAGTATCAAACTGCGGCCGGATTATTTTTGTTGCAGGCATAATAATGGATTGAGTCATTCTTGGATCTCTGTTATAAAACTCGGATCTGCAGGAATCATAACCTTCAAATTCGGGCGACTTATTTATCGGCAAGCCGTCCTTGCAAAGGTAGGCATCGGCCATTTTTTGGTAGGATTTAAATTACCCCAGGAAACACCATAAGCCCATCCATTGACATTAATATTGGTTCGGTATTTTTTAACGATGATCGATTCCGGATTATCAATGCTGGTTGCATCAATAAATAAATACCGGTAGCTTTCAGCGCCTTTTGCCTCATATAATGAGTAAGCATTGCTTGCTATTACATTGTTCGCTTCGGAATACGCTTGTTCTAACAAAGAATCCGCACCGGTAAGCCCCCTGAATTTACGCCAGGTGCCTTCAAATAAGCAGACCCGCGCCTTAAACGCCTGAGCAGCCTCTTTACAGATTCTACCTGTTTCTGCGTCTTTTTTTACGGGCAGATCGGCGATCGCAAAATTCAGGTCCCTTAAAATAGAGTCAAATACCACGGCCCGGTCCGCTCTTTTACTGAAAACTTCTGGATCGCTCGGTAATAGCACCTTGCTTATAATGGGCACGCCACCATATAATTTTACCAATGTAAAATAATTGTAGGCCCGAAAAAAATAACCTTCCCCTAAATAGGGTTGAATATCCTGACCAAGCTCAGCGTTGCTGCCTTCCTGGATAAGCTTATTGGCATTTCTGATCCAGCTATATGCATTGTCCCAGACTGCGTCTGTTTCTGGGGCAACATAGGTACCGGCACTGACGGCGTCAGTCTGGGTGCCAAAAGCGATATCGGACATATTATCGCTGTTATTCGTTCCGCTGTAATGAGGATCATCTAAGGTGTTCTGGTAAAAGAAATTTGCTGCCAACTTGAAATCATTGGCCGTTTTCCAATAAGTGGGGTCTGTTATTTCTGATGCTGGTTTGAGGTCCAGAAATTTATTACAGCTGGAGATACTCACTACTAACAGTGCTAAAAAGGCCCCATATTTAAAATATTTGAATTTATTTTTTGTGAATAGCATAGTCAAGAGTTTAAAAATTTGCATTAATGCCGAAGGAGAAAGTTCTGTACATCGGATAGTTATTCTCATAATAGGCTGGGTTATTAACATCAGGGGTAGCTTCCTCGGGATCATACATCCCGTCCCAGGTCCCTTTGGCCCACTCAAATATATCCTGTCCGCTAAAATAAAGCCGAAGGCTTTCAAGTTTGAACTTTTTCAAGACGATCTGCTTGAATGTATATCCAATGGTGACATTTTTCACCCGGAGGTATTTTGTATTTTCCAGCCACTCAGAGGAAAACTGATAGTTATTATTTTTCACTGTCGCATTATTGGACAATCTGGGATACCTGGCATTTTGATTTTGCTCGGTATAAGTTTTTCCATAAAAATAATCCAGCGGCTGAAACCAGAACTGACTCAATGGCACACCAAAATTACCATTACCTCTCCAAACATACTTATTACCAGTCCCTTGTAATATAAATGCAAAATCAAAATTATCAAATTTCAATCCACCGGTTAGGCTATAGGTAAATTTGGGATCCTGAGAGCCCAGAAAAACCGCATCCCCGCTGTAACCCTTGGACTTATCTCCATAAGTGGTTATCTGCCCATCACCATCAATATCTTCATACATGATATCTCCAATGCCTAAGCCTCCAAAGCCATTAGGTTGCAAACCAGGCACAATGCCTTTGCCGGCATATTTAGCCGCATAGTCGTCTAATTGCTGCTTAGTTCTAATAACCGTTCCCTTAAAACCAAAATATGAATTGAGTGGATATCCCTGTCTAGCAGTTGTCAGTCCTAAATTGTATGAATCCTGGCCCTGCAGATCTGTGACGATATTTGAATTATGATTAAGTATAAAACCTAAATTGAACTGCACTTTACCGATTTTGCTGTTCCATCCCCCTGTAAATTCCCAACCCTTATCTAGCAGCTTGCCTGAATTGGAGCTTGGGGCCACAGCGCCCAGTGTAGAAGGATAGGATACGCTGACCAGCATATTGTTATTATTTTTCCGGTAAATATCAAATGAGAGACTGAGTCTTGAATCAAAGAGTGCCAGGTCTAGCCCCAGGTTTTTCGATTCAATGGTTTCCCAGGTTCGCTCAGGTGAGGCAATACCATTTAAATAAGCCATTTTGGAAACGGTGCTTCCGTCAATTGGATATTTGCCGCCAATTGAGATCAACTGAATATAATCAAATAAGCCAAGGGCGGGGATATCCTGGTTGCCAGTCCTGCCCCAGGAGGCCCGAATTTTAAATAAATTGACCAAATGGGGATCAATTGTATTTTTGAAAAAGGATTCTTCTGACAATTTCCAGGCAGCAGAAATACTTGGATAAATATCACTCCAACGTTTTTCTGGTGCAAATTTTGAACTACCATCCTTTCTTAAGGTACCTTCGAGAAAATAGCGGTTCGCATAAGAATAACCAGCGCGACCAAAATAGGATAACAATGCCCAGGAATTATCATCCCAATAATCACCTGCACTGAGATTTTTCGGATCAGACAAGGGCAGGGTAAAAATCACATTACTTGAGAAATCTGCTCCCGACATATTTTCGGTTTCTCTGGTAAATTTCTCTCTGGAAGCACCTGCCATAAGCTTTATGGAATGCCTTCCAAAGGTTTTATCATAATTCAGATAGGTGCTATAATTTTTATAAACAGAACTCCAGCTATTAAAGTAGGCAGAATTAGGGTTATTACGGATCAACAGGTTATCGCTATTATCCCAGTTATGTTCTATATTGGTCGAATAATAGGCTTTATCATCATATCTCTCCAGATTTATCCCTAACTGGCCTGTCCAAACCAATCCTTCAATGGGTGTCCATTCCAATTTAAAATTATTTCCCCATCTGGAATCACGTGTTCTTCTGTTGCCACCTTGTTCCAGTTCCTGAAATGGATTTTCATAGCCCTGGTATCCATAATAGTTGCCTTCTGGATTACGCACAGGAACATATGAAAAGACCTTAAGGCCGTTGTCAATAGCATCATTTAAATCTGATGGCGTCTTGGTATCCAGATAATCATAAGACACATTGGCATCGAGCTTCAGGTTGTCTAAAATTCTCGTTTGAAAGTTCAACCGTAGGTTATCTCTGGAAGAAGCATTGGTTCCAGCAGAAATATTGCCATTATCGCGCATATCTCCAAAGGAGAGTAAATAAGTTGAGTTATTTCCACCGCCCGATACATTGATATTATGTGTTTGCCTAAGCGCGGTTTTAAACAGATCTCCATACCAGTCTTTGGACCCATAAAACATAGGATAAGACTGCAGGCTCCAGTTCTCACCTTTACCTACGCCTGGATCATGCGCTGCAATTTTGGCCAGGGTTGAATCTGAAAATGCTGGCGGATCGCCGTCATTTTTATTTGCTTCATTAAACATTTCCACAAAATGAGCCGTTGTAGTCGCCTTTTTCATAATTCCTGGGGTCTTCATAGCAAGGTTATAGCTATAAGAAACACGAGGCTTATCGGAGCTTTTTCCTTTTTTTGTGGTCACCAGTATGACACCATCTGCAGCCCTTGCACCATAAATGGCAGCTGTGGCATCTTTCAAAACAGTAATATCTTGGATATCCTCTGGGTTAATAAGACTTAAATCCCCTGGGATACCATCAATTAATACAAGTGGCACATTGCCATTGACGGATGAAGCGCCACGGATGGCTAGTTGGTAACCTTGATTGCCAGGCTGACCACTTTGGCGTGTTATTGTAACGCCTGGTATCAGTCCCTGAATAGCGTCCATGGTTCCCGTTACGGGCCTGGACTCAATTTTATCAGCGGAAAGTTTCGTTACAGCGCCAGTAAGATCACCTTGGCGTAACCGGGTTCCATAGCCTATCACGACCACTTCATCCAGTCCTTTTGTCGCTTCTCTTAGTACAATAGACAGTGGTTGGCCACCATGGACGGGTACTTCCTGCCTTTGATAGCCGATAAAACTAAGTTCAAGTACGCCATTATCGGGGGCCTCTATCTCAAAGTGCCCGTTTTCATCCGAAACAGTACCCCTTTTAAGCCCTTGGATCATTATGGTCACTCCGGCCAGCGGGTGTCCATCCCGATCGGTTACCATGCCAGTAACATGCACCGGACGCATCATTTCCTTGGCGGAGGTAACAGCAATTACCTTGCTATTTACAATATTGTAAATCAAGCCATTACCCTTTACAATCTTATCCAGAATCTGCGTAATGGACAAATCTGTGGCCTGGATGCTAATTCTCAAGTTATCTGGAACAGCCTTTGCATTATACAAAAAGCGATAATCTGAGTTTCTCTCTATCGTTTCAAATGCTTTACTGAGCCTGACATTCGATAACGTTATGGATATCTTTTTTTGTGAATAGACATGGGCTGAAGCTTGCAGGCAACAGGCAAGAAGGATGGCAATTGTCAGTTTCATATAAAAAAACGGTTTTTTGCGCCTTTTAACGATAAAGCAATATACTAGCAAAAAAAATCATACATTTGCATTGCGTTTGATTGTGAAAAAAAGAACCCCTTACCCTATGATCTGGACGAGGGTTTACAGTTAAGCGATGATGGGGAATGTAGCAGCATTTCCCATCCTTCTAATAGCCAATTATAAATTTATACCTGTTTTTACTTAAGTCATAGTTTACAATTTTAAATGTGTGAATCAATCAATACCTAATTGGAGATAAATATCTTATTGCCTCTTTTTCTATAAGAAAATGGAGCTATAGCTTGTAATTCAAGCAGTGCTTCATCAATCGTTTCATCCTCAAAGCGACCTGTAAACTTATATTGGCTGCAACTTTGTTTTTCAAAAATAATCACGACGTTGTAACGTCTTTGCAACCGCATGGCCAGTGTCCCAAAAGTTTCCTCCTTAAAATTAGTTTGTTGACCATCCAGGAAGTGTCCGCTGCAATTTGAGTTTGTGGGTCTGGGACAATCGGCAAAATACGCGTCATGCTCATTTGCGAGTTGGACTCAAGCGAAACACTGTCATTATGTAATATCAACTTTTGACTGGGTTTTAGGTGGATCTTTTTTGCCTTTGTTTTATTTAATGAAATTTCAATGGAACCACTTATTAAAGCAGCTTCAGAAATCTTGTCCTCCGGGTAGGCCCGTATATTAAAAACCGTTCCCAAATCTGTTACATCAAAACCATCTGTATGCACCAAAAAGGATGTAATGAATCATGCTTGACATCAAACATTGCCTCCCCTGTTAAAGCAACTTCTCTTTTCCCATCTCCAAATCCTGTTGTATAAGTCAAGGTTGACTTGGCATTCAGCCAGACTTTTGTCCCATCAGGTAATGTAACGCTCGTTTTGGATCCAGCCGGCGTTGATACGACACTTTTTTGATACCCCTTTTGATGATTGCCAACGGATCTGACTATTATAAAAATCAAGGCCGGTATACCTAGTATTATCAAAGCGATTGCAGCAACTTTTCGGAGCTTTAATATCTTAAAAGTATTGTTTACCTGACCACTATTAACAATATGCCCCCGCTTATTAATCCGACTATCTGAGATCAATTCGCTCTCAAGTGTCGTTTCAATTTTCTGCAAGGCATTTCTTAACTCCTGATCCAGATCCTCTCGCTGCAATAAATGCATAAGTTCTTCAAATTCATTAGCTGAACAAGTACCCTGAGCGAACTTATTTAATAAATAATTAATGCGGGACATAATGTACTATATAAGACGTAGGCAAATAAAAATTGTACTACTGTAGTAAGTACTTTTTTTAATTAAATAAATTGGTGGTGGTATAGGTGAATAATAAGCACTAATCTACTTGCCTTTTTACAAAGCTTACAATGTGCTCCATGGCCTTAACAAGTTGGTTTCTAACTGTATGGGGAGATATATGTAATAAGGAAGCCACTTCATTACGGCGCCTGCCCTCTGTTTTACTTAATATATAAATGGCTTTCCTTTGTGGCGGTAGCTGTTCAATGGCTTGTTGAATAATTTGATGAAATTCCTTTTTGATAAGCAGTTCTTCTTGATTTAAATTATTGGCCTGCAACATATTTTGCCAGAGCTGATCTTTTTTGCGCTGATCTTTTGCAGCGGTCCTCAGATAATCAATAACTCGGTTTTCCACAAGTCGGTGTAAAAAGGAATTGATATTTTCAATTTCAGACAATCGGTATCTGATCATCCATAACTTTAAAAACACATCCTGAATCACATCTTTGGCAACTGCGTCAGATTTCAGCATTTTGAAAGCAAACAAATAAAGGCGATGCTCGTATTCTCTGAATAGTTCATTAAAAAGCTGTTCAAGTACATCTTCTGAATTTATCTGTAAATCAGTACCTGAAGCCTTTTGTTGCATAATTGATGAATATTTTGCTAAATGCAAGATAATAACATTTCTTGGAAACTATCCATATAAAAGCCGTAATCTCTTTTTTGATCCATTGAATAAAGCACGCTAGCTTACCTACGCATTTGACATTGAATCTGTTCTATATCATCCTAGTAATTTAAATAACCTGAGATATATTTAATGTTAAATATTCAGTTGCAGCACCAACACCAATACATTAGCGTTATCCTACTGTCTTTATTCAGGTAATGATTTTTATTCTACAAGAGGCCTGTATACCTAATAAAACTTTAGGTTCTTTTAATATCGTTCAATTTCTTATGCAGGTGATGAGGATATTTTAAGGTAAGGCATATCTTAAAATAGTCCGGTTGTTTTAAATAAGGTGATCCCCTGGAATATACTCATTAAAACGAGTAGCAAGTTTGCCTTTTAGAATACTTAACAAGGACCAACTATCCTTCATTCCAATCGGATCGGATATACTACTTTCTTATTAGTGAATTACAAAAAGACCTCTTATAATATTTAGTTTTTAACCAATTTAAACAGGAAAGGCACCCCCCAAAAAAAGCCTTCCTGTATGCTACAGGAAGGCCATTTAACAGTCAAACCCTAAAACAACTATCTATCCTAAAATTAATCTGATTGTAGCGGTCTTTTTTCTAGCATCAATTACTATAATTGTATTCTAGTTTCAGGTAATTAACCTCATAGAAGGAGCCGTTATCTGTCATACTGGCTAAGAAGCCTAGCGTCACATAACCAGGTGTATCAATGCTAAAAGTAATACTGATATTATCTCCGCCGTGATTAGAAGAGAACTCGTAATAAGCCAAACTCTGATCCTCTGCATGTTCAATATCTGGGAAATTTTGGCCAAGTGCGGCTACTATATATTTTCTGCCCTGATCGTTCAGGTCATTCATGTTAACGGTCATTCTCCATTTGCCACTATAGGGTAAATATAAAGACTGGTAGATTTTGCCATTGGTGATGGAAGGCTTCCCCCATCCGGACTCCATGGCAATCATCGAATGATTTTTAACCTCATATCCACCGTATCCGCCTGCATTTTTTACATTATCCGTGGTTGTCCAATCGGCAAGATTACCCCATCTCCCGCCGTCCCATGTGTCGTAATAAAACGGATTGCCCGCATTTAACAGATACTTGGTCGTAAGATCCACCCATACATTCTCAATGGCCGGTGTATAGGTATCATATGCCGTTTTAAACGTATCAATGCAAAGACTATCGGGTCTGTAATAAGTTCTGTAAACAACAGCGCTCCCCTTTTTATAATCTTTTAGCAGCGTGTCTTGTTGCTCCATCCCTATTTTAAAGCTGACAGAGTCATTATCAGATGTAAGGTAATGAACTTCTGTCAGGATTGGCCCTGCACTCAAATCCAAATCTGCAAATTTTAAATGAACCTGCAGACCGGTATCCAAAAAGGAGGATTCAATTGGCCTGTTATTGAGTGAGGCGCGGTATTTATCCCATAGACCGTTCCGATGGCAAAGACCGGAACAGACCGGTTACCGCTTGCATCCTCATTTACGAGCTCAAAAGTATGCGCTCCTTCCAGCAGTTTGCTGATCACAAGGCTGGTGGTATCTGAGGCGCCGGTTCTATGTACATCCACATCCACAGAATCCGTACGACTGTCCCAATAGATATGCGATTTTACAATATTGGGGTCGGAGCTCAGTACAGACTTAAGCAAAACGCGATAATCGCCCGAATAAACCAAAATCGTATCGGGCTTGGCGGGATAAACCAAATCTCCTTTTACAAAATCCTTTTATAATCATCCATTTTAGTGCAGCTGCCTACGGCCCATAACAGCATAATTAGAAATGCCAGGGCCCCGAAATGGCTATTTTTAATATTCAATTTACCAATCATAACATTTATTTTTTTTGCTTCTAAGTGGGTTTAATT
The DNA here is from genome assembly GCF_007971385.1 of Arachidicoccus ginsenosidivorans. Classification (GTDB taxonomy): domain Bacteria; phylum Bacteroidota; class Bacteroidia; order Chitinophagales; family Chitinophagaceae; genus Arachidicoccus; species Arachidicoccus ginsenosidivorans. The sequence goes on from NZ_CP042434.1 coordinate 5,154,397, forward strand.
TCTGGGATCACCATATACATTGGTTTCTACAAGGGTCATATAAGTGGTACCCAACCAGTTTTGAAGAGAATTGATCCTTAAATACCTGTATTTTTTATCTCCGGAGTGGAAGGTGCAGTTAAATCCAGCCGCTGCCTGATTAAAATCATCCTGGGTAAGATACCCATATGGTAATCCTGAAGGCTTTTTGACTTCATAACTACCCAATAGATCCCAGCCGTTAAAACTACCGTCACTGGCAGGCTCAGTAGCGCCCCAGACTTCAAATTTCCTTAAGTTACCTCCATAAAAGTAATTCCTTAATCCACTGGAACTCGGCGTCGCATTTTCTGAATATTCAAAAATTACCATTCGGCTAAGCTTGGTCGCTACGCCGATATCAATGGTCACGTGCTGCGCTTCAATACTGTTGGAGTTGGTCCAGACAACATCCGGCCAGGCGTCGCCCCTGGTTTTACCATCCCACAGAGACGTAAGCCCTTTGGAATTTTGATTGTAAAAATCATAGGTAGGTTCGCCAGGTAAATTTGTTCTGCTAAATTTACTTTTATCCAGTAAGGCTTCGTAAAGAGGCGATATTTCTGTAAAAAGCGTATCTGTTGTATTCTGGTATTTGTCCCTAACATACACGGCCACCTGAATGGCGTTTGTATCCAGTCCCCTGATCGAGTTATCAATGGAATCCGTAGAGGTATATATACCAGAATAAAGTGCCCAATTCCCTTTTTGTCTGGTTAATAGCTGAATGGCGACATCGGCTTTCTCGTCATTGAGGGCTTTTATATTTATCCCGCCAAAATCAGGGGATACTTTTAAGGAATTATAGACTTCCCAAATTGGACTGATTAACGGTCTCACCTTGACTTCAATAGGCTTAGAGGCTTTTCAGCACGGTTGACTGAAAAGATTTCCACCGTATGTTCAAGTGTATCAGCAAAGCCGTCCAGTATTAGTTGATTTTCATAATAAGACGCCTTTACCACCCTTTGAACACCCTTTTTAGTCTCATAGACGGCTTTTACGTAATACAGGTTGGGGTCGGCTGGGACTGTGTAATGTAAAATGGCCGTTCCTTTACCATTGTCTATGGTGATATTGGATATTAATTGGGGATTGTCTCATTTTGGCTGAGCGAAGCATGTACCACCCCATCTTTTTTACAGTTTAAGTTTAAAAATAGCATCTGCAATAGCAGCAATATCCCTACTGGATATCCGAAACTTTTTAATTTATATAATCGATTTTTCATATACTTTGATTTTTTTACTTAGGCCATCCTGGATTTTGTACTAGATTATTATTGGTTCTCAATTCATTAATCCACAGAGGCCACAAATAATCTCTGGGTGCCACAAAGGATTGCTGAAACAGGGTACGCGGTTGGTAATAGGAAATAGCAGATGACTGATTGGTAGTCCATCCAACAACTGCTGTATTAAATTCAGCGGCCGCATCCTTCCACCTTCTTAAATCCCAGTAAGACGTGCCTTCAAAGGCCATTTCTATGCGACGTTCCTGCTTGATTATCTCTCTCAAGCCATTTTTGGTCTTATACTTATTAGGACTTTTTGAATAATTTGTCCAGGAGGTCGCAACCCCCTGAAGTCCGGCCCGGTTGCGTACTGAATCAATGTACCGGTATACTTCACTGGTGGGCTGATCCTGACTTTCATTAAGCGCTTCAGCGTAAAGAAGGTAAATATCCGCTACCCTGATTTCCGGCCATTCATATTCTCTTACATTAACGCCGTTAGAGCTGTAGGAGAAATTATAATCGACAAACTTCTTAATATAATAACCCGTCTGGTTCTCATAACCGATTTCGTTATTGCCCCCATATTGGCCAAGTTTTGCCTGGAGCGTATAAGTATCTTCATCACTGCCGGAAGGGCTGCTAAGTAAATACCATACCCCGCCGTCAAAGCACAGGTCAGCATAAAACCGGTTCTCTCTGTCAAAATTGAGTCTGGCAGTCGTATATCCCTCGCTTACGTCAAAACGCTCTTCATGGGTGGCGGTTCTTAACTGATTGATCTGATTAAAATCCAGTGTCTTGTCTTCACTAATGGGAACACCATTGGAAGTATAGAACAACTCGGCCATTCTTAGGGTAGCCCCAAATTGCCCCCTGGCACCCGATATATTTGAATACTGCGAGGCAAGTTTTACCATGGTGACGTTTTGCAGATATCCCACCCTGGAATTAGACAACCCCCAGATTTTTTCACTATTCCACCTATCGCAAATGGCCTGACGTATATTTAGTTGGGTAATGGTAGCGTCCGATAAATTGGTCAAAGAAGATTTTGGATAATAATACAGATGAAAGCCAGCTGTATTAGCCGCGTCAACGGCTGCCTTGCAGGCAGCTGCAGCGCGTATCCATTTATTGTTATCCTCCTGGCTATTGAATAAGTGCACACCTCTGTTATCCACTACATTAGCATAATCCGGATTGCCGTTAAATAAAGGGCTGGCCGCCAGCACCAAGAGCTTGGCCTTAATGGCTGCGGCAATGGGTTTTGTTACCCGGCCTAGTTCCGTTCCTCTGTTTAAAATGGTCATCGGCAGTAAGGTATAGGCCGAATCCAATAGGCCTGCAATATAGTTTACACAGGAATCAAAAGGTTGCCGATAGACCTTTACTTCAGCGGGAGACGCAGAAATAGGCAGATTCTTGTCATTAATCGGAATGGGGCCAAAGGACCTAAGTAAAAGGTAGTTATAATAAGCTTTTAAAAACAGGGCCTCTCCGATCCATCTGGCTCTTTCCGTGGCTGACAAATCTTTAACCTTATTGGTATCGGCAATATTTTCTAAAAAAATATTGCAATTGGAGATGCCTTGAAAGAGTCTGATGCCACCGTTGCCACCACCCCAATAATCACAGATAACGGTAGAAGAAGTCTGATAGCCTCTGGCGATATCCCAGGCCTGAACGCTCAGATCTCTTTTGGAAGTGGACAGCCAAATTTCATTGCCCGCCAGCATACCGATATTACTATTCGGGTCTCCATCATGGGGCACATAGGAATAGCAGGTAAACAAAAATTTCTCGGCCTCATTTCTTAAGGTAAAGGCGTTATTAATAGTCGCCACATTATCGGGCACTACGTCCATAAATTTTTTACAACTGCTGAGTATGTTACTCAAAACCAAGCAAAGGGTGATAGCGGTTGTGATTTTTTGTATGTTTATTAATTTCATTGTTTCTTAAGTTTTTCTGTTTGTTCGAACAATCAGGTGTAGCAAACGGGTTACAGGCTACTCAATATTAAAATTAATCCCAATATTATAAGTACGCTGAATCGGGTATCCCAACCCATTGCCCCCCATTTCCGGATCCCAGAGGTCAAATTTGCTCCATACAAAGAGGTTATTGCCATTTACATATACCCTGGCGTTTTTGAACCCGACGGATTTTAAGGATGGCACCTGAAATGAATAACCTAATTCCAGTGTCTTAAGCCTAAGGAAGGTGCCGTCTTCCATCCACCAGGTGGAGGTCTGATTGTTATTGCCAATAAAGCGGTCGCTGAGCCTGGGCCAGAAGGCATAACTGTTGCGGTTATTTTCAGACCAGTGATCCTCGGCAACGGCCTTTAGCAGGTTGTTCTGATAGCTGCCATTAATGACAAATGGGGAAATATTTTCCGGATTTATCCAAAAAGAGGAACGGGCAGAGCCTTGAAAAAATGAACTGATATCAAAACGTTTATAACCAAAGGAAAACCCAAGCCCGTAGATGATTTCAGGGGTAGTCGGATAGCCAATCGGTACCAGGTCATTTTGGTTGATGGAACCGTCTCCATTCACATCCCGGTATTTAATATCCCCAGCCATATACTCACCAAAGGTTTGTGTCGGGCTGTTTCTCACCTCGGCGTCATCAATAAAGAGATGATCGGCGATATAACCAAATACCTGATCTACCGGGTAGCCGACACGGCTCAGGTAAGCAATATTATCCGGATAAATCGGCTCATCATAAACCAAGGTCTTAGAAGTGGCATAAGTCAGATTGACTCGGGTCTGCAACCAGGTGTTTTTGCTGAGGTGTGCATTATAGTTAGCCAGGAAGTCTATCCCTTTATTTTCAGCCTTACCGGTATTGGCCTCAGGTGTAGACATCAGCCCCATGGAATTAGGAATATAGCTTCTGCTCATTAGGATATTATCGGTACTTCTCTTATATAGCTCTATAACCATATCCAGATTTTTAAAGAGGGTCAGATCCATTCCCAGATTATATTGGCGAGTATGCATCCAGGTAATGCTTTGGTTGGGATACCGGTTAATAAATATGCCTGGCCTGGAATAACCATAATCCAATCCAAAGGTGGATCCGTAATCATTATCATTCATATTGACATCTGACAGATAGAAAAAGCGGTCATCTGAATTACCAATCTGGTCATTACCAGCTACCCCGTAGGTAAACCTTAATTTCATTTTGTTGATAACGTCCAGTAATGGATCAAAGAATTTTTCCTTGGATATGTTATAAGCAACACCTATGGAGGGGAAAAAGCCAAATCGTTTGTTTTCCGCAAATCTTTCTGAACCGTTATAACCAAAATTAAACTCGGCCAGGTACTTCTCTTTAAACCCATAAGTAAAACGACCGGATAGGCCTTCATTTTTATGAGGTAAGGACTTAGCCAGGCTACCGGAATTACCCTGCGTCTGACTTTGCATAAGTCCTGTCAGCATCCCGGAGACCGTATGCGCTCCCCAGTTTTTATTATAATTTAATGTCGCCTGTGCATAATACATGGAACTAACGTCCTTGGAGGATTCTGTGTAACTCAGGTATTCTGAGCCAACGGTGCCAATGGAGGCTGGTCCTCCGTCATTGAGCACGTATAGGCTGGATATATTTTTATTATCCAGACTCTCAGCATTATAAAAAAATGGATTATAATTTCTATTGATTGAATAATAAGAATACCTTTTTACATAGGCCATAAAATTGAAATTAAGGCCCGGCAGGATAAATTTCAGATCCTGAGAACCATCAAACTGAACATTGATGGTGGATCCGAAGCTTTGAAAGTAGCCAGAAACGGAATAGGCATAGGGATTCACATACAGATCCTGTTTGCCAGGTATGACGGCGTTTCCAAATAAGGGGTGATTAACATAAGGCATATAATCGGAAGGATATATGGCCGGAAAGGCTACGGGGTTGGAATAGGCCGCATTATTAAAGATGCGTCCCCCGTCTCCATTATTAGGACCATTATAATCATCAAACTGCGCATAGACTCTTACGGCAGCCTTGGTGGTAGGTGTCACATTCAAATCCACATTGGAGCGGATATTGTAGTTTTTTAATTTGATATTATTATTAAAATTATTAATTGGATTGGATCTCAGGATGCCGTTATCTACATTATAGGTACCTGATAAATAATACCTGGCAACCTTGCCCCCTCCCATAACATTTAAATTATACCGCTGATTATAGGTATAGGATTTTATCATGGTATGAATCCAGTCATTGCTGGGATATAGTAAGGGATTGGCCCCCTCTATGGTCTGATCTATCTTATTTTGGCTATAAGGCGTGGCTGCCAGTGGATCTCTGGTAAGCGCCGCTTCATTGGCCAGGCGCATATAGGTGATATTATCAGCAAAATTAATATGTTCTGTATTGGAGTTGATAGAATTTTCCATTCTGAAGAAAAATTTTGCAGATCCGATTTCCCCTGCCTTGGTTGTAATCAACAGTACACCGTTTGCGCCACGAGCGCCATATACGGCAACCGCTGTAGCATCCTTCAATACGGAGAATTTGGAAATATCATCGGGTTGCAGTCTGGCCAGATCATTGGTACTGGATTCGATGCCGTCAATCAGGATAAGTGGATCCTGTTTGCCGGATCCAAATGCACTGAGACCACGAATAAAAAAGGAAGCATTGTCTTTACCTGGCTCGCCGGTTCTTTGATAGGCAATCATCCCGGGGATCTGGCCTGCAAACATGGTGGTTAGATTACTGGATGGCTGACGGATCTTTTGTACATCCACTGTTGTGATGGCACTGACCATACTCTCTCTTTTTTGGGTACCAAACCCCACCACGACCACATCATTTTTTTCGGCGATAGCGGGTTTTAAGGCAACATCGATTATCTTTTGATCGCCCACTTCTATTTCCAGTTGCTCGTATCCTACGTAGCTAAATACCAATCTACTATATCCGGTTGGTATAATAATCTGAAACACACCATGCGTATCTGTAGCGGTTCCCTGGGTTGTACCCTTGACAATGACGCTCACCCCTGACATTGGCTTGCCCTGATCATCGGTTACTTTTCCGGTAATCACCTTTTGCTGAATGGTAGCATCGGGCACTTGCTTTTGAGCGGGACTAATTTTGTCAACTGCAATCTGCGGCTTCTTTTCTGCGGCCTTTATGATCACGGATTTACCTTTAATGGTATAGCTCAGCTTTCTGCCTTTCAGACAATCAGCAAGCGCTGTGTTGATCGTCGCATTGTTTAAATCCAGATCCACGCGTTCTGATCCGCCTATCAGACCTGCATTATAAATAATGTTATACCCACTTTGCTTCCCGATACTTTTAAAAGCTTCAAATAAACTGATGCCTTTTTTATGTAAATTAATATTTTGGGCAAGCCCAAGGGCATAAACATGCATCAGGCCGGCAAAAATGAGTAGCGAGGTTAACCGCATCCTGATTTTCATTTTGCCTCGTCTGGACCACCTTTGTTTGTTTTTTTTCAAGCGATTCAATTTCATTGTGATTAAATATTTACTTTTTGAGAAAAGCCAATTAACTGATAAACATTATAAATAATAGCATGGGGGCCCTACAGGCAATCCATTGCCTGTCCGGCAAAAAAGATTTTTTTGCCGGTTGCCTTATGCACGCTTTGCATGCCTGGAATACTCTATATATACCTGAAATTATTTCACGACGTATAAAACCTTGCCCTGAATTTTAAAATTCACTTTATTGGTTGCCGATAATAGCGAAAGCACTTCTGAGAGCGGCGTATTTTTGGAAATAATACCGTCCAATTTAATATGCTCCGCATGGCTTTGATATACCACCGATACATTATACCACCTGGCTACCTTCGTTAAAATATCTTGCAATGATTCATTACTAAAAATAAAATAACCGTCCTTCCAATCAATAACGGCATCCAGATCAACATTTCTCACTTTTAACTGGTCTGTTAAAACGGCTTGTTTACCAGGCACCAATAAACAGCTGTCCTTTTTGCTTTCACTTACAACCTTTAAACTACCCTCTAACAGTGTTGTTTTAACCGCTTTACTGTCATCGTAGGCTTCAATATCAAAGTGTGTTCCAAGCACCCGGGCCTCTTGCCCTTTGGTTTTGACATAAAAAGGGTGTTTTGGATCATGAAACACTTCAAAATAAGCTTCTCCGGTTAAATATACCCGCCTATTGGAGAGTTGCGCAAAGGAAGCCGGAAACTTAAGACTCGATCCTGCATTCAGCCACACCTTTGTCCCATCAGGTAAGGTCAGGTTATACTGACCGCCTAATGGTACTTTTAAGGTATTATAGGTGATCTTTTGATCCGCTTTTCTTGTACTAGTTAGGGGTGATTTTAAACCGCCCCCCTGATATATCACTTTGCCGTTACTAAGCTTTACAATATTGCTCCCGGATTGAAGGCCAATCTGACCGTTACTTACAGAATCCAGATTTAAGGAAGTGCCATCACCCAAAATCAAAAAAGCTTTATTACCACCAGGCGGCACATCTGCCATCATCTTGTTAGAATTAGCATGGCTTAGATATAAAAAAATGCCGCCCACCAGAACAATCAGCGCCGCAATACTTGCGGCAAGCATCCTGAAATCAAAACCTTTCCCATTATGCTTGGCACCTGCCTGGTTTTTATTGATGCTTTGAAAAACAGATTGCTTTATCTTTTTTGTCGTGCGCAACAATAACTCCTCGCTCAACTCACCTGGCAATGGTAGTTCGTTCTCAGCATTAAAATCCGCATACCATGCTTCAAGATAGGCCTTCTCCTTTTCAGAACACTGGCCATCAAGGTATTTTTGAATCAGTTCTTTTAAATCTATTGGTTCCATGGTATGGGTTTGCTATTATAATAACAATTCAAATAAGGGGCATAGGGATATAAACTCAAAAAAAAGATTAACCATTAAAATGGTTGGACCATAAAATAAGCAAAAGGATCAGGCCTATTTTGGTTTTGAGGATTCTAAGAGAGGCCTTTATATGATCATTTACTGTAAATTTGGAAATGCCTAACCGGTCCGCAATCTGCTGATGGCTCAAATTTTCCTGACGACTCAGTATAAATACCTGCCGCATCCTAGGTGAGAGTTTATCAATCTCCGCCATTAAAATGGCTTCCAGTTCCTTTTTCTGAATAATATGCTCTGTGGAGTTAATAGGGTGATTTTCAACAAAATGCTTAAAATCTTTTTCATATCGAACAATGACTTGGCGGTGTTTTATCACGTTCAAAACCATATGGCGGGCAGAGGTAAACAAATATCCGGCAATATTATCACAATTAATTTCCTTCCTTCTCTCCCACAGTTTAATAAATATATCCTGGACAACATCCTCTGCCGCTGCCATGTCCAAAAGCTTACGGTGGGTGTGACTGATTAAAACCGCACCATAACGATCAAACAGCGTTTCAAATGCCACCTGATTGTCCCTCTTAATCAAATCCATTAATTCGTGATCGTCATAAGCACTCAGATCCTGCATAATTACCCATTTAAAAATATTACAAACTGTTAAATGCCCAGCAAATTATAATTATTTTGGATAAATTTAAGTGAATTTAATATTCATTTACATTTAAATAAAGTAGCCTATTGATAACCAGAATTATCTATTTTGAGGACCAAGATGAAGTTTCAAAATTAGTTTATGGGAAGAGGCAAATATTCCATAAAAGTATTACACGTAGTAACTCGTTATTTAATTTCTGTATGTTGAATTGAAAAAAATGGCCAGTTATTATCAATGCACTACCCGAATTAAACTAAAAATAAGGAGCTTAGAAATTAAAAATATAATCGAGTTATTGCATTCATCGATAAAACAATCAACATATATGTTACGAATTAATGACCGCGGGTCGCAATTCTTTAATGTATAAAAGCCTTTTCACCTTTAAGTTTACTTATTGCCCCATTTTTAATTCGGTGCATAATAAAGAATTATTGCACCTGAAGGCAATGTTTTAGTCTTAAGTAGTTTCAATAAGGTACGATTTGTTATGTCTTTAAATAGCGGCAGGCCGCTTCCCAGAATTACCGGGTGAACGCATAGTTGCAGTTCATCTACTAAGCCTAACTTCATTGACTGGATGATCAGGCTCGGACTTCCAATTAAAATATCCCTATCCATTTCTTTTTTTAACCTTGAAATTTCTGTTTTAATGCTGCTCGATGCAAGTTTTGCCGTGTCCCAATCAAGGGTATTTAATGATTTTGAAAAGACGATTTTGGGAATGTTGTCTATTGCCAGTGCAAAATCATCTATCGACTTATTGCCAGTAGGCTTATGTATCAAATCCTGCCAGTATTGCATTAACCGGTAGGTAACGCTGCCATATAAAATGGCGCCACCATGACGGATCAATTGGCTATAATGTTCATGTAATGCTTCGTCTGCTATTCCTCCTGTATGATCACAATATCCATCCAGGGTCATATTGATTGCTGCTATAACTTTTGTCATGAATAGCCGTTTTAATCATTAAAAATGCTTTCAGCAAAGTTAAGAAGTATTGATGAAATCTAAAATTACCAATTTAGACTAAGTGAAAAAAAAGTAACAGGATTTGAAGCAATCCAATATCCGATGAATAGTTAAGCTGAATCCTTTTATTTATTGCCGTATGCAAGGATGGTAAAGTCGATCAAGCAAAAGTGTCCGCAAGGAATTTATATTATAGGTCTAAAAATTAACCGATAAGACAACATATTGCTATATTGCCAAATGGGTACATGCTATTGATTATATCCAGCCTTTTTCTAATCCCAGTTTTAATAATTGCAATACAGAAGTAGTGCCTGTTTTTTTGAAAATATTCTTGCGGTGCTGAGCCACCGTGTGCGGACTAATATGCAATAATTCTGCAATCTGGCTCGTTTGAAGCTCTTTTATAAGCAGATGAAAGACCTCTATTTCCCTTTTAGTGAGGATATTTTTATGTGGCAGCATGGTCTCAACGGGCTGGATATCAATATAAGAAGGTTCTCCTTCCAGTCCCATGATAGAAAGCACCATTTTACTGCTTTGTTTAAACTGCGAAATATCGGTAAATATCACAAAAGTTCTAAGTACTGCACCCTGATCATCACTTTGAATAACCGCTACTTGTTGGAGCAGCCTTTTATAATTACCGTCCTTACAGCGTATACGAAAATCATAACGCGTTTTGTATTTGAAGACCTTTTCTGGCGGCAGATTCTGCCAGAACGCTGTAATAGTTGCTTCAAAATTCAGGTATTGCTGTAAATCTTCAGGATGGATCGCGCCCAAGAACAGTTCCAGGGTAAATTCTTCTGGTGTATAACCCATTAGCTTGGTAATGGAAGGATTGGTATATTCCATCTGCATTTGTGGTGGACTAAAAATAAAATAGCAATAGTCACCCACCTGAAACAAGTTGAGCATCTTTTTATATATTTCTACCTCAACTTGTAATTCCTCTGGTTTTTTGTTTTGCCCAATTTCTTTCCATATTTCCCCCGCCCTTTTTAGAATCACCTTATCCATCAACAATTATAATTTCAGTTTGGAGGCCAAAATACTAAAATCCATTTATTTTATTGTAAATCCCTTAACATATTTTAAAAATTATTTAATCGTGTCTGTAATTTAATTTACATAGCGAATTACACCCAATTAAAAAATAACAGTACTTGTATTATAATTATTAATAATGTGATAGATCTTTTTTAAATCAGCGTTGCACTCATTATATATTTAGCGGGGTAGCGAATTATTCGCTACCCCGCTGATTTTTAGATTAATAATCAGTAAAGATGTTTAAATACTATCCCAATTGTACCACGGACGCTGCTTTTCCTGCCTATTTTTTAATAATCACTTTTTGTGTGATAATAGAACCATCTGTAAGTATTATTTTTGCAAAATATATACCTGCAGGAAGGCTGCTTACATTAACTGCATTGTTCGTAACGGTTTCTTCTTTGTAAACCGTTTTGCCGGCAACATTTAAGATTTGAACTGTCTTAATAAAATTTGATTGTACATAGAGTATAGTCGTTGCAGGATTGGGATAAAGTCTAACTTTTGCCACTGTGTCTAAACTAATATTTTTTATGTCCGAAAAATGGCTTTTCCCTTCTTTATCTATTTGTTTCAAGCGATAATAATTTTTTCCATCAATTGGATGTGTGTCGGTGAATTTATAGTGAATAGGCGCAGTGCTATTGCCATTGTTCGCGTAAGAGGACACAAAACCTATCTTACGCCAATTAATGCCATTTGTACTATGCTGTATATCGAATCCGGCATTCCCGGATTCACTTTCTGTTATCCAATTTAGTCGAACCGTATTACCAATTGCTTCTAGCGAAAAGTCAGCTAATTTTACAGGCAAAGCAATGCTTGTAACATATCCGGTTAAGTCCCCTCTAAGGTTACCGCTTGCTGTGGTAAACCCACTTGGTGTCAAGGCAGAAATAGCCCCGGTTGTCAAATCTATCTGAGTAAAATCTCCATTGACAAAAAAGCCATAAAAAATATTATTCTCATCAAAAGTAACGCCATCCATTTCTACGCCGGGTTGCGTATTTATGGTCGTACCAACGATAGTCACAGGTACCGTCAAGCCACCACTGGCAGGAGGTGCAATACGAACAGGTCTGCCAACCGTGTTTCCATTGCCATCTGGATAGGTTATATAGCCATATATGTTTGTATTTACCGGGCTAATTGCCAAATCCTGGATGCCGCCATCGGCATCCTGAACATTTGGGTAACTTGCCAGCATTGCCTGCAAATACTGATTATATGCCGCTTTTACAGACGGATCTGAAACGTCCAGTAGAAAAGAGCCTCCAGTATTGGTTATCTTATTGCCGCTGTTTGCCGGTAAGCTGGACACATCGTCCACCCAGGCTATATAAAAATCAATATCTTCTGTTGTGATTTGATTTATATTGCCGGACACAAATTTTGATAATCCGCTTGATTTTACCCCAATGGCTATATAATAGTATTTACCATCTTGCGATACGGTCCCTCCATTATAATTAACCAAACGCATCGGGTCATTTCCTATTAGCGGTAATAAGCCTAAATCTACATAATTGCCATCTGCGCCTATGCGATAAAGCGCTACGTCAATATCTGAGGAGGCCGATTGGGCACCAATAAATGCTGCACCATAAACAAAGTTATCCACCGGGTTTAAGCCCATGCCGTTTATATCCTGGGATGGCGTAAATGATACTGTTGAAGTGTAGCCACTGCTCGGACTGCTACTTGTATAAATTGTATAGTTTTTAGCAGCGGTATTCATCCCTGGTTTTGTTATAGCAACATATAATTTTGGAGAAAAAGCCGTCTGTGCCTCTAGCGCAAAGTAGCTTCCTAAAAGCAGGACAATTGTCAAGATAAAAGTAAATTTGTTTTTCATAGTTTAAGGTTAAAAAGGTTATTATATTTATTTTTCAGCGTTCCTTTTTTCAGATTTAACGCATACTGAAACGCTTAAACAAAATTACCCATTCAACAACAGGAGAATTGTAGCAATTCATGAATATTCATGCAGAAAACTAATTACATTCATGTAGTTGGACGATTGTAATTATGTCGTAAAATATTTACAAATAACGTTTGCTATTAGACACATTTGGGAAAAAATATGGGTAACTTGGATATTGACAAGTCCACTACTTTTAATAACAAACAACCATGGCAAATCACTGCATTTAGTGTCAGGAATCTACCATGGTTGATTAGTTGTTCTTAGTAAGTCTTTAAGCGTAAATTTGGTCGATTATAAACCAATTATTGCTTGATTATCTTTTGGGTGACAGATCCTCCCTTACCACTTAGCTTCATTAGATAAACACCAGCTGGATACGCGGCCAAACCCATTTGTAATTGATGGACACCTGCAGCAATATGAATCCCATTTAAATTTCGGCCGGCTGCATTCCACAATTCAAGGGTTGTATAGGTATCTGCTGGAAATTTCACGACCAGGTTGTCCCTTGTTGGGTTGGGGTACAAGTGAATGGTCGCATTTACCTTACTAAATGTAAGTGTTCTAACACCCAAATTATGAACCTGACCGTTTTGATCCACCTGCGTTAAACGGTAACTATTGGCACCACTAATTGGTTGAAGATCCTCCCAAACGTAACTGGCTCCGCTTTGAGCGCTCCCTTTCGCCTCCAACTCTCCTAGCTTTTTATAATCCAACCCATTGACGCTGCGGTAAATCTCAAATTTATAGGTAGCCAGCTCATTAGCAGTCTGCCATTGTAGCCTGGCTTGCGCTCCTACTTTTGTGACCTTAAAATCAATCAGGGTAACCGGAAGCGCTGCAGGCTCTCCCTGATATTCATAAGCGCCCAGATCAATGGTCAGCCCTTTATAGACCCTTGGATTACTCTGGAGGTCCTTTGTTTCCAGACCCAGACCTGAATACAACAGATTGCTTCCCTTATTTACAGCAGCAGACGCATCAAAAAGGGTATAGTCGCCAGCAATCGGATTGGCAAATACTGCCGCTTCCTTATATTTTGTACCGTCTAAATTACCTGAGGCGCCGCCTGGGTCTGCTTCCATTAAGCTATAACTGGCCGTATACCCGCCACTTAAATCTCCATATACGATGCTGTTGTAAAAAGTGGGTTTCAGGGAACCATTGGTAAAAAATGCTGCCGCCCCGGTACCAGCAGTATTGCCTGCTATTGTTATATTAGTCAACATAGGCGCACCATTTTCGATATAGCAAGCGCCACCATTTCCAGTTGCATGATTGTCCACAAGCGCCACATTAGTTAAAACCGGACTGGCACTACTATTATAAATAGCAGCTCCACTACCTGCAGCCGTATTTTTAGAAAACAGGCAATTCAACAACGCTGAATTGCCAAAACTATTGTAAAGACCGCCGCCGTTACCGCCGGCTAAATTTTGGGTAAAGTTGCAATTGGTTAGATCAATAGTAGCATTGTCCCCAAATAAAGCACCGCCATCACCTGCACTGCTATTATTATCAAATAGACAACCAGTCATCTTGATATTTGAGCCTGTTGCATACATACCACCACCAAATCCAGGATAATAGGTATCTGGCGTAACACTATTGCCTGTGAAGGTGCAATGATCAAAGGTAACGGAGGCGATTTCGCTATAAACGCCGGCACCAGTAGCGGCATTATTGTTTAAAAAGCTGCAGTTTCTGATAACGACATTCGCGCCCACACTAGTCATATATAAGCCAGCCCCAACGTCGTTAAAGACAAAACTGGCACTTCCTATTTGTTCATAATCAATCTCATTATCGGCTACGGCGCCTGTTAATTGAAAACCATCCAGAATTAAACTATCTGTACCAGGAACCTCGGCCATAATGACCAGGTGATAGCTGGGGGCGGTTGGCTCGCAGGTGAGAAAGGTCGGATTGGCAGCTACATCCCGAAAACCTGTACTGGCATTATACCCGCCCAGGATTTTCAGGTTGCTCCTGGTTAGCACAAAAGATTGATTTCTGTTTGTTGAAAATCCAGGCGTACCTGTGGGATAATAAGCGCCAGCGGCCACCCGGATCTCGGTTACATTAGGACAGCTATTAGCCAGACTTAACGCATCGCTTAAATTTTTGTAGGCTGTCGCCCAACTGGCACCATTACCGGTGGATGAGGATAACTGGACCGGACCAGATCCTGAACCACGACCATTTACATGGGCGTCCACATAAATAATGGGCGTAGTGGCGCATGCGTCGGCCTCAAAAGCGCCTAAGTCTACAGAATTTGCCTGAATACGGGGATGCCCCGATAAATCAGTGTTTACCCCTTGGGTGGCAATACTATTATTTCTACCCATATTAATAGCCGGACCACCCACTTTTAAGGTATAATCATTACTTGCCGGGTCATTAAAAAGATCCGTCAAAGCACCATTATAAAACACGTTTTCATTGGCGTCAAAAGTCGTCGCCTCTTGTATCAGACTAGCATAGATGGGTGTGGTGGTGGCGTCTGCCCTAATACCTGCGCTACCTAGATTTGCCGTATTGCCATAGACCAGACAATTGATAAAAACAGGATAGGACATATCCAGACTATAAACAGCGCCTGCGTATCCATCTGCCCGATTGCTGGCCAGTGTACAGTTAATTAGATTTGGATAGGCGTTATGTATATTGGCTATGGCACCTCCAAAATAAGCACGGTTATTATAGAACAGGCAATTAATCAGCCTGGGGCTGGCGCCTTTATTACAGATTGCCCCACCTTGGCCATCTAGCTGGGTAGTATGATTGTCAAAAAACCGGCAACTAACCAGTTTTGGACTAGCGCCGTTATTATAGATCCCGCCGCCATTATTTGCGGTGCTATTTTTAATTACCAAATGCAAAAGTTTTGGGGAGGCATTTTCATTGTAAATGGCCCCACCATCACTTCCATTGCCCTGTGTCAGGGTAAACCCGTCCAGGACGGCCGTGGTGTCCATGGGATTATCTATGGTTGCAATGTTCCAGATAACCGGCCGCTCACCCCGGCCACTTAAAACCGAGCCTTCTGTCAGTTGATCCGGTAGAACCCTGCTCTTTGTCAGATCATCAATGCCATTATCCGGATCAAATCCGCCATAAATAGCTACCCCTTTTTTCATAACAAAACTGCTGGCGGAGACCTCGTAGTTTCCTATTGCAACAAAGACTTGCCTGACGCCGGGAGCTGCTAGGGCCGACTGCAGATCGCCAGTAGCCTCCCCCCACCTATCTCCCCCGCCCACGGCACCTGGCCGCACATACACGATACCTTCCGCACTTGGTAGAGCACCCATATACTCATACGCACCTAAATCGATAGTAGAATTAGCTCCAGCACCTTCTCTGGGATGTCCAGCCAGATCCAACGGCGTGCTCATTAAACCAGACGAATACGCATTATAGCCCTGATTGATCGCAGGGGATCCAATGACCAATGTATAATTACCATGCGCTGGGTTCACAAAGACATGTGCATCCTTAATACCGCTGCCATTCAGGTTATGGTCATTCGTATTCAGGCTATTTTCTATCAATGAGTAACTGGCACTGTAATTACCGTTAATATCCCCAAATACGATGCTATTATTGATAACCGGGGTACCAGCAAGGCTGTATACCGCCTTACCGGTCTGGGCCGTATTGCCAGCAATAGTTACATTGGTCAATTCAGGGGTACCGCTCAGATTATATATGCCACCGCCCTGTCCGGTAGCGGAGTTATCTACAATGGCTATCCCAAATAAGGAAGGCGCGGAATTTTCATTATAAATTCCGGCGCCATTGACGGCAGCATTGCGTTTTATGACCAAGTTTCTGAGTGTAGGAGAAACGTTTCGGTTATAAATACCCCCTCCAGAGACACCGTTCAGTGCTTTGCCGCCAGTAATAACAAAGCCATCCAGTATGGCTGACCTGGTCAGCGCGTTATTATAATTCCAGATAACGGGCCGCTCATTTTTGCCACTGAGAATGGTAGCATCCTCAAGGGTCCCGGGCATGATTCTGCCCCCCATATTTAAAAGGATAACACCTTTTTCAGGCGCAAACCCGCCATAAATAGCCACACCATCTTTCATCACAAAACTATTGGGTGAAGGCACTTCATAGGTACCATGCGCCACAAATACTTGAATGACCCCAGGCGCATCAATGGCTGCCTGTAAATTCTTGGTAGCATTGCTCCAGCTATTTCCACTACCATCGCCGCCAACTACATTGATATTCACATAGATATTGCCCGAAGCGTCTGGTATCTCAGCATACAACTTACTTGTTAAGGCAAATACTAATAAAAAGAATAAAAGAATAGGTACATTATAACAAGGGGAATGGCGAAAGGCTTTCATGCTAAAGACATTAAGTTATGGGTAATAACTCAAAAGTAAACTCCTTGATAATCACCTTAAAAATTAGGGCGTAACAAAAGCGTAACAGATTACAACTACAATAAAATCAATAGATTAAAGACCTTCACTTACCAATAGCTGCTGGGCTGACTGCGCTAGTGTTCCGCCCATTTTTTTGCGTACCCGGTTCCAGGTTACCCTTACACCGTCGGTGGAGATTCCCAGCATCTGGGCCATTTCTTTATGAGAAAGACCCAGACGGGTCAGCATCAGATACCTGAGTTCCGATTCGGTCATGGTGGGATATTTACCTTTTAGTAAGCGTTCAAAATCTGGATAAACGGTGGCAAAGTGCTGCCTAAAGTAGAGCCAATCTTCGCCAGTAAGGATCGTAGAAGAACGAAGCTCACTCAAGGTTTTCTCCAAAATCTGTTTTTCATTGGATCCTGCATCTTTAAACCTATGTAGTTCAGCTTGAAAAGTCTCAACCAGGCTATTTTGCTCGCTTACTTTTTGAATAAATCGGTTGATTTCTTTTTGGGCGCGCTGAAGCTCACGAGCCGTCTGCTGCTGGGCCAGCTCTGCGGCCTGGCGCTTTCTTTTCTGGTGACGGTAAACCAATAGACTGGCTACGGCCAAAAAAACAGCCAGTGCCATCAGTAGATTGCGCTCATTTTGTTTCCTTTGTGCCGCCAGCGCCAGCCCTGCATTTCTCAGGGCTTCTTCCCTAAGGTTGATTTTTGACTGGCACGCATCATTTTAAGACCGCTGAATTTTTGCTGGTAATCATTTATAGAGGTGATGGCCGAATCTAAATAAATGTTTGCCAGTTTTTGTTTACCTGCCGCTGCGTACCACTTGCTTACCAGCGGATACCAAAATCTGAGGCGATCTGTTTGCTCAGACTTCGTAATATTTTCTTTTGCGTGGGTCAGATAATACCAGGCCTTGCTTAAATCCTCCCGTCTTAGGTAAATATCAGCCAGCGGTATGGCAGCGCCTGCTGCCGGCCCGTAATCCCCTATTTGCTCCGCCCCGGTAAAGTCAATAATGAGTAAACTGGTGGCCTGTTCAAATTTGCCTTGTAAATAAAAATTATACCCCAGGTTGCCTTTGGCAATCCTGACCCATTCCTTTTGGGGCTTTTTAAACCGGGTATGAATCACCTGATTAAAATAGTCATTGGACAACTGAAAATTATTCAGTTTTTGGTAACAAAGCCCCATTGTATTGCGCGCTGAATTGAGCACCATGGTGTTGAATTCATTTTCGGGGACCGCAAGCGCCTTTTTGAAGTACTGTATGGCTTTGTCATAGTCCTGAAAATAATAATAGGACTCCCCTATTTTTACTAAGTCCCGGGGTTTTTCCGGGTAAGCAGTAGCGGAGACCTGATCCACTTCCTTTTCCAGCAATAAATATTGCTCGAAGGCCAGTTCATAGTTCTTCTCGTAAACCCAGTAGAAATTGGCCAGTACCCGGATGGCCCGGATCTTGACAAATGGAGCATGGGCTTTTGCACTGCGATCAATTAAGGCCTTTAAGTCGTCGATGCATTTTTGCCCTCTGTGCCCCTTGAATTCTATATTATGGTAGCACATAAACAGATCCATTTCCAGGGCGAGGGCCGGATCATTATGGTTTAACGCATAGGTCTTGATCGAATCGACCCTGTTTTCAATCTTTGCGGAATCTTTCAGATCAATCAGCGAAACGTATAATTTAGAATATCCGGCTATATTTTCAGCATAGCTTTTGTGTAATAGCGATTGATATTGCCCCATGGTGAACAGGGGCAAAAGCAGCATTAGTAGGTTTAATAAAAATCTGGTCATTTTAATGGCCTGGTTACGAGCCGCTAAGATACAATAATTTAGAAAATCGAAAAAAGCAATTTACGGGGGCAGTGGTAGAGGGAAAAATGTCTCAAAGCATGTGCATGAACTTCCAATATACTTTAAATGTATGGATGCTCAATAGCAGTCGATCACAGGCTACAATTCCTGAATAAGCATTAAAAAGGCTTTAAAACAGACAAGGGGACGATTGAAGTCGCCCCCATGCTGGACTTGGCTGGCAATGCAATCATAAGATACTACTGCTTTGCATTGATACTTTTTCAAATATTTTGATGAATGGGACCATATTATAGAGGCTAATTTTAATGGCACTTTTGAAATATTTTCTCCACAAAATCAGTTTTGGTTGCGGCCGCATGTATATTATATTGATTTATTTTGAATTAATTAGTCCATAGTGATCTCGTTGATTTTAGGGTTAATGATTTAGCAGACATTATTTATTAAAGCAGTTTGCCTTTGTCATATAGACTGTAAAATTAATTCTGGCGGGCTATTTTTGATAATAAAAGCAAATCCAAAATTCGTAACAAGATGGGAAACAATCGATTCTTATCCGTGAGTTTTCAAGGGCATCTTCAAAATATTTATTACAGCAGGGACTTGGTGGAGGAAAAGTCCATCTACGACCTTTTATCAAAATTTGAAATGCTAAGCAGTAATCTACTTACTTCGCCACCGCTTTTATATCTGATTGACTATACCAAATCCTCTTATCTGGTGATGACGGACGCCACCAAAGCAATTACCTCATATGATCCCAGAGATTTTCTGGATGGGGGCATCCCTCAATTGATTGATATTTTCCAGCCAGATGATTTCAAAGTCTACAATACTTTGGTATTTCCAGCCAATATTGCTTTTTTGCAACAACATAAGGATCAACCCAGCGATAAATTTGTTTTTTCCTATAACTTCAGAGTCAAAGCAAAAAATGGCCAATTTGTAACCGTCTTGCAAAGAGGTTCCTATATTACCTCCCCTAATACAGGCCTGCCTCTTTTTAGTTTAGGTTATGTTATTGATATATCAGCTTTTAAAAGAGACCGGCTGATTTATCCTACAATAGAAGAAATAGATAAGATTCGTCTTTCATCGTGAAAAACAGACTAGTAGAAAATTTTTTCTATCCTTACGAGGAAGACAAGATCCTGAGTCGCAGGGAAAAATGCATTCTTACCATGATGGCGGATGGATTAAGCAGCAAACAAATTGCAGGAAATCTTCATATCAGCGAAAACACCATTGCCAATCACCGAAAAAATATGCTCCGAAAAACCAGTACAGGAAATGTGGCTCAATTGATTGCTTATGCCTGTAAAAGCAGTATAATTTAATCAACTTATTTAATTGGCTTTACTGATTATAACCAACACGCCCCATGCAAACCAAAGCGTTAATGCAGATAAATGACAGTAAAATTTACTCCGAAAAAATATCCAGAGGCCCAAAGACCCTTTTATTTTTGCACCCAAGTTCCAGTTCATGCACCATTTGGGAGCAACAGTGGCTGGCGCCAGCATTTGCCCCTTTTAGTTGTATCCCTCTGGATTTGCCTGGCCATGGCAGGTCCGGCCATAGCCAGCATCCAGAAAAGGATTATACCTTAAAATCATTTGGTGCCCGACTAAGAACATTTATTTCTGAATTTGATATTGATGAATATATTGTTGTCACACTTTCGATTTCGGCTAATTTTATAGCAGAGGTCGCCCCTCAACTAGAAAATTGCCGGGGATTTTTTATGGCCGGCGCGCCAATAACAGCCAAAAATATTACACCAGTAGAGATCCTGCAACCGTTTGAATATGGGGATGTGCTTTTTACCCCACAACCTGCCAGGCAAAGACTTGAAAATTACACCAGCAATTTGATTGTAACCGACGCCCCGCAAATCTTATTGCCGTTATTAAACGATTTTGAGCGAACAGACAGTGCCTACAGAAAATTTATGGGTCAGTGTATTCAGCAAGGACAATTGTCTGATGAGGCGCAGTTGCTCTGTCAATCTCAAAAACCGCTGGCATTTGTGTATGGAAGCCAGGAAAAAATCATCAATAAGGATTATCTTTTAACGGTTCCGCTACCTAAATGGCGAAACAAAATCCATTTAATTGATCGGGCCGGACATTTATGCAATTTGGACCAACCTGAAGCTTTTAATCAGTGCTTATTGTCTTTTGCTAAGGAGGTGTTTTTATAAGCCGCAGGCCAAACATACATTTGGACCCACCAAGCCGATATAGCAATGGTATTAGAAGTAGATGGGGCGGCTATTTTGAATATATTATCCATATTGTCCATATTGACTGGCCATTCCCTAACCGTTTGGCTCAGGTTTTTGCTTTGAGCGCGAACTTTATCAGCCTGAGATAAGGCGACCTTAATTGTAGGGGATCCTATCGAAGCGCTAAAGAATTACATTTTCTTAGGGGTCAAAATATAAAATATGGTGCTCCCCGAAAGAAAAAGTATTCAAACCGCTGACTATCTATCACGTGCCTGTCGATTATTATCGATAATATCTTAGTCTAAGCTAATTTTTATTCAACCTAAACTGATAGGAACCACGAACATATTGCCGGGCATTTTTATTCCATATTTTGAATTCCGCTTTATAATAAGGATAAATGGTTGTCTTATTGAGCACTTCCATTTCCAGGGTGAATACTTTTGCGTCTTCTGCTGATACCGGTGCACTTCCTTCAAAAAGATCATTATTGCGCATAAGCAACTTGCCGTCACTATTAGTGAGTTGTTGCCCCACCCCTACTTGAACCTTACCTTCTTGTTGTTCCCAGCCAGAAAGTCTCAAAATAAGCTGTAGTCTTTCACCCGGTTCAATGAGATTATTATTATCAATTAAGGCCCCTTCTTCGGTCATTAAAAAAGCCGCCACCACCTGTAAGCCCCCATCTCCCTCCCACTGAATCTGATTACGGATTTTGTCCGGGCTATTTAGTACGGTTTTTAAATGGTCGACTGTTTTATTACCACTTTCGTGACGTACACTGACCTGGCAGCTGTAAAAGCAAAACAGGGTTAAGACGGGTATTATCCACAACATCCGCTGTTGCTTGAATAATTGTAGTTTCATAATATTTAGTTTATTTAAAAAAAAATGAGTTTGGCGTAGAGCGTAAATTAAAAAGGCACTATTTTCTTTTGTCAAAGGCCCTTTACAATCCAATTTGTTGTCCTATAATGATCTTTAGCAGCATTACAAATGACAACTATAATATCCCTGTATGATCTGATCAGGATGAATTTTGCTCCAAATGTGAAAATCGACGCTAAATTCATCGACCAGGCGATCAATATTTTCAACGAAAGCAGAAAGAGAAATCTTTTCCACCGCTCTTAGTGGAAAATAACCATAGGCCGCAAATAGATCAGCTTCATTGAGGAAGCTTTGACCTTCATCAGTGGTAATGCGCTGCGCCGCACCAACACGAATCTGTTCCTGCATTGCCTCCGCTTCACCCAGCCATCTTTGAATGATAAGATGCAGCTGAATCTTTTCATCCAAATTAATCAGACTTAAGCTCACGCAGTAAAGAACCACTGGCGTATTGTAACCAGACTTGCTCTACAAGCAAGCCACCAGTCGTTTCCAACTGGATATTGTTTCTGATTTTGATATGCATAATTTTGATTTTACTTTTATATTACTTTGATTTTGACACTGATTTTAAAGTTGATTAATTTTTTGGCCGTACAGCAAAATCATAACGATTACTTGAATAATAGCTGGGTACTTATTATTTTCCCAGCAGTCGCATCTATGGAAATTAAATAACTCGAATTTACCACATACAGTGTGTCGCCCGCCAGCTGGAAAATAGGTTTGGTATACGTATTTTGATCATCGGGTAATTGCGGTAATGTCAACGTCCAAACGCTATTTAGATCTGAGCGTCGCACCATGGTTAATAACAGATCCCTATTATTATCTGTGGTAATCTTGCTGCAAACAAATAAATGATGCTTGTAATCCATCAGTTCGTTATGTGTCACGTTAGAGAAGCCAGGTTCTGCCAAAACAAAACCAGGATCCAGAAATGTTTCTTTGGAAGAAAGTTGTTTCCCATTAGTAATCTGTCCTCTCTCACTGCTTGTGCAACGATAACCCTCTATATCATCAGCAAGTTGAGACAGTACAATAGGTGCGTAAAACGCTTTAAACCCCGTTTGTTCGGTCTTAGAGCGTGTTGTATTCCTTACCAGGTCCTCGTTTTCCAATAAAGTGTATTTTCCGCTTTGTGCATTAACTATGTAATACCTGCCATCTGTCGCAAGGGCTGCCACCCTGCCCTCCTTTTCATCCACATATATACTGTTTCCTGTATTTAATTTAATACCTGGATTTAGATGATCCAGCTCCTCCATAGTAAAGGCCATTTTCTGGTTCGCTATATGAAAAATAGCCAGGCCAATTTCACCCTTTTTCGTATCCATTGATTGTAACCAGACATTTACGCCGTCATTATACAGCACCTCAAGCCTCATTTTGGATTTATAGGGCTTAGCAAGTAAGTTTTTACCACTCACTGGTTCTAATAACGTAAGGTAATAGCTGATAATACCTTGTTGACGAACCATGTTGCCCTTCCTTGAATATTGTAAGATAAATATACTGCTATAGGTGCAGGCAAGTATATGACCCGACGGGTCAAACTGCGCACTCTCAAATTTGGGTTGTTTGCTACCCAATTTACAGCCAGTCAATAGTTGCAGCCCCAAAAGGGAAACAAGCACAAAAAAGGAAATAAACACCTTTTTTTGAAGTATAAAGGGATGGAACACAAGTCGCATATTTATCTGAATTTAAGCGCGTTAATACGAGTTTTAAATAATATCAATTCCTTCAATTACACCGCTAACATTTTTATCCTTAAACCTATATCTACACTTTGATTCCCTGGAAGTAACACATAGAAAAAGTAACCCAAAAGTGTCTTACTGAACCTGTATCGTATGAATAACAAATACAACAGGGGTAATATGTTGCTTTGAAGTGCCAGGCAAAAATGTCCCCGTTACAAGTACCTGTTTACCATAATATTCTTGCAAAGCGATGGATCTGTTCTCTGTTAACAGCTGTACGCTAGCAATACTACTGACCAAAGGCTGTTCCAATGAGGCGCCTACGCTAAAGGGTGGCGGCTGGACGCTTATAGGATGATCCAACTGTAGCGTGGTTACGGTGAAGGGTATATTTATATTGGAAACATCAGTCTCATTGTTTCCAGAGCCGAGACCAGCACCTTCATTGCCAATGCCACCTACCTTTTGTTTAACCAAACCAGATAACAAGGTATTTGGGGTTTCATAAATAAATGTATTGGGTGGGCTGGCAATGTCTGCAAAATATAAGTCACCAAAATCATCCGGATATTTTTGTTCAATAACCTTAACAGGCTTGTTTTTAAATCCTTCAAAATAGGCTACGTCATATCGGTGCAATAAAAACTGCGCATGACCAGGGTTAAAATGAAAAGTCAAATACCGATGTTCATAGTCCATTTCTGAGGTGGCTATACGCTGTTCAATCGTAAAATAGGTATTTTTAATAACCAGGCGAATATTTTGAATAGGTCTACCTTCTGTGGGATAATAAGGTAAAAGCAGCTTTCTGTTTTCTGATTGTAACCGATAAGTTCCATCGCTGTTTTCCAAAAGAAGCATCAGCGAGACCTTCTCATCGTTTTGCACAAGTAACAACGCATCTGCAACAAAATCGTCACCGTTAAGATCTCCTATGACAAAGCTAATGAGCTGATAGGCTTCAGGGATCATTTTTTGGAACTTTTTAGCAGCGTCATTAATAGAAAGATTGTTATTAGCGATATTTTCAGGTTCCATCCCAGAGCGGTTCTTTGAAAGCTTGTTTAATATTACCGCCTCGGTCGCCTCAGAAAATGTCAATGGACCGGTTGGGGTCGCCTGGATCAGCACTCTTGCAAAAAGGTCTTCCTCTCCGTAATGACTGGTTGTAGATCGGTATTCCTTAAATAGATATTGTCCCCTCGCATTTTTTTTAAAGCTTATAGATATTCTGCTAAAACTGCTATTACTCCCCAAATGATAATCAACATGCAATTCACTGTCCAGCAGATAAATGGATGAGCTGCCAGCTGATCCAAGCATGGCAGGATCCATAACAAGCCCCTCATTTTCTGCAATTAGTTGATAAGCACCCTTATGAACCCGCAACAGCAATATTTTCTCAAAATCAGGTGGCTCATCACCAGTGCTTTTACTTTGCAGTTCAACCAACAGATCCCCAGAATCGGCGCCGGATGCCCAACCCGGTCCGGAGATACTGACAATATCATACCCACTGGTAAAGCCGAGGACGGCAGCGCTATCGCGCTGCCCAAATACGCAGCTATTACTGGTGACTAATTGCAAAAGTAAGAGCAAAAACAAGCAATATTTGCCACGGATGCGCATTTTGTGCATCCGATCTTTTTGTTTTTGAACTTCAGCAAAATCACTTTTCTGTAGTACAACTAGGACTTCTGGCATTGCTTAAAAAAATTAGTTATATAGAAGATAAATTGCTATACGCCATAATTAGTTTGTCTGAACGTTGACTACCTGACTTAGGGGTGATTTACCGCTTGATTTACCCACAGCCTTATTATCTTTATTCATTTCATGAAATTCAATGGCATATTGGTAGTGCTTGCCGCTGGTCACGCCTATATCTTCAAAACTGTTTTTGACAGCTAATGCCTTTCCATCTTTGGTAGAACCATCCACAGATTCCGCTGCTGACACCTGCAGCGAACGCCAGGGAGCTAATATACCATCCCCTACGCCGCGGTGTATGATGATGTAATAAGGCTGCGCTATAGCGGGCCCAGCCCACTGTAGGACAATAGATCGTTTTTCTTTTTGGTAAACGGCCTTTAACTTGTCAGGCCTTGGCAGTACAAACCCATTATGTAAGTAGCCAGAGACTTTAGCCGATAACTTGCTTCGTGGTCCCGTACTATCTACTGTCGCCGCCGCATAAATATAAGTCTGGTTCTGACAAGCGGTACTATCCTCAAACTGAAAGGGGACTCCAAAGGGCTGTTGCTGGATAACAGTTAAGGTATCCCACGGCGCATCGCCTGACTTTTTTCGGTAAATTTCATAACCTAAGACACCCTCACTGCTACTGCCGATCCACTCCGTAATGATGGCATTTTGGGTGGAGTATATGCTTTTGGCTACCGGTGCAGAAGGTGGAGTCACCACCGGCTTTTGGATATCAACGGCTTCAGAATAGTCTGAATGGTTGCCTTGTTTATCCAGGGCTACGATTTTATAGTAGACATGCCGGTCAAGTGTAGTAGGGCTAATGCTGTCCACAAACAAGGTAGACTTGACAGGATACTGCGTGACTTGAATAAAATTTGAGGTAGGATTATAAGAATAGTAAACCTTATAGCCACTCATATCTTTTTCCTTATTGGCATCCCATTGTAGTACAATCATCCCTGCTGCGTCCATCATGCCTTTAAGCCCAGTAGGCGCTGCTGGTGGAATACTATCGGTGAGTAGCCCCATGCGAGGCATAGAATAAGCATAATTGCCTGCGGTGTCTACACTGGCTACCACGTAGAATATCTTATCCCCTGCGCTAGCCGTCGTATCGATAAAGGAAGTTGCACTTTTGGGAAGTAGTTTATCATGCACAGGATAAAACGGGCCATCATGCTCACTGCCTCTGGCCACAAAATAACCCACCAGATCACCTGCTTTCTCGGGATCCCTCCACCTGATAAATATATGATTTAGAAATATATTGGCCACACTGTCAACAATGACCCGACTGGGTGGTGTTCGGTCCACCCCATGGACTTTAATGGGCTCACTATAGGGACTTGTGTCACCAAAAGGATCTATACCAGCAATGCGGTAATAATAATCCACATAATTTTCCGGGATACTATCAAAAAACACCTGCCGGTCTCTGAGTACAGCCTGTACTTTTCCCTGCAAACTATCACCGCCCTTATCCAGGGCTGGATTATAGGAGCTGAAATAAGGTTCCGGAGTTAATAACTGATAGGTTTTTCCGCCATCTATACTGCGCTGAATAAAAAAGTAATCAAATCCGCCTTTTTGCTGCCGGTTCCATTGGAGTTCAATTTTCATATCATTACCCATACCCTCCAGGCCCTGGGGCGTCAATGGTTTTGCAGGAACTGCATTCACCAGTTTTGTAATGCCTGCCTTCAAAGGCTCCCCTTCACTGGCCGTGTCACTTTGGACAATATACCCATAATACATGCCTTTAGTGACCGCTTTATCCACCAGCCTGAACCCCATTACCTCGGCAGCCTTTTTGGAAAGATCTGCGGCCTGCATGGCCACGAAAAAACGTAGGTTATACGCATCACTTTGCTGCTCAATCTCTTCCACCAGACTGCGGGGTGCCTTACTTGTCATCGTAAAGTCCTTTCCATAAAGAGCCTGCGCCGCCATGGCGACATAAGGATCTTTACCTGCCGCCAGGGTATTGAGCTTTTCTAATGTCCAGGGCAAAATAGGTGTAGGTGTCAGAAGTGTCGTGTCCACTTTGCCGTTAAAGCCATAAGTTATCCGATAAACCGTATACCCTTTACGCCGGCTGACACCCCAGGCGATCCCGTCTGTAGGCGCCCACCTTAAAACAATAGAGTCGCCAAAGGCCTTTGCTTTAAGGGCAATTCCAAAAGGTGCACTGCTGTCTGTAAGAGGCGCACTTTGCGCCAGTAAGGACTGGCAGCTGATTATTACGATTATCGTCAGCCCCAATACCATGCACAAAATCTTGCCTAGGCTAATCAACCAAATGCGGTTCCTGGTGTTAAAGTTTATCTTCAGGGATAAATTCATTTTTGTTTTATTAAATAGTATTTTCATAACGTAAGATTAAGTGACGAGTCGTTAAACGAGTTACTATGTCTGAAAGGTCTTCACTGTTTATAACTTTACTTTATTGAATAATAAATAGCCTACTGGGGAAAAATGATAAAGGGCACAGGCACCTCGGAAACAATCGTTTTGGTCCTGGAGGCCTGAATTTCCTCTGCCAGCGTCGTTATCCGCATGGATTTACTGTTTTGTACCCCTCTGCTGATATCCCCTACGGCCTTCATCCATGGCGTATTACTCCTGTCTTGCTGAAACTGCAGAGTTCTGATAGGATTTATGCCATAGGTGAATATCAGTGGATGCTGGCTACCGCTAGGTAAAGACTTAAACGTCAATGCCTGAATTCGGTTTTTAAGATCTTTATCCAAAGCACCGTTTAACCAGAAATAGTCATCCTGCCCCGGTTGTATTTGCACTGTTCCGTATTTAGTCTTGGCCAGCAGGTGCCGATCTGTAATAAACTTATCATACACATATTTTTCATTAGAATTATTCGTAATATTGGTTACAAGATCATTAATAAAGGTCGCCGAAAAGCCAAGGTCCGATAAAATGCTGCGATTTTTCTTCGTCTCATCAATTAACTTCTGGAGGGCCGCATAATTACTACTGAACTGGCTTTGATAATAAATGTATGCATCTGCAGCATTTTTAAGCAGCACAAGATCGTAAGCATAATACTTGTCGCGTTCATAACCGATGGACAGGTTCGTTTTATCTATTGGGCCGCCATTTATAGTGCCCAAGTGTGGCCTGCCTGTTATCTTTCCGGTTGTCCAGTCAATATGTCCTGAGGCGAGGGTACCATCTATATTAATAGCCCCATCCGGTCTTGGTCCCCACCTAGTTGGATTAAGGCGCGAATCGTAGCCGCCCCATAATCTACATTCAGCCTGGCATTCTCCAGTCTGGATTGCAAGCTATACAGCACGTTCATATGCTTATCATTTTCGATGTTTTTATCAAAACCCATTTTAACGTAAAGTAAGGGCGGTATGGTATAGGTATAAGGATTATTACCCTCTGCCGCCTCTCCTACCTGGCGCACCTGACCTTTGATTTCCCATTCATCAAAACCTTCAGGGCCTTGCTTGGTATAAAGTGTTGCGGTCGTATACTTAGCCTGTTCAACCTTTATTAGGTTTTCTGTTGCTGTACCACTTTCTTTGATCAATCCTCCACTGGTCAACTCACTTCCAAAGGAAGCCATTTTATCGGCGAAGGTGTTAAATTGACTGGTTCTAAAATCATCTGGTAAATAATCCGGCCGGTAGCTGGCTGATAAACAGCCACTTCCTTGCCTTGGGCCGTGGTGCCGTCCTGAATCTTAGTTGGATCAACCGTCCCGTTTTCAATCCCCTCATTAATAACCGTCATGACCGGTGTTTCACCTTTTCTAAACCTATCAATGGCATCGCGATGACTTTGTTCTTGCTTCGCTTTATTTCGGATACCACGCTCGGAGGCGGAGGTAGTAGTCGGTGATTGTATGGCATTTCCACTACCTGATGCGCCTAAGATATTGACGGAAGTATTGATAGATACTGTACTGAAATCCACATCTGCCATAGACACTGTACCCGTCCCTGCTGTCTTTTCCAGATCCACCAGCTCGGTCGTTGTCTTGATTTCTTGGGTCTTGCTGGACTCGATGCTAAAGTACATCCGGTAGGTCGTACTGTTTTTCAGACTACCCGGCAAATCAAACAGGATATCATTACCATTGACTGAAAAATTGGTATTAATGACCTGACCACCATCGGCTTCAATAATGGTTAGTTTCTTAATTGGATTAGAATCATTCTCTAATTTAAAATACTTGTCGTTTCTCTGATCGACGACGACCATGGATTTTTTACCCTTAAATTCATTTTTCAAAAAGTAGTTTTGACCGTTGATCGGATAGCTGATCACGACGTGACGTTCACTGATGGTATCTGGTGCTATACCGGTGGTAAAGGCAATGGATTCCTCCTCTTCACTTTTCCCTGCCGGCTTTTGCCAATTGTTATTAATTAACTCTTCTGCTTTGCAATGAATGGTAATGGTATATTTCATTTTTTCTCTAAAAGCTTCATCTGACCAAAGGGTCATGGTGTAACCATCAGCACTGAACTGTTTGGTGCCCTGACCGACATAACCGTTATCTTCACTTTTGACTGTATAATGATCCACCTTAAAGCGGAAGGTTCTGGTCGTCTCATGGCCCTCTTTATCCATTACATTAAATTTAAATGGCTTATTATCCATGGGCAGGTTAAAGATCACATAAGGTTTGGCAAAGACGCTAACATTATCGGTACCCGGTCCCACCTCGGCAATCAGTTTAATGGACGCCAGTGGATCCATCTCAGGCACACAGACTTCGCCAATTTCAAATTTCATGCTTTTATTGACATGCACCATACCACCCAGGGCTTCTCCTACAATTTTAATGCGGCCATTCATCCAGGTAGGATTGGGCAATCCGGCTTTAATGGCTGCTCCTACCTGTAATTTGGCTAGGGTTACATTACCACTGAACAGACCGACATCTATATGCAGATCTACCCCCATGGCAAAGTATGCAAAGACCTGTCCAACGGCGTACCAGTTATTCATCCCAAAGGAAGTGCCCACCTGGCAGCTACCCGGATTGGTAACATGTAGTAAAGCAACGTCAAAACCAACCGTAGCCTTCGCATAAGCGCGTATAACAGCCAGGTCCACATTGATGTTACCGTGCACCAGGGCACCAAACATAAACCCACTGGCACTACCCCCCTGATTTATCATATTAATAACGCTGTTTTCATTGCTGCTTTGCGTACTATAGCCAAGAAATTTATTGATTTCGTCCGGTAGTGGTGGAAACTTAGGCAATATCGAACCAATACAGAAATAAGCCTCTCCATACAACGATCCAGAGACAATACCCGCATCCATTTTCCAAATCGTTACTTTAACTTTAGAGAAGGCATCCCCTAGCCGGCTGGCGCCATTGCCATCCGGACAGCCTACATATAAGTAATAATCAAAATTGCTGTTTTGGCTTTGACGTGTCTTTTGCTCAGCCGCTGTTTCACCAATAGGTATAGGCGTGTTAGCACCAAAATATAACCAGATCGGGACTTTAGCCTCAGCAATGATTACTTTTACAGTTGCTTTTAAAAACGCGTCAAATTGATCGTTTTGTATATCATATTGCATCAAAAGATCAGTATGCACCAGTCCCGCACTACCTTCTTTGCCGTCTGAGACCACATCAGCTTGCCCTACAATCCCAATGTTAATAGGTGCACCATTTAGAATACCGACCGTTAAGGTGGCCTTCGCCTTTAAGACGGTGGCCTGAATATAAGACAGCGTTAAGCTCGCCTGGATGCCTTCGGCATTTTCTACGGGCTTCATTTTAGGCACCCCCCACCAATGGACTGATCTATCTCCAGATTATGGTAATAGCCGCCCCCAAAGCCGTTAATGATTAACGGACCAATTTGGGCAATGCCTTTGGTGCCGTCATACACACTGGCCCCGAAACCAAAATATTTAAATCCTTTTACCGCCGTACCAAAAACAACATTGGCCTTAATATTAATACCCGGCGGGAAGGATACGGATCCTGCTCCCATAATGCCCTCGCCCCAGATGTCATCATGCATAAATCCAAGCGAAGCACTGACTTCCACAGGTCCGAACTTGCCGTTAATGGCAATAGAATCCACCTTACAATGCACTTCGGGCTTAGGCGTATAATCAGCGGGATCGATATAACCGTAGAGATTTAAAATGGACTTGCCACCTAGACCTATGGATCCAAATCCAAGATTCATATCCAGTTCAAAGGACATGCCCACCTTGATTCCATTATCATCCATACCGACCAGCGGTTTGGGGGATTTCAGGCTAACGCTAAATCCACCCACACCACGATCGTTTTCACTGGCACCAGCACCTACCGCTCCAGGCAAGCCCTCAGGTACATAAAAGGGCTGTTCGTGATTAGGGCCTGACAATGCGTAACGACCTTTTAATTCTTGGTATTCATCCAGGGATTGTTCTAGTGGCCGCTGCATAAAAGCGGTGCTGCTGCTAGGTTCACTGCCCGTATGGATGTTGCCTGGCATAAAATAAAATTCATTGCGTCCTTCTTTGCGGTTGCCCATTTGCATGCCCTGTATGGTAAGCGCCGTAAAGACGATATGGACCGGATTATTGATGGTTACATTTAGCTTACCGTTAAGTTCCATCTGTATGGCGGCTCCCAGCGGATCTTTTTGTATGGTAAATAAAGAGTTGGGTTCCAGGTTAAAGTCTGCTGCCCAAAATGGAATATGTACCCCGCCTGAAGGTGGTTTTATGGAGAAAGCATAACTGAGTCCGTCCTCTTCAGTCGTGCTAAGCAGGCATTCATAACTCAGCTGGTCGGTGCTGATGGGTAGTCCGACTTTTCCTGTCATGTTCGCTTTTTGCGGCATCCACTCCTTAATGGGAATGGATAGCTGGTCTATCGTAAAGGCCCATTTTCCGATAGATCCTTTTTCCAGCAGATCTTTGGCCTGGATATCCACCCAAAGGCCGTTATCTTCACTTAGGAACAAATCACCGAATTCTACGCTTGGCCGGGTGCTGCCGGAACTGATAAAGTCAGCTGGTAACTGCATACTTAGTTTTTCCATATACAGTCCTTGATAGGCCGGCTGGTCTCTATGCAGAAAAGTATGGCCATTTTCATCCTTTGGCCAGTTTTGCACGGTGGGGTTTTGTAATAAGGAATGATCATAATACAGCCCTTCTTTGGCAGACACGGTAAATCCTTTCAGGCCTTCAATCTCAAAGTCTTCGGAAGGTTCCAGTTTGGCCATCCAGTCGTTCCACTCCCTAAAGGAAAAGCTTGTTTTCATTTTCACTCTTTCTGCTGTTGCTACACCCAGGCTATTAACGGCCTTTAGTTTAGCAGGTAGCAGCACCTCTGCCTTGACAAAAAGTTTTTCAAACCCGTCTTTGCCATTCCATTTTAAGTACGTTGTTTGCGTGGTATCCAGTTCGGACATCTCCCCGCTGGGAACAGCCCCTTTTAAGGTGAAGGCAACCTCTCCAAAATCAATACTTCTGTCTGAGGGCAGATATAACAGGCCATGTTCCATGGATAATCCGGTGGGATTAATACAGAATCCGGCGCCGCATAGAGAAAGCCACTGATTGCCCATGCCGGCACCTGGAATATTCATGCTGAATAGCATGCGCATATCGGTTCCGTTTGGTTTGAAGATGATACCTGTAATGGCCAGTGTGGCCGCTACACCTGCAAAGTCCTGGTTATTTAATCCCAAAGGAAAATCTACGGCTTCTTTGCCTTCAAATTGCTTGTCCAGATGTGCTACCTCGTTTACTCTTTTCAAAATAGGATCGATAATGGGGCCAGTCAGGTTTTTCACCTTGTTCTGATAGTCTGGCAAAGAAAGCTGCAGCCAGTCCGCTCCCGCGGTCTTGTCCCAGTTGGTGGTGACAGTGCCCGCCAGCAGTTGTCTTTTTTCATTGATACGAATACTTTCAAAAACAACGTTCAGCATAATAGGATGACCAAAGGGTTGCCACATGATAATGCCGGATCCTTTAAATAGGGTTTCATTAGGGACTATGCGCGTCGCCTGACTGACCACCATGACAAAGTCGCCCACATGAACGCTGTCGCCCGGCAGTAAATCTCCCGAGTAAACCGGACTATCGGGGTCTAGTGGATTTTGCAAAGTGCAACCGTTTTGTGCAGTTAAGGCCAGAGACACGGCCTTAGGGGGCGAAGGCAGATCAGTCTGGCCGCTAATAGTAGTAGTCGTCGCAGGCACTACTTTACCAGCAACGGCTGTCCTGGAAAAATCTGTAAATGAACTTTTTGGTGTATAGGTGATGGCGGCGATTTCGCTGTAGCCTTGATTGGCGATCTCAATTGGATTACCTGGAATATTTTGGGCGATAGCCCTGACCCTAATAATGTATTTTTTCCCGGCCTGTAATACATGTGGATATCTGAGCGTATCTAGTAAAAACATATTGGTGGTGAGCCCGCGCTTTTGAAAGACCACAGGATTGCGCTTCCCGTCACTAAGTGCCTGCCCCGGGAACATCTGGCGGATTTCAAAATCATAGCTAAGCATACCTAATGGCAGTCCACAGGTACTGCTAGGTGGTGTCCATGCAAACTGTATCTGAGCGGAATTAGGGGTAAAGCTGCTAAAACCACCTGCGTTACTCATACCGCGACCTTTGCCGCTGGCCATCAAAGTGGATACTGGCATGGTAAACTGTGGTGCGGCTGCCGTGTAACAAATTCTAAATACGGCGCAACTTGTACCGGGCGCAGAAAGTGGCACAGACTGACCGGGTTTATCATAGTCGTATGCCGTGACACAAACCCGGTAAATTCCTTCTGGCAGTTTATAATTGACAGCGTTTTGTCGCAGTTCTGAGAGGCTTAAATTATTAAACTGCAGTTGTCTGCGAGAGAAATTACCGAAGGCGTCTTCAATATTTTGGCGATTCAGTTGTAAAACCTGATTGGGCGCCAGTGTTATTGGTTGGGACGGTTGGTAATCGGGACGCAGTGTAACGCTGGCCGGCGTGGGTGACAATCTTTCTATTTTTGCACTTAATTTAATGCGTCTGGGTGATTGTCCCGTATTAATGACCTGGATCAATAGTTTTTTGGTAAGGCTCTCTTCTACCTGTCCGTAATGACCGCCCGTAATATCTGCCGCTAACTGTGGCAGATAAGGAGAGACTGGCTGCATCACGGTGACCTGAACCTGAACGGGCATTTGAGCCAATGAAGCACCTGAAGCAAATAGCAAACAAAGCGCTAATAGTAATGACTGAATGTAAGGGCGTATCGTTGGTCTTGATAAGGGGCGAACAAGCGGACCTACAAAAAACCGCAATGCGGGGCATATCAATTGCAGCTTTAGCCAGTCTAGTAAAGATGGATTGCTATAGGTATTAGAAAGGGACTTTTGAAGTTTCATTGCTGCTCTTATTTTAAAATTGATAACCATAAGTAATACCACCGGATAAATTGCGGGTATTGACCGCATAGGGAATGCGGTTCAAATTGACCTTATCCAGCGGATTTAGATAGACCGGTGGGGTAATTGTATAACTACTATATAGACTCAGGCTATGCTTATGCAGGCTATAGCCACTGCTTAGGGAAAATGTGGTATTATTGCTAACAGTTGCGCCATTGGTTCTATTAAAAAAATACCCAATATCACCTTGCAGGTTCCAGTTATGCGCTTTTAAAAACTGGGCGTTTCCTCCAATATGTAAGCCCGTGGAATAATACCGGTAGTCTTTTTGGCCGTATACACTGTAGTTTAGGCCAGCCGTAATACCTTTGAAGGCCTTTATAAACTGCAGGCCATAACTTGCGCTAAGATTAATATTATTACCGGCAGCGGCTACTGCTGTGGCTGGATTATTATCTTTTAAATCTGTATAGTTGATACTCGCACTGAGCGTATGCTGCTGGATATCTGTTGAGCTTACATAAGACGGGGAAAAGCTGTAATTAAGCATTAGCTGATCCATGCGAAGACTATCATTTAGTACAATTAGGCCATCTTTTTGTAGCACCTTGGCCCCATTGATATTTACATTTAGATTGAGGTGCTTATTTACGTTGGCATTAATGGAAAGGTTGCCGGATTGGGCCAAGAGTTCAGTTGAAAGGGCGTGTTCCAGGTTATTATGCTGGGTGCTATAGGCACCTGAAAGATTCAAGTGGCCTTTAAGCAGGTTGCCGCCTGCCGCAAGGCATATGGTTTCCAGGTCATTGACCGTATAAGGTGTACCCAGAGAAATATAATCCGGTTGAATTCGCTGATAAGTTGTACTGGCATTAAAATCAGTTAACTGTAAGGAGAGCTCCGTTCTTGCCGAATAACTGAGCACAGAGCTTTCATTGATGGGTGTAAATGACCGGACAAATTTTGGCACCTCGTAATGACCAATACTGTCTAATGCTCCATATGTTTTATCGCGGTTCAGTAGACTTAAGGCCAAATCTCCATTAAAAGACAGTTTTTTAAAAAAAGTATAGGCCCAGCCAAGGCCAAGCACGCTATTTTCCTGTGGTCTTAGGGTATTTAATGTGTCCATAATTTCAGCGATGGATTTCTCCTTATCGCTGGCATGAAAGAAACTGAGGTTTATGCTGGCCTCAGGTTTCCCAAACCCAAATTTAAATCCATAACCTACCCTGGAATACTGGGGTTCTATACGGTGGTCAAAGGTGGTATCCTCACTGATGGCCTTATTCAGGCGGCCATAAAACCCGGTGAAACTGAATTTACCCGGATGTAATTCTATGCCCGCACCTAAAAAGCTTTGTCCACCAAAATAAGGGGGGACAGCTCCATACTACGGTAGCCTAAATGCAGGGTAGCCCATTTATAAGTGGGACTCAGCCCAAATTGACTAAATGGCGTGCTATAGCTTTTACTGTATTGATTGATCACAAAGGAAAAAGGCAGTGAAACGCTGTAGATATTGGCAGTAACATTGCCGTTGAGATTCCAGATAAAAGGATCGCGGCTTTTATAAGGTTCATTGGATGTGTAAAACTGCGTGCCGGCTCCAATACCTCCAGATAATGTCACCGGCTTTTGACTGGACAAATTACTTAAATCCTGGGCAAAAAGCACGGTACTTGCCTGCAGGGCTAAAGCGAATATATAAACAATACATTTTTTCATTTTTTTACCTTAGTTTACAAAAGATGCAAGTGAGCTGAACGGTTGAGGGTTGGCCGCCCGCTGCGTTTAGGTGATTTAGTCAGCTTAAGATCCTTATTAACCTTGCATGACAACTAAATAAGCGCCATGCCATACCTTAAATGCTATTAATCTCGCAATCCATACAAGGTTCTAATCGTGGCAAAATCAACCGGCCTTCCTTTTAAATGTAAAACCTGTCCACTTTGCCCAGAAGCCCCATCCTGGCCTTCTATAACGATAATCCTAAAACTTAATGGAGGCAGATAGGACCACATCTGTGGGTCGGTCGCAAAATGGATGGATCCCGAACTAAAATATTGCAGTCTTACGCTGCTGATATAACTAAGGGTGTCTATATAATAGCGGATGTCTGCCGGGAAAAAATTCCAGATATTACTGCGTGCATCTACCGCAGTACGCACATACGCGAGCACAGCACCAGTATTAATTATATCCTGCGTAATGGCTGGTATCTCCAGACTAAAGTTCTCACCGTCAATGACAAAATTCTCCTTAATAAAACTCTTGACGTTTGCATTGCCATCCCGGCCCTGCAATTGAAGGCCCGCCCCCCAATCTGTGGCAGATAATTTAGGGCCATATAAAACAAAGTTTTGTCTGTCCAGATAAAAGTCACCTACACTTCCCAGTGTTGGCAAAGGCGTACCATTACCACCCAGGATCCTAGTGCCATCCTTACCATCTGTGCCATCTGCGCCTTTATCACCTTTATCACCCTTATCTCCCTTATCACCATCTTTGCCATTTGTACCATTGGTACCATCTTTCCCATCAGTTCCCTTATCTCCCTTATCACCTTTATCACCTTTATCACCTTTGTCACCTTTGTCACCTTTGTCGCCTTTGTCGCCTTTGTCGCCATCCTGGCCGTCCTGACCATTAGAGCCGTTGGTTCCATCTTTGCCATCGCTTCCCTTTAAGTTAAATGCACTGCCCCAGGAAGTTTCTGTTTTGGGTCCGTAGAATTCTCCCGTGTTGATATTAATATAATAATCCCCTGGTTCACCAACAGTGAGTACTGGCGCAGTTCTGCCACTATAAATAACACTTCCATCTGCGCCAGCCGGACCGGCCGGGCCGGCTGCGCCTGCCTCGCCTTGTGGTCCCTCGGGTCCCAAAGCACCTATCGGACCTTCCTTACCGCAAGAGACCAGTAAAGCACAAATACTACAGATAATTAGAAAAACAGCAACCTTTTTCATAATATTTAGGTTTGAGAATGATTAAATCAATGACTAAAATTACTGAGTTGCCTTAATCGAAATTTTTAGTTTTAGTTAACGTATGGATTGATTGAGGCAACGTCGTCTACATCAACATAGTGGCTTTGGGGAGCTACCAGGCTTTATAGGTTTAAAAGGCTTAAAATCGTATAAAACGGGTATAAAATACCTTATAAAATTGAGTTTTAGCAGGATTCTGGGCATACATGCTCAAAAAGTCAACGCGATCAGTGCACCAACTCTGTAAAATTTGCAGGAGTCACAATTGATTTATCAACAAAATATTCACAGCCCATTTGATAGTTGGTCGATAAATTTAAACGACCCTAATAATTGATTAGTTTTGCTGAATTAACCGTGGGTTTACTAAAAGAGGCTAGTGAACTGTCTAGTTATCAAACAGTTATTAAGACTGATGAGCAAAAATAATCGGCATTGTGTTCATTTAGTACTGATTTTAGCTTTCATCTGGCGCATTGTAGTCGCATAAGTGGCTATTAACTTATTTGAAAATGACACAAAGTACTGATAAAGTTAGGTGCTGGCATCAATACCAACCTTTAAATAACACAGCAATAATAAAACAAATAAGCGTCCTTAAAGCATGGTCATAGAAAATATTTTATACAAAAAGATAATAGTTGACAAGCCGTATAATGATTATTTATATACATTATTGGAACCCATTGTCACCTTCATTAACCAGCAACATAAAGATAAGGACATTGGTCAATTAGCGAATTTTAAACTTATTGCCAAGGAGTTGCAAGTGGGGTTGAAAAAGCTTAAATACAATGACCGGGCAACGCTGCTGGCAAAATTTTACAGCGACGCCGATCTTTTGCGCTATTATTATGAGCTGCAAACAGCAGAAGATCAGGCTTTTATTTCACTGCTAACCTTTGAACAAGTAGCTAGTTATAAACAAGTTAAACAAATTTATCAAAAGGAATTGTTGTACCTGGTCCCTGAAACTACCAGTGATTTACGACTTAGGGCCAATTACCAGCATCTATCTGCTTTTCTAAAATTTGATTCAGGCGTCTATATGTCCTATCAAATTGAGCGTCTGGAAGATAAAATTACCCATCGCCGGACGGGCTTTTATTTTCCCAGCTATATCCGGTTGGCGTATATGGCCATTCTACCCAAACATAAGCGCGCCGATAGGTTTGTGCCCATTGACATACCAGCTGACTGGAAGCGGTATTGTTTTGAAGCAGCCATCTTTAAGGAATTACCACTCATTATCAGTAGCCTGCAACAGCGAAACATCCGAAAAAATCAGAATGGTTTTTTAAATATTGCGTCGCTTAAGACCACACAAAGAAGGCTGGGATTGGTTAGTTTCCCCAATGACCCAGGTTACGTCAAAGCTTTTTTGCTGGCAAGTTTTGTAAACTTATCCAGCCATAGCCAAATCCAGGAGGTTACACCGACCGTGCTAAAAGAATTATTTTTTCATAGCACGCAAATAACGCTCAGCCTCCTTGAGTGCCTTATCTTTCCTTACTTTGGTTTTAGGAATTTCAAGCAGCAGTATTATTGTGACAAGGATGCCTACCTTACATTTAGAGAAGTCATTTTGAAGCTTCCGGAAAAAGGCTGGATAACACTGGAAAACATTCACCTCTTTATGGACTGCATTCATTTTGATATGAATGTTTATTCAGCGGAATTAATCAATAATTTGTGTCCACATTATAGTGGGCCCAATCAATTGCAATTCCATAATGGGTTAGACATTCAAAAACAAAAATCAATCAGGCGCCAAACAATAACCAGTATATTATTACTGGCAGCCTCTCTAGGTTTTATTGAATTAGCTTATGATCCCAATCAGCCTGAATTATATGCAGCTGGCCCAAAGGGGGAAACAGAGGGCCGGTTTTCTGCCTGTCAAATGACCGCATTAGGCGCACATTTATTTTTGGATAAAAAGCAGTACACCTTACCGGATACGGCCGTCAAGACGGTTTATAGGCTGGATGAAACTGGTCAATTTTTGAATGTAACAGGTAACTTTGACCTGGTGGCGGAAAAGCTGCGCGATTGGACCACAACTATTTCGGGGCAGCAGTTAAAACTTGACACAAATAAGATCCTGCATACTTGTCTCCACAAAAGCGACTTACGAAACAGTATTCAACGCTTAAAATCGGCCCTTGAAATCCCAATGCCTGACCGGTGGAAAGAACAGTTAATGCAGCTGGTTCAAAATAGTGACCAGGTAAAAACGGTAGGGCAAGTCAAAGTCTTTAAGCTATCTGCTTTTGATCAACACCTCCACAAGTTGATCAGCCAGGACGAGGTATTGCGTGAAATCACCATAAAAGGGCAAAATTTCACGATAATTGTGGAGATGCATAACGCCCTTAAATTTCTAAACAGAATGTCTAGTTTGGGGTATTTACTGGATACACCCACAAATATACCTATAAATAACATGCAGTTTGACCAGTTGGCTAAAACGACTGGGGAGTTGCGGGATTTATTTGACACGCAGTTTTGACAAGCAATGTAGCGAACCATCCATACCTGTAAAAGAAAAAGTGCTCATTTTGAGCTAAATAGTAGTTTCCATGAAAAAAAATAATAAGAAAACACCGCTGGATAAGTCTTCCAACCGCTCCTCCAATAAACCGCAGGCGCGTAATAGGCGCGCCGGCGTATGGCTGTTGGAAGCGGTTGGCCAAGTGCTGGGAAAGGACAAACAATATCCACATGAAATAGACGCCCCTGTGCTTAGCCAAATACATATATTGATGGACAAGGATATCATCGAATTTAGTCAACATTCTGGTTATTTTGTCCAAGATATAAAAGATTTTTCTGATTGGCTCATTGCGCATCAGTTTAATAGTTTTAAGCAGGCCTTGCAGCTGGAAACCTTATTCGCGCGCTACCATTTAGAAGACCAACAAGAATGGTTCCGAAAGCTTTGTTTATTATTTTTTACGGATAGATGGCTATTGAAGTTTTATTATATTTATACCACTCAAATACAAAAAGACGGTGAATTTCTCGACAAGCTTATCTGGTCAAAAGATGTACCTTATTTACAGGCAAAAGAACATTTTGGCGAGGAAATGATTGAAGACGAGTACAATGAATTAGGCCAGTTGGTTAGTTTGGTAGCCTATCGAAAATGGGATAGCTTTCTGATGGAAAGCGACCAGTTTGTTTCGCTATATCCCTCAATCGTTGAAAATCGAAGGCCCGATTTAAACGCTGAGGATCGGGCCCCTAAATCAAATGGAATAAAAGACCACTTGGAGCATAATTATTACGGCCTATTTGCTGAGGACGATAGTGAGGATTACGACGAAGATTTTGACGAAGATTATGACGAGGATTATGATGAGGACGGTTGTATTCCACGCGAAGATTTAATCTATGTACTACCGGAGTTTATTCAAACTGCATTTAAAGTCGTCGCTAATAAGCCCGAGGGTGCGATGATCAACCCAGTAAAAATTCCCGAAAATTACTTGGTCTACCAGGCAGAGCTGGCTGTTTATCAGGATTTACCCCAAATACTCATATATTTACAGCAGGGTAAACTACAATACACGAAAGCTGGCAGCTTTACCGTTGCCTCTTTAAAAAATGCAGCTAAAAAACTACCGCTCCATAATTTCATGAACGACACGGGCTATATTAAACTCCTGCTCATGTCCACGCATTTATGCAATACTAAATTTAAACCGACAACGCCTGTACTGGATATCCTGAACACAGTCTTTAATATCCAACAACCTAATGAGCTGGTTACAGCAGCTACTTTATTTCCGATTGAAAATATCAAACATATCTACAATCATTTCTTTCGCCCTAAGGAACTTACAAAAGCCTTCGACTTGCTGAAACTGCTTCCTGAGGGGCAATGGATTGAATTAAAATCACTTTTGAGTTTTGTCATGCTAAATGCAAGACAAAATGGATTAAACCCCATTCATGAATATGCACTTTACGACTTAAGGCTGTCCAATAAAAACCCCTCGCGTGAAATTTTCTGGATATCTGACATAAAGGATAAAAGAGCATACATTGAGCGTTTATTTATCACGGGTGCATTATTTACGGCAGCAGCCTTTGGATTACTGGATCTAGCCTATGATCCCGACAATATGGAGCAGCTGGCAGGTGGATATCCCTCGGAGTCCTTTCCCTGGTCAAGCTTTACTGCTTGTAGATTGACACCGCTGGGGGCGCATATATTCCAGTACAAAAAAGATTATGTTGCGCCCGGGGCGGTATCGGGCCCTTTGCAATTAGAACTTGCAACCGATCAGTTACATATAAAAGTTCAAGGCAGTATGGAGATTGCACAAGAAATGCTGCGTGCATGGACAAAGCCCTCTGTTGTACATCCCAATCTGTTAGAGCTGGATGAAGCAAGGATCATAACGCGTTCTAAAAATAAATCTGACTTGGTCCAACAAATCAGGGAGTTTAAAGACACCGTTGCCCTGCCTTTGCCGGACTACTGGCAGGCTAAACTAATGCAACTCATTGGACGTGCCGACCGTGTTCAACAGGTGCAAGCTGCAGTGGTGTATAAGCTCTCCCCTTATGATCAGCGACTCCATGCGCTCGTCGCCCAGGATGCCGAACTTAATAAATACTGCCTGAAAGCTGCGCAATTTATGCTGATTGTCCTTAAGGATCAACATCACTTGTTTATTCGTAGACTAGCCCAACTGGGCTATGTACCTTCAGATGGTGGCCAGGGAGATCCTGTCCATTTTGAGTTTGCAAGTATTGAACCTAAAGAGGAAGAACTATGCGAGGAATTTAAAGCGTTAATGAAGAAAAAAAAGCGCAAATAACCAAGCCAGCTAGTTCAAAACTTGAATTGGCTAAGCAATCAGTCATTGAGATTGCAATAACAGTTAGCGGCGCTGCCTCCCTTTTATGCGGTGTGCGATAAAAGTGTTCCAAAGCATATATCTTTGCCTCTTTCCGGTGGCATTTTAGGCTGTTTGATTCATAGGCAAAACAAGCAAAATGGGCAGAAGTATAAATACTTTTCTAACAAATAGTTGTAAGTTTATTGTATTATTGCAGGCAGCTTTTGAAACTACCATTTGAATATTCCAGACTGAACACTGATTAGTAAGTTTTGATACCGCTTTATTACTTATCCTTACAGCGTAAAAGATAAATGTGGATTAAGAAGAAGACGACGAAAAGCAGACGACGAGAAGACTTAAGGAAAAATTAGGGGAAAAATTAGATGGGATTTTGAATGGATTCAACGCACATAAAAACAAAATAGATATTTTGAAAATCACTATAATTAATTTTCAAAATTAATAACGACAAAAGCAATAATAATTACATAATAACACCTAATGTCAAGTTTTAACAATAATGTAAATGGTTCAAAATATAGCGCTTCAAACAGCGGTACAGACAGTTCAATTGACAATGCCAGCCACCCAACCAAACAGGATAATAACAATGCTGCGACGCCCCATATGGATTGCCCATGGATTATCACCCCTTTTAAAGGAAAGCCATTAACGCAGCAGCAAATCCAATACAATCTATTGATAGAAATGCTGTATTTATATGTAAACATTTACAACAACAATATAGCCATCGCTGATACCCAACTTGAATATTACGATACAATAGTGGCCCCTTTAGAGGACAAATATGATATAGCAACAGCGGGCTATATTAAAGCATTGCATCGTTTATATAATGGGCTCGTTAAACTCCTTGATGAAAAATCTTGTTATGAACCCGCCATTAATATTGTTGCACTATTTATCCAACAGATTCGGATCTATTTTAAGGATCCGAATATCTCTGATGAGCAAATATATGTCCTCATGGACTTGCCTGAACCCTTGAACCTCAAATTGGTCGCGGATAAATTATTTGACAAACGAAAACAGGCGGCTTATATCCAGCTTTACAATGCAGGTATTTATGTAGATTATAAGGTTATTAGCCAGATAAAAGACGAGGCAAAATTTGAGAAGGTAATTCAAAAATTGGTCTCCGGTCATTTTATTGCCCCAAGGAGTAACAGTATGCAGCAATGGCCACAAGGGCCATTAACGCAC
Organism: Arachidicoccus ginsenosidivorans; assembly: GCF_007971385.1. Lineage (GTDB taxonomy): Bacteria > Bacteroidota > Bacteroidia > Chitinophagales > Chitinophagaceae > Arachidicoccus > Arachidicoccus ginsenosidivorans. The sequence goes on from NZ_CP042434.1 coordinate 5,198,368, forward strand.
TCACTGCTTAGAACTGAACTCCATAGACTCCATACGTTTTCATTGAGAAACTTGCAGTGTAGAGATATTACCTGGCGACTGCACAATTTTATCCTGCATTGTTTTGACAACTTAAAAGATCCCAAAACCGGATTGAAAAAAAAGGTAACAAAAAACTTTCTTACAGCACTACAGACATCGCTGAATATTTACTCAACTGGGACATTGATCCACTTATTTCCTATCAGGCTGCGACACTAAAACAGTTTTTTGACCAGGATTTAATCCTGGATAAGGACATGGAAGAACTAAACAAGCTAATTGGTGACCACAATTTACTGATGAAGCATCTATCTGCAGAGTATGTCTATACTGATAGATATTACCTACCACTGATTGATCCAGATAATCATCAAAATCAACCAAAAAGTGAAATAAGTGAATTTTTAAAGATCAAAGCACAGTTTTTAAAGCAGAAGACAGATTTTAAACTAAAAGCCAGCCGCTCGCTATCAAATTGCAATCAGGCGTCCCTTGAATGTTTAAAGTCAATTTTGAGTGATACAGACCTAAGGATGGACTTTTATGAAAAATACCCTGTCCATAACGAAATTCAACCAACAAGGCAAATCCCTGATATGCAGTTCAGCGATGACGTTTACGATGATATTGACGATGACATTGACGATGAAGTTGATTGATTAACTGTGTAAGCTTTAATAAGCCTAATAGCAAGCATTATTTTGTTTGCTGGGCGGCAAAACGATGATGTGAATTGAAGGATAACTTATGGAGGTCAGGAAAACAAGGTGACCTGGCCTCTAAACAAGTAAGCATAACAATGCCATATATGATGCGTTCTCGACGGTAAACAGCGACAAAAGTTGTTGATAGTACGTATTCTTGCAAGAGTTAACTCGGTTATACAAGGAGGGAAACTTTTTTTTGAGGACAGGTTGTTTACTTGGGATTTATTAGCGCTAGGCAGACCTATTGATTCTCTTTACAAACTTTGGGCAATCTAGTGATGCGTTTAGCATAAAGTTTGGTAAATTAGGGGCAATTTTTCTTATTTTTGATTTTAGGCATATGACACCTTTTATGATTTTTTACATATAATACATATATCACATGTACTTGCAGTTAAAAATACAAATTAAGGGAATTTCTAAGCCACCTGTATGGAGAGAAGTTTTCGTACCGGCTGATTATACATTTGATGCGCTCCACAAGGTTATTTTGCGGTCTTTTGGTTGGGGCGGTGGTCACCTGTATGCATTTACGCCTAACGGACTGGGTAGTCGTCCGAGCATCGAACAGGCAATAGATGACTACGGTTACAAATCTGAAGAAGCAGATATGGATAGCCGGAAAACGAAACTCTCAAAGTTCCTTGGTACAGCAGGAGTGAAATTCAGCTATACTTATGACTTTGGAGACGACTGGGAACATACTATTTTGGTAAAGGCCGTTAAACAAGGTAAAATTAATCATGCCGAGCTAATCGGCGGCAAAGGAAAATGCCCGCCTGATGACTGTGGTGGCGTTTGGGGATATAAGGACTTGCTAGATACCATTAGCAATCCAAAGCATCCAGATTACGCATCCATGCGGGAGTGGCTGGGATTAGAAAATGGAGAAACCTGGGATACCCATCAATTTGACCTGGAAAACACGGCAAAACATGTCAGATAAAGGGTAACGTAAATCGTCAGCGTTCCAGTAGATAAAAATCAGAAAAAGAAGGAAAAAGAATTCAAATCGGCTTTAACAAGTTGACATTTAAACACTTGTTGAATCATCAATCCTACTAAGCATATAAAATGGGGGCAAAGCATTCGAAAAAGAAAAAGAAAAAGAAAAATGCCAAACCATTGGCGCAAAAAGCCAATCGGGATACATATTTTGCAACGGATAGAATAAAACATTTACCACGTGGTCATTATTATACGGCCATAACAAAAATTGAAGAGGCAGCTGTCTGCGTTTTTGTTACCAGAGAGCACGTTAATGACTGCCTATCTTTTGCTTATTTTGGCATCTCGATGTTTACAGGGGAAATTAAAGATTGTGATTATCAATTCAATATAAAAAAGGAATTCTTTGAGGAGTTGATAGAAGAGTTTCAATTAAAACCCTTTGCCGAGAAACAATCGATCGAATTATTGATTTATGACGCCTTAAATGTGCACCAAAGTGAGGGTTACCCATCCGTCCAAGGGACGCTACTCGCTAAAAACATTTTAAGCTGGGATTATGACTTTTTGAAAAACAGCCCCAAGGCGATCCAACTTTTTCCATTTCAGAATCCAGATTTTGACCTGGAGCAATTAGCTCAGCAGTCCAAACCGAAAAAGCAGCTTAAAAACAAGTGGCACTCCTATGACCCACAGTTGGTAAAAGGCTGGACAAAGCAACACTGGGAGAAATTTCTGGAAAAAACATTAGATTTAGATCCGCAAGAGGACCTTGATGAATTTGAAATATGGACACCGCTCGTGTTTATCTTAGAAAAACACTACCTGCCACAGCTTTTTGCCAATAAGCAGATCATGACAGATCTTGATCGATTAGAGAAAAGTCTTCCAGATCTAACAGGTAATGAATTGACAGATATAAATTTCGATTATGAAATGGAGCAGGAAGAAGTGCTGTTACAGCAATCGATACAAATTGAGTTAGACTCGGCGGACAGCAGGAAGAAATGGGTAACCATTCAAAAGCGCTGTGAAGAATTTATAGAGAAATTTCCCCGCAATGAAATCGTGCCTTTTTATCTTTTGGACGCTTATAATTATTTAGGCTATACCAATAAGGCTTACCAATTGAGTTCAGAATGTTACCATAAAATGCCCAGTAACTCAAAAGCAATTGTCCAGTATTTGAGCCTATTAATGGCACAAAATAAAAACAATCTAATTAAACAATTGCTGTCCAACGGTTTCCTATTGGAGGATCACGTGCCCAGTCAATATAAATTTAAACTGGGGCAATACCACTATTATTATTTTGAACTCGATAGATTTCTCTTTCAGCTTGGCCACTGGCAGGAAGCCTGGCGATTGATGAACTGGTTTATTAACAGTCCGGGCCTCGACAACAACGAAACAATTAAAACAATGTGGAGCGCCTCTTATTTCACGCCGGCCTATGTGATTTATAAAGAGATCTGTGAAACCCATATACAAAATAAAGCTATTTTAAATAAAATAGCTGATAACATGGCTGCTGCCAGCCTGGCACTCGTATAGTTCCGGGTAAATCAATCTCATTGCGGTAGCGGCCGGCTTTTATTTAGTTATGGAGGATGTTGTATCTCCAACCAAATTCAATGGACTTTTGGGTATGCCAATAAGTCTCATCATTTTCATATATCCGATTAATTAATATTCTAACCTGCCGGTGACAAAACTGAAATAGCTTGTTTCAGTTTTGGACCTTGGACAGGTTATATCTTCCATAAAACCTTTCATACGCCACATATGATGCGCAGAATGTCGATGGATTGGCAAAATAACAAATAGCCGCAACGACGCCCTGCACACACCTACCCAAAGTCTAAATAGGCCAATTCAATGAGTAAACGGCCGAAATGAATTAGGGAACGTAAGCAGTCGTATTAGCAGAATGTTAGTATCTTTGACTAGTAGTATTCAACCCCATCTCTAATGCCTCCAAAAAAAGTAAAAACAAAAGCTAAACGACAATATCAAGACGATAGCACAAGAGCGTCTATTACATATTGTTTTAATTATGATAAGTTTTAAAGCCTTCATAATGCCTTTTTTTAAAACTTGACGACTAAACCAGAAGTTAAAACCAGACGACAAAACTTAATATTAAAACTTTGTTTTATAAACGAGCAGTATGTGCTACCAAATATCTGACGAATGCAATTTTCATTTAATTTCAACATATCAGGGATCTGCAAAACACTTCGTCATACGTTAATTTGGCTGGCCCTATTGCCTTTTTGCTGTATTTGCATGATCAGTTGCCATCAGCTGCAACAAAAAGCCGCTATTGCTGATAATGAAAATTTCACGGATACCAGCCATTATTTATCCGCAGATGATTACCAAAAGTTCTTAGACCTGCTGCAGGCTGCGGAGGACAGTGTAGATTACAATAAACCCCTGGCCTACCAATTTTTACAGCAGGCCAGGCTGATGGTTCAAGACAGCCCATCCACCTATGAATATGCACGTCTTTTGAATACAGAGGCGATATATTATTATTACGTGGCAGATTATCCCAAGGCAACGCAATCTCTAAGGCAATCTGTTGGTATTTTCAAAAAAGCGGGTAGAATTCCTGAAGCCGCCAATACTTTAAGTAAGCTGGGGCTTACTTATTTATATGAAGGTGCATTTAAACCGGCCTTAAATGCCTTATTTGAAGGGCTTCAATTAGTGAACAATGGAAAGGATAGCTCAAATCTGCTTATTTATTCAAGACTCCTAGGGAATACAAGCCTAGTTTATGAACAAATCGGTGATTTTGATAACGCCCTGAAATATCAAACAAAATACCTGAGTATCAACAGGCAACGCAAGGACACCTCCGCCATGGCCAGGGCCCTGAATAATATGGGCAATACCTTTTTTGATCAAAATAAGCTGGATAGTGCCATGTACTATTTTAAAGCCTCAGCCGTCCTTGCTGCTGCCATTGGGCAAGATTATGGTAAGATGCAGACCCTGGGCAATATCGGTAATGTATTTTATGAATTGCATCAGCCAGACAGTGCACTTAAATACTTTGATAGCGTCCTGGCCTATCATGACCAGGTGGGCGAAGTTTATGGTCGTTGCCTGATACTTGCCGGTCTTGCCGCCACCTGGCTGGATTTAAAAGATTACGAAAAAGCGGCCAGTTACCTAAAAGCCTGCGAAAATTGCCATGAAGTCGTTAGCGAAACAAGTTATTGGGCTGAATTGTATAGGATTGGGGGGAAGCTTTATTGGCAAACAGGTGATTATCCCAAGGCAGTTAAGTCCTATGAAAAGAGCCATGACCTTAGAGACAGCATGGTTAAGCAGTCCAAGAATCTGGATCTGATAAAATTTGCTGTAAGCTATGATTTTAAACAAAAAGCGGAAGCGGACAGCCTTAAAATGAAGCTTCGGATCGAAACTTCTGAGCAAAAGTCCCTTCGGGCAAGCAACCGGCTGCTAATTGCGGCATTACTACTGGTACTCACAGGGGTTCTTGCGATTTTATGGTTTTTCAGAAGCAGGATGCTGGCTAAACGTAGTATTATCAGTGAGCAAAAAAGGTTGCTTTCTCAAAAATTGCAACAGGAAATGGAGCAAAAGCTTTTACGAAGCCAGATGAATCCCCACTTTATCTTCAATTGTCTCAATACAATTGACTCATTTGTGCTGCAGAATAAAAAGACGGAAGCCTCCAGGTTAATTCAACGGTTTTCCAAACTTTCCCGGCAGGTATTAGAGTTTACCGCTCAAACCGATATTGCTGTTAAAGAAGAAATGGACCTGATTCAGGTGTATCTACAAATTGAACAGACCAGATATAGTGGGCATTTTGATTTTACGGTACAGGTCGACCAGTCCATTCGTGCCTGTAGAATGCCGCCCATGCTAATCCAGCCTTTTGCTGAAAATGCCGTGGTACACGGCATTAAAAACCGCGTGGGTGGTGGTGGCCTGATTGAAATCACTGCTGTGGCTGTGGATAACCAGATTAAGTTTACGGTATCTGATAATGGAATTGGTCGAAAAATGGCTCAGTTAATCAAAAATGAGCAACAAAAGACCCACAATTCCAGGGCAATGAAAATCACAGCCAGTCGATTGGCGGATCTCAATGGTGGCAAGATCACAGATCAGTATTTGCGCTATACGGATCTGGAAGGTGAGCAATCGGGAACCATTGTAGAGATCTGGATCCCCAAAATCCTACCCCATTAAACAATTAAATATTTAAATTCTTGATTATGCTTAGAGCCATTATTATCGACGATGAACAGGAAAGCATCAAAGCCTTGCAGCTCAAACTGGCTGAATGTCAGACACCAGTGGAGGTCCTTGCCACCATGACTGATTCAAGAGGGGTAATACCGCTTTTAGATCAGTATGATATTGATGTGTTGTTCCTGGATATTGAAATGCCTGGTTTAAATGGAATCACCCTTATGGAAAATCTTCAAAACCGCAATTTTGAGGTAGTCCTGGTAACAGCCTATAGTGAATATGCATTAAAAGCACTTAAAGCCAGCGCCCTGGACTATCTAATGAAGCCAGTGGATATGGATGAGCTGGAACTTGCGCTAGAAAAATTAGTGCATAAAGTGGAGGCCAAAAGCCAGGACAGGCATCTAAGTAGCGCTAAATTAGATATTGAAGAGCTATTACAGCAGATAAATTCCAGACCTAAAAAGATTGCCTTAAGCTGCGTTTCTGAAACCTATTATGTTTCACAAGAAGAAATCCTGTATATTGGTGGTTCTAATAACTACAGTACTTTTTATTTAATCGATGGGAAAGAGATTGTTGTATCTAAAACCTTGAAAGAATATGAGTCTTTACTACCTCCGGAACGCTTTTTTCGGGCACACAAATCCTATTTGATTAACCTGGATCATATTAAAAAATTAAATAAAGGCCCTGAATTGACCGTTAGTATGATCAACAATGTGGAAATTGAGATTTCTTATAGAAAAAAGGCTGATTTTTTAAAAATCATGAAAGGTTAAGCAAGCTTCTAACTGCGGCAATCTGCTAACATCTCACGGTGGCTAAATAATATCCAGCGCAATATAGATGATGCTATTTTGCCTCCATTAGTGTCCTAATTTTGTCCTTATTATTCTTTTAATGATAAGCAGATGAAGGCAAGTGCGAGACGTAAATATATTAAAAGACCAAAAGCTAGTGTGGTATGGGTAATATGGGTAATCTATGGCATCATATGCCTTACCCTACAGACAATATATTTTTGGGGGAGTCCACCCCATCTCCTACTACCTGGCTCAGGCAGCTGGTTGAGTTTCTAAGTCTTATTTATTTGGGGGTTACAGCTCTGGTTATTATTTATTGCATTATGCGACCAAAAGCAGTAATTAAACAAAATCCAACTAACAGATTAGTCGCTGAATCTCCTGACCTTGGCGAGACCAACTTAGTAAAAGAGCGGATTAATGGGAGCGCACAAGCGACATCAGTTACTACTCCAGCCAGCTCCATCCCGACGAGTCATCAAAATCAGGATGCAGATCAGGCTGTTGATTTTTTACAAAGACTGTTAGTGTTATTTGAATTGGGTAAAATGGGACAGGCAACCATTCAAGGAGTGGGTTATACAGGGGCCTTTATTGGCCGTCACCCCTTTTTAAAACTACATTTACTGATTAACCAAAAGGGGAAATCTCCGCTGAAGCTAGTAGCCTGCACTTTAGTTAACAAACACCTTATCCCTCGTATCGGGGATCATTGCAACATCATGTATCTATCAGGAGATCATCCAATTGTGGTTATTTTGGATTTTATGTGACCGGTAAGTGTGAGCAAGTTCTTATTTGTCCATTCATCATCTTAATTTAAAACGACCCGCCCAATTACTCGCGCCAAACAAGGTTAACGTGTCACAAACTACTTTAGGATTATTTTTAATATAATTCTTGGGGGGGGGGACTTAGCCCTTCCTAATGATTTAAAGCAAAGACGTTCGCAGTATTTACAAAATCGTTCAGAGAAATGATACGAATAGAAACAATATATCTGTCTGTTTGTGCATCTATTACGGATTCACACATTTACGGATGCACCCGTTAAAATAAACAAGTTAATTTATTTCCATCATCCATAAAACGACAACAGGCCTTGAAGGCTATGCCTAGCACTCAAAGCCTGTTGTACATATCACTGACACTTATTTATTTTTCTAAGAAAGTAAAATAGGAGCTATAATACAATTGACTTCTCTTTCTTTTGTCGTCTTTTTTAACTTTTAACTTTCCCATTTTAAACACCTCATTATTAACAAGCTGTATCAGTCTGATTACTGCAATACAGCTGCCCAACCACCATTACGCACCATTTTAATGGTCATTGTATCTCCGGCTTTTACCTGCTTTGTTTTTTTGCGGTAATCCATCCCCTGGTGGCCTGCATTGATGCCATCCTCAAAATAGGTCATGGTATAAGTCTTGCCTTTTGCCAGGAAATCAAAATGGAGGGTAACTTCCCGCTCCTTTTCCTTGCCATTAGTAATGCCACCTATAAACCACTTTTGGCCTTTACGCTTAGCGACTACTGCAATCTCACCCGCCTTGGCTTCCAGGGCCCTGGTTTCATCCCAGGTGGTGGGTACACTGGTAATAAAGGCCGTACAGTCGGGATTACGATAATACAGGGTTGGATTATCACAGAGCATCTGGATACCGCTTTCAAAAACAACATAGAGTGCCATTTGATTGACTCTTGTACCGACTGCCGCCGCATTGGGCCTTTCTGCCCGGTACACATCTGGTTGCATATTGATCATGGCACCCGGGGTAAAATCCATTGGTCCAACTGCATTGCGGATAAAGGGTTGAAAGGTGCTATTATCAGGTGTACAATTACCCATTTGCTCTAGCCCAAGGACACCTTCATAAGAAAGCAAATTGGGATAGTTGTATTCCAGACCGGAAGGCTTGAATGCCCCGTGGAAATCCACAAAAATGTGGTATTTGGCAGCTTCTTTAATTACATCCTCATAATAATTGACCATCCACTGGTCGCTACGGTCCATAAAATCAATTTTTACGCCTTTGACGCCCCATTCATGGAAGGTTTTAAACAGATCCATGTTGTTGTGAACCGTAAGCCAGGTCAGCCAAAGTACTATGCCCACGCCTTTGCTTTTACCATAACGGATCAGTTCCTTCACGTTTACGTTCGGGTTGGGGGTATATGGATCGGTTGTGCTTTTGGCCCAACCCTCATCCATTACAATATACTTCACTCCGTATTTAGCAGCAAAGTCAATAAAGTATTTATAGGTATCCAGGTTATAACCGGATACAAAGTTTACATCTGGGCCATAAGGTGTAGCACCGTTCCACCATTCCCAGCTGGCCTGTCCTGGCTGAATCCAGGATGGGTCAGCTATTTTGCTGTTACCTGCCAGACGTAGCGTCATGGTATTTTCAAGGATCTGGCCATCACTTGAGGTAATTACAAAATAACGCCAGGGAAAACTGCGCGTTCCTGTTGTCTGAGCAATATAATCTGCTGATTGTAATATTTTCAGGCTGCGGTCACCATCCGGGCCAAACTTTAAGGGAACCGGTGGAAAAACACTTTTGACACCATTTTGGCCGCTACCCTTTAAAAACATACCGGGATAATCGTGTAAATCTGATTCACTGATCAGAATTTTATAGGGTGATTTTGTATCAATTAATACCGGCAGATGCGCCATTTTATCCGTTGGCTTCCAGGTAAGGGAAGCTACCTGCTGGTACCTTTCTTCATAAGAGGTTTTAAAGCCACCACACTCCTGTAATGTCAGCTCATAGTCTTTGGGGAAGTTTAGGGTAAAATCCTCATTATGCACCTGAATAGTCCCTTTTTTGTCTGTAATAAACCGGTAGGCAATGCCATCGTCAAAGGCCCTGAATTCTACCTGATAACCACCTTTAAAGCTCAGTAGCAGATCATTATAATGATTGGTCACGCTGGAGAACTTCAAAGAAACATACGGTTTGATCACATTATTGACGGTGGATCTTTTGGCGGATACTAACTGAGGATTTTCCCCTAATACACCGTCGCCCAGATCTAAGCCCATGTGGTTTTTGTCTAAAAGCAACTGGTCTGCTGCAAAGACGGAGTAATAAATTTTATTGCCCAACTCAATGGACGCTTTCAGCTGTCCATTTGGGGAGACAAGATCCAACTTTTTACTTTGGGCATTACTCTGGAAGTAGAGTCCCAATAATAAAAACAGTAATAACGTGATTTTCTTTTGCAATTGCATAGTTGAATTATAAACTTATGATTAAAATAGTTTTTATAATGCTGTCGATACGCTAATTTAATGTATAACCCTGACCTGAAATAAACCTGATTCTGTATACAGTACTTAAGTTACAAAGTAACCTCCTCATAAATTCCCACTCAAATTCCCACTCATATCCGCCTCAAATCCGTCTAAAATCTGGAGGCTCCTCCCTATCCATAATTTAAAGTATAAGCCAAAACTTCCGAGTCGCAACGTCCCTCTTAAAAACTTCAGGCTGGACTTAACATGAATCCGCCTGATACCACTCAGGCGCATCTGAATATTTGCCTAAAAATAAACTAACTCCTACAAAATAATTCAATTTTTGTTTTAAACTCCCACTATTAGTCACATAAGTCCTTATGAACCACTAGTTACCTAAAAAACTTTATTTGGTATATAGATAAATATTTACCATCCTTTCCCATTCTAAAATAAGAAAAAAGGATTTCCTTTAACTTGTCCAAATAACAGTGGTCTCTAAGTTAGGCAATTATCCGAAAAATTGACACTATTGAGGAACATTGACAGCAATATTTAAAACTCATGCACATTTACAGCTCGCGATCTATCTTTAAGATGAAAAGCTATTATATTATATTATATTGTTTTGCTTATTTTGGAGGTCAAAATGAATGGATTTCTCTAAGACACTAAAAGCAGCATTTTGCCAGTCAATCATCAATTCATAAATACCTTTTGTTAGCTTCAAATAATTATCAACAGAATATTGATAGTTATTGTTTCACCACACTCCAAAGTAGTTTACGCAAAATGGATTCGATTTGAATTAGAAATCATTATTTTGAGCGTTAGGTTTAAATAGGAATTATCTAAAACAAATTGCAGAAGAATTTAAAATTATAACCTCCTAATTAAAACAAAAAACGAATAAATTAAATAGTCCAAATAATCATTTTTGTTGTTACTACAGGCATTATCTTTTACAAATCAAAAAGAAAATTCAGAAGCGTAATTTTTTAAATAATTATAGGAGGTCTGAACAAATTCCTTCTTAAACAACTCTTTCTTGCGTAAATTCCAATTTGCAATACACTCCATAACTTCATCAAATGAATAACCTGGATTTTCAGCGATAATATAATCAACAGTTGCCAAAATCTCTAAGGAAAGTTCGGAGTTATAATCAGACAAAAATTGTCCTAGACTCTTCACCCGTTGAGCATCCTCGAATTTCATAATAAAGTTTACATAATGATCAACTTCTGCCCATTTATCATAATTAAGTTTCAACGGCTCAAATGGTCTGATTTGCCCTTGTTCCATCCCTTTAAGATATGTGGCTCATTTAGGGAATCATAAAGAATTCTGGGACAAAATGGAAGCCCATATAGATGAAATCCCTAAAAAGAAAAGAGTCTTCTTGTGCGACGGCGCAACCTGGATCTGGAATCGAGTAGAAGATTCTTATCAAGACAGCGTTCAAATCGTAGACTACTTTCATGCGAAGGAACACTTATCAGATGTGGTTAGCCCCATATTGACAAAACAAGAAAAATCCGGATGGCTTAAGGGGCAAGAAGCTCATCTATTTCAAGATGACGTGCAGGCAGTCATTAAAGAATTAAATCGACTCAAAAAAATCCAACCAAAGCAAGAAGATTTACTGGAACGCGAAATCAATTATTTCACAAAACATGAACACCGAATGCAGTACGGGTCTTTTCGGAAAAAAGGCTATCTGATCGGATCAGGACCAATAGAAAGTGCTCATCGAAAAGTAATTCAACAGCGTCTAAAACTTTCTGGACAACGATGGACTATGGCCGGATTGCAAGCGATGGTCACCCTGCGCGTGGCATATTTAAGCGGGGAATGGCCGTTGCTAATAGATTTAATCAAAAAGGCATCTTAAAGGGATATTTGTCGTACGCCCCGGCAGGCCTTGACCTGCTTACTAATATAGCAATCAATATTTTATCATTTTAGGTAAGCAATCTCAGTTATTTCTACCCGTTTTTTAAGCCCTAAATGGCTATTTTCTATATGATTAGGCATAGCTCCGCCCTTAGGCCGGCTTGGACGGGTTTTTAAACGACCATTTTCAGTAAATCCTCCGCCCTTTCCTTCTGACTTTCAATAGGAGGTCCTCTATGATCTACGCTGACCAGCTTTTCAAGCGTCTCTCTTCCTTGGGCATGGACATTTTCGTGGATTAAAGAATTCAGGTTTTGGGCCTTTTTTCTTTTTGACTTTCTTCTCCGGTAGTAACGATCTGATTAAAGGAATGGTATCTTTTTTTGAGGCATTGCTAAGAAAACCGTAATGGCGTATGCGAACGAGCCCCCGGTCTAAAATGTGCATTGCAAAACGCCTGACAAATTCAGTAGCCTCAAGTGTCATCACCTTTTTTTTGCCCTGTTCCTTGTAGTCTTTATATGAAAAACTTACTTTACCTCCGCTGACATCCTGCAGCCGGTGGTTGCTAATAGCAACTTTGTGCGTATACCTTCCCAGGTATTCAATCACGGAGTGTACAGATTCAAATGGTCGTTTTGCATACACCAACCAGTTCTTGCCATAGAGTTCGTTTATTAGATCCTGCGTTAATAGATCGGGGATTTGAATTTTCAGTTCGCTTATAAATCTGGCTCGAAATACTTTACTCATGGCTTGGACATTAAACAAGTATTTGCTTTGCGTTTTGGACATAATCCATCTTCCATCCTTAGTGAGCCCACCGCCAGGTACCAGGCAATGCAAATGTGGATGTAAGTTTAACGTCTGCCCCCAAGTGTGCAAAATAGCGATCATGCCCGTCTGTGCACCCAACCATTTCTTATCATGTCCGAAGGTATTAATAACACTCCAGGCTGTTTTGAATAAGATATCATACAATACCCTACCTTTAAACAGACAAAATCTGTTTAAAGTGTCTGGAATCGTAAAGACAACATGAAAGTAAGGCACCCGTTTTGGCTAGAGTTCCTCCTCCCGAGCCTGAATCCATTCTTCCCTTTTTTGTCCCTGACACTTCGGGCAATTCCTGTTCCTACACGAATTATAGGACACTACTAATTGCCCACAATTAGTACATCCATCAATATGCCCTCCAAGGGATGCTGTCCTGCATCTTTTAATAGCACTAAGCGCTCTTAGCTGCCAGCTATTAAGATGACTCTTTTGCCGTATCTGTGACCAATATTTATTTAGAATATCCGCCATTACATATTTGGGAACCATAATTACTGAAGATTGAAGACTAGATCAACAGGAGAAACCTCTTTCTGGACGGGGATGGAAACTAGTTGAAGATAAATCATGGTTGTTTTAATATCTGAATGTCCCATATATTGTTGAACGGAGGGCAAAGGTGTATGGTTTTCAACGAGTAAGGTGGCATAGCTGTGGCGTAAGCTATGCGGAGTCACCTTTTTAGTGATCCCAGCAGCCTTAACGGCTGCCTTAAGCACCTGATTGATTCCTGCAATAGGAATAGCACAACCTGAATATTTAAGATCTTCAAATACAAATTTTTGGGGACTCCAATAATCAAGGTGTGTCTTTAACTATCCAAGGACTCCTTTGCTGGTAGGGATGCTCCGATCCTTGTTTCGCTTACTTTCTCGTACATGAAGCCTGGAGCGTTCAAAGTCAATATCACCAACTTCCAAGGCAGGAACTTCGCTGATACGTAAACCGCAGTCAAGCATTAAGGCGATTATTAAGGCATATACCTTGTTGTAATGAGCGACTGCAATAAGCAGGGCCTTGGCTTCCTTCATATTCAGCACGACTGGTAATTTTTTGCATTTGGAAGCTTTGGCAATTTGAAATGCTCATAAGGAAGGTCATAAACTTTGCAAGCGGCACGCAGTGCATGGACGGTTAAAATAAAAAAAGTCTTGGAGACGTTCTTGGATTTTTTCTTTAGGTACAAATAATCGGTCACCTGATCAGCTGAAAGTCGAAGTGGATTTTCATTAAAATGCAGTGCCATATGCGCCAAATGCCGAATATAGTTAACGCAGGTGCTATCGGACTTGCCATTAATCACTAAATTCTTCTCTAGTTTGACCTTAAGATCACAAAAACCTTCTACATTTCTGGTAGCTCACCAACAATAGTAATTCTTTTAGGCCTAATAGGGCTAACCGTAGTGTAATTTTGCATATTTAATTAGAGTTAAAAAAGCAAAAAAAGCACTCCATTGAAAATGGAGTGCTTTACACTACTGGTTATTATCCACATTATGTTAACACTCGCTTAGAAATACAAGAATACCAATTTTGTAGGCAGGCAGCTTTTTAAAGCGCATTTATCAATAAAAATCCGCAAAATCAGCTCGCGAAAAAATGGGAATTTGCTCCAAAAATAAAATAATCCTCTGTAATACCCGCCACCAGCGCATTTTAGAAATGCTAAAAAACGGGAATTTTCTCCACCAATTTTTTGGTAATTTTCTTGGTGATTCATTTCATTTTTCTCATCTTTGCATTAGAAATCAGTAGCGCTTGTAGCAGAAGAACTGTTTTAACAGGTTTAATATAATACAGCCGCTCTTTTCTAAAGTAAGTAATTAAGCTTTGCCGCTTTGCCAAAAAGCAAGCTCAATAAAGTAGTTTAAATAATCAATAAGGTGATACAGCAGGGTAATACAGCAGATGATTACCACTGTGTTGTTATAGGCATTTTATGCCTACTAGAAAATGAATGAATAGACAATGACTAAACCCTACATAAAAGGCTATAAGTTTCGCATCTACCCCAATAAGGAGCAGATGCGCTTTTTGGCCAATCAATTTGGCTGTAGCCGCTATGTCTATAATTACATGCTGGAATGGCATAATAAAGTATATAAGAACGAAAAAAGATGCCTGCACCTTAAGGAAATGAACGCTATGCTACCTGTATTGAAAAAGCAGGAGGAAACCAAGTGGTTGGGCGCAATGATTGCCCAATCACTGCAGATGTCAGTTAAGGATTTAGAAAGTGCATTTAACCGTTATTTTAAAAAGGTCAGTGCGCACCCAACGTTTAAATCCAAATATGACAGGCAATGTTTTAAAATACCCCAAAACTTTAAATTTAAAGACGGTAAAATAAAGATACCTAAGCTTGATAGTTGGATCAAGGTGCATGTGAGCCGGGAGGTAGAAGGGAAGATCCTGTACATGCACATTTCCAAAACACCTACGGATAAATATTATGTATCTCTTACTGTAGCAGGTACAAAAAAAACATTTGAGAAGACCGGTAAACAGGCTGGAATTGATTTGGGCATAAAAGAGGCGGTTATCTTATCAGATGGGACCATATACAAAATATTAAAGCATTTAAATCACTTGAGAAAAAGCTTGCCTATGAACAAAGACAGCTTGCAAAGAAGCAAAAAGGAAGTAATTCCAGGCAACGCCAAAGAAAAAAGGTGGCGTTGCTTCATGAGCGGATAGCCAATATGAGAAAGGATTTTATCAGCAAAATAACTACAGAGATTGTTAAGAACCATGATATTCTGTGTGTAGAGGATCTAGCTGTTGCAAATCTGATCAAAAATCATAAGTTGGCAAAATCCCTGGCGGATGTTTCCTTAGGAAGGATCCGTACAGAACTGAAGTATAAATGTGCATGGCATGACCGGGTCTATATTGAAATAGACCGGTTCTATCCATCCAGTAAGACCTGCTCTGGCTGTGGCTGGATTAAGCAGGATCTGACCCTGGCTGACAGGTCGTGGACCTGCCAGTCTTGTGGAGCACATCATGATCGGGATATTAATGCCGCTAAAAATATATTAGCCGAAGGCTTAAAAATAATGTCCGGCTGCGGTACTCAGTCGGAGGGTAAACCCAAACAGGTGGAGGCGTCTTCATTGGAGGAGTCTGTGAAGCCTGATAAACCGAAGGGGTAAGTTTAAGTGAAGATTAATCTTCGCTTAGCTACCATGAGGTTTCGTACAATAAAATCTAATTTTAAGGCAAATCTCTTTTACTAACTAAAGTTTTGTCCTTCTTTTTGCCAAATTTGACAATTGAAGATCCTTTGTCTTCCTAAATATCCTCTCTTTTACCTTTAACGTCATATTGCGATCACCATTCTCCTCCCTCAAGATTATCGCCAATTGTTTGCCGTCTGTTATTGTAAAGCGAGGTACAGCCACAATAATTTGCTGTCCATTTACAATTGTACCTACGCTGTTGTTATTTGTTCAGGTAAACCCCATGATTTTATGGCCAAACTTTCCATTTCCTGGTCCTGGATTGCTGTTCGCTTCGACTGTCTATTGTCTCGTATAAATAAACGAAGAGATTCAAATTTATATGGAATACCAGCCTTATTGTGCAATCTAAACTTAAAAAACAACACCTCCTTATTAAAATATATGCCTTCCAACTTTAAAGCAACGCCAAATTTGCTTTTATGAACACTTTTAATAAATGCGGGTTCATCTTTAATGGTTTCCATACACATACCCATTTCAGCATTATTAAGTGCTACCCCCGAAAATTGGACACTCCCTGATTTGCCAACCTTTGAATATTCAGCATTCATACTATTTCTGGGAATAAATTGCTGCTGTTGCTGGTCATTTACGCGCACATTTTCTGGCAATTGTTGGTTTTCCTTTTCGTGCCTAAAATCCAATACCAGATAAGGGGGTCGGATTTATAAGACACATTAAAAGCATACACCTGCCCATCCTTGGTGATTACCGTCAGGCTGGACGGCGCAAATCCGGATCTACCTGCTTTTACTTTTAAAACATTCTCCGCCCCCGCTACCCGGGTTGCCAGTACATAGACTGCTCCTCTATCCGCACTCTGTATGGCTGCGGGGAAAATTAACATGCAGGTCATATTACAACTAACCGCTAAATTTCTGGCAGCCACAATGGGTGTCGACCAGGCCTGCTCAATTGCCACCCTATTTTGCGCCCAAATCCTACAGGGTATAATCAAACCCAGCACCCATATGATGGCCATCCAGTATAAACCTGCGGGCAAGTTACTTAAAGCCTTTTTCGTAGGCCTTTTTGCATTCTTTTTCATTTTCCTAAACTTAATGTTGTTCATAATTATTTATTCTATAGGTCATTTCTATTTTTTAATCATGTTTATTTTCACCGGACAAGCGGCTTATTCGGGCAAATATTATTATCCGGTACTACCCCTTACCATCGACTAGTAAAATGGGATAACCTGCTTTAACAGTAACTCTTATTAGTCGAACTTTTTTGGAGAATAAGCCTTTAACGGCCTCAACGCCAGCTGAGGCTGCCTGAGCAGCCACGCTGGCATCCATGGACATCAGCTCTACACTACTAAGTCCTCTATCTACCCCTTGCTTGGCTGCATCCCGGTTTATTGATCCCGGAATATGTATTCCTTCCAAACCATCCAAGTCAAATACGGTAAGGTTCACCGGTAACAACTGTTTTTTATACCTGATATGATTTATGGCCACACGCAACCGCTCACCTCTTACCTGGCAGTTACCAAAGACAAAACTTCCTTTAGGAATCAGCATGTCATTTAAGTGGATATCCTTATCCAGGCGTAACTTTACGGTGCCACCGCTAACAATGGTCTGATTAGTAGCCACGGATGCAGGGATTGTAAGGGCCGTAACCTTCTGATGCTTGGCTTTTTTATCAATGCCATTTCTGTTATCAGTAGTATAAGTATCCTCATAAGCAGGATCATCATAGCTTTCATCTCCACCATTATCATTGCTACCATTACCATCAATATCATAAAAGGCGCCTTTTATAGACCCAGCCGGTAATTTTTCTTTAATTTTGTTATTGGTTGGATTATTATTAGACTTATAATCAGCAAGTTGAACGGTATTTAAACCTGGGCTTTCCATCTCGCAGTCCATCCTTTGCTTCTGCCCATCCAATTTATCCACCCACTCGCTTTTCTTTATCGGCTCTTCCTTATCAAGCTGACTACGTGCGTATATATCCTTATTAGGTATAGACAATAGCGGCACTTTAGTCTCCGTCTTGTCCGGGGTCAGGTGGTAGATAATGCCCGACTGGCTACGCTCAACATTATTGCCGGCACCCTTAACTAATAAGTCTGCCTTACTTAATGGCGCTCCTTCCTCACTTCCTGCAACATTTCTTTCAACCTCTGCTTGCACCACTTTTTGCCCTCCCGCCTGATTTTTACCATACGGATACCCTTGCTGAATGGCCAGTACTTTATCCAACATGCTATTAATCTGATTGGTCTGTTGTGAGTCACCCAGGTCATTTGAAGCAGCAATCATTGTCTTAAGTCGGTTCAATTCAATCAGCTTGTTGGCATTGTCGGCCGCTCCAGTCGCTACTGCTCCTGGATGTAGCCCATAAGTTGCTGGATAGCTTCCTTGTTCAGGTGGCCAGCTGGATCTGCCCATGGATTTTCCAGCGCTTGCTATTATTTTTTGTAAAGCCGCAAGTTTTTGTTCCACTTTAAGGTATTGGGATCTTCATAGCAATCCTCGCCCAAAATCAAATCCTGGGATTTACCCCCGGCATGCCCCAGACTATCAGTAGCATTTGGATAGGCAAAACTTCCTAAAACGTCTAGGCTATCACTGCCTCGGTAATAACCATCCTGCTGCTTTGCATTATACCGGTCAGCACCCAGCTTTGCTGCTTCACGGTAGGCCGTCATCTTATCTGACATACCACTGGCTAAATCCGCCTTTGGAATTGTGGTATTTATACCGGCTCCTGTTGCCTTGCTTTTGTCGTTATTATTTCCATCCGAGTTCACTGCCGCCAGTCCACCACCCCCCAGTGCCCAGAAAGCCATAGAAACAAAAGGCAGGACAAGTAGTGGTAATACCAAAAGTAACTGCCGCTTCTTTTTCAGCTCAGCAGTAATTACAATAGATGAGTTTTGCCTTAGTTTAGTATTAGAAGATAAGGTTTTATTCATTAAATTATATTCTTTATCTGTCTGATAATTAGTAGTATTATAACATTTATTTGAACTAAATAAATTATCAGAAGATGGGCTAAAATCAGTTTTATTGGTAGAATTATGGGCAGTCGACCCAAATTCTACTATTGGTAACTGGTCTTGATCGGAATTTTGTTTCTGATACTGGTCCATGTTCTGACCCTGTTGAGCGAATTGATTCTCTTCTCCACCCAGATTAACTTTGCACAAATCTTCCCGACCATTTTGCAGATCTTGACTCGAATCATTTCCGAGTTGCTTACCGGATTCTTCCGTATTTGACCATCGAGGCTGTTCCAAATATTGACGTATATCCTGCCATAAATCTGGCTTTTCAATATTATTTTTATTTTTGTTTACATATTGCTTATCAATATTTTCCATAATTTAAATACAATTTTAATTGATGAATATTTAATTTTATTGTACCAACCTGAATTACCACTTGTAAGTGTTACGCATTCGGGGTTGCTTTAATACCCAGTGCGACCTGTGCCCCTGTTGGTTGTTTGCAGATCCCGGTTTTCAAGAACGCGCCAGCGTTCTATTAAAAAACCATGTGGATTATGATCACTTCGGGTTATGTTGCGCAAAAAGCCTTCTGTAACCAAACTGCGGGTAACAATAACGGTTGGGCGGATGATCTTCTCTGTACCGTAATACTTAAAATAATAGGGATACTGATTCATATTAAAATGTATACTATCCGCTGTAACTTCCTGACTGATATTGCCGGATATAATTTCACCATAATAATGACTTTCTTTCAGGTCCTGGTATTTGGACCTGGCGGAGCCATCAGCCAGATAAAGTGCCTCGGCAATATGGGCATTAATCACCTTTTCATCTGGATCCAGGCTAAAAAAATAATGATGGAACATCTTAATGTGATCTTTTGCCTCAACAGGTATATTTTCCTTTCTTTCAGCAGAGAAGGCTTCAATGGCTTTACCATTCGCTACAAGATAGATTCGGGACGCTGCACGGCTGACCATCTGGTAACTCTTGGCCACCATATAGCAGCAAGTTGCCATGGAGGCAATAACAACTATAATCGTCAAACGTTTGACATGCTGAAAGGCCTTATCGATGTTTTTTAACTGCTCAAACATATTATAGGGGGTTTTAGTTTTTAAATTTTGTATTGATATTAAATAGATTATAACTATTATTTGAATATTTAATTTATATAAAAAGATAACCTATTATCCAAACTCAATGCCTACTTTTTTATCTTAAAATCCTTGGCCACCTGCGCTGCGGACGCTGTGGTTACTTTCGGTGCCAGCCGATTTTACCATACTTACCGTTTTTTCAGAAGAGGCCATGGTAATGGTATTTATCCGGGTAAGCAGGCTATGCTGGCCGGCCACATGTACAATATGGCTGGCAATACTGGGCACTGTGGTATATCCCACAATGGCAATCAACATAAAAATGACGTAGGCTGAGCTGCTAAAAAAATCCTGATCGATTGTCAACATATGCTCCAGGATTTTAGAGGTGATTGCTCCAAATATATTGGCTACGGGTAGCCACATATAGATATTTATATAGCGTGCAAACCAGTTGGAAAGCGTATGTTTAAATCCATCAAATACACTTAAGCCTAATACAATGGGACCTAATATCACCAGGATAATCAGATAAAAGGTTCTTATTGTATTAATACAAAGAGCTGCCGCTTCATAAATAATATTTACAAGAGAAACAACTACCGTCTTGAAAGTGAGCTGGATATTTAAAAAAGAAAAGGATGATTTTAGCCCCGCTGAAAAGCCGGTGCTGTCAGTATTATCTATGGGTATTTCTCCAGTTCCATCAGGCTGTTCGTATTCACTCAGATGATTGTCTGTGGGGACTAATCCGGCCGGCGCCGGATTATTTGCCAAGGCCTGCTGGTGCTCAATATGGAGCAGGATGGCCCGCTTACTGTCCCCCGCAAGTGATCTTGTGGCCACATCAATGGGTCTTAAGATCCCATTCATAAGGCTTATCATGGGCATAAAAAACAAAATGACCAGGCCCAACGCAAAGGGGCGCAACAGCGGATAAAAGTCAATAGGCTCTGCCCTGGCGATATGACGCCAGACCCGAACGGCGATATACCAGAGAGCTGCAAAGCCGGCCAGCACTCTGGCGACTCCGATAAGCCTTTCCGCCATCGGGATCATCTCATCATAGAGGCCGTCCAGTACACCGTAAAGACCCGTCAGGCCCCCACCGCTGCTGCTGCTGACATTGTCTGCAGTGTGACCTGTCGTCGGGAAAAAGCTTAGCCCTATTAAGAGTAGCCACAATGCTATCCATTGAATGCGTTTGCTACTCCAGCCTTTTTTAAGATTAGGGTTGATTTTTATTTTAAAGTAGCATTCATTTTCCTTTGCTTTTTAATGCTTATGAACCTGTTCATTCTATTTTTACTTAAGGTGTATAGTTAATTTCCATATGGCTCATCTTGCGCATAGAATTATTTCAGTCCCTGCATTTGCTGGTACTTATTGAGATCTTTAGTCAGATTTTCTCGCATACGCGCTAAACTGCTCACCCGGCGATTAAAATCCATTAGAAATCGAAGCATATTATGGGTGTCCTTATAAAGTCGGTTAATTTCTGTAATACGTTCATCATCGGACATCCGAAGTTTACCCCCCGTTAATACGGTAGCAAGTGCATCTATATTATCTACGCTTTTGTTTACCAAGTTGTTATAAACCTTACCTAAATAATTCAATTCAGCGGTTCTGAACTTTCCACAACTTTTAAAATAGGTAAAGGCATTTTTGTACTGCTTCACAAGGCTAAGCTCATCTGTGATAATATCCGGCACCCTGCGATATCTGGCAATGGAGGGATTGACCAGTAAAAGGCCATCTATAAAGGCTTCATGCAGGCTGAAATTACCTGAAGCAATTTGTTTCACTGTACTATACCCTTTATTCAGGATCTCATAGGACGTTTGCAAATCACTTAATAGCTGCTTAAACTGGGAGAGTTTGGTTACGTCCAGCAAAAGTTGCTGGACGGCTGCTGACTGTCCATATACTTTAGGAGTAAATGCTTCAATTAAAGAGAGGATCAGATTAGAATTTTCCTCAATAATATACGCGTCAGGTGCTTCTGCCCCGGATCTGACCATTACTTTTATCCCAGTAGTCATGCAGCAACCACCCATTAATAAAAGGCCTGTTTTGCACAGCCCGAGCATAAGTACTTTGCCCAATATTTTTTTTGCATAATCCTTTTATTTAAAATTTTCATTATACCTACCTGCTTTGGAGCATTGTTCGACAAAAGTTATCAGCTCCCCTATCTATTCTGTTAAGCCGTGCTTTTTCTTCTTAGCTGTTTAATCCGCTTCAATTCCATATAGTTGCCTTAGCCACACTGATTCAGCAGCCTGGTGCTGTCTGCTCTGGAGCAAGGCTTCGCTGTGTCTGATAAAAACCAGGATGTCACTATAGTCGCGCTTCACCTTCCCATAAAGTGTTTCAATTTGCTGGATGCGCTCCGCGGTTGTCATTTGAAGCGTATTGTCAGTCACCAATAGCTCCAGGTAGTTAAGCTCTTTGGCTGCTTCTTTTGTTGTTTGTTGCTGAAACGATTTTAGTGAGGCATTTTCTTTAGTGGTTAGCCATCGATTTAAATCTTTACGTGCCATAAGTCGCTTCAGCATCCCTGCGGTTCTGTCCTCCATGGCGGCTATGGCCGCCACCCTGGGGTTATTCTTAACCTCTGGGCTGACCATCGTCATTGTATTAAAATGAATGGCATGCTGTAAAAAATTACTTTCTTTTAAATCAGAGATAGTACTAAGTCCAGAGCGCGCCGTTTGATAGCCCTTTTCTACGGCGATGGCATAGGTTTCAAGCGCGGCAATTTGTGCCAGCAGGTACTTTTTCTGGGTCTTTTTCTGCTTAAACCATTCACTGAATGTCTGTGCCTGCACCTGGCTCATGGCGGCAGCGATCCCAAAGAGGCTGACCAGCAGTAAAATCTTTCTAAGGCTGCTTATTTTAAAATAGTGGTGCATTTTTACGGTTGTTTTTAGCAGCGGCTGCCTTTTATTTGTTTGCTTTATTATTTTGCTTAGTTCCACTGTTTCTATTTTTAGTGATATTTTATACGATTGCTAACTGTAATGATTATCCGCTGTTACTGCTTGTTTACTTTATCTGGGCGCATTAATCTTTCCGCTACTGCATTCCATAAACTTTTTTAGTAATGAGTTCATCTGCTATTCTTGCCGCTCTGCCCAGACTAAGTTGGTAATTATGGGTATTAAACCGTCTTAAATCAGCCAGGTTCTTTTCAATCAGCTTTCCTGCTTTTGTAATGAGCGCCAGTCTTTTGCCATCTGACATCTCAGTCGTTAGTGCGCTACAGGCAATGGTCAACTGATCCAGGTTACGCAGGCTCTCCTCAAGGATCCCTGAATAGATGCGGTACATTTGACTTAGCTCGCCAACGCTAAAATGTGGATCTTTTTTTAACCGGGCCCAGGCCCGGTTATACTCACTGACTAACTGCACCTGCCTTTGGATAATGTCTTTCACCTTCCAATAAGTACTGAGTACACTTTTTACCTGCCACAGTTCCTGGAAGTATTGACTATATAGCTCCTTTTGGCGCCGGGTCCATTCAGCAATATCCTGCAGATGGAGTTTGGTCATGGCATTTTCGATAACTTTCTGGGCATTTTGCAGTCCGATCGTCTTGTTTTGCAGCCGCTGTATTTTTAAATCTATGGCTTTGATAGCCCGGCTGACCAGCCCGGCAACGCTGCCAATTCCTGGAATATCCTGTGCATGTAACCGGTTGGAACCGCCGCCATGAGCCAGTAGTAGCAGTAAACAAAAGCAAACGATCTGCTTTTTTAGCCGAATGATTGTGCTCGGACCAATTTTTTGAAACCGCTGATTCATTTTATTTGATTTATAGATTTATGGATATGGCGCTTTATCCATGATAAAGCGCCCCTGCTATTTAGCTTTTCTGTTGATGTCTGCAATTAGCTTTGCCAGGCCTTTTTGTATATCCCCACCACACTGCGCTGTATATTGCTGCACCAGGAGTTTATCGGACTGCTCCGTGGAATAAGCGTAGTATTGTTCGGGGCTAGGTTCATAGCGGTAGACTTTCATAAGCTGACCGCCCAGCTCAATATAGACTTCCCGGTATCTTTTGGTGGGATCATTGGCTTTATTGATGGATAGCACCAGGTCCCTGCCTTTATCTGTCATGCCCAGCACCTGCTGGATGGATTCAAACTTGTTTTGGAACTTTTTCATGTCCAGCAAGATCTTGCAGTCGGCATTATTGATAATCGCCTCCTTAATTATGGGGGAACTGATGATATCATCGATTTCCTGGGTAACCGTTACGGCTTCCCCGTAATATTTGCGTACAGTCTTATAGAGATACTTCATAAATTCAGCCATACCACTTCGGGCGATGGCCTTCCAGGCCTCCTCAATGACAATGACCTTGCGGATGCCTTTAAGCCCTCGCATTTTGGAGATAAAGAGCTCCATAATGATCAGGGTAATCACTGGAAACAAAATGGGATGGTCCTTTACGTTATCCAACTCAAAGACAATAAAGGGTTGGCTCATAACATCCAGATTTTCCCGTGCGTTGAGCAGGTAATCAAATTCACCACCTTTATAATAAGGTCTGAGTACATAGAGAAAGTTATGAATATCAAAATCACGGTCTTTTACCCCGTCTCTTTGTAGCTCCGCGACAAAATCGGTCTGCAGGTATTCATAAAAGCTGTCAAAACAGGGAAAAATAAGTGAATCCTTACCGCAGGTGGTTTTAGCTTTGAATGCCCGGGAGGTCTGCTCTTCTGGTATCTCTTCCTGGCTATTTTTTTCGCTGCTTTTGCCTGTAGCGCATTGTTTTACCTGCTGCGCAGCCGCCTTATGCCTTGCATTAACTAATGCCGCAGTCTGCTCATTTGCATTACCTCTTATTATTTTAGCCTGATTTTCCAAATAGGCATAATACCCTGTCAGCGCATTGGAGATGGCAACATATTCACTGCGCCGAAACGATTCATCGCCTTGTTTCCAGAGTGCGACAAGCAAAGTCTTGATGCTTTCTTTCTTTTCTGTATCCAACACCTCAGTTGGGGGTACATAAAATGGATTAAAAGCAATGGGATGTTGCTCTGTATAGGTATAGTAATAACCACCCAGTAGTTGGCAGAGGCCTTCGTAGCTATGCCCCACATCTACCACAATGCAATGGGCGCCCTGGCGTACATAACTATGGAGCAAATGATTCATAAACATACTTTTCCCACTACCAGAGCCGCCTACTACAATCTTATTGCGGTTGGTAATAATCCCCTTTTTCATGGGCAGATCAGAGATATCTACATGAAGGGGCAGACCGCTGAGGCGGTCTCCCAGTCGGATTCCAAAAAGACTATCTGAAGACCGGTATGCAGATTCCAGATTAAAAAAACAGCTGGCCTGCTCAGAAAAACTGTCAAAGTATTCGTTTTCTGGTAATGCCGCCCCGTTACCGGGGATCCCTGCCCACCAGATCTGTGGTGCCTGGACACGTTCTTGATAGGGTACGGCCCCTATTTGTGAAATGGCCGCAAAAACGCTGGCACGTATGTCTTTTAGTTCCATTTTATCCTCTTCCTGCGTCCAGGCAAGGAGGTTAAAATGTGCCTTGACCGGTAGTCTGCTCTCACTAATGGCCTCATTTAAATAACTGGATGTGGCGTCCCGACTAATCGCATTCTCCCTGCTATAGGCAGATAAGGACTGCAGCCTTTTGCGTCTGGCTTCCAGTCTTTTTAAGGTTTTTGGGGTGTCCTGTATCTGGATATACTGGTTATAGATATGATTTACGGGCAAGAGCAATCCAAGAGGTGCAGCAAACCCTACTGGGAATTTTCTGCCCCCCGCACTATACTTTTCAAAATTGATCCTCGGGCCGCAGGTTGCTGGCAGATGCTGTGCATCAGCCAGGGTAAAAAGCTGTGGATAATGATGGCCGATTTTAAAGTCTGGTTTAAACTGCAGGTCTTTTAAAACAGCGTCCGACGATTTTTCCAGTAAAAATAAATAGCGTTCCAGTATACCAGGGGTATTACCATCTCCGGTAATCTCGGCTGAGTTGATTTTGGATAACTCAATCAGGTTGCCTTCCGTTAAGATTTTTTGGAATTTACCCACTGTCTCTAGTAATGTCTGCAGCTGTTTGCCGGAATTTGCATTTTTAGGTATAATGGATTTGCTTGTAAGATTCCCCGCGGCAGACTGCTTTAAGGCTCCCCCTGCAGCTGGCAGGGTGATAAATAGCAGGCAATCATGATCCAAATAGGGCCTTTCATGGAAAAAGCGTTCACTGCTGCCATATATAAATCATCTGTTAGATCCGGGTGACGCCCAGCTACACCATTAGCAGACGGGTCATGGCCGACTCCCTGGTATTTTACCTTTCTGAACCAATCCTGCTTGTGCAGGATACAGCCTGGAGGCAAAAGCCGGATGGCTTTGAGCCAGGAGGCGTGCAGCGTCTCATACTCCTGCTTGGAAAGAGAGAAGATTTCTGGCAGTATGAGTCTAAAACAGGCGGTAACATCGCCGGATTTAGACAAAATGCAATCCTCGTGCACTTTCCAGATAGGAAAGTGTTGTTCAAGAAGTGCATGATTATCCGCTACGGGCCGAAGGCGTATTAGGATTATAGCTAGTACCAGGACAGTTAAAATGATAAATGGGATCATTGGTTTAATTTTTTAAAACGTACTGGAAAAGTGACGTCTTTTGCAAGAAGGCTAAAAAGGATATTTGGGGCTCGGATTTGTAATAGACTTGTAATTGGACTCCTGTAGGGAAGCCTTTCAGGGACGATCACGAGGTGAGCAGACGAAAAAGCTGCAGTGAGGCTGGCTGGCTAGGTCGCCCCGGTCTAATTGCCCATGGCAGCTTTTTTGCTGCCATCTGTTTTTTCAGACCGTGCTGGCCATACTTTCGGCTCATTTTGGCCACCACGATAAACAGACCACCACCCAAACTCAAAATAAGCGCCAGGCCAAGATATATGGGGATACCACTGATATACAGCACACAAAAAGCAGCAGCAAAACCGCCAGTCCAACGGCCAGATAGTAGATATATTGGGCCTTTAACCCCCTGAACTCTATTGCCCTGTTGACGCCTTTGTTTATTTCGTATTGAATTTCTGAACCTTGCATAAAATATGTATTTTAAACCTCGTTATAGTTATCGTTTCTGTTTTTGTAGCAGTCCCCCGCCTTTGTCTGCGACACTAGTGAGGTTAAACACTAAAGAAGCTTTTAAGCACTGTGGCGACGACTACCAAAAAAATACAGGCGCCAAACCAACTAGAGGCGACTTTAGTTGTATCAGGTTCCCCGGCGCTCCATTTATTATATACTTTGATGGCGCCGATAAGTCCGACAACAGCACCGATGGCATACATAAGGTTTACACCAGTACTAAAATATCCTTTGATGAGTCCGGTAGCCTCTGAAATCCCCGCATTCCCATCTGCCTGGGCTAGGGACACTTTTGCCCAGAATTGGAGTGCACCTGTTAACAGAATGCAGGTGTAGAATTTACGCCCAGTGCTTACTTTTAAATGGCGTTTCATTTGATTTGCCTTTTTCATGGATTTATTAATTTTGTTGATTAAATAGGTCTGATAATTTTTTTTTCTTCTATTACCCGAAGGATTCCTTCTCATGATTTTTAATTTTTATGTTTTAAATGGTTACCAATTTTTAAAATTCTTCTGCTATTTCCGCTTCCTGCGCCTTCTTGCTGCACCTTCATGCTATAACTTCTCGCTACCACTTCTCAATAATCAATTTTAGAATGAAGGTTATTTCAAAAAGCATTGTCGTATATAAGCACAGGCTTTAATTTTGAAAATCTGCTAATGTGCCAATCTGCTCAAACCTTGGTTCAGGCTATTTATTAATTTGATGTTCATGGTCTAGCTTTCTGGTTCTTTTGGAACACTCGCCACAGTTGGTTGCGTGGTTAAATGAGCTTTCAACACCTCTTTAAGCTTTATTGCATTACAGGTTAGTGGAGGATTATTTAATAAAGCATTGGCAGGTGGTAGATGATGTTGATGTTGATGTGGAGAATCCTTTGGCGTTTTGTTAGCAGCTGGACTTAGCTCAGGGCTGGTGGCCTTATTTTTGGTCATTTTACGGGTAAGGTCCGCTAGCAGGTGTTGCAAGTCCTTTTTAAAAAATAGGGCCAGTATAATTAAGTAATAGGCGGGCAAAGCCATCAATAGCATTTGCAGGTACTGTCCCCAACTAATCGATCTAAGCATAATTAAAGTTTTTTAAGAGGGTTAATATTTTCAACAGGACAAAATTGCTATTGTTTGCGACCCATAGTTGTTACTTTGGTATTAGCTAACAAAATTATTTTATCATTCAGGTTAAAATTGTCCACATTATCGGTTTCTTTTTGGGGACTATTTTCCCTTATTTTCAAAATAAAGCGCCTCTTCAAGGGCGCAGATGGGTAGAGGCAGCTACAAATTGAATAAGGAAGGCTAATTTTTAATGGCTATTCCTAAAAAAAGGTGTCCAAGCGGACAGCAATGCTTCTGAAAAAAACGGCTTACTGGCTACTTTTTAATCTTAAAAAGCATTCAGATTGGATGAATGTGGCTATTTTGATATTCTATGTGGGCAACGTGGCTTATAAAATTAGAAAAGGTATCCAATAGGACACCAAGCGAGGAATGCTTGCTGTCCTATTGGATACCTTTTAGGTCAATCATTAATAAGGCAATTTTAAAAGTAGCCTCTGTAGTGAAATATACAAAATTTGACTGGCTTACTTTGCGCCTAATGCACTATCTCCTGGCTCTTTATTATTAAGGCTGTCTCTATGGCTCGGGCTGAAGGGTGAATTTTCACCTTGTATTAGCCGTGTACTTGGCTGTGACTTGTTATACCAGGTCTCTTTCGTCCTTTTTCTTGTCGTTTTCTTTATCGGGCCTCCACTTTTTAGCATTTATTATTGTTTCTGAAAGTTTTGGGTGACATACCAAACTGTTTTTTAAAGGCTTTGCCCAGGGCTCTGTGATCGCTGTACCCAAGGTCACGGGAGATGGAGGTGATTGATTCCTTTGTATTGAGTAATTTAACGATGGCTTGTTTTAGTTTTTCATCCTGCATAAACTGAAAGGTGGAAAGCCCTGTTTGCTGCTTAAAATGCTTTTTAAAATTGGTGTTGCTCATATGAGCTATTTTAGCATAATGATTAATGCCATGGAAGGCTAACTGATCTGTTATAAGCAAATTTTTGATCCCGTTTATTGTATTTAAAGCCTCTTTATGTTCGGGGCGTGCACCTCTTCTTTGAACCATTTCTGCTTTAGCAAGAAAAATCTGTGCGACAAGTAGCAGTAAATTTATATTATTCAGGGCCTCAGAGCCTCCATTGTTTGTACTGGTAATAATTTGATGCGCTATATAGTATATGGCAGAATTGGGATTCATGCCTCCTTCAAATAATGAGATTTCTCTACCGGCATTATAATCATTCAAAAAAGGGCTGACCAACTCAGGCATAAAAAGCATCAACTGATCAAAAATAATTGGATTTAAGTGGCAATCGTAGCTTTGATAATGAACATTCTTTTCAAATTTTGTTTTATTGTCCATTGCCATGGTGTGCGTTAGATTAATGTAATTCTCCTTGCATATTTTCCATCCGGATGATGGGTGAAAATGTGCTATATTGCTTTTGAGTACCAGGCTTACTTCAATGCTCCTGTAATCTAAGCTTGCATGACCGGTAAAGTCTTCTACTATATCGTAATCACTTTTCCATATGTTTCCATAAGAAGCAACGGGCGATAAGATGCCTTGGAATAACATATTTCCAAACCCTCCACTTAAGGAGGCGACCTTTGCATCCGGTAATATTATTCCATTATAACCTTTGTATGGGCTGTCCTGCCAATCGAAATACTGAAATTTGTCTGCCTTAAAACCAAATAATTCGTTCATAGGATTAATTATAGTGTTAAACGGATAAAATTCAAAAAGTGTCTTAATGGATACCTTTTATGTCCTATTGGATACCTTTTTATAAGAAACAATAATTAGCTTGCAATTGGATTACAAACGTAGTATAAGACTTAAAGATATGAAATTCATAAGTAAATCATATAAAAAAGCTCAGTGTTTTTTTTATTCATTTTTCGATTTTATATGCAAATATTGGCAAATGCAATGACCATGGCATTACCTATAACGTTTATCAAAGGGCAATATCGTGCAGCTCCGTAAGTGTTATATTGAGGACGCCTAATATAAAACAGCAGCTTTGAATAAGTATACATAGCTATTTTGCAAAATAGGCCAATAGATTCAGTGCCTCAGGCTGCATTCACTTATTAATTTTTCTCCACATGTGTTATAGCATTACTTTTCTTCCTCTTTTAAAAATGATTTTCTATAATCTTAATATCAATTGCCCGTTCTTACTCTGTTTTGTGCTAATTGGGCGGCGTTTTATGGACTTCTATAATAAGCGTTTCCATTATTATATCCGACCAAGCTGCCAACATCGGCTAAATAATTTAAAATGCAGGGCTACAATCAAACCAACCCTTTTCCTTTTTATATGTTCAAGATTTTTTATTATCAATTCCAAATATAGGTGACGTGGTTTGCAAGGATCAGCCCTGGCCGGTATTATAAGTAAACCGGGTATGTTGTGATAATTCACTTCAATTGCCCATAAAAATGCAGGGATAAGGATGAAATATGGGAATAAAATAAGGGGATGAACAAAGGGCGTTAGAATAAAGCGTTAAAGAAATGTTCGCCTAATGGTGGCTGTAAATGACCGTTCAGTACACCTAACGCCCTCTTTATGCCTTATGTAGAAGAAAATTGTTTATTAGCAGTGGTTTTCTGGCTTGCAGGCGAGCATTCGCTGGCCGCCATTTTTTTGGCCGGATTCTTTACAATACTGCTCATTGTACTGCGCTGCAATCCCCTACTCTACTCTGCTCTACGCTACTATACGCTATTCCACGCTACATATATTAATCAGAGCCAGCTCGGCAATAAACTAAGGGCTTGTATGCACACCCTATCTTAATGAATAATCTAAATGAAATTGTAATCTAAATATCATACCAATGACACAAACAAACAGAACACCATCAATAGAAACAATCGCCGATGCGTTATGTACACAAATGGATATGGAATTAATTTCTATGACTGCTGAGAACCCCTTACAAAAGGCGTTAAAATCACATAGGATTGTAAAACGCGTATTTATACAATTAAACAAAACAGGTAGTCAGTTTCCTTTTAGCAGTATTGAAGAAGAAATTCACTTTTTTAAACACACATTGCCTAAATTATGGGCTGATTTGATTTATTATACGGAATTGTATTTTCTGGAACTAAAAAGGCCTTTGACTGGTAATGAGAAAATTGAAAGTTATTTAAAGGATATTCTAAACTTTTACCGTCAATATTTTGAAAGACATCAACAGTTCTATAACTATTACAGAACTGAAAAGACTTATCATGACCTGGCATATTTTAGTAAAAGCGCAGCAGACAAAGAAATGCTGCCTCCTGAGGAAATCATTGACAGTGACAGCGCCTCCTTTATAGGTTCAGTTTATTCATTTAAACGGGCTAAGTTTATTGCCCTGGAAAGGCTTATAGAGCAGATACATTTTGATATACACTGCTTGAATCATCCACAGCTAGAGCTTGTTAAATCCAGCGAACTCAGGTGGACGGATTCAAAGGTAGCCTTAATTGAATTAGCTTATGCAATACAATCCAAGGGCGCATTGAACAATGGGAATTCCGATGTAAAAACAATTATCTCTGGCCTGCAACATCTTTTCCAAATTGACCTCGGCAACTACTATGCGGTATATAATCAGAATATCCGGCTCCGAAAGAAAAACAGGACTGACTATCTTTCACAATTAATGGGAGCGCTGGAAAAGCGAATGGATGATGCGGATGAGCATCCGAGGTTTAAATAATACGGTAACGATATTAATTACCAGCTATAAATTTAGAAGATGGGTGCCTGACTTGTGGACGGTGTGTATGGAGTTGAAGCAACATGCACACCATACCATTCCAATCTCAATCAAAGACAGATATTTATGAACATTTAATTTGATTGCCTTAACCGGAGTTTTAAAAGTACCAAATAATCAGCCAGGTTTTTATTGTCCTAGAAGACAATCTTTATGGAGTAATATATACCATTTTTATTATCAGGAATTTATTGATAGGTCTGACATGCAATTTGCCAGTTTCCTTATTTGCTTAAAATTGTTTTTAAAAGGCCAAATAACCTCGTTTTTATTGTCCTATAAGACAATTTTTACAGGATAATATATACACGATTTATTATCAACAATTTACTCATTGGCACTTCTAGCAAATTGCTTGTTCGTAACCGAAACGATATTAGCTATCTTACTGAGGATAAAAGTTTTAGCTATGATCAAACATGTACATTATTTCAAGCTGGCGCTAAAGATGTGTGCGGCAATCCCCCGTTTAAAAGAAAAGTATGTAACCCGAAACCGAAAGTGAGGACCTTGTACTCTAACGCGACGTCGATGGAAGCTGATCTTTGGCAAAAATCAAATAATTGGGCGACGTAAAAGGGGATGCATCACCTTCCTAACTGATTGATACATAAGAAAAAGTTTTGCTAAAAATCACAAAAGGCCACGCATAACCTCTATAATAGTTTGATATACAGAAAGTAGCATCACACTCCACTATATGAGCAGTGATTGCAAAGGTGTACGCGTTACTCCACAAGTAATTGATACATAGAAGATAATTCTATTTTACTGGTACTTATTCAAAAAATTGTAAAGAGATACGCGTAACCTCTATAATAGATTGATATACAGAATGTAGTATCAAACTCCCACCATTATAACCAGTGATTGTAAAGGTGTACGTGTTACTCCATAAGTAATTGACACATAGAAGATAACCCTGTTTTACTGGTACAGATTCAAAAAATTGTAAAGAGATACGCGTAACCTCTATAATAGATTGATATTTAGAAAGTAGTATCAAACTCCCACCATATAACCAGTGATTGTAAATGTGTACATGTTATTCCACAAGTGATTGATACATAGAAGATAACACTGTTTTACTGGAACAGATTCAAAAAATTGTAAAGAGAGACGCGCTACCTATATAATAGATTGATATACAAAACATAGCATCACAATCCTAACATATGACCAGTGATTGTAAAGGGGTACCTTAGTTGCCTAAAATTGTTTTCAAATGGCCAAATAATCAGCCCAGTTTTCATTGTCCTTAAGGACAATTTTTATAGAATAATATATATCATATTTATTATCAATAATTTATCAATAGACCTGACTTGCTGTTTACCAGTTTCCTTATTTGCTTAAAATTGTTTTCAAAAGGCCAAATAATCAGTCCGGTTTTTATTGTCCTTGAAGACAATCTTTATAGAATAATATATACGCAATTTAATATCAATCATTTATCAAATAGACCCGACTAACAATTTGACAGTTTCCTTATTTGCGTAAAATTGTTTTCAAAAGGCCAAATAATCAGCCCAGTTTTTATTGTCCTTAAGGACAATCTTTATAGAATAATATATATTATATTTATTATCAATATTTTATTGATTAATCTGACTAACAGTTTGCCTGTTTCCATATTTGCTCAAAATTGTTTTCAGAAGGCCAAATAATCAGCCAAGTTTTTATTGTCCTTAAAGATAATTTTTATAGAATAATATATACTATATTAATTATCAATATTTTATTCTTATATTTGACTAGCAATTTGACAGTTTCCTTGTTTGCCTAAAATTGTTTTCAAAAGGCCAAATAATCAGCCCAGTTTTTATTGTCCTTAAGGACAATCTTTATAGAATAATTTATACTATATTTATTATCAATATTTTATTGATTAATCTGACTAACAGTTTGCCTGTTTCCATATTTGCTCAAAATTGTTTTCAGAAGGCCAAATAATCAGCCAAGTTTTTATTGTCCTTAAAGACACTTTTTATAGAATAATATATACTATATTTATTATCAATATTTTATTGATAGATTTGACTAGCAATTTACCCGTTTCCTTATTTGCCTAAAATTGTTTTCAAAACGCCAAATAATCACTCCAGTTTTTATTGTCCTTAAGGACAATCTTTATAGAATAATATATACTATATTTATTATCAATATTTTATTGATTAATCTGACTAACAGTTTGCCTGTTTCCATATTTGCTCAAAATTGTTTTCAGAAGGCCAAATAATCAGCCAAGTTTTTATTGTCCTTAAAGACACTTTTTATAGAATAATATATACTATATTTATTATCAATATTTTATTGATAGATTTGACTAGCAATTTGACAGTTTCCTTATTTGCTTAAAATTGTTTTCAAATGGCCAAATAATCACTCCAGTTTTTATTGTCCTTAAGGATAATCTTTATATAGTAATATATACTATATTTATTATCAATAATTTAATGATTAATCTGCCAGTTTCCTTATTTGCTTAAAATTGTTTTCAAATGGCCAAATAATCACTCCAGTTTTTATTGTCCTTAAGGACAATCTTTATAGAATAATATATACCATCTTTATTATCAATATTTTATTTATAGATTTGACTAGCAATTTACCCGTTCCTTATTTGCCTAAAATTGTTTTCAAATGGCCAAATAATCACTCCAGTTTTTATTGTCCTTAAGGACAATCTTTATAGAATAATATATACCATCTTTATTATCAATATTTTATTTATAGATTTGACTAGCAATTTACCCGTTTCCTTATTTGCCTAAAATTGTTTTCAAAAGGCCAAATAATCAGCACAGTTTTTATTGTCCTTAAAGACAATCTTTATAGAATAATATATTATAGCCTTATTTAGGATGAATTATAGATTAAAATTTTATTGTTTTATGGGATCACTGATCTTTTTAGGGCCATTTAGTTGCGTTAATTTCCCTGAACGACACCTTTTCTGGTCTTTTTTGACGTTAATATTAATCTAGTGAGTTCAGGTGATTGGTATATTCTTTCCATTTCTGTTTCAATAATTAACTGAACATCATTTTTAATCTGCTGATAGCAATTTTGTACGTCCTCGGCCTTTATATTTCTGATTTGAGGTATGGGTTGATACTGATCTTCCTCTGCTTTAATCCTTTTATGATCATTTTGGATCTCTGCATGGAACATCTTTAGTTTTATTTTCTCGTCTGGGTTGTCGGCTACAATGCCGACCATCTCGCCAGAGGAGAGTGTGGCTATTTTAGAGGCCGGGATTGCAGCGTCCAGCTGCATTGACCGGCTAATCGAGGTATCCATAGAATTTACAGACATACTGCGTCTATCCTGCATAATACGGCCAAATCTGTCAGAAAGTAACTTTGCGGTATCGCCTGTCACCTGGCCCGCTATAATATTGCCGACGACATTAGCGATTACATCTGCCTGATCCCGGCCATAATCTTTACGTAGTTGCGAGAAATCCTGCACACCCAGGCAAGTAGCCACCTGGTTACTTCTGGCAGTAGCGATCAGGCTGTCCATGCCATTAAAATAAATCGTCGGAAACTCATCAAAGATCAAACTGGATTTTAGCTGCCCTTTTCTATTGACCAGTTTGATCATTCTGGAGGTATAGAGAGATAATACGGCTCCATAGACCTGCTGCTTCATATAGTTATTGCCTACGCAGATAATCTTTGGATCCTTCGGGTTATTCAGATCCAGCGTAAAATCACTGCCGGATAAAACATAATACAAGTGGGGAGAACTGAGTCGGGCCATGGTTATTTTGGCAGAGCCTACCTGTCCCTCTAATTGCTCCATGGCTTTATTGGTAAAAGCCGTCACAAAGGGGTTGATCAAGACCTCGATTTCTGGTTCACTGCGCAGTACAGGGAACAGCTTTTCATAGTCCACCTGCATCAGCTCAATTACATGGGGCAGTGTACAATAAGCACCGTCTTTATACTTTCTAAGGAACCAGATGATGGCGGTTACAAAATTGATGGGTGATTCTACAAAAAAGTCTCCCGTCTTCCTTATCCACTCCCTATTCAGACCTAACATGATCGTACGGGCAGATTCTGTTGCATCCATAATATCGGTCATGGATTTGGGGTCCAGCGGATTACAGCGGTGCGTGAAGCGCAGATCATCAAAATTGATCAAATAAAACTTAGGGGGCACAGGATACTTATCTGTATTATCTAAGATGGTATTGTAGGCGATCTTTGTCAGGTCATCAAATTTAAAGTCATAAATAAACATGGTAAAACCCTTTTGAATATGTTGAGTGATCACATGGCGGATCACAAAATAACTTTTGCCGGACCCCGGTGTACCGGCGACCAGGGTTCCCCTGAACGGATTGATAATATTGATCCAGGATTTTCGACTTTTACCATCCAGTTGATAGATGGCTGGCAAATTGATGGAAAAAGGGCTGCTGCGCAGCCTTTCTTCCTGCGGGAAGCTTTCCTGCAGTTGATTGAATACGTCCTTTTCCAGCTTAAGGGTGATTAGCCTGGTTAGTAAAGCTCCACCTCTGAGCAACAATAAAAATCCAAGACTGGTTATAACAATATATATTAAAGCTAAAGATGTTATGGGTATTTTGAAAGTACTAATACTTTTTAATAAGTATATACTACCCCAATAAAGCAGAATGCCTGTTGCCATAAAAGAAGTGGTAATCCTCATTTTTGATAGTTTTTCTTCTTTTCTACCTTTGGTACCAAGCAGTGAGATAAGCAGGCAAATAAGTGCCAATAATTTTGAGGTATAAACATGGTTAAAAAGACCTGTATGATGAATATTAATCAATAGTCTTTCTAGGACAGGGTGCGTTAGATGCCACCTTTCAAAAGCACCATAACAAAAAACGTAGTAATGTAGTACAAGCACTAAAACGCCGAAATTTCTGATCATGTCGGTGATCTTGCGTAATCCTTGGGTATTTTCGCCGGTTTGCATGAGATGTATGGTTTTATTTGTTTAAGTTGTTTCTTATCTGGACAACCGGACACGTGTATGTTGCTGTTGTAGCTGTTGTTCTTGCTGCTGTTGTTCTTGTTGTTGTTCATCTTCTACCCTTGTCGTTGGGTGAGGTCCTGACTGTTCGACTCTGTAAGTTCATTGTAAGTCGTATCAGTGCTGATTTGAATTACGGGCAGCGTACTTGCCGGATAAGCACTTTGAATGAGTGTTATTGGGGTCTCATGTACTGGCTGGTTTTTATATTCATCCGCCTTCCCAATTGGTGATACACTTTGACTACCTGGATCGATCCAAGGAGGTTGTATATTTAAATGGGCAGCTGTCCGATTCGTGTTTTCAGATGCTGGTTGAATAGGAATTTGTTGTTTTAGTAAAACTTTTTGATGCAAGGCCTTTAAAACGGCTTCAGCGCTGTACTCCTTTCCTAACTCTTCGTCCTTGAAAGCAGCATACGCTGCATTATCTATATAGGTAACCCCTACAATTTTACCAGATTGATTTTCTCTGAATATTATTCGGATGCCGTTTTTCCTTAAATATGCTTCCGGATCTAAGTCTTCCTGCTGCCTGTCTGGATTTTGACGCACTCCCGGGTTCTGACCAAGTAATGCTTTATCCAGTAAATATCGGATACGCTGCTTGTTTGAGCCGTTTTGATATTCATTTAGGACGATGCGATTTTCCAGGTTCTTCAAAGTTGGCCTGCTATTTATTTTGCTGGCTTTAACCGGTGTACCGATAGGTTGGTTCTTTTCATCTAATAAGCGATAGAGCAAGCCACCTACCTGGTATAAATGGCTACCGGGCCGGCCCCGGTCAGCCATTACCCCAAATTGGTTTAAAATTGCATTAAAGGCGCCTAGGGAGCCAAATTTATAGTTTTTAACTACTTTGGGTACAATTGAGCAAATAGCCGTTCTTGTCTCCACACTCCCATAGGCAATCCGCTCTAATTGAAGCGGCTGACCAGCATCTCTATTTAAGGAATAATTGGTATCATAAGACGTTATGCCACCACCCAGGTCTTTTTGATTGATCCGGTGCGACTTCATTTTGGTCAGTTTATATTTATTTTCTAATGCATCCCTTAAGGCCATTGGTTTTCTGATATCAATGTCAAAGGTTTCTATTCGTTTACCTGCATGATCAATGATAACGGAAGCTATATGTAGATGAGGGTGACCTGCGTCTAGGTGCTGATAGATCAGATATGGCTGTTTTTCTAGTCCGATGGCTTTAAGGTAATCCCTGGCAATATTGATCAAAGTGACTTTATCCAAGTTGTCTTTTGGGGAAAAGTTTAAACTAATATGCAAGGTATTGGCCTTTGTTCTTTGATTTTGCCGGGTGAGCGTGGTAAAAACGTCCATTTTGTTTTTAAGACTCATGGTCGCCGGATCTCTGGGAAATCCTGCTGCAAACAGGATTTTTGCATCAGAAGACGCGACCTTTTTCTCATTGTAATTTAGCACCTGACGCATGTATTTTGTCCTATTTACTTTGATAACCATATGTAGGATAGTTTGGTAATCACTTCAAAAATGGGTTGATATAACTCATTAAGTATGACTCCTGGGTTCATCTCTTTATTAACAGGTTCCTCCTTTTCTATGCCCCTGACAGTATCCTTATTTTCTTTGTTGAAGCACATTAATTTAAATTGAGTTATTAATTTGTGCACCTGACCCATATTTAGAAATATCATTTCTAATGACTGCCGGATATCAGAGAGAATCCACATGAAAGTATCCAGGTTGTAGGGTTCCTGATTGATTACTACCTTTCGGTGGTCAAGTATGTGTCGTATAACATCTGTCAAGCAGGAAAAGCAACACGGCTGAACCAGGGCACTTAATTTTTGAATAATTTCGTTGGGTAATCTTACATTTACAGTCCGTGGCTTCGCCACAGACTGTAAATTGTCTGTTTTTGACGCGTTATTTGATTGTAGGTTATCTAACTGCATGATTATTTATATTTTAGGTGGAATTATAAAGATTCAAAGGCCAATTGTCCCAACAAATAGTCAAGATAAAGATGATGGCTGCTGGTTTATGCATTCGTTATCCTTAACGGCATCACCTATTATCCACCTGGAGGCAATTTTTTCTAAGAGCACTTGTA
Source organism: Arachidicoccus ginsenosidivorans (assembly GCF_007971385.1). Classification (GTDB taxonomy): domain Bacteria; phylum Bacteroidota; class Bacteroidia; order Chitinophagales; family Chitinophagaceae; genus Arachidicoccus; species Arachidicoccus ginsenosidivorans. The sequence continues at coordinate 5,237,496 of NZ_CP042434.1, forward strand.
ATGGCACCAACATCACATCCACTTGATCATAAATACATTGTATAGCCTTTAAATCTGCTAATATAACCTCCGTGTCCGTAGGAACACGAAATTGTAGGCGGTGGACAATCTGTACCATTTCTTTGCTTAATTTAGATATCCGACTGCCGTATTCTTTAAGTTGTTGATGCAACTCATCTGGCAAATCATCATAATATCTGGCAAATATTTTCTTGCCTTCAATAATCAGGCGTAATAGCTCACTGAAATTCCTACAATTGGTTGCAGGTAACAATTCCTGTAGCTCATCATACAATTGAGCTGTAATTGAAAACTTAATCGGTTTCATCAATTGCGCTTCATTTTTTTGTTTTGCATTTTTCATAGAAAAATTGTTTTATAATTAAAATTTTTAATAAACTGCCAACAAACCCACCTAGATGGACTTCTTTATAAAAAGTCTATTGATCCAAACATTATCTTTAAAGATTTAACTTGCCTGCTTCGTTCAGCTATTTACCTAAGCTTACCATCACCACCACTACTAATATCTTCAACAATTAAAACGAAACATATACACTACCTGCATTGATTTAAATTCGGTTGAGACGTAACCAAAGGCGTAACGAACAGAGCCACTTACGCATTAATGGTAATAGAAATAACCTCTTTCCAGATAGCCGAACTTTATGTCCACCACAAAGGCCTTTATGACTGACTTAGCAATGCAAAGATGGTATTACCTGAATGGGCAATTTGTTACTTTGGTATTAGCTAATAATCTTTTTATTCAATTTTCATTACTAATATGGAGTAAACTACTTCCCTCAGATGGCAGGGTAATAATTAAAATTTTCTAGAGAAAAAGAGCAGTTGCATCTCTGTCTTATAAAATAAGCAATAAGCGCAAGCAATAAAGACATCTCATATCAACTGATAATCACGTAACAATATATAATCTTAAAAAAGTTGTCTTATTGGATACCTTTTTTGGGGTCTTATTTGGCATATTTAATCATTAATAATTTTGGGCTAAAATTTTTCATAATTCATAATAAATACAATGGCTCCTAAAGACAAAGGAGGCTGGTAAATTCAAATAGACACCTCTACCATTTTAAACTTTATCAATATGACTAGCGAACACATTTATCTTTTGGCATCCCGTGTAAACGGCGAAGAACATATCGCAAATTTCGACCAACCAATCGACCCGACACAAGTTGTAGCCTTTCACACATTGAAAGAGGCAAAAGAGCTATTTTTCATGGCCTATAAAATAATGCCGGCGAGGCCAATGGAAAACACTCAGGCATTTGCCCTTGAATTTCAAAGATTGGCTATTCATAGACCAGTAATTCTACAGCTACCTGCATCCACAGCGCTACAGATTTTAACTGATGCGAAATTAGATACGTTTATATTGGATTTTGATGGTCCACAACTTTTACTACAATTCCATTTTACCTATTTCAAAGTAAAAAGGGGATTTATAGACAGCTATCTCGCGTTAGATATCTTGAAAGATATCGAATCAATACCGTCCGTCGATGCCACAGGTAAAATTATTATCAATAAATTCAACGTCATTGAACCGGATAATAATATCCAGCACATCGACCTGCTTACAGAAGAAAAGGCCAAGGAAGAGCTTAGGCGAAGAGGTTTAATTTTGTAAGTTAATTGAAATATTTAATGCAACTTTTTTGTTGTGCCAGACTTCCCCAAAGTAAGAGAGGCTACTAATTTGATTACTAGCCTCTCCTCTTTATTATCAAAAACAGAAATTTGTTTTTAAACCAAATTATTAAAAAAACACACAGTCGACAGCAATGGATTAACTAAAAAAATTAATTACGCAAAATATAAGTAATCACAATTAATGTATGACTGCAGTGACCGAAGTCACAGTTAGCTATCTGTTTTTCCAACGCTAGTTCTTTGTTCAATCGCTTTTCCAAGCAGCTGTGCAACAGTTGGATTCAAGTTGATGTTTTTAATTTTTGACAAAAACAACTCCTGCCCTATTTTTAAATATAATTTTCCGATAAATTCATCGGCAAAGCTACTGGCAATTATATTTACCCCTTCCCAATCAATATGTACAGAGTAATCTGGATTAGAATTCATTAAATTTAAAACCTTTGTGTGCATTTGCCTGCCCGCCTTTCTGGTCCCCACGCCCGCTGGCTCTTGCTTTAGTTTTAATATAAAAAGGTCTTCATCTGGATGTTCGTATTGCAAATCAACTATATTTGAAGGAAAATACTCCACACCCTTAAAAACTAAGGCACTACCAATTGAAAAGTCGCTATTCATCATAATGCAACCACTGACGCATGTCCCCTCAAAAGCGAAATTTGGTTCTTGTTCAATTTTATTAAATTGTGTTGGTGTCAGAAAAACTCTGCCCGATCCGCTGGTTATATCAAAAGATCCGCCCGTCATGGTTGTAATCCGGCTGGATCCCGCAAGGCCATTTCCTTGGCCAATACTTGTATTTCTGGTGACACCCTCCTTAATTGCTTCAGAAATAGCAGCGGAACTGGTATGCAAATCAGGATAACTTTCCTTTAGTGTATTGAAAATACCACGCCCTGCATCAGCCACAGTAAATCCGACTCTTTTTCATTTAAAAAGACATTAGCCTCAATATAACCGCCCAATTTTGAATCAGCATGATTGATGACATTATCACAAATCTCATAGATAGACCATTCTAATGCGGATATTACGTCTTTAGGCATATACATAGTCCTTAATACAAGATCCATAAACTCATTGGTTAAATCGGCGATATCTTTATCATCCTTAAAATTTCTGGTACATAACAGTCTGTCAGTCCCTATACTATATTTATAATTAGTCGGTGCCATAAAATGTGCCCAATTGGTATTTTGATAAAGAGCAGCCATCTTTCCATTTTTGGGTAAAATAACCTGAAAGCAATATCCTTCAGATATTAGTTTTTGGATAATAGCGATAATACCTAACATGCCACTCGAATATACGCGCTCAGCAGCTGAGAAATTCAAATAAACGATTCGATTTTATCGAAATTCGTTTTTTTCATAATATTTATGGCACTGGAAAAATGATGAATTAATGAACTACCTATTTTTTTTGGAAAATTAATGGTATTCGTATAACTCACATACCTAACAAGCAATGGAAAATGTAGCATAATAAAAATCCGATATTTATTTAAAATTTTATATATCTTTGTAATATCAAAGAGGAAATGTCATTCCCGCCTAATTATGCAATCGTTTAATTAGTGACTCAAAAAAAGCTTTAAAGCCCACTATTGTGGGCTTTATTTATTCCCTAAAATAATGTGAGACGCTCACAGGTATATCTTTCTTTAAAAGCTGTGCGCTTCACCGCACCATTATCCTAATGGTGTTGGGGACCCAGCTTATATTAAAATTCAAGTGCGTATATAGCATATATCAATCTTTAGTATAATTCATTTAATTGCATAGCAATGCATAAACCAATACCTTCAGGTATTGGTTACCATACATATTTCCAATAATTTTAAAACAGTAAATGGAAGGTGGCAAACTACTGCATCAAATAAGTTAGGTTATTTATTCGCATGCACTATAATCATGAAAAGATTCAGAATTGATTTAACCGCAAATCTGAAAGTCCATTCACATTGGCAAAATTGAGCATTATATATCAGAATTCCAAAATTTGCATCAAAATTCTGGCTAAATAAAAATGAAAAATATCCATGTTTTAAATAATTATAAGCGTGGAATCTATATATATTAAAGACCTAACCTAAATAGATATATATGCTTATTTATTATATGAAAGAACAAAGAGTGCTCTATGAAGTTCGAAAAAAAAAGAGGTAATCAGATCCGAATCGTATAGTATTTTGTTTATTTCCACAACTGGGCAATGAAGTATATATAAATATCCTTCCCGGAGATATATTTTCTACTGACCGTTATTATATCATCTCTGTCTCTATCCCATAGGAGGTTAGGCACCTGGAAACTTTGACATATCCATGCAAAAGACTTCCCATGTATGCCCGTCAAAATCTTCAATAGTTCGTTGTTGCATAAAACCGTAGTCACGCATTTCGTTGACTTCAACACCTCCTGCCTGTAATCCACCTTCAATGATGGCATTCACTTCGTCAATATTCGTTACCGATAACGAAAAAAGACCTGCCAGACTGGTCTTTGTGTCAGCAATCGGCTTAGTGGCAAAACCTGCAAACTTCTCGTGGGTCAGCAGCATTACATAGATATCATCACTCCAAACCATACACTTGCCGTTATTGTCAGAAAACTGTGGATTATTTGTAAATCCTAAGGCCGTATATAGTTCCATTGACTTTTGAAGATCCTTCACCGCCAGATTAATAAAAATTTGCCTTGCCATTTGATAAAAATTTTACAGTTAAAATGAATTTTGTTTTTAATAACAAAATTGACCAAACTTATTTACAACCTATTTGCCATGGTTTTGGGGGAATTCAAACCGACGCTTAAGTTATAAATTATAAATCCCCACTCCTAGTCAATTTAAGATCAGCCAGCAATTTAATTTATTTTTATTCGATTTTATTTAATTTGGCTCACTTTTTTTTACTTGTAATAACATCATGTATTTAACACATAACCTTTGTAGACTTTCCATCTGGTAATTTGTATATTGTGTCATTGACTTTTAGACTATTAAAATTAAATATTTTAGTAAATACTGCAGTCATTAAAGGCTTATCCAAATCCAACCCAGGGTATTTTCAGTATTCATATAAATGGTGTAACGTCACCAAAGGGACAGTTATTAATTGTTGATTTTTCTGGCAGGATATTAATACAAAAGGAAATCACAAACACAGACACCAAAATAAATTTATCTGGTTTAGCTGCTGGTAAATATATTTTGAACTATAGGGATGGCGACCACTACGCAAATTTAAAAATAATTAAAAAATAAATGAGACCACCTTGGGGTGCCAAGGTGGTCATATCTTTTATCTTTGGCTGGCAGTGTTTTTTTCTATTAAAGAAGCAATACGCCATTAATTGCAGCTATTATCCGGTTATGCTGACACCGATCACTGGTAAAATCATTCACAAGGCTTCAATTGCAATATCCACATTGCATTTTTATACCATTTGTTATAACAAAAGGCCCCTTTATTGTCTCAAAAGGATTATACTTCAAGAATGGCAATTATGATTCAAATAACGACCACAATTATACATAGATTTCAATCCTCTTGCACGCCGACCTGTAACTTTCTTGTATAAAAAACGAATAAGATTTTCGCGCACCTCAAACGACTCCGCCATCTCCTGACAAGTCATCTCAAAATCTTTGGGGTTATTAGCGATGAAACTTTTAATAGCTTCCATTCTTCCCATTTCTACTCCTTTTTTTCTGCCTACTTCTCGTCTCTCTTCTTTTGCTGCTTTTTCCCTATCACGCTGGTGCAGCTCACTTATAAAATCCATTAAGTCGTCGAATGCATTATCCATAATTTACTTTTTAAAATTTTACTTATTCAAAATTATTCCCGCAAAAAATTCTAACGACAAATTCATTGTTAAGCCTGTAGGAAATTTAAACATGTAACCTACAGGCTCACAAATGAGTTATAAAAAAAAACAACACAAAACAAAAACGTTCCAATACTTACGTAGTCATTATTGATTGAGCTAGCAGTTCATCAATATTAAACATTGCCGCAATTTTCTGGGGAGACATCCGATTCTCAGTTGAATTTTGGGCAATAAAAGCTCGAATGGCTGTAACTATTCCTTTCTCCATTCCTTTCTCTAGTCCTTTCTCCATTCCTTCCTCTATTCCTTCCTCCTTTGCTGCTCTCTCCCTATCCCCTGGTGCAGCTCACTGATAAAATCCATTAATTCGTCCATTTTTTCTCGTTTTATTTTATTAGCAATATCTAACACTTTATCAAAAGAACCATCCAGCATAAACGCTGGCATATTTTCCAACTCATCGAAATGATGAAAATTATTTAATAAAAAAATCCATTTATCCCGTTCAGAAAAAATTTCTGGTTGAAAAGCCCTAGCTTTTTTTAGATCAGTAAGCATCTTCCAGTCCTGTCCTGTTAGAAAATCCTCCTTACAATTAACATTAATACTGGCATATTCATGAATGTAATCCATTGGTCCCTCACGGTTCAAATCAAAATTTGCCAATCCCAGGACAAATGCAGATACCAGGTCAAAATTCCAGGCACTACCCTTTACGGCAAGTGTCGCAAAAGTCTTACCACCATATAAGGAAATTCTTTGTGCGTAAAATGGCTGGGCGTTTCTTTGCATTTCGGTCAAAAAGATATTTCCATTGTCTGGATCCTGCCAGACAACATCAGGGTCAATTTTCCTGGAATCTAGTGTATTTCCATCAATCGGGGCTGTTTTCAACTCCAGATTATTGATTTTAGTTTTATGTCCCCAGAAGGCCTTGTGAAAAGGAATCGCCACCTCCTCCTTATATTCTTCTTTCCCCAAAAACATTTTAAATACTAAATCCTTTCTGAGATCCTCACGTTGTTTTTCAGACAAACCGGAATCAGATTCTGGAATTAATGCATCTTCTTTTCTAAAACCAGTCGACTGCTCACGGATTTTATTTTCACAAACCTCCTGATCTGCCAACTGGCCATGCCTGTCCACAAACATAGCATAAGAAACAAATGACGGTTGACCCGCAATTAAATTTACATGATCCATTTCTCAATAAATTTTTAATAAGAGACCTCCAAAGTCCTTATTGTTATAAAAAATGATAACTCCGGCAATAATAGCAGGCATAAACAATACAGCAAACCAATTTCAATTAATGGCAATAACGAAACTTACTCGCTGATAGATCAAAGGTAAAACAAAAAAATATTAAAAACCAAAAATAATACTATTATTTTTAAAAAAAGATAAATTTATTAGTTTCCTATAATGTAGCTTCCATATATAATATTGCTCTTCAAATTGCATTAATTCAGCGACATGCCAAAAAACACTACAGCTATTTGCCAAAAGGTCTTTTTAGGTAATCAACTTCAGAGTTTCTGACCTCTTGTGAAGTAGAGTGATACTAAAATTAGAAAAGTTGACATTTCCGAATAGGCAGAAATATGTCATTATTCAGCCACCAACTGGTAAACCAGCCTCAAATCTGTACCCGGAAATATTGTTTCTGTTTCATTTAAGACCTGACATAGCGATCCTAGGGCCGCATCATGCCTATTTGTATTTAGGTTATGTATTTTTACTGTTAGTATTTTGTTTTCTAAATCAGGATAAAGGTCCGCATCTGAACTGAATATTTGTTGCAATAAACTCCTGCCTTGTTCAGGCTGTTTCATTGACTTTTGGATAATATTATACATTCCTGTTTCAGCACGGTAAGCGATCATATTTATGTTGTCCAAAAACTTCTTTCTCGCATTCACCGAGCTTAAAAATTGCTGGTCTTTAGGCAATTCAGAGAACTCAATATGTTGGTCTACGTCCTTTATTGCAGCGGTCAACTCCTCCTTCTCTTTTTATAAAGTTCTATATCCTGGAGCGCTTCTGATTGGTGCTTCAAATACTTTTTATAATTCTTGTCCTCCTCGTTTGCCTCTCCAATTTTCAAGGAATAACGGCCTAATTTATTTTCTGCCCTTGTTAGTTTTGAACTGACTGCTTTCTTCCTGCTGGTCAAATCCCGGTAAGCAGGATTTACTATGGTTTTGGTATCAGGAATCTCTACCTTAGCGTAACTCGCAATTGCGTTTAAACCGAAGTTCTCAGCCATGTATTTGAAGTAATTTTCCTGACACCATCTTGAGAACATAAATTGGCCTATTTCAACCACAGATAGTTTCCAATTTGTGGTAATTATAGCGGTCTGATGGCCCGATTTATTCCGCTTGCGCACTTCTCTGCATTGAATCGATATATTCTCATTTTGGTCGTTTTTTTTATTTAAAGTGACCACCTGTTCGGACATCTTAACATTTTCCATATTACCATATTCATCCACCAGTTCATAGTCGACAAATTCTTCTTCAGGCCATTTCGTCTTTACATTCTTTCTATAGGTGCAAATGGCAACGCGCTTCTCCCATAGACCAGCAAAGAATTCAATGCTATAGCACTCTCGATCGCAGATGATCATCATTTTGTGTAATTTGGGATCTGCTTTTAATTGCTCTTCTGTTGGCTGGTTTGGCGTATCCTTCTCTAATTGTGGTAAAATACGTTGATTGATTACGTCAATCATACCGGTGTTGATCGTCTCATTTACAACAAAGAAGGGTTCTCCTATCTTGTTGTTGACCCAGTAGTCAGTACTGCCGCTCAAACAAAGTTTATACCGGGTAACGTAACGCTTAGGCATCTCAGTTTTATGACCATGGTATAATATTACATGACCATCTATATAATAGGAGCCTACCTCAGGGTCGTTATACATCCAGTCTTTAGCCAGCGATTCACTCCATTGATCCAGGGCGGCGCCTTCAGAAAAGGTACTTATACGTTTGCGCAGTGTTTTGACTTCCGGAATACGGTCCAAGCCTAAAGCTTTTCCCAGCTCACCGCTAGATATCATAAGACTTTGGTTGATATTCTTAATCCTTAATAAATATAAGAGGGCCAATACCAAAAAAATACTTTGCTCCGAATAATACTTGTTCTCCCCGTTGGTAAACATCTTTGTATAAGAAAGTAGTCTATTACTCAGCAATGCAGGGATGGCTAACAAAACACCGGCGCAACTGAGATCTATTTGTTGATCAAAGCTAATTGGTGCTGGAAATCCTTTAGTGGAAGCAAGTACACGGTCAATCGTATTGTTACAGCCTTTGCCCATCGGGGCACTATCGTCTTCAACTACTCGTTCAGATTTGGTTAATGGCTTAGTGCTGTATGGCTCATTTGCCGTAAGGGTTGTTTGCAAAGCAGGCAATGTTAGCCGGCCTTGTGATATGGCTTTATCTATCGTATTCTTCTTAATACCCAAGTCACTGGCAATATCCTTTAAATCTTCTCCGCTGCTATACCTTATTTTAATTTCCTGCTTATGGTCCTCTGTTAACTTTTGATTGTTCCCGACTTTTTTTTTGAAACAAAATCGCTTAGTTTATTTGTTTCCTTAGCCTGCTTTACCCAACGTTTTAAACTTACATCACTAATTTCAAAACACCTTACGATTTCTGACTGCTTACAATTACCTGTCAAATATAACTGGACCGCAATAAACCTAAAGCTGTCACGATCATCCTTATGGTGCTGAAAAATCGGCATACCACCGTTTATGTAATAGACAAAATCACCCATCATTTTAACCGCAACACGACCACTGATCAAAGTTGCATCAGTAGGGAAAACAGGTATCTTTAACTGTATACCTTTATTTTTTAATAAGTTTTTAGGCTCCTTTGATTTTTCCGATCCAACAGGGTTTTCAGTCATACCAGGTATCTTTTTTAGTTCACAGTGTATAAAAGCGATTCAAAGATACAAAATTATCAAAGCCCCGTAAACATTGACACTAATAGCCATTAACAATTAATTATGACGGCATGAGGTCAGAAACTCTGATACTGTTAATGCGGGTTTACTTACAGGTACCTGTTACTACCGGTTGAAGCAATTGGATTTCAAGGGAACTCCCTAATATTCTAATATTATCCAGTTGAAAGCAATAAGTTCAATATTTAGCATAAAAGCATATCCCAATCCTGCCCATGACTTTGTCAACCTTCACCTAAATGGAGTAAGCTCGCCTAAAGGAAAGGTTTTTATCATTGATTTATCCGGCAAAGTCATAAAAACGCAAGTAATTACAGCGACTGATACAAAAATTGATATGGCTGGATTAGCGACTGGGGTTTATTTATTGAAATATGCGGACGGGGTGCATGATGCAAGATTTAGAATTATTAAAAAATAAAGGTGATGCGTGTTATAAAGATGGTCAGGCGTTTTGAAGAAGTTCTGTATGAGTTTACATAGATGTAACAATTAAATGTAACAATTAAATGTAACAATTAAATGTTACAATATGTAGGTAACAAAAGAGCTATAATTTTAAAAAACAGAATTAGCGCAATAAAATCACGCGCTATTTTCTTTTATTTGTAGGGGTGAATTTAGTAAGGGCAGGAATGGCAATGGTTACTAAAGGTTACTTAAGAATAGTAAATGCTTTTGAATAACCATTCCATTGCCTTTATCTCCGCCTCTTCCTTCCATCTGCATTGGTCTTCCTTGCGTTTTGTCCAAAAAGTTAATACGAAATTAGAATACGAATCCCATTGATCTTTGTTTCCAGTCGCGATTTAAAACGCATTAAACAACCGCTTTTACTCCTGCCGTTTTTTGAGGGAGTCTAACATTCAATAACGCCTTCGCTTGCAACGCTAATGATTTAATTATTTTAATATTTGTTCCTAAATTAAAAAGTTGATTATTAGTCTCTTCTTTTGTCTGTATAACTATTTTTAGATGGTAATTTTTATTATATGAAGCCCGCTCAAGTTTCTTAAATGTGTCTTCTAAGCTTTCATTAGAACCTTGAATTTTTACGGGTACTGGTTCTCCATTATAATAATCCTTCAGGAATCCATCAATCCCATTATTTCTTTGAACAGGAAAGGCGTTGATACTTTGCAGAATCATTAGCTCTTCATCAGATTTAACAGCATAAACTTCTTTTCCATTTTTTAGTAGTTTGGATTCAGAGATCACCATATCCTTTAATCTAGTATTTGCTAGCTTAACTGCTTCAGCACAAATATCAATGCCTAGGAAATTTCTATTTAAATATTTTGCTGCAACACAGGTTGTTCCACTTCCACAAAATGGATCAAGGACAAGATCTCCCGGATCTGTAGAAATACTGATGATTTGCCTTAATAGCTGTACTGGTTTTTGTGTCGGATATCCTACTCATTCTTTTGCCTTTGGATTCAGATAAGGTATTTCCCATATATCAGATAGTGGCACGCCTTTTTTCTCTTTTCCGATGACCACATTTCCATTCTTATCCCTTTTGTATGTCGACTTACCAAATTCATTACGTGCCCTTTTGTAAAATCGCACGGATGAGGGCCAAAATCCTACGTTTATTCGGCCACCCATTTTTGGACTTTTTTCTGCCATCTTAACAGCTTATTTTTTTCACCTATTTAAATCTGGCCAAATATTCCTATTTTATAATGAGCCACTTTATCTCATCTTTAGTTGCCAATTATAGAGATCTCAGATAGAGCATTTATTGATGTTTAGGGCCTTTTGGGATGCAATCCTTCGTTTCGCTACGGCAAAGCCTTCGCTCCACTCTGGATTGCATCCCAATGCCACTGCTTCCGATAAAAGAAGGTAATTGGCAAAATTGCATTTTGGCTTGGAACAAGTGCGTTTAAATGGTCTATGATTATAAGAATTATTGGTCGGTTTTAAAATGAGAATCTATCAAAATTTATGGAATAGCTTAAAATGTCATGACAGTATGGCCATTTACCCCGGCCGAATAAACATAGGATTATGGCTTTTTTATTTAGGAATTTACACCTTTCTTGTAAAATCTGATCAAGATTCGTGGTAGCAGCATAATCCGTAAAAATAAGATTGAACTTAAAATTTTCAGTCTTCGCATAAAAAATATAATTTGATGCGCATTTAATAGCCCCTTTTTGGCATTTGACTAACGTTTATATGCCCAAACAATTTCACTTTGAAAATTACGAGGACCAAAAACTACATCTAAAACCTGCCTGATATGATGAGAGGCCGTTTTATCACAATGCAAAAATACACTTCCTGTATCTTTTAATACTCGCCGACATTGGGTCAATATAGCCTTGATCAAGGCTAAATATTGTTCCAAAGATTCAAATTTATCGTCAAATTGGTAGGTCTTTTGACTATCTGAACCAATTAGTTTGTGTGTTTTTTGTGTAAAAAAAGGTGGGTCGAAATAAATCAGATCAACGATGCCATTTTTTAAAGTCTTAAGATACTTAAGACTTTCAGCATTAATAATTTTATTTAGTTCCATTGCTATTTGTCATTTTAATTTACTTGATTGCTGTTTATAATGTCAACTTCCTTCCTCGAATCATATTTCTTATAAAACCCGAATGCTTTAATTTAGGAACAATTAGCAAAAATAATCTTTTGAACTCCAAAGATAAAAAATACGCATACGTCTCAGCAATTCAGAGTCAATTTAAGTAAAATTTCCGTTACTGTGCTAATTTCCAAGACTAGGCATAGCTCCGCCAGCCCAGCAAGCTGAGTCAATTTAGTAGCGTAGTTAGTAGGTTTAGGTTTGGTTTTAGTTGGAGTTAAGAAATTGGTTTCGTAAGGTTTATGGGCTTATCCTCCCGCCTCTTTATCTATTCCAGGCGGATTTGGCACCGTTGCCTGTTTTGCATGATCGTTTCTTTGCATAAGACCCGTTCCAATAAAACAGATTTAAGCCGGTCCCACAGCATTTTTATGGTAACCTTTGACTGTTTGACAAGCTTAACCACCGCCTTTGACTTTATAGTTAATTGATGAATTATATGGGCTATTTGCAGCAGTATATAGTATTTATACAGGTTCATGATGCTTTTGCGAACAAATTTGTGCTCCATATTGAACCCGTTATTCTTCTGATCATTGAATCCTTTGTTTTCTATTAGCCATCTGCTGCGGCCAGAAGACATAAAACGTCTGACAATTGATTGAAGCTGTGGGCTATCTAAATTAATGTTTAGGTTGGTAATATAGGCGAACTTGGTCACTGCTTGACTGTTATGCTTTGGGAATCTCCCCTCCATATAGTTTAACTGGTGGTTTTGGTGTTGGAGGTTAGCAGCCCATAGATATTGAACATCTCCTAGGTTTGCTTCCTTTTGCCCTGGATTCAGCACTTCCGGGTACACAAAACTAACTTTTTCTAGGGTGTCCTTAATCTGCTCGTCCAGTTTTGGAAGGTTACCGTCTTTACGAGTAATTATATATTTCCAGCCATATTGCTCGCATTTTTTCATAACCGTTGCATTGGCATAGAGCCCATCTAAATGCAAACAGATAGGCAGCCGGGGAAACAGTTTGTGTAACTGGTCTGCGAGCCTGGAGAAGGCAGCCAGTTCACAGTCCTGCTTGTCATAAAACCCTTTTCCTTCATTACTAAGTAATTCACTGGCCACAGACAGGCAAAGGCCATTATCCGTTATGATTTTAGCTTCTAGTACACTGGCATAATAAGTAGTTGTATTATTTTTTTTCTTGGAAAGCGCTCCATCCAATGGTGGGGTGTGATAACTCGCAACTCCAGTAGCATCCATTACAATATGATAATAACCTTCTGCCGGATTAATCACTTTGGATCGGATTAAAGCGTTAATCATCTTGCCTAATACCAATATCAGGTCTCCAGCATCTACTGTTTTAATTACATTGTTCACCGTATCAAAGTGCGCTAATTGCATGTCGCCGTGTAATGCTTCAAAATTATCCTTAAAATAGCTCCCATCTTTCCTTAGTTGGTTCATGTTATTACGGGTTGAACCCTGAACCTGAAACATGTGAATGACCTGGGTCAATAGGTTAGACATGCTATATTTACAACAGTTATCAATCCGGTGGTCCTTCACCTCGCCAAGCCAGTCCGACAACTCAGGAAAGAAATGATGGCTCACTTTATTTAGCTGATAAATCAAATCAGCGGTGCTTAAATCTTGAAAATTCTCCTATGCAAAAAAAGTGCCAAAAACAGTGAAGAAAAATTGTAATTAAATGATTATTATTTGTTTATAATTTATATATATTGTATATTTGTAGCAGCTCTTAACGTAAAAAAAGCCCGTCTAGGGAACGGGCTGTCAACTGAATGTTGATAAACAATAAAAATTATGGAGAATATTGAGGCATCGCCTAGGCGATGCTGTGTCTATTATATAATATTTTATTTTAATGCATAATTTACACGCCTAGCCCTGCCATTGCGATTTGCTGACCATACAAAGAAACAAAATAAAATTAGTGCGAAAAATATTTTTACCGACCTCTGAAAGCTACGCTACCAGTAAAAAGAAATTTGACTCTGAATTGCTGATACGTCTAAAAAATCAAATTAAGAAAGGGCCAAGAGGTAACAATTTAAAATGATCTGGATAATAATCATGTCACAAATGAAAATAAATTAAATAATATAATCACTAACCAAACAAATATTACAAATGACGCAGTAATTTGTAGTCAACATAAAAGGTTCCAAAAGGAATAAAGCAAGCTACCAGTACTTTCCAGGTGGTCACTTTGAACTTCCAACCTTGTTCAACACCAACCCGCAGTGCGTTAAAGACAAATAATAAAAATAAGCCACCATGTATGGGGCCTAGTAATTTAACCAAGGCAGGATTTCCATTAATATATTTTAATGGTACGGCAATAAAAACCAAAACAAGTAAAGAAATGCCTTCTAAAACAGCCAGCATTCTTAAGCGGCCTACTGAGGAAAATAAAAGCTTTTTCATAAATAAATGTAGAGTTTAGAGTAAGGGTCTACTTGATAACGGCGAAAACGGCCATGGGATAGCCATAAATATTACAATTAGAGCGATAGAGAACCAGATTAGCATCGTTTTAAATTTATCAGTATCTAAGTCCCTTCGCTTAGCAAGTGCCGATCCAATCGTAATGAGTGTTATAGCTAGTAACATGCAGCCAATATGTATGACACCGAAAAAGAACAAATCTTTACTTGACTTATCGCTGCCCTTTGTATTCCAGAATAACTGTACAAACGGGCTTTGGGTATACAAAACCATACCGATCAATAGCTGAATATGGGCTACAGTCGCTGTCCAATGCCGAAAAATATTGTCGGTTTTACTAAATACACGGTTTTTAATAAAACCAATAAATGCCCTAAAAATACCACCCAGTAAGAAGGCTAAAACAATCCAGCGAAACAAAGAATGCAAAGGCAATAATATTGAATACATTTAGGTAATTTTTATTATGGTCATCATTTATTCTTCAAGGTTTCCGATTTTTCAACCAAATCCTTTTAAAGTTCAAGATTGTGGGTGCACCCATGAAAAACCATAAGGCAAGGATAGGATCGCAAACAGCACATCCAGCTGAAGAATTAGGTGCGAAAATTATAATTGGTTGTCCGCTTAGGTGATGCAGAATATCCCAGGCTGAGTGCAGTAACCAACCAATTCCAATAAAATAATAGGATTTTAATCCTTTGTAGGCTAACGCCAACATCACAGCCCCGAATACATATTCCCAGATACCTAGGCCTCCGTTCCAATATACACTTCCTGCGCCAGCAATCAGTATTGCATTTAATTTTTGCCTTCCTGGCTGACTGACCGTAGACATTAAGCTAATAAAAACAAAAGCGATTAAAACTGCTGCCAGGGCATTTAATAAGGTAAATCCCGGGATTACAAGTTGATGAGCATTCATACTATTGAATGTTTTAGTATTTGCAGCAAAGATAATCCAAAAACATACTAGATAGTATGTTTTTGGAGAAAAAATTATTCCAGCGTCTTTAAATAGTTTTTAAGTTCCTGTAAATAAACAAAATATACTTTCTTGCTATTAGCTAGTTTACCAAAATTCCGTATACCCCAATAACCAGACATAATAAACATTGTAACCTGTTTTTCATTCACCTGCTTAGCAACATGCCCATTTTTCTTTCCTTTCTCAAGAGCATTTGTCATGACTTTAATCCATTTTTGGATAAGTACATCAAGTGCCTGATTAAAATCGGTATTCCAAGGGGTCATTTCTTGGGTAAAATTTGATGCCGGACACCCATATTCCACCTTTAAAAACTCATTTTCAATTAATAAGTTATACATCAGCTTATAAATTGCCTCCAATGGGTTTTCTGTATTTATAAGTGGCTCAATAAAACTTCCTTCAAGTGTTGGTTTCAATATTTCGTTTATAATCGCCACTCCCATTTCATCTTTATTTTTAAAATGATAATAAAAAGCGCCCTTAGTTACGGCCGTGGTGGCAATAATATCATCAACGCTGGTTGTCTGATATCCCCTGATATAAATCAGCTCAAATGCCTTTTCCAATATTTTGCGTCTGGTTTCTGCCGATTTTTTCATAAAATACTACCTGGTATATAGCAAAGGAACAAAAAAAATAACTAGCAAATCCAAATCACCCAATCATTTTGGCGACAATCCAATCAACAGGGACAACGCACCACTTAAAATCTTTGCCAGAGAATGATAAACCTGGCAACCATCTTCTTTCCAACTTTCCCAGTAAAGTAAGATCAATCCGACGCTTTTGGTATGGCGCGACCCTTACTTTTATGTATTTAGGTTATAAGACCCAACAGTAACCTTTAACAAGGATGGATTAAACATTGGGGTCTACCAAGCAGAACGAAATAATGGCATTGCAGAAATCAACCCAGAGGATATTGAGAATATCACCGTCCTTAAAACCGCTGCCGCCACAGTCCAATATGGATCAGCAGGAGTCGAGAAGGAGTCAATGGTGTTGTTATAATTACAACCAAAAGTGGTAAAAACAACCAAAAGGGTGTCTTTGTAGATGTGAATGCCAATTACTTCCAGAATCGGCATCCTATCTGCCCCCAGTTTCAGAATACCAGAGAAACTGGCTTCCCAAGGCAGGTACCCTGTTTTTATACCGTCTGAATGTTTGCATATTCTAGCAAAAAGATATTTCAACAATATTGAGCCTAAGGCAACTTAAACAATCTCAGCATCTCGGGGCTATCCACTGTCCCAAAGCTGCTATCCACTGCAAATTTACTGCCTTCCTTTGACTTGTAAATAGCTCCTTTGGTCGCATTATAATATAAGAAATACACCGATGTGTTTTCAGCAGCCGTACCATGAATCATAATAAAATAAAGGGGTAGACCACCAACGACATTTAAGGTCCCGATGCCCCTACAATCCTCCCCCATAAACGCTGCCATCTGATCACCATCGGTTGGTGCAGCTCCATACATTTCGGGCAGGGTAACCACCGCCGTCATCGTATAAGGGTAGTCCCCTGCTGAGGTAATCGACCAATTGGGCGCCTCTTTTCTGACCGCTGGCTCTTTTTTACAGCTGGCAATTGTACCACAAATCAGCAAGAAGGCCACAAAAATATGCCCTACAAATTTTCTTTTCGTCACCACGGTCTTCATCACACTCATCATTTTGTCACCATCATTTTCGTCATAATCATTGTCATAATAAAATATTTTTATGTATACCTTTAGTACTTAGTAATAGATCAAAATCTATTACTAAGTACTAAAGGTATGCCACGCATAAGATTAAGATTAAATCCAATTATTCATAGTAAAGGCCAACTTTCAAAAGTCCAATTAATGCCTTTACTATTTAACTTCTACATCTGCTTTTACTTCTACTGCTTGCCAAGCAGTAGAAACTCATTTTACAACACTTAACAGTACCTTTTCCATTATATCGACCAAAGCACAATTAAACACACAATACCCTAGCAATACCTTTATTAAAACCCTAATCATATCCTCTAGGCTGTTTGTCAAATATTTTCTCTTCGGAGCCCTTCTGCTGCTGTTCAATTTTACCGCTTGATCACTTTATAAGTCTCAGAATGCCCATCAATGGTCACCTGTATCAGGTAGACACCTGGTGCAATATGTTTATCTAACCTGGATCCCGAGCCGGTGCCAGGTTTCCAGCTAGTATGATACGACAGGCCGGTCACCTGCGCATTAGGACTCTTGTAAACTAGCCTGCCGCCGATATCAAAGACACTATATTGAATGCTGTGACTGAGCTGGCTGCTAGCCAGATCAATGGTCAGCTGGACTTCATTTTTAAATGGATTCGGGAATAGCGTAACTTTTTGCTTTCCGTCCGTCCCAAAGTGCAGGACATAAGGCTGCCCGATAGATCCCAATTGGCCATTGACTGCGTAATTAAAGACAGCTGGTGAGCTGGCGATCACCCTGCCCTGGCGTTGCAGTTTAAAGATTACAGGATCAGGGCTGTTACCCGCAATATTGAATAAGAACACAGGTTGCGCTCCCTTTCCTGCCCCTGCAGGCAGGGTGTATGCACCAGCCTTGGCCCTTAATTCTCCGCCCACATAAGCCAGGACGATATCTCCAGATTGTATTTTCGTGCTGGAATCCACGGCTGCGAGAATCGTCATATTCTCTGCATACTTAAAGTTAGCCGCTAATCGCAATTGGTTCGTATTCAATAGGCGACGATTACCATTAAGCCTGCTCAGATGTAGATTCTGGTTCTGAACCCGGCTCAGGCCGAGGCTGCCGCCTAATGCACCATAATGGAAACTGGTCTGGTCGTCAGTTGTCCTGTACAGCATATAGCCACTACCTGGTTCCATATAAGTCCGGTATTAAAAGAACACCCAATTTACGGGAGCTCTCTCATAATCTTCCCTTCCTAAAGGCCTAATAACGCAACTTCTTGCGTTTTACCTACGTCTAATATGATTTGTACCTATTTACATTGCCCCAAAGAAACAGTTAAAAATTATAAAGAGTACACTTTTCAATAACTATATAGACGCTTTGGAAGGTTTTTGATCCTCACTCTTTTTAAAAATACCCTGGCCCCTAAAGTGCCGCATGTTTCTTTTAATGACGGCTCAAAATGATTAACTTGATTATCTAAAACTAATTGGATACAAGGCACATTTGGCAAATGATCCTCCACAGGTTTCTTCGGCAAAATATGCATAGCCGTCTATTTCCTTTATAATATGGCGTTTCAACTACTGCGCATTTGTTTTAATACTTCTATTCTTATAAACTTAATTTTTTAGCCAAGGTGTAATTAATAAATTATAATTGGTGCCATGTGTACCCTGCATCATTGTTCTCCCCTACAGTTTGTACGGATTGGGAGAACAATGATACATTTAGGTGTGTACTGATATTAATGGTTTTTATTCATACAACCTGAGTTAAACAACCATTGGCAAATATTTTTTTCCCAAAAATCCTTATATGATCAGCAAATATCCCCTTTTATAAGAATTTATTATTTTTTATCCTCAAAGGCCAATACGGACACTAGCGGATAATGATCAGAAGCATTCTCTGCCTTTAATACTTGGTGTGAAATTACCTTTAAACTACCCGCGGGTCTAAAAGCCAGGTAATCGATAGCGCCATCAGCCGAAGCCTCTTCATGAAATGTAGGTGCACACTGATGACAGGTCCTAGTGAATGTCTGGTCCAGCAATTTTATCACCTCACTACTTTCTTTTGAATTAAAATCGCCTCCAATAACAAAGGGATAAGGTGATTTACCGGTCAAACGAATAATCTCTTTAATTTGAAGCAGCCGATTATCGCTGTGATAAGCATCCAGATGGGTTGAGCCAAACTGGATCGTCTTATTGTTAGGTAAATGCACTAAGGCAGTAGCCAATACTCGAGGCTCAGCCTCCTTGGCACTATTAGAAGGTAGTTTATGCGTGGCAGTGTTTGTCAATGGGTATTTAGATAAGATAGCAATGCCATACTGGCCACCTTCCAGATCTATGGTCTTTGCAAAATAAAAAGACTTATAACCTGCTTTCGATGCAATGGTGGCTATTTCGTTGATATGTCCATCCCGCTTGGTATTCACATCCACTTCCTGTAAGGCGACGATATCAGGTTGATGTTTCTTTATGATGGCGGCAATGGCATCCACATCAATTACACCAGGCTTGTCTGGTGGATTACCATGATGTATATTGTAGGTCATTACTTTAAAGGTATTGCTTTTCTGAGCATGGACTGCCATCGGCCTTATTAATAGAAAACCGGTTAGCAGCATAAAAGTTAGCAAGATATTGCCAGTTTGTGTTTTTCGCATATTATTTAATTTATATATAATTTTATTTGTAGAACCTATTTTTTGTATCACCAATTTATTGATACACTTTTACCCAATCAACAATCATCTCAACGGGCAAATCGGCTGGTTGTACCTCTCCCACCCAATCACCTCCGAGTTGTTGGTCGATTAGTACATAAAATGGCTGATCAAAGGGCCATTGAGAGGAGTCAACACCTTTTACTCTTGGATAGGTAAATGTTCGCTGGCCATTTACGCTATACACAATACTATCCGGATACCATTTAAGACCAAATACGTTAAAATCATTGGTATTGAACTTGGCTGTTCCAAAATGTGGTGGATGCTTATCTTGTTTCAGGTTCAATGTGTAATAGGAATGAATGGTCTGATATATAATACTGTCATAGTTCAGATGTTCCATTATATCAATTTCTCCGTTACGAGGATAAGCGCCATGCTTATTGGTCGCTGCCAGCATCCACATAGCAGGCCAGGCACCTTTAGCGGCGCCCAGTTTTGCCCTTATCTCAATTTTGCCATATTGAAAGGCAAATTTCCCTTTGCTGTATATACCGCCTGTAATAAAAGGGCGTTTATCCAGGCTTGTATCTGGATTGGGTATGCCTTTTAAATGGAGTAGTCCATTTAAAAGTGCATAACAGCTGGGATCATAAGACATATGCTTATTCCAGGCACTTTTGCCAGCAGGTACCTTTGTCCATTTAGTCGTATCCAGGCTATTGCCGTTAAAATCATCTTTCCAAACGAGTTTCCATTTATTATCTACTTGTCTCTGATGCTGCTTTTGATTTTGTATATACTGGTAGTTGTCTACCAGCGTATAGGTACGTAATTTACAGCCTTGTAGCAAGCTTATTATGATTACTGCTAATAATATGAGTCTTTTCATGGATAGAAACTTTTCAATTTTTCTGGTTTGTTGATAATTAGCACCCTAGGGCTACCTGTTATAATAACTTAGTCTCCTTTAATTGTTTAAACAAATACTTTGCCCACTGCTCATACCCTGCGGGCTTTAGATGAATATCACCCGTATAAAAATCTGGATTCAGCTGACCATTTTGCAGTAGCATTTCTTTGTTATATTTATACACAAATACATGCTTATTATCCGCCAGGGCAGCAATGGATTTTTGCACCCCAATATATTTTTGCCTGAGCACACTACCGGTGCTATCTCCAGCCGGCAGTGGGCCGGTTAGCAATATTTTAGCCTGTGGTAACCGCTTTTGGGTAAGCGCCACCAGTTTTTTAATGCCTGCAGCAATTTCATCAGGGGTAGCATCATCTAAAAAATT
The DNA here is from genome assembly GCF_007971385.1 of Arachidicoccus ginsenosidivorans. Lineage (GTDB taxonomy): Bacteria > Bacteroidota > Bacteroidia > Chitinophagales > Chitinophagaceae > Arachidicoccus > Arachidicoccus ginsenosidivorans. The sequence goes on from NZ_CP042434.1 coordinate 5,258,667, forward strand.
ATTGACACCAATGGTGATAACTACGACTTTTGGGGTACAGACATTGTAATTGTACTTTTCTACCCTCCAAAGGAGGTTTTGTACTCTATCTCCAGATATACCTCCGTTGGCATAAACATATCCATTAAACTGCTGATCAAAAGCAGCTTTCCCGGCACCTCCTCTTATCAGGGATCGACCGCCAATACCCAAGGTAATAGAATTGCCCAGCATCAAGACATCTACCTTACCTAAACTATCCAGGGTATGCTGAATATTATCTGCCTGATCATACCAGGTAGTGGCTGCCACCCAACCCGCTGAAAGCGACCGGTATTCTGCACCAGGTGCTGCTATGGTCGCCTGATTGACAAAATGACCGGTAGCTCGTAATATAAAGTTGACAATAGGCGCTGGATTCGCTAAACTATGCGGATGGTGATAGCCCCCTGATTTATGAATGACCTGAATTTCTCCACCGGCTGTTTTGACCGCCTTTTCAAAAAGCGCTGTATTTTCTTTTACCGGGACCAAAGTGTCTGCATCACCTACTACGTGAAGCATTGGATAATGCCCTTGAACAATCGCACTTACTTTGTCTAGCGGATTTCCTCTGAAAGCCAAAGCCTGGGATTCAGAAAGGTTATAGTCCTTTTTAAATATAGCCCAGTCTCTCGCACTACCGATACTTCCTCCTTTCCCACCTGGCCAGCTTTTAAAATCCAATACGGGTGCATCTGCATAAACGCAGGCTACTTTGTCTGGATTTACTGCTGCCCAGTCATAAATATAAGCCCCACCCCTACTGAACCCTTCCAATACTGCTTTTTTATTAAGTCCAAGCCTTGTATGCAAATAGGCATAAAATTTATTCCACAGTTCAATACACTGCTTATTCCCATATAATTCAGAAGCGTCCATATAAGCAACGGTAAAACCTCTTTCCAATAAGGCTATTTCGGTTTGAGGCTGATTGCCAAAAAAGCGGGCACGCCAAATCCATGGATGGCCAGCAGCAGCCGTATAGGGTGCAACTACTTTGCAGTTTCTTCCGGCAAATTTAAAATCAGCGCATTGATAACCATGGTAATTAGAAATAGTTTTAGGGATTTTTATTTTACTGAGCACACTACTTATGACAGGCTTTAACATTATCTGTTCATATAAACGCTGTGCAATTTTTTGATCTCCTAATGGATTTGGATGAACGACTCTATCGTGGTATAAATCACTTCTATTGATAAACATCGGATGAAAGTCTATCATCTCTACCTTTTTATTATAAGCCACATGGCACTCCATAGGAATAATCCTTTGAACGATCACCTGATCATAAATACTATTGGTGTCTTTTACAAAAGCCGCTAAGGGAAGCAACATAATAACACGGGGGTGCGAGGGTAAGGCCCTAAAAGAATCAATTAAATCACTATAATCTTTTTCAAAATCGCTATAAAAAGGGCGGTTTACTGCTTTACTGTCATTTGTCCCCAGCATAATGGTTACAATATCCGGATCACTTGCCAGCGCCTCATGGTAGGCCTTTTCTATCCAATAAGGATGGTTGCCTTTTCTAAGCAGGGTTCTGCCGCTAACACCAAAGTTCATTACTTTATAGCTGCTGCCTAGCATGGCTTGCAATTGCGCAGGGTAAGAATTTTTATTCCGAGGCACTATACCACTGCCATAGGTTATGCTATTGCCTACGCAGGCAACGCTTATGACCTTTTTCTGTGTAAAACCAAAATCCGGCAGGATAAGTAACAGGCTTAAAACCAATACCAATATCTTTTTCATATAAATATTTAAATTATTGATGCAAAAAGTCTTATTATCGAAAAATATCAGACAAGATCAGCTTTGACATTACTTAATAAGTTGCCACCGCCTTCGCTCCAATACCTAATAGATGCCGATTACTTTCGATACTGCTTTGATCCAGCCCCGGGCGATTAGTTCATGACCTGCAGGCATTGGATGTATGCCGTCCCAGCTCCAGTGGGACGGGGACGTAAATTTTTCAGCTTGTTTAAACTTTTCCCCAAGTGGGATATGGATGGCCTTGAAGGCTACAGCCAGCCGTTTTACTACTTTTTGATAGGCAGTCAACGACTCATGATACTTCTCAAAATCAGCTACCGTACTCCCCAGATTAAACACAAAAGGATCCATTAATACCAGCACCAAATCGGGATTAGCCTTTCTTGCCTGGTCAAGAATCTCCCTATAATCCTTTTCATAAGACTCAATAGAACTTGGGTCGGGCTGCGCATGGATTATTTTGCTAATATCATTAATCCCCACCAGAATACTAAGTACATCTGGTTTTATATCCAGACAATCTTTTTGCCAGCGAGCCTTTAAATCCCTTACCGTATTACCACTAATGCCCCGGTTGAAAAATTGCAGATCTCGCGCAGGATAATCATAACCGATCTTTGCAGAAATTAAATATGGATAGCTTTGGCCTACCAGATGGTTCCAATCATGGCTATTTTGCCATCTACCACCATCCGTAATAGAGTCGCCCTGAAAAAGAATGCGCAATGATTTTCCGCTGTTTGGGCCTGGAACCAACCCTTTAATTGAAGTAAAGGAATGTAAAGAGGCCAAAGAGATACCAAGGCCTCCAAAACTCAGTTGCTTTATAAATTCTCTACGACGACTCATTTTATTACTTTTATGTTCCACCAAATATTAAATTGTTTTACCAACAGGCCTAATCAATATTTCACAAGAAGTTTCACTATTTTATTGGCACATTGAATAACTGGGCGTTTTTTATTAAAGGAGTTGCCTTTGATTTTGTAATAAGGAGTTTAAAGTTTTTTCCCGTTACAGCATTGAATGTCTGTATCCTTTTATTCCCTACTGACGCTCCATCACAAACAAGGACCCATTTATTCTTTTTTCTAACCAGGAATTGATAAGACTCTATGCGTTCCCCTTTTGCAATATCTTCCTGAATCAGTATTTGATTTACGCTTTGTTGCTTGGAAAAATTAAAAACAAGGCTATTTCCAGTACCGTTTTTTGTGGCTAGTGGATGGGAAAAGCGATTTCTAATCTGATTGCCGAATTGCTGTAATCTGATACTATCTGCACGGGGAATTAAGCCTGAAGTATCGGGAGTAAGTCCCAGAATCAAAGTAGCATTTCGACCTACGGAATTATAATACATCTGCACTAGGTTTTCTAAAGGCCAGATATGCGCATCATCACCTGGCTCCCAGAACCATTCATGGCGACCGTTATAGCCCCTGAAGGGGGCGTCCGCCATGGCAGGCATCCAGTACTGGCCAGCATTATCCCCGTGCTTGAGTAAGTAAAGGTCATTAGCCTCTATTTGCGGATAAGTCTTCGTTACGGTATTCGGATAAGTAAAAGTAGACCAGTTGGGATAGCCTACGGTGCCGGTCTCAGAACCGCCCCACCTGGCATCGGCTCTCTGTGCATTCCAGTAAAACAAGCAATTCGGTTGATATTTTTCAACAATAGGCAGTACATCTGGCGTATTTTCCTTAGGATTTGCGGCGCCGCCATCAAACCAAATCTCAAATAAGGAGCCATAGTGCGTACAAAGTTCTTTCACCTCCGATTCCACCATTTTATTATAATATTGCTGTCTTTTCTTTGTAAAAGCAGGATCTTCCCCCTGGACCTTAAAATCATATACCCCGAAAAAAGAATTCCAGCGAATGCCAATATAAAGCCCTGGTTTCAGTCCATATTTATGGCAGGAATTGACAAAATCCCGTACAATATCCCCTTTACCATCTTTCCATTTTAAAGCCTTTAGTGAATAAGGATTGACTTCTGTTTGAAATAAGGCAAAACCCGTTTCATGGGTAACTGTAAGGATGGCAAATTTAGCACCCGCTGCCTTTGCCGTACGGATCCATTGATCCGTATTTAAACGGGTAGGATTGAAAATATTATAGTCGGCAATAGGTGTAATCCGGTTATATGGCTGGCTGTACTTTTTACCGTCAAAAACATGTAGATCATAATGAAAGACAACCCCCATTTCAGCCGCTTGCCAGGCTAACTGAACTGGAGTAGGTAATATAAGTTTTGGCTGCTGTGGCGATTGTAAAAGCTGCGCCATTAACCGATGTCCAAAACAAACCAGCAATAATAATGGGATATATGCTTTAATGCTGCTACTCATCCTAACTGCGAAGATTTAAATGTTTCTGACTTTATGTTTAAAATGTCTTTTATTTATCCAAGGGACAATTTCTGTTGGCAAAGCCATGGCATCCTTATTAAAATAGTTCAGTTCCTCAGGCGATGGTCCTACCCATTCAGACCTGCATCCTTCAATTGTGATAATACCTGAACTGGGATGAACCGTAAGGGTGGTATAAAGTGCATCTTTGTAGGGGCAAGTATAGCAAATATAAGGATGTTCTTTGTGAATCTGGGTTCCATAACTATTGTGTTTAAACTTGCCCCCCATCCAAAAGTAGGAAGCTGAATTAATATGCATATAATGAACCCCGTCAATAAAATACTGACTATCAATGTGCGTATGACCGTTAATGGCAATTAATATCCTTTTAGAATACCTGGAAAGTAATCCCTGAATTTGTCTTGCATTATCGACTTCCAGTGCACCGGCAAGGGGTTGATGGCTGATGACGACAACGGGTTTGTCAGCCATTTGAAGTTGCGCTTCCAGCCAATCGGCCTGAACTTGATTTATATTGGATGGGTAACCACTTTTGTAGGCAGGTCCTTTTTCGTTCCCATCTAAAATAATAAAACGGATGCCATTCACGTCATTGGTATAATACCTGGCAGGCATTCCCCAATATTCAATACACTGCTCTTTGGTGTGACCACCATCTGTATCATGATTGCCAATAACATGCATCCTTACAGGATGGGCATTATTGAAAAGATCAATAACCGCTTTGTTTTTAACATCCGGATAAGCCAAATCTCCCATTTGTAACAGTGCATCTGGCTTAACAGATTTCATGTGATCCACAAAGACTTTTAATCTTTCAAGGCCATTGTGAATTACATCGTGGTGTAAATCTGTAATGATCCCTATTTTAGTCGTCTTTGCCCCTTGACTAAACATACTCAATGTATAACCAGGAATTTGCAGCGCAACGCCTGTTACCAGGACTGTTTTGACAAAATGACGGCGTGAAATTGCTCCGGACATGGATAAAGAAAAATTAAAATTTTTATGCTCCAATTGCTTCAACAAACTAAAAAGGATTCACCCAATTAAAGATAAAGCCCCTGTCCACAAAACTATAGTCATAGTACTAAATAAAAAAGTGATTAATTACCCATAACTGCCAATATTTTAACATAAAACAATCATTCTAACTATTGTTTATTGGATAAAGAAATTGCTGGTTTATATAGAAATTGAACTTTAAAACGAAATCGCTGAAAGTTTGTTTTAGGCAAAAAAAAATAGAAAACTAAAGGTTGATATTCGGTCGATTTACATCCCCAAACATCAACCTTAATTTTTCTTCTATTACGCTTGCCAATTACTCCTTTAATTGCTATATCTTACTTTCTATACTAATTTAGCTTGATTTGAATATGATCCATTACTAAATCTCCTGAGTTTAAGGGTTTGTCCATTTTCCTTGCATGCCCCCTAAAAAACCCTTCACCGCCCATATTACTATACCCAGCGATTAACGCTTTGATGGATCCTTGCTCTTGCCAGGCTCTGATGTGTTGGTGTCCATCAGAGATTACACTAAAGAAGGATGTATCATTTGTTAGATCTGCCTGCGTAATATACATTTTTGTAGATCTGAAATCATTGGTACCCAAGCCATTTCTATCTAGTCGCCAAGCTGTGGTTGGTAAGACTGGAGGTCCCGCGGGACCAGATATCTTCGTATCTGACCTAAGCTTGGCTGTACCCGTCTCGCGACCGATATGATCTTTTGGATAGTAGGTCCACAAGCCATTTCTTTGCCAATCTAACTGTTGAAAACTTTCTGGTAAAGAAAACACAAATCCCCATTGACGTGGATTGACATCTTTCTGAACGGTGTATTTATAACCAACATTTAAGGTCCCGTCAGATAAGAATTGGTAACTAATTGTTCCTTTAGCTTCTGTATAACTTTCCTTAATGCTTACTGTAAATTCTTTAAGGGATTTATCCAATTTAATTTCTTCTACAATCCGGTTCTTGCAAACATCTGTGTATGGCTTAATATCTAAATTGTCTCCAGTCATTTGGGTTCCATTTCCCCAACCATTCAATGGCAGAATCATAAGTCTGGGACCATGATTCCAAATTCGGTCACCCTTAAAGCGAACCTTTTCAATATCACCGGATACTAAATTAACCTGAACCTGAAGATTTCTAGTCGAAGCCATGAGTATATTGCCCTTCTGTTCATAGTTCCAGGAGGCTATTGTTGCCTGGGTACTCGCCTTTTCTGCAATGGATGGTACAACATTAAATGCGTATATATCAATCATTACACCCCTAGGATCATAGACTTTAATCATTAGTTTCTCATTGGACGAAGGTTGTTTTGCAATGGCAATTTTTGTTGTCACCTTGGCATCTCTTTTTGCATCCACCTGTATGAAGCCATTTTGTCCCGCTAAACTCCATTGTATTTTACACTCACTCAGATTACTGAAAAGCATTCTATTTTCTAATTGCAAGCTTATCTGACCATTTTGCCAATTGCTGAGTTGCTTTATTTTAACCGGAGAATAGACTTTTTTGACATGCCAATACTCAGGCTTTTTTCTACGCCACCCATCCAGCGGCCCCAGGTGCCGTATCCTACCGCTTTTCCGTCTGGCAGAAAAAAACTATCATCAATACCAGCCCAAATGGCCCCGCCTAGTATAGCAGGCGTGCGATACATACTTTCCCACATTGATTTAAAGCCAATTCCCCAGGCGTCACGCACCCCTGGATCAGTGACCAACTCCTGTCGGTTATAAGCATTTAAATGAACATATTCATCAAATACTATCGGACGCTTACTGTTTTTGAATTTCTCCGGTCCTTCTGGACCTGGATAATGATAATTGGTAATTTCCAGGTCTCCATCGTCTGCCGCTGGCCCCCATTGGCTAAAATTGCGGGGACGTGTCGGATCAAATGCTTTGACCAACTTGGCCGTTTCTTTAAAATATTCTTTATATTTTTCGGACTCATTGCCCACGGACCAAATAAGGACAGACGGATTTGATCTGAAATAATTGACCATATCCAGGGTTTGGTCAACTAGTAAGGTGTGATACAGAGGTGTGCCCAGAGGAACCGGTGTGTTATGTGCCCAACAAAAGGGTGCTTCTACCTCTAAAAACATCCCCAGCCGGTTACAGGCATCTATTAATTCCTCGGGCGGCGGGTAATGAGATGTCCGCATATAATTTACATTCGCTTCCCTAAATAGTTCCACATCTTTTTCCCACATGTTATCATTTACCGAGCGGCCCCGAAGTGGCATGGTCTCATGATGGCAGACGCCTCGAAGTTTGATCGGCCTGTCATTGACAAACACCTGATTGCCCCTGACTTCAATTTGCCTGAACCCAATCCTTTTATAAATAACATCCGCCAATTTATCGCCATCCATAATGCTCAGCTTAACCATGTAAAGATTAGGATGCTCAGGATCCCACTTTTCTGGCTTTTGTACCTCAAAAGAAATATTTTGCTGCAGGAGGCCTCCTTTTTCTATACCTGCTTGAATGTTCGCACTTTTTGCCATTACTTTAGTCTTTCCATCTGCCATAAATAACTCCATCCTGACACTTAAATCCTTTTCACTTGCCTTTTGTTCATTGGCGATAATAATATCCGCACTTAGCGTTGCATTCTGATAATCTTTGTCAAATTGGGTTTTGAAATCAGCATATGCAAAGTTTATTTTGGGTATCGCGACCAAATAAACCTTTCTTGTGATACCTCCTATTGGGTGAGCCGCATATTGAGAACCACTTGCCAGTGAATCGGCCAGACTACTGCATTTGACTTTGACAACCAACTGATTATTGCCACTCCATTTTACAAATTGAGTTACGTCCACTTCAAAGGGAGTAAATCCACCCAAGTGACTGGCCGTTTTCTGACCATTCAGCCAAATTTCAGATTCACTGTACACACCATCAAAACGCAGTTTTATCCGCTTGTTTTTCCAACTTTTGGGCAGCATAAAGCTTTTCTGATATCCTGCATAAGCATCTTTTGCCACTTCAAAGCCTTGCATGACCCACTCCCCGGGGACTTGTATATCTTTGGTACAAGGCGCCTTATTGACATTTTCAGAAAACAGCCATTGGCCATCCAGCGACAACTTATCCGACTGAGAAGAAGCTGCTGGTGATATCCGATTGATTTTTAAGGTCTCATGATCCGTTGTGGTATAATCTATTTTCTGTATTTGAGCACGAACAACATGCCCAAAGATCAAAAATATAAAAGCGATAATTGCTGTAAACCTAAACTTCATCTTTAATATTCAAATTTTAGAACCATTAAAATAAAAAACATTTCTGCTCTACATCAAGGATCATCTTTTGTAAGATGCAATAAAATAATTTATGGTTATTTTCGGATTGTAAGGTTGAAAAAATAACAATAACTGGTGAACAAAACCTGTTTTCAAAAATCTCCAAAAGCATTGTTCATTTTATAAATTAAATTCTAAAAACCTTTTACCGTCTCAATAAGATAATCCTGGGAAGAACCATCTGCCGCCCTAACTGTGTAAATCTGATCATTTGTAAAATCCCCCGCTTCGCCTAAGGTAGGTGCATCTCCCTTGGGACTGATCGTCGCCGCATCGGAAATAGTCATGTACACCCATAACTTACTTAATTGATCCTTTTGAATTAAATTCTCAAACTGCTTGAAAAGCATTTGTTTGGATACAGAACCTGTTGGCCCGGCTTTTAAAACAGAATTTTGATCATAAGTCAGGGTTGTTCTAAATCCAGTCATTCCATCCTGGTCAATTTTCTCCACATTTTTATAGAAAAGCACTTCACAGACTCTACCTTCCATTATTTGCTCACTGGCTGTACCTTTTTGCAGTGTATCGTTATACAAGAATCTATAGGTATAATCAACCGTCGTAAGCAATTTATCGCTGGAGTTAACCAGGTTTTCCATGCCGCTTTTCAAACAACTTGAAAAAAGTAAGCAGGTCCCCAATACCAAGGAGCAGAAAAATCCGTTTACAAACTTATTCATATATATTTATTTTTAAATTTAAAAACTATTCCCATCCTGGATTTTGCGCCACACCTGATTGTAACCGAAATGTTTCATTAATGGGCAAAAGATAACGTTTAGGAGAGAAACGAGCTTCACCAACCGCATTATTATCCGTAAAAAAAGAATATGATTTGCCGTCCCTTGAAATCCGTATTCCTCGTAGCGCACCTTGGAGTTCCGGGATGACATACCCACTATTAACATAACGGCCGTCTTTCACTCCACCGGAAGTTCTCATACCCCATCGCAACAATGACCAATAATAATCATTATCCTCATAAACCATCTCTACATTGCGTTCTTTTTTATAGGCTTCAAATAGCGTATTACCCCAATTATTACCTGTCAAAGGAGTAAGATAAGCCATTACCTTATCCGCATTAAAACCACCATGCTTAATCATTGTAGGTGCAATATATTTTTTAGCAGCTTCAAAGTCTCCTTTCATAAGATAGGCCTCCGCCATATTCAGATAAGCCTCCCCATATCGAAGGACAACATATAAATAATCCAGTTTTTGATCTGAGGGGCTAGGTAAACTCACGACTTTATCGTAGAAATATTTCAACATGCAATAACCTGTGGAAGAATTATAATTTTCTGTATTTCCCGCCTTATAGCCATATTCTTGTTCGGATCCTTCATTAATTTTGCTGTTCGCATTACTCACATTGCCGTCTCTTCTGAAAAAGACCCTCACCTGATTATCAAAATACAAACAACTATCGTACAAAATGGAAGCGTAGAATCTTTGGTCTCTTTTCTTTGTATCGCTGAAATACATTTTTTCATCGACATTTTTCCCTGTGGAAACATAAGAGGCTTTATCCCACTGCCTGATAGTACCATCAACGTCTGCCACCAAATAATCATCCACAAGATCCTGTGTTGGCCATGCACCACCATCCATTCCCCAGAAATTCATGGTCACACTAATTGGAAAATGTTGTTGGGCATAGGCGGAAAATTTTCCCGTAGACCATAATCCCTGATATTGCATAGGCGTATCGTACAGAGAAGAGTTTGTTTTATTGCGCTCCCTGCCTAAGATAATTTCCTTGGAAGCAATGGCCGTTTCATAAGACCGAAACATATCCGCATAAGGGCTTAACTGTGAACCTTCCGCATTTAGCCCTAGCGCCTGACCAGACTTAATGACCTTATCATAATAGGTACTGTTGGCTATTCCGCCATCGACATAAGCCGCTGCCTGTAGCCCAACACGCATTAGTAATGCATTAGCGGCACTTGAGCTAGCCCTACCCCGCTCAGCAGTTGCAGGTAATGTCCCAGCCGCATCCTCTAAATCCGATATAATAAAATCATAGGTATCTTTTATGGATGCCCTAGGAATTTGCAGATCATCGTCCAAGGTAAGGATTTTATCAATAATTTGAAGACCACCATATTGTTTCGCATACATAAAATAATGTGCTGCACGCAAAAAATGCAGTTCTCCCATTGCCCTTTTTTTGAATTCATCAGAGAACGTATTGCTGGCCTGAATATTGGCCATAGCCGTATGAATACGCCATAAAAGCCCGTAATCCAACCAACCATAATTATCTGTCTTACTCATGAGTTCTGCCCTGTCACGGGACCAATAAGCACTATTTAAAGTCCCTGTCATGGCATTTTTTGTACAGCTTTCTGACCTAGCAGCATTAGGAGATGCATAGGCGGCCATCCATGAATCATTTCCCAAGACATCTGCATATAGTTGATAAATAAAGGCAGTAGTCAGGTTTTCACTGCTCCAGGTTTGTTCACCGGTAATTTTGTCATACGGTTCCGTATCCAAGTAATGTTTGCAAGAGGAAATTAGAAAGCTCAGACAGATCAGAAAGAATATATTTTTTTCATTATCATATTATTAGTGTTAGAAACCTAATTGAAAACCAATGGAATAAGTTTTCATCATCGGATAAGCGTATCCATCAAAATTATTCGCTTCAGGATCACCATACTTTACAGATGGCCCAATGGCTATTAAATTGACACCAGAAACAAATATGTTGAGATGGTGCAGCCAGTCTAATTTTCTAAATGTTTCATATTTAAAGTCATAGGATAGTGTCAAAGATTTGAGCCTCACATAATTAGATTTTCTGGCCCAAAAATCCGAAGAGACATAATTATTATTATCATTCATGCTAGCGTTGCCTGGACGTGGGAAAGTTGCCTGGGTATTTTGAGCCGACCAATTATCATTTTGAAATTGAAAGTCCAGACGTCGTTCCCCTTCTGCCCCCATGGCTACTGTACTCATATAGGTTTCCCTGGCACCCGTTCCCTGAATATTCGCCAAAAGATTCCAGCCTTTTAATTGTGCTCCTACGTCAAAACCAAAAACAAACGTTGGCGAAGAATTATGACCAAATCGCACTTGGTCCTGTCCGTCTATTTTCCCGTCACCATTGACATCTTGATACCATAAATCTCCTGGTCTTAAATCTCTGGCGGTGGTTCGTTTGGGATTATTCAGTATTTGTTCAGGTGTCGTATAAAACTTTGTTCCTATATAACCTGTACCCACATAATGACTTTCGTTTCCCTGATTTCTGATTCTTGGATTTAGCAATGTGAGACTGTCTTCATTGGTTTTAAAGGCAATCGATTGGTAATAGGTAAAGTTAAATCCTGTAGATAGATTTATCTGACCAATTTTGGTTGAATACTTCAAGGAACCGTCCAGTCCCTGTAACCGGTCTTCAGCCTGTGAAACGATTAAAGGTAAATCATAGCCTAAAGGCGCTGTATAGCGAAACTTATTTGCAGAAAGGTAGCCTTTGGTCTTTTCAAAGAACCAGTCCACCGTACCCTCTATTTTATTATTGAACATAAAAAAGTCGATTCCCATATCATATTTAGTGCGGGTATACCAGGTCATGTTAACACTGGGCGTAGGTCCTGGTGATACCGTATTGACTAAATTTCCATCGACGACATAGCCATTGGCGTTATAATTATAAGTGGGTAGATAGGCATAGAGGGAATGATCCACATTGTTTAAACCAATCTCCCCATAGGACCCCCTTAATTTAAGGTAGTTTAGTATCTTACTACTCTTTATGCCTTCAAAAAACTTTTCTTCTGAAATAGCCCAGCCTCCTGACACAGACGGGAAAAACCCCCATCTTTTTCCTGGTGCAAAATTATCTGATCCATCATACCTGCCAGCAAATTCTACCATATAACGCCTGTTATAATCATAATGCAGTCTTCCGACATACCCCATACTGGCCTGCATACCTTCCGAATTGGACCCCGTAATGGTACTAGCATCTCCATTTTGTATCTGATGAATTTCAGTGGAATTAAATCCCCTTGATCCTGAAGACAATGAATTGGAATAATAATGCTGTCTAGTATGGACAATGGTCCCTTCTAGATTATGCATGGAACCAAATGATCTGATATAATCAGCCCGAATATTAAAATCATATTGACTGGTCATAAAACTCGACCGGTTAATGCTGATATTTCCAGGGTCTTCATGTGTCGCATTACCAGCTTCATCATAATAAGTGGCCGTCTGTATCCAATCAACCCTGTCCTGGGTCTGGATATTGTAATTGCCATTAAAAGCAAAACTTAATCCCGTAACATTGGGCACCGCCCATTTCAAAGAACCTGAAAGTTGATTATAAACCGTCCTTAATTTTATATAACCGGGACTAAATAGCTGTAGCGCAGGATTATCAAATTGATTGGAGATGAGCCCTGAATCGGTAAATGGTTTTTCAAATGGATTACGATCTTCCAGTCTGGAATAAATTGTATAGGCTCCCGCTGGCGGATATTTCTCATCGCTAACTGTTCCATTTACATCTAAATCTATCGTCAACCCAATTTTATCAAATCGACTACTAACATTGGACCTGTAATTATACCGATTATAACTCAATGAATTGCCTTTATAAAGGCCTCCCTGACTCAGGGCATTTAAACTTCCAAAAAATCGTAGTCGCTCAGAACCTCCACTTAAGGAAACGGTATGCTCTTGTTGCGGTGCATAGTTTCTAAGCAATGTATTCTCCCAGTTTGTGTATTTATTCAGGTTTTGTGCGATTTCCTGCATTTCCTCAGCAGTCTTAAAAGCATACTTTCCCTGACCTAATGCATCGTCCAAATTATTAATGGCCATCGCATACTGATAAGCATTCATCCTTTTTGGCGCATAGGAAGGGGTATTAAAAGCAAAATTGGCCTGGTAATCAACAATCAGAATACCTGCCTCCCCTTTTTTAGTAGTAACAACAATAACACCATTGCCCGCATTCATCCCATAAACAGCTGTGGAAGCAGCGTCTTTTAATACAGTCATTGATTTAATATCTGCTTTATTCAAGGTTAAAAAACGAGCTCTACTGGAAATAAACCCGTCTATTACATAGAGGGGCTCACCATTACCCTAATAGAAATGCTGGCACCATTTTGCCCAGGCTCAGCAGATCCCTGCTGAACGATTACCCCAGCCACTCTACCCTGCAGAGCAGATCCCATATCTCCAAATGGAATATCTTTTACAGCTTTAGTATTCACCGAGGTAACTGCAGTTGTATTTTTACGGATACTGGTCGTACCAAAACCCACTACTACAACCTCCTCCAATTGTTGGGTTCCTTCCTTCAAATACACATTTAAGATATGGCTCTGGGTTCCAACCACAATTTCACTGCTTAAGTGATTTACATGGTTGATCACCAGTATGCTGTTGGGCTCAACAGATAATTTAAACTTACCATTTTTATCTGTAAAGGTTCCTTTATTCGGACTGCGCTTATCTACAATAGTGGCACTTGATAGTGGAAGCTCGTCTTGTCCATAAACTGTCCCCTGAATAATAATCGTCGTGTCCGCCTTTAATGCTGCATACCCGTTATATCCATCGTAACCGTTCAGCACATTTTCAACATTAAACAGATTTTCACCAGAAGCGGGTATTCTCTCAGCGAAGATGACAGAAGTGGACAATAAAATAGGCAGCAACAGCAGCCTAATACCTAAACTTTTGGTCAGTATAGAATTATCTGCGCTATAATGAACACCAATAGTCCCTTTTTTCATTCGTTTCATTTCAGTTTTATTTAAATAATATCCTAATACCTTCCAGAAGCGCCTCTTTTCTTCGAGTCTCCTGAAAAATTTAATAGCGATTGCAGCTTTAGAATTGCCATGAATTTGTACCGTATTTATCTTTGCAATGCAACCTGAATTCACTCATCCTAAGTCCTACATTGAACTTCAAAAGATCTGTAAATGGATTACCACATAAGCGCAATGTTTAAATTAAAAAATAGGGCATATCATACTAATCATTTAAATTATTTAATCTAGAAAAAATAATATCCTCCATAAGACAATCACTATCACCTTCCTCATGAAACTATATGGTCGACCTACATAATATAGTCCTTCTTTATAATGTTAACACAAAGATAAAAGCAACCATAAGCACCTACTAAAACTTATATAACGATCTTTAAAACAATTATAACATTCTTACACATTGACATTTCTCTTGAAATATTTAAAAACAATAAAAAATATTTAATGGCCATGGCTGATCATTACTCACTTAAAATCAATTCCTTTGCCTATAGTGTGCGTTTATAACTTAAACTCAAGAAGAACAATTATTCTATTATTATTATTTGTTAGAAAAGTCGTTTTAAAAACAAAATCACCTATTTAGGATACTTTGGAATTAGCAAAGGGTCAATAGCACTTAGGTTCCGAGCCCGATCAAGGGCATATTATTGAAGTAACATGATCAGAAACAACGAACTTGGTTAGGCTTGACTAAACAAAACACCAGATTTGTTTTAATCGATCAAACAGGCCAATTTATCTTGCTAAAAAACACTTGGTCTTTTTATTATTTAAACCGATATTTGAAGCGACAAGCACCCCTAAAAAATCAATGTTTTTCTCAAGAACATCAATTAAAGACAAACGAAATACAACAACTAACGACTAAAATAAAACGATCTGCTAATGGCTCCCAACCGTAAACCCAAGTACACCCTCTTTTTCGGTATTGTCTTAGGACTTTGTATAATAAGTTTGCTGAAAATAGCCTGCAATAACAATGTAAAGGCCGCTAGCTTTAAAAGGCTATTGCCAATACATACGTTGATGTTAACACAAACCAAAAAGAAACAACCAGACAGGTCCAACCAAGTATGCATTGCCTATTTTATTACGGATGGCAGAAATCCAGAGTTCAAATTAAGGGATATACCAGAAGGCGTGGATATGGTTATTTTATTTGGTTTGAAGTATTACAACTTATTGGATACTACTAAATTGTCCGCAGGTACCGGTATGATGCAAGGCTTTGAATCCTATCAGGATTTATTTGAGCAGATCAGATCACTTCAAAAAAGAGGCATCCTTGTTCTGCAAAATATTGATGATCAGGCTAGCTGGCAAACCGAAAAACCAGATGGCTTTTCCTCAGCCATTGCATTTGCCGACACTTTAAAATCATTATTGATTGATAAGCTCCACTTAAATGGTATTAGCCTGGATGTGGAGCATAAAGGAAAGCAACCTGACCTACTGCCCCCATTTCCAGGATATGATGAGACAGGATACAAAAGATGGTACACCGGCAGTATGGAAGCTAATACATCCTATTTAAATGTCATAAAATCCCTCACCAAATACTTTGGCACCAAAGCCAGTATACCTGGTCAACAATTGCAAATTGCCTCTGGACTGGATGTATTAGCTTGGAATAAGATTGTTGAGAATTATGGCCGATGTTTTAATTATTTTCAGCTGCAATCCTACGACCGGGATACAGCAGTTACGCAACGCATGATGAATTACATCGTCTCAGGCAATCACCTTCCCCCCGCCAAGATGGTATTCGGAGCCTATATTGAAGGAGGCAAATCATTGGCATCAGATATCCAAGTTGCCAAATGGATCCCCAAGCAAGGATCAAAAGGTGGAATGATGATCTATACTTACAATTCAGATACTTCGGCCGCCAATGCAGTAAAAAAGGCCGTCAAACAAAACGACCAAAATACGCAATCAAATCAGACACAAATTTCAAAATCAAGAACAATGGCCTGGTGGGGAGGATTCAATTCCATAAAAATACCATTGGATAGCCTACCAGACGGATTAGATCAAGTGCATTTGTTTTTACTTGAACTGGACGCAAGACCTGAGGTCGCTCTGGACACAACGCATATCATCATGCAAGGTTACAGCTGGGACAGTATTTTGAATCAGGCACATCGATTACAGCAAAGAGGCATTAAAGTTATTGCAACCATCATGGGCCAGAGAGGTACTAGTGCTCATAAAGGCAAATACAATATTCCTCCAAGCGTCTATCATAAAGCCTTTTCGTTTGGAGCAATCACTGACCCGGCGACCTTTGCTGCTACGATCAAAAAACGGGTAATAGATGACTGGCATTTGGATGGCATCGATCTGGATATAGAAGATGGCTACGGTGGGGAGGCCGCTGCATACAATGTACAGTTAAATGAGGATAGTTCTGCCTATACTATAAGCAAACCTAGCCCTGAAAATATTAGTCATGCCACTGGCTTTATCAGAGCACTTGGCAAATATTTTGGACCAAAATCAGGATCTGGAAAATTATTGATCATAGACAGAGGCCCAAAACCTGGCTATATTATCCCGGCGACCTACCCTTATTTTGACCAGGTTATCATGCAGGCTTACAATTGGTATGACAGCGCCAGTATCACAAAGGCGTATGTACGTTATGCACCTTATTTTAAGGCTGACCAGTTATTTTTTACTTTAAATGCTTCCAGATCTCCAGATGGTTGGGATGAGAACCCTGATGTTATTGCCAATGGCTTCCATCAATACGGTGATATTAACCGTGCAGTTAAAATCGCATCGGAATTGGGACAAATAAAACTACCTGGACAACCCCATTCCATCCACACCGGTGAATATCAAATATCCGGTGATGCAGCTTTAGGATTTCCAATCTTTCATGCTTTAATCAAAGCAAAACAACCAAAATAAAAGGCTAAAAATGGTCACTTTAAAGTCAATTTAATCCTTATTAACTCCTCAATTTTATAAAAAATTAAACCTTTTTAATGTCCAATGTATAAACATATTTATCTGAGCTGAAACACCCGATATTATAAGCTATTGGCAGGCCTTTGCTATCAAATACAAACCTTTCCCGAAATAAAACTGAATCTGCCTTAGCAATATTCAGTTTTCTGGCATATTTACCTGCTATTTGCGCACGGATATGTTCAGTAGATCTGCCCACAACAATCCCGTATTTACTTTCAAGCAGATCGTAAAATGGGATTACAACATCATCCTTTTCATTTACAGGGAGACTCGGATGAAAATAACTTTCAAAATATACAATCGGATGATTTTCAGTACCCATTAATTTTGAACGCATTAGCACCTTTTGGCCAAAGTCTATTTTAAAAAAAGCGGCTAATTTGTTGTCCACTGCTACCCTATCAACCACTAATGACCTATTTATTACCTTTAGCCCTTTTTGATTCATCTCCTGGGTAAAGCTATACCAATGCGCTTTTCCTTTAGTTGGCTTATTATTATTGGACGCTTTTGACCCAACCCTTTTTTTGCGCGTTAACAGGCCTTCTAATACTAGTTTATTCGTTGCTTGTCTGATGGTATTTCTAGACACGCCAAGTCGATTGCTGAGCTCGATTTCTTTTGGAAGTAGCGCTCCATCTTGATACATTGGAGAATTGATTAATGTACGAAGTAAAGCCTCCACTTGAATATGCAATGGCATTGGACTTTTGTGATCAATTTCTAAGGTCATCATGTTATTTTTAGTTCAAAAAAATTAAGTGGACGGTTTTCTTACCTCATTAAGTGCATTATAACCCAGTCCTTCTTTTAGGCTTAAAGTAACCTTTGCGGATGGAAATAATCATATTCACTGTAAGGCAGGACTCATCATGTTTAGTGCATACATTCTCTGTAAATCCACCTTTGGAATACTTAGGCCCAGATCCCAAAACTGCTTGTCTGCATCAAAAAGTAGTGTTAAGGACGGCTCAAAGGAGCACTCATTTACCATCTCAGTAAATAAGTTAGATACTGCCTGACGAAAATGGGTTTCGTTTCGGCTCGATGCCACCTTGAACTTTGGCATAACCATCCTGTTTTGACAATCTGTGGCGTTTATTTCGATCACAACTCCAGCCTTTTTAGTAATATTTAGATAAGCGCCGTGGAGGGTCAATGGGTGATAAAAACTGGTGCAGCGTTTTCTTAATTTACTGGCGCATTTTCGGTCAAAATTGGTCAACTGCTTAGTGGATAAAACCGATTTTACGGTTTCGATTGAACATGTGGCAGCTTTTATTGGCAGCAGACCAAATTTATGGCTTCCTTGCACATAATAGGTACAGCCATTAAGCTCATTTACATCTTCCAGCTCAACCTGACAACTTAAATGCCGCATCGGCCATTCAGACCATCCATAACTAAAATCCTGTTGAAAGGGCCTTCCTTCTATATCAGAGTTTATACCACTAAGCGTGTTTCCATGGAAAAAACAAAAGGATTTACCCAGTAGCTGATAAGCCGCCATACGATAAGCCGGGGAATGGAAAACTATTTCGGGAAGGAAGCTGGCTTGTACTGTTTTGACATTTGCCAACAAGTGATTTATAAGGTGCAATACTTGCTCATCTATTAATTGAATCCCACTAACAAAACCGTTTCTTTCAAAAAAAGCTAACTGCCAGTCAGGTATAATATACTTTCCCCAGTCCGTCGCATTTTGGGGTTGGTCAAATAATCCAGGAATCTGATAAGGATGGCTTCCATTTAATTGTCCAGAAATAGGGCGTACTGCTTCCATAGCCGGATATTTATATTAATAAAAACTATTATTCAAGGTCAGTGCCTCCTTTTTTAATATTTAATATTTCAGGTCGAAGATATGGCCGGTTAAGATCTACTGTCCCCTTCCAAGCATAAGCATCCAACCCTGCAATATGAACAATATCCCTAAGATCTTCTGTAGGCGGCAATTTACCATCCTGGTCCCATGGCAACATTGAGTCTGCGCTCATGTAATGAAGAACAAGCGTCAACCTGAACCGATCTAATGTTTTATTTTTCAATGAACTATGCAATGTATAACCATTGAATAAAATGACACTGCCACTTTTAACTTCAACGGGTAATGCTGCTTCGCTTTTAACCTGGGTTAAATCCACACTGTCTACGTCTGCATACTCCTCACTTTTAATTGGGACGCGGGCAAGGATACTTCCGGGTCTTCCAGGACGGATCCAAAGGCAGCCGTTTTCAACGGTTGCATCGTCAATGGCCATCCAGGCACCTACCAGGGATTTATCACGTGTCGGGATATAATATTCATCCTGATGCCAACTTTGTCCAGCCTTTCCTGGACCTTTTACAAATAGCATACTTTGCATGCACTTTAAATTTGGGCCAACAATTTTGGTCAAAATATCTACGACTTTGGGCTGAAACAATAATTGATAAATGAGCGCAGAAATTTTATGTGGAAAATGGATAGCCACATACCGATTCAACACTTCTTTATCGGACGCATTTTCATTTATAGGCAAAAGCCCTTCTATCGCGCCTCTTTGCCCCTTAAATATGGCCAATGTCTCTTTCCTTAATGCGTCAATTTCTGATGTTGAAAGAACACCTGGTGCAATCAGAAAGCCATACACTGTATAAAAAACAAGATTTTCTTCGCTTACATGGCCATTTGTAAGATAAGCATGATCAATATTCATAAGAACTTATAGGATTTTAAGTGGTAAAGGAAGATAAATACCGGGTAAATCGACAAACATTGTTGCCGTTGCTTCCAAAACACTAAATTAGATTAGCCAATCAGCAATTCGTTGTACTTTTTTCTGTAAAAAATAAACTATTTTAATATTTATTATACAATAATTTTTATAAATTGCCCAATATCGTTCAATTATGAAGCCCAAAATCCAAAAGCTTCCTATAAAAGCCAGCAACTCATTTGTAGCTGAAGTCTTTAGAACACCCCTATTTGAGGTGGGGTGGCACCAACATATAGAATTTGAACTTATTTTATTTTTAGAGGGTTCAGGTCTGAGTTTTATCGGTAACCATGTCGGTGAGTTTGAGTCCGGGGATATTTACTTTCTAGGCACCAATCTTCCACATACGTTTCAAAAACATTCCTCTGAATTAATTACTAGTGCCATCGTAGTTCAATTCAGGGAGGATTTCTGGGGTGAAGGTTTTTTACAAATGCCTGAATGTGACACTCTACGTCAGCTATTTACAATTTCTGGACAAGGGTTAAAAATTACCAACGAAATCAAAGTTGAATTAAATAGCCTGATAGAAACACTAGAAAAAGCCAGTGGCTTTAGTAGAGTACTGCTGTTAGGTCAGTGCCTTGAGTTAATTGCTGGCAGCAAAGCATTCCACATAGTCTCCAAAGGTGAAATAAAGCCAACATCCGGCAAATTAAATTCCCAAATAGACAAGGTATTTAAATATACGATCGAAAATTTCAAGGAAAGTATCACCCTTGCAGATGTTGCTGATATAGCCTGCATGAGTATTCCGGCTTTTTGCAATTTTTTTAAACGAAGCACGCAAAAGACATATATCACCTACTTAAGTGAAATCAGGGTAGGTTATGCCTGCCGATTATTAATAGAAACGGAGAATTCTGTATTGGAAATTTGTTATGAAAGTGGATATAATACGTTGGCCAATTTTCATAAACAGTTTTTAAAAATTAAAAAAATGACGCCCTTACATTATAGAAAATCTTTTGATCCTGCGCGAATCAGCAGGGGAACTAATATTGGTATTGCCTTAGAATAGATTATTGGAACTCTTCTTTTACCTATTCTCAAAAAATAGCAGGTTAACAAAATTACAAACATATTCAAACAATCTTTAATTATTAAAAATTATCCTTCATATTTAAATTTATCTTGTTGTAGTTTCGATCACTTTTTTACCTCTACTAAACGATAATAATTCTTTCCTTTCGTTACAGAATCTCGAATATACCTATCATTTAGATCCTTCAACAGGCCTAACACCAATTCTTTCATTAACGGCGGTTTTAAAGTGTAGCCTTTTGCCAAAAATAACCTCTGAACGCCGTCCATTTCTGGTAAGCCGAACTTTTTTATCTGGCCATGGATTAACAAGGGTGCAATCACGTCCTCTTTCACTAAAAATATTAACGTGGCCAACCACTTCATTTTTCAACGAAGCAGAAACCAAAAATGCTCCCCACGATCTTATATTTTTAAAACTAGCCGGCTGGCTTTTTGGCCAACCAACAAAGAGTCGGATAACATTTCCGACACTCATACAGAACATTTCATCCAAAGCGCCCGCTACGGTACAACTATTTTCTATCCCGTGGGGATTATTAAGTTGGAACCCATTTGGATAGGTATGCAAGGCATATTTATGTAACTCCTTCAGCGTCCTCATAAAGTCATACCCTGTTCTAATGGCTGCCATAAAAAAGCTATTGGATGTATTCATATCTTCCCAGCGTTGCATTTCATCGATCGTATTTTTGGCAGCAATAAGCAAATCTTCCGGGCTATCCAATGTAATGGCAGAGGCCGGAAAGATATGCTGGATTCCAAGACCATTGTCCGGCCACCAGTCAACACCTTTTTCTGTGTATCTAAATACAGTTTTACCATTTCTAATCTGTAGTGGGAAAGCACTAATTTTAGCTAAAATATCCTTCCACTTTGCCTGACGATCTATATCAATATGTAAAGTAGCACTCAAATCCAATATTAAATCAAATGCATTACGAACTAGGCCAAGAGACAAAATAGGGTTCATGTCCTTGCCCGAACCCTCCTGGATTGCATCATTATAAATAACATAACGCCCATTTTCATACTTCAAATAGTCTTCCCAGAAATCAGCTACGGCTAGTGCATATGGGTAAATCTTTTTACCGTAAGCAGTATCATATGTTGTTCGCCATGCCTCAGCCATATTAACAAGACCATATACTGCATTGGATTTCTGCCCGAAAAACAGTCCTTCCTTTTCAGCATTATCACTGTTTTGATAAGCGGGAAAATCACGCGTAGTCTCAATACCCAATGGTCCAATACCTACCGGGTAGAGTATACCTCTGGTATGGGTCACTTGACGTGCATACAAGGCTCCTCGATCCATAAAATCTAGTAAAGGGGCATCTTGGGTCTTCCCCTGCGACACCCTGTTGGCAGCATACAGCGCATAAAAAGGTGCTTGAAAATTATAATTTAAATGATAATCCCCGTTCCACGCCGGCTGGTCGGTGCTCACCCATCCAAATATGGCCGGAGAAAACCGGTTATCCCTGCTACAGGCACCCATTGTATAGAGCCCTTGATAATAGGCCTTCATTAATACTGTATCTGCAATATGAATAGATGATTTATGCCAGTATTGCCGCCACCAGTTGTTATGATGTAATGAGATTTTATCAATTTTTGCCTTATTTATTGCCCTTATCCTTCGAAGAACAAACCCCAAAGGGTTGGGTTTTTTAAAATTACTCTCAACCGCAAGGACGAAAATTATTTTTTTACCAGGTTCTAACCTGATAGCATTGAAATTCGGCTCGGCTCTAAAAACGCCCTTAGTTACAGCTTTTAAAGCCACCCCTACCTCAGTAGCAATATCCACGCTATCCTTAAATGCCCTGGTTAACCATAAACAGTCCTGAGATTGTCCTTTGTTTAAAACGGCACGTTTATTTTCAGGGGCCGATAGACCAATACTGCAATTAGCCGTTCCTTTTAGCGCCGTTAATTCAATAAAAACCAAATTATTTGTAGCGGCTACCCATGATTTAAACCGAATCGACCGCTGTCCCTTTTGTAACAAGCAGGAAGTAATGCCATTTTCAAGCTGTTGGCTGGCTGAAAAATCTCTCTGTTCAAAGTCATCTATTTTCAGATCAACAAATCCAACGACTCTAGGGCCAGATAATCCGTCCGCTTTAGAGCGTAGCCGCCAGAAATCATTTTTGGAGAGATAATAACGTAAAGTATTGTTTTTAAAGCCCAGGCTGACTGTAAGATCTCCATTACCCATTAAAGGAGCATCAGTGGAAACTTGACTGGGCATATGTTTTGGAGCTGTATTCCAAATATTAAAATACTGCTCCGGCTGCGCACCAACAAAGCCAGTACCCCATAACCATAAAATCCCTGCAAATAAGCACTTATACAATCTCAATAGAATATTATTTTAGTATTAAAATAGCCAGGAGCACAATTAAAAATACATGGATTTAGATCCATTGCTGCGTGCCAACTCTCACTTTAAAGACCAACCTATTTCCAAATAAACTACTTGGCCGATATAACCTCCATTGCACTTGAGAGTCCACCACTTTTGGCAATAACCTTAAATTTGCCCTGGCTGCCCTTTTTAAATTTAACAATGGCTAGCACCATGCCATTAAATGCTTTTTTGGAAGGGCTTTGAAAGGAAGCAAAACTGGTTGCATCTCCATTATCGGTTGCCACAATTTCTCCTGGACCTTCCACTGAAAACTGTACCAAATTACTGGCATCCGGCACCATCAAGCCGTCCTTGTCTGTTATTTTTACGGTAATAAATGCCAGATCATTACCTACGGTTTTAATATGATGCCTATCAGTGGATATCTTTAATTGGGTAGCAGGGCTAGTTGTTTTCACAACATCTGTTGCCCACTTTTTGCCATTTTTATAACTCACCACCTTTAATTCTCCAGGTTCATATACCACACTATCCCAGCTGAGTCTAAAGTCAATGCCAGGCCTTTTGGTCTTTTTGCCCAGGCTTTTGCCATTTAAAAACAGTTCCGCCTGATCACCAGAAGTGTACACATCTACGGGAACAATGGAATCAATTCTATTAGGCCAGTTCCAGTGTGGCAAAATATGCGCCATTGGAAGATCTGGTCTCCAATGAGATTGATACAGGTAAAAACGGTCTTTGGGGAAACCAGCTAGATCTACAATGCCAAAGTAACTACTTCTGGAAGGGGGTGTTTTGGCATTCAATTCTTGTAGCTTCCTGGCTAAGGCTGCTTTTTTACTCGGATCATTTCTAAAATTCAGCAAATTGGTCGCATCTGTATTATATGGTGTTGGCTCACCTAGATAATCAAACCCCGTCCAGACAAACTCTCCCAGTAAATTAGGGTACTTAGCATTGATGCGAAACTGTTCATCTGGTGTGCACCCCCAGCCTGGATGGGCATGGTCGTATGAAGTTATTTGCCAGTTTTTATAATCTGTACCAAAAAAATATTCCCCTCTTGAGGATACGCAGGAAGAGGTTTCGCTGCCCAGAGTTGGCATGTTTTTATATCGAGGGTCTTTATCCCAGTCACTTTGTTTATTGAAAAAATAGTTCACACCCATTACATCCAATGCCTGGGCAGCACCGGATGCACGGCCGCCGTCAGGATTATTATACCCGTTGGAGACAGGCCTTGTAGGATCTTCGCCACGTATTATATCTGCTAGGTGCTTGGTTAGCTGAACATCCTCTTGCTCCAGCACTTCATTACCGATGGACCAGATAATTACGGATGGATGATTGCGGTCGCGGTGGACCATGGCAGTAAGATCCTTTTGATGCCACTGGTCGAATAGTTTATTATAATCTAATTTCCTTTTACCATGCTTCCAGCTGTCAAAAGCCTCATCCCAGACTAAAAAACCCATCTGATCCGCCATTTCCAGTAGTTCAGGGGCGGGGGGATTATGAGAAGTTCTCAGCGCATTACAGCCCATTTGTTTTAAGATGACTAATTGTCTATGTAGCGCGCTTTCATTAAAGGCGGCGCCTAACGCACCCAAATCATGATGATTACAAGTACCCTGTATTTCCACTCTACGCCCATTGAGCAAAAAGCCTTTTGTCGCTGTAAATTCAATTGTACGTACACCAAAAGGCGTTAGATAGGTATCCACAACTTTTCTATTGACAATAATCGAAGTCTCAACGACGTAGCGATTAGGAGAAGTAATATCCCAGCGTTTAGGCCGGTTGATTTGGGCACTGGTCCCAGCTGTTGCGCTCCCTCCAATGGGTATATCCAGGGAAGTATTATTAAAATCGGTAACTCTTCTCCCTTTTCTGTTCTGCCCGTCTAATTCATAGACGGCAGACTGAATACTTGCTTTGACCGCTTCCAGCCCCTGATTGTCAACCGTTACAGCCATATTTACTTTGGCGGATGCGTCAGAAACCTGGGGTGTCGTAATATTGGTGCCCCAATGACCAACATGAACCGGATCTGTTTTTACCAGCCAGACATGGCGATAAATGCCAGCCCCAGGATACCAACGGGAATCCCAGTTTTCTGTATCCAGGCGAACAGCGATTAGGTTATCCTCCCCCACCTTAATAAATGGCGTCAGGTCCATCCGAAAGGAGTTATAGCCATAAGGCCAGGTGCCTACATAATGGCCATTCAACCAAATTTTGGCATTCGCCATAGCACCGTCAAAATCCACAAAAATTTGTTTGTTCGCATCCTTAACATCTATCTTAAAATGCTTTCTATACCAACCAATCCCTTTCCAGGGAAGTTTACCCGTTGAACCTTCTAATTCTATTCTGAAAGGCCCGGTAATTCCCCAGTCATGGGGCAGATCCAATTCTTTCCAGGGAGCCACCCGGTCATTTAAGGTAATCTTTTCCAGATTTGAAGGCTCTGGCTTTCTAGTACCGTCTGGCTGTAATCCATAACGTGCAAACAGCCAACCGTCATCAAATAATGTAGTATTGGTCGTACCCATCCTTTTTATAATTTTCTTTTGTGTGAATGCATGTGTCACAAATAGACCCACAAAAACCGTTACCAGCAAAAACTGAATACCCCAACGGTTCGCTTTTGCCTTTATAAGCTTCCTTTTATTATTGCTTTTGATTGTCATATTGGTTGTCAAAATTGATATCTAATCTGATTTATTTTACTATTTACTTTAATATATAATCTACTCTTTCGTTTCAATGTTAGGTGGTAGCATTATATCCTAAATTGTCCGTTGCTAAAACTAAACAAGGCTAATTAGCGGACCTGCATTTGTTTTTTTTTGCGAATTACGCTTCGTATCTATTTTTCAGCAATTGCATCATATATACATTAATTTCATATTGATTGGCTATGGGCATTTGCGTAAAAGGCAACTGCACCATGTAAGGAGCCGGCCCAAACTCTGGCGTAACTGTTAATACACGGCGCCCTTCTTTGCGGTAATGACTAACGACGGCATCCCACCATCCTAAATGTTGCGCTAGCGCTCTCTGATACAATGGAAGGCGTGGATCAATTACCTGTGCCCCCTGCGCATGACCAATGCGGGCATGCAGATGTTCAACACGCTTACAGGCCAGCGCCATTGCCTCCTTTTGATCCTCCAGTAAACTCTCTGCTACGCTACACCAGTGGGAAAAATCAGCTGTAATGCTTAAGTTTGGTAACTGTTGTAAATAGCTGTGTGCGACATGCGCAGCAAAAAGGGCTTTATTGCGATGCGTCTCATGGCAAATTTTAATGCCTGTCTGTTCAGAAAAATCCGCTGCCACCTGAATTAAAGAGGCATTTTGCTCAAAGCTAAAATAATCCTTGCCTGTCTGTGCATTAATCTTTACGGGCGCAGCTGAAGCCAGTAAGTGCAGATAACGGAGGTAATTTTTCTGATGCGCATCAAAATCCTTTTCAAAAGACTGAAAATACTGACCAATAAATAAGAGTCCATTCGCCTTTAAGGCGGCCGTCATTTCTGCTCGCTCATTTACCTGTTCAGGTACAGCGGCCTCAATACCATCATAGCCGCTTTGTTTTACTTTTTTACAAAACGCAGACCAGGGCAAATCCTCTGCCCCCCACCTAGGGCAGTAAAATTGTAGTTTTATATCCATATGTAATTAAGCTTTTATTTGTTTTGTGGTAAAAATAGTGATTTATTGCTCATTTTGCTTTTGATGGGTCTTAGCCCATTGCCTAAACAGGGCAATGGCTTTTGCCAAAACGCCAGCCGACCCCTTGAATTTCCCAGAACCGTTGGGTACATCTCCCATGGCATACCATTCATTAAAGCCGCCATTTTTGATGACCCTGTCAATCATTGGTCGAACTTCCTGGTAAGCTTGTTGTACAAAACCATGTTCAATTAACTGTTGGATCATCCTGGCACCAAACCAGGTCCAGTCTCCCCCGTTTTGATAAACATATGGTTTTGACATGCCACCCCTAAAAAAACCTTCCGGGTAGGTTGGATAAAGGGTGAGTCCGATACTTGGCATTCCGGAGGCTTTTACGTCGGATAACATGCGGTTGTTCACATTTATAATTTCTTTGTCAGAAAACAATCCGGCTTCAATGGCTACGGCTGTACCGCCATGATAGTTAATCTTGTTCTCATCAAAGCCCTCAGGGATGGGTGAGGCTCCTGGATAAATATGGGGTATAAATTTTTGGTTCTTTACATCCCATAAGTATTTTCTTACGTTATCAAATATACTGGCTTGCAATTGCTTCCACCTTTGCTGATCCTGCTTACTGGTTGCCATTTGCTGCATATACTTTAGGGCAATGATCAGCATGGCATTATCATAAACATCAATGGCTTCATTGGAAAGACTATCCCAGTCACAGCCAAAGTCATCCCCTGGCTGTACATCTCCCCAGTCAGCAGTCATTGCCCCCCACAGAAGGCCATATTTTTTATTATATCTTTCGTTAAGCAGATAATCAAACATTTGCACCATTCGGCCGTAAACAGAGCTTCCGGCTACTTGTACATTCAATATACTGGTGTCTCCGGTTTTTTGAACATATTTACCCACCAGTTGTATTAAGGAGGTTTCCTGATCGGTCTCTACAGTGTTCTTAAAACCTACATGGTCTGGCGCCGCGGCTGAATAATAAGGGTGTGTATCATTCCAGGTAAAGTCTTTTTTAAGAACATAGCCATCAATCATTTCTCCGTTTTTTTGCTGTAAGGCAAAAAATAGTAATATGGCTCCTTTTATCTCACTGGCTGGCCGGAGTTCAAGGGCAGTTTCAATAAAGGTATTTAGGTCCCTGGCCCAGACCTGGGAATAGCCGCTACCTGCATTAAAGCCTTGTTTTAGCAGATCCCTGGCCATACTATCGACCTTGTAAAATCCAGTATCAGCTAAAATATTAGCGGCTAGCTGTTCATCTCCTGCTGACTGCTGAGAAGTACTACAGCTAGCAAACCCGATAATTCCGGCAATCAGACAGATGATTAAATGATGCATCTTTGTGCTAAATGCCTGAATGCTCAAATATTTTCCTACACTTTGTTTTATCATGGATTGTAATTTCTGTTTCAGTTTCAGTTTCAAATCTAAACGGATATCGCATTTTTGCCACCTGTATTTACCGCCTGTATTTGCGACTAGGTTCGCACCCTCAAATACGATAATCTTGAGGAGCAATGCCTAAAGCACCCATCCCTATTAGGATGCCTTTATTGTACAAAGAGAAAGGACGCCGGTGCATATTTAGGCAAATTAAATGTGAAGGCATTGTCTTTTATACGAATTTGTTTACCTAAGACACTGCCTCTTAAATCAATGGGCTGCACCGCTTTTGCCTTTATCCCTTTTGGCAAATGAACGGTTATTGCTCCGCCAATACCAGCTTGTTCCCAGAGTCTTAGTATACGTCCTTTCCCTTCCGGATTGTCTCCAAAAGCCGTTACCAGTACACTTTTTCTAGACAAACTAAGGCCGGTCTGCTCCTGGGGCAGCTTCCCGGCGGCGCCCTGCGCCTCCCCTGTCAATAGTGGCAGTCTCGCTTCCCAGGACTTATTTACCAGGTTGGGCACTGTAGCGGTCTTACTCGCTACTGGCCAAATCCTAACGCGTTCGCTCCAGGATCCTTGTTGCCAAAGTGGATAATTGGTGTTCCACATATTATTATACAGATTAACAAAGACAGCAGGTTCTTTTGGAATATAATCCATAGAGAACTTCCAGAGCCCAGGGACCCCCATACTAATCAGCGGCGCATCTATAGGAGACAATGCAAGGCCGGATTTGTCCGGCGCTGTTACAGACACCCCTGAATTGACGGCCATTAGATATCGGTTGGTGCCTTTAATTATATCAGTGGCGGGATTGATCGGTCCTCCCAGTCGGCCAACAGTAAACTTAGGCTGCGATACAGCAAATGGGAAGCATAACCAGCCGCCTTCTGGTTGCTTTTCGGGTGTTTTATTAGTGACAGCCCATTTTACTTCTACATAGGCCATATTTTTGGGAAACATAAATTGAATTTGGTACCCACTAGCCAGGCCACTAGTTGTCTCGGCCGTTAATGTTACGATATCTGCCACTGCGGAGTGTCCTGTCGATATCCGCCAACTATCAGGCGTATAAGCCATATAAGGCGCCTTATCCGGGCCAGTCATGCCTGGTTTGCCCAGGTCATTTAAGCCCCAGCCTGTCTTTATACGACTGTAGGCATTAAACCAACTGTCCACCTCATGGGTACTAAAACGCTGATGTAAAAACTGCCCCAAAACATATTTGGAGGACTGATCTACCAGCTCGCGTCCCGTTGATTTTTCAATCAGAGAGCTGATGCCGCCTCTTTTTAAATCAAAACGGACTTTGAAATAGGGAGTACTAAAAGAGGTCGCGGTATCCATTTCTTGCCTAGTCCCGGTCAAAGTTTTAAGTTCTTGTTCTGTATAGGTTTTATAACCTGAGGCTGCAATATCCTTCGCGTAAAAAAATGCGCCCTTTACCCAAGGGTTCTCCACCAGGGCTGATCTTTTCCAGGGCAGCGGATTGTATACCACCATGCGCTTACCCGAAACATGCACAGATTTAGCCAGTAGATCAAGCCGCTTTTTTAAACCACTTGTAACAATTCTATGTGTGTTTTGTATGTATTGGCGCTTGACGGCGTATGAATGCAGCCATTTTCTTTTACTTCCGACCTCTGGGTGATAGGCGCTACTGTTTTTCAGCTGTGTATAATCACCATCTTTGGGAATCGGTTCGGCCTCCGCTGCAGCCTTCCACTTTTTCCAATCTTCGCCATAACTATAGCGGGGGCCGTATTCAGCATTCATCCCCCAGGTATGCTCTGCATATAATAAACTCTGTTCATATGCCTTAGCCAGGCTATCAGCCAGCGGCTTAGTTGTTAGCCCCCACAATTGAAGCTCAGTATTTAAGCCATCAAGAGCCGACTCAAGTGGGCGGACATTTTTGGCGATCTTGGTCGCCCGAGGATTGGACATCAGCCCCTGAATCCATGTATCGGGCATATCCCCCTTAATAGTGGGCAGTTCAGGATGCTCCGCTAGTACCGCCCGGGTAAATTCATCTAAGGTGCCCAGATGTATTCTTACGCCGGGCATCTTCTTTTTGGCAAAATCCAACAATTTATTGACTTCCGCCTCAGTTGGAGGTCCATGGTTATCTCCTGTCATTTGCATGGCCAGGTAGTTTTTACAGGGCCAGCCACTGGGTGGTGTTATATCTGAGCCGTATAAGGGCGTATAATTACATAACACTTTGGAGCCGTCTGCCCCCTCCCACCAAAATAACTGGGGCACCCTGGGATATTGACTGGCCGGGTTACAGCCTAGCTGTAAGAATTTAATCCCCGCATGACTCAGTAAAGTAGGTAGTATCCAGCTATGGCTGGGCACATCCGTCATCTTTGCACCTATGGGTAAGGGCTGACCATATTTTCTGGCTATTTTAGCTGCATACCCGAGTCCTCGAACCAGATCTTCATAATCCAGTCCTTCTGTTTGCAGTGTAAAGGGTAGTGCGTGGACGACAATGGTGCCTTTGCGGATGGCCTGTTCTATTTTTGATCTGCGTTCAGCTGTTTGCAAAGGGCCTAATATTGGTCCATACAGTGGCCAGCCTGGAACCGTCCAGGCAAATTGTTTTTCCTTGGGCTGTGTGGCATTTTTTGCAATCACCTCCAAGGCGTTGTCCATCATTTCTGTTCGATACCTTTTAAAGACATTTGCCGGCAGGTCTGTAAACCCCAGATCAAAATGAGTTTTAAAGACCACCCAAATGTCTGTTACCTTACTGTCATTTTGGCCATTTGCTGTGGACGGCTGAGCCAGTAAACCTGTTACAGCTAACATACCGATGACAAAACATAAAAAATTAAATATTATATATTTGGATTGCTTCATAAAAAATTCACTTAATGTTATTCTGATAATCTGCATTCATTTATGGTTATAATACATTGCTCTTATAAAAAGGATTCGGACAATCATTAGACGATTAAAGCCTCCATTGTGCCTATGTATGAACATGAAGATAAAGCTTTTTTGAATATTATCAGAAAAATGAAAAAATAACTCAGCCTCCGCTGCAATCTAAATTAGGTTAAAAGATGAGCAAATAAATGTGGCAAATAAATAAAATTTGTAGTAATAAATACTTATTATAAAACAATCTTTCTACTTTCTAAAAATGTATGTAAGCTGTGATGGTAAAGCGTGTATATATAACTTAAAGCCTTAGGTTTTAAACAAACAATTACCATGAAAGTAAATTGAAGCAATTAGAATTAGATTGAAATAGTAATACAGGGTACTGATTTTATCCAATCCATTACCCTATTATTCAAATTATTTTTATCAAAATACTATAAGGAAAAGTCAAAATAAACTACCTTTCTAATAGTGGACAATATTGAATTAGCCTAACTTAGTACCCGGTAAAAAATATAGCTATGAAGATCAATTTCCTGTTTGGCCTCCTTTTGTTTTGTTTTACAAATCAATTTTCCGCCGCTCAAAACCACTTGCCTGTATGGCCTGATACTATGGGCAATCCGGTTTCAATAGATTGGCTGATTCAACCCGTGAAGGCCAAGGCGCAGGTTTATAGCGCCAATCATCAAAAAGATTTAATATTGGATAATGGTCTGGTAGAAAGGCGTTTTCGATTAGGCCCCAACCTGGTATGTTTTGATTATAAAAACAAGACAACCGGTCGGGAGTTCTTAAGAGCAGTGAAAGCCGAAGCAAGGATTAGAATAGACGGCATTAATTATAATATTGGCGGGTTATATGGTCAAAAGGAACAGGCTTATTTATTACCTGAACAAATTGATCACTATACCAGCAGCGATAGTGACTTTATTTATAGGGCGTATAGTGTAGAGCCGTTACCACCCTATTTGAATCCAGCTTCAAAATTCTGGGCTACCAATAAAAAAGCAGCAACTGGCAAAATCCTAAATCTTGTCTTTGCGTCCAAACTACCAGCGCTTAAAGGCATCACCGTCACGGTGCATTATGAGTTATATGATGGCATCCCGCTAATTGCAAAATGGATAAGTATTAACAACCATTCAGAAAAATCAATCCGATTGAACCGGGTAGTCAACGAGATACTAGGCATGGTGGAGGAGCAAAGTGCCGTAGTAGGAACACCTCAGCAAATGGAAAAGCCTTCCGGATTGTACTTAGAAACTAACTACGCCTTTAATAATGCCATGCGCTATAACCTGAGCGATCAGACAACACATTGGAAGGTGGACAAATCCTATACATCACAAGTAAATTATGATTACAATACACCTTGTTTATTAGAAATTTACCCTGACCAGGGTCCTGGCATTGATTTGCAACCAGGAGCGCAATTTAAATCTGTCAGAACTTATGAACTTGCCATGGATAGTTATGACAGGCAAAGAAGAGGTATGGAAGTACAACAAATGTACCGAGTCATTGCTCCATGGACGACCGCAAATCCCATATTTATGCACCTGGTTAGCAATAACGATAAGGAAGTATATCATGCAATTGACCAATGTGCTGCAACTGGCTATGAAGCGCTTATATTAAGCTTTGGCAGTCACATCAACATGGAAGATGTATCCGACAAAATATTAAGCGTTGCGCCGATATAGCGGCCTATGCCCATAAAAAAGGTATCAGCATTGGCATTTACTCTTTATTTAGCTCCAGACGGATTAGTGAACAAGATGATGTAATTAATCCCAAAACCGGCAAGACCGGTGGCGCTTTTTTTGGCAATGCCCCTTGTTTTGGCAGTAAGTGGGGCCAGGCCTATCGGGACAAGGTAAAAACTTTTTTTACTAAAACAGGGTTTGATATTTGGGAAAATGACGGCCCTTACCCGGGTGACCTTTGTGCTTCCACTACACATCCCGGCCATCGGGACGTAGAGGATAGTCAATGGCGCCAAATTGAAATACAGAAGGGCTTATACCACTGGCTAAATGCCCGGGGTATTTATATCAATGCACCGGATTGGTATTTTTTGGATGGCACCAATAAAATCGCTCTAGGCTACAGGGAAGTGAACTTCTCACTTTCCAGAGATCAACAAAAAATCCTAAACAGGCAGAATATTTTCGATGGCACCTGGGACAAGACACCTTCCATGGGATGGGGATTTGTACCACTCACTCGCTACCATGGCGGTGGGCCAGATGCAGTATTGGAGCCGTTATCTGAACACCTGGCTGATTATGAACAGCTAATGATGCAATATTATGGAGCTGGCGTACAGGCATGCTACCGTGGTCCACGCTTATATGACACAGAGATAACCAAAAATCTCGTTATTAAAGTTATTAACTGGTACAAAAAGTACAGGGAGATATTAAATTCAGATATTATTCATTTGCGTCGGGCGGACGGCAGGGACTGGGACGGATGGATGCACGTTAATGCGAGTCATACAGATTCTAAAGTAAAAGGCTTGATCATGCTATTTAACCCCACGGATAAACCCATGCAACGCAAAATTAAAATTCCGCTATATTACACAGGACTCACTAAAACAGCACAAATCCGGGAAAAAGAAGGGCAGGTAAAAGCCTATACTTTAGACAGGGAATTTACCATACAGCTTCCTGTGAAGCTCGACCCCAAATCCTATTCCTGGTGGGTGATTGAATAGGTAATTAATCTCAACAGGGTGGATTTAACTACTGCTGTTATCGTTTAATGTGCCTATGGCACATTAAACGCCTGCTTGTAAAAAACTATGCAATCGTCAATTCAAACAAGGTAGTAAAATGAATGAGTAATAATAACCATCTTATTCTAAAGGATACCCAATACCTAATGTATGACTTCAGATTCTAAGGTTCTGTCACCGGTCAAAAGGTTTCAGAAAACACACTAATCAACGCTATCAAAACGTAAGATCAATGGACAAGAATCAAAGAATGCCTCTGCCCTTAATTTAAAATCCTTACCAAAACAACTTAAATGTCATTTAAAAAAAATACGCCGGTTCTAACACACCATTTTTTACCATTCTCTGCATTTCTCAAAGTCGCTCAAATAATCACCTTAAGAAGCTACTTGATTTCCACCTTTTACGGTGAATCCTCAAACCATTGACCAGCTCAATCTGAATGCTCCTCAATTATTTTGTAAAAATGTAAAAAATCATACACAACAATGCTATTATTACCAGCATTATTGAAATAATATTCAAAATACGATTGGGGATCTTTCCTTTTAGCTGCGATAGAATTAATGCACAACCGACTATTGCAAGAAATAGTTTTGCAAACAAACTGGATAAATAGAAGATTTCAATTGCAATGCCTGTAATAAGCGATAGGGTCAGAACAGCAAAAAAATTGATTTTTTTCATGATTCAAAATTACGTATTATCAAAAATATATTCAAAATATAAGGCGCCCGATTTGTTTACAGCCAGCCAGCGTTGATTCTCTTTTCCTAAGAAAAATCGCTTCTAACCAAATTCACTTTACTGTTGCATGATCAGACAACAACCTTTAAAGCAAGAAGGAGCTAATTCCATTAGCTCCTTCTTTTCCATTATTATTGTAAACAAAATAAAATCACCTCCGCTATTTCAAAGGATCAAACGTGCCATTCCATTCATTGTTTTGCATACTCGGATCACTATTAAAGGTCTTTTGAAAATCATTTAAGGCAATGGGATAAAACCAATGATTTAGGGACAAATTATACGTATTGATCGCATTATTAGTAACATTGGCCACAAATTCTATGTGAAATTTCTTTCTTACCGCGTCTGTCTGAATATTTTGCGTCCAGTCAAAATCAGTTTGTGCATTCACTTCAGGTTGGTCTGCGTTTTGAACGAAAAATAGCTGAGACATATATTTCTCTTTGTTTAATATATCAAAGCGCATCCAGCGTCTTAAATCACCCCATCTTTTGCCTTCCTGTGCAAACTCAGCCATTCTTTCTCTAATAATGAGTTCTCTAACAGCCGATTGATTGTTATAAACATCCAAACCATAACCATATGTACCAGCCCCCTTTGCAATACCTGCCCTTTGCCTGATTTGAGCAATCAAACTAAGCGCTTCGGTGTAGTTACCTAGTTCATTTGCGCATTCTGCCAGGTTCATAATAATTTCTGAAAACCGGAGTTCTATCCAGATATTCCCTCCTTGTTGCTGGGAGGTGATTTGATTGGTACCTGGGGTAACTGCTTTCAGCGGATAAAAGCCGCCGTATATACCCACATTCGCACTACCCATCTGGTATTTCCCTAAATCATTATAATTTGGAAAACTACCACCGTAGGCCATCCAAAGATTTTGTCCACCTGGAACCTGTATGCTTGGATAAGCGGTTCCAGGAACAAAAATGGAGGCATAAAACCGCGGATCCATATTTTTAACCAGGTCAGTAAAAAATGCCGCATTATAAGCTGGATCTGTTTTCAATTTTGTCGTATCAAGTCCAGTTGGTGTACCAATAGCCATTGAGGAACCATCCAGGCGAGGGAAAGCTAATACCTGCCAGGCTAGCTGCATGGAGCGACAAGCATCTCCCTGGGTCACACACCAAGGCATTAGTGTATTCATCGTATAGGCATGATCAGGATAAAAGTAATTATTAAAAATAATGGCCTCCGTATTGGCACTACCAGCTGTCTGCCATATTTTATCAAAGGATGCCATCAATTTATACCCAGAGGCAGTTGCTTTATCAAGAGCCGCTTTATTGGCATCATAGGCTGCCTGCCAACGAGATTTGTCATTATTTCTGTTAAATAAAGGGCTGGCATACCATAATGCAATTCTTCCTTTAAAGGCCAAAGCAGCCGATTGGTCAATTCTGCCATAATCCTTACCGCTCCATTTGGGTGGCAGTAAGGCGGCGGCTGTATTCAGATCTGACATGATAGTGTCCATACAAACCGAAGTTGGGCTTCTTGGCACATTTAAGGAAGGAAGGTTGGTGACGTCCTGTGGTTTTGTAATAAGCGGTACGCCGCCCAGTTTTTTTACATAGCCCCAATAGGCCCAAGCCCTCCAAAAAAGGCATTGCCCTCTTAGGAAATCTTTATTTTGCTGCGACAACACGGTGGCTGGAACATTGTCCAACTGAGCCAACATGAAATTTATCTTGTCGATATTCGTGTAGTTTAACGAAATCCCCACACCGGATACCGTAATATTCACTCCTTGATCATAAGAAGACATGGCAGTAGGATTCTGTGTCATGGCTTCATCACTGTTATCCGCATAAAAGTTCCAGCCTGACATCGAATTCGCATAGATATCCGCCAGATAGGCCTGTATCATTGCCTCGCTAGTCCATACGGCGTCTGGATTTATTGCCGTAGTATTGGGGAAGTCCAGACTTGGTTTGCACCCCCAAAAAGAGGATCCCATAAGAATCGCCAGACAAAAACCGATTGCTGCGCTTTTTAATAATTTATTATTCATGTCAAATTAATTTTATCGTTTCTAAAAAGTAACATTAACACCACCACTTATGGTCCGCATAATTGGATAACCTATACCGCTCCAACTAGGATTTAGTTCAGGATCCCAATATTTGAATTTGCTAATTGAAAACAAATTGGTTCCGGAAGCGAAAAACCTCACTGATTTTATCGCATTGCCCAATGGGTTATCAAATTGGAGTGTATAGCCAATATTTAAGCTTTTTAACCTTATAAAGCTCGCATCCTGATACCAAAAGCTGCTATTACCAATGGAATAAGACCGGTAATCTCTAGGCACGGCTGCCGGCAGCGGCGCATTTGGGTTTTCCGGGTCCAGGCATTAGTCATCCAATTCATATTCCACATCTGGCCGCCATAATAATCAGCGAGTTCAGAGAAATTCTTGGGATTATGCAACAGCCCGCTAAATAAGGCCTCGATGGAAAATCCTTTCCAGTTAGCCCCAAATCAAGCCCATATACAATAGGGTTGGGATTTTTATATAAAACGCTCTGATCGTAATTATTGATCACGCCGTCAGGTTTCCCATCGGGGCCACTTCTATCTACATATACCATAGAACCGAGTCCAATGGCTGTATTGCCATTACCAGGATTGACATAATCCGGATTGGCCGCATTCCATCGGTCTAAATCCGCCTGTGTGCGAATAATATAAGAGGTGTAACCTGCTATATAATTACTGGTTTTACCAACGGGTACCTGCCATGGCAGATAGCTGATAGGATAATCCTTTTTAACAACTTTATTCCAACCGTAAGAGGCATTTAGAATGGCAAACCAGGAGACCTCACCGGTTTTGTCTTTCCACCCCACCGTTAAATCAACACCTTGTGCATTCATCACACCATAATTCTCCTGAGGCATAGACAGGCTAAATGTAGTGGGCAGTGAATTCTGTCTGGAGCCCAGGATATCATAAGTATGTTTGAACCAATAGTTGGCAGATCCTGATAAGTGATGTACTAGCTCATAATCAAATCCTATGTTATAACTTAGAGATTTCTCCCATGTTAAATTCTGATTGACAAGTGAGCCATATTTAATCCCTACATTGTTTGATGGTGTCGGATCACCAAAGAAATAGGTACTGCCTGATTGATAAGACTGTTGCCATTGCCAGCCGGAAACCACAGCGTCATTACCGGTTAAACCTACGGATCCTCTTAATTTGAGTTTTGTGATTATTTTATTGTCTTTCAAAAAATCCTCCTTGCTCATAATCCAGCCAGCAGAAGCAGCTGGAAATATGCCCCACCTTTCCTTTGGTGCAAAATACATGGAGCCGTCCTCTCTTACAGATAAATTCAACAGGTACTTTTCTGCATAAGAATAATTGACTTGTCCAATATAAGAAGCTCTACCCGTCGTATAATCAGGACCGCCTCCCGACCACATATCATTATGGTCGCTATTGGCAGCCCAATACTGATCCGTCTGAAAAACAGGGAAACCCTGGTTTTGATTCCACATAGAGCTATGAGTACTCTTAGCGTTTTCAAAAACAAGCGCCGCATCTACATGGTGTTTGCCAAAATCCCTATTATAAGACGCTTGTAAATCAAACTGGTAATTATTATTCCAACCTGCGGTCGAATATAATCCCCAGAAATTTGTATTGGTAAATTGCGTTGTCAGACTTGCATCATCTGCTTTCACGATATGATTATTTTCCCCTGAAATATAGGAAACCAAAAGGTGGCATGGGCATCATACTCTTTATAATGCGAGCTGGCCCAGTCGGCCATATAACTGGCCTTAAAGCTTAAGCCTTCCACCCACGGGGTTTTATAAGTCAAACTTATATTTGCCTGTGGATCAACGCTATTATTATGTTGATACCCTATTAATCCATTTGCTTCCGCTGATGGGTTGCCATAGGCCCATCCAGAAGTCAAATACCGATCCCCCTCATCCGAATAAATCGGCATATTATTGAAAGAAGCCCTAAGCTTTGTATAAGTGGCATCTGTACCTTCGATGGGCGCAGATGCTGTATAGGCATTAGACATGGCAAGGCCCGTATATAATTGTAAATTTGGCGTAATGTCAGCGGTTACATTTAAGCGAACATTCCACTTTTTATAATCTGTCGAACTTAAAAAGCCGCCCTGGTCATAATAATTAGCCGCCGCAAAATATTTAATCTTATTTTGTCCGCCAGATACAGTAATGCCATGGTTCATAATAAATGGGGTATTCCATACAGCGTCCAGTGCATCATAACCCTGATTTGGAAGCGCCTTTGCCCATTCGAGTTCATCTTCTGACCAGGCAGTTCCTTGCGGTGGCGTCGCTGAAATACGGGGATCAATTCTATTTAAATTTTCATACATCAGATTTGACAGTAAACCAGATTGATATAAATTGGTTAGCGGCACTTTGCTGGTTGCAAAATCAGCCGCATAATTAAAATTGTAGTTAATGGATGGTGTGCCATAATGACCACGGCTGGTAGTCACCACAATGACGCCACCATCTGAGCGAACACCATAAATAGCCGCAGATGCTGCGTCCTTGAGCACTGATATACTCTCAATTTCATTGGGTGCCAGTGTCTGGAAGGTTCCCGCATCTCTTATCATTCCATCAATTACATAAAGCACTGGCTGACTGTTAAATGACGATCCCGTACGAATGGACAGGGAATTTTGCGTTCCAGGCCGACCTGGCTGTGTGTTGACATGCACCCCGGCTACCCTTCCCGTTAATAAATCAGCAGCGCTGTTCAGGGGCAATTCTTTCATTGATTGCTTGACATCCACAACACTCACTGCTCCAGTCAATAATTCCTTTTTTTGCTCGGTATAACCGATCACCACCACGTCATTTAAAAGTTCTGTGGTTGAATCCATCACAATATGCATGGTCTCCGTTGAAAGAACTTCAACAGTAGTAGGTTTATACCCCACCATTGTTATCTGTAATTTACTTTTTAATGGCACCATCATTTCGAAGGTTCCATTTACATCAGTAAGCGTCTTAGCTGATTGCCCTCCAATTTGCTTAACAGTCGCTCCAGCAAGTGGAATATTGCCATCTTTACCAGTGACAACTCCACTTGCTTTAATCAACTGTGTTTGTGCAAAAGTCTGATTAGAGAAGCAAAATAAGCAATACATAAGTACTGCATAGAAAATACACTTAGTTTGCAGCCGCGTCATAGTATTTACTTTAAATAATTAGGAAAATTTGTTTAATCTTATCAATTCTAATTGACGTGTTAAAGGTAATTCTCTACCAAGGGGCCAAACAACAATAGATTTGATTTTTACCAATGCTATTTTGCTTTTATTAACTTTTGATTTTTTGACTGCAGCTCGCTCTTGTAAATAATTGATTACACAGTATTTACACAAATAAACTATTGCCCAATGCAATCAAATTAAATGATAGGCCTTTTTTTTAAAATAATAATTAATAAATTATTGGAGTATTGTTAGATCATACTAAGCGCAATCATTTGGAAGTTAAAGATCAGATAATCGCGAGCCACCAAATCTAAGTTTATGCTGATTATAAATTTCAACATAATGGCTTACAACTGCAAAACAAAGAACAAAAAGGAGCCTAACTAGTAGGCTCCTTTTATACCATTTTCCTTAACAATTATTAAAACTTACAAACAATGAAATGCAATTACTTAATCTTTGAGTTTTAATTGTATGGATTACTTTACATCTCAATAATTCCCTTTAGATTTAAACAAAGATAATTCCTCAGCCCCCATATCCAACAACGAATTTGACAATAACTAATGTTATTTTTGCACAACCATTGAAATTTTTTATTTGAATTTACATTGTTGGATTTGCCATTCAACTTGAACCTTTGCCCACCCCATTCAATAAAGCTATTTTCTGGCAACACATGATATTTAGCCAATACGATCATTAATCTTTACGTATACATATCAACTGCTCTCTTTACCTATTTTGAATTTATGGGCAGGTTATTTTCTCAGGCGACTGCCAGGTCTCATATCTGATAACCAGGTCTGGTTTGGTATCGCCTTCCACCTCGCAGCCAAAGGAAACGGCACAATTGCCTTTAGGCAGTAGTGCCTTACCCTGGACATCCAAAGTAGAAATTGTATTGTAATTTTTATCAGTCAAAATAG
Source organism: Arachidicoccus ginsenosidivorans (assembly GCF_007971385.1). Taxonomy (GTDB): domain Bacteria; phylum Bacteroidota; class Bacteroidia; order Chitinophagales; family Chitinophagaceae; genus Arachidicoccus; species Arachidicoccus ginsenosidivorans. The sequence continues at coordinate 5,299,807 of NZ_CP042434.1, forward strand.
CTTTGCCTTGGCGGTTAAGTAATATGTATTGTCCGGCTGTTGCTTTTCCGATAATTTTCAGAGTGCCCAGTGGTGTTCTAATGGAGGGATTAGCGATACCTCCCTCACCTTCTACTTTAATCCGCAGGCCAAAATGACTTTCATTGGGACTCCTCCAGGTCCAGTCTGCACCTCCAGGTTGACCAGGCTGCATCTCTGAGAGGGAAAGCTGATACCTTTCAGAAATAAACATTGGATACAATAGAAAGTTTTTGGCATCAACTTTCTCCAAGTGCCACTCGCTGTCTGGGTCTTTTATTTTTTGCTTTTGCGCTTCTGTGAAAACGTTATGGTAGCGTAAATAATCCCAGTTTTTCATAGCCTCCAGCAGCGTATCAATCTGGCCATGCTTTTTTAGGGTTACTACACTGATACTCATTGCATATCCTGCGTCAAATCCAGCCGACTCTGATAATGCCCACTCCAGATCTTCCAGTGAAGTTGCTTCAAATTTACGATCAGCCAACCGGATAAGAAACCATCCCAGCATCCTTGGGAACAAATTGCGTTTAAAATAAGCCTGATTTTTAATTCGATTTTCCACCTGACCTTTGCGCATCTCTTCCCCCCAAGGCTCGCCCCAGTTCATCCTTGTATGGATATGCCACAGGTAATGGCTTAGCCTGCTGGCATCATTAATAAGATTTTGTTTGTCTTTAAGCGCACTGTAAAACCCACTAACAAATCTGGAGGTCGCATAATCATCCTGTCCGGTATAAGTGCATCCCTCCAATCCATCAAAAGAAATCTGTTTCAGCCCGGTATGATTGAAGATATCTGCCAGACGATTAGAAAAGCTGTCCTGTAGTTCCAAATCCGAAAACAAAGTCCGGTATGGATAATCCCATAATTTGTACAGTGGTTCTGTGCTTTGGTGCACTGCTCTGGTTGTCCCAAAAGCCCCCCTGGTGCACCCGCTGAGTTCTATAACAGCCCCACGTTTTTCTGCTTTACCAAAAGTGATTAGTTCATCTCCTATTTGTAAGGCATTCAAGGTAAGTGGCACATCAAAAAGACCGGTAGTAGCTATCTCAAAAGATGTTTGTTCGCTATCCAGTCCGCTAGTCAGCTTAAGAATACCTTGTTTTAGTAAATGCTTACTGGGTATTGGTGTAATATAGGAATCATTGGTGGTCATAAAATTTGACAGGGTATGTACACCCAATTGAATGCCTTTTTTAGCTGCCTTTTCCACCAAAGCCTTAATGCCGGCATCTCCTGTAGTAGACAAAGAGGGATTCCACTCAAAATGCCCCCATGTCTTAAATGCACCAGGGTGATATAGGGTTTTAAAACCAGCAAGCGCCGTTTTATCTAAGACAAAATCCAGGTTGTCCTTAGAAAAATCCGTAATCATATAGGAGCGCATGGCATCCCTTGAAATTTTCCCCCACTCGCCTTCAATGATAGGATGTGGCAACCCTTGTTCAATCTCCACTTTACCGATCCTATTTAAGATCTGGCTTCGCTGATCCCCGAATAGCGCAATTTTAGCACCTTTAATCTGCCCGTCACTGCCCTGTAGAGGCAGTACCATTGCATGGGCCACCTGGTTTACCTTTTCATAGCTACGTTTAGTACGATTCTTAGCCGAGAGTTGGAAAACAGCGCCATCTTTGGTGTCAGCTACCGCAAAATCGTAATAAGGTGCACTGGCAACAGAAAGATCCGTATTCTCACCTGCATAACTAAACTTAGAACCATATGCAGCTGCATAGGGTCGAAAGATGCCTCCAATTGTTTTAATATTAAGGGCCTGCATACCAAAAGCGATGGTCCCTGCCTGCACCACACCAACGACTTCCCCTACCACTTCATGTAACTTTACTTTTAAAGGGCCAAATACAACAACGTTATAATCAGCAGGCACCTCACTGATTTCATAAGTAATGGCCGCCTTTTGCTGCTTTATCAGTAAGGTTATCTCCTGATTGTCGTCCATCACCAGCATAAACTTGTCACCCACAACTGTTAAGCGATGAGGTAGTATGATTTTATCATGCGCTACCGCGGAAACGATCGGATAGTTACCGGCACTTAAAATCTGCTGGCCGTTTACCTCAATGGAGGTGTAATAACCCTTGTCATTTAGTTCAACTTTGACATTACTTGTTTTTAATTCAACGGCGTACAGCCACCTGCCACATAGCATAAAAACCAGACAGGCTATCCATTTTATTTTTTGCATCAACACTGGATTACTTTTATTCAAATTACAAACTATAATGGTCCATTCTTACCTAAAACCCAAGTAAAGGTTGAATAAATAGTCTCAGCGTACAAGTCCTACATTGACAGATACCGATGTTATTTTAACGTCTTCATTGAATCTGCATTTATATGCCCCATGGAGCCTTATTTTTCCTTAACAGGAGTCATCCAGATAGCCTGTCCTCCAGAGGCTAATAGAGAAACCTCCAATTTAGTATTTGCATCCACAATAATTTTCTTAATGGAAACCTTTGTCCTGACTGGTGAAGTGGGATCGTCATAATAAATAGTGGCAAGATATTTTTTACCTTCCGGTAGAAAATGGCAATCGATGTTGAGTGTTCGCGCATCATTATTTGTCATGGCGCCTATAAACCAGTCTTTATCGCTTCTGCGGGCGATGACCGCATACTGACCTATGGCGCCATCTAACACTTTAGTGTCGTCCCAGACAGTCGCTTCTTTGTCAAAAAAGGCTAATTCCGGTTCATCCTTTGAATCTTTTGGACTGTCATACCAATACAGAAATTGAAATGGGCTGTAGTAGATCACAGAGAGCGCCAGTTGCTGCCCTGCGGTCGTTTTCAGTACACGAGCATTCATGCTCTTAGCTAAGGCTGGTTTCAGGGACGGGCGGTGATAATAACAAATGGTATAATCGGCTGCGCCGCATAAGAATCTGGTAAATGGCAGTACTGCATTATTACTGGCTTCCGGCATCTCTTCATTGCCCCGGACACCTTCCTGGGTTAATAAATTGGGGTAAGTCCTGCTAAATCCGGTTGGACGGTATTCATCATGAATATCCACCATCAAATGGTATTTAGCGCACTTTTTAACGGCCTGTATTATCCACTCATTCGCTTTTAAGGACCCCACATTAACAAAGCCGAACTTAATACCAGCAACACCCCACTTTTCATACAGTGGCAACAAGGTATCCAATTGTTTTTCCAGGGCCAGATGATTGACATATAAAAGCACGCCAATTCCATTTTGTTTACCATATTTGATTACTTTTAATAAATCCAGATCATTAACAGGATTGCGACGAGGATCCACATTTACCCTGGAGGCATCGGCGTTCGGGTCTTCCTCCCTGGCATACCAGCCAGCATCAAAATGAATATACTGCAAGTGGCGTTTCACCGCAAAATCAATTAGTTTTAGGGCGCCATCAGTAGAAAGGGTCGTTTCTCTAATCACTTTACCGGGTTTAATCCAGCTGGTATTTGCGATTTTGCAAGGCGGGTTCAGATTTAGGATCAAGTCATTGTTTTGTAATAAATTCCCAGGTCGGTTTGCCACCATAATGACATGCCATGGTGTGGTAAAAGGCTCTTTTTTCGTAACAGGTTCAAACATAGAGCACGCAATGGTATTTACGCTGTTTTTATCCAGTTTGTATTTTGTACGGCAATAATTAACCACTTCTGCTTCCATTAAAGCAGCATAAACACCATTTTTTAATTCCAGCGTCAGTGGGCGCTCCGCCTCTGACGGCCATTTGGTAAGGGGAAGTAGTGTATAGGCACCCTGCGCGTGGCTGGTAAACCAGGCCCTGGTACCCGCTGGCAATGTATAGGTCGTCAGATCTTTTTGAATGGTCATTTCCTTACCTGATTTGCTTTTACCAGCAAATCCGTAACGAAAGGCCAGCCCTTCATTATAGGCCCTGACTTCCAATTGCATGCGCTGTCCTGAATGATCTGTTTTTGCTAAAATAAAGGTTTTGCCATAATAGTGATCCTGCACACGGCTTCTTTCCCCATAAACCGGTTTCCACCAACTATTGTTTTTTGTTTGCCGGACTGACTTTACTAAAACGCCGCTTTTCCAACCGTTAACGCCCATAACGCCATTATTAATAACCTCCTTTTGATTATAGGCCACACTGTATTGCATTTCACCTTTATCCGTTATTTTTAACTGAAAGGAAATCTTACCATCTGGTGAATTTAACCGCTCAGTAGACTGCGCACTTAAGGGGCCAACCATTAATACCGAAATTAAAAGGGGGAAGATCTTGAACATTTTATTGGTTTTAAAATAATGCTTTCTCATTTTTTTATTGGAAAGACGATTACGGCCGGTTCTTTAGGCCTGTCAAGTTTTTAAGTGTTGGCTTTTTATTGCACGATAATCTCATCACAAAATAACCAGGCGCTACCCGGCTTGCCGGCACCAGGATGTCCGGCTGGACATTCGCCCAGATTTTTGGCGGTAACCCGCAGGTACCTAAAACTTTGCGTAGAAAATTTTGCGCTAAAATCTTTAAATTGACCAGCCCGATCTGTCGTTGGCACCGTATTATCTATGGTAGCAACCACTTTAAAGTTCTTACCATCCATGGACACTTCAAATTTGACCCATTTTGGGTAAAATATCCATTGATCATACTGTTGCAGGCAACCAAGCGCCATATAACCGGCAGTAGTTGTTTGCCCAAAATCAATTTGAGCGATCATATCCTGACCGCTAAATGCGTGCCACTGATGACCAATCTCTGTTGTACCTCGCATGCCATCGGTAAGTGTCGCTAGTCCATTAGCGGGATAGTACTTGCTATTTAAATGCACATACTTAACTGATTTTCCCGTAGCCTTGTTAAAAGTAAATGTACGGGTGGCCGCGGGGGCTTTGACCATGGAGTGATTAATGGCAAGTCCAGCTTTTACGCGCATGGAGTGATCCACTAAAAAGGGCGCCGTATAGCACGTACTACCAGTGGTCGGTTCAGTACCATCGGTGGTATAATAAATGACCCCGTTTTCATTCTCTGTTTCCAGGCTGAGCATCAGTTGGCCATTTTTGTTTTCTGGTTTAATATCTACTTTAAAGTTACCCTTACTGTAATGCAGTCCTTTTTGTGCAAAGCCTACCAGTTGCGGTCTTAATCGCCTGTTAAAGTCTTTCCAGTTTCTTACTGACTCCGGGCTCCAAAGCACTTCAGACAAGGCCAACATGCGTGGCAGTATCATATACTCAACCTGTTCATAAGTGGGAATATATTCTGTCCAGAGATTGGCCTGAGCGCCGAGTACATGGCTGGCCTCTGCCTGGCTTAACTGTGCGGGAACCGGCTTATAATTATAGACCATTTTCAGGGTATTAAAGCCTCCGATAGCCCTGGGTTCGCTAGCTGGGTCACCCTGATAGTGATCAAAATAGAGCGGTGTTCCCGGGCTCATGACGACGTCGTGGCCCATCTGTGCGGCCTTAATACCGCCAGATTCACCGCGCCAGCTCATAACCGTTGCCTGCGGGGCTAATCCCCCTTCCAGAATTTCATCCCAACCAATCATTTTACGGCCATTCGCATTCAAAAAGCGTTCGATTCTTTGCATAAAATAACTCTGTAGCTCTTCTTCGGTTTTAAGGCCTTCTTTTTTCATTCTGGCCTGGCACAAAGGACAATTCTTCCAGCTTGTTTTATCCACTTCGTCGCCTCCAACATGGATATATTTGGAAGGAAAAAGAGCCATTACCTCTTTAAGTACGTTTTCAATAAATATAAAGGCACTATCATTACCCGGGCAGTAATTAGACTGGGTTGTGTGCGCATAGAAATTGCCGCTTTGCTTAAAGCTGCTTTTATGTGGTAAACAGGAAAACTCAGGGTAAGCTGCCATAGCAGCCTCTGAATGGCCTGGCATTTCTATTTCCGGGACAATAGTGATATAGCGTTTTGCGGCGTAGGTGACAATATCCCGGATCTGATCCTGCGTATAATAGCCCCCATAGGTGGCTGAGTCCGGGTTACGGTTAAACTTTATATCTGACCAGTTCCATACCTGATCAAAATCATCCACTCTCCAGGCCGCCTGGGAAGTTAATTTGGGATATTTTTTAATTTCAATACGCCAACCAGCACCATCCACCAGGTGCCAATGAAAGGTATTCATTTTATAAGTAGCCAGCAGATCGATAAATTCTTTGACCAATTCCGGTGCAAAAAAATGGCGACTGACATCCAGCATCATACCCCGCCATCTAAAACTGGGCGAATCTTTTATTTCCATACAGGGAATACGCAGCAGCTGATTGGTACGAATCTTGGGCATTGTTTGCAATAACGACTGGATGCCATAGAAAAGCCCTCTTGGCTGATTAGCCTGTAAATGGATCGCTTCAGGCGTTACTAAGAGTTGATAGCCTTCCGCTCCTACAGACGGCGTCTTTGCAAGTTTAAAATAAATAATTTTCCCATTTAAGGACTGCTGACCAGTCTGCACCATTTGGAGTTGTTCCCCGCTTAATTGGTCTACCGCATGTGTAAAGAAGCGGGCTACTGCAGTCACCTCTTTTATATGCCCTGGTGCCTGGATAGCCACTTTAACCCTACCGTCCAGCAAAAAAGGCCTGGAGTCTGCCTTAAATGAGCAGGTATCGGTATGATCGAAATGGTTGACTGTGAAACAGATTGCGCCATCCCCGCCGACACAAGACCTATGGACAATAGTAAAAATAAACAGCTAACAAGTTTTGAACGTATCATCATAAATAATATTATTTTGTTTGGTATTGTATGGTATTGTATATTGAAAAGTATTATGTGTATAGGGCCTTTGTCTAGTATTGCCTTTGGTACTTATTTTTGGGCTATTGACATAATTTCCTGCAGCTTTCCATTAATACGTAATTTTACCTTTTGGCTGTTTTTAGCATAGATTTTATAATGAGTGACTTTGCCATTTTTCCAAGTACAGTCTACCGTAAACCCGCCGCGTGCTTTTAGGCCTATAAAATATCCAGCCGGTTTCCAGCTGTCTGGCAAAGCTGGCAACAAATTAATCTCTCCCGTCTGGCTTTGGAGTAACATTTCAGCCATAGCGCCTGTTATGCCCAGATTGCCGTCAATCTGAAAGGGTGGATGTGTTGCGAATAAATTATCAAACATGTTATATTTTAGCAAGCCTCGGATCATAATGCCTGCTTTGTTACCATCTCCCAGTCTGGCCCAAAGCGCGCAGCGCCAGGGCCAGGTCCAGGACCTGCGGCTATCGCCAATGGTGGACTCTACCGTAAATTTGGTATTTTTATTTTTGCCATAATTGCCACTTCTACTTCTAAGGGAAATAATCGCGGCCTTGGCAAGTTTAGGTGTCTTAGTCGGGCTAATCTGACGACCAGGATAAACTGCAAACAGATGCGAAGTATGTCGGTGTTGATCATTGGGATCATCTTTATCCTCCTGCCATTCCTGCAGCTGGCCCCAGCTCCCTATCTTATTGGGTGCAAGCCGGCGTTGCATATCGGCTATTTTTATCTGATAATCCTTATCTATATTGAGCGCACGAGCCATATCCAGATAATTTTGAAAGAGGTCCCAGACCAACTGTTGATCCATCATAACACCATCTTCCCTTGGCCCATGCTCCGGTGACCAGCCGTTAGGCACTACCAGCAAACCATCTGGACGCTCCTTTAATCTGTCTTCCCAGAAATTACAGATCTCCTTTACCATGGGATAAGCGGTATCTTTTAAATAGGTTTTATCCATGGTAAAAGCCCAATGTTCATATACATGTTGCGCGTACCAGGCACTGGAAGGAATATTCCACTCCCAGCCATTGCCGCCAAATATACTCTGACTGGTTCTTGCTGTCCACCCCCTGGTCTTAACGCCAAAGGCTTTACGGGTCGCAATTCTACAAGGCTCCGCCTGTGCGAGAATAAAATCAATAAGGGGAATCTGACAAGCGGAGAGCCCGGTTGATTCTGCGCCCCAGTAATTCATTTGAATATTGATATTATTATGGTAATCACTGGCCCAGGCCGGTGTATTGCTATTATTCCAGAGACCTTGCAAATTAGCCGGCAATCCGCCCGGTCTGGAGCAACTGATCAGTAGATACCTTCCATACTGAAACACCAATTGTTCCAGATCAGGATCTTGTCCGCCTGCGGCATATTTTTCTTTGCGTTTGTCGGTTGGAAGCGCTAAAACAGCCGGGGCTGTTTGCCCAAACTGAATACGCGCATCCGCGGCCAGCGCCGAAAAATCCTTTATATGAGCAGTGCGCAATTGACTATATGTTTTCTCCCGGGCAGCATGCAGCTCCTTTTCTATAACAGGCAATGGATCTGCACCGCGCCAGCCAGCCGTATAATCCGGCTTATAATTTGTCCGGGCATCCAAATAAATGGTAATAGACTGACAATCCTTAAAGCGCAGTACACTATCTGCGCCGTTACTGCCGGTTGTGGGCTTTATAACTTGCCCTCCTACTGTTTTTATCACTGCCTTTGCTGCATATTTGAGCTGGTTGGGCATTATGCCTGTAAAGGTCAATCCATCTGCCGCAGCATTTATCTTTGCCCTGGCTCCCTGTGCAGACCAAAGCGTTATATGTCCGGATAATCTACCTTTTTTGCTAGCCGTATAGCGAAAGACCATCACCTGATCTGGATGACTGGCAAATGCTTCTCTCTTATATAGCGTCCCACCCTGGTGAAACGTGAGGTGGTAGATGCCGGTTAGCAGGTCTAAACTGCGCTTATAATCCGAGGCAGCGCTTACAGCGTCCGAGTGCTGAACAGGCGGTTCAAAATGAACGCCTAGTTCCCCAAAATTGCGATAAGACCCAAAACCATGGTCTCCGGTCTTATAATCTCCATCCCAATTATTATCCCCGCTCCATAGACTTTGTTCATTAAATTGAATATTATCATCTTCAATCCCCCCATCATCATAGCGCCCATGCGGCCGTTGCCTATGGGCAGGCCGTTCTGATCCCATTTAATGGCCGGGTGGCTATACCATAACTGGTGGGTTCCATCTTGATTTTTATTATTTGAATTTCCCTTATTACCTGTATTACCAGAATAACCAGAATAAAGCATGGGAATACTAAAAATGAGCATTAATGTACTTAATAATAATTGCTTCATATTGAATGTGCGTATTTGTAAGTATTATGAGCTTCGCTTGCTTGCCTGCTTGTTTCTTTCTTTACTTGCTTGCTCGTTTGTTTTCTGCTTCTTGTTTGTCGTAATAAATTGACCGGAAAAACGCCAATAATGCCTCGTGCACTGCTAGCCTGCTCCAAAGATAATCAATACCGCCGTTTAATAAAACCGCGCAGCCGCTTATTAAGGGTGATATCTAAAATTCAAATATACCTTAAAGTTCGCCTACTTATTGCTGCTCATTGCTGCTTATTGTTTCTTTTTGATGATCTGCCAATCAGAAGTCAAATTTAGCTTGGATGCCTCCATTTCAGCGGTCTTTACTGAACCGTCTACTCCTTTGGGCAGCTTATTCCCCAGAACGACGACGCCCGAGCAGCCGTCAACTGCAATAAGACTGCCACCCGCAGCCTTTAATGCAGCATTTAAGGGTAGGATTTTATTGTTTGTGAATTGAAGGCCTCCCACGCTTCTGGCACTTAAAATAGCCCCTCCTTCTATCTTAAAAATATTTTGGGTAATATGTATGTTGTGGTGTACAAATTTGCCTGGCACAAGCAATTTATTTTCCGGGGCAATATGAATGACTGGCTGTCCGCAACCAATAAAAGTATTGCCCCGGATGGTCATATCCCGGACCAGCCCTGATTCATACCAGTTATTGGCATCATCCGCAATAAGGATTGCAGACATCCCGGTTTTAAACCAGATATTGTCTTCAATCAACACTTTTTTCCTGGTAGTAACTAATAGTCCTCTGGTGGGTGTACGTTCAAAATAATTGCCACGGATAACGACTCCAGGTGTTCTGGTGGTATTTTCCAGGCAATCCTGCGCCTCAATATTAGCAGGCAGGGCTTCATTTAATTGTAATTCAATTTCATATTCACTCAACCTTTTGTAAGCCGTTACCACACGGGTTGCGTAAGGCAGCAGCGTCTTGGCGCTGATAAAATCAACACTGTCTCCCTCGGCATACACCTGAATGCCATAGGTCTGGTGGTGCATAAAGCGAACAATAAGCTTATCTCCCGGCAGTTGCTGCATAATTCTTAAATGGGTACCATGGATATTGATCGGATCATCATGTGCGCCGCTAAAAAGGAGTTCTCTACGGTAATCTTGCCATTACAGCCGCTAAAGTGGGCCATATCCGCTGTACTGGCACAGATCCTATCGGTTTGGCTACGGGGTGCACAGCGCAGATGATTAAAATGGAGGTTTGTGCAAAACTGCGATACGATGCCCAGGCCATGCATAAAATGCATTTGCACGTTGTCCAGTCGAATATTTTTTGATTGTAACAAAAATAGCCCCACTTCATCTCTGGTAATATCACGAACCGTGTATACATCTCCTACCGCGCCGCCCAATTTGTCGCCTGTGTGTTTATTCTGGTAAAACCGGACTTTATTTTCACCGATTTCAGCGGCGCGTTTAGCCTGCGTCAGGCGCTTCCAGCCCGCATTTACAAAATGAAGCGCACTATCCACAGGGGTATATACACAGGTAAATAGCCGAGGCGGTGTTTTTTCACCATCCCAGTTTTCACCATACCAGTACAATATACTGTCTTTGATCCGGTACCAGCTGTCTGGGTTAACCTTTACATCTATGTAATCATTTGTTACGGCTGTTAGGGTAAATTCAGACATGGTGGGCCTTGCGTAATCAAATTGCAGGTTATGAATCGTCAGGTCTCTACAATTGTCCGCCACCAAAGATGTCATCTTGCCATGCAACATAAACAAAGCGCCGTTACCTTCAATAGTCAATCCTTTGATATCCTTTAGCAAGATGGCAATGGTCTTCACCTCCGTATCTAGCTCTTCTTTGCCGGAGGTATTGGAGATATAATAGGGCGCCTGGGTGGCTGTCTTATAGTAAAAATCATACTGCCCAGGTTCAAAGACAAGGGTAACCGGATGATTTATGGCCTGGATTTTACGGATCACTTTTTGCAGGGCGACTGTCTGGTCTTGCCCTGTATTTGGCCTTATCTGATATTCCCGGGCTTTAATCACTTCCCTTTTATGACTCGCCTGGGCATATAAAGCCACCTGCCTAGTACAAACAGGCAGGTCATGATAAACAAAGCGACCTTTTGAATCCGCCAGATGCGGGCATTGCCCGAAAATCTTTTTGAGTCCTTCATCGTTGTAAATATTAATGGATCACCTGGGCCGCTCCTGAGGCTTTATTTACCTGAACGCTAATCGTTGCCCCGGCCTTTACAGCCACTTTAGGCCATTTTACAAAGGCGGTATAGGCTAGCGGCCGGCTGGCTTGCCGACTGGTCTCCGCAAATACGGCCACAGAGGCGTCAAATTTTGTTGGATTATGGATGCTCAGTTTAACTATTTTTTTGTCAGACATCAGCACCTTAGCCTCTACATGATCAAACACCCTGAGTGTTTGCTTATCGGTTAGTAAATAAATTCCGGGTAACTCAATATCCATCAACATACCATTGGTCTCTGTCCACGAGTTTCTCGTATTGATAAAATTACCCACGCTCCCCCAGCCTTCTGCATCACTGGGCTGAATACGTTCCATACTGGAGCCGGGCAGATTACCCGTTGTAATATGACTGGGGGGAACATTTACCGCCTCTGCATGTGCATGCTGGATATCTCGGATCAGATCTGCATAGAGCGGATTGCCGGTAGCCCGGTAGAGTTTGAACAGGTAATCACCGGAGGAAGTGCAAATACCTGGAGCGGCATGCTTGTTTTGAATACTGGCAAAGACCGCCCCTGCCATATGGCAGTTTAACCTTGCTATTTGGCTGTTTTTAGGGAATACTGCGTCATAAGAGAGCGTCCAGGTGGCGCAAAGCGCCGCCTGGACTTCTGCTTTTTTAAGCCAGCTTTTGTCTCTGGTATAATGATAAAGGGCCATCAGCGATTCCAGAAAACCAAAGGCAGACTCTGAATCGGCGTCCATGGAAATATCGCCACAATGGCCACCGGTTAGTCCCTGACTAACAACATCTCTTTGATAATAATAATCAGCGGCCTGTATAGCCACTTCCAGCCACTCAGGACGCTTAAAATAAGCAGCCGCAAGCGCCAGGCCAGCTGGGGCAATGGCGCCGGCCGTGGAGTTATACACAGCAATCTCTCCCGTTTTAGGTACGATATATTGACCAAACTGTCCGTGCGCTTTCCAGGTCCTGGTAAAAGCGGCAGCCAGTTTTTTCGTTGCCTGCTCCCAGTGGGGATTAATCAGCTGGCCATAGCCCTCCGCTTTAAAAAGCATCATATGCTTTACCAGCCATAGAAGTGCGTCACAGTTTTTGCGCACCATCGCCTGCAGCTCAGGATAAGCCGGGTTCATTTTTTCAGGCCGTAATTTGCCATCAGCAGTAATACCGCCGTAAAAATAGCCGCTTTCTCCCTGTAGTTTACTGGTAACAAAATCCAGCTCTTTGATCACCCTGTTTCTTTCCTTTGCATTATTTAAGGCAAGCATGGGAAAGGTATTGATCATGCCGCTGACCCAACCCAATTGAAAATCATTATTATTTTCGGGAAGATAGTAACTGCCTACCGGCAAATCCCGAAAATTATTGCTACAAATCGTTGAGGCCAGTTGTAAACTATAACTCATGGGAAGCCAGTTGCGTGGATGATTTGGTCCTGACAGGTCTTTTCTGTGTACCATAAAGGATTGTAACAGTTCTGGGATATTATGTACATTTTTATTTTGTACATATAGACGAACATGGAGCGTAAGCTGGTCACCCGCCTTCCAGTCGGGTGCTTTGTCCCCACTGGGGTGAAAATCGCCAAAGCCCGTGGCTAGTTTACGCATAACGGGGGCTGTCATGGAAAAACTGCTCTGATTACCTGCAGCATTTTCTGTAATAAAAAGGCCGTGATTGCCAAATTTTGAGCGCTGATCGGTCAACATCATAAAGCTGCTATTACTGCCCGGCGCATAAAAGCTCATAGCGGGGGTCGCACAATTGCCAGTCTGTAGTTCAATTAAGGACGGCTTGCCCGGTTCAATTTGAAGGCGGGGGTCATTGGAAATGGTCAGCGGCACATTGGGGTTATAATACATGGAAGTCGGATAGTCAGGTGAGTAGGCCTTGCCAATAGATGTATATCGATTCCCGTTATAAACAATGGCTGGCACCATAACATAATTTTCCCGGTGCCAATCTAAAAAATCAACGCTCAGCCCTACGGCCGTTTGCCTGGAAATGCCTTTTTTAAGTGTAAAGCTGACCGACAGATCCATCACACCGGGCTGATTGGCGATCGGACTGGCCTTTAAGTCCAGCTGCCACCCGTCCGGCAAATCACTGGCTTGCTTTGTAGCGCTGTAGGAATGTATAAGACGCGTGCCATCATAGGTGCCGATTTGCACCTTTAACCGCCCATGAAGCGGTTGCAGTAAATTATCCACTACCTGAAAGGCGTCCGCAGTTGATTTATTCAGTGGCTGACTGATCACTGTTATCGGGCTTGCCACCAATAGTCCTCCTAAGATGACGACCAGACTGGTCAGTTTATTATAAATTGTATATACTTTGCTTCTGTTCATATTATATCCCCTTCAAATAAAAATTTTATTAACGCTTTAACGACCAAAACCAACAAATCAATTTCTGTAAAAATCCCCATTATTTTTGAATATTACACCTGAATATTACCCCAATTTGCAGGGCATTGTTTTATTTTGCATTGTATTATTATAGATTGTTTTATTTTCCATTGATTTGTTTTGTTAATTGAATAATCCCTGGATGAATAGTACGATTCATTTTCTTACAAATTTTCTGCTTTACTAATTACAGGTACCACCAGTTCAAATTTTACCGCTTGCAAATCTGCATCTGGTTGAATGGCACTGATTTTAATTTGACTTTTTCCTTTGCTGATTTTTTGCCGGGTATTTGCCATAATGGTGTCCAGTGGTTTGCGTCCTGGATCAGCCATATATAACACGCCTTTTTTATTAAGATATACTGTCCATTCAACAAAGTTTCATGAATGGTAATGGCTTTAGCACCAGCCAGCTGTATACTCAGGCCTTGAATGCTTTTCTCTTTTGGCATATGGAGTTGCAAAGACAGATCCATGGGCTGCGTATCGAATTCATTTTGTAAATTAAGTACGGTGCCTTTAGCGACAAGTGGCGTATCTGTAAACCTGTTTTCTTTTACGCTAAACAGGCTGAACCGGCCACTGGCGGATCTTTCCAGGTGGAATTTATACTTAAGGTTTTTCAATCGGGCTTTGATGGTCCGGGTGAATATAGCTGCTTTGCGCGCCTGCTGCCAGATATTGATGGCCTTAAAGATAGCTGCTTTTTCACCACTGGCTTCCACCGCCTGCTGGCTTAGGCCCAACATATAGGTGGCATCCCAGCCAATGGATTTTGCCTCCAGGTTCTCTGCATCATATAAGCTCCAGTTTGATTGGTAGCTTTGGATGCCGAAAGTAGCCGGAAAATAACTGCTTTCAAATACGTAGCGCATGTCTTTGCCTTCAATACCCCATTTATTGTACACGGGATTAAACATATGATCACCACCGCCTACATTGCAGACACTCATATAATGCCAGCTACCTTCCTGGACGGCGCTGCCCATAACTCTCAGGTATTTACCGCCATGGCGGTAATAACTGTCAAATAACCCCCTAAAAAAACGTTTAAAAGAATACTGACCATGGCCCTGATACATACAACTTTCCAGACCGTCAAAGTCTATATAATCCATGGAGCCTTCGGTCAGCCATTTACCATAGTAATCAGCATACACGTCCTGCAGTGCCATATTGGGTGCAAAACCCCGGTAACAATTGGGTTGTATTTTTCAATGGTCGTACCGGCTTTATAGCTGCCCTTAGAGGTATGATGATAGCCTCTTTTGATCTTCAAAAATGTGTAGGGTCGCTTAGTTGTAATGCCGTCATATTCTATTAATTCTTTCCCTATTTTCAGCACATTGGTATGGTTGCCTTCCCAGCCCCCATACTCATTGAAATAAGCAGTATCTTTAACCGTGATAATAGAGTCCCCCACAGCCAGATCCTTTGTAAGGACGGTTCTTTGCATAACAGACAGGCTGTCACTGGGCACAGGCGTAACATCGCTGTTACTACCTGGTTGTAAAAACTCACATAAGGTGTGCAGTCCATAGCGTAATCCTTGCTGCTGCAATTGTTTTCCATAGGCGGGTATCGTCATGACAGTGCCATTAGAAAAATTAATTCCTTTTTTGGGCCAGGGTTTGGCCCGGTTTGGATAATATTCTCCCCATCCTTCATCCTGGATGCCAGTGATATCCAAGGCCTTTGCATAGGCAGCCAAAGAGTCATGTACACCCCACCAGGCAATATCCGGCCGGAAGGCTGCAGGATCTTTCACCCATTTACCATCAATGGTTGGATGCGGCAGATTTTCTGCCAGCACCACCTTTTCGATCGTATTTAACCCAAGGGTATCGGGGCAGGCATATAAAGCAATAGAAGAGCCGATATAGCCGACACGCACCGGTTCAACCAGCTGGTGACGTGAAGAATTGGCCTTTCCTTCAATATTATCTGGATAATCTGGAAAATAAATCATCTGCTCATGGCTACGATCTCTGGAATGCATACAAATCCAGGAGCCATATTCAGGCTCCAGCTTTGCACCGTTGCCATAATTCATCCTAAAATACTGTTCTGGTCTGGCGTAGAAGGCGACATCACTTATGCCATCTCCGCCTATACTAAAGGTCTGGCCTTCTTTTAAATCAGGCGGCAGCGGATACTTATCTGGGTCCGGGCTATGAATATAATAATACATAAAAGACATATCTCCTTCACTGGGCGGACCGCTTGTCGTATTGTCATCCAGTCCCAGCATCCCTATGGCAAAATCATCACTGCGTACGACACTGATCAAATCCCCTATCTTTTTTGAAATAGTGGTTTTATAGGGTCCCCAGACGACGTTATCAATACCAGTGCGACGGGTCAGTTCCGTTAGGGTAAATTTCAGGTAACTGCCCTTTTGCTGTACCTGTATAGTGGCTTTAGATCCATTTGGATAGCTCAGTACAAACTTACCGGGTGCAATATAACGAGCAGCCTCAGGCAGGATATATTTTTTTTTGCTATAGAGACTAAGTAAGGCCGAAGGTTCCTTAACGGGGCAATACTGTTGGCCACTTCCCCTGGCTTTAATTGAAGTGATAAACCCTTTGTTACTGACCAAAAATTCTGCATAAATTGTTTTTAAAAGGGTCCCTTTTGACGGCGGCGTGACCTCGACCGCCGTTTTCAGGAACGCTTTTGCTGCCGATGTTTTCGCCTGAGCATGCCCTATATATTTTTTATTTACAAGTGGCTGCGCCGACGAGGATAGCGTTGCGATCAACAACACAGTTACAATACGAATCGCTTTTGTTACAAGGCGATTTTTATAATTTCCATTGCAAGCACCCTTGCAATCACCCTTACCCTGCATGCTTAACGGATACCTGAAGGAACTTAAGGCACCTGATGAATGAGGGCTATCAAAAACAGTACATTTCAATTTTTGCGCGCAATTTGCCTGTACGTATGCATGAGTGGGTACTTTCGGATCCTGGTTATGAAATGGTGTAGCCATTATTTTTGAACTTTTAATATTTTTGAAAGCCTGTTAATTAAGGATCGGGCAAACAGGATATGTCTGTTAACTTAACTTAATTTAATAAATTTTAGCCATGGTGTATGTACTGAATGGTAGATCCAGATTTGCCCTACTACTACTTCTACTTCTTCTTCTACTACTACTTCCTTTGACCCTTACTCAACATCAGTCGCCTTGATGATCAGTCCCGATCTGGGCGGTAAATCCTTGAGTGTATATTCACCTTGATGGATGCCAAGTGGCGTTCCCTGCCAATAATTTTCAAGGGTAGCTTTGGCCTTTAATTTGACTTTTAATGTAGTGGGTGTATCGTCATGCCAATTTAAAAAATAATAATACTGAACCTTACCTAAGTCTGTTATGCCGGTTTGAAAGAAATCGTCGGAAAATCGGGCAGCCTTACCGGTCGGATGTATTTGTTTTTTGATAATGGCAAATTGTTGTTTACAAAGCGAATTATACTTGTCTCCCAGCAAAACCAGGCCTCCAATGGCATGCACAACCGTCGCATGAAACAGGAATTCATTTGCGGTAAGCGATTTTCCCTCCGCGCCATTGGCGCCAATTAAAAAACAATCCGGATCCGTATACCAGAGTTTGCCGTTTTGCCAGCCGCGCTGCAGATTTTCTTTTGCTGTTGATTTGAATGCGGCCCAGTTTCTGGATACATCATTACTGGTACGGGCAGCGGTAATAAGCCCCAGCGACGGCCACATAGGTTGATTACAGCCCAGAACCACTGTATTTTTTCCACAGGCAGAAAGCAAAGCTTTCATACCTTCCCGGTACGCCTGAATACGCGTTGCTGATTTATCATAATGCACCCCGCCATGAATCGCCCCCCAGTAATTCGCGTCCAGCTTAAAATATTCCACGCCCCATTTTTCCCGCATGGTTTTTACAACATGCTTAATATAGGCCTTCGCATGCGGATTGGTTCCATCCAAAACATACCAGGGAGCGTTACGCCAGCCACCAAACCCGACACTGGAAGAAACCAGGGGTTTACCCGTACTGTCTTGAACAAACCAGTCAGGGTGCTGCTGGAAAAGTTTTGAATCTTTCTCGGCAATAAATGGGGCCAGCCAAATAGCTGGCACAAAGCCTTTTTTGCGGATGGCCTCTAAAGTACCTTCCAGGGATCCATAAGCGGGATTGGGCTGCAGCCAATCACCCATATGGGGTTGATAGCCGTCATCAATTTGAATGTATTTTACTTCAGGAAGACTGGCGGCCAGCCCATCCATATTCTCTTCGATATCCTTTTGGGTTACCTCCGGCCCGTAACAATACCAGGAACACCAGCCGGTAGGCACCTGTTTACCGAAGATCGGCGGGTGTTTAATGGCTATTTGTTTAGTCAGTTGGTCATACAATTTGTTTTTATCCAGGCCGCTAAGTAGCATAAAATCCTCTAGTTGCACCCGCTGACCAGGTTGTAGAACCAGGTTTTCGGCGTCAATGGACACCATTATTTTTTTGGGCGTAAAACTGATGCACCCAATAAAGCGCTCGCAGGTGGAAAATCCAAGTAATAACGACTGATTATCCGCCTGTGTTAAGGTGAACAATCCATAGGCTGTCGGCATTTTATGGGGGCCGATTATATGATAATGCCCTTCATCTGTATAACTTTCATGCAGCGGATGCGCTAATGTTCCGGTTATTTGGGTCAGCATCTGAAATCCTTCACCATAAACTTTACTATCAGGATCGAGTAAATGCCCGTTCATTTCAAAAAGGACAATATTGCCTATCGTAACTGGCAGGTCACCTTTATTTTCAATATAGGAATGACAAACGTTGCCCTGCCACTTTCGATGTATGGTTAGCCCTTCGGTTTTAAGTTCGTTTGCAGAAGGGGACTCAGCATATGGACGGGAAGATTTTAAGGCCTTTATAAAGGCTGGCAGATTATTCCCAGGTTTTACAGGCTGCCCGTGCAGTAATATAACGACAAACAGCATACCAATTAAAGCAAAATATCGTCTCATTATAAATGGGTAAAGTAGTGATGGTAAAATTTATTTTACGTCTATACCAGCAACATAGCCGTAAAAATACCCATTTATAACCTACTATAATAAACCACAATTGACTTTAACTGATGCTTTTTTGACGCATTTTGATTAAGGGCAGCATATTGTAAAGGCTAAAATTGTCACTTTGCATTGCAAAAAGGCAAAACTGCCCATATGCCATTTGAATTTCCAATTGATAAGTTTAGATTACTTATGCGGTGCAAAAGGACGTCTACTGCTAAAATTGCCTCCCAGGTTTGCAATTGGCAAATTATAACCACCATTGATTGATCAATATGGATACAACCGCCAAATTCCATAAAGCGTATGGCCTCTTTATCGCAGGGGAAAAAATCAAATTACTTATCGGCCGCCAAAGTAAAAATTGACGATTGAAGTTGATCATATTTTGTTCTAATTATGACGATAAGTTTTTTTTAAGCTTTATTTTAAATTTTATTCTAAATTATTTTGTTTGTAAAAATAAAACGTTCTAATTTTGTGAAACGAACCTGCCATTGCTGATTGTATTGCACTTATATTTCAACGATATTTTAAAGGTATTTCAAATATTAATTTTAGAATTTCGATTTGTCTTTGGGTGCGTGTGTGAAAAATTAAACCTACCAGTTTGCTTAAATGGTGTTGCTTGTTCAATTGCTAGCGACCTTATATTTTATTGTATTTTGAAAAAAGGTAAATTATGAAAATGAACCCTGAGGGATTGCGTGTGCCAAGTGGAGAAAATACTTTGATTAGCAAGAAGGCTTTACGTTCTAAGAATGGAAGGCGTATGAAGCTTACTGGGCCTTTGTCCGAAGGTGGTGTATTTGTAAGTTTGAAAGGAGATTTTGGTATTAAAAGAGTTTTTAGATCGCCAGAAGGAAAGGAGGATTTAAAAAGGATGATCACGGCATTAGGAGACGGATTTATTGAAGCCTTGCTTGATATTGATTTTGATGAATCTGAAATGCTGGGCAGCATTAAGGATGAAAGAAAAGTTATATTTGATTTTGGCTTCAATGATAAGCATAGTCGGGTATTTGATCTGGAAATGCAGCAACAGTATGTCGTTTTTATGCTGAAGCGTGCATTTTGTTATACCTCCCGTTATCATTCTACCCAAATGCGCCCCGGCGAGGACTATAAGTATGACCATTGGCCAATTACTGGGGTAGTAATCACTGATTTTAATATGCCTGAGTTAAAAGATGGCCCATGTGTTGATTTACATGAAATTGTGAGCAGAAGTACAAAAAGAGTAAGTTTGGTTTGTACGAACCTTTTGACCGTTGAGCTTTCAAAATTTAACAAAGGAATTGATGAGTTAGAAGGAGAAAAAGACGTATTTTTGTTTTTACTGGCGAATATGGGAAAGTTGACTGAAATCCCAGCTAGCCTGGACAATGAAAAATATAGGCCACTTTTTGAAAGGGCTCGAATTGCTAACTTCAATAAAGAAGAGATGAAAAGATACAACGCATTGAATAGACAAAAGAAAGAGCTTATGCAGAATTGTATTCTGCAAAATTGCAAGGTAGAGAAGAAGGTATTGAAGAAGGTAGAGAAGAAGGCATTGAAAAGGGGAAGGTAATGATGATTGAAAGGCTTATTGAGGACAATCTTTATACCATTGAACAGATTTCTGAAATTTCTGAAATCCCTTTGCATCAGATTGAAGAAATAAAAGCTAATATGGAGCATGCAATTCCATAAAAGTTATGATGATTGTTTGCGCTTAATTGGCGTAGTGAAGTTTATTGAACTTGATTTTATTTTGAGCATGCTAAGGTTCAATAGGTATGAAGTTTATTTAAACAGATGAATGATGAAGAGATGCCATGTGATTAATAAACAAGAAGAAAATTATTGGGCTGAATTGTATTCTGCAAAATTGCAAGGTAGAGAAGAAGGTAGAAAAGAAGGCATTGAAAAGGGGAAGGTAATGATGATTGAAAGGCTTATTGAGGACAATCTTTATACCATTGAACAGATTTCTAAAATTTCTGAAATCCCTTTGCATCAGATTGAAGAAATAAAAGCTAATATGGAGCATGCAATTCCATAAAAGTTATGATGATTGTTTGCGCTTAATTGGCGTAGTGAAGTTTATTGAACTTGATTTTATTTTGAGCATGCTAAGGTTCAATAGCTATGAAGTTTATTTAAACAAATGAATGATGAAGAAATGCCATGTGATTAATAAGCAAGAAGAAAATTATTAGGCTGAGTTGTATTCTGCGGAATGGAAAGGTAGAGAAGAAGGCATTGAAAAACGCAATTTAGAGGTTGTTGAACAGCTGATTGAAAATCGCGGATTTTCGCTAGAGCAAATATCAGAATTATTAAAACTTCCTTTGCATCAGATTGAAGAAATAAAAGCCAATATGGAACATACTATTCCATAAAATCGGCTGGTCTTATTCGTAAATAAACCGAATATACATCTATTCGGTTTATTTACTTTTTTATGGTAAGAATTTCATGGGAAAGTAACTGCTGATATAAAAATATAACCTTCCCCCATTTGAACTGGCAGACGATGACTTGCAATCAGCCACAGCATAATCCAGCAATAAATGGCTGTAAGCCGACATAGTGCATGCTTCTTATCAAATCAGGGGTATTTTATTATAAATGCCACTAATCAGCATTTTAAAACCTTATTTGTTGTTCCCCGGTTTTAGTAATTTCAAATGGGCCTGGTGAGGGGTTTTGTTGATTTCGTTTATTACCCAGATAATCTGTATCCAGCTGTAAGTAAGAGCCGTCTGGGTTGACAAAAGGCAAATTAGGGACAATCGCATTATGCAGCCTTTTGGTTGTCACCGTTTGACGCCTTTGCTCAAGCCACTGCTTATCCAAATTAATTTTAAGATACTGAACTTTACCAGCCTGGGCTTGTTTTGCGATTAGCTGGGGCGCTGCATCAAATTGGCCCGCTACCAGAAAATCTGTTTCTTTGGCCAATTGATCCTGTGCTTTATTTAATTTCTCCTTGGCTTCCTTACTGATCTCACCATAGCTCCTTTGTTTATCTGCGCTGCCGCTAACAGCTCTTATGGCGCCTTTGGTATAAACGTTGCCTTTGAAAATAACAGGCAAGATCGCCTTTTTGTAGGCACTGACATTGGCTCCTTTCGTAAACAGGTTATTTATAAATTGTACATCGCCACCTGGATTATCATGCAATCCCACAACATAGGTTGAATGCGGTAACATATACGGTGTTTTGCGGGCGTCATATGAAATCACCTGCACCCCACCAGCAAATAGGTTGTGAGCAAAGGCTGCGCCGCTGGAATTCATTAATAAATTGTTTTTGGAGAGTAAAATATTATTACAAATCAGCATAGGTCCATGATCCACCTCCAAAAAGATATCGGGTCCTAAGTTGTCATAAAACAAATTGCCTTTTATCTGGGCCCCTGGGCCATCCAATCCAGCCATACGCCCATATTTGTACGGTATATTTTATTGCCTGTGATCTGTACATCTATGGCGCCGTGGAATTTAATACCAGCCATTTCTGCACCACCAAAAAGTTGTTTTACATGGATATCATGAATGATATTGTTTTTGATGACACTAAAAGAACAACCCATACTACCTACAATGCCGGTTTGTTCACAGTGAGAAACGGTATTGTTTTGAACCAAATGACTACCTATGGTACCTTTATTCCACCCAAAGGCGAGTGCTCTATTGATTGTCCCCACATAGCCTACTGCCGATTCCGTTTGCTTGTTATCATGACTATCTCCATATTTACCCAGCGCGATGCCAACGCATTTGGAATAGGAGATATTATTATCTTCGATAATCCAGCCCCTACTCCAATGGGTACCTATCAGCCCTTCTTGTTCAGCAGTGGGTGGCGCCCAGTTTGTAGCAGCCTGCTCCATGGTAAAACCCTTGACCGTAATAAAATTAATAAAGGGCTTATCTGGATAGAATACCGTTTTTCTAACATTAATTTCAACATTTTCCTTGTTGGGATCAACGCCGATAAACTGCGCCCAAATAGTTGTAGTGGTGCTATCTACTACACCATACCACCTAGGATCATTTGGCTTTGCCGGCCCCATTACATCTTCTTGATCAATAGCCTCCATTAACCAATCGCCATTTAAATACACCGCGCCCGTGTGAAAATTAGCACCTTTGGGAGGGGTATACCAATCCCCTTTTATCAGATCACTGTAAGGGTTAAATTTACCAAAAAAGCTATTGGGGATTCTAACCACCCAGGTATCGCCCGCAATTTTTTCCCAGCCTTTGATCTTTTCAGAACCTTTTATGACCACTTTTTCCCCCTTAGCCGCCTGGTAAACAATTCGCTCTGTAGCCGAATTGCCGCCTCTAGGAGGAGTAATCTGCTCCCGGTATACACCAGCATGAACGGTAATATCATCTCCTGGCATCGCCTTGCTAGCCGCTGCAGATATCGTCTTAAAAGGATGGGCTTTTGAACCGTCAGCCTGATCGCTGCCTGTTTTTGCCACAAAATAGTGTTTAGGCAAACTGCTATTTTGGGACCGAACAGGCAGTGTCGCTACCAGACTAAGCGTCAGAATAATGATGGAATGGAAGATTTTCATGGTAATTTTTTTTAATAAGTGCGTTTTGCCTGATTTGCCAGTTTATAACTTTTTTTTGAAACCACCTGGCCTAGTCCTATATAACTCATTAATAAATAACACTTAATAACCAGCAGCTCTTTTTAGTGTAATTGGATTTGATTTTACCCCATTAACCACCTCAAACAGGGTCCAGGTATTCCCATCCTGGCCTGCTTGCAGTGTCCAACTCCTTTTTGGATCCACCAATTGCATTTTAACCCACCTGGGAAAGGCGTTTGCCGCCCTGGCTGATTCCCAGGTTCGAATTACCCCAAAAATGGCCTCTTTTTCAGGGCATTTTTCAACGTCCTTTTGATTAAGCTTTAAGCTATAGGTGGAACCTATGCCCACTGATACCGCCTCTATATGCTCGTAAGTAGAAACCTTTGAATCCTTGTTGATCGGAAAATTACCACCCATACCAACTGGGAAAAAGTTAGCATAGGTAACATCTCTTAAATCCTTCCCCTGACTGGTCGTGCTCCCCCACTCCCTGGTATCAGCATCATAGAGATTTTTGCCACCACCAACGTTCCAGACACTTTGATAATTCCAGGATCCTTCTGAAAGCGTAGCGCCGGTAAAGCGAATATAAGGCACCCCAATGGCCTTAGCGTGTTCAAACATTTTTCTAAAAAAGCGCTTGGCTGAATAATAGCCATGCCCATTATTGAATAAGAATTCCTGACCGTCAAAATCATAATAGGCCAGCCCATTGATCTTACATACATCTGCGTAATACCTGGCGATCTGGTCCTGCAATTCCATATTAGGGATTAACCCGTCATAGCCATAATTGACCGTTACCTGCAGTTTGTAAATTGTATCACCGGATGCATGGCTGGCAGCCCTTGTTTTCCAATAACCGCGCTTGACATTTAATAATCGGTAGGGAGCCGTTTTGGAAACACCCATATAATGGATGAGCTCTTTGCCGATCTTGATCATATTCAGGTTTGCACAGTGCCCTTCCCAGCTGGCGATTTCGTCTAGATATTTCGGGTCATCCACTGTAATGATGGTATCCTTTGGACCAATATTTTTAGTGAGTAGCCGCTTTTGCTGATAGCAAAGACTGTCACTGGGTACCGGACTGACGTCCTGGGTACCCGGTGCCAAAGAATTGGTAATGGTTGTTCTGCCGATTATAATGCCATATTTGGCAGCTCTTTTAGAGAGCTCCAGCTCAGAAATATTCCCTGCTGTCATTTTAATGGTCTTATGTTCAAAATGCGGACCATCAATATATCCATGATTGCCACGATCTGGTCTTAGAAAACCTTGATCATATAAACTAATGGCTTTAAAGCCCAATTGCCGGGTATAGGAGATAATACTGTCATATAAATTACCGCTACTCATGGCGTCTGGAACAAAGGCAGCGGGATCCTTTACCCATTTGCCGTTAATGGTCGGATAGGGCAATCCTTCGGACATAACGATATTTTGGATCACATCCATTAGGGCAGTACTATCCGGGCTACCCCATAAGACAACAGCTGAGCCGATATAATCCACCCCGGGCAATGGTTCCACCTCAATATGGTTGGGCACATTGGCTGCCATATGTGGTATTAAGGAAAAAAGACCTCTCTTTTAGGACGACGATCTCTGGACTGGTAAGATATGGAGATATCTCCCTTATCATCCACTTGGGCGGCGTCCCCATACATAATGCGGTAATAGGCTTCTTTATGCGCATAAAAAGCAACATCGCTAATACCGTTGCCCCCCAGAGAAAATACCTGACCTTCATGCAAAGAATCTGGTAATGGAAAGCGCTTGGAGTCGGGAGAATGTATAATATACTGAAAAGGGGCCGCATCGGCTATGGTGGTGGCTTGCCCACCTAGTGTATTATCATTAAGCGCCATCATGCCGATGGCATAATTGACCTGGGAACTGGTATCTCTGGCCACACCGATAATTTCTCCCAATAAATTGTTGATATTGGTACGATAGGCACCCCACTCAATGGCTTCTATGGATGCGCCATTTTTAAGAGCCAATAATTGCAACTTTATATATTTCTTTTGGGTCGTTAATCTGATCCTGGCTAGAGCGCCATTAGAGAATTCCAAAGAAAGTATTTTATTGTCTTTATTATACCGGGCTTTTTGGGGTTGATAATATTTCTTTTGCTGTCCATCATATAATCTTAGTAGCGGAGAAGGTTTGTCTGCAGGACTAAATTCACGGTTAGGTGCTACACTGATATTTTTCATACTGGTAATAAACCCTTTATTATCAATATGAATCTTAAAATAAGCAGTGGAAAAATCCCACTGCGCAAAACTGTTGGTGCAAATCAATAGCAAACTAAGCGGCAGCATTACCTTACCTAGCAGTATTACCCGTTTTAATCTTATCCTTACCTTCCGTATTCGTTTTATTGCAGGCATAGTACTTGTATTTAATTCTTATTTCCCCATGATATTAATAAAAACAGCAGATTGAATATCTTTTGATTAATCTGATAGGCAAGATTGAGGAGTAAAGTTAACGGCCCTACAAGTCAAGTATTTTGAAGCCGTTTTTAGGTCAATTCGAGGCTAATTTGCTACTAATTTAAATCCTATCAAGACCATTAAACCCATATACCTCCATCACAGTATTTTTTGAATAACCATAGACTAATCATTAATACTTAATTCAATCAATAAACATGGGGTAAAGATGCCAAAACTTAAAGAAATCAACAACCCTTAAGTTGACCATCACTGATACTATTTTTGCTTTATCACTTAAAACCAGGCAAAGCTCTTTTAGGGCTTAAAATAATCAGCAGCTGAGTCGACAGATTTGCCATCTGATAAGTTTGCTGATCAAGAAGTAATGTAACCATTGCTAAGAAGGTGCATTGGTTGCTATTTAGCTGTTCTGATAAGACCTAGCTAGCGAGTCCGCCTGTGCACAAAAAGGGCGCAAGGCTTTAAAAGTAAAATGGATTGCACTGTATTTATTTTTTGCACTTTTTATTGTATTTAAACGTATACAATAAAGCTGCGGAAGAGATGCACAGTCCCTGTATTTTAAAGAGCGACCTCTTCGATAAATATTGACAGAAAAAAAGGCAGCTGTAAATGCTACATTAATGACCATTTTGGGCCAGTAATTCCCAATTTAGCCTAATACTCCACCTATTTTCCTTTATATCCGCCATTCGCCATTATCCTGACTCTGCTTTTCCTAATATTGCTATATGCCATTATATCGTTATTCATCGCATCATCGAGTTGTTGCAATAACAGGTCTCCGGCCAGTTGTTTGAGCTGTTCAAAATACTTGTCAGGAAAAGGGTTGCTCAAAATCCGTAGCATTGTAATTTGCTGTTCATTTAAATTATTTAAATCTTTTTCATTCATCTTTTTCATTCATCTTTATATTCTTATTATCCCCATTGAACCTACTTACCTTACTAGCAATCAACCAATTGCAAATAGATCAAAGAATAATCACCTTATCCACTATTGGTAACGGTGAAGTGCATTGAAGTTAACTTTGACATTGCTATAGTTTATTATGCATTTTTTTGCAATTTTCCTGATGTGATTGCTTATTACTAATTTGCTCAATTATACACATGATCACGCAATGTCCAAAAAAAATCAAAGCTAAAATCTTCTATAATCCCAACTTCCTCTATAAGGGCGATCCACCATAGCGTTTGCATATTCATTATCAAAATGTTCTGTAACCGGATTCCATCTAATGTCCTTTTGCAATTGGTAGGCAATATTTACTGCGTTACATACTGTTGCTGTGCGGTGGCCGATTTCTACATCACATATGGGTCGGGTTCTTTTTTGGATGGCAGACACCCAATCCTGGTAGTGGTTATCGCTATAATATAAACGTTTATCACCCGGTTTGAACTGCAATTTGGCCAAGTTTTCTGGATTTGTCCTTAGAAACCCACGGCTGACTTCCACCTTACCTTTTTCTCCAATAAATTGTATAGCGTTGCCTTCTCCCCAATTTTTATGATTGACCACTACCCCATTTGCATAGATAAAGGACAATCCCTCCTTAGCACTTGGTACTTTGGGCGGCATAAATTGCACAGGGCCTGAATGGTCCATACCCAAGGCCCATTGTACAATATCAAACATATGGGCACCCCAATCCGTCACATAGCCGCCACCAAAATCTTTGTAACCGCGCCACCAGGCCCATCCATCGGCCTCCAGTGGCGGCGCAAGTATGGCATTATAGCCTCTGAATAGAGAAGGTCCCACCCATAGATCCCAATCCAGGTCAGCTGGTACTGGTTCAGTTGGCAGGTCGCACTGTCTAACCGGCTCTCCAATGGAGACATTGACTTCTTTAATCCGACCGATATAACCATTTATCACTAGTTCCGCTGCTTGCCTGAAATTATAAGAAGAACGTTGCATGCTACCCGTCTGAAATACCCGCTTATATTTGCGGGTGGCATCCACCATCGCTCTGCCTTCTGCAATGGTTAAAGAAAGTGGTTTTTCGCAGTAAATATCCTTGCCGGCTTTGGCCGCGTCTACGGCTACCTGGGCATGCCAATGATCAGGTGTCGCAATTACTACTGCGTCAATATCTTTGCTTTCCAGAAGTTCCCTGTAGTGCTTATAGCCTTTTACTGCTGTCGCCACCTTTTTTTCATTGAGTTTTCCGGCCAACTGAATAAAATAGTCCCGTTTGCGGGCATCAACGTCTGAAGCAGCCTGGATAATGGTCTCCTTGGGGCCATTGATATATTGCATCAAGCCACGGGATTGTTTACCAGTCCCAATATAGCCCAGATTAATCCGGTCACTGGGGGCAAGAAAGCCTTTGCCGCCCAGCACATGGCGTGGCACTACTGTAAGGCCGATCGCGCTTAATGCAGTTTGTTGTATAAATTTCCTTCTTTCCATAGAACGCCTACCTTTTAAATTTTATCGAAAACAGTCTATCAACTATAAACCAATATATATTACAGATTAACGAATGTATTTTGAAAAACAGCAATACCGTTCGCATTATCCAACTT
Organism: Arachidicoccus ginsenosidivorans; assembly: GCF_007971385.1. Taxonomy (GTDB): domain Bacteria; phylum Bacteroidota; class Bacteroidia; order Chitinophagales; family Chitinophagaceae; genus Arachidicoccus; species Arachidicoccus ginsenosidivorans. The sequence continues at coordinate 5,328,258 of NZ_CP042434.1, forward strand.
TTACCCATCTATTGCATAAAATAATGCATTTCGATTTCGATTGCCATTTCGATTTTCATTTTCGTACGATAACCTTCTTCCATTAAATCACAATTATCACTAAACTTCTTTAATTAATCATTTTATTCAAACCGCTGAGCATAAAATAAATGATTACCCCGTAACCCATATGATCTAAATTGACCTTTTCTGGTGTTTTCTTAACCAATTTTGTGATCCGCCTTGATCGACAAACACCTTGGACAAAGCGCCTTGGAATTGGGATATTAATTAAGGGAGATGCACCATCCGCTTCTTGAGACTCATTTTCATCATCCAATCAGCCAAGTTTTGTCAGTTTTCAATCTACTTTATTTAATAAGCAAAAACGGGCTAGCAGCAGCTTTAATCTTTACCAAATACAAACCACTCCAGGCTCAACAGGCTACTACCCGGCTCAGCCTGGGCGTTTGCATGACTGCCTGACTGACCATGCCCTTTAAAAACCAATACAACCGCATGTTTACCTAAAACGGCTTTAACGGAGGTTTTATGGATGGTAAAAGCTGTTTCACCTTTCATGGGTGCTACATTTAGCTTTCCTATAAGTCGTCCTTTGGCGCTATCCAGGTGGATCTCTATAGTGGCCGGCTGGTTGGGCCCCCATAATTTACAGGTAAAAGTTTTTACATTTTTTTGATCAAAGTCAAAATACTTCCAGTACGCATCATCTCCATCTTGAATATCACTTAGATATTCAACGGGTATATCGTTTTTGGGACGACGAAGATTAACCATCACACTTCCATGCATCAGGCAGGCCCTTGCAGCATCCATCCTTTGCAGGGGATTGATCGGTCCTGCGGCTCCCTGGGTTGTCATCTCTACTTTATCAATACTTCCATCTGCATTAAAATAAATCGGTTCTACGCAGGCTTTGCGCATGGTTTGGCTACCATGGGTCGGGCGGTGATAGAAAACATACCAACGCCCATTTATCTGCTGAATACAACCGTGGTTATTGACTAAGTTTTTACCGCTGCCCCAATTATCAATAATCACACCTCGATAAGTATAAGGACCTAAAGGTTTGGTGGCGGTGGCATAGCAAAGCGTTGCACAGTTGGACTCCCCGTGGCGGATATGACTGGCATAAACATAATAGTAAATCCCATTTCGCTTTCTAATTGAACTGCCTTCGTTAAATGCATCTTTCTCATAGGTAAGCAGGCTATCATGTACCGGCCCTTCGATATGCATTAAATCCGGTGTCAGTTTTGCCCCTTTGGCATATCCCTGGCCCCAGAAAAGATAGCCCTGGCCATCCTCATCAATAAATACAGAAGGGTCAATGCCTTTAATCCCTTTTATGATCTGGCCATGTTTAAAGGGACCAAACGGCGAACTAGCCACGGCAACTCCTTCATCCTGATTGGCGCATACAAAATCTGATCGGTATAATTCGTTTGTTTGCCTACTCCAGCCGTTGCAAAGGAAATCTGATCCACCTGCCACAGTGCCAGATCAGTCGTTGAGAGCACATCATAGGATCTTGAACAGTAAGCGTTGCCTGGTTCATCTTTTGAACCATATAAGTAAATCCTACCATCCGCCCCTTGCCTCACTTCTGGATCTGCAATATATAAACCCGGTGGCGCAATCGGATTCAAACTCCTGAAAGCAGCTTCGGGCGAACTCGGTATTAACTTTGCCATAGGCACTTTTTTGGTAGAAAGCTCGCTTTGCAGGGCCGTAGTATGTTTTTTGCCTGATTGCGCCTTTACATCAACCGAGCTACTTGCTAGCACACATAAGGTCAATGACAAAAAAAGATGAATCGGCTTCATATCTTAAATTATTTCAGTTACAATTAGCTAATTACAAGGATTACTTAAATAACTACTTCAATTAATGTATTAATAAATGCTTTAATCATTGTGTTCATCATTGTGTTCGCCCTTATTGGTGGCCACAGTATCCTTCAAGGCAGCCCATCTTAGAAATTTCGCTGGCTTGGCTGGATTCGCTGGTTTGGCTGTTTTTTTTTACACGCTGATTGCTTTGCCTATCTGGCTTTGATGGAAGGGTTGGCACCCGTAAAATGGAACCAGTTAAAGTCAGCATAACCGCCAATATTACCCTTTTTGGTATTAAAATTAAAAAGTGCAAAACGATTGGCGGTCCAGGCATAGCCTAGTCCCATGTGTAGCGGAGTGCCCATCCACTTAAAATGCGTACCATCTGTACTATAAGCAAACCGGGCCATAAATTGCTGATCGGTTGCCTGGGCTTTAATCCAGATTTTTGGGGTTGTAAAGTGCGACACACTGTCTATAACCTGCCCATTATTTACCATTATCAGCATCCTTTCTCGGCCTGATTGCTTAAGAGCAATATAAGCGTAGGGAGATTGAAAAATACCAAACCCGGCTACATCACCATCTTTTAATCCACTAAGCGACAACTCTACAACAGCTTCACTGCTAGGCCCTTGTACTCTTTGCGTCAAAGTGTTACGTGTCCAGACTAGGTCTTTGGCAAAGGAACTATGAAGGCGCAGGTAGCCTTTATTTGCGCTCAAACTCCATTTGCTATTATCCGGATTATGATTCCACTGCCACTGCAAGCCCAGTTTGGGGCTGGAAAATTCATCTGATGTGGCCGGTAGGCTGATCGCAGCGTGTTTTCGGGTGATCGGTTTTGGATAACGAGTGACGCCTTTGCTATTGCCGTCTTTTCCAAGCATCGGCCAGCCATCTTTCCAGACGACGGGTACCAGATTCGGCACCCTGCCTATTGGCCCTCTGTCCTGCATAATCATAAACCACCAGCTGCCATCCTTTAGCTGTACCATACCGCCCTGATGCAGGCCATTGCCGGGATATGAAGACTCATCCTGACAAATCACTTTACTTTCATAGGGGCCATAGATACTTTTACTACGCAGACACATCTGCCAACCCTGGGTTCCTCCGGCCGGACAGGTAATATAGTAATATCCGTTTACTTTATAGACGTGTGAGCCCTCCATGCCATATCCTCCCTTTGGAGCAGTGGAACCTTTTGGAACCGCAATGCTTTTATCCCAAATAAGCCTGGGCTTGCCAATAACAGAGAGCGCGTCACTGGCCAGCTCTGTTACGTAAAGCTTTCCTTGTCCATGCGCGACATAGACTTTCCCGTTATCATCAAAAAATAACCCTGGGTCATATAAGTATTCTGGAAAGATCGTCCGTTTCCAGGGGCCTTTAATATCTTTTGCGGTACACATAGAAAAATGCCCTTTCTCTTTTCCCCAGTTGGGTGTACAGAAGCCGACATAAAAAAGACCGTTATGGTGCCGGATTGTAGCCGCCCAGGAACCGCGCAGATACATTTCACCACCTTTAAGGTTATAGCGCGGATCTTCCCTGTAATGATCCACTGCATAACCTGCCATTTGCCAATTAACCAGGTCTTTAGAGGTAATAATGGGGCAGCCAGGTACATAATGCATACTGGTGGATACCATATAAAAATCATCGCCAACCCTGATAATATCTGGATCAGGCCAGTCTCCCCATAAAATGGGGTTTTTATAAGTGCCGTCCCCATTATCAGCGCTCCAAACCCGGGTCTCACTTGTTTTTTGTGCCTGCAGCGACCTGGCTTGTATCAGCATCATTGCTATAAAAACCATCAGCCCCCTTAAAAATAGCCTCTTTTTCATTGGTTTGAATTTTTACCTTTTATCCTTAATTTTTTTACGCATCATCTCGGCCAATCCATTCCTCCAGGTATTAAAACCGTTTTTACCCGGAAATCTCCATAAATCCTTTCATATCCCCACGCCATTCAAACCCATTTATAACGATTCATATCCATCCATAAACCGACAAAACGCAGTATATCCCCTAAAACGAGGTGCATCCATTGCTGGTGCATGGCCTTTTTGTTTTTTTGTTTTGTCTTTTATTGCCTGTTTATTGTTTTTACCTTGCCTTGCCTTTTCATTGCTTTTTTCAATAATGATAAAGCCACCCTTCCCCGGGCTAACAGTGATGGATTGCAAGGCTTTAATAGCGTTATAGCTGTGGAAGCTTTGCAGTCCCGGCACGTCTGGCGCAAAAATTCGGATATTTTTTGAATGCATGTCCATGTGCTGCCCTTGTAATTTTAAGCCAAGCTGTACGTCTTTTTTGGCCCAGCTGGCATAAGCGATCAGCATCTTATCCTTTTTTTGGTAAACCGTCACTTTTACGTCCTGCTGGCTACTGGTGACGGGCACATCCGGATCCCAGTAGCCGATCATTTCTGATTTTTCAATACCAAAATAGTCCCAGAGCTTCCACAGGGCAGATGGGTCGCAGCCCAGCCAGCCTAATCTGGAAGTCATCCCATAAATCATCCCTCGATATGCATTGCCACAACCATTGAGCATTTCACTGTAAAGCCCAAATGGAATACCAGCGATTTCTGTCAGATAATAGGCAGGAGACTCGTCATAATTATACCCTTCACCCAACCATAGACTATTGATACAGGGCAATAGCTCCATATACTGATTGATGGGGCTATTCATTCCGTAAGAAGGCGAAAAATTATTACCCGAATGAAAATCAATCAAACAGCTGTCAGCTGCCCTGTCCATGACTTTACGAACCCGTTTCATAATCTCTCTATCATAACCTACCCCATCAAGATAAATACCCCTGGCACCTGTATTTTTAATTAGCCAGGATAAGCCTTCCAAATAGTAATTATGCCAACGGGAAAGCCCCTCAGTCCTGATAGCCATATCATTTTCTCCGTCCGGCAATGGGGTATGCCAGGCTGCATCATATTTAGTTCTAAGGTGTTCAACAATCCAACTGCCGCCTGTGGCATGAAGGTTTCCGCCAAGGCCGTCATCTTCAAACTGATTGGCTAGCTGCGCTCCGAGCCCAGGTGTAAAAACCTCATCACCCAGGCTTCTTAATGCCCAGATTTCTGCCGCATGGTTACTGAGTTCTCTAACCGTGTAATATAGTTTGGTCCGGATTCCATTTCTGCGATTTTCTGCAATATACTTTTTTAAGGCTGGCACGGTTAAAAATGGATAGTTAATATATGGATTTAGTGAATTCCCCTGATGAATGTTCATAATATTGGCTCCTTTTTCCAGGGCTGCGGATTGCCAATGATTTATGGGCGGATCCGCCTGGAAATATCGCTCAGTAAAATGGTGATTATCCAACGGCTTTACTGGCGTTATCAGTAAAGCAAAATTCAGGTGAAGTTCCTGTCCTTTTGCTAGGGTTCTGGCACCTGTATAGGCTTTTACCAACACAGTGCTGTCAGGTGCTTGTCTGGACACACTGCAGCCGCCTTTACCGTTGTTACTCCAGTCTTTATAAGGACCGGTCTTATTAAAATTATATAGGGACCAGTCTGGCGACTGGTTTTTTAGCTTGCATTGCAATCCCGCATTTACATCACCGATCCAAATCATATTATTGGCTCTGGTGCTATCCCAGCTCCAGTTCCAGTCCAGCCGCGACTGGCAAAACCCGCCTTTAGCCCCTAGTCCCATCATATATCTGGATGCGCTATGACGATAAGGAATCTGCAGCTGCAGATCATCCAGCGCTAAATCCTTTGTAGCCTGTAATGTAACAAAGTAATTGATATAGCCATCGCATTCCATTTTGGCGGCTATCTGCAATTTAGCCTTTGTCAAAGGATCAGTATAAGTCCCTGTCCAACTAATGGCGCCTGGACTCTTAGAGGTCACCACCGGATCTGCTCCCTGCCAGGTCATTTTCTTACCTCCCTGAATCACCATAAATTGAACGGGTGCATGGAGAATTTTCTTTGCCGCTCCGTTTGTGCGATCATTAGAGCCGGTAAAATAACTAGTGATCTGTTCTGGCAAGCCGTAATGATTAAAGCGCAGCGTTCTTCCCAGAACGCTGATCGTTTTACCCTTAATTTGCATAGGCTTATACGGTTTAAAAACGCTGTCATCCAGGCCAATTTTACTGTCCAGCCAGTTAAGTCTGGCCATGGAGGAAAGATTGCAGTAACCTCTATCTTCCAGTACCGAGTCTTTCAGCTGAATGGACAGTTTTATCTGCCGAGTTTGTGCGTCATCAGCCGTTACCTCCATCACCCCTTCATAGCGGCCGGCGGGCAGTTGTCTGGGAAGATCAAGGCCCACCCATAGGGCCTGTACCTCGTCTTTTGACAGGGTCAGGGTTTTAGTAAAAGGCTGACCCAACCAGTTAGTGCCACCTAAGTTAAAACAGCGCAGTCTTGTGGCTGGAATAATACTACCTCCAGCAGCCTTTAAATCGTGAAAACGTAGCTCCAGATGATTTAATGGCTTAAAGGCTGCAAATACACCGATCTGAAAGACAAAAAATTGTTTTTTGAGCGCCACAGCTGAAAAGGCAGGATCATCCCCTTTTTTTGCCCACCGCAATGGAATATGGTCCTTCATGCGAATGGCATGCTTGCTATCTTCAGGGAATATCAGAAAATCTTTGCCTGGATTGTCTGTTCGTAGTTTATCCACCTCATTTTGGTTAGCCACCAGTTCCATGGGGTAAAACTGGTTAAATTCATTGATTGCGTCCAGTCGCAAGGTCCTGGCTGCGCCTCTTTTTTGCAATATGCCTTTTCCCTTCAGCGGATTTTGCTTCATTAGATTTTCCCAGGAAGCGCTCAAACTGTCTAATTCATTTTGAGCAGGATACACTGTATTTGGAAAATACGTGCTCCCCGTTGAATTAAAAGGCATATAATATAAATAATAAATGCCTTTTCCCGAAACTGGCTGAAAGACAAGATCAGCATAGGCTGCACTAATTGCTTGAAAAGTAAAATTCTTAATTATTGTACCCGTACTACTATCAATAAGAATCACCTTTTTACCCGTAGGGTTATCTTCCCGTCTCCAGGGAATATGTACCCCTACCGCTTTGTCGCTACTAAATACCTGTATCACAGCCCGGTGATTGCCTAAACGGCTACGGTCCCAGTGACCCGTACCGTAGGTAATAGGCTGCGCACTTAAATTACCTGGCCCTAACTGAAACAGCAATAGCAATAATAAAACTGTCAGCAGGTTTAAAAACCTTTTAGGGAAAACTGTACGCTTTAGGTCATTCATTTTTGATGAAATTGAGGGGTAATTTACGCAAGATTCCCTCTTCCATGTTCCTTGTGTCTAAATTTATCAATATTACACAAATAATGATCAAAATAACGGTAGACAGCCAGATCCAAAGCGCAATCTTACTCCATCTCTGACTGCAACTAAGTGTAGTCAAATGGCCGCGCCTACAAAAGAGAATGAAAAGTTCCGTACGGCATATTCGGCAGCGCTGCTTATAAAGTGGTGACAAGAGGAGCAATAAATGCAATAAAGTGTTAATATTCATCTTTTAAAGCACCCTTCAGTTATTTTGATCTTTCTTTTGAAAATATGAATAGACCTGGAAAAACAGGCCAAAGAAAATCATCCAATTTAACTAAATAGTATGGCAGTTTTATAGGATATTCTTCTATCGTGGCCCTCATTCTGACTAGACAGCAGATGGGCTTTCCTTAATGGCAAAATTTCTATCTTCTAAAAAGACCTAACGCCCTGTTTATAGGCCAAGCCGGGTAATTTATATAGGTGCTTATTTGGGACAAGTTAACTCAGATTTCTTTTATAATAAAGGCCAAAACCCTTTTTTTTGAATCCTAAAATATTAATTCAACCGTAGAATTGAACTGATTTTTTTTGCTAACCAAAAAGATCAATCGTTTGCGTTAAAAATTCTTTGCAATCGATAACAATATTTTGTAATATTGTATACGGGTAAGGTAATAATTTGCTAAATTTAATGTTATGCAATTCATTTATGAAAACTTCACATTTCCACCGGATCAGTCATTTACAGTCCGGTCCGAGTTTATCGAACTAAAAAAATATCAGTCTTTTAAGTGTCATGTCAATTATGAAATTGCACTAATCGAAAACTGCGTCGGGAAACGCTTTATCGGGGATCATATTGAAGAATTTAAAGGTACCGAACTGGTGCTCATGGCCAGTTACTTACCTCACCTCTGGCAATACTACCAGGCGCTGGATCCTTCCATACAACCACATGCAACCGTCGTTCATTTTTTTCCTGACTTTTTAGGTAAAGATTTATATCAAATCCCTGAAGCAAAACATCTGCAGGGGCTGATGGCAAGCGCCGCCAAAGGCATCAGGTTTAGTGGCGAGACCATCAGCTCGGCCAAATTAATTCTTCAGGAAATGCTCTATGAAAAAGGCCTGACCCGTTCCGCTTTGTTTTTACGCTTACTTGATTTACTGGCTAATTCAAAAAACAGTATGGTGCTCGGTTCGCCAGGGTTCAATATCGTTGAAAACGTCAGTGAAGCGAATAAAATCAACGTAGTTTTTGATTATATTTTCAAAAATTTCAAGGAAAAAATATCACTCGAAGAGGTGGCAGCCATTATGCCCATGTCACCAGCGGCCTTCTGCCGGTTCTTTAAATTTAAAACCGGTCGGACTTTGACGGATTTTGTAAAGGAAATCCGTATCGGCCATGCGGCTAAATTGCTGTTAGAGGGCAAGCTAAATGTATCAGAGGCCTGTTATAATAGCGGTTATAACAATATTTCTAATTTTAATAAGCATTTTAAGGAGATGAAAGGCCTCTCTCCAAAGGAATTTATCAAAAGTTACCTTATGGTGGAACAGGACTAACCAAATTCAATCAATAATATGCATAACCATTATTAAACCAGCCAGGTTAACCATCTCCAAAAATGAAAGTCATATAAAGTACAGCGATGCAAGGCTATTGTAAGGCATAATCCTTTATTTATTTTCAAAATGGTAAAACTGTTTTGCTTCCACCCATTTCTGACCAGGCGCTGTGCCTGATACACCTCTTTGAAATTGATCCATAAGCCGGTTCCACTCTGCACATTTCGGATTAGACGCTTCCGCAATCTTACTCATGCTATCCAAATTTGCCCCCTGAGGAATAATTACAGTCATAACAAGGAGATTTTTAAACCTGGAAACCGAAATTTCTTTATAACCTGCCTTTTTAAAACCAGCCTCCACTTCGGGCCAGATATGCTGATGATAGCTTAGATATTTTGCAAGTCTGGCTGAATCAGGTACAATATTTACCACAAATACGTGCTGCTCCCATTTTGTGGCTTGCGTACCTTCTCTGATACTTGTATTTATAGTTAACTGAGCACTTGAATCCTTACCTGATTTTTCTTTGGCGGTATTTGTACGCTGATTACAGGCCATTAAGCCCAGTCCCGTTATCAGTAGTAATCCATAAACCCCTTTTTGTATTACTGTTTTCATTATATTTTTTTTAAGAACGCCTTTTGCCCGAAGTTTTTAATACCTCAGGTTGTTTGTCCATATGTCTTACTTTTCCAGTACACTTGACAAATCTATTAAATAAAAACCAAAGTTAAATTGTAACAGACGGTTTGTTGCCAGATTGCTACTTGCTTGCAATGCTAAAAGTCTCCACCTATTTAGCGGAAGATAAATAAATAATAGTCATAATAACAGCTAGTAATAGCCACCACAACCACACCTTAGTTGTTCTATGACCCGCATTTATGTTGGTTTCCAATATAGAAGGAAAGGTATGGCCGCCCGGTACCGGTTTGGTCAACAGTGTCATAATTACGACCACCAAACAAAGACCTACGAAAAGGTATACGGACAATATTAAAAAATGAGGCCAAAATCCTGGGTAAGGATAATTGAGTACATGACAAAGACCTACCACAAGACAAATGGCACCGCCGCCATATAAAACCGTCTCAATGGCCCGGCTTCCGACCCTTTTCCAAAATATGCCCGCTAAAAAAGCGACAGATAAGGGCGGTGCCAGTATAGAAACCAGTCCTTGGGTCAATTCAAAAAAACCTTTGCCGGAACGGGAAAATAAATAAGCCACCCCAATGGCCATAAGGGCAGCAGCCACGGTGATCCATTTGCCCATTTTTCGGTTGGCCAGTACTGTCATAGGTTTAATTCTGCCAACGACATCCAGGGTAAAGACCGTGCTAAAAGAATTTAAGGCGGATGAAACTGTGTCTATTAAGGCCGCGATAATTGCCGCCAGGCAAAGGCCCATCAGGCCATGGGGCATTAAATTTTCTACCAGTGTCATGTAGGCATTATCTGATTGTGCAGTATCCTTGTATAAAACATAGCACATAATACCCGGGAAAATAAAGATGAGCGGCATAATAATCTTTAAAAAGGCCAAAAACAAGGCGCCGTATTGTCCTTGTTTAATGTTTTTGGCAGCTAGTACCTTTTGTACGATGGTTTGGTCGGCGCACCAGTAATAAATACCTACTACCGGATACCCTAAAACAATTGCAATCCAGGAATACTCTGGATCTGAGGCTGGACGAAATAGCTTCCAATAATTATCCGGGACGGCCTTCACAAAGGACTTTACACCGCCAATTTCTCTAAGTCCCAGATACGTTAAGGTTATGGAAGATAATATAATTATGATCGATTGAAAAATGCCTGTTCGAACGACCGCCTTTAAACCGCCTACGGCGGTAAAACTAGTGGCGATGGCAGTGATCACAATAATCGCTGTCATTAAAGAACAATTGAATATTTGCGACAAAATTAATCCACCTGCATATAAAGCACTGCCCAGCCATACAAACAAAATAGAAATAAGGCTGTAAATGATCAGAAAATTATAGGACTTTTGGCCAAAGCGTAGCCGCAGGAACTGTGGCATGGTACTGACCTTTGTAGCCAGATAATGTGGCAAAAAAAACATCGCCAAAAGCATTATAAAAATCCAGGCCAGCCATTCAAAATTACTACCAACCACGCCTTGTGAAAAGCCAATACCGGCAAACCCAATTAACATAGTAGGTCCAGCATTTGCACTAAATAGCGAAAAGCCTATCTGCCACCATTTGAGTGATTTGCCGCCCAAAAAGATATCAGCGTCATTACTTTTACTTTTGTTATTCAAGTAAAAGCCCGTCAACATTAATATGACCCCATACAGGGCAAGTACAATGATGTCAATTCGGTCTAAAGCTATATGCACAGAATATTTTTTGTTTTATTATTTAGGTTCATCTGTTGAACCGGTTACATGGTTACTGCCGGATTGTAGGCACTCATCTGGTCTCTGGTCCAAACTCTGTTCATAATAATTTTATTTCGTTTTTGCCAGTAGGCCCAATCAATGCGAATGGGCAACCCCTCTATTTCCGGGATGACAAATTCACCTTTGACGCATTTGGGGTGAATCATAAAATACTGCTCCAGACAGTACATAATCGGGTGTAAATATTCTACCATAAAGCCATTAGGAGCGGTCGTCATTAAAGAGGCCGTATACAGGGAGTAGCCACCTGAGCTAAAGTCGACTTTTGCATTTTGCGCCAGCTCCTTAATCTCCAGCCATTCTGCGATACCTCCCAATTGTGTAGGTACAGGTTGCAAATGCTTTACCCCTGCATTAATAAGTGCTGGGAACATTTTAGCGGTTCTTTCGGACTCACCATAGGCAATTTTAATAGGCGATATTTTACAAATTTGCTCAATGTCAGCATAAGCGGCTGAATGAACGGGTTCTTCCATCCAGGCAATATTTAAATCCTCCACCCTATGCATAAATTCCATGGCCTGCGTGCAAGTCCATATCTGGTTCGCATCCACAGCTAAACGAATCTGATCGCCCACATACTTGCGTACAAACCTTACTCTTTCCACGTCTTCGTCCATTTGAAGGCCAAATTGCCGCCCGACTTTCATTTTTACACAATCAATACCCATGTTCATAAACATGGCCAGCTCCTGTTCAAGTTCCTGATAACTATAATTCGTTCCACCACCACTCCCATATATCTTTACCTGATTGGTGGTACCATTCAGATACTTATATAATGGTTGCTTTTTGCGTCTGGCTGCCAGATCATATAAGGCCATATCAAGTTGCCCTAACAGGGCAGATGCCTGGCCCCTGAATCCCTCATTACGAATGGACCAGTACAGCAAATGATACAGTTCTTTATAGGCAATATTATCGCTGTGAAATAGAATCGGAAATAAACACTGTTCCAGAATATTAATATAGGTGCTGAAAACGGGCGCTTCGCCTATATTTCCTTGATCATCCTCCAAGGTTAGAATAGACAGACCAAATGAATTAAATGGCCCCATTGTTGAATCCTGAAAAGGCAACACCGTTTTTACGGGAGCCAGCACCCTGATCTCAGCACGCATGATTTTAAATACCTCCTTGTCTATCTGATGCATCTTAATAATTTATGGTTTCTATTTCCTTTTGGACGCGTCTAAAATTCATTTTCATTTATTTTTTAATATATATATGTATATATATCAGTATTTATTTTGTAAAGCACCAAACATTTGCCTGTATAATGGTTCTTTAAGCGGGGGCGCCTTTATATAGCCGAGGGTGTTGTCTAATTCAGTTTGATTAGAAGCCCCAATAACGATCTTAAAAGGTTGCGGGATTTTTTTGATAAACTGAAAGGCCAGTTCAGGTAAGCTAAAACCCCATTTATCGGCCAGTAGTTTAACCCGGCAGGCTGTTGCAATATCTTTTGACGGTAACCAATCTGGCTTTTGGGCGACAAACTTGGCAAATTGACTCCCGAGCAGCCCCATATGTAAAGGACTTGCCGCCCAAAAATCAACCCCTTGCTTGACACATAGCAGTAAACTAGTCTCTAATGCATCCAGGTGGCAGCCGTTTAAACGGTTATATTCCATGACTGTATCAAAAATGCCGTCCTCAATAAACCCTTTAAAAGCTGGTGGATAATTTCCTCCCAGTCCGACTTTTTTGGCATATCCCTGCTCCTTAAACCGAACCATGGCTTTCACGGCCTGTTGGATTTCACCGGAAGGAATAGCTGCAGGTTCATGTAAAAATAAAGTATCAATGCAGTTAACACCCAGGGTTGAAAGACTGTTCTCCAGGCTTTTTTCCATTCTACCATGACTATAATCATAATTACCCCGGTCAGAAGCGTAGCCTTTTAGGCGCCCCACTTTCGTACTGAGCTGCGGCCTGAAACGTTTACTTTCCCCTTCTCCTTCTGCTTCTCCTTCTCTTTTTCTTTTTGTTTTTGTTTCGGCTTTCCACTCCCGGATCGCCTCACCAACAAAGGATTCTGCGTCTCCATAAGCCGGGGCAGTATCTATCTGCGTTATTCCTGATTGGAGCGCATAAATAATAGCTTTTACAGACTCCCTTGGATCGACCGGGCGCCAGACACCTCCTAAACCTGCAGTGCCTAATATATAGCGTTCCAATGTTTTATCTGATCCGTACTGTTCGTCCATTTCACAATTAATTGTTTCAAATGGTAAAACTATTCCATTTAAATCATAAGAACTTCCCTTATATTGATTCTTACTTATGGTATTTTGCCGACCGCGCCTATTGGCTTAAATTTACCTTAAGTAAAACCTCATTTTATCATGACCGACACCAAAAGATTTTAATTAAAAGGCAATTGTTTGACTACCCTGGAAAATTATGAAGTGCATAGTTGTATTGTAAATCATGCTCCTGGTGGAAGGCAACTTAAGACAGGATACAATGTACGAAAAGTATTATGCCTTCAAACAGCTTAAAACACCTAATCGATATTTTAATTTCCAAAAAGAAAACTGGTTTTTTATTACCCAGGACGGGAATAATGAGAAAATCTTACTCGATGAAGAGAAGTAGGGATTGTTGGTTGGCACGATGAAGAAATTGCCTAAAGGTACCCCTACCTTGCTGATTTCCCATTTCCCCGTTTTAGCAACCACCACACAAGTATTAATAGGAGACGGTCATAGTGAACGTAAGAAATTAAAAACCTTTTTCACAAAAAAAAATAAAGTAAAAGTTCGCCTAAGTGGTCATAACCATTTATCGGTTGCAATGATAGTGGCCTTTTTCATGGAAGCCTGCTATTAAAACGACAGAATTTCTTGCAAAAGGCATGCTAAGGAATCCTATGGATTGAACCTTATTTTACTCAAACATTCATTCCTTTTTCACCTACCTTGCAATTTCCGCAATACAGTTACAACCTACTTAAATCTTGCCAAAATGAGCAATAAGGTTAAAAGTAAACCTTCCAGAATTTCTCTGTTATCCAACAATACCGCATTTTTATGTCAACGTTTCCACTGTTTCTCAAATCGATTTTGTCTAATCATTTGCTCAAGTTCACGAATTAAATAGGAAAAAGGCTAATTATATAAAATTCACTACTTTATTGATTACCAATAATATACAAAAATTGACTCTTCAAATCATCACCGACCTAAAACCCTTCAACAATCAATAAAATCAATGCTTTGAAAAAGTTGTAATTCAAGTTAACCGGATATTGGATGATTCTTAGAAAAGGTGAGTCGAAAATGCAGAAGCATTCCTTCAAACTTTATGAAACTGCTAAAGTGATATCTTGACCAAAACGATCTTAAACACAGTTTTCCTTTTTTTCTTTTTAAATATCCAACAGAATGTTAATTGATTATCAATACATTGTAAATATTTAACTGTTTTGTAGAATCATTTTATAAAATATTTTCTTAAAGGTTATTCTAAAAAACAAAAAGTAATTATATCTTTAATTATTAGTTTAACAATAAACATAAACTTTAAAACCTACTTAGAAACATTGAAACAATGGCCTTAAAAAACGATTTCTATAAAAAAAGCATCATTAAAGCGCTGTACTATGCAGGCACGCTTTCCTGTACGGAGCTTAGCGTGCAAATAAGTAAGAGTTACACGTTGGTGGTGAAAACACTGGAAATATTACTAAGTGACGGCCTTGTCATTGAAAAGGGCTATGCAGAATCGAGCGGCGGGCGCCGCTCCATGACCTATAGCCTTCCTGCAGATAGTTTTTATACAGTTGCTGTGGCCATGGATCAGTTTGTTACCCGCATCTGTATTTATAATGCGCTCAAGCAGCAGGTTGGCAAAGTCCAAAAACTTGAACTTTTATTAGACAACCAGGGCAGTAACCACGGGGCCGCACTCGAAGTATTGACTGCCGCCATTCAAAAAACGATTACAACGGCAACAATTGCCAAAGAAAAGATCATCGGTATTGGTATCGCCATGCCAGGGTTTATCAATGCCCAAATGGGGGCCAATTATACCTTTATGGGAGAAGGGATAACGACCTCCCTACAAAATGAGATTGGCTTGCCTGCCTTTATTGAAAATGACTCTACTGCCATCGGACTGGCAGAGTATCATTTTGGTAAAGCACAAAAGAAAAAAAATGTCATGGTCATTAATCTTAGTTGGGGCATTGGCCTGGGCATGCTCATCGATGGGCATATATTCAGAGGCGCCAATGGATTTGCAGGGGAGTTCAGCCATATCCCTGTCTTTAAAAACGGAAAACTATGCAGCTGCGGCAAAACAGGCTGCCTGGAAACAGAAACCTCCCTGTTATATATGATTAAAAAAGCACTTCAGGAGATAGGTAGCGGTAGGCCTCTTTGCTCAATACCAGCATACTTGAAAGCGGCGATTATGAGCTCAAAAGCAGTCATTTTCTGGAAGCTGCCCGTCGTGGAGATTCTCTGACCGTAGAGATCGTCTCTGATGTAGCCTATAACATTGGCCGCGGTATCGCTATTTTGATTCACCTCTTCAATCCGGAAAGTGTGATTCTCAGCGGTCGATGCTCCAGTTGCGCCACGCTCTGGCCGCCACCTATTAAACGCGCTTTAAATGAGTTTTGCATTCCCAGGCTGCTGACGACAACGCTTGAAATGTCCAGTTTGGGCCATAATGCAGAGCTCATAGGGGCATCTATTCTCGCCATAGATCAAATCAAGGAGTCAGACATCCAAAAAATTACGGCAATCACTTAAATATCAATAACTCGAATTAAAATCTCCCATTAAAATTCAAAATCACAATCACTTAATATGAACACGTAACTCAATTTTTTTTATTTACGTACGCAAATTAAATTATCCTACTCACCTTGAAAATTTGACTATGAAAAAATCAAATCTATCCTTTTTTAAGGCTTTGCTCTTAATGACCATTGCCTTATGTCTGCAAAACAGCAGTTTTGCCCAGACAGTCCGCACTGTAAGTGGACAAATAACCGACAGTTTAGGTACCGGCCTACCGGGTGTAACCGTTTCCGTCAATGATCCCAAAGGAAATGTTATCTCCGGGACAGATGGCCACTACCAGATCAAAGCTAAAGATGGTACGACCCTCACTTTTATGTATGTGGGTTATGAGACCAAAACGGTGATCGTAAATCAAGACGAAATAAACGTTTCCTTATCGGCCCAAACGAATGAGGCGGGAACCGATGTCGTGGTGACGGCCTTTGGTATGAAAAGATCGGAGCGGTCCCTGGGTTATGCGGCCACCACGGTAAAATCAGATGATATTACCCGGACAGGAACGACCAATTTTGCTACGGCTCTTTATGGTAAGGTACCAGGTCTGCAGATTCAGGCTGCACCAGGCGGTTCCACCTCAGGGGTATACATGCAATTAAGGGGTGTCAACTCCATGCTGGGCAAAACAACGCCCCTGATCATTATGGATGGTGTCCCCATTCGTGATGGCGCCTTTAACAGTGGCAACTATTGGGGTGACCAAAGGGAGCGCAATAACGGTATCGTAGACATTAACCCGGAAGACATTGAAAATATTACGGTCCTTAAAGGCGCTGCTGCCGCAGCGTTATATGGATCCGAAGGGGTCAATGGCGTGGTAATGATCACTACTAAAAGTGGCAAAAACAATAAGAAAGGCTTTTCAGTGGACGTAAATGCCAATTACTTCCAGGATCAGGTGGCTTATCTGCCCAGATTCCAAAATACCAGAGGAACCGGCTTTCCTAGCCAGGTACCCGGTTATTACACCTCAGATGCCAATGGATTTAATACCCAGCAGTATGCGGATGCCAATGGCAATATGTATAGAGCCCTGGTACAAGGTAACCTAAACTTCGGGCCCGTGTTTGATGGTAAACCAATTATTGCCTGGGATGGGGTGGTTCGTCCCTACTCTGCCCAGCCGGACAGATATAAAAACCTGTTCCAGAAGGCCAACAATAGTACACAGACTGTGGCCATCAGCAGCAACTCTGCCGTACAGTCTACCCGGTTCTCTGTTACCAATCAACATACAGAAGGACTAAGTATTGGCAGCAAAAATGATAAAATGTCTTTTAGCTTAAACAGTACCTTACACCTGGGTAAAAACAATGACTTGCAGATAATTGGCAACTATTATAACCTGCATGTACATAACCGGCCTTATTTGATCGATAGAATGATCAATAACTTTACAGGGATGATGCCTGTATTTGACAATGGGGACTGGTATCGCAACAAGTACCAGACCAGTCTGGGGTATAAATATGTATTAAATACCACCCAGAGCCTGACACCAGATGAAAATATACATATCCCGAGTTATATGACCGATATCCTGGATTATATGTGGAATGTCAATAAGGATATCTATGATGAGTATGAGAACCGCCTGATAGCGTCCATTACCGATAGCTGGACCATTACCAAAGGGCTTAAATTAAGAGGCAGGGTCTCTACTGATTACACCAACACCAATATCTACGACAAACAAAGCTCCACGCAGCCGATCGTCTATGGTGCCTCCGGTAATTATGGGGTGCAAAACGTGTATTATAATATGCTGCATGCGGATGTTATGATGGAATATAATACAAAACTAAGCCCCGACTTTGACCTGACAGCTACTGCTTTTTACACGGCCGACAAGGAAAAAGGACAGAATACAAGCATTTATACCAATGGTGGTCTAAGCTCTGAAAATTGGTTTGATCTGGCTGCTACCGCTAACCCCATCAGCAACCCTAGTGCTCCTCCACTTGAAATCGTCAAAGATGCAATCATAGGTACCGTTAATATCAATTACCATAATTACCTGTATGCAGAAGGAACGATTAGAAGAGACAGAACCTCTACGATGAATCCGGATAACAATTCTTTTGTTTATCCATCTGCGAATGCCGGTTTTATTATCTCTGATGCCTTTAAACTACCCGAAACGATCAATTATTTAAAACTTCGCGCTTCCTGGGGTATTGTGGGTAATTATCCCGATCCTTATAAGGCAAATGTGGCTTACCTACCGGCCAACTGGGGCACACAGGCTCCAGGAACTAGTCCAGTATTAACGACCAATACCAACTTCAATATTTACGGAAATTTAAATATACGTCCGGAAAAGAAAAATGAATATGAATTTGGGCTGACCGGACAATTACTACATAGCAGACTGGGATTTGATGCGACTTTCTTTACCAATACCATCAATGACCAGATCCTGAACCTGGCGCTAGCCTATAGCCAAGGAGCTGTTTCCCAATTAAACAATGTAGGTAAGTTGTCAAATAAAGGTTTTGAACTAAGTCTGAATGCAACACCAATAGACCTGAAGGATTTTAAATGGAGCTTTATACTGAACTATGCCAACTACTCCAATAAAGTAGTAGCCATCTCTGAAAACTCCAATAGCATCATTTATGGAGATTATGATGGTAATGCCTACCAAATCGTCGCCAGAGTCGGCCATCCTGCCGGGGAAATCATGGCGCACCCATTACTAAAAGATGATAAGGGTAATCTGATTGTGGACGACGCTGGTTTATACGAGCAGGATCCAAACAAAATGGAGTCTTATGGATCCATCCAATCTAAAGGTTACGGCGGCTTTATCAATACTTTTACCTACAAGAACTTCCAGCTCAATTTCTCCATCGACTACCGTTATGGCGGTCATGTAATCCCTACCGGAATTTTCTGGATGAACAGTCGTGGTATAACCGAGGCCAGTTTATACCATATGGATAAAGCACATGGCGGTTTAAGCTATTACTTAGATGCCAATGGCAAAGGCGTACAGACTTCAGGGACAGCAGGGCCTAATGGAGAAACCGTATATAATGACGGCATGATGCTTCCAGGGTGAATAGTGATGGTAACCAAAACTCCAATGTCATCTCTCAGGCTTTTTATTTTAATAATGTATACAACTGGGGCGGACCACAATATTCTCCCAACGCTTTATATAATTATTTTATTAAAAAGAATGATTATATAAAAATGAGAGAAATTGCCTTGACTTACAATTTCTCTGACAAGATCGCTTCTAAGATCAAGGCCAATCATTTATCTGTTTCTTTGATCGGCAGAAACTTGTTTTTCTTCTACCGGACATTAAAAGATCTGGATCCAGAACAGTTGACCGTTTCAAATAACTTTTATGGCAATGCCAATAATGCAGGAAGCCAGCCGGCTTCCAGAACGTATGGCATCACCCTGAAAGCAAATTTTTAACCCAACACCTCCTACATTAAAAATATTATTATGAAAAAGTATATTTTATTTCTATCGTCTTGTCTAATCGCGGGATAGCCGGACTTACTTCCTGCACCAAGAGCGATTTTGCAGACGCCTACGCTCAACCCAGCACACTGAATCAGACCACGCTTGAAAAGCAATTTGCGGGGGTACTGACGGCAAACCTGGATTATACCATGTACCGGTATAGTAATTATTTTGTCACTTTACAGAATACTTGTTTACCCTGGACACAGGCTGTGGGGGTCATTAATACCAATGGCAGATATGTTCCAGGTGCGGCAGCCGTTAGCGGCCGCTGGCAGAATTACTATACATTTCTGGCCCAGTATAAAGACTTTCTCAACATATATAACAATTTAAGTCCAGAGGATCAGGCAGCTAAAAAGATCTATTTAATAGCAGCCACCATCTTCTATGATGACATGACCCAAAAGCAGGTAGATTTACACGGGGACATTCCCTGGTCTCAGGCCGGACTTCTGAGTACGAATAAAGGGGATTACAATGCGTCTTATGCAAAATACGACCCAGCTGATTCAATTTACACCACGATGCTGGATCAACTCAAAGGCTACGCAGATGATTTAAGTACCATGACCCTTGCTCCGGCAGTGGCTACTGTCATCAAAAGCCAGGATTTTATCAATAATGGTGATGTTACCTTATGGGCAAAATATTGCAATTCTCTGAGACTTAGATTACTGATGCGTGTATCAGGTGTAGCGGCGTTTAAATCGAGGGTAAGCCAGGAAATCGGGGCTATTCTAGCCAGTCCGAGCAAATATCCGCTGATCCTGACCAATGATGACAATGCCCTGATCAGGGTGTATAATCTGAACAGTGTAACAGTAGGTGGTAATACGATTTCTGGGATCAATAACGGATCTTCTACAGGGCAAGAATCGTCATTCTATACTGGCCTTTACGGCTGGGGCGGCGGCGACGTTCCCAGCAAGGCGATGATCGATCTGATGAATAGCAGCAGCGATCCCCGCTTGAGGGTCATGTTTCAACCAGGAGACAGTACTAACGGTAAATACGTCGGATTGGATCCTACCCAGAACCAGACCTTGCAACAGAATACCTATAATGCAGCTAAGGTGTCCAGGTATAACTACTCTACGCTTACCTATAACCTGAATATACCAGGGATTTTGATAGATGCTGCTGAGGTCAATTTCCTGTTATCAGAATACTACTTGGATAATAGCAATGCAGCCCAGGCAAAGGCTACCTATGAAACGGGTATTCGTCAGTCCATCGCCTTTTATTATAATTTAAGGGCCATCAGCAGTGATAATACCGAAGGTGCGGTCACGCCCACAACCAATCAGGAGATTAATAATTATTTAGCTGACGGCGATATCAGCTGGGACGCACAGAGTACCCAAAAAGGCAAATTAAATTTAATTGCCACTCAGAAATGGATCAATTATAGTGTTCTGGAACCCATTGAGAGTTGGGCAGAACAACGCAGGTTAAAACTACCTGAATTTACCTTTTTGCCGGATAATGCGAATTCTCTGCAGAAGCTGCCTCCTAATAGATGGACCTATCCTACAAATGAAAGTAGTTTCAATACGGCCAACTATGAAAAAGTTAAAGCTAAGGATAATCTGACCACGAAGATCTTCTGGGACGTGAATTAGCACCATTTATGCTAATAGCACCTAAAAGAATGGATTACAACCAACACCAAATCCAATAAGGAAGGGGTAGATAATTATAAGAAAGTTATCTACCCTTTTTTTAATTTTTTACATGAATTCCTAGAAGTTTAGCGTATTAACCCCTTCACCCATTGATTAACTAGTCGAGGCCTCACCTCCATTTTCTCAGCTAAGTCATTTTGACTCCACCCTAACTCACGAAGGCGTTTCAAAATTAAATTGGCAAATTTTTCGCTGCGCGTCTAAATCGCATATTGGCACTGTGTGCTTTAATCCACGCTAAAGTTTCATCGTCATCTTCGGATACCAATGCTTGTCAGAATTATGCATTTGATTATAAAATCACCAAAGACCTGGATAACATTGAAATTGCCACAGGAAGGGTATACATTATCCTAATGGAGGACAACCTGGTTACGGTGGTTAAAAAGCTATTGCAAGCCAAATTAATTGTAGGGCAGCAAGTAGAGATCATTTCATATAACGAGACTCCCATCAAGGAGATTATCCTCATTGGCATTACTACGATATCCGCAGACTTTAAAATGATGGGTGAAACAGCTGCCAAAATGATCCTGGAAAAGTCTACTCAGCATGTAGCGGTACCTTTTTACCTAACACTCAGAGATTCACTCTAGGCCAATGTTGGCCACCAAAGAGCCCAAATTTATTTACTGGGTGATTCGGCAAAGTGTTCTTTTACCATTAAAAACGCAAATACAAATGCAGTATATGGATAATAAACAACGCTATTTTTGCCATAATTCATCTATCCAATAGCATTTTTTTACCCACTTTAGGCGTAATATTGCGAAGGATTTAAAACTGGCACAAAGCCTTCAACCAGTTCCGTCTAGCATTTAATCACCTGATTATTTAAAATTATACTATGCAAGGTCAGTCTCTAAAAAGTGGATCCTTCTATTAATTTTCTCATCAAGTCTACTTTTTAAATTAACCGCTCAGCGAATAAGCGTTATTCGGGACAAGGCATAATCGAAGTCAGGACCCAGGATGGCAATTTACAAATGAGGATCCAATATGATAAGGGTTGTTTTGTCCAATCCATGACAGTCAAAGGCGTCCGTATTCAATCTAACGTTCTATCTACCAGGGGTGCATTTACAGGGATACGAACGGATAAAGACACTTTTAGTTCCATTTATGCTACGCATACCCCGCGGCTCCAAATAACAGATTCGAGTATCACCATTGCGGACATTACCTTGACATCCAAAGAAGGTAGAACAGCTATCGCTACCACTGAAGACTGGACGTTTACGGCCGGCCTTCATAAAATCCGCTGGAAAATAGATCGCCGTTATGGCAAATCATTGTTCGTAGAAGACATGTCGTATCCAGAGTGGACATTTAAGGACTTATCACTATGGGAAGGTGGGATCATAAGTAACGGCGGGATTGTCTGGTGCAAATACCTGAAAAACAAGAAGGACACCTACGGTGTCCATACTGGTGGCACCACTTTTTGGAATAAGCAGTCAGGCATTGGCCTCTCTATTCAAGCAGTGAAAGGTAAAATAAGTGCCGTACACGGAGCTCCATTAAATTCATTGGCTGCATCCAATGCAATACAAGTGGCCACTAAATACACCCATACGCCCTTAGATGAATTTAGTATGGCCAGTTATGTTTCCAGTCAGCCACTACAACAGCGCTACAGACTGGACAGGTTTGTGTCTGGTAAATCAGATGTATTTGCCCTTTTAAAGTGGAGAAAGCCGAAGTTAGTCAGGTCTATGAACTCCAATCGATTAATTATTTTGATCAATATAATAGAGGCCATTTGGTAGGGATTGATGCGGATGCAGTGAGGGACTTACTAAATACAACGGCCAGATACGGGGTTGTTGATGACAGCATTGTCGGCGCAAACGGTTGGCTGACCAACTGGAAGTGCCTACATGAACCGTTTTTTGCACAATTAGCCTTAGCAATTGATGACAGTGCCTATACTAAAAACCTACAAGCCTCCTTAGATAGGGAAATGCAACTAGCCATTCAACCGGATGGTCGGGTGTTGTCAAGATGGCATAATGAGCCGGGAGATGAAATGCCGGGCACCTATAATACTAAAACAGGCTATTACGAGGCTAAATGGGGGTATACGATTGATGCTCAAACAGGCTATGTTATCAACGTTGCCGACCTGTTTAATCTTACCGGTAAATTAACCTGGTTAAAGGACCACCAAAAACCTGTGAGCAAGCATTAGAATGGTTGACTCGTCGTGACAGCAACCACAACGGCATTTTTGAGATGAAAAACAATAGCATTGCCGATCAAACCTGTAGTGATTGGCTGGACATTGTCTGGGCCAGTTATGAAAATGCATTTGTCAATGCACAAATGTATGGGGCACTGGTAAAATGGGCAGATTGTGAACGGTTGCTTGGCAATCTTCAGGCAGCAAAGCGGTATACTCGAATTGCCCAAAGGTTAAAAACGGCCTTTAATAAACCTGTTAAGGAAGGTGGGTTCTGGATGCCGGAGAAAAATCAGTTTATTTATTGGCGAGATAAAGACGGCACTATTCATGGGGACAACCTGGTCACTCCTGTGCAATTTGCGGCTATTGGATATGGCGTCTGTGATGATCCAGCCAAAATCGCAAAAATTTTAACGCAAATCCAGCGCAGAATGGCCAATGAAAAGCTTTTCCATTGGCCACTCTGCTTTGATTCCTACAGGAAGCCGGAAGTGTCTGCGGGTAACTGGCCATTCCCAAAGTACGAGAATGGAGATATCTTTCTCACCTGGGGGTATTTAGGAATAAAATCATACGCTCATTATAATAAGGACCTGGCTGTTTATTATATCCATAAGCTTCTTAACCAATATAAAAAGGACGGTTTGTCCTTTCAGCGTTATGACAGAATTCATCAACAGGGAATGGGTAGCGATATACTGGCGGGCAATGCGACAACGATTGCCGCATTGTATAGTGACATTTATGGGATCCAGCCTAGATGGAACCGTCTGATTATTCAGCCACACCTCCCTAAATCCTTACAAGGCACACAGTTTAATTATACGCTTCGTGGCATTCAATACAACGTTTCCTTACAGGACAATTATTACCAGGTGCGCACAAATAAGCATGTTACCAGAGCCAACCAGTCTTTTGGTATAAGTCAAATGGAACACGTCCTACGCTTTTATCCTGGTGACCAAGACAGCTGTTCAGCAGTTATAGCCTGTAAAAGTTCGGACAGTATCTTTTTGAAAATGAACAAATGGGATAATAACACCATTTCATTCAACCTAAAGATCTCCAAAAACTGTCATTTATCCTTTGAAGGTTTGCAGCAGGCCGGTCAATATGCTATTTTGATCAATGGCCATAAAGCTGGAACCCATAAAGCGCGAAATGGTTTGCTGCACATACAAGATCTACCAGCAGAAAAGTGCCTGCTAACCCTAAAACATACCTTTTAAGTAGTTTTAAGTTGTATTTGAAAAACAGAAATTTATGGGCAAATCAATTAATTATTCACTTTATTTTAATTGGTGCGCTGGACTAATTCCTGAAAAGACTTTAAAGTCATGAATGAGGTGTGCTTAATCACAATAGTTATAAATAATCGCAATCTCCTCCCAAAACTTTTACCCCTCAATGGTCCGATGGCAAATTATTAGGAGCATCCATTTGCTAAACGGGTTTTAAACTTTGGAGTTGCTCCCTTATTACAGGAGCTGATTTGTTATTTATGTACGCCTGCGTACTTACAAATCATTACTTCTATTTAAACAAGTCTTCCATCAATACCTCAGCCTGCACCTGTCCTAAATAATATTCATTTTTCATAGCGCCAAAGGTTGTTATCAACGTTAAAAATAATGTCTTATTTGTGCCAGTAACCTCTCTAAAAACATTTACCTTTCTGTTTAAATCGGTGCTGTAATTTTTATCCATAACAAAAAGGTCATTGGTAAATTTTATCTCACAAATATTAATACACCGGTCCTGTCGCTCTAATAACAATTCAATTTGCGCACCACGCTCACCTTTATCTCCAGTATGGCGCCAGGTAGAAGTATTCGTTAGTACGCCTTCAATACCAAGTTTACGCCTAATTTGCAAAACATGTTTTGACAAACACTTTCAAAAG
This sequence comes from Arachidicoccus ginsenosidivorans, assembly GCF_007971385.1. Taxonomy (GTDB): domain Bacteria; phylum Bacteroidota; class Bacteroidia; order Chitinophagales; family Chitinophagaceae; genus Arachidicoccus; species Arachidicoccus ginsenosidivorans. The sequence goes on from NZ_CP042434.1 coordinate 5,353,472, forward strand.
CAAGACCGCACCATGTTAAATAAGTTGATGTACCGAACTTTCTCAGCCACGCACCTTCTAGTTTATCTTTCGCATGTTCAATAAATTTAAAATAAAACAATGTATATTCATCTGATAATTTATAAATACTTTCATAGGTCTTTTTTTCAAATGGAATATAAGGCGTGATAAACCAGATTCTTCTAGCTCCTCTAATATTTGCGTGGTCGTACCTCCAGATGTAAATCCGCATGCTTCAATTATCTCATTTCGGGTTAAACCGCTCCCTTTATCTGCTAATGCACGCATCACAGCTTCGTGATGGCTTGAATTTGCAAATAAGGCCTTATAGAGTATTTTGAATTCCTTTTTCAATGGTCCATCTTTGGCGAAACAAAGCAGATCAATTATCTGGGCCGTACTCTGTCCAGGCAAAATATTTCGAAGGTAATGCGGTATTCCTCCAAATGCCATATATAATTGAACCTGACTGTAATGATCCAAAATGACACCTTTTGACTTCAAAAAATCTTGTGTTTCCAGCAGCGTGAAAGGCAGTAACCTGATTGTTTGGGTGAAACGGTTATGTAACCCACCTCGATCATTTATTATTTTATTAATCATCCATGAAGCTGCTGACCCACAAATAACCACTTTTAAATTGGGTTTTCGAGAAGCAAATATGTTCCACCAGTGATCAAATGCTTGCAAGAAACCAGATTTAGGCGTATCAATCCAGGGAAATTCATCAAAAAAAACAACGGCCGCTTTTTCTACAGGCAAACTGTTCAAATATTTACTAAGCATCGTAAATGCCTTCAACCAATTTTTGGGGCAGCTAATTCCCAAACACTTCCTGTCACCATTTGAAGTGCTTCGCTAAAATTTCAAGCTGCTTTTTTGTAGAAGTTTGATGGATCCCGGAAAATTCAAAAACAATATTATCTGCATAAAACGTCCGTACTAAATAGGTCTTACCTACGCGACGACGTCCATATATTGCAATCAACTCGGGATCCTGGGTTGATAATCTATAACTTAAAATTTCTTGTTCCGCTAGTCGGCCAATAATATTCATAGGCTATTACTGAGTTTAAAAATGACCTATTTTATTCCATTTTGGACAAAAATAAAGCAACATAACCGTCCAAAATCTTATAAAATATTCTATTCTGGACACGCATAAAGATATATATCTGTCCAAAATCATCAAAATTTCCATAATTTGGACAAATATAACAATTCATAATCGTCCAAATTGTTCAAAAAAGGATACATTATAAATAATTATTATTATAACATATGTATATTCCACATTATTAAAACTTAATACATATTTCATATTTACATTTTGTAAATATTAAATTCCTTATTTGCAATATTAAATTTTGTGCTGATTTTCAATTCAGCTAGGGTCAAATTTTTTAAATTATTTTCAAAAAAGTACCTGAGATATGACCTTCCAAGTGCTTTTTGTTTGCTGTAAAGACAATTAGTGTGACTTTATGATTAACACCGCTAACTTCACATTTTGAAATTCATTCAGCTTTTTTAAATAAGCTTAACCCCAATAAAGGACACGATATATTGATAATTATTAATACATAATTGTCAATTTGATTTGTAGAATATGTAATTTATGGCGTACATTTATTAAGGCAAATTGCATTTTATTATCATTAGCCATCTCAGTTTCTGCGTTGGAAAGTAGGTATACTACCAATTTGCCTCATAACATAAGCAACAAGATTTGTAATAGCTGTTTTTCATTAATACCAGCTATTACCACTTAAAATAGACCAAAATGTCCATGTCCAGTCATGTAAATGAGAAAACCGAAGCACCAATTGTTTTTGATTACCTTCCTTCCGTAAATTATGCACTTTACCAAAATCATGTTCCTATCATCAGATATTTGTCTGTTAGTAATACCACAGATACCCTGTGGAATAATCTCACTGTCAAAATTGAACCATCGGATGATTTTGCAGAAATAATAGAACTTCATAGTGAACAATTACTTCCAGGAAGCACCTTCCAACCGGAAATCATTTTACTTAAGCTTAAGCCTATTTTTATTTATAGTCTAACGGAAAAAATGGCCGCTTCTTTAAAGTTGTCTGTCTTGGCAGATGAAACGGCCGTTTATACAGCGGATTACGACATTGAGCTATTGGCCTATGATCAATGGTTAGGGAAAAGCATCCTCCCGGAAATGCTGTCGGCTTTTGTAATGCCCAATTTACCCGAACTAGTCCCTATCCTAAAGGCTGCTGCCGGGATACTTGGAAAATGGACCGACAATTCTGCGCTCAATGACTATCAAAGTCAGAATCCTGATCGTGTAAAAAGCAATTGGCAGCGCTATATGCTGTTATTAAGGAGAAAAAAATAACGTATTGTAGTGTGCCTGCCAGTTTTGGCGGTGCAGGGCAGCGGGTCAGGCTGGTGGATACGTTGCTGGCCACCAGCATGGGAAATTGTCTGGACATGTCCTTGCTCTATGCATCCTGCCTGGAGGCAATGGGGCTTTACCCCATACTGGTACTCATTAAAGGGCATGCCTTTGTAGGTGCATGGCTGGTGGAAGACACGTTCCCGGATGCAGTAAATGATGATCCTTCATTGCTCACAAAAGAATGGCCAGTGGGATTAACGAAATTCTGCTTATTGAAGCCACTGCTATGAATGAGGGGCAGCAGGCCAATTTTGATGAAGCGATACTGCTGGCTAGTAATCATATGGCCAATCTCAGGGATTTTGATTATTTTATTGATGTACACCGGAGCCGCTTCAGTGGTATAAGGCCGTTGCCGCTAAGAAAAAAAATAGGTAATGAGTGGCAAATGATCGATCCTGAAATACGGGTATCCAAAACGAGAATTTAAACAACCCGTCAACTTTAGAGCAAAGCGTTAAATTAACCCATGTCAAGGAAATTCATTTTGGGAAGCAACAGTTATGGGAAAGGAAACTTTTAGACTTAAGCCTTCGCAATAACTTACTCAATCTGCGTATTACCAAGACGTCACTGCAATTCATCCCAGTGCCACCTAACGAATTAGAGGACGGCATGGCTAGTGGGGATGAGTTTCAAATTCTGGCAAAACCTAATGACTGGGATAATCCGCTGCGCAGTGCTGGCGTGTATCAGTCTTTGAACAGTCAGGACCCTATGCTTAAATTAGTAAGAGAAGAACTAAAGCTTAAGCGACTTCGGGTTTATGTATCGGAAGAAAACCTTTATGCCGGGTTAACTGCGCTATACCGTAGTGCCCGACAAGCCATGGAGGAAAATGGTGCAAATACCCTATATCTGGCAATCGGCCTCTTGCGTTGGTATGAAACCCCTTCCAGTGAACGACCTAGATTTGCTCCTATCCTACTGATGCCTGTAGAAATTATCCGTAAATCTGTTAAAAAAGGCTTCATTATCCGAAGCCGCGAAGAGGATACGGTGCTCAACATTACGTTATTGGAGAAACTCAGGCAGGATTTTGGACTGTCCCTATCTGGACTCGACCCTTTACCTAGAGATGAGAGCGGGGTTGATGTAAAACTAATTTTTAATATCCTCAGACAAGCTGTCATGTCCATACCCCGCTGGGATGTAGAAGAGCAAATATTTTTGGGTACTTTCTCTTTCAGTAAATTTATCATGTGGAACGATATCCATTCCAATGCTGATAAAATGAGAGAAAATCCCATTGTTGAGGGGCTGACAAAAGGCCATTTAAAGGAGCCACTTGAATATATTCATGAAGAACTACTTGATAATAAATACGGTTATGAATATCTTTTGCTCCCAATAAATGCGGATGCAACTCAGTTGCGAGCCATTAGCGCAGCAACAGCTGGAAACAGCTTCGTCTTACATGGCCCTCCAGGTACCGGCAAGTCCCAGACAATTACCAATATTATTGCCAACAGCCTATACCAGGGTAAACGCGTACTATTTGTAGCGGAGAAAATGGCTGCCTTATCTGTTGTACAGTCCCGTCTTGCCGCAATCGGTCTAGGGCCTTTCTGCCTAGAGTTGCATTCTAATAAAGCCAGGAAATCAGAAGTGTTGGCCCAACTGCAAAAGACGATGGATATACTCCACACGCAAGCACCGGAAAGTTTTAAATCAGAGGCGGAAAGGCTTGGAAGATTGCGCGAGGTACTCAATCAGTATGTGGACGCTTTACATAAAAAACAAACTTATGGATACAGCCTTTATGAGTTATTCAACGAATATATGCAGTATCCTGAGACAAAAGACGATATTGCCTTTTCTGGGCAAGCGTTAAGCACCCTGGATAGGGAAAAGCGCAATCAGTGGACTGCTGTGGTAGAAGAATTGCAAATAGCTGCAGGCCTGTGTGGAGGCGCAGCCAAAAGTAATCCACTATATGGATTGGCGCCAGACCAGTATAGTCACCAGCAAAAGGAGCAGACTCGGCAGGAACTGGGATTATTTGTTGAGACCAGAGGGAAGCTCAATGAATTACTGCAACAAGTCACCCAACGGCTAGATTTACCAGATGATGACTGGTCAAGCGAGCAATTGGATAAGCTCCGGGAGCTTATCCAATACATTGTCCAGTTACCAGATATACCAGAAAGCTTTTTTCAGACCAAAGATCTAGCAGCATTTGAAAAAGTAATCACTCCTTTGATTAGTGCCGGGCAATTGCGGGATAAAATAAGTAGTGAACTCAGTCAAAAATTCCAGGCCTCGCTATTAACAGCTCCGGCTGGAGAACTGCTCACTGAGTGGAATCTGACCAAGGCAAAATGGCTGTTGCCTAGGTATTTTGGCCAGAAAAAAATAAAGCGTCAATTATATGCTTACCTGAAAACAGGTGTTATTCAAAACCAGGAAGTACCACAAATCCTACTGGATACACTTACCTATCAGGAAAACGAGGCTGTCTTAGCAACCCACAATGCCTATTTGGAAGAAACGCTTGGGCGTTTCTGGAACAATGGCCATCCTGTATGGAACCAGCTTGAACAAGGGCTATCGGGGGTAAAAACCTTAAATAGTCTCATTTTGCCCTTTAGCAAGGGGCCAGACGACTTGTATAAAGCTTGTCAGGCAACCAGTCAGCTCTTTCAAAACGGCCGCGCTGCTTTTCAAAATAAGAAGGCTGCTTTATTACAATCTTTGGTGCAGGTAATCCAAAACGAAAAGGTGCAGCGACATGGCCTGGAAAAAGCATTAGGTGCTCCCCTGCCATTTAATCGAAAAAGCAATAGAGACCCGGGACTTGAACAGGCCTACTTATGGCTTACGCACTTGGATGGGCTTAAAAACTGGTTTAATTGGACTCAGGTGCGCAAAAAAGCACTGGAGGTACACTTGGACAGTCTTATAGCTGCTTATGAGGCAGAAGCATTTAATACCGATCAAATGCTTGACTGTTTTAAAAAGAGTCTGGTACGCAGCCTTGCCTCCCAAATTATTAGTGTAAATCCATCCCTATCTGCTTTTAATGGGCAATATTTTAATGCACAGATAGCTAAATTCCAGGAGCTTACCAGTACATTTACGAAGCTTACGCAGCAGATGTTATATGCAAAACTAGCCTCACGTGTGCCATTTTTTTCCCAGGGAGCAGTAGCAACTTCCGAGACAGGTATCCTACAAAAGGCGATCAAAAGTAAAGGTAGGGGGATGTCTATTCGTCAGCTCTTCAATCACATTCCCCATCTACTACCCCGAATGATGCCCTGCATGCTTATGAGTCCTATATCTGTGGCACAGTATCTAGATATTAATAGTGAGCCCTTTGATTTGGTGCTCTTTGATGAGGCTTCACAGATGCCAACCAGCGAAGCGGTTGGCACCATTGCCAGAGGAAAAAGTCTTATCGTTGTGGGAGATCCAAAGCAGATGCCCCCTACCAGTTTCTTTTCTTCCGTGCATTTTGATGAAGAAGATTTTAATGAAGACCTGGAAAGCATCCTGGATGACTGTCAGGCACTTTCCGTACCCAGTAGACAATTACAATGGCATTACCGTAGCCAGCATGAAAGTCTTATCGCTTTTAGCAATGCCAAATATTATGACAATAGCCTGTATACATTTCCTTCACCAGATGATCTGGCAACCAGGGTCCATTATGTCCCAGTTAAAGGCGTTTATGATAAAGGAAAAACCAGGCAAAACAGGGCCGAGGCTGAGGCTATTGTTAAAGAAATAGTCAGACTGCTTTCTCTGCCCGAGGGGGACAGGAAAAGTATCGGGGTGGTAACTTTTAGTTCTGTACAACAAGCCCTCATAGAAGACTTATTAAATGACGAGTTTGAGCGCAAACCGGAGCTTGAGGAAATCAATAATACTACAGGTGAGCCGTTGTTTATAAAAAATCTGGAAAATGTCCAGGGAGATGAACGAGATATTATTCTTTTTTCCGTTTGTTATGGGCCAGATGACTCAGGGCAGGTCTCGCTTAATTTTGGGCCACTCAACCGTGATGGAGGTTGGCGTAGACTAAATGTTGCGGTTTCCAGGGCTCGGTACCTTATGAAAATATATGCCACGCTTCGAGCCGACCAAATTGATCTAAGTCGCACACGCTCTGAAGGTGTGGCGGGACTAAAGGCGTTTCTGGCTTTTGCCGAAAAAGGTAAAATTGCCTTGCCTTCCACACATACGTCCATGGAAAATAAGGTTACACAGGCCTCCATGGAAATAACAGTGGCAACCTTTCTAAGGTCGAAAGGATACCAGGTTGATACCAATATTGGCTGTTCTGGCTATCATATTGATATGGCTGTTATTCACCCGGATAAACCAAAACAGTATCTGATCGGGGTCTTGTTTGACGGCTATAATTATCTGTCCGGGCAAAGTGCCCGGGACAGAAATGTCGTTCAAACCTCTGTCTTAAAATTATTAGGCTGGAAATTATTTAGAATCTGGGCGCTAGACTTATGGGAAAACAAGGATGAAGTATTGCAAGCTTTACTGGACTATCTGGAGCAGCAAAAAATGCTTAGCCTGAAGGGGGAAAATTCAGATGCTGGGGAAGTTGAAGACGCAGCGGTAATTGACGATAAAACTCAAAAAGTAGTTGGAGATTGTAATGATGGCTATATTAATACTCATGACACATCACCAGACATACCTCCTCTAATAGCAGCGACTGATTCAAAAACAATAACAGGCGAAAAAAATCTGGCCTTAAGTCAGGAACTGGAAGACGTAACCTCTTATAATAAGCTCGCAACGGCCAGTGAATCGCAGATTCTTGATTCTGTATCCCTTTCAGAAACGCAAGATCCATTACACGCAGTGTATAATATAGCTGAATTGCCGGTCATGACAGGGCTTACTTACGAAGACTTTCTGGCTTATAACAGCACGACCGTTTTAATGGAACAAATCAAAGCGGTAATTGACTGTGAAGCGCCAGTTATGCAATCCCTATTATGTCGCCGGGTGTTAGCTGCTTGGGGGATCAAAAAAATGGGGGTACGTATTCAAGCCAGGTTAAATCAGGTATTAGACGATATGGACTTGGAAGCTTCCCAGGACCAGGATGGGAATACTTGTTTTTGGAAAAAAGAAACTATCCCAGGAAAGTATTCCGATTTTCGGATACCAGCTGGGGAAGCGGGACGCCGCAGTGCTGAAGATCTACCGCCTTTTGAAGTAGCCAATGCCGTTCATGAAATCCTTAGAACACAGATAAGTATGCCGGAAGACGATCTTGTGCGAGAGACTGCTAAGTTATTTCAATATGGCCGAGTGGGTGGTAATGTAGAACATGCAATGCAACTTGGAATAAAAGAAGCTACGCTGCAGGGAAAGGTAAAAACTGAGAATGGGCGGATAGTGATTTGTTAAGACCTAAAATAATTTAAAACAAAATCAAAATAAACACTTCTAGGCGCAAATCATGATAATTTATAATGGAAATATCAGGATAATGTTTGAGTGACAAACATCATATTAGTGATCTTTGTTAATAAAAACACTCCGATCCCTCCAATCCTATATCCTTTTACCATTCTCATCTATACACTGCAAATTGATCAATATAGCCACGATAGGCGAATTAGTATGCCCTCCTATAACTTTTTAACCACCGAAGTATTTATAAATTCTTGTGTGCAATAGACTTTCCAGAGGTCTTCAATATTTAACGTCCACTCGGTTTGAGGGCCTTCCCTATAGAAATGGAGCTTATCACCTTCTATCCTAAAACCAGAATAAAAAGCTTTCTTTGTCTTACTAGCAATTCTTTTCCCGCTTTCCCTTAATGCATAAACCATTTCAAGAAATTCATTTTTTGATTTCATAGTCCTAGTGAGTTTAAATAACACCTCTCTAAGATACAATTATCATTTTAAAAAAAGCACCAAGCCCCACAAGAAATACATCATTTAAAACTAATTCAATGCCAAATAACATAATTAAAATCCCAAGTTAGATATTTTAATAACCAATTTCAAGGTTTAAGATTGTGAGAATTTATGCTGTATATCAACCATTAAAATATCGCTCTTGCTGTCTTATAGTCTTAATGCGGGGATAGCGGTAATTACGTCCTGTAACAAAAGCAATCTAAATACGTATGTATATTTTGGTTTTACCTTAAATAAGCCACTGATTTTTGAATTGAATATGCAATATTTAAACGTTCCTTGAGGTGTGTCAAAAACAAAATACGGCTAATATTGATTTTCTCAATTCACCTTTTAATAGTACGAACTATATTTTTCGTCCAAAATGACAACAAACCTTTCGTATCCAGTTTCCTTTTATTCAAATGGACATCTTTCATATCATCTTTTGCACTTGATCATTAAATGCCAGATCAATTTACAAAATTTAAATTATTCCTTATTAAATGGGAATAAAACCCTTTAAAAACGCCTGCAAAACCAAGTAGAAATTAAACGATCAATAAGGATTGCACCAGATCTTTTTCTTATAAGCCATATACAAATTTGATCTAAATTTACAAATCACATCAAGGCACTACGTCCACCATCCAATAAGTAGGTAGTTCCACTGGCAAAACAGCTATAATCACTCGCCAGAAATACACACCAGGCACCTACTTCGTCTGGCGTCCCGATGCGACCTACCGGATGGGAGCGGATCGTATCTTTTCTGGCCTGCTCGCTATCCTCAAAACTGTCAAACCATTTTTGATTCCCTGGAGTATCTATAAAGCCAGGCGCAAGCCCCACTGTTCTAATGGCGGGCCCCCACTCTATGGCGAGCGTCTGGACCAGACTTTTAACGGCTGACTTTGTGATATTATAAGGAAAACATCCAGGCATCGTTGCATTGCCATGATTGGATCCCATCAAGATGATAACCCCCTTATTCTTTTCTAAGTAGGGTTTACAATATTTGGCCAATTGCCAGTGAGATTTTAAATTGAGCTGCATATTCTGTTCCCATATATTTTCACTGCACTTGGCAGCACCCTCAAAAAAGTTCGCACCTGCACTTGAGACCAGGACATCCAGCCTACCAAAAGTTGATATAATATTTTGTACCAATACTGCTAAGGCCTCCTTATCTGTGACATCACACTGATGATACAATACCGGCACTTTATAGATAGTTGAAAGTGCCGTAAAGTCATCATCCTTTGCCCCAAGATCACAACCACAGATCGTAGCCCCCGCCACCGCAAATTTTCTGGCAATGCCTGCGCCAATACCAGTGGAGGGTTATCTCAGTTGGTTAGCTTACTGTCCATACTGGATCTCATTTTAAATACCGAGGACTGGCAGTTTTTATCTGGAGAAAGTTTCTCCAATATCTACAACGAAAAAGATACCAGTCGAATTAACAATGTTTATCATTTTTTAATGCAGCATTTTTCTCGTGATATATTACTGGATGAAGTAGCAGCGGTAGCCAATATGGCGCCTACCGCTTTTTGCAGGTATTTTAAAGAGCATACAGGGAAGACCTTTTCTTTATTTTTAAATGAACTGAGTATACAGCACGCCTGTAATCTGCTCTTGCATCCTGACAAGTCGATTTCTGAGATCTGTTATGAATGCGGCTATAATAACCTGACTAATTTTAATAAGTTTTTCAAAAAAATTGTTCAAAAAACGCCTTCAGCGTATCGACTAAGTTTGAATGAGTAATTATGCGTAATCAATCAACGTTTCATTCACCTGCTACTCAGCATTAAAATTTTCTATAGACTTTATAAATTTTTATAAAATCCATCCTTCATCATTTAAAATAGGCTATTTCTTTTTTTAACCTATACAGTGTATTCCAAAAATAGATTAGGATAAAATTGCTGGATAATTAATAGGTAAATATGGGCAACCGTCCACCTAATCTATACATGAAGCGCTACTTTTTTTAAGTTTCCGACATTTTCTATACGCCAGCTTCTAAATCCATCAAAAAAGGAAGGCATCTCAGCTAAGCACAACCGGATACCACACCTCATAATAGGTGATTTTGTTCGGATCTTTGGTATAATAAATCTGGGTTGTATTCATATCATGGGCTTCACCCCGATCAACGTAGATCCAGACATTCAGATCCGCCTTGTCAGAACTGGCTGGCTGCCATTTTAAGGTGCCATTCCGGTCACCATCTGTAACTGTTCATCCAAAAAGGCATTATTTTTTAAGGGTGCGCAACCTGATTCGAATACAAAATAAGTTGGCGCAGATCTTACAAGGGTTCAAAATCATTCCCATTCTGATAATGTTTTAGCCTATTGAGACCTTGTCAATGGCGAGCAAAGGATTGGGAAGTGCCATTCGGTTTGGGCTGAAAAACGACGTTAAAATTGACTTTAGCATCTAAGGCATCAAACACTTTAAGAATTGTCTCAAATCTGGCGTTTTTTACACTATTTTCAATCTTTGATATCTGGGCTTTTTGTACACCAACCAACTCGCCCAATTGCTCCTGGGTAAGATTACGCTCCAGCCGAACTTCCTTTATGGCTTGACCAAGCAGATCAATCCGTAATTCCTTTTCAAATTCTTCTCTTTTCGCCGTACCATGCTTGCCAATGTGTTTATCGATCATAGCCTCCAGGGGTACTGTCTTAAATTTATTTTCCATAATTATTTCGTTTTATGTTTATACTCTAGGTATTGTTTTCTGATATCTTCTGCCTTATCAATTTCTTTTTTGGAGTTTTCTTCGTTTTTTTGTTAATGCCATGTGTGGCAATTACAAGTGTTTGCTCCATTTCATCCTTGTCCCAAAATGCCAATAGCCTATATGCCATTCCATTAAATTGCGTACGAAATTCCCAAATATATTCATTTAACTTTTTATACAATTCTTAATCATTAACAACCTGTGACTTTCTAATATTGTAATATATCTTACTTCGTGGTTTATCGTCCAAATGTTCTAAGAATTCTTGGGCTTCCGGTAAGAATTCTACCTTGAAATTCTGTTCCATTCAAATTTTCCGCAAAGAAACATGTTTCCTTATTAGGAAACAATTTAATTTTAGAAAAAAGCACTTATTTCCTAAACAATAGCCATTTCGCACATATAATAGGTAAATTTTACTCAACAAAGTGGTTAAATTTAGGAAATTAATTAAAAAACCATACTTCGCTATAATAATAAGGTAGTTATGGGTGATTTTTTTCAGGATTGAGACATTTTTGTTTTACAAGTAACTGACAAACAATGCCCAAATTTTTCAAATGAAGCCGTTGCTGCCATCGCAGCGCTTTATTAAATTTAAAGGGAATGGTCACCTTTATATTCTCCCTCTTTCCCACCCGGACTGCATCTTGAGGCAGAAGCAAGGTGTTACTCCAAAAAGAGCGCTTAATCGCGAACATAAAAACAGCAAAAAATGATTTAAAAAGGCGTTAATTTAAGAAGCAACCTTTATCAGTAGGCTGTAAGATCGCAGCTGAAATTCTAATTGGAATTACGACTGCCGACTTTCAACGATCAAACATGAGGATTATTTATAGGCTACCATGCTTTTACTCGATTACTCAGCAATTTGTCGTAGATGAACCGATGGAAAGACTTTATAGTCGTCACTTAGTGGCTGCAAAGGCGTTACATCTTCATTTAATTTATTTGCTACTGTTATTGCAAATATCTTAATCTTGCTATTTTTAGGCAACTTAATCTTTTTAACGCCTTTAGGCAAATCGATTTCGTATTTATAAAGATAACTATATTGATAGGCCAGGTTTTCTTTTGGCGAATGCGTATGTGAGCTATACCAGGCAATATCATCATGTTTTGCATAGGCAGGCGTAATCGCCGTCACTGTCCTATCTTTATTTGTGAGTTTACGTCCGTAATGCTGACCAACAAAACCAGTCCAGCCCTGTATCCCTATTCTAACTCGCCTATTTCCAATAAGAAAATCACCTGCAGTATCCCGATCAGCTGCCGCTAGGATAAAAACCTTATTATAATCTCCTGCAGGAAGGTGAATCGTTTGCCCGTTTGCCACCAGTGCATTTTTTTCACCCGGTGCAGCTGCCCCCATTTTAAAATGGATATCTTCGCTGGTTATTTGTGAAGGAATCATTTCTCCTGGATACGATAAGCTATCCGCCATATGTCCATCACTTCTGTTATCATCCAGACTAAAGGCGTCCAGATTATATGCAAGATCCACACTTTTCTGTTCGGGGATAGAAGATGGCTGTTTTGGGGTGTCAAATTTAACAGCAAAGCTTCTAAGCATAAACTTTGTCATATCGAAATGCAATGAATTGCCGGAAAAATTTGCAGGTCCGATCTTCTGTTCCTGGCCATTTACTTCGTATGCATCTACAATTTTACCCGGAAACTGAGCAGAAATACCCTTGACATTTTTGCCATATAATTCATTAAACCGCACAATGTAATAATTACTTTCCTCAGCTTTCTTAAAGGCCATAATATGGACTTTATCGGAATTTAATTTTAATAAGGAAATGCTATCTCCTAGCGCCCCGGCGTGCTTGGTAGTTTCAAAAGCGACAAGCGGTTCATTAATAAAGCGTCCCTGCCAGGGAGATTTGGCATATCTCCACCCACCAACGTGTGGATAAATAGCGTATTTAAACACATGACTACCCCAATCCTGTGAACCCTGGTAAACATAAGAATTGGCCTTAGGCGTATACATGAGTGTAAGTCTTACGGTACTGTCATCAGGTTTGTCTGAACCGTATTTGCAGTCTTCTACTATCGTTACCCCATAACTATTGGATCTGTCGGTCAGATCAAACCATTGTCTGGAAGGCACCTCAAATTTAACAGGGCTATTTGTGGACCGTTCAATAGCTGCTGTGTTCAAACCATAAGTAGCCATTTCATTGCCAACCGTCGTAGGGAATGCAGCTTTTAGACTTACACCCGTGGATTGCCAGTCTATTTTATTGGCTACCTCAATCCTTTTGCCTGCTTCACCTGCAGCCAGGCTGACAATTTGTGTAATTTCTGAATTCTGGCCTTTTTTTGTAATTTGTAAAGCCACCCGGACGGGCCCTTGCTCCACAATTTTTATGGTGACATTTTTATTCATAAAATCAAAAGGCGGATTTTTCCTGTCTGACCAATACATATTCCAGGCAGGCCATTCCCGAGGGTGCTCTTTTTGAAACTGTAGCGATGCAGGCTTTGAAAGTACTTCTCTTCTGGCAGTTTTGTCGTAAATGCTGGCAATATCCCCATTGTGATCAATCCTTACTTTAAAATACTGGTTCTCCAAACTACTGTCTTTAACAGTTAAAGCACTTGGCCCGGGCTGATCACTGGTCTCTCTGGCGTCAAAGACCTCCATTCCTGCTGAGGGTACCTTAGCCAGAAAAATTACAGACACCTTGTTGCCATTGGTAGCAATGATCTGGGAAGGTAGTCTATTGCCGCTTTTGTCGTATATACCAACATTTTCCGGCTTTTGTGCAAAGCTAATATCCGCACTAACAACTCCCTGTCGGTCCATAGCCACTGGATTATATACCACAATTGCTTTGCCCTGAACGGCCGTGTTCAGTTGATGGCTTACCGCACTGGCTGCATTTTTTTCTACTTCGGAGAAGCCGTTCATGGCAATAAATTCATCATTTTCCGCATATGTATAGGCTTTAGGAGTGGCTGTTCCAGAAAGGATATCGTGCATTTGGCTACCTAACACTAAATCCCACGAATTGTTGAGCTTTTTATGCGGATAGGAAGCTCCTTTTAACCAATCCGCTCCAACGGAGAGCAATTCTGCAGACTTGGCCAGTTGTTCATTTTTTCTGTTGGATCTTTTCATAAAAGACTGCGAGGTCATGGAGCCAGCACTATGTTGGATTAGTAGAAGGTCACCTGAATAAATAGGTAACTTAGCTTGAATTGCTGGGGTGATGTCTTTAAACATTTGATCAGAAGAAGTCAATACAACTTTAAAATTGCTGCTGTCTCCATGCTTCAAACTACCGACTGCATTACGTACGTCTTTTTCTCTGGGAGCACCTCCTTGATCTCCTATACCGTAATACCTGTAATCAAAGGGAATGTCATATTTCCTGATATCACTTTCTATCCGGTCTGTCCACTCTTTATCCTTGTCAAGTCTTGGAACAACGTTTCCATTATAACTTGTTGCATTTAGCGCTGCTAGAAGTCCCTGTCCGTCTGGCCCTTCCCAAACACCCACATTAAATGGAATGCCGTTAGCGGATCCCCAGGTAAGTTTTTGCGTGGAGAACCCGAGCAGACCAGCATGCTTCCATACGGAAGGCGTGGTCGCTACAAAGCCAAAACAATCAGGTAACATGTAATCCTCACTTACTTTATGGAACTGATGTTTAAAAAAGAGGTTTCCATAAAGTACCTGCCGTATTAAAGATTCTGAGGAAGAGGTATTCACTTCAGCTTCATCAACAGAAGATCCAGAAATATACCAACGACCTTCTTTAACATACTGCTGCACTTTTTTATAAAGATCGGGATAATACTCCTTCATCATTTTGTACCTACGCGAGCCCGTAAAATTGAACACATAATCAGGGTATTTATCAAAAAGTTTGAAATTATCCACCATTGTATTTTGATATACTGATCAATTACTGTTGGGTAGTCCCAGTTCCATTCGGTGTCCAGGTGGGCATAGCCTATTGTATACAACACCTTATCTTTCGTAATATCATATTTTTCCCGACGCTGGATCTGTTGAGCAAACATTGATAAAGGCAAAACACCTCCCATTAAAAGAAAATATATACGCTTTCTCATTTTGATTATTGAAATTTGAATTTTATGTGTAAAGTATAGATTTTGTTCTTAACTGTTTTTATTTGATTTATAATTGATTCAAAATCATTTTTCCGATTCTATCCAATAACAGCAGGGGGCAATTCACACACGTTCATGCACATTCACTCAAGCAATAACAATCTAGACGGTCCTTCCTATTTACCCACTAGTTTCGCAATAGCTTCACTGGAAATCTTTTCCATAATCTTGTAACCAGCTAATTTGGGATGTACGCCATCCTTAGACAAAGGCGCACGCATGCCATTATTGCCATCTGTCATGGCACTAAAATAATCAACATAAGTGACTCGGTGTTTCTTTGCATAGTTGCGAATCATGGCATTGAGCCTGGGAATTTTAATATTGGGTTGGATTCCTCTATGCCAGGGATAATCGTAGGCAGGAGTAAGGGAGCATAATATCACCTTAATATGATGGGTTTGGGCCAACTCTGTCATTGAAATCAGGTTCCCCAAAATATCTTCAAGCGAAATATATCCTGTGTTTTGAGCAATATCATTGGTCCCAGCCAAAATAATGACCACTTTAGGATGTAAATCTATAACGTCGCGCCGGAACCGAACTAACATCTGTGAAGTGGTTTGACCACTAATACCTCGATCTATATAGTTGTGTCCGATAAAAAAGCACTATCATTATTATACCAAAAATCGGTGATAGAATTACCCATAAATACAGCATCTGGTGTACTGGAGGGGTTTAGCTGCTCATTTTGTTGACTATAACGCTCAAAATCCGCCCAGCTTTTGTTTTGCTGCGCCGTTGCCGAAAAACATGCCAGTAAAATAATGATCGACAATAAATAAGGTAATCTGTTCATCTTTGGTGATTGGAATGTGTTGTAATATTTCAGGATATAAGTACCCTTCAGACTACTCAACCGCCATTTTAAGTTTACCCTACAATTGTTAAAAAGCAAATTACCGAACCCCGAATAAGCAACATAACGCTTTACATTTCCTGCAAAAGATTAAACATGGCCTTACGTCTATTCTATAAAGGATCTTGAACAACTTTGCTTATATTGTCAATGACCATGGTAGGCCATTGGCGGTCATAAAATGGGGGCCAGCGATAGTTTACTTGTATTTATAAAAACAGCCACAATGCCCTCCACCTTCCTTCTTATCACACAACGCTGGACCGAAATCAGAGTGGTAACCTATGACATAAAAATATTTATTATAATATATACCAATCAGGTTAAGTCTTAATTCATCTAAATTGTTCATTAGTTATATTATTGCCCCACCCTTTCTAATTAGGGTAGTGTTATGCTCCAGACGCGAAAACCCGCCTAAATTGTCACCTCTTCTGTCTTATCCAGGGAGGTCGCCTTGCTTTAAAAAAGTTTTTAAAGCATTGAAATTTAAGCATTGGTGCCTTTTTAAGTTCTGCCTCTTAAAATAAATTTGTATATTATAATAACACTTATTATATTTACACTTACAAAATAGAAGATCATTAATGACAATTAAAGATTATACATTTGGCAAACCCGAGGAAAGTCCCGATTTTCTCATGTGGCAAGTAATGAGTCAATGGCAAAAAGGCAAGAATGTTATTTTGGAACAATATAGTCTCACCAGCCCACAAATGACACTCCTTGCAAGCATCCTATGGCTTACGCAACAAAAAAGGGAAGTAACGCAAATTGTACTTGCCTCCCATGCACATATTGACCCAATGACGACCTCCACTGTTTTGAGGACGCTTCAAAAAAAAGGATTAATCATAAGAAAGGAACATGCAACGGATACAAGGGCTAAATTGGTCATCCTTAGTAAAGAAGGTATAAAATTAACGATACAGGCATTAAGAAGTGTCGAATCGTTCAATAAAAATTACTTTAACCCACTTGGAGAAAAGGCACCTGAATTTAACAGGGCGCTAATGCTCCTGTTATCAGAAAACACCAAATAATATTTATCAATAAAAACAGTAAAATGAATAAAAATTTAAAGGTAACGGACCAAATTGAAATCAATAGCTCCATTGATAAAGTATGGTTCGCCTTAACAGACAAAGAAATGATTAGACAATACTTCTATGGGACAGAAGTTAATACTGATTGGAAAAAAGGAAGTCCTATTACTTTTACCGGAACCTGGCAGGGGACTTCTTACGAGGATAAAGGCTTCATTCTGGAAACCCAAAAGGAAAAGATGATAAGGCATAGCTACTGGAGCTCATTTTGGGGAACAGCCTACGATCCAGATGATACTAGTACGATTACGTATGATCTTAAAAAAAGCGATGGCCAAACCGTTGTAACCATAACACAGGAAGGCTTTAAAGACGAACAGTCCAGGGATCATTCTATTGGTAGCTGGAACGGTATTTTAAACAACCTTAAAACGCTCGTGGAAAAATGAATTTAGCAGTCAAACCCACGTTTTTTGCCTCCCAATCAGATTTTAGAAAGTGGTTAGCAAAAAACCATGAAAAGGCAACTGAATTATTTGTAGGCTATTACAAGGCACACAGCGGTAAGCCCAGCATGACCTGGAGTCAATCCGTTGACGAGGCCTTATGTTTTGGTTGGATAGACGGTGTTCGAAAATCAATTGACAAGGACAGTTATTTTATTCGATTTACCCCTAGAAAACCGACAAGTATATGGAGCGCCATCAATATAAAAAAGGTTGAGGAGCTGACTGGGAAAGGCCTTATGCACCCAAAGGGCGTATTAGCCTTTGAGAAAAGAAAGGAACATAAATCTAAAATTTATTCTTACGAAAAAGAGCCAGTAATTCTTTCAGCGGAATTTGCAGGAGTATTTAAAGCCAATAAAGAAGCCTGGACATTTTTTCAATCCTTAGCGCCATCCTATCAGAGGTCAGCCATTCACTGGGTAATGACTGCAAAACAGCGTGCAACAAGTATAAAACGACTTAATGAACTGATAAAAGATAGTGAGGCAAAAAGAAAAATAAAACGGTTAAGCTATTAGCAATAGCCATTAATAAATTTTTGATTGCCAAGCTTATCAACATGAAAAATATTTTCAATAATTTTTAGCTGTACAGTCAGATTTAAAAAGTTAAACAAATAACCTTACTTAAATAACTGGCTTGCATGGCATGTTTAACCCAGGGCAATGCAACTACCAGCAGTTCCGCAACCACCTGTTAGCCTTATAATATTGCTCAATGCATAGTTGCAATCCCCTTGTTACCAACTGGCTTATATTGATTTATGCGGTTATGAATACGAATGAAAAGAAGCTAACGATGTCACTACTTCCACCATTACCTTAGCCAATTATTGCTTCACAAACCTCAAAGCTGTCCCGCCTACTTTCACCACATAAACACCCGCACTTAATGCTTTGATATCTAACTTATTCAGACCAACTTGTAAAGCTTTTTGAGCGACCAATACCCCAGTTGCATTATAAATATATATAGTACCCGTGCTGGCAGCATTTATATTGATATAGTCTTTTGCGGGATTAGGATAAACAAATAAATGGGTTAAGGCCGTTTGAGCAAGCCTGACGACATTACTAAATTTATTTTTATCGTTGTCGTCATCTAACTTTAACCGGTAATAGCTTATGGGTTCCATTTGCGCTACATGCTCGACATAAGTGCTGTTATTTCCCCTGCCTGTAATAGTAGCTACCCTTACAAAGTTTTTGCCACTCGTACTTTTTTCCAGTTCAAAACGAGTCAAATCATCCTCGACGCCGGTTTGCCAACTAAGTTCAGCTATCCCGTTTTGAAGTTTTCCTTGAAAACTAATCAGCTTTACAGGTAGCGCACCTTGGGGCGATTCATAAGCCCCCATATCTATCAGGCTACCCATAATTCTTGGACCACCCGCTATATCGGTATTGCCAATATGCAGACCTGTGGTGTCCGGCGTGCCGGTATTGATACAAGGACTTGCTCCATGCAGACTGTAATCTCCTCCAACAAAAGGAGCAGGGTTTGGATTGGGGGCAGAAAATAAAGGATCGATGCTAATATTGCCAATACCTGCTGCCACGCCGTCCTGCAGATCGCTGTAAGTTATACTGGGTGTGGCGCCGTTTTGGTTTACAATACCCGTCGTCCCGTTATTCCAGATAATGGTATTATTAATAACCGGATAGGCTGCATTATAATTTAATATCCCGTCTCCAAAATTACTGCCGTAGTTCCCTGAAAAGGTACAGTTTAGGATGGTGGGCGAAGAACCAACATTATACATACCGCCACCAGCGGCGGCTTTATTGCCGGTGAACACGCAGTTCGTAATAAAGGGCGCCGACCCGCCGTCATTATACATACCACCACCCCAGGCGAAGTCGTACCCATTTCCAGAAAAAAGACAGCCTTTAATAGTCGGATTGGAGCCAATATTATAGATACCTCCGCCTCCAAGGCCAGTTATCGTATTCATGGAAAAAGTACAATTAGTAATTAAGGGAGAAGAATTGGCATTAAATATAGCACCACCCAAACTATGGCTGATATTGCTTACAAATATGCAGTTTGTAATAACAGGCGCTGCATTATAATTACACATGCCACCACCATTGTCAAATGTACCATTGGCCGTAAAAATACAATTGGATATGGTGGGCGAAGCGCCGTCATTATACATACCTCCCCCTGCCACACTGGCAAAATAGTTCCCCCCTTCCGTTATAATAAACCCATCTAATAGCGCAGCCGAGGTTAAAGCGTTATTTTCATTACGAATGACGCTATTACCATTACCCAGCAAGGTGGGCTTATTTGCATCACTGCGCTGGTCAAAAGAGGATTCTGTGCCGAGAAAACCGCCAAATATCTCCACGCCTTCTTTCATAATAAAGCTATTGCCGCTGGCAGGCTGATAACTGGCCTGTGCGACAAGCAAACTATCACCTGCTGAAGCGGCGTCAATGGCCGTTTGAAAGTTGGTATAGGCATTTAACCAGCTTGTTCCGTCGTTATTACCGGTTGCATTAAGATTCACAAAGTGATGAGTCTGAGGCGCTAAAATGCCGCCTGAGATCTTATACACACTGTTTAAACCATCTGTTGCATACAGGGTATAATTTTGATAGACAAGCATGGTAGGTGTAAATGACAACCCCGACATAATAATTGTTGGCTGTGTACCGTCTGCACTGCCTGCCTTGATCAGCCCAATAGCATTACTGTCATATTGCGTAATATATAAATTCCCGGCTTTATCAAGCGCCAGGCCATAGGGATTTGTCATACCTGTATAAGTGGCTATATGATTGCCGCTTGGATCTAGTTTAGTGACGGTATTGGCGCTATAGCTCGAGACGTATAAATTGCCTAAAGCGTCAATAACAACACTTGTGGGATTGGCAATGCCTGCTCCATAAGTAGCGATTATTGCGCCTGAAGGATCTACCTTACAAATGATACTGGCACCGTAATTAGCCACAAACAAATTACCATTAGCGTCAAATGCAATACTCGTTGGGGTTGTAAATCCGGTGGCATAAGTCGTTATAGACCCCGTACCTGCGTCTACTTTTTTAATATCCCCGCCAAATTCACTGCTTACATACAGATTCCCAGAGCCGTCACAGGCCAGGCCGAAGGGATCATTAAAACCAGTATAGGTAACAACTTTAGTGCCACTGGGGTCTACCTTAACGACACTATTTTCACCATAGGTAGCGACATATAGATTACCTGCAGCATCTAAAGTAAGATTGTTTGGTTGACTAAATCCGGTTGCATATAAGCTGGCCGTCTGCGCTTGCAGTTCGGATGGAGTAAAGATAAGCGCCGAAAAAGTAAAGACCGAAACAACCAGGCCTGTAATGAGTCGTATTTTTTTCATAAAAGAATTATTGGATTCTAAATAGTTCAATTGGGATATTTTTGCAGTTATTGCACTGTTGTACTGTGTTACTGTTTTATAGTTTTATAAATTTTACTTGCTTTGCCCCGAATTTTGCATAATATACACCGGCGCTTAAGCTGTGAACATCTATTTTGTTTACACCCGCTTGCAAAGACGCTTTCAAAACCAGTACCCCTGAGGCGTTATAGATATAGATACCATTTTGGGCTCTAGTAGTAGTGGTAGCTGTGCTAGTAGTGGCCGCAGTCACACTACTGATCTTAACACGGATATAATCCTTTGCCGGATTTGGATACACAAGTATGCTATTCAGGCCGTTATTTTCTCCACTACCCGCCCCGTTTTGAATAAGGATGACGACAGGACTAAACTTAATTTTTCCGTTATCGTCAACCATCTTTAGTCTGTAATAAGCAGTTCGTATTAATTGCGGCGCTTTGATCTCATAATAACTATTATTCCCATTGGCTTTTATAGTAGACAGGATATGGAATATTTTCCCATCCATACTCTTTTGCAGTTCAAAATCCCTAAGATTATCTTCCGTACCTGTTTGCCACTCAAGCTCAGACACAGCGTTTTTAAGTATCCCAGTGAAACTAATAAGCTGGACAGGCAGGGACCCATCAGGTGATTCATAGGCACCCATATCTATGGCTGGTCCTGACACTCTTGGGTTACCTGCAATATCAATATTACCGGTAAATAAGCCTGTTGTATCCGGCATGCCTGCATTTAGGCAGAGACTAGTGCTTTGCAATGTGTAGTCACCACCAGCGCCATTGGTAAATAAAGGATCAGTACTGATGTTGCCTGCACCGCCAACCAGACCGTCCTGTATATCGCTATAACTAATGACAGGGACTGCACTATTATTAAACAGTCCATTACCTTCCCCATTAGCAACATTGCCCCAAATAATGCTATTTGTAATGACCGGATCAGACGCTGAATTATAGATGCCCCCGCCTTGAAAGGATGTATTTCCATAAATCACGCAATTAGTAATCACCGGGGCTGAGTGAAACCTGTTTTGGATAGCGCCTCCATAAGGCCCTGTATTTTGGGAAAATACACAACCAATAATGAATGGATTACTGTGATTCATATTGTAAATGGCGCCTCCTCCGGCTCCAATACCCGCATTCCCGGAAAAAACACAGTTGATTATAGTCGGTGAGGAAGCGTTATAGTTATGTATAGCACCGCCGATACTAGCCGTATTGCCGGTAAAGACACAATTACGGATGGTTGGACTGACAGCGGTATTATCCATTCCTCCACCGGCGTTATCACCATTATTGCCACCTGTGACAATAAATCCGTCTATCTCGGTCGTAGCAGTTAAGCCGTTATTATTGTTGACAATAACGCTGGTACCATTACCTTGAAGTGTAGCCTTGTGGGCAAGGTTACGCTCATAAAAAGCCGTTTCAGTGCCTAAAAAGCCGCCAAATATCTTCACGCCCTCTTTCATGGTAAAGCTTACCCCGCTGGCAGGCTGGTAAATCCCTTCAGCTACAAAAATGCTATCGCCTGAGCTGGCTCCATCAATAGCTGTTTGTAAATTAGTATAAGCATCTTCCCAGGTCTTGCCATTGCCCGCACCCGTGGCATCCAGTTTTACATAATAATGTGTAATTTTTGCCAGGATGCCTCCTGTAATTTTGTAGACATTTGACACGGCATCTGAGGCGTACAAAGCGTTATCATGAATGGCCATCATATAAGGTGTGAAGGACAAACCGGATATAAATGCCGTTGGGGTAGTGCCGTCGGCACTACCAGCCGCAATCATATCAATACCTTTTTTGCCGTAACTACTTATATATAAATTACCGGAATGGTCAAGGGCGAGACAATAGGGCATATTAAATCCTGTATAGGTTGCAATATGATTGCCGTTTGCATCCAGTTTAGTAACCGTATTACCACTGAAACTTGCAACATATAAATTACCCGAGCCATCAATAACGATGCTGAAAGGGTGGGCAATACCCGTATACGTTTGCGTAATGGTTCCTGACGGGTCCACTTTACTAATGGTACTGACCCCGAAATTAGTGACATATAAATTGTCCGCGCCATCAAAAGTAATACCTTCGGGAGATGCAAAACCCGTAGCAAAGCTAGTAACGCCGCCAGATGCATCCACTTTATCTACCCTGTTATCTCCATGACTCGCTACATATAAATTACCTGCGGCGTCAAAAGCAAGGCCGGAAGGCGTATTAAAACCAGTATAAGTGGCTACAGTAGTACCATTTCCATCAATTTTATAGACGTCATCGCCAGCGTAAGTGGCTACAAATAAATTACCTGAACCGTCAAAAGCGACCATTGAAGGTTGATTAATGCCTGTAACATACAAGCTAGCAGTTTGCCCATGCAGCAATTGGGCTATTAATATCAAGGAAAGGAAAAAAAGAAGTTTTTTCATCATTAATTTTTTACCAGGAATTAGCAATGGATGACTCGTCGAACAATTTTTTAAAAAGTTTACTTCTTTAAATTTCTATTGAGCCAGGTGAATATCTGTAAAAAGGTGCCAGATTGCATGTTTTTTTTAGTTATTTGACCATGTGACGATCTAGGCACATTTTATAAAAACGCTCCCAAGAAGCTGCCGTTACCTATTCCTATTGCCTGTTGCCTGCTATCCTATTTTTTCAGTTTATTCAATTACTTTTTGACAAAGCTTATTTTCTCAACCCCCATCTTTATAAAATAAATGCCCGCACTGAGTGTGCTGATATCGATCCGGTTTAGCCCTGGCGCTAGCTGAACCGATCTTACATTAGTACCAGCCGCATTGTAAATACGCGCCCTGCCAGACAGGGTCATATTTATCTGGATATAATTGGTCGCCGGATTGGGATAGACGCTTCGTGCTTTTGTCAGCTTTTGCGTAAGGGTCAGGATATCACTATAACGAAACTTCCCACCAGGCCCTATCAGCTTCAACCTATAAAACGCGCGCGCATCCGTCTGCGTCAGACTAGTTGCATAACTACTATTACTACCTTTAGGTGTAATCCTGGCAACGGTCAAAAAAGTCGCCCCGTCACTGCTGCGTTCTACCTCAAAGCGACTTAGTCCAGTTTCCACACCTGTTTTCCAGGTAAGCATGGCCTGGCCGTTTTGTATCAAACCTTTAAAATCCACCAGGGTTACCGGGACCGTAGCCAGCTGGGATTCATAAGCACCCATATCAATAGCAGCACCAAAGACCCTGGGATTGCCCGCAAAATCTGTCGTAGTCCCATTAAAAGAGGTATTACCCGCGTTAATGGCAGGAGATCCAGGCTGCAGGCTAAAGTCTCCCCCAAATACGGGATTAGGCTCCGCTAAGGGCGCACTTTGAAATAAGGGATCGCCATTTATATTCCCGTCTACGCCGCCCCCGTAAGACTGGATGTCGCTATTTTGAATAACCACAGCGAAGGCAGAAGCGTCCGCTAAAATATCCGGATATCCCCTCTCTGCCTTATTGCCCCAAATAATGGTGTTTTGGATATTAATATCTGCGGTGGCATTATAGCTGTGGATAGCCGCAGCATAGGAAGTACTGTAATTACCCGAAAAAGTGCAGTTAATCAAGGTTGCGGTCGCTGAATTAATCCCCAGGGCCGCACCGCCAGAAATTCCGTTCCCGTAATTGCCGGAAAAAACGCAGTTGGTCACAACCGGCGCCGATTCGGCAAAGCTAAACAGACCGGCACCGGAGCCTGAAGTATGGAGCGCTCTATTACCGGAAAAAATGCAACTTGTTATGGTAGGTGCGCCCCCAAAATTAAACATTCCACCACCTCCCAGGCCGGCAGATACATTGCCGGTAAAACTACACTGGGTAATGACCGGTGAACAGTTGAGGTTGTACATACCTGCGCCCCCTGTATTATTAGTGGTTGTATTACTGGTTTGATTTAAGGTAAAGGTGCAATTAAGGATACTTGGATTTGATTGATTATTGTATATACCGGCACCTCCGGTGCCCCTGACATTATTGCCTTGAAACAGGCAATTGGTGATCAGGGGATCTGAGCCGCTAATATTAAAAATCCCGCCCCCGCTGCCCTGAACATCATTGTCCAAAAAATCGGAGTGATCAATGATGGGGTCAGCAATCGAATTAAAGATCCCACCACCGCTGCCATTACCAGTATTATTACTAAAGGTACAGTAACTGATAAAGGGGGAAGACACATTATTAAACATGCCGCCACCGCCTATGCTGACGTGTAGTATATTGTTTGAGAATTGGCAGTGTCTAAAGGCGATACAGGCGATACAGGCACTAGTGTTACTAGAGGTATTCACACCACCGCCGGCGGTCCTTAATACGGCAATGCCGTTATAGGTCTTGGTCGTGCCCGCAATAGCGCTGGTGGAGCCGTCATTAAAACTAAGTCCATCCAAAACAACGCTGTCTGCCCTATTATCCGATCTGTCATAGACCCCGGCCACGACCAGTACATGCACACTGTTATCCATTGGGTCATTGACATTACCGATATTACCGCTTAAAATCGTGGGATTTACCATAGCCTCTCTAGTCCCGACCCCGCCGGATGGATACCCACCATAGACTTTTATGCCACTACGCAGGATCAGAAAGGAGCTGTCCCGATCAATAGAATTTTGCTGTCCTGTCGGGTAATACGTCCCTTTGGCGACTAATATGCTGTCAACCGTTGTAAAATCAACTACCGCACCTTGCAGTGCGTCACTGAGCGTCTTAAAGGCTTTGCTCCAGCTGGAACCGTCCCCACTCGCTACAATACTGCTATCCACATATACTACCTTCAAGTCGGGCGTATTTTCAAAAGCCCCCATCTCTATGACAGCGGATCTCACCCGTGGGTTGCCCGCCAGATCGATCCTTAAAGTATTAACCGTATTGCTGCCCTGGTCTATGGCAGGCGATCCTGCCTGCAGCCGGTAATCTCCGCCGCTAAATGGCGCAGTTCCACTGCCAGGCGCCACAAATAAGGGATCTACACTGATATTACCCGCTCCTGTTATAGCATCCTGAACATCACTGTAGCTAACACTGGCACTGGACTGCGAATTATAGATACTATTGCCCTGATAAGAGGCTGTATTGCCCCAGATAATGCAGTTGACAATATCACTAGTGGAATGACCTTCATTAGCTATCCCACCGCCTGTATAAGCTGTATTACCGGCAAATGTGCAATTGATAAGTGTGGGTGAGCTATAATGCATGTTATACACACCGCCACCACTAGATGAAGCCTTATTGCCGGAAAATAAGCAGTTAGTGATCCTGGGTGCAGCGTAATTATAATTTTCGATTCCTCCGCCAGAAGTAGCCGTATTGCCCGCAATAATACAATTACTGATGGTGATATTGGCGCTTGTATTTTTCATGCCCCCACCAACGGAGGCGTTGCCTCCGGTAATAATAAACCCATCCCAGCAGCCGGCAGCAGAGATATTATAGTTATTGATCACGGTGGCGCCATTACCCAGCAAGGTCGCTTTATTTGCAAGAGTGCGCTGGTAAAAAAAATGCTCTTTACCCGAAAAGCCACCAAATGCCTTCACGTCCACATGCATAAAAAAACTGGTTCCAGCGGCTGGCTGATAAATGCCGGTGGCGACAAATATACTGTCGCCGCTACTAGCGGCGTCCAGCGCCACCTGCAAATCTGTATAGGCATTTACCCAACTTACGCCGGCATTATTGCCAGTAGCCTGCTGATCCACATAAAGCACCTTTGCCAGAAGGCTCCCCGTGCTCAGTAGATTTAATACAAGTACTACCATCGGTAGAAAAAATACGCCTGATCTTTTTTTCATTATTTTAATTGCTGATGTTAAAACAATTAAGCACACCAATATTATCCTCTTTTGCCCCCTTGCTACAAAGCTTATAACAAGGTAGCCTGACATCCATTTAAAGCCGATAGCTAATTACAACTGGCTGGTAACTACTTTATGATAAATGCCTGTCTTTTACCTTGCATCTTCTCCCCATTCAAATGCACTGCTTCCAAAACAGCAAAGTAGCTACCGGCACCCAGTCCGCTAATATCAATTGTACTAGTTCCCGCTTTTAGCTGCAGGGCTTTCGCTAACCTGCCCGATGCGTTATAAATCGACAACCTACCTTGTCTATCCGTCTGGATATGCAAATAATCCTTGGCTGGATTGGGGTACACAAGAAAACCACCTTCCGGCGCTTTATTTTGGGTTATTTTAATAATAGCACTGTAACTGGTCTTACCATTTTGATCCGTCATTTGCAGGCGGTAATAGGCTGTAGGGGTAACCTGGGCAGTCTTAAACCCATACTGACTATTGCTACCAGTGGCGGCAACCACGCCCAGCTTATTAAAGCTTTTGCCATCCGTACCCCTTTCAACCGTATAGTCCTTCAGACCCGCTTCTACCCCACTGGTCCACCTAAGGTCAGCTACCCCATTTTGTAGGGTGCCTTTAAAAACCTGTAAAGTGACAGGCAGTGGGCCGGAGCTGGCAAACTCATAGGCACCCAGATCAATGGCGGCGCCATTGAACCTAGCTGCACCTGCCAGATCAAGGCCACCGCCGGTAATAGTTGGTAAATACAGCTGCAATGCCTGCGTTAATGAATCATCCAGCCCGGCATCCATGGCAACACTTCCGGTCATTAAATGATAATCACTGCCAGTCAAATCCACAAAAACAGGTGGATTTGAACTGCCGTCAAGTACATGATTAGCAGGCACTGCCCCCTGTCCTTCCAGTAAGCTATAGGCAATTTTTGAAGGGACAGAAGTCAGGGAATCTAATACGGTATTTGTGGTATTGCCCCAAATAATACTGTTTGTGATATATGAGGCCGACTCCTTAATATTATAAATTAGGGGTCTGTCCGTGGTTGGACTTATCAGACTTTTATTCCCTGCTATGGTTGTATTGATTAATCGACAGGTGGCATCCATCAGATTGCCTATCACTGCATTACTGTTTAGGCTGGCTGTATTGGGATCTGCGGTACTGGTGTAGCCAAGATTTATATTATCCAGGATAGCGCAGTTGATCAGTACGGTACCGCCATTTTGCACATTATAAATCCCCCACAAGCCTATGGCCGTATCGCGCATAAAGCGGCAGTTATAGAACACAGGCGTCCCGCCTGAGTTCTCAAATGCACCGCCTAATATGGCCTTATTATCCGTAAAATCACAATGACTAATCATAGGTGAGGCCGCAGTACAAATGCAGGTACTTCCCACCATTAAAGGCAAACCAGGTATGGGTGCAACGGTATTATTGGTAATAATGCAGTTTTGAATCTGTGGGGAAGATATTTGGCCTGGGTCGGTATAAACTGTCAACGGTCCAGAAATAGACAAGGCCGAGCCCAACATGCCATAATTGTTTCTTATAATACAATTTCTGAGGACGGTATTGGCAAATACGTGGTTCAGGCAAATACCACCGGCATAATTAACATTATCAAAATCATTGAAATCAAAAATAGCGTTTCCATTCGCTATGGTAAGGCCATCTACAATCAAACTATCTACTGTTCCCGCAACGTCTCTGATAATGAGCACATTATTTGCATTATCTGCGCTGTCATCCGCCAGACCAAGATCTCCACTTAATATGGTCGGATAGGCATTAATATCATGGCCCGCGCCGCCGTTTGCATACCCACCCAGTATTTTCAGACCAGGCCGCGTCAAGACAAAAGCACTATCGCTATATAATAAATCCTTGTCCCCTGTCGGGTAGTAAGTCCCTTTAGCAATATGCACCTCTTTAATCGCAGTATTGGTCTTCGCAGACTCCGTTGCGTCGGATAAATATTGTAAGGCACTAGTCCAGCTGCTGCCGTCTCCTGGTGTCACTACGGCGCTGTCCACATATACAATACCAGCGCCGTCCGGTACAGCAGGTACTAAGCAAACCGGCCGGTCTCCAACGATCTGCCAGCTGTCGGTATTTATCAGGTGCTGACGGGCACTGATGGCACAATATTTAAGGCCGGCTACCCCCAAGGAGACACCCGTTTTAAGCGTCTCAGTAGCCCATCCCGCCAGTGTGCTTTCGTAATTTATGGCGGACAGCCCAGTACCGTCCAGCATATTTGCCATATCGATCACCTTGCCCACTTGCCAGTTACCCAAATTTTGATTAAAAGCAGTCGCCTGGCTAAAGGCGCTATTCATACTCGTCACATTAGCTACGTTCCAGCTGCCGATATTTTGGTTAAAGGCGCTGGCTAAATTAAACATATGATCCATCTGGGTCAAAGCGTTTGTTTGCCAGCCACTGATATTTTGATTAAAAGAAGAAGCACTGGCGAACATGCCCGACATTGAAACGACTTTTCTTACGTCCCAACCGCTGATATCCTGATTAAAGGCACTGGCTGAGCTAAACATGCCAATCATATTGGTTACACTGCCGACGTTCCAGGAGTGAATATCACCGTTAAATACCCCGTCCCCCTGAAACATATAGGACATATCTGTAACCCTTGAGACATCCCAGCTATTCAGGTTCTGATTAAAGGCAGGCGCATTGGAAAACATAAAAAACATGTTGGTTACCTTGGACACATCCCATTTGCTGATATCCTGATTAAAAGTGAGTGCCAAACCGAACATATTATTCATACTGGTAACACTGCCTACATTCCATTTACTGATATCGCCGTTAAATGCCCGGGCATTGGTAAACATATTGTCCATTAGTTTAACCTTGGATACATCCCATTTAGAAATATCTCTGTTAAAAACGAGTGCCTTGTCAAATAGATTGGTCATATTGGTCACATTAGCCACATTCCAATCTGCCAGGTTGCCATTAAAAGCAGTGGCACCATGAAACATCTGGCTGATGTTGATTACATTTGTCAAATCCCAGAGGTTCAGATCACAATTAAGCCCATTGCAATCATAGAACATACTATTAAGCGAGGCGTTTGGTTCAAAAATAGGCCCATTGGCATTTGGAACAGTAGTCAGGTTCTGGCAGAACCTAAAGGCATTTTCCATACCTTTCCAGCTGCCATTACCCCACTGTTCGACGGTTAATAATCGTTGATTATTCCCACTGACGCTTATCGTATTATACATGTCTATAGCAGGAAAGTCCCCGGTAATTGTTACGCTGTGTGTGCCTGGACTGGCATAGGTATGGGTAGCATTTGCTGTCTGGTTGTTTATAATGTTCCCGTCTCCCCAGTTGACGGTATAATTATACTGCCCGGCGTAGGTTGTATTTATCGGAATGACAATGGCCTGATTAGCCGCGTCCGTCCTCCAGGTGGTAATAAAACCATCGGTGATGGCAGTAGCTGCCTGGCTGGAAGCAGCTTCTTTATGCAAAGGCGTTGCCATCGTCCTAAGTACCATAAAACCCGCAAAAAATAGTAGAAGTAAATTTCTTTTCATGACAAATATTAAAAATGGATAATCCAATACAAAAAACGTAATTGATCCGGAAGGCAATTGTGCTTTACTGTAGGCGGGCATTTAACGGATGGCATTAAGGCTCACAGTAAAGGGTGCCACAATACAGCCTGCGCGCGCGGTAATTGATTATCAAAATCATTACCAGCAACACAATTTGCCTGGAGCGTGACCACTTTTTAAACTACTAGTTTACTCCACGCTCCTTTTATACATGCCCCCCTTCTAATAAAAACTACAATAAAGTACCCGCCTTAATATACCCGTCTATAGATTCGCCTCTCAAATACGCCATACAAAGGTGCAGCGATAAAATAAACTAAACATCCCCTGACGGGGATGCAAATAGTACTGTGTTATCTGATCGGTTTTGTATGTGACAAAGAAGGCTATCTGTACTTGCCCCTTACAATATCCAGCCGGTTATTTACTTCCAGCTTCAGATATATTTTTTTTCATTATTGTCCGGTTAAAAAATAGGAATTTACTCCTCAAACCATTATCTGGCAAAGGATACAGCGAAAAAAATACTTGTCATAATCTAAGGGGGAGCTCCCTGTATGAATTATTAGGTTTGAAATGCAATTGATTCATCATGAATTTTTCTCCATGCCTTATATGTATTCTTAATAAATTCCATTATATCAACGTAGCTCATCAAGTGTAATCTGATAACTGTAATCATATTTGCGAATGATTTCTTTGTTTCAGATTTCTTCCTCAGGACAACCATTAAAAGTTGAGCCATAAGGACACAGTATACCTGCATTTTTATTGCATTTGTACTATTTCCCCAGAAATACCGCAGGGGGAAATTCTGCTTTATCTGCTTGAATAGCAGCTCGATCATCCACCTACTTTTATAAATTTCGGCAATTTGATCAGCTGGGAGATTGAATTCATTGGTGATAAACACATACTCTCTACCATCGTCTGCCTTAAAAGTAATCCTGCGTAGTTTGAGCCGCTTTTCTTCTCCATTCTGTTTATAACCCATTGTAATCAATTGAACTTTAATGACTCCTTTAGGGTTTTTACGCTTTGTTTTATCCTCCAAAACTTTTGTTACATGAAAGACTGCATTACTTTTCATTCTCGTTACAAACCACACTTTCTGTTCAATAAATTTTGCAAATTGACTATAATGATTATAGGCTCGATCAAATACTAACCAGCTATTAGCAGGTAGGTCCAAATGGTACAGGAAGTGCTTGTCATGCTCCTTTGCAGCGGTCATCCTAACGAACTCGGCTACTCCACTGAATGCATCCATCATCGTATGAACCTTTATCCCTCCTTTTTTCTTTGAACCATCTAACCGGTTTCTTCCCACTCCCGCCAACAGGTCGCTAAATAAACTGATTGTCGTGCTATCGATAATTTTCAAATTTTTAATACTTAGACCCTTTAATCGGCTGTCCGAGATAAAGCTGTGATATTGTTCTAGCAATTTCTCGTAAACTGTAGCGAAAAATAGATAACTCCGCTTATTATTTGCATCAGATAAAGTACTTCTCGCAGGTGCTTTGTCAAAACCTAAATGAGCAAGTTTGCCTTCACACCCTAGCATTCCTTCGCATAACTCCCTGAGTCCGTTACAGTAACTAAATACTCCATATAATAATGTGACCAAATGCACCCTCGACGGAAGCTTCTTATAATATCTGTTTGATTTATGCTTTCTAGTTGCAGAATTAATAATTTTGCTGCTAATCAAATTTAATATCTGTGATAAAATCGGCTGTCCGGAAAATGAATTAGATTTGCTCATGGTTAAAATTGATTTGTGGTTATTTCAAAATTAGCCATTTTGGGTGATTTTTCGAAATCACCCTACTTTTTTACTTGAATTTTTCCCGGACAATAGTGATTTTTTTACGTGTGTTTTTACCGTTTCAATTGAAATGCTTAAACGTTCAGCAATCACTTTATTGGGTAATCCTTCTTCTATAGCGTTAAGAACCTGCTCTTCGCGAGCGGTAAGTGGATCCTGTAATTTAGAGCCGTGTATTGGATTAAAATAATCAGTCACTTTGCGTGCAATATCCGGAGACATAAATGCGCCCCCGTTATAGATGCTCTGCAAGGCTTCTTTAATTTTAGCAAACTCCGTCTGCTTGGAGACGTAACCGGAAGCTCCTGCACATAATGCTTGAAAAATCCGTGGTGTATCGTTATATACAGATAACATCATTATCTGACATTTAGGTGCTCTTTTTTTTATGAGCCTTACGCCTTCAATTCCTGAAATACCTGGAAGGCCAATATCAGACAAGATAATGTCAAAATACTGATCTTCCCCCAAGTGCTCATAAAAGTCTCAACGGATGCTGCATGTAAACTTACCTCAAATCCAGCCTCACGGGTAAAATAATCAACCAAAGACTGCCGGATGATCTCATCATCTTCAATTATACCAATTTTAATCATAGAGCTAAATTACGACGCCAATCGTAATAAAATATCACCCTCTAGGGGATGGTGGTAATAAAAACATGCAAAATGTTATTGAAATAGCGATCTATAATGCCACTGACCAGGTTCTTGCTCATTGGTTTAGTCTTCCCAACCTGTGTTACCAACCCATGGTTCACCCAAGGAAGCACTTAAGTTTTCAGAACACCCCACCTCCATCAGACTGATTTATAGCTATTCATTACCTAAAATTTTAAAAGCTACATAATCTATAATAAGGGAAAATAGTATTTTAGTATCATTTTTTGCAAAATTATATCATTTTTAATAGTTAATATTTTATTTAATCAATTTTATATAGTATTTTCGCATTTTACAATCGATTTAATGTATACCGATGATAGTAGATTTTTCTGTGACCAACTTTGGCCCTATACGTGACGAACAGGTAATTTCTTTTGAAGCAACCGCCGATGACAGCCTAAATGACTATTATGTTGTGGAACCAATCGTGGGACTAAAACTATTAAAATTATTAATAATATATGGCCCTAACGCTTCGGGCAAATCCACCTTTTTAAAAGCGTTGGAGTTTTTAAGAGACTTAAGCATTTATCCAGTTAAAGCAAAATTTGAATCCTTAGACTTTGAGCCCTTCTTATTTGATACCAAGTCAAAGAAAAAAAACTCTATACTAAAATTAAGCTTCGTAACAAAAAAGGTGAGGTATAACTATGAAGTCGAGTTCACAAAGAACTATATAGTTAAGGAGAGTTTAAAATACGCTCCTAGAGGAAGAATGGCAGACTTGTATTTAAGAGAAACTGATATAGAAAACCAACTTTCTAAAGTAACATTCGGTAGTACAGTAAAAGCAAGCGTTAAAGATATTGATTTGATTGAAGGAAATACGATCTGGAATACGACTGTAATTGGAGCATTCAACAAAACCAATGTACATATTCCTGAGCTACAACAAGTGATTCATTGGTTCCGGGAAACATTGATGAGTGAAATAGAACCAAGAACAGACTTGACTGGTTGGACAACAAAAAAAGTAGATGAAGATGTTTCATTCAAAGAATCTATTATTGAAATTATCAAAAAAGCCGACATTCAAATCAGCGGTATTGATGTAAACAAAACAGAACGAAATTTGGACAACAAAATGCTTTCCCGACTATCTTCCATTTTACCATCTGATGAAATGAAAGATTTATCAAAAACAAAAAGTATCAAAACCGTTGACCTTATTTTTAAACATCAAGTCAGAGATAAGAAAGGCAAAGAAAGCACACATAGTTTACCCAGAGAACAGGAGTCCAGAGGAACCTTAAGATATTATGGCATGAGTGGAATTTTATCCACTATTATTAAAGACGATAAAGTTGTATCTATTGATGAACTGGAAACTTCTCTCCACCCCGATCTGATGAAACATTTCCTTTTGTTATTTTTGGCTAACGCCGAAAAATCACAAATGATTACTACCACACATAATTTATTTCTGTTGGAAGAACGAGAAATACTGCGCAACGATGCCATTTGGTTTACACAGAAAAAAGATGATGGAGCTACAGAATTGTTCTCTTTATCGGATTTTGATACTTCTACCATTAGAAAAAATTCTTCCATAATCAATTCTTATAAAACCGGAAAATTGGGAGCAAAACCTGAATTTGGTAACATCTTTTTAACTGATAATAATGGCTAGGCGCGATAAAAAACGAAATTTCAAACGAAGGGTTGCAGTAGTCGGTGATGGTGTTACCGAGAAGATTTACTTTGAGCAACTAAAGGAGTTAGAACGAATTAAAGACGTTCTCATCAAACCGGAACTACCTAGCAAGTCTTCAAAAGGAGGTTCTTACAAAAAGCCCCTCAATACTGCGATACAACTTGTTGAGGATGGTTATGCCGAATTATTTATTATTCCGAATAATATCACTATACAACTGATATACAAGGCATATTGCTAATAAAATTCGGAATAACATTTTTCTATTTTCTGCCAATATAACTTCTCAGCCCTCCATTGATGTTTTTGTATTTTTTCTCTGGATTTCCTATAAGCACTTCTCGTTTTGCCAGTGCTCGTTCCAGCTCTTCTCTGCTGATACCCAGATATATTCTTGTAGTTTCAATGCTTTCGTGGCCTAGATACTGGGATATTTGTGCGATATTAATATTATCCTGGAGCCAGTGGATTGCAGATGAGTGTCTTATTTGGTGGCAATGCATGTGAATCGGAACTTCACGACATTCCTTGTTAGCCTTGTAAGCATTCGACGCGGACCGTCATTGTAGTTTTCTAATCCCATCCTACTTTAGTGCCCTAATAAAAATTATGGGTATGATCGCACTAACAAATTCTTGTCGTTATTTTGTTTATCAGGAATTTTGCAATATGAGAATGAGCTTCAATGGACTGGGCGGCTTAGTTAATAATCACATGGATGCAAATCTGCTCTCTGGAGATATTTTCATTTTTATCAATCGTCGTAAAAATCAATGTAAGTTACTTCGGTATTGTGATGATGGATTTGAATTGTACCATAAGAAACTCACCAAAGGAACTTTTGAAGTCCCCGCTAGCGGTGAGATTGAGGCATTTCAACTTCAATTGATGCTAAGTGGAATCGTTGTAGATAAATTCAAGAAAAAAAATCGTTTTTATTTAAAAAATGTTGGATAATATTTTGTATTCATACTAATATGATGTATATTTGCACTGAATGAATAAAGATCTAATCATACATGCATTGCGAAAGGAGATTGAATCCTTGAAGGACTCTTTGGAAAAAGAGCAGCTTGCAAGAGCTGCTGCAGAGGAGGCTTACAAGGAGTTGCAAACCAAGCATGCTATGATGGAGTTTCATTATGACAATCTCAAGAGAATGGTATTTCAGTCTAAATCAGAAAGGTCAAGCGTCATTACCGAGCAGTCTACAGAGCATGGCAAAGTGATTGATATGTTTGATGCTGCAACTGAAGCACGCCTCAGGGAAGATTTTGCGGGGATTGCAGCTGAAATCGAAGCACGAGAAAAAGAAATTGAAGAGAAGATTGAGGCTGGGGCTGGGAAAAAGAAAAAGAAAACTACTTACAAGCCAACTGGCAGACAAGCATTCGGAGAGCATTTGCTTCGCAGATACACTTATGAAGATCCCAAAGGTATCGATTTAAGTAAGGCAACACTGGTCGGCCATGACAAAACAGAGGTACTTCATTATACGCCCGCAACTTTATGGGTGGAAACGCATTTTCGTAATAAATATATTATAAAAGACGAAGAGACTGGCGTCAAAACATTCCATCAGGCTCCAGCCTTGCAGCGTCCCATCGATAGAATATCTGCGGGTCCTTCTCTTTTGGCTTCCTTAATAGTTGATAAGTTGTAATAAGTAAGCAACAATGTACCACTTTATCGCAAATAAGGCGTACCATTTCGGCAATCAGAATTGATCCATTTCGGTAATTAACATGTACCATTTCGGTATTCTATGTACCAATTTGGTAAGTGAAAAGTACCATTTCAGTAACGAAAAAACCATTTCGGTAATGAGAATTGATCAATTTCGGTAATCAAGATGTACCACTTCGGTATTCCATGTACCACTTTGGTAATTGAAAAGTGCCATTTCGGTAATTAGGATGTACCATTTCGGTAACGAGAAGCCCTTCGTTTGACATAATCATTTAATAATCAAGATATTTGTGGTTCATCAAAATCACGAATATGAATTTAAAAAAGAAGATTATGTATTACGAAGTCAAACAATTGCGAAAGCAAGAAGTAAGCTTAAGGTCTATAGGTAAGACCTTAGGCATTGACAGGAGGACTGTAAAAAGTATCCTAGCCATGTCCGAAGAGGAGTTTTCTAAATTCCTCAATACTCCAAAAGTCAGAAACAAATTACTTGAACGCTATGAGGATTATGTGGTATCCCGCCTGCGTAAAGCACCAGCAGCTTCGACTGCCCAAGTACATGATTGGCTAAAAGAAAATAAGCCAGACCTTCCCAAGGTAGCCCCCAAGACGGTGTATAATTTTGTTCATTACGTTAGGCAGAAGCATAATATTCCCCTTGTTCAATCAGTTCGAGAAATGATGATGGTTGAGGAATTGCCATATGGCCAGCAGGCTCAGGTAGATTTTGGTGAATATTATATGACTACAAAAGAGGGAAGCCGTAAGAAAGTACGATTCTTTGTAATTGTATTATCGAGGTCTAGAATGAAGTATGTGTATTTTATCGAAGCACCATTTACCGCTAAATCTGCAATTGATGCTCACAACCTTGCATTTGAATATTTAAAGGGGATCCCTCATCTGCTTGTTTATGACCAGGATTCTGTTTTTCTGGTTTCGGAAAATAAGGGAGAACTGATAATGACAAATGAGTTCAGAGGATATGTAGAATCACTTAAATTAATAGTTCACTTCTGTAAGAAATCGGACCCTCAATCTAAGGGATATGTAAAGTTTATTCTTATGTAAAGATATGCACTGAATAAATTGGTTATCAATGCATATCTTACAATTTACTTTACATAATTATTTAGGAACTTAGATCATATTTTATTAAAACATATAAATTATGAATCAAAATCTTAAAATCAAAGAACTGGTGTCAGAGTATTATAATGAGCTCGACCTCAGAAATTACGGTCAATGCGTACAATGGAGATATCGTAAGGTATGCAGACAAGTTTTAGAGTGGTGTAATAAGAACAAAATTAATAATTTTAATGAGAAGGTAGGCAATAAGTTTTGCGATGAAGTAATTGGTGGTCATTTAAGCAAAACTGGCTCAACCTATCATTACCGAACAACATTGCGTGTAGTTCGTATGTTGGTAACTTTACAACAGACTGGAGATTTTGAAATTAGAACTCCTAGAATAGAATATAAATTTAATACAATCCTAGGAGAGATAGCTACCCCGTATCTAGACTATTGTGCCACAATACGCAAATATGCTGCCACCTCAATTTCAAATCGTAAAACGGCGATGTTTCGTTTTGATGTTTACTTAAGTAATAATAAAAAATCAATTGAAGATACTTCTAATGAGCTATTTGAAGACTTTCTAATGAAACATTGTTCAAGGTACGGCCGTCGACACTACAAGGTGTTCTTTAGAGATATATTTAAATATTGCTTTGACAATGGTATATTAAATAAAGATTACTCTTCATTAATTTTAAAAGAGCCCAGAGTTGCACTAGGAAGCAACTTACCTACTACGTATACAGCAGATGAAATCAAAAGAATAATCAAGGCTGTTGACAGAAGCTCAGCAAAAGGAAAAAGAGATTATCTGATTCTGCTTCTGGCTGCTGAGTATGGTTGGCGTGCATCTGACATTACTTCTTTCAGAATAGATGAAATTGACTGGAGTAAGAATATCATTTCAATTATTCAAACAAAAACCGGGATTCCTGTAGAGTTTCCTTTACTGGCATCAGTTGGCAATGCCATTATAGACTATTTAAAATATGGGAGACCGGATGGTGGTGATAATGTGATAATAGTCAATCATGAAAATACACACAAGGGCAATAGGCTTACATCACCCACAATACATTCGATAGTTTCAAAGGCTATGAAATTAGCAAATATCCCGAACTGGAAAACCAAAAAACATGGACCTCATGCTCTTCGCCATAGTCTCGCTTCAAATATGCTAAAGCGAAATATTTCTATTCCCATAATAAAAACGGTATTGGGACATCAGAATACCCAATCAACTAAGACATATCTGACTGTTGATATACAAAAATTAAAGCTTTGTAGTCTTCCTATTCCCCAGCTTACTAGCGAATTTTATAACCCCATCAAAAAAAAATAAAATGAAAAATATTGAGCTGCATTCAATTTACAGTGATTTAATATGTAAATATTTGCAATACAGAGAACAATGCGGTGTGAAATTTATTGAAAATGAATTTCGGTTTTACAGGATACTTGACGAATTTATTACAAAGAATGAAATTAAAAGTATAATTTTTACTAAAGAACATGCTGCTCTTTGGAGAGTACCTCTTAACGGGGAGTCAGAAACATCTAGATACAAAAGAATAAATTTCACTAAAAAATTCTTCGAATATTTGTTTTTTAATGGTTATAATGTATTTCAGTTCAGGGATATCAAAGCTCCTAAATCAAATTTTACCCCCCACATTTATTCGGAAGATGAAATTAAAAGATATTTTAAAGCTGTTGACAGTTATAGATGCAGCATACATCGTAAAAATTGTATTCAATTTCCGGTACTCTTCAGAATTTTATATTGTTGCGGAACTCGTATCACTGAAACTTTAATGATCCGGAAAAAAGATGTCGATCTAGTTAGTGGAATAATAAAGCTTTCAGAAACAAAAAATGCAAAGGAGCGCTATGTGGTTATGTCCGATAGCCTTTTGCGATTAATGAAAGAGTTTGCTGACAAAATATTTTACGACCTTCCAGAAAATGGATATATCTTCAGAAACTATAGAGGTACATACTTCTCCAGTGATTGGATCAATGAGGTTCATGTTAAAATGCTACATCAAGCAAACATTCCATACATGTCTAACGGAAGGGGGCCCAGATTGCAAGATTGGCGGCATTCTTTTGCTATTAATTCATTTAGGCAAATGATTGATAAGGGATTGGATATGTATGTCGCTCTACCTATATTGTCAACCTATTTAGGGCATAAAACTATAAT
The DNA here is from genome assembly GCF_007971385.1 of Arachidicoccus ginsenosidivorans. Classification (GTDB taxonomy): domain Bacteria; phylum Bacteroidota; class Bacteroidia; order Chitinophagales; family Chitinophagaceae; genus Arachidicoccus; species Arachidicoccus ginsenosidivorans. The sequence continues at coordinate 5,393,083 of NZ_CP042434.1, forward strand.
GGCAACTGAGCATTATTTGCGATTGGCGGTCAGTATGTATCCATATTTAGAAAAAAAATTCGATAGAACACTTAATGAAATATTTGGAGGAGAAAAACCATGATAGTAACAGATTTCGCTCGAGCTTTAAATCGCTATTTTAACGATTATCTTATTAATGATCGAAGTAGCGCAAACAAGACAATTGAAACATATAGATATAGTTTCATCCAATTAGTTGAGTTTATGGAAAACGTGAAATGTATTCACCCAGGCAAAATTCAATTAATAAATATTACAAAGAATACAATAACTTCTATGCTTAATTGGTTGGAGGATAAGAAGAACGTTTCTATAGCGACTCGTAACCAGAGACTGGCAGCGTTTAAGAGTTTTGCAACTTTCATTAAATATGAATATCCGGAATTTATAAAGGAAATGCTTGAAATCCAGAGTATCAAACTTAAAAAAGATAATGGTAGAGATATATCTTATTTAAAACCAGATGCCATTAAGTTGATGTTATCCCAGGTTAATCAAAATAGCCTCAATGGCCGTCGTGATTATATAATTCTTTCGTTAATGTTTACAACTGGTATAAGAGTAAGTGAGTTGATTGGAATTAGAGGTTGTGATGTATCCATAAATGCCCCCAAATTATTGGTTATACACGGTAAGGATGGAAAAATTAGACATATACCAATCATTAAACAGATGGCCCCATATTTTGAGAAGTATTTAATGGAAAATAAATGTCTGCAACCTCAAAACCTAGCTGATTTTATCTTTAAAAGTCATACAGGAGCCAAGTTTACTAGGCAGGGGATTAATTACACCGTATCAAAATATGCGAAATTGGCCCGAGATATCGAGCCTTCGCTGATACCTATGGATTGTAGTCCACATAAAATTAGGCATTCTACTGCAATGTCTCTTTTAGAGGATGGTGTCGATTTAATAACCATAAGGGACCTACTTGGGCACTCAAGTGTGCAGACCACTGAGATTTATGCTAAAATATCAGCATCGAAAAGTAGGGCTGCGATTGAAGCGGCGAGCAAAGAAATTGTTCCAAAAGAGGATGCAATATGGGAAACCGATTTTACTATAAAGGAATGGTTAAAAGACATGAGCCACAATAAAATTATGTAAAGTAAATTGTAAGATATGCATTGATAACCAATTTATTCAGTGCATATCTTTACATAAGAATAAACTTTACATATCCCTTAGATTGAGGGTCCGATTTCTTACAGAAGTGAACTATTAATTTAAGTGATTCTACATATCCTCTGAACTCATTTGTCATTATCAGTTCTCCCTTATTTTCCGAAACCAGAAAAACAGAATCCTGGTCATAAACAAGCAGATGAGGGATCCCCTTTAAATATTCAAATGCAAGGTTGTGAGCATCAATTGCAGATTTAGCGGTAAATGGTGCTTCGATAAAATACACATACTTCATTCTAGACCTCGATAATACAATTACAAAGAATCGTACTTTCTTACGGCTTCCCTCTTTTGTAGTCATATAATATTCACCAAAATCTACCTGAGCCTGCTGGCCATATGGCAATTCCTCAACCATCATCATTTCTCGAACTGATTGAACAAGGGGAATATTATGCTTCTGCCTAACGTAATGAACAAAATTATACACCGTCTTGGGGGCTACCTTGGGAAGGTCTGGCTTATTTTCTTTTAGCCAATCATGTACTTGGGCAGTCGAAGCTGCTGGTGCTTTACGCAGGCGGGATACCACATAATCCTCATAGCGTTCAAGTAATTTGTTTCTGACTTTTGGAGTATTGAGGAATTTAGAAAACTCCTCTTCGGACATGGCTAGGATACTTTTTACAGTCCTCCTGTCAATGCCTAAGGTCTTACCTATAGACCTTAAGCTTACTTCTTGCTTTCGCAATTGTTTGACTTCGTAATACATAATCTTCTTTTTTAAATTCATATTCGTGATTTTGATGAACCACAAATATCTTGATTATTAAATGATTATGTCAAACGAAGGGCTTCTCGTTACCGAAATGGTACATCCTAATTACCGAAATGGCACTTTTCAATTACCAAAGTGGTACATGGAATACCGAAGTGGTACATGGAATACCGAAGTGGTACATCTTGATTACCGAAATTGATCAATTCTCATTACCGAAATGGTTTTTTCGTTACTGAAATGGTACTTTTCACTTACCAAATTGGTACATAGAATACCGAAATGGATCAATTCTGATTGCCGAAATGGTACGCCTTATTTGCGATAAAGTGGTACATTGTTGCTTACTTATTACAGTATTGGCAAATGCGCACACTATGGGTTAAAAATCCATAGGTAGAAGGAGTGGCTAAAGCCGATTGAAAACCCTAAGCTAAAGCTCACTGTAAGCTACTCCAGAATAAAATTCTGTTCCCCATTGGGGCCGCTTCTGTGATGTTCTAAGTACTCCTAAGTCATAGCATCGGTTATGCCCACCCGTACTCCATGCTCCATAACCTATCCCCCAAAGGTGTCCCCCATAGTAACGTCGTCTTAACTTAAGGAAACTCCTCTAACAATTTCTTGGCGCTGCGACCTTTTAATCGGCGTACTAAATCCTTGACAGATAGACTACTTGGGTAACTGACTTGGAGTTGGATGTGCTCTTTGGATACAACTCCCTTTAGTATGCTGACATCCAGCACATCACAGGTTTGGCGTAATAGATCCCGACGTCTCAATTGAACGTCACCTCGTAATACATCATAACGATATTTCGTGCACCAAACCAAATGCACGTGAAGCACACTAATGCTATGGCCTCCTTTTCGTACTTTTTCTTCCATCCCTCTAATATACAATAGATTTTTAGAAGCTAAAGCCTCGCCCTCCCAATTCACGCACCCTTCCAAATTAAAGGGTAAATTTTCATTCAATCAATGGCTTTAAAAAAACAGCTATGGGTAATTAGCCATTACACCAATTACAAATTGTTCTTTTTCACCTGTTAAGCCCAAATAAGCCACCAGGCTTGGGAGATTATTTGTTAAATTTGAAAATATTTTTCACAGTGAGGCCCAAAATTCAAGATATTTTCAGAATGCTCCAATATCTATGCAGAAATGACCAGTTTATACAAAAAAATGGTTTAACCAGGGGATCCACCCTTCTAATACAAATACATGATAAAAAATTGACACCGTTATTGACTGCCTTTAAAAGCAACAATAAAATAACAAAAGTGAACCTCTTTTTTTATTTTTCGGTTTTTGGGCGATCTCTTTACTCATTGCCTTGCTATCAACCACCAAATACGGCTCATTCGTAGCGATCAACCATTTTAGGAGTTATCCTGCTGATCTCATTTTTACCTTTTTTACCATACTGGGAAATGGCGTTATTCTGATTCCATTAGCTGGGCTATTTATTTGGAAAAAGAACTATGAGGTGCTCATTGGTGTGTTATTGGCGATCCTGCTCAATACACTTTTTGTCTCCATACTTAAACACGCCTTTGACCTACCCAGACCGCTGGCAAGTTATGGAGAACATATTGTCAGAACGGCTCACTGGATTAAACTACATACCAAATACGCATTCCCATCTGGGCATACGGCCTTGGCTTTTTGCCTAGGCTCCTACCTTTCACTGTCTTTTTACCGTTACAGGAACATAACTGTTCTTTGTTTCTTCTCTGCGGCACTTGTAGGTTATTCAAGAATATACCTTGGACAGCATTTTCTTCGAGATGTCTGGCTGGGATCATTATTAGGTGTACTCATCGCAATTTTCACCTTTAGACTTGTTCAATACACGGCTACTAAATTAGCCATGAAAAGAAATAGAGACGCAAATCAATAGCTAAACGGGCGACCGTTCTGGTATCCCTAGTCTTCATCATAAAATCATATTTTTTAAACCAGTTCCGTTTAGCCACCCATTTAGGAAATCGGTGAATATATAAATTAATTTTTACATATTGCTGATACTGTGCAGTGGCAAATTAATTAACGGAATTCTCCGCTTTATGTGCAATCTCCTTTTTAATTAGTGCCACTTCAGATTTGTGCTTATTTGAATAACGTTTGCTTCAGCCCGCTACCACGATCCGACTCAGCGATTCACCTAATGGTTGCAGATAAAAACCATCACTGAGTCTTTACTGATGTTGCATTAAAATATTTGGGGATCATACCCAACGAAATCCAAATGCGGGCTTAATGACCCTTTAATTTCAATAGAAAATTCGCATTTTAGATCAGAGACATAATCTTTATTCGGTAAGTTCTCAATAATTATCACAAAAGGACAAATGCTTAGCGGGTATACGACCCCTCACTTCTTCTCTAAGGTTGTAATGATACACATTCGCACCTATACTCGATACCAGAATAATAACCAAAGGACAACAGGTTTTTAGCATAGTTCCCAAAAAGAATTAACGACAAATTCAACTTATCAATAACAGGCAAATACAAACAGTTATATTCGCATGTTAAAAAAAAGTATGGATCACCATTGAATCAAAATGAAACCTTGCAATAGAGCCTATTGTTCAGCGGTGATCCAAAATCATACTTAAAGATTAATCTCCCTTCACGGTCTTAATAAATTTACCATTCGCATCAAAAACATAGGCCATATTTTTAACATCGGCCTCATAAGTTACAATGCCGTCTGCATCCACATTCTTTGACGCTTCTTTGACTTTCTTTTTAGCAGATTTAGCCATATAGTCAATCGCTGACTTGGGTAATTTACTGACAGCAATATCCGCCTCGGACATTATAAATTTACCCGCTGGACTATAAAGTGCTGAGTGATCTGTCCCATTGACCTTCCAGTTGCCCTCAAAATTACCATCTTCTAATTCCCATTTTGGATGCATAATGCCAGTATGATCTTTGGCAAAGGCATCTTTCACCTTTTGGGGCGCAGTATTTTGCGCTGAGGCTACGGTAAAAAAAGCCGATGCAATTAGCGTTACGAAGGACGCCCCCATCATTGTTTTCATTTTAAAATATTTAAATGTTATTAGATATAGCAAATCTAACACCCCATACTGAAGATAATTAGAACTTAAAGATCCAAAATTTTATATATACTTACCCTTACAGGCCAACGCTATTTCCAAATTATTTTTTGCTACCTACATCTCATGTTCAGGTTGCCCCTAGTTATTCGCTTTACGCCTTACTCCAACCACCTATTTTAAATCACTACCTATCAATCCAGGTAAATATTCTTTAATTGTTCAGTTAAAGAATAATCAGTAGCTATTTAAAGGCCCACTTAATCACTAAAATATCATTCGATTAATTCAAAATATCTTCAGATTTGGACTTCAACTTTGTCTAATGAAAAAAGCCTTTGGGTCTATATTATTACTTACAATCCTGCTTAGCGGCTCAGTTATCGCGCAACCAAAGGGGCTAGACTATTATCTTAAAATGGCGGGCAACAATATCCCAAATCTTTTGGAGTTGCAAAATCAGGCCAAATCAATTGGGCTGGATAGCGCCAGATTAGAGGCATCCTACGGGCCCCAATTTAGCGCCAACAGCAATCTATTATATGCACCGGTTATTGATGGTTGGGGCTATGACAAGGCTATAACCAATGGACAAAACATCGTGGGTGGTGTTACCTTAAGCAAAGAAATTATTGGCAAAAACAACCTCCAAACCAGACTTTCCAATTTCACCGTTCAAAAACAACAATTAAATAATAAAGCAGATTTATCCAAAAAGCACTGGAACAGACAATCACCGATCAGTATATCACCAGTTACGGCAACTTGCAACAATATTTATTAGCCCTTGAAATTGACAGTTTTCTACAAAATGAAGACCAGGTACTACAAAGGCTGACTCGAGCAGCCACTTTTAAACAAACCGATTACCTCACTTTTAAGGTGGCTTTACAGGGCCAGCGCTTAGCTGTGCAAAAGGCCAGAGCGCTCTACCAAAATGATATTGGTACACTTAATTATTTATGCGGAATTGATGATTCATCATGGACTGTGCTCAAAGAACCCCTAATAGCAGATAGTGCACTCACCCCATTTGAAAACACACCCTATTTTCGAGGCTCAAAGCTAGATAGCATAAAAAACAGCAGTGATGCGAAGATTATCAAATTAAATTATAAACCGAAAATAAGCATTTTTGCGGATGGTGGATATCAATCTTCCCTCATATCCCAAGCCTATAAGAATATAGGTACTAGTATAGGATTAACACTTACGTTACCGCTGTATGATGGCCATCAAAGGCGACTTTCGCTGCTTCAAAATAAGTTATTGGAAAACACAAGAAAAGGTTACACAGATTATTATCACAAACAATATAATCAGCAAATTATTCAGTTAACCCAACAACTGGATCAATATGAATCTATCATAAATGAGGGGGCACGACAATTAATTTATGCGCAGACCCTGGTGCAAGCCAATAAAAAACAACTAACTACCGGAGATATTCGCATGACTGATTACCTTTTATCGATAAACAATTACCTAAACCTAAGATCTGCCGTTATCCAAAATCAGATGATCCGGCTTTCAATATTAAATCAATTACATCATATTATTCTAAAATGAGATATTTATTTCCGGTCATCGCCTCCATATTTGCATTTCTGACTGTCGGGTGTAGCAATTCCGCTACAGAGGATAGTGCTAATGGCGCTGATTCACAGCAACTGGTAGTGACCCCCGTAAGCGTTTGCACTGGCAGTTATCAGTCACTTAAGGACAGTATTGTGCTAAATGCATTCTCTAAATACCTGATGAGTGTGGATATAAAGGCTAATATAAACGGCTATATTAAAAGTACCGACCTGCACCTTGGAGATCAGGTTAAAAAGGGGCAATTGCTTTTTGTATTGCAAACTAAAGAATCTGAAAGCCTGGGCAATACCATTAACAACCTGGATTCCTCCTTTAAGTTTTCTGGCATCAGCCGGCTCAAAAGTACAACCGCAGGGTATATTACCATGATCAACCACCAGGTGGGTGACTACGTACAGGATGGAGAGATCCTTGCTAGTATTACCGATAAAAACAGCTTTGGATTTATCTTGAATCTCCCGTTCCAGTACAGAGGACTCCTGCACATGCAGCAACAAATCAGTATTGAGCTACCTGACAATACAAAGGTCCAGGGCGTCGTCTCAAAGATAATGCAACAAATGGATAGTATTTCCCAAACGCAAAAAGTTTTTTTAAAATCCACCTCAGGAAATATTCCTTCTAATCTATTGGCAAATGTTGTATTGATAACAAATGTAATATCTGGATTTACCCTGCCCAAAACATGTATCTATACCAATGAAAATCAGCAGCAATTCTGGGTCATGAAATTATTGAATGACTCCACAGCCGTCAAAATGCCTATCACAAAGATATTTGAAAATGATTCAAGCGTAGTTTTATCTGCATTACCCACCTCCTCTGCCACATCTGCTCCGGCACTCAGCGTGACGGATAGATTTGTAGCACAAGGTGGATACGGCCTGTCAGATACGGCGCATATAAGAATTGAACATTAGTGGCTACTTAAATGATCTCCTTACATAAAGGCAGCGATTTTTTGAATTAGTCAGCTCACAATCTATTATACATGAACAATAAACGCTCTCATGAAAGCATCTATGCGCGCACAATATAAGTTCCCTGTCATCATTTTGGCTGCGCTCACCCTTATCGCAGGTATTTTCACCTACTCCAGGATGAAAGTGGCCCTTTTTCCGGAAATCACTTTTCCAAAGATTAAAATTATTGTAGATGCCGGCCAGCAACCTGTCAGCCAAATGGCAGTCATGGTCACCAGACCCCTAGAAAATGCGATCAAACAAGTGCCTGAGCTGACAACCATAAGAAGCACCACCAGTAGAGGGAGTTGTGAGATATCGGCCTATATGGACTGGAACGCCGATATCAATCTAAGCAAGCAGCAAATTGAGTCCCGAATAAATGAGATTCGTAATCAATTACCTAAGGACGTAACGATTAGCGTCGAGAAAATGAACCCTTCAATATTACCTGTCATCGGTTATGCACTTAGTAGTAATACACTCAGTCCCATAGCGTTAAAAGAATTGGCCATTTATACCGTAAAACCGTTTTTATCGCAGGTCCAAGGGACCAGCGATATACGTATTATAGGAGGACAAACAAAGGAGTATTGGGTGCAATTAAATGCGGACAAAATGAGCGCACTGGGCATAACTCCGCAACAGGTTGCGCAAAGTTTCGCGAGTACTAATTTCATCCAGTCCAACGGTTATATGTCGGATTACCGGACGATGTATCTGACGCTCACAGATGCTCAACTAACAAGTCTGCAACAAATAGCTGACATTGTCGTTAAAAATACAGGCAATAGAGTCATACAACTCAAAGATATCGCTGAGGTCCTGGTTCACCCGGCAAAACAGTACACTAAAATTAATGCGAACGGAAAGCAAAGCATCTTAATAGCTGTTGTTAAACAGCCTAATGCCAACGTTGTGGATCTGGCAGCCTCCATGCAGGCAAAATTAGATGAGCTAAAAGCCTCCTTACCTAAGGGCGTTGATATAACCCCTTATTATAACCAGGCTGACTTTGTCAGTAGTGCGGTACACAGTGTTACGGATTGTCTATGGATAGGCCTTTTGCTGGCAGTTATCGTAGCGGTTATCTTTTTAAAGTCCATCAAACCAAGTATTACGCTTTTACTAACCATTCCTTTAACGCTAAGCCTGACTATTATCGTTTTATATCTTATAGGCCAGGATCTGAATATTATGACGCTTGGCGCTTTGGCTGCCTCCATAGGTCTGATCATAGATGATGCGATTGTCGTAGTGGAGCAAATTCAGCGCGCCCACGAAGAATCACCAGGTGACGCAGCCCACACGCTCGTAGGGAATGCTATCAGGTACTTGTTTAAAGCCATGCTGGGCTCTTCAATCAGCACCATTGTTATTTTTATCCCATTTGTGCTCATGTCTGGGGTAGCTGGAGCATATTTTAAGGTTATGACCAATACAATGATTATAACGCTTGTTTGCTCCTTTTTTACCACCTGGATATTTCTACCTGTTATCTACTTACTGTTATCAAAAACTAAAAGTAAAAAGAAGGCTACGTTACAAGCCCATAAAATAAAAGAAAAAAAATGGGTTCGTTTTTTTATCACCCGGCCCGTTATTAGTCTCGTCTTTATCCTTTTGCTCATACTTTCAATTTTTGTGGTTCTACCTAAGCTTTCCACAGGCTTTTTACCGGAAATGGATGAAGGTAGTGTCGTTTTAGACTACAGCTCTCCACCTGGGACAACCCTTGAGCAGACCGACAAGATGCTCCAACAGGTGGAAAAGATCATTACCGCTAATAAATATGTACAGGCCTATAGCCGTAGAACAGGCACACAAATGGGCTTTTTTATCACCGAGCCTAATACGGGTGATTATTTAATTCAATTAAAGGATAAAAGAGATTTGTCTACAGATCAGATAATCAATGAATTACGTAAAAAATAGAGGCCTCCCAGCCAGGCTTACGTGTGGATTTCGGGCAAGTGATCGGCGATATGTTAGGAGATTTAATGACTTCAGCGCAAGCCATAGAAATTAAAATATTCGGCACGGATCCCAAAGTAATACATACCTACAGTCAAAAGGTAGCAGCTATTGTTAACGGCGTGCAGGGGACGGCCGACGTATTTGATGGCATTACCGTTGCCGGGCCATCAATTAATGTGCACCCTGATTTTACCAAATTATCACAGTACGCTATATCGCCGACTGATTTTCAGTTTCAGCTGCAATGCAATTTAGAAGGAAATGTTGTGGGCAATGTCTTTGATCCTTTGCAATTAACCCCTATTAGGTTAGTTTACCCCAATAATAATAATATGTCATTAAATAGCCTCCGCAACGAAAGCATCTTCCTTCCAAATGGACAGCGGAAGCCCTTCTCCACATTTGCGACCGCTGATCTATCCAAGGGTGTAGCCGAACTTAACCGGGAAAATCTACAAAATATGGGCATTGTTAGTGCAAGGCTGGATAACAGAGATCTAGGCAGTACGATGCTCGAGATCCAAAATAAGATTAAAGCCCAGCTTCATTTACCCAATGGTTATACCATTGAGTATGGCGGGGCTTATGCGGAGCAACAACAGTCCTTTAAGGAGCTAGCGCTCATACTCGCCTTATCCAGTTTACTGGTTTTTACTACTATTCTATTTCTATTTAAGGACCTGCGGCTGGCATTAATCATCTTACTTGTTTCCGTTCTGGGAGTAGCAGGTAGTTACCTGTTTTTATATCTGACAAATACGCCACTTAATGTGGGTAGTTATACAGGTATTATCATGATCATCGGTATCATAGGGGAAAATGCTATTTTTACCTATTCCCAGTTCCTTGACTCTATAAACACAATGACCAAAGACCACGCAATCATTTATGCGATCAGTACCCGTCTGCGCCCCAAGTTAATGACCGCCATCGGTGCCATTATTGCGCTTTTACCATTAGCTCTTGGTATTGGAACTGGCGCTCAATTGCATCAGCCTTTAGCCATCGCTGTTATTGGTGGTTTTTTGGCCGCATTACCGCTGCTGTTAATCGTATTGCCAACTTTATTAAACCTGCTAAAATTCAAAAAAGCTTAATTTATTTAAATGGCCGAGGTGGTGGATACCCACAACATAAGCAACATGAATACCATTGGTTTTTCTACCTCCACCACCTTTATTTAAAAATGCTCAAATCTGAATTATAAATAGGGCTCTGTATATCTAAGAAGTTTAAAACACTATGGAACACATAGTTTTGGGAAACCATCTGAACGGGCTTCAATTGTTTTGTGCTGTCTGATGTCCAGACGACAAATGGAATTTCATATTGCTCTTTAGGGGCTATACTCAATGGTAAGCCGTGCATATAGAGGTTGTTTTCACCTAATGACTCTCCATGATCGGATACAAAGATCATCGCAGTTCTATATTGCTTTAACCCTTTTAAATCCTCAATGAGCCGATGCAAAATATAATCCGTATAGACAATTGTATTATCGTAGGCATTAATAAGCTCCTGGTGAGAGCAATCACCTAATTCTACACTATTGCAAACGGGCTTAAAGGTCTCAAATCTGGGTGGATACTTCTTACTATAAGTTGGTCCGTGGCTAGTACTAGTGTGTAAAACCACCAATACTTTATTTTTGTGGGTAGCCAGTATCTGCGCATTTAGGCCAGCTAATAGGATTTCATCGTAGCTACAGTCCGGACCTTTGCACAGGGGTAATAAATCCTTTCTTTTCTGATAGGTTTTAATATGAACAGGAGGTTCGCCCCAGTTAGTGGTTCTCCATATGACGCCTACCTTATTGCGGTATAAATAGTTAGGAAGGATTTCATATAATTTGCCGGATTTTTTATGCTCCAATATACTTTTTACCCCGGCCGTCGTATAGGTGGCAGCGGATTTGGCTGGATAGCTATATACATTTGGCGTCCTGGATAAATATGGGTTGGTATTTTTAGGGTAACCATACAAAGAAAAGTCCTGCCTTCTGGCTGATTCGCCTATAACAAGAACCACTACAGATTTAATACTATCCTCAATAGTTGCATTGGGGAGTAAAATTTCTTTTTGATTTTTTTGTGCCTTGTGAATATAAAAAAGAGGAATGTTCACAGTATAAGCCCATGGCATTGCAAGCCCACCTAATTGTTTGGAGTTCTTATCAATCCAAAGCCAGTTGCTGGCATTTACAAAGACCATTACGAGCATAAATAATAGAGTAAGTGCGGTCGTTACCAGAAATCTTTTAATGGGTACCTTTATTATTTTGGCCTTGATAATGTAAATACTAGGGATTACGCCCAGCAATAATATATATAGGATCAGTTTTAAGGAAAAAAAACTGCTCGCTTCCTCATATTTTGTATTGATAACATTGCCCAGCATACTCTCATCTATTATAACCCCATAAGTATTAATAAAATATACACAAAGCGAACTTGCTATAAAAAACAGTATTATCAACGATTTGCCCACGTAGCGGGAAACAAACAGTAACAGATAAAAACAAAAGGCATTTGCTACAATCATTAAAACGACCAGGCTGGAAATGATGGCAAATCCGTTCAGGCTTTTATACTCAAGATGATCAAATACAAAGCGGAAAAAAGGGAAGTGGAAGAGCAAAAAATTGAGTCCACTTAGGATCAAAGAAAAATGCAGAAGCTTTACCGGTTTTTTTAAAAAACGCATGTTTACCTGGCCCTTGTTTAACATAAATATAGTTATATTTTTAAACGGGTAAATGGGTATATGATAAATAAAACAGTAAATAAATAGCCAAATACTGAACCTATCTACTTGATTTACAATATACAACCCACAAATACAGCAACAAGATACAAAACAAATCACAAAAGTAAAACAAATCAGGTTGCAGAGGTCAAAGTAAGATAATACGCTTAATCGTCCAGGGCCCATATAATATGCAGAAAAAGACCTGGAGCCACCTATCCTTGTGCATGAATTGCAAATTATCTTCAACTAATACACCTGCGGCAAAAACGCAGTTTGCTTGCCTTTTCTTCTCCAGGAATTGTTGCTATTTTATAAATAAGCGCAAACAATCTGATCAAAAAAAATTGATTGCCTAAACGTTTAGTGGTCAGGATGCATACAATAGGACAATGGCCTAAAGTGTTAAGACAAGGTCATCATCATAAAAAAAGCCATTTATTATTTCGAGTAGATCGGTGAACTTATCCTTACCGCGCCTTAAAAAGCCGCTTATCTGCAAGCGAATTTTAAGGTGCGGTTTTGGGATTTGCAATTGGCCACGTTATACAAAAGTATAGAGCATAAAAACCAGGCCCAGACTTTAAACAAATTAATTTGCAAGGTTTCCTATGGCTGCAGGTCCTTATTATGTTTGAGCACCTTTGCCTCAATATAAAAAATAATTTCTTCTGCAATATTTTTCACATGGTCACCTACTCTTTCTAATTTACGGATTATCGAAAGAATATAAAGCACTTCATCAATTTCTGAGGGTTTTTCGACTAAATACCCCTTTGTAAAATCTATCGCCTGAGAATTCACTTCATCCAAAAACTCATCTCTTAAAAAAATACTTCTAGCCAAAATCGTATTTTCATGTTCAAAAGAGGCCATCCCATCCTCCAAAATAGAAATAGCGACTTCCAGCATTTGCAGTACTTTAGAGCGCTCCAGCAAGGTTGTCGCAAATTTTGTCTCTGTGTGAATAATATATTTAGCGATACCTTCTGCAATATCACCAATCCTCTCCAAGTTGCTGTTGATTTTTAATACCGCTAATACAAAACGCAGATCAACGGCCACTGGCGTACGAAGTGCCAGGACATTCTCGCAATCCCGGTCTATTTTTAATTCATAACCATTGACCCGCCTCTCCTTAATAACAATTTCCCGGGCCAGGTTCTTGTCAAAGTTTTTAAGTGCCAACTTAGATTTATGTAATTGAGCTTTGACCAAATCACCCATATTCACCAGCTCTTCTTTGAGGCTTTTAATTTCTTGTTCAATTTGTAACATATGCTGCTATTTAGGTAAATGATCCTTAACTGAATCTACCGGTAATGTAATTTTGTGTGCGCTGATCAGTGGGATTGGTAAACATTAATTTTGTTTCATCATATTCCACCAATTCTCCCATATAAAAAAATGCCGTCTTATCACTCACCCTGGCGGCCTGTTGCATATTATGCGTCACTATAATAAGTGTATAGTTCTTTTTTAATTCTTTGAATAGCTCCTCCACCATGGCCGTAGAAATCGGATCGAGTGCAGAGGTCGGTTCATCAAATAAGAGCACTTCGGGCTGCATCGCCACAGCTCTTGCGATGCAGAGCCGTTGTTGCTGCCCACCAGACAAAAATGTACCCTTTTTCATCAGAGAATCTTTTACCTCCTTCCAAAGGGCCACCTTAGTGAGTGATTCCTCTACAATCCTTTCCCTTTCTGATTTGGATAATTTAATTCCATTTAATTTATAACCCGCTAGTACATTGTCATGAATGCTTAAATTTGGAAATGGATTCGGCCGTTGAAACACCATCCCAATCTTTAAACGAACAACAATAGGGTGCATTTCTAAAATATCCTCATCATTCAGCCAGATCTTTCCGTTTGCATGTGCACTAGGCACCAGCTCATGCATCCGGTTAATTCCCCTAAGAAAGGTTGTCTTACCACAACCTGAGGGCCCCATTACTGCAATCACACTATTTCTGGCAATATCCATACTGACATTTTTCACAACTTGGTTGTCCCCAAAGTAAGCGTTATAATTGACAGCTTTTATAATTGTACTTTCCATTTTCTTGTAATCAGTTTTGTAATAAGATTGAGTGCCAGAACAAAAACCAATAAAACCAGCGAAGCACCCCAGGCGAGGCTCTGCCAGTCCTTATAGGAACTTGTAGCATAATTGAAAATCAGCAAAGGCAGGCTTTGCATAGGCTTTAATAAGTTGGTTTCCACAAAAGGATTGCCAAAAGCGGTAAATAAGAGTGGCGCTGTTTCCCCGGCAATTCTGGCCACAGAAAGCATTACGCCGGATATAATTCCGCTAAACCCACAGGGAATGACCACTTTAGTGATCACCTTATGCCTGGGCATACCCAGTGCAAATGCGGCCTCTTTCAAGGAATCGGGGATCAACTTCAGGGTTTCTTCTGTTGAACGGATAATAATAGGAAACATCATAATGGCCAGTGCAATACTGCCGGATAAGGCAGAGAAGCCTCCCATGGGACGCACTATCCAAAAATAAGCGACTATGCCAATAACGATAGAAGGCACTCCTTGTAAAATATCAACACTAACACCTACCCAGGAAGCAAATTTATTACTTTTATTCTCACTTAAATAAACCCCACATAAAATCCCTATTGGAACGGCGATAATCGTAGCTACCACAATGATTATTACCGTACCAAGTAATGCATTAGCAACACCACCCCCAGATTCACCTACAGGTTTAGGTATATGGATTATAAAGTCCCAGTTAATAGCAGCAATCCCCTCTTTAATGATATACACCAAAATAAAGGCCAACGGAAGGGCACATAGAAAGGTTAAGAGGATCACCGCCCACTTCATGGCTTTATTTTTGATGATCCGGAATTTCAAACGATCATTCATAGTATAAGATAAATTATCCATTATTTCGGGTCGCCCTTTTAATAATATTTTTACCAATCAAGTTAATCACAAAAGTTACCAAAAAAGGAATAAACCCATTTCGATCAAAGCCGATACGTAAACAGGATTGTCGGCTTCTGTAAATTCATTGGCGATGACACTAGCCATTGTATTACCTGGTGCGAAAATGCTTTTAGGTAAAAAATTCGCGTTACCAATTAGCATGGTAACAGCCATGGTCTCACCGATGGCTCTACCCAGGGACAAAAGGATACCGGCAAACAGGCCAGATTTAGAATAAGGGATGATCACTTTACGTAAAACTTCCCATCTGGTCGCGCCAAGTGCATACGCCCCTTCTTTTAAAGAAGCGGGTACCATGCGCAACATGGTAGTCCCTAGTGAGGCAGCATAGGGAATAATCATAATAGCCAGGATCAATGCAGCAGAAAACAAACCAACTCCGTTAGGCATGATCCCAAATTTCATTTCCAGCATCCGAATAATAGGCACCAGTACAAAAATCCCCAGAAGCCAAAAATAACGGAAGGCACTGCGGCGATCAGATCAATTGTATTTTTTATAAAATTGGAAAAAACGCCCTTAGGAAAGTATTCCCCCAAGAAAACGGCGATGGCAATTGAAAAAGGTATTGAAATAATGAGTGCCAAAAAAGAAGTGATGAGTGTCCCTGCTAAAAATGGTAATGCGCCAAATATATTGGCCACCGGATTCCAGGTACTGGTCCAAAAAACCTTGCTCCTAAGGCGTTCATGGCTGGAATGGATTGATAAAACAGGGTCGCTAAAATCCCAAAGACAATTAGAATAAGCAGTATCCCCGTAAAAGACAACGTATGTTTAAAAAACGTTTCTCCTTTGATGCCCCTACGGATACGACTAGGCTGCAGTAACCTTTTGCTATTTGACCTAGCATTCGCTTTAGCCTCGAAGATGGTTTGCCCCTGTGGTGCTTGATTTGTGTTTTTAATAATTGAATCCATTTTTCAATTGTTTTTGCGTGGCTTGTGCTGCATACGACCTACTTATAAAGGCCCTGTTTACTTCCTTATACATTAAAGGCCATCCTTTATTTTAAAATAGGCCGCCCGTTATAAGTGGCAGATTTTAAAATGGCTTCACCTGTAGATACCGCTGCTTTAGAAAGCGGTGCATAATCCAGTTTACTGCTATATTGCTGCCCGCTATGAATCATCCAGTTCACCAGTTGCAATAATTGTGTGGCCTGCTCCTGGGTACGGTTATTATAGTTTTGCTCTTTATAGATCAACACCCATGAGAATCCAGCAATAGGATAACCAGTTGCAGCCTCTGTATTAGTAAGTAATACCTTGCCATCCGCAGGGATCTCAATATCAGCGGCAGCTGTTACGCTTTGAATCGACGGCGTTATATAATTGCCGGCCTTATTTTGAATTATCGCATAAGACATATGGTTTTGAATGGCATAAGCCAGTTCAATATAGCCAACGCAACCCGGCGTCTGTTTAATAAGACCAGAAACACCTTCGTTGCCTTTTCCGCCTAAGCCAATTGGCCAGTTAACAGACGTACCTGTTCCAACCTTACTAAGCCAATCTGGACTAACTTTAGCCAAATACGATGTGAAAATAGCCGTAGTACCACTACCATCTGAACGGTGAGCCACCACTAAATCGGTTGTTGGCAGTTTTACATCTGGATTTGCGGCTGCAATTAATGGATCATTCCACTTTTTAATCTTGCCTAAAAACATGGCGGCTACGATTTCTGGTGTGAACCTGAGCGTTTCGGTAAAGCCAGGAAGGTTATAACTAACCACTACTGCCCCAGCGGTCACTGGAATATGAAGCACATCGCCTTGAACCGCTTTCATTTGTTCCTCGTTCATAGGCGCATCAGAGGCACCAAAATCAATGGTTTTGTGTGTCAATTGAGATATACCTGCTCCCGAACCTACAGATTGATAATTTACCTGTATTTTGGTAGAATCATGATATACGGAAAACATCTTAGAGAACAAAGGATTGTCAAAGGAACTACCTGCGCCAATAATACCTGAACTTGAGTTCCCTGTACCACAAGCAGAAAGGGCAACGGCTGCCACTAAGGCTAGCATTGCCGATTTTGCTGATTTAAATTTTAAGTTTTTCATTGTTTTTTTATTTTCTTTTTTTTATTTTTTCTTATTTGGTCGTTTACTTCTATTATTTATTCTTGTTCTACCTTCAGTGACAACGCATTAAATGAGGATTATTTGCCAAATACATAATTGAAACTTACCCGGTAAACCAGATCATAATCATGTTTACGAGCGCCCACCAGGCCCGCCTGTTGTCCTTCATAACTATTATACCATATATTAGGAATGATATGGACATTACTGACCGGGGTAAAATCTAAGCCAGCTGTTACAAATTTCTCTTTTGTATTAGGTTCATAATGAGAAGAAAACCCTTGATAGCTTTCATATTTATCTGCCTCATAATGTCGATCAGGGTTAAAAAAATCAATTCTTGAGAAGGCGGCTAACTTGCCGGGTATAACGGTTGCGCGTCCAAATATAGAGAGGCCAAGTGCATCTGCATTTAACGTATCACGATTACTTGCATTTATGCCAGCCACATCGTTTTTCCCGTGATTTAAAAACCCTTCAACCCCCACTGCATATGCTTTATCCGTATAGCCCACAAATGCTTTGATCATATTTGTTTCGTGGTGCCACTGACTGGTCCACTGTAACCTTTCATAGTCTGCGTATAATTGGAGTGTTAGTTTTTTGTTCAATAATTTCGCCCATAAATCCCCGTAAAACTTCTTAAACTTATTATTTTCGGGTACGGCCCCATTGCCGTTGCCCACCATCAGATCATAACCATACTTTGCAGCTTTATCAAAACGCCCCCTTAAAGAGACCCCTAAATCAAATGAAGGGGTGCGTCTTATATCGGCAATGGTCCTTTCCACACTCCTGTAGCCCCAGACCTTCTCTGAAGTAGCGGAAAATGCCGGTGTCATTGACTGCCCGATAATCAACTCCGTACCTGTCCAAATGTCCTTCCAATGAACATTGGCATACTTTATATAAAATGTATACTTATTATTGCTGAGTAGGTCTCCAGACGCGGTTTTAGCGCCATCACCGCTAGTGTGGGTAATATTATCCTCAGCAGCTAAAAGGATTTCTGTGAAAAACTTTTTGGAGATATTATAATCATAGCCAAGATAGATGCGCCTAAAGGCGAATGCATTTTCATTTTTTGCGACGCCTGTATATTGGTTCGCACCTCCTCTATTCAAAGAATCACTATGTGCTTTTGTTGCATAGTCCCCAAAGGCATACCCCATAAATGCCCCGTCTTAGGAATACCTGCGGCAAAACTGGAGTCGTTTCCGCTAATTATCTGGCCATTTACACCGGAAATGGCGCTTATGATAGAAAATACACTAACCATTAGGTAAATACCTATTCGATTCATTCGATTCATAAATTTGATACAAAGAAATCGTCACAGTGTTACTCCAATATTACCTGACTGTTACCTTAATGTTACCAATCCAGATAAAATGAACTTTCTTAATAGTTTGATTACGATAATTTAATACAAAACCCTTTAATAACCAGCACCTTTCACTGCGTTTTATGCTGATTAGCGAGCAAAAAAGCATGTTTGGATAGTGTTCATATATATTATTATCAGATATTTTTGAACTTAAAAAAGCTGTTGAAACTGGCCAAATTGGGATTACAAATAACAGGCAGCACTGCAAATTAAAAATCAGGCAGAAAGATATTTAAGCTGTCAACCACTCAACCCCTTCGCAAATAGCCTGGTGAAGTCGAGCGAATTGTTAATGCAAAGAATATCCGTTAAAGTAGGCCACAGTCAAATATTAAAACAAATTATTATAAATTAGGCTTTCCACAAAGAATACGCATTATTAAAATTGTTTTTTCTAGCATTTCCGAATGTCAAAAGAAAAGTAAACACAGTCACTTTAATACCTGAAGGTGGCAATTTTACAAACTGGATCTCGGTCACTTGGCCACGCCGATTGAGCCAGTTTTAGATTTGCCGCAAACAGGTATCAGACTTCGGGGTATTTTTCAGCAGGCCGATCCTTCAAATTAGTTTATTTTAAAATATAATTATCTTAACCAAAATAAATTAATGCTTAGGAATTTGCGCCGCTCTAGTTTCTACTGTATGAGCAGAGAACACCCCAAGTGCACCATTGGATATGTTATTGGGAGGATTGTTAGGTGTCGTCCCGCCACCTGGGCCACTGTCAGCCATTAAGGCAAGTGCTTTATAATATAAAGCGACATTTTGATCTATGCACTCCATTTGAATGCAGAGCGAATCACCTCGTTTTAACTTCAGGTCGTCGTCGTTAATTTCAAGCCGCTCTGTATTTTCAAGGCCATTTCTCATTAAATCATCCATGATAAAATGTTGATTAATAAGTTTGCCATTGACTAAAAGTACGAATCTATAATTATTGTCATTGCGGACGGGATCCAGATATTTGGAATTACATTAAATTCAGTTTCACCAGTCACCATAACTTCCTCTATTTCAATAGAGTCAAATGGCACCTTCTGGGGCATACTACTTTGCGCAGTATAGACCTGCCCTTCAGCATTTAAGGTCAGGTTATAAGTATTTCCTGGATGACCATCAATCTTATTGCTACGGTATAAACCATTGCCCATGGGCGTTAAATCCTCTGAGTTTCCTTTATCATCATTTAAGGTCACAGTTGCGTTATCAATAGTCGGATAGCTTCCTGTTGAGGGTAAACGGATGGATTTAATAACCTTTACAAAATAAGGGCTTTTTTGATCCGTGATATTACCCTCAATAACTATCCTTGATTGATTATCTTTATAACGCAGGGCGACCACTTTCTCGCAACTTGCCAATACCATGGCTATGAACAGCATATTTAGGATTGTTTTCATCATTGTTTAAGTAAAAGAAATTAAAAATTAAAATTATATGTTACACTGGGTATCCAACGGAACAGCGAGGTTTGTACCGCATCAATTTTTTGTGGATCGATTTTATTCTCTTTAAATGTGAGGCTATAAGGATTTTGGCGACCATACACATTATATAGACCAAAGCTCCAGGAGCTGTGCACCTTGCCCTTCTTTGGCCTTTCATAAGTTGCACTAAAATCCAAACGGTGGGTCGCGGCCATTCTATCTGCATTTCGTTTGGCATACTGATAAATCACCATATTATTCACCATATACTTTCCCGTAAGAAAAATTACCGCATTGCCAGTATTATATACAAACGTGCCTGACAGTACCCAACGGGGGGAAAGCTTATAAATGCCGACAATTGACAAATCGTGCGTCCGGTCTTGTTTTGCGTTATACCATTGACCTTCATTAATACCTTGAATTTCCTCTCAGTCTTAGAGAGTGTGTAGCCTACCCATCCTGTCAGCCTTCCCGTCTATTTTTATAACATAACCTCAAGGCCATATGCCCTACCCTTGCCAAACAGAAGTTCACGTTCTACATCAGGAGTCGTATTAAGGTCTACGCCATCCTTATAATCGATCTGATTTTGCATGAGTTTATAATAGATCCCCGCACTTAGTTCATAAGCATTTCCATTGATTGACTTAAAATAACCGGCGCTCAGCTGATCTGCGACTTCTGGTCGTATATTATAACTGTTTCCGATCCACTGGTCAGTAGGGCTTCCACCAGTCGAATTGCTCATTAAACTATAACTTTTATTATTAGGGAATAGATATACTTAAATCCTTTAACATTTTCATCTGTTTATCGATGGCCGGCTCAAGGACCCATTCATCATTCACCTTAACTTTTCTTATAGCTACCAAATATTCTATAAAGTCTCTTATAGAATATTTGGATAATAATTGCTTCTCCTTTAGAAACCTATAGATCTTATGGTGTACCTGCAATGCCAAATGATTAATAAACATCCAACCTTCAAGGGCATGATCATCATGCATATAAGTATAATCATTGCCTAGGATGTTTTTTACACCATCAAACAGTAGTTCAACTCCACATCTACTTTTGTAATTAATATATACTTCTTCAGCGTCGTCTAACCTGTTTGTAATTATAGCGAAACTACCAAAATTGAGTGACTGCTCCTTGAACTTAATTTCGTTGTAGTTTTCTGGGTGATTTTTCATTCTTTTAGTATAATCCCTACTTTCGGCCATCATTAATACTTCGTCAATATACAAATATATTTTCTTTTTACCGGGAACAGAATAACTATCAAAGCAAATGACCCTATCTTCAAATATAAATTTATTTATAGAGTCTTTCATTTTTTTAAATCTTGTCTTTTTAATAAGTGTACTGTTTCTTTTTAATGGAATGATGTATTGTAGATTGGCATTTTCAAGTAATTTGATATTAGCTGCAGAGTAGAACCCTTTATCGGCGATTATAAGTGCGTTCTTGTAGCCACTCTCCTGTAATGCCATAGTGACCATAGTTACATCCTTTAGATTCCCATCAAAAAGACGATAATATGCTGGCATATAGTTGTCAGGGCAATAAAAATATAACAGGTTAAATATTGGCTCAAAAGTGCTATCTGTTGTTATTCCATTTTTTACTCTCGTAAGATTATCTGAGTAAGACACAATTGAGGTTGCATCCATCAAAACTAACGGATCGTCTCCCGAGATCTGTTTCATGTAATCTACAATAGGTTGTCTGTTACGCCCTAAATCTTTAATAAGAGATGCCATAGTAGTACTATTGGGAGTAATATTAAAGACTTCACTTAAAAAACTCTTATTGTATTTAGACACCAGCCATAAAGTTTACCACCAAACACCAATAAATGATACCACTCTTCTGAATCATTGATGTGACGTGTGTTCTAGAAGGTGCCAATTTGGCTGTTTGTGGTGAATCTTCAGATGTGCAAATCCTAGGGTAAAACACGCAACAATGCAGGAAGAACAGGCATTTAGACTAAATGATTGGTTATGCGTGATATCTGGGGTATAAAAAAGTCGATAACCTAGGTTGTCGACTTTTTTATACCCCAGAGTGGTGCAAATCTATGAGGTAAAAAGCCTTCGTAAGCCCTTGGGAATATGAGTCGAACGCCAAGGGTGTCCCGGGTGACTGAGAATCTGAAGTAAGGTGAAGACAAAACGCTGGCCTGACATACGGTTCCTGTATGTCAGGCCACATATCTGGATGAGGAGGCTAATAACTCTAAAGTCCTACACTTACAAGGAAAGGTATGTGGTAAATGCGGTGGGCATAAGGGTGAAAGAGGTTAATCTTACCGTCGTAAATTTGCAATCCCGCCAGTGTTAGGACCGGGAGGTATACTGAGCCGGAGCAATTCCGATGGCAACATCAAAGAGAGATAGCAGAAGCCAGTAGAAGCCCGAAGCGAGCCGGTCAACCATAGATGGTAACGAAGGGCGGACTCACGGAAGGGACGAAGGTCTGCATCATTAATTAAAGGGGGAGCTATTAAGAAACAACACAAAGAAGTATAATAGAAGAGACCAAAATCTTCATCCATTGTGCAAGTAAAATCACCGATGGAGAAGTGCATCGCATCTGGGGAGAATCCTGTAGTTCCCATAACGGATAAGCCCAACCCTGAAGACACTCGATTTATTATGCAGGTTCTGGCAAAAGAGAACTTAAATGTGGCCTTTTAGAATGTTGTCAGCAACAAAAGGTCCACAGAGGTGGACAGAATGACGATGGAGCCGTTGTATACTGATTCGCACCTACTGTAGGTGTGAGTAGGCAGGTAACGAACTAATCGCTACCTGCCTACTCGACATGCCCCAATGTTGAACGATCTGAGGACTTATTGCTCAGGTTTGCCTTCGTTATTTTGCACACCATACTCCTTCTGCAGCTGCTCACTTTGGAATCTACGGTAACTTTCGCCTTTAATTCTTATGATAACTGAATTATGATAGATCCTGTCGAGTATAGCAGAGGTGGTAATAGGGTCTCCTAAAAACTCTGCCCAGTCTGCTTCTTCAACATTGGTGGTAAAGATCAATGATTTATTATCATTGTAGCGTTGGTCGATGACTTTAAAAAGCAGATGTGCCTCTTTAACTATTTGAAGCTCAAGCCTATCGTTGCCCATCTCGTCCACGACCAAAAGCTCAGGATTCGTGTATTTTTTCATTCGCTTCTCCAGGGTTTTTTCGAAAACACCCTGATTCAAATCTAATATAAGATCGCTACAGGTGGTATATAAAGTTTTATGTCCATTTTGACAGGCTAACAAAGCCAGGCTTCTGGCGATATGGCTTTTACCTACACCGTTGTTGGTGCTGGTGAGCAGGATTGATTGATTTTTTTCCAAGAACTGTAAAGAGGCGAGATCCATAATAAGCCTGCGATCAAGATTTGGCTGAAAGTCGAAGTCAAAATCTCCGAGCAACTTCAGAGGCTGCGGGAGTTTGCTACCACTAATCAGGTACTCAATTTGTCTTTGTTTCTTGGCTGCAGACTCAGTCTGTATGATGGCCTGAATAAACTCAAAATACCCCATATTGTTATCGCTATTAGCTTTGTCAACCATCTGTTGATATTGCTCTGCAAGAACTTTAAGTCCAAGGTAACGACAGTTTTCCGTGAACTGCTCTTTCTGCTGAAGAGTTTTATTTTTTCCTTTATTCATTATCGTTGGGTTTAAATGTTAGCTTGATACTGTAACGTGGTTCCGAGTTATTTTCCAAGAATCTTTCGATGGCGCCGGATTCAAAAACTTTGTAGCCCGATGCTCGTCTGACAGCCACCAGGATATCTTCTACACGGTAGTTAACTCTTAGGGCTAAAAGGCGTCTAAGATGATGCCGCCAGGATGTGGGATTGTGGCGCTTGATTTGTTCGATATACTCAGCCATATCCGGAGAAAAACTTTCAAGTCTGTGGATTACATCGACGACGGACAGTTCGGGTTTGTTTTGGGAGCGTTTATGATCTCCTACATAGCGTTCCTTACGGCCTTTCTCTGCCAAAGGATGACAGGCTATCTGTTCCCCTGTTGGAGCATAAACCATCATATGGTCTGCTGTAATGCGAACACAGCAAAGCTCAAACATATATTTTGGAGGTACCACATACTGATAGCTCTCCCAGTATATACATGATTCCTGATTGACCACCTTATGGGTAATCAGTGCGGTGTCAAAGTGGGCCGTGGGTAATGTTTGTTGATAAGGATGTTCCTCGGTATATAGGTCTATAGGCCTTTTCTTTGTGGTGCCATGGATACGGACATCATTTACCTGGGTGAGCCACTCCTGCAGTTGATTCTTTAGATCCTCTCTATCCTTAAACTCCCGCCCATTAAGGAAGCTCAGCTCCAGATACCAGAACGGCCGTTCGATTTTGAGGTTTTCCACTGGCCGCCTGGGCGAAATCGTCTTGGGGGTGAAGCGGTACCAGGTAGCAAACTCCAAATACTTACGGTTAAAGACGGGTCTTCCGGGCTCCCAATGGTCTACGCAGGCCTTCTGATTATCTGCCCTAATCTCACGCGGGACACCGTCCATGTAGATAAAGGCTGCTATTAAAGATCGAAAGAGTGTCTGCTGCGTCTTATCGTCCACCACGGCGATGTACTGACGGCGAGAGTACCCTAATATGTAACTAAAAAAGGTGACCTTCTCTTTTTTTACGTTTTCTGTAAAACAAATATTGTAATCGGACCAGTCATGCACGGCAAGCTGGCCTGGATCCGTCTCAACCATCTTAATCGGCTCTTTGCTTCCCGCGCCACGGAGCGCTCTGACAAGATATCTACAGATGGAAATTCCTCCATCATAGCCTTTTTCTACCAAGTGCTCAAATACCCGCTGCGCAGTAATTTTTGGGTGTTTTTCCATCAGTGAGACAACAAAGTCCTTATAAGGATCAAGTTTACTTGCACGATGGGTTTTTACAGGGATATTTACTTCAGTAGGCTTATCGCGGAGAGCTGTATTGGATTGCAGCATACGGCGTATGCGACTTCGAGAGATACTAAGTTCACGCGATATCTTCCGGATAGGCCAGCCATTATTGGCATGGAGCGTAATCACTATATTTTCCAGATACTCATCTATCATGATGCTCTATAGGTTTATGTTTTTGTAAATCGGAAATGGTCTTTATTAACTTTTGAATAGCGCCACTTAGCGTAGTCAGCTCTGAGACTGCAATAGCCTTTTCGGTTTCTACCAATCTGTTTATTTGCTCAGCTCCAAGCTCACAAAGCATAAACTCAATGAATGATAATGCCTCCCTGGTCCCGTTCATAAGTTCATTGCCAAAGTCACTCAGTTCTGGATCATAGTGTGAACAGGGAAAGGTTGGGGGCTCTTCGGTAAGTGTCAGTTCCGGATGGACTAGCAAATGTTGCTGTTCAGTGCGGTCTGTCGCTTTCAGGTATGCTTCCACTAGTAGATCACACTGGCGACTGGAGAGTTTCCAGTGTGTGATTACATCTGCTACCTCCATTTGGTTGCCGCGCGGCAACTTTATCAATGCTCTTGCATGTGTACTACTGAGCGTATTCATTCTAATTTCAGTAATAAGCGCTTCCGATAGTTTACCGATTAAGGATAGACGGCGGCTTATCCAGCTGCGGCTATAACCGGTGAGCTTTGCGAGACTTTTCTGACTGAGGCCATGACTGCTGGCAAGATCGGACAATATCATAGCTTCTTCCCAGATATCCATGGATCGGCCAGCTTGGTTAAAACTCAATGCTAGGATCTTGGCCTATTGCAAATCGACATCCAGTATATAACACTGAAGCGTATTAAGTGCCATTTCCATGGCAGCATAATAGCGTTTGAATCCATCAATAATCTGATACCTGCCATTTGCCTGGCGCACAGCCAATGGCTGAAGCTGGCCCTGTTTGGTCATTCGTATCTCAACATCAGTTACCTGATTAGGCTTGCTAATCCGCAGTCTGGAAAGGGATAAGTCAAAATTATCTATTGATACGTCTTGTAAATGGGCCTTCATTGAGCGTGTATTTTACGCTGGTAAAAGTAGGGAGGTAAAAAAAACTGTACAATCGCGTTCCTCTTTACAATAATGGGCATTTTAGCGGTAATCGTATCTAACATACAGTATATCAATTAGTTGAATAACTAACGCGTTCCTCTTTACAATTTTTTTGAGGTATTAGATTAGATGCGTATTAAGGGCTGTATATCAGTCAATTGTGTGATAACGCGTTCCTCTTTACAATTTTTGAACATTGAGCAAACAAATTTTAATATGCTATTTATCAGTCAGTTACGAGGCTAACGCGTTCCTCTTTACAATTTTTTGCCTCTGGAAGACAAACTTAATATTTTATATATCAACCAGTTAAGGCAGTTAAGGCGCTCCTCTTAATCATTAAGTCCATATTGACCAATGATACCGTTTGGCTCCCATCGTCCCGGGCTTGGAGCACCAGGGACGATTTTTTGATGACGGCGGAGGCTATCTTTTCTTTATGTTTTACGTTACGGGCCTTTTGTTGGGCTCGGTTGCGGCTGACGTACGCAGGATGCTGTTCTCTGTATTGTTTTTGGTACTGGTCTGCATGACGATCCTTCCGCCAGCCTTCTCGTTGCTCTTTGCACTTCTCTTGGTAAGCCGCATCCGTTGCATACTTACTGTGCTTCCAGTTACGCATACGTGCCTTTTGACAATCGTGGTCAGAACAGTAATGCTGTTCACTTTTTAAACGGGGATTACGGGCGGCAGATTTACCGCATTGCTGACAGATAAAGGATTTGATCATGACTACAGCCATTAGTGACCTGTAAGGTCACTAAATTTTCTTTTACCATGAAAGCTAATTGAGTTATTTGTAAGGTTATGGCAATCAATACACTTTGAATATATAATCGAAATGGCTTGATCATTTTAGCAATACTATTAGCAGGTCAATCAATCATACTGCCATTTTGACCACTGAAAACAAGAATGTCATCAATTGACCAAAATCAGGTGGTATTGTTTTTTGGTGGTAGGTGGTATCGTTCTTAACCGCTGTTAAAACCGAAACAAAAGCCTATCAGCAAATACCGCAAATCTTGTCTTTTGTAAATGAACACGGCGCGGATAAGATGAAGCAGGAAATTGAAAGTAATTACAAACAGATAAAATCAGACATCCTGAATATTGTTATAAGCGAAATGGATCGGATAAAGAATGACCCTAACTTACGGCATTTGGTGCAGCAGGGATAATATGTATAAAAAATGCAGTAATTCGATTCGAAGTAAACTGTCTATATCTGAATTCAACTAATAAAACGCTATGAACGAAAGAGTCAAATCTTCTATTAATAATCAGCGGTGTAATCATAATGACTATGGAAAATGTGTGCTTTTATCCACGAGTTAATGGCATAAGCTACTCCTGTACACAAAAATCCCAAGGCAGATCCGGCTGCCACATCAGGAACGCAATGCCGGTTATTGTAAACCCGTAATACACCAATGAAAGTGGCTACGGCATAGCCTGCAAAATCAATCCAGGGCTATTTGTATCCATATTCAATACGCAACCATTCGGCAGCCGAAAAAGCCGTGACGGTATGTCCGGAAGGAAAAGAATTATACGCCGAACCATCCGGGCGCAATTCGTGCGTAAGTGGCTTTAGGCTCCTTACTACCCCTATCATAATAATGGAAGAAATGCCGTAAACGATTTTTTTTATTGGTGTTCATGAATGTTTCGCATTTCGTACAAATCCATTGCACAAAGCACAAATGGTAAAAGATAATTTTTCCAACCGCACTACTGCAAAGACTTTTCTAAATTATCATACAAAAACGTAAAGTCTGATTCCTTTATCTTCTGATTACTTACCCTTGAACCTTCCAAGACCATACTCGACATTTCGCCCAAAGCTAACCTAACCAGAAAAGAAGGCGCATTGGGTAAAATGCTATTTTTATCGATTGATTTAGACAATTTTTGAGCAAATTCATTCATCGTAATCTGCTCGGAAGAAACGGCATTAAAAACACCTTTAATCACTTCATTTTCTAACGCAAAGGCATACAATCTGACTAAATCCCTAACATCAATCCAAGGTAAATATTGTTTGCCATTTCCGACCGCTGGATTAATGCCTTTACTTGCCAGCGACGTCATTTTTTGATATATACCGCTATCTTTCCCCAATACTACGCCTTGTCGTAAAATTACAAGCCGACAACCTATGTTTTCAAACTGCCGAGCCGTATCTTCCCATTTTTGGCTTACGGAAGCCAAAAAGTCATTCCCGGATTTTGATTCTTCGGTAAAAATTTGGTCGGTAGTAACTGCACCATAATACCCTGTTGCAGAAGCAGAAATGAAACTCTTTATCGGATAATGATCTTTGGAAACATAGTCATATAGCAAATTAATAGAATCAACCCGACTGTTTACAATCTCTTTTTTTCGTTTTTCTATCCATCGTTTAACGCCAATATTTGCACCGGTTAAGTTGATAATGGTATCTACATTTTCAAATGCCTTATCATCAATAAATCCTTTTTCGACATCCCATTGAAAGTACTTTACATTTGGCGTGTCTTTCAATCTTCTTCTTGTCAATACAGAAAGTTCATATCCGTTTTCCGTTAAGTAGGAAATTAAATGTTTCCCGATAAATCCGGTGCTGCCTGCCAATAGTATTTTTTTCATACGGATTCTTTTAAATGGACAAGCACTTTGGGCAATGCCATTTTAAACCAGGAAGTGTAGCTATTGGGATTGCTTTTTATATCACTTTGCAACCATTCCGGTTCGACCCATTTATAAGTTTTCACTTCATCATTATTGGGTTTTGGGCTTTGATTGGTAAAACCAATAAAAACGTGGTCAAATTCGTGTTCAATCAAATCATTTTCAACTGCTTTTTTATAAACGAACGAAAACAGCTTTGTCAACTCACACTTCAAGCCCATTTCATATCGCAATCGTTCCGAAGCGCTCTCTTTAATATCTTCGCTCATTTGTGGGTGAGAGCAACAGGCATTTGTCCACAATCCGCCACCGTGATACTTTTTATCAGCCCTTTGGTGAAGCAGCATTTCGTTATTATAATTGAAAATAAAAACAGAAAATGCACGATGAAGTTTCCCTTTTTGTGTGCTTCCAGCTTGTTCATTTCACCCAGTGCCAAATCATTTTCATCTACCAAAACTACTTTATTTCTATCCATAAATATGATTTCTTGAAATTTATCTATAAAACGTTTCTGATAAATCGGTATTTTAATACATCCTGAACCTTTTGACTGCTTACTGTTTTGCCTTGAATAGGAATGTTTTGGATAAAGACGGGTATCTTTAATCCCTTTGATTTCGCTTGGTCAGTATAATATTCTTCTCTCGTTGGGTGAAATGGCGCAACGGCATTAAAAGTCTCATTCCATATATTCTCTTCGATGATTTTTCTGATGATGTGGATGCAATCATCAAGGTGAATCAAATTAACAGGGGCATCGGGATTCTTCAAATCTTTTTTTCCTGCCAAAAAATTTATCGGATGCCTATCAGAGCCAATTAATCCGCCAAAACGTAAAATGGTAGTTTGAAAATGATTGTTGCTTTTTAAAAGTTGCTCCGTTGCCAAAAGCTGTTTTCCTGATTCAGTTTCCGGCAAAGGGATTGTATCTTCTGCTACAATGGTATTATCGTCGGCATAAACAGAAGTAGAACTGATGAAAAGCACTTTTTTTACATCGGATTGTTCAATGTGGGGCAAAATTGCTTTTATCTTATCCACAAAATTTTCGGCAGGTTGTTTTCTTAATCCCGGTGGAATAGCAATAATGAGTATTTCAGTACCTTCCAAAAATTGTGCAAAATCGCCTTTTATTTTTTCAGCACCAATACCCAAAAGGTAAGCCTGAATACCGGCATTTTTAAGTCCGAAAATTTTCTTTTCTTGCCTTATACTTCCTTTCACTTGATAACCCGAAGCGACAAGTTTTTTGCCCAAGGGCAATCCCAACCAACCACAGCCCAATATGGACATTTGTTTTGAGTTGTTCATTTTACTGCTTTTTTATAGGCTTCCAAAGTTCGTTCCCTTGCTTCTTTATGATTGACCATAGGTGCAAAGTATTTTTCTGTATTAAATTCAGGAATCCATTTTTGATGTATTCAAAATCCTTGTCAAACTTTTGTATTTGGGAGGTGGGGTTGAAAATCCGAAAATAAGGGGCGGCATCACAGCCACAACCTGCGGCCCATTGCCAATTTCCATTATTGGCGGACAAATCGTAATCATTGAGCTTTTCGGCAAAATAGGCTTGGCCCCAACGCCAGTCAATCAGCAAATCTTTTACCAAAAAACTTGCGACCACCATCCGTACCCGATTGTGCATATATCCCGTTTGGTTTAATTCCCGCATTCCGGCATCCACCATTGGAAATCCGGTTTTCCCGTTGCACCACAATTCAAATTCCTTTTCATTGTTGCGCCATTCGATAAAATCATACTTCGCTTTAAATGAATGGGTAACTACTTTGGGAAAATGATAGAGAATTTGCATAAAAAATTCCCGCCAAATCAATTCCGATAGCCAGGTTCTATTGTGTTCCAAAGCAAAAGCCACACAATGGCGAATACTGATTGTACCAAACCGCAAGGCCATACCCAAACGTGTCGTTCCATTCTCAGTCGGGAAATCCCGTGTTTTACCGTAACTGTCAATAATCGAACTTTCCAAAGTAGGTCTTTTAAAAACCATATCCGTTTTTCCAAACCCAATAACTTCTACAGAATGAATAGTTGAAAAACCCTGCTGTAATAGGTTTTTCCAATTCATTTTTACGGATTCATAATCTTTCTTTTGTAACCTTTCTTGCCATTTTTTGGCATACGGCGTATAAACGGTGTAGGGTGTTCCGTCATTTTTGACCACTTCATTTTTATCGAAAATAACCTGGTCTTTACAGGCTTTAAACGGAATATGTTTGTCCTTGAAATATTGATAAACTTCCGTGTCTCTTTTTATGGCTTCCGGTTCATAATCACGGTTGCAATAAACGGCTTGGATATTATAATTTTCAGACAAAGTTTTAAAAACCATCATCGGTTCATCAAAGAATGTTTTCAGCGCACTTCCTTTTTCTTTAAATTCAACATTTACACTTTGTAAAACTTGCTGAATATAATCTACCCGGCGGTCTTTCTTATTTTCCAATTTCCCTAAAATATTCGTGTCGAAAATAAAAATGGGCAACACCGGAAATCCGGAATTCAATGCCTTTGACAATCCCACATTATCTTCCAAACGCAAATCTCGTCTGAACCAAAATATCGTGATTTTTTGTTTCATTTTGAACTCCTTTGTAAAAATGGATTGCTTTTCCTATTCTGATAACCGTGAATGGCTATATTGATAAACACAATGATTGCTATAATAATCGCTACCCAAACTACCGTAGTATTTCCGTTTTGATTGGCAACGGCAATAGCAATTAACGACCAAACCAAGACCAAAGCAAATTCCCGCATATTGCGTTTCCAAATCATAAAAATATGCACTACCGCAGCTACCACAATCATAATAACTGCCCAAATCGTTTCTGAAAGCCCAAATCCATTCCAACCAATTTTCGTTAAATAAGCTGCAATGTCGGCAATGAGCGCAACAGAAACCCAACCGGAATAAATGCAAAAAGGCCAAAAGAGAAACAGAAACTTTTTTAAGGGTGCATTATGCAGTTCCATTTTCGTTTTTACCACGATTTTCAGTAGAGAAAACAACAATACAATCATTAAAAAAACCGAAATCAGCGTGTATTCATAAAGCCATACCACCACCCAAAGGCTGTTGGCAAGGCAGGAAATGAAAAACCACCACCCAACTTCTTTTACGGTGTTGTCTTCTTTTATATTGGCTTTAAATAAACTGAAACCGTAATAAATCACAAAGCCCAACAAACTCAAATAAATCAATCCCCATATCGAAAAGGCATAACCCGCAGGGGTAAACAGGGTTTGATATTCCGCAGATACACTTGCCATCGTCTTTCCGTTGAAAATTCCGGTGTTGGACAAATAGCCCATTGCTATTGTGGAAACAGCCGCTATTCCATTCAATATTTGAAGTGTCTTTTTCATTTTATAGCATATTTAGATTTGAAACTGACTTTCTCTTTTTGAAACATTTTGAAAAAGTAAAGCACGAGCAAAAATTGTGTGTAACCGTAAACCGCATCTTCTATCGGAATAGTAAACATTCGGATTACCAAAAATTCATTCGGATTGTAATTGACAACCGCAGACGGCAATCCGCTTCCGGTCAAAATGCCATTGACGGGAAAAAAGCCCAACATCAAAATAAGATAGACCAAAGAAGCTTTGCCAATCCATTCGACATTGGCTATAAAATGCAAATAAACAAGTACTAAAGTGGCAGCAACTGCCGTAACGAAAGTGTACATTTTATCGTAAAACAAAAGTGCTGATAGAACACAAACAATCACACCGACAAAAACGATTGTGTTGTTAAAGGCATTTGCCCAATCCAGTTTGAAAAACTTATCCAAACAGAAAAATGTAAACACACACGCAAACGGGATACAGATAAAAAATAGCACTTCTTCTATCGGTAAGCCAAAAATAGTTAGCCCCAAAGTATAATCGGTATTGAACCACCAAATACCAAATTTGGTAAACAAAGCGTCCCAAATTATAAAAGGAACGGCGACTAAAACGCTTGCTTTCAGAAACGCCAAAAAGTGTTTGTCAAAACGTATTTTCGGGTGAAACGAAAAAGCGAAACAGACAACAACCGTTAAAAAATCAATCAATATATAGGTGTAGTGCATCATCCGTTTTTGTTCTTAAAATACATCCTGAAATATTTGAATGGCACAAATAGAAAGCCGAAACATTCGCCATCTTCTTTTCCAAGGTGCTTGTGGTGTTGTTTGTGTCCACGCCGAATAGCCATAAAATACGGATTGTTTGTTTTGCGGAAAACGTGCATTCTTTGGTGTATAAAAATATCGTGAACCAAGAAGTAAGCCATTCCGTAAAGCATAATGCCCAAGCCAATAAAAAACAGGTAATTAAAATTTTCCAGCGAACCAAAATACATTAAGGCAATGGTTGGCAAGGCAAAAATCACGAAGAAGTAGTCATTTTTTTCCATCGGCCCCGTATTGCTGTGGTCGTGGTGGTCTTTGTGCAATACCCACAAAATGCCGTGCATAATGTATTTATGGATAAACCAAGTGGCGCCTTCCATCGCTATAAATACCGCTATGACAATTAGAAATTTCATATTTTGTTTTCCTTTTTATTAATTAGTTCTTCTAATACTTGATAACGGTAATCAAAAATGCGTTTCAATTTTTTCTTAACGATTAAGGAATGAGCCAACTGCCCTAAAACACCATAAGGCATTTCGTAAGTCAGGTTATCTTTCATCAAAACACCATCCTTATTTTCCATAAATTCGTGGTGGTGATTCCATAATTTGTAAGGTCCTTTCTCCTGAAAATCCGTAAAACTCTTGTACAAATCAACTTGTGTAATTTTTGTTTTCCATTTCATCGGAATACCAAACAACGGCGTTACTTTATATTCTATTTCCATCCCTTCCTGCATTGCATCATCTTTCAAATCGGTCAACACCACAAAACCCATATTCTTTGGGGTGATTTTGGAAAGATTGTATGGCGAAGAAAAGAAGTTCCAAGCCGTTTCAATATCGCAACTCAGTTGCTGTGTTCTGTACAAATACTGTTTCATTTCAACCTTTTAATAATTGCTCAATCCGATTTCTTAAAGCAGCCAATTCGACCCTTCCGATATTTTTTCTCAAAAATTCCACATCTGTTTTTATAGCCTTATCATAACCCAAAATAGAAGGTGCATTTTTCTGTACCGATAATCGCAAATAACGGATTTCAAGATTATCGGGTGCATTTTTTACGGCTTTTTCTAATTTTTCTTTTCCCTTGTTGAAAGTACTTAATTTGGAAAAGGGATTGCCGACATATTTTGCCCAAATCGTTTCCAACGCTCCAAGATATGCCAATTCAAGATTACTTATTTTTTCATTGCCCAAATCTTTAATTAATGATTGGCAAACCGTTTTATCGGTCGTTGCTTTTTCATAATTTGCACGGATATAATTAATATTCTGCCCAAAAGCAGTTTGAGAATACAGGATTAATCCAAAAAATAGTAGAACAACTGTATTTTTCATCATAAAAAAGCTGTTTTAAAACGTAAATAAGTGTGCATCGTCAGCATTAATTTTTTACTGTTTGGAATACGTACCCGTTGGTTTATAATTTTATGGGCAGGCGTATTTTTAATTTTGTGAAACAACGCCAAATAATACCGATACGCCAAATACACCCCAAAGCGTGCGGACTCGGGCAGCATTTTGATACCAATTAAAGCTTCTTTAAATTCCAATTCAATTTCTCTTTCGATTTCACATTTACAATTATTGTCAAAACATTCCATATTTACATTCGGGAAATAAGTACGCCCCAAAAGCTGATAATCATCTTTTAAATCCCGCAGAAAATTTACTTTTTGAAAGGCTGAACCTAACTTTTGCGCGTATGGTTTGAGTTGCTTGTACATTTCTTTGTCGCCTTGCGTAAAAACCTGCAAACACATTAACCCGACTACTTCGGCAGAACCAAAAATGTATTCATCGTAGCTTTCCATATCATAAACCATCGGATTCAAGTCCATTTCCATACTGTACAAAAAATCGTCAATCAATTTCAGGTCTATTTGATACTTGTTTACCGTTTCCTGAAAGGATTGTAAAATCGGATTTATCGAAATACCGCTTCTTATGGCTTGGTGCGTTTCGGCTTTGAATTGGTTCAGCAATCCAGCTTTATCGTAATCGTGGAAACTGTCCACAATTTCGTCCGCTAATCGAACAAATCCGTAAACGGCATAAATGGCGTTTCTGATAGTAGGTTTTAATGCCAAAATCCCCAAAGAAAAACTCGTACTATATTTTTTGGTCGTCCGCTTACTCACATCGTACGCCAATTCATCATACAGTCTTTTCATAGCGTACATTTTTAAGTTTATTGACTTCTTTTGCCACGATTCTTCCTGAAATAATAGACGGCGGCACACCCGGCCCCGGAACGGTAAGTTGCCCGGTATAAAATAAATTCTTTAGCTTTTTGTTCTTGATTTTGGGTTTTAAAACAGCCGTTTGTTTGAGCGTATTTGCCAATCCGTAGGCATTTCCCTGATAGGCATTATAGTCTTTATAAAAATCTTGAGCGCAATAACTTCTTTTGTAATCTATCTTGGATAAGAGATTGGAAGTTCCTGTATGCTTTTCCAAGCGTTGAATCATTTCGTGAAAATATTTCTCTCGGTAAGTTTCTTCTTCTTTCAATCCGGTAGCAATCGGCATCAATAAAAAGATATTTTCGTGACCTTTTGGCGCTACATTCGGGTCGGTTTTGGACGGACAACAGGCATAAAACAAAGGCTTTTCAGGCCATTTTTTCTTTTCATAAATGGAAGATATGTGTTCATCAAAATCGTACTCGAAAAATAAAGTGTGGTGTTGAAGATTGGGGATTCGTTGAGAAAATCCGAGATAATAAATCAAACAGGAAGGTGCAAAGGTTCGGCTTTTCCAATATTCTTCATCATAATTTCTATACTGTTCAGGCAATAAACTTTCGGTATAGTGATAATCCGAAGAAGCAATGACCGCATCGAAATGTTCAATTTGTCCATTAATTTCTAATGAACTTACCTTACCGTTTTCAGCATCGATTTTTTCAACCGCACTATCAAAATGAAAAATTACGCCTTGCGCTTCGGCAACCTTTTTCATTGCAAGCACCAACTGATAAAAACCACCCATCGGATAATGCGTACCCAACACATAACCGCCGTAATTCATCAAACTGTATAAGGCGGGAATTTCTTTTGGTGAAGCACCGAGAAAAATCACGGGAAATTCCATTAAGGCTTTTAACTTTGGATTGGAAAAATACTTGGAAACATAACTTCTGAAATTCGTTAACAAGTCTAATTTTAATGCGCTTCGAGCAATTTTTGGCGACATAAATTCCGTCCAACTATCGCAAGGCTTGTTAACAAAGTCCTGCATTCCCACTTCATATTTATAGCGAGCAGATTTCATAAATTTTTCCAGTTTTTGACCACTTCCTTTTTCTATCTTTTCAAAAAGGATTTTTAAATCATCAAAGGGTTTTGGAACGCTTATTTTTTCATCTGAAAACACCATTTCAAATTGCGGGTCTAAACTTTTTAGTTCAAAGAAATTAGCCGTGGTAGTTTCAAAATCAGCAAAGAAACTCTCGATAATATCTGGCATCCAGTACCAGCTTGGTCCCATATCAAAAGTATAGCCGTTTTCGGTTTTAAATTGTCTTGCTCTGCCACCGGCTTGGCTGTGTTTTTCAAAAACGTGGACTTCATTCCCTGCTTTGGACGAATAAGCCGCAGCAGAAAGACCTGAAAACCCCGAACCTATAATGGCGATTTTTTTGTGCATATTTTTATTCCAATTTCTATACCCAATTTAATTGGTACACAAAAGTACCATAAAATAGGTTATGGAACAAATATACACTTAAAGTTTGAAAAAGGGATAATTTTAGTATTTTTTTGTACTAAACAATTACGCTTTCTTTTTTTCGGGAAGGTAATCGGTCAATTGGTTGGAATTTACATTGTTGTAATTGTCAAAATGGAATCGGTCTAATTTTTTCAACAGAATAGCCAATTCATTTTTTTCGGCATCAGATAAATCACCGGAAGCAATAATCCCCAAATCATTCATTTTGCCGAAAACTTGAAAAAGTGCAGCACGTCCTCTGTCAGTTAAGAAGATAAGCTGACTTCTTTTGTCATCCGGGTTTTGTTTTTGAGCCAATAATTTGGATTTTATCAATCGGTTAATGGCTTCCACACCGCTGCTTTTTTCATAAATGTTTCGGCGGATTAATTCAGTTTTGGGCAGGGCAGGTTGTTGCATTAAAGTAATCAGAAAACTAAAATCTTCAATGGTTTTAATCTTGCTATCCGCAAAAACCATTTTAGAATAAAACTTGATATAGCGGTACATAAAGAGTATGTGCTGCGAAATGACCCTTTCGATATTATTTTCAACCCTTTGGTGGTTTTCTTCCGGTTTTAAGGTGGCGCTTTTTACAAAATTGTTTTTTAAATTGTCCAAATCCACATTAGGCGTAAGCGATAAAATAAATTCATCCAAAGAAAGTGCGTTCTTATCCTTAGCCTTATCCTGATAGGCTTCCAATTCTTGCATCAAGACCTTTAATAGCTGAAAACTATTCATCTCAAATTTTATTTGGTATGTATTTGTACTTTTTCTCTCTAAAAGTGTACATTTGTACAAATGTAGTCAATTTATCAGAAACATTCTATTTTTCTGTCTTATTTTTCTTGCCGGCATACCTGCTTATGCTCAAAATAAAGGGATGGTAAATGGTTTTGTAAAGAATAAAAATACACAAGAAACGCTTCCATTTACCCCAGTTAAGTTTATGGGTAAAGATACTTTGGTAGCGATAACAGACAGCACGGGTTATTATAAAATCACTCTTCCCGTAGGCAAATACCAAGTGATTGCCAGTACTTTGGTCTACACTACTAAATATTTGTACAACATCAATGTAAGTTCAGGAAATGCCACAGAATTGCAAATTGAAATGACGCCACAAGCACATCAATTAAAAGCAGTCGTTATCGATTATAATAATTCTGTCCGGGCAACGGATATGGTTACGCCACTATCTACGCAACGGCTTACTTCGGTAGAAATAAAAGAAAATCCGGGCGGTAACTTTGACGTTTCAAGGGTCATTTCGGTTTTGCCGGGTGTGTCGGGCGGAACAACGCCCAATAGAAATGATATTTTGGTTCGTGGCGGTGGTCCCAGTGAAAATGTGTATTATTTGGACGGGATTGAAATCCCTGTTTTAAATCATTTTCAAACACAAGGTGCAAGTGGTGGGGCAACAGGCATTTTGAATGTTTCTTTTATAAATAGTGTACAATTAACTTCATCGGCTTTTGATGCCAAATATGACAATTCACTTTCATCAACGATTGTCATAAAAGACAGAAACGGAAATCCCAATCATTTGGGTGGAAATATAAGGCTTTCGGGCAGTGAGGTTGCAGCGACTTTGGAAGGTCCTTTAGACAAAAAAACAACTTTCATCGCATCCGTAAGAAGGTCTTATCTTAAATATTTATTTCAACTCTTGGACTTGCCTATCCGTCCGGATTATTGGGATTCACAATTCAAAATCCACCACAAATTCAACAAAAAGACACAACTGACCATTCTCGGAATCGGTGCGCTCGACCATTTTGAATTAGCCGTTCCCCAAAATGCCAATGCGGAAAATGCGTATATTATTCGGGCAAATCCTTTGATAAGGCAATGGACGTACACCGTTGGGGCTTCACTAAAGCATTTGATTAACAATGGTTATTATACGATTGCGCTGAGCAGAGACGTATTTTATAACGGGAATACACGCTATGAAAATAATGCAACCGAAAGCGGTAAAAAATTATTCACTTTAAAAAGTCATCAGAAGGAAAATCAACTTCGATTGAATGTCAACAAATATGTCAACGGGTGGAAATACAGCTACGGTTTGGACGCACAATATGTAAAATATGACGCAGATATTTTTAATACCGTAAAACAGGAAATAAAGGACAATAACGGAAATATCATTAGCCCTGCGGTTACTTTTTCAAGCCAATCTGCGATAGATTTTTTCAAGTTTGGCGCTTATGCAGAAGTCGCAAAATATTTTTTCAATAATAAAATTTTGGCTTCGGGCGGCGTTCGTGCAGATATAAATTCTTATACAAAGAAAGGCTCAAATCCGTTGAAAACCCTTTCCCCTCGATTGTCTTTTTCTTATTCAATCAATAGCGAATGGAATATTTCAGCATCGATGGGCAGCTATTATAAAATTCCGGTTTACACTATGCTCGGCTATGAAAATAATTCAGGCACTTTGGTTAACAAAAACCTGAAATATATTAACGCTATCCATTACACCATCGGAACGGAATTTATTCCGAGAAATGATTTACGTTTTACATTCAACGCATTTTACAAAGATTACAACCATTATCCGGTGTCTTTAAATACAGGGATTTCTTTTGCCAATATTGGAACAGATTACGAAGCCGTTGGAAATGACCATTATGCTTCCATCGGTAAAGGACGCACTTATGGTGTTGAAGCCTATGTGCAACAAAAATTAGTGAAGCATTTGTATTATGTAGCGAGCGCAACGCTTTATAATTCGGGATTTTCGGGGATAAAAGGCATTTACCGCCCTTCAACTTGGAATTATGGTTTTCTGTTTTCAGCGACAATGGGTTATAAATTCAATAAAGATTGGACGATTGGTGCAAAATATCGTTTGGCAGGCGGGCAACCTTATACGCCATTTGACATTCCCACTTCTACCCAGAATTATCTTACCACCGGACAAGGGGTTTATGATTATTCCCAACTCAATAGTGAACGCTTACCCATTTTCCGTCAGTTGGATTTGCGGGTGGATAAAAAAATCAACTTCAAAAAAACAAGACCTTTGAAAGGAATAAATCTTTCTTTCTGAATAGTTAATGATTTATTCAAATCTTCAATCTTTTCCGCAATCTCGGATAGTCTCACTTGCAATCCAAAGTCGTATGATTTATCATTTTTATTAATTTCTTCAATCAAAGCACCATAAGAAAATTTAAGTTCTTTAAGCTTCAACTCCATCTCCAAAATAGAAGAGTTCACATCTCCTACATTTTTTAAAATTTCACCAGTATCCTTATCAAATTTGTGATAAACATTTATTTCCTTCAGATTATTTAAATTATTTTTGTTTTGAACTAACAGCCATACTAATTCTGTTTGTTTAATTGAGCAAAATACATCAAGTAGGTATTTTTTTACAGTGTTCATAAAGAAATAACTTGAATAGATATTATAAATGATTCGATTGCATATTTACTTCACTGTTATCTCCCATTTGTTCTATATCCTTTTTAACTTCAGTGCTAAGGTTATAACAAATCTCACAACGATCTTTTGTAATGTGATTATATAGTAGATCCACCTGATAATATTTAAAATCCCAAATAAGATCCTTAAGCCCTGGTTGGGTTTCAAACGAAATTGAATCATTAGGCTGCCCATATTTTCGGATTAATGCTTCTTTTAAATATTTAAAATCAGAGGCTGTTGCAAACTCTTTAATGTGGTATAAGTCATCAAAGCCAGGCTTTAAAGGAAAAATTTGTTCAAAACTACCCATTTGTAAAATAATCTTTGTAAGTACCGATTTTATACAGAAAAATGTCACGAAGCCAGTTTTCCCATTTGAAAATTTATAATCCCAAGTATAATCACCTACATCAATTCTAGATTTAATTCCTCTACTTTCCAATAATTTATCATATTTATTAAGGGTATTGTCCTTTCCAAATTTTATTTCTATCTCTTTCTTGTCCAGCTTTTATCCTAGAACAAATCCTTCAAAAACTGGCATACTTTTGTCGTGACTACAACAAGTAAAGGTAATAAACAGAAATATTGCAGATAGTACTTTCATAAACGATCAGTCAATTAATTAATGCAATCTATAAAAAGTTTTTCACTTCGGACAATCTTATTTTTACTGGAGTAAATAACGAAGGTCAGCCAGTTAAGGGAAAATGATTCACCCCGCTTCAAAACAAAGGCACCTTCGTATTCAATGAGGCCATGGCTACATTAACCGACCCATGGTTTGACATTGTGGACAGTATTATCGGCACCAGCTTCAGAGCCAGCCCTTCTAATCACGGTATAGCGGAGTACCGCTTTAAGGGCAACAGCCTATATAAAACTGCTTTATGAGAGCAGGATTTAAAACCCTGGCCGGATTTTACTACGGTAACTATTGGAAAATTGAGTGATAGCGAACGCTGGACCTGGCATATCTTTAAGGCCATTTATATGACTGCACCCTATAAAATCCGACATAAACCGCACTGGTACGCTAGGCTAATTGTCCTGTCAAACAGTACCAGCTTTAATGTGATCGACAAAGAAGAACGGGGCTGGTTTCATGTAAGGGGGGATAGTAACGGCTGGATCAAAAAATCAAACATCAAACCAGCAGTGAAGTAACTATGTGAATAGCGCGAAGTACCAAGTACTTAGCGCTATTCGCTTGATTTCTATTTATAAAATATAGTACTTACCGTTCAAAACCGAAAACTTCCCGCCTCGATTCCTGGTTACTGTTTTACAAACTGACCTTTTTGTCCGTTTATCTTTACAAAGTAAAGCCCGCTGCTCAGCCTGGAAACATTTATCTGGTTCCAACCAGCTGGTAGCTG
The DNA here is from genome assembly GCF_007971385.1 of Arachidicoccus ginsenosidivorans. Taxonomy (GTDB): domain Bacteria; phylum Bacteroidota; class Bacteroidia; order Chitinophagales; family Chitinophagaceae; genus Arachidicoccus; species Arachidicoccus ginsenosidivorans. The sequence continues at coordinate 5,434,685 of NZ_CP042434.1, forward strand.
CTGGCTAAACACTTCTAGTCCATGCAGGTTGAAGATTTGGATCTTTCCTGGTTGGTTTGCCTGCAGCTGAATATAAACGTTGGTCGGGTTCGGATATAATAAAAGCTTTACGGCTTTAGTATCTTCCAAATTATCCGTAAAGTTATTATTTACCACCCTAATTACCTGACTGTTCTTAAAACTGCCGTCCAGATCAACTAATTTCAAGCGGTAATACGCCTTTTTAGCATATTGAGGCGCCATATAAACATAATGACTGCCGCTGCCCTTGGTAGCCATGCTGGCAACCTTATTAAAATCTACCCCATTTTCTGATTGCTGTAGCTCATAACGACTAAGATTGTTTTCAACACCGGATTGCCATCTTATTGTTGCTGTTTGATTGCTAATGGAACCTTTAAAGCCTAGGATATCTACAGGTAAAGTGGACGCCTGATATTCATAGGCGCCCATATCGATAACGCCACTTTCTATGCGGTTACCTCCAGCCAGGTCCATTGTGAGTGGTTGCGGTACAAATTCATTCGAGCCGGCGTTAATAGCTGGACTACCTGCGCTTAACTGATAATTTCCCGCTTCAGGATCTATAAAATCAGGAGCCTGCTGCTGGTTACCCGTAAGCATGCTCAATGCACCGATTATGTCACTGCTCCCCGACCGGTAGATACAGTGGGAAAGCGTTATGGCAAGGGAGCCGCTATTACCAAACTCGTTGCCAGTACCGGAAGCTGCCTGGTTATTCCAGAAAATAGAATTATAGGCCTCTACCTGGGCACCATTCCCGGTAGAATACACGGCGCCACCTATGCCGGTCGTAAGATTATCTGTTATGGTTGTATTAGTCAGCGTGGTTACGGAGCCACTATTATAAAGTGCGCCCCCATCACCCTGGATTGCAGTATTTTTATAGAAAAGTACGTTCAGGAGTCTGGCATTGGATCCGCTAAAGTTAGCAAGCCCCGCCCTCCTCTTACTCCCGCAGTGTTAAATGAAAATACAACGTCCTGTATCAAAGGAGCGGCACCGTTATCATTGAGCATTCCCCCTCCAATATCTGCAGCACTATTGCCAGTAATTACCAGGTGACTAAAGCTAGGAGATACCCCTCTGTTATAAATTCCACCACCATATTTACTATTGGATGTTCCTTCCAGAGCCTTGCCTCCGGTAATTTTAAACCCGTCCAATAACGCACTGGTATCCAGACCATTACGATCATTTCTAATAACGCTCGCCTGATTGCCTAGTAAGACACTGGTATCTGTCACACTAAATATTCGCTCTTCGGGGCTTGTCTCCGTGCCCGCAAAGCTGCCATAAATTTTCACTTTGGGGAGCATGGAAAAGCTGTATCCTGGCTGCAACCGATATGTACCATGCGCTACCCAGATCTGATGCACAGAATCATTGCCGCGCAAATTGAGCGTATCTGCAGCAGTGAGGGCATCCTGCAGGGTAGTTAAGGCAGTAGCCCAGCTGCTGCCGTTACCTCCAACTGGTGCCGCACTATCTACATAAACAGTCCCATTATTTGGCTGAATAACGACAGGGGCGATTTTTATCACCTCCGTCCCAGAAGAACCAGCAGCAAACAAGTTGCCGCTATTATCTATACCGATCGTATATAAAAGACCTGCCAAATCTGTCAATTGAACGTAATGCGTATTGATTCTTCCATCAGGGGTAATTTTACTGATCGTGCTATCGCCACTATTGGCAGTATATATATTACCCAGCCGGTCCATAACGATACACCTGGGTCTGGAGCCGGCTATTCCACCACCCCAGTTTTGTGTAACCACTCCATCTGGTGTAATTTTACTAATGGTACTATTGCCAATATTTGCTGTATAGAGATTACCAGCGTCATCAATGGTAATATTGTAAGGTGCACCCGAAACAACAGCCCAGGTTTTGATCGCGGTACCGTCAGGTTTTACCTTACACACTTCGTTTCCGCTTTCGTGAACGGTATACAAATTTCCTGCTTTATCCGAAACAATCCCGGTGCAAAATTTTGATACTTGTGCAAAATTCAGATCTACCGTGCCATCTGGCGCTATTTTTATAATCCTGCTATCTTGGTTGGTACTATATTCAATCACAAACAAATCTCCTGTTGGCCCTAGGATGACTTTATGAGGTGCAGCTACTTTTCCCAAATCAGCAAACAAAGTCACGCTGCCATCAGGGGTAACCTTTAAAATACTTGCTCCGCTAATCGTGACATTTAATACATATAAATTGCCTTGTGTATCTATCGTAAAATCATTGACAATGTAACCTAAAGTGGCCCATTTTGAGCTCACCACTCCACTAGGGGACACTTTATCAATATAACCCGTACCGCTCCCAGTAGACAAAATATAAAGATTATTTTGCCGGTCACTTACATATGCAACAGGCCGTCCATCGACATTATCATAATCTCTGGTCACAATTTGTGCAGACCCAGGAGTACACATATAACCACCCAAAAATAACATGCTAAGTAAAAACAGCTTCATTAGATTATTGCTTTATACAAGTATATATTAATATATATGAATGGATCGATTAAAGGATATCAATTATCCAGGTTATATTAAAACAGATTAATAAAATTGCAATTAATCCCGATCTACCCATTCACTCCGCAAATTTGCTGAAATTTCAGGAGTCTGCCCTATAAATGCATTACAAAATTCTGTAAATCAGTAATTTCTACCCAAACGGGTAGGTATGCATATAATAAAATGTAGTAATAATAAGGGAGCTCCTCTTTAAGAAAGTGGAGGCGCGGAACAGCCATGGTGAACTTCCCCAGCAAAACTGATAATCTAGATAAAATGGCTAAATCTTATTTTGAGGTGCCAGTTATATTATATTATGTAACTTTGGCATATGAAAGCGAAAAGTCCTTCAGATCCAAATGAAGTTCTTTTGGGTCTGACCCGGATGATGGTTCCCCGGGATCTATTAGAGTTTTTCGACGTGGTCGAAGTAAAGGAACTACCTTCAGAATGGCAACTCTTACTTGAAGAGAAAAAGGAATTAATACCAACAGCTCTTAAAGATGAATTTCATGTTGTTCTTGATGGTTTTTGTAATCCACTGCACATATTGAGCCATGGGTTCAGTTTGAAGCCAGTGTATTTAGTTTTACGTCGTAGGCGATGGAAGGTAGCAGGGACAGATACTCATTTCAGTAATGAATATGGTATTACTGATAAACCAGCCAAGATTACAAACGAAATGGCAGGCTTTTTTAAAAGGTAGAATAGAAGCCCACCCAATAAACATCAGTTGTGTTGCTTTTATGTTTGGCATAAAGCCGCGGACACTTCATTTTTGGTACAAGCATTATTTTAGTGGCTTTCCTGAAAAAGTAGCCTCAAAAACCTGGTGGGAAAAGACGATTAAGATTGCTGATAAATCTACGGGAGAAGTTATAAAGGAAAAGCAAGTCCCTTTGGCCAAGCAAGAGAACGTAGGAACTCATATGACTATAGATGAGAAGATGATAGGTAAAAAGATGTATACGGTCATGACCAATCTTAAGTCAACGAAACTTGCATTTATAGCGGAAAGTCAGAACGGGGAAGAGCTGAAACAGGCTATACGCGAGTATTTCCCCGAAAACAAACGGCAAGAAGTCACTTCCATCAGTAGCGATATGAGTCCAACTTATAAAAGGATAAGCAAGGAATTATTCCCCAATGCAGTTGTATCGATTGATAAGTTCCATGTTATTATGCACATACTGGATGCATTACAAACGGTCCGCAAACAAGTCAAAGCAGCAGTAATTTTGGAGCAGGAGCAGCGAGAGGCTGCGGCAGCACAAAAGGCGAAAGAAGAGGCAAAACAGAAAAATAAGTCAGCGGCCAATAGCAAAACCGAGGCCGTTTCAAACGAATCTCAGATGAAAGAAGTACCATCTAAAGAGTCCATAGAAGAGCCAACAGCCAATGGCCCATTGAAGGCGTTTCTGAACTGGAGTATCTGGAGAGATCCAGATATATACTCTGTAAAAGAGAAGCTGTTTGGGAGTTAGAAGATAAAGCCATCATGGGCTATCTCTTTGATCGTTACCCCATATTGGGGAAAGCATATGCGTTAACTGAAAAAATAAGAAACTGGTACGACAAAAAGAATATCAGAAAAGACATGGACTTCGTAGAACGTGATCTTTATGACTGGTTTGACGACGTAATTGCGTCAAAAATTCCTGCATTTAGGGCCGTTCGCAGGATGATGGAGAAGCATTATGATGACATCATAAACTACTTTAGGGAAGGACATACTAATGCTAAAGCGGAGAACATGAATGGCAAAATTCAGCGGTTTATGGCTAACAACTTTGGAATCCGAGATCGAAGTTTTTTCTTTTTCCGATTAGTTGGCTATTTTTCTTAATATAACTGGCACCTCAAAATAAGATTTAGCCGATAAAATAACTAGGAGTTATTGGCGACATCCTCAGTTCAAAGTAGTTTAATTAAAACAGCCCCTGCGTATTTACAAATTTACCAAGGGCTGTTTTAAATCAAGCATTACATTAAATATCCAAATCCAAATTTTATTGCGGATAATAAAAATAATTAAAATTCTACCCCAAATGAACTGGGATATGCACTGCGTAGTTTAGCGTTTCACAAAGGAGATTTTCTGTCCATTACAAGTGGCGTAATACATGCCAGCAGAAAGGCTGGCAATATTTACTCGTGTTTCACCTGCCTTCAGCTGACTTGATAATACCACCTTCCCTGCGCCGTCACAGATCACCAACTCACCTTTTTCTGGTGCAAACACTTTGATATAATCAATAGCCGGGTTTGGGTAAAGCTTAAGCTCGGCACTTGGCTTTCTATCCAGTGTCAACACATTTTCATAATAAGAAAAAGCGCCACTTTGATCCACGAGTTTTAGACGGTAATAGGCCTTTTGCTCTATCTGGGTTACACTTGCCTTATAAGTTTGGTTGCTACCTTTTGCGGCAATTTCTTTAACCACCTGAAAAGTTTTGCCATCCAGGCTCTTTTCAAGTGTATAGTGACCAAAATTAGCTTCTACCCCACTGTTCCAGCTTAAATTAGCCTTATTACTGGTTAAGACCCCAACAAAACCATTAATTGAGACAGGTGTAACATCAACAGGACTTAGCACCACATTGTCAAGCGCGAAATAATCGTTTGTAATACTGGTTGTTATCACGACTTTATCTACTGCATTGAAAGTGGCATCACCACTCAGATCAAAATCGACCGCATCTACATAACCACCTTGTCCATGAATGAGCGTTGACTGAGAAACCTTAGAAGTAACGGCGGCCCCATTTTTAAATCCCTGCACGGAAACGTCAAAAGGAACATCATATGGTGAGGTGGAAGGATAAGGGGACAACCTGATTTTATCAAAATCAAACAGCCCGCCACCCGTTCTGGTGATATCCATTTCTGTCAAAGGGTCTCCCTCTAAGGTGCCCATATAAAAATAAGTGGTGTTATAACCGATGGAGGTGGGATATTGCGAAGGATTATCCTTTTCAAAACCGTAATAAACACCATTGGCAACAGAGGATATGGCTGTAATATCAAAACCGGCACTACTGAAGGTTGCCTGATTCACATTAGGAACCTCTGTATAGTCACCAATTGTTTCTGACTCAAAGTCAAGAACGGTTTGGGCAAAACTAAAGGAGCTAGCTGCCAGACCCACTAGGCAACCAATAAAGGGTTTGTAAAAACGTTTCATAAGAATGCTTTTAGAAATGATTGAGTTGCAAAGATAATAACTCCAAGCTAAATGTTCAGTATTAATATTCAGCCCATTAGCTACCCACTTACTTTATTGTCGCCAGGGTTAACGACTACTAAAAAGCCTCTATAAATTACGACCTAATGAAAATAAATGCACAATATATTCTAATCCAATTTATTGCATCTTAATCCGTCTTGGCTTTTGAAAATCTATTAAAAATTGTGGCCATATGAGGGTAATACGGGTAAGTAAAAAATAGCAGGGGCATTTCTGCGACCTTATTAGAATTTGATGCGACTTTATTAGGACGTAGCTGCGCCATCTACAGCGGCAAAGTATCAGGAGCATTATTATTGGCGTTTTTAAGGTTTTTTAGCTAATCCATATGCCGGTCAGTTTCTCTAATCCTCCTTCAATTACTTTAAAGGCTAATTGTCCACTATTTATTTTTTGTGGGAAACATTAACGGCCTGTCTGCACAAAAAAACTTCCGCGGCCGGGGCTGGTTTTCACCTGCCCGGACACGGAAGTATGACACATCACCGATCTCCACTTAACTATTCCCACTGTTTAGTTTAAACCAAACCCTATTATTTCTTTTGCTGGGCGCCTATTTTGTATACCCATCGTTTTGTTCAATATCCCCTTCATCATTATTAGTGATTTCTGTAGCGGGGATTGGCCAAAGATTATGATAGGGCTCTATACTTTTACCAGAAAGAGGATTATACATCTTATCCCGATCATAGAGCTTACCAAGCCTGGTAAGCGTTGCCATTCTGAACTCTTCCAGATAGAGTTCCCTTAAGCGCTCATCTAAGATATAGTCCAGATTGATTTCACTGGCATTGGCAAGCTTGGTGTGTGCTCTGGCTCTAAGTACATTGATATCATCAGCTGCCTTCTGGGTCTGACCTTTATCCAGGTAAGCTTCTGCCCTGAATAGATAAGTCTCAGCCAGTCTGGCCATATATTTTTGCATAAACAGCCTGGAGGCGCCGTTTAGAATCGTTCCCCAAAGGGATTGGTCATATCTGTCAGGATAGAAGGTCCGGCTACCGCTTCAAAATCTCCTGCGGAAGGCGAAGTCTTACGGATGATAGGATAGAAATTTCTGATGGTATCTCTAAAGTCCGCTGGTAAAGTCTTGTCTTTGTAGCCATCTTTTACATACCATTTGCCGTAATCCGGAGAACTAGCAGACACCCCTGATATCCTGATATCTCTTACGATATTATAGGAGGAGTTTCTCATATCACCATCTGACCAGATCTCATAGAGAAAATGGGAAGTGGGCCGGATCCAGCCAATGCCATTAGAAGAAAGACTGTCTATAAATTTACCATTATAAAGCACCGGCATCTTGGTCTTGGAACTGGTCTCAGTAATCTTCAGCCCACCCAGACTGGGGACCACGGCCCAGGCAGTCTGGTCGCCTACTGAGGCCGCGTTATTCAGTGCGGTCTGGATTACCAGAAGACCTTCATGGTTGCCGGTACTATAGTTTTGATTTCCATATTCAAACAAGTCTCTGTAGACATCTCCCGGCTGATTTGCTCTTCTGCCAAAGCGCTCAGTCATAAGCGACACCCCAGGGTAGTCAATCACCGCTGTGGCGGCAGCGATAGCGCCGTCATAGTCTTTAAGCGATAATAGTACTTCAGAGAGTATATGCTGGGCTATTTGTTTATTAACAACGCCGTCGGGCACTTTGTCAATATCAGATAGCATACCGATGGCCTCTTGCAGATCCTTTTTACACTGCTGGTAAACGTCCTCTCTAGTGGCTCTGGTATAATCATACTTAGGCTGACTTAATTCGTCTAACTCCAATGGCACCCCACCGAACAGATTAGCCAGCAGATCATAACTATAGGCTCTGAAAAACAGCGCCTGGCCCAGAAAACTGTTTTTGTCTGCATCAGTCATGCTAGACTGTGATGCCCTGCTGATAATCAGATTGGCATTGGTGATAATCTTGTAAAAGGCTGACCAGATGTTCTGTGGGATAAAATACGTGGGCACCATGGTAGCTTTGTATTCGTTGAGCTTCGCTGCCGGAGAATAATCCGTCGCATTGAAGGCGAAGTCTGTAGCGTAATACAGTCCAAAATAAGTATCCAGATTTATATTGCCCATATAGACATTACGAACGCCGTTATAGACGTTATTGATCGCCTGCTGGAACTGACTGGCATTTTGCAGGGAGTTGTCAGGTGTATAGATAGACAGTGGCTTTTCATCTAAAAAGCTCTTGGAACAGGCGGTCAGTAGCATACTACCTGCCAGTAGGTATATTGATAATTTATTATACTTTTTCATTGCGCTTTTTTTAATTTTTTACTTACTTATATTCTTTGTCATCAAGGGAAACGGGGTTCACGCACCCTGCTTTTCGTTTTCTTATATTCTCTTTTGAGAACCTGTGGATCCTAAAAGTTCAGGTTCACGCCGATCGTGTAGTTTTTCATGACCGGATATCCGTTCAGATCAAGACCCAGGCCGCCCGGATTTTTATACCCCAGGGAAGACCTTTCACTGGAAGCAGGATTAGACTCTGGATCCCAGCCGTCCCAATCGGTAATCGTTAGTAGATTCTGTGCATTCACGTAAACGCTGGCAGATTTGAATATTTTAAGTTTCTCTAAAAGCCCGCTGGACAGATTATAGGTAAGCGTAATGTCTTGCAGCCGAACGAAGCTGCGGGCAACATAAGGGCCAAAGTTCTCACCTAGGGTCGCAACGTAAGCGGCTATGGAGCGGTAACGGGCATCTGGATTATTGGGTGTCCAATAGTCGTAAGCAAAGACATTCTTGGATTTGGTATTATCCGGATTACGCAGCATGATGCCTGGCGCACCAAGATAACCGTCTTTACCACCCTGGATGGTATTTACCGTAAATTTCAGATCGAAGCTTTTATAAGTAAAGTTATTGGAGATCCCCAGGCTGTAGGAAGGATCCAGCCGGCCAAGGATCTGTTTGTCATTCGGCGTAATCTCGCCATCTCCATCAAGATCTTCTACTTTATACTGGCCGGCCTTGAACCCTTGAGCGGCCAATTTGTCCGGGATCTGGTCTGTGAGCTGCCACATGCCGATAATCTTGTAGTCGTAGACGACCCCATAAGGCTGACCGATAAAGAAACTCTGGATGGGATCCCCGCCGTTGATCAGATCTTGTTTGGTACCGTCGATATCTAAGATCTTGTTGCGATTTCTGAAAAAATTCGCGCTTACGACCCATTTGAAGTCCTTGTGATCAATAGGTACACCACTCAGATTCAGTTCCTGACCGCGATTTTGGATCTTTCCAATATTAATCAGGAAGCTGTTAAATCCGGTAATAGTAGGGGTGGCTCTGGAGTTCAGCAGGTTAACAGAATTAGAGAAATACAGATCCAGGCTTCCTGCCAGTCGGTTACCAAAGAAACTAAAATCAGCCCCTGTATTGAAGGAACGTGTGGTTTCCCATTTAAGGTTGGGGTTCGGCAGCTGGCTTAAGTAAGATCCCAACTCGGCGCCGCCGGTGGATCCGTATAGATAACCGCTGGACAGGCCCACATTCATCTGGGACAAGGTCTGATACCGCCCCACAGTTCTGTTACCCGTGGAACCATAAGAGATACGTAGTTTCAGATCGTCCATATTTTTGGCATTTTCCAGGAATTTCTCTTGTTTCATACGCCAGGCAAAAGCGACAGACGGGAATACAGCCCATTTATTTTCTGCGGAGAAACCTGAGAAACCGTCTCTACGGATTGTTCCCGTCAGAATGTATTTTTTATTATAGGTATAGGAAGCTCTGGCCATCTGATACAAAGACTGTTCCTGCCAGGGCAGTATACCCGCACTATTTGAAACAGTCAGACGGGAAGGATCACCGATATCCAGTCTGTTGTAATACAAAGAACCGTCAGTGATACCACCAGCGGACACGCTGGTGCCATCATGAATGTTTTTCTCAGCACCATAAAGCAAAGTGACGTCGATGCCATGCATACCAAAATCACGTTTATAGCTCAGGATATTATCCAGGGTAATAAAGTAATCGCTCATATAGGTTTTATAGGCAGTAGCCTCTTCATTAGGTGCATCGTAATTGAACCGGTTGGTAACAATATAGTTGTTGCCGAAGTTCACCCTATAGTTCAGCCCCTTAATATATGGAATATCCACGCTGGCAAAGAAGTTGCCTGAGAAGTTCAGATTGCGGTCTCTATCCTTGGAGCGGCGAAGTACTTCGAGCGCCGTTGGCGTGGTGGTATTCTTATAGAATTCCAGCATCTGACCGGTCTCGGGGTCAAAAGGCAGGGTAAAAGGATTCAGAGAAACAATATCGGAGAAGCTGGGAGAGACCCCACTGAAATCATTGATGGAAAGACTGGTCAGTGCGCCCAGGGTCAGCCAGTCAAAAGGCTTGGTTTCCAGATTCAGACGCAGGCTATTTCTACGATATGTATCGTTCATAATCAGGTTCATCTGATCAAAATAACCGTAACCCAGATAAAACTTGGTCTTTTTGGACCGGCCGCTGATAGAGATATTATGGTTCTGGATATGTGGGTGGTCACTCGTCATAAGATCCCACCAATTAGCCTGGTAACCGTTTTTGTAATTCTCCGCCTCTTCTGTGCCGAGTTTAGTGGATGGATCCCAGTCGGGATTCATCTTGGTCATATCGCTCGGATCCCTGCTCTCAGAAAGATACCAGTCTCCAAGTTTTTGGATATACTGGGCACCGTCGGCAGGGCGCATATCCTTTTTAGTCATCTCCTGAGTGGAATACGCACCCGAATAGCTAACATTTAGTTGATCCACACCGGATGCACCGCTCTTAGTTGTAATTAAGATAACGCCATTGGATGCCTGGGAGCCATATACAGCTGCTGCAGAAGCGTCTTTTAAGATATCGATGCTGGCGATATCTGAAGGATTAATAGAGGTAATGGCTCCCCTATAAATCAGCCCGTCTACTACGATCAGGGGTGAAGTCGTCCCAGAAATAGAATTACGTCCACGAACCATGAGCGTGGGTCGGAGCCCGCCTGGGTCACCTGTCCTACCGTAAGTCCTGGTACGGTTCCTCTGAGGCTACTCATCACGCTTCCATTAGGAGACTGTTCCTGTACTTTAAGGTCAGCTTTAACGATAGCTCCTGTGACATCACTTCTTTTCTGTGTACCATAACCTACGACAACGAGTTCACTAAGATCAGAGGCTTTTTCCTGCAAAATAACATTAATGGTATTTTCTGCTCCAACGGTGATCTCCTTGGGCTCATACCCTACATAACCAAAGACCAAAACATCGCCCTGATTTGCCTGAATATGATAGTTGCCATCCTGGGTGGTAATTGTCCCAGTCTTCGTGCCTTTTAATACAACGCTGGCCGCAGCAACGGGCTTGCCAGAAGCGTCGGTAACTGTACCACGGATCGTTCTTTGCTGCTGCTGGGTAGAAGCAGTTACTTCACTCTTAGTAATAGTCATCGCCGCCTGGGTCGGTTGAGCTTTGATAATGACCACATTGCCGTTAATTTTAAAGCTAAGTCCAGTGCCTACCAGGCAGCTGGACAGCGCCTGGTCGATGCCGGCTCCTTCCAAATCCAGATCGATTCGTTGTTTACCGTCAATTAGCTGTTGATTCCATAAAAAGGAATAGCCACTTTGTTTTTTAATTTGCTCCAGTGCCGTTTTCAGCGTGGCGCCTTTTAAGTGCAAATTGATTTTTTGTGAAAACCCTCTGGCACTCACCTGCAGGCAGGTGACAATTAAAAGGATGGCTGTAAGCCGGATCAGTGAGATTGACCCTCTCAGGTGTTGACAGCCCTTTTTAAACCAGGGACCTCTGTAAAATTTACTTTGATTCATTTTTCTTCAATTAGGGTTAAATAATGGTCTGTTACTTTATGTTCTTTGGTTTTTAATATGCGATTATTAATAATATCTGTGCACCACTTACTCTTTTTATTGCGGTGATACACTTAAAGCAGGTTCTGATGCACCGCAGGTCTCTAATACCAATTTGCCTAAATCAACTGCAAGCTCCCAGGCAGCTTATAACGACGACTTGAAACCAATCACGTTGATTCTGGTAGTGAGGATTATTATTATTATGGTGATGCTTATCTAATGCCCTGAATCGTCAGGGCGTAGTCTTCACACTGCTCAAGTCCTGTTATATACAGTTTTTAAATAATTAATTAACTGATTTTAATTGATATTATGAGATACTACGAGGTATTAGGGACCTACAACCAGCTGTTGATTTTGCAGCCGGACATCAATGTTAAAATCCCGAAGGGACTTTACAATGTCGGGCAGTGCGGCGTTTTTGTCCAGCAGCCCTCCTAGTCGAAGATTTCTTTGTGGCACGACACCTTCATAGACAACTGTTACATTGTACCATCTGGAGAGTTGCTTCATAATTTCTTCTACACTTACATTATTTAAGGACAGTTGCCCATTGATCCAGGCGGTGATTTCATCTGTATTCACCTGATGCGTACGGATCTGACCGTCCTTGCCACTGCTGGCCTGCCAGCCAGGTCTGAGATTTATATTATTTACCTGTAGTGCGCCTTCTACAAGCGTTGTCCGTACCTGCGGTTCATCCAGGTAGGCGTTGACATTAAAAGAGGTACCAATATCTTCTATAACCTGGGTACCGGCAATTACTTTAAATGGCTGCGCATCGTTATGTACAACTTTAAAGAAAGCTTCACCGGTAAGTGTGACTATACGTTCTTTCTGACCTTTGAAGCAGACCGGAAAATGAAGGCTGCTTCCTGCATTGAGCCATACCTGGGTACCATCAGGAAGATACATATGCCATTGTCTTCCTTTATCAGTAACTACATCGTTATACACTATCTTATTACTTTTGCCGATGTATTTAAGGGCACCGTTTTCTTTGACGATTTTTACATCTCCTTGTTGCAATACAACACCGTCTTTTAAGCTGTCCAGCACGATGGTTTTACCGCCAGAGAGCCTTAGCACTGCACCAGTATGTCCGGGCACTGCCATCGCCTGATGCTGTAAACCACCTGAGATAACAACTTCATCTGAAGCGCCTTGCAACAAAGGTCTTAAAAACCAGAGACCTGCAATTAGTATGAGAAGAACCGCTGCCGCGCTCAGCCAGCGGTTGATTTTGATTTGTCCCCTACCCTTCGGATAACTCAGATCGCCAGAAGTAAAATCTTCATTTTCCGTATCCTTTTTTATACTATTTGCCCTTTTTATCCTTTTATCAATACCGGCTTTCAGTTTACGAGCGTGTGCCGCCTCACTTATGGCTATGGCTGGAGGCAACCTTAAAACGAGTTCATTATCTACAGCTTCTTGATCTAGCATTGCACTTTGGCTATTGTGCTGGTCATTAAGTTGATTCGCATTTTGATCAGCATTTTGATCAGCATTCTGCTCAGCAGCTGTACTGCCTTCAACTATACTATTCGGATCAACTGCACTACTTACATTACCCTGTTGCTGAAAATCATCATACCACTGGTCCAGGAGCCTTCGCTCCTGCTGCGTAATACTACCATCTGTTAACTTCCCAGCCAGCAGCTGATAATAAGCCACATCTTTAAGCGGCGCATCAGTTTGATTATCAGCTTGTTTATCCACTAATTTGATTCCAGTGCTTTTTTCAGCCTTGGCATCTAACCCTCTTTTTCCCCTCTTATTGCTCTTTGCTTTCAATGCGTTCTTTATATTTTGTTCTTTCAATTTGTTCTGCTATATACATGTGGGAGAAATTGTGTTTACCCCCCAAACGAATATTTGTTTTTTTTGAAAAAGTTTTCTGAATGACAAAGTTCCTCCCTCGTTTTTTGTTGAACTGATCTAAAAACAGGCCAGTAGCGTTGCGATTTGCGGCAAATTATAGTGGGTTTGTTGCAAAAATATATGCAGCAGCTTTTTACTAAGTAAAGACAGGTGATTCTTAGTTGGCGTTTATAGCAGCTTAGTTTTTAAGCGACTAAATAAAAAATATCACCAAGCAATATGGTTCTAAGTTGCTAAAAGCAAAACAGATAGCAAGGCAAATAGCGGTTGGGGTTAGGAAAATTGGGATCGTGCTAGGGGTATTGCCAGAAGTTAAGGTCAGCATTATTGCGATATAGGATTATGGATAGGTCCAGACTAGCCTTTAAGCTGGCTTAAGATATACAAAAAGAAAGGCAGCCCCTGAATGGAGGGCTGAGCTTTTTTCGCAGAAAATGCAAGGCTCTGGTAATCTGATTTTCCACAGTTTTTTCTGAGAGAGAGAGCACGCTTGCGATTTTCTTATTTGAGTAGCCATTTTCCCGGCTTAATTTATAGATCAGGCGGCATTTATCAGGTAGCTGATTAGCGGCCTGCAGAATTTCTTCTTGCAGGATCTTCAGACGGTAGGCTTCTTCTACACTATTGGTCATCAGCTCCCGGTACTTCCCATAAGCGCTGCTTTTTTCTCCAGTAAACGCTGGCGGAGTCCCAAGGCCTCATACACTCTGTATTTGACCGCACCTGCCAGGTAGGACTTAAGGGAATATGTCAGTACAATCTTCGCTTTTCTTTTCCACAAATCAGCAAAGATGTCCTGGACGGCTTCTTCTGCATCAGTAAAATCATTGAGTTTGCTGGCCGCAACAGCAAACAGCAACTTCCAGTAACGATCGTATATCTCGTTAAAGGCGATTTCATCTCCATTTTTTAAGAGATCCATCAGCTCCAGATCTGTATGTTCCTTATAGCGATTCATTGCTTTAAGGGTAAATCTAAGCAATGGTTCCAGCATCTCAAAAACTTGTAGGGTCCTTTGAAGTGCATTTTAGCCATTTTGATAAAATAGCTGAATAGATGGTGTAAATAATTGAATAAAATGGCAAAAATAAAGGCCGGTTACATAACCAGACCTCCCTTAATATTAATGCAGCATTTATTCAGGGCAGGCCAGGGTAACCGACTATGGCAAACTCATTATTGTTCTAATTTATTTTTTGCGAGATCATATCCTTTGTCAAATCAGCATGAGTGAGATCATATAGCGCATAAAGGCCTTTAATAGCGCCTCCATTGCCATGGAGACTTATTAGTTCAATGCCCAAGCGGGCGGATTTGCACAAAATTACAGACTCAATAAAAACGACTGCTTTTACTTAGGGAGGCTGGGTAACTGCTCATATTTAAATTACTATTAAAAACTAAGCTCACCGCTCTTTATGGCATTATATCCCAAAATTGGTGATTTAGTATACACCGGTTAGTCGTAAAAGATGTTTGTTGATTTACTGATACGACTACAGCATTGAGCAATCGTACATTAGATAGGTCGTATCTGCCACTACCCCTTACCAGGGAAATGACAAATACGACCTATCTTAATTAATTGATTGATTGTTTGATTAATTAATCGGTTAATTGAATAACCGACGCCCCCATTTTCCGCCATCTTGAAGTGTGCTATTGCCAAATTACACTACATAATAATACCACCATACTGGTGATGTCCAACCATTATTATAGTTTGGCTTTTGGACATTAGAATTAGGCTTTCCTCCTCCTATAATGTAACATTAAAAACCCGGTAAATATTTTGGTGGTTAAGTACCTAAGAAAAGATTCTCTGTTGCCTTCATATATGTCAAATCAAATTCCTTTCTTATATCATCAGCCAGTAAGCTATGTTTATCACTGTTTTCCTTTATACACTGCCTGACAAAAGAAGTGGTACAATTATGATTATTGGCAATTTTCTTTATGACCAAAGTTTTTAAACAATCGTATTTTTTCTGAAGATCTTTCATAAATAAATTTAGTTTTGGTTAAATAAATATAAACAAAGATTATAAACCTTCTGCTCATCAGCAACTTATAGCCGAATAAACAATATCCAGTTAATTAGAATGCAGTTTAAGGCCGTAATTATGACCCAGGCAGAACACTTAGGTAAGTTTTATTGGCTGCCGCTTTCTGAATTTATCAAATACCGAAATCACCATGCTGACTAATACCCCACCAATTGAATTGGCAATTACATCATTAATGTCCGCCAGACCTACATCTAAAACGTATTGCATGAGCTCAATACTAATAGAGGAGAAAATAGCGAGCACAATGATTTTGTAAATACGCGCCCCGGGTACCAAAGACCTCAGTGCAAAAGGGAAAAAAAGAACATAATAATATTCATGCACCAGTCAAACCTGCTAAGCAGGCTTATATTATCCTTTGTATTGCCAAAATCACTTACACTTTTAAGCAGATCCAGGTTATAGCCATGCGAAACCCGAAAGTTAAATACAGGAAATAGCCGGATCCCGAGAACGGCAAAAAACAGCATTAGAAAATAGCCAATCCCGAATATACGTTTAAGCAGGTTATGATCATCCAGTATCTTTCCCATTTAAAAGTTCCTTTTTAATTCGTCCGGATTCCACAAAAATCCAACTCAATTTTACTGACATCCGCCTGGATATCTAAAAATGCATCATGTTTTACCAGCCAAACGATAATATCCGCCCTTTTATAAGCCTCTTCCATTTTTGCCAGATTAAAACTAACATGCGCACTAATATTAGGCTCTACCACAAGTATTTCTGCCCTTGCCTCACTAATTACCCTGGAGGTGATATACTTGGCAGGGGATTCCCTTAGGTCATCTATATTGGGCTTAAAGGCCAGTCCCATACAGGCCACCACTGGCTCTCTTTGATGGAATTTTTCAAATTGGTTGCAGGACTCAATTACTTTATTGGCACACCAATCAGATTTATAATCATTGGTTTCACGGACTCTTTTAATTAACATGGCCTGTTCTGGATAGTCAGATACGATAAACCAGGGATCTACAGCGATACAATGCCCCCCACACCGCAGCCAGGCTTTAAAATATTGACACGGGGGTGCCTATTGGCCAACCGAATCAATTCCCATACATTTACATCCATTTTATCACAAATCATGGATAGCTCATTGGCAAAAGCAATTTGCGCATCCCTTGAGGAATTTTCAGTCAATTTGCACATTTCTGCAGTACGGTCATTGGTTGGATGCAATTCTCCTTTCGTAAAAATATTATAGAACTCCATTGCTTTTAAGGTACTTTCCCTGTTAATGCCACCAATCACACGGTCATTATGCACCAATTCATAAAGTACATTACCTGGCAATACCCTTTCGGGGCAATAAGCGATGTAAATTTTATCTTTCAGTTCCGGTCTGGTTTTAAAAATCAGATTAGCCATTCTTTCAGTGGTTCTGACAGGCGAAGTGCTTTCAATAACAAATAAGGAACCTTCTTTCAGATAGGGGATCACAGCTTTAGTAGCAGATTCCACAAAAGAAATATCAGCTCTGTGATTTACCTTAAAGGGAGTCGGCACTACGATGAAAAAAGCATCTGCCTCCTCCGGAACCGTCGAGGCTCTAAGTTTTCCTGAGCAAACGACTTTACTGACCACCGCGGCCAGATTTGGTTCCACGATATGTATTTTACCGTCATTAATGGTGTCCACCACAAGCAAATTAGTGTCAACACCTAAGACATCAATACCATTACTGGCTACAACGGCCGCTGTTGGCAAACCGATATAACCTAGACCCATAAATACAGCTTTCATTTGAAACAATTGTTATTTTGGTTAGGAAATAATGATGAGAGATTAATTGTTTAATCCTATATAAAGAGTTAGTAGTTGTTTAAGGTTAATATTATTAAAATTTTCTTACTGCAAAATCATTCATCCACGCTAATTAACTTCTTTTCATCGTAAGACTTAAGCGCCTCTGGAAATAAAAATCGGATGATCTTCTCTGAGGCGTGACCATCACCATATGGATTAGAAATGCCACTATAACTTAACCGCAAAGCGTTGTCATGTAAAAGTTGATGTGTAAAATCCACTATCTTCCGCTGATCGGTCCCAACGAGCATCACCGTTCCTGCCTGTACCGCTTCAGGCCTTTCGGTCGATTCACGCATGACGAGAACCGGTTTACCCAGCGCCGGAGCCTCTTCCTGAACGCCACCGCTATCAGTTATAATAATGGTGGCCATACTCATAAGCCAGATAAACGATTCATAGGGCTGCGGCGGGATTAAAAATACATTAGGTAAATCAGAAAGAAACTCAAAAACCGGTTTTTGTACATTGGGATTCAGGTGGACAGGATAGATGATATTCACCTCCTCATTTAAGGAAATTTCCCTAAGCGCCGCACAAATATTTATAAAACCATCTCCATGATTTTCTCTTCTATGGCCTGTTACCAAAATAATCGGCCTGCTAAAATCAATCGTCTCTTTTAACTTATCAATATACTCAGAAGGACGGCTTTCGATAATCTCCAGCCCCAGATGCAAAGCATCAATTACCGTATTGCCAGTCACACTAATAGACTTATTATCAATCCCTTCATTAATAAGATTGGCACTTGCAGTTGTTGTTGGTGCAAAATGAACATCAGCTAGTTTACTGGTAAGATTTCGGTTCATCTCTTCAGGGAAAGGGGCCCATTTATCAAAAGTCCTTAGTCCTGCCTCTACATGGGCTACTTTGCATCCATTATAAAATGAGGCCAGTGCAACGGCTGTTGAAGTAGTCGTGTCTCCGTGGACAAATACATAATCAGGCTTAAAATCTTCAAGTACAGGACGCATATCATTAATGATTTTGCTGGTAAGGCTGCATAAATTCTGGCCAGGCCGCATCACATTTAAATCATAATCCGCAGTCAAATCAAAGAATTCCATAATCTGATCCAACATTTCACGATGCTGACCAGTCACGCATATGCGCATTTCAAAATATTCATTTAAATTTCTAAACAGGATGGCCAGGGGCGCCATTTTAATTGCTTCAGGGCGTGTCCCAAAAGCTAGTAAAATTTTTGGTTTCATAATTAACGAGATAAAAATGGATAATATTAGCCAAATCAGATATCATCAAAAAGTAGTACATAATAAGGTGCTACAATATGATACATCCAACAGGACATAAAAATTTTAAACATTGAACTTAGTCACAAAACAAATCAGTTTCATTGAACTTAGTTACAACCCAAATGAGTTTATTATATTTTATCCAATATTATTTTATAAAATTATTAAAGAGAAACCATGTCATGCCCGAACAATGTATCGTTGGTTGAATTCGGTTATTTATAATTAAATGGGTCAGTCTTTAAGCAGTTAAATTTATTGGTAATTGCTTTAATAATTTTATCAGGACAAATATAGACATTTTAAGTTACCTAATCATTTTTTTTCGCTTTATTTTGGTAAAGAGAAAAAGTTGCAAGGTCAAATCGTTTTAAATTGCTAAAAATCAACAATTTCACTCAAGAAAAAATATTAAAAAAAGACATGCGCTTTCTCAAAAAAGCATTAAAAACTCGTCCAATGAAAAGTGTATTGGTCACAAGATAACGTTTCCACATTCTTCTTGGTTCCTGTATTACCCGGTATAGCCATTCCAGACCACTTTTCTGCATCCAAAAGGGCGCTCTTTTTACTTTTCCAGCAACAACATCAAAAGAACCTCCGACACCCATAATAAACGAAGTATTAATAATGCGCTTATATTCATTTAGGAAAACCTCCTTCTTGGGCGAACTCATCGCAACAAATAAAATATCCGCCTGGCTCTCTCCTATTGCCCTGGCAACATCCCCTTCCTCCTCTTTGCTAAAATAACCATCACGGTAACCAGCAATAATGGAGCTGTCAAATTCAGCTGCATACTTATTGGCAACAGCCGAAACAACTTCAGGCTTAGCGCCCAAAAGGTAGATTTTATAGCCCTTATAATAAGCGAGCATGACTAACCTTTCCATTAAATCAATCCCCGCTACCCTTTCGGGCAAATACAACCCCAGTAGCCTGGCCGCCCAAACAAGGCTCTGGCCGTCGGCATTAATAATATCACAATTAATCACAGACTTTCTGAGCAAAGGATCAGATTTCATCTTCACAAGCTTAGCAGCATTGACCACTACATGATGAATCTGCTTTCTATTTTTAATCGCTTTATCTATAACATTTACTGTTTCATCCATGGTAATGGCATGAATCGGACAATTAAGTAACCGAATAGATGGTATATTGTGTTGCATATTAAGCATTTAAATAAAAAGAAGGAAAGCCTACTAATTTTGAGAATTATCAAAAATCTAATACGCATTCTTTTCAAAAAATAATTTTTGGCTTTTTTGATTGTTAGGGCCGGTCTCAGAACACAAAAGGTATTCGGACAAAGCATAGAACATCCAGGCTTGTGCCCAGCGCATATAGGGGATTTTATTGCTAAAATATTTCCTACGCTGATAATAAAAAAAGCCTTCTTTGTCCTGCATATTAATTATAGTCCATTTTAAAACTTTATCAATCAAGGCCTTTTTACTATGAAACATACCTAGCTTCGATAAGGTAATCATAAGCTGGGCAACACAATGGATATCGATCGGATAGAGTTGATTATCAAAATACTTTGGCACTCCTTCCGCTGTAAAAAAGTTATCCAAATAATAGGTGGCCCCCTTTTGGATTACATCACTGAAACAATCCTCACCAGTATCCAACTGAAAGGACATCAATGCCTCCAAATTAAACCCTGTATGGAAGTTATCTACCCACTTGTGAAATGAAAGCGTTCCATAAGCCCAGGAGCCGTCTTCGTTTTGGGCAGCAGCGCAATAACGAATCGAGGATTTTGCGGTTTTAAAGAGTTTAGTATTGCCTGTATATTTATACACTCGTCCCAATAACTTACTACCTAAAAGGGAGGCATTAAAAACCTGCGTAGCGTCTTTTGGAGAATATGAAAAACAAAAATCCCCATTACTATTATAGGTCCTGTTCAGATCGCTAATGATAAAATTGCTGCTGTCGATCGCTGCATCTAAATAAGCGTTTTGCCCTGTAACTTCGTAGGCATCCATTAAAGCATTCGCAATAAAGCAAGTAGCCACAACAGTTGGCGTATTTTTCTCCTGAAAGAAAGCTCTTGCCTGCCAGGCAAAATTATATCCCCAACAAGACCCTGAAAAGCCCTCTGATCTAAGTGATAGTAAAGCCTCCGCCAGGAAATTGATATTTTCAAGTGTATCGCTACTGGGATCTATCTTATAAAGATTACAATATCCACTTAAAAATAAACCTAATCCCTTGGGATTTAAGCCCTTCTCCACGTTGGCGATAGAACGAAAATTAATCGGACTTCTCTTAAAAAACTGTATCCAAAACAGCCTCGCCGTTCTATTGTTTGCTAAAAAGGGTATTTTAGAAAAAAGAGTACTATTCAGTCCGTCATAAGGATCCCAACCTTTAAATCGCTCTCTTTCACAATAGGTTTTTAATTTTAAAAAGCTCGCCATTATAACATCATTACTGCTTATCATGATTATAATTTTTATTGAGAGAATTAATGACCATTCTATATTTACCAGCGCGTGTCTTAATAATTTTTTCCTCTGTAACCAAATGTAGTTTGATAGCAACCTGGTCACCCACCAACAAATGCATTCTTTTTAAGACTTCTCTATTGTCAAAATGGGGGTTATCAGAGACGATATTTATAATAATATATTCAGCGTGGTCTTGTAAAACCTGGGCGAATAAAACATCATCAACTCCCTTAAACACTTTACTTACCCTTCCTATTTTCGTTCCATCTGGCAAATGAATATAATCATCTTCGCGCCCCTGGATTTTTTCAATTTTAGCAGTGGCTGGCACTTTTTTGCAACTTTTCTCCCTCAAATCTGGTGAACTTAGTTTAATTACATCATTGACCTTGTAGCGGATTAAAGGAAAGGAATCATTAAATAAGCTAGTCGTTAACATATGACTATCATACACCTCGTTGATAGAATAACCTGGTGCAAAATGATAGGCACCATCCGGGCACTGTTCTATTGCCACAGTACGTTCAGCATTACCATACCAGTCATATACATCCGCTCCCAGAAAATTTTTTATTTTTTCCCTTTGAAAGCTATAAAGTGTTTCTGAGGAGGTAATAGCGACCGGTATATTTAAATTGATATTAATTCTGCACAGTTCATTGGACAACATTTCCAAAGAACTCGGGTAACCTGAAATAAATTTTGGATTAAAATCGAGTAACAATTTGATATACTTATATATATTATCTTTATTAATATTATAACTAGACAAATAAAGTATATTGCTATGCTTATCAAATCTGAAGAGTTGATCCCGGTTTAAATCACCTCTGATCATCACCATCTTATCGCCTTGATAGACATGATGCATATTTCTAAAATGCCATCTATAGGCATTTTCGGTAATAATGGACTCAAAGGAACGGTAAACCGTTAAGGAGGTTCCACAGGTTCCGCTGGTACAGCCCTTCAGCATATAAAAAGCTGGTCCTGTTAAAATATCTTTTTTAAAACGCCGAACCATATTTTTATCCACTTCAGGAAGGAGTCCAATATCATCCATGGACTGTACACTTTTAATATTCACACCATACTCACCATAGTGCTTCTTATAAAAAGGACTATGCTGGCAGGCATGATTAAATATTTTTAAAAACCTTTTGTTCTCATATTCCCGCAACTCTTTGACATCCATTTCATGGAAAGCACGGATTTCTCTTATTTTTCGATCCAATAAAAAATTATGCCTAGCCTTATACCTTATATAATCCAGCATTATAGGTTAATTTAAAAGATTAGAATAAATAAATTTCAGTTTTACTAGTACATTTTGTATATCAAACTTTTGCACTAATTCTTTGGATGCGGCTCCCATTAGAGATGCATCTGTGGGATGCAATAAAAAATGCCTAATAGCGCTTCGAACCCCACCCTTTTGTTCGCCACGGATTAAAAACCCATTAATACCATTTAGAACCATATCGTAGTTACTGCCCTTAGCTGTTGCAATGATAGGCAGCCCATAATTCATTGCTTCTAAATATCTGGTACGCCCTCTACCGTCCCCTGCGGGCATTAAACAAATATTCGCCATTTTAAATAGGCTGGATTTTAAACTAGGTGTACTGCAGTCTACGTAGCTCACCAGATCTTCAAGATGTTTTTGATGAATGACCTCCCAAATACATTTCTTCCCTAAATCAGTTGTAAATTCAGTTGTATAATCAGTTGAATTTGTGATCGTAGTATAAGTCTTATTATCAAAGGATTGCTGATACTTAAGTCGCTTTTGCTGCGCTTCCTTAAAACCATTACCTGGCTGCAACCCTGCAATTAAAAGCTTTATTTTACCCTGGAATAGGCCTCTATTTTCTTCCATCACACTTAGTAAATCTAAGAGCTGTTTTTGTAGGTAATTTTGGGCACTTTTTAATTGATCATCCTCCCCTGGTCCTTTATTTGACATTTCTGATGCCCAACCACCAAAATATAATAAGTGAATCAGGCCACGATCCATACAGTGATCTACTTTATCCTGCTGTAGTTCAATACCTTCAGAGACGATAAACACCAGTTTACATTTTAATTTGCCCTTAAAAAAAGCAAGATCTTCCTCTGAGGGGCATAGCACCTTATCGGTCAGAAAAAATAATCGCCTGATCACCGCTTTACCAAATGCGCCCCTTGCCGCATAGCAAGGCGAAAAACCATCACCATTAATATGATAAACAAATTTCTTATTAAACACAATCCTTATTAGTATGCACAGCAGGTACTTGCCAAAGAATTCACATGTCCAATACCGCCTTTTATGATCTCTTTGATAAGGTTCCGGGATTTCATCCAAAAAATGGACTATTTTAATTTCCGGATCTGCCAGTAAATAATAAAATAGTTTGACAGCCCCAATGAAATATCCCCATAAGGATAAGAGTATACCCACCTCTTGCTTTAAACAGGCGACATATTTAAAGGGGTATATATGTCTGGCATAATCATCCAAAACGTGGCTTACCCCTTCCTTGCTTGACATTCCAGGGTTGCATTCCATCTGCGCTAACTTATCCTTAGTTTTAAAGGCAGGACCAATAAATAAAATTTGATTAAAACACATTTCTATTTTAATTATAGCGTTGCTAATCAGTTATAATATGCAAAATGCCACTCTCCTATAACACTTATCAGAAGTCTTAATACTCGTGGTTAGTTTTCAAAATACCCATAGCCTTTTTTACTGTTATAATAACCTTGATAATATTTGCCTTTTTTGCGATTTAGATCATTTACCACCAGGTTCAGGTTTGGAAATTTTTCTTGCTGATACATCTCCTGAATCCGCTTTAAAACGTCCTTATAGGTTGTGCCTAACCGGACCAAAAACAAGGTCAGATCTGCATATTTGGATAACAACCGCGCATCCGTTACGATGCAGGGCGCTGAATCAATCAGGATATAATCAAAATTCTCCTTCAGGTAGTCAAAAAGATCTTTAGTCTTATCTGTAATGAGTAATTCTGAGGGATTCGACGGAATTGCCCCACTTGGAATAAAAGAAAGATTGGGTTTATCTGCTACCGGATATATAATCTCATGTATGCTGGCATCCCCCGTTGCATAATGACTAAACCCTTTTTCATACTGCAGATTTAACCTTTCTGCCAATTTTGGCTTTCTCAGATCTAAATCAATAATCACCACCTTTTTCCCGGAAAAGGCCAGCATAGCACTTAGATTTAGCGCCACATACGACTTTCCTTCATTAGGCATGCAGGAAGTACACAAGATTACCTTTTGAGACGAGTCAGGTAACAGGTAGTTCAAATCTGTCCTTAGTAACCTGAACTGCTCCGCTACTGCATCCCTGGAACTATGCGTTACCACGAAACCACTATCCAAAAGCTTTCCATTATGCAATATTTCAGCCAGAACAGGCGTCTGGGTATTACTTTCAATCTCTTCTTTGGTTTCGATCTTTAAATTCGTCAGGCTCTTAAAAAATGAAATCACAAATGGAATCATCAACCCCAGCAAAAATGCAAAAGAAATGACCAGTTTCTTGTTGGGCGCTATGGGCTTGGCAGCTACATGACCAGGTGCAATAATACGGGCATTGGACACTGTAGAAGATTTAGCAATCAAGGATTCTTCTCTTTTTTGTAGTAAAAACAAAAAGAGTTCCTGTTTTATGGATTGCTGGCGGCTATATTCCATGACCGTGCGTTCCTGGGCCGGTACTTTGCGAATCTTACTATTTAATGTGCCCTCATTTTGCTGCATACTGGAAATACCCGCTTCCAAAGAATTTTTAATTGAATTAAGCCCCGAAAGCATATCACTTCTAAGGCTTCTTATCTGATTATCAAGGTTCTTTACAACCGGATGGTCAGCTGTGGCGCTCAGCAGGGCTCTTTCTTTTTGCAGTAATAATTTATTATAACTATCTATAATGGTATTTAGATTCCCGTCATTAATTGTCAAAGAGGCCGGAATCACACGATCATTCCCATTTTGGGACATATAGCCAATTAGGGAGTTCGTAATGCTCAACTGTACCTGCTGCGTTGCCAAATCCTTTGCATTAGCACCTGCATTACTAATCAGTGATTGAGATTGGCTAGGCAAATCGGCCAAGTCATTACTTTGTTTAAAATGCTGAATATTTCCTTCAATGGAATCAAGTTCTGCACCGACGGTCACCAGGCGGTTATTGATAAATTCAATGGAGCTATCAGCAATGCGGTTGTTATCAACTATATTTGAAAGTTGGTATCTGTGAATCAGTCCATTTATAATATCAATTCCTTGTTGTGGAATCGTTGTATTTAAGGATAGATTAATGATGCCGGTCTGTTTATCAGAAATGTCTGCATTGATATTTTCTTTGTAGCTATCCGCAACAGCATTGATACTAGCCACAGCCATTTTTATGCTTCGAGCTGGGTCCCAGCTACTCATGGCCTGATTTTTTACTAAAGTAACCTTACCAATAGGCAATTGGATAGGTTCATCCCACGAGCCTTTCCATATATGGTCAGCTGAGCTAATCTCAAATCCACTGGTGCTAATTATGTGAAACTCATACCTAAGTTGCTTTGGATCAAGATTATCCGTCGTAAATCCCTCTATAGAAATCTTAAAAGGCAAGGACTCCTTATAAAGCGGCTCGCTTTTAAAGTCTTTATAGGTGCTAAAACTCAAATTTAACTGTAAATCAGTGACCACTTGATGAATCAATGGATAACTGACAAGTATTTCTCTTTCATTATCTACAGTACTGGATCTTGGATACAGCCCCAGACTTTCTAATGAACCAATACCATTATTTTGCGGGGCAGGAGATTTTCCATCATTGTCCTTAATAAGGACGGTCGCCATGGCCTTATAGGTTGGACTGGTTACATACAGATAAATGACAGCCAGCACGACCATAAGTATTGCTGAGAGAACAGCGTAAAGCCAGTTAGCTCTAATGCGCTGGATGACTTTGGTAAAATCAAATTTAGACTCCTTTATAGGGACTAATCGATCTAAAGTATTAGTATGCATATTCAAAAGAAATTAGACATGATAAATTGGATAAAAACACAAAAAACACATTGTTAGCACTGCAAATAGCTGCATTTCAGATAATTACCAGGGCTTTAATTTGAAAAAGCTACAACGCACCTGGTGAATTCATTAATTTACATCCTGCTAATCACAATTAATATTACCGACAGAATGGATCCCGCTATTGCGTAGGTTTTGGTAGCCCGCATATCTGTGGAAGCGGCCTTTGATTTAGAAGGCTCTACATAAATAACATCCCCTTGCCTTAGATAAAAATAAGGCGAACTAAGCATCTCGGTGTTATTCAAATTAAACCTTGCTACCTTTTTCTGGACCCCGTTTTCCGTACGCATCAAAATTACATTGTCTCTTTTCCCATAAATAGTCATATCACCCGCAAGCCCAAGCGCATCTAGTACACTCGCCTTTTCACCGGAAATAACATAGGAACCAGGATGAGTCACCTCCCCTAGCACATTCACCGTAAAATTGGCCAGCCGAACATTTACCACCGGATGCTTTAAGATCTTTAAAGCAGCAAGCTGTACGGAATCTTTTATTGCTTCCGTTGTTTCCCCTGCTACATGGAAACGACCAAGTACGGGCAGCTCAATATCTCCTTTTTTATCTACCAGATACCCGCTCAGCCTTTTAGGGGCATTTAAAACATCAGATTTTATCGCAGAATTATCTTCCTGATCCACATTAAAGGCTTCATTGGTCCCAGGATCAATTGTTGAAATCACCACTTGAAGAATATCATCTGGCTGGATGGTTAATGGATGATAAACCGCAGTGGCAATATTTTGCCCTTGTGTATACATGCTATTATTATCCCCAGATCCTTAAAATAACTAACCTGTTTATAGCTGGAACAAGAAAAGAGGCAAACAAGTGTTATAGCGCAGATTCCTGCGCTGACTTTTGAAAAAGTCTGTTTGCCTCTACTTTGCTCCTTGCAGCAAGAGAAGATATTCAAAATCGGCCTCATAAGTAAGCTAAATTTTGAGTTGTAGCCACCAGAGAAGTGGCGGAGGGGTTCAAAAAAATTGCAGTTAGTTTTGATACCCTTAGAAAGTTTTAGATAACGTCTCTTATCCATAAAAATTAAGTTTGAAAGCAATTAGTTAATCAGAAAAAAACACAGCGTGAGTTCCCACTCAATAAAAATCATAAAATGCGATCAATCAATGACATATATACAAAAGCAGCTATTAACTCATTGATCTAATACGCGTTATCTTCTCCACGAAGTATATTCCAAACAGTTAAAAAGATAATCTTCAAATCGAGGGTCAAAGACCAATTCTCTATATACCAAACGTCATGGAGTACACGTTCCTCTATCGCCTCAACCGTTCTGGTCTCCCCTCTACAGCCATTTACCTGCGCCCAACCTGTAATCCCGGGCTTTGCAAAATGACGAACCATATATGTATCCACTTCTTTACTAAATTTATCTGTATGAGACAGCATATGTGGCCGAGGCCCTACAACAGTCATATTCCCTAATAATACATTGACAAATTGCGGCAGTTCATCAAGACTCGTGCGGCGTAAAAAACCGCCAAGTTTGGTGAGCCGAATATCATCTTTCACTGCCTGACAATCCTCTCCAACTCCTTTGACCGTTCGCATACTGCGAAATTTATACACTTTAAAAGGTTTGTTATTAATTCCGGAACGGTCTTGCTTGAAAAAAATCGGGCCTTTAGATTCTAATTTTATCAAAAGTCCAATGATGGGAATCAGCCAGCTAAGGATAAACACGATTACAAAAAGGGAAAAGAAGAAATCAAATACACGTTTAATAATAAGATTACTGTCAACCGTCAAAGGCTCTTGCCTAATAGAAAGTATGGGTACTGTCCCCATGTAATTGATCGTAGAGCGCCTTCTCAGTACCTGGTAAAAATCAGGAAGAAATTTAATACGGATCATGTGACTATCGGCCTGCTTAATTAAATACCTGGCAATCTTTTCTTCCATATTTTGCATGGAACAATAGATCTCATCTATTTGCATCTTCCCAAAGTATTTAACGCAGTCCAGTATGGGTCCACGGATAACCTTATTCCAGGCCGTGGTATTAAAAGCGTTCTTTTGAGCAGATATTAATTGACTAGTCGGCAGGAAATCTTCTGTCAATCTCCCAGCTTCAACAGGACTAGCAGGCACTTTCCCAGCAGAGGCATAAGGACTATTTGACAATAATGCTTCTTCACCTATTTTTCTGCCCGCTTCTACCCGTGCCTCTACTCCTATTGCTACACCAGAATCGTTACTTTCTGAAACAGCATATTGCCTAGGCACAGTTCCCACAGCATTAAATACGCTAAATTCCGCGCCATACTCAGGCGTATCTACGTAAGTATCCCCTTTAGCTCAGATATATTTTGAAATGAATTAGATGCTGGATTAGCTTCTGGATTATCTGAAGGTCTGGTGGCATTCACCTCAACAGCCGCCTCTTTCGTTTTATTCGTTTCGTCCCCATTTTGTTCAAAGTCACCAGGTTTGCCATACCCATCATAGAAAAACCCACATAACCTTAAATCGCACTGGTTCTCCTCTATATAACTTTCCAAAAGCTCGCAGCTGGAGCTATCCCCTATTATAAATATATTTTTCTTTTTACGGATCTTGTCTTTAAAGTTTTTTCTAATACTTAATAAAGTCAATCGATTGATTGCCAAAGTACCGCCATAGCAAGTATAAAACAGGCAAACAAAATAAAAAAACAGTGAGATATTATTAAACCCATCCAGCAAAATCAGAATAAAAAACCAGGAACAAATCCCAAAAATAAAAAACACTTTTGCTAAGGTCCTGAAGATATCCACTGTATCAATTAATAATAAATCTTTATAAATCCCTCTTAAATAACTTAAAAACACCCAAAGTAGGGAGGCGTAAATCATACCAGACAAATAGGTATCGGAAAATATCATCTCCTTCTCTAGCAGTAGCCAACCAGAAACAAAAAAACAAATATTTAATAAAATAAGATCCAGCAATAACATGACAATTTTCCCATATCCCAACATACTGGTAAATAGTCGCTCCATCCCTATACCAGGGACAATTGCCGGAGAAAAGCCGAAGCTTGTAGATTGTTCAATATTGTTTATTCCTATACTCATAGCAGATTCCTCTTTGATAAAAACAGCTCAATGACTGTAGTGATACAATAAGGGTATCTTGGTCTTGATACCCGGATTAACTACCCAATTACTTCTGTTTCAATTATATTATCCTTTCCGCTTTCTCAGGGCGGGTTAGAGGATTAGTTTTGGTTGCGGCCTCACCGGTTAGTCTAAGATCTACCGGTTTATATTAGTTTTGTTCTATTTACTCCTTTGGTATTAAATGAATCTAAATAAGTTTCATTTAATGTATTCAATTTTAAGTTTGGCTTATAATCCATTTATAATCCAATTAATACCCCATCATCTTTACGCTAAATCCGACTCAGAAAAAAATCAAGTTGGTTAATTAAATCACTCATAACATGAATCGAGAACAATAAGCAGAACAGTTACCGATCACTTTATTTTCATGATTAATTAAAATTCATCCGTTCTATTTAAAAAGCTTTTCTCACAAACCAAAACCACCACTTTTTATCAACAAACCCCATAAGCTAAAAACACATCCATTGTAAAATCGCACCATTTTCAAATCTTCCCGTTTTGTTTTTTTGTTTCTAATTTAGAAACAAAAAAAGCAGCCTTAAAATCAATACCCCTTTTTTGGGGTAAAGATTTACTAATTCATAAGGATCATTACCATCCTTAAAGTCTAGCATAATTCAATAGTAGTTCACACAATCCTTATCAACAAACACGTCTAATTAAAAATTAGTTTCAAATTTCCATTAATACCTACCGTTACTACGGTTACACTATTGCCTTTACTTCCCCGAGTGATTTAATTTAACTTAATAAGATACCTATTTTAAGGGGCCAAAAGTAAAACGGAGCCATAAAACGCATTACATGCACAGTACACTATTAAGCTAAAATTAAATCAACTACGAGTATGGTTGGTTGTCTTGTCTCGCATTTCAATAATTTATATTTAAAGAGAATTTAATTTTAAATGCTCAAAACTTAAATTACAACGTCATTAGGGAAGTCGCTTTTAAGTTGCTTTTAAATGGTATGAACTATATTTTCGCACACTATGTATTACAACTAGAAATCCCTAAAATACTCCACTAAAATTACTCCACTAAAAAAAACCTCTTGATACGTGCAATTACCTGTTTGGTTTGAATCATTTTATTAGGCGTCCTATTTATCTCATGAACAATATTTACGAATCTGTCTGCAAATATTTTTGTGAATATGTCTGCAAATAACATTGGGGCACATTTAAGCATATTATTAGTTTTTATTTTTTCTATTATCGCCCCCGTTTGTCAGAGCAAATATAAGGCAGGTTTTAATACTAAACAAGTTTTTTTTCATTTTTATTCAATTTATTTTTCACTTAGGACAATTTAAATCATCTAATCGCAAAAAAAGATCATAAACCACTATTAATCAACAAAATCAAAAATGCTTAAATGACTAGGATAGACCGTACCCTTGGAGATTAGATCTATCCCATTTATATTAAATAGGACATAAAACAATAGACACTATTTATCGCCCAAAAAATCATTTATTGTCGCCTTATTGTCTCCCAATTTTACGTCTCCAAAATATAAAGTGCGCTTATTTACCTTGGTGTTTTGAGGCTTCATCCACTCCCACTTATAGATACCGAATTTAAAATAGGGACCGAGTTTGTCATTATAATAATTGGGGCCTTTTCTAGAATAAATTTTGGCGCCGTCTTTCCAGACTTCTAACAGGCCATCATTATTGTACGAGAATTTAATATGAAAGATCCACTGTGTCCATTTCTCAGTAATTGTCTTGCCAAAAGGTATTGATGACTTACCTGTGAAGCTACCCGTTAAGCTATTATTATCATTCACCGGCTGAGAAGCCCAACGTGTTTCTAAGTGCCACTCCCCTTTTTGAATCATCAGGTCAACTGCCGGAGAGCGGTAATTTTCCCCTAAGTCAAAATCAGGAGTACCATGCCATTGTGCAACGATTTCAGGTAAAGAATCATATACAAATGAGGCTGGAAGCCAGATATTAAATGCGTACCATCTTTCAACAGGCAAAGTTTTCTCTGCCTTAAAAAAGACTTCCGCTCTTTTACCGTTTTCAACCGTTTTATCTGTTTTACTTAAGGTAAAACAGATAGAGGGCCTGCCATTAAAAGGGACAAATCTAGACAGCTGCACAGATTCCGCTGTTGCGGCCTGTATCCCGCTATTTTTATCATAGAGTCTATAGTTAGTGACCTGTGCTTGGGCAGCGCTATAAACCTGCGTAAAAAACACCAATATCAATATCCACTTAAGCATAAGTAACAAATTTTAATAAATTAATCAAATAATTAAACCAATAAAACCTTACAATATAATGATAATCAATACATAAAAATATTGCAATTCTCTTACGCTGATGGAAGCGTCACTGGCTGATTAAACCTGTCATAAAACGCACTAAGCGTCATAAATTGCGCCCCACCTTTTTTTGCATTCCTTATAAAACGCCGAAAGCAGGTATCAGTCGTAAAATTTTTAGGATGACCGATAAGTACAAAATACTGCCGCTGGCTGATTAAATGCCGTTTTATATATCTTAAAAACCTTTTATGTAACCTGGTAGAAAATAAACAGAAGTCCCAGGTAAATGCCTCCTTTTCCAGCATATACTTTAACCTGCCAGCTAGACTCAATTTATTTGTTTTCTTTTTTAAAGAATTAATGGCAGATTGTTTATTTTGAAAAGCCGATTTAAACCGCTCAACACTTAGTTTATTTAACCTGGACTGCGCTAATGCAAAAATAGGGATTTCCATAACCAGGCTACCCTGGCCTTGTTTTGAAAAATCATCAGGCTGTACCCACCAGAAATCTTTACCAATATCAGCCTTCCTATAATCATAGCGAGACAAAGCGCCCTGTTCATGTCCTCCAGGATAAACTGAACTATCCATCTTAAGCCCCGTATTTATCATCGCATCATATACCTTTTCTGAAGGCATAATATTATATCCCCCTGCCCGAAAGGCAATACATTTATAATGAGGAACAACTGGTTTAATAAGCGCTTCAATTGCTTCTTTCCCCTCTCTTAGCAAATCTTCCAGCGAATAATTTTGCTTGCCAACAAAATCTCCTATGCGCCAATTATTAAAATCCACCACCCACCGGTCTGTATATTCAGCATCCACCCATTGGGGATGAATATGTAATTGTATATCATGCCCAGCGAGCGCAGCGGTTTTTAATTGACGATCAATAGCTTCAATAGGATTTTTTACGTACCCCATCTTATTTCCTTTTTCCCACGCGCGCTTCATCTTAAGATATTCAATCACTTCAAAATAAATGGTCGTCCTGATATTATTTGCCTCACAGATGGACAAAATCCTTTCAGTCGGGTAAATCATATGGGAAAAAACATCTCCTGAGCCATCACCATAAATCTCATAATCAAAGGTTAGTGCTATATTCATCTTTTAATTTTTTAAAGGATTTATCAGTTAGCACCCCAATTAACCAAAGATCAAAACGACTCAGCCTTCTTTTATATTCATCAGGATTTCGAGTCTCAATAGCTGGAGAGAAATCTTTTTGAGACAGAAAACTACTCTGCTTGCCACTAACACACATCATGCCATCTTCAAAACCAATCCCGCAAAAATCACAAATTGAAGTGAGTACATTTTGCTTACGGCTAACCAGGGCTTCATAACTAACTAAATGCAAATGATTTTTATTGGAAAAATATATGGAAACCGATTTTTTAAATTCAAAGCAAAAATATAGCAGAGTAAAATAGTGAATACCAAAGCGGTGAAAAAAGGATTTCTTTTTCCTTATTTTAGTAGCAGGGTCATTGAGTTTGGACGCAATTATTGCCTTTGGATTGCGGGTGATAAAAATAACTTTACTTCCTGGAAACCAATCACGCAGTGTTGCTGCCCTGGATATATGTAAAGGATATTTAACCCCTACATACTGGGTCCCCTCGGTTTCATGTAAAATATCCAGTACAGATTTAACCACAATATCTGCACTTACTTTATTATATGTATTTAATCTCATTTTCAGTTCAACAAGGCTGATGCCGCTTTTGAGAAACTGCTTCCAGAAAGTACCATATACGAACCCTGCTGAAATTAGCTCCATTACTCTATTGCCCGACATTTTACTTTTATGCAAAAGTCTGTCCAACGTATTTTTTCTAAAAGGTTCAAAAAGATTCATCTCATCGAAAGCCATGGAGACATCCGAATGGGCATGTAACATATTCCTAAGTAAAGTAGACCCTGTTCGGTGCTGCCCGATTATAAAAACTGTCTTCATATTGTCGTATAAATAGATTCTAATTGCTTTTGAATATGCCCCAAATCAAACTGGGCACTATAAATCCGATTGGCTGCGCCAATCTGTTTGATTACAAGTGGGTTTTCTATCAGAAAATTAATGGCCTCAGCCAATGCTTGCGCTGATTTAATTTCAATACACAAGCCATTCACTCCATCTGTAAGTATATCGGAGAGCGCCCCCACACGTGTATAAATGATCGGTAAACCAGAAGCAAGTGCTTCTAAGACGGCTACAGGACAACCTTCATAAAATGAGGGCAATACAAAAATATCCGAGTTACGCAACAACTCAATTTTATCCAGGCCCCGCACATACCCCTTGAACACGATATATTTCTGGAAGGAGCTGACTATGGAACTCTTTTTAATAATAGGCAAATAGGAGCCAGTTCCCGCAATGAGAAAACGAACATTTTCATTTTTAGCCACCACGGCCGGAATAGCTGCTATGAATTCCGCTATCCCCTTGTCCTTTTCGATTCTGGAAAGAAATAAAATATTAATAATCTTACTGGGCCTTTCAACCGTAGGCAGTCCACCATACTCTGCTGTATTGACCCCTGTAGTCATCACTTGAATACTGGTGGGATCAATCCCCAGCGCTTCGATTTCCCCTTTAAAAGCCTTCGCCAATATAATGGTAAAGTCAAATGTTTTAAAATAAGCCACCAGTCGCTCTTTATTATGGGTGGTCATAAAGAATTTAAACTCTTCACTCCAACCATGATTAAAAAGAATGATCTTTTTTGAGGGTTTAACAAACCGCGCAATTCTTAAATAGATCCTGTCCCTTTTAAATGCCTTCGATACTAAAGAAGAGTTAATCTCAATCACATCAGGATTTAAAAAACATAAAAATACAGGGAAGTAACAGTAGGACCACAGTTGATCTAGATAGCGAATAAACCCATTGGAAAGAAAAGCATTGCTTAAAACCTTTCCAGTCCGGTAATGATAAAACCGGTGCATTGATTTACCCGAGACAGCCTGGAGCGCATTTTGAAAATTAACGACGCCTCCCGGATTATTTTTATGCCCATAAAGCTTTAAAATTTTCATAAACGGAGTAATTAAACAATTTAAACCTTAAATAAAAAAGCCCCTATTTAGCACGATTTAATTTTATATTATACTTAGATGATTCAAAAAGAACCTATTAGAGCACCATTGCTCCGGCGACCGTACCCCTGGTTGCTTCATCAATCAATATGAGACTACCGGTCACCTTGTTACCCGCATATGCATCAAGCATAAGCGGCTTGGCACTTTTAATAGTAACTTTTGCTATATCATTCATATTAAGTGTTTTATCATTTAAATCCCGCTCAAATGTGTTGATATTTATTTTATAAACCACTTCTTTTATAATAACAGTCTGCTCGTTATTTGCTTGCATGATAATAAATTTACTACCAGGTCTGAATGTGTGATTTCCAAGCCAACATAACATTACATCAAACTCTTGCGCACACCTCGGTTGATGATTACTCAGCACAATCATATCGCCGCGACCTACATCAATATCATCCTCCAGGGTAATGCAGACAGACATCTGACTAAAAGCCTCGTTTAACTCAGCGTCAAAAGTATCGATGCGCTTAATTTTCGACTTTAATCTGGATGGCAATACAGTTATCTCATCCCCCTTACGGAATATTCCGCTGGCTACGCGACCTGCATATCCACGGTAGTCTATATAGCCTTCCCGTTGCGGCCGGATAACGGTTTGCACCGGAAAACGAGCTTCCACTGCGTAATGCTCGTTATTCCCGCTACCTACAGGTAAGGATTCAAGGATTTCTAATAAAGGCGCCCCTTCGTACCATAACATGAATGCAGACTTATTGACCACATTGTCACCGAGTAAGGCAGAAATTGGGATAAAATGGCTTTTTTTGATGGATAGCGTACTTGCCATTTGCTCATAGTCTTCCCTAATCTTTTCAAATACCTCCTTAGAATAGTCCACCAAGTCCATTTTATTTATACAAATAATCAAATGCTGAATTTGTAATAGAGAAGCCAAAAAAGTATGTCTTTTGGTTTGTTCTATCACCCCGGTGCGCGCATCTATTAAAATAATAATGGCATCAGCTGAAGAGGCACCGGTTATCATATTTCTGGTATATTGTATATGTCCAGGTGTATCGGCAATAATGAATTTGCGACCAGGGGTCGTAAAATACCGATAAGCAACATCTATGGTAATGCCTTGTTCACGTTCTTCTCTTAAGCCATCTGTAAACAAAGCCAGATCGATGGATTCATATCCTTTTCTTTTACTCGTATTTTCAACGGCTAATAACTGGTCTTCAAAAATAGATTTGGAGTCATAGAGCAACCTGCCGATAAGCGTGCTCTTACCATCATCTACACTACCTGCCGTTGAAAAACGTAGTAACTGGTTATTATCTATTTGCATACTCATTATATTATACTTTATTTTATACTTCACTTTACTTATAAATTAAAAAAATCCCCTACTCCTTCCTTACGTCCTCCCTACTTCCTCCCTATTCGGAAATCCTTACCCTCATAGGCATCATATTCCGTTTATCTACCTTTTTACAGGGAAAAAGCTATACTTCAGACCAACTATTAAAAATAGCCCTTCCTTTTACGGTCTTCCATTGCCGTCTCAGAGCGTTTATCATCAGATCTGTTTCCTCTTTCTGTATGACGCATAGCTGCCACTTCTAATACAATTTTATCCAGTGTATCGGCATCAGATTCAATTCCTCCCGTAATGGTTATATCACCTAGCGTCCTGAAACGTATTTTTTTGCAGAGAATCTCATCTGACGCGTCCAGACTCAAAAACTGGGAATTCGGTATCCATGAGCCGTTACGCCAGACGACTTGCCTTTGATGGGCAAAATAAAGGGAGGGGATCTTGATATTTTCCCTTGTGATATAATTCCAGACATCCATTTCTGTCCAATTACTAATAGGAAAGGCCCTAAAATGTTCTCCTTCAAAATATTTTCCATTCAGGATGTTCCATAATTCGGGTCGCTGATTTTTAGGATCCCAATGACCAAATTCGTCCCGATGAGAAAATATCCGCTCCTTTGCCCTGGCCTTTTCCTCATCTCTGCGCCCGCCGCCAATCGCGCAGTCAATTTTATTATCCTCAATGGTATGTAATAAAGTGCTTATTTGAAGTGCATTCCGGGTGGCATTCCTGCCACGTTCTTCCATCACCCTGCCATTATCAATGGACTGCTGTACCGATCCCACAATTAGACGAACACCTAACTGTTCTACCAGACTATTTCTAAATTGTATGGTTTCGGGAAAATTATGTCCCGTGTCAATATGCATCAGCGCAAAGGGGATTTTTGCCGGGAAAAACGCCTTTTTTGCCAAATGCGTCACTACAATAGAATCCTTACCACCAGAGAACAGGATGGCTGGATTTTGAAACTGTGCCCAGATCTCTCTAAGTATATAAATAGCCTCACTTTCCAACTCATCCAGGTAATTTAAAAAATATTGTTTCATCATATTATAATTTTAATGTTATATAATTTACAGCCTTCTCAATGGCTGCTTCTATATCTAAGGCTTCCGTTAATTCCAGATCAGGACATTCAGGCGCCTCGTAAGGAGCGGATATACCTGTAAAATTGGCAATCTCTCCTAGCCTTGCCTTTTTATATAATCCCTTTACATCCCTACGCTCACACTCTTCAAGGGAAGTATTTACAAATACTTCCACAAAGTGTTCAGCGCCAATAATCAGCTTTACCATTTCCCTGTCCGATTTTAAAGGGGAAACAAATGCGGCAAGTACGATCATACCAGCATCTAACATGAGTTTGGCGACCTCCGCAATTCTGCGCAGGTTTTCCGCTCTGTCTTCCCTGGTAAAGCCCAGATCCTTATTTAAGCCAGTTCTTATATTATCACCATCTAAAGCGTATACCTGCATACCCTTTAAAAACAGGCGCCGTTCTACACCAGAAGCTATACTGGATTTACCACTTCCGGAAAGACCTGTAAACCAAAATACCACAGGTCGATGCCCATTGCGTTCTATACGGCATTTTTGGTTTACGGAGTAAGCGTGATATACAATATTTTCTACCATTATATCTTTTTTAAAAATTGTACTTAGAATACCTAATTTTGAAAGATGACCTCCTCACTTATCTTTTTCTTATCAATAGTTATTTTAGCCTGTGCTTTTTCATCCACTTGCACTGATCCTTTTCCTTTCTCTTTCCCTTGCCTTTTCTCTAAACCAAAATTTATATGGTACCATAGCCTTTCATGGAGGTAATACAAAAACATTTTAGTTCCGACCTCTGAAACGCCTATTTTCAATCCAGCAAAAGGATTATCTGTAATAATCCACGCGATAATGATGGTATCAATCGTACCGACTATCCTATAGCTGACTGTTTTTAATAAATGCCTTGTTTTGCTGGAAATCGGCTTTCCCTTCCTAGTCAAATGCAGTCTATACCAGCCGCGTTCATGTAAATAAAACAGTAACGTTTTGGTAAAGAGTTCCACGCCGCCAATTTTGAAGCCTAAAAAGTGATCTCCCGTTACCAACCAGGCCAGCATAAATGTATCAAGCGTGCCTAATAAGCGCCAGCTTAACGCTTTTGCAATATGACGGGCATGGGAACTTATTTTTTTCATCTTCTTACTTAAATTAATTGAATGAGCTGATTTAGCTGCACTTAGGACATTTAACTTTCATTATCCAAGACCCTGAATTTCCAATCTAGAACTCCCTTTTCAAATTTCGATTTTCAATGTAAATAGATTCATAAGCTGCCATCAGCTCAGATTTAATTGAATGAATATCAAAATCCCTGCTGCGTAATTTCCCTTGACGCCCCATCTTAAAAATATCCTCAGGATGCTCTATAAAGTAGTCAATCGCTTCTTTGAGCGCCTTATTATCACCAGGGCTGATTAAAAACCCATTGGTGCCCGGTTTTATCACTTCCGGTATGCCGCCTACTGTAGTAGAGATTACCGGTAGTCCGTAATTCATCGCTTCTAGTATGGACATCGGCAAACCCTCTTTATAAGATGGAAGCAAAAAGACATTCGCCCTTGAAAGTAGCTGATGCTTCTCAGCGCCACTGACCCACCCTTCAAATGAAACAAAGGATTCTAAATGATGCTCCCTTATAAATTTTTCTAACCTGGCCGTTTCTCCATTGCCACCAAATCGAAACCTCGCCTTTTGCTTGTAGACGTCAAGATTATCTTTAATAACTGTCAACAAGTCAAATACGCCCTTCGCATCACATATTTTACCTAAAAAAAGGAACTCGACCGTAGATATTTTATTTATTGTAATATTATTTACTTGCTCAATCGGATTATTGAGCACTATGATACTTTTGGTATTAAATTGACTTTTGAAATAGCGCTCCCAACTTCTGGATAGGCAAATAAGTACATCGGTATTATTTACAAAATGCTCAATCAATTTTTTTTGCAAAAAGCTTGAACGCGCATAAAATTGACTAAATCCACCTCCATGCATATGATAGGCGATCTTTTTTCTAAAAATATATTTTATCATCAAAAACAAAAGATACTTCCGGTAAAAACTACCTTTGCTTGCGCCATGTATATGTACAATCTGGATCTGCCCGTCCCTACTTAGCTGGTAAAACACCTTAAACAGGCAAAGCAGGTATAACCCGACCTTACGGAGCCCATTATAATTACCATCAAAAGAAGGCGTAAATTTAAAAGGGTCAATATTTCTGGCATAAATATCCAATACAGCACCTATTCCACCCTTATGTGCCTTATAATTAGGTCCAACAAATAAAATAGCTTCAAATCCCATAATTAGTTCTGTTATAAGCTCAACAATTAATTTTACTGTAATGCCTTCCTTAAAATCAGACATTGTAATCTGAAAGAAAATCAGATAATAAATCCGCTCATAGCACCTCAAACCCTATAACGCGCACCAAATAAAGCTCAATACCTCAAAATCTGCCTCCAAATCAACCTTATTGCCAATATTAGAGCAGTGTCAAATCAATAGCGTCTATTTTGCATTTAGGTTGGTGCTTATATTATTTTAACTGCTACTGAGTCTTATTACCCCCACCCGAGTCAGGGCTTTTTGTATAAAGTTCCTGGCAAAATGCTTTTCTTTTATGTTCAATCCTCCCATCCAGGTCACCAAACAGGAAATAATGGAGATACATAAAATAGCCAGGATATTATAAATGATACTGCCAGGTCCATAACTTCTACTGACTAAATAGCCAACCCCTATATTCACACCCAATACAAATATCACTGGCAGTATCACCGTTTTCAGGTACTGCCCCAAGTCAATTTTAGCAATCCGCCCAGCGATTCTTAAAATCAGCACCAGATTAATCAGTTCAAAAAAAGCCACAACAATAAAGGCGGTGTATAGCGGATAACCATACTTCAGCAGAAAATAAGAAACAGGCAACGGGATCAGTAAAGTAAAACATTCAAGAATCTGGTAATGTTTAATATCCCCAGCGGCCTTAATAATCATATCAATCGGGTAGTGAAAAGTCCGAATCATGACAAAAACAAGGGTCAATTGGGTAAATACGACTGTATAGTCCGGT
Source organism: Arachidicoccus ginsenosidivorans (assembly GCF_007971385.1). Lineage (GTDB taxonomy): Bacteria > Bacteroidota > Bacteroidia > Chitinophagales > Chitinophagaceae > Arachidicoccus > Arachidicoccus ginsenosidivorans. Next base: position 5,474,939 of record NZ_CP042434.1, read on the forward strand.
ACTTCATATAACCAAACTCCCAATAAGAATTTAGTATAAAATAAAATAGGCAGACAAAGCAGTGCCATTATAAAAAAAGCCAGTTTGGATATAGAACAAAATAACGCTTCAAATCTTTTTAGTTCCTTTTTTGCGTATAGTTCAGTTAAATGAGGTGAGCTGGCCAACTGAATATTCATATTAAATAGCCCCAGCGCAATTCTGATCTGATGAGAAACACCTCTGGCGGCATTGGCCACTGGCCCTCCAAAAAGATTCAGGATGATATTTAGCCCTTCCGTCGTTAATGAATAGGCTGATGTCCCTAAGAAGTTCCAGCCAGCAAAAGTCCCCAACTGTTTAAACAAAGTCTTATCCCAGAAAAACCGGTATTTACATATATCAAATGTTCGGATACAATACACGGAGGTCACCAATCTTATCAAAAAGGAAACGGCCAGAATAAAAAATGAATAGAGAATCAACCTGTCCATCCCAAAATAAGGCAAGAGTAGTACGGTACCTAGTTTCAGCGCTGCCTCCAATATGGTGATATAGGCGTATATCTTCATTTTTTGATTGGCGATGATCACCGCATCCTGGGGAATGGTCATAATGGTTACCACGCTGGAGGCGATCGCAAACTGAAATATCCAGTTTGCGGCGCTTAACCTTTCTGGTGGTATCACTAATCTATAGTTTAAAAACCATAAACCTACCGTCTCAGTAATCACAATAAAAACAAGAGAAATCAAAATATGGATATTGACGCCCATACTATAAATTCTGCGCAAATTATCCTTAGCCTCCATGCCCATCTCATAATTTAAAAAGCGCTGAATAGAAGATGAAAAGGAGCCTCTTAGAGAGGCAAGCATGCCAACGATGCCTACAATGACACTGAATAGACCAAAGTCATTAATACCTAATGTTTTCAATAAAATTCTGGACGTAAAAAAGGTAATGCCTATCATCACACCCATTCTCAAATATAAAAAACCAGTATTTTTAACTATTTTTCGACTTCCACCCATTCTTTTTATTTGTAGTTATAATTAATTTCATTTTAATATTGAGCCGCGCGTTAGCTTAGACCAATAAAAGAGAAAGCCAATTCCTGTATTCTAATACCTGACACCTAACGAACCCGCCTTCTCTCACCCTCCATTTGAAAAGCTTTGCTTAAATAAGTTCAAGATTAGGATTCGGATAAGAATTAGCACTATGGATCGCTCTAGGATTACCATTGGCATCTGAAGTGCTGATTTTTACCAGGTACCTGAAGGGATTAAAACCTGCTGTGCATAAAATAAACGTGCTGATTGCCCCCGTACTGGTCGCCAGTGAGTTATTGGTTGAGGCCACCAGAAAAAACAAGGCAATCAAATATAAACGTTCATTTATATATAGATAATATAACCTGTTATATAAGAGTGCTGTGATACTGATAAATAATAAAAAAGTAAATACCAATCCAAAGCGTAGCACCCATTGTAACCAAAAGTTTTCAATAATTTCCAGATCTAACCTGGTTTTAAGTATATCTATTCTATGACTGGATAAACCCCACAAAATCTCATGGGCATTAACATAGTCTAAGATAGCAAGGATCCTCACCCTGGCCCCAGCACTACCTTCATCATACACCGACACTGAAAGTAAACGATCCCCAAAATGTGTATAAAACAGTAGTACTATTAAAGTTAACCCACCGAATATAAAATACAGATAAGTATAAAATTTATTGGTAGATCCGATTACATTAAAAGTATTTCGGTTATATAAATATCTATAAATAATATAATGTAAACAGGTTAGGGAGATAAAGCCATAAATCGCACCTCTGGACCCAAAGCAGAGCAGTCCAACCATTCCCAGTAATAATAGCAGGTTCTTATATTTAACGCGGCTTAAATAAATAAACCCCATGATGACAATCAAATTGAGCGCATTGTTTAAAGGATGTCCTAAGAGAGCGGTAGAACGAAAGGCCTGTTCATAATAAATAGTCAGCACATTTAAATAAAGTGGTGGAAAAAAATTATGCGAAAGCAACCTCTCTACTACTGCGAAAGACAGTCTATGACAAAAAAGGCTAAAATAAGCCGCTGAACGGCTATATTAAGCTTGCGATCATATTTAGGCAAGATAATAGCCAGCATCGCGCTAGCAATTAAGGTATCCGCCATAAAGGAAATAGAATTGGTTCTGTTTTCCAAAACAACATACATCCATAATACTAAACATAGTGCCAGTAGCGTAAAACCGTATTTTTTCCTATATAGTATACTCCAGAAATCCCCCGCTTTAGCAAATAACACAAAGACAAAGCTCAATGCAATTATGTAGGTTGACGGAAGTATCTTAAAATAGGCCGGTCCTGTATCCCCACCCAAATACCCTAGTTTATTTAATAATGGGGTGAATACAAAAAGCGAAAAAAAAGAAAATAATAAAATTAAATTTTTCATTCACGTAATTATTAAGCCATTATTAGAATAAGTGTTGCAGTTTTCATGATTTAAAATTAAGCCCCCAAAAACGTCCTTCATTATGTTAGCGAAAAGCGCCGCGATACCATTCAAGGCTTATCCTGGGTATTTTTAACGAGTTTTGGTTTTATAAAAGTGGCAACGAACAGTGCGCCACCCATTACACGCGATAAGCGTTGTAATAGCTTTCTTTAAAAAAAAATTTTAATAGCTTCAAGGTATATCCTAATCAGCCTTTCAATGAATCATAACTTTTAACCTCTCAAAGAAATCCTTCAATAAACGGTGCCAGGTAAACCTATTGTGTACCTTATATAAATACCCAATTACAAACCATTATCCCCTATTACACAAGGTTATACCGCATTACATACAAGGCGTAAGCTCTAATAAAGCAATTCATCCCTAGCTAATAGTCCTTAATTAAATTACGCACTCATTCAAAACACTTTTTATGAACATTTAGATTCCGAGACTTTGCTGCTTTTCCCATAATAAAAGCAGATATAACATCTTAATACTTAAAGAGGAACTCATTTGACGCTGCCTTTTTAGTTGCCTGCAGTTAATTGGCATCCTAAAAGTGGCGCTGGTTAATTTTGGTTTTAATGAACGCTCTTAAATCAATTGGTTAACAAATATATTCTGTCAATTCAACTTCAATTAATTTCTCCTCAATTCTTATAATTTCTGTTTCTTAAAAGGAAACAAAAATTTTCAGCACAAATATACCTAAATTTAAATCAAAAACAAGTTTTCTTGTATTATTATCCGAGATTTATTTCACTTCTATTTCACTTACGACAGTTTCTCTCATAAACCACTGATAACCCATTAGTAAATCCCAAGTAAGACTGTAGTATCCTCCTAATAACTCACTTAGTAACCCTCAATACCCCCTAATTAATCCAAATAAACCGCTTCAAAACACTATAATTATTTATAGCATCATTAAAACCAGCGACATAAATGATTGCAACCTTAGGGTGTGGATGTGGATGTAGATGTGGAGCTGGAGGTGGAGCTGGATGTGGATGCGCACAAATCACTTTCCATCTGTAAGGTTTTATATTTACTTATATATGCATCAGCCGTCACTGATATATTAAAATGCTTATTACAATACACATAAGCCCTTTCAACTCTTTCTCGCAAAAGCTCTGTCCCCATTAAGTTGGTAAATTCAATAAGTTTAAGCGCCAAGCCCTCTGCATTGCCCGCCTCAAAATAGGCCCCATAAGTACCATTTTTAATAAGTTCCATGGGGCCTTCAATATTAGATACCAAGACCGGAACTTTTGCGGCCATCGCCTCCGCAATGGTAAGGCCAAATCCTTCATAAAGGGAAGGTTGTATTAAGAGGTCGTACTCACTTAAATGTTCATATATATATGCTCTGCTTTTTATCCCTAGAAATTGCACGTACGCCCCTATACCGAGATCACTGGACAAACGTTTCAGATAGTCTAAAGATTTACCAGTACCTATAAAATCAAGTTGTATGGGACAGTACCCTTTGTCGATCATTTTTCTAATAGCCATTAGCGCCAGATGCTGCCCTTTTTTTTCATGATGCAGTCGGCTGACCTGAACAACCCTTGTAATCCGATCAGGAAGTACATTTGCGGCATCAGTCCTTTTAGCCTTTATATCCGTGCACCTGACACCATTATAAATAATATCAATATCCAGCTTACTTCTTTCAAGTACATCTGTTTTTACTGCCTCAGAAATAGCGATACAGGCTTTGAACTTGTGGATATATTTAAAAGTACCGCCTGTATCGTGGATGGTAAGTAGGGACTTACGTCTATAGGACAACCACCATATAGCATTCACCATATTACGATTGTGACAATGGATGACATCCGGTTTAAACTTACGTATTTCGCGGTTTAGCAAAATTAGCGGTATTGGATTAACAGAACCTGGCCTGCGATTCAGGCATATGACTTCCACATTTTTGGAAACCGAAGCCAGTAAAGCTGTATTAATACCTGAATTAACAATAATAAGCTTAACTTGTACATGTTTACACTGGCTATTTATAATGTCAGCCAACATCGCTTCGGCTCCGCCGATATTAAATGAAAATATAATATGTAAAATTCTCATAGTTTATTTATTAAATTCAATTAAATCCATTAATTTTGAACATTAAGCATCATGTAAAGTATTATAAAAGTCTATTATTGTAATTTTGTGGTTGTGCCTCAATACAATCCACCCTGGGCACCCACTTTATGTTTTAATAAAAATTGCTTTTACGCCAATTGCAGGCTTTCATAACCACTTTACTATGTGGGATAAAAATTGTCTATTTAAAATATTACTAAAAAATAATATATAACCAAATGATAAAGAGAAATTATGAAAGTTATCCACCGACCATCTTACTAACCTTGATTACTTTTAAAAATTTGCCATGATTTTCATAAGTAATTTTGTGTATCATTGCATCTCTATTTGATCCGCCATACCCTTTGTTTCTAATTTAGAGACAAGAAATGAATCGAAAAGACCAAAATATTTTTATGCGACAAATGACATCCATTAAAAAACGAATTTTACAATACCTTACAATAAAGGGTATTACTAAATATGAATTTTATAAAACTACAGGAATCACCCGTGGCATTCTTGATCAGGATAACGGAATTACTGAAAGCAATATTTTAAAGTTTATTCATTCCTACCCAGAAGTAAGCATTGTCTGGCTAATTGTTGGCCTGGGAGATATGCTTGAAGAGGAGTCCTCTTTAAAAGGCGCCTCTAAGCGACCAGATATCGAACAAAATCTCACCCAAGAACCGATTGCCCTTCCTTTAATCCCCTCAGAATATCTAGCGCCATTTTTAGAAAAGGATCAGCTTACCCAAAATAAAGACTACCCTACCCAATATGTTCAGAACCAATTTAGCGACGCCGACTTTTTCACCAGAGTGCGCGATTTGTCGCTATTTCCGCAATACAACAGCGGAGATTTTATTGCCTGCAAAATCATTGAATCAACAGATTTTATTCAATGGAACAAAATTTATGTCCTCTCTACTAGGCAGGGAGTCATCGTCAAACGAATATTAGAAGGGAAAGATGAGACCCATTTTAAAATGAGTAGTGACAACCCTTCCTTTCATACATTTGAAATCTCCAGGGAAGAAATCAAGGGCATGGCTATAGTTCGTGGTGGCATACATCTTGAATAAAGTATTACCATTCATTATATTGTCAGCCACCTGACAATATGCTTTAGGCTTTAATAGCGGCACCCTTTTCATTGCCTTAAATGGTATTTTTGTCTCTTGGAAAGAAGGCAATGGGAAAGCTACGCCCCTTACCCTTACCAATACTCATTCCCTTACCAATACTCATTCCATTACCTTTACCAATTTTATAACCTCTTCCATTACCCATTAACCTTCCCCCCTTTTCCTTACTGATCAAACTCATTCTAATGCGTTTTAACGCTATCCCAAAAATATACATCAACTTGAGAGAGTAGCAATCCAGAGAGGATACCATAAACTGAGACGGAATTCAAGGTACCTCCCTGGTTGCCTTTTATACTCAATCATAACAGCCCATTACATTTCTCTTTAAGCAGCGCTAGCCTGGTTACTCTAGCCAAACAGTGATTGGTATCCAATATGCAGGCGCCTGACATTACTGCGATCCTGCAGTTTGATTAAGCGTCAGCACTTGTCCGCTGCCATCACCGCCAATCCCACTGGCCAGACTGCAAGGGTCACTTATGTTTGTTGAAAACATTAGATCACCACTTGCGTCATAGACCTGTACTATAATTGGCATGCCTGGAATGATTCTAGCAGGCAGCTCTTGCCCATCTTTAACGGTTCCACTCAAACTGTAGATTAGCAGATCCGTCTCTGTACCACCGCCAGTACTCCCATTTTTGGTCGAATATATTTTAAGGGTTACTGGCGTTGTAGCTCCTTTTGCCAACCAGGCGGCTTTTATCTTAAATATTAAGTTGGATAATGCTGTATTATTATATGCCTCAGTAGCAATACTACTATTACAAGCCGGAGTAAAATCACCTACCATAAACCAGCTTAAATGATCTACTAAAAAATGAACATACAGGTCTTCATCATATTTCTCAACCTTACCTGTGGTCTCAAATTGAAAATAGCCATTATCTGTACTATAGCTGAATACCTTTAACTGGTCGCCTACCTTTACCCGTTGGTTAGTCTGGGGGTTTATAAAATCAGGATTCAGGCGAATGGTAATATCAATTGGTGTGGTAAATCCCTTTATCTCCTTTCCTGCAGCTGTCATTGAAAGCTCAATCAGCCCAGCTGGCAGTAAAGTCCCCGCCAGAAAACTTCCATTTTCTACCTTGACTTTCTTTTGTGTTAAATCACCACCCGGGAATGCCTTAAGTGCATCATTCATAGACGCCTCTACATATAGCGAGGTTATCTGAATACTTGATAGCGGATTACCGTTATTGCCACCAATGACCGAACCATCCAATCCTTTAAAGGCGGCTCCCTTCTTAAATTTAACGGTTGTTTTACCTGTTGTACAGGTACAAGTGCCTGGCCCCACATATATAACTGTATCTTTTATCACCTTGCCGTCATTTACTTTCATGGTGATGTTTTTGACTTCCACGCCCTCTGGTGGCTTGGCGTGGTTAATCATTAACACATAATGTGAAGCACTGCCACTATCGGCCACCGTTATTTCTACCGGTAAATTTATCGTCGAATAGCCTGACTTTTTAATAATCAAGTTAAATTCAATTGAGTGACTCTCAGTAGGCGGATTGCTCGGGTCTACCGCTAAGCCAAGGACCGAACCTTTAACCTTAAAATTCTTATGACCATTCAGATCAAAGATTCTGGAGGCGTCCTCTCCGCTTAAGGTAATCGTAGCATCCTCCATTTTGGCACCTGAACTGCTCGTTATATTAAACAAGGTCTTATACTTAAATAAGCTGGCATTAACAGCAATCTCAACATCTTTTAATGCATTGGTGCAGCGGAACATTAATAGTCCCATACAAAGCATCAGACTGGTCAGCCAGATCCCAATGACGGTATTTCTTTTCATTGTGCCTAAGTTTTAATAATTAAAAATCCATAGCTAATTCCTACCTGAACCACAGGCAGCCACCTATAACTTCTCATATTTCGTTCAATAATCCCTTCGTTAGAAGTATTTTCAGATAAGAGTTTGTCTGCCGTTACCTGTACATCCGGTGTGCTCATATAATAAGATCCGATATCAATATTAAGTCCCAGATACCCTCCTTTAAAGAGGCTGCCCAGGTATAGATTTCTAATACCTACCCCCATATAAGGTGCCCAGGGTTTCCACTTGATATTGGCCTTAAATTTGCCCACATCTGAATTAGGAATCACGATGTCTCCATAATGATAATCCCCTTTGAGTAGTGCCGTGGCATCCGTCTCTGCCTTGAAAAAATAAGCAGCACCTCCGATTACAGCTAGTTTTTGCATCAATAAGGAATTGCTAGCGCGTCTAAAAGGTTTCACCTCCACCTTTAATGATCCGTTATAGAACCGGCCTTTCATATCCATATTATATTTATTGTTATCCCAACTTCTAATTTTACTAAATCCAAGTGGTGCTATTGAACCCTCCAGCCGTAAAGCAAAGACCTCACTGGTGGCATAAGCTGCATTGAGTCCAAATCCCTGGGTTCCCAGGTGTGCGCCTAAAGAGTAGCCAACCAGCATATCTTCTACATTTTTATAACTATTATTACGCTGCGCCCCAGCAGTAAAAAACACGAGCGAGCTCATCCACAAAAGCCCCATAATTAGTAATAATTGGTATTTCATATTTCAAATTCAATAAACACAAATACACAGCCTATAACCTGTCGTTATAGATACAAATCAGCATATCCATGGATGATTACTCAATAAACAGTTATCCAATGACTTTTAGAGAAAGCCATTTTCAGTAAAACAAAACTAATCCCAAACGAACCTGCTAAACGCCTAACTTTAAATATAAATAAGAGATGCAGTCTATCCTTTACTTATTTGGTTCTGGTCTTACTCCTGGTGTTATTCCTTTTCCTATTCACAAAACATCTATATTCTTTCTCTACCCCAACCTGTGCATTAAAGTGAAGCAATAAGGTGCTCGTTAATTTTGGTTTTAAACAGTAATTATATACCCTTTATCGTTTTTGTTTCCGATTTGGAAACAAAAACGATATATCTTACTGCAAATATAATATCATTTTTCATAAAAACAACTTTTCTTGCATTTTTATTCAATTTTTCTTTTAATAGAATAAGTGAATAGGCAGCTTATAGTATTCATCGAATTATATAGCAGTAAGTTAGGGATATTTTTTCAGGTATATTTTCTTGTATAAAAGGAGTTATTCGCTGGAAAAATAATCGAAAAATGTAAAAGAAAGCCTGCCAATAAACAAACTTTCACATGTAAGGTGAAAGATTTAAAGAGAGTTGGTTGGGAGTATGGCAAGGTTCAGTCTGTTACTGTGAAGCTGTCATCATTTTCCGTTGCCTCATCTTGGTTTTCGATGTATTCCATAATCATCTCATCCGTAATGTTTCCATACGTTGCCACAAAGTAGCCTCGTGCCCATAAATGCCGACCCCAAAATATTTTTGACAGTTCCCGGTTTTCCTGTAACATCTTATAAGAACTTTTACTTTTCAGATCCTGGGCCAATTTATTGATTGATAAGTACGGTGGTACTGACACAATTAGATGAACGTGATCCTTGGATATATGCCCCTTTATTATTTCGACCTCGTTTTCTTTACATACACCTCTTATGATCTCGCGGGCCCTATCTGCAATTATTCCGGTCATCACCTTCTTTCGGTACTTCGTAAGCCACACAAGGTGATACTTACAGTCGTAGGTAATATGTGGCGTTTTCCGATAATTTTGCATAACCAAAGATACATGAACATCCTTAAACTAAAGTCTCGGCTAAAGGCGAGGAATTTAATCCTTGAACCAGCCACTAAAATGGCCTGCTCTAGCCCCATGGCGTCCTCAAAACTGCGGGATACAATAGTAATTTCATGTATTATGCCACCATTAGGCCACCGGTATTGGCTCAGGTAGTATTGACTCCACACTAGTGCTTTAAAAGGCAAGGAAGCGAGCGGCTTTTTAATTTTAACACCTTGTCATGAGTGGTTTTGTCAAAAGTGGCAGTCGTCTGCCCCAATTCATGTACTGTTTTAACGCGTCAAGAGAATTGCCGCAGGCAGTAAATAGGCCATTTTTTGGAGAAAAGGATGGGGTACAATCCTTTTCTCCAATAATGATATAGTTAAGAAGGCTAAAATGTTTAAAATAAGGTGGCTATCCTAACCATTTAACGCGGCAGGAATAGCTATACATTTATTGTTTGATCATTTTTAATTTGGCAATTACCTGGCCATTTTGGTGAAGTCTTAAAAAATAAATACCATGGGCCAGATAAGATACATTTAGTTGCCATTTCTCGGTTTGTCCGGGTAATATAATAGACTTAAGCATTTGACCACTGGCTGTTATTATGTCCAGGGTGACGGGACTTTGAACAGTTTTTGGTGCTGCTATATTCAATTGATTTTGAACAGGGTTAGGATACAGACGCCAGATTGTCGCTGAGTTTGAATCTGGATTTGGACTAGGGTTTGGATTTGAATTCGCAATATTGACCTGGATGATCTTACTATAAATAGCTGGACCACTAGTGGACTTTACAATTTTTATCCGGTAATAATTGAGTCCTGTCTTGGCACTTGGGTCCAGAAATGTATAACCTTGCTGGTCTTTGTTTGCTGTAATGTCCACAGAACCAACGTCTTCAAAGTTTTTTTGATCCAAGCTTCGCTGTACGGTAAATGATTGTACGCCGGTCTTTACCCCAGGTCCCATTTGAGCTGTACTCCTTGTGTCAGTACCTCCCCTTTAAATAAGGTAAATGTAATAGGTAGAGCCGTAGCGGTAGTGGTTTTAATATCATCTAAAAAGAAATAGATATCCGCTGCCCCATTTTGTTGCTCTATTCTAAATTCATCGATGTATTGCCACTGAGGATCGGTTAGATTGACCTTCAATGGGGTCAGGTTAGTGGTCTTAATTGCCTGAGTGACCACCCGGCTACCTCTTAAGTATCCTTCTGCCAGCCAGGTGGTTGTTCCACCATCAATTGTAAAAGAAGACAGCGCAAAGGGTTCTGTCATAGAATTTGCACTTTTCATAACGAAGGTTTTAGCTACATGATATTCCCCATATACATTAAGGGCGTTATCATTTGTGCCATTTGCCATGTTTGTTCCTCCATTATTAAGAACCAGATTGGTTACGTCCAGATAGTTTGAACTTGGATCGGCAACCTTCCCTGTATTATCTAAAATACTCAAGCTCCAATTGCCAATAATTCGGGAACTCTTGGTACTTAGATCAAATCCATTGGCATCTACGGTTATTGCATCGAAATTTTCGGAAGATTGTGCCCTGATAAGGGTTGGTATGGCGCAAATTAGAATGAAATAAAGGCATATAAAGTGTTTCATCAGTAAAATTTCCTAGGTTTAATTTTTAATGGGGTGATTCTATCTATTTCAAAGCCCGTTTAATTCGGGCTGGTTTGACGCGAATAGATTAGAGAAAATAGAATGACCAGTATGTGGAATACTAAAGGGACAATCAAAGGGGTAAAACAGATATCGAAAAGTGGTAATCCAAGCGGATAAACGAATGATTTCCAATAATTGACTGAATTTCAAATTCATTTCTAAGGTGACTATTTAATAAAAATGCGCAAGAAAAGAGATGATCTTAAATGATCTCCTTTGATGCGCAATAAGTAATGATTAATAATTTCTACAGACTTCCAATTGATTATCAACTATCTAAATCTAAGGGTGTAGTCAATCAACTATTTTGTAGTCTGTCCAAGGCTAGCGAAAATAAGGATTAATTTTTTAAATTATATTACTTAAAACTAATAAAAATCGCAACCCGGTGATTTAGATATAATTAGAAACTGAAAAAAATATTTTCCATGGATTTGGTTGATGGGCAGGGCCGGATGTACTCTGATCTTCGTCAAAACAGGGGGAAACCCCATGGGGAAATTTTCATTAAAATTATATGAGATTGAATGCGATTAGTTTAGCTCCATGTACTATTCTGAATCCCGTCCTTATATTACATGCCGTTGCATAAAACGCATTCCAATGGTTTCAACGAAGAAGCGCCGTTTCCATAGACTGGCAGTATTTATTCTGTAAGGAAATAAAAAACAACGCTATACCCGCCAATAAGCATTACCAGCTTGACTTCTTTTGCCAAATGATTTATGGGCCAAGCTATTTTGCTGTTGGCTGGTATTATTTAGCGCTATAAGTTAAAATTTACTCATCTAACTATTTTCTATCTATGCCGCTTCAAAGTATCAACAAGTTATGCACAGAAGCCAACCTCGATGTCTATGCAATAGCGATACACTGTATGTCCGGTCATTATTTAATTAACTTTGCGACGCATCTGGTTGTACAGCAAGACAAATAGATAATTTTAAATGAATATGACTGACAATAAGGACGAATATCTAGCAATATATAAAGAAATTGAGCAGGCAGAGCTCTTTCAACCGGAGGATTTTAATCAAATTGAGCCCATTAAAGTTTTTGTAAAACAGCACGGTCTAAGTCAGCCAGCTTACAAAGCTGCCTGACTTTAAGTACTTATGCAAAGAATTCCAAAAAACACCTAATAGTCCGCGCATTTCCTATAAACCCATAAGTTTTGGTAAGTTTGTCAGAAAATCTGACGACAAAAAAGGACTAAAGGGATCGTTATTAAGCAGTTATAAAGCCTAATTGGCATAAATCTAAGGTATTTAAAAACGTATTATAGAGAAGTGAAGAAGAAAACGATGGAGAAATGGGTAAAGAGAATGGAAGAAGAAATAATTGGCAATGGTAAGGAAACTGGTGAAGGGCCGGCTTTGGATAGTAATGACGGGAGCATGGGAAGGAGTACTGAGCTCAAACACAAAACCGTTCGGCCATTTGAACACCAGATAGCGGAACGCATCCAACTGGTTCTAAATGATCCTGACAACTATATCAGTCTGCCGGAAGATATACACCGCCAGATACTAAAGGGCTTTAAGAAAAGTGCTGCTATGTATTACGAACATTCTTCTGGCTGGCTTTTAAAAATCCGGCACTTTTGTGACTGGCTGAAAAAGCAAAATACCAGTCTTGCTGTAGAAAAACAGCTGGCGGATATGCTGGAGAAATTAACAAGGAGAAGTACCAAAAAGGGGATTAACGAGCTATTTCAGTTGTTATATACTGACAAATTGCTATTAGGCCTTTCCTATATTTATTATGGGCAGAGTGATAAGGACTGGGCTTTTTTGGATAAGCTCATTTGGCAAACCTACGTCCCCTACCCTGACGCCATGAATTTATATGGCAAGGCGCTTTTTGAAAAAGCGCCCGACCAGGATGGAGGCGTTGTCCTTAAAGCTGCCTATGCCAAATGGGAGGATTTTCTGACAGAGAATTATTATGAAAATAATCCATATGACGTCTTGAACAATGACCATGGGGAAGACGACGATCGCAAGGGCAACGAGCAAGATGGCAAGGTGGAAGAGAGCTATAAAGGTCCTGACAGCGTTGAAGCGGACGGAGTGAAGCCTGATAAGGATCATTGCGAAAGTAGTAGTAGTAGTAGTAGTAGTAGTAGTGGTGATAGTAGTAGTGATGGTGGTGGAAGTGATGATGATAAGAGGCAGGCACCCAGCTTATGGGCTGATCCTACTAAACTGATCTTTGAACTGCCGGAGTTTTTACGGCTGGGTTTTAGGGAGGCTGCTCGTAAATCAGCTGACTATTATCTTAGACCAGTAGGTCTTCCAGAGCGTTGCAGAATATATCTCTCAGAAGCTGCGGTATATGAGGATTTGCCAAAAGTTAAAGCCTATATGGAGCTTGGTAAGTTTAAGTATACAAAAAGCGGCTTTATAGCAATTGGCTCCATTAAAAATTCTTATGGTAAACTTAAGTTGTCCCCTTTAGGGTATGACAGGGGCTTTATTAAAACAATGCTGCTGGCCTCCCATCTGGATTTTAAAAAGTATTCCAGCACGGCACCCGTGCTGGATACCTTATCTCAGCTACTGAAACTAAAACAACCTGACTTGCAAATCTTGAATGCGACCTTGTTCCCTTTTAATAACCTGCGTGAATTAAAACTGGAAAACTTCAATTTTAATGCAATGGCGGACGCTTTTGATCTACTCAGGCTTTTCCCAGAAGGGGAATGGATAGAACTGGGTCAGTTAATGCGCTACCTTAATATAAATGGTTTACTGAAAAAGCTTAACCCATTAAAATGTGGCGAAATCTTGTGGGTTGTAAAAATAGCGGAGAATAACCCAGCCTTTGAGCAGTATAATGAGGGGGACTTGGCTGTGCGAATGGCATATCTGCGCAAATCTTTTATTACCGGTGTGCTGCTCACTGCCGCCACATTTGGGCTATTGGATCTTGCCTGTGATCCAAAGGATTATAATTTATACTGCGATTCCATAAATGAGACCTATCCCTGGACCAGCTTTACTGCCTGCAGACTGACGCCGCTTGGGGCTCATTTTTTCAAAGGTAAAAAAGACTATTCGCCACCAGTGGCAATACTTGGGTAATTTGGTAAACATAATGGCCAAAATAGAAGGCCATGGTAAGCTATATTAAAAACCAATCCTTTATATTAAGGTCAATTTTAATAATTATGTCAAAACAAAATAATACGAGTAAATATCAATTTAATAAAATCAGCCAGGAGCTCAAAAAACTAGAATTTAAGTTCAGACAGCTCAAGACGCAAATGGACGGGTTAAGCGCTTTTTACACAACGCAGTCTTGTGTCACTAGAACTGCCTATAACCAATTGCATGCGGACCTTTTGGGGCTACTTTACCAACTGTATCATTTAAAGCCATCGCGCCTGACTACGAAGTCAAAAAGACAACTGCAGTCTGTAATCCAATGGTATTACGAGACAACTGAAATTAATTTGTTGCAGCAGCTTCCACTGGGAGAAGAAATCCATCAGTTCCTCCATAATGAGACGCTGGAAGAATACTATCAGGATGATTTAGGCTTTCAAAAGGAGGAAGCTATTTATCATCTGGAATATAACGGGATTTCGTTTGACAAGGCAGCAATAGAAAATGCGGCTACGCTACTGGAATTGGAAAATAGCTATTTAAAAGCCATAGAGACGCATTATACAACGGCTTTTATGGAACACGCCCCTGAACTAATCCCTTTATACAATCCTGGTAAAAGATCCATTCTGAAAAAAGTCGTCGACCCGGAGATCATTAAAAGGTGGCTCCAAAAACTTGAAAGGATTCATCAACGCTTATTTAAGGTAATTGACCTTAATCCCGTGATCCTACTAATTATAAAGCCAGATTTTAAGTGGGAAATTATTGGCGAAGAGTTAGAAGAACAGGAATTTTATTTACAGGAAGCTAAAAAGTATTTTGATGATCTGGACGCAGAGCAGCTCATCTTGCTTGGTTTTGACTGGCTGAACTATATGCAAGATTTTATCCGAAAGCTGCCTGAGGTGGATTTAAGCACTTATATTGAATATATGCGTGAATTTAGAAAGGAGGTAAGCATTGTTATGGAAAATATCCGTGGACAAGCTAACCTGGACGAGCTGGCACTGGATTTTCCTACCGAGTCCCATAGTTTGAATACACTGACTATTCTTCAAAAAATTGATCTTCTGGACATTAATATTACAAAGCATATATTGATACTACTGACAGATATTTTACAGCAGGACTCGCTCAGCGCCTCCTACCCGCCCCTGGTAGAATTCCTGGCATGGCTCGACAAAAGGGCCAAAACTAATCCAGATTTTGAAGAGGAGGATGAATAAATAATAATAAGTAAAGAAGAAGGTGTAGTAGTATTAGCAATAATAATAATAATAATATTAATGTGCGCTAATTTTTATTCGCCAATTATGCAATACAGACCCACAATACCATTACTGCCCCCTGTAACCAAAGTGATAATGGAGGCAAATATGGTTACACTAGCACTCCTTTCACATGTTCAACTAAAAAAAATGCCTTGTTGTACCTATCCCTGTCCTTTTGAGTATCTTTTCAGACCTGGTGTAGGCATTAACCCAAGCCAGGTTTTAACCATCGTGTTTGGATACTAATACTAGGCGGCATTGAGATAGTGCAGTAATCCATAGCCTTTATTTAAGTTGTGCATTAAGCTATAACTCAATAATTAAGTATTATCTAATCCCACCCGGCTTTTGAAGAAGGTTCTTCTATACCTTGACCAATGCTTCTATAGTCCACTGGCCATTAACTTTTACAATTCTGATATCAGATAAGTAATCAATAAATTCTCCATTAATTTAATTGATAACATATTATTACTTTTCAACAAGTCATAACTTCTATGATGAACTTGAAGATTTTGGATAAATAGCATTACTAATGCTGAGCAGTCTTGTCATATTTGGGGTCCACTAAGGCAAAAGTCACTAAATCGATATCTCCTGCATAAGAAAATGCACCCGTCTGTACTAAAGTAGCGGTACTAATCTGCCCCTTGCTATTCTTATAATTTACGTATATAACCCTGGAAAAAATAAAACCAAAACCAACAGACGGCGGAAGAATACATTAAAAAAAGACCAGAATAAGGTGGTTTACGACACTACCTGGTCATAGCTAATTGCACAAATTAGTCAATTTTTCAAATCGCGCCAAAATTCTTGTTCAATTAACATAACCTGCTTAACTTCATGATATGGAAAAGAAAATATATACTTTTTGGTAGTACGAGTAAATGAGCAAGAGTTTCTTGCCACTAGTGAATTCGATGGAAAAAAGATGTTCGTTATGTTCCAATCTTTAGAACAAGTCAGGCACGGGTTATCAGACTTCTACCGAGTCTTATCAGCAGGTCCAGTCAATGACCCGTTAGCATTCACGGAAGCATGTAAAAGATTAGCCAGATTTCTACCTGCAGTCGTCAAGTTACCAGCGGATGAATTAGAAACAATTTTAACCAATGCGAAAACAAATGACAATATGTTAAAAGCGCAAGACCCCACCTTATTTGACCGGCCTATGTGGTATATCAGGGTGAAAGACGGGTTTATAGAAAAATATTTAGCACTAGATATAATAGAGGACATTCAATCTTCCTTCGCAGTTGACCGTGATGGCAAATTCATCTTCAACCAAGTCAATTTCCATAATATGGATAAAGAACCAAAATGACTCCAAGAGATCCGAAGGATATTTTAAGGCAGCTAGGACTTCTTTGGCAGTTAGAATTACCTCATCCAATCGATGCAATAAGCTTGGTCTAAAATGTTCCGGTTCAGCATTAAGTCATAAGGCAAGCACTCAAATAAACTTGAAAGCGGCAATTCTCCAAACCGCAATGGACAATTTATGTACATAATTATATAAACGGAAAGTATATAAAGAATGGGGAACCTATAATTTCAGTAGATACAAAGAAAAAGAAGCTGGTAACGGAACGCAAGAATGGAGATCAGGCGCTATGGCTAAAAAAAGCCCACGACCAGCCAAAGTAGATAATTTCCAGATTACAAAAGCTGCGCCTTTCGGCATTTACGACACAAGCAATAAACTTGGATTGGTATATGCGGCAAGACAATGAAACAAATCTGAATCTGTTATATTTGGAAAATAACAGTATTAAAAAAAGGGAAAGTGGTGGTAAAGAAGTTAAAAAAATCCATGTAACGGCAGATGGAGGTGATTTAAGTAATTATCGCATCAAGCTTTGGAAAAGTGGAATTCAAATAAGTAACACATATTACACAACAACATTCATAATGTCTACTAGGTATGTTCAAAAAGAAAACAAAAAAATAATATAGTTACAATATGATAGATCCCAGCGTAATTTTAGACAAATTAAAGCTAAATACCCTTAGCGGGGTAAGTAACATCCTAAAAGATGAACAACTATGTTCCAGGATTATCCTGGAGAATCCCGTTAGTATAGATGCTTTTTTGAAAGAGAAAATAATATCCAATGGTACATTAAAAAAGCTAATGGATGGGAAATTAATTTCTAGTTTTTCAAATACCGCAACTCGAGGAGCTAAAAAGTTTATATTCAGAAACGAATTAGAACCTTTTCTGGATAAGCAACTCGTTTATGATAAGTCAATATTAAATAACCTTAGAGAGACCAATGAGTATATTATTTCTATACTTGAAAACGGCCTGGATCAGCAGCAATGCGACGTGCTTCACCTCTATTTATTAGAATTTGGGAACAAGCAAGCTGTAGAAAGATTTTCAAAAAAATATGGTATATGTATAGAGACTACAAAAAATATAATTTCAAGAACCTTTGCTCAGATTAAACGTAAGAGCGGGATTTATAGAAATTATGTAAAAGACCTAGATATTAAGCGGGATAAATTAATTGATGAAGTAAAGGTCCTTACAAAATTGAAAGCCAGTTTATATAAAAGGATAACACATTTAAAAGAGAAAAATCAATTAGATGATACCGCCGAGAACCTGGAGCTCTTAGGTTCCGACTTTTCCTGTCTCGATTTCCCAATAAGAGCTGCAAATATCTTACATGAAATGAGGCTGAGAACCGTTCAGGATGTACTCGAAATTCCCATTTCCTATTTAAAAAATCGTCATGGTATGGGAGAAATGACTATGAAAAAAATACAAGCAAAGCTAGCAGAACATAATTTATACTTAAGATCCGATTAGAGATATACCAGTAAATAAGTTGAATCTCACTTTGCCTGTGTGGTATTGTTCCTGACTGGTATTAATATCCTATCTAATTAGTCCTGTTGCCTTACTATTAAAAAGTGCGGTACCCATGATGGTTTATAACGGCCACATCGTAGAAAATCCTCACTTATCCGGCTTTTTCACAATCCAGACAAACTTTTGCCCTGCTGCTGGTTGTCGGTGCCAGCACCGACAACCAGCAGCAGGGCATTATTAATCCTATAATCCGTCCAAATTAATCCTACAGCAATCAAGTAAATGAGTACCGGTTAAAAATTT
Source organism: Arachidicoccus ginsenosidivorans (assembly GCF_007971385.1). Taxonomy (GTDB): domain Bacteria; phylum Bacteroidota; class Bacteroidia; order Chitinophagales; family Chitinophagaceae; genus Arachidicoccus; species Arachidicoccus ginsenosidivorans. Next base: position 5,493,542 of record NZ_CP042434.1, read on the forward strand.
AGGCAAACAAATATCATTTTTGACACCACTTTTAAAAAATGATTGCTGAATTTAGCCCTGTCGTTAAAATAAATCAGGAAATAAGCGTTTAAAACAATATGGCTTCCAGGCATTTAGACTTGCTATTTTCCAGACTTAACTGAATTTATAAAACAGTCACAAAAAATACAAATATATGAAACAGAATAAACAAAAGATGGTTTATTTGCTGGCTTTAAGAGAAAATGGGAAAGTTTGTCTGCTTGAACCAGATGGGTTATTTTTTAGCCGAGCAGCCAGTATGTCTTGCTCTCCCTGTACAGGAATTTGACCAGATTATAAATGAAGGATTTATCTATCCGAATGAGACGTTCTATGTTAGGATGATTCACTTTCGGAAGAAAGAAGTGGTAAGGATGGACCTGCGGGAGGATTTTTTTGAAAAATACAGGATATACGATATTGGGAGAAGTATGGAAGAGATGATCGCATATTATGAAACAGGCATTCTAAACCGGCTTGATCGAGAGAACGCTTCAGGCATTGCCCAAAACAGGGATTCAGCCGTTGCAGCAGGCACTGCTACCAATATTACTAAAGGGTCGTAAAGAGGGCTACAGACGTACTACAGAGGTAGCCTCGAACATAACTGCTAGCATTGCTACTAACGTTGCAACAAACAAATCGGCCGGCAAAAACTGATTTAAGTGGCTTTTCAAGTTCTACTTGAATGCGACAATAATAGATGGGAAGATGAACGTACAGATAAAACATGCCATCTATTTTAAATAAATGGGGATCATAAACGTAACTACAGTTCGTTACCATTTTCCAGATTTCTGAATGATTGCGATGAACGCTCAAATTGATTAGTTGTGCATTTATCTTTATTTAGCCTAAATACTATTGTTTTGCAATAAGTTACATTGTTATTTAAATTTTTTATTTATCTTTGACTCAGAGATTGGCTTTCTGCCATTACTGAATATGCAGCAATAGTCAATCTCATATAAATTCGATTACATCACCACTTGCTTGTGAGGCGTTCTTGTAGGATGTAATGAATTGTATTATTATTATAATGAGTATTGCCCTCTATCCTACCTGAACTTTGCAAGCATGGCTTAAATGGCTATTTGGTATGCATAAGGAACTATTTCAGGTTAAGTTTTTACATCAAAGGGATGCACACTGGCAGGAAGTTAGTGTTATTAACCAAATCAGAAAGCACGGCCCACCTGCGGTTAAATATAATTTAACGGGCCATCTATTTGATATGGATTTTATCGGTATTACAAGGCCGAATTTTGACATCTGGACTAGTCAATACTTAAATGAAGGGAATTCTTTTACGACTGAAGCCTATATCCCAGGTCCTCTGGTAGAACTGGGATTTAGCCTGGGAAATAATGGCACATTAGATTTAAAAAATATTGGCAAAGTAGACTTAAATTCCTGGCAATATTTTTTAACCTCATTGCCTTTTGTTGAAAGCAAGGTAACAACAGATAAAAATAGCCAGGGTTCTACACTTGATTTCTATTTTAAAATAGAATATTTAGAAAGCATCTGTCATTTCTTTCCGGATACGCTCTATCCACTCATTAATGATTATTACGCTGGCAGGCCGCATCACTTCTATCTATTTTTCCCCTACTGTTCTAAAGAGATTGGGTATGCCCTAATACAAATTATTAATTACCTCTACTTTGATTATCGACCCTTTGATCCCATCATGCTGGACAGCCATGTCCAAAAATTACTATTTTGGGTGTTAAGTCGTCGAAAAACAATGACCTTCCCTAAACTAAGTCGTCAGAACCAAAGTAAAATCCTGGAAATTGGGGATCAGCTTAAAAATAATCCAATTAGGCATACTAATATTGCAGATTTGGTGAAAACGACTACCACAACCAATTTGACCTCCTTTAAACAATCCTATATTGAGGTCTTCAATGAGTCCCCTTTTCATACAATCAATAAGGGTGTAATGGAAAAGGCCTTATTTCTATTGCAAACAGGGACCCATTCCATTACACAGGTTGCCAAATTATTAAATTATTACAATGTCCATCAATTTAGCAAGGCTTTTAAGGCTTTCTACGGCTTTACACCCACTGAAATGCTTACAATATACCGAAAATAATAGGCAGCTAAATAGCTAGTCTGCGGTTGGATGGTTTAATGGGTTACAAATAACCCAATAATCCATACAACCACACTAAGTCTATGGCTAGATAAAGCGGTATACAGCATTACTTCAATCTTTATTATTCTAGCTTAATCGATTAAAACAAAATTGTTTGCTCCATTCACAAAAAATTTAGGTAAAAAATATCATTTTTGACACCACTTTTTATTAATTATTACAGAAATTAGCCGCAATTATTAATTATTCATCCAGATGCTTACTAAATCTGGATGATTCAACAATGTATTTTTATTTACATTTTTACTTAAACCACCAAATAATGAGTAAAGACAGCATATCGATGGTATATATGATTGTTTATAGAATACGAGGTAAACAGTTCATTTATGGCACAGGTGGCTTCACAAGCTCGTTATTTAAACCAAAGTATTATAAGCTTCACCAAGATGTACACGAGCGGTACATAAAAGAGACTCAATCTTTTCCAGCCCAAGGCCATGCTCTAGTACCAATAACATTAAAAATTATTAATGCGGTATCAAAAGATTGCAAGAAGACATATTTAGATTTTCTTTTAAGTACCCGGCCGGCCTGTCTTGCGCTTCCAGCGCAAGACCTAAAACAAATATTGGATACATGGGTTATATATCCAGATGAAATTACTGAGCTCATGGACTATTGCATGCGGGATTCTAAAAAAGCTGTCTTAGATGTGCGGGAAGGCTTTATTGAAAAGTACCGATTATATGATATTGGCATAAGTATGCAGGCTATGCTGTCTTTTTATGATTCTGGTATCCTGCAAGAGCTTTAAGAGAGGAGTACCAGTATTTTTCATCTGGGTATCATTTTAGGTTACAGTTCAAACTGCCCTTTAAACACTGCGTAAGCCAAACTAAGGCATCAAAAAGGAATCAGGTACTTATTTCTATTTAAACAAGGCCTTAAAACAAAACCTGATATGAAAGAATTTTATTTATACGACGACCAACACAAGCCCCTTGAAATTAAGGCAGGATTCCCGACAGAGGAAATGGCCAAGTTAGGCTTCCCGGGCGCTGAAAAGTTTCATGTGATGGTTGGCAAGCTGCCACTGCTCTTTCAAACAATTAAAGTAGGTGAGGTGGAGATAGCTAATAGCGATTATTTGACGGCAGGTAACGGAAAATTGGAAGCAAAGTCGGAGGAGTCTTGTATAGAAATTCATTTTCTCTTGACCGGAGCGGTTCAAATTAACCTTAATGGCTTTGGCTGGACTTTACTCAAAGCCGGATCTCATAATTTAACTACTGTCCCTTCGGTCCATTCCGAAGTCTATTTTAAAACGATACCCGCCTCTACTTTAGATATCCATATACCGGAAGCTAAGTTTACTTTACTTGTCGATAAATATCCCAAAATAGCCAGGTTATTAAAGGCCTTTAAAGAAAAGCAGGATGCGAATTTGAATGAACTTAGAATAAAAACCACTGCTTTAATGTTTCATTTGATTGTCCAGATAAGAATAGCATTAAGGGCTGGCCTTGAAAATGAGCCGTCCACCATAGAAATGGTTGAACGGCTCATTTGTATGGTCATTGAAGAAGATAATGGAGCGCCAGATAATAATTATACCTATGAAGAAATAGAAAAAATACACCTGGTTTATTTACAGTTAGGTATGCGCCTGGATGAAAAAGATACGCTTTCAAACAAATTAAAGAAAATCAAGATAAAAGCAGCTAAGTTTCGGGAAGGATTTAAACTGCTGTTTGGCTGCTTACCGCGTTATTATCTACAGGAAAAAAGACTGGAGAAAGCTTATAAACTGGCAACAGAGGATCGTGAGAAAACAATCAAAGGTATTGCCAATCTCTGTGGATATGATTCGAGCCGGTATTTAGCCAAAGCTTTTTTCAGCGTTACGGTATTAAATTAGCTGATATCTTGAAGCAAAATCGAGAAAAGAACAAGTAGGATTTGATTTTCAACGATTTAAATTTTTTTTTAAGACTTTTTAAAGCACTCATAAAGGGGTACTTGGCGGATTCAGGTTCAAAGAATAATTATGGAGCTTGATCATTTAAATTGATTACAGTAGCACATCTTTTCTGGCTCAGAAACTGGGCTATCATCCAGTAACTGATTAAAATTATAAATGATCTTAATCAGGTATTGGATGATGACTTGATTATGCTTGACGTTTCTCCATTTAAAATTTTTGTGGGGGAGGGAAATTAGGGCGGTTGATTTTTAAAAATACCCGCTAAATATAATAATACAGGTTGGTATTATTTAAAGTTCCCAGCTGAATAAACAGCATTTTAATATTTACCCTCCGCCACAAAACACCCTAAAGCAGACCACGATCTTTTAAAATTTTTCTAATATGTTCTTCTGTAGCTATTGTGCCTTCACCTTCGGCCTCTTCAATGATATTCACGTTAATAATCCCGTCTGCTCCTACCCTTGCTGTTGATTGTATATCTTCCATAAGATCCATAACCTGGTGTTTTCCACAAAAGACTTTTTCATTTTGAGAATATACATCGGACCTCCGTCTGCACATAGAGAACCTAGCCCAAATTCAACAAATTCTTCTTTTACCGCATTGGCTTTAAGCTTTTGAAATACGTCTTCTTCAGCCAATTCAATAATAACGGGCTTAAGTATTACCATCATTCGTAAATAATGGCCATACACATCAAAATTCTTAGGAGGCATATCTGTTAGCAATTCCCTTACACCTGCAAAATATTGACGAAACTGGTCCATATTTTGAAAGGCCAACGGTTCATAGCTTTCACTGCCTTTGCTAAATAAAACAAATTCTAATCTCTCCATACGAGCCGCTAATAATAAAATCTTATTTTTATTCATAGAAAATAAAGATAAGGGTTTCGGATAAAATTTATTCTAAAATATGGAAAAAAAATAAATAAATTTTAAAAACGCTAATCAAGATCGCTTCAAAAATATCAGTCAAGGACCGCTCCAAGGTTTATATTAAGGCTTAGCTTTATCCAAATCTAACCTATACAACACGTGTATTGTGGCGATTTTATTAGCAAGATAGGCTGCAAAAATATACGAATACGTCCTGCATTTTAATATTGAATAAAACTTATACCAGTAACACAAGAAAAATCATACCATCCAATCTGAACAGCTAGCTGTTCAGATGTTCTATGCAGTATTTTCAGTACATATTCCAGTGTATTTAAGGACGCTAGGATTTACCATGCGGGCAATGTCTCTGTTTTTACAAGGCTTTGAGTATATGATTTTAGTTTTTATTAATCCACGTTTTTTTTAATCGTTATGAGCTTAAATTTTCTGATGGTTGAAATAAAACCTAAGAAAACAATAAGGATAATTTGATTTTCAATTAGTTATCATTTTGTCTGGTTTTTTAAAGCACCTTTCAAGGTTGTTTAAACACTCCTATGGAGGTAGTTCTAAGATCATTTAGGTTCCTGGAGTTTTAGGACATTTGTATTGGAATTAGGGATAAGCATCTTACTGCAATTATAAACGAAACAAAAGTGCCCCGCAGCAGTAAACTAAGGTCACAGTAGCGGTAAAAGGAAGCAACAAGGCTTTGATGGCGGGATGGGCCTCAGGTAAAAGAAAGCCGGGTCGAGCAGATCGAAGATTAATTGATCACTAAGCGAAAATAACTTGGACAATTACTAGTAGCAGGTAGCAAGGAGCTAGCTAGAGGAATGGAAGGAATTTCCAAACAACCGAAAAAACTAAAAAGACAGACAGCAAGCATCGAATAAAAAAGTTTTAATAGGTATTCCGTTGCAATTTTAATCAAAACGTTTGAACGTTTAAGCAACAATAATGTATTACAACAAAAAGAGGGCAAGCAGCCTATTACAATTAGAAGACTTCAGTAAATCAATTAAGGGATCAAACGAGTTAAAAATGAAAAAACAGCAGACCATAAAGATAATAAGCATGCTTTTGATCCTACTGTGGGTGTATGCTGCTATGAGCAAGCTGATGGTTTTAATGTTTTTGCCTATCAGCTAGCTAAGCAGCCTCTTCCCTCCTGGTCCATGCCTATACTTCAATGGGCAATACCAACCGTTGAATTACTGGCGGTGGTGCTTTTAAGTTTCCCGAAATCCTTAAAGCAAGGTTTTATGCTGTCTTTTCTGCTGATGGTGGCATTTACGCTTTATGTGGGGTTTGGATTGGCCCATGTATATAGTAAAGTTCCATGTAGTTGTGGCGGCATTTTAAATGGTGCTGGATGGCTAGAGCATCTGGTTTTTAATATTTGTTTTACCATTTTGGCCTTTTTAGGCTGGTGGTTGATTAGAAAAAATAATGAGGGCACCTCAGACCGTTCTGGTAAGTATCCAGAACATAAAATAATTAAACAAGCGATCTAACCTTTTTAAAGATATTTTTTGCGCAAAAATCAGGCAAAGAACCCATCGCCTGAAATTAAAGTTGGGTTCAAAAATTAAAACAATGTCAACTATGACAATTTCATCTAAATTCCTGACCGTCCTTGCAATCTTGGGCGGCACAGTACTGGCCGGTCTTACCAGTGGTTTTACAACAGCAAAAGACCCAGATCCGACTTATTTCTTTGAACATGTGCCGGGCACAGAAGTATCTAACCCCTCAAACTGGACACTTTCGCCAGATAGAACGGGGTGCGATGGTGAGGATAAAAGTTGTAAGATTGAGTTAGCAGCGGATTATGTGGAGGTAACAGCTACTCAGACAATTATCGATTCAACAATTTTGCCTCAATTGCCAACAACCATGTCGCAGGCTTTATTTGAAGTTCCTGATGCCACTTCTGGTGTATACGAACACATATATAACCAGGATCAATAGCTCGGATGCCAGGAATAAAGAAGCCTGCCGTTAAACTCGGCAGGCTTTTTAGTAGTTTTATTGTGGATTCTGTTGCATGCCTGTAAGGCTTAAAAGGTCTGTTGCTAATGGCAGTGCAAAACGATTGTCATTGGGAGACAGTATATATGATTTCCCTTCTATTTGCCGTCTAATACTAATATTTGCCCCTTCAAGATTTAGGCGTTTAATATCCATCCACCTCAATCCCCTAAATACGAGTTCTTTTCTGCGCTCCTTTAATATCAGCTTCAAGGCTTCGGCTTGTGAACTAGCGGTGAATGGCTTGAAAGCGCCAGTTTTCCACCTTTTGATAAGGAGCTTGTTTAAATCATTCATTGCATCCTCTACCTGGTTATTTCTAGCTTCACATTCCGCCTTTACTAAATACATTTCATCTGTGGCAATACCAGTAAAGTAAACACTGCGACCTTTATAACTACCGTAGAAATGAGCGCTATTTCCTTCTGGCGGAGAAAAATATACCACTTTTCTTAAATCGCTAGCTTGATAACTGTTATATAACAAAGTATCCACGGAAGCATGCTTGTTATTAACAGAGGAAAAGGCACTCAAACCTATATAATTTATATGTATTATTTCTTTATTTTGATCAGGTATGGGGTAAATATTGGTCATATCCACATCATTAGGATCATTAAAATCCATTAATTTACTATTAAATTGTAGGCACTTATTGGCATAAGCCAAGGCACTGTCATATAGTCGCATCGACAAATAAGCCCTCGACAAATAACCATATACTGCCGCTTTAGTTGGTCGAGTTAAATACTCAACAGTATTAGGCATAAAAGAGAGTGAACTTTTTAAATCCTGAAGTACTCTTTGATAGGATTCTTCCACACTTGCTCTCTTGGAGGGCACATTAAAATCAGAACCTAACCTCAAAACAATACCTAAATCCTGTTTTGCCGTTTCTTTGTTATAAGCTTTGGAAAACAGCCACGAAAGTTCTAGAAATGATAACCCTCTAAAAAATAATGCATCACCCTTGAGATAATCCCAGGCATCAGCATTCAGCGAAGTTCTTTTAATTTTTGTTAATTGGTCCAAACAAAGATTGGCATTATAGACTAAAAAATAAATATCAGGCCAATCAAATCCATAATTATAGTCACTTTGCCCCGCCAGGTCCCAAATATATGCCTCCCTACAATATACAGAGACGGCATTATACTCTTCTGGCGTTAGAAAGTAATCATCTGCAGAAGCCAAACCTATTGAAGGGCTTGAACCATTCATATATTGTCCATTATCCAATATTGCCTGCAAGGCTGGCAGGTTGTCAGGTACTACTAATTTGTCATCAGATTTGGCTTCCAGGTACTTTTTACAACTTGAGGCAAAAAATGAAGCCATTAGCGTAATACAAATAACAATAAATTTCATAATCTTATACATAATAATATGTTTTAATAAATTAAAAATTTGCTCTCAAACCGAAGGTGAGAGAATAGGTGCTTGGAATACCTGTTGGGTTAGCAGGATCAAGATGATCTTTGTTTGCTCTCCATAAGATTCCTAAATTGCTCGCAATAATATAAAGCTGCATCGTGGAGAAATTGAGTCGTTTCATCAGGCGATTCTCTTTAAAGTCATAAGAGAGATTGATAAATTGCAACCGTATATTATCACCTTTGTCCACATTCACGGAGGACATTTGATAGAAATTTTCACCTGCCGAGTTTACTGGATAAACCATGGAAGGAATATTGGTGGTTAATTCATCACCAGGTTTTTGCCACCTTTTAGTGTAGAGTCCGTAATCAGTACCACTTTTAAAAAGTGCAGCGTAGCTAAGGCCCTGTTTTCTGAAGAAAAAGTCCAGATTATAGTTGATAGCTGCGGTGAGGGAAAACCCTTTCCAGGTTATCGTATTATTGATGGAACCAAAATATTTAGGCATGAACTGTCCATCATAGACTAGGCTATCAATACTGGTCGCATTAAGGCTTATTGCATTATAATCCGTACTCAATTCCCCGTTAACATATCCTTGTGGCTGCCCCTGATTATTTAAGCCGCCCCATTTGTAACTTAATAAAGCATAAACAGGCTTCCCTTCCTTTGGTGAAATAGAACTCCCCCAAGTAGGCACATAAACAGCCCCACTGGTATTATAATATTTGGTAACTTCATCGGTGTTGTAGTTAAAGAGGAAATCTGTCGTCCACCGGAATTCTTTATTGATATTTAAAGATCGCAGTTGCAAATCCACGCCTCTACCAATCATATTTGCCACATTTTTGTAAGGGTTCTGGCATGCCCATATGTAGTATAATCATATGGGGATGGTCCATACAAATCTGTGCCTTTTTTGTGATAATAGGCAACAGAACCGGAAATCAGATCTTTTTCAATCTAAAATCAACTCCTAGATTTAACATTCCTGTCTTTTCCCAACGCAAGGAAGGGTTGTTGAGGGTAATAACCCTTGCATTTGCATAATAAGAATAGTAATAATCAGCAGATCCCATTTTCGCGATTGGGACAGCTGATTTACTTAGGTCTACATTGCCGCTAAATCCGTAGGTCAACCTTAATTTTAGGTAAGATAAAATCTCGGATTTGTAAAATTTTTCATTGGAGATATTCCATGCAAGGCCCGCGGACCATAAAGGGCTCCACTTATCATTGGTGGATACACCAAAAATATTAGAGGCGTCTTTTCTAACACTGGCTGAGACAGTATATAGGCGGCGCCAGCTGTAGGCTGCATTCCCATATATAGATACATAACGGTTTAGTGTATGGGTAAGGCTACCACCGCTAGGTATGCTGCCGGAACCTCCTGTATATTTGGGATACTGGTTTGTAGGATCAACTCCTTCATAGCTTAATGGATCTTCATAATACCCATAAAACAAATTACCACTACCATGATTATCTGCCTGTCTTACCTCCCAACCTGCAATGGCATTAATATTACTATTATCAGCCCAATCGTGGTTAAAATTTAATTGTGCCCTGAAATTATAGGAAGTCGTGTATTTGTCAGTAGTGTTCAATATATTACCAACAGGAACAATATGAGTCACTTTACCAGTTTCTGGATCGATTTGAGTATAAGTGTTAATCAAATCCCTGGTATGATAACTGGCCGTGTCATACATGACATTTTGCGTTGTTTGTTGCTTTTGGTACTGGTATTTGAGGCTGATACCTAAATCTTTGTAGAATTTATAGTCTATGGCAGCATTGGCCACAAATTCTTGCCGATTGGTTGTAGCATATTGATGTTTATAATCTTCTAACGGGTAATATTTCCAGTTCAGGAGTTTACCGCCACCTGCGGTGTCGGTATAGGCTCCCAGCCATGCCATATCTATGGGCAAGGCATTACCGTCTTTATCGGCAAATTGAAGATAGGGCACTTTTTACCATTAATAGCTATTGAATTGTAGGTAGGTTTACCTGTTTCTGTCTTACTGTCCGTAAAATATACACCTACCTGTAAACTTAGATTTTTGAAGGGTTTGTAAGTATTTGTAAAATGCAGGTTTAATTTATGAGATGGTGCATCATAAGTATTGATTGATTTGTCCAGGCTTGCTCCGAAGTTATAGGCAATATCCTGTCTACCCCCTCTGATATTTAAGGAGTATTGCTGTGTTTGTGCAGGTTGAATGAAGTACTTATTATACTCATCCCTGGTATCGATTGCTTTTAGTGCATTAATCTGCTTGGCAGAATCCTCCGCAGAAATAAGACCATTAGCTTTATCTACAAATATTTGCACTGCAGGGGTTAATGGGTAATGCCGCCTGATCGAATTTGTAATGGCTCCATTAAAGTAGCCCTGTCTGTACAAAAATTGCTCTACATCTATGTAATCTGACGAGGAAATGGTCGGTTGTGCGTACAGATCTGGCTTGGGGACTATAATAGCATTGACACTGGCCTCAATTTTTAGTTTTTGTCCTAAATGGCCCTTTTTGGTGGTAATAACAATGACACCATTACCAGCTCGAGCTCCCCAGATACTGGTGGCTGCCGCATCCTTCAAAACGGTGATATTTTGGACGTCATTGGGGTTGATGTTATTGATATCCCCTTCATAAATGAAATTGTCCACCACAATTAATACGTCCTTGGAGGCGCTGATGGTGCTGATACCTCTGACAGTAAGGGTGGTTGTTATAGGCGGATTCACCAGTACCCCACTTGCAACGCCATTTAGGCGTTGCAAAATATTGGAACCCGCCTGTAAATTGAGGGTTTTATTGTCAATGAAGTCATAAGCTCCGGTGGATCTTTCTTTGGGTACCTGCTGGTACCCTGTATTGACTTCTACATCATGGAGGCCATTAATGGACTGTTCTAAAACAATTTTTAAATAGCCTGTACTTTTGCTTACAGGTATCTTTTGTGTCAAATACCCAGTATAAGATATGATAAGGGTATCCGGGAGGCGATTTATCTTAATGGTAAAGCCTGACTCCTGGTTTACGGTGTATGCATAACCTGAGGCCTCTTGAATAATGGCTCCAGTTAAAATATGCCCTTTTGAATCTGAAACCTGGCCTTTAATGGTGGATTTTGACTGGGCAATTAAAGTGGCCATACCCAATAAATTTAATAGTACGAATAGCAGTATTTTCATATGAATATTTAAATTAATTTAATTAATAAAACAAGTTTTAGAAGACTTCGATTTACCAAAAGAATGATCTCCTGCTGGCCAAAGTTTATTGGCTTACATATCGTTATACATGTAATTGGCAGTATTCTTAAATAGGCTGCCTATTCTTTACCTTGGATTCTTAATTCCCTCCTACTCTGCTATTTTAAGTATTTTAAGGAAATCAAACTTCGGTCTAGGGAATCCATACATATTTGCCGGCCAGTTTTGCTTTTTCATACGGGCATGCTCGGTATCTATTTGGTTTAGTATATCTGTAATGGTAGCCTGATTAATAAATTTATCACTGGTTTGGGCCAATACCTTACCATTTGGTGAAATCCATACGTAATGGGGTATGTATTTAAACTTGAATAGCCTGCGAAGTAGCCGGTCATGTGTCACGATTGGCATGGAGAGATGCATATTGTGAGTGCTATCCCAGGTATGGAAGAATTTATTGACTTTTTCGGTTCCATCAAACGTTACTAAAATGAATTGTAATTTCCCGGCATTGGCTTTCTGTAGTGCTTCTTCTTTAGGGAACATGGCAATGCAGGGGCCACAGTGTGTGGTCCAGAAGTCCAGTATAATGAGTTTATTACTGAAAGACGATAAACTTGCAACGGTGTCCTGATAGTTGATGACGTTGGTTAATGGTAAATCAGGGATTCGGTCGTTGATGTCGAAGGGTTTAATACTGATTTTTTGGGATTGAGCGCTCATGGCGAGCATGGCTCCGCCTATAAGGCATAAAAGCTTTTTCATATGTCTTGACAATTTTAAAATGTGAAATCGAATTTTATATATTGATAGTTTATACCCGATTAAGAACCATATAGTCTGAATGGCATACTTTCTCCTGTTAATGGCTCTTAATAATTACAATATAATAGTATTACATTACAATATTATTATAATTTACTACAACAAAATAACAACCAAATAATCATTTTACAAAATTAAATTTAGAAATTTTGTAAAATGGAAGTACATATAGGTGAAATCATTAAAGAGTTAGCAAAAACTAACAATAAAGAAACAACAGATATAGCCAACTACTTATCTACTTCTGTTTCAAATATTTATAGTATTTATAATAGGGAGACTATAGATGTAGATAAACTTAAAATTCTCTCAGAATATTTTAAGGTCAATCTATTTAAATACTACCTTGAAAGTGAACCATTGAAAGCAATTGCCGATAGTGAAATTAATCAATTAAAAAATGAAATTGCTATTTTAAAAAAACAGATTATAGAAAAGGAAGAAACGATTAAAGACAAGAAAAATATAATTGCTTTTCTTGAGGAAAAATTGAACAAAATGAATTCTGGATAAATTGGAAAATGAAGAAAACAGCGAGGTTTACTTTAAATTAAGTGTTTCAATACCAGTATAGAAGATACCACTTTAACGGCAAAAACGGACACACTCTTCTGAACCACTTACTACACGATTATCCTAAAGCATGTTTTTTTGGCTAATTCCTTTAGATTTTCAGTGGTTCGATTTACAACACGTAAAGAACCTAAGTCGCGCGTCTTGGCGGCAAACAGTTGACTTGCTTTATTATAGAAGCAAGGGTAGCAAATCTAAAATTATGTTTACAATGAATTATGAACCAATTAAAATAAGCCCTCCTGTAGCAAAGAGTGTATAAAAAAAGAGATTAGTAAAATTGAGTAAAAAAGAGAAGTACCATTTTATATCGGAAATGTTATAGTTCAGATCCGCTGGTCCAAATCAACTCCTAAAATGAAAGAATAAAAATCAAAAGTTTCACGAATTACTTGAGATAAAGATAATTCATTAATCATTTTTTGTCGCGAATTAACTCCCATCGAAAGTCTAAGCTTGTCATTTTTTAATAAATTCGATAATTGGATAGATAAAGAATTAATGTCTTTCGATGGAACTAAAAAACCATTATAGCCATTTTCAACACATTCCCGACATCCAGGAACATCCGTCGTAATTATTGGCCGACCAACTGCCATTGCTTCTATTAGAGACTTTGGTAGTCCCTCTCTATATGAGGGAAGACAAACAATATCAGACTCAATTAAAGAATCAACAACATTCTCTTCAAATCGACGCCAAATAATATAATCAGGAACCAAAAAACTATTTAACTCTTTAATGCTAATAGAAGCAGGATTTTCAAAATCTACATCACCCATAGCAACAAAATTAACTTTATTCACCCATTCGTCTTGTAATTTCTTTGCAGCTTCAAAATATTCAACAATTCCTTTGTCTTTTAATAACCTGCCTAAAAATAAAACAGTCAACTTTCCATTGAGACTAGGATCATTATACGGAAACAAATTTTCATCAACTCCGGCCCCTTTAATAATCCGATAATCATTGTCGATCAAAAATCCAAAATATTTAAATAAAGATAAATCATCAGGATTTTGAAATATAAAATTTACTTTTCTTTTAAATGCAAACTTCATCAATTTTAATATAATTTTTTGAGTAAACCCTGCTCTCCCATCAATAAAATTATACCCTAAACCACTAATTGCATTAACGATTTTCACCGTAGATAATCCTCTAGCAGCAATAGTTCCATAAATGACTGGCTTAATAGTAACATTATGAATCAAATCGGGCTGAAACTTTAAAATACTGCGTCTTATCCTTCTAATTAAGTTCAATTCTTTTAACAAATTGGTGCCCGACCTATCAAAATTAATATTTAAAGGTATTAAGCCTAAATCTCTCAACATATTAAATCGACCAGTATCTTTGGTCAATATATATACCTCATGCCCACAGTTTTTAATCTTCAAAGCCAGATTCAAACGATGAGAAATAAAAAATTATCTACGTTTACAATAAACATTATTCTCATTACAAAATAATTAAAAAAGATAAAAACTAATTAAAAATACATTCTAAATTACAAAACATTAGAAAATTAATCATTCTTAATAAAATTGACTCGACTTTTATATTTTTTGAAAATATTTTGGTTAGCAGAAAATGGAAAATCATTCAACGTCTTATTAGTATATACTTTAGGAGAAATAATTTGCACAATAGGACCAAGATCATAATTCCATTGAAATTTGATCGGTAATCGATTATCCTTCCAAACTGGATTTAATAACTTAATATACCCTCCCAAAGGTATAAATTCAGATTTAAATTATAACCCCCTAAATAAAATCCACATTCAGAAAAATCATCTAAATGATTATCAATTTCAACTCCTACAGACTTAAATTTAGTACTTTGCAACTTAGATAAACCAATTGAAATACCATACCCTTTATTGTTATAAGTATAAGGATTAATAATTCTTAAATTTTCAATCCTACAATTAATATTATTCGGTTCAATATCAATTCCACACATTGGAGCAACACCATTAGTATTTGAAATAATAGGATGATCAATAATAACTGCGTTACCACTAATTACTGAAATCCCATTTCTACGATTATTATTCAAATACGCACTTTTAATTAAAACATTATTCGTTTTCAAAATATTACCATCCGAAATATATATTCCATCTCCCCAAGAATTAGCAATTTCGGGATAGAAATATTAATATTCTGCCCTCCTTTGATCATAATACCCATTCCCCATTCTCCTTTTTTTCCTGTATGTGTTGTTTTATCTCCAATTAAATTCGGAAAATAAATACTTATATTTTTGCTATCAATAACGTTAAAAATAGCAAATAGTTCTTTCGAATTCCCTTTCATTAAAATCTTAGAATTAGAAGCAAATACAATTTTAGAATTGCTACTTATATATAACCCTTTAGAATTGATTAAAATTGGGAAATCAGGAAATATTACCTCATTAAAATGATCAAGTCCCTTTTGTAAATAAACAGTATAATCAACCGTTCCAGATTTAACATAATTTTTTGGCAATAAGTCAGTCAAATTCTTATAATTTTTTAAATCTTTAAAAATTACTTTAGAAAACTCACTTCTATCATTTTTAAATTTAAGAACACTAGCCACAGGTGGCATCTTATAATTCCATACTGTTTGTGAATATGTCAAGTTGACAAAATAAAAATAAAATAAAATAAACAAATAAAGTTTCATTTTGAAATATTTAAATAAAGATATTTGTAATTATCAATACACAAATCCAAACTGTAAGATTCAGCTTTCATTAAGCAATTATTAATTGTTTCATTAATAAAAAATCTGTCCTCTAATAATTTATGAAATATCATAGCCAAGTTTATATAGTCCTTCGATTTAAAAAGTACTCCTCCACCTTCTACTATATCTCTCAAACCTGGAACATCCGAAGCTACAAATGGACTCCCACTTGCCATTCCCTCAATAGAAGAAAGAGAAAGCCCTTCATAAAAACTAGATAATACAACTATATCTACACTTTTCAAAATCCGAAAAATATCGTCCCTAATTCCCAAAAATAAATTCTATCATCTAAATTTAATTCTTTACTTAACCTTTTACATTCAATAACATTAGGCCCATCTCCAACAAAAATTAGCTTAACATTAATTGGTAATTCTCTCAAAGCCTTAATTACCGTCTCTTGATCTTTAGGATAACGAAAACTAGATACTTGCAAAATATATTTAGATTTAAGGTCATTAATAATCCCTAAATCTTCTAAATCAATAGGATTCGACGCTTTAATTTTAGCAAGATCCACACCATTGTGAATAACATACAACTTAACATGTGAATTTGATAAATGTATAGTTAATTTATCCAAAACCAATTGAGAAATACAAACAATGCAATCAAATTGATTATATACAATTCTATCAACAAACCTTGTTAAAAAATATTTTCTGCGCTTATTATAAGTACTATGTTCTGTATATATCATTCTAGTTTTCGTCCTAAACAATAACTTAACAATTGCAACTATGTACAAAGACGGAAAGAGATGTACATGAACAATATCAGCATAACTTAAAGCTTTAAATAATCGATAAACACTATCAAAAATTTTAAAAAACCTTTAAAAAAATAAAAAACTTCAATATTAGCCGCTTTCAATTCATCTAACAAATAGGATGAATTTGATTTAAGCAAGAAAACACGAACCTCAAATTTCTTATTCATTCCCAAAATTAAATCTAAGGTCAATTTTTCTGCACCACCAACTTCCAAAGAATTAATCACATATAATATTCTCATTTTTTCAAAAATAAATTTTGATATTTAGATACAATATTTTTACCAGAATATCTATTAAATGCATCATCACTAATTGTCCGAGAGTCAAAATTAGCCGAAAATAAAGCCTCCTTTACTTTGGATATAAATTCAATTTTATTAGTAACTAAAAATCCATTAAATCCGTCTCTCAAAATTTCTCTCGTTCCACCAGGTGCATCAAAAGCAACAGCTGGGACACCTAAAGAAATAGCCTCTAATAATGCATTTGGAAAACCTTCTACAAAGGATCCTTGTAAAAACAAATCCGAATCCTTCAATAGTGAATATGTATCATCAATAAAATTAACAAATTCTACTTTCTCTTCAAGCTTATAATTATAGATCAATTGGCGAAGATTTTCTTCAAGTGGCCCAGTTCCAACAATCGTATATTTAAAATCAAAATCAAAATGGCTAATAATCTCCAGAAGTCTATCGTAACCTTTTTCTTTACTTAACCTGCCCACAGTAATTAGATGTCTAACTTCACCTTTAGGAGGATTATATCGAATTCTAATCTTTGTAATAGGATTGCTAATTAAAACCAATGATTCCTCTCTAACCCTCATTATATTTAACAAATCCAATTTCATATCAAATGATTGGCAAATAATAAAATCAAGTTTATTATAAAAAAAGGAAACAGCTTTGTTTAATAACTTTTCTTTAAAAGACCGATGCATTATAAGTTGTGAAGAAATACTCGCTTCTCTTGCAATAAACTTGCACTTCCTAAAAGTAAAAATTGAAAACAATCCATTCAAAATATTCAACTGAACAATTGATGTAAATATTGTATCACTTCTAAATCTCTTAATCAACTTTAAAATAGGAATTATACTTGAAAAAGTACTTTTTTTCCCGAGATGTACACATTTAATCGAATCATCTATTTTAAAATCATAAGAATTTTCTTTTTCAATTACAATTAAAAAAACGTCAAAAAGTCTTTGATCCAAATTATTTACCACAAAAGAGACTACTCTTTCAGCACCACCACGCCTTAAAGAAGGAAGTATAAAAGTTATTTTATGTTTCATATTATTTTATAGGCAACATGTCCTTGTAACTATATGTATGATTTAAAATTCCAATTAAAGAAATATTATCAAGATGAAAGAACCCATAAATAAACTATCTGTTAAGAGCCGCAACACATCATATAGAGGATCTAATACTAGTAAAATAATAAACAAATTTCTCCAATAAACGTTATCAAAATAAAATGAATCGTCAATCAATAAATAGATAAAAACAAATTTCAATAATAACTTAAATCTTATAGCAACCTCAGGAAAAACAATGACTGCAATTACTGGGAGACAAAACAAGAAAAAAGATTTAATTAACAATTTATTTTTTCGTTCTTTATTAAAAGTAGCATAAACATAAACAAAACTCATATAAAACCAAGTATCCATTAAATAACGCGCAATTATAGTAAAACTTGTAATCGACTTCCCCATTCCAATTTCTGTACTAGAATATGAATCGATTTTATTATTATAAATTTCGGAAGAGGTATCAATTCCTTTAAAAATATCTTGAATAAAAGAACTAGGTATCACTGTGCTAACAACGGCCAATAATATAAATAAGAATATCAAAACTTTTCTATTTATAATATTTCCAAAAGAAAAATAGGCAAATAAAGCGCACAACTAAAATGGGTAAAAATACCTAAAACAAACAAAAAATAGGCCAAGGCCTTCCTCTTATGCATGCTAAGATAATAATATCCCAACAAAACAAATGAAAGTCCTACTGTATTTCGTACCGCAGAAAAAATAAAAACATACGATAATGATAATACAACCAGTATAAAAGAAGAAAAATATTTAGACTTACTAATTTTTCGATTTCCAATAATTTTATCGAATAAGAATAGCGGAACATAAACATTAAAAAATCCCAAATAAAAGGAGAAATTGAAATTTTATGTTCAAAAAAGCAAAAATATAAATCAAAACATAAAACAAAAAATCGCTCCTATTAGAAAGGTATCCAAAAACAAAACCATCAATATCTAAATTCTTAAAATCGTCATATAATAAATATCTTCTAGCAGCATCTTGCGATAAATCTGGTAAATATAAATAACAAAATACTCCAAATAATAATGAAAATAAAAGAATAGAGCCCCTTCGCCTATCGTATACGTCCTTCAAAATAAAAGGTATCGACAATAGCGGAGAAAGTACAAAAACAAACCAGCCGGGGCTAAAACTTATTTTCTATTCATATTTTTTTAAATAATTAAATCTTGCCATAAATGCCGACAAGCCCACAAGACTATTTTTAAGTTTTGAAACAAATAAACCTTCAAAATATTTTGTAATTATCCAAGCCAAAATAATTGAAATTACAAAGGGTATTATTACTAAAATATAAACATTATTAATATTGAAATATTTATTTAAATAGAAAATAATTGACAGTCCAATAACCTGATGCAACAAATATAACGGATAGGAAATATATCCTAAAAAACAAATTATTTTCCATTTAGAAAGAAAATCATTTTTCTTTTATTACTAAATAAAATAGAAAAAAATAAAAAACAGTAATAAAAGACTCTGATTCACTTTTAAAATTACACATTGAAGCAAACACAAAAATAAAACAAAAAAATAAGATTTGGCATTTTCCCTCTTCCACAACTTAAAAAAGCATATTCCTGAAATAAATAAATAACCATAATCTACTATTAAAATGGTATTTAAAAACGTGAACCTAAAAAAGAAATGAATTAAAAAATTTAAAATAACCCAAACAAATAACAAAATTTAATATTCTTAATTTTATTAGAAACAAGTATGAAATAAATAATGCAATAAAATACAAGTTCAGGAAATAAAGACCAATATACTCCATCAACCAATCTGACATGAAATAAAGACGGAATCATTGTAAAATTAATCAAAAACTCAACAAATGTACGCTTAAAAGGTTCAATATTTAAACTTGAAGAAAAATAAAACTAATAATTAAACATAACCAAAAAGTTGGGAACAATCGAATAAATCGCTTAAAAACAAAATCCCCTCCATTCTTAACCTTTTCAACAGTCATAAAATAACAAATCCACTAATAATAAAAAACAATTGTACACCATATTTACCTACATCGAATTCGATTGATTTCATCAAATCAGATTGGAACACTTTATCGAACTGAAATGTATAATGAAAAATAACAACCATACTAGCCGCTAGTCCTCTTAGCGCATCTAATTCAATAAGACGTTTTTTGGGATTTTGCATTATTCAAACCAAATTAAAGTTAAATATTAATCAAATTTTCTATCATCCAAAATTGTGGATTAAATTTGGAATTATACCATTTAAGAGAACTATCCCAATAACCATCACAACTATCATACGAATAAGGTGAAAATCCAAAACTAATTTCAATTATTAATGGTTGATTATCTTCGTCAAAAACGAAATCAAATGCACAACATTGAACATCAAGTTTACTTGTTGTTTCAAACGCAACCTTTATTGCATTAATATCTATTAAGGAATGGTCGTAAATAATTTTACCACTTCCAGAAGCCCTAAAATCGCCATCTCTAGTCAACCTTTTTAATCCAAAACATTTATCCCCAATAACAACAATTCTAATATCAAAATTATTATTTTTAATAAAATCTTGAAAATAAATATATCCTTTCTGTCTAGGACCCATTTTATTTAACAGATTCGGAACAATTAATTCTTTAAGACGAAAAACAATTCGACCAAAATTTTTAAGCGATTTATCTTTATTAAATTTAATAAGTGCATCCTTTATCCTTGATTTTAAATTTTTTGAAGTAAAACCTTTGCCAAAAGCAATCTTAATTAAATTATTTGCTTCCCTTCGCGACTCAACTAATTTCACATTTACGGAACCAGCGCCACCTCTCAATTTAAATACCTTAGGAAAGATTGTACTATTAACCCAACTTTTAGCTGAATCTTTTGTATAAAATACATATGATCTAATCAATGGAACCCCCAAGGCTTCTAGCAAATACTTTTGGCCTACTTTATCATCAAAATGCCAACAGGTTTTAACATTAGGAAATACTTTGACACCATTTTGTTCCAAACTCTGAATCAATTGTCGAGCAAAAAGTAGATCCCTGTAATCCGTGTGTGTCCAATGCCATAAAAAATAATCAAAATCCTCCAATTCTTTAATAATATTCGACGAATAAGCGTCAATAATTACAAATTCAATATTATGAGCAATACAATACTCGATCCACCTATCGCTAAAACTACCAATATTATGGTGAATTGCAATTTTCATAATTAATGCTTTTTTAAAATTTCCAATAAAACATCTCTGTGACTTTCACATCGAATTAAATTTTTCAATAACAATCTCTTCATTTTACCAATTCCAATTTTAATCTTAAATTTATTCTTCAACGAATATAAAAATGGATTATAAGGCATAACCAAAAAATCCGTATATAACCTAGTTTTAGATTTAACAAAACAAAGCCATTTTTGTTTAAGCAATACAGTATCCTTAATAACATTATTCAATTCAGTCAATTTTAAATTAAAGTTAGCCAACTCTGTATCATCTAATAATTTTATAATAGCTGCTTTATCACATTGATTGAAAGGAATAATCTCAAAATCAAAAGATTTATCATTTTTTATTCCTACTTTAAGAGAATAACCATAATTCCATTCTTGTTCACGCTTATTTGCATTATCGAACAAAAAATTGCCAATACCATAAAATATCATACCATTGCAATACTTTTCAAATCCACTAAAGCAATGCTGATGATGACAAACAATTAAATCTACTCCTTGTTCAATAAAAAATCTACAATTATCAACCATTCTCGGATTAGGATATTCAAAATATTCATTCCCTCCATGAAAAATTAGTATTAAAAAATCAGCCTTATCTTTAGCCTCATTGATCAACCTCGTATTACGAATTAAATCTAAACCATTGGCTCCAACTTTGCCACCTTCCACAGTCGAAAACTCATTTTCACATATATTAATAATACCCAGTTTAAATCCATTTTTTTCAAAATAAAAAATATTTTCCGGACATTGGACCCCTGCTCCTACAAATTCAATATTATGATTTTCGCACATATTAATTGTATCCTGTAGTCCATCTATACCGTAATCTAAAATATGATTATTAGCAAGAGTCACCAAATTAAATCTATTCTTCAATAAATTGATTGCACTTAATGGTGCTTTCAATAATGGACCTGTTTTTACTATCGATTTATTAGATTCCGTTAATGGACATTCTAAATTTACAATGTTCAAATCATTACCAATCAAAAATGGATCAATTTGAGCAAATACAATATTTGCAAGAGATTCAAAATCATCTGCCTTAAGCAGTCTACCATTAGGAACAAGATCCCCTGAAATAGTCAAGTTGATTACATTATTCATTTCTTATTTTTTATAAAAGATTTTATTTGTATTACACAATATTCAAGGCTCTTATTTTTAAAAATATAACATAAAATAAAATAAATAATTAAAAAACTCAAACTATTTACTATAATTCCTAAAATTAAATATCTAACACTTAAATAATCTAAACCATACTGAACAATGAAATACGCAATAATACAATATAAAAATGGTGGAAGTATAGACTTAAATAATTTCAAAAGTGATAAATTAATTAAGCGACAACAAAATACCGAATTCACAAAAGAAAACAATAATAAACTAAAAATTGCCCCAATTATAATTGCCCACATATTCCTATACGCAACTACAAGGCCTATCACCATAATCAAAGAAATAGTTTTTTTAATTACTTCGGCTTTAAAGTGTAAATCACTTCTACCTTTCGAAAGCAGAATACTCATAGAAAATAAACTAAATGGATAAAAAATATACCCTAATGAAAGAAATTTAAAATAAGGAGCAGATTGCGCCCATTTATCAGTCAATACAACACGAAACAACATTTGGCTATTTAAGGAGAGTATAAACATAATCGGACAAGTAATGAAAAAAGTTAGCATAGAAAATTTTAGAAATAATTGCCTAACTTTTATTAAGTCTTCATTAATTGATGTAAATAGAGGGAATGTGACCTTTGATAACGCAGCCGAAAAATTTGAAACAGGGAAATAACTAATACTATTCGCCTGCTGATAATACCCCAATTGTGTTATTGTAAAATATTTACCGATAATAAGTGGGTAGATATTTAAATAAATATTAGTAATTAAACTTGATAATGTCAATTTATAACCAAAATGAAAGTGAAATTTAAACCTTTCAAATTTAAACGCACTCAAATTAGGTCTCCAATTGGACCAAAACCAATGCAAAAGCATAAAAACGGAAGTCCTTATAAGGTAAAGATAAACTAAGCTCCAGACGCCATATCCAAATTCAGCTAAAACGACTCCTACAATACCACCAATAATTATGGCAGGTAATTCCATCAACATTTGTAATTTAAAATTTAATTCAACAGTCAATTTCGTCGTTTGGACAGCAACAAGAGCCTGGATAATAAATCCCAAGGTATAGATTCTTATTATCGATTTTAAAATGTTTTGATGATAGAATTTCGCAACCAGCGGTGAGATGCAAAATACAATTATATAAATAGCAACGCTAAAGGCCAAATTCATTATAAATACAGTTGAATAATCCGACTGCGTCGGTGATTTCGTCCTAATTAATGAAGAAGTCATCCCGCCATCTAAAAGAGAATTGCCAACAGCAATAAAAACCTGCAACAAGGCAATAATGCCAAACATTTCGGGCACCAATATCCTTGCTAATACAATTTGAATTAAAAAATTAATTGCTTGAACACTGACTTGTTGTCCAAATGTCCAAGCAATTCCATTAATAGCTTTCTTTTTTAAGCTCACAATATAAATTTAAAACTATAGCATCCCAGAAACTAAATTATTATTATTCAATAATCCCTTAACGTCATATAATACACCATTCTCTTTAAGAAGCGTACCAAAATCCAAATTATGAAAATCAGCATGTGCAACCGCTAGAATAATCCCATCATAATTCGCATCAATTTTATTTATTGAATTCTCTGAATCAATATTATATTCACGCTTAACTTCTTTTGGATCTGCCCATGGATCAAAAATAGTCAAATCTACCCCAAAAGTACTTAAGCATTTTAAAATGTCAACTACCTTAGTGTTTCTTACATCAGGGCAATCCTCTTTAAACGTTATTCCCAGAATAAGTACTCGACAATTTTTCACCAAAATTTCATTTTTAATTAATAAGCGAACAAACTCGTTGGCAATATACTCTCCCATACTATCATTTATACGCCTACCAGAGAGGATAATTTCAGGGTGGTACCCAAATTCTTGTGCCTTTTGTGCAAGATAATACGGATCAACACCAATGCAATGTCCCCCACTAATCCCGGTTTAAATGGCAAAAAATTCCATTTAGTCCCAGCGGCAGCTAATACATCTTGAGTCGAAATATTCATCAAATTAAATATTTTTGACAATTCGTTTACAAAAGCAATATTAATATCACGCTGAGAATTTTCAATTACTTTCGCAGCCTCTGCAACTTTAATATTAGGAGCCATGTGAGTCCCCGCTGTAATTACAGATTTGTACAAATTGTCTACTACTATTCCAATTTCCTGAGTGCTTCCAGAGGTAATTTTCTTTATATTTTCAACCGTATGTGTTTTATCACCTGGATTAATTCGCTCAGGTGAATAACCTGCAAAAAAGTCATTGTTAAATTTCAAACCTGAAATTCTTTCAAGTACTGGAACACATTCTTCTTCCGTCACACCTGGGTAAACTGTAGATTCATATATAACAATATTGCCTTTCTTAAGAACCTTCCCAACTGTCTCACTAGCTTTCCACAATGGCGTTAAATCAGGCCGATTATTTTTATCTACTGGCGTAGGGACAGTTACCACATAAATTTCTCCGTTTTCAATTTCGTTAATTTCGGTTGTGCAGTATAATCCATTACGGTTCGATTCAAATGGGTTGACCTTAGACAGTACATTTGAAAGAGCTTCTTTCTCAATTTCAAGAGTATCATCCCTTCCTTCATTTAAAGCTCTTACCCTATTAACATTAATGTCATACCCTACCACCGAGTATTTAGTCGCAAATAACCTCGCTAATGGCAAACCAACATAACCTAAACCAATCACTACAATTTTCATATAAAATTAAATTTTTTTATTAATATATTCAAACGAACCCAAAAAAGAAACTACCTTTGCGGGTACTCCCACAACAACTCCACAATCGGGCACATCTTTTACAACTACAGCATTAGCGCCAATTGCAACATTTTCTCCTATTGTTATTTCACCAAATAGCTTCGCACCAGGGCCAACATATACGTTCTCTTTTAGTGTTGGCACACCTAACTTCACACCTCTGTTACTTTGGCCTATAACCACCCCAGGAGAGATATTACAATTTTTACCTATTATCGCTCTTTGATTTATAATAATGTTTCCAAAATGACCAATATAAAATCCTTTATCAATAAATGTTATATAAGGAATCTGTAATCCAAATTTATAACTATAATGCAAATATCTCCATTTACAATAATAAAAAACAGGTGACTTGTGTTTTGAATAATATGCACAACACCTCATCCAAAATAAAAACTTAAATCCAGGCTTTCTAAGATAGCATTCTAAAAGAAGTTTTGTGCATTTGGGCCTACCTGTATACCTAAATAAATCGGCATAAATAAATTCTTTTAATTTTTTAAAATTTTCTATATTTGACATATATATTATGACTTAAAATATTGCCAATACCAATTTACAGCTTCTTTTAATCCAGTTTCAATATTGTGTGAGGGTTCAGCAATTCAGAGTCAATTTAAGTAAAATTTCCGTTACTGTGCTAATTTCCAAGACTAGGCATAGCTCCGCCAGCCCAGCAAGCTGAGTCAATTTAGTAGCGTAGTTAGTAGGTTTAGGTTTGGTTTTAGTTGGAGTTAAGAAATTGGTTTCGTAAGGTTTATGGGCTTATCCTCCCGCCTCTTTATCTATTCCAGGCGGATTTGGCACCGTTGCCTGTTTTGCATGATCGTTTCTTTGCATAAGACCCGTTCCAATAAAACAGATTTAAGCCGGTCCCACAGCATTTTTATGGTAACCTTTGACTGTTTGACAAGCTTAACCACCGCCTTTGACTTTATAGTTAATTGATGAATTATATGGGCTATTTGCAGCAGTATATAGTATTTATACAGGTTCATGATGCTTTTGCGAACAAATTTGTGCTCCATATTGAACCCGTTATTCTTCTGATCATTGAATCCTTTGTTTTCTATTAGCCATCTGCTGCGGCCAGAAGACATAAAACGTCTGACAATTGATTGAAGCTGTGGGCTATCTAAATTAATGTTTAGGTTGGTAATATAGGCGAACTTGGTCACTGCTTGACTGTTATGCTTTGGGAATCTCCCCTCCATATAGTTTAACTGGTGGTTTTGGTGTTGGAGGTTAGCAGCCCATAGATATTGAACATCTCCTAGGTTTGCTTCCTTTTGCCCTGGATTCAGCACTTCCGGGTACACAAAACTAACTTTTTCTAGGGTGTCCTTAATCTGCTCGTCCAGTTTTGGAAGGTTACCGTCTTTACGAGTAATTATATATTTCCAGCCATATTGCTCGCATTTTTTCATAACCGTTGCATTGGCATAGAGCCCATCTAAATGCAAACAGATAGGCAGCCGGGGAAACAGTTTGTGTAACTGGTCTGCGAGCCTGGAGAAGGCAGCCAGTTCACAGTCCTGCTTGTCATAAAACCCTTTTCCTTCATTACTAAGTAATTCACTGGCCACAGACAGGCAAAGGCCATTATCCGTTATGATTTTAGCTTCTAGTACACTGGCATAATAAGTAGTTGTATTATTTTTTTTCTTGGAAAGCGCTCCATCCAATGGTGGGGTGTGATAACTCGCAACTCCAGTAGCATCCATTACAATATGATAATAACCTTCTGCCGGATTAATCACTTTGGATCGGATTAAAGCGTTAATCATCTTGCCTAATACCAATATCAGGTCTCCAGCATCTACTGTTTTAATTACATTGTTCACCGTGTCAAAGTGCGCTAATTGCATGTCGCCGTGTAATGCTTCAAAATTATCCTTAAAATAGCTCCCATCTTTCCTTAGTTGGTTCATGTTATTACGGGTTGAACCCTGAACCTGAAACATGTGAATGACCTGGGTCAATAGGTTAGACATGCTATATTTACAACAGTTATCAATCCGGTGGTCCTTCACCTCGCCAAGCCAGTCCGACAACTCAGGAAAGAAATGATGGCTCACTTTATTTAGCTGATAAATCAAATCAGCGGTGCTTAAATCTTGAAAATTCTCCTATGCAAAAAAAGTGCCAAAAACAGTGAAGAAAAATTGTAATTAAATGATTATTATTTGTTTATAATTTATATATATTGTATATTTGTAGCAGCTCTTAACGTAAAAAAAGGCCCGTCTAGGGAACGGGCTGTCAACTGAATGTTGATAAACAATAAAAATTATGGAGAATATTGAGGCATCGCCTAGGCGATGCTGTGTCTATTATATAATATTTATTTTAATGCATAATTTACACGCCTAGCCCTGCCATTGCGATTTGCTGACCATACAAAGAAACAAAATAAAATTAGTGCGAAAAATATTTTTACCGACCTCTGAAAGCTACGCTACCAGTAAAAAGAAATTTGACTCTGAATTGCTGTGAGGGTTGGTACCCCAAGAGACTCTTAGCCTTTTCTATGCTTGCCAGAGAATGAGGAATATCTCCATTGCGATTAGGGCCGTATTTTATTTCCACATTGCCTATTTTATCATCATAGCTGGATAAAAAATCTTTTAAATAACCAACTAAATCATTCAATGTTGTTCGGTCACCAACAGCCGTATTGTAAACAGTATTAACTGCATCATTATTATCAACAACAGAAATCGCTAATTCATTCATTTGTATCACATTATCGATGTAAGTAAAATCTCTTGAATAATTTCCATCTCCATTAATAATGGGGCTTTCATGAGCCATTAATTGCATTACAAATTTTGGTATAACAGCAGCGTAAGCTCCATTAGGATCTTGCCTCCTACCAAAAACATTAAAATACCTCAATCCAATCGTCTCTAAACCATATGTTTTACTGAAAATACCAGCATATAATTCGTTTACGTACTTAGTAATAGCATATGGAGACAGTGGATTGCCTATTATTTCTTCAACCTTAGGTAAGCCTTGGGAGTCACCATAAGTTGAGGAGGACGCTGCATAAACAAATCTTTTCACTTTCGCATCCCTAGCTGCTACTAACATATTTAAAAACCCAGAAATATTCACTTCATTTGTTGTAATAGGGTCATTTATTGATCTTGGAACAGATCCTAAAGCAGCTTCGTGCAATACAAAATCCACATTTTTACATGCATTATGGCATGTCTCCAGATCTCTTATATCACCTTCAATTAATTCAAACGATTCATTTGACATATATAATTCAATATTATGTCGATGGCCTGTAGAGAAATTATCTAAAACACGAACACTACATCCCTTATTTAAAAAATGTTCCACCAAATTGGAGCCAATAAAACCGGCTCCCCCTGTAATTAATATTGATTGCATTATTTATCTATTTTCTATTTAATTTTTGATTATGTTCTTTTCGAAAATCAACTTTTCAGCTTTTTCCAGAATCCCTTTTTAATATGCTCTCCATAGCCGTAACCATACCCATATCCATAACCATACCCATAGGTGTTTTTCTTCTTGGCATCATTTAATACAACCATAATATGATTAAGTTTCTTATTAATATAAATGTCATTAATAATATGCATCTGCTCCTTAAAGGTATAATTGTAGCGAACCACATATAAACAACTGTCGACCAACTGATTTAAAGAGAAGGCATCGGCTACCTGCCCAATTGGAGAGGTGTCCAAGATAACATAATCAAAACTAGTCCTTAACTCCTCCAATAAGGTCTTTATCCTCGGACTCAGTATTAACTCTGCAGGATTCGGTGGTATGGGACCAGCACCAATTACATATAAGTTATCCACTTCATCTACCGGTACAACTAAATCCTTAGAAGTCAAACTCTTATCAATAACATAGTTGGTTATACCCTTATTGGAGGTCATATTTAAGCCTTTTAATAGCTTTGGCTTGCGAATGTCAAATTCTAATATAACCACCTTTTTACCAGTTAATGCGATACTGGCGCCCAGGTTGGTACAGAAAAAGGTTTTCCCTTCTCCACTCATACTGGAGGTTGTCAATATCACCTGATTTTGGGTATCGATAGAGGCAAACTGCAAATTACTGCGCATGAGCCGGAACATTTCTGCCACCGGTGTCCTCGCCTTATCCTTGATAACTAGGCTATGTTCCTGGTTGCTGTCATCTGAGTGAGCAATTTCCCCTAATATTGGTGTATCTGTCTTGTCGGTGATATCCTTCTGTAGGCGTACTTTGTCATCTAATAGATCCTTAGCATAAATACCCCCAAACGGTATTAATACCCCTAAAATAGCCGCGGCCAGATAAACCAGCATTTTTTTAGGGCTCACTGGCTTATCAGAAGACATAGTATCCTGGATCGTACGGGAATTAGCAATCGTTGCGGCTAGTGATAATTGCGCTTCCTCCTTCTTTTGGAGCAAATAGCTATACAACCCTTCTTTAATGCCTTGCTGGCGTTTAATCTCAAGTAATTGGCGCTCAACCTCAGGGGTATTTTGTATTCGGGACTGGAACTGGGCATAATTCTGGCTCAAATTAGCTTTGGCCATCTTCATACTTTGCTCCAAGTTGTTCAAATTCTCTTTGATACTATTACGCACATTCAAAATATCTGAATCTATCCCCTTAACTAGAATGTTACTTGGTTCAACACTCAATAATAATTGTTTACGCTTTAGCTGCAACTCATTAAATTTCGCGACAAGCCCATTTAAAGTAGGATCTTCGATACCTAGAGAACTGGGTACCAAAGTATATTCATTACCAGGTGCATTTATATACTTCTGGATCGATTGAAGCACTTCTAACTGCAGCTTTGACGCTTCGGATTGCTTATACAGATCTGAAGCCTGGTCAAAATATTGTTGAATATCAGCAGATACATCCGTGATTTGATTATTTTCCTTAAAGGTCGCCACTTTCTTTTCGACACCACTTAGCTCCTCAACTAGGCCTACTAAGCGGTTATCTATAAAAGCTATGGTATTGCTGGCTATCTGGTTTTTATCATTGATCGCTTCCTTATTATATACTTTAACCAGTTTATTGATAATATCAATCCCTTTATTAGGGACCGCACTTTGCATGGAGATCGTAAGGGCACTCGCATCCTTATTTACCGCAGCAATGGACATTTTGCTATTTATTTCATCCGCATATTTGCGAAGATCATGGAAAACTAAAACGATCCCCAGACCACGGTGAAATTCAACCTGCTTATTTAAATTAATAATAAAAGTTCCATAGGGACGCACAACAGGTTGCCCGAACTGAAAAGTCTTGGTCTCAAATCCATCGGTCAAAACAAAACTATTGGTATTTTTCAATTCCAGGTTGACCAGCTCTTTTAAATGGAAGGCAGAGGAGTCTAACTTTAGGACTTCTACCTTTATGGGAGCATCATCTCCGTAAACTTCTGAAGTTTTAATGGTCCCTTTTATAAAGATTGAGGTTTGGAGTTGCGGCATTTCCTGAAAAGTTCGCTGTAACAAACTTTTACTTTTAAGCACTTCCAGCTCATTATCAATGTTTTGATGTGATTTAAAGATATCCAGGTCTGCAAAAGCACTTGCAGCCCCACCGGATGTACCCATATCTGGACCCTTTTTATCATCTCTAATCAACAATTCTGTACTTACCTGGTACATAGGCGTTGCATAGCGTAGGTAAATAAAAGCCAAGGCCAAACACACAATGATACCAGCTAAAAACCAGTACCAGTTCCGTGTATATTTGCCAATCTCAGCCTTGAGATCAAAACTGGATTCTGGTTGGGCGGAAAAACTTTGTTCATTCATATACGTAAAATAAGGTCTAATGCAGAGATTGTCTTTTAATAAAATTAAAGTACACGCGATAATACAATAGCTAACGCTGAAATCGTTGCAGTAATAATAGGAATCAAACGGATATAACGCGTATCGGCCTGCGCCGCTTTCAATTTATTTTCTGGTTGCACATAGACAACATCATTTTGCTCCAAATTATAATAGGGAGAGTTCAATACTTTACGATCATTTAAATTTAAATGATCTATAGAACGAATTCCATTGCGTTCCCTGATCACCAAGACATCATTTCTGATGGCATAAGGCGTCATATCTCCTGCCAACCCTAAGGCTTCCAAGACATTTACTTTATTGTTGTTAATGATAAAAGAACCCGGATGCGCCACCTCTCCTATCACAGTCACCTTAAAATTTAGCACGCTAATATTCACAATGGGCTCCTTAGTCGTCTGGGCAGCTAGTTCTACAATCTTCTGCCGGGCAGCTTCAATCGTCAGCCCCCCTAGCGCGATCTTGCCTAACAAAGGATATTCAATATTACCATCTTTGTCTACAATATACCCATTGGGCAAGGTGGCACTTTGGCTCGCTCCTACAGGTAGCCCAGAAGATGTGCTAACACCATTTAAATTATTGTTGTTATTTAAAGGTAAAGATCCACTATTTAACAAAATATTTGCATCGGCATTCAAAGTCGTGATCTTTATCGCCAGCGCATCTCCTGGCTGAATACGAGGTTCTACGGCATTGTTTATCGCTTCCTGGTATACGCTATCAGGTAAATTGCTGAAATAAACCAAATTCCTTTTAGTTGCACAACTAGAAAATATTAAAACTATGGAACATATAAGCGTTAAATACTGGAAACGAACTCTAGACATATTCTAAATTTGGGCAAAAATAACTCTCTTTTCAATTATAAACAAGTTGAATTACAAAGATTTGAAGCTCCTTAAAGACTAATCCCCATCTTTCAGTCTTTTATTCTGAATGATGGGGAGATTCATTTGGGACAAAATGTAAATTAGAGTAATTTATTTCAACAATTTTTGTTTAACCACTATAAACAATAGCTTTAACAACTCACACACGAATGGCGTCACCATTACCAATTACAAAAAAATGTATACCATCTTAATTTCTGAATAATGATTGCATAAAACAAACCACACTTCCTCCAGATATAAAACTAATATATTATATTAGGAAACCATGTATTATACTTTCCTGGCCCAACATCTAAAATCATCCCATGTACATTTATATTGTTTCATTCTTTTTATAAACCATTTATGATTGATATCTGTCACAGTAAAAGACCAATCATCAAGTTCTACTATTTTATATGTTCCTGATTTAGAATGTAATTTAATTTTATCTCCCAGGTTCACAAAAGGGTTTCTAAAATTATTGCCAGTGTCCTTATTATCACTATAGCCAGACACTTCCACAGGGCTATACAAAAAAGCAGGTAGTTGATTAAATTTTGCCATAACCAAAAAACAGTATTTAATTTATAAATTAATTTTTATTCTATCTTTAAATTTCGTTTTAGATAATCCATATCCAATTAGCCAAATCACTAATAGTGAAAACAGGAAAAGTATGCCCAAAATCAAATTAATACCAATATGCAAATAAACAAATATTATAACCAAGCCTATTAAAACCGCTTGGACCATTACCAACAAATAAGGAATAAGCGATTTTTTAATTCCTTTTTCTAATAAAAGCTGCTGAAAACCAATATTATGATTCCAGGGAATTCTGAAAAACACAAACAATATCATTCTCCTTAAATAATAGAACAATGGAAATAGCAAAAATGAAAGCGTTACTGGAATATTTATAAGCAAATTTCTAAAACCTCCATAACCATGATCTTGCTTCATGATAGCTACATTAAATAAATATAGACTCATAAATCCTAATAAAAAACCAATCAATAAACAGCCATTCTTTCCAATAACAATTTTACATTTTGCACTTTGAAATTTGAAATAGCCAAAGAGGCTACCCACCATTCCAAAGCACAAAATTGCATAACCATGTAAATTTAATAAAGCCGAAGCAAGACCGAAAATCAAAAAAGTAAATCCTGCTATGGGAGCCAAAAGTCCATCCAATTGATCAAGGCGGTTGGCAAGCCTTACCGTTATGTAAATTATAATAAAGGACAAAAAGTAGCCTCCTAATGTTGGTATTTCATAAATATCCAATAGCCCGCCTAATGAAACCACTTTAAGTTGAGCCATCCAAACAATCATTAACAAGGGTATCGATTCCATAATTGTTAATGTCAATGGTTTCCATTTAACAAGATCATCTCTTAAGCCCGTAAAGAACATAAAACAAGTAGCAGCTAATATCAAGTGCCACTCTGCTATTTTAAACCATTGATTCAAAATAGTATTCAAAAAGAAAAAACACCCAAAATAGCCATTCCGCCCAAATTAGAAACGACCGTGTCTCCATGATAATGGCTTTTCTTTTTAAAAATATGCTTCTTTAAATCCATAATCAAGATTTGCCGTATAATAAATGACACAACTAATAGATTAATAATAAATACGGCTATATAAATGATAATTGCGGATAAACTCGTAAAATGGTTCACAATTTAATTTTTAAATCTTCATATTAGAAAATCCAATTAGAATTTCATTTTATGATACGACAATATTAAGCACATTTATGTTTTGAAATATAACAAAGACTATTCTAACAAAATCACCAATCACTATGACTCATAAACTTTAAATAAAAAATAATGCCACCCGAAATTCCAATTATTAAAAACAGAAGATTCCATATTTCGTTATCTTAATAACAAAATAATGGCAACCCGCCATCTTCTTAAATACCAGTTAATTTAATGGTCCAAAAGTATTAAATTCAATTTTAATTTATTATAGTATTATTACTACAATTTTTTGAAGAAATATTAGATCACTTTAAATCGATTATAATTATGCCAGTAAGGGCTCACCAATTATTCATCTTCGATAAACTAATCCTAAAATCGTCAGCTTAAATTTAATTTGAGCCTTAAATAGGAATTTGATTAATTATTCACGAATTTTAGGCAATTATTTTCTGAAGAGATCAATCATTTAAATGGTTTCTTTGAAAATTAATGAATGATTATCAACCAATAAGAATCTTGGCCAAACCATACTATTATGTCTTTCAATATTTTAATCGCAAGTAAGCATTTCCCTATAGCTAACGGGATGGACGCACTTGCTCGTTCTATTTTAGGCATTAAGGCTAAAATAGAACGAGCACAAAATTTCATTGAAGTTATCCATAAGATTGGAACCAAAGAGTTTAACATGCTCATTAGTGATTTGACAATGGAAGGAATGGATAGCTTTACCATGATTGAAAGAGCATTGTTATTATCCCCTGATCTACGAATTCTATTTATAAGCTTGAATCAGAGCTATATATTCGCTCCTAGGTTTATGGAAGCGGGTGCATACGGTTTTATACGGACCACGGAAGGCGAAAAGGAATTTAAAAGGGCTATTAGTCAGATCTATTTAGGCAAACGATTTGTCCCTCAATGCCTATTGGACAGTTCTATGGGAAACAATGACAAAAAAAATATTCAAAATCCCTTCAACCTTTTATCAAAGCAAGAGTTTTCGGTTCTCCTTCTTTTGCTAAAAGGAATTGGTATTAAAGAAATTGCTTCCATGACCGATTTAAAAATATCAACTGCCAGTACCTATCGGGTACGAATTTATAATAAACTAGACGTTAATAACTTAATTGAACTTTTTAATCTTGCAAGGCACTATAATATTACCACTATTAACATGGATGTAGATTTTTGATTTACTTTCCCTTTATTTAAACAGTAATCTGCAATCAAGCTTATTCAAAAATTACCAGTATGCTTCACGACAAGTAGGGCCATTAGAAACCTAGCCAAAAGCTAAATCATTGACATAACGACTGCCAATTACCACAGTATTGATTAATTGGTTTTTGACCTTATAGATTGATATCCAATCTGCTCACTTACATAAAGCAAGGTACCCAAAAAGCTGAAACAAAAACAGTCGCCCATAGCAGTCCTTCTAGTACCAATAGCATATTGTAGCTAATGGGCTCTATGCTAGTTTGGATTTGACCCAGGTTTTGACTTAGACCTACAATTTATTGAGAGTGAAATTCCTAAAGCCGATATTGCTCAATATTGCCGAAGGGGAACACGACTATTTACCGAAACGGAGCATTGTTGATTGCTGATATCAATTGCATTAAGTTTGAACCATATTTAGGTTACTGTTATTATTTTACGAGCCCAAAACTCTCCCATAATCCCCAAATGAACGTATTGACTATCAATGTATAGTATCAGACAGGCCTTAAATAAAATGGACGGGGATTCACTGTTGTACTTCTTGTCATGATAGTTCCTAAGTCGATGGCCTCATAGCCATCGATTTGCTTAGCAAGGTTCTTGGACATGAAAGCTTGCCGATTATTGCGGTAACTGCCCAGGCTATTCCTGGGGATGCGGAGAAATGTCTGGCAGCAGGGGCCAATGCATATGTTTCTAAGCCGATTGATGTAGATTTACTGGGGGATTACTGGTGGTTTTCTTAAACAAAACTTGTCACAGATGGAAACACCGATCAGGGATCTGCAGCTCAGTATTATATTAAATGATCTGTTGGATATTTATGGGTATGATTTTACTGCTTACGCAAAGAGTTCTTTAAAAAGGCGGATTAATCGGTTGTATGCTTTGGATAGGTTTCCTAGTTTTGCGGAATTTAGGTATAGGTTCGGATGGATCAGAACTATTTTAATCGTTTTATTGAACAGTTGACGGTAAATATCACCAAAATGTTCCAGGATCCGTAGTTTTATAAGGCTAGGCTTAATTTACTAAGGTACTCCCAAGAACTGGCTTCCTATCCTTAGACCCGGATCTAACATGAGTGCTATCTTTATCATTAAAGTAGGCCGGCTTGTGTAACATAGGCCATTTATGGTTGCAATGCTTGCATTATTAAGTAACCAGTGTAAGGAAAGCGACCCGGCCTATAAAAATCTGACGCATCCATACTATTTTGATCAATTGAATGTTTGATTATGCATTACATTTGTGGACAAATCGCTAAAGATTGGATTTATTGATGAATTATGAGTTTTTTAGGTGATGCCTATGCTCACCTGATTATGGAAATTGAAATGATAAAAAACTAACCAAATAATATTAAAAAAGGATCTTATATAAAATGCACCAAGAATTAAGTAAAGAGAA
This sequence comes from Arachidicoccus ginsenosidivorans, assembly GCF_007971385.1. GTDB lineage: Bacteria > Bacteroidota > Bacteroidia > Chitinophagales > Chitinophagaceae > Arachidicoccus > Arachidicoccus ginsenosidivorans. The sequence goes on from NZ_CP042434.1 coordinate 5,529,711, forward strand.
TCCAGTCGTAAGATTGAGGGCGTTTAGAGCGGTTGATGATCCGGTTACCTGTGAACGGTTTGTTGAGGGGCATACGCAAGTACTAACAAGCATTGGAGTAACCAATGTCACCTCCTCTAAACATGGATGGACAGAAAATCCCGCAGCATTTGTCATAATAGTGGAATCCATGGATGGGCAAAAGGTCTACGGTGGCGCCCGGGTACATATAGCAGGAGGAAGTGAACCTTTGCCAATTGAACAGGCTACAGTGGCAATGGATTCTAAGGTAACGGACATTGTTTGGCAATATGCTGAACAAGGAACCGGGGAAATATGCGGCCTTTGGAATTCAAGGGAAATAGCTGGTTATGGTATAGGCAGTATCTTTCTGACAAGAGCGGCGGTTGCAATTTCCTCTCAAATTGGCCTTACTTCTTTATTCGCGTTATGCGCTCCCTATACAATTGTAATGGCCGAAAATGTAGGTTATCATAAATTGACCACAATTGGTAATAATGGAACCTTTTATTATCCAAAAATGGATCTTTTGGCTACAGCCATGATACATTTGGATATTAAGGAGTTAAGTTCTGCTGACACTGAGAATCGCCATGCAATTCTCAATCTTCGTCAAAGTTTTAATAACGTCAGATCTGAAACATTGCGTAAGAAGTCTATTGAAATTCATTACAATTTAAGTATTCCACATTTAGAAAATTGGAATATTAAGGAAACAATTGACCACGCGAAAAGAAAATACCTGAAAAAAGGTTGGAAGAATCATGATTTAAACCTTTTTTCTGGGCAATCTTGATAATTACTTGCTGTAAATACTTCATTTTTATTATTTTGAAACAAATTTTCACTCATCCTTAATTATGGACACGACCATTAATCCACCATTAAACAATAATGAAGTCTATAAGCCCGTTTTGCTTAGACTTAATAATCAATCTGATAGAGAAAAATTTTCTCAGATTGTAAACGAAGACCCCTTTGTTTTTAATGAAATCAAAGGGCAATTGTCGGAACTTATTAAAAGTCAGCACCCTTCGGTCAAATTAAAACCTGAAATGTACGAAGCTGCCATCAATCAACATTTAAATGGTGTGAATATTCATGACTATGGCGTTTGGGTGTATTATCCCTGGAATAAACGGTTGGTGCATTTATTGGATAAGGAGGAATTCATTGCAGTGCGCACCAACCGAAATCAATATAAAATAACTAATCGTGAAAGAGAGATTTTATCCACCAAAAAAATTGGTATTATCGGTCTTTCTGTTGGCCAGTCAATTGCCCTAACTTTGGCTATGGAAAGAGGATGCGGTGAACTACGCCTGGCAGACTTTGATAGCCTTGAATTAAGTAATCTGAACCGTATTAGAACCGGTGTCCATAATCTTGGAGTGCCTAAAGTCGTGATTGCTGCTAGAGAAATTGCTGAAATGGATCCTTTTATAAAAGTGACTTGCTTTTTCGAGGGGCTTACCGAAAGTAACATGGACAATTTTTTTTCAAATGATGGAAAGCTGGATATAGTAGTCGATGAATGTGATGGTTTGGATGTGAAAATTTTGGCCAGATTTAAGGCAAGGGAACTTGGCATCCCGGTTATCATGGATACCAGCGACAGGGGGATGCTTGATATTGAAAGGTTTGATTTAGAACCTGAGCGTCCAATATTACACGGTATGGCCGAGGGATTAAATCCATTGAATATCAAGAAAATATCCAACGAAGATAAAGTACCTATTGTGCTTCAGATGTTGGGAGTTGGCAATATTTCCGTCAGAGCAAAAGCTTCCATGATTGAGGTGGAACAAAGCATTAATACGTGGCCTCAATTAGCCAGTTCGGTCGCTTTAGGTGGAGCGGCAGGTGCGGATACTTGCAGACGCATATTACTGGATCAACTTCACGTTTCTGGAAGGTTCTATATTGATTTTGAGCAGATTATTCAAGATCCTGTATCAGTTAAATTAATAAAGCAGTCAAGTTCTGATTCTTCTGAAAGAAAAGTTGATATCAATCCATATTCCCCGTTAGATTCCATACAAATGTTGGGTATTGCGCACGAATTGGTAACTAGAATATCAAACTCTGTTGATGCTGATCATATAAGTACAATTAATGACTTAACGAACATCAAATTAACGGATGAACAGATTGAGCAATTGGTCTCGGCTGCATGTGCAGCTCCTTCTACTGGCAACGATCAGCCCTGGAAGTGGCTGTATCATAAAGGCATTCTATTTTTATTTCATGACCGCCATCGTTCATTTTCTTTCGGAGATTTCCGGGGCACAGCCTCTTTTATTTCTTTTGGTGCCGCCTATGAAAATCTTAATATTCACGCTTTAAAAATGGGGCTTAAAGCTCATTTGCAATACCAGGATCAAAAAGATTCACCTCTTGTTGCCTTTATTTATTTCAGTCACCTTAATGAACAATTGTCTAAAGAAAATCAGCTGCTGCAATCTCTGGACGGTTTTATCAATCAGCGCTTCACCAACCGCACCCAATCAACTAAAATAAAACTAGATGAATCCTTATTGAATGGTTTGAGTAAAATGGGAGAAACTATCAAGGGTGCTAAAGTGCGTTTTTTTACAGAGGAACACGATATCCATTCTTTGGGGCAAGTAATTGGCTTTTGTGACCGCGTTCGGTTATTAGATGTAAATGGTCATTTCGATTTTGTCCACAGGGAAATGCGCTGGACAGAGGAGCAAACTAAGCAGATGCGCGATGGCATTGATATTCAAACACTTGGACTCACAGGTGCTCAATTAGCAGCACTCAATGTGATTAAAAGCGAAGAGGTGATCAAAACTTTGAATGCACTAAATGGTGGTAAGGCCATGGAGATGCTTGCTGATCGAACAGTTAAGTCCGCTTCTGCCCTTTGTTTAATTACTGTGCCTGTTCAAAATAATGATACAAAATTGGATGTGGACTTGTTTAGCTACTTTATGGGTGGTCGGGCAATGGAACGTTTTTGGCTGGACGCTACTCGTCTAAATATCGCAATACATCCATTAATTTCTCCGTTATATTTATTTTCAAGATTAATTAATGGCCAGGGGGAAGGACTCGACCCTGCGTTTATTGAACAATTAGGGCGCCAGCATAAAAGATTCCTTGAAATTACGGGTATCGATGTATATGAGATGGGCGTTTTTCTGGCAAAAATGGCTATTGCGCCTGAGCCAACTATAAAAAGTCTGCGTTTACCGCTCAAAGAAACCTTAATTTTGGCATAAATAGGTGATACTCAAAAATTAATATTATCATCTTATTATAGTAATTGTAAGTGACCCTTTTCTTATATGAAATCAATTTTTTATCTGATCTTTTGTCTTTTGTCTGTTGCAGGTTCCAAAATTTTTGGTCAACACAATATACAATTCACTGGTAAGACGGAAGTAATTGGAAAGGATATAGGCATTTTTGAAGATCCGTCAGGTAAACTTGACTTTTCTTATGTGAGAGCGTCAGGTAAATTTGTGCCTTCAAAACAGGCCAATCCTGATCTGGGTTTAAGCAAATCCAACTTTTGGATTAAATTTACTATTAATAATGCTTCGCAACTGAGTCAGTTAATTCTTGATCTGGAAAATCCAACAGTTACGGACTGTCATTTTTATTTTCCTGAAGATGGCGTATATAAATCTATATATTTGTCCAATCGGTGGCCGATTAGTCAGCGCAAATATCAGCAACCCGATTTCCTTTTTGATATTAAGCTTAAACCCGACAGTACGGCTACATTTTATATGAAGATTAAAGGCTCAGAGCAGCTAATTATCCCTTTGATTTTGGGTAGTCGACTGGATATAATACGTTCTAAAATGAATGCTCAAGTTTTATGGGGCATTTTCATTGGCATTATAGCTGTTATGGCAGCTTATAACTTTTTACTCTTTCTTTTTACCAAGGATAAAAGCTATTTATGGTATGTACTGTATTGTTTATTCATTGGTCTTACTCAAACCACCTTAAATGGTTATACGTATCATTATTTATTTGGGGGCTATCCTTGGCTTATTAATAAAGTTATTATTATATTCCCTGCACTAGCTGGCATTACTGCAATGTTGTTTGTGAGAAAATTTTTAGAAACGAAAAACAGAACGCCCACTTTACATAAGCTCTTTCCTTACCCAGCAACTTTATATTTGCTTGCTATAGTCTTTCGTTTGGCGGGCTTTGATGAGATTAGTTTTAGAATGATAGATATTTCCGCACTAGCTACAACCCTATTGATGTATATTGTAGCTATTAAAATATCTTTTCAAGGTTTTAGACCCGCAAAGTACTTTTTAATTGCCTGGACTATATTTTTTGTGGGCATCATCCTTTATTCTTTACGTAATTTAGGTCTTTTACCTTATAATGCCTTTACGTCATATACCATGGGTCTGGGAACTGCCATTGAACTTACGCTATTGTCAATCGCACTTGCTGATCGCATTACTGTGCTTAAAAGAGAAAAGGAGCTCTCGCAGGCCAAAGCCATTAAAATTGCCCATGAGAATGAACGTATTATTCGGGAACAAAATAAAACACTTGAAATAATGGTAGAGCAAAGAACTTCTGACCTTAACGCGGCATTAGAAGATCTTAAGCTAACTGAAACGCAATTGGTTGAGTCTGAAAAAATGGCAACACTTGGACAACTGACTGCTGGTATTGCCCACGAGATCAATAATCCAATTAATTTTGTTACTTCTAATATTTCTCCTTTGAGGCGCGATATTGATGCCCTTTATAATACCTTGAACTATATTGAACAAATTGCTCTCTCTGAGCTGCCAAAGGAAGAAAAGCTGGCTAAAATCGAACTGCATCATAAAAGGAAGAGACTGACTATTTACGTGAAGAAATTGCATATCTCATTAGCGGTATCCATAATGGGGCTTCTAGAACTGCAGAAATTGTTAAAGGACTTAAGTTATTTTCCCGTTTGGACGAAGATAGCCTAAAATATGCCTCTATAAATGAGGGTATAGATTCTGCCATGATCATTATTAGCAATCAATTAGGGAATATAAAAGTGGTAAAGAATTATAGTACGCTTCCTCTTATTGAATGTTATCCAGGTAAACTTAATCAAGTTTTCCTGAATATCTTGTCTAATGCAATTTTTGCGATTGACAAAAGTTTTGATAAAAGGCCTGGAGGTCAAATCACCATTACCACCTGCCTGCACCAAGCCAATTATGTGGAGATAATTATAGAAGACAATGGAATTGGCATGGATGAAGATACTCGCAATAAGATCTTCAATCCTTTTTTTACCACCAAAGAAGTGGGTGAGGGAACTGGACTGGGGATGTCAATTAGCCACACCATTATTATGAAGCATAATGGAATTATTCAAATTAAATCCAGTCCTGGTGATGGTGCCAGATTTATAATAAATTTGCCACTGCGACAAGACACCCCTACTTAATGCGATAAAACCCTTAAAACAAAGTTTGAACTTAAAATAACCCAACTGATGTGTGACAACAAGATTAAAATTCTTTATATCGATGATGAACAAGATAATCTTTTTGGATTTAAAGCTTCTTTTCGTAAGCAATATGAAATCTTTACAGCTATAAATACAGCGCAGGCGACCACTATTTTAAAGGATAATTCAGATATTCGAATAATTTTCTGTGACCAACGCATGCCGGGTAAAACGGGTGTTGTCTTTTTTGAGGAGATTAAAGAGCAATTTCCTTTGCCTATTAGAATCTTAATTACTGCATATACCGATATTGATGTGGTGATTAACGCCATAAATAACAGTCATATTTTTAGGTTTATCCGAAAGCCCTGGGTGGAAGTAGAAATATTTTCCGCTATTGAGGAAGCGAATAAGTTCTTTTTAGCCAGCTCCCAGTTGCATTTAAAAAACAAGGAATTGCAACAGGCTTATAAAGAACTGGATAAATTCGCTTATAGCGTCAGTCATGATCTGCGTAGTCCCCTTTCTGGCATTCTGGGAGCGGTGGATGCAATGACCCAAATGACCGATTTGACGGAAATCATGGAAATGCTGCTTTTAATTGAAAAATCCATATTTAAGCTGGAGGATTATATTGCTGGCATGCATGATTATTACAGATTCCACCAAGGGGCTCTCAAAATCGAACAGATTGATTTTAAGGTTTTGGTGGAAGAATTAAGCTCTCTTTTCCAGATTTATCTGACCACTAACAAAATTAGTTTTGATTGTAAGGTGGATCAAACACTTCCGTTTCGATCTGACTTATCCTTGATCAAGATGATTTTAAATAACTTGATCACAAATGCTATTAAATATCAGAAAAAGGATTCAATGCATAAAAGCATCACCCTTTCCGTTCAGGTTCTTGTTGAAAAAGTCACAATCATCATTAAGGATACGGGCATAGGAATCCCTAAAAGTCACTTTAATGAAATTTTCAATCTATTTTCTAAAGTTACTACCCACGGAACGGGATCTGGCATTGGCTTATATAATGTAAAAAATGCGCTGGACAAATTAGGTGCTCAGATGGATATCGATTCCGAAGTCGACATGGGAACAACTTTTACGGTATGCATTCCCAACAAAATATAAAACTTATAATTTTTACATATATCACTTCCTTTCAGAATCCCTTGGTATTAAAATCTTAATTGCAGTAGCAGCACTATATTTGAATCCTCTGCCGTTCTGATTGATTTAAAAGCAATTATGATTATGACTATACCAATGAAGACTTACTCAAAACCGATTCAAAACGTATGAAGTTTTTTTTATCTCAGTTTCGTTCTTATTTTGATGTGAAATTAGAGGGATGTTTTACTGCGAAAATATGCTCGTTTTGGGCACATCACCCCAATGATTCTTTTTAGGAAAGTAGTTTCTGTCTCAGCATAAATTCCAATTGTTCATTGGTGGTTTTAAGGGTTTGTTTTTCTTTCCAGAATGCAAAAGCGGCATTTAATATTCTTTCAATCTCTTTTTCATCCCATGGTTTGGTCAGATAATGAAAAATCTTTCCTTTATTGACAGCCTCAATAACGACATTCAAATCTGCATATCCGGTCAACAGAAGGCGCACTGCATCTGGAAATCGGTCCTGGACTATCTGCAAAAAATCGACGCCTGTCATTTGTGGCATTCGCTGATCCGATACGATTATATTGACGCGTTCTTCTGCCAGGATCTTTAGAGCGTCTTCTCCACTGGAAGCGGTTAAAATATTATATTTTAACCGAAAAGTGGCTTTAAAGGAGAACAAATTATCTTGTTCGTCGTCCACATATAAAACAGTAATCTTTTCAGATTGCATAAATGGTATTTGTGACAAAAATACAATATTTATTACAATCTAAGGGGTAACCCTGATTTCATCGGCCGCAATCATAGCTTTTTTTGATGTATTATTTTGCCAGACAGTTAATGTTTTGGGATTGATGGCTTTTATCTTGATAAAGCGCAGCTTGGATGCTGCTGGCAGCGAAAAACTGGCAGTTATAATTTGAATATCGCTATGTTCCGGTCCTTCATTAAAAGCTACGGGTTTTAAATCTTTATAATCAATACCATTTTGAGAAACAGACACTTGTACCGAAACAGGCAAAAAAATCCAGTGTCTTGGATCATCTAAAAAATTTATGCTAATTTTTCCACAGTTTTTTATCGAACCCATATCTATGATGGCCGATAGATCTGCTGCGTAAAAACATAACCAGTTATAACTGAAATCCTTATAACCTGGCATTCCATCTGTTAGCGTCTGATTGCCTTTTGCTGGATAATCTTCCACAAAGGGATTGTCAAGCGTTACCTTTGCATGTAAGGCAAGATTAACCGGCAAAGGAACAGAAAGAATTTTTTGCCAATAATCTTTGTAGGCATCTGGAGACAAGCCCTCTTCAGCTAATACTTTTACCCCTTGCTGTTTACAATCCATTACAAATCTGTCCACTCGGTCTTGCCAACCGGCTTTGGGTATGTAGGTGGTTAAATCTTTGGAAATTTGTAAAAAGCCCCCCGAATCAATACCATAAAACAGTGCTTGCTGAAGTGCCACATATTCAAGACTCAATTGTAGCCGTTTAATACGGTCGCTATACTTATTGTCTGTTGCCACCGCTAGATGCGCCTCATACAGCAGTTTCTGATAATGCTCCATATTTTCAGTGGAAAGGTATCCCCTGCTGTCTATCATAGGATTGCCATAAATATCCAAATGTTTGCCTGAGTTTTGCAGCGCTGTCTTCCTGTCGATCAGATATTCCCGCACAAAGGCTGATCCAGAGCCATAATAGCCATTACAGAATTCGGTGATCAGATCATGGACATCTTGATCTGGATTCCAAAACAATTTTGCCTGGAGGTAACTATTAAGCTCTGCTGCATCTGCATAAGTGTCCCCACTACCCTGTTCAAAAATACCTGTTACATGCTGTGATTTAAAGTATTTAAGGTTATCAGCCAATACTTCCAGGTCGGGGAACGGCGACAAATAATTGGTAAATTGTACAGAGTAATCCCAGATAAAGAGTTGATTTGCCTTATTTGCCCAGCTTTTCAATTGATTACGCAATAAAACTGCTGCTGGCCAGTTGGCATTTCTTAGTGGCTGCTCTCTGAAAATATCTATACTACTGATTAATATAATCACATTGGATTGGGCATGCGTTTTTTGTGGCGCAGCTGCCGTGCCTTCATAAGCCAAAGTAGTAATTTTTTTATCTTTAAAAGCATCTGCGACTTTATTGACAAAGCGAATCAACGATCCTTGGTGTCCTCCCTCTTCCCTATCAACTTTTTGCACGCATCGCAACTGCAGTAACCTCCACCATCGTTGGGGCTACTGACCAATAAATGGCATCAGGGTTTTCTGCCATCATAATTTTCAGGGTGTCAATTACTTTTTTTAATACTTCAGGATTACTCAGGCATAATTGTGTTGGTTGTCTGACACCGTTTACCAGGGCATAATATTCAGGATGCTTTTTAAAATAAACGGAGGGGGGTATAAGCTTATTATAGGAGTGGCCCCAAATGCCCCAGAGATCTTCAAATCGATGCAAACCGTGCCAGTTAAGATATGCGGGATCTTCGCTCATGGATAATAGCTTTCCCTATAAATAAAGGCGGGTATGGAGCTGATTTTTAAATTGCTTGGTAGTTCAAGGTTACTTTTTGTACAAATTCCGCCGGGTTGGCATCATACATTCGCGCTTGCAAAAATTTCTCAGCAAAATAATAAACGCCGTATTCTGCACCATGACCTTTGCCGCCAATAATAAGTACATTTTTGTTATTTGTACAAATCAGGTATCCTTCCGAACTCATGATACTGTCTCTCAATAGATTAAGATGTTCTGCCATTGAGGTGCGGCCGATATAAATACCTGGCATTGCTGCCATGGGTTTTCCAGCTATTGGCTCATTCAATACCTGAAGACTTACTCCTGTTGTAGCCTTTATAAAAGTTACAAGCAGATTTGCGGCTTTTTGTTCACTTTTGGTGGGTGCTAGTGGGAGTATCACCTGATAATCTGAGTGTTGATTTTTTACAATTTCTATTTGTTGTCTGCCTTGCGCTATGCACTGTCCCACATTTAGGCTAATAAATAGCAATATATATCTTGGAATTTTATTTCGCTTCAACATAGCAACAATGGTTTAAATAATTAAAACTTCCTGAAAAAGGTGATGTAAATGTCGTATTGGTTGCGAAACCAGCCATTAGCAATTTTTTGATTATACCAAGTGCCATTAATACTGATGGAATTTCTGTAATTGAACATTTTCTGGTATCCGGCCCCGATGCTATAGGTGGTAAATTTTAAATTCTGATTAAAATCGTATAGGCGACTTAAATCATCCGGGAATTCCCATAACCCATCGTTGCATAGAAGAAATCTGTTTTTTCATTCAGATATTGACGCGCCGTCAGAGTAAGTGCAGTATATTGATTTCCAGATAAAAAGCTTGCATATCCTTTTATATTGGTCCAGAAATCACCAAAAAAATGAGCTAGGGATGCAACGCCTGACACGCTCTTCAAGGAATCAAAGTCAATGATTCTCGCCCCTAACTCTGCTTCCCAACTCTTTGCAAAATTATGAAATAAGGAATACCCAGCTCGCCATTTTGGAAATACGACCTTGTTAGCAATTGCTAGATTTCCATAGGAGTACCATTTTTTTCGTGCTGAATATAGGCCTCGACTTCTAATTGTAAGCCAGTGCCCACTGCTCGACCTGCAAAATTCAATTTTCCAGTTAGGGTCATTTTTTTACCCAAATGGCTATACTGTATGGTCGCAATGTTGGCTGGTGCCAAAGAATCAAAATGAGAATTTAAAAAGGAGAAGCCCAATTGGTTATGATAAGACTTTGACCTCAGGTAAGCTGCATAATCACTGTATTTATGACTTTCTGGGTTTATCCTCTCGAGGTTCTTGGCAACATCTGCCGCCTCTTTAAATCGGTTCAGGGATTCTAAAGCAGAGGCCTTTTTCATTAAAAATGCTGTATTTTCCGGGTAAATGCTGAGTGCGGTATCAGATAGCTGTAAAGCAGTATCAAAACGATTTTGCTGCTGATTAATATTAATAAGCGCTAACAATGCCAGACTGTCCTTCGGGTTAAGTTGTCTTAACTTGATCCAGGCAGCCGTGGAAGACAAAGTATCTCCTCTTTTAAGAAAGTGCATGGCAGCTGTGGAGAGTTGTTCGGAGTAATTCCCTTTAATTGTCGTATTGTAAGGATATCTTTGGTGCAATGAATCATTGATTAAAAGCGCATCTTGATAGGCTTTCAATTTAAAAAGAACAGCTGATTTTTTAATCATAAATGCCTGGTCATTCGGGTAATAACCTAAAGCTTTATTAATCCATTCTAAAGCGTCCTTATTGCCTGTATCATTATCACCTGCCAGTTGAATATTGATCAAACTATTAAGTACTTCTTTATTTTGGGGATCCAGCTGCTCTACTCTTTTATATAAGATTAAAGCTTGATCATAATCCATGACCTGCATGCTGGATCTGGCTGCCGATAAACTGGCATCCTCCAGGCCTGCGCGCACAATCTGGTTTTGTGGATGGGTCTCGTATAATTTCAAAAAGACAGCAGCAGCCTGGTCAAAATCTCCATTTTGTTGAAAAATGGAGCCTTTTTTATTTTTAGGTTGATGTCATCCGGATAAAACCCTATTGCTCTATTTAATTGTTGAATAGCTGAAGCATATTGCTTTTGCTCTGCTAATAGGTTGACGAAACCGTTTATGGCTTGTTGTTGTTTGGTTCTATCCTTAAAACAGTCTGATAGACCACTTCAGCGCTATCATATAATCCCTGCACTGCGAAATCACGGGCTCTCTTTAGTTCTAGATCGAAATAAGTTTGTTTAGTAAATGTAGAAGGATTGATATACATAAGCTTAGCTGCAATGGCAGCCGCTTGCCCATATCTACCACCTTTTTCCAAAAGGTTTTGCTTCTGGGCTAGTAGGTCTTTGTCATTTGGGCTAATGCGTAAAGCTTTATCGATCCAAACTAGGGCTTCTTGATTCATATTACGACTAATGGCCATATTAATCACATTATTTAAAGCCTCTTTATTAGCTGGGGATTTTTCAAGAACGCTTAGGTACTCATAATAGGGATCCATTTTTTTATAATACCTGGCAGCCTCCAGGGGCAATTCCTGGCTAAGCTGCGAAAGCTTTCCATTTGAAGGAAACTTTTTTGCATTTGCTGCAGTGATTCGAGGGCTTCTGGATAGCGCCGCATTTGTTGCAATAAACCAAGCTTTTTCATCCATAATTCATAGGACTCTGGGTGTTTTGCCAGCAATTGGTTGATAAATGCCAGACTATTTTGATCATTGCCTTGTAGCAAAATGGCTGACAGGCTTCCCTCAATCGCTTGGGTATTACGGGGTGAAGTCCCTAGGGCCATTTCAAATTGACTAAATGCTTTGTCCAGGCCTCCATGCTTCAGATAATAATTACCTGCTTCGTTATGATAATCTACATACTTTTTCAACACACTGCTGTCCTTTGGAAAAGTACGCAGTAATCTATCTGCTTGTTTGTCTGCATTGGCATAATCCCTTGTAAGGGCGAGAATATCCAATTTTTTGGCCAGCATCTGATATTCTCCAGGGTACCGATCTAGTCCTTTATCAAGGATATTCAAAGCTTTTTGTTCATTTCCTTTTGCGACATATAGAGATGCAGCGGTTAGATAAGCATCTTTGTAGGTTGGCACTTTTGTAATGATTTCGGTTAATTTGCGTTCTCCCCGGACAGAATCCTTATTCAAGAGGTAAAGTTTGGCCATCAAAACTGAAAATCTACATTTCTTGGATAGTCTTTTGCTGCGGCCTTTGCAATAGACAATGCCTTGACATAATCCTGCCGCACGTTCATCTCCGCTTTAATTTGGGTCAAATAGGTGGTATTGCTGACTTTTTTATTTTGACACCAGAGCAGGCTGGGTAACAAGATTAAAGCCAGCAAATTGGTAATATATTTTCCTATATATCTTCTACACATCATGATCGTTTTTTAACGGGTCCTAAGTATTAAGGTGTCGGTTGTCCAAATCCACGCCTTTGCATATTGCCCCAGGTGTGTTTGCGTCCAGTAATAAAAAAGAAATACCCCTTGAGTGCAAAAAATACAATCAATGGGTGATAAATAATAGGTTCCAGAAAGGCCATCAGACTAAGGCCTGCCACCTCTATCCAGGTTTTATAGCTTTTATTGACTAGCTGGTCCCAAAATATGGCGATCAGGGTAATCATAATGGAATACAGATACAGAAATAATAGCAATAATATTGCATCTACGACATTAATCTGCCCTGTAATAATTATATATATATAATATAACACGCCTAATAGTTCAACAATAGGCGCCAGAAATTCAAAAAGGAAATTGTAGGCAAAAACAACAAGTCCTAGTTTTCCATAACTGGGATTAAATAGGATTTTATGGTGCAGTGTCATAATTTGTATTAATCCACGTCCCCATCTGGTGCGCTGCCGCCCAAAGATCTTAAGCGTAGAAGGGCCTTCTGTCCAACAAAGTGTGGACGGAATATAACGTATTGCATACTTTTGTTTATTGTCCTTCATATAAGCACACATACGGGTGATTAAATCCATATCCTCTCCAAATGAAAGGGCATCATATCCTCCGGCTTTAATGGCAATTTCTTTGTCAAATAGCCCTAAACCTCCCGATACGTTGGGGACACAATTGATTTTGCTCCAGCCCATTTTACCTAAAACATAGGCTCTTATGTATTCCATCTCCTGAAATCTAGGAAAAAGGCTTTTGGGTGGTCTCATTCTGACAAGTTCACCTTGTTCAATATCACTTGAATTGGCAATTCTTAGAGTTGCTCCGGTTGCAATTACTCTTTTGGTGTCTTCTACCACGTGAACGTAACCACATTGTGGGCAGGGTGCGCCTAATTCAGTTATTTTGCGATGTTCTTCTGCCAATATGGGCTGAATCATTTTAATAAGGGTATCCTTTTCCAGAATACAATCCACGTCTGTACATAAAAATAATTAAAAGAGGCCGCATTTATACCTGCATTGGATGCATCGGCCTTACTTTTTCCGTTCACCTTGTCAATGACCATCAATTTTTCGTAGGCTGTATTGATGGATTTAAATATCCGACGGACTGGTTTAGATTTTATTTTTTCGTCGTAAGCAAATTCTACTTGTACCAGTTCGTATTCATTAATTAGTTTTTCCAGGGTATCGTCTGTGCTACCATCATTGATAATGATAACCTCAAAATTTGTATAATTTAATGTCAATAGGGAGCGTACATTTTGAATAATTGTAACACCTTCATTGTAGGCTGGGGCTATTATGGAAATGCCTGGAGCAAGTGGGGAACTGGTCAATTTCTTATAATCTGTGTATTGCTCTTTTTTCGGAATTGATTTATAGCCAAAAAGGATAAGATAGCCAAGAATGCATAGGCTGACAGGATCAAAACACCATAGATGAATATTCCACCTTCGAAAAAGGTTCGCATATATGACCAAAAGCTATGCACCATAATGATTATCAAATTTAATTTTTACGCGCCTGTCCAAATCCTTGCCTCTGCATATCTCCCCACACATGTTTTTTCCCTGTAAGAAAATAGTAATACCCTCTAATGGAAAAGAAAACAATCATAGGATGGTATAAAAAGATCTCCAGACAAGCGGTTGCACATAGTAGCAATACATCTTTCCAGGATTTGTAATATCTAAAGGTTATTTGGTCCCAAAGAATAGCGATAGTAGTAATCATTATGGAATAGGAATAGACAAATAACAATAACAGGACGGCATACTCTGTATTAATTCTACCTGAAATCCATAAATACAAATAATATATTAGGCCTACAATTTCAATGATGGGTGCCAATAATTCAAAAAAGAAATTATATGGAAAAGTTATAAGTCCTGCTCTGCCATATTGAGGATTAAAAAACATTTTAAAATGGGCATACATCAATTGGGCCAGACCGCGCGCCCATCGACTTCGTTGCCTCATAAATATCTTAATAGTGGACGGCACTTCTGTCCAACATAGTGTTTCAGGAATATATTTTACGGCATATTTAATTTGGTTATCTCCACTGTAGCGGCACATTCTAACTAGTAATTCCATATCTTCCCCAAAAGACTGGGCATCATATCCACCTGCCTTTATGGCGATTTCTTTATCAAATAATCCCAATCCTCCGGAAACGTTTGGTATGCAATTAATCAGGTTCCATCCCATTTTTCCCAGGACAAATGCTCGGATATACTCCATCTCCTGAAATTTTGGCAATAATTTGCTTGGTGGTTTCATTTGGATAATCACCCCTGATCGATATCACAAGAATTCGCAGTTCTCAGGGTAGCACCTACGGCAATTATGCGCCTGGAGCTTTCTTCCATCACCGGCTTTATTAGTTTCAAAAGCGTATCCATTTCCAGGATACAATCCACATCCGTACAAACAAAATAATCAAAAGACGCTACATTGATACCAGCATTCACTGCATCAGCTTTACTTTTTCCATTAATCTTATCAATAACGGTCAATTTACTAAAGGCCGGATTAGTGGATTTATAAATACCTCTTATAGGTTTTGCATGGAGCTTAGGATTATAGGCAAAATCAACTTTTTCAAGTTCAAATACTTTGATAAGTTGTTCCATTGAATTATCAGTACTGCCATCATTTATAAGCAGCACTTCAAAAATTGGATAATTTAGAGTCAAAAGTGACTGCACATTCATAATAATGGAGAGTCCTTCATTAAAAGCGGGGGCAATTACTGAAATGCCAGGTGATAAGGCCGATTTTAAAAGATCGTGGTAATCGCTGCAACTTTCCCTTCTTAAATATTTCCGAATAGAAATGAAGGAAAATATAGCTAGCATGGTATAGATCAATAGCAATATAGCACCATATGCAAATACGCTGCTTTCATAAAAATTTATTAGCCATTGACCTATTTGGAGCATTAATATTTAATTAAGGGATTCAAATTGTGCTTTAAAATTAATTGATTTTCCGGTGTACAGGACTCCATGAGTAGATCTATTTGCTGCTTATTACTGTTTCGGACAATGGATTTTGCTGCGTTTTTGCGTATATCGAAATCAGTAGAGTACATAAATTCCTGTTTTAGGAAAGTAACATTTTCTTTGTTACCCATTCTTCCAAGTGCCTTTAATATTTCCAATCGGCAATTTAGCGGCTGATTACTGTAAATATGCACCAGTTGAGGAGCAGCTTGCTCATATTTTAGTTTTCCCAGACAATTTATTGCCTGGGCTCTTAATAGGTGATCTTTGTTTTCAAGTAGCTTGACTACTGCAGGTGCGGCGTCATATTGTTTGTAATATACGATTAGCTCCATACAAAAAGCGACCACGCTTTTATTATTCGAATATGTAACCCAACGAGCGAAATTGGGGATGGCTATATTTTCTGTTGTCGTTATCGTTTTAAAAAGCTCAATTTGGTCCCATTTAAGTAAAGGCTCTGTAGTTACATCAAAGAACTTAAAGGGTTCATTTTTGCTTAACTTGATATAAGCATTGCGGGCTTCTGAACGAAGTTCTTGCCTTTTGTTATTTGTCAAAGGCAGAATATTTACATCTGCAATCAAAATATCCATATTTGTCAGCTCTCTAATACCTCTGATCTTTTTTTCCCATTTTCTACTTTTCATTTTCCTGAAAGAGACCTTATCCAATCCCAATTCCATGTAAAGGTTACGCATCTCGGTACCGATAGTCCCTGTAAAATCAGCTTGATATTTGATTATCCGGTCAATAATTATCTGTCTATATTTTCTACTCCTAAATTCGGCTCTGATTTGGTTAGGGATATTAAAAGCCGGCTCCCCGAATTGGTTTTGAGAAGCATTTGACTTTAAGACTATTTGCTCTGTGATTAAATCATCCAGTATAGGAACAATATACTTTACTCTTTTATTATATATATAGTTTTTAAACCTAATATACCAAATCCTATATTGAATATAAAGGATGAAGCATGTGGATATGAGAATAGAGACCACAGCTATTTGTATAACTAAAGGAAGTGATAAAAACCAATTTAACCAGGCAGGATTCTGCCCAACATCAAGATTTTCAAAAGAATATGGAGATTCAAACATAATCAGGTTCTTGGAGATAAAAGTTTTTTAATCCTCATCACCAGTTCGCCAATGATAATTGGTTTACGAACATATTCGTCAATGCCTAATTTGAAACCATCCATAATTGAATCTTCATTTGTAATGGAAGATATCACTATTATAGCAGCATTTGCAGTATTTGGATGCTTTTTCAATCTGCTAATAATTTCAAAGCCATTGGCATATGGCATCATCAGATCAGTAATAACAAGATCGTAGGCCATTTTCTCAATCTGAGACAGCCCTTCTTTTCCATTTCCAGCCAATTCAATGTGGAATCCTTCCTTAGTAAGGACTTTGTCTAATACATTTTGTATAATCTCATCGTCATCAATAACCAGAATGTTTCTCATTAAAATAAATTACTAAATTAATTTAAATCATCAATACTATAACACCTAACAATCAATAACATAGTATTTATAACATTAAATACTAAAGCGATTAGTTTTGAAGTCAGCAAAAATCCATAAATACCTGATTAATCAATAGGATAATTTACCGTTCAGATAATACCTATTTTAATATATTTTCCTGCAAATGTATAATAGATGCTAATTTAAAAAAAAGTTTTCTTGCTATTTTTTCATTAGTTAATTTTTTTTAATTATATAGATTGATGTCAGCCTTAAATAGCAAGTTCAAATATACTAAATGCTATTTGCCATTAAAAGAAATGTCTCAACAGAACCAACAGTTTTCTTTCTTTTCAACTTGCCACACGACAGAACAAAAATGACCTTAACAATCTTATCAAACCTATGGAGCTATTTTGAATAAGCTACAATTATATTTTTGTACCCTATCCCTCTTTGACGGGATTTGGAGATAACATCAGCCAAAAGAGCATCAGTGCAACAGGTAACCTTACATATATAAAATCGACCTGAATGAACCCAACATGAACTCAACATGTAACTTCTGACCATTCCATTTTCACCCCCTTATTCAGGCACCTACTTCTATGGGGGTATCTCCTTCATTTTTTCTACGAAAAACTCGCTTAATTGGCTTATCTTAGCTTCTATTCATATAATTATTAGCGTATTTATAAGTAAATATCTATGATTCTTATTGTTGATGACAAACCAGAGAATCTAATTGCTTTAAGCAAGGCTCTGGAAGGGCGGGGTTTTCAAACAGATACAGCGCTTTCAGGCGAAGAGACCTTAAAAAAAGTCTTAAAGCAGGCGTATGAGCTCATTATCCTGGATGTACAAATGCCAGGTATGGATGGTTTTGAGGTCGCTGAAACCATCAGCAGCTATAGCAAAACCGCCAATATACCCATCATTTTCCTGTCTGCGGTCAACATCAGTAAGGAATTTATCACCAAAGGCTACGCCTCTGGTGGTAAAGACTACCTGGTTAAACCCTTTGATACGGATATTCTTGTTTTAAAGATCCAGACTTTCATCAGACTTAATGCTATCCAGCAAGCATTACAGGCAGAGATCCAAAAACGGACCCAGGCAGAGGCCAAAAAGGATGAATTTATTAGTATTGCCAGCCACGAGCTTAATACCCCACTCACTTCAGCCAAAGGTTATTTGCAATTAGCAGAAATGTCCTTAAAAAATCAACAGACCGATCAGGTCCAGATGTATCTTGAAAGGTCTGGAAAACAGCTAAATAAGTTAAACCGCCTGGTGACAGAACTACTAGATGCTACCAAAATCGAGTCCAATAAGCTTAAATTAGCCTGTAAGCATTTTTCGGTATCTTCTTTTTTGGAAAATGCAATCAATAATATCCATCAGTCCTATCCAGATACAAAAATACACATGCAGGGAGTAGACCTATCCGGTCTCTCTGTATATGGAGATGAAAATAGATTAGAACAGGTACTACTCAATTATATCAGTAACGCCATCAAATATGCGCCAGAAAGTAATGAAGTCACTGTAGAATCACTGTTGTTACCAGATGAATCCTTACAAATTAGTGTAATTGATCATGGAATTGGCATATCTAGTAAGGAACAGCAGCAGTTATTTCAGAAATACTACCGAGTGGAAGAAAGTGACGGTAAGTTTCAAGGACTGGGTATGGGTCTATTTATCTGCGCAGAAATCATTAAACTCCATAAAGGTGCTGTCGGGGTAAAAAGCGACCTAGGCCAGGGTTCCACCTTTTATTTTAGAATCCCCTTAAACCCAGTCACCGTTGAATCAAGCATATCTGCCAATTAGTTTGAGAAATGGTTTAGGGTTAAGATTAGTACAAAGCCAATTGGGCTATAGCATTAATTAATTAATTAATTAATTAATTAAATGATTATTAATATTATTACATACATAGTCTAAAATAAAAGTTTAGACATATCGGTGCATTGTTAAGCAAATAAATATTGCATTAGTTTTATAAGCTGCAATTAATGCTACCAGTGAATTGACAGGCAGCGCCAATAGTAATGCTCATTCTAAAGTTGCCTGACTGCAGCTTTGAATAAGCATTTTATTAAAACCTCATCACAGATGTGACTACATAGTAGCATTTAAGGTCGGGGGATTTTTGTAGGTGTAACGAAGGCTTAGAACTTGAATTTGAGTCTAATTTGATTTAACCTGTGAATTGACCTTGGAAATTGACCATTCTGAATATGACCTATTAATTGATATAAGATTAGCGTATAATATTGGATTTGAATAGGTATTTATTTTTAAATTGACTTTTACTTTAATTAGGTTGACGTTTGGATTTTGGTATGGACCCACATCTTTGTTAATTACAGTTTAGCTTTAATTCAGATTAAATTTTGTTTTGACTTTCAATGATTTACGTTTTTATTTAGGAAAAGAAATAGCAACAAGTTTAGAAATGAATAAAAATAGATTACCGTTATTATATTATGCGTACAAAACTCACCCGTAATCTGCAAATTGGCCTGGGCCTTTCCCTGTTGTTGCTGATTATCATCTCCATTGCCTCTTTTGTTAGTATTCGCAACCTGCTTAAGAGTTCTGAGTTAGTGGATCATAGCAACCAGGTAGTCACCCGGCTGGAATCGGTTATGTCTACGATGAAAGATGCAGAAACGGGTCAGCGCGGTTTTCTGATTACCGGACAGCAGAAATTCTTAGAGCCATATAATGGTGCTTCAGATCGGGCCATTCAATTAATAAGTCAGGTCCAGGAGATGACCTTAGATAATCCGGTACAGCAAAAGAACCTGGACCAGATCAAAGATATTATTCTGCACCGCCTAAGTGTACTGCAAACCTTACTGGATAAAAAAAAGGCTGGAGAGGTAATTGATGAAGAGGATATGCAGGCAGGTAAAGTTGCTATGGACTCTTTAAGGGCAACCATCAGCAAGGCAGAAACTGATGCCAAGCAACTTTTGGCCACCAGACTCAGCACCCTGCAAATGTTTACGACCTATACGCCACTGATTATTGTATTTGCAGCATTGCTGGCCATTGCTGTTTCTATATTCTCCTATTTTAAAGTGACCAGTGAGGTAACCGCTAAAACCAGGTTGCAGCAGCAGCTGGAAGAAAAAAATGTAGAAACCACCCGGCGGATTGAATTGATCCAACATGTGGCAGGTCAGATTTCTGATGGAGATTATAGTATTCGGGTAAGTAAAGAAGAGAAAGAATTGGATGATGATGATCTGGGCGGCATCAGCCAGGCCTTAAATAAAATGGCTGCTGCCCTTGAAGATTCATTTAACCAGTTGTCTGAGAGTGAATGGATGCAAATTGGCACCGCTGGCTTAAATGATCAGATGATCGGTGAAAAGGAGCTACCCATCCTTTCAAACGATATCCTGCATTTTATTGCAGGATATACAGCAAGTCAGGTAGGTGCTTTATATATATTAAGTAATGAGACCTTACAATTAGAAAGTAGTTATGCCTTAAACAGGGCCAAAAAGGAAATTGCACTCGGTGAAGGGCTGGTGGGCCAGGTAGCCTTAAACAACCAGGCCATGTGGCTGCGAGATGTAGAAAATGATCAGATTACAGTCAGCCATGCCACAGGTGCAATCAGACCCAGCCATATCCTGGTAGTTCCTATTCGCTATCAAGGCAGCAGAAGGGTTATGGGCGTCATTGAGCTGGCAGCCGTGCATCCTTATCCGCAAAAAATGCTGGCTTTTGTAAAAAGTGTGGCCGAGAATATCGGTATTGCCATTAATAGTGCCCAGAACCATAAACGATTGCAAGAGCTGCTGGAAGAAACCCAGGCACAGGCAGAGGAATTACAAGCACAACACAGTGAGCTGGAGAATATGAATGCAGAGCTCGAAGCCCATACCCAGAAACTACAGACCTCTGAAGAAGAGCTCCGAGTACAACAAGAAGAACTCCAGCAAACAAACCTGGAACTGGAGGTTAGAAACCGGTTAACCAATGAGCTTAACCTGGAAATCCAACAAAAAGCGAAGGCCCTGGAGCAAAGTACCCGGTATAAATCTGAATTCATGGCCAATATGTCCCATGAACTCAGAACACCTTTGAATTCAATACTACTACTCTCCCATTATTTATATGAGAATAGTGAAAAGAACCTGACCGATGAACAGGTAGAATCAGCTGGCGTCATTTTAAGTTCCGGCAATGGCCTGCTGAGTCTGATTGATGAACTATTGGATTTATCGAAAATTGAGGCAGGAAAAATGGAGCTTGAATATCAGCCCATTGCAATAGAGAGTGTTATCAGTGACCTCCGGTCACTGTTTACCCCTGTTGCTGCTGATAAAAAGCTGGAACTGTTGTTTGAAAATAACCTAAGCGGTATAGCAGAAATAGAGACAGACAAGATGCGACTGGAGCAAATCCTAAAAAATCTGCTTTCCAATGCCCTTAAGTTTACCAGCCAGGGCCAGGTCAAACTGGAGATTCAGGCGTCGAGCAAGAAGGCGTTTGCTGGACAGGCCGGCCCGGCTGCAGAACCTGGACAGACTGAACGGCCTGATCAGTCAGAACAATCTCCACCCTCCTCCAAAATTGCACAACTTGGTCAATCAGCGTTGCCATCTGAATTGGCGGATACCCATAGTACGGAGCTGTTGGATAAATTAGAAGCGGATGCAGATGCATCGAAATCTGCATCTAAATCTGGATCTGCATCTGAACAATCCAGTCAATCAGCGGTACCAGGCAACATAAGTAATGCAGGTGGTTCAGGCAGATCAGCTAGTTCGGGTAGTTCAGATAGATCAGGCTACTTACTAGAATTTATTGTTACTGATACAGGTATTGGGATACCAAAAGACAAACAACAACTCATATTTGATGCCTTCCAACAGGCGGATGGTTCCACCAAACGAAAGTTTGGCGGAACAGGCCTTGGTCTTTCCATTAGTCGGGAGCTTGCACAATTATTAGGAGGTGAAATTACCCTTGCCAGTACCCCAGGTAAGGGTAGCGTATTTACACTGCGCTTACCTTTGGACCAGACTGGCCGAGTTGGAGCATCCAGCAGAGACGATCAACCTGGGCAATCACTTGATGCAGAGGTGATAGATAATGGTTTTGGTTCTCATTCTGGTACTGGTACTGGTACTGCGTGTCGTTCTCGATCTGGTAGCAGGTCTAACTTGGACGCTGGCATTGGAGACTCGGCCGCGGGCTCGGACTCTGACTCTGACTCTGACTCTGATTCGGTCACTGCCACTGCTAAACGCAGTAAGTTTATCGTATCGAGGATTCCGGAAGAGATACCGGATGACAGGCATTTGCTGGAGGGAGATGATAATCAGGACAAGGTTGTTTTGATTATTGAGGATGATACGGCTTTTGCGAAGGCTTTACTGAATTTTACCCGAAAAAGGGGTTATAAGGGAATAGTCGCTGTTCGGGGCGACCATGGGGTGCCACTAGCTGAACAGTATAAGCCTGTTGCTATTTTACTGGATATCCAATTGCCTGTTATGGACGGGTGGGAAGTAATGGAAGCATTAAAGAGCAATAGTGCTACCAGGCATATACCGGTACATATTATGTCAGTGATGGAAGCCAAAAGGGAAAGCAGGCTTAAGGGTGCTGTAGACTTTATCAGTAAGCCGATCGCCATGGAGCAAATGAAGGAGATGTACCAGAAATTAGAAGAGGTTTGGCGTAAGCATCCGAAAAAAGTGCTGATCGTTGAAGAAAATGCTTACCATGCCCAGGCGCTGGCTAATTTTCTGGAAACCTTCCAGGTTACTTCCAGAGTGGCCAGCAGCGCTGCCCAGAGTGTGGAAGCCTTACAAAGTAAGGAGGTAGATTGTGTTATTATGGATATGGGTATTCCTGATAAGAATGCCTATGAAACCCTAGATATAATTAAACAAAACCCTGGACTGGAATATTTGCCGATTATTGTATTTACTGGTAAGCATCTATCCTCAGGAGAAGAAAGCAGGATTCGCAGGTATGCAGACACGATCGTGGTTAAAACAGCCCACTCCTACCAAAGGATCCTGGATGAAGTGACTTTGTTTTTACATTTGGTGGAAGACCAAAGGCAAATTAGGCCAGATGGCAGCGGCGGAGCCGCTGCCACAGGTATTGGCGTTGGTGGTAGTAGGTCTTATTCTGGTGCTGGTGCTGATTTAGGAACTGGAGCGGGAGTAGGTTCTGATTATGGAACTGGATCTGGCCGTGGTAGTGGCTATAATAATAAATTACGGTTCAAAAATGATGTTTTGCAGGGGAAAACGGTATTGATTGCGGATGATGATGTGCGTAATATCTTTTCCATGACGAAGTCTTTGGAAAGGCATGGTATGCAGATTGTTTCTGCTACTGATGGCAAGGAAGCACTGGAACAGTTGGAGCTGCATCCAGAAGTATCTGTTGTACTAATGGATATGATGATGCCTGAGATGGATGGCTATGAGAGTACCCGTTTGATTAGGCAACACCCAAAATTGGGGCAGGTACCGATTATTGCCGTTACCGCCAAAGCAATGCTGGGTGACCGGGAGAAATGTATTGCTGCAGGTGCTTCTGATTATATCTCTAAGCCTGTGGATAGTGATCAATTGATTTCTCTCTTGCGGGTATGGCTGTTTAATGAAAAATCTTGGTCAAAGTAGTTTAGGCATTGTAGTTTGGAAATGTGGTTGGGGCAATGTAGTTTGGTCATTTGAATGTAGTTTTAAAGTTGTCAATGGCGATATTATGGAAAATAAAGCTCCGTCTATTCTGATTATAGAGGATGATAACCGAAATATCTTTGCCTTGAGTCTTGTGCTTAAGTCTAAGGGGTATGGTTGCCTGGCGGCAACCAGCGCCAAGGAAGGCATGGCTTTGCTTGTAGATTTCCCGGGTCTTGCTATTGTACTACTGGATATGATGATTCCGGAAGTCGATGGCTATGAGGCCATCGACCTGCTTAGAAAGGTTCCTGGGCGTGAAAGCTTGCCGATTATTGCGGTTACTGCCCAGGCTATGCCTGGGGATGAGGAGAAATGTCTGGCAGCTGGGGCAAATGCGTATGTTTCTAAGCCGATTGATGTGGATTTACTGCTGGGATTACTGTTGGGTTTTCTTAAACAAAACTTGTCATAGATGGAAACACCGATCAGTGATCTGCAGCTCAGTATTGTATTAAATGATTTGTTGGATATTTATGGGTATGATTTTACTGCTTACGCAAAGAGTTCTTTAAAAAGGCGGATTAACAGGTTGTATGCGCTGGATAGGTTCCCTAGTTTTGCGGAATTTAGGTATAGGCTTCGGATGGATCAGGACTATTTTAATCGTTTTATTGAACAGTTGACGGTAAATGTCACTGAAATGTTCCGGGATCCGTTGTTTTATAAGGCTATACTTGCTGAGGTATTACCGGTATTGGCTACTTATCCTTTGATCCGGATCTGGCATGCGGGCTGTTCTACTGGGGAAGAAGTCTATTCTACTGCTATATTACTAAAGGAGGCTGGTTTACTACATAAGTCTATTTTATATGCTACGGATATTAATGCGGAGGTCGTCAAAAAGGCGGCCTCTGGTATCTTCCCTATTAAATATATGCGGCAGCATTCCTTAAATTACCAAAAGGCGGGTGGCAGGGAGGAATTCAGCCGTTATTATACGGCTGGATATGACCATGCGCTTTTTGATAAGGAGTTAAGGGAGCGCATGGTGTTCTCTACGCATAACCTGGTCTCTGAAGGCTCTTTTAACCAGTTTCAGTTGATTTTTTGCCGAAATGTGCTGATTTACTTTGAAAGGGACTTGCAGAGCAGGGTGATTAGTTTGTTTGATGAGAGTCTGGATCAGTTAGGATATTTAGCCCTGGGTAGTAAGGAGACCTTAAAGCTGTCGCAGGTGGCTTCCAGGTTCAGGCAGCTGGGGAAGGAAAGTATTTGGAGGAAGGTGCAGTAGGGAGGAATCGAAGAAAATATTTTTTATTCAAAATTAAACAACCCAAAATTAAATGAGGAACTCGTATACTTTCATAAAAAATAGCAAAATTAATCAATTACCCAATTTAAAATTATACACAAAATAAATCAAAAATTAAAATTGATCAAATTACAAACAATATTCAATTAATCACAAAAGCAAATTAAAAACCAACAAAAAAAGACAATTTAAAAAATAATATATAAATTTGTGTAGCAACTTAAACAGTTAAATTCAATAAAACCAAAAGTAACCAAATCAAGAAATTATGGATAAAGAACTCTGGATAAACCTTAATGAAGAATATAAAATTAAAATCGAAAAAGGAAACGAATTCGAATCGTCTATCTTCAGTGATATATATAATGCTGCTTTAAATAATGTAATTGAAATTGCTAAACAGTCAGATATTTATCAAGAACAAGAGGACTTCAATAATATCATAGCATTTACAGGAGACAGAGGAAAGGGAAAATCTTCTTCAATGAATTCTCTAATTGATTCCTTAATTTACAAACATAATATTGAAAACGAAATATTTTTTAATAAACAAGAATATAGCTATTTAAAAAATAAATCATTTGCGGAAATTGGGGTAATAGATCCATCGTTATTCCGAGGCGATGAAACTTTATTTGAAATTATAATAGCAAAGATGTTTCAGAAATTCCAAAATAAATTAAAAGATGAAAAAAGGGAATCAATAAATCATGACGAAAAAAGGACACTAATTAAATTATTTCAAAATACTTTCCAAGCATTACAAACTATAAATTTATCTCGAAAAGACATATATAAAAAAGAGTCAATTGAAGCCCTAAGTGAATTAGCCACAAGTAACAATCTGAAAGAAAGTTTCAAACATTTAGTTGCTAATTATTTAAAATACTTCGAGTCAAATAAAGATTATTTAATAATAGCCATAGATGATTTTGATTTAAATTTTGGAAAATCATTCTTCATGTTAGAGGACATAAGGCAATTTTTAATTCAACCAAAAATTATAATATTTCTTGCATGCCAAACAAACCAATTAAATGATTCCATTTCAAATTATATTGCACAACAGTACGATGCTTTATCGAATTTATATTATAGACAAAGAGAATTAAAAATCCAAAATAATATTGAAAACTACAGATCTATCAATATCAGCCAAAACTTTGAAACACAAAATTTAAATAAATCATTACTAAATAAAATCAATGTTTCAGCTTCCAAATATATAGAAAAACTGATACCCGTTCACAGAAATTTAGAATTACCGGAACTTTATCTAGGCCGAAATAAATTGCACGTGTATATTGGAGATGAAAGTAAATTAAATAATCTAAAACTAAAGGATACATGTAAAGCAATCGAAATAAAAACACCTCTAATCGAAAATAAAATTCTATTAGAGGCGGATAATTTAAGCCATTTATTAGCTGAATTCATATATTTAAAATCAAACATATTCATTGATAATCCAGAAAATAAATATAATTTAATATTCCCAAAAACACTTAGAGGATTAGTAGAATTCTTAAGCTTATCCAAAAAAAAGAATTTCAAAATCGAATTTAAAAAATATATATTAAACATCTCAAACTATAATCTACCTAATAAATATCAAGAAATATTCACTTTATTAGAAAGTCAGAATTTAGAAACATTAAACATTACAATAT
Organism: Arachidicoccus ginsenosidivorans; assembly: GCF_007971385.1. Taxonomy (GTDB): domain Bacteria; phylum Bacteroidota; class Bacteroidia; order Chitinophagales; family Chitinophagaceae; genus Arachidicoccus; species Arachidicoccus ginsenosidivorans. The sequence goes on from NZ_CP042434.1 coordinate 5,556,421, forward strand.
TAAATTGCATAAGGAAAATTAGAAATAATTTAGGTCTTTCAAGTATTGACAATATCCTATCAGCAAAAAATTACAAAAATGTCACTATTGGAGATATAAACGCAATATTTTTCAATTTAAGCCATTTTATTGATTATTCGAATAGAGATATGATTTTATTCGTTGAATTATTAAAAATATATTATTCAATAAGAATAAGCGATATAATTTTTAATCAAAAGATAGAGTATATAACATTATTCTATTATTCAGAACAAATAAATTGCTTTCAAAATTCTTCTCCCAAAAAAGAAGAAGAGATTATTTTGAAATTGAAAATCTAAATTTAAAGGAATTATTTGACAAGTTACCATCAAATCAAGATAAGTATTGGTTTGCCAACTTTTTCATAATTTACGGTAAACTTCAGAAAAGATATAGGGAGGAATGGTCTAATCCATTTATAAAACCAATACAAAATGTAACCAATGGGGTATTCTCCCCCTTCGCAATTTTTAACCGTACATTATATCCTAAACTTATATTGGATCAATTAAACATCTCAAACATAGATTCAATAGAATTAATATCTGAAATAGATGAATGGAACAAAAAAAATGGTGCCCAAATAAATTTATTACTCAGAAATTCAATGTTCTACTTAGAAGTTATTGAACTATTCAATATGGAAGCCAGAAGTGAATTTAAATCAGAAGCAATTAATAAAGATCAATATGGGAATGAATTATATCTAGATTTATTATACTCTTATTTCTCCAATTCACTACCGAGAGTGCTCCGAACAATATCACAAAAATATAGCTTTTTAAACATCCAACCAGATATATGGGTAGAAACAAACCCCATAATTAAATATTGGAAACGAATAATGGAAGACAAATACAAAAGGGAAATATTCACCAAGTGTTTCAATCAAGTATATGAATCGCAAGACCAAAAAACATATACTAAGGATGAAATCGGAACAGCGAAAATGCTATTAAAAAAATACTATGATTATTTTAATGGAAATAATAAAACACAATTGGGTACTAAACAGGCTATGAATAGACTTTATCAGTCATTTACCGAGGGAAATGAATTATTTACAATATTTCAGCGATTAAGAGAAGAAATGGATTTTAGTTTTCAGGATTCCCTTAGAAAAATTGAATCAAAATTACAAGAAATAGCAAATGGATAATATACGCAAAACCTTAAAAATAATTTTCGGAGATTATTGTCCCGATTTAATCTTAAAAGAAAAATATACTGAATTCTATTTAAGTTTCGATCATTTTATTGAATATGCTTTCAGCAACTATATGTGCTATTCCCTTGATGAAATTAGGAATATCTATAAAATGATGAACGATGACTGGTGTTATAATATAAACTCAAAACAAAGGAATTATTTTCAAATTTTAAATAATTTTACAGAGTCAATTCTAATTGAAGAAAACAATGAGCTTTACGTCATTTTTGAACAACTATTGAAATGGAGAGATGTATCATTTTATTTAGGTGAAGATATACTAACGACATCTTATTTTGCCAACTTAGATAATTTAACAAAATATGATAGGAAGTTTTTTTCTTGGAAATCAACAATATTTTCTAACAATTTCCAATTAAATAAAATACTAAAAGAAGGTATTAGTGATAATCACTTTCATCTGAAAGGGTCCGGTCCTGTATTTGATATCAATTGGATTAACTTAATGAATCATTCAAACGATCTTAATTTTAATTTAAAAAGTTTCACAAAAGAAATAAACTTAAGAACAAATATTAATAATTCACCTAGAAGTTCAAATAAAGAATTATCCGTATTAATATACAAAGCCGCCTACATCCGTTTCAAACTATTTTCCATTATACATAAATGCAACAATAATCTTGAAATTGAAATAGACAAAGAAAGTAATTCAGACGAATCATTTGATATCATTTTAAAGTCAAATCAATTAAATAACGAAATAGAATTATTACGATTAGAATTAGGGCACGAGTTTAAATTTCACGACGACAAGATTATTATAGATTATGCTATCCCCAAAAATATTCACCTTCAAAACTTAAATGACTCATTATTGTTTTTTGGTGAAAGAAAATTTTTATATGACTGCTTTCAATTAATATATTCCGAAGATTTAAATTTTAAAAGTTACCATTACTTATTCCATGCATATATAAATATAAAATCACAATTTCGTGCTGAATTGATAGCAGTAAACAAAAAAATTGGATTTGGAAATTTCTTGTTATATCAAAATAGAAAAGAGTCTTTTATAAATGAATCATCCATATATTATAACGCATTTATAAACTTGGCAGTAAGAGAAACAAAAAAAAACTGCAACTTATTATCATTGGAGTTACGAATAGCACCAAAGGAGAATGCCCAGATATTAGAATCCACAATACAAAAATTCAACAAATTAATTGAAAAAATTTCATTTGCATCTACTCAGTTAAATTTAAACCCTTATGAATTAGAAAACAATCCTCAGGGCAGCAATACTAACCAGGGAATATATTATGTTCTACATTTTATAAAGGAAAAAGACAAAGAACCAAATAATCTAAATTATCAATCAATATATTGTAGGAACTATAAATTAAGAAATAAAATAAAAAGACAAGCAATTGCTATTGGTCGATTTAGGGAAAGCTATTCTTCAAATTCAAAATATTTAAAAGGCATCGATGCAGCATCAAGTGAATTTGCTGCGCAACCAGAAGTATTTGCACAAGCATTTAGATATATAAAAAATCATAAAGTTAATGGAAAATTTGACCATTTAAAGGAGACAATTGAAGCACAAAAAATGTTTGCTACTTATCACGTCGGTGAAGATTTTAATGACATAGTAGATGGTTTAAGAGCAATAGATGATTGTGTAAATTTTCTAAACTTATATGCAGGTGATAGAATTGGACATGCATTGGCGCTGGGAATTAATGTAGAAGAATATTACTCATTCAAGGAAAATAAAATGATCCTTTCATCCCAAACCTTGTTAGATAATATTGTATGGTTATTGTCAAAAATAAGCCAATTTGGAATCGCATCAAATAGAAATGAAGTTAATAGCCTCGAAGCATTATATGAAAATTTGTATTATGAAATATTCACAAAAAATCTAGATAAAAACAATATCGATTCAGTCAAAAATATACCTTATTCAGTATACTATGATTCATACAAATTAAGAGGAGACGATCCATATTTATATTTTGAAAATATAGATAGGAATGTATATGATATAATTAATTTTTCTTATTGGGATAGATGCCGAATTAATCAATCATTCCCAACGAATAAAAATATTAGGAATAATAGATTAGCAAAATTTATAACCCAACAGTACCATTTTAATGCAAAGGTAAAATTAGCAGGTGAAGAAATAAAACAATTTAATATAACAACATCATACGTCGAACTAGTCAAAATGGTACAATATCACATGTTGTTTGAGTTCGGAAGAAAGCAAATAAGTATTGAGACTAATCCTACATCCAATTATTTAATCGGGACATTTCAAAAGTATGCAAATCATCCAATTAAAATCTTTTACAACTTAGGACTAGAAACAGACCCAATTGCAATTTCAAAAAGCCCACAAATTAGCGTATCTATAAATACTGACGATCAAGGTATATTTTCTACATCTTTAGAAAATGAATACGCCTTTTTAGCCATTTCTCTTTTAAAAGAGAGAGATAACGATGGAAAGTTAAAATATAATTCTGCTCAAATTTATGATTGGCTTTATAGGATAATGAAAATGGGAAACAACCAAAGTTTTACGTAATGTCAGCAATTCAACTGCTTAAAAAAATATAGGTGGTATATGACATATAGGCCGGTAAAATAATTTAATTTTACGGCTGTGAGTGGGGAATTTATCCTCCCCTTCCAATAACCTTCAATTTCTTACTATTTATTCTGTTCCTCCAATAAAAATACTGCGACTCTCTTATATTATTAAACTTGCAAAATTCCCGCACTAACATCCCAGACGGCTTACTTTTTACATCATTGCATCACGATCAATTGACGACATAGTTTTTTATTTGATGCAAAGATATTAAGCTCGTAAGAACCAAAAAAGACGGCTCAAATCGAATGCTTCAAAGTTACGGTAAATACTGTAAACTATAGACATCTAGTGCCAACCACTGTTATATTTAATGTAAATCAAATCTTTAATCTTCCCAATATTGTTTATTATTTTTGTCAATAAACCCCATATTGTGATTAATATCTACATGAGCGAAGCCATTTTCAAAGCTCGATGTACAATCATAAATTAAAGGAATAACTAGATTCCCAAACCGGTCGATAAAGCCACATTTAAAGTCTTTTGAAACGCTGGCTAGGTTTTCCTTAAAATTCCAGATTTCGTCGTATAATCCAAGTGGGACAATGGTTTCTCCATTAAAATCTTTAATCCCAACTTCATCATGTCGTTGAAATATAATAGACTTTCCATCATTATATTTTATTTCACTATAAATTGGCGGAATAATCTGATTTCCTTTATAGTCAATGACTCCCCACCCTTTCGTTTTTAGATATACATTGAATCCCCCCTCTCTCAACTGAATTGTATCGTATTGACAGGAAATAATTACCTTTCCTTTTAAGTCCATAGCCCCATACTTTTTATTCTTGCATGGCATAATTATACCGTACTTATTATTTATATTGAGGCCATCATATTCAAAAGGAACCAAAATCTCTCCCATTAAGTTTATAACTCCATAGAATCCGTTGAGTTGGACAACAGCTAGGCCAGATTCATCAAAGTTGAAAGCCTTTTCATATTTAATCGGAATTGCAACCTTGCCACTCTTATCGATATAACCAAAGCGGTCATTAAAATCTTTAACCGCGGCTCTGTTACAATTAAAAGGGTTCGCACTTGCGTATTTAAAAGGAATGACGGTATTGCCTGATTTATCGATGAACCCCCATTTATTCTTAATTTTTGCAGGCGCAAGTCCCTCCTTAAACTTCAAAAGTGCATCATAAATTAATGGTATAATAGTTTTTCCGGTTCTATCTATAAATCCGAATTGTCCATCAACACTTACTAAGGCCAGATCATTACTTTCAAATTGAATTTGACTGTCGTATATATAAGGAATGATTAGGTTGTTTCTTTCATCTTTGAGCCCGTATTTTCCGTCAATAGAAATATCAGCACTTTCCCAACCATTTTCAAAATCGATGTGTATGTGACTATCGAAAACGAGAGGCACTAGTAATTCGCCAAATTTATTTGAGACCCCAAATTTTTTATCCAACTCAACTTTAAAATATCCTTTTTCAAAAATAAGTATACTATCATAAATAAAAGGCAATATAATCGTTCCGTTCTTATCTATAACTCCGTGTTTTTTATTCAAAATAGCGCAAGCAAATTCTCCGTTAAATTTCCAAACGAGATCGAAAATGCACTCTATTTTCATATCTCCGTTTAAATCACAAAACCCCCACTTTATCCCTTTTCGATAAGGGATTAATATTTTCTCTTTTTGGCCGTTTGTGTTTAGAATCAAACTTGGTATTGGTACATCAGGAACTATGTTGTGCGAAGAATCAGATTCAATCAAATTATCAATCAGTTTTTTAAATATTTGTTCATCTATGATTTGATACAAGTAAGCGTAATAAACTGTATTTAATTCACTCTTTCTAGCTTTTAGTAGTTCAGCTTGTTCCGTTCTTCCGACCTTTTTTAATATTTCCCAAAGGAAATTTTGATCGGTATTAGATATGGTATCTATCTCTTTGATTTTATTTTGAATATGGTTAAATGATAAATCGCATATATTTCTTAGATACTCATAATAATTTTCGAAAATGCTTACATTAAATTGTGATCGCCTAGATCTGTTCAATATTTTTATCAAAATATCCTTTACTATTAAGTCATCGTATGGCTCCCCACATGCCTTTCGATTAAGCATCCAATCATGCATAAAAATCATGCCCCCCATACAGGCAGTTTCGCCCTTTGAAAAGATGAAATACGATTTCGTATTTAGAGTTGTCAAGATAGTGTCACCGACTGGATATTCTTTATTTTTAATTGTGTGGGCAAAGTAGTTTGAAGTAGCTTGGCATTGATTTACATGCGTTTGGATTTTATTTGCTTTTTCTAATCCCTTTATGTTTTCAAAGTATTTAATAAAACTTTTTACAATTTCATCACTATTAAGGATATGTATTGGGGTGAGTTCCATTTTGTGGCATTTATTAGTATTATCATTATAATATAGAGTCTATCTTGTTTTGTTAATTCCTATTATCCCTGTCATTGTCTAAGGGCCTTTAAAAGGCCAGCTAATATCCACTTAACGAATTCTTTTGCAATTATTTGCTAAATTACATTAAAATCCAATACGAATAGCATTGGGAATAAATTTCATTTTTCCTAATCCGTCTCATTTTGGTATAAACCGTTTGCGCCTAAAAAGTAATGATTTTCACCACTTATTTCATCACAAAAAAATTTTCCATTCGGTTTATGTGTAAACAAAGAACAACTGGGCGGCACACCTGGACTCAAAATTGCCCAGTATTATTTTCATGGTTTAATATTTTGACAGGTTTAGATATCAGTCTTTTGCGGTAAGGAGTATTTCAATTTATGTGGCAAAGTAAACATTCGATTTGAGCGGTCTTTTTCGGTTCGTACATAAAGAACATCGGGTAGAATATTTTTTTCAACATTCTTACCTGGGTAGTTTCTGCCATTTTCAGAAATTGACATAATTTATACGGTACAATTCGTGTTAAAATGAGGTTTATTAGTATCTTGAAGAACTCCCATTAAACAAATTATTTTTCATTATTTACCAAAAATTCTTATTTCCTATAAAAAAAGGGCACTCGCACTCTAGAAGGGACATTATTAAAAAGACTTCTACTGTACTTGCAGGCATTACTATAGTGTCTCGATTTATTTTAGGTGGCAAGGGTTCTTAGCTCCCAGTGATAAACTAACTAAAGCAGTCATTGGTGTTGGCGGCATGGGGGCAAACCACTTTGGCTATGAAAACACCCCTGTGGTGGCTATATGTGATGTGGACAAAAAACATCTGGCCCAAGCAGCAGGCATGCTGAAAAATAAAGTCAAAACCTTTCATGACTACCAGAAACTCATTGAACTGTCGAAGTGGATATTGTGCATATCACCACCCCACCCCATTGCCATGGTATTATGACTGTAGATGCCGCGACGGCTGTCAAGGACATTTGGTGTAGAAACCAATGCCCCATTCAATTGGGGAAGGTAAAAGGATGATGGAGGCTATGCCTCTTCATGACCGTATCTTCCGACTCAATACCTAGTTTAGGTTCAAGAATATATTCTACAGGATGGGCACCACTGTAAAGCCTATTAAGAAGTTGGTGGAGAGCGGCCTTTTAGGCTGGCCACTGACGGTTCGGATGGGCAAGCATACCGGCTTTGACTGGAAATTCTACTGGTTTGGCAAAGAAAACCCGCAACCGCAACCTGTTCTGAAGGAACTTGATTATGACACCTGGCCAGGGCCTGCCCAATTTAAACTTTATAATCAACACAGGGTACATCAGACTTTTAAAGGATACTCGGATTATGATAGTAGGGGTTTGAGTGACATGGGGCAACATTATCTGGATCCCATTCAATACTTTTTAGGCAAGGATCAGGCCAGCACCATTCTGGTGGAAGTGGATGCGCCCCAACTGCATCCCGATACTGTTGGCACCTGGAGAAGAATTACCTACACCTATGCTGATGGTTGCAAAATCATTTTGGATGGTGAGGGTAAAGACACGAATGCGCCCTATATAAAGGGGCCTAAGGGTAAATTATATCCGGGATTCAAATCTGATATCCCGAACCTGGAACGTAAACTGGCTAATTTCCCTGACCCGGTGTCACAGATCACGACGTTCACTGCATCGGTAAGGTCCAGGCGTCCCTTTGCCCTTAATGAACGTAACGGGTATCATTCCTGCACGATTGTCAATATGGGGATGATTGCGTTGAGACTTGGCCGTTCTCTGAGGTTTGACCCCGATAAACAGGAATTTATTGATGACCAGACAGCAAATATAATGCTTATGCCTGCCATACGCGCTCCTTATACTATTTAAGTCATCCTAGGTTCATTTTGGCTTCATCGTGGGCTTCGTGGCTACATCTTGAATTCACCCAGGCTTCATCTTGAAGTTATTCAATTTATCTATCCTACTAATTATCCTACAAATTTTCTTAACAACAGATTCAACTTACTTATATGTTTACACGAAAAAGATGGGCGACTCCACTTGCCTTCTGGCTTATTGGGCTGATTGTCAGTACCGGAACGGTGCAGGCTCAGGTCGAACAAGACCACCGGACGACTAGCATTAAAATTGCGGATTTGCTGGCTGCCATGCCAGCCGCGGATTCCGGGTTACTGGTTAAAAATATGCAGCAGACAGAAAACCTGGGCACTGATGGGATTGTGGCTATGGTAAAGCGACTGGACGTCACTGATCGTGCGGCTAGCGGGCCGCTGCAATACGCTAATGAAGGCTTGTCTATGTACCTGTGTGCGCACCAGATCAGGCAGTTTTTCGAGCATCAATAGTAAGAAGGCATTATTCGTGTCACCGCCGGCTGCTTTCACTACCTTATCATAGCCTTCTGCCTGTTTAGACAAAATCTCATACAAACCTTTAGCTTCTGCTTCCATTTTGGCAAAGGTAGCGTCTGCCTCCCCTTTTGCCTGTAACCTGACTTTTTCAGCTTCGGCTTCTGCATCAATGACCACTTTTTGTTTGGAGATCTCTGCAGGCACGACAATATTCGCATTTTGGGTGGTACGCTCTCTTTCCGCACGGGCGGCTTCCGCTTTTTGCTCTGCAACATAAGATTCTTGCAAGGCCATGGCCGTCTGCACTTTTTCAGCAGCGGTGGCTAGTTTTAAGGCCTCTGCCTGACGCCCTCTTCTCTCGGCATCGGAGTCTGCAATGGTAATTTTCGCTTCATTTTCTCCTTTTACCGCCAAAGAATTGGCCAAAGAAGTGGCGATTCTGGCATCTCTGTCTGCATCGGCCCGGCCAATGGATTCATCTTTGGCCGCCATGGCAATGGCGACCTCTTTATCTTTATTGGTCACCGCTATCTTGACATCCCTGTCCCGAATAAACTCGGCAATCTGGATATCCTTTAATCGGTCTGCATCCGCTTTACCGGTTTCCCCTATCTTCTCCTGTTCTGCAACGCTGACCTTAGCTTCATTGATGGCCTTGGCAGCTGCTTCTTTACCCAAAGCCTCAATATATCCGGATACATCCTTAATATCCGTGAAATTTACATTAATCAGCTTTAAGCCAACCTTTTTTAGTTCTGTATCGACATTATTAGAGATGTTCTCCAGTAATTTATCCCGGTCAGAATTAATTTCTTCAATGGTCATCATCGCAATGACCAACCGGAGTTGTCCAAATAAGATATCCTGGGACATTTCCTGGATCTGTGCCACATTGAGCCCTAAGAGCCTTTCAGCTGCATTACCCATGGTATCCGGTTCCGTACTGATGGCAATGGTAAAGCGACAGGGCACATCCACCCGGATGTTCTGACGGGAAAGGGCATTAGTTAGGTTCGCTTCAATGGACATGGGCCTTAAATCCAAAAATGCATAATCCTGGACCACAGGCCAGATAAAGGCACCACCCCATGAATACATTTGGCAGATTTGCCCCCTGTCCTACCGTAAATTACTAAAATCTTATCCGAGGGGCAGCGTTTATAACGCGATACTAAAGCCAGAAAGGTGACAAAAATCACCAATACTACTACAATAATCAAGGTAAAACCACCCATATTATATATTTTTTTAAACTAAATTACTTTTTCTACAATTAAAATAGCGTTTTCGATCTGTAAGACCTTTACATTTGTTCCGGATGTTAGCCTGTTAGCGCCCCTGGTCATGGCATCAATCTCATGGGTGGCACCCAGTACACTGATCTGAATCCGACCTTTACCATTCATGTTTGCAGGTATAGGAATATAGACCTGCCCGTTCAACCCTATTAGATTGTCCATCTAAAAGTATTATCCTCTGAGAGTTTGAGTAATTGGCTAATTAAGAGAAAAAACAACAGGACAAATACGCAACCAACAATAAAGGCTAGCAAAAGCAAAAGAACACTAGATTCTATAGTATTATAAAATACCACCCTTGTCCAGCCAAACCCTAACAAGAAATTAATGACATTCCTAAAAGAAAACAGCTGAAATGGCGCATCCATATGATTCAGGTCAGCACTAAAATCAGCATTCATGCCATCTGTATCAATGCCTCCAATAATAGTAAGTAGGGATTGGATCACAAAAATAACACTACTAATAATGGCTAAATATCAAAATCCTTTTAAAAGGGGTGGCAAGTTAGTTAAAAAGTCAAGCATACTAATTTGTTTGAAAACAAATATAATGGCAAAAGGGCATTAAAAAATATAAATTTTCTCATACTAAAATTTATACTACACTGCAATTCTGTTCATTAGCGAGGAGATTGTGAATATGGTATTAGAATCACTGGATTAGACAATCACTTAGGATTCCTGGGGACTTCTGAGGATTTCTGGTAATTTTCAGGCTTGCGTCCTGGCTATTTAGACGGGAAGACGTGTTCTGCCCTCTGTCGAAATCAAGAGTACAGTTAAGATTGCGGTCAAAATTGCCAAATCCGGAAGTAAATTGGCGCCATATACGGAAGTAAATCGACGCCAAATCCAGAAGTTTGTGAATCTTTGTGGGTATCAATATGTAAAAATGTGAAATAACAAATACATACACAGAATTTCTGATACAACCTTGCAAAACGCACTCAACACAATGGGTGCCATACTTATTGAAGGTGCAAAATGGTGCAGTAAAACCAGTACGTCAGCTAATGTGGCTCGCAGTAATCTCTATATGCAAGACCCTGACAATGCCCATTCGTACCGGGAATTGGCAGACACCAAACCCTCGTTATTGCTTCAAGGAGAAGCTCCACGCCTAATAGACGAATGGCAAATGTCGCCCGTCCTTTGGGATGCGGTGCGTTTCGAGATGGACAAAAGACAAAAATCCGGACAGTTTATCTTTACAGGTTCAGCTGTTCCAGCAGATAATGTTACCGCACAGACGGGTACAGGGTGTTTTGCCAGTATTTTAATGCGACCAATGAGTTTATACGAATCCCAGGAATCAAATGGCAGCGTTTCCTTTGCTGAATTGTTTGAAGGGAAACAAGACATTGAAGGCGTCTCCACATTAAGCATACCGTTTTATTGAACAGTTGACGGTAAATGTCACTGAAATGTTCCGGGATCCGCTGTTTTATAAGGCTATACTTACGGAGGTATTACCTGTACTGGCTACTTATCCTTTGATCCGGATCTGGCATGCGGGCTGTTCTACTGGGGAAGAAGTCTATTCTACTGCTATATTGCTAAAGGAAGCTGGTTTACTACATAAGTCTATTTTATATGCCACGGATATTAATGCGGAGGTGGTCAATAAAGCAGCATCTGGTATATTCCCCATTAAATATATGCGGCAGCATTCCTTAAATTATCAAAAGGCGGGTGGCAGGGAGGAATTCAGCCGTTATTATATAGCTGGATATGACCATGCGCTATTTGATAAGGAGTTAAGTGAGCGCATGGTGTTCTCTACACATAATCTGGTCTCTGAAGGCTCTTTTAACCAGTTTCAGTTGATTTTTTGCCGAAATGTGCTGATTTACTTTGAAAGGGACTTGCAGAGCAGGGTGATTAGCTTATTTGATGAGAGTCTGGATCAGTTAGGGTATTTAGCGCTGGGTAGTAAGAAGACCTTAAAGCTGTCGCAGGTGGCTTCCAAGTTCAGGCAGTTGGGGAAGGAAAGTATTTGGAGGAAGGTTCAGTAGGGCACTTGAGTCTCGCACTTAATTGGTGCCAACATCAATTTTATTTTTTTTTCGGTTATTTGCGTAACGTTAAAAATTAAAATGGCTCTTTCCCGCACTGTAAGAATGGAGTAGATCCGCATAAGGACTAAAATTATATTTTAAGTTTTAATAATACGGAGCAATTGCATTGAATTGCCGAATATTAAAACGGTTTAAAAGTATTATGCAGTGGTTTGCTTTGACTGGCTTTGACAAAAAAGCTTTATCTTAAAACTGCTGGTCGCTGAATGAAGTTTGGGAACGACCAGCATATTAACAATTGATGCTTAGCTGCTTAATGATAAAATCCATATATTTCTTTTAGTTTTGGAGCAACTTAAATGATGATGGATGTTCATTTCATACCCCGATTTTACTGCACTGGAACCTCAGATTATAAAAATGGTATCTGGAGGCCTTGCCAGCTGTGCAGACCTTACCCAGGTGGAGGGCGGTCTTTTTAATGATATTTACAGGTGGATACCACAGGAAGTTCCTGGAAAGAAGAAAGTGCCTCATGTCGCTTATTATCTGAAACAGTATCATAATAGCCATCGATCCAGCGTTTTTACGCCACCTGCCATTGATAAAAAATAAGGTGTACGCTAGCCTTTAAGGTTCATTGTCTTTTTAATGAACTAAATGAAGATCTGCATATAACGGCACAGATTCATTATATGGAGCAATATGATCTGCTGGTTATTCAAGGCGTCCCATATCCTAAACCTTTAGTAGCGTATCTGGCTTCCGGAGAAGTTTTATGGGAGCCATTGGCGCTACTGATGACAGGTATTGGCAGGCTGCATTCAATTAGAGCAAAGGAAGTATTCATTAATAATGAGTTATATGAAAATACGTCTTTCAGGGATTTTAAACTACAGCTGCAATACTATGATCTGGCGGCTGGAATGGAGGCCAGTTCTGCATTGAAAAGTTCAATTATTGATTTAGCCGACCGGTATAAAACACAAAAGTATACCCTTTTACATGGTGATCTGAATAGCAGAAATGTCATCATAAATTCAAAAGATAACAGCTTTGGTGTGATTGATTTTGAGCAATCCCATGTGGGCAACCCCATCTACGATTTGGCCTATATTTTATCTGAGGTCTATATGGCCTGCTTGTATCATGGTATTGATATGGATGCCACCATGCATAGACTAATACAGGCTTACACCAAGTCGAATACGACATTTGATCTAAAAAACCATTGGGTGGAATTTAAAAAGCACCTAGGTGTACAAATATTGTATAGGTTGCACGGGCCGAGTAAGGCTTCCTGGTCTTTTTACATGACAGATATGAAAAAGCGTGCTCATATCATTGAAGTGGCCAAGCTTATGATTATGCAAAGGATGCAATTTGGGGAGTGGTCATAAACAATTGCAGGTGGCACAATGCCAATATTGGATAATCCGCCATCGGCAAAGCCACCTGCTAGTCCGGTAATATTATAATATCAGGAGCGCAACTGCAGGTTCACCTTCTAATTGTACATAATATACTCAGTTGCCGGTTTTTTAGCCCACTTTATGCTAATCTTCTCACCAGGATTAAATTGGACCAATTTTTTAAAAACGACTCTGCCATCCACCTGCTGCACCCTGAGCTCCATTTTCTTTTTATATTCCCTTTATACTGGATAAAGAAAGTATCCCCTTTTGACGGATTCGGATACAAAGTAGTGGAGGTCTTTGACCTGACCTGCATGGCCATAGACAGCACTTTTCTGAATTTAAATGCATCAAAGAATGCCCCGTTTCCATTCAACGGTCCGAGATGCACTTTGGTAACGATGGAAGAATCCCATCCAGCGCCTAGATATGGATGACTAATGACATCATTATATAAATTTCTTTTATACAATGTCCATCTGGGCGCCGGTGCATTTTCACTAATCATTTGGTAAGGCAGCGTGAAATCGGCGCCTATCCGATAGTACAAATCTTTAATTTCGTATGTTTTCGGATTGAAAAGTGTAAACCCGAACCAGGTTGCAGTCGAATTATCCGGTTTAATGGCCACTTCAAAGGTCTTGTATGTATCCAGCGGAATTCTAATGGCATTATTTTCGTTAGTCGTAAAAGTGAGCCTTCCTCCCGAAACATGCAGAGAACTTGCGCCTTGATAAGCCGTTGAGCGTACTACCCCTGTAATCAAAAGATAATTTTAAATCATTTAAAGTAGTGGTCGGATTTTCATTCCCTTGCGGCATATCCGGCGCAAGGTTAAAAGTAAAACAACGCTGGCAAAGACATCCAGTGTGTCCATTGAAACTTCTAAACGGTTTCCGTTGTGGGAAATCACTAACTCATTTGACTGCTGCTTATCCGAGGTCAACAGATAAGCTTTATGCTCAATCACATTTTGTGGAGCCATAATACAGATTACTGTAGACGTTGTTGCTGTGGCGTAATTTATGGTATCCCAACGCATATTAGTACCAGCACCATAATCATTTAAGTTAACGATCAAGGCATCCATATTTCCGGTTCGTCAAAAAAAGGCAGTGGGATTGTATCACCAATAAAAACAACCGCCGGAATGCGTTACAAAAAAGACTTTATGATTTAAAGCATGATGAAAACTCCGTAATATAGGATCATTTACAGGTAAGAAGAACATCATCATCGCAAATACCCGATAACCTCAGGAAATCTTTTATCTTTTTTAGTAACCCTTAACGAACAAGAAACTTCTAACAATTGATGTGTTATCCAATATTTGTTTATAATAGGACTATAGAATAAAGATCGATATAAAATTTCATGAAGCTCGTCTTCCTTGACCAGGAAATCACTAATAAGTAGATTAAAACCCTATTCAGGACACTAAAATTCTTTGCAAATCATTTAGTTATAAAGAATTTTAGTATTTTATTGTGTCAAAAACATATCATTTTTTACGATTTAACCCACTGATATCAGATTTTTCGGAGCACAACAAAATAAATAAAAGCTTGTTTATGTTCTTATCACTCATTATAACCAAATTCCCTCCTAGTTTGTAAAACATTCATCCACCACCTTTCACGCTCAATTACATGATCATCATTTGTAGAGTTTTTAAAAATTTCAAGGATTGTGAACCTGAAATTCTCCTTAATGTAATCAAATAAGAATGGTTTCAATTTTTTATTTCCACCATGCCCATTCTTAATGTAATCTCTCCATCTTCCCAAAAGCCTCGCCTCTCCGTACGCAGCCCCTACATACTTCTTACCAGTTAATGTATCCGATAATAAATAAATTCCTTTTTGATTCTCTAGCACACTCTTCCACTCCTTATTTTCCAATAACCGACTTAAGTCTTTCCATGATACATTCACCTTATCATATCCAGGAAATTTATCATTAGTAAAAGAATGTGCCAGAATCTCCTTTACGATAAAATCATCTAATCGATTTCCCCCAAGGGTCACGTAAGCTCCATTTTTATGAAAACTCAGAACCAACCTTCCAAAATATTTTTGATATTCCGTTAAAACTTCTCTATCATAATAATAATTAATAGATGTTTCACTTCTATTTAAAAGTCGATTATAATCCTTTGTTATCCTGGAAATGTCTATTAAAAGCCAATCCCAGCACTCTATTTGAACCAACCCAATAACAATATCATCAGTTTTGAAAAACTTTTTTTTGCGCTATTGGAAAAATTACCTTGCAACAATAAATCTGGATTTTGATGATAATGAGATATACCATCCCATGAATTATTGGTCAGATTTAGCCTAATTTTGACATGTTTAGTATCTTGCAATTGCAAAATATCATTTAGCTTAATTTCACTCATAAGAATATAATTTAGTTTAACATTAATAAATCAAATATACATAATCTTTTAATATCAAAATCACCTTATAACGTAAATCTAAATAACCCAATATTGGTACATCTGTATAATAATAGTTCCAGGGATTGGATATGATATAAGTTCGGGCATTTGCAACTTTAACATCAACACCCACCTTTTCATCAGCAACATTAGTTCCTCTAAGCATTATACCTGTCATTACCCCAATCTGTTTCGGATAGTTTAGGGCCATTTAATGTAAAATCGTTGAGGTCAATATAAAAATCCCCCATTTGGCCGACATCAACTAGAGGATACCCATAACCATTTAATATCTGGCTACTGTCTTTCCCATTTACGCCATCCTTGCCATCAACCCCATCACTCCCATCCACACCTTTCAAACTATACCCTGTTCCCCAGCCAGACGATGTTTTGGGTCCGTAAAGGCGGCTGGCGGATAAATCCAAATAGAAATCTCAAGTTTTACCCACTGTAGTACCAGGCTGCCCTTTCCCGCTCAATATGGTTGAACCGTCTTTCCCGTTAATACCATTGACACCGTCTGTACCATCCGCACCACTCGTACCATTGATCCCATCCTTGCCAGATGGGCCCACAGGGCCAGTTTTTGAACATCCGATGCCTACACATAACATAATAAGTAATAGTCCAATTGTCAGTTTTTTCATTTTGCAGTAATTTTTTTATTAATTTCTTTTATTTACTGCAAAAATAATAGTGGTGGTATGCCAAATACTGACACCGCTGGAAAGATTTTTTAAAAGTTATATTTCGGCGATTATCATTTACGTTTTAGCCAAATCAAATACGAATTGCCCCTATGGCATAATCTATTATTATATTGATATACAATAACATATAATTTACAACCTTAATATTTGCCTATCATTAAATACCCAAAATTATCCATAATGGCTTCTTCAGAATATATGTTATTTAATGGCAGTTTTCAATTTAGAGTACCTTATAACTCCTGTAATAAGAGCTATGCCAATTGGTCCTCTTCTTTTGCAATTACATAAACGCTATCCCAAATATTTTGTCTTAGAATTCGTTGTTACTAATTGGCATTCATTATAATAAAAAGGGGGCCTCCAGAAAAAGAAGCCCCGTTATAGTACATGAGAACTTAATTAAACGACAGTATTATTATTCACCAAGAGGTTTATTGTTGAGGAAAGGTAGCAGCCTTAAAATGATCATTTGCCAGCAGCATTTTAGCAGTTGCTTTGATGTCTTCAGTGGTCACTGCATTGACCCGGGCTTCATAATTTAAAAAATCCTTTTTATTATGCCCCAGAAATACACTTGCTGCAGTTCCTGCAGCCAGGTACCGTTGCTTTTGACACCTTCCTTATACTGCTCTATCATGGCTTTTTTAACTTTATCAAGATCTTCTTTTGATACACCATCCTTTAGGTAACCAGCCACCTCATTATCCAGCTCAGTCAGGATATTTTGTACGTTTTCAGGACCGCAAGGCATCTGGGCAGTCAGGCTGTAATGCCCATAAGGGTGTTCAATAACGGATGCGGACACACCTCCGCTATATATCCACTGTTTCTCTTCCCTTATTTTTTTAATTAGCTCAATGGTCATAATCTGGCTGAGCATATTTGCCCTTAAGGCCAGATCTGGGCTATAGTCAATTTTCCCATGGTAAATATCCAAAACAAGGCTTTTCTTATCAGCTCCCCTGTAAAATTTAAAGAAATGATTGCCGCTTACCATGCGTAGTCCGTTATCCTTATAGGCAGGCGTTATATGCTGTACAGGCAGACTTCCCAGGTATTTTTCTATTAAAGGCTTCAAACTGTCGCCATTCACATTGCCAACAAAGAAAAATGAAAGCCGTCAGCATTATTAAACTCCGTTTTATAAATTTGGATTATTCTGTCAACATCAATATTTCTCATATCCTCCTGGCTGGGGATGACCATAGGAGCTAATGGGTTATGACCATACATCACCTTAGTCAAAGAATCTTTAAAAGCATTGCCTGGATCGGCTTTAAGTAATGGCAGGCGAGCTTCCACTTTACTTAGGAAGCCTTGTAACAAGGCAGTATCTTTTCTGGGACTTGTCAGTTTAAGATAAGTAAGCTGTAACAGCGTTTTAAGATCTTTCACTGAGGATCTGCCATTTACCTGGTCGGCGAGTCCGGTAAGCCCTACCCCCACACTGGCCTGCACACCACTTAGAAAATCATTTAATTTTGTTGGCGTAAACGATCCATACCCCATCGCACCAATAACATTACCCAAAAATGCAATATTAGACTTGTCGGCTACCCCATATTGGTTCGATCCTCCGTATTTAATCCCACTGAAAAGTACCTGATCTTTAAAAAAATCGGTGGACTTAACCGTGACCTTGATACCATTACTAAGGGTATAGGTAACCGTACTGAGCGCTGTATCCTGGGATTGGGCGACCACTTTGCCAGTAGTGGGCTCCTGACTTAGTAGCTCAATGGCGGCCTTCTCAGCTGTATCCCTTTTTGTCTTTTGCACAAATGCCGCATCTGTCAGCTGAAGCAGTTCATCTTCTGTAGGAAGCGAAAGTTTCCCCTTCTTCGGACCGGTAACCATCACAAAGTAATGCTCAGGCGTGATGAATACAGTTTTTGCATAATCATTAATATCCTTATCCGTTATGGTCGGCAACAACTGCTTGACATAGCCGTATTCATTTGCGATGCCTATTAACGGCGTATTTTTCATAAAGGCATCGGCATAACCATCTGTAAATGAAGCAGAAGTCAGGTCATTACGCTCTCTGTAATTATTTTCGTAGTAAGGCAGATACATTTTTTTTACTGTATTTATCTCTTCTTTCGTAAAGCCATATTGACGCACGTTCAGTAGCGCGCCAATGGCCGCCCTTACTGAACGGTTAAGGTTACCCACTGGTGTAACGTCCAGTTCCATCCCTTCATCTTCCAGCGTGACAGCGCCCACGGTTCCACTTAGGCTTAGCTGCGCGTTTGCAAAAGGCGGATTTGAGGTGGCAGCCAGGTCCCTGAATTTCCGATTCATACTTTGAGAAAATATACTTTTTATCAGGCTTTTTCTAAAATCACCGACCGTTTTCTCTACCTGTCTTTTGCGGGCTGGATATAAAAGAGCATATTGGTAGCTGGTTGATTCAGAATCCGTCACCACCAGAGCCTTCTTATTGGTATAAGCCTGTACGTGATAATAAGTCCTTTGCCGTTCATTACTTGGTGCGGTTATTTGCCCAAAATATTGCTTAATTAGGGCTTTAGCTTGATTTACGGTAATATCCCCTACTGCAATGACGGCCATCAAATCCGGCCGGTACCAGTCGTGATAAAAATCGCGGATCAATTGGGGATCTGCACTGGCCACAATGCTATCTTTACCCCCAGACATTCTATAAGCATATCTGGAGCCATTGAGCAGTTCAGGTAGAAATTTTCTAAGCATTCTGGTTTGCGCATTTAAATCCCGCATCCGCAATTCTTCTAAAATAACATGTCTTTCCTCATTTACTTCTGCTGAAGATATGAGGGCACCTGAAGCCCAGTCCCCTAAAATCTGGAACCCCTTTTCAAGATTTTCAGGGTTATCCGTCGGGATAGGCAGCATATAATAGGTTCTATCCCACCCCGTGTTGGCATTGAGATCTGCGCCAAAACGAACGCCTATTTTTTGCAAATAATCTACCAGCTCATTTTTGGGATAATGCTTGAGTCCGTTGAATTCCATATGCTCCATAAAATGAGCCAGCCCCTGCTGATGATCATTTTCCAATATAGACCCCGCCTTTAAGACAAGTCTTAATTCTACCTTTTTAGCAGGTTTGGCATTGGGTTTAATATAATAGGTCAGCCCGTTAGACAATTTCCCCACTGTCACGGTACTGTCCTGAGCTAGTTTTTGGCCCAGGTACTGATCCATACTGGGCGCCTGCGCCCAGCTGGTCACGCTGGTCAAACTGGTAAGTAAGGCCAAAACTGCCATCAGCCACAACTTTTTATAATTCTTTTTAAGCATCAAATTATCCTTATGCATTGTACTTATTTAATAGATTATTTTAATTTTGCATCTTACTACTTACTACTTACTTCATACTTCTAGCCTTATATTACTGGCCTCTTACTACTGGTCTCTGTTTTCTCTCCTCGCTCGTCACTCCTTTTTTATCTTACTTCACGGGTTTTACCCTTTCATTGATGACATTTTTCCCTTTTCTAATTTTGCTTGTTTTATTTCCTATTCTTTTTTTATTCTCGTCTCGTCTCCTCTTGTCTCCTCTTTTCTAATCTTTTCTAATCCTGCCTTTTCCATTCATTTGCCTTTTTTGCGCCTTCGATTTCTACTTTCTACCTGAGCAGCTCCAGAATCCCTTCATTTTCAATAATCAGCATGCCTTGCCTGTCCTTTGTTATACCTGCAGTTAATTGATAGGTATAGTGTGGACGCATACCGTCCATTACTGTTGGCATATACCCAAACTTTATATTAGATGTATTTTTTAGTGCCTCCCCTACTTCTATAATATGGGTGGAGACAATAAACAGGCACTCCTCATATTCAGCGAAAGCCTCTGTCACGGCCAGTGTACCATCAAAGGCATCTTTAACATTGGTTCCCTTAAACAGTTCATCAAACATCAAAAGTAATCTTTGGCCACTGGCAGCGGCCTCAGCCGCTTGCTTGACCCGGATTACTTCTGCATAAAAATGGCTATACCCAAGATTGATATTATCTGCCACATTTATGGAACTGTATAAGCCTTCTCTTACTGAAAATTCCATTTCATCTGCTGCTACCGGAAAACCCATTTGCCCCAGGTACAGGTTTATACCGATGGATTTCATCAAGGTGGACTTTCCAGCCATATTAGCACCGGTTAAAAACAGCACATTTTTCGATCTGGTGAGCTGTAACTCATTGCCCACACCGTTTATGATGGCAGGATGCCTTAGTCCTGTGACGTTTAGTTGATTTGACTGAGCGGGCAAGGCCATTGCATAATGAAATCCTCTTTCTCTACTGACGTCACTTACGGAGATAAACACGTCAACTTCACTTATAAAGGTGAGTATTGTCTCCATTTGTGTACTCAGCTCGTTTTTTAACAGATGATCATATTTTGCTAATATGCTTATTGGCAATGACTTATAAATATCCACTTCGCGTAGCTTTTCTAAATCCGGGTTAGCTAACACTGCGCTGACCTCTTGCAAGCGGCGCAGGTATGGACTTTTTGCAATAGCAGTACTACCTATGAGCTGCAAAAATTGGTGGGCTTTCTGCAGAGTGGCAATGACGGCATGAAGTCCCTGAATGGATTGTTTATAGCGCTCATCACGAGTAAGGCCAGAAAGCAATTTTTAATCATGAGTTCCCCATAGTGACCAGGCTATTTTTTCCCACACCTGTATCCAGGTAATCTTGCATTAAGGCTACCTGCTGGACATCAAAAGGGAAGCTAAGCTGACTTGTTTCAAAAGACTGTATCAGGGCACTGCGCTCATTAATGGCTGTCATATCTTCCAGGGGGCGCTGAAACATTTTACTAAGCAGCTGTTCTCCGCCGCCGGTCTTTACCTTATTAAATAGGCCAAATATGGAACCGCTTTTAAATTTACCCAGCAGATTTAGCTCTTGGGCTGTCTGTTTATCTATATTAAAGGCCATTTTGATTCATAATTTGTAATGATTGTATATTAAGCGACCGTATGCATATTGAAAGATTGCGTCTTTCAGGCGCTCTGTCCGGCATTTTGTTAGGACCGCTGCTAATTCCCTTTTTTTATTCCCTTTTCTTCCGACCATTTTTTAAGATCTCCAGGATGGATTCATTGCGGATAATAATCATACCATGCCTGTCGTCAGTGATGCCTTGTTCCAACTGGTAAGTATACTCCGGTATATGCCCGTTCATCTTGGTGGGCAGATATTTAAAACCAATGCTGGGATAACGTTTTAGTATTTCTCCGGCTTCCACAATATGGGAAGAGATAATAAAGAGACTACTATTTTTACCAGAAAAAGCACCGGTAACAGCAATGGTGCCTTCCTCAGCGTCTTTCACATTGGTTCCCCTAAAAAGTTCATCGAAGACCACAAACAAGGTCTTGCCCTGACTGAGTGCAGTAGCCACCTTTTTCACTCTGAGCACTTCATTGTAAAAATGGCTGGCACCGATGCCTAAATTGTCCGGCAGGTTAATGGTGGTAAAAATGCCATCCAGCACAGAAAATTCCATGGAGCTGGCCGCTACTGGAAAGCCTATATGGGCCAGGTAAATGGCAGTGCTGACTGAGCGTAAGAAAGTGGATTTGCCCGCCATATTCGCTCCGGTAAGGAAAATTACATTGTTTGCCCCGTCCATCTGAATGGAATTAGCCACCGGCTTTTCTAATTCTGGGTGATAGACATCTACTAGTTTTAGCAAGCTACTGCCCTTCTCTAATGCTTTTGGAAAAACAAAATTCCTTTCGGTGGCTAGCTGAGCAATGGAGAGATAGACATCCAGATAATAAATATGTTTTAATAGTGCGATTAGTTTGCCGGATTGCTGTTCCCGAAACAAGGTATCGTAAGCCGCTATGGCCGAATAGGAAGGTCTTGACTTTAGCGACTGTTGAAGTGCAGGCAAAAATACCGGGTCTTCTACGAGCGCCTTCATTTTCTCCCGCTCATTTTGGAAGGGGTTCATTGCCATAATCTCAGGTTGATTGGTAAATCCCCTAACGCCTTGGATAAGCTCAATGACCGCTGTAACGCCTTGAAGTATTTCCTTTTCTCCGAGCAAGGGTCGTTGCGGACTACCATTACTTATATCTGCCCCTTCCATCAGGTACTTCTCGGTCATATCAAAAAGGGCTCCTTCAAAAGGAAATTGAAGTTTTGCCTCGGCAAAGGCTTTTATAATGCTGCTTCTTCGATTAATCTGCTCCTTATCGGATAGCGGATTTAAAAACAGTTCCTTAAGCACCGCTTCCCCGCCCCGTGTATGGGTACGGTTATATAACTCATAGATACTGCTCCCACTTGAACTGCTAAATAGGCCTAAATCTGCGATTGTTTGGCTATCGGTTGTTAAATTCACTTTTCAAAATTTGATGGTTACAAGTAAAGTCGCTATTTTCTTTTCCTGCGCACTAATAAGACGGTACCAAAAATTAATAATATCGCTGGCAGTATCCAGATGTAAATAATCTTGAGTAGGCCAACATGATCTGTACTTACCGTGACTCTTATATCCTTGCCATCTGGCCTGGAGGTATCAATGGGGAATTTGCCATCATCTAACCAACTAAATAATGCAGTATTGTATAAGAAATTAGCCGTCTGCATATTTCTGTTGACAAGGCCACCATTACTCATAAAATCCGCATCCCCGGTAACGACAATGCGCTGCTGCTTTCCATGAATTTGCCTGGTCAGTGCCAAAGCGGGGGTATAGGTTTTATTCGGGCTATTGCTGTTGCCTGGTAACAGCGAATCTTTTATCGCCTTTAATTTAGCTGCTTCGGCTTTTGGATTACTTGATGCATTATCGCCAGATACCACTGATACAGCCATTCCGCCTCCATAGCTGGTGAACATTTGATTTTGCTGTTCAGCTAAAGTATCCGCAGTTCCGACCAAATCCAGATCTGGGTTTCTGGCCCGGGTATTATGCACCTTACCTGCCGTTGTCACCAGCAAAGGGGCCACTTTAAATCCGGCTGTATCTACATAATTTAAAGCGGTGATACCATTCATGGTAACAGGCAGGGTATCTACAGAAGGCTTATCTAATGCCTTGGAGAAGCCAATGGCCGTTTTGGTCATATGGGACATAATAAACATAGGGGCATAATCTTCACTGGGTTCTTCCAGCATGCCATTTTGCATTTGAACGCCTAAGGATTTCAGTAGCGGATTTATGAGTTGCTGCCGGCCAGGCTCTCCCATGATCATCATATTGCCACCATTATTAATATATTGCTGTATTTTATTGAATGCTATTTGACTGAGACTACTTACAGGATCTGCTAAGACCAGGGCTGTAATGCAGTCGGGGATATCCTGGGTCTCCAGCGAAACGGTATCCACATCAAATCCTTGGTTTAATAGTGCATAGCGGAAAGTCTTTTCATTGGTAATGGTTCGGTAGTGACGCTCACCTTTTTTGTTGACATTACGTTCACCCTGGCCTGTAATAAAAACGATTTTGGGCATTTTTGCTTGTAGTAACCGCTTAAAGGCTGCGGATACCTCTGTTTCTGAAGGCCAAACCATCTGGTCATTGAAGACCCTGAGATAGGTGCTTCTGCCTTTGTATTGTAAACGCATGACAAAGCGGTTCAGTTCCGGGCGCAAATCAATGATTTTATGCATCTCCGCTGGAGTCTTTAGCTTGGAGAGGTCGAGTCCCTGGCCTTTTGCCCGTTGTTCGGCAATTTGTTTTAAGCTCTTTCCTTTGTAGAACTGGAACATATTATAGCCATTGCCGTAGGCACTGTCATAATAGCGCTGGTAATGAAATTTAATGTCCGGTTTAAAGCGTAAATATATCTCCCATCTGGACAGGTAGTCATTTCGACGCTCTGGATCTCCTAAATACGAAAAATTATCCAGGTAATTACTGTAGGCAGTAACCTCTAGCGTGCTATCACCAAACTCTTTTATAATTTTTTGGGCATTTGGCGTTAAGGTATTGATGTTATTTGCGGTGGTATCCCAATAGCCGATTAACGCCGGGCGGGAGCTGATATAGCCGATGCATAAGGCTACTATAACAATAACTGTATACCGTAAGGCTTTGGTATACCAGGGTCTGGTCTCCCGGTCGCCTCTTAGTTTAAAAATGGCAAAAGCCAAGAACATGGCTGAAATCAGCACAAAATAAAGTACATCTTTGGTGGTGATCAGTCCTAGCAGCATATGCTGTGTTCTTCCCTGAAGGGATAAAAAATAGGTCAGATCTCGTACAAAATCGATCCCTTGCCAAAGTTTGCCAATATAACTTAAGATGCCTATCATCACAAAGGAGCTGATAGCTGCCACCACCTGATAGGTGGTCAGACAAGACATAAAAAGACCAATGGCCGAATAAACACATAATAGCAAATAAAAACCGAGCGCTGCTGAAAGCAGCATGCCGTAGTCTGCAGACCGGATATCAAAAATACCGGACAGGATAAAAATGCCTACGACGGCCACCAGTACGAGACTATAGATCATCATTGCCAGGTACTTGCCGAGCACGATCTGCCTTACTTTCACGGGCGACGAATATAGCAAGCTGATGGTGCCGCCGTTCATTTCGCGGCTGATGAGGCCCATGGTCAAAAGAGGGATATATAAGTACAAGTTCTGCATGACCCGGCCAAAAAGGCCGTTATAGGGATTATTGAAGACCTGATAAGTCAGGTTTTTCATGTAATGCAATCCAATCCCTCCCATCTCCTGCGTAACGGCATAAGAATGTATATTGCTGGTATAAGTGATCGCACATTGTACTAAGAAGGCGACGGTTAAAAACCAGGCTATCGGCGAATAAAACAGATTACGCAATTCTGTTTTGGCTATTTTTCCTATTAATTTCATGTCAATATGGTATTACAAGGTGATTTTTGAGGATAATTGTTTGAAAATCTCGTCAAGAGCTGTCTTATCGAGATTGATTTCTCTTAACCGCCAGCCCTTTTCTACGCTCAGCGCAATTATTCGTTCGCTAATGTCTTGACCACTGTTAAACCAGAGCCTTATCTGCCGTTGTGTCAGAAATTCTACTTTTTCAATACCGGCAATCTGCAATAATTCCGACTCAGTAGGTGGGTTTTCCATGGACAATAGCAAACTATGGGGCTCGATATAATTATTGAACGCATCCATCGTGTCAGCAAATACGATTCTTCCCTGCTCAATCATCATAATCTCTTTACACAGCACCTGCACTTCAGAGAGTATATGGGAGGAAAACACAACGGCATGCTCCTTGGCAATTTCTTTGATCAGCGCTCTTACTTCAATGATCTGATTGGGATCCAGGCCATTGGTGGGCTCATCCAGCACCACCAATCTTGGTCGGTGAATGATGGCCTGGGCAACGCCGACCCTTTGGCGGTAGCCACCAGATAGGTTCTTGATTAACCGGTCACTGAAGTGGGCAATGCCACATCTTTGTTTAGCATCTTCTAAAGCGGGTTTTATGGCGCTTTTTTCCATCTGACGGAGTTCGCCGCAATAGGTAAGATATTCATCTACAGTGAGATCTGTATATAAGGGCAGTATTTGAGGTAAAAAACCTATTTCCCTTTTTGCTGCTTCTGGTTGTTCGCGCACATCCAGCCCGTTAATAAAGACCTTGCCTTCTGTCTGGTTCAGTACGCCACAGACGATATTCATGGTCGTGGATTTACCGGCGCCATTGGATCCTAATAAGCCTAGGATGCCGTTTCGATCGATTTCCATATTGATATCGCGAATCGCCCAGTTGGAACTACTGTACCGGTGGGACAAATGTTCTATTTTTAAAATAGGTTTTTCCATTGTAGTTTTTATTAAAGTAAGGCCTTAGGTGTCTCTTTGATCAACCCCGAGGCCGTTCAATTTGAAAGGTTTTTGAAGAAAGTATATTAATGAGAATACCCCGGATTTTGCGTTAGTGTACTATTGAGCGATATCTGATTTTCAGGGATCGGATAAAGGGCATTTGTTGGCTTCCAGCCTGTTAATACAGCAGGCGCCTGTGTATTTGCTGGATATTTGCTATCCGTACTGGTTCTAATCAGTGTAAACCACCAGCTACCAAACTCTGTAAACATCTCTGTGCGCCTTTCTTTGCGTACTGCAATAAGCACAGCAGACTGGGAGCTGGCACTTACTTTTGTTGCAGGTAGACCAGCTCTTGCGCGCAATGTATTGATATCAGCTATTGCCTGATCCAAATGGTCTAACTGGGCAGCTGCTTCAGCCCGGATCAGGTACATCTCAGCGAACCTTAAAAGCATGTAATCTGTCTGGGGGTTGTTTGTTGTTTGTCTTTATATTTGGCAGGGTAATATACATTTTGACCACCAATAACATTTACCCCCGTCCAGGCACTAAGCCTACGGTCTCCTGGTTCAAACTGATTTAACAATGAGTCAGTTATGACAAAATTTGGCGCCACTGTGGTACTATTGGGCAAAAAATAGCTCGCTTCCATGGAGCCTTGAAAAGTATTTAAAACTGGAACCTGCCAGATGGCCTCTTTACTGTTATCCAGAAATACGTCATTTAAGTTGGTCACTAAACTGAAGTCTCCTGAACGGATGACTGAGTCCGCTTCATTATAGGCCTGTTGCCATTTACCCAGAAATAAGTTTACTTTGGCCTGTAAGGCAATGGCCGTATAAAGATTAGGGCGTAAATGTCCTGGTGAAGGGTAAGCGGGTGGTAATAGCTGGACGGCATCGCCAAGATCGGCTAATATCTGGGCATACACGGCTTCCGACTGGGCTCTTGGAAGCCTTGCATTGGTCTGATAATCTGTCGTGGTGACCAGGGGTACTCCCCCAAACAGATTTACTAAATTAAAATAACAAAAAGCGCGTACAAACTTCATCTCTCCGGTTATTTGCCGGATAAATGAGGTAGATAAATAACCATTATCTTTTATATTTTCCAGAATATCATTTACCTGATAGATTTCTGTATAATGCGCCTGCCATATACCGTTTAATACCGCATTTACAGGAGTAACGTTATAAGTAAAGAATTGTGAAAATTCCTCTGTACTGCCTGTGTAGGCGATTTCATGGCCAGAAAGTGACGTAGATATTGTAAAAGTACCATCCTGATATGGCAGTCCTGCTCCACCAGGCGTTAGTGAGTATACACCGGCCACCGCCGAAAGCGTTGTAGCACTATCCTTAAAAATTTGCTCTCTAATAACAGAAGTTGGAGGGTTTACTGGTATTTCTATTAGTTTTTTGCAGGATCCCAGCATACTAAGGAGTGCCAGCAGGCTACTTAAGTGAAATACCCTTCTATAAGTGCATATATTTTCCATCGTCATCATGATTTAAAATTTAAGATTTAGGCCAAGCGCTATGATGCGCTGTAAGGGAAACGTTAGGAAATTGCCAGGTTGCTCGGGATCGCCGAACTTATAATTGGTGAAGGTGAACAGGTTTTGCACATTACAAAAGATACTGGCGCTCTTAATGCTCATCCTACTTAACCACTGCTCTGGGAAGGCATAAGATAATGCTGCTGTTTTAACCCTGAGATAGGTATCATTGGTATATGCACCGGAAGATTGTTGGAAAGTATATACAGGAGATGTATAGGGTGAATAATAGCTACTGACCAGGCGCTGTAGCGTCGCATGGGTATCCCCGGGTCCAGTCCAGTATTTTCCAAGAACATAAGCCGGAAGATTATGGGCGTATCCTGGAGGATTACTATAAAGTGCGGAGAGCGCATTGGGTTCCATGCTACTGGAAAACTGGCAGAATACATACAGGCTGAAATGCTTATAACTAATCGTATTGCCAAATCCGCCCATATAATTTATTTCCCTGTTTCCGATGACTACCTCATCACCGCCCAGTGCGACTGGTTTATATTTAGGTGATGAGGTAAGCGAACCGTCCGCCGCATAAAATTCAAATAGACCAGTTGTGGGATTTACCCCTTTGTACCTGTAACCATAAATTACTGAGGTGGGTTCTCCAATTACATATTGGGTCGCGTAAGAGGAAGAGGCCAGATTAGGGAAGGCAATGAGTTTATTGCGATTAAATGTCAAATTGAAGTTGGTGGTCCAACTAAGTTTTTTGTTTTTGATATTTACTGAGGTAAGGGTAAATTCCAGGCCTTGATTTTGTACAGTGGCATCCTGGTTTTCAAACACTGAAGCAAAGCCTGCCTGTGCAGCTAGTGGATAGGCCACCAACTGATTGTCTTGTCGGTCTCTGTAAAAGGTTGCATTCAGTAACAGACGGTCCTTAAAAAAGCCCAGATCCAGCGCCAAATTCAAGGATTTGGTCGTTGCCCATTGAAAATCAGGATTATATAGATTTTTGGGAATAGTTTGGCGAATACCTTGGAATGGTGTCGTACTGGTATAAGGATACGGGCCATACAGCGCCTGATATTGATAGGACTTCGAGGCATCGCTTCCCGTAACACCATAGTTACCACTCAGCTTTCCATAACTGATAAATGGTAGTGCTGCTTGAATGGCTTTTTCTTCTGAAAAGATCCATCCGGCGCCTGCAGAGCCAAAACTACCGAATTGCTTTCCCGGGCCAAAATTACTGGATCCATCTCTTCTTCCGGTGAGTTCAATGATATACTTCTGGTCATAAATATATTTAAGCCGCCCAAATAAAGCCACATATTTAGTCAGATCCTGTACATCATAGGAAGAAGTAGAGGCAGCGCCATTAACAGAGTTTAAAAAAGCATCATTAGAATATCCATATGCCTGGGTCTGGGAAGAGTACTTTATATTTTTTTGGTAAGTCCCGCCCAATAAGGCTAAAAGGACTCCCCTCCCAATGTTTCGGTGGTAATTGATTTGCGGTTCCACGTTGATGGCCTGGTTGGCAACATCTGCAAAAGAAGCGGATATATTTGGCGCACTATAAATGGAAGGTGGCTGTGCAATCCCTGGACTTATTGCATGTTCTTTTGCTGTATTACGATTATAGCCCATACTCCAACCAACTTTTAAGCCATTTAATATTTCATAGTGTATATTTAGTGAAGTATTAAAATTATACGTTTGCAAGGTGCTTGGTTGCAATAATCCGGCATAAAAATTAGAATTAATGGGTATTTGTTTATAATTCCAGATTAAATTCCCGTTTTCATCCAACTGGTCCGGTGCATTTGGCGGTAAGGTGATATAAGAGCTGCCACCAAATCCAGCAGACCTGTTCTGATCATAAGAAAAATCAGAAATAAACGTAAGGTTAAGTTTTTTATTGGCTGAAGTGCTGGTCAGTGCACTATGTAAACTATAGCGCTGATCTGCAAAATCTCCGGGATAATTATAATTAGAACGGGTATATCCACCTGACACTATAAATGTGTTGTTTGCCGACCCTCCAGATATGGTGGCATGGACATCTGTATTATTGGTGGATTTGCCTTGGATAATCCTTTGCCAGTCAGTATACTTATTTTGGTCATAAATGGTCAAATCAGGCGCATACCCACCGGTATAGTCATTTGGGTTATCATTGGGTGTAATCCCATCAGCAGCAAAGGCCTCCTTTCTTAACTGAAGATATTGCTGGGTATTTAAGAACTTAATGGGCCGTGTGACCTGATTGAACTGGGTATTGATTTTTAAGTCAACGGTTGTTTTGCCAGGTTTACCCTTTTTGGTGGTAATCAAAATAACCCCATTGGCGCCTTTGGAACCATAAATAGCCGTCGCATCGGCATCTTTTAAAATGGAAATGCTTTCAATATCGCTTGGATTAATGCCATTAAATGAGCCTATTCCAGTGGCTTGATCCAGGCCACCACTAAAGGACTGAGACATGGCAAGATTGCTTAGTTGGCTAATATTTGCGTTTCCAGAAGCAAAGGGAATGCCGTCTACGATAAAATAAGGCTGATCAAACGGCTTAAAATTCAGTCTGTCGGTAGCAAGTGAGTTCTGTCCTCTGATCTGCACGAGCGTAGTTGAGCCCGGCACACCGTTTTTTGCAATCACTGAGAGACCAGGCACCTGACCTTCCAGTGCCAATAATGGATTGGTTACAGGTTGCTTTTCAATTGTGGATGCGTCTACTGTCGCAATTGCACCTACACTAAAACGTCTGGAAGTGGTCCCATACCCTTGTACAATCATCTTGTCAAGTTCATTTTGGCTGGCTTTTAATACCACCATCATAAAAACATTACTGTTCATAAAATTTTGCGGAACAGTCACTTGACGACGAATAAACCCGACATAGGAGATGTCCAAAATATCTCCTGGTAATATATCGGTCATCTCGAATTCTCCTTTGGCATTTGTGGAGGTCGTTTGTCTGGTACGTTTATTTTTAACGGAGGCCCCCTCCAGCGGGTGCCCCACGGTATCAATGACTCGTCCACGAATCATTCTGACGGGAGGAAGGCTGTAAAGCGCAGATGGTATTGTAACTTCAATTTTAGGCTTTGGTTTAATCAACACCACATTGCCATGAATCTGATATGTAAGCGGAAGCCCTTGCAGGCACTCTTTAATGGCTTCTTCTACGCCCTTATTTTGGAAGATTACATTAATGGAGGGCATATGTTGCAGCACATGTTCGTCCCATAAAAAGGAGTAGCCTGTTTGTTGACGAATTTGGGCAAAGGCGTTTGCCAATGGAGCGTCTTTTAGGGAAAGGCTTACTTTCTGAGAATAGCTCTTGGCACTTACGGACAATGTGGAAATGATGATTAATATGACAATTAAACGCATAATCATCCAGATTTTAGGCCAAAACCGCCTATAGAAAAAAGGCAGTTTGGGAAAAGTAATATTTACCATACTTTTGCATAGTTTGGGTTAACAAAGAGGTCGTTCATTAAGCGTACGAGATTTTAGTTTGCCCAAATATTTGCCGGGTTTCGAGTTCCGATCGAAATCCGGTTTTTTTATGAGCAACTTTTTAAAAAAGTCAGGTCATGTTATGCATTCCTTTTATATTTAATTGGGTAAAACAATGATTTTTTTTCCTTCCAGCCTGGTATGAATGCCACTAGCTTCTAACACAGAGAGTACGTCGGATAAATTAGCCTTTCGGCTAATCATCCCGCTGATTTTATTCTCTGGTACATTTCCACTATAGACTATATCAATATTATACCACCTGGACAGGCGGTTCATTAACTCCTTTACTGCAATATTATCCAGTGACATAAACCCACTGACCCAAGCTACCTCATTTTCTGTATTGACATTTTGCACGGTAATTTGATCTTTATAATTGCTTACAACTGCTTGTTGACCAGGACGCAATAAAACATGATGACTCCCTTTGGTCACTCTGACACTACCATGTACCAAGGTTGTTTTTACCACAGGTTCATCACCGTATGCATTTATATCAAACTTTGTCCCAAGGTCTTCAATAGTCTGTCCCATAACAGACACCGTAAAGGGCTTTGCCTGGTCATGGATTACTTCAAAATAGGCCTCTCCGGTAATGGAGACTGTTCTTGTATTGCCATTAAATGCGGTAGGATAGGTAATGGAAGAAGCCGCATTCAACCAAACAATCGTTCCGTCAGAGAGTACAACCTTGTACTTTCCTCCTCTGGGTGTACGCAGTGTATTATACTGAACAGCTTTGGGTTCTGCTTTCGCTGCGCTATAAACAAGTACACCGTTTTCAGGTTTGGATATATTGCTGCCCGCCTGCGCACCTAAGCTTCCATTAGCAAGACTGTTTAAAACAATAGTCTTGCCATCAGCTAGTGTAAGTACCGCTTTATTGCCTCCTGGGGCAACTTCGGATTTTTTAGTTAGAACTAATTGATTTTTAGACTGATGGTTAAATAAATAGCCACCAAGCAACAAAACGCATATAATGGAAGCGGCCACTGCAATGCGTGGCCATACAATAGACCTTACAGCCCGCGGCTGCGGGTGTATCTTATTTTCGATCTCCGCCAACATGGAGGCTTTGATCTTTTCAAAATCCACATTGGAAACGCCATCTATTTGAAATTCATTGCACCAATCATTATACTGGCGAATTTCATTTTCACTAGCCACTCCATCTGAGATACGCTCCAATAACTGAATTATTTCTTCTTTTTCCATTATATTATGTAGCCAGTAAACAAAGGCCTACATAGTAAAGGGACATCAAAAAGACTCAGCCCCCAATAAGGGACAAAAAAAATTAAAATTATTGGTATTATAAATCGCAGTATTCGCTATTAGAGAAAGAACACCCAAAAGCTTCCCAGGGTTTGTTTTAGCTTCTTTAGCGTAATAGTCATTTGATTTTCAACTGTTTTTTCGCTGATATTCATTTTGGCGGCAATCTCCCGGTTGGTCAAATATTCATTTCTACTGAGGTGAAAAATCTCTTTTGCTCTTGGAGGCAGATTGTTCGTGAATTGAACTATAACCGCCTTTAACTCTTTTAATTCCAGACTGTCCTCTTCAAAAGAAGTCTGGATTAATGGATGGGCAGCTAGTATTTCTGCCTTCCTTTTGCTGTTGCGGATGGCTCTGGCTAGTTTATGCTTGACGGCCGCTAGCAAATAATATTTTAATTCAGTAATTTGGAGCTTCTCTCTACTATTCCATAACCATACAAAGACTTCTTGAATGGCATCTGTACATTCATCTTCATCACGCAAAATGTTATAAGCATAATGGTAAAGAGTCTCAGCATAACGATTATAAATTTCCGTAAAAGCAGCATCATCACTACTTTTTAGCAGGGATAATAATGTAAGATCATCATATGAATGATAGGTACTCATCAGAAATTTAAATAGGATCCAGTTTAAATGTAAAGTTAAAAGAAAATAAATGGACAATTCCAAAAATAAATTTTTCAGCGCTTAAAATTTAAAATATCGTTACTACTCAGGTGGATAATTGTTTGATAATCATCATATTGGATGGATTAATTCCTGATACTAACTCTCTTTAATACAAAATTTACCTAAATTTGTTGTGGAACATCTACGTTGATGTCTGTTTTTTTTACGTCGCGTCATGGTTGGGTCTTTTATTTCCGCACGCATTTTGTGTAGCCGGCAGACGATTAGGATCTGTTTAATAACAAAGACCCGTTGTTGCAATCAAACACCCATACCGAGCTGATGTATTTGACTCGGTATGGGTGTCTAAAATAAATAATACGGAATTAATTGAACCTAGGCCTGGGCGATGCTTACTAGTTCTTCATGGATGTTTATCCCTTGCTTGTTTGCGGTGTCGATAATAGATCTAATGGTAGCATAGTCCTTTGCTCCATCGTCAGATTTAAATTGTCCCGAGACCTTTACCTTGACTTTTACGTTGCGGATCGCCCTTTCACTTGAATTATTTTCTGGAGGAATCTTCAGTTCTGGGTATTTTAGAAATAAAAAGATTTTGTCTTTGTGTTTGTTCAAACGCTTCCACATGGCTGGTATCTTACCAGGTGCTTTCCCCATATTTTGTTTAAGTAGCTTGGTTAATCTGTCTTCAATTTTTGCCACCTCAGTTGGTTTCGGATCTTTCTTATTAAGGTCTATGGCATCTTTTATTAACCTAATTAATTGTTTTGACCATTCGATCTTTGGATGCGCTTCCAAGAAGGCTTTTAATTCACGCAGCAAATGGACGTTGCAAATCTGGTGGAGGCATGCTGGTGTCGATAATTGCATTGATAGGCAATCGTGTACCAGTACACTGTATGGAAAACCTAATGGAAAAAATGTTTGTTGAGCAATCTGTCCTCTGGAACGGTGCGCCCCGATAAAAGTAAGGCGATCGTTTTGGTAGACATGAAACCAAATTTTCTTGCCGTCTAATTTGCCGCTGGTTTCATCTGCACAAACAACCTTTGATGCCTGTAGCCCATCTTTAATTTCTTCTATTTTACCGTCGCAACCAATGGCAAATCTTTTTAAAATGTTGGCTACCGTTCCTTCACTGATATGGATTTTATAAAGATCTTCAATAAACTCTACGACTCTTTCATAAGAAACATATTGACGAACTGATAAATTGACAACAAGGGCTATAAGTCCTGATCCATAGTTGACTCTTCCCTGAACCCCTTTAGGAAAGGCGCCTTTATTGCACTTACCACAGGTACAGTGTTTAATCATGCTTTGGTGGTTGATCAAAACAGGAGGTGGCACTTTAATGTCAACCTGCTGATGCACTTCTCCGAGTTCCGCCGGAATGCTAGCAAGGGATCTTCCACATTCAGAACAGAAATCTGGAATATGGTTTATTACCTCGTCAGGCGTTTCAGTACTAAAAGCAAGCGTGGTGCCTTTATGACCTGGTTGGCCCCCTGTCTTTTTTCCAGACTTTTCCCTGAGGCTTAAGTCTTTACTCCGTTTAGGCTTGTATAAATCAGTTGACGGAGCCCTGGAGCTATTGGAACTGTTTTTAGGCAGCTTGGCAATACGCAGATTTTCCTTCAACTTTGCAATAGTCGCAAGTCCATTGTTGACCTTTTTTTGAAGTAATGTATTAGCCTTTTTTAACTTTACATTCTTCCACTTCTCTGCTGCAATGATGGCATCCTTTATTTTTGACAGCCTTTTTTCTTCTTCGAGACTCACTTTGAGGGACTGAATTCCTTTTTAGCCTCGTCGGCCGCTAAACCCGGTTTGTAGGACGATTGCGTCCTGCTTATGGCTTTCGCCGCGCCTTTTATGGTAGATTTTGTAACGATACGCAAATATATAACGTCATATATTATAAACAATGAAAAAACGATATTTTTTTGTAATTTTGTTTTACCATGAAGAGATTAGAAATTAAAAATAGGGAATTGATCAAAGAGCGCATTCTGGAATACTTTGACACTTCGGATGATTTAAAATTATCCTATCGGTTACATTGTATTCTGATGTTGATCCAAGACAGTAAACTAAGTTGTGATGATGTCGCCCAGCTGCATGGGACGACACCACAAACAATTGCACGATGGATACACGCCTTTAATATAACAAATGGAGATATTAGCGTTTTGAAAGATAAGGATAAATCTGGAAGGAGGCCACGTGTTCAAGAAAGCCCATTGAATATAATATCAGACGTATTAAAAAAGTCTCCACAAAATTATGGTATTAATGCTCAGAGATGGGAAGGACAAAGCCTGTCGACTCTTTTGAAAGATAAATTTAGAATCGATCTAAAAGTCAGGCAATGCCAAAGAATTATGAAGAGCTTAGGTGCCGCTAATAAAAAAGGACGAAATTGGGTCAATAACCCCGCTGAGTAGTAACAAAATATCAAAGCCCTAACCAATTGAATATCGGCCAGATATTTGAAAAATCTTCTGGAGAATTAAGATTGATCAGCTTTTTAAAAAAATTCCAGTATCATTTTAATATAACTATGTGTGATCTAAACATATATCAGCACCTGTAACAATTATTGCGGCTAAGCCGAAAGTGGTTGGTGAATAGGAATATTATATTTCAGAGGCTGCTTCTGATTATATCTCTAAGCCTTTGAATAATGATCAGTTGATTTCTTTGTTGCGGGTATGGTTATTTAATGAAAAACCTTGGGCAAAATAGTTTGAACATATTAGTTTTAAAGTAGCCAATGACAATAATTACGGAAAATAAAGCTCCGTCTATTTTGATTATTGAGGACGATAACCAGAGTACCTTTGCGTTAAGCCTGGCACCTAAGTCTAAGTCGTATGATTTTACAGCTTACGCTAAAACTTTTTCAAATGGAGAATTAACCGGTTGTATGCGCTTGTTAGGTTCCCCAAGTTTTGCAGTATATAGGTATAGGCTTCGGCTGGATCAGGGCTATTTTAACCTTTTTATTGAGCAGTTGATAGTAAATGTTACTGAAACGTTCCGGATTCGCTGTTTTATAAGGCTTTACTAACAGATGTGTTACCGTTACTGGCTACTTATCCTTTGATCCGGATCTGGCATGCGGGCTGTTCTACTGGGGAAGAAGTCTATTCTATAGCTATATTACTAAAGGAAGCCAGTTTACTACATAAGTCTATTTTATATATGGCACGGATATTAATGCGGAGGTGGTCAAAAAGGCGGCATCTGGTATTTTTCCTATTAAATATATACAGCAGCATTCCTTAAATTACCAAAAGGCGGGCGGCAGGGAGAAATTCAGCCGTTATTATACAGCTGGATATGACCATGCGCTATTTGATAAGGAGTTAAGGGACACGCATGGTGTTCTAAACGCATAATCTGGACTCTGAATAAAATATATAACTTTCATGTATCGCTAATTGGTATCGTTTTATGTCGTTGCTAAAAGCCTACAAACTTTACAACGGGTGGTCCTGGTGAGTACTTATTTTCCATGCCACTTCCTGTGAATAGTCATCCTTAATCGAAACGTCCTCCGGCATCCCATCAATAATTTTAATAATTTATTCTTCTGTAAATCTTGCCAAATTTATTGGTTTATGCCAAAAAATACCATGGGAAAACAGTGGCAATGAAGGCCCCGACAAATCCTTACCATATTACGGCAACTTAAATTTCTTGCACTAGCTTAAATTAGTTTATCACCAGTTTTGCTCCATCGATATTTAATAAATTGTGAAAATTCATCTTCATCAGCATGCTCTAAAACAATAACTTGTGGTTTATATCCACATTCTTTATCAATATTAGCAATTTCATCAGATATCACTTTGAATATATTTTTCACTTGAATAATATTATCATCAACTTTCTTTTCTTTCTTTTCCTTACTTTCACCCTCTTCATCCAATTGTTTGTAAATTTTCGGAAAATAAACTTGACTTGGTTGATCCAATACTAAAATAGATGGTATTTTAGAAGTCGGAGTAATGCTATGCAGATATAAAAAACCTAAAAATGCAGATAAATGAATTGCTAACCAGTTTGAACCACTTCCCATTTCTGAAAGAAGAATGTTTTCTTTATTCTTTAAATTGTATTTTAAGCTAAACTTCTCCAAATCGAAAAGAATTTTTCCTGGCTTAAACTCTTCCTCAAAATCAAGCAATTCACAAATGGCACTCATCTTTTCACCTAATTTTATTTGTGCCCTTTCTATCTCTACCTTTAAGTTGAAACCAGCGAGTTTATTTTTAAGATCTTCAATCTCTATTTCTAGTTCTGAATAGTCATTTAAACCATTTGATAAAATCTTATTTCTATCAATAAGATTTTGAGCATTTGCTTCAGTTCGACCTTTTAATAAAAAGTATCTTTCATATTCATACCTAGTATTGTATTCCGATAAAACCTGCTTATTCAAATTGCCAGCTTTAACATTTAGCTCCTTCAACTCTTTTTTCAGAAAATCTCTTTCTTTTCGAAGCGATGAATTTTGAAATGAAGTATCATTTACATAGGTACCTATTTTTTCAAATTCATCCTCTAATATTTCATTAGATTCTTTGATTAAAGAAATTTTATCATTTATCGCTGCTACCTCTTGGTTACAAAGAGGACAATGAACTTCACTAACATTTGTCTCGATAGAGGCTAAGGATTTTAAGCGATTAATGTTTTGGGAATAGTTTATAGAAATATCATTATTAGATTTAATTGTAGATAATAGATCTAATACGATTTCTAATTCCTTTTTCTTCTTGAAAATTAAATTATCAACTTTCTTCAATTCCTCATTAAGATTCTGGTCGCCAAATGAGTTAATATTAGCATTGGGCAAATCTTTGACAAGTTTTTTAAGATCGGATAAAGTAATATCATCAGACAATTCTTTACCAATAGAAGTATAATAAAATGATACTATACCATAAAGATCCTCCCTTAATTGACCATTACTGATTTTTAATTTTTCATCTAACTTTTTCTTTTGATTTAATTCTTTTTGTTTGCTTTCAAGATTTCTCTGTAAATCAAAAAATTCTGCATTTCCCCATCCCATTAGTATGGGATAATCATCAATGGTTTTTCTTCTCTTATAAAAATCATCGAATCTATAAAAAAGACTATGTTTATTCGCAATTAGGTTTTGGTGTTGAAATAAGAATGGCACAAAGCTGCGCATTGTAACTTTTCCACCAGATTTTCTTTTATCTTCTTCTTCGTCAATTCTTGTATCTAAAACAGAAATTCCTATATGTTTTTCAAATTCACGTTTGGATTCATCTAAATCAGTAAGTTTCATGTCGCTGAAATATTCTATGGAAAAGTCAATCAGAAACTCCGAACTTATTTCAACCCCAAAATACATTTGATTACAGTTTTTTCTTCTTCCTAAAATCAGATATTTTTTTCTAAATTTAAAAATTATACAATAAATATCCGTCCAGTCTGTTATAATTCCTTTTGGTATAGTAGATCTGCTTGCAAACAAACAGTAGTCTATAATTTCAACGATTGCACTTTTACCTGTTTTAGAATCACCAGAAATTATATTTAATCCTTCATCAAATTCCAATTTTCGAAATTCCCCAGTATCTTTAAAAAGAAATATATTTGCTATGGATGCTTGCATAATCTATAAGTTGTAAAATATTGTTTTATAATCTTCTTTTGACAGAATAGAGCCTAAATAAAAAGCCGCTTTGTAATACTCTTTGAGTATGGAGTCCTTTTCTTCTGAATAAGTACTTTCATATTCATCTTTTAGAATTAAATAGTCAGAAATTTCAATCTTATGTATGTTTGATAAAGTAATCAAAGCTTCCTTAGTTTTCTTCCTAAAATTGGTTAACAAACTTTCGATAACAATTAATTCCTTTTTGACTTCCGGAATTAAAAGTGTATTAAATGTACTTTTTGGTAGGGTCAAGCGCTGGCGCACTTGTTTGATCTCTCAGATAGTGTTTCCAGCACCTGCCTCGACGAACGTAGCGTGCCGATTTCCAGCACTACGCTCACTTCACAATTTCATACCAAGGGTTTTCGGCCTGTCGTTTGGGATTGACTTTCCAACGGACTACCTTAAAATCACAAAATATATTATAGATTGCGAAGAGTCCTTTTGTACTCCACCGCTTCCAACCGTAACCCTTTCGCTTCATGGCTCGCATTAAATGACGTCGTATCTTTTTGTTTAGCCAGTATTTGAGTTCCCCAAAAAACTTAGAGGAATTACCGTATTTAAAGTGATTCACCCAACCTTTTATTATGGGATTGATAATATCCCGAACTCTGGTTAGTGGCTGTGATACGTTGTTTTTGAAGGCTGCTTTTAACTTGTCCTTGAGTTTTTGTTTGGACGCTTTCTTGGGTAGTTGTAAGACACCCATTTTGCCAGTCTTTGTCTTTATTTTCCTAAATTCAAAGCCTAGAAAGTCAAACTTATCTCCTTTGTTGAGGTCAAGATATTTGGTTTTCTCTTCATTGATCTGGACTTTTAGCTTTGCCAGTTCTTCCCGAAGTCTCCTGTTTACCTGTTCCCAGAGTTTGTCCGCACTCCGGTGATAGCTTACTAAAATGACTAGGTCGTCTGCGAAACGAGCATATTCTAATTGAGAATACTGCCCTTGTTTAGATACTTCCTTTGCCTTCTCTAGCATTTTATCTAACTCGGTGAGGTACAGATTACTGAACAGTGGCGAACACACAGAACCCTGAGGTACGCCGACTTTACCATTTGCCTTTAGCATCATTTTGATTAGGCGCATCAGTTGGTCATCATTGACCCGCTTGGCGATCTTCTCCAGTAGGATGCTGTGGCTTATGGTATCAAAGTAGCCTTTCAGATCTAGGTCTATGACACGGGTTTTCTGTGATATGACCGCCTTTCCTACTCGCGCTGTGGCCTCATGTGCTGTTCTCATGGGTCGATATCCAAAGGATCCTTCTTGAAAGTCTGACTCGAATATAGGTTCCAGGATCAATTTTACAGCTGCCTGTACGACCCGATCCCGAATTGTGGCGATCCCTAGGGTTCGGGTCGTACAGGCAGCCTTTGGTATCTCTACAATTCTGTTAGGCATCGGTCTGTACGTGCCGTCCTTTAATGCGGTCTCTATTTCCCAAAGAAATTTGCCTCTGTTAGATTTTTCAACTTGCGCAAAGCTTATTTGGTCGATTCCAGGAGAACCACCATTGGCCTTGACTAGTTTGTAAGCTTCTTCCAGTGTTTCAAATTTACATACATGGACATAAAGTCCCCAGAAGCGATGACTGGGTTCAGCCTTCGCCTTGATATATATCTTTCTTCGCAGATCCTGCAGTTTGATAGGTATTTTTATCATTTTTACCTTTGCCTCTCTTTTTGTTGAAAGAATGATTGCTAGTAGGGCTCCTTCGCTCCACCGGCTCTCCCCGGTTTCATTACTAATATGAGCCCCTCCGACTCCCGCTCACCTTTCTTCCCATTTCCCGTTTTGCGGTTATAGGGCTTACCTTGCTCTGGTCCTTTCTTCCCAGGGTGGAGCGGGTCTCTCCAGTTGCGGATGTGTCCTGTGTTTACGTGCTGTCGCTACAACCCCGCCAATGTTCAGATCTCGTACCAGTCAATTTCGCAATATAGGATCTGAATGCTGCCTTCGCACATCACATAAAAACTCGGCCATTGGTTTAAAGTAACGAGGCTACCTATGCGTTCACTTTCGTTAC
Source organism: Arachidicoccus ginsenosidivorans (assembly GCF_007971385.1). Taxonomy (GTDB): domain Bacteria; phylum Bacteroidota; class Bacteroidia; order Chitinophagales; family Chitinophagaceae; genus Arachidicoccus; species Arachidicoccus ginsenosidivorans. The sequence continues at coordinate 5,597,409 of NZ_CP042434.1, forward strand.
GGCCCGCAAACTCGCTCACCATGCAAAACATGGCTTTATCCACAGGCTTCAGATGCTTCATTACTTCCACACCTGCTGTTTAGCTACTAGGCTGTTGACTTTTGCCTTGATGGGTCTATCTCCCATTGAACACATCCACCTTCGCTGGACGCACATGTGGTTCTCATTCCTTTTAAACCTTTTCTCTTTTCCAGAGTTTTTTTTCAATTTTCTTTTTGCAGAACGCGTCTTCTTTTTTTGAAGACCAGTTCTTTTGGCTTGTTTTTTTTATGTACCTTTTCAGTCTGCTGACCATCAAAAGACTCCCCAGTAGATAAGGTCGCTAACTGATTGATGCCCAAATCAACACCGATCACATTTTCGTGAACTATTAATTCGGGTTCCGGGATATCACAACTGACATTTAAAAAAAGTGACCGTTACGAAAAAACAAATCTGATTCTCCCTTTTGAAATGCCAACAAATTACGGGCATTATCTCCAACCTCAAATTTCATTACTTGTCTTCCTTCAAGCGTAAGTATGCTTAGGCTATCACTGGAGAGAGCAAAGCTGATCATACGACAGTCAAATGCCACCGCCCCTTTTAATCTGAAGGTTCCTTGGGTATCAATTGGACCGGTAGCCTTTTTGGCTTTAACCTTGTATGCATCAGCAACCTTACCAATAGCCCGGATGGTCATTTGGGATTTAAGTCCAAAATCCTCCCGTATAGCGTAGTAAGTTAGCTTATGCAACCTTATTCTATTAAAACACTGGTTATCAAAAGCCACCGCTGATATTTGGTTGCAGGCAAGGTTCATTGCCGTTAATGTTTCCATTAACAGACCAAATTGCTCCCGATCTGGAACTAACTTTATTTGTGCTACAACTACCATATCTTTGACAAAGATAGATAATTATTTTAGTATACACAAATAATTAGCACAAAAAACTACAATTATTTTTCAAGGCAATTCTTGAGCTTAAGCCTTCCGCCTAAAAGGCGGTGGTTTCAACCCAAGAAAAGAGACAATGAATATCCAGAATTATGCTAACCAGGCGAAAGCAGAGATCCTTTGAATTCTTCCAAAAAAAGGCCGCCAAGCCAAGCCTTAATAGTAGAGAGTGCCATTCATTCGCCAAAAATGACTTAATTATGCCAATTATAAGCAATAGATTACCCCATTGAGTAATTTATAGAATTAGCAATGTCAATTATCCATTATTAAAACAGCATTTACACCATGGGAATCATCCCAAAAAAATGATTCATTGTCAACACTCCTATTTAATGCTGCGTTTCTTCTTGCTTCTCAATATCTGCTGTTAATCCAGTTATTTCTCTATTGGTTTTATCTATTTTACTTTGAATTTTTGTTATTTTGGATGTCAATTTTAAAGCCTTTTTATTGGCGGAAGATGCTTTACCTGCGGCTTTCTTCGCTTTCTTTGCCAATTTGTTATCACCTGCATTTCGAGCCATTTTTGCAGCTGCGGTTTTGCTATCAGCAGCAGTTTCTTTTGCTTTCTCGTTTGCCTCTTCCAAATCACTTTGATAGTCTGTCAAATCCTTTTGATAATTAGCCAAGATTAATTTTTGTTCGTTCAATTTTGTCTTTTGTTTCAATAGATTTTTATTGAACTTCAAGGTTTTCAATGAATCCTTTGAAATGGTGTTTTGTGCATTGGTATTGTTTGCTGTTACAAAGCATACTAATACAGTAATCATTAGTGTAAAGGTCTTTTTCATGCGGTTTTATTTATTTGTTTTTGTTTATTGAATGGTTATTTTAATCGAACTATAAGTTTAAACTTTTACTTTTTTCTAAACCCGCACGAAAATATAAAAATTAACCATAAGGATTTTTAGCTTTAAAAATATTTTGTAGTCCAAACGCCACAAGTCTGTTTCTAAAGATCAATTGATGCGCATATTTTCAAGTATTTTTATCATCCACTAATTATGCTATGGTGATACAAGACACAACTCATGGCTAGGTTAAAAACCATTTCTATCATATCAAAATCAGATCCATGCTTCAGCGTAATAACAAAACGAAGCGGGTTAATTTTATTTTTAGATTGGCCAGTGTAATTTTTGGAGACATGTAAGGTGTCATTATCCAATACAATGCGGATCAGCCAGTTCACCAGATAATACTTATCCTCCAATTTAGGATTTCAATATCACTTAATCTATCTTTGGCTTATGGGATGATGCAATCAATGCCAGCCAGATGACTAAACACGCCCAGTCTTTGCTAATTTGGTTAGTTTTCTCCCAAATGACCAGGTATATCCTCCTAAGAAAGTTCTTTTGGAAATAAATATACCAATTATAGTGGTTTAAGTTTTAATATGAGCTTAATCATTAAAATTTTCATCTTTTTGAAAATAAAAAACTACTTTGCGAAAGTAAATCAGCAGCAGCATTGACAAATGAAACGCTAAATAATGAAAAGGATCTGGTCATCGCCTTAAAAAAAGGGGATGAATCAGCCTATAGTTATTTGTATGATCATTATGGTGCTGCTATTTATGGTTATATCCTTCAAATGACCTCAGATACTGAACTGGCTAAAGATTTATTGCAAGATGTCTTTATAAAGGTTTTTCAGAAAATAGGGCAATATGATGAACAAAAAGGACATTTATACACCTGGCTAATTCGAGTGGCACATAATACGACCATCGATAAAATCAGGTCAAAAAATTATAAAGAAAATCGGCATATACACGCATTTGACGAAAAAAATGCGGGAGATGCGGATAATGGAACGACAACCCCTAGTGTGGATCATATTGGAATGGATAAAGTCCTGGTGTCCTTAGATGAAACGCACAAAAAGGTGATCGACCTAGCCTATTTCCACGGCTACACGCAAAATGAAATTGCCGAGGAAATGGGGATGCCTATTGGCACCGTTAAGACACAAGTGCGTAAGGCACTTATTCAATTAAGAAAATTATTAAATATCGTATAGCGAATTTTGGATTTGGAAAAATACATATCATCCGGTGTCCTTGAGAACTATGTTCTTGGACTACTCTCTGAAAAAGAGAATAGGGAAGTTATGGCCATGATGGAACGCCATTATGAAGTAGCCAGCCACGTTCGTTCTCTGGAAGAAAGTCTGGAAACATACGGACGCCTGTATACTGTTGAACCACCAAGTGAACTCAAATCCTTAATAATGAACCAAATCAGGGATCTAAAGGTTAAGGACGAGGCAAAAGAAGACAAGCCTGCACTTACTACTAGCCCAGCGCAATTGGTTAGTCCAAAGGTGTTGCGTGATCAGATAAGTATCTGGCGCAAACTGGCCATTGCTGGCACCATTATTTTAATGGTTAGTATCGGCTTTAATATATATCTCAGCTCCCAAAAGCATAGGGCATCGCAACTGGCCACGCGATTAGCACTACAAAACAAGCAGTTAAGTAAGAATACGACCCTATTAAATGACAGTTTGTCTCAGATTCAAAAGCAGGTGACCTTGCTTGCCAATCCGGACATTCGTCCGGTAGTCATGAAAGGGGTAAAACAGCATCCTGCATTTAATGTAACTGTTTACTGGAATACAAACGACCAAACTGTTTATTTAGGGAAATCAGACTTGCCTACCCTTCCTACTGGTAAGGTCTATCAACTTTGGGCGATTGTTGATGGCAAACCTGTTGATTTAGGGCTGTATACTCCAAAAAAGCAAATCTGCCCGTTCAGATGAAAAAAGTAAGTGCTGGACAGGTCCAGGCATTTGCTATTACACTGGAAAAAGCGGGTGGTAACCCTACCCCCACCATGGATCAGATGTATGTCATGGGCGGGGTTTCATAAAAAATGACTCCCTTAAATACCTGTAATTATCAACTTGGCTTCTAAAAGCGATTTATTGTATTGTATTGTATTGTATGGTATGGTGTGATATATTGTATGGTACGATATGGTATGGCATGCCAACAGAACTTCCTCTACTGTCTTCTCCCATGTCGCCGCCTTCATTGAATGGTAAACATCCTCTTGCTCATTGGCCTTCTCGATTAAAAGCATCCGTATTGCAAGAACTTGTTCTGCCGAAAGTTTTCTGCCTTTAATCTCTAAAACGAGTATGCGTATATTCAATCATTAAAGCAACCAGCTTCGCCTTGTCCATCAAAAACACTAACTTGTTGATTGTTAATTTATTTTGCAGAATTATCTCCTGACCTAACCCAATGTAGCGGGCTTTTTAGAATAAATTTTAAAAAAAAATCTTTTTTTTAAATCCAACCACCTTCATTCTCCGTATATATATTATACCGAAGATTTTCTACAGGAATTGATACGGTAAAAAATATTCAATTTCACCAAGGTGTAAAAGCAAAATCTATGACAATGAAACTTTGGCAAAAAATCAAATGGACTTTAATCGGCCTGGTTGGTTTGGCATTTTTATTATTTCTGACACTGGTTATTCATATCGGTGTAATGGTCTACCATAAAGGGCCTTTGCCTTTTGAACATATTCAAATGGCCAGAACTGATTTTCTGTCACCACTTGATAGTAAACAGATTGCACAATTGAAATCCAATCTAGGCGCACAAAAAGGCATAAAGAGTATTTATCTGAATACTAAGGATCATAACGTGGTTTATAGCTTTGATAACCGGGAAAATTCAGCAAGTAGCATCTACCAAAATGCGATCAATGAAATGCATATAAAAGCTAAGCCTTATACGGTATCTGCCAAAGACTTAGAGAGTGGATGTCCTGTTATGAATAACCATTCTTTTTATGGCAAATTAACTTCGGTTATTTCCAAAGCGATTAATTAATCTTCTCAAAAAATTTTCAAATAAATAAAATCAGAATTATGAAAACCAGCTCAAAAATTGGCCTTATTTTAATTCCTTTCACCTGTATTTTACTTTGTCTTAGTTCTTGTCACAATAATGATAAGGATGATATGACAGTCATTCCAACAACGCCACTTTATGATACCTTAGGTTGGTTTATTCAAGGGGCCACAGGCCAGGTAGCCGGCCAGGGCACAAAGATGATAGCGGATCCGGATAATGATGGACAAAAAATTCAGGCCGGCCGACTGGCGATCAGAACGGTCGTCAACAAAGCCTTAGGCATTATCGCTTCTGACAACCGTCTGGCGGTCTACTTTCCAACGCTTTTAGCAGAAGTGGGCGACGGCAATACGACTGGTCTAGCGCATTTATTGAATTCCTTTACTGACTTTGTCCAGACAGCTGTCAGTAAACAGGATGTCTATAAGGGACCGGATATGAAAACAGTTCATAACCATGCCACTTTCGCAAGATTTGGTTCGGCGGACCATCCGACAAGCAATAAGCAAGATTTTGATGTATTTGTCGGAGATGTTGCTCAGGCTGCACAGTCACTAAATGTTCCTGCAAGTGTCATAGGTCAATTGGGCACGCTACTGTATACAACTGAGGGAGATATCGCATATGATGCCGATTGAGGTTTCGGTAAAACTAGGTAGATTGTAGCATTTGCAATCATTCAACATAGGGTACAACAAAGCGTGCTATTCAATTTTGAATAGCACGCTGCATTTAAGCCATTAGGTCAAGCTGAATGTATCTACGACTTGTGAGCATTGGCGTTTTACATTTATTTTATCATTTCTTCATTGTAGCATGGCAACAGAAAGGAAAAAGTAGCCCCTTCATTGAATAAGCCAAAAAAAGAGGGAAGGATGCGATGGTTATTTGTAAAAAATCAGAATAATAAAAGACTCGGCCCGATTAAAACAGTGGGCAGAATAAACCTGAAAACCTGCGGCTGCCTTGACAGTTTGCCCCTCTTCTTAATCTTGCCAAAACCAGCCTAATTGCGCCAAAATCAAACCAGTGTGTGTGTACACACACATCTCCCCCAAAATGTAAATGTAAAAACAGCTTTAGGCAGATAATCAATGGATTCTCCAAATAATGTCTCTTTTCCTGTAAAGCCATAATAACAATCTGTCAACTGTCAAATAAGTTTTTATCGCTTATTTTTGCGGCAAATGGCAACAAAAAGTAAAAAAGCAAAAAGTCAATTCAAATTTTATAAAATCATTCTCAGCATTTATATGATAAATATCTTTCCCTTTGCCCAAATCGATTATTTCTCCCTTTAATACAAGTCCTTTAATTGCTGGAATGAAATTAGGTTCAGATTGCCTAAGTAATAACAAGGATTGCAAGAATGAAAATTTACCCATCCCATTTAACCCCGTAAAAAGATTTAAATTTGTAAGATTTATCTCGGCATCTTTAAATGCTTTGAAATTTTGTAATCTTATTCTCGTTATCATTTTTTAAATTTATCAATTATTTTTTCACGCCTTCAAACCGTGTTCTAACAGCCTCATTACTGGCTGTGGAAGTGGTAATAGATTTAACAAACGCTTCATTTCTAAGTAATATTTTATATTCTTTTATCAGTATATCACTATTAGATAATAATGCTCTTTTTTCATTTCCATCCAGGAAATAGACTAGAGAAACCCATACCTCAAATAATGCACTATTTAAAATTATTTTGTTGGTGTTGCCTAAAATTGATTTACTGAAAATATGCCTTCCAAACAATTCAGATTGTATAACAATTGCATCAATAATTTTTCTAGAAATTTCCTCTAGTCCTTCCTTAGTCTTTTTATAAATACTTTCCATAGCTTTATCAAGAAAAGTTGTTAACGGCTTTTCGTAATATAAATATTTTGTATTGATAAAAGCGTATGCACGTAAATATAATTCTCGATCTTCCATTCTATTATCTGCCAACCTCAAAATGGACCTTAATTTTAAATCCTCAGATAAACTTTTTAAAAATAAGGAGGGGGTGCCTTGATTTAACGCATTGCGTATTTCCATAGTATTCAGGCCCAGTCCTCCAGTATTGATTCGTTTAAAAACATTATATTTAACAACTTTAGGCGTCCCCGGTAAAATAAGGTAAACCGTGATTGGGTTTCAAGAATACGTCTTTGCATGGTTTTGTTGAGCATATCAAAAGTGATATGTTTATTGTTGTATTCAGTCAGAATTTCCTGCCCATTCAATTCCAATGGCGCCTCAATACCATTTTCATTCTTTCTTTCAGAATTTATAATAAAGTTCCTAATGGACCATAATCTCTGTAACCCTTCAACAACTAACCATTTATTATCATCAGATGCATCGAAGTAAAAAGGTGGCAGTGGAATTCTCAGTAATATTGATTCAATCAGTCTACTCATGTCAAAAGGGAAGTTTATAACAATACAACTATCGTCCAACTTGCGAAATATCATACAAAGGATTTGATTTCATCCCAGGAGAAAGTTATGGGAGAAACGCGTAAAACTCTTATGAATAACCATTGCATAGGATTTAGAAAAATCAATGTTGACGGGCTAACCATCTACACTCACTATCCTTTCTACAAGTTCAATTAGTCCCATAACTTCTACTTCGTCACCTAGTGGATAATGATCAGTTCCAGGATAAATTACAAATTTGTGAGTCGCACCCATGTCTTCACAAGCATTATAATACCCACTGCCAACTGTAGGTGCCGAAGATCTCTTAATCTCAATAGCCCATAACTCATTGTTTGGCGTTTCCAGCACTAAATCAACTTCTGTTTTTCCTGTTGTCCTGTAATAGCTATACCGCCACTTATTCGATAATTTTGAAATTATATTCTCTATCACAAATCCTTCCCAACTTACGCCTATAATTGGATGCCCCAAAAGACTTTCAAAATTTGAAATATTAAGCAGGCTATGCAAAAGTCCAGTGTCGCGTAAATATGTTTTAGGGGTCTTAACCAATCTTTTTTTGAATTACCTGACCAGGGTTGAATCTGCCGGATCATATAAAAATCAGTCAGAATATCCATATATGATTTGATGGTGGTATGGCTAACGCCCAAGCTTTTCCCCAAATCAGAGGTCACAACTTGCTGTCCTTGGTAGTGTGCTAACATCGTCCAAAATCGCTTAAGTCTCATAGCAGACACTTTTGGCCCCATCAATGGGATATCTCTTTCTACGTAAGTAGAAATAAAATCCGCCCGCCATTGCCAACTTTCATTATCATTTTCAGCTAAATAGCTTCCAGGAAATCCTCCTCTAAACCATAACTTATCATTATTGTAACCTAATGGATCTGAATTATATATTTCTGCTGCAGAAAATGGACATAATTCCATATATCTTATTCTCCCTGCCAAGGTTTCAGATGATTGTTGCAATAAATCTCTAGAAGCAGAGCCTAATAAAAGGAATTGCCCAGAACTCTCCCCTGCCCTTTTATGGATATCAATTAATCCTCTTAATATCTTAAAAAGCTCAGGCTTTCGCTGTACTTCGTCAATGATCAAAAGACGCTTTTGCTGACGTCGCAAAAAACTTTCAGGGCCTCTTAATTTGTTAAGATCAGAATCCAATTCCAAATCTAGCTAAGCGGTATGTTTATCTTTAAAATGTCCAGCCATTTCTAAAGCAAGGGGCGTCTTACCAACCTGTCTAGGTCGCAAAAGTGCTACAACAGGAACATGACGAAGCGCATTTTAATTTAATCCCCAGTAATATGTCTTTTATTATAATAAAGCATCTAAAATAAAGTAGTGAAAATCGACCACAAATACATGCAAAATCGTGTAATCTGCAAGTTAAACTTTCAAATTACACGATTTTACCATCAAAATCATGCAATTTGAAAGTCTAGGTTTCAAATTGCATAAAATCTGATCCATATTTTCGATTTGCCATACGACCATTCAATCCTCCCAATTGCCAAAAAAAAGATACAAATGGATGGCAAAAAATCATCTGGCAAATGATAAAGGGAATATTTTTTAGCAATTAACTACTTGATTATGCGCAAAATAGATATAAACATCCCTCCTATCAAATAATTTCCCTCAGCACTACCCTAACAAAACAAATTTTATAAGATCTACAACCCTGCATTTCACTATAAATTTTCGTACAAATACACCCTTTGTTTATTGCCGTCGGTTCAATGTGGCTACCCTAAAAAGCATTCAATTAAATTATAGCAAGCAGGTAGGGAGGCATTTAGAAGCATAGATCATAAAATTTCATATAGGCATTGACCCAATTGGAAACCGAAGCCATAAAGGCTGCAGTTTCAGTTGCAGCCTTTATTTACCTATAGAAAACCTCGTTCAAATCTTCCATTTGAACGAGGTTGTAACTGGTCCACCTACTCCTACTCCACCTTAATTCGGGCCCTATTGGCTTGGCTAATGTACTACTGTAGCAACCCTACTTGCTGCTTTATAGATTTATTGCTACATAGTATGTTTACTATTCATTATTATCTTGTGCTATTTTACTCGTGGCCACCAATTGGTTTACCATTTGCCCAATTGACTTCCATCTGATAATAGTCAGGTTTCTTTTGAATCGCATTCCCTTCCAACCTGGCTAGTTGATATTTATAAAAGCCGTCCCATCTTTGAAGATATAAGCTGGATAATAATCCGGCCCATTCCTTATTGGCATAGTCATGTAAATCCGTCTTAGGATTATTATCGGGCCCCCAATAGCTGATCTGCTGTTTGGCATTTTTTATGGCTAATGCTTTATCGGCTGCATTTTCCCCAAAATTGGAGGCCTGACGAATCCATCTGGAGAGTCTAAAAAACTTGCTTTTCGCTAATAAAGCATTTTGACTGAGCAGCGCCTTTCTAAAACGAGCATAACTTTCTTTAAACTGGGCTATATCTTTGTGTCGCAGGTCGCTTAACATCTTTGCAAATAACACCAAACCTGTATTGGCATTTTTCTGGCGAATAAAATCTATTTTATCTGTCTGGTAGGTCTGAGAATACTTAAGGTCGGAGCTGAGGTTTTCTGCTTTAGCAAATAATGCTACGCCCCGGGCAAATAAGGCCGTATCATAATGGCGCTTGAGCGAGCCATAAGTTGAAGGAATGTTTATAGAGGTATCTGGTCTTGAACAGAAAATAGATTCCGGTGGACCGTCAGGGCTTACCCGGGCACTGTCGTAAACTGTTTGCAAAAAAATTTGCCACGCTTGTTCCAAATCGGGGCTGGTTACACCATATCTATATTGAATATAACCAGAAATCCAAGATTTGGGATCCACCTGGTTTTGACGCCAGGCCGTCTCTGCGACCATATCGTATACGACTGGATTATTGTCTATCCCCTCTGGCATAATGCCGATTCCTTGCATTAATTTGTGGTATGCACTATGTTGTGCCATATAAATCTCTTTGGCAAAGTATCCGAGACGGCCAAAATTACCTGCTTTTTCTCCAAAATTGCTGACAGGGCATAAAGCAAAAGGTGTCCCTTCAAAACCTTTGCGTGTGTCCCATCCAGTGGTATGTTCGCCGAGCAATTCCAAAATAAGGACATGTTTTTTATCTAACCCCTGTAATAGTTCTTTTTTGGGATTGGATTGCCAGGCCTGCAGTACCCAGGTTGCCCCCGGAAAATATTTATCCAGGGTTCTTTGTACCAGCCTAGCAGTCTTCGCTAAATCAATGCCCTGGGCAGTACCACCTTCATGAAAAAGGTCTCCGGCAAAATAATGGATATCGCTACCGTATAATTTTTTTAACTCGCTATAATAAATAGCGGCCATCTGCCCAAATAAAGAATCCTGGGGCAGCAGTATGTCGGGTCTAGTAAAGCCACCTGCCCAGCTTCCCTGCACTTTTACCCTGGCTGCCGGCCACTTTTCTTTCAGACTGGTGGGCACCATGCCATAAAACCCCTGTATTGCGGGCTGAATGCCTAGGGTGTGCATGCGCGCTATGATCTTTTTAGCAAGGTTTGCCTGGCCGGCTATCATTGCCTTAGACATAGGTCCGCCCCAACCTTCTAAATTCCCCATTAGCCACCAGGCGGTAAAGGCGGGCCCGGGAATAAAGGCTGTAATTTCTTTTTCAGTAAAACCGCTCTTTTGCAGGGTCTTTTGCCAAACAGACTCGATGCCGACTGGCATAAGCATCACATTAAAACCATTGAGTGCTATCCAATCCAGCTCTCTCTGCCAATCCTTCCAATTATAAAAACTCATGGTATAATTTAGGGTGCAGTAATTTAAGGCATATCTGACTTTAAATGGACTGTTCACCTTTACTACCTTTTGAATCATCGGTAATGTTTTAACGGGGCTGAGATTATCGCCCAGATGGGACATACTTCTATGGCAATAATATTTAAGGTACCAGTTCAGCCCCATGGCAGCGGCACTGGCCGAACTGGCACTAATAACAATGCGACCGTTCTTTGAAGATAGTTCAAAACCGTCTTGAACCTTTTCACTTGGTTGATCATTATGGCTGTTTGATACAGCCAGTGTCTTAAAATCAAGGTGAGGTGCCAGCCAGGGAACACGTCTTTCAGCCAGCTGTTCTACGGATTTAAATGGCTGTCCATAGGCGCTCACAACCATACCAAAACAGCATATAATGCAGCTGATACAGCTAGTGAAGGGGATTAGTCGGATTTTTCTATAATTTCGTTGTTTAATTCGTTGTTTAAACCGCATTTAATAATTTTTGATAAGTATTTTTTTAATAGGGAGTTATTGGACATTAAAGACCTTTACTTCGAATGGCTGTAAGGTGATGGTTAGCCTTTCCCCGGAAGCAAATAAACCAAAATAGGTATCTTTCACTACGTTATATAAACTGTATTTTCTTTTATATTTTGTTGGTAACTCCAGGACATCGTCCAGGGTGCATTGATAGGTCTGGATGATTGACGCCGGATTGCGCAGCATCAAAGTACCATGTTTAGGGTTCCAGCTGGCAAATCCATATACTTCCTCTTTTTTAGGACTACCCCCTACCCAATGGACGTCAGACAGCACGTCCTGATGGGCCCTGGACCAGCGAATAGCTTTTGCCAATACATCCCACTGTTGACTACTTAGGTAATGGGGGTTGATATAGAGCTCCTGCAAACTGGTGCCATTCCCAAAAAAGGCCCAGATATCTTGTGTCATATCCTCGGCTGTGGTATCCGTGGTTGCGACCCATCCATTGGCAGCATCAATAATACCGTGTACCATTACCGCATTTAATGGATAGAGGCTGGATCTTTTGACAACATTTTGGTAAGTGGCATCATCCCGGTAATTTAACCATCTTTGTCTTTTATCGCCTGCCCCCATAAAGTCATAGTCGCCACCGCCATGCCAAATATTATCACCATACAACAAAAAAATGGCGAGGCCCAGGTTCCGGCAGTCAGACTTACATAGATATCCGGCTTTTGTTTTCTAATTTCTGTTAATAATTGCAATAAGGCTTGAATATCCCCTTGATAAGCTGCACCGGCGCCTGTAGCAAATGCGCCTGCCCCAATGCCATCAAATTTAAAAATGGCCACATGTTCTTTAGTGATAAATTGCTCTACTAAGCTTTTAAAATAAGCAAAGTAATTTTTACCGGCCAGAGAGAACCCGTTTTCATTGGTTTCATAGGCGGGTATATGCTTCCTGCCAAAGGCGAGTCTGTTTTGCTTTGCCTGCTCATATCCACCCCAGGGGGAAATCCATGCGCCCATAGAGGCACCATACTGTTTAGAAAGGGCATACAGGCGAGAAAAACCATCTGGCAGGTATTGATTAAAAGCCCACAGGCTATTGGTATTGTCCCAACCGTCATCCCATAAGTAACCGTCCAGCCTGACCCCACGCTTTTTTGTCAGACTATCGCTCCACATCTGGATTCTGTCCAGGCAGTCTGATTCATGTAATCTGAGCCCATTCCAGGAGATATCAAACCAGGAATTATAATGAACAAAGGGATGATAAGGCCTGGCTCTTTGCTGCTGCAAATAATATAGAAATCCTCTGCGGAGCTGACCTTTAGGTGTCACGCCAAAGGCCACAGAACTTATAAAACGATCATCCTTTTGATGTAAGGCGGCTGCCCGCTCCAGCTTTATACGGATAAGATGACCAGTGGTATCTATTTTTGCCATTGGATTTTCTACTGCAAAAAAGTTCTCTTTGTCCACTATTGGTGTGCCGTCTACGCTGCCAGTTTTTACCAGATCAGCTGATTTCGGTAAATTAACCAAATATAAGGTGTTGATCCACCTATCAGGGTCTTTAATTGAAAACTGGCTGATTACATAATTACTGCTGTCTCGTAATGTGGCTGACCATTGAATCTGGATATGATACTGCTCGTTATAAAGGATCAACCGCAATTGCCGGCCATTTTCTTTTTCGGAGCGTCTTGTGGCTGCTGGATTGCCTTTTAGGTATTTTATTTGGGGACTGCCTTCCAACAGAAACGACTTCGCTGTAAGCACCCCTCCTTCCCTCAGGCCTAAATTAAAAAGATATGCGCCGTCAAAACGATACTGTTTTGCGGTTTGTCGATTTAAAAAACTGGCTTCTTGTAAATGCCCGTTTTTGAGGGTATAATTTGCTTGCAATACATTATTCCAGAGGCTAAAACTATCTTTTTTAACCTCTTTACTTCTTGCAGTGCCAGGTTTGGTACCTGCATAGAAAACCTGACCCATCGAAATCAGTGGCATTAATAGCAACACAGTGATTAATTTTACCATTTTTTTAATTATCTCCACAATTTATAGACCAGTTGTTTGTACGGGCTATTCAACTGTAATTTTGCGTACTGCATTATTCATCTTATCCAGTACATATAAATTGCCCTGGTTATCAACGGCTACGCCTGCCGGATTAGAAAATGTGGCGATTGCCCCCAGTCCGTTGGTAAATCCCGTGGAAGTACTTCCAGCAATGGTGGAAACAATGCTCGTCTCAGCATCAATGATGCGAATGGCATTGTCCTGTCCATTGTTTGCGCTATTATTTTTGGGTATGATAGAACCGTTACCGGCGGTATACAGGTTGCCATATTGATCAATGGCCAGGCCCCATGGATTATTAAACTGAGCGGTGGTGGCAGGACCATTGGCATAACCGGCTACAGAGGTGCCGGCCACCACTGTTTGAGCCCAACTGTCCTTTGCCAGTTTTACAATTTCATTTGCGCCGCTGATAGCGCTGTATACATTGCCATTTTTATCGACGGTTATCCCTACGGGCCATAACAAATTTGAGCAAATCACCTGGCTCTGGAATGCGTCTGTGCCGCTTAAAGGCATTCTATAAATTTCACTGCTCCCTGTGGCCGTATAATAAATTACATTGTTAATGCTATCCAGGGCGATCCCCCAGGGGGCTGTTGGTGTATGAATCGTGCTGGTGGTTCCATCTGGTGTGATTTTACGGATATTTCCATTGCCTACATCTGCCAGATAAAGATTCCCTGCCGGATCAATGGTTAATCCATAAGGGATAGAGAAGGTGGCGTTCATACCGGTGGCGTCATTAGATCCGGCTCCATTGGGATTACCTGCCACGATGGAGGTATTGCCCAAAGCATCAATTTTACGAACACAATAGTTATTCGCATCTGCTACATAAATAGCTTTGGTCGTATTGTTTACTACGATGCCAGTAGGTCTGATCCAGGGATTTGTTGTATCGGTAAAGAAAAACTGCGCAGCGGTTCCCTGACCACCACTATAGCCTTGCACGCCGCTGCCAGCCAGTGTACTGACTGAGTAGGAGGCGATATAATTAAAAATACTATCGCTGGTGGCAGTTAAATGACCGTCAATCGTCACTTCAATCGGGCCGGAGCGAAGTTTTGGAGGGACAACAACCATAATCTGGCTGGCACTGGCACCCACAATGGCGAGTTTTACCCCGTTAATGGCCACTTGAAGCCTGGAGGTATCTGCTATAAACCCGGAACCATTAATTAATACCTCTGTTGTCATTGCGCCTTTGGTCGGTGTAAAGTTCTCTATATGCACCTGATCGCTACTAGTAACAGGTGCCTGGTCTTTTTTACAGCTATTTATTAAAAGCAGCGCAAAAAATGCAACCAGCAGTAGTGGCAGCAAGATCCCTTTAAATTTCTTTTGCATAACAATAGTTTTTATAAAAAACATGCGTTTTGTCTTTTTTAAATATTTTTGATATCCTGATATTTTATTTTTTTGGGAGGGGGATATTGTTATTTCACTCACTTACCACCCGGGATTTTGAACCAACCCTTGTGTTGTTTCTAAATCATTTTGATAAATGGGAAATAAATACATTTTATCTTCCCATACCCTGGTCTGAAACAATTGTTTTTTATAATAATCTGCAAAACCAAATCCCTGTCCGTTGTCATCTTGTCCGACATTCATGCGGTAAATCTTCAGGTGTTTTGTATCTCCCATCATTAGTCTGCGTACTAAAGTGTAATACCGATCTCCTTCGAAGCATAATTCCAGTTGTCTTTCCCGGATTATGGCGTTTCGCATGGCGGCCTGGTTCCCTTTGCGGGTTGGATATACACTTTCATAACCCGGCAGACCGGCTCTCTTACGGATGGCGTCCAGATAGGTGATGATATCCGGATTGGTGGGATCTGTTTCATTGAGTGCTTCTGCGTAATCCAGCAGGATCTCGGCATAGCGCAGATGGATATAAGGTCTGTAGGGCACCTGGCTATAGCGGATATTAGAGGCTGGGCTGGAGAATTTCAGCACATCATACCCTGTCATATCTGGCTGGGAGTTGGTACCTGCTCCGGCCTTTCCACTATAATAGAACTCTACTCTTCCTCTCCCATCTGCATTCTGGGAGGAGGAGAAATAGTTTCTGTCGTCCACCGTAGTGGCGGGTGTAATGGGTTTGCCATTATATTGAATACAGGCATAAAATCTAGCTTCCCTGCCGACATACATATTGCTGTTTCCAGCGATATACCCTCTGTTTACCCCATCTTCTTGTTTTCCCCACTGCTGAGGATCGTCTTGCTGGGCAAAGCCCGCTTCGCTGTATCCAGACCCTGGATCTTCAATAGACAGGCCATTACGCATATAAAAAGAGTCCACTATATTCTGGGTGGCATTTTGCATATTAAATCCTGCTGGCTGTGGGGCGGATCTTATTTCTTCTCCCCATATCCAGTTATTGACACTTGCCGCAGTGGCAAATATGATTTCACTATTCCAATTGCTTAAAAAGGTATTGCGGTAAGAAAGTAATGGATCAAAGGTTGCATCGCCGTCATCTGTATTGTAATGCAGTTTATAAACGCCTAGATCTATAACGGCCTTGGCAGCAGCTGCGGCCGTCTTCCACTTACCAGCGTCATAAGCCGCTGGTGCCAACGCTACCCCATTTTTATTTTTAAAATTGCTAAACATAGGATTGCCGTTCCAAAGGGGCTGGCGGCCCATAAGGCTACCTGCGCCTTTATGGAAAGACAGGCGCCTTTTGTGGGCCTGCCATAATTGGCGGAGCTTTGCCAGTGGGTAGGCAGCCCGGCGGCGGCTAAATCCATTAAGCGGTTAATCTCTGCCACGCAGGAATCAAAAGGCGCCTGCGTGAAATCATTATAGCTTTGGCTGGTGCTTAAGGTCGTCCTGAGTATTGGAAATGGGCCGTATTGCCTAAGCAGATTCCAGTAAAACCAGCCTCTTAAAAATTCTGACTCAGCAACATGTTGCGCTTTTAGTGAATCACTCATTAAGTCAGCAGGTACACTGCCAATACTTGCTTCAAATACCAGGGATTGCCGGATGCCCTGCCACCAGGTGGGCCAATAATAATCATAATTATTTTGTGCACTCCAGTTTCCCGATATCATCTGCCTGACGGCTACACCAGAAACAATGGGACAGGAGGACTCATCGCACCCTCCCAGATGAAAGGCGTCATCTGGGGCAACCGTTATATTGCTGTAAACCTGATTAAGGTACTGTTCTGCGGTGGACGCGGTCTGCCAGATCATACTGGTGGTCAGCAGGCTGTCTGGCTCTTCATTGATGTATTTGGAGCAACTGCAGACGCCCAGCACAAAAGCGCCTAAAATGAGACAGCGTTGAATATTTTTATGCATAATATACATGGATTAAATAGATGATTTTAAAATTTAATACGTATACCCAAGGTTCCGGTTCTGGTAATCGGATACAAGGCGCCATTGGAGCCTAGCTCCGGATCCCAGAGTTTAAATTTTGAAAAGGTCAGTAAATTGGTACCAGAGATATACACATATAATGAGTTAAGGCCCATTTTTTTGATTTTGTCTGCGACGATACTGTATCCCAGGGAAAGTTGTTTTAATCGAATAAAGGCGCCGTCTTTTAGCCATCTGGAACTGTTGAGATAATTGTTATCTGAAGTAGTGGCAACGGTAAGTCTAGGATAATAGGCATCTTGTCTTGGGTTGTCAGCAGTCCATCTGTCTTCAGCAATACTCATTACGTTATAGGGATAACCTATGCCGGCAAATGGAATCACACCTGCGCCAGGGGCACCCATATAAGCGGGTATCTGAGAGCCATTGACCATAAGGCCAACCCCTGCAATTCCCTGGAATAATGTAGAGATATCAAATCCGTGATAACTCAGGCTAAAGCCTGTTCCATACATCCATTTTGGAAAAGAGGACTTACCCAGATAGGTCCAGTCGCCAGCATCAATCTGGCCGTCGTTATTCAGATCTTTATATTTGATGTCCCCGGGGCAACGGTGCCAAATTTTTGGACCGGACTATTGTCAATATCCTCCTGGCTGGTAAAAAGTCCTTCAGCAATGTAACCTGTATATTCTCCCCACATATGGCCGGTGCCTTTTTGATAGGCATTGACTCTATCAGGCTCGTCATTAAAAATGATCTTATTGGACGCGTAGGTCACATTACCAAAAACCCTAAGGCCTACATTGCCGATTTTGTCATTATATTCCAGTGTAGCATCAAAGCCTTGATTTTTAGCTTCTCCCATATTGGCAAAAACATTGGGCACCGCGCCGTAGCCTGCAATAGAAGAGACAGTTTGGCGCTGTATTAAAATATCGGTACGTCTATCCACAAAATAATCTCCGACAAAGTTTAATTTGCTCCAAAGCCCGATTTCTAAACCGATATCTGTTTTATGGGAGCGCTCCCAGGTTAAATCCTGTACCCCCAATAGCCCCTCGGTAATGGAGGAGACACCATTACCGTTCAGTCCAAAGCCATAAGCGCCACCACCGGTGGTCTGGGTAAGGTAAGGAAATCTGGCCCCTGCTCCTACTTGATCGTTACCTACGATGCCATAGGATCCTCTTATTTTAAAAAGGGTAAAGGTATTTTTAAGGGGTTTAAAGAAGTCTTCTCTTGAAATTACCCAACCTCCGGAAACGGATGGAAAAAGTCCAAACCTGGCCCCTGGTGCAAAGTTTTCTGAACCAGTATACCCTGCATCAAACTCAAGTAGATATTTATTCTTATAACCGTAATTGAGTCTGCCGGCTACACTTAAATTTCTATAGGGAATTGAACTAATAACATCTCCAGCGGTACTGACGATCCTGTTTCTCATATTATATAGGACCATGCCGCCTATATGGTGATCTCCAAAGTTGCGGTCATAATTGATATTTGCTTCCAGATACATTGTGCGCTCTCCTGTGGAGGATTGACCATAACTAAGAAACTGTTGCCCAAATTGTGTTTGCTCATATATTAGGTTTCCATTGGCGTCTCTGCCAGTGGCGTAATAAAGATCGGGCTTACCGTTTCGCTGGTTATCAAACTCTCCATAACTGTCAAAGGAAAACCTGCCATATGCGGCCAGTCCTTTTGTAATGCCATCCAGATTTTGTGTCAGGGTAAATACGGATTGTACGGTTGGATGAAACTCGGTGTGATAACCACTGTTTTGCACCATACTGACCGGATTGGCTTGTACGTAAGTGGAGGGTCCTGACCAGTAGCCATTGGGATACTCAATGGGTGCAATGACAGGTGAGGCGGTGTAGGTCAAATTCCAGATATTGGCAGCTGAAATGCCTGGAAAATGAAGGTTCACCAACATAGCATCCAGGTTTAACTGCAATAAGGTTGTGTGCGTAATATTTACGTCTATATTGGACCTGAAATCATAGCGTTTAAAATTCAAATTCGGGTTGTAGCCATTTAATGTTTTGACGTTATAAGGGCCGTTTTGGTTATAAAAAGAGCCGGAAACAAAATAACGTACCGCCTGGCCACCGCCTGATATATTGACATTGGCATTGGCCATGGAAGCGTAATCTTTATAGACCGCCTGCATCCAATCAACATTTGGATATAAATACGGATCCAGTCCGCTTTTGGTCATATCGATCTGGCTTTGAGTATAAACTGGAGATTCTCCCATGTTTTCCCGTGCTTCGTTTAACAGTTCCATGTACTGAATACCATTGAGCATTTTGGGCATTTTAGTAAAACCAGTTATACCGGTTTCTACTTTGGCTGATATATCTGGTTTGCCGGCAATACCTCTTTTTGTCGTAATAATTAGCACCCCATTAGCGCCTTGTGCGCCATACATGGCTGTAGCGGACGCATCCTTAAGTAAGGTGATACTGGCAATATCTTCTGGGTCTATATTATTGAAGGCGCCCCCATAGGTGCTATTGATATCTGCCCTTTGAACGCCATCCACGATAATAAGTGGGGCTGTATTGGCAATACCGGTAAAGGTACCTATACCTCTAATCGTAAAATTAGCATTGTCATAGCCAGGCTCTCCACTGGATTGCGTGGATATGATACCGGCTACTTTTCCTGCCAGTGCATTTTCCAGATTGGGTACCGGGGTATGCATATCGGCCATATTAACTGAGGATACGGCACCCGTAACGGTTATTTTTGATTGTTTGCCATACCCAACGATAACGACGTCTTTCATTTCATCTGGTTTAGGAAGCAGGGTAAGTTTTAAGGGTTTGGTGCTGCCAGGTACCTGGATTTCCTGCTCTTGCATGCCCACCATGGATACTGTTATTAATTGTCCTGGTTCGGCTTTTAGGATAAAAAAACCCTGATCATCTGTAACTGTCCCTACACCAGGGTTGTTCTTAAATTGAATAGACACCCCAGCAATTGGCTTTCCATCCATCTGCATGACATTTCCTTTTACAAAACCAGTATCTTGCTTCGTGGGAACAGGTCGCTCTTTTCTGCTGCTCGGATGTATTGGCTGCGCGGCGCTTTTTTTGCTTAATAATATTTTGTAGCCTTTAATCTGATAATCTATCTCTTTATTTTTCAATAGGTAATCAAGAACATTGGAGAGTTTGGCCTTGACAAAATCCACATCCACCTCATCTTTGTCATTGAGCAGCGTATTGCTATAAAACAATACGTAACCTGTCTGTTTGCGGATGGTTTGAAAGACTTGATACAATGTCACTGCTTTTCGCTGAATCGTTATCAGTTTGTTGCCAGCTGTATCCTGGGCAAACGTCCTTATACTTAAAGGCAACATACAAGCCGTTAGCAGGGCTAGTAGTAATAGTTGTCTACCCCGGATTTTACCGAAATTTAATTTTCTCATAAAAACAATAAAATAATTTATGAAACCGGATAAAAAATAGCTTTCAATTATAATAACAACCAAATGTTATTTTTGGGTGAAGTGTTTTAAAAAAAACTTTTGATTATTTTTTTGATAAGGAAAAGCTAGCTGTAAAATTGACCAAATCGCCCTATCGTTCAGCCAATTTATCAGCCTTCAAATAGGCATCTAATAATCCTTTGCATGATTTAAAATACAAGCAGCAAACTTAAAAACACCTTGACATAAAATTATGCCATGGCTCGTTTTAGTATTATTGGAGCAAGGAACTGGCAACAAACTGGCAATTAACTGGCAAAGGAGCGTTAAACGTAATTAAAAAACATTTACGAAGGGGGATGTAAAACATCGGCGAAAAATAAGTAAAAGGCCTACTACTTTTGCTATCGTATGAAGATAAATGAACGCTTCCCTTGAATTCTTATTTAAAAAGGTTCATATAGCGGCAACATCAAAATTGCCCAACTATGATGCTTATGGTAGTATACACCAAACAAGGTAGTGGGCAATTTAACTAACTAGAAACCAACATGAAACAAAAGATTATACTAACCCATACAGCGCTGTTACTTCGCAGCGATAGCCGCCTATAAGTCTAATAGGGATTATTTCTCTCCCAAACGCCATTAAATAAACGATTATAATAATCGGTCGACCACCGACTTTATTTCCCCTTTATGATCAAAGTCTAAACGCGAGGCAATTTTGCCATTTTTATCCAGGATAATAACATAGGGTATATGATAAATGCTTAAAAGGCTTTTTATGCCACCTGCTTCCGTAAATCCACCATCTGCCAGTACCTGCATCCAGGGCATCTGTTCTTTAGCCACTGCAAATTGCCAATTAGAGCGATCATCATCCGCAGATATACTAACAAAGCGCACTGCTTTATGTTGATACTGTTCATAGAGTGCTTTCATTTTTGGGATAAATGCTCTACACGGGCCACACCAGCTGGCCCAAAAATCCAAAACAACAACACTACCTTTAAACTTATTTAAATCAATTGGCTGATTATCCAGGTTTTTTAATCCTAGTATAGGAAAATCAATTAAGGCAGCTGACCGGTTGTATTGATCAATAACCGCTTTAAGTCGTTTGCCATACCATGATTGCTTGATGGGGTTGGCTAACCACGCGTAGCAATTTTTTGCTAATACAGCTGATTCAGCGGAGCTTATAAAGGCTAAATAGGCTGATAGCATGCTTTTGGGGTTTGCTTTAATAAACTCGGTCATGGACTGGCCTGATTTATTGAATTTTATAAAATCAGCATTGCTCTGTCCACCCACCAAGGAGTTTGTGGTCAGGGCATTAAAAGCGCCTTCAATCTTATAGTCCTGGTTGTCTAAAAATACAGAGATAAACTTGGTGCTTATTTTCAATTTTACCATTCCAGGATGATCAAGGGTTCCTTTAAATACAAACTGGCCATCACTTATGCGAACACTTTGCGCATGTACCGCTTTTAACCCGCTCTGGGCGCCATCCATAAAGTCAACGATGGCAACCGTGCCATTTTTAACGCCGGTGATTTTGCCCGTGATCATAAAGCCGTTAGCGGCAAAAACAAGGCTGGGCAGTACACAAAGCAAGCTAATTAAAGGTTTAATCCATACTTTCATAGCACTTAATTTTAAAAGTAATGTTTTGAAATCTGAATTTATAAAGTGACATTTGTGCAACTTATTTATCGTATAGAAAAGCAGGTGTTCAAAACCTGCCTTTCTATATGGTTTTGCATAATAAGCCTGCCTATCACTATTTCAATACTTCATTTAATTTTTTATCCAATGCTTCGCCAAACAGATCATAGGCAACAATACTGCCATCGGGTCCGATTAACACATTAGCTGGTATGGCTGTTATACCAAACACCATGGACGCAGGTTCACCCCAGCCTTTTAAATTCGATATATTCAGCCATGGAATACCGTCTTTATTGATGGCCTTCACCCAACCTTCCTTTTTCGTATCTAAGGAAACACCTAATAAAACAAAGTTTTTATGGTCTTTCACCTTATTATAGCTTTCTTTGAGTGCAGGCATGGCAGCCCTGCATGGCGCACACCAGCTGGCCCAAAAATCAATCAGCACATATTTACCTTTAAAATCATTCAGGGCTATTTTATTACCATTCACATCATTTCCCTGTATATTCTTGGCCATACTCCCCACTTTAGGGCGTCCAGGAATATTATGCACACCAGACGTGTCATAGGTGAATTTTGGAATAACGCCCCATTTATTAGGCTCAACATAGTTTCTATAGAGTAAGGACTGCCTCGCGCTGGGGGTCAATGTATTAAATAAAGAATCTTCTTCTTTTAAGTTTTGGTTTAAAAAACAGGTAATCAGATAACCGGCTACTCTGGAATCAGGATGTTGTTTAATCCATCCTCTAAACTCCTTTTGCTTGACCGCCAGAATTTCATTGGCCCTTTTTAAATAAACCTCTTTTGCATCCTCATCGCCAATTGCCACTGCTTCACTATATTTCTTTCTCAATTGTTCATACTCGTCATCCGGATTGGAATGGGTCATTTTATATACTTCCTGCCAATCTTTTACAAAGGAAGATCCGGTAATTTTTGCATCCAAAAAGTTATTTCCGGTAATTTTCACATGACCTGAATCTAAATACATGGCCATTGCGGTTCCTTTTTCAATCGGATTTTCACCTTTTTTGATTGAGCCAACTTGCAAAAGATATATAGCACCACCATAGGTCATGGGCAGTTCAAATTTAAATTGATGGTTGACAATCGTAGTGGTATCCCACGACTGGCTTAACATATCCAAGACCCGGATTGAAGTATCATTGGGCATTTCCTCAAGTGTCCCCTCTATAACAGTCTGAGGATTGACTCTACTTACCCGACCAACATTTTGTCCCATCGCACGCATGGCCACAGAACCAACAAACAAAAACAACAGTCTTTTAATCATAACTTAATATTTTAAAGAGATTAGTGATTTGAACTTTTAATAACATCCAATAGAACATTTACGGTTTCTTTTAGGTATACATCCTTACTTAATCCGTCGATCCACGTTTGATAGTCTTTCGCATCTCTTGGATCTGGTTTGAATTGATCAGGACGTATGCTTTGATACTGTGCCCCTTGAATCGTTAAGTATTCATTTTGGGGCAGCTGGTTGTCTTTTTTAAATTTGTCATTAATGGCCTTCAATTTTAAATACTGCGTTTTAAAGGTGGCTGCATTTAAGGACTGCGGCAGTTTGCTTAATTCGCCAATGCTCTTCAAATCACGGGTGATTATATTGAAGGCAGGATTCTGACTTATCCTTTTTTCAGCATTCGCTACCACATATTTGTAATTATAATTGTTTTTTAGTGGTGTATAGTTAGGCAATTTTATACTGTCAGATTTCAAGGCTGAATAATAGTTTTTTTCCCGGGGCGCATTTATCAACATTTCATCGATCAGGACAATATCTGGCTTTACCCCTGCTAACTGTGTTGACACACCAGTTACCCGATAAAATTTCTTTTCTGTTAGTCGCATAGATCCGTAATTGATATTTTGGATTCCCTTTTCCGGATCTCCTAGTTTGCCCATGTTTAAGACCGTCTGAGCGGTACCCTTACCAAAGGTGGAGGTCGTTCCCACAATAATGGCTCTGTGAAAATCCTGCATGGCTGCACTAAATATTTCTGAGGCTGAGGCGGTGTTTTCATTTACGAGTACCACCAGCGGTCCTGTATAATAAACCAGGCCATTTTGGGTAAATCCCATGCCACTGAGCGTATCCTTATCTTTTAAATAGGTAACGGCTGGTTCTGGTGGCAAAAACGTGCCACACATTTTAACCACGTCCGGCAAAGAGCCACCCAGATTATTTCTTAAATCCACTATAATACCATCTACTTGGTTTTCCTGTAATTTCATGACTTCCATGGCGACATCAAATCCTGCCCCACCCTTGCCATCATTTTTAGGATCCAGGTAGAATAAAGGCAGATATACGTAGCCCAGTTTTTGGCCATTTATATCTATAATAGCACTTTTGGCTTTGTTATGGGTATCAATCACCTCACCTCTTTGTAAATTAACCGTTCTGGGTGACTCCCCTGGTTGCGCCACCTGAAGGCTGATAGATGTTCCTTTTTCTCCTCTGATCATATTGGCTACCTGCGTAGGCGCCATCCCACTAATGGGTTGCAATTCACCTTTTTGGTTGGCTACAGCAACAATAACATCATTTTCTAAAATCTGGCCACTTTTATAAGCTGGCCCGCCCTGCATCACTCTTTTTATATATAGATCTACCCCTTTTTGTCCCAGTTCCACGCCAATCCCATAAAACCGCTTTGTAATCAGTGCTTCAAAGGATTTATCCCTTGGAGCTACATATGCCGTGTGGGGATCAATTTCACTGACAGCAGTGTTTAGATAAAGAGCGAACTTATTGCTGATGGCACTTCCCAAAATGGCGTTTCTAAAATAATCACTATACCATTTGTTGACAAAATCAATGGAGGCAGCTTTTAGTGCCGGATCCAGACCCAGCTGCTTTTTAGTCAGCGAACTTCCTGTTGAATCTGCTTCCATATAGTGTTTCAGAACAGCATATTTAATCACCTGTTTCCACACCTCAGCTCGCCTTTCATTACTATTTGGAAAAGGTAATTTCTTTCTATTGACTGTAAAGGTTGTTTGCTCATTAAAGGTAATGGGGCGACTAATAATATTTTTAAAAACATTTTCTGCTTCTTTTATTCTCTTATAATATACAGCATATACAACATTGAAAAACTTGGAAGAACCTTGCATTAGTTCCCGGCCGATAATATACTTATAAGGGGTAAAAGTGGTTATATCCGCCTGCATAAATAGGCTATGCTCTGGATCAAGTTGATTTAAATAATTTGACCATACGCGTGCACTATACGTACTATCAAGCGCTCTGGGGTGATAATGTAATTTATCGATTCTATTGATGGTGGCTTGAATAATGGCGTCCTGATAGCTGACTGTACTGTCTGGCACAACCGCCTGAGCATGCACACTGCTTAATAGGCCCAAAAATAAACTTAGGAACAGCGTCAAACTTAAACGCGGCAAACGGCCTGACAATAGCCTTAGCCCTAAATGAGTCAATAAACGGGGCAGGCGCCTTGGAAGGGTGCCATTGGTGAAATTATTATTTTTATGCGGAAGAGTCATACTTAATTCAGAAGTTAAATGGAAGAAATATTATGTCGTTATATCAATAAGGCAATCAAAATAAAAAAAGGGTGAATTTTTGTGTAGGTATTTTTTCGATCCTTTCAAAGAAAAAAATAAAACCTACATAAAAATTGCACCCCACAACACCGCAACAATATCGCGTCCTGGTTAAACAGGATATTTACTCAGAGAACCATTAATTTTTTAAATCCCCAATAGCCTGAAGATTAATGCCATAATTCGTTTTATAATAATTAATAATTAGCTCGTATTTTTTCTTGTATAGTCCATTAATATCCACCTGGGGAGTTAACCACGTATTAGCAAAGGTGGTAGAATCAGTGGAAGTGATTTCTATAATATAACTTAAAAAATCCGCCGTATAATCATAAGGACCAAAATAATGACTAAAAAATGATGACAGAACTCCATATTTATGCTGATTTGCCAGCACCAAATCATACTGATTATTCGGAACAGATAACGCTGTAAACCCATCCGGGTAGGATAAATGACCATTTGCCAAAGCCGCTTGCCAATACACCATATTTAGCCACCCTCTGGCCTGATTAAGTTGTTGAGTAGTCAATTCTGGAAACGAATCATTGACGAGTCCAAAGCTTATTCCACGCTGACTGCAATATGCATCAAAATAATACCTTTGAGTAAACACCTGTGAAGTGTCAATCATGATCTCAGAGGAGAGTAAAATAGAAAAAGGCATGGTTTTCTGTAAAAAACTTTCCGGATACACATCAAATAAATTCTTATGCATGAAGGTTAATGCCTGAGCGATATAATTTGAATCAGCAGGCGTTATAGATAATTTACTTCTTACAATGCCTGTCATATTGTAATTATAATCCACGCTGTCAAATTTATATAAAATAAAACAGTTATATTTATGATAAAACTGAACAATATCGTTATCATATGGATGATCACCTTGCGGTAAACTGTACAATAAATTAGTACCGGGCTTTGACACTACTAGTGGCTCTTCCTTATGACAGGCAAAAAGCCCTACCATAAAAAGCACAAGCAAATAATATTTTAATAAAAACTTATGATGCATAAACTCAATTTTTAATCAATTTAATAATCAGTGTACTACAAACTTCCCTTATGATTTGCCTCCCTATTGAGGCTCCCTTTTAGGGCCAGCTTCATTTTGACTCAAATTTTGATTTAAATCTGTGGCTGTTTGTGGTATCTGTAAGGTATACTGAGGATCGTGTTTATTTAGTATATAAGTTACTGATTGCCCCTTAATGGCACTATAAGTATGGGTTATTGCTGGCATCCCATATCGTCTTAAATCAAACCAGCGCTGGCCTTCCATAAAGAGCTCTCTTCTACGTTCATTTCTACAAAATTGCAAAAGTGAGTCTGGAGGCATTGGCCCTAGTGGTACATAATCTTCTGGTTTAAAGCGTTTGACACGAAGCGCATTTAAGTCGTCCAGTGCCTTTTGCTCAAAGGTCGTTTCGCCAGTCATTATAAATTTCTCAGCATAGGCTTCTGCCCTATTCAAATAAGCCTCGGAACTTCTAAATGCACAGCCGAAAGCATCCCTTGAACCTCCATTAATCGACGTCCATTTTTTTGCTTGCGCAGGTGTTGTAACAAAAGGCAAAATAATGTCGGGCACTTTCGTATAATAAATCTGCGCCCTTAAATCTTTTTCATCAAATGCCTGTATTAAGCTTTGCGACATGTTATACTGGGTCTCGTTGCCAAACGGAAAGGTTTCCTGAACATTACCATACACCCAAATGGATTCGACATTGTCATCGCCGACAATAGGCAAAAATCGATATTGGCCATTAGGCTGTAATACTCTTGGAAACCAATCATTTAAATCCATTAAAGCAGGGTGATATTGGATGACATAACTCGCATCACTTATCACGCTATCCCATTTCCCCATATAAAGTGCCACCCTGCTGGCTAGAAAATGTGCCGCTACATGATCAATGCGATGAATATCATCTGATCTTTTCTCCTGATCCAGTTTTTCAAATGCATTATTTAGGTCACTGACAATTTGTTTATACACTTCAGCTACCGTGTTTCTTTTAGGCATGCTGTCTGATACGTTGGCTGACAATATTAAGGGCACCCCAAGACTCTTTTCCGGCGTGGTCGTGGAATCATTATAGGGTCTGCCATATAAATTGACCAATTGAAAATAATAATAAGCCCTTAAGGCATAGGCCTGCCCCAATAAAAAATCTTTATCTTTCTGAGTACCATTAGAACCTTCTCCATATTGGATGGCAATATTGGTTCCGATAATATGCTTATAATAATTTCTATATCCATCAATAGAGGTTCCGGCAGCATCAAACCCGCTGGATTTTAGTCCTTCGAAAAAATCTGGTTGCCAACTATAAGCTGGTAAACATCTAGTCGATATAACATCAGGGATTGAACTAATGATAGGAGAAGAATACTGTTGGATATCGTCATCGAAAAAACAAACAGCGATATTAAGTGCATCAGCATTAAGCAGCGGATACCCCGACCCCATTAACAATTCGCTAAAGGCCTTTGTTGTTTTAGGGGTAAATTCACTTTGACTGGACTCCTTTAAAAACTTTTTGCAACTAAAATTTAATAAACAAATGATACCCAACATAAAAAGCACCCCTAAATCCATGTTCTTACGGAGGCTACTTGTGCTTGTTATAATGCGGTCTTTGGTTAAATTTCTATAATTCATTTTATCATCATTTATTTTGATCAAAACGTGATGCCCATGGTTAAATAATAGGAAGCGATGGTTGGCATAGACCCCGTGCCAATACCTGCATTTTCAGGGTCTTGCCAAAGCATCTTTTTACTTTTAATAACAAAGGGATTATTTACTGTAAAAGCGAGATTGCCGCCTTTAATACCCAAAGTTTTATAAAAGGATGCTGGCAGTATATAATTCAACATAAGGGACTGGCACCGTAAATAACTGGCATTAACCACCCTAATGTTGGATAAATCATAAATGGAATAGGGTGATACATTATTAAGAATAGCTGCGCCATTGTCACTGCCACCACCCGATGCATAAAAACTTACATATCCGCCCTGATCAGACCAGTTTGTATTCGACGGGATATTTGTCTTTAACTCATCTCCTGGAACACGCCATCTATTGGCCAGCTCTCTGGGCAGATTTTCATCGGCTTTTGGTATGCCTGGATTCGCTTTTGTACCAAAATTATTGGAATAGCCATCATAAATAGGATTAAGTCGATGATAATTGCCAAATGCAAGATAAAAATTGGCGGTCAGTATAAAATTTTTATATTGAAGCGAGGTTGAGGTCCCAATACTAAACGCAGGATCCTGTCTTCCAGAATACACTAAAAAATCAGCGGGGCTAGAAACAGGATGATTATCAGCACCATTTAAATCATACACAGGAAACCCATAATCATGATTGAGTCCTTTAAATTTAAAAGAATAAAAAGAGCCAAGTGGTTTACCCTGAACAATCGCATTTCCTCTTACATAATCTTTATAAGTATATTTTAAATCAGATTGTCCTACAGCATTAAGTACTTGACTATACACAAACTGTTGTGTCCACGTGAACTTTTTTGTTTTTATTGGCTTTACCGTCAAAGTCCCTTCCCAGCCGTAGTTTTTCATTTTGCCGAAGTTTTGATACATGGACACAATCCCATATTCTTCGGGAATATTTTTTGTAATGAGCAGATTGGAACTTTTTTTATGATAGGCATCGGCTGCGATCATTAAACGGCCTTTGAAGAGCGTCATATCAATGCCCAGATCCCAACTAGCCGTTTTCTCCCAACGCAAATCAGGATAAGGCAAGGAACCCAGAGTTAAATAATATTCATTGGAGACCCTGGTGAGCGGTACACTAGGATAAGTGGCTATTAATTCAGGACCAACTGCTGTCACAACATTACCCTGGGTGCCATAGTCTGCTCTTAAGTCCAACTGGTTCACAATATTGGTCTTATCAAACCATGCCTCGTCTCCTACATGCCATAGAAACCCTACACTCCAGTTTGGCAAAAAACGCTGATTTGCATATTGACCAAAACGGTTGCTGCCATCTGTTCGAACATTGGCATTAAAAACATACTTATTATTAATCATATATGCAGCAGTCCCAATATAACTTATTGTATTGATTAAGGTATTCGTTTGACTAACAGTATGGTACAAATTAGTTATCGCGTCTCGGTCGGCTTCGTAATACAAGGAGAAGTAAGTCTCGCCTCGATCTGGGTAATAACCAAGCTCCAATGAGCTATTGCCTTTTGTTTTGGTAGAAGATAATTCCTGGATTACTGTTAGCGACAGTTGATCCCGATTACCAAAAAGACTTCTAATGTACCCAAGTGTGTTGCGTAACGTGTAAGAGACCACACTTGTATTTGCAGGATAAGCGATGCCCCCAAAAGGAAGGCTCGAGGCTGCCTGTATCGCACTAGTTACAGGCTCATCAATATCGTACCCTCTATATACGGAAGCAAAATAACTTCCATCAGCCGCAAACTGAAAGGACCGCTTACCACTCATAGATCCACTAAAGAGGCCTTGGTATGTCAGACCAGGCAAAATTTTATAACTTAAGCTAACGGTCCCCTGAAAGTTTTGTGTTTCATTATTATTACCGGTCTGCGCCAGTTCGTTTAATATTGAATAGTGGAACGGATAAACGCCCATGACAGCATTTTGCTTCGAGTACGTTTTAACATAGGGTGAATCTGCAGATATAGCTCTACTAGTCTTTAGTGCATAATCGCTAGGATTGACAGAGTTAAAAAAACCATTTGCCTCTCTTAGCGAGGCATTTATACCCACACGATAACTCAGTCTTTTGCTGATATCACCCTGCACATTAGCCATCATGGTATATAATTTAACGTTGTCGCCGGTATAAGTGCCACTCAAGTTTTGGTAACCACCGGAAACATAATAAGTACTTTTGCCGGCACCTCCTGATACGCTGAGTGTATGCCCCTGATTAAACTGGTTACGGGCAAGGATTTTAAGCCAGTCTGTGTTCATGGATTCAAGTTGGCTGACTTTATCACTAAAGACTTCCTGAGTGATTTGCCGGTTAAAAAGTTGCTGCAACAATCCTTCATAGGAAGCTGGAGTAGACATGGAAGCATAATAGATGCCTTTAGAAATGGCTTCTCTGGAAACGTCAATACGCTGAGCAGAATTCATGGCATCAATTCTACTATAGGTTGGCCGGCCTGTGAGGCCTAATTGTGTGTTGTAATGCACAACAGCAGGCCCCGCCTTTCCTTTTTTTGTTTTTACGACGATGACGCCATTGGCAGCTTTTACCCCATAAATGGCAGTAGCAGAGGCGTCTTTTAAAAATGTCAGGCTTTCTATATCATATGGATTAATGCCGGAGATGGCATTGCCTACGATATTTAAATTTGCACTGGTTGTGTTTTCCAGGGCCGCATTGATCTGAAGGGGTGTTAGGTTTACCGGATCCTGGCGAACAACGCCGTCCACCACCCAAATAGGTGACGCATTCCCAATAATGGTTGAGGTCCCTCTTATTCTGAGTTTGGGAGAAGCGGTTGGGCTCCCGGAATTATTAATAGCCATAAGTCCTGGCACCTTACCTTGTAACATCTGATCCAATGAAGCAACCCCTGTTTGTAAAAACTCATCTGCATTTAAAACAGTGGTGGATCCAACGACCATTCTTTTGTCCATGGCCTGATAGCCGTTGATCACGACATCCGCTATTTCATGAACACTGCTGTCCATTTTCAATTTCAAAAATGTATTGTTATCGGTCTGTGTTACCCTGTAATTTAGGGTTTTCATCCCGACCATGCTAAAATGTACATTTTCTCCAGGTCTCGCGGCTAACTCAAATAAGCCGTTGGAAGAAGTAATGGCCATATAATGGGATTCAGGGGCAGTGATGGTGACTCCTGACAGGGTTTCTCCGGTCAGAGACACCAACTGGCCTTTTAAAATGATGCTAACCTTGCTGTCAGAGGACGCTTTTGAATCCTTTTCTTCCTGATTCTGTTCACTATTTTTGGGTGCCTCAAAAATTACCACGCCCCCATGGACTCGGCAAAACTAAGCCCCGTACCTGCAAGGATTTGTTTGAGCAGAGAACTTAGTGTTACTTGCTTTACTCGGACGGTTACGCTGCGTTGTTTACGGACAAGGGCGGTATTAAATGTAAAACGCAGATTGGTCTCAGCTCTGAGTTCCTTTAATACGGTTTCCAGTGGTGTATGGTCTGCTTGGTAGGTGATCTTCTCACTTAATATTTGCTTGGTATCCGTTTGCTGGGCTTTAAGCGTCCCAAAGCAAGATAAGCCAAGGCAGATCCAGATCAGCACTTTAAACACACCGCCTCCTGAACCCTCTGTAATGGATGGTCGTAATAATTTTTGTTGCATACGTATAATCAATAGGATTTTTGAATGGCTGCCCTTCTTATTTGACTTTATACCCAGTCAAATACGCGGCTTGTCATGTGTATTTTTTAATACAATAGTTTGTCTTATTTAAGCTTTGTGGCTAGTGATCGTCCTGAACAGTTACCGTACGACCATTAATATTTATTTTTAACTTTGTACCGGTCAATCTTATCTGCTTTAATACTTCTTCAATGGAGCTGGGTCTAGCCATATCAAGGGTCAACCTAATCCCCTCTAAGTCAGCGTCCTTAAATTCAAAATCATAATTATAAGTTCGACCCAGCGCTCTGGTGATAGTGCCTAGAGTTTCGTTGTCAAAAAACAGGTCTCCATGATACCAGGCGGTGCTTAATCTGGCATCCACCTTTTGGGTGCTAATACTACCTGCTTCATCACAAATAGCCTGATCGCCAGGAGCTAACAGGACTTTACTTGTAGCGGTACTCACCATTAATTTACCACTTACCAGCGTGGTTTTCAAACCCTTATTAAAGGTATTGATGTCGAAAGTGGTTCCAAGCACGGTCATCTCAGCCTGAGCGGCATGGACGACAAAGGGTTTACTCGGATCGTGTTTTATGTCAAAATAGGCCTCTCCCACAACATAAACTTGTCTTTTGTTTCCCTCAAAGGCCTCTGGAAAAATAAGTTTGGATGCTGCATTTAAGGTCACTTTGGAACCGTCTGGCAGCTGTAATGCATAGGTTTTTCCTCTGGGAACTTCCAGGGTATCAAAAATATTGAGCACGCCCTGTGCAATTTTGCTATTTTTTGCTGATGCGGTATAAACTGCGCCGTGTATGTCTGCCTGAATATGGACTGTGCTGTCTGTAATTGTTTGGGTATTTTTCCCCAACACAACTATTGCTCCTGTAGCGCGCCTGAGCATTATCTGGTTTGTGTTTTGTTTTGCGATTTTTTGCGCCGCCTGTTTTTTTGTATTTAGCCACCAAAGGCTGACACCAACGCTAAGTAGTACGGCTGCTGCGGCTGCCCAGCGCCAAAAATATAGTTTGCGCCTTTTGGTGTGTATTGCCTCTTGCTTGGTAGTGGCTACAAACCGCTCCCACCCCTGATCTGTCGGGAAGCGATCCATATTTAGGCGCAGGCGCATTTCCCGGGCGTTATCCAGTAGTGCTTTCTCGTCCTTAGTAAGCGAGGCGGGCTGGGTTATCTCGCGCTCCATGAGGTCAAGTAGTTTGTCCCAATCAATATGGTTGTCTTTATTTTCCATCTTTATTACTTATACAAAAGGCAACGTAACTTTAAAATAGGGTGAATAAAATTGAAAATTCAATGGAAATTATTAACAGCAGGCAGTTGATCATCCAGCTGCACTCTGTTCGTAAATACTGTAAGGCTAACCGGATTTGGGTCTTAACGGTATTTATAGAAACGCCTTGTTTATCAGCAATTTCCTGATATTTTAGGCCTTCAATATTACTTAAAAGAAAAATCTGCTTGCGTTTCTCAGGCAATTGGCCCACGGCTTTCCATAAGGCGGCATTTTTGCCTTCATCGTTCAGATCTATTTCTGTATCGGCTATATCTGCCTTCAATTCCAGGTCATTTATCTGTGCCAGTTTTACTCTATTTTGTTTTTTAATATAGTTCAAAGAAGCATTGCGAATGGCTCTGACGGCATAGCTTTTAAATGTATGGGTAATTTCAATAACGTCTCTTTTTTTCCAGCAGTAAAGGAAAAACTCCTGAACAATATCCATTGATGCATTTTGATCTTCCACGATGCTGTAAGCGATGGTGCATAGAAAACTATAATGCATTTTGAACTCCTGCTCAAAAGTAGCTGCCTGTGATGATGTTTGCTGCGGCATATCGATATACTGATCAATATTATCGTTTGCCACACAATTTAAAGATAAATCGGTGAATATATCAATTGCGCCGCCAAAATTTTTTAACTGAATATTCATTTGGTCTTAGCCTATTTCTTACTAGGGCAACCCATCTGCGAAAAAGGGTGAAGCAAAATGAAATTATTTTTTTCGGCCGAAAGTAAAAATAGAAGCTGTCAATAAAATTCTGGTCTGCAGCGCCATAAACGGGTTGCACTAAGCAGGCTCACAGGCCACCCAATTACCTTATATTCAACATACTACACAGACTACATGCATTATGAATACTCAGTTGTTTAAAGGACTTTATATGCTTTACTTTATATGCAGTTTATCCTGGCTATAATAATACTGTATGCCCATAGTGGTTTTAAGATCTTCTAATAATGCAGGT
Organism: Arachidicoccus ginsenosidivorans; assembly: GCF_007971385.1. GTDB lineage: Bacteria > Bacteroidota > Bacteroidia > Chitinophagales > Chitinophagaceae > Arachidicoccus > Arachidicoccus ginsenosidivorans. The sequence goes on from NZ_CP042434.1 coordinate 5,631,723, forward strand.
AGGTTTGACCGGTCTAATATTCCGGATACTGATTTGGCGGCTATCGATGCATTGTCAATGGTAATTTCCACGTTATAGATCCGACTCATATTGCCAGCTAGCGTTTGCAATGTAAGGTCATGAAAATAGTAAACCCCTTTGATCCAGGAGATGACGTCCTGTGTGTCCACTGGTTTAACCGTGAAGCCCCTAGTGGTTGTATATACGGCTGCGTGGCCGGGATTTAAATCCACTGGCGACTCCCCTTTGGTACTGGTCAAGACTTTTCCTTCAATCAGGGCTGTAGTCACCCTATTGGTTTCATAGCTATTGATATTAAACTGCGTTCCTACTACCTGCACTTGGGTGAGCGGTGTGTGGACGATAAAGGGATGTTGTTTGTCTTTGGCTACCTTAAAGTAGGCCTCTCCTGTTAAATATACATCCCGGGTGGCTCGGCCAAAATGGAAGGGGAATTTTAGCGAGGAGGAGGCATTTAATATAACCTCGGTGCCATCAGATAAGGTAATTTGATAATTTTCCCCTTTGGGAATGACAAGTAAATTACTGCTGGTATCTTGGCCAGGGGAAAATGCTAAATTTTGATCGCTGGCCGCAAGTACGGTCTTCCCTACAGCAATTTTTTGTGGTGTCTTATTATTTAAATAGACTTTCTTACCAGTACTTAATTGCAGGCTCACGGGCTGCTGTCCGCTGGTGATTAGTGAGACAATTGCATTCGTATCTGTGATCTTTTTATGATGATTATAATAAAACCAACCATAACCAAACAGCAATAAGATGGAGGCGGCAATAGAGAGTTTAGCAGCCCAGCGTTTTTTCCAGGTGATTTTTTGAAAACGCCGTACCTCTGGTTCTGCCGTCTTTATGCTTTCTTTGAGTAAGTTTAGACTTTGACTAGCAGATAAACTCTCAGTAAATAGCTGTAAATCAATAGCATGCCCCTCCCTTTCTATTTGTGCCCAAATCTGTTGAACCTCTGGATCAGCCAACAGTCGTCCAGTGAGCCACGCATCCTCTTCCGGGCTGATGGTCCCAGTTAAGCGTTCTAAATACAGCATCAATATTTTATCGTAATCAATCACCATCATAATAGGTAACAGTAAAATGTCAAAATAGGTTAATGATTTTTCTCTTTCAGGCCTAACCTTAACATTTTCAATGCACTTTTTAAATGTGTTTTTAATGAATTGACGCTAATGCCCATTTCATTGGCTGCGTCCTTATACTTTTTCCCTTCCAGATAAACCATTTTGACGGCTGTCAGTTTTTGCCCCTTCATGGTATGTAACATCTCCCTTAATGCTGCTTCAACATCTGGCTGGGGCAGCGGATCTTGCTCCTGCTCCAAGGCTGCTCCAACTGACATGGCTATTTCATTTCGCTTGTCTTGTACTGCCTGGCTTTTTATCCTATTCAGGCACCGATTCTTAACAGCCAAAAATAAGTAGCCTTTTACATCATTATGGAAATTATTGTACAATTTTTTCTCCCATATATCTACAAACAGATTCTGCACCACGTCTTTAGCGTCACTTTCATTTTTAAGAAAAAATAGGCACTGGTGCACAGCAATTTGAAGTACTTAAGATAAAGTTCATCAAAAGCACTAAAGTCTTTGTTTTTTAATCTTTCCACCAATATGACATCCCCCTGTGGTAACATATAAGTGACTACAATAATTACAGTTTTAGAAAATGATCACAAAAAAACCACCTTAAGCTATTTTATAAAAAAAGCTAGCCAAATCTAATGTAATTTTAGATTAATTGGACAAAAAAAATCCAGAGAAGTATGTGTAAAATCCCACACATTGCATACGCTACCCCGGAAAAATACGGTTAACTTGCTGAACATATACATTTAATATCACTGGGAAATTTATTTATTTGACACTAAACATGCAAGCAAACTTGCTTAGTAACAGTCCATGTGTTGTAAAACTGCCGGCTTTTTACCCCACCTTCTTTGGCGATAACTGGATGATTTCAAGCAGCTGCAAGGTTAAATTTACTATTTAGCACTACTTTTTGCCTACTATAAAAAAGAATCAACAACGCTGCTTTGTATTTATAGCAATATCCTCGAATTTATTCACAAACTAAAAACTGCCGTTGAAGCCCTAATTATACCTTTCAACCAAAAAAACAATTACATTGTACAAATAAAGTATATTTGATTTATAAATAAATTAGTTGGAGGAAAATCCAATGGAGCTAAGTCTTCGTTAGATTTTAAGTGAACAATAGCTGATGAATTTTGCAACTTATATTCCCTCTGAGGCGCTTCAACCATTTGTAAAATCCTACACTTTTATAGAAAGTGAGCAAACAGTAACAAACAGGATTTTGCCGACGACCTCTTTTGCCCTGGCATTTCGTCTGCGAGGTCAAATATCCTATATCCATAATAGTCACACCAGCTTATTACCAAGGACCACTTTTACAGGGTTAAAAAAATCTGCCAGGCTCATTAATTATGAAGCTAACTCGGCAGCTATTATTGTTCTGTTCAAGGAAACGGGTGTTGCAGCTTTTTTCCCAACCCCACCTCAACTTTTATTTGAACAGAGCGTCCCATTAGCTAATTTCTTTCCAATTGCCGAAATCTCTTTATTGGAGCAGCACCTGGCAGAAACCAAAAATACCGCTGAAACGATTGCCCTCATTGAAGCGTTCTTACTGTCTAAAATCAGTTATTCAAAAACTGACCCGCTCATCACAGAAGCGATTGCTAATATCCATGCCGTTAATGGAAACCTCAAAATAAAAGGTCTGGCCAATAGTCTATACATCAGTCAGGACGCCTTTGAAAAAAGGTTCAGAAAATTAACAGGCGCCACGCCAAAGCAATTTGCGCATATTGTAAAATTGAACGCCCTTATTCGCCAAAACCCATCAGATACCTCATTTATGGATATTGTCCATGAAAATGGTTATTACGACCAACCACACTTCAACAAAGACTTCAAGGTTTTTACTGGCCAAACTCCAAAGGAATTTTTCAAATCTGGCAAATTCTGGTAAATCAATGATTTTTTACAAGTTTCAGAAGGGACAAAGCATCAACTTTGCTTTATGAAACTTAAAAATCCATTTATTGAGCAATATAAAACAAGGACTGGACTTGTTCTAATGGTTTTGTCGTTCTCCTACTCCTTATTTGCTCAACAAAGGACAGACCATTTTATTTACCCATTAAACTCAAAAAAAATGAAAGAGTACATGCTATTAATCCACTTGCCATTGAGCTATGGAGCAGTTCAGGCTTCAGCAGTAAGGGAAAAGTGGACAGCGCTCACTGACCAGTGGAAGGCAAACGGCATCTTTGTTAGCAGTTTTGTTTTCCCAGGTGAAAGTTATATCGTAGCTAGTAAAGACAGCGTTACCCAAAAAGACATTGTTTCCAATGAACTTAAAGTAATCAGCACGATTATTATAAGGGCTTCAGATTTTAAAGAAGCAATACAATTAGCCCAAAAATGTCCGATTTTAGAACAAGAAGGCATTGTTGAAGTCAGGGAAGTGCAGCCTAGACCAGCAACCAAAACATGGACAGCGGAGGAACTAATCAACAAAAAAATTATCCAAAACCTTTATGAGAACATCCTAAACAACAGAAAGTATGACTTATTGGACAGCGTTATTTCTCCAGACTATATAGGCATAGGCAACGGTGAAAAAAAGGGTGTAACCTCATTTTTAGAAACAGTTCAAGCCGTCATAAATGCATTTCCAGATATTCAGTGGCATATTATTGACCTGATGGCGGAAGGTGATAAAGTGGTTGTTAGATGGACTTGGACGGGTACGAATACCGGGAATTTTAGGGGTATTCCAGCCAGCAATAATAAGGTAACAGACAGCGCCATTGTCATATATCAGTTGGCGGAAGGAAAAGTAATCAACGCCTGGTTACAAGGGGACAGATTGGGCGTTTTGATGCAAATTGGCGTGATTCCATCTGATTTAATTTCAACGAGCCCAGCACAAAATGTAACGGCTAAGTGATACCAAATCGGCCACCCTACCTATTAATCGTAAACAAACTACTTAGATAACGCAGTAGTCACTTAATATATTATCCAGCATAACAGGGCAGTAGCGATTAGGAGAAATAAAAATAATCATCCATCGCTACTGCCTATTTGTGCCGATTTTAATCCATTTTCTAATTGGATCCACTTTTAACGGCCTAGTCATAATTATTCTTCTACCAAAGCCCATAAATCTGTTCCATCAATACCCATTTTTCATTTCTTTTTGCCCAGGGCAATGGCTTTTGAAATCGTGCCATCAACCGTTCCCACTCTTTAACTTTAGGATTGGTGGCATCCATGGCTTTCTTTTCTTCCGGACGAAAGCCATCTTCGGTTTCCATAATCATAAACAACCTATTGCCTGTTCTATAAATCTGCATATCAATGACACCAGCCCCTATGATGCTTTTTCTAATTTCCGGCCAACCATTTTCACTCTTATGCCAAAATTCGTATTTCGCTATTAATTCCGGGTCATCTTTCAGATCCAAGGCATAACATAATCTTTTCATATTTTCGATTATTCGTATAAATAATTTTCTGCATAAATCCCACTGATCAATTGTTTTGTCACGAGCGACTGCCAAAAATCAATTGGAATGGTCGACCTGGTAATTTCAACATTAGATTTAACCCGGTCTAGATTGGTGGTACTTAAGGCAACGCCATTTACGCCGGGGGCGTGTCTTGCAAATACCGCACAAGCCGCCTCTGGCCGAATCTTAAAGGATTCGCAAGCTGCATAAAATGCAGCTCTCCAATGATAAAGATCTGGATTAAGTGCTGGCGATACTGGTTTATAATTATAAAAATCACCTCCAGTCAAAAAACCGCCGTTAAAAATGGCGGAGTTAATAATTTTTACTCCTTGGCTCCGAAGCTGTTGCATAAAATCAAGCAACTCCTCTGGATGACTGTGAATTGTCATACTATTGGCAATCATGACCCAATCCAGCGGGATATACTGAATAATCTCCCTGGTAACTTTCCAGTCTTTGGCGCCAATTCCCACAGCTTGTACCCTACCTTGGCGCTTTAAGTCCGCCAGCGCTTCATAAGCTGCCAGTATATCCTTAAATCGATTCCGATAATCCGGTTCTCCTTTTGCCGCTGCTAAATACTCATCCGGATCATGTACGGATACCCATTTTGCTTCATATCCATTTAACAGTGCATTACCCTGTTCATAGCAATCAAGGATTCCTTCCCCACTAATTTGTTGCTCAGCATCATGTTTTAGTTCTTTCCAGACGCCCGGTTCAAACGTAGGCTCTTTGGTTTTAAGCGCCGTACGCTTCCATCCTAGCTTATTGCTGATAATAACATCTTTGGGATCAATTCCTGCCTGACGAAGACCATTCCCCAATGATTCAAGGGCCAGTCCGGCTCCGTATTTACCTGCGCTGTCAAATACAGTGGGATGTGACCCGTATTTAACACATTGCTGTATAATGTTTGCTTTATGCTGCGCTGACAGCGCGACATAAAGGTTGCCGAGTCCACTTGTTCCAAATATTACTTCCGGAATTTCTAATGCATTCATTTTATTTGGTGCTTTTTATATTTTTGATGGTTACTGGTTTTCCTTTTAAAGCGCTTATTATAAAAATATATTGGCCCGATTGCCCTTTACCGTTTTCAAAATCTCCTACAAATGATTTAGCCGGCGTTTTTTAAGGGTTGAATAAATCATGACCCTTTTAAACAATAGCTCCTTCAATTTTAAAAACAAACGCATTTAATAAGGCTTCTTGTTGGGGTAAATTAATTTTTAAACCAGTATCCTTTTGTTCAAATTGAATGGTTTGATTGCTCCCCAATAACCGAATGGATTTAATCTCACCTACTAAGGGCCCTTTGGCTAGTTTTTTTATAAAGGCAGTAGCATCGTCCGGCCAGCCAAACATAAAGGCATAAAGTATAGGACCTTTGCAGGTAAAGCGATAATCCTTTGGGCCGAGTGGTTTGCCTTTACCTTCATTAAAACCCTGTGCCCTTAAAGGTGACGCAGACACTAAGGCCGGTCCTTCTCCAAAACTAATCCAGGGACGGGTGGCATAAATAGCTTCCCCATTTATTTTCATCCATTCCCCTATTGATTCAACTATAGCTCTTTCCTTGTCGTCAATTGTGCCGTCCCCACGTACAGGAATATTGAGCATTAGGTTGCCATTTTTACTGACCACATCAATTAAAGTATGAATGACAGTTTTGGCAGATTTGTAACCATCATTATCAAATAAACGGCGATCATAGTGCCAATTACCGATGCAGGTATCTGTCTGCCAGGGGCTGGGAACAATTTCATTACTCTGACCTCTTTCAATATCCCATATCATACATTTGCGTTGTTGTGCATCCAATATTTTGCCAGTAACCACCCCTGTCAGCTGACCATTATCTTTAATCGTTTTATTATATAGATGAGCAGCAATACGTACCCCGACATCGTTAATAGGATAATAAGGCAGTACGGTATCGTCAAAATACACCAGTTCAGGGTGGTACTTGTTAATTAATTCAATCGTTCTCTTATAAAACTTCTCTGTGTAAGGGGCTGAAGGTGGGGTTACCCCATTGCCCCAGTTCCACTGGCGATGGATGGAGCCGTTATTCAGACTATCTTTACTAAGTGGGTGATTTTGAGCATAAAGATCCATTTGAGGGTCATACCCTTCCCACCATTTTCCGACACCTTCCCGCTTATTTACCTTTCCATCATAAGGAACACCTTTTAATGGTCCCCTGGTATCGGCGCGTTGCGCCGTTTCATACCAACTCCATGCATGGGCGGCGTGAACACTTACACCAAAATGCAGATTGTTATTTTTTGCTGCCTTGGCCCACCCAGCGATAAGGTCCTTTTTGGGACCAATCCTAGTCGAATTCCAGGATTGATAGCTACTATCAAATAAGTCAAAATTGTCATGGTGATTGGCGAGTGCCATAAAATATTTGGCGCCTGCCTTTTTGTATAAGGCAACCAGCGCTTCTGGATTCCAGTTTTCAGCTTTCCATATATTGATGACATCCTTAAAGCCAAATTTGGAAGGATGTCCATATTTTTCACAGTGGTATTTGTATTGATCTGAGCCTTCCTCATACATGCCTCGGGCATACCAATCGCCTCGTTCTGGCTCACATTGTGGCCCCCAGTGCGCCCATATCCCAAATTTGGCATCCCGAAACCAATCAGGAACCTGATAATTCCCTAGTGAACCCCAGGTGGGCTTGAATGGACCGTTTTCTGTTAGCTCTTGTCCAAGGGAGGAAAATAGGTTAAAAGGTTGGCTCACCTTTTTAATATAAAGCCCAGGAAGTACAGCTGCCAGGGTTTTAAGGACAGTTCTTCTTTGCAAGGAATTTAAATTTAATGTTAAACAAAAGGATATTTATCTTCCACTTTATTAATATATACTAATCCAATATCACTGCGCAATTTTTAAGCCTTTTAGCGCATCTAAGGTTGCTCCTTAAAGGACTACCCATTAGGAGCAGGTGTTCGAATAAACCTAGTAAATCTTCACTAACCATTTCATATCAAAATTATAATAAATAAGGCGTCATATTTTAAATTAAATAGACCTTTTCTTATACAAATCCGACTTTTGATTAGAACATTTTGCTTCTTTTATCTTATATTTGATTATATGGTTAAACGGGTATTACAATATAGCTTTTCTCTTTTGAATGTGGACTACGTTCAATTGACCTCTAGTTGGAACTACCGCAATGTCCTAAGCCCTTACTATAGAATTTACTACATCAATGAAGGTCAGGGGGAAATTTCTGATTTCAACAGAACCGTAAAATTGGAACCTGGGTATCTTTATATTATCCCTAGCTTTACCATGTGCAATCTTTGTTGCAAAAACGTCCTGGGGCAATATTTTGTTCAATTTTTTGAACAATCTTCACATGGTATTTCCATGTTTGCCAATAAACGAGCTGTTTTAAGACTTAAGGCATCCGATGTAGATGTTCAGTTATTTAAACGACTCCTGGAAATTAATCCCGGTAGAGGCATCAACCGTTCCGATAATCCTAAAGTATACGAGAAAGAAATATATTATGACGAATATCAGCAGCTGAATAATAAACAAAGCTTAGCCATTTATATTGAAACCCAGGGAATTTTGATGCAGTTGGTCTCCAGATTCCTTCAATTGGACACAAGTGCATCACCCAATGAACATGTCATACCAATTAAGATAATAGAATCCCTGAATTATATTCTAGCTAACCTTCAACTGCCCCTTTCTGTGTCTAAACTTGCCACCATGGTCCACCAAAATGTAGATTATTTTTCAAGGCAATTTAAACTGTATACAGGCTTAAGACCCATTGCTTATATCAATGAAAAACGCATTGAACGAGCTCAGTATTTGATGGCCACTAGCAGGATGAGTCTATCTGAAATCTGCGATCAAACAGGATTTGAGCACCTGTCTTACTTTTCTAATACCTTCAAAAAATTAACGGGCATATCTCCTAGTGATTATAAAAAACAATTACAATCTGTCAGGTTTTAACCACCGATTCATTTTTTCATTATTAAACTATTTTGGAAATTATTGGTCTTCGTTTATCAAATTTACGCTTATTCATTTTTAAATTAACTGGCAAATTTCATTAAACAGGGTTGCCTGATTTCCTATTGAATTTGCATTTATGCCAAACTATTAAATATTTTAAACGTAAACCTTTAGCTGTCAATTCTCTTGAATCCAATAAAGACATTAATTACAGTAATAACATGTTCGCTCCCGGCTCGAAAGCAAAGAATTGATACTACAGATATATGATTACCCACAAAATTGAATGCACTTAATGATATTTACATTAATAAAAGATTAAACTGCATAAAACAGAGTCTTACCTTATTTTCACAACGAATTCATACCTTCGCAAACTATTGATAATAAACATTATTAGCCCATGCGAATATTTTACATAAATAACAATTACTTTTTTTGATAAACGCCAAAACATAAACATAGAGTTAATGAGGCCCAGGCACGACCCGTATATTTTCGCAAATTAATGCCCACTGCGATTAGCCATCCTGCTGGTTTTTATTGTCTAAATGCGCAATTTCAATCTAACCCGTAAGCGCATCCTTATAATATGTGAAGTATTAATTTGATAACACTTTCTTTCAAAAAAAATGTATGACATACCTTCAAAGGCAGATCGGAAAAGATTAATTTAAGTCATGAACACAAAAACCATAAAAATCAATTTTTCCTATTAAATTTTCACATTTTGCATATTATATCACTTATATGCATTTTTTTTGCAAAAAAGGCTTTTATTATGCTTATTCAATTTTCAGTACGTAATTTTAAATCATTTAGAGAAAAGGCAACCTTAAGTTTAGTTGCCTCTGGTTATGATAAAACAACAAGAGAAATTGAAAATGTAACCTCTCTGTCCCACTCAACCAAGGAATTACGGTTGCTAAAGAGTGCAGTTATTTATGGTGCAAATGCAAGTGGAAAAACGAAGCTTGTGGAGGCATTATACTTCATGAAACAATTTGTCAGATCATCAGCTGACGAGCAACCAAATGACAAGATTAAGGTTGAACCATTTCTACTCGACACTTATAGTGAATCAGAAAGTAGTGAATTTGAAGTTATCTTTATTCGAGATGGCATCCGTTATCGCTATGGCTTCGAAATTCTACCCCAACTTATTGTCGCAGAGTGGCTTTTCAAAAAGGAAAAAGATACTGAAATCGAACTTTTTTATAGAACCAAACAAGAATTTGAATTTCACGGGCGTATTCCTGAATTTAAAATCGGCAGAAAGGTCGCAAAAGACCAAATGGTAAAAAGTACGACACTATGGCTAACCGCTGCAGCAAAATGGAATGATGACCTCTCAAAATTTATTATTAAGTGGTTTCAAAAATTACATATTCTTTCTGGGCTCAATGATCGATCATACATGGCATACACATTAAATCAGATCAAAACGGGTAAAATGCGTGGTGCCATCACAAACTTCGTACGAGCAGCAAGTATCGGACTTGAAGAAATCTCCATAGTCAATCTTGGAATAGAAGATCTGCCAGATCAATTGTCCAATGAAATTCGTGAACGTATTATTCAAGAAATTATTAATGAAGAAGGTTATTTAGTTGAAGACATCGCCACCTACCGTCGTTATGACAAGAATGGGAATCGAGTTGCAAACAAAGATTTTAAAATTGATCAACATGAATCTGCTGGAACTAGAAAATACTTAGCCCTTTCTGGCCCAGTATTAGACGTACTGGCAAATGGCAGTATTTTGATCGTTGATGAGCTAGATGCAAGGTTACATCCCAATTTAGTTTGTAAAATTATTGAATTATTCAATTCAAAATTGCACAATCCTATGTCTGCACAATTAATCTTTAACACACATGATACTAATTTGCTAAATGTAGGTCTCCTTCGCCGTGATCAGATTTGGTTTACTGAAAAAGATCGATATGGAGCCAGTATTTTGTACTCTCTAAATGATTATAGTCCTCGGAAAAATGAAAATTTAGAAAAAAACTATTTGCAAGGAAATTATGGGGGCATACCATATTTGGGTAATTTTGAGCAACTAATTAAATCCACTTCTTCCAATGAAAATGCAGAATAAAAAAGAAAAGGAAGCTGCGGCCAGAGCTTCTCATAAAGCTCAAAAGAATGCAGCAAAAAAAAAGCACAAAATTGAGCCTAATTTAGAAAGAGCGAAACCTGAAAAACCTAGAAGAAAGCGAATTTTAATTTATTGCGAAGGAGAAAATACAGAACCTTCTTATTTCAATCAATTTGCCTTGTCAAATACAGATGTTAAAAGTTTTGGCGAAGGTCATAATACATTGTCACTCATTGAGCGAGCAATGTAACTTCGTGATAAGGCGATACATCTTAATAAGCCTTATGATGAAATATGGTGTGTTTTTGATAGGGATCCGGCCACGTCTAACAAAACTGGCCATACTGCACAAAATTTCAATAAGGCAATCCAATTAGCAAAAAAGGAAAAAATTGAGGTAGCATACTCCAATCAGGCTTTTGAATATTGGCTTATCCTTCACTTTCTAGATCATCAAGGAGGAAAATTTCCTCGAACAGAGTATAACACAAAGCTAAATAAGAGTTTAAAGCCATTTAACTGTAAATATGACGGAAACAGTTCAAAAATAGTAACTACAGAGTTATTTGATGTCTTAGAATCCAAAGAGCCCAAGACAAATAAAATTCATCGGGATCTGGCCATTATTAGGGCAGAAAAAATTTATAATAGACTTGATCATTCTAATCCTGCAAATGAGGAATCAAGCACTACTATTTTTAAATTAGTAAAAAGGCTCCTTAAGGACTACCCTTAAGAAACATGAATGCCTTCCCATTTAAACATATGTAGATAATGTTATTAACCGCTTTGATAAAATTGATTAATTTAAGAAGCTTCAGCCCATCAAACAAGGCTCCATCAGCAATCTACAAAATTGCTCAGTTTTTAAAAAGCCAAATACTCAATTTCGAGAATTTGGCAATGCAAAGCTTCGAAAAAGTGTTGCCAAATTTCGTTAATTAATTGATTCAGTGTAGTTGTAATCTATAATTACAGGACAATTTCAATTGTTATTATGCATATACACTCAAACGTCTTCGTAACTTTCATTAAGGTCAATAACTGGTAAATTCTCTACATTTTTATCCATTTGCAGCTCAATAACCGCATCATTCTCGTCTGGCAGTGTGTCTGGAAGATTTAAGATTACCCGCTGATCCTTTTGCTGAAACTGAATTTCCTTTCCTTTTAAGAAGGCGGCAGCCTTGATGTGACAACCAGGCACTGCAGGTAAAACCAATTTACTGCCAGGGCTTTTAAAAAGATGTAGGTAGATCTTTTGCCCCTTTCTTGTCGAGACCATAGATTTGGTGGGGGTATAAATACCGCCCTTTGTGTTATAAATAGACTCCCCATAGGTTTTAAGCCAGTTCCCGATTTCCCGAAGTCGTTTTTGTTGCCGCATTTCAATTCTGCCGTCTAGCATGGGTCCTACATTAAATAAGAGATTGCCATTCCCTCCTGCCGTACTGGCTAGTGTCTGTAAGCACTCTTTTAAGGATTTCATCTTATCATTAGGTTTCCAGGCCCATTGGGAGCAAAGCGTTATGCAGGATTCCCAGGGATAATCCATATTCATGGTGCCTACCTTTTGTTCAGGTGTTGCATAATCACCGACTGTTTCACTACTAAGGGCCGGATGTTCCCCCTTACCCAGCCGGTTATTTACAATAAGGTCCGGATCCAGGCTTTTGAGATAACGGTATATCTCTTTGCCATCTTCCAGTGTCCAGGGCTTTTCCCAATTTCCATCAAACCACAGCATATAAGGATGATAATTTGTCACTAATTCCCTGAGCTGGTTTTTCATGTACTGCACAAATGCAGGCATATTGGCTGCAGGATCAGGCCCTTTCCCATCATTATGTAAGGGATATCTTTTGTCATACCAGTCCAGTACTGTATAGTAAATACAAAATTTGACATCGTATTTTTTACACGACATAGCAAGCGCCCCAACGATGTCTTTTTTGAATGGGCTGTTGCTAATATTATAATCAGTGTATTTAGTGGGCCAGAGGCAAAATCCATCATGGTGCTTTGCTGTAATCGTCAGGTACTTCATGCCTGCCGCCTTGGCGGTTTTTACCCAGTCGTCTGCATTAAAAAGCACCGGATCAAACTCTTTATACAAGCTATCATAGTCGTCTTGAGTTACTTGGTTGTTTCTGGACCAACCTATTTCTGTTCCTCTGAGTGTCACTGGCCCAAAATGGATAAACATGCCAAAACGAAGATCCATAAAATCTTGAAGTATTTGTGGACTCGTCTTTTGGACAGTTGTATTTACGGTTCCATTTACAGTATTTTGGGCCTGGGTAAAAGAGACCATCAAAAAAGAAATGGCCGTCAAAAGAATCAACTTTTTCATAGTTTGTTTTTTATTTTAAAGCCTTTTATAGCATAATACGTGACATATATATAACATATAACCGGCAATACATAGGCCAGCCGGATACCCCCCTGATCAGACACAAGCCCCATCAGTGGTGGTATGACTGCCCCTCCAACCACCCCCATAATGAGTAAGGAAGAAGCCGTTTTAGTATAATCACCCAATCCTTTGATACTTAGGGTAAATATAACAGGATACATCACTGAAGTGAATAACCCAACCAAGGCTAGGGAAAACAAGGAAAAATAACCTGTAGTCAGAATTGCCAGCACAACCAATACAATTGCCCCCACCGATGAAATCAACAAAACATTCGAGGGTTTTATCTTTTTAAGTAGCAAGGCTCCTGCCAGGCGACCGGCCAGCACCAGGCCCATATAAAGCGAAATAAATAAAGCGGCCTTTTGGCCACTCAGACCGGGGATATGCAAGGATTGGGCATACCGGATCATAAAACTGACAATGCCTACTTCGGCGCCTAAATAACTAAATACTGCTAACACGCCCAACATCGTATGAGGGAATTTAAAAACGTTTTTAAAGGAATATTTATTTGCAGACGGGTCAGAAGTTTCTTTTATAACGGGCATTTTTATAAGCAAGACAACAATGGACATGACCAGAAATAATAGAGCAAGTGTCAAATAAGGGAGTTTGACCATATTTGCTTCACCGGACAAAAAAGTCTGTAACTGCGTACTTGAATAGCCCTGAATCACCTTTTCAGGTATATCTTCCTTATGCATCAGTAAAAGAGAACCGATATAAGGGGCAACGGTTGACCCCACAGACCCTATCGCTGCAGACAGGCTTAATCGACTGGAAGCCTCTTTGGGATCACCCAGTATGGCAATATAGGGCGTCGCAGTTACTTCCAGAAAGGTAAAACCAGCGGCCATTATAAAAAGTCCAAGTAAAAATAATGGATAGGACCGGATTTCTGCTGCTGGAAAAAATAGAGCTGCACCTAAAGCTGCGACCAATAAACCGGTAATCATCCCAGCGCGGTAACCTTTTCGGTGAATATATAAGCCTGCTGGCAAGGCCATCAAAAAATAAGCACCAAAAAATGCCGACTGAACCAATGAAGATTGAAAATCGGTCAACTGGCAAGCTCTCTTTAGATGAGGTATCAATATATCATTAATATTGCGACTCATATTCCATAGAAACATAAGGCTCATTACGACCAGTAAAGGAACCAGGTATTGCCTGGCTTTATGTTTTATACTGTCCACAGCTTTTGCTTTAAGTTAAGTAAATTGAAGCCCTTTAATTCAATTGGAAAATGCTTTTCATCTCCACCCACAATTCGCCTGGTTTTGCAAATGCAAGTCGTTGTTGAAACTTTTCCATTAACGCTGCCCACTCTTTTTGACGAGGCTTCTGAAGCATTTTATCAAATCCAGTTTTCAATTCAAAATTATCTTCTGTTTCAAGGATCATCATAAGTCTTGTTGCTACCCGGTATATTTCCATTGTCAGAATACCACAAGCCTTAATCCCATTAGCGATCTCGGGCCAGATATTTTCTTTAGCGTGGTAAAATTCGTAGGCTGCGATTAATTCTGGATCATTTTTTAAATCCAGCGTTAGACAAAAGCGTTTCATAATGTTCTAGGTTTTAAGTTGATGTAGACTTCCAATACCTATCCTTAATCTTTTAGTTCACAGGAGCTTCCTGGCTGTTGTGGTATTTTATATACACCATTATCAATTAGAACGGGATGTATAAAATGATCCTTTAAATGCGGGATATGCTCTAAAAACAAGGCCTCATGTCCCAGGCAAATATGATTAAAAAGAACCAGGTGCTGGTGTAATTGCCCCATATCACCCACATGCGGCACTACCGGCACACCAAATTTCTTGGCCATTAGGCTTATGGTAATAAATTCACTCACCCCGCCCACTCTCACGGCATCAACCTGTAAAAAACTAGCCGCACCTGATTGCAGGTAATTTTTAAATACAATTCGGTTTGGCACATGTTCTCCCAGAGCGAGCTTTACAGGTTGAATGGCTTTTGCCAGCACTTGATGGGCAAAAATATCATCGGGATGCGTAGGTTCTTCAATCCAATATGGGTTCATAGATTTTAGCGCTTGGCATACCTCTAAAGCTTCGGGCAAGGTCCACTTTTGATTCGCATCCAGCATTACTTTGATGTCACTGCCTACGATTTCCCGTATAATACTAGCCCTGCGGATATCTCTTTGTGTGTCTGTAGATCCCACCTTTAATTTAACAGCAGAAAAGCCCTCATCCATGGCCTTTTTACAAGATTCTCTGATTTTATCATCGCTGTAATTAAACCAACCAATCGAAGTGTCATATCCAGGATAGCCTACCTTTAGTATGGGCATTCTTAAAGATGCTGACAATTGCTGGCCCGTCAAAATGGCTAAAGCCTCCTGTCTGGTCAGGACATCTTCTAAATAACTAAGATCCAAGGTGCTTATGATCTCTGCTGGAGAAAGTTCAATTAGTAATTTCCAAAGTGGTACGCCTCTTTTTTTGGCCCAAAGATCAAAACAAGCATTGGTTACGGCGGCCAGGGCCAAATGTACGACGCCTTTATGTGGCCCTAACCATCTGAATTGCTGCTCATTAGACAACCTATTGAACAACCCTCCAAAATCTACCATTACATCTTCTATATCTTTGCCTTTTAAGGTCTGACTATAAAAAGCAGCTGCCTGGCAAACAAGTTCGTTACCAGCCCCTAAAGTAAAAGCAAAACCAGAACCTACTAGGCCACTATCATCCACCAACTCAACTACAGCGTAAGAATATACGGGATTCTGGTGGACGGCGTCACTGCCAGCCCCTCCTTTAAGTGGAAACCGCTTATCTTTAATCCTTATTTCCCGGATCATTTTGTATTTTCTATTTTTTAAAATGAATTTGATTGCCTAACGCCGATAACCTAACTCCGCACCACCGCCTATCGGCATTATGTGACCGGTAATAAACCTCGCCTTATCTGACAATAAAAAAGTACAGCCGTCCGCCACAACGTCCCCCTTAGGGCAATATCCTAATACATGAATATCGTCCAGATACTGCTCAATGCTTTCCTTATCAGGCTGCTCTGCTGCCCATTTTTCCAAAGTAGGCGTCCAGACGCCTGCCGGGGCCACTGCATTAACCCGAATTTTATAAGGCGCGTAGTCCAGTGCCATTGCTTTAGTGAGGGCATCGACAGCACCTTTTGATGCTACATAGGCCGCATGGTTCAGTTGACCGATACTCGCCACCATACTACTGGTATTCAGGATGCAACCTGCAGACTGCTTTAAATAGGGCAAGCCAAATTTTGTGGTCAGATAAATACTGAATAGATTGACATTCATGATGGTTTGCCACTCACCAGGCGTGGTTAAATCTAGTGATTTTGAAGGCGTCGCGATTCCTGCATTGTTATGTATAGCGTCAATTCGACCATATCGGTCTTTGACCTGCTCAATGGCTAATTTAACGGATGACTCTTTTGTTACGTCACAGTCTATGGCCAAATGATCAGGGCCGATCTCCGCAATTAGTCGATCCATTGCTCCTTGTTGAATATCCAAAACCACAACTTGCGCCCCTGCCTTGATATATGCCTTGACACAAGCATATCCAATACCACTGGCGCCCCCTGTAATGACGATCACTTTGTCAGAAAGTAGCATAATGTTCGATTTAATGCTAACAAAGAAAAAGAATTGTTACGGGTAAAAAAGCGCTAATTTCTTCCAATACATACACTATTCTATCAAATATTACATATTTTTATCGAAACAAAGAATAAATAATCACTTTATGAAACCTGTCCTACTTAAAATAACAGCCGGTCCTGCCATCTCATTTAGTGCAAGATCCGACCATTATTCTTATAAACACAATAGCTGGCACTATCATCCGGAGTTTGAATTTATCCATGTAATTGAAGGTGCAGGGATGCTGTTCGCTGGCGATGGAATCCATCATTTCAAAGGAGGAGATCTCATTTGTATCGGTAGTTATCTACCACATTATTGGAAATTTGATCAGCAATATATTCAAGAACCAACGGCAAAATCTTATATTGAACTAACACAGTTCAGGGAGGATTTCTGGGGTAAGGATTTTTGAGCATTCCAGAGAACCAAAAATTAGCTTTCTTATTAGAGAAGTGTAAAAAGGGATTAGTATTCAATGGTAAGCAATCCGCAGAAGCAAAAAAACTATTATCCGCATTAATTGAAGCAACGGGAACCAGGCGGATTATATGCTTTTGGAGCTACTGACCAGTATAGCAGAAATCAAACCATCTTGCAGTATTTCCTCAGCCTATCATAGTGACAACTTATTCACCCAGTCTGAAAGGTTAAACACCATCTACAACTATACCCTTGAGCATTATAGATCCAAAATCTATATTAAAGACATTGCCGACAAAACGAATCTGACGGAGAATTCATTTTGCCGTTATTTTAAATCCTGTACCCGCAAAAGCTACTCTCAATTCATTAATGAATTAAGGATCGGACATGCTTGTAAGCTTTTATCAGAAGGTAAGAAAAGTATTAAGGAGATTTGTTATGAAAGCGGATTTAACAACATTACCCTATTTAACCGTTTGTTTAAAAAAATGAAAGGCATGCAGCCCAGCGAATATAGAAATAGTATTCATTCGTGAATTGGGTGTTTATGAAACAATTATGAGTGCGATGCGCTTGAAAATAATTCATTCCAAACTTCAACCAAGGATTAAAATTATTAGAACATATCATTACCGCAATATTTCCCAGGAGCAATTATTAAACGTCTTGCCTAAATTTAACGTGCAATCAATATAATCTATACAATAATTGCTAAATATAAACGTGGTAGATTGAATTCAACGATCCTACCTTTCGCCACCTCTAATACAATTATCTGATTTTCAAACAATAAAACAACTAACACACGCTATCATATTCCAAAAAGCGATAATTATATACCAAAAAAGGTTAACTCTAATTGCATATATCCTTCACTAAAGATTCTTTAACTAGGAGAAAAATTTCAAAACAATATTATACAAAGCCCTATCTTTATAAAACAGGGACTATTCAATAGCGTAAGTAAATTAAAAAACATTAAACATTTAACCAATTTGACATAATGAATTTCCAAAATAAACCAGAAAAATAATTCAAAATTCAACCTGAAAATAAATGGTCATAAAGTGTAAGATGCCTGCAAATCCATTTTCGTAAAGCAAACAGGAACTATAGAATAATTTTTTATTGCCCATCTGTATAAAAATTAATTAAAGGACACTTATTTAGAATTCATCATTTTTTACTATTTTACTTCCCAAACAAAGATTTTTTATGAAAAATCAGATCACACCAACTGACCTGTTTCTTGCAATACTAGCAATATTACTGGTTAGTGTTAGCTTCTACCAAACATGGATAGGCTTAGAACAGATTTTCGGGACCAGTGCCTTAATAATTGCACTGGTATTGGCTTTAGTACTATTATTTCTGCTGTGGCAAATCAGAATGGCCAAGAAAGCAGGTAAATCAGCAACCGCCCTAAGCGCCATATATCTCTTCTTCGCAGCATTTTGTTTTATTGCCAATTTCAATGCCTTGTATACCAGGTTTATGAAAACAGACATCTATAATACAGAACTAAGAGATATCAACAAAAAATTTAATAATCTGGAAACAAATGTAGATGCAAATTTGAATTATGAGGTGGCAGATCCAAAAACTAGACAAGATATATCAAGAGATATCAATCAATTAAAAATCCAAATCACAGATCCAAAAAATCAGGGGAGAGGCCAATATGCCAACCAAATAATCGGGAGATTAGAAAAATCACTGGGCAAAAAAATAACCCCACTAACGCCTATAAGTAAAGACGCAAATGGCTATAGTGATTTAGCGGACAGATATGCCCAGCAGATAACCCAAATGATGGAAAATCTATCGCCAGAAGAATCCCAGTTAAAAACTGACCTCAGTAAGGAGGTTGTAAAATGGAATAAACAGATTCAGGCATTCTTACTCCTTCCAAATAAGGATAAAGATGCTACGGCACAAGGGTTAATTGATGAATCTCTAACAGCATACAACAAATTAGGCTTAAGAGCGCATACTATTTTAGGTGATCAAAAATTAAAATTTGAACCAGCCATCTCACAGACACAGGAGATTGGTAAAATTGGGTATGCCTTTGATCATGCAATTGCCAATTTCGGCATGTATCAATTTGTGGTATTAATTGGCTGTATCCTATTAGATTTTGGTATTATGTTGATTATATTACTAATGCCTGTTGACCAAAACAGTAATAATAATGGCAGCGTATTTAATAACAAGCGCAGGGGCAAGACACTAATCCCTAATAATTAATTTTAAGCATATGAACATAGATAATGAAGAATTAAAACCCCTTTCATTTGAAAATGAAGAAGAACAATTAAAACCATTGGCCTTCGAACCTAACCATAAGGACAATGAGGATAATTATATCCCAATTTCTCAATTAAGCACGCCAGAAATTAAAAATAAGGAAAGTAACTTTATTTTCTTTTTTGGCACAGCTGACTCAGGCAAATCAGTCATTCTATCATCAATGCTCTATTATTTGAGTTCACAAGTTGGCGTCTTACGGCCAAAACAAGGAACCCCGAATACAAAAGAAGCCCAGGTCTTGCTATCAGACTTTTTTGAAAATATCCGTCAAGGAATCTTACCAAATAGAACCACCCGAGATCAGGTTACCCGACTCGATTTCTTATTTGAGCCTAACAATAAGTCAAAAAAGATCCCTCCCATTAACTTAACTTTTTTAGAAACTTCCGGGGAAAACCATAATGACATAAGAAGAGGTGGCAGTTATCATAATAGTATAGCTGCCTATTTAAATGCAGATATTCCATTAACATTTATTATTGTAACAAGTTATGAAAAGGCACACAAAGACGATACAATCATCAATGAGTTTTTGGACGAGTTGGAAAGAAAAGGCAAAAATCTAAAATTAGTTAATGCTATTCTGGTCATATCAAAATGGGATAAATCGGGCAAAATGATCGTAACCAATGAAGAGGATTTAAATAATTTTATAAACGAAAGATTAAGCAGAACCAGCCAACGAATTGACACTTATGGATTAACAAAAACCTATTACACCATCGGCAATATTCAAAACAGCAATGGGGTGGAAAAAATAACTGAATTAAATTTATCCACAGCAGAGATACTATCCAAATGGTTATATCAAAGTATTGTTGGATACTCATTGGATTATGAAGGCACTTTTTGGGAACGTTTAAAATTTGGCTTTAGAAATTAGCTTTCAATATCAATGAGTAACAATATCAATTTAATTGCATTTGGTACGTTTGGGAATCCAAACGGCTTCAGGCAATCCTATTTTATAGGAGACAGCCGGCTATCTAGCGTTATTAAAACCTTTGATTTAAATACCAATGCCATTACATTATTCCCAAACAGCAAAATTTATGCAATCAGAAAAGAAAATACTATTGGAGAAAATAGCATATCCTACTGCGTGTACTCTTTTGCTAAAGAACAAAATTCAGAAAGAAGTGGCACTTTTATCGGCACCAGTATATTATTTACGGAACAAATTGCCGATGAACATCTAACACTAAAGGTCCTGAATGAGTGCCAAAACTCCCTTTACAACAGGAATGTAAAAGACAATGTAATTTTAGTCAGCCATTCCGACCATCTTTCTATAACCAAACCTAAGGACTTTGACAAATTAAACCAACATTTAAAAGAGGTCGAAGATATAAATCTGCTGCAATCATCAAATAAGCCTTTAGTGGTTTATTGCAACACAGATGACAAGGAATTCCAAAATATATTAAAAAGATCAATAGAATTATTAAATTCATATGATACAATCTACTTTACAAAAAGCCAGGATATTGCACAATATGTACATCAAAAAAATATTTTTAATTTCGTAGAGCTAGCTGGCTTTGAAGCAGAAATTCAAAAGTTAGTGGAGGTAAGAAAAAAAATAAGAGCAACTGCCATCGCTGAATTTGAGCAAACTATACAACAATTAGAAGCAGATAAAACCATTGAAGTCAATAGGTTTTGCGAGCAAATAAAGAGCAATGAATTGCTGCACCTCGAAAACGAACGATTGATTAAAGAATCCAAAATTGAGTTAGAACAAATAAAACAGATTTACGGTGATTATTTTGTGAACATAAGCGACTTGACCAATCAACTAAAATCAGGTAAAAAAATTCAAGAGATAAAGGTATTATTTAATGAAAATAAACGGATTTTCATTGAAAGTATTGATCAAATTAAAAAGCCTGAATTTATTAACACACTTAAAAAGCCGATCCCAAATGCAAGATTTAAGCAGGTCAATCCCCAAAGTGATTTTCACCAAAAAAATAATCCAAATCCATATATTAATGAAAGTTATCCACGTCACCATCATCGCAGGATAGACAAATTTAAGGTAATGACTTTATTACTATTATTGTTATGGATTGGCACCTTAACGTATTTCCTGTTGCAAAAATCGTCCGCCACACCAACGAATAACAAAACATTGCCCAAACAGCAAATTAACCCTAATAATGATGTAGAGAATATTAATCACCAACAGCAGCCCATAAAAACAAATACGGTAACATTGCCTTCAAATACAAAATAAAAAACGGCATGGAAGAAAGCCTGATTCTACATTGAGATGTATCCCCAAACCTGAGTAAAGCATTTATCCTATCAGTTATTGCTTAAACGCTGCTTCAATTGAGCCATATAAAGCGACGTAGGTTGAAGCCCCTTCCTATTTAACCCTTCCCAAATTCCCTCATTGCGCTCCTTGAATCTCGGCTTTCCTTTATTTCCTATCAGGCCAATACAATAATTGTGACCTGACACCCATGGATCCTGTACGACAACTGACGCTCCCTTACAATTCCAAAGAATCTGGTTGACACCACTCCACCCATGACCACTTCCCCAGTTGCCTCTATCCTGTATATCAATCTGTCCTGTAGTTTGAATATTATCATACAAAGTTCCCGTAGCCCATCTGTGGTGCGGACCTATATCTGCATGGGTTCTTTCTGCTGTTGAGTTATAGAAGACGTTGGGTCCACATACTTTGGCACCCGTCACATAATCGTGTCTGCCTTCAGTGGCATGACAGTTCATAAAAAGGTTCAACTGGCCGTCATTATTAAAAGAATATCTTCTGCTTCCGGTAATGATGGATTTAGCGTCTAGGCAACTTGCATTCATGACCGTTGTATTTCTTGCGCCATAACCTAAACTAACACAGGAATAACCAAAATACCTGGAGGTCACATGATTCACCCAACAATTTTCCACCTTATCCATACGGATGGCTACCCAACCATGATTTTCAGCAGTATCATTTGTGTAAGCAGATTCCAAATAAAGGTTTTCTATGCCTACCTTATTAATTCTTCCATTAAAATGATAACCATAAATTGCCCCACCTCCATATTTGGTTTCCATTTGCATGACTACGGGATTATCCAAAAATAGGCGGTTGCCTTTTATGTCCGTTATTACTCTTTCATATTCCAGGTTATAGTAATCAGGCGACCATTGCTTTGTACCCTTTCTGGCAACAATCTGATCCATTTTCAAATCATGAATCCACCTCACTGTTCCAGGCCTAAATAAAATAACAGAATCCCCCACGCTAAAACCCTTGGTAGAAGACAGGTTAAAAGACTTTGCACCTAATGGCACAAAAGGGTCGCTAATAGTAGCCTCTGTACCTTTTATTTTCTGAATCCTTCCGCTACCCATTACCTCAATTAAACTGCGTTGTTTGGTTCCAGTGGCAATTATGCGAGTGCCCCCCTTGCCTTTATCGCTACCTTCTCCATCTCCGCGCAGTACAATCCCGCCTGTTTTTATAAAAACAGTTCCTTCAACGTTATATGTACCTTTTTCAGTAAAATCGCCCCCCTGAACCCTTGTTTATCTGGTTTTAGCCTGGATACTTCATCGATCGCGGCCTGAATAATTTTCTGACTACTACCTGATGCAGCTGGATAAATGGTTTTGACCACTTTAATTTTGGGTATCGGTATGCCGCCCTCCCTGTACCCCACCCGGCTAAAATCAGGCAATATATTGCCGAGGGAATCAGGGTGATACGCTAAACTACCATCACTGCTTAGGGTCACAAACCTGGATTCCCATTTAACGATCTTAATTTTAATGAAGGAAGCCAAAAAGATAAGCCCGACAAAACAGAGACTTATTTTAAATATCTTGAATATCTTGCTTTTATTTTTACGATGCATACCCGATTTTGTTAAGTAAATTAGATAATTGCTTATAAATTTGATGCGCACTATTGCATTTAAATATCAACTGCGTCAATAATCTCACCAATACGTCTCAGTTCTTCTGCCATCATTCAATCCTCGGAAGCCCACTTTCAACGACTTTAATCAAGTTCTACTTATTCATCATTTTATAAATTTAATCTTTTGCCTGCCAGTCATTTATATCGGTACGGCTATAATTGACTTTAATTTAAAGAGTTCTTTGGAAGGTTTTGAAGGGGTTCCATCTGTTGCTGGCTTGATCGTAATTTTATAAACACCTGGTTTGTCGACCGTATATATTGCTACGGGATGTTGAATAAACATCAGTGGCGCCTTACGATTGAATTCTCCAGTTTTAAGCGTTCGGTACCAAAAAGTTTTGCCACCGATTAAAAGTTGCCCTTCCTGACCTGCACTTAGAGCGCCACAACTGTATTCCAATACCAGCCTATAATCGCCTTTATCTGCAAAACGAACTGTAAAAGTTGCCTGATCTGTCGTATCTGTTAAATCGGTTACACAGGTTGTATGCTTCCAGTCTCCATAATAATGGCTATAAGTAAGTGATTTGATCTGCGCATTTGCTGACACCTTTGCATAAGCTGCTTCAATCAGGTTTTGATCATAGGCGGCTGAAACCGTAACAGGAGCCTGGCTTTGATAAGCGGGTAATGCGCCTTTGCATTCAACGACAATAACGGTACTGGCACTAACCGTCCTTTTTAATTTTGATAAATCAACCAGTAAATCTGTTCCTTTTTTCGTGAAACCCAACGGTTGCCCACCATCCAATGCGTAGACTTTGTTTACTTGGGGCAAACAACCTGGGACCAAAAGAAGGTCATTATTTGGCCGAGTGAATATTTGCAGATAAAGTTTGCCAGGCTTTTCGGTTGTCACGCCCCATGGCTGCTTGGGAATAAAACCTGCCGTAGTACCATAAATACTCTTCCCATTGACACTTAGCCAGTCCCCAGTTTCCTTCAAAAACTTTGCAGAATAATAAGGAATATTCCCCTCACCATCAGGACCGATATTTAACATCAGGTTTCCGCCTCTGGAGGCGACAGTTGCTAACAGCTGAATAATTTCTTTGGGTGATTTAAAATTAAAATCGCGCTCAATATAACCCCAGGTGTCGTTATGGGTGTATATTGACTCCCAGGCGCCTTCCATAGGAACGGGGGGCACTTCAGAATCTCCAAAATCTTTATAATCTCCCATGCCCTGTCCTACCCGGCTGCTAAACAGGCACTGTGGCTGTAATTTACGCAATCCATTGACAAAAGCCCGGGTTTGATCCTTGGTCATCCCTCCCGGCGTATCAAACCACATAATGCCCAGGGGCCCGTAATTACTTAACAACTCTTTTATCTGGGGAATGGCTTTTTCCCGGTAATAGCGTTGGTAATCTTTTTTAGACTCGGTATAATCCCAGGTATTTCTGCCACCATTAGGTTCATACCAATCCTGGAACTGCGAATAGTAAAACCCAAACTGGATGCCTCTTTTTCTGGCAGCAGCAGCCAGCGACTTCATGGGATCTTTTTTATAGGGTGTCGCATCTACAATATCATAATCTGTCACCTTTGAATCAAACATGGAAAACCCTTCGTGATGCTTGGCAGTGATCACCATGTATTTAACGCCGGCCTCTTTGGCTAACCGCGCCCACTGGTCTGCGTTAAAATGGGTTGGGTTAAAAGTCTTGGCAACTTGTTCATATTTGCGCACAGGTATTTTTGCCTGATTCATAATCCATTCTCCGCTGCCATAATAATGTTTGCCGTTCCAGGTCCCTCCTAACTTGGAATAGAGTCCCCAATGGATAAATAGTCCAAATTTGGCGTCCTTGAACCACTGAATATGCTTATTAGGATTTTTTGTGGTAGTGCTGTCCCACATATCTGCCATATCCTGTGACTGACCATAGTAGCCGGCCAGGCATAAAAAGATTAATAAGAAACAATATTTTTTCATCCTTTTGAATTAAATATCCAATTCGCCCCTTAGAAAGATGTTCCCGCTTAACTGACCTCAAGGCTAAAAAACATTAATCAAAGCTTATTAAAATGAGCAATATTCTACTTCGCTTCCATAAGTTAATCTACGCTTTCCCATTATTTGCATTAATGCACATTATACATCATATCCAATATCCTGATCGCCTTTAATGATGCAAAAGTAGCATCTACCTCTCCTTATTATTAGCTGTGACTAGCCACTTATAATTTCAATTTCCAACAGGAAAATTAAATTTATTATGACGGTTATAATTCACCTTGATTGCCCTACTACTCAATCTATTATTCTTGATTTGATTTATTAAAGCCCTTTTTAGCGCTATATTTTAACTTTTGGAGGCTATTATCTTCTTTCAAGATCGATTTTCTTATTACTACTCAATAAAGTTGAGATTCAAGATTTGCAAGTATTATTACTTTGGGTACCAGCACCAGATTGTCGCCTATCTGGGTATCTACATGAATGATTGCATTATTTGTTTTTTAAAGAATGTCCTATTTTTACAAATCCATATCTTATCATTTTTCCAGGGATTGCTAACCCTACAAGTAGCACTAGAATATTAGAAAATATATGGGGTTCTTCTAAACTGGCGTGCGGTTTTTAAAATACGCATCAAAAGTTTAATCGGCCATTTGGCCCATTTTTGGATCTCCCCCATATTACAGAAATCAAAAAAACAGATGGGCATGGTAATACCAGCGGATAGATGTGATCCCTGGACTGGACAAACCTTTGCGAACCTTTTACAAGGGGACAGACCATCTTAAATTTTAATAGCCATCATGCTTATTATCTAAAACTTCTCAGGACGGCCATTTATTAAAAGTCTCACTAAAAAAGACTCTTGTTTAACAATCTGTGAACGATTTCACAGATAAGCAATTTAGCCCCCTGTAAATTGGCGCTGATAACTTAATGGACTTTTCCCTGTTATCATCTTAAAATATTTATGAAAGCTAGTAAAATTATTAAACCCGCTTTCGTAACATATTTGCTTTAGACAAAGCCGATTTTCGATTAATAATTTACATGCCCTTCCCACACGCAGTTCAATAATATATTGTGAATAGGTTTTCCCAGTTCTGGATTTAAAATACCTGCAAAAGGAGTTCTGGCTGAGATTCGCTATTTCTGAAATCTCTTTTAATTCTATCCTGCGATCGAAATTTTTCTGGGTATAATCGTAGACGGCCTCTATTCTTTCTGAATCAACATCAAGCGAAATGGGATTGAACCCAATTGAAGAAAGTATCTCAATATCATTGCAACTAGCAATGAAGGATAATGCTTCTATCAATAGTACTATACGTTGGGCGCCATTGGCACCAATTAATTTATCCAATAATCCGGCAACTTTATGGCGGGTAACACCTCTGAGAACAATGCCTCTTTTGGCATTATTCAGCAATGTTTTCAAAGCTGAATTTTCGGGCAATTCCAAAAATCGCTCGCCCCAGAAATTTTCATCAAAATGCGATACAGTAATATCAGCAGATGCAGCTGAACATTCATCAAAATAAATATCATCAAAACGCCAGTAATGTGGAAGATTGGACCCCACAAGTACAACATCCCCTGCTTTAAACCTTTTTACACTATCCCCGATAAACTGTGATCCTTCACCAGCCCTGAAATGGATTAATTCTACTTCTTTGTGAAAATGCCAGCGATTATTCACATACGGTACCCGGTCTCGGCGTACGCTAAAAGATAGATCTGCCCCCTTAGATACTTTTAACAGTTGTGCCCTCATATCGGTTCTAATTTTGAAAAGAAATGTGAAAAAATATAATCATCCACAAAATAGATGAAAAATACCATTTGTTAGCAAAATATTTACGCAACCGTTTCCGTAAGCCAAAACACAGCACTGTATGTCGCATTTAGAAACAAATATATTTATTGTTAGTAAAATAAATAATTTATTTTTCTTAATATAAAATTAAGCATGTTTGCACATATGCTTACTGCTCAATATTCTATAGAAAATAGGCGTAAAATGCAAAAAACAAACATTTAACTCACCTATAACACTATATTTAACATTCATTTGTTATTGAGAAGAAAACAATCAATCTTTTAGGACTTATTTTCAAGGCTGAGAAAATCTATAAGGGCACCACCTGATAAATTCCTCCCCTGGAAGTCTCAAAATCAGTATAATAGCCTTTCACTAAATGATTGGCTGTATCTGAGGCTTTATTTACCTGCTCCATAGGGATGGCAGCTAATTCCTTTATTACTTCTGGATCCTTATGTTTTTTAGAAACAACCAGTGGAGGTTTGCCCTGGTTGCCAAACCAGTTAAAGAGCGGTTGTTGAATTTTGTTATCCGTATTTTTTGTAGGCAACAAATTATGTCCTTGCTGATCCACAATTTTAACCGGTACTGAAGTCCAAATCCTACAATGTCCTCCTAAATTGGATTTTATTTTAGCCCTGGACAATGTAGCATTTGCCCAATAAATATCTAGTTCAAAATTACCTCTGGCTTTGATGCCTTTTATATAACCTTGTTGCCACTCTGTTGGTAATGCTGGTAGTAAAGAAATGACGCCGTCATGACTCTGTAATAACATCTCTGTTATCCCGGCTGTTGCGCCAAAATTACCATCAATCTGAAAAGGAGGATGTGCATCAAATAAATTAGGATAAGTGCCTCCGCCGCTCATTTCCGCCTTGCTGGAGGCCGGATCGATATAACGAAAGGCATCCAGCAAAATCTTATAAGCATGTTCACCGTCTTTCAACCTAGCCCACCAGTTTACTTTCCAGGCCATTGACCATCCTGTGCTGACATCTCCCCTTTCTCTAAGGGTTTCTCTGGCTGCTCCAGCAAGTAAAGGAGTTGCATTTGGCGTTATCTGTGCACCGGGATACAAACCGAAAAGATGGGAAATATGTCGGTGTTTATCACTTGGATTATCCCAATCCCCATACCATTCCTGCAACTGCCCGTTTCGGCCAATATGGAAAGGATAAAGTTTTGCCCTTACTTGTTTTAGCCGCTCTGCGAATGGCTGATCCATCTCCAGCAATGCAGCGGCTTTTATCACATCAGTAAAAATGGCCCGGATGATGGACATGTCCATCGTAGAGCCTAAGGTCAGTTCATATTCTTTGCCTTTTATCTTCACCGTATTTTCTGGCGAAGTACTCGGATTGGTCACCAGATAACCCGTCTTAGGATCCTTTACCAGCCAGGACAATAAAAAAGCTGCGGCACCTCTCATGACTGGATAAGCCTGCTGTCTTAAAAACGCCTGATCGCCGGTAAATAAATAATGTTCCCAAAGATGCGTGCTCAACCATGCACCTGCCATGACCCAGGCTGACCATCTGGGTGTCCCCTTAGGATCTTTATCATAGCCCCCGTAGGTGAGGTCTTTGCCCAGGCATCAGAATTATGGTGTGCCAGCCAGCCTTGATGGATACCGTAATTAACTTTTGCCGTTTTAGCACCGTTTTTAGCCAATGCATGTATAAAATCAAATAAAGGCGTGGCACACTCGGACAGATTGGTATTCTCTGCCAGCCAGTAGTTCATCTCTGTATTAATGTTGGTTGTATAATTACTTCCCCAGGGTGGCTGTACCATATCATTCCATATCCCTTGCAGGTTTGCCGGCAATGATCCCGGCCTGGAGCTGGCAATCAAAAGATACCTCCCGTATTGATAATAAAGCACCTGCAACTTATGATCTGAAGGATTGGAAGCAAAATTTTTCAGTCTGAGATCAGTAGGCAAGCCATTTGGATAAGCAGCGCGACTATATTTAGTTTTAGTTGTAGCATGCCCTGCCTTTTTACCCATTACCCCAGGATTTTCCTTCATACTGGAGCCGTCCCCAAGCCAAAAATGCACCCTTGAAAATAAGTTTTGATAGTCTCTTAAATGACGCACCCTTAAGGTAGCATAACCTTTTTTCTGAGCTGCCATCATCCGGGTGCGCGCTATTTTTTCATCGTCCAGCCCCTTTAAACTGGGAGACTTATCAAAACCATTATAACTGGTTGCTTCTGTTAAATAAATCGTCAAGGTGTCTGTATTCGTAACTTCCAGCGTGCTGTCAGAATGTCTGATCTGCCCTCCGGAAGTTGTTACTCCCACAAGAACTGAAAAAGTCATGCCGCGCCCTCCAAATGGGTCTGGGGCGTTTTTAGGCCTGTCGTAAACCACTTGTTTTTTTTCATAAGGACGATTGGCAACATATGAGGGCGCTTTCCCCCTAAGTAATAACGTCGCAGTTCGCTTGTTTTCTCCATGTACCTGCAAAGTATTACGCAAAAGACTGGAAAGTCCTATTTTTAAATTAATAGATTTGGACTTGTCGGCTGTTATCCGGATCACCATAACCTGGTCCGGATAACTTATAAAGCAGGTTCTTTTAAAATTAACCCCGCCTAACTTATAGCGAATATGACTCTCGGCTGTCGTTAAGTCCAAAGCGCGAAAGTAGTTGGTAGCATTCTCTCCATTTAATTGCTCCTGACCACAGCTATATAGCCATAGATCTGCTAGTGGTAAATACCTCGCTGAATAAGGTCCTTGCATTTTGCGATATAATGCAGCGGCACTGTCATATCGTCCCTCAAAAATCAACTTTCTTATTTTTGGAAGCAGTATAGGACCATTTGGATTATTACCGTCCACTGGCTCACCCGACCACAAATTATGATCATTGAGTTGATAGCGAGCCGTATCTATGCCCCCAAATACCATCGCCCCAGTTGTTGCATTGCCTAGTGGAAGGGCCTCTTGCCAGTAGGTAGCAGGTCGATTATACCATAATTGTAAAGGATTTGATGGACTTGCATCTGCTTTTTGTGAATGTGCATTTTGTTGAGCAATAACAATAACGGATGGCGCCAGCGCAATGACAAGTACCAACAAAATATTTGCCTTCGCCTGGCAAAAGGATAAACTGACTTTTTGTAACCCCGAATTTTCTTCAGGGTTACAACCAAAGTTAAACCTAGAGCCAGCTCCGATCAATAATAAAATAAAATTCCTGTAACCTTTAATCTGTCTAAGCATTCCTTGTTGGTATTTCATATTAAAATTCTTCTCGTGATGCGTCTGTTTACTTTAACCCGTTATCAAAATAGCCTAAATTCCATTAGATCAAAAGCGGGCGAATCGCCTTAGCATTGATCCGCATTAAAGCTACAAAGAATGTCCTATAAAGTCAATGCTACAAAGCCTATATGAGAAAATTGCACTAAGGATGATGGGTAGACAATAAAGGCATTCCCACCTCCTTAATGCAATAAACCCCACTATACAAAACACGCCATTTACTCGCTTCCCTTATACGATCTCCTCTTGTTTACTTTTGCCATCTTTAATCTATACCACATTTAACCTATTTGATTATCCTGTCATGCCTACCGGTTATAATCCACTACTCTGTCTACGACATGAATAGGACCATTATCCGCAAGGATCCCTGCCGTTCTGACTGTAATCACATGCGCCGAACCTGTAAAATCGTTGAGCATTAATTTATAATTGGCGGTGTTGTCAATTCTAAAATCAAGCAAACCCTCTGCATTATTGGTCGCCACATTTGCTGGTAACTGTGTCTTCGCCTCGGTATTACTGGGTTTCAATGTTTCAAAGGTATGCTCACCATCTGCAATAAGATATAGTAGCCAGTTACGAACAGAGTCTTTGGGATAATCTGTCCAGGTCTGCCCAGGCAGACCGGCCGAAGTGAGATGCATCCCAAAATAACAATCTGCCGTCACTTTATTACTGCTTAGTCTTAGAATCGCATCATTATGCAAGAATACATACGTATGATTCTGGGCTTTATAAAGCGCACTGTCAATGCCCGCATATTTAATCCCTTCATAAAACAAATTTAATATAGAATCGTTTTTATCTGGTCCGAGCGCCCTTAATTTCAGGTAGGACCAGGCATCCATATGTATGTGGGGATCAAGCGTGACAGGTTTAAAATGCCAATCTTTTTGTTTTTCCAAACCCAATAATTTA
The DNA here is from genome assembly GCF_007971385.1 of Arachidicoccus ginsenosidivorans. Classification (GTDB taxonomy): domain Bacteria; phylum Bacteroidota; class Bacteroidia; order Chitinophagales; family Chitinophagaceae; genus Arachidicoccus; species Arachidicoccus ginsenosidivorans. The sequence goes on from NZ_CP042434.1 coordinate 5,663,152, forward strand.
TTACAGCCTGAACTCATGGAAATGACCATACCGGCTAATAATAGTATCGTAAATAAAGTGGTTAACTTTTTCATGTTATATAATTTTATACTTAAAATCTTTAGAAATGCCTTTGCGGTTTGATAAAATCCTCTACTTGCTTAATAAGGTGGATTCTGTTCTAATTTTATATTAGCATTCAGCACATTTCTATTGATGGGCCACAAAATCTTCCGTTTATCACCAAATCCGATTTCAGGACTCATTCTGAGTGCCTGACGCGCTTTTAAAACAGGATCCATTACTTCAACAACTTTTCCAGTTCTGACCAGGTCAAACCAACGCTTCGCTTCCATATATAGTTCTAGTTTTCTTTCTTCCAAAATCGCATTTTCCATGGTTGCTTTTGAAGGGAAGTCAGTTGCGAAGTAGGCTGTAAGGCCAGCACGTTCATGAATAATATTCAGATATTGTAGTGCTGTCGCTGGATCATTTTGTTGATTGGCAATTTCTGCGCGTAGTAAAAACAGATCTGCCAGTCGGTATAATGGGAATAGTACATTTGCTTCTTTATGATTGGGATATACCTGCTTTCCAACGGATTTTGGATAAAATTTATTGAATTTATCGTGATTGGTCACATCAAAATCAATGGTTTGCGCACCGCGTATATCCATAGGGTGCTGTGTAAAATAATTCCAGACGGAGTCTTCCACTGCAAAATCGCTATTGGTATCTCCGGCGCCAATAAGGGCCGATATGCTGGCGCCTCCATCAACGGTCCAGTCCCAATCCAGGCTCCAAATAGCGCCTTTGGTTGACCTGGGATCAATAAAGAGATTTTTCCAGGTAGCCGTAGGCTCAATGCTATATTTATTTAGCGCCATTAATTTATCAAAAGACTGCAAAGCGGACCCATAATCCTTTTTCCACATAGAGACATCCATCAGCATGGCATAAAGCGCCCCTGTGGTAATCTCAAAAACATTCCCGGATTTAGGGTCAGATAAAGCCACCGCTTTTTGTAAGTCTGCATAAACGGTGTCCAGTATTACAGCAGCTTCCGTCCTTGGCCGGTCAGGATCTTCATTGATATTTTCGTAAGGAGCTGTCCATAAAGGTGCAGCACCCCATAAACGAACAATCCAATAATAGGCAAAGGCACGGGCACCATAGGCCTGGGACAGGTAATGGTTAAGCACTGCCTGATCCATCCCGGGAACGTATTTCGCCTTAACTAAAGGGATATTTTTAATGGCGACATTTGCCCGGTTGATGACCTCATAAAAGTTCGCCCAACTAGTTCCAGAAGAGGTGGCGCTTAACGCATTGAGGACATGATCGTCTACTCCATATTGATTGCGCCAAACCTCATCCGTGCGGGCATCGCCCCAAAGAACATAATCATTCCCAAAGCAATCCTGGAAGCCATCATAGATGGCCGCCATACCAGACTGTATATCAGCTTCAGAACGCCAGAATTCTGTTTCTCCAATTTCTGTCTGTGGTTGCTCATTCAGGAATTTATTACATCCCATCGCACCCATCAGTAAAATAGCCATACTGGCAAAAAATAGTTGTTTCATACGTCAAATAATTAAAAGTGAATGTTTAGTCCCAGTCCAACTTCCCTTCTTCGTGGATAGCGGCCATTGTCCTGGCCTAATTGCAATGGATCATTTGAGGTAAATTCCGGATCAAACCAACTATAGTTTGTCCAGGTGATCAAATTGCTGCCATATACATAAACACTCAGATCCCTGGTAAAGATGGTCCGGGCTATGGCGGCAGGCAACTTATAGGTTAGTCGCACATAACTTAATCTTATAAAGGAGCCGTCTTCAATATAGCGGCTATTCATGCGCATATTGCCAGATGTATTTTTTCTGGAGACCTCCGGCACATCCGTAATATCACCTGGCCGGCGCCACGCATTGTAGATAACATAAGGTTGCGGAATAATATGGGTTGTTCTGTAGTTATTGAGCGCCTGCGCTGCGTTATTATAAAGATCATTGCCCCAGGTCGTATTAAAGGTAAAGGAGAGCGAAAAGCCTTTATAGCTAAGTGTATTGATAATTGCTCCATAAAAGCTGGGCTGTGCATTGCCTAAGACTTGCCTGTCATTATCGTCAATAACGCTATCTTTGGCCACATTATCAAAAATAATGTCCCCACCTCTTAGTTTCACACCTGTATTGTACAGACTATGCACATCGCCGTTATAAGGTTTGCCATTTTGTGTATAGCCCTGGAATACGCCGCTGCCATCAAAAACAGGATCCAACCGGTTCCAATTATCATCATAGGCATTTGATTCATCATAAGCATATACGCCCAGTGCCTTCCAGCCATAAAAATCACCCAAACGTCCTCCTTCACGAATCAGCCAGCCGGCCCCACCGCCGCTACCACTGTTGCCCGAAATAAATGCCCCGCCGGGCAGTTGCTTAACGCGTCCACGTTCAACAGAGAGATTGGCGATCAGATCCCAACGAAAATCCTTTGTCTGTACGGGTGTCGCATTTAAAGAGAATTCAAAACCTTTGGTTTCAAAACTACCTAGATTTACTCTAACAGAGTTAAACCCGGTTTCTACCGGTAGCGGCTGATTATAGAGCAGATCTGTAGTTGTCTTAATATAATAATCACTGGTGATACCCAATCTGCCTTTTAAGAAAGTCAGATCAATTCCGATATTCTTTTGGGTATTATTCTCCCAGGACAAGGTCGGATTGCCAAAAGAAGATCCTGTAGCAATTCCGGAAACACCATTATAAAAATAGCTTCCGAAACCATAACGCTGAATGGCGTCATAATTTCCTATACTTTCATTACCAGTCTGACCGTAACTTAAGCGCAGCTTGCCGTCTGTCAGGATATTTTTTGCCCAGTCCATAAAGTGTTCGCTTGTAAAACGCCAGGCAACCGCACCGGAATAGAAATTTCCCCAAATATTTTGTTTACCAAATCTGGAAGAACCATCTCTACGAACCGTACCATTAAAATTGTATTTGCCCAAATAGCTGTAGCCGATTCGACCAAATATGGACGCAAGGGAATTACCGCTGGCACCTGTATTGGTTTTCGCGGGTACAATAGTGCCAGCAGAATTGAGTGTCAAAATATGTTCATTTACATAATCGGTCCCTGATATAATCGAATTATTTCTTTGCGTTTTTTCGGCACTGAAACCAAGTAAACCGGTAAAACTATGATCTTTTGCAATTGTTTTGTTGTAATTGAGGTATGCTTGATACTGCCAGCCAATACTTCTGGACCAGGCCTCACTTCCACTATTTTTCAGTGGATTGTTGGAGCTAAGGATTTTTGGACTGAATTTAACTGTTCTTCCCTCATCATAATCCGCTGTAATGTTTGTAGTAAATTTGAGGCCACGGACAATATTATATTCCATTTGTTGGAATAGGGTCGCGGAATACCGGTCATTTAGATTCACTTCATATAAGGCCACCGATAATGGATTTCTTCTTCCGCTCACATAACCTGTCAGGCTTCCATCAGGAAGGTACAACGCAAAGTTCGTGGGTCTTTGGAAAGTCTGATTAATGGTATTACCTTCATTTATATTATTTCGGTCCCTGTAGCCGAATGAAAACCGGGTGCTGAATTTGATTTTTTTGGACGCCTGAAAATCAATATTGGTCCTTATTTGCAATAGCTTTGCCCAACTGTTTAGAATCAGCCCTTTATCATCCACGTAACGAACACTGTTATAATACTTTATATTTTTGGACCCGCCACTAAGACTGATATCATACTGATCCTTATTGGCCAGCCGGGTTAGTGCATCCTGATAATCATTGTCCGCATTAAAGCCAGGATTCAAAGAATCGGTACTACCGCCGGCTGTTCCATTCAGATTTGATTTCTGCTCATTTCTATAAAGGCGAACTTCGGTTGCATTGGCCTGACGTAACTTATGCGCCAGGTAGCCAAAATTATGTAGGTAATTCAGATTCACCTGTGGCTTATTGAGCATACCCATTTTGGTAGTTATGATAATAACCCCATTGGCTGCCCTGGAACCATAAATAGCACCAGAAGCAGCATCTTTAAGAACATCCACTGACTCGATATCACTGGGATTTATATTATCAGCAGATGCCCCCACGACGCCATCAATGACATATAACGGTGCATTACCGGCGCTGGAAAAAGTAGATCCGCCACGAATTTGAATACTGCCTGATTCACCGGGTTCTCCTGCATTGTTAATTACCATAAGGCCAGCGGCCTGTCCCTGGAGGGCATCTTCCAGGGTCACTGCCTGTCTTTCCTCTATCTGTTTTGCCGTTACAGAAGTAATGGCACCTGTCACATCTCTTTTTTTCTGTGTGCTGTAACCAATTACAACAATCTCATCCAGGCTGCCAGCAGCGGCCTTCAGCACAATGGGTAAAGACTGCGTTCCCATTGTCTTTATGATAACCTTTTCATAACCCACCGCAGAAACTTCCAAACTGCCGCCTTTTTCCGGTATTTGCAAGGAAAATGCACCGGTTGAATCCGTTAGGGTGCCGGTTTTACCACCCGATCCGGAAACAATAACAGATGCGCCTGCGATCGCCACACCTGTTTCATCTTGTACAGTGCCGTGCACCTGGATACTTTGTCCATAACTTATGGTAACTGCAAGTAGCATGCATGCCATCATCACAAGTTGTCGAACCTGCTTTTTCTCCTTAAAATGACTCCACAAGGAGTTTTGTCGCTTCAAATTAATCTTTTGCATAGCAATTGTGTTTATAAATTTTCTTTCATAGCAATATTAAAACGTATGCTTTGAGTGTATCTCATTAGGCAGTAAAATTATTCATATTATAAGTCATGTATTTTAAAGGGTTTACCTTAATTGTAAGCAATATTGGCATGCCTATAAACAAAAGGGTAATATTTATCGCATGAAGTTATTTAACCCCATATTGTTTGAAAATAATTACACCTGTTTAGTACAATTGCTTTTATCTCAAGCAGCAAACAATTGATTTAGATAGCTTATTTTAGAAGCTGATCTTTGGGCACAGCAATGTCCTTGAAATCTTTCGCTTTATTATAAAAACAGTCCCCGACATGCAGAACCAGCGCGTAAAATAAAAAGCACCTTGAAATAAGCGAATGCTAATTTTTAGGTGCTTTTTATACTTTGACTAATATATTTTTTAAACCCGATTAATCTAATTTATAGGCGGCTACGGTATTGCCATTAAAAGAGGGAATATAAATAATTTTATTTTTTTGGTCATAGCCGATATCTGCAGCATTCTTTTTCTCTGTATGGGTATCCAGTAAAGTCTCTACCTTTCCATCTGCTGTAACATAATACAGGTATCCGGCCCAGGCAGTGACGATAAAATCGCCGTTACCTACCGGTTCAATGCCATCAATTCCATTTGGAACATTTGCTATTTTCACTTGTTTTTTATCTACTCCAGCTTTCCACAAGGCTTTCCCTTTTGCAAAAAACAGTTCACTTCCAACTTGTTTCAAACCATTGGCTCCATTTACCCCTTCTAAATAAAGTTCTGGCGTATCATTGATAATTTTCCAGATCCTGCCCGTCTTGGAATCGGATACATAAATAGTATTCGTATTTGTGTCAGCTGTGATATCATTTAGGTTCTTGCCACCCGGAATGGCAATTGTTTTAAGCACCTTGCCGTTTGTCAGACTAATCACAACTACCACACCCATATCCGCCGCATACAAATTTTGATTGAGTCTTCCCAATCCTTTTGGGGCATTCAGCCCTGTCACAAAATCTTGGTTTTTAATTTTCCCATCCATGGTAAGAATACCAATGCCGCCCTTGCCATCCGCATCCCAGCCTCCACCCTCAATTAAGGAAACGTATAGCTGTTGATTTTCAAAATCAGGCAGTACGGATTCGGGCGTTTTTATGACAGCGTCTGTTTCCCAAAGCTTTGTAACCTTATGTGCATTTTGCGACTGGCAGGACATAAAAAGACCAACGACTAAGCCTAGCGATAAAAATATTTGTTTCATCGTAAAATGTTTTTAATTTTCATTTAAATGCCTTTCTGATTTTCTCAATATTTGTCAACAAAAATAGAAAGTAAAAGATCGATCATTATTTGAGATGCCCGGTAGAAATACAATAAAGGTAGCCTTTATCCAGATTACAATATGCCAGATTTAAAATTCTGATTTTCGAGATTTTCCACACCTTGTACATGAAACATATTTAAATGCTCAACCTCCTTCAGTATAGCCCAGGGCGTATGCTCCCCTTTTTTCGCCTGGATATCATATAAATTAGCGGTGATGACATCATCTAATACAAAAGGTGGCCGTCCATCTGGCTGTATAAAACTTGTCTGAATATCATGCATTTTAAGATTGCGTACATGCCGGATAAAAAAGCCATAGGCAGGCATGGTTTTCCAGCGATAAGGTTCTGGATAATCCTTAGTGTATTCTGGCACGATGCGGCTCATGGAATCCTTGATGCCGCCACCTTTATAATACAAGCGGATATTACTCAGTTGCAAATCCTCAATCGGATGCCCCTCAATACCACTGATAATGACTCCATGGCGTGGATCTACATTATAGGCGACCAGATTACTGATAATAACACGTTTCACAACGCCAATGGGTATGGTATCAGGTCCGCGCTGACGGGCACCTAAACGAATAAATATCGGCGCATTGACGATATCGCGCATGGTGATATTGGTAATCGTCACATCTTCAATGGGTCCGCCATCCACGGATTCCAGGGCCAGGCCACGACTATAATCAAAAACACAATTTGAAATAGTTATGTTTTTAAAACCGCCATTACTTTCTGTACCCATCTTTATTCTGCCAGTGGTGGTTTTATCTGAATATTTGCTGTAAGTTCGTTTAAAAGTACCATCCATCAGTGTTCCCAGATCATAACCGCTGACCTGGCAATTGGTAATGGTCACATTTTCAGTTGGTTTGGCATAACCTAAAGCAAAGGAACTTTTAAGGCAGATACCGTCATCAAAAGGAGAATTTACGGTGCAGTCACTCACCCGTACATTCTTACAGCAATCAATATCAAACCCGTCTCTATCCGTATCTACTTTTAGGTTATGAAGCGTCAGATTATCCACGCCGGTAGCCAGTAAGGCAAAATGGCCACCGTGTAGTATTGAAATATCACTAATGGTTACGTTATAACAGTATTTAAGACCAATTGCTTTATTTCCCCCTCCTTTCGGTTGATTCGTACTGCGTGTCAAACCCTTTCCCCAGATCATTCCTTGTCCTGTAATGGATATATCATGTAGCCCAATGCCCCATATCAGACTGTTTTTCCAGTGATTATGGCCAAAATCCTGGTAAGCGTCATAAGGGGTCTTGGGTTCCGGTGCGTCATAGCCGTTGCCGCTTTTTTCTTTGGCCCCTAATAATATGGCTCCCTGATCTAAATAAATCCCAATATTACTTTGTAACCTGATACTATAGCTTGCATAAATACCGGGCGGAAAATATATGGTTCCACCGCCTTTTTGCGCCGCTGCCTGAATGGCCGCATTAATAGCCGGCCCGTCAATGGTGACACTATCCCCCTTAGCGCCATAGTCCCGGACATTATAAAAGGCCTTTCCAGATTGAGCAATACCTTTGCTGCTGTAAAAAAGTCCGGTCAGCAGTAGGCATAGTATTATGCCAATAGATTTGAGTGTCCTGATTGTATTTTGTTTTATTTGCATCATCTTTTATTTTTGAACAACAATCCCAGGTTACATTTTTTTTGCATAACAATTGCACGCTGTTATTTTCACAAACATGTGCAAGTAAAACAATATATCTCCACGCAGAAATCCTACTGGGCAAGTTTTGCCCTGACTGCCTTGACCTCTGCTGCCTTTACCATTGTCGCTTTATTGCCAAAATCATTTCTGACATAAGTCAGTACATCAGCAATCTGCTGATCGGTTAAAAAATTGAGTGGTGGCATGTTATTGGAATAGTCCTCCCCATCTATTTCTACCCTTTTATCAAAACCTTTCAGGATAATTTGTATAAACCTTGCCTTGTCACCTAATACAAAGGAGGTCTTTATCAAGGGTGGATTCAGGTTTTCTACACCGCCGCCGTCAAATTGATGACAACTCAAACAATAAGCCTTATAAACTACTTTTCCCCTAAGTACTGCATTGACTGAATCACTATTCGGTATCCAAACTTCATTTACCCAATTACCGGGCACTTTAAGGGGCATTTTACCCTTGTCAGCTTTGCGGTTTGATCCGACCGCTGTAGTTAACACAAATGCCAACAGTATAACCGGCGTTACGATCTTCCCTATTTTTTTCATAAGTCGATTAATGAGGTTTCTTTTAATTATGATAAGAAATTTTATAAATCCTTCCTTTTACGTCATCGGTAACATATAAGGAGCCGTCTGGTCCTTCAGCCAGGCCGCATGGTCGGTATTTTGCCTGCCTGGGAGAAAGAATATCATCGGTGCCTGCAAAATTATCTGCGAAAACTTCCCAGGGACCATCAGGTTTGCCATTCTTAAAAGGAACAAAGGCCACTAAATACCCGCCTTGCTTTTCTGGCGTCCTGTTCCAGGACCCATGAAAAGCAATAAAAGCGCCGTTTCTGTATTTTTGAGGGAATTGTGTGCCTTTATAAAAAAGTAATCCATTGGGTGCCATATGGCCCGGAAAGGCAACAATTGGATCAATGTATTTACCGGTCACTTCCTTTTTCCCATCACCGCCATATTCAGGCGCTAGCATTTGCGCCTTTTTAAATTGATCATAGTAAATATATGGGAAGCCTGCATTGTCCCCTTTATGGAGCATATACATACACTCTGCCGGAATCAGAGAAGAGGTTTTTTCGTCATAATACTGGGGAAACAGATCATGGAGCTGATCGCGACCATGCTGCATAACAAATAAGGTATTATTCGTCTGATTCCAGTCCAGTCCAACAACATTGCGTAGTCCAGTTGCGTAACGAACCCCCTGCCCGTAACTTTGATTTAACTGATCCGCTTTAAATTGCCAGATACCCCCTGCGGAGTCTAACAAAGGGCAACCGGGAATTCCCATGGATCCTGGCTTCCTATCTTCGGTTTGGCAGGAGTTCAAAGGAGAACCGATATTCACATAAATATGGCCGTCATTATCCAGTACAATTGATTTTGTTTCATGCTGTCTGCCCATGACAAGACCAGTGACAATTGTCTGGGGCTGATCGGGTTGCAATACTTTACCAGCAGCATCCAATTGGTAGCGATAAACGGCATTATTGGAGGAGGCATATAAGTAACCGTTTTTCAGGTAGATGCCGGTTCCCCCATAATTTCCAAAACCACCAACCACCCGCGCAGAACCGTCCGGCTGCGCTGCTAAAACAAGAATGCCTTTACCGGCCTTTGGTTTGGCTAGTTTAACATAAATAAGCCCTTTATTTGTAACTACCAGATGCCGGGCCTTGGCTTTTAAATCCGCCACTACAATGGCGGAAAAATGCGCTGGAAGTTTTAAACCAGTAGTGTCGGCTAAGGCATGCCCTCCAAACTGGCCAGTGCTATGGGTAGCTGACAGGTGCGAAGTTTGCCTCGTAACGCCACATGGTGCGGCACTTGCCATTACTGAAAAAGTAAGCGTCAGTGCCACCGTCATCGCCAGGGCACTTAAGCTAAGTCCAGCGCTTCTACCCTGAAAGCCACGTTCTTGAAATAAAGATTTCATGTAAATGATATTAAATTTTGAATAGTAAATACCGATCAGCAGCCCGAAGTGGCTGCCCTGCATCTTTTCTATACCACCTCCCAGTTTTAAAGTTACTCAATATCCTCAATATTTCCATCAATTTTGCTTTATTCCATTTTGCTTTATCAATTTGTAAGCGACGATTGGTACCTGCTTTAAAAAAGGACTCACAAATTAACGTCAATTTTTAATAGCAGGCTATTAAGAAATTTACCGATTATTCAACAATAATAACATAAAGGTGCAAGGCCTGTATTGCCTATTAGACGCATTGTCATTAAGTAATAATGACCAATGGGATTAATGGGTCGTATCACCCTAGCCTCCGGGAGGTATTTTTTGGAATAATTTATCTTCACACACCAGAAGCAAGCATTAAAGCCCACAGGCTTCCACCTGCAGGCTTTATGAATAAATGCATCCCGATATCTGCTTCCTGTTGTTTTTTTACCGCTGTTATTTATTGCTGCTATTTAATGCTGCTATTTACTGCTGTTTTATCGCAATAATGCTACTGCACACCACAATAAAGGTGCCTGCCCATGTAAATCTCCAATATTTTGTTTACGATCCAAATAGTATTGCCGGTCATTTTTCTTATTAGTGCCTTCACAGACATTATGAATATCGTTATTGGCATCAATAAATTTAATTAGCGCAAGCCAGGCTTTCCTGGCCGCTGGACCATAACTATCTTTATCCAACCAGCCTTGTTTGACACCGGTAATAAAGGCATAGGTAAACATACCTGTTGCAGAGGTCTCTTCCCATGCCTGGGGATCATCAATCAATTGGCGCCACATTCCGCTGGGTGCCTGGTATTTAAGCAATTCCTTCATCATGGAAAGGTACCCTTGTAGGATTTTTGGCCTGTCTGGATGATTTTTGGGCAAAACCGAAGCATCTCGGTCATGCCAACTGCCATCCAACCGTCTCCACGCCCCCAAAAGAAAGGCACATCGGGCGCATGAAAAAAAGACCGTTGGGCTGTTGTAAGGAATCCAGATAATGTACCATTTCTTTTGCTGCCCGATCCAAATACACCTTATTACCTGTCGTGTGGTAGGCCTGGGTCTGAAGGGCTGTAATCATATACATATCATCGATCCACATACGCGTTTCCCAGGACAAACCCTTATTGTAATAATAGTAAGAGGTGGCGGTGGCTCTTTTGCCAAAAGGAGCCCCCCACTGCCGATCGGCTATGGAGGTTGCCAGTTTCAGGTATCTTTTGTCCTTAGTTTGTCGGTAAAGGGAAAATGGGACAATACCGAATACCGCATAATCAACATGGTCAGGTACAGGGATCATACTGGCTTTTTCGCCAAAAAGAGGTTCAAATCTTTTATTAAGCGCTTGCTGTAAGTGTTTATTTTTGGTGGCTGCCGCAAATTCAACTGCTCCAAACCAAGTACAACTCTCCGGATAGGTAATATATTTGGGTGGTGTAGTCCGGTTAAAATTTGAATGTGGCATTGCTACAAAATGGTTTGCTATACGTAGTCCGATTTCCTTAGGAGTATCTCCTTTAGGGAAATTTTTCAGGTAATTTTTACTTTTCTGTGCCGATAGTTGACTAATGTTTAGCCCTGTAAACAGCATGGTCCCCAACAAAATGAGGGCCCTTTTACCAAGTAAACCATTTCGCCATGGCTTCATCCTGACTGGGCAATTTAGATTTTGCTGAACTTGCATTTTCCTTTTATTTAATGATGAATAGTGATTTAATAATTGAAATTATCTCACTTGAATGTATCTTATGTTGATCGGTATAAACCGGGACTGCCATATGAAAGAACACAAAAAATTAAACGCTTTTTTAATTTCTATGACGCCAGTTATTCTTATTCAGTTTTCAAATAAATTAAAGATTGGCGCCCCTTCAATACCCAATATTGCTTAAGGCTTCTGCACCAAGTCTGTCTCGCAGTTGTGCCAGATAGAGACTCTTAGGTATGACTGATGTCCCATAGGCATCGTAAATACCTGCTGGAACATTGGGTGATTTATTAAAGGGCATCGGCTTATACATTTTCTTGCCGGTGCTTCCGATCACCCAATTGGCGCTTCCTGGCGGCATCTGATTCAAATAGCTAGCCGCCTGACAATTCCAGGCGACGGCCCAACCAACGGCCCAGCCGTGACCGGAGCCGTAGGCCCCGCGGTTCATAAAATCAATCCCGCCCTCAGGCACTTTGCAACCATCTACAAGTATGCCGGTCGCCCAACGCTGGTGGGGCTGTATCCAGCCTTTCCCTGTAAAAATACAATTCAGCAGTACAATTGGGCCGGTTACCCGTGCGCCAGTCGCAAAATAGAAAACATTATCTCCTTGAATAAAACACTGATTAAAAAGTAACTGCGTACCACCCACGCTAAGATCAGCCGGTTTAGCGGCTCCCGTTGTGGGCACTACATGTTCAATAAATACGTGGTCAAAGGTCATCCGCCTGCCTTTAATGCGAATACTGTTGACGGTATTTAAAATCCGGACATTTTTAACCCAGGCGTCCTGCACTCCCGATAGTAAAAGCGCCTGATCATGGTGCTCATTAATGGTTCCAGACTGCGGCCTCGCATAGATACTGAGATCAGTTATGCCTATATCTGACAATACATCCGTATACTGGATTTTCTCCACCCTTACGCCCGGAGGATCCAGATACTGGCCATCATAACTATCAGACAAAGGCACTTCAAGTGTCAGTTTTTTGTTATCAATGGAAGCTATCTGACGGTCTGTAAAGAGTTCTCCAGAAAGCCAGGTCTGTGGCTTATTATTTCGGGAAAGTTGATCCATTCCCATAAAATGAAGCCAGGCGGGTGTTACTGATTTTGTGATCCGGATCCAGTCCCCTGGTTTTAATCCAGCGGCATTTTGCACATCAATATAATCACTACCTGCCGGAACATAGCGATCTGTTATTTGAGTAGCATGCCCAAGTCCTTCAACCTTAATTTGTCCTCTTATTTCAATGGCAGTATGCGGTTCGCCCATGAGTTGAAGTACCGTTCCCCGCTTTTCACTACCACTACCGCTTAGCACAACACCCTTATTATTTATTTTAAAGGGGCCATAACATTCAAACACACCCGGTGCCAGCAATACTGTACCGCGGTATCCATTTATAAGGGGTAATCTGCCCACCTTATCGATCGCAGCCTGTATAGCTAAGGCATTATCTCCTTTAACGGGCTTTAGCGTGATTTTAACCGGAACATGCGGCAAGGCTACGCCGCCACCTTTATACCCGGCTTTTGAGAAATCCATAATCCGGTCTCCTTTTGCGGTGTGCCTGTATAGCAGTTTACCTTCGGGTTTTCCGGATTGTCCTATCCTCAGGTAGACCCATTTGCTCTGCTGGAGCGGTTTTACCTTTGACTGCTGCGCATGCACAACGCAGTAATTGCAGCACAGCATAAAAATGATCAATTGTATTAAAATGCTTTTCATTTGATATGATATTGCGGTTTTAAGTTAACCCGTTTTGCCTTTCAACAGTGCATCATTGTATGTTGATTAACTCAACTTGTTCACCCTTTGCTTCAATTAGCTAATTTTTATTCTTGTGCATCATTTTGATAGCCGAGGATCACTTTGCTTAAGAAAATCAGCATCAGTTTTTTTAGACGACTATCCAATAATGATTGTTATTGTTGCGCCTTACGGATACTAACCATCACCACGCCATGAGCAGGCACTTTTGCAGAGAATTTATCCGTAAACACGCCCAGATCCTTTTGACGCCACAGATCCCGAACAATGTATTTCCCTGAGAGTCCTAAATCAGCCCAAGTGACACTTAGCACCCTGGTTGTACCATCCGTACTATTGAAGAGCCCTACGGCCTTGCTACCATCGAATAAGGGCTTGGCAAGTACCCCACAGGAATCAATGCGACTTACGACAGTTGCCTGTCTGCCAAGCGGATCCTGATTCACAGCCAGCACTTCATCATTGGTTAAAAGGCTCAGGGTGAATTTATCCAGTTTTGTCAAATCGCAACCCAAAAGCAAAGGCACGGACTGTAAACACCAGGCGCTTAAATGGCTGTACTGTTCATCTGCAGTAAGCTTTGAAGGATGCGGGCTCTTGCCCCAGCCGACATACCCCACAATCATCATATCGGGATCATTCCAATGACCTGGTCTGGCATAAGGGGCCCATTTATCCTGAGTAAGCAGGCGACTTTTAAGGCTTTTCCAGTTATCTCGGATATCCCCGCCTGTTCGCCAGGCATTTGCATAATTGGATAAGGAGTCTATGGTTTTAAAAGGGGTAGAATTAGAAAGACTCAGTAAGATATCCCGGCCGCTTTCTCTAAGCAAATGGTACATTGCTTTCGTTTCAGGTAATTCATTGGGGTTCCAATCATATTTCAGGTAATCAAATCCCCAAAGCGCCCATTGCTGGACATCATTTTTCCAGAACTTATATTCACCAATCGCATAAGGAAAAAGCTTGCGATTTCTTTTGACGTCTACCGGGGTGGGTGTAAATAACCCTTCTTTATTTCTGGAGGACCCACCGATATGATGCCCGTAAGTCTCTACCCAAGGGGAAGAATAGATGCCGATTTTAAGGCCTAGGCCATGTATCTGATCGACTAGATTTTGCATATCCGGAAAAGTGGCTGAATCTGGCAGTATTCCATGAAATTTACCGCCTCGTTTGCCTTGCCAGACATCATCTATATTCATATAACTCCAGCCATGATCTATTAATGGAGAACTGGCCATGGCTTTTGCATTTGCCAGCACCAGTGCCTGGGTTACTTTGCTGGCATAAATATTCCAGCTGTTCCAGCCCATGGGCGGTGTTAAGGCTATCTCTTCTCCTACCACTAAAGTAAATCTGCGGGAATCTTTACCCACCCTATTATTCGCAGCAAACTCAATTGTATAGCGTCCGGGTTTTGTTACTTTTCCTGACAACTGACCTGTATTTTTATCCAGGTATACGCCTTTGGGCAAGTGTTTTGCTTTAAAGGTCATGGGTTTTGTTCCGGTAGCAGTTACCCGAAATAATATAGGATGACCAGGCCGAACACCGAATATCCTGGCACCATTTATCCGAGGTTCAGGACCTGGAACAGGTGTCAGAATATAATTAGAAAGGGTGTCAACAGCCTGCAATTGCGCCTTTGCTGGATTATAACCAAAACAACAAGCAGTAGCCATCACCAAAATCAAGGCAGGCAGTTTGAATAACTTTTTAATCATTATTTTGCTGTTTATATGTACAGTTCTGCTGAAATCTAGTTAAAAATAGGACCTACCTAATCAACAAGTCCAAACAAGTATAGTGTTAATCCAGGGCTCCTGTAGATATTGTTGAATTGCTTTTCGGGTGATAGGTTGTCATCTCACCCTGCACGACCAATTTAATAACGCTTGCAATGGGGTCCGGTGCTTTAGCTGGTAGCGTTAATACCAATCCCTGTTTGGACTTATTTGTGGAAATTACCTTGCCACTTGCTAAAAGACTGGCAGCAAGTACTTTATTTTTCAGACCGGGAACGATTAATTTGCCATCCGCCGGCCAATGAAAGACGCTCAGATATAATATGGTATTCCCTTTTTCCGCCTTTCGTGTACAGCGTCCCCAGTCAAAAGGAGGCAATGGGCTGGCATTTGTGGCATAAATCGCTTCTGAATTCACTTTCATCCATTGTCCGATTTCCCGAAGTCTGTCAACACTTGCCTCAGGGAAGGTACCATCAGGTTTAGGTCCAATGTTTAACAGGTAATTTCCGCCTTTGGACGCGATATCACATAGATTATGGATAAGCGTGGTATCTGATTTCCAGTTGTGATCTGAGGCTCTATAACCCCAGGTGCCATTCATGGTCATGCAGGTTTCCCAGTCCTTGCCATCTAAAGCGGCCGCATCTGGAATCTTCTGTTCAGGCGTTTTGGTATCCCCTGGAAAATCAGGTCTTTTCAGGCGGTCATTTGTAATAATCCCTGGTTGTAACTTTAATAAAGCCTGCAACTTTTCTGCGGCTTCCCTAGTCATATTGGTAGGGGTATCCCACCATAAAACGGATATCTTACCATAATTACTTAAAAGCTCTTTAACTTGCGGTACAGCCACACGGTCAATATAATCTGCAAAACTTGCGGTTGTCTGTAAGGGATCCCAATGACCATGATGGGCAGCCGTATAAGCATCTATTTTTGCGCTGTCTGGGTTGGGCCAGCCTTCTCTGGTGAGTTTGCGGGCGGCACTGCCCCCAGGATTGTTCCAATCCTGAGCCTGGGAATAATAAAAGCCGAGCCGGATATCATATTTTTTGCAGGCCTCAGCCAGCATCTTCAGCACATCTTTGCCATAAGGAGTGGCATCTACAATATTCCAGGGACTGGCATGGGTACCAAACATAGCAAAACCATCATGATGTTTAGCGGTGATAATAATGTACTTCATGCCGGCTTCTTTGGCCATCCTGACCCAGCTATCTGCATTGAATTTAACCGGATTGAATTGTTTGGCAAAACTTTGATAGGACTTCACCGGTATTTTCATGCGGTTCATGATCCATTCTGCGCCACCGCGGGCCTGGCTATGTCCCTTATAGACGCCAGCCAGCTGTGCATAGACGCCCAGTGAATAAACATGCCAAAACGTGCCTGGCGCCACCACTGCATTTTTTGATCTTGCGCATTTTTATTGGTGGTTACCGAGGATTGGGCAAATAAACCGCTACTTGACCCGGTTAGCAGTAAAGCTATTAAACAAACCGTTAAGCCATTGGCTGTAAGCAGCCTCATTATAATTTTTACGCACCGCACACTTCTAAATTTCATGATTATATTTTTTAAATTTAGGGCCTCATTTTGTTTCTTGATAAAGAAGCGCATTGAATAATCCTTGCTTATCTTATACCTAAAAGGATCATCCGCTCTTTTTTCAGACTTATTCCGTGGTCAACCTAAATGCAATAATAAATAGGATTGTTCATTAATAACTGTAACAGCTTTCCCTTCTATTCATCTATTTTGGCATAAATGCCAACAAAAAGCAGGCAAATGATAGCATTTTAGCCTCAAAAACCTCAAATTTCCTAATGACCTGTTCAAACGAACGTCCAAAATCAACATATGTAATTTAGTCGCTTATTGGTCTTTACCTGCTTTGCGTTATACCCACTTGCCCGAGTGAAGGTCGTGTTAAGGGGAAATTGATTTTTCGTGCACGGGAGCACTGATCTGCGCCGATCATTAATTTCCCTTTTCTTGGCTGGCCGTCAATATCTGTCAGTTGACCTTTTGTAATAAAAGCCGGCACGTTGCTTTGAATATATAACGTCGGGCTATTTTTGGATAGATGCATAACTCCCCCATTTTCTATTTTCTCTCTTTTTGGGTCTTTGTTCTTTGGCGTGTCCCTAATAAGTTTTGGATTTTCTTCTCTGTTATATAATGCGGAAGGTGGATTGTCAGCGAGCGGTAAATCACCTGTACTGCCTACTGCGTAATAAACATTATCTGTCCAGATAGGTCTAAGGATTAGACCGCCTCCTTGTTGAACCCTAGCCACCGCTTCCCCCCTTCAATCAGGTTCCCTGTGATCTGAATAGCGGTAGCACCTAAACCATTATGGCGCCGACCGAAATAAAAGCCTGTTTTGTTATTGATTAATGTATTAAAACCGATAAAGACTCGATCTGGTCGGTCGTGACAAGTCAGCTTGGCACCATCTGCTACTTCTCCATCACCATTACCAATCTGTATGGCTAGCGGACAGTTTTCAAAATAATTACTATAGATGCGGTGATCATCCCCAAAAAACCGGATACCGGGGTATTGAAAAATAATTTCCGTAGACATTACAGTGATTACCGTGACGTAAAGTAAACTGCGCTTTACTGTCTCTGAAGGTATTATAGCGCAAGGTGACCCCAGATGCCTTAACGGAGATCAATTCAGCTTCACCATTGCAGTCTTCAAATAAATTATACTCTACAAGGCTTGTACTGGTGGACATACTATAGCCACTTAAGCCAAACTGGAAAGCCTCTGCCCCATTTTTACCCCCTTGATCTTTATAATGCGCAAAATAATTATGGTGAATCCATAAATACTTTGCAATCTGACTACCATGACCTCTTATGGCTAGAAAGCGTCCCATGGCGTCTTTGTTTAAAAAACTATTATGATCCACCTCTTGATAATCTCCGGCGATTGTCAGATCGTTGCCGTCGCCTGTGGTTTCAAAAACGTTGTGTGTCCAACGGCAATGGCTGGTGCCAGCCGTGGACATAGCACTGGAGCTGGCATTTTTAAAGACAAAATCCCGGATTTCAATATAGGCTGCGGGTGCTTTTAGAACCAATCCGCCCTTTCCAGTAAGAATAACCTGGCCACTATGGGCTGCTGCCAGAATAATCGGTTTGCCGGATCGGCCACGGGCAGCAACTTCGATATCTGTTTTCAAGTCATAGGTACCATCTGCTAAAAGCAGCATATCACCTGGCCCCGCAGTTTTCAGGGCAGTATTTAAATCGGCAATAGAGCTAATGGGTTTGATTTTTTTTAAAGTATATTGGAAGGCGTCAGAACCATAAACGGTATTTTCCACAAAATCTTCCTGTATAGACCGAAGATGATTATTTGCTGCCATCACATCTCGGGGAAGGTCCGGTGAAAGCATATAGTCAACGCAAGTATTTGCCTTGGTTAAGCCAGGGAAAATAAACATAAGGACCGCAAATTTTTTGTTCAATAACGATAACAGTCCTTTTCTTTTAAATTTCACATTCATGATCGCTTATTTGTCATTTATATTGCTCATTGTCGCGGTTTATCCTGTTGTCTTACGCATCTTATGATGGTCGGCTTACAAGACAGATTTATGTAGGTACAGGTTATCTAATCGCTGCAAGGCTTCCACATAATAATAATCGGCATAGTTTAAGGGCACATCAACTTCCGAATGACTTGGTTTTGACCCTGTGCTATGCAGCAGGATAAAGCCATGGTGCCGGCCGGCGGCCGACCGGTAATGATTGGTGAGTCGGGTTAAAATTTTTATGGCAATTTTTCTGTAATAGTGCCCTTTTTTACTATAAGTGCTTAGTTCCAGAAGGCCGCTTGCAATAACGGCCGCTGCTGATACGTCGCGGGGTTCATTTGGAATACCCGGGGCATCGAAATCCCAATAGGGAATCAGATCTTTAGGCAGGTGCGGATTGTTTAAAATAAACCTGGCAATAAGCTCAGCCTGAGCTAAATAGGTCTTGTTACCGGTTTCCCGGTAACACATGGTATATCCATAAAGTCCCCAGGCCTGGCCGCGGGCCCAGGCAGACGCATCGCTATATCCCTGATGGGTCGTTTTTTTGATAACACGGCCGGTGGTTGAATCATAATCCACCACATGAAAGGAACTATAGTCTTTTCTAAAGTGGTTTTTCATGGTGGTTTTAGCGTGCTGATCAGCAATATGGTAAAAACTGGTATCTCCTGTTAACTTTGTGGCTTCAAAAAGCAGTTCCAGGTTCAGCATATTATCAATGATAACAGGGTATGCCCATTTTTGTTTATTATGGTCCCAGGATCTGATTGCCCCTACGGTCGGGTTAAAACGGGAGGAAAGCGTCTTAGCGGCAGTGATGATTACTGCTTTGTAGGTCGGATCTTTTGTAAGTCTGTATCCATTACCAAAGCTACAATACACCTTAAATCCCATGTCATGGGTCGTAGCGTTCCATTTTTCTTTTTCAATGCGTGCTGTATATTGACGGGCAGCTGTTGCCCACTTAGACTGGTGATTAAATCCATACAGGTACCAAAGCAGGCCAGGGAAAAATCCGCTGGTCCAATCCTTAGAAGCTACAAGTAATAGTTTGCCATCTTTTCTGTGCGTGGAGAGACTAGATTGGCATGACCTGCTTGCGCTTCAGGTACTGCTTTTAGCATCACATTTGTCTGGGATTCAATCTCCTTAAATACTTTTTGTATACCTGCTTTATTTAATTTTACTTTTTGGCTAAAGCCAACTGTACAGCAAGCAGCTGTGATAATAATGGTTACTATTAGGTGTTTTATAATTCGCTTCATAATTTGCTTTTATTTAGTCCTTCTGTAATGGGCGTAATTGGATTTCTAATAATTTCATGAGTTCTGGCCCTGTAATCGCCTCTGCCTTTATTGTTAGATGATGAATGCCAGCAGGAAGATCAACTGTACCGCCATCATCTGTATGATTTTTTTCGGAAGGTTTGTGGTCGACGACGCGGTTAACCTGATAGTCATCCAGGGACATCATATAGCGACCTCCCGAGGCAACGTCTGACACATACTTTATTTGTATATTAAATTGCGCTGGAAAATCTGTCCTGAAAGTCCACTCTACATACTGATCTTTTGACTTCCATCCACTTACGTAATAACGGTTCGCTTTTCCATCACCAAAACCGAACTTGCCTCCGTGCTGGGTAGCGTCGTAAGCGAGTAAGCGGCTAAGGGATATATTTGTGGAGACGTATCGCAATGAATCCGCCTGAATGGTTGGAGCATGATCTTTTAACTCCAGGACAATTACGGTATTGGCAGTGTCATCGTCTTCAGCCCTGGTAGGCAGTTTCAACATAATATCCAAAGGATTTATTCGTTTTACGGATATAATTTCCCTTTGATTTGCCAGCATATAAGCTTTATTTACAGGGGATTTCAGGCCACCAACATATAAATGACCATCCTTTGGCCACTCAAAGACATGTAAAAAGATTTTATTTGCTTTTGTGGTAATGACACCCCAGCTTTGTAAGGGGAGCGGACTACGCTGGGTTCCGTATATGCTGGAATCATTTTTGGCCATCCAGGCGCCTATCCCATTTAAAATCTTTATATCCTTGGGGTCAAATGCGCCACTTCCCATGGGGCCAATATTCATGAGCAGATTACCGCCCCTGGAAGCCGCACTGGCCAGTAGGCGGATAAAATGACTGGCGGGTTTATGCGACAAATCAAACTTTGAATACCCATAGGATTCATTGGTCGTGGGGATGGCTTCCCAGTCTCCCTGGACCGGATAAAACGCTGCCGGCCGGTCAGCTGTATTTTGATAATCGCCGAAATTACGTCCTGAAATGCGGGCCAGCCGTCCATTGATGACGATCTCAGAAGCTGTATCTGTGGCCCGAATAGCTTTGAGTATCCGAAGATTTTCTGAAAGCGGTAATTTGTGCGGCGTATCAAACCAAAGAATATCCGGATGATATTTTTGGATCAGTTCTTTAATTTGTGGTATGGCTTTTTCATTTACATAGCGCTGAATCCTGGGTAACCATTCGGGATGATTGTCATACCATTTTTCTCCACCAATTTTTTTGTCTCCACCCGGGTTATCATAATCCCAGTCGTTACCAGGTGCATCTGGGTGCTCCCAGTCAAATGCATGGGAATAGTAAAACCCGAATTTGAGGCCGTATTTTTTACAGGCAGCCGATAAGGCAACCATTGGGTCTTTATGATAAGCGCTCTGCTTGACGATATTATAATCTGATACCTTTGAGTCATACATTGCAAAGCCGTCATGATGTTTGGCGGTAATAATCAAATAACGCATGCCTGCCTTTTTTGCTTGTTTCACCCAGGTGTCTGCATTGAATTGGACGGGATTAAAATGATGGGCCAGATTTAGATATACGCTGCGGGGAATCTTTTTTATACGCATAAGATGCTCTGCATAACCTGGAACGGGTTTGCCCTGCCATGCTCCAGCAGCTTCGGAATATACGCCCCAATGCAAAAACATGCCAAATTTAGCTTCCCGCCACCAGCTGATTCTTTGTTCATGATTTTGCATTGAAGCAGTCCACCAACCATTAAGGGCACTATCAATAGCCACCTGATCACGGTCCTTAACCTCGTTTAACATTGTGCCTTCGGCTGCACTATCCACTGCCTCTGATTTTACGTGATTTAGCTTGTCCGGATGTGCGTTTAAAGGGTTTGATTTTAAAGGGTGTGATTTTAAAGCCTGTGATTTTTGAGCTTGCGATTTATGCGTGTATGTTTTTTGGGCAAAAACACCGTTACGCCCGATGGATAAAACAAGCAAAATGATTAAAGTGCGAAATTGCCTTATGAACCATGCGTGCCAACGTCCGCCGCCTTTTAGCGCAAATATTATTTGTTTATTTTTAAACTGATGGCTTATTGGCCATTGAATAAGTATATATTGAAAATAAAGTGGCATAGGTGTTCCCTGAAATTTTTATGATTCTAAATTGGTTTATCAACATGACTTTACTGTTGAGCCGTCATCCATTTCCAGGTGATCTTACCTAATGTATTGGGCTTACCGGACACGGGTGCGCTAATCTTGCCTTCTAAGATCCCTTTTGCATTTTTGACAACCGTAATCGTTCTCCAGCTATAGGCGCCCTTTTCATAGTCATAACTGAGACCGTCATCATCATAAAGCTGAAAACTGCCGGGCTTGGTACCGTAATATCGAATTTCCAGATCAACTTTCTGATCGCCCCCAGGGGCATGTAACATAGCGGGCATCATGGGTATAATGCCTCCATCTCTGACATAGACTGGGATTTTGTCAAGTCCTGGCGTAACTTGAATGATCTCACCGTTGCCCACATAAGCGCCTGTATAAAAGTCATACCAATTGCCTTTGGGTAAAATAACTTTACGGCTGGTCTGCCCGGTAAATATGGGTGCCACTAATAAATTTGGACCAGCTAAATATTGATCCTTGATTTCCTTTGCTTTAGCTTCTTCATAAGGGTTTTCCTCCAGGTTCTGCGCTGTTTTTTCTAGCTTAAGTGTGGAACTGAATCCGGGTTCCAGATTCATGGCCCTAAATGGTGGGATTCCTTTAAAGTGATATAGTGCAAAGGATGCATACCAGTAAGGCATCATGCGCATTCTAAGTTCTGCGAGTTGCTTTATCTGATCTGCGACTTCCGGGAATGTCCAGGGTTTAGTGCCGCTGGACCAGGCATTGATCATGGCCAGGGGTGAGAAGATATTTGACTGAAAACGGCGCAGCCATTCCTCGGCCGTCTTGGATGCCCTGACTTCCGGCGTCCAGAGTACGCCGGCAAATCCGCTATTAATTAATGCAGTAATAAAATCCCTGTGATCATAATAATCATTATATATCACGTAAGGAAATCGGACGCCACCGCCATTAGATGCCCGTACAAGTCCATAGGTTCTTCTATTCAGCTGGTGAAACATCTCTGTGCTATAGCGTTGGATTAATAGGCCATAGATCTGACGCATCTGCTCGCCACTGGTGCCGGAGGGAAAAGTCGCCACATCTGGCCATAGGTACTGATCGCCGCCATCGACTTCATCAAATTTGAATCCGCTGACGCCAATAGCGACCTGATGCTGCTTAAGATAACCAAAAAAAATATCCCTGGCTGCTTTCATGGTAAGATCAGGCACCACACCATTCCAGACGGTGTGCGTACCTGTAAAAGGTTTGATTGCCTTATAAATAGGTGACTCGGGAGATATATAGGGATTGGTCCATAAATTAAGCCGGACGCCCTTTTTTAGCATACTTTCTGCAAAGGCTGCCGGATGAGCAAAGCGGGTGCTGTCCCACTGCAAAGTGCAGGGGTAGGATTTACTTTGCCAGCCTGGCTCCAGACCGATAAAATCAAGTGGATAGCCTTTGCTTTCAAAATCTGCTGCTTCTTTAGCCACTTGGTCTGCATTATATAATCTTTGGACGCGCTGGGTAAAACCTAGTCCCCATCTTGGCGGGATAGGCCCGCCGCCATTAAACAGATTAAAGCGGCGTACGACGTCCAGCGTCGTAGGCCCGGCGATAACATAAATCACCCCACCCGATGCCGGCACCAGCATATCCACGCCATCAGAATAGGGTCGGGGGCTCCACTTTTTGTCCAGATTTCTGTCATAAATCACGGGTGGATGTTTACTGTCTTTTTCTACTGCAGTTCCCGCATATATCTTGATGTATCTGGCGACATTGACAAATACACCATATCCGTTTGAGGATACGTAAAACGGTGTCGGCGCATGTGTATGGCCATCATCTGCACCAGCATAATTATCCACATGCAGCTGCATAATCCGGCCACGTTGATTGACTGTCTTGAAATTAAGACCAAAACCAAAAAGTTGTTCTTTTTTATCAAGTGGAAAATGTAGGTATGTCTGGTGGTCGACCACTTTTGCAGTGATGTCCATTTTGACAAGCGGAAACGGCTCTTCCCCAATATCTTGTAAGCCATGCATATTGGCCTCAGCGCCTGCCGCGCTACGTAGGTCAATCTTATCCGGCACTCCTACTGTGGCTTTATAAATCCCTGGTGCGACTTCTTGCCATTTAAGTTGCTGGGCAGCACTATTATTAATAGCTGCGAGCAATAGTAACAGCAAGAATATAAATGGCCAAATCCATTGCACGGGCCCATTATTTGACATTTTAAATAGTAAACTCTTATTTTCAGCGATTAAATGCATTTTTTATACCTAATTTTTACTTTAATATCCTTTGATTTATGACTTACTATAACCAACATAGAGACCCATTGCTAAACTTAGCTTGAAAACTCACCAAATCAGGGCAATATATCAGGACCTCACAAATTTAATCGAATATTATTGTTTGATAAGATGGATTATTGGCCAATTAGTAAGTTAAATTAACCTCGAAAGACTAAGTCAACAAGCCATCACCTTTTGGCGAGGGCTTGCCAAAGCTACATATAGCGATATTATCAATCTCTACAGCAAAGTCAGCATATTCGAAACTTTTATTTTACTTTTGAAACTTGTTAAACAAAAGACTATAAACTCCACTGATTTTCAATTAATTGGAATTTGGATCGTTATTTAAAAAACAACAAAATAACATCCAAACCACATAATTGGTAAAAAAGGTAAGGATATAAAATTTGATAATGACAAAAAACGAATTAGAATTATAAAATGGCAGACAACAAGGCGAGGCAATATTCAAAGTTAACAATAAAAAAATTATATGCACTTTCTGGAAACAAATGTGCCTTTCCAGGTTGTGATGTGCAGTTTTTAAATTGGGAAGATGATACTAATTTTTCAAATATATGCCATATTGAAGATGCGAACCTAAACACGCACAAGGCAGATAGGTATAATCCAAAAATGTCAAATAAGGAAAGGTCGGATTATAAAAACCTTTTATTACTTTGTCCAAATCACCACATTGAAACAAATAATCCAGAAAGGTATACCGTAGAAGTTCTAAGAGATATAAAACGTAACCATGAAGAAGCAATTTTAAGAAAATTATCTGGGCAACATTTAATCACCAAAAATCCCTCCGCTTTAAATATAGTAATAAGCTGTTTAGGGAGCTCTATTTTTAATGATCAAAATGGACAAGAGCCAATAAAAGCTCCAAACCCAGAAGATAAAATTCGTTACAATAATATTAAAAAGTTTAAGCCTATTATTGAAGAGTATAAAATTTATCAAGGCAGATTAAATAAGATTTATGAAGAAATTGAAAAGCAAGGATCTACCAGAAAGGAATTTGTTTTGCGTAATATTAGGGACACCTATTTAATAGAGAAAGTTAAATACGACAATATTGACCAAATTAGAGCGAACGCGGATAATATTATTGAAAATGTCCAAGCAAAACTATGGCACTTGTTAGAAACCAGTGGCAATGCAAATACACATTTACCTATTGAAACAATACAAATAAGCTTATTCGTAATCCTGGTAGATGCATTTATGAGGTGTAGCATTTTAGAAGAACCTAAGAAATATGATTATCAATAAACATATAAATCCAGAAAGAGATCTCTATTATCTCGGTGGCAAATTAATAGAAATTTTGGGAGATTCAAATCCTATAAATATTGATTATATAGATCTATATAACCAATTAAATAACGAACATCATATTTCAATCAATTTATTTTCATTGGTATTAGATTGGTTGTTTATATTAGGAGTAATAAAAAAAGGCAAAAAGGGGGCGATAGTAAAATGTTTTTAAAGCGTTTAATCATAGAAAACAAAACGGGCATAATTAGGGACATTCCTTTCAAAAAAGGCATCAACCTAATCGTGGACGAAACGCCTGAAGGGAATCCCCAACAAACCACTGGTAATAATGTTGGCAAAACAACAGTTCTTCGTTTAATCGATTATTGCTTAGGGTCAAAAGGGGAAAACATATATAAAGACATCGAATTCTCAAAGCAGCCGAATACAAATATTGAAAACTTCTTACTGGAAACAGAAGTTTTAATTACCATTGAATTGACAACTGATATAACTGACAAAAATAGTGATCAAATTACAATACAACGTAACTTTTTAAAAAGAAATAAAAAAATACAGAGGATTAATAATACGGATTACTTGGACGATAAAAAATTCGATTTAGAATTAAAACGATTAATTTTTAAAACCGGGGTAGCCAAACCGACATTCAGGCAAATAATTTCTAAAAATATAAGATTAGATAAAGACCGAATGGATAAAATCGTTCGAGTGCTTGGTTCTTTTGTCGGCAATGAAGTCTATGAAGCATTATATCTATTCTGGCTAGGCATAATGACAGAGCATGCACAGGAGAAACATAGACTTACCGGCGAAAAGAAAAATGAGCATAAATTCCGTGCTCGGTTAAAAAAAGAAGGGGAACTTTCCTTAATTGAACAAAAATTGGCTTTCCACAATGATAAATTATTAGCGCTTGAAAAGCAAAAAGAGAATTTTAATCTAAATGAAAATTATGAGGAAGATTTGGTGAGGCTCAATCAGGTAAAATATAATTTAAATAAAATATCCACCCAAATCAGTCAGCTAGAGGTAAGGAAAGATTTAATACATGAAAGTAAAGTTCAATTAGAGCATGAATATACACATATTAACAATGAAAAAATAAAAAACCTTTATGACTCAGCTAATGCATTAATACCTGATATACAAACAACTTTTGAAGAGACTTTAAAATTTCATAATGAATTAATAGCAGAAAAATTAGATTATATAACCAAGGAGCTACCCGATTTAGAGGATAAACTGAAAACATTGCAATCAGATTTAGTTAAATTATGCAATAAAGAGAAAAGCCTAATTGATAAAATAAGAAAATCGAACGTAATTGCAGATTTAGAAAAGATTGTTACTGAATTAAATATACAATTTGAGCGGAAAGGAAATTTGGAGGAGCAAAAACGTCTCTGGGATTTTTCAAATGCAAAATTAAAGCGAATTGAAAATGACCTGAATTTGACCAACCAACACATCAACGCTAATGATGAATTGATTAAGCAAAGAGTAACTCAATTTAATAAATATTTCACAAAATTATCTGTGATTCTCTATGATGAAAATTATATTCTCAGCCCTATAAAAAAAGAAGATGGTTATGATTTGATGGTGATAAATATAGAAGCAAATCCAAGTACTGGTAAAAAGAAAGGACAAATAGCGGCTTTTGATTTTGCATATATTCAATTTGCTGACGACTTTGATATCCAATGCTTGCACTTCATATTACATGACCAATTAGAGAATATGCATGATAATCAATTGAATACTTTAGTTAACGTTGCAAATAACATCAATGGACAGTATATCGTTCCCATTTTAAGGGATAAAATACCTGCTAATATTGATATTAGTCAAATTGAAATTCTATCCTTGTCCCAAAACAATAAATTATTCAAATTATAATGCTATTGACTTAGACTTAAACCAACTTATAGCATAAATGAACCAGGAAATTAAAGATACGCACCTGCAATGCCCCTCTGTTAGCAACTGCCCTTCCATGAACAGCATCCAGTTAAACTTATTTATGATTTATGGCCAGCCTCGCTCCACCAAAATAAATACATAAAAAATATATAAGCCTGATTTTGTCCAAAATAAACACCTCCGCCACCTGCAGTTGAATGTGAATAATATGAAAGAAACAGTCAATTCTGCAGCCATCTATTATTTTATCTTCTCCACTTTGATTTTAAAGGTTGCCGTTTGCTCTCCTCCACCTATTGAGGTGCCTTTGACTTCTTGTAGAAATGCCTGGGAATTGTTAGAATTGAATTTGCCTTCAATTCTAAGTAATGCACCTTCTGGAGTAACTTCGGCCACAGTTGCCTGGCCTTGCGTTCTGAATGCATCTTCCCCTTTGCTATCCATCGCTTCTTCCCTATCTGCTTTGAATGCCTTGGAATTTATATAATTCGGGTTATTCGCATATTGATCATTAATTTTTGCATTAATATTTTTAGTCTTGGTACTAGTATTAGTAATATTTCCGCCAATCTTCTGCCTTAAAGCCATTAATTTTTGGAGATCTGCTTCGCCCTGTTTTGTCTTAAAATAGTTAGGGTCTTTTTCATGTGCTTGCATGCGCAGTGCCATATCCTTCATATCTTCGCTGCCACTCATATTACGATGTGCATTATCTATTGTTTCTCTTATATTCATCCGCCGAATACCAGCTATCAATTCCAACTCGGTGGCGGTAGCCATTGCAATAGAATTTTGACCGCTATTACCACTCACGCCTAATTGCACAGTATTTCCTGGACTGTAGGTTAAGGTTCCTTTATCTATATCAACGGTTCTTACAATTGTATGTCCATCACCTTGTATTTTCCAAACAACCTGTCCTTTTTGAGGGCTGGTATAATAGAGGTTCATCGTAGCATTTCCCATAGGATGCGCCTTATCCAATTTATCCACGGTAAACAAAAAGGGAATAGAGTAAATCATTGGTGAAATTAATTTTTTTGAGGTACCATCCTTTTCAACTGAAACGGCCTTTTCAACCTTTATCTGCATGTTTCTGGTTTTATCTAATGGCTCCAGAAAATAGGTACCATCTACAGCGGCTTTAAGGTTGGCATAACACTGCCCATGGAGCATAATATCCTGGCCAATTAAAGGCAGTGTTTGCTCGGCTTCCAAAGTGATTTTATATTGCGACGGCTGAATTGTCGCATTACATACAAGCCATATTGTAGAATTGTCTTTGGCTTTTACCTCGACAGCTATAGCTACTGGATTTTTTGCTGGGGAAATGGCCGGTGCCTTATATTTTACCGCTGATAAATCAAACCTATGCACAAAAGAAAGACTTCCATCTGCCGGGCTAAGTTCGTTCATATTTTTTCCATTTACAGTCCATCGGATCACATATGGAGAAAGTTCAATGCCAAACATAGATTTTAGTGGATCTTTTCCAATAATTGGTGCATAGTGAAGGCTAATGGTCATTTCCTGCTCTGGCTCAAGTGTCTGCGCCCCTTTTGGATATAATATGAAGCCATTTTTAACCTGCGCAAATGCAGATACCTGGATGCATAACAGCATTATCATATAATAAAATCTTTTCATCTTTTCCATTTTACCATTAAAATTCATCTAGGAACTATTTAACTCATAATTTTCAACATTTTACCATTTTTATCCCTATTCATTCTCAGAGATTTATTTACCTTATCCACTTTTAAAGCATTATTATACAATGCAATACGAATCAATGTACGCTTGCCTTTGCTCAACTAGCAAAAAGGACAAAGAATCAAAATAAGTAATCTGAATATTATCGGCATAAAACAACGAGGCGCTTCTATATCCAGTACCATTTACAGCTTTTACATTTTATACGCACGGCTAAAGAGATCCAATTTTTAAAAATTTAGCTAGTTTAGTCCAGTCAATCCGGCTAATTATTGAAATCATTTTGTTATAATGAAAAGTTGATATTTCTATGATCATATTTTCTATCACTGGATCGCTGCCATTGTCTATTATTTTAAAATGAAAAAATTCATTTGACCCACGGACATTTTTGGCCAATCTCCCAGATATAATATAGCATTGTAAAACGTGTCAGCGCTGTTTTCGTCCGGTAATTGTTCAAATAAGACCAACTGATTAATACCGGGAGCGGTAACCTTTTTAATCACCTTACCCAGGTTATGACCACTAATGGAGTGACTTTGATTAAATTCCAGCGATAGAATTCCATATTGTTTGTCATTAGATAACCTATTTATATTTTTAAAATACCTTTCATTTTTCGCTTTAATAGTAGCCAACTGCTCTTTACTAGCTGAAGTAAGGCCAGCAGTTCTTGTAATATATGCCGCTGTTAGCTTTTTATTTTAGCTTCATTTTTTATGTATATTGTGGATATGGGGTTCATAGATATTTCATATCGGTTATCTTCATTTATAAATACAGGTATATTATCCATTCCTTTCAAATAATTTTTGATGACCACCTTTTGACTTGGATTATCCCTCAACAAAAGGGGCTTATTTGATACGGCCCAGCCCCCATTACAAATTTCAGATTCAATCTCTTGCTGCAGTATCTCACATACCTTGTCATGCAAAAGAATTTCTTGCGCTGTTGCAGTTCGGTAAATATCCGGAGAATTATTCTGGGCAAAAAGAGTGGCTGCAGCCAAAACAAAGAGTATATTTAAGATTAGAAGTTTCATTGTTTATTTTGAATGAATGGCCCTTACAGCGCATTAGCAAAAGTTAATTTTAATGCCCAAATCAAAATTAAATCGCACCGTGACAGAAATTCTTCCCCTAAAAAGGGGAATTTTATAATCAAAATGGTAGCTGTAACGCTCAGATCCAGATATATCCAGCATTATTTATAAAGACTCGGCAAATAATTACACTTTTGCCCAACACATTTGGACCGGATCATAATTACTCCATAGATATATAATCATTTTGCAGATTAGTCTGTTGACTATTTAAAATCCATTTATTAGTTTTAAAGGCTAAGGCTACCCCACCCTTTAAAACTAATAAAAATTAAATAGCACATTTCCACCTTTGTTAAAAACCTGCTTTTTAACGCTTACTTTAAATCTCAATGCGTAATTTTATTGAGAATCCACTAACCATGAAGCGAGTACTTATAGCAGGCGCAACTGGGTATTTAGGGCACTTTACAGCAATTGCCTTTAAAAATGCTGGGTATTACACCAAACTACTCGTGCGCAACCCTCAAAAGCTCAAGACATATCCTGTTTATGCCAATGAGGTTGTCCAGGCAGAGATCACCCAGCCTGAAACACTCATTGATATATGTGCTGGAATAGATATTGTCTTTACGTCAGTAGGTATCACCAGACAAAAAGACGGGCTTTCTTATCATGATGTTGATTTTCAAGGCAACATGAATCTGTTAGAGGAGGCTAAAAAGGCAGGCGTCAGTATGTTTATTTATATCTCCGTTTTCAATGGACAGGCAATGCAAGACCTGGCAATTTGCAGGGAAAAAGAAAGGTTTGTCAGGGAACTCCAAAGTTCTGGCTTGCCATATAGGGTGATACGACCAACCGGGTACTTTTCTGACATGAATGACTATTATATTATGGCGAAAAAAGGCCGGGTTTATATTTTTGGATCAGGCAATGCCCATATTAATCCAATCAGTGGAAAAGATCTAGCCGCATTTTGTCTTACAGCTATTGAAAAACCCGAAACAGCGCCTGAGGTAGGCGGGCCCAAAGCATACACACATAATGAAATAGCCACTTTAGCCTTTCAATCTCTCAATAAACCTGCAAAAATTACCCATATACCGGCCTGGCTTTGCAAAGTGGTGATCTTTCTAATGCGCAAATTAACGAGCAGCAAAACATATGGACCATTTGAATTTGTAGCCACCATGCTCACCAAAGAAATGGTCGCTCCCTTTTATGGTAGCGACGATCTTTTGGAATATTTCAAGTCACTAAAAAGTACCGGCAAATCTTCCCCCACTAAATAATTTAATAAATTAAACAGCAGATCAAATAAACGAATATCAGCTATCCCTCCCTAATTCATATTGGCCTTTACCATAATTTTACTTCCTGGCTCCAATCTAACATCTACATAGGACACCACCCTGCCATCCGGTAATCTAGCTTGCTTTAGTGCAACTTTTTTAGCCTTTTTGGTAGATTTCTCTTTCGACTTGCTGTCCAGCATTTCTGCATATTTAAGCGCCCCTTTAAATTCAGCGCGCCATATAATGGAACGGTGACCATTATTGGTCATTTCACTTCGGTCTGCCCCGAAATGCGACAAATCAATGGAGGTTCTAAGTATGGGAAGATGCTCTATTCTGCTGGTTTTAATATTTGGATCATTGTAACAAGTGGCAATGACGCCGGTAGTCGCATCAGGTTCAATGCCCATCAGCCCCTGCACAATAGCTTCCACTACCCCAAATGACACTTCAGGGTATTCCCTTCTTTTGGTGTTTGGACTTGTCAGATAAAGGATTTGTTCATAAGCTTCCTTATGATAACCATTTCGGTATAAAATCAGCGGTTGGTAGGACATATTCTCCACATTCCAACGCCTGGACAGTAAATGGGCAATAGTTTTCGATTTTTTTGTGCCAGGGCTCAGTGCATCAAACCAAAGCAGAAAAGTCTCTCCTTCTGTTTTCCCAAATTCCAGTTGATCGCTATAATACGTATTGTACAAATCAGCCGAATTATCCCACCATTTATTTTCAAGTTCTTGCTGGTATTTTTTCGCTTTTTCATAGTAGCGCCTGGCTAGGGCAGGCTTGTCATTATGTGCCTGTAACTCGCCATAAGTCATTAGTCCTCTATAGATTGCTGCGACCAGATCAGCCCCCATTTTTATGTTCCTTACCCCTCAGAATAGGACGGTAACCCACGGCACCTTTTAAATGCATCGTTTTCATCGTAACTGTCAAGATTGCCCGGATGTGTTGGCCTTGTTAGCAGACTATCTGGTTGTAGCACCCATTTTGCAATATAATCAGTTACAGACTTATCAAAAAAATGAGTAAACCTGTGATCTGTTATATAAGAACGGTCCCCTGTCCATTTGTAAAGCCGCCAACAGGCGGACATAACATCAAAATTAGCCGGGAGATTATACCAGAATGCGCTGTCGTTTCTGTAGTCTTCCGGTGCCGGCTTGCCTTCTTTATTCATCTCCCAAAAAGAACACCCGTCTTTTCCCTCAGAGATATTGGAAACAAATAAGGTCATCATATTCTTATTTTCTAGGTCCATTCCCAATATGGCACCTCCAATACTCTGATGGGAGACGTCCCGCATGCAAAAAGCATTTCTAGGCGGCAATGCCGACTCATACCAGGGGCCAACCGGATCGCCGGGCTTGCCCTGGTAATGCAAAGCCATTTGCTTTGCCCAGGCAAAGCTATTGGTAAGCGCCGTATCGCTGGAAACAAAGCGAACCGCACCTGACTGCTGTCCAAAGCTCTGGGCACAACTACTTAATACGAACAAAAAGGCAATGGCGGCTATAAACCTTACCTTATAAATAAATTTATAACCTGGATAGCAACGTTTGATTGTAGACTGGCTGTTAATTCCAATGGTTAGCTTTGGAAAATTGAAGCCATTCGCGGTTCTCTTTATTTTACTGCTATCCGATACCGCCTGTCGGCTACCTGATTTGTTACGAAGACTGTAAATTCCTTTATGTATTTGATCACAAATTTGGGTCATTACTTTTCTATTTTTAAAATTAGAACAATATTCAAGGCTGTTATACGCCTGGAATCTGCCACCTTTAATCATTTGTCATTATGGTGCCTGGCGATGATTATTTACTTGCTTTATTATTTAGGGAGGGCAACCAATAAAGGTGCTTTGCCGTCCCAATTTTTCTCAAATACGGTCCTACCTTTTATGGTAACAGTGACGCTAAGTGCATTTGTCTCATTATTTCTCGTTTTTTGTATTCTTTGGACCTGTATATTAAAATCATGACGGAAGGCCATGACATGATTTAACCGCATCTCATTCCAGCCTTTGGGCAATCTGGGTTGCAGGGTAAATGTATTAAAGCTCATAGGCTGCAAGCCAAACAAGCCTTCTGTGACCGCCCTGCAGTACAAGCCACTCTCTGCAGACAGCTGTCTTTGGTCGCCTTCCGGCCAGGCCTCCACTGCGTAAGGTACATGCTCACCCAGTAAACGCATAGTTGAATAGTAACTAAAATACTTATAACAAGTATCCGTTTCACCGGCGTCAAAAAGTCCTCTAAAGGCATATAAGGTGGCTCTGTCCCAGTAGGTAGTAGAGCCGGATGCGGTAAGTATGCCTTGTTTGCTCCAAAGAAGGGGTGAGAGCAAGGCTTTAATGGTCGCATCTTTTCTTTCATTGAGACCAACTACCAGTGGTAGACAGATCCAGGAGCGCAGTTTTGTATTGCCTGCAAAATATCTGTAGGTATTAAAACCTTCCACTTCATGCCCAAAATACTGCTCAATGGCCTTTTTTAAATCGGCCGCCTTCTGAAGGTAGTCTTTTGAAAGACGAGGATCTCCTAGTATAATAGCTAATTTGGCGGCGTCTATATAACCGCCGTATGCCAGACAATTAGTGGAAAGATTGACTTTGCCTGCAGGAAACCGGCCTTCGAGTTCATCTGAATTGGAAGCGATTACCCCATCTTGGGTCACCTTTCCCTCTAAATACCGAAAGCACCATTTGATCAGTGGCCAGATACGCCTGGCTGTGGCACTATCGGCATAAGCCAGCGCAAAGCGGGAAGCACCATAGGCAATCATGGCCTGGTCGCCCCTATCTCCTGCCCCTTGCCAAACATCCACCCCTTCGGCGATAATTGAGCTGGGCAGGGGCTTCATTTCGGGGTTCATAAACCTGGCGAACTGACGATAACAATTAACGGCCGATGCATTTCCTTCCTCAAAGCCCAAAAAAGGAAAAAACGGGCTTACATATTCCGCCTCATCATTGGCCCAGAGGGCGGCATAATAAGCGCCTCCGCCAGGTCCATGCATCAGACCGCCCTTTGTATCAAAAATACTTTCTGCTGCCCGGATCTTTGCGAAGGCAAACATTTGATTAATGGTATCATTAGGCGTTTCTAACTGTAGGTTCTGGCTGATTTGTCGGAGGAATCGTTGTCTTTTTTGCAGTTCAAATTCGCCATCATAATGATAAGGATCTCTGTCTGACCTGCGGGCAGCGATTACTCTTGAAAATTTAATAGAAGTGCCTGGTTGAAGTAGTTGCGTACTATCTCCTAGTGAATAATAAACGCTCCTTATTTTGTAGGCACCATATACGCCTTTGGCCGCTGGCGTCTCCCTGGTACTGTCCATATCCTTTAATTTTAATGCAATGGGCTGTCTTGAATGATTTGCCAACTGATAGACTTCTATATAAGCTGCTTTATCAGGAGAAGGCAAAAGTTGTACATGCAACTGCAAACCTGCATTGGTGTGTCCTTCGATGGAGAGCACGCCATCAAAAGAAAATTTATCCGCCAATATATTTAAGGGCTGCCCATTTTCAGTAGCGCCAGGCAAAAGCCCTCGATTGAAGGTTTGTTTTAGACTGGCTCCTGTTAAATTAGGAATGGTTCTGAGCATCGGAAAAATAAGTTCCCTTTTTAAAACCACTTGTTGGTTATTATCTATCCCATAGGTAATGATCGCTGAAATAAATTTCCCACTCATTTCCAGGTGATCGGTATGTGGCTGCAGTCTTGTTTGCGCCGTTTTAGCACCAGCAGCAACCAGCCATTCAATGGCTCGGGTATCGCTGCCTACTTTGCCGGAAGCTTCAGTTTTCTGAACCTTAGCGGCCATTTGCCAGCGGGCGGACTGACTATAACCACTACTAATCATGCCTGCTGTTAGCAGCGTTATAATGAAGAGGCTGGCGATTTTGTTTATCTTATAATTGAATGGTTCTTTTTTGATCATCTTATTGGTATAATTCATAGTCATTATTTAATTGATAGCTTCTGTATGCAACGCTTATTTGATACGTGGGTTTCCTTACTGACGCTTATGTATTGTGGACTTGGTATGGACCCGTAAAGCGCCCTATTTTAATTCTTAGTTTCTTATATATAACGCTTCCTTACGCATGCAATGTAGCACTTTGAATGGCGCCCCAAATGCTAACGTCAATAAGGTACTGGGCTGTTTTTGGATCTTCAGCCGTTTTAAAGCGTCATTCTCCTTTTTAGTTCCATGGGTAAGGTTAGGCTTATTTTCTCCCGGCTAAGCGCCGCCTTGCCGGCAAGGGTGCCCATTTCAGAAAAATCTGTGGAAAATGTCGTAATGCCAATAAATTCTTTGGCGGGTTCGTCATTGGAGGAGAGTAAGCCGACGTCTTTGCCAAAGGCGAGATTCTTTGCTTTGACATCTTTCATGATTTCCCAAAGTAAAAAGTTATCCAAGGTAAAATATACTTTTCCTTTTTCTGCCGAATGAGGTATGTATTGACTCAAAATCCGACCTTTTATTTTAAAATCTACCAGAAACTTTTTAAAAGCGCCCACCATTTCTTTGGGATCCAAAGAATCTGGATTATGGAAAAAGATAATCTCCTCAAATTTCTTGATCGGAGGCGCCAGTTCTGAGAGGATTCTATAGGTGGAATCTTTAAATTCCTGGGTGATATGATTGAACTGCCCTTCAATTTGTTCATACCTGTCCACCATTAAGAATTTACTTCTGGGAATCTGTTCTAGTAAGGCCTTGGATTTTGAATGGGGTATGGGGGCAATGACATTCATTTCGTAACCTCCTTTAATCTGTTCGGTAATCTTTTCAAAGGTTTCTATATTTCCGTGATGGAAAAAGACATCAAGCCTGATTTTTTTGAAAGCTGCGCCCTGAAATTACGATAGAACTGTTCTTCAAAGGTGTCCAGGTTGTACATCACCAGCGCGATACTTTGGATTTTTTCATCCTCGCCTCCCAATACATAATACCCCAATCTTTTTTGCGAGCCGATGACGCCCCTGTCGATAAGCTCAGCAATGCCCTTTACAATAGTTGCCCTGGAAAAGTGCAACTGCTCAATCATGGTGTTCACGGAGGGTAACCTTTCACCCTTTTCTATTACTTTATCATCAATGGCATTGATAATACCCTGCACCAATTGATTGTGCTTATAATAAGACGGTACATCTGCCAGTTGCCTTATATAATCTAAAATGGCCTCTTTTTTTTGCTGTGCTTCTTTTCTCACGTTGATATTCTATAAATTTAAACGATAAAAGGAGTTGTCCTTTTAGGCATTGCCTACTTCCACAGTTGCCTCTCCAAACAAAAATAACCCATTTCAGTGGAAGAGCTAGTTGGCTCTTGTTATATTTTCCCCTGACACTCAAAATGCGCCAGGGGAAAATAATGGTTTTATTTATATCCTGGATTTTGTTTGATATTTGGATTTTTCTGAATTTCGCTTCTTGGAATAGGATACAGGGTTAAAGCTGGCTTCCAGACCCTGTCCTCAATGACTTGCGTTTTGTATGTGAAGGATGTATTGGCGGCAGAGGTTGGCGTAATTTGAATGCCCAGGGCGTCACCGGCACCCGTTTCAGCCAAATTCCAGCGTCTCAAATCAAAATACCGGTGTCCTTCAAAGCATAGTTCAATTCTGCGTTCCTGCCTGATCTTATCCACCAGATTTGCGGCGGTAAGATCCGGCATGTCTGCTCTTTTTCGGATCAGGTTTACATATTTTAATGCGTCGGCTGTGTTGCCTAGTTCGGCTGAGGCTTCTGCATAATTTAAGTAAATCTCAGCCAGTCTGAATACAACCCATTGACATTTGCTATATTCCTGGTTATTGAAATCATAGCTTTCATCGATCATTTTGCGAATGGTATACCCTGTTTTAGATGCATTCCAGGGAGAAAGTGAACTGGTCTTTGAATCCAGCCCACCGGTATAAAACTGCGCCGTTCTGTTTTTATAGGGAGCCCCATTATAGAGTACATCCGCATAGAATCTGGGATCACGATTCGCATAAGGGTCTTTGGCCTCAGCTGGGATTTGCCAACTAAAAGCCGTCCCGTCTTTCATTTGGAAAGCTTCAACCATTTGCTCCAGGACATTATAGGCACTATAGCCATTATAACCATTTGGCTTAGGTCTCTAAATACAGTGTTATAGCGGTCTTCAAAGGAGGTGCCGCTAAAAACACGGGCAAAGATAACTTCTGAATTAAAAGGATCTAAAAATACCTTATTCAGACTTTGGTCACTGGCCTCACCATATAGCGCATACTGCCCTAAATCAATGACAGCTTTGGCAGCGTCTGCAGCCGCCTGCCAACGGCTCCTATCATTTGTAGGGTTATAGGCTGGACTTGCTGCATATAATAACAATCTGGACTTTAGCGCCAGGCATGCGCCTATGGTCGCTTTTCCGTTATCTGACGAGCTGGCGTACGCTTTAGGTAAAAGTGCTATTGCCGCGGTAATTTCTGATAGGATATAATCCCTGGTCTCATCCCAACTGGCTCTTGCTTCCGTAAAAGTTTTATCTGCGGATGTATAAACTTTGGTAATCAGTGGCACACCACCGAATCTTTTGAGCAGTTCAAAATAACAAAGTGCCCTTAGAAAGTGAACTTCACCTTTCATGTTACTGATATCAGCAGCAGCCCCTGTTGTGTCTACCTTTTCAATATTTTGAAAAAAGATATTGGTTTTCTGGATGGTACTATATAATGTACTCCAGAAATTGATCGTGGAGCTATAGTTTAGCGGAAAGGAACTGGATTGATTATCTGGTGTTGCCTGTCCCAATACATATTCGTTTTCGTTGCACCAGTTAAAATTACTATATAGTTCATCTGTTTGTGCACCCCAACTATATCCGGCGTCTTTAAAAGTCAAGACAGATTCTCTATATATTTGATTTACAAATACCTGGGTGAGTGCCGGATCAGTCCATACTGCATCTTCAGAAATCGCATCCTGTGGCGTAAGATCTAGCACTTTGGAACAGGAGTTTAAACTGGCCCCTATTAAGACCATGCTGGCAATGACGACACAATTAAATTTAATTTTTACTTTTGTCGTCATTACTCTTTTTATTATTCCTTTCATATTTATAATTATTTTCATAATCGTTTTCATAAACTTAGCGTTTTAAAAGGTGAGGTTTAAACCAAAATTGATCACGCGTTGTTGTGGATAATACCTACCATCGGTGCTGGTACCACTGGGCGCTTCTGGATCGAAGGAAGGCCCAAAATCATCAATAGACAGCAGGTTGTTACCATTGATATAGAATCTGGCTCTTTGTAATTTTAACCTATCCAGTAGCGTTTTAGGAAAATTATAACCGATTTCAACATTTTTCAAGCGCAGGAACCCATCATTTCTCAACCAAAAATCCGATGGAAGTGTATTGGGACCAAAGGTTCTGCTGGTGGG
Source organism: Arachidicoccus ginsenosidivorans (assembly GCF_007971385.1). Taxonomy (GTDB): domain Bacteria; phylum Bacteroidota; class Bacteroidia; order Chitinophagales; family Chitinophagaceae; genus Arachidicoccus; species Arachidicoccus ginsenosidivorans. The sequence continues at coordinate 5,702,093 of NZ_CP042434.1, forward strand.
GCCATTGAAGGTTCTTGGGTATTTATTATCACCTTGTTTTTGCCATCTATCCACAAAAAACTCTTCAGCCATATTTAAACCCGATGGTCTGAGCAGGGCCTGGGCTGCTGCCTGGCCCTGGAAAAAAACGCTAAAATCAAAGTTTTTATAATTGCCGCCAAAGGTAAGTCCATATAAAATCTGGGGAGTATTGGACTTGGTTAATCGAATTTTGTCCAGATCATTGATCTCACCGTCTCCATTTTGATCAATGTATTTTATATCGCCAGGTCCACTTCCCTCTGGATGAGGTGAGTTGTCAACTTCCTGCTGTGTCTGATATAATCCATCGGATTCATATACAAACCAGGAGTCCATTGGATAACCGGTACTTTTTTGATAATCAGGAACATTCGCAGATTCGGCGATGTATTTTATTTTATTGGTAGCGTAGGTAAAGTTCCCACTAATAAAATAGGAGAAATCCTGGTTTACGCTTTTGTTATAATGGGCATCAAAATCCAATCCATGGCTATTGACTTTCCCATAATTCTCATCGGGCAAAGTGATGCCAGTATAATCAGGAACAACAGCAGTCGGTGGGCCCAGAATATCCTTTCTGGCGGCCTGCCAGATATCCAGGCTAACTGAAAGTGCATTATTTAGCATAGTGGCATCGATACCTATATTGGTTTGACTGGCTCTTTCCCAGGTGATATCCAGATTGGGGGTGGGTCCCAGTGAAAATCCAGGTGCCTGAGTAGCATCATTGCCGTATTCATAGCCTCTCCCTAAATATTATTATTTGGATCCTGACCTGATTCCAAAATATAATTTTGCAGATACTGGAAGGCACTTACGGCGTCATTACCAGTTTCACCCCAAGAGGCGCGAAGTTTTAAGTCATTGAAAAAGCCTGAGTGAAAAAACTTTTCATTGGAGATGCGCCATGCCCCGGAAATGGAAGGGAAAAAGCCAAATCTTTTACCTGGGGCAAAATTGGCGGAGCCGTCATAGCGCATTGAATAGTCAATTAGATATCTGTTGTCGTAGTTATAAGAAAGACGGCTGATGTAATTTTGTCTGGCTGCTTGTACAGTACTGGAGTTATTTAGAATGCCATCTGTGCCGCCTGCAAACAATTCGGCTATGGTATTGCTTAGAAAGCCCTTTCTGGAAGCTTGTAACAAGGTGTAATCCCGCTGGGACTGTTCATAAGCGACAAAGGCTTCCAGGTGGTGCTTTCCGAACAGACGCTCCCACCCTAATTTAATGTTAAATAACCGGTCCAGGGTTTTATCATTGTTGATGTTAAGTGAGGGTGTTCCTGTAGCCGAATAAGCGTCATAGTTGCCGGTGTTGACATTGTAACTATAAGCGGGCGGAGGTGTTTTGTCAAAAAATTTATATTGGTGATAGGACAAATCATAGGCATAATAACCGTCTAATTGCAGTCCCTTTGTAAGTGTGGAAAGATCCCAACTAAAGCTGGTCTTTGTTTGCAGAAAATCATAATTATCTGTCTGCTGCCCGGTCTGGTTATCCAGAATATATACTAGACTGTTATTTGGACCTCCATCGATACCTACGCCGACCTTGCCATTTGGATAAACAGGTACCAGGTAGGGATAGGCATTCCAAAATTCATAAAACAGGCCTCCATACCCAGCTGATTCTTTGTATTCATTCCTGTACAGGACATCAATGCCAATTTTAAAGTTTTTTGTGGCCTGTATGTCCATATTTGCCCGGACATTGCGGTTTTTATAGAAATCCTTTCCGCTTTTATACATACTGTTTTGGTTCAGGTACTGTCCTGAAATAAAATATTTGATTTTGTCTGAACCGCCTCTAAGTGAAATCAATTCGTTTTGCTGATCAGACCAGTTTTTCATGACGGATTTCCACCAATTGGTATTGGGATGCCCTAAAGGGTCGGAACCGTCCGCGTATTTTTGAATATCTTCCTGGCTGTAAGTTGGTTGTTGCCCTAATAATGCATTGTACTCATTAACTGATTGTGCGTACTGGGCGGAATTCAACATCTTTGGTACCCTGGTCGGCTGTGTCATAGCCCAATTGGTCGTGAACGACAATGTAGAATTGCCGGCTTGGCCCCTTTTTGTTGTAATCAGGATGACGCCATTCGCGGCTCTTGCTCCATAAATGGCAGCTGTGGCGTCTTTTAAAACTGTAAAGGAGGCAATATCTGCTGGATTGAGTCTGGAAAAACCTCCTTCCCGATCTGGTACGCCATCAATAACGATTAATGGAGCAGTACTTCCAAGTGTGCCTTTTCCTCTGATCAGAATATTTGCACCATCAGCTCCCGGTTCGCCGCTGCGTGTATTGGCGATAATACCTGGTACGGCCCCGGCAATGGCATTTGAGAGATTAGCGACGGGGGATTTCTCCAGTTCCTTGCCGCTAACAGTGGCGACGGCCCCTGTTAAATTGGCTTTTTGACGTTTACCATAGCCAATAACAACCACTTCATTTAGGGCTGTTCCCTCGGCCGGTTCTAAGACAACATCAATGATTTGGCGGCCATTTGTGGCCACTTCTTTTGTCAGGTAACCGACAAAAGAGAAAACAAGGCTTTTTGTTTCCTTCTCCACCTGAATCTGGTAATGCCCGGTGCTATCGGCAATAACTCCTTTATTACTGCCATTTAGGTGGACGCTTACACCGGACAGTGGTGTGCCTGTATTACTGGTGATTGTGCCTTTGATGACTGTTTGCGCCTCAGCGGTGCTGAAGCCACAGACAGTTAGGGCTAAACAAAAACATAATACAGCTAAACAATTTTTAAGTTTCATTCGCTTGGGTTTTGATGATTTTTAGGTAAAAAATGAATAATTTCTGTACTGGTCTATTCTGTTATTTTAACAAATATAAAGCACCCTTGCGCATATCGCCAAATTTTTCTTAACGAAGATCACGAGCAAAGGGCAAATCTGAGGATTTAGCACCCTAAAATCAATATGTTATGTTAACAACAAAAAATTGGAGATGAATTAATTTACCATTGGTTATAGGTAAGCAGCCAGGCTTTCAGTCTAAAACAGGAATGTAAATTTTATTTTAAGATTGGTTAAATCAAGCGTCTGACCAAAATTGTAAAATGGAATAAAAAGCTAAATAGAAATTATGACCTTTTAAAAATTTGGACACTGCTAGATAAGAATATCCCATAGAACTAAAACCAAATTAATAGCCCCAATTTAAGTAAATAGGAACACAGAAACTTAGCCGCTAAATCAAAAATGATTATTATCTTTGATATAGAAATAATAGAGCACATCCTCATATCTAAAATAAAAGGGATGGTCCATATGAATACAATAAACCATTTTAATAAAAACAAATCGATTAATGCAGTCCTATTTATTGCCGGAAAAATAAAAACATGCGATTTTCATAAAACCTTTAAAATACTTTATTTTTCTGACAGGGAGCATTTATCAAAATATGGACGCTCAATTACAGGGGATACCTATATTGCTATGCAAGATGGTCCGGTACCTACCAATTTATATGATATTTTTAAATCAGTCAGAGGAGATGGATATTTTAAGGACAAGGGAAATTTTGCTACATTTTTCGAAGTTACAAGTTGGAATATTATAAATCCGATATTGGAACCAAATTTAAAAACATTATCTAAAACAGATATTGAAATTTTAACCTCAAATGTCGAGATATATGGTAAATTGTCTTGGCAAGAAATTAGAGATATTTCACATGATTACGCATGGGAGAACACTTCAAAAGACAGACCTATGAAGATTAAGGATATTCTCCTAGAAGCTGGTAATGATAGTTCATATCTGGATTATATAAATATGCGAGCCACGATTAGCAAATCCTTTTAATGAACGTTTCCATTTACCAATGAGTATTTGGCATTTATAAGTTTTAATAAAGGCAATCGTTCAACAAAAGCCTGCGCACACTTCATCCCTATTATCCTCTTCTACTCGATTACTATATCATAGAATGTAAAATCAATTTTGAGTTTGATCTTTACTATAAAAATATCCCAAAGCATATAAAAAGAGAATAAGCCTGTCACCTGTTCAGGCGAAAAATAAAACCACATATTGTCTAAGCTATTTATAGCATACCCTTCTACAAAAAGGAGTCACTTTTGTTGCATCCTCTTAAACTATACAAGCCAATAGACCAATAGCAAAAGCCCCATCCTGGATAACAGCCGTATCGCTCTACGCATATGTTGTTCCACAGTATTAACAGAGAGTCCCAGTTTAATCGCTACTTCTTTGTTAGATAAATCCTCTATTCGTCTAAGTTTAAAAACTTCTCCACACTTCTTTGGCAATTGCTCAATTGCCTCACTGAGCAACCAATCCTGCTCTTTCGCAATTAATTCTGTTTCAGGATTTCTTGCATTAATTTGATTCTGCAGGGTGTCAATATCTTCAACAAAAACCTGGGTAGCAACTTTTCGGTAATAATCGATCACCTTATTTTTTAAAATCATATTCACATATCCCAATGGATTTAAAAACGGCGTACCTCGCTTTTGATAAAATGATAGCATTGTATCTTGGGCGATTTCTTCCGCAACAGTGGGATTACCTGTTTTGAGAAAGGCCACTCGAACAAGCGCTTTTACATGCCTTTTATAAAAAACAGCAAACGCTGCTTCCTGCCCCCTATTCCAGTGGCTAATTAATTCAAAATCATTTAATAATATGTAATCTTCCTTGCGAATGGTTAGTTGTTTTATTGTTAACCAAAAGTAAATAGTATTTTCCTTAGAAAAAAAATAAAAATTTTCTTCCGTTTAAATAACGGTTACTCCAAATAATCTCGTCCTTACCTATACCGGCAATCATGAGTCGATTAATTAAATTCTATCCATGGATCAGTCAACGCTTATTACACTTCTGACAAAATACCAACAGGGCACCTGCAATACTGAAGAATTGCAGCAAATTGACACCTGGTATGCCGGGCTGGATACCAATACCGCATTCGACAAGCAAAAAGCCTCCCGCTTCTTGCAACAGCTTGATCATGCTGATGCTGATTTTGAACAACGACTGTATTTAGATTTTTTAAACAAACTCCAACAAGAAAAAGAATCTGAAACGTCTTCCTCCATAACGGACAACCTCGAGCAACAACGCATTAGTCATCATAAGCAGTTTTTCAAGAAGCTCAAAATTGCTTGTTCAATTATCGCCATATTAGGCCTTAGCTTGTGGGCTCTCCGAACGCTTACTGATCATAAAGACTTTGAGAACCAAACCGCAAAACTTGCAGACTCCTTACAACCAGCTTTTCAAATAGGGATGCCCGGACAAAACAGAGCCATCCTCAAATTAGCTGGAGGACAGACTATTATACTAGATACACTTCAAAATGGATTAATTGCAACACAAGGCGGCATGCAGTTAATAAATAAGGCAGGTACGCTCAATTTTGCAACCTTAACTAAGGAGGAAAAGCAAAATAAAACCAATCAAAAAGACGCCGGCGCCGCCTTAACAGGAAACAACATACTACAAACGGCTCCAGGAGAACAATATAAATTGATATTGCCAGATGGCACCAAAGTTTGGCTCAATGCAGCCTCCAGCCTGGAATTTCCCGCAAGCTTTGCACACCTAAAAACAAGAACCGTTAAATTAGAAGGGGAGGCTTACTTTGAGGTAGTTCATAATAGTAATCAACCTTTTACAGTGCAGACTGCTCATCAAACTATTGAAGATATAGGTACCGCTTTTAATGTAAGTGCCTATAAAGATGATCCTTTTACAAAAACAACCTTGCTGGAAGGTGCTGTTCAAGTGCGTAACACAGCAAGTCGTCAGATTACAACAAAAACTCGAAGCTTAGTACCTGGTCAGCAGGCCTCTTCAAGTAACGCAGACATGGGAAGTGGAGATCTCAAAGTAACAAGGATTGACACTGATGGGGTAATTGCCTGGAAAAATGGTTATTTCCAATTTGAAGGTGAGGATATCTATGCCATTATGCGCAGGGTCTCTCGCTGGTACAAGGTACAGGTGGTATATGACGGACCCATCCCTAAAAGCCGCATGGAAGGTTCAATGAGTAGATTTGAGCGCGTCTCTAAAGTCTTGAATATTATTGAAAAAACTGGCTTATTTGAATTTAAAACAGTGGGAAATACCATTCATGTCAGCGCACCTTAAAACAGGACAGAGGTGCTTGAATTCTCTTAGATTATGGCAGGATTAATTCCCGATAAATTATTGAACTTAAACATTTTATTATTTAACGCTAAACAGGTCCTATTATGCTAGTAAACAGACTATTTCCGACTTAAAAAGGAGTAAAAAAAATAAACGCCTGAATCGCGTTTGACTTACTCATGATTTTGCAATTTAAATTCCATGGACGCTTACGTTTGATAGACAATAAAGACGCCTGAAGTGGTACGAACACTTCAGACGCCTCACAAAATGTAATGCGCTCTAATTCAACTCGTTCGTCATTTTACTTTAGAAAAACAGAACAGAAATTGATTATTCACCTTACAATTTAAAATTATGCTTTTTTTGCCTCCCGACAAAAATGGCCGCGGAAGATTTTATCTGCTGGCCAAAAAAGTTCTTATTATGCGTATTATCCCTATCAGTTGCCTGGCGCTTTTTGTCAATCTGGCTGTTGCAGCCAGTGGACAAAAGGTGAGTATTAAGGCTAAAAACAGTTCCATACATAACATACTTGAAAAAATAAAAGCCCAGACCGGCTTTAATTATTTTCTGGTAACAGAAGACCTGAAGGCGGCACATCCTGTTAGCGTCGACCTAAATAATGTAGACTTGAAAACAGCATTAGGGCAGATATTAAAAAACCAGCCGCTCTCCTTTTATATTGAGGACAAGGTGATTATCATCAGAAAGGATGAAAATAAAACAGTAACTTCTTCTGTGGTGGTCCAGGTAGCCCCCATTGAGGTTACTGGCAAGGTCACCGATGAGAACGGCACACCAATCAGTGGTGCTAGTATTACTATTGAAGGGACCGGCAAAGGAACGGTTAGTAGTGAACTGGGGATATTTAAACTCAATTTAAATAAAGGCGACAGACTAACCATATCACATTTGGGTTATGCTTCAAAGACAATCACTTTCAAAGGTGTAACCAGCCTTGTGATCCAACTGATCAGAAAAGAAAATAATCTTTCAGAAATCGTGGTGATCGGTTATGGCACTGTAAATAAAAAAGATTTAACTGGCGCAGTGGCAACGGTTAAAGCTGAGGATGTGGATGTAGCAACCAGTTCCAGTATTGCCCAGGCACTGCAGGGTAAGGCTGCAGGCGTCCAGATCACACAAGCCACCGGCCAGCCCGGGGCTAATGCTAAAATCCAGATCAGAAGTAACCCATCGCCAAGTGCGCCGGATATTCTGTATGTGGTTGATGGTGTCCCTATCGATAATGGTGCTGCACAGCCTAGTCTGACAGGAACAATTGGTGCAGGTAAATACGGTACGGGAGGTGCAGACAAAAGCCCGTTGAATTTTATTAATCCCAATGATATCGCCTCCATTGAATTTCTGAAAGATCCCAGTTCTACTTCCATTTATGGCAGCAGGGCCGGATCGGGTGTAGTGCTGATTACCACCAAGCATGGTAAAGAGGGTAAAACATTAATCAACTATAGCGGTAATTATGGCATTCAAAGGGTTGACAAAATGTACCCGGTATACGGGCCAAGGATTATATGCTGCAAAGAAATGCACTCGCAGAGGAAATTTGGCTAAGAGATAACAAAATAGCCCCATATTATGGTCAGACGGATATCAAGGATCCTGCTTTAAGCCAGTTTAAACCCATATACAGCAGCAGCGAAATAGAACAGGCAGTGGATTATGGTCAAAGTGCGATGGATGCCATAACCAGGAATGCCTTTACAGAACAACATAACTTATCCATGTCTGGAGGCAATTTAAAAACCACCTATTTTGCATCCGCCAATTATTTTAATCAAAGAGGGGTCATTATCGGATCGGACTACAAACGCTATAATGGCAGACTAAATTTGGATCATAATATATCCAATCAGATTAAGGTAGGTGCCAATGTTTTAGTATCTGGATCCACTGCAAATAATACCTTGACAGGGGGCTCAAATGAGAATGGAGGTATTATTACGGCAGCTATCTATTGGGCGCCGATATTGCCACTTCAGGCGGCAGACGGCTCTTATCCCATTAGCCCCTATTATCCAAATATACCCAACCCTCTCTCTTACAGTACATTGACTAATACCACAGGCAATAATCGAATCCTAAGCAGTGCTTATGGGCAGTGGGAAGTCGTTGCTGGTTTGACAGCCAAAGCACAGTTTAGTTATGATTGGTCTACTTCCAGAACTTCCGCGTATTTGCCGACTACTTTTCTTTTTGGCAGTCAGGTAAATGGCGAGGCCAGTATTGATGAGACCAGAGCTTATCAAAAAACCATGATCTATAGCTTGAATTACAATAGGGATATTGCACCTAGGCACCATTTAAATGCCGTGGTGGCTTATGATTATGAATCTGGAGGTGGCGATTATCTTTCAGCTGCCAATCAAAATTTCATATCTGACATTGTCAAATATTATAATTTAGCAATGGGCCAGGCGGATAAACCAAGCGTTGGCTCTTCCAAACAGGCCGAACTCGTATCTTCTTCTGTTGTAGCCAGAGCCATTTACACCTACAAAGGCAATATTACGGTTCAGGCTTCCATTAGAAGAGATGGATTTTCCACCTTTGCTGAAGGGAAAAAATGGGGTTATTTCCCTGGCGTTTCAGCCGGATGGGTAATCTCAAACGAAAATTTCTTTAAATCAATTGCTGCAGTCAACTATCTTAAATTTAGAGCTGGATACGGCGAAACCGGCAATCCACTCACGTTGGGCTCCGCCTTTAACCTATATGGCTCCGCACAAAGTCCTTATTTTGGAGATGGCCAGGTAAATACCGGTATTTCTCTTACACAGGCGGCCAATCCAAATCTTTCCTGGGAAACAAGAGCAGGGATAAATGCAGGTATTGATTTCGGCGTGTGGGGCAATAGAATTACCGGTTCATTCGATTATTACAGCACCACTAATAGGAATCTACTCAAATATGTAGCCTACCCAGTGGGTTTTATTATTAATGGTGTATATATTAACGATGGCAAAACAAGATCTACCGGTTACGAACTCAGCCTGGAGAGTAAAAACCTGGTCTCCAAAAATAATGAACTGAGTTGGTCCACGACGCTTAATTTTTCCCATTATTTAAATTATTGGTTGGAAAGAGCAGATATGGATCTGAAAACGCTGCCCAAATATGAGATAGCTACCGGTAAAAATGCGCCATATAAGCCGGTGTATGGCTACCAGTCCTCGGGCATATTCAAGGGCACCTTTGGAACTGCGCCTGCATGGATGCCAGGCATGCTTCCCGGAGGACTAATTATAGTAGACAAAGCAGGTTATGATGAGAAGGGTAATCTAACCGGTCCTGATGGCAGTATTTCTGCCGCAGATCATATTTTGCTGGGTAATGCAGATCCAAAATACAGTTTTGGCCTCGGCAATAAATTTACCTTCAAAGGATTTGATTTGAATATCTTCCTTTCAGGTATGGTTCAACACAACTGGTCGCCATTAAATGGCGCCCGAGTGCTGGAAACACAAATGAATGCCCATGGATGGAACGCAATGGTCGGTGCTGCTGAACCCTGGAGTAGTCAGCATACAGAAAGTAATATACCGACCACACTCGTTGATGGTTCCTATGCGCAATATCAGAACAGCGCGGGTTATTGGTGGATAAACAGTTCTTATTTACGTTGTAAAAGCCTGATGTTGGGTTATAGCCTCCCGGCAAAATTACTTTCTGGCCAAAAGGTATTTTCCAATATCCGCGTATCCATAGACGCTCAGAATCTATTTACGATTACGGATTATCCAGGTCTGGACCCAGAACTGAATGCAGGAAATTATTACCCATTGGTAAAAAGCTATGTCTTCGCTGTAAACTGTACTTTTTAATCTTAACTAAACTTATCATGAATATTTTATCCAATAAGCAATCATTAGGTATAGCTGCAATAGCCGCAGCCTGCCTGGCGGCCACTCTTTTGGCTCCTGGTTGCACCAAAGACCTTACATTTAAACCATATGGTGACCTTTCCAGTGTTGTTAATACCAAACAAGGTGCAGTCGCACTGGTTAATGCAGCTTATACCGGTCTTGCAGGTGGCGGGGACTATAATGGAGGTTGGGATGCGGGAACTTATTCCTATCGAACCCAAGCGATGATGACTACTGATGAAGGGATTTGTGCCTGGGGTGGTGATTGGGCCAATATGCAAAGTCTAAACTTCACTCCTGATTTTGATTGGGTCACCCATAATTTCACCAAATACACACCATATATTTCGATCATAACAGTGGATCTGGCTAAAATAGCGGCCCTGAATGTTGATGGAAAAGATAGCCTGCTTAACCGGTACATCGGTGAACTGCAAGGATTACGCGCAGAATATGCAGAACAACTGTATTTTTATTACGGCCCCTTTACCATTAAAACGGATGCTGAGGATGCCAGTAATCCAGATGCTCCTTATGAGCCGCGACCAGATAAACAGGTAGTGGTGGCACAAATAGAGAAGGATTTTCAGCAGGCAGCCGCTATACTGCCAAATCGGTTCACGGGTCAGGATTATGGCCGTTTCAGTAAAGCAGCAGCCCTTACCGGTCTTATGAAGCTTTATATGCATGAAAAAGACTGGGCAAAAGCCGTTGCTGTGGGCCAGCAATTAAAGACATTGGGTTACAGCCTATGCGAGAACTATGAGGATAACTTTAATATCAACAATAAGGGAGGCGCCAATCCAGAAGTAATCCTGTCTGTTGTTTGCTCCCCTACAGGTGGGGATTCTTACGCTAATTATTGGTTGGCTATGTCATTGCCTCCAGATTATCAGGACCCGAGTGGTATCCCGTTAACTGCCTGGGGTGGCTATAAAATGCCATGGAAAACCTATGACAAATTTAATCCAAGCGACAAACGGCTCAAAGTATTACTGGAAAAATATCCTATTGGAAAAGATGCAAACGGCAATATCATTTATAAGGATGCAAAAGCTGCAGGCGATCCGGGTGCCGTTCCGATGAAATTTGGTCCAGACCCTTCAAGAGCTAATTCTCAAAACAGCGGTATTGATTTTCCTATATTCAGATATGCGGATGTTTTACTCATGCTTGCAGAAAGTATTAATGAAGCCCAGGGAGCACCTAACAGCGAAGCCTATGATTGCATAAATCAGGTTCGGGAAAGAGCCGGCCTCACACCGCTCAAAAACCTCAATCACGACAGCTTTCTTAAGGCGATTCAAAATGAGCGGCTCTTTGAACTCTGGGGGAAGGCTGGCGCAGGGATGATCTAATTCGTTGGGGTCTTTATCTGAAAAGAGCCACCGATGATGGGTCCACACATAGTGACGCGAGTAAACTACTAATGCCACTGCCAAGGTCAGTAGTGGCACAAAGTGGCGGGGTGATTAAACAAAATCCTGATTATAAATAGCTTTTTATTACAGAAATATGAGTAACCCGATCAGGGGAATGGTTTTTAACAATTCCCCTGATCGGGTATCATGAAACTTAATTAAAATATTTACGAAAATAAAATTGTAACCCCTATTCTAGCCCAATTTCTGGATTTGACCTTAAATAAAATATATGATTTTTAATATTTCAAAGTGTTTAAGCATCAAAGTGTCTCAACTGGTGCTTTGTACAATAATACTGTTTAATACAGGCTGCGGTCCCAGCAAAAACGTTACAACAAAAAACAATACTTCTCAAAAGCAACCACCCAATTTACGTACTTTTAAAAATTACTCGACTATTTTTCAGACAATTAGTACTAGATCCTGGATTAAACTGAGTTGGCAGCAAGACCAATTACCCGAAGGATCAGATTATTTTGAGCTTGATTGGACAGATAAAACAAGCCATGAGACCAGATCACAGGTCGTTAGTGCCAAGAGCCATGGTTTCTATATCCATCCAGTACAGCCTGGCAGGCATTATGCACTTTCTATAAAGGCCAAAACCAATAATAATCAGGTCGAAAAGATTTTATTTACTAAAAATGTTTATACTGACACGAGTTGGCAACTCATGCCAGGTGAAGCGAAGCTATTGGACATACCCAGTTCTGCAGCAGTACCTAAGGGAATGGTACTATTTTTCCATGATGAATTTAACGATAGCTTACTTAATTATAATAAGTGGTTCGACACTTATTATTCAACCCTGGATTTTGATAATAAGATGCAGTGGCAGGCTTTTCAGCACAACAAGCTTCCAAAAGCAGCTTATAAACTCAATGGCAACTATTTAGACTTAATTGTAAATGACACTTTGCCTAAGGTCGCTTTTTTAAAGATGGCAAAAAAATATCCTCCATCCAAACCTATGATTGGGTAACCAATACCAACAGGCTACCCAATGGAAGAGGCGGCTATTATGAAGTTAGGGTGAGGCGAAATTATACAGGGCATCCCTCTGGTCTGAATACAGCATTTTGGTTTGACAGCCCAGGCCCTGATTTAAGGTACTATTATCAAAAGGGTACTACAATAAGTGGGGTCGCGGGGATCCGGCCTAAAGGACAACTCTTTGAAATCGATATGTTTGAAAATATGAATGCCCAATTTGTCATGCATGGCCATGTGGACAGTAATGGCCGATTTGTTCATAATCTTGCCACGGATATTGCCAAGGGTTACGAACATAGAGGTAATTGGGTTATACATGGTCTGTTATGGACACCTAACGCTATAAAACACTATATAAATGGAAAATTGATGCACAGCTATGATGATCCCCATCAGATTTATAGTCCTGATCATTTTATGAATGTACTATTAGGGGCTTATGGAAAAGGGGGCAGCGTATCTCTCCAGGTGGATTACATCAGGGCCTATCACTGGCCCATCAATAAAGCCAACGAGCTGCCAAATTCAGGTTTTGAATTAAATGACAATATGCTTCCTTGGCAAGGGACCGCTAAATTGAGCAAAGCGGTAAAATTATTTGGAAAAGCATCTGCCAAATTAAATCCAGGTGATTGCCTTTATCAATATGTCTATGTCAGCTCAGGCGCTCGTTATGAACTTCAATTTTCCGTATTAGGCGCTGGAAATTTATCAGGCCAGGTTAATCATGTTGCAGCAGTTACCGGCCAAACAACTACAGCTGCCAAGGAAAACTATTATTTAGATGGTAAAAATATAAAGCGCAACAAACTTTGTTTTACAACGCTTGAGGCGCCAAAGGGACATACAAAGACAATTAAAGTGGCATTTCAGAATAGGGGAAATACCACTTTGTACCTGGATGGATTCATCTTAAGGAAGCTTTAGTCATTAGCCAAAAAAGAGATATCAGCTTTTATTTTGACAGTCTCAAAAAATCCCCACAAAGCCCCCAATAACAAATTCTTTAATTTTAGCCCGTTTTTTATTTGCAAAAAACATGCTGGTGTCCCTGCGTTTTGAGAAAGATCAGCCATCATAACCGCTAAAGTTATCGGACGATGTGAGTCTCAGATTGGGGGCCTGATAAATACTGCCCAAAGGTTAATGGTCATCAATCATTTGCTATTTTCATAATCTGTATCTCGTCTATAAGCGCTTCATTGACGTCAACATTCATATTTTCATCTGCAGGTTTTAAACAAATTTCTAATTCATGGTCACCCTTATCGAGCTCACATCTAACCTTATTGCTCCATCCTCAATTACTCCACCCATCTTTTCCGCGCTGGGGCATCACAAGCGTGCCGAGCTTATGGCTTCCATCCAGCAAGGTTCTGATCGCACATTTATTTTCCGTGTTTATAGGACCACTGCCATTGCCATAGCGCAAGCTCAGTAAATAGGTGCCCTTTTGTTTAATATTGACATGTACCCGAATTTGCCTGTTTTTTTCTGTGGTTGTTTTCACATATCCGCTACCTGTAAATCCCGGATTGGCATTTTATGGACTTAGGCCAAAATCTTCTACCTGTAAACTGATAACTGAACGGGCGGGAGAAATCTCAATGGGTTCACTGGCAAATGATTCCAGGTAATTTTTGTTAATCGAGACGACTTGGTAGATGCCGTAATAACTGGTATCAATGCTTATTTTTGTTTATTCGGCCCTACAGTTTTAAAAGGTATTAGGTGAGGTGTCAAAACATTATTACAAAACTTTTATGCTGTTTTAGGCTAGAAAACAATTATAATAGTCATCACATATTAATAATTTGGTTGCCCCCCAGTAATAATATTTCTTTTCCATAAATCAACAATGGTATAATCATCCAACCATTGTTGTAAATTTTCATTGTTTAATCTATTAAATATTGTTTGTCCATTTACCTGGTCTACTGTTAGAATATCTTCGGCTTGAAAATAACTGATTAAGTTAGTTGACTGTGTGGCTAGAATAACTTGACAATCCCTTTCTGATGCTGACTTAATCATCCCTGCTAATTTTGAAATTGCAGCTGGATGCAAACCTAATTCAGGCTCATCTATGATAATAGTACCTGGTAAATCTGGCTGCAGAAAAAGCAAAGATAACGCAATGAAGCGAATTGTACCATCGGATAGATCACTTGCACCAAAAACCACGTCACTATATTTGTCTATCCATTGCAATCGAATATTATTTTCTTTATTGGGAGCAAAATAAAAATCTGAGAAATATGGTGCAATGGATTGAATATTTTTAATAATTCTATTATAAACCTTTTTGTTTGTTTCCTGAATATAATACATAAATGCAGCAAGGTTCATACCGTCCTGATAGAAATAATATATATCATTTTCAATATTACTATATTTGGTAAAAGGAGAATTAGAACCAGTGTCATGAAAATGATACTTTCTAAAGCCTTTTAAAGATTTAATAATATATTTAGCTCCCAAATGATCAGTAAACTTAATATTTGCTTCTGTTTCTGACCTACTTATATTCTTTGAATCACCTTGATACATTAAACATTCTTTCAACAATACAAAGCCATCTGTGCCAGATTGTAATATTGCAGAATAACCATTTAAGCCACGATCGAATTCCAACTTAAACGAAATAGTATTTGAACTCTTAATTCCTTTATGCAAAATCTTGTCACTTCCGCCTTTCAGAGCAACATATTCGTTCAATTTACGATTATACAATTTATTAAGGAAATCAAAAAAAGAAACAAAATTACTTTTTCCACTGCCATTTGCCCCAATTAAAATATTAATAGGCGCAAGGTCTACGGACGCGTCTTTAATAGACTTATAACCTTTTATTTCTATATAGTCCATAAAATAAAATCTATTTTTTTTGTATGCTCTAATAAAATCTGATTTCCGGCAATATTTGAAGCATGCATGGCCGCATCATTATCCTTCACAATATCCATAACCTGGTTCACAATCTGTAAAACTACTAATTCTGTAATTCCATAATTTTTATTTCATTGCCAACACCTCAACCTAGCCCCTTTTCATATGCCGCAATCCTTTTTCTATTTTACTCAATTACGCCGTGTCTATTTCAAGATAGGCAGCGACTTGCCGTAAATAAAGGTTTTGCTGTTCTCTAAGTGCTCTAATTTTTGAACCGAATTGGCTATTCATTGTCTTATATTGACTTGTCAATTTTCGACAAAAATAGACAAATTATTTGAGAATAAGAGCTTAAGCCATAATTGTCTAGGTTATCCACATCGATTCTTTAGAATAAATTATATTAACATTTTTATCTACATGTATTGGTTTGCCTGTGTGTTTGCTATTCATTGGGACGAAAAAAACGATGATCAGTATAGCATTAGCTTAATTTCGTTATTATAAGGAACATAGAATGGAACGTAAACAGGTACTTAATGTGGAAACAATCATACCGATCACATTGGCTAACACTGAACGACCAAAGTTGTCCACAATCTGAAATGGGTATGTAGTCGCAAAGAATGCAAACAACTATTTTGTATCACCATGGTTCACAGTAAGAGAGTAGACTAAAAGGCAGGGAAAGAAGAACTGGCAGAATGTAATTAGTTCAGTAATAAAAAGACATTGCGGAGCAGTTCAACGGCGCTATTCGAAGGCATTGGGTGTTGAAGCCAAATTATATTGGACACTTGATGATGCATTCCGGGAGGGTCAAAAATAAAAAAGAGCGGCTGAAGCTACACAAAATTTTTCATTGATGACTCAAATCGCATTAGACTTCATCAAAAAATATCATCCAAGGGGAAAAGATAGTGGCGGTACAAGAATTAGTGCCCAACACAAAAGCTATATGGCCGCCTAGAATGAGAATCAATTACAAAAATCATTCAATATTAATCACTTTTTTACACATTTAGTAATTAATAATCAATTATGCATTTTTATTTATTTATTTTGTACAAAATAAACAAATTATGATCTTAGATTTCAAATTCACAAATTACCGTTCCTATAAAAATAAGGCAGTTTTCAGTATGCAAGCTGAATCAGCCAAATCCGAAACAAATAATTTAATAGAATTTGAAAATACTGCGGGCCAACAATTTAAAATATTAAAAGCAGCAATTGTTTATGGACCAAATGCATCAGGTAAATCAAACTTAATTAAGGCAATACTAGATGTAATAGACTTCATTGTAAACAGGCCTATTGTAGACACTCCTATCAGATTATATAAACCATTCAAGTTCGAAAAGCAAACAAAAAGCCATCCTTCATCAATTGAAATTACCTTTTTAGGTCCCAAAAAAATCAAATATAACCTAAAATTCCAAATTCAAGAAAACCAAGTCATAAGTGAATCTTTAGACTATTACCCAAACAATAGAAAATCTAATATTTATTTTAGAGATGAAGATACTAACGAAAAAAATTTGCAAGAGAATGACAATACAACCGTTATCATAAAATATAGAAAGAAAGAATTCACTATTTTCAAGAATCAATTATTCCTTTCTAGATTCGCCGAAGACCCAGACGACATACTAACCCCTGTATATCAATATTTCAGAAACAATTATGGATCTTCTCTTAGAAAAGATAATGCAGCAATCCAAGCAGAGATCTCAAAAAATTATTGAAGAACAGCTTACTCAAAAGACAAGTATCAAACTTAATAACAGCCATAGATACAAAAATTAAAGGAATTACTATAAGTGACAAAGCAACAAAGGATCAATTTTCAGTTCAATTAGGATTTGTTTCTGAGTATATTATCCATGCAGAACATGATTTATATGATGATGGGATGTTGCAACAAAAAATAGAATCATTAACCTTTTCAGAAGAATCTAAAGGAACACAGACATTATTTATACTGGGTGCAAGAATTTTGGATGCGATCAATAATGGGAGTGTTCTGATAATTGACGAGTTTGATACAAGCCTGCATCCTCATGTGACTAGGTTCTTGTTAACATTGTTTTTATCCTCCTATAACAATAAGGGAGCCCAATTAATTTTTTCAACGCACGATATATCTTTATTAGAAAAAAACTTATTAAGACGAGACCAAATTTGGTTCACAGAAAAAAAAGACAATGGTGCCAGTGAATTATATTGTTTACAGGATTTTGAAGGCATAAAAGAGGATATACCCTTTGAAAAATGGTATATGGCTGGAAAATTTGGTGCGCTCCCTAACCTTCACCATATTGATAACGTATTTGAATAAAATGCTTATACCACAAAGAAAACTCTTATTGATTGTTTGTGAAGGTAGTAAGACCGAACCTGGATATTTTTATGAATTACAAAAGGCGATAAATAAAATTCACCCTGATTATTATATCGTCCTCAAGCTAAATCCCAAGAAGCGACGGATATTATTGATTCGTGAAAGCGCCTACAAAATAACTAAGGTGCCACAAGTATAATAGTTGAAAATTTTAATTATAACGACAACGACCTGTAAAAATAGGCGTTCAAAGAAGCTGTAAAATTCAGAAAGATATGCCCAAGAAAGTTAAATATCTAACAAAAGCTGCTCAGTTAAGTGCATCATTTGGATCAGCCGCATCGTAAATATGTCTTTGTCGTAAAAAATTAGGTCTCATAAAATCGAATGGCCACAATAAAATAAATTATTATTTTATTGTGGCCATTCGAATATTTCTACAAATACATGCAATAAAGCCAAGGTCTAAAAGAGTTCAATTCACTTTTCTTCCTGCCTTTGCACTTTGCTAATTTTGTGGCACTTCGGAGGATTCTACCCATTTAAAGCTTCCTTTAAGGCTAGCGTTATGGCGGCCGGTCAGATCCTTAAATTCAGTAGCCGTAGGCTTATTGCCTTTCTTTTCAAAATCCCAGGCGGCTACCAGATCAGGATTGTCTGCAGTAACGTCTGTAGATAGGCCTAAATAATCATTTCTGACCTGATCCTCTGATCGATTGGTTTTCCAGATCCTGATTTTTTTGATATAACCGGAGAATGCTTCATGGCGGTTACCATCGTCATCCAGTGAACAAAATCCTGTCATATGCACCTGGTATTTGATACAATTATCCGAAATATAAGTTCTCCAAGGCTCTCCGACACGGATAATCTCCCCCTGTCTTTGACCATCAATCATGGAATAACATTTTACGTCGGTAGGTGTATCAAATCCAGGTAATCCCTGATCTCTAAATAAAAAGGCGTAATGTGTCCATCTGTTCATCGTCCAGTTGTCTTCCTTTTTCCAGCCTGGCTCCCACTCTTTTGCATTGGATGGGCCACTGTCTTCCCAATGGGCAACCATGGTTCTTAATAACCCTTTTTTCCTGTCCTGTGCTCTCCAGCCGCTATAATAATCTTTTTTGGTCATGGTAGACAAAAAACTGCTATTATCCTGGCCAGATTCCGTGACATACTCGGTAATATTGACCCAAAGTTCAATGGTAAATGCCTGTTGTCCATCTGGTCCGAACTTTACATAATCCGGGCTATAACCAAAATCTATATAACCACCATTATTGCCATCCACAAACAGATTCCAGACAATATTATCTTCCTGCCATTTGGTATCTTCGACCTTTTGCATGGCCTGATCTGCCGATTGCATTGCATCGTCATACAATTCCTGGGTCATATTTGTAATAGAACCGGACAGGATATTTTCCACCAAACTATTGAGAGCGGCAATGGCAGATTCCAGATATTGCTTACTGTCAATCGGGTACTGGCCCTTATGATTACCCCACTTGGTATCATCTTTCAGCAAAACATCAAATTGTTTAGCTTTTGCCTTGAGCATATTAGCATAGCTTCTGGCCTGTTCAGACAGGTTATACAGCCTACTGTCTTTAAACTGATCTATAGCTTGGTTGACGCCGGTCACCGTTTCGGCTAATGCCTCCTTGGAAATCGAACCTCCTGCCTTAAGGTTGTCGATTAGTTCATCCAGGGATTTGATTTCCTTGGTTAAGATGTCTTTGGAATTTTCCGGATAGGTTCCAGGCGCTGTTCCATATTTGGAACTGTTTAGCAAGGCCTGTAAGTTATCCCGCTGGGTTTGGATCGTGCTTAAACTGGTATTGGTTATAAAACCAAGGTCTTTGGTTTCAGAGGTACATCCTATGGCAAAAACCAGGGTGAGCATGCAACTGATCACAAGTAAAAGCATCCCTGCTTTTGGCCTATTTGAATAGGCCGTTCTTTTCGATTTTGTTGATCCCGATACCCTTGCTGATCTATGATTTATCAATGCTTTCATATTATAAATAGATTTATCTAATTATTATTCGAGTCTGTATTTTCTATTGTATGACTTCCCACTTATAGGTGCCAATGAGTTTGGCCTCATGTTTACCAGTCAGATCCAATACGACATTATCACTACCGGTGGGCTTGCTGCTAAAATCCCAGGCCGCTACCAGATTTGGCTCTTTACCCCGGATATCGGTCTGTTCCATGTAAGAAGATTTGATATAATCATCTGATTTGGCTTCTTTCCAGATTCTGATCTTTTTCATGTATCCGGAAAAGCCTTCTTCCATTTTTTCCATATTGATCCAGCGGCAAAATGCGGTCATGGGTTTGTCGTAGTTATCGTAGTCGGAAGAATTATACACTTCTGCTGTATTGCCATTGTTTTGAGTGGCAACTACTTCTCCATTCAGGTAGAGTTTGGCTCTTAAGGCAGGATTGCCTTCCAGACCTTTATCGCTATAGACAAAGGCAAAATGTTGCCATTGTTGTTCAGCTGGTGCTGGAAAATTAGGTTCCCATAGGCCGTACCGGCTGTCGGAGACGATACCACCCCAGGTAACCCGATAGATACCGTTATTTGACTTTCTCCAGTACATCATCCAGCCGTTTCTCCACCGGTCTGTTCCATTGGACAAATAGGTGCATAAAAAGATACTGTTATCATAAGGGCCGCGCTCCATAATCTTCACCCAGAATTCTATGGTAAATGATTGATTTCCAGTTTCGCCAAATACGGTATAATCCCGACTTCTGCCAAAGTCAATATAAGACTGTGTGGTTTTGCCATCAACAAAGAGCTCAGCTGGTATGGTTTCAGCATCTTCTGTGCGCAGGCTGTTGTTAAATTTTTCTATGGCGTTATTGATCTGGGTAATATAGCGCTCTTTTTCGCTCTCTGAGGGCGCAGGATCCTGATATTTGATCAGCAGCACATAGCGGTTGGCATTACTAATGGCATCCGTCAGAATTGCACGGCTTTCCGTAGGATACTGTCCTGCGTGTGTCCCGTAATCTGCGTTTTGTGACAAGGTGGTCATATTAGATACCAGGGTATCCAGTTTGACGATATAGGCATCCTTTATTTCTGTTGCAGCCTCAAAATGGTGCTTTTCTTCGCTGCATGAGGTTATCTGCAGCATCAGTAAAGTGCATCCAAGGGTCAGCAATAAAATCATCTTTCTCATTTGCTTTCTCATTTGCTTACTTTTTTAATTATTTTTCTGAGGGAAATAACAACATTAAAGCCGGGATACCTGAGGCGTCATAACAACTAACCGTAGGCCCCGCTTTCTTGGTATAATCCTTTATGGTCAGGTTTTTATCATTTCTGTTGTTCCATCCATATCCAATAGAGCGTTCCATCCAGGGAAGAAAATCTGTTTGTTCACAATCCTTGATCAATATTTGCATATACTGAGCAAAGATGGCTGTATAAATACCTTGCTCGGTTCCACCGCCATTGGGCAGGATAAACAATGGAGCAGACATCACGTTCATTGTGTAATTGGCCGCGAGTATAGCGTTATCTAAATAAGACTGCTCACCGGTAATTTTGTAGAGTATGCAGGAAGCGCCAATAAATGTGCCTTGATTATAGAGGGTCGCATGCCAGTCTACACTGTTTTCATGGCGACTGTCTGCTACATTGCCGCTGCCTTTATCAAATAAGTTGTTGACGCCCCACTCATAGATCTCTTTGGCATTTTCAGGTAGGTATCCCGGCTAAGCCATCTTGGGTAATCGGGATTGCCGTCAAAACCAATTTTGTCGTCTGCCTGGTGTTGTACATCGGAGGCTGCAATATTATTATATAATGTCGCCGCGGCGATAACTGCTGGAAAGTTAATACAGGACATTTTCCCAGTTCCGCTGTTATCGGGCGGATTTTGGTTATTCCATTGCCAGAACATACCGCCATTTACTTTGTCATAAGACCCTCTGTCTTTTAGCTTGTAGGAACCATACCAGACCCTACAGAAGCTTTCATCGGCTCTTTTTAGATATTGTGGGTCTTTAAACAGGCCATAGGCTCTGGAAAAGGAGATCGTCCACCACATGATATCATCGTATATAAACCAGCCGTCGTTTGGATCCTGGTTATCAAAATCAAAACCAACATAATGAGCACTGTCCCCTTTGTAGATATCAGCGACCAGTTGCTTATATTGAGTGGCACGCTGGGTATTTGACTGCTGCTCTGCCAGTTTATAGGCATTCATGGCCATATCCCAATATATTGCCTGGGTCCAGATGGCGCCGATAGTGGATTTAGAATTGGCGCCGTCGGCAATGTCATTATTAACTTTATAAACGCTGGTTACTGGATCTAACAGATACTGATTAAAGGCGTCATAGGCCTTCCAGGTATCTTCGTTATGATAGGCTGGCACAATATCATAATCCAGCACATACTTTTTATTCACCTGATGATTACAGGCACTGCTGACAATACAGCCGAGGAGCAAAAAAGTAGCAGAAACGATATATATTTTCATTTTCATAAATATTTATGTGTATCAAAGTGATCAGTGTACTGGTTGCAGTGGCTATTTGTTTAAGGCTTTTTTAGGAGCCTGGCGAACACCAGGCCCCCAAAAAACATTATTAACTATTTACCTAAAAACTTGCTACTTAAACTGACTTACCTAAATCGAGGAACGATCTGTACAATTTAACCTATCCGAACCCTCTGAACCTCTTACACCTGATCTTCCTTTTAAAATTTAATACCCTATATTTTGTACCAGGTTCTTGTCTATATCGATCTCCCCTTGTGGAATGGGGAAGAAATACTGGCGGTCAAAATACCGGTCAACAACCTGTGTGCGGGTGAAAAAGTCATTACCATCTGCATTTACATTCATGCCATGAACGGGTTTATTCAGGTAGGTAGTGGCCAGTCCCCAGCGGCGCAGGTCAAAGTAGCGGGTATTTTCAAAAGCCAGTTCTATTCTTTTTCTTTGCGGATCAGTTCCATGACGTCATCGAAACTAGTTGGCCGCGGTAATGCATTTGCGCCTTCTCCATACATGGGGATGCCGGCACGTTTGCGGATCATATTCATATACTTCCACAGCTCAGGGCTGGAAGGACTTATATGAGCAAGGGCCTCCATATAGTTGAAATAAATATTGGGCAAGCGCAGCAGCACACAGACCAAGGGTTGATTGCGATTACCGGCTCCCATGCACTTACGCACCAGATACCCTGTACTGCTATAATCATTGACGCCATAGAGCTTACCACAGGATCCACTATAATAAAAATCTGTTATATTGCCACCATTGGTTCCGTCAAACCATTTCTGCCCATTGAAAGTGATGTCTGCATAAAACCGGGGCTCGCGGTTTACATACATCATTCGGGTACCGGCGGGGGCATATAATTGTCCCGTAGAAGATTTGTAATCTGACTTACTGAATCCATCCTCTACATAACCGGAGGCTTCGTTGATATTTGGTGTTACGCCATCTGCTTTATAGCCGTTGATTGGCGAAAGTCCGTTACTCATAAAATAGGCGTCTACCTGCTCCTGAGTAGCACCCAGAAGACTTCCGCCTTTGTAGTTGCCGTCGCTGATTCGGTGATCATTGGGCATACGGTCATATTCCATTGTACCTGCGGAGTTATCGATCCGGTAGAATATCATTTCTGTATTGTTGCCAATCTCGCTTCTTGGGGTACGTACGGCACGTCTGTAAGATTCATAAGGGTCAAAGCCTGCATCATCTGGACTGGGAACAGATTTACCACTATTATCTGTATACATCAGTTTAAAACGACTGCCAAATCTATTTAAGAAATCGGCGGATTCATCGGCGACTTTCTGCCAGTTGCTTTTAATGGTGGCTGCATTAGGTGTTTCGGGGAAAAGTTTAGTGCCGTCCAGGTTAACTAAATTGGCATAATAGTTACTTTCTCCGTCAAATAACCAACTGGCTCTAAGGGTCAGTGCTTCTATAACAAAAGCCTGAGCTACGGCCTGGTCAATTCTCCCATAACCCGTTACCGCATCTGAAGTAGCACTTTGCAATAAGCCTTCCTTTTGTGCTTCTTTTAGCTGTGTAACGATATAACTAATACATTCATCTACCGGATTTCTGGGAAGCTGCAGTTCTTCTGTAGGTGTATTTTGGGTATACTCCTCGGTCAAAATCGGTACCGGTCCATAAGCCCGGACCAGGTAGAAATAATAAATGGCTCTGAGTGCCTTGGCTTCAGCCTTCCACTGGACTTTTTCTGAGGTGCTGACCTGGTCGGCAGGTGTTTTATCGATGCTTGCCATAAATTCATTGGCCTGCTGGATGCCTGTGTACCAACTCTTCCAACGCCACTTAACCATCGTCTCATCGGTGGCGTCCAGGGTGTTGTAGTTTATCAGCTTGGCTTTATTGCCGGGAGATACATATTCTGTTTCGTCTGAAGCGGCTGTCCAGGGACCAGGGGTTCTATAGAGCACTGTTTCATGGACCTGTCTTTGATTGAATTCATCGGGAATGTAGGTGTAGACATTGCCTAAATAACCTAAAGCGCCGGATCTTGTCTTAAAGACTTCGGACATGGATAACCGGTCCTGGGGTACCTGATCAAAATACTTGGAACAAGAAGATAAGGTAAGGACAAAGGCGAGGGTTAGTGCAAAGAAATAGGCATAACAAACCCTATGTCCTTGCAAAGGTGCTTTTAGCTTCCCGCCAAGGTCCTTTGATTTAAGCGGCACTGAATGGCGGTTAAATATTTTAAATATTGATCTATTGCTTTTCATCTCTGTTTTTTTAAAAAGTGAAGTTTACGCCCAGGGACATGGAGCTGGTATTGGGATACTGGCTTCCGTTGTCTGTATTGAGTTCTGGATCCCAGAGTTTGAATTTGGTTATGGTAAACAGGTTATAACCCATCATATAGACGGCTGCATTTTTTAGTGACAGCTTGGATGCCCAGCTTTTAGGGAGGTTATAGGAGATCTGCAGGGTCTTGAGCCTTAAAAAATCCATATTGCGGACCCACCAGGTACTCGGCTGAAAGTTGTTCTGATTGTCGGCAGTCTCCGCTCCATAGGAAAGTCTTGGATAAAAGGCGTCTTGATTGGGATTATCCACTGTCCAACGGTCTTCTATATTTGCGTAAAGATTACCTGCGCCTCCACCGCCGTTAAAGGGCTGAATGCTATTACCTCTAAGTATTCGTTGTGCCTTGGCTACTCCCTGGAAAAGGGCACCCACAGAAAGCTCTTTGTATTTCACGGTAAAACCAAAACCATACACAATGGCCGGCACATCGCCTCGGTTAATATAGGTTTTATCATAGGCGTCGATTTTGCCATCATTGTTTAAATCCTTGTAACGAATATCCCCTGCCTTGACATTACCAAATTGAGAGGCAAAGGGTCTGGGAGTGATGAGCTTATCTTCTTCAGATAGGATATTCCAGCGGTCCATATCATCTATCTGCGATTGGGTGAAGAGCCCTTCTGCGATATAACCCGTCTGTCCTAAGATTTTTTGTCCGATCTGATTCATCCATGGATAACGCTGTTCCGGCAAATCTCCTTTGACCCATTTGTCATTATTGTATGTGAAGTTGCCTCTTAGGCTAACAGTCCAGTTCTTATTGATATGCCGGTTATATTCAATGGTACCGTCCAGCCCTTTGTTTTCTACGATCCCTACGTTGCCATAAGGGGAGGCCATATTAAAGCCAATAAATGAGGGTATGGAATTTTCCCGTTTAATCAGGATATTGGAGCGTCTTTCTTTAAACAGGTCTATGACAATGGACAGGTCGTCTCCGAAAAAACGCATATCAATCCCAAAATCTTGCTTGCGGGATTCTTCCCAGGTAAGGTCTACAGCGTTATTGACAATCTCATAACCGCCGTATTTATCTCCATTGGGCCCAAATACGTAGCCAAATGAACCATTGCCTTTGATCTGGTCTAAGTACATAAAGCGTCTGTCTGATACATTACTGTTGCCAATACGGCCATCAGTGTATCTGAACTTCAAAAAGGAGAAGACGCTTTTTACTGGTTCCCAGAATTTTTCATTGGAGACCACCCAGCCTACGCCGTAGGCTGGGAAGGTTCCATAGCGCTTTTTAGGTGAAAAGTTCTCGGCGCCAGTATAACCAATATTAAACTCTGCAAAATAACGGTCTTTCCAGGAATAGGTTGCTCTGCCGGCCAGTCCGCGCATTCTGTAAGGAATGGCATTTTCCAGGGTACCTTGTGGATATTCGAGTCGTTGTTGCTGGTTGTATAATAACAAGCCACTAACTCTATGGTCGCCAAAAGCCCGGTCATAAGTAAAGGAGGCTTCCAGGTAGGTCTTTTTATTGCCTTTTGACCCCTGGCTGTAATCCAGCACGTCGGAGCCTGTGTAGGTCTTGGTCAAAATAGGATACCCTTCCATATCATAGGGTACATTGATATCTGTAAAGTAGTAGGTAGATTCCCGGCGGCTCTGGTTTAAGCTAACCTCGTTATAAACGTCATAGGCGAACATACCGGATAGTTTCAAATTGGGGGTGATCATATCCAGATCCTGGGTTACCCTTAAGTTGGAATACACCTGATTTTTTGAAAGGTTATTGTAGCCTCTTCTGGTGGCATCTGCATATGGGTTGCGAAAGCCTCCATTGGGATTGATGCCTGGCACGAAGGGTTCTCCACGGACATAAAACATTTTTGGATAATCTACCGGGGATATGCCCATGGCTGAATTATAAACATCATGGGAGCCAATGGCGGCATAATTCCCTTCGCCTAAATAACCCTGTGCACCGATCTCCACTTTGGTGGTAGCGGTGGCATTTATGGCAATATTGGTGGTAAAGTTATACCGGTCATATTTCATTTTGGAATTATATCCGGTTATGGTTTTGTCCGTAGCCATCATACCGGTCTCATTATAATAGCTGACGGAAGCGTAATAGATGGCTTTTTCACTACCACCCCTGACATTGACATTGGCTCTGCGGTTGTGGCCCCAATCATTAAAGGTCTCCCGCAGCCAATCTACATCAGGGTATAAATAAGGATCTCTTCCAAGTCTGGTATTATCGATATAATCCTGGGTATATTTTGGCGTAAGTCCATCGTTGATCAACGCTTCATTGGCGGCCTGCATGTAACCAACACCATCAGTCAATTCTACTTTTTTGGTGAACTTGATGAAGGATTCATAATAATCCCCATTAATGGTGGGTTTACCTATTTTCCCGGGTTTGGTTCGTATAATAATAACGCCATTGGCACCACGCACGCCGTATACGGCGGTGGCGGAGGCGTCTTTTAGGATGGTCAGCGACTCTACGTCTTCGGGATCAATGTCATTAAAGGAGCGTTCCACCCCGTCCACCAAAATCAAGGGCGTGGCGCTGTTGGGTGTGGCAATGCCTCTGATCCAGATGTCCGCCGAATTCTTCCCAGGCTCACCTGAGCGTTGTACGGAGATCACACCCCCTAAGCGACCTGCCAGTGTTGCGGTCAGATTGGAGGAAGGAATTTTTAAATCACTGGTTTTCATGGTCGCCTGGGCACCTATATTGCTGATTTTTCGCTGTGTACCGTAGGCCACCACGACCGTTTCATTCAAATCGTTCACCTTTTCATATAAAGCGCCTTCGTAAAAGTTTTCTTTGCCATTTACTTTAATTTCTACATCGTTGTATCCGACATAACTCACGACTAATACGCCTTCTTTTATGGTGGTCTTCAGGGTATATAATCCGTCTTTGTCCGTATTGGTTCCTTCTGTCGTTCCCTGGACGCGAACACTGGCGCCTGAGATGGCGTTTCCTGTCTTCCCATCGATGATGCGCCCGCGCAGCTGCCTGGTCTGTCCAGTGGAAACGGGCTTTTTTTCAGGCGTTCTTTGGTTAATAATGGTTATATGTTGTCCTTCTATTCTATAACCCAGGTTTAAAGGGGCTAACAATCGGTCCAGTACAACAGAAACGCTTTGCTGCTGAACACTTAGCGAAACAGATCTGTTCGCATCGATGTTTTTAGCGTAAATAAAAAGATAGCTGGTCTGCTGCTCTATTTTTCTCAAGACCTCTTTTAAGGGTGTATTTTGGACACTGATCGTCACTTTATCGTTTTGATAGGTCGTCTGTCCTGCCTTTAGTTGTGTATAGCATGTGATCACAAGGATCAGGCACATGATCTTTATCCACTTTTTCATCATAGACCGGTAATGGCCTGCTTTGCTGCGCACTTGTCGGGCGGGCAGCACTGATTTTGCTGTATTACTCATGAATATTTTTGATTTTTAATGATTCCCAGATGACAATTGACTACTGTTGATTTTTTTCATAAACAAAACTTGTTAGAGGCCCAGTTATGCGGAGCAGAGCCACTTTCCGCTTATTTTCTATCCATTCATTTTTTTTAGTTTATAATGATATATGACGTGTCTTTTTTTTCTTTTATAAATTCTAATCCATAGCTATCCTTAAGTACCTTGAGTGCGTAATCCAGGCCATCACTTATCCGGAATTTTCCGGTGAGCAGTAGTTGCGGTTCTTTTAAATGCCGAATACTGATTTTATGGCCAAAGGCGGTTTGTAACTCTTCTAGTACTTCGGTGATTCCTTTATTATCAAAACAGATTAATCCTTCGCTCCATCTGTATTCATCTGGATTTTCTATTGGGGAGACAGTTAATGTGGTATTTTTTAGTTCGGCTTTTTGGGAGGGCAATAAATGAACGATTTGTCCATCCGGCGTTTGCACGTGAACATGTCCTTCTAACAGCGCAGTCTCAAAACGGGGTTTGTTGTCATAAGCGTATACGTCAAAGGTCGTTCCGGTAACGGTGATGTCACCTTTGATGGTACGGACGATAAAGGGATGGCTGGCATCTTTTGCCACCTGAAAATATCCTTCCCCGTTTAGATATACTGTTCTTGTTTTCCCGCTGAAACTAGCAGGATATTTAAAGGAGGAGCCTGCATTGATCCATACGACACTTTTATCGGGCAAAACCAACTTTTGCCTGGACCCGTCAGGGACTTTAATCTCTTTGTAGGATAGTTGGTTGGTGTCCAATCCCTTTTTGCTTTTACCAGGGGTATATTGTCCAAGGTAAAAGGTTATGCCGAGTATCAGAACAACAACGGCTGCAACGCTGGCTAACTTATAATATAGTTTTTGTTTATTGGTTGACAGTGGATGGACGGGAACTTTACTCCTTGGCTTGGCAGGAGGTTCTAAGAGTCGCTGTGCTGATTTCACCCTTTCTGCAAACCGGGCATAAGCCTCATCTTTATTATAATAATGAGACTGTGCGGTATCTGTTTTACTAGCCCAGTCCTGGAGTTTACTATTAAAATAATCTTTATTTTCACTGGATTGGTTAATCCACTGAGTGAGTAAGCGCATATCTTCCTTACTCAGTCCACTGCCTAGAAAGGTTGCTATTAAGGTATCGATATATTGGTTTTCCTGTCTGATTTTACTTGGCTTTTATTTAAGACAGTAAAATCAGAAGGGCGGGTAGTCGTTTTCAAAAATAATATATAATAATACGAAAATTGCCGGGTACTTATGGATTTGCTCCCTTAAATGCCTTAAGGCATTTTTGATATGGTATTTTACGGTGTTGACCGAAATACCAAGTTCTGCGGAGATTTCTTCGTATTTTTTTTCTTCCAAACGGCTTTTTAAGAAAACGGTTTTGCAATCGGCAG
The DNA here is from genome assembly GCF_007971385.1 of Arachidicoccus ginsenosidivorans. Taxonomy (GTDB): domain Bacteria; phylum Bacteroidota; class Bacteroidia; order Chitinophagales; family Chitinophagaceae; genus Arachidicoccus; species Arachidicoccus ginsenosidivorans. The sequence continues at coordinate 5,731,512 of NZ_CP042434.1, forward strand.
GTAATGAACTAAGTGCTTGCGTTAATTCCTGATTTAATTCTTTTTCATAGACTTCTTCAAGTGCAAAATCACAGGAAGTCGCGTAATGATCATTTTCATAGTAGGCTTCTCCAGCAAGTTGAGAGACAGGGACTTCTCGTTTGACCCGTGCCAGGGACAAGTAATTAATACTTCTGTTTCTGACTGCGCTCACCAGATAGCCTAATAAGCTGGTTTTTATCTGGAGCTTCTCCCTGATTTCCCAGAGATGAAATATGGTGTCCCCCACAATCATTTCAGCTTGTGCACTGTCTTTAAGGTACTTATTGGCCAAATGACAAAGCGATACATAATAATGATCATATATGTATTTATAGGCTTGTTCCGTGCCATCTTGCAATTGAGCAATGAGAATTTCTTCGCTTGTCTCCATTATTGTACCAATCTGGGGTAATAATCAAGTTTTAAAATCAAGACAATCAGGATGAACGACCAATTTTGAGGTATTTTATCCTGCAAGTTTTGCACGGAAAGTTAAGATTAATTTCTATTTTGCCAAGCTTTTCTGTTAAAAAAAATAAAAACAGCGATGGTTTTCAAATTTCTTCAATAGCCTTATGGACTGGCTGGAAAAAAATTTCCATCGTAAGGTAATGCCATATTTGTCATACATGAAATATAGTTATCCCATGTACTTTCCAATACTTTGCAACCTGCCTATTTTTGATTTGATTGGATAATTCAATAACATATACAAATATTTAGCATAGAGAACTATAAATAAATTTCAGATGATAGTTCCAATATATGAAAAAGCCAATGCATCACAAAACGTTCTATATCTAAGACTTATATATTATTTCAATAAATTTAATTACAAAAAGCAACTAAAAAAAAAATTAAATATTTATTTTTCCACCTTATTTAAAGAAAAATTAAAATATATACTTCATGGCGCACGCTGCATTTCATCAACTACTTCCGGAAATAGCAAAAACCGAATTAAGGTCAGTTATATTAGCTCCACAAAATCAATATGGAATTGCTCCAGGCACTTATGCATTTATTGAATTATATTGTGATGATTTAACCTGTGATTGCAGGAATGTCTACATTTATGTCACTAATTTACAAACGAAGGCAACAGAAGCCACTATTACATATGGTTGGGAACCACTGACGTTTTATATGGACTGGATGGGTATTGATGATAAAAATGATGCGACGATCAATGATTTTAAAGGTCCTTCGCTCTATGCTTTTGGTCAACAGGGCCATTACACAAAGCATTGGTTGAAGTTTTTCAAAGAAACGCTTAAGTCGGACAGGCCATATGCCAAAAGACTAGAGCGCCACTATCAACAAGTAAAATCGTTCATTGCAAGTAAAAAATAAATATAACAAGCAGTTTTATTTTTTATATTATTGATACAAACTAAATTTGGACTATACACACATCTAATCTAATCTAATCTAATTATCATGACCCGACAACCTTCATAGAATCGCAAGTGACGCTGATTGAACTTTTCTAAATTACAATAGTGTTTTAAAAACAAGTAAAGTTAATGGCGACAAATCTTAAAAAAAATATGATCAACCTGGCAAGAGGATAGCTGCAAATCAGTCATTCAACATTTGGACAAGAGCGGAAAATTATTTCTCTCCAATTGATTTTGCCATGGTAATGGCTACCGGTATAATAGCAATTGCTGCACTCCTTGAGGGTTATTCATGGCTGGCCTGGTCTTTATTTGTAATTGATGTTTTGCTTTTTGTTCTTTTGCTCATTTTTATGTTGCAAAGGCTACTATTCCAATGGCCTACTTTTATAAAGGATTTTAAAAGTTATGAAAAAGGACCCGGTGTTTTCACCTTTGTCGTTGCAATGTGCATGATCGGCAATGAAGTCATTTTATTTAATAATTGGATTGGTCTGGGGAAAATAATCCTGACCTTTGCGGTTATTTTTTGGTTGATTATTAACTACGGTTTTTTCTTCTATGTTACCACAACCAACCACAAAAAAAACCTGAAAGAGGGCATCAGCGGCAGCTGGCTATTAACAGTGGTTTCTATACAAGCCATTGCAGTGTTGACCATTTACTCTGCTCCCAGTAGTGAGGCTGCCATGTTTGTCGCCACTTGTTTATTTTTCACAGGCTGTGTGTTTTATCTTTATCTGATGTCGCTCATTGTTTACAGAATCTCCTTTTTTGAGTTGCATGCCAAAGATCTGGGGGCCGCCTATTGGATTAATATGGGGGCTACTGCCATTACTACGCTTGCTGGTTCTTTGCTCCTATTAAATGGCAAAGAATTTCATTTGATAGCTGCATTACTGCCCTTTATTAAAGGCCTAACTTTGCTATTTTGGTCGGCAGGCACTTGGTGGATACCCCTGCTGATCATGCTGGGCATTTGGCGTCATGGCGTCCGGAAAGTAAAGCCGCCGATCTCGTCCAGTGGCTATAGCCCTACTTACTGGGCATTTGTTTTCCCTTTAGGCATGTATACGGCTTGTACCTTTCGGCTTTCAGAAACCCTGGATCTGACCTTTTTGAAGGTTATACCTAAGTATTTTATCTTTTTTGCAATTATCACCTGGACGGCGGTTATGATTGGATTTATCAGTCATTTGCTGGTAAAAGAAAAGGCGTAAGATGAATGTTGGACCTGCGTATTGTCAGCGACAGATTAAGGCGGCCAAATAAGGCTCAGAGGAGACGACCTGTTAAGTCCATATTAGATTTCCGTTATGGTATGTCAACATACCCTCACCTAGAAGGCGAGGGCTTGTCACTACTGTCGGATAAATCCGACAACGCGACCATGGGCTGATTGACTGCAGCCTAATTCGGCGATGTTTAATGCTGCATTCTTGTCCGCATGGTCACCGTGACCACAACTGCAGCACACAAATTCGCTTTGAGTTTTCCGGTTTGCCTTTTCAATATGACCACATTTATGACATCTTTGGGAAGTATAGGCTGGGGGTACCAAAAATACAGGTACTCCGGCCAGCTTAGCCTTATAGATGATAAATTGGCGTAATTGATGAAATGCCCAACCAGAAAACCTGGAACGTTGGCTCTTGCGAACCCTTTGCCGTCTGCGAATACCAGTTAGATCTTCTAACGCTATTGCAGATCCGGTGCGTTTGGCCTCGTCCACTATTCTTTTACTTATTTTGTGATTCTCGTCTCTTTTAAAACGCTTCTCTTTGCCAGAGTTTTTTTTCAATTTTCTTTTTGCAGAACGGGTCTTCTTTTTTTGAAGACCAGCTCTTTTGGCCTGGTTCTTTTTATGTACCTTTTCAGTTTGCTGGCCATCAAAAGACTCGCCAGTAGATAAAGTCGCTAACTGATTGATGCCCAAATCAACACCGATCACATTTTCGTGATCTATTAATTCGGGTTCCGGGATATCACAACTGACATTTAAAAAAAAGTGACCGTTACGAAAAAACAAATCTGATTCTCCCTTTTGAAATGCCAACAAATTACGGGCATTATCTCCAACCTCGAATTTCATTATTTGCCTTCCTTCAAGCGTAAGTATGCTTAGGCTATCACTGGAGAGATCAAAGCTGATCATACGACAGTCAAATGCTACCGCCCCTTTTAATCTGAAGGTTCTTTGGGTATCGATTGGACCTGTAGCCTTTTTGGCTTTAACCTTGTATGCATCTGCAACCTTACCAATAGCCCGGATGGTCATTTGGGATTTAAGTCCAAAATCCTCCCGTATAGCGTAGTATGTTAGCTTATGCAACCTTATTCTATTAAAACACTGGTTATCAAAAGCCACCGCTGATATTTGGTTGCAGGCAAGGTTCATTGCCGTTAATGTTTCCATTAACAGACCAAATTGCTCCCGATCTGGAACTAACTTTATTTGTGCTACAACTACCATATCTTTGACAAAGATAGATAAATCTTTTAGTATACACAAATATTTAGTACAAAAAACTACAATTATTTTCAAGCCAATTCTTGAACTTAAGCCTCCGCCTAAAGGCGGTGGTTTCAACCCAAGAAAAAAGACAATGATAATTTAGTTTTGAGATCAAGGTCATTTAATGTTCTACAAAAAATGGAGACATCCAAACCAACTTAAAATGTAATATCAAATTGAACTCAAACAGATCGTTGTTTGTTTAAATTATAATTTTTGCCCGCACCAAACATGTAGTAAATTATTACAATTACAAGGCAAAATAGATTGTAACGCTCATATTATTATATTTGTGCCATGGCAAAATCAAACAAGAAGAAAAACGGCAAAGGCAAATCAAAAACGATGGTTCCCACCCCTACCGTAAGTAAGCGTAGTTATTTTGAATCTGAAAGGCTGCGTAATTTACCTTTTGATAGATGTTATTTTGGCCATTATAAAGACCAAGGCGATAAATTCCTAATGGCTGTCTTTACCAGAAGACATGTCACAGGAAATATTTCGTTTGGTTATTTTGGTATTTCTGATGATTTTGGGGAATTATTTGATGTATTTTATGACTATAATTTATCTCAGGAAGACTTTGATGAATTATTTAAAGACTATGAACTTGCCCCATTTGACAAGCTTCAAGCGCTGGAACAGCTAGTCTATGACGCCGCACTTTGTGTTCATTGCTTCGGCGAGAACCTACCGGAGGAATTTAATATTGCAAAACGTATCCTACCGGACCAGCTGGAAGGCTGGGAAGAAATCAGCCTTGAAAAGCTAGCATCTTTTCAGGTGGTCCAGACTGAAGAAAACACAGCTGAATTGCCAGAAAAATGGCAGGATATAGACGATATTTCAGATAGCGAATTATCAGATAATGAAGCTGTTTTATATGACCCAACAACCGTTCAGCAATGGACAGCTGCTGACTGGAAAAGTTTTCAACTAGAATTAATGGCCAATTCCGATGATAAGGCCGCGATATTTGATGACTGGTTTATACCGCTTGCTTACACCTTTGAAAAAGTATTTTTACAGGAGTGGCCCAGGTATAAAGATTGGGACAACGCCCTTGCAATACTTGAAAGTTCCCCAGCCAATTTAACTATGGTTCCAGACAAATCAACCTATAAAAGCACAAGTCATGAATGGCTGGTAGAAAATGCACTATGGTATGGCATTGAAGATACAGCTGGACAAAATGTGCCTTTAAGAATGGTAGCCATATTAGAAGAGATGATTCAAAAATATCCTCAAAATCCGCGGTTCAAGATACTATTGCATACTTACTATAAAAATTTAAATCAGCAGCAAAAAGCATTGGAGGTGTCTTCAACTTACCATAAATTACTTCCTAAAAACTCGAAGTGGCTAATTTATTACTTTGCGGATATTGTCCTTTCCGAAGACGATGAGCTAATCAGTAATTTTTTGGCGCAGGGTTGCCTTTTAGAACAGCATTTGGCGCAAAAAAAGCAATTTAACTATCGAGAATATTTTTTTATTATTTCACCCTGGGAAATTCATTAGCAGGCGCTACAAATATTGGCACTTTATGGCGTTTATATAAAGCATTGACGCATATACCTGAATTCAAAGAATATAAGGTAATGCAAAAAGTTTGGCAAAATCTGCTTTACTTTCCGCTACATGTAAGTTTCGAGCTATTTCTAAGGAACGATCCTAAGGAAATGGAGCAGGCCATGGCAAAAATACTGGAATAAAGCCAGGCATTTATAAAACAGGTTTATTCCCAATTGCCGTTTTTAATTCGACTTAAAATATTTCTGTCCACACGTGCTAATATGGCTGCAAAAACATAATTTTACCGGTATTTTGGTCCGTAAGAATGTCATAACAGTAAGGTTATATAGACCTTCCCATTATCTCATTCAGTAGGTAGTTTTTTGCATATACCTGGTCAATTTTCTCTTGTTCCAAACGATTAAGTGAACTGCTTTTAATTAACTGGTAACATTTTTGTTCCGCTGGTGTAAGTAAGCTGAGCGTCTCTGCCTTATTTTTTGCGCCTGTTACCTGATGCTCACTAAAGGCTTCCAGGGTTACTACATCCATCATAACGCTTTTTGTATGCGGAAAATAGCTTCTGAGCTGATGCAGTATCTGAAAACCATGTTCATCGATATCACCCCAGTAATAAATATTTACTGTTCCTAACCACTTCGCGTCTCGTAAGCTACTCACCTGAAATCCCCCTCCGCTCCAGATGGATATGGCGCCTGGCAAATCAGGGAGCGTCAGAAAATTCATTTTATTTTCCGTGATCAGTACGTGATTTACTGGCAATACCAAATGATTAAAATCACTAATTGGTATACTTATATCAGCCAATTTGAGGCCTGATTGACTTGAATGGCTTGATTGACTTGAATTTCTTTGCTTAATTTCAAGCAGGTTTTGGTTTTTATCCAAATTATTTATTCTGATAAGCGGCTCATCGTATCTTAAGTAATATCTTCTATCTACTCTGTGCTCTTTAGGGTTTCTAATATCATCTGGCAGTAGAAAATCAAGCAGCGAACTTATTAAAGCCGCATTTTGTTCAATAAACTTGGTATGTACCTGAATGGGCAATTGCCGAATATATAAATTAGGCCGTGGGCAACCCACAAAATAAAGACATACCTGTAAAATAGCTGTCCAATGCACATTAGGATTGGTTAACCAACCCGCATTTAGTAATAACCAATCTTTGAGGGCTGGCATTGTATTTTCAATCAACGGTAAATGCATTTGAAAGGCCTGCCACTCTTTAAGCTTACCTGTGAAATTCAAATAATCCTCCAGGCTTTCAAATTCAATAAAATCAGGTAATCTTTGCGTCCCTGTTTTCTGAAAATGATAGTCTTTTAGGTGGACCACATAACTTTTGGCTATATTGGGTTTTGCATGCTGCAATAAAGCAGCTAACTGCTGCTGTATTGCAGCATAACTGCCTAAAATATCACCCGGCTGGATTTTCCCGATCCGGGTAATGCTTTTTGGGAAATAATCTTGTCCATTAACCGCTGCTATTAACAACTCAGGCCACCATTTTAAGGCTTGCTTTTTTATTTCTTCTGGACCAATCACTTTGGTTTATTTTTATGATTCACCTACTGGCTGGTGCCCAGCAATATCTTGATCGGCACCAGCGGGCGATATTCAGGAAGTAGTTTCTGCTGTAATTTACCCTTCATTTAGCCGGTGGTAGCCCGGCTCGATTTCTTGCCTATCTGCCCCGACAAAAGGAACTGCTCCACTGCTGGCGTCACTTTGCGCTTTACCCGCCAAGCCCAAATCTTCTGTCTCAGTAATATTTTGATTATTTTCAGTTTCTTCCATGTCAGCGCTACCCTCCCGCTTTTGTTTTTCCTTTAAGTACTGCTGTTTGGTCAGCGTTGTAACCTGAGAATTATTGCCGTCCGGATTGCTGATAAAATGGAATGAATTTACATAGTTATCAATTACATGAATTTTCTGCAATGGGGTTACGATTAAAAGCTGCAGATTTAGCTTTCTAAATAGCTCCAGTCCATACCTAGTACTCTCATCGCTCCCCTTACCAAATGCCTCGTCAATTACGACAAATCGAAAATTTTTGCTTTTAGCCTCTCCTATATTCAGGCCAAACTGATAAGCCAAGGCACTGGCTAGAATGGTATAGGCCAATTTCTCTTTCTGGCCGCCGCTTTTTCCGCCGGAACTTTCATAAAATTCTTTGTCCGCATTATCCTGGCGGTATCTTTCCATGGCATTAAATTCATACCATTTTCTAACATCTGTCACGGTTAAGGTCCACTCTTTGTCAATATTTTCGCTGCTGGCAAACCGGTCAAGGATGGTTTTTACCTGCTCGTATTTTTCCTCTGTATAGAGATCACTGTTCTGTCCCAGGGTATTAGAATAACAGTTTTTAAGATCTTCTTTAAACTGGCGCACTTCTTTATGGCTGGTGGTATCCATAAGAATGGTGATATAGGTATCCTGTACGCTGTTATAGACGATTTGTTCAAGACTCTGATTAATGGTCCGTATTTTCTCTCTAATATCTTGTTCATAGCGCAGTAACTGATTATGGAATACTGCAATACTGCGAATTACATCTGTATTGAGCTGGGTTTTAAAACGCTGTTCGTGTCTTTTTAGATCTTCCCGGGTTAATTGTTCAAATTTCTTAATGTATTCTGCCCGGTTTTCTATGGTAGCGGACAGTTCATCATATTCTGCCGGGGAATGTGTCTTAATATCACGCATTTTATTCTCAGCATGGGTCGCAAATCCCCGCTGACGCCCTGTGAGCTTTTTGAGTTCCCCGCTATCACCTCTGTATTGTTTAATAAACTCCTCTTTTCGTTTGTCAATACCTCTAAGGTTTAATTGGACGGTTGCCAGCCTCTGATCAAGTTGGGCAAACCACTCATCTTTTCACTTTGGGTTAGTTCCCGCAAATCAGATCTCAGCGCCGCGGATTCATCCAAATACTGATCATAGGAAGCTTTCAAACCTCCTCTTTTTTCCACCATGGCTCTCCCTTCCGACTTACTGGCTTCAATTTGGGCAATAACTTCTTTTTTGCTCTCCTCTAATCTGGCCAACACGTCGTTGTTATAAAGCAATTCATCTCTTTCTTTTTCCAATTCATGGATGCTGGCAGCATGCAGCTGCCAGTTGATCCTGGCATAATCTTTCAAAAAAGAATGTTATTTAAAATATTATATTGATCTTCATTTTTATTTTCCTTGCTTTCAATGGAGGACTTCTTTTCACTTGCCTGAGTTAACTGCTGCTCAAGATCTTCTACCGAGCACTCCATCAATTTAATTTTGTCCTCATTGCTCCAGCCAAGCACAAAATGGCGTCTGTCAAGTACATTACTACGGTCATCCTTGGTATGTCTGATGCGACCACTTTTAATCAGCCCCTGCCTGGTAAGTCCATAAGCCACATGTGCTAGTCCGTCCACGTCTGTGCAGATATAATCACCAAAGTTTTTCTTGATATGCGCTTCCAGCCAGTCACAAAAAAGGCTGTCTGGTTTAATATCCACTTTATAGAATACGCTGTCTGTATCCAGTTCCTGACTTAAGGATTTCACATTACTTAAATCAGCTTCCAGATAGGTCAGTTTTATACCTCTTCCATCTATGGAGCGAAGTTGGTTGTCATTTACGTACCGGCTGACACTTTTATAAAACTGACTGGGTACCAGTAAGCTGATGGCCGCTGCATGTAGTAGTCGCTCTACGGCCCCTTCCCAGTCTTTTTCAGCTGCCTGTACTTGTAATAGTTCACCGGCAAAGGGTAAATCGGCTTGATCAATTTCCAGATCGCTACAAAGCTGGGTTCTAAATTGTATCAGCCAGGCAGGTATTTGCGTTCTTCTGGCTTTTAGAGATTTTAGTTCCGCTTGTTCTGTTCTTAGTTCACCTTCTAGCCTTCTTAGCAGGGATACAGCCTGGTCACGCTCTAAACGCAGTGTATCTTTTAATGCCAGACAGGCAGCCTGATCTCGCTCTGCACGCTGCAGATTATGGTAAAAATCTGCCTCATTTTCTGTTTTACTAAGCCCGGCTCTAGTGATTAGTTTATCATAATCTTCATATTCTTTGCGCGTAATGGCCTTGTCTTTTTCATGGGTTTTAATTTGCTGGCCAATTTGCTCAATACGCTTGCCGCCGTTGCCCGCGATTTCCAGAACAATGCCTTCTTTTTTGGTTTCCAGTTCCTGCTCTCTTTGCGTGTGCTGTAATTCTTTGGCCGCCAGTTTTTCCAGATCCTTTTCAATAACTTCCATGGCTGTAATAATCAATTGCAGTTTCTTTTCTGCAAACCAATAAGGAGCAACCTGCAATAACTTTTCAACTTGTTCGATTTGCTCGCTTACCTGTCCATAACTCACGGCTGCTTCCACCAGTGGCTTCAGAATAGCATGTTGTTCTCTGGCATGAACGACGGCCTCATGGGATTTTTTTAGATCCTCAAAGCGTTTTAGCAGGGATTTGATTTCTTCCTGAATATCGGTTCTCTCCAGCATCTGTTCACGGACAAAGTTGGTCAGGCTGCTGACAGCTTTCATGGAGACGGTCTGATTAAACAGATCAATCGCTTTTTCGCTATTCATACCGAATAGCCGTCTGAAATGTTCACTATACTGCGTAAAGTTGTCATTAAATAAAGTGACTCCAGGGGTTTTCCTAAGATTTTTCCTTAGTTCATTTACATCTGCAAAACCGTTAAAATGCCTGGATACGGTAAGCAGTGTGCTGCTGCTTATAAATAGTTTTTCTACTTTATTATCCTTTCCAATCCAATAAATATGGGCCAGGCAAACGGTTTCGTTATAGCCTTGATTTTTAAAATGACCGATAATCACCGTATAGGTATCATTATCTGGCCTTATAAAAACCTTTTTAGCAATTTTGGTCGTTTCTTCTTTCTCCTTTTTGAACTCCCCCTTTATATAACTGGATAGATCACGCTCTTTGCCCTCTGCGCCGGCAGCTTTGTTAAAAGTGATCTTTTTATAAGGAACCAATAAGCAGGTGAGGGCGTCTACCAGGGTGGATTTACCAGAGCCAATATCCCCTGTCAAAAGTGCATTGTGACCTTCCAGTCCCAGCGACCAGATCTGTCTGTCAAAGTTCCCCAATTAAGCACTTCCATTGACCAGAGTCTATATCCTGAAAGTGGTTCTCCAATTGCACTTCCACTTGCGTTAAATAATTCCAGCTGTCCCATTTTTAAATATATATATTATCGTTGATAACTTGTTGTTTTTCTAATTATTAAGTTTGTAGCGATTAATAGGTCTGCCCCAATCACTCATTTTTTTCTGTTGCGTATTTTTGTAAGGCATTAAGTGTTGATTCTATTACCTCTGCATTGATAAACCCTTTGATAATGCGGTGTATTTCGTATTCATTGCTGCCAATTTTACGCAAAAACCCTAACTCAATGACCTTTTTAATGGCGCTGACAATCTTGTCTTGTTGCTTGGCCTCATCTTCTGCCGCTGGCAGATACAGTCTGGCGCGGTTAATAATATCCGGTTCAGTGATAATAACCCTGACAGCGCCGCCCTGCGCGTCCTGCTCCAGCATATATTTTCTAAGGATTAGGCATAATAAAGAGATTTGATAGCTTAATTGTCTTTTTTCAATTAATTTGGGGAGCTGAGCACCTTCAGGCTCATCTTCCCATTCATATTGCCTTAAAAAGCTGTACCCTTCTGTTTTGTCAATGTATACTTCCAGACTCAGGTCCTTAAAATAGTTTTTTATATCCGCTTCAAATTGAAGCAGATTCTCCCAGACCTCTTTTTGATGGTTATATACAATGCCCTTTAAAAGTGAAATCAGGCTCAATGAATAATTTGCTTCCATATAAATTAAATTCTACGCGTTTAATTTTTTTTACTACTTAAAGCGAATTTGCTTTTCTTATATTATGTACGTTTTCTTCTTTCTGCCTTTTGTTTGCAAAGCCTCTTTTTTACTAAAGGCAATGAGCAATACGAATGTTACCGGTTAAATAAGATCACTGGCACTTTTAATTGATACCTGCCAGCTCCAGGTAGCTTAGGTGTCTGCTCAATTGCATTCTCCCTTAAAGTCAAGTCTTCCAGGTTCATCTCCTTAACTGCCAAGGCCTCAATATCCTCCTTATTTTTTGCGCCAAGATCTAATACCTCTTCCTGATCGCGTAAAATAAGGTGTTTTTTGTGGTTGGTGGCTATCTGAAGATAACCCAGCACTTCTGCCACACCTTTTTTTATGGGAAATAAGGAAATGAGCTGGCCCAGAGATACCTGGGGCTTGGCTTTTAGCGCCTGCCTGATATTACCTCTAAGCACTTCCAGATCTACATAAAACTGGTTGAATAATAAATTGGTATCCACATTTGCCTGACCTTGCTGGACGCTACTGCCTGTAAAGGCTACTTTTACAGGTGGGCTAAACAGGGGTCTTCCCATTATAAGATCCGGTTTATAAAAGCCGTCAATTTCCATTAACCAAGGCTGGTCAGCCACCTGCTCTTTATAATCAAGTAATAAGGCTTCTATTTTTTCTATATTTTTGATGATATTTCTACTCTCAGTCAGGTTTTTTTGTTCAACAAACTTACGGAGTTGTTCGATCAGGCCGTCATTGCTTCTATTGACTTTATCGCCAGCATCGACTAGATTGATTTTGATCTTATCGACTATTTTATCTCGTTTGACTTCTTCGATTTCTGGCAAATCGTTGACTTTCTCTAGCAATTCTTCTAATTCTTCCTGCATTTGCTGACTCATCAAAAATTCCCAGAAGCTTTTAAAACTTTTACCTTGGTCCGTATTCCAGAGGTAGTCTTGCTGTTCAAATACCTGATCCAGCAGTTTCCCTTTAGCCAGATTGCTTTTGACAATGGTTTGCCGGGTTTGTCTATCTAAAATCCTGAAATTCTCTTCTACCTGTCTAAAATCAGATAATAATCTTTGGGCGGTTTCTACCGCTAAATAATAGTTTTCTTTAATCTGTGTACTGGATGTTTTGACAAAATTACCGGCCCGGATCTGCGTCATCTCATCCTCAATCTTCTGCTTTTCGGCCTCCAATTCTTTTAATCTTTCCTGGGGTCCGGCGGTACCACTGACGATTTGTTTGAGCAGCTGGAAAAACTGCAGCAAACGACTGTGTGTCCCGATAAATTCCTGTTTATTCAGATCTTCCAACCATTTTAATGCACCTTCTGCGGAGGCGGAAAGTTCAAACATGGGTTCGTCTGCTGTTTCATAATAGCGGCGTAAATAGCCCTGTTCTGCCCATCTGATTAAATAATCCTGTGGCGACTTGGGATAATCTGTTATCTGTTTTTGCTGTAATGCATATAAAAAGTCACCTAGCAGACTTTGTAACTCACTTTCCAGGTAGGCGATTCTTTCCTTTTGCTTAAAAGCCAAATAAAAAAAACTGACTAATAAAGGAAAATGCTCGGCCCTGAGTAGCTGCAGGGTTTTATCACTTTTATATAAGGATAATGCTTTTTCGTAATTCATTTTAATTTGGAAAAATGATAAATAATGGTAGAAGTGTCGGTCAAAATTGCTTAAAAACGACCTATTACAAGGCAGAATCCCTTACCAATCAACTATTTAGTCTAATGATGCTTAATCTTTTTAAATAACGTTTAAATCTTAACTCGTTCAAACCAACAAAAATACAATTTTATAATGGTAAAATAAACTTGCAAAATACACATTTTTGTGCAAAAAATATTAAATATTTTAGCAAATTAAATTCAAGGGCTCCCTGATTAGAATAAGGAGTTGTCAGGTAGTTTTATTTTGAGGGAAATAGCACGAAAATAGCTGGTCGTCAGCACATATCTCCTCCGCTACTCTCTGATAAGTGCGGCCATATCATTTATAAATTCGTCCCCTGAAAAATTATGGGCGCCTTCCTTTTTGAATCGGATCCGTCCTTTTTTATCCAATACTATGGTTGTTGGCAGCGTTCCTTTATAAAAGATCGGGGGGTAGTAATTAATCGATAAACAGGGAGGGTATAACCACTCTTTTTCAAAAATGCTTGTACATTGCCACTCTGGTAATCCATAATATCGTCTTCATTGAGCAGTAAAAAAAAGACCTCGGGATTGTCTTTAAACTCAAGGTATAATTTCGCTATGGACGGCAGTTCCGCCCGACAGGGCGGACACCAGGTTGCCCATATGTTGATAAAAACGACTTTTCCCCTAAGTTCACTAAGCTGCGTTTTTTGACCATTTTCATTTTGGAAGGTAAAATCAGATGCATCATAATAAGATGCATCTGATTTGGTAGGGCTTTTAGAAAATGCTTGACCGGTTGCCTGGTCAATGCGTGCATTGAATAATCCGGTAAGCATCAATTTTTGCAGCAACCAGGTCTTTGCATCTCCGCTAAACAGCAAAACGGCAGTGATAACAATAAGGGTTATATTGACTAACCGGCTCCTAAGGCGATGGGTAAAAACGCTTCTGAAAGTCTTTTTTTGGGGCACTGCCGGACTGCGTGCCGTCTCCTTATTATTTTGATCAATCGGCTGGATTTTGTTTCTATTCTTTATTGCCATTTTTTATTTTTATAAGCATTAAAAAAAGCCTTTCTTAGCATAGTCGCTTTTACCCTACCTTAGGATTATTTATTAATCAATTTGTTTATCGCTTCTACGACCTCCGTAGTACCATAATCCATCGCACCTTCAATTCTGGCGGCAAGGACGCCTTGTTTATCCAGTATAATGGTTGTTGGGATGGCCTGCCCGAGATATTGCGGCGCAATAGCACCAGCGGCTTTATAGACAGGAAGGTCATATCCTTTGTTTTTAACATATTTTGAGGATGCTTCAACTTTCCCATCAACATCCACCATCAAAAATATAATATCTTTATTGTCCTTAAAGTGAGCACGGAGTTTATTTATGGTAGGCATTTCTTCTCTGCAGGGCGCGCACCTGGTCGCCCAAAAGTTAATAAATATGACTTTACCCTTCAGATTACTTATCTGAACCACCTTTCCGCTAGCATCTTCAAGCCTCAGATCGGGCATCTGGTCTGCCTCCTTCTTTTTATCAGTCATGGAGTTAGTTGTGGCCGGCGCATTTTTCTTATCCGGTCCTTTTGTTTGTTCAGGGCCGCTCTGGCAGGCAAGTAGTGCTATGCTGAAAAATAATCCCATTATTAAGGTGAATATTTTTTTCAATGGCTGAGGCTTGAATAAAGGTTCCAGGAGACTGGTTTTTACACTGCTAATGTTGTTTGTATTTTTTTGCTTATTTAAGAACCGAGGAAGTATAAGGTCATGCTCATCAAAAGGGCATTGGTTGTTGTATATTTTTTGTACTTGTTGCATAATATATATTAGGTTTTTTAAATTATTATTTTAATGAAGCAGCCATCAGGCTGGCAGGTGGTCATTTTTGCAGCCCAATAGCCCAGTGGCTTTTTAGACAGGTAGGGGAACTTTATTTGCGCTCCTTGCACCCTGTATATAAACTACTTTTGATGGGCTAGACTGGCAACATAACAGCGGCACTTAAATGTGGGCGGATTGCTCCTGCTATTGTCCACTTTTATTTAGCGGCTATTATTTACTGTTATTTACTGTTAATTGCTGCTAGTCGCTGCTTGTCACTGCTTAAACAAATAAGTCCCTAGCCATCTAGGTTGTGCGTGATGGATTAGTCATATTACGTTTCAAAGAGGAGTTGAAAAGCTGATATTGGTATCAAATTAATATCATATAAGGAGCCGTCTATGGCGAATAAAAAAGGGCATGGCGGCTGGCTGCGGCCACTTTTCGCTGCACTGTAGCTTGAGCAAATCATTTGGACTGGTAAGTCCTGTCATTAGTAGCAGAAATGTACTGGATAGAAATAAGGTAAAACCATGCCCTAAAAGGCGCTGGGCTCCCTGGCCAATGTGCGCGCCATCTGATAAAAGTGTTGAAGGGGCATGGAGCTGACAAAAATTGAAAGTGGAGGTTAGGGCGGTTTGCTGATGCTCAGACTGATTCGTTTTTTTGGTAGTGTTACTGGAGCTTAACAGAAAAATGCTTTCGTTGCTAAACCCTAAATAACGCTTCAGTTGCGATTTTATGACACAGGAAGAGAGCAGCAGACATATAAGGGCAATAAAACCCATAAGAATTTTAGCCAAAGACTTCTTTGTATTCAGTTCTTTAGCTTTTATGCGCTGTGGGGTAGGTTTCGCTATATGGGTACTTGCCATTTGACGCAATTATACGGGTTTTCTTTTGCTGGGACAAAAAAGCGCCCTGAAATTAACGTCTATCTAATAATTCCCTCTGCCGCCTTTTATTGACAAGGTTCTCTTTAATTTTAGGGCACTTTAGGATAAACGTTTGCATAAATCATATTTTTTCCGATATTTACCTTTTGTAGATTTTCAAATCAACACCAAAAAAATTTTATTCGTCCACTCAAATCATCAAACAAAAGCACAATTATGCAGAAAAACTACTTATCAGGATGGGGCTTATTCGGGTCTTTAAGGCTGGGTACGCTCATTATGATGCTTTGCCTTGCAGCGACTGGCTTTGGCCAGTCCTTTAAACCAGATCAGTTCTATCGCCTGGTCAGCCGGGATGGTCGTGTGGCCACCATAGGAGAAAATGCTGGCAATAATGACCCTATATTCTTAAGTAAGGAAAAAAAAGGTGATTTGCAGCAATTATGGTTGGTTCAAAAGACAGCTGGGGGCGCTACTGCTTTAGTAACCCTTTCTCCCATCTGGGTATTGACAATGGCAATCAGTCGCCTAGTCAAGGCAATCCGCTACTGCTCTGGTCACAAAGTAAAGGCAATGGCAATCAGCAGTGGCAAATTAAACCAGTTGGCTCATCAACTGCCGATGGAGCGCTTTTTCTAATTGAGGGCCATGGTGAAAACCGCCTGGTTTTTACTGCCGGACCTGCTGACAATAAATTATCCCAAAGACCTCTAAATGAGGGTGCTGCGGGCGCCGATCAACAGTGGATGATTGTGGCGGTCAAAGAAAAAATCGATCTCCCGCCTTCAGTTGGTAAAGAAAATTGGGAAAATGAAAAGATTATTGGGGTCAATAAGCTTCCAGCCCATAGTTTATATATACCATTTAGCTCTGTGGAGGCGCTAAAAAAGGATCCCACTTATACCCTTCCCTGGGAGCAAACAAAATCAGCACTTTGGAAATCACTGGATGGTAACTGGAAATTCAATTGGGTAAAACAGCCTTCAGAGCGGCCTGTAGACTTTTACAAAAAAAATTACGATGTCTCTGGCTGGAAAGAGATCCCTGTCCCGTCTAATTGGGAGATGGAAGGTTATGGTACCCCTATTTATACCAATATTACTTATCCGTTTAAAAATGATCCGCCTTTTATAAAACCAGTCAAAGGCTGGACCAGTGAAAAAGAGCCCAACCCAGTCGGATCTTATAAAAGGTCCTTTGATATTCCTGCCAACTGGGATGGTAAAAATATTTTTCTGCACTTTGACGGGGCTTATAGCGCCATGTATGTCTGGATCAATGGCAAGCAGGTGGGCTATAGCCAGGGGGCCAATAATGGTGCCGAGTTTGACATCACTAACTATGTAAAAAAGGGCAAAAATGATATCTCGGTGCAGGTTTACCGCTGGAGCGATGGCAGTTATATTGAGGATCAGGATATGTTTCGGCTCAGCGGTATTCACCGCCGGGTTTATCTATTTGCTACGCCTAAATTGCATATCAGGGACTATTTTATTAAAACGACTTTTCCCGGTGGTAATTATAGCAACGCTCAACTCACCATTAATACTTATTTAAAAAATAATGCAGCCAGGTTAAATAAGGTCGGGCAAATAATGGTAACTATTCTGGATCCAAACGGTAAGACGGTTCATACCTTTAATGCAAAGGTGGCTATTAATGGCAAAGAAAGCCAGGGTGTAGTGAATCTTCGTGCTCGTATTGAACATCCACTGCTCTGGTCTGCAGAAAGGCCTAATCTTTATACAGCCATATTTGCTTTAAAGGACGACAAAGGACAGAACACAGAAGTCCTTAGCAGCAAATTTGGCTTTAGAGACGTGGTCATTAAGGATAAAAGGGTCTTTATCAATGGGCAGCAAGTCTTTTTTAAAGGTGTTAACCGCCATGATCTGGACCCAAGGTACGGCAAAGCCGTACCGGTAGCACTTATGCAAAAAGATATTCTGATGATGAAACGTCATAATATCAATACCATCAGAACCAGTCATTATCCTAATGACCCGAGGATGTATACCATGTATGATTATTACGGCTTATATGTTATCGCGGAAGCTGATTTGGAGTGCCATGGCAATCAATCCATCAGTGATGATCCGGATTGGATTCCAGCCTATGTAGATCGAAATGTGCGCAATGTTCTGGAGCATAAGAATCATCCTTCTATCTTTATGTGGTCTATGGGCAATGAGAGCGGTGCGGGTCAGAATTTTAAAGCGGTTTATAAAGCTATTAAGGATATTGACACCAGTCGGCCGGTGCATTATGAAGGTTATAATGAAGTAGCGGATGTGGATTCCAGGATGTATCCTTCTTTAAAGGATATGCAAAGGGTCGATGAAGCAAATACGAATAAACCTTTTATTCTTTGTGAATATGATCACTCTATGGGCAATGCCATGGGTAATTTAAAGGAATACTGGGATTATATTGAACATTCCAAACGGATGATTGGTGGTTGTATCTGGGACTGGGTGGATCAGAGCCTGGTAAAACAAGGCGAACCGCTGAATCATTATTATCTGGGGGCGACTTTGGCGATAAACCAAATGATGGCACTTTTTGTAATGACGGTCTTACTACACCTGACAGAAGAGTGACTGCCAAATTAATGGAAGTAAAAAAGGTATACCAATATATTAAATTCAGTTACGACGGGGCCTTTACGATCACAAATAAATATGACTTTTTGAATTTAAATCAGTTTGATTTTAAATGGGTTTTATTAAAGGATGGCATAGCTGTAGATTCAGCCAGTATAGCAGTACCTTCTGTAGCACCAGACAGTAGCTTTAGCTTCCAGCCGGCACTACCTGAAATGGATGCCAATGGCCATGAATTCTTATTAAATATCAAAGCGACCTTAAAATCTCCTTCCAGGTGGGCGGACGCTGGTTATTTGGTTGCGGCCGAACAAATTCCTATTTCCAAAAAGCCGCGTTTTCATAAAATTTACGACAGGGCGGCATTTGCTGCGCCTGCCGCTATGACGCAGTCTAATGACAGTCTACTTATTACAGGCCCTGGCTTTGCCATCACCTTTAATAAGAAAAGTGGTCTGCTGACTTCTTTGCAATACAATCATCAGGAACAGATATATAATGCTGAAGGACCTGTATTTAATTGGTACCGCAGTATTGATAATGATGTACGCAGATTTAGTAAGACTAACATTAGTGTTAAGGATTTTTCCGTCAGCACGAACGCTACCGACAAAACAATACTGGTAAAAACCAAAATGGAAGCAGACATCACTAGAGAGAAGGCTGTTTTCCCTTATGAGGTGACCTATACCATCTATCCTAATGGGAAAATAAAGGTAGCCAGCACTTTTCATACTGGAAATGGCTATATGCCGCCTAGGTTTGGTCTTAGGATGAGTCTGGTGCCGCAGTCAGAGCAGGTCAATTGGTACGGCCGCGGCCCCTTTGAAAACTACCCGGACCGTAAATCAGGTGCATTTTTAGGTATTTACCACAAAACTGTGACAGAGATGGGACACGAACATTATGTTCATGCACAGAGTATGGGTGAAAGAGAAGATACCAGATGGGTATCTTTAACGAATGCACAAAACAAGGGGCTTAAAGTGGTTTCTCTGGATCATTTGAGCTTCAGTGCGCTGCATTTTACCGATAACAACGCATGGCAAGCATTCCATGATTTTGCCCTGGATAGTGTAAGTCAACCCCAGGTATATCTAACACTGGATTGTCTGCAACGCGGCCTGGGTAATGCCAGCTGTGGACCGCAGCCACTGGAGCAGTATGAAATGCCCAAAAATGCGACCTTACGCTATAGTTTCCTTATTGCGCCGGCTGAGTAGTAGTTGTTTATGTATAGTGGCAACTGCCTGAGCAGCGTAAATTGAATTTCTATCGTTACATTTAAAAATTAGGTCCAGTAAGTTTTTTCTTTTAGGAAATCTTACTGGACTTATTTTTTGGGGACGTTTCCCTATTTTATGGACACTTAGAAGCCATGAAAAACATTCATATAAACCCCTAATAATCAAGTATAAATTAATAAAAATTAATTTGAAGTTTACTTATTAAATTACAATCGTTTTAAATCATCAACTATAAGCTAGCAAATAAGGCGACAACTAACTGAATTACAAGACAAAGTTAATATACTCAGCCATAACTCAATATTGTTTATTCGTTTTGGCTGAAGTTAATCAATTACATCCGTCTCACGTATTAAAAACAAGAAAATATGTGTAGACTGTTAAAAGTATGAAAAAGATCATCGGTAGAATAAAGAAACAGGAACTACTTAAAGAAGCTTATGATTCCGGTGTTCCAGAACTTATTGCCATATTTGGAAGGCGACGAGTCGGAAAGACTTTTCTAATAAGGAACTATTTCAAAGACCATTTGCAGTTCCAACTAGTTGGCATAAAGGACGCAACGCTTCCTGTTCAATTAGAACAATTTAGTTCAACTTTAGGCAAAGCGTCAGGCAATCCAAAATTATATAGAATTCCAGAAGGGTGGCCAGAAGCATTTGACCAACTTTCAAATTTTCTTACACCTAAATTGATGAGGGAGAGATGTGTGGTGTTTTTGGATGAATTTCCATGGCTAAATACGCCTAAATCTGGATTTCTTCAGGCATTTGATCATTGGTGGAATAGCTGGGCGAATGACCAGGACAACTTAGTAGTCATCATCTGCGGCAGTGCAGCGTCTTGGATGATAGAGCACGTTGTTAATAATAAAGGGGGATTACATAACCGCATTACAAGAAAAATAAGATTACTTCCATTTACCTTGAAGGAGACTGAAGCGTTTCTACACAGTAAGCAAGTAAATTTGGCGCGTTATCAAATTGTTCAAATTTATATGGTCGTGGGAGGCATCCCGCACTATCTAAAGGATATCAAAAAGGGAGAAAGCGTTGCTCAAGCAATTAACCGAATTTGTTTTACAAAAGATGGATTGCTTAACGGAGAGTTTAAAAACCTATACAGTTCTCTGTTCAAAGATCCTACACGCCATCTATCCATCGTTCGCGTATTAGCTCAAAATAATTCTGGTCTTACTAGGAAAAATATAATTGAAAAAACGACATTATCTTCTGGAGGAACCGTAACATTAATATTTGATGAGTTAATCGAATCAGGGTTTGTAACTCCATGGAAACCTAATGATAAAATATTAAAGAAATCATATATAAACTTTCCGATGAATTCACCCATTTCTACTTCAAATTTATGGAAAAAAATGCTGGATCTGGGGAGGAAATATGGGAAAATCTTGGCTTAGATGAATCCTGGAAGATCTGGAGTGCCATAGCTTTTGAACGGATATGTTTAAAACATACGCCACAAATAAAAACAGCTTTGGGTATTCGCAGTATTTATACGGAGGAGGCCACTTGGCAATGCAGTCCAATCAAAGGTAAAGGAGCACAAATTGATTTACTATTTGATCGTAAGGATTTTGTCATTAACCTTTGTGAAATTAAATTCGCCAAAACGGAATATCTGATTACCAAACAATATGCGCAGCAACTTGAAAATAAAAAAAGTGTATTTAAAGAACAAACGAAAACAAAGAAGTCTTTATTTATAACCTTTATTACGACCTTTGGCCTAACAGCCAATCAATATTCAAATAGACTCGTCCAAAATTCGATCACAATGGATCAATTATTTGAATAGGCACCTGAACAGGTTTAAGTTCTATAATATTAATGGGCTTGTAATAGGTTGATTTGGCAGCAACAAATATTTAAAAAAGTAAACTAATTCATTGCTTACATCCTTTTAAGGGGAAAAAAGTAGTCTTTATCTTGGTATCGCTCCTGGCAAAATAACTTACATGGCGTTATAAGCTTTATCCAACCAAGCCATCCAAACTTTGATTTTTTTATTTATAATAGTGTCCAAATGCCTTACTGTTCAACTAGAAAAGCCTCCGCTGTACGGAGACTTTTCTAGTTGAACAGTAAAATTTTAATTAAGGCTGATTTAAATTAATAGAAAAAACGGGGGCTTTTATATCAGTAAGCTCCTTTTAGTTCTGGGATTATCTTACATAAATACCTGAAGTATGTCCAAAATCGGCAATTAGCTGCTTTTTACCATCCACCCAATATGCCGCCCTATAATAATCGGTCATTCCAGAAACATACACCTTCCCATCCACAACGCTTATCCCGGTAGCATTGGCATATTCAGTACCTTCATTCAAAAAGTGTGTCACGCCGTTTTTCCAATAAACTGGCCTGTATAGTCCATCCAGATTGGACCTTTCCATGCCTGTAATGTATACGTCGCCATTTTGAACAATAATGGAATTGGTCGAAGCAATGCAGGTATCCGAACTGGTCAAATCAAATTTTTCGCCGTTTTTCCAATACCTGGCCGTAGAATAATCTGCACCCGCTACATATACGTCATCGCCATCTACAAAAATACTGGTTGCCCCTGGATATTGGTTGGAACCTACCAGCGGTACTTCAACGCCGTTTTTCCATTAGAGAGCTTGCCCATTGCCTTTCAATCCGGCAACATACACATCACTCCCTGTCACAAATATGCCGTTACCAAAGCTACTACCTTGCCCAGTAGGCGTAAGGTTCACTTCCTGACCATTTTTCCAATAAGTGGCGGATAGGTCATAGGTGGGAGCATTGCCCACTATATATACATCACTACCTGAAACGAAAAGACCTTTTACATCCGTTTGCCTTCTGATGTCTGTGGTAAATTTATGAGGTACTTGATTTTGCCAGCACACAACCTGGTTGTTATCCCATCCTGCAACATATACATCACTGGGCGAAGCATAAATACCAGCAGTTTGTGAATTTTCGAAGTTGTTACAAATATAAATCTTACCATCTACAAAATAAGCGGCATAGCCATAGGTGTAATCGTCTCCACTGATATAAATATGATGATCTACTTGAAAGGTGGCATCAGAGACAACCGAATCAGTACCTCGTAATATTTGCAAATTTCCGCTGAGTGCGCCTTCCGGTATAATCACCTTAAAATGTGCAGAATCGTTTTCAAGAACTGTTTTTACCGAGACTCCGCCAAAAAAGACACTATCGCCGTTTAGAAAATAACTTCCCTTAATTGTGATGGTATCACCATAGTAACCATGATCTGGAGAAAATGATTTTATAACTGCTTTGGGTACTACAATCGGTGGCGGTTCATCGGGTGTATTTTCGTTCTTTTTGTGACAAGACGTTAGTTCAAAAGATAATAATGCCGCGACACCCAACATAAGGGCGACTAAGGTCTTGGTTGCGATATTGCGGTCTTGCATCAATGGATAATTATTATTTTAACGCTATTCCAGTAAATTATAAAAATAATTTCAAATATATCAAAAAAATTGCGCTTTTCTTTAAAATAACACCCCATAACCCACTTATAATTAATCCGTAGGAAGAAATCATTTTTAATGAAGCCAACTAAACAGCCCTGCACAACCCTACCCTAGTCTCTCTTTTTATCTTCTAAACTTAAAATACTCCGTTAATGGATGGATTTCTCCTTTCAGCATATTAGATACCATAGACATCCCTGTCACTGAAAAGGTAATGCCGTTTCCACCGAATCCCAAAACAAAATAAGCAGCCGGAAAATCTGGATGTGTGCCTATGTAAGGAAGTCCATCTTTGGTTTCTCCAAAAGTGCCTGCCCAGACAAAATCAGTCCTAAAGTCATGTTCTGGAAGGATATTTTCAAGATGTTTTTCCAATTTGAGCTGTTTTTTCAGCAGCAGTCTGTCTCGCTTGGTTGTATTGACAAATTTTTCGTCTTCGCCACCAATGAGTATTCTATTATCATCTGTGGTCCTCATATATATATAAGGTCTAGCCGTATTCCAGATCAAAATATCCTTCAGGTAAGTCTGGTCGCCTTCGTATCTTTCTCCTACAATGGCAAAAGTGGATAATAGGTTTACAAATCGATCCTTAATAATTTCTACACTTTCATAACCGTTACAATAAATTACCTTTTTTGCTTTTATGCTATTACCATATTCTGTCTGAGCCTGAATACTACCTTTGTGATATTTGACTTTTTCAATATTTGTTTTATCATAAATTAACAGCCCTCTTTTACGATTATATGCCAAAAGGTCGTGGGTGAAACAAAAGGCATCCATACTGCCGCCCTGGCGGGATAAAATGCCACCATAGGTATTGCTAAGGTGATATTTTTGGCGAATGTCCTTGGCTTCCAGCCAACTTACCGGAAATCCGTATTTTTTTCTTGCTTCAAACTCTCTTTTCAACCAGGAAACGTCTTTTTTTCTTGCTGCAAAATACAGGGAATCCTTCTTTTTATAACCACAGTCTGATTTTATATGATGGGCGATCTCGCCCAACTTATCAATCGCCTGGTAGCAGGCCCTGTAACTATCTACCGCTCCTTTTTCGCCAATCTGTTCTATTAGTTTATATAAAGGCGTATCGATTTCATATTGAAGCATGGAAGTAGTGGCTGAGGTACTGCCATTAGCAATTTCTCTTTTATCAACTAAAACGGTCTTATACCCGTCTTCCATACATTGATGGGCAATTAGGCTACCTGTAATGCCGCCTCCAATAATTAGAATATCTGTTTCTATCTCACGACTCAAGGATGGATAGGAGTTCAGGATACCGTTTTTCACCAACCAGAAGGGTTCGCTGGATTTCAGGTTCATATTGTTGTTTTAATGCATAACATTATTAAAAGAAGACGCTCATTGAATCATTCCATTGTATAAAGTAGACTCAAATTTGAGGCCAGTAATGGCTATAAATGTTGAAATTCCTTAATACATAAATCAGTAGTTTAGTAGTGGCCTGTTCCCCGCCTGGACGCCTTCAATTATAGCATTGAACTTAAATTGCGTAAGCCGTTTACAATACATCCAAGCTACAAGCTGTCGCCAAATAGCTACAAATCATCTTATTTGTTATGAATATTTTTACAAATCCTATTGAAATTTCAACTTAAGGTTCTTGTTTATTCATCATTAATTCGGAAAATATGAAAAGAAAATTTACTTCTTTTATTAAAAAAGGTTTGTACTTTTTGTGAGTGCTGTTTTACTTGGAACTTTCACTACAGCTAGTGGTAAGTTGGTTAAACGGTTGACAGCTGCCAGCAATACCGAGCAAGTTACCACAGAAGGATTATCTAAGGGTTTGTATTTTAAGGTGAATAATAAATCAATTGGTTAGATTATTTCTAAAAAGGTTATTGTACAGTAATTAAATAATAGAATCAACATGAAAGGAGACTGCCCCTATCCATTACAGGGTCTGGGGCAGTTTTATATTTAAAAAATCTGTGTGGGAATTTATGGCCCATTTTTGCTTCAAAACATTCATCCACTTTTTCGTGTGTTGTTTTTAAGTGTCCAAACAAAGAATTGGTCAACACTTTTCACAAAAGAATCAATTTTTAATTTTAAAAGCAGACACCTCTATTTTTCATACCTGTCGACATTAGGAAGATAAACTTTGCTGTGCGGTTTTTTTATCGCAAGCGCCAATATGAATGAAGGAAAAATCTATCCCACTTTTCTTATCCAACGACTTTACTGGGTTTTCATTAATAAAGATCAAGTTATTTTTTACGGAGATACAGACGCCATTAAGCATCAACTTGACCACTTTCAATTCAATTTTATTTGGATAATAATAGTGCATTGAAAATATGACCTCGTTATTTTGCAGAATGGTCAACATATTTTTTAAAAATAATATTCGAATATCGGGAGACGCATATTCTATTAAACTGTTCCTTACAATTAATAATCTGTTATTATATTTATCAAAAAGTAATAGCGTAATTAATAACTGCGCATCAAGAACATTTAGGCCCAAAACAGTGATTTCATCAATGGTAAGCAAAGGTTTTAGCCTCTCTTTTAAGGAATCACATGAACAAGATTGTAAAATTGCCCCATTCTTATGCTCACTGTTTCAAAAGCTTTAATTTGAAAAGGGAGATCATTCTCATTATCTTTTAAAGAAATATTTGAATTTTGAAGCATTTTTTGAGTGGACAAAATTTATGTGCACCTTTACTCCACTTTTCATAATGTTCTTGGCAAAGAAAAATAATATCTTCTGCAAAAGGGTGATCATTAATCGATCGCCTCTTGTTTTGCACTAAGTAACAAATCGGATGGCGACAAATCACACAGCCAATCCTGCTGGTTATTTTAGGTCCCTCTAAAAAAGTTTCTACAGTTATCTGTGATTTTTCAAAACACTTATTTTTACTCATTTCTTTCATTAACCGTTTATTTAATTTATCAAACGGATTAACAACCACTAAATAGTACAATAACTAAAATAGTACAGACATCATCAATGCTTACCATTTAAAGGGCAAATACCAATTTTGTTGATTCATTAATTTTGCTCTGACTGCAGTAGCATTGGGATTATTTTCTTTTATAAGTTTCTGATACACTTTGTCAGCCAGATAGGATGGATCTTTTCGTCTTAAGGCAATCCTTAACAAATCAGACCACCTTTTACCTTCAAAAGCCAATTCTAATGCTCTTTCGTTTGTTATGTGATCTTCGATAGAAATCGTGCTACCACTTTCAACGGGCACGCTATATAAATTAGCCCGCCCACGAACACCTGCATTCAAATACCAATCGCCGGCAATACTTGGATTGGAACTTTTCCTTGCATCAAACACATAAGGAATTCCCTGATCAATGATTGCGTTTCCTAAAGAAGGTTGTATCCCTTGATTTAAAATTGCGTCTGCAATTGCAGGGTGACCATCTCTGTTAGCCGCTTCCGCAAAATCCAGATGTAACTCCCCTGCCCTATATAAAAACCATTTTTGTGCATTTGGATTAAATTGATATTTCATAATCTCTGGCTGACCATTCACTATATTATAAGAAAATTTCACCCCACGAGCATCATAGGGAAAGTCATTTTTCTGGAGCTGGTTATTCCAGTTATCAATTGCCTGAACAGAAGGCTTCAGCAGATAACTCCCTTGGGTACTTGAAAATAGTTTCATAAATGGATTCTCTGGTTTAAAAAGTGTACTATAAGGTAAATACCAAATCCATTCTCTATCAAAGAGTTGATCTTCTTCCCTGGCAAAAATAGAACGCCACCCCTGACTGTTATTATCCACTAAACTACCTTCGTTTTCTTCCTGGTATCTGATATACCCTACCGCCAGATCATTATTATCTCCTTTAGAAGCACCTGTCATTCTATAGGTATAATAATCTCCGGTACCGCCAGTTTCCATAACAGATTTGAAAGCGATAGCCGCATTGTGGTAATCATCTCCTTTTCCTCTCCATAAGTAAAGTTTACCCAGCATGACTTCCTTATTGATAAAAAACCGCCCGGTCGAGTAACCATCTACGGTGGTAATTAGAGAACTTCCTTCTGGGTAGGGACTAAGAATCGCTAATTGCTGCTGGACACTGACCAAAGAATCTAAAAGCTGATCAAAACTTATAGGTGCATATTTACCTGAATTTACAACTGCGTCCAAGGTCTGAACATCCTGTATAGGAGTTGTAATATAAGGCACATGACCAAACTGAATTCCTAACTGAAGATAAACCCAATTGCGAATAGAGGCAACATCTGCATAACGTACGCCATACTCAGTATTATCCAAAATTTTGTTTTGAACCATGATATCAAAATGATATAACATGTCATTGCAGGCAAGTATCACCTTATAATAAGGTTTAGGATCTATATATGGATTACCTAGTTTTGCCTCATGGTTTTCAATCTGTTTTAAATAATCGTCTGCATTAGCTGTAACGGTCATCAAATCAGCTCTTAATTCATTCAATACGACATGTTGAGCAGCCAACTGCTGAAATTGCCCATATAATCCAATGATGGCTGCATCAGCGTCATAGAGATTTTTGTACATATTTTTCTGCTCAACAACGTCCTTGGTCTCTTCATCTATCATTTTCTTGCAAGAAGTTCCCAGTAGAACGATGAAAGAAAATGCCAGTAATAAATTATTTATTTTCATCATGTATTATTTATTGCGGTACACTGATTCGCTTTATGATTCACTTTTATTCACATTAAAGTCCCACTTTCACACCTAATTCAATGCTTTTATATTGGGGTTCTAAAAAAGTGTCTACTCCCTGCCCAAATACGCTTGAAGTGGCACTGAACTCAGGATCGTATCCTAAATATTTTGTTAGTGTCAATAAATTTGTTCCAGTTAAAAAGACATTCATCGATTTGAGTGCTTTATTTGCTTTCAGGGGTATGTTATAGGATAATGAAAGGTTTTTTAAACGTATATAAGATCCATCTTCAATCCATCTGTCAGAAAACCGGCTATTGCCCATAGGATCAGCCCATGTGGCCTTCGGAATAGCCGTGATCTGGCCGTCCGTACGCCATCTGTTTTTTATCGCCGCTGTTTGGTTATAAAAGTTGTTTTCTGATTCCAGTTGACGTCTGGCGTAATTATACAAGTCATTTCCTTTCATAAAAGTGACCAAAGCCGATAATGTCCAATTAGAGAAGGTGATGGCAGTGTTAGCCCCTCCATAAAAGTCAGGATTAGGATTACCTATGACTTGTCTATCCTGCTCATCTATGACCTTATCCCCGTTCAGGTCTACAAAACGAACATCGCCTCCGTGGAAAATAGACGTAGTTCCGTTGCTATTTAATTTACTTAGACCAGCGGCTGTAGCTTCTTGATCAGAGCTATAAACTCCGTTTGTTTTATAGCCAAAAAACAGATTTGGGGCGTTGTCAATACTGGTCAGAATAACGCCGTCTGCAAAATCTGTATAAATAGGCCCGGTGGGTAATTTTGTAATAATGGATGTATATTTGGCGATATTAAATCCTAGCTGCCAATTGAATCGTCGCTTATTCACGAGTACCGCATTTAGGGAAATTTCACCACCACTCGTTTTCATGCCCCCATTATTGGTAATAATATAGTCCTGTCCGGAAACCGTTGGTCCGGGTTCATAAATAACCATATGGCTGGTCTTATTATGATAAGCATCCAGCGTTAAACTAAGCCGGTTATTCAACAAATCGACATCTAAACCGATATTAGCTTTTGAGACACGCTCCCACATAAGCGATTCATTACCCAGGTTTCCTTTAACAAGCCCTGAAATACCCAATAGATTTTGTGCAGTATAATAACTACGCGCAGTATAATTACCAATATCATCGTTGCCCATCATACCATAAGATACCCTGAATTTTAACAGATCCAGCCAATTAGCGTTTGCCATGAATTTTTCTGAGGAGGCAAGCCATGAAAACCCGGCGGAAGGAAACACACCAAATGGTCGATCCGCGATCCTTAATGCCCCACTATTTACATTTCTGCCGAACTTTGAGGAAGCATCCATTGAGGCATTTACATTCAAAAAATACTTATCCTGCAAGCCATAAGCTGCATTTAAATAGGTCTCCATCCAGGTGGACGAGCCAATCGAACCTCCTATTTGCCTTAAAGTATTTAGTCCATATCCGACACTGGTCAATTGATCTGTCGCTGCATTGAAGCCTAATCCGTAATCCTGTTCAGATTTAAGTTTATTATATCGGAACCCAAAGGTCACATCCAGATCATTGATAAAGCCAAAATGCTGATTATAGTTGATCCTGGAATCATTATAGACATTAAACAATTTAATTACCTGAGCGCCTGACCGGTTGTTGGCCAGTAAGTCATTCATTAAGGTATCACTTACAATTCCTCTTTGGGGAACAAAAAAGGTTTCCCGGATTTTTTGACTCGTAATGGACACCGTTGTGGCCAGTGAAAGATTTTTACTTAATAAGTATTTAAATGAAATACCTCCGTTATACCTAAAACTATTATTCTGCCCTTTTTCGCTGTTGATAATGGCAATAGGATTGCTGATACCCAACGTGTCGTGGTCTGCATATTGTGGTGAAACGACTCCTGAGGCGGAGATCAGATGATCTGCAAAAAAAGGCGCTTTCACAAGACTGGTAAAAATGGGATTGGTCGTGGGTGCAATCCCAGTATTTCTAATATTTTGCTCATTTCTATAATAACTAACATTGGCAGAAGCAATAAGTCTTTTTGTCAGATTAAGATCCGCATTAAAGCGCATATTATACCGGGTCAGCCCGGTATTTTGTAAGGGAGATTTATTATTACCATAACCGATACTCAAAGCGTATTTGGCAATATTATCTCCTCCCGCTATCTTCAAATAAGCATTTTGCATATATGAATTTCTAAATATTTTGTTTTGCCAGTTATTGTTTTGATGTACATTATAATAATCCATTGAAGAGGTACTGTCGTTCATATAGGATAATGCTGAGATATCTGCATCTGTCATACCCTTGGATTGTAACATCTCAGACAGGTAGGAGCGAAAATCGCTTGCGTCCATCACTGGCAGGCTCTTGGGGCTAAAATTAACGCCCCCGGAGAGTAAAACATCAATAGAGGTCGCCTCTTCATGCGCCCTGGCAGTGGTGATAATAATCGCACCATTAGCGCCCTTTGAGCCATAAGTTGAGGTAGCGTCTTTTATAACGGTAATCTTATCAATGTCTTTTAAATCAATAAAGGATAGCGGGTTGTTATAATAGCCTTTATTCAAGCTGGCACCGTAGGTAGCATTATCATAATAAACCCCATCTACAATGATGATAGGTTGATTTGAAGCGTACAAGGAATTATAGCCGCGCAAATATAAATTAGCTCCCGCAGCGGGTGTACCTGAGCGCCTAATTACATTTAAACCGCTTACTTTTCCTTGCAAAAAGTTATCAACGGAGCCGGGATCGGCATTCCAGTTGCCCTTTGTTTCAATGGCGTCCATAGCGCCTGTTATTTTTGATCTACTGACTTGTCTGGAAGGTGTTACGATCTCATTATAGAAGCTGGCAGCACCGGACTTCTGCAATAATATCTCAATAGAGCTGCGTCCTTTTAAGGCTACCTGCTGATTGTTATAGTCCTCCGCCTTAACCATTAAAGTAATCTGCATATTGGGAACAGCAATACTGAAATGACCTAAAGAATCCGTAATAGCAGCACCATAATCCTTATAGGAAACGTACACTCCATAAAGCGGCCTTTTGCTGACAACGTCTAATATAACACCTGATACCTGTAGGGTGTCCTTTGGTTTTGTAATGGACGGATGGACGGATTTAACACTTTGAGCAAATCCATGCTGCAATGGCAACCCGATTAATCCTCCAATTAATATATAAAATAATTTTCTCATAATAATCATAGGAAGTATATAAATTAATTAAAAACTGGGACGAATTTCAAATAATCAAGTGTCAGATTATAAGGGCTGCTATTACTGGAGGGCGCCTGCAATCGGATAAATTTGGTTGCAGGATTCACCTCGTAGGTGCTACCATCTGGCATAACCCTGGGGTATGAAAGCAACCAGTTGTACCCATCATTTGTAAATTCTCCAATATAGGTTTCTGTATAGGTATTGGGCTCTACCACTCCTGTCTCATTAAACAACACTGTAGAGAGTGAGTCATTGGCCATCACCTTTACAATTTGATTGAGATTTCCAGTAGTTCCATAGGCATCGTCCCCCTGACCTGAACTGACATAATCATTAAGAGCCACCCAATACACCTTATAAGTAGCAGTATATAAATTATTGGTCGCATAATCTGCGTAAAAATTGGCACCGGATGAACCACGGTTTACATAAATATCCGTAAAAGTATCACGCGTGATAGGGTTAAATCGTTTACGGTAAAAAATATCTTCTAGTGCACTCTCGGTTTCAGAAGAAAAGCCGATCGGGTTTTCTCCCTGAATATACACAACAGGAATTTTCTCTGCTATGGGCATGGATAGGGAACTCATCACATACACTATACCATTACTTACTTTTTGGGTGGCAACAATCGAAGCGGGATTTATTGAAAAATGAACATTAGATTTGGTAACGAATTGTGTCGTAGCGGATAAGTTCTCATGTAACCCACTTACAACTAAATCTTTCACAACACTCCAATTTGCATTGCTTATAGAGGTATCTTCACTAAGCGCCTTAAAATAAGGTTTCATACTAGCTTGTTGGCTTTCAAAAGCAGCATCTGTCAGCACAAAATAGGTATATAAGGAATCCTCATCTGCAACATCATATACTTTCGTTTTAAATGTATTGATTTCTACAATGCCGGTCCCTGTTTTATAAACAGGGACACCGGTTGTTAAATCAATACTGTCAATTTCTGCCTGACTTAAATCCTGACCTCTATAGTTTAAAGAGGCGATATAGGCATTTTGCTTATATTCCCCTTTCGTGGCATTGAGATATTCCCAGATATTGGGCAGTGGCAATACGGGCTGGTCGATAATATGTAAAACCCCGTTTTTAGCCACCATATCACTTTTTGTCAAATTGGCCTCTTGGAATTTACCCTGGTCAAACTGAATTCTTTTTCCACTGAGCATCCTGATGCGTAAATCACTACTGGCATCTCTTGTATAATAGGCCTTACCGGCAATTAAATTCAAAAGAAACCTACGTAGACTTGCGGGGTTTTGCCCAATAGAATCGGGTAATTGCTTTAAAGCCTCATTGGATGGGGCAAACACCGTCAGATTCATGGAGGAATTCAGTAAGGTATCTAGATTTGCTTCTTCTATGTATGATGCAAATAAAGACAGGTCACTATTGCCTTTGATCTGGGCAAATAAGGTTTCATTTAAGCCTGGAGTGTTCAAGGCTATATGATCATCCCACTTTTTACAGGAGGCAACAATTAATATTGTGGCCATCATCATTATAATATATTTCTTCATTCAATTGTTATTAATAGTTTAAAGAACTGGAAGCAGCTGAATTTTAATATTCGACGGATCCATCAGGGTTGAACCTAGGGCTAGTCTGACTGGGCCAATCTACCGGAATAAACTGAACCATATCAAAATTGCAATCCGCATTGGCACCGGATACCAGCTCAAACCTGATCTTATGTTGACCTGTTTCTTTTACATCCACCACACCCAGCATACGCGCTGCAGTGGAACCGGATTTTTTATTTACACCTGCCCACCATTTCCAGCCAATAGCAGCCAGTTCTGATTCTTTAGCAAAATCCACTGAGGAGATTTTTTTGTCAAACTGAATTAAAGCACTTGTCAGAGGAACAGAATCAAACAATGCCTGCACTGAGATTGTAGTTGAATTTTGTCTATAATAACAGAACCAGACTTTATATTTTCCTTTAACCAGTAAGGGCGTGGTAAATTCAATCCAGCTATTGCCTGAACAGGTCCCCAGATTATCTGTATTACTGGAGGAACGTCCCATGCCGACCTGCCAATAATCCCCTAAATATCCATTGACACCTGCTCTATATTTTAAACAACTTTTTTCCCACTTAATACCAGCAAAAGTATTTCCGTCTCCATAATCGAATAAAAAGGTTTGTTTCCTGTAGATGGACGAAAGTCGTGTTAACTCAGGTTGTGTTGCGCATAAATCCCAATAAACGGGAAAAGGCTTCCTGACTTTAATCTTAATGCCGCCCTGGGCAGTATGTAATACACCATTGGTCGCCGATTGATCGCTGGAGGATAAATCTATTTTAACGCCTGGCTCATAGACAGTCCCTTCCAGGGTAGAATAAGAATCGTCATTGATTAAAACGGTATCACCCACCAGCTTATCGGTCAAAACTTCTAAAGGCGCTAAAGTGGACTGTGAATTGGTGTTGACGATATCTGCTAAATACTTGACATCGGGTATAATATGATAAGCCACATATAAATGCAGGCTGTCTAACACATTTTTAGGATTACCGGTATTACTGAAGCGTTGTTTAAGTGCACTATAGTTTGCTATGCCAGAATCTCGGTAGCTCTGATTTCTTTCGGCAATTACCGTAAGCCAGATCTGACTACCCCCTTGATCTTTCATGGCATTTAGGGTATCATAAAAACCGGTTTCTTTAACGGCCTGGGTAAAAATAGAATAGGTCGTATCTTTAGACAGTAACTCGGCAATAGTTGACACGGAGGGTTCCAGTACGTGATCCACGGCATGGATAATTCCGTTGCCAACCGTAATATTGGCCTGAGTCACCAAGGCTTGCCTATTGATAAAATAGGAAGAAACGCCA
Source organism: Arachidicoccus ginsenosidivorans (assembly GCF_007971385.1). Lineage (GTDB taxonomy): Bacteria > Bacteroidota > Bacteroidia > Chitinophagales > Chitinophagaceae > Arachidicoccus > Arachidicoccus ginsenosidivorans. Next base: position 5,765,346 of record NZ_CP042434.1, read on the forward strand.
TTGACATTTTTTATGCCTGTTATCAAATATTGACCATAATCGGTAATGGCCGGTAATTTACCATCAGTAAAAGTGCTGCTGGGCAGGCTTTCTTCCAGTAAATGGAATTTCAAAACCTCCTGCCACTGCTCTTTTGTAAGACCTTCTATGGAGGCTATATTATGTGCCATTAAATAACGATTTACCGCTGAATCCGTTGGCGCAAATAGTGTATAAGTACCATAGGTATTTAATTCAGTTGCGTAGGCTGCCCGATCAATAATCTTCACAAGCTGGGTAAACCTGTTTAAGGAATCGCTTCTTAAATAATCCATTATATTTGGGCTAGTTGAGGTAGTTCTTGTCAACCTGGTTTTGGTGCAACATACGATCACTGTACAAAGCAGTAATGCGCAGGTAACCACTGATAATAGTCTAACACTTTTCATGACAGATAGGTTTATTGGTAGAATGGGTTTTGAATAAGTAACTTATTGGTTTCTAGTTCATAGGTATAAATCGGAAAATAATGGCTGTTATGATCCAATATTTTCTCTTTTACCAGTCGAACCATATTTGCTGGGACAAGTGCCGCGACAAAATCTTGTAAATAACTGATATGTTCATAATTGTTCTTTTTGGCATAGCGTAATACATCATACCATCTTTTGCCTTCAAAGGCAAATTCTCTGGCTCTTTCGCTTAATATATATCTGGAGAGTTCATCTGAGTTATTCACATCAGGGCTTTCCTGGGTAGATGCCGGTGCACCTGCTCTTTTGCGGATGACATTTACTAGATCAAGTGCCTGTTGTCCTCTACCCGGTATTTGCGCCAGCGCTTCCGCCTTCATTAATAGTACGTCCGCATAACGGTAGAAAAACCAATGGGTATAAGAATCACTGTTTCCGATCATACTGGTGGCATTGCTGCCTACGTATTTCCAGATTACATTATCCTCCGCCCGAACCGAGGCGCCGGCACTTCGGATATCCTGAGCATTGGTAGAATCACTGATTTCTGTAGTATAAATCTCATCCATTACCTTGTTGGAAGCAATAAACTCCTTGGATGATGCCCCAAACATATTATAAAAATCGTTGAGTTTTTGCTGGTCAAACTGAATTTCAAAAATGCTTTCTGTAGAATTTCCGTTTCTAAATAGGGTGGTAAACCAGGCAGTGCTGCTGGCAATAAGGCCAAATTTTTTGCGTTAATAATCTTGTCACAGGCAGTCACCGCATCAGGATAGTTTTCCATCCAGAGGTATACGTCTGCCTCAATGGCGTCTACTGTATAGCGGGTGATTCGCCCTTTATCGGAAGCCTGATTCCCATAAGTGGTCAGGGTCAGCGGCTCTGCATCTTTAAGATCTTTTACGATCTGTTGTAACACATCTGCTTGCGAACTTTTCGCCATTTGGACAATCTGGTCATCATTTGAAGTGGGGTCTAATTTAAGCGGCACCTCTCCAAAACTGCGCACTAAATAAAATACATTAATGCCCTAAGTGTCTTCATTTCGCCTATATATCCATTTAACATGTCCTTTGTGAAGGTCTGGTCATTTTCCAATACGCTAGGCGCGTATGCAATAACCGTATTACATAGATTGATAATTTTATACACCGGACTCCAATCCACAATCGGGTTTGCAGTCTGGGTAGTCATATTCATGACTTCAATATCATTACTGCTGGCACCAAGAGAAGCGGCCAGCATATCACCACGCAATTCTCCCCACTTAAATAAAGTAATATCCAGGTTCTTTGCACCATTAGAGGGATCACCCATTAATGAGGCATAGACGCCGATAACGGCTGCATGAACTTGTTCTTTTGTTTTCCAATAATTGTTTCTTATAATACCATCTTCTGGTTGCTGATCTAGCATCTTTGAGCAGCTGCCTAAAATCATCAGTAGCAAGGTTGATATTAAATATATATTTCTACATCTCATAATTCTAAATTTTGAATTTTAAAAGGAAGCGGTTAATCCCAGCGTAAACATTTTAACAGGCGGTGTCATGGAATTGTCTGTGGCCACTCTAAAAGGATCCGATCCTCTTACACTCACCTCTGGATCTTGTCCCTTATATTTGGTTAAAGTCAAAATATTTTCCACGGTCAGATAAGCACTCAACGCCTTTGCCTTTATCCTTTGTAGCAATGGTTTTGAAAGACATAACGCAGCGTAGCTGTTCTAAATCTCAAAAAAGAGCCGTTTTCTACATATCTGGAAGAGCCCAGCCAGTTATAGCCTGCCTTATATAATGCCCTGGGAATATTGGTCACGTCCCCTTCATTTCTCCATCGGCGCATGACTGCCGTACTCTGATTATCATAGTCATACATATTTGTTGTATTCATTTCTGTTCCATTAACCACCTGGTAACCTGTTCTGAAATTAAAAAAGGTTGACAGGCGCCAAGCATCTGCGAAAGAAACATTAATTCCAAAGCCACCTGTTAGTTGAGGATTGCTGTTGCCCAGGTAGACGATATCGCGGTAATCAATGGTACCATCATGATTTACATCTTCATACATAGCATCTCCTGGTTGAAAAGTATAGCCGATGGAAGGATAACTAAAGGTCATATATACCGGATCGCCGTTAGGACGGGTAATTAACTGACCTTTTTCATCTTTGGCTAAAGTGGCTTCTTTATCTTTATACACGCCTAAGAAATTGTAACCGTAGAATGAGCCAAAGGGGTTATTAATCTGCATGTAAGTTTTAAAGGTGCCATTTGTGGTAACATTGCCCTTTTCAACAGGGTAGAACTCAGAAATTTTGCGTATAATATTTGATTTTTAGCTACATTAAAAGTAAAATCGACTTTCCATTTACCGCTTTTATAAGGCTGCGTCTGTAGGGTAATCTCGAAGCCCTGGTTATCCATAGTCCCTACATTCATATTAACTGAATTGAACCCATTGATAGATGGAATTTCAAGGCCGTTAAACAACAAATCTTTCGTTCTGTTTCTATAGATTTCTGCATCAATAAAAAACCGGTTTCTAAACATAGCGAGACTGACGCCAAAATTGGTACCGACAACTGTTTCCCATCTTAAATTGTTTAGTTGCATGCTGGATGGAACGATACCGGACTCCCCCATAAAGCTCCAATCCATATTATCATAAATACTATAATAGGAATAGTCTGAAGTAGGCGCATTCCCGCTTTGACCATAACTGGCCCGGAAGCTTAAATCATCTATGAATTTTAAATCAGATAAGAACTGCTCTCCTGATGCTCTCCATCTTCCGGAAACGGAAGGGAATAACCCATAACGATTATCAGGAGCCAGTCTGGAAGTACCGTCACCTCTAAGACCAACATTAATTATATAACGGTCTAAATAACTATACTGGCCATTTAATAATAGGCTTCCACTTGTCCTTTGCTTTGTACTGGAACTTAGCGCTGATTGAGCGCCATTCACTCTTGAGGGAATCGAGGGATCCTGCAAATCTGAAGATGCTGTATTGGAGGTTCTGGCCTGATAAGAAATATTCTTTGACTGATAGGTCATCATGTTAATCAGTCCCATAAAGTTGTGTTTGGTATTTTTAAATGCAGGGGTCCAGACCAGCGAAGATTTAGTTTGTACAGAAAAGGCGTCATTATCTCCGTCATAGGCCTTATTCACCTCAGCATTGGTCCAACCTAGACCGGTGGCAATTTGTGGCAGAAAGCTTTTATTTTTCGTGCTATTGATATCAAACTGCACGTCAACGGTCGCCATCAGTCTGGAAGGAACGATTTGATAGCGAATATTAAATTTTGGGGTGATCCTTTCTGCCACCACTTTATTAACCGCCGCCTTTGCCAAGGCTACAGGATTATAAGTGGAACTATATTGACCTTGTATGTTGGATTCTGGCGAAAAATATATAGGTGTAAGACTGCCATAATCATCCAACTGGTATATACTCATATTAGGCATTTTTAAATAAGCTACATTGCGCACCCCGTCCGAGTAGTTTTTATTGGTCTCTGAATGGGTAAAAGAGAGGTCCGTTCTTATATGAATTCTGTCAGAAATACTATAATCCAAGTTTACTCTGTTACTGATCCTGGTAAGATCTGTACCCAGGGTAATCCCCTTTTGGGTTAAATATTCCATTGAAGCATAATACATGGCCTTCTCTCCCCACCTGACATGGAAATATTATGATCCTGCGTATTCCCTGAACGGGATATGGCGTCTATCCAGTTGGTGTTATTGCTGTAATTGTAATAATAATATGGATCATTGGGATCATATTTAAATTCATTGACAGTCTGCGTATTAAGCGGAATGCCATTGGTATTCATATACTCCTCTGGGATCAGACTAGAGTATTGGGATCCCGTAAGCATGGGTATTGGTTTGGCTCTGGGCGAGCGTGTACCCTTAAAAGTATAGTTAATGGATGGCTTTCCTCTTTTTCCTCTTTTGGTCGTAATAAGCAATACCCCACTCGCTCCCCTTGAGCCCAGATGGCGGTAGCAGCAGCATCTTTTAATACAGTAATTTCCTTTATATCTGATGGCGCAATATTAATCAAGGCTGCATAACCTTGTTCGTCAGCGGTACCAAAATCAAAATCAGCCGGTACATCTGTATCATAGGGCATACCATCCACTACTATCAATGGATTATCTGACGCATTAATGGAGGACGTTCCTCTGATTCTAATTTGAAGGCCAGCTCCCGGATCCCCGGAATTGGCAGCAATATCTACCCCAGCCAGACGTCCTTGTAATGCCTGATCAATAGAAGTGGCCTGCATCTCTTCCATTTCTTTGGCATTGATTGTGGAGATGGCTGTTGTCAAATCTCTTTGCCTTACTGGCAACATGCCGTTATCAATCAGGTTATCAGAAGAAATCACCACATCTTCCAAATCAGTACTGGACTGCGTGAGTTTTATATTAAATATTCTTCGGGTATTAATCGCTAGACTTGATTCGCTCTTGTACCCGATGATGGAAATGTCAACCGATCTTTTACATTTTTCACGGATAAGGCAAAATCACCCTGTAGATCAGTAGCAGTTCCCTGTACGACACGTTGATCATTGTCCATTTCGTAACAGAAACACCACTAAGTGGCGCTCCATTTGCATCCGTCACTTTTCCTGTAACAATTATTTTGTCTTGCGCTTTGGCTGTTTGATAACACACAAAAGGCACCCAATAAAAGACAATAGCAATAATTTTCTAAATATCATTCTCATAATAAATATTAATGGCGTTATTTTAGTTGTATTTAAGGTAATTATCGATCAGATGAATCACACAGCGGCTGGCTAAATGGTTACTCTGGGCAACAATCACATGCGCTGTCCGGTTAAATCGTCCGTTAGCGTCATAGCATCTTTATCATTTTGCACCTTGATTTGATAGGTGGTTCCTAAATCATCTTTGAGATCCGTATCATACTTGGCAGGATCGGTATTGCCATCCACAACAGCTGTATGACTGGCCAGAATATGGTATTGCAAGAACTTTCTTACCAGTTCCATATCATTTACATTCGTGGAATTAAATTTGGGTTCCCCGGTAAGCTTATCGCCTGGTAAATATCCATCCATTACGGCGCTTCTGATGGCCTCATTTGTCGGCACAAAAAGGGTACTAAATCCGGTGTTACCGATAATGCTGTTGGTGCTGACATTAAAAACGGAGCTTGCGTTTTTAAGTAGTTGCCAGAAATAATAAAATGAAGAGGATTCGTCTGGGGCTAAATTTGATAGCTGATAACCTACACCGTTATCTGAATAGGACAATACCTGGTCAACATAATAGACTTTCCCATTTGTGGCCGTCTTTGAACTATCCACGTGAGCCGCAATGCCTGCATCCTCTAAACCAGAGGTCCAAATCTCATTATTATTAAATTTAATATACTCACCTTCGTTGTCAGCATCTCCGGATTTGACAATACCTGATCCGGATAAATCATCCATCTCATTTTTATAATTGCCAAAGAAAACACAGGTACGAATAATCCTTTCCAGGCGGTCGGGCACCCCATTGGTGCTGCCGTTGTATTTAAATTCTTCGCTGGAGGCATTATAAGTAAGCCTGCCTGGGCAAATACGGCGTCAGGAATTAACAAGATATTGACCGGAATATTGGATTTCCCAATTAACAGACTCAGCCCTGAAGATTCAAATAGCCTTGTCATAAAAGTATATTTTGGATTCAGGTAGGCTTCACTAAAGACGGTACTAAAAATATCTGCTTGTTCCACTTTGTTCGTTCCATAAAAAAAGCCATTGCTTAATACTTTGCGGTCAACGACATCACTAATCGGATCAAAGCGTGCTGGTTCGGAAAAAGAGTTGACGGTCATAGAAAACTTAGATGGCCATACGACTGTTGGAAACATATGTGCATTTAAAAAATCCGTAATTATCTCCAGAGGCACACTATCCAGTGAAGGGTAATACCTGAGTAGGGTATGCTGTACATAATTGTCTACAGCGCTGTTGGTGGGTGCAAACATCGTCCAGCAATCCTTCTGCCCGTCGTTATCCCCTTCTTTCAGGAAATTCTCGTTATTAGGCGAATAGGACAATAATGCGGAATAGGCCTTTACATAAACCTTGTCGGAAGATTTACTTAGGATCTGATAGCGCTGGGTGGCCTCCTCGTTATAGATATATTGTACTGTATTATTGGTGTTCAGACGGTTTAAAATCTTCCAGAAGCTAGAATAATTTGGATTAGTCTTTAAATATTCATCGATACTGGGAAGTGGATCAATGACCTGATCGATTTCATGAATCATCCCATTTTCAGCGTCAATATCTGGTGTTACTACACACTTGCGCCCAGTACATTAAAACCCGTATAATTAGACTTTGGGTAAAAATAATTATAATCAGCGGCTGTCAGCGTTGCATTTGAAAAATAATTATCTTTAAAATAGGTGATATATTTATTGTTATAATCCGACGGTACATAATTGCCCGTAAGTGAGGTGGAGATATTATTGCGATTATCAGCAATAGCTACTATTGGACCTTGCGTTGATTCATCATGGTAAAAGCCTGTATAATAAGCGGTCCTTCTTCTAAACGCTTCATTTTCGGTCCAGCCTGTATTATTTTCTGAGGCCTGATAATCGTCCAGGCGACTTGACGAAAATTTATTATAGATCAACATATACTGCACCATAGCTCTGGCGGTTGAAGAATCAATGGCAGCGACACCTGAAAATTTACCCGACTTAAAATAAGCGTCAAAAGCGGCGTCATTTGGCGCAAAAAATGTCCAATACCCTGCACCTGTATTCAGGGTTTGTTTATATCCGCTTTTATCAATCAGTTGTAGTAGTGTGGTAAAATTGCCCTGTTCTAATACTTGATAAATAGGGGGCGCTAAATCATCCGGTCTTCCATAAAATGCATCCCACTCTTTTTTCTTGCAGCCAAAAGATAGTACCATCATAAGTAGGACAACAAAAGCATTTGGTTTAAGCATAGCACATTTATGGTTTAGTTTATTTTTAAAAATCAATGTGTTCATTTTTAGCGTACTGGTATAGATTCTACTCAAATCAATTCAAATATTAATTAACAGTTCAGCCTTTTACAAACGTTTATTTGTAAACAAAACTATAAATTGCAATCGATTGAACTGTCCTGTACTATCCTGCTAACTATCTCTTTATAATTTAATTATGAAAATATAGTATAAATATTTATTTATTAAATATATGTAATAATGGTTTTATACAACAATAGATATTTTTCCTTTTTTGAATAATTGCTAAAATTTTATATAAAATATCTTCTAATTTTGATTTTTTTTAAGACTTTATTTCTTTTT